>CAVTEO010000019.1:0-313951 GCA_963733805.1 uncultured Acidobacteriota bacterium | reverse complement strand
CGGTTCGCATCGGGGGGGAATTACCGACGGCGCAGAGGTGACCATCGAGCGCGCTTCCGACGGCCTGCGCGAGACAGCCACTTTCGACCTCGATGCCCTGTGGTTCCAACTTTCTAGTGCCTTCCCATCCGCAGGACACAAGATCGCTGTCTCTCAGGCCATGCCGCGCTGTCATGAGCATCCGTCCGACTTGCGCGAAGAGAGCCGTCGGACCTGCCCACACGCCTGACCCACTCGATGTCGACAAGCCCTGCGCTGGATCGGCACTAATCCATGTGTCGAATTTGCACCCGAGCGCCAAACCGCCCGTCGCTGTACCAGGCCGCCCGTCGTACGACTACGTCGTTCCTCCCGGTACGACCACATGGGATGTACCCGTCCAATCCCTTCCCGCACACCAGACCGTTACTCTAACGATGGAAATCTGCACTTTCACTACGTCCACAACCGTGGACATTCAAGACGAGGCGCCAGCGCCGGCGCCAACCCTGATTCCCGAGCTGTACAAGTGCGCGCGAGCGGTCTCAGTCAACACCAGCCCGGGCGCACGCCTGGAAGTTTGGGGAGACTCCGGCAGCGGGCCGAAGCAGCTATCGCTGCGCGTTTTCGCGAAGACTTCCCTTCGCAACATCGGAGTGTCGCCCTTCCTGACCGTGCCCGAGAAAGTTTGGGCCCGGCAGATTTCTTGTGGCGGGGCATGGGTCGACGGTTCGTCACTCGACGTGAAACCACACCCACGGCTCGAAGCCGTCGAGCTTACCGAGCCCCTGGTCGAAGGCGCCCGCGCCGTACTGCCGAAAAACGCCATCCCCGGCGCGCATGTGACCGTCTGGGCGTCGGATGTCGGCGGCGGATCTCCACAACTTATCGGTGAACGCGATGTCACGAAAGGCGGTCCAGCGGTGGGTCTCGTCCGGCCCTTAACTCCACGGGATCGTGTTTGGGCGCTGCAGGAGATCTGCCCGAGCGGACTCTCGAGGGACCGCACTATTCCGTCATGCCAGGAGTGAAAGTGTTCCAACTACCGGCCCCAAAGGAGCAGTTGTCACAAAGTCTGAACGGCAAAGCCATTCTACATTCGGGCGTCCTCGAATGCCGATTTCTCGGTGGACGTTGGTCGCTGACGGTGGAGGCTGAGGATACCGATCCGGGTTACGACTGCGGTTTGGTCGTTGGTGTCGACTTAACCTTGCCTTCGCCATTGGCATTCGGTGCGTCCATCGACATCGACCTCGCTGCTGCGGGTGGTTTGCCGCAGGGATTGGCCTCGCTCGGCTATCCGTCCAAATGGACGAACGCCAAGTACGACACATCGACGCTGCTACAGAACCCGGTCTTTTGGCAGGAAGTTTTGCAGGCGAGCGCTAACTGGAAAATGATCGCCGCGTGGCAAAACTATGCGCCCGTCGGCGACAAACCCGAGTGGCCTGGAGGTCCGGGTGCGCCCCCAGATCCGCTAAAAATCCCCAACGATCCAGTTGATAGCGGAGATGACTAAGTGGAAATTTCGTGTAGTCCGGGAAATCAGCAACTCTGACGCGTTGGTTTACTCTGCCACGACTCACTACAGGTCGATCGTGCATTGGACTGTAGCCGTGGCCGAAATTTTGCGGCTTACCGCCGCCAAGAGCCTGGCGTGCCCCAGCGCCGTCACTCTTCCGCGCCGGTCCATTCGAAATTCTGGGGCAAGCCGGCAATGGCGGCCATCACGCTCGCAATGCTCTCCGCCCAAGCCTTTCGCGCGCCTTCTTGGTCGCGCCCGTTTCCTGCGGGTTGGGTTGTGAGTTCGGAATCGACGCCTCACACCGCCTGAAAACTTCGTCCGCACGCACAGGAGATTGGTGAGGTTTGCGCGCGGTCAATGCACTCGCTGTTGTGATCCCTTGCCATCGTGTCATTCGCTCTGATGGCAGACTTGCCGGCTATCGTTGGGGAGCGCATCGCAAGCGACTGCCTCTTGCACGAGAGCAGAAACGTCGCCTGATCCTGAGTCACTCTCTAGCAGGCTGCGGAAAAATGGATGATGCAAGTTAGATTCTCTCCTGATTCTTCGATTGTGTGCCTCAGGGAAGAGTTTTGACTGCTCACGCTGGGTAGTTCCGCGATTCGTTTTTCGTTCCTGCGAACGCACTACGATCTCGGCTTACGTCGCTTGAATCGCCAGATTCCTCATGCGGACTAAGTTGTAGGCCGCAGCCGCGAAGGTGAAGACCCATCCCACCTTGAAGACTCCACGATGCCGAACCTTCCGCAACAGCGCGATCGTCTTCAGCCATCCGAAGCACTCTTCAACGCGTTTCCTCTTCCTCTGACTGATGGCATATCCGGCGTGCTGCGTCGTGCGAGCATCAATGGCGCTCCCACCGGGCCGCTCCAGGTTCTGGGCCACGTGCGGCGTGACCTTTAGGTTTCGGCACTCGGCCACGAAATCCGCCGTGTCGTATCCCTTGTCGCCTCCCACCGTCACCTGTTTCGTGCCCGGAATCTGTTCCAGCATCACCAGCGCGGCATCGCGTTCGGCGGTTCCGTTGGCCTCGAACACCTCGGTGTTCACGATCAGTCCGTTGCGGTTCTCCACCAGCAGATTCCCGTTGTAACTCAGCTTGGCTTCCTTGCCCTTGCCTTTGCGTGCCATCTTCGCATCCGGGTCCGTCTTCGATGCGTGCGTCTGGTTCGACCGCTTCTCCCCGTGGAAGTCCACCGTCGCATTGCCAGGATCGTCCGGCGGAACGGCGTTCTTAGCATCCTTGCGCTGATAACTCTTCACACTCGCCCAGGCTTCCAGTAGCGTTCCATCCACGGTGAAGTGTTCGTCCGAGAGCAGACTCCGCTCGCGTGCCTGCTGGAGCACGGCTTGGAAGAAGGCTTCGGCAATGTCCCCATCGAGCAGACGCTCGCGGTTCTTGGTGAACACGGTCACGTCCCAGATGGCGTCATCCATGTTCAAGCCCACGAACCAGCGGAACAGCAGGTTGTAGTCGAGCTGTTCCATCAACATCCGTTCGCTGCGCACCGAGTACAGCGCTTGCAGCAGGAGCGCCCGCAACAACTTCTCCGGCGCAATCGAGGGGCGTCCAGTTTTCGCATACAGCTTGTTGAACCGTGGCTGCAGTTCTCGCAATGCCTCATCGGTCATGGCACGCAGCGAACGCAAAGGATGGTCCTGCGGCACTCGCTGCTCGGGGCTGACGTAGCTGAACACATCCAACTGCTGCTCGTCTTTTCCGCGCATGCCTTCTTCTTATCAGGTTGTGTTGTGGAAACAAGAGAGTTTTCTGGTACTCTGCTGCCGTGCCAAGCATGAGCCCAAGTGATGCGCCTGCCGCACTCGTTATGGGTGCCGGTTTCTTAGCGTTCGGGCTGACCATGATTCTGCGACCCGGCTACGTTAGAGCAAACTTGGATCGTTTCGCCGACAGTTGGAAGCAGGGTAGTTGGCATCCGTACAAGATGCCTGATTGGGGATTGCGCCTCGCCGGGATGATTGGAATCGCGGGAGCTACGCTCTTCTTTTACATCGCTTATCTCGCTCTACATCGCTAGTCGTGCCTGTCCTTGTTTCGCCGTCCCGTTGGTAGGCCATGCCACTCGAATCAGAGTTTTTCCGCAACCTGCTAGTGTTCCAAGCTTCATGAACAGCGCCGTTTCCACTTAGAGCAGGGACTACGCCTGTCATCGAAAGGCAACCAATGTCAGATATTTTTCGGTCGAAACCTCGTGGATGAAGTTGTTGCTCGAGCTCTTTGCTGCCCGCTTGGCGCTCCCAGGCAGCGGGCACACGTTTGGGATCCATCGCAACACACTTCTCGCACACAGCCAGGGTCGCAAGGCGAACATTCGCTTCTCGATTGAAGGAGGTGGGCTGATCGGCCGTCAGTCATAAACTGAGGGGCCCTAGATGGTGTCATTCCCACTCCTAGATCTACTGAAATAGACTACCGCCCCAAAGCCCTAGCAGTGATGATCCGAGCGAGAATCTATATATAAATCAATGACGTTGTAGTGGACGAGGAGGCCCTAAAGTGAGAGCGGGAGCATTTTCAAATTCGGGCCACCCGATGACGATGCAAAACACGGGAGGCTTCGGAACCCCATGGGTCACGGCGGAGTGTACGAGATAGACGGGCACGGCAGGCCAGAGCCGAGTGTCGGAGGAGGAGAACTCAACTTTTCTCCACTCCCCTGGGGGCAGGAGCCCCCGCCCACCCTCCATTTTCTTTCCCCCTTGGTGTGGCCGTCGCTTGAGTGAGTGCAGAACCTCGGCCCCGAGTGAGAGCGGAAGCATTTTCAAATTCGGCCCACCCCGATGACGATGCAAAACACGGGAGGCGTCGGAACCCCACGGGTCACGGCGGAGTGTACGAGATAGTCGGGCACGGCAGGCCAGAGCCGAGTGTCGGAGGAGGAGAACTCAACTTTTCTCCACTCCCCTGGGGGCAGGAGCCCCCGCCCACCCTCCATTTTCTTTCCCCCTTGGTGTGGCCGTCGCTTGAGTGAGTGCAGAACCTCGGCCCCGAGTGAGAGCGGAAGCATTTTCAAATTCGGCCCACCCCGATGACGATGCAAAACACGGGAGGCGTCGGAACCCCACGGGTCACGGCGGAGTGTACGAGATAGTCGGGCACGGCAGGCCAGAGCCGAGTGTCGGAGGAGGAGAACTCAACTTTTCTCCACTCCCCTGGGGGCAGGAGCCCCCGCCCACCCTCCATTTTCTTTCCCCCTTGGTGTGGCCCAGAGGGGATCCTCGTCTCGAGACAAGACTTCCTAGCGAATGTTAAATGGGCCGGTGAGAAGGTTACTAAGGTATTGATTATACACGATTAAATCTTTGTGTCCATAACTATATCCATTACACTAAACTCCGGAACAACCCGGTCGAAACGGCAAAATAATAGTTTGATTGTAATGTGAAATCAGCTTCTCACCTGGCTCTAGTATAGCTCCGACTGCCAGGCGTCAAGTTGGGCATCAGACGCGGCGAATAGTATGTGAGGATTCCGGAATCGGTCAATATGTCAGACACTATAATCCCCTCGACCGCGCCAAGAAAAGGCGGCCGTCCCCGCAATCCGGAGCCCCCCAAGAATGCCGCTGATGTTCGGTTATTGATTGGAGCCGAGATAGTGAAGGCGAAACCGAAACGACTGCGCGCGCTTCAGAACTTGCTTGCGAGTTTTGAGGATGCAGAAAAGCAAGAAGTACTGGAGAGGCAGAACCGACTGCAGCAAGAAGCAAACGAGCTGAGGCGGCTCGACTATCAACGCCGTCAGCAAAAAGGGTCGCTGCTGCTGGCTTCCCGCAAAGAGCCGATGATTATAGAGTCGTTGAACAAGCAACTCGCGGAACAAGAGGCGAAAATTCACTCTCTTACAGAGGAAGTCGAGCGCTTAAGAAGTGAGCAGGCCGTCCTGCAACAGTCGGCGGACGCGCTGGCACAATTGCGCGCGGAAGCCGGGTCGAAAGTGGCACAAACTCTGCGAGACAGTGATGAGGCCAATAACCTTCAAGCCGAATGGGAAGAGCTAAAAAGTGCTCCTGTGACTCAAGAGATCGTAGATCGCATGAAGGAGATAGTGCTGCGAATGCTAGCTATTGAGGATCTGAAATCTAAGAATCGAGGGTGACTGAACCCGCGACCTAGCCCATCCCGCTGGCTGGCGGCAGTGGGCGGAGAACTCCCGGCGGTGGCCCTTGTACGAGGAACTCTTTCCAGGGGGACCCATCTTTCTGAAATCCTTTCTTCCAACGTACTCTTAAATCGGAACGAACAAACGAAAGCTCCGACAAGGTTGGCGGAGAATACTGCACTCGACGCCGGCAGCTGAGCCCACACGAGTTAGAGCAGTGACCGGTATCACAGCAACGGTATCGGGCTCTCGAGTTCATGGGGCTTTCCCATGCGTCCTGTCGAGGCTGGAGAAAACACCTCGTCTCGGACGTTTAGTCGCACGGCTCAAGCGCGGGGTACGCCCAAAATTGACTCCCGATGGTCGGTTTGGCAGATCCTCGGGCGAACGAGCGTTTGCAGACCTTCGGGGGCGGCTGGCGTCACCAGCGGCGTGCCACCGCATGTTGAGCAAGAAAACCGCACACGTGGGGTGCGGCTCCGGGGAAAGCTCCACGAATGTACGAGGGGGCATGCTGTTCCACAATAACTACCGGCTCGCCCTGG
Organism: uncultured Acidobacteriota bacterium; assembly: GCA_963733805.1. GTDB lineage: Bacteria > Acidobacteriota > Terriglobia > Terriglobales > Acidobacteriaceae > Gp1-AA133. The sequence goes on along the minus strand of CAVTEO010000019.1, from coordinate 307,779 downwards.
CCGAGAGAGTCACGACGGTATAGTGCTGGATCCGGCTCAGGGTGAACTCGCAGACGCTCCCTTGCAGAGAGAGGTCAGCGAACTGAGGCTGGGCGGCGTCCGGCGAAAGGACTTTCACGTCCCACCGGCTCAGTTCCTGAACTAGCCCGCTTAGGTCGAGTCGGACTTTCACGTTCTTTGCGGGAACCTGGTGATTGTAGTTGAGCAAGTGGAGAATTAAAGTGCGGCCGTCGGACTTCTGAGTTAACTGGGCCAGCACGTAACCGCGCGGCTCCAGGCTAAGAAGAGGCCCTCCGGCCGCGGCCTCCGCGCGTGCCACAATTCCCAGGTCCGTCTTTCCGGCACTGATGACGACGCCTCCGCCGACGGTGAACTTGTCCAAGTGCACTTTTTGCGCGGCATTGAGCTTAGGTAGGTCAGCCGGGATCACCAACACCTTGAATCGGTCTAGGGGGATTCCCTTGTCGAGATGCGTGAGTACTTTGGTTTCGAAGAAGACACTCTGCTTCAGGAATTCGTCAGCCAGCCGATTTCGCGGCTCCGCGGAGAGCAGCGCAATCCGCGCCGCGGGCGCTGTCCTTTGATACAGTTCCCGATGTTCGACGAGGAAATGGTTGTATTGACCGATGGCCGTCCATGCTTCGCGGGCCGCGGCATCGCCGCTGATCAACGCGGAGAGGAATCGGCCTTCGATGTTGCGCGAGGTGGCCGCACCGAACGCATAGGCCTCAGCGATGGAAAGCTTCTGCTCGGCGGGGCTGGGAATGCAGCGCTCACGGGGGCCGCAGTGGTAAAGGTCATTCTCATATTTCAGGGGCTGCCAAAGCTGCTTCTCTCCGCTCAGGAATTTGATCTGGCGTGCGTTGTCCACCTGCCAATGACCGTTCCAGACACCCGGAGTGTCTTTGCCGTCCTCCTCCCAGATCACCTCGTTGATGTCGTTCATCGCAAACCGGTCCGGCGGAATATGGAGATTGGCATACACCATGACCTTGTGCCGACCGCTGTCCCGCGCCTTGCGCTCTGCCATCCGCTGGCTGTCATCGAGCAACTCGGCCAGGCCGTCGTTGTAACCGATCATGTTGTCCCACATGATCGCGTCCACTCCCGCGTCCACCGCCAGTTCCGCCTTCCTCAGCAGATAGGCGCGCCAGCCAGATTTCCGCGTGTCGGCCAGCCGGCGGTCCCACGAGACTTGCAGATCGGTCATGGTCGGGCCAGCGTAGAACATCGGAATACCATGCATCCATAAGCCGTATCTCTTTGTTTCCGGGTCGTCACGATAGGCGCTCTTGCGGAACATGTTGGTAGCCGAGAGGTAAGCCGAAACGTGGATGCCGTTCGCATGACAGCGGGCGATTACGTGTTTCAGGTTCTCCCGATTCTCGGCCTCATCCTTGAACGACCAGCCGCTGCTCCAGGTGACCCAAATCCAATTGAACTCCGCCTGCTTGAGCAAGCCGAGTATTTTTTCGAAATCACGGTCATAGATATGTGCCAGCACGTCTTTGTCTTCGGTGCTGAACCGTTTCCCCCACCAGGTACGTTCGGCCTTCCAGCTCTCAATTCGTCCACCGTCCAGCCGGATGAAACGAAAATTCCCCTGCTCCGCCCATGGCGGCACGTTCTCTGGCTTGGCGCGATACAGATCCGGCGCCGGCTCAAAAGATTGGCCGGAACTGAGCAGCAGGAACGCGCTGACCAACCCAATCAGTCCAATGCTTTTCACGATTGATTCAAGCTGCAAGAATTCCCCCACGAACTGCCGGACCTCTCATTGTCCATGTGATTGGACACGGCGCCCTTGCCAGTATCGATCACTCCTGGGCGGTCGGATCCCGTGGAGCCTGCTAGCGGCGAGAGCGGAGCGCGGTACTACAATCGTCAACTCGCGGCGTGTAGTCGCAAATAAGAACGGTCAGATCATCATCCTGTTTTGCCGACCATTGTCGAACTGAAGAAATAATGGAGTCCGCCGCCATCGCAGGGGATAGGTGTCGAGTCCTTGTCACCAGATCGCACAGGGCCTCGTGCCCGTAGAATTCTCCATCAGCATTGGAAGCCTCCAAGATGCCGTCTGTATACATCACCATTCGATCATCTGCTTCGAGCTTATGGACTGCAGTCGAGTATGACGCAAAACCGAAAGCGGCGAGCATCAACCCATTTTCTTCAATTTCCGCCACTCGTCCATCCCTCAAAAGCAACATGGGTGGATGGGCTGCAGCGGAGTATCGCAGTTCCCTAGCCTCTGAGTTCAGGTGGACATACGCCGCCGTAACGAATTGGTTCTGCGTATTGCCCAATAATGCCGAATTCATTCCGGCCAAGAACCGCGAGGGATCGGTAGCAACCGCTCTTTGCGAAGCAGCTGCGAGCTTCACCATCGATGCGATAAGGGCGGCCGGGACGCCATGCCCCGACACATCGGCGATTAGCAGTCCCACCTGGTGATCATCCGCAATGATGTAGTCGTAAAAATCGCCTGCCACGGAACTCATGGGCACATACCGAGCGGCTACTCGAAAGTTCATGGAAATAGGGAATTCGCTTGGCAGAATGGACAATTGGATGCGACGGGCTACCTCCAGTTCGTTTTGGATCTCCTTTAATTGTTGATCTCGCCGCAGGGTACTACGCGCAGCCACAAAACCCAGAGTGCCCAGAAATGCCGCGAACCCAAAGGGTTCGAGTTTCGGCAGAGAAGCGGAAAAAAATTCCGTCACGTTTTGCCAAACCACGAAAGCAACGAAGATGAGCAGACCCCAGCGAATCACAGCAAAATCGGCGGCCTCAGGAGTCTTACTCTCCCGGTAACTGTTCGCCATGAATCGAATAAGAAAAAACGTCGACGCGCCGATTACCGCCAGGCTGTTCGTCCGCTCATACACGGCCGAATCACCGAAGACGAAGGTGGCGAGAGCGAGCACGCAACCTAAACCAACGATGGCGCACCCAAATATCCGCTCAAATCGCTTGGATAGACCCAGGGAGATGAAGAACAGAAATGCCGGAATTAGGATTATGTAGTTAATACCTGCGCGTACTCGGGAGTAAAAGGCTGAGCCCTGGACCGCCATCGGAAGCAGGGGCGAGGAAATCCAGAGTCGAAGACCATAGAGTGTGGCGAATAAAGCAAAGAAAATAAGGAGGGAATCGCGTTGGCGGCGTAGAACCGCAAAAGCAGCGGATACCATGCCGACGGCGCTGAAGGCTGCTCCTAGAAAGAGATATAGAGCGTCACGAAAGAAAGCATGCAAGACCCCCTCAGCATTCATCCCAAATATCCCATCGGCGGCCAGGAAATTCTCACGGCCGAGAGTCGAGATCCTCGCAGCAGATCAATCATATTGTGACTGCATTCAAACTGTTCAGTGAGACTCCGAGCAACATGACAAATGACCGATGAGCTTGCGGCATACGTCGGGGCTAAAACTCCATCATGATGTTAAAACGGCGACCGAGAGAGGCCGTTGAGATCGGGAGGAAGTTCAGCGCGTCGACCTGGCAGCATGGCCGGAAGCCCGAGACTTAGAGCTTCTCGTCGCGTAATTCGCCCATTCCCATTCTGCAAGCCAGTTTCTACAGCATCTCCCCTCACATTGGAATTCCGACATTCTTCCGCCACATTGTGGACAGACCAAGTTGATGATGGACGAGATGATGTGCCCGTGCGACTCGCCCGGCAGTATGTCAGTAATGCTCATAATCGCTCTCCTATCCAGAGGTCCGAAAGTGAACGAGCGGCAGGAACTGGCCAAACAACGGATGTCCCTCGCGGGTTTCTGCGCTCTGAAGCAAGCGCTCCGAACTGGTTGGCTGCGGAGTCCGTATGGGTTCCAATGGCTGCCGCCTCGTTCAATCCGATGAGAGTGCAAACTCATTGCCAATCCCCGACTGCGACGCAGGGCCGTCAACACGGCTGTTTGGGAGTGCGAGCGATAACCAACTGCAAACCTCGTTGCCAAGCATTGGTCAGTTGTGTGACCGGATGTGGGCGGGACGTGGGCGTCCAGTTGCGAATTGTGAGACCAAATGCCGCGCAAAGAGATGAAAAGCCAAGCTGGTTGAGGACTCTACTGGTGTCTTGGCCATTGGAATCTCGATTGCATTCCAATGCTCAGGTTAGGAAGCGGCTCCTGAGTTGGTTAGCCGGCTATTCGTGGTCCGGCGTGGCGGACTAAGAGGAGCAGCAGGAGGAGTAAAGGATGCGGAAGCTAATCGGCGCAGTCACTCTGTGTTTGCTGACATTGCCAGCTCTTTGCCAGTCCACGTCAAAGTATCAAGTAGCCATCATTACGGAGGTTAAGGCTCATCAGGCCGCAGGAGACCCTGCATCTGATAGCACCATTTATGACGTTTCCGTCAAAGTGGGCACCACGATTTATGTGGTTCTGTACACGCAGCCGTTGGGCGAAATCCCCGTGAAGTACGAGACAGGGCACGAACTGCTAGTTCTGGTCGGGAAGAACACGATTACTTACAACGACATATTGGGGCGGTCGCTTCAGGTGCCAATAGTAAGCCAAAGACCCGTGGCGGAGCCGAAGCAACCGAAATAGCTCTTTTCTCACCTGCGGGAGAGTCACGCTCGAAACGTTGTTGCAGGAGTTACATGTCGACCTGGCGATTCGAGACGACTCGGAGGATGAATGTATCGTTTGTTTGTTCTAGGAAACGACAAGAGTGGCTGCTTCGGCAGACGCGCACTCGTCAGTCTCGGGGCATTACTGTTGTGTTCCGGCATCGGCGCATTGGCCCAGAACACCGCGCTCCCATTGAACGCGAACACACCCTTCAGCATTCGGGCTACCCATCTCCTGGGTTTTCCAAACACAAAGAACAATTGCAGAGGAACTCTATTCACCGAAGACAATTTGTTGCGATTTCAGCAAAGCGGCGAGCTCGTCGCACAGGTAGACATCGCTTCTGTGCGACATGTTTTTCTGGGCGAGGAAACGATGCAGGTTGGTGGAGTGCCAATGAAGATAGGCAAGGCAGCCGCTCCGTTCGGAGGTGGCCGAGTCGTAAGTCTTTTTGCGCATAAGAAATACGACACGCTGACCCTCGAATATGTTGACAGTGATGGAGGAGTTCACGGTGCGATCTTCCAGGTGACTAAAGGACAAGGTGAACTCGTGAGGAATGAGCTCTTGGCCCGGGGCGCATCCTCCAGCCCTGGCGAAGACCGGGCAACCAACCAGAATAGTCCCGGAGGCACACATGAATACAAATAAGCGGAGTGCATGGATCCTTTCTGTTGCCGCCAGCGTGACGATTGTCGTTGCGTGTTCCGGTCGGCTACATGGCCAGACTGCAGACGTGAAACCTTTCGATGCAAGCAGTGGTCCCGCCAAGCAATGGAGCGTGCAAGTCGAGCGGGTTGATCCCGGGCAGCCGGACCTCACGCCTTCCTTCCAAGTTGCGATCTACGAGAACCTCTTGCAAGAGTTGAATAAGACAAAGCGGTTTAAGCAGATTCTCCGCGAGGGCGACAGTGCAGCTAGCGAGCTTCCGAACTTGTTGATCTTGAAGACCACGATCGTGAAGTATACCCGCGGGAGTGAAACGCAGCGTGCGGTCACCTCCGTTAGCGGCGCGACAAAGTTAACGGTGCGGAGTCAACTCGTTACACGCGAGGGCAGAATTGTGCTGGAGCGCACGGTGAACGGGAGTGTTCGCTTCTTCGGCAGCAACCTGCGCGCTACCCACAATTTGGCCCGCAATATCGCCAAAGTGATCAAGCAGTCGGAATGGCGAGGATCCGAGCCCGCCAACGCGGTACTCACCGGTCAACTCTGGTGACTGACCGCACAGATCGCCTGGCCTTTATTGGATGCAGAAGATGAGATATCCAGAAGAGTTGAAAAGCCGAGTTAAGGCGCAATTGGCCGCGGTGTGGCAAAAACAGATAAAGCTTACGCGAGGAGCGACGATGAAAACTCGACACATACTTCTTACGATATTGATTCTTGCAACCGGGTGGCACACTGCCGCAGCCCAGTCGAAGAAAACGAACATCCACGCAGATGCGCCTCCGCCAGAGAGCATTCTGGCGGGTACAAGCATGCAGTCCAATCCTGTCCTCCCCGACTTGATTGCGCTCAAACCCGAAATGCCCTTGGGGCCACAGGACGTTCTCAAGTCCTACGAAATCGCCATGAACATGGTGGCAGACAAGACGTCGGCCGATTTCTTTGTAATCGTGCAGGCCCAACAAGCAAATCAAATTACCCGCCAACAAGCAGAATATCTTCTGCAGCAGAGCTACCAAATGGCAATCATGCAGTATCAGGTGCTTAGCGCGCTCCATGATGTTCTGAAACATGACATCGACCAAGCTGCAGGGCAGCAGGCAAGGCAATCGCTGAAAGCGGCAAACTCCGATACGGTTTTAGTGGTTCCTTTTCCAGAGTCCGTCGCGGCATCCAGATGACATCGAAGTTCCTGCTCGCCTGTGTCACGCGGAACTTCACGTGCTTCGGTGAGGACAGTGGAGCGCAAACATAGAATGCGATACCCGGAAAAATTGAATGAGCGCACAGACGGCGTCGCCTTGGCCTCGACTGAGGCTTCACGCGCGGAAATGCTCTCTGTTGTGTCGCATCGCTTACCGTCTCTTCATCGATACGCATATAGAGTTTTGGGAAACAAAGCTGATGCCGAGGATGCGGTGCAGGACGGGCTATTGGCAGCTTACAAGCACCTGAGCGAATTCAGAGGTGACGCGCAACTTTCGACGTGGCTGACCACTATTGTTATCAATTGCGCAAGAATGCATTTGCGCAAGCAGTCACGCCATAACCATGTGCCCCTGGATTCGCGAATCGGAGAGGAGCAGGAGTATTCGCTGTCCGATATTTTGGTGGACCATCGGCCCAATCCCGAGGAGGAGTGCGATAGGTCTATGCTGCATCGGCGATTGATGAAATCAGCAGCACAACTGTCCCCGACTCTGCGGAAGACGTTTCATCTCCGGTTTGTGTATCAGCTTTCCGTCTCCGAAACAGCTCGGATTCTGCGGATTCCCACCGGGACTGTGAAAGCGCGAACAGCCCGGGCACGGGCCAAATTGATCAAGTCGGTCCAAGCAGCGCACAAGCGATCTCGTTCTTGTGGACGCCGCCGCTAGCATAAGCCCCTATCCCATACTTCGCTCAGACTGCGTGCCAGCGATTCGATTCGCCTGGTATCCCATCTGTAACTGCAATTCGCGAAAATACCGCACCGCCTACGCTGAGCCCAGAAGTCCAGCCTTGCTGGAAAACTCCAGCGAAAGCCGGATGGGAGTGGGTGTGGTTCGTTCCTGGACTCGAAAGCGGGCCTGGGCCGATCGCTGACTTAATAGGCCCAGGACGGCGTTGACCGCATCTGCCCTTATGCGGGCACGCGTCTGCCCAGATATTGCCTACCCGTGGGCAGCAGTTGCGCATTGCGGGCCAAGTATTTGACAACGGTGGAATTGCCGCCCGTCCGGTTATGGCCATACTCTTGCCATATCTTTTAGCAGCGCAGTCTCAAGAGCCCGTGCTGAAAACTTCTCGACACCGTGGCAGAAAGGAAGGTATCCCATTGCTCGGCAGCAGAATCGACCGAATTGACAAACCGGAGATTGAAGTTGTTACCGGCGAGAATGGCACCGTGGCGCGAATCTGCGGTCGTATTGATATCGACTCCTCACCGGCTCTGCGCGCGCTGCTTCTCACAACATTGCAAGGTCCGAGGTTGCAATGTACTGATTCTTGATCTATCTGCGGTTACCCATATCGACAGTTCGGGCGTGGCCACTCTGATCGAAGGTCTAAGAATCGCACGAAGCCACAACATCGAACTGAGATTGCAAGGCTTAGAAGGCCGATTACTGCGGCTGTTCCAATCTGACGGGCATTCTGTCGCTCTTCGATGGAAGCACGCCAACAAACAGCCAGTCCGGGTCGAAGGCGGTCTGATGCCCAATCTTCTCGAAATTGCCGGCAGAGAGACCCTCAGCCAACTCGACTACGTTGGCAGCCTAAACATTCAGCTGTGGAGCACCTTGCGTGGCATGCGAGCCGCTTTGCCTCTAGTTGGGAATCGACATCGGTGGCGAGCAGCCGTTCAACAGATGCTCGACATCGGGGTTGACGCGCTCCCAATGGTTGCCCTGCTCGCGATGTGCAGCGGATTCATCCTCGCGATGCAAGGAGCATCGGAACTGCGCCGGTTCGGAGCTTTGCACTTCGTGATCGATCTGGTCGCAGTCGGCTTCACGCGCGAACTTGGACCATTGCTGACGGCCATCGCGGTCAGCGGACGCTCGGGGTCCGCATTTGCCGCCGAGATTGGCACCATGAAGGTGACCGAAGAAATCGATGCTCTTAAGGTCATGGCGTTCGAACCGGTGGAGTTTGTGCTGGCGCCGAAGTATCTGGCGGCACTGGTGGCGGTTCCGTGTCTCAGTATCGCCGCCAACTTCTTCGGCATTCTCGCCGGAGGGTTCTTCATGTTCTTCAGCACGCACCTTGGTCTCTTGCTTTATTTCCGATACGTGCTGAGCTCGATCGTGTTGAGGGATGTGCTTGCGGGGCTGCTTAAGAGCTTGGCATTTGCAACGATTATCGCTCACGTCGGTTGCCTGGAAGGACTTCGTGTGCGCGGCGGGCCCGAGGCCGTGGGTCGCTCGACGACTTCGGCGGTCGTACGCTCAACGTTCATGGTGATCGTCGCCGATGCGGTTTTCACTACCATCTTTTACTTCATGGGGAGAACGTAGATGCCCATAATTTCCGTGCGCGACGTGGTAGTGGAATACGACGGCCGCCGTGTACTCGATGGCTTGAATCTTGACATCGAGCCCGGGCAGATCACGGTTCTGCTCGGAGGCAGCGGTTCAGGAAAGAGCACGTTGTTGAGGCAAATTCTTGGCCTCGAGCGTCCGAAGTGCGGCAGCATCTCCATTCAAGGAACAGACATCACGCGCTGCTCACAGGCGGATTTGCAGAAAGTCCGGCGGTCGATTGGAGTGGCGTTTCAAAGCGCGGCTTTGTTCAATTCGCTGTCATTGCAAGACAATGTCGCGCTCACCTTACGGGAGCACACTTCACTGGCTCCTTCCATCATCGATCTGATCGTTTGGATGAAGTTGGCGGTGGTCGGTCTGGGGGAGTTTGGCAAACTGCACCCCCAGGAACTTTCCGGAGGCATGAAGAAGCGCGCGGCTGTCGCGCGGGCTCTTGCAATGGATCCCGAAATCTTAGTCTTGGACGAGCCCTCCGCAGGTCTTGACCCTATCGTAGCGGCAGAACTGGATGAACTCATTTTATTTCTCAAGGAGACGTTCCAGATTACGGCGCTGGTTGTCACCCATGAACTCCAGAGCGCTTTCCGCATCGCCGACCGGATAGCAATGCTCTTCAATGGAAAGTTACTCGCAGTCGGCTCTAAAGAAGAGATACGGGCCAACGCACATCCCCGCGTGCAGCAGTTTCTTAATCGTGTGCCGGACAGCCCGGTCCATACGCCGGCATTGGCCTCCTATCTGGGACGGTACGTGCAAATGCAGGAGGTAAACCATGACCACTGAAGCTAAGGTGGGCGCGTTTGTGCTCAGCTGTTTCGCGATTCTCGCGTTCATCATTATTTACTTGCTGAACGCCCAGTACAGTGGCGGCTCTGTGCAATATCGCACTTACTTGCGATACGCGGGCGGGCTTGCGCCGGGAGCGTCCGTTCTCTACGGAGGCATGAATGTTGGCAAAGTTACAGCCGTACGACCCGGGTCTGTGGATCCAACCAGAATCGAGATTCTCCTTGAAGTCCAGAAGAATACTCCGCTGAATGAAAAATCGGTGGCCAAGCTGGGCTTCGTCAGCGTGATGAACAGCGCGGCCCTGTCGATCACAACCGGCACGATAGAGGCGAAGCGTCTTCCCCCAAACTCAACCATCGCTTCACAAGAAGCGGCCAGCCTGGATGAAATCGCCGGAAAGCTGGCTGGCGTCGCAGATAGCGCGAATGTACTGATCACGCAGGCACAGGGAGAACTCAACGATATCACCGGAAACGTGAACCATCTGCTTGCCAATTTGGACACGATGACTGGTCCACGGAATCAGAAGAAGGTGCAAGCCATTCTGGACAATGTCAACCGATTAGTGGCCGATGCGAGACCAAAAATTGAGCGGCTTACAGACCAACTGGCCAGGGTCACCGACCATGCCGACGAGACCATTCAGAACGTGAATGGCACGGTGACCGTCCTGCGCGATCCCATGCGAAAAGATTTGGCGGAATTACAGAGCACCCTGGAAGAGGCCAGGGGCTTGTTGCAGTCCATGCAGATCATCGTGAGAGCGAACGACTACAAGATCGACGACACGGTCGAGAATCTTGCGCGAGGCGACCGATAACCTCAACCAGTTTACGAATTCGCTGAAGCAGCGTCCCTGGAGCCTCGTTCGCGTGAAACAACCCGAGGATCGCCAGGTTCCGAAATAGGTCAGGGGAGGGGCAATCACTGTGAAGAAACTTCTAAATGTGCTCGCATTGACGTTGGCGATTGTTACGATCCTGACCGGCTGTGGTGGGAAGATACGATATCCGGCCTATTACACTCTGAACTTGCCAGCCCCGCCAGATCCGCCAGCGAAAGAAAGCGTCCGAACCTCAATTGCAGTACGAGAGTTCCAGGCGCCGAGTTATTTGCGACAAGGGCCGATCGTGTACCGAAGCACAGCCGAGGAAATCGGCTTTTACGAATATCACCGTTGGGCGGCAGATCCGCGAACACTTGTGACCGGAGCCGTCATCGATCATCTGCGCGCCAGTGGCCAGTATTCCATGGTCTCGATGTACAACGGGCGTCCGGATAATGACTTGATCTTCAGTGGAAAGTTGGAAAAGCTCGAGGAAGTGGATTACCAGGCCGGGGTCAAGGTGGACGTTGCAATGTCTGCACAAATTATAAGCGTCAATACAGGTGCAACGGTCTGGAGCAATGCCATTTCCGAAGTTGGAACGGTGTCTCAACGGACTGTACCCGGCGTAGTCTCCGAGATGAATCGGACGCTGGATTTAGCCATTAACAAACTCCTTGCTACTGTTCCGGCGCAACTGGCGACTCAGTGATAGCGGCATAGACGGCCACTGGATCCAGTGGCCGTTGTTCTCCGCAATGACATCCATGTCGATTGCGGCGGGGCCTGAATTGGCAGATACTTTAGCGCGCCGGACTCAGTGCATTCGCCTTAACTGCGCGAATAACGAGCAGCGTGCATAGGAAAATCAGGAATTGTAGGAGAGCACACGCGTGACGACCATTACCGAAGAGCGCTATCGCACTTTGCTGGATGCATCAAGCGCCCTAGCCGATCAGCCCACGATCCAAGCTGTCCTGCACAGCTTGCGTGACGTTCTTTCCAACGTCTCTGCCTTGCATGGTGCCGAAATCTACGCGTTAGGCGACGACGGGAATAGTCTGTATCTCCTTCGATTACGACAAAGAAGCGGACGCTCCGCCGATCAAAATTGGTACCAAACTTCCATGCCTTGGCGCGGTGGCCGAGGTCGTTCAGGAACAGAAACCAGTTTTCCTTCCGGATGTGGCAGAGGAGATGTTGAAATATCCTGAGCTGGTTCCATTTGCACCCCAGTCTGTTGGTCGAAGCACGTATTTGTTTCCGGTATCTACCTCGCACAAACGATATGGAATACTCGCATTGACAAAGGATCGTGGGCAGGAATTTCACCCCGAAGACGTGAAGCTGATGGAGTCTATGGCGTCCCACGTGGCAGTTGCGCTGGAGTGCGCAGTAGCGAGAGACACCGCAGAGCGCTACCAGCAGCAAGTGGTCAAAGAGCGTGACCGGCTCAGGTTGCTTTTGGAAATCAATAACTACGTCGTTTCCAAGCTTGACATTAATGAGCTGTTCCGCTCGGCATCGCAATCTATCCGGAGTTATTTTCGCAATGACTTCACGGGGTTCTGGCTGTTCGCTAAAGAATCGAACGACCTGGAATGTGCGGTATTGGATTTTCCTAGCAGTAAAGGCGCCGGCTTGACTTCGATCAGAAGGATCCGAACTCAGGGGCGCCCATCAAGACAAACTACGTTCCCGCGTCGCCGACCTATTGTCAATCGATGAAATTGACCATACCTCCCGCCGCGTATCGCTGAAAAACTCAAGGCGGAGTCCATCGTCTCGATCGGCCATTGCGCCGCTGATGACTGCAAACGGCCCTCTGGGTGTGATCACTATGGGCAGCCGCCGGCCAAACCACTTTGGGCAGGCCGACTTGGATCTCTTGTCACAAATCAGTAATCAGATCGCGCTAGCGGTCGATAACGCATTAGCGTACGGGCGCTTGAACGCATCGGCTGCGCGATTGGAAGAAGAGCGCCTCTATCTTGAGTCAGAAATCGAAGCTGAATACAACTTCGAAGACATAGTCGGCAAAAGCGCAGCGATCCGTAAAGTGCTGGACCAGGTCGCGATCGTAGCGCCAACGAGTTCCACCGTGCTACTGCATGGCGAGACTGGCACCGGAAAAGAACTGGTAGCCCGGGCCATTCATAATCTCAGCCCGCGGCGTGGGCGCACATTTGTCCGCTTGAATTGTGCGGCGATTCCTTCTGGCTGGTGGAAAGCGAACTCTTTGGCCACGAAAAGGGTGCTTTCACGGGCGCGCTCATGCAGAAGCGAGGCCGTTTTGAGCTGGCGGATCACGGCAGTCTTTTTTCGACGAGATCGGCGATATCACCATGGATTTGCAGCCGAAGCTCCTGCGTGCCCTCCAGGAACGGGAGTTTGAACGCCTCGGAAGTACCAAGACCATCCAAGTTGATGTTCGTTTGATTGCGGCCACCCATCGGGATTTGGAAGGCATGATCCGCAATAATCAGTTCCGCGAGGACCTGTTTTATAGGCTCAGAGTCTTTCCGATTGAAATTCCTCCGCTCCGTGAAAGGCGTGAAGACATTCCACTCCTGGTCCACTTTTTCGTGTCGCGCCTCTCCCGACGTATGCAGAAGCGTATCCGGTCTGTGCCGAAACCCGCGATGGAGGCTTTGTTCAATGCTGACTGGCCAGGGAATATTCGCGAGCTAGAGAATTTCATTGAACGCTGCGTAATTCTGACGCAGGGAGACGAATTGAATGTGCCACGAGCAGAGCTGACGAGATCTGCCGGCCGCACTATTGTTTCGGCGGGCTCGACCTTTGAGCAAGCCGAGAAGCAGGCGATTCTCGATGCTTTGAAAAGCGCTTCCGGGAGGATAGCCGGCAACGGCGGAGCGGCAGAACGACTTGGGCTAAAGAGAACTACGCTCCAGAACAAGATGCGAAGGCTGAATATCACTCGCGCCGATTATGTAGCCTGACAATATGCGGTCCGCGCGCCAGCATAAGGACAACGTCACGGCACGTATGCGAACCCCTAGTTACTTACAATTGACTATTTCGCAATGACTTAGGCCTCGCAGCCGGAGTTCGGCGATCGAGATGCCTCATCCCTTGGTGGGCCCGCGCTAAGTGGTCCACCAAGGGGACTCAACCGATGAAGAAGTTGCTCGAGCTAGCAGTCATTCTAAGTTGTTTTGCGATTTCATCCTGGGCTCAGGAAGTCCGACATGAAGTGACCGTTCAGGGTTCCGGGTTCTTCCAAAAGCAGACCACAAGCGCCGGGATTACCAACGATCCATCCAACTCTGGGGGCGTGATGGTCGGATACCGATTCAATCTGAAGAGGTGGCTCGCGGTCGAAGGCGACTATGATTATTTCAGGAATCATCAGACGCTACCTGTCGAGCAACGGCACGACCTTCATACCGATGAATACCCACGCCGCGACCGGTGTCGCGATTCTGAAACTTCCCTCCTTCAAGGTGCCAGCCGCGAAGATGCTATCTCCGTTTGTGCTCGCGGGAGGGGGAGCGATGTTCTTCGATCCTCGTAGGGGATCTGTGAGCGAGCAGACCCGGGGCGCGTTCGTTTATGGCGGCGGCGTCGATGTGCCAATGTCAAAACATTTCCTAGTACGCGCACAGTATCGAGGTTTCGTCTATAAAACTCCCGATTTCGAGATGACCAACCTAAAAGTGGACAAATACACTCATTCCGCCGTGCCCTCTGTTGGCCTGGTATTTACGTTTTAAAACCTCCGGCTTCTCTCGCTCTTCCAACTCTTCAAGGCGGCTGAAACAGCCGCCTTTGCTTCTTAGCCTCCTACCGAGCGCCTGCCCTCATGCTGGCACTGCCCGTGGTGAAGGACGGCGTAAACTCGAAAGCCGTTCAGCCTCAATGGGTTGCGCGGATACGCCATGGCAAGACAGCTGCAAGCGTAACTGTAGCCCAAGGATTTGAGGCTGCTAATGGATGTCAGAGGGGCCATCATGCTACGTGTTGAAACGCAACAATTAGACGGTGCTTTGATCTGCAGGTTTGAGGGCCGACTCACGGGTGAGGGGGCTGAGCAGGTTCGCGCGCTCGTGACGCGCTGTGACGCGAAACTGGAATTAGTCATCGATCTCACGGAAATGCTGTTCATTGATGCTATCGGGGAAGAGGTGCTCTCGTTCGTCAAGAAACTTGGTGCGCTTTTCATTGCCGAGACTTCGTATTCGCGGGACATTTGCGAACGGCTTAACCTCCCTTTAGTCCGCAAGCAGAAATCGAACACACACCTGTCAGGTAATTCGAGCGGAAACGGTCATCCTCCAACCAACAGCTCTCGGCGAATATAGGTCAGTTTCACCGAGTTTCCCGGGGCGGATGTGCGCGGATGTTTTCAATATCGTCCGGCAAGGAATCGTGAGTGACCTTGACCAGACGATTTGCGAGCATCCTCGTTGAGCATCGGCCGAGAACTGCACACGCCATCCCCAAATCACCGATTTATCTAGCTAGAGTTCTACTGTTAACCCGCCCATTCTCGACCATCCCAACCCAAGCGGGCCTTTCTCAACACATGTGAGCAGATTTCGAGTGCTCTCCGAGCATCATGACGTTCAACATTCTCAGACATGCTCAGGTTACTGTGCCAACGCCCGCATTAGGGCAGAGACCATCGACCAGATTTGGGCATGCCTCCGCATTTTCGGGCGGCCGCACTTTTGATTCAAGGACTTGCAAGGAACTCCACGTTGGTACGGAACCTGCAATCTTGGTGCACACGAGCGACAACACTATTCGCTCAAGTTCAAAGGGCCGTCAGGCCTCAGCCGAAGTTCCAGGTAGAAGAATGATGAAATCGAACCATCTCGCACTGCTTCTTGCAATTCTCGTCTTCGCATTACCGGTTGGGTCGTTTGCCCAACAGGCTACGCAGGACGTCCCACTTCTTACGCTTGATGACGCAGTCTCCATTGCACTGTCGAACAATCGGCTCGTGAAGAACTCAGCGTTGGAAGCGCAAAAGTATGACTTCCAAGTGAGCACGATGCGCAGCAAGCGGCTGCCACACTTTCAGTTTGCCGTTCTCGGTGGCGAACTGCTGCAGCCGTTTGATTTCACGTTTGCGAAGGGAGCCTTCGGGACGTATCCAGGAACTGGGCCTATCCCGTCAACCGACGCCAAGGTTCACACGCCAGCACAGATTGACCGCCTTTTTGAACGGCAGCATCGATCAGCCTCTGACACAGCAGTACAAGATCGGATTGGGAATTCGCGCGACAGAACTTGGGCGAGAGATCGCGAAAGAAGACGTTCGCGCAGAGAAGCAGAAGATCGCGGCCGAAGTGCGAAGTGCATATTTCGAGCTTGTTGCGACACAGGCTGCTGTGGATGCAGCACGGGAAGGAGTAAAAGACGCTGGAAGAGGCACAGCGAGTTACGCTGCGTTACATCGCGGAGAAAACCGTGCTCAAGGGAGACGCATTGGAGGTCGATGCGCGTTTGACCAAGGCGCAGTATGACTTGTCGGTTGCGGAGAACGGACTTGCCACACAGCACGAGCACCTGAATCAACTCTTGGCACGAGATCTTGAAACTCCCTTTCGGGTTGATTTTATTCCTGAGGAGGACACGACAACTCTGAGTCTGGAGGATGCCCGCCAGCAGGCATCACAGAATCGGCCGGAGATCCGCCAGGCTCATCTCAAGGAAAAACAAGCCGAGTACGACCGCCGCATCGCGAAAGCCGAATACATACCGGACCTTGGTCTCGCGGTTAGCTACATGGGGGTTCAGAACGTGCAGGTCCTTCCGACGAATGTGGGTGTGGCCGGCTTTGCTTTGACTTGGGAACCCTTCGATTGGGGACGCCGCCGCAATCGAGTACGCGAGAAATCGAACACACTGGCGCAAGCGCGCAACGGCGCACAAGAGTCAGAATCGCAGATTGGGGTTGAAGTCGGCTGCGAAGTACCGCAAGTGGAAAGAGGCTGCGTTGTTGCTGAAGGCCACCCGCACCGGTCATGAGGCCGCCGCCGAAGAATTCCGCGTCACCAGCAACAAATACAGAGAACAAGCAGCACTCGTCAAGAGATCTCTTGCAGGCTCAGGCTCGAAGTTCGGAAACCGCTTTTCAGTATCAGCAGGCGCTCTCTTCGTATTGGAGTTCCCTTGCAGATTTGCGCCGCGCGATGGGAGAGGAATAAACGTGAGAACCACAATCGCAGTCTTTACATTGATGTTCGTCATGATCGGCTGTGGCTCGAAAAAGCCGCTCAGTCAACCCCCACAGGGAGTCCAGGCTCAAGCCATTGATAAGCAAGCGGGCTTCAGCGCCGACGGCTTGCGTTTCTCGGCGGTAGTGTCGCCCGATTCGGAAGTTCCCCTGGCATTCAGAATTCCTGGATACGTCATTTCGCTCAAACAGGTGCGAGGCCAGGACGGCAGGATGCGCGACATTGCGGAAGGGGACCGGGTCAGCCGGGGCGCCGTACTCGTCCGCATCCGATCTTCTGAATACGAAGATAAGGTGCACCAGGCCTCCTCGCAGGCAGCCGCCGCGGATGCTGTTTTTCAGAAAGCCAGGCTCGACTTTGATCGGGCTACGCATCTGTACGATGCTCAGAGCCTTACGAAGCCCGATTTCGATTCCGCCCGCGCACAGTTTGATGCAAGCCAGGAGCAGTTGAAGTCTGCTCGTGCCCTGACGAGCGAGGCGGAAATCGCTCTGCGTGATACCTCTCTGATTGCACCCATCGACGGCGACATCGTCAAGAAAGCTGTAGAGCTAGGCGCGTTTGTCGGACCTGGCGTTCCCGCATTCACAGTGGCCAAAACCGACACCGTAAAGATCGTGGTGGGAGTGCCCGATACGGTTGTCCGTTCCGTAAAGGTGGGCCAGCCTGTGGATGTTGCCATCGACGCGTTCCCCGCGCGCACATTTCATGCGCGAATCAGCCGCATGTCATCGGCGGCAGACGCAATTACACGTAATTTCGAGGTCGAAGTCGCTATACCGAATCACGATCACTTGCTGAAGGTGGGGATGATCGGCTCCCTGCAATTCGCGACTGCGGACGGCGCAAGTCGTGCGTCGACTCTGCTGGTGCCACTCTCCGCAGTCGTGCAAGCGAAAGACGGGAAATATGGCGTGTTGTCGTCTCAGACTCAACTGCCGGAGAAGTCGCTCGCCTCCACAGCGTAGACATCGGCGCGGTCAATGGCACCGAAATCACCGTAGTCAGCGGGCTCGCAAACCGGAGAGCGCATCATCACCACCGGCGCCAATCTGCTTAAGGATGGCCAGCGGGTAGAGGTCCTTCAATGAAAGCGGAGAACCCCAACAACAGTCGTAACGTCGCACAATTCTTTGTCAAGAACCGGCAGATCGCCTGGGTCGCCTTGCTCGCCACGCTGGCTTGGGGCGTGTTCGGGTACATGAACATGCCCAAGCGCAAGGACCCTGACATCCCTGTGCGCATCGCGCTGGCCATCACCCCTTGGCCAGGGATCTCGGCAGACAAGGTCGAGCAGCTGGTCACGCGGAAGGTCGAGCAAGCCATCACTGGAAACAGCAAGGTGGACCGTGTGGAGTCCACCACCCAGGACAACATCTCTGTTGTGCAAGTCAGGCTGCTGGACAACATCAAGAACACCCAGCAGGAGTTTCAGGACATTGGCCAACGACTGAACCAGATCACTGACCTTCCCGACGGTGCGGGACCGATCACCTGGATCAGCGACTTCGGAGACACGGCCGCGCTGATGCTGACCGTCGCCAGTCCGACTGTCCCGGACCTTGAAATCGAGCTTGCGCGCCCGCGGTGTACGGGATGCGATTGAGAAAGTTCGCCAAGGGGTTACGAGTGGGCGTGTCGACTGTTCTCTACTGTTACCCGGCATCCGTCTCACCTGCCGTCATTGAACGTCCGTTTGTTCATCCTCGCTGCGCAGGCCCAGCGGGACGGATTCGCGCGTGATGTTCGTTCCGAGTCCGTCGGAAGCTGTTCCGGGATCGATTTTGCGACGGCGAAGTCGGATGACGAAATCCGCGCGTATGGACAGCAGTTCATCGAGAAGAAGCTGCAGGAGTACGACTTTCATCCCGACGCGTGGGGTCCCATTATCATTCGCGATCCTCAATCCACGAAAGAACGGATCGCAGAAGTGGCCAGCAACCGCTATTCGTATCGGCAACTGGATGACTTTACCGACCTGATCCAACGCACGCTGCAACGTGTGCCCGAAGTAGCGAAAGTTCAGCGAGTGGGCGTTCTGCCGGAAGAGATTTATCTGGAGTACTCGGACGAGCCGGCTGGCCGCCTTCAAATTGCAGCCGACGAAAATCAAAGACATCCTGAACGCGAGGAATGTGACCGCTCCAGGCGGAATCGTCCAGACTCAATCGCGAAATGTCCTGGTTGACGCGACCGCCGAGTTCAAAAGCACGAAGGACATTGGCAACGTGCTTCTGGCATCGTCGCCCACCGGAGCGCCGCTTTACTTGCGCGATCTTGTGGACATATCGCGCGGCTATCAAACGCCCACGCGGTACTTGAACTACATGGTCTCTCGCGAGGCGAACGGAAATTGGCATCGCAACCGCGCCATTACCCTGGCCGTGCAAATGCGATCGGGGGAGCAGATCTTCAAGTTCGGAGAAGCGGTAGATAAGGCGCTCGCCAACGTGCGCCCGCAACTGCCGGCGGACCTTATTGTGGCTCGCACGTCGGACCAGCCGAGGCAAGTGAAGGAGCTTGTCAGCCTGTTGATGGGCAGTCTCTATGAGGCCATTGTCCTCGTCGTCATCGTCGCCCTGATCGGATTCTGGGACTGGCGTGCGGCGATGCTGATGGCTGCCTCCATTCCCTCTGACGCTTGGCGATGGCTTTCGGTATCGTTCACGTTCTTGGTATTGACATTCAACAGGTTTCCATCGCGACTTTGATCATCGCGCTAGGTTTGCTGGTGGATATGCCGGTCGTGGCAGGCGACGCGATCAAGCGCGAATTGGGCTCCGGTTCACCGCGCGACCTCGCATCCTGGATCGGACCGACGAAACTGGCGAAGGCGATTGTATTTGCCACAATCACCAACATCGTCGCCTACCTGCCGTTCCTGATGCTGACCGGCGATACAGGCTTTTTCCTTTACAGCCTGCCGGTTGTAATGACTTGCACGCTGGTCGCGTCCGTCATTGTTTCATTCACCTTTATGCCGTTGATTGCGTACTACCTGATCAAACCGCCCAAGCAGCTGGAGCCGCCCATGTCCGAGCGACGAAAGCATGGCTTCCCGGCACTCTACTATCGGTTGGGGAATTTCTCACTCGAACATCGTTGGGGTACGTTCGCCGGCTCTCTCATCGTTCTCGTGTTGGGCGGAGTGTTTTTCTCCATGCTGAAGCCGCAGTTCTTCCCCAAGGACCTCTCCTACCTGTCGTACGTGGATGTCTGGCTTCCGCCCGATGCCCCGCTGGGTGCGACGGACGCGGTCGCACAACGGGCAGAAACCGTCATTCGGCAAGAGGCGGAACGATTTGGAAACGAACATCATCACAAAGATGTTCTAAAGTCGCTGACCACATTTGTCGGCGGCGGCGGCCCTAGATTCTGGTTCTCGGTCGACCCCGAGCGACAACAGCTCAACTATGCGCAGATCCTCGTCGAGGTTTCCGACAAGCACTTCACCAACGAATTCGTTGGGCCGACTGCAGACGGCGCTGAGCCGCGAAGTCCCGGGAGCCCGGGTCGATGTGCGGCAGCTCGAGACCGGCAAGCCGGTCGGCATTCCCGTCTCCATTCGAATTTCAGGTCCGGAGATGGAAGTTCTGCACCGTCTCTCTGGCGAACTCCAGGCAATCTTTCGGGCCCAGCCAAACGCGACTCGGGTGCGAGACGACTGGGGCGAACCTGCCATGAATGTCCGGCTGAAGGTTGACCCGGATCGCGCCAACCTTTCCGGCATCACGAATCTGGACATAGCCCTCTCCTCCGCCGCGGCGGAGAGTGGATTACCTGTGTCAACCTACAGGGAAGCTGACAAACAAATCCCGATCGCCGTTCGTTTGCGGATGGAGGAACGCGCCGGACTGTCTGATGTTCAAAATGCCTACGTCTACTCGCTGACCAGCAATCAGCGCGTACCTCTGAGGCAGGTATCGAACGTCACGACCGAGATGGCAGTATCGAAAATCAAGCGCCGCAACCAATTCCGCACGGTCACGGTATCCGCGTTCCCGATCCCCGGCGTGTTGCCCTCTCAGGTCCTTACCCCGCTGCTGCCGAAGATCAAGGAGTTCCAGAAGAACCTGCCTCCCGGCTATTTCCTCGAGATCGGAGGCGAATACGACGAACAGCAGAAAGGCTTTCAAGCAACTCAGCGTCGTCATGGCGATCTCCGTAGTGCTGATCTACATTGCGCTGGTTCTGCAGTTCCGAAATCGCAGTCAAGCCATTTCTTGTGTTCGCCGCGATTCCCTACGGAATGACAGGAGCCTTCGCCGGCCTGGTGATCATGGGCCAGCCCTTCGGATTCATGGGGTTCCTGGGAGTCGCCAGCCTGGTCGGCGTCATCGTCAGTCACGTCATCGTTCTGTTCGACTTCATCGAAGAAGCGCACGAGAGAGGAGAGCCCTTACGAGAGGCTCTGCTCGATGCTGGCATCGTACGATTGCGCCCCGTAATGATCACGGTCGGTGCGACCGTGCTTGGACTCATACCGCTTGGCCATCCATGGGGGACCTCTCTGGGAGCCTCTCTGCTACGCGCAGATCGGTGGTCTTACCATCGCGACGTTTGTGACCCTGCTGCTTGTCCCGGTGCTCTATTCCATCTTCGTGTTGGATCTGAAGCTGATTAAGTGGGAATCTCATGAACCGGCCGAACTGGGGCCAGCAGCTGAACTAACCACCGCAGATTTTCATTATTCTCATAGCCATCGGGATTAATTGTTCATAGGGGACATCATCATGATTACTTGCAGCAGCTCCGCCGGCCTATTTTCAGAGCTGAAAACCAGAATTGAAACTCGCCAAGCGCGGATAGGCATAATCGGTCTCGGTTACGTGGGCCTGCCCCTTGCTTTGCTCTACACCGAAGCGAAGTTTGGAGTAACAGGCTTTGACATCGACCAGCATAAGGTCGCAACTCTCACCTCGGGTGGATCCTACATTTATCGAATTCCACCTACAGAGATCCAGGTGGCACGCTCGCAAGGGTTCTGTGCGACCGCAGGGTTTTCGAGCCTGACCGAAATGGATGCCATCATCATCTGTGTGCCAACGCCTTTGGACGAATATCGAGAGCCAGATCTCAGTTTTATTACGAATACTGCTAAGTCCATAGCACCGTGCTTACGCGCCGGTCAATTGGTGATCCTCGAGAGCACGACCTATCCCGGCACCACGGAGGAAGTGCTTATTCCAATCTTGGAGAAAGGCAATGGCCGCGGTTTGAAGGCCGCCCGCGAGGCAACGGCTAACGGAGAGAATGAGTTTTTTGTTGCCTTTTCTCCGGAACGAGAGGACCCAGGCAATGACAGCATCGCGCGTCGTGACATCCCGAAAGTTGTAGGAGGCCTGAATCCCCAAGCCTCAGAACTGGCCGCCGCACTCTACGGAACAATCTTCAATCGAACCGTTCCAGTGTCCTCGCCCGCAGTCGCCGAAATGACTAAGCTGTTGGAAAATATTTACCGCTGCGTGAACATCGCCCTGGTCAATGAATTGAAGCTCTTGTCATTGCGCATGGGACTGGATATTTGGGAAGTCATCGAGGCGGCCTCCACCAAGCCATTCGGTTTCCAAGCCTTCCACCCCGGACCCGGATTGGGCGGACACTGCATCCCTGTAGACCCGTATTACCTATCATGGAAGGCGAAAGAGTGGGATTTCCAGACCCGCTTCATCGAACTGGCCGGAGACATCAACAACGCCATGCCCTATCACGTGGTCTCGTCAGTCAGCAGAGCTCTGAATCAAAAGGGTAAGGCTCTGAAAGGTGCCAAAGTTTTGGTGCTTGGTGTGGCCTACAAGAAAGACATCGATGATCTGCGCGAGTCTCCCGCGCTGACGATTATTGAGCTACTGAATAAGGATGGTGCTGAGGTCAGCTACAACGATCCCTATTTTCCTTTTATCGGCAAAGGGCGCAAGTACGATCTTCAGATGAAATGCGTGCCCGTGGACGACATTGCCAAATATGACTGTGTGCTGATCGTCACGGACCATTCAGATTACGATTACGGCTGGATCGTGGAGCACGCGTCATTGGTGGTGGATACGCGCAACGCGACGAGAGGCATTCATGCCGATAACATTGTGCGCTGTTAGATCGTCGGTCCCAAAAGGTACGGATGTCCGTTTGCCGAAGCATCCCGGTGCAGTATTGAATCTTTGTGCGGGACTTCAAGCTGATTCGCTGGAAGGCGGTCGCTTCGGTGGCCTAACAAGCAGCAGCTGTCCATTACGACTAACTGCCATTATCGAGAAAGACCAATCGCAACCACGTTGCACACTCGAGGACCGAGTAAGAAGGCGAAGGAGTTGGAATACCTGGATTGTGACGTGCGGCTTAATAGTAGTAATTGCGGCCCTGCTTTTTCTTGAGCATTACCTCCGTGGGTTGCACTCGGCTCTGGCTAGATGATGACAGAGGCTTTTCAGACAACCAACGACTCTGAGTTCACGGCAGAGCCATCCAAAGGGGAGCTCCAATGAAGGAATTGAGCGAAAGTTCTGCCACTGTTCATCACAAGAGCAGTCTCGAACCATGACCTTGCTTCAACAAGCCGGAGCTGCCGTTCTTCTCGTGTTGGCTTCACTATTTCTGCAGTGCGGCGGCGCAGCAGCACTCATCATTTGGATAAGAAATATTCCAAGAGAGACCCCGAAGGTACGGGTATTTCACTGCGCTGCGCTCGTCATGCAAACCACGTTAGCTGTCATTATGCTGCACGGAATTGTCATTCTTCTCTGGTCGAGTTGCTATCGTTGGCTTTGCCTTCCATCTTGGGAATCCGCTTTCTACTTTTCCGCGAGCAGCTATGCCACAGTTGGGTACGGAGATGTGGTGCTTCCGATGAAATGGCGCCTGTTGGGCCCGCTCGAAAGCATGGTCGGCATGCTGATGTCAGGAGTTTCCATTGGACTCTTGTTCGCGGCTGTCACTCATCTGGTCGACAGCGATTCACGTTCTCGTCTACCCCTTCGCTCCGAACCGGCCGCTGCGGACCCCATCGGTCTCCGACAAAGGCGACGCTGTTACTTCCGCCAGTCTCGGACGAACGTCATACCCTGAAAAACAGTTAACTGTAAGTACGGGACTGGAAGCCTGGCAAACCACGTCATAGGTAGTGGCAAGATCCAGGTGCGAGATCACTTCTGTGTAGGCCGATTCATGGAGTCCCATAATAATAAGGTTCGCTCGGAGTTTGTCAGCAGTTTTGACGATTTTCTCGCTTACCGGCCGCTCTGATTCGAATTCCGCGTATAACTCAGGTCTCTGATCGAGCCCGGCACCGTCCGAAAGTTCTGTCAGGCGTTGCAGGGTTCTCTTGTATGCATATGCTGGCGAGTTCTTCAGCCCTTCGTCAATGTGTGACGGCGCGGCTGGAACGATACTAAGAAAAGCGAGTCTGGCTCCGAACTGATTAGCGGCCGCAATCGCCTGGGGCAAGCCGTGGAGAGATCCGGGTCCGAAGTCTGTCGCAAACAGGAATGTGCGGTGCGTGGAGGACATTCCAAACCAGGGGCAGTCATCGGAGTGCGGCCCAAAGGTCAAGACCGGACAAGATGCCCGACGAAAAATCTGTTCCGCGACTGAACCGAAGAACAGCTTGCCCACGCCGTGTCGTCCATGTGTGCCGACGATGAGGAGATCCGTATTTTCTTCTCGGATGATTTCTCGCAATTCTGGCCACAGTTCGCCCCGCCTAACGATGAATTTGTATTGAATGCCAGTAAGAGTCCCGGTTCGAACCAGCGATGCCTCCAAATGCGCGGCCTCGCGCAGCACTGCCTCTTCACAGGCAGCGATGGCTTCGGGACCTGCCATGGTCAGAGCCAGAGAGGACACCACGTGCGCTAGGCAAAATCTCGAGCCATAAAGTCGGGCAAGTGCCAGGGAGTGGCGCAGCGCCTTCTCAGAAGGCTGGGAGAAATCCGTCGCGATCAATATCGACCGTGGTTTCAGAGCCGTTGCGATGAGTGACATGACATGCTGAATTAAACGCCGCTCTTGCAGTCCGAAACAACCGTCGGATGAGGTGCGGGTGACTTGATCCGTAACTACTTGGGGAGAGCTGGGGATCAAGTGCAGCGCACCTCTACTTCACCGACGGCTTTGCGTGCGCACTAAACTTTCTACAGTTTGCATGCAATGTGCCACTTGAGAGCACCCGTATGTCCCTGTATCGCCACAATGTCTCCAATCTTGTCGTTCTCCTCTCTGCCCAGATTGAGGCACTGCCCAAGGCAGGACATGCCAGGCGCAGATCAGGCGCGTGGGATACTATGCAAAATCACTTTTTTAAGCTGGGCCGATTGGCAGGCTATCTGCACTGCTAGTTTCGGGAAGCGCGTCCATCGACAGATGAAGATCTCGTTCTCAACTCAGCTTCGGGCAGCCAGAAGTGTATCTCTGTACGAAATTGGCGATGCTCTTCCTGAGAAGTCGCCCGTGCTGTATGGGAGGAGCGCATGGAATGGTGACACAGCAGCGATAAACGTCAGGAACTTGAACTGGCTAAACAGGGTTGACGATATTGGAGAGAGGGCGCATGTCTACTGCACTGGAGAAGAAACAAGCGGCAACACAGTTGAGCGGGTCCAGGATTTCACCGCTGGCCGGGAAGCCCGCTCCAAGGGAAATGCTTGTGGACCTGGCCAGATTGGAAAAGGAATACTTTGCCCGCAAGCCGGATCTCCATGATGCCAAGCAGCTCGTTCTGTTTGGAACAAGCGGCCACCGCGGAACGTCTTTAAACGGCACGTTCACCGAAGCGCACGTTCTCGCCATTACGCAGGCCATCTGCGATTACCGGCGGACACAAGGCACGGCAGGCCCCCTGTACATGGGGAAGGACACGCACGCTTTGTCCGGGCCTGCTCAGCGCACTGCCTTGGAAGTGCTAGCCGCGAATAATGTCGAGGTCATCATTCAGGAAGACGATGGCGTCACACCGACGCCGGTTATCTCACATGCCATTCTGGTGTACAACTGCACTCGCCAAGTTGGTTTGTCGGACGGTGTTGTCATCACACCTTCCCACAATCCTCCGGAAGATGGTGGTTTCAAGTACAACCCCCCAAACGGTGGCCCTGCGGGTACGGAGACCACGGGCTGGATACAGGATCGGGCCAATGATCTGTTGCGAGCCGGAAATCGCGAAGTAGAACGAATTCTGTACGAAAAGGCAATCAAAGCGTCTTCCACTCACCTGCAAGATTTGGTGTTGCCCTACGTGAAAGATCTGAAGAACGTCGTCGACATGGACGCCATTCGCGATGTGGGGGTGAGATTGGGTGTGGATCCGCTGGGCGGAGCCGCTATTGGTTACTGGGACCCGATCAACTCCATTTACGGATTGGATATCACCATCGTAAATTCCGCGATCGATTCCACGTTTTCCTTTATGCCTCTCGATCATGACGGCCGGATTCGTATGGATTGTTCAAGCCCATACGCCATGGCTGGGCTGGTTTCCCTAAAGGATCGATACCAAGTGGCGTTCGCCAATGATCCCGACTCCGACCGTCATGGCATTGTGACGCCAACGTCGGGTTTGATGAACCCTAACCATTTCCTGGCTGTCGCGATCCATTATCTGCTGACCAATCGGCCAGAGTGGAGCCCCAAATGCGCAATTGGGAAAACGCTAGTAAGCAGCAGCATGATAGACCGTGTTGTAGAGAAACTCGGACGTCAGTTGTACGAAGTGCCAGTGGGCTTCAAATGGTTTGTCCCTGGGCTGCTCGACAGCTCTTTGTCGTTTGGAGGAGAGGAGAGTGCGGGTGCGAGCTTCCTCCGCCGCGACGGCACCGTATGGACCACCGACAAGGACGGCCTGATCATGGATCTTCTTGCCGCGGAGATCACGGCTCGAACCGGAAAAGATCCTGGTGTGCGCTACCGTGAATTGACAGCGGAGTTCGGGAGTCCTCTTTATACCCGAATTGATGCCCCAGCCTCACCGGAACAAAAACGAAAGCTGCAAAAGCTCTCAACTGATTCGGTGAAAGAATCACAGTTAGGAGGGGAGCCCATCGTTGCCAAATTAACGAAGGCCACGGGCAACAATTCTCCGATCGGCGGACTGAAGGTGGTTGCGGGAACCGGGTGGTTCGCGGCTCGACCATCCGGAACGGAAAACATCTACAAGATCTATGCCGAAAGCTTCAAAGACGAGTCACATTTGAATGTGATCATTCGCGAGGCTCAGGAGATCGTTGGCAATGCTCTTGGTCAGTCCTGAGCACAACAGGAAATTTTCATGGAAGTTAACGAGATCGCAACTGAGGAATGCAGGATCTTTCTTGAGCGTGCTTCCCTAAGCCAGATGGGTAGCCCGTATGAAAGTCAGGCCGAGGATCCGGAAGATTCTTCGCGTCAGTCCTGCTTCACTCCATCGGTGCGGCGGCTCATCGTCAACGCAGATGATTTCGGCTTCACTTCAGGTGTGAACCAGGCCATCGCCGACGCGCACATGCGTGGGGTGGTGACCTCTTCGACGTTGATGGCCAAAGGTCCCGCGTTCGCTGGGGCATCACAACTGTCAAAGACGCTGCCCAGGCTAAGCGTCGGGTGCCACATTGTGCTCATCGATGGCGAACCAGTCCTTGGGGCCGAGCAACTTCCATCGCTTACAACAAGAACGGCGGCACCACGCTTCCGCGATGGCCTGACGACGTTCGCGGCGCGGGCGATCGCCGACACAATGAACAGCGATGAAATCATTGCCGAAGCCCAGGCGCAGATTCGCAAGATTCAAGCCGCGGGCGTCGTGGTCTCGCATTTTGATACTCACAAGCACACTCACTTGTTCCCAACGATTCTGAGGCCGCTGCTGCGGGCTGCGGCGAGTTGCGGAGTTCGTGCTGTGCGCAATCCCTTCGGACCTTGCCTTCCCCTGCTGTCAAGTCAGCTCCTGACACGGCCCAACCTCTGGATGCGTTACGCCAAAGTTCGCGCCTTGAGCCGTCTTGCTGGGAAGTTCCGCGAAGACGTAGACCGTGAGGGTTTCATCACACCGGACGGTACGCTAGGGGTTGTTGTCACTGGAGCGCTGGATGAATCGCTGTTCCGTGCGATCGCGCGCAGCATTCCAGAAGGAACCTGGGAATTGGTGTGCCATCCGGGATACAACGACGCGGATCTGCAGACAAGTAGGACTCGCTTGCGCGAGTCACGTGAGACGGAACTGCGGGTCTTAACTCTGCCCGACAGCCGTGCGCTACTCTCGCAAGAAGGCATCGAGCTGATCTCCTATTATGATCTCGTTCCAAAACTTGGCCACGGTCTAGCTGGGGCGTAGATTTTGCTCCGGCGGGATTTTTTCTGAACTCGAGCCGCGATAGACTGCCGAACGAAGCATGAGAGTTCTCTGCTGGTGAAACGCAATCATTGATGGCTGAATGCGGTGGGCGAGCGGCAAATGATAATAGTTTAAAGTCCATTGAACCGCTCTTTTTCCACATCCGAATTCCGTCTAGTCCGGAATGCGCGCTAATGAGGAAAAGATGAGGCGCGGTTCCTTCGTCCGGCGGAGGTCCGCGTCGGTTCGGCCTTTGCATGTTCCAGGACGACCGGGTTGTGAACTCATTGCTGCATACCGCCGTTCCCGAACAGGCGATGGAAGGCGTTCTCATCCAAAAGGTCGAGAGAACGCACCACAACGTCTGCGGGCAAGTGCTTGCCATTCCGGCTCACGCCGATGCTTTTCATTCCGGCGGCGCGCGCGGCTTCGATGCCGTGCTCGGCGTCTTCAACAACGATGCAATGCTTGGGCGCGACATCCAGTTTCGTGGCGGCGACGAGGAACACTTCTGGGTCAGGCTTGCCCCGGTGCACATCATCAGCCGACACAATAGCTTGAAAGAGCTGGCGGGCTTGTAAGACGTCCAGGATCGTTTCAATGTTGGCGCGTGGAGCCGCAGATGCAATCGCTTGTCTCCAGCCTTCTCGGTGCAGCAGCATTACCCACTCCAAGGCTCCAGGGAGCAGTGCAATGCCTTGCTCGCGCACATGTTGCCGATAGAGCGCTTCTTTGGCGTCGCCGATGCGCCTGATTAATTCAGGCGTCGCCCTTTCGCCCAGCCATTGCAGGAGAATGGAGTCATTGCGTTGCCCGAAACTGGCTTGGAATTGTTCGTACCTGATCGGGGAACCTTCGCGGGTCATTGTGTCGCGCCACGCCTGCCAGTGGTATTCGGCGGAGTCGACGAGGGTTCCGTCCATGTCCCACAGTACGGCTCGATTCATAACCATGCCATCCCGGACGAGATTTCGGTGAGGATTCCCGACGCTTGCATTGGTCCGGTAAAGTTCAACCTGGAGGTCGGGTTCTCACCCAATGGTTTCAGCTACTCGAGCCAGGGCGAATTGTTGGAGGAGATGGGTATCGGCATTGAACTTGCGAATTCCTTCGGCTAGTTTCTCCGTCGCCATGGCGTCCTCATTATGCATCCAGCGAAAAGTCTTTTCATCGAGGCGCAATGGCGGTTCTTGACGGTCGCGGGCCGTTACCGGATCGAGTTCACGTTTCACAGTGCCCTGTGTGTTCTCGAGTTCTTTCAGAAGCTCCGGGCTGATGGTAAGCAAATCACACCCCGCCAAACGGACAATCTGGTTGACATTCCGAAAGCTTGCTCCCATCACCTGCGTCTTGTAACCAAATTTCTTGTAGTAATTGTAAATGCGCGTTACCGATGCAACTCCCGGATCCTGGTCGGGAGATGTGTCCGTTCCACCGTGCTCCTTCTTGTACCAGTCATAAATCCGGCCTACGAAGGGGGAGATGAGAGTGACGCCCGCTTGGGCGCAAGCGGCGGCCTGCGCAAAACTGAACAGTAGGGTCAAATTGCAATGGATGCCTTCCGATTCCAAAACCTCCGCTGCGCGGATTCCTTCCCAGGTACTGGCAATCTTGATCAGAATTCGTTCCGGCGAAATCCCTTTCTTTTCGTATAGCGAAATGAGTTTTCGGGCCTTCGCAAGCGTACCAGCTGTATCGAAACTCAGGCTGGCTGGGACTTCGGTAGAAACACGACCTGGTACCACTTCGAGAATCTTCGACCCGAACAGCACGAAAAGCCGGTCGATGAACTCATCAGCCATGCGCTGCTGATTGCCGCCCTGTTCCGAAGCCGCTTCAGCTGCCTCTTCGACCAGATTACGATAAGCGGGCATCTGAGCAGCTTGGAAGAGAAGCGAGGGATTCGTCGTCGCGTCGTGCGGACGATACTGTGCGATGGCCTCGATATCGCCGGTGTCGGCGACACCCGTTGTGTATTGCTTCAGGGACTCCAGTAACATCATTATTAATGTCTCCTATTGTTTGCACTCGCCATTGCTCCGGGCCATAGAGGCCTCGCTGGTAAAGGAATCGTCGGAATCCGAGCGGTAGCCATCGTTATCCGCCATGATCGGCGGCAATGCCAATTTTCATCTTTTGACTTCAGATTCTGGTGCGGCGCGGCTCGGGCATGAACCTTCTGCGGGTTGCACTCGGTGGGCCAAACGCAATCACAGCATTTTTGTGGGTGACCAAAATTTTCGCGTGCGATGCATCCCCTCGCTGCCCACATTGAGGCACTGCCCTGGGCAAAGGCGCATGCCAAATCACGTTCACTCGTCAAACACAATCAACATTAAAGGTTTAAGTGAGAATCCGAGTGGCAATCCATCTGCTGTTCCTCAATGTCCAGGTACGCAGATCGACTGGCAAATAGGGAGAGCGACGTGGGAGCAGGTAACTCAACTATTGAATGTGCGCTGATGGGGATCCAGCTGACGCACAAACCGAAGAAGGCGAGAAGATGGAAAAGTATCCTCAAGCAGGCGCGCAAGGGTGGTACCGCGCCTAGACCACAGTCTCTCATTCAGCCCGCTCTCCGATTTTTCGCAGCTCTGCTGGGCTTTGGTCTACTCGGCTACTTGGTCTTTCGGAGCGGCCCGGGGGCCGTTTGGAAAGAGCTGCAGACCGTCGGCTGGGGATTCGGTCTCGTTATCCTTTTGGGAGGGCTCTCACAATTTGCCAAGACATGCGCCTGGAGACGGGCCTTCACCTGCGATATCAGCGGCCTTTCCTGGTCCCGTAGCTTCGTCGCGCAATTGATCTCGGACGGGATCGGACAATTTGGTATCGCTGGAAAGGTGGTTGGCGAGGGGACGCGCATATCGCTGCTAGGTCGCGCCGTGCCCCTCTCGAATGCATTATCGGCTGGTGCGATTGACGGGGGACTGCATAGCTTCAGCGCCGTAGTAGTAACGGTTTTGGGCATCGTAGCCACTCTAATGCTTGCCCCTGTTTCTGTTAGCTGGCGAGTGTATGCAGTTCTGCTAATTGCTGCGCTTGTGTCAGTGGTGATCTTGGCGGCTGTGGCGATTGCAAGCCGCTGGCCATTGATGGGGAACGCCATTCGAGCGATTGGGCGATTGCCACGGCTGCGGAACTGGGTCAGCGGCAAACAGCCGATCATTGACTCAGCCGAACACGACCTCCTCAATTTTCATCGTGAAGCGCCAGCCGCGTTCTGGACGACATTGACCTTCAATCTCCTGTGGCACATGCTGGCAGTCTTGGAGGTCTACGTCATCCTGCGGTTTATGGGAGCAGGGTTCACCTTAGGCGGCGCTTTCATCGTGGAAGGCCTGACCAAGGTGATCAACCTCGTGGGCGCGCTCAACCCGGGCAACTTCGGCACCTACGAAGGTGGGAGTATGCTCATTGCAAAAATGTTCGGCGTGACCAGCACCACAGGATTGACGCTGGCATTGTGCCGCCGTGCACGCACCGTCTTCTGGGCAGGCGTGGGGGCGCTGTGCATGGTCGTTATGAAGAGGACGGAGGCGCCGCGGACAATAGCGGGAAGCAAGATCCGGCAGTAGAGATGTCCCACGGCGAATAGGGCTCCGCGATACCCAATGCACCGTAACAAACGATCTTCAATTACCGGTTCTGTGACCAGATGAGGTCCACGTGCCCGTTCCTGGGCACGGTATGGTCGCGCGGAACCAGGTTTATTGCAGAACCACAACATAAGAAATGATTTGATTCTGAGATGAGTTCGGCCAGTGGCGTGCCTCCATCATCTGGTGCAAGTGCTCCGCTGTCCATTCGAGGAGCCATTCGCACAAATTTGTCGAGCGCACCGCGCCGCTGTGCCCGCGAATGACGAAGCAAGCGGCTTAGGAGTTCAGTCAATGATGAAGAGTTCTGCATTACTTGTGGTTACGTTCGTGATGCTCGCATTTTGCCCCCTTGGTCGTGCTCAAGATCAGGAGACCGCAATTGACTCCACCATCGCAGTAGTGAGGGCCAATATGCGGGCAGACAGGACAACCCTCATCACAACTGGAATGAATTTCAACGATAAAGATGGCTCCGCATTCTGGCCGATCTATCGGCAATACGAGTACGAACGATCCAGGCTGGATGATCGTCGCGCTGCTGTCATAAAGCAGTACACCCAGAAGTACCCGAACCTGACCGACGCCGAGGCCAAAGCGATGGCAGAACAAATGTTTGACTGCGAATCTCGTCTGGCTGAGTTGAAAAAGAAGTATTACAAGAAGTTCAACAAGGTGCTTCCGGCCCTTACAGTGGCGAAGTTCTTTCAATTGGATCGTCGTGTCGATTTGCTGATGGATATGAATGTGGAGGTCTCCCTTCCTCCGCTCACCCAGGCACAATACACCGTGCCAGCAAGTAGCGTGGCAGAACCGACTCAGCAATGAGGCACGCTGCGCTTCGATCACGAATGCGATCCAGGAGAGACTCGATGTTTCGCATGATTCAGCGGAAACCCTTGATTGGTGTGGCGTTGCTGACTATGGTGGTGGCGGCATCAGCGCAGACCCAGCGCCAGAGCGAAACATTTTCCATTCAAGGGTACAGGGGCCGGGCGAACGTAATTCGGTTGCAGGGGCGTGCATTGGTTGACGTGCAGGACCTGGCGAGAATCACAAAAGGCGCTCTCAGCATTGAGGAGGACCGAATCATTCTGACGCTCGCCCCAAATGACGCTTCCGACCCGGTCCACGACAACGCTCGCAAAAACGGCTTTTCACCGGCCTTCACGCGGGCAGCGATCGAGGCGATGGCCTCGATAAGAGAATGGGGTGGGACGTTGCAGGTGGTCGTGGAGAATGGGTATCCCGTGGGAAAGGCTATGGCGGGAAACTCAATTCGGGCATACGAAGGTCGTGCTGCGGATAGCATCGCCTTAGCTGCGGCGGCAGCCTCGACCGAATCTGACCACCGCGGTCTGGAGTTACTCACGAACGAGTTCAACAATTTGCGGGCGTGGGCCGAAAGCTTCGTCGATGCCCGGAACGAAATGAGGGCTGTAAACTTGACGACCTCTGAACATCCACTAAAGGACGATGACGAAGCCCAGAAGATGATGCATTGCGGTCAATTTCTGGCGCAGATGTTTGCCGGCGGCACCTTTGAGGACGATGCGGCGTGTCATTAGCTTCTTAACATGTGAAAAATACACTTCCCCAATCCATTGCGGTCAGCGAGCTCGTATCTGACGGAGCGTCAGACTCAGCAGCTTCGCAAAAACGTCGCACGTGGGCACACGCAGAGGGGCTTCCATTACCGCTGGGTGTCACCTGGATGGAGGAAAACCAAGCCTTCAATTTTGCGGTGTATGCTGAACATGCCGAGAGCGTGAAACTGTTTCTCTATTCTTCTACCGATTTGGCAAAGCCAGTTTCGACATTTCATTTCGATCCTATTCGCAATAAATCAGGACGGATTTGGCACTGCAGGATTCCGCTAGATCAAATATGCGATGCCCGCTATTACGCTTACTCGGTTTCAGGGCAGGCTGTGGCTGGGCTGAACGGCTTTGACCACGAAAAGGTCCTTCTCGATCCCTATGCGAAACAAGTTTTCTTCCCTCCGGGGTTTGATCGCAAGCGTGCTATGAACCCGGGCCCCAATGATGAAAAGGCGCCACTTGGAGTCTTGCCCCGACAGCGGGCTGCTTTCGATTGGACGGAAGATCTCCCGCCCCGGCCTGAATCGGACGCGATTATCTATGAACTTCACGTCAAGGGGTTCACCAAGAATCCCAATTCCGGTGTGCATCCCTCGCGAGCCGGCACCTATGCCGGATTGATCGAAAAGATCCCGTATCTAAAAGAGCTTGGGATCACCGTCGTCGAACTCATGCCCATATTTCAGCGCGATCCTCAGGAGGGTGACTATTGGGGATACATGCCTCTGAACTTCTTCGCACCTCACGCGCAGTATGCATCGAGTGTTGATGATCATGGGCAACATCTTGAGTTCAAGAATATGGTGAAGGCCTTTCACAAAGCCGAGATCGCCGTCGTGCTAGATGTTGTGTACAACCATACCTGTGAGGGAGATCACGTCGGCCCTACCTACAGCTTCAAGGGTTTCGACGCCGCGGGCTATTACATGCAGTCCTCCGACCCGACGAGCGCATACGCCAATTATTCGGGCACCGGCAATACGCTGAATTTCGGCCAGCCGCACGTGCGCAAAATGGTGATGGACAGCCTGCGGTATTGGAAGAACGAGATGCACATCGATGGTTTTCGTTTCGACCTGGCATCCGTGTTTAGCCGCAATGCCGACGGATCACTCAATTGGGGAGATGCTCCGATATTCAGTGAAATTGCCGCAGATCCTGAATTGGGTCGATTGGCCTTGATCGCAGAGCCTTGGGACGTTGGAGGCTATCAGCTTGGACGTGGATTTCCGGGAACGACCTGGCTGCAATGGAACGCGCGTTATCGCGACGATGTCCGTCGTTTTGTGAGGGGCGAGGCAGGGATGGTCCCGGACCTGATGCGTCGTATCTACGGCAGCGATGACTTGTTTCCGGACAGCCGCGAGCATGCCTATCATGCCTTCCAGACCCTAAACTATATCGATTGCCACGACGGCTTCACACTTTATGACCTCGTTTCTTATAACCAGAAACACAACTGGAAGAATGGCCATGCCAATCAAGATGGCATGGACGCGAATTACAGTTGGAACTGCGGACACGAGGGAGACGAGAGCGCGCCAGCGGATGTTCTCGAACTGCGCCGGAAACAGGCTAAAAACTTCTTCTGCCTGCTCATGCTCTCGAACGGCATCCCGATGTTTCGGGCGGGAGACGAGTTCCTGAATACACAGTTCGGAAACAACAACCCGTATAACCAGGACAACGAAACCAGTTGGCTGGATTGGAGTCAGCTCAAGGCGAATCAGGACATATTCCGCTTCTTTAAAGGCATGATCGCATTCCGGAAGTCTCATCCCTCCCTGTGTCGCAGCAGGTTCTGGCGCGAGGACATTTCCTGGTATGGCGTTGGACCTGTGGTCGATCTGTCGCCAGATTCCCGGAGCCTGGCTTTTTGTTTGCGTGGTGCGTCACAAGCCGATGACGACATCTATGTAATGATCAATGCATATTGGCAAGAGCTGCAGTTCCAAATTCAGGAAGGTGCGCCCCAGGACTGGATAAGAATTGTGGACACTGGCCTGCCGAGCCCTGACGATGTCTCAGATTGCGGTTTGCGGCTGCGACAGTCGATCTATCGAGTGGCTCCGCGATCCATTGTCGTCCTGGTTTGCGCTAAATAAGGAGTGCCCGATGGCAAAGAAGCGCATAGGCATACTCACGGGAGGCGGCGACGTCCCCGGGCTGAACTCCGTCATCAAGTCGGTGGTGTACCGGGGCGCGGAAATCGGATGCGACGTCATCGGCATACGCCGTGGCTGGGAAGGACTGACCCACGTCGATCTGAGTGATCCGGCAAGCAAGACTGGGTACATCCTGCCCCTGAACCGCGAAAACACGCGCACCATCGATCGCACGGGCGGAACCTTCCTGCACAGCTCGCGCACCAATCCCGCCAAGATGAAGAAACTGCCTCCAGTTCTGGAGACGCAAGGATTCGAAGCCAAAGAATCGAACAAGAAGGGCGTAACCAGTACTGTCTACGATGTGACGCCGGCGGTGCTGAAGAATATCGAAACCTTGAGGCTCGACTACCTAATCGCGATTGGCGGAGACGACACCCTCAGTTATGCCTCAGAACTCGATCGCAAGGGGATGAAGGTAATTGCGGTGCCGAAGACGATGGACAACGACGTGCGCAACACGGAGTATTGCATCGGATTCTCGACGGCGATTACGCGCGCTATGGATGCCATCGATCGCCAGCGCACCACCGTGGGCTCACACGAGCGCATTGGGATCTTCCGTGTGTTTGGCCGGGATGCTGGTTACACCGCTCTCTACACTGCGTACGTCACCGCCATCCGCTGCTGCATTCCCGAGTATAGGGTCGACCTCAAGCACCTGATTGAGTTGCTCATGCATGACAAGCGGAACAACCCCAGCAACTACTCGCTCGTCATTCTCTCCGAGGGCGCGGAGTGGCAGGGCTACGCGGTAAAGGAATACGGGGAAGCGGATGCGTTTGGCCACCGCAAGAAGATGAGCGTCGCAGAAGATCTGAGCGATGAGATCAAGCGAGCGACGGGGGAGGAAACCGTGGTCAGCGACCTTACCTACGACCTGCGCTCAGGCAGCCCAGACTTCGTCGATCGCATGGTGGGATTCACCTTTGCAGGTATGGCCATGGATGCATTGGAAGAAGGCAAGTCCGGAGTGATGACCGCGATTAACGAAGGCCGCTACGCGATGGTACCAATTCCCGATCCGAAGCTGGGCCCGCGGAAGGTGGAGATCGCCTCGATGTACAACACCGAGCGGTACCGCCCGAAGTACGACCACAAACTCGGCCTGCCGATTTTCTTGACACGGCCGTAGTACAGAGCGGCGGTTATGCGGAGGTGAGCCATGGGCGAGTCTACCGAAGATCTGCGGAACTGGCGCGGACTGTACAAAGCTGCGCTGTTCGAGACCGACACGAGCAAGTTGCCATGGCGCATCGAAGCAGCGCGGAAAGCACTCGTCTTCCGATCCCGAGAGCTATTTAAAACCTCCCCCAATTATGACGGCGAACCTGAGGCTATCGAGAATGCCCTCTATGCCCTGCAAGCCTTGGAGAACTGCCTGAGATCGCATACAAGATCGGAGACGTGCTCCCCGAATCGCGTAGATTCCTGATTTCAACACAAAGGACGCCCGCGGGTTGCCAAGTGAAGTCTTTTGACAGTTCTTTGTGGTTGAGGCACGATGGAGCGCATGTGAACGGGACCAAGGTGTCTGACGCCGTTCGCCACGAACATGGAACAGACAGTTTCTCGGCGACCTCTTCTACTGCGCCTCAGGTGGCGCATTACGACTGCGGCCAGTTTGCGCTCCTACCTGTTCTGGGTATTGGTATTTGCAGGCGCGGTTCACGCGCTTGATCCGAACAAACGCATGACCCAGTACATACATACTTCTTGGCGAATACAAGACGGGTCCCTGCCGGCGGGCATGTTTTCGATTGTGCAAACCTCGGATGGTTTCCTCTGGTTTTCAGCACTTGAACAGGGCGTATACAGATTTGACGGCGTTCGGTTTCTTCCCTGGGTTCCGCCTGCCAAGATTGGTTCGATCCGCCTACAAGACGTCTTTGCCGATCACGCAGGCGGTCTTTGGGCGATAGGAGATAACGAGATCGCTCATGTCAAGAATGGCGCCGTCATTGCTCATTTTGACTTGGAAGGAATCGGGGGGCGTGCTGGCATCAGCCGAGATCCCGACGGGTCGTTGTGGATCACGCGAGGCTCCAACAGGGTTTCAGACGCGCCACTTTGCCATATCACTGACCGCGCCGCGAAGTGTTTCGGAAAATCCGATGGGATGCCGATCTCCCCGGCCAATGCCTTGCTGGCCGATGGAGAGGGTGGTTTTTGGGTTGGAGGACACACGGCCCTTGTCCACTGGCGTGCTGGCGTCTCGCAGATCTATCCCATTGAAGGGCTCAAATCCAATGCAGGGGACATCGGGATACATAACCTGGCCCGTGGCGCCGATGGAACGCTCTGGGTCGGCATAGCCGCAGCGGGGCCCGGACTGGGACTTGGACAATTGAGCGATGGAGTCTTTCGGCCCTTCGTAACCCCCAACTTCGATGGAAGTAAGGTATCGGTCTACGACATGATTTTCGATGGCGACGGCAGTCTTTGGGTCGCTAGCGTGGGCAAAGGCATCTTCCGCATCCACGGGCACGTTGTGGAGCACTACGGACGAACAGAAGGCCTATCGAGCGATACGGTAGCGGCTCTCTTCGAAGACAGAGAGGGAATCGTATGGGCTGCGACTACGAATGGTGTCGACAGCTTTCGCGATCCGCGGATTGTCACTTTTTCGGCACTGGAAGGATTGGGGAATGATGAAGTATCAGGCGTTCTGGCCAGCCACGATGGCACGATCTGGATTGCGAACTCTGGATCGCTCGATCGCATCGTTAACGGGAGCGTCTCGTCCATTCGCCGGGGCGACGGTCTTCCGGGCCATCAAGTTGCCTCAATGATTGAAGACCGCGCCGGCAATATGTGGGTGGGCGTGGACGATGGACTGTATCTGTTAAAGAATGGGCGCTTCCGGCGCCTTCCCGAACCGAATCACAAGCCGCTGGGTCTAGTGGTTGGGATGACCGAAGACGTGGATGGGAATATTTGGGCAGAGTGCGCGGGCAATCCACGAAAGCTGGTGCGCATCCGCGATTTCCAGGTGCGCGAAGAGTTCTCTGCCTCGCAAGTTCCACCCGGCCATACCCTTGCTCCGGATCCACGGGGAGGTATTTGGATAGGAACTCTGAAGGGAGACCTTGTGCTATTCCGTCAAGGGGTCGTTGAGAAGTTCCCGTCAAATCCAAATGGCGACCCTGTTTACCGCCAGATCATCGCCGACGCAGACGGTTCCGTCCTCGCCGCCTCGGATGACGGGCTAGTCGGATTGCGGCGGGATAAGGTGCAAAGAATGACAAGAAAAAACGGCCTCCCGTGTGACTCCGTAATTTCGTACATTGAGGACGACGCGAAACGCTGGTGGCTCTATACCGAGTGCGGCGTGGTTGAGCTGCCGGATTTCGAGCTCCAGCGCTGGTGGGCAAATCCAGAGGCAGTCGTTCAAACCCATGTGTATGACGTGTTGGACGGTGCGCGTCCACAGGGACGACCATCTTTCAATTCAGCGGCTTACTCTTCGGATGGGCGGGTATGGTTCGCGAGCGGTTTGGTCTTGCAGATGGTGGACCCTTCCAGGCTCTCGCAGAAAGCGCTGCCGGCGCAGACATACATCGAGTCGCTCCTTGCTGACCGGAAGGACTTCAAAGCAACGCCTAACCTCAAGGTTCCGCCGAATCCGAGGGACTTGCAAATTGATTACACCTCTCCCACCTTTTCGATTCCACAGAAGGTGAAATTTCGCTACCGGCTCGATGGATATGAGCGTGATTGGCATGAGGCCGGCACGCGCCGCC
Source organism: uncultured Acidobacteriota bacterium (assembly GCA_963733805.1). GTDB lineage: Bacteria > Acidobacteriota > Terriglobia > Terriglobales > Acidobacteriaceae > Gp1-AA133. The sequence continues at coordinate 268,775 of CAVTEO010000019.1, read as the reverse complement.
AGGCTTTCTACTCGGATTTGCCTCCTGGGAACTATTCCTTCCGCGTGATCGCGTCCAATAGCGACGGCATCTGGAACGATAGCGCAGCCAAGATGGATTTTTCCATCACTCCTGCGTATTACCAGACGAACTGGTTTCGGGCTCTCTGCGCGTGCATTTTTTTGGCACTGCTGTGGGCGGTGTACCGGTGGCGTGTCCGGCAATTGCAACATCAATTCGACATGACGCTCGAGGCACGCGTGGGCGAGCGCACGCGAATTGCCCGGGACCTTCACGACACTCTGCTTCAAAGCGCACACGGGGTGCTGCTCCGATTCCAAACTGTTTCCGAGTTGCTGCCCGGGCGCCCGAGAGAAGCGAAAGAGAAGCTGGACAATGCGATCGAGCAGACTGCCGACTTCATCACGGAGGCTCGAGATGAGGTGCAGGGATTGCGCGATTCCACACTCCAAGGCAACGATCTCGCGCTCGCCATAAGCACGCTAGGAGAAGAACTCACAACGGACTCAACCAATCACCGACCTACATTCCGTGTCAGCCTTGAGGGCGAGGTGCGAAATCTGCATCCCATCCTCCGGGACGAGATCTACAAAATTGCCGCCGAAGCGCTGCGGAACGCGTTTCGCCACTCTCAAGCACGGCAGATCGAGGTTGAGATCCGTTATGACAATGAGCAATTCCGACTACGCGTGCGGGACGATGGAAAAGGCATTGATCCAGCGATCCTCTCCAGCCAAAGCAGCCAAGGACACTACGGCTTGCCCGGGATGCGGGAACGCGCCAATCTTATCGGAGGTAAGCTAGTGGTGTGGAGTGAAGTCGATGCCGGCACGGAGGTGGAACTGCGCGTTCCTGCCAGCAAAGCCTACGCAACAGCTCAGAGAAGTTCCTGGCTGTCGCGAAAGCTGGTCGGGAACGCGAAAGGCACGAAGTAGGAGATTGGTCGTGAGCCCCGGCATCGCGCCAATCTAGAATGGCAATGGGTTCAAAGCGCGTAGGTCGCAAATGAAATTTGCGTTGGCGCTCATAACGATTAGCACACTCAGCGTGTTGCTCTGGTCTCCTCTCGTTCTGGCGCTGGACCCATCGCTGGAGGCGAGCCAGTACGGGCACACGTCGTGGACGGCCCGTGATGGGTTCTCCTTAGGCAACGTCTATGCGATGGCGCAGACGCCCGATGGCTATCTCTGGCTGGGTAGCGAATTCGGCCTGTTTAGATTCGATGGCGTTCACCCCGTCCTCTGGCAACCGCCTGCGGGTCAGCAGCTCCCGGATAAGAATATTAACGCCCTGCTGGTCACGCGCGACGGCACTCTTTGGATTGGCACGTTTGGCGGTCTAGCGACATGGAGGGACGGCAGGTTTACCTTGCGCCCGGAGCTTGGTCGAGACTTTGTGGCGTCGTTATTTGAGGACGACGATGGAACGGTGTGGGCTGGGTCGTTAGGACACGCGGCGAGCTCCGCTGGTCGTCTCTGCGCAATCCGAAGCGGCAGTAAGCAGTGCTACGGAGAGGATGGCGCCTTCGGCAGAGCCGTTTGGGCTTGGTACGAGGACGGCTCAGGCGCGGTCTGGGCTGGTGCGGAGTCTGGGCTTTGGCGAGTGAAACCCGGTCCTCCGAAGCGATATCCAACACCATTGGAACTCATCGGCGTAAATAAGGCCGATGACGCATCTCTGATCGTTGCGATGCACGGCGGTGGATTGCTGCAGCTCACCGGAGACAAACTCGATTCATATCCGATTAGAAGCGCAATTAATTCCACAACGATACTCCGCGCCCGTGATGTCGATTCGAATCGACTGCTCCGGGACCGCGATGGGGGGCTCTGGATCGGAACCATAGAGCGGGGGCTCATCCATGTCTATCACGGCCGCACGGACGTATTTACGAAATCAGATGGCCTGTCCGGTGACGTAATCCTCAGTATTTTGGAGGATCGCGAAGGCAACGTGTGGGTCGCTACCACCGCAGGACTCGACCGATTTGCAGAGCTCCCCGTTGCCACGCTTTCTACGAAACAAGGTTTGTCTAGCGATGCATCTGGCGCCGTGCTCGCCGCCAAAGATGGAAGCATTTGGGTCGGCTCTGCTGCTGGTCTGACCAGGTGGAAGAACGGAAAAACGACAATTTTCCGTAAAGCAAATGGACTGCCGGATGATGCGACACAGTCTCTGTTTCAGGATGATGATGGACGAATCTGGGTCTCCACCGCTCGTGGACTTGCTTATTTCAAAGGTGACAGGTTCCTTCCCACAAATGCTGTACCCGGTGGAGATGTGCACTACATGGCGGGGGACAAGGAGGGCAATTTTTGGCTTTCCGAAAGGAAACGTCTCGTGCACTTAGTCCATGGCCGTCTACTCGACCAGCTTCCCTGGTCAGAACTGGGCGATGGAGCGGATGCTCTCCTCGCCGAGGTTGAGCAAGGCGGAGTTTGGCTTGCATTCTGGAACAGAGGGGGAGTCTCATTTTACAAGGATGGTCGGATCCGTGCCTCATATACAGCAAAAGATGGGTTGGGCGAGGGGCATGTCCCCGACCTCCAACGCGATACGGATGGGGCGATCTGGGCAGCAACCGAGGGCGGCGGCCTTAGCCGACTCAAAGATGGCCGTATTGCAACGCTCACCACGAAGAATGGTTTACCCTGCAATGCGATTCATTGGTCAATAGAGGACGATGACCATGCATTGTGGTTGAACACGGTCTGCGGTCTCGTGCGCATCACGCGAAGCGAACTGGAGGCGTGGATCGCCAACGCTAACCGGAGGATTGAAACAAGGGTTTGGAATGCACCTGACGGCGTCAGGCTTAGCTCGAATGCACCAAGCACTTATAGTCCTCGCGTCGCGAAGTCCACCGACGGCAGATTATGGTTCGTGGCAGGAATCGTTCAAGTTGTCGATCCTCATCATCTTGCGATGAACAAGCTGGCGCCGCCAGTGCACGTCGAGCAGATCATCGCTAACCACAAGACGTATTGGCAGAATCTGACGGGCTCGGCAGTTTCGCATCTGCGTCTGCCGCCGCGGATTCGCGACCTCACGATTGACTACACCGCCTTGAGCCTTGTCGCACCGGAAAAGGTTCACTTCAAGTACAAGCTGGAAGGCCAGGACCGCGACTGGAAAGAGGTGATCAATCGTCGGGAGGCGCAGTACACGAACCTCGCACCAGGTACGTATAGGTTTCGCGTGATTGCTGCCAACAACAGCGGTGTCTGGAACGAGCAGGGCGATACGCTGGAGTTCTCTGTGACCCCGGCCTACTACCAGACGAATTGGTTTCGTGCCCTGTGCTTCAGCGTGTTTTTGGGACTGCTGTGGGCGGCCTACCAATTACGTGTACGGCAATTGCATCATCAATTCGACGTGACGCTGGAGGCCCGTGTCGCCGAACGCACACGAATTGCAAGGGACCTTCACGACACTCTGCTTCAAAGCGCACACGGGGTGCTGCTGCGATTCCAAACGGTTTCCCAGTTGTTGCCGGACCGCCCCATAGAGGCGAAAGAAAAGCTGGACAATGCGATCGATCAGACAGCTGAGTTCATCACGGAAGCCCGGGATGAGGTGCAGGGATTACGTGATTCCACGATACAGGGTAATGACCTTGCCTCAGCCGTAAGCACTCTGGGAGAAGAACTCACAACGGACTCAACCAACCACCGACCTGCATTTCGTGTCGCCGTTGAGGGCGAGGTGCGAAATCTGCATCCCATCCTCCGAGACGAGATCTACAAAATTGCTGCCGAAGCGCTGCGGAACGCCTTTCGCCACTCGCAGGCACGGCAGATCGAGGTTGAGATCCGTTATGACAATGAGCAATTCCGACTGCGCGTGCGGGACGATGGAAAAGGCATTGATCCAGCGATCCTCTCCAGCCAAGGCAGTGAGGGACACTACGGCTTGCCCGGGATGCGGGAACGTGCCACTCTTATCGGAGGTAAGCTAGTGGTGTGGAGCGAAGTCAATGCTGGCACGGAAGTGGAACTGCGCGTTCCTGCCAGCACCGCTTACATTACAGCACAGAGACGTTCGTGGTTTTCACGTAACGCGAAGGCAAGAAGTGGGACCTCATGACCGCCGGCACCTTGCAAATTCGAGTTCTTGCGGTTGACGACCATCCGGTTGTCCGCCAGGGGATCGCCGGTCTGGTTGGCATTCAGACCGATATGGCTTTGGTAGGCGAGGCATCCAACGGTCGCGATGCCATTCAGCAATTCCGGGCGCACCATCCCGATGTCACGCTGATGGATCTGCAAATGCCGGAAATGAACGGCATAGACGCGCTCATTGCGATTCGTAACGAATTTCCTGATGCAAAAGTTATTGTCCTGACGACCTACGTAGGCGATGTACAAATTCTGCGTGCGCTCAAAGCCGGCGCTCAGGCCTACCTGCTAAAGAATACGTTGCATAAGGAATTACTGGAGACGATCCGTGCTGTCCACGCGGGAAAGAAGACCTTATCACCAGAGGCCTCATACGAAATCGCCGAGCATGCAACCGATGATACCCTGACTCCAGCCGAAATCCTTGTGCTGCGACTGATCGCAGCCGGGAACGCGAACAAGCAAATTGCCGATCAGCTCTCAATCACTGAGGAGACCGTCAAGAGTCGAGTCAAAAGCATCCTTTCGAAACTGGGCGCCAATGATAGAACGCACGCCGCGATGATTGGCCTGAAGAGAGGGATTATCGACCTGTAGTTTCCCCACCTGTCCTGCCCCTCCGAAGAATCCAGACTCTAAAGAGTGACGATCAAAGCTCTTTTTGGGGTATCGGTTCCCCTCCAAAAAGGAGGATTCTGGATATGTATTGAAAGGTGTGTCATTGCGACGTTTGTACTCCACATTTGCTGGCGGTTGGCCTGGCACAGGATTGCTCCTCATGCGCGTGGTGGTTGGCTCCGCGTTGATTGTGCGCGCGGGCTTGAGGCTGTGGAGCGATCTACCACCGATGAATGTGACAATTCCCGCGGTGCTCTTAATGGGAGCGGGAATACTGCTAATTCTAGGCTTATGGACTCCAATCGCGGGAACTTCGGTTGCATTGATTGAAATCTGGAAGATGTTTACCATGGCCGGAGACAAGTGGGTCTGGCTGCTGTTGGGAACGGCCGCTGCCGCTCTCGCAATGTTAGGACCGGGCCTCTGGTCCATCGATGCGCGCCTTTTCGGGTGGAAGCGCATCGAGACTCCGCCCCGCACAACGAGCTCTCCCTCTCGTTAAGACTTCCCCAACTAACCCAAATTTTTCGCCTCAAAAGAAGGCTGCCATTCGCTCAGCAAGAGTCTGCGATTTGCCCCGATGTGGGGCTGCGCGCAAACAGCACTAGGATAACAATGGCTGCGTCATTACAAGAAAGGTGCGAAGGTTGGGAGGCGCTTATGTGGAAGATCACAACTCACGGTTTCACGCTACAGGAACTCCTGATCATGGCTGCAATGAATGTTGCACCCGCACTGTTTGCGACCGATAAAGGCGAGCGAACGATCTGGCGCAGCCGCGTGCACCGAGAGTCACCGGAATCCAGGAGGTTGTCATGGCAAAAGTGATCGAGTTTTACATACCGAGAACTTTCGGAAATCCTTAAGGACGGTCGGTCAGCCACAACTCGGAAAAATCATCGAGTTTTGCCTACACACGAAGAGATCAGCTTAGCCGCCATCCAGCTTCTGCGGATTGAGAGGAAATATGACATTCAAGTTCATTCCCACACAAACTGGCTTTATGCGGTTGGAAGATTCCCAAAAACTGTTGCGAGTCATCTTTCCAAATTATCCCAGTCTGGTGCCGTGCCATTCCGCGCCACGTCTGGAACCGATTCCCCAGGACAACAAGGAATACTTGAATAAAGAGAGGAAGTCTCTCTGCTAGTCACGTTTGTTCGTATAAGTGCTCGCAAAACATCGCAAGTGTAAACATTCGGGAGGAGACTATGGGCGCGGCCGCTGCTTTCGCAGACCTCGAAAATCTGGCAGGAACAGGTTTCGCAACGTGAGCGAGATCGAAGACGAGCAACTTCATCTGGAAGCAGAAATCAGCTCTGAGTACTGCTTCGAAAACATAGTCGGCAAGAGTCGCAGCCATTCAGAGGGTGCTGGAACAAGTTGCGATCGTCGCACCTACCGATTCCACAGTCCTGCTTCATGGAGAGACTGGGACGGGGAAAGAGCTGATTGCCCGGGCGATACACAAACTTAGCTCTCGACGCGATCGCCCCTACGTGCGCATGAACTGCGCCGCCATTCCTTCGGGACTTCTGGAAAGCGAACTGTTTGGGCACGAAAAGGGTGCTTTCACAGGAGCGTTAATGCAGAGAAAGGGCAGATTCGAATCGGCCGATGGAGGTTCGCTGTTTCTGGATGAGATCGGGGACATCAGCCTGGAACTCCAGCCGAAACTGCTGCGGGCAATCCAGGAGCAGGAATTCGAGCGTCTCGGAAGCTCAAAGACGATCCAGGTCAATGTTCGCCTGATTGCCGCAACCCACCGCGATCTCCGAGCTATGATTCAGGAAGAGAAGTTCCGCGAGGATCTGTTCTATCGATTCAACGTCTTCCCGATTGAGATCCCGCCGCTGCGCGAAAGGCGCGAGGATATTCCACTCCTGGTGAACTACTTTGTGTCGAAGGTAGCGGGGCGGATGCGGAGACAGATAAAGTCAATCCCCAAACGCGCAATGGAAATACTGACGAACTGTCCGTGGAAGGGGAATATCAGGGAATTGGCCAACCTCCTCGAACGAGCTGTCATCCTCACACGTGGTGAGGAGTTAGAGGTGCCACTTGGCGAGCTTGCCACTTCATCCGAGACCACTGTTGCGGTTGGAACGGCCTCTACGTTTCGACAAGCAGAGTCCTCTGTGATCATCGGCGCATTGAGAGCCGCATCGGGACGAATTGCAGGCAAGGGCGGTGCCGCCGAACGTCTGGGATTGAAGCGTACGACGCTACAAAACAAGATTCGCCGACTGGGGATTTCGAAGGCGACTTATTGCCAGTAGGTTTATTTCCATCTATCCGGGTGCGCTCACCTCTAGCAATTGGAAACTGGGTTCCGAGGGTGGCTTCAGGGATGCCCTGAAAAGCAATAAACCGTGGGGGCAAGGCAATGGCCGAAAAGAAAGACCGAGAACGAGTGATAGCAGAAATCACACTTTCTCACCTGATACGATTGGGGACCGAGGAAGGCTGCCCTGTGAGCCGGCAGCAGGCGCTCGCATTTCTCAATCAGGAGGGTCGAGCGTTTGAGATGTGGAAGCACATGATGCAGGCGGCCGAGGAGTTCATCGCAAGCAGCCTGTTCCACATTCCTTCACCCCTGGAAGACACAACTGATTCGGGTACCGGCTTGGGCAATCGTTCCGCACCGCGGAGCGTTTCCTGAGGTTTCTGTTCCATGCTGCGATCGACAGGACTTCATTCCGTCTTTCTTCCTCCGTATGATCCGTCATGCCCCGCTTCAATCTAGCTACGTTCACTGGCCCCAAGTCGGGATGGACGCACGAACCTGGCCGCCAGCTTGAGTAACCGGTCGGCTATCTCGGACGTATTCGTATAGCTGAAGTATTCCTGCGCTTTTTCCAGAACGACCGCATATAGCAGCCGGGCTTCGTCATCATCGAGTTCGATCATCAAGGGATTCTCTTGTCCTCAAGCCCAATGCGCTTCCGAACAAGGCGACATAGGGCACAGGTGTCCAATTGCAGTGTTTCTAGAGGGCATGCGAAACATTGTGATCGTCCCGCAGTGGTTTTACGTGACTGTGATCGAGCCAAGTCATTGCGTGGCAGTTTGCGGCGAGTACCACGGCGCGTGACACGTTCAGGCGGAGACTGCAGTCCTGTATGGATGATCGGATTGCAATTCGCAGCACGAGAATTGCGCGGCTCAGCGGATCCAGTTCCGCCATGATTTTCAAGGTATCCATTTGAAGAATGAGGGCGAGGCTAGCCGCCCGCCGCTCATCATCGAGCTCGCATAGGTATTCGACATGCGGACATCGTCGATCTTTGTATGTCGCTTCACACACGCGAATCGCATCCCCGTGGAGCGATATCGCGGCGGCAATGGTCGCTGCCTTGGCCCACTCGAGAAGCCAATTCCGGAAAGGACTGCTCCCCTGAAGCGTGCTCTCACGCGCCTGGGCCACTGCCTGTTGTGCGGTCGCTTCGTCGGCAGTGATCAGGAACGCGAGCTTATCCAGAAGGTTTTTCTGATCTCGGAAGCAGGCCACGATTTCAGCTGCTGATGCATGATTCCGAGGATCCTCAGCCGTTGTGCTCGCATGAAACCAACCCATCATTCCTCCTGTTTCTGGTGCGGCCCCGGACCGGCTTTAACCTGCATGGGAATGCGTGATTGAGGATTTGTCTTCCTTACTCCCATGCCGGCGTGCAAGTGTCTTCCGCAAGGGCGTAAAACCTAGCCGTTCGCATACGGCAGTGGCGTAAACACCGCTGGTGGCAAATACTGCACCGACACTGCCCAACCAACTCAGCAAACGCTCGCCCGGCGAATCGATATAACAAACATCGGCGAGGTCGACGATCAATCCCTTCGGCACTACATCAGCAGTGATTAGACACCTTGCCTGCTCGGCCCACTCACCTACAAGTCTGCCCTCCATCTTCAGGGTCGGGCCATTTGCCAACCACAGAATTTCTGCGCGAAACATTTCATTATCCCTGGAAATCCTTTTCCTGCTCTGCCTGTCGCAGTTAGCAACGCAAGTTGTTTGCCAATGCTGCAGCCGCTATCTGATTGATAAGTATTGCCTGGTTGTACGGATCGATCTGCCTCACTGCTGGCATAGTCCGCATGCGGGCAGGTGAGGTCTGCTAACGGAGCCGAAGGAAGGAACAGATGAAGCGCATTGATTTGACCATGCGCTTCAGATGAGGAAGGTGGCGGGCACAGGGCCCGCCATTGGGTGGACTGCTCAGGTGGGGTTAATGAGGACCATCATGTCCTTTGAAGAGCATATCAATTGCCAAACATGGCTTTCGGTTCACGCAGGGGGCAGTTCCGCAATGCCAAGCAATAAAATACGATTACCTCTCCGCTGACCCCAACTGCGCCCGAATCTGGTTTTGTCGCCATGGTTGGTCGCCCTCAGATATCTCTATCCAGCTGGTACCTTCCCTTCGGATCTCAGCAGCAACATGAAGCTGGGAACTCCCTTCGTAACAGTGGATTCGGTTTCTCCTCATTCCTCCTGTATGTGTTCATGAACCATCCATCTCACGCAATTCGGAATCTGGTCAATACAGGAGTGAGTGGCAGGCGGCGCTCAATCGACATGGTTTGCAGGGAATATGCAAATCTCGCGCCGCAGTCGCAGCACACTCGGTAGGTCTCGCGTTGCAGAATGAACACGCGACTGAGGTGAAGGTGATGACACCCAAACAGGAAATCAAGAATAGCTAGGAGGATTGCCATAAAACTCCCTTTTGCGAATTGGACGGCTCTGGATCGCGTGATTCCGTGCGAACGTCGAACAGCGCCCTTTCCGCCAGATGAATTAGGTCAACGAACAACTCCGACCCCTTAATACGAAACTGAATTCACCCCCGACACTGCAGGCCACGAACCACTTCAGGCCTTCCTAAGCCGCTGGTTCTTGGCGCAATTCCGGCATTCTGCCTGCGGGCTGTCCTGACCTTTCAGGGGCACTGCCACAATGTGGGCATCGATCTCCCGGCCGATGCTCCTTCATCCTCCTGCAGTTCAGTGATTTGCCTATGCTGTGCCTTTGGCGAGCCAAGTGCGATGACATGGGTGGCTGTATGAACCGTTATGCAAGCTGCTGCAGTGCGGAAGCACAACAGTGGCGAAGGAGTTGAGATGTACTCCACGACATCTCTCGAGGGCGTTCCTACAATCCAGCGGGACGGACGCAATATCCTGGGCGTCTGGGATCAGAATTGGGAGTTTGCGAATGAAATCTGCGAACTGCTCAATTCCCTGGAAGACGATCCACACATCTTTTTAACTGAGCACGATCGGAAATGGCTGAAGGCCATGGATCGCGCTTTCAGGAAGGTGCAGCATGCCTGATCTCAAGACAGCAGCGAGCGTTTCCATTGTCGTGCCGTTTCACAACGAAGAAGCCAATGTCATCGAACTGTATGGCCGCCTGCAAGGCGTTATGGAGGAACTTGGTCGCAGCTACCAATTCGTCTTTGTCGATGATGGCAGCACGGATCTCACTTACAAGCTGCTGAAGGAAGTTGCGCTGATTGACCCGCACGTGACCGTTATCAAGCTGCGGCGGAATTTTGGGCAGACCGGAGCGCTGGCTGCTGGATTTGCGCACAGCACCGGTGAATATGTAATCGCTATGGATGGTGACCTTCAGCATGATCCTGCAGAGATTCCTGGTTTCTCGAAAAAATCGAAGAGGGCTATGATGTCGTGAGTGGGTGGCGCAGCCACCGCATCGACAATTTGTTGCTCCGAAAGATTCCTTCCCGCTGTGCCAATTGGCTGATGGCCAAGCTCAGCGGCGTCAACATTCACGACTTTGGGACCACGTTCAAGGCGTACCGGGGCGACCTGCTGCGACAATTGCCGCTCTATGGCGAAATGCACCGGTTCATCCCGGCTATGGCTTCCACTCTATGGAGCCTCGATCTGTGAAATACCTATTCAAAACAACCATCGGAAACACGGGGAATCGCACTACAACATTTCTCGTACTTTCCGGGTATTTTTCGATCTCATGACGATTCGATTCCTCCTACGTTACATGTCGCGCCCGCTCCATTTCTTTGGCCGGCTGGGCGCGATCAACATGGGCTTGGGCTCGGCCATCGCACTCTGGCTCTTGATCTGGAAGCTCGTTACCGGAATCGATGTTCTGCAGCAACACGGGTTATTGCTGGTCTTCGCGGCCGTTTTGATAGTGCTAGGCCTCCAACTGATCGCGCTAGGACTTCTGGGTGAGTTAGACGTATGGCAGTACTTTAATCGCTCTGAGCGCAGGCCTTACGCTGTCTCTGAGGTGCTTGATCAGCCCGCCAATCGGAAAGCTGCGACCACATCGGGGTGAATTCGTGAGCACACGCCGAGGTGCGCGGAACACGAAAAGAGCGCAGGCCATCGAGAACGGAATCATCCAATCGCATTCGCGCCGTAAGCGGGAGCAAGCGGGTTGAGTGAGATCCAATATCGTTGCCTTGGACGTTATAGGGAGCTGGCATCGTGCTCCTGCTGACGGTCCTGGCATTCGCAGTCCGCCTCTACCGGGTCGACTTTAACAGTCTGTCGGAGGACGAGTCGGCGAAATGGGCGGCCGTTCAAGAGTATCGACACGGACATTTTGTCGGGGTCAATAGCGAGCATCCGATGTTGCCAAAAGTGCTTGCTTGGGTCGAGCCTGACCGCTGGGGAACACTGGAGCCGGGTCGCCGCCGGTGCATGGCTGGCCTTCGCTGAAACCCGAGGGCTGGCTTCGTATGCCCAACGTGCTCTTCGGCGCCGCCTCCGCGGCAGTCCTTTATCTTTTATGCCGCCGAATGATGGGCGTCGTCGGATCTTTTGCAGCGAGTTTCTTCTGGGCGGTTGCGCCTCTGCCAGTCGCGTCTGAATCGACTCACGAAGGAGGAAACGCCGCTCACCTTTTTCACCTTGCTGGCCTGTTACCTCTACTGTCGCGCCCAACAGGCAACTGCGGACCAGAGTGCGCGGCGATGGTACGACCTGAGCGCCATAGGCTTTGGCCTCGGCCTTAGCCTCCCAGTACATTCTTCACCTTCTCGGATTGAACGCACTCGCCTGGCTTATTGCCGGAAAGATGGGCCTTACTCGAAAACCATCCCGATTCAGCTACAAACGATTCTTCCTCGTGATTCTTCGTTACCTTTATCCTGGTGAACCCGGTCGTTCTCTCTCCGGCCAACTTCGGCGCGATCCTGCATTGGCTTCATCATGATGGTGTGCGGCACAGTGGCTATGATTTTGGCGGCACACTGTATATAAATTTCCCCGCGCGCCTGCTTGCCGGAGTTCCGTGGTTCTACTATGCCTGGCTGGTGCTGGTAAAGACGCCAATTCCAATCCTGGTGGCCGTTATAGTTGGCAGCGCGCTGCTCTTGCGAGATCGCCGGACACTCGCGTCGTGCTTTTTTCTGTCGCTCGGAATGCTTCAGTTTGTCGGGCTATCTGTGAGTGGAGCGAAGTGGATTCGCTATTCACTTCCGATGCTCCCATTCCTTTTCATGGCCGGTGGCTATGCGGTGCAACAGATTTGGAAAGGCCGGAAAGGAAAAGTACTGGTCACCTGCCATCGTGGGAACGGCCGCAGTCATCTTGATTGGATGGCCGATCGCTGAGCTACAAGCTTGGGCACCGTATTACTCCTTCTACCTGAATTCAATGGGCGGAAGCACACGAAACATCACACGCTATTTTGCACCCGATGAGGTGTCAGAGTTCGACACACGTGAGGTGGCGCAAACACGTCTGTCCGTTCGCCCCCGTCGCGACGAGGGTGGCGACCGCAAGACCAATGAGCATGGCCTATTATCTCGAGACCTGCGGGCGCACCGACATTCAGATTGTGCCGCTATACGATGCGCATTATGCGCCGCGTGATGGAGATCTGGTCATCCTTGAGCCATCTCGGCGCTATTTTGAGACGCAGCGCTACTTCGACGCCCTGAGAAACTCTGCCATGTCTCATAGCGACGTTCGTGTCGGACCGGTTTCCGCGAGCACCATCTATCTCTTCGATCCGTCGACACCGGAAGAAAGAAATTTACAGGACAATTTGACTCTGACTCAGTTTCAGGGCGCACCCTCTCGGTTCGGTACCGATGTTCAAGAACCTGACAAGACGAACACGGGCACCGGTAGCATTCGCGCTGTTCTCAAGGAGACGAACACCATGACACGGTTTTGCCAAGCGAGAAACTCTTGTGCACGTTGGTCTGCACCCAGATTGCTCCTGCTGCTTCTCGGGCTTCCGGTCGTCGCTCAGCAACTCACGGTGTCGGCACCGCTAACGGCGGACCAGGTCATCAATCGTGTCGCAGAGATGAATGAACTGCGCGCCAAGGCGCTCGAGCGCTACTCCAGCGTCCGCAGCTACCACCTGGAGTGCCACTGTTTATCTCACAAGAAGGCCGACATGGTTGTTCGCGCCGACTACCAGGCGCCGAATAAAAAAGAGTTCACGATCGTGTCAGAGAGCGGCTCTGGCACGGTGCGGGACCGTGTGTTCAAGAAACTCCTGGAGGCGGAACAAGAATCCATGCGGAGCCGAGAATCAGCAGCGTTCCGCCATAACGCCCGGAGAACTATACGTTTCAACTCTCTGAGTACGAGAAGACCGATACGACGAATTCTACGTGCTCGCCGTCCAGCCGCGAAGCAAGAACAAGTTTCTGTTTAGGGGACGAATTTGGGTGAATGCAAAAGACTTCGCCATAACTCGAGTAGAGGGCCAGCCAGCTGTCAACCCTTCCTGGTGGACCGTCAGAACTGATTTCAAACGCAGCTACCGGAAGATCGGTGACTTCTGGTTGCCGAATCGAACGAGAGCGAAACCAAGGTTCGTGTCTTCGGCACGGCGGTTCTAAGCATTGAATATCACGATTACCGGATCACGCAGGCTGGAGGCGCAACCGAAGCCTCGCCCCATAGCGAAGCACTAGCAGCTACAGTAGCCGAAGAGTTCTGAAAAGAACATCGACGTGCGCTGCATTTGTGGCATTTGTGGTTCGGCGCTCCTAATGATCACCACGGCAGTCCCACCAACCGTTGTGCAATCGGACGTTGGTCCGCGCCTATGGCGATCTTCGGGCCGTCCCGGAAAGCGTACTGGCGGAGCGCTGAGAATGCGCTGACTATCCATCTCTCTGCTGACACAATTGAGAACGACGTCAATCAATGGCATAACGGGGGCGGATCGAGGGCTGTTCAGGAAATTTGCTCCCCGGCTATCCGTCTTGATGTTTCACCTATCACACCCGATTTTGCGTATCCGTTGTGCCCAAACCGCATCTGCTGATGACCTTTTGCTGGCAGCTGCCCTCATCTGGGCACAGGGGGATGCGATTTCAATGGTCCATGTCCCTTTCCTGGAACGACTTCCACTTGGCCCGCAAGATGCTTTCACTAGATGCGTTGATGAGCAAGCCTTGAGGCTCTGACCTGATCCGCTTGGCAATTAATGACAGGGAGAGCGGTGCTGCTTGGAAAGGGATCAATGTAGATGGCAACCTTTGACCAACCTTCGGAATTAGTTTATCGGATTGCGTACCCGAGCGTTCGGCGGCTTGGGTTGCGAACTGATCCGCGGATTGCATCATTGCCGGCGCAAGGGGAAAAGCAGCTTCCGGTCCCTTCCAGTCAGCAAGGAATAGAAGAGGGTTCCTTATTTCGCGAAATTGAATCGGGCGCGAAATTAAAACGAAATCCCTGGGCAGGAGCAGGCGCCCTGGCCCTGCAGGGTCTCATCTTGCTGGCAGTAGTTGTTGTTCCGCTGTTTCACACGGATCCACTCCCCAAGAGAGAAACGCTGACAATGTTGTACTTACAGCCGCCGCCGGCTCGCGGCCGGCAGTGCCACGAAGCTTCGAGCACCCACACCTCCGTCTCCGTCGATATTGAGCCGCGACAAGCACCCGCATTCCCGCTCCAGTACATAAAACCCAAGAAGCGCCACCACCACCGGTCGGCCCAACGGGCGCGGTCGTCGGGGGAGTTCCTGGCGGAGTGGTCGGCGGAATTCCCGGTGGAGCGACTTAGCGAAGCTCTGAGTAGCACGCGCAGCGCGCCTGTCCCGGTGAAAACGTTCGATCCCCCGCCGGTCAAGAGAATCCGTGTCGCCTCCCGGGTAGTCGAGGCAAACCTGATTCACGACGTTCCGCCGCAGTATCCGCCGGAGGCTGGCCGGGCGCGCATTGAAGGAACAGTAGTGCTGCTGGCCGTGATCGGCACCGATGGCAGCGTGAAGGATGTACGGGTCGAGAATGGTTTACCAATACTCGCGCAGGCCGCTATCGATGCGGTGAAGCAATGGCGTTACAAGCCGTACATGGTAGACGGAGAACCGGTTGAAGTTGACTCCCGGATCACAATTAATTTCACGCTTTCGGGAGCTTAGGAGTATCGACGATGCAGCAACAATACACATGCCTCGCCTAACCGACTTTGGCAATCGTTCCTGAAAGCAACACACATGTTGCTATTGATCGTCCTCGAGCGGAACGATCCTTGCCGTACCGCCTGTCGGCGCAGTCTGTCAAGCGGCAGACACGAAAACAGGAAGCATCCTCGGTACGGTCGTCGACACCAGCGACGATCCGATTCCTGGCGCCAACGTGGTTCTTCAAGGGTCGGCTGGCGACCGTCTCACGGCTGTCACAAAAGATGATGGCGGCTTTGCATTCGACCAGGCCACGGCCGGAGTCGCCTATCAGATCACCGTCACCGCTGAAGGATTTGCAGACTGGAACTCATCCATTACAGTCGAACCGGGCCAGAACAAGACGCTACCCGAGATCAAACTTCGCATATTGGCTGTGCAGCGGGCAGTCACCGTGAGTTACTCCTAGAAGGAAGTTGCTACCCAACAGCTCAAAGCTGAAGAACAGCAACGCGTTCTCGGCTTTATACCGAATCTTTTTGTGGCCTACGAACCCCATCCCGAGCCTCTCACCACGGGGATGAAGTTCCACCTGGCCTACAAAAGCCTCACCAATCCATTTTTCTTCGGACGCACGGTCGCGTGGGCTGGCGTCCAACAGGCTCGTGACAATCCCAGTGAATGGCAGCAAGGCGCGAAAGGATATAGCAAGCGGTTGGGAGCTGGCTTTGCCGACGGCGTTACCGGAGGCTTGATCAGCAACGCTATTCTGCCATCGCTTCTGCATCAGGATCCTCGCTATTTCTACCAAGGTACCGGCACAAAGAAGTCTCGGGCTCTTCATGCCATGTTGGCACCACTCATCTGCAAGGGAGATAACGGCGCATGGCAGCCGAATTATTCTCAGTGGGGCGGCAGTCTAATTGCATATTCCATTTCTACCGCATACTACCCCGGTTCGTCTCGTTCGGCCGGGCATGTATTTCAGACTTTTGGGATAGATATGGGCCTGCATGTAGTCGGGAGTCTGGCTCAGGAGTTCATCTTCGGAAAAATCACAAGCAGAGGTAAGCATTGACTTCGAGACTCCGCACGGGCGAACTTCGTTTGATGGGAGTTCGAGGTCGATTTTTTAAGAGAAGTCTCCATGGCAAATGGGATGATCTCGATCCCGATGATTGGCTTAAAGCTGAGTCGGAAGTGACTGGTAAAGGTTAATCGGCAATCAGCGACCGACCGCCACTGAAACGAGTTTATGCCGGCCCGCCGGAAGTGGTGGCAAGGGGCGAAAATTGCGATGCGCGTTGGCCTGGCTCTCCCCCACCGCGCCAAGAGGCCACACGCATCGACGCCCCTCCGACGGTTCTAAGGCTGAAAGCGATTCTGCTCGAAAATCTGGAGGAGGTTTCCTACGAAGATTCTCTATTTCAATCCAGAATCCGTTCATGCCAAGTACGTCGACATCATCAGGCAGCAAGGACACGATGTGGCGACCGCGAGCATCGGCGCCGACGCACTTGCAATGATGCGCAGACAAATCTTTGATGCCCTCGTGATGGATTGTGCGCGAGATACGCTGGACATTCAGACCTTCACGGCTAAGGCACAAGGCTTGCAACCATCGCTAGCGGTGTTTCTTGCCGACGAGTGGGGCGATGAGCTTGTAACCGGCTTGGAAGAATTTGGACATGTGCTTACGATGTTGGAAGATGATGAGTGTGCCAGGCTTGCGGTTGAGAGCCGCATAGGCTGATGCCGAACGATAATGTGCGCGTACGAGAGTCAGTTGAATTCCGTCTCGTGATTTCCAGAGACAAACCCTTGCTTCAACATTGTCTTCTTGGTCAGTAGTCATCGATAGCTCCTAACTGACGCCTTTGTCCCGGGTCCGGACGTGGAATCTGCCAAGCGACACTGACTCGGCTAAGCCGCTTCCGCACGGTAAGGGCAACGACTACGCTGGCTTTCCAACTTTCCAAAAGCCTTGCTCTTCGCTTCGAGTTGATTCATCGCAGCCATCAGTAGAACTTCGGCAAGAGTGAAGCCGCAGAGCGCGTTTTGTGTGATCTTGAACATGGCCGACGCTGTCGTGATTAACACCCAAGGACGCTGCAGGCCGTATGCCACTGTGCGTTTCTGCTAAGTGCCTCACACTCTTAAGCCGCGACCATCTTTGTGACAGGTGCTCTGCCCAGGCGAGGTCAACGCCCGAATATGGGCACGCCGTAAGCCTCGTACCCTCGTTCATCTCCCTCACGCGAAGCGGTTTACGACCATTCTTCTTTGGCGCCTGCCTTGCACTTCTGCAGGGACCGGTGTTTCGTGGAAGTGCTCTTATGTAACAACAAGCGCCGGAGAAACGAGATTATGTGCGGGGATACAGGAAACTCGTAGCGTTACCTCTAATCTTGGCTGCCATGGGTCTAGCTCATCCGCCGTCTGCCCGAGGGCAGGCAAAGGTGTTGAGCGAAGAAGCCAACATCCGCTTCGGCAACGCTACGCCGCGGAGCGTGTGCCAAAACTCTAACGCTGACCAAAGCGTCCATGCTGCACTTCGCCTGGCCTGCCTTAGAGACCGCCTCGGAGCGGAAGACATCACTCTGCGCAACGTTATCGTGATCGGGTTTGTTGGAGGGTTCGTTAGGCACGATGACGTGAGGCATCCTGAGGTTGGGTTCGCCGGATTGCTGCGCGAAAGATACCCATCAGTGGTGGATGCGGAAGTGTTCTCGAATCACGACGGGAAGAAGGCTCTCCGGCGAGTACTGCAGCTGTTGGACACGAACCGTGATGGCATTCTCACGGACGGGGAGAAGGAACAAGCAAGCATCATTATCTATGGGCACAGTTGGGGTGGTTCGCAGGCTGTCACGTTGGCACGGCAACTAGGACAGAAGAGCGTTCCAGTGTTGCTGACGATCCAGGTGGACAGCGTCCATAAACCAGGCCACGACGATGCGGTAATTCCGCCGAACGTTCGCAATGCCATCAACTTCTACCAGACAAAAGGTCTTATCCACGGACGGTCGAGTATTCGTTCGGCCGATCCCAGCCGCACGAACATCATTGGCAACTTCCAGATGACGTATCAGGATCGTCGAATCAATTGTGACAACTATCCCTGGATTGCGCGCCACCTGAATAAACCACATCACGAAATCGAGAATGATCCCCTGGTATGGGAACAGATTGCATCGATGATCGACAACGAACTGTCCAAGAGCAAGGCAGCAGCTGAAGCGTCCTTCGCTTCCACTTTCCCGCGTATGAAGTAGGACTAAAGATGAACGCGGCTTCTCCTCCTCCATTCGCCGACGGCTGTAGCGCTTCAAGTGTTGTTGCTTTCAGCTGTGTACTCGTGGTGGTCGGCGCATGTTATTTGTGTCCGAGCGCATTTGCGCAGACATCGGATTCCCGAATAGTGGAGGAGGCAAGCAAGTCGTGGACAGCCACGACAGACTTGAAGAGCGACTATCTAGCTCCCGAGCGTATGCCCGTGCGCATCATCGAAAGCCACAGCGAGAATGGCAAACGTACGCTGGACAAGCGATCGGTTGAGATCCGCGGCACCGATGGACATTTCGAACCTTATCAGGACATCGAACGCGAAACCGTACAAGTAGACGGCAGCACAGTGCGCACAACGACGCGAACGTTCGCTCGAGATGTGAATAAAGCGAAAGCGCTGGTGCAGATAACAGAAGAAGAGCAGCGTACTCTACCCAGTGGCGAGTCGAAACAGTAAAGAATCACCTCAAATCCTGATGTGAACGGCAAGCTTCAAGTCAGCGAGCGAGACACCGTGCAGAGCAAGAGGCTCGCTGAACATGTGGAAGAAACTCAGACAACGGTTGAGTTGTTGAGCATCAATGGGGGCCTCGCTCCCGCGGTGAAGACGCGCGAAATCCGAAAGAGAAACGCTAACGATACAGTTCAATCTGAAAAAGCCACACTCCTTCCTGATGGCGGCGGGAGATGGCAAGTGAATGAAATTCGGACAAACGACGAGCATGCGGGAGGGCGATAGCCGCATCACTGAAGAGCGGATTTCACGGCTCGATGCCGAAGGCAAGCTAAGCGAGATCTCTCGAATGGTGACAAAGGAGCCCGAAACCTCCACAGGAGAAAAGCGCAACACGGTGGAAACCTATTCCATAGATGTCCTGGGAGCTACTCGGGACGGGAACCTTCATTTGGTTGAGCGTGTAAGCACTTCCAGCCAGAGCAATGCAAGTGGCGCGCGGACCACTGAACAGAAAGTGGAGCAGCTCAATGCCGGCGATCCCGCCGCAGGCCTTCGCGTATCCGTTTTGGTTAACGACAAGGTAGTGCCCGTCCCCTCGGGAGAACAGTCCACTGTAACCATTCGAGGGCGCGATTTGAACGGCGGTTTTAGCATAGTCTCGGTTGATACGACGAAATCGGATCGGATTCCCACCATTCATGTTCAGCAAACGCCCTCCGAACAAGCGAAATAAAACAACACTCACCGATGTGTGTCGCCACCTCTGCAGCCAATCGGCAAACGGCAAGCATCGGTTTGCTGCCCTAATTCGGTCAGTGCCCTTGGCATGTCATGCGAGGCCTGCGTTCGATTTCCCGATCTGATTGAGCACTAATGTTTTCATCCACCTCCGCGTGTTCGGGTGTGGCCCCCGGATTGCGACCACAAATTGCGATCTTCAAGTTCGCGCCAAGGAGTTGGCCATGCTGGGAGAACTGGCAAACATCCCGACTGACACACTCATTGACATGCTGTACATGATCTTCGCCGGCGAAGTCGCCATCACTGCAAGTGATGCAGCGGAAATCGAACAAATTCAACGCGAGCTGCAACGCAGAGGCGGAGCGCAAAACTGGAGCTTTGCAACCATTAACTGAGAGAAGCGAGCAGATTTTTCGGCCGCGCGAAGAGACTGGCACCTGTCGAACCAACCACCGGAATAGCCATTCTTGCTAGTACCGAATGACGAGGTAAGGAAACTGAAATATGACATTGCTCACACAGAGTGAAGAATTAGTCGGATCATTGAGCGCTGAAGGGAAAGCAAGGTCAACCGTTGCGGGTGCGCCGCTCAGCCCAGATGAACTGAGTAGGATCGATGCTTACTGGCGTGCGTGCAAATACCTAGCTCTAGGGATGATCTATCTTCGGGCAAATCCGCTCTTACGGGAACCCCTGAAACCAGAACATGTCAAGAACCGGCTGCTCGGCCATTGGGGATCAAGCCCGGGCCTCGCCTTCATCTACGCCCATCTGAGTCGTCTTATAAAGAGGGACAATCTCGAAATGATCTTTCTCGCAGGCCCTGGTCACGGCGCTCCGGGAGTCTTAGGTCCTGTCTATCTGGAAGGCACGTACAGTGAGATCTATCCCGAAAAGAGCGAGGACGAAAAAGGCCTTCGAGAATTCTTCAAGCAGTTTTCGTTTCCTGGCGGTATAGGAAGTCACTGCACCCCAGAGACGCCGGGTTCCATTCACGAAGGCGGTGAATTGGGTTATGTCCTCTCGCACGCCTGCGGAGCCGCTTTCGACAACCCCGAGCTGATCGTGGCGGCTGTGGTGGGCGACGGCGAAGCCGAAACTGGCCCGCTCGCGACCTCATGGCACATCAGCAAGTTTCTGAATCCAATCCGCGATGGCGCCGTTCTGCCCGTACTACACCTGAACGGATACAAGATCAACAATCCGACTTTGCTCGCGCGCATCTCCCACGAAGAACTGGAAGATTTGTTACGCGGATATGGCTGGAATCCCTACTTTGTGGAAGGATCCGATCACGACAGCATGCATCAGGCAATGGCCGCCACGTTTGAGCAGTGCATCGCGGAAATTAAAGGCCATCAGCAGGAGTGTCGGAAGAGCGGACTTGCAACTCGGCCGCGCTGGCCGATGGTGGTATTGCGCTCGCCAAAAGGGTGGGGCGCCCCAATGGAAGTTGACGGACATCGGCTGGAAGGATTCTGGCGTTCGCATCAGGTCCCGCTGGCCGACGTGAAGGGTAATCCAGAGCACCTGCGCCTACTCGAGACCTGGCTGCGATCGTTTAAGCCTGAGGATCTCTTCGACGAAAGCGGAAGGGTGCGACCGGAGATTGCCGAAATCGCGCCATCAGGTCGGCGCCGCATGAGCGCCAGTCCGCACGCGAACGCTGAGCTCAGGAAAAAACTGCGGTTGCCCGAGTTCCGCGATTATGCCGTCAAGATCGACCGCCCAGGAAATACCGAAGTAGAGAACGTCCCGCCACTGGGACGTTTTCTGCGCGATGTCATGAAGTGGAATATGGACAGTTTTCGAGTGTTCGCGCCAGACGAGAACACGTCCAACAAGCTTGATGCGATTTATGAGGTCTCGAAGAAATTCTGGATCGCTGAAAGTTTCCCCGAGGACCGTGATGGAACGGAACTGTCTTCGGACGGGCGCGTTGTCGAAATGTTGAGCGAGCACACGATGGAGGGCATGCTCGAGGGCTACTTGCTTACCGGTCGCAACGGTTTTCTTTCATCTTACGAGGCCTTCGTTCATGTCATTGACTCCATGTTCAATCAGCATGCCAAGTGGTTGTCTATCTGCAACCAACTATCCTGGCGCCGCAAGATCGCATCGCTGAACCTTCTTATTACGTCAACCGTGTGGCGTCAGGATCACAATGGATTCACGCACCAGGATCCGGGATTTCTGGATGTAGTGCTCAACAAGAGCGCCGCGGTCACGCGCATCTACCTGCCGCCGGATGCCAACTGTCTGCTGTCTGTAGCCGATCATTGCCTGCGATCGGAAAACTACATCAACGTCATTGTCTCGGACAAACAGAAGCATCTGCAGTATCTCGATATTGATGCCGCGATTACCCATTGCACAAAAGGCATTGGGATCTGGAATTGGGCCAGCAATGATGAAGGTGCCGAACCCGATGCTGTCTTTGCTGCAGCCGGCGACATCCCTACCCAGGAAGCTCTGGCTGCGACAGCGCTGCTCAGGGAGCGCTTCCCGGACCTCAAAATCAGATTCATCAACGTCGTTGACCTGTTCAAGTTGCAACCAAGCACGGAACATCCGCATGGCTTGACGGACGCGGACTTTGATTCGCTGTTTACCGTGGACAAGCCGATCGTCTTCAATTTCCATGGCTATCCCTGGTTGATTCACCGTCTCGCCTACCGCCGCACGAACCATAAAAACCTGCACGTGCGCGGTTACAAAGAGAAAGGCAACATCAATACGCCGATGGAATTGGCAATCAACAACCAGACGGACCGGTTCAGTCTCGCGATCGACGCTATCGACCGCATCCCGAAACTGCAACGAATTGGGGCGCATGCCAAAGAGGAATTCCGTGATTGCCAGATTGCCTGCCGCCGCTATGCCTACGAGTACGGAATCGACAGCCCTGAGATCAGCGGCTGGAAGTGGCCTTACGAAAAGAAATGAAGCGAGCGATTAGCAACAATGGCTATGGACTGCGGCCCTTTTGGGGGTCGCAACACGTGCGAACTACAACCTTTGCGGGTCACTTTAAGTTGTCCTGATGAAAGCACACCCGCCGACACCCATTCCCGCAGATCGGAGAGGAATTGATCATGATTTCTAAGGCTGCAAAGCAGCGCGTAATACCCGTCACCGAGAAGCTTACTGCCAAGTATGGATGTGGTCCCGTGCACTTCTCCGGAAGGGATGAAGCACTGTATGAACGGCATCTTCTCTTCGACAGTGGCGTCGATGTCGCGGCTGCGACGGCGCGCGATCAGTTCGAAGCACTTGCCCGGTCCGTGCGCGATGTTTTGTCTCAGCGCTGGCTCTTGACCGAGAAGACATACGAGGAGAAGAACCCCAAACGACTCTACTACCTTTCGATGGAATTTCTCATCGGTCGCTCGCTCGCAAACAACGTTGTGAATCTTCTGCTCTCGCCACTCACAGACCAGTTCATCCAGGACAAGAAACTGAATCTGATCGAGATCTTGGAGCAGGAGCCCGACGCCGGCCTAGGAAACGGCGGTCTTGGACGTTTGGCCGCCTGCTTCGTTGAATCCGCCGCCACGTTGCAGCTCCCGGCCATAGGTTATGGACTCCGATATGAATACGGCATCTTCAAACAATCCATCCAGAACGGATGGCAACAGGAAACACCGGACAACTGGCTCCGTTCTCCGGACCCGTGGGAGATTGCCCGTCCGAACGAAAAGGTGGAAGTCAACGTGGGCTGCTCGTTCGAGCTCAGCGGAGGTACCCTGCGCCCGGTACCGGGGCGCCCAACGACTCTGATCGGCATCCCATTTGACCGTCCCGTGATCGGGTATGGTGGTTCCACGATCAACACGCTTCGACTCTGGGCGGCCGCAGCGCCCGACTACTTCAACTTTGAAGAGTTCTCGCATGGCGATTTCGTAGAAGCGTTTACTCAGACCCTTGGGGCCGAAACCCTGACCCGCGTCCTTTATCCCGATGATTCAAGAGTAATGGGGCAAGGGCTACGCCTGCTGCAGGAGTACTTCCTTGTTGCCTGCTCGCTGGCGGATGCAGTTCGGCGCTTCCAACGGACCAACTCGGATTGGCGTCTTATTTGCGGACAAAGTGGCAATTCAGATGAACGATACGCATCCGGCTCTCGCAGTTCCGGAGCTCATGCGTCTCCTTGTTGACCAAGTGCACCTCGAATGGGACGAAGCCTGGCATATCACACAGAACACGCTGGCATATACGAATCACACCTTATTGCCCGAAGCGCTTGAAAAATGGCCGGTGGCTTGGTTTGAAGAAATGCTGCCCAGGCAGCTCGAGATCATCTATGAAATCAATCGCCGTTTTCTGGGCGATGTTCGCGGGCGGTTTCCTGCCGACAAAGACCGCATTCAGCGCGTGAGCCTTGTCGAAGATGGCCCCGAGAGCAAGGTTCGGATGGCAAATCTGGCGGTCGTAGGTTCTCACAGCACCAACGGGGTCGCAGAGATTCATTCGAAGCTGTTGCGCGAAACGACACTGAAAGACCTGGCAGAGATCTTTCCGGAACGTTTCAACAACAAGACGAACGGAGTCACGCCCCGACGCTGGCTGCAATTATGCAATCCTGCGCTTTCCGGACTCATCACTGATGCCATTGGAGATGGCTGGGTCGGTGATCTAACCGAACTAAGCAAGCTCGAAGCATTCACCGAAGACAATGGCTTCCGTGATGAATTCCGCAAAGCCAAGCGAAACGCCAAGCGCCAATTTTGCGATTGGCTCCGCTGGTCGACGGGGCAGACCGTTGATCCGGAATCGATCTTCGATTGCCAGGTCAAACGCATCCACGAGTACAAACGCCAATTCCTCAACGCACTGCGTGTCGTTGTGCTCTACAACCGGCTACGGCAGGACCCCGGGCTAAACATGCATCCACGGACGTTCCTTTTCGCCGGCAAAGCCGCACCTGCATATCGGCTCGCCAAAGTAATCATTAAATTCATAAATCAACTGGCTGCGGTGATCGACGGCGACCCGGCAGTACGTGGGCGGTTAAAAGTAGTATTTCTGCCCGACTACTGTGTGTCGCTTGCGGAGCACCTGATCCCAGCCAGTGAGGTCTCCAACCAGATTTCGACCGCAGGCTATGAAGCAAGCGGCACGAGCAACATGAAGTTCATGATGAACGGCGCACTGACGATCGGCACGCGTGACGGCGCGACGATTGAGATGGCTGCCGAGGCCGGGGAAGAAAACTTCTTTCTTTTCGGTCTGACCGCGGACCAGGTGATCGCCAGTCGGGGATGGTACAACCCGCGTTGGCATTACGAACACGAACCCGAGACCCGTCAGGCACTGGACTTGATCTTCTCGGATTATTTCAACCGATATGAGCCGGGCGTCTTCGAGCCTTTGCGCGAAATGTTGCTGACGCACGGCGACCATTACATGCACCTGGCGGACCTGAAGTCATACCTTGAGGCAGACGAGCGGCTGTGCGCGCTTTATGCCAATCCCGACGAGTGGGCGCGCAACGCGATCTTGAATGTGGCGGGCTCGGGAAAGTTTTCAAGCGACCGTACCATTGCCGAATATGCGGCAGAGATCTGGCGCATAAAGCCATGTCCAATACCGGAGACAACATAATGCCGGCAGTTCGTCGGCTCGTATCGCGAATTCTAGGTAATACAACGTTTTGCTAGTAGTCCGCGAAGGCGGAGCTGACGATGAAAACTGCAAGGAACTAAAAGGAGAAAGAAATACGATGCAGCAAATATCTCGCAACTGGACAGCAAGGTTTGGTGCAGCATTAGTCCTGGCGCTTGTCGGGTGCTCCCTGACGTACGCACAGGACATAAGAACTAACTACATGCCAGGAACTGATTTTTCCAAATATCGCACTTATGCATGGGTCGATGAGGTACAAGGCGTGCCCGCGGTAGGTGGGCGTCCCGACCAGATCCTCGACACCCAGGTCAAACAGGCCATCGATGCCCAAATGGCCGCCAAGGGCATTAGCAAGGTGGCGGATGGAGGTAAACCGGATCTGCTCGTGGGCTACCAGCTCATGATCGATCAGGAGAAGCAGATAAACGGCTTCGGCGACAGCTGGGGCGGCTGGGGTGGCTTTGGTGGCTGGGGCCCTTGGGGGGGAGGCAGCTTTGGCTCCTTCTCGGCAAGTACTTCCAGCAGTTACATTGGGACTTTCGTCATTGGCATGTATGACCCGACGGCAAAGAAGCTCGTTTGGATCGGTGGTGCCCAACATGCGATTGAACCTAGCAAGAAACCAGAGAAAAACCAGGAAAGACTCAATAAGGGAGCGCAAAAACTGTTAAAGGGCTTTCCTCCGGGACGCAGCAAATAGACCCTCCGACTCTGATGAAAGCTGACAGTCTGACAGCTACTGTCCCGGTACGCGGTCGAAGCTGTTCAGGAATTACACGCCTCAGGGCGGCAAATACAGCAACGTAGCACAACAGAATGTGTCGAGAAAACTTAGCCAAGTTGATCAGGGTACAGCTATGCACGAGCAGAACCAAATCGAGGGATTTGACGTTTTTCGGACAATGGGGTGCAACTCATGACGCAACGGAAGGTTAGAGACCGGGTGATAGCAGAAATCACACTCTCTCACCTTTTGCGACTGGCGAACGAACATCACTGCTTTGTTAGCCGCAAGCAAGCGCTAAAGTTTCTCAATCAACAGGGACACGCGTTCGAAATGTGGAAGCAAATGATGCAGGCGGGCGAGGATTTTATTGCACGCAGCTTATTAGGGCAGAGCACTAGCCTCAAGTACAAATCCGAGGGTGTCTCGGTCCACACGCTCGGAACGTTACTGACCCTTACTGCGACAGTCTTGTGGCAGCAAAGCCTCGCCGTCCTTAAACAAGGTCCAATTGGTCTGTTTCAGCTTCGAGCCTATCGTTATTCGAAACAGTTATTCTCTCGTACCCGTCCGCTGTGGGTCAGGTCCTCACGCAGTACCCGTCTCTCTTCCAAGAAACTATTCCACAATCAGAGAGCTTTACTTTCGTCCGCCAAAAATAGAGGTGGCTACGCGTAAGGTCGCATCCGTGGACTAGGAACATTCAATGCTATCTTGAACGCCTTTTTCGTTTCCGAATTGCTAAACGGATCGAGGGCTAAGAAGACCAGAAAAGGTGCCTACATTCGGACAAAGCCCGCATTAAGTCACGCCAAGCTTCTCAGAGGGCTCATCTCCGCTGCCAGGGAGCAGTTAGTAGCCTGTGTCGGTTGGCAGTCAAATTGCCAGTGCTATGAAGCAGGGCGAAGTGTTGGGCGCTGCACGACGAATGTATCACTGAATCCGTTGGCTGCCCTCTCGCTGAATCACTCTTTCTTCAGTGAGCAGGAATACAAGCCTGTCCCTAAACCGGTGGGATCGATCCAGGAGGCTCAGTAAAAAGCGATGGCCAAGAAGTACAAAAACAAACAGAAACAAGAATCAAGGCTGGACAGCAACGCTCAACCATCAGGCGTCAACGCTTCACCAAAGATTGGCAAAAAAGAGTACGAAGCCGAAATTTTCAAGCTACAAGTTGAGCTGGTGAAGCTTCAGGAGTGGGTGAAGGCGAAGAACGCCCGAATTGTCATCCTTTTCGAAGGAAGGGATGCTGCGGGCAAAGGCGGAGTCATCAAGCGCATCATGGAGCGTGTCAGCCCGCGGATCTTTCGAGTGGCCGCCCTGCCGGCGCCGACCGAAAGGCAGAAAACACAGCTCCATGCTCAGCGCTACATTGAAGAGCTCCCCGCCGGAGGGGAGGTCGTCATCTTCGACCGGAGCTGGTATAACCGTGCCGGTGTTGAGTACGCGATGGGCTTTTGTACCAAGGATGAGCACAGGCAGTTTCTCAGGGACTGTCCAACGTTCGAAGGATTTCTGGTCAGTCAGGGCATCATCCTGCTGAAGTACTGGCTCGAAGTATCGAAAAAGGAACAGCACAAGCGCTTCCTTGCGCGTATTGAAGATCCTACCAAGCGTTGGAAGCTTAGCCCTATGGACTTGGAATCGCACCGCTGTTGGTACGACTACTCACGCGCTCGCGATGCAATGCTTGCAGCCACTGATACGGCAGCGTCGCCCTGGTACATCGTGCCATCAGACGACAAAAAGCGTGCGCGCCTGAATTGCATCGCGCACGTACTCAGCAGCATTCCGTATGAGGAGATTCCTTATACCGCTCCCAAGCTTCCGCCGAGACAAAAACGCAAGGGGTATGTAGAGCCGAAGCAGACGCGTCGATCGGTCCCGCAGCTCTGGTAGCCAGCATGTCAGAGCATCGGTGGTTTCGTCGCTTACCAGAGTGGGTTGTCTCGGACGGTCGGGATGGGCTGCAGGCGGATGTCGTCGCCGGTCTGACCACTGGCGCAGTAATCATCCCCAAGGCAATGGCCTATGCGATGATCGCCGGGCTGCCGGTGCAGGTAGGCCTCTATACAGCCTTAGTGCCGATGGTGATATATGCGGTGCTCGGCACCTCGCGAAGACTCAGCGTCAGTACCACCACAACCTTGGCGGTGCTGACCGCTGCTCAGCTAGGCCAGGTGGTGCCCACCGGCGACCCCTCAGCCTTGCTGAGAGCCTCAGCGACATTAGCGCTTCTCGTTGGCGCCGTCCTGGTGCTGGCCTGCCTCCTGCGCCTGGGATTCGTCGCGAACTTTATCTCAGAGCCGGTGCTTGTTGGTTTCAGAGCTGGCATCGGGCTAGTCATTGTAGTGGACCAGATCCCGAAAATTCTCGGCATTCATTTCTCAAGAGGGACATTTGTTCATAACGTTCTCTCAACGGTTCACAACATCCCAAGAACGTCGTTAGCTACGCTGGCCATCGGCCTCACGACAATCGTGTTTCTGATGAGCATGGAGCGTTTCATGCCGAAGCTCCCAGCGCCGCTGATGGCTGCAGCTGCGGCAATCGCAAGCTCATACTTGCTGAATCTGCAGTGGCGGGGTGTCGAACTGGTGGGCCATATACCCCAAGGACTGCCTTCACTGGTGAGACCGGATCTTTCGTTGGTAACCATGCTATGGCCTGGAGCGCTGGGGATTGCTTTGATGAGTTTCACGGAGACGCTTGCCGCGGGCAGAGCCTTCGCGCGAAATGACGAGTCTGCTCCGCGAGCAAATAGAGAGCTGCTTGCGACAGGACTCGGCAATATCGGAGGCGCGTTCGTGGGTGGAATGCCGGCCGGCGGCGGCACAACCCAAACGGCAGTCAACGTCCACGCGGGAGCTCGCACGCAATTAGCGGAGATGGTGACCGCCGCAATGGCCCTCGTGACCACTCTGTTGCTCGCTTCACTGGTTGCAAAGATGCCGCAATGTGTATTAGCAGCATTGGTGATTGTCTATTCTTTCGGACTCATCAAGCCGATCGAGTTTCATGACATTCTTAGAATTCGCAGAACCGAATTTTCATGGGCGATCGTGGCGTTTGCAGGCGTCGTCTTCGTCGGCACCCTGAAGGGAATCGTTGTCGCCATCATAGTTTCTCTGGTCACATTGGCACACCAGGTAGCCGATCCTCCAGTGTATGTTCTGCGGCGCAAGCCCGGAACCAACGTATTCCGGCCCCAATCGCCGGAACACCCCGATGACGAGAGTTTCCCCGGCCTTCTGCTGCTGAGGCCGGAGGGTCCAATTTTCTTTGCTAATGCGGCACAGATTGCCCACAAGATCGAGCCGTTGATCAGGGAGACGCAACCGAAGGTCGTCGCGGTGGACGCGAGCGGAGTTCTCGACATGGAGTACACCGCTTTGAAAATGTTCGCACAAATTGCAAAGAATCAAAGTCAGCATCGCACTCAACTGTGGTTGATTGGCATGAGTCCCAGAGTGTTGGCGGTTGTACAACGATCACCCCTGGGTCAGATCCTGAGAGGTGAAGCCATGCATTTTAATCTGGAGATTGCCGTTAGCCGCTACCTTAATAATGAAGTTGTTCGCGAGCAGGCTTGAGTTATGGCACGGTCGAGCTGAAACACGAAGGTTGTCCTTGGATTGGATCGCTCCCAACAATTCGGCGATCCGGCGGTTGGCTGCACTTGGCTCGATTTCATGCGAGCGATTTCCATCTCCGAAGGAGAGAGCCCGGCCTTGCGTAGGGTTATGAACAGCGGCTATACAGGGTTCCATGCTCTCGCTGCGTCTCCAGCCATAGCGGCTCGCCCGCTGAAGATCTTTGACCCACCAGACGTCGCCACCGTCAAGATGTCGCTGGCCGAAATCGGAAAATCGGACCCGCGTGCGTGCAAAAAGGGAGAACTCGATGTCCGGGCGGCGGACCACAGATCGGCTGCACGGAAACTTGCATTCAACGAACACGGGAGACTTGGGCAGCGCCCGCAGGTTCTCCCCAAGGGAAATAACCTTCTCTGAAGGCGGTGATACCTGCCTGGTTCAATTGGAGAGACCTCCTCCATCGGGGACATTCGGTGATACCGCTGATACCGCGAAAAAATCGGAGAGAGACCTTCACTCTCCACCCTTCCGAAATGATACTGGTGATACCGTTTTCATGGTCAATTGAGGTAGTTGGGAGTCGTCGGAGGCAACAGACCGGAAGTTGAGAATGTGCTTGAAAGCCGCATAAACACGGCTATTATCGCTATGTCTGGTTTTCACCGCGACTTGCAAGAAATGGCGGTAATCGAATCCCTCCCTCTCCGCCAGTTTCTTCAATGCCAATCACTTAATAGCTATTGCAGCGTCGCTGCCAGTACCGGGGAAGGGCCGTTTAGTGTCCGATTGGTGTCCAATCGGCTTCACGGAATGCTGTTTTTCCAACTTGGTCATCGCATTCCGCACGTCAGAGGTTGCTGTCTTGATGTAGGGCCCGTCGTCGCGCTCACATTCGTGTACCGAAGAATTCGCTGGAGCACTACGTCCAGCACTCTTAGCCGATAGAGGTTGCTGCCCGGCGCGCGGCTCCAGCTCCGTCTTCCTGCTCAAGTCGCAGCGATTCGGCGCCGGAAGAATCACCTCACAACGAGGCTCCAACCGCCACAATTTGTACGCGTGAGCAAACGTTTGCTCAAGTATACTGAACGCACCCCGGACCCTCGGAGGCACGCATGAAGACTTCCCGACGAGACTTCTTGAAAAACAGCGCCGCTGCGACCGCAGGACTAATCGCCACCCGGGTTTCCGGTGCGCATGCGCTGGCGAATCCGCAACGGTCGATTGTGCCCGTGCTTTCGGTCTTCGACTACTCCCAGGTCCGGCTGCTGGAAGGTTTGCTTCTGGATCAATTCGAAGCCAACAACTATCTTCTGCTGAATCTCGACGAAGACTCTCTTCTCAAGCCTTTCCGCAAACGTCAGGGTCTGCCCGCTCCCGGTCCCGACATGGGCGGGTGGTATGACGACAGCAACGACTTCGACGCCAAGGACAATTTCCACGGGTTCGTCCCTGGGCACAGCTTCGGCCAATACGTCTCGGGCATGGCTCGATCTTCTGCCGTGACGGGATCGCAAGCGATGCGCGCCAAAGTTCATCGACTGGTGCGCGCTTACGCGGAGACGGTCGAACCCTCCGGCAAGTTCTACGAAGGCTATCGGTTGCCGGGCTACACCTTCGACAAGACTTGTTGCGGATTGATTGACGCCCACCAGTTCGCTGGTGACACGAACGCCCTCGAGGTTCTGAAGAGAAGCACCACTGCGGTCCTGCCACACCTGCCGGAAAAGGCTCTGAGTCGCAAAGAACAGGAAGCGCGTCCGCACAAGGACCCTGCGTTCGCGTGGGACGAGACGTACACCCTCCCTGAAAACTTCTTCCTGGCATACATGCGCAGCGGTGACCGTCGATATCGTGAATTGGGCCAGCGCTTTCTATATCAAGAGTTTTACGACGCGCTCGCGCAAGATCAAAACGCTCTGCCCGGCAAACATGCTTATAGTCACGTGAACACATTGAGCTCAGCAATGCAGGCTTATCTTGTTCTGGAAGAGGAGAAATACCGGCGAGCAGCGACCAATGGACTGCGCATGGTGCATGAGCAGAGCTATGCGACAGGGGGATGGGGTCCCAACGAGGCCTTCGTCAAACCGGGAGAGGGGCATCTAGCCGCCAGCCTCAACCAAACCCACGCCAGCTTCGAAACTCCCTGCGGGGCCTACGGCCAGTTCAAGATCACCCGTTATCTGCTGCGCGTCACGCGGGATGCCCGCTATGGTGACAGCATGGAGCGCATCCTCTACAACACCGTCGCCGGCGCCAAGCCGATCCTGGCTGACGGCATCAGTTTCTACTACTCCGATTACAACAACAGCCAAGCGCAGAAGGTCTATCACCGCGACAAATGGCCGTGCTGCTCGGGCACATTCCCGCAACTAACCTCCGACTACGGGATTAGTGCCTATTACCGGAGCAATGACGGAATCTACGTCAACCTGTTCGTCCCTTCTCAACTGGAATGGTTGCAGAACAGCACACGCTGCAAACTGACCCAGAAGACGACCTATCCGAGGTCGACCGTTAGCCAGTTTCACCTGGAACTCACGCGCCCGGAAACCTTCGCGCTTTATTTGCGCGTTCCCTCGTGGTCAGGCAGCGCTACCAGGGTTTCTGTGAACGGGAAACAGGTGCGGAAGGAAATCGTGCCCGGCTCCTTCCTGGCACTTCAGGGCACATGGAAAACTGGAGATCATATCGAGTACGAGCTTGGCATGCCGCTGCGCTTGGAAGGTATCGATCCGCAAAATCCGAAGACGGTCGCTCTGATGCGCGGCCCGCTTGCGCTGTTTGCGATAAACGCACTTCCCGCTCGACTTACGCGCTCCCAGTTGCTGGCAGCGAGGGCAACTTCTTCGACGTCGGATGACTGGGCCGTGCAGGTTGATGTTGGGCAGGTGATCTTTCGGCCGTTCGCAGCGATCGGCGACGAGACCTATCGGCTGTATCACGAAGTTGCCAGCTGAAGGGCAGAGGGAGAGTCCCAGATGTACGCGCTTTTGAGTTGACACTACCACAGTAAGCGTTTACCTGGAGCGCCGATGGCACGCCCGATTTCGGCCGACCTGTTCCGACGGAAGTACCGCTGGCCAAATCATCGGGCGAGAGTTCTCGGCAATGACCATCTCACCCACGAAATGGTGGCCATGCCCACACTGACATCATGCCTGCACTGATACCCAATCAGGAGGAATCGCCGATGGTTTGGAAGCCATCCGTGAACGCTATCCGTCTGGGTATCGGTATGGTCGAGGGTTGGTCAGCCTTAAAGAAGTTGATCTGGCACTAATATCCCACGGCGAAACGTAGCCTCCAAGCGTTTGCTGTTTCGATCACACCTGCAGCGCATCCAGGTATTGGTAGCTCATCTTGACGGCTTCCAGCGGCGGTGTCTCACAGAAATCCTGCTCAACGTAGTAGTGCTCCATGCCGCCAACCTTCGCGGCCGCAAAGATGCGCTTCCAGTCAATGCTTCCTCTGCCGACGGGCGCGAACAATCCCATCTTCGCGTCCAGTTCCTGTGTGGGGGCCGGCTTATCTTTCATGTCCTTGATATGCAGCAGAGGGAAGCGCCCCGGATGCTTCTTGAAGTACGCCACTGGATCCTCGCCCGCATGCGTCACCCAGAAGCAATCCATCTCAAATGCCACCAGCTTCGGGTCCAATGTCTTCAGAAGATAGTCGTAGGGCATCGTATCGCCAAGTTTCTGGAACTCAAAGTTGTGATTGTGATAGCAGAATTGAATCCCAGCCTGCTGCGTGGCTTCACCCGCCTTGTTGAACAACTCTGCCAACTTTTTATAGTCGTCCAGCGACTTGCGCTCTTCCTGCGGAAGAATCGCAACCACCATGTACTGTAACCCCAGCGTTTTGGCATCCTCAATCCGCGCTGCCCATTCGGACTTCACTGCCGGCAGAAGGTAGTGGCCGCTTGAGGCGGTAATGCCGTTGTCTTTCAGCATCCGGCCGAATTCTGCCGGAGTCTTTCCATACAGGGAGTAGATCTCTACGTCTTTGTAGCCAATCGCCGCAAGCTGTTTGATTGTTCCAGGCGCATCCTTTTCAAGCTGATCGCGCAATGTATAGAGTTGCAGGCCGATCGGTTTCCCATAGGGACTGGCAAAGAGGGATTCCGGCAGCTGAGTCCACATCACTGCCCCTGCCAGGCCCATCGTCGCATTGCAAATGAAATCACGACGCTTCATGCTGGATCCTTTCACTCTTACGAATTAAGCGCTCTTGATCTTGTTGGAACCCGCGTCCCAAACCGCGATCGTCTTGTTGAAGTAGGAATAGTTCGACATGTGACAACCCGTCAGGGCTGCGACATTCCCGAACGTTTCGTTTTCAACTACCGGCTTACGAGTTCGTACTGCCTGGAAGAAGTTCGCCAGGTGATCAACCAGATCGCTGTACCCCGGAGGCGCAACGTACACTTCTTCGCCCGATTCCAGCTTTGCCTGCCCCACCGCAGGCCCAGGATGCTCGCGCTCCCAACTCGCCAGGTACTCTTCTTTCTGCGCTTCCGGCCACGAACCAATCGAATACCCTTCGGCTGTCTCGTACGGCGGCTCTGGAACAAACGACAGTGATCCTCCCGCGCCCAATGCCTGGGGCGCGCCCGCTCCCCGAATAAACATCGTTCCCTTTTTTCCGTAGAACCGGAATTGCTGATCTTCGTAGCGATTGTTCTGGTTACAGCGCAGAATCACCTGGAACTTCGGGTAGTCGTACATCGTCCACTGCAGATCGCCAAAATCACGCTCCTTGTAATGGTAGATTCCTCCCGTAGAGAACGCGCGAGCCGGAGGCGCATTCACTCCCGTGATGTAGTTAATGCCGGAAATCAGATGCACGAACAGGTCGCCCGGCAGACCCGTTCCATAATCCTTGTAGCATCGCCACGAAACAAAGCGCCGGCCATCAAACGGCCGCTTCGGCGCGTCCCCCAGCCAGGTACTCCAGTCGATCGTCTTTTCATTCGCATCTGGGGGAATGGGAAACATCCATGCGCCGCTGTCGCTGTTGCGGTCCCAGACCGCCTCGATCGTGTCTACCTGCCCAAGCCTTCCGGAATCCCAGATTTCCTTCGCCTTGGCGTACATGATCGAACTCACGCGCTGGCTTCCGATCTGGCAAATTCGGTTGTTTTTCTTCACCGCATCCACCATCGCGAAGCCATCTTCCGCGCTGTGCGACATTGGCTTCTCGCAATAGACATCCTTGCCTGCTTGCGCCGCCTCCACCACTAACTTCCGGTGCCAGTGGTCCGGTGTCGCCACGATCACCGCGTCAATGTCTTTGCGATCGAGAATGTGCCGATAGTCCTTCGTGGTATCAACGTTCTTCGTCAATATTGTCTTGGCGTGTTCCAGCCGGGTGTCGTAGAGGTCTGACACAGCCACACATTCTGCGCCAGGTACTTTCAGGGCATTCCTGAGTAGGTCGCTTCCTTGTGTTCCCGCTCCGATAATTCCGAATCGAACCGTGTCGGAAGGTGCTGGTGCTTGCTCGGCCCAAAGCATCTTCGGCTCCAATAACGTAACCGTGCCACCCGCGACTCCTGCTACCACAGATCCAGCGATTCGGACAAAGCCACGTCGAGTGATCCCTTTCATACGAGTTCAGACCTCCTGGCAAAGAATCGTGAGAAAGCTTAATGCAAGAATGCCAGATTGTGGGCAAGAAAATCGGTTTAGGAGAAATAAATCCCGCTCGAGGCCGATCTTTGACAAGCCCCATCCAATAACTTGTTGCATTCCCGTGCTAGATTTGAGCTCCCCCTCAGTCTTTCAAACCACGGAAGCACGATTCGACCAGCGCGTGAGCGCCCCTTCCAGATGGCGATTAAATTCCCGCGAGGACGCAGTTTCGGAGTGAGGACTGTGACCTCCAGATGCGATTACTTGCATGTCGGCATGGGGAAGTTCGCCTCGGATGGCGTCAAGTTCCCAGGCTTCGGTACGAGGGTCTTGCGCCCCATGAATGAATGCAGTGGGAACCCGCAGATCCGACAGTCTCCCGTCAAAAAGGTCGCGCGCTCCTCCATTCGCCGAGCGGGCAATGTCGAGCCATGCTTGCCCCTCGCTGCGCAGCAACTGACTCCAGTAAGGGTCGCCATGCTCCTTTTTCAGAATGTCGGTAACGCGCGGCCCAAATGACTCCGGGTCCGAGCCCATGATTTGAAAGAAACTTCGCGAGCTGATCTTCTCGCGATCATAGTGAAACGCTTCCAGCACCAGCCCGATGCACCGATCCGGTTCGCTGATCCCGAGCATGGCTGCGATGACTGCGCCGTCGCTGTGTCCCCAAAACATACATCGGCGCACATTCAAGGCATCCAGAAAAAGCAGGGTCTCTGCAACTCCACGCTTGTGCAGGTCTGGACCGAAGACGGCGGGTTTTGTGGAACGTCCATAGCCGGACCGGTCCGGGATCAGAACCCGAAAATCCTTAATCGTTTGCGCGTGCTCGTCCAGCGGGTAAGTTTCGTATCCCCAACCCCCGTGCAGGAATATCAGTGGCACTCCCGATCCGAACTCTCGGTAGTAAATTTCCGTGGGCCCACCGGCGAGGGGAGAATCACGCAATGTGACCAATGGCAAAATCCACGTCCTCCGCACGACAGACGCATCAGAGTAAGTAATCGAATCTTGACGCGACCGCTGGGACTTCCAGTCACAAGCTGCTTCTGCCCCAGTCGAACTCGCTGAATTGCTCGCGCAAGCGCGCCTTCAGCAATTTACCAGTCGACGTATGCGGCAGTTCCGCGAGAAAGACAAACTCATCCGGCAGTTGCCACTTGGCAAACTTATCTGCAAGGAAGATGCGCAGCTCTTCGTTGGAAACCTGCGCTCCATCTTTCAGCACTACGCATGCCAGCGGACGCTCCTGCCACTTGGGGTGGCGAATCGCGATGACCGCCGCTTCCTTGATCGCGTGATGCCCGACCAGCGCGTTCTCCAGATCGACCGAACTGATCCACTCCCCACCTGACTTGATCAGGTCCTTGGTGCGGTCGGTAATCTTCATGTACCCATCTGCGTCAATCGTCACGACGTCTCCTGTGCGCAGCCATCCGTCTTTCGTCCACTTGTCTTGCTCTTCGGGAAGCCTGTAGTAGCCGGCGGCAATGAAGGGGCCGCGCACCTGCAACTCGCCATATGTCGTGCCGTCCCAGGGAACCTCTCCCTCATCACCGACCGCACGCATGTCCACCAGCGGCGACGGTAAGCCTTGCTTGGCGCGGATTTCATACTTCCGATCGTCGGGCCAGCCTGCCATCTCGGGTTTGAGCGTCGAAGTCGTCGCGATTGGGGTGGTTTCCGTCATGCCCCACGGCTGGATGACATGCACGCCGAACTTGTCGAAACGACGGAAGAGGCTTTCTGGCGCCGCCGATCCGGCAACCACAATGCGCATTCCGTCCGCCAGTTTCCACCGCCCGGGATCCCGCTCCAGGCACTCAATGACGCCCAGCCAGATGGTTGGCACTCCTCCGGTCAAAGTGACTTGTTCGCTCGCCAGCAAATCGAGCAGCGCATCGGGTTGGAGATTGGGGCCGGGAAACACCGGCTTGCTGCCGTTCATCACCGCGGCATGCGGCAAGCCCCAGGCATTGGCGTGAAACATCGACATCGCTGGCAAGACCGTATCCATCCGCGACACGGAAAAATTATCCGGCAACGAAATCGATAAGGCGTGCAGGACCAGGGCGCGATGCGAATACACCACACCTTTCGGTTTGCCCGTTGTTCCCGAGGTGTAGCACATGGCGACCGCTGCGTTCTCGTCAACATCCACCGCCTTAGGCCTGCCTGGTCCTTGTGACAGCAGCGATTCGTAGTCTTCATACTGGGAAGGCGCCGGCAATCCGCTGAACGGCACGACGATCACCCGTTCAAATTGCACCTTGTCTTTAAAGCTCTCGTAAATTGGAAGCAGCACGTCATCTAGGATTAACCATCGATCCTGGGCATGATTCGCGATGAAGGCGAGTTCATCCGGATGAAGTCGCAGGTTGAGCGTATGGATCACGGCGCCTGCCGCCGGAATGCCAAAGTATGCCTCCAGATGGGTGGCGTGGTTCCACATTAACGTGGCTACACGGTCCCCTTGCCGTATCCCGGCCTCTTGCAGGCTCGACGCCAGGGCACATGCCCTGTGATATAGGTCGGCATAGGTCGAGCGACGTAGGGAGTTGTCTGGCAAGCGGGAAACGACTTCAACCTTCGGATACAACCTGCCCGCCCGCTCCAGGAAGGATGTGAGCGTCAGTCCAAACTGCATCATGGTTCCCTGCAAGCTCCACCTCCTACCGAGCGCTCACGAGCTATCGCCTCCGCTTCCCGAGCACTCGTCGGCTTGCGCATTGTAGCGTGATCCTGGCATTTGGGTGGCAGTTGAATGAAGGTCAATTCGGGGGAGCGCTGAAATCCGTTTAGCATAAATGGATCAATCGTGACTCCCTGCAGTGGAGCACTTTGATTTTGATATGGTATGGAATATCCCCGAACGACTTCAGCTCTTTGCTATGTCAGGATGCTCCATGCGTGTAGGTTTCGTACAGTGGCCGAACGGCCTGATTCCCGATACCGACCTCTGGTCAGCCCTTGCAGCAGATGTCACGAGGTCTGCGCCAGAAGTCCTGATCACCAACGAGATGCCCTTTGGGCCATGGCTAGCAGCTTCCCCAAGCTTTGACGCCGACCGCGCAAAAGAAAGTGTCCGGATTCACGAACACGGTCTGGCAGCGCTGCAGGCGCTCAGGGTTCCAATCGTGATTTCGTCTCGCCCAGTAATTGCAGGCGAGCGTTTGGCCAACGAGGCGTTCATTCTGGAACGCGGCCGCTTCCGCTTCTCACATCAGAAGCACTTCTTTCCTGCGGAGGAAGGCTGGTTCGAAACCGAGTGGTTCGGAACGGCCAAACCTGGGTTTGAGGTGTTGGAGATCGATCGCTTGCGCATCGGCGTGCTGCTCTGCACTGAGCTTATGTTCAATGAAAGAGCGCGGGCCTACGGCAAGAGCGGAGCACATCTCATCGCGGTGCCAAGGGCAACCGGTCGTTCTCTGGCGCCGTGGAAAACCGCTGGCGCAATGGCAGCGATCGCTTCGGGGTGTTACGTAGTCAGTTCCAACCGGATTGGATCAAATTCTGGCGGGCCTGCTTTCGGCGGCGGCGGTTACGCATTTGCGCCCGATGGCTCGCTACTTTCCGAGTCCAATGAGGAACGCTCCATCGAGGTCTTCGATCTCGATAAAGTGTTGGCCGAGGAGCAGAAGAGTCGCTATCCCGTCTACGTAGAGGAAAAAACATCTTGACCGCACCCACGCGGAGAGCAGATCGAAACTGGCGAGTAGGTAATCCACGTTCAACTCCAAGGAGCTTTCATGCCGAGCAGCAATACTCCGAAGCGTATTTTCCTGGCTCCAGAACCGCGTGCGATGTCCGACATCTTTGATGAGAGCGATTTGGCCCGGCTGCGTGCTGTGGGAGAGGTTTCCGTGCACGAATCAGGCCCTGTCACGGATGCATTGTTTGATGAAAAAGTCGCAAATGCAGAAATCATCATGGGCCAGTTCGATCTTCCTGAATCACGATTGAAACGGGCGCGGTCACTGAGGGCGGTATTCAACGTCGAAGGCAATTTCCTTCCCAATATCGACTACTCCTACTGTTTTCGCAGCGGCATACGGGTTCTCAGCACCAGTCCTGTCTTCGCCGAGCCTGTAGCTGAAGCCGCGCTGGGCATGGCGATTGACCTTGCCCGCGGCATCAGCAGGTCGGATCGTCGTTTCCGCGAAGGGACCGAGGAGTACGGTCTGGCTGCCAACCACGAGGCTTTCTCCCTCTTCCGACAAGACGTCGGTCTGATCGGACTGGGCGACCTTGGTAAGGCGCTATTGCCACTGCTCCGCCCGTTCAGTTGTCATATTCGGGCCTACGATCCATGGTTGCCCGCCGAATATATCCGAACGCTGGGTTGCGAGGCGACTTCCTTGGATGAGGTCTTGCGCCGTTCGCGCCTGGTGATTGTCGTTGCTGGGGTCACTTCGCAGAATCAGGGTTTCCTGGGGGAACAACAGTTCTCTGCGATGCAGAGAGGTGCTGGCCTCGTCTTGGTGAGCCGTGCGGCTGTGGTGGATTTCGAAGCAATGCTCGATTTCGCCGAAAGGGGGCACGTTCGCGTGGCCACCGACGTCTTCCCCGAAGAGCCGCTGCCTGCCTCGCACCGGGCCCGCCGCACTCCCAATTTGATTCTCTGTGCGCATCAGGCGGGGGCGCTGAAGGCCGCGATCAAACAGATCGGCAAACTCGCCGTCGGGGACGCGGAATTGATTGCCCGCGGCCTGCCCCCGATCTTGTGCAAATTAGCGCAGCCTGAGACCGTAGAACTGCTTCGGAGCAAGCCTATCGACCAGAGCTGATCTTGTTCCCGCGTCTCACGCCGATGGGTCTCCTGGCCGCAACTTTGTCTGCGACTGTACGGGCGCAGTCCGCACCGACGAAAACTGGAGAACAAAGCTGACAACAAAAAGATTGCCCAATGAGGCTGGCCGCGCCCAATTTCGAGCCCTCCGGCCCGGCGGTACGCCCCCTTGACGAGCTTGCGCATCACGAATATCGTTAAATTCGCTAAATTGTTGCACGGGCACCTGTACCGAGGGTTCGAACCCCTCCCTTTCCGCCAGCAACTCCACCCTGCTCAGAGGCTCAACATATTGCGACTTGTTCGGTCTGCGTGAGCGAAAACTGGAGCGTTACACTGGGCGCAAACAACGTTTCTCCTCCATTTCCTGCACAACCACAGCATTCCCCTGGCCGCGAGAAACGTGTCGTCGGGAGGTTGATTGCATGAGATCGCTGTGGTCGCTCGCGCTCAGCTTCGGGGCCTTGATCGCCTTGATTGCCATCTATGGTTTCACCACCATGCAACGTGCGCGGGCGATGCACGACGAAATGGTCGAAGTCCACAAATCGTATCTGCGGACAGACGCTTTCCTGCGCGGAATCCCTGACAACATGTATCTCGGCGGGCTCATGGTGCGAGACTATTTGCTGGATACCTCTGCCGACAGTTCAACTCTGCATCGACAGCAGCTTGAGTCGATCCGGTCCTCGGTTGAAGATCAATTGCGGAAGCTCGAACCACAAGTTGCAGAAGAAGCAACGCCCTCGCTGAAGCATCTCCGCTCCGAAGTCCAGGCATACTGGGATTCCCTGGAACCCATATTCCAGTGGACCCCGGAGCAGAAAAAAACGCTGGGACCTCACTTCCTCCTGCACGACGTGTTACCGCGATGGAATACGGTGGTGTTGCTCGCACAGGAAATCACCAAGCTGAACGAGGCCGATCTACGCAGGGACCAACAGCGCCTGGAGGCGAGCCAGGGAAAGTTCCAGCGCTTCGTGCGCGGGATGCTGGATGCTGTTCTTGTAGTGGGCCTCATCGTCGCTTTCCTTGCCATTCACCACTTCGAGGCCCTTCAGAAAAAAAGTGAACAACACCAGCGGGAGGTCGAACACGCTGAACAGGAATTGCGGCGGCTCTCGCGTCGGGTCGTGCAGGCCCAGGAGGAAGAGCGCAAGTTCATCTCCCGCGAGTTGCACGATTCGGTGGGCCAGGCGCTCACCGCGCTGGGGCTGGAACTCGCCTCTCTTGGCCCGCTGCAAGGCTCCGGAAAGAATTTCGAGGTTCGCCTCCGGGAGATCAAGCAACTGAACGAAGAGACCCTCGCTGCCCTGCGCGATCTGGCCATGGGACTTCGGCCCAGCATGCTTGACGATATGGGACTCGTCCCGGCGCTGGAGTGGCAAGGCCGGCAATTTTCACGGCGCCTGGCAATTCCTGTTTCGGTTGGTATTGAAGGCGCCTCCGGCGACCTGCCCGACACGCATCGCACTTGCATCTTCCGAGTTGTGCAGGAAGCGCTCACCAATTGCGCCAAGCACGCTCAAGCGAAACATATCGAGGTTCGTGCCTTCTTCAAACCGGACTGCGTGTGTGTCATTATTAAGGATGACGGAACTGGATTGGATTCCCGCAAAGCAGAGTTAAGTGGAATCGGCCTGCTCGGAATGCGGGAGCGAGTGGAAGAGCTAGGTGGGAAATTCTCCATCCTTTCAGACAAAAGCGTGGGCACCAGGATTGAACTCGAGGTGCCAGTTCCCGGGAAGGCGGTGGTATGAACAAACTGCGTATCCTTGTGGCTGACGATCATGGACTCGTGCGCAAGGGCATTTGCCTGCAGCTGCAGCAGCATGAGCAATTCGAAGTGGTTGGGGAGGCGCGTGACGGGCGCGAGGCCGTCCGCATCGCTGAGGAGTTGAAGCCCGACATCATCGTCATGGATATCGCCATGCCCAACCTGAATGGGATTGATGCCACCGCGCAGATCCTGAAGAACAATCCCCGCATCGGCGTGGTCCTGGTCAGCATGCACACCGATGACAGCTACCTGGCGCGTGCTCTGAATGCGGGAGCGCGCGGGTACCTTGTGAAAGAAACCGCAGATGCGGACTTGCCGCGGGCGGTCCAGGCTGCCGCGCAGATGAAGCCATACTTCAGTCCGGCGATCAGTAACCTGCTGGTGGAAGATTACATGCGCCGGCTGCAGGAGCGGGGCCTCACCGACTCCTACGATCTTTTAACCGAGCGTGAAAAGGAAACCCTGCAATTGGTCGCGGAAGGCAAAAGCAATAAAGACATAGCAAAGATTCTTAATGTCGGAGTTTCGACGGTCGAGAGCCATCGCACGAATATGATGGAAAAATTGGGACTGCACGGAACGGTGGACATCATCCTGTACGCCGTCCGCAAAAAGATCATCTCTGCGAATTAATCGTGCGTTGATGTTCCCGTAGTCGGCGGGCCTAGTGCGCAGCGGCAGCTCGCAGCCATCCCTCACGCAGGCGACTCTCGGAGTCCATCAGGAAGTTTCCCTCAACCACCACCTGCTCATTTTCAGACAGGCCCCGGCGAATCAGAAACCGATCGCCAAATCTGTTGCCCAGTTCGACCACACGCGGTTCAGACGAACCATCCGCACCCCGCACATAAACAATTTTTTGCAGGCCGCTATCGATCACCGCCTGCGCAGGCACGGAAATTCCGGGATCGGCCGGAATGCGAAACTCGATGTCGACCGGCATATCGGGCAGGAGCGCCAGATCACGATTCTCGACCTCCAGCTTCAGCTGCAATACGCGGCTCTCTGCATTGAACAAGGGCACTGCTGAACTGACCGTCGCTGCCAGTTTTTTCCCGGTGCGACGCGCGATGACCGTGGCCGTGCTGCCGGGCCCGATCGTCGCCATTTCTCCGGGCAGAACATTGGCCAGAACCCAGACCTTCGCCAGGTCGACGATGCGGTACAGCTCCGTACCTCGTGCCAGCGGTTGCTGAGGAGTCAGGTTCCGAGACACCACCAGCCCGTCGCTTGGAGAAGGGATCTCGATGTCGCGGGTCGCCTGGCGGGTTTGCGCCAGCCTGCGGATCTGTGGCTCTCCCATTCCCATGCCACACAGGATTTCTTCGTTGGAAAGAACGGATTCCTCAGACTGGCGCACAAGTGACGGCCGTCCGCCCGCCTTGTCTCGCTCGAGGCTTTGCAGGGCAAAAAAGTAAGCCAGTTGCGCCTTGATCAG
Organism: uncultured Acidobacteriota bacterium; assembly: GCA_963733805.1. Lineage (GTDB taxonomy): Bacteria > Acidobacteriota > Terriglobia > Terriglobales > Acidobacteriaceae > Gp1-AA133. The sequence continues at coordinate 225,596 of CAVTEO010000019.1, read as the reverse complement.
CTCATTGCTGAAGAAGGTCGCCAGCTTGTCTCCCTTATGCACAACGGTCCCTGGTGGATTGTTGCCTAGACTTTGAACACGGCCGTCGATGCCTGCGTTTACGCGGTACGTTCTGTTCTCATCGACCGTGACCTTGCCGGCGATAAGCATCGCCATCGACTCTGAGTTCCGACGCACCGTTTCCGTCCGAACACCCGGCGCCTGCTGAACCCCTTTCCCCGTCCGAGCAATCAAACCGAACGGCGGATGGTGGGGACGATCCTCTCCCTCCGGACGCGAAGCACCCATGCTAAGTCGCCCGAGGACGAAGCCAGAAATGGCGAGAACCGCAATCGCGATCCCAACAGTCTGCTTTTTCATTCGATCTTGCTTCCCTTGCCGCCCGCGGTTTCTTCGGTCAGTTCACAGTCAAGACGCCGCTGTCGAAATCCCCGATGTGCACGCTCACCTGGCTTCCCTTCTGAATCATCTTGCCCGGATTCGCAAACATCATCCAGTAGGTGCGGCCCGTTTCCGGCGTGTTCACGTTGCGCAGTTGGCCAACTTTCTCGGGGGAGGGCACAATCACCTTGGCTCCGGTCGCAACGTCGAGCAGGTAAGGTTTGGTTTTGCGATCGAACAGAGGCTTTGCAGTCCTGGGGTCCAGCACGCGGTAGCTGAACTGCAACATATATCCCGCAGAGGTCTGGTGCACATCGAGAACCTCGATGCCCCACTCGCGCTTCAAGGGTGTTGCCGCGATGTTCTTGCGGGCGCGCAGCGCGGATTTCGAAGATGGAGTTCCGGATTTTTCCTTTTCAGGCTTGTTCTCGGCGAGCGCCCCGCTGGAAATGGCAATGCTACCTGCCAGGCAGCCCGCAAGTAGCACGAGAGTCTTCTTCCTTGTTGTTCGGCCCAACATCGTTTTTCAGAATCCTTTCAAAGGAAACGAGCGGGGCCGATAGTGACCCATCGGTCCCGCCCGGGTTGATCGTTTACGGTGTCGTTCCGCCGGCGAAGTCGTCGACGCGAGCACCCGCAGGCACTTGCATCCCGATGCGGCCTCCACCGGTGCCCTGCGTCCAGGCCCCGGCACCGCTGACCGGAATCGAGACGCTGCCCAGGAAGGTTGTGGTTGCACCCGACGTCTTCCAGACCGAAACCGTGCCGGTCGCGTCCGCTTGGGCAGTCAACGTGTCACCCGCAGCAAACGCAGTCGTGAATCCCGCAGGTGTTGGACGGTTCACGAATGTCACTCCACTGTTCGTGGTCGTGGCTACGTCGATGGCGCTACCCGTGTACCGGACCCGGATGAAGTTTGCCGGGATGTTCGCGGTTCCGCCTGACCCTTTCAGGATCAAGCTCGTGCCCGATGCGGGAGCACTTGCAAAGGTGAACGCCGCCGCCTGATTGGCGCCGTAGCCCACCGTCGGGTTGTTCCAGATTGCATTGCCCTGAGGCAAGCAGAGCAACGCCGCCAGGCCGCTGTTGATACAGAACGCCTGGTTGTTGTTGACTCGAATACCCGCGTTACTCAGAGCAATCAGCTGGCTCCAGTTGCTTCCCAGAGTGTTCGCGTTCGCCCGGTTGAAGGAGTCCAAGGTTGTGAGTGTTGGCTTGGTGACGTTTCCGCCGCCTCCCCCACCCGTGCCGAATTCGTCGGCTCCGATGTCAAAGCCTCCGCCTTGCGGCCTGGATTGTCCATCGAAGTCGTGGTTCGGCGCACCGCTGGCGCTTCCCGTGTTTAGCGGGGAATTCGCCGTCAGGTGATAGTCACCCGTGAGGGTTAAGGGGCCCCAGCGAACATCGATCCAGTTTCCGCCTTCGTCGAGCGCGGGCACCGGAGTGAGGGTGGTGAACCCGGGCAGCAAACGCAGGGTCCGCGGCCCGTTGCAATAGAAGCTCGCAACCTGTGGGTCGGACGCGCTGTTGCCCGGATACCCGGCAGTGCTGGTCAGGATCGACGACGACGGATTGAGACGCTGAGCTCCTGGCGTGGGCGATGCGTCTCCCACTAGTCCGAGATCCCAGTAGTACGCACCCGTCGGGCACGCTCCCACCGCTGTCTGCGTAAGGGCGGGGAAGAGTCCGGCCGTGCCTGACGATCCGTCGTAGTTAAACGCGCGATTGTGGTAGACGATGTTGTTGGTGAGCGCCGGGTTTGAAAAGACCCGATACGGAGCAGTCGAGGAATTGTTGCCAAACGCAGTCGCCAGGCCATTCGGGCCGGTGCTGTGCCGTTCAGAGGAGATTCCCGCTGGTTGCTTGACCGACGTGTTCGGTCCGGCCGTGAATGTGCTCCCCACCGTCGCCGTACTGTCGTTGTTCATAACAGTGTTATTCACGACGAAGGAACGAGCGGTGTCCTGCAGCGAAATGCCGCCACCCGAGTAACCCGCCACGTTGTTCACGATCATGTTGTTCGTGATCGTGACCTGCCACCAGGCATTGATATTGTTGGGAGCGTTCTGCACGTCCACGCCGTTGACTTGCTGCGTGCGGATGCCGCCGCCGTGGCCGGCGCCCGCATGGTTGCCCTGGATCAGGTTCGCGTCGATGGTGACCGTGCCTGAGCCCAGTGTCCGCCCGCCGCCCACCGGTGTATCACCTCCGATGAAGATGCCGCCGCCAGAAACGTTCAGACTCTGGTTGTAGTTCTGGTTGAACAGGATTTGGTTGTTAGCAATCACGCCGCCATTGCTAAGGCCGGTATGACCGATTCCGCCGCCATCTCCACCGCTAAAGTTTCCGCAGATAAAGTTCGACTTGACGTTGTAGTTGTCAGTACCCGTGCACAGCGAGAGGCCGCCACCGGCCGAACCTTCCACGCTGCCGTTGGTGGTGATCGCGTTATTGTGAATGTTCACGTTGCTGTTAAACCCGAACGGACCGTTGCCCGTCAGGTCGAGGAGGAAGGGATGTCCGACGCGCACTCCGCCGTGATACAGGCCGGAGTTGCCGAACACCCGGTTGTTCGAGATTTCCAGGAAGTGCGCCCATCCGTTGACAAAGATACCGCCACCTCCATCGCCACCGGTCACGCCGAATCCATCAATCCGCGAAGCGTGAGTGCGGAAACTGGTGGGTCCGTTGGCAGTGTTCTTGGCGAGGACGGTGATGCCGGCACCCTCTTCCGTTCCCAGCAGTCCGGGACCAATGATGGGTGCGCCGTCGACGCCGTTCTGACCCGGCAACAGGTCGATGGTCGCAGCATTGAACAGGTCGAGGACCTTGGTGCGCCAGGCATCCAGTTTTTCGGCCGGATACTTGGCGGCGTTGATGATGGTGGAGCCCGCGCCCGAACCCTGCAGTCGAACCGGCTTCCACATGACAACCAGTTCCTCATACGTTCCAGGGCTGACCATGATCAAGTCGCCAGGGGTCGCCGCATCGATGGCTGCCTGAATCGTTGGATACTGTGAAGGCACGCGTTTGGGTTGCGCGCTCTCTACTGTGACCGTCACCGAGTTGACGGTCGAACGGCCGTTATCATTGCGTGTGATCACCAGCTCCCCAGTAGTCACATTCGCGGGGAAGATCGCGGTGATTTCGGTGGCTGTTGCTGACACGCTTGTAGCTGACACGTTACCGATCTTGACCATCGGAGCGCAGGGACCTTGTGCCCCGCAGAATCCCAGATCGCGGTTGATCGTCTTTTGATTGAACGGCGCAGTTGTCGCTGCCGGTCCTTCATACGCCGGATTCGGCACCGGGGTCAGACCCATGGCGGTAATGGTGAGTGTCCGTGCTCCGCCAGGAGTGATGAACGGTCCGTCGCCCTCGCCATTGACCTGCTTGATCGCCGGCGTGCCGTCCGGGAAAGCGCAATCCACGGGGTTGTAACCCGAGGCAAATGCCGCCGTTGGCAGGACCGGCGTATCGAGATACGTGGTCGTGCCCGGCATGTACTGCATCGTGTAGCAGAAGTTGCTGTACATCGGGTTGTACTGAGGGTCCGTGATCAGCGGGCTGCTCGGGTCGCTCAGGTTGGCATGGATCGGCCCCGGATCATTCATGCAGGTCGTGATCATGCCCGGCGAGTATCCGCTGGGAAGTGGAACGTTCGCGTTCCAGGTAGACGGCACCAGGCCATTGAAGATGCCGAATTGATCCGAATACGTGCGGCCCAGTTCGCGACCGTTGAAGTCGCGAATCGAGACTGGCACGAATGGCGGCGCCCACTTCTCACCAAAGTTCGGCGACGCTTGATTAAACTCCTGCGACAGGTCGTCCAGGATCATGCCCGTGAAATGCGATGCCACGGGCACGGAAGTAAAGAGGTGGAAATCCGCGAGACCCTGAGATTGATCGGTCAGGATGACTTCCTTGCGATCGCACGTCGGAGCGTCCGCCCCGGCGTACGGCGCAGCCATCGTTGGGAACAGGCTCAGATTGTCAGGCACGCGGCGAATGTCACCCACGCACGCGGGATTGGCAATTCCCGGGCTGGGCGCGAAGGCCGCGCGGACCAGAGCCTGATCGGGCATCACCGCCACTACACCGAACATTGCCTCGTTTGCCACAGGAGCAATGTAGGAGTCACCGATGAGCACGTTCTTGTCTTCTTCTTTCACCAGTTCGTAACCCGGCGGCACCACGACTTCGACCACATAGTTGCCCGAGGGAATTCCGGTGAACGAATAGCGGCCGTCGTAAACCCCAGGACGCACCTGGTTCCAGTTGTGCATGCCGTCGTAGCACTGGTCGACCGGTGCTCCGATAGCCTGCAGCGATTGAGCGTAGAACGGATCGCTCGTGCTTTGTCCCGGGCAGCCGGTGGGCTTGGAAGCGTCCCAACTGCTGCTCAGCGTCTCGGCAACAAACACCAGTCCTTTGCTGCCGTTCTGGCCCTGCACTTCTCGATAGAGACGAATTTTTACGTTCGGAACTCCGGGCTCCCACTCGTTGATCACAGCCATGCGCACATCATCTTCGCTTCGGGTGGAAGCGTAAGCGATCATGCCGGTGATACCGCCGTTTTCGCCGAGTTGGTAAGGCACGCGGCCCCAATTAAGGACAGCCGTTTGCCCAATGAATCCCTGGAACCCTTGGGTCCGAACCGGGCCCAATTCCGTGCGGCGCGTGGACTCGCCCGTCGGATAAGTTGAATTCAGCACGCCCGCACGTTCCGGATCAGAAGCCACTGGGCCTCCACCGTCCACTGTGATATCGACACCCGTTGTCTTGCGGTTCTGCGGATCGGCTTCCACCACCATCCAGTTGAAGAACGGGAACGCCTCGTCAAAGGAGTAGTACCCGCTGTTGTCCATGGTGCTGAACTGGTAGATGCTGCCGTCGCGGAAGCGAACCGCAACCGGGGCGTTCGGCACGGGTTGCTCGCCATCGTCCCAGATACCGTTGCCGGCATTCGCAGCATCGCCGCCACCATCGTCGACAAACACGTTGTTCTCAACACGGCTGAACCAGCTGAACACAGGCACATTGCCCACGTTCCCGCCACCTGGCACAGTGAGTGCCCGGGTAGCAATGATTTGGTCGAGCCACTGATCCCACACCACCAATTCGTAAGTGCCGTTGGGAATGTTGCTCAGAGTAAAGCTGCCATCGTCGGCGCACTTTGCGACCGCGATGTCGTCGCCCACCCCGTTACCGGAGTTGAGACCCACCCAGCAGGTCGTGAACGCCAGCGCCTCGCGGGAATTGCTGTCGTAGAGGCTCTGGTCGGGCGGCCGCGACATGTGCAGGTTCGTAACCGTACCGGCCACCGTGTTGGGACCAGTCGGCCTCGGTACCACCGGCGCATTGGCGTCGATGAACCCAATGAATACGTGATATCCGGGAGGCCCGAATTCCTGGAAGTATGGCGGCTCGCCCGCCTTCACCCAGGCATCGATGCCGCGCGTACCTTCGATGGTCGCGGTCTGCACCCACTGGCGCAGAGGCGCATTGTTGCCGTTGCCCCGCCTCGCTCCCGCGGGCGGATCCGCGAGCAGCGTGTACTTGCCGGGCGCGACGTTCTGAATGAGGGCTGTCCCGTCCGGGCAGGTGAGGATCACTCCGACCGGATCTGTTCCCGGACAACCCGGCGTTCCGCGCAGCGCGTTTTTGAGCGGGTTGCCGAAAGCATCAAATGACATCTGCCCGCCGTTCATTCCGTAACGGCCGCCCGCATCGAGCACGGTGATCTGGAAGTTGTTCAGACCGGCTTCGTTGCCGTCGTTTGCGCCGTTCGTCGGACTGTTGTCTTCGAAGATCAGAACGCTGATCTGCGCGGTCTTGAGCGGCTGCGGATTGGTCAGCACCTGCACGGATGTCTGACCGGGACGAATCGGTGCGCCACCTACGGTGTGCCCTTCGCCGCTCCCGGCATCGTTCGGCAGTACCGACACAAAGTAATATTTGGCAGGATCAAGAACAGCTTCGCTGATCGGAATCTGTTCCCCACACAGTGCTCCCACGCAACCTTGCGCAACCACCGGCATGTAACTGCTGTGGAAGTCCAGCGCGAGCGAGGGCTGCAGAGGATTGAAACCCTCGTGATGGAAAGTGCGATCTTCTTCCACCAGCCACCGGTATTCCGTCACCGGTTGATTGGGAGTGCTGGTCGGGTCGACGACGGTCATCGAAAGATTGCTCACCGCGCCGAACTGCAGGGTCACGGTCGCCAGCGCGCTCTGCAATGCCGCATCCTTCGCGACGTACTGGAACGTGTAGGTGCCCGCATTGGGCGCCGTGGCGGTGAAAGAGCCATCGGCATTGAGCGTGACCGCCAGTCCCGCCGAAACACTCTGCGCCGGTCCCGCCGTGATGGCATCGCCATCGTTGTCGACGTCATTCCCGAGGACGCCCGGCTTGGCCAACTTGATGGTCATGCCGATGCTGTTGTTGAAGACTCCGTCATCATGTGCTACCGGCGCTTCGTTGACGAAGCCAACATTCAAGGCGACCGTCGCAACGTTGCTGTGAGGTCCGCCTGCGCTGCCGTAATAGGTGAAGTAGTCCGATCCCGAGAAATGCTGGTTCGGGGTATAGGTGAAGGAGCCATTCGCATTGAGGGTCAGCGTTCCGTTCTTCGGACCGCTTACCAGGGTCGCGGAGGTGAGCGCCACGTCGTTGCTCAGAACGTTGTCACTGAAGGCGGCATCCTTCGACACCGCGTAGGAGTCGTCAATCGCCGAGGGACCCGCACCCGCCACCGGCGGAGGCGTTCCCGCTCCCACCTGCAGATAGGCCAGCATGCCGCTGTCAGGCTGACTGCCGGCGCTGGTCAACCGCAGCATGCGGTCAAAGAGCGGGTAGGTCGCATCTGCTGGGGGAGGGGATACGATTACGTCCATGGTCTTGCCGGCTGCCAGCAAAGCATCGGCTTGACGACGTTTCAGCGTGGGCAGTACGTTGCCGTCCTCCGCAATCAGGGTCATCGGCAAGCCCAGGGGCAGGGCTGTGTGCGATTGCGTGCCTGCGTTCAATAACCGAAGCAGCACATTCCACTGTGTTGCTCCTGGCGCGGGCGTTCCCACTGAGAAAGTCGACGACCCGGAGGCGGTCTTGTCGTAAGCGACGCCGTTGATCAGGAAATAAGTTGGTTTGTAATTGATCGTGCTGGGATAGGCGGCCACTCCCGCAGCCCCATCCACAGCGCCGTTCTGCACGGGATCAATTTCGCTAAACAGAAGCGCGCTCTCCGCGTTGTACACGCTCTCCGGAATTGGATACGCCTGGTTGGCAGCGCTTCGAACGGTTAGCGCTCCGTACAGTCCCATCGGCACCTGGATCGAGGGCATGGTGCCGCTCTGATAGAGATAGGTGCCTGGCTTCGGCGAGGTCCATGTGTAAGCCCCGGTGCCGCCCGGTGCGACTTCGAGCGTGAATGAGCGCACGCGCGCTCCCGGAGTGCCGACAAGCACCTGGTCCCCGGTCGCAGGATCGAAGTAAATCGGCGTGCCCAACGTGCCACCCGGCAAGCCCGGAATCACCACTGACACCGGCACGGTTAAGTTGTTTTGCACGTGCAGGACCAGACTGGTCGCCGTCAACGGCACATCGATCTGCGGCCCCGGCGCGCCGACTTCGACCGCACCACCTGGCGTCTGTGCCGACCCAGGCGTGCAGGTTGTGAATGTGGCGTCGCAGGATGCGAAGATCCACATCTTCGCCGTGGCGCCACCCGGCAGAGTCTTGGTGTACTTCTGCGCCGAAAGGTAGACGTCATGTGGCTGGGCGAAGGATGCCACCGCCGCAAACATGACGACGGCCCATATCTTTACTGCCCTCTTCAAGGTCATCTTTAGAAACGTGGATTGCATCGGTTCTCTCCTTCGCCTCACTGCAATTCGTTAATGGGGGCAGTCGGGGGTTCAACAATCAGCATGGTCATCAGCCCGCCCGGAAAAATGTTGCCGTTGGTCAACTCGCGCTCCACGTGCGAGTGCCACATGTAGGTGAAGCCGGCGTTGGGATTGAGTCCGCCCTGCCCCGGTGGCAGTTGCACCAGGTCGCCAAGATAAGGACTGCCGCTGTACCAGCCGCCGTTCATCAGGACGTTCGGATTCGGCAACAGCACAGGAATGGGTTTGCGATGATCGGGACACCACTCGTGCGTCGTCACGTCGTAGCCTGTGGCAGGCGTGCATCCAATGCCATCCGCCGCGGTATGGCCGTAGACGTCCCAACCCAGATCCTTGCCCGTCCATTCAAAGATTCCATCGACCGTCTGCCCCGGCAGAGACGGAATAGAAAACTCCAGCTTGCCTTCAAGCTTGGATGGATCTCTTGGGCTGACCAGCAACTGACCGTCGCGCGCCAGTACGCGCACGTGGTTGCCGTGCGTATGGAAGGTGTGCATGTCGCGCCCCGCGCCGATCACTCGCAGCAGAACCTTGTCGCCCGGGTGCATCAGCGGCATCGAGTTGTAAGGCTGGTGCGGCATCACACCGGAATTCAACGGCTCCATCGTGCTTGGAGCTCCGCGGCCGTTGATCATCCAGTACTCGGGCGTGTAGGGCTCCATCGCAACGTCGATGGGTCCCGGGCCGCTCGCCTGCGCCTCGACCGCCTGGTGAATCTCAATCTGCATTTCACTCAGCACAAACAGGTACTCGCGGTCGTAACAGGTCGGATTCACGGCCGCGCCCGCAACGTCGTTGTAGGCGGACGCCGCCAGCGAGTAGGTCCCCTTGCTGCAACCGGTGCTGCTCGAAGGAAGCACGATCAGCGCGCCGTACATCCCCATCTCGATTTGCAGATCGGTGCGCGTGCCGCTGTGGTACTGGTAGGTGCCTGGTCGTTGCGGTGTGAACGTATAGGTCACGGTCCCGCCCGGTTGAGCTTCGTGAGTAAGCAGGCCCGCGACACCGCCGGTCGCGGTCACATCCTGCCCCGGGAATACGATCGAGGTGTTCCCTGCTGCTACCGGAAGATTGTTGCTGAGCGCCACCGTCACCGCGGTGCCAGCATTCACAATCAAAGTCGGACCGGGCAGCTGCATCCGCCCCGAGGCGCCGGCGTAGCCCCATGCATAAATCGAGGCACCGTCGGGCATCGAAACATAGCCGGCGCTCGCCGACAAATTGAAGCTGCTGCCGGTTTCTCCGGGGATCGCCGCATGCATCGAAGGAGGAGCGAAGAACAGCACCGCCAACATCACGGCGACTGCCAGCCACCGTGCTCCCTGCGTGATTTTGTTCTGTTCAAACGGACTCATCACTGCCTCCTAATTGGTGATGCGGATCTCAGTCATCATTCCGCCGAAATTGGTCGAGTCATTCGCCAGGTGATGCAGGTTGGCGTTGTAGAGGAAATAGCGTCCACCTACCGGCAATCCGGTGGTGTCGAGAATCGCGTCCACCGTCTGGCCGCCGCCGATCGTGACCGAGTTGGTCGAGTAGTAGAGGTTGGCGCCCGCTTCATCCCGCAGAAGACGCGCGTCGATGCCCACCACCTGCATCGGAATTCCCATGGTCGCCAGCGTGCTGAACTGCGTCACGCTCAGGTTGGAAATCCGCAGAAGAATCCGTTGGCCGGCGCGAGCCGTGATCAGGCTGTGAATGGGCTGGGACTTGTGAATCACGCCATTGGCGGCTTGCGTACCCCGGAAATTCGGATCGCTGTCGATGGTTTCCGGATAGCTGCGGCCATTGAGCATGAAGTAACGATCGTTCATCGCCGAAAACGGCAGCGATTGGAAGGTCAGGTCTGCCTGGTGGAAGTCAGGATCGAATCCCGCCATCTGCAGGGTGTACTCAACGTCGTAGCGCGTCGTGCCATCGCCATCGTTGTAGGCATAGCCAAGGGGCGCGTTGGCAGCGTTGTTGCCGCCGAGCCTTGCACGCGGGACTGCGGAGTTGCCGGCAACGCCCGTCCGATTCTGACGGGGCCTCACGTACAAGCTGCCCAGCATGCCCATCTGCATGTGCTCAGCCGCCTCGACGTGGCAGTGATACATGTACGTGCCTGCGTCCGTCGCCTTGTAGTAATAGGTCATGCTCGCGCCCGGAACGACCGCGATCGACGCATCCGGGAGGCCGTCAAAAATCGACGCGGCCTGCGCGTATCCATGCCAGTGCACCGAGTGGCCATCAAACAGATCCGGCCTCATCGCCATGGCAACGTTCGACAGACTGAGATAGAAATCATCGTCTTCATCGAGTGCGATGGTCGGCGCTGATTCATTCGCCGCCAGGAAGCCTTCCGACAGGATGAGGGCTGGGTCCGTCAGCAAGCGGTCGGCGGTTGCTCCGCCCCCCGTCAGCGAACTCACGATGCCCGGCGAGATGGTCCCGTTCGTGTTCGATCCGCCGCCCGTGCAGGCAGATCCGTTTGCCTTCCGGCACAGGCTGCTGAACCCAAAGATGTAGGTGGGCAGCGGATCTGCCCCCGCATCGGCCATCGTTACGAAACCATCGCCGCCGCTTAAATGCATGCAGCGCGGTCTGGGGTGAGCCGCAGTGGCGGCTGGACACTGCACGCGATACGACTGGCTCACCGCGGGCAGCGCAGCAGCAAGAACGAGCAACAATTGCAGCGAAACCTGGGACAGCTTTCTACTGACCATTTGGCCTCCTACCTTTTTGGGTGCGCACACACCAGTGCGACCACGCCGGCTCTCGGCGCTTGTGCAAATCCAGTGGCTTCCCGGGATTGAGCGATACCCGGGAGTCGTGGGGACCCTTGAATCGTTTGTGACCGCTTGTGGGGAAGGAGATATCTGCCTGGCGACGTGGGGGCGTCGCTTTCAACAAGAGGTGAGTGCTGAGCCGTCACCCCGGCGGCTACTACGATTGGGAGACTTTACATTTTCAACACATTTCCATCCATCCGGTCGGGAGGGGAAAAACCGCGAGATCGAACCGGAGAGCCTGAAAAGCGGCCCGCCCGCTGCTTCCACCGTGGAGATTGGCGCGATGCGGCATCCCAAGGGCCGTACCGTCAACGCAGCCCTCGGCCCACGCAGGGCGATCCTTACCCGGCGACGACCATCCATGCTGAATTCAGGTTGTTATTTCACAGATCCCAGATTGTATTTCGCCAGAAATTTCCGGATCGCGGCGTACGCCTGACGGTTATCGTCATCCGCGAACTCTCCATGGCCGCCGCCTTTGACCGTGAATAATTGATTCGGAACTCCAGCCTGATCGAGCGCCTTATGAAGGCGCACCGCGTGATCGTAAGGAACGACGTCGTCCCCGTCGCCATGAATTGTGATAATCGGAGGATTGCTCTTGCGCACATAGGTCAGCGGCGAGACCAGACGCGCGACCTCTTCTTTATTCATCAGGCTGCCGAACCATTCCAGGGCATAGTTTTTACGATTCTTGCCGGCTAGCAAATCACCCACATCGGCCGGGCCGAACCAGTTCACGATCGCCGCAACCCGCGGTTCTGCCTCCTTGCCGTCGCTGGCGCAATCATTGTCAAGACCATCGCTTTCCAGCAGCATTCCGGTCATCAGCGACAAGTGCCCTCCGGCCGAGTGCCCCGTCACCACCAGCCGCGCCGGATCGATGTGATATTCCCTGGCATTGCGGACGACCCAGCGCAGGGCGCACCTGCAATCCTCAACCGCGGCCGGCGCCTTGGAAACATTCGCCAACCGGTATTCGACATTGACCGCCGCCCACCCTATCTGCAAATACGGCAGGACTTCCAGCACCGCGCCCGCCTTGTCCCCCAGGATCCATCCGCCTCCATGGATATAAATGACTGCCGGCACGGCCTCGGTCGCATTGTGCGGATAGATGACGTCCAACTTGTTCTCGTGGCCGTTCTCCACGCCATAAACCACGTCCGTCTTGATCCAATACTTGTTCCCGGCGTCCTCGGCAAGAAACGAAGCCTGTTGCGCGCAAGTCGGCAAGACCCAAAGCATCAGAGCGAGAGTCAGAAGCCATCTGGATCTCATGGATATCTCCCTGTCGCGTTATGGGAAAAGAAAAGTCGACGGATGCTCAAGGCTCGAAGTTCGGCCAAAGGCTGCTCAACCGCGCCGGATCGGACACCCACTGAACGGAGTCCGGATTCTCTCGAAAAAGTTCGTAAATTGGCTGCGAGGTTGGCATCCCAAGTTCCGGATAAGCCCGCGCCCTGCGAGTTTCAATCTTCGACGTCGAGTACGATGGATTCGCCTTCCAGCCGATCCCTCCATTTTCGTCGAGCAACGGGTACCACGCGAGCCCGTGGTGGGCGCGCATTTGCGTATAGTCGAAACCGTACTGGCGATCGCACCACGCCCCGAACACCAACTCGGAATCTGGATCGGCGTTGACAACGTAGTGGGCCCATCCCGGCGGCATGACGACGCGCTCGCCCGGGCCGGCATGAATCGCAAGGCAAACTCCCGGATCGTCTCCGGAGTTCTGCTGCGCGTACACCACTGCTCGCCCCTCCCAGATCTCGAACAATTCCGGAGTCGACCATCCGCAGTGCGGAGCGATGGCGTGCACATGACCCTGGCTGCGCACCGGCTCTTCTCCCAACCGGCCCGCCGCATAAATCACAATTCCGAACAGCAGCATGCGCCGCAGCAGTTCTTCCCGGTCCGGTTCACGCCCGACGTCCATCGCAATCGCGTATACCGGATCAGGACCCGAGCACTTCGGATCCCGCAAACTCGCGCGGATAGCGTCCAGTGAACGATATTCAGGCTCTGGACCAAATACTCCGGGTCCATACTCGAAGTGCAACGGATTTTTCAGGAATCGTATGTCGAGGCCGGATTCGAACCGCCGCACCGTCGTCGGCAAATTGGGCATCTCTGCCTTCACGAACCGCTCCGCACCAGCGTGGCGCTGCCATTCACGTTCAGCAGCCGCGCACTGAATCCATGCTTGCGAATGCTGTCATAGTCGTGGCCGGCATCGGCAGGCCAGCAGGCAACAAATCGCAAAGGCGCGCGCCCAGTGTTCGCGACCCGATGGCCGGTATGCGGCGGGATGAAATGCAGGCTCCCGGGCGACATCGTTTCCATGCGGGTCTTGCGGTTCTCGTCCATCAGGATCAGCGCGCCCTCGCCCGCCACCGTCCCGTAGTATTCCGTGCGGTCGCGCCTGGTATGGAAGTGCCCATGCGTCATGAAATATTCGCCGCCCACCTCGCCCGGCTCGACCACGGTGCTTCCCCAGAACAAACCGCCTTCGGCACCCTCCGGTACAGGACACCAGGCCTGCACGCGATACACAACCGTGTCCGGATCCATCGCCCGCAGCGCGCTCGAGTCGGCGAAAATCCCATCCAACTGCCCGAGCAGCTTCACGCTCTCGCGCACATCCGCAGCCTGCTTCAAAAGCCCGCTCGCCCAATCCACTTGCATCATGCCGTGACTTCCTTCATTAAGACGAAGAGAACCTCAGCGTAGCTTCGGTTCCCGCTCACCCAGCAGTATTCCTTCCTCAAGAATTCCAACTACCACCACTTTGTCATCCCGAGCGGAGTCGAGGGACCTTGCGTTTACAGGCTGATTATCCTGGCACGATGCGGACGAACGATTCGCATCAGGGCGCGCCTTAAGGCACGCCATAAAGCATCACTCTCGCAAGCGCCTTCAGCCGCCGCGACTAACTATTTCTTCTGCCCCTCCTAGAACATAAACTTCAAAGAGAACTGAATCTGCCGCGAGGTCCCATTGCCGATCGCCCCACCAGCCAAGCTGGCGACGGTCGCAGTGCTAACGCCGAAGTTTCCGTTGGTCGAGCAAGCGCCGGTCGTTGCATCTACCGAAAGACAGATGCCGCCGTCGGGATTCGCAAAGTTCGGATGGTTGAAGATGTTGAAGAAATCCGTCCGGAACTGGATCTGCGAGCTTTCCGTGATCCGGAAGTTCTTCATCAGCGAGAAGTCCAATTGAAAAAATCCGGGGCCACGCTGCGCATTGCGTCCCACCGTTCCGATGGTGCTGGGGTCATCCCAGATGCCGTTCCATCCTGGCGGAACCTCGAAGGCCGCAGGATTGTAGTTCCCGTTCGGCCATTTGGCGCTCGCCACTGTGAGTGGTTGGCCCGTGTAGTTGGGTCGCATCGGATTCCCGAAGAAGCCGCTCACTAACTGTATGTTGGTTGGTAGACCGCTGCGCGTCTGGAGGATGCTGGAGACCTGCCAGCCTCCGAGCACCCCGCGCTCCCACATACTGGTGCCCTTCAATTCCGGCAAACTATAGACCACACTGCCGGTGAAATTGTGCCGCACGTCCCAGTCGCCGCTTCCACGGTCGAGGTTGATGTCGAAAGGATCGGACCAGCCGCCGAACACATTGACTAGATTGTCCATTTCGTGCGACCAGGTGTAATTAGCCTCCAGGTTGAGTTTCTTGCCAAGGTTGCTGCGTAGTTGTGCCTGTAACGCGTTGTACGTCGACGAGAGCACGTCCGGCTGATTATTTTCGTTGGCGTACTGGCAGGCGCTGGGATTCCCCGGATTGCCGAAGCAGGTTCGTCCACCGGCGGGGTTCTGCGGGTTCAGATTGACGGCAGCAAAAGAGACGCCCGCCTGCATGTGCGTCACCTTGTTGCCGATGTAGTTGAGCGTCAAGACGGAGTCTCTAAAGACTTGCTGCTGGATTCCAAACATCCAGTTTGTGGAAAGTGGGTCTCGCGGGTGCGTGGGGAAGATCGTCACGTTCTGTATGGCCGGAACCAGCGGCGGATTCGCAGCAGGATAAGCGATCGGGATGGTTGGGTTGCTGAAAATGGCCGTGAAGAGATCAACATTGTAGTTCGAAAACTCGGGAATATTCGTGGTCAGCCCGAAACCCATCTGCATCGGCATATAAAACAACCCGCCATAACCGTGAATGGCAGTCTTACCCTTGCCAAAGGGGTCCCAGGCGAAGCCCACGCGGGGGGCGAAGTCGTGGGCGGGTGCGTCGTACGCACTTGCTCCAGCTGGCAGAAATGACTGTGTGGCAAAGTCAAAGTTCCGCATACGCCCTTGCCCCTCGCTCCACACCCTGTTGTAGTCGTATCGCAACCCGAGGTTGAGTGTCAGGTTGCGGGTCACTCGCCAATCGTCCTGAACGTAGAAATCCCAGTTAGAATTCCGGATGCCGAGGAAGCCGGGATACCCGATTTTTTGCAGGACAAAAGGACAATTTGTACCGGGGGTACAGAAAGGATCCGCGCCCTGCAAATCCGCCAGGCTTCCGTACAGATACACTTGCTGCGGCCGCAACCACGTGTTGAGGCGGTTCAGGCGAATGTTCGTGCCGAATTTCAGCGTATGACTCCCCGCCGTAGCGGTGACCGTATCGAACAGTTCGTATATCGTGAATGGAGTTATCTGATTAAAAGTGTTGGGGCCGGGCAACGCGCCAAGATCCGTGAAGAACCCGCCCCAGCCGACCAGCGGCGTGCCCGCATTCGTATTCTGGGGAGTATTCGAATTGGTATCGGAGTAGAAGCGGTCGACCCCGACGCTGAATTCGTTGAGCAGTTTCGGCGTAAATGTGTGGGTATAGTCGAACTTGCCCAGTTGCGTGCGCAACTTCTGTGGAGAGACCTGCCCTTGGTTCAAGCCGAACGTATAGTTGGTCAACGAGTCGTTAATGTTGTACCGGAACATGAATCGATCGCGATCCGAGAGGTTGTAGTCGAGCCGGATCGACCCTGTGTCCTCGCGCACGGTTGTGGGCAGCTTAGCGTCGATAACAACAAAATCGGGGTTGCCCAGGTACTGGCAGGAGACCGGCGTCGGGATGACGTCGCAGCCTGCTGGCAAGGGAGCTAGCTGGTTCAGCATGTCCTGCATGTTGGGGTCGACAAACCCTGCACGCGCCGAGGCACTCAGAACGTGATACACCGGGTTAATTGATGTAATCGTGGTGCGGTCACCCTCGTAGTTCACGAAAAAGAACAGCTTGTTCTTGATGATCGGACCAGCGAGGTTACCGCCGAATTGGTTCAGGCGCAGCGGTGCCCGCGGTCCGGTCTTATCGAAATAGTCCCGGGCATCGAGCGCATCGTTGCGAAGGAATTCGAAGAGCGTGCCGTGGAAGCCATTGGTCCCGGACTTGGTGATGATATTCATCTGCGGACCCAGCGAGTGACCGTATTCCGCGCTGTAGCCGTTGTTCGAGAAGTTGATTTCCTGAATGCTGTCGATACTGGAGCGCGTAACGCGGGCCCCTTCCTGTCCTTCGGTGTTAAGGAAACCGTTGATATCCCCGCGCGTCGCATTCTGGCCATCGACCGTAATATTCAGACCTGTGAAAATATTGTCCAGGCCATTGACGCTGCCTTGAAAAAAGCCGGTCGAGCCGACCGATCCGGGAGCGATCTCGAGGAAATTGCTCACGTCTCGTCCATTGACGGGCAGATTCGAAATCTGTGTCGCGTTCAACGTAGTGCCGCTAGTAGTCGACTCGGTCGCAACCGTGGTCGTCGTCCCCGTTACTTCAATCGTCTGCTCCGAGGCGGCCATAGCGAGCTTCAGGTTCACGTGCACCGTCGCACCCACGCTAAGCACGATCTCCTGGCTCTTCACTTCCGCAAAACCACTCGATGTCGCCGACACTTCATACGTCCCGAACGGCACCGCCGACGCGACAAAATTCCCGCCGCTATCGGTTTCGATCGTCCGGCGAATCCCCGTGCCAACATTGGCGATAGTCACCGATGCCTTCGCGACCATGGCTCCTGACGGGTCCGTCACCGACCCCGCGATGGTGCCGGTGTCGAATTGTGCGCTCGCCACCAGGCAGCACAGCAAAACCAGACCGACTGCTGCAAACCCATGCCGCATCATGGCGGCTACAGACCGACGCTCGAGCATTTTGCTACCTCTTTTCTGTTCAATGCGCAGACGTGCGTCTCTATGTATTTCCTATAAAAGCGTCTAATTCTGCGCGCATGGTAACGCCACTTTTCTCCATTGGTCAACCTTTTTTTGAACTTTTAAGCCTTAAACGATCGTAAATTGTTTCTTTATACGGATAATCGTCCCGGAAGCGTCCCGCACTCCTAAGGATTCGTGTGGGCGTGCCGCTTCGCAGTCTGGCGTCATAGCCTGCTCTGAGATTTTGTGACCTCCGTCACCCGTCAAGCCCCCCGCCGGTCACAAATCCCACTCATCTCTTTGTAGCCACGCGACATATAAAGTTCGAGAACGTGTCACAACCACCCCACTCAAATTGCTATTCTAAAATTAGGCCAGAGATGGCGCGTTCCGCGTGTCCTAGGCAGAACCGCGCAGACCCTTATCGTGTAACTTGGACCCGAGGGAGACCAAGCCGAACATCTGATGCGGCGCAGACCTGCTCACCAACGTGAGCGTACCCGCAGCGGGAGTGATCACTCCACATCGCTTAACAGTGATGCAACAGAGGCAAAAAGAAGGAAGACCAGCAAGGAGGGAGCGCGAAAAGAGAACAGAAAAACAAGAGTCCACATCGCGAAAAAAGATCTGCGTCCTCTGCGGTAGTTCTCTGCGCCCTGTGCGGTTTAAGGTTCCGTTCACCCAGAAACGCACAAGCGATTCACCGCCACAAAACGCTCCACTTCCGAGAGGCGGGATCGATCAAGACTCTCCCACCCTGTTCGTGAGCCTGCGCGCCTTCCGCCTTCTGAAACCTGGAGCCAGCAACCAGCGCGGGCATTTCAACAGCCTCCGGAATCTGTTTCCCCTCAATCGCAAAAGTCATCCTCCATCCGGCACGAGGGCCGGTTGGCTCCATTTCCAGATGCACTCGCCCGAAACGAGTCGGCGTGTTTTCGAGACGCACAACCTTGGGGTCCTCCGCCACAAAGCCTTCGATCAGCCGCAACCGCGTCCCATCCTCCAGCACCAGCCGATGTCGCAGATAGCGCACGCACTCGGCGCTGGCCCAGTTGTGCGGCATATCGCCCCAATCCTGGCCGAGAAGCGCGTGCTGCAGCGGTTGCTCTTCCCTCCAGCAATAGAGAGGCGAAGCATGATTCAGAAATCCTCGGAACGTTCTCTCCGCCCACTCGGGTTGTCCAGCCCAGAGGTAGACATGCGCCGCGAACGAGGCGTTGTAGTTCCAGAAACTCTCATGCCAGAGCCAGCCAGTCTCGGCGGGAATGTCTTCTTGCGTGCACGACTGCAGCAGGGCAATGTGACCCTGCACGATAGGATCGCGTTTCTCAAACACCAGCCCCGGGAAAATTGCGTGCGAGAGCGCCCACTGCGCAGATTGTGGCCGCGGCCGGTTCCAGGGCTCGGGATCGCGCCAAGCATCATCGTCGCGGGCCAGCATCGGCAGATACTCGAATCCGTCAGGATGGCGCGTCATTTCCTGCTTTGCCGCCGCGAGCAACGCCGCGCGCAGTTCGTCATAAAAGGTGCCCGCAATTCGTAACGAGTCCATCTGCAAACGTTCCGCGGCCGTTGCCACCGCTTTCAACCCGGCGAGCGTCCAGACGGTGTTAGTGAACTCCGAACGAACGCCGCCAATTCCACCATCCGCAAATCCTGGCGCGAGCAATCCGTAACGGCCGTTGGCGCTCTTGCCGACGCGGGCCAGGTCGCGTTGTTTGACCAGGAACTCGATCGCACGCCGCACGTTGGGTTCGAGATCCTTGAAGAATTGCCATTCTTGTTTCAGTTCACACTGCCGGACCAGCGTGAACATCGCAATGGCCGTATCCTTCCAGTGCTCGCCCGGGACCGCCGCCACCACCTGCCCCGACGGCAATTGCTTCCCCCACTCAGCCAGCAACCCATCATCGGCCTCTTTGTCGTAACCCAGGTAGCGCGCAGCCTCGAGCAGGAAGTTTCCGTCCACGATCCAGAGCCCGCGGTAAACCGTCGGCCCGACTTGAAATACCAGACGGCCGTCTTTCTCCTCACGCGATTGCTGAATGTTACGCGCGCACGCAGTCAGAAATTCGCCGGGCCTTCCCGGCAAACTCCAGGAAGTGCTTCCGAACGGTTTCCATTGCTTCCAGAAATCACGCGCCTCGTCGGCCAGGGCCTCCGGATGCTGCAATATACTTTGCAGACTCTCGGCCGTCTGGCCCTCCTGCGGCAAGCGCACGAAGTATTGCGCGGGCTTCTCGCGTGTCGCCTCGCAGTGCGGAAGGTAGAGCGTGTACCCGCCTTCTTCCCACCAGGTCGCAAAATCCAGCGCTGGCCCCAGTTTGGCAGCCACCAGAAAAACTGCATTGGTACTCGCGTCGGCCACGGTGATTGTGGGCGGCCCCGAGACCTGCTTCAGCGCGGTGCAGGTTCGGATGTGTATTCGCGGAACGGCAGCTACGGCGCCGCTCTTCGGCCGTATGGTCAGAAGAACGTTGTCGACCCGGCCCTCATTCGCGTGCCGGGTTGCGAAGGCCGTCAACTCGAGCGTGGCCGTTGGCCGCTCGATGGACGTGTGCACGATGGGGATGTGCGGGGCCTCCATCCACTGCCGCGCAACCCGATCGTCCTGCATACCCGCCAGCGAAAATGAGCAGACCGTCGCGAAGTCCTCCATTCCGACCAGTAATCCTTTCGCGAACCCGTAGCGCAGTTCCCCACTCTGGCCAACCAGGGACTTCCTGGGATCGTCCGGAAAGCAGATCGTCGCCTGCGAGAGTCGCGGCGCATAGCGGAAGTCGATGGCCTCGCCCTGCTTCGCGCCCCCGCGCCTTTTCGCGTCCGCTTGCTGGCGGTCGGAAGCCAACGCCCCGGGAGCACCCACCGCGGCGCTCGCCGCAACCAACCCTCCCAGAAATTGTCTCCGGTTGAACTCGGTCAACGTAATCTCTCGAAATCTGCCGCTTGCGGCGACAGCAATCCTCTATTTGGGAACATCCAGTACCACGACCTGCGGCCGATAGAGTTTTAAATTGTTCATCACCTTGGCCAGCACACTCGAGTTGCAGGCATAGGTCAGCACAATGTTCGAGTCCCCGAACTCGGTGTGCTCCTTGGTCGCGTAACAGAACGTATCTTTGTCGTAGATGGGATTGGTGGTCTTCATCTCGGGGAACTCAAAGATGTCCTGCGGCTGCGACCACGGCCCAATGGCCGAGTCGGCAGTTCTTGCGATTACCCGCTTGCTGGGAAATTCGATTCCCGGCGAGATCGCGACCCACTTCTTCGCCGACGGATGATAGCGAACGCTCATCTCGCTGATGGCCTGATCGATCACGTGTTGCGCATCGCCGTGCGGAAGCCCCCCGGCCCACTTCCCGTCCTTCCCCAGGTATTCCCAGTTCTTTTCGGGATTCTCCATCTTCGATGCCGGCACCCGCATGACGATCATGTAGCCCTTGCCCTCTCCCTGCGAGGCTTGCGTATAGAACAGGACATATTCCCTGTCGCGCACAATGGAAGACCCAGGCCACAAATCGCGCGAGGTGAGGTCTTTGATGGAAATCTTCCACTGATCCGGCGTGGCCAGCGCGTTCGTGACCTTCGCCCATCGGGTGCCCGCAATCTCAAATCCGAACGGATCGGCCGGGCCCGCACCTGGCTTGTTGCGCACGATCATCAGCGACACATACAGCGTGCCGCCATCCAGGTAGCCATCCAACGGCCAATACCACTCGTCGTCGGTGCCCGTATCGAAAAATGAACGCGGCTTGGCGGACTTCTGATTCTTCCAGTAGTACTGGATTGTGCAATCCTTGCCGGGCGCGCACGTGCTCACGGCGACGCTATTGCGCACCATTGTGGTCTTATTGCGATCCATGTTGCCGACGTCCCCGGCGAACGTATCGCCGAAAAGCCAAATACTTTTTCCAGGAGCAAACGGAACCGAGTACGCATCATCAGCACCGAGCCAGCCTTGGGAATACGGGAAGTTGAGCCGGGTGGCGACGTTCTTTGGGTCTGCCGGTTTGTCGGAAGCAGCGTGGCCGCAACCCAGAGCGATGAGAACTACCATGACCACGAACAATACCCTGTATTTATCCATATGAATCCGTCCTCTGAAATCACTGCGATTTCTGCTTCTCGATAATTTCGCGCTGCACCAGATTCAGCACAGCCGGAAGATGCTCATCCCAGTACTGCCAGGTGTGTTCTCCCGGATACTCGTGGTACTCGTAAGCAAACTTCCTCCGGCTCAAGATGGCGGCCAGCCTGCGGTTGGGCTCTAAAAACGACGAATCCTGATTGCCGCAGTCGATATAGAGGTAGGGAACCTTCTGAACCTTTGCGGCATTGGCGAGCGCATATAGATCGTTTTGCTCGCGTGTTTTGTTGTGCGCATCCCCGAACGCGCTCCTAAGGCTCGGTTGGAGATCGGCCCGTTCCTCCCCAAGCTCGGGTAACGCGGCGTTGAAAGCTCCGCTCAGGCTGGCGGCAAGCCCGAATACATCCGGATACTCCAGCGCAAACTTGACCGCGCCGTATCCGCCCATGGAAAGACCGGCGACCACGCGTCCGTGAGCCGACCGCACTGTGCGCCAACGCTGGTCGACTTCCTGAATCACATCGCGGACCACATACTGCTCGAACTTGTCCTGCGCTACGCTCGCCGAGTCGACATACCACGAGTCGCCTGCATCCAGCATCACAACAATCAACGGAATGTTTTCCGCATAGCGTGTCAGCTTCGTCAGCGTGCTCCAGTTCTGGAAATCCCCGTGCCAACCGTGAAGCAGATATAAAACCGGATACGTCTGACTGCCGGCGAAATAGTCCCTGGGTAGCAGGATCCGGTATGTCATCGACCGGCCCAGTGATTTGCTGTGCAAGACCGGATCCTGCAAGCGCGCTGTGGATTTTGCGGATTCGCCCGTCGCTTGCGAGGAAAAAGAAGTCGCGCTTTGCGCAAACAGGTTGCCGGCTTGCGCTGCCGCGACCCCCAGAATCACAGCGGCGCAAAGAATTCCCCGAACCATGCAGAATGCAGATCGTTTGCATCGTGCGGTTGTCTGCACTCGCCAGTCAGGATCGGCTATCGGGATGTTGGCTCTCATCCATCTAACCTCACATTCCAGCCCGCGACAGCACGATCACCGCCAGCACCAGGATGGCTGCGCCCGTCATTTGTATTCTCAGCGGACCCTTGCCCGTGTTTTTCCATTCGCCGGTTGCAATGCCCAGAACGCTCGCCGTGATCACAATCAGCGACATGAAGAGCGGCCATCCCAGGACAGCGCCAAGTTCGCCGAGTTTGCCGCTGGCTGCTCCGTACATGATGGTGCTCGCAAACCACAGCACCGCCATGAGTGCAGCCAGCAACCAGTAAGAGCCCGTCCCCGGAACAGAAAAGTTCGAAGAGGTCTTGTTCTTTCGCATCAGGTACGTGCAATAGAAAAAGCTGG
Source organism: uncultured Acidobacteriota bacterium (assembly GCA_963733805.1). Classification (GTDB taxonomy): domain Bacteria; phylum Acidobacteriota; class Terriglobia; order Terriglobales; family Acidobacteriaceae; genus Gp1-AA133. The sequence goes on along the minus strand of CAVTEO010000019.1, from coordinate 202,950 downwards.
GAAGCGCGCCCGCCACCATCAGCGGGAACCACACCGCGTTGATGCTCCATACCCGGCTGGCGCCCTCGGCTTCCGCCGCCCCGCTCAGCGCGCCTCCGAAAGCCACGCCGAAATTCATGGCGGCAGCGCAGATCCCGCTCAAAATGGCGCAGGCCAGCCCCGCCGAAAATGACATCTTGTGTTCTTCGACGGTGCCCAGCGCGCGCTCCCGCTTTCGACCCGCGATCGCGCATACCGACACTCCCACGATTACCAACACAACACCGCCGATTGCGGTGAGCCCCGCAGCCGTGAAGATCTTCTCCGGATGTAACCGGATCAGCGGAATCAGACTTCCCAGGGCCGCCGAAAGTCCCAGCACAATCGCGAAACCCAGTGCGATCCCGATCGCATTAACGGCGAGCCCAAACAGGACCTGCGCCACTCCCCAAGCCAGACCGCACAAGGCGACCAGCACGATACTCTGTGTACCGGCACGCGCGTAAACCGCCCCCAGATTCGGAATCGTCAGGTAGGCCGTCAGGGGTGGGAGGATCAGCAGGCCAACGATCGTCCATACCGTCCAGGTGTTTTCCCAGGCCCACTTTTTCGTGAACTTCATGGGCAGCGTGAAACTCGCATTCATGACGCCTGCAATCACCAGCAACACCAGGCCAACGGTCGCATCCTGCATCATTCCTCCTGCTGGAGTTCCGTTTCAGCAACTCACGACGTCCCTGCCCAAGCGCACCGATCTCAGTTCGCCCTTATCGACTGGCAAGCGCAGCCGCCGGCACCGTTTCCACCCGCAGCGTGAATGTCTGAAATGGCTGCAGTGAAATCTCGATTCGACCATCCGCAACGGGCAGGGTGGAAACCTTGTCTTCCAATTCCGAAGCAACCCATGCACGCACAAATGCAAAATACCTGCTCTGTATTCGCACCCGCGAAGCGCGTCCCGCAGTCTCTTCCAGACGCAGCACGGAACCCTCCCCGTCTTCCGCAATCTTCCAGGTCGACAGGTTTACCTGCGGACTGTCAATCTCCAGCAATCCAGCTTGATCGAGTGGGAGCCTGGACTCTCCTGTCCCTTGGGGAACTAGCGTGGCTTCGAGCGGCGTCATGGCCTCGCTTCCGAACCGATTCGCCGCCACCGGATCCGCGACAGTACCACTGGTGAAAACATAACGAAACGTGTAATCCCCGCCTTGCCACGCAGGAAAATTCGTTCCCCAGTAGTTGTTCATGAGCCATGAATAGAGCGCGCTGCTCTTCGGCTTGAATTCAGCGGGCCAGTTCCCGCGAACGATGTCGCCGAACGCAACCAGTGGCGCATCGACGGGAACCAGCGTTACGGCGGCATTCGCGCCCGTCACTGCCGTCCAGTGGCGCGCAACATACCATTCACGGCTTCCGCCCGGCAGTTCGTCCTTGGCGGGGTTCACCCACCCGATCTGGTTGCCGTAGGTAAACGTCGGATTCGCAATATCCAGCGGAAAAGCAATGTACGCAGACTCGCGCGTCAGCACGCGTTCCTTGCGGATCTGGTACCGGAATTCAATTTTTTTCTCCCCGTCGTAAAGGACGACTTCCGTCCGAACGCTCGGTGTATTCAGGCACGATGATTCCATGCTGATAACTGTTCCGAAGGGCGCACGGCGAATCGCGGTCACCTTCCCGTTCCCAGCCGCATGCACGGTCAGCGCCGGAGGATTCAGCCCGGCCCCAAAGCGATACAGGCTGTTGTTTGGAATATCATCTCCACCCGTCACGTAAAGATAACTTCCCATTTTGTATGGACTGCTTCGCTCGACTAACTCCCGGCCCAGTTGCTTATCGAAAATTCCAGCAACCGCTCCCGATGCGGGATCAAGCTCGAGGCGGTAATACTGATTCTCAATCTCGTCCGTTTTCACGTCTGGGTGGGCAACATCTCCGCCTTTGCTCGTCTGCAGCGAATACAACTTGTACCCCACCGCCGGAACATCCTTCGCTTCAAATCGCACGCGCCTGTATCCACTGCCGAACCCCGGGAGCTGAATGCCCTTGCCCACGAACAACACATCGAATGGCACCGGCTGCCTGGTGGTGTTATCCATGATCTCGGTGCCGTTCGGCAGATCGATGTCTACCATGCCATTCCGCGGCCAGCTGAGCGCGTTAAAAACCGCCACGGAATTCTGTTGCGGCGATAACATGCCGGTGAGTTGCGCCATGCTGCGCTGTACCGATTCGTCGATTTGTCGTTTCGCCTCGACCACCCGCGCCCGCTTCAGCGCAATCTGGTCTTGGCTTTGCTGATGCTCGGGCTGCGAGGTCGCCCCGACATAGGTCCAGGTATGTTCGTCGTAGGTCAGCTCGTTCAGCCACGCCGAGCTGAGAAGCGACAAGTCCGGACGCAGATTCGGGGAAAGAATCGAGGGCAATACAGAAAGCTTTTCCGCGCTCAGGATGCGTTCCTGATTCTCCCGGTGCAGCGCCGTGTACTTGGCATCCGACCCGTAACCGTCTTCCCAGTACGGCCCGAAGTCTCCCCGAAAGACCGGGAACCTGCCGCTGGCTTCCCGCTCGATCTTCTGCATCGCCGATTGCACGGTCGCAAATTCCAGGTGCGGATAGGCGTATTGGGCATTCCACGTGTCCGGCAGCTCGGCCTGCTCTTTCGCCAGCGGAGTGTTCTCGAGCTGCGAGCCGAAAATCAGGACACTGCCCGCCGTGTAATCGGGACGCGTATACGCCTGCAGAAAAACCGGCAGGGCATCTTGCACGGACTCCATGCGCCACGGACTGCCAAACAATGTGTGCATTTGCAGGTAAGCCCGCGAATACCACATCAACACGTGGCCGCCGTCCGGACCTTCCCAGTAGAAGGGAGACTTCTCGTTCCATTTGCCCAACAGCATTGCGGGCGCGCGCCAGCTGTTGCTTGCGCCCACGAAATACTTGATCCCCGCGTTGTGCAGAACGGAAGCAAACGCCCAGGTGTAGGAAGGCACGTCAACGGTCTGCGCCGCCTCGGGCTTCGGCAGGTCGTACTTCAGAGCCAGCTCGTGGCTCGGGTAGAAAGTTCGAATCAACCCTTCCAGCGAAGCGTTGCCGGTGTGCTGGTTCGCGAACTCCGGCGGGATGACAACTTTCCCGTTCCGTACGTACTCGAGGAATTGTTCCTGCGCAGGCTTGGAGCGTCCCGCCAGGTATTCACTCGCCACCCACGATCCGTCCAGCGTCCATCGGAAGTCCGGCTTGTTCTGGATGATGCTGATCGCGTCGTCCACCGACTGCGAATGCAGTTCCGCCACTTTCGCCGCGTAATCCGTGAAGCCGACATCCAGATGCTCGTGCGGCACAATCAGCACGTTCCACTTCTTCCCGGGGCTCAGTTCAGTCTTGACCGCACGCGTCTTGCCGGGAGCGGCCAGGCGCACTGTTGCCGGAACTGTCCCCGTCCACTCCGGAACAGAGAACTGAATTTTCTTCTCTCCGAATTCCTCGTGTTCCTGCGCCTCAAATTTCTGGCGCCACTGCTTTCCGGCGATTGCAAGCTCCACTGTGCCTTCCGCCGGAAGCGCTGCCAAGTCAGCAAACACGTCAACACGCTCGCGCAGTCCGTCCGCCGACTCCTGATAGAAGATGGTTGGTTCCACGAATGCCCTGAAGGCCGTCGCATCGTAGCGCCCCGACGGATCATTCTCGAACTCAAGCGCGTCGTAAACCAATCCCGTATGCCCCGGGGCGATCGCTCCCAGCGAGTTTTGCATCGTCGCCGGGTCATCCAATGCGGTCAAAACGATCGCATTCTCCCCGGCCTTCATCCAATCGGCGGGAATTTCAATCACCTTTGAATCGATCGAGGTCTGCGGAACAAAAGTTCCTTCCCAATCGCCCGCCGAATACTCCAGCTGTGGATGGAAATAGAACAATCCGGCGTGCCCATTGATGCTCACGCGTAGATGCGACAGGCGCGGTGTTTCATACAACACCGCCAGTTTCAGGCGATACACGCCCCTGGGCGGGTCGGCGAGATTGAACTGGATTGTGAACGGATGAAGCCTGCCACCGGTCATCCCGTTGGCAGGCCCGGGTTGGAAGCGCAGCCAGTCGCGATCGCTGCTTTGGCCGACGACGTACACCGGATCGCTCTTCGGATCCGGGTAGTCGACATCCTGGCTGCGAAATTCACCGGACGACGCGTTGAATGTGCCGATCCGCCAGAGCACTTTCGTGTGCCCCGCTTGCGCATGCAAGCGAGCAACGGGCAACCACCAGAGCACGGCGGCCGCCAGCATGAGAACGCCAGTTTTCAGTCGCATAGCTAGGTCGCTAAGCTTTCGTCCGCACGAAGGCCTTGATGGTCGCGCAGCGCTTTCCCTCCGACCGACCGTGAGGCCGAATCGTGTAACGACCTGCCGCCGCCGGAACAATGAACGTTTCGGCATAGTGCACGACCAGCGGCGCAAACTTCTCCGTCGGGCTCTCCACAACGGCCTCGGCCCCCTCGCATAGATTCAGGACATTCACTCCGCCATCGGTGCAATGCGGAACCAAACTCGTGAACCAGTGGCGCCGCGTCTCAATAAATTCGCGCTCGTGCAATCCGGTGCGCTCTTCCTTCCAGCCATCGCCCTCCGAAACCGGACTGATCGTGTTGATGAGCTGCTTTTCCACCCATGCCGTGGTGCGATCCCACTGAATATTGCGGATGCCATGTTCCAAATGAATCGGGCGCGGCAAACCGTCCATCCCCATCCGTCCCCAATCCCACATCTTGAAGGTGAAGATGTACGGAGTGGCGCTGATCTCCAGCACCATGCTGTTCTTCCCTGAGCAATGCGGGGTGCCGGCCGGAATCAGAAAGTGATCATGCTTGCGGGCGGGAAATTTGTTTACGTATTTTTCGGCGTTGAAATCAAGGTTTCCCCACTGCGCTTCGCGCAAGTCCGAAAGCATCTGTGCGCGCTCGATATTCTCCTTCAGCCCGAGATAAACGCAGCCGTCGTCTTTCGCATCCAGCATGTAGTAGCTTTCATCCTGCGTGTAAGCCATCCCGAATTGTTCCTGGATGTACTCCGTGAGGGGATGCACCTGGAACGACAGATTCCCGCCATCCATGGTGTCCAGAAAATCAAAACGGATGGGAAACTCTGTTCCAAACCGGGCGTGAACCGCGTCGCCCAGTAACTGCCGAGGATGCTGAAAGACCAGATTGATCGAGGGGATTTCAACCGCCGCATCGCCGAAGCCGAGTCGCAGGCTGTTCTCTTCAGGAACGCAGTCGAAACACCACGCGTAGTTCTCGACATCCCTGGGCAGATCACAGACCTCTTTCATCCACTGTCCGCCCCAAGGCCCCGGATCGAAGAACGGCACCACCCGGAACGGCTGCGTTGCAGCGATCTGCAACCCGCGCATTAGGTCTCCGCCAGTAATCATCCGGGGAGTCTTCCGATCAGTGGTGTCGAGCAGGTAATCGATCCGCGGCAGCAGCGTCTTCTTCACCCGGTCCGCAGCCCGCCAATCCACAAAGTATGCGCGCTTATACTTCAGCGACGGCCGTTCCGCGCAGTTGGTGAGACCCAGATTCCCGATCTCGCCCGCGCGTTGCCGCTGCTGAATCTCCCAGCGCGCCAGATCGCAATACACCAGCAGGTCCCAGGTTTCTGCGAGGACACTCGCGCCCACTCCGATAACCAGGACCAATCCCGTCGCCTGCTTCAGAGCAGCTCGCTTTCTCCCGACCTCCCGCTCATCCAGAAAATTCACGATCTCATGGCGATTCATGAATGCGAAGACAGGGTCGTCTCCCAGATCATGCTCGCATTGCAGGACGATCTCATTTTCCGAACGAAAGCATTCACCAGTACGGACCACCAGCGCGGGCTGGAGAGCGACCGTCAACTCGCGCTCGATCTCGGATTCGAAACAGCCCGGATAACACTCGACGCAAACCGTGAAACGGCCTGCCCGGAACTTCGACTTCAGGCGCTGCACAACCTCTTCCCAGCCGACATCGCAATCGGTACCCGAACTCGACACCTTTACCAACGGGTACTTGTCGTAGTTCGATTGAAAACGGTCTGACATTTAACCTCGATCTTCTTGGCAGCGAATCTCCCTGCCGGCAGCCGTCATTCTCAGGAATGCGTCTGTTGTTTTGTTCAGAGCAGGAGGGAGGCGACCTGGCAGTCCGCGTTCGGCAGAGACACCGCTGTCCTTCTTATATGTAGAACTCCGATAAGCGGCTCGGACGCGGATATGTTCAATCATCCGTACGGAAGACTAGCAGCAGGATATTAACATTTCCATCTAAAAGTTCATAAAAATGGTCGTTTATATATCAATCGCTCATAAAATGGGGAGGATCGAAATTCCCTTCTGGCTTGCTCGATTTCGTGGGGTGGCGCGTTCTTGCTCATCCTGCAAAGACACAAAGAAGGATGCCCATGGGATAGACTCTTTACCCTTACTGCGATATGGCCGCATCCAGAAATTCCGGAAACCCCGTTCCATTTCCTGCCGGCGACGATCCTCAAGCCGCTCGGGGCAACAAACAGGAGAACCGGCTCACCGCCATTCTCGGCATGCTGCAGCAGTCAGGCACAGTTTCTGTCGAGGATCTTCGCACCAGCCTCGACGTTTCGGTGGTTACGATCCGGCGCGACCTCGGCATTCTCGAAGAGCGAGGCTTATTGCGCCGCACTCATGGTGGCGCCGAGCCCATCGAACCGCTATTTTACGAACCGTTCCGGAACGATCGCTCGTTCCAGGCGCAGGTTTCGCGCTTCGCCGCGGAAAAGCGCCGCATCGGAAGAGCCGCGGCCGCGCTGATCAAGCCGGGGGAAACGATCGCTCTTACTCCTGGAACCACCACGACCGAAGTCATTCGCGGAATTCCGCATAACCACAACATCACCGTGGTGACGAACACGGTGAACATTGCGATGGAATTATCGAAACGCAAAGACATCAGCGTGTTCGTAACCGGAGGCTACCTGCGCGGCGACTGGTTCTCGCTGATCGGGCCAACCGCCATGCATGCGCTCGACCAACTCGTGGTCAACGTGTTGTTCATTGGCGCCGACGGGATCGACGCAGCCTGGGGCGCGACCTGTTTCAACAACGACGAAGCGGCCTTGAACGGCACGATGGTCAAGCACTCACAACGCAAGATCGCCGTCGTCGACCACAGCAAGTTCGGGGTGGTTGCCGGCTGGCGCATCTGCCAGTCAGGAGATCTCAACGTCCTGATTACTGATTCGGGCGCCAGCGACGAGGCGGTCGCGCCCTTTCAAAAGCTGGGAATTGAAGTCCTGCGCGTTTGATTGGACAAGCTTATCCACACTGGCCACCGGAGATCACAGGTGGCCCGCCCGCAAATCGGGAGCAATCTTCTTAGCGATCTTTGCGGAAGCCTTGGCGTTCTTTGCGGTGAGGATCTTTTCACGAGTCGATGCAAGCTCTTACGTAACAGGACGCCGGTTCCGAACGAAAATTGCGTCGATATTATCCTGGCTGAGCCCCGCATCGCTAAACCTTGGAAGAAGCTCCGGCAGCAGAAGTCTCCGCCCTGAGACCTCCGCCGTATAACGCCAGACTCCCGATGCGGATGCGCCTTCGTTTTTGTCGCTTTGGGTCGTTCTGTTGAACGTTCTAATCAGTTTCGAACAAGATGCTGTTTAAACAGGCTCGCAGTCCGTGTATCCTAGCTCGTTCACGGCCGATGAAAACCTCTGATCAACTGTCCGCCAATGCGGGCGCAGCGCTGAAATTTCACGAAGCCGCAAGCTCCGCACTGCAGGAGCTGAAGAATACCCAGATCGAGAGCATCGTCTCGGCGTCGAAAATTTGCGCCGATTCCATTATCGATGGCGGCCTCGTCTTTCTTTTCGGTAGCGGCCACTCGCGCATGATGGTGGACGAGATGACGCCGCGTCAGGGTTGTTTCGTCGGATTTTATCCTCTGGCCGAACTCTCGGTCTCGAACTATACGGCGATCGTCGGCCCCAACGGCCTGCGCGCGCCTCTTCATCTCGAAAAGTACGAAGGGTATGCCGAACAGATTCTCAAAGGCTTCCGTTTCGGACCGCATGATGCATTCATTGTGATCTCCACCAGCGGAATCCGTCCGCTGGTTGTCGAAATGGCCCTGGGTGCGAAAGCCCGCAACCTTCCCGTGATCGCCATTGTTTCGCGAGCGCATTGCGAACACGCAAAGCCTGCCCACCCCTCGGGCAAGAAACTCATCGACATCGCCGACGTCGTCATCGACAACCTGAGCCCCATCGGCGACTGTGCCGTGGCCATTGAAGGACTGGAGTGGTATACCGGCCCGCTATCCACCGTGACGGGCGCAGTCATCATGAACATGATCCGCTGCGAAACTGCGCGTATGCTCGTGGAACGGGGACACAAACCGGTCATGTTGCCCAGTCACCAGTTTGCCAGTAATGTTCACGCGGACGACCAGCTGGAGAATTTCTACGAAGCCTATCGCCAAAGCCTTCGTCATCTCTACGAGTGAGCGTTCATGCCTCGTATTCTGCTGATTACCGGATCGTCAGGCATCGCGGCCGCCACCGCCAGGCTCGCCATCGCTTCCGGGGATGCGGTTTTCCTGATCGGAAATGATCGCCAGCAATGTGAAAGCCTATCCTCCCAGTTGCCTGGCAGCGTCCACTTCGCCGCCGACGTCTCGGATGAAAGCGCAATCCAGAATGCAGTCGCTGCGTGCATGCAACGGCTGGGAGCGATCGACGCCGTATTCAATGTGGCCGGACTAAGCGCGCGTTCCCTGGGCGATGGTCCCCTGCACGAATGTTCCACCCCCGCATGGAAGAAGATGATGGATGTCCATGCCGCGGGAACGTTTTTCGTGTGCCGCGAAGTCTTGCGCTACTGGATCTCCAGCAAGCGCCCTGGAGTGATCTTGAACACCAGCAGCGTGCTCGCGCACTTTCCAGAGCGCGAACGTTTTGCAACGGTAGCCTACGCCGCCAGCAAGGGCGCAATCGAGTCCATGACGGTCTCGGCAGCCGCATATTACGCGCCGCAGCAGATTCGTTTGAATGTCATCGCGCCCGGCCTCGTAAGAACTCCGATGAGCGCCCGGGCGCAGGCCGACGCCGCCATCCTCGACTTCATGAAGCACAAGCAACCACTAAAAGGAGGCCTCGTCGAAGCCGAAGAGATTGCGCGCATTGCCTATTTCCTGCTGAGTGACAATTCCTATCCCATGACCGGAGAGATCGTCCGCGCCGACGCGGGATGGGCCATAACAGGTTGATCGAGGAAGATGTGAGAAACGACACTCCCGGTCTTGCCGTGCAGAATAGTCCGGGCACCAGCCGCAGATCTTTTCTGAAGGCGAGCCTGGCCACGAGCGCACTCTCGGTGATTCCTCTTCATGCGGAGGCGAGCGAACCGCGCAAGCAGTTGCGGGCCGTTCCAACCGCCGCGGATCTCGCAGGGGGCCGATTCACCCATCGCATGCGCGACCTATACAGCAATCAAACCACCAACAACGAACTCGGGTACGTGCAGGCGACCAAGTCAGTCTCCGGAATCACGGCGCTCGCCCTGCCCCCTTTCGGTTGTTGCGGAGTGCCGGACACTCCATGGAGCCCGGGATTTCTCCTCACCTGCGAGCTTTTTCTCAATGGCCGCATCCTGCTCTCCTATCCCGAAGGAGACAAGGTGATCTACCAATGGTTCCCGCACCGCGTACTGCGGGAAACCAGCGCCGATGGACTGGAGTTCACGACAGAAATGTTCATGCCAGCCAAGCGCCGGGCAGTGGTCCAGGTGATCCGCGTCAGGAATCTCGGGAGTACGAAGCGCGCCATCACCCTGGGCCTTGATATGCGAGGCGGTGTCGCAAAAAAGCCTGGCCCATGGTTCACAAATTCTCCGGGAGAAGCCGACAACCGGATCGAGTGGAATGCCGACCGCGGCTGCCTGATCTTCGAAGCGCGCCACAGCCAGGCGGCTTCCGTGCAGGGGATCAGCCCCAAGCCCAGTCGCGTCGTTGATGGGCGCATGCTGATTCTCGAAATGACCCTCGGCCCCGGGGGAACCAAGGAACTGCACTATGTGAATACGGTCGATCAGGATCGACAAAGCGCACTCGCCACCTACGACGCTCTGCAATCCAGCTTTCCTCAAATCGCCAGCGATCACGAGCATGACTTCAACCGGCTGATCAAATCAGCGTTCACGCCCGGGAATTCGGATTTTTCCGGCTACCTGCCGCAGCTCGAAACCGACGACGAATCCCTCTGGCAGCTCTACCATGCCGGATTCAAGAACCTGCTCTTTGCCCGCCGCGCCTCACCTGATTCGGCCTACGGAACCACCTACCTGACACTCGGCGGCCGCGTGATTCAAACTCTGAGCTTCCCCTGGGACACTTCGCTCACTTCGCTTTCCCTAGCCCTTCTCGACCCGGACGCGCTTCGCCGCCTGGTAGAAGCGTGGTTTGTGGCGGACATGCACCAGCATCTGGCTACGGACTACCTCACTGGCGAGGCGATGGGGCCGTGGTACGCCGTGAACGACATGGCCATCGTCCGTTGCGCTGAAAATTACTTGCGCGTCACCGGAGACTTCGCCTGGCTCGACAAGCGAATCGGCGAAAAGTCAGCTCTCGATCATCTCGCCTATCACGCCACCTACTGGAAGGAACTCGACAAGAACTCACATGGTCTGGGCGACTACGGCAAGCTTGAAAACCTGCTCGAGGTTGTCAGCACTTACCTGCACGAAACCGCGGGGATGAATGCCGGCAATGTCGGGTCCATGCGCTTTGTCGCCGACCTGCTTGACCGCCGCGGCGATTCCTCGCGTGCTTCTCAACTGCACGCCGAGGCCGGGGACCTTGCGCGACGGATCAATCAGAAACTCTACGTCGCCGGGAAAGGCTACTGGCAGTGCGGACAGCCGGATGGCTCCTTCTTCGAAGTGCGTCACTGCTACGATTTTCTCTCCGTGCTTGAGAACATGCCCGATGACCTCTCCGCCGCGCAAAAAAGTGAAATGCACCAGTTCTTCTGGCGGGAACTCCACAGCGATTTCTGGATGCGCGCCCTGTCTCCCAACGACGTCGACGCAACCTGGAACATCCGTCCGGATCACAGCTGGCTCGGCGCTTACTGCGCATGGCCGCCCATGACCGCCAAAGGCCTCTACAAAACTGGGCCGTCTGCCCGCGTCTCCGCCTGGCTCAGGAACGTGGCGAAAGCCGGCAATCAAGGCCCGGTCGGCCAGGCGCATTTCGTGGAATCAGCCTTCCCGCTGGAAGGGGGCGCAGCCTACAAGTGCCCCTACGATCTCCCGTATATGAACGACTGGTGCTGCATTGCAGGCGGAGCCTTTACTGATCTCGTGATCGATACGATTTTCGGCGCCGATCTCACGCTTTCCAATGGCGTGAACTTGCAATCGCGCGTCACCGACTTCGACCCCAATGCACGTCTGCGAAACCTGCGACATCAGGGGAAGAACTACGTCGTATCCGCAAAAGGGGCATTGGTTGTGAGTTGAGGTCGCCGGAATTGAATGCGAAATGAACATGGAGAATCGTGAATGAAAGCGCTGGCCATCGATTTCGGAGGCACCCACGCCACCCTCGGCGTCATCGAAGACCGCACCATCCTGGCAGCGGAAACGATCGATACCGATCGTGCGAAAAGTCTCGGCGCGGTTCTTCCTCGCATTGCCGAAACATTTCAATCGCTTCTTCAAAATCTTTCTCTGCGCTTCAGCGATTGCGCGGGAGTGGGTGTAGGTTTCGCCGCGATTGTCGATTCGCGTACCGGCCGCGTGCTCGCAACCAACGAGAAGTATCCCGACTCCAGGGAAATCGACATTCCCGCCTGGAGCCAGAAAACATTCGGCCTGCGCTTGCGTATCGAGAACGACGCGCGCATGGCGCTTCTGGGAGAGTTCTATGCGGGCGCGGCGCGCGATTTTACTGAAGTCGTGATGATGACGCTGGGAACCGGAATCGGGGGAGTCGCCATGATCGAAGGCAAACTGCTGCGCGGCAAACACGCGCAAGCCGGATGCCTCGGTGGACACATTCCGGTTCTGTACAACGGCCGCCCCTGCAATTGCGGTGCGATCGGATGCGCGGAATCGGAGGCCGGCGGCTGGGCTCTGCCTTCGGTTGTAAAGGAATGGCCCGGAATCTCCGGCAGTACTCTCGCGAAGTACAAAGCTGTCGGCTTCAAGGAACTGTTCGCAGAATCGGCGCGCGGCGACGCGATCGCTGGCGCCATCCGCGACCGCTGCCTGAATATATGGGCCGTCGACGCGGTTGGCCTGGTGCACGCCTATGATCCCGAAATTATCGTGATTGGCGGCGGCGTCATGCAGAGCGCCGATATCATCATCCCCTATGTTGAAGGTTACGTGCAGAAACATGCGTGGACGCCGTGGGGCAAGGTCCAGGTGCGCCCCGCCAAACTGGGCAACAACGCCGCCTTGCTGGGCGCGATTCCACTGCTCTCGGAAAGTTAGCGGCTTTTCTTGTGAACGGCGATTTGGGCCCAACGACCGACAAGTAATTGCATGGAACCTTTGATTTCCATCGACCGCTTCGAAATATTCGCCGAGGGCCTCGATCATCCCGAAGGTCTTGCTTTCGACTCTGACGGGAACTTGTGGGCCGGGGGAGAACTCGGGCAAATCTATCGCATTAACACGAAGGGAAAGGTTCGGACCGTTGCCGCGTTGGGCGGCTTCAATCTTGGCCTCACGTTTTCCGCGCGTCAACAGCTCATGGTTTGCAACTTCAAGCTGGGCGCCCTGCTGCAACTCGACCGGTCCGGCAAAGTTCTTCGCACCTGGGAGCGCGCGGGCCGCTATCGCCTCCGCAATCCGAACTTCTCCGTCTTTGATAGTGAGGGCAACCTGTATTTCAGTGATTCCGGCGGGTGGAGGCAGGACGACGGCTTTCTGTTCGTCCTTCGTCCGAATGGGAAAATCGAAGAACTCCTGCGTGGACTTTCCTTCCCGAATGGTCTTTCACTGAGCTCCGACGAGCGAACGCTTTATGTTGTGCAGAGCAACCGCGACAACCTGCTCGCTGTGCCCGTCTTGTCTTCGGCGCAACTCGGAGACCCTTATGTCTTCGCGAGCGGCCTGCACAATATTCCCGATGGAGCCGCGCTCGATGCCGCTGGCAATCTCTACGTCACCTGCTATGCCTCGCACAACATTTATCGTGTATCGCCCGCCGGCACGGTGAATCTATTCGCTGCCGACCGCGAGGGCACAATGCTTGCCGGCCCGACCAATGCTGCTTTCGGCGGCGACCGCATTGACCAGTTGTATTTCGCAAACCTGAGCCGCTGGCACATCTGTCGCGTTCGTGCCGGCGTCAAGGGGCAGCCGCTCGTGAACCAACGCTAACTGCCTCGGAGACTTTATGAAGATCACCGATGTCCGCTGGACTCCAGCTTTCATCCCCATCGAAGCTCCACTCCGTTACGCCTTCGGTTCGCACCCGGGATTCTCGCGGCTCATCATCGAAGTCGAAACCGACGAAGGCATCACCGGCCTCGGCGAGTGTTACGGAGGCGCCAGCCGCGCGGGCCAACTGGCCGAGATGAAGCCGCTCCTGGTTGGCGAAGATCCCATGAATCTGGAGCGTATTCGCTGGAAACTCGGAGCTCCCACCGCGCTAAAGCTTTTCGGCCATGTGCTTGGCTTCGCCGGACTTGAGTTCGCCATTCTCGACATTCAAGGGAAGGCCTTCAACCGTAGCGTTTGCGACTTGCTCGGCGGCCGGGTGCGCGACCAGGTCCAGTTCTCCGCGTACCTCTTCTATCGATATGCCAACGATGCCGGAAGCGGAGAAGTTTCCAACGTCTCGCAGATGGTCCAATTCGCGCAAGACCTCGTCAGCCGGCACGGCTTCAAGACTCTGAAGTACAAGAACGGCGTTCTTTCTCCCGATGAAGAAATCGAGACTTTTATCGCTCTCCGCAAAGCCTTCCCCAAGCACCGCATCCGTCTCGATCCCAACGCCGCCTGGACGATCACGACCGCCATCCACGTGGCTCGCCGTCTGCACGATTACGACCTCGAGTACCTTGAAGATCCCGTCTGGGGACTGCGCGCCATGCAGCGCGTAAACCAGAAAGCGCCGTGGGTCACGCTGGCCTCCAACATGTCGGTATTCGCCTTCGAAGACCTCGCGCCCGCGGTGATGGGGGACGTGCTCGACGTCGTCTTGCTAGATCCGCATTGGTACGGCGGAATTCATCGCGCCAAGCTCGCTGGACAGATTTGCGACACCATGGGCCTGGACGCCGGAATGCACAGCGGAGCCGAGTTTGGAATCTCGCAGGCCGCCATGCTGCACCTCGCCGCCAGCCTGCCCAACCTGACCCTCGCCCCCGACTCGCACTACCACCACCTCACCGACGACATCCTCGAAGGTGGCAAAATGAAGTACAAGGATGGCGGCATGTCCGTTCCCACGGGACCGGGACTTGGAGTTTCTCTGGATCGCGATAAACTGGCGCGCTATCACGAACTCTCCCGGCGGCAGGAGATGGGATCCTGGATCGAAGATCCGCGCCGTCCGGGCATCATCACCACGCAGCCGAAGTGGTGATCCCCATTGGGGGAATCTCAGCGGTGCAGTGGTAAGGCAACTCTTATGCACCTGGAACTCAAAGGCAAGGTCGCCATCGTTACAGGTGGCGCGATGGGAATCGGAGAAGCCACGGCGCGCGAACTCGCAGCGCAGGGCGCAACGGTCGCCATCTTCGATGTCAATCGCGAGGCAGGAACAAAAACCGCCGCCGACATCGCCAACCAAGGCACGACTTGTGATTTCTTTCACTGCGATGTCAGCAAGTCCAGCGACGCTGAAGCGGCCGTCGCCTCCGCCGCCGCCAAGTACGGAGCCATCGACATCCTCATCAGCAACGCCGGCATCCAGGACTACGGCGATGTCGTCAGCACGACCGAAGCCGCCTGGGATCGACTCATGGGAATCAACCTCAAGGGCTGCTTCCTGGTTTCGAAGTTTGCCGTCCCGCACATGTTGAAGCGCGGGAATGCTGCCATCGTGGTGGTAGGCTCGGTGCAAAGTATGACCGCCATCGCCAACTCCGCGGCTTATGTCGCCGCCAAGCACGGCCTGCTCGGTCTGGTGCGGGCCATGGCCCTCGACTACGCGCAAAAAGGAATCCGCGTGAACTGCGTCTGTCCCGGCGCCATCGACACGCCTATGCTGCGCTGGGCCGTAAGCCTCGATCCCAACCCGGAAAAAGTTTTGCAGGCGTGCGATCGCATCCACGCCATGGGGCGCATGGGCCAAGCCGACGAAGTGGCGAGAGCGATCGTCTTTCTGGCTTCGCCCTCGGCATCGTTCATTACCGGCGCCGCCCTGCTGGTGGACGGCGGCATGCTGGTGCCCTCCGGCGGAATGGGATTTCAGGAGTCCGGCACCGGGTCGGCCACGCACAAATGAAACGCGAAGGCAAAGTCGCGATCCACACGGGCGCCGCAGCCAGCTCGACGTATCTGTTCTCGAACACGGTCATCCCAGAATTCAAAGAACAAGGAGGAGGCGCCATTCTCGACGCCGCCTCCGCGACTACACTTCGCATCGACGGAGATTTCTCACTCTAGATGCCCCTGTGCGAGTGCCAGCCCGTCCCCTGGAAGAACCGCCCCGCGTATCGTCTGTCCAACGGCGCCATCGAAGTCACCCTTCTTCTGGGCGGAGGGCACATCGCCGACTTCCGCCTGATAGACTCGCCTGTCAATATTCTGTGGGAAGCCTCGTGGCCAACCATCGATCCACAGACCTTCTCGCCTGCCGAGCACGCATCCCTTTACGGCGACGCTCCGGCCGGCAAGTTTCTTTCCGGTTACACCGGTCACTCCGTCGTCGTGGGGAATTTCGGAATGCCATCGGCGGACGAAGCCGCCCGGGGAGTTCCCCTGCACGGAGAGGCCTCCTCGTCCGAATGGACTGTGATCTCTTGCGAGCAGGACGACCACTGCGCGACGCTGGTGCTTGAGGCCTGGCTTCCCTTCTACCAGCTCGACTTCCGCCGGGAGATTTCGCTCGCCGCTCGCGCCCCCTGTGCTGCCGTCCGCGAAACCATTACCAATCGCACTTCAGCGGCAGTCGACTTCCAATGGGTGCAGCACGTCACCTTCGGCGAGCCGTTTCTCACGCGCGACGACAGTTCCCTGTTTGTAGACGTCTCGCGCGCCGTGACCTGGCCGCTGGGCTACGAAGGTCACGAACTGTTGCGTGACGATGCGGAGTTCCTCTGGCCGAACGCGCCCGCGATTTGCGGAGGAACCATCGATCTCTCGCAAGCCTTTGCGGGCGACGGCGCCGGCTTCCTGGCGTCGCTGCTCATCAGCGCCGATCATCCAAATGCCGCGATCGCCATCCACAACCGCCGTCACTCGCTGGTCGCAGGCTATTGCTTCGACCGCGCCCGCTTTCCATGGATCACGCTCTGGGAAGAAAATCGCGCCCGGAAATATCCGCCGTGGAATGGAACCGCCCGGGCTCGCGGAGTCGAATTTGGCACCAGCCCGATGCCGCTCGGCATCGACCAGGCGCGGCAGACACAAACATTATTCGATACGCCCGTATTCGCCCGCGCCGCACCGCAATCAAAGATGACCACCGCGTACGACATCTTCGTAACCGAGGTGCCCTCCACGTGGAAAGCAATCGCAGGCGTCGAGCGGTCAGTGAACAGCCTGGCAATTCGAGAAGCCGCGGGCGGGAAGGTGCGCCTGCTCGCGAGCGAGAAGTTTCGCTAGCCCCCGAATCTGAAGCGAGCGCAAGAGGCCGCGGGCGAGGGCGCCCGCGCTACATTTGCCGGTACCCCGTGGGCACGTGGCAGACATGCGCATCGAAAGCAGCCCTAGCAGAATCCAATAGTCGACATGTAGACCAGGAGGCTCCCATGGCCACGCTCGAAGTCAGTTTCCTGCACAATCAACTGGAGGATCGCAAGCGCCGTCTGGAAGCGGCAATCGTATCCGCCCCGCGCTAACACAGGTCTGGCTGGCCTGTTGCGCGAAGTGGATTCGGCGCTCGACCGCATGTCCAGCGGCACCTACGGTCTGTGCGAGGAGTGCCACGATCCGGTGGAGCAAGACCGCCTGCTGGCCGATCCGCTGGTGCGTTACTGTCTCGACCACCTGACCCAGACGGAGCGCGCCGCGCTGCAGCGCGATCTCGACCTCGCCTCGGAGGTCCAGCGCAACCTGCTGCCGCAGAATGGCCTCTGCGCCGGCGACTGGGAGACCAGCTATCACTACGCCCCGTTGGGCGCGGTCAGCGGCGACTACTGCGACCTGATCCCGACCGATGGCCAGCTCTTCTTCGTTCTGGGCGACGTCTCCGGCAAAGGCGTGGCCGCGTCCATGCTGATGGCGCAACTGCACGCCTTGTTCCGCAGCCTGACCGCCCTGGCACTGCCGCTCGGCCAGATTGTCACGCAGGTGAATCGCGTCTTCTGTGAAAGCGCGCTGGCCGGGCAGTACGCCACGCTGGTGTGCGGACAGGCGAAGCCCACGGGAGAAGTGGAAATCCATAACGCCGGCCACTGCCCGGCAATTCTGGTTGGACACGGCGGCGTGCTGCGCGTGGAATCGACCGGCTTGCCACTGGGGATGTTTCACAACACCGAGTTCTCCGCCACGCGCGTCCAACTGGACCCCGGCGACACGCTGTTCCTCTATACCGACGGCCTTTCCGAAGCCACCCACGCGGACGACGAATACGGAGTGGACCGCGTCCTGACCCTGGTGCGCCAGCAAGCCGGACGTCAACCCGCCGAGCTGATCACCGCCTGCCTCGACGACCTGCAGGTCTTTTGCGAAGGCGAGAAACGTTTGGATGACTTGACGCTATTAGCGATTCGACGACGCATGTAGCGCGGGCGCCCTCGCCCGCGGGATGGTGACGTGTAGTTCGGCCTAGGCATCGCTCAGACTCACGAGGGTGCCCCGTCCAAGCTCCGCTTGGGCGGGGGTGTTTATCAGTCAGGTCGGGATGTTCATCAGTCACAGATCAACCGAACATTCCGAGAGCAAACTCAGGAAGTGCCCTGGTCACTGAAGCACTTCCAAGAATCCGGTCAACTGCACTACCTCACCTTCAGCTGCTATCACCGTCAGCCCAAACTAGGCACGCCCGCGCCGCGCGATCTCTTCGTCAAGACGCTGGAGAAAGTACGTCAGCAATATGGATTGATCGTCTACGGCTTCGTAGTCATGCCCGAACACGTCCACTTACTGGTAAGCGAACCGGAAAAAGGTCGGCTGGCACAAGCCCTGCAGTCGCTGAAGCAATCGGTCGCGCGCAGATTGGCGCTGCGCGCCGCGGAGCCCTTCTGGCAAGCGCGTTACTACGACTTCAACGTATGGAGCGAGGGCAAGTTCACCGAGAAGCTGCGCTACATTCATCGCAATCCCGTCACGCGGGGCCTCGTGGGTCGCCCAGAGGACTGGCCGTGGTCGAGTTTCCGCCACTATCTGACCGGAGAATCATGTGGTGTGGAAATTGAATCGCAGTGGACAGCGCGGGCGCGGGAGCGCCTCGGAATTTTCCCAACCGTGCAGACCGCAAAGAAAACCCCCGCCCAAGCGAAGCTTGGACGGGGCACCCTCTAGAATCGAGGAGATGCTTAGGGCGGAACCCTCCACGATCAATTTTGTGGGGTTGACTCTGTGTTTCGTGTGGTGCTATCCGTGTGGTTATGACACTCTCGAACGATCTTGATAACAAGGAAGAGGCTATGTTGAAGGCCCTGTACGAAGTCTCGGACGGCACCTATAACACGTACGCCCTTGCGCAAAAGCTGAATCCTACAGCAAGACCCAGCGGCGAGGAGGCGCACGCTGCGTTTGAAAGTGCCCGCGATACGACCGAGAAGCTAATTGAGAAGGGCCTTGTGCGTGGCAAACGTCTGACCGGTGCGGATGGTGTCTACTTCGAAGGCTTGAAACTGACGCCCAAGGGTGAGAGAAAAGCCATTGAGGTAAAGAATGAAGGAATCATTGTCGTCGAACCTCGCGAACATATGTCCGCCGCCGAGGTTCCCGAAGACGAAGATTGAGCCCTGCACACCATGCCATCGAGGCCGGCGCGTGGCCCGGCCTACGTATCACTCAGAGTCCCGAGGGTGCCCCGTCCAAGCTCCGCTTGGGCGGGGGTGTTTGTCGACCACATACCCGCGGTCGGGTTCAAACATGCCGAACCGAGTCCCGGGGACGTAAGCGCTCTCAGTTCCTGTTCTCGGAGACCCGCGAAGTTGGCGGTGCGACGCGCAAAGTTTCGGATTTCCCTAGCCCTGCCGACCGTCCAGAAAAATCCCCGCCCAAGCGGAGCTTGGACGGGGCACCCTCGTGAGTGGAGACGATGTTTAGGGCGTACTTCCTTCCCGCATCTCCGGCCCACCTTCGGCAATCTAATCCTCATGTCTAACGGTCTGGCAGTTTCGGTCCTTGATCTGGTCGGCATGCGTACAGGGGAGTCGGCGGGCAGCGCCATCGCGCGCTCGGTCGAGCTGGCGCAGCACGTGGAGCGGCTTGGGTACCAGCGCTTCTGGCTGGCGGAGCATCATTCGATTGAGGGGCTCGCGTGTTCGGCGACGCCGGTGCTCATCGGGCATGTGGCCGGGGCGACGTCGACGATTCGCGTGGGCAGCGGCGGCGTGATGCTGCCCAACCACGCGCCGCTCGTGGTCGCCGAACAGTTCGGGACGCTGGCCGCGATCTATCCCAACCGCATCGATCTTGGCCTGGGCCGCGCGCCGGGCGGCGACTTCCACACCATGCGCGCGTTGCGCCGCGATCACCGTCAGACGGGAGACGATTTTCCTGCGTTGCTGGCGGAGTTGCGTGCCTACCTTGACGACGCGCGGGAGGGACAGGCGGTGAAGGCGATTCCGGGGCAGGGAAGCCATGTGCCCATCACGCTGCTGGGCTCGAGCGCGTTCAGCGCGCAACTGGCCGCGGCCGAAGGCCTGCCCTTCGCGTTCGCGGCACACTTTGCGCCGGAGTATTTGTATGCGGCGGCGCGACTCTACCGGGGGAGGTTTTCGTCCGAGCGATGTCTTGCATCGACCGCATTTGATGGTGGCCGTGCAGGTGATCGCCGCCGAAACCGATGCGGCCGCGCGCCGCTCTGTTCACGACGCCGCAGCAAAGATTCTTGCGGCTGATCCGGAATCAGCCCGTGGAGTTGCTGCCTCCGGTCGATTCGATGGACGACATCTGGGACGACTTCGAACGCGCCGCTGTCGAAAACAAACTGGGCGCGGCGATTGTCGGGTCGAAGGCAACAGTGAAAGCCGGCCTGGAGAAGTTAGTGCGAGAGACGGCGGCGGACGAAGTCATCGTAGTCACCGACACCTATGACCTCGCCGAGCGTCTGCGGTCGTATGAATTGGTAGCCGAAGTGGCCCGGGATGTGGCGGTGGCAGCGTGACGGTGTGGCGCGGACAGCCCTGTCCGCGATTTTGATCCGTGCACCACTCGGGTCGGGGTGAGTGGGGTAGCGATGCAGCCTGCGATCCCCGATGCCTCGCTTCCCACCGCATATCACCAAATTCAGTGACGCCGGTCACTGCATTTCGGTGACTTCGAGCACATAAGTCAGACTCGGATCAATTCCTAGCGCCCTGCCAGCCTCCTCTTCGATCCTTCCAGCGGCGCATTCACATGGTGGCCAGCTTTCCAATCGATCTCTCGAAACGCTGGGAGGTGCATCCATGGAAGACTATTCGAACCTCCAGGGGTGGACCGTCCTGGAAGTTCTGTTTGCTCTCCTGCTGACGCTCGTCACAGCCTACGTTTACCTGTCGTGCAGGTCGCACGCTCGCCACACCGAGGTGGCGCCCGCCAAGCCTGTGGCGGCCAGCCCAAGCATACTCCGCACTATAAGCCTGGCGGAGCGGGAGAATACTCGCCCCGCCCTCGTGCGGCCGAGCGCTGTGGCAGAAACACAAATCCTCAATCAGCGACTGGCTGGCTCCGCTGATCGTGTGGTCGGTGGTCATCTGGAGCCTGTTGGCCGTGGTCGGCATGTTGCTCGGCGAGAGTTAGGGGGTGGCGGGCCATACGTTCGCGTCACCTGCAAATGAGGGGACATGCGATGCTGCTCGTATCGCTCCACCAAGATTCAATCTCTGCGATACCTATCCGGGTCGGATACTGCTGTCCGACAGACTCCCGAATCGTCTGCAGAGAGAATCAATCCGAGAACCATGCTTGGCGGACAAGAATGTCCGACCCACACCCGGCCCGCTTATCACGGCGAAGCGTGATCTGCGTGGTTGTCTCCACCAGGCGCTTGCGGGATGATGGGCGGCGCAGCGACACGAGAGGTATTCCAGCCTCCCTTGCCGGGCTGGAGGTTTTCATGTCCACGCCACTGTCCTTGCTGGCCGTGCGGCGCTGTGTCGTCCTCGGCCTTCTCTGTCTGCTCACCACACCCGTTCTCGCCGACTCTATCACCATCGGCAGTATCACGTTCTTGAGTCAGGGGACATGGGGCGATCCGCACAAGGCGTTCGTCCTTCTCCATCTCGACACCACGGGGATGACCTTCGATGAGCATTTCCAGGGCATGGCCTATTCCTTGCTCGTTCGATATTCACGCATTCGGCTGGGATGCCGGAATGTTCACCACCCTTCCACCCACGTACGCGTTGCTCGATCCACCCTACTTTTGTCCTTGCGAGTCGGCGGTCTTCACCATGTCGCTGCTGGATCCCTGGCCATTCCGGTTGGCGAACGGGCAGCTGTTTACCCCCGTGACAAACTTCACGATCACGATGGAGCCGTTGCCCGGACAAACCTACCTGCAACCGGGACAGACGGTTGCGATCGTGCTGACGTCCGTGCCGACACCGGTTCCCGAACCTGCGTCGTTGCTGTTGGTGGGCAGTGGTCTGCTGGGCGTGGCCGCAGCCGCGTGGAAGAAGAAGCGTCCGGCGCCCCAGATTCGTAAAAAGTGAGAGTTCTCGTATGGCGCAGGCGCCGTCGCACGCGGCTTCGTACTGATCGGACGACAACAGGGGTGGCCCAAGGCCCTGCCAGCCTCCTCTTCGATGCATCCAGCGGCGCATTCACATGGTGGCCAGCTTTCCGATCGATCCAGCGAAACGCTGGGAGGTGCAGCCATGGAAGACCGGCCGTGGTCGGCCTCTTGCTCGGCGAGAGTTAGCGGTGGCGGGTAGGCTTGATACACCTTTTTTGACGAAGTGCGTTGCCACCCCAGGTCGCTCTGCGATTGACAGTGACATAGGCCGGGTGTACAGTCCGCATCGGAAAACCAGGAACCCACGTCCCAATCAAAAGCAACTTCCCTTCCCAGGGAAAGGAGGAGTGCACATGGCAAAGCTTCTTGCCATTGGACTCGCGGTGGCGTGCGTATGTTCTACGCTCGCTTCCGCACAAGACAAATCGAGCGACCAACCTGCAAAGTACGTCTGGTACAGCGTTGAAAAGGTGAACAGCGGTAAATTCCCCGTCTACATGAAAACGGCGGCGCAGTTCAAAGAAGCCGTCAGCAGTGCCGCGCCCGACGTTTACTGGATCGCCGGCTCGCCCATCACAGGCGACTCCGATCGCATCACCTACGTCACCTTCCACGACAACCTGGCGTCCATCGAGAAGATGATGAAAGCCATGGACAAAGTCGGCGAGGCGCTGATCAAGAACGCCAGCTGGTCCACGCAACAAAGCGAAGCCAGCGGCGGCGCGCACAACGTGCTGGCCGAATACAACGCGGAGATGTCCTATCGCCCCGAAATGGTGCCGCTCTCCCACAGCACCTGGTGGTCGGCAGAACTGGTGGGGTTACGGCCCGGCTGCGACGACGATCTGAAAACCCTCGCCAAGCAGATCATCGACATGCACAAGAAGGCGGGCGACAACGATCACTGGATGGCCTACGACATTCGTGGAGGCGTGCCCGAGCCAGCGATCTTGTTCGTCACCACCATGAAGTCCCTGGCCGACGACGATCAGGAACCGCCGGCTACTTCCAAGGAGATCTTCGGAAACCCGCTCGCCAAACAGGCATTCAGCAAGTTTGACCGCGAATGTGTGTCGTATGTCGAAAATACGTATTCGCGCGTCGAGCCGAGCCTGAGCCGCCCCACGCAGTCCCTCGTCGCCGCCAACCCGGACTTCTGGACGGTGAAAGAGGAAGCGCCCACAGTCGCAACCAAAACGAAACCCAGAAAGGCCACGGTTCAACCGGCGGCTTTGAAAGAAACCGAGAAGAAGTAAACAGTTCGTTGCCGGAGGTGCGCCGCCATGCGCACCTCCACTTTCGTTCCTCTTTGCGAACTGTATTGAAACTTCTCTACCAGCAAAGCCCTACTCCCGCGACTGATTCCCTGTAAGCAGCAAACCTCACTACAAACAACCTCATCTTTAATTCACTCAACGGCCGACGTCAGACTCCCCCGGCCGGAGGGAGGTAGAGATGTGGCAAAAAATATCGTTACCCTTGCTGCCGCTGCCCTTGCTTGTGCTCTTCTTAGCGTACAAGCAATGGGACAAGCATCGGGAAATTCACACCCTGGTTTCAAGGCTTCGTTCTTCGGGAGCGCTGTAGCCTGCTCTCAACCGGAGAAGCCCACCGAGAGGTTCATCGTTCCTCAATCTCTGGCGAAAAGAGCGAAACTCAAAGCCCGCCTTATGAACCTCCTGCACGAAAGTCTTTATGACGATTCAAAAGGAATTGTGAACGTAGAGCGGGAGAAAGAGATTGCGAATCTCGCAAAAAAGCTGAAAGACGAAAAGGGAGAATAAGACGCCTGGAAGCGAGTTTGGCACCACCTTCCGTCCGATCTCACGCTCAACGTTGATCACGTTGTAGGTATGGTCGACTAGATTGCTTCCATGTCTTCGAGGTGCAATCGACCCTCTGAACGAAATTGTCATTGTGAGCGTAAGATTGTCATTCTGAGCGCAGCGAAGAAGCTGCTTTTTGCTTGCATCGCCTCGACACGTGACTTCGCTCCGTATGCCGGCATAGGGATGCCTGACGGCTCACGACAGTCGGCACACCACCACCTGCTTCGGATCCCCGCTCCCAAACGCCTTGCGCTCAAAGTTCCCGAACTTCTCCACAATCTCAAATCCCTGCGAACGCACCAGTAGATCCAACTCCTGCGGGAAAAAACTGCGCAAGTGCAACTGCTCCTCGCGGACCTCGATCTCTTTGCCATTCGCACCGCGTCGCACGAAATAGCATTGGATGTGGCTCACCTGCGTGGCGTCATCGTAGGTAGCGCTGTGCTCGAACGCCATCCTGCCCCGGCCGTCCGGATCCTGGTACTCACGCTCCAACCGGCGCTCTCCCGGAGCACGAGCCAGAATCGCAATCTTCGGATTGAACACGTCGAACACAAAGCGCCCGTTCTCCGCCAGATGCTTGCGCACGTTCGCGAACAGCGCCGCCAGGGATGCATAGTCGTGCAAATGCTGCATCGAATTAAACGCCATGAAGATCAAGCCGAACTTCCGTCCCAGATCAAACGAGCGGCAGTCGCCCTCGACGAATTCAATCTCGACTCCTGCCGACTTCGCCTTTGCGCGCGCGTGGGCCAACATCGAAGGCGACAAATCCAGGCCGACAATCTCCACGCCGCTCTGCGCAATCGGAATCGTCAACCGCCCAGTCCCGCAAGCCAACTCCAGCACCGGATGCCCCATCCTTCCTGCGCTCTCTGCGACAGCGTGGCGAGACTGAGGATTCCCACCTTCCCGCGTTCTTTGCGGTAAGCTGGACCAACTCCGCCGCACGCTTTGCCTCCGCAACATAGAACGGAATGTCGGCAACCAGAAAGCTGTTGAGCGCGTCATAGTGACGGCCATCGCGATACAGCGGGATTGACTCTCTCGATTCCATCTGCAAATTCCTCAACTCACCAGCTCCGGGAAGGGGATGGCTTCAGCCGTCCCGGATTCATCGTTTCGAAACAGGGCTTCACTCACTGAGGTTCACCATTGAGTGACGCGAGCCGCAAACTGCACGGAAAGGGTGGACTAAACCCGGCGCCTAGCAGAGTCGAAATCCACCCACTCATTCTCAGGTTCCAGGCCCAACATCGAAGACCTAAGACCTGAGACCGGCTTCCTCCAGCGTGCGAACGTACTCGACCACCGATTCCGACCAGCCGTCGATGTGCGTCCACTTGCCGTAGCCGACGCCGTTCTTGTAGCTCGCCACGTTGATGACATAGCCCTTACCCTTCGGGTTCGGCACCGTGTCGTGCGCCTGCTCGTCGGTGATCACGATCAGGCGGTCATAGCGCTCCTTTTCATTCAGCTGCTCAACGGCCTTCCCGAGATAGGTTCCGTTGTGCCGCTGCGAGGTATCGATTGCGTCGCGCAACGCGAAACCGCGGCGCGCCGGCACCTCCACCAGGTTGTCGGAGAACGAGTACACCGCCACGCGCTCGCCGATCTCGCGCAGCAACACTGCGAGACCGTAAGCCGCGTCGGTGCGCAGCATCTCCGAACGACGCGAAAGTGGCGCGATCATCGAGCCCGAGACGTCGACGAGCAGCACGGTCTTGCCCGCCAGTTTCGGCTGCCCGGCCACGCACTTGAGCATCGCCGCCTCCAGCGTCGGCTCCCACTGCGGAGCAAAACGCGCTGCACCCAGAAAGCGGAATGGCAGCACGCGCTGCGTGTTCATCGCCTCCAGCGCCGAAAGCACGAGCGCCTCTTTCACTCCTGCCTCCCGCAGATTGCGCAGGTTGCGGAGCAGGGCAAGCGCACCCAGTTTGTTCTCGGCCACCAGTCGCGTCCACGCCTCGGCCTTTGAGGCGCCGTTGCCAGCGCCCGCCGCCGAGAGCGCAACCTCCCAGGTATCGGGCACCGCGAGACGTCCCCAGACCAGCTTTTTCCACACGCCGGCCTGTGCATCATCACGAGGTTTCGCGTGGCAGAGGAACAGGACGTCGCGCAGCTTGATGGGGCCGCCGCGATCGTACTTCGCCAGCTGGTACTCGTCGAACTTCGGGAACGCCGCCGCCAGCCCCTTCTTCACCTGGCCCGAGAGCGGCACGCGTCCGTCCTTCCAGTAGATGGCAACGAACTCGCACAGCTCGTCGGCGCGCTGAATCACGCGCTCGAGCGTCTCCGCCACCAGGCCGCGATGGGTCTTGTGCCGAGCCATTTCGCGCACCAGGAGGAGCGGAGCATGACGAAGCTTCATCTGCTCGCGCGCCTGGATGGCCAGAGCCGCGACACGTTCCGCCTCGACCTTAGGCACAAGCTCCGCGATGCGGCCGGCGATCTCCACGCCATCCTCGTAGAACTGGCTCTCCCACAGGAGACAAGCCAGCACCGAGCGCCGCAGCTGCAGTTCGTTGGAGATGAGACAAGCAGGTGCATTCTCGTGAGTACGATTTCCGCGAGCAAGATTGAAAATGTTCAGTCGTGCCATGATCGGCTCCTTGCTGCTAGCTTCTGGCGGCTAGCCTGGGTTGATCTCGCAGGATGCCCCATCCTAACTGTGCGCCCTTTGCGAGGCTAGGGTGGGGATTTTCTCCCACCCCAGCTCGGGAAAGCTTCCCAGCAGACGAAGCAGCCGCAACGCGGTTCGGAGGCTTTCCCGAAGTCGAGAATCAGTGTCTAACGATCGCGGCTTCCGTAACGACGTCTGCGTCCACGACCTCACGCACGAAGCCAATCGACACCACGCGTGGAGGAGCATTGCGATCGCGATAGTCGGTGCAATACATCACATCGAGCAGCACCGGGCGGACCGCTCCCGCGAACGTGCAAGCAATCGCACGCCGCCCATTTACGGCATACTGCACGTGTGCATGCGAGCAGTCAGTGCAGAGAGGCCGCGGCTTGTGCGAACGCGCCTGCCGCAACTGCTTGCAGACTGCATCCACCATGCGAACAAACAGTACAAATAAAAGCGCAGGCATAGTCCTCGCCCTCCCTTCTCGCCGATTTGGCCAGGTTCCTACTGCGCTATCGTCTCCGGCTCGCTGATCTCCGTCTCGAACACAAGACTGACCTGCTCAGCATTGTGGCTCCGGGCGTCGAGACGAAGCAGCAGTCCCTGAAACTCCGCCATCGTCTCTGCCTCCGGATGACCGTCCACGAACAATTGCGCTTCGATCATCGAAGTTTGCGGAAAGAACCGACGATAGAGTTCCGCCTTCTGCTCCTCGGTAGCCTGCCCAAGATATAACCGGTAGTCGATTCGTCCCGGACGCAGCAACGCCGGATCAAGCGCCTCGATCTGGTTGCTGGTCATGACGAACAGCACGTTATCCGGAGCGCTGAAGCCGTCGAGAGCGTTCAGCAATCCCGAAAGGGTCACTCCATTGCGATCTTCTTTCGCGCCCGACGTCTTGCTTTGCGCCTCGTTAGTCGAGGTCTCCATTTTCGGACGCGCGTCTCCGCTCTTCATGCAATCGATGTCCTCAAACAAGATCACCGAATTCTGCGGGACATCATTCATGGCGGTGAGCAGCGAGCGATCGTTGAATTGCGCCAAATTGATCGCGTAGATCGACATGGCGAACTTCTCCGCAATGGCCGAGACCAGTGAAGTCTTCCCCGTCCCCGGCGGTCCGTAAAACAGATAGCCGCGGTGATACGGAACGCCCAGACTTCGGTAGCGCTGTTTCGAGCGCATGAACTTCGTGATGTCTTCCAATAGGCGCTCTTTTTCTCCCGGCTTCAGCACCACCGACTCGAGCAAGCGCGGCACATAAGCCTCGATGTAACTCCAGCCGTCGTTATAAACGTACAGACACGACCTGACGGTATTGTGCTTGCGATGACAGTCGACGATGTCGTTTACAAACGCCCACAGCACGCTCTGTTGTCGTCCGATGGTCCGGAAAACCAGTAGCTCGCGGCGCTGCGGACGCATCGTATTGGTCTCCTCATTTCGATAGAAGCCCACGCGAAATGGGCGCCCCGATCGCCAAAACCAGTGATAACCCGGCGCTGGAATCAGGACCAGTCTCTGACCCCGAAGCGTGGTATCAACGTCCAGCCGGCGAATGCGCTTCAGAAACTGTTGATCCAGAAACCACTCCTTCACCCACCGAAAAGCGGCGTCATCATCTTTAATGGTGACGCTCATGGTGGATTGCTCTTCGATCCACGCCCAGATTCGCATGGGCACAGCACGCAGATAGACACTGATACCTCCGATAATCATCAGAAGCAGCCCGCCGGAAGCGAACTGGTTCTGCCCACTGAGAATTCGTTTGAGTAATTCCAACATCGTCGTTTTTTCTAACCGGACTGAACCGGAATCTGTTCCTGCGCCTGGTAAGTAACAGGAGCAGTACATCGCCAAACTAATTCATGGCCGGGGAATCAGCGACAAAGGAACATAGGTGCTCTACCGCTGAGCTACACGGGCATAACTCCCGTGGCAGGATTCGAACCTGCGACCACCCGCTTACGAGGCGAAGTAACCCTTGTCTTCACCACCGGCCGAGATTTGTTTTGCAGCTCGTGAGCCAGCGCCTGAAGGTGTCGCTTGGAAGCTAGCTCCTTCTGGCACGCCTGAAGGCGCGCCCTCATGCAAACCGCAACCAGACACACTCCCGGGAATGCGGCGACTCGGCTTTTGCTTCGCCGCCGCGCTGTCGTTTCCGCGGGCGAGGGCGCCCGCGCTACATCTGCGTTTTATGGCCAGGGAACAGGAGGTCACGGAAGGGCTTGCGCCCTGAGGATTCGAACCTCGCAGCCCGCCGAAGCGGAGCTGTTTGCCAGAGAAGTATCCGTGGCCAATCACCACTGGCCCTGTGTAGTTAGGGCTGAGGGAATATGCGGCAGCGGTGTTAGTCGAGGTTCAGTCGAAGGAACCGCGGCCTACGCCACCCAGCGTGTTTTGTGGTACTTGGATTACTTGTGGGTGAAGTTAGTAACTGACGTTACGAAACGACGCCCACATGCAACCCAAGCCGTCTAGCGGCCGGCATTGCTTTGGTGCGAGATGTGTTTTAATTCGCAGCAATGAGCGTCCTTTCCTGAAAAGATGTTCTAAGATGCCATGACTTTGAAAACTTCGCAAGAGGAAAGATAGGAATTGTTGTAAAGAATTTTGATTAACTCACGTGAAGAAACCGAAGAAATTGTTAGCGCCTTGTGCGTTTCGACTTCGCCTGCCGGTGCCGTGATGGAAAGTTTCCGACTGGCCGCGAGTACTTCCGGGCACGCATGGGGCACTTCGACTCCGTTCGGCTGCGCCTCAGGCGATGGCGTAAATTTAGGATCGCGGACGACTCGTACGTCGAGTCTTTTCACGCGACCTGCTTGCTGGAGGCAGTTCGCGGTTCGGTGGTGTGTGGCGATTTCAGGCGGGTCTGCACAAGAAATGCATAGTGCACCCAGGAGATGGCGGTGAAGAGGAAGGTCGCCCAGAGCAGAACCGTGCGCGCTACCCAGATCGCGGGAGCGTGGTAGATCTCATACAGCATCACAAAGAAGACGGCCGCAATCTGGGCGCAGGTGTTGGCCTTGCCGAAGATACTGGGGCTAAAGTTGCGCAGACCGGCGATCGTGTACAGCACCGCGCTGGTCACCAGTATCGCAATGTCGCGACCAAACACCAGCACCGTGTATTTCCAGGGAATTTTATGCAGGATGGAAAGCACCAGAAACAAGGTGCTCAGCAAAAGCTTGTCGGCGATGGGATCGAGGTATTGCCCGAGCAAAGTCTGCTGGTGCAGGCGGCGAGCCAGCAGCCCATCGAGACCATCGCTGATGCCGGCGAGCACAAACAGGATCAGAGCGATCGCGTAGTGATCGTCCACCAGGTTGATGACAATGAAGGGCAGGAAAAGCATGCGCAACAGCGTGAGCTGGTTCGGAGCGGTCAAGAGCTGCGACAGTTTCATGCGCGCTCCCTGGCGGGTGGCACCGGCAACTCGGCGCGCAGAAGCGTCACCGGATCCAGTCCGGTCTTCGCCGTGAAGCGCTGCGAGAGCGACGGTATGTTGCCGTCGGGCAGGTCCAGTTCCATGCGTTCGACCCGGTGCATGGGGAAGAACACCACGCCGAGGGAGAAGGGCTCTCCATCTTTAACGAGGGCGACCAGGTCTTCGAACGACGCCAATTCGATGCCGCGCAGGCTTAGGCCCTCGGGGCTTAAAGAGAGGATGGCGCCCCAGAACTTTTCCCTGGGATTGGCCAGGGTGGTCACCACCATGGTGCCGGGGAGAAACGGGTTGGAGGGACTGGCGTTCCCCATGAAGCGATTGTCGCCGTGGTTGGGGTGGAATGCAACCCAGGCCATCAGCCGTCAGATTTCAGCGGCCTGACACCACCGTGAGCCCGCAAAATCCTCAGCACCCCTCTCGAGGTTCCCATCATTACGGCCATGGTAGTAGCACCCCGGTTTTGCTAGTTTTCCTGCGTTCCACAAGTGTCTTGCAGGCCTTCCGGACTGGGTCCCGGGAGGCCTTTTTTTGTGCCCAAACACGTGCCAGGCGGCGGTTCTGCCGGAATCCGCCATTTCATTCACTCTACAGGTGGAGTAAAATCCACGGGATTTATCTGGGGGATCAGTGAACCGCTTTTTTCGTTCCAACCAACCATCGCTTGCACAATTGGGGCCGCTCGAGCAACGGCTACTGGGGGAAGTTTGGGCGCGTAGCAACGCCACGGTGCGCGAACTCATCGACTACGCGCAGCTGGATATGGCCTACACCACGGTGATGACCACGCTGGACCGCCTCTACAAGAAAGGTCTTCTCCGCCGAACGGAGGAAAATCGCGCCTTCCGTTATTTTCCTCTGGTCAGCAAGGAGGAACTGCAAAGACAAGCGGCCGGCCAGGCCATCCAACAACTGCTCGCCTCCGGCCCGGCATCTCTTCCGTTGTCGTACCTGGTGGAGGCCGTCACCGACCACGACCAGCAATTGCTGGACGAACTGCAAAAATTAGTCGAGGATAAGCGGCGCGAGTTGCGCGATCAGGAGAAAGAGTAATGTTTGTGCTGCGCTGTCTAGGCGTATCCCTCTCCTGCTTTCTTCTTTTATATGTCGCTCTTTCCGTGGGCGTGATCCGCGGATGGCGCCCATTGGAGCGGGCGAGCAGAAGACTACCGGCGCGAGCGCTCTCCAATCTACTGTTTGTGCTAAGAACCCTACCCTTCGCGACCGCCCTGCTGGTTACATTGATCTTTGTTATACCGTCATTTTTGCTGCTCGAGCCCCGGGTCGTGGCTGAGCCCATCGGCGAGGTTCCGCTCACTCTCGGCGTGGTGTGCCTGCTGCTGCTGGGAGCGGGGATCGTGAACGCCATCGCGGCACAACGGAAAACGTCCCGCGCGGTGAACGGTTGGCTGCGGGATGCAACCTCGGAATTGAGTTGCTACCCTGTTCCCCTGTTCCGTATACGCACCGCCGCGCCTGCACTGGCGGTCGCGGGCGGTTTGTCGCCGCGAGTATTCCTGTCCGACACGGCGGCCTCCCTGTTAAGCGCACGGGAACTTGAGACCGCGTTGAAACACGAAATCGCGCACGTACGGCGACGTGACAATCTGAAGAAACTTCTGTTCC
The DNA here is from genome assembly GCA_963733805.1 of uncultured Acidobacteriota bacterium. Taxonomy (GTDB): domain Bacteria; phylum Acidobacteriota; class Terriglobia; order Terriglobales; family Acidobacteriaceae; genus Gp1-AA133. Next base: position 171,403 of record CAVTEO010000019.1, on the reverse strand, counting down.
GCATTTGCGCGCTGCCGGGAATGTCGGGGCTCGAGATGGCATGGTCGGAAGCCGCGGAAATGAGCGCCGACGATGCGGCGGTGTCCAATTCACGCGAAGCGCTGGACCTGGCTTCGGCGCTGATCAAACTCTCACGGTTCGCACCGGTGCAGCAGACTGCTGTCCTGGCCACCGGGCTCTCGCAGACCCCAGTTTCTGCATTGAACACGCGCATCGAGCGTCTGGTCACGTGGAATGAAACTCGCCTGACCAGGCCCGCCAACTCGTTTCTTAGCTATGGGATGCCCCCGCTTTTGGCAACCGCCCTGTGTGTGATGGCAACCTACAGCGGAGTGTTGAGCGGTCTGCATAAGATGACCGAATGGCTGGTGCGCTAGCGATTTTTCGCGCTAAAACCTGGTTTACCCGACTAATTCCTCGTAGATTTCCATCCGCGTTGCGGGGGTACATCTCCCAAGGTGTAAATCATTGATACGGTGTCGGTTGGCGCTGAACTGCGACCACCTGATGCCGAAAGGTCGAGTCCCAAAATGCCACCCTTCCGTTATCTTGTTCCAACCTGGGACTAGGCTTCAAACTCTAACAAATGACAGGCTTTGTGACCGGGGTCCTAGTGTGTTCGTGAGAGATCCCCGAAACTTTCAGGGCCGGAACGAGTTTTAGATGGATATGGGCTGTCGCGGGTACATTGCCGTGTTTTGCCTGCTGTTCGCAATGAGCAGCATTCCCGCCCATGCGGGCGCGACTCTGCTTTTGGAAGAACCTTACAGTCGTGACGGAACGTTTGCGGGAACCGGCCATGTGGCGGTTTATCTGGATCGGGTGTGCGCCGACTCGCCTTTTGTCCTGCGGCGATGCACACCGGGCGAACAGGGTGTCGTCCTGAGCCGCTACCACGGGATCGCCGGACACGACTGGTATGCGATTCCGCTGCTGCCGTACTTGTACGCGGTCGAATTGCCCGAGCAAGTTCCTCTGTACGCCGATCCAAAACTGGTAGCGTTTTTGCGCGACCAGTATCGGCGAAAGCATTTCGCGGAAATTATTCCGGACGCGGCCAATGGAGAGACGCCGGAGGGTCCCTGGGTCCAGCTGGCGGGATCATCCTATGACCGCACCAGTTATGCCTTCCAGATCGAGACCACTCCGGAGAAAGATGGCGAACTCATCCGCCGGTTGAACGCAGGGCCAAACGAGGAAATCTACAAACTGCTCTCGCGAAACTGCGCGGACTTCATCAAGGGGATCATTAACTTCTATTATCCGGGCGCGTTGCACCGCAGCGTGATCGGAGACCTGGGCGTGACCACGCCCAAGCAGCTGGCGAAATGCCTGGCGAAATTCAGCAAGCATCATCCGCACTTGCAGTCGTCGAGTTTCGTGATTCCGCAGGTGCCGGGCACCATGAAGCGCAGCAAGCCGGTGCGCGGGGTGGTGGAGTCGGCATTCAAGGCCAAGAAGTACATGGCACCGCTGCTGTTCTGGCATCCGGCGATTGTGGGGTGCTTCGCAGCCGCCTATTTCACGGGATCGAGCGGGTTTGATCCTTCCCGCCACGCTTTGGTGTTCGATCCGCGGCGTGATCTGGAGCCGCCCATGAGCGCCCAGCAGCGCCGCGAATACCTCAATCGCGTGGAACTGGTGGCGCGCAGCATCTCCGATTCGCCGATTGAGGAAGTGCGTTGGCCGCGGCTGGAGGCTGGCTCGAAGCCGGAGTTCGACGAAGCGGGTCAACCCGTGTTAAACGTCAAATTGGGCGACGGCACCGTGAAGGTGGGATTGACGCACGAGAATATTTTGAATGCGTCGGAGTCGACAGAGCTTGCGCAGCGCATTCTGCTGGTGCGTTTGCGGGAAGAATTGCGGCGCAACGCCCCGAAGGCGGCGCAGAGTGATGTGCATCGAGATTTGACTTTGCTGGAGGAGTTGCAGCGCAGCCGGGCTGAGTTGGAGTCGCCTCTGGCGGGAACGTTCTAGATCCGCAACTAACTTTTCACAATCCAGCCACGCTCGCACGTACCCGACCATTCCATCCTTCTGACAAAACAACGCCCCGGCTGATGTGCCGGGGCACAGCTTTTGCGGCGATTCCTTCTAGAACAGATTCCACAGGAACTGGTTGTACACCTCGTGGTGATACTGCACCTCGGGAGCTTTCACGAACGTTCCGAGCGCCCGCGGGCAACGGTCGGCAGCGGCCTGCTTGAGGTCCGCGTAGCGGCCCTTCACATCGTCTCCCAGCAGCTCAGACGTCCACTTCGCCTTGCGGAAATTTTCCAGTGCGTCGTAAATGTTGTCGGGCAGGTAGCGCTCGGCCTGGCGGAGATTCTTGATCTTCGCGGTGTCGCCTTCGATGCCGGTTTTGAACACAGCGTACATCACCATGTAGGGACTGGCGTCGGGACTGACGGAACGCACTTCCACGCGCATGCTCTTGTCGTTGCCGATGGGGACACGGATCATGGAGCCACGATCGACAGGCGACGCCTTCAGCTGGTTGGGCGCCTCAAAGTGCGGATCGAGGCGGCGGTAGGCGTTCACGCTGGCGTTCAGCAGCAAGCAAATGTCGTTGCCATGGGTCAGGATGCGGTCAATGAAGGCCCACCCGAGCTTGCTGAGTTTCTCTTCGCCCTTGGCATCCCAGAAAAGATTCTTCCCGTTCTTGCTGATGGAGACGTTGGTGTGCATGCCACTGCCGTTCACGCCGACGACCGGCTTCGGCAGGAACGACGCGGTCAGGCCCATGCGGGTGGCGATTTCGCGGCACACCAGTTTGTAGAGCTGGATCTGGTCGGCGGCCGCGACCACTTCGCCATAGCCGTAGTTGATTTCGAACTGCGAAGGTGCCACTTCCGGGTGATCCTTTTCGTTCTGGAAGCCCATGGCGCGCTGCACTTCGGCGGTCGTGTCAATGAAGGTGCGCAGAAGATCCCCGGGCAGCGAGTGGTAGTAGCCGCCGGTGTTGACATATTCGAACTTGAGAGTCTCGTGATAGTGCCGCTCGGCATCGGCTCCCTTGAACAGGAAACCCTCGATTTCGTTGGCGGCGTTCAGCGTGTAACCTTCGTCCTTGTAAAGCTTGTTGGCGAAGGTCTTCAGCATGCCGCGGATATCGCCAGTGTAGGGTGTGCCATTCTTGTCGATGACTTCCCCGAAAACCAGGACCTTGCCGCCGCCGAAGAAGTCCGCAGGCGCCCAATAAAAGGCGGACCAGTCGATGCCGAGGCGAAGGTCGCTCTCGCGCTGCGCGGTGAAACCGCGAATCGAGGAGCCGTCAAATGTCAGGTTGTCGAAGCTCTTGATCAGGAACTTCTTGTCGTAGTCGAGCATGTGCAACCGGCCTTCGAGGTCGCTGAACAGCACGGTCACGGCCTTGATGCGCTTCTCATCGGTCAGATACTTCAGGCGGTCTTCCTGCACCTTGTGGGCCGCCACCCGATTCTTGCGTTGTTCCTTGGCCTTCAGGTTGAGCTCTTCCAGTTGGTCGTACGAAAGAGCCAAAAAATTACGAAGTTCGGTCGACATGCGTCTCCTTGAAATGGCGGTCGTTCCTGAATATTTATGGCTTCCGGGGGCCCGCTGCTGACATATGAGGGTACCGTGCTCCCTTGCAGGTGGGCCAATAAAAAGAGGTTATCGGGCACATCAAAGAGTTTTATTGAACAGAAATTCGTGCAGTTTGTGCGGGGTCGGCGCCATCGCCAATCGTTCCAACACTATCGATGGAGCGACGGGCGTCCCCGCCCGGCGCGCTGAGCGAGCCTCCGGAGGTCACGGAACTTCTTGCCGACCGTCCTCGTATCTCTATGCAGAGCGGTCCGAAAGGCGGCCGCCGGCGAAATCGAAGGAGCTAGTTATGGGAGACATTACTGGACTGGCGGCAGTGGTCATGCTGTTCTCAATTCCGATCGTGGCGATCGCCGTCTATGGCCACTATCGCGTGACCAAGTTGCGCACGGAAGAGCGTATGGCGGCGCTGGCGCGCGGCGTGAATGTTCCGATGGAACCGGAACTCACGCAAGCGGCGCGTTCGCGGAGAGCTGGAATCCTGTTGGTTTCAGGCGCGATCGGATACGTCATCACGTTTGCGCTGATCGCTCGCGTAGAGCCGGACGCATGGGTGGCGGCATCGCTGGGCGCAATTCCCTTCACGCTGGGACTGGGATTTTTCCTGGATTCGACCCTGGTGCGGCGGGACCTGCGGACATCTGCCTAGTCTGAAAGCCCCCCCAAGCAGAGCCTGGGTGGGGCGCCCGCGGCGTGAGAACCATGGCGACCCCGGAGGGAGTCGAACCCCCAACCCTCAGATCCGAAGTCTGATGCTCTATCCAGTTGAGCTACGGGGCCACGCTGGAAGAACTTTAACACTTTCAGGGTTGTTCTGACTTGGGTCAGCAAATCGCCGCCGCCTTCGCGGAGGCGTTAGACGTGGTGCGAACCGCGGATTTCGCTGGACACCGCGATGTCCATAAAACGCGCGTCGCGTGCCTCATCGCGCACCGAACTCAGCGCGACGTTGACTTCTCTGAGGTAATAGCAAGCGGCGATAAAGAGGCAGATCATCGCCACCACGAACACACTCGCCGACATCACCGCAGCCTGCGGCCAATAAAGCCCGAAGCCCAGGAGCAGACAGGACGCGATCGTCCCGGCCAGCGAAACTAACGCCAGCAGAAAGCAGCGACGGATGAGTTCGGCGCGCCGCTCGATCGACCGAATTTGCTCGGTGTAGGCGTCGGCTTCGGCGAGACGCCCGTTCTTGGTGGCATCGTGCTTGGCATGCACGTATTGCCGCAGACGGCTGACGATCCCCATGAGCCGCACGTTGATCGACAGGATCAGCAACGCGGTCGCGGAGACGAACAGGGCAGGCGCCAGGAATGCCTGAAACAGTCGGCTGATGTCATTCACGTCTTAGGCCATCCTGTGAAGGTTTCCCCGGGGAGGTTCTTGCAGGGAGATTGTTGCTCTGTGGGAATGTACCACCTTTGCTTAAGAGCAGAACCACGCGCTCATAACGCCGCGAGAAATTGCGGGAATTCTTGCAATGGTAGGCCCGAATGGACTCGAACCATCGACCTCTTCCGTGTCAAGGTTCGCTTAACCCACACCGACAACAACTTCCACGTTCGCGAGCGAACTGCTAAGCCCCTCTAAATACGCGGAAGACGAGCCAATCACGGGCTGGAATCAAGGGCTGGAACTTACATGCCTCGGCATAATGTATGGCGAACACAAAGCGAACATGCTAAGACTTGTCGACGTGGACGAAGGCCGCAAACGCGTGCTGGCGATTGTGGTGGGAATCCTCGCTGCGCGGAAGCTGACGCAGTTCGATGGTGGGAAGAAAGTTCCGGCGACAATGAGCGCAATCGCGGACGCGGTGCGGTGGGCCGATAGCTTGACATTCCTGAAGGGTCGGGCCTGTAATGGTGGTCTCCCAGCAGCCGCATTCAAGCAACAACTCACCTACCCGCCGCTCGTTCTGAAATCGAGTGAAAAGGAGACAAATCATCATGGACAGAATGCTGGTAGTGGTTTTCGATAACGAGAGCAAGGCCTACGAAGGGTCACGGGCTCTTCAGCAACTGGATGGAGACGGCAGCATCGCGGTGTATGCCACGAGCGTCGTCGCCAAGAACCCCGATGGTAGGGCAGTCGTGAAGGAGGGCGCTGACTCTGGTCCGTTGGGAACTCTGACGGGCACTGCGGTCGGCAGTCTCGTCGGCCTGTTGGGCGGTCCAGTCGGTGTGGCAGTAGGTGCCGCCGGGGGCTCCCTGATCGGAGCAATGGCCGACTTCGACAACGTGCGCGTTGGAAGCGACTTTCTCTCCGACGTCGCGGAGACCCTTACGCCCGGCAGGGTCGCTGTGGTCGCCGAGGTAGACGAGGAGTGGACCACCCCGGTCGATACACGCATGGAAGCGCTGGGTGGCGTGGTTTTACGTCGCAGCCTTTGGGAAGTGGAAGACACCCAGGATGAACGGGACATCGCGTCGATCAAGGCCGACATCGCTCAGCTGAAGACCGAACACGCCGAGGCCAAGGCGGAGCGCAAAGCGAAGCTGCAAGCCCGGATGGACACACTCAACGCAAAGCTCCAAGAGAAATTGAACAAAGCCAAATCAAGACTCGAAGCTATCCGGCATGAGGCGGACGCCAAGGTGGAGGCGCTCAAGGCAAAGGCGGCCCAATCGAAGCAGGACGTCAAGGCAAGGCAAGAACAGCGTATGGCCACAGTGAAAAAACACTATAACGAGTGGCTGGATCGGCAGGAGAGACGCGCAAGTTAAACGATCCGCCGCGTTCAAGTCCCGATCTTCCTGCCGGCAGCTCTAACGGACGAAGGTCGGGACTTGCACTCATCTCCATCAACCTGCGGAAAACCAGGCGAAACGATGTACATCGCACGCAGGACTATTTGCGGCCGCGACACCCAACTGCGCCGCCGCTCGGTCGCGTTCCTATATTTCCTAAGATAGGCTCCGTGCGTAAGGTACTCCGCTCGTCCGTTTTGAGGAGGTCTTTATGGCGCAGCAAACTCCGTCCGGTATCGTGCGGCGGGCTTCCACATTGTCCATCCTTTGGGGCGTTTCACTGATCGTCTTGGGCATGCTGGCGGTGGGATCGCCGTTCGTCGCTGCCGTAGCGATCAACGCATTCGTTGCCTGGCTCTTGGTCTTGGCAGGCATGGTCCACTTGGCCGTTGCTTTTCACACTCGCGAAGCTGGCAGTTTGATCTGGAGAGTGTTGGTCGGGCTCGCCTATCTCTTCTTTGGCGTGTACTTGATCATGCATCCAGCACTGGGTGTGGCATCGCTGACTTTAGTGCTGGCATCACTCTTTCTTGTTGAGGGCATCTTGAACATCGCTCTATTTTTCCAGGTGCGCTCAATACAAGGATCCGGTTGGCTTCTGATCGATGGGATCATTACGCTGCTATTAGGACTGATGATCTACATGCAATGGCCATCGAGCTCCGCGTGGGCGATCGGCACACTGGTCGGAGTGAGCATGATCATCAGCGGGGTCACGCGTGTAATGCTGTCATCGGCGGTGCGCAAGGTCGCGGACACGATTTCGTCGAATTTGGCTGCTTAAGCGTGGCACATATTTGACGGCAAACCCGGTCGGTGAGGCGAAGGGGTTTTACGCTTCGGGATAGCTACGCCTCCTGAAATCTTGCATTGACGGAAACGGAGGACGGCAAAATGGGAGGCATGGTTCCGTTAGGCGATGCGTCGCGACGCCCGGCGCGCGTGCCCGTCGTTACAGCCGGCATCATCGTCGTCAATGTCGTTGTTTTTGTGCTGGAGCTGATGCGCGGCGACGCATTTGTGCTTCAGTGGGCAGCGGTTCCAGCGCAAATCGTTTCCGGCCATCACTGGATCACGATCCTGACGGCGATGTTCATGCATGGCAGTTGGTCGCACATCATCGGCAACATGATTTTCTTATGGGCCTTTGCTCCCGAGATTGAAGATGCGATGGGCCGCGGCCGATATCTTGTTTTCTACCTGGTCGGCGGGTTGGTGGCCATGCTGGCCCAGATTGCAGCCGACCCACATTCGACGGTGCCCAACCTGGGCGCGAGCGGGGCGATTGCCGCGGTGATGGGCGCCTTTCTGGTTACTTACCCTCGTGATCGGATACGCTCGCTGCTGTTCATTTTCATATTCGTGCGGGTCACATACATCCCTGCCGGACTGTTGATTGGTTTCTGGTTCGTTAGTCAACTCTTCCACGCGGGCGCTGTGGCGCACGTGCAGACCGGCGGGGTGGCATACTTGGCGCATATTGGCGGATTTATCTTCGGAACCGTCACAGCACGGCTGTTTGAAGATCCGCGTCGACTCGCCTGGCAACAAAGCAAGGATTGATTTCTGTGATCAAGCATTTCGGATGCCATCAATCCACTTCGACCGCTCACCGCACGAAGCGCGTTCAGCTACTGCTTCTCTTCCAGAATGCTTTTTATCGTAGCCAGGGATTTTTGAAGAGAGGAGGCCGTCCTGCCAACGGCCGCCTTTCGAACAATGGATCCCTTAACCCCCGTCAGGCCAGCCTGCTCTGAGCCCATCTCCTTGATAAGGTAGAAGCCGGGTCGCCTGGGGTTATCGCTCCCGCGAATGCAAAACGTGAGGTCCAGGGCAGTCTCGAAGTAATGGCTTGAATAGAGCTGTTTTTCGGCGATTGCATACGCTGGTTCGTTCGCCGACTGGCCTCGCATAGTTACAACTTGCACGACGCGCAGCGTGGGCTTCAGGCCGAATCTCACTTTCGTCCAATAGAAAATGTCTTCTATGTTGGACGACTTTGCATCGGGGTAAGCCAACACGTAGCGATGGAAATCGGGCAGGTACTCTGGCAGAACGCGCGTGTAGCTGAGCATGTATTCAAACTGCTTTTGCACATCTGTCGGACGGTTCTTGTCGTGGTATGAGCCTAACGCCTCGTTGCCGATGCGGCGGTATTCATGCAGCCGCTCAATCGCGCGCCGCTGAAGTAGTTGGTTTACCTGCTGATCGAGGTCAGGGGCATCCCAATCGATTGATTGTTGAATGTTTTCCATCGCCTGCGCCGGAAGCTGAACCTCACAGTGGCGCGGTTTGCATTGTTTCAATGCCTTGATGTCGTCGCTATCGAAGGTGAAGCCGTCCAGATCGGTAACTTGGGGAGGATCGCTGAATTTTCTGATTGCCACGAATTCTGGGAGCTTCCGCAGGCGGTCGAAGTCAGTGGCAAACCGAAGATAGCTTTCAGGGGGAGCGTTGACATACACCGCGCCAAAAACGAAGATCTCATCCGGAATGCGAGAGGGCAGGATCTTTCCAACGGCTTTTCCGGCACCAAGATCGGCAATCTGGTCCTGGCTGAGGCCAACGGAAGTTTTGAAATAATCCTGCAGTTCAGCGCTAGTCTGGCAAGCTGCCGGAAGCGAGAACTCGATCAGCAGACTGACGAAGGCGAAAACCATCGCGGTTGTTCGAATCATAGGAAAGCCTCTGTGGCGTACCTGAGTGCATCCGATGCGCATCATTCAGACTGTATCTTCGGGTCTTGCGCTACATTGTCCGAATCCAAGAGGGAGAGTGAGGTCGTTGCGCCACTTTCTGAGTCAACTGTTCGACAGCAGTGCGGACGATTTTGCCAACGGGAGGGCGCGTTCCTGCGAAAACGTACGCATCTGTGACATCTGTTCGGGAGTGAAGTAGACCTGAAACGGGATCCCGGCCAGGGCTTCATAGTTCGCGACTCGAACCATGCCCATTGTTTTTCTTTAGACAAATAGATGTAACAAGGATCTTCTATGTACTCGCGCTCTAAATGCAGGGGGATATCGCATCCGCGGCAGCGCTTTCCGAGGCGGTAGGCGTACGCCGCTCCGCAACATGGGAAGCGATACACCGATGGGCCTTTTCTGGGCATGCGAATATGCTCGCCCTAAATTTCGGGGATAGCTGCAATGGTAGGCCCGAATGGACTCGAACCATCGACCTCTTCCGTGTCAAGGAAGCGCTCTAACCAGACTGAGCTACGGGCCTATACTTTTTTCAGACAATGGCAGCAATCGACGTTGCCGGCGTGGCTGGCTTTTGAGCCAGCTACGATTTTATCACGCTGCCTTCCGTGCGCCGAAAGGCTCCCTTGCTTGTTCTACAAGCACATTACGGATTCGGATCTTCCGACTGCGGTGCCGAGCGCAGCTGTTCCCGATACTTTTCGACCACCCATCCGCTCTGGTGTTTCACGAACACACCAAAGCCAATGAGGAACAGAGCCACTGCGGTGAAGATGAGACGTTCATGGGCACGGCGCGGTTCGGGAGGTTGCGTCAGTTGCGAGGCGAGCAGTGCTCCGATCGCGAGCCCGGTGAGCAGGCCTCCGATGTGGGCGGAATTGTCGATGCCCGGCACCACCGCTCCGAAGAAAAGATTGTAGCCCGCGAACGAAAGCAGGCTCTTCATCAGGCCACGCAGCATCTGGCCGGGATACGGCAGCTTTCCAAGATAGAGAGCTGTGATGAGGGCACCCGCCAGGCCGAAGATCGCGCCCGAAGCGCCCGCGCCAATCGCAGCCGGATGGATCCACAGACTTACCAGGCTGCCCGCGATGCCGCACGCCGTGTAGGTAAGCAGGTAAGTCCAGGCGCCAAGGATCCGTTCCGCCAGCCGACCCAGGTTCCACAAACACCACATGTTGAGCACGATATGAAATAGCCCGATGTGCACATAATTCGAAGTGAAGACCCGCCAGAGTTGCCCGCCCAGGGACAACGGGCCAAAATCTGCGCCCCAGCGCAGCAGTTGAGCTTCGTTCGGGCCCATTGGCGACACGCCGCTCAGCACCATCGCCACAAACACAAGAACGTTGATGCCAACAATCGCCACCGTAACCGGCGGACGATAAGCTGCCTGACGAGAAGGCACAGCAACGGGCGGGTGGACCGGAATGGGCTGTGTCTGCGTCGTGCCGGCGAATGCTGCGCGGCATTCCGCGCACAGGTTGGCGGCGCCGTGAACTGTGTCGGTGATCGGACGCCCGCAGCGAATGCAGTTGGTCATCAAGTCTCCAGGTTTGCGAGGCTAGTGTACGAGATCAGAGTTGCGGGTGACGAATGAGGAATGTCCGGGCACCGTGACATCTCTCCGATATCAACCGCCCTTGGTTCGATCAGTCGCCCGCGGCTTCCACGGCAGGAAGTTCCTCAACCGCGGTCGCTTTCGCAACCTTGGCGCTGGTCACCATGATGACGGAAGCAACGATGATCGCGCTGCCGATCAGGATGTAGCGATCGATGGCCTCGTGCAATACCAGCCAACCCAGAAACACCGCGACCACGGGATTGACGTACGCGTAGGTAGAAACCTTCGAACTGGGAGCGTGCCGGAGCAGCCAGATGTAGCAGGTGTAGCCGATCCAGGATCCGCCGACTACCAGGTAGAGCATGGCGCCGACGCCGCGCAGCGTCCAGACAACGTGAGAGAAGTCACGGTTCCCGATGGCAAACAGCATGTTTGCGATTCCGGCGAAGATGACCTGCCAGGCAGTTGAACTGAGCGGATCAAGATCGGCGGAATGCCATAGCTTGGAAAGCACGGAACCGAGGGCCCAACTGAACGATCCCGCCAGCAGGCTCAGCGAGAACCAGAGTTCGCGCCGTCCCAGCGAGCCGCTGGCCGTCAGCTTCGGCCAGAGCAATACCACCATGCCCACGATTCCCAGCATCAGTCCCGCCATTCCCCGGCGCGAGATGTGATGGTCGCCGAGCAGCCAGGAGTCCAACACCAGGAACCACAGGGGTGTGACGGCAATCAGCAAGGCGGAAAGCCCTGAGGGGACCACCTGCTCGGCATAGGAAAGCGTGAGGTTGCCGCCCATCAGCAGGAGCGCGCCCACCACGGCCATGTGCCAAAGTTGACGGGGCGAGTAAGTAATTCGCCGGCCGCGCACGGCGCAATACGCCAGCATCAGGATGCCGGCGATCAGGAAGCGCGTGCCACACATCAGTGCGGGTGGGATGTGTTCGACGGCAATGGCAATGCCGAGGTAAGTGGATCCCCAGAAGACGTAGACCAGGGCGAAGGCGAGGATCACCCTCCAGGCGCGGTTCTGGTGTGCTTGTGACATGTGCGACTTGAATGCTTGAAGATATCAGACGCGTCGGAGAGTGTTATCGATTCACTTAGGTTCGGGTCTTCTGTTTTTCGCCCAACCCGAGCGGATGACGGATCGACCTCCGGTCTAAGGTTCGTCTCACGCCTTGCTCTCGTGCGGTTTCGTCAAGTCTGGCACGGCATCTTCGTCGGGAGCGTCTTGAGGTTCCTCGGTTTCTTTTTTGACCCGCGGACTGCCCCCATAAAAGTCCCATAGTCCGAAAACATCGTCTGACACCGTCGCGAACGTCTTAGAGTTCTTGGAAAGGGAAATTTTCACGTTGCGAAGTGGGCTTGTGCCCAAATCACACCCCCCGCGCCTTAGGGCATCGATGATCTCGGTGACGGTGGCAGCGCTGCCTTTCGATTGTAGGAATTCACGAGCCGCAGAAGTGATGCTTTTTCGGAAATACTGATCGGGCCGAATCTGAGCGCCTCCCCTCGGGTTCTCCTCTTGCAACTCGGTGAACTCAGGTGGTTCCCCGATCGTGGATCGCAAAACATTAATAGCCCTTTTCGTCTCCGAGACTTCTTGCTGTTTGTCTGCCAGCTTTGAATGCAATTCCTCAATCGCTGCCCGAATCGCCTCATTGGCCATGACTCGCCCCCTACTCAAGTACCTAAGGTAATAATACACTTAAATTAGACCCAGTAGTGAAGTCGGCTATTATGCTCGTATATCGTTAAAAATATTACACCATATACGATTGGCTTTTAGATCAGGCAGGATTTATGTTCTGGAACAGTCCGCAAAAACTATTCGCCAAGACCTTGTGATCTTGACTTAAAAAGTTACGATGGTTATGATCTATATTATGCTCAAAGGTAATACGCTTGTTCTCGGCAAGGAGGCAAGCGCATGGCCGTCGGAATTCGAAAAGAACGGCGGACGTATTCTCTGGACCCAGAACTGGTGAGGTACGTAGAGGAGGTTCGACAAGAATGCCGTATCGATTCTGCCTCGTCGGCACTGGAGGAACTTCTACGGGAAAGCAAGAGACAGCGAGAACGTCAACGCCAAGATGACTTGATCACGAACTACTACAGTTCGTTCGATGAAGCTGAGACTGAGCAGGAAACTGAGTGGGGAAAATTCGCTGAGACACAGTTTCCAATTGAGTAGATGCCGATAGAAGCGAAGCGCGTCGCATTACGAGGCGAAATCTGGTGGGTGCAGTTCCCAACTGATCCACCAGATAAAGGACGCAGAACCGTAATCGTGGTATCAAGCGATGCAAGAAACCGGCACGAACGGGCAACGACCGTTCTGGTTGTCCCTCTCTCTACGAGCGTCCACAGGGAATCCCCAACCCATACATTGCTACAACCCGGGGAAACTGGCTTGTCTGAACAATGTGTTGCACAGTCAGAGAACGTTACTGTCGTGCGTAAGGAAACGCTAGTTGCACCGCGTGACCGCTTGCGTCCGCTGACTCACACAAAAATCTGCGAAATTGCGGACAAAGTAAGAATTGCGATGGGGTGTCTTCCTGGATGAAGACCGGCGGCGAGTGGAATCTGGCTAAACCGGCGGCGGGGACTTCAACTTTGCGGTTTCCCAGGCGCTATTTTTCGGGCTATAATCAATACGAAGTGCAGTAATTCCATGAACCTGCAGAATCCCAATTCGCACCTGCCCTCCTGCTGGTTGCACCAACTGTGCTGCCCGCGGCGCCACTTGGCGGTGCTTCCTTCGCAGGTGCGGCCGAATCTTTTCGGCTGCGACTAATTTAATCCTCCCTTGTGGAAGTGCTCTTCGGGACGAAGTCTGCGCGCGTGACGCGCGGCGATGACCGAAGCTGGGCGAAGCTACAAGCCAGCGACCAACGACTGCTTCAGGAGGATTCCGATGACGACCAAGACACTGACCGCCGGTCCCAAGATCAAGACCGCCCTGCCCGGCCCCAATGCCAAGCGCGTGCTGGCGGGCGACGACAAATACATTTCGCCGTCCTATACGCGCTCCTACCCGCTGGTTGCCAAGAGTGGCCGCGGCGTAGTCGTAACGGACGTGGACGGCAACGAGTTCTTCGACTTCTCAGCCGGCATCGCCGTAACTTCGACCGGCCATTGCCATCCGGAAGTAGTCGCCGCCATTCAGAAACAGGCGGGCGAACTGATTCACATGTCGGGCACCGACTTTTATTACGAGAACATGGTGACCCTGGCCGAGCGGCTGTCAAAGATCGCCCCCATGCCAGGGCCGCACAAGATTTACTACGGCAACTCGGGCGCCGAGGCGGTGGAAGCCGCGCTCAAGCTGGCGCGTTATCACACCAAGCGGCAGAACGTCATTGCATTTTTTGGCGCGTTCCACGGACGCACCATGGGGGCGCTCTCGCTGACCGCGTCCAAGCCGCAGCAGAAGCGGCGGTTCGCGCCCCTGGTTCCCGGCGTCACCCACGTGCGCTATCCCGATGTGTATCGCGGTTGCGAAGGCGGCGCGCAGGATGCCGAGGCGTTTGCGATCGGTTGCGCACGCTTCATCGAAGACAAGCTTTTCAAGACCACGCTGCCTCCCGAAGAGGTCGCGGCCATCTTTGTCGAGCCGGTGCAGGGAGAAGGCGGCTACGTCGTCGCGCCCACGCCCTTCATGCAGGAACTCCGGCGCATCTGTGACAAACACGGCATTCTGCTGGTCGTCGATGAAGTGCAGAGCGGCATCGGACGAACGGGAAAGTGGTTCGCGGTTGAGCACACGGGGGTGCAGCCTGACATCGTCTGTATGGCGAAAGGGATCGCATCGGGCATGCCGCTGGGCGTGACCATGTCGCGCGCCGACATCATGGATTGGGTTCCGGGCTCGCACGCTTCGACGTTCGGCGGCAACCCGGTCTGCATTGCGGCGGCGCTGGCAACCCTCGACGTCATTGAGCGAGAGGAACTGCTGGCGAACTCCGCCGAAGTCGGCAGCCACATGCTGAAGCGCATGGCGGACTGGCCTGCGAAATATCGCGTGGTTGGCGATGTGCGCGGCCGCGGCCTGATGATCGGCGTGGATATCGTCAAGGATCAGAAGACCAAGGAATACTCGCCGGAAGGCCGCAACCGCATCGTGCAACTGGCCTTCGAGCGAGGCATCCTGTTCCTGGGTTGCGGTCCGAGCACGGTGCGCATTGCTCCTCCGCTGATCGTGACCAGGGACGAAGCCGACGCCGCCATCGATGCGCTCGAGGAGTCGGTCGCAATCGCCAGCAAGGGCGCCTGAGCCCTCCCCATTGAGTGGGCGATCGGTCGCACAGCACCGCGAGGATCGCCCCTTCTTTCCCTGAGTGGAACAAACAGGAGACTTCTATGTGGACTGGTACCGTTGACTCGATCCACATCGCGCCAGCAGCGAAGGCGGCAATCCAAACAGTAGACGCGGTAGAAGCCGTGCCCGGAGCCGGCCTGAAGGGTGATCGCTACTTCCTGAAGCAGGGTACTTTCTATAAGCCTGAGCCGGATTTCGAACTGACGCTCATCGAGGCCGAAGCCATCGAAGCGGCCATGCGCGAATACAAGGTTGCTGTGGCGCCCGGCGAGGCGCGTCGCAATGTCGTGACGCGGGGTGTCCCTTTGAACCATCTGGTGGGCCGCGATTTCGCAATCGGCGATGTCAGGGTTCGCGGAATTCGCCTGTGCGAACCGTGTGGCCACCTGGAGGCGCTCACCGGGCTCCCGGTCATCAAGGCAATGCGCCACCGTGGCGGCTTGCGAGCGCAGATCCTGACGCAGGGTGTGATCCGTGTGGGCGATGCGGTGCGCGAGTAGCCGTTGGGAGCGGACCCTATGAAGAATGCAAATTACCAGCGCCTGTTGCGGGGCAAGGGCGCGCATGCAGATCCAGTGGAGGCCCTCGACAATGTCCCCTTCGCTGCCGCGGGCAAGACGGTAGAGGGTTATCCCCATTCCATCTGGCAACTGGTTGGGCACATGAGCTACTGGATGGAATATGAACTGCAACGGATCGCAGGCAAGCGGCCGAAGTATCCCGAGCACGCCATCGAGGGCTTTCCGTCCAGCCTGGCTCCAGCTAGTGAGCAGGAGTGGGCGAAGGCGCGGGAAGAATTTGCGGCTCGGATCGCCCGATTGGGAGAGCTGTCCGAGGCTGCACCCGAGATCTTGAACGCTCCTGTGGATGTTATGGATGTGAGCGAGGAGTCAAGGTCATCGTCCGCCGAGGAAGTGTTGTGGCAGATCATGGTGCATAACAGCTATCACGTGGGGCAAATCGCCATGATGATGCGCTGCTTTGGCATGTGGCCTCCCCGTACGGGAGCGGATACCTGGTGAGCAAACGCCCGGGGCTCGTTCCGGATGTAACCATCTGAACCTATCCTTGTGCCCGCGGTCACTTCCCCGTCCAGCAGCTGCCCGTTACGCTGAGGAGCAGTCCGGAGTGCGCGCGTGCTTGCTTATCTTACTCACACGGCGATTCGCCTTCTGGACCGGTTAGTCGGCAATCGCCGTGATCAAGCTTCCCCCAGGCACCACCGCATCGGGCGCCGGGGAGAAGAGGAAGCCTACTTCTACCTCCGAAAGCGCGGCTACGTGATGGTGGCGCGGAACTACCGATCTTCCCGCCGCCGGGGAGAAGTCGACCTCATTGGCTGGAATGAAGGCGTGCTCTGCTTCATCGAGGTAAAGACGCGCACGTCGCACGATGTCAAACCGGCGGAAGCCGCCGTGGATCGGGACAAACGCCGGGAACTGGCCGGGATGGCGCGCGACTATCTCCGCCGATTGCCAGAGGAAGCGCAGTGGCGTTTTGACGTGGTCAGCATTTACTACGAGAGTGCGGGAATGCCCGCGCACATTGAATTGTTTAAAAATGCCTTCTCGGTATCGTAAAATACGAGATTCATTCGTGTACTGAAAGGATTTAGTAGGTGCCAGAACTCAGGAAAGATCCGATCGTGGGCCGCTGGGTCATTATTTCGACCGACCGCGCCAAGCGTCCCACAGATTTTGTGCGCGAAGGCGTAAGAATCCGAGGCGGTTTCTGCCCCTTCTGCCCGGGCAATGAGAGCAAGACACCCCCTGAAATCCAGGCTTACCGCCCCAATCCCAACGGCGGACCGCCGCCGCTGCGCGATACTCCCGGCTGGACGGTGCGCGTCGTTCCCAACAAGTTTCCTGCCCTGGGTATTGAAGGCAATCTGAATCGCCAGGCCGAAGGCATGTTCGACAAGATGAACGGGATCGGCGCGCACGAAGTCATCATCGAGACGCCCGATCATTCCGCAACCCTGGCCAGCATGTCGGCGAAACGGATTGAGGACGTTTTGTGGACGTTCCGCGATCGCATCCTCGACCTGAAGAAGGATCGCCGCTTCAAGTACATCCTGCTTTTCAAGAATCACGGTGAACCAGCGGGCGCGTCGCTCGAGCATGGACACTGCCAGCTGATCGCGCTGCCCATCTTGCCGATTTACGTGCTTGAAGAGATCGAGGGCGCTAAGCAGTACTACATATATAAAGAGCGTTGCGTCTTCTGCGACCTGATCCGGCAGGAAGCCGAAACCGGCGCGCGCGTGGTTGCCGAGAACGACGATTTCATCACGCTGGCGCCCTATGCTCCGCGCTTTCCTTTCGAGACCTGGATTCTTCCTAAGGAACACGAGTCGGCGTTCGAGAATTCGTCGTCGCACATGTTCCAGAATCTTGCGAAAGCGCTTAAGACGCTGCTGACCAAAGCCGACCGCGTGCTCGACAATCCGCCCTATAACCTGGTCATTCACAGCTCGCCGGTGCAGGACTCGACCAACGACCACTATCATTGGCACATTGAGTTCATGCCGAAGTTGACCAAGACGGCGGGCTTTGAGTGGGGTACGGGGTTCTACATCAATCCGACACCACCGGAAGAGGCGGCGCGGTTTTTGCGGGAGGCGGGAGTGGAAGAGCCCGTTACGGCGTCGGTGGGATAGTTGTTTTGGGGCCTCGCGGGCTCACGCCCGCATCGTCAATGTGCCGCCCTTTCAGGGCTTGCGTCCTGTGGCTGCGCTACCCCAGGCCTTACGGCCTGGGCTAACCTATGCCGCCGCTCCGCGGCTCGGGTTCAATCAAGCGCCACTTTTTCAGTTCACGTTTTCATTCAGCGCACGTTTTCCTTTCGCCCTACCAGCTCCATTGCTAGTGATGACGAAGGATACCGTGGCCTAAAGGGGAGCTGAGGAGCTGACAACTGACGGCTGAAGGCTGAGGCTGAGGGCTCAGGGCTGAGGGCTGAGGGCTGAGGGCTGGGGCTGAGAGCTGAGGGCTGAGAGCTGAGGGCTGAGGGCTGAGGGCTGAGGCTGAGGCTGAGGCTGAGGGCTGAGGGCTGAGGCTGAGGGCTGAGGGCTGAGGGCTGAGGGCTGGGGCTGAGAGCTGAGGGCTGAGAGCTGAGGGCTGAGGGCTGAGGGCTGAGAGCTAAAAAGAGGGCACGCTTCCCCGAAGATCGTGCCCTTTTAGCTTTGCGAGAGAGAACTCGAAAATCTTGGGTGGTACGGGCGGGCGGCGCGCCTCCGGTCAACAGGCCCCTGTCGGCTGAAGGGCCACCCGCACATACTTCCGTTCAAGTTCGAGTGGAGTTTAGGGTAGGTAAACCCGGCTAGTTGTCATAGAGTTGTAAAGGCTTTGTCACCAGCTTGAAAAATCATGGGGATACGGCTTAGGTCAGGCGGGGAACGGCTTGGGTGGGCCCCCGTACATTGGCCAGGCGTCGGATTCAGCCTTGCGTCCGATCCAGAAATTCCTCGTGCCATGCCATCTGGATGGCTTCCAGCTTCGATTCATTGGATTTTTGGGGATCGTCCTTAAAGTCAGGCAGCTCCGTTACGTAGCGGTGCAGATCAGTGAAACGTACCGACAGAGGATCAACTTCCGGGTGCTTTTCGGACAGTAAGATGCCGATGTCTTCCGCATCCGCCCACGTGATGTCTTTCGGCATGAAAGCTCCTTGGAAAGCAGATGATGGCTGACAGCCAATCAGTTCGAAGCGGGTATTAGTCCGAAGCGCTTGGCTATTAGCCACCGACTAGCAGCCATCAGCGGTTCCTCAATGTTCTTCCGAGACGTAGTTCCGGTTCCACGCCGGAATTTCCACGACCACCTTCCCGGGCTTGGTGATGACAGCCTGGCAGCCGAGGCGAGAGTTTAGCTGGAGATCGGCGGCCATGTCGAGGCGGTCGGCCTCATCGTCATCCATCTCGGAGAGATTGTCCGCGCCTTCCTTTACCCAGATGTGGCAAGTCGTGCAGGCGCAGTTGCCTCCGCAGGCATGGTCGAGCTTGATGCCGTTGTTCAGGGCAACATCGAGCAAGGACTGCTCCTTGCCGTGATCTTTGTAGGGCAGCTTGCCATTTTCAAACTGCACGGTCTTGCCTTCGGGGAGGAACGTGACTTGAACCGTGTTTTCGCCGGGTGCGTCGAGGGTGGCAGCGGACCCGCTCGTTTTCGTTTTTTCGTCAGACATGGGAACTCCAAAGGTGTCAGGTCTCGGGTCTAAGGTGTCAGGCAAACCACTGGGAACCCACTGGACGTGATTTGGCTGAGACCTAACACCTGAGACCTGATTCACTCAAATTCTGCTTTCGCCATTGGATGCGGCGCGTCCGGGCCTTCGCCCATGTCCGCCTGATCCATGGTCTTGCCTTTCAGGGCGGTCGAAACCGCGCTGTCCATCATCAACTCGGCCAGGCGCATCGTGCCCTGGTTGAGTTCGTCGATCGCTTTGCGGATCGCCTGGTAGTCATCGCCCTTCTTTACTCCGTTGAGAGCTTTCTCCAATTTCGCGATGCGGCGCTGCTCGTCGGGCGTGAGTTGCCTCCAGGCTGGGCTCTGGCGGCCTTTGCCCAGAGCAGTAAGAATCGTCTCCGCCTCATTGCGCGCTTCGATCACCTGGCGCTGGCGGAAATCTTCTTCGGCATAGTCGAACGACTCCAGCAGCATGCTTTCGACCTGGTCGTCGGTGAGGCCGTAGCTGGGCTGCACTTCGATTTCGGCTTCCTTGCCGCTGCGCTGCTCGCGCGCCGATACGTGCAGGATACCGTTGGCGTCGATCAGAAACTTGACCTCGATGCGCGGCATGCCCGCAGTCATGGGCGGGACGCCCTTAAGGTCGAACCGCGCCAGCGACCGGCAATCTTTCGCCAACTCACGCTCACCCTGCAAAACGTGGATGGCCACGTTGGCCTGCCCATCGACCTGCGTCGTGTAGAACTGCGTTGCCGACGCCGGGATGGTGGAGTTGCGGAGGATGATCTTGTCGGTGACGCCACCGGCGACCTCGATGCCAAGCGACAGGGGCGTTACATCGAGCAGCAGCATTTCTTTCGTGGCTTCCGAACCACCGCCAAGGATGTTGGCCTGAACTGCCGCGCCGAGCGCTACGACTTCGTCAGGGTTCAGGTCGGTATGCGGCGTCCGCTGGAACAGATCCTGCACCAGGGCACGAACTTTCGGAATACGAGTGGAGCCGCCCACCAGAACGACTTCGTCGATCTGCCCGGGCTTGAGCTTCGCGTCTTTCAGGGCCTGCTTGCAGGGCGCGATGGTGCGGTCAAGAATCGACTGGACCAGTTGTTCGAACTGTTCGCGCGTAATTTCGCGCTGATAGCGCTTTCCTTGCGGCAACTCGATATCGAGCTTGGTCGAGTTCTGCGACGACAACGCGATCTTGGCTTCGATCACGGCTTTGCGAATGGTCTGCACGCCTTCGCCGCTGCGGCGAAGGTCGAGCCCCATGTCGCCTCGAATGTCGTCGAGCGCAATGGTGATGAGCAGATTGTCGATGTCGTCGCCGCCCAGGTGGGTGTCGCCGTTGGTGGAAATGACTTCGAAGATCCCGTCGTGCAGCTTGAGGATCGAAATGTCGAACGTGCCGCCGCCCAGGTCGTAGACGGCAACGATGCCGTTCTTTTTCTGATCGAGGCCATAGGCGAGAGATGCGGCGGTTGGTTCGTTCACAAGGCGGAGAACGTCGAGCCCTGCAATACGACCGGCGTCCTTGGTGGTCTGGCGCTGCGCATCGTTAAAATACGCGGGAACAGTGATGACGGCTTTCGTGACCGGGCCGCCGAAATAGCGCTCCGCATTACGTTTGAGCTGGCGCAGGATGAAGGCCGAGATTTCCGGCGGCGTGTAGGTCTTGTCACCCAGCTTGATGCGCAGCACTTCACCTGGCTGCAGATCTTCAGCCAGGCGGAACGGAAAGAGCTTCAATTCTTCCTGAATGTCTTCCATCCCGCGGCCCATCAGGCGCTTGATCGAGTAGACGGCACGCTCGGGAGTTTCTATCAGGTATTTTCGGGCAGCGCTGCCCACGATGATCTGGCCGTGCTCGTCGAGTGCGACTACCGACGGCACAAGGTTGAGGCCGTCTTCGCCCGGAATCACGACAGGCGTCTCCCCCTGCATGAACGCCACCAGCGAGTTTGTGGTGCCGAGGTCGATTCCGACAATGCGATCAGCAGGCATTTCGAACTAACTCGCCTTCCGTTCTGCCGTCTCAGCAGGCTGCGCCTCAGCGGTCTGCGTAGGCGGATACAGGCGCGCCGGCTTCCAGGCCTCGATGGCTGTGCCCCCGCTGATCATGCCCTGAATGAACGACTCGAAGAACATGTAGGGATGGATTGACGCGATTGCGCTCGCCTCGTTGAGCCGGCGGCGGAGCCCGGCGGGGATGGTGAATTCGATCGAACTCAGATTGTCGTGCAGCTGAGCCAGCTTGCTGGCGCCGATGATAGTTGACGTGATTCCGGGCTGCGTGGCGACCCAGTTGAGAGCGACCAGCGCGGGTGGCCGGCCAATTTCCTTGGCGACTTCGAGAAGTACGTCGAGCACTCTCCAATTCTGCGGGTTGAACCGCATCAGCGTTGGATTGCCCGAGTCTTTTGTTTTTTCGAGGCGGCCGTCCCCGCTGCCGTCCTCGCCCTGACGCTTGTACTTGCCGGTGAGAAATCCGCTGGCGAGCGGGCTCCAAGGGCAGATGCCGAGGCCCAGTTCCTGGGCAACCGGGATGTGCTCGCGCTCGATGTTGCGTTCCACCAGCGAGTACTCGAGCTGCAGGGCGATCGGCCGCTCCTTGCCTTCCTTCTCGACCAGCGTGTAGGCCCGGGCCACGTACCATGCGGGCGTGTCAGAGAGACCGTAGTGACGGATCTTGCCTTCGCGCACCAGGTCGTTCAAGGTGGCCACGACTTCTTCGACAGGAGTCACCGTGTCCCAGGCATGCAGCCAGTACAGGTCGATGTAGTCGGTGCGCAGACGGCGCAGCGAGCCTTCGAGCGCGCGGTAGACGTTCTTGCGGCCGTTGCCGCCCGCGTTCGGATTGCCGGGTTCGGCGTTGAAGGTAAACTTGGTGGCCAGCACGATCCGGTCGCGGAGCTTTCGATCAGCGATGAACTTTCCAACGAGTTCTTCGCTCTTGCCGCCGGTGTATGCGTCGGCGGTATCGATGAAGTTGCCGCCAGCGTCAACGTAGCCGTCAAAGACCGAGCGGGAAACATTTTCTTCCGAGCCCCAACCCCATTCGGTGCCAAACGTCATGGTTCCGAGGCAGAGGGGGCTGATCCGCAACCCGGAACGGCCCAGCGTGATGTATTCGTTCAAACGCATAAGCACCTAGCTTTCCAGAACCTCGTTGACGTCGCGAACCAGGTTGCGAAGATAGTTTCGGCGATTCACGAGATCGAGCATCCGGCCGCGGATTTTCACGCGGTCGGCTTCCGTGCCCGCGTCCACGGCCTGATCCCATGCGGTCCATTCTTTTTTCAGCTCGTTGAGCAAAGCCTCGTGCTTCTCCTCGAGTTCCAGTTTCTGGCGGCCCACTTCCTCAATCAGAGAGGGATCGTCCTCACCCAGCTTCTTTTGCATTTTCAGTTCTTCTAGCTGCATGTTGAGGTCGAAGACTTCTTCCAGAAGATCGGGCGGCACGACTTGCCTTTTGACTTGACCACTGGCGCGCGCCGCTTCGGTCGCACTCTTGGATTGCTCCTCGAGTTCCACGCCTTCCAGGCGCAGAAGATATTCCGTGCGCTTGATCGGATCTTTCAGCGTGCGGTACGCGTCATTGAGTTGCGAACTCTGCTCCAGGCTCCATTCCTGCTCGCGTGCCTCGGCGCGGGAATAGAGGTCCGGATGCAGTTTGCGGCTGAGCTGGTAGAACTCGCGCTCCAGGAGTGCAACGTCCACGTTCAGCTTGCGAGGGAATCCGAAGAACATGAAGTAGTCCACCGGCACGGGCGGCTGCACCTTCCCACAGGCGCTGCAAAAGTGCTCGGCGCGCATGGTGCCGCACGACCAGCAGGTGGACGTTACTTCGCCCGGCATGATCAGGGACGATTTGGATTCTGGATTCGCCATAGACAAATTCACCACGACCGCTCAGCTGTCGCGCCGCCGGAAATCTTTCGCCCCGGTGCGAGCAAGGTGGCGCCGTGGTGCGAGAACCTGGGACTGCAAGCAGGCAGGAGTGCCCGCTCAACGCTCACGCCGTAAAAGAACTTCCGCAACCGCACGATTTCGTCGAGTTCGGATTCACGAACACGAAGCCCTGCTGCATCAGGGTCTCCTGGTAATCC
Source organism: uncultured Acidobacteriota bacterium (assembly GCA_963733805.1). Lineage (GTDB taxonomy): Bacteria > Acidobacteriota > Terriglobia > Terriglobales > Acidobacteriaceae > Gp1-AA133. The sequence continues at coordinate 148,200 of CAVTEO010000019.1, read as the reverse complement.
AGGATCATGCCGTGCAGGTAGATGAACGACTTCGGGTCGACAAACACGCGCACGTCGTCGAACTGAAAAATGCGGTCGCGCTCGCGGGGCTGCGTGTCGAAACGAATGTTGTAACTCAAGCCCGAACAGCCACCGCCTTGCACACCCAGGCGGAGACCGCCTTCGGTCGGCGAGATGCCTTCCTTCGCCATCGCGCTGCGGATTTTGGCGATCGCCTTCTCCGTCACCTGAACGCCCTTTACGGGCGCGGCAGGCGCTGGCGGTGCAATCGTTCTGGTCGTTTCTTCTGCCATGATGCTCGGAGACGAGCCGGACTTTCGATCGAGCTGTAATCTGCGCACAACCGATCACGATCGCCGGCACGCCCGGTTTTAGTGGGCTGCCTGGCTTGTCGGAACGGGCGCGTCTGCCGCTACCTCGCCGTTCTTCTTCTTCCAGTCGTGAATGGCTGCGCGGATGGCGTCTTCCGCCAGCACTGAGCAGTGAATCTTCACGGGAGGCAGAGCCAGCTCCTTCACGATCTCCGTATTCTTGATTTGCAGGGCCTCGTCCACGGTCTTGCCCTTCACCCACTCCGTGGCAAGCGAAGATGACGCGATCGCCGAGCCGCAGCCGAAGGTCTTGAACTTCGCATCCTCAATCACCTGAGTCTGCGGGTTCACCTTGATTTGCAGCTTCATGACGTCGCCGCATTCGGGCGCGCCCACCAGGCCGGTGCCGACTTCCTGGCTGTTCTTGTCCATAGACCCGACGTTGCGCGGATTGGAATAATGATCGAGAACCTTATCGCTATATGCCATTTTTGCTTTCTCCTACACTCGAAACTTGAAACGTTGAAACTTATTCTTACTCTCCCGCCCACTTCACATCTTTCAGGTTGATGCCTTCCTTCGCCATTTCGTAGAGCGGAGAAAGTTCGCGCAGCCGTTCCACCGTCTCGCAGACGCGGTCGGCCACGTAGTCGACTTCGGCCTCGGTGTTGAACCGGCCGATGCCGAAACGGATCGAACTGTGCGCCAGATCGTCTCCCGTGCCCAAAGCCTTCAATACATAAGATGGCTCCAGCGTCGCGGAGGTGCATGCCGATCCGCTCGAAACCGCAACATCGTTGATGCCCATCAGGAGCGACTCACCTTCGACATAGGCGAAACTGATGTTCAGGTTGCCGGGCAGACGGCGCTCCATTGAACCATTGATGTAGACCTCGTCGAGGCGGTCCATGATGCGCTCGCGCAGACGATCACGCAATGTCGCCAGATGCGCGCCTTCCTTCGCCATCTCCTCGCGGGCAATCTCGCATGCCTTGCCCAGTCCAACAATGCCCGGAACGTTGAGCGTTCCGGAACGCATGCCGCGCTCGTGGCCGCCGCCATCGATGATCGCGGAAATCTGTACGCGCGGATTCTTGCGCCGCACGTAGAGCGCGCCCACGCCCTTTGGCCCGTAAATCTTGTGCGCGGTAATCGACATGAGGTCGATGTTGTCCTTGTTCACGTCGATGGGAACTTTGCCGACTGCCTGCACGCCGTCAGTGTGGAACAGCACGCCGCGCTCGCGACAGATCTTGCCGATTTCGCGCCAGGGCTGCAGCACGCCAATCTCGTTGTTGGCGGCCATGATGGTGACCAGGATGGTCTTGTCATCGATGGCGCGCTTCAGTTCTTCGAGGTCGACCAGGCCATCTTTCTGCACGGGCAGATAGGTCACGCGATAGCCATATTTCTCCAAGCGCTTGCAGGTATCGAGCACAGCTTTGTGTTCGGTGACAGCCGTGATGATGTGATTGCCCTTTTCGCGATACATCTCGGCAACGCCCTTGATGGCGAGGTTGTCGCTCTCGGTGGCGCCCGAGGTGAAAATGATTTCCTTGGCAGTCGCGCCAATCAGTTTGGCAACCTGCTCGCGGGCGTTCTCGACGGCTTCCTCGGCGGTCCATCCAAAGGGATGGTTCCGGCTGGCGGCGTTGCCGAACTTCTCCATGAAGTAGGGCAGCATGGCCTCAAGCACGCGCGGATCCATGGGGGTGGTGGCATGGTTGTCCATGTAGATGGGCAACTTCACGCCGTCGGGAGCAGGCGTACGCTGCTCATGGGTCGCGGTCTTCAAATCGATACTCATGGTGACTTTCTCCTACCGTTGCTCAAATCCCGGGTCCTACAACTGGCAAATCCTGAATGCCCGATTAACTCAGCGTGATCAGCTCAGCCAGAGCTTTTTTCGGCTCGGCGCTTATACTCTCCGCGGCGTCGGTCATCTGCGATATCTTGATGTTTTTCAGAACGTCCTCGATGCTCTGGTTCACCTTGCGCAGCGGCTCGCGAATCGTGCAGCGTTCGGTCTGGTCACACTCTCCGCGCACCGTAATGCACGATGTGATGAACAGAGGTCCGTCAATCGCCCGAATGACCTCGTAGGCTGAAATTTCTGTCGCGGCCCGCCCCAGGGTGTAGCCTCCGTTGATGCCATGCTGCGAATGCAATAAGCCCGCCTTGGCCAAACGCTGCAGGATCTTGGCCAGCACCTCGGGCGGAATCCCATAGGCTTCGGCGACGTCTTTCGCACTGCACGCCCCGCGCTCGGCATGTTCGGCCAAATGGCGCATGGCCATCAGCCCGTAGTCCGCTTTTTTGGACAGTTTCAGCATGCTCCAAGGTTTATCCGACCAAATTGATCGGATTAAACTCCGACTATTTAGGTCGCCTTTTATTCTAGCGCTCCAACTCGCTTCTTGGCAACCCGCCTCAGCGAACGGCAAAAAATGAGAGCTGGACGGCAACTGGAACATTGTCAACGGCTTAGGCGAAGACGGCCGATTTGGTCGGATATGCGTGGCGGCGCCCCTACTCCCCTACGGTGGGAGTTACCGAAGGGGCTTGACTTCCATTGGGACGGGGCTAAAATACCCGAAATTTCCGGCAGTACGGGTTCGACCACCTGTCCACGCCACGGATCGCCATCCCGAGTATGACGCCAATCGCCGTCGCAATCCCCCCCATAGAGAAGGAACATGAATCAGTGTAAGCACCCGCGCGTGCAGATTGTCAGCCGCGATGAGGACACCGAATACGTCGAGTGTCTGGAATGCGGCGATGTCTTTGAATCCAGCGAATTCAAGGACATGGCAATCGAGGAAAGCACGCCCTCCGACGAAGCCTGAATCGCCCCACGTCCCCGCAAGCCCTGAAGACGCAAGACGCAGGCGATGTCTGCCTATCGGCATGACGGAGGTAATCCCCCTGCACGCTTTGTGTTTGTTGTGCCCCAAAGGGGTTTGGTCTAATCGCTGGCACGGAGTTTCTTGTCCGCTTGGGGAATTCAATGCCCGATGTAGCGCTGGTGGTCGACGATTCCATGGTGATCCGGCACACCGTATCCCGCTTCCTGGAAGAGCGGGGATTCGTCGTGGAATCGGCTTCGAATGGCGCGGAGGCGCTTGAAATTCTCAAGCGCGTGCGACCGGCACTGCTGATCACCGACATGCAGATGCCCACCATGAGCGGCAGTGAACTGATCAGTGTCCTGAAGAGCCAGCCGGAAACTGCAGCCATCCCGATCCTGATTCTCACCGGGCGGTCGAGCGGTTTCGATGGCAACGAGAAGCGTGCGGAGTTCACGATCTTCAAGGATATCGAGGTGCAGGAACAACTCGAGAAGGCTCTCACCGCCGTCGCCTGCAAGGCCCCCAAAGGGCAAGCTTCGGGTAAGTAGATTTTTTCAGGCACCGGCGCACGCCGGTTAAGCCCGCCGCAACGGCAAACTCGCTTCCGCAGAAAAATCCATGGCGGCAAAATCTTTTGCCAGCCATTTTGGATAGGCCGCCGCGGCGATCATGGCAGCATTGTCGGTCGCCAGCGGCCGCGACGGGAAAAACACCGGCAATCCTTGCTGAGCGGCTTCGCTTTCAAACCGCCGACGGAGCTCATTGTTGGCCGCCACGCCCCCGGTAACGAACAAAGTGGCGACATCATAGGCCTGGGCAGCCTCGAGTGTCTTGGCTACCAGATCCGCGACCATGGCGCGCTGGAACGACGCAACCAGATTCAGTGTCTCCGGCTCGCAGGCCGCGAGATAGTCCTCGAATTTCGGTTTTGTAATCCCGGCCAGCAATGCCCGCCGCTTTTCAACGGCCGGCGCGAGACGATGAGCCTCCATGTAACGAAGGACCGCCGTCTTGATACCGCTGTAAGAGAAATCAAATCGGGGACGGCTGCCCGGAGAGGAGCCGCGCGCGTTCCGGTCCGGATGCTTGATCTGGGGGCTCGCGAACTTCACGGCTGTCGCATCCCCATGGGCCGAAAGCCGGTCGACGATGGGACCTCCGGGATATCCGAGGCCGAGCAGCTTGGCGACTTTATCGAAGGCCTCGCCGGCAGCGTCGTCCCGCGTGTGGCCCACGTTTTCGTAGGACCAGCTGTCGCTCTTTTGTTCCGCCAGATAAAGATGAGTGTGGCCGCCGGACACCACTAACGCAAGCAGAGGAAAATCCAGCTTCCAATTACCTTTCTGGCGCTCCTCCAGCAGCACGGAGTGGATGTGACCCTCCAGATGATTGACCGCGATCAGCGGCTTCTCCAGGGAGAAGGCCAAGGCTTTCGCGTAGCTCAAGCCAACCAGCAGCGCGCCCGCCAGCCCGGGTCCCTGGGTGACGGCGATCGCGTCGACTGACTCATAAGTGCGTCCTGCATCAGCAAGGGCCTTGCGTACGACCGGCACGATGGCCTTGAGGTGCTCGCGCGAGGCGAGTTCGGGAACGACGCCGCCGTAGGGCTGATGGGTAGAGATCTGCGAGAAGACGACGTTGGAGAGGATCTGTTCACCCGAGCGCACCACGGCGGCGCCGGTTTCGTCGCACGAGCTCTCGATCCCGAGGATATAGGCGTCTGGCATGCTTCTATATTATTGGAAGGCGTGAGCTGATGTTGGCTTCCAAACAATTCGCGATCTCAATTGTCCGCACCCTGCGCGAGCACGGGCACCAGGCCTATCTGTGCGGCGGATGCGTACGCGATTTGCTCCTCGGCCGCCAGCCGGCCGATTACGATGTCACCACCAACGCTACTCCAGAACAGGTGATGGGCATTTTTCCCGAGACCTATGCCGTCGGCGCGCAATTCGGCGTGGTGCTGGTTCCCATTCCGAAGGGCCCGCACGACCACGAGGACGATTCGCTCGCTGGCGGTGAAGAAGCGATCCCCGGTTTCAGCCCTGGAAAGTCGGGCGTAGTCGAAGTCGCCACCTTCCGCGCCGACGTGAGCTACAGCGACGGTCGCCACCCCGATGCGGTGCGCTTCAGCGAAGACCCCCGCGAGGATGTGCAACGTCGCGATTTCACGATCAACGGATTGCTGATGGATCCGATCTCAGGCGAGGTTCTTGACTTCGTGGGCGGACGCACAGATCTGGACGCTCAAGTCATCCGGACGATTGGCGAACCACGACAGCGCTTTACGGAAGACAAACTACGCATGCTGCGGGCGATCCGCTTCGCAGCACGCTTTGGATATCAGATTGACCCCGCAACTTTGAACGCGATTCAGGAGATGGCTGCTGCGATCAACCAGGTCAGCCACGAGCGCGTGCGAGACGAACTGACCAAGATGCTTACCGAAGGTCACGCACGGGACGCGTTCCTGCTGCTCGACGAATCCGGGCTTCTGCCCGAAGTGCTCCCGGAAATCTCCGCCATGAAGGGCGTGGAACAACCGCCCCAATATCATCCCGAAGGAGATGTGTTCGTTCATACTTTGCTGTTGCTGGACAAACTGCCGCACCCTTGCTCTCCGACGCTCGCGTGGGGCGCGCTTCTGCACGATGTCGGGAAGCCGCCGACCTTCCGCGTGGCGCCGGACCGGATTCGGTTCGACGGGCACGTTGAGGTGGGGGTGAAGATGGGCGAGGCGATCTGCCACCGGCTCCGCTTTTCGAATGAGGATACCGAGCAAGTTCTCGCCCTGATTGAAAATCACATGCGCTTCGGCCAGGTGATGCAGATGAAGGAATCCACCCTCAAAAAGTTCTTGCGCATGCCGAAATTCGAGGAGCACTTGGACTTGCATCGCGTAGACTGCCAGGCAAGTCATGGGATTTTAACCGCGTATCAATTTGCGCAGGAGAAGCTGGCGTCCATCCCTCCGGAAAAGATGCGGCCGGCCCCGCTGCTCACTGGGAATGACTTGATTTCGGCAGGCTACGTTCCTGGCCCGCGTTTCAAGGAAATTCTCTCAGCAGTGGAAGACGGCCAACTGGAAGGGCGATTGCAGTCGAAACAGGATGCGCTCGAATTCCTCACCCGCGATTTTCCGCGAGCCCATGCGTGACGAATGCTCATGCGCGGTGGAAAACGTGGCCGCTGCACAATGCTAAAATCTTTCCCTCGCACTCGCGATTTCCATCATGGCGCCCCGAAAATCTCCCATGCAACCGGCCGGCGAGGATCTCAAGAAAGTAGTAAAGAGGTCCTTGCGCAAGGCGCCGGCCGATCAGGTGCCACTTTTAGCCTGGCCCCTGGCCTGCGGCAGCGCGGTTGCTGCACGCACCCGCGCACTGGATTTCGCGGACGGCATTCTGCGAGTGGAGGTCCCGGATGCCGGATGGCGCAAGGAGCTTCAGGCGCTCGCGCCGCGGTACCTGGTAACCCTGAACCAGTACTGCGCGGAAACGGTGACGCGCGTTGAGTTCGCAATTGCGGGACGCAAGCAGGCGAGCGGTGCGGTGCCGAACAAACATTCTCGAAGCAAGCGCGCTTAATCCATGAAGATCACCGAGCAGGACGTTAGCTATGTCGCCGGCCTTGCCAACCTCGAGCTTACCGAGGAAGAACGCGCCCACATGGTGCGCGACCTGAACTCCATCCTGGGCTATATCGATATGCTGAACCGGCTGAATACCGACAAAGTCGAGCCGATGGCGCAGGTTTCGGACCGCTATGGAGTCGACTCGTCGAAATCGGGAAGCGATCGTTTTGCGTATGCCAGCCGGGAAGACATTCTTTTCGGATTGCGTCCGTCGTTAAAACACGAAGACGCTCTGGCGAATGCTCCCGACGCTGACGAAAACTTCTTCAAGGTGCCGAAGGTGATCGAGCGGTAACCACCCTGAACCTGGTTCGAGCGGGCTGGAGGATTTATGCCCCAAGAATTACAAATTCCGCCCAACGTTGCCGCCGACTCGAACGCAGCCGAACTGATTCGTGCCTGGGCATCGGACGGTGGCTTGGTTTGCAGTCTCAACCCCACCGCCTGGCCGGAGGATCAGGCGCCCATCGCCTGGGGAATTCTGCTGAGCGACGTTGCCCGCCACGTCGCCGACGCGCTTCAACACGCTTACGGCCTGGAGAGGGCAGCAGTGCTCGATCGGCTGCGCCGGGTCTTCGATGCGGAACTCCATCGTCCCACCTCGGAAACAAAGGGCGGATTCGTTTAGTCATGGACTGGACCGCCCTCACGATCGACGCCGCCCGCGCAGCCGTTCAGGAGCGCCAGACCACCTCCGTAGCGCTGGTCGAGTCGCACTATGAGCGGATCCAAAAGGAAGATTCGGCGATTGGCGCCTACCTCACGCTGACCAAAGAGCGGGCTCTTGAACAAGCGGATCGCATGGACCGTCTGGCGGCCGAAGGAAAACCCTTGCCGCCCCTGGGCGGCGTGCCCATCGCAATTAAGGATGTAATGTGCACACGCGGCGTCCGCACGACCGCGGGCTCGAAGATTCTCGAAAACTTCCTTCCGCCCTACGACTGCACCGCGGTCGCTCGTCTGGAAGCCGCCGGTGCCGTGATCCTCGGCAAGTTGAATTGCGATGAGTTTGCGATGGGCTCGTCGAATGAAAATTCGGCGTACCATCCGGTGCGCAATCCGCGAGATACCAGCCGCGTGCCCGGAGGATCTTCGGGGGCTCGGCAGCGGCAGTCGCGGCCAACATGGCAGTGGTCGCGCTGGGTTCCGATACCGGCGGCTCGATCCGGCAGCCTGCGTCATTCTGCGGCGTGGTTGGGCTCATGCCGACCTACGGACGGGTCTCGCGCTATGGGCTGATCGCGTTTGCCTCGTCGCTCGATCACATCGGGCCACTCGCCAGGACTGTGAAAGATGCGGCCACTGTCCTGCGAACAATTGCTGGACGGGATCCGATGGACACGACTTCCGCCGACGTTCCCGTTCCAGATTACGCAGCAGAACTCGATAAGCCGGTGAATGGCTTAAAGATCGGCGTCGCAGAAGGAATATTTTGGGCAGGGGCTGGATAGCGAAGTCAGGAAGGCCGTTGAGGATGCGATCCAGTCGCTCGCGAAACTGGGCTGCGAAGTAATTCCCGTCTCGCTGCCGCACACCGAATACGCGATTCCCGCCTACTACATCGTTGCAACCGCGGAAGCCTCTTCGAACCTGGCGCGCTTCGACGGCGTGCGCTACGGCTACCGAGCCAAGAATGCGCGCACCCTTTCAGAAATGTATCGGCGCAGCCGTGACGAAGGCTTTGGAGCGGAGGTGAAACGCCGCATCATGCTGGGGACCTACGCTCTGAGCGCGGGCTACTACGATGCCTACTATCTGAAAGCACAAAAGGTGCGGACTTTGCTCACCCGCGACTTTGACGAAGCCTTCAAGAAGGTCGATGCGATCGTGACGCCTACCAGTCCCACCGCCGCCTTCAAACTCGGCGAGAAGGCGAACGACCCGCTGGCCATGTATCTGGCGGATATTTACACGGTCACGGCGGACCTGGCTGGGATTCCGGGAATTTCAGTTCCCTGCGGCAAGACCAAGGACAAGCTGCCCATCGGGTTACAAATTCTGGGCAGGCATTTCGACGAAGGCACCGTTCTGCGTCTGGCGCACGCCTACGAGATGTCGGCCGTTTGAGGCACCGGAGTTGGCCGCGCCGCCTCGCGCTTCAAAGTCAGACCCGCGAGGTCAAGTGTGAATCAAAACTTTTGCCTACTTGGGGGTTCGCTGATCGATCTGCGCAATTACGTTCTTCGTGTCCGCCGACATCGGGCCGTTCGGGTCGATCTTCAGGAACTGCTGAAACGCACGTCGGGCTTCATCGGCCTTCTTCTGGCGCAGTAATGAGTAGCCCAACACGATGTATATGCCAGGCTTGGACTCCTTCAATTTAATCGCCATTCGGGCATGCAACTCCGCTTCCGGGAATTTGCTGAGCGCGAAATCCACTTTGGCAAGTTCGAACTGAGCATCGGGATTATCTGGCTCCAGCTCCGCGAAGCGGGAAAATGGTTTTTCGGCAAGATTCGCCCGGCTCGTCCTTGCATACAGGACGCCCAAAAGATATTGGGCTTTGGGCATTCGGTCCTCAATCTCAAGCGCCTTCACCAGAGATGATTCTGCTTCGGGACCGTGATTCAACTGGAGATGCGCTACCCCCAGCAGTTGGTAGGCCTCGGCGTACCTGGGATACAGATCGACGGCTTTTTGCAGATGCGGAATTGCGTCGGAGTAGTGGTTGCTGTTTACATTGAATTGGCCTGCTTCGAATTCCGTCTTCGCTTCTGGAGGAATGGCCGCAATCCGCCCATCCACGATACCGACGGCCGGAGCAGGATTCTTCTTGTCAGACCTCAGGGTGACCCACTCGAGCGCGCGGCAGGGCTTAACGCTCATGTCGACTCGTCCATACACGGGCCGGTAGTTGGGAGCATTGATCCTGTATTGAATCACCATGCACGGAGCGCCCGCGTGAAATTTTCCCATCCGGTCAGTCGTCGTAATCGTGCGCCAACTGGCTTCCCCATCCGTCCACAACTCAACCTGGACGAATTGTGCGGGAGCGTTGTTTTCGTATTGAACGGCGCCGGTAAAGTTTGTGCCGGCATCAACCCCGCTTTCGCTTTGACCCGGGGCGGCGGGTGCCACGGCAATCGCTAGTGCTGCGACGGCTAGAACCTGCGTGCATCGACCCCAAAAAGAAACCCCCATGGCCGCCTCCAATCATGGAAGAGCGACAACCGCAGACGCCCGGCTTGTCTTTCCGCCCTGTTGCCGAAAAACTGGTCGCCAAAGAAGGACTGGGTGTCGCTACCCAGGACCAATTGTGCTGGTATTTTGATCCCGTTTTGCCCGGAACTCAATGCCGAGAAATAGAGCGTGGATCGGCGTCAACTGTCAAGAATTTGCGGAACGGTTCGCAAAGGGATGCGCTGCGGAAGGAATTGAAAATGGTGGGCGCTATAGGATTCGAACCTATGACTTCCACCGTGTGAAGATGGCACTCTACCGCTGAGTTAAGCGCCCCGATTTTGCTGGGCCGGGTGGGGTGTGCTCTTGTTGCAGTTTCAACGAGTTGCGATGTGGCGTGGTGTCCACTGGAATTGAATTCTAGCGTTTTTCTGGGTTGGTGTCCACGATTCTTGGACACCACTGGTGTCCTTCCGCAGTATTGCTCCCTCGATCACATTTCGGCACCGTGCTGAGAGGTCGGCATTTGCCCTCGCGAAGGTAAGGGCGGAGAGCGACGCTCAATTCAGTTGAGGGAGTTGAGTTGGCGGGTGGCTTCCTCCAGCATTTCCCGCTCAACGTCGAGTTGTTGAAGTCGATCCGCAATCCCTTGTCTGGCTTCTTTGACGCGTTGGCGGCGAAGGGCGGGGTCGCTTTCGAAGAGGGCTTTCTCTACCAAGTCAGGCCATGGTTCTCGGCGCGCTGGCATTCTCGCGCCTCGCTCTCTGTCAGAGAGGGGCTGGGCGGCGCGGGCGCTCGGTGACGTGTGAGTTGCTTGCCGGCTTGCGTGTGGCGGTCCGCGCCGCTTCAGCTGGTGGAGAGTCGGTGAGCGACACGCGTTCTCTCCAGCGTTCGCGGGCAGATTCTAGCACCGGATGGCGACGCTTTGCAGTGATGAGTCTCACGCAAGCTTGTTGGCGATGGTTTCTTCGAGGATTTCGCGCACGGTCAGGGGGATGATGATGCGGTGCTCACGGCGGAAGAAGCGTCGATTTCGTGGAGCGCGTCGCGGTGAATTCGAACGAGACGAAGAAACCCTTCTTGCGGTCCTCGCGCATCATCACGGCCTCGAAGCAGTCGATGTCGGGGCGTCCGGCCTTGTCCTTCTGCTTCACCTGGATCGGATACCAGTCGTCCATGAAGTCGAGTTCGCCGGCGGCTTTGCCTGATTTCTTCGGGCATCGAGGACACGGGGTAGATGCGGCCGTCGATGCCCATGTCGCCGACCTGGGCTTTGTTGGGGATGCCGCCGAGGGCGATGACGGCCCAGTTCTCGAATTCGAACGGCGGGATGTTGCGCAGCTTTTCCTCGGTCCACGGCAGGTCGCGGACGACGAAGCCGCGCCCGATCTTGCCAGAGCTTTTCGTCTTCGGGCAGCTGCAAACGTCGCGCAGGCGCTTGGCCATGACGCGGCAGGCGGTGGGCGAAATGATCGATGCCGATCCATTGGCGGCTTAAGTTCTGGGCGGCGACCAGTGCCGTGCCGCACCGCAGAAGGCATCAAGGACGATGTCGTTTTCGTTGCTGCTGGCTCTGATGATTCGCTCAAGCAAGGCGAGCGGCTTTTGCGTTGGGTAGCCGAGCGATTCTTTCGCCTGCGAGTTGATCGGGTCGATGATCGTCCCACACGCTTCGAGCGGAACGCCCTTGAGTTCGTCGAGGTAATCGCTTGAGCGCAGGCATCCTTGCCGCTTCGGCTGGAATTGCGACCAGCCCGTCGGCGATCAGCTCGTCCATCTGCTCTTGGCTGAATATCGCCAGTAGCCCTTTGACGCCCGAGTACTTCGTAGTACGGATTGCCCTTTGGCGTGCGCCGCCTGGGCCCGTAAGATTGTCCCAGCCGGATAGCGGTCGCCCGTTCTCGTCCTCGATATGCGTGTAGTGCGTATCAGAGTGTACTCTTGCCGTAAGCGGCAGGTACTGCTGATTCCACGTGTAGTCGGCGCCCTCCGGCATAGAAGAAAGATGATGTCGTGCATGTCGCCCGAAGTGCTTGCTGCCTTGTCGAGCATCGCTGTGCGGTTGTGCTGCGCTTCCAGACGATCTCGTTCTGGAAGTTGTTCTCGCCGAAAATCTGGTCGAGCATGACCTTGACGTAGTGGCTGGCGTGCCAGTCGCAGTGGTAGTAGAAGCTGCCGGTCTTCTTGAGGACGCGGGCGAGTTGCACGCAGCGCGGGCGCATGTAGTCGATGTAGGCCTGGGTGGTCGCGTGGCGGTCTTCGAAGGCGCGCTTCTCCTTGGTCTCGCCCCAGAAGACTTCGTAGTTGCGGTTGGAGTTGAAGGGCGGGTCGATGTAGATCAGGTCCACGCAGGCGTCGGGCAGCTTCTGCGAGCTGTTCCAGGTTGTCGCCGCAGTAGATGACGCGGGTGTCGAGGAGGGAGGACGGCTTGCGAGCTGGACTCATCAGGTGCGATCGTACCGGAAATCAGGGGGTGGAAAACATAGCTGTCTGGTGTCCACCGCTGGCGGCCGCGGTTTTTGCGGCCGCTATTGCGGGCCGGCGGGCGCCCGCTGCGGAGGCGGTCCGCGCGAGTAGGGGGAGGGGGGTGGCACGTTCCGTGGGCGCGGCCGCTGGAGCAGTGGGCTGCCGGCCACGTGCCGTTCCTGTTCGGGTCGCAATTTCCCACCTCGGTTGGAAATCACGACAATCGAACGGCGCACCTGGCAGTGATAAAATCCGCCCGGCATGCCTACTTGGACTTGCGCGTTTTATGCCTTCGTGGCCCTAGTTGCGGCTCTACCGATCTTTTTCGTCTGCTCGATATGGTGGGAAGGCAAAACACGAAAGTGGACTTGGCTTCGGCCGGACACTCGAAGCATGTACGTCGATGGGGCAAAAACTCTGATTACCGCCTCAGGGATCGCTGTGGCTCTACTGGCATCGTCTGCTTTCGCATCTGGGAGAGCGAGCAGTCCTCTCGTGCAGTTTTCTTCCAGAGTAGCCGCGGTGTCTTTGATCACATGTGTCTGCCTGTCTTTCGTCCTCGTCGTGGGGCTGCTGCGTGGTTATGAGCGAGCTTCCTCCCGCGAAAATGACAAGATGGCCGAAAGTGGCCAAGGCGGAACAGACCAGGGAAATTTGAACCCGACGGAGCTCGCCCTTATCCTGTTCTCAGCTGGTATTGCTCTCTCTTGCTTTCTGGTGGGGATGGTGTTCTTGGCGAGAATCGCCTTCCACTCCTAGTTAGTCAACCCTTTCGCCGACCTTACTCCTCCCCGGTTTAAACCGATCGCGCGACTGTCCGCCCTGACACCCGGACAGTGAGCGCGATCCCGCGCCGCCCTTTCATGGACCGGACAGCAGAGAGCAACGAGGCATGGACCCGGCCAGCGGGCAGGATGCCGGCTGAGGCGCAGCACCGTGCTGGTGGCCGGGGACGCCTTGCAGCCTGGCGCAACTTGCACGACGCGTGCCGGAGGCTTTATCCCGGCGCGCGGCGTGCACATTTGCGCCCGCTTCATAAGAATCGCCGCCCCCAGCGCGCGCAGCCCTTGCTGGCTCGTACCGCCGGAATTGCGGGGCGCGCGCCGGGATGGGCGTCACCGCGTTCTCTTTGGGGATCTTCCCTGCTGCCGCGCCTTGTTGGGTAGGCGCAGCTTCCAACGAGCCTGCACGGGCGGTGCCAGCGCTTTTTGCTGGCGGCGCACGTGCCGCGGCGCGGGGTCAATGAGTTCTATAAAAAGGGATGTCAAGAAAAAAGCTCCGCCTCGACCGGAGGAGATCTTTTCTCGAGATCCAGCCCACTCTGTTTCGTGATCTCTGAAGCGGTTTGGCGTGTTGTCCCATTCTCATGAGGTTTCTCCGGTGCTGTGGCAAAGCTCGAGTGTGCGAGACGCGGCAAGCAGGACGACGTTAACCATGGTTCTATCCGAGGCTCGTGGCCTATCGCTATTTCTGGTTATCCGAGGGGGCATAGCGTGTAATGGGTGACTCGGTGCCGAAGCACACGGGGCCGATCTCATTGACTGATACTCACCCTCGAACCGAGCATCTGCAGAACCCGGCCGCCTACCAGCGGAGTAAACCGCAGAGATGGAAAGCCTGTTCCTCAGAGATGCTCAAGCTGCTGGTCGCTGCAATTGTTGAGGGTCGAACTCCACTCCTTTCTTCCAGAGGGTTAAACTGATCGCGGCTATCTTCCGTGCCAAGGTGAGACGGGCCATGGTCGGTCGCATCCCTTTCTCCACCCGAGCCACATAAAAATCGCGCAGCGGGCCAGGACGTGTGCTGGCAGAGATGGCAGCACTTTTGAAGAGATTCTTCAGATCTCGATTGTGGTTGTCATTCAGACCGCGAACCGTCATGCGCTCGCGGTTGCGTTGCAGTTTGCCACGCACGGAACGGTACTCCCCGCTGTCGTGGGTCTCGACTGCGAAACCACTGTAGGCCCACAGTTGGCGCTTGGTACGAAAACGGTGCGGGGTTTGCAGTAAGGCCACCAGCAAGGCTGAGCGAATCGGACCGATCGAAGGAATCTGGCGCAGTAACTTCACGGCCGAATGCTTGTGGCTTTCCGCCAGTAACTGGCGCCGTGCTTCCAGGCGCACCGGTTGCAACAGATCGAGCTGCTGATAGAGCCGTTGGGCGCGAACCCGCACTCCTGGTTCAGTGATCTTAGCCAACCACTCGGCGCGCTGACGGGGAGAGTAGACGGTTGCACCCGCGCAGGGAATCGCCCAACTGCGGTACAGAGCTTTGATGCGATTCATGACGCGGGTGACATCTTGGGTGATGGTCAGATAACAGCGCCCCAGTTCTTTCAAGGTGCGAACCCCATGTTCTCCGTGATACACGGGATGGAGTTGGTTCCCGCGTAACAGCTCCGCCAGCTTGCGCGCGTCGATCCGATCACTCTTGTTGCCATCCTTTAAAAGAGCATTCTTTCGCGGATCGCACACTACCAGCCGGCTAACGTGGGGTCTCAGAAGATCGTGGAGCCAGGCTGCGGACGTGCCTTCCTCGAAGGTCAGAGACAGAGTTCCGTGCAGTCCTCTGATGAACTCGACAATCGTGGCCGCCTTGGTCTCCAGCAGGCATTCCATAATCAGCTTGCCTTGCGCATCCATCACCGCCACCGAGATGGTGGCTTGGTGCACGTCCATACCGATATACTTTTCCTGACTCATAAAGGCGCTCCCTTTCGCTAGGTTGGCGATGCGAACAATCTCAACCTACCGCAAAAGTGGGCGCCTTTTTATATTGCGTGTGACCGCCTGATTGCGGCACCGACCGAACAGGACCGGAGGAGACAACCCACCTATTTTGAGTCGGTCTCCTTGTAGTCGTTTCTTGTCCGACTCGCCTTCAGGCGCGCTTCCTTCTCGTCTAGCTGCTCGTTTATTTCTTTCACGAGCTGCATGAGCCTAACCGGGTCCTGCTCCTCTGCGGCCTGTGCGCACAACTCCCGCCAACGTTCTTTGTCCCGCATGTTCGCCCCTCCACGAGAAAGGCGCCAAGCGACTAAACCCGGCGCGCAAAAACAGTTTCGCGAACGCGCCAATTCTTATAACTGGCGCTGAGCAAAGTCAAGACACAGGGGGGATTTGTTGGGTGAACTACGAAAGGTGAGGGAGCCGCGAGTATGCGTTTAACTGCCGGTTATCGCTATCATCACTATTTCGTGCTGTTTTCCGTAGGCTTCGCAGCGATGGCTTTCAGCTCTTTCGCGAAAACTCTCAACCTTGCTGGGTCTTTCTCGGAAGCCATCATTTTGGTCAGCTCGCGGAGGCGGGATGCGTCGTGATCAGTCATAAGCCCTCTACACTAAGACGATACACACGGACTCGAACAGAAAACTGTTCAATAAGGGACATTTAGCAAGAGCGCCTTCGGGGACTCAGTTGAGGCAATCGGAATGTGACACTGTGGCGTAGTTGTTGAAAAATCGCGATTACACTCGTGACCTCCTCGGGGCCGTCCCGGGCACGGCTTAGAGCTTTCGCACGTGGTGGTGGTATCCGCACCTGGCGCAGACTGCGCAGGTACGTCTTTGATTGCAGCGACGGAGGATTAGCGGCTTGCCGCCGCAATGTCGGCAGGCCGAGAGTGGCGCGGGGCGTCCGGTGCGCGCGTCGGTGGGGAGAATTCGGAGCTTCGTGGCTTCATGCTTCACGGGAATTTTCCTTGGGGCACTCGAGGCCGGCTTCGATCAGGTGCTGAAGGCGGGAGAGAACCGCGTCTTCGCGTGAGGGTTCGGGCGTTGCGTTGGACGCAACGCCTTCCAATTGGAGAGATCCGCTGGGTAAAGCTGGCGGCGGTTCGCTCTCGGCGTGCATGCGCATTGCGACGAGCAGAGTCTGCAGGGCGTAGAGGCGGGTCCTCGCGATCTGGGGCTGGATTTCGCCTTCTTCGAGATCTGCGACGACATCGCTGATGGCGCGGATGACGTCTTTCGGTGTGCGCAGTCGACGGCGTCTCTTGCGAGTCTGCTTCTCGATCTGGTGGGGCTCGACCATGCCCAGGCGAACCAGCAGCGTGCTGGCCAGGTCAGGGCCCTCGTAGACGGCGCGTTCTTCGTCGGTGACAGTTGGGGCGGGTGTGGTGTCGGGCATCAGGCGTCGTGCTCCTTTTTCTCGCAGAGTCGGGCTGCGGGGTTGCAGAAATTGGAGACCGGGCAGGTCTCGCAGGTGATGGCGGCTTGTTGTTGCGGCTGCTCGGCTTCGCGCACGGCGCGGAGTTGCTGCACCTTGCGCATGATGGGTTGGAGATCAGCCAGGCCGATGCGATCGGCGAGATAGCGCGCGGTGGTGGTGGGGCTGCGGTGTCCGAGCTGCGCTTGCACGGCGCGGATATCGTGCGTGGCGGTCCAGACATCTTCGGCGAGCGTGCGGCGGAGGTCGTGCACGCGGAGCTCGGGGCGCGTGTTGGTCTTGCGCTTGAGAGCCTTCCACTGTTTGGTGAAGCGGGGCGAGGGGCCGGGAGTGTGTCCGGGCTTGGCGACGCGGAGCAGGTTGACGATGGGGGCGTAGCGGTCGGCGTTCTTGGGAAGGGCTTCGATGGCAGCGGCGATTTCCGCGGTGACGGGCAGGGTCTGGCGCACGTTGCCTTTGGTGGTGAACGAGAGCGCGCGCAGGTGCGGGTTGTAGTTTGAGATGGAGATCCGCGCGGCGGTGCGGTGGCGGATGCCGAGATCGGCGCACAGGAGGATGAAGAAGCGCAGACCTGGCGTTGCGGCCGCGAGCAGTGTGCGGCGCTCCTGATCGGTGGCGATGGTGGTGCGCGGCTGCGGCTGGTGAATTTTGGGGACCGCGTCGCTGATGGTGGGCGGAGCTGCGGCGATGCGTTCGAGCCAGCGCACGAAGCGGCGAAGGCACTTCGTGTAGGTCGAGCGCGTGTGCTGCGCGTAGTCCTTGCGCCATCCGCTGACGATGAGCTGCAGGTGCTCAGCGGTGAGCTGCGCGGGCAGCAGGTGGCCGTGCTGTTTGACTATGGATGCAAGTGCCGCCCTCGTGTTCGGGTTGTGAGACTGCGCGCGCGTCCACTCCTCAGCGGCTTGCGCGATGGATGCCGCTGGGCCGATGCGTTTTTTGACGCATCTCCTTGTGCGCGAATTTGAGCTAGGAAGTCGAGAGCTTCGCGCTCGGTGGGGAAGGCTTTGCGGTGACGGATGCCGGTGGCATCGCGCCAGTCCGCTAGATATTTGCCGCACTTTCTCTGCATGGTGTCCTCTGGGAAAAGCTGGGGCCCTGGCTGGAGTGCAGGGCTGGTGGGTGGCAGTTGGTGACCTAGAGTGCAGGCCGGTGGCCGTTGCTCTGGTGGGTGATTTGTGGGGGTGAATTCCACCAGCGTGGACACCACGATGCGCGGAGATGCGATAAAACGGGGGGTGGAGAGGTGGGCGAAATTCCGCTGAGTTAAGCGCCCACTGCGTGCGGTTCGCATATTGTAGCAAACGAAGCGGTTCTCGGCGGCGCCGAGGCCGTGGTAGCCTTGGCAGAGAAGCCGAAACGGTCCGTCAGGCTCGGGCGGGACCGCAGATTGTTGATTCCAGGTTCGAAACGCCGATGGCACGTCTCCCCGATCCCACGCGACCGCCTGTAAGTGCTTCGCACAAAGGGACTTCCGCGAACCCTCCGAATGAGGAGGACGTGCAACTTTCTGATCCCAACGGGGTTGATACAGATGTGAGCAGCGTAGCCATGGACCGGGAACTCCTGGCGATGGGTTCGATCGGAGCCCAGCAGGCGGCCGATGCCACCACCCCCCTGCCTGGATCTGGCGCTGGGCTCACCGATGCCGACGTCATGCTGCGAGTGAAGGCGGGCGATGAGTCTGCCTTCGAGTACCTGGTGCAGAAATATCGCCGGCCGATGGTGGGCTTTATGTACCGCATGTCGCATAACGCGGCGGCCGCTGAAGATCTGGCGCAGGAAGTGTTCCTGCGGGTGTACCGGTCGCGGACGAGCTACGAAGCGAGCGCGAAATTTACGACCTGGTTGTATCGGATCGCGACCAATCTGGCGGTAAACTTTGCGCGCGACACACGCAATGAGCGGCCCGACAAGATGGCCAGCCTCGACGAACCGGATGAGGAAACCGGGACCACGATGGATGTGGCCGACGCTTCCCTGACCGTCGAGCAGACGATCATGCGCCGCGAACGCATGGCCGCGATCCGGGGCAAGGTGCAAGCCCTGCCCGAACGGCAGCGCATGGCGGTGCTGATGCACAAGTATCAGCAGATGGATTACAAGCAAATCGCTGAAGTTCTGAAACTGAGCGAGTCGGCAACCAAGTCCTTATTGTTCCGGGCCTACGAAACGCTGCGGGAACAACTGAAAGAATTTGTGTAGAGGAAGTGGAACCATGAAGTGCGAAGAGATCAAGGATCTGATGCTGGATGTGGCGGCGGGCGCCGGGGAAGCCTCGCCAGAACTGAACGCACACGTGCGTGGATGCGCGGCTTGCGCCGACAAACTGGCCGACATGCGGAAGACGATGGCACTGCTCGACGAGTGGCAGGCGCCCGAGCCTTCTCCCTATTTTGATACCAGGTTGATGGCGCGTGTCCGCGAGGAGCGCGCCAAGCCGCAGCGGTCCGCGTGGTTGTCCTGGATGCGCATGCCCGTGTTGGCCGGAGCCATGGCTCTGGTCTTGATGATGGCGGGCGGAGTCAGCTGGTTCACCCGCGGCAGGAACCCCATAGATGCACAGCAGCAGGCTCCTCCGACTGTGCCGCAGGTGATTCAGACCGGCACCGCGGTGGGTGATTTACAGACCCTCGACAAAAACGAGGATCTCTATGCGAATTTCGATCTGCTCGACGATCTCCAGGTGCAGGCGGACGTCGATACGGATCAGGAGACTCCGTAACCCGAAGATCGGGACAATGACGAGTTTTCGTTTCTAATAGTTGGTCAACGGCGGAAACGTGACGGGTAAATGCAATACCGGGATGGTGACGATAGCCGGCTTTGTGCTGGCGGCGGCCCTTTCATTGCCTGCCCTGGGACAACATCGCAACCAGGATCGGTCGCGCGAGCAGCGGCAATCCGCGCCTCGGCGGGAAGCGCCCCGCCCTCCTCGGCAAGAGCGCTCCGTCAATCGTTCTGCCCGGCCAACGGAACAATTCCGATCGCGACCCCAGGGCGCGCCTGCTTATTCGCAACCTCGAGTTCAAGAACGGTCGCGTCCTTACTCCCAACAACCCGCACGCCAGGTCGCACGGCCACCCGAGACGCCCAGGCCCGGCAACCGCGCGCCCTCCTACTCAGAACAAGGCTCGCAGCCGCGCCGCGGAGTTCCTCGTCCGCCGGCGCGTAATGAAGCGCGCGAACCGCAGAGGACTATGCAGCAACCAAGCCGTGAGGTTGCGCGCCCACCAGCATCGTCAGGATCGCGCTCGGAGTCCGTTCCTAACGGGCCCGGCCGGTCGCAGGACGTGGCGCGCCCGCCGCAGACCTTCGGTTCCCAGACGCGAGAAGTACCTCGTCCTCCGCAGGGGGCGCA
This sequence comes from uncultured Acidobacteriota bacterium, assembly GCA_963733805.1. Taxonomy (GTDB): domain Bacteria; phylum Acidobacteriota; class Terriglobia; order Terriglobales; family Acidobacteriaceae; genus Gp1-AA133. Next base: position 128,296 of record CAVTEO010000019.1, on the reverse strand, counting down.
GCGTCACGGGGGCGACTGGCTCCGAAAAAATCGCGATCTTTCACCTGCAGACCAGCAGAAGGCTCTGCAAAACGATCCGCAATTTCGCAAGCTGCCGCCCCAACAGCAGCAGCGGCTCGTGAACCGCTTGAACAATTTCAACAGCCTGCCTCCCGACGAGCAGCAGCGCCGTCTCAACCGGATCGAAACCTGGGAGCATCTGACGCCCCAACAAAAGTCGCAGGCGCGGCAACTCGCCTCGCAGTGGCAACAGCTGCCTCAACCGCGCAAGCAGATGATGAAGACAGCGATCGGCGATTTGCGCGCGATGCCGCCCGATCAGCGCGAACGCGTCCTTGAGTCGGATCGCTTTAAGGGAATGTTCTCGGAGCAGGAACGCAACATGTTGCGCGAGACCACCAAGCTGCCCCTGGCTCCGGCGCGGACGGATGTCCCTCGGCCGCCGCGGGAGTAAGAACGGGCTCCAGGCTTTGGTCTCAGCTCTCAGCTCTCAGCTCTCAGCTCTCAGCTCTCAGCTCTCAGAAAAGATCTACGCCGATCGCCTGCAAATGCAATCGGAATTTTCGATTGTGGAGTCTGGAAGAGGAGAATGGGGTGACCCACGACACTACTAGCTGCGCAGCATATTCCTGGCGATGAAGAATACGTTCGCTGGCCGTTCCGCCAGCCGACGCATAAAGTAGGGATACCACTCGGTGCCGAAGGGCACGTACACCCGCATGCCCCAGCCATCGCGGACCAGGGCCTGCTGCAGGTCGCGGCGGATGCCATGCAGCATCTGAAATTCGAACGAGTCGCGCGGGATTTTTTCGCGAATTGCGAACGCCTTCGCCTCGTTGATGATGTTTTCGTCGTGCGTTGCCAGTCCATGGTAGACGCCGCTCTTCAACAAGATCTTCAACAGCTTGATGTAGTTGGCATCGACCTCTGATTTCTTCTGGAAGGCGATTTCCGGCGGCTCTTTGTAGGCGCCTTTGCATAGGCGAATGCGGATGCGATCGGCGAGCAGTTTCTCCACATCGGCTTCGGCGCGCAGCATGTAGGACTGGATCACGGTTCCAACATTGTTCCCATGCCCGGGCATGCGGTGCAGGGCATGCACAAAATCGAGCGTGCGCTGCGTGTATGGCGAACCCTCCATGTCAACCCGCACAAAGTTCGGAGGACTCATGCGGGCTGCTTTCTGCACCAGTCCCGTCACCAGGTCACGCGCGAGTTGCTCATCGACATCCAGACCCATGTGCGTCAGCTTCAGGCTTACGTTGGCGTTGAGCTTGTTCGCCGCCATCTGATCCAGCAACTGGTGGTAGAGTTGCGCGCTGGCCCGGGCCTCCTCGACGTTGGTTACGTTTTCGCCAAGGTTGTCGACGCTGACCGTGATCCCCTTGCGGTTCAATTCCCCGGCCACACGGATCGCATCTTCCACCTGGTCCCCAGCGACAAAGCGGCGGGACACGCGTTGGCCGATTGCGGATCGCTCGGCCATGGATCGGAGGGAACGGCTTTCAGACAGGGAAATGAACAGGGATCTCAGCACAGGAGACCTTCCGAACATGGACCTGTAGGTTGAATTTCGCCAGAGACGTGCATGCGGCTCACAGGAAGTTGTATCACAAACCCGGGGGGACGCCGGTGTGATCCCCATCACCCCGCAAAGGCTCGCTGCTCGTTGCGTTTTACGATTCGCCGTTCCGTCCAACTCCCAAGAAGTGCTTTACAGTCCGAATGAAAAAGGGCTTAACCGCAAAGATCGCCAAGAAAGGCCGCGAAGGCCGCAGAGAACCGCCTCAAGGGGTGACTTTGCGTGCTTGGAGGCCCTTCCTTGCGACCTTTGTGATTAAAAGCTGCTCGCAAAAGTAGCGCCGGCGTCTCGCCGGATGGCCCTGCCATCATCATAAGAAGACCTCGTCTACGTAGCACCAGCGCCAGTCTTCGCCGGGCTCAAATGACTGGATCACCGGATGTTTGCTGGCATGAAAATGCTTGGTGGCGTGCTTGTTCTTGGAAGAGTCGCAGCAGCCCACGTGGCCGCATTCGAGACACAGTCGAAGATGGACCCAGGTGTCGTGCATCTCAAGGCACTCCTTGCAGCCTTTGCCGCTGGGCGCGACTTTTTTGATTTCATTTTGATGCGTACAAGTTTTAGCCATCCATCACCTCAGGAGTTTTTGCACTGGCGAGCGCGCCCAAGCAGTATTCGTAACATGTTTCATGCGTACCCGATAAACGCAAGGTCCCTCGACTGTGTTCGGCTGCGCCTCACTTCGCTCGGGATGACAGAACACACAGAGCAACGGCAACACGATCGCGTAACTCACTCCGGATGCTCTTCCAGAAAACGCTCTGACTCGATCGCCGCCATGCAACCGGTGCCCGCAGCCGTGATGGCTTGCCGGTAGCGCCGGTCGGCGACGTCACCGCTGGCAAATACTCCGGGCACGCGCGTAAACACGTAGTCGAGCGTCTTCAGATAACCGTCCTTGTCCATGTCCAACTGACCTTCGAACATCTTCGCATTGGGTTCATGGCCGATTCCCAGAAATAAGGCGCTCGTGGGAAAGTCGTAGCGTAGAGCGGTCTTCACATTCCGCAAGACCAGGGCGGTGACTTCTTTCTTGTGGACGTCGTGCACATCCTCAACGACAGTGTCCGTGATAAATCCAATCCTGGGGTTTTTCCGCGCCCGTTCCAGCATGATCTTCGACGCACGAAAAGTATCGCGCCGGTGAATGATGGTGACCTTGCTCGCGAAGCGCGTAAGGAAGTTTGCCTCCTCCATCGCCGTATCGCCGCCGCCAATCACGACCACTTCCTTCCCGGAAAAGAAAAAGCCATCGCAGGTCGCGCAGGAACTGACCCCGTGCCCGATGAGTTGCTGCTCGTGCGGCAGGCCGAGCCAGCGGGCAGATGCGCCGCTCGAGATAATCAGAGTCTTGGTGTGAATCTGGTGCTTGCCCACGTGCAGCAAGAATGGCCGCTGGCTCAAGTCGGCGCTGGTCACGTGTCCCAACATGTATTCAGCGCCGAAGCGCTGGGCCTGCTTGCGCATATTCTCGATCAGTTCCGGCCCTTGGATGCCTTCGGGGAAGCCCGGGAAATTCTCGACCAGGGTTGTGATCGACAGCTGGCCCCCCGGCTCATGGCCTTCGATCACGAGCGGTTTGAGATTGGCGCGCGCGGTGTAAAGAGCGGCCGTGTGTCCGGAACATCCGGAACCGATGATGACGACGTTTCGGGTATCCATAGTGGCTGTCTGTTAGATTGCCGAAATGCAAATTGGGTGCAAGCGGGGTTCCCGGCGCTCTTGGAAAAGCCTGTAATCGCAAAGACCGCAAAGAATAGCCGCAAAGTCCGCGAAGATCAACCTCCCCATCATTTCTTGACGGATTGCCGGCTGGGCGGTTTGACGCCGTTAGGTGGATTTGGCGCTTTCTTGCCCGGCCCCTTCGCCTCGCCCGTAACCTTCGTCAGTTCTTCGGGGATGGTGAGGCGCGCGTTCAGCAGCGAGCGGTAGTTCGTCATGATCGACGAGGCGCTCGTGAACAGCGGCTCGTAGGCACTTTGATCAGGCGGCGGCCCACCTTCAGATGCAGCACAGCGCGCCAGCACCACGGACGACTTGCCAAAGCGCTCGAGCTTGATGCGGCTGGCCGGAGTGGAAGTTCCCAGCATGCCGGCCGCGCTGGTCACCGACGACGCGCTGTCTTCGATCGAAACCTGTACCAGGTCCTTGGGATCGCGCACGTGCAGCACCAGCGTTTCGATCATGTTCTTGCCGTCGTCGCTGAAGGAATACTGCACGGTCGAAAACGGGGACTGCGCCAGAAGTTCCCGCCGCAGCCGGACCCACTTCGCGACCGATGGCTCATCCGACATCTGCGCGCTCTGCCCAGCCTGCAAAAATCCCGGTGCCTCGGCTAGGCTCGAGCGGCCGCGAGCCACCTCGAAGTCCTGGCTGAACGAGGGCTGCTTCGGCACGCGCGCGAGCGCGGACGCGATTTCCTTCTGTTCCTCTACCGAGGGCGTGCAGACGTTCAGAACGTTCACTTTGACGGGAGGCTGCTGCGCCCACACTGCGGCGCATGTTACTGAGAAGGTCAGGAGCAAGAGCGCTGATTTGGAAGGCACGCGGTCATTTTAAATGAACCGAAGCCAACTGCCGACATCGTGGCGCGACAGCGTTCTATTCTTTGAATAGAATCTTGCCATGGCAAACCTGACTTTAGTGTACGGAATGCGGCTCCTGCCCGCAGACGAACTGGCGGAAGTTGGCGACGCCACGGTGAAACTGAAGAATGGAAAAGATGCGCATGTCACCATGCATGTGCTCGAAGGCAGCAAGGAAGATATCGAAAAGCAGCTGAAGACCAGCCTGGAAGCGTTCTTCGATTTCTATCCGGAGATCTGAGTTGAGTTGCGCGACGCGAGTTGGATGAGACTCCCCCTGCATCGCGAGGAACGCATAGGTCCTTCGCTTCGCTCAGGATGACAGATTGCAACTAACTGCCATCTGCCAGAATTATTGTGCCGCATAGCCCGGCCCCCGCAATACTTTCCCCGGCAATGTCTTCGTCATCTTCCCCTCATCAATCACCAGGCCACCGTTAACCAGCACATACTCCATGCCCTGCGACAACTGATTCGGCTCACCGAAAGTCGCCACGTCTCTGATGGTCGCCGGATCAAAAACCACGATGTCAGCCCACATGCCTTCCTTCAGCACGCCGCGATCGGTCAAGCGCATGCGCTGCGCCGGCAACGCAGAGAATTTCCGAATGGCATCTTCCAGCGCAAGCTTCTTTTCTTCGCGAACATACTTGCGAAGAATTCGGGGAAAGGTTCCATACGCCCGGGGATGCGGATGCTCCTGTCCCAACAAACCCTCCGGAGACGCACCCGAGGAATCATTGCAAACAGAAGTCCAAGGCTGCTGCAAGGCGAGGGCGACATCGTCTTCTGACATGCCGAACACCGCCACCCCGGTGTACGCCTGATCTTCGATCAGCAAATCGAACAGCGCGTCCATTGGATCCTTATTCCAGAGCTTGGCCACTTCGGCCAGGGTCTTACCCTGAATTGGCAGCAGCTTCGGATTCTGCACGACGCCGATGATGACCGCCTCCGGCCCCGGAATTTCCTGCCACTCGTTATCCCACACGCTCGAAGCCGTCAGCATATCCTTGCGAATGCGCGCGCGCGTCGCCGGATCCTTCAATCGCTCGATGAGCTTGGCATCGCCGCCATCATGCGCCCACGGCGGGATAAACGCGGAAAAACCGTTGAACCATGCGGGATAGGCGTAAGTGTCCGCCGTGACATCGATGCCCTGCGCGCGAGCGGCATTGATCCTGGCAACCACCTCGGGCATCTTGTGCCAGTTCGACTTGCCCGCGACCTTGAGATGCCAGATCTCGACGGGAATGTGCGCCTCTTTCCCGATGCGCAAAGTCTCATCGATGGACGCATCAATTGCATCGCCTTCGCTGCGCATGTGAGTGGCATAGATTCCACCAAGCATCGAGGCCTCGGAGGCCAGGGCGACGATTTCTTCTGTCTTCGCGTAGGGAGCCGGCGCATACTCGAGCGAAGTCGAGACGCCGATCGCGCCATCGTGCATGGCATCGCGAACCAGCGATTTCATCTGCTCCAATTGCGCGGGCGTAGGCTGAACGTCAGCATCACCGAGCACCACCCGTCGAACCTGCGTGGCCCCCACGTAGCTGGCCAGGTTGATGCCCATCCCTTGTTTTTCAAGCCGCGCGAAGTATTGCCGGAAGGTGCGCCAGTCCGGAGTGATCTTCAAGTGCGCGAAGTCGGTCTTGTCCGCCTCGACAATCGCGTCGGTCAGGGGCGCGATCGAACCTCCTTCGCCGGTAATTTCGGTTGTGATGCCCTGGTAGATCTTCGAAGGCAGCCGCGGATCGACCAGAATCGTCTTCTCCGACTGGCCCAGCATGTCGATAAAGCCGGGCGCGACCACGTTTCCATGCGCATCAATCGTTCGTTTCGCGGACGCGCCGGTGAGATTCCCGATCGCCGCGATCTTGCCCCCCCGAATGCCGATGTCACCCGAGTACCAGGGCGAACCGGTCCCATCGATGATGTGTCCATTGGTGATGACGACATCGAACGATGATGGCTGCTGAGCGCCGCAGATAACACCAGAGAACAAGACCACCCAGCAGAGCAGACTCCGAACCGCGATTCGCATGGATTTCTCCTGGAAATGAAAGGAAGAACTCAGCAGTGTACTCGCCAAGGCCGGCGAGTGGGGATGTTGAGCCCACGTTAGCGCAAAGAACGCGCAAACGTGGGGCACCGTCGGTTCGGGAGTTGGATCGGAGTGAGGACGTCCTCTCATCGGCAATCTTTGTGGCACCAGGTTCGATTCGCATCAGGGCGCGCCCTCAGGCAATTCACTCAAACCGCGTCTCTCTGCCGACTCCCTCCGCTCGACAGAATAAGCCCCAGCGCACACCAGCCGGCCAGCGCAACCCACTCCGACAAACTGAAATGTCCCGGGATGAGTGGTACTACTTTCATCCCGATCATCAGCAACCCCACCAGTACGCCGACGGCCGCAACCACGCGTTCGCGGGAAGCCGGGCCCATCGCGTAGTAGGCCGCGCAGGCAGCCAGCCATCCGCTGGCGGAAGCCACCGAGCCCACCTCGCTGATCGGCACCAGGATGGCGTCTCCCAGAAACATGCACACCGCTGTACTCAGCCCGACGGCCAGCACCGCCGTCGATGGCGTCCGATTCAGCGGGTGCACAACGGCAACTCGCGCATCGATCAGGCCACGCCGCCCCATGGCAAACAGGAGCCGCGAGGCAGCCACAAAATTTCCATTGAAGCACTTGAAAAGTGACAGCAATGCCGCCGCCAGGATGCTGCTCACAATCCAACGCGAGCCTACCGCACGCTCGAAGGCTACCGCCGTCATGAACCTCTCGCCGGTCAGTTCGCGCCAGGGCGCCACGTAGCCGACTGCGGCGATCACAATCGTGTAGAAAAGGATGCCCACGCTGATCGCCATCCAGATGGCAACCAGAAAACTCCGCGAACGGAACTCCGGATTCGCTTCCTCGGCGGCTTTCGTCACCGATTCGAATCCCGTCATGAAGTAAGGCACGATTTGCATGACCAGCAGGATGGAAAGAAATGGCGTGTGCGAAAACAGCGGATGGAAATTCGTCGCAGAACCCTTGCTGACGCCGATTCCAACGAAAACCACGAACAGTCCGAGAGTGCCGAAGGAAGTCCAGTTCTGAAAAGTCGCGCTCAGCCGGACGCCGCGGTAGTTAAGGATCGTAAGCAGCCCGGTCAATCCCAGGCCGATCAGCAAGCGCGGCAGGAACACCGGCTGTCCGGCCACACGATAAATCTCGATCGAATTCAGCGCGGGGAAAATGTAAGCCGCGATGCGCCCGACCGCCACCGCTTCCCACGGGCAGACGATGAAATAGGCCAGCATCATCATCCACCCCGTGGCAAAACTGATCGATCGCGGAAAAACCCGCGCGGTGTAAGCCACTTCGCCCGCGGCGTCGGGCATCGCGGCGACCAGTTTCCCGTAGACGTAGCCGATGGGCAGCAGGAGCGAGCCACCAATCGCAAAGCCAAGAATTCCGCCAAGCGGCCCGCCGCGCAGCAGCCAGTCGTCCATTACGACCAGCCAACCGACGCCCACCATCGTTCCCCATCCCAGGGTGAAGTAGTCGGTAACGCGCAGCTTGCGGGCAAGTTCCGTCATTGGGGATGATGAGTCGTTTTGTCAGCAGGTAAAGGTTCAGTTCTCAGTTCTTGGCTCTCGGCCTCGGGCTTGCGATGCCGTCTTCGCTTCTCTTTGCGACCTTCGCGTAAACTTCGCGGCCTTGGCGGTTAAAAGCTTTCGGGACTAGGTATTTGTTGAAACTTGCTTTGCTCAAAACGGTTCTTCCTCAAACGGTGCTTCCATCTGTCCGGTTGGTTGCGGTACGTATGGCGGGTTCTCGACTGATTCGCGATACTCCAGCCGCTTGCCGTCGATTGCCTTAATTGCCTTCGTAACACGTTCTCCATCGGTAAGCTTGCGCGTGTTCCATCGGAACTGGAACTCGTTGAGATAATTTGGCAGGTGCTTGCGGCTCACGCTGTGGAAAGTCCCCATGACACCACGGCGTATCAGCGAGAACACACCTTCGACAGTGTTTGAATGAACATCCGTTCCAGCCTTCACGTACTCGCCAGCCTTGTGCTTTACAACTTCGTGCCCACCTTCAAATTCTCGTGCAGGCTTACGATAGACCGGAAATTCATCCGTAATCACGCGGCAGGTGAGATCGGCATTTTCTTTAACAAACTTGCCGATGTTTTCTCCCGTGATGCGCTGCATCATCTGGAAGCGAACGTCTCCCCCGCGCTGCACGATAGCCACGACTGGAGTCTTGGAAGTTCCGCGTCCTTTTTTGGACACAAACTTTTGACGCGGACGGCCACCGACATAAACTTCATCGACTTCAATTGTTCCCGTCAATTTCTCTGGCGTGACTTCCCCAAGTCCATGACGAATCCGTCGAAGAATGAACAAAGCTGACTTGTGCGTGATCTCCATTTCCCGCGATAGTTGCAGCGCCGAAATTCCTTTCTTTGATGAACATGCTTTCCAGATGGCATACACCCACACGCGCATCGGGAGTCGCGTTTCCTCGAAGATCGTGCCTGTGCGAACAGTAGACATTTCGCGGCAGTCTCGACAACGCCAGCGATAGTCCTTATTGCGCAGTCCGTCTTTCCCGATCATTGGGTACAACTCCACACTCCCGCAGCGTGGGCAGGCAGGGGTATCGCCCCAACGCTGCTTCTCGAAGAATGCGACCGCCTGTGCTTCGTTGACTGCCGCATTTCGAAGCGCCTCAAGGACTGCTGATTTCGCCTTTTTCATGCGACAAACATACCATTAATTTCAATAAGTATCAAGATAATTATGCAACTTGTCCATCACCGCGCATTGGCCGACACGAGACTGGCTGCTGTGACATCTCGAACACATTGATATAATGGCACTTACAACACACTACTTCCGCAGTGAAAGGCCTTCCGCACAATGTTATTTTATTTCCACAGTTTATGCACAGACCTGTTGCATCGGCTCGTCTCTGGCTTGCAGTTGGTCTATGTACAGGTTTTGTCCTTTTCGTCCTTGACAATGTCATAATGTAACTCCTAAAGTACGAGTGTTCCAAGTCGATTTGCGAGAGTCGCAAAACTGAGAGGAAATATGGACGCTCCTGCCCGACTGAAGATGAAAATCGGCGATCACGAATTTGACGCCGAAGGTTCCGCTGAATCTGTGCGTGAACAGTTTCAGGCTTGGCAGGAGCTGGTAAAGATGGCGGTGAGCGTTCCGAGTGCGCGGAAAGAAGAGCCATCCGGCGACAACCATCAAGAGCCGCCGAAGCCAGAGGCCGCAACTGCCGTTGACTCTGCACTCCCAAAGATCATGCGCGTTGAGAACCGCACCGTATCGCTTACTGCGCAATTGACAAGCGCACATGATGCTCTTCTCTTGATGATCTACGGTCAGAAGATTCTTCGCAACAATGATGCAGCGACCGGAGCGGAACTTATCTCCGGAATATCTGCTACCGGAGGATTCTCTATCGGGCGACTCGACCGAATCCTCGACAAACTTGCTCTTGACGGCGATGTGACAACATTCGGTGAACGGCGCGGCAAAAAGTATCGGCTGACAAATACAGGCGCCGCTAAAGCTCGTGCCATCGCCGCCGACCTGCTTGCTAAGGTCGCCTGAATGATTTTTTCGCCTGTAGGAGGCGTGCCATGAGGAGAGTATCAGGGCCGCGCTGATCGGCCCGAAGCAAGTAGGGACGGGAGAAAGCTGACAGGCCGTCACCGTCCCTACATTCAGCGCTTTCTTATATGCCCCAGTGCTGGAACTGGCAGACAGGCGCGGTTTGCAACCGCGTGCCCATTCCGGGCTTCCGGGTCCGATCCCCGGCTGGGGCATCACTCCTACCCCAACAAGGAACCTTGGTGATAATAGTACTAGATGCCGAAAAAACCAAAATCGAAGCGCAAGAAGAGTAAACCCGGCCCCGTTGAGGAAAGGCTGATTATCACTGGCGATCCCCAATCTGCCATAGATCGCCTCCTCAAGAAAAAGCCCAAGCAGAGCTAGGACCTCGACTCTGGAAAAGTGACGCGATGCTTTCGGGGTCTGTTTCAACAGCTACCTAGTCCCGAAAGCTTTTTGCCGGCACACACCTATCCACTTCCCATCACGCACACCAACTCGTAAACCAGGTTCGCTGCCAGCAGCGACGTGATTTCCCCGGTATCGTAAGGCGGCGACACTTCCACCAGATCGCAGCCCACAATCTTCAGCCCGCGCAGACTGCGCACCAACTCCAGAATCTGCGCACTCGAAAATCCGCCCACCTGCGGCGTTCCAGTCCCGGGAGCAAACGCGGGATCGATCACATCGATGTCGAGGGTGATGTAAACCGGCCGTCCACCCAATTTCTTCAAGTGACGCTTCACCGACTGCATCCCGCCGCGATGAAAGTCTTCGGAGGTAACGGCCTTGAACCCATGCCTCTTGCCAAAATCAAAATCCTCTTTCGCGTATACCTGTCCGCGCAGGCCGATCTGCAAAACATCCTTGCCGACCAGCAGTCCCTCTTCAATCGCGCGTCGCACGGGCGTTCCGTGCGAGTGAGGGCTCCCGAAATACCCGCCCCAGGTATCGTTGTGCGCGTCAAACTGGATCAGCCCGACCGGCCCGAAACGCGTGTGAATCGATCGCAGGATGGGCAGCAGAATGGAATGATCTCCGCCCACGCAAAGGGTACGCGCACCGGCTTTCAGAACGTCGTCCAGTTGCGATGTGATGCGGCGAAACGTGTCGTCAATCGAGAGCGGGTTGATCGAGAGATCGCCAAAGTCCGCAATCCGCAATTTCTCAAACGGATTGAGACGGAGCACCGGGTTCCACGGCCGGATGATGGCCGACTGCTCGCGCACGTGACGCGGCCCAAAGCGCGGACCGGAACGATAGGTCGCCCCGCCGTCATAAGGAATCCCGATCAGCGCGACGTCGAGTTCCTTGGCGCGCGTCACGTACGGAAGACGCATAAAAGTCGCGATGCCGGAAAATCGCGGATAGACGAGCGCATCGACCGGCTGCGGATTTCTCTTCGAGGGCTTGCCCGGGCTTCCGCGCTGCTTCATGAGTGGCGCGAATTATAAAGCATGCGTCATCGCAGCCAGCAACGCTTGCTGGATACACAACCAGAATCTTCAGGATGAGTTAAGGAGGACTTCTAGGCGACAGCGCGGGTTACATCCACGGGGACGTTGATCGATGTGCAAAGGATATCGACAACGTCCTCCATGGACGAAATGTTGAACACGCAGGTCAGGCGGGTACGATCCAGCATCTCGCGCACAAACGGCGCGGGATTCACCAGTTTCAGTTGAATGCCGTGGTCGCCGGTCCAGCGATGCAGGAACACCAGCATCCCCAGTCCGCCGCCATCGAGCATTTCCACTTCCGTCAGGTCGAGAACCACCAGGCGAGGTTCCCGCAGACAGGTCACTGCATCTTTCAAGAAGTGCATGGGTTCGCCGCGCACGATCCTTCCGGCGCACTGCAACACGGCCACATCACCGGTTTGCTCGCTCCTTATTCGTAATGCCATAGGTCCCTCAGTGTGGCTAGGTGAACCAGTTGGGAGGTTAACGTAGCTTGCAGAGTCATTATCTTAGACGCGCGAAGCGGTGGAAGGTTTGCTCTCTGGGCACTCCTTGTTAAATGCTTGACCTGCTTCGGCTTTCGAGCGATTGGCCAACAACGCGACGGGCAGTAGGTTCGCATTCATTTTGCACGCATCCGGCGACGACACCCGACAGAGCTGGCAACCGACCGTCTGCTAGAATTGCGAATTCCGATGGATTTCAGCCACATCGACATTGTCAGCGTGGTTTTTCAATTGATCGCGTTCCTGTTCGCGATCAGCGTGCACGAGTCCGCGCATGCCTGGACGGCCAACCGTTGTGGCGATCCGACCGCGCGTATGTTGGGACGCATCACACTGAATCCGGCAAAACACATCGACCCGGTCGGCACCATCTTGATGCCCCTCATCGCGATGGTGACGGGATTTCCGGTGATCGGATGGGCAAAACCAACCCCGGTCGATCCCAGGAATTTCCGGAACAAAGTTGCCGACGACATTCTGACTTCCGTCGCCGGCCCGGTCAGCAACTTCCTGGTCGCTACGGGCACGGTAATCGTCATGTTCGTCATTGCGAAGACTTCGGTCGAGGGACATGGCCTGGTGCAGACGATGCCGTTTTCTTACGGGATGGGCGTCGCGGGGATGGGAGGCTCGTCGGTCCTGGTACCCATCGTTTTGTTTCTGTACGAACTGATGCTGATCAACATCGTGCTGGGCGTCTTCAATCTGATTCCCGTCCCTCCGCTGGACGGCAGCCACGTGCTGCGCCATTTTCTGTCCGAACCCATCCGGCGCGCTTACGATGCGGTGGGAATGTTTGGGCTGCTTGCACTGGTTTATCTGGGCGGTAACTTTCTTTCGCGAATGATTTCTCCGTTTATGCGATTCTTCAACGGGATCCTCGTTAAATTCTGATGCCAACCTCCAACCGCAAACGCGTGCTCAGCGGCATGCGCTCCACCGGAAAACTGCATCTCGGCAACTACGTCGGCGCGCTGCAGAACTGGGTGAGCATGCAGGACCACTACGAGTGCTTTTTCTTCATCGCCGACTGGCACGCGCTGACCACGGACTACGCCAACACGTCGAAAGTCAAAGAGAATTCCGTCGAAGTGTTGCTCGACTGGCTGGCGGCAGGGCTCGATCCAGACCGCTGCACCATGTTCATCCAGTCGCACGTGCCGCAGCATGCCGAACTGCACCTGCTGTTTTCCATGATCACGCCTCTCGGATGGCTGGAGCGCGTACCCACCTACAAAGAACAGCGCGAGAACATCGCCGAAAAAGATCTCAGCACCTACGGCTTCCTGGGATACCCCGTGCTGCAGGCCGCCGACATCCTGATCTACAAGGGCAACTTCGTCCCGGTCGGCGAGGACCAGGTTCCGCACGTGGAACTTACCCGCGAGATCGCACGCCGCTTCAACCAGTTCTACGGCAGGCCTGCGCCCGTCTTCCCCGAGCCGCAGCCGCTGCTCACTCCGGCGGCCAAACTTCCCGGCACCGATGGCCGGAAGATGTCGAAATCCTACGGTAACACCGTCATGCTTACCGACCCGGAGCCGGTGGTGCGGCACAAGCTGAAAACTATGGTGACCGACCCGGCCCGCGTGCGGCGCAGCGACCCCGGCAATCCCGATGTTTGTCCGGTCGGTGATCTGCACAAGATTTTCAGCACCGAAGAAACCATGGCCAAGGTGAATGAGGGCTGCCGGTCCGCGGGAATCGGCTGCATCGAGTGCAAGGGCTGGGCTGCCGATGCACTGGTCCAAGTGCTGCAGCCCATGCAGGATCGCCGGAAAAAATACGAGGACAATCCGCGCCTCGCCTGGGATATTCTGGAGGCGGGATCCGCGGCCGCCGGCAAGGTCGCCGACGCCACCATGAAGGATGTGCGCGCTGCCATGGGGATGTCGCTCGAATTTGATGCGTGCAAGCCCGGCGCAAAGCAGTGAGGGACGAGTTTCCGGATGACTGAACAAGTGAAAGCTGTCTCGGGGGTTCTCATCCCGACGGAAGGCGCACCCCCGCCGTCTCCCGGCAAGCAGAACAGCAAGCGAGATGCGAACGACTTTCCTTTCGCGGTCGCAGTGGGCAGCGTCTACGAGGGACCGCTCGACCTGCTCCTTGACCTCATCCGCAAGCAGGACATCGACATCTACGACATCCCGATTGCCCGCATTACGGCGCAGTACCTGACCTACGTCGAGCGCATGCGGGAACTGGATGTAAATGTAGCCGCGGACTTCATTTACATGGCGGCGGTGCTGATCCACATCAAGTCGAAGATGCTTCTGCCGCGGGATCCGCTGGTGCCCGCCGATGCCCAGGACGATCCGCGCAGCGAATTAGTCAACCGCCTGCTCGAGCACGAGAAGTTCAAGGCGGCCGCACAGATGCTCCTGCAGAAACAGCAGATCGAGGACGCGGTGTGGTCCAATCCTTCGCTGAAGGAATTCAAGGACGCTGAAGGCACCGAGCCCGAGTTGGCTGCTGACGTGATCGACCTGGTGAAAACTTTCCAGCAAATTCTGGACCGCGCCCGTTCGCGCCCCATTTTGCAGGTCGACGAAGAGACCGTCACGGTCGGCCAGATGATCGACTACCTGCGCCGCCGCCTTTCGCTGGAAGACAGGCCGGTTCGCTTGAAACAGATGCTACGCAATATCGAGTCGCGCCAGGCGCTGGTATGCATGTTCCTCGCGCTGCTCGAACTGGTTCGCCTGCAGGCCGTGCAATTAAGACAGGAACACCTGTTCGGCGAAGTTCTGATCCGCAAGCATGTCGGCTTCGAGGCCATTATGAATGAGCAAGCCGCGGTGCGGGATGATTGGAAGTAGGCGAGCCACGAGCTGCGAGTCGCGAGCTGCGAGCGAACAACGCGCGGCGCTTGGTCGAAGCTCATAGCTCGTAGCTCGAAGCTCGTAGCTTTATAGGACCCTTTTCGTATGAGCCTTAAATCCCGAATCGAAGCCATCATCTACGCCGCCGAAACGCCTGTCACGCAAGAACAGATTTTCGAGCTGATCAAGGAGTCGACGCTGGCGGAGCAGGAAAGCTCCGACGAAGCTGCCGCGAAGTCGCGCGTGCGATCCGTTCTCGAGGAACTGGTCGCCGAATATAGCGGCCCCGATCACGGCATCGAGATCCGCCAGGTCGCGGGCGGCTATCGCATGTCGACCAAGCCCGAACAGCACGACGTGGTGCGCGCCTACGCCAAGAGTCTGAAGCCGCCGATCCGCCTGTCCCTGCCTGCACTGGAGACGCTGGCGGTCATCGCTTACAAGCAACCGGTGACTGTTCCGGAGATCAGCGAGATTCGCGGGGTCGACTCGGGCGGCGTGATCGCCACGCTGCTCGACCGCAAGCTGATCACGACGGCCGGGCGCAAGGCCGTCATCGGCCGCCCCATCTTATACAAGACCACCAAAGACTTCCTGATGCGGTTTGGCCTGAAAGACGTCAACGAACTGCCCAGCATGGAAGAGTTCGAGAAGTTAGTAGCCGAGTCTTTCCAGATGGATGAACCAGCACCAGCGGCCGAAACCTCGGCGGAGCCCGATTCCGGAGAGACAGGCCAGGCGACGGAATCCAATTCGAACGATCCGGTGCAGATCAATTCCGGGAGTGACGCCATAGTTTCCGAGACTATCGGCGATACGCCGGAGGAACCGATCGAAACGCACGCGAGTAAAGCCAGCGATTAGGGTTTGGGAAGGTCGCGCCTTATAGGAAGGAATCCTGCGCTGCCCAACAATGAACCTCAGCGGTTGAAGCCGCGATCCAAGGCTGTTACGGCTCGGCTAAAGCCGGGCCCTTTCAAAGCTTGATTCAGGACTGATTCATCTCATGCCCACTGAACGTCTGCAGAAAATCATCGCCGCCGCCGGAATCGCCTCTCGGCGCAAGGCCGAGGAATTGATCGCCGCCGGCCGCGTACTGGTCAACGGCCAGCCCGTCACCGCGCTCGGCTCGAAGGCTGATCCCGAGAAGGACCACATCCGCGTCAACGGCAAACTCCTGCAGGGCGCCCAGCGGCACGTGTACCTGCTCCTGAACAAGCCGGTCGGATATGTGACCACGGTCAGCGACCCGGAAAAGCGCCCCACCGTGATGAACCTGATTCGCGGCGTCGGAAGCCGCGTTTATCCGGTTGGCCGCCTCGACTACGCCAGCGAAGGCCTGGTCCTGATGACCAACGACGGCACACTGGCTCACAAGTTGATGAAAGCCGCGTCCCATGTGGCCAAGACCTACGTCGTGAAGGTCAGCGGCAAGCCCAGCGACGAGTCGATCGCCAAACTTCGCGGCGGGCTTTCCATTGCTACCGATGACGGCCGCCGCGTGCGAACCTCGCCTTGCAAAATCAAGCTGGTCAAGGAAGCTGCGAACCCGTGGTATGAAATTACATTGATCGAAGGCCGAAACCGGCAGATCCGACGCATGTTCGAAGAGGTCGGCCACCACGTGGAGAAAATCAAGCGCGTGAAGTATGGACCGCTCGCCCTCGACGTGCGGCCCGGAGAATTCCGCGTCCTGACCGCCAAGGAAGTCGATCGGCTCCGCACCGAGGCAGGACAGAATCAAGCCGCTCGCACGAAACACGAAGCTGCCTCCTGAATCGCCGCATGGACCGGTTCTTCGATCTCGTCACCGAAAACGCGCGCACCGCTGGACCAAGCACGAAAACTACTCCAGAACAATCCTCCGCTTCGCTGGTCAAGCTGAACGCCAACGAGAGCGTCTACGGACCTTCGCCAAAGGCGGTGGCCGCGATGCACGCCGCGCTGGAGAACTCGCATCTCTATCCGGACAACGACTCGCTCGCATTGCGGCAGAAGTTGGCGCAGCATCATTCCGTTTCACCCGAGCAGATTCTGGTATCCAACGGAACAACAGCGTTGCTGGGTGTAATCGCTCGAACCCTGCTGCAGGCAGGACGAAACGCGATCACCAGTGCCTGCTCGTTTATCTCGTATCCAGCGGTCACGCAAACAGCCTGCGCGCGGCTCATCGAGATGCCGCTGCTGCACAAAGGATTTGACCTGGACGCTATTCTCAAGGCCATCGGCGCCAACACGCGGGTTGTTTTCATGGCCAATCCCAACAATCCCACCGGAACCGTTCTGGACGCCGGCGCCATAGAGGAATTCCTCAGGCAGATCCCCGATCACGTGGTCGTTGTACTCGACGAGGCCTATTTCGATTACGCCCAGTACTTCGCGGCAAAACGGGGCATCGTCTATTCACGCTCTCTCGAGTACGTTCGCGCAAACCGCAACGTCGTAGTGCTGCGCACATTCTCAAAAGCCCACGGACTAGCCGGGATCCGCGTGGGCTACGCCATCGCCCCAGCCGAACTGACCGCGTATCTCGCGCAAGTGCAGGATGTATTCGCCATATCGGCAATCGCGCAGGCGGCAGCCATGGCCGCAATGGACGATACCGAGCACATCCAGCGCGCACTGCAGGGCAACGGCGCGCAAGCGGCCTGGATGGAGCACGAACTCAGCGCGCTCGGATACGAGGTGATTCCGACGTGGACAAATTTCGTGGCTCTGGATGTAGAGGAAGATGCTCGCGAGTTTGCTCGGCGATTGCGGCGCAAAGGCGTGCTGGTACGGCCCTTGGGTGGGTGGGGTGCGCCCACTTCGATCCGGGTCACGCTGGGCACGCCAGAACAAAATCTGTTCTTCGTACAGGCGCTGGCTGCAGAGCGGCGGATCATCCGAAAGTAGCATCCCCGCTACCTAAGGTAGAGCCGGCGTCCCGCCGGCAGTCCTGAGGGCTTCTTGCCCTCGGTCAAGGCAATGCACTGCTGCCGCACGCAACACTACATAGGCCCTTGGCTTCGCTCAGGAGGACCAATCAACTATTGAAGACGAGAGGAGCTCAACCTTGGCGAGTCATGGGCAAGCGCGCAGCCCCAAACAGCCCCGCATCGCTTCCCAGTAGCGCGCGCGTAACAATCGTCTTGCGCCCGGTTCCGGGCTCGACTTGTCCGGACGCGCCTGAGGGCATGCGCAGGGGATCCGAGGGCGCTGTCGCCGCATAGACCATCGCGCGCTGCCGCAGTTCCTCAAAGATGGCCGGCGAAAAAGATTCCCACGCGCTGCACACGCCGCCGCCTATCACATACATCTCAAGGTTCAGACCATTCACCATGGCGGATAGCGCAATGCCCAGCGCGCGCCCGACCCGACGGAAAATACGGCGCGCCTGCTCGTCTCCCTGAATGGCCAGGTTGTAGATTTCTTTTGCGTTGAATTCGAGATCGGAACTCGCGGCCCGCGCCAGTCCCGCCGCGTCCCCGGTGGCGATCACCTCGCGCGCCATGCGCACAATCGCGGTCGCGGATGCGTACTGCTCAAGGCAGCCACGATTTCCGCAGCCACACTGCTGCCCGTCGGGGTCGACGGTCATGTGGCCAAACTCGCCGGCCATCCCCGTCATCCCATGCCAGATCTTCCCATGCAGCACCAGGCCGCCGCCCACGCCTGTTCCCAGCGTAAGCATGGCCAGGTCACCCACGTGACGTCCTGCACCCAGCCACTTTTCCCCGAACGCCGCAACATTCGCGTCGTTTTCAAGGATGACCGGCGCACCCAGCCGCTTCTCAATTTCCGAGCGGACGGGATAATCGGACCATCCCGGCAAGTTCGGCGACTCACGCACCATGCCGGTTTGCAGATCGATGATCCCGGGCACGCCAATGCCCACCCCAATCAGTTCGCCGGACGACTTGTACTTATCGGAGACACGGCGAATCGCTTCGCACATGTCATTCAAGACTTGATCGCGCCCCAGCACGGTCTTGGTGCCGAGCGTGACCTTCTCCATCAGTTGCCCCTTCTCATCCACGGCTGCGATGCGAAGGTTCGTTCCACCCAGATCTACACCAATCGCAAAGTTCGACATAAGCTCACAAAGTTCAACAGACTACACCGCGCGAGAGGGATTGTCGATTTGTGAATGAGGGCAGAAGCTTTGCAAGTCCAGTTGTGTGGAACGATTCGATACCCGCTTTTACTAGTGCTCGTTGTCATCCTGAGAGAAGTCCAACGCCGAGGGCGGTGGAGCCCGTGTAGTTGTCGTCGGCGCGAGGCGTGCAGAGGTCCTTCGCTGCGCTCAGGATGACAACGGGGGGATGACGATGGCGGAGATGACAATGGTGAGGAGCTACTTCTGGCACTTCGGGCAGTAGTGGCTGCTGCGTCCCACGATGACGATGCGCTTGATGGGGGTCTTGCAGACCAGGCAAGGTTCGCCTTCGCGCCCATACACGCGATGCCGGAGTTGGAAGAAACCCTCCTCTCCGTCGGCATCGACGTAATCCGAGATCGAGGACCCGCCCGCCTTGATCGCCTCCTTCAGAACCTTCTGCACCTCCGCGTGCAGTTTCTGCAGTTGTGCACCGGTGATGGTCGATGCCCGCCGCCGCGGACGAAGGCGCGCCCGGAACAGCGATTCATCCGCATAGATGTTTCCCACGCCGCGCAGCAATTTCTGATTGAGCAGCGCGCTTTTAATGGAAGTCTTCCGCCCGCGAAACAAAGCGGCAAAGCTCGCTCGATTCACTTCCAGCGGCTCAACGCCGCCGGCATCGAAATTCGCCTGCACCGCCACGCTCAGGCGGCCGAAGCGGCGCGGATCGATAAAGCGCAGTTCCCGTCCGGAGGCAAGCTTCACAACCGCGTGTGTATGCTTCGCCAGCGCAGCGTCCGGATCGCACATCACCATGCGCCCGGTCATTCCCAGATGGACGATCCATTGCGACCTGGCCCCGAGCACTGTGGCGCCCTTCTTCTGCTTCGAAGCCTGCGGCTTTCCCAACGCCCCGTTTCGCTCAAGGTCGAACACGATGTGCTTGCCCATGCGCCGAACCTGTGCGATACGAGTGTGCTCGAGGGTCGATGCAATGATGGCAGGCGGCGACTTCATGGTCTGCGGCTTCGATCCCAGCCACACCGACTCGATCGCATCCCCGCTCACGCGCTTGTGCAGACCTCGGGCAATGGTTTCGACTTCAGGAAGTTCCGGCACGAATTCAGTCTACAGTCGCCAGTCGCTAGTCGTCAGCAGGACCGTACCGATTCGCCAACGACCAACCACTAACGACCGGTCTTCGCTGGCTACTAGTGACTGGCGACTGCCTTCCAGTGTATTCTTACTTGTACACACCCCGATCCGCTCAAATCCCAGCTATTTTCATGACGGCGACGAACCGCGGGCGCAGCGTGTGTGTGCGAACCCAGGGTCCGAAACTCTGCAAGGACGGAGCTGGTCGTGAAAAAGGGTAAGGCTGCGGTCATTGTTGGGGCGCAATGGGGAGACGAAGGCAAAGGCAAGATCGTCGACGTGTTATCGGAAGGCTTCCCGGTGGTCGCGCGCTATGCCGGCGGTCACAATGCCGGGCACACAGTCATTATCAACGGCAAAAAGTTCGTCCTGCAGCTTGTGCCCTGTGGGGTTCTGCGCAAGGGCTGCTACAGTGTGATCGGCAACGGCGTGGTGCTGGACCCGATCGCTTTTCTCAAGGAAGTTGGGGGGCTGCGCAACGCGGGCGTGCAGGTCGATGGCACGCTGTTCGTCAGCAATCGAGCCCAGGTGATTCTGCCGTATCACCGCATGATCGAACTTGCGGCGGAGAATGCTCCCGGCCGCGTCAAGATCGGCACCACCTCGCGCGGCATCGGCCCGGCCTATGAAGACAAGATGGGCCGCCGCGGGCTGCGCGTCGCCGACCTGCTTGATCTCAAGCTCCTGAAGACGCACATCGAGAACGCGGTGCGCGAAAAGAACATGATCGCGCATGCCCTGTTCAATTCCGAGCCCCTCGATGCCGACAAGATGTATGAGGAGTACGCCGCGGCCGCCGAGAAAGTCGCCCCCTTTGTCCGCGACACCGCAGCCTTCTTGAACCGGATGCTGGCGGAAGGCAAGTCGGTGGTCTTCGAGGGCGCGCAGGGCACGATGCTCGACATTGATCACGGCACGTACCCCTTCGTTACCTCGTCCAGCGCGACCTCGGGCGGCGCGGTCATCGGCACCGGCGTGGCGCCCACCGCGATCGATATGGTCATCGGCGTCACCAAGGCTTATTGCACGCGCGTCGGCGGCGGCCCTTTCCCCACCGAGGCGCACGACGAGAAAGGCGAACTGCTGCGCTCCCGCGGCAACGAGTACGGCGCGGTCACCGGCCGGCCGCGGCGCTGCGGCTGGATGGATTTGCCTCTTCTCCGCTACGCTGGCATGATTAACGGAATCTCGTGGCTGGTAGTCACGAAGCTGGACGTACTGGACGCGTTCGACGAGATTCCGGTGTGCGTGGGCTACAAGATCGACGGCAAGAAAACCGACGAGATTCCCGCGCAGGACAGCGGCTACCAGAAGATCGAAGGCATTTACGAGAAAAAACCGGGCTGGAAGACTTCGACCGAAGGCATCACGAAACTCGAAAAATTGCCCAAGGCAGCGCGTGAGTACCTGGCGTTTCTCGAGAAAGAAAGTGGAGCGCGTGTAGGAATGGTGTCCACCGGCCCGGATCGCGACCACACAATTTTCGTAGACGAGTTCGCCGCAGCCATGAAAGCGGCGACCAGGCAAGCGGAAGCGAAAGCGTAGAATTACGAGCTTTCAGCCGTCAGCTCTCAGTTGTCAGCTTCAGATGTCAGTGCATTCGGTATAGGTAGGCGGCGAGACTTGGAGTCACTGGGAACGAAAGTTTCTGCGCTAACCGGCGCATGAGTTCACTGGTAGCTGATGGCTGAGAGCCGACAGCTAAATACAACGGAGCGTGCGATGGTTGTCCTGGCTGTGACGTGGATGGCGAAAGTGGGCCGCGAAAGCGAAGTAGCCGGAATCTTCTCCAAACTGACTGAAGCATCCCGCCAGGAACCGGGATGCGCGATGTACGTCGTGCATCGCCACAAGACCGAACCGCGCCGATTCTTCATCTACGAACAATACAAGGACGACGCCGCGCTCGAAGCCCACCGCGCGGCGCCACACTTTTTGCAGTTTGCCAGGAAGGAATTGCCAAAGGTAGCGGACCGGGTCGAGGGGAATTTGTTTGAGCCGCTGGGGTAGGCGATAGAGACAAGGACCGAACTTCACTTATTCTTGTCGATCATCAATACGCCGCCCGAAGCGTAGCTTTCCTTCGACACTTCCACGAACGTCACCACGATGGCCTCCCGGCGGGCGCCGGCTTCTTCCACCATCGCGTCGGTGATGCGTTGGGCGAGTTTGCGTTTCTGATCGGCCGTGCGGCCTTGCAGCATCGTGACTTGGATTAAGGGCATAGGTCTCAGGTCTCAGGTCTCAGGTCTCAGGTCTCAGGAAATGCTCGCCTCTGAGCACCATAGCTGACAACTGAGACCTGAAAGCTGACAGCTTATTTTGCCAGCTCGTACCCGGCGAAGAAGAAGCTCAACTCAAATCGCGCGGTATCGTCCGCATCGGAGCCGTGAATCGCATTGAATTCGATGTTGGTTGCCCACTTCTTGCGGATCGTGCCTTCTTCCGCTTGGGCGGGATTCGTTGCGCCCATCAGCTTGCGCAGATCGGCGATGGCGTTCTCTTTCTCCAGCGCCAGCACGACGATCGGGCCGCTCGACATGAAATTGGTCAGCGAGTTGTAGAAGGGCCGGTGTGCGTGCACTGCGTAAAATTGTTCGGCCTGGTGCTTGGAAATTTCCAGCATCTTCATGGAAAGAATATGGAAGCCGTTTTTTTCAAACTGCTCAATGATGTCGCCGACCGCGTTCTTCTTCACCGCGTCGGGTTTGACAATGGTCAGAGTGCGTTCCAGCGTCTTCATATTTGATCGTTGGTCCTTGGTCGTTGGCTAAAAACTAGTCGTCGGTCGTCAGTTTTCGGTCGTCAGCTAGATCGTGTAGCGCGGGCGCCCTCGCCCGCGACATTTCGCTTCGGTCAAATCACAATCCACCACGGAGACACGGAACCAGAGTAACTCTTTAATTCATCTTCTCCGTGTCTCAGTGCCTCCGTGGTAGGTTTGGCTTTGCCCGAGGCCAGCTCAGTTTCTTATTAGTTCTGTCAGCCGTTCCACGAGCCTAGAGCTTTCCTATTTTCGACTCGAAACTGGAAACTACGATCTCCCTGCCCCTACTCCAATCACCGACATCAGGGTCTCACCAATAGTCGCGGGGGATTTCGCAACCCGGATCCCGGCCGCTTCCATGGCCTTCATCTTTTCCGCGGCCGTGCCCTTGCCGCCGGAGATGATCGCGCCTGCGTGCCCCATCCGTCGTCCCGGAGGCGCGGTTTGTCCTGCAATAAATCCCACCACCGGCTTCTTCATGTGCTTTTTCACATACTCGGCGGCGGTCTCTTCGGCATTGCCGCCGATCTCGCCGATCATGATCACCGCCTCGGTCTGCGGATCTTTGTTGAACAACTCGAGCGCATCCGTGAAATTGGTTCCGATGATGGGATCGCCACCGATGCCGATGGCCGTCGACTGCCCGATCCCGCGCGTGGTCAACTGGTAGACGGCTTCGTAGGTCAGCGTCCCGGAGCGCGACACGATGCCGACGTTGCCTTCCTTGTGAATGTGGGCCGGCATGATGCCGATCTTGCACTTGCCCGGCGAGATGATGCCCGGACAGTTCGGCCCGATGAGCCGCGAGCGCCGGGTCTGCAGAAACTCCCAGGCGCGCACCATGTCGAGCGTCGGGATGCCCTCGGTGATGCAGACGATCAGTTCGATCTCCGCATCCGCCGCTTCCATAATCGCGTCGGCCGCAAACGGCGGCGGCACGAAGATCACAGTGGCATTGGCTCCGGTCTTGTCGACCGCTTCCTGCACGGTGTTGAAGATCGGCCAGCCTTCGTGCGTGGTGCCGCCTTTTCCGGGAGTGACGCCGCCAACCACTTGCGTGCCGTAAGCCGCGCTGGCTTTCGCGTGGAAGGTGCCTTCGCGGCCGGTGAGGCCCTGAACGATCAGTCGCGTATTTTTACCTACTAAAATTGCCATGATTGCTCTCTTCTCTAGAATTCTGCGCCGTTAAGAATTGCCTCAATCGGGCGGCGGAACGGCGGCGGCCCTCCATCGTCTAAGCTCCCTTGGCCGCGGCCACCACTTTCTCCGCAGCGTCCTTCATCGTTTCCGCTACGATGAAGTTCAGGCCCGAATCTTTCAGAATCTGCCGCCCCGCTTCCACATTGGTTCCCTCCAGCCGCAACACGATCGGCAGCTGGATATGCGTCTTGTTGGCTGCCTCGACCACGCCCGTGGCCAAAGTGTCCACACGCAGAATGCCGCCGAAAATATTGATCAGCACCGCTTTAACGTTCTTGTCGCTCAGCAGGATCTCGAAAGCGTGAGTGACCTGTTCGGCGTTCGCGCCGCCCCCCACATCGAGGAAGTTCGCCGGCATGCCTCCCGCATACTTGATGATGTCCATGGTCGCCATGGCAAGACCCGCGCCGTTCACCATGCACCCGACGTTTCCATCCAGCTTGATGTAATTGAGATTGTACTTGGAGGCTTCCACCTCGAGCGGATCTTCCTCGGAGATGTCGCGCAATTCCTTCAAGTCAGCATGGCGGAATATAGCGTTGTCGTCAAAGTTCACTTTGGCGTCCAGCGCAAACAAGCGGCCGTCGGTGGTCGTGATGAATGGGTTGATTTCGACTAACGACCCGTCGGTGCCGAGGAAAACTTTGTAGAGATTGGTCAGGAACGGCACTGCCTGGTTGATGAGTTGCGGCGTCAGGCCGAGCTGAAACGCAATCTTGCGCGCCTGGAACGCCTCCAGGCCCATGCCCGGGTCGATGTATTCCTTAAGAATGGCCTGCGGATTCTCAGCGGCCACCTGTTCGATGTCCATGCCGCCCGCGGCCGACGCCATGAAGACAGGTTTGCCTTCGCCACGATCGACCAGAATGCCGAGATAAAGTTCCTTCTCGATGGGCAAGGTCTCTTCGATCAGCAACCGGCGCACGACGCGGCCTTCCGGCCCGGTCTGATGCGTGATGAGGGTCATTCCGAGCATCTTCTCGGCGAGCTGGCCTGCTTCTTCCACCGACCTGGCGATTTTCACGCCACCGCCCTTGCCGCGGCCGCCGGCATGAATCTGCGCCTTGACGACCACCCCGGTAGCGCCCGCACCAAACAAATCTTTCGCAACGGCCACCGCCTCTTCGCGCGTGGTGGCCATCTCGCCGCGCGGCACGGCCACACCAAACTTCTTCAGGATTGCTTTGGCCTGATACTCATGAATTTTCATAATGATTCCCGACCTACAAGATCACTCCATATTTCCGGGCAGGGTCCTGCTTGCGGCTTTCGACTGAGGGCAGCAAACCTTTGATTTTATAGAAGGGTACGGGATACGGCAAACGCAACCGGTCACATGGTGGTGTGACCGCTGTTGTACTTGGGAAACGATGCTACCCTTGACGGGCATGCTTGTCGAGGCACTGCACCGCATCGCTAATCACTGTCAGTCCCTTTCCCGCGACGAGGCGCGCGCGGTGATGTCTGAAGTGCTCTCCGGCAAGTGTAGCGATGCGCAGATCGCCGCGTTGCTGGTGGCCCTGCACATGAAGGGCGAGACGGTTGAAGAGATCGTGGGCTTCGCCGAAGCGATCCGCTCCGCCGCCGCTCCACTCCCCATCGCCAGCAACTCGACCATCGACGTCAGCGGCACCGAACGCGATGCGCTGGTCGACACCTGCGGCACGGGCGGCGATGCCAGCGGCACCTTTAACATCTCCACCGCCACCGCTCTAGTGGCCGCCGGCGCAGGAGTTCGCGTCGCCAAACACGGCAACCGCAGCGTGACCTCGAAATGCGGTTCGGCCGACGTCATGGAAGCCCTGGGCGTGAACATTTCCTTGCCGCCGCCGCAGATTGCCGAATGCCTGCAGCAGGTTGGCATTGCCTTCCTGTTCGCACCCGCCATGCATTCCGCGATGAGGTATGTCCAACCAGCCCGGCGCGAGTTGCGCCTGCGTACCGTCTTTAACCTTCTAGGCCCGCTGACAAATCCCGCGCATGCCTCGGCACAGGTGGTCGGCGTTTATTCCGACGACCTGGTCGAGAAATTGGCTGAGGCCTTGAGCATGCTCGGATTGCGCCGCGCGATGGTAGTTCACGGCTCCGATGGCCTGGACGAAATCACCATCAGCGGACCCACGCGCGTGGCGGAAGTGCGCGAGGGGCAGGTGCACACTTATGAAGTGACGCCCGAGGAATTTGCAGTCGAGCGAGCGCCCATCGAAGCGATCTCGGGCGGGGACGCGGCCGAGAACGCAAGAATCATCCGTGAAGTATTGTCGGGGAAAAAGTCGGCATGCCGCGACGTGGTCCTGCTGAACGCCGCCGCCACGCTGGTTGCGGCAGGCCGAGCGAGTCGTCTGTCCGAGGCCATGCCGATGGCGGTGAATTCCATCGATTCCGGAGCCGCCGCCGCGAAACTGAAAGCGCTGGTGGAGTTCACAAATCGCCAATGACGCAGCTGGCCAGGAAGGCAAGCCCACTTGCTCCTGTGGCTACCCCTTGTCATCCTGAGCGAAGCGAAGGACCTATGCACTCTTCTCGTCCGGCTGGTAGCGATGCCGCTTAAACCACTCTTCACTTAAGTCGCTCCAGGCCGGATTCCTCGAGACGATCAAAGCAATCTTCTTGATCCGCAGCCAGCCCTTTATCTGCTTCTCACGATCGATGGCCGTTCGCACGTCGTCGAAGCTCTCCCAGATACACCAGGCGATCCATTTTGTAGCGACTCGCGAACTCCGAGCCGTTGTGATGCTTGTGTTCCCACATTCTTCGTTCGAGATTGTTGGTGACCCCGATATAAAGAGTCTTCGTCCGGTTGGTGATGATGTACACGTAATAGGTCCTGCGATCGGAATGCATAGGTCCTTCGCTTCGGGCAGCGCCTGGCGGCGCTTCCCTACGCTCAGGATGACAGAGTGGGGGAGGGAACGAAGGTGATGATCGAACACATCGGCTGTGACAAACCCTCGCTTTCACACGCCTGTCCTTCAGCGCCCGCGCCTGTCACTTCTTTGTCATCCTGAGTGCAGTGAGGCGCCAGCCGAACGCAGCGAAGGACCTATGTATTTACGACACGATTAGTCTGTTCTTCGGGCTCTTTTCGGCGGCATCGAGATGTTTCTTCAACTCCGCTTCAGTCATGAACGCCTCCGATAGAAGAAGACCTGGCGAAGCTTACCGCACATCCACTTTCTGCATCCACTCGGCAACCTGCACGTTCCATCCCAGGTCCTTCGCGATCGTATCGCGCAATTGCGCGGACGCAGCTTCTTCCCCATGCACCAGGTAAGTCACCGATGGCTGCTTCGGAAAAGTGCGCAACCACTCCAACAGCTCCGGCGGATCCGCGTGATCGCTGAATTGCTCAAAGGCTGCGATACGAGCCCGGATCTGCACAAAGTCTCCAAAGATCTTCACTTCCTTCGCGCCGCCCTTGATGGTCGCCCCGCGCGTGCCCGGCGCCTGAAAGCCGATAAACAAAACGGTGTTCTTCGGATCCGGCAACCGTTGCGCAAGGTGATGAAGAATCCGTCCGCCGGTCGCCATCCCGCTCGACGAAATAATGATGACCGGATAGTGCATCTCATTAATTTTCTTCGAGTCGTCTACCTGCGAGGCGAATGTAAACCCTGGCCACTGCAGCGGGGACCCGTACTTGCGGATGAGCGTCCGGGCCTCCTCGGTGTAATCGTCCTCATGCTTCAAATAAATTTCGACTGCCTTGATGGCCATCGGACTGTCGCAAACCACCGGCACCCGCGGAATCTGTCCCGACTCCATCATCTCCTTGAGCATGAAAACGAATTTCTGGGTGCGCTCCACCGCGAACGCCGGCACGACGACTGACCCGCCACGGCCCACCGTGTCCCGAATCACCGCCGCCAGTTCCGGCCGCGGATCGTTGTGAGGATGAACGCGGTTCCCGTACGTCGACTCCATGACCACCACGTCGGCGATTTCGTTGGGATTCGGCCCGGAGTGCACAACCTTTCCAGGCGCTATTGCTTGATCTCGAACGCGCCCGATATCGCCGGTAAACAATAGTTGCCGCCTCTGCCCGTTCCAGGTCAACGTCATCTCTGCCATGCAGGAGCCAAGGATGTGGGCCGCTGGAACGAAGCGGAACGATAACTCCGGGCTGAGCTGCCTGGTCTCCCCCAGATTCGCAACCCGGAAATACTGCATGCAGGCTTCCGCCTCGTCGAAGGTGTAAAGCGGCAATGCGGGATCATGTTTCGACTTCTTGATCTTGTTGTAGTAGGCGGCATCTTCTTCCTGCAGATGCCCGGAGTCGGGCAGAATGATGCCGCACAAATCAATGGTCGCCGAAGTCGCGTAGATCGACCCCCGGAAGCCCTCTTTCACCAGCCGGGGAATCCACCCGCAGTGGTCCAGGTGCGCATGAGTGAGAATGACGGCATCAATCTCGGGCGCCGGAATTGGCAACTCCTTCCAATTGCGCTCCCGCCATTCTTTCTGCCCCTGAAAGAGCCCGCAGTCCACCAGAACCTGGATTCCCTTCTTCCCATCGCCTTCAAAGGAAGTGTTAATCAGGTGCTTTGATCCGGTCACCGTTCCGGCCGCCCCAAGAAATTGGATGTACGCCAAACGTTCCTCCCAGACTTTCTCCAAAGCTAGAAAACCTACCACGGAGGCACAGAGGCACGGAGAAAATCAAAATTAAAGAGACACCTGGAGACTAGACCCCCGTTGCATTTCTCTGTGCCTCCGTGGTGAGATTTTGTCATTGCCAGTGATCTTGCGCTGTCCATCCCCTATGGCGCGACAGCCCCAACCTTGGACGTGTTATTCGTGAGATCGCTCTCGGGTACGCTGCCGTCGTTCACAACGATCTGCTTGGGAGGCTTCGGAGTCGCCACCCGCACCGTTGCCTTCGCCTTCCCCCGCACCTCGACGCGTTGCGTCATCTCGCCACCGTCAAACTGGATCTTGAGGGGAACTTCGGCCCCAGCTGAACCAAGATTTTCTACCGTTACTGTTACAAGATAGTTGTCCTGGGACGCCTTGCGCGGAAACGCCGACTCCACCCGAAACTCCGGCAGCCCGCGGTCGCGATACACCCAGTCGTCGAAGAACCATCCCAAGTCGCGCTTCGATTGCCCCTCGAGCAGGTGCTGCAGATAGGTTGGATCCGTATCTTGGTCGGGCCGGTAGTTCGCCAGCGCTCTCTTCAGTGCCTCCTCGCCGAGCATGTCCCGCAGCATCCACCACACGTACGCCGCCTTGCTGCGGAAGAACGAATCGACGGCGGATGTAATCAGCGACTCATCGCTTGCTGTTTGATCCTTCGGTTTGGCCGCGGCCGCTTTTTCCGCCGCCACGATGGCTGCGCCATGCAGGCCGAGAAAATCAACGGCAGCCTCCCGATTGACCTGCTGCTCGCGATACGCCGCCTGCGCAAAGTGTGCCAGGCCTTCGAAAATCCACGGCCTGCCCGACGGAAACGCAGCGTGCGTGAGTTCATGCACCATCGCAATCTGCAAAAGCTTGGGATCGGTGTCGCCGAGCGGAGTCAGCAGCAGGCGACCGCTTTCATAGGGAGATGCGGCAGAATCGAACAGCTCCGCGATTTGAACTTTATCTCGTGGAGCGCCGAACCATTCCGTCACAAAGGGTGTGACCGATTCCGCCGCCTGCGCGAACTTCTCCGCGTTGGATTTGTGTTCGGGCCGATACGCGATCACGAAGGCCGGCGGGCTCAGAATGTCATAGTCCGCAAGCGCGAAGGTGGGGACGTTCACGCCCGCCGGGATCATTGAGCAGTCCGTGCGGGCATCACCGGACGCACTCCCCGACTGCGCTCCATGATCCCCATTACAGATCAGCTTCTCAGGTTTGCGCCCCTCCGGTTCCGAATGCGTAAGGCTGAGGTGCAATTCCGCATTCCGCTCGCGCTGCTTCCAGCGGCCCAAAGCATCGAACAGGCTGTCACTGTCGGACAGGTTCGCCGCGTCCATGGCCACCGGATACCACACCACGTTTCCTGGGCCGCGTACCGCTGAGAACCTGCTGCTGATCTGGTCCCAGTCCGTATGGAGCGCGCTTTCCTTCGACATGCCGACGCGCGTCAGACGGTTTGCATCGAGCGCAATCACGCCTTCATAACCGACGGAGAGCTCTACTGTGCCGCCGGGAGCGACCTCGCCGGGCAGGCTCACAATCGCTTCGGACAGTTCGCCGGTATGGTCAATATCCGACTCGTAAGGCTGACTGACGAACTGCAGCGCCTTGCTATTCGCCTGAATCGATCGCCATGTAAGGGAAGAAGAAATCTGCAGCGCAGCATTTTTCTGCGGAGCAGAGGAGTCATTCCGCAAAACGACAGTGCCGCGCACCGCGAGCCGTTGCAGCTCTGGTTCAATGCGGACCTCCAAGTCGTACCTGGTGAAGGCGAATGCTTCGCGGTCGAGGCAATAGGAACCAGTCGACGCGAAAATGACCAACAGGACGGCCAGCCGCCTCATTCCGAGTCCCGCGCCGCCTGCGTGCGCCGCTGGCGCACGACTTCATACAGCACTACGCCGGCCGCCACCGAAACGTTAAGCGAAGAAACCTTTCCCAGCATCGGGATCGAGACCAGGAAATCACATTTCTTCCGCACCAGGTCGTGCACGCCCTTGCCCTCAGCGCCCAGGACGATGGCGCAATCCATTTTGTAATCGAGCTCGTCATAAGTCTGCTTGCCGCGCTCGTCGAGACCGACCACCCATACGTTGCGTTCTTTCAGCTCTTCCACCGTGCGGGCAATATTGGTCACCTTTGCAATCGGCAAATGCTCGCTGGCTCCCGCCGAGGTCTTGGTGACGACTCCGGTCACGGCCGCCGCGCGGCGCTCGGGAATCACGACGCCGTCGGCCCCCGCAGCATCCGCTGTGCGCAGAATCGCTCCCAGGTTGTGCGGATCTTCCACCCCATCCAGGACGACGATCAACGAGTACTGCCCGCGCTTGGCCTCGACCACGTCTTCCAGCCCGCTATATTGCTTGGCCGAAGTGACCGCAACCACTCCCTGATGAGCGGCATTTCCCGCGAGGCGGTCAAGTTCGGTGCGCTGCAGAAATCTTACTGGCACTCCCAGCTTGCGGCATTCTTCGATGATGCGTTGCAGCCGCAGATCATGCCGCTCCTTGGCGAGCCCCACCCACTGAAATGCCCGCCCTCGGGCCTTGATCGCCTCACTCACCGCATTGAGACCGTAGATGTAGTTCATGGAATGGTCAGTGTACTGGAAAAGCAGCTGTCAGCTATCAGCTGTCAGATCTCAGTTCTCAGTTCTCGGTTCTCAGTTCTCAGTTCTCAGTTCTCGGTTGCCTGTTCCGATTCACTTCCCGCCTTCAATAGATTTTACTGACAGCTGATAGCTGAGAGCTGAGAGCTGATAGCGCCTCTCAATGCTAGACTAAAAAGTTTGGAGGCTCCCGTTTGAACGACGTATACATCCTCTCCGCCGTGCGCACGCCCATCGGCAAGTTCGGCGGATCACTTGCTTCGATGACTGCTGCCGACATGGGCGTGGTGGCGGCGCAAGGGGCCATCGAACGAGCCGGCATCGAGCCCGCGCAAATCGAAGAAACAATCTTCGGCAATGCCCGGCAGGCCGGAGGCGGCCCCAACCCGGCGCGCCAGATTTCCATTCGCAGCGGCGTCCCCCAGGAAGTCCCCGCCTACACCGTCAACAAGGCCTGCGCATCAGGACTCAAATCCATTGCGCTCGCCTGCCAGGAAATCGCCACCGGCAATCTCGAATGTGCGCTCGCGGGCGGCACCGAATCCATGTCGCGGCTGCCCTATTATCTTGACGGGGCCCGATGGGGCTATCGGCTCGGCAACCAGGAACTGGTCGACGGCATGTATCGCGACGGCTTCTTCTGCCCGATGGCAAAAATGGTGATGGGGGAAACGGCGGAAGTCCTGGCCGAGCAATACAAGATTCCCCGCGAGGAACAAGACGAATTTGCCCTTGCTTCACAGGCTCGCGCCGCCACTGCCATCGCCGCCGGGCACTTCCGGGAAGAAATAGTTCCCGTCACGCTGCAAAGTAAAAAAGGCACTACCATCTTCGACCGCGACGAGCACCCCTTCGCGGATGCAACTCTTGAAAAGCTAGGCAGGCTATCCCCGGTGTTCTCAAAAGAAGGAACCATTACGGCTGGAAACTCCTCGGGCATCACGGACGGAGCGGCAGCCGTGGTCGTGGCCGGCGCCGCTTTTGTGAAGGAGCACAACCTCAAGCCGCTGGCCCGTGTTCTGGCCGTGACATCGGCGGGCGTCGACCCGCGCATCATGGGCATCGGTCCAGTCCCCGCCTTGCGCAAGATGGCCGAGAAGCACCATCTGAAGATGGCGGACTTCGACCTGGTCGAACTCAACGAAGCCTTCGCCGCGCAAGTTCTTGCCTGCGATCGCGAGCTTCACTTCGATCGCGACACCCTCAACGTGAACGGCGGCGCGATCGCTCTGGGCCATCCCATCGGATGCACCGGCGCCCGCATTACGGTCACGCTCCTGCACGAGCTCCGGCGCCGGAAGGCCAAGCGCGGGGTCGCCACGCTGTGTGTCAGCGGCGGCATGGGGATGGCGTTGGCGATCGAAAGCCTCGGCTGAGCGCATGGAACCGTCCTTTCGCCTGGCCACCGAAGACGACACCACACTTTTGCTTGAACTGATGCGCGAGTACTACGCCTACGACGGCCACGCCTTCGACCCGCCCCAAGCCCGCCTCGCCTTGCTGGCTTTTCTCCGCGAGCCGTCGTTCGGCCGGGCCTGGCTGATCTGCGAAGACACGACTCCCGTCGGCTACATCGTGCTCACGCTCGGCTATAGCCTCGAATACCTGGGCCGCGATGCCTTCCTCGACGAGTTCTACCTGCGCGAGAGCCACAGGAGAAGAGGCTGGGGGAGCAGGGCACTCTCATTTGTGGAAGCCGAGGCCCGCCGCCTGGAGGTTCGCTCCATTCATCTGGAGGTCGTCCGCCAGAACACAGGCGCCAAGGAGGTGTATCGCAAGAGCGGCTATCTTGACCACGAGCACTACCTGATGTCGAAATGGATCGAACCCGGCTTTCCCAAGCCGGGCTCCGGTTCTCACGAGTAACTTGGCCGGTTGCACTCCTTTTGTTATGCTGAGCCTTGCCAGCCCCCAATTTTGCGGCATTCCATCCCTGACAATTCTTAGGAGAGTGTTGTGTCTCGTAAACAGGCGTTTCGACTGGCTGGGTTCTTTCTGCTGTTGGCGGTTCCCGCATTGAGTCAGGATTTCAGCGCTGATCTGGTGCGCCAAAAACCTCAAAACACGCCGGCTACCAAAGTCTCGGTCAGCGGGGATAAGGTTCGTTTCGAGGTTGCCGGGCAAAAGCATGCAAGTTTCGCAGTGATCAACATTGCCCAGCGAACCAGCACCATGGTTCTTCCCGACACCCAGTCCTACCTGGTCACTCCTCCCGGACATCTCGCCACCCCGCTTCCCCTGTTTCCCATCGACGATCCCGAGAATGCCTGCAAAGCCTGGGAGAAGAGCATGGAGAACCCGGGCACGTGCAAGAAAGTTGGGGACGAGACGGTAAACGGGCGTGAGGCGGTCAAGTACACCGGCGCCATGGAAAACGGCGATACCGGCACCGCATGGATCGACCGCAAGCTGCACTTCCCCATCAAGTGGGAAGGGGAGAAGACTGCCGCCGAACTCGAAAACATTCAGGAAGGCCCGCAGGACGCCAAGTTATTCGAAATTCCCAGCGACTACCAAAAACTCGACACCGCCGCCGCCCACAAGAGCGCAAACGCAAAGAAGAAGCCCGGCCGGCCGATGCCGCCTCCGAAGTGAGGCAGGCCGCTTTCGTTTACGGGCTGTGCGTCCACCAGGCGGCAAACATAAATGAGGATGGCCCATCAGAATGCCATCCTCGACTTACTTGATCCTCTAACCAATCATCTGCGCTTCACTTCAACGACGCATACGGCGATGCAGGCGTGCGCCACTGAAAGATCGATGTGCCCGACAGCGTGTCTCCGGTGGATGGGGTCGCTGCCAGCGCTGTCTTCTGCGCCGTAGCCGCAATCGCGCCGCAGTTGCCCGCTTTCAGCGTAACTGTGTTATCGAAACTATTGACCCCCGTGAAGCCGGAGGGCGCGTTGTCGACGCCAATCGCCGCGTCGTTGATGGTGTTGCCGGAGACGATCGCCGAGTTGCAGTTGAGCTCAACCGCGCTCCCGCTAATGGCTGAAATTCGATTCAGGTGCGCGACTCCTCCATCCGACAAGAAAAATAGACCGGCGTTTGCGCTCGATATCCTGTTATTGGAAACGCTGCCCCCGCCTTCCATGACGATCCCGGCGGTGGCCTGGCTGGCGGTGTTGAAAGCGATCGAAACGTCCGGCCCGGCATTCACAATAGCGAACATGGAGTTGCTGACGTCGTTCCCCGTAACCGACCCGGTCACGTCGGCGAGCCCAATGCCAATCAGTCCGGTCACTCCTACCGACACGGCATTGCCCTTAATGCTGGCGAAGAGGTTCGGCGAGGCCGAATTGCTGGCGACGAAAATGCCAAAGCCATCCACATCGTGGACGCTGCTGTTCTGTACGGTCAGGAACTTATCCGGGCCGTCAGTATTCTCCGCCCAGATCCCTACCCCGCATCCGCCATTGACCTGGCCACTGACCTTGCCATGATTCACCAGCCCGGAGGAGCCCGGCGCGAAAAAGATTCCCGAGACCCAGGTGAGGCCCGCGCACTGCAGATCGCTCCCGGTTCCGTCGACCGCTATATTGTTCAGGGTCACCGGTCCGCCTTGCACCAACACCTGGGCCGCGATCGACTCCCCGAAGAGGCTGGACGAATTCGTGACCAGGCCCGTGCTGGGGACCGTGATCATCGCAATGTCCTGGTTTGAATCCGCAATCCCTACCAGCGTCAGCGACTGTGTGATCGTGACCTGCTCCGGATAAGTCCCGGGACAAACGAGAACGGTCGAGCCGGGCGGAACGGTGCTCACGGCCGCCGAGATGGTCGCAAAACCGGGAACCTTCGCCTTGCAAGATCCCACTACAAAGGTGCCGGCCATCAACGGCTGAACTGCCAGCAGCGGGATCGCACTTAGTAACACGAGCTTGAGACGCAGCATGAAAAAACTCCTTATGGTCACGGGAAAACTTTCAGGTTGATGGGACACCTCACCTGAGAAACCTCAGTCGATTTCGGTGGGATGAAATAACGCGAGATGCTTCGACGCGGGGGAACTTGCGTGCGCCGAATAAAACGGATGCGACTAACTACATCCTCCTGATAAAGCGCGAGCACAGGGGAGGAGGTTGCTCAACATCATTGCGCCAGCAATATCAAATCGCAAGTAAACTTTCAATTACATATTGTGTGCAAAACTAAATTGGAACATCGCGCGACACGTCACAGAATCTTCTCGAAATTTTTTCTCAAAATTCTTCTATTGAGACGAATTCTCCAATCGCCGAGTCGCACAATGAGATTCATGCGACGTCGATCGCAGCGCCGAAGGTGCGTAGCGGCAGATCTTGATCGCAACGCGACCGCACGGCGCCGAACAATGTGACGGCGGCGCGCCGATCCGTGGCGGAAAGCCGCGCAGCGGCGCCCTTCATTCGCCCAGCACGTCAAGGTCCGGGACGCCGAGATGAAGGAGCGCTTCGGCTCCTCGCATTGACCCCCTGCAAAAGCGCCAACTATACTTTCTGATCAGGCCGGGAAACTCGCATGTCTCTATCCGCAGTCATCGTCGACGACGAGCAACTTGCCCGTGACGAACTCAGCTTCCTCCTGAAGGACGTTGGCGATGTCAATGTTGTGGCGCAAGGCAAAAACGGCGTGGAAGCGGTTCAACTCATCCGCGAACACAATCCCGACCTGGTTTTCCTTGATGTGCAAATGCCCGGCCTCGACGGGTTCGGCGTCATCAAGAAACTGCTCGACAAGAAAGTCGCGCTACCAAAAATTGTATTCGCCACCGCTTTCGATCAATACGCCGTGAAAGCTTTCGAAGTAAACGCCGTCGACTACCTGCTCAAGCCCTTCGACAAGAAACGTGTGGCGCAGTCCATTCAGAAAGTCCGCGCCAAGATGGAATCCGGGGCCTCGCCCTCCGAAAAGCTCGAAACGCTTGTCCGCATGCTCGAGTCGCAAAAAGAGCAGACCACCTCCAAGGTGCTGATCCGCTCCATGGGCCGGCTGCTGCTGGTTGACCAGCGCGACATCTGTTACGCCTCGATCGAAGATGGGGTGATCAGCGTTGTGACCGCCGGTCCTACGGGCGGCGAGGGCCAATCCAACTGCCGCACACTAGAAGAACTGCTCGACAGTCTCGATTCAAAGCTGTTCTGGCGCGCCCATCGCTCCTATCTGGTCAATATCAACCGGATTAAAGAGGTCGTGCCCTGGTTCAAGAGTTCCTACCAGCTGCGCATGGATGACAAAAAGCACACCGAAATCCCCGTCAGCCGGGCCCAAACCAAGCGCCTGCGGGAACTTTTCGGCCTTTAGGCGGCAACTCGGGATTTGCCCCTCGCATCCGACTAAGCGATCAGTCGTGTGTCCTTCAACTATAATTTCCAGCAGATTCCGCGGTGCCTGCGGATTGGAGACTGTTCCATGAGAATGCCTGCCCGCCTCGCTCCGCTCGCTTTTCTCACCCTTGTCATCTCGGTCTTAGCTTCCGCACAGGTCAAACGCGACAGCTTTGCCTATAAAGTGGGCCCGCGCCCGGTCATTTCGGTGCGCAACCAGTATGGGCGCATCACCGTGAGCCCCACTGCCGTGGACCGTGTCGTCGCCACGGTGGTGCACTCCGATGCCGTCGAGATCCTGCATCAGCAGAACGAGAACAGGATCGAGCTGATTACCGGCTCCCAGGTCGCTACCGGCGCCAAAGCCGACAACGTGGACTACCAGGTGCTGGTCCCGGCCGATGCGTGCGTAATTCTGAGTACTGCCGCCGGCTCGCTTTCGGCCGAAAATCTCGAAGGCGACCTGGTCTTCGAGGGCACTACTGCTTCGGTCGATGCGCGAGCTTTGCGGAATGCCCACGTCCATGTGAAGACTTTAAGCGGACCGATCACTTTGCGGGAAATTACGGGCGGATATGTCGACGTGACTACGGCCAGCGGAGACGTCAGCCTGCAGAATGTTTCCGGCCCCATGGTGGAAGTGCATGCTGGAACCGGCCGGATTCACTATCTGGGAAATCCGGGCCAGGGCCTTTATAAGCTGTTCACCGGTTCCGGTAACATCGACGTGGCTGTCCCGTTCGCCGGCCTGGCGCGCTTCAAGGCTCGCTCGATTAAGGGAAAAGTGGATCACCAGATTCTTGGCCCAGCCCTGGCTGGCCTGGGTGCGACCAATTCGCTGGTACCCAGCGCGCCTGCTGCGTTTGAGATTCACTCCCTGCGCGGGAACATCTCGGTACGCGAGGCATCGAAACAGTAGGACGCATCGCTGGAGCCTGTCCGCGCTGCCGGGCTATCTAAATCGAGACCTTCATCAGTCCATAAACAAAGGCGGCCTCGGATGAGGCCGCCATCGCTTACCGCTTACTTGGGGGAAGGAGGGGAGC
Organism: uncultured Acidobacteriota bacterium; assembly: GCA_963733805.1. Taxonomy (GTDB): domain Bacteria; phylum Acidobacteriota; class Terriglobia; order Terriglobales; family Acidobacteriaceae; genus Gp1-AA133. Next base: position 90,921 of record CAVTEO010000019.1, on the reverse strand, counting down.
CGGCGGGGCGAACCACCGGCTCCTTGCTGTCGGCGAGATCAGGAGACCATCGCCTCCAGGGCCATGCGGTTGCGAATCACCAAGGTTGAACCTTCCAGACGGATCAGTTGCTTCTTCCTGAGATCACTTAGCAGTCGCGTTACGGTTTCGCGCGACGCCCCGATCATCTGCGCCATCTCTTCATGCGTCAGGCCCGAACTCACGCGCACTTCTTTGCCGTTGCCTGTGGGCGGCGTCCAGGACAGGAGCAGCTTGGCCAGCTTCCCAGCCGAGGATCGCGCCAGAATCAAATCGTGAATGTCCCGGTAGGCGGCTTGAAACTCCCGGCTCAGCGCCTGCGCCGAGCGCAAGCCCGCCTCTCCGTAGCGCTGCAACAAATCAAGCAGCGGTTCCCGCGACACATAGTTCACCTGGCATGGCATCGCGGTTTCCGCGGTCAGTTCGTACTCCCCGCCTGCTATCACGGCACTCAGTCCCAGCATTTCTCCCGGGCCTGCCATCTTGAGAATCAGAACTTTCCCATCGCGCGAACTGGTCGATAGCTTCACCTTGCCGGAGCACAACAGAAAAACGCCGCGCGGCGTCTGCCCTTCCACAAACAGCGTGGCGTCGGGTGGAAACGTGGTTTGGTGGCTGATCGCGCTGAAAGCCTTGAGAACGGGGGCCGAAAGATTGCAGAAGCATTCTTCCCTTCTCAGCCGGCAGCTGATGCAGTTGTCCACAATTTCCAGTCCATACGGCGTATTCATGTTTTCTCCTTACCGCCCGAAGCCAATCACTTGCTGCGCGCGGAGCGCACCCGGCTCGACTTCCTAATTCGCGCGCCAGGAGGAATTAGCCTCGTCCTGCCGCGCCTTTCCCGTCACCGCACCGCCACCTGCCAAGCGAAAACCCGCGTCATGCATGCGGTTCAGAAGTGCTCCGCCGGCCGTATCCATGAAGCTGACCGCGCTCAGATCCACCTGCACTGACCGCTGTCCCAGTGTGGCAAACACGTTTTGCCAACACTGTTCTACCTCTTCCACCCAAGGGCCGATCAACTGGCCCTCTAAGCGCAGTACGACCGCGTTCGCCTTCTCTTCAATTGTGATCCTGAGCATGCTGCACCTGGGGGAGGCTGGCGGTTGTTTGAAAGGCACTTACTCTGCCAAAGAGCCTCTTCACTCGCATATTGGAAGCAATGCTTTTATAAGTGAGCTGTAAACATTCATGCGGGGGCCGCTGCCGGAAAGATGGCAGAAGATGCCTTATTTGACTTTATTTCGTCACCCGGGTAGTTGGAGAGAAGTTACAAGTCGGACAAAAAAACACGCGCCTCCAGATCCATGCCTGTTCTATTTATGTTTGACGGAGGTCGATCCGGCGGCGGCCCTAACTCGCCAGCATATGCCGTGAGATTCCCAGCTTGCGCATCTTCGACTGCAGCGTGGTCCGCTTCAATCCCAGCTTCACTGCGGCTCCTCGCGGACCGGAAATCAACCCTCCGCACTCGCGCAGTACCCGAAGAATGTGATCCCGTTCTGCGCTTTCCAGCGTGGAGTCGATCGGGGTCACTTCTTCTGGCCCGGGGAGCAGTTCCGACAATGGCGCGCGCAGTACCGACCCGCTCGAAAGAATGACCGACCGCTCAATGAAATTTTCCAGCTCCCGTACGTTGCCCGGCCAATGCCAGCGCATCAGTGCGTCCATGGTCCCACTGGGAATGGTTTCGATCTTCTTGTCGAAGCGCTTTGAAATCTTCTGCACAAAGTGCCGTACCAGCAATTGAATGTCGCCCGGCCGGTGCCGCAGCGGCGGCATGGAAATTGGAAAAACGTTGAGACGGTAAAACAGGTCCTCCCGAAACTCCCCGGCCGCAACCCGCTTGCGCAGATCCCGATTGGTCGCGGCAATCAACCGCAGGTCGACCCGGATCGTACGATTGGACCCGAGCCTCTCGAATTCCTGATCCTGCAAGACGCGCAGCAGCTTAGGCTGCAATTCCAGAGGAATATCTCCGACCTCGTCAAGAAAGAACGTCCCCTTGTCGGCCAGTTCCATGCGTCCGACCTTTTTGGCGACCGCTCCCGTGAATGCGCCCTTCTCATGTCCAAACAGTTCGCTTTCCAGCAGGCCAGTCGGAATGGCCGCGCAATTCACCTTGATGAAGCTGGCATCCTTCCTACGGCTCATGCGGTGGATGGCGCGCGCCGCCAGTTCTTTGCCGGTCCCGGTTTCCCCCAGCACCAGCACCGTCGATCCGCTGGGCGCTACCGTCTGCAACCGTGACAACGTCGCCTTCAGTTCCGCGCTCTCCCCGATGATCTCTTCGAAATGCAGCTCGGTGCGGATCTCGTCTTCCAGGTACAGCTTCTCTTCCGCCAGCCGCTCTTTCAGAACCTGGATTTCCCGGTAAGCCCGCGCATTGTCCAAGGCAACCGCCAGCTGCGCCGCGATCTGATTCAGGATGTCTTCGTCTTGTTCCGAGAACGCCTGCTCTTTTTTGCTGCCCACGTTGAGAGTGCCCAGCGTTCCCTTGGCAGTCAGCAGCGGCATGCACCGCACGGTGCGGATGCCCGCATTCAGAATGCGGTCCGCAATGCTGCTGGAATGGCTGACTAGATCTTCGCGCGTGAGCGTCTGGGATTCCCGCTCCAGAAATGCCTTCGCCGACAAGGTCTGCTCCAAAGTGACTGATCGGCCCGCATCGTACATCGAACTGGAAGGCGTGGGCGATAGAACGTACGCCTTCATATCCTGCTTGTCGCCCTCAAACAACGTCACTCCAGCAAAATCGTGCGGCACGACACGTGTAACGCATTCGGAAATCAGGGGCAGGAGCCGATGCACTTCCAGGCTTGATGCCAGCGTACGATTCACATCCAACAACGCTTGCAGCCGTTGCTTCTCTCCCTTCAGTGCATCCCGTGTCAGCGTGTTCTCCACCGCCAGCGCCGCCAGTTCTCCCACGCGGCGCAATAGCCTCTTGTCCACTTCCAGGTATGCATCGGGCTCCGACGTAGCTACCCCCAGCGCTCCCCAGCGGCTCTGCGATGTGGTGAGCGGTACGACATAGTAAGTGCGCATCCCGTTCGCGCGCAGTGGACCTAGAACTGCCGGGAAGCGTGTTTCCGTGGCTAAGTCGGGGAAAAAAAGTTCTTGCTGCGTTTCTCGTACCCAGCCGGCAGCTGACTCATCCACAGGCAATTGGTCTGGGAGCTTTGATTTCTGCTCCCCTTCCCAGCAGTACAAGCGCATCGAGTGATCCTGCGCCTCGTACAAAGAAAAATTTAGAAACTGGAAAACTGCGACGCTACGAAGACGGTCAGCGATATCCTGAAATAGTTCGGGTAGAGAGTGATGCCGGACCATAAGGTCCGCCATCTCGAGGAGAACCTCATAGCGGTGGGATTCTTCGAGAGGTTCGTGATCGTTCTGGTCGTGCGACTGCATCTACTGCGTAAGGCTCAGCGCCCTCAACGCCAGCCTATTCTCTCCAAATAACACGGCATCATAACCTTTTTCCATTTGCTTGCATAGAAAAAACATCCCCTTGCGGTTTACCCGCAGGCAAATACTTTCCCTCTCTGAGACACCTCGCAACCCTGCCCTCATGGTCCATTAGTCAACTTCTCCCGCCTTATAGTTTCTTCGCAAGATGCTCATCCGTATAATCAAGGGATGGCACGCGGTTGGGAAAGTAAGTCGGTAGAGGAACAACAGGCGGAAGCCGCCGAAAAAAAACATTCTCCTAAGCCCTGGATAAGTCCACAACAGGCGGTGTTAATCAGAAAACTGGAGGGCCTTCGCCTTTCACGCCAGCGGGTGCTCGAGCAACTTAGCAGGACTCACCATGACCGAATGCGTCAAATGTTGGAACAAGCCCTGGCGGACCTAGACCGACAAATCGAAAGGTTGGCTCAAGCTAAGTCGTAACGAAAAGTAGGGGATTCCCTGGCGAAGGGCGCTCCCCGTAGGGATGGCAGGTGGCAAATACCGCCTCGGCATCAGCTGTGATACGGCGTTGCTGGTATTTAATGACTGGTAGCGACGGGAGCGCAAGGCAGAAGCTCAGATTTCCCTCCCGCTTGCCTGCATCTTCTCTTTTCCGAACGCTCCTCACGCAAAGTCCGACGACAGGCTGACTGCTGCCATTTCGGCACTCGGGTTAGGAATCCGCCGAGGCAAGCGCATCTGCGGCCACATCGCCCTGACGTATAATGAAATCCACCCATGAAAGCCTACGTTTACGTTTCGCTCAAGAAAAGTGTTCTCGACCCCCAGGGCAAGACCATTCAGGGCGCGCTCAAGAAAATGGGTTACAAGGGCTTAGGGGACGTTCGCCAGGGCAAATACTTCGAACTGACGCTGGAAAACAGCCTGACCAGAGCTGACGCGCAGTCCGAGGTCGAACGCATCGCCCGCGAAGTGTTGACGAATCCCGTGATCGAAGAATATCGCTACTCCCTCGAAGACTAAGCGCCAGGAAGGGCAGGTTCCGGCCATCGGCGCGCGTGCTGAACGCACCTGCACCGCCGGGACCAGACTCAGGAGTTCGGTTTTATGTGCGGCATCGTTGGATACGTCGGCAAGAAGCAGGTCGTCCCCGTTATCATCGAAGGGCTTCGCAGGCTGGAATACCGTGGATATGATTCGGCGGGTATTGCCGTCGCCGGCAACGGAGAAGGTCTTCAGATCCGCCGTGCCGAGGGCAAACTCCGGAACCTTGAAGATGTCATCCGTCAAAAACCGCTCGATGGAACGTACGGTATCGGACACACACGCTGGGCCACCCACGGGCGCCCTAGCGAAGAGAACGCTCACCCGCATCGTGATTGTTCCGGCAAGATCGTAGTCGTGCACAACGGCATCGTCGAGAACTACCTCTCCTTGAAGAAGAAGCTCATCGAGGAAGGTCACAAGTTCACCACGGAAACTGATACCGAAATCATCGCCCACCTGATCGAAAAGCATTTTCTGAAAACGGGCAACGGTCACCGTCCTCCGCTCGAAGAAGCCGTCCGCAGAGCCGTCAAAGAATTAACCGGCGTATTCGCGCTGAGCGTGATTGCCGTCGAGGAGCCCAACAAGATTGTCTCCGCGCGCAACGGCCCGCCCGCTGTCATCGGCCTTGGCAAGGACGAGTACTTCGTCGCTTCCGACGTGCCCGCCATCCTTTATCACACGCGCGACCTCTTCTTCCTCGGCGATGGCGATCTCGCCGTAATCACTCCGGACGGCGTGAAGCTAACCGACTTCGACGGCAACCCTGTGACCCGCCAGGTGCAGCACGTCACCTGGGACCCGATCATGGCGGAAAAGGGCGGGTACAAGCATTTCATGCTCAAGGAAATTTATGAGCAGCCGCGCTCGGTGCGCGACACCACCCTCGGCCGCGTTTCCCAGGACACCGGACGTATCTTCCTCGAAGAAATGGAAATCACCGAGGACGAGTTGCGAGCGGCGAAGAAAATCAACATCGCCGCTTGCGGAACCAGCTGGCACGCCGGCCAAGCCGGAAAGTTCATGCTCGAAGGCCTCGCCCGCATCCCGGTCGAGGTCGACTACGCCAGCGAGTGGCGTTACCGCGATCCCATCATCCCGCCCCATACCATCACCCTTTTGATCACCCAATCGGGTGAGACCGCCGACACCATCGCCGCCCAGCGCGAGGCGAAAGCGAAGGGCTGCAAGACGCTGGCAATCTGCAACGTCGTCGGATCGATGGTCACGCGCGAAGCCCAGGGCACCATCTACACCCACGCCGGCCCGGAAATCGGCGTCGCTTCCACCAAGGCGTTCACCAGCCAGCTAACCGCGCTCTACCTGCTTTCGCTTTATCTCGGACAAGTGCGCGGCACGCTCACGCCGGCGCAATCCAAATCCGAAGTCTTTGAACTGACCCGCCTGCCCGGCAAACTGGAGCAGGCCCTGCTTTGCGAAGAGCAGTGCGAAGAACTCGCCAAGGTCTATTCGAAAGCCCAGGACTTTCTTTTCCTGGGACGCGGCATCCACTACCCCATCGCGCTCGAAGGCGCGCTCAAGCTGAAAGAAGTCTCCTACATCCACGCCGAAGGCTATCCCGCAGGTGAAATGAAGCACGGCCCCAATGCCTTGATCGATGAAAATCTTCCGGTCGTCATTATCGCAACCCGCGACCCGAACGATCCCCTGTCGGTGGTGCGCTACGAGAAAACGATGTCAAACTTGAAGGAAGTAAAGGCGCGCTCCGGACAGGTCATCGCGATCGCCACCGAGGGCGACGAAGAAATCAAGGAAGCCGCCGACCACGTCATCTATGTCCCCCCGGCCCCTGAAGAACTGGCTCCCATCCTGGAGATCGTGCCGCTGCAGTTGCTGGCCTACCACATAGCCGTCCGGCGAGGATGCGACGTCGACCAACCGAGAAACCTGGCCAAGTCCGTCACGGTGGAATAGTCTCTCACCGCTAAATGCTCCAAAAGAGTGTTCCTCGGAATGTGGATGCTACGCCGCCTTACTCGCTTCGAAGCGTCTCCATGGGATCAATCTCGGTGGCGTGGCGAGCAGGGATGTAGCTGGCGCAGAGCGTCACAGCGATCAGTAGCGATGAAACTAGAACTAAGGTCAGCACATCATGGGGTCTGACCCCGTACAGGAATCTTGCCAACAAGGGCACAGCTGCGAAAGATGCGGCCACCCCCACCAGCACGCCAATGAACGAAAGCGTCATGGCCTGCCCCAAAACCAATCGAACCACATGTCTTGGCTGAGCTCCCAGTGCCATTCGCAGCCCAAGCTCGTGGCTGCGCTCGCTGACCGAGTACGACATGACCCCGTAAATCCCGATCGCGGCGAGAATCAACGCGATCGCCGCAAAGAGCCCCAGCAGCTGTGAGAGCACGCTCCACCGTCTAGCGGAGTTCGAGACCGTTTGTTCCACCGCCCTGACTCCGAAAACGGGCGAATCGGGCGCAAGTCCGGAGATCACTCGACGCACGTTCTCGACCAGCGCCGCGGACGTCGACTGGGTGCGGATGACGAGGCTTTTGTGAACCCGACTTTCTATCGACCCGGAGGTATGCGGTGGCAATTGGAGGTAAGAGACGTATGCCTGGGGTTGCGATTCCCGGATTAGCCCAAACTGTTTTACGTTTCCCACGATACCTACAATTTGTCGGGGCCGTTCCTCTGGAGAAAGATCAAACGTAATCTCCCGGCCAACAGGATCTTCGTTGGGCCAGAACTGTCGCGCCATTGCGTCATTAATTAGAACCACCGAGGCAGACGTCTCCGAATCCTGATCGGTCACGCCGCGGCCTCGCAGGATCGGGATGCCCATCAAACGAAAATAATCCGCACTGACAGCATCCAGGAGAACGTCCGGTTTTGCCGCAGAAAGATCTATGCTCTTGCCGACAATGGTAAAGCCCGGCCGGGCATGTTGAGCGTTCTCCGCCAGCGGCAGCCAGTCGATCAGCGCCACACCCGTGACGCCGGGCAAATTTCTGAGACGCTCCAACACCTGCTGGCAGAAAATCCCAACCGGGGGGTGAATTACGGTCAACCCGGTATTTCCGGGATCGGTGGCGTCGACGTACTTCTCCCCAGTCAGCCGGACCTCCGCCGTGAGGAGATGGCTTGGATCAAAACCCGGGCTCGTGCGCAAGATGTGAGCGAGCGTGTTGATCATCAGCGCCGCGCAAGTCAACGACACCAGCGCCACTGAAATCTCGGCCACCACCAGGATGTTTCGCGTGCGATGACGTGACCTGCTGGCCGTGCTCCGGCCTCCCTCCCGTAAACATTCATTGAGGTCGTGTTTCGACGCCCGAGAGGACGGGATCAGGCCGAACAAGAGGCCGGTCAGAATGCAGGTGCCGAGGGTGAAGAATAGAACCCGAGCGTCCAAGGAAACGCCCGCCGTCGGAAGCAGGTGTGAGGACAGCGAATCGAGAATCCGGACACCCCACCAAGACAAGATCAGACCGGCTACACCGCCCACCAGGGAGAGAAGAACACTCTCGGTCAGGAGTTGTCGGATTATGCCGCTTCGGCTTGCGCCCAGGGCAACGCGTACGCCGATCTCCTTTCGCCGTCCGTCCCCTCGCACTAATAGCAGGTTGGCAACGTTTACGCACGCAATCAGCAGAACTAACCCCACGGCCGAAAACAACAAGTACAAGACCTGCTCCGACCAGCCGAACAGGCCCTTCTGCAAGGGCTCAACCTTCACTCCCATGTCTCGGTACGCCTTGGGAAAAGTTTGCGCCAAACGTTGCGCCGTCAGATTCATCGCCGACTGAGCCTTCTGGAGGGAAACACCCGCTTTCAGTCTGCCAACGGCAAGCAACCATCTCACATCGTTGACACCGGAATCCGCGGCATTTCCCATACCGTCGATTACGAAAACCTCAGGAGGCCCAGACCCGAAAAGATCGAACCCTGGATTCAAAACCGCGATGACAGGTCCGGAAAAGGTGTCAACGAAAATGCTTCGGCCAATGATCTTCGGATCGCCCGCGAAATGGCGCTGCCAGAATTCATAGCTAAGCGCGACTCCGGGAGATCCCTAGCCGCTCAGCCAGTTCATCGGTTGGAAGACTGCCCAGAAAAGAAGTGATACCGAGCAAGGGCAACAGGCGCGCGCTGACATGCTGCACGCCAACGCGTTCAGCCGAACCCGCGCTGGACATGGCCACCATGTCCGGCCCCGACACGAACTCGATTTGCTCGAATACCTGGTTATCGGCTCTCCAATGGGCCACGTCGGTGCCTGAAACCGGTCCGCGAGATCGCGGAAATCTCGGGTAGCTATTCGATAGGGCAACGAGCCGATCCTGGCTGGGATAAGGCAGGGGGCGCAGAAGAAGCGCATCGATGGCACTAAAAATCGTGGTTGTGCCGCCGATCCCGATAGCCAGCGTCAGGACGGCCACCACGGTGAAAGCTGGGCTTTTGCAGAGACCCCGAGCCGCGTAGCGAAGGTCCTGCCCCAAAGCCTCGATCCAATCCGTTATGGAGTCGGTGCGGACCACGTCAAAGTGTAACTTGCGAACGCGTATCTGCTCAGGATGGTGCCGTCATGGTCATCACATCAGAGCTTCGGTAAAGCAAATGCCACGTACACGCCCCCTGAAGCTGACTTTGGATCCCTGCCCCCACCCGCCGCGATTACCACAAACTGCCGGCCATCGACCTCGTAGGTGATCGGCGTCGCATTGCCCGAGAACGGCAGCTTGGTCTGCCATAACAATTTTCCGGTGGCCTTGTCGAAAGCGCGGAATTTCTTGTCAAAACTGGTCGCGCCAATGAAAACGAGGCCACCGGCGGTCACGACCGGTCCTCCATAGTTTTCGGTTCCTGTCTTGCCCATGCCCTTCGCGGCCAGGTCGGGATACTCGCCCAGCGGAATTTTCCAGGTCTGCTCGCCGGAATTTAAATTGATTGCGGTCAATGTTCCCCACGGCGGTGCAATAGCAGGATACCCCTCGGGATCCAGAAACTTGTGATATCCGGTGAAGCGGTATTTCATCGGGGCCGGCGCCGGGCCGCTGCTGGCGAGTTCTTTACTCTCTCCCGTCGATATGTAATTCACCAGCGCAAACACCTGCTCGTCGGTCAGGTTCGGAAATCCCTGCATCCTTCCCTTTCCGTTCCTGATGATGGCTGAGACTTCCCCGGGGCTGTTGCGGTCCACCGCGCCTGCCAGCGACGGAATCGCGGGTGGCGAGCCCTCCATCTTTTCGCCATGGCAAACCCCGCACTGGTTCAGATAAATCGAGCGCACGCTAACCTCGCCCGTGTTCTCGGTGAGAGCGCCCGTCCAGACGCCTTCATTCGCGTTTACATAAATGATGCCGGTCTCCCGATCGACGGCAGGCCCGCCCCACTCCGCGCCTCCATCGAATCCTGGAAATACCACTGTATCTTTTCCGACGCTGAATGGGACGAACTGCCCCTCGTTGCGAAATTTGCGGAAGCGATCGAGCGCCCACCGATGCGCCTCAGACGTGCGTGTTGTCAGCGTGTCCTCGGTGATGACCTGGCGCGCGTAGGGCGCAGGCTTGCTCGGCAGAGGCTGCGTCGCAGCCGCAACCTCTCCCGGCACATCGCTGGCCGGAAACTTTTTGTACTCGATGGGAAACAACGGCTTGCCATTGGCGCGATCAAACACGTACACGAAGCCTTGCTTGGTGGTTTGCGCAATCGCATCCACTTTTTTCCCGTCGCGCTTTACTGTCAGCAGCGCGGGCGGCGCGGGCAGGTCGCGGTCCCAGATGTCATGCCTGACTTCCTGAAAGTGCCAGATCCTCTCGCCCGTCTCGGCGTTCAAGGCGAGCAGGCAGTCGGCGAAGAGATCGTCGCCCAGGCGATCGGCCCCATAAAAATCCATGGCCGCCGATCCGGTGGGCACGTACACGATCCCACGCTTCGGGTCGAGCGACATGCCCGCCCAATTGTTGGCAGCCCCGGAAATCTTCCATGCGTCTTTCGGCCACGTGTCATAGCCAAACTCTCCCGGGCGCGGGATGGTGTGAAACGACCAGCGCAGTTTGCCGGTTCGCACGTCGTAGGCGCGGATGTCTCCGGGCGGCGCGGGCAGGGTCTCGGGCTCGCGCCCGCCGACGATGAACAGGTCTTTGTAGACTACGCCCGGGCTGGTCAGATAGATCGACACCGTGGAAGGATCGCGCCCCAGGTCATCGCGCAAATCAATGCGTCCGCTCTTTCCGAAGCTGGCCACCGGAGTGCCCGTCACGGCGTCCAGCGCATACACAAAGTTCATGACGCCAACCAGAATCCGCTTGTCCTTGCCGTCGGTCCAATATGCCAGGCCTCGGTCGGGCTGCGTCCCGCGAATGCCCGAATCAAACTTCCAGAAAAGTTTTCCGGTCGCAGCGTCCAGCGCAAAGACTTTTTGGGAGGGTGTGATTCCGTAAAGCACGCCGTCGACTTCGAGCGGACTGGTCTGTAGTCCGCCTTCTTCGCCGGTGTCGAAGCTCCAGGCGACGGCGAGCCGGCTCACGTTTTTACGATTGATTTGCTTCAGGCTTGAGTAATGATCGTTCTCAGGAGCGCCTCCGTAATACGGCCATTCCTGCTGACCGCGCTTGTGCGTGGGCTCCGCCTTTTGCGCAACCGAACCCTGCCCAGCGAATCCAATGAGGGCGACCACCACAGCGGCCGCCAGGCTGAGCCGGATAGTAGTCCCGCCAACTCCACCACGAAGCAAACTCCACCCGCTGCCAAATTCCATCAACAGGGCCTCCTCGAACGAATGAAAAGGAAAACAGAGTATACCCACGCGAACGGAGGGTCAGGGGGTGAAGCTTGCGGCGTCAGCCCCTAAAAGGGGCTACCGAAGAGCGGCTGTTTTCGGCGCCGCTAAAGCGGCGCCCTGATACGAAGCTTATTTTGGTGAGCGCAATCCGCACCCGCCTCGCCTTCTGGCTCATCCAACTGGTATGGCCTTTCAGACTTTGACGGCGCGTCTGACGCGGAGTACTTCGCTGTCGGACTTCACAAGGCATCTCGAGTTTGAAGTCGACGCTACGCGCTTCGGATTTGTGCCTGGACAGTGGGTGTCTCTTAAGCAGACGATGCCTGACGGAGAAGAGATCACGCGCGCGTACTCAATCGCTTCTCCGCCCGACGGAAATCGGTTTGCGCTTTGCCTGAATCGCGTGCAGGACGGGTTCATGTCGAACTATCTTTGCGACCTGCAGGTGGGCGCGGAGATTTCAGGGCAGGGGCCGTTTGGGAATTTTATTTTGCGGCCTCCATTGCGCGACACTCTCTTCATCGCTACCGGCACCGGCATCGCGCCTTACCGCTCGATGCTTCGCTGGCTGCTGGCGGATCCGGCCCGGCATCAGGGGAAGCAATTCTGGTTGCTGTTTGGGAGCCGTACTGAAAAAGATATTTACTATCACGAGGAATTTTCGCGGCTGGCCTCCGACCACAAGAATTTTGATTATCTCCCCACCCTGAGCCGGGGAGATGCGAACTGGAAAGGCTTGCGCGGCTACGTGCAGGAACACGTGCCTGGCATCGTGGGCGCGCGCACGGACATGCATGCTTACATTTGCGGGCTCGACAAGATGGTCAGCGCGAATCGCGAGTTGCTGAAGGGGCTGGGTTGGGATCGGAAGGCGATTTTGTTTGAGAAGTATGATTAGGACCTTATAGCTGCTGGCTTCTAGCTTCTGGCTCTTCGAACGGAAGTGATTCCTCGCGGGTAACTGCTTCTTGTTGCAAGAAGGATCTTTAACCGCAAAGTTCGCGAAGACGGCCGCTAAGATCGCTGCGCTAGCGGCCCTTCTATTCTTTTGTTTCCTTTATGAGCACGACGTCGGCGGCGTCGTGGCGGCGGATCAGGGCGATGGATTTGCCGTCGGGGGACCAGGCGTAGTTGTTGATTTGTTCGGACTGGAAGTGGGTGACCTGGCGGCCGGGGGTGCCGTCGAGAGGCTGGAGCCAGACGTTGCTGCTGCCGTTTTCGCTGATCAGATAGCTGATGGCATTCGTGTTGGGCACGATCTGGAGGCTGGAGTTGGAGAAGTTGGACGTACCGAGGCGCGGATCGAGGTCGATCATCTTTGGGGGTGCCGCGGGATTGTCGAGACTCACGACGGCGAGTTTCGCGATGGCGTCGTTGGTCTTGGGATCGATCATGTCGACTGCGAAACCGATGGATCTATTGTCGGGCGTGATGAAAGCGATGTTGGCGATGCTGAAGCGGTTCGGGATGTCGCTGCCCGGAACCATTTCGGCTGTGCCGCCATCGATGGGCACGCGCATGAGGCGCGGCACGCCCGGTCCCTCGATGTAGTACACCCACTTTTGATCGGGTGAGCAGACCGGATTCGATTCGAGCAGCCTGGAACTCAGCTGCTTCGGAGAGGTGCCATCGGCGTTGGCGCGATAAATGTTGATGGAGTTGGTGTTGTGAAAAGCCCATGCAAATACGAGGTAGTGCTCTCCGCAGGGCCTCGCCTCGAATATCGGGGATTGGGGATCATTGATAAGTGCGACGGCGTTCTGGCCGTCGGGGTCGGTACGCAGCAGTTTGTCGCTTTCTGAGAGCAGCAGCTTGTTGTTTGACGCCCACTGCACCTGCCGGGGATCGGGAATGTCTGAAATCGTGGCAGCCGAGCCTGAAGCGTTATTGCTGGACATCGGCTGTAACAGAAGAGTACGAGTGGTCTTGACCTGCACAGTGGCCACGCTGTGGGCGTCGGCCGACAAACTCAACCCAGCGTAACGATTGGTGTCCCGCGTGACAGGGCGCAGTTTGCCATCCGCGGTGAGCAGGCCGATCTGCGCCTGATCGTTGGTAATGCCCTTCGTGGCGTACAACACCAGCAGAGCGCGGCCGCCAGGGAGCCATTCCAATTCGGAAATGCGATCGTCGGCGAGGGCGGCCAGGGTGCCTGTCTGCTTGCGTTCGAGGTCGAAGGTATCAACGTAGCCGAGAGTCGCGCCCGCTGCCGCATACGAATAAGCCAGGATTTTCCCGTTGGGTGACCAGCTGATCTGCTGGGGATCGGCGCCGCGCGTGGATTGCGTGATACGCAGAATGGTTTCGTTGCTGCCATCGAGATTGGCAGAGAGCAGACGGTATTTGCCCGGGTCTGGATCGTTAGCACGGATGAAAGCCATGCGCTGGCCATCGGGCGAGAATGCGGGATTGCTGTCGATGTCGCGGACGACCTGCCTGGGTGCGCCGCCCAGCACAGGAGCGCGATAGAGATGGAACTCATTGGCGCGCACGGTCACGGAGCGGCGATAGTAAACGTAGTTGCCGTCGGGTGAGAAGGCGAGCGAGAGATACATGCCGGGCGCGGGAGGAATGATTTGGGTGTCGCTGCCGGTCGGGATATTGCGGAGCCAGAGACTGCGCTGCCCGCTTTCGATCTGCACGTGCAGGAGGTAGCGTCCGTCAGGAGAAATGGCAGCCTGATCCACTTTGCCGCTGTTGGTGAGCTGCGTGATGGTGAAATTTTCAAAAGGAAGCGGCCCGGTGCGAGTGACCAGGGCATAGATGCCGAAAGCGGCGGCGGCGAGCACGGCAAGGGCGACCAGAGAAATGACGGCGGTCCCAACGCGGTGCTGGCGCGCGATGGCGCTCACGCTCGAACTGGTGTGGGCGGAAGGCCCGAGGGTGGTTGCGACCGGACCGCTACCGGAACCTGCTAAGCCCGCGACGGGCAAAGGATGACTGTCACTGATTGCAGCTTGCGTGGCGCGTCCGGAACCGCTGTCGCGCTGCAGGCGCTTCAGATCGCTGCGCATCTCGGAGGCATGCTGGTAGCGCATGTCGCGATCCTTCTCGAGAGCTTTGCCGATGATTTCCTCGAGCCGGGCGGGTACGTCCGGATTGAGGCGCACAGCGGGAAGGGGCGCGCGGTTCAGGATGGCTTCGAAGATGACGGCGGTGGTGTCGCCGCGGAAGGGCACGGCGCCCGTGGCCATCTCGTACAACACGGCGCCGAAGGAGAAAAGGTCGGTGCGGGGATCGAGTTCCTTGCCTTTGGCCTGTTCGGGAGACATGTAGGCGACGGTGCCCACGGCGGTGCCGGGACTGGTGAGAAACGCGTCGCTCATCAACGTGGGCGAGCTGAGGTTCACGGTCTGGCCCACCTCGCGCGTGGAGGGCATCAGCTTGGCCAGGCCGAAATCGAGGACCTTGGCATGGCCGCGCTTAGTCACGAAGACGTTGGCGGGCTTGATGTCGCGATGAATGATGCCTTGCGAATGGGCAGCGTCGAGGGCGTCGGCGATTTCGATGGCGAGTTGCAGCAGGACATCGGTCTCGAGCGCATGGCCGGAGATCTGGTGCTTAAGGGTCACGCCTTCGAGATACTCCATGACGATGAAGGTCTGGCCGGCGGCTTCATCGATTTCATGGATGGTGCAGATGTTGGGGTGATTCAGCGCCGAGGCGGCGCGGGCTTCACGCTGGAAGCGTTCGAGCGCTTGCGGATCAGAGGCGACGTCAGGGGGAAGGAATTTGAGAGCGACGAAGCGGCCGAGCTTGATGTCTTCGGCCTTGTAAACGACACCCATGCCACCGCCGCCCAGTTGCTCGACGATGCGGTAGTGGGAAATGGTCTGGCCGATCATGCGGGAAGCGACCCGGAGGAATGGTATGGCGCAGGGCAGCGGAAGTCAAAACCACGGCCGGAGACGGACTTCGCCATGCAGGTAGGTACGAGCGCGGCGAGGCGGAGGTTCCCTGTTTCCGGCGACAATAACGCGGATGCACGGGCAGCACTGTACCCAACACATAAGAACGGGAAGGCAAAGCGGTCCTGTACAGCGAACACCGTGTAGATGTTCAAACCTTACGCTTGCGGAGAAAAGTGAGTGCCGTAGGTGTCTCGAGGGTCAGTCGAGTAATCCCCGAGAGTAGAGCTTTTCATACGTTTCGATGTCGTCTTTACGCTCGGGAGCCAGAGTCCGGAAGATTTCGGCGGCGAAGGGGAATGGGGCGAGACCGTTGGCGGTGATGATAGATCGATCGGCGACGGCTGGGGCCGGTCGATAAAACTGCTGACCGCGATAGCTGGGGACATGCTGACCGATGAAATCCTTGCCGTTGCTGGTATGGAGACGATCATCGAGCAGACCGCAGTGAGCGAGCGCGAGGGTGGCACCGCAAATCGCGGCAATCGGGCGGCCGAGGGAGGCCATGGCTCGCGCGGCTTTGGAGATGGCAGGAATCTCTCCGGTGGTCCAGAAGTCACCACCGGGAAGAATCAGGATTGCGGCGGATTCGGGCTTGAAATCCGCGAGAGGAAGGTCTGGCAGAACCTTAAGACCGCCCATGCTTATGACTGGCTGGGCAGTGAGTCCGATGCTCTGCACCGAAAATCCGAACGAGCGACGAAGTTCAGCCAGAGCTGAAGCTGGTTCCCAATCGGCGTAGCCATCGTGGACGAGTACGTAGGCGGTATTCATTCCAGGCTCTTGGTCAGGTCGAACGTCCCACCGTGTTAGGTACGCGTGGCGATTGTATTTCAAAGTCGAACTGGAGCGGCGTATTGAAGAGGCGGCACGCCAGACAGATGTGCGGTGGATCACAGCCACGGGCTGTGGAGCACCGTACAATCCCGGCCAAGATCGGACTGAGCAGGGCCGATCGGGCAGGGAGATTCGAATGGATTCATTATTCGAGGCGATGCGCCAGAGCATTCTGGAAGGCGCACCGGAACGGGCGACGGAACTGGCGCAGCGGGCGCTGGAGGATGGTGTCGATCCGCTGGACGCCGTGAACCAGGGATTCGGCGTAGGGATCACGTCGGCGGGCGAGCAATTCGCACGCTGCGAAATGTTTTTGCCAGACCTGCTGGCCTGCGCCGAAGCGATGAAGGCGGCGATCAAGATTCTTGAGCCGGAAATGCTGCGGCGCGGGTCGCGGCGCGAGGTGCTGGGAAAGATCGTGCTGGGGACGGCGCGCGGAGACATCCACGACATCGGGAAGAACCTAGTCGCAACGATTCTTTCGGCCAGCGGATTCCAGATTTTTGATCTTGGCACGAGTGTGACGCCGGAGCAGTTCGTCGCGAAGGCACGGGAGGTGGACGCCGATATCGTGGGAGTCTCGGCTCTGCTGACGACGACCATGGCGGGACAGAGGGCGGTGATCGAAGCTCTCGACAAAGGCGGGTTGCGTCCGCGATGCAAGGCAATCATTGGCGGGGCGGCCGTGACGGCAAAGTGGGCGGAAGAAATTCACGCAGATGGGTACTCGCGCAATGCGAGCGACGCGCTGGAGTTGGCCAAGGCTCTGATGGCGCGAGGAGGGGTTCCGGCATGAGGCCTCGAATCCAGTTGCTCAGCGCGGAACTGATCGAGCGCATTCTCGGGGAAGCGTTTCAGTTGCTCAGGGATCCCGGGGTGCGTGTTGCGGCCGCGGCAGTCGAACTGTTGCGGGCGGCGGGTGTGGAAGTGCGCGACGGGGTGGCGCATTTCCCGGAGGCGCTGGTCCGGCAGTGCGTGACTTCGGTGCCGGGGGAATTCTTCCTGTACAACCGGCAAGGGCAGAAGGCGGTTCACTATGGCGGCGACGAGGTGCACTTCGATCCGGGATCTTGTTGCGTGCAGGTGCTGGACCGCGACACGCTGGAGGCAAGGCCGTCGGAAACGCGGGACCTGGTACAGATCGTGCAGGTCACCGAGATGCTGCCGCAGTTTGCGGCGCAATCGACGGCCGTGGTGTGCAACGACGTGCCGGGCGAGATTGGCGATCTGTACCGGCTATGGGTCGTGTTACGACATTCCAACAAGCCGGTGGTCACGGGATCGTTTTCCGCCGAGGGACTGCCTGGGATGATTGAGTTGCTGGCAGCGGATCGCGGAGGACGGGAGGAATTGCGGCGGCAACCGCGGGCGATTTTTGACGTGTGCCCGTCGCCTCCGTTGAACTGGTCGGAGTTCGGGTCGCGCAATCTGCTGGACTTGGCGCGGGCGGGGGTGCCGGCGGAGATCGTGGCCATGCCGCTGGCGGGAGGGACCGCGCCCGTAACGCTGGCGGGTTCGGTGACACAACATGCGGCGGAAGAGTTGGCGGGGATCACGCTACACCAGTTGGCGGGTCCGCGAGCGCCGGTGGTTTGGGGCGGGGCTCCGGCCATCTTTGACATGCGGACCGGTGGCGCGCCGATGGGCGCAATCGAGACGGCCATGCTGAATATGGCTTGCGCGGAGGTGGGCAAACATCTTGGACTGCCGACTCACGGGTACCTGGCGGCGACGGACTCGAAACTGGTGGACGCGCAGGCGGGCGCGGAGAGTGCGCGGTCGGCGATGCTGGGCGCGCTGACGGGCATCAACATGATTTCAGGAGCGGGAATGCTCGGGTCGCTGGACTGCCACAGCGCGGAGAAACTCGTGATCGATGCCGAGTCGATCGCGTCGGCGTTGCGGTTGGTGCGCGGGATAGAGGCCGTCGGCGATACGCTGGCGACCGGCATGTTTGCGCAGGTCGGGCTGTCGGGAGAGTTCCTGAAGTTGAAGGAGACGCGCGCGCTTTTTCGGAAGGAGCAGCATATTCCTTCGTCGGTGATCGATCGTGGCGGGCGGGGCGGGGAGGCAGAGGGGGATGCGTTTGCCAGGGCTCGGGCACGAGTGGATGAACTGGTGGTTGGGTATCGGGCGCCGGAGCTTTCTGCGGAGATGACGCGGGAGTTCGAGGAAGTTATGGAGCGGGCTAGTGTAGTGCAGTGAGTGGGCGGTCGATAGGAGCCTTCACCACAGAGGGCACAGAGGGGCACCGAGGAAAACCCTGACTACTTTGCGATTGCCGCGCGAAATGAGTCGGTGTGGGAAATTTTGGCCGCGCTTAGGGTACTGTCTACAGGTATGGGGTCCTTCGACTGCTTTCGGCTGGCGCCTCACTTCGCTCAGGATGACCGCGGATTGGAAGTCTGGCACCGGGTTCTGCGAAGGTCGCTACTGTCTAGACCAAAGCAGCGGCGAGCCGAGAGAATCTCACGCGCCGCATTCTTGACCGCGGTGCTGTGCGTCCTGCTGACTGTTCCCTCGGCTGGGCAGTGGATGGGGAAGCAGACGGGATGCTATGCGGACTCAATGGCTGTTAATCCGAACCGGCCGACTGTTGCCAGTCCCGCGGACGTCACGCAGTACGGCGTGGTGGAACTGGAATACGGGTGGGACCGGGTGTGGCCTGCGCCGGACGTCCGTCAGACTTTGCTGGGCGGGCTGGTGAAGTTCGGGATGCTATGCGACATCGAGGCACGCTGGACGACGACCGAGTATGCGGCCCAGACGGACGTGAACGGGACGCACCGGACCTTTGGGGACAACTGGCTGGGACCGCAGATCCGTTTCTACCGGCAGACGAAGCGGGTGCCGTCCATGGCGGTCAGCTACGCGGTAAAAATTCCTTCGGCCAGCACAGACGGCGGGTTGGGAAGTGGGAGAGTGGATCACGCCTTCACGTTTCTGGCGAGCAAGGACGTGGCGCACGTTCATTTCGATTTCAACGCCAGCGAATTTCTGGTCGGAAGAGCGAATGGGTTCGATAAGAGTCAGCAGTTCAATCTTGCGTTCTCGCGTGCGATTCACGGGCCCTTGCAGTTCACCGGCGAGTTGTGGGGAAGGACTCGCTTGAACGCGGCCACGCCGGGGTTCGCTTCCTCGCTGTGGGCTTTGACCTACCGAGTGGTGCCACAGCTGGTGCTTGATGGCGGGTATGAGGTGGGGTTGACGTCGGGCGGGCCGCACCGGCATGTGTTCGTGGGAGCGACGTGGGCGATCGCAAATCTATATCGTGGGCGACCAAGAGACTAACCAAGGCCAGCGCTGGCACGTGAGGAAGGGCCAAATGCATCCTCTCAAGCCTTTGTTTCTAAGGTAGTTATCGGCTGCACCATCGCTCCGAATCCCTGCATCCGTTTGGAATCCTACTCATCTAAACCTTGACAGTGCTACACTCAAGTCTTATTATGGCTGCACAGTCGCAGTTTAAGCAGCTGATTATATTGCACTTATAGTGATCAGGAGGCTCAGGATATGGGCAAGATTATTGGAATTGACCTCGGAACCACCAACTCGGTGGTTGCGGTCATGGAGGGTGGCGAACCCAAGGTGATCCCGAATGAAGAAGGTGGGCGGACTACGCCTTCTGTTGTGGGCTTTACCAAGACTGGGGAGCGGTTGGTCGGGCAGGTCGCAAAGCGGCAGGCCATCACCAATCCGGAGAATACCGTTTTCTCGATCAAGCGCTTTATGGGCCGCCGGTACGACGAAGTCAACGAAGAAATGAAGATGGTGCCGTACAAGGTGGAGCGTGATGGCGACCATGTGGCCGTGATTGCGCAGGGAAAGAAGTACACCCCGCCGGAGATCTCGGCGATGATTCTTCAGAAACTGAAGAAGGCTGCGGAAGACTATCTGGGCGAGAAGGTGACCGAAGCCGTGATCACGGTTCCGGCATACTTCAACGACGCGCAGCGGCAGGCGACAAAAGATGCCGGCAAGATCGCCGGGCTCGATGTGAAGCGAATTATCAATGAGCCGACGGCGGCCGCTTTGGCTTACGGGCTCGATAAGGGTAAGGACGAGACCATCGCCGTGTATGACTTTGGCGGCGGTACGTTTGATATTTCGATCCTGGAGGTCGGCGAAGGCGTCATCGAGGTGAAGGCTACCAATGGCGATACGCACCTGGGCGGTGACAACCTTGACCAGCGGATCGTCGAGTGGCTGATTGACGAGTTCAAGAAGGATGAAGGCCTCGACCTGCGCGGCAAAGGCAACGAGATGGCGTTGCAGCGTCTGCGCGACGCGGCTGAGAGGGCGAAGATCGAGCTCTCCACAACCATGGAGACCGAGATCAATCTGCCCTTCATCACGGCGGATGCCAGCGGTCCGAAGCACCTGGTAAAGAAGCTGACGCGGGCGAAGCTTGAGTCGATGGTCGAGGACCTGATCCAGAAGTCGGTGGGTCCGTGCAAGCAGTGCATGAAGGACGCGGGCGTCGACGCCAGCAAGATCAACGAAGTCGTGCTGGTGGGCGGACAGACGCGCATGCCGCGCATCCAGGCGCTGGTGAAGGAACTGTTCGGCAAGGAGCCGCACAAGGGCGTCAACCCGGATGAAGTCGTGGCAGTCGGCGCGGCGATCCAGGGTGGCGTGCTCAAGGGAGAGGTAAAGGACCTGCTCCTGCTGGACGTGACTCCGCTGTCGCTGGCGATTGAAACGCTGGGCGGCGTGGCGACGCCGATGATTCCGCGGAACACGACGATTCCGACCAAGAAGACGGAAACGTTCTCGACCGCGGCGGACAACCAGACGTCGGTCGAAGTGCACGTGCTACAGGGCGAGCGTCCGATGGCGGCGCAGAACCGGACTTTGGGCAAGTTCCACTTGACCGGGCTGCCGCCAGCTCCGCGGGGCGTGCCGCAGATCGAGGTGACTTTCGATATCGACGCGAATGGCATTCTGAACGTGACGGCGAAGGACAACGCCACGGGCAAGGATCAGAAGATCACGATCACGTCGTCTTCGGGCTTGTCGAAGGAAGAAGTGGAGCGGATGGCGAAGGAAGCCGACTCCCACTCGGCCGAGGACAAGGCGAAGCGCGAAGAGATCGAAGCCAAGAACCAGCTCGACAGCATGGTCTACCAGATGGAGAAGATGCTGCGCGAGTCGGGCGACAAGATCTCAGGCTCGGACCGGGGCGACGTCGAGAACGCCATCGCCGACGCGAAGAAGGCGTTGGAAGCGGGCGACAAGGCGGGTATGGATCGAGCGCGCGAAGTGCTGACCCAGGCTTCGCACAAGCTGGCCGAGCAGATGTACAAGGCGGCGGGTTCGCAGGGTGGCCCGGGCGCAGGCCCAGGACCCGGAACGGGACCGTCGGGCTCGGCGGGCGACAACGGTCAGGCCAAGAAGGATGAAGGCGTGATCGACGCGGAGTACGTGGACGTGGAAGACAAGAAGTAAGTTGTCAGCTGTCGGCTATCAGCTTTCAGCGGGGCGCTTCGGCGCCCCTTCTTGTATTTGATAAATTGTGGGCAAAGGAGTTGGGAAATTGCAATTCGAAGTCAATGACCAGATGTATTTTTTGAACTTCGTTGAAGATGAGGGGCGGTGGTATGTTTTTCGTCCTTCGGGAAGTGGTGTGATTCGCATTCCGGTGGAGATGGAGGCGACGCACTCTGAGCATTTTGCGTTTGCACCGGAAGAAGGCAAGAAGCGGGTGGTGCACTGAGGGCACATGCCGGAGTGTCGTCCCCTGAAGGGGACTTCGCTTTTGTCGCATGCTTACCCCGGACTTACGTGCGGGGCTTACATCTGTCGTCGCTGCGCGACTTCGCAGGAACCGCAAACGCTGGCGGATAGGGGTTAAGGGCCAGAAGCTAGCAGGTGATTTTCTTTTGAAGCGCATGTGGAATGTAGTGAACCCAGTGCAGCGTGAAAATGCCCTTACAGGCCGGAGGAGCTTCCTGGCGACACTCGGGGTCCTTCGACTGCGTTCGGCTGGCGCCTTCACTTCGCTCAGGATGACAGTTGTTAAAGAGTTATTCGCTAAAGGCTTAAGAGCTAGGAGCTAACAGCTGATTTTTCATGGCTACGCAAACCAAAGATTATTACGGCGCGCTGGGGGTGAAGAAGGGGGCGTCTACGGAGGAGATCCGGAAGGCGTTTCGAAAGCTTGCGCGCAAATATCATCCCGACGTGAATCCTGGGGACAAATCTGCCGAGGAGAAGTTTAAGACGCTCTCGGAAGCCAACGAGGTCTTGTCCGATCCGAAGAAGCGGAAGATCTACGACCAGCTCGGTTTCTACTCCGACAACATCGATCCGGCAACGGCCGAGGCTTATGCGCGGCAGGGTGGAACGCCGGGAGGTTTCCCCGGAGGATATCCGGGGGCCCAGCCGTCGGGCGCCGGGTCGGCGGGCGCGGGCGGCGTGCATTTTGATTTTGGCGGGTTCGATTTCTCGGACTTGTTCGAGGGCGGGGCGCGGAGCAAGAAGAGTTCGGGCGGTGGCGGCGGGTTTCGGGACATCTTCTCGAGCATGTTCGATCGCGGGGGGGCGGCTGCGCAGGAAGCGCCGGAGCCGGGGTCGGACCTGGAGTACCAGGTGAATGTTCCGTTCTGGACGGCGATCCGGGGCGGCGTCATGAAGTTGAACATCGCGCGCCGGGAAACCTGCGGGACCTGTCACGGCGCAGGATTTGTGGAGGCGCCCGGGACTTGCCCGCAGTGTCATGGGAAGGGGACCATCGAGCAGACGGGCGGGCGGATGAAGTTCAATGTGCCGTGCCCGCGCTGCCATGGCACGGGAAAGAATATCTCGACGTGCCCGACCTGCCATGGGGAAGGGACGGTGGAGCGCGTAGAGCCGCTGGAGGTTCGAATTAAGCCAGGAACACGAGACGGACAACGGATTCGGCTGGCCGGCAAAGGGAACGCCGGAGCCAATGGCGGGCCGACCGGTGATCTCTACGTGATTATCCGGGCGGAGGATCACCCGATCTTTCACCGGGAAGGCGACGACATCCGGCTGACGGTGCCGATCAGCGCGACTGAGGCGGCGCTGGGAGCCAAGATCGAAGTGCCGACCATCGATGGGCGAGCTCTGCTGAAGATTCCGCCGGGAACACAGTCGGGGCAGAAGCTGCGGCTGCGGGAGAAGGGTGTTCCTTCGGCGACCAAGGATGGGGCGCGGGGGGATGAGATCGTTGAGGTCAAGGTGACGGTGCCGATGCCTCGAGATGAGCGGACGAAGGAGCTGTTGCGGGAGCTGGCGACTTTGAATCCCGAAGATCCTCGGGCGGAGTTGTGGGGGAAAGTCTAAAAGGAGGTCTCAGGTGTCAGGTCACAGGTGTCAGGCCCCAGGGCACGTTGTTTTGTCCTTCCGTAGCGTTTCCCTTCCAGGTTGAGATTCCGTTTGGAAAACTTCTTTCGGCCGGTGGCTTCGCGGGCGAACACAGGGTCCCCTTCGGCTTTGCTCAGGGCAGGCTGTTCGTTCGGCTGTCGCCTCACTGCGCTCAAGATGACAAAGCCATCAAGCCTGTCTTTCACGAAATGCATCGCACTCCTGAGACCTGAGACCTGAGACCTGAGACCTGAGACCTGAGACCTGTCACCTGAGACCCGTCACCTGCTCTTCTATTACTCCCGTACCGTGCCTTTCGCGAAACAAATTTCCGAAAAATCTATTGCGTCGCATCTAAATTGCCGTATTCTCTTGCTGCGAACTAACTTCGCCGAAATGCCCGTGGAATCGCAGTAACCCGGGAGCCGCGCTGAGGAAAGACTTCAAGGGAGACGCGGTGGTGAGAGTGAGTCGCTCAAGGAGGAAGCCATAGAAATTGGCAACAGCTAGCGCCCCAGCCACCACGTCTTCATCCTTGTCTGTTCTTCCCAGGAACCAGAAATTCGGCAAGCTCACCTTGTGGCCCCTGGTCGCCGCCACCTTCTTCATGGTTTCGGGCGGCACCTACGGCACGGAAGATATCGTGCACGGAGCGGGGTATGGTCGAGCCATCCTGATTCTTCTACTGACCCCCGTCCTGTGGAGTCTGCCTACCGCGTTCATGATCGGCGAGCTATCCAGCGTGCTGCCCGAAGAGGGCGGCTACTACGCATGGGTGCGTCGCGCGATGGGGAATTTCTGGGGATTTCAGGAGGCCTGGCTGTCGCTGATCGCGTCGGTGTTCGACATGGCGATCTACCCGACGCTGTTCATCCTTTATCTACAGCGGCTGTTTCCGTGGTTTGCCGAGGGGCATCGCGGGCTGATGGTGGGAGTGGCGGTGGTCGCGCTATGCGCGCTGCTGAACGTGGCCGGCGTGAAGGTGGTCTCGACCACTTCGCTGTGGCTGTTCTTTGCGCTGTCGGCGCCGTTTGTGGCGATCGTGTGCATCGCGCCGTTCAAGTTTGGCGTGCTCGCAACCGCTGTGACCAAGCCGACGAACTCCGGCATCGACATTCTGACGGGCGTGCTCATCTGCATGTGGAACTACATGGGATGGGACAATGCTTCAACCATTGCGGCGGAGGTGGAGAAGCCGCAGCGGACCTATCCGCGGGCGATGATGATTGCGGTGGCAATCGTGGCCGCGACCTACATCGTGCCGGTCGTGGCAATGTGGATGACCGGCCTCGCGCCGGGCGCGTGGGATACCGGCTTCTGGGCGGACGCGGCCGGGTTGTTGGGGGGACCGCTGCTGCGGGTGGGCCTGGCGCTGGGAGGTATGATCAGTGGGTTTGGCATGTTTAACGCGCTGGTGATGAGCTACTCGCGTTTGCCTTTGGCGATGGCGCAGGACGGGATGCTGCCGAAGATATTCGGCAAGCGCACGACACGTTCGCAAGCGCCATGGGTCTCGATTGTCGTGCTGGCCATTTTGTGGGCGCCGTGCCTGCTGCTCGGATTCGAGCGGCTGGTGACCATCGACATCCTTTTATACGGCGGAAGCCTGGGGCTGGAGTTCGCGGCGTTGATCTGGTTGCGCATTCGCGAGCCGGAACTGGCCCGGCCGTTCCGGGTGCCGGGCGGCATGTTCGGCGCGGTGGCCATCGGCATTCCCCCCATGCTGATGCTGGGCTTCTCGATTTTCCGTAGCCAGCATGAGACGGTGTTCGGGATGAGCTCGTTTGCCTTCGGGATGATCCTGGTTGCGGCGGGCGTGGTGGCGTATGGAGTGAACCATCTGCTTAAGCCGGAGGGATGGACGCCGGCCAGGGTGGAGAAGCCGCAGATCGTGGCGTAGGTTCGGGGCCACAGATTCGGTGAAATCTGTGGCCCATAATCTTTTCTGCAAGCCGATCCTCTCGTTTTCGTTCCCTCTCTAGACTCATTTCGCATATCGAGCATGAACTGGTCCATCCTCAAAGACGCGGTCGCACTGACGGCACCCGTGCTTTCCCTCAGCTTTTTCATCATGGGCATCATTCGGTATTTCTTTCATGAGACGGCTGGGCGAGGGCGGCACCTCGCTAGGGCGGCCTTAATTTCCTACGGGTTGTACCTGCTATCGATTGCAGGTTTCATTCTGCTCGGACGCCTCCAGATATCAGAAGGGAATGGGAATGCTATATTCCTAATCGGCACTTCAGCCGGGGCGTTGTTGGCCGCGGGTCTCAGCGCCTTGCTAGGTTTTCTATCCCGCTTGCCCTCTGGCAGACGCATTGCGATTGCGGGAATGTTGATATTGATCGCGCTTCTTGCAGGGGCGTTTACTCTTCTTTCGCTGGCTTTTGGCAACATAGTTACATGACGAAACGGAAATCCAAGGGCGCCTACATGATTTCGGCGGTGGCCGAGATGTATGGCATTCATCCGCAGACGCTGCGGTTGTACGAGCGGGAGGGATTGCTCAAGCCGTCGCGCACCGAGGGTAATACACGGCTCTATACCGATGAAGACTTGCAGCGGTTGGAGTTCATTCTTACTCTGGCGCGGGATCTGGCGGTAAACATCAGCGGGATCGCGATCATCCTGCAGATGCGCGAGCGCATGGAAGAAATGCAGCGGCAGATTCAGGACTTCGTGAAGTACATGCAGCAGGAAGTGATCAACCGGGCGACCGCGGCGGCGGATCCTTCGAAGGGGGCGATTGTGCCGTTGCGGCGGCCGGTGGTAGTTCCAGCGCCGGGGGCGAAGAAGCGGTAAGCAGCATCGGCTGTCAGCAATCAGCAGTCAGGAAGCTCCCAGGTTAGCGTCCAAAGGGCGGACGCGAACCTGGGGCACCGTGCACCGTGCTTTCGACATCGCGCTCATGCAATCGCCACCGAATGCATGGGTCCTTCGCTTCGTTCGGCGTTCGCCTCACTTCGCTCAGGATGACAATGATATTTTGGGGCCGCGGCCTGATCGATGACGAGTTGATTGCACACCCGCCGTTGAACGAAGGATCTTTCGCGGCGCGTATGATGGAGCGTTTGCACCGACGTCGGCTGCCCGAACGCTGAGTGCTTTCGTTCTATGCTTCCCTTCAAGCTGATCTACAGCGACGACTATTACCTCCCGATCGGCACACATGTCTTCCCTGCCGAGAAGTACCAACGCATCCACAAGCGATTGCTGGAATCCGGGGTTGCGGAGGCGAACGACTTCGTGGCGCCGCGTCCCGCGTCGGATCAGGATATTTTGCTGGTGCACACGCCGCAGTATGTACAGAAATTGAAAACCGGGACGCTCTCGGCGCGCGAAGAACTCGAGATGGAGATTCCTTACTCGCCGGAACTGGTGCGGGCGTTCTGGCTGGCGGCCGGGGGATCGATGCTGGCGGCGGACTGTGCTTTGAAAGATCGCGTGGCGTTCAACATCGGCGGCGGATTTCATCATGCGTTCCCGGATCATGGGGAAGGCTTCTGCATGATTCACGACGTGGCGGTAGCGATCCGGCGGATGCAGCGCGATGACAAGATCCGCACGGCGATGACGGTGGATTGCGATGTGCACCAGGGCAACGGGACGGCGGCGATTTTTGCGGGAGTGCGCGTGCCGAGCGATCCGTTGCCGTCGGCGGGAGGGACGACCGCTTCGACTGCGCGTCCGGCGAAAATGCGCAACGCTCATGCCGGAGAGGTGTTCACGATCTCGCTGCACCAGGAGCACAACTACCCGGCGTGGAAGCCGCCGTCGTCGATTGACGTCGATTTGCCGGACGAGATCGGTGACGACGATTACCTGGCCTGGCTCGACAATGCGCTGAGTTCGGGTCTGCGGCAGTTCGAGCCGGATCTCTTGTGCTATATCGCGGGGGCGGATCCTTATCGGGAAGATCAACTGGGCGGGCTGAATCTCTCGATTGAGGGGCTGAAGAAGCGGGATGAACTGGTGTTCCGCGTGGCGCGGGCGCGGGATATCCCGGTGATGGTGACCTATGCGGGCGGCTACGCGCGCAAGGTGGATGACACGGTTACCATTCATTGCAATACCGTCGTGGCGGCGAAGGAAGTGTTTGGGGGCTGATAAAAACCCCTTCACCACAGAGGCACAGAGACACAGAGAGATGCATGGGCTGATTCATGCCGAAGGCTTACCAGCTACCCGCCACCAGCTACCGGCCATCAGCTAACTTCCGGCTGCTAAAATAGGCTTCTACGCTTATGTTTGAGAATCTACAGGAAAAACTTCAGCGCGCGTTTAAGACTTTGCGCGGGCAGGCTACGCTTACCGAGGAGAATATCCAGGAGGCGTTGCGGCAGATTCGTCTGGCGCTGCTTGAGGCCGACGTCAACTTCAAGGTCGTCAAGCAACTGATTGATCAGATCCAGGCCAAGGCGGTGGGGCAGGACGTGCTGACGGCACTTTCGCCGGGCGAGCAGGTCATCAAAATTGTTCGCGATGAGATGGTCGAGGTGCTGGGCAAGGACACGGCCAAGCTCAAGTTCGCCTCGCAGCCGCCTACGGTGGTGCTAATGGCCGGGCTGCAAGGGTCCGGCAAGACGACGACCTCGGGCAAGCTGGCCAACTGGCTGAAGAAGGGCGGGCACCGGCCGTTGCTGGTTTCGGTGGACGTCTACCGCCCGGCGGCGCGGCAACAATTGAAGGTCGTGGCCGATGCGATCAAGGCGAACATCTACGAAGGCGAAGTCACCGAAGCGAACACCGCGACCGTAGAGCGACTGGTGAAGGAGGCGCGGCGCGAGGCCATCAATACGGGCAGCGATGTGCTCATCGTCGATACGGCGGGCCGTCTTCATATCGACGATCAGCTGATGGAGGAGATGCAGTCGCTGAAGAAGCTGCTGAATCCCTCGGAGATCCTGTTTGTGGCCGACTCGATGACCGGGCAGGACGCGGTGCGCTCGGCGGATGAATTCCACAAGAAGCTGACCCTCACCGGCGTAGTGCTCACCAAGATGGACGGCGATGCGCGCGGCGGCGCGGCGCTTTCGATCCGGCAGGTGACGGGGCAGCCGATCAAGTTCATCGGCGTGGGTGAGAAGTATGATGCGCTGGAACCATTTCACCCCGACCGCATCGTGTCGCGCATTCTGGGCATGGGCGACATCCTGTCGCTGATCGAAAAAGCCGAGCAGCAGATCGACAAGAAGAAAGCTGAAGATATGGCCAGCAAGATGCTGGCCGGCGACGGATTTTCGCTCGAGGATTTCCGCGATCAGTTGCGGCAAGTGCGCAAGATGGGATCGATCCAGAGCCTGATGGGAATGCTGCCGTCGATCGGACCGTTCAGTGGACTACAGAAGGCCGCCGACAAGGTGGACGAGAAGCAGATCAACCGGGTGGAAGCCATTATCAACTCGATGACGGTGCATGAGCGGAACCACCATGATGTGATCAACGGAAGCCGGCGCAAGCGGATCGCGCGCGGCTCGGGGACCAGCGTGCAGGAAGTGAATAATCTGCTCCGCCAGTACGCGCAGATGAAGAAGATGTTCAAGCAGATGGGGAAACCGAGCTTTGCGCGGCGGCTGGCGGGGATGAAGATGCCGGGGATGTAGGAAAAACCGTCGTCGGTCGTCGGTCGTTGGCTAAACCCCAAGAACGCGGCATTTGTGGAATCCCACCTAGCGTAAAGTGCGCGCTGATGGGCGCCCGCGGCTTTTCCTCTTCCTCGATATCCCAGGTCTTCGCTTTTGGCCGACGACCGCTTCTATGAAATGGCGTTCCCTCGACGAGAAAAGTGCCGTGTCCGAGACTCGCATGTTGCGCGAGATTCTGGCGGAACGGCGAGCGCGGATTGCGCAGTATGTTCCGCCGGAGACGCTTGCTGTGCATGCGAAGGTGGTTGCCGAACTTCGCGAGCAGGGGCTGGCTTCGAAATCGCTGGCCGTCGGCGCGCGGATGCCGGAGTTTTCGCTTGCTGATCACAATGGTACGGTCGTTTCGTCGGCGGAATTGCTGGCGCGAGGGCGGCTTGTCGTGTGCTTCCTTCGGGGGCGCTGGGATCCTTTCTGCTGCGGGCAGATGGAGGCGATGAACCGGGCGGTTCCCGAGATCGGGGCGGCGGGCGGTTCGCTGGTGGCCATTTCTCCGCAGACGGTGAAGCAGTCGTTCTTCATGGCAGACCAGCACGGCCTGCGCTTCCCTCTGCTGAGTGATGCGGGGAACCAGGTGGCGCGGCAGTTTGGGCTCGTGTATCGGGTGCCAGATGAGCAGCAGGCTATTTATCGAAGGGCGTTCATCAATCTGCCGCTGACCAATGGGGACGAGAGCTGGGAGTTGCCGATTCCGGCTGCCTACGTGGTGGATCGCGATGGGACCGTGCTGTTCGCTTACGCGAACGAGGATTATGCGGAGCGGGCGGAGCCGGGAGAGATCTTGGGGAGGCTGCGATAGATCTTTTGAGGACTTTGCCGAGGTAAACATTCATGCGCCCCAGGGAAGGAATTCCACGTCACCTTTCCACCGTGGAATTTTAAGGCGATTCGAATACTTGCCACTGAACCCGGTGGCATTAAGTAGTATCAACTCGAGATACCACTTACCCAATTGAAGAGCTTCGTAGTAGGAGCGGGCACTCAGTCGTGTGTGGGTACGACGTGGCGGATGCACGATTTGATTCCGAACTGCGACAAATGCTTCGGGGCCATCAGTCCAATTCCGAGCCTTAGCCGTACTGGATAGTTCAGCCAAGAATGCCGGTAGAGCCAACGGAATCGAGGAAATGTTAAGCAGGAGCCTGATCTGGTCGGCGGCTGGGATTTTCGAAAAACCGTTTTGAGAAATTGCCTGTCTTTGCTGGACAAGCAAATGCCACGCGAGACGTTCTAAAGCCGCCTGCACTAGGATGATGGCGCCGTCAGGGCCCACATAGTCTGACTGTGAACGAACGTACCAGTACACGGCCGACCGTATCGTGTCACGCCATTTCGGCTCAGCCATGAGACGCGAAAACCCCGGAAAGACATTGACCATGGGGTGCCCATCGTATTCATCTAACCAATTTATGGGATCGCGACGCGGATCGACCAAAGGTGTATTCCAATTCTGGTGAGCGACGGTCCCAGAGGCCTCAAATCCAGTGATCAGAGTCGGGGCAACCCACCTTTCGGCACAAAATGACAGGAACGTCGAGAGGAGGCCAAGAGCATCCTCAACCTGCGATTGAGAGAAAGGATGGGCATTCCGCTTTTTTAACGTCAAGTGATGACTGAACGAAAAGGAGTCGTTTTGAATTTTTCGCGGATACTGAAACGATTGTTCTCCCACCGGCGTAAATTCAAAATTCCATGTTTCGTCTTCAAGGCAGAAGCTCAATTGTCGAGGGCCACCAAACCAATATCGCGGCAGGTTGACGATTCCTGCGTTCACGCGTACGAGCGGACTACTCGGCAAAAGGAATGACCCTTGTGGGCACAATGTTAGCTCTAGACGCGAGTCATCGGGGCCCAACATCTGTTCGTTCAAATGAAAAATGCGACATTCAATCGGTAACGCGTCTGGCGAGACTTCTAGAGAGAACCTTCCGTCGGCGTGAAAGGGCTCAAAACCGAACCCTGCGCCGAGATCGTGTAATGACTCCAAACACTCAATGAGTACATTGTTCTTGCGGGTCAAGTCGAACGTTACGCGACAGCGGCATGGTATTGCGCGGTCTCGATACCTGACCGTAAAGCGGTCTTCTGCCAGCAAGATGCCTTCTTCCCGTGGTGGAAATTGCATTGATTGAGCATATTGCAGATCAATTGTCTTTGCGCAGGCGTTCGGCCAAGCTGAACATCTCACCCTGTTGTTGCAACCAGAAAATGTCGTATTAACTGCAACGAGACTCTGTCACCGCTTATCGATTAAGTAACGGCCGCCCATGCGGGACGACCGGAGAGGTTGTAGATGCGGGGCAGGGGTGTTTTTCTTTTCTGCGCCGAGGTCAGGAGCTTGGGACGGCGCTCGGCGTGTTCTGCGAGCGGCAGAGGCAGAGCGAGGAGGAGCCGATCTCCCCGATAAACGCGCAGCGTGCCGTCCAAGTGATGGGCGAGTTCGACGGTTTCTCCCGCGTAGCCGCGCTGAGCGGGCAGGGGCGGCAGGGCGATGGAGGTCGCGCCTAAGGTGACGGTGTGATCGGGGGCGACGATGCGGCGGTAGTGCAAGGCGAGACAGCGGGCCAGATCAAAGCGGCGGGGCAAGGAGCGGAAGTCGCGAACTGAATC
Organism: uncultured Acidobacteriota bacterium; assembly: GCA_963733805.1. Classification (GTDB taxonomy): domain Bacteria; phylum Acidobacteriota; class Terriglobia; order Terriglobales; family Acidobacteriaceae; genus Gp1-AA133. Next base: position 59,353 of record CAVTEO010000019.1, on the reverse strand, counting down.
GGCGGCGGGATGGGCGAAGCGCCGATTGTAGTCGGCGCAGAACTGGGCGAGCACAGCGTTGGCCTGGGACAAAGTGGTGGCGCGGGCCAGACGAAGCTCGCTGACCAGTCGGTCCTGGCAGGTACGCCAGGCGCGCTCGATGCGGCCCTTGGCCTGAGGGGAGTAGGCGGGGATCTGCTCGATGCCGAGTTCGTCCAGGGCGCGACCGAGTTGGGTGGGAGCTTGTTGGCCGGCGAGTTGTTCGGCGAGAGTCCAGTAGGAATCATTACGCTGGAAGATGGAGTGACGGTCGCGGTAGAGGCTGAGGGAGACGCCGTGGGTGGTGATCATGGCGTGCAGGGCGCGGAGATAGCCGAGAGTATTTTCGGCTTCGAGTTGGAAATGAGCGGCCAGGATCTGGCTGGTGGCGTCATCCTGGAAGCCAATGAGAGTGAGCTCTGGACCGCGGCCTTCGAGCCAGTCATGGCGGCTGGCATCGGTAAGGGCCATCATGCCGAAACGCGGGCGGGGCGGTGGTCGGGAGCGGTACTTGCGGGATCGACGCTTCTGCGGAGAGAGCAGTTTGGCGGCGCGAAGGATGCGGCGCACGGTCTCGCGGCTGACCGAGAGATTTTCCTCATCGCGGAGTTTTTCTGCCAAATGAGAATCGTTGAAGCCCTGATACTTGCCGCGCGCCAGGGTTAAGATCAACTGCTTCTGGGGAAGAGGCAAAGCCCAAGGCCTGCGGCGTCCGCGATTGCCGTGCTGCACCCAGTCGAGGGAATCGGGCCGATCGCGGCGCTTCAGCCGTTGCACCTGCCGTTCACTGAGCTGCAGCAGCCGGGAAGCTTCGCGTACGCTCAACTTCCCGCCCGCTGCATTCTCAATCACCTTCACTCGTTGGAACTCTTTCTGACTCATCGTCACCATCCTGAGAGGGTGACAAAATCTCGTTGCAGTTAGGGGGTGACATTATCTTGGAGCATTTACAGCTGAACATCTCACCCTTGCCAATCCCGCTAACTTCCGCGATAATAATGGTTTGTCTTATCCCTCCCGGAAGGACTAGGAAAGGAAAACCAGTTCCGTGTTAATGATTCGCCTGGCGCGCACGGGTGCGCGCAAACAGCCGCAGTATCGCGTGGTGGTTATCGAGAAGGACCGGGCGCGCAATGGGCGTTCCGTCGAGGTCGTTGGGAACGTATAATCCGCGGGGCGCTGCTGCCCATATCAACCTGAAACGCGACCGTATTGATTATTGGGTGTCGAAGGGCGCCAAGATGTCGGAGCGCGTGAGCAAGCTGTTCGCGAAGCCCGTGCCGGCTGCGGCTGGTCCTGCCGCCTGAAACGACTGATCTGAGCGGTTCCTTTGGAGTGGAAGCGAACCTCAGCGGCTAAAGCCTCTGCCTTGACAGGAAGCTTATGGCACGACTGAAGTCGTGCCCTTCCAGAAAACACGTCAGAAACTTACGGGCAGTTCCGAAAGCAAGTCGGGATGGAAATGCTCGGGCTCCGAACTCGAGCCGGAATCAGATGAGTGAACAGAACGGCAACGCGAAGATTCTTCTCGAGCACGTCACCAAGGCGCTCGTGGATGCGCCCGACCAGGTGTCGGTAAACGACCTGGAAGAAGAGGGCGAGACGGTGCTCGAACTCACGGTCGCCGAGGGCGATCTGGGCAGGGTGATTGGGAAGTCGGGACGGACCGCGCGTGCGCTGCGGACGTTGTTGAACGCGGCGGGCGTGAAGTCGGGCAAACGGTACGCGCTCGAGATCCTCGAATAGCTGCCGGATTCTGGCCCTGCATGGTTCCCGCACAGGATCGACGATGGGCGATGAATACATCAGCCTGGCGCGCGTCCGGAAAACGCAAGGACGGCATGGCGAAGTTGCCGTGGAAGTGCATTCCGACGTTCCGGACCGGTTCGTGGAAGGCATGCGGCTGTTTGCGCTCGATGCGAAAGGCGAACGGCGGCAACTGACGGTCGAGGATATCTGGCCGCATAAGGGCCAGCTGGTTCTGAAGTTCGAAGGGATCGAATCGATCTCGGACGCGGAAATCCTGGTGCGGTGCGAATTGCAGGTGCCGCAGGCCGAACGCGCGGAACTGGAACCGGGCTGGACTTATATCAGCGATCTGACGGGTTGTGCGGTCTTTGACGGCGACCGCGAGATTGGCAGGGTGGAAGGCGTGGAGTTCGGCGCGGGGGAAGCGCCGCTGCTGATCGTGCGCGGCAAGGCGAAATTGCCCTACGAGATTCCGTTCGCCGAGGCGTACCTGACCGGCGTGGACCTGGCTGCGAAGCAGGTTCGGATGCGGTTGCCGGAGGGGATGCTCGAGGTGAACGCTCCGCTGAGCGAGGAAGAGAAGCGGGAGCTGAGAAAGATTGAGTAATTGGGAAATTTGGTAATTGAGTAGTTGAAAACCGGAACGATGGCGGACCAGAGTTTTTCACTTTTCCAATTACTCAATTTCCCAATTACTCAATGATCTGATGCTTGTTGATCTGGTAACGATTTTTCCGGATTTCTTTCGCGGGCCGCTGGACTTTGGAATTCTTCGGCGGGCGCGGGAGACGGGGCTGGTTGAAGTCAGGATCCACGACTTGCGGGAGTTTGCCCGCGACAAGCATCGCACGGTGGATGACCGCCCATTTGGCGGCGGCGAAGGCATGGTGCTGAAGCCGGAACCGATCTTTGAATGCATCGAGAAGCTGCGGGTGGCGCCGCGCGAGGAGCGACTCTGGAAGACAGCAAAGGAGTCGGTGATCCTGCTTTCCGCGCAAGGGCGGCGGCTTGATCAGGCTTTGGCCCAGGAACTCGCCGCGCTGGAGCGGATCGTGCTGATCTGCGGACGCTACGAGGGCGTGGATGAGCGCGTCAGCGAGCACCTGGCCGATCGGGAGATTTCGATTGGCGACTACGTACTGAGCGGCGGCGAGTTGGGGGCAGCGGTGATCGTGGATGTGGTCACGCGGCTGATTCCGGGCGCGGTTGGCAACGAAAATTCCACACGGCAGGAATCGTTCACTGCGAGCTGTTCCGAAGCGGCGGCCGGAAATGTGCCGAGTTCAACTTGCGTTTCGGGTGGGTTGCTCGATTATCCGCATTACACGCGGCCCGCGGAGTTTCGTGGGATGGCCGTGCCGGAAGTGCTGGTGAACGGCAATCATGATGAGATCCGGCGCTGGCGGCGCAAGACAGCCTTAGAGAAGACGCTGCGCAATCGACCGGACTTGATTGCTGCCGCGGACTTGAGCGAAGAAGACCGAAAGTTGCTGGCGAAAATTCAGGGGTAGCGTCCTGTGGCTCTGTGGAATCCAAGCCTCCGCCGCTGGCGGCGCGGGCGAGGTGCGTAGGTCCTTCGCTTCGCTCAGGATGACATCAGGTTGCCGATGACATTCGGTTTTGCAGATGACGTTGGTTTCGTGGTTGGAGCGTTTGAAAATTTGCGATCCCTCAAATTGGGATCACGATTGAAGGAAAAGGTCATGTCGAACCTCATCATTGAAAAACTGCTGGCGAAAACCAAGCGGACCGATCTGCCGGAGTTTGTTCCCGGCGACACCATTCGAGTGCATGTAAAGATTCGCGAAGGCGACAAGGAACGCGTGCAGGCGTTTGAAGGCGTGGTTATTTCGCAGGCCAAGGGCCCGCAGGCCAGCTTCACGGTCCGGAAGATCAGCTTCGGACAGGGCGTCGAGCGCATTTTTCCCGTGAACTCCAAGGTTATCGACCGGGTGGAACTGCTGCGGTCGTCGAAAGTGCGGCGGGCAAAGCTGTATTACCTGCGCGCGTTGAAGGGCAAGGCGGCCCGCCTGAAGGATGTGGAACGCGAGCATGCGACACCCGCAGCGGTGACGACAAAGTAGCTGGATCTATGTTGGTGAGGGCGGAGTGTATTTCCGCCCGGGCACTATCCTCGCGCTCGAGGTGATTGCGAAATTACAGATCGTTAATTCCGGGAACCGGCCGAACTTGCCTTGTGCTTGTCGGCCTTTTCTTTTGACTTCTTCCCCATCTCCAATTTCCGGAGGACGTGCTGCAGGATCGCGCGGTCGCCCTTGCGCACTTCGCGGAATTCAATTCCCAGGCCCACATCGAGCGCGGCGTGCCGTACCTGCCCTTTAAAGGCCAGATCGTAGTTGGCGACCTTCAGCACGAGTTTGAGGTCGGTACCGGGCAAGAGCAGGCTCTTCGTCGTCACCAGGCAACCAACCTCGGAGACATCTTTTAATATCCCGTCGAGATGCGCAGGGGTTGAGCCTTTGTGGAGCAGCTCCACGGCGCCCCCGGTTCCGAAGCGCTGGGATCGGCGACGGTTTCCCCGCTGGCTGAAGTTCTGCGAGGGCCGGCGCGCGTCACGGACTACCGATTCGTAAACCTGTTCCATATCGCCCAATTCGGCCGTCCACAAAGTTTTCTCCGCTTCCACGCACTGGATGCCGACTTGGCCCTGGAGGTGAGAGCTGGATTCGCCGATCCAGACCACGCGGCAGAATGCCTTACTGCGGCCGCGTTCGATGGTGACGATCTCGCCCGCTTCTTTCACGCAACGCAGACCAGTCAGACGGGCGCCGTGCGCGGAAATGTCGTAGGTGCATGCCATCTCAAGCCGCGGCCTGGAGTCGGAGTCGTAGTAGGTCACGCGAACTGGCAGGGCGACGGAAATGCGCCGGTCGGTTCGGTCGACGGCTTCCTTCACGTTTGATTGCGTCAAAGAGTAAATCCCCAATGGGTTGGTATCAGGGGCGAGTGCGCCCTCCGGGGGATTAAAGGAAGAGTACCAAGTGGTCGGAGCATCTACAATTTACGGCGGTACCCATACTACGGATTACCGTTGCACCAGGGCTTATGGGGCTAAGGTGCTATTGAAAAAGTAGCCGGTTCCGGAGGAGTTCGACTTAGTTCTGCGGATTGTGGTGGAAATAACTATTTGGGCCCTGGAACGGTGCCCAGGGACGGGGGGTCCGCTTCGGCTTCGCACAGGGCAGGCTTTCGACCGCATTCGGCTTGGGAAGGGACAGATTTTCCAAGCTTTTGCTTGCGCTTCCACAGCGGTGTCGGCGAACATTCTTCCAATACCTTCTGTGGCGGTCAAAACCAAGTCCGCGAAACTTTCCCCATCGGCAGCGAAACTGCGCCTGCTGAAGGGGCTGCGTTGCACGCTGCGTTACGAGAAAAAAGCTTGGGAAGCTGGAGCACGGCTGGTGGCCGGAGTCGATGAAGTCGGGCGCGGGTCATTGTTTGGGGCGGTGGTGGCAGGTGCGGTAATCCTGGATCCCAGCTATCGTATTCGCGGATTGCGCGACTCGAAACTTTTGCCTGCCGAGAGGCGTGAGGTGCTAGCGGAGCGGATTCGCGAGCATGCGATCGCCTGGGCGGTGGCGGCGGTGGACGCGGCGCGCATCGATCAGATCAACATCTACCAGGCATCGCGCGTTGCAATGCGCATGGCTGTGTCACAACTGATTCCGGCTGCGGATTACCTGTTGATCGACGCTCTGAAGCTGGACTGCGAACAAACGCAGCGAGCTCTGATTCATGGGGATGCGCTTTCTGCGTCGATCGCGGCGGCATCGATTCTGGCGAAAGTGGAGCGGGACCGGATGATCTGCGCGTGGGATCCGGTGTTTCCTGTCTACGGGCTGGCTTCGAATAAAGGCTACAGCACTCCGCATCACCTAGCGGCTTTGCGCGAGCACGGACCGTCTCCGCTGCACCGGCAGTCGTTCGCGCCGGTGTGGAACGCTCCGGTGCCGCAGGAGGTATTGAGCTTCATGCTGGAGGAGTCGGCCGAGGAAGTGGAGGAGGAAATGTTGGAGGAAGCTTAGAAGCTACGAGCTCTGAGCTTCGAGACTGCGTGCTCATACTGGCGCGGCCCTGATACATCTTCGCTCCCGAGCTAGTTCAACGTCCTTTCAACTTGTCGTCGGTCGCTCGCAGCTCATAGCTTAAAATCTCTCCATGCCTCGCATACTCTGTGTAACTGCACATCCAGATGATGAAGCTGCGGCCTTTGGCGGGACACTGCGGCTCTACCATGATCGTGGCGCTGAGACGTATCTGATTTGTCTTACGCCGGGCCAGGCCGCTACTCATCGGGGAACGGCAAAGAATGATCAGGAACTTGCCACCATACGGCGCAAGGAACTGGCGGCTTCCTGCGAGATCCTGGGGATTGATCGATGGGAAGTGCTCAATTACGCGGATGGCCAACTCCATCGCGTGGATCTGCAGAAGGTGGTCGGAGATCTGGTGCGGCATATTCGGGAGTTCCGTCCAAACATCGTGCTGACGTTTGGTCCGGAGGGAGCCGTGACAGGCCACACCGACCACACGATGGCTTCGGTATTCGCGACGTTGGCCTATGAGTGGGCGGCGCGGAATAATCGTTACGCGGATCAGCTCATTGATGGAGTGGAGCCGCATCGTGGGCAGAAGCTTTACCACGCGACCGCGAGCTTTGTGTTGCCGGATCGCCCGCCGACCTCGCCTCCACCGATCACCACCGTGATTGAGATCGGAGAGTTAGTGAAGACGAAGATTGAGGCTTTTGCGGCGCATACCACGCAGGCCCCGGTATTCCCTCTGGTAAGAGACACGATTCTGTCGCGCGGGCCGCAGGAAGTGTTTCACCTGGCAGCGATGTCGCAACCCGGGAAGCTCAGTCTGGAGACCGATTTGTTTGCCGGAATCGACGTCGGGGACTAGCCGCTAGGTGGTCGTCCAGAAAGTCTGTCTCATACTAGACGGTTGCCCTCGGCGGCTAAAGCCGTCGTATTTTGGGCACTCCCGGCGCAGCTAAAGCTGCGCCCTTTCAAGACGACGCGATGTCGCAACCCGGAAAGCTCAGCCTGGAGACTGATTTGTTTGCCGGAGTCGACGTCGAGGACTAGCCTCAGGAAACACGCAATTCCCCGCATGCGCGTCTTCCATCGACCCGCCGCTATCTTTATTTTGCTTTCAGGATGTCCGCCATCAGGTCTGGCTTGCTTTCATCGCGCACCAGGCGCGGATACCTTTCACCGTCGTGGTAGTTCAACTTGAAGGTCTTGTAGTAGTCGGTGTTCTCGACCAGCAACTCGATGGGGTCGGTGCCGCCTTTGGCGCCTTTGATCGCATCGTGCAGGACGTCGGCGGAGAAGCGGCGGCCGTTTACGGCGACGATCTTCATGCCGGGGCCGATCCCGGCCTTGGCCGCCATCATGCCTTCGATGGCGTCGATGACAGAGCCGTCTTCGCGCAGGCGCAATCCGACGGTGTAGACCTCGCGCACCTGGCCGTCTTCGCGTTCATCGCTGCGATAGTAGTCGGTGGGAGTCTCGTCGTAGGTAAGCTTCCACCCTGTCTGTTCGATTCCGTCAAGAGGCGCGCCCGGGCCATTGTTGGTCAGGCGCTCGGTCCAGAACCCTGACCAGTCGTAGGGGACGACCTGGTTCAGAGTCTTGACGACATCTTCAAAGGTGTACGGCTTCACCACGGGAGCGCCGCCGGGAGCGCCGTGAAACAGTTTGCAGAAATCGTCGAGCGATTTCTTGCCCTTGGACTGCTGGCGGAGGATGGCGTCAGCCCACATCCAGTTCAGGGTGTCTTCATCGTAGAAGTCGGTCGAACGGCGCCAGGAATACCAGGTTTTGGGCGTGAAGTAGAGTTCAGGCGCGGCGTCGGCGGTGTCCTGCAGATTGCGCCAGGTGCGGCCCGGGAGGTGGTCGAGGTCGGCGGCGACGCCGGCGAGGTATTCGCGGTACTGATCCGGCGTCCAGAGGCCGGCGCGCGCGGTGAGAATGCTGCCCAGATATTCGGTGAGGCCTTCGTAGACCCAGAGCAGATCCGTTTGCATCGGCACCTGGTAATCGGGCGTGGCGAGTCCAGCGGGCCGCCGATATTTGCCATTCCAGGAATGGACGTATTCGTGCGGGAGCAAGCTCGCCTCAAGCTTACGATCGTTTTCGTCGACCAGGCCACGTTCGCCGACACGGCTATCGTCGGATTCGTGATGCTCGAGTCCGAAGTGGGCCACGTGATCGCTGAGCGTGTAGAGGAAATGGTAGTGCTGGTAATGCTGGGCGCCGAAAAGCGCTCCGGCTTGGGCCACGAGATTCTTGTAGTGATCCCAAACTTCCTGCGGAGGCTCAAGGGCGGCGGCGCTGTCGGCGGCTACGTCGAGTTCGGCAGACGGCTGCCCGGTTGTGAGCGGCACCGCCTTCATGTATTGGCCCGTGAGAACGGGAGAGTCGACCAGCATGGTGAGCGACACGGGGCTGAAATGAAGATCGCCGCCATTCGCATTGCTGACGGGAAGAGATGTCGCGAACTTCCATCCGTCGGGAATTCGCAGGCTGGCGGAGTAGGTGATGTCGTCGCTCTTCCATCCCTTGGGATAGAGCAGCACCTGGTTCCAGCTCAAGACCAGAAGCTTGTCGGTGGCCGAGGAGCCGGCCGAAAATCCTCCGATCAGATTCGCCGGTTCGAGGTAGTCGAGATCAGCGAGCACTTCGTTTTGTCCGGCAGGAACTTCGACGTTGATGGTCCAACCATCCAGAAGATCGCGGCGCCACTTTAAAGGCTTGCCCCCGGCCGAAAATTTCAGTCCGGTCAGGTCGATGACGGGGCCGTCGGGCGCGTGCTCGCCGGGAATCCACTTGGGGTAATACAGCGTGAGGGTGCCCGGGATTGCCGGAATGCGCAATTTCGCATGGATTATTTTGCGCGGCGCTTCAGTGGCATCCACCGCAATGGAGACGGTTGGACCGGCGGCAAAGGATCGCAGTGCAGACAGAATTAACACGGCGATAGCAGACACAACTCGACCTCGGAAAGAGGACATGCAGAAAGGCTCCTTGTGACCCCAAGCGAATGCTCGGCGGAATCGCCGGCAAACCGATGAATATATCAGGTGGCAGGTCGCCAGGTCGCCGTTCTCGGGGGAACGATACACACCGTCGCGCTTGGCCCAACTTCGGGGGTCGGCGAAAGTCGGTAGAATCGTTACGTGATGCGAGCACTTTGTGTTTTTTGCGGAGCGAATTTTGGGCGGCGTCCCGTTTACCGGGAGGCAGCCCGACGCTTGGGGGAATTGCTGGCGCAGCGCGGTATTACGCTGGTCTATGGCGGTGGGAATGTCGGGCTGATGGGGGAACTGGCGGATGCTTCGCTGGCGGGTGGCGGTCGCGTGATTGGCGTGATTCCGCGCGCGCTGGTGGAGAAAGAAATCGCGCACAACGGTCTCAGCTAAATGCACGTGGTGGGCTCGATGCACGAGCGCAAAGCCCTGATGGCCGATCTGGCAGATGCGTTCCTGAGCTTGCCCGGCGGCTTTGGGACCTGGGACGAGTTTTGCGAGGCGCTGACCTGGTCACAACTCGGACTGCAGAAGAAAGCTTGCGCATTTCTCAACGTTGAAGGCTACTATGATGCCTTGCTGGCGCTTGCCAACAGGGCAGCGGAGGATGGCTTCATTCGCAGCGAGCATCGGGAGCTTTTGCTGGTGGACGATGACGCTGAGAAGTTGCTCGATCGATTGCGTGATTATGAAGTCCCGTATGTGCCGAAGTGGGTGGGGAGAGCGGAGCGGTAGGGTCGCGCTCTTTGTTGGGTGAAAACTCCTTCTAGGCTTGTGGCGCCGCCTGGAAACGCGGGGTCCCTCGACTGCGTTTGGCTGGCGCCTCACTTCGCTCGTGATGACAATTTCTCTGAGAAGACAATTCTGAGGTGGGCCTGACAGCGCTTGTTGCGTCCTTTATTATCCATCCGTGCCCAATTCACATCGCGGGAAGTTTATTACGTTTGAGGGGCTCGACGGGACGGGGAAGAGCACCCAGATTGAGAAGCTCGCGAAGGCTTTGCGCGCTCGCGGGCTGACGGTGGTAGTGACGCGGGAACCGGGCGGGACCGGGACCGGGGAAAAGATTCGGCATGTGATTCTGGACTCGGATACGACCGGTCTTTCTCCAATGGCGGAGATGGCTTTGATGTTTGCTTCGCGGGCGCAGCACATTCGCGAGGTGATCGAACCGGCGGTGGCCGAGGGGAAGATTGTGCTCTGCGACCGGTTCACGGATTCGACCGAAGCTTACCAGGGGGCGGGGCGCAGGCTGGGAAGCAAGTCGGTGCTCGAACTACACCGCATCCTGTGCGATGACCTGCAGCCGGATCTGACGATCCTGATGGACTCCGATGTGGCGCACAGCGTCGAACGAGCGCGACGACGTAACCAGAGGTCTTCAAGAAACGGGCGCAATCAGAAAGATGAGAACCGCTTCGAGCAGGAGAATCGGGCATTCTTCGGGCGAGTGCGCCATGGATATCTGGCGATCGCCAAGCGCGAGGCTGACCGGGTGGCGGTGATCGATGCGCGCGGAACACCTTCGCAGACACATGCGAAGATTCTGGAAGTGGTGCTGCGCCGGTTCCGGTTGCCCGCCAAGGCTTAGCGCCAACAAAGATATAATTGCAACTTATGCGAAAGTCTTTTTTTCTCTCACTGCCCGGCCTCGTTCTTGCGCTCTGCTTGGGTGCGCCTCAGGCGAACGCGCAGGCGCCGGACCGCCCCGCGCACGCGCAGGTCAAGACGCTCAAGGTCACGATTCTCTCGACCATGCTGGCCGATCAAGGCATCGGCGAATGGGGCTTTGCGGCTCTGGTCGAGAGCGATGGCCACCGCATTCTTGTGGACACCGGGGCGCGGCCGGAGACGGTGCTCACGAATGCGCGCGAATTGCACGTCGATCTCAGCGATGTAAAAGAAGTGATCCTCACGCACAATCACGACGATCATGTGGGCGGGCTGCTGACGTTGCGGCGCGAGTACATGAAGAAAAATCCGAGTGCGCTCTCCGTGGCTCACGTCGGGAAAGGCATCTTCTATAGCCGCCCGGGAAGCGATGGAAAGGAGGGCAATCCGATGGTTGCCCTGCGGGGGACGTACGAGGGCACCGGCGGGAAGTTCATCGAGCATGATCAGGCATCGGAAGTTTTCCCAGGCGCTTGGCTTACCGGGCCGGTGCCGCGCACCTACCCTGAGCGCAACTGGTCGGTAAAGGGGAGAGTGAAAACGCCGGAAGGTTTAGTCGAGGACACTATTCCGGAGGATCAGTCCCTGATCTTCAATACTCCCAAGGGCCTGGTGATGATTACCGGGTGCGGCCATGCGGGAGTGATAAACATCCTGACCTTCGCCGAGAAGGAATTTCCGGACACGCCCGTGTACGCCGTGGTGGGAGGAGTACATCTTTTTCCGGCCACCGACCAGCAGATTGACTGGACCGCCGAGAAGTTGAAAGGGTTCGGGCTTTCCTATCTTGTGGGTGCTCACTGCACGGGGATTGAGAGTGTCTACCAGATCCGCCAGCGTTTGGGGTTATCCCGGCAGTCGGCCGTGGTTGGGGCGGTGGGGGCAACGTTTGTGCTTGGCGAGGGCATTCACCCGGGATTGATTGCGCAGTAGGAACTGCCCGAGTCGTATTCGCATGTAAGGTTCTGACCAATGCCTTTTTCTGACTTTCGCGGCAATCCGGAGATCATTCATCGCCTGCGCGACATGCTGGCGCGCGAACACTTTCCGCACGCCATGATCCTGGCGGGGTCGACCGGTTCCGGCAAGTACACCCTGGCCCTCATGCTGGCCAAGGCCATGAACTGTCTGGAACGGCCGGTGAGCGACGGGCAGCCGGATTTCTGCGGGAAGTGCACGAATTGCCTTCGTATCGAACAGGCTGCGAATCTCGAGGCTCGTTTTGCGGAGGCCGTCGAGGCTCGCGAAAATCTGCGCGAGACCGACAAGAAGGAAACGCGCATTCTGATTCAGACTCATCCGGATGTGCTGGTGATTCCACCCGACCCGCCGCAGATGATGATCAAGGTCGACCAGGTGAGAAGGGTTATTGAGACCATCTACTACCGTCCTGCGGAGGCCAAGGAACGGGTCTACATTTTTACCGATTCGACTTTCATGAAGGAAGCGGCGAACTCTCTGCTCAAGGTTCTGGAAGAGCCGCCGGAGTTCGCAACCATATTTCTGCTGACTGACAACGTGGGCGAACTGCTGCCAACGATCCGGTCGCGCGCGATGTCGTTTACGCTGGGCGCTCTGAGCGCGGAAGAGATCGAACGGGATCTCGCCACGCAGCACCCGGAGTGGACCGCGAAGCAACGCAGTCTGGTGGCGCGCCTTTCGGAAGGGGCGGTTGGCCGGGCGCGTGGATTTGATCTGGCCAAGTACAACGGCTCACGGGCGCACGCACTGACCGTCCTGAATACCGCTTTGCGGACGGGAGACCATAGCGATCTCTTCAAGGTTACCGAGACCTATCGTCCAGGCGCCGATGGACGCGAGAAGACTGAGCAGCTCTTGCGAACGATTTACTCCCTGTTGCAGGATTTGATGTTTCTGAATTCCGGCGCCCCGGAACTGGTGCACAACACTGACGTCCAGGGGGAACTTCAGAAGCTTGCTGGGGCGACCGATTTTGCATGGATCGTGCTTGCGACGGAACGGCTGGCAGAAGTGGAGCGCGGCATGAGACGGAATCTGCTGCGGTCGTTGTCATTGGATGGGTTTGCTACGGCATTGGAAAGATAGGAGCGCGCTTCGAACTTGTTCCCGGACAAGGGTCATTGATTCCCGAGCCCGCCCGAAGTCTTTGACCCTCCATCACTTAAGGATTGTCTTGTCTCCGGTTCCTGTGCTACGTTAAATGAAAGTCCACGCCTTATTTCCACATACACAGCAGGAGTGTGGTGGCCGGCGCCCTGGATGCGTGTAAACAGGTGGTGCCATGAAGGATGTAATCGATTCCATGCCAACGGAACGTCCACTCGAGCAGGAAGGGTTTGCGAACCGAAAGCTGATCCGGCCCTCCCTGAACCGCAACGACCACAATTCGAATCATACCCAGGCCCCCATGGAAAGACGTGAACGCCCCGCCGGCGGCGGCAAGAAGACCGTTCCTCCCGAAACCACCAACGCCGAAAACTTCTACTACCAGAAGCAGATGCAGGGCAAAACGCCGATGGTGATCGTGCTGCGCGACGGCGAGGAAATTCACGGCATCATCGAGTGGTACGACAAGCACTGCCTGAAGGTGATCCGCTCATCCCAGTCCAACCTGGTGATCTACAAGCCCGCCATCAAGTACATGTACAAAGAAGGCGAGAATTCCCGGTAAGGCGACCGGTAGTCTTGCTACTTTCGATACGTGCAGGTACTTCCGACACCGTTTCCCTGCTAGGTCCCGCATTCTCAGAGTGCTATACTCCGCTTCAACAACCCTCTAATTGAGCCATTTTCGTCGCGTCTGGCCGAGATGCCGGGTCGGAGTGTGGACCTTCGCGAGAGGGAGCTGGACATGAGCACAATCGCCTTCACAGAGCCGCAAAGTTTCGCTGTGCGTCAGCCCTTGACGCGCCGGATTGCGCCGCGACGAAGAGCGGCAATTCCTCTGAATGTCACGATTCTGCGCTCGGGCGTGCCGGACGCGGTGCCGGGACGGTCGGTGGATGTGGGAGAAGGCGGAATCGGCGCGGTGCTCGCCGCGGAATTGTTCCCCGGCGAACTGGTGGGCGTCGAATTTCGATTGCCCGATTCCGGGTCTGTGCTTGCCAAGGCCAGAGTCTGCTACCAGGAAAAATTACGTTGCGGACTGCAGTTTCTGTCGATTCCCGCGGAACAAAGAGAAATGCTGGGTGCCTGGACGCTGGAGGTTCCGAAGCGCGCCACGCAGATGGCAACTCCCGCGAAAGCCGCTGTTGCTTCCAGACCCGTTCCTCGCCGCGAGCAGCCATTGCCGAAGTTTCTTGCTGATTCTTCTCCCCGCTCGGAGAAGACTCCAATCTATCTAAGGCGCAAAATTTTCATGTTGCTGGCGGCGTCGGTGATTGTGGCGGGGACTGTGGGCTGGTGGCAGTGGCAACAAGGCTGGGAAGAGCTGGAGTCGCGTTTACCGGGACGATCGGCGGAAGTGGCGCAGGCTCCACTGCCGGTTGGCTTCGAAGTGATGCAGCGCCTGCTGATGCACAAAGTCGATCCGATAGCGCCTGCCGGCGGCTCGGTTCGCGGAGTGGCCGTCGTTTCAGCGGTCGTTGGACGCGACGGAGCGGTCATCAATGTTCGCCCGGTGAGCGGTCCGGAAGCGTTGACGCGTGCCGCCATGGACTCGGTGCAATGGTGGAAGTTTGAGCCTTATCGGCAAAATGGGGTTCCGGTCGAAGTCGAGACTTCGCTGGCGATCGAATTCCGCTAGATTTCCGTTAAATTCCAGGGCTGCATTCGACGGCGAAGCAGTTGTTCACTTCGGCGCGATACGGCTTTTCCGGATTCCATCCAGCACCACAAAGCTGCTGATGCCGAAGCATCCCACGGCTACGAGCGCCGCCACCTGGTAGAGGTCCGAGCCCAGGCGAAGCCGGTCGGCAAACAGAGCGCATATCGCGCACACAATTCCAATAAGGTTCAGCCACTGCGGAACCCGCACCTGCGAAGGAGATGCTTCGCGCAGGCGCCGCTGCAGCAGGACGGCAGCCAGCCCGATGGCGGCAAGCACCACCGCCGCAGTCGGACTATGAAAGGCAGCGCCTCGCGTGTAGATCACCACCAGGGCGATAGCGATGATCAGCAGGCCGGCAGCAATTACCGTCCACCGGCGAGACGGGTTCGTCGAGGTATCGGGCAAGGTTCTTTTGGAGAAGCCAACCCATTGTAGACAGACTGTCCCCGAGTTGCGAGTGCGAAGATGGCGCACTGGGTCAGTCTGTTCCCGGCAGCCACTCCGCCGGACGGTGATTCCCATGGTTGATGGCATACAGCACCAGCTCCACACGGGTGGAGATTCCGAGTTTGTCGAATATCCGAAACAGGTATTTTTTCACCGTGTGCTCGCTGAGGGCGAGTTCCTGGGCGATTTCCCGATTGGAAAGACCCTCGGCCACCAGCGCCACAACTTGCTCCTCGCGCGGAGTGACCAGCGCTTCTCCGTTCGCATTCACCACCCTTAAAGAAGGAACTTGAGAGGCGAGGTCGATCAGGTAGTCGATCTGCTGGGCAGTGGCCCAAATTTGGCCGTGGTACACGACTTGAATGCATTTGCAGAGGGACCGGAAAGGGGACACGGAAAAACAGAACAAGCCGCGCGCGCCAGAACGGAACGCATTCACAGCAAGTTCCCGGTCGACCGATTCGAGCACAAGAATCTTTGCCACTTTCGGGAAGGAGATGTGAACACGACGGAGAACCGCCATGTCCTGCCAGGCCGATCCATTTCCATTGGAGGCCAGCAAGACCACGTCGTGCGCGGAATCTGTCAGGAGTTTGAGAATTTCTTCCGGATTCAGCGAGCAGGCGTTGATTTTGAAATCAGGACGCCGGCGTAGAGCCCCGGTGAGCAGTTGCAGTTGCATCTGGCTGGAGTCCGCGACCAGCACACGGATGGGATTGCTGAGAGGTTCTTTAACGTTCATGGCGGGCCGCTGGTGAGTTTTGCACAACGTAGCGATTGTAGGGATCGTAAACATGCAAGTCATGTTTAGTGGTCACCAGTTTTTGTGACGGCTCTTACATTCGGAGGAATGACTTGCCGAGGTGAAAAAGCCGGGTGGACGAGTGAAAAATCGAAACCCCGGATACCGGGCCTGACTTCAGAAGTTCTACTCCAGCGGGGAGGTTAATGATCACGTGAATCAGGATGTCGAGCGCGAGCGGAGTCGTTTTCTTGCACGCAAGTCCTCGAAAGTAGCCCATGCTCGAGTTCACACTAATCAGGGTTGGATGCCTCCATCCTCGCGCATTCCACTGGACACTAACCTCAACCGTCGGAGTGTTCTGCGCAATGAAATGGTGTTCCTGTGCGACGCAATGAACAATGCCCACCTGCGTGGTCAACCCGGGCTATGTCTTGCTGAAAATAGCGTCTCGCCGTAGGTTGCAGGAGCACGGTAATGGAAAACGGCGCAGCATAGAAAATGAAGCCCTCTTCCCCAGTTCTGCTCGTTGTTCTCCTTACGGTGCTTCTGATGAGTGTGTTCAAGGTCGCGGGCGCCCAGGAAACAGGTCCGAACCGTGGGGTTCAAAAGGAACCTGTCTCTCTGGCAGCGAGTATTCCGGGGGGTGTTGGGGCAGCGACCTCTCAACCCGGCAGAGTGGACGGCACGGGAAACCCAGTGCTCGGAAGGGATCGCCGGCCACTCTACCGGTTCAACAAGAGCGACCTGGTCGAAATCAGCTTTGCGTTTGCGTCCGAATTTAATCAGACATCGACCGTCCAGCCGGACGGTTACATCACCCTAAAAGAGGCGGGGCACGTGGTGGCAGAGGGATTGACGGCCGAGGAGTTGGAGGCCGCCATCGCGTCCGCCTATGCGAAGCTGTTGCACGATCCCCGCATTACTGTGGGGCTGAAGGATTTTGATCGCCCCTATTTCATTGCGTCCGGCGAGGTGGGTCACCCGGGAAAATATGAGTTGCGGGGCCCAGTTTCGATCTCGGCCGCGGTGGCAATCGCAGGCGGATTCACCGAGCACGCCAAGCACTCTCAGGTCGTGCTCTTCCGGCACGTGAATACAGGCCTTGTAGAGGCGCACGTATTGAATGTGAAGGAGATGCTGAAGCACCGCAATCTGGACGAGGATCCCACGCTGCAAGCCGGAGACTACGTGTTCGTTCCACGCAGTACGATCTCCAAGATCATGCGATTCATGCCCGCCACGAGCATGGGGATGTATTCGACCTCTCCCAGATTCTGATCCGGTGATGTTCGCCGGAGTGTGAATAGCAGGACTTATGACGGGGGAGACATCTGCAGTCCGCGACGAACCTTACGAATCGCCATCTCCCACCCTGCGCGATTTGCTGGCGATCGTATTCCGGCAGCGGCGAATTGCAGTCGGCACATTCCTGCTAGTACTCGTTTTGACCGCAGTCTACGCGTCAATCACTCCCGCTTACCAGGCGCACATGAAGGTACTACTGCGGCGAGGCCGAGTGGATGCGGTCGTCACCCCAGAACAAAATTCGCCACTTGCACTGGTCCGCCCGGAGATCAGCGAAGAAGAGCTGAATTCCGAGCTGGAGCTTTTGCGGGATCAGGAAGTCCTGCAAAAGGTCGTGGAGCGAAGCGGACTGGCGGGGGCGCCCAGCGAGGCCAAGCCGGAAGAGAATCGGCAGGACATCCGGGTCGCGCGAGCAGTACGCCGTCTGGCTTCCCGGCTGAAGGTTGAGGCGGTGCGAAAAACGAATTTAATTTCGGTCACGTATGACACCGCGGACCCAGCCACCGGGGCGCGCGTTTTGAACACGCTCGCCAGCGTGTATGTAGAAAAGCATAAGGCGGTGCGACGGTCGCCGGAGGAACTGCCGTTTTTCGACCAACAGACGCAGCGCTCCCGCGCACAGTTGGACGCTGCGGAAACCCGACTGCTGGATTTCACGGAGGAGGGAGGTGTCGTTTCGGGAACCCTCGAGCGAGATCTCTCACTACAGAGAGCCGCGGAAATCGAGAACAGCCACCAACAGGCACTCGTTTCGATCCAGGAAACCACTCGCCGCACGCAGGAGTTGCGCGCGAAGTTGGTATCGCTCCCCCAACGTAGCACATCGGAGATTCGCACCTCCGACAACCAGCAGCTGCTCGAAGTTCTGAAAGGCAAGCTGCTGGAACTGGAGCTTAAGAAGACGGAGTTGCTCACCAAGTTCCAGCCTTCCTACCCGCTGGTGCAACAAGTGCAGGCCCAGATTGATCAGGCCCGCGCGTCGATCGCCGCGGAGCAACTTACCCCCGTGCGCGAGGAGACGACCGAGAAGGATCCCAACTACGAGTGGATGAAAGCGGAACTCGGGAAAGCGGAGGTCGAATTGGGCGCGCTGTGCGCACGCGAGCGGGCCATCAGCGCGCAATTGGCGAGCGCACACGCACAGGCGCGGCGACTGGGCGAGGCGTCGATTCATCAGCAAGATTTGTTGCGGGGGATGAAGACGGCCGAGCAAAGCTATTTGTTGTATGCGAAAAAGAGCGAGGAGGCGAGGATCAGCGACGCGCTGGATGAGCGCGGGATTTTCAACGTAATCCTGGCTGAACCGCCAGTGGCTCCAGTTCTTCCCAGACATTCAATGTGGATGTGGCTGCTCCTGGGCGTGGCCATGGCGACCACCGCCAGCGTGGCGATGACATTCGTGGTGGACTACGTCGATCCGGCATTTCGAACTCCGGAAGAGATCGTGGCGTGTCTGGGAGCGCCCGTGGTCGCTTCGCTCCCGAGGGAAGCCGCATGACCGCGAGCGTTGACGTCATGCGAAGAATCCTGCCCATCGACCTGGTGGGTGAGCGGGAGGGTACTGGGGCAGCGGCGACGGATGCGCGTGGGTCGAAGTGGGATCCGAAGAGATTTGCGGAAGAACAGATTCGCGGACTCGTGCGGCGGGTTTTCTTGCCGGGATGGCCTCGCCCGGCAAAACAAGTAGTGTGCAGCGCCGCAAATTGCGGCATGGATATTGCAGAGCTGTGTTTCAGGACCGCAGAAGTTTTGGCCGCCGAAGGGACCCAGGGTGTATGCCTGGTGGAGACGGATTTCGAGGAGAACCCGTTCGAGCGGCGATACGGGAGGACCAGCAACGACGGCAATGTCAGCTTTGAGGCAACCGGGGCGGTGCGAACGTCCTCCCGCCAGATTAAGAAGGGACTTTGGCTGGTGCCGGCCATCAGCTTTATTGGTTCGCCGGAAAACCTGCAGAATCCCGCGATACTGCAAAGGCGGCTGGGGCAACTGCGGCGGGAGTTCGATTATGCGGTGATCCATGCGGCTCCCGTCGGGGAATCAGCGGCTGCGTCTTTGCTTGCCCATCTCGCCGACGGCTTGCTCCTTGCAGTGGAAGCTCATCGAACTCGCCGGATGACTGCGCTGCGCATCCGCGAACACCTGCTAGCGGCGAATATTCGACTATTGGGTGTGGTGTTGCAGGAGCGGACCTTCCCTATTCCGGAGAACCTGTACCGGAGACTTTAGCGTTCGGACATCGCCCCCAGGTTCTCTGGGGCGATTTGCTTTTTGGAGTTGCGTCATTGGAATTTCGCAGCCATCTTCGTGACGCGGTCGGAAAAACTGAGAAGGCTGGCATGAACTGGATCGCGGAGACCGACACAAACACATTCGAAGGCGGCGAATTCAGCTGGTACGCGATCGAAACCAGGCAGCGTTCTGCGGGAGCGGACGGCGAGTCAGTGACCGCCTGGAAATCCCGGTCGCGCGCGCGCAGGGTTTCACGTTCCCGCTAAGCGGGATTTCAGCAGGAGTAGTGCCAGTGGCAGTGGCAGTTGCAGCAATCCGACCTGAGCCATCGCTTGATCGAACGGCTTGCATAGCGCGCTTGATCCCCGGACAAAAGGTGGTCAGGCCGGGACTGCATAAGCCCCCGCGATCGGTGCTTGCGGACGGCACCATCCGGCTTCCCGCGGAAGACAAAGCCCGCGGATTTCAGACAGCCAGAATCGCAGACTTTTTCCTTCCGGCGGCTTTTTCCGAAGATGCTCCACCTGGACTATATGCCGCGTTGCTTACCGACGTCTCGTGTGTTTTGGGCAGTTGGCTGGGCTTTGCATGCCTGCAAGGTATATGGGCCGCCGGGCTTCGAGCACCTCAATTGACGGGTAACCTTGCCGCACGAGGGAGATTTCTGGGCACGGCATTGCTGTTCGCGCTTCTCGTCACTCTGTTGGGATACGCCGAGGGTCTCTACCGGGAACCACGCAGCCGCGGCCTGCACTCGATTGTGATCCTGGCAAAGTCCGTCTTGTGGGCAGCGGTCGTCATCAGCGTTTGTGTCCAATTTGCGGGACCTTCGGAATCGTCCCTTGAAGGAATCGGTGGTTCCGCGCTGCTGACCTTCGCGGCGCTTGTGTTGCGGAGAACCTGGCGCGTGCGTACGAAGGCGGGCGCGAATCAGAAACGCACGCGAAATGTGCTGGTCGTAGGGCCTGAGGCAACGGTCCGGGAGGTCGCTACCTACATCAAGCAGCATCCCGAGTTTCAAAGAGCGGTGCGCGGTTCGTTGAACGAGGAAAGTCTTCTGGCCCGCGGCTTTCCGCACCTTGCGGAAAAGCTGGCCACCCTGGCACGGGCGGAATTCGTGGATGAAGTCATTCTGGTCGCACCCTTTCGGCGAGAGTTCGCACAAACCATAATCCGGGAAGCGCGGAGAAATCACCTCGACGTGAAGGTAGTTCCCGATCTTTACGGATACGAACTTGGGAAACGGCGAATCGAAGACCTTGGGATTGCGCCCCTGCTTACGTTGCACGAGGAAAGATTTCCGGGGACCGGATTGTCCCTCAAGAGACTGCTGGACAGGGTGGCTTCCGGTTCTGCGCTGCTCGCTCTCGGGCCGTTGATGCTAGGGATCTCTTGCCTGGTGAAAATCGATTCACCGGGGCCAGCGCTGTACAGCGCATTGCGAGCGGGCCGCAAAGGCAAGCGCTTCCGTTGCCACAAGTTTCGGACGATGGTGGTGAATGCGGGAGACATTAAGGAAAGACTTAGAAAACAAAACGAGCGTGAAGGGCCGACATTCAAGATTGCGGATGACCCTCGAATCACGAGGGTGGGACGTTGGCTGCGGCGCTATAGCCTCGATGAACTTCCGCAGCTTTGGAACGTGTTCATGGGCGACATGAGCCTGGTAGGACCCCGCCCGCACCCGCTCGACGATTTTGCGCGCTACGAACTGGAGCATCTCCCGCGCCTCGATGTAACTCCGGGCATCACGGGGCTGTGGCAGGTGACCGCGCGCCGCGACTCGTCTTTCCAAATCAACATGGCGCTTGACCTGGAGTACATCGAGCGATGGAGTTTGTGGATGGATTTGAGAATTCTGCTACGCACCGTAGCGGTCGTTCTTCAGGGGACGGGGGCGTGAGCATAGGAGCCTACGCCGCGGGCCAACCCGTTGTCGGCGCTCCGCTGAAGGTTCTCCCCCGCGGTCGTTTGATTCTGCATGTCTTGTTCGCGCCATTGCAAGCGGCCATGACCGCTCCGGCGGTCATCCACCTGCTTGCGCTGACCGTGTTTCTCTTTCGACCGCCGTCGGTCGAATTTCATTACATCGACCGCATTGCATTTTTTGTCCTCGTCGTAGTGGTGGGCCTGCGCGCGGTGGTCCTGCGTCAATCTCTGCCGCGCAGCGGCTTGAACTGGCCGATCGCCGGTCTCTCCATGCTGGCAATTGCCGAAATCGTTCAACATTCATCGGAAGCGAGCATTTGGAGCGTGATGGCGGCGAAGTTTTTGGTGCCCTTCGCGATGTTCCTGGCCGCAGGCCTGGTGTTTCAGGATTCGCGATCGCTTCGCTGGCTTGAACGGTTCTTTCTGGTTGTGTTGGCGTATCTGAGCCTGATCTCCGCCGCCCATCTTATGGGGGCCTACGAGTTGGTTTTCCCTCGCTTCATTTTGGACGAAAGCATCGGCATCCACGCGGATCGCGCACGAGGGCCGTTTCTGCAGGCCGTCGCAAACGGGGTAACGATCAACATCCTGGCGCTGGTTGCGATTGATGGCTATCGCAGAAAGCGCATCAAGGGCGGGGCTGCGTTTGCACTTCTGGCCACCGTTCCCGTGGCGATCCTGGCTACCAAGACGCGCGGGGTGTGGCTTTCGTTCGCCGTTTCGGTGATGTGGCTCATCTCGAGGATGGGAGAAAAGAGGCTTCGTCGCGCCGCGGTTGGCTTGGGGATTGTCGGGATACTGGCCATCGGAACCGCGATCGAATTTGGCGATGGCGGACGCGCTTTGCAGGACCGCTTGCAGGAAGACAGCACCGTCGAGTTCCGCATGGCAGCGTATCGCGCGGGTTGGGAGATGTTCCTGGAGCGACCGCTTTGGGGATGGGGAATGCAGCAACTGCATAACGAGCTTGCGCGAAGAATGAGCGGATTTCAGGGCGACTCCTTCGCTGTCCACAATACGTACCTGGACGTGCTACTTGAGCTTGGCGCAGTAGGACTGGGACTCTACCTCTGGCTGGTAGTGGCGTTGTTCCGGTTGGGAAGAAACCGGGCGCAGGATTCGGAAAGTGTGGTGGGGTCGATCCGCAGTGTGTGGCCGCTTCTGCTGTCGGTGTATTTCGTCAATGCAACCTTCGTGGTGATGAACTACCAGTTTGTGAACGGCTTGCTGTTTACGTGCGCGGGCATTCTCGCCGCACATCCGGCGTCGAAATTGCGCGCGGATGTCTCGAGGCTGCGATGAACTGGTTCGCTCGGGACACCGCTGCGGCCGATCGCGCGATGGCCATTCCATTGGTTGAGGAATCCTCCCCAGAGGGTCGCGACTTCACCATGTTGACGGCCAAGGGCGGGCTGTATCTGGGAATACGGTACGGGCTTGGCATCCTCGTCAGCTTTCTCAACATGCTTGTGATGACCCGGTGGATTGGGCCACACGCTTATGGAGTATTCGTGACCGCGTTGGGGATGTCGTCCTTCCTGGCGGCCCTGACGCGCGGAGGCATTGATACCTACCTTGTACGGACGGAAGTCGCACCGGACCATCATTCCTACGACGTCGCCAACACGTTGATCACGGGATTTTCAATCGCGCTCATGGCCGTTGGCGGCGCGGCTGCCCCGCTGCTTACGAGATGGTTCGGCAACCGGGAATTTGTCGCGCCGTTCCTGGTCACGCTGCTGACAGTGCCATTGGTGGGTCTTGCAGGACCGGCGACGGCAAAGCTGGAACGTGATCTTAACTTTCGAGTCGTAGCGGGGATCGAGTTGGGGGGACAGATCCTTGCCTTAGTCGTGGGCGTCGCGTTGGCCTGGCGAGGTTGTGGAGTGTGGGCGCCGGTGGCCGGATTGCTGGCCTGGCAAATGTGGGCTGCAGCCGGAGCCCTGCGGGCGGCCCACATCGTCCCGCGATTTCGATTCAACCCGGCCGAGGCACGCAAGATGCTGTTGTTTGGAGTGGGCTACAGCGCATCGCTCCGCCTCTGGCAGATGCGCAGCCTGGTGAATCCACTCATTGTGGGCAGATTTGCCGGCGCAGAGGGCGTGGCCTTCGTCGCGCTCGCGATCCGCTTGGCCGAGGGATTGGGATTCGTGCGCAGCGCCGCGGGACGGCTGGCGATTGCGACCCTGTCTCGTTTGCATCATGATCGGCGACGTTTTCAATCGGCTCTTGAGCGTGCCTTACAGGTTCAAGTCTGGTCGCTGGGACCATTATTATGCGGGTTCGCATTGATTGCACCCGTATTGCTGCCACGATTGCTGGGAGTGCGGTGGATGCCCAGCCTGAGGATCTATCCATTCGTCGCCGCAGGAGTGCTTGTCAATTCCCTATACAATCTGCAGGCTTCCGCGCTTTACGTCGCCGGCCGGCAGTGGCTGGTGATGCAGGCGTATGCGGTGCACGTCGGCCTGTTGGGCCTCGGGACGCTCGGCCTGCTGCCCTGGATCGGAATTGCCGGCTATGGGTGGGCCGAGCTTGCGGCGTGCGGTGGATACATAGTTCTGCACACGAGCGGGAGACGAGTTGCGCGTGTGTCGTACCGGCAACTCGGATGGCTGGTATTCGCCTTTCTGCTTCCGCCCTTCATGGTGTTCCTGCATGGAGTCTGGGCATTCGCGCTGTGGGTTCCCTTGCTGATCCTTCTGGCTGCCACGGTATGGATGAATCGGAGTGGCACTCGTTGTCCATTCATTCTGGCTCTCGCGCCGTCGGACGATTCCAACTCTGGGCTTGTCTCGTCCACATTCACTCGGACTGGAACGTAGGCATCGTGTTGAAGATTGCTTACATCACGAATGAGTTCCCAGCGTCAGTGGAGTGGTATGTGGTAGACGAAATTCTGGAATTGCGAAGGCGCGGGGTCAACGTCACCCCGTGCAGCGCGCGCAGAGTGCGAGCGGGAAGCCTGCCTTCAGAACTCGAGGAACTAGGCCGCCAGACACTCTCCCTGCTGCCGATCCGCTGGTTGCCGCTGCTTCACGCACTGTGGACGTGCATTGCGAGATTCGTTGTAATCCGAGATCTGCTCGAGCGCGCCGTCCTTCAAGGCCGTGAACCGTGGACGCGGCGGATCCGTGTCTTAGGCCACACGCTGCTCGGCGCATATTACGCTTTGCTGTTACGCGACCACGACGTGCAGCACATTCACGTGCATCACGGATACTTTGCCTCCTGGATTGCAATGGTGGCGGCGCGATTCCTCGAAATATCGTTCAGCATGACCTTGCACGGGTCGGACTTGCTGGTCCATGCCTCGCACATGGACACAAAGTTGTCGGAGTGCAAATTCTGTTTCACCGTTTCGGAATTCAATCGCCGGCACATTCTCGCGCACTATCCCGGAGTGGACTCAAGCAAGGTCCTGCTTCGCCGTATGGGCGTGGAAGTTCCTCCGCCGGCTACTCCTTTGATCAGTAACTCGGGAGAGCGACCTGT
This sequence comes from uncultured Acidobacteriota bacterium, assembly GCA_963733805.1. Taxonomy (GTDB): domain Bacteria; phylum Acidobacteriota; class Terriglobia; order Terriglobales; family Acidobacteriaceae; genus Gp1-AA133. Next base: position 34,954 of record CAVTEO010000019.1, on the reverse strand, counting down.
TCTGCTTGCGGTTGGACGACTGCATCCGGTGAAGGACCATGTGTTCCTTTTGCAGGCGTGCTACCTGCTCCGGGAGTGCGGCCTGCAATTTCGTTGTGTCATCGTGGGGGACGGGCCGGAGCGCGCAAAACTTGAGTTCCTGATTCACGAGCTGAGGATTGAAAACATCGTCACGCTGGTTGGCCACGTTCCGCACAGCGAGGTTTCTGACTATTACCGGAATGCCGATGTGGTCGTGCTTACGAGTCGAAGCGAAGGAATTCCGCTGGTGCTGATGGAAGCCATGGCCCACGAAAAAATCGTGCTGGCGCCTGCCATCACCGGCATCCCGGAACTCGTGATCGACGGCAAGAGCGGCTTTCTCTTTCAGCCGGGATCGCTCGAGGACTTCGCCTGGCGTGCCGAACAGATCAGCGGATCACTGAACGCACTGCAATCGGTCCGAAAGGGTGCGCGGGAACACGTGCGCAAGTACTTCGACCGGGAGGCAAACCTGAAACGGTTCTCGGATTTGTTCTTGGAGAATATCGAACCCGGCGGTCGGAGTTGCACGGATGAGAATTCTATATTGCAACAAATATAACTTTCCCTTTAGCGGCACCGAGATATACCTGTTCGAACTTATGAACATGATGCGGGAACAAGGGCACGAAGTGGCCTTGTTTTCGATGAGCGACCCGCGGGGAGAAACGACAGCGTTCGATCGCTACTTCGTTCCACACATGGACTTCAAGGACGCCAATCAAGGCCTGGCAGCGCGGGCACACCTGGCGGGCCATGCGATCTACTCGCTGGACGCTCGCCGCCGGCTTGGCAAGTTAATCGATGACTTCCGGCCTGACATAGCGCATGTGCGCAACATCTACCACCATCTTTCCCCTTCCATACTTTGGGAATTCAAGCGCCGCCAGGTGCCGGTGCTTTATCACCTGAATGACTTCAAGTTGTTGTGCCCGAGTTACAACTTGACCAGCAAGGGAGAGGCATGTGAACGCTGCCACAATGGAAAGTTCTGGAGAGTGCTTTCTGAGGGCTGCTATCACGGAGGACGCGCGGGCAGCGCGGTACTGGCCGCCGAAGCGTATTTGCATCGCTGGCTCGGGACCTATGCTCGATGTGTTGACCTTTTTCTGGCCCCGAGCGAGTTTGTGCGCAGCAAGTTGATCGAGGATGGCTGGGATGGCAAACGAGTCGAAGTACTTTCGCACTTTCAGAGAATCCCCGAAGCAGTCCCGACCTCATCAGGCGAGAACGCGTCGATCCTCTACTTCGGCCGCCTATCCGCCGAGAAGGGTGTGGAGGATCTGCTCCGCGCAAAGGGCCGGCTGCCGGGAGTCCGTCTGGTGATCGCGGGGGAAGGTCCCACCCGCGCGACCTTGGAATCGCTTGCACGAGAGATGGCTCTCGGAGATGTTGAATTCGTGGGCTACTTGAACTCAGTAGATCTCGAACAGCGCATCTGGGATGCGCGATTCACCGTTCTGCCATCCCGCGCCTACGAGACCCTCGGCAAAACAATTCTCGAGTCCTACGCCCAGGGGCGCGCGGTGGTTGCCTCCGATCTTGGGTCTCGGCGCGAGTTCGTCAGGCACGGCGAGACCGGAATGCTATATCCAGTCGGAAACATCGAACGACTGGCCGATGTCTTGCGGTTTCTCTGCAACCATCCGGAGAAGACTGAAGCGATGGGACGAACGGGGTGGGATTTTGTGCGATTGCACCACTCTCCCATCCTGCACTATCAAGCGATGTCGCGAATATACGATCGGCTAATCAATTCCAAAAAGCGTGCCATCGTAAAAGCGGGAAAGTCGCCGCCCCCTCCAAATGCCAGAAAAAGGCCGTTGCGAGTCGCCTTCATCGGCGGACGCGGCGTGATCGGAAAGTACAGCGGCATCGAAGGATATTACGAAGAAGTTGGCCGCCGGCTCGCCGAGGCTGGCCACGAAGTCACGGTGTATTGCCGGAATCACTTTACGCCCGCTCAGAAAACTCATAACGGCATGCGCCTGGTTCGGTTCCCCGCCCCGCAGTCAAAGCACTTCGAAACATTCATTCACACACTAATCAGTTCGCTGCATGCCGTGTTCCAGCCGTACGACATCGTGCACTATCACACCCTTGGTCCGGCATTGTTTTCCTTCATCCCTCGTCTGGCTGGCAAGAAGACCGCGGTTACCGTGCAAGGGCTGGATTGGCAGCGTAAGAAATGGGGACGGTTCGCATCGGCGGTGCTGCGCTTGGGCGAGTGCGCCGCAGTTCGGTTTCCCAATGAAACGATGGTCGTATCGAGAACCTTGCGCTCCTATTACCGTAAGCGGTACCGAGCGAACACGAAGTTTGTGGCGAACGGCACGATCTTGCGGGACAGGACCCCGGCAAACCGAATTCGCAAGCACGGGCTTGAACCCGGGAACTACATTCTGTTCCTGGGAAGGTTCTCGCCCGAAAAGAACTGCCATCTGCTGGTCGAAGCTTTTGAACAGCTCGACACCACTGTAAAGCTGGTGCTCGCAGGCGGAGGGCGCACCTTGGATGTATATGCTCGCGAGCTTCGTCAGCATGCAAGCGACCGCATACTTTTTTTTGACTATGTTTCTGGCGATACTTTCGATGAACTTCTGACCAACGCCATGCTGTTTGTCCTGCCTTCCGACCTGGAGGGGCTATCCTTGGCCTTGCTGGAGGCAATGGGAGCAGGGTTGTGTGTGCTGGTGAGTGATATTCCCGAAAACTTGGAACTCATGGAAGACGCGGGCTTCACATTTCGGCGCGGCGACGTAACGGATTTGAGACGTATGCTCGAGCTTCTGATTCGCGCAGATTCTTTGCGGGCAGTCGCCGGGCAAGCAGCCAGAGAACGTATTGAAAAACATTACTTGTGGTCCAACATTACAAAGCAAATTGAAGATGCCTACAACGAGATGCTGGGTTTGAGTTCAGATGAATCGGCGGATGAGCTTAAGGCCGCTTAGTTCCTGGCTTCCGGCCGCAGTGCCCCGCCGCTGCTCTTTTCAATTACAATCACTAATGGTGGGTTTGAACCAGCCCGGAGATCGCATGATCCCGGGCTTTGAAGTGCCAGCGGAGGGAAGGGCGCCTTCATCATCATGGAAAACACAATCCTGGTGACAGGAGGAGCGGGATTTATCGGCTCGAACTTCATCCTGCAATGGATCGAGCGCGAAGACAGCCGGGTGGTGAATCTGGACAAGCTCACCTACGCCGGCAACCCGCGGAACCTCGAACGCGTCTTTGCGAATCCTCGCTATGCCTTTGTGCAAGGCGACATCGCAGACAGAAAACTGGTCGCGGAATGCCTGGATACCCACAAGCCGAAGGCCATCGTCCACTTTGCGGCTGAGAGTCATGTGGACCGATCGATACTGGGGCCGGATGACTTTATCCACACCAATGTCGCCGGCACATTCAGCCTGCTCGAAGAAACGCGCACCTATTGGTCCAGTCTGAAGGCAAGTGAGCAAGGATCGTTCCGCTTCCTGCAGGTTTCGACGGACGAGGTGTACGGATCGCTCGGCGCACAGGAGCCGGCGTTTACCGAAGCCACCGCTTACGCGCCAAACAGTCCCTACTCGGCCTCCAAGGCAGCAGCGGATCATCTGGTGCGTGCCTACCATCACACCTATCACCTGCCAACTCTGACCACAAACTGCTCCAACAACTACGGGCCGTTTCAATTTCCGGAAAAACTGATCCCGCTCATGATCCTGAATGCTCGTGCGGGAAAACCCCTGCCAATCTACGGCGACGGCAAAAATGTGCGCGACTGGCTTTATGTGGGCGACCATTGCGAGGCGCTGCGCACCGTTCTCACCGGAGGGCGAGTTGGATCGACCTATAACATCGGGGGATGGAACGAGAAGGCAAACCTGGAAATCGTCGAAACCATCTGCTCGCTGCTCGACGAATTTTGCCCGAAGGATCCAGTCGTGCCGCACCGAAATCTGATCCGCTTCGTCACGGATCGTCCCGGGCATGACCGGCGCTACGCGATCGATGCGCGCAAGATTGAGAGCGAACTGCAATGGCATCCGCGGGAAACATTTGAAAGCGGAATCCGCAAGACCATTTTCTGGTATCTCGAGAACGACGAGTGGACGAAAGAAGTGACCAGCGGCGCTTACCGACAATGGATGGAGAAGCAGTACTCCGCGCGGGGCGAGAGTTCGTCGCGGGCGTAATGAGAAAAGGACCCGGCGTTGATGATGGCAAGAACTGCGGAGAGCAGTCCTCTGTACAAAGGAATTATTCTGGCAGGGGGTTCCGGCACGCGTCTGTATCCGGTCACCCAGGGAACCTGCAAGAGCCTGCTGCCGATCTACAACAAGCCGATGATCTACTACCCCCTGTGCACGCTGATGCTGGCGGGGATCCGCGACATCCTTATCATTTCGACTCCCGGTGACACGCCGAGATTTGAGCAGCTGTTGGGCAATGGACATCAATACGGCATTCACATCGAGTATGCCGTGCAGCCCAAGCCGGAGGGAATTGCACAGGCATTTCTGGTGGGCGAGCAGTTTATCGGGTTAAGCGGGTGTGCGCTGGTGCTGGGCGACAACATCTTCTATGGACATGATCTGGCGAAAGACTTGCGAGCCGCAGCTCAAAAGGCTAGTGGCGCAAGGGTATTCGCCTATCCGGTGTTCGATCCGGAGCGTTATGGAGTTGTGGAGTTCGATCACACGGGACGTGCGCTGAGCGTGGAGGAGAAACCCAAGCAACCGAAGTCGCGCTACGCGGTTACTGGCCTTTATTTTTACGATAACCAGGTGGTGCAGATCGCCAAGTCTCTCAAACCTTCGGCCCGCGGCGAACTCGAAATCACCGACGTGAATAAGACCTATCTGGAACGGGGACAACTCGAGGTCATCGTAATGGGCCGAGGCATGGCCTGGCTTGATACCGGCACGCACGAATCCTTGATGGATGCGTCGATGTATATCCAGGCGATCGAAAAACGCCAGGGATTGATGGTCGCTTGTCCGGAAGAAATCGCCTATCGCTCGGGCTATATCACGGGGCAGCAACTTGAGGCGGCCGGACGGTCCATGAAAAACGCGTATGGCGAATATCTTCTTCTGCTGCTGCGAGACAAGGTCTTTTAAACGCTCGGAAACCACCGCATGAAAAAACTCAGCACGCCGCTCGAGGGAGTATTCGTTCTGGAGCCGAAGGTGTTCGGCGACGCGCGGGGATTTTTCCTGGAGAGTTACAACGAACGCGCCCTCGCGGACGCCGGGATCAAAGATCATTTTGTCCAGGACAATCAGTCGTTTTCGATCCGCAATGTGGTGCGCGGTCTGCACTATCAGATGCGGCAGACGCAAGGAAAGCTGGTACGAGTCATCGTGGGCGAGATTCTTGATGTAGTCGTCGACTTGCGGAAAAGCTCACGGAGCTTTGGACGATGGAGTGCTGTCCCGCTCTCCGACGAGAACCAACACATGTTATGGATTCCCCCCGGATTTGCCCACGGGTTTCGCGTAGTTTCCGAGAACGCACATGTGTTGTATAAAGCGACCGACTACTACTCCCCCGAGGCGGAGCGAACGCTGGCCTGGAACGATCCCGAGTTGAACATCGACTGGCAGCTCGCGGGTGATCCAATTATTTCGAGCAAGGATCAACGCGGAACACTTTTCCGCGATGCAGAGAAGTTCGCGTAGGACAATCCCTTCATGCGCGTCACCATCTTCGGTGCAACCGGCCTGCTGGGCAAGGCCCTCATGCGAGAATGGCAGGGAGACGAAGTCGTCGGCCTGGGGTCCGCGGATGCTGACATCCGCTCGGAGGAGCAGGTTGGCAATGCGCTCCGCGAGCACCGGCCCGAGTGGGTCGTGCTCGCGGCTGCCTACACCGACGTTGACGGCTGCGAGACGCATTCCGACCTTGCGTTCGATGTCAATTGCCGAGGGGCGGCCACCGTTGCAAAGGCGTGCGCGCAGGCCGGAGTTCGCCTCCTCTTTCTGAGCACGGACTACGTTTTCGACGGCAGCAAGAACACGCTCTACGAGATTGATGAGCCGCTCTCACCGCAGACCGTTTATGGAAAAACAAAGGCGGCTGCGGAGACGGAGATCCGCAGACTTCAACCTGAAGCGTGCATTCTTCGGACCTCATGGGTATTTGGAATCGGCGGGAAGTGTTTCCCCGATACGATTCTGAAGCTTGCACAAACTCGGGAGGAACTGGACGTGGTCGATGACCAGCGCGGAAGCCCGACGTACACGATCGATCTCGCGCGCGCGATTGTCGAGCTGTGCCGCGGCGGGGCGACCGGCATCGTGCACGCGACCAATCGCGGCGACTGCACGTGGTACGAGTTCGCTTCTGAGATTGTCAGGCAAGCGGAATTGCCGGTCAGGGTTCGTCCGACTTCCAGCGAGAAGTTCGTGCGGCCGGCAAAGAGGCCCAAGTACTCCGTCTTATCGCAAGCCAGCCTTCAACAATTCGGATTGCAACTGCCAACCTGGCAGGACGCCCTGCGACGCTACCTCCACGAACGCCTTGCCCAGTCAAATCAGCCGGCTGGGTGAGGAATCAAATCGTGCAATTCCCCTTCCACCCGAATGCCTGCACAATGTCGTGTTTGGTGGCGACCTATGGCAGACATCCCCGCAAGCAGTTTGAAACTACCGTTCGAGATTGAGCTTTCCAACTTGCCAGGCGAACGCCGTGCACAACCGCGCAGCGAGACGGTCTTGAGCCGCATCGAGGACGCGACCTACGCGATCCTGCGCGAGCACGAAAAGAAGACTGCGTAGCCAGCGAAGAGAGCAACACGCTCACAAATTACTTCTTCTCCTCCCTTGTTGTCGGCACTTCGATCGGTGATACGCCCGCCTGCTTAAGCTGCTGATTCAGCGCTGCAAGATCTTTGTTTCGTAGACCCACCCACTGCGCCAGTTGTTCGTCGAGCGCGCGCTTGACTTCAGTGAATGTAGTAACGGCCTGGGTTGTGGGCACGGCATCTGCAGAGTCCACGATCGCCAGCAGACTGCTCAGCCCACTGTTCAGGCGCGCCAGCCCTCGACCCGCCGGCGTGCTTAGATATTGCGCACCGTAGCCACCAGCCGTTCCTTCAACTTGGGCAAGTTTCCTATCGAATTCTGCGACTTGCGATGCAAGATTTGCCGGACCGGAAGTCATACTCTGCTTCAGTGCCTTCCGAAGCGTTTGGACCTCGGTCAACGCATCGAAATCACGCTGCATTGCCTCGACAATCTTCATTTCCATTTCAAACTGAGCCTTCAGTCCTTCCGGAGAAGTTTTGACGCGGGGGTCCATTTTGATGGTGAGCGGTTGCGTGAGAGTCTTTCCGCCCGCAGTCAGCTTGATCGAGTAAGTTCCCGGCAAGACCGGCGCGCCCAGCGGATAGAGAGGGGTATCGCCAACAATCGCCGAAATCGGGTAGTCGCGATCAAGGGCCGGCGGGGGCGGGTAGTGAAGATCCCAGACAAAGCGGTGCATGCCGGCCCCGGTGGATAGGTTGCGCGGGGGACGAATCCAGTACGTCGGCACATTGATGTCTTTTGCGTCGAGTACATCGGGTTTGTCCGCACTCGAGAAGCGGCGCACCAGCTTGCCGGAGGAGTCGGCAATTTCCAGGGTGACATCGCCCGTGACCTCGGATTTCAGCCAGTAGTCGAACAGGGCTCCGTCAGGGGGATTTTGACCTGCCGGGATATCAGGGGGCAGCGGCGTATCGGTCCCGTTATTTCTCCGCACCCGGTAGGTGAGCTGCGGTGCGAACAGGTAAGCCTCGGATACGGCGACCTGCGGATTGAGTTGCCGCAGCGGCGTGATGTTGTCCAGGATCCAGAAGGACCGTCCGTGAGTGCCCACCACCACATCGTCGTTGTGCACCACCAGATCCCGAATCGAGCTGGCGGGAAGATTCAGCTTCAGCGATTGCCAGTGATCCCCGTCGTCGATGGAGAAATAAACCGTCCGCTCGGTGCCTGCAAACAGCAATCCCTTGCGGACCGGATCTTCGCGCACACTGTTTACTGGCTCATTGTCGGCGATTCCCGCCGTAATGAGCTGCCAGGTTTTGCCGCCGTCGTGCGTGCGGTAAACATAAGGACGCAGATCATCCAGCCGTAAGCGATTCACGGCGGCATAGGCCGTATTCGAATCGAAGTGTGATGCATCCAGCTGCGCGATTTTGGCCCAGGGCGTAAGGTTGGGAGGCGACACGTTCTGCCACGTCTTGCCTGCGTCGCGCGTGAGGTGGATGAGCCCGTCGTCCGTTCCGGCCCAGATCAGATTCCTGTCTTTCGGAGACGGAGCGATAGAGTAGATCACTCCGCGATGCTTTCCCTTGGCTGGATCCGCGTCGACAAAAGGCCCGAGCGTCGCGGGAACTCCGGGGTCCTCTCGGGTCAGGTCGGGGCTCGCCATTTGCCAGCTGTTGCCGCCATCTGTCGTTTTGAACAGGACATTCGAACCGAGATACAGCGTATGCGGATCAGCAGGTGAGAATATCAGGGGTGCGGTCCGGTTGAACCGGTACTTGCCGGTGCGCAGCACCACCGGTGAAACATCCTGCGTTTGACCTGTGGTGCGATTGAACCTGGTGACCTTGCCGCCATAAATAATGTTGGGGTCCAGCGGGTCCGGCGCCACGTACCCGTATTCTTCCACGCCGACGGGATACCAATCGCGAAACGTGATCTCCCCAAAGTCGCTTCGGCTCGTGATCCCGACGCTTCCGCTTTCCTGCTGGCCGCCGTAAACCCAATACGGAAACTGGTTGTCGGTGATGACGTGGTAGAACTGGGCGGTGGGTTGGTTGTACCAGGTACTCCAGGTTTCGCCGCCATTCACACTGATGACGACTCCCTGGTCGCTGGCCATCGCAATGATCTGCGGATTCTCGGGGTTAATCCATACTGTGTGATAGTCATCGCCGCCGGGCGCGCCCCGGAACGCGGTGTAAGTGCGTCCGCCATCAGTCGACCGGTAGGCCGACGTGTTGGGAACAAAGATGGTGTCCGGCTCGTTGGGATGCACGCGGATAAATGCGAAGTCGTCTCCTCGACCACAGACACGCTCCTCCGAATTGACGCGCGTCCAGCTTTCGCCGGCGTCATCCGACCGGTATACGCCACCCGCACTCTGGGACTGCACCATCGCATACATGCGCTTCGGATCACTCGGCGCGATGGCGATCCCGATGCGGCCAAGATCGGCGCCCGAAGGCAAACCCCTGGTCAACTCACGCCACGTCTTTCCGCCATCCTCCGACTTGTAAAGGCCGCTGCCAGCTGCGCCATAGGAGTTCCCCGTAGTCCAGGGCGGCCGACGAGATGCCCACAGCACGCCATAAATGGTCTGTGCGTTTCGAGGATCGAACGCGAGGTCCGCGCCGCCGACGTCATCATTCTTGGATAAAACTTTCTCCCAGTTCTCGCCGCCATCGAGCGACCGGAAGATTCCGCGCTCGGCATTCGGGCCATACGGATGGCCGACAGCAGCGACCAAAAGCCGGTTCGGATCTTTTGGATCGACGATGATTGCGGAGATCTGTTGGGCATCGCGCAGGCCGAGATGCTTCCAACTTTTCCCGCCGTCGGTGGATTTGTAAATGCCGTCTCCAACCGAGAGATCAGGACGCCGCAGACCTTCGCCGCTGCCTACGTAAATGATGTCGGGATTGGAAGGCGCCACAGCAAGCGTGCCGATAGAGCCGGTCGGCTGATCATCAAAAATCGGATTCCAGGTGTGTCCGTAGTCGGTGGTCTTCCACACGCCGCCGTTGTTGGGAGCCATGTAGAAGATATTCGGTTTGCTGGGAATGCCCGAGATTGCGATTGTCCGGCCGCCGCGAAATGGGCCGATCATGCGCCAACGCATCCCCTGATAGAGTTCGGGGTTCACCGATTGCGCCGAGGTGGCGGGCAGGTTGGACCAGCAGACAAAAAAGACGAAGAAGTGCCGCAGAATTCGGGAAAGAATGATCACGTTATCCTCCGGGCGGAGGCAAGCATAAACCAACCGTGTCATCGTGGCGAAATGATGTTGTCGACACCTTGGTGGACAGAAATTCCCGCTAGAGAACGCGCTCGTGGCGGTAGCCAGCATCGGCGAGAGCCTCGAGGATGCGCTGAATCTGATCTTTCCCGCGAGTTTCGAGCGTCACGTCAATCAGCGTGTCGCCCAGGCTCACGCCGTAGTAAGCGCGATCAAATTGCAGCTCGACGATGTTGGCGTGGTGGGCGGCGATGATTTTTGTGAGTTGATGCAGCGAACCGGGACGATCCGACAAGTGGATCTGCAGGCGAACCAGGCGAGCGTCTTTCACAAGGCCGCGCTGAATAATGCGCGACAACAAGGTGACGTCGATGTTTCCGCCGCACACCAGAGCGACTGTTTTCTTGTTCTTGAGCTTCGCCTTGCGATGAAGAAGCGCCGCGACGGCCGCAGCCCCGGCGCCCTCGGCCAGCATCTTTTCACGCTCTAAAAGAGTGAGAATTCCACTGGCAATTTCTTCTTCTTCAACCGCGACGACATCGTCCACGTATTTCTCAATGAGTTGTAGCGTTCGCTCGCCGGAACGCCGCACAGCGATGCCATCGGCAATGGTGGGGTTCGATGCGATCACTGTGGGCTGGTGGGCCTTTAATGCTTCGAGCATCGAAGGCATCCGTGCGGCCTGGACACCGATGATGCGGACCGCGGGCTTCAGTTCTTTCACTGCGCACGCGATCCCGCTGATCAACCCTCCTCCGCCGATCGGAACGACGACGGCCTCCAGATCAGGGATTTGTTCCAGCAGTTCGAGGCCGAGTGTGCCCTGTCCGGAAATCACCGCCGGATCGTCGAACGGATGGATGAAAGCAAGGTGCTCGGTTTCGGCCAGGCCAAGAGCGTGCTCATAGGCTTCATCGTAGCCGTCTCCGTGCAACACGACATGGGCGCCATAACCCTTCGTGGCATTCACCTTCACGAGCGGCGTCATCACCGGCATCACGATCTTTGCCGCGATGCGGTTGCCTTGCGCGTGGAAAGCCACTCCCTGAGCATGATTTCCTGCACTCGCCGCGATGACACCGCGCTCTTTGTCATGCGCGCTGAGCGTCAGAATCTTATTGAGCGCCCCGCGCTCCTTGAACGATCCGGTGCGCTGCAGGTTCTCCAGCTTCAGGTACACAGGCTGGCCGCTGATCTCGGAGATGCTTGGAGATAGCGGGCATGGTGAAAAATAGATTGCCCCAGTAATGCGGCCGCGGGCTTCGCGGATCGTGTTCAGGCTTACCTCAGGTTTGGACATGTTCGACCGTTCAGCATGGGATTGTGACAGCGCACAGCGACTGGCCAGAACGTACCGCAAAAAGCAAACCCACCATCCAGTGCCTCTGGTGGTGGGAATTTCAGAACTTTGAGTTAAGTGTCGATCAGCTCAAAGTTCCCCAGTCAGCCGAGGCAGACGAATCCATCGCAATGGGGATGCTAATTCGACGCGCTCGATTGGTGGGCATAGGCGAAAGCTTCGAAAACAAGGCAATATCGTAGCACAAGCACGCGTACGGCAAAGGCGCAGAGAGAACCATTCGATGACCCGGGCTTGCGAGCTATGCCAGTCGCGTCGAAACGAACCCGGCCGCCCAGGCTGGTTGCCAGTTCACGGCGCTCGAAGGTTTTGGTGATCCTTCTGGCTGAACGACCGTCGGTTGCGGAAATGGTCCGGCCTCCGCCGAGCCAGCCGCGCTGTAGTTGATGTAACTGCTGTGTCCAAACTCCCACGAGTTGGGAAGAACCGGAGTTTTCGACAGGTTCGCAGGTTGATCAGGCGGCGTAGGCCCGGTGCGGCCGAGGGCGGCATGCCAGTAAGGATCTCCCCGCGTAATGATCCCGGACAGCGGATTGCCGAGCGGGAAAGCCCATTTCAAAACCTCATCGCACTGGGATGCAAGAACGGATATCGTGCCGACGCGCGCGGCGGCATCCCTGTACTCGCCAGTCAGGCAGTTGTCATCGATGGCGGCGGCCAACAACATGAGTGCCTTCACCCGGAACGAAGTTGGCAAGTGGCGAACGGTCTCCAGCACCATGCGGGCGCCCAGGCTGTGCGACGCAAAAGAAATGCTCGCGGCTCCCGCAAAGTTGGCACCTAAGAAAGCCGCCAGTAGTTGGCCGCTCTTGATCGCCTCGCTCCCTTCGACCGGATAATCCAGAAACGGGATCCACCGTGAATCACCGGGCCACAATACTCCGACAAACAAGCCGTTTGCACCGGACTGCACCCACTTCGCCCAATGCGCAAGGTTTCCGATGCCATCTCCCCGGTTGACATGAAAACCGTGTGTCCCGAGGAGCACGTCTCTGCCTTGAATCGAGCGCACCAGCTCGGGCCCCAGCGGAGTCGACGGATTTGGATTCAGCTGTGTCTCGGTGCGAACTACAACGCCATCCACACCCGCGACCGGATTGCCCCCGACCGAGTCCGCCCGCAGATCAATGAAGTAAGTCACAGCTCATTTGCTCCAGGACTGGGCGGCTCTGGCCGCAGCTTGAATTGCGCTCGACAGGTCTTTCGCTACTGGCGCCAGTGGGGTCGCTAGAAGTCCAGCGATGAAAGCTCTTAAAACTTCGCTGCCATTCGAAAAGAAGGCAGCACCCACAATGATGCGTCCGCCCAGGATCGCAAGAAAGATCGCGACAAAGACTGCCGCAAGCTTGGCGCTATTCCGATAGCGCTGGTCTGCCCGTTGATATCCCTGATCGAGTAAGGCGCTCAGCAAAAGATCAAAGCGCCCATACACGTCAGTTTCCTGCAGCGACAACGGGATCGCAGATCCCATTTTTGCGGCGATGCTCGTAAGGACGTCTTTTTCTACGCCGGTCGCAGCCGCCATCTGGGTTGCGTTGCCCTCGGTCAGGTTCAATTTTATGAGAGCCTTGGCTACCGACTTCTGATCGCCGAGCACCATGCCATTCAGCCAGTTCGCGCGAAGAGTGCGCAGGGCCGACGCACGATTGAGAGCTGCGCCTGGTGCGACATTCGCGGAGTCGGCGGGAATCAACTTCGAGACCACCTCTTTGATGTCTAAGAAGCCGCGATTGGAGACGCCTCCCCCAAATCCCTTCGTGGCGTCGACCACACCGTAAGCCGCCGTACCAAGGCTACCGATGGCTAAAACAACTTTAGGAAGATCCAGATTTGAAAGCGAACTGGCAAGTTCGAACACGCTCTACCTCGAGAGATTCGCGGAGTTAGCTCGGAATTTTACGCCATGCTCTTCCGGGGTTCCTGCGAAGGATTTGGCACTTCGATAGTGCGCATCGCTCGCTTTTCGAATCATCCGGAAACAGAGTTGCGGCTTCACCGCGCGGATTATGGGCCGGCGGGGAAACTCCCGATGCTCTTTCCTTCGGCAACGGTTGGCTTCGCTATCATGAAATTTGCTTTTTATTAGCAGCTTTTTGGTTGGCGCTTTGGTTTCTTTTTCTTTCGTTTTGTGGTTTAATCTTTCCCATTTAATAAACGCTTAGAGGAGGACAACATGCTCGTGCGACGAATGGCGCTGTGCTTGTTTGTTTGCTTCGTGACGTTATCGGCCGCTTTCGCGCAGGTCGATACCGGCACGATTGCCGGCAGTGTTCGCGACAGCCAGGGCGCCGGTGTGCCGTCGGCCACGGTCACGTTCGTGGAGACGTCCACCAACGCAACCATGAAAACCCGGGCCGATGGCTCGGGCGACTTCGCATCGCCTCCTCTGCGACCCGGCAGTTATAAAGTGACGGCCGAAGCACCCGGATTCAAAAGTCAGACCCGCGGCACGCTCGTGGTTCGCGTGCAAGACCGTTTGCGGCTCGACTTCGACATGGCGGTGGGCTCCGTCACGGAGAACGTCGTGGTGACAGCAGAAACGCCGACCATACAAACCGACACTTCCTCTCTCGGAGAAGTAGTTTCCACCAAAGAGATGACGCAATTGCCTTTGAATGGGCGGGACTACATTCAACTCGCCACCTTGACTACGGGAGTGGTGCGCACCAGCTCCGGGACCAATGGGAATACGGGCGGGAGCAGTACGGGTGGACAAAACAGTTTCGTCGCCAATGGAACGCGCGGAACGCTGAACAATTTCCTGCTCGATGGCATCGATAACAACTCAAACGACAACGGCGGTGTGGTACTGCGTACCAACGTCGACGCAATCCAGGAATTCAAGCTGCAGACCAATACCTACTCGGCCGAGTTCGGCCGCAGTGCGGGCGCCGTCGTCAATGCCATCACCAAGTCGGGGACGAATCGCTATCACGGGAATGTGTTCGAGTTCTTCAGAAATTCTGCGCTCGATGCACGGGACCAGTTCGAGGATCTCACACAGAAGAAGGCTTCCTTCAAGGAGAACCAGTTTGGCGGCACGCTGGGCGGCCCGATCATCAAGGACAAACTCTTTTGGTTCGGCGACTACCAGGCGACGATCATTCGTAATCCGCTGAACTTCCAATCCAAGGTTCCGACGCTCAACGAACGGGCGGGAAATTTCTCCGATGCTGGCGAGCCTATCATCTACGACCCGACAACCGGTCTGCCCTTCCTCGGCAACGTCATTCCACCTGACCGTATCGACCCGATCAGCCAGGCGTTTATGAACCTCTATCCCGAGCCCAATCAGCCGGCTGGTAACTCACAGAACTTCGTCATTTCTCCCATAGAGCAAGACCGAATCGATCAAGGCGACGGCCGGCTGGACTACAACGTTTCACAGCGTGACCAGTTCTTTGTGCGCTACTCCATGAGTGGACGAACCGACGTTCGTCCGGCACCGCTTCCCGGACTGGCCAATGGTGGCGATTCCTTTACTGGCAACGGGTTCGAAGATACCAAGGGCGCATCATTGGGTTACACGCGAGCATTTACACCCCGGACCATCAATGAAGTTCGAGTGGGTTTCAACTACGTGCACATTCGCCGCGGCGTGCCTCCGAATGGAACCGCGTTTCCACCGCCCGAACTACAGGTTTCCGGAGTTCCCGACGATGCCCGTGTGAACGGCCTGACCTTGTTCAGCCCGGGCGGCGGCTATCGGCGCGTGGGAGATCCCCGATACGCTCCAACCATTCTCGCGAGCCAGGAACGCCAGATCAATGACGTGCTCACGCTCGTGCGAGGTGCTCATACATTCAAGCTCGGTGGAGAAGTCCGCTGGAGTCAGTTCAACATTTCGCAAGAAGCGGCTCCGCGCGGGCAGTTTTCGTTCAGCGGCCAATTTACCCAGGGGGCCAGTCCGACACGGCAGCCTCTCGCGGATATGCTGCTCGGTCTACCCATACGGGCCAACATCTCGACCGTGATTGCGTTGGGCAACCGCCAGCACGTCCCCGCCTTATTCGCGCAAGACGACTGGAAAGTGAGTCGTCGCCTGACGCTCAACCTGGGCCTTCGCTACGACTACTTCTCGCCCCTCGTCGAGGTCAACAATCGCCAGAGCAATTTCGACTACGCAACCGGAACTCTTATTCAGGCCGCTCAGAACGGCGCCTCGCGCGCGCTCGTGAAAGGGGACAAGGCAAACTTTTCGCCGCGTATCGGATTCGCCTTCACGCCCGGCTCAAATGCTGACACGGTCATTCGCGGTGCATACGGAGTCTTCTTCGCTGGGCAGGAAATTCGCACTGCGGCCCCACTACAACTGGCCTACAACCTGCCCTTCTTCTATGAACCTAGCTTCGTGAGCGACGGCGTAACGCCCGTGATCACCGTCGCGCAAGGATTTCCCTCACTGGATCCGAGCCAGGCCGTGAACCCCGGCGTCACGAGCGTGGATCCCAATCTGCACACGCCTTACTACCAAAGTTGGAACCTGGCCGTGCAACACGCTTTGCCCGGAGCGATCAGCCTCGAGGTCGCCTACGCAGGTTCGAAAGGCACGCACTTGCAGGTCGTGACCGATCGCAACCAGGATCCTGTCCCGGGACCCGGCGACATCCAGGCTCGCCGGCCATATCCGTTGTACGGCGGCTTCACTTCCATTCAGAACACGGGCAGCTCGAACTACAACTCCTTGCAAGTCAAAGCTGAGAAGCATCTGAGTCACGGCCTGTATTTCCTGAGCGCCTTCACCTTCAGTAAGGCCATCAACGATCTGCCCGAGATCTGCTGCGCGGCGCCGTTTCCACAGAACAGTTACGACACCGCTGCGGAGCGGGGACTGGCGGACTTCAACCAGCGACTCCGTTGGGTGTTCAGTTTTGATTACGAAATACCATTTGGCGGAAGTCGGTCAAACATCAGCAATCGAGCGCTCAACGCCTTATTTGGAGGCTGGCATGTGGGCGGCATCTACACTCTGGCCAGCGGCTTCCCCTTTTCCCCGTTGCTCGGCGGCACCGATCCCTCCAACACCGGAGCCCAAGTCGCGGTCCGGCCCAATCAACTCCGGAATGGCAATCTGCCACGCGATCACCGTTCAAAGGACTTGTGGTTCGATCCGACTGCGTATGAGCAGTTTCCAGATGGCTCCACTTACTTTTTCGGCAATGCCGGACGCAACAGCCTGATTGGACCGGGATCCAACGTGTTTGACGGCTCGCTGCGAAAGGAATTTGCCATCACAGAGCGGCAGCGCCTCGAATTTCGGACTGAGTTCTTCAACGCCTTCAATCACCCGAATTACGCGCAACCGGACAACTTCGTGGATGACTATCCGGGACCTGCGGGTACGATCACGTCGCTCGCTATCACCATGCGCCAGATTCAATTTGGATTGAAATACTCTTTTTGAGGAGTCGCTGGCCCGCAAGGCCTAACAACGGAACACCCATTTGCTCAGTACAATCTGAGCCGACAATTCGGCGATGGGATGAAGATTTCGAGTCGCTCGCTTTGCCCAAAACTTTCTGGCGGGGCATCGAATGCCCGCGTCTGCTCAGTTCTTTAACCCGCTCCAAACCGCAAAAGTAAACGTTCACGTTGCATCGCGTGTCGGTCCACGCTACCATGCCGCCGTGTTGCCCTATCTGCTCGCTCTCGCCTCCTGCCGCAGGATGTCTGGATCTTCTCCACTTGCGCGTTTGACGGTCGCTTTCCTTCTCGTTGCTTCCGTTTCTGCCGCGGCCCAATGGAAAGATCTCGACCCGGTCACCGATGTGCAACGTGAGCCCGACGGAGTCCGTTTTCAGGTGAAGTCGGGAATGTTGAAGTTGCAGGTCTGTTCGGATTCGATCATCCGGGTTCTGTACACCACCAGCCAGTCGTTCCCAGATGCGCCAGACTACGTAGTTATCAAAAAGAACTGGCCCACCACCCAGTGGTCGATGCAATCCGGCGAAGAGTCAGTTGTTGTTTCCACAAATCGCTTGCAGGTAACCGTCACCCGTAAAGATGGGCACATTCGTTTCAACGACCCCAAGGGAAAAAAGCTCTTCGAGGATTATGGTCGCAGCCTCACTCCGGTCGTGGTGAACGGCGAACACACTTACCACGCCGAAATGTTCTCTAATCTCTGGGAATCATACGAGGCGTTCTACGGTCTCGGCCAGCACCAGGGCGGGGTGTGGAACTACAGGGGTGAGGCAGTCGACATCTCCCAGGACAACACCAACATCAGCATCCCTTTCTTCTTGTCGAGCAACGGATACGCCATCTTCTGGAACAACACCTCTCGCAGCCGCTTCAACAATCGATTTCTGAGCGCGCTGTACGTCAGCTCTGAAGTGGCCGACGTCGTAGATTACTACTTCATCTTTGGACCAGAATTCGACCAGCTGGTTGGCGCGTATCGGCAACTCACCGGCGCCCCTCCTCTCTTCGGCAAATGGGCCTACGGGTTCTGGCAATGCAAGAACCGATACAAGAGCCAGGACGAATTGCTTGCCGTGGCCCACAAGTATCGCGATCTGCATATCCCTGTCGACAACATCGTGCAGGACTGGTTCTGGTGGTACACGATGGGAGAACCGGTTTTCGACAAAGCGCGCTATCCCGATCCAAAGGGCATGGTGGATGATCTGCACGCGAACAACTTCCACTTGATGATTTCATTCTGGCCCTATTTTCGTCCCGGGACCAAGACCTATGACGACATGGAGAAGCAAGGATTCTTTATCGCGAAGACGAAGGTGGGCGGTTTCCATCCAGCCGGCCAGGCTCTCTACGACGCTTTCAACCCGGCCGCGCGAAAGTATTACTGGAATCTGATGGACAAGGCTCTCTTCAAGATCGGAGTTGATGCCTGGTGGCTTGACACCACGGAACCGGAAACTGAAGGGCAGGAGACCACAATTCTCGCGAGCAATAAAACCGCCCTCGGCAACGGTGCCCGGTTCGCAAACATGTTTCCGCTCATGACCACTACGGCCGTTTACCAGGGGCAACGAGAGGCGAGCCACGACAAGCGCGTTTTCATTCTGAGTCGCTCGGCCTTTGCAGGCGCGCAACGAAATGCCACGGCAGTCTGGTCGGGCGACGTGAACTCCGATTGGGTATTCCTGAAAAAGCAGATCCCGGCCGGGCTCAACTACTCCCTTTCTGGCTTGCCGTACTGGACCACCGACATCGGCGGATTCGTCTCCGGAAACCCCGACGACCCGGCCTATCGCGAACTGTTCATTCGTTGGTTTCAGTTCGGCACGTTCAATCCAATTCTCCGAGTTCACGGGACTCGCAGCACTGATCAGAACGAACTCTGGTCCTACGGTCCCGATGCGCAAAAAATTCTGGTCACTTTCGATCGGCTTCGCTACCGCCTGCTCCCGTACATCTACTCGCTCGCATGGAAAACTACCAGCGAGGGCTACACACCCATGCGCGCCCTGGTGATGGATTTCCGCACCGACGCGCGGGCAGCGAACATTGGCGATCAGTTCATGTTCGGGACCGCCATCCTGGTAAACCCCGTAACCGATCCAGCGACACAATCTCGGCGGCTTTATCTTCCGCAGTCGAGGTGGTTTGATTTCTGGATGGGCTCTGCGATGGACGGCGCGCGCGGCGTCGATGCGCCGGCTCCATTGGATCGTATTCCGCTATTCATTCGAGCCGGATCGATCGTGCCCATGGGTCCTGAGGAAGAGTGGAGCACACAGAAACCTCCTGACCCGATTGAACTGCGCGTCTATCGAGGCGCGAACGGCGATTTCACGCTCTACGAGGATGAGAACGACAACTACAACTATGAGAACGGAGTCTATGCGACGATTTCGTTTCACTGGGAGGAAGCCGGACAGATCTTGACGATCGGCGACCGAAAAGGTCATTTCCCGGGGATGCTCGAGGACCGAAGTTTTCGCGTTGTGTTTGTCCGCGAGAATCACGGAGTTGGCGTGGACGCAACCGACGAACCTGATAAAGTCGTGCGCTATTCGGGAAAGGCGATCACGGTCAAGCCGTGAACATAACCACACGTCGATCCCCGGCCCGCGGCAGCATTGCTGGTAGGCCCAAATTCAGAGCGTCACCGTTGTGCCCGTGTTTGCCGCCTGGTATATCGCTTTCATGATCGTCAGGTCCCGCAGACCTTCCTCGCCCGGCGTGAGCGGTTCCTTGTTCTCCATCACGCAGCTGGACATGTGCTCCATTTCGGCCGCAAAGTGATCGACTACGGGGAGATCTTTTTCTTCGATTGTGTTCCCGTGGTGTACGCGCATGCGCAAACCGCTGTAGGCGGTCGCCGGATCCATCTCAAGCCAACCTTCCGACTTGACCACCCGGTAGTGGCTTTGCCACGCGTATCCGTAACTTGAGGTGCAGTTCGCGAGGATTCCACTGGGGAAGCGCAGCTGAAAGTTGATCGCCTCCTCCACTTCTTTGAAACGCGGATCGCCCGGAGTGCTGTACATCATGCCATTCACTTGTGTGGGCTCTTCGCCTGAGAGATAGCGCGCGGCTTGCAGGGCGTAGATGCCGATGTCCATCAGCGATCCTCCGCCTGCCAGATCTTTCTTCAGCCTCCACTGGTTTGGGTCGCCCATGTTGAAGCCGGCGTCCGCGAGAATCACCTTGGTCTTGCCCAGTTCGTTGGACCGCGCCATACGAATGGCTTCCTGGTTGTAGGGTTCGTAGCGGCAGCGATACGCGACCATCAGTTTGCGGTTCGCCTTGCGGCCGGCGTCGACCATTTGCTGGCATTCCGCCGGAGTATTGGCCATCGGCTTCTCGGTCAGAACGTGTTTTCTCGCCTGCAGGCCGCGCACCGTGTACTCGCAGTGCATACCGTTCGGCAGGACGATGTAAATGATATCGACCTCGGGGTTGTCTTTGATTGAATCGTAGTTCTGGTAGTTGTAGATGTTCTTCGGACTGACCCCATAGCGCAGCGCGAGCTTGTTGGCCTTGTCGGGATGGCCGCTGACCAGAGCAACGACCTTCGATTTCTCACACTGGGCAAATGCAGGCAGAATCTGGTGGATGGAAAGGCTGCCCAGGCCAACGATGGCCCATCCCAGTTTCTTGCCAGGAGGGTCCGGCACGACCAGCTGTGCAGCGGAGGCCTTCTTCAGCAGTCCGGCAACATTCGCTGCAACCAAACCCTGACCGACGCGCGTCATGAATCCACGTCGCGTGATTTCCTTACCCTTCGACATGGTGTGCCTCCGTTACTTTGAGCTGCGCTGTTGATGAATTTCGTCGAGCCGTTTCTTCAAATAGTCCTTGTACTCTTGCTGAAGCTTCGGATCTTTGGGCGATCCGTAAATCTCGCTCGACTTGTATTTTCCCTCGTCGAATTTTTTCTTTGTCCATTCGTCGTGAATATGGGTTTCGTCGGCCCGATCGAGAACTTCCTTCACCAACTGCGGAGGAACGAAGTAGACGCCTTCCCGGTCGCCTACGACGAGATCTCCGGGCATCACGGTAACTCCTCCGATGCGCACCGGAACGTTAATGCCCGTGAGCATGACTTCCCCAATCGGAGTCGGATCAACGGCCCGGAAGTATGCGGGCATTTCGATTTGCGAAATGCCGTCGAGGTCGCGAACGCTGCCATCGACCACCAGACCTCCGCTGTGTGTCGCCTTCATCGTGTAATAGAAAAGATTGTCACCAACAATAGTTCCATTCACCTTCTTGCCGAACAGGTCAACTACAAGAACATCGCCGGGCTGCAGCATGTCGATCGCCGTCTGATTGGTCAATTGTGGAAGGCCGCGGTCTTTCGCTTTTGCTTTGGCGACGCCTTCCACGTCAGAGCGCAACGGCATGAACTGCACCGTGAACGCGCGGCCGACCATGGTCTTGCCAGGATGCAGCACGTGGAATCCGTCGGCGTATTGATTGCGAAATCCTTTCTCCTCAAGAACCGCCCACACCTCTTCCGACGATAGTCCTCGAGCTCTTTCGATCAGGTCGTCAGGGACCTTCGGTCGTCCATCCGGGAGCCGATCGAAGGGATTCTGCGCGGTGTAGTCGACCAGATCCTGCTTTGGAAAAGGCAGGAGTTGTGCTTGCATCAGCGCTGGCAACACCAGACTGACAACAAACGCGAGCGCAACAACCATGCAGGTGCTGCGATTAACTGCCATTCGGATCATCCGGTTACCTCCGATCGGGGAAGAATACGCAGCTGAAGAACGCGGTGTGGCATAACTTGCAGAATGCCGGGCAAGGATGCCCCTGAAGCTCTCAAATCGCCGAACATTTGTCAAACCTGAAGCTTGGTGTTACAAGCGTACAATTCCACTTTCATTTTGCGAGCATGGCGATGCTGATTGGGAGGAATGAGCCTTTATGAATACAACGAAGAAACTCTTCGGGCGACGCGAGATCCTGAAAACCTCAGCCATGGTTCTTGGAAGCAGCTTTTTGGCTGCTGAATCATTGGAGGCCTACCCCAAAGGCGTCAACACCAACTCCAGCCCTTCCACATTGAAGATCACCGATATGCGCGTGGCCACGATCGTGAAGCCGGGTCCAAGTCCCTGCCCGATCATCCGCCTCGATACCAACCAGGGGGTGTACGGGCTCGGTGAAGTGCGTGACGGCGCCAGCGCGACCTACGCACTCTTCCTCAAGAGCCGGATCGTCGGCGAGAACCCATTGGAAATCGACAAAATATTCCGCAAGATCAAGCAATTCGGCGGACACGCGCGCCAAGGAGGCGGGGTGTGCGCGATCGAAATGGCGCTCTGGGACATTATGGGCAAGGTCTACAACGCTCCGGTTTACGTGATGCTCGGCGGCGGCAAGTTTCGCGACAAAATCCGCCTCTACGCAGATACCACCGAATCGAAGGACCCCAAAGTCTATGCGCAGCGGATGAAGGAGCGGAAAGAATCGATGGGGATCACCTGGCTCAAAATGGATCTGGGCGTCGAGATGGTCGCCGACACACCCGGCACCGTCAGCGGCCCGTCCGGCCTCACCGACTGGGAACAAAATCAACTGCCGCATCCATTCGTGGGAATGGAAGTCACCGACAAAGGCATCGCCATGCTCGAGCAGTACGTCGCAGCGATACGCGAGGCCGTAGGCATGGAGATCCCGCTTGCCATGGACCACCTTGGACATCTGGGAGTGAAATCCATTATTCGGCTCAGTAGGGCCTACGAGAAATACAACCTGTCGTGGTTAGAGGATGTCCTTCCCTGGACTTACACGGACCTGCTGAAGAAAATTTCGGACGAAAGCCCCACGCCCCTTCTCACTGGAGAGGATATCTATTTGAAAGAGCCATTCGAGGTGTTGTGTAAGGCGCAGGCAGTGGGCAAGATTCAGCCGGACCTGGCAACGTCTGGGGGAATTCTGGAAACACACAAGATCGGGGATATGGCGGAGGAGTATGGCGTACCGATGGCCATGCACTTTGCCGGAACGCCCGTGAGTTGCATGGCCAATGTTCATTGCGCTGCGGCTACACTGAATTTCCTGGCGCTTGAGAATCATTCTCTCGACGTGCCCTGGTGGTCTTCGATTGTCGAAGAAGGAGCGAAGACCCCGATCGTGAACCATGGCTTTATCGACGTTCCGGACCGGCCTGGTCTGGGCGTAACCCTGAATGAAGACGTCGTGCGCCAGCATCTCGCGCCAAAGACTGGGTACTTTGATCCCACCCCGGAGTGGGATCAGGAGCGCTCCTGGGATCGGCTTTGGAGCTAGTTGGCCTCAAAAAATGTGGCGCCGTCGTCTCGGCGACTGTTTCGGTGGGCGTCCCCGGTGAGGGCAAGCGGCCCCTACGTAATCTTAAGATAAGTGTCGTGACAGCGCGGCTTAGGGGTCCCGAGTTACCGTCCGCCGCCCACGGGCTGCGCACAAAATGACGAATGGACGGCAGGGAAGTTCTATTAATTTCGAGATTCTACCAATCTCCATATTTTGCCCTTCAGATTTTCGCTGCCCCCAGCATTGTGATGTAGATCACATCTGCCAGCAGAATAACGATTTTGTGCTTGACAAGGCATGTCCAGTTGAGGCCTAATCGGCGGCGGTTCACGCTAATACAAAAGTACTAGGGCCGAGTTTGAAGGACTGTCTTGTGGGAGACAGTAGCGTCGAACCGCAGGGTCTCACCGTTGGGGCATTCAGCGAAAGAATTAATGGCGATTCAAAGGGAGTTCCTTCCATGTCGAAGACCGTAAAGTACGCAGTGGTCGTTTGTCTACTCGCGCTGCTCGGCGCGAATGCTTGGGGGCAAGGAATTTTTGCGACATTGACGGGCGTGGTTTCGGACCCGTCAGGTGCGCTCATCAACGGCGCGAAAGTCACTTTGAAGGATGCACTCTCGGGCTCGGAACGCCAAACAACTACAAACAGCGACGGCTACTTCACCTTCGCTTCGGTTCCGGTGGGATCGTACCAACTTACTGTCGAAGCTCCGGGCTTCCAGCTTTACAAGGCGACTGAGATTCGCCTGGGCGGTGGCGAACACCGCAACAACAACGTGACCTTAACCGTAGGCAGCCCCACGCAGACTGTTGAAGTCACCGCTGAACAGGACTTCGCGGTTGCGACGGTTGACTCCGGCGAAAAATCGTTCACGCTCGCTGCGAAAGAGTTGCAGAACTTCACCCAAGTCGGCAGCAACGCGGCAGAGTACATAAAGATCACGCCCGGGTTCAGCATCAATGCCGGTACCTCGAACAAGGCGAGCTACACTGGCCAAACGATTGGCATCAATGCCAACGGAGACGCTGGCAGCCAGAGCCCGCTAAATAACAATTTTTCCTACAACGGTCTGAAAAACAATTCGTTGGACATCGTCGCCGACGGTGCCCACGTTTCCGACCCAGGCTGCAACTGCGATACACCGGTGAATCCCAATTCGGATTTCCTGCAGGAGTTCCGCGTCCTCACCTCGAACTTCAGCGCTGAAAACCAGAAAGGTCCCGCGCTGATCACCTCGGTGACTAAGTCAGGTGGATCAAGCTTCCATGGCAGCGGATTCTTCTCTGCTCGCAATGCTGCGCTGAATGCGAATGACTGGCTGAACGGCCATCAGGGCCTGAAGAAACCACAGAACAAGTACTACTATCCTGGCGGCAGCATTGGCGGTCCGGTAATAATCCCGGGGACTGGCTTCAACAAGAACCGCGACAAGTTATTCTTCTTCGCTGGCTTTGAGTACTTTTACCAGGTTCTCGATACTGGGCTTCTGCAAGGCACTGTGCCCACAGAGGGAATGCGTGCTGGCGACTTTTCGCAGGCAGAACTTGACAAGGAAGGCGGCAACAACCACAAGACGGCGTCAGGCAACCCCCCCGGGACACCCAGCCCTACCATTCTCGATGGCACAGGGCACGTTCTGCCCAATTTGATCGATCCCAATATGCAGGCATTGATGAATCAGTATCCACTTCCCAATGCCAATCCTGATGTTACCGGCGGTTACAACTACGTGCAGGCGCAGATCTTCAACCAGAACAACCGTCAGTTCACGACACGCGTCGATTGGAACATCAGCGACAACACAAAGGTTTTCGTTCGCTACAACTACCAGCGCGAAGTGCAACTCTTCCCCGTCGGACTGTGGTGGCGCCAAACAAACCAGGTGCCCTACCCAAGTCAGATCCAGGGAAAGAACAAGTCAGACTCCATCACGGGAACCATTACGCATGTGTTCAGTCCAACCATGACGAACGAAACTGTGATGGCTTATACGTTCATCGGCTTCCCGAACGTGTTCGCTGACTCGGCGAAAGTCGATCGTGCGGCAGTCGGCTACGGGTACGCCGGCTTGTTCAACAACGGCGTCTCGCAGATTCCCTCGTTTGGAAACAACGGTGGCGGTGGCGAAGCTGCCCTCGTCTTCAATCCAGGTGGATTCGAAGCGGGCGGCAAGTCGTCTGGTCTGTATGCCAACAAGTGGATGCCCAGCGTCAGTGACACGGTTACCAAAGTTGTGAAGACGCACACCATCAAGGCTGGATTCTTCTATGAGTGGATCCGCAATGCGCAGCCGGCCAACAATAACAGCAATGGGTACATGCAATTTCTGCCGTCGAACTCAAAAACCTTTGGAAACGTCTATGCGGACATGATCACCGGCAACATGACCAGCTACAACGAAGCCAATTTCAACCGGTTGAACGATATTTCCTACAATACTCTGGAATTCTTCGGCCAGGATTCATGGAAAGCAACTAAGCGGCTGACCGTGGAATTTGGGCTTCGTTTGACTCACTTCACGCCCTGGACTGACCGCGAGGGGTTTGGTTACTCCATCTTCAATCCATCGCAGTACGACCCGGCTTGTGCTCCTTCGCCAAACTTCTGCGGTTTCGAATGGCACGCCAAAAATAGTGCGGTACCTCTAACCGGTTTCCCAACCAAAGCGATGTACTTCCAGCCGCGGTTCGGAGCAGCCTACGACCTGTTCGGGACCGGGAAGACGGTACTTCGCGGAGGCTGGGGACGCTTCTACTACCACTCAGGCCAATTTACGAATGGTTTGGATCTCGCGGCTGGCTCTGCACAAGCTAATCTGAGTCCCACCAACTGGTGGGACAGCGGGGGCTCCGCTTGTGCTGGGAACGGCTCTGTACAGTCCGATCCTTTGTTTGCCAAGAATCTTTCGTGTATCAACGTGCAGGCCGCACCGGCATCACCTTTTGCAGTTGATTCCAAGGACGACAAGCAGCCGTTCACCGACAGTTGGAGCTTCACGGTGTCGCAGCAAACACCTTGGCAAGGCCTGTTAGAAGTTGCCTATGTCGGCAACCGTAGCAGAGACCAGTTGAGTGTTGGCGGCGCAGGCAGCAACATCAATCTGATTCCGATCGGCACCATCGTGCCCACAGCCGCGCAGCCGGATCCTTCAAAGGCCAATTCCGACACTTACCGGCCTCTGCAGGGGTATCAGGACCTCAATATTGCTGTGAACAATATCTACAGCAACTATAACGGTCTCCAGATGACATGGGGAAGACACGCTGGACGCTACACTATCCAAGCCAACTACACCTATCAGAAGTCTTTGGGAATCGTTCAGCCGGGCAATCCTGCCAACGGCCCATCGGTCACACTGGACCCGTTCAATCTGGCCCATAATTACGGTGTGATGCCCGGAGACCGCCGGCAATTGTTCAACATTGCCTATTCGATCGACATTGGGAACCCCCTGCACGCTCATGGGTTCCTCGGCGGAGTTACGAGCGGTTGGCAGATCTCTGGTATTACGCAACTGCAGAGTGGCGCCAACCTCACCAATCTCAGCAACAACGCCAACTTCAACATGTCCTTCAGCTGCGTGAATCCGGCTGGGAACCCGACAGCGTGCCACGACATCCAGGCTGACAGGGTCATTATTCCTGGGTCGATTAGCGCGACAACCCCCCAAGGGATTGGGCTTGGCAATCAGTCCCTTCTTGGAACAAACGCAGTACAGCTGCAACCGTTGGTAACTTGCAACCCGAACTCAGGTTTGAGTTCGCACCAATATGTCAACTCGGGCTGCTTTGCGGCGCCGTCCGTGGTCGGACAAAATGGCCCCACACTGCTTCCCGTCGTGTACGGACCGGGTTACTTCAACTCTGACCTGGCGTTGTTCAAGAACTTCCAGATCACGGAATCGAAGAGGCTACAGTTCAGGGTTCAGGCATATAACTTCCTGAATCATCCGCTGTGGTCGTTCAACGGTACTGGCAACTTGAACCTGAACTTCACGCAGGATGCAACCACACAGGCGATCACTCTGAACAATCCTAACTTCGGCAGAACTACGACGAAGGAAGGTAATCGGGTGCTTGAATTCGCCGTGAAGTTCTACTTCTAATCGAAGCACAACTGCACCGGGGTTTAAAATGGGATGGCTTTGGCCATCCCATTTTTGTGTCTCGCGAATCCAACTTGAAGTCGATGTTTCGATCCTTATTCACAGCATTTTTACTAATCGGCACTACCCTCGGCCAGTCTTCACCCGAGGACACGCTGCGCCACGCCACCGACCTGCAGCAAGCCGGAGACCTCCAAGGAGCCGTCCAGGGTTATCGGCAGTTTCTGGCCGCCCGGCCCAAGGAAGCGGCCGTACACGCGAATCTAGGGGTGCTGCTGGCCCATCTGGGCCGCTTCGACGAGGCGATCGCGGAATACAAGAAGGCCGCGGCGCTCGATCCGCAAAACGGCGACATTGTCCGCAACCTTGGCTTGGCTTACTACAAGTCGGGACGCATCAAGGAGGCCGCAAGCGAATTCGCAAAAAGCCACGAGCTGTCGCCAGACAACCTGCAGACGATTCTCCTGCTGGCCGATTGCCACTTGCGGATGGGCGAAAACCAGGACGTGATCAGACTGCTGACCCCGGTCGAGGCGGAGCACGGTGACGAGCTCGCGATCGCCTACCTCCTGGGGACTGCACTGCTCAACGAAGGACAAATCGCAGAAGGGCAGAAGCGCGTCGACCACATACTTGGCAAGGGAGACTCCGCCGAAGCACGATTCCTGCTTGGCAACCAGATGTTCGCCGCCAAAGACTTCCCGGCCGCGGTCAAGCAACTGGCCAGCGCGATTGAACTGAACCCGAGTCTTCCCGGCTTGCAGTCTCTTTACGGACAGGCGCTCCTCAATACGGGCGATCCTGATGCGGCTGCTGAGGCCTTTCGCAAGGAACTCGCTTCCGATCCAAACCAATTCGAGGCCAACCTCTACCTCGCGCAGATCCTGACCGCGCGTTCGCAATGGAAGGATGCCGAGCCTCTGCTGCGGCAGGCGTTGCTCGTTCGCCCCAACTCGTTCCCCGCCGCCTTGGAGATGGCCACAGTCAGCGAACGCGAGGGCCGACTGGCAGAAGCTCGCCAGACGCTGGAAGCATTGGAAAAGAAGTGGCCCAAATCAGCGGCTGTGCACCAGCATCTCGCAGACGTAGATACCAAGCTACATCGGACCGCCGATGCCACTCGCGAGAAGAACCTGGCCGCGGATTTAGGTGCAACTCGAGCGCTTGCTGCAAGCGGGCCCGCCGCAGGCCAGGCCGCGCCGGACTTCAAGGCCACCAGGATGGGAACCGCCGCCCGCGTCAGTTTGGGAGAACTTCGCAACGACGGCCCGGTTCTGCTCGTGTTCGGCAGTTACACATGTCCGAATTTCCGGAGCGCGGCCGACACGCTGAACAAGCTTTATCCCGAATACAAGAGCCAGATTCCGTTTTACTTGATCTACATTCGCGAAGCGCACTCTACGAACGACTGGGCGAGCACGCGCAATCAGCGCGAAGGTATTGTGCTTGAGCCCGCCGCGAATATGGGCGAACGCCAGGATCACGCCACTATGTGCGTCCGTAAATTGCACATCGCGTTCCCTACCCTTCTTGATAGCATGGGAGGAGCGGCGGAAAAGGCCTACGCCGCGTGGCCCAGCAAGGCGTACCTGGTAGACAAGCGTGGCAAAATTTTGTTCAGCACCGGACTCAGCGAGCAGGACTTCCATCCTGGCGAACTCGAAGCTGCGCTGCGCAAGGTGGCAGCTCCGGTGAAGCAATCGAGCTTGCCGCGTGGGGACCAATAGTCAGTATGCGTAGAGTCATTTTTCCTCTGTTCTTCATCCTCCTTTCCGGCTCAGTTCCCCACGCTGTTGCGCAGACTCCTCAGGAACTGTTCAACGATGCAATGGCGAAGCAGAAGGCCGGGGATCTCGAAGGAGCGGTCCATGAATACCGGCAGCTTTTGAAGGTCCAGCCTGATGCGGTGGCGATTCGATCGAACCTGGGCGCCGCTCTCGCCGGGCTCGGCCAATTTGCCGAAGCGATCACCGAGTACAAAATTGCTCTACAGCAAGCTCCCACGGCTCCTGGCCTCCGCCTGAACCTTGCGCTCGCCTATTACAAAACGGGAAAAATCGCGGACGCCGTCGATCAGTTGACCCGCGTTCACAAGGAAGAGCCCGGCAACTTGCAGGCGATCCTGCTGCTCGGCGACTGCTACCTGCGCATGGGGCAGAACAAGGATGTGATCGGCCTCCTGGAACCTGCATACAAGCAGCATCCCGATGAGATGGGAATCGTGTATCTCCTGGGAACGGCTTTGATTCGCGACCATCAAGTTGACCAAGGGCAGGTTCTGGTCGATCGCATTTTGCGGAACGGGGAATCTGCCGAAGCGCACCTGATGCTGGGCACCGCCAAGATCGAAGTCTCGGATTTCGCCGGCGCGCGCGACGAACTCGCCAAAGCAGTCGCATTGGACCCGAAACTTCCTGGCGCGCACGTTCTCTACGCGCAAGCCCTGCAGGTTACGGCTGGGCCAGACGAAGCACGCAAGGAATTCCAGGCAGAATTGGCAATCGATCCTTACAATTTCATGTCGAACCTTCAGTTGGGCGCAATGCTGCGGCAAGACCAGAAATTCGACGAGGCGAAGCCCTATCTTCAGCGCGCGCTGGAGACCCGGCCGGGAGACCTGGCAGTTCGCTATCAACTGGCGGCCATCGATCTTTCCGAAGGAAAGATCGAGCAGGCTCGGCGCGCACTGGAATCGATCGTCAAAGAATCGCCTGGCTTTACTGAGGCTCACGTATCGTTGTCGATCGCGTATTTCCGCCTGAAACGGCCGGTCGATGGTAACCGCGAGAAAGGCATCGTTGAGAAGCTGACCGCGGAGGCGCAGGCCAAGCAACCCGGGGTCAAAGCACAGTGATCGGCAAGTTCGCCCTTCGGATATTTCCCCTATGAAGATGTCAAGAAGAGAATGGCTTTGGCTGGCCGGCGCCTTCGGCGCAACTCGTCTCTTGGGACAGCAAGGCCCGCCGGTGTCGTCCGAGCCGCTGTTCGCGGAAGTTCCCCCATCGACGAGCGGCATCGAGTGGGTGCACGACAATGCCATGTCAGCGAATCACTATCTTCCCGAGACGCTGGGTCCGGGTTGTGCCTTCCTCGACTTCGACAATGACGGGTGGATGGACATTTTTCTGGTAAACAGTGGTCCCAGCGATTTCTGGAAGCCGCCCAAGCCAGTGCGCAATGCCCTCTACAAAAACAACCGCAATGGCACTTTCACGGACGTGACCGAAAAGGCTGGGCTCAGCGGATCCTCGTTTGGCATGGGAGTCGCGGTCGGCGATTTCGACAACGATGGCTGGCCTGACATCTTCGTGACTGCTTACGGCAAGTGCACCTTGTATAAAAACAATCACGATGGAACCTTTTCCGACGTCACCGAGAAAGCCGGCGTTGCCACTCCCGGCTGGACTACAAGCGCTGTCTGGCTTGACTACGACAATGACGGCAGGCTTGATTTGTTCGTCTGCAGCTTTGTCGACTATTCCGGCGAGCACAAGTTCGAATGTGGCGATAACAAGATTGGCAAGAAGTACTACTGCATTCCCCGCGTTTTTCGCCCCACCGCCAGCTTCCTTTATCACAACAACGGCGACGGCACGTTTACGGAGGTGAGCAAGGGCACAGATATCGCGAAGGCACTAGGCAAAGGACTGGGGGTGGTAGCGACTGATATCAATGGCGACGGACGGATGGACCTGTTTGTCGCGAACGATACCGTTCAGAACTTCCTGTTCCTCAATCGCGGCCCGGGCGCAAACGGCCACTGGAAATGGGAAGAGGTTGGCCTTCAGTCCGGAGTCGGCTTCAGCGAGAGCGGCCAGGCGCGTTCCGGCATGGGCGTCGACGCCGCCGACTTCGATGCTGACGGATGGCAGGATTTGTTCGTCGCCAACGTGGATCATGAAATGTTTTCCGCCTACCAGAACAACAAAGACGAAACCTTCCGCGATGTCGCTCAAGTAAACGATGTCGCCCAGGCAACCCGTCTGCTGAGTGGCTGGGGCCTGAAATACTTCGACTACGATAACGATGGCGCGATTGATCTGATCCTCGCGAACGGGCATCCCGACGACATGATCGACGGCTATTCGATGCAGGTGAAATATAAGGAACCGCTGCTCCTGTTTCATCAAAGCGAGAATCGTCGTTTACACAATGTCAGCGAGCAGGCAGGTCCCGCATTCAAAAAGTTTTTCCCGGCGCGCGGCCTGGCCATCGGCGACTACGACAATGACGGCGCCCTGGATGTGATCATTGGAAATAACGGCGGAGCCCCCCTACTGCTCAACAATCGTGCAGCCCAGGGAAACAACTGGCTCGGGATCAAACTGGAAGGTGTGCACTGCAACCGCGACGGCATCGGCGCGAAAATCTATTGGACCGCTGGCGGAAAAAAGCGCTTTCGGCTCAAGAACAACGGGGGCAGCTACCTGTCTTCCCACGATCCGCGCGAAGTCCTGGGAATCGGGAAGGCCGCGAAAATCGAGGCACTTGAAATTCACTGGCCAGCCCCTAGCAAGCAGATCGACAAAATCTCTACCTTGCCGGTAAACCGCTACATTCGGGTGAGCGAGGGGAAGGGCGTGGTCGAGTAGGGTCCCTCGGCACCAAGAACTGGCCAGAGACTTGCCGGTGAGTCGCCGCTTAAACGTGCAACTTTTCTTCGTTACCCATTGCGATCGGCGGAGTGGCTAAGATTAGTTCTTAAGGAATGGGCCGGGGCAGCCGAGGAGTAGCGAAGCCCCCGGATGCGTTGAGACGCGCCGGCATGGCAACTCCCGGCCTCCGGGGGGGATCTTCCCGCAGGAGGCCGAGTTCATTCGGACATTACTTTTCACCTACGCGGCCATTGCACAATTCGCGGCCAACGGGTCCAATGCGAACATCACCGGCGGATAGGGGACGACTTCCAACTCCAACATAGTCCTCTCCCTAACACCCATGATGCCAGAGAATCTACGCCCGCTCCGACTCAGGCGGCCAACGGTGGCAGTTTCTGTTCGGGCGGCCCTTCGATATCTTTGAGTCTCTGTTGCCGATGGAGGAATACGTATGCGCCGAGAAGCGTCGGAATCAGCAAGGCAGAAAGTCTCGAACCAGGCCAGCGCATTCACTCAGACCATAACCCGCCAGAGTGCATCTCGTCAGTGACCGTTCTCACCGTCTTCGCTTTGCCTTCTGCATCGAGCCCGCGATCGGGCCAGATTGTCACGATGAGCTGTGATCGAACTCACGGATTGGCCGGGAAATCAAGTTAATACTGGGGCTGAGGTGGGCCATGCGGATTCTGTTTCTGGCCGTTGCCTCGTTCTGTGCTTTCCTCAGCATCCTGCTCTTGCTGTGGCTCGCGGGCGCCTTCGACCAACGCAAGCGCTATCCCGATCGAAAAAACAATGCAGTGCCCTTCATCGTCCTTTCCCTTACTGAGAGGTTCGCTACGGGAAGTGTCCGGTGTTGACTGTACGCAGCTGATCTGGCGCTTGTAGCTTCTGTCCGCCTCTGGCCACTGAAAAGCCCAGGTGGAACAGAACGACTGGAGCATTTGCACGAACAGAGGAGGCTTTATGCCGGTCAATCGGCTTACCCAATTTCTCGATGTTGAAGGCATCAAGTACGTGGTGATTACTCACTCGGTCGCTTACACCGCACAAGGAATCGCCGCCTTGACGCACATCCCCGGAAAAGAACTCGCGAAAACCGTGATCGTGAAAATCGATGGCTCGTACGCGATGGCCGTTCTCCCGGCATCTCGCCAGCTTAGCCTTACCTTCTTAAGGGCAGCCGCGCACGCCAAAACCGTGTCTGTCGCTTATGAGGGTGAATTCAAGAGCAGGTTCCCGGACTGCGAAACGGGCGCCATGCCGCCATTTGGAAATCTCTATGGCATGGCTGTTTTTGTGGACCAAAGCCTGTCTCATGACCCAGAGATCGCCTTTAATGCGGGATCTCACCGCGAACTGATCCGACTCTCGTGGAGCGATTTTGAGAGACTCGTTGAACCGAAGGTCGTCAAATTAGCAGTGGAGCTTGCCGCGGATAAAGCCGCATAGTGAGAGGTTTGCCGCGATGGTCATCGCATCGGACCTGCAGGAGGGAATGAAGATCCGCATTGAGAAGCAGATCTACAGGGTTCTCGGAATTGAATCTAAAGCGGGAGCCGCCAAGATGGGCGGCGTCGTCAAAACCAAGCTCATTAACCTGAGAAGCGGCCGGATGTGGGAGCCGCATTTCCGTCCGCAAGAAAGGCTACAGGATCTCGAGCTCGAACGTCGGATGATGGAGTTCCTGTACGCCGAAGGTGACACTTGTACTTTCATGCGCCTGGATACCTTCGAGCAGGTTGAGATTCCTGGCGCTATCCTCGGCACAGGAAAAGATTTCCTGCAACCGGGAATGGAAATGCCAGTCGAGTTCTTCGAAGCTGAACCCATTAGCGTCGTCTTCCCGGATGTGACGGAAATCCGGGTCGCTACAACTGCCCCACGAGCGCACTCCCAACAAGACTCCGCCTGGAAAGAAGCCACGCTTGAGAATGGTTTCTCGATTCGGGTTCCCTTGTTCATAGCTCCTGGGGAAATCGTGCGCGTTGACGTGAAGACCGGCCGCTACCTCGAGCGAGCACGCACAGAACACTAGGTGAGCGCCTAAAGGCAACTTTCATCATGTACAGGAACAGCAAAAGGCAAGGAGTACTCCCCTATAGCTTTCCAGCTTCAGTCTCTCCGTGAACAGGCGTCATTCGAGGGCCACAATTAAAAGACACAGACCCCCGAATACAACCACTGACAGAACAACAATGCCCGCGATGCGCGCCAGCTGCTCCATCGTCTTCGGACGGCCACCCACCGTACTCTCGATTTGTTCATCCAGGCTGTGAAACATGACCTTTGACTCCATCCAGGTTCGAAACTAGCTTCAATTGCATACTTCATCTTGTTGCAACCAGACAATACTGCCCAAGCCGGTCGCCAACTTCGGAATTGCCCGATTTTCGATAGACTTCTGCGTTGGCACAGTCGTAAAGCCCCCAGTTTTTGGGAAGCCGGACCATCACGTAGTCTCCCGGTTCCAGAACCGTGCAACCCGAAACGTCCTTGTTGCACTGCAGATCGAAGGAATTCCTTCCCGCTTGAACAGCGAGGATTACGACACCGTTGTTCACTTCCTTGCCCTTTACTGTGATCTTCTGTGACTCCACTTGGTCCTGTCCTGAGAGTGCAAAAGGCGCAAACAGAACAATCAGAAGTACCCCTACGAACAGAATGGCTGCTCGCCTCATAAGTTCACCTCGCATACCCGAGAACTCATCAGCTGGCTGCATGAGCGATTCTCGGCGCCATTCGAAACACGACCTCCTGCAAACAACCGGGCCGCTCAGTCTGAAGCCGGCAACGGTTTTGCGGATTTGCTACCGCCCCTATGGTCGCGCAGTGGAAGCGATATGTCTGTGATTATCGATACAGTGGCGAGCAAAGGCCGGGCGGTCCGCATGCTCGCAACTCTAACAAGCGCCTTGCCTGTCAACACAAACAAGTAGGTGGCTACCGCCAACACGAATGGAAGGAAGTCCTCAGATTTCCGGTGATTCTGGACGCGGCAGGAGGTTCACGACGACATCTGGCGGGTGAGTTCTATGGATTATGATCTGGGATACTTTGATCTGGAGACCCGAGTGCTGGAACCGCTGGAAAATCCCTTCGGCCCAAAAGTGTTACCCATGTAGCCGGTACATTCTGTCACCCATGTCTCCGGGCTGGACCCTGGGATAGATGGTC
>CAVTEO010000018.1:0-163574 GCA_963733805.1 uncultured Acidobacteriota bacterium | reverse complement strand
GTGCGCGTGGCGCAGCACTTCGATGCCGTTGATGTTCGGCATTTTGATGTCGGTGATGATGAGGTCGTAGAGCGCGCCATCGATCTTCCGCTTGGCGGCCTCTCCCGAATTCGCAGTCTCCACCTTGTGGCCTTCGCGCCGCAGGGCGATGTCGAGCATTTCGCACATAGAGCGCTCGTCGTCACACACCAGGATGTTAGCCATGCGCTCTCCCTCCCGCGGCTGCCCCTGAACTCAAGGCGCCCAGGCCGGCCGCCGCGGCCAACTCGTGGCCGTCGCTTTTCCTCTTCGGCCGAGGCATACCGGTTCCCCAGCGCCGCAACCGCAGCACCAATGTGGTTCCCTCGCCCAGTTTCGACCGCGCCCACACCTTGCCCTCGTGCGCCTGCACGATCTGATACACGATCGCCAAACCCAGCCCCGTGCCGCCGTCGAACCCGGATTGGAAGGGCTCGAAGATTTTTTCCGATTGCTGTCGGGTCATGCCGACTCCGGTATCCGCAAAATTGATCTGCCAGTCATCGCCGATCGAGTCGAGCGACACCGCCAGGCTCCCGCCCTGCGGCATAGCGCGCACCGCGTTCTGGCAAAAATTCCAGAATACCTGCTTGATCTTGTCGCCGTCGGCCAGCGTAAGCGCCTCCTTGAACCTTGAAGTGCCGCTCGATGCGGATGCCGGTGTTCTCCGACACCATGCGGTTTTCGAGCAGGGTCAGCGTGTCTTCCAGCAACTGCACCAGGTCCACCTTGTCGAACCGGTATTGCTTGCCCCGCGAGTACGCCAGAAAGTCGGTGATGATGTTGTTCAGGCGCTCGGACTCGCGCGTCACAATCTGCAGAAGCTGGCGCTGCTCGTCGGTCATCTCGGTCGCGCCCGACAGCATGCTGACCGAGCCCGCGATGGAAGTAAGCGGATTGCGGATTTCGTGCGCGATCGCGGCTGCCAGCCTGCCCACGGCGGCCAGCCGATCTTGGATTCGCACCTCGCGTTCCAGACGCCGGATTTCGGTGAGGTCGTCGAACGTGTAAACGCTGCCCGAAGCATCGCGCCCGGGGATGGTCAGAGCGGAGACGATGACGCGGAAAGTCTTGCGGAAGTTGTCGGCCGGCTGAAAGCGTACCTCGCCGTGCGCCCGCTCGGAGCCGACCAGCGGCAGCGGATCCATGAACAACTGGTTGACCGATTTCCCGATCAGTTCGTCGCCGCAGCTGAGCAAGCGCTTGGCGGCCGTGTTGATAACGGTGATCCGGCCCTCGATGTCGGTCGTGATCAGACCGCCGCTGATGGACTGAATGATGTTCTCGTGCAGCGCCTGCAGGCTTTCCAGCGCGCCGCTGGCATCCTTGAGTTGCACGTCCACCTGGCGCAACTTGGCAGACAGCAGGCAGGCCAGGTAAGCCACCGCCAGGTAGGCGAACAGGTTGACGAAAATGATGGCTTCCAGAGCGTTGGGGCCCGGATGCGTAGTCGCGTACGAAGGCATCGACACGTAATAATTCAGTTCCAGCACGCAGCCGTAAAGAATGAAGGCCAGCGCCGACGTGAGATATGCCCACATCTTGGGAAGCAGGATGCAGGCTACGATGATGTCCAGCGGATAGAGGAAGTTGAGCGAACTGTCCCATCCCCCGGTGAAGTGCACCACCATGCTGATCATCGCCATGTCGGTGACGACCTGCAGCACGCCCTGCACGTGCTGATCTTCCCACAGAGAAAACAGCAGAATGTAGAACAGAGACAAGCCGTACCACAGCAGCATGGTGCTGACGAACGAACGCATGGGCAGCGGGCTCTGCGCCATGCGCGCCACCATCAACTCAATTCCGAACAGAAATGTCAGGATGAGGATGCGGATCTTGACCAGCCAACCCAGCCAGTTCCGCTCATCAAAGGTCGAATGCATCTTGCTCAGTGTCCAGACTTCCAGCGCTGCCCGCCCCTGGGCCCGATAGCGTTTGACTTGCGGTGCGCGTCCATGTGCCGGCCAGCGTGGCCGGATGCGCAGGCACCCGGCCTCCGTCCGGTAATTAGCCTGCCAACTTGCCGATCATGGCGAACAGCGGCATGTACAGCGAAATCACGATGCCGCCGACCGACCACGCCCAGGAATGCCGATCATCACCGGTTCCAGCATGGTCATCATGTCCTTGTCGCGGCGTCCACTTCGTCTTCGTAGAAGTCGGCGATCTTCTGCAGCATGGCAGTCCATGGCGCCGGTTGCTTCGCCCACGCCGATCATCTGCGTCACCATGTTCGGAAACACGTCCGCTTTCCTTCAGCGGATCGACAATGGTGCGGCCTTCTTCGATCGCCTTGCGCACCTTCATCAGCGCTTCCTGAGCACCGCGTTGCCCGAGGTGCGCGCGGTGATTCCAAGCCTTCCAGAATGGGCACGCCGGAGGTGATCAGCGTACCGAGGTTCGCGTGAAGCGCGCCACCGCGATCTTGCGCAGCAGCATGCCGATCACCGGCAGCTTCAGCATCAACGTTGATCCGGTGAAGTACAGGCCCTGCGGGTGCTTGCGGAGCTGCCTTGATCCCGAAGAATGCCGCCGACGATGCCCACCGAATAAAGAACCACCAGAAGTGCTGCCGACAAAGTAGCTCAGTCCCGATGACGATTCGGGTGGGCAGCGGCAAATCAACGCCCAGTCCCGCGAACAGCTTGGCGAAAATCGGCACCACCTTCAAGCAACAGCGCCGACGATCAGCACCGGCGATCGAGACGACGGCCACCGGGTAAATCAATGCGACTTTACGGCGCGCCGCAGCTTGACGCTCTTTTCGATGTAGGCCGCAAGGCGCTGCAGAATGATGTCGAGAATACCGCCGGTTTCACCCGCTTCCACCATGTTGGTCGTCAGGTCGTCGAACACCTTGGGGTACTGCGCATGGCGTTGGCCAGCGTCGCGCCGCCTTCCACCGTCGTGCGCACGCCGTTCAGCACCTTCTGGAAACGTCGGGTTCTCCTGGTTGCCCGGCCAGAATCTCCAGGCACTGCACCAGCGGCAATCCGGCATCGATCATGACCGAGAACTGGCGGAAGAAGATGGCGATGTCCTTGGTCTTGACCTTGCCGGAGCCGAATGTGGGCAGGTTGAATTCCTTGCCCTTCTCGCGACCGATCCGGGCGTGATCTGCTCGCGGCGCAAGCTGCTGCAGCAACTACGTCTTTGTTGGCGGCTACCCGTTCTCCGCTGACTTTCTCGCCGGCCGCGCTTTTCCCCGAAAATGTAAAGACTGGCATGGTGTCTGTCTCCTCACTTCCCTGCTTGCGTATCCCGTAAATCCTGCTCCAGCTAACCGACTGCCGGTTTCACTTCTTGCTGCCTAGCGCTTGGTCCGGCGTTGCAGCCTTGGCCATCCCGGCGGTATGTGGGACGGTTCATCAGGCCTGCGCCGCGGTTGATCATTTCCTGCAATTCGTCCGGGTT
The DNA here is from genome assembly GCA_963733805.1 of uncultured Acidobacteriota bacterium. GTDB lineage: Bacteria > Acidobacteriota > Terriglobia > Terriglobales > Acidobacteriaceae > Gp1-AA133. Next base: position 160,139 of record CAVTEO010000018.1, on the reverse strand, counting down.
GCACGAGCGCAACAACGCCATCTCCAGCGTGATCTGCTTCTGGAAGTACGCGGTCGCCAGCGACTGGTTGAACGTCTGCATGCCGAACTTGTCCTGTGCCGGACTGCATGGCGGAATAAATCTGGTGAATCTTGTCTTCGCGGATCAGGTTGCGGATGGCGGCATTGGGCACCAGGATCTCCATGCACATGGCGCGGCCCTTGCCGTCGCCCTTGGGCAGCAGCGCTTTGGCACATGATTCCTTCCAGCACCAGCGAAAGCTGCGCGCGGATCTGCGGCTGCTGGTGCGCCGGGAAGACGTCGATAATGCGGTTGATGGTCGACGACGCCGAGTTGGTGTGCAGCGTGCCGAAGGTCAAGTGGCCGGTTTCGGCGATGCGCAGCGCCGATTCGATCGTTTCCAGGTCGCGCATTTCGCCGATCAGCACCACGTCCGGGTCTTCGCGCAGCGCGGCGCGCAAGGCATCGGTAAAGCACTTGGTGTCGGCGTGCAACTTCGCGCTGGTTCACCAGGCAGTTCTTGTGCTTGTGCACGAACTCGATCGGGTCCTCGATGGTGATGATGTGCTCGTGCGCGCTCGGTGTTGATCTTGTCGAGCATGGCGGCCAGCGTGGTCGACTTGCCCGAGCCCGTCGGCCCGGTCACCAGCACCAGCCCGCGCGGCTTGTCGCACAGCTTGCTGACCACCGCCGGCAGGCCCAGCTGCGTCGAAGGACTTGATCTCGAAGGAATGACGCGGAACACGCGCGCCGTCGCGCCGCGCTGGTTGAAGCACGTTGGCGCGGAAGCGGGCCAGGTCCTTTCAAGCCGAACGAAAAGTCCAGCTCGAGGTTTTCTTCAAAGCGGTGCTTCTGCGAGTCGGTCATGACGCTGTAGGCCAGCTGCTTGGTCTCAGCCGGCGTCAACGGCGGCATGTCCAGCGGCACCAGGTGCCCGTGCACGCGCACCTGCGGCGGTGAATTGGTGGTGATGTGCAGGTCGCTGCCGCACATCTCCATCATTCTTTTCAGCAATTCGCTTAACGAAAGCGCCATATCATGTTCCTTCCCTTTCCCCGTAACCAGACTCAGTGAATCGTTTCGCGCGCCACTTCTTCCAGCGTGGTCTGCCCGACGACTGACCTTGATCAGGCCGCTGCGCCGCAGCGTGATCATGCCCCGCTCAATCGCTTTCTTCTTCAGTTCCACCGCCGACGCGCCCACCAGAATCAATTCCCGCATCTCGTCGTCCACTTCCATCACTTCATACAAGCCGGTGCGGCCCTTGTAGCCAGTGTTGTTGCAGACGCCGCAGCCCTTGCCCTTGTAAATCTTTACGGTCTTGGCTTCTTCCGGCGTGTAGCCTGCCTCGATCAGCGCCTGCTGCGGCACGTCGACCACCTCCGTGCAATCCTTGCAAATGCGCCGGACCAGTCGCTGCGCGCAGATCAGGTGGACCGAGGTCGCCACCAGGAACGGCTCGATGCCCATGTTCATCAGTCGGGTGATGGTTGCCGGCGCGCCGTTGGTGTGCAGCGTGGAAAGCACCAGGTGGCCGGTGAGCGCGGCTTTGATCGCGATTTCCGCCGTTTCAAAGTCGCGAATCTCGCCGACCAGGATGATGTTGGGATCCTGCCGCAGGAAGGCGCGCAGCGCGGCCGCGAAGTTCAGCCCGATCTGCTCCTTCATCTGCACCTGGTTCACGCCCTGCAACTGAAATTCGACCGGATCCTCGGCGGTCATGATGTTGGTGTCGGGCTGGTTCAAGCGCGCAATCGAGGAGTACAGCGTGTTGGTCTTGCCCGACCCGGTCGGCCCGGTGACCAGCACCATGCCGTAAGGCTTGAGAATCGCTTTCTCGAACTTGACCAGCGACTCGGGTTCGAAGCCCAGCTTGGTCATGTCCAGACGCAGGTTCTCCTTGTCCAGCAAGCGCATCACGATCTTTTCGCCCCACAAGGTGGGCAGCGTGCTGACGCGGAAGTCGAGCTGCTTCTTCTTCCCCCCGATGGCCATCTTCAGCATGATGCGGCCGTCCTGCGGCAGCCGCTTTTCGCTGATGTCCAGCTTCGCCATGATTTTCAGGCGGGAGGTGATGGCGTCCTTCAACTTGAGCGGCGGCGTCATGATCGTCTGCAGAATGCCGTCAATCCGGAAACGGACGCGGAATTCCTTCTCGTAGGGCTCCATGTGAATGTCGCTGGCTCCGCGCTTCACCGCGTCGGTCAGCACCAGGTTCACCAGCTTGACGATGGGAGCTTCGTCGGCGGCCTTCTCCAGTTCGCCGAGATCCATTTCCTGTTCTTCGGCCTGCAGCTCAACGTCGGCGGCGTCGAGTTCGTTGATCGACTGCATGACCTGCTCGAGGTCTTCCTCTTTCGCAGTTGCCGTAAGCTTTTTCGATGCCGCTCGGCGATCGAACTTTCCGACGCCACCACCGGCTCGATATTGAAGCCGGTCATGAACTTGATATCGTCCATGGCGAACACGTTGGTCGGATCGACCATGGCGATGGTGAGCGAGGCGCCCACCCGGCTGAGCGGCAGAATCTGGTAACGCTTGGCGGTCTCGAACGGAATCAACTTGACGACGGCCGGATCGATTTCGAAGTAGGAAAGATTGATGGCGGGCACGCCGTACTGGCGCGACAGAAAATTCGTCACGTCTTCGTCGTTCAGAAAGCCCAGCTTCACCAAGGCGGAGCCCAGGCGGCAGTTGGTCTCCTTCTGCACCTTGGTCGCCTGTGCCAACTGCTCTGGGGTTATGACCTTCTCTTTGACGAGAAGATCACCCAGCCGTTGCGACATACTTACGATCTCCTATCGAGCGACAGAGATATAGCGCCGAACAGCTCGCCGTCTGCGCGAAACCGCTTGTTTTCAGGGGAGAGGGACGGCAGCGCGTTTCGCGTTGACACAAATTGTCACCGCAGATGCGTTACCGCACCAGTAACCTAAGTACCTGTCCGGCGCGCTGACGCCTCCAATTCGCAGCCGCTCCGGCCAAAATGCCGGAATTTCCACAAAACAAAGGGCGGCAGCGGCAATTGGATTCCCGACGTACATGCACCTTCGTACAATCCTCCCGCTGTTTTGCGACAACCATGGCCGTGGAGCGGCGCGTCCTCGCCCGTCGAAATGCGGTGACCCCGCGAACCTCCCGCCCGCTCTCGTCACAACGCTCTGTGATGACTTCCCTTGGGAAAAAACATTCGTTCGGCGAGCCTGATGGCAGGCCCACCCGTGCCGCCGGTTCTCGTGCATTCACTGCGCATCCTGCTGTTGTTGCCCCTCCTGTCTCGTTCATCTCGAGGCACAAAGCCTGCGCGACCGAGCGGACGCGCTCGGTATATCCATCGGCGCGGCAGCACGTCCTTCGCTATTTTCCGAGCGCCTGTATGCCCTGACCCTGGCGCGCGAATTCAATATGCTCGAACCGGAAGACGCTATGAAGTGGTGGGTAATCCGGCCGGACCGCTTCACCTTCGACTTCACGCAAGCCGACCGGGTTGTGGAGTTCGCCGAAACGCATCGCATGAAAGTCCGCGGGCATACCCTGGTGTGGGGAGGCTCGAATCCCGCGTGGCTTACCGCCTGAGCCGTTCACCGCCGAACAACTCAACCAGCTTCTGCAGGAGCACATCACGAAAGTCGTCACGCGCTATCGAGACAAGGTCTTCGCCTGGGACGTCGTGAATGAAGCTTTCGATGAGCGCGGCCTGTTGCGACCCTCAATCTGGTACGACCAGCCCGGGCATCGGGTTCGCGGGCAAAGTCGACGGCCTACATCGAGCAGGTCTTTCGCTGGGCAAATGCAGCCGATCCGCAAGCGCTGCTGTTTTACAACGACACCGGGGGTGAAGCGATCAACACCAAGTCCGACGCAATCTATGCCATGGTGAAAGACTTCAAGCAACGCGGAGTGCCCATCGACGGCATCGGCATGCAGATGCACATCTGTCCGATTTGCAGGCCGATTTCGACAGCATCGATGCCAATATCGCCAGGTTCACCGCACTGGATGTCCAGGTGCACATCACGGAAATGGATGTCGCGCTTCCGGTCGACGCCGCGGGTCATGCGACTCCGGCCGACCTTAGCCGGCAGGCCGAGATCTATCGGAGAATTGCGGCCGCATGTCTGGCGCATCCGGGCTGCAGCTGCGATTCAGACCTGGGGTTTCACCGACAAGTATTCCTGGATCGGGTCCAAGACCAAACAGCCAAGGGCCAAGCATTGCTCTTCGACCGGGACTACGCCCCCAAGCCCGCCTGCCAGGCCCTCAAGAACGAGTTCGGACGCGAGCCTCTGCCCCACTCGCCCCGCAGCCGCACGATAAGCCGCGCCCGCATTCGCAGCAGCTATAATTGCGTTTTGGCGCCGCCTGGGCCGCTCGCTGGCGGCCGAGCTTTCGAACTTCGTGGCCAAGACCCAACCACTTCCGGATCCTCAGCGCCGCCGCAAGCGGGTCATCATTCCCCTGGCGGTGGGCATCGCGCTGCTGTTTGGGATTCTTCTTTCCCAATCATCGTTCGATCAGCCCGCGTTTCTGAATCCCGACAGCAACCAGCAACTGCTCCTGTTTGCGGCGCTCTCGGCGCTGATTTTTCTGCTCTTCGTTGCCCTGACCTTCGTGCTGGCGCGCAATCTGCTGAAGCTTTTTGCCGAGCGGCGCATGGGAGTTCTGGGATCGAAGTTCCGAACGCGCCTGGTAGTGACGGGCCTGCTTCTTTCGTTCCTGCCTGTGATCGTGATGTTCTGGTTCGCCTACGGGTTGATGAACCGCACCATCGACCGCTGGTTCTCGCGCCCCGTGGAGGAAGTGCGCGAGGATACGCGCGCGATGGCCATCCCTGTTGGCGACCTATGCCCAGCAGAACGCCACCGCCGAGGCGGTCTCGATCGCGAGTTCCCCGGCCACCGCGCGCTCTTACGCGAATCGACGACTTTACCGATCTCGCCAACGAATTCCAGCAACACGCAACCACTCTTCAAGGCGGATTTGCATTTGCACTGCTGAAGGGAAATCCGGAAGCGAGTTTCCACGCCCCCGCGGCATGGGATCAGATCCGCCCGAAAGCCGCGCCCGATCAGCTTTCCGGTCCTTCCCCCGCCCCCTTCACATGGGGACAGACAGAATACATTCTCGGCACTGCCCCGGTGGGCGACGATGGCCTGATTCTGATTGCCATGCCGTTGCCCGAGAAGTTTTCAGCAGCGGTAACCCAGCTCCAGGCCAGCCAGAAGCGTTATTTCGAACTTTACCGGCAGAAAAGACTCGTACGCCGCACCTACATGAGCCTTCTTCTGCTCCTGACGGTGCTGGTGTTGTTCAGCACCACCTGGCTCGCGCTGTTTCTCTCGAAACTGGTTACGCGTCCGGTTGCCGCGCTTGCGGAAGCCACGCAGGAAATCTCCCGCGGACGCCTCGACTACCGCGTGGAGGTGAATGCCGCCGACGAAATCGGCGACCTCGTGCAATCCTTCAACCGCATGGCCGAGGAGTTGGAATCGAGCCGTCGGCAAATCGACGCCTCCAGCCGCGATCTCGGGGCCGCCAACACCGCACTCGAGCAAAGGCGCCGGCACATCGAAACCATCCTGGAAAGTATCCCGACGGGCGTACTTTCGCTGGACGCGCAGAAACGGATTACCCACGTCAATCCCGCCCTGCTGCGCATGTTCCATCCCAGCGGTCCCGGCGATGATCCGACTTCCCGGATGATCAATTCCGAACTGGGCGACGTTTTCCCCCACGATGTCGTCGAAGATCTGCTGGTCCTGCTGCGCCGAGCCGATCGCATGGGCATTACGACCAGCCAGACCGAGATCGCCCTGCCGCGCACAAAGTTGAATGCCGCCCTGACCGTCGCCACCCTGCAGCATCAGGACGAGCGGCTGGGCTACGTGCTCATTTTTGAAGATCTATCGGATCTGTTGAAAGCGCAGAAGCAGGCGGCCTGGCGCGAAGTCGCGCGGCGCGTCGCCCACGAGATCAAGAATCCCCTGACGCCCATCGCTCTCTCCGCCGATCGCATCCGCCGCCATCTCGACCGCGGCACCCGCCCGGACCCGGCATCGCTCGAAGTGATCCGCCATTGCTCCGAAACGATCGCTTCCTCGGTCGACACAGTTCGCACCCTGGTCGATGAATTCTCCACGCTGGCGCGCTTTCCCGCTTCGCATCCCAGCCCGTCAAGCATCAACTCCATTGTGGAGAGCGCGCTGAACATGTTCGATGGCCGTCTCGCCGGAGTTACCGTTCGCAAAGAACTGGCGCCCGATCTCCCCAAAGTGATGGCCGATTCCGAAGCCATCAAGCGCGCCCTGGCAAACCTGGTCGACAATGCCGCCGAAGCCATGGAAGGCGCCTGCTTGCGCGAGATCCGCGTCAGCACCAGTCTGGTCACCAGCCGGGACGCAGTCGAAATCCTGATTGCCGACACCGGGCACGGCGTCACGCAGGAACTCAAAGAAAAATTGTTCCTCCCCTATTTCTCGACCAAGAAACGCGGTACCGGCCTCGGCCTCGCGATCGTGAGCCGCATCGTCGAAGACCATCACGGCTCCATCCGCGTCGAAGAGAATCGTCCCTGTCGGCACGCGCTTCATCGTGGAACTGCCGCTCGCTCTCGAACCCGCCCCCGCCCCTGCTGCAACATGTCTAGCATCCTGATCGTCGACGACGAATCCGATATCCGCGAATCGTTGAAGGGCGTGCTCGACGACGAAGGCTTCGTACCGAACAAGCCGAGAGCGGAGAGGCCTGCCTCCGCCTCCTTGACAAACAGTCCTTTGACGTCGTGCTGCTGGATGTCTGGCTTCCCGGCATGGATGGCCTGGAAACGCTCCAGAAGATCCGCGAACTCGACAATCCTCCGGAAGTCATCATGATCTCCGGGCACGGCACCATCGAGACCGCCGTGCGCGCCACCAAGCTCGGCGCCTACGATTTCCTCGAAAAGCCGCTTTCCATCGATCGCATCCTTATCCTGATCAAGCACGCCATCGAGGCGAAGAAGCTGCGCCGTGAAAATCGAGACCTGAAAAAGCAGTTGCAATCGAAGAACATCATCGTCGGCGACAGCGTTCCGATGAAGGCCCTTCGCCAGCAGACGTCGATCATGGCGCCCAACCAACGGCCGCGTCCTGATCTATGGCGAGTCGGGCACCGGCAAGGAACTGGTCGCGCACGCCATCCATGCCCGCAGCCTGCGCAAAGATGAAATGTTTGTGGAGGTAAATTGCGCCGCGATTCCCGAAGATTCCATCGAGAGCGAACTGTTCGGCCAGCAGCGGGGATCCTTTCCCGGCGCCACCTCCGATAAGGAAGGCAAATTCCAGAAGGCGACTGGCGGCACCCTCTTCCTCGATGAAGTCGGCGACATGAGCCTGAAAACGCAATCGAAAGTGTTGCGCACGCTCGACGAGCAACGCTTCACGCCCGGTCGGCGGCTCCGAGGCCATCACCGTCGACGTGCGGGTCATCGCTTCCACCAACAAGGATCTGGAAGAAGAAATTTCCAAGGGGAATTTTCGCGAGGACCTGTTCTACCGGCTGAACGTAATCCCTTTCTTCGTCCCGCCGCTGCGCGAGCGGAAGGAGGACGTCCCGCTGCTGGCGCGCCACTTTCTCAAGGAATTCGCCGCCGCCTATGGCCGGCGCTCGCGGGAAATTACCGACGACGCCATCGAAGCCCTCATGCGCTATTCCTGGCCGGGCAACGTGCGCGAATTGCGCAACGTGATCGAGCGCATCGTCATCATGAACCCCACCACCACGCGCTTCGAGCGCAAACACCTGCCGCCGCTGGTTTATCGCGATGGAAGCCGCCGGTCCGCGGGCGCCGAATTCTCCAGCCTGCATCAGGCTCGCGACGCTTATGAGAGGGATTACATCCTGAAGAAGCTCGACGAGAACCACGGCAATGTCAGCCGCACCGCGGAAATGCTGGGCCTCGAGCGCAGCCACCTCTACCGGAAGATGAAAGCTCTGGGAATCGCAGCAAAGGAATGATATGTAGCGCGGGCGCCCCCGTCCGCGTTCTCTGTTCAGACAGCAGCTCAATAAAAGACAGAGACCCTACCGCTTCAGCATGTGAATCTCTTTGCCATTGTTCTTGAACTGCACTTCGTCCATCAATTCATTAATCAGGAAAATCCCGCGCCCGTGATTGGAGTAAATGTTCTGCCCGATGACCGGGCTTGGAATGGAGTTGGGATCGAATCCCGGCCCGGGATCGCGCACGATAATCAGCATGCCGCGAGTCTTCATCGCACACCACGTCACACTCGACGATTTTCTTCGGATCCGCCTTCGCTCCGTGAACCACCGCATTCGCCAGAGCCTCGCTGAGCGCCAATTCAATCGCATCTTCCTTGCCGCTAGGCACAATTGCGTTTCCCGCACAACTTCCATAATCCCCTGAACCACCGGATCGATGGCGTCCTGGTCAGCCGCAAGAGTCACCTTCAACTTCAGCACTAACTTCTCTGGATCGAAGGTACAACCGCTCGAAGGTTCGCCAGCCATAATTTATCTGACCCCAAAGGTGAATTACCGCGCGACTGCACAATCTTATCGCCAGATAGCTTACCGCGACAAATCGGATTCTTACGTCCATTTCCCGTTGCGCGCCCGGGAGGAGAAGCAGTCCCTCGAGTTGACGCCGCCAATCCAGTTCATCCACGAAAGCGCGGGAATCCCGCCATCCCGGCTGCACCTTCACGAAAAGCTCGAGAAACACCTTTGTTCCCTAACATGCGCTCGATGTTAAGTCTGGCGGCTGTGCCGATCTTCTTCAGCATCTGCCCGCCTTTGCCCACCAGGATGGCTTTCTGCCCGTCGCGCTCGCAGTAAATCGCCGCCGCGATCCGCACCAGCCTCTCGCCCTCCTCGAATTGCTCGACGATCACCGTAGTCGCGTGCGGCACTTCCTCCTTGCGGCTAGTAAGACTTGTCCCGGATGATCTCCGCCGCCATGAAGCGCATGGGCTGATCGGTGGTTTGATCCTCCGGGAAAATACGCCGGCCCCGCCGGCAGCGCGTTCACAATCGCGTCCAGCGAGCGTGTCAAGGCCTTCTTTCTTCAGGCCAGACAGCGGAATCACTTCCCGGAAATCTGTGCAGCCTCCGGTATTCCTCGATGATGGGCAACAGTTTCTTCTTGTCGCCGCAGCAGGTCGATCTTGTTGAGGAGGAGATAACACTGGCGTGCCCGAGCGCTGCGCGAGTTTGAGTGCGAAATCGTCTTCGCTGGCCCATTTTCCGCGTGATCGTCGACCAGCATCAGGATCAGGTCGCAACCTTCCAGCGCCTCGTGCACCTCCACCATCATCTTGCGTCCCAACGAGCTATCCGGCTTATGCACGCCGGGAGTATCAATCAGAATTACTTGCGCTCCCGGCCGCTTCCCTGCTTTCGGAATGTGCAGAATGCCCTGGATGCGATTGCGCGTAGTTTGCGGCTTCGGGCTGATGATGGCCAACCGCTCGCCCGACGAGCGCATTCAACAAGGTGGACTTGCCCGCATTCGGGCGGCCAAGGATGCAAACGAATCCAGAACGGAAAGCCATAAAAGGAATATCCAGAATTCTCTGCTTGGGAAGGCGTTCTCACCACAGAGTCACAGAGACACAGAGAAACCCGTTGGGCAAAAATCCATTGGTACCGCAGGGCGGGGTCATACGTTACTGAGCCCAATTTGTCATGGCTTATTTCATGTATTGGGTACTTTTCTCTGTGCCTCTGTGTCTCTGTGGTGAAAGATTTTTGCAGTCTATCACGCAGGGCTGCGTAACAAAGCGAGGAAGCTATATCAGTTTCATCTGCCGGGGCTCGACCGTGTGGATCCGCACTCGCTCCACGCGCCGGTCGGTAGAATCCAGCACTTCGAAGCGCAACCCGTCTTCCTCGATGATCTCGCCTTTTTGCGGAATTCGCCCCGCCAGTTCGGTCACCAGTCCCGCCACCGTGGTCGCTTCCTTGCCTTCCGGACGCACGCCAAAGAGCTCGTCAAGGTGATCGACGTCCATATTTCCCGGGAACGATGTAGGAGTGATCGTTCTCCTTGATTACCTGCGACTTTTCATGTTCGTCGCCGATTTCGCCCACGATTTCCTCGACCAGGTCTTCGATCGTGACCAGTCCCGCGACGCCCCCATACTCGTCCACCACGATCGCCATGCGGATGTTGTTCTTACGCATTTCGCGCAACAAGTCGCTGCCCAGCTTGCTCTCCGGAACGAAATAAACATCCTTGCGCATCAGGGACTCGACCGTGCGCGCCGGCGCCTCGCTGTCGGGCACCTGCAAAACATCCTGCGCGTATACCACCCCCACAATGTTATGGATGCTTTCGCGGTACACGGGCACGCGCGAGAAAGGCTTCGTGCGCAACAGTTCGATGAACTGCTCCAATGTGGTATGGACGGGCACCGCGACCATCTCCGGCCGGGGCTTCATGGCATCGCGCACTGTCTTGGCGCTGAATTCAACCACCGACTGAATCAGATCTCGGTCGCTGGCCTGGATGATGCCCTCCTCCTGCCCGGCTTCGATCAGCGCGTCCACCGCCTCAGCGGGAGTCTCTGCCTTCTCCTCAGAGGGCCGGTTGGTTAACGATGCCACCGACTGCAGAAAACCGAGGATGAGCGTAATGGGCAGTACGGTGTAAATCAGAATCCGCAGCAGCCATGCCCAGGGCACCAGCCAGTCGCCCTTCGTTCTGGAAAAAAAGACAAAGGGCAGAAACCGGTTAAACACGACAATGATCAGCACCAGGCTTAGCGTAGCCTGCAAAATCTCTTGCACGGTCCAGGCCTGGTCGCTGAATACCGTGAAGCCTATCGACATCGCGATCGCCGCCATCACCAACGGCACCAGGATCGCCATCGATAGCGACGCGCGCGGGCGGCTGGCGCGCAGCCTCGGCTCGACCAGTTTTTCGAAGGAGTCGATGTTGTCCTGGAATTCGCGGGACAGAAATTTCCCGATCTCGGTGTAGAGCCGGTCCACGTAGGAGACCAGCGTAAGCACACCGACCAGCAAGAGCAGCGCGGCCCCCACGGCGTAGTTCATCGCGCACGCCTCGGGGCAGGCCGGCGGACTTTCTGCCGCTTTTCGATCCGCTCAATTAAGCCTACTGGCAACCTTAGTTGCTCCCGTAAACGCGTTTCCTTGCGCCCCATCGTTCCGTTATCGGCTTCGTGATCGTAGCCGGCCAGATGCAGCAGCCCGTGCAGCGCGAGGACTTTCACTTCTGTCGCGGGCGAATGTCCCAGGCGCCGCGCATTCTTCGAAGCGATGTCGGCTGAAATCGCCACATCCCCGGCGAAGCGGCCCTTCGACATCATCTCGGCTGGAAACGACAGCACGTCGGTGGGCTTATCCTTGCCGCGGAATCGTTGATTGAGCCGCCTCAACTCCAGGCTGCTGGTGACCAGCACCGTCACCGCGCCGCGCACTCCGGCTACCCGCTTCGCCCGCGTCACGAAGCGGTCGAGCGCGCCTTCACTCAACCCGGCAACCCGCTTGTGCAAGATAACCATCCCTCTCCCAGCAGATCGAAGGCCGATCCGCCACAAACTCCATCGCCCAAAATAAAACAGGAGGGCACCGTCCGCCCTCCTCGTCAACCAGCCAATTACTCCGCGCGCGAATTGCCCTCGACGGCAGCCGAGTCTTCCGGAGCGCGAAGCTCCGGCGCAGACCGGATTTCCCCCGCCCGGGCGTCGGCCGCCTTGGCTTCCAGCGACAGCGACATCTGCTGCTCCGCGACCCTTACCTTGTGTTCGTCGTACGCGCGGATGATGCGCTGCACCAGGTGATGACGCACCACGTCCGACTCGTCGAAGTACACAAACGCAAGCCCCTCCACCGGCTTCAGAATGTCGATGGCTTCCACCAGGCCGCTCCGCCGCGCATTCGGCAAATCGATCTGCGTGATGTCGCCCGTGATCACGGCCTTCGAGTTGAAACCCAGCCGCGTCACGAACATCTTCATCTGTTCCGAAGTCGTATTCTGCGCTTCGTCCATGATGACGAAGGAGTCATTTAACGTGCGCCCGCGCATGAACGCGATGGGAGCGATCTCAATGACATTCTTCTCGAGATAGCGATCGACCTTCTCGGGATCGAGCATGTCATACAGCGCGTCGTACAGCGGGCGCAGGTAGGGATCGATCTTGTCCTGCAAAGTACCCGGCAGAAATCCGAGCCGCTCGCCCGCCTCCACCGCTGGCCGCGCGAGGATAATGCGGTTCACCCGCTTGGCTAGCAGCGCAGAGATCGCCATGGCCACGGCCAGATAAGTCTTCCCGGTTCCGGCCGGGCCGACCCCGAATACCATGTCGTGTTTCTCGATGGCTTCAAGGTAACGGCGCTGGTTCGAACTCTTGGGTTGCACGGTGCGCCGCCCGAACGAGCGTTGCTTGCCCGCCTCGGCCAGTCCGCGCAGCGTCACTTTTGGATCGGTGGTCACAACGCGCAGCATGCTGTTCAGGTCGCCGTTGTTAAAGCTGAAGCCGGAGCGCTGCAGGTGGTCATAGTCGGCGAAAACTTGCTCGGCGCGGGCCACATCGCGGGGCGCTCCCTCCACTTCAACTCCATTCGAGCGAAGGTCGATCGCGACGTTCAGGCCATCTTCGAGCAGGTGCAGGTTCTCGTCGCGGGTTCCAAACAGGGTCTCGATATTCGAGCTGACTTCAATGCTCTTCTTCATTCAGGTGGTCAGTTTTTCCTCTCTGGGGGCCCGTACTCGCCGGTAAGTCGGCCTTTGCGGCAGCCATCAAGTGCCGCCTTTCACAGAAACAAACCTATCCTCGAACCGGAAGCTCCGGTGCCTGGCCGCTTTTAAACAAACGCTTATCTTGCGTGAGGGTGGAAACCAGCCGGAATGCGGGCCTCGAGGTGCAGGCAACTACCATTGCTTTCAAGCCTACCCCGGGTATTGGTGAGAGTCAATGGCAAGGCAATGGCGGACAATCCTACGAAGTTGGAAGAAACCTTTAACCGCGAAGGGCGCAAAGTTAGCGCAAAGAACGCGAAGAAAATCCAGGCACTTCTTTGCGGCCTTCGCGGTAGTTCTTTGCGAGCTTTGCAGTAAAGAGCTTTTTACCGCCCGTGAGCAATCGCCCGCTGAAAATCATCGGCCGTGGTGACGTAGCAGTGCAATTTCGTGCTCTTGTCGCCGATCCGCGAGGCCAACCGGTTGCCCTCGGCCTGTGCTTCGGCATCGGGTTGCTCCCCGCCCTCCGGCCACATCATCTGCATGAGCGACTCGTCGCATTTTGGATCAGGCGTCGCTCGCAACTTATAAATCCTCGTGGTGCTCCAGTCATACTCGGCCAGTCGCTTCTGATATGGAAGGGAGGTGTAAACCAGCTTGATGATTTCCTTCTGGTCTCCTTTAATCGTGCGCTCGGCCAGCACAACTTCGTACTTTGAGAAAAATGAACCGTTCGTCGAAGCGCCCGGCACCGCAATCAGCCGCACGGGAAGATCTTCACCCGGAGCCATCGCATTGTCCGGCACCGTTGGGGCCGATTGCGCGTTCTCCGGAACATCCGGCAAAGGATCCATTTGTTCCAGAGGACCAGTCGAGACCGATCCTCCACCCACGCGGTCAGGCGGAGCCCCGGCATTCATTCCTCCTCCAGAACCTCCCGCACCGGCCGGCGCACCGCCGCCTGAACCACCACCGCCTCCGCCTCCCGCGGAAGGGGGAGGCCCCACGACATTTCCTCCGCCTCCCAACGAGCCCATTCGGTTGCCGCCGCCGCTTCCGCCAGCGCCCGATCCAGAAATCGCAGGAGGCGGCGGAACCACTGCGCCACCTCCGCCACCGAGCGTCCCCAAACGGCTGCCTGCGCCGCTGCTCGCCGAGCCCGCGCTACTCCCGCCTCCGCCCGAAATCGAGGGAGGAGGTGGCACCACATCCGTGCCGCCTGCAGTTAAGGAGCCGCCGCGGTGGCCCCCGGTCCCTCTGCCTGAACCCGCTCCCGATAGCGATGGAGGCGGTGGCACAACTTCCGCACCTCCACCGGACAGCGAATTTCCAAAACCACCACGCGTTCCCGATCCGCTGCCTGCGCCTTGCACCGAAGGGGGAGGAGGCACGACTTCCGTGCCGCCGGAAGCCAATGACGTCACTCGACCCCGTCCGTTGCCACCGCCTTGCACCGACGGAGGCGGGGGAACGACCTCCGATCCCCCTCCTGACAGCGAACCCACTCGGGCCGCTCCGCCACCCGTGCCGCCACCTTCGCCTCCCTGCAGACCCGGCGGTGGAGGCACGATTTTCGATGGGCTGCTCGAGAACCACGAACTCAACGTGGCCATCAATCCGCCGCCGCTGCCTTGCACCGATGGTGGCGGTGGCACTACCGCGCCACCCACGCCGTTCGCCGAAGGCCCTCTGCCGTTGCCACCTCTAATTCCTGCTCCCTGCAAGGAAGGAGGCGGCGGCACAACGGCGACTCCAGGACCAGACAGTGCGCCCGCTTTCCCGGAGTGTTCCACCGATGGCGGCGGAGGCACGACCGCGCGCCCCGATGCCAGCCCGCGCGGCCCCGATCCCGCTCGCAGACCTTGTCCCTGCAACGCTGGCGGCGGTGCAATCACGTTCGGCGCGCCCGGCCCGCGCAGCGTGTGGTCGGCTGCCGATTCCTCGCGCGTCCACCGGCGGAGCGACAACACCCGCTTGTAGCGATCCCGCCAATCCTTTTCTTTGTGCATTCACGTCGGGCGGTGGAGGAGCCACTGCCGCATTCAGCCCGCCCAGCGGCGAATTCGTGCGTGCGGTTGCAGAAAGCGGAACTGCTGGCATCGTCGGATCAGCCGCAAGATTGGGCGATCGCGGACCTTCCGCCAATTTCAAGTCTGGAGGCAGGACCAGCTTCGGAGTTCCACGACTTTCCGCCGCGACGGGCATCGCCTTGGCACGAGGTGTTGCCGACGCACCCCGTCCCTTCGCGTGAGTCGTCGCGTGCTCGTTTGTCGCGGAGTGCTGCGGCGCGCGCTCGGATACGCCTTTGACGGCGAGTAGTAAACCGCACCGGAAGCCCGGTACGACGATTGATTCACATGCGGCCGCGGTCGCGTGGCCCAGCCTTGCGTAAGGGCCCAGGCCGCAATCATGACCACCATGTGCCACAGCAACGATTCCTGGAACGACTTCCAGGGCAACTCCGTGGGAACAAAAACGTCGTGCCAGAAGGAGCCGGGAGGCGAGGTGCCCTTGAAGGGGGCCGGCGCGCGGCGCGAGAACAAGTCCGCCAAGTTACTGAAAAATACTTCATGTCGAGGTTGAAGTTCGAGCAGCAACCGCAGGCGGGGATCGGCCTTGGTGACAACACGGGGTTCCGTAACTAAGAGGGTCAAACCCTTTTCCATGGATCCACGCGGCGGGGGAACTTTGTTTAATTATAGGCCAGTTGGCCTCAAAGCTACGCTCCCTGATGCGAAATCGGAAGGGCACTTTCGGGCAGTTTCAGTCGTTCGTTTCACGCCCGCTCGGCGCGCGCGTCCAGCGTCGACGCCGGAACGGCGCGCTGCGATGCCCATTGCCGCAATGCCTCGATCTCCTCCGCTCGGGTGGTCGACAGCGGCACCGTCCCCTGAATCGCCTCCAGCAGATGCTGATCGCTGAGCTGCTGTTTCTGCGAATATGCCGCATAGAGCGCCGTCTGCACGACCGACTCGATCTCCGCCCCGGAATATCCCCGTGCCGCCATGGCCACGCGGTCGAGGCTGAACTCGCTCGGATTTCTCTTTCTCTTGCTCAGCTGGATTGCGAAAATCTGCTTGCGCTCCGCCTGGTTCGGCAAGTCTACGAAGAACAGTTCGTCGAACCGCCCCTTGCGGATCAGTTCCGGCGGAAGCACGCTGACGTTGTTGCAGGTCGCCGCCACAAACACAGGCGCCTTCCGATCCTGCATCCAGGAAAGAAACGCGGCCAGCAATCGCGACGAAACGCCCGCATCCGCTGAGGCCGAATCCGGGCCGCTCCCGGCGAAGACTTTCTCCAGTTCGTCAATCCACAGCACACAGGGCGCGAGGCCCTCGGCGACCTGGAAGACTTTCTGAATGCGCTTCTCGGTCTCGCCGATGTACTTGTCGTAGACCGCGGCCGTATCGAACTTCACCAGCGGCAACTTCCATTCCCCCGCGATGGCGCGCGCACACATGCTCTTGCCGCAGCCCTGCACCCCCAGGATGATCACGCCTCGGGGCGGATCGAGTCCGAACGCACGTGCCGACTCTTCCCACGACCCGCGCCGCTGGGCCAAGAACTTCTTCAGATTATCCAGTCCGCCCACGCTCGCCAGCGAGTCCGACGCCTCGACGAACTCCAGCATCTCGGACCGCCGCAACAGCGCCTTTTTCGCCTCCAGTACGTCCGTGACGGTCTCCGGGCACAGCGCATACCTGGCGACCAGCGCTTGTGAAATCGCGCGCTCCGATTCTTCCTCGGTCAGCCCCCGCAAGTTGTCGGCCATCATGTCGATCCCGGCGGGCTCAAGCCGTCGTTGGAGCGTATGCGTCTTGGAAACTTTCACCAGCACTTCATCAATGATCTGCCGCAAACGCAACCGGTCCGGCAATGGCAGTTCCAGATACTCCACCAGGCTCGCCAGTTCCGGCGGAATGGAAATCTTCGGCGCCGTCAGAACGACGGTGCGCCTGTTGGTCGCGAACTTCTGCCCCACATCGCGCAACCGCCGCACCACTACGGGATCTTCCATATGCCGGTGCAGGTCCTTCAGAATGAAGGCTGCCTCGATCGAAATGCCTTCCAGATTGGCCAGCATCTTGGCCGGCTCCCGGCTGTCATAAAGCGCTTTGGCATTTTCTGCGAAGTCGTTAATCTCGCCCGCTCGATAACCTCCAGCCGGAAAAGCTCCGCCCTCAATGACGGGCGCAGCCGGATTTCCGCCCGACCGTGCCAACCCAGTCGCGATCGTCCACTCGAAGGCGGCAAGGTTGAGCGCCGAGCAAGCCAGGCGCACCATGCGAACCGCCCGCGTCTCCTCCACCGTCTCCATCACGACGATGGGCGTGGAAGAATCGATCAGCACTTTCAGCCGTTCCAGAACTTTGTCCATATCCGTTTGACCAGTCAGGACTTGCTCTCGTACAATAACGTATTCGGTACCCACCGGAACATCTCTCTACCAGAAACGAAGGTAACTAAAGAGCATGGCGAATCACTTATCGGCGCTGAAGCGCGCCCGTCAGACCGTAAAACGCACTGCCACCAACCGCAACAACACCTCGCAACTGCGTGGCTCCCTGCGCGAATTGCGGGAATCCATCGCCAAGGGCGACAAGGCCGTCGCCGAAAAGAGTTATCGGGAAACCGTCTCGGCCCTCGACAAGGCCATCCAGAAGGGCGTCATCCACAAGAACACCGCTGCCCGCTATAAATCCCGCCTGTCCAAGCGCGTGCAGGCTGTTGGCGCGAAGTAGTTTTCTCGAACCTTACGAGTTTTAGATAGCGGCAAGCCTTCGGGTTTGCCGTTTTCATTTGCGGAGGATTTTTCACCACAGAGTCACGGAGACACA
Organism: uncultured Acidobacteriota bacterium; assembly: GCA_963733805.1. Taxonomy (GTDB): domain Bacteria; phylum Acidobacteriota; class Terriglobia; order Terriglobales; family Acidobacteriaceae; genus Gp1-AA133. The sequence goes on along the minus strand of CAVTEO010000018.1, from coordinate 142,595 downwards.
GAGAGAACCTTGGGAAATTCTCCGGCTCGGCGGCTCGTGCTGAAAACTCTATGTCTTGCTTTTGTTGATAACTTGATTTTGATGTTCTCTGTGTCTCTGTGACTCTGTGGTGAGAAGACATTCGCCCGTCTCCCATGTTCAAGGCCGCGGATTGTCACTCAGCTTCTTACACGGATAATCCCCATCCCAAAGCAGCGCCTCGATTTTCCCGTCCTTAGCTCGTCGGAACCCAACCTTTACATAAAGCTGGCGGTAGAAGAACAAATCCTTCCCGGTCGGCTCGAGAGGCAAATAGTCCCCGCCGGTTCCGCGCAAGTAGAGCGCCGTTCCTTCCGCTTTTACGTCGAGCAGAAACGTTGGATTCACCTCGTACGTCCCCGCAAAGTCCTCAGGATGTGAAACCGCCTGTGCTGCCTTGGTTCGGGGACTTGGACCGGCGGGATCCTCTCCCAGTGCAATCGCCGCCAGATCATCCGCCATCAGGTTGACGGCCGCGTCCTCCAGATTGCCGAGCACGATCACAATCAACCGATCCTCCGGAAATAACGCGATGTGCGACGAAAATCCCGGATCACGCCCGCTCTGCTCGATGGACTTATGCTTGCTTTTGGTTTCGCGCGCGCCCCAGCCGTACGCATGGTCCCCGCGCGCATCGAAGAATTTGTTCGACTCCACCAGTCGGCACCATTGATAAAGGTCCGCAGTCGTCGAATACAGCGATCCCGATCCGGAAAGAATCGTTTTGTCATACGACGGTGCGTTGCGCAGCCCGTGATCTTCAAATGCCGGCTGGTACCCCGTGGCGCGGTTTGGAATAATCGCGTCATCGCGAAACGTGCCCGTCTCCTTCATCCCTGCCGGCTTCAGGATTTCCTCCGCCAGAAACTGCTCGTACGGCTTCCCCGACACTCGCTCAATGATGTACGCCAGAAACGCATAGCCGGTATTGCTGTAGCTGCTCTTGCTGCCGGGAAGAAAATCCAGGGGCTTGGTTTTCACCCACGCGACCAGGTCCGCGAGCGTCACCTTCTGGTATTTGCGTATAGGGTATTCCGGCAGTGAATAGAAATCCGGCAGTCCCGAGGAATGCGTCAGCATCTGCTCGATGGTGATTCGCTCGCCGTTCAGAAAATCCGGAACGTACTTGCTCAAGGGATCGCTGAGTTTGAGTTTGCCCTGGCGCTCAAGCTGGAGAATGGCCGCCGCCGTGAACGTCTTGGTTACCGAAGCGATGTGGAACTTTGTCTTCTCCGAGTTGGCGATGCCCCATTCATAGTTCGCCATGCCATACGACTTCTCGAACAGGATGTGCCCGTCACGCGCGACCAGCACCGATCCGCTGAAATCGCCGTTGTGCGCATAGGCCTGGATCTGGCGGTCAAAGCGCGCGCCCGTTTGTGCCGCCAACTGCGAGGTCAGGACGAGGATCAGGGCCGACAGGCCGAGCCAGCGAACGACCGTCTGCAGAAAGGGATTACGCCTCAAAGGCGCACTCCGAAATATTCGACGAGAGCGGCCCGCCACTCCTCCTCGTTCTCGAGCGTCTGCTCTTCGCGATGATTTTTGACAGTGCGGATCAGGGTCAAATCCGAGAGGGTGATGCGCCCGTCCGGCGTCCGCAACGTGCATACGCGCTGCCGGGTGAAGTGCGATTCCGGCGAAGTCTGCTGAAACTGGCAGCGGGCTTCGAAGTCCTCCAGCCGGTAAGGCTGCAAAGTGAATTGATATTGCGACTTCCAGGGCTGCCCCGCGACCTGGCGCTGCACAATCATCACGTCCCCTACCGGAACAATACGGAAACAGCCGCTGAGTTGTTCCTGCTCCAGCTCCGTCTTTAGACGCAGCGGCTCAAGAAAGGAATCCCCAAATCCAACGTCCGCCAGCCAGGGCTCGTCCAGATCCACCAGCAAAGCCATATGATCGAAATCCGGTGACGCGCTGCCGTCCTCCCGGGCAACACGCCCGGAGAGCAGGGTCACGCGAAATCCCAGTTCGCGCAGCAGAGCCGCAAACGCTCCGTTGAGTTCGTAACAAAACCCGCCTCGCCGCAGTTTGACAATCTTGTGAAGGAATCGCTGTTCGTCACAAGTGATCTTTCGCCCCAGAGAGATGTCCAGATTTTCAAAAGGAACGGAATAAAGATGCGCCAGATGCAGCCCGCGAAGAGTCCCTGCGCTCGGATCAATGGGACCGCGGTAAGAAATGCGCGCGAGGTAGGCCGGTACGTCCATTACTGCTTATTGGATGTGATCTTTTTTCTGGAGATTGTGCTTTCCGCAGAGAATTTGGATATTGGCAGCGTCTTTGGACGATCCTCCAAGAGAGTAGGGAATGATGTGGTCGAAATGGAGATTCTCCCTAGAGCCACACTGAATGCAGCATCCCTTATCCCTCTTCCAGACTTCTAGCTTTACCGCGCTTGGAATGACTCGATCGTGTTCGACGGTTGTTTGTACCGCGTTAGAAAGTTGCGATTCAGGCTCGTCCAAAAGTTGTAGCCTGAACTTGAATACCTGCCTTCGTGCATTAGTCTCTTGCCATCCGTCGACCAACTCAAACACGCCGTTATAAGCCCAAATCCCGTCTCGGATTTTCTCAAATACCCTTACTCGTTCAGCAGGTGCGGTGCCAGATTTGAATCGCCGAACTGCGTCGACAAAGAGGCCGTTCTGAGTTCGGCGACCGTTTGGCTGAAATTCGGGCTGATCCACAAACTTCGGGTCTGGGCCGTCCTTGTGCCTTGGCGCATCATGCCCTTCATAAACCACGACTCGTCCGCCTTGTTCTACGCGATCTTCATAAGGAGCACCCGGACGAATACTCATCAAAATTAGGCTCTCAGATCTCTTGATGCGGTAGTTCATCCCACGCTGCAAACTGACGCCATAGAGGTCGCACATCTCACGGTAGGAAACCACATCTTGCGGCGAGAGCATGAGTCAACAGCTGCAATGAGCTTTTGCCAACGACCAACGACCGACGACCAACGACTGTCTTTTCCTTAGATCTGCAATTCGTCCTGCGACCATCCCGCCTCGGGCCGCGGCTCGCTGGTCAGATCCAGCACCAGTTTCTCCAGCACCAGCCGCTTGGTCGGAGGATTCGACCGCAAGGCCAGGTCCGCCTTGCCCACCAGCCGGATCGCGCTGGTCAGTTCGCGTTTCGATTTATAGCGCCGCGCCTGCCGGATGATGTCTTCGGCGGCAAACGGGGGCACGCGAAAGCCCTGCCACAATGCCGCCCACAGCGCGCGCTGATCGCGCACATTCCGCTCCAGAATCACCAGCATTTGCCGGAAGGTTTTCGCCAGCATGTAAAGATGCCCGATCGCGGCCTCGTCGCCGTCGCCGGTCGAAAGAATCGCGTCCAGCACCTCGAGCGCCCGCACCCGGTCCTTTGCGGAAATCGCGTCGGTCAGCTCATAGAGCGACCGCTGCTTCGCCGCCAGCACCATGGTCTCGACATCGCCCAGCGTGATGCGCTTCTTTTCGCCGACGTAGAGAATCAGCTTCTCCAGTTCATTGGAGATCATCATCATGTCGCCGCCCAGCGCATCCACCAGCTCGCGCGCACCGTCGGTATCGATCTTCACCTCGCGGCTGGCGCAGTATTCGGAAATCCAGCGCACCGCTTCGCTTTCTTCCACGCGCGCCAACTCGACAATGCCGCAGAACTGTCCCAGGGTTTCGCGGATGCGTTCGTAGCGCTCCTTGTCGGTCAACTCCATCCGCCGGACGTCGGCGGGAATGCTGATATGGTCCGCGACGAACACCAGCAAGGCATCGGGATTGGGATTTTTGCAGTACTCCTCGATCGCCGCCAGCTTCTCTTCATTCGATCCGCGGCCGAACAAGGTCTTCACGCCGCGCACAAAAAACACCTGGAAGGGCGCCATCAACGAAGGAGTCCGCGCGCGGTCCAGAACTTCGGTCAGATCCGTATCCGCCAGGTCGCAGTCAAACAGGCTGAAGTCGCGCACCTCGTCCGGCACCAGATGCTGGAGAATGGCCTCGCGGAAGCGCTTGCGGAAAAACACTTCATCGCCCACGAAAACGTACGCTGGCCGCAGCTTTTTCGCCGACACTTCCGAGACAAAGCGATCGGCCTGCGCGAAGGCCTTCATCAGAAGCCCTCCAGCACGCTGCTCACCAGGGTTTGCGCGAAGTCGCGCGACAAGCGTCCCATGGCCGGGGAATCTTCCTCGAAAAAGCTGCTCGGCTCCTGCGACACCTGGTACTGCTCACGAAACACATACGCGGGATTCTGGAACAGAACTTTTCCTTGCCGGTCGGTGAGCGACACGCGCATGCTGACCACCACCAGAATACTTTCCGCGCGCCCGGTCTTCGAATCGTAGGTCAAAGGAGAAGCCGAGGTCGTAAGCACAGTTCCACGCAAAGTGGCGTCGGCCGCCTCGTTCGCCTGGTTGAGAATCTGGTAATGCGTGCGCGTGGTGAACTCATGCACCACTGCGGAGGTAAGTGTCTGTTCGATCCGGTAAGTCTGCGACTGGTTGACGAATGCAGGGATGGCGAGCGTCTTCACGTTCTCGGGCATCGTGACCACATGCCCCGCGGTGTGATATCCGCAAGCAACGGTCGAAATAACAAGCGCCAGACTGCAGGCCAACCTGGCAGCTTGTTGTCGACTCATGGATTCCCTCCGCAGAAAACCTTGCTGTGTCGTCAAATAAGAAGCGGGGAGACGTAGCATCTGCGGTTAGAAAGCTTTCTCTGCCGCCTTCATTGAATCTGCCCGCGAGGCCGAGTTGGCGTCATGGTCTCCGCGCACTCCACAGCCGTGACGGCGGCAATCCGCAGGTTGTCAGCCGCGGCCCACATCCAAACCCCGTTCGTATTATTCTCGTCGCGCGTCAACGACACAAGAATATCCCCTTGGCCGGCCGCGTTGACGTTACTCGGTGAATCCTCCGCCCGCGCCGCCACCGTGACGTGCTCTCCACCCAGCGCCTGCGAAAGCGCCTCCAGCGAGGCCGCCGCCTCCATCTCCAGGTAGATCGAAAAGGCATGCCCATGAAAAATCGGCGCCTGAATCAACTGGATCGCCGGTTTCAGCGCACTCGCTCCGGCGATTCGATTGTAATGTTTGAGAATGCGCAGCTTGACTGACTGCAGCGCAGGCGACGAGTTGGGCCCGTAATTCTCTACCAGGTTGAACGCGACCTGGGTATCGAACACCGTCTTCGGCAGTTCCTGGAAGGAAAGCAGGTTTACCGTCTGCTCGTGCAGTTCGTCCATACCTTTCTGCCCATGCTCCGACGCGGGCTCGAGCACAGTACACGCTACGCTCCGAATCTTACCCGCCTTCGACGCCCGAGCCACAAGCAAGGCCAGCACCACCGACGCCGGATGCGCGACCACGCACGGCCCCGGCTGCAATTCCAAAACCGGTGTCTGTCCCAGCTGGCGCTCCATCCAGGGCGACCGGATCGCGGACGTCGGTTCAGCCTCGAGCGCGTAAGAAAGATCGACAATCGCGCTGCCCGCGTCGCGCGCCACTTTCCAGCTCTTGCGGGTCGAATTCTGATCGGAAGCGAAGAACGTGAAATCCAGATGATCGAACTGCTCGTTGCGCACTCGCTGGATGAACGTGACCTCATCCCCCATGGTCTCCAACTGGCCGAGCGACTCGTCGTCGTCGAGCAACTTCACGTCGACCGCGGGAAAATTCCGGTCGTTCAGAACCTCGGCCACTTCCTTGCCGCGCAACGAGGCCGCGCCCACCACGGCGACGCGATACGGTTTGGCGCGCATGGGATCAGCAGTCGGAACGGGCGTCGATTTCAGCGGCGAACTCATGAGGTCTGCGATGCCTCCTTGTAGGCGGGTGGAGCGGGAGGCGAAGGCCGGCGCCGGAAGATCCACTGCAAGCGCCACAGCACTCCCGAGAACATGTAGATGAGCGCAATGGCGAAAAGGACCCAGCGCGAGTAGAACCAGATCAACGCGAACAAAGCACCGAGTAACACGATCAGACGGAACGGCTGGCGCGTATTGAAGTGAATATCCTTGAAGCTGTAAAAGCGCCAGGTGCTGACCATCAGGTAGCCTACCACCGGAACCATGCACAACCACATGGCCGAGGGCGCAACCGAGGTCAGCGGCTCACCCAGCGCCCGGTGCACGATGGCGGCGATCACTCCCGCGCCGGCCGGAATCGGCATGCCCACAAAATACTTCTTGTCCGGACGCCCGGGATTCGAGGGCTGCGGATTCACCGTAATATTGAATCGTGCCAGCCGGCTTGCTCCCGCTACCAGGAAGAGGAAACTGGCGACTGCGCCCAACTGGCCGATCCGAAAGCGCATCTCTGGATCAATCGGCGGCAGCAGGTGAAATCCCCACATGAAGGCGAGCAAGGCCGGGGCAACTCCAAAAGTGATGACGTCCGCCAGCGAATCGAGTTCGCGGCCGAAATCGCTGCTGGTCTTCGTCATTCGCGCGATGCGACCATCCAGCCCGTCAAACAGCACCGCAAATCCAATCGCTTTCGCCGCAAAATCAAAATGCCACGGTTCGGCCACCGAGCCGTGCATCGTCTGCAGGATCGCGTAATACCCGGCGGCCAGGTTCGCTGTCGTAAACAGCGACGGCAATATGTACATGCCCTTGCGCTGGCGGCGCACCGGACGGTCTTCCCTTCGTCGCTTCGGAATTTCAACTAGGGCGGGCTCGGGCATGCCGTCCATTTATCTGGCCCCCGCAACCGTGGTCGGCACGCGCGTCGATGAGGCCTCAGGAGCCACTGGCGCATAGGCAAGAATGCTCGACGCGCCCTTCACGTGATCTCCCACCTTGACCGAGACTTTGACGTTCGGTGGCATCACCACGTCCACCCGCGAGCCGAACTTGATCAGACCCACCCGCTCGCCGCGCTGCACCAGGTCTCCGACTTTCTTTGTGAAAACAATCCGCCGCGCGATCAAGCCAGCAATCTGGCTAAACGTGACCGAGTGTCCTTCGCCTTCCACGGTCACAATATTCTGTTCGTTCTCGCTCGCGGAATTCGGAGCCATGGCATTCAGGAACTTGCCCTTCTGGTAACGCACCTCGCGAATCACCCCGCCAATCGGCGAGCGGTTCACGTGGACATTGAACACGTTCAGAAAAATGCTGATGCGCAGATGTTCCCCCCCGTTGAACAGCACGCTGGTGACATGGGTGACCTTCCCATCGCCGGGCGAAACGATGGCGCCCGGTATGTCGGGCACCGTGCGCTCCGGATCCCGGAAGAACCACAGGCAGAACGCTGCCAGCAAGCAGGCGGGCACCGCCCACGGCGGGCTGGCCAGCCAACCAATCAGCAAGGCAGCCAGCGACAAAGGGATGGCGTAGTAGTAGCCGTCGCGAACCATGAGGACTTTTAGAATTATAGTGCAGCGGAACGGTTGGGTTTTATAACTGCAATAAAAAAAGGCGCTTACAAGCGCCGGGCTCGAGAGACATATCACCCATGGCGGCTACGCCGTCTCTCGTTGGTGGTGGATTAAGCGACCTGGTTCTGAATCTGCTGCCGGAAGCTGCGCTCGATCGATTCCATCTGATCTTTCAGGCGCAGTTTCAGCTTCTTCAGGCGGACCTCTTCCATCTTTTCGTCTTCGGTGAGATATCTTTTTTCGGTGAGTGAATCGAGGCGTTGCGCGTACGTCATGTGCTCGGTCGCCAGCCGACGAAACTCATCGTGGCTGGCCAGGAGCTGGTCTCTCGGAGTCATCCTGCAGACCTCCCTAGCCGAATTGAGAATTAAAAATTAACACAGCCTTTCGGGAGCGGCAATCCAATTTTCGCGTTAGGGCGCTCTCGAAGTCACATTTTTATGTGACCTATAGTTGCACCGGCGCCGGGGCAATTCAGGTAAAGAATAAGCGGTAGACAATGGCATCTTCTTGCGGCTGAGCGTAGTAGCCGGAACGTCGTCCGCTCTCCTGAAACGACCATTTTTCGTAAAGCAACCGAGCCGCCCGGTTCGACTCCCGCACTTCGAGAAAAACGGCGGTTGCTCCTTCCCGACTGGCCAGCTTGAGAAATTCACCTAACAAGCGAGTACCCAGTCCGCGCCTCCGCGCCGCCCCGGCGACCGCAATATTCTCGATCTCCCACTCGTTTGCCACTTCATGTGCCACGAGGAATCCCCGGACGGCGGTTCCCTCTTCAATCACCAGCGCCACACGGCGCGGAACCTGTTCGTCAAACACGCGATCGTACTGCGCCCGCGACCAGCGCGCGGCGGTCGCGGAGTGGCTGACCAGCCCCATCATGGCAGGAATGTCGGCGGCAGTGGCAGGACGAATGCGCATGAAAGCCGGTGTCAGGTCTCTGGTCCGTGTAGCGCGGGCGCCCCCGCCCGCGGCTTTTTTCTCGTAACTCACTCGCGCCTCTTCGCAACGATCTCCGCATCCGACCGCCGGATGTAGTTTGCGTCCAAATCTTCCGGAGCAGTCGTGCGGCCCAGGGAAATCTTCTCCCACCCGATGCGCGCGATCGCAACACTGGTCGGTCGCTCGACTTCATCGACCTCGAACCCGGCCGCGCGCGCGGCCTCTGCAATACTCCGATCAGGCGTCATGACTCTCCATTCCAGGGGCTGACTCAGAAACTCCTCGCGCGTGACCAAGCGCTCCCCGACCGCTTGCGCACCACCGGTCAAGTCGCACTCGCCAACGTAAATTTCGTTTCGCCCGGCATCCAAAGCCGCCAGAACTCGGCCTCGAACTTTTCCGGCGTGCGCCACCGCTTCCAAACGAGAAACTGCCGCGATCGGCCTATTGAGAATTTCTGCCAGAGCCTTGATGGCCGCCAATCCAACCCGCAGGCCCGTAAAAGAGCCGGGGCCGGAAGCTACAGCAAACGCGCCAATGTCGTTCTTCGTCAACCCATGCTTAGCCAACAATCCAGCAATCTGCGGAACCAGCTGCGCCGAAAACGTCCCGCCCTCGAGCGCAACGGTCTCCATGACGCCCAGCACGCCAGACCCGCGAGCAGAATCATCCACGCGCGCCAGCGTGATGCCACCATCTTTCCCGGAAGTATCGATTGCGAGAAGAATCATGAAACCAGTCGCCAGTCGTTAGTCGCCAGTCGTCAGCGACCCTTTCAAGTTTCTTCACCACAGAGACACAGAGGCACAGAGAAACCTTAAAACAAAGGCCCTCCTTCTCTGTGCCTCTGTGTCTCCGTGGTAGAAGAGCAGTTGATGCGCTGGCGACTGACGACTAGCGACTAGGGTGCGTCCTCCACCAATTCCAGCAACACCCCGCCCGCGCTCGACGGGTGCACGAACACGTAGCGATGCCCGCCCGCGCCGACCTTGATCTCATCCGACACCAGGCGCACGCCGTCGCGCTTCAGCTTCGCCACCGCCGCCGCCAGGTCGGGCACGCGCATGCACACGTGGTGCAGCCCCTCGCCGCGCTTCGCGATGAATTTCGCAATCGCGGAATCCTCGGATGTGGCCTCCAGCAATTCCAGCCGGCTCTCGCCCACGGGCACCATCACCAGCCGCACTTTTTCCTGCTCGACCACTTCCTCCGGAGACACGCTCAGCCCCAGCTTCTCGTAGATGCTCTTGGCGGCCGCCAGCGACTTCACCGCAATTCCCAGATGATCGATACGAAACGTCACGAGCCCGCCTTCCGGACGATCTCCTCCACCAGCGTATAGGGATCGCGCTTGTGCTGCGCGACCTCCGCCGCGAACTGCTCGGCCTGCCCGTCGCCCAGTTGCGCCCGCGCTCGTTCCAGCATGGCATCGCGCAGCATCTCAACCAGCCGCTCGCGCCAGTTCTGGATATTGCGGGCCAGCACCAGATTTTCTTTCTTCAGATAATTTTCGTAGTTGCCGATCGCGGCCGCCAGCTCGCTCACGCCCTTGCCCTCGCTGGCCACGGTTTTCACGATGGGCGGAGTCCATCCATCCTTACGCACCGCGAGCGATTGCATCGCGCGAACCTCGCGCTCCACATTCTCGGCGCCGTCGCGATCGCTCTTGTTGATGACGAAGATGTCGGCAATCTCCATGATGCCGGCCTTGATGGTCTGCACATCATCCCCCATGCCCGGCACCAGGATCACGACCGTGATATCCGCCAGCCGCACGATGTCCACTTCGTCCTGCCCGACGCCGACCGTCTCAATCAGGATCAGGTCGCGCCCGGACGCATCGAGCACAGTGGCCACGTCGGCCGTGGTGCGCGCCAGCCCGCCCAATGATCCACGCGTCGCCATGCTGCGGATGTAAATGCCCGGGTCGGCATGGTGATCCTGCATGCGGATACGGTCGCCGAGAATCGCGCCCCCGGTGTAGGGACTGGTGGGATCGACCGCAATGATCCCGAGCGTCTTGCCCGCCCGCCGGTAATGCTTCGCAAGCTGATCGACCAGCGTGCTCTTGCCCGCGCCCGGCGCGCCCGTAAGCCCGAGCATCCGCGCCCGCCCGCTGTGCGGAAACAACGCCTTCAGCAACTCACCCGACTCCGGCCCGCGATTCTCCACCGTGCTGATAGCGCGCGCCAAGGCGCGAGCATCACCGGAGCGCAGGCGTTCTATCCAGGGTTGGAGGTTGTTTTTCAAACTTTTCAGTGTAAAGCAGCGAGGTCAGGATGGGAAACGCGGCGAAGTACAGAAATTAGAAAAGTGCGGAGTGCATTCACTCCGCACCCTTCTACCGATCGATGATCGCGCAACTACGCCGCCTTCGCCACCTGACGCAGTGATCGGAAGCCCGCGCGCAGTTCGTCGGTGAGAAGTTTCGGCTGCTCCCAGGCCGCAAAGTGTCCGCCTTTGTCGAGCTTGTTGAAATGGATCAGTCTGGGATATGCCTGCTCTGCCCAGCTCCGCGGAGCCGGGTACAGCTCATCAGGAAAGACGCTCACGGCAACCGGGATGGAGACGCCCTTCGCATTGAAATACCCAAGTTTGCCCCAATTCTCCCAATAGAGACGGGCGCCAGAAAGCGCCGTGTTCGTCAACCAGGTGATGGTGATGTTGTCGAGGATGTCGTCGCGCGTGAGGCCTTCGGATTCTTCCCTAAAGGCGCGCGCGATGAGCTCGTAGCTGCGCGCGTCGTGATCCAGGAAATACGCCGCCAGGCCGACGGGTGAATCCGCGATTCCGTACAAGGTCTGCGGTCGCAGCCCCATCTGGAACCCGTACGCGATTCCCTTTTGATAGACGAACTGCAAACGCTCGTAAGCGAGCTTCTCATCGGCTGATAGGCCCGTTGGCGCCGGTGCCCCTGAAAAAGCCGCCTGGTCAATCTCGGCTGGAAAGATGCCAGGCATGTTGGTGTGAATGCCGAGCAACTCCGGAGCCGCCTGCACGCCCATCTGATCGGTGACTACCGCGCCCCAATCGCCGCCTTGCGCCACAAATTGCATGTATCCGAGGCGCTTCATCAGTACGACCCAGGCCCGCGCGATGTGAGCAACATCCCATCCGGTCGCGGTTGGCTTGCCGGAAAACCCGTAGCCCGGCAACGACGGGATCACCAGGTGGAACGCGTCGGATGCGCTGCCGCCATGCGCCGTTGGATTGGTTAGCGGATCGATGATCTTCATCTGTTCGATGATCGAGCCCGGCCATCCGTGTGTAACGATCAGCGGCAACGCATTTTCATGCTTCGAGCGAACGTGAATAAAGTGAATGTTGAGCCCATCGATCTCGGTGATGAATTGTGGCAGCACGCTGAGCCGCGCCTCCACCTTGCGCCAGTCGTATTCGGTCCCCCAGTAGCGCGCGAGTGCCTGCATGGTCGCAAGCTGCACGCCTTGGGTTGCATCGGTAACGGTTTCGCGTTCCGGCCACTTGGTCGCGTTGATGCGTTTGCGCAATTCGGTGAGTTCCGTTTCCGGAAAATCCACGTGAAACGGACGAATCGCATGCTCATCAGCCGGCTGCTGGCTGTCTCGTGTAGCAACTTTTGGATTCATGGCCTTTCCTCCTTCTAAGAAATTTCGAAGTTGTGGGGTTGGGTCGCGATTAACTGGTTCAGCCTCAAAACTCACTACCGGACTCTGGCGGTCGATTGTACTCGCCCGCCGCAGAGTTTTTGTTAACAGCTGATTACAGCCAGGGCTCGCTACGGTTCTCAGAACACTTGCGCGGAAATCCGGCGTGCGCGGTTGGATACGACGTCAGACGGTGGATGACGCTATACACTCGCGAGAAAAACTGGCATGTGGCGGCGGAGCAACCCGGTCTCGTCTCAAGGGATCGGAGCTGCCCAGCCTGGCAAAGATTGCGCACCGGAACTCTGCATCCGCTGGGCCGACCGATCCCCGCATCCCTTCAGTACTGCCAACTCACCCCCGGGTACAAACTCGGCACCCGGTACGCCCGGTACGCATACAAAGGCAGTGGCCCGATATCCATTTTCCAAACGACCTGGGGAGTAGCGGCTTGCGTCACCTCTTGCACTTCCGACGCGAGCGTCGCGACCGGAAACAAACCGGGAGCGTTCATGTCAAACTCGATGTTTTCGTTCGGCAACTGGTTCACGCTGCCTCCCCAGACCGACAGATATCCGGGCAGGGCTTGCCACGTGAGATCGGCGACCCTCGCACTTTCGTCGACCTGGTAAACCTGGGCGCGCGAATAGCAAGGATTGGGAGCGCCCGCGCCCGGATTGGTGCACAAGGCGCCGCTTGCGTCCAGCACGCGAGCATCTCCGTTGTCCCATACCACCAGGCTGGTCTGCGATCCGTTCTGGCGGATGACCGACGGGAAATGCTGGTACGAGAACCACAAGCTCGGATCTTCGCCTTGCCGCAGTGCGAAGTCTCCCTGATAACCAAGCTTCCAGAGCACGTTTCCCGACCCCTGGCCGTGGTTATAGTCGATCTTGATCACCCACGACTGGTGGCGCATGGAGAACAGCAGGTTGCCATCCTCGGGAGTAAGAACCAGGGCATTGCCGTGAGTCCAGTCGGGCAGTCCGTCGAGGTGTCGGTTCACATCGAGATGGTCGAACGCCGACCATGCCCATACCGGATTCCAATTTTCGTCCAGATCCACAATACCGTCGCCCGAACCTGCGTGGTCCCCGGATACCCGGGCAGGTCCGTGAAGGCCCGAGCGAAATTTCCCAGGACGATCAGGTGCCCATTGTCGAGCGGAAGCAGGTCATGATGAAAACCGGTGATCGTGAAGTGAAAACCGGCCTGCTGCATTCTCTGCGCCAATAGAACGGTGTCCAGCTCGCGTACTGTGGCACCCGCAAGATCCACTTCGCGCAGGATTGTGCCTGCCGTGACACTGCGGGTAATGCTGAAAATCATGTGCCCGTTCGGAAGCAGCTTCATCGTGTAAGGCGCATTGCCCTGGGCCACTCCGACATCGTAGTACCAGATGGGATGGCCATCGCGATCCGTGAAGAACGACTGCTGCGAATTGTTGTTGGGCGCGAATATGTTGATCAGCTCGATCCCGGGATTTTCAGACGGCGTGAGCGCAGGATTCGGCCGGCTCACGGTAACGGTGGGAAAGGGAGCGGCCGGCAGGACGCCCGTAGTAAACGTCTGATCCTGCCCGGTCGAGGTCCCGCCAAAGCACTGCAACGTGGCGCGCATGTGGTAGGTGGTGGAGGCGCGCATGCCCGCCACCAGAAAGTTGACAGTACGGTGCCCTCCGGGCACGGGCTGCCAGGAAGTGCTTCGCCCGTAAGAAGTGTCCGGCCCGAACTGGACCATGGCCTGCCCCTCGCATGGCGAAGCTGATGTAATAGCGGGCAACTAATGGATTTTGGGTTGCAGCGATGGACGTTCCGGGGGCGCCAGCGTCAGCGCGGTGGCGAGTTCCGCAGCCGGTCGCCATGCCCGAGATCGCGAGTACGGTGCCGCGGTGCAGACTGCTTTCGGCAGATTTCGATTCTTCATCTTCAAAGGGTGTGAAATTCCAGATCCGCCGCCTTAGACGCAAATTGCCGCCCATACAGTTGTTCGGGTAGCCGTTACAATTCTTTGCCATGTCCGACCGACCCAACTCCCGCCTTGAGCGCGTGCTCCAGCAACTGCGCCTCTATGAGCACCCTTTGCTGAGTTTTAGCGCGCAATCCAAAGGCGAGGGCGTTGAGGTCAGCATCCAGCTCATGCATTGCACCGTGCCCGTGCATACCTATCTTTATGAAATGCATCCCGCGCGATCTGGATCATCCGCAATTCGAATGGCAGTTCCAGCGCCAGCTGTACGACGCGCTGCATGACTACCTGGTCGAAATGTTTATCCGCACGCCGCAGGACCGCATCGACCGGCGCGAGCGCGGATTGTGACCCTGCGCCAGAAAATCGAGCAGGAGATCCGCCAGCGCGGACCGATCCCTTTTCCCGTTACATGGAGTTGTGCCTTTACGATCCCGGAGCTGGGCTATTACTCGCGCGATCGCGGAAAGTTTGGCAAGGCGGGCGACTTCTACACCTCCAGCGATGTGCACGCCGTCTTCGGACGCCTGCTCGCGCGCCAGTTTGAGGAGATGTGGCGGGCCCTGGGAGAGCCGGAACAAATCGAACTTCTGGAGTTGGGTCCCGGGCCGGGGATTGTTCGCGCAAGACGTGCTCGATTGGTCGGAGAAGAAATTCCCCGGCTTCTACCGCGCGCTGCACTACACGCTGGCGGAAAGTTCGCCTTCATTGCGCGAACGGCTGGAACGCACAATTTCGCGAGCGGATTGCTACGGGGAAAGTCAGCGTGCTGGCACAGAAGCACAAATTCTTGCCTTAACGAGGGACGCAAAAAGCCGACGGCCGAGGGCGGCCGTCGCTACACTGAACCGCGACTCCAACGCCCCGGTCTTTCGCCCCTCAAGTTCCGCTCATCGTGTTCGCCAACGAGTTCTTCGATGCGCTCCCGGTCGAGATCCTGTCCGAGAAGGGCGCCCTACGCGTCGCAACCCGCGACGGCCGCTTCGTCGAAGAATGGGCTCCGCCGTCAGCCGAAGAACTCGAATTCCTCGATCGCTACGGCGTCCATCCCGAAAACGGCATGCGCACCGAGGCCGGCCTGCTCTGCAAGCAGACCATGACGCAGATCGCGGCAAACATCGAGCGCGGATTCCTCATTGCCATCGATTACGGATACACGCGCGAACAGCAACTCGCCGGCCGCCACCTCGACACCGTGATGGCCTATCGCCGGCATTCCGCCACCCCCGATCCCTACCAGTCCCCGGGCGAGCAGGACATCACGGCGCACGTGAACTTCACCGCACTGGCGCCGCCGCGGCACACCAAGCCGGCATGCACATCCACAAACTGCTCACGCAATCGCAATTTCTCATGGGCATCGGCGAAGCTACCCAATTTGCCGATGCTTTCGAAGAATGCCGCCTTCCCCAGGAGCGCGCAAAGGTCGCATTGCAGCTGAAACATCTGGTCACGCCCGAAGGCATGGGCGAGACGTTTCAAGTGATGGTGGCGAGCAAAGGGGTGGACGCGAACGTCTTTAAGAAATTGGCAGGCCTGAGTTCGGCGTGTAGCGCGGGCGCCCTCGCCCGCGAAATGCTGGGCGCGGCAAGCGCTCGCGGATCGAGGAAGATCACAGAACTTTCGGGTTGTGGTGACTTGCGGGATTCTGCTCTCGCACAGACGCGAGCGGGGGCGCCCGCGCTACACAACTTTAGATTCGTCTCAATCTGATTCTCTTATGAGCTAAGTTATTGAAAATTCGTCGAGGTGTACGATAGGTGACAAAAACGCCCCGCAACCATCGCGTAGAATGCCCGTTTAATCGCGCTCAGAAGCCCGCAGGGCGACGACCTTGATGCTCGACCGTGGTTTGAGGTCATCCGAGCCCTGAACGCCGCCTATAAGTCATCCTGGCGCAAATATTATCTTTTAGTTAATGCGGCCGGAAAGGTCGGACTTGACGCCACTCGGCTAGTCGCTCGATTCGCCACTCAACACCGCATCTACGACAAAAGTCGGCGATTCCTGATCGACTGAAGACTGGCAGACTGATGCCTGCCGCTACGCCCCCGGAGCGGTTTGCTTCTCCCGCTCGTAGGGCTTCTGGATATACCGCCGCGCCTCATCTCCGGCGCCCTGGGTGTTGTCGTTGGTCTGCAGGGCCTGGCGGTATTCGTTCACGGCGCGTTCGCGTTGGCCGGTGATGTCGAAAATCTTGCCCAGCTGGATGTGGCTCCAGACTTCGGTCCAGCGCGGCTCGCCGTCGCCGTTCAGGCACTCGCGATAGGCGTTGGCGGCAGACTGGTAGTTGCGCTGCAGGAAAAATACTTCCGCGATCGCGGTAATGCGCGAGCGAGGAATTCTTGTTCGCGTCAAGCGCCTTGTTGAATTCCGAAAGCGCGGCCGCCAGATCGCCCTGCTGCACCAGCGCCTGGCCGCGCGTGATCGAGGCGCGCATGCGCACTTCGCTGGAATTCTTGAGCACCTTGTCGTCCGGATCGACCGAAATGCGCCGCGGCTTGCCGAAGGTCTCGATCGTGAAGGGAGAATTCGTGCCCACCACTTCGATGCGCTTCTCTTCGGTTTTGCCGTCGGTATCGATCTTCAGATCGACCGGCATGCGGAACAGGTCGAGATCCTGCGAGATCTCGCCCACCACGCGGAATCCCTTGTTATTGCCCAGCCGGTAAACGGTGTACTTGGTCTTGAACTCTGGAGCGCCGGTCGAATCGAGCCACTGCGTGAAGAACCAGGTGAGCTTGTCGCCGTTTTCTTTTTCCGCGATGGTCTGGAAATCCGCGATGCTCGCCGACTTGCCCGCATATTGCGTGGCGAAGGTGCGCATGATCTTGTAGTACTTCACGTCGCCGACCACCCAGCGCAGCATGTGCACGATCATCGCGCCCTTATCGGTCACCAGCGTCTGAAACTCCGGAGAGAAGACGTCGAGCTTGCTCGCGCTCGAAAGCGGGACCGTGTCATACGCCAGGGCGCCCACCGACATGTCCTTCACGGCCTCTTCCAGGCCCAGAGTGCCCGCGGCCTGCTCGACGTACATGGCTTCGGAGTAGCGCGAGAAGCCATCGCTCAGCCACCAGTCTTCTTTGGTAGCCGGGCTGACCGACAATCCCCACCACTGGTGCGCGATGGTGTTGGCCAGCAGGCGATAATTGGTCTTCTCGTTGATGGCGCGGCCTGCCATGCCGGCAAGTTCCGGCGCCCAGGTCGTGGGCACGGTGTCATCGGGCAGTTCCACCACGCGCAGAGTCGGCGAGGGCAGCGGACCGAACGTCGTGATGTAGTACGTGAATTCCTTCAGCGCGGCGTTGGTGTACTCGGGGGCCAGTTTCTGGTGCAGCGGCTTGAAGTACACGTGGAGATCGACGCCGGAATCTTCGCTCTTGGTTTCCTGGAAAACTCCCGCGATGATTGTCCCGGGAAAACTTGGCCGGTCGCTTACGAATGTGTAGGTCTTGCCCGCAATCGCACCCGGAGTCTTCTTCGACGGGGTGCTGTCGGCAACGGTCATCTTGCCGCTGCCGATGGCGAGCATGTGCGCGGGAATGGTGATGCTGATGGTCGAGGTGAAGCGGTTAATGCCGTAAGCATTCACCGGAAACCAACGTCCCGCGTAGAGCAGGTAGCTGGTGTCATCGCCGATCGAAGCCAGCTTCAAGCCTTGCACCGGACTCTCGTCGGCGGAATCGAGCACGCCTTCGTATTCGAAGGTCAGGGTCGCGCTCTGGTCCTTGGTCATGCCGGCGGCCAGCGGGATGCGCACCGACGAATCCTGGGTCACGCGCTCGGCCGAGAGCGGCTTGTTGTCCGCATCCGTCACCTTGGTCAGGCGCAAGGCGTTGTTGAGCTCGAAGGTGGCGACGCTCAGGTCATCGAGCGCGGTGAACTTCACCTTGGCAACCGCGCTGATCTTGTGAGCGTGCGGATTCAGGTGGGCTTCAATCTGGTAGTCGTCCACGCGCAGGCGCGCTTTTTCCGCCGACCAGGCCGGCAAGGTCAGGCAAAACAGCAAAAGTACAAGGCATCGCGACAGGGCGGGGCGGAAGCGCCTACAGTTCAAAGCAATCTCCTGAGAATCAATCCTTAATCCTATGATGAAGATTCTGAACCAAAAGATGCTGGCGGTACAAGGGTTAAGGCCCTCCCACAGCTTTTAACCGCAAAGTTCGCGAAGAAAAGCCGCAAAAGCACGCCCAGAAATCGAAAATGGCCGGTAGCCGGGGCCGCCATTTGTCGCACGCAGGAAGATTCTTAAGCGTGGTCGGCCACCAGGTCAAGAACCGACTCCGCCGCCCGCTCCGCGGCCGGGCGGGCGTCGCCTGAGTCCGGGAAGCGCAACTGCGCCTTTACCCGGGCCAAACCTTGCAGCATGGTCTTTCGGGCGGTCCCCTCCGAGATTAACTCCTTCAGGCGGGCAACGACTCGCTCGGCGGTGAAGTCGTCCTGCACCAGCTCCGGAACGATCTTTTCCCCGGCGATGAGATTCACCATCGCAAAGTACGGCACCTTGATGCGTGGCTTGCCTAGCGAATAGGTCAGAGCAGATACGCGATAGACCATGACGAATGGCGTCGCCATCATGGCCGCCTCGACGGTCGCAGTGCCGCTCGCGACAATCGCCGCGCGGGCGTGATGCAGAGCCGGCAAAGCCTCCGAGACAAGAGTGATGCCGCGCCCGCGGGTGTTCTGTTCCAGAAGTTCCCGATCCAGCGTCGGTGCGACTGGCAGCAGGAATTCGAAGCCCGCGCCCAGAAGCGCGGCTGCGTCGAGCATGGTGGGCAGATTCATGCGGACTTCCTTCACCCGGCTACCCGGCATGATCGTGATCCAGCATTTGTTCAAGTCCAGGTGGTATTGGGCGGCGTAGGCTTCCCGCGTGATCGGCGGGGGAGGCAGCTCGGCCAGGGGATGTCCCACGAAGGACGCATCGACTCCCGCGCTCGCGATAGAACTTTTCTTCGAAGGGAAAAATCACCAGCGCCTTTCTGACGTACTTGCGCAACAGCCTCACTCTGCCCTGCCGCCACGCCCAGAATTGCGGAGCCACGTAGTAGACGACCGGGACGCCGCGTTTTTTCATCTGGCGCGCCACCCGCCAGTTGAAGGCAGGCGAGTCAATGACGATGGCGAGGTCGGGCCGGCGGCGGTCCGCTTCAGCAATCAGCTTGTGAAAAAGACCGTAGATTTTGGGAAGGTGGCTGAGAATTTCGGTAATGCCGACGACGGCCACATCCTTGGGCGTCGACCACGGTATCGCATCCGGCGTCGCGCATGCGCTGGCCGCCGACGCCGAAGAATTCCAGAGTTGGGTCATGGCGACGGAGGGCGCGGATCAGCTCCGCGCCGTACATTTCGCCCGAAGCCTCTCCGGCGGAGATCAGGATACGCACGGAGGTATTGTAGCGAGGGTGTGGGATTCTCGATGTTTTCGAGTCGCGCACTTAAGAATACCACGTAGCGGCAGACGCCCTCACGTGGACCGTTTTTAGTCGTCGGCGCTGGCTGTGACTTCGGGCGTCCTGGCCGAGGAGACGGGAATTTCCTGGTCCTTGTACTGCAGCTGGTAGAGCTTGTAATAGACGCCGCGCTGGGCGAGCAGTTGCTGGTGCGTGCCCATTTCGCGGACCTTGCCCTTGTGCATGACGATGATCTTGTCGGCGCGTTGCACGGTCGACAGCCGGTGCGCGATCACCAGCGACGTGCGGCCCTCGACCATGCGGCTCAGCGCGTCGCGCACCCGGAATTCGGTTTCCGTATCGACGCTCGAAGTGGCTTCGTCGAGAATCAGAATCTGCGGATTGTGGGCCAGGGCGCGCGCAAACGAGATCAACTGCTTCTGCCCGGTCGACAGCGTCGAGCCCGCGTTCGCGCACTTCTTCGCCGTAACCGCCGGGCAGGCTGCGGATAAAGTCTGCGAGATTCACCTCTTCGGCGGCCTTCTCGACGTCCTGATCGGCGATCCACTCCGAACCCAGCCGGATGTTTCCGCCCACCGTGCCCGAGAACAGGAACGGATCCTGCAGCACGACGCCGAAGCGGCGGCGCAGGTCGTCCAGGTCCATGTCCTTGATATCGACGCCGTCGATGAGAATGGCGCCCTTCTGCACATCGTAGAAGCGCAGCAGCAGCGAGATCAGCGTCGTCTTGCCGGCGCCGGTGTGGCCGACGACGGCGATGGTCTCGCCGGGATCGATGGCGAAAGAAACATCGCGCAGCACCCAGTCCATTTCCGCGGCTCCGGAGGAGCTGTCGCCCGAGGATGAATCGGCCTCTGCCTTCCGGTGCAAGGTGTCGGCCGCGGTGCCCCGCACTCCGTAGCTGAACCAGACGTGGTCGAACTCGATGCGGCCCGGGCCTTCGGGCTTTTTAGTGACCGCGGGCGAGGTGATGTCGACCGGCGTGTCGAGCAATTTGAAAACGCGTTCGGCCGATGCCATCGCCGACTGCAGAATGTTGTACTTGTCGCTGAGGTCCTGGATAGGACGGAAGAACCGCAATGCATACTGCGTAAAAGCAAAAAGCACGCCGATGGTGGCGGTATCCACTACGAAGCGTACGACAGGAATATGTTGGCGGCTAAAATCAAAAGCCAAACTCGCGATGTGAACGTGTTGGATCACTTCGCGTCCACCAAACCAAACAATCGTGGCCACGGCAATCTGCGAAAGAATTTCGACCACCGGGTAGTACACAGCGTAGGCCATGATGGCGTCTTTGAACGCTACCATGTGGCTCGCGTTGATGTCGGAAAACTGCCGGTAGGCGCGCTTCTCGCGATTAAACAACTGCAGCACCAGCATGCCTGAAACAGCTTCCTGCAAGTAGGAATTGATGCGGGCGATGGCGACGCGAATGCGGCGATAAGAATCGCGGACTTTCACCCGGAAAATCATCGTCGCCCAGATGATGAACGGAAGCACCGCAAGTGTCATCAAGGCGAGCTTCCAGTTCAACGTCATCATGATCAGGATGATGCCAAGCAGCACGAACACGTCCTCGAAGATCGAGACCACGCCCGCGGTGAACATTTCGTTGAGCGCATCGACGTCGGTGGTGACGCGCGTGACCAGGCGGCCGACCGGGTTGCGGTCGTAGAAGCCGATGTGCATGCGCTGCAAATGGCGGAAGATCTGGCTGCGCAGGTCGAACATTACCATCTGGCCGGTCCACTGCATGTAGTAGGTCTGCAGGAAATCACAGAAAAAGCTGAGGACCAGTGCTCCGACGTACAGAGCGGCGAGTTGCGCGATGCCTTTCAGCGGCGACGAACTTAACCAGCGATCGAGAAACGAGTTCGATGTGGCTACGTGCGAGAGGTACTTATCGATGGCTACCTTGGTGAGGAAGGGGCCGAGCACGTCGAGTCCAGCCTTGAAAATGATGGCGCTCAGCGCGACCACCACCTGCCACCCATAAGGGCGAAGGTAGGTCAGCAGGCGCCGCATCAGGCGCGCGTCGTACGCTTTCCCTAAAACCTCTTCTTCCTGATTCGCCATAGCGCCGCTACTGCAACAAGAGTAATAGATGGCTGGGGTGGGGGCAAAGATGGAAAAAGCTTTGAGCAGTGAGCTACGAGCTATGAGCAAGCTTGTGCCAATGCTTCGTGTATTTCCATCGGTGTCAAGATCCAACTAATAGAAACGCAAGGTCGCTCGACTGCGTTCGGCTGGCGCCTCACTTCGCTCGGGATGACAGGGGGGAATAACAGGGGTGAGTTCGCCAGAACCACAGTGTTCTTGGGGGTTTTAGGCCGTGGCTCGTGGCTCGTGGCTCGCGGCTCACCGCGTCTTCAGTTCCAGCTTCGGGGGCGGCAGGCAATTGTTGCGGGCGATCTCTTCCCGCAATTTCACCCGGTTCTTTGCTTTGCGCATTTCTTCCAGCCACTTGATCAGCGGCACGACGCTGTCGTGATAGGACTCCCACGATCCCGGCTCAGCGAAAGTCAGGTTCTGCCAGTGACCGGGGCGATGAACGCTAAGAATCACCTGCACGCTGGGGCCGGTGGACGTGGGCTTTAACAGCTTGTCATCGTTCAACGCCATTAGTTCGTCGGCAGACAGGAAGCGCTCGACCTTCTGCAACTCGGGCAGGGGAAGCATGCCTTCAAAGATTTCGGTTTTCTGGGCGGTTTCGCGCTCCAGGTGATATTGGCCGTCGCCGCGCACCAGCACGCAATCATTCTCGTAGACATGGGCGTGGACCAGGCGCATCAGGTAGGAAGGCGGAGTGGCAGAGCTGTCCTGCCCCTGCATCGTGGAAACAAATCCCACGGAAAGCACGAACCCCAGCGCCACCCCATGCTTGAACACAATGGGCGAATTTTAGCGAGGCCGGGTAGGCTGGGCTACGGTTTCTATCGGCTTTCAGGTGACCGACGTAACACGAGGGCGGAGTTTTTCGAGCCGAAGCCCACGCAGTTGCAGATGGCGTGCTCCACCTGCACCTTGCGTCCCGCCTCGGGTACGTAGTCGAGATCGCAGTGGGGGTCGGGCTTTTCGAGGTTCACCGTTGGCGGAAGCTGTCCCTGCTCCATGGCGACCAGAGTGGCAGCCAGCCCGGCTGCCCCGCAAGCACCCTGGGCGTGGCCAATCTGCGACTTCAGACCCGACATCGGAATGGTGCGCGCGGCATCGCCTAAGGCCAGCTTCAAGGCTTGCGTCTCGACACGATCGTTCATCTCGGTGGAGGTGCCGTGCAGATTCACGTAGTCGATGTCGTTGGGCGATAACCGTGCTTCTTCCAGAGCAAGCGTGATGGCGCGCGCCGGCTCCTCGGGGGAATCGCTCATGCGCACGCGGTGGAATGCCTCGCAGGTCGAAGCGTAGCCGGCGATCTCGGCAAGCACGCGCGCCCCCCGGGCCTTAGCATGGTCGTAATCCTCGAGCACGAACATCCACGACCCTTCGGCCAGCACGAAACCGTCGCGATCGGCGGAGAAGGGACGCGACGCGCGCTCGGGCTGGTCGTTCCACGATTGCGTCAGCGCGCGCAGCAGCGAGTATCCCTTGATGATGCCGGGCGTGATGGGCGCATCCACGCCGCCCGCGAGGAACATCGACTGCACTCCGGCCTGGATGTGCTGGTAGGCGTATCCCAGGGCGTCGCTCGAGGATGTGCAGCCCGCGGTCACCACGTGGCTGTAGCCGCGGCAGCCGAAGCGCATGGAGACTTCGCTCGAAATCGTGCCCATGGTCCCGCTCGGGATGCAGAACAGGCTGACTTGCTTCACGTGCCCGGAATGCCAGAGCCGGTATTGCTCTTCGGAAAATTCCTGGGCGCCGCCGCCCGAGCCGAGAATCACGCCGATCTCGCGCTGCTGGTCGAGCGACATGGACGCATAGTCGAGGCCTGCGTCCTTGAGGGCTTCATCGGAGGCCGCCATGGCCAGCGGCACGACGCGCGACACGTGCTTGCGCTCGCGTGCGTCCACCCAGGCCAGTTCGTCGAATTCCGGAATTTCTCCCGCGATGTGCACGGGCAGGCCGCAGGGATCGAAGCGCCGGATGCGCTTGATGCCCGATTTACCTTCGAGCACGGCACGGGCAAATGCCTCTTTGCCGATGCCGTTGGGGCTGACCACGCCCATCCCGGTGATGACGACGCGAGTCATGCGTGAATTAGTTCAGATGGCCCCGAAAGCCGAATTCGTTGTAAGGCGAGTGGGCAGCCACGTTCAAAATGGGATAATCAGGGAGCATGCCGCTCGGCCTTTATCTATCGGTTCCCTTCTGTCGCACGAAGTGTACCTATTGCAACTTCGCATCCGACGTTTTTTCCAGCGCGGTGTTCACGCGCTACGTAGATCGCGTGTGCGCGGACATACATACTACCCTAGAGACCGCTCAAACGATGGGCGGGAGGGTCGAACGCGAGGTGGACTCCGTTTACCTGGGCGGCGGGACCCCCACGGTTTTGAATTCTGAACAACTGGAGCGGCTGTTTGTGACGGTGAGGCAAACCTTCTCTTGGCTCCCCGGGGCCGAGGTCACGGTGGAGTGCGCGCCCGGGACGCTGACGCCTACGGTGCTGGAGACGCTGCTGCGCTGTGGGGTGAACCGCGTCAGCCTGGGCGTGCAGTCGTTTGTGGATCAGGAAGCGACCTCGGTGGGGCGGCTGCATAAACGCGAGACCGTACTGGATGACGTTGCGCGCCTGCGAAGCGCCGGGATTTCGAATATCAATGTCGACCTGATTGCCGGCCTGCCGCACCAGACGCGGGACAGCTGGAATATCTCGCTGGAATCGGCGATCGCGCTGGGCGTTCCTCACGTGAGCATTTACATGCTGGAAGTCGATGAGGATTCGCGTTTGGGGCGCGAGCTGATTGCCGGAGGCACAAAGTATCATGCGCATTTTGTGCCGGAGGAAGAACTCACTGCAGACTTGTACGAGACGGCCTGCGATCGGCTGAATACGGCTGGCATCGCGCAGTACGAGATTTCGAATTTCGGCCGCGCGGGATACGAGTCGCGCCACAACTTGAAGTACTGGACGCGGCAGCCGTATCTGGGCTTCGGCGTGGACGCGCATTCGATGCTGCCGTCGACAAACAATGCATTGAACGCGGTGCGCTTTTCGACGTTGGATTCCCTGGATCGGTTCGTGGCTGGGGGGCCTTTGCAGCGGACGGACGTGTCGCGCGAGATGGCGCTCGAGGAGACGTTCTTCCTGGGGCTGCGGCTGAACCGGGGCGTAGACTTTTATGGCGTGCGCGACGAGTTTGGAGAGCATGCGATGGCAATGGTGTCGCCAATCCTTGCGGACCTCGAGCAGACTGGATTGGTGGCTCGGGAAGGGGACCGCGTTCGTCTTACCTCTCGCGGGCGGTTGCTTTCGAACGAAGTGTTCGAGCGGTTTCTGGGATGTGCCGCGGGGAGTGCTTCGTGATACGCCGTGGAAAGCCTTTTAACCGCCAAGGGCGCAGAGGTTTCGCAAAGCTCGCCAAGAAAAACGGAACGAAAGCAAGAGGAAACGGGGGCGGTTTTCTTTGCGATCTTTGCGAGTCCTTCGCGTACTTTGCGGTTAAAGGCCTTCTGCGAGTCTTGCCACGCACTGCTTCCCAAAGGCCAAGCTTGAAGACTTACGCACGATTCCTCTAACCGTTCGGTCGGTTGGATCGATGCCTCGCATGTGCTTCAGCCCCAGTATCCATGCGGCTCCGCGCGATTTCGTGATTTCCCTGCCAAGGTAACTTTTCCCGCTCGCCGCATCATGCTCTAATCGATGTGTTGGCAGCACGCGGCATCCGCACTTCACCCGGTCCGCCCCAGACTGTCTTTGCAGGCGCAGGAGGCGTTTTGGATTTTCAGCTCAACGACGAACAGCTCCATCTGAAAAAGAGCGTGCGCGAGTTTGCCGAGCGCGAGATTCTGCCCAACGTGATGAAGTGGGACGAGGCCGGCGAGTTTCCCCTGCCCACCATCAAGGAACTCGGCAAGCTGGGTATGCTGGGCACGATCTTCCCGCCTGAATACGGCGGGGCCGGGATGGGCTACGTCGAGTACGTGACCGTGATCGAAGAACTGTCGCGCGTCGACGGGTCAGTTGGCATCATCGTGGCGGCGCATACTTCGTTGGGCTCAAATCACATCTTTGTCGCGGGCAGTGAGTGCCAGAAAAAGAAATATATCCCGAAGCTGGCGAGCGGCGAATTCATTGGCGCGTGGGGGCTGACCGAGCCGTCGTCGGGTTCGGACGCGGGCAGCGCGCGCATGACCGCCTCCAAGGCCAAGGGCGGGTGGGTTCTGAACGGCACCAAGACGTTCATCACCAACGGACATTACGCCGACGTGCTGGTCGTGCTGGCAGTCACCGATCGAGCCGCGCACACCCATGGGCTTTCGGCATTCATCGTTGAGAAAGACACGAAGGGGTTCCGTCCCGGCAAAAAAGAAAACAAGCTGGGCCTCCGGGCGAGCGACACGGCTGAACTGATTTTTGAAGATTGTTTTCTCCCGGCTGATAACTTGCTGGGCCACGAAGGCAATGGCTTCATCGACGCGATGCGCGTGCTCGACGGCGGGCGCATCTCGATCGCCGCTTTGTCGCTCGGCATGGCCGAGGGTGCTTACGAAGCCGCGCTTAATTATTCCAAGGAACGCAAGCAGTTCGGCAAAGCTATCAGTGACTTCCAGGCGATCCAGTGGAAACTGGCCGACATGGCCACCGAAATTGAAGCCGCCAAGCTTCTGACTATGCGGGCGGCTTCGATGAAAGATGCAGGCATGAAAACGACGCTTGAGTCCTCGATGGCCAAGCTTTACGCCAGCGAAGTCGCTGTGCGTTGCGCGAACGAAGGCGTGCAGATTCATGGCGGGTACGGATTCATCAAGGACTATCCGGCCGAGAAGTTCTATCGCGACGTGAAGCTGTGCACGATCGGCGAGGGGACGAGTGAGATTCAGAGGCTGGTGATTGCCAGGCAGCTGTTGAAGGATTAGGTCTCAGTCTTTAGGTCTCAGAAAAAGGCCAGCTTCGTCAGCCGGGGTTGCAATGGGTTCTCGACCCGCTGGAAATGCTGGGCTTCAGAGAAAGCAGGTCCTTCGCTTCGCTCAGGATGACAAATTTGGGGGGCCCTGTGACCTGTGACCTGAGACCTGAGACCTGCCCTACTCATACCTCAGAGCCTCAATGGGATCCAACCTCGCCGCCTTAATCGCCGGCAGCATCCCGCTGACGATTCCGACAAAACTCAGGATCAGCGTTGACGCAATCAACGTGCTGGCTTCGATCTTCAGGTGAATGTCGCCCTCGCTGGCATTCGTCTCAAACGCGCTCCACAATGTTAGCGAACCCACCGTCCACGATACCAGGTAGGCCAGCGCCACTCCTGCCAGCCCTCCCAGAAATGTGATCACCAGCGCTTCCGACAGGAACTGGAACAGGATGTGCCAGCGGCGCGCGCCCAGCGCTTTCTCCACTCCGATTTCGCGCGTGCGCTGCGTCACGGAGACCAGCATGATGTTCATCAGGCCAACTCCGCCGATGCCGAGCGTCAGCAGGCCGATAAAGCCCAGCAGGATTTTGATGCCGGTGGTGATCACACGCAGGTCGAGCAGGTCGGCGAACACGTCGAAAACGAAGACGGCGCGCTTGTCCTTGGGATCGAAATTGTGATGGAAGGCGAGGGAAGAACGCAGGGCCTTCACGACTTTTTCGTGATCGCCTTCGTACTCCATCACAATCGCGTTCAGGTACTGCTTGTTCTTGATGTCGCTGACGCCGCTGAACGGCACGTAGACGTGGCCATTCAGGTTGTCGTCGTTGTTGTTGATCACGTGTTTAAGCACGCCCACGATCTGGTAGGAAATGCCGTCGACCCGGATGCTTTCGCCGATGGCATTCTGCCCAGAGAACAGCTTCTGCTTGAGGTCGGCGCCGATAAAGGCGACACGGGTGTGCGTGAAGTCGTCGGCCTCGCTGAAGGCGCTGCCGTCGGAGAATTCCATGCGGCGCATGCGCGGATAGCTCGCATAGACGCCGCTGACGCTGTAGTTTCCGCTGCGCGCGCCGTAGGCGACCGTGCACTGCTTGGCGACCTCCGGGGAACTGCGCTTCAGAAACGGCACTTCCGCCTGGATGTGTTCGAAATCGAGCATGGTGAGGCGAACTTCAGATCCGGCCTTGGTCCCGCCCACCTGCATGGAAGTACGGCCGGGAAATACGAAGACCAGATTCGTGCCGAACGAACGGAATGCCGCCCACAGGCCGCGTTCAAATCCGGCGCCGTAGGCGAGAAGCAATACCACCGTAGCGATCCCCCAGGCCATGCCCAGCATGGTGAGGAAACTGCGCCGCCGGTTGTGGCGCAACGCTTCATAGGCTTGCCGGAAAAGGTTGAGGATCATGCTATTCCTGCCGCAGCGCTTCGACCGGAGGCAACAGCGCTGCTTTGCGCGCGGGATAAAGCCCGGCACTGATTCCGGCAATGGCGAGAGAACCGATTGCGGCTACTGCTGACAGCGGCACTATCCGCGGGGTGTCGAACCCCTCGGGCGCCGGCAGCATGGCGAGCGCAGTGACAAATGCCACCGTGATGGCGAGTCCGATGCCGCCGCTGAGCGCGGTCAGGAACGCGCCTTCGATGAAGAACTGCGTCATGATGCTGCGGTGGGTCGCGCCCAGGGCCTTGCGCAAACCGATTTCGCGGGTCCGCTCGGCCACCGAGACCAGCATGATGTTGACGATGCCGATGGCCCCCAATCCCAGCGTTACCAGTCCCACCACGCCCAGAAAGTAATCCATCGCATTGAAGATCTTGCCCACCTTCTGCGAGTTTTCGATGGTGTCCCAGTCTTCGAAGGCATCTTCCAGTTTCGGATTGAAGTTGTGGCGGCGCGCGATGATCTCGTGTACCTCGGCTTTCGATGCAAGGTGCGCGTCTTTGTTCAATGGGCGGTAATTGATGAACGAGACCGCGTTCTCGAAGTTCTGGCCTTTGAGTGGAAACAATTCGCGCATGGTCTCGATGGGTACAAAGATGCGCGCGTTGGTTCCGTTGTTTCCATCCTGCCCGACTTTCGCGAGCACTCCAATCACGTTGAAGCGGACTCCGTTGAGCAGCATGCTGGCGTCGACCGCGGGGCGTCCCGGGAAAACGTTTTTCAGAAGCTCCCATCCGACAACCGCCACGCGGCGGTGCTCGGTATTATCCTGATCGTTGAACCAGCGTCCGGTGCCGATCGGGACGGTGCGGATCTGGTTGTATTCAGGCGCGACTCCGAAGACCTGTCCGGCGGTGGACCCGTACTCGCTGACCGCGCGGATGTCCTCGCGATTGATGACGGCCGAGACGGTTTTTAGCGTGCGCGCGTTGTTGCGCAGCGCCAGATAGTCGTTGTAGGTGAAGTGGTAAGTCTGTCCCGATTGCAGGCTGCCTTCGACGGCCGGAATCCTGCCCGGGAAAATGAACATGATGTCCTGACCGAGAGTGGCCAGTTGCCTGGTCTGCCCGCTGCGGAAACCCTCGCCCAGTCCGACCAAAAGCAGAAGGGATCCGACGCCCCAGGCAATGCCAAACATGGTGAGAAAGGAACGGAGCTTGTGCGCCCACAAGGTGGCCAGCGACTGACGGATGATGTCGGTGAGCATCCTCATAGGTTGTGCCCCCAGGCACTGGGCAGCGACTGGGGGCCCCGGGTTCAAGGTCGGGCGGGGGGTCTCATGTCCCGCCCCTTGCTTCTGTTGGAGATACGTCCCCAAGGCCATGAAAGTTCCCGCGAGCGAGACGAATCCTTATTGCTTAGACTCCGCTGAGGGAAAAAGGGTTAGCTTCCTCAGACCAATGTTTTGTTGAGGTCGAAGTCGCAGGTCCAGGTTGGGAATTTATTTGCCGACTGTGGATTTCTGATTTCAGGTTGCGGGTTTCTTGTAGACATCAGCGCTGTTTGCTCACCTTGTTCCGGGCACTGCCGTCTAAAGGTTCCGTGCCACCCGAGCATGCATACTGCGACCGCCGCACTCGGCCGGATCGCAGTCCCTACGCACAACTTTGAGGAGGACTCCTGTGTACAAACGACTTCTGCCCGTCGCCGTCGGACTTGCGGTGTTGCTTGCCGCCAGCGCCAGCTTTGCCCAGTCGACCCAGTTGAACATTCCCCGCGACAGCCAGCGGGCCTCGGTTACGCAACGCGTCGGCATCACCGATATTACCGTCAACTATCATCGCCCACTGGTGAAAGGCCGGACAATCTGGGGCAAGGTGGTTCCCTACGGACAAGTATGGCGCGCCGGCGCCAACGAGAACACCACCATCACGTTCACCGACGCGGTGACCATCGAAGGCAAGCCGCTCGAAAAAGGCACGTATGGCCTGCACATGATTCCGAACGAGAAAGAGTGGACCGTCATCTTCTCGAAGGTCAACAGCGCGTGGGGCAGCTTCACCTACAAGGAAGCGGAAGACGCGCTGCGCGTGAACGTGAAGCCACAAGCCGCCGAGATGGAAGAAGCCCTGGCGTACGAGATCGACCAGCCGACCGAGAACTCCGCCGTGATCACCATGCGATGGGAAAAGGTCGCGGTTCCGTTCAAGGTTGGGGTCGACGTCAACAATATCGTCGATGCCAGCTTGAAGGCCCAGATGCGCGGACTGCCCCAATACACGTGGGATGGATGGGACGACGCCGCGAACTACCTGCTCGCGCACAAGGTGAATCTGGACGAAGCGCTGGAATTCTCGAACCGGTCGATCGGCTCGGAGCCGCGCTACGAAAACTACAACACCAAGTCGCAGATTCTTGAAGCGCTGGGCAAGAAAGACGAAGCCAAGGTTGCTCATGACAAAGCAGTGGAGATCGCGACGCCGATCCAGTTGCACCAATATGCTTTCGCGCTGAAAGGCCAGAAGAAAGACGCCGAAGCCTACGCGGTGTGGAAGAAGAACTTCCAGCAGCATCCTGACATGTGGTTCACGCACTCCGGCATGGCGCGCGTGTACTCGTCACAGGGAGATTTCGACAACGCGGTAAAAGAGATGAAACTGGCCGAAGCCGCGGCACCCGAGCAAAACAAAGTATTCATCCAGGCGGCGATCAAGCGGCTGGAGGCGAAGGACGATATCAACAAGTAGGCTTTGCTGATCTGTAGAATCGAAGCTGAGAGCGGCCGCGGCGTGCGGCCGCTTCTTTTTTTGGTGGAGCGTCGGGCGTCCCCGCCCGACGTGTCTCAGACAATGCGCACTTGTGCTCTTATGCCGCTGGTCTAATCTCCGTAGCACGAGCAGTCTTTCTGCCCATCACACTTAGAGCCAGCGGAATTGTAGTAAGCCCTCCGATGAAGGCGAGGGCCAACCCGGCGGCATTGCGTTGGTCCTTGTTGAGCTTGTTGGAAAGCAAAAGGCCAATCCCGGCACCCAGTGCAACCCGAGTTCCGGCGATGAGGAATATCTCCGCGATAGTCAGTGTCCGCTCTTGCATTTCTTCACCACCTCAGTTCCACCGCGATTCGAGCCTCGGCGGGACTGCATCCAGTTCGATGCGGTATATCGCCCGACGGATAGCAGAATTGTCACGTCGTAGTATCCCCATAGGATTAATGGACCCAGCTGGCTGGTTTCGTACGAACATGGGAGAATAAACCGCGCAAGCTGGTGAAACGGCCTGGTTACGACAGTTATCATTGCGAGCCGCCGGACGTCAGGGACTCTTCCCGACAAGAGACTCAAGGAAATCGAGCACTTGGAAGCCAACATACTCTTCCCGCCTGCAGTTGCGGTAGTAGCAATCCCAATAGCTAGCGACCCGTTGCTTTGTTACCGCAAAGAGTTCCGGATTCGTCCGCAGGAACTCCCCGTAAATCGAGGCGTCCAGAAGACTCAGGTTGTGCCGTATGACGTGAAGTATTTCAATCACGTACTCTCCCGCGAGTTGGACGACAAAAGGCGGAACCCAGATGTGATTGCGAGAAATGATTCGCGTCAAATGCTTTTCACGAACGAGGCCGTCGTGATGCCTTGTTAGCAAGCAGTCAACTAGTTCTTTCTGAACAGTGTTGAGCGGAACCGTGTCGATCAGTGCCGGGTCGTGATATATCCGGTCTGGCAAAACGACAATCTGGTCGGCGACCCTTGCCGAGAAGGTCTTTGATGGATGGGGATTTTCGGGAAACGCTGACAGCGCAAGAACTGCATTGTCTCGCAAGTCTGCCGGGAAAGCATGGACAAGCTCACTGTTACTGTGATGCATATCGGTTGACTCGCTGTCTTCCGAAGAAGTGTACCGTGCGAGATAGCTGTTGAAACATCGCCATTGCACGCAATATAAAAAGGCGCCCACTTTTGCGGTAGGTTGAGATTGTTCGCATCGCCAACCTAGCGAAAGGGAGCGCCTTTATGAGTCAGGAAAAGTATATCGGTATGGACGTGCACCAAGCCACCATCTCGGTGGCGGTGATGGATGCGCAAGGCAAGCTGATTATGGAATGCCTGCTGGAGACCAAGGCGGCCACGATTGTCGAGTTCATCAGAGGACTGCACGGAACTCTGTCTCTGACCTTCGAGGAAGGCACGTCCGCAGCCTGGCTCCACGATCTTCTGAGACCCCACGTTAGCCGGCTGGTAGTGTGCGATCCGCGAAAGAATGCTCTTTTAAAGGATGGCAACAAGAGTGATCGGATCGACGCGCGCAAGCTGGCGGAGCTGTTACGCGGGAACCAACTCCATCCCGTGTATCACGGAGAACATGGGGTTCGCACCTTGAAAGAACTGGGGCGCTGTTATCTGACCATCACCCAAGATGTCACCCGCGTCATGAATCGCATCAAAGCTCTGTACCGCAGTTGGGCGATTCCCTGCGCGGGTGCAACCGTCTACTCTCCCCGTCAGCGCGCCGAGTGGTTGGCTAAGATCACTGAACCAGGAGTGCGGGTTCGCGCCCAACGGCTCTATCAGCAGCTCGATCTGTTGCAACCGGTGCGCCTGGAAGCACGGCGCCAGTTACTGGCGGAAAGCCACAAGCATTCGGCCGTGAAGTTACTGCGCCAGATTCCTTCGATCGGTCCGATTCGCTCAGCCTTGCTGGTGGCCTTACTGCAAACCCCGCACCGTTTTCGTACCAAGCGCCAACTGTGGGCCTACAGTGGTTTCGCAGTCGAGACCCACGACAGCGGGGAGTACCGTTCCGTGCGTGGCAAACTGCAACGCAACCGCGAGCGCATGACGGTTCGCGGTCTGAATGACAACCACAATCGAGATCTGAAGAATCTCTTCAAAAGTGCTGCCATCTCTGCCAGCACACGCCCTGGCCCCCTGCGCGATTTTTATGTGGCTCGGGTGGAGAAAGGGATGCGACCGACCATGGCCCGTCTCACCTTGGCACGGAAGATAGCCGCGATCAGTTTAACCCTCTGGAAGAAAGGAGTGGAGTTCGACCCTCAACAATTGCAGCGACCAGCAGCTTGAGCATCTCTGAGGAACAGGCTTTCCATCTCTGCGGTTTACTCCGCTGGTAGGCGGCCGGGTTCTGCAGATGCTCGGTTCGAGGGTGAGTATCAGTCAATGAGATCGGCCCCGTGTGCTTCGGCACCGAGTCACCCATTACACGCTATGCCCCCTCGGATAACCAGAAATAGCGATAGGCCACGAGCCTCGGATAGAACCATGGTTAACGTCGTCCTGCTTGCCGCGTCTCGCACACTCGAGCTTTGCCACAGCACCGGAGAAACCTCATGAGAATGGGACAACACGCCAAACCGCTTCAGAGATCACGAAACAGAGTGGGCTGGATCTCGAGAAAAGATCTCCTCCGGTCGAGGCGGAGCTTTTTTCTTGACATCCCTTTTTATAGAACTCATTGACATCGGAAAAGGGGTTTTGCGCGCTAACGCTTGCGGCGGTTGAATCGCTTCACCCACGGAATTAAAGAACAAAGAAAAATGCCGAACACACTTTTCATTCGAACAACGATCTGCAGCATTCTGCTTACTGCATTTCAGTTCGCCCAAGCCCAGACGATCAAATGGGCTGGGCATACCTGGAAAGTTACCAGCGGTGGTATGGCAGGCGTCGCTCCCGGGAATCCGGCCAATGTCGAGTTCAACCCCGACGGATCTCTCCATCTCCACATTGCCCAGCGCGAAGGAAAATGGACGGCCGCAGAGTTGTTTACGACCGACACTATGGGGTTTGGGACATACCAGTGGGTGGTCGAGGGCGACGTCTACAACATGGATCCGACAACGGTGCTCGGGCTCTTCACCTATGGGCCCACGCACCACATTGGTGCCGACGCCGAGAACGAAATTGATATTGAATTTTCCCAGTGGAACAAGACCTGTCACGGCTGTAATGCCGACTTTACCGTTTATCCATCCACTGGAAACCGCAAGCCCAAGGGCGTTTCCAGCTGGGAAGATAACTTCCAGGTCAGCGGCGGCAACCTTACTACGGCCAGGATGGAGTGGAGTTCCGATCGCGTCGTGTTCACGCTGATGAATGGCGTTCATCCCATCGGATCGGTGGCCGATGTCATCAAGACCGAAACCTATTCCTCGAACGCGACCAACATTCCGCAAACGGCCGCACCGGTCGGCATCAATCTCTGGTGCTTTAAGGGGACGCCTTCGAGGAACCAGTCGGCAGTTATTCGCGATTTTCAATTTATTCCACTGACGGGCGGGGGCGCCCGTCGCTCCATGGGCCGCTAGCGGGCGGGCACTGCCTCTTTCCCGGTGTTCACTTCTGGATACTCGAACACGCCGCGCCCGGACTTGCGGCCTAGCCTTCCGGCCTTCACGTACTGCACCAGCAACGGTGCCGGGCGGAATTTCTCTCCCAACGTCTTGTGAAGATATTCGAGTATGTGCAGGCGCGTATCCAAGCCGACCAGGTCGACCAGCTCGAATGGGCCCATGGGATGATTCAGGCCGAGTTTCAGGGCCTTGTCGATGTCTTCCGCGGTCGCGACCCCTTCCTGCAACATGTAGAACGCTTCATTGCCGATCATGGCGTTGATGCGGCTGGTGACAAAGCCCGGGGACTCGCGGATCACCACAACTTCCTTGCCCATGCGCCGGCCTACCTCGACTGCCGCGGCCAGCGTGTCGTCGTCGGTCTCCAGCCCTTTCACGATTTCAAGCAGCTTCATCTGGTGCACGGGATTGAAGAAGTGCATGCCGACGATTTTCTTCGCGCGGTAGGTGACGCTGGCGATTTCGGTGAGGCTCAGGGAACTGGTGTTGGACGCGAGGATGGTGGTGGGCCGGCAGATCTTGTCGAGCAGGGTAAAAATCTCGATCTTTGACTCCAGTTCTTCAGGGACCGCCTCGATGACAAGGTCGGCCTGCCGGGCAGCTTCGTCGACCGACCCTGCATATTCCAGGCGGGCAAAGGCCGCGTCGGCGTCTTTGGCCGCGACTTTTCCCAACTCGACCGCCTTGTCGAGATTCGCGCGGATCTCAGACTCGGCCCGGCGCAAGGCGTTGGGCAGAATGTCTTCGAGCACGGTGCGGTATCCGCCGAGCGCGGCCGCATGGGCGATGCCCCGGCCCATCGTTCCAGCGCCAATCACCGCGATGGTCTTAATTTCCGACACTAGCGCGCACTCTTGTCGAGTTGCTGAAGAACTTCTTTCATGCCGCTGACTGCCGAGCCCATGTACTCGGACAGACGCTTGCGCTCCTCATCCGTCATGCCCGCGATGGAAAAGGTAATCTTGCGCAAGGTTGCGTTGATGTCGTCGACGTAGTTCATGAGACGGATAAGTTCCCCGGTTGCTGGCATAGGAAGGCTCCTGCGCTTACGGCTCATTCGCTGTCCCTGGAACGGAAACGTGGAGGACAGCGACGGCTGCAAGCGAACTTTCCATTCTCTAGGCTCGCAGGAAATTAGTAAAGGACCCGGTCTTCGCCAAAGAACGGGTGGGCCGCGTAGAATGTCGAAGTTTTTTTCGGGAGGCGTTGATGGCGCCAGCTAAAACGTTGCAGGTCGAAGAGCGCACCTCCGTTCTGCATATCGTGCGCACCACTCTGGCGGCAGTGGTTTCACAATTGGTGGCACAAGCGCTTCGCATGCCCGAGCCTTATTGGGCGACGGTCACAACCATTGTCGTAATGCAGTCGACGCTGGGCGCGGCCTGGAAGGTTTCGGTGAAGCGTTTCGCCGGCACAGCCCTGGGAGCATTCCTTGGGGGACTGCTGGCGACCTATGTCGGGTCGAGCCTGCTGGTGTTCGCCGCGGCCATTTTCGCGACCGGATTGATCTGCCTGGCGCTTCGTCTGGACCGCACGGCGTACCGCTTTGCCGGCATCACGGAGGTGATCGTCATGCTGCTGGCGCGGCAGCATGCGGCCTGGGTGATTGCCACGCATCGCTTCATCGAAGTTTCCCTGGGGATTGCGGTGGCGTTGGTTGTCACGGCAGCGTGGCCCGAGCATTTTGACTCTGTGTCGAACGCTGAAGTGAAACAGTAACTGGATCCCCATCCGCGGGTCGCCACGGGCCCTTCGTAGCGCATAATAGGTGCATGCTCCGCGACAAGAGTCTGGTTCCACTCTCCCGTCAGCACCAGCATGCGCTCGCATTGTGCGTACGGATCAACCGCGCGCCGCATGGCCTCCGCGCGCGAAGTGCTGGCATGGCAGGCGGAAGTCGAGCAGCACTTCGCGCTCGAGATTCAGCATCACTTTGCGGCGGAAGAGAAGGACGTTTTCCCCATGGCTCGGCAGCATGCGGATCTCGTTCCATTGGTGGAGGAGTTGCTCTCCGAGCATGTGCGGCTGCGCGGATTGTTTGACCAGGCCCGGGCGCGCGCGCTGGATGGCGCGGCGTTGAGGCAATTCGCAGAAATGCTCTCCGCCCACATCCGCAAGGAGGAACGGCAGCTTTTTGAAGAGATGCAGAAACAGATGGGCGCCGCTGACCTGGACCGATTGGGCGCGAATCTCGAGGAAAGCCTGGCACCGAGCGTGGAAGCCTGCATTACGCCGACCGAGGAGATTCTGAAACGGTCCTAGCTTGCGGGCTCACGCCCGCAACGCCGGGGTGCCGCCCCTGGCAGGGCTCGCGTACATTTGGAATCTTACCCAGGGCTTACGCCCTGGGCTATCCTATGCCGCCGCTGCGCGGCTCTGTCTGCGGATTCCGCTCGCCTTCCTTCTCGGGCGCGACTTCCACACATCCTATTCCACAGCGTCTTCCTTCTCGGGCTCGACTTCCACACACTATTCGGCGTACCTCTCATTGCTGCCCCGTCTCATTCACATTCGCTTTCGCCGACGACTGAAGGCCGACGACCGACGACTAACCCAGCCCCACGCGACATTATGGTGGCGGCGGAACGCCGCGACGCCTTCCCGTCCCATATAGCGCTCGATAACCGCGGGTTCGGTTTCGCGCAGGTCGACCACGACCAGGCCGTCGAGCACGTCGGAAAATTTCCGGTCCACATTGAAGCCGACAAACCTCCCGCCCACTTTCGCGTACTGTTTCAGCAAAATCGGCAGGCCTTTACCGTCGATCTCGACGTCGGCGATCGGCTTGGAAAGTTCTTCCACGTCACGGAGCGCGTTGCAGGCGGCCCGGCAGTCCCAGCGGCGCAATCGCCCCGGACGAAACGGCCGGCGCGGGGTGACTAATCCGGCGAGTTCGTCCTCGCCGCATGCGCGATTCGAAGAAGGAGTAGATCAGTTCGCGCGACGCGCGGTTGTAGGTGTTGCTGATGCTGACCGCACCAAAGAGCACCGGCGTCTCGGGACGCAGCAGGACGAAGCGGGCAATCGCCTTCCACAAAAGCAGCAGCGGCGCGTATTGACGCTGATATTCGACGCGCACAAACGACCGGCCTAACTCCAGGGCGGGTCCCATTTTCTCGAACAGCAATGTCTTGTAGTGAAAGAGGGTGTTGGTATAAAGGCCCTTTACGCCATGTTGCGCGATGACCTCCGCTGTATTGGCTGCGCGATAAGCGCCGACCAACTCCTGCTTCTCCTTGTGCCACAGCAGCAGATGCCAGTAGTAGCGGTCGAAGGCGTCGATATCCGTGCTCTTGCCGGTGCCTTCGCCGGTGGCGCGAAAAGTAATCTCCCGCAGGCGGCCGACTTCCTGCAGCAGATTCGGGAGTTCGTGCCCCTTGGCGGCGTAGACCGCGAATTCGCTGTTCTCCGCGAGGCGCCGCTGCTCCGGAAGACTCTCCAGATCACCCAGCAGTAACTCCCGATCGATCGCGGGAACAATTTCGTGGTCACTTTTTCGCGGCAGCACGGAGCGAATGGCATCCGGAAAACTGGCGTGGGTCTTGCCGCGTTCCGCCAGCAAATACGTTCGCCAACGCAGATACTCGGTTGCGTTGCGGTCTTCCGCGATGGAGGTGATCGACTCCGCGGCAATGTGGCCGCCGATCCGCAAAGCAACCTCCCGGCCTTGCTGTTGCAGAAATTCCTGCAGCAGAAACGCAAGGCGCAGACGTGGGTGCAACATCCCCATCAATTGAAACCCGACGCTGTTCTGGCCGCAGAAGTAGACCGGTACCGCTGCGGCGCCCGTTTTGCGAATCAGTCGCACGGCGACATCGCTCCAGGGCGGATCGGCGACGGCCCCTTGCGGCAACTGCCAGTGCGAAACTTCGCCGGCCGGAAACACCGCCAGCATGCCGCCTTGCCGCAACCAGTCGAGCGAACTTTTCAGGGCGCGGCGGTTGCGTTCCTGCGATTTCGACGTGCCCATGAGATCGACAAAGACGCAGCAGCGCTGTAACTCGGGCACGCTTTCGAGCAGGAAGTTGGTCATGACCTTGACGTCGGGGCGCACGCGGTTGAGTAAAGCGCCGAGCACGACTCCGTCCAGCATGCCGTAGGGATGATTCGCCACCACGACCACGGGACCAGTCTTCGGGATGCGATGCAGATCCGCGGCGTCTAGCTGAAGATCAATTTCCATTTCGCGCAACAGATTTTCAAGGATGGAACTGCCGCTCCGGCTGCAGGCGCGCTGGTACAACTCGTGCGCCTCTTTCAGCGGCAACAGCCTGCTTGCAAACGGCGGCATACCCGCAAGAAAAGGAGCGCCGTCAAGCACGCCAAGGTCTTCCGGGCGCGTATCCACCGGCTGAAGAATGGGCATGGTGCCATTCCTACGCGAGCGCGTTTGCTACAGGATGAAAGACAGATTAAACGTCAGTGAATGTGCGAGGCAGGAAGCACCGAAGTAACTAACCGAAGACCTCCACGTTTCCTACGTGGATCACGGGCACAACGCTAAGCGGCGAATTCTTCTGCCAGCGGTTCCGGCAATGGCTCCGGCAAACGGTCCGTGACTTCTGCCAACGCGGCCATCTTCTTTGCCAGATCACTGGTGAGCACGCCCGGCTGCAGACGCCAGCGCCAGTTGCCTCCGCGCTGGCTGGGCATGTTCATGCGCGCCTCGCTGCCCAGGCCAAGAAAGTCCTGCATGGGAACGACTGAGAGGCTGGCAACCGACCCTTGGGCTGCGCGGATGAACGACCAGTGGACGCCGTCTTCGGCCTTGCCGAAATACGATTCGGCGTTCTTGCGTTCCTGCTCGGTGGCGCTGCTGGTCCACCAGCCGACCAGCGTGTCATTGTCATGAGTGCCGGTGTAGACGACCGTTTCGGGCGTCAGTTGCTGAGGAAGATAGATGTGTGCGCCCTTGTCGCTGAATCCAAATTGCAGAACCGCCATACCGGGCATCTGCAGACGCTTGCGCAGCGCATGCACTTCGGGCGTGATGTATCCCAGATCCTCGGCAAAGAACGGAAGACCGCCAAGCGCCTCCCGCACCTTCGCGAATAAATCGTCTTTGGGACCATCGACCCAGCGCCCGTTGATGGCGGTGGGCTCGCTGGCATCGATTTCCCAGAACTGCTCAAAGCCCCGGAAATGATCGAGCCGGATGTAGTCGCATTGACCGGTCGCGGCGCGCAAGCGCGCCACCCACCAAGCATACCCCCGCGACTTCATCACATCCCAGCGGTAGAGTGGATTGCCCCAGCGCTGCCCCGTCTCGCTGAAGAAATCAGGCGGCACGCCCGACACCACCTCGGGATTGCGCTCAGCGTCAAGACGAAACAGTTCCGGATGCGTCCAGACATCCGCGCTGTCATAGTTCACGAAGATGGCGATATCCCCCACCACGCGCACCGAACGGCGGGTGCAGTGATGCCGTAACGCGCGCCATTGCTCGGCGAAGGCAAATTGCAGAGCGCTGCGCCACGCGAGTTCGTCGGCCATCTCGCGGCGCACGCGATCCAAAGCCGCGGGCTCGCGATGGGCTAACTCCCGGGGCCACTCATTCCAGTTGCTCAGCTTGTAGTGGGCGCGCAAGGCGTCAAACAACACAAAGCCGTCGAGCCAGTCGCGATTGTCCTGGCAGAATCGCTGGAATCGCGCGCGCGCGTCTCCTTGCATGCGTTTGGTGAAGTTGCGCGCGGCTTGCGCGAGCAGGGGCATCTTGCCCGGGAAGACCGCTGCGTAGTCCACGGGCCCATCGGCCTGGGCAAGGCCGCGAATCTCGCCGGCATCAATCCATCCACGCTCGGCCAACCGCTCCAGGCTGATCAACAAGGGATTTCCCGCGAAGGCCGACGTCGCCGAGTAGGGAGAGTTGCCGTAGCCCAGCGGCCCAAGCGGCAGGACTTGCCAGAGTCCCTGGCGGGCTGCGGCCAGGAAGTCGACAAATTCGTAGGCCGCGGGACCGAAGTCGCCGATGCCGCCTCGCGCCGGAAGCGAACTGGGATGCAGAAGAATTCCTGTGGCGCGAATGAAAGACATGTTTCTTCGAAGATTACCGGGTTCTTCCGTCGAGGAGATACGTTGCGGAGTAGTCTCGGGCACGCCGGAGCGTGCCCGCACTTCCGTCGTTAAAAGCCTTCTTCCCCACCACCGCCTTGCCCCTTGGTGAGGTTCTTCATTTCCTGCTCGTTGATTTTGATCTTGCCGGATTTTTCCATTTGCTGGCGAAGGTTCGAGATGAACAGCCCGAACAGGTCCTGCTGCTTGGAGCGCAGCAGCCCATCGCGAATCTGATCTTTCTTGACCGCGAAGTCCTGGTCGGTGGGCTCCTGCTTCGCGGTCACCGCCAGCACGACACCATTGTTCCCGGCGTTTACCGGACCGCTGATTTCGCCTGGCTTCATCGAGAATGCCACCGACGCCTGGCCTGCCATGCTGCCAATGTCGGGCACCTGGCCGTCGGGTAGCACGAAGTCGCTGGTTTTCAGGGTTGCGCCCAGTTCCTTCGCGGCTTTCTTCAGGTCATGCTCGGACTTTGCCCGATCGGAGAGTTCCTGTGTTTTCTGATTCAGCAGAATGCTGGCTCGCTCGTTCTTGAACTCGCTATCGACCTTCGAACGAATCTCCTCGAACGTCGGAGTGGCCGGCGGCTTGATGGCTTCGACTTGAAATACGACGGCACCCTGGCTGAGCTGCGCCATGTCGGGTGGAGCTTTTTCGCGCTGCGAGAACACGGCGTCCATGAACTGCGGGGATGCGCCGAGCCCAGGCAAAACGTCGCTGCGGCCCACAAAATCGGTCGTGACCACGTTCAGGTTCTTGGCTGCAGCGGCCTTCGCGAGCCCCTGGCTGCGCGCCTGGTCGAGCAGGGAGTTGCCCGCTTTTTCCATCAGGCTCGCGGCCTTCTGCTGGCGGATCAACGGCTCGATCTCGCCTTTCACTTCATCAAGAGTCTTGACGTGCGCTTCGTGCTTGTCTTCGGTGCGGATGATGTGGAATCCGTAAGAGCTCTTCACCAGGTCGCTGGTCTGTCCTTTGGCGAGCGAGAAAGCCGTCTTCTCAAATTCCGGAACGGTGCGTCCCCGGCCGATCCAGCCTAGTTCCCCGCCCTGCTTCGCGCTGCCCGGATCATCGGAATACTTCTTCGCCAGATCCTCCAGCTTTGCGCCGCCCTTGAGTTGCTTCAGGACGTCTTCGGCTTTCTTGCGGGCCTCTTCCACGCCCTTCTCGTCGACTTTGCCGTCGGCTCCTGCCGGCGGAGTCTTGATCAGAATGTGGGCGACCTTCACCTCATCGGGAACCCGGTACTGATCCCTGCGCTGGTTGTAGTAGGACTGGACTTCTTCGGGCGTGACCTGCACTTGTCCCAGGATCTTGCTCTTGTCGAGAAAGATGTAGTCGATCTTGCGCTTCTCAGGAATCGAGTCCTTGTAGCGCGCCTGGTTGCGGGTGTAGAAGGCCTTGAGTTCTTCATCGGTGGGATGCAGGCCCTTGCGGATGTCGTCTTGCGACAACACGGCGTAGTCGAACTTCACCTGGGTGTTGCGCTTCTGGAATTCCTGCCGGATCTCGGAGTCGGAAACCGACGCGCTGCCCGTCACCAGGGCCACCAGCTTTTGCTGGAGGATATCGTTCTTTACATCGGCCTCGAAGGCGGAGACGCTGAGGTTCGCCTGCTGCAGTAGACTCGCGTACGCCTGCTCCCCGATAAACTTGCCGCCCGGGAAGAGTGTCTGCGAGTAGCGGCCATGCTCCAACTCGTCGCGGACATCCTGGTCGGTGGCCTTCAGGCCCATGCGGTCGGCCTCAGCCACGATCGCCTTGCCGGTGATCAACTGTTCTACCGACTGCGAGATCGCGCGCGGCATGATCATGGGCAGCAATTGCTTGCCCATGGGGCCGTACTGGGCGACCTGCTGCTCGGCGAGCGCGCGGGCGCGGTCTCGCACTTCCTGGGTGGTAATGTCCTGGCCGGCGACTTTAGCGACCACTCCCTGGCTCGGCTGGCCCATCAGGTCGGATCCCAAGCCGCCGGGAATCAGCGTGATGACCATGCCGCCGCAGATAATCAGCAGCAGCGAACTCAGGATGATCTTCTTAGTGGGCCCAGGGGTTTGCAGAAAACGGATCATGGTTTGTTATTCACTCCAGAATTTTGGGGGCGGAATGGATAATTATAGACTAATGTGCCCGGCAAGCGTTGTGCGCCCAGGTACCGGAGGACAATCCGGTTCGGGCCCGTCGCAGCCGCAGAAAAACATCTATTGAAACGTATCAATAAAACGTGTTATCCAACTGAGCGACTTTCAAATCGCTTTCCAGCGTGTTTTCTCACCCTCATTCCGAAGGGGACTCATCCCATGAAACTCCGTATTTCGTTGGGCGCAGCCGTTCTCAGCCTCGCCATGCTTTCCACGGCGACGGCACAGCCTCAAACTCCCCACGCGCGCACAGCACCCGCCACGGCCGCATCGCAAGTCAGCCTCTCCGACGGCTGGATGCTCCAGTCCTCCCGCAAAGTCGACGAGAATGGCGACGTGCTCTCGAAGCCCGCCTTTCAGCCAAAAGGATGGTACCCGGTCACCGTTCCCACGACCGTGGTCAGCGCGCTGGTGAAACACAAGGTCCTGCCTGATCCGACCTACGGCATGAATCTTCGCCAGATGCCGGGCGTGACGTACCCGATCGGCGCAAATTTCTCGAACATCGCGATGGGACCCGACAGCCCTTACATCCTGTCCTGGTGGTACCGGAAGGCTTTCACCGTGCCGGCCAGCTACAAGGGAAAGACGGTGTGGCTGAATTTCCGCGGGATTAATTACCGTGCGAATATCTGGCTGAACGGGAAGCAGATCGCCAAATCCGACGACGTGGCTGGAGCGTGGCGCACCTATGAGTTCAACATCACCGAAGCCGTGAAACACGGCGCGCAGAACGTTCTGGCCGTGGAAGTCTTCGCGCCCACCGAGAACGATCTGGCGATCACCTTCGTGGACTGGAACCCCGCGCCTCCCGACAAGAATATGGGGCTGTGGCGGAAGGTCTACCTGGCGGAGAGCGGTCCGGTCGCGCTGCGCTATCCGAGTGTCGTGTCGCATGTCGATGCATCCCAGAATGCCCAACTCACGGTTACGGCGCTGCTGAAAAATTCTTCGAAAGAGCCGGTCAAGGGGACGCTCAAAGGCACCATCGACAAGGTTGAATTCTCCCAGGACGTGGAACTTGCTCCGGGCGAAAACAAAGACGTCACCTTCGAGCCCGAGAAGTTTTCCCAGCTGAATCTCACCGGCCCGCGTCTCTGGTGGCCGGTGCAGATGGGCAAGCCGGAACTCTACACCCTCAAGATGGAGTTCGTGATTAACGGCAGGCAATCCGATCACGCCGAAACTGATTTCGGCATCCGGGAAGTGACCTCGGAACTGAACTCCCAGCAGCGGCGGGTATTTTCCATCAACGGAAAGAAAATCCTGATTCGCGGCGGCGGCTGGTCTCCCGACATGATGCTTCGGGAAAACTCGCAGCGACTGGCCGACGAGTTCCGCTATGTCCGCGACATGGGACTGAACACGATCCGCCTGGAAGGCAAGCTCGAGACCGAGGAGTTTTTCGAGCGCGCCGATCGCGAAGGCGTGCTGGTGATGGCGGGCTGGTGCTGCTGCGACCACTGGGAACATTGGGCCAAGTGGAAGCCGCAGGACTTCGACATCGCCAAGGCTTCGCTGACGGATCAGATTTACCGGCTGCGCAGCCATCCCAGCGTGGTGATGTGGCTCAACGGCAGCGACAATCCGCCCCCGCCGGATGTCGAAGAAATGTATCTCGGCATCGAAAAGCAACTTCACTTTCCCAATCCCGTGGTGTCATCGGCCACCGCCAAGCCGGCTACGGTCACGGGCGACAGCGGCGTGAAGATGAGCGGCCCGTACGAGTACGTGGCTCCCTCCTACTGGACCGAAGACAAGATTGACGGCGGGCATCACTGCAATCCGGGCGGCTGTGGCGGCGCGTATGGCTTTAACACCG
Source organism: uncultured Acidobacteriota bacterium (assembly GCA_963733805.1). Lineage (GTDB taxonomy): Bacteria > Acidobacteriota > Terriglobia > Terriglobales > Acidobacteriaceae > Gp1-AA133. The sequence continues at coordinate 98,459 of CAVTEO010000018.1, read as the reverse complement.
AGACCAGCCCCGGCCCGGCGGTTCCGGAGATCGACTCGCTGCGCACTATGTTGCCCAAAGATCACCTTTGGCCAATCGACGACTGGTGGAATTTCCACGCAGGCGGCGGCGAGTTCAAGGACATTCACGTTTATACCGACGCGCTCACCAATCGCTACGGCAAGGCTGACACGCTGGAGGACTACGTTCTGAAAGCGCAGGTGATGAACTACGAAGGCATTCGCGCCATGTTCGAGGCCTACAGCCACAACAAGTACACTTCGACGGGCGTCATCCAGTGGATGCTCAACAACGCCTGGCCCTCGATCATCTGGCACCTGTACGACTACTACCTGCGGCCCGGCGGCGGCTACTTCGGCGCAAAGACGGCCATGGAGCCTTTGCATCCGATGTATGCCTACGACGATCGGTCAGTCTGGATCGTGAGCAGCCGCTACGACGACGTGAAAGGGCTGAAGCTGACTACGAAACTCTATGACCTCGACATGGCGGAGAAGTTTTCGCAGGAATCCCCGGCGGATGCGGCGGCCGACAGCACCAGCAAAATCCTGACGCTGCCTGCGCTGGACGAAGCCAGCCCGGTGTATTTTCTGGCGCTGCGCTTGCAGGACGGGTCGGGTAAAGTCGTCGGATCGAACTTCTACTGGCTTTCCACCAAGCCGGAAACGCTGGACTGGGAGAAGTCGAACTGGTACACGACTCCTACCACGCAGTTCGCCGACTACACCGCTCTCAGCAAGCTGCCCAAGGTGGATCTCAAGACGACTAGCCAAACCGTCCGGCAAGGAAACGACTCGGTCACGCACGTGACGCTCGAAAATCCGAGCAAATCGCTCGCGTTCTTCGTCCACGTGAAGGTCAGCAAGGGCAAGGGGGGAGAGGAGATCGTTCCCGTGATTTGGGAGGACAATTACATTTCGCTGCTTCCCGGCGAAAAGCGCGACCTGACGGCCACCTATCGCACCCGCGCACTCGGGACTGCAAAACCTGTCGTGGAAGTAAGCGGTTGGAATGTACACTGAGGGGCGATTTTTGATGGCGCGGCGAGCAGCCTGCCGCAGCCAACGTACAGCTCGCAGGCGGCCGCCGCTGCATCGGCAAACTTTGCTATGACCTCGCGGTCCATCACGCTTAAGAACATGACGTCGCGCCGGTTTTGCCAACGACCAACGACCGACGACCAACGACTGCCTTAGGGAGCCCATGGCCACAAACGCAAGTACCACGACTGCCAGCGCGCCGCGCCTGCGACGCACGCTTACCCTTTGGGATCTCATCCTCTATGGCGTGATCGTGATTCAGCCGGTCGCGCCCATGTCGGTGTTCGGCGTGCTCAGTGATCGCGGCCGTGGCCACGTGGTCACGACCATTCTCATCGCCATGGTCGCCATGCTGTTCACCGCCTTCAGCTACGGGCGCATGGCGCGCGCGTATCCCAGCGCAGGTTCGGCGTTCACCTATGTCGGGCAGGAGATCAACCCGGCGCTGGGCTACGTCACCGGATGGAGCATGGTCATGGATTACATGCTCAATCCCATGATCTGCATTGTGTGGTGCAGCCAGCAGGCCAATGTTTTTGCTCCCGGCATTCCCTACTGGGGATGGGCACTGTTCTTCGGCGCGGTCTTCACGTTCCTCAACATCCAGGGCATCAAGACTTCGGCTCGCGTGAACACGCTGTTGGCCGCTGCGATGGGCGCAGTGGTCGCAATCTTCTTTATGGCGGCCGCGCGTTACATCTTCAGCAACCCGCACGACGGGGCTGCGTTCTTTACGCGTCCGTTTTACGATCCCGCCATGTGGGATACAAAGTCCGTTCTGGCGGCGACCTCGATTGCCGTGCTGAGCTACATCGGCTTTGATGGAATCTCCACGCTCTCGGAAGAAGCGGAAAATCCCCGCCGCAACATTCTGCTCGCCACCGTGCTTACCTGCTTTGTGATCGGAATCCTTTCGGCGCTGGAAGTTTATGCGGCGCAACTTCTATGGCCCGCGTCGCAGCCGTTTCCGAATGTGGACACCGCCTTCACCTTCGTCGCGGGCCGCGCCTGGAAACCTCTTTTTGCTATCGTAGGCTTCACGCTGCTGGTGGCGAACTTTGGCTCCGGGATGGGCGCGCAGATCGGCGCCGCCCGTTTGCTCTACGGCATGGGCCGCAGCAAGGCCCTTCCGCAATCGTTCTTCGGCGTAGTCGATCCCAAGCGGCACGTGCCCCGCAACAATGTGTTCTTCGTGGGTGCGATTGCCTTGGGAGGCGCTTTGCTGGTGAGCATCGGCCTGTTCAGCTACGGCCTCGGCGCAGAGATGCTGAACTTCGGCGCCCTGATCGCATTCATGGGCGTCAATATGGCGGCCTTTGTTCGCTATTACGTGCGCGAGGGCGGTAAGAGTCCGATCCCGCCCCTTGTGCTCACAGCGCTGGTCATCGCGCTGGTCCTGTTACCGACCTCGAGCTGGATCGTGCTCGCGGTGGCCGGAGTAATGCTGGCCGTGCTAGCCGTGTGGGCGCCGCCGCTGGCCGGGTTCACGATTTGCTTTTTCCTGTGGAAGAACCTGAGTTGGAAAGCCTGGATCGTGGGCGGAATCTGGATGCTGGCGGGCATCGCTTTCGGGGCAGTCAAGACCAAAGGCTTCCGCGGCGACCTGGTGGACTTCGAGTTGCCTCCGGAAGAAGCGTGATCGATCGCGGTAAGGAAAGAACTGGAACCGATGGTGCCCCACGTTCGCGCGTTCTTTGCGCTAACGTGGGCCTGCACATCTTGTCGAATATCGCAGGCCGCAGTGATGAACCCAGGTTAGCGCCCAAAAACTGGCGCGAACCTGGGGCACCCGGCCGTGAGCTTTTCTGGAGTCCCCAATGCCAAAGTTCCATTTTCGTGTTGTCATCTTCCTGGCCCTCTCCGCCGTCTTCGCCCAATCGCAAGCCAAATCCGTACAGGAGCGCCTCGGCTACCCACCGACTGCCCGCCTGCTCATCCTCCATGCCGACGACTTCGGCATGAACCACTCCGTGAACCGCGCCATCTCGGAGGCGATCGAGAAGCACTGGATCACCTCCGCCAGCATCCTGGTTCCTTGCCCATGGTTTCTGGAAGCGGCGAACTTTGCGAAGTCCCACCCCGACGCAGACCTCGGCATCCACCAGGCGCTGAACAGTGAATGGACGCAATTCCGCTGGGGCCCGGTGAGTTCGCGGGACAAGGTTCCGTCTCTGCTGGACGAGCAGAATTATCTCCCGCTCGACACGCCCGACGTCGTGAAAAACGCCAAGCCCGCCGAAGTCGAGACCGAGCTACGCGCGCAGATTGAGCGCGCCCAGAAATTCGGCGTGCACGTCACGCATCTCGACACGCACATGGGCGCGCTCTTCCAGACTCCGGCCTTCTTCTCGGTCTACAGCAAGCTGGGGAATGATTTCCATGTGCCGATTCTTGACGCGCGCAACGGCTCGGAACACGCCGCCCCCGACACCAACCAAATGCCTGCCGGGCGGATCTTGGTCGACCGCGTCCTGGAAATCAACCCGGGCGTTGATCCAAAAGAATGGACTGCCTGGTACGAAAAGCAACTCACGCCCCTCGGACCGGGCGTGTATCAAGTCATCCTGCACTTAGCCTACGACGACGACGAAATGCGCGGCGCCACTTCTGACCATCCGGATTGGGGCGCCGCCTGGCGTCAACACGATCTCGACATGGTAAAGAGCACAGAGTTCCAGAAATTTTTGAAAGACCAGGAATTCGTGTTGGTGGGGTGGAAGGATCTGGCGAAAGCGGGCACGCAGGCGGAGGCATTTTGATGAGTTTTTAGCTGTCTCGACGCGGTCGCTCATGCCGCCGTTGATGTGAAAATTCGAACTCAGGACTGCAGCGCGTTTGGCGAGCTTCAGTCCGCAGCCCTGCGAATTCCAATTGAAGCAGCTGCATTGGATAACTTCGTGAATCAGCTTCGAAGGTTCAAAATCGCGCCCACAGAGACGATCACTCTGACCATGACAACGTAGTCTCTAAACTCTCTGACTTGTGTTGTGCCGACGACCGACGACCAGAGACCGACGACCAAGTTTGGCCAGCGACTAGTGACTGACGACTAGCGACTAGGGTATCGATACGAGTACCCGCTTTCCTCATTCCCCGAAACATGCCGCGTGTTGTACTCGAGCAGATAATTCATGTGTTCCGGGTCCAGCGGATACGACTCCTTATACGGATATCCCTTCATCGTCTTGAACGGCAGCGGGCCAACCGTGAACCCATCGGCCGCGTAGAAATCCATGTCCTTCTCGTAGCCCTTCACGAGGAAGAAGTAGTCGCGCGTCCATCCGGCGGGTAGGGGCGGAAGCTTCGCTGGGTCAAACTCCAGAGCGATTTCGTCGCCCGTTCCGAACACGACCATGCGGTCATCGAACGACGTCAGCAGCGGCAACACGCCGCCGTAGCGCGTGTAATCGCCTGCCTGCCGCGCGAACGGGCCTGTAGGGCTGACCTCCTCGTACACATACTTCACGTTGCCACGGGGCTCGCCTTCGGTCTGGCGCGGGTGTCCGTAGAAGTTTAGGTTGGCAGTCGCGAGCGGAATCGCCGTGAGTTGCACTTTGCCGTTCTGCGCACTGCGGTCGATGAGGATGCTGTCCCAGTAGACCTGCAGGTTGGTCGTGATGCGAATCTTGGTCGTGCCCAGCGGCAGTTTGCCCGTGAGTTCGGGCGTGATCGTGCGCGGCCCGCCCGCCGGGAATCCCATGTCATCGACGACGCGAACCCACTTGCCCTGCGAGTTGAGCGCTTCAACGTAAGGGGCAATCGCTTCGACTTTCGCCTGGTGCGCCGCGTACACGCTGGTTGCCGTGAAGTACTCCGTGACGCCGTGCATCAGTAGCACGAGCGGCCCGCCGCGATAAGGCTCGCCCAGATCGAGTTCGAGCGTATGCGGCTTGGTGAATCCGTGGAAGGGCAGCAGCTCGAAATCGCCGAAGTACTTGTGCGCGGCCAGCGACGGCATCAGGTCGTGCCCATGTTCGTCGCGCGCCGCCGTGGGCGGTTGCGCGCCCTGGCTTTGAATCACGCGGAAGGGCGGGAACGGCGGATTGCTCGCGAAGAATTCATTCGGAAACACATCGAACGCGGCAGGATGATCGACGGCCAGCAACTTCACTTCGTCGAGATAGACCGCTTCTTCCATCGGTTCCATCAGACGGAAACTGAGCTTGCCGTCTTTCTCGTGAATCGCGTTGCGATCGACCTTGATGTATTCCGCCGGACGCGGCACGTTGCGCTCGTTCGGCCCGACCCAGTGGCCGACCACGCCCGCGCCAATCATGTCACCGACGAGTTCGTAGTGGTGTCCGTCCCAGACAAACAAAGTCGGACAGGAACTCCCGCGCCGATCCAGTTCGAGATACGGCACCTCGCGATTACCTGCGACTTCGATCTCATCCTGCAGCACGCCCGTGGGCCACAGCATGCGCACCACGTCGGCCTGCTTGGCCTGCCCGAGGCCGATGGTCAAGTAAGGAGAATTCTGCCCGAGATATCCCGACGATCCGTAAATCTCAAACTTCTGCCGGTTCGCGCCCGCGAACACTTCGACCTTGGTGCCGATCGCCGACTTGTTGTCGTTAAGCCCGTTCAGGTTCAAGCGCAGCCAGTTGTTCTTGTTGCCGCCCTCATTGCGCAGCAGCACTGCCGGTCCGTGATTCTGCGTGATCAGCAGATCGACGGCACCATCGTTATCGTAATCACCGCTGATGATGGCTCGAGGATCTTTCAATTGAATCTTGTCGAGGCCGACATCGGCGGTGACGTCTGTGAAGCCGTCCGGGCCTAGGTTGCGGAAGAGGCGGACTTCGCCCTTGCCGTCTTTGGTTTCGCCTACGGCGACTACGTCGACCCAGCCGTCGTTGTCGTAGTCGAAGGCAGCGACGCCGAAGGCGCGGTTCCAGTTGGTCGATGGCAGGGAAACCTGTTGAAACCCCTTTCCCTGCTGGTTACGCCAGAGTGTCAGTTCCGCCGGAACCACAGGAGATGTGAAGGAGATATCCATCCATCTGTCATGATCGAAGTCGAGTATGGCTACTCCCGTGCTTCCGCCGGTCAGGCCAAGAGGTGGGTCGGAAGGGTGGAACTTGCCTTCTCTTGGGTTGACATAGATTGCGGAGGCGCCAGATAACTCGGATATTTGTGTGCCACTACCAGCCACGACGAGATCAACCGCACGATCATTGTTATAGTCAGTTCCGACTGCCGCCGTATCAATCGGAATGCCCGCTAATCCCGTTGGATCAGTTACGTCTGTAAATGTTCCATCACCATTGTTGCGCCACATTGCATTGCCGAACTTCGGGTCAGGAACCAAATCGTATTTCCAATACTGACGTTCTGCAGTTGATCCCGGGGAGGGAGGCTTTATGAACTTGGTTCTTGTTATGTAGAGGTCAAGGTCACCATCGTGATCGTAGTCGACAAAGGTCAGCCCAAGGTTGAGCCCTTCGCTGTTGATACCCGTCTTATCAGTGGCATCGTGAAATGTTCCATTCTTCTCGTTGTGCTGGACTGTTACGTGGCCTTCAAATCCGATGACAAAGTCCTCGGCCCCGTCATTGTCATAGTCCCCTGCCGTGCAGCCGATGCCGTGCAATGTCGCATCTAGCCCCGCCTTCTTCGTCGCATCTTCGAACTTGCCGTCGCCGAGATTGTGATAGAGCGCCATCCCTCCACCCGGCCCACCGTCTGCGACAAACAAGTCGATGCGCCCGTCAGCGTCGTAGTCGAGGAAGCAGGCACCCGCTCCAAGAAAATCGCTCAAGAACTTCGGAGAGGTGGGCGTACCTTTTCCCACCAGTCCCGCCTCCTTCGTCACATCCAAAAACTTCACCGCAATCTGCGCCGGCACCTTCTCCACCACGCCCGCCGATTCCTCCGCGCGCGAGTACTGCCCCTGCTCTCCATACGACAGGCTCATGGGTGACCCGAGCTTGTTGTCCTTGATGTACTGAAACTTCTTCAAATGCTCGCGCGAGGTATCGGTGTTGCCCGACTGCTGGTAGGCGCGCGAGATGCCGAACTCGGCCGAGGCGTGCAGCGGATTCAGCTTGAGTGCGTGCTCGAACGCGGCAATCGCCTGCGGATACTGCTTGGCCTGCGCGTACGCCGTGCCCAGGAAGTACCAGGTGTCGGCGTCGTTGGGGTCGATTTCGGTGACGTGCTTGAACGCGGCGATGGCCGCATCCGTTTCGTTCGTGTTCTTCGAAAGCAGGCCGAGGTTGTACCAGGCGTGCGCGTCCTTGGGATCCTGCTTGGTGACTTCCTCCAGGATCGCCTTGGCGTCGTCGACTTTCTGGAGATTGAGCAGCGCAACGGCGCGATTCAATTTCGCGATCAGAAGTTTCGGATCCTGCGCGGCGGCCGCCTCGAACTGCTTCAACGCCTTCTCGAAAAGCTGCTGGTTCATGTAGGCGACGCCGATGTTATTCAGGCGAGCGGCTTCGGCTGCTTTGGCAGCAGCGTCGGCATCGGCGGCACGATGAGGTGCGGCCGCGAAAAATCCAGCCGCCAGCAGGACGAGGACAGCGAGCAACGCAACACGGAACCATTTCATGATGTGTGATGGAACTCCGGATTTCTTGCGGCGCTTGCGAGACATGTCAGCGCCGGCGGCCCAGTTCGAGAAGACGTTGTAGTCCCCAGCCCACGCAGAACCCGACAATCGCTCCGAGGATCGCGCCTATTGTTTCTCTGGCCGGGCTGGCGGAAGCGCCCCTGCCTCCGAGCGCATACCCGACGAAGGCCATTCCAAATGTCCAGATCCAGACTCTCAGTCTCATACGCACACGCGTCGCCGTGAGCTTCTGCGGCGCTGGCGATCGCGCCGTCCATCCTACCGCAACTCGGCGCACGGGATTCAAGGTGCAGTTCGCAGAAATCTGAAGTGCGCCGGCGTCCGATCCCACACAAAAAGCCAACCTCAGCGGCTGAAGCGCCCTTCATCTCGTGGCGTTCGGCCCGACTCAAGTCGAGCCCTTCCCCAAACCTTCTAAATTCCCGGGAAGGGCCCGCTTTTACAGGCTGCGGGAAAGCTCCGACAGATCTGTTGCTTTGAAAGGGCACGGCTTCAGCCGTGCCGATTGTTTCGCCAACAGAAGCGCTTTAGCCCCTGAGGTCGGCTTGGGTTCGGCTGGGCCACCGGCACCCTACCCGAGCGCATTCTAATGAGTCCCAGCGCGTCGGGTGCGCGACGCCCGCCCGTCCACTGACTTTAAGGAAGACTCGAAGCTTTCGCACCTGCGCTTGCTTTTGGATCGGCCTTACGCGGCTTCCCATACGCACGACTCCCCACCACCCCTTTGCCTTCCTCGACAGTCACCGTCTGATCGCCCGCTACCCCGGAAAGCTTCTCCACCTGCCCGCTCGGCCACTGAATCTCAACCGCGTCGGCTTTCCCCGCACTACCCAACCCAAACGTCAGCACAAGTTCGCTCTGCGAAAGATAACTCGAGCCGCTGCGCAGCATCTGCCACTGCTTCGCGCCGCCCGAGGTCACACGTACGACCGCGCCGATCCCATCGCGATTCGATTTCGTCCCCACCAGCTTGATGCGCAGGCTGTGATTGGCCTGCCCTTCGTTGTGGAAGAGCCAGGGCCGCCCACCGTTGGTCGTGACCAGCACGTCAAGCGCTCCATCATTGTCGATGTCGGCATAGGCCGCGCCGCGCCCAACCTTCGGACTCGCGAAGGCCGCGCCCATCTGCACCGTCACTTCCTGGAATTTCCCGCCGCCCAGATTGCGGAACAAGTGCGGCGGCTCGGCGTACGATACGCGCTTCTGCACGCGCTCGATTTCATTTTCGATGTGCCCGTCGGCCACGAAGATGTCGGGCCAACCATCATTGTCGTAGTCGAAAAAGAAGCAGCCGAATCCGAGCGTCACCAGCGTGTTGCGGCCGACCTCCGAGCGCGGCGCTTCGTCCACGAACAGGCCGTTGCCTTCATTGTGATAGAGCGAGATCATCTGGTTTGCGAAGTTGGTGATCATCAGGCTGGGACGCCCGGAGCGATCGTAATCGCCGGTGTCCACGCCCATGCCGGCGCGCGCCACGCCATCTTCACTGAAGGCGATCCCCGCCGACACGGCTTTCTCTTCAAACGTCCCGTTCTGCTTGTTCAGGTAGAGCTTGTTGGGCTGTGTGTCGTTGGCCAGCAGGATGTCGGGCCAGCCGTCGCCGTTGTAGTCAAGAATCGCCACCCCCAGGCTCTTCGAAGTTGGATCGCTGAGTCCGGATTTCTGGGTGGCGTCTTCAAACTTTCCGCCGCCCAGGTTGTGCCACACCCACGCCGAGACGCCCTTATAGGATTCCGGCGTGCAATACGACTTGTGCGCGCCGTCGAGTGTGCAATAGATGTCGGTTTGCTGCGTCCACTGGACGTAGTTCGCGACCACCAGGTCCAGCTTGCCGTCCCGGTCGTAATCCACCCACGCCGCGCTGGTGGAAAGCTCGTTCGGGCCCCACAGGCCCGCGGTCTTGGTCACATCAGTGAAAGTTCCATTACCGTTGTTGTGAAACAGGCGGCTCTGGCCAAGCGCGGTGATAAACAGATCTTCGTGTCCATCATTGTCGTAGTCACCAACCGCCACGCCCATCCCGAACATGGAAACCGCCAGCCCGGCTTTGCGCGTGACATCGGTGAACGTGCCATCGTGGTTGTTGTGATAGAGCTTCAGCGTAGAGGGCGCCTTGGCGTGGCCCGGCCAGTCTTCCCCGTTTACCAGTACGATGTCGGGGTACCCGTCATCGTCGTAGTCAATAAACGCTGCGCCCGCCCCCAAGGTTTCCGGCAACCACTTTTTGCCGAAGGCCGCGTTGTTGTGAACGAAGTGTATTCCGGCCTGAACTGTGACGTCGCGGAACTGCACGGTCTGCGCGACGGCGGGGGGGAGAACGAAGGCTACCAGAGCAAGAACGACTGAATGAAGTTTGTTCATGGAAACCAGGTTTAACGGGAACCGCCCGAGGATCGGCCGGCATTGAGCTTTCCGGCGCGTATCACGTCTTCACGCTCTTTTTCAGGTCGTTCAAAGCAACCGATACGTGCTCGTGAATCGTCTGCCGCTCATTATTGTCTTCCGGATGAAGCTGGCGATATCTGCCCGTGATGGTCTGCGACGCCTCATCCGCCTTGAAGCGCAGATAGCGCCCCTCATGCTCCTTGGCCATCTTCTCGTTGCCCAGCCCGTTGTAGCAGAGCATGAGGTTGTAATGAGCCTGCAAATCTTCGGGATCGATGGTGAGCACAGACTCGAGCGTCTTCACCGCCTCGTCGTACTTCCGCTCAAGAAACAGAATGCGTCCCAGATCGTTCAGGGCAACCCGGTCCCGTGGATACTGCACCAGCACCTTGCGCAAATGATTCGCGGCATCCTCGTACTTGCCGTCCGCCCGCAATACGCGCGCGTAAAAATAATGTGCCCGCGCCAGGTCCGGACTGATCTGGAGAGCCTTCTCCAGCACCGGGCGCGCCGCGTCCATGTCGCCTTCCTGCACCGCGGCGCGGCCCAGGTTCACCCAGCCATCCGGATTCTTCGCATCAATCTCGGTGACCTTGAGGAACGCTGCCTGCGCGGATTTCAGATCACCCTGCAGGAGCAGACCAATGCCGTAGTCGTTCCAGCGCTGCCAATCCTCCGGCTTGAGATCGACCTTCGGCGCAAACGGAGCCGCACCCTTCGCCGCCACGGGCAACGTGACCTCATCCTCCGCGAGCGCGACGATCGGCACATCCGGCACGGCCTGCTTCTTTGCCGACACCCCTTCGATCAGCGCACCGAAGCTGAACGTACGGTCGTCGTAGCTGGGGGTCACACTGTCCGGGTGTGCCGCATCCGGCTGCCCTGCGAAGGAAAACTGGGTGCTCCACCAGGCAAACTTCCGGTAGCACAGCCGGGCGTGCAGCGTGATCTTGTTTCCGGCATTCTCGGGGATCTTCACGCGGTAGTGCACCGTATCAGCGGCGCCCGGCGGAATCAGGCGCACGTAGACGACGGCGCGCGTCGCCCAGGCATTGCGCTTGTTGATCGGATTGCCGTGTTCGTCGATCTGCAGCGAACGATAGAAGTGCGCGCCCTTCTCGACTGGCCCCCTGCCGCCATCTTCGGCCATCCCGCTCCAGAAAATGGTCTGTCCCTTGTCGTCGGTGCCCTTGAGTTCAAGCCAGGTGTCGTAGGCGTCCACCGTTCCGCCCGGGAAAAAGTGCCCGATCTTTTTCGTGCGCACGACCACGTCGACCCGCACGGTATCGCCGCGCCGTACTGCGGGCTGCACACGATTCAGCGGAGCCGTAACCGGCGAAGCTTCCCCGCCGGCGCTGCCGGGAGCGGCTTTCACTTCAGCTTCTTCGCCCACCGCGAACGTGGTCGCGATCTCGTTCTCGCCGGCCGTCGCCGCTTTGCTCACCGCCTGCGCGGGCGAGAGCGCGAAGATATCCACGCTCAGAATTCCTGACTTCAGGAAATCTTCGGTGACCTTCAACTGGGCTGCGTCCTCGTTCGCCACCGGCAAGGCGGTGTTCGCCGCCGGGAAGCGGTGCGAGTGCACCTTGCCGCCGATGTTGCCCATGTCGGCCGAGCGCTCCAGCGGCATGTGGCAATCCGCACACTGTTGCGCTTGTTTCGGATAGTAGAAAGAACGCGCACCCTGTCCGGAGACTCCACTCGCCTGCCAGTTGTCGTACTCGTTGAAGCCGCGAATCCAGCGGTAATGATTCACCGGAACATCGAGATGCACCTTGTGGCACGACGAGCAGAATTCCGCCGTCTGCGCCCGCATGAATGGCTTCAGGAACGCCCGCCGGTGTGGCTCCGGATTCAGCTTCACCAGAAAGTCGTGCATGTAGCGAATGACCGGGTTCTTGCTGGCCGCCAGTTCGTGTAGTTCCGGATACTCCAGATAGAAATCTCCCTGCCCCATGGTCGACTTCACGGCGGCAATGGAGTGGCACATCATGCAGCCCAGCCCCGCCTGCGCGGGCGGCGTGTGCACGATCTGCTTGATGGGCGTATCCATCAGGCCCGCATACAGCACCGCTGGATCGTGGCATCCGCCACACCACTTGGAGGGCTTGGTGCCGATGGTGTCCTGCATGTACTCGACCGACTTGCGGTACCACTGGTTGTTGAACGACGAGAAATGGTGTGCCGAGCTGTACCACTGGTTATAGATATCTTCGTGGCAGCGCTTGCAGGAATCCGACTCCATGAAGAACTTGCTGGGGATTTTCTTGTGCCCGTACACCTGCGCCGAACTGGGGAAAAATGGACCCTGCGGTCCATCTCCTTCCTCCGCCATGTCGACGGGGGGCATGGCCGGATTTTCGATGCGCGCGTGGTTCGCCCAGCGCGCCTCGCGCAAATAGCGCATGCCGGCGCCCAGCCCGGCGATGATTAGCAGACAGGCGGCCAAACCGACGATAGCCGATCCCCCGAACGCCTTTGACCCTGTGCGCCCTGCCCAGGCCTCGGTAATCAAAAAGCCGAGAGCCCCTGCGCACACGACCATGTGCGCATACATCCACTTCCATTCCGAGCGGATCGTCCCGGTATGCACCAGCCAGAACCCGATGCCTGCGCCCACCAGGAACAATGCCCATCCGGTTGCGGACAACCACGTTCCCTCGCGCAGCAGCCTTCTCAGCATGGGCAGGAGCACGATCGTGGCCACCACGCCGATCGCAAGATGCAGCAGCACGATCACGGCGTAGAAGACGTTCTGCTGAGGAAAAGCGTAGAGGTAGATCGCCGAAGCGGTCAGCAAGGCGACCAGCGCGAGGAGAACTCGCTGTCCAAAGGATCGCGGCACAGATGTCATCAGGAAGCGAACCTGGAAGGCCCGTCGCGCCCACAACCGCGACGAACGCTAATTCATGATCCCAGCGAGGATAATTCCGGAGCGGTTCAGGAGTAATAGTAGAAAAGTACTACCGCGGTCACTGAGCGTCCGGAATCAGACGGGGCGGCCTCCGAAACCCTCCGCACCCCCGTTCCACTTCCGCCGCCACAGCCAGCACCAACTCCTCTTCCCACGGTCGTCCTACGATCTGTACACCGATGGGCAATCCTTCCGGGGAACGCCCGACCGGGAGCACCGCGCCGGGATTTCCCAGCAGATTGAAAAACTCCGTGTAGCTCCACGCGTCGAGATACTTCACGGTCTTTCCCTCGACCACCCAACTGCGCTCGCCGTGGCGAAATGCCGGAATCGCCGCCGCTGGGCAGAGCAGGATCGGATACGCCTGCATCTGCGCGAGTATTCTGGCGCGCAGGGCGTCGCGCTCGAGCCATGTGTCGAGCAGGGACTCGCCGGTGTGGGGTGGCTCGGCAGCGACCCAGGCGAGGAATTCCTTCAGCAGTGGCGAGAGCTCGCGTTCGCGACCTTTGGTGAGCGGGCGCAGCACCATCCCGCCCGCCGTGCCAAACAGCTTCCACCATAACTGCCGCGCTTCTTCCAGGCCTTCGGGGCGGAACGGGACGACATCGAACCCCGCGCGTGACAGAGCTTCCGCGGCGACGCGGACGGCCGCCCGCGTTTCTGGTGTCACTGGAGTGCGGCCATCGTCCTCGAAGTAGCCGACGCGAGCCCGCCGCAGTTCGTCTCTTGTGATCTTTCGCAGCGGCACGGGCGCCGATGAAGGGTCTCCGTCGTCCGGACCCGCCATCACCTCGAATAGGAGCTGCAGGTCAGCTACCGTGCGCGCCATCGGGCCGACCACGCCCAGCAACGCGAACGGCCCCGCGGACGCCGGGAAATGTCCCGTGGACGGAATTCGTCCCGGGGTAGGCTTGAGCCCGCAGATTCCGCTGAAGTGCGCCGGCACCCGAATCGATCCGCCTCCATCGCTGCCCACTCCGCCCGCCGAGCATCCTGATGCGATGGCCGCTGCCTCTCCGCCGCTTGATCCGCCGGGAGTGCGCGCGAGATCCCACGGGCTGTTTGTGCGGCCATAAAGAAGATTGTCAGTTTCCCAGGCCATCAGCAACTCCGGCGTGTTGGTCACGCCTAGAAGGATGGCTCCCGCCTTGCGCAGGCGCGCTACCAGAACCGCGTCGCGGGCCGCAATGTTACCGGCACGCAAACGCGTTCCGGACTCGCATGGAAGACCAGCCGTATCGAGCGAACTCTTGATGCTGATGGGGACGCCATGCAGCGGACCATTCACATCGCCACGCCGGGCCTCCGCTTCCAACAAGCCAGCATCCTTTCGCGCGCGCTCCTCATCGAGCGCGACGAAGGCATTCAGCTTGGGATTCAGCTCGGCTATCCGCGCGAAATGAGCGTCCACCAACTCCGCGGGAGAGATTTTCCTTTGACGGACCTGTTCCGCCATCGCGGCGGCGGAAAGGAAATGCAGCTCAGACATTCGGACATTATGCTTGAAGGAAGGGGCGGGTAGCAGTTCTCGGTACTTGGTACTCGCGAGTCGGCACTCGGCACTCAGTTCAGCTGGTGCGGTCGCCGGACGGGGCTTTGCAGCTCGGGCTGCGGCGCGCACCGCGGCGCTTTCTTCCTGTCCCGCTTCGCCAGCCACGACTTCAACTGCCGCCGCGCGGAAGGGCTCAGGCGACTGAAGAAGATCCCGCCGCGCCCGCTGTCATCGGCCCAGGTTACTTCCCCGCTGCCTTCGATCATGCAACTGGTGCCGGGCAAAATAAAGCGCAGCGGCAACTCGGCCGCCGGCAAGGGCTCCGACGCCTGCACCGAAAGTCCGTCCTGGCTGATCTCGAGCACCAGCGCCGGCACGGGACAAACGTTGCCGAACCGGAGGTAGACCAATGACTCCATTTTCTGGCGCTTCGACTTTCTTCGATCCGGCCGCATGAATGCCTGGCCTGCCCGCAGCGACCGTTCCATCTGTTCCCGGACCAGCGGCTTGTACAGAACGAAATTCGCGCCCGCCTGAAAGGTGCTGCCCACATCGGTCAGCGCACCGATCAGCGCGAACACGACTGGACGCCGCTGCGCCGGCGCCATGCGCGCCATGTGTACCACCTGCGCCGCACCGGGCAAGTCGAAATCCACGACGAGCGCCGAGTAGTAGCCGAGCGCCAGCAGTTGCATGGCTTCCGGCTCCGAGCCACACACTTCCTCGTCGATCCCAAACTCGTCGAGCGCACCGACCAGCATGCGCAATGACTCGTGCTCGCGGCACATCAGCAGCGCATTCAGTTCCATGGGTCGCAGCTTATGCCCGAGCCTTGTGGGGGTAAAGTAACGCCAGTAATCCGGGAATTCTTACCAAAGGCGGGAAATCGCCACGCTGGGAATGCAGCAGCTTAGGTTTCGATCATCCGTTCCAAAGCGGGCTTATCCAGGATGACCAGCGTCGATCCGCGCAGCTGCGCCAGCTTCTTCTGCCGGAATTCGCCCAGCACGCGCGTAACCGTCTCCCGTGACGTGCCAATCAGCTGCGCGATTTCTTCATGGGTCAGCGAGACTTTGATGCGAACACCTTCCTTGGTGACATCGCCATCGTTTGACCACTCCAGCAGGAGTCGGGCCAGTTTCTCCGACACCGAGTGCGATAGCCCCAGTGAGCGAATCATCTCGTAGGCGCTCTGGCAATTCCTGCTGAGGTGCTGGGCGGCGTTCAGGCAGGCGTCGGCGTTGTGTTGCAGAAGACGCAGGAAATCTTCGCGCCGGATGAAATCCAGCTGGCAGGGCTGGAGAGTTTCGGCCGTCAGTTCATACGGCCTGCCCGAAACGGTGGCGTGCAGGCCCAGCACTTCGCCGGCCTGCGCGATGCGCAGGATCAGGGTTTTGCCGTCGCGCGAGGTGGTTGACAACTTGATACGGCCGCTGCAGATCACGTAGACACCCCGAGGGGCTTGCCCTTCGACGAATAACACCGCGCCTGCTGGGTAGGCGCTGGCGTATTTCACTTTTTCCAGTTCGCCGAGCGCCGGCTTGGGCAACTCGCAGAAATAACCGTTCTGGCGCAACTTGCACAGCACACAATCTTCCGTGATCTGAATGCCGTAAGGAGTGCTCATAAAGTTCTCACGGTCCGCACTCTATCACCGGGGTATCACTCTCACATGTGACACAGATCACAGAAGAAGGCCCGCAAAGTCACACGAAAGGGAGTGAACTCCGATGGGGTGCGGGAGCGCCTTTTAAAATTGTGAGGCGGATTCCTGAGGAGATTTGCTGATGGGTTCAGGCTTTTTTGCAGGTTTCAGGAAGCGGCTTTGGCCTCTTCCTCTTCGTAAAACTCGTCCAGCGGGAAGCCTTCATCCTCCCACGCCTTCAACCCGCCGGCCAGGGGACGAACCCTGGTGATGCCGATTTTTTTGAGTTCCATGGCAACCTTGGCACTGGTCGCTTCGCTGGGACAGGTGCAATACAGGACAACCTCTCGATCGAGAGGAATCTCGGCACGCCGCAGCGGCAACTCGTCAGGCGCAATGCGTACCGCGGTTAACACGGTGCGTGGATTCACCAGGAATTCCAGCTTGTGACGCAAGTCAACGACGAAAGGGCGCTCGCCACGGTCAATGGCGTCCTTGAGTTCGTGGACGCTCATTCGCGAAACGCGCAACGATTTAATAAATTTCTGCCGCTGCACATATTTCCAGATGACATTCGCAATCAGAGCAACGACTAGCAGCACAAGCAGCGAGCCCGCCGCCTGTTCGATCAGGACATCGATGGGCAGCTTGCGGGCGGGGATGTATCCCACGAGCGCGAAGACCGTCGCCCAGAGCAAAGAGCCGAGCCCGTTCAACACAAGGAAGCGGCTGCGGTTCATGCCTGTCATCCCGGCGACCGGGCCCGCCAGCCGGCCTACCCCCGGAACGAACTTCGAGTAAATCAATGAACTGACTGTATGCCGCGCGAAGGAATCCTCTGACCGGCGCACGCAGGAATCCGGCTCAAGAGAAATCTTGCAGAGGAGGCGCAGAACCGACGATCCTTGCCTTCGGCCCAGTTCGTACCAGACCAGGTCGCCGATCTCGGAAGCAATCACCGTAACCAGCACGATGCCGAGCAGGCTCAGGTCGTCTCCGATGCCCGCCACCGCGCCCGCCGCCACCACCACCGGCGTAACCAATAACGGTAAGCCGAGGCGCTCCACCAGTGCCGCCACGAACAGCCAAACGTAGCCATGCCGGATGATGTCTTGGACCTGTGGATTCATGAATTGTCGGTTGACGCGCGCGACGACCTTTGGCTTCTAGCAAACCTTAGCTGCCCAGCAAGCTCAAACAGAAGCCCCGGTCCGGCCGCCGGAAGCCCACGTTAGCACAAAGAACGTGCGAACGTGGGGCACCTGCTTGCTGCTACGGCTTGCCAGAAGCCAGCAGCCTCTTCCTACCTGACCTTGCTCAGATACTGATGCACCATCTGCACCGTAATCGATCCCTCGCCGACCGCAGAGGCCACGCGCTTGATCGACGAATGCCGGGTATCGCCCGCCGCAAACACGCCGGGAATGATGCTTTCAAAGATGAATGGATCCCGTTCCTCGGTCCAGCCCCTGGGACGGTCGCCATCCTTGGGCAACATCGTCCCGGTCAACAGGTAGCCGCGCTCATCCATGGGAAGCATGCCATGCAGCCAGCCCGTGCACGGCATGGCGCCAATAAAGATAAAGAGAGCGCTGGTCGGTTCCGTGCGGATGCTTTCGGTTGCGTGGTTGGCAATGGTAATCGATTCCAGATGACCGTCCCCGTGCACCTCGACCACCTCGGCCTGCGTTTCCACACGGATATTCGGGACTTCACGGATCTGGTCGATCAGGTACTGCGACATGCCCTTCTCGAGCGAGTCGCTGCGCACCAGCATGGTCACCGACTTCGCAAAGCGCGCGAAGTAGACCGCAGCCTGGCCCGCCGAGTTGGCGCCGCCCACCACGAAGACATCTTCCCCGCTGCACAGCGACGCCTCGGTCATCGACGCGCCGTAGTAAACACCGGCCTCCTGCAGGCGCTCGATGCCGGGAATGTCGAGCCGTTTCCAGGAAAGCCCGCTCGCGATCAGCAGCGCGTGGCAGCTGATTTCATTACCGTCGCGCAGTTTCACAAAACGATACGGTCCGTCCACTCGCAAGGCGACCGCTTCCTGCGGAGAAAGGATCTCGGCTCCGAATCGTTTCGCCTGGGTAAACGCGCGGCGGGCGAGATCGGCCCCGGTCAATCCCGAAGGAAAGCCGAGATAGTTCTCGATGCGCGAGCTCATTCCCGCCTGCCCGCCGGGCGCGGAGCGCTCCAGCAGGAGAGTCTTCAAACCTTCCGATGCGCCATAAACCGCCGCCGCGAGTCCGGCCGGACCGCCGCCAACAATCACGAAATCATAGAAAGTAGTTTGCGCACGGGTCCGCAATCCAATCCGCGCCGCCAATTCATCAACGGGGGGATTGGCCAGGATTTCCCCGCCCTGCAGGACCACCAGGGGCAGCGATACGGTTTTCAAGTCGACGTTAGGGATCAGTTGCTTGACTTCCTGATCGACCGCTGCCGCTTCCACATCCGTCCATTGATACGGAACCTGATTGCGCCCCAGAAAATCCTTCAGCTGATGGCTGGCGGGAGACCAGCGCGTGCCCAGCACTCGCAGCCCGTTGTAGGGCGGCTTATATTCCGCCTGCCAGTCTTCCAGCAAATCGTCCAGTACCGGGTAGAGCTTTTCCTCCGGCGGATCCCACGGCTTCAAAAGGTAGTAATGGACCTTCGCGGTATTGATGGCGGCGATCGCAGCGTTAGTGTCCGCGTACGCGGTGAGCAGCGCGCGCTTGGCCTGCGGAAACAACTCCATCGACTGGCCCAGCACTTCGAGTCCCGACATCTGCGGCATGCGCTGGTCGGCGAGCATGAGCGCGACGCTGTCCCCGCGTGTCTTGAGCTGCTTCAACAGATCCATCGCACCGTGGCCAGAATCGGTGCCCAGCACGCGGTACTCCTTGCCATACTTGCGGCGCAGGTCACGCTCCACCGCCCGCAAAACTTCGGGTTCATCATCCACGGTGACAATCGCTGGTGCTGCCATCTCTAATGATCCTTGGGTTCGAATGAGGTTTTGACGACGTGGCCAATGAAGCTATAAACCACACTTTGAAAGCTTTAGACGATCTGAACCTTACTTTGGATTCGCAACCTGTCTCGCAAAGCGCACCCGGCGACTCGAAGCGCCATGAACGCACCGCCGAGGTCGCTGTCAGTTTCGATAGAATACTCCCGTTGACTTGCCATTTTCCCGGAGGTGCTCCCCCATGGCCCCGCAACATCCACCGCGCTTTCTGAAAATTGTCGATGACGCCAAGCAGCGGGTTCGCGAAACCACGGTCGACCAGATCAAGTCCCGGCTCGATCGCGGCGACAACTTCGTGCTGGTCGATGTCCGCGAGGAGAGCGAGTGGCAAAAAGATCACCTGCCGGGCGCCATTCATATGAGCAAGGGCGTGATCGAACGCGACGTCGAGCAGAAAGTCCCAGACCTCAACGCCGAAATGGTGCTCTATTGTGGAGGAGGATTCCGCTCCGCCCTGGCCGCCGACAATCTGCAGAAGATGGGTTATAAGAATGTCATTTCCATGGATGGCGGTATCCGAGGTTGGCGCGAGAAAAATTACCCGCTGACAAAAGGCTAGTCCGCCCACGTTAAAGGCCCTAAACACAGGGACACAGGGCCCCACCAGAGGAAAACAGTCTGCGTTCCGGCACTATAAACTCAGCAATTCGGCGTAGAAACTCTTCCGCGCCGGCTCATTTCTTCATCGAGCGCCTGTTTTTCCTGTTCGCTGAGATGCCTGGTTTCTCCCCTCGGCAACCTTCCCAGCGCCAGTGGTCCGATCCGCACACGTACCAGTCGCAACACTCCGATGCCCAGGCTTTCGAGCAGACGCCGAATCTGCCGGTTCTTGCCTTCGTCGAGTACAACTTCAATCCAGGAATTCTTCGTTCCGCGGCGAAGCACAGACGCCCCCCGCGCACGCAGGTGATCGCCGCCAGCGCGCACGCCTAGCATCATCGCCGTCAGCAGCGTCTCATCGGCCAACGCATCAATCTGGACGTGATAGGTCTTCTCCAGATGCCTTTCAGGCTCGAGCACCCGGGCGCCCCACTCGGAATCGTTGGTGAAAAGCAGCAGGCCTTCGCTGGCTTTATCCAGACGTCCCACCGGGCCGACCCAAGGCAGATTCTTCGGAAGACAGTCGTAGACAGTTTTTCTGCCTTTTTCGTCGGACGCGGTCGTCACCACGCCGCGAGGTTTGTTCATGGCGAGATAGATGGCCGCGGCCGCCTCGACCCGCGGTCCCCCGTCTACTTCGATGCGATCCTTGCCCAGCCGGACCGGCGACTCCGGATTGCGCACGACCGAACCGTTCAAGCGCACCCGCCCGACCCGAATGATCTCGAACGCCCGCGAGCGAGAACAGAAGCCCAGCTTCGACAGGGCGCGTGCCAGTCCTACACGGGCCGATTTTTCCGGTGCGGTCACGTGATCATCCTAATGCACTGAAAATGCGAGCGCTCTGGCTATGTCCAATTGTCACAAGGCAGCGCTCGCCGCGTCGTCTATAATGTCCACTTCAACGTGCAGTCGACTCCGCAAGACTCGCCGGAAGCAAACCATCCCGGAAATTGCCGGTCTTTGCCGGGCTGTGCCCGTGTAGCCAAACGATTTTCGAAGCGTGCGGAGATTTGGTGCCGCAAGTTTGGGGATGCACTTTTGTCTCATTTATGAAGCCACGGACCAAGTCGCCCACTATCGCCTATTTCTCGATGGAGATTGCTCTCGACCCCAACATGCCGACCTATAGCGGCGGCCTGGGCATGCTGGCGGGTGACACGCTCCGTTCCGCGGCCGATCTGGGCGCGCCCCTGGTCGCCGTCACTCTGGTCTACCGCAAAGGGTATTTCCGCCAGCACCTGGATCCCGCCGGCCAGCAGAGCGAGCAACCGCAACAGTGGGAACCCGAACGCACCCTGAAAGCGGTCGACGGCCGCGTCACCATCGAGATCGGGCAGCGCCCGGTCTGGATACGCGCCTGGGAGTATGACGTGCTGGGCGTCGACGGCGATACCCTGCCGGTCTACCTGCTCGACACCAACCTTCCAGAAAACTCCGAATGGGATCGCCAGCTTACCGATTGCCTGTATGGCGGGGATGAGACGTATCGCCTGGCGCAGGAAATTGTTCTCGGCCTGGGCGGCCTGAAGCTTCTCCAGAAGCTTGGTCATGACCGCATTCAGGGCTATCACATGAATGAGGGCCACTCTGCTTTGCTGGCCCTCGGCTTGCTCGAACGCCGGCTCGATCAGAGTTTTGCCGGCCGCGTGAAGCAGCTCGATATCGACGGCATCCGCCGCATGTGCATCTTCACCACCCACACGCCGGTTCCCGCCGGGCACGATCAATTTCCCAAGCCCCTGGTGAAGCAGTTGCTGGGCGATGAGTGGATGTCGCTGCTCGAGCAGACGCAGGCGTTGCACGACGACGCGCTCAACATGACTTACCTGGCCCTCCGTTTCTCCGGATACGTGAACGGAGTGGCCATGCGGCATGGCGAAGTGTCGCGCGGCATGTTCCCCAACTACGCCATCAGCGCCATCACCAATGGCGTACATGCGCTGACCTGGACCTCAACCGCCTTCCGCGAACTGTTCGACCACTACATTCCCGGCTGGCGCACCGACAACAACTATCTGCGCTACGCCATCAGTATCCCGCTGGAAGACATCCGGGTAGCTCATGCCACGGCGAAAGAGGCGCTGTTCGCGGAAATCCGGCACCGCACGTCGGTCTCGCTTGATCCCAAGATATTCACCATCGGGTTCGCCCGCCGCGCCAGCACCTATAAGCGCGCCGACCTTTTGTTCCAGGATCGCGAGCGCCTGCGGCGAATCGCCCGCGACGTGGGCCCGATCCAACTGGTTTATGCCGGCAAGGCACACCCGCGCGATGAAGGCGGAAAGAAAATCATCCGCCAGGTGTTCGAAGGCGCGTCCTCGCTCTCTGAGGTGATTCGCTCGGTCTACGTCGAGAATTACGACATGAACTGGGGACGCCTGATCACCAGCGGCGTCGACGTATGGCTGAACACGCCCATGCGTCCGCAGGAAGCCTCCGGCACCAGCGGCATGAAAGCCGCGCTTAATGGCGTGCCCAGCTTCAGCGTGATTGACGGATGGTGGGCGGAAGGCTGGATCGAAGGCATCACCGGCTGGGCTATCGGCAATACCGATATCGTGGAAGACCCGGCCAGCGAAGTCGCCACTCTCTACGAAAAACTCGAACACCAGATCATCCCAATGTTTTACAAAACCCCGCACCGCTACACCGAAGTGATGCGCAGCGCCATCGCCCTGAACGGATCGTTCTTCAACACGCAGCGCATGGTGCAACAATACCTGGCGAACGCCTACCTACTCCGCGAAGTGAACGCGCCTATCCCGCGTCCGAAACAGCCGGTAGCTGCCTTGGCAAGCGAGTAGGCAAGCCCGCAGTCTTCTTCCACAACTCGGAACTCTCTTAACAACCCGCAACCTTCTCTAACGTGTTCATCCAGACTTTACAGTGTCATCCTGAGCGAAGTGAGGCGACAGCCGAACGCAGTCGAAGGACCTTGCGTTCGCCGCGACCGGCCAGCAAGCGAACTCTTGCCCGCCGACTGCTTTCTCCCAGCCAGGCCGCCGAAAAAAGCCACCCGCCAAGCACGCAAAGGATTCTTTGCGCTCTTTGCGCCTCCTTAGCGACCTTTGCGGTCAAAAGCTTTTCCCTAACGAGCCAGTAACTTCCCCGCCAACTCTCCCCGAGCAACCGACACCTGCTCACCGGTCTCCTGATTCTTCAAAGCAAACGTCCCCGCCTTGACCTCGTTCTCCCCGACAATCAGCACAAACCGCGCCCTCAGCTTCGCCGCAGCCTCAAAGGATTTCTTCAGCCGGAAGCTCTCATCGCCCAACTCGACCACCACATCCTCTCGCCGCAACTCGCGCGCCAGTCTTCCAGCCTCGCGATTCATTCCCGCACCGAGTGGCGCAATATAAACATCGGGTCGAAGCGCCACCGACGGAGCCGACTCGGCCAGCGACATCACCAGCCGGTCTTCGCCGATCGCAAACCCGATCCCGGGCGCCGCCGGACCGCCAAGTGCTTCCGACAATCCGTCATAACGCCCGCCACCGAGAATCGCATTCTGCGCGCCCAGCGCGCCGTGCATAAACTCAAACGCCGTGCGCGTGTAGTAGTCGAGCCCGCGCACCAGCCGGTCGTTCAGCGTGAACGGCACACCAACTGATTTCAGAATCTCCTGGACTTCTTCAAAGTGCTTGCGGCACCCTTCATCCAGAAACTGGCTGATGCGCGGCAGCTTCTCGATGATCGGCTGATCCTCAGGCACCTTGCAGTCAAACACGCGCAGCGGATTGGTCACCGCCCGCCTCTGGCAGTCCGCACACATCTGCGATGTCACCGGCTCGAGCGCCGTTCGCAGAGCCTCGTTGAAGCGCGCCCGGTCCGCCGGACACCCCACCGAATTCAGTTCGAGAGTCCAACCTTGAATCCCAAGCCGGTCAAGCAGGGTCGCCAGCATCTCCAGAATTTCCGCATCCCGCGCCGGAGACTCGCTGCCCGCCGTCGACGGCCCGATCACCTCTGCGCCGATCTGGTAGAACTGCCGGTAGCGGCCCTTCTGCGGGCGCTCCCGCCGAAATTGCGGCCCGATGTAGTAAAGCTTGTTGAGCCCGCGATCCCACAACTTGTGCTCGATATACGCCCGCACAACGCCGGCGGTATTCTCGGGACGCAGGGTCAGCGACTGCCCACGATCCGACTCCGCGCGCCCGCGGTCTTCCCAGGTGTACATCTCTTTCGCGACGATGTCGGTCTCTTCTCCCACGCCGCGCGCAAACAACTCAGTCGACTCGAATACCGGCGTGCGAATCTCCTGAAAGTTGTAAGCCCGAAACACCTCGCGCACCTTCGCCTCGACGAAGTTCCACAGCGAAGTCTCCGGCGGAAGTAAGTCTCGGGTTCCCCGTACAGCTTTAATCATGTGGTTCTCAGTTCGATTGTGCTCTCAGCTATCAGCCTTCAGCCAGTGCGCACATGTCGCGTCTCAGGATTTTTCTGAAAGCTGATGGCTGACAGCTGACAGCTCTTTTAAATACTCCTCGCGATACCCCAAATAATTCCGCGCATACCGCAAAATCGTCTCCTGCTCCTCCGGTCCAAGCTTCCGCCGGAATTTCCCGGGCGACCCCATCCACAATGACTCCGGCTCAACCACCGTCTTCTCCGGAATCAAAGTTCCCGCCGCGATGATCGATCCCGCCCCGATCCGCGCGCCGTTCAGAATGATCGACCCCATGCCAATCAGGCACCGGTCTTCAATCACGCAGCCGTGCAAAGTCACCGAGTGTCCCACCGTCACGTACTCGCCCACATAGACGCCGTACAGCTGTTTCATCCCGTGCAGCACGGAGCAGTCCTGCACATTGGAATTCGCGCCAATGCGGATCTCATGTACGTCGCCGCGCAACACGGCATTCATCCACACGCTCGCGTTTTCTCCGAGCACCACGTCGCCGATAATCTGCGCCGAAGCGTCCACATAGCAGGACGCCGGGATCGTTGGATGCTTTCCCTGGAACGATCGAATCATGATGGCACCGACACGGCGCGACCCGCGCACAGTGCCGAAGTAAATGAACATACCACGCGCGCCGAGATGAAGGCGAGGCGTGGAACTCCGGGGGAAATGCCCTCGAGCGAAGAAACCCGCCGTGACGTAACCACTTCCCCAATCGCCGGAGGAGTATATTTTCATCTCCACGATCGTCGCACTCTCGGAGCGTCGGTCGGAGAGCCAAGCAAGATGAACTCCTCCCTCCGCAACACACTCCTCCTCGGAGTCGCGCTCGGCCTGCTCATCGGCCTGGGCGGATTCACCTTCATTTATTCCAAGGGCTACTCCTACCTGACCAACAATCCGGCCGCCTGCGCCAACTGCCACGTGATGCGCGCGCAGTACGATGCCTGGCTCAAGTCGAGCCATCACTCGGCGGCCACCTGCAACGACTGCCACACTCCCCACAATATTTTCGGAAAGTACGCCGTCAAGGCCAACAACGGCTTCTGGCATTCCTTTTACTTCACCACCGGCTGGTATCCCGACACGATAGAGATCACGAAGTTCGATCACCAGATCACTGAGAACGCCTGCCGCCACTGCCACGAAAGCATCACCGCCGCCATCGACGGCAACGTGGTTCACGGCAAGGCCGCCGGACTCCGATGCACGCGCTGCCACTTCTCCGTCGGACACTCCGAGGCCGCCGCCTCCATTCCTCCACCCGTTATCGTAGGAAGCAATCATGACTGAGACGCCCGTAAACCAACCACCCGCATCGCGCCGCATGCTGGCACTCGTGGTCGCGCTGGCGGCCCTGTCCACCGTCGCCATCGCCGCGCTGCTCGTCAACATCTTCGAGCGCAAACAGGAAGCGCGAAACCCGTTCTACCGCGTGGTCGAGTTGAACGACACCATCGACGATCCCGCCATCTGGGGCAAGAATTTCCCCATGCAATACGACCTCTACCTGCGCACCGTCGACATGCAGCGCACCAAGTACGGCGGAAGCGAGGCCATGCCGCACTCGCCCTCGCAGGCTGATCCGCGGTCGGTCGTTGCGCGCTCGAAGCTTGAAGATGACCCACGCCTGAAAACCATCTGGGCCGGATACGCCTTCTCCGCCGACTATCGCGAGCGCCGCGGCCACGCCTACATGCTCGACGACCAGACCTTCACCGAGCGCCAGAAGTTCGCGCCCCCGGCGATGTGCATTAACTGCCACGCCTCAATCGTCACCACCTACCTCAAACTCGGCAACGGCGACCTGATGAAAGGCTTCAACGTCATCAGCGACACGCACATGACGTATCCCGAAATCCGCCAGACGATGAAGCATGCGGTCGCCTGCATCGATTGCCACGACCCCGCCACCATGCAGTTGCGCATCACGCGCCCGGCGTTCATCGAAGGCATTCGCGCCCTGAAAGCCTCACAAGGCGTTGCCAACTACGACGTCAACACCATGGCCACGCGCCAGGAAATGCGCTCCTACGTCTGCGGGCAGTGCCACGTGACGTACTACTTCCAGCCGCCGAACAAGCGTCTCACTTTCCCCTGGGCCAAAGGCATCAGGGTCGAAGACATCATTGCCGTCGAGGGTGAGCAGAAGATCAACGAGTGGACGCATCCTGACTCAGGCACGCAACTGATCAAGGCACGCCACCCGGAATTTGAAATGTGGAACCAGGGCGTGCATTCGCGATCGGGCGTGGCCTGCGCCGACTGCCACATGCCCTACATGCGCCAGGGCGGACTCAAGATCAGCGATCACCAGGTCAATAGCCCGCTGCTGAAGATCAACCGCTCCTGCCAGACCTGCCACCATTTTTCCGAAGAAGAACTGAAAGCGCGCGCTGAAGACATTCAGGACCGCTTCTTCAGTCTGCGGAACACGGCGCTCGACGCGCTGGTCGATTTGATCAACGACATCAAGACCGCCAGGCAGAAGGGCGCCACCGACGCGCAACTCGCCACTGCCCGCGACTACCACCGCCGCGGACAATTCATGATCGACTTCGTGATGTCGGAGAACTCCATGGGCTTCCACGCGCCGCAGGAAGCGACGCGCATCCTGGGCGACGCCATCAACCTCTGCCGCCTCGGCCAGCTCAGCCTGCACGGCGGCCCGCCGCCCAGCCACAACCGGCCGGACATCGCGACGGCACGGCCGGCAGAGCAAACTGCACTACGTGGTTCAGGTAGGGAGTGAGCAGCAACAACGCGAGAGGCAAATCTGGCTTCTCTGCGCAAACACTGATTCTTCGCCCTCGAAGTTGCTGGCCGTCATTGGCATTACCATCCAGCACGTGTAGCAGGACTTCGAGTTAACAGGACCCGGCTCACGACCACGACCCAAGCGACGCCGATGAGGGGCGAGACAAACCGCGAATAGACCCCGTATGGTGACCAGAACCCGTCGCTCAGCCACGTGGTGCCTCCCAGCAGGACGAGCATGACGGCTCCGACCCCCGCTGCGAAGAGCGCGTTCGAGATAAGCCGGGCACGCCAAAGCCCGAACGCCCCGGACATAATCAGCATCGCCCGCGGGAACGAACTCAACACCACGCCGGCCCACGCGAAGTCGTTCAGTCCCGACGTGAGCGTCTGATTTCCGGAGCCGGCGATCGAGTACGCGAGGGCTGCGACCACTGTGGCGAGCAGAAGGAACAGCGCTCCCACTGCTGCACTGGAAGCGGTTGCCGCCGCACCCAGCCATCTTGTCCGGCATCCGCCAAGGTGGTCCGGAGCGCCGCTGCGAACCACATCAGGTTGAGGATCGCGAACCCGTAGAACACCGCAGCGATCAGGATCCGTATGCGCTCGCCGTCGTAGAATGCGACGAGTGCGTTGGCGGACGCGCCGACCTCCGGCTGATGGCCGTACACGAGGTAGGCGATGATGAAGCACAAAATGGATTGGATGCCACCCGTGCGCCACAAGCGCTCCCAGAACGCAGGCGTGGTGTACACGGAGGTGGATGAGGTCATGGCTGTCGTTGGTGCGCTCATGAGGATCTCCTCTCGAACTGAAGATGAATAAGGGAAGCTCGCGGCCGACTCTCAGACTGTGCGGCTGTGAGCTATCGTTGGCTGATTTGGGTTGAAATCTTAGGCCCAGCGCCAAGGCAAGTCAACGAGAGCGGGACGCTTCGGGGAAGTGCGTCGATACCTATCCCGTTGGCGATAAAACCTTCAGGAACACGTCGCGTGCCCTCCTGTGATGTCCGTCAAACCTCTGTGTCCCCTGGTGGGGAAGGAACATAGTTCCCACCGCACACGTCCCTGTGCGCTTCGACACATCCCCAGCGTCCCCGGCGATGCTACAACTCTCATGTTTCCCCCTTCCTTCCGGGCCCACTCCACTCCCAGGTGGGACCCATGTCTCCAACACCGCGCCGACTTTTCTGGATTGCTGTCGCCCTTGCCGCCCTGATCTTCGCCGTCCCGCTTCGCTCGCAGGACACCTCCACCGGCGCCGTCCGCGGCACCGTGCTCGATCCCGACGGACATGCCGTCGCCTACGCCACGGTCGCCATCGTGAACTCCGCCACGGGAGCCAGGCGATCTGCCGTCACCGACTCAGGCGGTCGTTTCGCTTTCGAAATTCTTTCCCCCGGCGACTACTCGGCGCGCGCAGAGATTCTGGGCCTATCGCCCCAGGTCACGCCGCAGATCCACGTCGACGTCGGTGGCTCCGTCGAACTGCAGTTCCGCCTGAGCCTGGCCGGAGCCAGCGAGACCGTCACCGTCTCGGGCGCGCCGCCGCTGGTTGAGACCGTTCCCAGTTCCGTTTCTACCGTGGTCGACGAACGAGCCATCAACGAACTCCCCCTGAACGGCCGGCGCTTCACCGATCTCTCGCTGCTTGCCCCCGGCGTCACGCAGGATCCTCGCGGTCTGACCTCGACTTCCAACGGCGATCTGGCTTTCGGAGGCATTCGCGGATACCAGTCGAGCTACCTGGTCGATGGCGCCGACAACAACAACGCCTTCTTTTCGCAGGCCCGCGGACGATACCGCGCGCCCTACCAGTTTTCCAATGAAGTTGTGCAGGAGTTTCGTGTCTCGTCGAACACCTACGGCGCGGAGCTGGGACGAGCGGGCGGCGCTGTGGTCAACGTCGTCACCAAGTCAGGATCCAACCATTTTCACGGAACCGGCTTTTACTTTATTCGCGACAGCATGTTCGGCGCGCAACCGGCCTTCCTGGACTTCAAGCCCGACAACCGTCAGCACCAGTTCGGCGGAACCATCGGCGGCCCCATCCGTTCCAATCGCGTTTTCTTCTTTGCCGGATACGATCAGCACATCTTCCACGTGCCGACGGTCGTCAACTTCGCGAGCGGAGGATCAGTTCTAGTTCCGCAGGCGGGCAGCGGTCCGCTCCAGGCCGGAGATTACGAAGAAAGCGACAAAGCGCAGGTGTTCTCCGCCGCCGCCCAACTCAACAAGCTGGCCGGCAACTACCGCGCCGACCTGCTGGGCAACACCGCATTCTTCAAGGTCGATGCAACCCTCACCGCGCGCCATCATCTGTCCGCGCGCCTGAACACCTCGCGCTACTATGGAACCAACAACGTCTTCTTCGATCCCACCAGCCCCGTCACCAACTCCGCGCTCAGCGACAACGGAGAAGAGGACGTCACCACCGAATCCGCCTCGGTCACGCTGACCAGCGCCCTTTCCACCCGGCTGGTGAGCCATTTGCGCGCGCAATTTTCGCGCGACCTGCAATCTTCCAGCGCCAACTCCGCCGACCCGCGCACCCACATCACCAACGTGCTCGATGGCATTGGCCGTTCCACCATCCTGCCGCGCGAGACCCGGGAGCACCGCCTGCACTTCGCTGAGACGCTCAGCGTCGATCAGGGCCGCCACTCGTGGAAATTCGGCGGCGACGCCCTCCTCTCACGGATTTACAACTTCTTTCCGTCGATGTTCGGCGGCGAGTACTACTACGACACCATCTCGGTCGATCCCTGGACGTTTGAACCCATGCGCTACGGGTTGAAGCTCACGCCACTGCGGGCCTACGCGCACCAGGTGCCGCGCTACTATATCCAGAACTTCGGCTCGGCCGTCTCCCATCCCGACACCAATGAATATGCCGCCTTCGTGCAGGACACAGTGCGCCTCACGGGCCGGCTTGCGGTCAGCCTCGGCGCCCGCTACGACCTGCAAGCTTTCTCCAGGAAAGGCCTCGTCACCAATCCGCTCTGGCCGATGTCGGGCAAGGTCCCAGTCAAGGATCGCAATGTAGCGCCGCGAATTGGGCTCGCCTACTCCATCGGACAGGATCGCCCGCTCGTGATCCGCGCCGGATACGGCCTCTTCTATACGCGCATCCCGCAGATCTACACCTCCACTATCGCCAGGGATAACGGGATGACCTCCGCCAATCTCTTCCTCGACAATACGAATTACTACGAGCGCCAGGCCTTTCCGACCTACCCGGGTCCGCTCGCGGCTTGTGCGATGAAGTCGACTTTTTGCGCGCCGCCGTCCACCGTCAGCAGCTACTTGAGTTCCGACGTCGCCTCGTTCGCGCCCAACTTCGTCACCCCGCGCGTTCACCAGGCAAGCCTGAATCTGGAGCGCGAAATAGCCAACCGCTTCGCCGGCAGCGTTTCCTACATGTACGTGCACGGGCAGAACCTGATTCGCGCGCGCGACGTGAACCTTCCCACGCCCACCGACGTGACCTACCCGGTGTACGACGAATCCGGCGTCAACTTCCTGGGCGCCTACTACGACGTGCCTTCTTTCTCCACCTGGCAGATGACTCGTTCGATGACCTGTCCCTACCCGCCCTGCATCAATCCGCTGGCGCGCCCGATCTCGCAATTGGGCGCCATCAATCAGTTCGACAGCGCCGCCTCCAGCGTGTACCAGGGCCTTACTGTCTCGCTGCACCGCCGGATGACCAGCGGCCTCTACTTCCGCATGGCCTACACCTTCGCGCACGCCTATGACGACGGCCAGGACGCCTTGGTTGCGGGCCGGCCGGTCACTGTGCAGAATTCCTATTCAACTTCCTCCGAACGCGGCCCCAGCGCCGCCGACCAGCGGCACCGCTTTGTACTCTCCGCCATCGAGCAGCCCACTTTGTTTGGACGCGATCATGTGCTGCTCTCAAAGATTTTCAACGATTGGAAGATTGCCGGAGTTCTTACCATCGGCAGCGGACGGCCGGTCGACGCCAAGGTCTTCGGCGATCCCAACCAGGATGGAAACACTTTCAACGACCGGCTTCCGGGCTATGGTCGCAACGCGTTTCTCGGTCCCGACTATGCAACTACGGACCTGCGACTTACTCGCCGTCTCTACTTACGGCCGCGCTTGAAACTCGAGTTAGTCGCAGAAGCATTCAATGCCTTGAATCGCGATAACCGTCGCGTCAGGATCACCGATGACGGCTTCACCAACACCGCCACGGATTTCGTGCAGCTCGATAAGACTATTGGAATCAGCTACTTCCCTGCATACTATCAACGGCCTGCAAACCTGACGAGAGCGACCAGCGCGTATGCGCCCCGCCAGATTCAGTTCGCGGTGAAACTGATTTTCTAGTCGAGGTGAATCACAGTGCCGGAGCGTCGGCAATTCGAAATAGCCCATATTTACGCCGGATTTTTGCCAATTCTCCCTTGACTTGCCTCCGGAACCTTGCAATAACTATCCGGTCCAACAGGACGGGTTTGGGGGTGTAAGTTAGTTGGCGGAAGTCGGGCTTCAAGAGGGCGAGTCCCTCGAAAACGCGCTGCGTCGTTTTAAACGCAAGGTGCAACAGGAAGACCTCATCAAGGAGGTTAAGCGCCACTCCTTTTACCTGAAGCCCGGCGAAAAGAAGCGAGTCAAGGAAGCACTCGCGCAAAAATGCAGTAGAAAAAAGGCAAGTAAAGAACCGGCTTGATGACCGACGGGTCGCGGCCTATCGAGGCGGGCGGCCTTTTCTGTCCCCCACCGTTTTAAAAGTGCCTCGGTTGTCGATCAGGCATCTCAGTTCTTCCTCCGCAGTGACCTGCGTGACCCGCAGGTGGGCCGAATCCAAGGGTAATTGTTCGAGGGGGGGTGCGTAACAACTCTGCGCGCAGCTTGCGCGTGGGGAAGGCGATCTGCTTTCCCCTGCGGGAGAGCGTGACCGGGGAATGGGGTGAGGGATGGAATTCCAGGACAAGATTCTCAAGTGTATCGACTGTGGCTCTGACTTTGTCTTCACCGCAGGCGAACAACTGTTCTTTCACGACAAGCAGTTCAAGAACGAGCCGAAGCGTTGCAAAGCCTGTAAGGCAAAACGAATTGCCGTTCTAGGGGCGGCGGTTCCAGGGCAGACGCCCACCAAAACCGAGACTCGAACCACATGTTCACAATGTGGCAAGGACACTACTGTTCCGTTCAAGCCAACACAGGGACGGCCAGTCTTCTGCCGCGAGTGTTTTCAGCAAAAGCGGCAGCAGCAGGCAGCGTCCGCTTGAACGCTGAGTATCTGGCAAGCGGCCGGCTGTAAGGGGACGGAGTCACCCGGCCGAATCGATTCCAGGACAGCCGAGCTTTTTCCCCTGCTTACCTGGCGTTTTCCCCCGAAGATTCACCGGCTCTAGGAAGCGGATTCACCGCGGCGGGGCGGAGGTGTGCCTGCCCGCCGGGCGAGCAGGGTTTCCAGTTGCTGCACCAGTTGACGCGTGCCGATCGGCTTCACCAGCAGCGACTCTGAACTTTCATTCCGCCAGCTTTCATCTATCGGCGGGTAGGCCGTCAGAATGGCGGTCGCGGGATGATTTCGCTGCGCGCGCGCCAGCCGCAGAACGTCCAGGCCAGCCTCTTCGGTTTCCATCCGGATGTCGGTGATCACCACGTCGTACTCTTGCGCCTTCAGTTTGTCGCGAGCTTCCGTGCCTGATGACGCGGTATCGACTTCGAAGCCGTTCAGTTCAAGTACCGCTTTCAAAGTCAGCAGAACGGGCTTGTCATCGTCGACCAGCAATACGCGGTGCGTCACAAGAGAGTCCTGACTTCGGAATGAAACAATCTTCAATGGAATCGAACCCGTGACGGTGCCGGACGAGGCCTGTTTAGTTCTATTGCTGCCCGCACCATGGCGCGATTCGTTCCAGATCTGCTCGAAGGGCCGGAGTGCGCTGCTACTATAGTATGGTGGCGAGTTTTTACGTACAGAATTTTGGGTGCCGTGCGACCCAGGCCGACGGCGCCGCCATCGAACGCCAGTTCGAGGATCAGGGACTGGAGCGCGCCAGCGCTCTCGCCGAAGCCGGGATCGTAGTTCTGAACACCTGTACGGTCACCGCTTCCGCCGACCAGGATGCCCGCGCAACCATCCGCCGGGTCCACCGCGAAAATCCCCAGGCAAAAATCGTGGTCACCGGCTGCTACGCCCAGCGCGCCCCCAAAGAACTAGCCGCCCTGCCCGGCGTCTCGCAGGTCATCGGCAACTCACATAAACATCAGCTGGCGGAAATCGCCGTAACCCAAACGGCGGCAAGAAGCTCGGCCCCAACGTCAACACTGATTCCTCTCTCCTCACTGACAGCTACAGGGGACTCAACCCGACGACCAACGACCGATGACCGGCGACTGCGTCTCGACCAACGACCGGTCTTCGTCTCCGACATTTTCGCCCATACCGAACTCCTGGCTGCTCCAGTTTTCGACGCGGCCAACGAACGCACGCGCCCGAACCTTAAAGTGCAGGACGGCTGCGATAACCGCTGCTCGTTCTGCGTGATCCCCTACGTCCGCGGCCAAAGCCGTTCCATGAAAACGGAGCAGATTCTGCGGGAGGTAAACGCCCTGGTTGCCGCAGGCTACCGCGAACTGGTGATTTCCGGGATCAACCTGGGGAGGTGGGGAAGAGATTTGGAGGCAGGTGTCGGGTCACAGGCCTCAGGTGGCAGGAATGAAGAGAACGGCGCAGGTATAAAAGGCGCAGTTCACGCACGAACCCCCGAAGAGATTGCAGCCGCACTCGAAGATTTGGGCCGACGACTGACGACCGATGACCGACGACTTGTTCCCCGACGACCAACGACCGACAACGATCAACTGGTCCACCTCGTTCGCGCGATCCTCGCGCGCACTTCCCTCGAAAAGCTCCGCATCAGTTCCGTCGAGCCCATGGACTGGACCGACGAACTGATCGAACTGGTGGCCAATTCCCCCCGCATCGCCAGGCACGCGCATGTGCCGATGCAGTCGGGCAGCGATGCGGTTCTGCGGCGCATGCATCGCAAGTATCGCCCGTGGCACTATCGCGAGAAGATTGAGAAGATTCGCGCCGCCATGCCGACGGCGGCGATCGGCGCCGACGTGATGGTCGGCTTTCCCGGCGAAACCGACACGGAGTTTGAAGAAACCCGGCGCATGATTGAAGACCTGCCCTTGACCTACCTGCACGTCTTCACCTACTCCGCGCGGCCCGGCACGCCCGCCGCGGGTCATCCCCGCCAAGTGCCGGTGTCAGTGGCGCGCGAGCGTAACCGGATTCTGCGCGAGCTCGGAGATCAAAAGAAATTAGACTTCATGCGCGACTTCATCGGAAAGACGGTCGAGGCCATCACGCTCGCGGGCAAATCTGACTCGACCGTCCCCGTTTCCGGAGCCCGCCAGGGACAATTCACTGAGGCCCTCACCGACAACTATCTCAAGCTGCACCTCAATGGGAAGCATGCGCCGAACCTCTGGATTCACGCCCAGGTCAGTGCCGTTGAGAACTCCACTCTCATAGCAACGAGTAAAAGTTTGCCCTAGCTTCATAGTCTTCGCGTCCTTTGCGCCAGCTTTTCGCGTCCTTTGCGGCTAAAAATCGTTGATCTGCTGAGGTCAGAAGACAAAAGCGCTTAATCGCAAAGTCCGCTAAGGTTTCGCAAAGCTCGCAAAGAAAAAGCCCCAAATACTCCTCAGCGTTCTCTGCGGCCTTCCTCTGCGCCCTCTGCGGTGAAAGGCTTTTTTCGCCGCGAAGAAAATCTACGACGCGAGTTCCCGTCCGATCGCGCCTTCGGCATCCCTGGCCGAGCGCACCGGCAAGATCATGGGCACACGTTCCTTGTACTCCGCGTATTCCCGATGCGCCCGCACCAGATCGCGCTCTTCGAACTGGATCGCAACGAAGATGTACGCCGTGGTTGCAAGCGCAAATACCAGGTGCGCTGATGTCATCGTCGGAGCCGCCCAGAACGAAAGCAGCCATCCCACGTACAGCGGGTGCCGGATAAAGCGATACGGTCCCGGCGTGACAAAGCCCAACGACTTGTAAGGACGCCCGATCAGGTTCAGCCAGACCTGGCGCAGGCCGAACAAGTCGAAATGATTGATGAGAAACGTCGTGACCAGCACGGTCAGCAATCCGATGGCGTACACCGCATTCAGCGCAACCCGCCCCGCGGAATTCTCCACGTTCCAGATCACCCCGCCCATCGGCTGCCACAACCAGAACAGAAGCAACAGTGCGAGACTTGAAAACAAGACGTAGGTACTGCGCTCCACCGTTTCAGGCACCAGCCTGGTCCACGCCTTTTTGAACCAGGGCCGAGCCATCACGCTGTGCTGCACGGCAAATACTCCCAGCAACAAGGAATTAATCAGCAAAGCCTGCAGAAACGGCATCTGCGGCCCGGAATCGATGGTCTTGGGCACGCCGAAATTTCCCATGAAACCAATCGCATACAAGAAGGTGCCAAAAAACGCCAGGTAGCAAACGACCCCATACACGAACGCTGTGATTCTGCTCAACATATCTTCTCCTTCGGGACGCTCTGAGCTTGAAAAACGAGACACACCAGGAAGCCGACCCCGTTGTCCTCATTAACTCGCGAGCCGGGCAACTACGTCCTTTGGCAAGACTGATTTTTTTCTGCTATTTTTCTGATACGTGCCTTCCGAGAAAACCAACTCGGTGTATGAGTTCGGGCCCTTCCGGCTGGAACCGCGCGAGCATCGCCTGATGCGCGACGGCCAACCTGTCCCGCTGACGGGCAAGGCGTTCCATACCCTGCGCGCTCTGGTGGAACATCACGGGGAGTTGATTTCGAAGCAGGACCTCATGGGCATGGTGTGGCCCGAGACCATCGTTGAGGAGAACAATCTCGACCGCAATATTTCCGTTGTGCGCAAAGTGTTGGGCGATCAGGCCAGCGGCCAGCCTTTCATTGAAACGGTCCCGCGCGTGGGATACCGCTTTATCGCCCCGGTCGCAGGGACGGCGCCGGTAGCACCCGTCCCGGATCGTGAGTCGGAAAGTCGGCTGCGCCAGGAAATCCGTTTCTGCGTCACCGCCGACAACGTGCGCCTGGCCTACGCCCGGGTGGGCACCGGCCATCCCCTCGTCAAGGTTGCCGACTGTTTCAACCACCTCGACTTCGAGTGGGATGGTCCAATCTGGCGGCACTGGGTTCGCGAATTAGGCAAGGACTTCAGCATCGTGCGCTACGACGGCCGCGGCAACGGGCTCTCGGAATGGGAGGTCGCCGACGTCTCCTTCGAAGCCTGGATCCACGACCTGGAAACGGTAGTGGACGCCGCCGGGCTGGAGAAATTCGCGCTCATGGGACATTCGCAAGGAGGCGCGATCGCCATCGCATACGCTGCGCGCCACCCGGAACGCGTCAGCCATCTCATCTTGTGCGGAGCGTATTCACGCGGCGCCTATCATCGTGACCATCCCGATGCGGTCGAAGTCCGCCGCGCGCTCGAGACGCTGGTGCAGTTGAACTGGGGAAGGACCAATCCCTCGTTCTTTCAGATGGTGACTGACCTGTACATCCCGGAAAAGTCCACGCCCGACCAGCAGTGCTGGTTCAAGGACCTGCAGCTGATTTCGGTTTCCCCGGAAAATCTTGTCAAGTACATGCGGGCGTGCGACGACATCAACGTACGTGCGCTGCTGCCTTCCCTATCCATCCCAACGATCGTGTTTCACAGCGATCGCGACCGGGTTGCTCCGCCCCACGAGGGCCGCATCCTGGCGGCCGAAATCCCCGGCGCGCGCTTTGTGCCCCTGGCCAGCGCGAATCATGTTCTGCTCGAAGACGAGCCTGCCTGGAAGATTTTTCGGGAAGAACTGGCTTCGTTCCTGCAGCGATCCGGCGGGAACTTCGGCGCAGCCTGAAACGCGCGCTTCCAACTACCTAAAGAAGCCGACCACGTGACTGCGCTCATGAATGGCAAGCGAATTCCTGGTGAGGCACCACTTTCCGCACTGCAGGCAGCGCACGCCCACAACGGTTCGAGGGGAGAGTTCCGGCAGGGTCTTCGCCGCCTGTGCCAGGTCCTCTTGCGCCTGCTGACAGTTGGCGCAGGCAATCCGCACCAGCAACTCACTCTTGGTGCGGGTCATCGCCTTCAGGCATTCGGCGCAGGAAGTCGATTGCATGAAACCGCCTCTACCACCTGGGATATTGCCTGGGAATGGGCAAGAGCAGCTGCGACCGGGGAGGGTGCTGCCACACAATACCTGCATTCCAATTTTGGAATCGGTGACCGTTGTCACTACCGGGCGTGACGGATGAATGATTTGCAGGCCACTGGCCCGACTGGGCCATTCCCGTCCCCCGCTGGCAGGAGTAAATTTACGGACAGCCGCTTCTGCATACTCCCATGGTCAGGAAACCAGACATCTCCGATTTGGCACGCGAGTTCCGGCAGTTTGCGGGCTCGCTCGCCTGCGCGCAGTCGGGCGAGCAGGATGACCGCCGCTGGTACCAGTTCGCACGGATCGTGCGGGAGATGAAGGAACACGAAGACAATCGCAGCATCCAGGCTGCGTTCGACCGCATCGAGGAGTTCCTCACCGGCGAAAATCCCGCGCTTCGCGACTGGGTCACGGGATTTCTGCAGGCTCTACAGGATGTCGCCTCCTGGAGTTCGCAGGAGGGCGAACCCTTCCTGCGCTTCATGGGCGAACGTACCCGCCATGTGTGGGCGACGCTGGACACCATCCGGCAGGACCTGGCCGATTGCTCGATCCTCGAAGCCGAAATCCTGATGTGGCGTGTCGTTCACCCTACCCGCACGGGCGCCGCCCGCAGCTAGTCGAGCGCCCGGATTCCGGGCAAATCTTGCAGAAGAATTTCAGGTAATCGTTTACAAGCGATTGGCGGGACTTGCGGGGCTGTGGGAGCGAACCTCGGCCAGATTCGCCGGGGCGACTTCTCTGGATTCGAAGCCTTCCAGATCGGGCAGGGTCGTGGCGATGGCTTTCAAAGTAGCGTTCGACCGTTCGAGCACGGTCTGGAGATATTTCTTTGCGACCGCCCGGTCTGCAGGCTGTACCAGGGTCCACCAGCGGGCAATGCACTCGGCAATGTCGCCCTCTGTCTTGGCTCCTTCCACAACTGCATCCATCAGGCGATGCACCTTGGTCTTCACTGCCTGATACGAAACCGAAAGCTCCTGTGGCATGGAACGGGCTCCTGGCCTGCACAGAAGCAAACCATCGTCCAAACCCGTTGTGGCGCGATTTCCACTATTTAACGGATGTTACATACCACTTGTTGTAGAAACCGCCTCTGGTCTATGAAACCGCATATTCTCGGGGACTGGCGTTGGCCGGGGCGCAGGCAGACCGATCGCGGGGATCCTGGGTCGCATTCCTTTTGCAGCGCGTTCACCCCAGGTTAGCGTTCAAGGCGCCCAGGCGAAGCTTCGGCCACGAGCAGGGGGAAGATGTTTATGCCGGGCGACATGCTTATCAACAGCAGAACGCCTCGCGACCCATGCTATACTTTTTGCTCGTGTTTCTGCCGGAACCGCACGGAGGATGGTATCGATAAAAGGTTTATCCGCACCAACGACCGCATACGCGCCCGCGAAATCCGGGTGATTGACGACGAAGGGAACCAGATTGGGATTCTTCCCCCCTTCGAAGCGCTCAAGATGGCCCGCGAGAAGAATCTGGACCTGGTTGAAATCTCGCCCACCGCGCAACCTCCCGTCTGCCGCATCATGGACTACGGGAAATTCCTGTACCAGCAGGAAAAGAAGGAACGCGAGGCCAAGAAGCACCAGAAGCAGATCGTGGTCAAGGAAGTGAAGTTCCGCATTAATGTGGACGACCACGACTACGAAACCAAGAAGAATCACGTGCTGCGTTTTTTGGATGAAGGCGACAAGGTCAAAGCGACCATCTTCTTCCGCGGCCGTGAAATGACGCGCACCAACCTTGGGCGCCAGATCCTTGAGCGGCTGATCAAGGACGTCCAGGAGAAGAGCATCGTCGAGTTTCGCCCGCGCCAGGAAGGCAACACGCTGCACGCTATCCTCGCTCCCAAGAAGGAAGAGGGCGGCGGCAAGAAGGAAAAACCACGGCCCGCGGCTCCGCCGCCACCGCAGGTGAAACAGGCGTAAGGACAGCTTTTCGCCGTTGGCAGGAGCTTTCGGCTCGGGACTTGCCTGTCGATGCAGCGTGGCTCTGGTTGATCGTTTTCCCGACTCTATTTGTTTGAAAGACAAAGGCTCGCAGCTACAGGGCTCGAAGCTAATCGCGAAGAGCTGACAGCTGAATTCAGGAACTGAGAACTGATTTCTATGCCCAAACTAAAAACCCATAAGGGCGCTGCCAAGCGCTTCAAGAAAACTGCCACCGGCAAGGTGCTGCGTCACCACTCGCACCTGCGCCACATGCTCACCTCCAAGGGACAGAAGCGGAAAGACAAGCTCGCGAAAGCCGTGCTGGTCTCGGACGCCGACACCCCAAAAGTGCTGCGCATGATTCCGTACGCCTAAAACCCGGCGGGCACTGATGCCCACTCTCCGTGTGGGGTGGACACTGCGATCCGCCACTCCCGCAGCTTGTCGTAAACTGTTTTGTCGTCGCTTGTTTTGGGAAGGGCACGGCTTCAGCCGTGCCGAACACAACTGTCCCGCTGGGACTTTAGTCCCTGAGGTGAAGGGCGTGTAAGGGTGCTGACCATCGCGCCCGGGCGTGTGAAGAGGTCAATCGTCATGGACGATCCTTACCTCCAGCCGCCAGTAAGAACGAAACGAAAAGGAGAAGGCAATGCCTCGCGTAAAACGTGGAACGAAACGCCGCGCCAAGCGGAAAAAAATCTTAGACCGCGCCAGCGGTTATTTCCTCACAAAATCAAAACTTTATCGCTCCGCCAAAGAAGCGGTCGAGCGCGGACTGAAGTTCGCCTACTCGGGCCGCAAACAGCGCAAGCGCCAGTACCGCTCGCTGTGGATCGTGCGCATCGGCGCCGCCGCCAAAGCCAATGGCCTGAGCTACTCGAAGTTCATCAACGGGCTGAAGAAAGCCGGCGTCGAACTTGATCGCAAGATCCTCGCCGACCTGGCCGTGAAGGACGAGGCGGCATTTAAGAGCCTCGCGGAGCAGGCCAAGAGCGCGCTAGGAGCTGCGTAAAGCAGCTTTCAGCACTTAGCCGTTAGCCTTTTGCTCAGCTGAATTCGGGACGGGTGACGACGCTCGTCCCGTCTCTGTCACCTGCGCATTTCTTTAAGGTTTGTCATTCTGAGCGTAGCGAAGAACCTGCTTTTCGCAGGCAGTGCCCGGAAGCTCAGCACATGTACACCGTTCCCCGACTCACGGACTACTCGGCATCCGCGCTCGACGCGGCGTCGCGCGATCTGCTCTCCGCGCTCGAATCGGAGGCTGCGGCCGTCAACGGCGAGAACGAACATAAACTCTTCCGCGACCGCTGGCTCGCGCGCAAAGATGGTATCGCGACCCAGATCAACGATCTCTGGCTGAAGGCTGCGCCCAAAGAAGCCAAGCGCGACGCCGGGCAGCGCGTCAACGAACTCAAGAACAAGATTCAGGCCAAGGCCGACGCGACGATTGAACGCATCCATGGCATCGCTTCGGCAAGCAAACTCGCGGGCGAATGCCTCGACATCAGCCTGCCCGGCATCCGCCGTCCGCTGGGCGCCGAACACCTCGTGATCCGCACGATGAACGAGATTGTCAGTGTATTCCGCAATCTCGGATACTCGGTGTCGGAAGGCCCGGAAATCGAAAGCGACTACTACAACTTTGAGTCGCTGAACTTCCCGCCGAACCATCCGGCGCGCGACATGCAGGACACGCTCTTCCTCGCCGGGCAAGACAAGAAAGCCCAGCGCGAGCGCCTGCTGCTACGCACACACACCTCGCCGGTGCAGATCCGCACCATGGAGCGCCTGAAGCCGCCGCTGCGCATCGTGATTCCCGGCAAGGTGTACCGCAACGATCCGCCCGACGCCAGCCACTCGCCCATGTTCCACCAGATCGAAGGGCTCGCGGTTGATACCAACATCACGTTCGGTGATTTGAAGGGCACGCTCGATCACGCCATGAAAGCTTTGTTCGGCTCAAGCGTGAAGACACAGTTCCGGCCGTCGTTCTTCCCCTTCACCGAACCGAGCGCCGAGATGATGGTGAGTTGCTTCATCTGCGGCGGCAGCGGCAAGCGCGGGAGTGAACCGTGCCGCCCGTGCAAGACCACCGGCTGGATTGAGATTCTCGGCTGCGGCATGGTCGACCCCAACGTGTTCGAGTTCGTGAAGCACAACGGCTACGATCCGAAGAAGGTCTCGGGCTTCGCCTTCGGCATGGGCGCGGACCGCATCGCGATTTTGAAGTATGGAGTCGACGATATTCAGTTGTTCTTCCAGGGGGATGAGCGGTTTTTGAAGCAGTTTGGATGAAGCGGTCGGTGGTCGTTGGTGGTGGCTCAAACCCTTTAACCGCAAAGGTCGCTAAGCAAGGCCGCGAAGGTCGCAAAGAAACGCTTGCCTTCGCGCACTTTGCGACTCCTTTGCGATTTTTGCGGTTAAGTTCTTTGACTTTGGCTAAGAGCTAACGGCTATGAGCTAAAAGCTTTCATGAAACTTTCTCCCACATGGATTCGTGACTTCGTTGACCTCAAGGTCGACAACGCCACCCTTGCGCACGATCTCACTTCGATCGGCGTTGCGGTCGAAGGCATTTCGGGCGAGGGCGACTCGACCGTGTTCGAGATGGAGATCGGCACCAACCGTCCCGACGCGATGAACCACTACGGCGTCGCGCGCGAGGCTTCGGCCTTCTACGATCTGCCGCTCAAGCCGTATGCAGCCAAGCTGCCGCCCTTTACCGATCTTGCGGGCGTCACGATCACTGTCGAAGACGGGCGCTACTGCCCACACTTCACGGCGCGCGTGGTGCGCGATGTTACGATCAAGGCCTCTCCGGCAAAGGTCGCGCAACGGCTCGGATTGCTTGACCAGCGCCCCATCAACAACGCGGTCGACGCCACCAACTACGTTCTCTGGGAAAGCGGCAAGCCCACGCACGTGTACGATCTCGACCTGCTCGAGGGCCGGCGCATCGTCGTGCGCTTTGCGCGGGCTGGTGAAACGCTGAAGACACTAGACGGCGTGGTTCGCCAACTTACCACCGAAGATCTCGTCGTGTGCGATGCCAAGAAACCGGTCGGACTCGCCGGGGTCATGGGCGGATACGACACCATGATTACCGACCGGACGCGCAACATCCTGATTGAGTCGGCGTGGTGGGATCCGGCTACCGTCCGGAAAATGTCGAAGAGGCATGGGTTGCACACCGACGCCTCACATCGCTTCGAACGCGGCGCCGATTATGAATCGACCCTGGTGTCCACCAACCGCGTTGCGGAACTGATCCTGAATTCCGCGGGTGGAACTCTGGTGGGCGACGCGATCGATGTGGTGGTCGGACGGCGCGACCAGGCGCCCATCGTCCTGAACATGTCTGAGGTCCACCGCATCCTGGGCAAGGATCTGAGCGCGCAGGAAGTGCTCCGCATTCTCGGGCGGCTGGGATTCGAGACCGTCACCGGACGGCACGAAGGCGAGGAATTCGAAGTCACGATTCCCTCCTGGCGCCTCGACGTGGAACGCGAAATCGATGTAATCGAGGAAATCGCGCGCCTGTACGGCTATGATCGCTTCCCGAACACGCTACCCGCCTTTGCCGGAGCCGTGATCGAGTTACCCGACGCGCACAAGGACTCAAAGCTGCGCAGTTCCCTGCTCGCGCTGGGCTACGACGAGGCCGTGTCGCTGACGTTCATCTCGTCGGAGGATGCGAAGAGATTCTCATCCGCCGAACCCATGACCCTTGCCAATCCGCTG
This sequence comes from uncultured Acidobacteriota bacterium, assembly GCA_963733805.1. Lineage (GTDB taxonomy): Bacteria > Acidobacteriota > Terriglobia > Terriglobales > Acidobacteriaceae > Gp1-AA133. The sequence goes on along the minus strand of CAVTEO010000018.1, from coordinate 55,741 downwards.
AGCGAAGAAGCCTCCGTGATGCGGACATCGCTCGTCCCCGGCATGCTGAACATGCTGGCCTACAACCTGAATCGCGGCACTGACAACGTGCGCCTGTTCGAAGCCGGGCATGTCTACGAAGCTGAGCGCGGAGGTTCTGCAGAACCGAAGCAGATTTGTTTTGCCGCTACCGGCAAAGCATTCCCTGTGAACGTGCACCGTCCATCGGAGGAGCGCCCTGTAACGTTCTTCGACGTGAAAGGCGACGTCGAGAACCTGCTCTTCCCGTTCGCATCGAAGGCCCTGCACTACGACACCGACGTTGCCGGTTACTACCATCCGGGGCGCGCGGCACGCGCGGTGCTCGACGGCTCAGTGGTCGCGCAGTTCGGGCAGTTGCATCCCGATGTCGCCGCGGCGCGCAAACTGAGGCAGGACGTTTTCGTAGCCGAGGTCTTTCTGGGCCCACTCTACGAACATGAACTGCGCGAGCCGCGCTACCAGGCTTTGCCACGCCATCCCGCGGTGGCGCGCGATTTCTCGTTCGTCTTCGCCGATGGCGTGGTCTTTGAGCAGATCGAGCAGGCCGTGAACAAGCTGAAGCTGGCCGAGTTGCGGAGCTTCGCTCCGGCGGAAATCTTTCGCGGCGGCAACGTGCCGGCTGGCAAGTACTCGATCCTGTTGCGGGCAGTGTTCCAGTCCAACGACCGAACCCTGCGCGAAGACGAAGTCGCGCAGTGGTCGGGGCAAATCATCAAGGCGCTGGAAGGGCTGGGTGGAGTGCTGCGATCGTAGTACGAGACCAGTCGCAGACTCGATATGGGTTCACGCAAGCTGAATCCACGGGCTTTGTGTCCGGGGAAAGCTTTTCACGGTAAGAACGGAAGAAAGGACGCAGAGAATGTCTGGGCAAGATTTTTCTTTGCGCGCTCTGCGAGACCTTCGCGAACTTTGCGGTTAAAAGCTTTGCTTTCCGCTGCGACCAACTCGGGGCGGAAGGACAATATTGAACCCGCCAGGCATGCCAAGGAAAAGTGCGCGGAGGAGACAAGATTCTCGTGACGTCCTCCTTGGAGATCTTGCGGACTTGCGCTAAGTGAAACAGCGCAAACTGACTCTCTTCCGCGTTAGGCATTTCCGATATACTCCCGCGGGGATCACGGAGGCGACTGCTTGCTAACGCGTAGAAATTTTCTGGCGGGAGTAGGGGCTTGCTCGGTTGCAGGATTAACAGATGGAGCGTTCGGGAGAAATGCAATCGCATCTCCGCTGACGACGGCATTGGGCACGGGCTTTCAGGCGAATTCGCCCGATCCGGCCCTGGTCGAGCGCGCTCGCGCCCTGCTCAAACAGGCGCCGTTTATCGAAACCCACAACGACCTGCCATCCATGCTCCTCGAGGTCAAAGGCGACCTAGCCAAGTACGACCTCAGTAAAGTTCAGCCCAAGCTTTGCGCTGATATTCCGCGGCTGCGCGAGGGTGGGGTGGGGGCGCAGTACTGGTCGGTGTTTGTCGAGTCGGCCACGCAGAAAACGCACACTTCCCTGCACGAAGCCATACGCGAATTCGATGTTGCCCTGCGGATGATTCGCAGCCAGACAGACTTCGAGCAGGCGCGAACAGCCGACGATATCGAGCGTATTCACAAGGCCGGAAAGATCGCGTGCCTCATCGGGGTCGAGGGCGGGCACATGATCGAGAACTCGGCAGCGTCGTTGCGAGTCTTCTATGACCTGGGTGCGCGCTACATGACGCTGACGCACTGGGACAATATCGACTGGGCGGACTCGGCTACGGACCGGCCGGAGCATCGCGGACTCACCGGTTTCGGCAAGCAGGTGGTGCGGGAAATGAACCGGCTGGGCATGTTCGTCGACCTGTCGCATGTGAGTGCGGAGACCATGCGCGATGCATTCAGTGTGACGAAGGCGCCGGTGCTGTTCTCACATTCCAGTTCGTTCGCGGTGAACGCGCATCCGCGCAACGTGCCCGACGACGTGCTGGCGAAATTGCCGACCAACGGCGGAGTGATTCACGTCAACTTCATCAAGGAATTCATCTCAACCAAAAATCAGGCGTGGCAAGACCGGCGCAGCGAGGCTGTGCGCAAACTGCATCTTCAGGAAAGCACTGACGCTGCGATCACAAAAGGCATGGAGGAGTGGGACAAGAACAATCCCTTCCCGCGCCCGACGATTTCCGATGTGGCCGATCACATCGATCATATCCGGCAAGTGGCGGGCATCGACCATATTGGAATTGGCGCCGATTACTACGACGTCGGCGGCCAATCGATGGCACAGGGACTCGAGGATGTCACTCGCTACCCGTATCTGTTTGCGGAGTTGTTGCGGCGGAAATATTCGGACGAGGACGTTCTGAAGATTGCGGGACGCAATCATCTGCGTGCCATGCGGCAGATGGAAGGCGTCGCCTCTCAACTAAAGAAGTCGGAGGCGCCGCTCGAGGCGCGGACGGGATCGAATGCCGAGGCCCTCAGCGCCTGAAGGCGCGATCGTTCCGGCCCCTATGGCCCGCCTGAACGCAGGCCCTTCCCATAAGACTCTAGGCCAGTATCTCGATTGCTCCTGCTGGGCGCGCATCGACGGTGCCCCACGTTCGCGCGCCCTTTGCGCCAGCGTGGGGTCTACAGCCGCTTGATATATCGCACGTCTTCGTCGTGAACCCAGGTAAGCGTCCAAGCGCGGGCGCGAACCTGGGGCACCAAGCACCAAGCTCCAGATAGATACCTCACGGGCGCATCGAAACGCGGAGCGCGGGCGTCGAGCTAGTCTCGAATTTGTGACTGTCTTGTCGGAAAATTTCGGCGGGGATGGATGCCGAAAAAAGCACGTCAGGAATTTGCGGGCGGGTCGTCTTCCTGTCCAGGATTTCCGTGCTCGGTTCGTTTACGAGATTGCTTTTCGTCCAGAAGACGGCTGATCTCCTTGACCAGGTCCATCAGTTTTTCGGGGTCTTGTTCCACAGCGGCTTTAGCACACAACTGCCTCCACCGCTCCTCACTGTTCACCATGACGAGTAGTTTCTCCCAATCAGGAAAGTCTAACTTGTCTTGCGTGGACATAGCCTATCCCTTCGACAGTGAAGCAGTCGGTAGGTTTCCCTACGGAAATAGCCTTATCTTTCGAGGCCGAGCTCAGCGTTAAACTGCTTGAAAGCCGCGTAGCACTTGCAGGATTGCTGCTCCAGCAGGGTGCGGTTGATCACCAGAATTGACCCACGGCTGCGAGTGATGATGCCGTCGCGCTCGAAATCGGCCACCACCACGCTGACGGTGGGGCGGTCGGTGCCGATCATCTTCGACAGGAAATCGTGGGTGGTGGTAATCAGATTGGAGTCGATGCGGTCGAGCGTCACCAGCAGCCAGCGGGCCAGGCGCTGCCGGACATTATGCAGGCGGTTGCAGGCCGCGTTCTGGGCAAACTGCACGGAGCGGATGCCGAGCTGGCGGACCAGGATCCGGCGGAGCTCCGGCAAGGCGCAGATGGCGCGGCGCATGACGTTGCTCTCGACCTGAAAGCCGTCGCCGGGCACCTGCACGATGATGTTGTGGGGATGGCTTTCAAGACCGGCCGCCAGCGGCAAACCGATCATGTCTTCGCGGCCGGAGACGCCGACTTCGACACTGCGGCCGTCGTCGGTCTCCACCAGCATCGAGGCGATGCCACGATTCATGAAGTACACAGAGTCGATAGCCTCCTGCTCGCGCTGCAGCAGGGCAGCGAGGTTAAGGTTGGTGAAACGAAGATGAGGCTGAATGGCCTCAAACTCATTGTCGGGAAGACGCAACAGAATCGTGTTGCGCACAGTCCTCCCCTGGGCCATTCGCTCGGTAACGGTCTCGAGTTGTGGTTTTGTGCTCACGGTAATTCGATGTCCCAGCCCCGGAGAGCAACGTCATGTGTTCGCTGTAACTTGCAACTGGGCGTACGGTACCGAAACGCAGGGAATTTTGGGACGATTTGCAGCAACTACGAGGACCGTAGAGGAGTGTTCTGCAGGGGATACGGTAGGTTGAAAACGTGTCAAGCCCCGAAATCACGCGATTTTCGCGTAACCTGACGTGTCGAAGGGAAATATATTTATTGCTAATGTGGCACAATCAATATTAGCCTTTTGTTATACCGGAAGTATCAGCGCAATAAGGATCGCGGCTCTCTCTTGGGGCCGCATTTTTGGTTGGGGGGGAGATGTTCGGGGGCGGCACCAGCTCTGTGGTTGTTTAGTGGTTCGATGAGTCTCGATGCAACGCAAGGGTCGACGAGTGCGTCTGAGGTCTGTTCAGCACGGGGAGGAAGCATGAAGTTGTGTTGGATTGGGGTGTGGCTGCTGGCGGCAGTGTCTGCCTCCGCACAAGACGCCAGCTATGCTCCGGCGGCAACGCGATCGTTCGGCAACGATCGGGTTGTGAACTATCAACCGGCCAGCGGGAGAGATCGCGCGAAGTGGTTTGTAGTTTCGACGGTGGGACCGCTGAGCCTGTTGGCGGCGGGGCCGATCAGCGCGGGATTCGGAACGGCGATCAACCGTCCGAAAGAATACGGGCCGCATTGGGAGGGCTTCGGCGAACGCTACGGCATGCGCTTGACCGGCGTGTCGGCGGGAAACGCGATGGAGGCCTCGCTGGGGGCTTGGTGGGGCGAGGATCCGCGATACTTCCCTTCCCCGCGGCGCGGGTTTGGAACGCGGGTGAAGTACGTGATCCGGACTACGTTTGTGGCGCCGCACGCGGATGGTACGTGGCATCCGGCTTACGCGCGCTACATCGGAAATGTGGGGAACAATTTTCTGTCGAATACGTGGCGGGTGGACAGCGAAAACGGGCCGGGCAGCGCTTTGGTGCGGTGCGTGCTGGGGGTGGTGGGGCGGATGTCGGGAAATGCGTTCGCGGAATTCTGGCCGGATGTGAGGAAGAGGGTGTGGAGGAAGCAGGACCAAGCATTCAAGTGAGGTGCAGGGGAACAAGTGCATAGGTCCTTCACTGCAACGAGCGCCTGATCGGCGCTCGTTTTCGTTCAGGATGACAATGCCGTGATGACAACGCCACCTAGAGCTTGAAGGCGTGTAAAGGTGGAGCGACGGGCGACTCATCCGCCACGACGGCGGTCCCGCCGGTCCATCGCACGAACATGTTAGTCTGGCGCAACTATGACTGAGGTCGCTACGCGGCACAAACATTTTCTTAGTGACAGGGTGACGCATTTCACCGAGTCGGTGATTCGCGAGATGACGCGGCAGGCGATGGTGCATGGAGCCATCAACCTGGCGCAGGGGTTCCCGGATTTTCCGGCGCCCGCGGAAATCAAGCAGGCTGCGCAGGAGGCGATTGCGGCTGACGTGAACCAGTATGCGATCACGTGGGGGGCCAAGAGCCTGCGGGGCGCGATTGCGCAGCAGATGCAGACGTGGCAGGGCGTGAAGGTTGATCCGGAAAAGCAAGTCACGGTGTGTTGCGGGTCGACCGAGGCCATGATCTCGACCCTGATGGCGGTCTGCAATGCGGGCGATGAGGTCGTGATCTTCGAGCCTTACTACGAGAACTACGGGCCGGATTCGATTCTGAGTGGAGCGAAACCCCGATTCGTGAAGCTGCGGCCGCCGCGCGCGGCCGGAGGCGAGTGGACGTTCGACGAAGCTGAGCTGCGGGCGGCGTTTCACAAGCATACCAAGGCCATCATCGTGAACACGCCGAACAACCCTACTGGCAAAGTGTTTACGCGGGGCGAACTGGAACTGATTCGCAATCTATGCGTTGAATTCGATGTGCTGGCCATCACGGACGAAATCTACGAGCACATCCTGTACGACGGAACCGAGCACATCTCGATGGCATCGCTCGATGGGATGGAAGAGCGGACGGTCACCATCAATGGAATGTCGAAGACCTATAGCGTGACGGGATGGCGCGTGGGGTGGACGATTGCGCCGCCGCGCATTACGGATGCGATCCGGAAGGTGCATGACTTTCTGACGGTGGGCGCGCCGGCGCCGTTGCAGGAGGCGGGCGCGTCGGCTTTGAGTTTGCCGGCGAGCTACTACGCGAAACTGGCGGAGGGATATCGCAAGCGGCGGGACCGGTTGTTGCCGGGGTTGAAGGAGGCTGGATTCCGCTGCTTCCTTCCGCGAGGCGCGTACTACGTGATGACCGACATCAGCGGATTCGGGTACGCGGACGATCTGGCGTTCACGAAATACCTGGTGAGCGAGATTGGCGTGGCGGCGGTGCCGGGATCGAGCTTCTATCGGAATCCCAGGGACGGAGCGCAGCAGGTGCGGTTCGCATTCTGCAAGCGCGATGAAACGCTGGATGAGGCGGCTCAGCGCTTGCGAAAGGTGCGGCCCGCGAAAGAGAAGCAGGGATAGCGCCTGGTGGAGGAGAGGGCGCGGTTTTTGCTCGGAAGCGTCGGATTGACGACCTGAGGGGGACGACCACCGCCGGTTTGCTGCTTCTGGCATTACGCGAATTGGGGCGCGGGAGGCCGGATTCGGGGGATTCGAGAAAATTTTTCCTGCCGTGTCCCCATCATGCGGATGAGCCTTCACAGAGAAAGATGTTTCCGCGCCGATCTGGGTTATACTGCGAACAAGAACGATCATTTCTCTCGGGATGAATTCGATTATGGCTCTCAAAGCAGTGGACGAGGTACCTGCCGAGGTTCCCACCGACGATTTCCAGGCGCTGGAAGACAAGGTTTATCGCACTATTGAGATGTACAAGGCCGCGCGCGAGGCAAAAACCGCGGCCGAGCGGGATGTGCAGCGTCTGAAACAGCAGCTGCGGGATCGGGAAGAAGAGACCGAGTCGCTGCGCCGGGAAGCTGTGCAGCTGCGCAAAGACCGCGAAGAGGTTCGCCGCCGGGTGGAGAAGATGATGCGGCAGATCGACGCGGCGGGCGAGGAGCAGGTGGCCAGCTAGCCTGCAGCAGCGACCCCGGACGAGAGGAGCAACCTTGGTTATGGCAACGGCGACGCGACAAAATCCGGTGAAAGACGCCAGCAACAGCAGCGTGCGCGTAGAGATTTTCGATCAGGCCTACAATTTGCGAGGCACGGACCCGGAATACATCCTGAAATTAGCGGAATATGTGGACGGCAAGATGCGCGCGGTCGCCGAGCAGACGAACACGATCGACACGGTGCGGCTGGCGGTGCTGGCGGCTCTGAATATTGCGGATGAATATCATTTGCTGAAGCGGAACAGCCACGTGGGATCGTCGGCAATTGTGCAGCGGGCGCATCGGTTGGCGAGCGCGCTGGATGAGGTGTTGGAAGATGAACATGCCATGGTGAAGGCCAGGTAAAGATTTTGCTTCTTCAAAACGAACGAGCCGCTTGTTGGCGGCTTTTTCTTTTTGGCGCAGCGTCGGGTGTTTGTCGGGCGACTCTTTGGGATCAGAATCTTAAGACGCAGAGCGCGCAGAGGGCTGCCGCAGAGGAGGCAAAGGGGAAGGGATGGGTCGAAGGGGTGCTTGCACGCGCGTTGCCAGCTTTTTACAAGCGGGGGCTTGCGAAACTTCACGGGTTTGCCTAGCATCCAATCCTGAAAGCCGACCTGCGGAGTTGGTGCGGTGGTCACCGATTTTTGAACCAACACCGAATGAACGGGGACTTGACTCGAACTAAGATCCGGTGTGCGATGCTCCGCCACGCGGAGATGCCTAAAGGGTCTCGGCAGGTTCCCACCGTCTAGGACGGGTTCATTCTCGGCCCACCGCACGGCCCAGCGGGTCGGCTTTTGTTTTGGCTGGTAGCTGATGGTCGTTGGCTGGTAGCCTCTTCTTCCGCTTCTTGCCTGTTAAACTGAAATTGACGCGATTCTTTTTCGCGCATCCAATCAAACGTGTATCCACAACTTTTTCATATAGGCCGTTTTTTTCTGCCCACCTATGGGCTACTGGTGGCCACGGGCGTTCTGCTTGGGCTCTGGATCAGCGTGCGCAATTCCGCGCGGCAAGGGATCGATCCGGAGAAAGCGTGGAACCTCGGTATTCTGGTTGTGCTTTGCGGGATTGTGGGCGCAAAGGTTCTGTACGTGGTCTATGACTGGAATACTTACCCGCACTGGACCGATATTTTCAGCATCAGCACTTTGCAGGCGGGCGGAGTTTTCTCCGGTGGATTGATTGCGGCTCTGCTGGCGGCGGCGTGGTACATCCGCAGGAATCATATGCCGCCGCTCGGGACCTGCGATGCGTTCGCGCCCGGACTGGCACTGGGACACGCGATCGGGCGCGTGGGATGCTTCGCAGCGGGATGCTGCTTTGGCAAGCCCACGCATGCATGGTGGGGCGTAACCTTCACCAATCCCGTGGCTCATGATTTGGTGGGGACCCCGTTGCATGAAGCGCTGCAGCCGACACAGCTATTTGAGTCGGCGGTGGAACTTGCGAATTTTTTCCTGCTGATGTGGATGCTGAAGCGCAAGAGGTTCGACGGGCAGGTGTTCGGCGCTTACCTGATTTTGTATGGTGTGGCGCGCTTCTTCCTGGAGTTCTTGCGCGGCGATCCGGGGCGCGGAGTGGTGTTCGGCGGGTTGATGAGCGGGACGCAATTGATTGCGATTGGGCTGGTGGTCGTCGGCGGCCTGATCTGGTTTTTGAAGGGCGGGGTGCGAGTTCCGAGTTCCGAGTCCCGAGTCCCGAGTTAAACCCGTCCCCCTCCGCGTTCGTTTCTGCTGAACTTGGGCTAGACTTCCTGCTTCATGGTCGATTCATTTCCCTTTGTCGTCTCCGTCTCATCGGATGATGCCGGGGCTCGTCTGGATCAACTTCTGACGGTGAAACTCGGCGATGTAAGCCGGGCGCGGGTGCAGCACTTGATTGAGCAGGCGCAGGTGCTGGTCGATGGGGCGTCGGCTAAAGCTTCGTTACGGTTGCGTGGCGGCGAGGAAATCAAGGTGCTTGGCCCGGCAACGCTCGAGCCGCTGCGGGCGATAGCGGAAGACATTCCACTCGACATTGTTTTTGAAGATGCGGATCTGGCGGTGATCAACAAGCCAGCGGGGATGATGGTGCATGCGGGCGCGGGCTCGTCCGAGGATGCACGCAATCGTGGAACTCTGGTGAACGCGCTGCTGCACCGGTTTGCGACGTTGTCGGACGTGGGCGGGGAGTTGCGGCCGGGGATTGTCCATCGGCTGGACAAGGAGACCAGCGGGCTGATTGTGGTCGCGAAGAATGATGAGGCGCATCGCAAATTGGGGGCGCAGTTCGCCGGGCGCGAGGTAAAAAAAACTTATATCGCTCTGGTGCATGGGTGGGTGAAGGACAGTCAAGGAACGATACGCAAGAGCATCAGCCGGGATAGCGTACGGCGCGTGCGGATGACGACGCGGCGGGAAGGCGGGCGTGAGGCCATCACGCATTATCGGGTGCAGCGGAGGATCGAGGGAGCGTTCGGTAAGTTCACGCTGCTTGAGGTGAAGATCGATACGGGACGGACGCATCAGATTCGTGTGCACCTGGCTTCGCTCGGACATCCGGTGGTGGGGGATACGGTGTATGGCGCTCCGGCAACGATCAAGGGACGTGGCGGGTCGGTCGGGCTGGAGAGGAATTTTCTGCACGCTACGGCGCTCGAACTGCGGCATCCGCGGACGGGGGAGAGACTGGCGTTCGCGCGGGATTTGCCCGGGGAGTTGGTGGAGTTTCTGCGGGAGATTGGAGAATCTTAGAACGCACAGGGCGCGGAGAACTGCCGCAGAGGACGCAGAGCGGCTCGTCTCTGGTAGTTGGGTGTTGACCGGTGGGCGTTCATCGTCGGTGATTGGTCGTTGGGGACGGGATTTGTTGGTTTGGGATGGGGTTCAATGCTTTATGAGTTCGGCGTTTTCTACCGCGAGATGGGGGGGCGCGTGGTTGTTATAATTAGGGCAATGGGATTCCGGAAGTTTGCTTTTTTGGGCGTCACCTTACTGACGGGATTGGCCTGTCTTGCGCAGGAAGGCGGTAGTGCCACGCCTCTCGCGACGCCTTCCACTGCCACTCCTGCCGCGTCCGCGGCTCAGACTGCTCCGGCTCAGGCATCTTCGGCGGAGACTGCGCCTGCACAGGACTCTTCCACGGAAAATAAATCAGCGCAGAGCCCGGCTGCGGTGAGCCAGCCGGCATCGCCGAGTTCTGCTGCGCCGGCTACGAAGTCTTCCGCCAGCAACGGGCAGCAGACCGCCACACAGGACGACGAATCGGTTACTACCATCCGCAAGACCGTCAACGAAGTGAACGTGGTATTCACGGTCACGGACAAGCACGGACGCTACGTGAAGGATCTGAACAAGAGCGACTTCAAGGTGATCGACGACTCCAAGCCTGCGGAAGAGGTGAAAGACTTCCGCAACCAGACGGATCTGCCCTTGCAGGTGGGATTGCTGATCGACGCGAGCAACTCGGTGCGCGACCGGTTCAAGTTTGAGCAGGAATCCGCGATCGAGTTTTTGAACCAGACGATTCGTCCGAAGTATGACGCGGCGTTCGTTGTCGGCTTCGACGTGACGCCGGAAGTGACGCAGGATTTTACCGACAACACCGAGAGCCTGTCGCGGGGCGTGCGGCTGCTGAGGCCGGGTGGCGGCACGGCGATGTTCGATGCGCTGTATTTCTCTTGCCGCGACAAGCTGCTGAAGGCACCGCGCAGCGGGCCGCTGCGGCGGGCGATCATTCTATTCAGCGATGGGGAAGACAACCAGAGCCACGTGACGCGCGAAGAAGCCATCGAAATGGCGCAGCGCGCGGAAGTGATCGTGTACACCATCAGCACGAACATCTCGGGCATGAAGGGCAAGGGCGACAAGGTGCTCGAGCGGATCGCCGACGCGACCGGCGGGCGGGCGTTCTTCCCTTTCCAATTGCGCGACGTGGCCAACGCGTTTGCCGAAATTCAGGACGAACTGCGCAGCCAGTACGCCGTGTCGTACAAGCCGGCTGACTTCCGAACCGACGGGCGGTACCGCACGATTGAAATCGTGGCGTCCGATCACAAAAACCTGCATGTACGCTCACGCCGCGGGTATTTCGCGCCCGCCCAATAACCGGCGATGGCAGGATATTCGGGCACTCCTCTTCCCAAGAAACTGGGCATCCAGAAACAGTTTCGCGTCACGATTGTCGAATTGCCGGCAGACGTGAAGGCGGAACTGCGCGACGCGTTGGCGGGATGCTCCGTGGTGAAAGAGGGGGACGGGGCGCTGGATTTTGCGATGGTGTTTGGGAAGACGCAGGCCGAGTTGAAAGGGGAGTTTGTGCGATTGGCAAAGCTGCTGGCGCCGGCGGGGATGTTGTGGGCTTGCTGGCCAAAGAAGACCTCGTGCGTTGCCACCGACATGAACGAGAACGACGTGCGTCGGATCGGACTGGAAGCGGGGCTAGTCGATGTGAAAGTGTGCGCGGTGTCGGAGGTATGGTCGGGACTGAAGTTTGTGCGGAGGGTGACGGATCGGAAGGGGTGAGATGCCTACCTGTGATCGGCACCCGGTATGGTCAAGGAGCTTGTAGGTTCGCTCGCAAGCCTTGCGCTTAAGGATTTGTCTTCTTTTCCTTATTGCAGCTTCGCGTACTCGGCTTTGGATTCTTTCAGGACTGGGAGGTCGGGGTCGGCGTCTTTCCAGAGGGCGAAGAAGTCCTGGTAGGCAGTACGGCTTTTTTGGGAATCCCGCTGGAGGGCGTAGGCGCGAGCCAGTCCCAGGTGGGCGAATGACAGGAGCGGGTCAGCGGGAGCATAGGTATGGAGGGCGAGAATCTTCTCGAATTCCTGGGCGGCGTCGGCCCCCTGTTTGTTTTTTAGATAAGCCAGTCCGCGAAGATAGAGCGCGCCAAGGTTGGCTTTGTCATAGGCGCTCGCCGGCTTCATGAATTCGATGGCTTTGGCTGCGTCGCCACTATCGAGCGCCGCCGCGGCCTTCACCTCGGGCACGAGGACGTTTTGCACAATCACGTCGTCGGGACGGTTCTTGGCAACCTCCGCTGCCATGCTCAGCGCTTTCTTATGCTCGCCAACGAAAGCCAGAATACTGCCCACCTGCAACTTCTGGTTGTAGTCCTGAAAAATCGCGAGCGATGCGTTGCAGGCTTCGATGGCTTCCTTGCGATATCCGGCGAGCGTCAGAGCCCACGCGCGCTCTGCCAGAGCACCCCCTTCCGCGCTCTTGATCTGGACTCTCTCCCCCACCTGGCGCGCTTTATCGTAGAAATCCTGCGCTTGACGGATCTGCCCATGCGCGGTCGCGAGATCGCCGTGGCGGTAGTACACGCTCCATTCCAGGTCCGGCTGCACCTTGGCAAGCGCCTCTTCACGCTCCATGGCGGCGAGATCGCCCTGCGCCAGAGCGATGGTCGCCAGCGTGTCGTGCAGGAACATGAAGTCGGGGTGCAGGCGCAGACCCTCACTGGCAACTGTCTTGGCTTCTTCGACCCGGTTAAGCCCGAGGTAGGCGCCAGCAGTATTCAGGTAGCCGCGGGATTCGTCGGGATCCACCTGGATGGCTGCCTTTGCGTTCTCCAGGGTTTTTTCGAAGTCGCCTAGCCCCAACGCAGTTGCTGACAGGTTGATGTATGGAGTTACATCCCGGGGATAAGTTTGCTTATAGAGTTCGTAGGCGGCATTCCCCTTCTCCACCTGGCCGCTGTCGGCATAGTAGTGGGATGTGATGTAGAGCCGTTCGCGCTCGCTGGTACGGTCTTTCAACTCGAACGCCTTCTTGCGGTATTGCTCGGAAGTCTCGAACTGACCGTAGTTGTTGTACACGGTTCCCAGCCGGGCATGGGCCAGAGCGAAGTTGGGATCGAGTTCGATTGCGTGTTTGTAAAAAGGAATGGCCGCCAGATCATTTCCTGTGGTGTGTTTCTCATCGCCCAGCGTGAACGCTTTCAGGGCCTCCAGCGACGAGGTAGTGGCTTCTTCGAGAGGCTTGTCGAATCTCTTAATCGAAGCCATGGATTCACCAAGCTTTTCGCGCAGCTGGGTGGTGGCCTGGTCGAGCGCTTTGAGCACGCGCTCCTTGCTGTCGGCCTGGGCCTGCACTTCGGCGAGTGTGTCACTGTTGGCGGCGTTCACCGCGTCGAGGGTCACGACGTATTGGGTCCCCAATCCCGCGATCGATCCGACGAGCAGTGCTTTCACCCCCGTACGCTGGGCAATTTCCCGCCCAATGGCAGGGGTGATTCGTTCATCGGTGGGCTTGCCCATCAAGGTCAGAGTCTGCCGTGCCTTTTCCTCGGAGACCACGTTCAGGAAAGGCGACTGTTGCAGATCGACGGCAAGAGCTTTCTTGAGTGTGCCGTCGAAGACTCCATCGCCGGTGGTGTTGACGAAATCGGCGAGCAGAATGGAGTCCTTCTCGGTGATCGCGTGCGCGCGCGTGGAACGAAAGTAGATTGCGCCAGCCAAGGCGACCACGAAGAGTGCTGCGACGGGCACGAGCACTTTCCAAAGGGGGCGGCGCGCCACTTCCACGACCGGTGCGCTGGGCTGCGCTGCGGGCACACGGCTGGAACTGATCCGCTCGCGAGCGGTCTGAGATGTGGATCCCGATGCGGGAGTAGAAACCGGGATGGCTGCGGGATTGGAGGCCGGCACCTCGAGTTCGCTTTGCACCGCGGCCCGTCCAGAATCCGTGTCGCGTTTCAGACGCTGCAGATCGGCGCGAAGATCGCCGGCGTGCTGGTAGCGCAGGTTGCGATCCTTCTCGAGAGCCTTATTGACGATGCGCTCCAGTTCCATGGGCAGATCGGGGTTCAGGCGAACCGGAGCCGCGGGCGCTTTGTGAAGAATGGAATCAAACAAAGCGGCCGAGGTCTCGCCCCGGAACGGAAGCGCACCCGTCGCCATTTCGTAAAGGACTGCGCCGAAGGAGAACAAGTCGGTGCGGCCATCGATTTCTTTGCCGAGAGCCTGTTCGGGCGACATATAGGCAACAGTACCCAAGGCAGTGCCGGGGCTGGTCAGGTGCTGCTGGTCGACGCCGGCAGTGGCTTCTTCGAGGACCGTGTCGGTGCGGCCGGTCATCGGAGTGAGCTTGGCGAGTCCGAAGTCGAGAATCTTGGCGTGGCCGCGCTTGGTTACGAAGATGTTGGCGGGCTTGATGTCGCGGTGGACGATGCCCTCGGCATGGGCGGCATCGAGGGCGTCGGCAATTTCGATCGCCAGCAACAGGAGAGTTTCGGTCTCGATGGGGCGCCCGGCGATCCGATGCTTGAGCGTCATGCCGTCGAGGAACTCCATGGCGATGAAAGGATGCCCTTCGTGCTCGCCAATGTCGTGGATGGTGCAGATGTTGGGATGATTCAGCGCAGATGCAGCTTGTGCCTCGCGTTGGAAACGAGCGAGGGTCTGAGGGTCGCGGGCGACGTCATCGGGCAGAAACTTCAGAGCAACGAAACGGTGCAGGCGAGTGTCCTCGGCCTTGTAAACGACACCCATTCCGCCGCCTCCGAGTTTTTCGACGACCCGGTAGTGCGAAATGGTTTGGCCGATCACCGGCGCGAATCTTACGTGACGGAAACCGGCAAGTCAATGAGAGGAGGAGACTTGGAGAAGGTTTGACAATGATCTCCCGTAACGCAGTGCCATCGTTTTGATTGTCGGACCTAGTCGGTGCGTCTACTGGTCATGAAAGTGAATTTTGCACGGTCAACAAAAGCTCCGCGGCAGCCTCTGGGTTGTAGAGCCGAAAGATCGAGGCCAAATCGGCAAATCGATATGCGATACGGATTCTCCTTGAACGATCGCCGCCTCAACCAGCAAGCTGGGAATTCCGATTCTCAAAGACTCTTCTGGAGCGACGACGTCGAAGAAGTAGCCCCGACTGCATAACAGAAAAACCAATCCTTCTCAGCGAAAAAAGAGTGCTTGCGGGTTGCGGAGACCGTGTTAGGTTGCACTCAGGAGCGGTCCGGCACCGGGAGAAGATACGCCGGTAGTGCGGTAGCCGGGTCCCACGGCATCGGTCTACAACCATGATCATGAAATTCTGCCCAAACTACGGTTGTGCGGCGTACGGACGCGTCGTGTATACGCAATCGACGCGCTGTGCTTTTTGCCGGTGGGACCTGAAACCTCCGCGAATGATGAGCGAGACGGCCGCAGACAAGACTGGTACGCCTGAAACGGCCGCCTCCTCTGGTTTGGATTCGCGCGCGCAACATCGGCGACCCGCTCTTCGGCGTTCGGCGTAACCTACCTTTCGTACTCCGGTAACTTGTGACACGTTGCGGGCTGCCCTACGCTTTGCGGGATGGGATTCAAACCATGGCGGCCGCAGGGCTGGAGTGCGTCTGGCGAGGATTTCAAGCCGGCGGATGAGGACGTGATCCGCACGCTGGCGGAGATCGAGAAAGTTTCCACGCCTCTGCCTTCCGCAACTTCCGATATCCCGCTGCAAATGGGCATGACGGGGCAGGTTCGCGCGGACTCGCGGCGACCTGTGAGTGTTGCTACACGCAGCGCGGTGGTTGCGTTAGGAGCGGCGGTGGGATTCGTCATCATGGGGCTGAATTTCCTGTACCAGCACGCTTCGACGGGGCAATCGAGACGCGGGCCCGCGCGGGTCATTTCGCGCTCATCGCTAGATCCGGCGTTGCAGGCAGAGGCCGAGCAGTTGCTGCAGAAGGCAGCGGTGGGCGAATCCGGAGCGGCGGATCAGGTGCTCATGCAGGCGCCGAACTGGACGGGTAAGACACATCGCACGCCGACGTCGGAGCAATCGATTGGAGTGGCGCTGAACCTTCCGGATTTGCACGCGCGGCAGGCTGCCTTGCAGGCGGAATTGGCGCTGGACGGGGTGACGGTGGATGACGCGGGATTAAAGTTCGTGGAACAGGCCATCGGCAATCCCAATCAGAGGGTGTGGGCTTTGTGGATGCTGGGGGCTCTTGGGAACAGGGGCGTCGATCCAGCGCATACGGCGAAAATAATTAGCGCGTACTTGACCGACAGGCAGGTGGAAGTCCGGGCTGCGGCCGTGAACGGGTTGTCACTGGTGGGAACCGACGAAACGATCCCGATGATGTTGGACCGGTTTCGAAATGATCCGTCGCCGCCTGTGCAGGAGCGCGCGGCGTGTTCGCTGGCGGAGTCGGGGATGTATACCCACGACCAGCGGATGATGGCGGCAGGGAGCCTGGTGGGGTGGCTGGATGATTCGTCCTTGAGCACCGCCCAGCACGAGTGGACCTTGCATGCGTTGCGGGATATTTCGAGACGGAACTTGGGGACGGATTCGGGGGCCTGGCGGGAGTGGTATTCGGGATCGCGGTAGCCCAACCCCCGCTCCCGTGACTTTGGACGAACTCCGCTCGACTGGGCAGACGAGAAGACTGCCCGTGCATTGATCAGTCCTGTTTGTGGGCTATGGCGTAGTAACCGCTGCGGGTCTGGATTTTGTAGCCTTGCTTGGAGCGGACTTCGATTTTGCGGAATGAGCCGTCCTGAGTGTTGTTGGTTGGGGTGTAGCCGACGTTGTACTGGCTGCGCAATTCCTTGGCGATCTGGTCGAAAGCCTCCTTCAGCTTCTCCAGCTTGTTGCCCACTTCGATGACGCGCCCCCCGGTCTCGCCGGCAAGCTTTTTCATTTCTGAGTCGCCCGAGTAGCCGAAGCCGCCGTAAAAGCCGCGGTCGGCAATCATCAGGACATAACAAATCGAGTCCGATTTCTGCGCGGCCTCGATGGCGTCTTTGATGCGCAACTGGCTACCCTGATCTTCGCCGTCGGTGAGCAGGATCATGGCTTTGCGGCCAACCTCGTGGGCGAGCTGATCGTGAGCAGCAAGGTAGACCGCATCATAAAGAAGGGTGCCGCGTGGGTTGCTGGTGGGAATGGGGCCGCCGCCCAAGCCGGGGATGCCGCCGCCCTGACCGGCGTTGATCCGGGTTTTGTTGAGGGCCTCTTTCAGGCGATGCTTGTCGTTGGTGAAGTCCTGCAACAGGTCGACGTTCACGTCGAAACTGATCAGGAAGGCTTCGTCCTTTTCGCGCAGGATGTTGTTGAGAAACGCGCCACCCACTTCTTTTTCCATCTCCAGCACGCGCATCTGGCTGCCGCTGGTGTCGATCATGATCCCGAGCGTCAGTGGCAGGTTGCTTTCCGCCGAGAAATACTTGATGGTCTGCGGTTTGCCCTCTTCAAACAGGTCGAAATCATCTTTGGTCTGGTTGGGGATGAGCGCGCCCTTCTTGTCTTTCACGTTGAAGAACAACTGCACCACGTTGACCTGGACCTTGAGGGTCTCCATGGACTGGTCCTGGTTCTGATCCTGGTCCCTGGTGTGGTCCTGCAACGTAGGCAGGGACTGAGCAGCGGCCAGGGGCGCAAGCGCGAGACAACCCATCAGCGCGAAAGACACAAAGAATGAGTGAGTTTTGAGCATCCAATAATTCTCGTGGGACTTTTGTTAGTCTATTCCTGTAAGGTTAGATGCACCAATCTAAAGGGTTTGAGCATCCGACAGAAGAGACGGTTGCCTGCTCTGGAGAAGAAGACTTGGATCAGCGGACTTGGAAGCAGTTGGGCGCGGCGGTGATTGCCGCGCTGCTTCTGGTGGTAGCTGTGGCGTTGGCGCAGGACCAGGGGCAAAAATCGACAGGTCAACAGGATATCCCGGACGCGCCGTCAGCGGTCCGGCCTGCGCCGTCATTTCCGACGAATCTTCCTCCGAGCCGGCCACAACCTGAGCCGGAACAGACGGCGCCTCCAGCAGATAGCCAGCCTTCCTCTTCCACGAACCAGCCTGCGGCCGCCAACGAGGGAGCCCCCCCGCGAATGCCACCCGTGAATACCGTTCCGCCAGGCAGCGTTCCCAAAGACCAGATGAATACGCGGGAGGATCTGTACACCTTTCGCGTGGTGACCAACTTCGTCCTGGTCCCGGTAACGGTGAAGGATGAGTCGGGTCACATGGTGGATGGTCTGCTTCCCAATGACTTTTCCGTGTTCGAAGATGGCAAGAAGCAGGATTTGAAGTTCTTCACCAGCGATCCGTTTCCGCTGTCGGCGGCGGTAATTCTCGACACCGGGATGCCCGACACTGCAGTGCAGAAGATCAACCAGACATATTCGTCGCTGTCGGGGGCGTTCAGTCCATACGATGAAGTTTCGCTCTACACTTACAGCTCGACCGTCAGCCAGGTTTCGGATTTTTCTACGGCCGGACAGAAACTGACGGCGGTGCTGAACCAGATGAAGCTGGAGCGCGGCCGGAACAATGGCGCGCCGGTCATGAACGGGCCTTTGGGTCCGCAGGGGCCCACCGTGAACGGGATCCCGATTGAACGGCCGGGCGCTCAGCCCAACATCGCACCGCCCAAGGATGTGCGGGTACTGAACGATGCGATCCTGCGGGCGGCGCTGGATCTGGGGAAACGGGATCGGGCGCGCCGCAAGATTATTTTCATCATCAGCGACGGGCGAGAGTACGGTAGCCGGGTTTCCTATAGCGATGTGCTGAAGGTGTTGCTCTCGCGGGAAATTACTGTTTATGCGATCGGACTCGAGGGGGCGGCCATTCCGATCTACAGCAAGCTGGAAAAACTGCGCCTGCCGCACTACGGCTATAGCGACATCCTGCCAAAATACACGGCCGCGACTGGGGGCGAGGTGTTCAACGAACTCACGCGGGATAACATTGAAGTGGCCTATGCCCGGGCGACCGGCGATGCGCGGAACCAGTACACGCTGGGCTACACCACGCGGGCGACGCCCAGCAGTGCGTATCGCGACATCGAGGTGCGGGTCGCGCGGCCCGGGCTGAAGATCAGCGCCAAAAGCGGATACTATCCGCTGCCCACCGCCAAATAGGGAAACGCGAGGTCGAGTGCTGCCCCAAAAGTAACGGGGGTAACCTGCCGGTGGTCGCAGGGCGTGTGATATAAAAGCCAGCAGTACCCCAAGGGAAATTTTTTGCGTTGGCTCTCCAGCGAGCGGGTCGGGGTGCCTTCGCCGCAAGTTCTTTTCGAGGAAATTCTTGAGTTTCATCAACTTTGCAGCCCGCGAGATCAACTGCAAGATCGTGTATTACGGCGCCGGTTTAGGCGGCAAGACCACGAACCTGCAGCACATCTACCAGAAAACCGCGGAACAACAGAAGGGCAAGATGATCTCGCTCGCGACCGAGACCGAGCGAACGCTGTTCTTCGACTTTCTGCCGCTGGATCTGGGATCGGTGCGCGGGTTCAAGACACGAATCCACCTGTATACCGTGCCCGGCCAGGTGTTCTACGACGCGAGCCGTAAGCTGATTTTGCGCGGCGTGGACGGCATTGTTTTCGTGGCCGACTCACAGGAAGAGCGCATGGACGCCAACGTCGAGGCGCTCGACAACCTGATGGACAACCTCAAGGAACACGGGTACGACTTCTTCAAGATTCCCTACGTGCTGCAGTTGAACAAGCGCGATCTGCCCAATGTGCTGCCGGTGGATGCCCTGGCCAAGGAACTGCGGAGAAAGAACGAGCCCATCATCGAAGCCATCGCGTTCCAGGGAGGCGGCGTTTTCGAGACGCTGAAGGAAATCGCGCGCCAGGTGCTGACGGAGTTGAAGCAGGGGGGGTAGGGCGGGTTTCAGGTCCCAGGCCTCAGGTGTGTGGGTTCAGGTCACAGGTGACAGGTCATAGGTGCTGTAGACCATCCTTCCGTGGTTTCGTCGTCACGTCCTGAAATAAAATCGAAATTGTCGATGGAGCGACGGGCGTCCTCGCCCGTCGGCACGCTTGCGTGCTTCCTAGCTTGCCGTACGAGTATCGAAGGCGTCTGCCGCACTATCAGCCCGACAACAAAATCTTCTTCATCACATTTTGCACACAAAAGCGATGGCGCCTGCCGGAACGCGCTCGACATATCGTTCGGGATGCGTGTCTCAGAGAGTGCCCGACGGGCGAGGACGCCCGTCGCTCCATCGTTCAGAAACGCAAAGTCTTTGTTAAGAAAAAAGGCACCGCACTTTGGCTGTGCCTTTTTTCGGGATCGAGGGTTATTTGGTTTCCGCCAGGCCCGGATTCGCTCCGAATTCGCGGCGGGCATTTACCGTCTTGGCGGCACGCGCAGCGGCGGGTTGAGCGGTGGAGGCGGCTCCGTAGCGTTCGAGCAGCACCGGCACCATCGCGCCCTCGGCTTCCTTCACGAACGTCATGCGGCTCTCGCCCGCCATATCGATGCGGACGAAGTCGCCGAGTTTCACCTGTCCGGTGGCAACCAGATTGGCCAGCGGGAAGACGATGTTGCGCTCGATGGCGCGCTTCAGGTGTCGAGCACCGTAGCGCGGGTCGGTTCCCTCCTGCAGCAGGTAGTCTTTCACTTTCGGCGTGCAGGTAAAGACGAACTGGTTCGCGCCGGCAGCTTGCAGGATGCGCTGCTGCACCATGCCCAGTTCGATTTCGAGAATCTGGGTCAGGTGTTCCGGGCGCAGCGTCTTGAAGACCACCACTTTGTCGATGCGGTTCATGAACTCGGGGGTAAACTTCCGGCGGGCGGCTTCGGTGGCCGTGCGGGAGATCTTCTCGTCGAACTTCGCGTCCACTTCGGTGACGTGAGTGGCGAAGCCCATGCCGCCGTCGACCAGGCCGGTCATTTCACCGGCACCCAGGTTGGAGGTCATGATGATGATGCACTGCGACAGGTCGACGCGGCGATTGTCGCCGAGTGTGAGCGTGGCCTTGTCGAGAATGCCCAGCAGGAGTTGCCAGAGCGAATCGCTGGCCTTCTCGATCTCGTCGAAAAGGAGAATCGAGAGCTTCAGCTTGTCGGTATGCCACTGATTGAGCGCTTCCTGGGTCAGGAGCGGATGGGTCTCGCGATGTCCCAGGTAGCCGGGAGGCGACCCAATGAGTTTCGCGATTTCGTGGGAGTGCTGGAACTCGGCGCAGTCGATCTTGATGCAGGCGCGCGCGTCGCCGAACAGAGACTCGGCCAGAGCCTCGACGACCCGGGTTTTCCCTGACCCGGTAGGTCCGAGAAACAGTAGGTTGCCCACCGGGCGCCCCGGCGGGTTCAATCCGGCCAGGAACATCTGGTAGATTTCGACAACCTTTTCGACGGCCTGATCCTGTCCGACAATCTTGCGGCGCAAGGCAGTGTCAAACTCCCTGGCGTCGTTGCTGCGACGGTTGGGATCCAGCACAGTGGCGAGATTCGTTCTCATAGGGTCTAAAGGCCCTTTCTATGTTTGGGGCCGAATCGTTAGTCCTGGGGAGACGATCGTTCCCGCTCCGAGGAGCGACAAATTGTGTCACTACCTGAACCGCAACCCTGATCTTGCAAACGATTAGCCATCCCCTTCGGTAACCTCGGTCACCCGTTTCCTGCTGTCTTAGATGCCTCTTTGAGAGGTATGGGACTTATCCGCAGGCGCTGGCCATGCAAGCGAAATGTAAAATCTTGCGCATTCGGGATGCATCTAGCGCCTTTCGTTCCTCAGCAAAACCGCTATCTGGCGTAGGTCCGACGTAACTTTCAGCCCCGAAAAACGCAGGCTAGTATCCGCCCCAGAAGCACTTTCTGGAGAAAACCTTGCGTCGTTTCCATGTTGTCTCGCTTGTCCTTGGACTCCTTGTCGTTTTGGCCTTTGTTTCGAGCCGGTCGATCTCTTTTCTGGCGGTGGCACGGGCGCAACAGTCGGCGCAGCCGGCCAAGATCGTGCGCAGCAGTGTCTCGACTACTCCGGCCACGGTGAAACCCGCCGATCTTCCTGCCCCGACGTTTGCCCCACCCGGTACCGAATTGTATGCCGCCAAGCGGGGGGACAGCGTGGGGTCGCTGGCCCGGCAGTATTTGAAGCGGACATCCTACCTGACTTCGAGCGAATTAGCCGAGGCGATTCGCACGGCGAATGGAAATCGCACGGGAAACAATCTGAAGGCGGGCGAGCAGATCGTGGTGCCGGGAATTCTGGCGACGCCGATGGTCGAGAAGACGATTCCCGTGGCGAAGGATTTTGAAGTGCGCGCAATCTATTTGACCGGCGTGATGGCCGGAAGTGACCACGGGATACGGATCATCAAGCACTGGCGCGAAGTCGGCGGCAACGCCGTGGTGTTCGATATCAAGGACAGCGACGGCAGCGTGAATATTCCGTTCGACCACCCGTTGGCCGGGCGGCAACATGTGTACATCCGCGACGTGCCCAAGCTGGCGCATTTCCTGCACTCGCAAGGCATGCACGCGATTGCCCGTATTGCCATCTTCCGCGACCAGCGGCTGGTGGAGGCGCATCCTGAACTGGCGGTGAAGTCGGCACGCACCGGGAGTGCGTGGCGCGAGAATGGCAAGCTGGTCTGGACCGACACATCGAATCCCAAGGTGCAGGAATACAACATTGCTTTAGCGAAGTATGTGGCGGACCTGGGCGTGGATGAGATCCAGTTCGACTACGTCCGCTTCCCTGCCGAAGGCGACCAGAAGGACGCGACGTTCTATTTCCAGACCGAGCATCCAACGTGGCATCGCACGGACGTGATCAACGACTTCCTCAAGCACGCCTATGCCGAACTTCATCCGAAGGGGGTGTTGCTATCACTCGACGTGTTTGGCGTGATGGCTTGGCAGCGTCCGATTGATCTCTCACACACCGGACAGGACATAGTGGGCATGGCGAAGTATTGCGACGTGCTGTCGCCCATGATTTACCCCTCGCACTTCTTCGGCATGGACGGCTACGCCCATCCCGGCGACGCCCCGGAACACTTCATCGGCGTATCAATGGAACGCTTCAAGCTGATCACGAAAGACAGCACGGCGACCATTCGTCCGTGGCTGCAGGCCTTCCGCTGGAGAACCAAAACGTATTCGCCCGAGTACATCGAGACGCAGGTGCGCGTGGCGAAGGAAAAGGGCGGGGTTGGGTTCTTGTTCTGGAATGCTGGGAACGACTACTCGAAGCCTTATGTGGCGATGCCTGTGATGAAGGCCGGGAAGGCGAAGTACTTCCGGGGGGATGAGATGCCGGGGGTGGCATCGGGGCCGGCTACGACGGCGAGTGCGCCTGCAGGCGGGGGAGAGTGAAGCCAAAGCAATTAGCCCTTACAGCAGTCCTCGCAATCGGACTCGGCGTCGTCACACCTGTCCATGTTCATCGGCGAGAATTCGATGTTGCCTTTCAACGGTGGAAGCAAGACCCAACACCGTCGAATACTTCCGCCCTGAGCCGGGAAGCCACCAAGAACTGTCTCGTTGCTTTGCCTCTTCGACTGGCCACAACTTGCATCGTCTTTTCGATTCTGAACGCACCATCGTTGATCCGTAGGATCACAAATCGAGATCGTGACTAATTAAGAAGAGCACTCACCCGGATTCACCAGAAAATCTGAGGGTGCCCCGTCCAAGCTCCGCTTGGGCGGGGGTTTTCTCGTTGCGCGTGCATTGAAGTCCTGATCTCGGGTCGGTCACCGGGTTCTCGACTGGTAGTGCCAGTCGACATCGCTGTTCTGGAAATGCGCTACTGCGCGAACAAACATCCCCGCCCAAGCGGAGCTTGGACGGGGCACCTGTGATCTTTCAAGAGGTTGTCCATTCGATCGGAACCAGAGAAGCTGATTGTGACGAGCAATCCAGTTTCCGAGGACAGACCGAATGGACATCCACCAGAATGCCCGACTCACTCTTCGCAGTCGAGAGGCCTTGGTTGAAACCGTGACTCGCGGCCTGGGCTTCAGCCGTGCCGCCGCCAGCTTTCGCGTGACTCCCAAAACCGCAGCCAAGTGGGTTGGCCGTTATCAGCGGGAAGGAACTGCCGGATTACGCGATCGCTCTTCTCGTCCGCATCGTAGCCCAAGAGCCACTTCGTCTAGTCAGGTCGGGTTGGTGATTGAGCTCCGCCGGCAGCATCGTCCGGCCTATCAGATTGCACAAAGCACCGGACTCAGTCCGGCCACCGTCAGCCGCATTCTGCGCCGCGCTCGTCTCAGCCGCTGGCGCGATCTGCATCCCTTGCCGCCGGTGGTGCGCTATGAGCATCCCTTTCCCGGCGATCTCCTCCATCTCGACATCAAGGGCATGACCCGCTTCCAGCAAGTCTCCTGGCGTGGTGACGGCCGCCGCCGCGGACAACATAAGCATCCCGGCTGGGAGGCCTTGCACGTCGCCGTTGACGACCACTCTCGCATGGCCTTCACTCGCATCCTTCCCGATCAGAAGACTGAAACCACCATCGCCTTCCTCCGGGATGCGGTTGACTTCTTTGCTCGCCACGGCATCACCGTGCGCGCCCTGCTCACCGATAACGGCAGCAGCTACCGCTCTCACCACTTTCGTCGGGCTTGTTTCCAGATGGGCCTCAAACACCGCCGCACTCGCCCCTACTCCCCACAAACCAACGGCAAAGCCGAACGCTTCATCCAGACCGCCCTGCGCGAGTGGGCCTACGCCACTCACTGGCCCGACTCCGAGCAGCGCAACCTCGCCCTCGCTCCCTGGACCCACTACTACAACTTCTCCAGGCCCCATGGTAGCCTTCACTACCAGCCGCCTATCAGCCGCTCGGATCCTGGTACAACCTCTTGATCATCTACAGGCACCCTTGACACTCGTAGCGCTGCACGATCCTGGCAATGGACTCGCCCCAACCGACCGTCCGGAAAGGAAGGCGATTCACAGTTCCGAACTAAGCAGTCTTTAAAATCTGTGTCTTCCGTGTCCGGCCGTGCCGAGTTGCTCGGTTATAATCAACTGTAATTTTGCCAGCGCTAGAGCGCATTCCCCGCGAAATATCCGCGCCGCCTGCAAAGCTACAGCATCGAATTTGACTGGTGAGGAGTCTTCATGGCGATTCAGAAAACCGATAAGATCTGGCATAACGGCAAGCTTATAGCCTGGGACGACGCCCGCATTCACGTAATGTCGCACGTGATCCACTACGGCTCGTCGGTGTTTGAAGGCGTCCGCTGCTACGCGCCGCCCAGTGGACCGGCAATTTTCCGCGCCCAGGAACACGCGCAGCGCCTGCTCGATTCGGCCAAGGTTTATCGCATCGACATGGATTACTCGCGCGACGACATCGTGAAAGCCATGTGCGACGTGGTCGCCAATAACGGCGTGTGGCCCTGCTATCTGCGGCCGGTCGTACTGCGGGGCTACGGCGAGGCCGGCGTCAATCCGTTCAACTCGCCCACCGAGGTGTACGTCGTCAATTACCCGTGGGGCAAGTATCTAGGCGCCGATGCCGACCAGGGCTGCGACGTGTGCGTTTCTTCGTGGACGCGCCTGGCCCCCAATACCTTGCCTGCGATGGCCAAGTCCGGCGCGAATTACATGAACTCGCAGCTCATCAAGATGGAAGCGATCGTCAACGGGTACGCCGAGGGCATCGCGCTCGACACCAATGGCTACGTCAGCGAAGGCTCGGGCGAAAACGTGTTCCTCGTGCGTAACGGCGTGCTGCAGACTGCGCCGCTCGGCAATTCGGTGCTGCCCGGCATCACGCGCGACTCAGTGTTGCAGATCGCGCGCGACCTGAACATCACGGTCATCGAGCAGGCGATCCCGCGCGAGATGCTCTATCTCGCCGAAGAAGCGTTCTTTAGTGGCACTGCCGCCGAAGTCACGCCGATCCGCTCGGTCGACAAGATCAGCGTCGGCAAGGGCGTGACCGGACCGATCACGAAGGCGATCCAGAAAGAGTTCTACGCAATCGTGAAGGGCGAGAAGGCCGATCGGCATCAGTGGCTGACTCCGGTTCCGGTCCGCGCAAAACAGCCGGTGAGTGTCTAGGGCCTCTGGGGTCTGGGCTCTGGGCTTTTTGCTCCGGCCTCCTTCGAGGCCTCCCCTACTTCTCTCTTGGGCAGATCCAATCGCCCATGTAGAATGGCTGCCGATTTTCAAACGTGAGGCGCTTCACACGCGCCCTTTCGGCCAACGACTCAATACCCTCACAAGGAGTGCATTTATGGCGACCGCGGAACCATGCGTGACCGCAGACTTCGCCCTGGGCTATCGCGAGATGATGCTTCAGGGACTAGCCAATGAAGTACAAACGACCAGGAAAGTTCTGTCGGCAATTCCGGAAGGCAAGAAAGATTATCGCCACGATCCCAACTGCCGCACGGCGTGGGAACTGGCGTGGCATCTGGCCAACACCGACGTGCAGTTCCTCGATGGCATCGCCGATGGCAAGTTCAACATGGAGTCCCCGGACGACGAGCACAAGCCGAAAACTGTGGCTGAGGTTGTTACCTGGTACGACGAAAACATGGCGCGCGGGATGGAACGCATTCGCGCCATGAGTCCCGAGCAACTGACAGCAAACGTCGATTTCTTCGGCGTGTTCAACCTCCCGGCAGCGTTCTACCTGGGGTTCCTGAACAACCACAGCATCCATCATCGCGGACAACTCGCCACCTACCTGCGTCCCATGGGAGCGAAGTGCCCGTCAATCTACGGCGGCAGCTACGATGAGCCCTGGGCACCGGCCGAGGCTTCGAGCGCAGCCTAGGGGGGGTATACGCAAGTAACGAGAAGAGCCGCCCACCTAGGCGGCTCTTCTGTTTTTGATTCCGTTTGCTCTAGCGCCCGCACCAGACGAGCGCTACGTCGTACTTCTTGAATGCACGGTCGGCCGTGAGCAACGTCAGGTTTTCCTCCAGCGCTTGTGCTACCAGCAAACGATCAAATGGATCGCCATGGTGCAAAGGAAGATCGAATACCCTTGCCGCGTGATTGTGCGTGACCGACAGCGGCTTCAAGTTCTGTTCCCTCATCAATCGCGGCACAGATCGCGCCGGCGGAGTTGGAAACTTTAGTTTCCCGAGCGCCAGCTTGATGCTCAATTCCCAGGTCGTGACTGCGGAAAGAAAAACCTCATTACTGCCATCTGCAAGGATTGCTCGGGCTTCGGGGAGCAACCGCTCAGTGGAATCGAGCGCCCACAACCACACCCCGGTGTCGAGGAGAAAACTCACCGCTTCTTCTTCCGACTGGGCTTCGGTCGTGGCGGGCTGGTGATCGGTGAGTCGTAGAATAGCGCTTCAAATTCAGGCATGGGCGCGTCGAAATCGTCCGCCATCCAAATCTCGCCATTGGCTATCCCAAGCGGCCGGGTCGGTTTGAATTGGGACACGGCCACCAGTCTGGCGACCGGTACCCCGGCGCGCGAGATGATGACTTCCTCACCCTCGCTCACCTTCTGAAGCAGGCGGGAGAGATGGGTCTTGGCTTCATGGATGTTGACTTCCATAGGTTTAGAGATTAGCTAAGTCTGTGAACTAAGTCAATGTATGGCCCCGAGGGCTGCCTTGTCCGGGTTCGGATTGTTCGGTGCTCCGCGCTAACCAACAGAGGGCCCCTGAGAGTGACCAGCCATTAGCCACTAGCCATCCGCCCGACCCCGTTACCTAGGTCATCTTGGGGAAGGTGACGATTCGCGCCATCATATCGAGAGACAGACAGGGAGCCGTGTCGAATGAATATTGATGACTTGCTTCGTATGGCGATGGAGCGGCGCGCGTCAGACTTGCACCTCAAGGTCGGCAACTATCCGCACCTGCGCGTTGACGGCGAATTGCATCCCCTGACCGACCAGCCCCGCGTTACCGCGGAAGACATGCTGACCATGGCGTTCAGCATGATGTCGGCCCGCCAGAAGCAGAAGTTCAAGGAAACCACCGAGATCGACATGGCCTACGGCGTGGCCGGACTGGGCCGCTTCCGTGTGAACGTATTCCAGCAGCGCGGGAACGTAGGACTGGTGCTCCGCGTCATTCCCACCAAAATTCGCGCGCTCGACGAACTTTACCTGCCCAAGGTAGTGGAGCAGGTTTGCGACATGCCTCGCGGGCTGGTGCTGGTCACAGGCGTCACGGGCTCCGGTAAATCGACGACCCTGGCCGCGATGGTCGACCGCGTAAACGCGACGCGCGCCGAGCACATCATCACCATCGAAGACCCCATCGAATTCCTGCACCGCGACAAGAAGGGTTACGTCAACCAACGCGAGATCGAAGTGGATACGCCATCGTTCTCGGCGGCGCTGCGCGCTTCTCTCCGTCAGGATCCGGATGTGATCCTGGTCGGCGAAATGCGCGATCTGGAAACCATCGGCACCGCGCATCCATGCGGCCGAAACCGGCCACATGGTGTTCTCCACGTTGCACACCCTGGACGCGGTCGAAACCATCAACCGCATCATCGCCGTCTTCCCGCCACCCGAACAGAAACAAGTTCGGTTGCAGCTGGCAGCGATTCTGCGCGCCATCATCAGCCAGCGCCTGGTGCGCCGGGCGGATACCGAAGGCCGCGTGCCCGCGGTGGAGGTCATGATCAACACCGCGTTCATCCGCGAATGTATTCTCGTGCCGGAAAAGACGCGTTCGATTCGCGACGCGA
The DNA here is from genome assembly GCA_963733805.1 of uncultured Acidobacteriota bacterium. Classification (GTDB taxonomy): domain Bacteria; phylum Acidobacteriota; class Terriglobia; order Terriglobales; family Acidobacteriaceae; genus Gp1-AA133. Next base: position 27,446 of record CAVTEO010000018.1, on the reverse strand, counting down.
TCGCGGCCGGAACGTCGCAGTACGGCATGCAGACTTTCGACCAGTCGCTGTGGGACCTGTTCCAGGCTGGATTGATCGGCTACGAGACTGCGCTCGAAAACGCGTCGAATGCCGACGACTTCAAGCTGCGCATGCAAGGCATCGCTTCGACCGCCGATATTTCGCGGCAAGCGATGCAGTCGGCCGGATTTGGCGGCCGCTAGTTCCAAAATTGCTGGGTGCTGTCCTCCTGAAAACGGGCGCGCGTAAAGCGCGCCCGTTTTTTGAGAGCAGGTCACAGGAGCTCGGACTTCAGGTCTAAGTCTCAGGTCTCGGGTCTCAGGTCTCAGGTCTCAGGTCTCAGGTCTCAGGTCTCAGGTCTCAGGGAAATGCAACACCTTTAGAGCTTCTTCGCGACAAGAGGATTTCTCTGCGACCCTTGCGGTTGGGAGTTCTCTCTGCGTTCTCTGCAGCTGTTCTCTGCGTCCTCTGCGTTAAAAGCTTTTCCTTCGCATCCTTCTAAAGTGCTTAGAGCTCCACAAGATCACGTCTTTTCATCCCCACCACATTGCGCTAAGGTGAAGGCGATGTCCTTTCCCCGGCCCAAGAAGGTCTACACCGAAGCGGAACTCTACGAGTACGCCGTGGGTGCGCTGGGGAGACGGATGCGCACGGTCGCGGAATTGAAGCGTCTGCTACGCCAAAGAGTCGAGGCCGACACGGAGTTCGGGCAGACGCTGGTAGAACTTATCATTCGCAAACTCAAAGACCAGGGCTACCTGAACGACGCCAAGTACGCCGCAACCTTCTCGTCGCTGCGCCGCGATAACGAGAAATTCGGCCGCATGCGGGTAGTTACAGATCTGAAGATCAAGGGTGTCCACGGAGACGTGATCGAAACTGCGGTTGCGGCTGCATTCGACGAACTGAGTGAAGAGAAACAGGCAAGGGCCTATCTGCAGCGCAAGCGGCTAAGAAAGCCGCAGGATCAGAAGCAGGCAGCCCGGATATTCCGCCAATTGACGCGGGCGGGCTTCCGCTCGAAAACCATCTTCACGATCCTGAAGAAGTGGGACGTGGACGACGAAATGCTCACCGCCCTCGAAGGTGAGACCGCAGAGTGACCGGACCCGCGGTTTCCTTTGCACGCGCTTCTTGTTAACCGATCACTTCTAACCGTGTGAAGCGTCACAGCTTTTTCGAAGCGCGTCATAGCATTATGGCCATGACTTCCTAACGGAATCCGGGCTACCTCGCTTTGGCCAGTGGCAAAGAGGGCAACTCGTTTGCCCCGACTTCCGCCCCGCAAAGCGTCGAATCTCCAAGGACTGGAATCGGGAGACAGATTTTGTTTGGGGGCCCGCAGTCATGATCATGGATCATCGTTCGCTTCCAGGCGAACGTAGCTGTTGAAATGGCGATTGACCAGTCAATCGCACCAACGCGCGATACCCCGGCGGCCCTGCCGGGGTTTTCGTTGATCTTCGGACCGTACTCCCCAGCCGCGCCTGCAGTCTTAAATAGGGCCTCGCGCCATTGCTGTGTAGCGTCGCTCCGTGACCCTCTGTGTCCTCTGTGGTTTAGAATTGAGGTTTCGGCAATAGATCCCGTTCCGCCCGTCGAGGCCTTCTAAATAACAATGCTGACCGGCTCGCAAATCCGCCGCAAATTCTTGGACTTTTTCATCGAAAAGGGCCATCGCGAGGTGCACTCGTCGTCGCTCGTCCCGCAGAACGACCCCACCCTGCTATTCACCAACGCGGGTATGAACCAATTCAAGGACGTCTTTCTCGGACTCGAGAAGCGCGACTACTCGCGGGCCACGACCTCGCAAAAATGCGTGCGGGCGGGCGGCAAGCATAACGACCTGGAGAATGTCGGCTTCACCAACCGGCATCACACGTTTTTCGAGATGCTCGGGAATTTTTCATTCGGGGATTATTTCAAGAAGGACGCGATTGCATATGCCTGGGAGTGGATCACTTCGCCGAAGTGGTTCGGGATTCCGAAGGAGAAGCTCTACGTCACGATTTTCAAAGGTGAGAACGGCGTCGAGCGCGATGCCGAAGCGTATGACCTGTGGTTCGGACAGGGCGTCGCGAAGGATCGCATTTACGAATTCGGCGCCAAGGATAATTTCTGGCAAATGGGCGACACCGGCCCCTGCGGGCCCTGCAGTGAAATTCACTACGACATGGGCGCGATCGCCAGCGATCAGGGACATACGAATTGCGAGTTCGGCTGCGACTGCGGACGTTATGTCGAAATCTGGAACCTGGTGTTCATGCAGTTCGACCGCGATGCGAGCGGAAAGCTGACGCCGCTCCCGAAGCCGTCGATTGATACCGGAGCCGGCCTCGAGCGGTTGGCGTCGGTGCTGCAGGGCGTGATTTCGAATTACGAGACCGATTTGTTTATCCCTCTCATCCACAGGGCCGCGGAGTTGACCGGAAAGAAAGCCGAGCGTGGCTCGGCCGGACAGGCGGGGGCGCCTGTCCCTACGCAAGCATCGCAGGAGTCTGGCAAGGCTCATGTAGGGACGGGCGCCCCGCCCGTCCAGGCCGAGCAAAGCTCGGCTCCCGCTGCTGGCGGCCATGGCGCAGCTTCGCTCAGAGTCATCGCCGATCACGCGCGCGCTGCGGCATTCCTGATCTCCGACGGCGTCATCCCTTCGAACGAAGGCCGCGGATATGTGCTGCGCAAAATCATCCGCCGGGCTATTACGCACGGTCGCTTACTCGGACAGGACAAGCCATTCTTGCACCAGATGGTGTTCGCGGTGCGCGATCTGATGCAGGATGCGTATCCGGAGTTGAAGGAGACAGCGGAGCGCGTGTCGAAAGCTGTGCTCGCGGAAGAGATGCGCTTTGCGCACACCATGGAAGTGGGCCTCAAGAAGCTGGAAGAAGATCTGCAGCCGCTGACGGAGTCGGCGCGCAAGGATCCAATGAAGCAACCGGCATACTCCGGAGAGAAGGCCTTTAAGCTCTACGACACTTTCGGCATGCCGCTCGACTTCATGCAGGATGCGGCACGCGATCAGGGGATCGTATTCGACCAAACAGGCTTCGACGCCGCTATGGACGAGCAGCGCCAACGCGCTCGCGCCTCCTGGAAAGGCGCCGCCAAGCAAACCGCCAACCCCGAGTATCAGAAACTGCCGACCTCGGTTTTTGAGGGCTACCGTCAGACCCGCTCCGAAGGCTGCGAAGTCCTCGCGCTCTTGAAGGGTGGCCAGGGCACTAAAGAACTCAAGCCCGGTGACGAAGGCGAGGTCATCCTCGATCACACGCCCTTCTATGCGGAGTCAGGTGGACAGGTGGGCGATCGCGGGTGGTTGTACTCCGATGACCACAACACGGTAGTCGCTGAGGTGACTGGCACCTACTACCCGATTCAGGGCGTGCGGGCTCACAAGGTGAAAGCCCGGCAGGCAATTCATGTGGGCGACAAAGTTGATGCCGTCGTCGATACCGAAATTCGTGAAGCCACGATGCGCAACCACACCGCAACTCACCTGCTGCATGCCGGGCTGCGTGAGGTGCTCGGCAAGCACGTGAAGCAGGCCGGTTCGCTGGTGGCGCCGAATCATCTGCGTTTTGACTTTTCTCACTTCACCGCGGTCGCCGACGAAGAACTGCAGGACATCGAAGACCTCATCAACAAGGAAGTTCTGCGCAACCAGAAAATCGAAGTCATCGAGAACGTGCCGATCGATGTCGCGGTCAACGAGTATCACGCCATGGCGCTGTTCGGCGAGAAGTACGGCGACAAGGTGCGTGTGATCCGGATCGGCGATTTCTCGACTGAGTTGTGCGGCGGAACGCATACCTCGGCCACGGGCGAGATCGGGCTCATCAAGGTTTTGAAGGAGGGCTCTGTTTCCTCGGGCGTGCGGCGGGTGGAGGCCGTCACGGGCGAAGGGTCGCTGCAGCATTTTCGCAAAGATCATGAACTCGAAAACGTGGTGGCTGCTCTCGCTGGGCACGCCGAGGCCGACAGTCCCGCAGCCGCGTTGAAACTGGAACTCGACAAGAAAGATGCTGAGATCAAGCGCCTGGCGCGCGAACTGGACCAGGCACGCATGAAATCGGCGTCGTCATCCATGGCGTCGCTGGCAGAAAAAATCAAGGAAGTGAAGGGCATTAAGGTTCTCACCCATCGGGTCGACAATCTCGAACGCTCGCAGATGCGGACGTTGATTGATCAACTGCGCGACAAAGTCGGATCGGGAGTGGTGGTGCTGGGATCGGCGACCGACGGGCGGGTTGCGCTGATCGCCGGCGTAACCAAGGATCTGACCAGCCGGGTGCAGGCCGGAAAGATTATCGGGCAGGTCGCTCAAAGAGTTGGGGGCAAGGGGGGCGGCCGTCCGGACATGGCCGAGGCGGGCGGCGATAAGCCGGAGGCCCTGGACGCGGCCCTGAACGATGTGTACAACGTTGTGGACGCAATGGTCTGAAAATCAGGTGTCAGGTCGCAGGTGTCGGGTGTCAGGAAAATCCTGCGAGTTGATGCTGTTCCTGAGACCTGAGACTGACGCCTGAGACCTGTATCTCTATGTCGGACCGTATCTCCTTCATCACGTATCGTGGCAAGCCAATCATGCTGATCGATTTCAGCCAGTGTGAGCAGAAGGAGATCCTCCTGATGCTCGACGAGATCCAGCGGGCCGTGGCGAAGCATGATCGCAATTCCCTGCTGACGCTGGCCGATCTGACCGGGGCGCATATCGACCGGGCGGTAGCGACGCGCATGAAGGAAGTGCTGGTCAAGGATCGCCCGTATGTGAAAAAGTCGGCATGGGTGGGAGTCGACAGCCTGCCCAAGGTCTATTACGAAAACATGAAGACCTTTACGCAGCGGAATTTCCCGCCCTTTCAGAGCCGCGAAGCTGCCATGGATTGGTTGACGGAAGACTAGATCTTGACTCGCTGCTCGCGATGGGGCTTCGGCGGGCGAGGAAGCCCGCCGCTCTACAGATTCAAAACTTTCGTCCCAGCACCAACTCCAACAAATTCAAGACAAGGGGGCGGTCAATCTTGGTTCGCGGCGGCGGAACCGCACAAACAGCAACGCGATTGCTGAACTCACGACCAATAATTCAATCACGCTGCCCTCGGGACCGACCGTGCCGCCGGTCATCCACTTGGAACCCGAAAGGGCGGTGTTGAGCAAGTGCCCGTTAGCAGGCATGCCGCTGTCTGCGACCCCAAAGAAATAAGTTTCGGCCCAGTCCCACGAAGCGTGCATGCCGACGGCAAACCATAGATTTCCGGTAAGGCGGAGAGAAACGCAGAACAGAAGCGCCGCCAGCGCCGTAGCGAGTCCACCAATCCAGGTTTCTCCCGGATTCCCCATGTGGCCCAGCCAGAACAACCCGGAAAGCAAAATCGCTGTGGGCCAGAAGCCGATACCGGAGCCGAGAGTGAACTGCGGGTAGCCGCGGAACAGAAACTCCTCGAACAATCCAACCAAAATAAATGCTGCGCCCCAAAGCAATGCATAACGCCATGCCGCGGAACCGGTCAGGTCAAAACCGTGAAAGCTGGCATTCCCCGTCAGAAACAGGACAAGCATAGTGGCGCACTCGGCCACGAAACCCCAAAGAATTCCCTCGAAAAAACGAATGCCGAAGGCGCCTTTCAGCGGCAGGCCATAGTCACCGAACGGGCGTTTTTCGAAGGCAGCCAGGATGAGGCTGGCGGCAAGCACGCAAAGGAAAGCGATACCGTCCTGCAGCAACACGGTTTGTGCGGTGAAAACCGTGATTGCGCCGCGTGGTTTTGACAGATGGAGAAGCTGAAAAACTAAATGGGTGCCGTATCGCAGCCCGAACAGGATGGCGACGAAGATGGCCAAACGCCAAAATGCGCGCAGGCCGTCGGGCCCCAGAAATAGCCAGGAGATGCGGCGCGTTATGCCCGGCGTGGCGGCGGGCATGGCTGGAGGCGAGATGGGGGAAACCGGCTCAGCGGTTTGAAGGTCTTCCGATTGCATGATTTGTACCTACGAAAACTCTGGAGCCGGAGTTCCATGCCACGAGACGAAATAAGGGGATTCGCCTCTCAGCAGGCCAGGGAACGACGGGTTAGCTTCTCCACTTCAGGGTGACCGGGCCGGACATCGGGTGGCGGAAAGCCGTTCCGGTGCGGCGGGATTCGATCCACGCCTGTTTCAACTGGAAGTACCACTTGGCAGGACGGTCGGCGTCGTCGATCAGCATCAGGTGCGGGTTGTGTTTCAGGCCCTCGGACTGCCGCTCCATAGTTTTGCGGTCCTGCTCCACGAATTTTGCAAAGACGTACTTCAGCAAGTCAGCCCCGAAGGGAAACCATCGAAAGAGGTTCCAGGCGGCGACCACGTCGATGCGGCACTGGCTGCGCGTGATTGGGGTGACGGTGGTCAGGCTGGAGAACCAGCACTTCCCTGCCCGAATCGTTTCCCAGCGCAGGTTGGGCAGGGTGAAATCGATGGTGGTAGTGATGGAGTCGGCATCGGCATAGAGCTTGAGCAACTTGTAGGGAGCGCTGTTGGAACTGGGAGTATGCGCGCTCATGCGAAAGCCGAGGTCGATGGGCTCGAAGGCTTTCTGCTTTTCGTGGATCGACTCGCGGCTGCGCCACCACCATGCTTGGTGAACGAACGGTCCGTGCGCCGGATCCATCAGACCGATGATGCCGTGATCGACGCTGCAGGGCAGGTCCGAGGTCAGGTAGGCGAGATTGTATTTCCCACTGAAGGTGGGCACGCGCGGGGGAGCTGCAGGAGGATCGGCGCGGTGAGAAAAGCCGGAACCGGCGGGCGCGGGCTCGGGGATGAACACCCAGATAAAGTCATCGTGTTCTTCACAAGCGTAGCTGCCGGCATAGATACGGTCGAACTTGAGCTTTTGATCGGCGGTCAGGGACGGGATCAGTTGGCACTGGCCGGAGTGCGCGTCAAAGCGCCATCCGTGGTAGCTGCACTCGACCTGAGAGCCGTCAAACCGTCCGCAGGAAAGCGGCATACCACGGTGCGGGCAGGCATCCTGCAGCGCGAAAGGCCGATTGTTCGCATCGCGCCCGATGACCAAGGGGGTCTCCAACAGCGTCGCGCGCTCCAGGCGTTCGCGAAACACGGTGTCGCTGGGCAGGGCGCGATACCAGAAACCAGGAAGCATCAGCGAATCTGGTGTTTGCTGTTGGGGCGAGTCTTCGAACATGGGGACGTGGCGAGGGTACTACAGGGCGGGGAGTTGAAGGAAGGAGATGTCCCGGGCAGCGCACGCACCAAGTATTGCCCGGTCGGTATCACCTCCCACCGTGCTTTCAGTCACGGACTTCTTGCGTTCGATTCCCGATAATTCTCTCTACTTTCATGACACTCTCCGGATTCATCGCCCGGAATGCCTTGCGCAACAAACGGCGCTGTGTGTTGACGGTGGTGAGCATCGCATTTTCCTTATTGCTCCTCACGCTGATGTTGACTGTTTGGCGGAGTTTTTACCTGGATGAGACCACGGTGCAGTCGTCGCAACGCTTGTTGACTCGCCATCGAGTCTCGTTGGCGTTCTTTCTGCCGAGCTATTACCGCGAAAAGATCCGCAGCGTGCCCGGGGTAACCGCGGTCGCGCCCATGACTTGGTTTGGCGGCCAGTATATGAACGACAAGCCGGAGAATTTCTTTGCGCAGTTCAGCACCGATCCGAAGGAGATTGTGAAGGCTTATCCGGAAAATCATGTTCCGGAAGAGCAACTGCTGGCCTGGCAGCGTGATCAGGCAGGCTGCATGGTCGATGCCAAACTGGCGCAGAAGCAGGGCTGGAAGCTAGGCGACCACATCGTCATAAAAGGCAACATCTTCCCCGTCGACCTGCAACTTACGATCCGCGCCCTCTACACTTCCCCGGTGCCTTCCGACACCTTGTTCTTCGATCATCGATATCTCGAGGAGGCGGTGCCCTGGGCCAAGGGACAGGCCGGGTTCTACGCGGTTTTGACGGATTCGGCGGAGAGTGTGAGCCGGGTGTCGGCTGCAGTGGATGACATCTTTCATAACTCGCCGCAACCCACGAAAACCGAAACGGAAAAAGCTTTCCAGCTTGATTTTCTGGCGTCTCTGGGAAACGTGAAGGGCTTCATCCTCAGCATTTGTGGAGCCGTGGTGTTCGCCACCCTGCTGGTCACTGGAAATACCATGTCGATGTCGATTCGAGAACGGACGCGCGAAGTGGCGGTGCTGAGGTCGCTGGGATTTACACAAAGGGACGTCCTCGCCCTGTTTACCTGGGAGTCGGTGGGACTCGGGCTAACGGGAGGTCTCCTCGGCTCGATAGCGGCGATCGCCTTGGCGCGGGCGATTTCCCGTGCCCCTCAGATGGCGGGTCTGTTGGTAGGCCTGAAAGTGACTTGGCCGACGATCGTCGTGGCTTTAGGGGTGGCGGCGCTGGTCGGACTGCTGAGCGGGATGATCCCATCCTATACCGTCTCCCGACGTGAGATTGTGCGAGGGCTGCGCCACATTGGATAAGAGCCTTGGGAACCTGCGCTACGGCAGCGCGACTGAGCGCAAACATGGCCAATTTTCAGTAACTTACAGCGATTACTTCGGTGGTTCTATGGCCTTTGGATAGTTTGCCGGGGCTCGGTTAAACGCCCTATAATCAATCCACTCTGGTTGAAGTTTCTCCGTCAGGTTCCGGGTAGATCGCGCTAAGGACTTTGTGTCTTTACAACGAGGATAGACCTGGAAATGCGAAAGCACCTGCAAATCGCGCTGATGGCTACCCCCGTACTCGCGGCCTCCTTCTCCCTCTGTGCGCCACCGGTCTTTGCTTCGGGGCCCGACGAGACTCCTACGAAACTCGTGGCCACGACCGATGCCAATGGACGCACCATCTATACCAACGACGTTTCTGTGGCTCCAGCGAGGGGAGCTCGCAGCAGCCAAGGAACGGCTCCACGGTCGAACCGGCTGGTGTACTGGAGCGCGAAAGAGAAGCGCTTCAAGCCTGTGCCATCGGCAACCATGGGCGCGGCTCGATCGGCGGCGGCCGAAGTGAATCAGTACCTCAGGCAGGAAGCGAATCCCGAAGACGCAGCCGCGCACGCTAACTATCTACGCAGTAGTACCCCTATGAGCCAGCAGGATGTGGATTCAGCGATTGAGCAGGCCGCAGCCCGCCACAACGTCGATCCGAACCTGGTGCGCTCGGTGATCAAGGTCGAATCGAACTTCAATCCTAACGCGGTATCGCGCAAGGGCGCTATGGGGCTGATGCAGCTCATGCCGAGCACAGCGCGGTCGCTGCATGTGACCAATCCGTTCGACCCGCAACAAAACGTGGATGCCGGGGTTCGTCATTTGAAGAGCCTGCTCGAGAGCTACGGCGGCAACATCAAGCTCAGCCTTGCAGCCTACAACGCCGGGGCGGGCGCGGTGGCGCGGAGTGCCGGCATTCCACGGTTCTCGGAGACGCAGAATTACGTACGGCGAATCACTGAGCTGTACTACGGTGGGTCGCAGCCCGGATCGCATGTCCTAGGGAACGTCGTACACGATCCTGTTCGCGTGCAACGAGATGCGCGGGGCGTACTTTATATCAGCAACACTGACTAAGGTTTTCGGCATCTCTCAGGGAAGCCGCTTAGACAAGCAGTAACGAGCTGGAAACGTTGACGACCCTACTTCGAAGCCAGCGCGCATTGCGTCTGGGTGTAGCGCTTTTGGCGCTGCTGCCGGGGCTGCCGGGACACGCCCGTGTCCGCCATGGCGACGCCTGGGCACGCGACAACTTCGCGAAGGCCGAGCGCATGCGGGAAGCTTTGAACGGGCGCCCTGTCGCGCAGCGCACCCGGCGCGATTATCAGCGGGTGATTGACTCCTACCGGCGGGTTTACTTCGGCGCACCAGCTTCTTCCAAAGCCGACCCCAGCGTTGTGGCCGTCGCCGAATTGCAGGTGGAGATGGGACGGCGCTTTGACGACAACAAAGTATTCGCCCGGGCGGTGAAGGAATACGAGTTCTTGCGCAAGGAATATCCCGGGAGCAGGTACCGGTTCGACGCACTGTTCACCATCGCAGAGATCTATAAGGACGACCTTGAGGATCCCGAAGAAGCGCTGGTAACTTTTCAGGAATTCCTGCACCGCTATCCCCGCCACCATCTGGCCGATCAGGCCAAAGCGGCGGTTGCAGAACTAAAACAGGATCACGGAGAGCCTTACAAGTCTGCGGCTCAGCGGGAAGCGGAGAAGTACCAGAAGGCTGCTGAGGTCGCAGGGAAGTCCAAAAAGCCCGAAAATAAAATCCAGGATAAGACTGGTCAGGATCAGGAAACAAACGACGAGGAAAACACGGCCGCGGCCCCTGAAGAACCGACGGGCAAGCTTCCCCGCGTGACCAGCATCCGGCACTGGTCGACTCCGGATTACACGCGCGTGGCGATTGATCTGGAGCAGGATGTCAAGTTCGGATCGCAGCGCATTGATCACCCGGACCGGATTTTCTTTGATCTATATGACACGAAACTGGCGTCGACGCTGGTCGGAAAGACTTTTGATGTCGACGACGGGTTCCTGAAGAAGATCCGCGTGGCGCAATTCAAGCCCGGCAAGACGCGCGTGGTGCTGGAGGTCGACGATCTCTCCGATTACGACGCGTTCCTGCTTCCGAATCCATCTCGACTGATTATTGATATCCGCGGGAAACAGGTGGCAGGCGCGAAAACTCGAACTCCGCCAGAGGACGCAATACCGCCGAAGGCGGAGATCGCCGGCAACCCTCCGCCGGCGAAGCTTCCTGCCGCGGGGACTGTGAGCACAGATTCTTCCAGCGGCGACCCGGAACCGGCGAGAGCAGCCGACACCAAGCCGACTGTCAAGACCGTGAAGGTTGGCAAGAATTCGGTCAAGAAGATTATCGAAGCCGGTGACGACGACGGCGTCGGGCGAAACAGAAACGTGGCCCGCAGGGTCGAAGATCTGCGCCCCGAGTTACCGCCGGCGAAGCGCAAGGCCGCGGACAACACCATCGATCGCGATCTGCCGATCTCGGCCGCGGCGGTGGAAAAAGCGCCTCGCGGAAAGAGCAAGCGTCGGTCAACGGCCAGCGCGGCGGAATTGGACGTGCGGGAAGCGCGACCTACGGCCGGAGGCGACCGGTCCCTCATTCGGGCGCTGGGCTTGAAGATTGGAAAGATTGTGATTGACCCCGGCCATGGCGGACATGACACGGGAACCATCGGGCCGGATGGCCTGCTCGAGAAAGACCTGGTGGTCGACGTGGGACGGAGGCTCGGGAAACTGCTGGAGTCGCGACTGGGCGCCGAAGTGGTGTACACCCGCAAGGACGATACGTTCATTCCGTTGGAGACGCGTACCGCGATCGCGAACCAGGATCAGGCGGACCTTTTCGTCTCCATTCATGCCAACTCGAGCCGCGATCCGAATGCCCGCGGCGTGGAAACTTACTATTTGAATTTCACCTCGTCCGCAGACGCTCTGGAAGTAGCAGCGCGCGAAAATGCAGTTTCCGAGAAGTCGATCCACGAACTTGGCGACCTGGTGAAAAAGATCGCGCTCAAGGAAAAGATTGAAGAGTCCCACGAGTTCGCCAGCGACGTACAAGAAGCGCTGCACCGCGGCTTGTCGGCCAAGAGCCCCGGGCTCCGCAATCGAGGCGTGAAAAAAGCGCCCTTCATCGTGCTGATCGGCGCCAATATGCCTTCGATACTCGCGGAGATTTCCTTTGTCAGCAATCCGGTGGACGAACGAAAGCTGCAGACCCCCGAGTACAGGCAACGCATTGCCGAATCCCTCTATCGCGGGATTGCCAAGTACGTGAGCGGTCTCAGCGGGGTGAAAATGGCGAGCAAGATCACGAAAGAAGAAGGGCAGTAAAGCCTTGCCGTCCCCCGGCCTGCCCGAGTTCCCTTCCAAGATATAATCCTCTGCGCCGCGGCCGTTTTGGCTGCAGGGGAAACTTTTAAGGTCCCTTTGTAGTCTAATAGAGCAGCAGAGAGACCTTGCCTCTTTCTCATTCCCATGATTTTTCATCGATGTTTCCCGGTGTTTCTGAGTTGTGTGCTCGCGGCGGCTGCCTTCGCGAGTGAACCAGCGGCAAAAGGAACAGCGACCGCCGCAATTCTCCCGTCCTCTTTTGGCGGATGGCAGTTGCAGGGTGCCGCACAAACCAGCACAGATCCAACCGCAGCCGACGCCACCAACCCCGCGATACTCAAGGAATACGGGTTCACCGATTTTTCTTCGGGGACATTTTCCCGGGATGACGGCCATAAGCTCACCATTCGAGCGGCACGTTTCTCCGACGCCAGTGGAGCTTATGGGGCGTTCACTTTCTACAAGCAACCCGAGATGCTGAACGAGAAGATCGGGGATCAAGCCTCGTCGCTCAACAATCGCATCCTGTTTTATCGCGGGAATGTGCTGGTCGATGCGCTGTTCGACAAGTTGAGCGTGATGTCAGCGGCTGAGTTGCGCGAACTGGCGAGCGAACTTCCCCTTCCGCAAGGCGGGGCTCGCAACCTGCCGCCGCTTCCCACTTACCTGCCGAAGCAGACCTACGTCAAAAACACCGCGAAATACATCATGGGGCCGTTGACGCTCGACAAATTGGGCTCGCCCCTGCCGGTGGAGATGGTCGACTTCGCCGCGGGAGCCGAGGTCGTGGAGGGAACGTATCGTGGCGCTGGCGGCCAAGGTACGCTGATGTTAATTTCCTATCCCACGCCCCAAATTGCCACCGACCACTTGCGTCGTATCGAGACGGCGCATCAGCCGAACGCACAGAATGGCCAACCGGCGGTCGTAGAGTTGGGAGCGTTTGCGCAAAAGCGCACCGGGCCCATCGTGGCAGTCGCGGCGGGACCTTTTTCGCAGAGCGAGGCCGAGGCCCTGGTGAAGCAGGTTAACTACGACGCCGACGTCACCTGGAACGAGAACACCTTCTTTGACAAGAAGAACAATGTCGCGAACTTGTTGTGGAATGTCGTGCTGCTCTGCGGCGCGCTGATGGGAATCACGTTGGTTGCGGGCGTGGCGTTCGGGGGGTTTCGGGTTGCCATCAAGCGACTGCTCCCGGAGCGCAACCAGGAGGCAGAGCAGGAGTTCATTTCTCTGAATATCGATGAATCGGTGCGTAAGTCTACAGGCGGGATCGGAATTTCTTCAGGCTCCCGTTGAGCGCTCGCAGCCTTTCTGGCTAGGTAAGTATTTCAATAAATGGCTTTTAGCGCGGCCGAAGGGCGCGCGGGTCTCAAAATGATACGCTTTGGAGATCTGTTGGCTGCTTTCGTAAAATATTGAAAATAAAGGCATTTATTATCTAGAATTTCCTTGACACCCCCCTTTTTCGACTCATAAGATTTCGCCAGAAAGTTTTGGCGGACTTTGCCTTCCGTTAGAACTATTCTCCCTTGAAAGAAAAGGCCACCCTGTTGCCGGGGTGGCCTTTTCGTTTGTTTGGAGCCCTAACCTATCAGTCAATTCCGATAGTGGAGTTTGCGATCCTGCAGAACAGCCGACCGGTGGGCACTGCCCGATCGTTGACCTGCGCGAGCAAACGGTCTTGACTTGGAATGGAGGACATTGTGCTCACCAATTCGGGTGACCGCGGACCTATCCAGGCTGAAGGTTAAAGAATAGATTTCAGAAAGAGTCACCTGCCAATCGCTGGCGGGAGGTGGCGCGATGAAATATCTGGTCTTCCTGCTTTGGATTCCAGCCTTATTCCTTTTCTACATTAGTATTCATCAGGAAATTCTGGCGGAGCGAAACCGCGGCGCACAAAAGCCAACGATTTCAGCACACATTCGCCGCCCGCGTTAGAGGTCGTCACTCCGGCAGCTTCGGATTGCGGTGCGGGCAGCTGGAGGCGTTGAGGCAATCCTCTGCGATCAGGAGGCGTTCGACGGGCTTGCCATTCATGATGTGAGATTCGATGATCTCGTCAACGTCTGCGGCCGTCACACGGCCGTACCAAACTGCATCCGGATAAACGACGACGGTCGGGCCATGTTCACACTGGTCCAGGCACCCAGACATATTGGCGCGCACGCGCTTCTTGAATCCACGCAGAGCGAGCTTTTGCTTGAAGAGGAATTGCAACTGCGCTTGCGCGGCCGGATCGCAACAACCGCGCGGGTGTCCAGGATCGCGCTGATTGCAGCAAATAAACAGGTGCTTTTCGAACTTGGGCATGACTTCAATTTACAGGATTTTCGAGACGCCGAATCTGCGCCACCATCCGGTGAAATTGAGTCACGCAGCGACGAAGTCTATCGAATCCGTTGGATGGGCTGATTTGGTGATCCTAGAGAACGCGTACGGACTAATTCCCAGGCAGGCCCCAAAACCACGCAAACCCGTGGTTAGTCTTTCAGCGGGACCATGGGCTGGTCGTTCTGGCAAAACGTGGCCACGCGAGTCAGGCCGCGTTGCGCCTCGGTCACGTACATCACGGGTCCGTAGCAGTAGACGGCGTGGCCGTTCGCCGCGAAGTACCACTTGCCGCCCTTGCGGGAGTGCTTGACGGCAGCCTCGAAAACCGGCTGGAGCGCCGGAGGCGCGATCCTGGGGACGGGCAACGAAAACAGCAGGGCTAGGGCCAGAGCTTTCATATCGTTCTCACAGGCCCCGGGAGACGGGGCGGGCATTCCTTAGATCGACATCAGCGTTCTACGAGCATCTCCAATATCCGAGGCCGGCACGGGCGGTATTTCGTGCTTGGGTCTTTGCACTTTGTTGTTCTGGTGCGCATTGCTGGCTTTCTCAGACGGTACTGCCTGGGTCGACGGAGTTTGAACCGGACTGCTCTGCGCCTCAGCCTGCGCCTTGGGGGCGTGCGCCTGCTGCTGGATGGCCTTGCTCTTCAGAGCGGACAGTTCGGTGCTATCACCGAGCAACTGCTGGATCAGTGTGCGTTGCGATTGAATCGTACTGCCTTGCTCTACGATCAGAAGGGTCATCAGGCCGTAGGAGATGAGGAACAATACGGTGAGGATCGGCAGCATGGTGTGCTTCGATTTAGGTTGAACTTCCGGAGTACCGAAAAGTGTCGTCACTTGCGCCCCCGATGATTCGCCCACGTTGCGGGCACTCCCCAGAATTGCAGCTACCCGGCCAATGAGCGCATTCCCCGGAAATCACAGCTAAGAAAGGATTTAGACGGGATACCGGGAAGAGACGGAAAAGGGGCAACTGCAACTCCCTGCACATAATGGTAACTAGGGTTGGTATTACCGGGGTGACTTGATTGCCCCGAAAAGCCGCGCTGGTGGCGGCTTTGCAAGGGGCACTGACTACTTGCCGCTCATCACCAGTTTCGCGATGGTCTGCAGCTGCATGTTCGAAGTACCTTCATAGATCTTGCCGATCTTGGAATCGCGCCAATATTTCTCGACCGGATAATCTTTGGTGAAGCCGTAGCCGCCGTAGATCTCGATCGCCAGCGAAGTCACTCGTTCCGCCACCTGCGAGCAGAACAGCTTGGTCATGGCGGCTTCCTTCACGAAGTTCACGCCAGCGTCTTTCATGCGCGCGGCGTTGTAGACCAGCAGACGGGCGGCTTCGATGTCGGTGGCCATCTGCGCGATCTGGAACTGGATGCCCTGGAAATCGGCGAGGGGCTTGCCAAACTGTTTGCGTTCCTGCGCGTAGGCGGCAGCGTATTCCCAGGCTCCGCGAGCCACTCCCAGCATCTGAGCACCGATGCCGATGCGACCTTCGTTGAGGGTCTCGATGGCGATCTTGTAGCCCTTGCCGACCTGCCCGAGAACATTCTCCTTGGGCACGCGGCAGTCTTCCAGGATCAGTTCGCAGGTGGAGGATGCGCGGATCCCGAGCTTGTCCTCTTTCTTGCCGACGGTGAAGCCAGGGAAATCCTTTTCGATAATGAACGCCGTGATGCCCTTGTAGCCGGCGGAAGGATCGACCGTCGCGAACAGGATGAACAGTCCGGCTTCCTTGGCGTTGGTGATCCACAGCTTGCGGCCGTTGAGCACGTATTCGCTGCCCTTGAGTTCGGCCTTGGTCTGCAGCGCGAATGCGTCGGAACCGGACCCGGCCTCGCTCAGCGCGTACGCGCCCGCAGTGTCGGAAACCATGCGTGGCAGATATCGCTTGCGCTGGTCCTCGGTGGTCCAGCGCAGCAATGCGTTATTTACGAGCGTGTTTTGCACGTCGACAATGACGCCGGCTGAAGCGTCGGCCACCGACAGTTCCTCGACCGCGAGGATCGCTTCGAAGAATTTGCCGCCGCCGCCGCCGTATTGCTCCGGAACCTCGATTCCCATCAGACCAAGCTGGAAGAACTGCTGCACCAGGCCTTTGTCAAACACGGCCTTTTCGTCCATTTCCTTGGCAAGCGGTCGAACGCGCTCGCGGGCGAATTGCCGGACGTTGTCGCGAAAGAGAATCTCGTCTTCGGTCAGGGTCGTGAGAGGTGCGGGATTGGCTGCAGGAGCAATCGTTTCCGGCATACGGATACCTTCAAAACAAGAATGGCAAACCAAAGATTTTACCATTGCTGGAGGCCGGTTCTGCCTGGCAGGCTTTCTGGCCAGATAGCACGGAGCGCCACCCCCGACCAACCGTCGACGGGACAATCCCGCGCGGGTATACTTCGCAAACTCCATTCCATCGGTCGACGGAGCTGCCCTATGGCAACGGCGACAATTCCCGACGAACAGCTAGCCCGGACAAATCAAATCGAGCCGGCGCAGGAAACCACCTGCTGCATTGTTGGCGGAGGCCCCGGCGGCATGATGCTGGGGCTGTTGCTGGCGCGCCGCGGCGTGAGAGTCACTCTCCTGGAGGCTCACAAAGATTTCAATCGCGACTTCCGGGGCGACACGGTGCACCCTTCGATCCTTGAGATTCTGGATCAGATCGGCCTGGCCGAGCCGCTGCATCACCTTCCCCACAACAAAATCTACGGTCCGACGTTTCAAACTGCGGACGGGAGTTTCTCACCCATCGACTTCCGGCGCCTGAAGACCCGCTTCCCTTACATCATGCTGATCCCGCAGACCAAGTTCCTCGAATTTTTGGCGCAGGAGGGGAAAAAATATCCGAACTTCCGGCTGCGGATGGTAGCGAACGTGGGCGAACTGATCGAAGAAGACGGCAAAGTTTGCGGCGTGCGCTACCAGAGCACCGATGGCTGGCACGCGGTTCGCGCCCTGCTCACGGTGGGAGCCGACGGGCGGTTTTCGAAGGTACGCCATCTTGCGGGCTTCGAGCCAATCAAAACATCGCCACCCATGGACATCCTATGGTTCGAACTGCCCCATCTGCCCGGAGATGAGCATTCCGACCGGGTCATGGGAGGCTTCGGAAAAGGGCGCCTGCTCGCCGTCTTTGATCGCATCGACTACTGGCAGATTGGCTACGTGTTTCCAAAAGGTCAATACCAGCAACTGCGCGCCGCCGGGATGGAGGCGTTCCGGAAATCGATCATCGAGGTGGAACCGAGGTTCTCCAGACACGTAGAGTCGCTAAAGGAATGGACCCAGTGTTCGCTGCTGTCGGTGGAGGCGAATCGCTGTCCGGTGTGGTACAAGCCGGGCTTGCTCTTGATCGGTGACGCTGCGCATGTGATGTCGCCGGTGGGCGGAGTCGGCATCAATTACGCGGTTCAGGACGCGGTGGTCGCGACCAACGTCCTGACCCGGCCGCTGCATCAGGAAGAGGTTCGGATCGAAGATCTCAAAGAAGTCCAGCGCCAGCGCGAGTTTCCGATCCGCGTGGTTCAGGCCATGCAGTCGGCCATGCAGACTCGTATGGTTGCGGGCGCACTGCAGGCGCAGGGATCGTTCAAGGTTCCCTGGATGATGCGGGCATTTTTCAAGATACCCGTGCTGCGGGATATTCCGGCCAGACTGATGGCGTTCGGAGTCAAAAGGGTTCGCTTGAAGCCGGAGGCGTGAAGTCAGGAGCGCTTTTTGCCGGGGACCAGTTTGAGACCGTCATTCTGCAGGATGCGCTGGACCTGGTTGCGCGCATGCACGGCCCAGGGACTGGCGGTGTCCAGTTTGACGTAGGCCCGCCAATGCCCTAGCGCCTTGCGCGGCTGCTTCAGCTTCTCATAGGCGAGGGCGAGGTTGTAATGAGCGTCCGCATAGGTAGGCGCCAACTGTAACGCGGTGTTGTAAGTCTGAATCGCTTCGTGGACACGCCCGGTTTCATCAAGCACATTGCCGAGATCAAAGTGCGCCAACGCATATCGAGGATCGGATTCGATGGCCGCGCGATAGTGCTTTTCAGCCAGACCATATTCCTGGCGATTGTAGTAAAGCGTTCCCACATTGATATGAGCCGCGGCGTGGGAAGGATCGCGCTCCAGAACTTTCAGGTAGGTCGCGATCGCTTCGGCGTGGGTGTGCGCATCTTCTTCGAGCGCAATGCCTCGGGAGAACAGTTCCGCTACGTCGGACTCTTTCGGATCGGGACGCAACGGCATGACCGGGGTGCGCGAAATTACTTTTTGCTCGGGCGAAAAATCAAACATGAATTGTCCGGCAATCGGTTCCAGCAACCTCCCCTCGTGTCGGAAGGCAAGCCGGTGTCCGGACAGAAACGCGCCCGCTTCCAGAAGCGGATTTTCCATGCCTGCCACTTGCTTCTGCATCGCCTGTAAGGATTGCCGGATCACGGCCGGGCGCACCTTCTTCGCGCACAGGTCACGGACTTTTTTAATTTGCAGGAGATCGAAGAACGAATAACTCTCGGCGGCTGCCACCAGTTCGGCCTTTTCCCAACTCGCCAACTGACGCGCCGTGAGCCGCAGGATGCGAAGCAAATCCGCTCGACTATATCGGTACACGGTTATATGGGTATTCCTGCATACATTATCGGGACTTCCGCTTTGTGAATGCAAGTGGAAACCGGGGCAGGCGGAATCTCCATCAGCACTGCAGCGAGACTGGTGCACTCCGTAGGCAATCCGTCGATCGCCATGTAGCGCCAAGAGCTTTAACCACAGGGGCACGGGGGGCCACCGAGGGAGTTCTCCGTGCCACTCAAGTGTCCTCTGTGACTAATGGTTTGGTATCGAGTTGGAACGCACATTCCGAGAGCTGGCGGCCTACTCAGCCAAAGCTTTTTCGATCGCGCCAACCACCTGCGGCGAATCGGGCGTGACCTCCGGCTCGAAGCGGGCAGCGATATTTCCCTTGCGATCCACCAGGAACTTGGTGAAGTTCCACTTGATTTCGCCCCCGGTCTTCGGGTGCTGGGTCGAATCCGTGAGGTACTGATAAAGCGGAGTGGTGTCGGAGCCTTTGACCGAAACCTTGGACATCATGGGGAACTGTACGTTGTATTTCCGGGTACAGAATGTCTTGATCTCGGCGTCGGTGCCCGGTTCCTGCGCTCCAAAATTATTGGCCGGCACGCCGACGATCACCAAACCGCGATCCTTGTATTTCTCGTAAACCGATTCGAGCGCCGAATATTGGGGCGTGTAGCCGCACTGGCTGGCCACATTCACCAGCATCAACACCTTCCCCTTATAAGCAGAGAAGGGCGCAGGCTGTCCCTCGATGGACTTCAGCGTGTAGTCGTAAACGGATTTGTCAGCGGCAAATGCCATAAGAGCGCTCAGCAGCGCGAAGACGAGAAACTTGCGCACAAACAACCTCCGAGAAAAGGTGAACCCGCGGAAATTTTTAGCCGGAAGGTCAGAACTGGAGCCGACGACCAGACTTGAACTGGTGACCTGCCGATTACGAATCGGCTGCTCTACCAACTGAGCTACGTCGGCCCTGATGAACTTACGCAAGTATAGCAAAGGCTTGTGAGCAGACGATCGATCGGCATCCCACTATGGTGCTATCTCGCGCCGCGTGTTGCATAGTTCTAGCAAGGTCCACTTTTGTGCCATGGACCTGTTCCCCTTTCTTCACTGAGAATGGCTTCAGCGGTGACCGCCCCGGGTGTGAAGTTTCCGGGGCGGAGCAATTCAGCGAGAAAGTAAACGACTGCAGAACCGCGGAATGAGCAGGGGATGTTGGGTAGGTACTGGGCAAAGATCCGGGGAGAAGAAGGTCAGAACGTCAGCGAGTACGCGCTGCTCCTCGTGCTGCTCGTGCTGATCGTGGCGGCAACCGTTCATGCCATTGGCATGAACGCCCAGCAGGTCATCGATCGAGTGAATACCGCGCTCAGCGGCTAGCGGTATTTCTCACTTCAGATTCCCCAAAAATACAGACGCAAGGCCACTGCATCGATTCCTCCATGTCGCGTCCAGCGATCTGTTCCTGGCGCGCTGGCGAGATCTTGCCCGGCGGCGGTCTACAGATGGTTTCGATGCTGCGCGCGTTTCAATGCCTTCCTCTGTGCCTTGGCTGTTTTCCGCATCGCTTTCTGCTGCTGCTTGCTGTAACGCGCCATGTCTTTTTGCGCCTTGCGGGCCGACTTTTTGTAGGCGCGAGACTGGGCTTTGGTCTGATCGCGCGCGAAAGCCTGGGAACGAAGAGTAATCCCGGCAAAGATCAGGAGCAGGACAGCAATCCACTTTTTCACTTGGGCTCCATCGCTCCACGCGATTTTAGTGCGACCGGTGAACGGAGAACAGTGCAGTATCTGGTAGGCGCGGCAGGAATCGAACCTGCAACCCTCGGATTAGAAATCCGATGCTCTATCCGTTTGAGCTACGCGCCCCGTGGTCGCTCAGGGTAAACCGCTCCGATGGCGTTTCACCCTGGTTATCTATGATAGCAACATCGCAACACTCCGACGGCTTTCCGGACGACTGCTAGCACCTCAGATTCGATGGGAAAGTCTTTTTCGCCGCTCCCGAGTGAGACCTTCACTCGCCGGCAATGATTTTTCCGGCTGCCTGATAGAATCTCCCGCATGACAAACCTCAACCCGGTGCTCGCAGCCCTTGAGCAGGAACGCAACCGTCTCAGCAACGAATTGGAGAGTATCGGCAAGGCAATCGCCGCCCTTCGCTTGCCGGGAAGGGTGCGCCTGGGACGGCGTCGGAAGATGTCTTCCGCCGCTTTGGAACGCATCCGTTCAGCGCAGAAATTGCGTTGGGCGAAATGGCGCAAAGCTCAGAAAAAGCGCTGAGTCGCCAGGCTGGTTCGGGCGCGCCCCTTCAATCGAATAGCGACCCGCTGGTGGCCGGCAGATCAACAGGCGCCGAGCACGTTGGGTCATCGTTCGCCACGACATTGACCTGCTTGCTGACCGGGTATCGGCTCATGCGATTGGAATCGAATGGTCGCAGCATGGCCAGAACGCGGTTCATATCCTGCGTCCTCGGCTCGAGCCAGCGGTCGTAGAACTCAGGCGACAGGATTGCCGGCATCCGGTCGTGCACGCCGGCCAGCAACTCATTCGGGGTGGTGGTCAAAATCGTGCAGCTTTCCACAAACCGCCCGTTGGGATCTCTCCAGCGATCCCACAGTCCTGCAAAAGCAAAGACCGCCCCATTTTCAACCTCGAAGCAAAACGGCTGTTTGTCCTTGCCCGAGCGACGCCATTCGTAGAAGGCGTCGGCCAGGACCAGGCAACGTTGTTTCCGAAGCGGGTCGCGGAAGGATGGCTTGTCGGCCGCGCTCTCGGAGCGAGCATTGATCGTCCGTGCGCCAATGTTGGAGTCCGGGGCCCAGGATGGAATCAGTCCCCAGCGCATGATCGCCGCCTGCCGGACGGGGCTGTCCGCCCCCCGCCGAATGACCAGTACCGGTTGGGTCGGCGCAATGTTGTAGCGGGGCTCCCACTCAAGATCGTCAAAATCCGTTTCAAAATACTCGGCAATAACTTCCTTCCGCCGCGAAAGCCGATAGCGCCCGCACATGAGACTTCAATTCTAGCCTGAGCGGACTCTAGTAACCCCGCTCGCCCTGGTTGGCTCTAACCGGGTTCTTCGATCCAGCCGATAAGAACTCAGGGGATTTCTCCCGAAAGATGCTGCCGGAACCCGGCCCACTTCTGGGAAGAAGTCGATCCGAGCCTGAGACCAGGAGTTCTTGCTATGGGAAAACGTCAGAATCGGGATTCCGCGAGCGATCACAGGCAGTCCGCTTCCAATGGACGATTGCCGAGTCTTTGCGACTCGGTCACGACTGTGCCTACAAGAAAGAACTGCGCAGGTTGCAGATCGAACTGGTCAAGTTGCAGGAATGGGTGCGGCACAAGGGATTGAAGGTGGTGGTCATTTTTGAGGGGCGCGATGCGGCGGGCAAGGGGGGCGCCATCAAGCGAGTTACCGAAAGTCTGAACCCGCGTATCTGCAAAGTCGTGGCCCTCGGGACACCGACCGAAAGAGAAAAGACCCAGTGGTATTTCCAGCGCTACGTCACGCATCTCCCCGGTGCCGGCGAACTCGTGTTGATGGACCGGAGCTGGTACAACCGTGCCGGAGTCGAGCATGTCATGGGATTTTGCACCGAGGCGGAGTACCTCGAGTTCCTGCACAGCTGTCCGGAATTCGAGCGCATGCTGGTTCGTTCCGGCATCATCCTGGTGAAGTACTGGTTTTCCGTCAGTGACGAAGAGCAGGAACACCGTTTCCAGGATCGCATGCGCGATGTCACCAAGCGCTGGAAATTAAGCCCCATGGACCTTGAATCGCGGCGGCGCTGGGTCGAGTATTCCCGCGCCAAGGACGAGATGTTCGCTTACACCGACATCAAGCAGGCCCCCTGGTACGTGGTGAATGCCGAGAATAAGAAAAGGGCTCGCCTCAACGTCATTCAGCACCTGCTGAACCTCATCCCTTACGAAGACCTGACTCCCAAACCTCTGAAGCTCCCGCCTCTGGACAGAACGAAATACATTCGCCCGCCAATGCAGGACCAGACCTTCGTTCCTGAGGCCTACAAGTGAGCTGGTGCGATGGGGAAAGGTGTCGAAGAAAACATGCCTAACGACTTATTCCGGTTGTTTCCGGTCGAGGGGACCAAGATTCTGCTGGTGCTGTTTCTTTCCTTCCTCATTGGCATGGAACGCGAGGAACGCAAGTCGAGTGGGGAGAGTTACTCCTTCGGAGGCGTGCGCACCTTCCCCCTGATTGGGTTAATCGGCTATGCCATGGCTCTGCTTTCTGGCGGCCAGTTGATTGCTCTGGCGCTGGGCTTTGCGGTAGTGGGCGCCCTTCTGGTCGTCTCTTACACCCACAAGCTTTCCACGGAAAACACTTCGGGAGTCACCAGCGAAGTGTCCGCGCTGGGAACTTATCTGCTTGGAGCGCTGGTCTATCACGAGCAACTTTGGATCGCCACCACCATTACCGTCATCAGCATGTTTTTGCTGGTTCTGAAGACCACGTTGGAGGGGCTGACCCGGCGCGTTCCTCCCGACGAGATCTTCACCTTCACCAAGTTTCTTCTGCTCACGGCAGTCATTCTGCCAGTACTGCCCCGCGCGGCTTTCACACAATTCCAGATCAACCCTTTCAAGACCTGGCTGGTGGTGGTCGCCGTGAGCACGGTCTCCTACGGCAGTTACCTGCTGCTCAAGGTGACGCAGGGGAGGAATGGTGTGCTGCTTTCTGCGCTGCTGGGCGGAGCGTACTCATCTACGGTGACAACCATCGCGCTTGCCCGACGCTCGGGCACGGCCCATCAGCCGCACTTGTTTGCCGGAGGAACGTTGCTTGCCTCCGGAATGATGTACCTGCGACTGGCGCTGCTGCTGGCACTGTTCAACCGTGGACTTTTGCGGGTGCTCGGCATTCCTTTCCTTCTCCTTGCCGTTTCGGCCGTCCTGACTGGATGGCTGTGGTCGCATATCCCCGATCCCCCGTCCCACGAGAGCGCCCGCAGACTTGAACCCGGAAATCCCCTTGAACTGCGAGCGGCTCTGTTGTTCGCCGCCCTGTTTGTCGCGATGGTGATCGTGACGCACCTGGCAATTGTTTATTTGGGCCACAAGGGCGTGTATGCCCTGGGAGGAATCATGGGACTGGCCGATGTCGATCCCTTCATCCTCGGGATTGCACAGTCGGCCGGGCGGGATGTGCCCGTGGTCGTAGGCGCCGCCGGAATTGTAATCGCCGCAGCGTCCAACAACATCGCCAAGGGATGCTATGCCTACGGTTTCTCTGACCGGAAGACGGGCTTGCAGAGTCTCTGCCTGCTCACAGGCCTGGCTCTGACAGGTTTGATGCCGCTGATCTGGGTGTTGCGGTAGCTCAGCCGTTTGCTTTCCGCGCTCCGCTCAGAAATAATCCTGGGTTCTACCCCTCTTCGCCTCACAGGCTCACGCGAAAGGTTTCTCTTAGCCGCTGCCGCCCGTCGCAACATCTCGCCTCGCCTACATTGACTGGATGCGCGGACTAGCCTGCGTGCTCATGTTTCAGACCCATTGCTACGATGCATGGCTTTCGCCGGAAGCGCGCAAGACGACCTTCTTCATGTATTCACAACTGGGAGGCACGCTGCCGGCTCCGCTTTTCCTCTTTCTTGCCGGAATTTCTTTCGCGTTGGTGACCGGCAAGCTCCGCTACAAGGGCCTTGCTCCTCTGCAGATCGCAAAGACCACCATCCGGCGCGGCGCGGAGATTTTCGCGCTCGGGCTTCTGTTCCGATTGCAGGAATATTTGGTCGCCTGGGGATGGGCGCCTTGGAGCGATTTGTTTCGCGTCGACATTCTGAACACGATCGGCGTCTCCATGATGTTAATGGGAGTTCTGTGCTGGGTGGTGCTTGCAATGGGAAGTTCGGGCGCTGTGACGTTGCGACTTGCACTTGCCGCGGCCGCCGGCGCAATGGCCATTGCGCTGCTAACGCCTCCGTTGTGGACTACCTGGAAACCAGGCTGGCTGCCCTGGCCAATCGAATCCTACGTGAACGGCGTCCACAATCTTGGAGCACCGCAGGCCTGGTTGTTTCCGATATTTCCGTGGACTGGCTTCGCCTTTGCGGGATTAGCGGTTGGATTTGTGCTGCAAAGTTCCTTGTCAAAACTTCACGAGGGCCCCGCCTTCGGGTGTGCAGGGCTCGCGGGCATCGTACTCATTGTTGGATCTCGCTGGCTCGATGCGCGTCCACAGTCGCTCTATTCCACATACGATTACTGGCATACGAGCCCGAATTTCTTTCTGCTGCGCGTGGGATTGCTGCTGATGATCTTGTCGGCCAGTTATGCCTGGTGCCGCTGGGGTGCGGCTCAGTGGGGCTTCAGTCCATTGATCCAACTAGGGCAGACTTCCCTGCTCGTGTATTGGGTGCATATTGAATTTGTATACGGGCGGATTTCCATTCTGCCGAAGCATGCGCAGAGCGTGTTCGGAGCTTCGGTTGGCCTGATGATCATCTTTCTGATGATGCTGTCCCTGTCCGTTGCTCGAACGAGCTGGAAAAGGCGCGGCGTGCCCTGGAAAACAAAGCTCGCATGAGAACGCCAGCGGCCGAGGACGCCGCCCTCAACGGACATTCCAACCAAGGTCTGCGGCATTGTTTCGGCACACGGAACTGCCAGCGGTAGCAGTGTCACGAGGCATCCGCTGCGATCCAATTGCGCCGCTCGAGAAATGTCGGCGGCTCATACGTCTTCCCGCGGGCCAAGCGCCGCTCCTCGCGTCGCGCAGTCCAGGCAAGCAAAGGACCGCCAACATGCGCCGCCATCCGCGCCATGCTTCCAAACTCCGTCTGCACTTCCTCTCGCAAAGCTCGGATATCGTCGCTGACCCTTCGATTGACTTCCCGGAACCGCTTCTCCATAGCCCAGAGCGCTGCGCTGTACGCGGTCCGCAACTTCACCGACTCGCGAGCAAACCGTTCCCGCACCCGTGCATCGGGAGAATTCTTGTAGCGCAACCAGCCTTGCAGCATGGTTCGGCACATGCGGTAAAGACTCGGCCCGTTTTGTTCGAAGTCATGCTGGAATGCCCAGTCCAGGAAGCGCTTCGAATCTGCACGAGAAATAGCAGCATGCCGAAAATTAAACCGGTCCTGGCCATGAATGTCAGCCAAGTTCACTTCCGGCAGCATTCTTCCCTGTTCTGACATTTGCTCGTACAGAGGCGTCCCCGGCACTGGCGTATACAGCATGAACTGGTGGAAGTCGGTGCCGTGACTGACGGCATACTCGATCTCCTGCTGGATGTTGTCGCCGGTGTGATGCTCGAGGCCGATGATGGTGGGATCCCTGCACGCGCACGCCGTGCTCGCGCAGCTCGCGGGTGAGTTGCCGGGTGTCTGTCCCCTGAAGCTTAGCAGTCAAGAGGAGCGCGGAGACTCCAGGCCCATCCACAGCCAGGACACTCCCAGTTCGACCAGTTCCTCCATGGTGTATTTGCGGATCGCATTTGGGAGGCGAACACCGCCAAACCCCAGCTTTTTCCCTCTTTCTTCATGCGGTGAAGAAGTTGCATCGCGCGCTCCCGATGCAGCAGGAAATTTTCGTCCATGACGAAGAAGGTTTGTACTTTGAGGGACGCCTCGAGTCGCGCCATCACTTCGAAAAGCTCGTCGCCGGTTTCGAAGAAATTGAGAACTCGCCTTTGCCTCCGAAGAAAGAAGACGTGGTGCAGAAGTTCCACCCCATCGGACAGCCGACCGATGGGATCACGGTAGCCGAGGTCGCACCCTCCCGATCCGGCAGGCGCACGCCTAGAATGCGCGTCTCCATACCCGAAACAATTTCCGGATGCCGATGGGCGCTTCGGCATCCTCCCCAACATATTCGCGCATCCAGCGAATGCCTTCGCCGCGCACGATGGTGTCAGCATCGAGAATGTGTTCAACGCCCGGAATTGCACTGTTGTGTCCGCCCACCACGATTTGCGAATGGCGACAACCGCCGCACCATGCGGCACATCTCGGAAACCTTGCCGACGTTCACAATGATGGAGGAAATGCCCACGACATCGTATTGCTCGGCGACCAATTCGCGGGCAAACCGTTCGCGGGTCGGAAAATCAAGCACCGCGCAGGGGTTGGAGATGTTCGCCCTCGAAAATCAACATGATGCCCCAGGATGGAATTGGAGCATTTGCCCAATGAGAATGCCCCTTGGGCACGCGTGACCTGGTTGTGGATGAAGCCCCATTGGATTGATCGAGCGGCTGCCCAAATTCGTCGTCCTGCGCATCCAGTTCAGAACACACGAGGTCAGGTGGCACCACGCGCACGCGTGCCTTGGGGATGGGTTTCCATTCGTTTCAATGCTCCTGATAGTTCAGCCTTTGGGAGATTTCGAAGAGGGCGTATGTGAGGAATAGCCAAAAATACAAAAACTGTCCGAGCGGGAAGGCGGAGGCTTAACCGGGCAAGGGCGCCCAACAACCAGTTTCAATGCGATTGCCAGTTGTTGATAGGCTTTGGCTTCGTCTGCTCCGAAGCAAACAGGTAAAGGTCAGCGCAGTGCGTAACCCTCACCGGGTAGCGTCGCGCTTCATGGAGTGAGCAACGCCGCAGGAGAAATTCAGCCGAGTCGGGGATTTGGGAACGCATTGCAGCAAACCGGTGATCTGCTTTCAGCAACGTCTCGTGCTGTTCGAACGAAAAG
>CAVTEO010000017.1:0-260601 GCA_963733805.1 uncultured Acidobacteriota bacterium | reverse complement strand
TAAGTGATTGGGTTTACGTTTGTGTGCCGATTCGACTCGCACACGCTTCCGCCAGTTTGTTTACATAGCGTCTCGTTAACAGTTAGAAAGAGTTGAAACTCCATATTCGGGTAAGGGATGTGGGCCCTTCGTATTGAATAGAACATGGGCCGAACACAAGGTGCGGGTACCAGGAAAAAATTATTGAGGTTCGTGCAGCCACAGTTGTGCCGGGTTGGACAAATCATGGGAAGAGTGGGCCAGCCCGCCATGTACATCAAACCACAGAACGCTGAGGAGGCCGTTCCTCTTCCGCCAGACAAAAAGATTCTCGAACAAACTGTTGAGCGTAATATTCGCATTGCGCCTGGAGTAAAAGCGCGCCTACCCAAGATTGGAGGCTATCCCGGGGAAGACTTTTGGCTCAACCAGAATTTTTCGATTTCCTCCAAGGTCTTGCCCTTGGTCTCTGGAACGCCCCGCCAGACGAAGAGGAAGGCTGCCACCGAGACCGCCGCGTAGAGCAGAAAAACTCCAGCCGCAGTAAACAGGTTGACGAGCGAAAGAAAGGTCAGCGTGACCAGTAGCGTTCCACACCAGAGGCAGACGGTCGCGAGTGACATTGCTCGCCCTCTAATTTTGGTCGGACAGATTTCCGACATCAGTACCCACGTGCCTGTGCCCACGCCGACCGCAAAGCATGCTACGTAAGTGAGGATGAAAGTCAGAACCACGAGCGCCGACGCTTGAAAATGAATGGCGGCTGAAACGGCAACGAGGGAGACAGCCATCCCCCCGAAAGCTGCCATCAGCAATGACTTTCGTCCCGAACGGTCAATGAGCAGCATGCCCACAACCGTGGCAATGAAATTGATGGCCCCAATGATGACGTTGGCCCACAGGGCGGTAGTCGCGGTTTGATGCGGGACATGTTCCAGAAAAACAATCGAGCCGTAGTAGATAATGGTGTTAATGCCTGTGAATTGGCTGAAGAGAGCGATCACAATGGCCACGATTAGTGCTTTTCGGAATGTGGGGTCCAGCAAATCCCCACTCTCTTCTGTGATAGCGGCACGGATGGCCGCAACTTCTCCCTTGGCCGCTTGCGGGCCAACCATCTGATCCAGGAATTGAAGCGCTTCCTGCTCCCGTCCTTTCTGCACCAGCCAGCGCGGGCTCTCGGGAATGAAGAGCAACGTCAATAAGAAAGCCACCGAGGGAAGCGAAGCCGAGGCGAACATCCATCTCCAGTTTGCTGGTCCCGCGCCGGTGAGCAGGTAATTCACGCTATAGGACAGCAGAATTCCAGTCACAATCGCCAGTTGATTCAGAGATACGAGCAGCCCGCGTTTTTGGGCAGGAGAAATTTCTGCGATGTACAGTGGCGACAGAGTGGACGCGATTCCAATAGCGATGCCGCCCACAAGGCGTGCGGCCGAAAACTCGATCAAATCCCGAGGGAAAGCCGCACCGATCGAGGACAACGTAAAGAGGGTGGCCGCCCCCAGCAAAACGCGCTTTCTTCCGAAGCGGTCGCTGGTGAAAGCAGCCACACTGGCGCCCACGACGCATCCCAGGAGCAGGCTACTGGCGGCAATTTCGGTTTGCGAATCGGTCAGTCCGAACTGCTGCTTGATGAAAACGATTGCGCCGTTAATCACGGCCGTGTCAAAGCCGAACAACAATCCACCGATAGCGGCTACCATGGCAGGCAGGTAAACCGAGCGAGAAGCGCCTCGTTGAAGCCCAGTGTTTGGAATTGGATTCATTTGATGATCTTGCTGCTGGAGACTCAAACGCATCGCCGCGCTCGAAGCGTTCGCTCAAAATGGTTTGTGCATTATACCGACCTTGTGCAATTCTACTGGGCAATATGACTGTGGTCGCAAACCATGTCACGCGAGCTAGCCGTCGACGCGCGCTGTTCGCGGCGAAGGAGAACGAAACTACGCGTGCGATACCGCGGCATCGGGACATGAGCGAATGAGAGATACGAAGGAGGCCGCGAGCATTGCGACGAAGTCCGGGGGCGCATCCGACACCCAAAAGTGGCCGCATCGTCCTCTGCAAACCA
Organism: uncultured Acidobacteriota bacterium; assembly: GCA_963733805.1. GTDB lineage: Bacteria > Acidobacteriota > Terriglobia > Terriglobales > Acidobacteriaceae > Gp1-AA133. The sequence goes on along the minus strand of CAVTEO010000017.1, from coordinate 258,548 downwards.
CGGTGATTGGAAGCTATCCCTTTCCTGGGTGGCTCGAGTTTGCGTCAGCCCACCAGGAACAGTTCGGCGCGGACGACATCGAAGAACTGCGTACCGACGCGGTGATCGCGGCGGTTCATGATCAGGTGGCCGCAGGCCTGGATGTCATTACAGACGGCGAGCAAACTCGCTATGATTTCAATCTCTCTTTCTACGGCCGGCTTGAGGGTCTTCAGCCCAAGCCAGTGCAACCACGCCGTTTTGGTCCGCCTGCCCACGATCAGCGCGGAAGATATGAAATCACAGGCCAGCTGCATTCCAATCACGGACTGGGTGCAGTGGCTGAGTTGCACGCTTCTGCAAAGGGTCGCGCCCCCGGGTCCGGTCCTGAAGGCCAGCGTGCCCGGACCTTACACGTTAAGCGGGCGCATTAATCCCAGTGGCGTTTACAAAGACCGCTGGGAAGTAACCCAGGCCTTGATTCCAATCGTGCGCGAGGAACTCATCCGGCTTGTGGAATGCGGCTGCCACGAGATTACTCTCGATGAGCCCTCGATGAGTTGTTACGCTCATCGCGAAGATCCCCGGCGTTTCGTCAAGATTTTCGCCGAGACGGTCAAGCCGATCCTCGGACGATGCCGCCTCTCCACTCATCTTTGTTTTGGAAATTACAAGGGCCACGCCGTTGGTCCGCGACGGTATGCGCCGCTATTCCCCGCGTTCCTTGATCTGCCAGTGGATGAGATGCACCTGGAGATGGCCAGCCGGGAGTTCGCTGAAATCGAGAGGATTCATGAGATCGCAGAGCGAGGGATTGACGTGGCTGTCGGGGTCGTCGACGTGAAGAGCTATTACATCGAATCCCCTGGCGACGTCGCCGAACGCGTGCGCCTCTGCTTGAAACACGCGCCTGCGGAGAGACTCTCGTTCGCTCCCGATTGCGGACTCAGTCAGACTGCTCGTTGGGCGGCAAGGCAGAAGTTGGCCAACATGGTGAGTGGCGTGGCCATCGTGCGCAACGACCTTGGACTCACGTGATCCGAGCGCTTCAATCTCATGACGCTCTTCTGGCGGACATTCGCGCCTCCGATCGGCGCGACGGTTGCTTACGTTTGTGGTGGCTGGGACAAAGTGGCTTCCTGCTGCAATGGCAAGGCACCCATGTGCTGCTCGACCCCTATTTATCAGACTCACTCACCAAGAAATACAACCAAACTGACAAGCCGCACGTACGCATGACGGAGTTGGCCATTGATCCTGCGAGGCTTTCCTTTGTCGCTATCGTTACCTCCACGCATAACCACACCGATCATCTGGACGCAGATACACTCTGCCCGATTCTTGCAGCAAACCCACGCGCCAAGCTTGTGATCGCGGAAGCCAATCGAGCCTTTGTGGCAGATCGTCTGAAAATCGACGCCAGTTTCGCGATTGGCCTGGATGACGGAAGCTCTGTTGAAATCTCGGGGATCAGGTGTTCTGCCATTGCATCGGCGCACGAAGCTCTGGAATGCGATGAATGTGGTCACGCGAAATACCTGGGGTATATTCTTCAACTCGGAGATTGGACGATTTATCACAGCGGCGACACAGTCCGATACGAAGGGATGGCAGAGAAGCTGCGACTTTTCAGGGTGGATGTCGCGCTGCTTCCCATCAATGGACGGGCGCCAGAACGTCGAGTCCCAGGAAACTTATTCGGACGCGAAGCAGCCCAGTTGGCGAAGGACATTGAGGCGAAACTGGTGATCCCGTGTCATTTCGACATGTTTGAATTCAATACCGCCTCACCTGACGAATTCATCTCCCAGTGCCAGAAATTGGGACAGCCATTCAAAGTGCTACGCTGCGGCGAACAATGGCACAATTAGAGACAATCTGGCGACCTCTTCCTGCTAAGGAAACCAAGCTGGTATCAGGGGACTGGAGGCTGGCTCGGATTCTTTTCAAAATAAGCGATCGCACCTGCGCCAAATCCACAGCCATAGCCGGCGCCGAACAGCGGCGGGGCGGGGGCACCCATTTGTGCGATCCACCAACGTGAATCTGTGATTCCATACACTAATCCAGGCAGGTTCATATCATGGCTGTACAACCTGCCGCCCATCACAATGCGAGGCCAAAGGTGTCGGATCACGTCGCGGGTGGACGAAATCAGATCAGCGTCTGAGAACACCAGGACTGGTGCGACGTTCAAATCAGGCAGCGTATCGCAAAAAAAACCGCGCAGGTAATGTACGCGGGAGGTATCGCCCCATCTTGCAACGTTCGCCTGGACCTGTTCGAGGGGCGCGGCATAGCCGCCCGCGCGATAGTTTTGAACCCCGCCTTCCAGGTTTATGAATTTCCCGTCCAGCGGATCGATGGTCGGTAAGCCCTCGAAGCTGTCGCAAATGTAAAGGTCACGGTCCGTTTCCGCTGCAAGTAGACTCAGTTTGGCCGAGCTTCCACCGCGGAAGCAGCCGCATTCCACGATACAGCCGGGCATCCGGCAGTGCAGTACAAAATCGGCCATGACGAGCAGCTCTTTTTCCGAGTGATGACACTTGACGTTTGCATCGACTTGCCGGAAGCGGCGAAGTAAGCGTCGTCGCCGGCGCTCATCGGACGCGTCCCACGCCCGGGTGAGAAACCACCGCCCGTTGTAGACGCGTATTGCCTTTTCAAAAATGAAATGCCTGACCCTTGGTACCCTGGTGTGCAGGTTCTTAGCAGTGGCCTTATGTGTGGACGGTTTTTGGTCTGGGATTGGTGACATCATCGAGTGCATCCGGGTCGCCGATGGAGAACTTCCCATGTTCGGGCCACGCACGGGCGCGTGATCGCAGGTGTTCGCTCGAGCGGCAAAAATCGCCTGCTGGGCGGAACCCGAACTGGTCCATGAAGTCCTGACCGCTCGCTCCGAGTATACGAAACGTGGAGAACAGCTTCAACGCGTAATCACTGGCGGACTTCGAGCCCGTTGAGGTCTGCCTCTAAGTTGAACCGTATCAGCACGAGGAACTCCAGGTAGAGCCTGAAAACGAGATTAAGGTTTCGGGATCTCGGGGAAAGAACAGCCACAACGGGTGCCCAGGGGTAGGATTTTTTTGTGAGTTCATCTCAGGCTGAGTCGGTATCGAGAGCCGATTATTGAATCGCGTCAGACCACTCTCCCTCCAAAAGATTCGCGTGCCTGAAAATGCCCGAGGGCATGCGGCGACACGAGTCCTGGACTCTTTAGTTTTCCACAGCTTTTTCTGCACAAAAAGCGCTGTTCGGCCACGTCCCATCGTCTACATATAGAGTGCTATGCCAGCTTGGCCTGGAGAATCCAGCTCTCAGTACCATTCATAAGTCAGAACAACCAACCCCAAAAGGAGATAGGCATGAGTACAAAGCCCACGTTTGAACAAGCACAACTACATCTTCAAGTTTACGATCAGCGACGCGAGGCCAAACTGCGCCAGGCGCGTGACTGGTTTTTCAAAAACTATCATGTGACAAGCCTTGACGACGCCATGCGGATTGCTCCCATGGGGTCGGAAACAGGCGCGTTCGCCAGTATGGTTATCAGTTATTGGGAACAAGCCTGTGCGCTTCTCAACTATGATCTACTGCATGAGGACTTGTTCTTCGAAACCAGCGGGGAGTTTTTTGGCGTCTGGGAGATGGTCAAGCCAGTTGTCCCCGCATTCCGGGAACGTTTCGTTGCAAAAACGTTCTGCGGCAATCTCGAAAAAGCTGCCCAACGCTATGAGAAATGGATCGAAAGCCGCTCGCCCGGCCATATCGCTGCCATGCGCGAGTTCATGAAGCAGATGCGCGCCCAATTGGCAAAAGCAGCCTAACCTCCAAACCCCCGTCCTTATCTCTATCTCTTCATTCGTATCAGGGATAAGGCGGGGATTCTTTTGAGCCCTAGACTCACGATTGGCGCGAACTGAGTAATCAGGCCTTGCACCGCCGTACGTAGTTTATTCGCCAGAGAGCCAAATCATCGCTACGAATCAGGACTTTCTTATTCTCATTGAATTCCTGCACGTAAGAGGATGTTTCCCATTTTTATTGCTGCCAGACGGTCTTGATGTTCACAAATTCCCGGATCCCATGCGTCGACAGCTCTCGGCCGTGGCCTGAATGTTTTACACCTCCGAACGGCACCCGCGGATCCGAGGCCACCATTTTGTTGAGAAAAACCATGCCGGCGTCGAGTTCGTTGATGAAGCGCTCGGACTCTCCCGGATCGTTCGTCCAGGCGCTTGCTCCCAGACCGAAGCGGCTGTCGTTGGCAAGCTGAATGGCTTGATCGACTGATTCCACACGAAAAATCGAAGCCACCGGCCCGAAAAATTCTTCCTGGTACGCGGGCGATTCTTTGGGGATATCTGTGAGGACGGTTGGCGCGTAGAAATGGCCGGGTCGTGACAAAGGCTCTCCGCCCGTGAGAATCCTTGCCCCAGCCGCTACAGTCTTCTGTACATCGGCATGAAGAGAAGTCACTGCGTCCGCATTGGCGAGTGGACCGAGTTGCGTGCCCTCGTCGAACGGGTCACCGATCCGCAAGCTCTGCATGCGGCTCACAAACTTGCGTTCAAACTCGTCGGCAATGGATTCTTCCACGATAAAGCGCTTGGCCGCGATACAGGACTGGCCGTTGTTCTGTACCCGAGCTTCGACGGCGGTCGCAATCGCCGATTCCAGATCGGCGCTCTTCATGACGATGAACGGATCGCTGCCGCCCAACTCGAGTACCACCTTCTTGATCCGCTTGGCCGCAGCAACCCCAACTTGAACGCCAGCTTGCTCGCTTCCGGTAAGAGTGGCGGCCCTTACACGCGGGTCATTTAGAACGCCATCCACCGCGGCTGCTCCGATCAGCAGCGTCTGAAATACTCCTTCGGCAAAGCCTGCGCGGCGAATAATCTCTTCAATCTTCAACGCGCACTGCGGCACATTGGAGGCGTGTTTAAGCAGGCCAACATTGCCGGCCATCAAGCCCGGCGCCACAAAGCGGAATACTTGCCAGAAGGGAAAGTTCCACGGCATGACGGCCAGGATCGGGCCTAAGGGAAGATAGCGGACAAAGATGCGCTTAGCTCCTGTTTCAACCACTTCGTCGGCCAGAAAACGCTCAGCATTCTCGGCATAGTAGCGGCACCCGCTAGCGCATTTCTGCGCCTCTGCCTGCGCCGAACGATACGTCTTGCCCATCTCGAGTGTCATCAGCCGAGCGCACTCATCGCGCTCTTTTTCCAGGATGTCGGCAACCTTCTGCATCATCTTCGCCCGCTCTGCGAACGAGGTGCGCCGATGCTTCTGAAAGGCTTCAGTTGCCAACTGAATCTTTTGCTCCAGTTCCGCCGCGGTAAGAGGCTCGAAGCTCTTCAATAACTCGCCGGTGGTTGGATTGATGGTCGCAATTGCCATGATGGTCTGTTTCCTCCCTGCAGTCCCGGGCCGGTCAAAGGACGAACGGCTGCGCACCTGGGGACCGCGTCGGATTTGGCTTCACGATCTTACCGGATGATCATTCCCGTCAACTGTGCGGAGGTCTGCTTTTGACAACACCAAACCGTCCAACCCAGTTATCGTCGAGACGGATATCCGCGGAGCAATTGCCAAAGCGAAGACCCTATTTGGCCGGCGCGTAAACCAGGATCACAAAGCTGCTGGGCTTGACACTTGGGCGCTTCTGACCTTGTTCAGGTGGACCAAACTCCGCTGTTGGTAAATATACCCTGTGAGACTGCGGATCGATCCCGATCGTTCTTGCTCCACGCTGGGTGGGGACGTTCTCGACGACGGAGTATTTCCCATGTTTATCGGCCTTGACCACGGTCAGAGTTCCGTCGCCGCCGTTGGATGCGAGCGCGTGTCCGAGTTCCGCGTCGAACGCTGCGCCATCGGTCCCTTCTCCGGTAGCAAGCGTGGAAACGATTTGGCCGGTCGTTGTGTCGACCACCATCATCTTCTTGTTCCCACAGACAGTGAACAGGTGATTCGACTTCTCATCAAGTGCTAGCCCGGAGGGTTCTTCACATCCGGGCAGCTTCCACCGCTGATCGGGCTTCCATGAGCGAGAGTCAACCACTGCAAGTTCCCCCGTGTTTTCCACGTTCACGTACACGTGCGTCGAGTCGGCAGCGGCGAATTCCAGCTTGCCGCCGAGAGGAATCGTTGCGACGATTTTCAGGGCATCCGGATCAATCGCCATTAAATCCTTGCTGCGACCGTTCATAACAAGGACTCTCTTGGAATAGCGGTCATAAATGATGGCGTCTGGGTTATCTCCCGCCTTGATCTCCAGCTTGGGCTGCAAGGTATTCAGGTCAAACACGGTCACGGTGCCGCTTCGACCGTTCGTGCTAAACCCTAGCTTCTTGTCCTCAACAATTGCAATGCCGTGCGCGCCGTTTGCAGGTATGCTTCCTGTCTTTTTGCCGCTCACAGCGTCCAACACGGCGATTTCCATACCATGGGCAACGAATAGCCGATTGGAACCTGGATCGAAGGTGATGTAGTCCCATCCTCCTTCGCCACCAACCTGAAACTTATCGACTTGCTTGTACAGGTGCGGTGCCGCTTGCCCTGACGCAGCACCCACGAGAAGCAGAAAGCTCAAAAACGACCGCAGCTGTCCCGTCATAGAGGTATTCCTTTATTGTGCAGCTTTCTCGTTTGAGCCCAACTGCCTGGCAACGCTGTAAAAGACGGGAATCACAACGAGAGTAATGATTGTGGAAACCGTAAGCCCGCCGATGACGGCAATCGCCAACGGTCTCTGCAGTTCCGCGCCGGACCCGATTCCCAGTGCCAGGGGTAACAGCCCGAAAAGAGTGCACAGGGTCGTCATCAGAATTGGGCGCAGTCGTATTCGACCAGCTAGCACGAGCGCATCCGTAACTGACATCGTTCCGTGCAGCCGTTCGTAATATTCAAAAAGAATGATGCCATTCTTGACGACCAGGCCAACCATCAGAATGATCCCCATGAATGAGGAAACATTCAGCGGCGTACCTGTGATCAGCAGGAGCAGAAATACGCCGATCAGCGACAGAGGCGCGGCGGAGATGATTACCAGGGCCGGCAGGAACGCACGGAACTGGATGACCAGCACCACAAACACGGCGGCGAGCGCCAATCCCAGAACAAACATCAAATCGTGGAACGAGCTCTGCTGGCTCTCGTATTGACCGCCGATCTCATAGGTGTAGCCCACCGGGAATTTGTACCCGGCAAGCACCTTCTTTACGTCCGTGATCGCGCTACCCAGATCACGGTCCTCGAGTCGAGCCGTCAAGACGACCATCAGCCGCTGGTTTTCGCGCAAAAGTTCGTTCTGTCCGCGCACGGTGTCGATCTGCGCGAGCGACTCAAGCGGAACAACCTGCTTGTTGGCGGCGAGAATCGGGAACTGGCGAATGTTATTTTCTTGTCCGCGGAAGGTGTCAGGGTATCTTACGCGGATCGGGATCAGGCGATCGCTGAGACGAAAGTCGGTGGTGGTATCGCCCAGCAGTCCGGCCTGCAATTGATCCGACACTTGCACAACCGTCAGGCCCACGTGAGCGGCCAGCGCTGGATCGACGTCAATCACCAGTTCCGGATTTCCTTGCTGAGGACCTTTATAGTCAACCGTTCCTCGCACGTTCAGGATTTTTGGTTCCAGATCTTTAGCGACGCGGTTGAGTTCCTGGGTGCTGCTGCCGAAAATCTTGATTTCCACCGGTTCGGGCGAGCCTTCCAAATCTCCCAGCATGTCTTGCAGGATCTGGACGAACTCGATGTGGACGCCGGCAATGCTGTTCGTGATCTGGCCACGCAAATCGCTCATGATCTCTTCAATGTCGCGCTTGCGTTGTGAGCCGGGCTTGAGCTTCACGAGGATATCGCCCTTGTTCTGCTCGGTCGCGAACAACCCCAGCTCCGCGCCCGTGCGCCGCGAATACGCAGACTTTTCCGGCAGCTTGTCGACCTTCGCTTCCATCTGCCGGACGATGCTGTCGGTTTCGCTGAGGGAAGTCCCCGGAGCAGTCAGGTAGTCCAGAACGAAGCCGCCTTCGTCCATTTCCGGCAGAAAGCCACTTCCAACGTTCCTGTAAGCAAAAAATGCGACCAATATCATGCCTGCCGTGACTGCACCGATGACGAGTCGCCGTCCGAGGGCCCACCGGACGCCGCGTTCATACACACGATTTACCGGTTCGATAAAGCGCGCTGAAGACTGCTGAAAGCTCGATCTCGCCAGCAGATATTCGGCAAGCAACGGCACCACGGTCAATGCGTACAGCAACGAGAGAAGAACCGCAGCAGTCAATGTGATCGACAGTGCGACAAAGAACTCTCCCACTGCACCCTGCAGCAGCCCGAGCGGAAGGAATACCACCACGGTTGTGAGAGTCGAACCGATCACCGGCCCGAGCAGTTCCTGCGTACCCTTTTCTGCCGCCACATCCGCGGGTTCTCCTTCTCCTATATGTCGGTAGATGTTCTCGACGATCACCACCGCATCGTCAATCACCAGTCCGATCGCAATCGCCATGCCGCCCAGAGACATCAGATTCAGTGTGCCGCCGAGCAATTTCACGAAGAAGAATGTTCCGGCGACAGTAAGAGGCAGGCTGACGGCGGCGACCGTAGTGATCCTCGCATTGCGAAGGAACACAAACAGGACGACCACCGCGAGCAACGAGCCAACTATGATGGCGTCGCGGACGCTGGCCATTGACTCCTGAACAAATTCTGCCAGGTCGTAAACCGTCGTCAGGTGCAGCGTATTAGGTATGAGATTCGGCGAGTGGAACGCGATCTGCTTCACTTGCTGCGACACCGAATTGATGTTGCCCCCAATCTGGCGGGTGACGTTCACAATGGCGGCGGGCTTGCCGTTGCCGGTGACAAGCATTCTGCGATCGGCCGTACCTTCGCGCACGTCGGCGACATCCTTCAGACGCACCGGATTTCCCGGTTCGCCGCCGAGGACCGTGTTTGCAATATCATCGTGTCCTTTGAATTGCGAGTTGGTGAGGACCAGGAATTGCTGGTAATTTGCGTCCAGTCTCCCGACGCTTGCCACGATATTGGTAGCTTTGAGCCGATCGGCGATATCCGGCAAACTGAGCCGATGCGCGAGCGCTTTTTGCGGATCGACAATCACTGAAATCTCACGCGTGTCGGTCGCATCCACCTCCACCCGCGCCACCCCGGGCACCCGGCTGAATGCCGGACGCAGGTTGTAAACCGCGTAATCGCGCAAGTCAGCGTCGGGCACATTGCCATTCAAAACCAGGCTCAGGATGGGCCACACCGTGGGACTTAGCCGTTCCACTTCGATTTCGGTATCTGGCGGCAGCGATCCTCGCGCTTCGTTGACTCGTGCCTGCACTAGTTGCAGCGCCTGTTGCATGTCCATGTTGTCAGCGAAAAAAACGGATATTTCCGCTCCACCACGAATCGTGCGCGACCGTACCCGGCGCATGCCTAGCACTGTGCTGACTTGTTCTTCGATTGGTCGAGTGATAGTCAGCAACATGGTGTCGGGTGAAAGATCGCCTGCGTGCACGAGCACTACGATGCGTGGAAAGTTAAGTTCAGGGTAGATATTGCTGGGAAGGCGGAAGAGTGCAAACAGTCCGGCGACCGTTAGCGCAGCCGTCACCAGAAACACAGCGCGGCTGTTGTTCCGGCATGCCCGAACCAGGTTCATGGCTTCACGTGGACCTTCGATTTTTCCGGCAGACCGTAACCTCCGCTCACCACCACTGTGTCGCCCTCGTTCACTCCCTCTAGAATTTCGGCCTTGTCTCCCGCTTGCACGCCCACTTTGACTGGGATCGACTGTGCCTCATCGCCGGTGACTTTGTACACGTGAGGTTCGCCGGTCTCATTGGGATACAGGGCCTGCTTTGGCACCACCAGTCGTGCTCCTTGCTGTTTGAGCGGGAGGTCGATCGACAAGTACTGGCCCAGCTTGAGTTGGCGTTTTGCGTTCTCCATTCGTATGCGGACCGTGCCATTGTTGGTCGCTGGATCAACGGCTGGGAGTATCGACACTACGCGAGCAGTGAACTTCGCATTGGGTGCGGCATTCGTCTCGAATGAAAACGCCTCGCCTGTCTTGATCTCGGAAAGACGGCCGGCGGGAACCATTCCCATCAACTCCAGGGTTTCAATCCGCGCGACTTCGACCACCGGTTGTGCCGAAGTTCCGTCCACCTGTTCCCCGGCAGCAACAAAGCGCTTTACTACCGTGCCCGCAAAGGGCGCGCGGACTACAGAACGAGAGAGCTGTGATTTGGCGGTCGCCAAGCCAGCTTCCGCCTGGTTTAACGCAGCCGTATTCACTGCCAGTTGCGTACGTGCGTCCTCCACTTCTTTTCGGGAGGAGATGCCGCGGCCCAGCAAGCCCTCTTCGCGCTGGGCGGCCGCACGCGCATTATCCATGTTCGCTTTCGCCTGCGCCACGGCTGCCTCCGCTTGACGCTCCTGGTCCCGCAACAGCGTCCCATCCAGTTCGGCGAGGGCCTGGCCCTGCTTCACGGAGTTTCCTTCCACGACCATCACCCGGGCGATACGACCCGGAACCAGTGCTGCAACCTTGGCATCACGATTGGGAAGGGCGGCCAGATTTCCGCTGACGATCAGATGTTGCGCGATCGACGCCCGCTCCACCTTTGCCACCGTGACGTCGGGAACAGGCGTAGCGGAATTCGATTCTTCATCGTCCCCTCCGTGTTTGCCGCACCCGGAAAGAACGAAACTCAGCAGTATCGCAATGGCGAGTTTTGCGCGCGGCTCAGTCAAGGGGAACTCCCACAGCTTCCTCCAGTGCAGCAAATGAACTTTGTGCGGCGAACAATGCGCCCAGATAGGCCACGCGAACGTCATTCAGCCGTCGCTGCGCATCCAGCAAGGTCAGAACGTTCGTCTTGCCCGATTGATAGCTTTCCTCCGCCATCTGTTCGAGCCGAACGCTCTGCGGCAAAACGCGGTCGTGATACTGCTGCACCTGGTGCGATTTCGCGACATAGTCGAAGTATGCGGAGGCGACTTGTGCGGAAACATTCACCCGCTGCGAGGCCAGCGTCAATCGCAGCAATTCCGATCGAGCCGTTGAAAGAGCGATGTCACCCTGCCCGTGGTTGAAGAGTGGCAGCGTCACGGAAATTCCACCCTTGGCGCCAACCCGGAAGTCAGGAGGCGAGTTGAAATCGCTGCCGGCCGAGAGGTCGAGGTTCGGGATCTTCTGCGAATTCGCGAGCGCCAGTCGGCGTTCTTCGATCCTCAAGTCTTGAGCGGTCTTGCGCAAATCTCCGTTGCTTTGCATCGCCCGGTCGGTCACCTCTTGGAGCGTGGGAGTTGACGGGACATTGTCCAGTTGTCCCAGCAACGAAAAAGGCTCTTCCAGGTTGCGATTCAACAAAGCGGCCAGGGTGACGTCGGCAGCCCGCTGTGCTTGCTGGGTGGTTTCGTAATCTGCCAACGATTTCGCGAGCTCCAGTTCAGCCTGCAAAACCTCCAACTGCGCCACATCTCCGGCTTCAAATCGCTGCTGCACCAGGTCGCGGATATGGCTAGTTAGCTCGAGCGCGGTCTTGGCCTGCGCCGTTTCTTCACGGGCGGACAGAGCGCGATAGAAAGCCTCTCGCGTTCGGCGGCGCAGTTGTAGCAACAAGACTGCGATGTCAATCTCGGTGGATTTTTGCTCTTCTTTCGCGACGGCGATACGCTTGCCCCGCTTCCCGCCGAGTTCAACGGGAACGTCGAGGGAGATGCCCTCATGAGGAGTGTCGCGCGCCGCCGTGAAACCGACCGCCGGATTTGGCAGTTGACGCGCCGTCGTTAACCCGGCAATAGCAATAGCCCGCTGCTGTCGCGCTGCCCGTAACTCGAGATTCCCTGCCTCCGCGGCCGCCAGTACACTTCGAAGATCGAGCGCCTCCTGCCCGAAGAGCCTCGACGGCATACAAAAAACGAAAGCCGCGAGCGCGCAAAAAGTAATCACCCGGCGGCGCCGGCCGGCTTCGTAGACCGCTGATTTAGCGAGTTGGAGGCCTGCTATCATTCCCAAAAGATCGACTGACCGACAATCCTTTATTCTGCAAGAATGGACATTAAGCCAGCCTTAAGTTGTGGCCGAGTACCCTGGTAGCAGCCGGTCCGCGATAAAACGACGATCGTTTCATGCGAGTACTGATCATTGAAGACGAAAAGCGTATGGCCGCTAACATCAGCCGCAGCCTGCGCGAGAGTGCCGGCTACGCTGTTGACCACGCGCCCGACGGTGCCGAAGGCATCTACATGGCACAATCCAACCCATACGATCTCGTCATTCTCGATCTCATGCTGCCATCCCTCGACGGCCAAACCATCCTTCGCCGCTTGCGCTCCAGCGGTTTTAAGGTGCCGGTCCTCGTCCTGACCGCACGCGATGACAAGGAAACCGTAGTCAGCGTTCTCAATGACGGCGCCGATGATTACGTCAGCAAGCCTTTCGATCTGGGGGAACTGATCGCTCGCGCCAAAGCGCTGATCCGCCGCGGAAAGGGACAGAGTGCGACCACTCTGCGTCTAGGCCCCATCGAGATCAACACGTCCGACCGCGTTGTTCGGCGGTCCGGCCGGGATGTGTCCTTGACTGGAATGGAGTACCGGGTCATCGAGTACCTTGCCCACCGCCACGGTGCGGTCGTTACCAAGACGGAATTGCTCGAACACCTTTACGACTTCAACTGGGAGCGGTTCAGCAATGTCATCGAGGTCTATATTTCCGGACTTCGACGCAAGCTGGACAACGGGGACAACAACAGTATTATTCAGACCATTCGTGGACGCGGTTACCTTCTCAGGAAATGACATGGCATTCTCCATCAAGCGCCGAATCGTAGTCGCTGTGATTGTGACGGAGCTCGTTCTGGTTGTGTGCTTGTTGTTCCTCGCCAATCTTCAGATGCGGCGTAACGCGTTTCAGTCTTTTGACGCCGCGCTCCATGGGCGAGCGATGAGCGTCGCGGCCCTGGTTCGTTACTCCGAAGGTCCCCACCCCCAACTGCAATTCGATAAAACTGCTCTGCCGCGACCACTCGCTCAGGGCGTCCCGGACCTATACCGCATCGAGATGCAAGATGGGCGGGTGCTCGCTTCGTCGGCTCCATCGCCACAATTGCCGAAAGGCAGCGGGCTTGAAGAGAGAGTCTGGAGCTTCAAGCAAGACGGGAATTCTTACCGGGCATTGATCCTGCCAGATGTCCCGCTTCTGGATTCCGAGGAGGATGCGCCGAAGGACAGAATAAGCCTGATCGTCACCTATGCTGCAAGCACTCAGGAGGCAACCCAGTCTCTCTTGGGCTCGTTCATCACCCTGCTTTTGGGCGGCATTGTGTTGCTCGCGATCTCTGCATCTGTCAGCATCCGGTGGATTGAGAAGGGCTTGAGTCCATTGGTGGATCTTGCCGCGGGCGCGAATTCCATTTCCGCCACGAATTGGGATCTGAAGCTTTCTCCTTCCGCCACGAACGTCGTGGAAATCGCTCCTCTTACGCGGGCCCTGTCCCAGATGATCGATACCCTGCATGCCGCGTTTCAGCAGCAGCGCGATTTCACAACCAACGCCGCACACGAACTGAAGACTCCCGTCGCCATCTTGAAGTCGACGCTCCAATCTCTCTTGCAGGAGCACCGAACCGAAGATAATTATCGTGCCGGTATTGCAGACGCGCTGTCAGACGTTGACCGCCTCGAAACACTGTTGCATTCCATGCTGCGGCTGGCCCGCGCGGACCTGGCGGCCGGCGGAGCAATGCCGTCCCAGCCTTCCAACGTGGACGTTGTTGGCACGTGCGAGAGTGCCATCGCGCGGCTTGCCCCTCTCGCGCATGGTCGGGGGACGAAAGTCTCACTCGTCGCGTCGCCCGAAATGCTCTTCGTCCAGGCAGAGCCCGAAGACCTGGAAATTGTCTGGGCGAACCTTATCGAGAATGCCATTCGCTACGGCCCACCTGATTCGGAAGTGAAAGTCCTGGCCACTCGCCGGAATGGATTCGTATCGGTGGCCGTTGAGGACAATGGCCCTGGAGTTCCCCCCTCCGAACTGTCAAAGATATTCGAGCGCTTCCATCGCGGCGATCAATCGCGCTCGCGCGACAGCGGAGGCTACGGTCTTGGACTCGCCATCGCGAAGGAGTTCGTGGAACATTATGGCGGTTCGATCGCCGCAAGCCCGCTGGGGCTCGGTGGAACGCGCATCTCAGTCGAACTGCCCATCTCCAACCAGTAATGACGTGGCGTTCGCTTAAGCAAGACCGGCGAAACCGTCAAAGAATGCGGTGTATCCCGGGCGCTCGGAACCAATCAACCAGTGTCCGCTTTTGAACACCCGCCATCGTGAATGGACACTCAGCGCGTTGAAACCATATGCAAGTCGCTGATGTACCACGAGAAATCTCTAAATCGTTTTGGATTCCGATTTGCTCGTGAGTTAAGCACTGCTTTCGTGGGAAGCTAGAAACCGTCCAACCAGAAGGGTTCATCGTGACTACGCTCGTGCAAGATGTGCGCTATGCCTTACGCCAACTGCGCAAGACTCCCGGGTTCACGATCACAGCCTTACTGACCCTGGCACTCGGGATCGGCGCCAATGCCGCTATCTTCACTCTCGTGCACTCGCTTCTGTTGCAGAACCTTCCCGTCGCCGACCCGAAATCGTTGGTGCGCCTCGGCAACCAGAACGATTGTTGCGTGAACAGCGGCACGAGCGAGGATGGCAACTTCTCGTTGTTCCCGACCGAGAGCTATGAACAGTTGAAGAAAAGTGTGCCGGAATTTGAGGAATTGGCCGCCATGGAGGCCGGGTTCGGCTTTCGAACCGTCACCGTTCGCCGTGATGGAACACAGTCGGATGCCCGCTCGGTAAAGGGCGAATTCGTTTCTGGCAATTACTTTCGCACCTTTGGATTGCAGCCGCGCGCAGGCCGTTTGCTGACGGATTCGGATGATCGGAAAGGCGCGCCCATGACTGCCGTCATGAGCCACCTCGCTTGGCAACGCGATTACGCGGGTGACCCGTCCGTAATCGGCGGCACTTTCTGGGTGAATACGAAGCCAGTGACGGTGGTGGGAATCGCCCCCGAGGGTTTTTTCGGGGACCGTATGTCAAGCACCCCGCCGGATTTCTACTTGCCCATCGAATCGATGCCGGTGCTTGCCAACGCCCCTTATGTTCATGACCCGAGTGTGTGCTGGCTTTACTTTGTGGGACGCCTGAAGCCCGGCGCGGCCCTTGGGCCTTTACAGGACAAGGTGAGCGCCGTGGTGCGACAGTCGTTTGAGTTGAACAGGGAATATCAAAACGAGCGGGGCCGGCCGCTACTGGCAAGAGTGCACGTGGTCTTGTCGGCGGGCGGAGCGGGAATTCAGCAAATGCAGGAGCAATACGCCTCCCAGTTGAAGTTGCTGATGTGCGTTGCCGGGGTTGTGCTGTTAATCGCGTGCGCGAATATTGCTAACCTGCTTCTGGTGCGCGGCATGGCGAGGCGAGCGGAACTCAGCGCGCGAGTGGCGCTCGGTGCGGTGCGCCTCAGGATCGTCCGGCAGTTGCTCACCGAAAGCGTGCTGCTGGCACTCATGGGCGGCTTCATCGGATTGGCTGTCGCGTATGCGGGCGCGCAGATGCTGCTAAGCCTCGCGTTCGTCGGTGGCTCGAATATCCCGATCGACGCGAGCCCCTCAATGCCTGTAGTCGGATTTGCCTGCGGACTCGCGATCGTTACTGGCATCGTGTTTGGTATTGCGCCCGCCTGGATTGCTGGCCGAGCGCAACCAGTAGAGGCATTGCGTGGGGCACGAACGACGGCCAGCGGTGCCTCTCGCCTGCAGAAATCCCTCGTGATCTTTCAAGCGGCGCTTTCTCTCGTACTGCTGGTCGGCGCAGGGCTGTTTGCGCAAAGCCTCAACAAGGTGCAGGGGACCGACCTGAAACTCGATTCCAGGAACCGTTATATCGTCCACATCAATCCCCAGGCCGCCGGCTATTCGCAGACCCAGTTGGAGGCGCTTTACCGCACGATGGAGCAGCAGTTTCACGCGCTGCCGGGAGTCCGCAGGGTCGGCATCAGCTCCTATACACCCATGGAAGATAACAACTGGAGTCAGGGCGTCCAGGTCCAAGGACAGCCGTTCCTGGATAAAGGAGCCTCCTTCGTGCGGGGCAATGCGGAGTTCTTCGATGCCGTGGGAACTCACGTCGTGATGGGCCGAGGCATAAGGCAGGAGGACACATCCGCTCAACCGGTGGTAGCGATTGTGAACCAATCGTTCGTGAAGGAGTTTCTTAAGGACGTTGTCAATCCGATCGGACAACATTTCGGCCCAGTCGGGCCGGAGTCCTCGGGAGACTTCGAAGTTGTCGGCGTCGTGGAGGATACGGCTTACACCAGCATCTACTGGAAAAATCACAGCATGTTCTTCATACCGATGATGCAACGGCCCCGCAGTTCGAGAGAACCGATCGAGGAAGACACCTCGTTGTACGCAGGCGCGATTGTGCTGCAGACAGAGCGCCCGATGAACGAGATGGAGAGGATCGCGCGGACCACATTGTCATCGATCAATCCGAATTTGACGGTGGTGAAGTTCCAGACCTTCGATCAGCAGATCGCCGAGCGGTTCAATGGTGAACGTATGATCGCGCAGTTGACCATGCTGTTTGGCGCATTGGCGCTACTGCTGGCCATGATCGGACTCTATGGGGTGACAGCCTATACGGTTGCGCGTCGAACTGCTGAGATCGGTATTCGCATGGCGGTCGGAGCCGAGCGTCGCACCGTCGTGGCAATGGTCATGCGGGGAGCAATTATTCAGATCGTGGTGGGACTGGCGATCGGGCTGCCGGTCGCGATGCTTGGCGTGCGGTTTGTCAAAACGCAACTCTACGAAATCACCAGTGTGGATCCGCGCATTATTCTGGCTGCCACTTTCACCTTGGTCGCGGCCGCCTGCATTGCTGGGATTAATCCGGCCCGGCGCGCGGCGTCGATTGATCCGGCGCAAGCCTTACGATCGGAATAACGGCGCACCCTTCAGTATCGACCGGTTGCTGCTCGATTCGGCAAGGCAGCATTGCGAAAGATGTTCATTTCCGAACAGCATTGTTCACCCGGGGACACCAATCGTCGGCGAACGGAAGCCGTCCCCGCTCATCTTGAGAGCATTTTCAGAGACTTGAAGCTATTCAGCGACATGGCGCTGCAGTTGCCACCGAGATTGTGATGGACATCGCTCGGCCCGAGTTCAAGGTACAGAAACGCCGCCGCCAGACAATCATCGGATCGGTGATCGTCCTTTGTGTGGGAGCGGTTGGATTAGGAGTTTCCCGCCTGAAGCCCGCCGCGCCCTCGGTCGAACGAAGCACGGTATGGACCGATACAGTGAAGCACGGATCGATGCTTCGGCAGGTTCGTGGGCCGGGTTCCCTGATCCCCAGTCAGGATTCGGTTCGCCAGATTCCCGCAGAGACCGAAGCCACTGTCGTCCGGATTCGCATGCTCCCGGGGTCGCAGGTGAAGGCAAACACGATTCTCCTGGAGATGAGCAACCCCCAGACCGAGCAGGCGGCAGTGGATGCACAGCTTCAATTGAAGGCCGCGGAGGCCGAGTACCAGAGTCTTCGCGCAAAGCTCGAGAGCGACCTCATGAACCAGAGGGCTGGTGCCGCAACCGTGAATGCGGACCACGCACAGGCGCATCGGCAGGCCGAAACCGACAAGGCGCTGTATGACCTGGGTGTGATTTCGGGCTTAGCCTACAAGTCTTCCAAAGAAAAAGCCGACGAACTCACCACCCGCAACGACCTTGAAAACCAGCGCCTGACATCCAACCAGCGAGCAATTGCGTCGCAGATGGCGCAGCAGCAGGCGAAAGTCGATCAGATGCGGACTTTGTCGCAGCTCAAAGAGAAGCAACTCGATGCCCTGAAAGTTAAGGCTGGGATCGATGGTGTCGTGGTGGATCTTCCCTTGCAGGTCGGCCAACATGTGACGCCGGGAGCGATGCTGGCCAAGGTGGTCGAACCCGATCACCTCATGGCTACCCTGAAGATCGCTGAAACGCAGGCACGCGACGTCCAAATCGGAGAACCCGCTGCGATCGACACGCACAATGGCGTCGTCGCCGGCACCGTCATGCGCGTCGATCCCGCGGTACAGAACGGAACTGTCACAGTAGACGTAAAGCTAAGTGGGGAACTACCCAAGGGAGCCCGCCCCGATCTGAGCGTAGACGGCACTATCGATCTGGAGCGGCTCGACAACATTTTGTACGTCGGTCGCCCGGCCGTGGGGCAAGAGAGCAGCACCATCAGCCTGTTCAAGCTCAGCCCGGACGGCAAGGAAGCGTCGCGCGTTACCGTGAAGGTGGGCAGAGCGTCGGTAAATTCCATTCAGGTCATCGACGGTCTCAAAGAAGGGGACACAGTGATTTTGTCGGACATGTCGCGCTGGGACAGCAACGAGCGTGTCCGTCTGGACTAGGCATAACGAGGAGCCAGCATGAACGAAGTACCACAGGCGCTGATTCAAATTGAAGGACTCACCAAGGTCTTCTACACCGATGAAGTCGAGACGCATGCGCTGTCGGGCGTGCACCTGTCTGTGAGCAAGGGTGAGTACGTTGCCATGTCGGGCCCGTCGGGCTGCGGCAAGTCGACGCTGCTCTCCATTATCGGGCTGCTCGATACGCCCAGCTCCGGACGTTATTCGCTCAACGGCAGAACCGTCGAGAATCTCGATTTTGCCGAGCGCTCGCGAATTCGCAACCAGGAGATCGGCTTCATCTTCCAGAGCTTCAACCTGATTGGCGATCTGACGGTTTATGAGAACGTCGAGCTGCCTCTTACCTACCGGCAAAAAATGCCGGCGACGCAACGAAAGACGCGCGTGATGGAAGCGCTCGAGCGCGTCGGCATGGCGCATCGAGTAAGGCATTACCCCTCGCAGCTTTCGGGCGGCCAGCAGCAACGCGTCGCGGTGGCGCGAGCCCTGAGCGGCAAACCTTCCATCCTTCTGGCAGACGAGCCTACCGGCAATCTCGACTCCCGGAATGGCGAGGCGGTCATGGAACTCTTGCAGGAACTGCATCGCGACGGAGCAACCATCTGCATGGTTACCCACGATCCTCGGTTTGCACGGCACGCGCAGCGGGAAGTTCATCTGTTCGACGGAAAGGTCGTCGCGGAAGAAGAATTGAAGAAGCTGATGCAAGAGGCGAGCGCGTAAGAACTGCTTGAACTTTACGGACAGGGATGAAAATGGACGGATTTGTGCAGGATCTTCGATTCGGACTGCGGCAGCTACGCAAGAGCCCCGGCTTTACTGCGATTGCCGTGATCACTCTTGCGTTGGGCATCGGCGCGAACACCGCCATCTTTAGCGTGGTCAATGGCGTGCTGCTTCGTCCGCTGGCTTTTCGTGATCCTGACAGACTGGTGCGAATCTGGCATACGCCGCCCCAGAAAAGCTTTCCCGGTATTCCCACGTTTGCCGTGTCACCCGCCAACTATCTGGACTGGCAAAGCCAGAATCATGTGTTCGAGCAGGTGGCCATTGCCGGCTACCACGGTTTCACGCTCAGCGGGGTTGACAAACCGGAGCAAGTGGACGGAAGCGGGGTATCGGCGAATTTCTTCTCAACCCTTGGTGTGCAGCCCATGCTCGGACGGGTGCTCACGCAGGACGAGGATCAACCCGGCCACTCCAATGTTGTTGTGCTCAGCCATCGTTTCTGGAAGGAACATTTCGGTGGCAATCGCGACATCGTGGGACACAACATTAGCCTGGATGGCGAGAGCTACCTTGTCGCCGGGGTGATGCCGCCGAATTTTCGGCAGCCCGACTTCGCGCAGATGTGGACGCCCTTGGCATGGACCGACCAGGAGAAGGTCGTCCGCGGAAACCACAATTACGTGGTGATTGCCCGGCTCAGGCCCGGCGTCGATATCACACAGGCACAGGCCGAGATGAACACGATTTCCCAACGTTTGGAGCACCAGTATCCGGAAGACGACAAGGGTTGGGGTGCGGTCGTTATATCTCTTCACGATGATTTAGTCAGCGACGTGCGTCCCGCGTTGCTTGTGCTTTTAGGTGCGGTGGGATTCATTCTGCTGATCGCGTGCGTGAACGTAGTGAATCTGTCGCTGGCAAAGACCTTCAGTCGCCAAAAAGAAATTGCCATACGAACCGCGCTGGGCGCGACGTCAGCTCGGGTCGTCCGCCAGGTTCTGGTGGAGAGTGTTCTGATGGCACTGTGCGGCGGGCTGCTCGGACTCACTTACGCTCATTTCGGTGTCCGGCTGATCATGGCCTTCCTGGCCGATAAACTGCCTCATTCTGTCGACGTAAGTCTCGATCTCAAGGTACTTTGTTTCACTCTGCTCATCTCTGTTGTCGCCGGCGTGCTCGCCGGAGTCCTGCCCGCACTGCAACTCAGCCGGTCGAATGTGAATGAAGCTCTGAAGCAAGGATTCGGGCGAACCGATACCGATTCCACCGGCAATCGCACGCGCAGCGTTCTGGTGGTGGTGGAAGTCTCTCTTTCCCTGATGTTGCTGATTGGCACCGGCTTGTTGATCCGTAGCTTCCAGCGGCTCCGGGAAGTGGACCCCGGATTCGACACCCATGGAGTGCTCACTGAAACCATTGGCGTGTCGCGTTCGAAGTTTGCGCAGCCTGAGCAGCAGGTCGCATTTTTCGAGCGCGTGCTGCAGAGGGTCCGTTCGTTGCCGGGCGTAACGTCAGCGGGTGTTGTGGATTCGATCCCCCTGGGCGGAGGTGGTTCTCATCAACCCATCGCAGTCGAAGGGTACCCAGCGCTGCCGATGTCGGAGCAGCCCGAAGTCGATGTACGCGTGATCAGCGCCGGTTACGTCAGTGCCCTTCATATCCCGATCTTGCGCGGCCGGGACTTCAATGACTCTGACAGGGTAGATAGCCCCGGAACCGTCCTGATCAGTGCTTCTCTGGCACACCAGTTCTGGCCAAACGAAAATCCGGTAGGCAAGCACATTACGCTGACCTTCTTTCCGGGAGTTTCGCGCGAGGTAATTGGCGTAGTCGGAGACGTCAAAGACGATGGCCTCGACCAGAACCGGCCGCCCGCAGCATTGTACGTGCCTCTGCCACACCTGCGTCCGTCGACAGGGGGCGCCTGGAGATCGTTCCCCATTGACGCTGGTCGTTCGCTCGTCTTCCAATCCGGCCGGTGTCGTTTCAGCGGTTTCCGCAGCGGTGCGGGAGATCGATCGCGAAATCCCCATACGCGACGTGCTGACGATGGACGACCTGGTTGCCAATTCGCTCACGCAGCAGCGGTTCAACCTTCTACTGCTCGGCGCCTTCGCCGGGCTCGCCTTGCTGCTGGCGGCGATCGGCATCTACAGCGTGTTGTCGTACAGTGTGCGACGGCGCATTCAGGAAATCGGGGTGCGTTTGGCGTTGGGCGCGTCTCTCCCCGACATCTTCCGCATGATCGTCGTGGAAGGCATGAAGCCTGCCCTGCTCGGGGTGACGCTGGGTGCGCTGGGAGCCCTGGCGCTTGGGAAGGTCATGGCCACATTCATTTACGGCATTAAGCCGACCGACCCTCTGACGTTTATCGCGGTCGCGTTCACGCTGGCCCTGGTCGCGCTGATGGCGAGCCTGATTCCCGCATTGCGCGCCGCGAGAGTCGATCCAATTGTTGCGCTGCACTATGAGTAAGGTGACGTTGCGATGCCGGGAATGGAAAGGCTGCGAAATGCGTGGCGGCGCGGTGTACGAGCGAAAGGGGCCGCGTCTGCGCTCGAGCCCGATGTGGCAGCGAGACGACCAAAGGAGCGAGTTTACTTCGGTCCTTTTGAAGCGGACTTGCACACGCATGAACTCTGGAGGGATGGCACCCGGATCAAACTCGTCGGTCAGCCGTTCGTGGTTCTGGAGATGTTGCTGGATAGTCCCGGCCACCTGATCACGCGAGACGAGTTGCACGCTCGCTTGTGGCCGGCCGACACGTTCGTAAGTTTTGATCACGGCTTGAACGCCGCTGTGAACCGATTACGGGAGGCACTCGGAGACTCGGCAACGAATCCCCGATATATCGAGACCTTGCCGCGGCGGGGATATCGCTTCGTTGCCAAGGTCGAACGCCGCACGGTGATTGAATCGCCGAAACGGGTTTCGGTTGAAACGAGAAAGACAGCGCGACCAAGTCGTCTAGCTACAGGAGTGAGAGCCATGGGTGGACTATTCCGAGATCTGCGCTTCGCCTTCCGTCAGATCCGCACGAGCCCTGGGTTTGCGACGGTTGCCATCCTGACGCTCGCGCTCGGCATCGGCGCATCCACCGTCATCTTCAGCATTGTGTACAACGGCGTGCTGTACCCGTTCCCTTACCGCAGCGCGGACCGGTTGACCGCCATCATGGTCATGGATTCGGAGGACAGGGGAAACCGGGGGATGTTTCCGCTCGGAGATGTAAAAGCGCTCCGCGAGGGCAACCACACGTTTGAGGACATCCTCGCCTATGGCCTTTGGTATGTGAAGTACACCAAGGGAAATACGGCCCAAATGCTGAAAGGGGTCGGAGCGACGCCGGAAGCCAAGGACTTCTGGGGCGTCCCCCCGCTCCTGGGCCGTTGGTTCGGTGACCAGGATGTGCAAACCGGAGCGCCTCCGGTTGTCCTGCTGAACTATCGGTATTGGCACAAGGAATTTCATGGCGACAAGAACGTGATCGGCCAGACCATGATGCTCAATGGCAAATCACGAACCATCATCGGGGTCCTGCCACCACGATTTCAGGCAGTGGGAGCCGATTTGTACATGCCGGTTTCTTGGACTCGCCCGGAGCCGGCACGGGGCAGATTTGAATGGGACCTGGATGATCCGGTTTACTTCTGGGCCACTGGAATCTTGAAGCCCGGTATAACCCTTGAGACAGCAGCCGCAGATGTCGATGTGATCTTCCGCCAAGTGGCCCCCACCCATCCCGACGACTACCCCAAGAAGTTTCGAGTGGTTACGAAGTGGCTGAATGAGCTGATCATGGAGAACTCCAGGCAGACGTTTTTTCTGCTCTTCGCGGCGGTGGGCCTGTTGCTCTTCATCGCATGCAGCAATGTGGCCGGACTCTTACTTGCCCGCGCCAGCGCTCGTACGCGGGAAATGGCACTGCGCTCAGCGTTGGGAGCGGGACGAGGCAGGCTCGTCCGTCAACTTCTGTCGGAGAGTTTGGTGCTGGCCATGGCCGGATGCGCGCTCGGTTGCGCGATGGCCTACCTCGGGATGAAGGGCATCATGCTGCTGCCCCTGCAATCCATCCTGCCCATGGAAGCGGTAATTTCGCTGAGTCGTCCGGTGCTGTTGTTTGCGGTCGGCATTTCGCTGCTGGCTACCGTGATGTGCGGCATCGCGCCCGCGTGTCACATCATCCGTGGCGATCTGCAAAGGAGTCTGGCCAGCACGGGCGTGAACGTCGCAGCCGTGTTTCAACATAGTCGATTTCGTTCCGGTCTTGTCATTGGGCAGGTGGCCCTTTCGCTCATCCTGCTGACCGGCGCGGGTTTGATCGCAAGAAGCTTTTTCGCGCTGACGCGCGCGGACCTGGGGGTGCAGCCGAAGAACATCTTCACCGCCGATGTCCATTTCCCCAAAGGCCGCTACACGAAAGCAGAGGAGAAGACTGCCTTCTTCAACCGTCTGCTTCCACAACTGCACACGATTCCCGGCGTCGTCAGTGAGACAGAGTTGATCGGCATGCCGGTATTCTTTGCTCCCGACGGGGATGTCACGATTCCCGGCAAGGCCCACAAGGATCGGTGGAATTCGCAGGTGGAAATGTGCAGTGAAGGGTACTTCTCGACTCTCAATCTGCATTTACTGCGCGGGCGGCTGTTGACACAGAGCGATATTGAGGCCGCGCGCCGGGTGGCCGTTGTCAACGAAAGTCTGGCACGCAGGTTCTTCGCGGGCGAAGACCCCATCGGCAAGCAGATCAAGTTCAATGTCTTCAACGAGCTTCCCGAGACCCCGCACGACGCGTATTTCGAGATCGTTGGCGTGGTCAACAATGCTCGCGGGCTCGACTTCGAGAACAGGCAGGCGCCGCGGTTTTTGGAGCCGGGGAATGCCACGCCCAAAGGCTTCGTGCCCTATTCCTTCAGCGGCTTCGGTGACCGCTCGATTGCCATGCTGACGCGGGTACCACCGAACGCGATCGCCAACAACGTCCGGCAAATTCTTTGGTCGATGGATTCGGATGTGGTGCTCAGGGGATCGGAACTTTCCGGAACATTCGCGCTCAGCGATTTCTTGAACGCCACCTTGTACGACAAGCCGAGATTCGCCGCCATCGCATTTACGGCCTGCGCTTCGCTGGGATTCGTTCTCGCCATCATCGGTCTCTTCAGCGTCATGACCTACATCGTGTCGCTAAAAACTCACGATATTGGCATCCGACTGGCTTTAGGGGCCACTCGCCAGGCCATCCTGCAATCGATTTTGAGAAGAGGTTTCGTGGTTATCGCCACCGGAGTTGTGATTGGCGTGGCTGCGAGTCTGGTCCTGACCCGGTTTGTGGCCAACCAACTCACGGGCGTTTCGGCGACCGATCCTCTGACTCTGATCGGAGTGGTGCTCACAGTGATGCTGGCTGGCCTCCTCGCCTGTTTCTTGCCAGCGCGCCGCGCCACACTGGTTGAGCCCATGGCAACGTTGAGAAACGAGTAGCCCGCGAACCCAATGCGACCTATAGAAGGAACGTCATGATCCAACTAAACAACATCGAGCGCAGCTACAAAAGCGGAGCGGGACAGACCTGGGTCCTGCGCCGCATCAGTCTCACAATTCAGCAGGGGGAGTTCGTTACGATCATGGGGCCATCCGGAGCAGGGAAGAGCTCTTTGCTTAACGTCGTCGCGCTGCTCGATGACGGATGGGCCGGCGAGTACTGGTTTCGGGAGCAGCCGGTTCACTCCATGAAGCGTAAGGAGCGCGCTGATCTCGCCAAGCGCAATATCGGGGTGGTGTTTCAGAGCTATCACCTGCTCGACGATCTCACCGTCCGAGAAAACATCGACCTGCCGCTTTCCTACAAAGATGTTCCCTCCAGGCAGCGGCAGAGCCTGCTGGCAGACGCCCTGGATCGATTTCAGATTGTCGCCAAGAAGGATTTATTTCCCAGCCAACTCTCCGGTGGCCAACAGCAGTTGGTTGGGATCGCACGGGCCGTCGTGCATAAGCCCGCTCTCCTGCTTGCCGACGAACCGACAGGCAATCTCCACTCGTCGCAAGCAAAGGAGATCATGGAACTCTTCCGCGAACTCAATCAGCAGGGCACCACCATCATCCAGGTGACACACTCGGAAACCAATGCCGCTTACGGCAGCCGCATTATTCAACTGCACGACGGATGGCTGGCGGATGACAGCGCCGTCCCCTCAGTCCCGCAGGCTGCCACGGGGTCGCGATGATGTGGCGTTTTCTCGGCATGGCGCGAGTACCAGCGACGCTCCTGGGAATCATAGGTTTCTCCTCTGTTCCGGCCCCAGCTCAGGCGCGAACCTCAATGACGCTGGAGATGCCGCATTCCTACAACCCGCTCAAGGCGTACTCCGCCGAGCAGGTACCAAAGCCCACGCTCGCAAATTCCTCTCGCATCGATCAACTGGTGCGGGATGGCAAGTTGTATCTCACTCTTCAGGATGCCATCGCGCTCGCGCTCGAGAACAACCTCGATCTTGCGATCGCCCGCTACAACATGCCCATCGCCGACACCGATCTCCTGCGCACCAGGGCGGGCGGCTCCTTTCGCGGCGTAAACACGGGCGTCGTGCAGGGAACGCCCGGCGGCGGTGTCGGAGGCTACGGAGCGGGCGCTCCCGGCGCGGGTGCCGGTGGCACTTCGAGCGGCGCAGGTGGAGCGGGAGCGGGAGCTTCGGGATTGGTGCAATCCACCTTGGGCACAGGTGCGCCAGTCGCTTCTTATGATCCTGCACTCAATGCGAATCTGGGAATCGAACATCAGACATCGCCACTTTCAAACCAAAGGATCTACGGCATCCCCTCACTGCAGCTCAATACGGGAAATGTGAATGTCGGGTATTCCCAAGCCTTCCCCACCGGCACCACGTTGACCTTCGAGTTCCAGAACAACCGGCAAACCACCAATTCGCCGTTCACGATTCTGTCGCCGGCTCTCAACAGTTTTTACCGTTTCACTGTTCAGCAACAGCTGCTTGCCGGCTTCGGCTTGGCTTCAAACATGCGCTACCTGCACATCGCGCGCAACAACAAGAAGATCTCTGACATCGCTTTCAAGGATCAGGTGATTGCCACGGTTACGCAGATCGAAAACATTTACTGGGACCTGGTCGGGGCTTACGAAGAGGCGCGTGTCAAAGAGCAATCTCTGCAGTTTGCCAACCAGACGTTGGACAATGCGAAGAAGCAGTTGCAGTTGGAGGCCATTCCCGCCCTCGATGTGATGAAGGCCGAGGCCGAAGTCTCCAAGCGTGACCAAGACCTGACTGTGGCCCGCACCACCCTGCAACTGCAGGAATCGCTCATGAAGAATGCGCTCACCAAAAGCCTCGATGATCCCGCCCTGGAAGAGATGCCGGTGATTCCCACAGACCGCACGGGAACCGGTAGCGAGGAAAAGAACTCTCCCATCCTTGAGCTGATCGCGCAGGCACAGAAGAACCGGCCTGAGCTCCTCGAAACGGATATCGACCTGATGAATCGCCAGATCAGCCGGAAGGCCGCACGCAATGCCTTGTTGCCCACACTTTCGCTGGTGGGTTTCTATGGCGGTACGGGCCTGGCTGGACTCGTGACGCCCGGGAACTCCGCCAGCGTTCCCCCAGATCTCACGGGCGCCTGGCAGAATGCCTTCAACAACTCTTCCCCGGACTACTATGTCGGTTTCAACGTGAACATCCCGTTTCGCAATCGAGTGGCCAAGGCCGACCAGTATCGCTCCGAATTGGAGTACCGGCAGGCGGAACTTCGCAAGGAGCAACTGCGAAAGCAGATTCGCATCGAAGTGCGCAACGCCCAGTACGCTCTGGAACAGTCCCGTGCCCGCGTAGAGGCAGCCCGCAAAGCCCGCGACCTGGCCCAGCGGACCTTTGAGATCACCAAGAAAGAGCAGGAACTGGGCTCCGGCTCCAGCTATCAGACCATGACCGTACAGCGTGACTTGGCCCTGGCAGAGTTGGACCTCGTTACAGCTTCAACGACTCACCAGAAAGCCCGGGTCGAACTTGACCGCGCGACCGGCACGACTTTGGAACATAATGGAGTCTTGATTCAGGATGCTGTGACCGGAACCCTTTCGGCTGCATCCCCATAACGTATGCCGATTCCGGCCAAGTCGCACCCAGCCGCCCCCGCCCCTGAACAACAGCGCTTCAGTCATTCCGGGCGTTTGCTGGCCGCCGACGATCAGCCGGATGTGCTTGAAGCGCTTGTCCTCTTGCTTCGCCCCCAGGGCTACCGTGTCGACGTCGCCAAGTCGCCCGCGGAAGTCCGCGGAGCCTTGGCATCCGAGTTTTACGATGCCGTCCTTATTGATCTGAACTATACGAGGGACACGACGTCTGGTCAGGAGGGTCTGGACCTTCTTTCCGAAATCATCAGTGTCGACAGCAATCTCCCTGTCATCGTGATGACGGCGTGGGGCAATGTGGAACTGGCCGTCGAAGCCATGCGGCGGGGCGCCCGGGACTTCGTTCAGAAGCCGTGGGAAAACGAGCGACTCCTTGCGATCTTGCGCACCCAGATTGAACTTTACCAGGCTCTACAGAAAGCCGAGCGCCTGGCAGCGGAAAACCGTGTTCTGCAAGTGCAGGGGCGGTCTGAATTTATCGCTGCCGCAGCTTCCATGCAGCCTGTCCTTGACGCGATTGCCCGGGTCGGTCCGTCCGATGCCAACGTGCTGATCACGGGCGAGCACGGTAGCGGCAAGGAAGTCGTTGCCCAGACCCTGCACATGCTTTCTCACCGCTCCTCGCGTCCACTGGTTGCGGTGAATACGGGCGCGTTGGCGGAAGGAGTCTTCGAAAGCGAACTCTTTGGCCACGTTAAGGGCGCATTTACGGATGCGCGAGCAGACCGCATGGGCCGCTTCGAACTCGCGGACGGTGGCACAGTCTTTCTCGACGAGATCGGCAACGTTCCCGTCCGGCAACAGGCCAAGCTGCTGCGGGTGTTAGAGACCGGCGAAATCGAGAGGCTTGGATCTTCCCGCTCGCGAAAGATCGATGTGCGCGTGATCTCCGCCACCAATGCCGATCTTCAAGCTGCTTGTGCTGCCGGAGAATTTCGCGAGGATCTACTCTTCCGGCTCAACACCATCGAGATTCGCATTCCACCCTTGCGCGAACGACGCGAAGACATTCCCACCCTGGCTTTGCATTTCCTGAATCGCTATGCTTTGCGCTACCGGCGGGAAATCGATGGATTCGACAAGCTCGCACTGCAAGTCATGGCTCAGTATGCGTGGCCCGGAAACGTCCGCGAACTTGACCACACGGTCGAGCGCGCTGTCCTGATGTGTCGCGGCCGCGAGATTCAGCCCGCCGACTTGGGCCTCAATCTTCAGCGTCCCCAGGCCGCCAATCTGGAGGAACTCAGTCTGGAAGCAGTCGAAGCGGTGCTGATCCGTAAGGCCTTGCAGCGTTTTCAGGGGAACATCAGCCAGGCAGCCGAGGCCCTCGGGGTAAGCCGAGGTGCGCTCTATCGACGCATGGAGAAACATGGCCTTTAGTCCGCAGACCAGCGGCAAGGCGAAAACGGGAGGAACTCCTCGCAAGCGGCGTCTGCGGTACGAGCATCGCATCTGGCTCTACGCCCTGTTGGTTGCGCTCCCTGGAACCCTGGTTTGCGTGATCCTCATCTGGCTGGAACCCTGGTCAGTGGAATCGAAGTTGATCTTTTCCTTCACGATTGTTCTGGCCTGGTGGATCTTTGCGGTGGTTTTACACGAGCAAACGATTCGTCCCATCCAAACTCTTGCCAACGTGGTCGCCGCGCTCCGGGAGGAAGACTATTCCTTTCGCGCGCGCGGAGCCTCCGTCGAGGATGCTCTGGGAGAACTCTCGCTTGAAGTGAATGCTCTCGCCGACTTGCTGGCCGATCAACGCCTCCGTGCCATCGAAGCGACGGCTGTGCTCCGGCGCGTGGTGGAAGAGATCGATGCTCCTTTATTCGCCTTTGATTCGCAACGCTTCATCAAGCTGGTGAATCCGGCGGGCGAAAAACTTCTCCGGCAAGCCTCCGGCCGGCTGCTCGGACGCAGGGCCGACGAAACAGGTCTCGCTCCATGCCTCGATACGCCCAATGAAGGATTGATAGCTTTACCTCCAAACGGGTCCAACGTTCGCTGGGTTGTAAGGCGCAGCAGATTCCGCGAGAAGGGCGAGCCCCACACTCTGGTGGTGCTCTCGGATGTGAGCCGCGCTCTCCGCGAGGAGGAACGATCGGCGTGGCAAAGGTTGATCCGCGTGCTCGGCCACGAACTCAATAACTCCCTTACCCCCATCAAATCCATTGCCGGAAGCTTGAGCGCGCGCCTGGTTCAAGCCGATTTAGGTCCGGAAGAGCGACGCGACTTTGAGCGAGGCCTGGCCATTATCGAAGCGCGTACCGCCTCCCTGAACCGGTTTCTGCAAGCGTACCGGCAATTGGCCCAGATGCCACCGCCCGCAAAGAAGCCCGTGCCGCTGCGCCCCATTGTCGAGCGCGTTGCCATGCTCGAAACCCGCCTGCCGGTTGTGATTGCGAGCGGGCCGGAAGTCGTGCTGTCCGTAGACTCCGATCAGATCGAACAGATGCTGATCAATCTCGTCCGCAACGCAGTCGAGGCCGCTCTCGAAACGAACGGCAACTCGAAACCC
Source organism: uncultured Acidobacteriota bacterium (assembly GCA_963733805.1). Taxonomy (GTDB): domain Bacteria; phylum Acidobacteriota; class Terriglobia; order Terriglobales; family Acidobacteriaceae; genus Gp1-AA133. The sequence goes on along the minus strand of CAVTEO010000017.1, from coordinate 228,661 downwards.
GTTGGCCAATCCGGGGCGCCCGAGGTGAGCGTCCGTTGGGCGATTGAGAGCCAGAACGTTGTATTAATGGTCGACGACAACGGACCCGGACTCATGAATCCCAGCAATGCATTCGTCCCCTTTTACACAACGAAGCCCTCGGGCAGCGGTATCGGTCTGGCGCTGTCGCGCCAGATTGCCGAGGCCCATGGCGGGTCGATCGAATTGTTGAATCGAAACGGAAACAGCGGCTGTGAAGTCCGTGTGAAGCTGCCTCGCATTCGCGAAGCGGAAGATTCCCAGATTTACGGTTGAGGAGAGCGCATGAACATGCTCGCATCAGATGTTCGCTTTGCATTTCGCCGGCTGCGCAAGGCGCCCGGTTTCAGCCTCACCGTGGTTCTCACCCTGGCCTTCGGGATCGGAGCGGCGACCGCCATCTTCTCGTTGGTGGAAGGCATCTTACTCCGGCCTCTGCCGTTCCATGATCCCGACCGCCTTGTTCTGCTGGGCGACCATCTGCGAGACGGACCCGGGACGTCGGTGACGGCCCGCGAAATCGGCACCTATGCGGCCGCAGGCAATGCCTTCTCGTCGATGGGTGGCTACATCCCGGTGGGCTTTGAGATTTCCGGTGGCGCGACTCCCGAGGAAGTGAACGCCGCGCGGTTTACCGCGAACGTCTTTCCGACGCTGGGTGTTCGTCCAATGCTTGGCCGGGTGTTTACGCAACAGGAGGACGCTGCCCACCAGCCAGTGGCAGTCATCAGCTGTGCCCTGTGGTTGACGCGCTATCACCGCGATCCCGGGATTCTCGGCAGTTCCATCACCCTTGATCGCAGACCCTACACCATCATCGGTGTGATGCCCCGCAGTTTTGAGTTTCCGTTGGAAGACGGCCGCCTGGACCAGATCCAACTCTGGGTTCCGATGAGTTTCACGCCCGAGGAACTTGCTGAGGAGCACGCCGGATTCTGGGGATATCAAATGGTGGCGCGCCTCAAGGAGGTGGTCACGCTGAAGCAAGCGGCGCAGGATGCCGACCGCGTCGCTCAGCAAATCATGCGCGACTTCCCCGCCAGCCAATCGGCGATTCACATTCGCGGCGATGTCACTCCGCTGCTTGAGTATGGAGTTGGCGAAGTCCGCCCCCTGCTGCGGATCCTCTCGCTAGCCGTCTTCGTCGTGTTGCTGGCGGCGAGCGCCAACGTCGCCGGCCTGCTGCTGGTTCGTTCCATTCGCCGCCGGCGCGAATCCGCATTGCGCCTTGCATTGGGTGCGAGCTCGCGTGCTGTTGTTCGCGAGTGCCTGGCCGAAGGATTGGTCCTGGGCATTGCCGGCGGCGGCTTAGGTTTGGCGTTGTCGGCCACTGTGATCCGAACGACACTGCACCTCCTCCCCGAATCCATGCCGCGTATCGATTCCATCGCCATCGATGGCGGAGTGGCGGCGTTCGCTCTGTTTCTCTCTTTGGCGACTGGCGCGATCTGTAGTCTTGCACCCGCCTTTGGAGCTCTGCGGGCCAACCCGATCGAAAGTCTCAAGTCCGGAGGACCGAACGCCTCGGGCACGGCCAGCCACACATGGTTGCGATCCACACTGGTTGTGGCGGAAATCGCTGTCGCGTTGATCCTGCTTACCACCTCGATCGCCTTTATGCGCAGCTTCCAGAGAATGCGCGCCGTCGATCCAGGCTTCCGCGCCGACCATGTATTGACTGCCCAATTTCGCTTGCCCCTCCAGAACTATCCGACAGCTGCTACGTCGCACAACTTCAACCATGCCGTGGTTGACAAACTTTCCGCCAAACCCGGTGTGATCGCGGTGGGCATCGGCAATACGTTGCCTGCAACGGGACTGGTCCCGCAGTCTGCGTACACCGTCGAGGGTGAGACTGCGGCCACCTGGAAATTGCGATTTGCTATGTTTGCCACTACCTACGGCGACTATTTCAACGCCATGCGGATTCCCCTACTCGACGGTCGCTATTTCACTGCTGACGATCGGGCCAACGCACCGCCGGTAGTCATCGTCAACCAGTCGATGGCCGAACGCTGCTGGCCCGGCCAGCGGGCGATTGGCAGGCGTATGCATGCAGGTAATCCGCGAAAAACGCTACCTTGGGCTACGGTAGTTGGCGTCGTAGCGGACACCAAGATGGGCTCACGGGATGAGCCGAGTAACGATCAGTGGTATACCCCCGAGGAACAACCCACTCTGCTCACCAGCCCCGACCCATCCGGGGATCTGACCGATGCGGCCGGCGGATTCATCACTTTGCGCTCCGCGCTGCCCCCGGAGCAGATGATGAAAACTCTGCGCGCCACCGTCGCCGAGATCGACCCGTTGCTCGCCCTCGAACAAGTGCAGACCATGGACGAAGCAATCGTCAACATCGAAGCGCCCAGGCGCTTCAACACCAGCCTCATTACGGGATTCGCTCTAGGTGCTCTTCTGTTGGTTATCACGGGGATTTACGCGGTGGTGGCGTTCTCCGTTTCATTGCGCACGCAGGAAATCGCGATCCGAATGGCGCTGGGCGCGCAGCGCACGAGCATCGCGCAACTCGTGCTAACTTCCGGCGCAAAGCTGGCGCTCATCGGGTGCGGACTCGGCTTGCTCGGATCCCTGGCTCTGTCGAGGTTGGTGAGTTCCTTTCTTTTTGAGGTGAGTGCAACCGACGTGCAAATCTATCTGGCTGGAGTGGCGATCATGATGGTGTTGAGATTGCTCGCATCCACACTCCCCGCAACGCGCGCCGCCTCCGCCGAACCGGCAGATGTCCTGCGCTCGATTTGAACTTAAGGAAATCCTTGGCGTAGAGCGATCGTGCCCGCCAAAACTGGACTTGCCTATCCAATTTCAAGGCTCAGCGCCTTCGTTTCGTCCGTAACCTTCGAAACGAACATCAGTAACCCCGAGGGCCACTATGCCCGCGCACGCGGACCTGCACGAAGACGTAGTGTTTGGGCAGTATTTCTTCCTTCGTTTGACGTGAGAAGAAGCGTTGATTCGTTGTTTAGGGCTCTGTTTTGCACCAGCAGTTGGAGTGCACAATCGCTGCACTTTACCGAACAAGTTTTGTCAAAGGGTTTTTACATTTGGCGTTCAATTTCGTCTTGTGTTTTTTGAACTTGGACGATAACTTTGCCTCAATCAATTCCCCCTCGGCTGAGACGTGAAGACGTCGTAGCCGCAAAATTCCAAAGTTGCAGGCACATTCCGGGCGAAAACCCCCATCTTTCGCTTCACGAGATTACACAGTCCTCAGGCCCCTGACCCTGTCGCTCGTGGCAACGGATTTTGTGTGAGTACGAGTTGCAAGCAGTCAATGCTCCAGGTGTAACACCGTCTCGATTGCGAAAGTGGACCCGCTGCCAAGTTGCGTGAGGTCGCTTTCTCGAGACAGCTCCCCCTAATGGTGAATACCACTCGGTAAGTGGTGGGCAATGAGTGTTCTCCAGCGCTCAGGCGAAGTTCCGCCTGCATGAGGAAAGGACTGTTCGATGGTCACGCGAGCTCTTCCAGGTGAATGCCCTCTTGAGAAACCGAATGCGACTTCGATGCCACGTCGCACGGCCCTTCGGTTTCTGCTGGGCACGGTAGTAGGTTCTGTTCTTTCGTTGTTGTATCCGGTTCTGCGCTATCTCGTCCCGCCCGCTGAGGCAGGCATGAATGCGAATGAAGCGCTGGCTGGCCGCATTGATGAACTGAAACCGAATAGCGGGAAGACTTTCCGCTTCGGAAGCCGCCCGGCCCTGCTGCTGCGTCTTGCGTCGGGCGAGTACCGATCCATGTCCGGCGTGTGCACGCACCTTGGCTGCACGGTGCAGTACCGTCCGGAGACGACACAGGTTTGGTGTGCCTGCCACAACGGTTGCTATGACGTGAATGGACGCAACGTATCGGGGCCTCCTCCCCGCGCACTCGATACCTATGAAGTGAACGTGCGTGGTCAGGAAATTTACGTAATCCGGAAGCAGGCTGCCTAGTCATGAACGCCGCGAGCCGAGTTCAGACCTGGATCGATGAGCGCCTCAATCTGGAGGAGTCCCTCTCGCCTTTGCGTGAGAAGACGGTTCCTGTTCATCGTCACAGTTCCTGGTATTTCCTCGGTGGCCTGACCCTGTTCTTATTCGGAGTGCAGTTGCTCACCGGCGTTCTCTTGCTCCTGTACTACCACCCGAGCGCCGGCGAGGCCTTTGAAAGCGTGCAGAACATCACCAACCGCGTGCAGTTCGGTTGGCTGATTCGCTCCCTGCATTCGTGGTCAGCGAACCTGATGGTCTTCTGCGCATTCGCTCACATGTTCAGCGTGGCGCTGGCTCGCGCCTATCGCAAGCCGCGCGAGTTGACGTGGATCAGCGGCGTGATCCTGCTCTTCCTGGTGCTGGGCTTTGGTTTCAGCGGCTACTTGCTGCCCTGGAATACGCGCGCCTACTTTGCCACCAAGGTTGGCACCGAAGTCGCCGGCCAGGTGCCGGTCGTGGGCCGTGCCATCATGATTTTCATGCGCGGGGGCGAAGATGTCTCGGGCGCAACCCTGACGCGTTTCTTCGGATTGCACGTTGCCGTGTTGCCCGCTCTTGCCATCGGAATCCTGATTTCGCACCTGCTGCTCGTGCAGAAGTTCGGAACCAGCGTGCCGGCCTCGGTGGAAAAAGAGTGGGAGGAGCATCCCGATCGCAGGAAAGAAATGCGTTTCTTTCCAAACTTCTTTCTGCGTGAACTGATCGGGTGGTACGCCGCGCTGGCATTGTTGATTGTCCTGGCTGTCTATTTCCCTTGGGAACTGGGTACGAAGGCTGATCCATTCTCCCCGGCACCTCCCGGCATCAAGCCGGAATGGTATTTCCTGGCGCAGTTCCAGACCCTGAAGCTGATCCCGGCCCACATCCTGCACTTGGATGGAGAAGTCCTTGGCATCCTGGGTTTCGGGCTCGGAGGCGCCGCCTGGATGGCGCTCCCCTTTGTTGAGGTTCTGGCTGGAACCCGCCGATCTCGTTGGGTACAGGTAGGAATCATTTTCGTTTTGATCTACCTCGCATCCATGAGCGTGGTTGGATACGTGTCGAGGTAACCAGATAGGGAGATGAGGATTTCTAGCGCGCATTTTCGTCGGATGTTGATTTGTTTCGCCATGCTGGTGCCGTGCCTTATGGCCGAGCCGGCGAAGAATGTTTGCGTCGATTGCCATTCCAAGTTGCAAGGCAACCTGAAGGTCGTCGTAGACCAGAGTGCCGTCAGTGTCCACGGTCACAAAGGCATGAGTTGTACCACGTGCCACGGAGGTAACGCCGAAGACGAAGCGCGTCCCAAGGCGCCCGGAAGCGGGTTTCGCGGCCACATCTCGCGTGCGCAGGTCACCGAACTGTGCGGTTCCTGCCATGCGGATGGCAGTCGCATGAAAGCTTTTAACCCATCCCTCCGAACCGACCAGCTCGCGCTCTATCACACCAGTGTTCATGGGATGAAACGAGCGCAGGGGGACGAGCGTGTCGCGGTGTGTACGGACTGCCATGGTGCGCACGACATCCTGGCCACAAGTGATCCACGCTCGCCGGTTCATCCTACAAACGTTGCGTCCACGTGCAAGCGCTGCCACTCCGACGGCGACCTGATGAAGTCCTACAAATTGGGAGCTACGCAGTTCGCCGACTACACCGACAGCGTGCATCACGCAGCAATGGTTGAGCGGGGCGACCTCTCAGCTCCGACCTGCTCGACCTGTCATGGCAGTCACGGTGCAGTTCCTCCAGGCGCGGGCTCGGTCGCGAATGTTTGCTCCACCTGTCACGTTCTGCAGGCGCAATTCTTCAACGAGAGCGTTCATAAGGAAGCATTCCCCGAGGGCTGCGCAACCTGTCACACCAGCCACAAAATCAAGCATCCCGATGACAATTTCGTGGGCCTGGCCAAGGGTGCGGCTTGCGCCGAGTGTCACTCCGCCGATGATGATCCCGGCCGCGCTGCTCAGGCGATTCACGACCACCTCACTCGCTTCGAAGCGCAGGTGGGCGAAGTACGAATGCTGATGGATCGCGCCGCCAGCGCCGGCATGGACGTAGCCGACGCGGAACTACAACTGGCTCAGGCGAAGGACGCTCTTACCAAGGCGCGCGTGCGAGTCCACACCGCCAGCCTGCCGCGCGTCGATGCTGAATTGAGCGCAGGCACCACGGTCGCAATCAAGGCGCGAAACACTGCCGAGGAAGCTCTGCGCGAACGCACGCGCAGGAGAAGGGAACTGATCATCCCCGTTACGGCGTTTCTGGCTGTAGTGATTTCGCTGGGCGCCTATATCCGGGAGTTGGAGCGCAAAGAACGTGACTGATTTCCGCCATGTCGCGAAAGGAATTGGCTCGTTGCAGTCACATTCGTGTGTCAAGTCAGCGGTAACGCTCGGGCGTCTGATTCTTTCCATAGCATTCCTGGCCGTTGCCGCGGCGGCACAGCAGCATCCGACCATGCTGGATCCGAATGTGAATGCGACGGCCTGCATTGGATGTCACGAGAATCAGGCGAAGAACAAAAATGCCCATTCGGCCACGGAGAAAAACTGCCTGAGCTGTCACGAAGTGCGTGTGGGCAAGGATATAACCCGGGTCAAGCTACTCACTGCGACTCCCACCAAGCTCTGCCTTCAGTGTCACAGCAAGAAAGAAGGCGCACCCGGCAGTCATGTTCACGATCAGGCAACCCGCGATTGCCTTACCTGTCATGATCCGCATGCATCCGGCAAAGCGAACGATTTGCTCAAGTCAACATCGGGCTCTGCGCCGGCTGAGAATCTCTGTCTGAGCTGCCACAAAACGGGGGTGGATGTTCCCAAGGGCGGCAGCCGGCACGAGGCTCTCGATTTGGGCTGCGATTCCTGCCACGTCACGCACAAGTCGGGCGACAAATCGAACCCGGAATTCGCATATCACCTGACCAAGTCCACGCCTGCGCTTTGCCTCGAGTGCCATGACGCGAGCGATGCAGGTCTCATCAAAGCGCACAACGGGCAGCCCTTCGGCAAATCCGACTGTGTGACCTGTCACGATCCTCACCAGTCTGTTCAGCCTAAGCTCATGCAAGCCTTCGTTCATCCTCCTTTCGGAGAGAAGTTGTGCGAGGTCTGCCACGAGGCTCCCAGGAACGGGAAGGTGGTTCTCACCCAGGCGAAGGTCAAGGATATTTGTGTCGGATGTCATTCCGAGCAGGCCGACAAAATTGAGAAGTCGAAGTTTCAACATCCCGGAGCCGAGGGCGATTGCACGGATTGCCACAATCCACATGCCGGGAAGACGCGCGCATTTCCGAAGCCGGATGCCGTTAACGTCTGCCTGAATTGTCACGTCGATCAGGCGGAACAGGGAAACAAGAAAGTTCTCCACCAGCCCGCTTTCGAGCAGGGCTGTACCACTTGCCACGATCCGCATGGCGGCGAACATCCGAAGCTGCTGCGGGCGGAAGGCAACGGAGTGTGCACGGAGTGTCATAGCACCAGTGCCACACACCCCAAGCTGCAGAACGCACACGCCGTCACGATCTTCGACGGCAAGGTCCAGCTTCCGGAAGATTATTTCGCGGCGAAGCATCCCGCGCAGTTTGACCTGAAAGACGGAACTGGGCATCCCGTCGGGCGGCATCCCGTGACCGACGTGCGCGACACTGCAGATCCTTCCAAGGTGAAGTGGCCGTTGGGATGCCTGAGTTGTCACCAGCCTCACGCCGGCGGCGCGCGAGCTATGTTGGTGAAAGACCTGCCGCCCAGCCTGGAATTCTGTCGCAACTGTCATCAACAAAATTTTGGAGCAAATTGAACATGCTGCGATTTGTGTCTTCAACTTATCGGAAAGCGATCCTGGGCCTGGCGGTCGCCGGCCTTGCATTGTCTCTGGTACCCAGCGCACATGCTGGGAAGAAGAAGAAAGCGGTCGTGGAAACCCCGAAGGCTCCCCAATTGCCTGAGGTCGATACCAGCAATCTCGTGTGGCCCGACCCCCCGGACATCGCTCGCATTCGTTGGATCGAGCAATACCGTGGAGAACCGAAGCCGGTCGCACCCGTTGCCCCGGTAAAGGAAAAGAAAAAAGACAGCTGGATGCTGCGGCTGGCTGGAATTCAGCCCGTCGAGACGGCAAAATCCGACTCGCGCTTCAAGTTGGTCCGGCCGTACGGTCTCGCGGTCGACTCGAAGAACAACATCTACGCCGCTGATACCTACGTGGGCGCGGTCTTCATTTTTAATCCTGAAACCAAGGCAGTCGAATTTATCCGCAACGGAAGAGATGCGCGCTTCAAGTCGCTCGTCGGACTTGCCGTGGATGATGCCGATCGCCTGTTCGTCGCCGATTCCGGTTTCCAGCGGGTGTTCGTGTTCGATGCGAACCACAAGTTTCAAGCCAGCTTCGGGTCGGATCGGCTCACGCGGCCCAGTGGCCTGGCCGTGGACAACAAGAATCGGCTTCTCTATGTCACCGATGTCTTGAAGGATAATGTCGCCGTCTACGACCTCGATAACTTCAAGTTTCTGCGCACCGTCGGTGGCCCCCCTAAGAAAGCAGGAGATGACTCGCCTGGAACGTTCGCCAGACCGACCAACATCGCGGTGGGGCCCAATGGCGACATTTATGTCAGCGACACCCTGAACCAGCGCATTCAGATCTTCGACGCGGACGGCACGTTTCTCAGCACCTTCGGTAAGCCGGGCGACGGGCCGGGGGATTTCGCTCGCCCCAAGGGCATCGCCATTGACTCGGACAGCCACATCTGGGTCGCCGATGCCGATCAGAATCGCGTGAAGGTTTTTGATCGTCAAGGCCGCTTGTGTGCTTTCTTCGGCGAGTACGGTTATTTCCCGGGCCAGTTCGCACTGCCCTCGGGCCTGACGATCGACAAGAACAACCGTGTCATCGTCGCCGAACAGGTTCTGAATGGCCGGTTGCAGGTTTTTCGATACACCACCGAGGCGGAAGCCGCAGTTGAGCAGGCTAAGCGCGAACATGAAGGCGGTGTGCAGGGAGGTCATTTGGCGCCGTCAGCGGCTAACCAGGTGAATCGCTAGGAGTTACAAAGTTTGTCTTTCTCCAGCCAGACCGGCGAGAGACAGGGTGGAAGTGCTGGCAGCTTCCGCAGCAGTGCAGACCAAGTAACAGGAGGTCTTGACAGGATGAAACAACGTCACATCATCCTTCTCTCACTGATTCTCGTGGTGGCTTTTGCTGGCACTGCGATGGCTCAGTTTACGCTCGACCAGGACGTTCTGGGCGCGCACAACATTAATGGCCGCGGGTGCGTTTCGTGTCACCAACCGCACAGTGGCTCTGCTGGTGCCGGCGGCACCGACACAAGTACGGGCACCATTGTTCTCTGGGGCACGTCCTTTCTCGGAAAAACGTACACCACGTACGGCGGCATCACGTTTACGACTTATCCCACGGTCGCCAGTTTCGTGAATGGCACGAAGGACCCGCTGTATCGCACAGCGATCTGCCTGACCTGCCATGACGGATCGGCCAGCATCACGGGCATGCATGGAACCACCGTTGAAACAGTGGACGGCGGTTCTGCTCATGCACCCACGTATCTGGCCGCGGATGCCGAGGGCTTGACCAACGATCATCCTGTTCACATCCCCTACGTTCCGGCACCAGCACCTGGTGGCAAGCATTGGGCCGGCACAGTGGATGCGAACGGTAAGGTGTGGTGGACGAACGATCCGGCCCAGGCAGCTTTCGTCGCTGCTTACGGCCACGCCGGCAGCTTCTACGGTGCCGCGGCAGGTGGCACCACGGTTGGCAATGGTACCCCCTCAACGGCGGCCGGTGCTTATATGGAATGCACCAGCTGCCACGACCATCACTCCATGACCAAGCGCCGCCAATCCATCGGGCAAGTGTGGACCCCCACCGCAAATTGCACGACTGGCGGAGCAACCGATCCTTATTGTGGCGCTTACGCGGGTGGTACGCCAGCAATCTACCCCACGCGTATGTTCGTGAAAGGCTGGTATGACTCAAACAATCCAGCCAGCAATTCGTCATCGCAGTTCTGCCGTAGCTGCCATGCCGACCGATCGAACGAAGCCTACGGGATCAACAGCATTACGTTCTAAGAAAGGATGGGGGGAGAGCCCCCGCTCGCCCCTTCTTTCATTGTTTTTTGAGATGACACACATGAGAAACAAATACCTCGGTTTCATCCTGGTCGTGGGCGCGGCAGTTTCGACTGTAGGTCAGACTCCGGCTGCGGCGCCAGCGTCGATGTTCAAGAGCACGACCATGACTCCAACCGGGAGGGCCGTGGCCCGGGTGAATGGCACATTGCTCACGGATCATGACCTGCTGCGCGAGATGATGACCATCTTTCCCTATGCCCGCCAGCATGGCGGCAAATTTCCCGTATCCATGGAAGCCGACATCCGGCGCGGCGCACTCGACATGCTCGAGTTCGAAGAACTTGTGTACCAGGAGGCTGCGCGCCGAAATGTGCAGGTATCGTCGGTCCGGCTTGAAGTCGGCATGAAGGCCTTCCGCGAGCAGTTTAGTTCCGAGCAGGATTTCCGCTCCTACCTGAAAGCGGAGTGTGGCGGCTCAACGTCCAGGCTGCGCGAAAAGATACGCCGTTCGATGATGATCGAGGATCTGCTGCAGGTCGAAGTCTCGCAAAAAGCGGCGGTAAAAGACGCCGATGTGCAAGCCTTCTACCAGAAGAATCCAGCCAGATTTGTTGCCGAGGAGTCGGTCTCCGTGCAGACCATTTCTCTGGCCATTCCTGACAATGCAACACCGCAACAGGAAGCCAGCGTGCGCCAGCGGGCTGAGGATGCCTTGCGACAGGCCCGGAAGACGAAAAGCTACGAAGAGTTTGGCATGCTGGCTGAAAAGATTTCTGAAGACGACTGGCGCGTCATGATGGGAGACCATCAATTTATTGCGCGAAGCCAGATGCCTCCGGAAGTGGCCAAAGTCGCTTTCGGGATGAAACCGGGACAGGTAAGCGAACTGATCCGCGCCGAGAATTCCTGGTGCATCGTTCGCGTGAACGGGCAGAAAGCCTCCAGCCAGACCGGCTACGAACAGGTCAAGGATTCGCTCAAGAAAGAACTGGAAGCAAGCAAGATCGACACACTGCGCCGGACCCTCCACCAGCAGCTACGTAAGAAAGCCCGGGTCGAGGAGCTGTAGGAGGGGCAATGCAGTTCATGCGACAAATGCGGTTCGCGATCTCGCTGGGCTTGCTTCTGGTAGCCGCGGGCGCACGCGCGCAGGTCACGGTCGGCGACGACCTGCACATGAATCTCGATAGCGGTCTCGCGGTCGGATACTTCGCCTCCAACGGCAACCTGTCGCAGTCCGCGCACAGCCTCACCGTAGGTGGCGAGGCTGACCTGCACGGTGACTACCTCGATCCGCGCGTGATCAACTTTGTGATCAGTCCTTACTACAACTTGTCGCGTGCGAACTCCAGCATTCAGTCCATATTCGACACCAGCGGCGTGAATGCGAATACTCAACTCTTCAGCGGAAGCCGTTACCCGGGCTCTATCAGCTTCGGCAAGAACTGGAATCATGAAGGCGAGTTCGGCCTTCCTGGAACCGTGGCCTACAAAACGCGCGGCTCGGATCAGTATTTCAACGTCAATTGGAGCTACTTCCAGCCGTCCTTTCCCTCGCTGTCTGTGAGCTATGGAACCGGCGACAGCAATTACGAGGTCCTCGGCGCCGATACTAGAGGCGACAGCCATTCCCGGGTCTTCAGCTTGCATAGCGGCTATCAATTACTCGGCTTCAACCTGATGGGTGGCTATTCCGATTTCAAGCTCACCGAAACGTTGCCTGAGATCACCGACGGATCGCAAACACTGATTGGAAGCACCGACCAGAATCAGGTGCAACTGGGCATCTCGCGGCGGTTCGCACAACGGACCAGTTTTATGGCGAACCTGAGCAGAAACCATTTCACCGTCGACTTCTCCGGTGCTCCCATTCAAGAGACGTATGACAATGCTGCCGCCAGCCTGACCGTCAATCCGGCAAACGGACTGATGGTGGTCATGGGCGTCGCCTACACCGACAACCTGGCGGGGTCCCTCCTGCAGCCAACCGTCGAGGAAGGAGGCGTGATCTTGTCGCCGATCAGATCCTCATCTCACTCCATCGATCTGTCTGCGACTACCACGTACACTCCTGTCCACGATCTGAGCTTCCAGGGAACCGTAGATCATCGTACGCAGAGCTATTTCGGTTTGAGTGTTTCCTCCAATGACTACACCGGAGGCGCCTCCTACGGCCATCCTCTGTGGGGAGGAATGGCTTCTATCTATGGCAGTGTGACTCGCTACACTTCGAATGTTTACAACCAGGCGGCTACCGGGGGCGCGGGGAACCTCAGTTATTCCCGCCGAGTCGGCGCCTGGACAGGAAATAGCTCCTTCCGCTATGCGCGCAACGCACAGACAGCACTCGCAACCTACACCCAATCCGGTTATGGTTACGGAGTGAACGTCGGGCGGAAACTGGGGAGTTGGATCTGGACCGTCTCCGCGAATGGCAGCGAGAATCGTATCGACTCCCTGAGCAACTCCGACTCGTTCAGCCAGGGCTACAGCACTGGCTTATCCGCAGGCAAGTTCTCGGTCAACGGGAATTACAGCCGCTCCAGCGGGGACTCGATTCAAAGCCTGACCGGTCTGATCCCCACACCGATTCCGAATCCCGGGATTCCTCAGACCCTGCTGATTCTCTATGGTGGCGAGTCGTACGGCGGGGCGGTTGGATATACGCCAATCCGCGGACTGATTCTCACGTCCGACTACGCGCACTCGCACTATCACACGCAAAACAATTCTTCCTTTTCGAACAACCTTCTCCAGCAAGCCGACGCCAAGGCCGAATGGTATTTCCGTCAATTGCATTTCACCGCGGGGTACAGCCGGCTCATTCAGGGCTTTGGGTCGGAAGAGGGCATACCCGTCAGGCTGAATTCGTTCTACGTCGGCGTCTTCCGCACCATGCACGTTTTTTGAAGGATGAAATTGAAGAAGAAACTCCAATGCGTCTGCTGGCTGGCCGGAATCATGATCGCTCTGGTCGTAAGCGCCGCTGCCTCGAAAACGAAGCCCGCGCCGCCGCCCGGCCCGCCCGACCTCCCGCTTCCTGGAGGCCGGAGCCTGGTCTATGAACGCACGTTCTCTTCTCAGCGGGATGTGAAGTTAAAGCGCGGCTTCTGGAACCGTCTCGTGGATTTCGTCGCTGGCGCGCCCGAATACCGCAACCTGGTGCGGCCTTACAGCATTGCCGTCGATTCTCGCGGGAGAGTGATCGTCACCGATCCCGGTATTCCCGGAGTGCACGTCTTTGATTTCGCGCAGCAGAAATACAAGCTCATTGAGCGCGAAGGCAAAGAAGCGTTTCGCGCTCCGCAGTGCGTGGCCGTCGATGCCGACGACAACTTCTACGTCACCGACTCGGAAGCAGGCAAGATCTTCGTCTTCGACTCCGACAACAAATTCCGTCGCACCATCGGTAGCATCAAGGGCGGGGAAGGCTACTTCAAGCGTCCTACGGGGATTGCAGTGGATTCCGCGGGAGGACGGATTTTTGTTTCCGATACCCTGCGCCACAAAATCTTCGTGCTCGATAAGGAAGGCAGCATCCTGAAAACGATCGGCCAGAATGGCGCAGGCGACGGTGAATTCAACTTCCCCACCGAATTGCGCTGGACCGGCGAAGAACTCCTCGTGGTGGACGCAATGAACTTCCGGATCGAAGCCTTCGACGGCTCGGGCGCATTCCGCTATGCCATTGGCGATCCTGGGGACAACAGCGCCGCCATGTTCCGTCCGAAGGGAATCGGGTTGGATAGCGAACACAACGTCTACGTTGTCGACGGACTTTGGAGCATCGTGCAGGTCTTCAATCGGGAAGGGCAACTTCTGTATTACTTCGGCCAGGCCGGCGACGCCCCGGGCGACTTCAATCTCCCCTCTGGACTGATCGTTGATCGCAACAATGCGATCTATGTGGTCGACTCTTTCAATCGGAGGGTAGAGGTATTTCGTTATCACGCTCCGCCGATTTCAACTCCAGGTGGTACCCAGTGAACCGCCTCCTGCTTTCCATTTGCCTGTTAGCCGCGTTCTCTTGCGCGGCCTGGTCGCAGGGCTTCAACGACGTTCTGGGCGCCCATGACATGACGCCCATGGGCAAGTCGCCGATCAAAGGCCGCGTCTCGGGTTCATGCCTGTATTGTCACGCCCCGCATTCCGCTATGGCAGGCCCCGCCACTCCATTGTGGAACCAGCAACTCTCGGTGCAAAGCTACACTTCCTATACCAGCAGCACGTTCCATCAGACGGGTGAGCAGCCGCCGCTGGGCAGCCCCAGCAAGTTGTGCCTGAGCTGTCACGACGGGACGGTGGCTCCCGGCCAAACGGTGGCATACGGAAAGCTGGCCATGACCGGGTCGATGAAGACGACCTCCAGGTTTGGCGGGGATCTCCGCAGTTCGCATCCGGTGAGCATGAAAACGCCGCTGACGGACTCTCCCGAGATCAATGTGCTGCTTTCCTCTGCGTCGCCGAACACCGGGGATGCGAAGGTCCAACTCGTCAAGGGCAATGTAGAGTGCAACACGTGCCACGATCCTCACGTACAAGGCAAAGACCCAATCGCGCAGGATTTTCTTGTGCGCGACGCTTCTAACGGAGCCCTCTGCCTGGCCTGCCACGACCCGACCCGGGTTGTGAATGGGAACGTAAATTTTCTTGGCGGCTGGGCGGTCAGCGCCCATGCCAAGGCCACCAACACCACATCGAATCAGCCTTACGTGGGTGGTTATGGCACGGTGGCCGGCAATGCCTGCACCAATTGCCACATGGAGCACAACGCCGCCGGAGCTGCCCGCCTGCTGCGCGGGAGCGACGAGCAGGCTTGCCTCGCTTGCCACAATGGCGGCACGAATATTAATCCGCCTGCGCGGAACGTCTTCGCCGAGTTCGCCAAGACCGGGCACCCCTTTGCGACTGCCAACAATTTGCATGATCGCTCCGAAAGCGCAGTCCTGAACAACAACCGGCACGCGACCTGTGTGGATTGCCACAATCCGCACGCTTCTTCGACCGTATCGACTTTCAATACCCCTCCGGCGGTTCGGTCTTCCCAGAATTCGGTTGTGGGGATCAGCGCATCGGACGGCTTGACCGCCCTTACCACCGCCATCAATCAATTTGAAAACTGCCTGCGCTGTCACGGCGCAAGTACTGGGAAAGTGGCAGACAAAAAATACGGATATCTGCCGGTCTGGACCGCATCCGCGGGCGATCCTCTGAACATCATTCCGCAGTTCGCCGCCACGGCCAGTTCGAGTCATCCCGTCACCCATGACCGGAGCAGCGTTCTGCCGCAACCCAGCCTGCGCGCTCAGATGTTGAATCTGGACGGCACGACACCCGGCCGCGCCATGGGCCAACGTATCCTTTGCACTGATTGCCACAACAGCGACGACAATCGCGAATTCGGAGGCACGGGTCCCAACGGTCCGCACGGCTCAAAGTATTTGCATTTGCTCGAGCGCAACTATGAATTCAGCCAGGCAGCCGTCGCCGGGGGCGCGATCGCGAACCTGTTCCCCAATCCCGACTTGACCGTAAATGGCCCTTACGCCATGTGCGCGAAGTGCCACGACCTGACCGCGATTCTGGCCAACACCAGCTTCAGCGAGCACGCCCGCCACATCAACGATGGTTTCTCGTGCTCGACCTGCCATACCGCCCATGGCATGGGAGGCCAGGCGGGATCGATCTCCGGCGAGAGAATGGTGAATTTCGATGCCAACGTCGTGGCTTCCAACGGCGGCGCACCGATTGCCTACAATCGCGCTACGAATTCATGCAGCCTTACCTGCCACACTCACCCCCATGACCTCGCTACTCCAGCGAATCCCGCGCTCCGGCGCCCCAGAGCGAGGTCCTAGTAGAAACAGTGACATGAAGATTGGACGTGAAGTATAAAAGTCACAGCAGCAATTTGAGTTTGGCAATACGCCTGTTACGCTTCTTTCCCGGGCAGGCGAAATTTTGAAGAACCCGCAAGAGGAGACCGAAGAAAAATGAAGAAGCTTGTTCTCGCAATCTTGGTGATGGCACCCATCATGTCGTCAATGTGCCTGGCCGACGACCTGGTCGACGATCCCAACTACAAAGCCAAATGTGCCATGTGTCACGGCGCGGCTGCTGAAGGCAAAGAAAAAATGAAAACGCCGCCCATGAAAGAAAAGGCGGGCAAGCCTGTTGCTGAACTGACAAAGCAGATTGAAGATGGCAACGACCAGCAGACTCCCAAGATGCCCCCCTTCAAGGACAAACTGACGCAAGAGCAGATTAAGGCGCTGGTTGACGAGATCAAGGCTCTCAAGTAAACACGAGATCCCTCCCCCACCCCCGATCTAAAGCCTCCCTAGGCAGCCTGCGCCGCACTCCCAGGCTGCCGCAGGGAGTCTGCTTCGATAAAAATCCTCCCGATCGTTGGTTCTTTCTCTTTAATACTGTTTTCCAGGCGTGCAATCGTGGATTCCAGTTGCTGGACGTCCAGCCCACGACGAAACCGGATATTCACGGTCAGCAGTACTTGCTCCGGGCCCAATTGCATGGTTAGAAGATCTCCCACGCGTTCCACGGAGGCATCTCTCAATGACCTCTCTTACACGTCGTATTCTCGACCGGTTGGTTCTTTCTCCAACCAGCAACGCGCCGCTTTCGCGTCCCAGGAACACTGCAACGGCCGACAGAACAACTGCGATGAGGATCGACGCAATCGGATCAAGACTGGGTTTGTGCAAGGTGTGTGCCAGGAAAATTCCGAGAAACGCAAGAGCCGCGCCCACCAGTCCTGCCGAATCCTCAAGAAACACGGTAAATACACTGGGGTCTTTGCTTCCGATGATTTCATCCCAAGTGCTCTCGTTAGCCTCTTTTTTGGATATGAGCTCTTGATAGGAAATCCGCCACGAGTAGAAGTCCAGTGCCGCCGCCAGTGCTAACACCGCGTAGTTCCAACCCAGACGTTCCGGAGGGTGCGGGTGTCGCAGGTGCGAGATGCCTTCATGCAGGGCCAACATCCCGCCAATCGCGAAGATGTATATCGCTACCAGCAGAGAGTAAAAGTACAGAACCTTTCCATGCCCGTACGGATGGAGTTCGTCCGGCGGCCGTGCGCTCCGCTTGATGCCAACGAAGAGTAAAAGTTCGTTTCCCAGGTCGGCGGTGGAGTGAAAAGCCTCCGCCAGCATCGCCGAACTCCCGGTCAGAGCCGCCGCGATGTATTTTGAGATCGCAATCACCAGGTTCGCGACAATTGCGACCACAACAATCCGCTGGGATGATCGCGAAACCATCCACTTCCGACGCGATCAGTTCTTCCAGGGATGTATGGAATTTGCGTGAACGAAACGAGGCTATCGGCCCCGCTGGTAGCACTGTGAACCCGAATGCAGCTACGGCGTGGACACCAACCAGGCCCGTCCGATCGCCTGTCCCGCGGCTAACAACCACGCCGTACCCGTTGTTTGCTAAGCGGCAGCCCGCTCGTTGAATTTGTTGCGAACCTTGTCGACCGCGCCGGGAGCAAGCAGCATCCCGATGCCAGTGCCAATTCCTACGCCCACAAGGAAACTGCCCCAGCTTGGCCAGTGACTGTGACCGCGTAACGCATCACTCGCATTTGCGAGGCGGCTGGAAGCGTCCTCATACTTTTCATTGATCGTTTCGCTCATCTCGTCCACGCGATCGCGCATCTGATTTTGCACTGCAGACCATAATTTGGCATCTGTTAGCAAGAGACCAGCTCGCATGGCGAGTCTCGCCCAATCCTTGGTGCGCCTGTTTCTCAACATGTTCGTCATCGTCTGACCTCGGTGTGATTGATCTTGTTAATTTAGGAAATCCCGGGCTCTTTAGCCATCAGATGACCTGTGTAGGATGAACCCGGGAATCCGTGTATATGAATCGTGTATATGAATAAAGATCGGAGGTTCTTGTCTCCGTTCCGCGCATATCGTTTGTTCACTAGTACTTTTACCTGCCAGGTGCCCGCGAGGCCGAAAGCGGCGTTTCCTGACGACGTAAAGATTCGTAAAGGCCTTTCGCCATTGACAACTTGCCGCTGACAATCGGGTTCATACCAGTACCCGGGAAGACTGACGTGTATAGATAAAGGAGATTTTCATGCTCAAGAATTGGATATTGGCTTTGACATTGGGCGGCTTGGCATACGCGGCAACGCCGGCAGTTGTGGCGCAGGATGCTCCCAGCAGCGATCAGCAGATGGCTCCCACAGGCACTCCGCCTGAGCCGGGCCACGGGCACCCTAGATTCGACCCCGACCACCGAGCGAATATGCTGTCGCAGAAGCTCAATCTAAGTGCAGATCAAAAGGCAAAGGTCACGGATATCTTCAAGTCCGAGCAAGCGGAAATGCAGAAGATTCATGGCGATGCTTCGACATCGCAAGCAGACCGCCGCTCGAAAATGATGGACATCCATAAGTCTTCCACCGACCAGGTTCGCGCGCTCTTGAACGCGGACCAGCAGAAGAAGTTTGATGAAATGATGGCTCGGCGTGAACAGCGGTTCAAAAGCCGCCACCAGGGACCCCCTGCCGGGGCCTCCGACTCCGACCAGAAATAACGCCTTCCCACCTCGGTGCCCCAGGTTCGCGTCCGCTCCTTGCTCTTTGGACGCTAACCTGGGCCCTTTCTCAACGCTCAGCTCTTCATATCCAACCTACGCCGAGATTCCCTACCATCGTCCGCTGAGGTCCCAATGCTCCGTATCAGGGCGCCCCTTCCGACGCGCCGTAAAAGCTCCTTATCGCCGGCCTCTTTATAGGCCGCCTGTCCTATCCCCATAGATATCTTCGATACCCTGAGAGTTCCCCTATAGGCACGGAAACAGATCTGTTCCTTTGAAAGGGCTCGGCTTTAGCCGAGCCGAATAAATCGCAAAAGCACCGCCGCTTTAGCGGCTGAGGTCGAAGCCTAACCTTTGGAACCATTTTTCCCGCAACCGGCTAGACCCAGCCTGAACGAAACACTACGATAGACTGACTTCGGAGGCCGCAATGTACTTCGAACAGTTCTACCTGGGTTGTCTGGCGCACGCGTCGTACCTGCTTGCCTCACAGGGGGAGGCGGTTGTCATCGATCCCCAGCGCGACGTGGAGATCTATCTGACTGCCGCTCGCGAGCATGGCCTCAAAATCCGCCACATTTTCGAAACCCATCTGCACGCCGACTTCGTCTCCGGCCACAAAGAACTGGCGGAGCGCACCGGAGCTACCATCTACATCGGCCCCCATGGCGGGGCTCGTTTCGCCCGCGTTGAAGTCGGGGATGGCTTTCAGCTGCGGGTAGGCACGCTGAAGATAGATGTCCTCAATACTCCAGGCCACACGCCAGAAAGCATTTGTCTGGTTGTCACCGACGAAGAGAAATCCCCGAACCCGTGGGCCGTCTTTACCGGGGATACCTTATTTATAGGAGACGTGGGTCGCCCTGACTTGTCACCCTCGCACACGCCCGCCGAACTTGCCGGCCTTCTATACGACAGCCTCCACTCCAAGTTGATGACGCTTCCCGGAGACACTCTCGTTTATCCCGCACACGGCGCCGGTTCTCTGTGCGGACGCAATATGCGCGCCGAACGTTCCTCCACTATCGCCACCGAGCGCATGACCAATTACGCGCTGCAGATCGGCAGCCGGCAGCAATTCATCGAGGAACTGACCTCGAAGATGCCGGTCCGCCCCGACTATTTCCTGGAGGACGCGGAAATCAATCGCGAAGGAGCAGCCCCGCTGTCCCAAATGCGGGAACTGACGCCGATCAACCCCCAGGAGCTGAAATCCCTGCTTGCGGAGGGCGTCATCGCGCTGGATGTTCGCCCCGCTGGCGATTTCGCGGCAGCGCACGTCCCGGGTTCGATTAACATTCCGCTCTCCGGGCAATTCGCTTCCTGGGCCGGATCGATATTGGGCTTATCCTCCCGCCCGGTATTAATTGCAGACACCGATGAGCAGCTGTCGGAAGCCCACCTGCGTGTCGCCCGCGTGGGCATCGAAGACCTTCGCGGATTCTTGCAGGGAGGCGTTGCCGGCTGGAAGCAGGCGGGATTGCCGTTAGCCGAGCTACCCGAAATTTCCGTCGACCAGCTCAGCGCATGGCTCCGCAACAACGAAACTTCGCTGCTCGACGTTCGCCGTGAAGGAGAATGGCAGGCTAGTCATATTGAAGGCGCACTTTGGTCGCCGCTCGATTCCTTGAGCAACACCTTGCCCGATCTCGATCGCGACCGTCGCATCGCTGTGCATTGCAAAAGCGGATACCGCAGCGCCATCGCATGCAGCATCTTGCAGCGCGCCGGCTTCCGCAATGTCGTCAATGTGCTCGGTGGCTTCGACGCGTGGCAGACCGCCCACTTGCCGTTTGTCAGCGAAGAAACCGTGAAGGCCTGAGGCCCGCACTTCCCCCATGCGGACCCCAGACAATCGCTCAGCAGGACCGAGCGAATTGCTAAGTGTAGGGCGGGCGCCCTCGCCCGCCAAGACTCGAGGCCCTCATTCCCTCACAACGACCGTAGGAAATTCAGCAAATCCTGCATCTGCGACTGGGACAATCCGTTGAAGCGGTGCACCGTCCCGGCCGCCTCCGAGCCCCGTCCATCATGAGCGCGAATCGCCTGCACCAGATCCGATGTCCGCCCATCGTGCAGGAAGAATAAGCGCTGCCCCACACCCCACAACGGCGCCGTCCGGAATTGATCCGGGCCGGCTGCACCTTGCGTGATGCGATCAGCAAGGCCCCATCCCATATGATGGAGCGCAAAATCAGAATACGGATGATAGGTCACGCCAGACATGCCCGTGTAGCGTGACGGCCCCGTCGTCAGCGAAGCCGTGTGGCACAAACTGCATCCCACCTTGTCAAACAGGGCAGCGCCATTTTGAGTGGAAGGAGTTGGGTCCGCCGGAGTCGGCGCCGCCGACAGCCGTGCGAACATCGCGAACGCGGCAACATCGGCTGTGGCTTCCCCAGCGTCACCACCGGCAAAATCCTCCGGGGATGGGTTGAATGCACACCCTTCCTCGACGGAACGTTCCGAGGGGAAAACTTCGTTCGATACGCCTTGCTCGACGTTGTAGGCTTCTCCGGAAAAAATCAGCAGCGATTTATTCTGTGCCTTCCATCCGAACCGCGTGATCGTTCCATCATTGCCGCTCGTGTTGAAACTTCCTCGAATTCCCAGGAACGCCTTCTGTCGGGCGTTGGAGGCGAGGTTTGTGCGCAGCACGCTGTCCGGAGTCGCTTCCACCAGCCCCAATCCAAACACGGGCGTGGGAATCCGGAAAATGACGTTGCGGCGGCCCAGTTCTCTCGCAAAATCGGGCTGTCCCAGGTTGCAGCTGGCCGCGTCCTTTCGCCCGGCGATGGTGAACAAGTCATGCACCCCCCCGTCGGGCACGGCTCCTTGTTGCGTGATCGTCATAATGAAGCGAGCTTCCCGCACCGGTCCCTCCGCAGTGATAAAAGGCGGGACCTTATTCATCGCGCCCTGAAGGGTCGCCAGCGCGACTTGCGGATTCGGAACTGGACTCTGCGGGCTCTTCAGCCCAGGACTGCTGCCGCCTATCGCGGGTTGAGCGTGACATTGGGCGCAGCTGTTGCCATTGAATCCCGGCCCCAGCCCGGCTCCGTCTTCACCGTCAACTCCTCCCGACACGGAGTCGACTTCCATGAACGCCTGCATCGCTTCCGAGAACATTGTTTGCTCCCCGGCGCCGAGGCCAGGGTAAACGCCCCCCGCCCCCGCCGCTCCTGCGCGCGGACCGGGATCGGATTGGGCATACACATTTCGGGGACTGATTCCCATCAAAACCACTAGACACACCACGACTATCAAAACGTTCTCGCGTTTCACTTGGGCCCTCCTTCGGCGGAAGCAGACACACTTCCGCGAGGTTCTGGATCTGTGGATTTACGGGAGGCTTAGCGCGAAGTCTTCCCCAATTGTCCAGCCCGCTGGTAGCAGGGCAGCGCGCGTGCCGACATACCGCGACACCGACACCACCCTTGTCGCGTGGCGCCTACCTTCAGGCTGGGCTGACTTTCACATGCAAGTGCGAGATTGCGTGGAACTCTACGTTCGATGGTGATCAGGCGTCAAGATGTCCGGAAGTACATGCGAGGTCCGGGGAATCGCACAACACAATATTTGTCCGATTCCAATCCCAGAAAAGGAATTCGGTCAGCGGCACTACTGAAATTTGTCTCGATGGCGATTTGCCTCGCTGATCGTCTCCTCCGACGCGAATATTGAATCCTTGTTCGCAATTACTTACAGCCGACGCTACCAGGTTTAGGGGAGAATGTTTTTCTTCTGTCCCATAAACGACAATTCAGATCGTTCTCACATGCATACGTGACGAGCGAACATCATCGCAGTGACCCGCGACACAGACGCCTGATGCACTCTCTGGCACACTGCGGAAGATTTTGCGAAGGCCACGCAGTGCAGATGGCCGCTGTAGGCCGAAAGAGTTGCTCCTAGGTTCAGGCGAAGCGAAACGCTGACCCCCAAAAGTGTTTTGCCGCCGGCTTGTTGATCTCCCGTTCCCCCCAGGACGCGGTATCACGCTTTAGCCACGAATCCAGCGAGCGCGGAACCATCCATCTGCTTGGTCGTTTGGCGGATAGCAGTCAGGCCCCTCCCCAAAAGTAACAGCTGGAAGTGTGCGCGAAAGCATGGACTGAATCGTCCCAGGGAATTTCTTGGCTCATGTTTCAAGGAGAAATCATGAAAATCACAACATCTTTGCGGTTCTTGCAGTGGCTCCTCGTCGCCATTGCGGTTTGGGTTGGGAGCGCTCTCGGGTTTGCGCAGACCAAACCTGCTCTGTCCAGCAAGCCGACTGCGCCCGCTCCCGTAGAACGGTGGCGCGGCGGACAAAAAACTATCATCGATGCAGCGGGTCGTCCTCACGTTCGCCACGAACGCATAACCTACGCCCAGCGCAGGGCCGCGGCTCAGCACCGCCTCCAGGCCCTGCGTCAGGCCGCCGCCAAGAAAAAACAGGCCGAGGTGAAGCAATGAAAAAGATACCTGGTTTCGCCTTGCTGTTGCTCCTCAGCACGCTGGCTATCGGTCAGTGCGTGCCTCCTCCTGTTTACAACCCCGATGGTACTCCAGCCAACCCCAACCGGACGGCCAATTGGCCCTCCTCCTCAACTGCTGACCCAAGCATGCCTTGGGATGCTCCCGACTATTTTGGTTGCAGTAACTATGCCAGCAGCCCTCTGCCGAAGCGCAGTTGCTCGGCTCCTGCCCCGGCGGGTACAGCCTGCTTTGGAGACCTGGACTGCTCCACCTTTTCTACTCTGACAGCCGTCTCGACCTGCGGTGGTGCGATTACGGGAGGCGGCATCCACAAGTTTGTTGACACCCTGCCGGGCCTCACGTCTGCGGGTGCGAACAATCTTGGGCAGTACATTCCTGTCGCCGTGCCCGACACCACCACCTACCCGGGTTCGGACTACTATGTGATCGCGCTGATGGAATATTCGGAGAAGATGCATAGCGACCTCCCGGCTACCAAAATGCGGGGCTATTGTCAGCTCAACGACCCCGCGGCCCCCGGACCCTGTACTCCACACTACCTGGGTCCAACGATCGTTGCGACAAAGGACCGACCAGTACGGATACTGTTCCGGAATCAACTGCCAGTTGGATCGGGCGGGAACCTCTTCCTTCCGGTCGACACCTCCATCATGGGATCGGGCAAAGGCCCGGCCGGAGGCGGTGATCCGGAGCCGAATCTGGGCATGGTCACCGATGGGGCGCGGAATCCTGCGTGCAATGTTGACGCAGTAACAACGAAACCTTCGTTCTGCTTTACTGACAACCGCGCCACCTTGCACCTGCATGGTGGTCTGACCCCGTGGATCAGTGACGGAACTCCTCACCAGTGGATTACTCCTGATGGCGAGGTTGCTTACCCTGACGCTAGCAGTGTGCATCCGAGAAACGAGGGCGTCAGCGTTTTCAACGTTCCCGACATGCCCGATCCGGGCCCCGGGGCGCAGACGTTCTTCTACACCAACCAGCAGAGCGCCCGGCTGATGTTCTACCACGACCATGCCTGGGGTATTACCCGCTTGAACGTTTACGCGGGCGAGGCGGCCGGCTACCTCGTGACGGATGACGCAGAGAAGGCTCTGATGGATCCGGGCGGAGCTCTTGAGGGTTTGGGCCTAGGCACGCCTCTGATCATCCAGGACCGGACCTTCGTTCCACCAGTAGACCAACTCGCGACCGAAGACCCAACCTGGGACATGACCCGCTGGGGCGGGACCGGAAGTCTGTGGGCCCCTCACGTGTATATGCCCGCACAGAACCCTGGCGATGTAACCGGTGCCAGCGGTTTCGGAAGATGGATGTACGGGCCTTGGTTCTGGCCACCCGCGGCACCTCCGTTCGGGCCGATCGCCAATCCTTACTACACTTCGGACCTGAACATCTGTGATCCCGATCCGGCGGCGCAAGGTTGGTGTCAGCCGCCGCTTATGCCCGGAACTCCGAACCTGTCGGTGGGCCAGGAAGCTTTCAACGACACTCCCATCGTCAACGGTACGGCCTACCCGAAGATGGTGGTGGATGCTAAAGAGTATCGCTTCCGCATCCTGAACGCGGCCAATGACCGCTTCTTCAATCTGCAGTGGTATGTTGCCGACCCCAACACCGGCAAGACCGAGGTCGCTCTGAAAGCCGCCGAGGTGGCGGCCGCTCAGCTGGACCCGAACCTCTTCCCCACACCGGACACGGCCATCAGCCCGGCAGGCCCGGCCTGGCTTCAGATCGGCACCGAGGGCGGCTTCCTCCCGGCTCCGGTCGTCATTCCGAACCAGGTCACCACGTGGATCATCAATCCGACTCGCTTCGATGTCGGAAACGTGGACAAGCATTCACTGCTGATCGCTCCGGCGGAGCGGGCAGACGTGGTTGTGGACTTCACTCAGTACGCGGGCAAGACGCTGATCCTGTACAACGACGCACCCGCAGCTTTCCCGGCGCGTGTCGCTACCTACGACTACTACACCGGCGATCCAGACCAGACCGACGCGGGCGGAGCTCCTTCCTCCCAGATTGGCTACGGCCCGAACACCCGCACGATCATGCAGGTCGTAGTTAACGGTACGGATTCGGGAGCTCCGGTCCCTTCGGATTTAGTCAACGCGGCAAGGCTCGCAAACCTGCAGGCTGCGTTCGCGCACCACGTGCTGCTCGATGCCAATGGAAATCCGGTGCTAGATGCCAATGGAAAACCCCAACTCCTCGGCGTGTTCGAGTCCTCCCTTGACCCAATCATTGTCGGGCAAGGCGCCTACAATTCGGCGTACTATGACCCCGCCGACCCGCTCAAGTTCCGCAATGCGGCTCCTAGAGACGGGTATGCGAGGATCGCCGACTTCCAGTTATCGTTCAACACTCTGTTGACCGGCAACAGCAGCACCAGCACTTTGACAATCCCATTTCAACCTAAGGGGATGCACGATGAGATGAACGCGGTCGCGTTCGATGAATACGGAAGAATGACCGCGAACATCGGCTTTGAATCGCCGAACCCCACACCGGGCACACAGAACGTCGTGCTCTATCCCTACATTAACCCACCAATCCGGAAGGGGGACGGTTTCATCGCTCGCGATGACCTCGATCCCATCGAACTGGCTTCCGGAAACCTTCAGGTCGATAAGATCGCCTCGGCGGCCGACGGAACCCAGATCTGGAAAATCACGCACAACGGCGTGGACACTCACCCCATCCATTTCCACCTGTTCAACGTGCAGCTCCTCAACCGGGTCACGTGGGACAACATAATCATCCCGCCCGATCCCAATGAACTCGGCTGGAAAGACACTGTCCGGGTGAGCCCGCTCGAGGACACCATTGTTGCTCTACGGCCCATCGTCCCGAAGATCCCCTTCGGGGTGCCCGATAGTCTCCGTCCGCTGAACCCGGCGATGCCGCTTGACAATCCGGATGGGTTCAACAATATGGACCCGCTCGGCAATCCCACCGCGGGGATTACCAACCAAATGACCGACTTCGGCTGGGAGTACGTGTGGCACTGCCACATTCTCGGCCACGAAGAGATGGACATGATGCGTCCGCTCATCGCGAACGTGTCCCGTCTGCTCCCCGATGCGCCAGTCTTGTCGTTTGGCTCAACTGGTCCCACAGTCCTCAACTGGACGGATGGAACGCCCGTCGACTACACGGCCCCTGCGTTCTGGGGGAATCCGAAGAACGAAATCGGATACCGTGTGGAACGAGCCGATGATGGGATCAACTTCCCGGTGATCGGGACGGCCCTTGCCAACCAAATCACCTTCACTGACACGACAGCTGTTTTGAGTCAACCCTACAGCTATCGCGTCACGGCCTTCAACGCCGCAGGTAATTCGGCCTCGAACGTTTTGGTCGTCAAGGCAACCCCCGTTGTCACCTGGGTTCCGCTTTCACCCATCTCGTTTGGCACTCCGCTTGGCGCGGCACAACTGAACGCCACTGCGTCGGTACCCGGCACATTCGCCTATACGCCGGCTGCCGGCACGGTCTTACCGGTGGGAGTCCAGACTCTGTCGGCTGACTTTACTCCGACCGATACCGCCAACTACAACAATGTGACCGCCACCGTCACGCTGGTGGTCGGACAGTCTGTGCCCGTCATCACCTGGGCTACGCCTGCACCGATCGTCTACGGCACCGCGCTTAGTGGTGTGCAGTTGAATGCGACAGCGTCCGTACCCGGTACCTTCGTGTACACGCCTGACGTCGGCGCAGTCCTGAACGCGGGAAGCAACACTCTGTCGGTCGCCTTTACCCCGACCGACACCGCCAACTACACCACTGCCACGGCTAGCGTGACGTTGGTGGTCAACAAGGCAACGCCGGTCATTACCTGGCCGACGCCTGCGCCGATCGCCTTTGGAACGCCCCTGGGGGCCACGCAATTGAACGCGAGCACAACCATACCCGGTTTGTTCGTGTACACGCCTCCCGCCGGCACGATCTTGCCTGGTGGGACTCAGACGCTGTCGGTCCAGTTCACCCCAACCGACACCGTCAATTACAACAACGCAACCGCAACCGTGACATTGACCGTCACCAACGGTGGTCCAATCCTTAGCTTGGCGCCGACGGCGTTGACCTTTAGCTCCACGATCAACGTTACGACGCCGGCTCAGTCCGTGCTGGTGACCAATGTTGGCAGCGCGCCCCTGAGAATCAGTGTCATCAATCTCGCGGGTGCGAATCCGGGACGCTTCAGCCTCACCCATAACTGTCCGATCGGAGCCGCAGGTCTGGCAGCCGGTGCAAACTGCACCGTCAACGTGACTTTCACTCCCAACAACAATACCGCCAGATCGGCATTGCTTCGTGTGTTGGTCGCCGCTCCTGCAGTATCGGGCTCAGTGACCCTGACCGGAACAACTGTTCGCCCGGTGGTCAGTCTTTCCGCGACCTCCCTGGCGTTCGGCAACGTTCCGATCAACACGATCAGTGCGCCACAAACCGTCACGGTGACCAACACCGGTACCGTTCCGTTGGTGTTCACCAGCATCACGATGGGCGGCGCGAATCCAGGTCGGTTCCCGCAGACTAACAACTGCGGTGCGGGTCTGGCTCCCAATGCGAGCTGCACCGTCAGCATAACGTTCCAACCCAACCGCAGAGTGGCGCGTTCCGCGACGCTTACCATCCGGAGCAACGCGGTTAACAGCCCCACGACGGTGACCATGACCGGCACGGGGATTTAAAACTGGAAGGGCGGACGGTGACCGCCTGACCAAACTTAGTCCGAAACTGCCCGCGGATCCTTCGCGGGCGGTTTCGTTTTGGACTCATTTCCGGGCGGCGGGCCCGTCGTTTCCCTGCTTGACTTGAGTTTGCGCCCCGTGTTATAAAATCGCACACTAAACCGATTTAGTTACTCTCTCAACCCATGGTCGCCCTCATGAAAAATGGATTTTTGTGCGCGGTCGTCCTCACGCTGCTGAGCCTGACAGCTTTCCCGCCCGCCCAGGCGCAAACTGCGGACGTCCTCGTTGTTGACGCTTCCGCGCCGGCGCACCCGTTCCCCCATTTCTGGGAACAGATGTTCGGGTCCGGCCGTGCCGTACTAAGCATGCGGGACAGCTACCGGCGCGACATGCACGCGGTTAAGCAGATCACCGACTTCCAGTACGTGCGCTTTCACGCCATTTTTCACGACGAGATTGGCGTCTATAACGAGGATGACAAAGGTCAGGTTCAGTACAACTTCTCTTATCCTGACCAGATTTACGACGGCCTGCTGGCCGCGGGCGTCCGCCCCTTCGTCGAATTGAGCTTCATGCCCAAGGCCCTCGCTTTGAACGACAAGCCTTTCGCCTTCTGGTACAAGCCGTACGTCGCTCCCCCCAAGGATTACGCCAAGTGGGATGACCTCATCACCCAGTTTGCCAAACACCTGATCGAGCGTTACGGCATCGACGAAGTAAGCCAGTGGTATTTCGAAGTCTGGAACGAGCCCAACATTGATTTTTGGGGCGGCGATCCCAAGCAGCCCACCTATTGGGAACTCTACGATCACACGGCGCGGGCCTTGAAGAACCTGAACCCGAAGCTTCGCGTGGGAGGCCCCTCCACTGCGCAAGCCGCCTGGGCCGACGCGTTCATCCAGCACTGCGCGCAGAATCATGTGCCCGTCGATTTCGTTTCTTCCCACGTGTACGGCAACGATAAGTCAGAAGATGTATTCGGCACGCACGATGTGATCCCCCGCGACCAGATGGTCTGCCGGGCCGTCAAGAAAGTGCACGACCAGATCAAAGCGTCTTCCATGCCTAATCTGCCGTTGATCTGGAGTGAGTTCAATGCGAGCTTCATGAACGAGCCCAGTGTGACCGACCGGTCCTACATGGGTCCCTGGCTGGCCGACACGCTTCGTCAATGCGATGGCCTGGTGGAGGTGATGTCGTACTGGACCTTCTCCGATGTCTTCGAGGAAGGGGGCCCGGTCAAAACGCCATTCTATGGCGGCTTCGGCCTGATCGCTGCCGGATCAATTCCCAAGCCCGCCTTCAATGCCTTCCGCTTGTTGCATCAGCTAGGGGAAGAGAGGATCGCGCTCGATTCCAACAGCGCCCTGCTCACCCGCAAGAAGGATGGCTCGCTGGTTCTGGCCGTGTGGAACTACGCGCCGCCCGAGAAAGAAGGAGCCGCCAAAACAGTTACGCTGAAGTTCAAAGGAGCCAGCCCATCGCAGGCGACCGTCTCGGTGGTCGGTCCGCAGCACGGAGATGTCCATGTCGCGTACGAATCCATGGGCTCCCCGCGCTATCCGACTCAGGCGCAGATTAAGGATTTGCAGAAGGCCGCTGAACTAGCGGCGCCGGAAACCCGCACGTTAAGCAACGGGGAACTCAAGCTGACGTTGCCTTCGTATGCATTGGCCGTCGTGACCCTGAAGTAGCGACCACGACCCTTCCGAATTTCGGAAATGTTTATCGCATGCCACGCAATCTCGACCTGACCCGCAGAGACTTCCTCCGCATGTTCCAGGCCGGCGCCTTCGGCTTGCCGCTGGTCTGGCTCTCGAGATGTTCCAATTCGCAGAGGAAGAGCGCGCCGCCAACCGTTCCGTCTCCGCGGACCGACGACCAGTTGCTGGATGAAATCCAGCGCGCCTCTTTCGATTTCTTCTGGACCGAAGCGGGCTCGGGCACTGGCCAGGTGAAGGATCGCGCCCTTGTAAGTGGGAACGATACGCGGACCATGTCAAGCATCGCGGCCACCGGCTTCGGTCTTGCGGCGCTGTGCATCGGGGATAGCCGCGGCTACAAAAGCTCCACCGACATCAAGGAACGCGTGCGCACCACGCTGCGCTTCCTGGCCAACCAGCTGCCGAACGAGCACGGGTTCTTCTATCACTTCGTCGACATGAACACCGGCGCGCGCGTGGGGAAGTGCGAGCTCTCGTCGGTCGATACCACGATCCTGCTATGCGGCGTCCTCACGGCCCGCCAGTACTTCAACGACGCCGAGATTCAGGACCTGGCCACCACCATCTACAACCGCGTGGATTGGCCCTGGATGCTGAACGGTGGTTCGACGCTGTCCATGGGCTGGATGCCCGAGTCAGGATTTCTTGCGGGACGCTGGGAGCACTACTGCGAACTGATGATGATCTACCTGCTCGCCATCGGCTCGCCCACGCGTCCCATTCCGCCGGTGAGTTGGGAAGCCTGGTCGAGGCCGACCATCACGTATCAAGGCATCACTTACATTTCAGGAAGCGATCCGCTGTTCACGCATCAGTATTCGCACGCGTGGTTCGACTTCCGCAACGTGAAAGATGCGCACGCCAACTACTTTCAGAATTCCATCGACGCGACGCGCGCGCACAAACTGTTCTGCCTCTCGTTGAGCAAGCAGTTCTCTGACTACGCTGACAACCTCTGGGGGATCAGCGCGTCCGATTATTTTGGAGGCTACACGGCGTGGGGAGGACCGCCGCTCATCGGTCCAGTCGACGGCAGTGTTGTGCCGTGTGCGGCGGGCGGCTCATTGCCATTTCTTTTCGACGACTGCATGCGCGTGCTGCACAACCTCCGCACGAAGTACGCGAGGGCATGGGCGCGCTACAGTTTCGTCGACGCCTTCAATCCACTGACCGGATGGTACGACGCCGACGTGCTCGGCATCGACCTGGGCATCACGATGCTGATGGCAGAGAACCATCGCACCGGTCTGGTGTGGCAGACCTTCATGAAGAATCCGGAAGCACGCGCCGCGATGAGCCTGGTTGGATTCAAGGCTGGGTAGCTTTGAGCTGCGAGCTGCGAGCAGGCGCCTTTACAAAGTGGCGAGATGTTCCAAGTGGAACACTTTCGCTTATTTTGTATATTCCACGAATAGCTATAAGATAATACGATAGACCGAAGCCCTTGTTGGGAACGGGGTTAGCGGTCGAAGTGTACGAGGCGGAGAGCGGGCGCCTTGTCACACCCTTTCGCCTTTCCCGAAACGGGAACGCCTGATTTCTGATGTTCGACGGTCCAGGCGGCTATTCCTCTTGGACAAAAAAGCGCGCCTCATGAAGAGGCGCGCTTGAGAGAGAGTTGATGAACTAGAAGTTGAAACGAAGTCCCAGGGTGACGACGCGGGCCGCCAAGGCCGAACGGGCGCGGCCGAAGCTCGAGTCGCCGATGTTATTAGCAATGTCGTTGGGATCGGATGTTTTGAAGTTGAGGTTGTTGAAGAGGTTGTAGGCATCAAGCCGGAATTCGAGCTTGGCACTCTCGCCTAGGACCGGCATGGTGGGAAGACCAAAGGCCTTTGTCAGCGTCATGTCGACGTCTCTGTATCCGGGACCGTTGAGTGAGTTGCGGCGCACGCCTGGAGATTGCGGGAGTGCGTTACCGAAGTTGCTGCTGTCATAGGCGGTGTAGGTAGGTGTCGTGAAGTACGCAGTTCCGCCGTTGGGGAAGTTGGAGTTGGCAACCGACTTGAAGCGATCGTTGCTCGTGCTGGTGCCTGCTCCACCCACGTAAGCGGCGGGGAACAGCTGCCCGTACCCGCATTGACCGCAATAGATGCTCCCGCCGACAACGCTTGCGACCGGCGTCCACGGGAATCCGGAGTGAATATTCAGGATTCCGCTGATCGACCATCCGCCGGCGATCTTCTCAACCCATTTCTTGCTGCCATGGAAGAAAACCGGTTGCCACATTCCGAAGAGCTTGAACGATTTGCCTACGTTGTAGTCCGAACGTCCGTAGTCAAGATCGAGGTTGTAGACGTACGGCTGTTCGAAGTATGGGCCGGAACTGGTGTCCATGCTCTTGGACCAGGTGAATTGGGCATCGGCCATGAACTGATGGGAGAAGTCGTGCTTCAGTTCAGCCAGCAGGGCATTGTAATTGCCGCGTCCGGAGACACCCCAATAGTCGCCGCCGCCGATCTGCGGATTCAAAGCATATCCGCGCGAGGCCGGCAAGGCATTGGGATTCTCATGGAAGTAGATGTTCCGTGACAAACTGCCCTGGTATCCGAGGATGGCTACGAGTCGGTGTCCCAGGTCATACTGCGTGTCGAGCGAGTAGTGATGCACGCGCATGGTGGGAAGATCTTGAGGGAAGATACCCACGTTAACTGAGCCGGTCGTCGGAAGCCCATTTGGGCCAAAGCTAACAATCGTGTTCGGATTCGAGGGGAAGCCAACAAAGGAATGCAGATCCGTTGAGGTGGCATAGAGGATGCCCGGATCGGTGGAGGTCGGCGTCGGCATGCTAAGTGACGGGAAAATGAACAGACCGGGATTGGTGTTGATGTTGGCCGAGATGGCGATTTCTTCCTGGTTATAGCTCAAGCCGTAACCGCCGCGAACCACGAACTTGTCGTTGAACTTGCTCGGACTCCAGGCGAACCCGATTTGTGGCCCGAAATTCCCCTTCTCAGGATTCCAGGAGTCCTGTTTCTTCACGACCAGGCCCGTCATGTAATTGGCGCTCGCGCCCGGGATCGCCCGATACATGTTGTTCTGCTTCGCGTAGAGGGCGCCAAAATAGGACCAGCG
The DNA here is from genome assembly GCA_963733805.1 of uncultured Acidobacteriota bacterium. Taxonomy (GTDB): domain Bacteria; phylum Acidobacteriota; class Terriglobia; order Terriglobales; family Acidobacteriaceae; genus Gp1-AA133. The sequence goes on along the minus strand of CAVTEO010000017.1, from coordinate 196,019 downwards.
CAGTCCCAGGTTCAGGGTCAAGTTCCTGCGAATCTTCCAGTCGTCCTGCACAAAGAAGCCCCAGATATTTGTGCGGTCATCCTGGCGGAAGGTTGAGGGGAAGCCGGTGTGGGAATCGAAACTGCCGCTCTCGTTGTGGGGAGCGTCGTTGACGAAATCCCAGATGTTAAAGAAGTCGTAACCGGGAATACCGCAACCCACACACTGATTCAAATAGAACAGGCGGGTCAAATCGCCACCGAACTTAACGCTATGCGGTCCGAAAACCTTGGTGGCGACGTCTTTATAGCTGTAGGTCCATTGGTTGAGGATGCTGCCGGGATTGGCGCCGAAGTTTTTAAGATCGATGCCGCCTATGTGATCGATACGATCCTGGGGCAGCCCAACCGGCGACTGCGGGTTGGACGTGATTTCGTTCCAATGCCATCCGGCCGCGTTGACGCGAAACTCGTTAAGGAGCGTCGCAGAAAACGTATGGTTCCAAATTGCTGAAAAGGCTTCATTAATCTGCGTGTGATGAAAGACGTTGTATTGGCGAGCTGGACCGTTGATGAAATCGGAGGATTGCGGAACCCAATAAATGGTAAACGCAAGCCGATCCTTCTCGGTGATGTTTGCGTCCAGACGACCGTTGTATTGGGCCTTCGACGACTTGGATAGTCCCGCAGTGGTGAAGTTCGCGATGTCGGGAGTGCCGTCGAGACCGCCACCCACGCCGGGGTGTTGTTGATCGACCCATCCGAGATCCTGGTTGCCAAAGCCGGTCGTTAAGGGGGAGCCAATATCCAGCCCTCCCGAGACGTTCGCGCAGTTCACCCCCACGATGAAGCCGGCTGTCTCACACGTAGCACTCGTGTTGATGGTCCCGCCGATGGGTGCTCCGCCCGGGAAACTGAGATAGGTCTGTGCTATTGGACCTGCCGAGGCAGACGTCGCAAGAGCGTCGAAAGCCGAAGTTTCGTACCACCCGTTGTCCGTGCTTGCATGTTGGGGTTCCCGCACAGTTTCGTACGCGAAGAAGGCAAAAATCTTGTTCTTCCAGATGGGGCCGCCGACGCTGCCGCCGAGTTGGTTGTAAAAGGTGTTGTCCCGCAAAACCGAATTGCCTTCGCCGTTGAAGCGCTGGTAAGCGTTCAGGCCCGGACGATGCGCCGTCCAGAAAAGGCTCCCGTGAACCTGGTTTGTGCCGGCCTTGGAGGTGACCTGAACCTGGGCGCCGCTGAAACGGCCGTTCTCGGCGTCGTAACCGTGGGAGACGACCTTCACGTTCTCAACAGAATCTTCCGAAGGCGTGATGATGGTCGTTCCACCCCAGACCGCGCTGGTGGTGCTGATACCGTCGATCGAGATGCTGTTGTTTTCGTACTGCTGACCCGCAGCCAACGCTTGCGGACCATTTTCAGTTTGAAAGATTCCTCCGCTGCCACCCGTTCCGCCGGGACCCTGAGTTCCGGCGAGGTTGGCGCCGCCTCCGCCCCCACCTTGCCTGCCATCGCCAAAGACGCCGGGCGCCAGTTGGATGAGCTGGAAGACATCTCGACCGAACGAAGGCAGATGTTGAATCGCATTGCTGTTCACCGTCCCGCTGATGGTGGCGGTCTGCGTTTCGATGGGAGCAATGTCTTCTGCCGAAACGTTCACAGTCTCGGTGGCTCCGCCCAACTCCATTTCCAGATTCAAGCCATTTGGCTGATCGGCAATCGGGACATAGTTGTCAATCGTCTTCTTCTTGAACCCGCTCTTCTCGACGGTCACGGTGTAAGTGCTCAGCGGGAGAGCATGGAAGTTGTAAATGCCATTGGCGTCCGTCGTGGAAGTCACGGTCCGACTGGTTTGGGTATCAATCAAAGTGACGGTGGCTCCCTCAACGACGGCTCCCTGGGGGTCAGTCACCACTCCCTGAATGCTGGCACGGTACTGCGCCTGGGCGACAATGTTCAATGTGAGACAGCCAAGCACCAACAGGGTTGCGCGAAGAAACGGACTAGAACGACGCATGCGATGGCTCCTCAAGATGCACGTCATTGTGCCGATCTTTCGTCGTACTTTCGGCGATTTTCGGTAACCTGTAGCAGTCCGGAATTTCATTGGCCGACCGGAATAACTAAATCGGCGCTAAATCGATTTATCCCACACGGTGCCGCTGTGTATAGCACGGACTTACGACGACCGTCAAGAGCTTTACGCGGCCCTCGGCTGTCCCTTTCTACCTAATCGTTTCGGTACAACTACCCGATTGCCGGTCGTTGGAAACTTCTGGAGGTCAAAAGGTTGGAAGGATTTATGCGTATTCGCCCGCTCGACAGGATTGTCGTTTCCGAGCCGGCCGCTGGTTTTGACCCGAGGGATTCGAGCCTTCTAAAGACTGACAGTCCGTCCTGACTAGATTTCCTGCGAAACGACGCGGGGTAATTCCGGCCCGGGAAGGCATACCTTCCCGGAGGCGCCCGGAATGCTTTCTGCCCCCTCGTAGAGATTTCTCGCCCAAAGCCCGCTTTGCTGCCGTTTACCCCGTTCCTGCTTATCCCCGTCGATTCTGTTTGTTAGCGACAAATTGCAAATGCGTGACAATTTGCTGACAACCGCCACCGACCTCATTCCGTAGCATTTTGACAACGCGAAGACATCGGCGAACAATGATGAGGCCGCCTTGGCGGCAGGGGCGTGGGACCCCGGCTTCGTATCCGGACCAGGACTTTGATGGCACCGTGAATCACCTGATCAGCCCTCAGGTTGAGCCGGCGGGACGCGTTTTACACAACAACATGGAAAGAATTCTGGTAGTCGAAGACGATCGAGCTGTACACCGGGCCCTGAAGCGGCTGTTCGAGCCCGAGGGGTACTCCGTCGATGCTGCTTTCGACGGCCAGTCGGGGCTCGAAACCTTTCGCAGCGCGCAACCTTCCGCCGTGGTCCTGGACCTGCGGCTTCCCGGGATGCCGGGTCGTGACGTCTGTCGCGAGATCAAGAACACCGCTCCGGCCGTTCCCGTTATCGTGCTGAGCGCCGCCTCCGATGTCATGGACAAGGTTCTCCTGCTCGAGCTGGGCGCCGATGATTACGTCACCAAGCCTTTCAGTCCCAAAGAGTTGCTGGCGAGGGTGCGGGCTGCGGTCCGCCGTTCGAGCCGGCCGGTAGCGGCTGAGACTTTTACCTTCGATGGCGTCGTGATTGATTTCACGAAGATGCAGGTCGTGCGCGAGGGCGTGGAAGTTGCCCTGACGCCCCAGGAATTCAAAATCGTGAAGTTCATGACCCAGAATCCGACCCGGGTCGTGTCGCGCGAAGAATTGCTGAACGACGTCTGGGGCTACCAGAACTATCCGACGACGCGCACGGTGGACAACCACATTCTGAAACTTCGGCAAAAGCTGGAGACGGACCCCGCCAACCCGGTTCACTTCCGGACCGTACACGGCGTCGGGTACAAATTTGTACCGTAGTCGCACGCGTACGCGCGTGAGCAGGGGAGGAACGCGGCAGCAATGGGGAAGTTCCGACTACGGACGAAGTTTCTGTTCTCACTGATCCTGGTCGGCGTCGGCCTGACCGTCGGCGCTTTACTGGTGGCCCGCCAGACCGCCGAGCAGCAGGTGCGGTTGCAGATCTATCAGGATCTGCGAAACTCCGTCTACACCTTCAATAACGTCCAGAAGCTTCGGGAACGGTCGCTCACGCACGCCGCCGAGTTGTTAGCCGATCTCCCCATCCTGAAAGCCTTAATGACGACGCACGACTCCGCGACCATCCAGGACGCTTCGCGAGATCAATGGACCCTGGCTGGCAGTGACCTGCTGGTGCTCGCCGACCGCACCGGAAAGGTCGTTGCCCTGCACTCGAAAGCCTCCGATTTTGACCGGGATTCGGCGCAAGAATCATTAACGGATTCGCTCTCCAGTGAGCCGAACGGTCATTGGTGGTTCTGCGGTAAGCACTTGTTCGAGGTCTCGATTCAGCCGATCTATGTCGGGACTCGGGCGGAAGGCCGGATCGAAGGCTACGCAGTTCTGGGCTACGAGATTGACGATGCGGTCGCGCGCGAACTGAGCCAGGTCGCCGCCAGCCAGGTCGTCTTCCTCTACGGCAATACGCTGGTTCGAAGCACGTTGTCGCCGTTGCAGGAGACCGAACTGATCCAACACTCCGGGATCACCACGGGAGGCAAAGCGCCCGAGCCAGCCGAAATTCAGCTTGGGCAAGAACGCTTTTTAGTAACTCGCGTTGATCTAACCCCGGGAGTGAATCCTCCAGTACAACTCTCCGTGCTGAAGTCCCTCGATCAGGCAACCGCATTTCTCGGACACCTGAACCGCCTACTGGTCGCCCTCGGTCTGGTCGCGCTGGTAGTGGGCAGTTGCATGGTATTCATTTTCTCGCACACCCTGACCCGTCCGCTCGGCACGCTGGTGGAAGGCGTGCGCGCTCTTGGTCGCGGCGACTACGAGTATCCGCTGGCGGCGCGCGGGTCCGACGAGGTGGCCGAGGTGACCGCATCGTTCGTGCGCATGCGTGCCGGATTGCAGGAGACCCAGCGCAAGCTGATCGACTCGGAACGGCTGGCCACCATTGGGCGCATGGCAAGTTCGATATCCCACGACCTGCGCCACAGCCTCGCTGCCGTCATGGCCAATGCGGAGTTCCTCAGCGACAGCAATCGCAGCAAAGCCGAGCGCGAGGAGCTTTATCACGAAGTTCTGCTGGCCGTGCACCAGATGACGGATCTGATCGATTCGCTGCTGGAGTTTTCCAGAACCCGCGAATCGCTGCGCCTGACCTACGGCGATCTCGAGGAGGTTGTGCAGCGCTCCATTCAGAATGTGCGCGCGCATCCCGAATATCATTCCGTACACATGACCGTTCGCAAGGACGGCGCCACCGACGGCTGGTTCGACTCCCGCAAGCTCGAGCGGGTCTTTCAGAACCTGCTCGTGAACGCATGCGAGGCGGTGACACCCGAGAAGGGTGATATCCGGATCGATATTCATGCCAACAAGAGCACCATCGAGGTGCGCGTCGCCGACAATGGCCACGGCATTCCCGAACTGGTGCGGGAACGTTTGTTTGAACCTTTCGTGAGCCAGGGGAAAGAAAATGGCACAGGCCTGGGTCTCACGGTTGTGCAGAAGATCGTTCAAGACCACGGCGGCGACGTCAGGGTCGAAAACACCAGCTCGGAAGGCACCGTGTTCCTGATCGTGCTTCCGGGCACTCGCGGTACGCCCATTGCGTCCGCGACGGGGGATGGAGTTGTTCGGGCAGGTGTGCGGGTCGAAGCAGCCGACTAAGAGCTGCAAGGCTCGTTCGCAGGTTCTGCTCAGCTGAAATGCGCTGATCACATCAAACCATGAAGAGTCGCTTGTTTCGGGGGAGACTATGTTGCTCCAGCGGTCGTTTGTTTGCTTTACCTTGACCCTTGCATCGTTCAGTGGCAGGCAATGCAGCGCGCAAAGTACACCCAACGGAAACGCTGCGCCGGATCCTTCACTGGTAGAAGCAGTTCAGCAGCTTCAGGAACAGGTGAAAGAGCTGCGTTCGATCGTCGCCGACTTGCGTTCGCAATCTGAGCAGTACCGCGCCGAAACCCGGGAACTCCGAGAGGAACTGCACTCAGCGGTCGCGCAGTCGACTGCCAATAAGCCGGCAACGCAGGTGGCGGAAGCCTCGACAGCACCCGTTGATCAGGACGCGAGCCAGTCTTCGAATGCAGCGCCTGAAGCCGCCCCGGAGTCGCGCCTCGCAAAACTGGAAGAGCAGTACGACCTGCTCACCGGCAAGATCGACGATCAGTATCAGACGAAGGTCGAGAGCCGCTCGAAATATAAGCTGCGCCTGTCAGGCCTCGTGCTGATGGACCTGTTCTCGAACCGCGGTGCGGTGCTCAACTCCGATGTTCCGGGTCAGGTGGATGATCGCGACCCACTGGACCGGTTAAACAGCACCGGTATCTCCCTGCGCCAGTCACAAATCGGGCTGGAAGTTTTTGGTCCCGAACTGGTGGGGGCGAAGACGCGCGGCGATCTGCAAGCGGATTTCGCCGGGGGCTTCGAGTACGCTCCCAATGGTGTCGCGCTCGGGCTGTTCCGATTGCGCACGGCCACCATGCACCTCGACTGGCCGCGCACTTCAGTAGTGGTGGGGCAGGACGCCCCGTTTTTCTCCGCGCTATCACCGACGTCGTTCGCAACTTTGGCGGAGCCGGCTCTGTCCTACGCCGGCAACCTGTGGATGTGGATTCCGCAAATCAGGGTGGAGCATCGCCTCGCCGTTTCCGAGAATTCGAGTTTCCTGTTGCAGGGTGGAATTCTCGACGGGCTGACCGGCGAGCCTCCCACTTATGGGTATGGACGTCCTGCGCAAGCCGGAGAATATTCGCGGCAGCCCGGATATGCCGGCCGCGTTGCCTGGTCGCACAACATGTTCGGCCAGCCGCTGACCTTCGGTGCCGGAGGTTACTACAGCCGCCAGAACTGGGGATTTGGCCGCAACATCGATGCCTGGGCCAGCACGGTCGACTGGAATATCCCGTTCGGGAAATTGCTTGGCCTGAGTGGCGAGTTTTATCGCGGCCGGGCTCTGGGCGGGTTAGGCGGCGGCTCTTATCAAAGTGCCCTGTTCAGTTGGACTCCCACCGACCCTGACAGCCAGGTGCGAGGTTTGGACACGCTCGGCGGCTGGGCGCAGCTAAAGTTGCGGGCGTCCTCCAAGGTCGAATTTAATTTCGCCGGCGGCCAGGACAATCCGTTTGCCAGCGAGATTCGCGCCTACCCGTTCTCCGCTTACGGAACGGGCAACGGTCGGCTGCCTGCCGCGCGCAATCAGAGCGGATTGATGAATGTGATTTTCCGCCCGAGGTCCGATCTGGTGTTGTCCGCTGAGTACGGACACATTTCGACCTTCCAGATCGACAACAGCCGCTATACAGCCGACCGGTTTAACCTGGTCATGGGGATATTGTTCTGAGAGCTTTTGCTCGCAATTCGCTTGCGTCCTCGGCGTGCTTCCAAATCTTATGGATGTGCGCGGCCCTGCTTGGTCGCCCCCCACTCGCGCTCGCGCAGGATTTCAATGTCACCGCTCAGATTGAAATCATCGGCGAAGCCAAGGCGGGCGTGAGCAAAAAGGATCGCACCAACGTGGTCCTGTGGCTCAATCCGCTGGATGACCGTGCCTTGCGAACGGTCTCCGGCGCGGCGCCCGTGCCACCACCCAAGCTCGTGCAGAAGGATAAGAAATTCGTGCCGCACCTGATTGTTGTCTCTGCAGGGACGGCGGTGGAGTTTCCCAACCACGATCCCTTCTTCCACAACGTGTTCTCGTTATTCGAAGGCAAGCGTTTCGATCTGGGATTGTATGAAGCGGGAACCACCCGGATGGTGCACTTCGATCGCGTGGGCGTCAGCTACATTTTCTGCAACATCCATCCCGAGATGAATGCCGTGGTCGTCGCACTCAAGACGCCCTACTACGGGATCTCGAACGCAGCCGGAAAAATCTCGATCCCGCACGTGCCCGCCGGCCGCTACACCATGCAGGTCTGGGCCGAGCCCGCCGGCATTACCACGCTCAAGTCGCTGACCAGGACCGTCACCGTCTCCGAACCGGACCAATCCCTGGGCGTGATCCGCGTGGTGGCAGACGCTCCGCCAGTCCCTCATAAGAACAAGTATGGTCGCGATTACGACGCCCCGGGCACCGACTACCCTGGGAATGATCAGAAGTAGACCGCATGCTGCCCGCGCTTTCAAATCGGGCCGAGGCCGCGTCTAGCTTTTGATGCTCTTCGACGCCGCATCCAGCGTTACCGCGCTCCTCCGGAAATAGGATTCGTTTGCCATGTGGCAGGCGAGCGCCGCATGATTTCCGAATACCGCATCCTCGGTCACCGGCTTGCGTGAACGCACGGCCTCGAAGAAGGTCCACAAGTGCGGCTTCACGTCGTCATAAGAGGTGCCACGATATGTGGTCGATTCCGCCAGCGGTTCTTTGCCCGGCGCCGGATCATGTTCCGCGTGCCATTGTTTGAGATATTCCTCTCGCATGGCTCGCGGATAAGCATTAGTGGAGTAGTAGCTGGGAGAAGTATCGACGCCGGGCTGCGGAACATAGGTCAGCCCGAGCTCCGTAACCTCGATATAGCCCTTCGATCCGTGGAAGCGTACCACCTCCGGGCTCTCGCAGCCCAAGTTCAGGCGCGTGTACACCGGAATGTCGCCATACTCGAACAGTGCGGCGTGGACATCGGGCATATTGCGGCCGTCTTTCCAGCGCAGGATGCCACCCAAGGCCATGGCGCGTTTGGGCGGTTCGTTCCAATTCAGCGCGTAGATGATTCCGCTGATCAGGTGGACCAGCAGGTCTCCAGCCACGCCCGTGCCGTATTCCTTCCAACAACGCCAGCGAGCGTAAAGCAGCGGATCGAAAGCGCGTTTGGGGGCGGTGCCTTGCCAGGTTTCCCAGTCGAGATTTTGCGGGGACAGGTCGGTCGGCGGAGTGTACTCCCAGCAACCGGTGGGATCGTTGCGTCCGAGAGTTCCCTCAACCAGGTTCAAGTTGCCGATCGCGCCTTGCGCGATCATTTCTTTCGCCTTTCCGTAGATCACGGAACTGACGCGCTGAGAGCCGATCTGCACGATGCGTCCAGTCTTTTTTTGCGCATCCGCCATGTCGAATCCCTCGGCGGCGGTGTGTGACATGGGTTTTTCGCAATACACATCCTTGCCGGCGCTCACGGCATCGACCACGACCTGCTTATGCCAGTGGTCAGGAACAGCGACGATCAGGCAGTCGATATCCTTGTTGTCGAGAAGTTCCTGATAGCGGCGCGTGGTGGGAAGACTCGTGTTGCCGACGATCTCTTTGGCGAGTTCGTGGTGCCCGTCGTACAAGTCGCAGGCCGCCACGCATTGGACTCCGGGCAAGGTGATGGCCGTGCTGAGCAGCGGCGAGCCCTGCATCCCAATGCCGATGATGCCAAGGCGGATGCGATCGCTGGCAGGGACGGGGCGTGGGGAGGCGAAGCTTTCCGTTTCCAGAAAGACAGTGTTGGCGGCAATCAACGCGCCACTGCCGGTTTGCAGAAACTCTCGACGGGAAAAATTGTTCTTCATGATTCCTCCGGGAAAGACGTTTCGATTGGGATCGACGAGGGCAAAGCTACTTGGGCAACGGTTTCATCGCGACTTCCTTGAAGAACACGACATCGTTGTCGCTGTGATTCTGCAAACCAAAGTAGCCGTCGTTCGGGCGCGTGCCGCGATGCGGCTCGAAATCAAATTTTCTCTCCGGCACGGGCTGTCCTTCGGTATAGTCGGTGACTTTCACGCCATTCAGAACCACCACGGTCTTTGGCCCGTCCAGTGTGATCTCCATCGTGTTCCACTCCGGTCCGGGTTTGCCGGGTTTGGCGAGCGGCTTGGTCAGCGAATACAGGGTTCCCGTCACGTGATAATCATCTTCGTTCGATTTTTCCGGCTCGTTGTCGATCTGCACCTCATAACCGTAATGCACAGGCATCCACTCTTCCCGCGGTTCGATAGGAATACGAATGAAGACGCCGGAATTGCTGTTGTGATCGCGCATCTTGAAGACCACTCGAATCACGCAGTCGCCGAGCTTGCCGCCGGTCCAATAGAGCAACCCCATGCCGCCATGCGTGCGGATGAGGCCGTCTTCGACGGTCATGCCTCCCGGCCCAACATGCTTCCAGCCGGTGAGATCTTTACCGTCAAAAAGTTGCTTCCATTCGCCGGATTGCGCCGATGAAGGAACCGTCGCCAGGCCGATCAGCAGACCAGCGTTCAGGAGATAAAAGAGAGCGGTGCGCACGTCTCACCTCGAACAAAACGGATTTGGCTTGCGGGCGAGCATTATAGTCTCCCCTGCACGCGTAGGGACAGGCGGCCTCGCCTGTCTGGCCGGGCGGCCAGCCTGGCACCTTCTCGCCTGCCTGGCTGCCCGCCGATCTATGGCATCATCCTGCCCTCGACAATTTCTGACAAGGACCCGATGACCACAATTGCCGAAACCGCCACCCGCCTGCTCTCGCTCGAAGGTAAGGTGGCCATCGTGACCGGAGCCGGCTCCGGCATCGGGCGCGGCATCGCGGTCCGGCTAGCACAGATGGGCGCGACGATCGTCGTCCTCGACATCGATCCCCAAGGCGGCGAGGCCACGGCCCGAACCATCACCGAGGGCGGAGGTCGCGCACTCTTTGAAAAATGCGATGTACGTTCAGCCCACGATTGCAAGACCGCGACCCAGAAAGCGATCGCCTCCTTTGGCCGCATCGACATCCTCTGCAACAACGCCGGCGTGATCGTCCGCAAGAACGTCGTCGACCTCGCTGAAGAAGAATGGGATCTGGTCCTCGACGTCACGCTGAAAGGAATTTTCCTGCTGTCGCGGGAGGCGATCCCCCACATGGCGAAAAACGCAGGAGGCGTCATCATCAATACCGGGTCAGGCTGGGCGCTGAAGGGTGGGCCGCAGGCTGCTTCTTACTGTGCGGCAAAGGCGGGAGTGTTGAATCTGACAAGAGCCATGGCCATCGACCACGGCAAGCACAACATCCGCGTAAACTGCGTTTGTCCCGGGGACGTCGATACGCCAATGCTGCAGAGCGAGTGCGCGCAGTTGGGCGAGGACAAGGCGGCGTTTCTGCGAGAAGCGGCGAACCGCCCGCTGGCGCGCGTGGGGCGCCCGGAAGACGTGGCGAACGCTGTGCTCTTTCTGGCGAGCCCGATGGCAGAGTGGATCACGGGCACGTGTCTGGTGGTCGATGGGGGAGGGCTGGCCGGGTGATCCGTTTACCTGCTTTTCGCGGGCGAGGGCGCCCGCGCTACACTTGAGGCTAGTCGCCCTCGACACTCGCCGGAACGGCAGTTTCCTTTCCGGAGAACGTGCTCCAGCCGCGCCGGGAAAGGTCCCAGAAAATCAGATACCCGGCAACTCCGGCCAGCGCAAGCAACAATACGCCCCATCCCCACTCGCCGAAAACAATCTTGCCGATTCCAAACAGGCATCCATAGACGAGGATCACGCCCATCAGCCAGTTGAACGCATTGCCAGCGACATCGCGCACCTGCGGCATCTCCGGCACCAGTTCCGCGATGCGCCGCCACCCATAGACTGTCGGATGAACGCGCCTATAAAAACCAATCAGCGTTTCGTCCGACTCCGGCCGCGTGATGAAGGTTGCGATCACCCACGCAATCGTCGTCACCAGTCCCGTGATCAGTGCCGTCTTCGCATAGACCAGCGAATCGCTGCCCGTAAACGACACGCGGCTCAAGCCTATGGTCATCGCCGCCGCCACCGCCATCGCAACAATTTCGCTCCACGCGTTGATGCGCGACCAATACCAGCGCAGGATGTACACAGCGCCGGTCCCGAACCCGATGTTGAGAACCAGTTGCCACCCTTGATTGATCGACGCCAGCCGGGTTGCTGTGTATCCGCTGCCCAGCACGAGGAAGACGGTGAAAATTTTGCTGATCAGTACGTAGTGTTTCTCGGTCGCGCCGCGTACGAAGAAACGCTTATAGAGATCATTCACCAGGTACGAGCTTCCCCAGTTCAGCTGCGTGCCGATGGTCGACATGAACGCCGCAAGGAACGCCGCCACCATCAATCCGCGCAATGCCGGTGGCAGATAGTCGCGCAGCACCATCACGTAACCTTGCTCGGGGTTCTGTGCGAATGCCTCGCTCGGATTCAGCCCGCCATGCGGTGAGTACACCACCAGCGCAACCAGTCCGGTCACCACCCATGGCCACGGACGAAGAGCGTAGTGCGCAATGTTGAACCAGAGCGTGGCACCCAGCGAATTTTTCTCGTCCTTTGCGCTGAACATGCGTTGCGCCACGTATCCGCCGCCACCCGGCTCCGCTCCTGGATACCACGCCAGCCACCATTGCATCCCCAGGTACACGATGAAGGTCAGCACCGGCAGCGTCCACAGCGCATTGGTCGTAAGGCCAAGATGGAAATCCGGCAAAAACGCTGTCGGATCGGAAACCTGCGTGCCCGTCGCGCGGGTGGCTTCCGACACCACGTGCAACTGCTTCTGCAGCGCTCCCATACCCCCGATCTTCGCGACCGCAACCCATGCCAGCACGATGATCATCGCCATCTTCAGAGCAAACTGGAACAGGTCCGTGACCAGCACGCCCCACAAGCCGCCAATGAATGTGTAGAGGCCCGTGAACGGAATCAGCACGAAAACGCAGATGAGAAGCGCCGTCGATTTCGGATCGCCCAGCGTGTAGGACAGCGAGCCAGCCAGATGGATCACGCGGCCCTCGGCGATTGCCGGCCCCAGAAGGACCGTAATAATGTTTACCATCGCCTGGGTCACCCAGCCCAGGATGAAGCAGTTCATGAACAGCCCGAGATAGATCGCCTTGAACCCGCGCAGGAAAGCTGCCGGCTTGCCGCCATAACGAATCTCGACCAGCTGCACATCCGTGAGAATTTCCGCCCGCCGCCAATAACGCGCAAAGAAAAAGACGGTGAGCATGCCGCCCACGCACGATCCCCACCAGATCCAGTTGCCGGCGATGCCTTGCCGCGCGACCAGCCCCGTCACCAGCAGAGGCGTATCGGCCGCGAAGGTCGTGGCCACCATCGACGTGCCCGCCAGCCACCAGGAAACATCCCGCCCGGAGATGAAGAATTCTTCTGTGTTGCCGCTCGCGCGCCGCCGGTAATAAACGCCGATCAGCAAATTCGCCAGCAGGTACCCGATGATGACCAGCCAATCGATCCAAGTGAGCGGCATAGTTCTCCGTGTTACAGAAGTTGCGGATCAGGGCCGCTGTGAAAAAGGCCCGGTCGCTATCTCCTCGCCCGGCATCGGCGGTTGGGAAGGGGCCGGCTTCATAGTCTGCGGAAAAGCACCGAAAAATCTGTTGCTTTGAAAGGGCTCGGCTTCAGCCGAGCCATAAGCTAGTAAACGTCAATTCGGCTTCAGCCGCTGAGGTTCGCTGTTCTCAAAGGCTCGACCGCAAGGCCGACTGCCGACCGGATCCCTTTCCTGCCAAGGCACGACTTACCGGAATCTGCGAATGAAAAGAGTGTGCCGCTCGGAGCGATAGAACCCTACTCCATAAATGACGGCTTTCCCCGAGGTCGAATAGATCACCTGCCGGATCCGCAACAACGGTGCCCCGCGGGGCACTGACAGCAGTTCGGCATTGTGCGCGTCGGCCGCCGTGGCGTCCACTTCTTCATCGGCGTAGGCCAACTCCACTCCGTAGTCGTGCTGCAATGTGGCGAACAGGGAACTCTTGCCCAGGGGCGCCGTGGCCAGGGCTGCAAACTCTATGCCCGGCAAGTACACCGTTTCAAGCGCAAACGGTTCTTCGCCCGTTAAACGCAGGCGGTCGATCTTCACCAGGTCGCTGGTGGAAGGCAAGGCGAGCCGCGCCGCGATTTCCGCCTGGTGCTCGATCATCTTGGCCGACAGCACCCGCGAGCGCGGAGACAGTCCCCGGCTCGACATGTGCTCGGTATAGCTCATCAGCCGGTTGAAATGAATTTTCGGGGGCGCCACGAAGGTTCCCGAGCCCCGCCGGCGCTCGACCACACCCTCGCGCTCCAGCCCGGCCAAGGCGTGTCGCGCCGTCATCAGGCTCACGCCATGAATCCGTGCCAGTTCCCGCTCCGAATCGACCGAGTCGCCAATTTTCAGCTGGCCGCCCTCAATCCGTTTGCGGATGACGTTCTGGATTTTCTTGTACGCCGGTGTTCCGTTGCGGCTTGCTCGCATCCTCATCCCCAGATACCTGGCTCATGGAGTATCTGCCCCGGGCTCCACCGAATCGTGAAGGCAGTCGGTAACTGCGTTACGCGCTATATAGCACACATGTGTGAGCCACGTAAAGCGCAGTTTGTATGCCAGCATTTGACGCGATATCGATTTTCTCGATCATCGCTATATAGCAGGCAACTGCTATAGGGCTGATTCTGCCCCATTTACTAGGGATTCGTCTCCCTAAAACAGGCTGCAGAAGAAAGCCAAAACGGTCGGCAAGAAAACGGTTCAATCCAATAAATAATAGGAAGGTAGCCGGAACAGGTTTCTGATTTTCATATCCATCTTGCCCGATTGCCTGCCTGCTCTCCGCAGGCAAGTGCTATGCAGTGGGTCCAGGCGATCCCAGTTTCCTACTCCGGCAAGTTTTGACAATTTTTTTCTTGACCTCTTACTACGCGGTGCTATATAGCATAGTGCCATTCGTGATTGTCTCTGTGGGGAAACACCGTAACTCAAAGCGCGTGGGAGGTTCTGTGATGAAGCGAATATTGCTCAGGGGTGTAGTTCTGGTAGTGTTGGCCGCGCTCTGCGGGCTCACCTTGCCCGTCTGGAGCCAGGAAGTCACCGCTTCGATCACCGGCACAGTGACGGATCCAAGCGGGGCAGCTGTGCAAGGCGCCACCGTTACGGCAACGTCAGAGGAGCGCGGGCTTACTTACACAGCTGTGACGAATGATTCCGGTCTTTATCGCATCGCGCAACTCCCCGTTGGCACATATAGCCTCAAGATCGAAAAACCGGGGTTCGCGTCAGTCGCGCACCTGCCATTTGTTCTTACGTTGAATCAAGTCGCGCGTGTCGACGTTGGGATGAAAATTGGACAGGCGACTGAAACGGTGGAGGTGACCGGTACAGCGCCTGTGTTGGAAACAGACGTGACGCAGGTCGATACCATTATCAATGCCGCAACGAACGACAATCTTCCACTCGCCTCACGCAATTACGTCCAATTGACTCTACTTTCGCCGGGAGCTGTAACGACCAATCCGGCCAGCTTCACGAGCGGTAACAATACCGATTTTTATAGCGGCCGTCCGTTGATTAATGGCAACCGCGAGCAAGCGAATAATTTCTTGCTCGACGGCATGGATAACAACCAGGTGTCGGATAACCTGCTGGGTTACACTCCGGCCCCCGATGCCATTCAGGAATTCAACCTGATTACCAGCAACGCACCGGCGGAATTCGGAAACTTCCAGGGTGGGATTGTCAACTCGACCATCAAGTCCGGGACCAACCAGTACCACGGCGACGCCTGGGAGTTTTTCCGCAACGACGTTTTAAACGCGAACAGCTGGTCGAATAACTTCAATGGGCTTTCCAAAGCCAAGCTCCGCTGGAATATGTTTGGCGCCGCCCTCGGCGGACCAATTATCAAGAACAAACTTTTCTTTTTTGCTGATTACCAGGGCCAGCGCTTTAATCACCCAAGCTCATCGTCTGCAAATACCATGTTCACCGCCGCCGAGCGCACTGGGGACTTTGGCGCTGTCTGCGCGGACGGCTTTAACGGTTCGGGAAACTGCAATGGGGACGGTCAGGTCTATAACCCATGCGTATCGTTTACTGAGCCGTGCACTCCTTCTTCCCCAGCCGCGACCACTCGTAATCCATTCCCGTTCAACGTAATTCCTGCGGCGATGATCAGTCCGGTGGCGGCCAATCTGTTCGCCTCGAACCTATATCCAAGCGTTGTCAACAATGGCCTGCAACAAAACGCTGTTAATACTAACGCACAGGCCCTTAAGGTGGACCAAGGGGATATTAAGATAGACTTCAGGGCCACGGACAAGGACAGCATTTACTATCGCTTCACCAGGGCTTATCAGAATAATCCGGGGACCAACTCGCAGGTGTTGTTGGGGAACTCCTACTCCTCGACTCCGATCTACAACACAGTTGGCGACTGGAGCCGAACGCTCAGTAATAACCTTGTAAACGATCTCCGGATCGGCTGGAGCCACGTTACGTTTGGCAGCGGCACAAGCTGGGACTCCAGCGTTGCGGATTTCGGGAATACCCTTGGAATCGGCAATGGTAACCCCACAGGTCTCGACGGACTGCTGCTTCTCAGATTTTCCAACTCCCCTCTCTCGGATTTGGGTACTCAGGAGAGCACCACGAGCTTCGACGACCACGTCTGGCAATTCGAAGATGCGGTGAGCTGGACCCATGGCCGACACAACCTGAAATTTGGTGGCCAATTATGGCGTCAGATCATCAAGACGTTTTATGCGGGTAACAACGGTCAACTTGGGCTTATGGATTTCGATGGCCGGTTTACCAGCGACACCATCGGCACGGCAGGGAACGGCACCGGCGATGGTGGTGCGGACTTCGTCCTTGGTCTCCCCTTCCAATACGGCCGCGGTGTGAGCACGGGTAAGACCTGGGAGCAGTCCAGCAACATCATTGGTCTCTATGCTCAAGACACGTGGCGCGTTACGGATCGCTTAACCTTAAATCTGGGCCTGCGCTACGAGGCGCATACGCCGTGGGTTGAAAGTCACGATCAACAGGCGAATTACAACTTCGCTACCGGCAATATTGACCTTGCGGGCAAGAACGGAGCCAGCAGAGGACTCTATCGGGGTTTCTATGGCGGGAGGGACTTCCAGCCACGCATCGGCTTCGCGTGGACGCCCGAATTTCTCGGCGACCACACCGTGATCCGGGGGGCATACACAATCTCGTCCTATCTGGAAGGGACGGGCACGAACCTTCGGTTAACCTTGAACCCACCTTTTACCCCGGCAGAAATCAATGCCCTCTATAACAATGCTGCGCTGCCTCTGACAAATACTTCCGACGGTATTGTAGGCTCGGCGAGTTCGGCACCCTGCGATCCGCCGGCCTACGCCTGTTACGCTCAGGCATTCCTACGGGTGTGGGATCCTGACGTGCAGCCTGCGATCGCGAATCAGTGGAACCTGACTGTCCAGCACCAATTCGGGCACGATACAACCTTTCAAATTGGATACGTGGGGCAGAAGGGCACTCACCTGATGGTGCCATACGACTACGCACAGAGGGTGCTGCTTCCAAATTCATCGTGTACGACTCCACCGTGCACCGCTCCGAGCCCATTTTTTGCACAAAACCCCACGCTCTATGACGTCTTGGGCAACCCTGCTCAAAACAATCTTGGAGCTACAGTTTCAGGCACGAGGTCGAACGGCAACATGGAGTACAACTCATTGCAGGCCGTGCTGCAGAAACAGATGAGTCACGGTTTGCAGTATCAAGTCTCCTACACGTTCTCCAAGTGCATGTCCGACAGCACTGGTTATTATGGAGCTTGGGAAAATGCCCTCAGTGCTTCGGCCTACTGGCAGAACGTTTACGACGCAAGGTCGGAGTGGGCGCCCTGCTACTACGACGCAACTCACGTTATTTCAGGCTATGCGATCTATGACCTACCCTTTGGGCATGGGAAGACATTCGCCCAGAATGCAAACAAGGTCGTGGATGCCATCATTGGTGGCTGGCAGGTCAGCCCCATAATCACATTCCGCACCGGTTTCCCCTTGCCCATTTATGGAGCTGCGGACCAGTCCGGTACCTTCTCTCGCGGTTCGCGGCCCGACTGCAATTCCATCCCGAGTGTTACCCCGGACGCGCATATTCCAGGAGCCGGCGGTATTCAGTGGTTCGTCAACAATGGAAACTTCACCGCGCCTGCGGTTGGTTCGTTCGGAAATTGCGCCCCGCAACTGGGAGCCTTGCGCTCGCCGCGTTACGCGGACCTGGACTTCAGTTTGCATAAGAACTTCCAAATTACGGAGCGGTTCCGATTGCAGTTCCGAACTGACTTCATCAATGCCTTCAATCACGTCCAGCTCAACGCACCAGATATGAGCTTGGGGTCAACCATGGGACAGATCACAAGCGCGCAACCCCCACGGAACATACAATTGGCTTTGAAGCTCTACTACTGAAGCCAAAACACGTATAATGGTGCAGGCGGGTCCCGCTTGCACCATTCCTTTCTCTAGCGCAACCTTTACGCAGGGATCCCTCGGAAGCGCGATTCAAAATGAAGCGATATACGAGGAAAGCAACCTTTTCTATCCTATTGATGGGGTGTGTGACCTCTGCACCGTTAATTCTGGCTCAGCAGGCGAAAGTCGCTGTGGCACCCGGCTCTGTTGTATCCCCAGAGAAAGCACTGAGCTTCGCGGAGCAAGGACGCTGCGCGGAGAGCATTTCTGGTCTCAAGCGTGCGATGACCAGCCAAGTCCCTGCGGCAACCCGAAAACGAGCGGGCGTGGTGGAGTCCGCTGTTCGTTGGCTGTGGACGATCGCGGACTCCACCTCCGACTTTATCCGGTTACTGAACAAACAATTTGCCAGGGACCCTGACGTACTTTTCGTCATTGTCCATGCCTATTCCGACCTATCGACGCGAACGGCCCAGGATCTTGGCCGCACCGCCCCGCAATCGCTTGCTGCTCATAAGCTGAACGCAGAGGCCCTCGAGATGCAGGGGAAGTGGGAGCCCGCTCAGCTTGAGTATGAAGAGATGATCCGGAGAGAACCTGGGGCGCGGGGCAGCCACTTTTTGCTGGGTAGACTGCTGCTTTCGCGACCTGATGCCCCACAAGATGCGACTGAGCGCGCGAAGCAGGAATTCCTCAAAGAACTGCAGATCGACTCGAAGAATGCCGGGGCGGAGTACATCTTAGGAGAGCTTGCCCGGCGCGAACAGAAATGGGATGAGGCGATCTCCCGATTCTCGCAAGCGGCAAAGCTCAATCCAAATTTTGCGGAAGCTTATCTGGGCTGGGGCCTTACTCTTGTTACGGTCAAGAGATACGAAGAGGCAATTCCGCCTTTGCGTGCCGCAGAACGCCTCACACCCGGAAATCCGGAAGTCCATCACACGCTTGCGACGGCGCTGCAAAGATCCGGGCACAAGGAAGAAGCGGAAAAGGAATTCGCCATTCACCAAAGCCTCAATTCTACGACCCCGAGAGCACCGGTGCCTGATAAACCAGAATAGCCTCGATCCCGGTTCGTGCAAGTGCTCACAGTCCAAAACAATTGAAAGTTTGCTTGGCGTAGACTGAGTGAAGATGCCAGGTCCGACTCGTGCAACCCAACTAACACGTCGTGACTTCGTTTCCAGAATACTGGCTGGGCTCGTGCTCGTTCCGCTATGGCCGGAATCTGCTCTTGCCGAGGCGCAACAATTTCCTTTCGAGGAGGTTCTTCCCGGCAAGAGTGGCATCAGATGGGTTCACTCAAGCGGAAAGTCACCCCAGAAATATCTTCCGGAGAGCTCAGGCGCGGGCTGCGCTTTTCTCGACTATGACAACGACGGCTGGATGGACATTTACGTGGTGAACAGCGGCAAGTGCGATTTTTTTGCACCGAACCCGCCCTTGCGCAACGCACTCTACAAGAACAATCGCGACGGAACATTCACCGATGTAACCGAAAAGGCTGGAGTCGCGGCGGGCGGCTATGGACAAGGTGTTGCCGTGGGTGATTATGACCGTGACGGGTTCCCCGATCTCTACATCACGCAGTATGGAAAAAGCATTCTCTATCACAACAATGGTGATGGCACGTTTACTGACGTGACCGAAAAGGCGGGCGTGGCTGCTCCAGGATGGTCGTCTAGCGCTGTATGGTTCGACTATGACAATGATGGCCGCCTGGATTTATTCGTCGGGCGCTTCGCGGACTTCAGTAAAGAGCTGAACAAACCCTGTGGCATCCACCAGGATGGCCGGCTCCACTATTGCATTCCTAAGGTCTATTCGCCCATGCCCAGTTGGCTGTTCCACAACAATGGTGACGGCACGTTCACGGATGTCAGCAAAGCCTCAGGAATCGCAAGCCATCTGGGCAAAGCCTGGGGCGTGGTCACGACTGACATCAACAACGACGGACTGATGGACCTATGGGTGAGCAATGACACGGTGCCTAATTTTCTTTTTGTCAATCGCGGCAAGGGACGATTCGACGAGATCGCCACCACTGCCGGTGTTGCTTACAGTGATGCCGGCCGTGTGCGATCCGGGATGGGACTGGACTCTGCCGATTTTGATAACGATGGATGGATGGGCTTGTTCGTCGCAAACCTCGATCGCGAGATGTTCTCCATATACAAAAACAATCATGATGAGACATTTGACGACTTGGCCCTTCCTACGGGCATCGGCAAAGCCACCAAATTCATGAGTGGCTGGGGACTGAAGTTTTTCGACTACGACAACGACGGCAACCTCGACCTGATGCTCGCCAATGGCAACCCAGATGACTTGATCGAAGAAGTGACTGAAGGCCAGGTCGGCTATCGTGAGCCGCTGCTGCTGTTCCACAACTCAGGCCAGAAGTGGACCAACGTCAGCGCGCAAAGTGGCCCTATCTTCGCAAAGCCGCTATCGGCGCGGGGTCTGGCAATCGGCGACTTTGACAACGATGGCGCGGTTGATGTCCTCATCTCGAACAACGACGATGCGCCCCTGCTTCTGCGCAATAAGGCCGGAAGCCAGAACCAGTGGCTGGGTCTGAGACTTGTGGGCAAGAAAGCCAATCCCGACGCCATCGGTGCCCGCGTCACCTATCAGGCGGGCGATCTGAAGCGCAGCCGCATGAAAGTTGGCGGAGGAAGCTACCTCTCCTATCACGATCCACGCATGGTGCTCGGTCTCGGCAAGCGATCCAAAATCGACTGGCTGGAAATCAAATGGCCGCAACCCAGCGGCCGCATCGAGCGCTTCACCAACCTCCCCACCGGCCGCTACATCACGATCGTCGAAGGGGAAGGGAAGTGGAAGTAGTCGTCAGGCGCTGGTCGTCAGTCGTCGGCTGTTGGTCATCGGCCCAAACGCTCCACCTATTGTCATCCTGAGCGAAGTGAGGCGACAGCCGAACGCAGTCGAAGGACCCCCGCGTTCGCCGCGAACAGAAACTACCTGGAAGTTTTCTGCTACAGGAGCGGAAGCTGACGACTAACCCCGCCTACGCCCCACCGCCGCCGTCGATTCCCGCACCACCAGCTCTGGCTCAACCATGACGCTGGGCGTTACTCCGTCCGTCCCCGGCCGGGCAATTCGCCGCAGCACCGTTTCCGCCGCGATCATGCCCATCTTCCGCAAAGGCTGCCGCACGGTCGTGAGCGCCGGATTCTGAAACGCCGCACTCTGAATGTCGTCAAACCCCACCACCGAGACATCGCCGGGCACATGCAATCCTTTTTCGCGCAGGGCCCCGATCGCCCCAATCGCCGAGAGATCGTTGAAGGCAAACAAAGCCGTGAAGGGTTCGTGGCTCGCCAGCAGCTTCTTCGTCACGCTATAGCCGAGTTGCGTGGATGGCAGATCTCCCTCGAGCTGCACGGTGAGCCGCGGATTGACAACAATCCCTAACTCGCCTGCGATCTCCTGAATCGCGTTCCACCGAACTTGAGTATCGGAACTGAATTCCTGTCCTTTGATGAAGGCAATGTTGCGATGGCCGAGCTGGTGCAGATGCTTCAGCGCCAGTTCGGCTGCGCGTCGATGATCGAGTTCAATATTGGTGACGCCTTTCACCTCGTTGTGTCCCGAGACCGTGACCGCGGGAATGGGCAGATCCGCGTGCGTCCAGGGCGTATCCAGCGCGATCAGCCCGTCCACCGCGCGGGCCAGCAGCATCTTCGGATACTCATCGATCAGGTCGGCCCGGTGCCGATGGCTGGCGACAAAATAGAAATAACCCTCCTGCAACAGGTGATCTTCGATGCCGCTCATCACCAGTGTGGCGTAGCCCTCGCTGACCTCGGGCACCATGACCCCGATGGTGAAACTGCGTTGCGTCCGCAGCGAGCGCGCAAAAAAGTTAGGCCGGTAATTGTGCTTGCGGGCCGCTGCGAAGATGCGATCCTTGGTCTGCTGTGGGATGGAATCGGCGACCGCCGACCGGTTCATGACCAGGGACACGGTGGCCGGTGACAAGCCAAGTTCGTCGGCCAGCAGCTTCAGACTTACGCGCGCCGGTTTGCCGGTGCGGCGGGAGTTCGCAGACAGCGTTTTCTTCTTCGCGCTCACCGTGCGCAGTCTCGCATAACGTCATCGCAAGAGGCAAGCGGGATCGTGCGCCAGCGGAAAGCGGGCGGGTTCCGCAGGCGTGATGCGTGAACCGCAAGAAAAACGATTTAATGCAGTATCGGATCCTGGCGTGCGCGTGCCCAAGAATTGCTCTTCTCCGTGCCTCTGTGTCTTTGTGGTGGAAGTTGGGGTTTCTCGATCGTGCTTGTGTGGCTATCTCTAAGGGGTTAACTTCCCGATCGTAAGGTAATCCTGCGAAGGCACGCCAAACGCATCCGCCACCCGATTGAAGAACGCGAACATTGCCGTGACGTACACAGCTTCCGCAATCTGGTCCTCATTCCAGCCGGCGTTGCGCAGCTTCTGGACGTCTTCGTGGGTGGTTCGGTTGGCAGCGTGGGTGACGAGTTTGACGTATTCCAGGAGGGAGCGCTCGGCCGGAGTCAAACCTGCTTCGTCCAGCTTCCCTTCGAGAATCGCCGTTACACATTGATCGCTGGCTCCCTGAACCCGCAGGAAGTAGGCATGACTGTCCAGTCAATACGGGCACCGGTTCAGGTAGGAGACGTAGCTGGCAATCATCTCCTTGTGACGGCGGGTGAGGTGGCCTTCGGAGAAATGCACGGTGTTCGAAAAATCGATCACCTGCCGCAGGAAGTCAGGCCGCGCGCCGAAGCACTTGATGATACCGGGCACCTGCGTGCGTCCGGAGCCCGCGCGCCAGTAGTCATAGGCGGCCGCAGTCTGCCCTGTCGCGTCGCGGTCTTCCGTAATCCGGATCTTGGTGTCCGGCTTCGTGCCGTCTGCGGGTGGTTGCCGGATTACGGGCTGCTGATCATCGCTCATGAATCTTTATCGTACCCTTCTGCGCATCCGCAAGAAAAGTGGATCCCTGGGTCTTGAGTATGTTTGGCGTAGTGACCTCGTGAGTCAAAACGAAAAGGGAAGGGCACGACTTCAGTCGTGCCATGCAGCATTCCTCCCGGCGGCTTCAGCCGCTGAGGTTCGCTCTTCCGGATTCTCCTAAAACAAAAACTTCAAAGCCACCTGAATCACACGAGGCCCCACGTCCGACTGGACCACGCCGATATTCGGGGACCCGATATCGCTGACCGGCAGCCGCAAATTCGTGTGGTTCAAAAAGTTAAAGAGCTCCCCACGGAACTGGAACTCCTTCCCCTCGGCCACTCGAAAATTCTTGACGGCGGCGAAGTCCCAATTAGCGTACCCGGGCCCCTGAACGACGTTGCGGCCTTCGTTGCCGAATTGCTGCACTGGGGAGTTCGCATCCGGCGTGAGCCTCTGGAACGCGCATGGATTGATCCAGGACCCAGGCACACGCGTTTGATCTGCGGCGCGTCCACCTAGAGACATCGTGGATGCACAACTGGAATCGGTATTGGCTGGAACAGGCCCCGCCCGGAATGGATCGCTGATTAGGTCGGGCCGGTTACTCGAGAACCCGGAAATCTCCGGCGCGCTGCCCTGCAACGACACATCGCGCGAATCGAACACCGTGAACGGGGTTCCGCTCTGTAGAGTTACGATCCCATTCAACTGCCAGTTTCCGAAAGCGTACTCGTACCACGTGTGTCCGTGGCGCCAGAAGGGAAGAGCCCACTGATAACTCAGCACCAGCCGATGCCGCGAATCGAACATCGACCGTCCGCGCTCCGCCGCCAGGTCGAAGGGATTTTGCGCCAGATCATTCTCTCCTGCCACCTGCTGCGACGCCGAGCCCGAGATGTTGAACGACGACACATCGTCGATCGACTTGGAGTACGTGTAGGACGCAAGAAACGAAATTCCATATCCGAAGCGTTTGCGTAGGCTGCTCTCCAGCGCGTGGTAGTTGGAGTTTGCGATTCCCGCGATCTTGCCCACCGACGCGTAGGTGCAGTTGTCGGGTTCTGCCAGCGTGCATCCCGAGAACATCCGGCGCTGGTTGACATTGTCCTCGGTCGAGACTCCCGGGTAGTAGACCGTCGGGTTGCCCTCGATCAGTCGCGGTAAATGCGTGCCCGTCGTTCCCACATAGCCCACCTGGAACAGCCAGTCCCGTCCGAACGAACGCTGCACGTTCAGATTCCAGTGCTGTGCATACGGGAGTCTCAGATGCTGGTCGACCACCAGCAGCGTCATCGGTTCCGAAAACGATCCATCGAAAGGATTCGTGCCGCTGAACGGGTCGGGAAAATTCACCGGGAATCCGCGTTGTGGCGTCGCCAAGTATGGCGGCGCGCTGATCGGATCCTGCAATGGACCTCCCTGTCCGTTATAGAACGGCTCGTAGAAGATTCCATACGCTGCGCTCACCAGCCACTTGCCTTCGCCGGTCGGATCGTAAGCAAGTCCTACGCGCGGCGCGAACGCCGTCTTCTGGGTTTGAATCAGGCCGGCTGGAACTCCCGGGTCGCCGGGGTACAGAAGCCCGGCAGGCGCCGTGGGAAAGACGGTCGATTGCGCGCCGGGAACGAACAGGTTCTGACGATTATGCGTCTCGGTGTAAGGGAAGGGCAGATCGTATCGCAAGCCGTAGTTCAATGTGAGGCGTGAATTCACCTTGAACGTGTCCTCGGCATACAGATTGAAGGCTTTGCCGCGGATGTGCCGCCCAAAGTCACCGCCACCTTGCAGGAAGACCACCGGCTCGCCGGTCAGAAAGCTAGCAAACGCATCGCTGAACGGGAAGGGCGCGAAGACAAAGAAGCCGTTGGTCGCGATGCCTTGCAACGCATTGATCTGATCGCGCCGGAAGCCTCCGCCGAATTTCATCTCATGCCGGCTCCGGACCCAGCTCACCGAGCCCGATACGTCATACGTGTTCTGGAACGTGTTTCGCGGTCCGGTGATGGGGTCGCCCACCGAGGCATATCCACTCACCTGGATAAACGGCGGCCCGGCCGCCTCAGGAAGGGTCGGCTCATACAGAAATCCCAAGGTCGACGGCGATTGATGGTTCAGGTGCTGGTCAAAAAGAAACTTGTTTCGCAGAAACGAAAAGCGCCCGACTGAGACCACCGACGGGGAAAAAACATGCGTTTCCTGCACCACAAAATTCTGAGCGCGATCTTCTTCACCCACGGGGAAGCCGGGAACGTTCGCTCCCGAAGTCGAGAGCGGGTCCGTTGTCGGACCTCCGCTGAACATGTAACGAAAACTCAGGCTGTCTTTTGCGGAGAGGTACTGATCGATTCGCCCGCCGAACTGATCGTTGGTGACGCGCAATGACTGCGTCGAGACAAACGAATTTAATCCCTGGTTCGGCTTCGGATAGAACTCTAGAATCTTCTCTGAGATTGGATCAATCGGCACCTGGTTCCCGGGCACGGGGTCGCACTGAAAGGTCGCGAAGTTGATCACGCACAAACCGTTCTCCGAAAAGTCGCCCTGCCGTTGCTTGAGCGATGGCACCGTGGCGGCCACCGTTTCGCCCTGACGGTTGCGGAACCCCTCGTAATACGCGAAGAGGAACGTGCGATCCTTCACGATGGGCCCGCCAAAGGTCGCACCAAACTGGTTCTGCTTCAGCGGTTGCACGCTGTGTGTCGAGAAGTTCGACGCGTCCATGGCGTCGTTGCGCAGGAATTCCCACACCGCGCCGTGAAACGAGTTCGTCCCTGAGCGCGTGACGATGTTGGTTGTCGACCCCGTGTTCTGGCCAAACTCCGCGTTCGCATTGTGGGTCAGGATGCGGAATTCGGCGATCGCGTCAATTGGTGGCCTGAGCACAAAGCCCGCATCGACCGTATTCACGTTGTTTGCGCCATCGATCAGGAAGCTGTTCGATTCAGGACGCTGGCCATTCACCGCATAGGCCTGCCCGTCGCGCAACGATCCGCCCGCTTCCTTTAGCCCCGGAGTAAGGGGCACCACGCCCGTCTGCAGCAGGCCAAGTTGGGAGAAGTTGCGACCGTCGAGCGGAAGGTCCAGGAGTTCGCTCTGGTTGACGACGGATCCCAGGCTGGTTGCCGTTGTCTGGATCAGTTGCGCGTCGGCCATCACCTGGATGTGCTCGGTCTCTGCGCCCACCGCCAGTTTCACCGGGACGTTCGCTGTTTCATTCACATCCAGCGTGATGCCTTCCTGGATGTACTCCTGAAAACCCTTGGCGCGAACGGTGAGCTTGTAGCGTCCCACCGGCAACTCGACCAGCACGTAGGCGCCGCTGTTGTCGGCAAACGTGGTGCGTACCAGGCCGGTCTCCACCTGTCGCGTGGTTACGGCCGCAGCCTGCACCACTGCGCCGCTGGAATCGGTGATCGACCCGCGAATGTTGCCTGTAATCTGCTGAGCCGTGGCGGTCGCGCCCACAGTTACCATCAGCACACAAAACAATTTCCTGAGCACACCCATGTCCCGCACTCCCCGTTTGTATTTGTGTGGTTCTAAAACGCGTGGAGCACAACAAGTCCGTCACCCCTGTGACCCTCTGTGCCCTCTGTGGTGAATGCCTTTACTTTTGATCGGCTTCGATCTTGTCGATCACGATTGCCTTCGAGCCTTTGCGTTCAAACACCTTGCCGGTAGCCGTCACTTTCTCTCCGGCGAAGGGAAGCAGCTTGTCATTCTGCCCGCTCGAGGGCGTCGACCCGGCGATGGGCCAATAGATCGTGCCGTCCGCAGTCAGAATGGCCAACGGTGATCCGGCCTTGGCGCAGGCAAGCGCGCAGTCGCGGCTGATGGGCTTGTCGAGACTCTTGGTGAATGCGCATGCCGAGTCCAACACATAGCCGTTTACGGTCTCAGACTTCCCGGCGGCGTCAGCGCCCCAGAGCGCGACCGTCACGAAGACAGACACTGCCATCACGATTGCAGCGGTCATTCTCATGCTCATGTGATCCCCCACATCCCGGACTTGATATCCCCACTGACCACAACCTGAAAACCCCAGCTGGCCGTGCAACCAGCTGGGGAAAATCGCTCCCCGGCAGTGCTCCTGCCGGTTTCTCTAGGGGTGCCTCAAGAGCGCGTGCGTGGGATAAGCGCCGATGAGGGCTTGATGAATTGCACGGCACTTTAATGAGGATGGAACGGGAGAACAATACTGCAAAAGTATTAGCGGAGGTGTTTCGCCAGAGGCGCGTCTGCCAGGATGTGTCCTTCCGAAAGCCAGTATTCATCGTTCCAATACTGCTGCCGCATCACGCCACCTTCGGAATTTCCGCAGGATTGGTAAAGATTGCGAGCCCCATGGTCCGCCCCACGCGCACCATTTCATCGGCCCCGTTCGAAATACCGCCTACGCAAAGCACCGCGTCGCACTTCTCCAAAAGCCGAACCGCGATCGGATGGAAGACTTCATTGAAGGCGTCGTCGCCCACTCTCTTGGAGCCGCAGAGATGAACCAGGGGAAGCGCAAGCCACTCCCCGAGAATCGGAATGTGCCCGGCGCGAAAGATCGGCACCGCATAGGACTCCATCTCCTCAACATTCTTCCGCATCAATGCCGGATCGTCATTCGTGCCCGAGCGGTAAGGACCGGCAATCAGGATCAGCAACGCACGCGATTTGTTTGTGGACACGAGTTCCTTTCAGTCTGGCAGTTTCAGCCCTAAAATCCGCTCTGTCCCGAAATCCCCTTTCCCTCGATGCAATCGTAGGCCTTCCTGCAAGCGAGACCCTTGAACTCTTCGGTCGCGCCGCTCGGCCATAGAATCACAACCCGATCCACAACATCCCGTTTCCCCACTCCAAATGTCACCGGCAATTCGGACTGAGATAAATAACTCGACCCGCTTTTCACCAGCCGCGACTGCCCGACGCCTCCGCACTCAATCCGAACTTCCGCGCCAATTGCGTCGCGATTCGACTTGGTCCCCACCAGACGGAACCGTACGCTCCGGTTCCCGGAACTTTGATCGTTGCGATACAGATACGCCGGTCCATTATTGGTCGTTATCAGCAAATCCGTATCGCCATCGCGGTCGAAGTCGCCACAAGCCACGCCGCGTCCCACCTTCGACTGGACGAACCCGGCCCCCGCCTCGCCCGCGACGTCGCGAAACAGTCCCTTCCCGTTATTCAGGAATAGCTGCGGCGGCTGCGCGTACCCCACGTTTCCCCGGATATTGCGCACGGTCTCGTCGATGTGCCCATTTGCCACCGCCAGATCGAGCCAGCCATCCAGATTCACATCCAGAAACGCGCATCCGAATCCCAGGCTGTTCTTCGAAGCCATGCCGATCCCCGACTGCACTGACACATCTTCAAAGGATCCTGGCTTGGCCTCGCGATACAGCCCAATCATTTCATTGTCAAAATTGGTGATCGCGAGTCCGCGCCCGCCTGAGTTCAAAAAGTCGCCGACGTCCACGCCCATGCCGGCGCGCGCCTTGCCTTCTGTGCTGAGCGCGACGCCCGCCTCCATGCCAACGTCGCGAAATGTTCCGTTCTGCTGATTGCGGTAGAGTTTGTTCGGCTGCGTGTCGTTCGCGACCAGCAGGTCGGGCCAGCCGTCGCGGTCGAAGTCGAGCATCGCAACACCCAGCGCCTTTGAACTGCTGTCAAAGACCCCGCTGCGCGCCGTGACATCCTCGAACGTTCCATTCCCGCGATTGTGAAACAGCCAGCAGGTTTCTCCGCGATACGCCTCGGGTGTGCAGTACGACTTGTGTTTGCCGTCGAGCGAGCAGAAAACATCGTGCTCGGTCGACCACCGCACGTAATTGCAGACGAACAAGTCGAGCAGGCCGTCGCGATCGTAGTCGAACCACAGTGCCGAGGTGCTCAGCGCTTGCCGCCCGCCCAGCCCGCTTTTTTGCGTGACGTCGACGAACGTGCCTTTCCCGGTATTACGGAACAGCCGGTTCTGGCCCACGCACGTAATAAGGAGGTCCGGGAAGCCGTCGTTGTTGTAGTCGCCGACTGCGACGCCCATTCCATACATCTCGACGTCAAGCCCGGCCGCTTTGGTCACATCGCTGAACGTCCCATTGCGGTTGTTGCGGTAGAGTTTCAGCGGGCTGCGCTGGCGCTGGTGACCAGGCCAGTCCATCCCGTTGATCAGCAGAATGTCCTGCCATCCATCCGCATCGTAGTCGAGGAACGCGCAGCCCGACCCGAGGGTCTCGGGAAGCAGCTTGCCGCCATAGGCGCCGCTGTTGTGATGGAACTCGAGCCCGGCGGCAGCTGTTACGTCGGTGAGTGCAAAGCCCAGCTTCGACGAAGCTGGCGGCGTGGGCCATGCCTCCGCGCCCAGCCCCGCAGCCGCCGCCCATCCCGCCATGCCTCGCAGGAACGTTCGCCGCTTCAAGGGATGTTCACCAGCCCGTTGCGGATCGCGTACACCACCAGTTCCGCGGTCTTGTGGATGCCGAGCGCATCCATGATGTTCGCCCGGTGCACCGAGACGGTATTCACGCTGAGATTGAGCTGGTCGGCGATTTCTTTATTCGACTTGCCGTCGACAATAAACTGCAGGATTTCCAGTTCGCGAGTGGTCAGCCCGCCATTGCGTTCGCCCTTCAGCGACGAGCGCCGCGCCACCTGCGGATCGAGCACGACCTGCCCTTCGGCGACTTTTCGAATCGCCGCCGGCAACTCGAGGTCGACGGCGTTCTTGAGAACATACCCGCGCGCCCCCGCTTCGAGGGCCTGCCGCACCAGCGTTTCCTCCGAGTGCATGCTCAGCATCAGGATGATCTGCTCGGGAGTGCGTTCGAGAATCTTCCGCGTTGCCGCCAGCCCGCTTGTACCGGGCAGCGCGCTATCCATCACGATGACCTTGGGCTTGAGTTCCTTGGCCAGCTTGATCGCCTCGGCCCCGTCGCTCGCTTCCCCGACTACATTCATATCCGGTTCGTCTTCGAGCATGCGCCGGAAGCCGCGCCGCACCAGGCTGTGATCGTCGACCAGCAAGACAGAAATCTTATTCGGCATGTGCCTCTGCTCTCTCCCGCGGAACACGCAGACGAACCAGCGTTCCGCCCGCCGGTGGTTGCAGGAATTCGATTCTTCCGCCCAGCAACTCGGCGCGTTCGCGCATCGCCACCAGCCCGATCCCAGGGGAAGATCCGTTTGTGCTGAAACCCTTCCCGTGATCCTCAACTTCGAGTTGCAGGTCGCGCGCCGCAAAGCGCAGCCGCACCCACGCGGCCTGCGCTCCCGAGTGCCGCGTCACGTTATTCAAGCCTCCTGCAGTATGCGGTACACGTGAATCCCCGCGCTGCTGCTCACCGGAAACGCATTGCCGGATTTCTCGTAGGATATGTCAGTCCCGGTCTGCTTTTCCACCGTGGCCAGATACCAGTCCATCGTGCTCTCCAGGCCCGCTTCATCCAGCATGACCGGATGCAGTGCCTGCGACAGACTGCGCACCGTATCGAGCGTGGTCTGCGCCACGTCGCGGACTTCCTTCAATTCCGTGCGAAGCGGCGAATTTTCCGGCGTATGTCTTTCCGCTCGGCCCAGCATCGAGCCGACGGCCGTAAGAATCTGTCCGAACTCGTCGTGCAATTCCCGCGAGATGTGCCGCAGCGTTGATTCCTGCGTGGCGATCAGCTTCTGCGCCAGGTCGCTGCGCTGCTCTGAAAGCATTGCCAGCCGCGCGAACAGCTGCCGGTTTGAGTAGATCACGTACAGGCTGGTCAGCAGAATGGCGGTCAAGGTCGCGCCTAGAAACAGGTAGCCCCGCCGCTCGACCCGATCATAGGTCTGGCGGATCTGCTGGTTGGCCTGCTCTTCGCTCTCGTTGTTCTGTACGAGCAAGCGAGCAACGGCCGTGCTCAGGGCCGCCTGCCGCGCCTGCAGCGTCAGCCGGATCTGCCCGCGCGCTTCTTCCGCCTTTCCGTTCTGCGCCAGCGCGAACGTGCGATCGACCGCATCCCAGAATTGCGCCAGCGACGCCGTCAGATACTGTTTCTGCTCGGGAGTTCGGTGGGTGGGCGCGAGCTCTTCTTCCGCACGAAGCGCGGCATCGAGGTCGGAGCGGATTCGCTGAAACTGAGCCGACCAGGCCGTCAGCGGATAGGGCTCGTCGTTATCGAGCATGTCGCGCATGCCCAACCCGAGCGAGTTCAGGTCATTCTGAATGCGGAGAAGCTGGAGCGAGTCCCGGCGGTTGCGGTCGACCAGATTATTCTGCAGCGCCCGCAGCCCGGAGATCTGCTGCGTCGTGTACCAGGCATAAGCCACGACCGCCGCCAGCGTGATAATCAGTCCGAGAAAAAGTCCCGCGGTCGGAGACCGCACCGTCGAGCCCTGCACGCCCCGAGGATATATCGCCGCGAGGGCCCGCGCCAATCCGTGCCTTTGCGAAACAAAAGAACGGCCCCTTGCGGGGCCGCCATCCTATCTAGTCTGGCCCTTCTTACCGACCGCTTGGCGTGGCGGACCCGGTCACACGAGGCGCTCGGTGCGGGGAGGTTATTCCATGATCGCGTTGTCAGAAACTGGCAGTGCAAACGCTGAACGGCTCTGCGGGCGGGAGCCCATCTGCCCGGACTCAAGCCTTTTTCACAAACTTCAGCGAAGCCGAATTCATGCAGTAGCGTAACCCCGTCGGCCGCGGACCATCGTCGAACACATGCCCAAGATGTGCGTCACACAGCGTGCAGTTCACCGCATCGCGGACCATTCCGAAGCTGGTATCGCGCAGCGTGCGCACGTTCTCATCGGCAATCGGCGCCCAGAAACTGGGCCAACCCGTTCCCGACTCGAACTTCGTGTCAGAGCTGAACAGCGCGTTGTCACAGCAGATGCAGCGGTAGATCCCCTGGTCGTGCAAATTCCAGTATTGCCCGGTAAACGCCATCTCGGTGTCAGCCCGGCGGGTGATGTCGAACGCATTCGGAGTCAGTTGCGCCTTCCACTCCGCATCCGTCTTCACCACCTTGGCCACGTGGATTTTTCTGAGCCGCTTGCCGTCGTCAGAAAACTGCACAATGCTGACCTCGCCCGGCACTCCGGCCGGCCCAGATGCCGCCGCCAACACCACCGGCCTGCGCAGGTGCGACAACGCGATGCCTGCGATTGCTCCCGCGCCTAAAACCAGAAATGTCCGCCGCTGCATTTGCGCGCTTTGCTATCCAGATCTGAATCAAACATAAGTTGCACTCCCGCCCTTCCTTCCGCCGAACTGTCGATACGGGCGGCGTTACTTCACCGCCACCAGTTGCGGCGATCCCCGGTAAAGTTGCGGGAAATTCTTCTTCAGATTCTCGACTTTCGGGGCGTCGTTGAACCGGATGTAACCGTCGTTGGGATGGAGGGTTGCGTAATTCTGATGATGCGCTTCGGCGGAAAAAAACGCTTTTAGCGGCATGAGCTGGCTTACGATCTTGTGCTTGAATACGCGTGCGCCGTTCAGTTGCTCGATATAAGCCTTGGTCATCCGTTGCTGCTCGGGCGTGGTGAAGAAGACCATCGACCGGTACTGGCTGCCCTCATCCGGTCCCTGACGATCCAGTTGTGTCGGATCGTGCGCGACTGAAAAGAAGACGTGCAGCAACTGTCCGTAGGTGACCTGCGACGGGTCATATACCACCTTCACCGATTCGGCGTGGCCGGTCTCGCCCGTCGACACCATTTCATACTGTGCCGTGCTCGCCGCTCCGCCCGAGTATCCCGAGACCGCGCTGGTCACGCCCTTTACGTGCTGGAACACAGCCTGCACTCCCCAGAAGCAGCCGCCCGAAAACACCACCGACTCTTCGGCCGGCTTGGTTGATAAGGCGCTGTCCGACGAAGGCGCAGGAACCTGAGCGCTCGCTCCCCGTGTAAGAGTCAACGACACGGCAAGCCCCACCAGCAGCGCGACCGCAAATCCACGAACCCACAATGATTTCCTCATGGCCATCCTCTCTAGGAACGCATGCCACTCAACTATGGATTGGAGTTCCAGCCCGCCTAAAAGTTTCGCCGATTTGTCACGGAGGAAGCCAGCCTTTTGTCGTTACGTCGAGGCCGGGCCTAAGAAACTGAAACTAAGG
The DNA here is from genome assembly GCA_963733805.1 of uncultured Acidobacteriota bacterium. Lineage (GTDB taxonomy): Bacteria > Acidobacteriota > Terriglobia > Terriglobales > Acidobacteriaceae > Gp1-AA133. The sequence continues at coordinate 163,233 of CAVTEO010000017.1, read as the reverse complement.
GGATTGCCTGAGAACCTCTGAGTCTTCAGAGGTCTGCAAACCCTCGGGACTGTCCGGAATTTTCTGGTCCCGGCAGCATGGAGTCATGAGACCCTTCTCCCTACTTCTGCTCCTATTCGCCACCGCTTGCTTCGCCTCCTCGGTTGCGATTACCACCACCACCGTCCCCAACGGTACCGTCGGCACCGCCTATTCGGCCGTGGTCAAGGCAAGTGGTGGATGCACTCCGTACGTGTGGGTCACCTCTGGAACCTTGCCTCCCGGCGTCATCGCGAAGCCCTCGAGCACCACTACCTCGCTGAATTTCACGGGCATTCCGAAAACTGCCGGCACCTATTCTTTCACCGGTCAGGTCACCGGCTGCGGCGGAGTTCACTCTAAAGTTCCGTACAGGATCGTGGTCCAGGCCACGGCCAACCATGTTGTGGATTTACATTGGAAGCCTTCCCCAACGACCAGCGTGGTGGGCTATAACGTCTACCGCGGTCCGGATGGGGCGACCTGGAAGAAAATCAATCCAAGCCTGATAGGGTCATCCCTTTATTCCGATTCGACCGTCGCGAATAAGACCACGTACTACTACTCGGCAACGGCAGTGGACGTCAACGGCCGCGAAAGCGTGAAGACGCCTGCGGTGAAAGCAGTTGTCCCGTGAGACCCACAAGCTGAAGTGGCAGAGTTTTACGAAAGTGTCATCCCGAGCAAGGTGAGGCGAACGCCTCACCCGCTTAGCATGACACGGCAAGTGATAAAACGTCGAAGCCTTAAACTCGAAACGTGAACCTCGCAACTCGGGACTACCGCATGCTCTTCCCCATAAATTCCACCAGATCCTTCTTCATCTTCACATGGGAAGCGCTGTCGATATAGACCATATGCCCCGCCTCGTAGGTTGTGAACGAGACGCTCTTGCGGTAGTTCGGACCAAGGTTCAAGTGGTCGATCGAATAGTTGGCCGCGAGATACGGCGTGGCGAGATCGTAGTAGCCCTCCATCACTAACACTTTCAAATAAGGATTCTCCACCAGAGCCGCGCGCAAGCCCGGTGCGGTGTTGGGAAAACCTTTGTCGGCCTCGCCCCAGTCCCACTTCTGAAATGCCGGCTCATCCCATGCGAACACCTTGTAAGGCATGTCGACCTTGTAGCCAAGTTCAGTGCGCACATAATTGTTGAAGACCGCCGTATAGGGCGGGAGAATTGCGGCGCTGGTAGGGTCGTAAAAGCGCTGGTCAAGCAATCCTTCCGGATCCACTCCAGTGAACCGTCCATCCAGCCGCCCGACGCGCAGTTTCTGATCGAGCAGAAGGTTGTGCGTGAATTGCTCGACATTAATGCGCAGGTTGGCATTGTCGATCAGCTTCTTGTCGAGCCCGGTGTAGCGCGCGTAAGCATCGATAATCCTCTGCCGCTCTTCGGGCGCCAGCCCGTCGCCCTTCAGCAATGCCGCCGCGTAGTCGGTCGTCGCCCAGTGCTCGACCTCCTGCCGCGTCTTGGCAAGATCCTGCATCAGGTCGGGCGGCAGGCGCTTGTGATATGCCGCAATCATGCTGAAGGTCGGCACCAGCAGGAAGTAGGGGATGTCGTTGTTTTTCGTCCATTCCAGGGTGCCGAAATCCATGGCGGTCGAAAGCAGCGTGATGCCGTTGAACGACACACCGCGGCCTGCAAGGTGTGCGGCGATTCCGGCGGCGCGCGTCGTTCCGTAGCTTTCCCCAAGGATGAACAGAGGCGACGGCCAGCGGTCGTAGCGCGTTACGTACAAGCGCACAAATTCGCCGAAAGCCTCGATGTCGCCCTTCACACCCAGGAACTTCTTGGTGGCTTCCGTGTTGGCTGCGCGGCTGAAGCCGGTGGCAATCGCGTCGACGAAAACCAGGTCGCTACGATCCAGCAGCGTGTTTGGATTGTCGGTGATCGTATAGGGCGCGGCCGGCATGAAGCCGTTGGGCTCGAGCACGACCTGCTTCGGTCCCACCGCCCCCATGTGCAGCCAGACGGTGGCCGACCCCGGCCCACCGTTGAAGCAGAACGTCAGCGGACGCTTGGCGGCATCCTGCCCATCGAGCGTGTAGGCGACGAAGAACATCTCGGCTTCGATCTTGCCGTCTCCGCGTTTGATGGGCAGACGCCCGGTGGTCGCCGTGTAGCGCAAGAGCTTGCCATCGACCGTGACCTGATGGTGCGTGAGGATGGGCGCCACCTCTGCCATCTCATAGTGTTCCTCGGCGGCAGAGTCCTTGCCCGCCTCCGGCTTGGTTTCCGGAGCCGCCGGTTGCTCCAGTGTCTTGGTTTGAGACGGAGGCGTCTCGGGCTTCTTCTTCTCGCCAGTGCGCAGTGCCTCAGGCGTTTTGGGAGTTTCGGGTTGCTGCGCGAAGGAACTTGTGGACAGAGCAAAGGCAACGAGCAGCGGAAAAAACAAAGTGCGCATGAATTCTCCGGAAAAAGAAGGTGGATTCGCATCACGCGGAAAGACAGCGCCGCATTATAGACGTACAACTTGACGCGATGAGAGCAAGACGGTCCCCTTCCGGTCGCGCCCTCCCTGCCGGCGTGGTCGAGAAAAAGCTTTTAACCCGCAGAGTTCGCGAAGAACACCCAAAGGCCGCAAAGAACTGCCCTGCTTGGGGTCGTCGCGCTAGCTTAGCGATCTTTTGCGGTCAAAGCCTTTAATCCGATTAGGTCAGAAGATATGGAGAACCGTGAAAATACTTGAGATTCGAGGTTCGTGTTGAAATGCCAGTGTGTAGCTCGCAGCACGTGGCTCATAGCTCGCGGCTCGCTCCCCTAGCGCCGCTTCTTCTTCGCCGCCGCGGCCCTCGGGGGCGGCGCCTCTCCCGGCGCGAGCACCCGTCGCACGATCGGCGTATTCATCTTGTACTTCCGCTCGGACACGTTGCCAGCGTCGTCCTTTACGCGCAGGATGAAGACCGGCAAGTCCCCTTCCTTGCCGAAGTCTTCATGCGTCACCGTCACCGGCAGCATGCCGTTCAGGTTCCGCTCGCGGTAGGCAGTTTCGTAGCGGTGTTTCTTCACATTCCAGGTGAAGACGTGAACTTTATTGAAGTCGTAGGGCTGCCCGTCCTTGGGTTCGGTCATCAGAACCAGGTACTGCGGAACCCTCTTGTCGCCATCCTGCACTTCGTTCAGCACAAAGAATGCGGTGAAGCGCTGGCCTTCGGCATACTGTGCGATCTCGAGCGGCACGTCGAGATCGACCATGCGCGCCAGCACCCAGCCGGCTCGTCCCTGCGCGTCGCGCGCCAGCCACCAGTCCTCCATCGGAGGCCCCGCAGGCTGGCTGTCTTTCTTTTTCGAGGAGGTCGGTGCCGCAACCACGCCCGTGCGCTCGGCCATCCCGCGCGCCAACAGCGACAGCTTGGATCCGGCGGGCAGTTGGTAGAGATGATCGGTTTCGCGTCCTGGCTCAAGGTGGAGGTTGGTGTCGTTGCGCGTGGTTCCGGTGGACTGCGTCGGATCGCCTTGATGTTCTTTGCTCAGCGCGGTGAAGCGATCAAACACCTGCTGGGAGATCAGGTAGCGCTGTTCCATCCACCCTTCGGCCCCCGCGGTCGTGCGTACCTTCACGAAACGTTTCTCGCGATCGAGCACTTCCACCGCATCGCCATTCTTGACGGTGGCAGTCTTGCTGTACACGGCGGCCACCCGATCGCGCAGAAATCCCTGCGGCGCGGTGACGTACATGATTTCGTGGGAGCGTCCCCGGCCGCGTCCGCATCCGGACGCGAACGCCAAGGCCAGCAGAACTATCCAGACATGATTGCGGGACCGTGGTCGAAAATCTTTCACAGGGTTCTCGTAACACTATAGCGCGGGACGGGATTGTGTTGAGTTTCGGAAGTACCGGCAGCGGGCCCGAGCCTGATGAACAGAAGCGTCCCTTTCTGAACCTGTCAGTGGAGCGGCGGGCGTCCCCGCCCGCCGGAATCGCGGTCCAAGCCTGCTGCTGTTAACTATAAGATAATATAAAGCGATTGGAGGCCTCAGGGCGGCGCTTGGCGGGTCGGATGAGGAAAACCATGGGCGCGTCCCCGAAGTGCGCTCCTATCGCCTCTAAACGCTCGCAAACGGTATTCTGAAAGCTCTCAGCCCCTATCTTTCGAGGGCAAAGCGAACCTCAACGAACTTTCAACGACTTAGCTTATAGTGAATCAAATTGAGACAAATTGCTGCCGGGCTTGTGCGAACCGTCCGCTGACTCAACCTGTTTGGAAAGCGAATACGAGAGACATGACTGTGTCAAGGTCGCGGGAAACAAAACGGGGTTCGCGCTGCACCCGAAAATCGCTGTCATTCGACAGGGCCTACTGGGTGACGTTTACGGTCACCTGGGTTGATGTCACGGTTCCGTTGGTTCCCGGGGCGGACGCCGTGGCCTTGACGGCAAGCGGAGCAGCCGGGTTGAGCGTGCCGATCGCGAAGGCTTGACCCACGCCTGATGTGCATCCGGTGGTGGTGGTCTTGGTGATGCCAGTCACGGGATTACTGCTCGTGTCGGTGAAAGTCCAGGTTGCCGTCGAACTAATGTCGGTCCCGGAAGGCGCAGCGATGGCCTGTAAGCAGAACGGAATGCCGCCGGTAGCTGAGACGGATTGCGAAGACGGCGTCACGGTAATCGAGGTGACGCCTGTCAGCGATACCGTTATGCTGGCCGAACCGGTGGCGACGCCCTGGGTGGCGGTAATGGTGGCCGAGCCGGCTCCGACGCCAGTGACCAGCCCAGCGGTCGTTACTGTTGAGATCGTCTGATCGTTTGTGGTCCAAGTTGTGGACGACGAGCCCGTGATGTCTTTTTGGCTCCCATCATCGTAGGTTCCGATAGCGGTCATCTGCTGTGTCTTGCCTACAAGGATGCCCACACCCGTCGGCCCGACTGTGATGGTCTGCAGAATAGGATCGACGAAGAATCCATTGCAGCCCACGCCGATGAGGGCGACGAGCAGAAGAACGCCAAACGAAGCAACCAGTTGCAGCTTGCGACGCGAACTCAACATAGACGGAAAACCCTCGTCCTCAGACCCGCATGGGTTGTTTGGGGGCTGAGCAAATTGTAGCAGACCGCTGTCCCGACTTCGGTCATCTCCATGAATCAGAGGGACCTAGGAGTTACTAGCGGTCTACGGCCTGCTTGGTTACCGCTCGGGACGGGCGCTTTCGGGCAGATACAAAATTGTTGACAGCTTCGGGGACGGTGGTTCAAGCGCGACATCGAGACCCCGTTTTCTCCGCATCTGCCTGTCAACGCTATAATTGCAGCCACTATCCCCATGAGAGAACGAGTCTTCCTTCCAACCTTGCAAAAATTCCCTACCCTTTTCATCTGGCTGGCTTTGGCGGCGTTTCTGGCGACGTTCGCGGGGGCTGGTCACGCAACTCCGGCGCACCGTGCGGCTGTGCCGCAGGAGCCGGCAAATCCCGCGCCCAACTTGGACGCAACCCCCTCGGTCACTCCTCCAGCGGCGACTGCAACGAAAGTGTGCGCGGCATGCATCCGGGCGAACATGAATTTTCTGGCGTCGGACGCGCTGCGCGGCCGGGGCAGCGGAACCCAGGACGAGTTCGTGGCCGCGACCTACGTCGGCGCACAACTCCAGCAATACGGGGTCGAGCCCGCCGGGGACGATGGCAGCTTCGTACAGCGCGCCACTCTGATTCGCCAGACGTTGACGGCTCCGCCGCAACTCCATTTCATGACCCCCGGCGACGGCATTCCCGCCGAGTCCATCGTCTGGACGCACGGCAAGGAGATGCTCACCCTTCTGCTGAGCGATGCGAAGTTCCGCGGAAACCTGAAGCGTGTGGACGCAGACCAGGCCAAAGGACAGGAAGAAGCGAAGCATCCAGGAGTGCCGCCGGCCGGGGCGAGTCTGCAGGGGAACGTTGTGCTAGTCACGGGAAAGGATCGCAGGAAGATTCGTTCCGCAGTGCAGGAAGCATTGAACGAAGGCGCGGTGGCCGTGCTCGAACCGGCGCCGCCCCAACTGGTGGAAAACTGGGAAGCGCGCGGCAAGAAGATGCCGGAGCTTCCCATGCGTCTCGAGGGTGGCGGGCATGCCGAACTCGGCGTCGATGGCAACCTGTTCGCGATCAGTGAAAAGGCGCTTGCCAGGCTGAATGGCCTTCCGGATGGAATTTTGTTTTACATGGAGTCCTCGGCTGGGCCTCCGACGAAAACCTACACCTGGAATGCAGTGGGGAAGATTTCCGGCACCGACCCGTCGTTGAAGAACAGCGCGCTGCTGCTGAGCGCTCACCTGGATCACCTGGGTGTGGGCAAGCCGGTGAACGGCGATTCCATTTACAACGGCGCCGACGACGACGCGTCCGGAACCGTCGCTGTGCTGGAGTTGGCGCGCGCGCTGGCCGCAGGGCCGAAACCAAAACGGCCAGTGCTGTTCGCGCTGTTTGGCAGCGAAGAACCGGGAGGGCTGGGCTCCGCATGGTTCCAGTCGCATCCACCGATTCCGCTGACGGGGATCGCGGTAAACCTGGAGTTTGAAATGATCGGCCGCCCCGATCCGAAATATCCGGCGGACGCACTCTGGCTCAGTGGCTGGGAACGCTCGAACCTGGGCCCGACGCTGGTGGCGCACGGAGCCAAGCTGGTGGCCGATGCGCGTCCCGAACAGAACTTCTTCATGCGCTCGGACAACTACGTTCTGGCGAAGAAAGGCGTGGTGGCGCAAACCGCTTCCAGTTACGGAATGCACAACGACTACCATCAGCCGACCGATGACATCGCGCATATCGACTTCCAGCACATAACCGACGCGATCGGATCGCTGATTGGGCCGGTGGAGTGGCTGGTCAATTCGGATTTCAAGCCCGAGTGGAAGGCGGGGGGGAGACCGTAAAACCGTCGTTGGTCGTCAGTCGTCGGTCGTCGGCTCAAGCCCTCAGACGCGACAGTCTCTCTGGTCTTGATGGTGGAGAGACGTGCGTCTCGCCCGTCCGCCGGGTGGGGACGCGGGGCGCTCCATCGTTCGAGGTGTTGGTGATGCCGACGACCGAGGATCGACCACCCGCCCTGCCCACGACCAAGACCAGTTTCTAGCGACTGACCACTAGCGACTCAAGCCCCGCCGCGCTTTTAGATTCAACCGCACGTAGTCGATCAGGAACGCAGGATCGTCGTTTGCGAACTCGCTGCTAAGGCCCGTCATGAACTGCTCGCATGTGCTGGCGTCGGGAATTTTTTGCAGGTGGTGGTGCAGGATGACGTTGGCTACGAACTGATGGAATTCGGCGGCGTTCGGGAACGTGGTCGGCGCTTCTTCGAGATATGTCTCGATCTGTTCGAAGCCTGCTTCTTCTAGACGTCTCGCTGCGGTTTCAGGGTCGGAGTACTCCCATGGACTTTGATACCCGGCGAAATATTGCGCGTAGGGTTTCATCGCCATCCGCCGTTTGGCGCGGGCGAGGAGGCGTGCGATGTTTTTTCCGCCGCCGCACTGTGCGATCAGCCATCCGCCGGGCCTCAGCGCGCGATAGAGATTGCGGAAGAGACGATCGTGGTCGAGCACCCAGTGAAACGACGCGGTGCTGAAGATGCCGTCGAATTGCTGGTTGAAAGGCAGATCGAGCAGATCGCAGCGGACGAACTCGACACGCCCGGGGAACTCCGGCTCAAGATAAGCGCGCGCCTCGTCGAGCATGTTCTGCGAAACATCGAGCGCGACCACGCAGCCGTTGGGAAGAGCTTCGAGCAGATCGCGCGTGAGACGGCCGGTGCCGCAGCCGGCGTCGAGCAGGCGCTCATCGCCGCGCAGCGCGACGCGAGCGAGAACTTTTTTGCCCCAGCTGACTTGCGGCGCGGAGATCTGATGGTAAAGGGCCGCGTTCCATTCTTTACTCATGTCGTCGGTCCTCGGTCCTCGGTCGTCGGCCAGAAGCAGTCGTTCGTCGCTAGTCGTTGGCAAAAGCTCTTGGACTCGGCAGCGGTGGAATCCCCATCTGCGCAGGTCCCTTGCGAACTCTATTTTGCTGATTCCTAGTTAGGGGTTCTAAGCCGACGACCAACGACCGACGACCAACGACTGACTTGCCCTACCGCTTCTTCTTTCCTGCCCGCTCGATGCGCTCGTCGATGGGCTTGCGTCCGGCGAAGCCCTCTTCGGGGGAATGCCAGTGCGTGATTTTTTCTTCGCCCAGCTTCCAGCAGAGCAGCACGATTTCTCCTTCAACGCGGCAAGGGAAATCGAGCAGGCCGATGTCAATGTCTTTGACTTGCACGCCGGTCGCATGAATTTCCGCCACCGCGTCCTTGGCGCGCTGCACGGCGCGTTCCCGTTCGGCCCGGCGGCGGGCCACGGCCACCACGTTTACCAGTGTGCCGCCGTTCAGAAAAATGCGATGCGCGAGATCCTGGACTTCGGCGTCGACTTCTTCGATGAGTTTCTTGCTATTGATGGCAGTGCGCAGCAAGGATTCAAGCGTGGGCAGAAGAATTTGCGCATCGTGCAGGGTGAAGGTACGAGAGGCCATTGCATTCATTCTAATGCATGGGACCGCTTGCGGGTGGTGACGAAGGGGACGTTACTCGGGGTCAGCTCTCAGCTCTCAGTTCTCAGCTCTCTAAAGACGCCGCGAGTTGGTTGAGGTTGCCTGGGTGGAGAACCTTTTGTCTTGGCGAGGGATATTTCTGGCGCGCTCTGTCCCGCCACTATTTCTTTGCGGTTGATCCGCGTAGTTCCTTGATTCTCAGTCCAGCTTCGGACTCGTGAATCAGTTCTGCCAGCCGTTTTTGTCGCGTTGCTTCCTGTTTCGCGCTGATAACACGATAGGCGGCGGTTCTCTGGTACCAGGGTGGCTGGGATTGGAAGAAGGCCCACGCTTTCTTATTGGCACGGAATTGCTTTTCGTACGCAGGGCTCAGCTTTGCTTTTTTTCGCTGTTCGTAGGCGTAGATGCCGGTCTTGTCGCCCTTGCGGGCCTCGAAGGCCTTGACCCCCGCGGAATGCATCAGGCCAAGCCTGGTTAGTTCGGCGACGCGCTTCACGTTGACCGCGCTCCAGGTGCTGGTCGGCTGGCGTGGAGTGAAGCGGATGCGATAGCTGACGGCGTCGATGGAGTTGCGCACGCCATCGATCCAGCCATAGCAGAGCGCCGCGTCCACCGATTCGGGCCACGTGATGCTGGGCTGCCCGGAGTCACGTTTGTAGAAGCCGACCGAAAGCTCCGTATGCGCAGCGTGATTGGTTTCGAGCCACGCCCGGAAATCAGCGGCCGTCGCAAAAAACAGAGGTTTCTGTGCCGTTGGTCTCTTCGATGACATCGTCGCTTTTTTCTTTACCACAGAGTCACAGAGAAAACCAATTGAAGAAGTCCATGGTGGTTGTGTGACTCTGTGGTGAAACATGCGGGTAAACGAATTCCAAACTTCAGACCGAAGATTTTAGACTCTGTTTTCACGCTACTCGTTCGAATACGCCCAGCATTACTTGCCCGGCCGAGACAACTTCGTCAACGCTTGCGTGTATGCGCGCATCGTTTCCGGCACTGCGCGATTGTGAACGAACTGGCCTTCGCGGCGGCACTCGATCAGGCCGGCTTCCAAAAGAATCTTCAGATGGTGCGAGACGGTGCCGGGCGACAGTTCGTACTTTTCAATGATTTCGCCGCAATACAGGTCGGGACGGGCGGCAATCTCCTCGTAGATCTGCAGGCGGGTGGGGTCGGCCAGGGCCTTTGAAATTTTGGCAACTTCGGCGGTAGTCATCGTTCTTCCCAATTGATTCTATCGGATGCGGCGAAACCGGGTGCTCCCGCCCGACCTGTGGAAGAAGCTTTGCAACTTTGTATTTCGACGGTCATCAAACTATCGAATCGCTAGACGGCGGGATGGCGGCTGAGGCTGCAAAGGGCGGAGATGTAATGGACTCCACCCCCTTCGTCGAAACGACTTCGGAAAGAGAGTGGACATCATGGCAAGGCTCACGAGAAAAGTAGCGGTGGTCACAGGCGGGAACAGCGGAATTGGCCTGGCGACCGCAAAGCGATTTCATGCAGAAGGCGCCAAGGTTGTGATCACAGGTCGCGATCAGAAGACCTTGGACGAAGCGGTCAAGACGATCGGCGGCGATGTAGTTGCCGTGCGCGGCGATGTTTCCAGACTCGCCGATCTCGACAAACTTTATACAACCGTGGAGGAGAAGTTCGGCAAAATCGACGTGCTGTTCGCCAACGCGGGCATTGCGAAATTTGCGCCCGTCAACGAAAGCACCGAGGCGTTGTTCGATGAGACCTTCGATGTGAACGTGAAAGGCGTCTATTTCGCGATTCAGAAGGCGTTGCCGCTGCTGAATGATGGGGCGTCGATCATCATCAACTCGTCAGTGGTGAACGAAACGGGCGCGGCCGGCGCTAGCGTGTACGCGGCGACCAAAGCGGCGGTGCGCTCGTTTGCGTGGACCCTTACCACCGAACTGGTGGATCGCAACATTCGCGTGAACGTGGTCAGCCCCGGACCGATCCAAACGCCAATCTTTGGCCGCACCGGACTTCCGAAAGAAGCAGTGGATGAATTCGCTCGCGCAATCGTGGGTAAGGTGCCCATGAAGCGCTTCGGAAAGCCGGAAGAAGTCGCGGACGCGGTCCTGTTCCTGGCTACGCCGGAATCGTCGTATATCACCGGGGTTGATATCAATGTGGATGGGGGAATGGGACAACTGTAAGGAAACAGTCGTTGGTCGTTGGCCAACCACAAGGTCGTTGTGGCGGATTCCCGGTCCAATTCTCCCCGCGGACACACCGCCGGGAGCGGCAAGTCGTCTTCGCGAACAACCGAGGACCGACGACCGAATTCTCATCCCCCGATGTGCACCATGGTTCTTGAAGCGGGGACGAAATCGGATTCGCCGATGTGGTGGCGTTCTTCTTTTTGCTGGACTACGCCGCGGATGTAGGTTTCGAGCTCCTGATCGCTGGCGCCGCGGCGCATCTGGGCGTGCAGGTCGTGATCCCAAGCGGAAAACAGGCAGGTGCGGATTTTCCCATCGGATGTGATACGGATGCGGCTGCAGTGGCCGCAGAACGGATGCGAGACCGGCGCGATGATGCCGATCTCGCCGAGGCCGTCTTCGAAGCGGTAACGGCGGGCGGTCTCGGAGCGCGCGCGCGGAATTTCGATCAGCGGCCGATATTCCGCCATGCGCTCGAGAATTTCATCGAGCGTGACCACCACGTCGGGACTCCAGGTGCGACCTTCCTCGAGCGGCATGAACTCGATGAATCGCAACACAACGCTTTCCTCGCGCGCGAACATGCCGAACGGGATGATCTGATCCTCGTTGAATCCCCGCAACAAGACACAATTCACTTTCACCGGCTCGAGACCGGCGCGCTTGGCGGCGCGAATGCCGGCCAGCACGTGGTCGTATCCGCCGGGCACGCGGGTGATGCGCGCGAAGCGGTCGGGATCGACGGCGTCCATGCTGACGGTGACGCGGTTGAGGCCGGAGTCCTTGAGCGGCTGCGCCAGGTCGGCGAGCAGGTGGCCGTTGGTGGTAAGGGCGATGTCGAGACGCTGGCCGTCAGAACTGCGAAGCTGCGCGAGGTCGCGGACGAAGTCAACGATTCCACGGCGCAGGAGCGGCTCACCGCCGGTCAATCGAATCTTGTTGATGCCCATGCCCGCGAGAATGCGCGCCATACGCAGATAGTCGGCAAAGGGGAGATCCCCATACAGCGCACCCTCGTTTCCAGTGCGGCAATAGACACACTTGTAGTTGCACTGATCGGTGATCGCGATGCGCAGATCCGTGATCGGGCGGCCGAATTTGTCAGAAAGCAGCATTCAGCACTCAGCATTCGGCACTCAGGTTGCGAAGGTCATTGCTCGAACAGGAGCCATTGGCGGCTGAATGTCGAGTGCCGACTGCTGAGTGCTTTTCGGAAAAGGACACGCATCCGGATGAATGCGCCGGTGGTGTCTCCTTTCCAAGGCGCTTGTTCAAAGCGCGGGAGGCGTCGGCGTTTCCACCGGCACCCTTGAGAAGATTCTCGCAAAAGCTATTCAACGCAAAGAACGCAGAGAACAGCAGCAAAAGACGCGAAGAAACCCTCTCTCGCCTCCGGCGCCGGGTATGCCCTTGGGCGGGCGGAGGTCGGAAACTTTCTTGATTATAAAGGTTTTGGGGTCGGGATGCTTGCCTGTAAGGCGCGCGGGGAGATGCGTTTGAGTTAGAAAAACCTTAAAACGCCGACAACGCAGAGGGGACGCAGAGTACGCAAAGGGACACAGGAGAAGATTCTGTTCGTACGCAGTGCCTTTTGGTCGATTGTGGCGCCGCCCATCAGTGCGTATTCGAGAAGTCGGCCAGCCCGACTTCGACGAACAGCCCTCTGGGTTTCGCCAACTGCGCCGCTCCTTTTTCTTCCGGCTTTGGCTGAGCATCCCTGGAGTTTTCCGTTTTCAGGGAGTCGGGAGGCTGCGCTGCTGATTGTTCTTCCGGAGTTGCAGTGCGTGCCCAGATTCCGTAGACCTTGCCTCCGTATGCGGCGATACCCATGTAGTCGCCTATGAAGATGTCTTTGGGATCGGAGGGCTGTGTGCTCCAGGCGTAGTTCTTGAAAGTCTGCCCGCCGTCGGATGATCGGGCGAGGGTGAGGTAGTAACTGCGGTTCGCGGAGTCGGCGCGGCGGTCGCAGAATATGATGTTTTCTGAGCCGTCGATGGGATCAACGGCGAGCCACTGGAAGTACTGGTCGCGGCCGTTGTGCAGCGCATCGTCGTTGACGCGGGCGGGCTTCGACCAGTGCTTGCCTTTGTCGCTTGAGGTGGCGGAGAAGACATCGATGTCGCCGTTGGTGAAATCGGCCCACGTGAGGAAGAGCTTGTTGCTGCGTGGGTCGATGGCGATCTGGGGGAAGCCGTTACCGCGGCCGACCGAAGCCGGGTCGAAATACGAGGGCCCGGTCTTGATGATGGTGCGCGAGCGCGAGAATGACTTTCCGCCGTCTTTCGAAATAGCGAGCACGATACCCGAGATGTCGGACCAGACCACATAGAGCGTGCCGTCGCTGGCGACCGCTCCGGTGAAGCCTTCGACGGCGCCGTTGTCGTCGCGCGGCAGGCCTTCGTGCGTGCTGATCTCGATGGGCTTCGACCAGCTCTTGCCGCTGTCGGCGGAGCGGGAGAACAGCATGATCGACTTGTCGAGCGTGAATTCTGTCCAGCCGATGTAGAGATTGCCGGCATATTTGGAGTGGGTTGTGTCGGCAACGATGTACGGCTTGTCTTCGAATGGGATGCCTGGATCACTCGAGTGCGCGATGACGGTGGCGACGTCTTTCTCCCAGGTCTGACCGCCGTCGAGCGAGCGCCGGACGAAGATTCCGTTGCGGGTCGCGCCGTGGGCCCAGTAGTTTTCCGTGCCCAGCTTGTCGAAGGCGATGTAGCAGAGAAAGGCATGGCCCTGGTTGTCGTAGGTGACCGAGACGTCGCCAGAAACCTTGTAGTCGGCCGGCGCGGTGCCTTCGGCGATCATCCAGGTCTGTCCGGCGTCTCGCGAGTAGGAGGCCGATGCGTTGACCTGGTACGCGCCCACGAGCTGGCGCGGGTCATTGGGGTTGATGGCGATGGAGGGCTCGGTGAAGTCGCCCGGCTTCGACGTGAGCTTGCTGACTCGGGCACCGGGGGGAGTTGGGAGGTCGGATGGTGCGGGCGAAACTTGCGCGAGCGTGGGGATGGCTAGCAGGCAAAGAAACAGCAGGACGAAGGGCATGAGACGGCAATTGGAGCGAACCGGTAGCAGCGGGCGCAAACCGCAAGTTGTCATTCTGAGCCCAGCGAAGAACCTGTGTACTGTGCATGCGCCAATGGACTGCATAGGTCCTTTGCTGTGCTCAGGATGACAAGGCTTTGCTTGTGCAGGCATCAGTGCGCCGCTGTCCCCTGCACAACTTGCGCGATGGCGGCTTCGGCGAGAGGCGCCATGACTTTGTAACCGGCCGCGTTGGGATGCAGGCCGTCGTCCGCGAGATCGCGTTTCAGCATGCCTTTTTCGTCGACCATGGCGCTGAAATAGTCGAGATAAATGCACCCGTGATCGGCGCAGTAGTTCTTGAGCCAGCGATTGAGTTCGAGAATCTTCGCGGGTGAGCGATCGGCGAAAAACCCCTGGGCTTCGGCCGTGTAATTGTTCACGGGCAGCACCGACGCGTAAATCACCTTGACATGGTTGGCGGCGGCGAGTTCAGCAAGCGAAGTGTAGTTGGCCTCGATCTCGTCCAGTGTCATGGGGCCCGTGTTGCCGGCGATGTCGTTGGTGCCGGCAAGAATGACGACGGCTTTGGGTTGCAGGTCGAGGACGTCTTCGCGGAAGCGCACCAGCATCTGCGGCGTGGTCTGTCCGCTGATGCCGCGGTTGACGTAGGGTTTACCGGGGAAGTAGTCGGCTAGCTTCCAGCCGTCGGTGATGGAGTCGCCGAAGAAGACGATGCGGCTCTCGCCGGCGGCCGGCGGCTGGAGAGCGGTGTTAGCGTCGCGGTAGCGGGCGAGTTGGCCGTAGTCGTTCATGTAAATATCAATTCGCGATTGCCTGTAACGCTCGAGGCCGTTGCGGGGTTTTGGGAGGACGACCTGGTCGGGTTGGGGCTGTGCGGGCGCAGACGGAGTGGGTTGCTGGGCGAAGGAAGTGACAGCGAGAGCCGCGATCAGAATTCCACATTTTGCGTATCGCATAAATCCTTGAACATTCATTGTTATTTTGCGGGCCAATTTCATAGCGAATTCAAACGTCGTTTCGCGGGCGAGGGCGCCCGCGCTACACTTCTTACATCCCGTCGTAGTTCGGACCGCCGCCGCCTTCCGGGGGCACCCAGGTGATGACCTGGTACGGATCCGCGATGTCGCAGGTCTTGCAGTGGACGCAGTTTGCCGGGTTCAGGCTGATGCGCTTGCCGTGCGGCTGGCTAGCGTCGTCGACCAACTCGTAGACGTTGGCCGGGCAGAAGTTCTGGCACGGGCCGCCGTACTCCTTCGCGCAGCGCTCGTTGCAGACGTCGGTGTCGGCATCACCAGGTGTGAGGGCTGATCTTCTTCGTGCTTGGTGCCGGAGTGGTAGAGGTCGGTCAGCTTGTCGAAAGGTGAGTTTGCCGTCGCCCTTTGCAGGGCCGAGCAGGTGCGCTTCGTCGCCTCCATCGGCGGGCAGTTCGGCGAGCTTTGTTCATGTGCTCGTGGCCGGCGTGCGCCGGGTAGCGGTTCCATAGGCCCCGGCCTCCGGTGAATTGCTGCAGCCCCGCGTGGAGCATTCCGTTGAGAAATCCTTTTTCGAATGCCTGGTGGAAGTTACGGACCTTCCAGAGTTCGTCTTTGATCCAGCTGGCATCGACTTTCTTCTGATATGCACTCAGGGTTGCGGCAGACGCGTCATTCTTCTTCAAGGCTTCAAACGCCGTTTCGGCGGCGAGCATCCCGCTCTTGATCGCGAGGTGTATGCCTTTGAGGCGTTGCGAATTTAGCAGGCCGGCCGAGTCGCCGAGAATCATCCAGCCATCACCCGCAACCGGAGGGACGGCCCACCACCCGCCGTAGGGCATCGACTTGGCGCCGTAGCGGATCATCTTGCCGCCTTCGAGCAGCTTTGCGACAAACGGATGCTGCTTGAAGTCCTGCAGCACGTGCTGCGGATCCAGGCGCGGGTCGGGATAGTCGAGGCCGATGACAAAGCCGAGCGAGACGACGTTGTCCTTGGAGCCGTAAATCCAGGCGCCGCCGTACTCCTTCATGGTGAGCGGCCAGCCCATCGTGTAAATGACTTCGCCCGGCGCGAGGCGGCCCGAGGGCACTTCCCAGAGTTCCTTGACGCCAACGCCGTAGGTCTGCGGATTACGATCCTTGGCGAGATCGAACTTGTGGGTGAGCTCTTTAGTCAAGGACCCGCGCGTGCCTTCGGCGAGGATCGTGACCTTGGCCTTGAGATCGTAGCCGGGCTCGAAGTTCGACTTCGGGTGATTCTCTTTGTCGATGCCCTTGTCGTCGGTGCGAACTCCAGCGACACGGTTGCCGTCGTAGAGGAGTTGCGATCCGGCGAAGCCAGTGAAAATCGTGATGCCAGTTTCTTCGACCTTCGAGCCAAGCCACTTCACGAACTTGTTGATCGAGATGACGTAGTTGCCGTGATCGCGCAGGGGTGGGGGCGTAACAGGGAGTTTCAATTTGCCGTTCTTGGTCATGAAGTACACGGCTTCTTTGTTGCATTGCGCGTCAAGCGGCGCTTCCTTCTCGAAGCCGGGCAGCAGTTCGCGCATGGAGCGTGGGTCGAGCAAGGCGCCGGAGAGGCAGTGCTGTCCGATCTCGCGCGCTTTCTCGAGCACGTAGATGTTTTCCTTGGTGAGCTGTGCGTCGGGATCCTTGGCGTTGTGCTCGTCGATGAGCTGCGAAAGCCGGAGCGCGCAGGCCATGCCCGCGGGGCCGCCGCCGACGATGACTACGTCGGCTTCCATCTGCGGGCGGTCGATGTTTTCGAGAGGAGTGCGGAAGGTTAGCATTTAGCACTTAGCCTTTAGCATTTAGCCGATACGCACGTTCAGATGCGCGAGTTGCTGCCGCCATCAGGAACCCGCTTTTGCTTTCTTCACTTCCTCAATCAGCGGCGGAACGATTTCGAACAGGTTGCCGACCAGCGCATAGTCGGCGATTTCGAAAATTGGGGCTTCGCTATCCTTATTCACGGCCACGATGGTACGGGCCCCTTTCATGCCGACGATGTGCTGAATGGCGCCCGAGATTCCCAGCGCGAGATAAAGTTTGGGGGCGACCGTTTGGCCGGATGAGCCGATCTGGCGGTCCATGGGAAGCCAGCCCGAGTCGCAGATGGGACGCGATGCTGCGAGTTCCCCGCCCAGCGCTTCGGCGAGCTGCTTGGCGATGTCGATGTTTTTCTGCTCTTTGATTCCGCGGCCCACGGCCACGATCACTTCAGCTTGTGTCAGGTCAACGGCCTGCTTCGCTTCCTTGAAAACCTCTTGCGGCTTGTTGCGCACGACGCCATCGGCTATGCCGACCGCAACCGCTTCGACCGGGGCAGGGCTGGCGCCGGCTTCGACTTTGTCTCCGCGAAACGCGCCGTTCTGGAAAGTGACGAACCAGGGTGCGTCGCCCGTGAAGCTGACGTCGGCGGCGAACTTCCCCTGAAACATCTGGCGGGTGAAGACCAGCTTGTCGCCCTCTTTCTTGTAGCCGACGGCGTCGCTGATCACCGTGCGTTCCATGGCGGTGGCGAGCTTTGGTGCGAAGTCGCGAACCTGGTAGGTGTGCGGCATCAGGACAAGCTTGGGTTGCTTGGCGGCAATGAATTGTTTCAGGCCGGCGGCGAAAGCGTCAGGGGTATAGGGTTCGAGCCTGGCGTTCTCAACTGCGTAGACTTTGGCGACTTTCTTGCCGGAGACTTCCGCGGCGATCGAGTTCACGCTGCCGCCCACGACGGCGGCTTCGAGCGGCCAACCGGTCTCGGCTGCGATTGCCTGACCGGCTGTGAGGGTTTCCCAGGAAACGCGGTTTAGTTTGCCTTCACGCTGTTCAACGATGACTAGAATCATAAGGGCAGGTCCCAGGTATCAGGTCTTAGGTGTCAGTTACAAGCAACGGCCGCGGGCGAGGGCGCCCGCGCTACACAATCACAACACTCTTACTTCATTTCTCAGTTTCTCGACCAGCTTCTTCGCCATTTCTCCGGGCGAGCCTTGGAGTGTCTCTGTCTTCTTCGTTTTTTGCGGAATGTAGAGCTTCTCGATCTTCTGCAGATTCTGGCCCAGTGCGGACTGCACTTCGGCCATCGTGACTTTGCGCATGGGCTTGTTCTTGGCCTGCTTGATTCCGATCAGGGTCGCGTAGCGCAGCTTGTTGATGCCCGACTGGATGGTAAGCACGGCGGGCAGCGGCATGTCGACGAACTGGAAGTATCCGGCTTCGAGTTCGCGCTTCACGCGGATGCCGGCGTCCTGCTTTTCGATCTGCATGATGATGGTGGCGTGCGGCCATCCCAGAAGTTCTGCGAGGATCACGCCGGTTTGCGCGTAGCCATAGTCGTCCGATTGCAGGCCGGTGAAGATGAGATCGAAAGTTTCGTCTTTGATGGCGGCGGCGAAAGCGCGCGCCGTGTTGTAGGCATCGAGGCCGACGAAGGCATTGTCCTCGAGGTGAATGGCGCGGTCCGCGCCCTTGGCGAGCGCCTCGCGCAGTACCTGGCTGGCGCGCGCCGGGCCGGAGGTGATGACGACTACTTCGCCGGAATGCTTTTCCTTCTGGCGCAGGGCCTCTTCCAGCGCGTAGGCGTCAGGCTCGTTGACTTCGTAGGAAACGTCTTCGCGGATCCAGGTTCCGGCTTCGTTCAACTTGAGCGGGGCATCTTTCTGCGGAACCTGCTTCATGCACACCAGAATTTTCACGGATGACTCCTGCCGCGGTGAAGGCGGTTTTATTAGAAACAGTCGTCGGCCGCCCGGGCGTCACCGACGTGCATAAGCAAACTGATTATTATAAATACTTCCGCCGCGGATGTTGGTTTGCACTGTGCGAGGACGCGCAACTTTTTCAGATCGGGACACCCGACGGCTTTGTGCAATTTTGGGAGTTCAGTCGAGAAAGGCGACCGACTGGACGGACGTGATGTCAAAACGCTTACGGCAACGCATGTTCTTGCACATCATGACGTCGTCCTTGCGAAGCATGTAGGAGCGGGCCTTGGCAAATCGGGCGCGATCGCGGTCGTCAGCGCGGGGCGGAAGGTTGCGCTTCTTGGTGCGGACCAGCCAGTTGATCTCGTATTCGGCCGACTGGTGACAGTGCGGGCAGTTGAGGTTGGCGGGCTTCTTGTCGGCTTTCTCGTCGAAAAATTCGCGCTCTTCCATGAGAACCGTCGTTGGTCCTTGGTCGTCGGTCGTTGGCTCAGACTCTGGGACGACGTCCAAATTATTGCATAAACTAGCATCCAGTGTAGCGCGGGCGCCCTCGCCCGCGTCCTGTGAAGGGATGGATTCCAACAGGGTTCGCGACAAGTGGAATGAAATGCCCAAGAAGAAAAAAATGAAGCGCTTCCGGGCGGTGACGGCGGTCAAGGAGATGGCGCGCGAGCGGATCGGCACGCCTCGACCCACGCAGGTGGCGCCTGACCGCAAGAAACGTATGCAGGAAAAGCACAAGCCCACGCTGGGCAAGTTGCTGGGAGATTCCTAGGGATTGTTGCCCGTGAAGCAGACCACGTTAGCGGTCATGCTTCCTGTTACCAGCGCACCGTTGGACTGGATATTGCCGCTGCTGTGGTTGGTAGTAACGGTTGCCGATATGATCGTACCTCCACAAGCATTGCCCGTGGCTGTGATCAGGCCAGTTGCGTCTACCGTGACCATGTCGGAAGTGTTGGAGGTCCAGACCACCTGAGTCGTGATGTCTTTTGTGACGGGCGGGTGAATATAGGACCCCAGTGCCCGGAGTTGCACCTTCGCGCCGGCATTCGCGCTTACCGGGATGTTCGGGGCTCCAAACGTCTCAACGTCGGGGACTACCGTGATCCCTACCAATTGCTGCTCATGACCGCAACCCGACAGGCTCGCCAGCAAATACAGGGCGACGCACAAGCCCAACAGGGCCGACATCTTCTTCCGCATCAAGACTCCAGGGGAACCGAATCCCGCTTGCCAAAAATGTGTGCGAGTGGCGTCAATTTAGTAAAAGCCTGCCCAAATTGCAAGTAACAATCCAGCCGCGGCCACAACTCGCACGCCTGGCAAGTTCCGCAGCGGCACTCTTACCCGTTGATCACCTCAGCGACATACCGGGCGAACTCTCGAACATCCTCTTCCGTGGTATCGAACGAGCACATCCAGCGCACGACCGACGCCTCCTCGTTCCACACATAAAAGAAGTAGCGTTCCTGAATCTTCTCAATGGCGTCGTGGGGGATTTTTGCGAACACGCCGTTGGCTTCCACGTGGTAGACGATCTTCGCCTGCCGGATCTGGCGGATTTCATTTTCCAGCAGCTTGGCCATGCGGTTGGAGTGCTGCGCGTTGGTGAGCCAGAGATTATTGGTCAGCAAGGCGCCGAGCTGCGCGGAGATGAAGCGCATCTTTGAAGCGAGTTGCATGGATTGCTTGCGGAGGAACAGGAAATCCTGCGCCAGTTCAGGCCGGAAGAAGACGACCGCTTCGCCCCCCATAATTCCGTTTTTCGTGCCGCCGAAGGAAAGCACGTCGACGCCCAGGTCGCGGGTAGCCTGGCGAAGGTTCTGGCTCAGGCTGGCCGCGGCGTTCGCGATGCGGGCTCCGTCCATGTGGAGGTAGAGGTCGCGCTCGTGGGCAAAGTTCGCCAGTGCGCGGATTTCTTCCGGACGGTAGACGGTGCCCATTTCCGTGGCTTGTGTGATGGAGATCACTTTGGGCTGTACGTGGTGTTCGTCCCCGATGCCGTGATAGGCGTGGCGCACCAGTTCCACGGTGAGCTTGCCGTCTGGGGTCTGGATGGGAATCAGCTTGCAGCCCGTGAATTTTTCGGGAGCGCCGCATTCGTCGGTATAGATGTGGGCGGAGGCAGCGCAGATCACCGCGTGGTAGGACTTGGTCAGGGCCTCAAGGCTCAGGCAATTCGCTCCGGTGCCGTTGAAGACCGGGAAAACTTCCACATCGTCGCCAAAGTGTTCGCGGAACGTGTTGACCACAAGAGCGGTATAAGGATCGGCGCCGTAGCCGACGACATGGCCCTGGTTGACCATGGCGATGGCTTTGAGGATTTCGGGATGAATGCCGGCGTTGTTGTCGCTGGCGAAGCTGCGCAGGGGCTTCATAGGTTGTCCAGAGTAGCAGACCGGGCACTGGTGATATGGGTCGTTTCGACCCGCTCAGGGCAAGCTCTCGACAGCGTTCGGGTTTCGCCTCACTTCGCTCGCGATTGGTTGGCTGTCATAGATGCGGGCGCGTTTGCATGATAGGGTACTACCGGATTCAGGAAGGCATGTCGAACTCGCGAGAGCTTCACGCATCCCGCCTCGTGCCGGTCACGTTTTTTTTGTCGGTCGCCTTGATGGGCTCGGGCTGCGGCAAGAAATCGGGCGCAACGCAGGCGCCAGGCCCGCTCCCGGTCAAGATCGAAGAGGCGCGCGTCGTTCCCGTCAGCGACACCAGCGACTACGTCGCGACTCTCAAATCACGCAACTCTGCCGTCATCATGCCGCAGGTGGAAGGGCAGATCGTGCAGATTGCGGTTCATTCCGGCGATCAGGTGGAGGCCGGCAAGCTCCTGATGCAGATCGATCCACTGAAACAGCAGGCGACCGTCAGGAGCCAGGAAGACACGCGCGCGGCGGCGGAAGCCAACTTGAAGTTTGCCCAGCAGCAGTACGAGCGCAGCAGCGGCTTGTTCGCGGCGGGCGTGGTCAGCAAGCAGGAACTCGATCAGACCAAATCCGGTCTCGATGCCGCCCGGGCCCAGGTGCAGGCGCTGGAGGCCAATGTCCGCGAGCAGCAAGTTCAGCTCCGTTACTACAGCGTCACAGCTCCATGGGCCGGGATCGTGGGCGATATCCCGGTGCACGTGGGCGACCGGGTAACGACCACGACCGTGCTCACCACCGTGGATAAACCCGGGACGCTTGAGGTCTACGTATACGTGCCCATCGAACGCGCGCCGCAACTCAAGATGGACATGCCGGTCGATGTGCTGGACGGATCGGGCAACGTGATCGCCGGCAGCCGCGTGAGTTTTATTTCGCCGCAGGTCGATAGCTCAACCCAGACCGTGCTGGTGAAGGCTCGTATCGCGAACAGCAGGGACAAACTGCGGCAGGCGCAGTTCATTCGGGCGCGCGTCATCTGGGGCACGCAGACGAGTCCGGTGGTGCCGGTGCTGGCCGTGTCGCGGGTCGGCGGACAGTACTTCGCGTTTCTGGCGGAGAAATCGGAGCAGGGTTTTGTGGCGCGCCAGAAGCCGCTGAAGGTCGGCCAGATGGTGGGCAACGACTATGTGGTGCTCGACGGGGTGAAGCCGGGGGACAAGGTCATCGTCTCCGGAACGCAGTTTCTGGTGGACGGAGCTCCGGTGACACCGCAATAAATTGGGAAATTGGGCGATTGAGCAATTGGGTAATTTGAATATCGACCCGCGTGATCGCAATTTTACGGGTCGCCAACTTCTCAATTACTCAATTACCAGATTTCTCAATTCGCTATGTTCGTAGATTTCTTTATTGAGCGTCCGGTGTTCTCCACGGTGTGCTCGCTGCTGATTATTCTGGCGGGCGCGGTTGTGATTCCCACCCTGCCGGTAGCGCAATTCCCGACGCTGGCCCCTCCGCAGGTTTCGGTGAACAGCTTCTATGTGGGTGCGAGCGCGCAGACCGTCGAGTCCGCCGTCACCACGCCGCTCGAGCAGCAGATCAATGGCGCCGAGGGGATGAAGTACATCACGTCGTCCAGTGGAAATGATGGCTCGAGCGGCATCGTCGCGACCTTTGATCTGAACCGTAATCCTGACCTTGCGGCCGTAGACATTCAGAATCGCGTCAACACTGCGCAGGGGCGCCTTCCCAGCACCGTCAAGGCCAACGGGATTTCCATCGTGAAAGCGTCGAGCAACTTTGTATTCGGCGCCGCGGTATTTTCGCCCGACGGACGTTACGATCCACTCTTCCTCAGCAACTACCTTGATGTGTATGTGAAAGATTCGCTGAAGCGCGTGAAGGGCGTGGCGGACGTGCGGATCTTTGGCGAGCGCAAGTACTCCATGCGGCTGTGGCTCGACCCGGTGCGCATGGCCAGCCGCGGGCTGACCGCGGGTGACGTGGTGAGTGCGTTGGGAGAGCAGAACGTCGAGGTGGCTGCCGGGCAGGTTGGACAGCCTCCCTCCAAGCCAAGCCAGGAATATCAGATCAGCGTGCGCGCCATCGGCCGCCTCTCCGAAGCATCACAGTTCGACAACATCATTCTCAAGACTAACAACGACGGCACGCTGGTGCGGGTGAAGGACGTGGGCCGATCGGAACTGGGCGCAGAAGATTACGGTTCCGCGCTGCAATTCAACGGCAAGGATTCGGTGGGGCTGGGCATCACGCAGCTGTCGAACGCCAACGCGCTCGAAGTCGACCGGGACGCGATTGCGGAACTGGACCGGCTCTCGAAGCGGTTCCCGCCCGGCATGAAATACCAGCTTGCCTTCGACACGACCGACGCGGTGGGCGAGTCGATCCGCGATGTGCTCAGCACGCTGATCGAGGCGATCGTGCTGGTAGTGCTGGTGATCTTCATTTTTCTGCAGGATTGGAGGACGACCATTATTCCGGCGGTGACGATCCCGGTTTCGCTGATCGGGACCTTCGCGTTCGTGAAGCTACTGGGCTTTTCGGTGAACACGCTGACGCTGTTTGGCATTACGCTCGCGACCGGACTGGTGGTCGATGACGCGATCGTGGTGATCGAGAATATCGAGCGCCATATTCAGGAGGGGGAAGGCGATACCCACAAAGCGGCGTCTTCCGCCATGGGCGAAGTTGCGGGCGCCGTCATTGCAACCTCGCTGGTGCTGGTGGCCGTGTTTGTGCCGGTCGCGTTTTTTCCCGGAACGACTGGAATCCTTTTCCGGCAGTTCGCGCTGACCATTGCGTTTTCGATTTCGATCTCAGCCTTCAACGCGCTGACCCTCACCCCGTCTCTGTCTGCCTTGTTGCTGGGCAAGACCCACGGCGAAAAGAACTTCTTCTTCCGCATGGTAGACCGGCTGATCGAGAAGATCACCGCGGGATACCGCCGTGCGCTGCACAAGTTTCTGGAACTGCGGTGGCTCGCCGTGATCCTGTTCTTTACGGGCCTGGGGTTGACCTGGATGATTTTCCAGCGGGTGCCCAAGGGGTTCGTGCCCACCGAGGACCAGGGCTACTTCATCGTTGCCGTGCAAGCGCCCACGGGAGCTTCGCTCAACTACACCAAGAAGATCGGCGAGCAGATCAATAAGGTCATGGAGAAAGTGCCGGAGGCGCAAGGCACGTTCGTCGTATCGGGATTCAGCTTTGGGGGCGCCGCTCCGAATCGCGGATTGACGTTCGTTCCGCTCAAGCCATATTCACAGCGCAAGGGCGACCAGCATCGGGCAGACGCGATTCTGAACCGGATCCGCGGCGACCTGGCCGCCATTCGCGGCGCCATCGTGATTCCTTTTGCGCCGCCCGCGGTGCAGGGACTCGGCCAGTTCGGCGGTTTCCAATTTGAGGTGCAGGACCAGGGCGGCCACACGCTGCAGGAACTGGACCATGTGACCCAGGAAATGATCCGGCAAGGTGGCCAGCGCAAGGACCTGACCGGATTGTTCACCAACTACAACGCGAGGGATCCGCAGTTTCTGGTAACCATTGACCGCGAGAAGGCGAAGAGCCTGCACATTCCCCTGTCGCAGATCACCGATACGCTGAGCGTCTACATGGGGTCGGCGTACGTAAACGATTTCGACTTCAACAACCGCTCCTATCGCGTGTACGTGCAGGCCGACCAGCAATTCCGCAGCGAGTCGAAGGACCTGCG
Source organism: uncultured Acidobacteriota bacterium (assembly GCA_963733805.1). Taxonomy (GTDB): domain Bacteria; phylum Acidobacteriota; class Terriglobia; order Terriglobales; family Acidobacteriaceae; genus Gp1-AA133. The sequence continues at coordinate 138,710 of CAVTEO010000017.1, read as the reverse complement.
GCAGTTCTACGTTCGCTCCGACAGCGGCGCGATGATTCCGCTCGACAACCTGATCACGATCACGCAAACGACTACGCCGCAGGTCATCAGCCACTACAACCTGTTCCGTTCGGTGGAAATTGATGGTTCGGCTGCGCCCGGCTTCAGTTCGGGCGAGGCGATTGCGGCCATGGAGCAACTGAGTGCGAAGGTGCTTCCCCAGGGATACACCTACCAGTGGACCGGCCTGTCGCTGGAAGAATTGCAGTCGGGATCGACGACGCTGATCTTGTTTGGCCTGGGGACTCTGGTGGTGTACCTGACCCTTTCCGCCCAGTACGAGAGCTTCGTGTTGCCTTTCATCGTGTTGCTGGCGGTGCCGATGGCCCTGCTTGGTGCGCTGACCGCGCAGTGGAGTCGCGGGCTGGAGAATGACGTTTACTGCCAGATCGGGCTTGTCATGCTGGTGGGACTCTCGAGCAAGAACGCAATTCTGATCGTCGAGTTCTCAGAACAGCTGCGCGATCGAGGTATGCCGCTGATCGAGGCCGCGGTGGAAGCAGCTCGCATCCGCCTGCGCCCCATCCTGATGACGTCGCTGGCCTTCATCCTGGGAGTCGTTCCGCTGGTGGTTGCCACCGGCGCCGGTGAAAAGGGGAGGCACTCGGTGGGGACTACTGTCTTCGGCGGAATGATCATGAGCACGATCTTGAACTTGTTCTTTATTCCCGTGCTGTATCTGATCATCGAAGGATGGCGAGAGCGCGGGAAGAAGGAAGCCAAGGCGTGAAATGTCGGTCGAGGCACGGCATAGAGAATCCCTTACATCCTTCAAGAGCGCATCGAAACAATTAGTCCCAGGTTTTTCTCTGTGCCTCTGTGTCTCTGTGGTGAGGGTTTATTCCAATAACTTTTCCTGCGCCGCCCCGAGAATCCTGCCGGGGCCCGGTTCCTGCACGAAAGCAACGACACGCACCTGAGCTGGATCGAGTGCCTTCTCCAATTTCACGGCGACATCCTGGGAGAACATCTGGCCCGATGCAATCGAGCCGGCCTTTACCAGGGCACGAACCACGGCCACATGCGTGAGGCGGCGCCCGGAATTCTCTCCGGCAGCGACTTGTGACTCGGCATGGTTCAGGGCGACGACCACGATGATGTCGGCTTTTTTAGCCGGAGCCGGAAGGCTGCCGGTTTCGATACGGCCCTTGACGAGATTCCCTTCCAACTTCACGTTGCTGATATGCACAGGAATTTTCCCCGTCGCACTGGCATGGCCGAATGCCTTTTCGGCTTCGCTTGAACTGCTTCCGACGAACTCGGTCGTGCCGTCGACGATCATCTGCGGAGTGTAGACGCTCTCCAGGTGAAGGTGGTCTCCGTACGCATTCTGGCGCTCACTGTAAGCATGAGCGGAGTAGGGATCGGTCCACCCAATGTGATTCCAGTAGTCGACGTGCTCGCTGAGAACGATGAGCTCCGTGGCGGGATATGGCTGCTTGTCGAATTTCTGGAGAAGGGCGTCGGCCGGCGGACAGCTTGAACAGCCTTCGGAAGTAAAAAGCTCGACCACGACGGGAATGGGCGCGCTGGTCGTGGAGGGTGCGTGCGGCGCGGTTGCGGCGAACAGGAGGGCAGCGATGGAAAATATCGCGACGACGATTGCGAGACGGATCATGTTCTTCTCACCCAGATTAGAAACGATGGTATGTGGATGAATCGGAGAAGGGAAAGTTACAAATGCGGGCGTCAGGGGCCGGCATTCAATGGAAACGGGTTTCGGCCTCAGCTAAAGCGGAGCCGTAACGCGAAACCTAAGGTTGTCCACGCCTTGCCCGACTGAGGGCGGGGATGACCGTTGACACAAACTGTCAACCCCGATGGGCGGAAAAGCGGTAACGCGGAGGAAATCCCGGGAAACCGAACTGCCAGAAAGCGTCATTTTGATTGAAAAGATGGGACTTATGTCGAGATCGCGGGGGTGACTTCAGGGTGTTCCGTCTGGTGCTAAAGCTGCGGTGAATTCCTCGGACATAGGTTTGAGGCTTGACCCCATATGAGCTCCCAATTTTCAAATACGCCCAAGAGTCCGGGATTGATTCCCGACTTGTCGCCGCTGGAGCACCTCCTGGATCAGGATGTGACGCCCCGGCAGGTGTGCGGCGTTCTGGCCAAGATGTTTCAGGTTCAGCAGACCGAAGTTGCCTTGCTGCGATTGGATCAGGGATCGTTGCAGTTCATTTACCCGGAGGAACTGCGCACGGCGGGATCGATTCCCATTTCCAGCAGCTCGATTGCGGCGCACACGGCGATCAGCAAGAAATCCGAGATCTTCAATAACTTTGCGCGCGTGAAGCACGCCAGCATTTTTGAAACAGTGAAGCTGGGTGAGTCCGAAGGTGTGGATACGAGCCAGCCCTTGCCTATTCAAAAGCTGATGTCGGCGCCGGTCGTCGACGAGAATTCCAAAGTCCTGGGCGTGATCCAGATTTCGCGCAAGGGTTCGGAAGCTTCTTTTGCAGGCGCGGATTTCAGCCGGGAAGATTTGCACGAACTGGAGATGGCGGCCGGAATCCTGGCTGAGTCGACCGTAATGCGGGAAAGCTAGGTGGGTTCCCTCGGAGAAGGTACGGCAGCGGCCCGGCCGGACTGCACGAAAGTCTGTAGCAAGCCGAAAATACTTCCCTTCGCCGGCTTACCGGTGAATAATGCTGACGTCTATGGAGTGGGAACCAGCGTGAGTCCAGACCTGCCAACTGGGATGTTCCGACCCCACGCCAACCTGTGTGACCAGGTGAATTCCAACATTGTGCAGTCTGAGATTGAAGGGGGCGTGTTTCTCAGCGATCTCGAACCGCGCACCATTTTGTTCATACAAACCCAGCACCACTGCTATACAGCCGTTTTTGTCCGCGACAACCAGGCGCTGATCTGGGGACACCCGAAGTTCTGTCCGCGGCCGGTGTCGGTTTCCATCGTGGGTTCGACCTGGGGCGGCAGCATGTTGAAGGCGCGCTTTGTAGGCCGCGGGATGCGGCTGGAATTCCATCATCCTTCCTTCAGCACACCGATTGTTACCTCGCCGATCCAGGCGATCAACGAGCGCCGCCAATGCCTCCCGCAGCGCGAGCAGCGTTCGCTGATGACCCAGTAGCGCACCGTCGCGTTCTGGTCCAAAATCGAACTGGGCCGGGTACTTCCTCAAAGGCACAGGCAACTTCGCTGGTCGGAGTAGAATCCGACAGGCAGGGGGTGTTCTATGCGTTCCCGCATGCCTTTGCTGGTCACCCTTCTTTTCCTGTTTGGCTGCATCAATCTATTCAGCGTGCCGCTCAAGGCGCAAGCTTCAGAGCCTGATTCCGCAAAGAGTGAAAATTCGGATACCGCCGCGCCGGCCGCCGACGCCGCAAAGCCTGCCGCCGATAACCACGACAAGGATGCCGCGCCGGAAAAGCGTAAGTTTCGTTTTCGGCTGGGAGGGATTTCAGTAGGCGCGGGATACACGCATTTTTCCGGGCCCTACTATTACCCCTATGGATATCCGTACGCGTACGCGCCGTTCGGCTATTTCCCCGGCGACTGGGTAGCCGCTTCCTACTGGTACCCGATCTCGAGTCTCTACCCCTACTACGGCCCGGGAGTGTTCGGGTATGGGGACGGGCGCGGGGAAGTGCGTCTGATGGCGGATCCCAAGGCGGCCGAGGTTTATATCGACGGCGGCTACGCGGGCACTGCCGACAAGTTGAAAAGCATGTGGCTGGACCCGGGCGCGTATGACCTGACCGTATCGGCGGGCGGGCGCGAGCCGTTTCACCAGCGGCTCTATGTTCTGAGCGGAAAGTCCCTGAAGATTATTGCGAAGCTCAATCCCGAGCAACCGAAGGAGCAACCATGAGAGTGAGATGGGGGTGGGCAGCGGTCATCCTGGGCGCGGTGTCGCTGGCCGTGGCTGCTCCGAAGGGCACGGTGCCGCGGTCGTCCGCAGAGAAGTATGCGCTACATGCGGTGCGGGACGGATTCAGTATCGGCGTGCTAACGCTCACGCCCGAACAAGCCCGGAAGCAATTTGTTTCCGACGTCAACCATTGCTGCGTGGTGGTGGAGGTGGCGCTGTATCCGGGGAAAGACGGAAAGCTCGATGTGTCGCTGAATGATCTGGTGTTGCGCCAGAATGGCGCCGAAGTTGGGGAGAAGCCGGCCAGCGCGAAAGTGGTGGCGTCGAAGCTGCAGAAGCAGGCGGCCTCCACCAAGGACATCACTGTGGTTCCTTCGGTTGGCGTGGGGTACGGAAGTGGCGGGTACGATCCTGCGACCGGGACGCGCGCCCCGGGTGGAGTGTATAAGCAGGTAGGCGTAGGGGTGGGCATCGGCGGCGGCCCACACTCTGGATCGACGGATAAAGACCGGGCGGCCATGGAGACCGAACTCAGCGAGAAAGGCTTGCCGGAGGGCGCGGCCTCGGCCCCGGTGTCGGGGTATGTTTATTTTCCCGTTACCCGAAAGAAGAACGCCACGTTGACGCTGGAGTACTCGCTTCGCGGGGAGAAGGTGGAGTTGAAGCTGCCGCAATAGATGGTTCTTTGCGCGCTGCGTCGCGAATTGGTCACGGCTTCGGCATGTTGCGAGTGTCCCCACGTAGTGACATTCGTAATGTGCCGATCGTTGTTTTTATAGAGAAAGCGGCCTCAGGTTGGTACCTTCGCGAGCATCTGTCCCTGTTGTCGGGGAGGGGCGAGCGAACTATGGTGAAGGTGGGGCTGTGTGCGGCGCTTTTCACCGCTTGCGCTTTGGCGCAGGGCGGCACCTCGGAAAGCGCGGCCCAACAAGCGAAAATCGTGGTGCTCGAGCGCCTGTGGAATGACGCGCAGGTCCACCGGGATTCCCGCGCGCTGGAAGCTTTGATTGCCGATCGCTTCGTGAATACCGAATACGACGGCGAAGTCAGCGATCGGGAAAAGTTCCTGTCCGACATCAAAGACCCGGAATTCAAGCCCAGCCTGATGAATATTCGTGACGTGAAGGTCAATCTGTACCGTGACACGGCCGTGGTCATTGGAATCTATCAGACCAAGGGGACCTACAGCGGGCGGGCCTACGAGCACACCGGGAGGTTCACGGATACGTGGATTTTTGAAAATGGCAGGTGGCTCTGTGTGGCGAGCCATACCAGCCTGGTGAAGAAGTAATTCATTGGATCAGGCCAGCCCTAACCGCACCCACAGACAGCTTTCCTTAAAACTCTGGTGACCGGTAGGTGTCTTTGCCGCCCATCACCGTCAGCAGCACTCTTGTTTTTGCGATCTGATCTGGTGGGATCGTCAAGATGTCGTCTGACAGGACAACCAAGTCTGCCATCTTTCCTGAGGCGAGAGTGCCACGAATATTTTCCTCGAAGCTGGCATAGGCGCCGTCCCGCGTGAAGTGGCGCAGCGCAGCCTCCACCGGGATCCGGTTCTTGGGATACCAACCGCCTGCCGGAGTTCCTTCCGGCGTCATGCGGGCCACGGCCGTATAAATCCCCATCAGCGGATTGAACGGATATACGGGCCAGTCGCTGCCGAAGGACTGCACGGCTCCGGCATCGTCATAGAGGTTGAACGCGTCGGCACGCGAGGTGCGCTCGGGACCCAGGACCACAGCAAAGTTCTGCAGGGCCGTCGGATCGGGGCTGGCGAACATGGCTTGCGTCGAGGCAATCACTCCGAGTTGCTTGAAGCGTGGCAGGTCCGCGAGACTGGGCAACTCGCCGTGTTCGACGCGGTGGCGGCGGCCGCTTGTCCCGTTAGCCTTGGCGGCGTACTCGTAGGCATCGAGTGCCATATGGATGGCCTTGTCGCCAATCGCGTGCAGCATGATCTGGAAGCCCTCGCGATCGTAGAGCGCGACGGTCTGGTTAAGGTCTTCCTGATCCCAGAACGGAATGCCGCTTCCGCCGCCGACATAGGGATCAAACATCGCGGCTGTTTTCGCGTCGATGGTGCCATCGAGGAAGCCTTTGATCGCCCCGAATTGCAGGTAAGGACCACGGAACGTGTCGCGAAGTTCGCGGTAGTACGCAAGGTCGTCGTGGGTTAGGGGAGTCTTGAGCTTGTGCTCGGCAGGCGATCCCCCATCCTTCGGAAGAATCATGGGAGCGAAGCGGAAGCGCAACTTCAGCTTTCCTTCTGAAGCCGCACGCAGGTAAAGAGGCCAGTTCTTCGGATTCCAAGTGGCATTCTGGACGGAGGTCAACCCGACGGCTGCGGCTTCGTCAATATGCTGCAGGAGCGATTGGTAACGGTCATCGGCAGTCTCGGTCGGAATGTGCTTCTCGACCAAACTCTGCGCGGATTCTTTTAGCTCACCCGTGGGCTCGCCCTGGGCGTCGCGCATGATGTGCCCATTGGGTGGATCGGCCGTGTTGCGATCGACGCCGGCGATGGCGAGCGCTTTCGAGTTGGCGATGCCCATGTGCCCGTCGCGCTCGGTCACATAAACCGGACGATCCGGGAGAATGGCGTCCAGATATTTCTTATCCGGAGCCTGGCCGGGAAAAATCGCATAGCCCCAGCCGCTGCCGGTGATCCAGGGAAGCGCCGGGTGAGACTTCGCAAAGTCTGCGATGCGGGCCTGAAAGTCTTGCAGTGTGTCAGCCCCGACCAGGTTGACTTCGTTGATCGACGGGCCGGGAAAATGCAGATGGGAATCCTGAAAACCGGGAGCGACGAATCGGCCATGCAGGTCGACGACGGCAGTGTCGGCGACGGAGAGCTTCTTGATCTCGGCATTCGTGCCGACCGCGACGATCTTGTCGCCACTCACCGCCAAGGCTTCGGCCGAAGGATGGGCGTCGTCGCCAGTCCAGATTTTTCCATTGAGGAAGATGCGGTCAATATGGTCGGCCGCGTAGGCTGAGGGCAGCAATAGGCAGATGGAGAAAATCCACAGCACGAGAAAACGCAGGCATCGGCGGAGACAGTTCATGGTTGTTTTGTTGGGAGCAAGCGACGGAATTGTACACGTTGCAGGAAACGACTTTTCTGACTCGGCTGCGGGGCGCACCTCAGCGCCATTTTTTTAATGCGGGCCAAACTTCGGCGAACGTCTTCTCGAACTTCTTCCCTTTGCAGATGAAGACCGGTAACTCTTTTTCCAGCGCGTAGGGATTGTCGGGGGACCTGCCGACGAATTCTACGTCGTTGAAAAGTTGCTCAAGTCGCGCGCGCGAGTCGTCGAGCACGATGAGGCAGTTGCCAGAGTAACCGCGCGGTCCCCAGAGGAACCAGGTTTGATGTCCGCTGAGCGAGGGCGGAAGTCCGTACGCGGGACCATACCAATCGATCGCGCCGGCGGCGCCGTAGTCCTGCGCGAAGATACCGCAGTCGGGGCGTTCGGCTGCGGGAAGGCGGTTCCACGCCACGACCACCTCACTCACAATCTCGTGCCATCCGAACTGATCGGCGAAATGTTGCGGCAGCGCCGCGGCCATGTGGCTGTGCTCATTGCGCGGGACTTTGAAGGGAAGTTTCTCCTGGTACGCGAGGTATTGGTCGACCGGGAGAACCGGCATGGCGACCGGCACGATCCACGCGCCCCCGGCGAGGATCACGATGACCGAAACTGGTTTGAGCCAGCGCAGCTTGGGCCGGTCGAGTGCATGTTCGTAGAGGACGGCGCCGGCGGCCAGGAGCATCGGGTAGATCGGGGCAAGATAGTAGTTTTTCCCGTGTAGGGCGATGAACACCGCGAGGCTGATGACATACGCCCAGCCGAGGAAACGATACGGACGAAATGGCCGCCAGAACAGGAACGCGCAGACCCCTGCGATCCACAGAGGCGCGACGATGGGCTGAATCAGCAGGCATTGCTGCAGGAAGAACTGGAGCGGGCTCAGGACGACATCGCGGCCCTCGGCCTTGATGTTGTGCATCAGTTGGACGAACGGAAAATCGTAATGAATGTTCCAAAGCAGGTTGGGCAGGAAGATGAGGAACGCGGCCAGTCCGCCCAGCCAGATCCACTTGTTGAGCAGTACGCGGCGTTGTTCGGTCAGCAACAGGCCGACCACCATCGCGAACCCGAAAACCGCGATGGAATATTTTTCCTGCATGCCAATGCCGGCGACCACGCCAAACCAGAGCCAGTAGCGCGGCTGATCATGTTTGGCGGCAAGGATGGCGAAATAGGCGCATCCGCTCCAGAGTAGCGGTTCAAGACAGTTGGTCGTGAGCATGGCCCCGTCGTTGAGGTAGGACGGGGCAGCGATGGCGGCGGCGGCGGAGCAAATCAGGGCGAAAGCGCGGCCTCCGAGCTGGCGCGCGATTTCGGCTGTCAGCACGATCGTCAGCGACATGAACAGAGCGGGCAGGAAGCGGATGGCGCGCAGCGAATCGCCCAGCGTCGCGAGCGAGAGGCGGGCCAGCCAGGGAATCAGTGGCGGCTGGTCGACGTATCCCCAGCCGAGGTGTCGTGCGCAGGCGAGATAGTTGAACTCGTCGCGGAAAAAGTCGTAGCGGTTGTTGAGGAAACAGTGGATGACCAGCAGCGCGGCGGACATGGCTAGCACTACCGGCATTCCGCTTGGGAGGAAGCGGTTGCTGGGCGGCGATGGAGCGCTGGTGGCCATGGATCCGGAAAGAATAACGGAAGTTGATTCAGGGGCGAACGAGGAAAAAATTTACCACAGCGGTCACAGAGGAGCACGGAGAAGACCCACGGCCCGTTGGTCACAAGCAGCAGCAGCGCGGCGCTAGCCTTCTGCCGCGCGCTGGCTATTCCAGCACGCTGTCGTCCAGCTTCTTTCTTCCCCAATCGGAGGCTGCTTGCACGAAGGCGACTATAAGCGGGTGGGGTTTCTTCGCGGTCGAACTCATTTGCGGCTGAAATAGCGTTGCGATGAAGAAGCGGTGGGTAGGGGACTCGATGGCGCGGACTTCGCCACCGGGGCCGCGCGCCGCAATCGGAAATCCTGCTTCAATCGAGCACCATTCGTATTCGGGATTCAGTTCGAAGTTACAGAAGAAGGCTTCCTCAATGACGTTTCCGCCATAAAAAGTCTCGAGGTAGGAGCCCGGACGAATGCGGATTTCGGGAATCTTGCCGGAAAGCTTGGGCGCGCCCTCGGCGCGGTTCGGCATGGCGCACGCAACCGGGTAAATGATGATGTTCTTGGAGCCGGAATTGTTCTCGGCGGTGTCAGCGTCTTTCATGTCGAGTACGTTGCGCGCGCACTCGATGACCGTGTACTGAAAGCCGCCGCAGGTTCCAAGGAAGGGCCAGTCACGGACGCGCGCGAACTCAATGCCCTTGAGCATGCCGTCCATGCTTTTGTACGGGCTGCCGGGCGCGGCCCACAGTCCGTCGAAAGTTTCCAGCACTTTGCGCGCCGCTGGATCGACCAGTGACGGGGTGGGCAACCACTCGGATTCGACTTTCAGCTTCAACTTGCCGGCGGCGTGCTGAAGCGCCTCGTTGGTCGCAGAATGATAACGAAGTTCGGAATTAAAGTCCCCGATGATTCCAATGCGAACGGTATCAGACACGTTGACATTCTAAATAACCCGGGATGCGGGTAACGGAGGAATCGAGCCGGGTGGGTTAGAAGGAAGGTGACAGACTGGTCGTCGGTCGTTGGTCTTCGGTCCTCGGCTAAATTAGTCGTTGGTCGTTGGTCGTTGGTCGTTGGCAAAAACCCCGTCGCAACAGCAGATGGAGAATAGCGGTTTTGCGTGTGCGAGGGGCCAGTCTTGAATGCGCGACATTTGCATCGGCAGTAGGTTCTCTTGGGATTTGGCCAGCGACCATCGACCGACGACTGGGTTTATCCAACGACTGGTTCCCTACAACCAGCCCAAGCGCGACGCCAGCACGTAGATGCAGGCCAGGGTCAGCGCGGGGCCGCCCCAGATCATGATTGTCGGTTTCCAGGTCGATGCGTGGCGCGGCGCTGTCTGGTTCAGGCCGGCGATGCGGACGGCGGAAGCGCTCGCGCCTTGCTGCAGCACACGCGAGACTTCGGCATCGGAAGCCGAGGGCGATTCTTTGTCCGCGGAGGGTTCCTGCACCCGAACGGCCGTCTGCACGGCCTCGCTCGACCAGGTGGCCGGGCTGGGCACTCCAGCCTTCAGCAGGGCGGCCGCGATCCGGCCTTGTTGAGTCATGGATGCTGAACTGACTTCTCCGCTGTCGTGGGGGGTCAGCTTGATAACTTCGGCACGCGTGCGAGAGTCGCGCGTGGACGTATCTCCCGGGGCGCTCGGAGTCTGCGCGGCGGCGCTGAGCGTTGTGGTCGTGACCGCCTGCGCAGACGTCTTTGCCGGGCGATGGACCGGTACCGGCCAACGTTGTTGGAGAAGAGAGAATCCGTGAAAGAAAAGAGACAATCCGCCGATCGCGCCGAGGGCCGCCACGATCAGTACGAGTTCGCTCGAATGCAACGAAAATGGCAGCGAAGAATTCAAACCTGTGGCGTCCGGGCACAGGCGATATGCCGCGCCGTGCCTGGGCTTGAGCATAGCGAGGGCAGAACCGAAAGCGGGAGCGAAAAACGGGTAACTACGCTTACGTCAGTAACGTTACGCCGCTGAGTGGGAAGGTCGGTTGCGTCCTGAGGCGCGCACTTCGCGGGCTGCTCAGTGCTCAGCTTTGCGAAAAACATAATTGTAGCGATTGCTGGGATCGTCATGTTGCCATCTGCGCACAAGTTCGAGGCCGGCGGATTCGGCGATGGGAACAAACTCGTCGGGCTGCGCGAAGTACGACACCTGGCTGCCGCTGCGGATGGTCATCGGTTGGGCGGTCACTTTCCAGTAAATCATTCGTCGAAGCATGCCGAGGAACGTGCGCAGGCCATAAGTTCGGTAAAGGTACAGAAGAGTTTCGCGGGCAGTAGGGAACTCGGGTTCCGGTGGAGGGCCGGGCTCGAAGGGAATTTCTCCAATGAAGACGCGGCCGCCAGGCTTGGCGATGCGGTAAAACTCGCGAAGGCTCGCCGGAATCTTTTCGCGCGGCACGATCAGCAGGACATTGTTACAGACCACGACCGAGGCGCTTTCGTCGGGCAGGGGAAGGCAATCGGTGAATCCCTGGCGGGCATCGACCCCGAGCTTGCGCACGATCGCGGCTTCTTCTTCGGTGGCGTGGAAGCCGGTTGCTTTCTTTACTCCGACCTTTTTAGCGAGCAGCAGCAAGGTGCCGTCGCCGCATCCGATGTCGACGAGCTCGTCGTCGGCGGTGAGAGCGACTTCCCGCACGATGCGTTCCTGCACGCGGCGCGTGAGTGCCTGCTTATTCTTTCCGCGCAGGGCGAGATCCTGAAGGTTGCGGAGGTGCCGGGCAGTTTCGCGGCAATATTCAACGTAGTCGTTAGAGCGGGTGATCACTCGATCGAGAGTATCGTGGCGGCGGAAAAATGCATAGGTCCTTCGCTTCGCTCAGGATGACAAAGTGAGGAAGAGTGAGTCCCACTAGCGCGACGCGACGGCCCGCTCCTTCAGAATCTCCTCGACGGCGGTGATGGCGTCGTCGATTTCTTCGTCCTTGTTGTAGAAGTGCGGCGAGAATCGCACCCCGGCTTGCGGGCGCCAATCGATCAGAATCTCGCGACGAAGCAGTTCCTGGGAGACGGCTTGCGAGTCGGGCATGTCGATCGACACGGTGCCGCCGCGGCGCTCGGGATCGCGTGGCGTGTTGATGCGCCAGCCATGCTGGTCGGCGAGTTCGACCAGGCGCGCGGTCTGCCGTTTTGATTTTTCGCGGATGTTGGCAATGCCCGCGGCAGTGATGATGCCAATGCCGGGTCGGGCGGCTTCGAGCGACGGAATATGCAAGGTCCCGTTCATGAAACGGTAAGGCGGATCGGTGTACTGAATCGGGCCGGCTTCGAAGCCGAATGGTTGCTGGTGCGCGTGCCATCCGGTGAATCGCGGTTGGAGTTTCTTCCCCAGGTCGGGACGCACGTAGAGGAAGGCGACGCCCGGGCCGCCGCACAGCCATTTCAAAACGCCGCCGCAGGCGAAGTCGGTATTGAGCTTCTGCACGTCGAGCGGCATGGTGCCGAGCGAGTGATACGCGTCGAGCACAACGTAAGCACCGACCTTGTGCGCTTTCTCGATAATGGCGGCGGCATTGTTGATATACGCGCTGCGGAACAGCACGTGCGAGACCGGGACCACCAGCGTCTGGTCGTCAATGGCATCCAGGAGCGCTTCGGTCGGGACGCTGATGCCGTCGGTCTTCACCATGTGCACCCGCGCGCCCAGCGGACGCTGCGCTTCCCAGAAGTACATTACCGACGGAAAATTCATGTCGCTGTAGACGACTTTGTTGCGCTTGCCCGAGAAATCCAGGCAGGAGGCGACTACGGCCTGGCAGGTGGTGACATTCTGGTGCGTCGAAACGCTTCCCTTGGGTGCGTTCATCAGCGCGCCCAGTTCCTCGCCTACCTGGGCGGCGAGCATCCACCAGCGCTCTTCCCAGGCGCGCACGCCGCGGCGTGCCCAGGTGTCGGCGTAACCCTTCATCGCCTCGTAAACGCCGCGGGGCATGGCGCCCAGCGAGTTGCTGTTGAGATAGTTGGTGCGCTCAAGAATGGGAAACTCGGAGCGGAAGCGCAGAAGAGCATCGGGCATGGAGATAGTGTAAGGGATTCGGGCATGGTTCGCCTTTGCAGTGGTGAAGACCTGATTCACCACAGAGACACAGAGGCACAGAGAGAATCAAAATTAGCTTGTCATCCTGAGCGCAGCGAAGGACCTCCGCATCCTGCTTGGTGCGCAGGAAATGCAGGGGTTCTTTACTCTGCTCAGAATCACAGCATTTTGTTTGAAGGCTAGTCGAGAAGTGCACCCGGCGTCGTCGGTCCGGGGCCGATTTTACCTGCTTCGCGGCGGAGCAGGGATGCAGGGCCGGATGAACCGGGGGTGTTGCCTATATATGGTTTGGCATGGGACCAATAGCTTTCTTTTTGTTATCTTTTCTTGCTGAAGGTTACGAGCTTACGAAGGAGTCCCATGAAGAAGAAGATTCTGTGGCTAGCGATGATCTCGTGCTGGAGTTGTTTTTGCTACGCGCAGCGCGACACCGTGATCGTGCGTCCGGCGCCCATCAACGATGTTCTGCTTAATCCGAACATGGGGATCACGACCTTCAACCGCTTCAATGGACAGGCAACCAATCCGCCGATGGAATGGTCAGAGCTGGGACCCGTGACGAAGCTTCCGCAGGCGGCCAGCAAGCCTGACTTTCCCGACACCACGATTGCCTATCTGCGCTGGTACTGGACAGCGCTGGAACCGGAACACGGGAAATTCCGCTGGGACATCGTCGATCTTGCGCTTGCCGAGGCGCGCGCCCATGGTCAGACCCTGGCGATCCGGCTCATGCCCTATTCCAACAAGGATCCGCTGCCCGAGTGGTATCAGAACTCGGGCGCGCGGCGCGCCAACAAGCCCACCGACAAGGATGGCAATATCTGGCAGCCAGATTTTTCGGACCCGCTCTTTCTCAAGTATTGGGGCGAGGTCGTGGCGGAGGCTGGAAAGCGTTACGACGGCAATCCTTATCTCGATAGCGTGGACATCTCTTCGGTCGGTTACTGGGGCGAGGGATGGAGTCCGTACATGCCTGCGTTTCCCTATCAGAAGGCGCTGATCGACATCTGGTTCGACGCTTTCCCCACGACCACGCTGCTGATGAATTTCGACGAGCCCCAGGCTCTGACGTATGGCACGAGTCGAGGCGCAGGCTGGCGGCTGGATTGTCTCGGCGACCTGCGGGTGAAGTCTGACAATCCTTATTTTGAACCGGAGATGCTGGACGTCTACCCGCAACAGGTGGTGCGCTCCGGTATCCAGGACGTGTGGCAGAAGCGGCCGGTCTCGCTGGAAGTGTGCGGCACGGTTTCAGAGTGGAAGCGGGACCACTTTGACCTGAACTACATTCTGGAACAGGCGCTGCGCTGGCACGTGACATCGGTGAATTTGAAATCGTCGCCGATCCCGGACGACTGGAAGCCTGAGTTTGAAGGCTTTCAGAAGAAGATCGGATACCGGTTCCTGCTGCGTCGGCTGGAATATCCCAAGAGCGTCGCGGCCGGGTCGATGATGGCCGTCCACATGTGGTGGTTGAATGCCGGCGTGGCTCCGGCCTATGCCAACTATCCGCTGGTCGTGCAGCTGCGCTCGGCCAAGGACAGTGCGGTGATCAACGTCCCGGTTGACGTGCGGAAGTGGCTCCCGGGCGATGCGGTCTTTGATGGGAGTCTTTATGTGCCTGAGACGTTGCCCGAAGGCACGTACGACTTCCGCGTGGCCATGCTGGATCCTCGCACCAGCAAACCTGCGGTCCGCCTGGCGATCGCCGGAAGAGATCCTGATGGCTGGTACAGCGAGGGGCAAATTCGGGTCACGGCGCAGCATCAATAGTGATGCTAGACACTTCCTCGTCGCGATGTTTTGATCAGCCACCACGCCACCGTCAACAGCAGCAAGTACAACACGCCGCTAATCAGGTTCACGCGCGAATCCCACCAGCCTTTCAGGACGACCGCGCACACAACGGTGAAGCCGATCACCGATCCCCAGCGTCCCAGAGGTGATTGCAGGGGGAGGCTGGCGATTTGTTCCTGGCTGGCGCGGCGCCGGAACGAGATGTGCGCGGCCAGCGAGACGATCCAGGAAAGCATCATCCCGAAGAAGGCCGCCCGCAGGATGTATTCGAAGGCTTTCCCGGGCGCCCAACGCTCCATCACAAGCGCGACCACGATTCCATATGACGAAACCAGCACCGCGAGTTTCGGAGAGCCTTGCTGGTTCAGCTTTCCCAGGGGCGCCGGCGCCCATCCCGTGCGCGCCATGGAAAACAGCATGCGCGAGGAAACGTAGAGGGCGGCATTGGCTCCGGAAAGCGCCGCCGTCAGTACTACGAAGTTCATGATGTGGCTGGCTGCGGGAATATTCACCGATCGGAAGACGGTGACGAACGGGCTCTCGCTGACTCCGGCTTGATTCCACGGCATCACACCCACCAGGACGGCGATCGCTCCCAGATAGAGCATGGTCAGCATGGCGAAGGTGATGCGCATGGCTTTTGCGATCTCGTTCGGCGAGCGCGCCTCGCCGGAAGAGACCGCCACGAACTCGATTCCTCCGAAGGCGTAGATTGCGAAAGTCATCGCCAGAAATGGAGCCAGCACGCCCTGCGAAAAAAATCCCCCTTGTGCCGTGTATTGCGGAGCAACCTGTCCTTTGGCCAGCAACAGCGCACCCAGCGCAATGAACGCCGCGATGGTGACCACCTTCACCATGGCGAACCAGAATTCGAAGCGGCCGTATTCGCCGACGTCGATCAGGTTAATGAGCAGCAGGGCGATTGAGAATCCCGCAACCCAGACAATCCTCGGGACCGTTGGGAACCACAATCCCATGTAGATGCCGGAGGCAACCAACTCTGTGCCGATGGAGACCGCGATGGCTGCCCAATATCCCCCGCGAGACAGAAATCCGGCCCAGTCGTTGAGATAGAGGTCGCCGTACACACCGAAAGATCCGGCGGCAGGATGGGCACAGGCCAATTCTCCCAGCGCGCAGGCGACCGTGAAATTGATGAATGCAGCCAGAAGATAACTGAGAATGACGGCCGGTCCGGCGAGTCCGATCGCGCTGGCCGACCCGAGCAACAGGCCAGTGCCGATCGAGCCGCCCACGGCAACCATGGCGATCTGCCCGGCACTAAGTTCGTGACGAAGTCCCTGTTCTTCGTTGGGGTTGCGGGTGCCGGGCATCAGGAACGTATACCAGAAACGGAAGCTACGGCCCAAAGTTCAAATTGAGAATGACCTTCGTAACCGCTGCCTGCCGTTACCGCATTGCTGCTGTTTACCCCTGCTCCTAGAATCACCATGCAGGTTACTCCGCAATTACCATCCATGCCGGATCGAGCTGAAATCGCGAAACGTGTCGCGCAAGCGGAGAAGCTTCTGCAAAGGGGCAAGACCAGCGACGCCCTGGAGGAATATCTCCAAGTCCTGCTGGAAGATCCGGAGAATGACAACGTCCGCTCGATGGCGGCCGACCTTTGCCTTTCGTTGAGCCGGACGGCGGAAGCGGTTTCACTGCTCGGCGACCTGTTTGAACGCCAAATGGGGTTGGGCGATGCGACCCGGGCGAGCCTCACTTACAAGAAGCTGGCGCGCCATGGCAGTCCGACCTGGCAGCAGAAATTCCGCTTCGGACAACTGTTGGAAAACTCCAACAAGAAGCTGGCGATCGGCACCTACGAGAACGCGCTGGACGATCTGGCAAAGCAACACAAGAAAGCCGAGTCGTTGCAGGTACTGAGCCGCATCGTGACCCTTGAGCCGACCCAGGCCAACTACCTGCGCATGGCCGAGTTGTGCTCCCAACTGGGGGAGAGCAAGACTTCTGCAGCGGCTTTTCTGAAGACAGCGGAACTGGCGGAGGCAACGGGTGCCGACGCATCCCAGTACTTCGAGCGGGCCTATGCCGAGGATGCGAGCGACCCGCGCATCGCGCTGGCTTATGGCAAGAGCCTGCTGACGCAAGGACAGATTGGCGCGGCCATCTTCATTTTTGAGCCGCACGTGATCGCGGGAAATCCTTCCCCTGAACTTCGCGATTGCTATAGCCAGGCATTGCTGGCGGCGAATCGGTTGGCCGAGGCGGAACCGCTGGTGTGGCAACTGTTTGAGCAAAATCCTGGACGGATGCAGCAGGTCGTGGATCTGATCGGAAAGATGATCGACGGCCAGCAGGATGCCGAGGCGGTCGCGCTGGCTCGCAAACTGGAATTGTTCCAGCGCCGGCGCGGGGAACGGCGGGCGTTCGTGGCCACCATGCAGGACCTGATCGGCGGTCACCGTTCGTCTTCAGAAATGCTCGAGTTTCTGAGCGAACTGTTCAACTCGTCGAACCGCGAAAACGACTATTGCCAGACCCTGCTGAAGCTTTTTGATCTTTACGTGAGCACGGGAAACTTCCAGAAGGCAGGAGAATGCCTGGATCGGGCGGCGGATGTCGACCCATACGAGCGCGGACATCAGAAGCGGCTGGAAATCCTGAAGGGAAAGATTCCCGACGACCGCTTCAAGGTGATCGCCTCGCGGCTGAGCCAGATGAACAAATCCGTGCCGGAGGCAGCCCGCGCGGAGGAGCCGACGCTGGGTGCGGCGGCCTTGCAGGACCTGATGCTGCAGGCCGAAATCCTGGTGCAGTACGGCATGCGGACCAAGGCGGTGGAGCGTCTGCAACGCATTCAGGAACTCTTTCCTCGCGAGGAAGAACGAAACGAAGATCTGCAGAGACTCTATCTGGCGGCAGGGGTCACGCCCCGCTATGCCGGGGCGGCGCCCGTGCCCCCTGCTCCGGCTGCTCCTTCTGCGCCCGGGCAGCCCTTGAGCGCGCCTGCGGCCGTGAATGGCGAGCAGGCCGACGTCAGCAGTTTTACCCGGGTGGCGGAAATCACGCGCAAGCTTTATCACCAGAACAATGCGACCGCGGTGCTGTCGACCGCGGCCAACGAAATCGGCGGGCAGTGGAAAGTGACGCGCTGCGTGGCCGCGATGCGGCGTCCGGGATTGCCGCCCACGGCGTTGCAGGAATTTCATGCCGACGGAACTGGTAGTGGAGAAGCGGCTGCGCTGGCTTCGGTAGTAACGGCTTGTCAGGATCTGGCTGTGGCACGCGGAACGGTGAACATTCCTGACACTCTTAGCGCGTCCGAGGTACAACCCGTGAGGCGCGCGCTCGCGGAGTTGGGCGTGACCTCACTGCTCGCGCTCCCGCTGGTGGATGGTGAAGATCATATTGGCGTTTTGGTCTTCATGCAGAGTTCGGAGCGCAACTGGCATCCATCAGAAATTGTCGTGCTGAAGACTCTGGCGGAACAGGTTGTTATCGCGCTCAACAACGCGGGTCTGCGGCGGCTGGTACGAAATCTTTCGGTAACGGACGAGAAATCGGGGCTGTTGAAGCGGGCGTCCTATCTCGACCTGGTGTTGGCCGAGGCGCAACGGGCTTCGCAACAAGCGACGCCGCTTAGCATCCTGCTGATGCACTTTGGGCGCGCTGCGGCCATGATCAAGGAATTCGGCGAGCCGGCAGTGGAAGCGACCATGGAACAGGTAGGACAACTGTTCACCGCCAATATCCGTTCGAACGACCTTGCCTTTCGCTACGATACGACCACGGTGGCGATTATTCTCGGGCGATACGGCGGAGAAAGAAGCGCTGCTGGCAGTCGAGAAACTGCGCAAGCTGGTCAGTGATGTGCGGATGCCCGGCAAAGATCACCCTCTGCCCTTCACGGCAGGCCTGGCAGAGGCCGTCATGCGCTCTTCGTATGATCCGGTCGACATTGTCACCGAAGTGATCAACCGCGCCGAACAGGCCTTACACGACGCGCTCGCCCAGGGAGCAGGCAGCGTGCTGTCGCTGGCTCCGAATTTGGCGTCCGCGGCGGTAGCGTAGCAGCTACGAGCCTCGAGCTTCGAGCTACGAGCTGCGAGTTTGATGTGTCTGAGGTCCGCGATTGCAATTCTGCAAAGTCCACGCGTCTAATCTGTGCACGCATATGCCCGGAGACCCATGTCTTTTGTAAGCTCGAACTCGTCGCTCGAAGCTCGCAGCTTTTCTTGGTACACTGAAAAGTTTGCTACTTACATCTGGCCTCTTTCCAGAAGGACTTCATGCTGAAACCGGGAGACATTGCAATCGTCAGCGGCGCGCGTACGCCCATGGGGCGGTACTGCGGAAAACTTAAAGACTTTACTGCGCAGGAACTGGGTGCGGTTGCGGCTCAGGGCGCGATCGAGCGCTCGGGGATTGATCCGAAAGAATTCGATCACGTCGTGTTCGGGAACGCGCAGCAGACTTCAGGAGACGCGCTCTATGGCGCGCGGCACGTCGGACTTGCGCGCGGGACTGCCGATCGAGACTCCCGCTTTGACTGTGAACCGGCTGTGCGGGTCGGGCATGCAGGCCATCGTCAACGCGGCGCAGATGATTCAGACCGACGAGGCGAAAATCGTGCTGGCGGGCGGCATGGAGGCGATGTCGCAGGCGCCGTTCGTGATTCGCGGGCGCGATGGCTTCACGCTGGCGCCCGGCGGAAAGCTTGAAGATTCGCTGATGGTTGCGTTGCTCGATTCCTATTGCGGCCTGTACATGGCAAACACGGCCGAGTTGTATGGCGAGCAGCAGGGCATCACGCGGCAGATGCAGGATGAGTTCGCGTTGCGCTCCCAGCAGATGGCGGACGCGGCCTACAAAGAAGGGCGGCTGCAGGAAGAGATCGTGCCGGTACCGTTAAGAAATCACAAGCGCGAGTTGAGCGGGGAGATGTTCACGGAAGATGACCATCGACGGCCGCAGACCACTATGGAGGGCCTCGCGAAACTGCGCCCCGCATTCGGCCAGAGCGGCACGGTGACCGCGGGGAACGCCAGCGGGATCGTAGATGGCGGCGCGGCCGTGGTGGTGATGTCGGTGGAGCAGGCGCAAAAGCGCAACCTGCAGCCCGCTGGGACGGATTGTGAACTGGGGCATCGCCGGCGTCGATCCGAAACTGATGGGCCGTGGCCCGGTGCCGGCCACGAAGCTCGCCTTGCAGCGCGCCGGTCTGACTCTGGACTACATCGACCTGATCGAAGTGAACGAAGCTTTCGCAGCGCAATACCTCGCGGTCGAGAAAGAGCTGGGACTCGATCGCAGCAAGGTCAATGTGAATGGCGGAGCGATCGCTTTGGGCCATCCGCTGGGAGCGACCGGAACGCGGCTGGTGATCACGCTGCTGTATGAATTGAAGCGGCGGAAGAAGAAGTACGGGCTGGCCACCGCGTGCATTGGCGGCGGGCAGGGGATTGCTATGGTGGTGGAGAGTTTTCAGTAGAACCTTTTTCACCACAGAGACACAGAGGCACAGAGAAAAACTTAAAACGGATTGTCATCCTGAGCGCAGCGAAGGATCTGCAGTTTGATCGCGGCGAGGATGGCTATCGCTGAATTGCGGCTTCGTTTTGTTCTGGCACGTTGTTGATTGGCTTCGTGGTTGCGCAGACCGAAAAGCAGGTCCTTCGCTTCGCTCAGGATGACAAATTTAATTTGAGTGATGAGAAGCCCAACTTATAAAGAAGCAGTAATGTTAAGGAAACACTTATGGAAATAAAGAAAGTTGGCGTTCTGGGTTGTGGCCTGATGGGCTCGGGCATCGCGCAAGTTGCGGCGATGGCTGGGTTTGATGTTACGGTGCTTGAAGTCGAGCAGAAGTTTCTGGACAAGGGCTTTGCCGGGATCGAGAAGTCGCTCGGCGAAGTTTGCCGAGCGTCCGGTAGAGAAGGGCGGCATCACGGCACAGCAGAAAGACGCGATCCGCGCGCGCCTGAAGGGCACGACCTCGAAGCAGGACCTGGCCGATTGCGACATCGTCATCGAGGCCATCATCGAGAATGTCGAAGAGAAGAAGAAGATGTACGCGTCGCTCGATCCGATCGTGAAGAAAGACGCCATCTTCGCCTCGAATACTTCGTCGATCTCGGTGACCGAGTTGCTGACTTCGGTGAAGCGGCCGGAGCGGTTTATCGGGCTGCACTTCTTCAATCCCGTGCCGCTGATGAAGCTGGTCGAAGTGGTGAAGACGATTGCCACCGCGCCCGAGGTGTACGAGACCGCCTACGAGTTCGGCAAGAAACTGGGCAAGGTGCCGGTGCGGACCTCCGACAAGACCGGCTTCATCGTGAACCGGCTGCTGGTGCCGTACCTGCTGGACGCGATCCGCGCGTACGAAGAGGGCGTGGGCTCGATCGAAGACATCGACAACGCCATGAAGCTGGGCTGCGGGTATCCGATGGGGCCGTTCACGCTGCTCGATTTCGTTGGCCTCGATACGACCTACTACATCACGCACGTGATGTACGACGAATTCAAGGAGCGCCGCTTCGCCTCGCCTCCGCTGCTGAAGCGGTTGGTGATGGCGGGTTGGTACGGGCGGAAGTCGGGTCGCGGGTTTTATGATTATGCGGACCCGGCGAATCCAGTGGCCGGGAAGTTCTGAATCGACGAGTGCTTGCGCAGCTAAACGTCCGTCGAACACCTACCACGGAGGCACTGAGGCACGGAGCTTCACAGAATTGTCATCCTGAGCGCAGCGAATGACCTGTGCAGTCCTCGGCGAAATGCATAGGTTCTTCGCTTTGCTCAGAACGACATCGTTAACTTTGCGGAAACCAATTTTATGAACTTCGAAAACATCATTCTCGAAAAAAAGAACTCCATCGCCTACGTCACCGTCAACCGCCCCAAAGTGCTCAACGCGCTCAACATGGCGACCATGGAAGAGCTGCGGGCGGCTTTCACCGACATCA
Source organism: uncultured Acidobacteriota bacterium (assembly GCA_963733805.1). Classification (GTDB taxonomy): domain Bacteria; phylum Acidobacteriota; class Terriglobia; order Terriglobales; family Acidobacteriaceae; genus Gp1-AA133. The sequence goes on along the minus strand of CAVTEO010000017.1, from coordinate 117,376 downwards.
AGAACGACGCCGCGATTCGCGTCGCCATCCTGACCGGCTCGGGCGAGAAGGCGTTTATTGCGGGCGCCGACATTGGCGAATTGTCCAAGCACGATGCCGTCTCGGGCAAGGAGTACACGCATCGCGGGCAGTCGGTGCTCGACCTGATCGAGAACCTGGGCAAGCCGGTGATTGCCTGCATCAACGGATTCGCGCTGGGCGGCGGATGCGAGATCGCCATGGCCTGCACCATGCGCCTGGCCAGTTCGAATGCGAAGCTCGGCCAGCCCGAGGTGAAGCTTGGCATCATTCCCGGCTACGGCGGGACGCAGCGGCTGCCGCGGCTGGTGGGCAGGGGCATCGCGATGCAGCTGGTGCTGACGGGCGAAATGATTACCGCCGAAGAAGCGCATCGCATCGGGCTGGTCAACGAAGTCGTGGCGCCCGCGGAGTTGATTCCGCGCGCCGAAGCCATCGCGCAGAAGATCATCGCCAACGCGCCGCTGGCGATTCAGTACGCGATGGAGGCGGTCAACAACGGGCTGGAGATGCCGCTGGCCGAGGGACTTTATCTGGAAGCGACGCTGTTCGGCGTCTGCTGCGCGACCGAAGACAAGAAAGAAGGCACGACGGCGTTTCTGGAGAAGCGCGCCGCGGTGTTCAAAGGAAAGTAAGGCGATTCACCACAGAGTCACAGAGACACAGGGAAGAGCAGCAGGTTTTTCTCCCGAGGCAGCGCAGCACGGAGCAAAAGCAGCTCCTTCGCTGCGCTCAGGATGACAAGTTTTTAAGGGTTTTCTCTGGCTCTGGCTCTGTGGTGAATCGAAAATTGGAATCATGCTCAAGTCTCTCCATATCGGGCGCTACGTCACCAAGCCGGAAGAATTGCGCGCGCTTACGGCCTTTCTTGAGGCGATCGGTTTTCAGCGTTTTGCAGAGACGGAGAAGCGATCCGCGGTGTTTTCGGCTCCGGTCGGACTCTTGAGCGTCAACGCGCTGCCGTCGGAGTATCCGAAAGAAGTGCTGGATCACCTCAAAGACATCAACCGGCTCATCGTGCTCGAGGTCAGCAATCCTGACGACGTGTTTGCGATCGCGCAGAAGCAGCAGCTGAAAGTGCTGATGGATTCGGCTTCTCCGAAAACGGGAGAGCGGAGTTTCTCGCTGGCGCTGCCGGGGGAAATCATCGTCACCGTTCACGGCCAACCCGAACACCTGCCAGCCGGCAAGGAAGGAGACTTAAATGCAGCCGGCAAACGGTTCGCGATCGTGGTGAGCCGGTTTAATGCATTTATCACCGAGCGCTTGCTGCAGGGCGCACTCGACGGGTTGCGCCGGACGGGAGCTCGCAATGACGACATCGAAATCATGCGCGTGCCGGGCAGCTTCGAAATTCCCGCGGCGGCGCGCATGCTCGCCGAGAGCGGCAAGTATGACGCGATCATCTGTCTGGGATGCTTGCTGCGCGGGGACACCGCTCACTACGACGTGATCGTCAACGAATGTGCGCGGGGCATCGGGCAATCGGCGCAGGAAACCGGCGTCCCGCACGCCTTTGGCGTGTTGACTTGCGATACGCTCGAGCAGGCCATCGATCGCGCTGGGCTGAAGATGGGGAACAAGGGATTGGAAGCGGCCTTGACGGCGGTGGAGATGGCGAGTCTCAAGAACGTCGTTGGTCGTCGGTCGTCGGTCGTTGGCAAAACCTCTCGCCGTCAGCGGTCTCGCAAGTCGACGAAAAGGAAAAGCAAATAGTTTTCTCGCTAAAAACCACGCTCTACCGGGCTCAGCCTTCCTGTAAACTGACCTAACCTACGCGAACAATGCTGTGATCGCAACGGAACTGCTAACGACCGACGACTAACGACTAACGACTTGTTCTTATGGGTACGCGACGAAAATCTCGCGAGCTATGTCTGCAGATGCTGTTCCAGGCGGACATGGGCAAGCAGGTGCCGGATGCAGTGCGCAAGACTTTCTGGGCGGAACGCAAAGAAGTCGGCGAGGACGTGCGCGGGTTCGCCGACGATCTGTTTCGCACGGCAACGGATCGCACCACCGATATCGATAAGCTCATCGAAGGACATGCCGAGCACTGGCGGATGGAGCGCATGGCAGCCGTGGATCGCAACATCCTGCGCGGCGCAGTGGCCGAATTCCTGGGTTACCCGCAGACGCCGCGGGCGGTGGTGATCAACGAAGCCATCGAGATCGCGCGCAAGTTCTCTAGTCCCGAGTCGGTGCAGTTCATCAACGGCGTTCTCGATAGCGTGGGACGGGATCTAGAAAAAGCGCGTCCGTAAGGCTCGTTAACTCTCCGCTTCTTTCCGCAAGATCGCCAGCAAATGCATAGGTCCTTCACTGCGTTCGGCTACCGCCTCACTTCGTTCAGGATGACAAGCCAGTGGAAGCGATTACTACGGTGGCGCGGCTAGTTCAGGATGACAACCCAGTAGAGAGATTGCTACGGCTGCACGGCGACCAGGTCCGGATTGCAGGTCTGGGGAATGTTGCTGCACAGGCTTGTTTTGTTGCTGTTGTTGTTGCCTGAAAAAGTGATCTGCTGAAGATCGCCGCCTGAAATGGTGCTCACCACGTGCACCGATCCGTCGCTGGCGCCGACGTAGATCAATGATCCGTCAGGCGTGATGCTGGCATCGAGCGGCACCGGGTTTCCCGTGAGCTGGATGGAAGAGACGGCGTTCACTCCCAGGTCCACGATGAACACGCTTCCCAGATTGCTCGCGAGGATGTAGGCCCGTGAATTATCGGGTGCGACCAGGAGTTTCAAAGGTATGAAAGTGCCTTGCCCCAGGTTCACGAAGTTGAAATCCGGGGACTGAACTGTGAAGGGGCACGTCGTTCCGGATGGAGTGTTGGTGGTCGCGGGGGGCGGAGCTTTTACCTGCACCGTAAATACATCGAGACCGGGAGATTCCACGCCTAAAGCACGCACACCATCCGGCAGCGCGCGGAACAGCGTGGGGTTGCCTCCGGGGAATGAGGCGGCTTGAGCGTAGGTTGTATCGCACGCGTTGCGCATCGTTACCCCATTTGGCCCGGCAAGGTACGCCAATGATCCGTTTGCGTAGAACGAAACCGCCGTTTCCTCTAGCGGCAGAGTTACCGCTTTCAGCGCCAGCGAGCTGGAATATACATACATCGTGCTGCCGGCTACCAGGAAGGCTTTGAGCCCGTCCGGGGAAAACGATGCAGCGGTCACGCCACGCAGCAATAGGGGAACGATCGACCGGGATGTGCCGAGCACTCCGGAAACGATGTAGACCTGGTTGGGGAATGATCTTGTGTCTGAAACGATCGCCTTGTCGCCGTCCAGCGAAACGGCCAGCACCTTGCCGGGCACGTCGCTGAGCTGCGCGACCGAACCTCCGGTTGTCGATGTGCCAGGACTGAAAATCATCAGTCCGGCGGAACTTCCCAGGTAAGCCCTGAGGCCGCCTGAAGCTCCTGTGCCGGATGCGGGGACGGGCGAGAAGATGAACGAGTTCGGCGAACTAGGCAGGGTTGTGGCCACGCCCGGAGCATTGGTTTTGATGTCCACCGGGAACAACAGAGGCTGGCAGCCGCTGATGGGCACGCCTGCAGCGCTGTCGCATTGGGTCGTCGTCACGTAGACGGTGCCGGTGCCCGCTGGGGTTCCGGTGATCAGCCCGACGATGGGGTCGCCGACGTGGTTTCCGACGGAAGGCGTTGTCGACGAATACACGGGTTGAATCGGCTGAAGGCCCACATTGCAGGTGGGAGCGAAACACTCGGCCGTGATGCTGACCCCTCCCGGCGCCTTTGTGCCGATGCTTGCGGTCCCCGCCGTGTTGCCCGTGCCTGCCGAAACAGTGGCGTTGGCGGCGGAGGAGGTTATGTAGGTGAGCGCAGGAACAGGGTTTTGAAGCTCATTGCCCAGACGATCGATCACCGTCGCCGTGAGCGAGATTCCGCTCGTGTTGTTGGCGACGGCAAATGTGGTGTTGGTGGCCGCGTTGCCTACCTGCAGATTCACAGACTGCACGAGACAGGTTTCGAAGTTCTCGGCAGGCTGGCTGCTCACCCCGGCGACCGAGGCGAAAATCTGGGTTCGTCCGGGAACGGCGGCCGTGAAACGCGCCTGTGTGATTTGCTTACCGTTGTTGTTATTCAAAGCGGGATCGGAGGTGCTCAGCGTAGCGACCGAGTTGTTCGTCTGCGAAAAGGTGAAATTTCCGACCGTATTCGTAATTTCGACCGGCGTGCCGCCTCTCAGGCGGAAAGCCTGCGCCTGAAAGTCGAGATAGTTCTGGATGCCGGGGCCCTTTGCCAAAGTGATGCAATCGGGCTGGGGAATCGGCGGGTTGATCAACGAGAGGGTGATCAGGTCGACATGTTCATGGACGTAAACGAGAACTGGAGCGCTCGTCACCCCGTTGGCGGTTGCCGTTACCTCGGTGACGCCGGCTCCTTGCGGGGTGCAAATCCGTGCCAGGGTGTCCCACTTTCCCGCGCAGGCGAGTCCTGCAGCGGACGGAACGAAACTCAAAACACTGGGATTACTGGACGTGTAGACGACCGGGGCGGCCACTGCGGGAGTCAGTCTGGCCAAGAACTGTACAGTTGCTCCGAGGTCCAGACTGCTCTCCGTCGGGCTTAAGTCGATCTTGGTGGGGGTTGGGGTTACGGACGTCCCAACGGGATTGCTGCTACCGCAGCCGCTCAGGCTGGCGAACAGAAAGGATATAGAAACAGCCCCAAAAAGGCGAGAAACGAACCGACGCATGCATCCTCCCCGCCGGGGCGAGCCGCGAGCCGTCCGGCGAGTCTATGTATCTGCTGGAAAACCTTCAGTGTAGAGGCCAACCTTGTTTTGAGCAAGGGGCACCATGGTCCCCGCGCCTGCTGTCAGATGCGAGCTATGGTGTTGACGATGTTTGGAGGAGATTGTTATATTTAAAAGGTTCCGCGAGTTAATTCTGGCTTGCCTGGAAGCGGTGGGTTCACACGCCGCGCGTTTTTTTGTGTGTGTACGCGCGGTGCCTCCGAAGATTGGCTGAGTTTTGGAAACATGTGCTTCTGAGTCGCAACAAGGATTCAGAAGCTTCCTCGCTGAAATGCTTCGCGCTCACTTCTCGCCCGTCGAGAAGCTATGCGAAGCAAGGTTGACGAAACGGAGCACCTCCGAAGTTGGGCTTGGTGCCACCGTCGTCGGCATTAGTCTGAACGGGAAACTACAAATCTTCTCTCGGGGGCTGTTGTGCCCGATGAGAAATATGGCTGGCTGAATCGCGCGCCAGTCAGACCCGGAAACGGGAAAAGCAGAAGCGTCGCAAGTGTGCGCGGGTGCGTCCGATGGGTGCGCCGGACACGCAGCGGCTAAGGAGTGGCAAAGAGTGCCTACGTTCAATCAATTGGTGCGTTCCGGCCGGAAGAAGCCCCGTTACAAGACGGCGAGTCCGGCCCTGCAGTCCTGCCCGCAGAAGCGCGGCGTCTGCACCCGCGTGTACACCCAAACGCCCAAGAAGCCGAACTCGGCGCTGCGCAAGGTCGCGCGTGTGCGGCTCACAAACGGAATTGAAGTGACGACCTACATCCCGGGCATCGGCCACAACCTGCAGGAGCACTCGATCGTGCTGATCCGCGGGGGCCGCGTGAAGGATCTGCCGGGGGTGCGCTATCACGTGGTGCGCGGAACGCTGGACGCCGTGGGCGTCGCAGGCCGCAACCAGGGGCGCTCGAAGTATGGAGCGAAGCGGCCGAAGAAAGCTTAAGAGCGGCTGAGGGCTGGTGGTCGGTGGCTGACGGCAAAGCTTGAAAGTTTCAGAGTTTCAACGTTTCAAAGTTGTCGGGATGAGCCAGAACCGGTCGTCCTACACGGCTCAGCTAAGAGCTAGCAGCTACGAGCCAGGAGCTGATTTTCATATGCCTCGTAAAGGACATATCGCAAAGCGCGGGGTCGCCGCTGATCCGGTGTACCAGTCGGATCTGGTGACCAAGTTTGTGAACTCGATGATGTGGCAGGGCAAGAAGTCAACCGCCCAGGGCATTTTCTATGAAGCGCTCACGCAGCTGCAGGCCAAGGGCGGCGACGAGGCTCTGAAGCTGTTCAAGAAGGCCGTCGAGAACGCCAAGCCGCTGCTCGAAGTGAAGACCCGCCGCGTGGGCGGCGCCAACTACCAGGTTCCGGTCGAAGTGAATGCCGACCGGCGCACTTCGCTCGCGATTCGCTGGCTGATCACGTACGCGCGCGGCCGCGGCGAAAAGGGCATGACCGAGAAATTGACGAATGAATTGCTCGATGCCGCCAACAACCGCGGCGCGGCCATCAAGAAGAAGGAAGACGTTCATCGCATGGCGGAAGCCAATAAGGCATTCGCGCATTACCGATGGTGAGGACATTGAGGAATTGGGAAATTGAGTAATTGGGGAAATTGAAAATCCCAAGTGCTCCGGGAGTTAGGTGTTCAATCACCAAATTACTCAATTACACAATTACCAAATTGCACTACTTGAGCCCCAGAAAGAAGAGCTGAGAAAATCGTGGCACGTACCGTCCCATTAGAGCGTTGCAGGAACATCGGCATCATGGCGCACATCGATGCCGGCAAGACCACTACGACGGAGCGCATCCTGTTCTATACGGGCAGGACGCACCGCATCGGAGAGGTCCATGAAGGCACGGCCACGATGGACTGGATGGAGCAGGAGCAGGAGCGCGGCATCACCATCACGTCCGCGGCGACCACCTGCACCTGGCGCGATATTCGCATCAACATTATTGATACGCCTGGCCACGTCGATTTCACAGCCGAGGTGGAGCGGTCGCTGCGAGTGCTCGACGGCGCAGTTGCTGTATTCGACGCCGTTCACGGCGTGCAGCCGCAGTCGGAGAAGGTCTGGCGGCAGGCCGATAAATACGGCGTCCCGCGAATTTGCTTCATCAACAAGATCGACAAGATGGGTGCTGATTTCGAGCATGCCATCGACACGATCCGCAAGCGCCTTAATGCCAAGCCCGTCGCGATCCAGATTCCAATTGGACAGGAAGACAAGTTCAGGGGCGTGATCGACCTGATCAACATGAAGGCGATTGTCTGGAACGACGAGACCATGGGCGCGGAATACGTCACTGAAGCGATTCCAGCAGAGCTGCAGAAGAAGGCGGAAGCGTTCCATACGCAGCTGGTCGAAACGGTCGCCGAGAACGACGACGACATCCTGCACAAGTTCCTGGAAGGCGAGGAAATTACCGCCGAGGAACTACGGAAGTCGCTGCGCAAGTCGACCATCGCGCTGAAGCTGTTCCCGGTCGTGCTGGGCACGGCCTTCAAGAACAAAGGTGTCCAGCCGTTGCTCGATGCGGTCGTCGACTTCCTGCCGTCGCCGCTGGATACGGCTGAGACCCAGGGCATCAATCCGGAAAACGGCGAACACATCACGCGCAAGGCCAATGACAAAGAGCCGTTCTCGGCCCTGGCGTTCAAGATCATGGCCGATCCGTTTGTCGGCCAGTTGACGTTTATCCGCGTTTACTCCGGACAGCTGAAGTCGGGCGAGTCGGTTCTGATCTCGCGCACGCAAAAGACCGAGCGCATCGGGCGTTTGCTCAAGATGCACGCCAACAAGCGCGAAGACATCCAGGAAATTCTGGCCGGCGATATCTGCGCGGTGGTGGGACTGAAGAACGTTTCGACCGGCGACACGATTTGTGACGAGCGGCATCCGATTACGCTCGAGTCGATCACGTTCGCGGTGCCGGTGATTTCGGTCGCGGTTGAACCCAAGACCAAAGCCGATCAGGAAAAGATGGGCATGGCGCTCGGCCGGCTGGCGCAGGAAGATCCCACCTTCAAGGTTCATACCGATCCCGATAGCGCGCAGACCATCATCAGCGGCATGGGCGAGTTGCATCTGGAAATCATCGTCGACCGCATGATGCGCGAGTACAAAGTCGAGGCCAACGTCGGCAAGCCGCAGGTTGCGTATCGCGAAACCATCCGCAGGCACTCCGAAGCCGAGGGCAAGTACATCCGGCAGACCGGCGGACGCGGACAGTACGGTCACGCGAAGATTCGCCTGGAGCCGAACGAGCCGGGCAAGGGCTACGAGTTCGTTAACGACATCGTGGGCGGCACGGTTCCGAAGGAATACATCAAGCCGATCGATCAGGGCATTCGCGAGGCGATGGAAGGCGGAGTACTCGCCGGCTATCCCATGGTGGACGTGAAGGCGACGCTTTACGATGGCAGCTATCACGATGTCGACTCGAACGAAATGGCTTTCAAGATTGCCGGATCAATGGCGTTCAAAGAAGCCGCGCGCAAGGCGAGCCCGGTGATTCTCGAGCCGGTGATGGCGGTGGAGGTCGTGACTCCCGAAGATTTCGCGGGAACGATCATGGGCGATCTGAGTTCGCGTCGCGGGCGCATCGAAGGCATGGAGCATCGCGCCGGTTCGCAGGTGATCAAGTCGATCGTGCCGTTGTCCGAGATGTTCGGGTACGCGACCCACATGCGTTCTTCGACCCAGGGCCGCGCCGAGTACTCGATGCACTTCGCGCGTTATGAGGAGGCTCCGCGCTCGGTGGCGGAAGAGATCATCGCCAAGGTGCAGGGAACCGCGAAGTGACTGCAAGGTCCGCGGTTTGTTGTCGACCGCAGATTGTGGGCTGGCGACAGGCGGCAAGCGGATTTTGAATCAGTTTTTGGCACCGATGGAGTTTGGGCGCGGTTGTTGTACCAGGCGCCCGGGTATCTGGGAACCGAGATCTGGTGCGAGGCTCCGGAATCTCTGCAGTATCGAGTGAGAGATTTTTGGGCTTGGCATAGAGACTTCGAGCGTTTTCGCGCGAGGTTTCATGCGGAGTTCGATCGATTTGAAGAGCGGATTCGCTCCGAAAGCTTGATTGCAAGAGAGCAATTTCTCGGCGCTTGCTACGAGAAATATGAAGACGGAAGCGAAGAAGGTTTGGTTTTGAGCTAGAAGCTAAAAGCTTAGGAGCTAGAGGCTGGAATATGGCGAAGGAAAAATTTGAGCGTAATAAGCCGCACTGCAACGTAGGCACGATTGGTCACATTGACCACGGCAAGACGACGTTGACGGCGGCCATCACGAAGGTGTTGCAGAAGCACAACCCGAAAATCGTGTTCCGCTCGTTCGATTCGATCGACAATGCGCCCGAAGAGAAGGCGCGCGGGATCACGATTGCCACGGCGCACGTCGAGTACGAGACCGCCAACCGGCACTACGCGCACGTCGACTGCCCGGGCCACGCCGACTACATCAAGAACATGATTACGGGCGCGGCGCAGATGGATGGCGCGATCTTAGTAGTGGCGGCGACCGACGGTCCGATGCCGCAGACGCGCGAGCACGTGCTGCTGGCGCGGCAGGTCGGTGTGCCGTACATCGTGGTCGCGCTGAACAAGTGCGACGCGGTGGATGATCCCGAGCTGCTGGACCTGGTTGAGCTGGAAGTGCGTGAACTGCTGAAGTCGTACCAGTTTCCGGGCGATGACGTGCCGGTGATTCGGTTGTCGGCGCTGGGCGCGCTGAACGGCGAAGAGAAGTGGGAAAAGCAGATTGACGCGCTGATGGAGGCGGTCGACAAGAGCGTGCCGCAGCCGGCGCGCGAGCTCGACAAGCCGTTCCTGATGCCGATCGAAGACATCTTCTCGATCTCGGGCCGCGGCACGGTGGTGACCGGCCGTATTGAGCGTGGCAAGGTGAAGGTGGGCGAGGAAGTGGAAATCGTCGGCTTCCGCGACACGCGCAAAACGGTGGTCACGGGCGTGGAAATGTTCAAGAAGCAGCTGGATGAAGGCATGGCGGGCGACAATGCCGGCCTGCTGCTGCGCGGTATTGGCAAGGACGACGTGGAGCGCGGGATGGTGCTGGCGAAGCCGGGATCGATCACGCCGCATACGAAGTTCAAGGCGGAGGTGTACATCCTGACCAAGGAAGAGGGTGGAAGACATACGCCGTTCTTCAAGGGATACCGTCCGCAGTTTTACCTGAGAACGACGGACGTGACGGGCGTAGCGGAGTTGCCGGCGGGCACGGAGATGGTGATGCCGGGAGATAACGTGAGCCTGGTGATTGAGCTGATCACGCCGGTGGCGATGGAGAAGGGTTTGCGATTCGCGATTCGTGAAGGCGGCCACACGGTGGGCGCGGGCACGATTGCGGAAATTGTGAAGTAACGTGCGTAGGGACAGCCGCCCTCGGCTGTCCAGGCGGAGCGAAGCTCCGCAGAAGGTTTACAAGCAACGGCCGCGGGCGAGGGCGCCCGCGCTACACAAACAAACGCGGCCTGCAACTTGCCGCCAGTTCTTTCCTCCCGGGGAGCCGGGAGGGGTTAGCGAGTGAAACGTGATTGGAAAAGAGAGAATTCGCATCCGGCTGAAAGCCTACGACTACCGCATCCTGGACCAGTCCACGGGTGAGATCGTCGAGACGGCGCGGCGCACCGGCGCACAGATCGCGGGCCCGATTCCATTGCCCACGATGAAGAACAAGTACTGCGTGCTGCGTTCGCCGCACGTAGACAAGAAATCGCGCGAGGCCTTCGAGATCCGGACGCATAAGCGCCTGCTCGACATCCTCGAACCAACGCAGCAGACGGTCGACGCGCTCATGAAGCTTGATCTGCCGGCGGGCGTGGACGTCGAGATCAAGGCGTTCGGCAAGGAGCACAAGTAAGCGTGTAGGGACGGCCGCCCTCGGCCGTCCAGGCAGAGCGAAGCTCTGCAGCATTCGCGGGCGGGGGCGCCCGCGCTACAGAACCAGCCAATAGCCACGGAGCCATGCTGGGAATGGAGAAGGAAATGGCAAAGGTAGCAGGGATTCTCGGGAAGAAAGTCGGCATGACGCAGCTGTTCGATTCGAAGGGCGAGGTTCGCCCGGCGACCGTGCTGCAGGCCGGACCGTGCGTGATTACGCAGCACAAGACTGCGACCCGCGACGGCTACGAAGCGGCGCAGATCGGGCTGGTCGAGTTCGTGAAAGAAAAGCGGCTCACCAATCCGATGCGCGGCCACTTTGCCAAGAACAATCTTCCGCCGATGAAGTTCCTCCGCGAAGTCCCTATTGAAATCGAAGAAGCCGCCGAAGGGACCGAGAGCAACGGGCTGAAGGTCGGACAGCGCGTTCTGGTCGACATCTTCGAAGGCGATCGTTTCGTTGATGTCGTTGGCATCAGCAAGGGCCGCGGTTTTGCGGGCGTCGTGAAGCGCCATCATTTTGGCGGCGGTCCGAAATCGCACGGCTCGATGTTTCAAATCACCGGTTCGATCGGTTCGTCGGCTTTTCCGTCGCGCGTGTTTAAGGGCATGCGCATGTCCGGGCACATGGGTACCGATCGCGTGACGACGCGCAACCTGCGCATCCTGGGCGTGGACAAGGAAGAGAATCTGCTGGTCGTCGAAGGCAGTGTCCCGGGCGCCAATGGCGGATACGTGGTGATCACGCGCGCCAAGAAGCCGCCCAGAGAGCGTCGTGGATTCGCCGGAGCGGCCACCGTCGATCCATTGAAGGCAGCCAAGCGCGCGGCGAAGAAGGGGTAAAAGCAGTCGTTGGTCGTCAGTCGCTAGCAAGGGCTAGGAGCGAACGATGGCTGAGCGCCTAGGGAAATGCATAGGTCCTTCGCTTCGCTCAGGATGACAACACTGTCGGATGGGCGAGTGAAAGTTTGCTAGAAGCTAGTGGCCAGAAGCCAGTAGCAGCAGTTGAGAGACAAACATGGCAACCATTGATATCTACAACCTGAACGGCGCCAAGGTCGGCACGTTCGATCTCGCCGACGAGGTTTTTGGCGCGGTGAACGAGGACCTGCTGTGGGAAGCGGTGAAGCATTACCGCGCGGCCCAGCGGGCTGGAACACACGCCACCAAGAACAAGAAGCTGGTCTCGGGATCAGGCAAGAAGCTCTGGAAACAGAAGGGCACCGGCCGGGCGCGCGTGGGCTCGATTCGTTCCCCACTGTGGCGCCATGGTGGCACGGTGCACGGCCCGCAACCGCGTTCCTACGACTACACCTTCCCCCGGAAGAAGCTGCTGGGTGCGTTGCGCTCGGCACTGGCTTCGAAGTTGGCGGACGGGAAGTTGACGGTCGTGAACGCGTTTGACCTGAAGGAAGTGAAGACCAAGGCGTTCCGCGAGTCGCTCGATAAGCTGAAGATCGAAAAGACGGCGCTGCTGGTGGAAGTTCCGCGCCATGGCAATCGCAACTTGGAGCTGAGTTCGCGCAATCTCGCAGGCACGGAACTGGTGGAGAGCAATGCGGTTCATCCGTACCACCTGCTGCGCTATGACCACGTGATCTTCACGCAGCCGGCAATTGAGAAGCTGCAAGTTTCGCTGACCAGGGCTTCCACGAAGCGCGATCATAAGACGAAGTCCGGTGGAGATGAGAAGAAGACGGCGCGGCTGCCTCGCCGGCGGACGCGGCACGAAAAAGCGGCGGAGGTAGCGTAATGAAATCGGCCTATGAAATTCTTCGCCGTCCGGTGATCACGGAAAAGGGCCTGGCCATCAAGGAAAACGAGAACACCCTCGTGTTCCAGGTCGCCAAGGCTGCTACGAAGACTGAGATCAAGGAAGCGGTGCAGTCGATTTTCAAAGTGAAAGTCGACTCGGTACGCACGGCGAATTACCCCGGGAAAGAGCGGCGCCGCGGACGTTTTGCGGGCTATCGTCCGGATTGGAAGAAAGCATACGTGCGCCTGAAGGCCGGCGAGAAGATGCCCGAGTACGCGCAAAATCTGTAAGGCAGCGATCAGCTGTCAGCCGTCAGCTTTCAGCGAAAGCGGCGGCTGTCGGAGAACTTACTGAAAGCTGAGTGCTGAAAGCTGAGAGCGATTATGGCAATCAAGACATACAGACCGACGACGCAGACGTTGCGCTACCGGACAACGCTGGTCAATGACGACATCACGACCAGCAAGCCCCATAAGCCGCTGGTCGAGCCCAAGCTCAAGACTGGCGGGCGGCGGAATTCCGGCAACATCACCAGCCGTTTTCGCGGGGGCGGGAACAAGCGCAAACTGCGCCTGATTGATTTCAAGCGCGACAAGGTTGGCATTCCGGCGACCGTGATTTCGATTGAATACGATCCCAATCGCTCGGCGCGCATCGCGCTGCTCAGCTATGCGGACGGCGAGAAGCGCTACATCATCCAGCCCGATGGGCTGAAGATGGGCCAGAAGATCATCAGCGGTCCGGACGCCGATATTCTCGTCGGCAACGCGCTTCCGCTGCGCAACATTCCGCCCGGCACGACCGTGCACAATGTTGAGCTGCGGCCTGGCAAGGGCGCGCAGATGGTGCGCTCAGCCGGCGGTTCCGCGCAGCTGGTCGCCAAGGAAGGCGATTACGCGCTGATCAAGCTGCCTTCGGGCGAAACGCGCAAGGTGCTGCAGGATTGCATGGCGACGATCGGGCAGGTGGGCAACACTGACCACGAGAACGTCACCATCGGCAAAGCCGGGCGCGTGCGTTGGGCAGGACGGCGTCCGCACAACCGCGGGGTGTCGATGAACCCGGTCGATCACCCGCACGGCGGCGGCGAAGGAAAGACATCGGGCGGCCGTCATCCGGTGACCCCTTGGGGGCAGCCGACGCGCGGCTACAAAACGCGCAACAACAAGCGTACCGACGCATTTATTGTCGGCCGCAGGAAAAAGGGATAGCGAGTGGTCAATGGCCGATGGCCAGTGGCCAGCGTAACGCTCCGGCCTGAAGGCTGAGAGCTGAAAGCTGAGAGCTGAATTTATGGCACGTTCCACGAAAAAGGGCCCGTTCATCGACGCCCACCTGCAAGCCAAGGTGGACGGCATGAACGCGCGTAATGAGAAGAAGGTGCTGCGCACCTGGTCGCGGCGTTCGACCATCATCCCGGAGATGGTGGGACACACGATCGCCGTGCATAACGGGAAGAAGTTTATCCCGGTGTACATCACCGAGAACATGGTGGGCCACAAACTGGGCGAGTTCAGCTTCACGCGCTCCTTCAAAGGACACTCGATGAAGGCGGCGACGGAAGCGGCAGCGCGTCCGGCAGGCGTTCCCGGCGGCCCGGGAGCTCCTGTTCCGGCAGCAGGTGCGGCGCCGGCGCCGCCCAAGGCGTAAAGGAGACACGCGAACATGGAATTTCGAGCTGAAGCCCGTTACATGCGCGTCTCGCCGCAGAAGGCACGCCTGGTACTGAACCTCATCAAGGGCCAGAGGGTGGAAGATGCCCGCAACACGCTGCTGTTCACCAAGAAGCGGGTGGCGGCGACAGTGGGGAAGTTGCTGCAGTCGGCGATCGACAACGCGAACTTTCTGAGCACGGAAAAGAATCTGGACGTCGATCTGGACCAGCTGTACGTGAAGAATGCGATCGCAAGCGATGGTCCGCGCATGAAGCGCATTCGGCCCGCCCCGATGGGACGCGCATTCCGCTACGTGCGGCGCATCTCGCATCTTGAGATCGTGCTGGCGGAGCGCAATCGCAACGGCCAGTCGGTCGCGACGGTCGTGGGCGAGGAAGACAACAAAGTTTCCGCGAAGGCGCCGGTGAAATCGAAGTCCAAGGCGAAGGCATCGGCAAAGAAGTCGCCGGCCAAAAAGAAGAAAGCGACGGCGAAATAGTTTTCGCCCCGGCTTGCCGGGGCAGATAAGAGGAACGATGGGTCAAAAAGTCCATCCTTATGGTTTCCGGCTCGGCTACACCAAGCCGTGGAAGTCGCGCTGGTTTGTCGAGCGGGATTACGACAAGCTGCTGCTCGAAGACGTGAAGCTGAAAGCTGAACTGAAAGACAAGCTGAAGTCGGCGGGCATCAGCGCGGTGGAGATCGAGCGTCCGGGCAACAAGATCCGGATCATCATCAAGACCGCGCGGCCGGGCATCATCATCGGCCGCAAGGGCGCCGAGATCGACAAGCTGAAGGGCGAGTTGCAGAAGCGCACTTCCCGGGAAGTCTTCATTGACATTCAGGAAGTACACAAGCCGGAGCTCGACGCGCAGCTGGTGTCGGAGTCGATCGCGCTGCAACTGGAAAAGCGCGTGGGCTTTCGCCGCGCCATGCGCAAGTCGGTGGATTCTGCGCTGCGTTTCGGTTGCAAGGGTATCAAGGTACGCGTGAGCGGGCGCCTGAACGGCAACGAAATCGCGCGTTCCGAGTGGTACCTGCAGGGGCGTTTGCCGCTGCACACGCTGCGCGCCGACATCGAGTACGGCTTCTCCGAAGCGCGTACCACCTATGGCGTGATCGGCGTGAAGGTGTGGATCTACAAGGGCGAAATCCTCACGGCGAAAAAGCGTGAGGCGACACAGAACGCGGTGCCCAGCGGAGCGTTTTAGCGGAGCTGCGGGCTTCGAGCTGCGAGCCACGAGAAAAAGCTGACAGCTGATAGCTGACGACTGAGAGCTGATTTTATGTTGATGCCAAAGAAAGTGAAGTACCGCAAACAGCAGCGCGGCCGCATGACCGGGAAGGCCTGGCGCGGCAGCCAGCTGGCTTTCGGAGATTTCGGCCTGAAAGTGCTCGAGCCGGGCTGGATCACCGACCGCCAGATCGAGGCAAGCCGCGTCGCCATGACCCGCTTCATCAAGCGCGGAGGCAAAATCTGGATCCGTTTGTTTCCCGACAAACCGGTCACGAAAAAGCCGGCTGAAACCCGTATGGGAAAAGGCAAGGGCGCGCCGGATCACTGGGTCGCTGTAGTGCGGCCGGGCAAGATCCTGTTCGAGATGGAAGGCGTGACGGTGACGGAAGCGACCGAGGCCATGCGCTTGGCGTCGCACAAGCTGCCCTTGCGCACGTCGTTCGTGAAGCGCGAAAGCGCGCACTGAGAAATCGAGAAGCGAGAATTTATGAAAGCGGAAAAGATTCGTAACCAGACCGATGCGGAGTTGCAGGATCAGGAAAAGCAGCTGAGCGACCAGCTTTTCAAGCTGAAGTTCCAGCTCAACATGGGACAGACCGAGAGCCTGAAAAAGATTCGCGGCTTGCGCAAGGACATCGCCCGGGTGAAGACCATCATGGGCGAGCGGTCGCGCGGCGCGCAGGCAACAACGGAGAGGAAGTGATGACGGAAGCCACACAGCAGGCGGCGGGACGGCGCAAGGAAGTGGTGGGCGAAGTCGTCTCCAACAAGATGAACAAGACGATCGTGGTCGCGGTGACGCGCAAGAAGTCGCACCCGCTTTACGGCCGCGTCATCTCCACCGACAAGAAGTTTTATGCGCACGACGAGAACAACCAAGCGCACGTGGGCGACGTGGTGCGGCTCGAAGAGACGCGTCCGCTTTCCAAGCTGAAGCGGTGGCGGCTGAAGGAAATCATTCGCAAAACGGCGCTGGTGCCGGAAGTGGCGCCCGTGGCCGGAGTCAACGACGCCCAGTAGCGGCTTCGGAACCGACAGGGAGATTCGTTATGGCTGTGATGATGAGAACGATGCTCGAGGTGGCCGATAACTCGGGCGCCCGCAAGCTGCAGATGATCCTGCCGCTGGGCGGCTCGACCGGCCTGCGGGCTGGCCTGGGCGACGTGATCACCGCCAGCGTGAAAGAGGCTGCGCCCGATGGGCAGGTGCAGAAGGGCAAGGTGGTAAAAGCCGTCATCGTGCGCACCCGCAAGGAGCACCGGCGTCGCGACGGAACTTATATTCGCTTTGACCAGAATGCGGCTGTGCTGATCAACGAAGCGGGCGAGCCGGTGGGAACGCGCGTGTTCGGTCCGGTAGCACGCGAACTGCGCGAGAAGAAATTCTTGAAGATTGTTTCGCTGGCACCGGAAGTGTTGTGAAAACAGCTTCAAAGTTTCAAGCGAAAATCGCGGCATCGAGCGCGAAAAGATTAAGGGTTTGACGATATGCCAAAAGTAGCGAGTACTGCACACATTCGAGTAGACATTCGGCGCAATGACACGGTGAAGGTCATCACCGGGCGCGACAAGGGAAAGCAGGGACGAGTGCTCCGCGTGTTTCCCGCGGACGCCAAGGTCCTGGTCGAGCACGTGATGATGGTGAAGAAGCACGTGCGACCGAATCCACAGCGCAACATCCAGGGCGGCATCGCCGAGCAGGAGAGCCGGGTTTCGATTTCGAACGTGCAACTGGTGTGCCCCACCTGCGGCCCGGTGCGCATCGGACACGAAGTCCGCGGCGATCGCAAAGTGCGGGTGTGCAAGAAGTGCGGCACAACGCTGGATAAGTAGCTGCGAGCTACGAGCTACGAGCAAGCAGCGAAGCTTAGGTTTGAGTTTGGGAAAGTGCTTACGAACCGGGACAGACAGCTCAAAGCTCAGGGCTCGAAGCTCTCCCGAAACCGTGAGAGAAGGTACTAAGAGACATGGCAAAAGATAAAGAGAAAAAGGGTGGCAAGCCCGAGAAGCAGGAAACGCGAGTCGCGCAAGTGGCGCGGCACAGCGCCAAGGAGCGTCCGCGGCTGCGCTCGCGGTTTGAGAAGGAAATTGCTCCGGCCCTGATGAAGGAACTGGATCTCAGGAATTCGATGGCGGTCCCGCGGCTGCACAAGATTGTCGTGAACATGGGTGTGGGCGAAGCCACCCAGAACGCGAAGATCCTGGATCCGGCCGTGAATGAACTGGGACAGATCACCGGCCAGAAGCCGGTGGTAACGCGCGCCAAGAAGTCGATTGCCGCCTTCAAAGTTCGCGAAAACATGCCGATCGGCGCCATGGTCACCCTGCGCGGAGATCGCATGTACGAATTCCTCGACCGGTTGGTGAGCGTGGTCCTGCCGCGCGTGCGCGACTTCCGCGGCGTCTCGACCAAGTCGTTCGATGGGCGCGGCAACTACACCCTCGGCCTTCACGACCAGTTGATCTTCCCGGAGATTGACTACGCGAAGG
Organism: uncultured Acidobacteriota bacterium; assembly: GCA_963733805.1. GTDB lineage: Bacteria > Acidobacteriota > Terriglobia > Terriglobales > Acidobacteriaceae > Gp1-AA133. Next base: position 99,554 of record CAVTEO010000017.1, on the reverse strand, counting down.
TCGACAAGCTGAAAGGCATGAACGTCACCATCGTGACGACGGCCGGTTCCGATGACCAGGCGCGGTCTCTGCTGAAGCACCTGGGAATGCCGTTCCGGGCATAGAAAGTTTCGAGTTTCAGGTCTCGAGTCTCAAGAAAAAGGATTGCATGGCGACAACAGCAAAACGAGTAAAGGACGCAAAGAAGCCCAAGTTTTCCTCGCGCAAGCACAACCGCTGCAAGATCTGCGGACGCCCGCGCGCTTTCCTGCGCAAGTTCGGGATCTGCCGGCTGTGTTTCCGCGGGCTGGCGCTTAAGGGAGAGATTCCCGGGGTTTCGAAGTCGTCCTGGTAGGGCAGTCGCTAGTCGCCAGCCGTCGGCAAAACCAACGACCTGGAATTGACGATCGACGACAGAGTTCAGACGCAAGCCGCTGCAGGTTCTCCGCAACGCGCGGAGCGAACGGGTGGCAGAGGAGAAGCAGACGATGAGGTTGACCGATCCGGTCGCAGACATGCTGGCGCGCATTCGCAACGCGATCAACGCGCGGCACCAGAAAGTGGATATTCCGGCCTCCAAGCTGAAGGTGGAGATTGCCCGCATTCTTAAGGAAGAGGGCTACATCTCCAACTACAAGGCCACCGAGGAAGAAGGCCACAAGGTTATTCGCGTGTACCTGAAGTACGGCTCGAACAACGAGGCGGCCATCTCGAACGTCGAGCGGGTATCGCGTCCGGGCTGTCGCGTATACGTGCGCCGCACCGAGATTCCCCGCGTGCTGGGTGGTCTCGGCATCAACATTCTGACCACGCCCAAGGGCGTGATGACCGGCCGCCAGGCACGCAAGCAGGGCCTGGGTGGCGAACTTCTCTGCCAGGTTTGGTAGCAGGCTATTGGCGAATGGTCGGTAGCTGGTGGCAAAGACAGCCGGACGCGGAGTTGGTACTCCATCGAACGCTGGATTTTTGAAGACCTGAAGACCCTTAAGAGAGGCTCGAGCCACAAGCTACGAGCCATGAGCTACGAGCAAAACATATGTCACGAATTGGAAAAAAGCCGATCGCGATCCCGAAGGGTGTGACGATCAAGTTGGACGGCAACGTGGTTGCCATCCAGGGGCCCAAGGGCAAGCTGGATACGCCGCTGCCCGAGGGCATCAAGATGGAACAGAAGGACGGACATTTGCTGGCGGTTCGCGAGAGCGACTCGCAGGCCTCGGTGCATGGCCTGGCGCGCGCCCTCCTGAACAACGCGGTCGAAGGCGTCACCAAAGGCTGGACCAAGGAACTGGAAATCGTTGGCATTGGATACCGGGCCGAAATGAAGGGCAAGGGCATGGTGGTATTCACGCTCGGCTACTCGCACCCGATCGAGTATCCGCTACCCACAGGCATTGAAGTCGCGGTCGATCCCAAGCAGACCAAACTGACGGTTTCCGGGATTGATCGCCAGAAGGTGGGACAGGTTTCCGCGGAAATGCGCGCGCTGCGTCCGCCCGATCCGTATAAGAACAAGGGCGTGCGCTACGCGGGCGAGCGCTTGAAGAAGAAGGTTGGAAAGACGGGAGCGAAATAGTTGCTAGTCGCCAGTCTTCAGTCGTCAGCTGGGTTGTGCCGACGACCGACGACGCGACGACCGAGGACTTAAAGAAAAATGTTAAACAGACCAGGAAAGAATGCGACCCGGCAGCGCGTGCATGACCGGATCCGCAAGAAACTGCAGGGCACGGCGGAACGTCCGCGGCTGAACGTCTACCGCTCGCTGAACCACATTTATGTCCAGGTCATTGACGACCTGCATGGCAAGACGCTGGTCGCGGCCAGCAGCGCCGAAGGGGAAGGCAAGAAAACCGGCGGGAACGTCGCCGCCGCGAAGGATGTAGGCAAGGCGATCGCCGAGCGCGCCAAGGCGAAAGGGATCACCAAAGTTGTGTTCGACCGTGGCGGCTACATCTACCACGGGCGGGTCAAGGCCTTGGCCGACGCCGCGCGTGAGGGTGGACTACAGTTCTAGGGAATAGCAAAGATTGAGTAATTGGGAAATTGAGTAATTGAGAAATTGAGTAATTGAGAAATTGAAAAATCGTGGTGGTCTGGTTTTCAAATTACTCAATTACCAAATTACCCGATTACCAAATCGATTTGAGGGTCTGAATGCCAAGTGTAATCAAAAAGCTCGATGCAGGACATTACCAGCTGAAAGATCAGGTGGTGGCCATTAACCGCGTGACCAAGGTCGTGAAGGGCGGCAAGAACCTGTCGTTCGCGGCGCTGGTCGTGGTCGGGGATCCCAGCGCGGCCGTCGTGGGCTACGGCTCAGGCAAGGCGAAAGAAGTGCCGCAGGCCATACGCAAAGGGATCGAGTCGGCCAAGAAGAACCTGGTCAAGGTGAATCTGACCCAGACGACGATTCCGCATCTGGTCCTGGGCCGCTTCGGCTCAGGACACGTGCTCCTGAAGCCCGCGCCGGAAGGAACGGGCGTGATCGCGGGTGGAGCGGTGCGCGCGGTGATGACTTCGGCGGGTGTGCAGAACGTGCTGACCAAATCGATCGGCACCACCAACCCGCATAACGTGATCAAAGCCACGTTCGATGCGCTGAAGAAACTGAAGAACAAGGAAGCGGTCGCCGCGTTGCGCGGAAAGAACGCGGAAGATCTGTAAAAAGCTTTCAGCCATCAGCTCTCAGCTTTCAGTGAGGGCATTTGTGCGATGGACCGGAAAGCCAAGAACTGAGAGCTGACAGCTGAGAGCTGACAGCTTCTTGAGGAAATGGGATGGCTGGCAAAACGACATCAAAAGCGAATTCGGGGAAACTGCAGATCAAGTGGGTGCGGTCGGCGATTTGCTCGCCAGTAAAACACAAGCTGGTAGTCAAGGGACTGGGCTTTACACGCCTGAACCAGGTCATCGAGCGGCCCGACACGCCCGCCATTCGCGGCATGGTGAAAAAAGTGCCGCACCTGGTTGAAATCGTAGGAAGCTAACAAGGTTGAAGCTTTGACGCTTTGAAACCTGCGCAGACAGCGAGTTGAAGCAATGAACTTATCGAATATTCGAGCACCAAAGAAGTCGTCGGAAAAGAAAAAGCGAGTGGGCCGCGGTATGGGCTCTGGCATGGGCAAAACCTCGGCGCGCGGCCACAAGGGCCAGCGCTCGCGCAGCGGTTCCCGCATGATGCGCGGCTTTGAAGGCGGCCAGATGCCGCTGCACCGCCGCATGCCCAAGCGCGGGTTTACGAATATTTTCCGCAAGGAATTCTCGATCGTGAATCTGGAATCGCTGGAGGCGCTCGGCGAGACCACCATCACGCCCGACGTGCTGCGCAAGGCAGGCGTAATCAAGACCAAGCATCCCGTGAAGATCCTCGGCGATGGTGAGTTGAAGAGCGCGCTCACCGTGCATGCCCACAAGTTCTCCAAGTCGGCGCAGGAGAAGATCACCAAAGCCGGCGGCAAGTTCGAGGTCTTGCAGTAATGTTTGAAAAACTGGCCAACGTATTTCGCATTCCCGATCTGCGCAAACGCATTCTGTTCACGCTGGCCATGCTGGCGGTGTACCGGCTGGGCGGCCACATTCCTACGCCTGGCATCAACGCCGACAAGCTTTCGCAATTTTTCGAACAGAACCGGGGAAGCTTCCTCGGATTCGTGGACCTGTTTTCCGGCGGCCAGTTGCGCCGTTTGACCATTTTCGCCCTGGGCATCATGCCCTACATCACGGCGTCGATCATTCTGCAGTTGTTGACCGTGGTGTACGAGCCGCTGGCCAAGCTGCAGAAAGAAGGCGAGCTGGGGCGTAAGAAGATTACGGCCTGGACCCGCTACCTGACGGTCATCCTCAGCGCCCTGCAGTCGTTCGGCATCGCCTTCAGTCTCACCAAGGGCAGCCAGGATTTCGTTCTGACTCCGGGCCCGCGCTTCATCCTGATGACGATGCTGACCCTGACGACCGGCAGCGCATTCATCATGTGGCTGGGCGAGCAGATCACCGAACGCGGCGTGGGCAACGGCATGTCGCTGCTCATCTTTGCCGGCATCGTGGTCGGCCTGCCGCGCGGCGTCGCCGATCTCTACGACAAAGTGAAGACCAACGCCTGGGGCGCATTTACACCCGTCGCGATCGCGTTGCTGCTGGCGGTCATGATTGTGGTGGTGGCTTTCATTGTGTTCGTGGAACGCAGTGAACGAAGAATTCCCGTGCAGTACGCCAAGCGTGTCGTTGGCCGCAAGGTGATGGGCGGGCAGTCGACCCACCTGCCGCTGCGCGTCAACGCCGGCGGCGTCATGCCGGTCATCTTCGCGTCGTCAATTTTGACCCTCCCCCAAACTGTCGGCTACGGACTCAAGGACAACCGCTACTTCGGCACTTTGATTCGCAACCTGGGCTGGGGCGAGCCGCTCTATACGGTGCTTTACGCCGTGGGCATCATTTTCTTCGCATACTTCTACGTGTCGATTGTCTTCAACCCTAGCGAGGTTGCCGACAATATGCGGAAGTATGGCGGTTTTATCCCGGGCATCCGGCCGGGCAAGCGTACTGCGGATTACATCAACGAGGTGCTGACTCACATCACGCTGGTGGGCGCGCTGTACCTGATCATTATTTCGTTTATTCCGGAGTGGATGATCACGGGCATCCATCTGAACAGCCTGCCGTGGTGGCTGGGAGGCTCGTTCTTCGACAAGCTCCCGGTCTGGATGACACACGGCCTGGGCGTGAATTTTTATTTCGGCGGAACGTCGCTGCTGATCGTGGTGGGTGTTGCGATGGACACCGTCACGCAGATCGAGGCCCAACTCATCATGCGCCACTATGATGGGTTCACGCCTCGCAGTGGGCGCATCAAGGGCCGCCGTTGGTAAGCGGTCACTGCGCTAGCGGATTGACGTTCTCATGGCTCGTGCTAAACCCGGCCTGGGCCCCGTTGCCCGGGTGAAACAGAAATCGAGGGAGGTGGCCACCTCGATGGCCCAGGAAACCTCGCGCACCATTGGACCCGTGATCCTGTTGGGCCCGCCGGGAGCCGGCAAAGGCACACAGAGCAAGCGGATCGAGACGCACTACAAGATTCCGCAGATTTCGACCGGCGACACCCTGCGGCAGAACGTGAAAACCGGAACCCCCCTGGGTCGTGCGGCCAACGCCGTGATGGAAAGGGGACAGTTAGTGCCCGACGAGTTGGTTTGCCCCATGGTGGCCGAGCGGCTCCGTGAGATTGATTGCGGGCGCGGTTTTATTCTGGATGGATTTCCGCGAACAGCGGCGCAGGCGGGCTGGCTCGATGCCTTCCTGGAAAATGAGTTCTTTGACAAGTCAAGTGGCTGCAACAGGTTGCCGATTGTGATCCGGCTCGATGTCAACTATAATGAATTGTTGCGCCGGCTTACCGGGCGTCGTTCTTGTCCCACCTGTGGCCGCACCTATAACGTTCACCTTCAGCCTCCCAAGGTAGATGAGCTTTGTGACGTTGATGGGACGAAGCTTGTCATCCGCAACGATGACCGCGAGGAAGTGATTCGGGAACGGTTGCATGAGTTTGACGTGCTGACCCGTCCGGTGGCGGACTACTACCAGGCCAAGGGACGGCTCATGACGGTGAACGGGGATCTGCCCATGGACCAGGTGACCGCGCAGATTTTCTGCATTATTGATAACCAAGTTTAGGATGGCGATTGTTTGCAAATCACCGGCGGAGATCGAAAAGATGCGGCAAAGCGGCCGCGTCGTGCGACAGGTGCTCGATCATCTGCGCACGCTGGTGGCTCCGGGCGTCAGTACCATGGATCTGGAACGCGCAGCCGAGCAGAAGATGAAGGACCTGGGCGCGAAGCCGGCCTTTAAGGGTTATTACGATTATCCCTGTGTGCTGTGCACTTCGGTGAATGAAGAGATCGTGCACGGCATTCCGTCGGACAAGCGCAAGCTGAAAGCCGGCGACATTGTTTCGGTCGACTGCGGCGTGGTGCTCGACGGGTATTACGGCGATGCCGCCATCACCGTGCCGGTGGGAGACGGAGTCTCCGCCGAGCTGCAGAAGCTGATGAAGATTACCGAAGAGTCGCTCTACCGCGGGATCGAGAAGGCGCGCATCGGAAATTCGGTTAGCGACATCGGCGGAGCCGTGCAGGAATACGTAGAGGCCGCGGGCTTCAGCGTGGTTCGCGAGTTTGTGGGACACGGCATCGGAACCAAACTGCACGAGGAACCGCAGATTCCGAATTACCGGTCGGGCGGTCCCAATCCGAGGTTGCGGGAAGGCATGGTCCTCGCGATTGAGCCGATGGTGAATTACGGTAAGCCCGAAACGCGAGTGCTGAGCGACAAGTGGACTGCGGTCACGGCCGACGGGAGCTATAGCGCGCATTTTGAGCATTGCGTGGCAGTCACCCTCGACGGGCCGGTGATTTTGACGCAGTAGAGAAGCTGTCAGTTGTCAGCTCTCAGCTTTCAGTGAAAAACACTGAGCTGAAGTTGATGGCAAAACTGAGAGCTGACAGCTGATGGCTGAAGGCTCCTTAAGGAGTGCATGAGCAAAGAAGACGCGATCGAAGTGATGGCGGTGGTGATTGAGCCGCTGCCCAACGCGATGTTCAAGGTGGAACTGGAGAACAAGCACCAGGTGCTGGCGCATGTATCCGGCAAAATGCGCAAGAATTTTATCCGCATTCTGCCCGGCGACAAGGTAGCGGTGGAACTCTCGCCCTACGACCTGAATCGCGGCCGCATCGTGTATCGCTACAAATAAAAGTTTTTGCTGAAAGCTGATAGCTGACAGCTGAAGGCTGGGTTATGAAAGTACGAGCATCGGTAAAGAAAATCTGCGACAAGTGCAAGGTCATCCACCGCAAGGGTGTGGTGCGTGTGATCTGCGAGAATTCGAAACACAAACAGCGGCAGGGATAGCTGCGAGCCGCGAGCTCGGAGCGAGCCAAGCGGGTGGGATTGCTCGCAGCTCGAAGCTCAAGGCCAGAACGAATTTGGAGGTTTAGAGCAACATGGCACGTATTGCAGGCGTCGATCTTCCGCGTAACAAGCACGCCAATGTCGCGCTTACTTACATCTACGGCATCGGCAACCCGCGCTCGGCGAAGATTCTCGAGCAGGCGAAGGTTGATCCGAACAAGAAAGTCCAGGACTTGAGCGAGGACGAGGTCAACCGCATCCGCCAGGTCATCGAAGCCGAAGGCATGGTAGAGGGCGATCTGCGCAAGGAAGTTTCGATGAACATCAAGCGGCTCATCGAAATCGGTTCCTACCGCGGATATCGTCACCGCCGCAACCTGCCCGTCCGCGGACAGCGCACGCACACCAACGCGCGCACCCGCAAAGGACCGCGCAAGGGCACGGTGGCCAACAAGAAGAAGGCCGCGGCGAAAACGTAAAACCAGTCGTCGGTCGTTGGTCATCGGTCGTCAGCCGAGCGTACCAACTCCCCGACAGCAACTTCGAGTACGCAGAGAGACCTATGGCGAAACCAGCAGCAGCGGGCGGCGCAGCCGCTCCCGAGAAAAAAGGCAAGAAGAAGACGTTCAAGAAGAAGGAGCGCAAGCACATCCCGCATGGGCTGGTGCATGTGCAGGCATCTTTCAATAACACCATCGTGACCATCACTGATATGGCGGGCAATGTGATCTCGTGGAAGAGTTCCGGATCGCTGGGCTTCCGCGGGTCGCGTAAGGGAACCCCGTTCGCCGCGCAGCAGGCTGCCTCGAACGCCGCCAACATGGCGCGCGACCACGGTGTGCGCTCGGTCGATGTGCGCGTCAGCGGTCCGGGATCGGGCCGTGAGTCCGCGATTCGTGCGCTGGCCGCGGCCGGCATTGAAGTCCGCTCCATCAAGGACTTCACGCCCATTCCGCATAACGGCTGCCGGCCTCCGAAAAGGCGTCGCGTTTGACGAGGTGATTTTGAGACAACCAGTATCTTTTGTCGGACGTGGGTTTAGCTGGCGACCGACGACTGACGACTAGCGACTGATTTACCGTCCGGGACGAAGGGTGAAGCCAAACCTGTAAACCGGTCATCTAACAAGGAGAAGAAACTTGGCACGTTACACTGATGCAGTTTGCCGTCTATGCCGTCGTGAAGGCATAAAACTATTCCTGAAGGGCACCAAGTGCTTCACGGACAAGTGCCCCATCGAGAAACGTAATTTTGCTCCCGGACAGCACGGGAAAGACCGCAAAGCCAAAATCGTTGGCTACGGTCTGCAGCTGCGTGAAAAACAGAAAGCCAAGCGCATGTATTTCACGCAGGAGGGGCAGTTCCGTAACTACTTCGAGAAGGCTGCCCGCACCAGGGGCGTGACCGGCGAGATCCTGCTGCAACAACTTGAGCGGCGGCTGGATAACGTTGTGTATCGCCTCGGGTTCGCGATGTCACGGCGTCAGGCGCGCCAGCTGGTGCGTCACGGTCACGTCGCGGTCAACGGGCGCAAGGTCAATATTCCTTCGTTTGAAGTGGTCGCGGGACAGGAAGTCACAATTCGCGAAGGCAGCCGCAAACTGCCGATCCTGGAGCAAGCGAAGGATTTCGCCAGCCACCAGACCGCACCGACGTGGCTTGAGATCGATCGCGACAACTTTAAGGGCCGCGTGCTGTCGCTGCCCAAGCGCGAAGAAATTCAGCTGCCCGTGAATGAGCAGTTGATCGTCGAGTTGTACAGCAAATAGTCGTCAGTTGTTGGTCCTCGATCGTCGGCAAAAGCCAGGTCTCCAACCGACGACCGAAAGCCGACGACAGCTTGGTCCACTGTTCGTGCCAGATCCGCCTTTGCTAGCACTTGACCTGAACCTGGACCTGTTCAGGGAGTCGGCGATGAGCCAAATGGCCGAAGGAGAAACACATGCTTTGGAAGGGTTTTCAAAAACCGAAACGTCTCGCAACCGATACCTCCAGCCTCACCGATAAGTACGGAATGTTCTGGGCGCAGCCCTTTGAGCGCGGCTTCGGCACCACCATTGGCAATGCTCTGCGCCGCGTGCTGCTGAGTTCGATCGAGGGTGCCGCAGTCACGGCCGTGAAAATTGAAGGCGTGCTGCACGAGTTCCAGTCGATTCCCGGCGTGGTCGAAGACGCGACCGACATCATCCTGAACCTGAAGCAGATCCCGTTCAAGCTCGCCGGCGACGCGCCCAAGGCCATCTATTTGCGCGCCGACACGCCCGGGGTCGTGACCTCGGGCATGATCGAGGCGGACGGGGACGTTGAGGTACTGGACAAGGATGTCTACATTGCCACGGTCAGCGAAGGCGGCAAGCTCGATATGGAGATGCGCCTGAAGCGCGGCCGCGGTTATGTCGCTGCCGACAAGAACTTCGACGAGGACCTGGGCATCGGCTTCATCCCCATCGATTCCGTGCACTCGCCGGTCCGCAAGTGCAACTACACGGTGGAAGCCGCGCGTCTCGGTCAGATCACCGACTACGACAAGCTGACCCTGGAAGTATGGACCAATGGGTCCATTACTCCGGCGGATTCGCTGGGCCTGGCCGCAAAGCTGGTGAAGGATCATATGAACATCTTCATCAACTTCGAGGAAGAGATTGAGACCGCGGCCTCGTCTGATGACCGCAAGCCCGAGATCAAGAACGAAAATTTGAACCGTTCCGTGGAAGAGCTCGAGTTGAGCGTGCGCAGCTACAACTGCCTGAAGAACGCGAATATCCAGACCATCGGAGAGCTCGTGCAGAAGACCGAAGCCGAAATGCTGAAGACCAAGAATTTCGGCCGCAAGTCTCTGAACGAGATCAAGGAGATCCTCTCCTCGATGGGACTGAGCCTGGGCATGAAGATCGACGAGCATGGCAACGCCGTGCCCGGGCCGACTTCGAACCAGGTGCTGCCGGCGTCGGCCTACGGCGCAGACGACGAACTGTAAGAAACGGTTCTCAGTTCTCGGTTCTCAGTTCTCGGCAACAGCGGGAACTGGTTAATCGGGAACTGAGGATATGATTTTGTCTCGTTGCGAGAAACTGAGAACTGGCAACTGAGAGCTGAGAAGTGAGGTTTTTGCTATGCGTCACAAAGTAGCTGGCTGGAAACTTGGACGGAACACGGCGCACCGGCGCTCGTTGCTGCGCAACCTGGTGACTTCGTTGATTATCGAAGAGCGGATCGAAACCACGATCCCGAAGGCGAAAGCCATGCGCCCGCACGTCGAGAAGATGATTACACTCGGCAAGCGCGGGGATCTGGCCGCCCGCCGTCTCGCCTCGTCTTACCTCATGACCAGCGAGTCGGTGACCAAGCTGTTTGACACGATCGCTCCCCGCTTCGGAGACCGCAATGGCGGATACCTCCGGATCGTGCGCACGGCGTGGCAGAAGGGCGACGGCGCCGACAAGGCCTTCGTAGAGTTGCTGGGTAGCGAAAAGGTGCTCGACGAAAAGCGCGAAAAGCGTGCCGAAGCCCGCGCCAAGCGGGTCGCCGAAGCCAAGAAGGCCATGGAAGAAGCTGATGCCCAGGCCAAGGCCGAAGCCGAGGCGCAAGGCGGATCCGAAGGAAAAGCGGAGAAGGACGAAGAGAAGTAGGCGATCGTCTCCTCCCCACTTTCGAACGACCACAACGCACCCAGGTTTCGGGTGCGTTTCTTTTTTGCAGAGCGCCCCATCCCCCGCCTCTTACCAACGGTACATGTACTCCGGAATCTAACGAGGGTAACCTTGTTGGCCCCGAAATCCCTGCCTAAACTGTGATGCACAGCTCATGGAATCCACCAGGACTCAGATGTATATCGCGGTTGGCGCCGGCGTTCTGCTGGTGCTGATCTTCCTTGGCTATCTGGCCTGGCTCAACAACCAGGGCCCTGTGCTGGCCAAGTCCGAGGATCGCGATTCGCTGACCGGAATCCCGAATTCCATTCGCCTGAACCCGCTGCGCGACCATACTTCTGAGAAAGCGGCAGCCACTTTCATGCGCGCCATGAAAGACGGCAAGTGCCGCGATGAGCTTTCCGACTGGGAACACGACTATCGCAAGAAGTATGCGAAGTTCATTTGCGACTCGGAAGACAAGCATCCTCTGATCGGATGGCAATTGGTCGACTGGGAAGATGAGCCGCCTTTGCGGATCCTGCACTATCAGGGCAAACGCCTCAACGCCCCTGGAGACAGCACGGCCTACACTGGCCTGCTCTCGGTCACACTCGAAAGGAAGTCAGGGCAATGGGACGTCACCAAGTACGACGCATTGTATTGAAATCAGCTTTCAGCCATCAGTTATCAGTCTTCAGCTAATATCCACCCGGAACATGCCTGTTGAAGTAGGCAACGAGGCGTCTTGCCGCGGCTTCTTTGAGTTCGTTCTTTAAGGCTGAGCTCCATTGCGTCCAAACCTCCGGCGCCCATTGAATGAAGGTTTGTCGGTCAATAACGAACCTAGGTCCAAGATGCCTCACTGGCTGATCACGAATTATGGTTTCCCATCTCTTAAGAGACCGTTCGCTCGGCTTCGTGCTCGCGAAGCGCCGTGGGTTTTCTTCACTTTTGTGGGCGGATGCCCTCGACTGGAAGAATTTCTGGAACCCATTTGCGAGCACTAGGATCGGTACTCGGCCAGCCCCGTCAGCGTGCTCAATCATCTCCAGCAACAAGATCATCTTGTAACACAACGTCATCGGTTGCAGTTCAACCTCGTAGAGAAGTTGTTGATAGTTCAGCGGAAGAACACCCGGGCTCGTTTTGACCTCGGGATTGAAATGGGTTCCTGGCTCAGTACACTCTGACATCCGCCGCAGGAATTCATTCTCGGGAATCTCCTTGTATTCGTATCCGTGGTCGTCGAGGAATTCCTTATGTTGTGGAACTACTCGATTCGCTAGAAATAGCAGTCTGGGGTGGGTCTCGGTGTATTTGGCTCGATAGTCGTAGAAATAGAAGACATGCCTTTGAAGATGCTCTTCGTCCAAACGGCCTCGCTGCAATTCGACCAGCAAATGCCGAGAAAGACTGTCTTGAAAAACCAAATCGGGGCGGCGGCCGTTTATCACAATCTGCCGATGTAGCAACTCAAGCCCGGCTTCGATGAACAGGCTAGGACATCTCGCTACAGCGTCTTCCATCTCGCGCTCGAGCAGGTCGGCCATAGCGCTCGAGAGTTTAGCGCAACAAACCAAATCAGCCAATTAACCTCATGATCGGTCGAAAGAAGGCTCATCTGTTTGAGAAGACGTCGCTGAGGAATGTCTGGTTAGCCACAGGTATATGACGATCTGCGCCACCAATGCAGCCGCGCTGTCGAGTATCACGTCCCGGAAGGTTCCCGTGCGCGAGGGAAGAAAGCTCTGGTGCCATTCGTCCAGGCTCGCGACCAAACAGGTCATCGCGAAAGCGATGCGCGCCCAGACGATCGACCAACGCGGGCTGCCGCTGACCTGGATCGTCACTCTCCATGCGCGAAAGAACAGCAGGCTCAGCACCGAGTAGCCAATGATGTGTCCGGCTTTGCGAATCACCAAGTGCCAGGTGAAAAAATGCACCGGGTCCAGGCCAAACAGGAAGTGCAACAATGGATAGAGAAGGCCGCTTGTCTTCTCAGCCGAGAAGGCGTTGGTGGACTCAAACACGATGAGCCCGAGCCATAGCAAGGCCGCCAGCCATGGCTTCCAGGTGGTCGATTCTGACTGCTCTGGAATCTTCAAAACGAGGACAGCTCGAGCAGCGAACTGGCGCCGGGCGTTTTATTCGAGCGCATAATTGGGCGCCTCGCGCGTGATGATGACGTCGTGCACGTGGCTCTCGCGCAGGCCCGCGCCGCTGATGCGTACAAAGCGCGTCTTCTGTTGAAGCTCGGCGATGGTCGCGCACCCGCAATATCCCATGCCTGACTTCAACCCGCCCACCATCTGGTGCACGATCATGGCAACCGACCCGCGATAGGGCACGCGGCCTTCAATGCCCTCGGGAACCAGCTTGGCAAGCCGATTCCCATCGCTCTCGTTGACGCCTGGAATCGCGGTGGACGCTTCATCCGTGCTCTGGAAATACCGTTCGCTGGAGCCTTGCGCCATCGCGCCCAGTGAGCCCATGCCGCGGTAGGACTTGAAGGTGCGGCCCTGATACAAAATCAGTTCTCCGGGGCTCTCATCGGTCCCTGCGAAAAGCGAGCCGATCATGACAGCGCCGGCGCCGGCCGCGAGCGCCTTGGTGATGTCGCCGGAATACTTGATGCCTCCGTCGGCGATGATCGGAACGTGGGAATCCTTGGTGGCGCGGAAGGCTTCCGCGATTGCCGTAACCTGGGGCACGCCGGCGCCGGTAACCACGCGCGTCGTGCAGATCGATCCCGGGCCGATGCCAACCTTGATGCCGTCCGCGCCCGCCTTGGCGAGTTCGCACGCGCCGTCGAAGGTGGCCACGTTGCCTGCCAGCAACTCCATCTCGGGAAGTTTCGACTTTACGGCCTTGATCGCTTCGAGCACACGAGTCGAATGCCCGTGAGCGCTGTCGATTGCGACCACGTCGACTTTCGCCTTGGCCAGTTCCTGGGCACGCTCCAGAAAGTCGCCGGTGGCGCCCAGCGCCGCACCCACGCGCAGCCGGCCGTGCGAATCCTTGGCGGCATTGGGATACTTCAGCTTTTTCTGAATGTCTTTTACGGTGATCAGGCCCTTGAGCGTGTATTTGTCGTCGACCACCAGAAGCTTCTCCACGCGATGCTCGTGCAGAATTTTCTCTGCATCTTCGAGCGTGGTGCCGACTGGGACCGTGATGAGGTGGTCTTTGGTCATTACGTTGCGGATGGGAACATCGAAACGCGTCTCAAATCGCAGATCGCGGTTGGTAAGAATCCCCACCAGGCGGCCGTCGTTCTGCGTGATGGGCACGCCGGAAATCTTGTATTTCCGCATGACTTCGAGCGCGTCGGAAACCTTGGCCTCCGGCGACATGGTCACCGGATCGACGATCATGCCGCTCTCCGAGCGCTTTACCTTGTCGACTTCATTGGCCTGCTGCTCGATGGTGAGATTGCGGTGGACGATGCCGATGCCGCCCTGCTGCGCGATTGCAATCGCCATATGGGACTGGGTCACGGTATCCATGGCGGCGCTCACAATCGGAATGTTGAGCTGTATGTTGCGGGTCAATTGCGTCTGCGTATTGGTCTCCGCCGGAACAACGTCGGAGCGGGCGGGCAGCAGCAACACGTCATCGAAGGTAAGCGCCTCAGGAACGGGAAAATGGATCATATTTTGATTCCGCGATCAGGGTATCTCTCTATTCTAGGGAGAAGGAGAGCAGAGTGGCAAATTTGGCAGAGAACCGGCGCTCAGCATTGTCTCGAACCGCCCGCTTCGTTACTGAACTTCTCACGAGAAAAAATCGCGTCGACCCGAGGGGAATCTCGGCCAATCCGATCTCCGGTATTGATGGGAGTACCTTGCAGGTTAACGTTTGGGAGGAAACGGTGCTCGGGATTTAGCGGGCGACTCCCTAGAATGAGGGTTGGGGGGGAAGCTACGCTCACATGAGTGACGCCGCACAGGCCCGCGCGCCAGAAACAAAGCCGGAGGCCGAACCACGGCGAAAGCCTTACCGCAAGCCGGAATTCCGGTTCGAGCGTGCATTCGAAACCATGGCGCTGGCTTGCGGGAAGATCAGCCCATCGCAGCCCCAGTGCCGCTTCAACCGAAAGTCTTCATGAGCATTATTTTCGCGAGCAGCAGAAAGCGGATAGCCGGCCGAGCCAAGCAGCCGGTCACTCCAGTAACCTTTTAGTACTGAGTCCGGAGCATTATGATTGGGAACCGGATCTTGCCTGGCGGAACACCACCGACTGCTGTGGCAGCTCGCTGGACGAATATTTCCCCCACGTTCCACGGGCAGCAAAAGGATCGAATTTCATCGAGCAGGAGATTGGGCAGCGTGAAACAGCGAATCCTGGTGGCGTGTGCGGTGGTATGGAGTGGACTCACATTCGCCGCTGCGCAGGAAAACGGACATATCCCGGTCAGCATGGTAGAAGACTGGAGCAGCCGCCACGTAATCTTTTCAGAGGATGTGGCCCGCGAGAATCGCGGCGCCGTGCTCTCAGAACCGCGCTTCTGGCACCAATATCTCCGCCGCCACGCTATCCGGCCACTACCGACATCGGCTGCGAATGGTGACCGCGATCGTGAACATGAGCGCGATTGGGACGACGGTAGGGATGACGATAGGGATCGGGACAGCGATTCTGAGCATCATCGCCACAACAAGCACAAGAAGGCTTTGAGCCACCGGGACTGGAGTTTTTCGCTGGGCGCGGGAAGTGGCGGGCGGATTTCCGGACCCGCGAAGTTTGTCTTCGATGTTACGGCAGCACCCAACTGCACCACCGATTTCGTGGTGACGGGAATCGGAATTGCCGGCAGTGGCACCCAGGCCAACGTCATCGGCTTGAACAACCTCTATACCAACCCCGCGGGGACCGGCTTCTGTGCAGGCACAGGACCGAGCGTGATCTTTGCCTACAACGTGGGCGCGGGACAGGTTCCGAGCCTGGTGGCATTGTCGCTAAACGGACAAAAGATTGCTTTCAGCGAGAACAACGTTGCCGCCGGGACGTCTAACTTTCACGTTCTGCAGTTCAAGACGGGCGCTGGAAACGGCACGTCGGCCACAACTCCCGCCGTTCCTGGTACCGGCAACACCGCTGTGGATACCAAGCTTCCATTGGCAGGCGGATCGACGACCGGGCCCTTTGTCGACTATGCGCACGACGTTGCCTATGTCACTACGAATGGAACGTCCAGCGTGGTGCACAAGTTTTCTGGCGTGTTCAACGGCACGCCGGCGGAAGTCACTACCGGCGGCTGGCCCGCGACGATTCCTGGGAATCCGGGAGTCTCGACGCCGGTCTATGACAATGTGTCGCGGCATGTCTTCGCTACCGACGGCACGGGTCACATCGATTACATCGACGATTCCGTTAGCCCGGCAGTCGTCCATTCCGGAACATTGACCTTTGCGGCGACCGGAATTACCGCGGCCCCCGTGGTGGTGGATTCCAGCCGGCAAAAGGTATACGCATTTGCAGGAAACAGCGGCGGAGCGAATGCGGTGGCAGCCCAGGCCGACACCAACCTTTCGGCAGCCAGCAGGGTTGTGGTCCCTGTCGGCGACAACAGCACAAACACAGTTCTAGAAGGCGACTTCAATAACGCTTACTACAGTGGAGCGGCGTCGACCACAGCGTTTCTCTACGTGGCAGGGAATGACGGCACTGGTACGCATCGTGCGGCGCTGTACAACATTGGCTTTGACAATACTTTTAAACTGAACGCGGCGACCGCCAACGGACCACTGCTGCTTTCCGTGGGCGGTACAAACAACGTGGTTGCGTCTCCGCTTACCGAGTTCTACAACTCCAGGCTTGCGCGAGACTTCATGTTTGTCAGCGTGAGCAATGCGTGCACGACTGGGGGGGGACTGCCAACCGGCGGATGCATTCGGTCCCTGGACATCACGAGCGGCTTCCCGGCGAACGCGAATGCGGTTGTGCTCGCCGCTGCCGGCGGAACAGGAACGATTACCGTCGACAATAACAACGTGGCCGCCGAAGCATCCAGCGTTTACTACACCACCCAGACCGGAAACACCATTGTGAAGGCAACGCAATCGGCACTGCAGTAGCAACGAAACCGAGCACTCGCCTGGATTTGCTCTGCAGTTGTTTGGCGGGACGCCTTGTTGTTTCCCAATCTCTTTGACGGCCTGCCCGGTTCCGACTACCATTCCATAGTTTCTCCCCCCCCAAGACTTGCCCATGATTGGCCGGACCATCTCGCACTATCAAATTATCGAGAAGTTGGGTGGCGGCGGCATGGGCGTGGTTTACAAAGCCGAGGACACCCGGCTACGCCGGTTCGTCGCGCTGAAGTTCCTGCCGGAAGAGGTCTCCAAAGATCCGCAGGCGTTGGCCCGCTTTCAACGCGAGGCGCAGGCCGCTTCCGCGCTGAACCATCCGAATATCTGCACCATCTACGACATCGGCAACGAGGATGGCCAGGCATTTATTGCCATGGAATTCCTCGATGGCATGACCCTGAAGCATCGAATCGCCGGCCGTCCACTCGACCTGGAAACATTGCTCTCGCTCGCCATCGACATTGCCGACGCGCTTGATGCCGCACATTCCGCCGGCATTATCCACCGCGACATCAAGCCGGCGAATGTTTTCGTCACCAAGCGCGGCCACGCGAAAGTGCTCGATTTCGGGTTGGCGAAACTGGAAGGATCGCGTGGGCAGCAGGACGAGACCATGACCGGGGGCGCCGAGCCCCATCTCACCAGCCCCGGAACGGCGGTCGGGACGGTCGCCTATATGTCACCCGAGCAGGCGAAAGGGAAGGAACTGGATGCGCGTAGCGACCTGTTTTCCTTTGGCGCGGTGCTTTACGAAATGGCGACCGGGCGCCTGCCATTCGCGGGCGAAACGTCAGCGCTCATTTTCGATGGAATTCTGAACCACGAGCCGCCCTCTCCGTCTGACATCAATCCGGCCATGCCGGCAAAGCTGGGCGAGATCATCCGCACTGCACTCGAGAAAGACCGCGACTTGCGCTACCAGGGCGCGAACGAGATGCGCGCCGAGTTGAAGCGCCTCAAGCGTGACACGAGTTCGGGCAAAGTGCGCACGGCCACCAGTTCTCCCGGAGCAATGACAACCACCCCGTCGGGAAGTTCGTCTGCGGCACACGTCCCATTGCCCGCCAAAAGCGGCAGAATACCGAATAGCCTCTGGGCGGGACTGGCCGCCTTGGTCGTGGCGGCTGCGGCGGTCGGAATCTACAAGTTTGCCTTCCATCCAAGCCGCACGACTTTCAATCTGCAAAGCATGCAGATCACACCTCTGACGGAGAATGGAAAAGCTGCGAATCTCGCGATTTCTCCGGATGGTCGCTATGTGGCATGGATCGTTCGGGAGGGTGAGAAGGAGAGTCTGTGGGTTCGGCAGGTGGCGACCGGGACCGACGTGCAGGTTCTGGCGCCCGAAGCAGCACCAGTGAACGGGCTGAGTTTTTCGCCCGACGGAAACTACCTGTACTTCGTGCGCACCGACAAGAGCACATTTAACTTTTCGTACCTCTACAGAATGGCGTCGTTAGGCGGTGCCGCGACCCAGTTGGGCCGTGATGTGGATATTGGAGTTTCTTTCTCTCCTGACGGAAAACAAATCACCTACTTGCGCGGTATGCCGGAAAAGGATGTTTGGGCGGTGCTGATCGCGGCCCCGGATGGTAGCGGCGAACATCAACTTGCCGCGCTGCGTGCCGTCATCAGTGCGAACTTCATCGCGGCGCCTGCCTGGTCGCCCGACGGTAAGAACATTGCTGTACCGGTGTGGGATCCTGCGGGCGGACCGCATGCAGTGTTGCAGCTCGTCGCAGTTGCCGACGGAAAGACCCGAACCCTGTACACGCCCGACGCAGGGTCTTTGCTCGGACCGCCAGTCTGGCTTCCGGACGGCAACGGTCTTCTGATCACCGTGCGTGCGGGAACGCCTGGTGCCCGCGGGCAGATTCAGTATGTCAGTTATCCCAGCGGAGAAGTCCGACGTTTCACTAACGATCCCACCGACTACTCTACGTGCTGTCTGGGGCTGACTCACGACGGTAAGACCCTGGCAGTCATGCAGAACAACCCCACGGCTGACTTGTGGCTTGCCAAGGCTGGCGCGCTAGACGGCGCCCAGCGCATCAGTTCCGGAGAAACACACACGTTCGCGGACTGGACCGCTGACGGGAAGATTCTTACCAGCAGTGCCGACGGTCACGTTCTTACCATGGCTCCGGGCAATTCGCCTGCACATCTGACACTGCGGCAAACACCAGCGTCCCTGCCAGTTGCGTGCGGGGATGGGCACTACCTGATCTATGTGTCGCGAACCGGAACAGCGACGGATCTTTGGCGAGTGGATGCCGCGGATGGTGGCAATCCGTTCCAGATCACGAAAACAGGCACGGTGCAAGCAGCAGGATCGGGGATTGCATGTTCCCCCGATGGCAAATGGGTGGCCTTCGCGGGCCCCAATCCTGATGGTGGGGGCGGGGCTGCCTGGAGAGTTTCGATCGACGGTGGACCGCTCACGAAGCTCATCGACAATCTCGATCGACCGCGCGTCGCGATTTCGCGAGACGGAAAGATGATTGCTGTTCATCTCTGGGGCAAGACTCCAAACAGTCCGTCAGTCTTGGCCGCAGTACCCGCGGAGGGTGGTAACCCTCTGTTCCGGTTTGACGCGCCCGCGGCGTCGTTCGGGCCGAACTGGTCCGACAGCAAGGCCTTGCAGTACACACTGGTCCGGGAAGGCGTCGCCAATCTGTGGGAGCAACCTCTGGCTGGCGGGCCCCCCAGGCAACTCACCCATTTTACGACCGACCTCATCCTCGACTTCGCGTGGTCGCTGGACGGCAAACAACTCGTGCTCACTCGCGGAAATTTCAATAGCAACGTCGTGCTGATTTCGAACTTTCAGTAGCTCCGACCGCAACCGTTTCTTCCGTCACCGCATCTGTCGTAGAAAGATTTTTTTGGGCCGACAAGACCCCGGGATTCGCCTGCCAAGGCAGGTTTTCCTGCCGGTGACGTAACTTTGATTGTGTAAAAAGCAAGAGGGTGTAAGTTGGCTTTGGCCTCGCAAGCTAAAGCCTTTTCCGAAAAGGAGACCTACACCCAATGGCGAAGATAATCCCGATCACCGAGCATTTCCAACATTTTCTGGCGGGGATGAAAGACTGTTTCTGGGGAGATCTGTATGGACAGACGCGGCAAGCCTGGCAGCAGTTTTTCGAGCTGGAATCGGAGCGGCAACGCGACCGCTTTTCCGGCTGGGGGCGCTACGAACGGAGGCGGGGCAGGCGGCGCGTGTACCGCAACGGCTATTACGAACGGGATTTCGTGACTCGCTTCGGAACGATCCGGTTACGCATTGCGCGGACTCGCGAGAAGAGTTTTCTGCCGGTGGGGCTGCGGCGGTTTCAGCGGCGGGCGGAAGAGGTCTCGCTGCTGATCCGGGAAGCGTTTTTGCGGGGCATCTCGACGCGACAGGTGGGGCGGGTAGTGGCGACCATCACGGGAGAAACGGTGAGTGCGCAGACGGTATCGAAGCTGACGCGCGACCTGGATGAGGCGGTGCGCCAGTTTCATCAGGCCGGGCTGAGCGATGACTATGTCTATCTGTTTCTGGACGGGGTGAGCTTGCGGGTGCGGCGGCCCACGGGACGCAAACGGGTACAGATGCTGGTGGTCTATGGCATTCGCCAGGACGGGAGCCGGCACTTGCTGGCCTTTCTGCGCAGTCAGGGAGAAGGTCAGGCGGACTGGGAAGCGCTCTTACAAGACCTCTACCGGCGCGGACTGGAAGGCCGATCGCTGCAGTTGATTCTCACCGACGGCTGTGCTGGTCTGGCGGCAGCGATTCGCACCATTTATCCGCGGGTGCGACATCAGCGCTGCTGGGTGCACAAAATGCGCAACATTCTGGAGAAGGCACGGAAGTGCGACTATGACGAAGTGAAAGCCGGAGCCCAGGCTATCTACAAGGCCGAGAGCCGGGCGCAGGCCGAAGCCGCATTCCGCAGATTCCGCGCCCGCTGGCATCGCACCTATCCCGGTGTGGTGAAGCGCTTGGGCCGAGACTTGCCCGAACTGCTGTCGTTCTTCGCTTTCCCCCGGCACCTGTGGCGCAAACTGCGCACCACCAACGTGATCGAGCGCTGTTTCGTCGAGGTGCGACGGCGAACCAGGCCGATGGTGTGCTTCGTGAACGTGGAAAGCGTGGACCGCATCATCTACTCCATCTTCCAAAGATTCAACCTGGAATGGAGATCCCGCACCCTCAACCTATTTACACAAGCCGCTTGACGTCACCGGCAGGTTTTGCTGGTTTGTCTTTTACGCTTAACGAGCGTATATTCAGGTATTGGAAACTGTTGTGTAGTACCAGCATTTGGCGAAGCACACCAGTGGGCGCAAGCCCACTTTTTAGTTTGGGGCTAAGCGGACACGGTCGAGATGCTGGTAACTCATTGACTACATGGCATTTGAAGAAGAGCGCGTGCGGGCCATTGCCGAGCGCGTGGCGGCCACCAGCGGGCTGGAAGTGGTCGACATCGAGCTGCGCGGCGGGGGCAAGAGCCGGATGCTGCGCGTCTTCCTCGACAAGCCGGCGGGCGTGACGCACCAAGACTGTGCGCAATTCAGCCGCGAGTTTGGAGCGATCCTCGACGTCGAGGAAGTGGTGCCGGGCGGCAGCTACGTGCTGGAAGTTTCTTCGCCTGGTTTGGATCGCAAGCTGACGCGAGCAGCCGACTACGAGCGTTTCGCGGGCAGCAAGGTGAAGTTGATGACGCGCGAGCCGGTTAACGGCAACCGTCATTTTGAAGGCCGCCTGGAAAGTTTTCGCGACGGCCGCCTCACACTCGATGTGAGTGAGGCTCGGAAGAAGCGTCGCGCAGCGCCAGACGCGCCGCAGAAGCTTGAGATCGAGCTTGCAAACGTCGAGAAGGCGAACCTGGTGCCGGAGATCTAGGCCGGCAAGGTCATTGTGAAATTGAAAGGATTGAGTAATTGGGAAATTGAGTAATTTGGAAAACTGAAAACCCGCGACGAGTCGCAGTCTTTCAATTAGTCAATTACTAAATTTCCCAATTACCCAATGGTTTCGGAATTATCTCTATGGCAAGTGAGCTCTATAACACGATCGACGCGCTGAGCCGGGAAAAAGGAATCGATCCGCAGATTGTGGTGAGTGCGGTCGAAGATGCGATTGTGGTCGCGACCCGCAAGTACTACAAGACGCAGGAAAACCTGCGCGCGGAACTCGACAAGGACACGGGCAAGATTCGCGCGTTTGCAGTGAAGACCGTGGTGGAGACTCCGGAGCAGATTGAGGATCCCATTCTGCAGGTCACGCTGGAGGATGCGCGCAAGGTTGACCCCAACGTCGAAATCGGCGGAGAGTTGCAGATTCCGAAAGCCACGGAAGGCATTCTGGGACGCATCGCCGCCCAGCTCGCGAAGCAGGTCATTTTCCAGAAGGTGCGCGAGGCCGAGCGCGATACGGTCTACAACGAATACATATCGCGCGTGGGCGAAATTGTGAACGCGACTGTGAAGCGGGTCGAAGGGCCGGACGTGATCTTCGATATCGGCAAGGCGGAGTCGCGCATGCCTCGCAAGGAGCAGTCCCGGCTGGAGTCGTTTGCCATCGGCGAGCGCGTTCGGGTCGTGATCGCGCGAGTGGAAAAAGCCTCCAAGGGACCGCAGGTTGTGGTTTCGCGCGCGGCGCCGGAGCTGGTGCAGAACCTGTTTCAGACCGAGGTCCCTGAAATCTACGATGGAACGGTAGTGATCCGCGCCATCGCGCGCGAGGCCGGGGAGCGCACCAAGATCGCCGTCATGTCGAAAGACAAGGACGTGGACGCGGTGGGCGCGTGCGTGGGCATGAAAGGCATGCGCGTGCAGTCAATCATCCGGGAACTGCGCGGCGAGAAGATCGACATCATCGAGTATCACGAGGACTCGGTCACCTTCGCCGAAAAAGCTCTGCAACCCGCCAAGGTCAGCCGCGTCACGGTGGTGGATGCCGCCGAGAAGCATCTCGAAGTAGTGGTCGACGACACGCAACTCTCGTTGGCGATCGGCAAGAAGGGGCAGAACGTCCGGCTGGCGGCGAAGTTGCTCGGCTGGAAGATCGATATCAAGAGTGAGGAAGAAAAGCGGCAGGAAGTGGAGCAGCAGATGTCGGCGCTGACTTCGCAGACGGCGACGCCGCTGGAGAGTGTGCCCGGACTGGGTGAGGGCCTGATTGAGAAGCTGGGCGCGGCGGGCATCACGACGGTGGAAGCGCTCGCCGACATGACGCCAGAGCAGTTGGAAGCCATCGAGGGTATCGGCCCCAAAACGGTGGAAAAAATCAGCCTGGCGGTCAATAATTATTTCGCCACTCTGGACGGTGGAGAGGGCGCGGTTGCAGTGGCCGAAGGCGAGGCACAGGAAGTTGCCTCCGAAGAAGCCGTGGGCGAAACCGTCGCAGACGAAGCGCCGGTCGAGGGCGAAATTCAGGAAGTGGCTGCGGCAGCCGAAGAAAGCGAACCGGCTGCGGAAGAAGCGACCGTACAGACCCAGGGCGGGGAGGAAGACACCTCCGCCGAACCAAAGGAATGATCAGGATTTTCCGCGCCCGTCGCGCAGGTGGCGGGCCGGTGTGCAACGCTGACTCCGTGAGGATGCTATGAAGACTTAGGGAGCGGTGGCGGGGCCAAGAAAGGGCGGATGAGTAAGATTCGAATCAACGATCTGGCCAGGGAACTGGAAGTCAAGAGCAAGGCAATTCTTGATGTCCTGGTCGAAGTCGGCGTCACCGAGAAGAAGACGCACTCCAGTTCTGTCGAGGAACACGAAGCGGAAAAGGTGCGGGCTCACTTCCGCGCCACCGAAGCCCAAGCCGCGCCCGCCAAGTCACGCGCCGGCCGGGAAGCTGACGAAATCAAGACCAAGATTGACCTCTCGCACATCTCCAAGCCCGGCGATGTGCTCAAGCTGATCACCAAACAGCAGCAAGCGACGGCGACTCCCGCTCCACCGCCCGCGCGACCAGTTGCGCCACCCGCAGAGAGCAAAGTGGCAGCACCGCCAGCGCCGGCCGCAACGCCTCCGGCTGCGAAGCCCGCGGCACCACCGACGCCGGCACCGCGTTTCATCACGCCGCAGACGGTCGCCCGCCCGGTGGCGAAAGTGCCCGCCCGCCGCGCCAGCGGCACCGCCCGCGCCTCCCGCTGCGAAGCCAGCTCCGCCCGCCGCGGCGGCACCGCCCGCGCCTGCCCCACCGCGTCCGGCTGCGCCGCCTCCTCCGCCCGCAAGCGTACAAGCGGAAATCATGGCCCAAGCGGCTCCGCCGCCCGCGGCCTCGGCAACTCCGCCCAGCCAGCCCGTCCCGACCAAGCCGGCTGCGCCAGCTCCGCCGTCTCCGCGCATGATCGTTCCGCAAACCGGGCCGCGGCCTGTTTACAAAGCGCCGCCGCCGAAACCAGTACAGCCCGGCGTGCCGATCGCATCGCGCCCTGTGCCCGGACGTCCTATACCTGGCCAGCCAATTTTTCAGCGTCCGCGTCCGCAAGTTCCAGGAGGCCCCCGTCCGCCGTTGCGACCAGGTGAACGCCGTCCCATGCACCCGACGCGTCAGTCGCCTACCGGCGCGCGTCCGCTCGGAGTCGGCCCGGGCGCACCCATGGCGCCTCCGGGACCAACCCGTCCCGGCAGCCGTCCGGGCGGTCCGTCGCGACGTCCCGGACAGCGCTACGTTCCACGCGGGGTGAAGGAAGGCCCGATGAAGGGCTATGTTCCGCCGCCCAGGCTTTCGCTCTCGAATGAGCCGCAGCCCATCACGCGGAACATCACCATCACCGAAGGCATCAGCGTGAAGGATCTGGCGGAGAAACTGGACATTCGCGCGAAAGATCTGATCGCGCGTCTGCTGTCTCGCGGCGTGTTTGCGACCATCAACCAGACTCTCGACGCCGAACTGGCCAGCGAGATGGCGCGCTTCTTCGGCGCGGAAACCAACGTCATCAGCTTCGAGGAGCAGGCGCAGAAAGAGATCGCGGACGCCGCTGGTGCGGGCGACGAAGGTGCAGCCGAAGCGATTCCGCGGCCACCCGTGGTTACGATCATGGGACACGTCGATCACGGCAAGACCACGCTGCTCGACTCCATTCGCTCCACCGCAGTTGCGGAAGGCGAAGCGGGCGGAATCACCCAGCACATCGGCGCCTACAAAGTTCGAGTCATGGACACCGAGTCTCCCGCTTACGGACGCGAGATCGTGTTCCTCGATACGCCCGGCCACGAAGCGTTCACGCGCATGCGCGCCCGCGGCGCCAAGTCCACCGACATCGTCGTGCTGGTGGTCGCTGCCGACGACGGCGTGATGCCGCAAACGCTCGAGGCCATTGATCACGCGCATGCCGCGGAGGTTCCCATCATCGTCGCGGTGAACAAGATCGATAAGGCCGAGGCCATGCCCGATCGCGTCAAGAAGCAACTTGCCGATCGCGGCCTGATGCCGGAAGACTGGGGCGGCACGACTGTGTTCGTCGATGTCTCCGCCAAGAAGAAAACAAACCTCAACCTGCTGATGGAAATGATCTGCCTGGTTGCCGACCTGCAGGAACTGCGCGCCAACCCGGCGCGTTCCGCCAGCGGCGTCGTGCTCGAAGCCAAGCTCGATCGCGGACGCGGTCCGGTCGCCACCGTTCTGGTGCAGGACGGTACGTTGCGCACCAGCGACAACTTTGTGGTGGGCAACGTCTACGGAAAAGTTCGCGCCATGTTCGACGATCGCGGGGCGCAACTCGAGGACGCTCCGCCTTCGACGCCAGTGGAAATTCTCGGCATGGAAGGCCTGCCGCAGGCTGGCGATCAGTTCGTCGTCGTTGCCGATCGCGACAAGGCGCGGGGAATTTCCGAATACCGCGAGCAGAAAGCCCGCGAAGCTCAGTTGGCCAAGAGTTCGCGCGTTTCGCTCGAAGGCCTGGCCGAGCAGCTCAAGACCGCCGGGACGAAGGAACTCAACATCATTCTCAAGGGCGACGTGGGCGGCTCGGTGGAAGTACTCACCGACTTGCTCGCCAAGCTTTCGAACGACAAGGTACGGCTGAAGGTACTGCGCGCCGGAGTCGGGGCCATCACCGAGTCGGATGTGCTGCTCGCGTCCGCATCGAACGCCATCATCATCGGCTTCAACGTGCGGCCGGAGCGCAAGGCGGCCGAACTCGCCGAGCAGGACAAGGTCGACATCCGCCTGCACTCGATCATTTACGAGTTGCAGGATGAGATCAAGCGCGCCATGACCGGCTTGCTCGAGCCGACCATCAAGGAAACCTACCAGGGCCGTGCGGATGTAAAAGACACCTTCCGGATTCCCAAGGTCGGTACCATCGCAGGTTGCCAGGTGAGCGATGGACTCATCAAGCGCGATTCGGAAGTCCGCCTGCTGCGCGATAACGTGGTGGTCTTCAAAGGCAAGATCGCTTCGCTCAGGCGCTTTAAAGACGACGCCAGCGAGGTCCGCAACGGAATGGAATGCGGCATCGCGATCGCCAATTATTCCGACATCAAGGTGGGCGACGTGATCGAGGCGTTCGTCACCGAGCGCATCGCCGCGGAAGTAATAGCTTAGCTGTTGGCTAGTGGTCGTTAGTCGTTGGCGAACAGGTTTTTTGCTGACGGCAACAGCCACTAGCTAACGACCATGATTGCGTTTCTCACGCTCGAACTCAGCATCGAAGCCGCGCACTCCCTCAAGGACAAACGGCAGGTGCTGCGCAGCCTGAAAGACCGGCTGCGCGTGCGTTTTAACGTGGCGGTGGCTGAGCTGGATGCGAGCGATTTGTGGAACCGGGCGACGGTGGGCGTCGTCAGTGTCTCCGATTCGCGCGATTATCTGGACGGCTTGATGAAAAACGTGGAACGCTTTGCGGCGCGCATTGCGAACAACGGCGGCGCGGAACTGACTGATTCTTTTGTGGAATTTTTGTAGAAGTTTGCACTTCGCTGTCTCTCGTCATCCCTCCCCGAGCCAGCGCAACTTCTGATATTCTCATCCGTTTTACTGGAGTGATTCGTTGGAACGGCGCGGCCAAAAGTATCACCGGGAACGGCTCAGCGAAGCCTTGCGCGAGGAGATCGAGACCATCCTCGAAGGGGAACTCGGCGACCCGCGCATCGGGCTGGCCAACGTGAGCGAGGTTCATCTGGCTCCCGATTCACGTTCCGCGAGAGTGATGGTGGTGGTGGAAGGAGATGAGGCCGCCGCCGAAGAGACGATGGAAGGGCTGCAGGCGGCCAGCGGCTATGTTCGGCGCGAACTGGTCGAACGCCTGCATTTGCGCCGCGCTCCGGAACTGATCTTTATTCAAGACCGATCCCAGGAATACAAATCGAGGATCGACGAATTGCTGGGCCGTTCGAAGAAGAAATCTGGCTCAGCCCGCGTTCCTCGAGCTTAGACGCTATGCTGAGGGAAGTCCTCGAACACATCGAACGCCGGCAGCGCTTTGTGCTGACCTCGCACGCGCGCCCCGACGGTGACGCGATCGGTTCCGCGCTGGCCTGCTGCGAAGTCCTGCGCCAGCTGGGCAAAGACGCCGACGTTGTTCTGCACGATCCCGTCCCCCGCATCTACCGGCCTTTACCGTTTGCCGATCGCGTGGTGCAGGCCGAGCGCGTGAATGGCAACTACGAGGCTGCCATTATCCTGGAATGCGACAGCATCCAGCGCACCCGCCTGGAGGGGCTCGAGAGTCGTTTTCTCATCAGCATTGATCACCACGTGAGCGGTCGCCCTTTCGCTCATGTGAACTGGATCGACCCGCAGGCGACCGCGACCGCGGAACTCGTGTACCGTCTGGCGCGCGAGGCGGGCGTAACAATTTCTCCCGAAATTGCCACGTGCCTCTACACGGCGCTCATGACCGACACCGGATCGTTCATGTTTCGGGGTACCAACGAACACACTTTCACCCTCGCGCGGGAACTGGTGCTGGCGGGCGCTGACCCGGCGCACTGCGCGCGCAACATCTACTTCGCGCATTCCACGGCCAAGATGCGCCTGCTGGGCGCGGCGCTTTCCAACCTTCATCGCGAAGGGCCTCTGGCCTGGATCTGGATCACGCGCGAGCAGATGGAACGCAGCCAGGCCAAGGAAGAGGATTGCGAAGGCCTGGTCAATTACGCACTCTCCATCGGCGACGTCGAGGTCGCGGTATTCTTCCGCGAAATGGCGGATGGTCGATACCGTGTTAGTTTGCGCAGTAAAGGCCTGCTGAATGTCGCGCAGATTGCCGAACAATTCGGCGGCGGCGGACATGAATGCGCCAGCGGTTGCTCCATGGACGGTCCGCTCTCCATCGCGGTCGCCCGCATCCTCGAGAAGGTTCGCCCCGAATCCCGGTAGAATACCTTCCCTATGGAAATTTCGATGTGGCGACAGTCTGCGTCCTTCGTGGGCGCGATGCTGATCCTCGTTGCGTACGCCGGCCATCAGATGGGCTGGATGAATCCGCGGCGGGCCGCCTACAACATTCTCAACGCCGTTGGATCGGCGATCCTCGGCTACATTGCCTTCCATCCATTTCAAGTTGGCTTCGTCGTCCTCGAAGTGACGTGGACGCTGATCAGCATGTACGCTCTGCTTCGGCCGCAGGCGCAAGCGTGAAGATCGATTCGGCGGCAGAGACCGCGCGCCGGGCCGCATCTGGCGCGGCGACAAACACGCAATCCCCCGAACTCCGACGCGCCTGCGCAGGGGCGTCCCGGTGAACCAGCGCATTCGCGAATGGCTGCTGCTCTCGGGTTTCTGCATCTTTCTTTTCTTCTACGGGCTCGGACAGTTTGGCCTGGTCGGCGCCGATGAACCCCGCTACGCGCAGGTCGCCCGGGAAATGCTGGCGCATCGCGACTGGATCACGCCCACTCTAAGCGGGAAACCGTGGCTGGAAAAGCCTCCGCTGTATTACTGGCAGGCGATGACAGCTTATGCCATCTTCGGCGTGCGCGACTGGGTGGCGCGCTTGCCTTCGGCGATCGATGCGTCGCTGATTGTGCTCGCTGTTTATCTCTTTCTTCGCAGGTTGCGCCCGGGATCTCATCTGGACGGAGCCTTGATGACCGCGTCCGCCGCTGGCGTCGTTGGGTTCGCGCATTCGGCTTCCACGGACATGCCGCTCGCCGCCATGTTTTCGCTGGCCATGCTTTGCTGGTACGCGTGGTGGGAGAACTCCGAGCAGAAACTTCTCTATGGGTTCTATTTCTTTCTCGCGCTCGGCGTGCTGGCCAAGGGACCGGTCGCGGTGGTTCTCGCGGCGGCGGTGATTGCGCTGTTCGGGCTGGCGGCCAGGAATTCGCGAATCATTCTCAAATCGCTCTGGCTCCCCGGCATGTTTGTATTTTTTGTCGTCACCATGCCGTGGTTCGTCGCGGTGCAACTCCGGCAGCCGGAATTCTTTCGGGTATTCATCCTCGAGCACAACCTCGCGCGCTTCGGAAGCGACCTCTACCATCACTCGCAGCCGATCTGGTTCTATATCCCTGTCGCCATCCTGGCGCTGGTTCCGTGGGTAGCATTTGTGGCAGCAGCCAAACTTGAACTTCTGCGAGCCTGGTGGACGGAGCGCAAGGCATTGTTCGAAAGCGGGGATGCGCTGAGCTTCTTTCTCCTTCTGTGGCTGGCAGTGCCGATCGTGTTCTTCTCGTTGTCACGCTCAAAGCTGCCCGGTTACATCCTGCCGGCGATTCCTGCGGGTACGTTGCTGGTAGCGGAGTACGTGCGCCGTCACGTCGATGACAACCGTCCGCCCGCGTGGGTGATCATCTCGCATGCCATCATCGCGGGCGGACTATTGGTGCCGGGTCTGACTATCGCCTACATCTTGATTCAGCACCGGCTGCCGTGGGGAACGACCACGCTGGTCTCCTCGGTATGTGCGCTAGCCGTGGCCGTTGGGATTGCGGTCAGTCTGTTCGGCAAACTCGGCTTGCGCGTCCTGTACTTTGTGACCCTGATTCCGGTGGTGCTCACTGTGGCAGCGTTACTGAAAATCGGCGCGCCCGTAGCGGACGAAACGCTTTCCGCGCGCCCTATCGCCCGACAACTGGCAAGCATGGAAACTAAGCAGCTCCCGCTCGCGTTGCTTGGCGTGCGCCGCGAAACCGAGTATGGGTTAGCGTTCTATCGTAACCAGCCCATCAGCCGTTACGAACTCCGCCAGATCCCGTCCGACGAGCATCTGCTTTTGACGCCGCAGGGTGCGCGGAACGCCATTCCACAGTTCGTGGGTGCCCGCCGAGTGGTGTACTTGGGAGATTTTGCTCCGCAGCAGCTTGAGTTCTACTGGGTTGCAGGAACGAAGCCCGAGAAATAGGCCCAGAAGCTACTTCTCTTCCCATACGAACGCATCAAACACGCGGCGCAAATCGAATCCCAGGCGGCGGTAAAGCTCGACCGCACGCGTATTCGCTTCGGTCACAGTCAGTGACAGGAGGGAGAATTTGCGCTTGCGCAGCGCATTCGCCGTGCAGGCCAGCAACGCTTCACCCACACCCCGTGAGCGATACTCGGGAAGAACACAGACCTGCGTCACATGTCCCACGTCGTGCCGCACCCGCGAGCACAGGATCAGGCCGGCCATGTGGCGAGTGGCCTTATGCTGCACCACGAATGAAGCTTCCGCATCGAAAAATCCGCAGCCCGGGAAGCGCACGATGTTGTTCAGAAAGCGCAGGGATCCGCTTAGGGTGCGGTACTGGTCGTTAATCTCCGCGTCGACATGGGTGCGATATGCAGCGGTGATGATAGCGGCGGCGGATTGGTAGTCGCTGTCTTGCCAGCCCCGTATCTCGAAATCCGGAAAAACTGAGGGCGCGGGGCGCGAGGGGTGGCTCAAGGGCATTGCCATAAAAAGCCGAGGCTGGCGCCGGAATCCCTGCTCCACAAAAGGCCGCGCCAGCACGCCCGCGTTGTGCACCAGCAGTTGGGCTTCTACGCGATGAACCCCGGGCGACTGCTGCAGCGTCTCGATGACATGAGTGAGAAGGCGGCCCTCCACGTCGCGTGATTCGGGCAGGCGATCGCCGTTGGAAACGTACAGGTCCCCGATCACGCCCTTGCTGCCCTCATACACGAAAAAGGCGTAGCCAAAGATTCGTCCCCGGTCGACGGCGGCATAGCCGGGCAGGATTTTCGCGTCAACGTACCGCAGGATCATGTCGGCGGAACTGGTGTAGTCCCAGGAGAGCAGGCGCGACCAGACCTGCGTTTCGTCGTCCAGCAAGGGACGCAGGTCAACCGAAGAAAAGTGCCTGAGGTCGAGAATCTCCACGGGACTCCGAGAAGCGCGCCCCGGCCACGCAACGTGAGGGCGTGAACCAAGCAGTCTAGTGCTTCAAGCAGCGGGAGGCAAACAGGGAAGGCGGGAATGGTTGGCTAGGAAGGTTCGGGAATTCGCCCCGCTCGGAGTGGTCGGAATCATGGAGTGGCTCACTCGTCTCAAAACTCAGTCATTCCGAGCAAGTGAGGCGAAGTCGAACGCAGTCGAGGAACCTTGCGTTCCCCTTTTACTCATCGAAACCCGCCGGCTACCTGCGAATCAGCCACATCGCCCATCCCGCAAGAATAACTCCGCCCGTGAACATGGCGAAGCAGTACAGGCCGTAGCGAATCATCTCGCGCGGCGAATTCCGCTGGGTGATGCCGAACACCACCGACGCAAACACCGCAAACAGAATCGCGCTGCTGAAGTGAGAGAGCTGGAGGGTCATGGCTTCTTTCCGATGGCGATGTGGTAGGCGTCGGCCACTGCGATAAAGTTCAACAGGCCGGCCACAATCAGGAACTTTGTCCCGTAATCAGCCGTTGCGTGCGCAATCGCGCCGTGTCCCCAGTCCAGGGTGCGGGTCAGAATATACAACCCACCTCCGCCCAGGTTGCCCACGAAGCCCAGCATGTCGAGGATGTCGCCGCCATTCGGTTTGTAAACGCGCCCCTGCATGGCGAGCCCCAGCAGGAACATCATGACAATCGAAAACATGAGGAGCCCGCCGCGAATCCAGCGCTTCTGGATCAGGTGCCCGGCTCCGGGAATCAGCCACGCAATGGCGGGGGCCGCCACCGTCATGAGGGTCATGGGAGCCGCTTCCGCTGCGGGCTCTGATGGTTTGGTTTTCGCGACCGAGGAATTTGCCATTCAGATAATCACGATCTCGCGTTGGATTTTGCCGGTCACTTCCGCCCGATCCGGCCGGACCAGCACGTTCACTTCGCTGCGCACGCCAAACTCGGGCAGGTAAATTCCCGGCTCGATGGAGAAACACGAATTGGGAAGAATCTGCCGTTCATCGTGAATCTCAAGATCGTCCATGTTCGCGCCGTTGGAGTGAACGTCCGTGCCGATGGAGTGCCCGGTGCGGTGAATGAAGTAGTCGCCGTAGCCTGATTTCTGGATATGGTCGCGCGTGGCCCGGTCGACCTGCCAGCCCGCGATGCGCTGTCCGGCCGCCTTGGCGTCGAGCACGGTCTTCACTCCCGCATCGCGTGCGTCGCGCACAATCTGGAAAATCTCACGCTGCTTGTCCGACGGAGCTTTGCCTACGTACCCCGTCCACGTGATGTCGTAGTACACAGCGCCCGGGATGTTCTTCTTGCCCCAGATATCCAGCAGCACAAAGTCGCCTTCACGAATCGGAGCCGCGCTCTCGGCGTGAGGTTCGTAATGTGGATTCCCGCTATTGGCGTTGACAGCTACCACCGGCGGATCGTCGGTCACGAGATTTTCGCGCTGGAACGCCTCCAGCAGCCATCGCTGGATTGCATGTTCGTTGGTGCCGCCGTTGCGCACGCGCCGTCCGATCTCGGCGAATGCCGAAGTCGTGATGTTATCGACTGAATCCCGAGCCGCGAAATGGGTTTGAATCTGCTCGTTGGTCCAGGTCGCTTCAAACTGCGCAATCAGGTCAGCGGCGCTCACGATGTTCTTGCCCATGCTGCGGATCAGGTCGATCGTGCCCGCATCCACCAGCGACACCGTGAATACCAGGTTGTTGGGCGAGTACTGCATGGCGATCGTCTTGTGGTCGCCGAGAAACGTCTTGAGTTGCGCGAACAATTCCTGCCATCCGGAATACACCCGCTTGGGTCCGGGGAGTGAATCCAGGTGCCCAGTCTCAATCTTGTGCACCAGCTTCGATGGTTCGCCCTGCGCCGGGATCAGGTAGAACCAGCGCCGCGTGACCATCAATGAGGCCGGCAGTCCAAGCACGCGATAGGCGATCGGGTCGCGATGATGGTGGTCGTAGAAAAGCCATGCATCGATATTGCGTTCGCGCAGGGCAGACTGAATGGCTGGGAGGTTCATGGCAAACTTCTATTGTAAACAAGCCCGCGCCTTTGCGCGAACACAAGGCTCTTTAAGGGGCCAGACCGGATTCGTCCTCCTCTCAACCACTTATGCCGCGAGAATCCTCTTGCGCGCCGAAACCGGCAATGTTTCGCAGGCCGTTCGCAGCACCAGCCGCGGCGCCCGTTTACGAATCTGGCAAAGATAAGGGATGGTCTTCGTAGCCGAGTGCTTCGCAGTCTCGCGCAGCAACCACCCCAGGCCTTTCAAAACCATTTCGTCATCATCGCGGAGCAGCAAATTCGACAGCCGCTTGATCTCCGGCAGAAACATCCTTTGCCGGGTGCCCTGGATCAAAGCGACGCAGGCCGCGCGGCGATGCCAGCGATTCTGCGACCGCGCCCACACAAACACATTTTGCGAGCGTGCAGTCTTGCTGGCGACCAGCGGCGCGATCAAATAGTGGACCAGCGCGTCGTGGTCAGCCCAACTGCCGATGCGTCCCAGCCACGCTTCGAACAGCGAGAACTCCGCATCGCCGAACTCATCCGTAAGCTTTTCCAGAAGGAACACGGCAAAGATCTTCTCTTCGAGAACGCGTCCGCGAAAAAGCCGGTCGGCCACCTTCAAAAGAAACCCCATGTCCCGCTCGCGAAGGATGGTGCGTCGAAAGCGCAGCGCAACCTTGCGCAGTTCCGCCGTGTACCAGCCTCGTGATTTGATTTCTTCCTTGAAGAACCATTGCACGCCTTCCGCATGCGGCGCCGAGCCACCGTCTTTCAGTACGCGCCGAATGTGGGCGGCAATGTATTCAGGAGTGATCTGTCGTTTCGCCATGATGCTGAATCCGGCGCGGAAGAGTACACCAGTTACGGAAAAAATGCAGTGATCTCAGGGGAGTCCCGCAACGCCGGTTAGTCGCCCGCTGAACCGGAGATATTCAAAACCTTGTCGTAGATCCACAAGGCTGCGGTTGTCACCAGCCCCACCGCTGTAATCGTCCACCAGATCCGCTCCGGCCGGTGTTGCACTTCGCCAAAATGATGAAGCAACAATCCGCCAAACCGCCCGCCGATCAACGAACCAAGGCCGATGGGCAAAAATGCAAATCCCATGTAGGTGCCTTGCTGGCCGGGCGGAGCAAGGCGCGAAATGTACTCGTAATACCGCGGCTGCTGCGTGATCTCTCCCAGCGCAAGCAAGAAAATTGAAAGCACCGCACCCCACACCGTCGGCCGGAAGGCCAGGATCAGCCACGAAACCGAGGTAATCAACGTCCCCAGAATGACCGCCTGAAATGCCGGGATCTTGCGAATCAGATAATTCACGACAAGTGTCAGGCATATCACGGTGACGCCGTCGGTCACCAGAATCATCTCAACGTCCGCGTTGGGATTGATGTGCGCGTGAATGTAACCCGGCAGGCTGATGTATTGCTGCCAGAACACAACCCAATATCCCGTGAAGATCACCAGGAACCACATGAAACGGCTGAGGCCGGCCATCACGGTAAGGGCGATGGCTCCCCAGATCCACCAGGGCACGACAAATTTCGGAGACAGCCAGGTCCCGATGGCGAGCGCCAAAGCCAACGCGAGCGCGGAGAGAACCACGCGATAGTTCCCCACCACCACGCAGAAATTGCGGGCCACTTCGGCAATCGAGGGGGGAGGCGCGTCCCCGGGCTTGCGCGGTTCGCGGAACAGCATCAGCACCAGGAAAAACATCGCGAACACGCTGATCGCCGCCAACCGGTAAACATTTTCGACGCCCAGGTTGCGGTGCGCCCACGATGCGAAATAAGGCCCGGCGGCCCCGCCGATGTTCACCATCGTGTAATAGATGGAATACCCGATGGAGCGCACGTTTTCTTTCGAGGCGCGCGCGGTCGTTCCCACCACGCAAGGCTTGACAAGCGAAATTCCGAGGGCAGGCAGTATCAGGATGAACCCGACGAACAGCGCCAGCGGCATCGAGTTGCGCACCGGCGCCAGCCAGGGCGCGCCAATCGATCCAATCAGAAAATACGCGATGGCCAGAATCAGGTAAGCCACCGAGAGCGCCCGACGAAAGCCCAACCGATCCGCCGCGGCCCCGCCAAAAATCGCGAGAAACCACACCATCCCGCCGAAGATTCCTGTGAGCGTCCCGGTCTGCTCAGTGGAAAAATTCAGCTTCTCCTGCAGGTAAAGGGCAAGCGAGGCGAAGGCGCCGTAATAAGAAAGACGCTCAAAAATTTCGCTGATGTTGGCGATCCAGAAAGGCCGCTCGAATCCAGTGCGAATTTCCTCGAGGCGCTCGGAAAGGGTCAATCGGTGCTCCCGATGTAGACTTGAGCTGCGGGCGTTGCCGCCGCACTTATCCGGCCAGTCGATCTCGAATCTGCTGCGCCGTAAGTCCCGCGACGCGAATCACTTTTCTGCGGCTGCCCTGGCCGGCAGCAATACTAACGGACGAGCGCGTCACCTTCAAAAGATTTGCGAAGAATTCGATGCAGGCCTCGTTGGCCTTGCCCTCGACGGGTGGAGCAGTGAGGGAGACTTTCAAAGCGTCGCCCAATTCTCCCGTGATGGCATTGTTCTTCGACCGTGGATGAACCTTGACCGTAAACGTCGCGCCCAGCGAAGTATCGTGAACCGGAATCATAAGGCGCTACAGGTTCCTTTCCGTGCCCCCGTGGCCTCGGTGGTTAAGGTTTTGTTCTACGTCCGAAAATAGCCGACCCCACGCGTACACAAGTCGACCCTTCTTCAATTGCCGCCTCGAAGTCATGCGACATTCCCATGGACAACTCGTCCATCCCAACTCCGGGTAGATTCCGCCCCGCAATCCGATCGCGCAATTCGCGCAACTTTCGAAAATACTGCCGCGCACCCTGGGGATCTTCGGTATAGGGCGGCACTGTCATCAACCCTCGCACCTCGAGATGCTGAAGCCGCGACATCTCCCCGAGCAGTCGATCCAATTCAACGGAGTCGGGACCGATCCCGGTCTTGGCCGCTTCGCCGCCGACGTTGATTTCAACGAGGACGCGAAGCTTCCTGCCTGCCGTCCGCGCCGCCTCGTCTAACTTCTCTGCGAGTTTCAGAGAGTCGACAGAGTCCACCGCGTGAAACAACTCCGCCGCTTTGCCGGCCTTGTTGCTCTGCAAGTGGCCGATCATGTGCCACCACGCGTCATTCAGCTCGCGCAGCGCGTCCGCCTTGCCCGAGAATTCCTGCACCCGGTTCTCCCCGAACACGCGAACGCCCGCAGCGTAGGCCTCGCGAATCGATTCGGGCGGAAAGGTTTTCGACACAGCCATCAGCGTCACCGAGTCGGCATCACGCCCCGCGCGGTGGGTAGCTACTCGCATGCGCTCGCGCACCTGGGTGATATTTTCAGCGATGGACATGAGACGAAACCATGAGGGACACGGTATCACGAGGAAAGGCGTGCACAGGAATGCGCGCCCCTCGAGATTCGCCATTCTCAACTGTCTACATGATGGCCGTCGGCGGCGCCGGTTCATCCGGACTGCCTGCATTGGCGAGCGGGAGGCGAACCATCACGAAGGCTATGATCACCAGCACAATGAATCCCGAGTAAGTCGCGGGGGTCTCAAAAATTACCGGCAAAGGCTTGTTGAAGAAATAGAAAGCTGCCACCACCAATCCGAGAATCGCCTCTCCGGCAATCATCCCCGAAGCCGTCAGCACCCCGGCATTTTCCACGCGAGCCTTCTGCGCATCGTTGAAGCCACGCTTGTCGCGCATCCGATCGGTGAGCCAGCGAATTACGCCGCCCAGGAAGATGGCGAAGGTTGTCTCCAGAGGAAGATACATTCCGACGGCGAACAGCATCACGCTCTTCACTTCGAGCATGATCATGGCGAGGCCCATCAGCACACCGGCTCCCACCAGAGGCCAGGGCATGTTATGTCCGACGATGCCCTGGGCCAGTGAAGCCATCAACCCAGCTTGTGGAGCCGACAGCTGGGGGTCGCCAAAACCAATTCCCCCACGATTGATGTTTCCCTGGTGCAGGACCAGCAGCGGGAAATACAGGGCCAGGCTGGCCACAAGGATTCCCAGAAAATCGCCCAACTGCATCTTGGCCGGCGTGCCCCCTAAAATGTGCCCGACTTTCAGGTCCTGCAACATTTCACCTGCGACCGCTGACGATACGCAAACAACTGCCGCCACTCCCAGCACCGCCGCCACCCCGCTCATTCCCGAAACGCCGATGGCCACCATCAGAAGGGCCGCGATAATCAACGTGCACAGGGTCAGTCCAGACACTGGATTGTTGGAAGAGCCGATCATGCCCACGAGATTCCCGGACACCGCCGCGAAAAAAAAGCCAACGATGATCATCACCAACGCAGCCGTGATGGCCCCGCTGATCGTCCCCGAGAAGTGGAAATACAGAACGATCATGCACAGGAACGCAGCGCCCAGTCCGCCGAAGACAACTTTGCCATTCAGGTCGCGCTCGGTGCGATTGGTGGCTGCATGCACCGCCGCTGACTTCTTCAGGTCAGAGACCGCGCGCTTCATGCCAATCCCAAGGCTTCTACGCATGCGGAACAACGTCCACGCAGCCCCGACCATCATGCCGCCCACGGCCACTGGCCGGACGATGTTGTACCAGACCGCCCCTGCCAGATTTCCTTCCGCACCCGGCGCCAGGGTCGCCTGCAGCGTCGGGCCCAGAAAGTAAATAATCAGCGGAACCAGCAATCCCCACGCCACCACGCCGCCGGCGAAATTGAGCGAGGCCAACCTCGGCCCGATGATGTATCCCACACCCAAATACGCCGGGCTGATTGCCGGAGCCTGGAAAGTAGTCACTCCGCCCACGCTGACCACGGGCGCGGCGGCGGTTCGTCCCAGCCGCAACGCGCTGCTGCCGATCTGCCCAATGTGAATCACGAATGACTTGCTCGCGTTGAATAACTGAAACGCTCCCAGCAGGTAAATCAGTCCACCCAGCCCCATGTTTGCGAACAGGAGCTTGGCTGCTCCCGCTCCTTGCTGGCCTGCCTTGTGAATTTCCGACGCAGCCACCGACTCCGGGAAAGGGAGTTCCGGATCCTCTACCATCACGCGCCGCAGCAGGGTCACGAACAAAATGCCGAGTGACCCACCGACCGCCATCAGTGCGACTGATTTCCAATACGCATCCCGGAATCCAAACGAAGACCACGCCCCCGAAATCAGGAAGGCCGGAATCGTGAACACGGCTCCGGCAGCCACCGACTCGCCGATCGAGCCGACCGTTCGAGCAATGTTCTCTTCCAGCAACGATCCCTTCATCAACCGAAGCAAGGCCATGCCGATGACCGCCGCGGGATAGGTGGCCGCGATGGTCATGCCCGCACGCAGTCCGAGATAGGCATTGGCGGCGCCCAGGATGACGGTCATCACCAGACCGATCAGCACAGCCCGGAAGGTGAATTCCTTCATCTCCATGTTCTCGGGCACGTAAGGGCGGTACTTCTTTTCGAGCGGCGGGGCGGTTTGAGTACTCATGAGATCCTCGCAAGTAGTTCGTCCAGCTAGATATAGGGATATTACCGCCGCGCACGTTAGCACGCGATGCCTGCTAATTACAAGTGCGGACGCCCGGCTTGGCCGTGCGGTGCGGGTATCAGCCCCGGTCCGGCCCCTGGGGTTCTCCAACCTTTTGGCAACAAAAGGCGTTAGAATTACATCAGTCAAGCAGGGTATCCGGATTTGCCCGTTGTGAGCCCCGGGGGAATTACTTCGATGCGTGCGCTTTCTGGCTCCGGTTCTTGGGCTCGTCTCCAAAAAGAGTTTCTCTGCCGACATTGTGGCAGCAGCGAAGGTTACGCCTCGCGCCCGCGAAACTGGGTAGAACGATTCGTGCTGCCGGTTTTCGGCATGTGTCCAGCCCGCTGTGGAGATTGTTACCGCCGGTCATGGCGCCGGGTTTCGGTGCCTTTGCATCCGCGCAAGGAGCCCATGCATTTCGACCCCGAGGCCATGGTTGCCTCGGCCCGGGCGGCGGACAGCGGGGAAGTCCAAAAGGAAACCCTGGCCCAGCCCAAAGAGCGCCAGCGCATTGCGTGAGGCCATCACGGGCCGCTATACTTAGAGAGATTTCATCCGAGGCGGTACCGCTCCCGCAACCGGATGACCAGGAGGTCGTCTTCAGCAGTAGCTGGGACCGAACTCGGGCTATGCAGGCCAAAACCGCTGCACCTCAAGGGCCTGTGGTTGTGTCGTGGGCGGCGAATGTCGCCGAGAGTCTGTTCGCCACGTTGTTTCCCGCCGATTGCCGCATTTGCGGCGAACCTCTGATCCGGATCTCGCGCCTTCCCGTTTGCGAAGTTTGCCTCGCCTCAATCCATCCCATTTCCGGGGCAGTATGCTCGGTTTGTGGGGAACGAATTCCTGCGGGTTATGCGCTGTATGAAGCGGGCGAGGAAATCCTCTGCGGCGTCTGTCGTCGCCTGGACCCGCCCTTTGCCAAGGCAGCCGCTTACGGCAGCTACGAGAGCGGTCTGCGCGACCTGATCCACATGTTGAAGTATCAGGGGGTGCGTCCGGCGGCGAACGTCCTGGGCCGCATGCTGGCTGAGGCCATCGCAGACCTGGAAGCCGGTTGGGCGCCCTCACCCGTGCTGGTGATCCCGGTGCCGCTAAGCTCTGCCAAGTTTCGTGCGCGCGGTTTCAACCAGGCGGAACTGATTGGCCGGATGGCGCTCAAATTGATTGCATCGCGGGACCGCTTTGCGCTCGCCCCGGTTGTGCTCGAACGCACGCGCGATACACAATCGCAGATCGGGCTGACTCCCCACCAGCGCCGCGCAAACATGCGTGGTGCATTTCGGGTGAAGGATCGCGGCCAAATGTCAGGACGCGAAGTTCTGCTGGTCGACGATGTGTTCACGACCGGCGCCACCGCTTCTGAATGTGCCCGGGTATTGCGGCGCGCGGGCGCGGCCCGCGTGTGGGTGGCGACCGTGGCGCGGACATTGAAGATGGAAGTTCAAAGCATGAGCATTGAAACCGAAGATGACAAATCGCTCACCATGGCGGCGCACGGCTAAGTTGGATTTATGGCAGGCAAGATCGACAATTCGATGCGCGGGATGATCGGCAGATCGGCGGCTGGCGTGATCGCGGTAGCGACTGCGACCTATACGAATGCCCATGCCTTGCACGCGCCCGTGCTCGTGCTGAACGCATCCTACGAGCCGATCAATGTATGCGCCGCCCGGCGCGCGATTGTGCTCGTGCTGAAGGGCGTCGCCATGGCCGAGGAGGAGAACGGTCACTTCCTGCACGCGGCCCGCGTGGCCATGCGCGTGCCCTCGGTGATCCGCCTGCTCGAATACCGGCGTATTCCGCACCAGACCCGGGCGCTCTCTCGAAAGAATATTCTGCTGCGTGACCGCAACACCTGCCAGTACTGCTCGGTCGCGCTCGCCTCGGGTGAACTCACGCTCGATCACGTGATCCCACGCTCGCGCGGAGGATCGTCCACCTGGGAAAACTTGGTGGCCTGCTGCCATCCCTGCAATCGCCGCAAGGGCAACCAGACGCCCATTGAAGCCGGCATGAAGCTCTCGCGCGAGCCCCGCGCCTTCAACCTCCACACCAGCCGCCACATTATGCGCTTGATGGGCCGGTCGGATGACAAGTGGAGGAAGTATTTGTTTTATTGAGCGGCGAGCCACGAGCTTCGAGCTGCGAGCGGTATTCGATGGATCGGCGGACATCCTCTTCCACCGGGAGGGCGGGGACGGTCTTTCCACCATTGTGATTTTGCAGCTGGAATGCGAAGCGAAACTTCGCTTGCGCGAAGCTCAGAGCTCGAGGCTCGCAGCTATTTTTGCGGTTGCGGCTGCTGCCCGGAATCCGGTTCCTTCTTCTCGCCCGGAGGCAATTCCTTAC
This sequence comes from uncultured Acidobacteriota bacterium, assembly GCA_963733805.1. GTDB lineage: Bacteria > Acidobacteriota > Terriglobia > Terriglobales > Acidobacteriaceae > Gp1-AA133. The sequence continues at coordinate 58,793 of CAVTEO010000017.1, read as the reverse complement.
CCTCGTACGTGATCCTCGTCTTCGAACCGAACTTCTTGTAGTTCTCATACTTCACGATCTCGCGGATGTGGATGTCGCCCGTCATGAAGTGCAGGGTGTCGTCGGCCTTGGTGTAGGTCGGGAACCAATAGACTTTGTCGATCTGCTCGCGCCAGGTCGTGAATGTTGGGTAGAGATGTTCTTCCTTGTTCTTCTTTTTGCCTGCATAGATCTGGGGAACGGTCTTGCCGTTTGTCTTCACAATCTGAAAATCATGGTCGTCGACCCAGATGCGGCCTTGGAAGTATCGCTTTTTGCCGACAATCTGCTTGGGCGCGATGTCGAATACGTAGCAGTGCAGTTCGTCTTCCTGCTGCTGGCCGACGTAGAGAATGTCGTATTCGCCGACTTCGTCGCTGGTGAGCACGAAAGGCAGCCGGTTGCGGATGTCATCGACGTCGCCCGAATCCATGGATAGTCCGGCCTGCTCGAGACTCGATTGCGGAGCATACACGACGTTCTCCAGCCGCTTGCCGCTGTTATCGAACAGCACATCGAACACTTCGTGATACTGCCCTTTGACCGTGTCTCCGTCGAGAACCTGCACTTTTACGTCCTGCCGGTACGTGTACTGGTCGCGGGCTTCTTTGAACTCTTTTTCCTTCGCGGCGAAGCGCTTGATGATTTCTTCCGGGGTAATGCCCTTGGGCTCGGACTTGTCGAGCGGGCCTTCGTCCGCGGCCGCCCAGGCGGCCAGCAGCAGGATGGAGAAGGCGATAGCGCAGATTCGATGGAGCGAAGATTTCATAACAATAGTGTAGAGGAAATGTGGCCGGAAAAAGGGGCGAACTGCTGCCTTCCTACCCCCGGACCCTCTCCGCTCAGGGAGCCCGGAGGGTAAGGAAGACTGCAGTTTCTGCCTGTTTTCTTAGACGACAACAAGAGCCGAGAGGTTGCAGGGGAAAGGCAGCTTTTAGGTCTGAGTTGTCAGCTGTCAGCTCTCAGCCATCAGCTTTCTGCTCTCACCTTGAATTTGCCATTCGTGAGCGGGCAGGTGCAGGCCTCCAAACCATCGGTGCGAAGATCTCGTGTCTGCTCGAAGGTGAATTTTGCTTTATGAGATGCCAAATAGCTGACGGCTGAAAGCTGATAGCTGACAGCTGCTTTCGACGTCACTGTCTGAAACGTCCAGCCTGTTCTACACTATCCCGTTTGTTCGCGGAGGAACGTATGCGCCGTGTACTCATCCTGCTCTTTACAGTCTTTTCCGTAGTTCCCGCCTTCTCTCAAGCCAAACACTCGTTCAACTTTGAAGACATGATGTCGCTGAAGCGCGTCGCCGAGCCGGTGCCCTCGCCCGACGGTAAGTGGGTGCTGTTCAGCGCGGTCGATGTGGACCTCGCGTCGAACAAGAAGACTCCTCATATCTGGATCGTGCCCTTGAACAACGCAGGGACGGGCACCTCGGGCACCCAAGCTGAGAACAATGTAGGGACGGGCGCCCCGCCCGTCCAAGCCGAGCGTAGCTCGGCAGGTTCTCCGTCGGCTGAGCGCGTGCTTATTCCTGATCAGGACGGCGACCGCCCGCGCTGGGCGCCCGACGGCAAACGCTTCGCATTCCTCTCGACAAAGGAAGGCGGCTCGCAAATATGGATCGCCGACTTCGACAGCGCCGCGGGAAGCGTAACGGGAGTCCACAAGCTGACGGCACTGGCCACGGAAGCCAGCGGAGAACTCTGGTCGCCCGACGGCAAGAACATCCTCTTCACGTCCGACGTCTATCCCGAATGCGATGGCGCGCCGGGCCCCGAGCAGGAGTGCAATGCGAAGAAACTCGAAGAACACGAGAAATCCAAGGTCAAAGCCCTGATCTTCGATCACCTTCTTTATCGTCATTGGAATGCGTACAAAGAAGGCAAGCGCAGCCACATTTTTGTATTGCCCGTCGATGCTTGTGTAGGGACAGCCGCCTCGGCTGTCCAGCGAGGCAAAGCCGAGCAGCCCTCATCGAACGCCGCGGACAAAGCGAGTCAAGCTCCGCTCGACCGGACAGCCGAGGGCGGCTGTCCCTACATGAACCCTCGCGATCTGACTCCCGGCGATTTCGACTCGCCCGTGTTCTCGCTCGGCGGTCAGGACAACTATGCGTTCTCTCCCGACGGCCAGGAAGTTTGCTATGCCTCGAATCACGATAAGGTCGAAGCCGCTTCGACGAACAGTGATTTGTGGGTCGTTCCCGTGACGGGCGGCGCGGCGAAGAACATTACCGCCGACAATCCCGCCAGCGACTCAACGCCGCTGTACTCGCCCGATGGAAAGTACATCGCCTACCGCTCACAACAGCGGCCTGGGTATGAGAGCGATCGGTTTCGGCTGATGTTGTGTGACCGAAAAGCGGGGGTGAAGATTGATTTGACCAAGGATGTGTTTGACCGCTGGGTTGGAACATTCACATGGGCGCCGACTTCTTCGCAATTGTATTTCGTGTCCGAGGACAAGGGAGAATCCCCGATCTACGTGGCTGACCTGAAAGAAGCGCGAAAACAGTCTGTAAGCGGAGGAGCGCCTGGGGATGATGTAGTTGTTCACCTCACTGAGATCAATATCGATGTCCACTTCAGTGAAGCGATGCGCGGCTTCAATGACGACTTGACCACGACAAAGGATGACAAGGAACTCCTCTTCACACGCATGTCCGTGCAGCATCCGAATGAGATCTATCGGTCTCGGATTTGGAAAGTCTGTGGGGAAGGAGCACCCGACGCGAAGGGCCACCCATCGCACTTGCCCTGCAAGGAAGCGTGGGAGGGGCAACAACTAGCGCACATCAACGACTCCGTACTCTCCCAAGTTGCCATGTCTCCCCTCGAGCCCTTCTGGTTCGCAGGCGCCAAGGGTGACAAAGTCCAAGGTTTCCTGGTCAAACCACCCAACTTCGACGCCAACAAAAAATACCCCGTAAAGTTCCTCATCCACGGCGGCCCGCAGGGGGCCTGGGGAGATGACTGGTCTTACCGCTGGAATCCTGAGCTCTTCGCGGCCAACGGATACGTGGTCATCATGATCAACTTCCACGGCTCGACCGGCTATGGGCAGAAATTCATCGATGCGATCAATGGCGACTGGGGCGGCGCGCCCTACGAAGACTTGATGAAGGGCCTTGACTACGCCGAGAAGACGTATCCGTTTATCGACAAAGACCGCGAGTGCGCGATGGGCGCGAGCTACGGCGGATACGCGACGAACTGGATTCTCGGGCACACGGACCGCTTCAAGTGCATCGTCACGCACGACGGCATGTTCAACTCGACCTCCGCCTGGGGCACGACCGAAGAGCTCTGGTTCAACGAGTGGGAGTTCAAAGGTACGCCCTACACGAACCGCGCCATGTACGACAAGTGGTCGCCGCACATGTACGCTACGAATTTCAAGACGCCGACACTGGTCGTTCACGGACAACTCGATTACCGTCTCGACGTCAGCGAAGGATTCCAGCTCTTCACAACGCTGCAGCGTCAGAACATCCCGTCGAAGATGCTGTATTTTCCGGACGAGGGTCACTGGGTGCTGAAGCCGCAAAATTCGCAGCTTTGGTACAAGACGGTCAACGATTGGGTGGATCAGTGGACAAAGAAGTAGCGGTCGTGTAGCGAGACTTCGCCATCGAGTAGCAGCAAGAATCTGTCAGTGGAGCGGCGGGCGTCCCTGCCCGCCGGCACGCCGCGACGCGCTCACAAATAACTCAGCCAGCCCCAATCCCGATGCTGGCTCCGAAATTCCATAAACCACAAGCAAGGCCGATAAAGCATCGCCACCGCCAGAATCCACATGGCATAAATGAAAGGCAGACCGTGCCCATACCCCACGGGCCTCTGGGCGAATTCCCCGATGACCGTTTCATGCCAGACCGGCTGATGGAATGCGAGTGAGGCCGCCCTCGCCATAATGTTCAGCAAATAGATATGCAGCACGTAGTAGAACAACGGCACGCGCCCATAAACGAGCAGAACGCGGCTCAGCCCGCGCGCCGCTTTTGCCCCATCCAGCAATCCAAGAAGGATGAGCGCCGGTCCCAGCGTTATCAGCAGGTAGTCAAGCGAAGGCGGATACTTGAGCACGTTGAAGAATGACATCACCGTTCCCGCCAGCGTCGGCTGAACGCTCCATGGTCCAGATGAATGCGCGTACCGCAACGGCAGCCCGGCGATTCCATTTCCATAAAGATTGATCCCACGCAACACGAAGAACAGCGCAGTCGCGGTGATCCCGAGCGTCAGAATGCACTTGCGCCGATCCTGCCGCAGCAGCACGGTTCCGAAAGCAAACCCGACGGCCATGACCCCGACCCATGGAATCAGGACGTACCTCACGGGGAACATAAAATGATCGGTGACATTGATCCGTCCGGGCGAATGCAGCAATGTCCATACCCAGGAGAACTTTCCGAACGAGGCAGGATTGATGCGATCCAGCAGGTTGTGGGTAACGATCATGCCCAATCCCAGCCCGGCGATCCACCGTACCGGGAGCCACACGATCAGCGCCATGGCGACCATGCTCCAACCTAGAACCCAGATCACTCCCCCATGCGCCCAGGGGACGAAGCCCCACGCGAAGTCGACGATCGTGAATTCGAGCAGCACGAGCCATAGACCTCGCGTGACGAAGAACCGCGAGAGTTGTGACAGGGATTTCCCGCGGCGGGTCGACAGGTAGGCGCCGGTTCCCGCCAGGAAAGCAAATACCGGCGCGCAGTAGTGCGTGATAAAGCGGGTAAGGAACAGCGCCGCGGACGCGTGCGCGACGTCTTCCGGTTGGAACCGCTGGTACGACATGAAGTCGCGCGTGTGATCGAGCGCCATGAGGATCATGACCAGCCCGCGCAACACATCCACGGAAACCAGACGCGGAGCTTGTGCGGGAACGAAGGTCGTCTTGGTGCTGACAGTGGCAATCGCCGGTGAACTGGCCGCCGTTACCATGGCACACCGCACGGAGCGGAGATTAATTTCGCGTACATCTCTTTATCGTAGCGGCGGAAACAATCTCGCAGGTCTTCAAGATGTCAAGAAATTGCAATTAAACTTCAACAATTTCAGACAAGATGCCGCGCTGCGGAATCTTCGATAAAGTAATGACCGATGAAAGCTCCCCGTGCCGCCATGCTGTGTCTGCTTTTCGCATCCACGATCGCGCAGGCTTCTGATCAGTTCGATATCAAGACTGCGCAGCGCTTCGCAAACCTCGCCCTGGCTTGCGTTCACAAGGAATACCCCAACAAGCTCAGCCATTCATTGGCCAGCGATGCCGACGTTGCCCCTCCACGCAAGCTGACGCCCGCCTTCTACGGTTGCTATGACTGGCACTCCTCCGTGCACGGTCACTGGCTGCTGGCGCGGCTGGTGCGCACCTTCCCCGACGCTGATTTTGCCCAGCCGGCACGCGACGCACTGCGACAGAGCCTGACCCGGGAAAACATCGCCAGCGAGGCCGCCTACCTGAGAGCCGAAGGCCGCGCCAGCTTCGAACGTCCCTATGGACTGGCCTGGCTGCTGCAACTCGGCGCGGAGTTGAAGGAATGGAAGGATCCCCAAGCGCAAGAAATGGCGGCCAATCTTCAGCCGCTCGAAGTAGCGGCGCTGGAACATCTCAACGCGTGGCTGCCGAAGCTCGCCAACCCGGTGCGCATCGGGGAGCACGATCAGACCGCATTCGGGCTTGGCCTGATGCTCGACTATGCGCGCATCACCGGCGATCAGAAATTAGCGACTCTGGTCGACTCCAAGGCTCGGCAGTTCTTTTTCAACGACAAGAACTGCCCGCTGAACTATGAGCCTTCTGGTGAGGATTTCCTCTCGCCCTGCCTGAGCGAAGCCGACCTGATGCGGCGCGTGCTGCCGAGCCACGATTTCGCAGTGTGGCTCAAGGCTTTTCTTCCCCAAATCTCCGCCTCGGGCAAGCCCTGGCTGCAGCCCGTAGTCTCGCCCGACCCAAGTGATCCGAAACTGGCTCACCTGGATGGACTCAATCTCAGTCGTGCCTGGATGCTGGAAGGAATTGCAGCGGGACTCGCGAAGGGCGACCCGCGCTTGCCGGCGATCAAGTCCGCGGCCGACGCTCACCGCCGCGCCGGCTTGGCCGCGGTTACGGGCGAACACTATGAAGGCGGCCACTGGCTCGGAAGCTTTGCGGTCTACCTGGTTACGCGGCGTGGGATCGCCGGCAAGCCTTGCCAATGAGGTCACAGTATCTTTTACCAGTGTAGCGGGCGTAATGCGTCCTCGCCCGCACTCGGCAAGAACAGGAAGGAGCTAACGTGATTGATCGGATTCAGGATGGTCGCACTGATTTCGTGTTCGATTACATACAGGCAGGGAATCCCGCAGCTTCCAAGGACAGCAATGGTACTTCTCTCCTCCAGTGGTGCGCCTACTATGGCGATGTCAGCGCCATAAAATTCCTGCTCGCCAACGGCGAGTCCCTGCAGTCGCTGGGACACAACCTTGGCCTCGATGCCGCCGCGTTCCATGGGCATTGGCGGCTCTGCCAATTCTTGATCGAAAACCGCGCGGACGTGAATCTCGCGCTGCCAGATACTGGAGAAACATCGCTGCATGCTGCATTGTGCTCGGATCGTCCGGCGCAGAATCTTGTGGTTAGAGTTTTGCTAGCCAACGGAGCCGATCCGAACCGGCCGACAAAGCCATCCGTCGCAACCGACGCTTTCATGCGTGACTGCCGTACGCGCGCTGAGACTCCTTTGCATCGCGCAGCTGCCTTCGGCAGCGAAGCCACCATCCAGCTTCTCCTCGATGCTGGGGCAAAAATCGACGCGAAGGACATGAACGGCGATTCGCCACTCACATGGGCGAGTTGGGCGCGCCGTCCTGATTCCATCCTCAGGAAGCTCTGCTATGGCCCGCACTCCATCCATTCAGAAAGACAAACGATGGACGCGAGTTTGCTCGGACAGCCCCAGACGTAAAGTGAGGAGAGAGCTATCGCTCATCCTGTCGATTCGCCCGTCGCGCATCCTCTTTGTGATCTTCCGAAGGCTCCACATCCGCGTCGTTTACGTATCGCGTGTTTCTCAGCAGCTTCCGGCGCGCCAATCCAGTGCTCGCTCCGGTCGCGGGTGACAGAAGCGACAGCACCGACAATTCATATTGCAGCGGAGTTGCTGTCCCGGTGCTCGCCATGATCTCGATTTGCAGACCGCGTGCCAGTCCACCGGCTGACGGTGTGAGTGTCGCAAGGCCATTGGCGTCTGTCACCGGGGTCGCCTGCGACGACCCTAGCAGAACCTTCATGGGATGGTGCGCGCTACCGCTGTCGCCAGACCCTTCCACCGGAACAGGAGCATCCGGCAGAAACATCATGCTCTGGAAGGTTACGTGGGCGCCCATCACCGGATTCGGCGGTGTCGCCGAGTTTGTGACGCGCGCCCAGATGGGCTGAAATGCGTCCCCCACGCGGATCGTTTGCAGACCGCCCGAAACCGGCTGCAGCTTCAGCGCCGCCGACGCCACTTGCACGACATAAAACGTCTGGCACGGATTGTTTCCGGGCGCGAGGCAAACGGTGCCTTGTACGTCGGTGGCCAGATTCGAAACGCGCACCGTTGAGCGTGCATAACCGCCTCCGTCCGTGATGGAATTGGGCGGAATGACGGTGCCAGTTCCGATCCCAACTTGCCAGTTCAGTGTTTGCCCACTAAGGGGAACGCCATTTGCCAGCAAGCGTGCAGTGAAAAGTACGTCTACCGTCGCACCCTGGGCGACCCAAACCTTCGGCGAGACCAGCGCCAGATCTTTCGCCGAACTGATTCCGCTCACCGAGGCTTGCACCACCTTTGGCGGCGTGTAAGAAGCTGGAGCCAGGGACGCCGAGACATTCGTTGTCCCAATGGCGCCTACCGTGACGCTGGTTTCCACCTGCCCGCTCTCATCTGAAATCGCGTAACAAGTGGATGCGCCATTGCACGCGGAAAGCTTCGCCGCATTGTTCGCGCTCCATTGAACGGTGGCGCCGCTTACCGGTGTGAGCCCGTCGGCGGATGCAACCGTCACGCGAATGGGCGTTGCTGCGGTCATACCGACGGGGGTGGGCGAATTGCCTCCCTGCGCCAACCGGATCACATCGTTCGGTCCGGCGCCCAGCGTCAATGCCCCAGCCAAGGTCGTGGAACTGCCGGTGGCCGGATCAGTGATCGCGATGGTCTGTACTCCGTCGGGCAGCGCAGGGGCGATAGCCAGCATGCGATTGGCAGACACCGCCAGCGGGGTGACCACGCTATTGCCGACCTTGAGCGTCATCCCCGGTTGAAACCCCAATCCCTCGATTTCAAATGCAGTGTTGCCGCGCACGCTGATCCTGTCCGGGCTCACCGCGTCGCCGTAAATCACCTGCGCACGATAGCGGAAGTCGGGCCGCCCGTCCCCGCGAAGGTCGGCAATCCCAACCCGGAATTGCGTGGCTGCCAGCAACTGCGCATTCAGTTGGGTCACACCGGTTGCCGGCGAATTGAAGGATGAGAACGTATAGGCGGGCGGAGGCGTCCCCTCTGGAGCTTCCAGGGACCACATGCCGATCACGGGTTGCGCCTTTTGGATGGTGGGTTGGCCATTGTCGTCGAGTGCCGTAACCTCCACCGTCAACGTCCGATTCGGCTGCCCATTGATGGTGAAGTAGTCGGCATCGCCGTAGCCGCTGAGGGCGCCAATCCAGGTGCCGGTTTTTGGCATCGCGCGCGGAGAGGCGAAGGTTTCGGATTCTCCGGCCTCCGCCGTATCGATGGCGCTGCCGGTCATAAGAATGTCCTGCTGAATTTCACCGCCGCGCGAGACCGTCACAATGATCGGCTGCATCGACCCCGAAGGCTGGACCTGCGTGGGAGCGTATGGACCGACACGCCAGGACAGAGTCGGGTCCAGCGGTTCCACCGAGATCTGGTACTGCGCGCTTTCACCATCGGGAATCTCCAGCCCTGCGAGATCGAACGAGCCCTCTACCGACGTATCGTTCGATCCAAATCTGGTATAAGGCTGCCCGAGCGCATCGTTGAATCCAGTGACCGCGTTTCCGGCATTGCCCGAAAATAGGAAACCCGACACCGAGGCCGCTGCGTAACGTCCCGAAGGCAGATGTGTGCCGGGGTCAATCCAACGAGCCACCACGTTGACGCCTTGCATGGGCTGGGTTGGATTTCGGCTGGCATCGGTGAAATACACCGAGCCATGAATCCGGCCTGTGTTTTCCGCGAACACCTCTTTGCCCGGGCATTCGGGGAGATTGTCGTCAGTTACCGGATAGAGCTGCGACAGCGCCGCGCGGTCGTCCATCCTGGGTTGGTCGGCAAGCGGATAGCATTTCGAGATCGGCACACAGCCGGGCAGATCCAGGGCATGCATTACGGGTAGTCCGGCAAGATCGTCGGCGGTCGGTAGTGGCGTTCCCGTGATCGCGTTAAGGTTCAATTGCGACCAGCCCAAACCAAAGACCTGGCCCAGTTCACGCACCAACCGATACTTCAGATCGGGCAAACTGGCCGAGGTCGTGGCGCATTTGCCATCGAGAATCACCAGCGCATGCGCGAAGTGGCCATCGGGGGTGAACGCGTCGATGCCTCCAAACGCGCCATTCGTAAAACAATCCGTGCTGGCTCCCGTACCAATCAATGCGTCTGTCACCGCCCCGTCAGCGTCGTAGACAACCGCGACCGGCTTGTCCAGCGCACCGGGCTGGATGTCGACCGGCATAGTGATGGTCCGGTCCGCGTTGAAGATGACATTGGCGCCGCTCACGTCCTCGGCGAGTTGGCCGGCGCGAGTGGCCGATACTGCGGCTGTCGAAATACTCGTCCAGCGCGAGAAGGCATCGGCTACAAAGGCATCGGCAGCCGCGCCCGCGAGAATCGGGCTGAGGTTTCCAATATCCGTGTAGTAACTGATGGCGCCGTTCGGCCATGTGACCGGTTTTCCCGCCAGCCCGTTGTCGAAGTAGCTCACGCCGGCTACGTACTGCGGTCCGCCCGCGCGGGCAATTTCAACCAGCGCAATCAACAAGATGATCGCCACCGCGGCTACATAGACAGCCAGACGCCAGTCGCGCCTGTCCTTTGTTTCTTGTTCCGCTGGAACCGTGGATCGTGTGATGTCCGGCTTGGGCGCTTGTGCTTTCCGGTGAATGTGGAAATGAATCGTTCGGGACATAGCCTCACTCCTCTCGCAGGCGCCGGACCATGCGAGTGAAATCGCGCAGCGGAACCGGGCGCTTAACGTCGAGGGGCACGGGCTTGGGGGACACACGGATCGCCTGCTGCTGCGGAGCACTGAGAACGATCCGACCATCGCGATCGAGGACGAATTGCCCCGCCCTTCCTCCTACGGGACTGGTGAGTCCAAGTGTGCTCGGCGCATAGAGAAACAGCATCAGCCGCTGGCCCACCCGGTAGCGCGCGTCCCTTGTCCACAATCCCGCCCACTCTCGAAAGGCAATCGTCTCCCCATTCCGTGGTCCCCGGATACCTTGCTCTACCTGGACTGTGATCTGCACACTCGCCACCTCATCCGGCGAAGTTGCGCGCACCGGTTCGACCCGGAGGACCTTGCCGGCGAAAATCATTCCAGCTCTATGTGTAACTTCGTTGAGGTCGGGAGCCAGAACCTGCCCGGGCGCCATTGTGCGCACCTGGCCCCGCACCGCGAGCCCGAACATCAGCACGAAGAAAACGAGCAGACACCTGCCGAGGGACCAATGCATATGCAACCTGCCTATGAGGTTGTTGTCTGCTCGGAAGGGAAGACGGGGAAACCTGGAAACAAAAGCCTACGCGGGCCGCCCGGCAGGAACCGTGTCCACGGTCACAAAGAAGAGTGACGAGCGGTGGAAGCAAGTCCCCAATTTACCTGCTCTGCACATGCGCCTGCGCCGACAGGTGTGCTCCCGTCAGCAAAAGCAGTCCGGACAGGAAGGCCCAGAACATCAGCGTCACGGAAAGAGAAAACGGCCCGTAGACTTCCGCAAAATTCAGCCAGGGCAGGGCCAGAATGTAGGCATACTTCAGAGCCTCAAACAGCAGGCCCATGATGACGGCCGTGGGAAGCACCGCTCGGGCCGGTACCTTGCCATTCGGCAGCGCCCAGTAGATGAGGAAGAAGATTGCGATGCTGGCGCCGATGGCAAACACCTTCATCACAAGAAATCCCACCACTCGCAAGAACATGGTTCCATGGCCCCGCAGCAGAAATCCCAGCAGGGCCACGTTGCCGGCCGACATGCCAATCGAAATCATCGCCAGCACGCCGCACCAGAACGCCAGACCGAGCGAAATCAGCTGATTTCCCAGGTACGAGCGGTTCTCCTCAAATCCCCAGATCCGGTTGAGAGCCACTTCCAGCGGCAGGAAAATTCCGCTCGAGGTGACCAGCAATATGGCCAGCGACGCAATCTGCACGGGATGCCGCGCGCTTGCCATCGCATTCAAATTGCGAATCACGAAATCCTGTCCCGCCGGGATGTAATCGCGCAGCAGTTGCAGGACAACTTCGTACATGCCGGGCGAGTGGAATCCGCGCCGGATCAGGGTCATCAGCAGCACAACGAAAGGGAAGAAGGAGAGAATCGCGTTGGCTGCCACGGAAAACGCAAAGGTGTGTACTTCGGTCCGCATCAGGTAGCGGATGGTCGAGACCACCAGGCTGGATGTGGAAGCGCCCCGCGGCCGAACCTGCAAGGCCTCGGCGGGCGTGGGGACCGTAACTGTAGTGGGGCCGGACACCGATACGCCCCTAATCCTATCAAAGCTGGCGTTTTGCACAGGGTTTCGGAAGGACAGCGACCTGAGCTGACCGCAGGTCACGTCATCTACTGCCAATCGGGGATGCAAGCTTATGACTTTACGAGGGTTGCTCGAATTTCTTTCCTTGCCAAAATAGGGCGACCTGAATATTATCTTCGCGCACTGCCGGAAGATCGGCAGTCATACCAGTCCAAATTGGGTTGACGTTTCTGTGTTAGGCGGTCGAAATTCACGCCGGCGATTGCGGGCTCTTGAGCTCGATGGCGCAGTTTTTCTGCGATGTCGTGCTCACGAGCTCTTTGTCGTTTGGTGAAATTTCTAACGTCGGCGGTAACGCGACCTTGTCTCTCCAGTCTCTTGAGGGGGGGCCGTCGGGCTAGTCCCAGCGGCTTCAGACGGGAGATCGGCGAGATGAATTCTTCGCGATCAGGCGAAAGGAGTTTCTCTGTGAGAGAGAAGGGAACTGTAAAGTGGTTTAACGGAGCAAAGGGTTACGGGTTTATCCAACGCTCCACTGGCGAGGACGTGTTTGTCCATTTCTCCGCGATACAAGAGAACGGATATCGCACCCTGAATGAAGGTGAAACCGTAGAGTTCGATTTGCTCAAGGGCCCCAAAGGCTTTCAGGCGGCGAACGTCACTCGTCTCTAACCTGCTCCTGCCAACATCCCCACCCTCCTGGCTTCCCCCGGGAGGGTTCTTCTTGGTAGGGACGTTTCAAGGTTTCAAAGTTCCAAGGTTTCGATCTTGAAGCCTTGAAGCTCTTGAACCCATGAAATTTTTTGAACCTAATTCACTGCACTTCGAGCGAAATAATATCTCCATCAGCAGGCCCGCTCGCCCGGTAGTTCACTGCGACTTTGCGGTTTCGCCAATCGCAGGAGAACTGATCCTCGCCAATGAGCAGCAGCGCCTTGTAGTCCGCGGTGCGCAACTTCATCGACCGGCTTCCCGTATTCACCATCAAGGTTGCTGCCGGAGCCTTCGAGCAGTCCACGCTGGTCAGGATGCCTTTGCTGAACACGGTCGGCCGCTTGTCGGGAACCTTCGGATCGGGAGCTTGCGCGCGCTTTTGCGCCTCCTGCTCCAGTTCATCGAACGGCGAGGCTTGCGGCGCACGCTTGGGCGCGCTGGGAGAGATGCCATATTTCTTGAGGGTGGGCAGTTCTTCCAGCTGATGTTTTGCCGCGGCCGCAATCTGAGGATTATTGCTCGACTTCAGCCCTTCAAAGATTTCCTGCGCCGCGCTCCATTTCTTGCCGGCCTCGTGCACCTGCGCGAGATTGAACAGGTACTGTTCGTTTCTCGGACTGAGTGCGATTGCCTGCTTCATCGAGTCGAGACCCGATGCCGCTCCGCCGCCTTCGATACGCGCCATGCCCAGCATGTTAAAAGCCTCGGCGAAATCCGGATACCAATCGATCGTCACTTTCAAATCGATCATCATGTTGGCCAGCCCGCCAATCTCTTCGTGCCTGGTCTGCGCCGTCCGATACTTCAGCAAGGCCAGGTAATAGCGGTTCCATACGTCATGCGGATCCAGGGCAGCGGCGTTGCCCAGTTCCTCGGCCGCCTGCGGAAACTCTTTCTTGTCGAGATGAACCCAGGCCAGCGCGCGGTGCGCAACCTCGTTGTCGATCGGCGCCCCGTTCTTGTCGGTCAGGCTCAGAATTCGGTCGATCTCGCGCAGTCCCTGCTCGCGCCGTTCTGGAATGCGCACCATCACCTCGGCCAGTTGCGCGTCCGCGTCGGCCTCCGGCACCGGCTTGGCGTTGACGGCAATGTCGTCCGGCCCTACGAGGCGCTGGAACACGATAGAGGCCGGGCGCGTTCGCGGTTGTTCCCGGCTGGCGCGCGGCATCCTGATTCTGAACCAGCTGCGGGAGCGAATGGAAATAGTCCTTTACCGCCTTGTCGAACTGCGCCACGGACATCCCGTAAGCCTGCTGGATGGCTTCCTCGACCGGTACGTGCTGCAGTTTAACCAGGCCAAAGTACGCGCCCGTCTCGCTCATCTTGTCTCTGTTCAGGAGGTAGTGCATCGTCATCCACGATTGCGCGTAAAACAGCGTGCGATGCGTGCCCTCCTGGTACTTCGAGGTATCGTGCTTCATCGCGAACAGGTCGGGTATCGACAGCCATACCCAGCTGCTCAACAATTCGGTCAACGACTTCGGCGGATTGCGCGCTTCGGTCTGATTGCCTAGCAGGTCCTCGGTGTAAGAAGACCCAAGCTCCGGAGCAGCCCCCAATTCCACTTGCTTGTTATCCAGCCGGATGGACGAGAAGTATTCCGCGAAGCCCTCGTCGAACCATCCCTGGGTCGGCGGGTAGTTGTAGTTCAGCAGCAGGTGGGCGAAGTCGTGCGCGACCGCCCGCCAAGGCTCTTCCTCGGACATGTTCAGCACGATGAACTGATGATCTTCGGCGGGAAGAAAAAATCCCGGCACGCTGATGGGCTGGCCATTGTGCAGCGGCGCCATCTGGAAGAACCGCTTGTCATCGGTGAGCGCGTAGATGGTCAGCGGCACTGGCATGGTGACCTTCTTGCGCGCCAGCAGTTCCGCGAACACCGCGCGCATCTGGTCAAATCGCAAAACCAGCTCGTGGCCTTTCTTGTCGCCGGCGTCGGTCACAACGGTGAAGTGCGCCGAACGATATTCCTGCCATTGCGGCTCGGCGGCGAGAGCAATCGACGGTCGCAGCCCGACTGTTGAGAGAAAAAGCAGGATGGGAACAAGAACTCGGCAATACGGGAAGCGTGTCACGGTTCGCCGGAAACGCATGAGGATAAAAAGATGCTACCACGCCTGCAAGCCGAGGCGTGTGACATCAGGGCTTTAAGGGGCGGGGACCAGGCTTTCACACTTCCGCCAGTTTTCACGGCTAGTGCACCCTTCGGCAGGGACTAAGCCTCGGCTAGCCCTGACCACCGCCAGGTAACCAAAGTCCACTTCCGCCGGACTAGTCCTTCGGCCACTGTGCACCCAGCCTCATGCCCGCTAAACTGCTTTAATCCCCTCGATTACTGCAAAGCAGGAGGACTGGTCGCGCATGAATCTGGTGCAATGGTTTAATCAGCACAGCGTCCTGACGCTGCTGATTGCCTACATTCCGCTGATCGCGACCGTGGTGACGACCATCCTGAGCCTGGTGCTGGCGCGCGCGACCCTTCGCTACGCCGCGGCCAGCGACAAGAGCCTCGCCTTGGCCCGCGAAGAGTTCGAGCGCGAGTGGTCGCCGGAACTGCACATCAAGCTGGAAAGGGTTTCCCCGCACGACGCCAAGCTCGTGGTGACCAACCTTGCCAAGATTTCCGTGCTGCTGCAGATGGTGCAACTGCGCAAACTCTCGTTGGGCGTCCCCTCGTCGCGGTATTTCCTGAACGAGCCGCTGGTGGGCGGTACAACCTGGGTCGACGAGCTGGGCAAACGATTCTTCGATTGCACCGGAGATGACTACATGGGAGTAGTCGCCGTGTCGATCACGTTCTACGTCTCCGGCCGCCTGTTCCGCACCGACTGGTTCCGCTTCCGCGCCGAAGTCGCCGATGGCCGCATCGGAAAGATTCACCCCGTCAGCATCGCCGCCCGCCGCGTGCGGGTGCTCGAGACCCGCAACCCCAACGGCAAACGGCGCCAGGAGTTAGTCATGGACGTGGTTGGGACGGCGGGGAATGCGGAAGTGGAGAAGTAACGAACTTCGACGCGCCTCAGCCTGACTCATCCCATCACTGCGGATCGACTCGTTGCTGCTTGCCTCACCAGGCTCGATCATTGACGATCGAGCGTTGATCCAGACGATTCCGCTCTACTGACAGTTGAATCACAGCGCGGAGCCTTTGCTCGTGATCATCGTTGATCGTAAGGAATCGGAAGGGCTGCAGGGTATCGGAAACCGAAGGCAGCAGTTCTGCTGTGCCTAGCACGGCCCCGGCATCGGTCAGAAACATAAGTTGGGCGCGAGACCCCTGGTTCAGAGGATTCGACAGGCACAGCAAACCGCCGGTAACGGAAATGACCTGTAGCTTTCCTCGCACCCGAAGCCCACTCTCGAAGCGAAGGATGGCCGGAGTCGTGCCAGCAAGGTGCATTCGCGGTGGTCGCGGATTGGTGCCGGTCTGGAAAGCGGGGTTCACTTCTTTAAGAATTATGTTCCCGGGGCCATGGACGCGGGACATTACGGAAGGACCATGCCAACAATGTTCCATCCTCCCGGCGCGGTCTTGTTGGCAAGTGTTACCGGAACTGTCTGGCTGCGGTTGATCTATTTTCCTTCGCACCTGAGATCGCACCCCGCTACTGATGACCATGGGTATCAGTAGGCCGCTGCAGGTGGTACTTGGTAATCTATCCCGGCCATGAAAAGCTTCGAAGCTCTTTCCGAAAAAGAAATTCTTGCCTTGGCCATCTCGCTGGAAGAAGAAGACGAACGCGTCTACGCGGATTTTGCCGAAGGACTGCGAGACGCTTTCCCGGCATCCGCCGCGGTTTGCGACGGCATGCGCCAGGAAGAATCCGGCCACCGGCGGCGGCTCATTGAGTTGTACAAGCAGAAATTCGGGGAACATATCCCGCTGATTCGCCGCCAGGACGTGCGCGGCTTTGTGCAGCGCAAACCGGTGTGGCTGGTGCGGCCGCTGGGGCTCGAAACCGTGCGCCGCCAGGCCAGCGCCATCGAACTGGAGACCCGCGGCTTCTACGAGAAAGCGGCCCGGCGTTCGCAGGATGCCAGCGTCCGTCAACTGCTCGACGATCTGGCCAACGAAGAACGCCATCACGAGGAGCGGGCTGACGCACTCGAAAAAGAAAAGCTGACTGCCGGCGTGAAGGCCCAAGAAGATGAAGCCAACCGCCGCCTGTTTGTGCTGCAGATCGTGCAGCCCGGCCTCGCCGGCCTGATGGACGGTTCGGTTTCCACCCTCGCCCCCGTGTTTGCCGCCGCGCTGGCCACGCGCAACAGTTGGGACGCCTTCGTAGTCGGCCTGGCGGCATCCATCGGCGCCGGCATCAGCATGGGCTTCGCCGAAGCGCTCTCCGACGACGGCAGCCTGACCGGCCGCGGGCATCCCTGGATTCGCGGCGTGGTCTGTGGAGCAATGACCGCCCTCGGCGGAGTGGGCCACACGCTGCCATTTCTGATCCAGGATTTCCGCTACGCCATGGCGCTGGCGATCGCAGTAGTGCTGGTCGAGTTAGGCGCGATTACCTGGATCCGCCACCGCTACATGGACACGCCCATACCCTCGGCCGCCCTGCAGGTGGGATTGGGCGGAGCGCTGGTGTTCATCACGGGAATTTTGATTGGGAGCTCGTAGAAAAAATTGTAGGGAGGGGCTCGACTTCAGTCGAGCCGCAAAAGGGTCTGAATCGACGCTGCTTGACAGTCTGCGGCAACTCCGAAAAATCTATTGCTTTGAAAGGGCTCGGCTTTAGCCGAGCCGTACAGATAGCAAGAGCACTGCGGCTTCAGCCGCTGAGGTTCGCCTCAACACGAAATGCAGCCACCGCCCATTCATGGAGCCCGCTGTTTTAAAATTGAATGCGCTACACTGACCGCCATGGAGGAGTTCGTTATGAAACGAGAGTGGAAGCATCTCACCTGGCTCGGCCTTCTGACCCTTGTTCTGGTCCCGTCTCTTTCGCAAGCCCAACAAAAATCCCAGGACAAGGCGCAGAAAGAACCTGCTCCCATGAAGCTCAAGGTAGGCGACGCCGCTCCCGACTTCACGCTGCTCGCCTTCGACGGCAAGGAACTGAAGAAAGTGTCGCTGCACGACTACAAGGGGAAGAAAAACGTCGCCTTGGCGTTCTTCGTCTTCGCCTTCACCGGTGGTTGAACGCGCGAAATGAAAGCTCTCCAGCAGAATCTCGCTAAGCTGGAGGGCGCCGACACCCAGGTTCTGGGTGTGAGCATGGACAGCCCCTTTTCAAACTTTGCCTTCGCTCAACAAAACGGAATCAGCTTCCCGATTCTGGGCGACTGGGGAGGCCCGGTGACCAGCCAGTATGGACTGACGAAGAAGTTCGACATCCAGGGTGTCGCCATGGAAACGGCCAGGCGCGCCACCTTCCTCATTGACAAATCAGGAAAGATTATCCACGTACAGGTCGACGATGAGGCCGTGGATCCGACCAAAACCATCGAGGCCTGCGAGCGGCAGAAACTCAAGAATTAAGGGAAGGCGCTTGGCAAGGGCTTAGCCCCAGACTTCTCCACCGTCGCACAGCTCTATGTCTCAATAGGCATGGAATCGGCGGCTATCTATTTCTTCGTGTCCTTGCCTTCCAGTACGGTGTTCCAGGTGGCGCCATCGGGCGACATTTCGAACTTAAAGTTGTAGGCCGTGGCCGAAACCACTTTGATGGTGAGTCGCCCTTTGATGGTCTGTGGGCCCATCCTTGTCTCGCTCTGCCATGTCCAGGTGTCTCCCTCCACATTGCCTTTGGCGTGGTCGGCTTCGCCCAGGCTGTTGAACGAGTCGTAGGTGTACATCTTGTTGTTGCTGTCGTAGCCCATGTAGGCCGTTTCCGTCCCTTTGCCCATGGCGCCATTGAACTCGGAGTGGGTCACCAGGAAGAATGCACCGTCCATCCATCGGACGTGGTTTGTTCCGGTGAATTTGCCGCCCGGACCCATCGGTCCCGGCTTAATCTCGCCTTCCGTGGTCCAGGTACCGGCGAAGTAGTCGAGTTTCTTCAGCTCGGGCGCGGGCTTCGGCGCCTCCATCTGGGCGCGGACCAATAACGCAATCCCAAGAAAAAGGGTGGCGCAGGTGAAAATGGTGAAACGCGTATTCATTGGCCCTCTTGCGGTCATAATTGACTTGCCTCATCCGCATTATGCCGCAACGCCGATGATTGGCGAAAAGAGCGTCGTGAAGCTGCGATATCACGTCAAACCACGGCAAGGTAATTGCTATTGGCGAGGCAAACCGTTCCCTAGCTTGACTTGCGTCTCAGCAGCGAGGAGGATTAGTCGCAGACGCAATATGCTGAAGCGATTCGCATTCGCTATTCTCTTGAGCGTCCCGGCATTCGCGCAGACTCCTGCTAACCCCCACCCTGAACGGTTCGCTGAAGTCGGAAGAAAAGAATGTCAAGTCCCGGAAGGGTTCCGTTGCGGAATCCTTATCGATGTGGATCTCCCCGATTCCGGCGGTATGATTGCGAGTGTTGTCGGTGGAGTTGTTCGTCAGATTTCACTGATCGTCGGTGGCACACTGTACACCGTCGTATACGATCCCCCTTTGACACGAGATGATAAGTTTTCCGGCCTGAGGAGATACGTTCGCGTTCCTGCTCGAATCGATGGCGACGATTTGACCGTCCAATGGCCGGACAAGACACAAGCGAAAGGAAGAGTCGTCCGGCGCGAAAGGGTCCAACCTGAACTGCCTCAGCCCGCTTAAATCGCAAACAGCTGCCGGGCGAACAAAGTGTGAGCACCGGACCAAGTGGGGCTTCTTATCGTTGACGTCACTGGCGATAATAGCGGACAGGTTTATGCGCGCGTCGCTGTAAACATTGAGTGCTCCACCCGCTCGTCGCAAGTAAAAAGAGCACGCGCAAGCGTGCCCTTAAGCCGTGCCAACCACCGACGACCGTTTCTAAGGCGCTTCGATCAACTCCATCTTCCCGTCCCGCGTCCGGTGCAGCACCATCACCTTGCCCTTGGGATCGCGGAATACGAATACGTCCCGATCGCGGAAGTGGCATTCCTTGATCGCTTCTTCCAGCGTCATCGGACGCAAGGCCACGGCGTCAGGGGAATGCGTGAGATGAACTTCGGTTGTTTTCGCAACCGCCGGGAATTTGTGTACGACCACAGGCACGGCGGTGGTTGCGCTTGGGCCGACGGCGGCCTGCGCTTCGCCTCCGTCGACTTTGGCCTCGCCGTTCCACTTCTTATGCGACTTGCGCTTCTTCGAGATGATCCTGGTCTTGTATTTTACGGCCTGTTTCTCGATATGACCCAGCGCCTCGCTGACGGCCAGCTTCATGTCGGTGGACTGGGCCAGGCCGACGATGGGACCGTTGCGCGGGCTGATAGTGATTTCTGCTTTATGACGGTGTTTCTCCACGGCCAGGATGACCTTGGTTTCGAACTTGTCGCCTAGGATTTTGCGGATTTTCGCGAGGCCGGTTTCCACTTCCTTGCGGATGGCGGGTGTGATTTCATACTGCCTGCCGGTGTATTCCACGTTCATTGAGCACCCTCCTGGGATTCTTGACTCCACGATCTGGGCCTCAAACAACCGGTGCTGCAGGTGACAGGGTGCCGAATGCCCCTTTTTCAAGTTGCCTTTTCCGGCATGGCTGAAGCCATGCCCTTGCAAAGCTTACTTCTTCACTCTGCGCTGGTGGGTACTCGGGATGCGCATGTCTTCCCGGTATTTCGCAACCGTGCGGCGAGTGACCTGGATGCCCTGCGACTGAAGGATGCGGGTGATCTGCTCGTCGGTCAACGGCCGGGCTGGATCTTCTTCCTCAATAAGCTTCTTCACGCGGCGCTTCAGGATCAGCAACGACGTGTTGCCGCCTTCCGGCCCCTGCACGCTCTCGGAGAAGAAGTACCGCAATTCGAATACGCCCTGTGGAGTGTGAGCGTATTTATTCGCCACCGCGCGGCTGACGGTGGACGGATGGACGCCGATTTCTTCGGCCACCTCCTTGATCATCATCGGTTTCAGCTGATCGATGCCTTTTTCGAGGAAATCCTGCTGGCGCGCCACAATCGAATAGCAGACTTTCGTGATGGTCTGCTTGCGCTGCTCGATGTTCTTGATGAGCTGGATGGCGCTCTTGTAGCGCTCCTTCACGTAGTTGCGCGTGTCCTTGTCGTTGGTGTCTTTGGTCAGCAGGCGCTTGTAAGCCGGGTTCAAGCGAAGCTGGGGCACGTCGTCGTCGTTCATCAGGCAGAGCCACTCATCGCCATGCTTGATGAAAGCCACGTCGGGTTCGATCAGGCGGGTGGTCGCCTTGTTGTATTGCTGACCCGGACGCGGGTCGAGTGTCTTGATGAACTCCAGAGCGGGAGGAATGGCCTCAATCGGACGCCCAATCGCCTTGGCAATTTCCTTGTGCTGCTTCATCTGCACGGCGCGCAGATGCTGGTCGACGATTGCAATCGCATCGGCCAGAACCTGGCGGTGCCGTTTCCGTTCTTCTGATGCAGATGCTGTTGCTGGATGTAGCGCAGCTGGTAGAGCAGGCATTCCCGCAGATCGCGGCAGGCAACGCCCGGCGGATCCAGCTGGCGAACCAGTTCGAGCGCCTCATGCAACTCATTCAGCGTGAAACTCGGTTTGTACAGAGGTCTCGCGGCAGGCGCTGGTGCGTCGGGAACCGGAGCAGGTTCGGCTGGGATTTCATGAGCCGGAGCCACTGCGGTTGCGGTCACTCCTACGCCCAGTTCTGAAGCTGCGCCCGCGGAACCATCCCAGTCCGCCGAGAAGTCACTGGCACCGTCGACGCCTGCGATCTCCGCGGCCATGCCGAGCGCTTCGACCTCTTTCAGCAGGTTCTCCTGAACAGCGGCGTCCACTTCCGGCGCGGAAGGAGCCGCGACCCCCATCAACTCGTCGTCAGTCGCGATCAGGTAGCCGTCTTCGTTGAGGTTCCCGATAATCAGCTCGGCGGCTTCCCGAACTTTGCGACTTACCGAGAGCGCTCCCAGCTGCCACATCAAGTGATCGGTGAGATTTGTGGGTCTCGAGAGGAAATTCTCGAAGGATGGCCGCTCAATGTCTTCCATCTCGCTCTGGCTGCGGTAGCCGGGGTCGAGATACTCCTGGAAGAACGAGCCAAAATCGATCTCGTCAAACGGATCTTTCTTTTCCTCCGCCGGAACCGGCGTCTCTTCCACCGTCGCCGCGGAACTGACCCGGTCGCGCTCTTCTTCGCGCCGGCCGACTTCGTCAATCAGCGGAACGGAATCTTCCAGTTCCTCCAGAACCGGATTCTCCACCATTTCCGCATTGATCATGTCCTTGAGCTCAATCTTGTTGAGCGCGAGGACCGACACCATCTGCACCAGGCCGGGGGTCAGAATCTGCCGCTGCGACAGCTTGACGTTCAACTTGTGCTGCAGCATTACCATGCGAGGTCTAACTAGCTCCTAACCCTTTGAGATCCCAGCCACTTCCACCACGAATGCGTTCTTCCCGTCGAAGCCTGTCGGCTGTTGGCAACTCAAGGCCCCAAGTCCCAGTATCAAAGCAAATTCATATTCCGGCTACGTTACAGCCGTAACGTCAGAGCGTTAATTTCGTTCGACATCGTTCCGGCTGGGCTGCCTCACACCAGAGAAAAGCTTTCTCCCAGGTACACCTTCCGAACCTCGGGATCGCTGCCCAGGGCTTCCGGCGTACCGGCACGAAAAATGCGCCCCTCGTTAATGATGTAGGCGCGATCCGTTACCGACAAAGTTTCGCGGACATTATGGTCCGTGATCAGAATTCCGATGCCGCTGGCCTTGAGGTCGGAAATAATCTTTTGCAGATCGAGCACCGCGATCGGATCAATCCCCGAAAACGGCTCGTCCAGCAGGATGAAGGTCGGGTTGATGCAGAGGCAGCGCGCGATCTCCACCCGCCGCCGCTCCCCGCCCGACAACGCGTATCCGCGGTTCTGCCGGATGTGATCCAGCCCCAGCTGCTCGATCAGCTTTTCCATCTTCTCCCGGCGCTCGTGCCAGGAAATCGGCTGGGCCTCAAGCACGGCGAGGATGTTTTCCTCAACCGTCAGCTTGCGGAATACTGAGGGTTCCTGAGGCAGGTAGCTGATGCCAAACTGGCGTGCCCGCAGGTACATCGGCACGTCGGTGATGTCCTCGTCGTCATACATCACCCGGCCCGTATCGGGGGGTACCAGACCCACTATGGCGTAGAAGGAGGTGGTCTTGCCGGCGCCGTTGGGGCCAAGTAATCCAACGACTTCGCCCTGGTCCACGCGCAGACTGACGCCTTTCACAACCCGGCGACCACGGTAAGTTTTTCCGATTTCGTCGGTGGCCAATGAGTGCATTTAACGTGCCACTCGCGTCTGCGTTACGGTAGGTGAGCTATCCTTGCCTTCCACGAGCACCCTATCATCGCGTCTAAAGAAAGTCAACGAATCCCCCCTGATTTTGCCCCGTTCGGCATCAAAAATGCTAGGAGTTCCGCCGCTCAGGACGAACTTGTCGTCCGCCACCATATAGGTGAGCTGGTTCCCAGTCGCCTTTCGCCCCGGTTCTTGAACCAGTACGTTGCCTTCCGCAACCAGCCGGTCGAGTTGCCCCTGTCCTTTCATGGCGCCTGACGCGTTCTGGCTTCGCGCCGCCAGGTACGCATCGACATGCTCGGCAATCACGATCACGTCGGCTCCCTTTGCCGTCACTCCTCCCTCGAACTGCGCCCTGCGTTGGTCGTCTGTGTAGGTTAGCCGGGTGGAAGTGATGGAAATGGGCGTTACTTTTCCGCTCTTGTCGATCTGAACCAGGGCTGTCGACACCGGACGTCCGTTGCCGCGTGCCACGATCGAGCGCCGGTCGCGGTCGAATTCGATGTCATGCGCCTCCACGACATTCGCGTCTTGCCAAAGGCGCACGTCTCCCGAATACGTTGCGCTGGCTGAGTCGCGATGCGCCGTCATGCTGCGTGCGGTGACGTGAATGGGCGAGGCTCCGGCCAGCAGGGCGCCGTTCGGCTGCTCCCGCAAATCGCTGTAAGTGGTCTTGACGTTGCCTTCCGCAACTGCGTCGCCTGTTCCGCGATTCATACGCAATGTGTCGGCAGTGGTCGCGAGGCCTTTATCGGTGATGCGCGGCGATCCGGTGAGCACCAGCATCTGATCGGCCGGCGTATAGCGCGCGCGGTCGGCGTGGGCTTGCCGCTCGCCGTCGGAGTAGGCGAGATTGCCTTGTTGCACGATGGCCTCGATGCCGCCAGCCGGAAGGAAGGTAGCCTCGATTTGGTCGCTGGTGCTGGTGCGGTCGGGTTGGCCTGGCGTCGTGTTCACGACCTTGGCCTCGGGGGCGCCGTGCACGCTGCTCAAGCGGCCGTTGGCGGCGAATTTCGCCTGGAAGTTTCCGGCCGTCACTGCGGTCGACGATCCGTCTCCGTTCGCCGGCAGGATTGCGATACGCGCCGCACCCAACGTCTCGGCGTGATCCAGGCCCTTGCCCTTTGCCATGAAGAAGTCGATTGCGGGGGCTGTGATCTCGATCTGTTGCGCGGCTTCCCCGTCCCGGCGGGCGGGGACGCCCGCCGCTCCATCGGCGACTTTCGTCGCCAGACTTGGCCCGGGCCCAGCGGATGCTCCTTCGACCAACTTCACATTCTCTTCGGCGTGAATCTTGCTCACCCGGTTGCGGGACGCAAAATCCACCTGGATGCGTCCGGCGTTCACGCGGCTGGAGCGGTCGCCTTTGGACTCAATCTGCACGTCGCCATGAAAGACTGCGCGCGATAGCCCATCTTGCGCCTGATTAACCGTGAACTCCGCGTTGCCGGCACGCGCCTGCACCGGAGATTTTCCGGCGATCTGCACCTGCACGTCATCGCGGGCCACGACATGGTCCACCGTGTTGTCATCGCGCAAAAATAACGTTGCCCGCCGCGCCTGCATCTTCTGCGCGCCGTCGGCGAGGCGAGGCTCCTCGAGCACCGCCTGGCGCGGTTCTTTGGTGATGACCGCCCGGGTGGCCTGCAACGTCCCACGGCGCGCGCCCGACAAAACTAGGTTCACCTGCGAATCCAGCGTCAGGACGTTGTCTTTCGCCGTATAGTGAATCCCCATCGCTGAGCCGGTCGCCTGCGGCATCCGCAACTCCACCTTCCCCCGGGTGAACGCATTGCCCGTCTTCTGATTGAAAACCAGGTCGTGCGTCACGAGGTGAATGGGATTCTTCATGTCCTCGGGCTTGGATTGATCGGGCTTGAGCAGCCCCTCGGGGTTAGCTTCAAGGTCGATTCGCACTTCGCCCTGGGCGGTTACGTCGCCAGTTAGCGGATCGTAGGCGAAGTCGTCGCCATAAATCTGGTCGTAGCGGCTGGCATCGCGGCCATACAGCGTGATGGTGACGTGATGCAGTTCGGCCCGTCCGCCGGTCTTGAACTGCACGGCCCGGCTGGCTTGCACGGTGAAAAGGGTGCGCCCCTGTTCGGACTTGGAAACCTTGAACCCCTCCGCCGTCTGCTGGATGTTCAGATTCATCTTCGCGGGAATCTGCTTCAAGACCTCGCGAGCCTGCCTCCGGCGATGAACGTAAGCTCCGGCGACCACCAGGCACAATAAGCCCGCAGCAAGCACAAGCCAGCGCCGAAGGCGGGGAACCTGAATGGGCATGTGGGTTTAGTGTAGTTGATGCAGGCAGGAGGGATAGGGGTTCCTAAGGGGCGATCAGTCTCTGGACTCGAAGCTCCAGGTTCGCCCGAGTGCGGAAAATAGTCGGTCCACGGGATGCTGGCCCAGCCTGTTGGCACGCCCGGGGAACAGTGCTACCATGCCGCGCCAGGAGATCGTGCCATGCGAGTATCAAGAGCGCAGCGGCGGCGGTCGCTCGCCACCTGTCCACCCATTGTCCCGGTCGTGGTCGTTCTGTTCGCCTGCTTGGGTTCCTCCGCATTTCCGCAAACCCAGCCCCAAATCCAACCCCAACCCCAACCGCAGGTGCAGCCGGGCACCCTGGGCTTGCCTAACCCGCCCGACGACATAAGGGACTTTCCCGGGACCATCGTCAATACTCGTGACCAGGTCAACCTGCGTAACTCAACTAAGGTTGCCGGCGAGCACGGAAAAACGGCCGCCGAAAACGATCCCACCTGCCTGTTGCCTCCGCTATCGCGAATGAGTAGTCCGACGGTGGCCGTTTGGCAGCTGCAAAGAGCAGCCAAAGCGAAAAACCAATATCAGCAAGGTTGCGCGGCCTTGAGAAAGAAGAAACGTGGCGATGCGGAGAAGCACTTTCGCAACGCCCTCCGCGAATATCGGAAATACGCTGCCGCATGGGTCACGCTCGGCCAGGTACTCGCGGCACAGCAACGGACCGCCGAGGCCCGCGATGCTTGTCTTCAGGCTTCGATCGAGGAGCCTGGTTACGTACCGGCATACCTTTGCCAGGCAGACATTGCCACGCGCGCCCATTCCTGGGACGAAGTACTTAGGTTGAGTTCTCGGGCGCTCGAACTGGACCCGTCCGCCAATGCCGTCGCTTACGAGTACCACGCCGCTGCGAACCTGAACCTTCACAACTTGGCAGAGGCGGAAAAAAGCGGACTGCGAGCCTTGCAGATTGACAGAGAGCATCGCGAGCCTCGTTTGCACTTCCTCATGGCTCAAATTTACGAGGCCAAACGTGATTCCGCGAACGAAGCGGTGCAGCTGCGCGAGTACCTTAAGTACTCCGACAGTGTTTCCGATGCCGCAATGGTGGTGCAGTACTTGTCGGACCTGGAACGCCAGACCAATGCATCCCACGCCGTGGCCACTCAGCCGGCAAGCGGCACCATCGATCGCTCATCGATGCGGGAATGGGAACCGCCCGACATTGACGCAAGCCTACCTGCCGTACTGAGCAACGGCGCCGCTTGTCCATTGCCGCAAATCTTGAAAGGAACGAGTAATCACAGCTTAGACCTGATTGAGAGCATGCGGCGTTTTAGTGCGAGCGAGTACATCGAGCAGGTTGACATCGACAAGAACGGAAAGAGACGGAATTCGAGCGCACAAACTGTGAACTACGTTGCTGAGATTCAACAGAATTCCTCGGGCTATCCGAGTATTCAGGAGTATCGATCAGGGTCTGATCCGACCCGGAAGCCGGTGATGGACTTTGGATCGGCAGTATTTGCTTTGATTTTTCACCCAAGTCATGTTGGCAATTTCGAGTTCCGCTGCGAGGGACTGACCGACGTGCAGGGATTGCCTGTATGGCAGCTGCATTTCGTGGAGAGTAACGACCCGAACCGGTCATTCGCCGCCATCCGCAGCGGGGGCTCCATCAACCTGACCAGATTTAAGGGCAGAGCATGGATCACTACTGACAGCTATGACGTCTTGCGAATAGAAACCGACTTGGTCTCCCCGCTTACGCAGATCAATTTGCAGCGGGAACACCACGTCATCACCTACGCCCCAGTGGAGTTTCCGAGTCGCCACACTCGCCTCTGGCTACCTGACAGTACTTCTCTCTACGTTGCATATCGCGGCCACCGTTACGAGCGGGTTCACACCTTCACTGATTTCCAACTTTTCTCAGTGGAATCGACCGAGGCCGTTAAGGAGCCGATTGAGAACAAGACCCCTCAATTCTTCTTCTAAGAAAGTGGATCGTGAATCAGCCTCTGCTAAACACTAAGAACAGTTCTTGCAGGCAGATCTAATTGAAATCTTAAGACTGCCTTACCTATTCGTCACTTCCTCCAGGAGCGCTACGAGCCAGCAGCTTCGAGTGGGCAGGGGCTGGATTGCTGGAAACTCGCAGCTCGTCCTGGTGTCGTTTAACGAATGCGCGTGAGCGTCTGCAACTGGCAAACCTCGCACGAGGATGTGGTCAAGACGGTCGCGGCGGTCGAGCGGGTGCTTCGCCGCGTGCACGTGGAATGGCGAAGGGAAAAGTATGCAGGGGACATGACGCCAGCGGAAGTAACTCCGCGATGATGGGTACGCAGTAGTTTCCGCTTAAGGCCAGAGTTCAATTGAGCGATGTATCTTCCGTAATCTGTCTCATTCCAGCCCCAGGACCTACCCTCACGGTCGGCGAAGCTCGCACCCCGAATGGTGCAGCCATGCTGACCTTCTGAGGAGTGACATGAACAGGGTGATAGTCCTTGTATTGGTCCTGGTTTTCGGTTGCGGAGCCGTTTGGTATTTCGTGCAGCAGGACCACGAGAGAACCTTTCAGGTTGAAATGGGCAAGGCTCTTGCCGCTCATGCCACCAAGAATGATGCGGCTGCCGAACAAACACTTGTAGCCCTCTTGCCCCTCGCAGAAAAATGGTGGCCGAATGGCTCCCACGTCCTTGAGACCCTCACCTGGCTCGGGATCGTCTATAGGGTAGAACTCAAGTATGACGCAGCAGAACCCATGCTCAAGCGCGCAGTGGATCTGGCCGTGCAACAAGGATCTAACTCCACCATCATTGCCGGCAGAGCCAAGTTGAGTCTGGGAATCATCGCCCGCGACGAAGGGGACGATGTCGCGGCAGAAAAACTCTTTTCCGAGGCGGCTGAAATTCTAAGCAAAGATCCTAAGGCGGCCTGGGGCGATGATGCGGCAGCGCTGTTGAATCTCGGTTTCTTGGCCGACAAGGCCGGACGGTATCAGGATGCGGAATCCTTCCTGACACGTTCGGTCTCGGGATACGAGACCCTGTTTCACGGATTACCGGAAAAAGACCTTGCGAACGCCCACTTTCACCTGGCTGACACCTATCGGCACCTGAATCAATTCTCCGATGCGGCGACGCAGTACCAAGCCGCGCTGAAGGTGTATGAGCAAATTGAAGGGCGACGAGGCAGAGACACGATGAATTCGGCTATCGGATTAGCCATGGTTCTGGGCAAGGGCGGCCGCCTGCAAGTCAGCAATATCTCGCAGTAAAGCTTGCCTGTTTTCGGACCAACGTTGCCGGGCTCACTTCCGGAAGTCCCGCAGCGCCAGTTCCAGCCCGCCGTACTCGGGATGGTCGTTGTGCCCAACGCAGAAGGCGATGTCGAGGGTGTCGCCGGCCAGCAGTTTTGCCGCCTGCAACCGTTCGGCCATGTGCCAGCCCAGGGCGTCGAAGGTGATGTTGCGTTTCCAGGCGGGAGATTCCGTTATCAGTTCTCGGTTCTCTGTTCTCAGAGTTGTGTCCGCTGCGGCTGACTTGGCTTCGCGCTTGATTTCCGTTGAGTCAGGGTCACAACGCGGTGTGGCCAATACGGCGACTGCGCTTTCTTCGGATTTTTGCACTTGCGCGATCGCCGCAGCCAACCTCAACTTCACGTGCTTGTCCTTGAGAATCTTCGGCGGCGCCATCATGCGCACCGCCCTTGCCGAAAATACCGGCTCGGGATTTCCTTGTCCGAACGGCTCCAGCCGTTCCAGGGCTTGAAACAGGTCGGGCGTCACCTGCGTCAGATCGAGTTCTGCGTCGATGTCGAGCACCGGCTCGAAGTCTGCGGGCGTCAGGCGCAGGCGCGCATACTCGTCCAGGTGCGCGCGCAATTCGGGTACGCGCGCCGAGGGCAGGGAAAATCCGACGGCGTGCGAGTGGCCTCCGTAGCGCGTGAACAACTCGCGGCAGGATTCGAGTGCGTCCAGCAAATGGAAAGCCCGGATCGATCGGCCCGATCCGTGCGCCTCGCCGTTATCGTGGGAGAGCACGAGGGTCGGCCGTCCGTATCGCTCCACCACTCGCGTGGCCGTGATGCCGATCACGCCGCGATGCCAGCCATCGCCGTCGATCACCACGCAGTGCGCGTTGCGCAGGCCGGGCTCCTGCTCGAAGCGCTGGTCGATCGCCTGGAGAATTTTGCGCTCCTCCTCCTGGCGCTCGGCATTCAGCTGGTCCAGGCGACCGGCAATCTGGCGGGCCCGCACCGGGTCTTTTACGCTGAACAGTTCGATGACGTCGCGGGCCACATCCATGCGTCCGGCCGCATTCAGGCGGGGCGCGATGCGGAAGGCGATCTCCCCCGATGTCGGGGGCCGCGTCGCCGGTATCTGCGCCATCTCGAGGAGGGCCTTCAGCCCGGGATTGACGACACGCCGCAATGCGTCGAGGCCGAGCTTGGTGAACACCCGATTCTCCCCGGTGAGTGGCACAGCATCGGCGATAGTCGCGATCGCGACCACCTTCATAAACGACATCAGCAGGTGCGACTGGTCTTTGTCCCCGAGCCGCTTCTCCATGAGCGCCTGCGCCAGCTTGAAGGCCACACCCGCGCCGCACAGCGTTTTGCAGGGATAGTCGCACCCTGCCTGATTCGGGTTCAGCACCGCGAGCGCTTTGGGGACACCGTCGCTTCCGGGCAGATGATGATCCGTAACAATCAGGTCGACGCCCAAGCGCTCGGCAGTTTCCGCGGCCGCGAATGCGCGGATGCCGGTATCGACGCTGATGATCAGACGAATCCCCGCCGCCGCGGCCCGCTCGATCACGTCGTCCTTCATGCCGTAGCCTTCGCGAATGCGATGCGGCACATGGAAGTCGGCCGCACCCCCGCACAGTTCGATGGCAGTTTTCAGGATGACGATGGCCGTGGTGCCGTCCACGTCGTAGTCGCCGTAGATGAGAATTCCTTCGCTGCGTTCAATGGCCGCGTCCAGCCGTTCGATGGCGGTGCGCATTCCCCTCATGAGATACGGCGAGTGCAGGTCTTCCAGTCGAGGAGCGAGAAAGCGCTGTGCGGCAGAAGCGTCCCCGATGCCGCGCATGACCAGAAGCCGTGAGAGCGTCGCGGAAAGTCGAAGATCGCCATGCATCCGCAAGCCGGCCGCCGCGCGAAGCTCTTCGGCAAGAGCGTCGACTCGCCCGGCAGAGACGGATTTCGCGAGCCACTGCATGGAGTTTAAGAAATTCGGCTGGAATCACCCGGCGGGCGAAACTACGAGCCTAACAATTCTTCCGGTGGAGAGGCGGGCGCCCTCGTCCGCCTGGTTGCCACAATCAATCTTCCTCGTCCGGACCTGCCCCATCGATCGGAATCCCGCCAAAATCGTCCGACATTTCGATGAGCCGCTGGTACCGCTCATACCACTCCGTACTGGTCTCGTATACGAAGAGAGTGCCCTGAAATGCCCAGCCCAACTGCACAAAGCCGGTCTTCCCGGTGTAGGTCCGCAGCCAGCGCGCATCTTCAACGTCTTCATCGTTGGTGTATTCGGCAGTGCTCAGCCGCTGGATCAGTTCTTCCAGTTCCTCGCGCTTCAGCGTCCAGGAATCCATGGTGAGGAATGGCGCACCCGATGACTTTGCCAGTTCCACGAAATCCTTCCAGCCGTCGGCATTCTCCCCGCTCTTCCACATGACGCACTGCACTTCTTCGTAGTCCACGTAGCCGTGGAAACGGCGCAGGCCATGGCCCTCAATGAAGGCGATCATGTCGTCTTTTAATCCCGAAAGATCGTCGGCGGCGGAAGTCATTCTTTGTTCTCTCGTTAATTGGGCATTGTAAGCCTTTTTTGCAGGGTGGGAATACCGGGCGCGGGCGCTCGCGATGCGTTGCCTGTTCGCCCGCTGACTAGGGGCTAACGGCTTAGGGCTGCCTTTCAGTGTGCTAGACTATCTGTTTCACAACAGACCCCCGAACGAAACAATGCTTTTTTCCAAAGAATATGTGGGCTATTTAGCCCGCGAACTCACAAAAAAGCTGATCGCCGGCGAGTTCATTGAGACCAGCAATGTGCCCGCCGTGACCGAGCGCGTCCACACGGCGATGCTTGAGGAAATGTCGCTCGAGGACCGCATCAACGACGAGGTGCGCGTCATCCTGGAAGCGTATTCCGACGAAATGCGCCGTAGCGGCGCCAACTACCAGGAAATGTTTCGCAAGGTAAAAAGCGAACTCGTGCGGAAATACAAGGCAGTGTTGTGAGAGGAAACGGTTGATTTCACCACAGAGGCACAGAGTCACAGAGAAACCAAAGATTAATGATTCTGATTTCCTCTGTGTCTTTGTGACGCTGCGGTGAAAAAGACTTCGAAGGAATTGCATTGAGACTAAGCCGCGACAAAGTCAACAAGGTGGCCCACGTGGTCACGGATGCGCTGGCGGACACATCGGAAGCGGACTTCCTCGAAGATCGCAACACGATCCGTCTCGAAGTCCGCAAGATCCTCGAAGAGTTGCTGATGCAGGAAGCCCGCATCGACCAGTCGGCCCGCCAGAAAATCGAGAGCCAGAAGCGCACCATCCTCGAAGGCAGCCAGGAGTGGGACATCCTCTACCGCAAGTATTACAACGAGGAAGTCAAAAAGCTGGGGATATAAACGCCGTCCTTGGTCGTTGGTCGTTGGCGAATCCTGATCGGTAGCCGTCCGTGGTCAGTCGTTGGGTGGTCTGGTCGTCAATTCTCCCGCATCGGCCTCGTCCAGGTTTTCTCTGCGTTCTCTGCGGCAGTTCTCTGCGCACTCTGCGTTTTAGGGTTTTTCAGGAAGCGCTTGACCCGCGAGAACGCGAAGGAACCCTTCCCGCACCGTCGCGCACTCAACAAGCGCCCAACCGTCCCAAAAGAGTTTAGGATTCGGGAGAGCACGCCTTCAGCCGTGCCGCCAAGCTGCCGCAACAAGTTTTAGTTCCCAATCTTGCAACCCATGCCTTCGATTGCCTCCATCACCGAAATCGTGAAGCGCTCCTCGCACGACGCGGGCTTCGAACTCGCCGGCATCGCTCCCGTCCACGACTTCGACGAGTTGGCCTACTTTCCGCAATGGATTGAAGCCGGCCACGCCGGCGAAATGAAATATCTCGAAACCCGCGACCATGCCGGACGCCTCAAGCGTTCCTCCCTGCACATTGCCGCCCCCTGGGCGCACAGCGTGATTGTGTGCGCCATCAATTACAACAGCGCCCGGCCCTACTCCACCCAGGTCAACGATCCGAAACGCGGATGGATCTCCCGCTACGCATGGGGCCGCGAGGACTACCACGATTCCGTTCTCAAGAAATTGCGCGCAGTCGAAAAGCAACTCACCGAAGCCCTGAACCGAGGTGCAGCGAACGGGAACCCCTTCGAGGCCAACCTTGGCGCCCAGTCCCCACTCCGCACCTGGTGCTACGTCGACACCGGCCCCATCGTCGAGCGAGTCTACGCGAAGTACGCCGGCGTCGGCTGGATTGGCAAGAACAGCTGCGTGCTCAATCAGAAGCTGGGCTCGTGGCTCTTCCTGGGTGTGATTCTCACGTCGCTGGAACTCACGCCCGACCTGCCCGCACCCGACCGCTGCGGCACCTGCACCCGTTGCCTCGACGCCTGCCCAACGAACGCTTTCCTTGGCCCCTACCAACTCGATGCGAACAAATGCATCTCCTATCTCACCATCGAAAAGCGCGGCGCGATTCCCGAACAGTTGC
The DNA here is from genome assembly GCA_963733805.1 of uncultured Acidobacteriota bacterium. Lineage (GTDB taxonomy): Bacteria > Acidobacteriota > Terriglobia > Terriglobales > Acidobacteriaceae > Gp1-AA133. Next base: position 25,970 of record CAVTEO010000017.1, on the reverse strand, counting down.
GCGAAGGCATGGGCCGGCATGTGTTCGGCTGTGACATCTGTCAAGACGTGTGCCCCTGGAATCGCAAAGCACCCGCCAGCACTGCGCCTGAGTTTCAGCCGAGGGACAGGCTCGTGAATCCTGCGCTTGAGTGGCTGGCCGGGATCCAGGCTGAAGAGTTTCGAGAGAAATTCCGAGGCTCGCCGGTTCGCCGCGCGAAGCTGAGCGGGCTGCGGCGCAACGCCATCGTGGCGATGGGCAACAGCCGGAATCGGAAATTTCTGTCGACGCTCCAACAGCTGCGCAAAGACGAGGACCCGGTGATTGCCGAAAGCGCCGAGTGGGCAATCCGCCGACTCACGACTACTTGCTGAGACGCGCCTCCACCGCAGTTGGCTCTCCGTCGTGCCAAGCCTGCATACTTTTCTTAGGCGCAAACCCTAGGAAATACCCTGCACAGATTCCTTACGGCTTACTCCGTATCGGAAAACCCTAGCAACTGCCGTCACATCGAATGCGCGAGTTTATATCCAAAGCGCGAGGCGGTTATGAGGTTGCGAATTTTCTCTGCGTGGTCATTAGCCGGAATGGTTGCTCTTGCGATCGTGTCGTTGTCGTGTGGTTCGTCGGACATGAAGTCCGGGGCTCCGGGATCACCGACTTCCCCTGGATCGAGCCCGCCTCCACCTGGAACGCCGAGTAGCGGCGGATTTGCCGCCGGCATCGGAGGAGCAGGCCAGACCAGCGCGGCTCACTTCCTCATTGGGGTGCAAGTTCCGGGAGCAACTCCCTTTCCGACCGTGATTGGCGCGAATGGAACGCTCACGGCTGCTAAGGCAACCACGAATCCCGTAGGCGAGACAAACCCCATGGCCATCGTTGCCGCCATCGATCCCACTGGCTCATTTCTGTATCAAGCCGACTGGTCCGGCCTTACGGCGTTCACCATTGATCGCCAGACCGGGAATCTGACGGAGATGCCCGACTCTCCTTACGAGAGCTCAGAAAAATTCGTCGGCGTCGCGGTCGATCAGCTGGGCAAGTTCGTCTACGCTTACGCCGGCACCCAAGTATTTGCCTTCAGCATCGAGGCCGGCACCGGACACCTCTCACCGATTGCAACCTCACCTTTCGTCGCCGCGGATTCCGGCCAGCAATTTGCAGTCCCTAGCGAACGGATAGCCGTCTCGCAAGATGACAAGTTTCTCTTCGTAGGTACCGCCTCAGGAATCTTTGCCTATTCGATCGACGCAACTACCGGCGCACTCACTATGGTTCAAGGTTCGCCGTTTGGAGCAGGCGCAGGAGAAGCGTTCGCGATCGTGGCGCCATCCACCGGATTCCTGTACGAAGCCATCGGGAGCAGTGCCGCCCCCATCCGTGGGTACAAAATCGATTCCAACACTGGAGCTCTCACCGAGATCTCGGGTTCGCCCTTCGGATCGAGCTGCAGCAACACCAACAATCTCACTTCTCCTGCCAGCGGCAAGCTCCTGTTCGCAGCCAACTGCGGGATGTATTCGATCGACGCATCCAGCGGCGCGCTCACCTTCCTTTTCGCCGATCCTCTTTCCCCCTTCGACACCTGGGCGGTTTTTGATCCGGCTTCGCAATTTATCTGGGAACTGACCTCGTCGCCGTCTTCCTGTTTCCATTGCGACCGAGGAGTCGAAACTTTCCAGGTGGACCCGACGACGGGAAAGATGACCGACGTCCCGAATTCATTCCTTTTCATCACGAACACGGAAGTGGGAGACGTCCAGTCGCTTGCGATTACCCATTGACCGAACTTGACCACATTCCGCGCACTGGCAGTGATCATGCATCCTGATCAGCCCCCAGGACTTTGCCGCGTACCGCGACTTTTCTGCTCCCTCCGGGTTTCATCTTCCAAGGACGGAGGTGGCAAATGTTGAAGAAAAGCTTTCTAGCGGTGTTTGGACTATTAGCTGTGCTGGCGTTCGCAACGCCTGAAAAAGCGCATGCTGGTGTCGTGGTTGGCGTAACCATCGGCGGGCCGGTGTATGCGCGCCCCGTCTATGCGTACCCATATGCCTACGTCGCGCCGGTGCCGCGCCCCGCGTATGTTTACCGGCCGTACGTCTACCCGCGCCCGATCGTCTACCCGCGCATCTACAATCGCCCGTACTGGCGGCATGAGCGCTACGAGCGCCACCAATACTGGGAGCATCGCGACCGGGACCGCGATCGTTTCCGCCGGTAATTAAAAGAGCGTTTCCGAAATCGCAACGGGCGGCTAAACCAGGCCGCCCGTTTCTTGTTTTAGTAACGCGGTGGATATAACGGCGCAGCGGGCGAGACGCCCATCGCTCCACCAGCAAATCTTTATCTCGGCGGGCAACTGACTTAAGCGCGACCCTCAGCAGCTAAATCCGAAGAGAAGTGTCACTATAAGCGCTTCTGCCGGGCACGGTTTGGGAGAACAAACGGCGCAAGCTTGTGCTAAGGCCTGGTTACAGCAGTTGTCGCCTTCTTCCTTTCTCACTCATCGTCCTGGCTATCTCGTTGAGACATCTGTGACGTCCATCACGGAAAAATTTTCGCGAAGGTGTATGGTTTCGGTGAAACAGATCTCTCGACACTCCAGCAGCCGTCCCCACTGAGCGGTAAACCACCGAGCAGCGAACCACTGAGATTGTCCTACACGCACGTTCGAGGAGGTTCTGTCATGACCCGAATGAGTTATTTGCGATTGTTCGCACGTGCAATATCGTTCCTGCTCTGGGCTGTTTGTCCGTTATGGTCTCAGAGTAATCTTCTGATCAACGGAGACTTTAGCCAAGGTAACATTGGGTTCCGCAGTGACTATACGTATTCCGCCACAGACTGCACCCCGGAAGGATATTACTCAATTGCCGAGACTCCCCACTCCTGTCACCCCGCCGCTTTAGCTTTCGGGGATCACACCACCGGCAGCGGATTGATGATGATCGTAAACGGAGCTGTGACCCCGGACGTGGTTGCGTGGGAAGAAACAGTATCAGTGCTCCCCGGCAAGAACTACCTTTTCAGAGGTTGGGTCGCGGATTGGGCAAACGACAGTCTGCCTCAAGAAGCGGCTAGGCTAATGGTGATCATCAATGGTTCGACAATCAGTACCGTCGTACCAGACACGCGCGATGGTAATTGGATTCCTTTCAACGTTCAATGGGACTCACAAAGCTCTACCTCAGCCAAAATTCAAATCGTCGATGCCGATCTGGCCTCGGTCCAGAACGACTTCGCGCTCGATGACTTGAATTTCGCCATCGCCACCCCGGAGAACAGTTCGGCAATGGTGTTTGAAAACGCACGTGGCACTCTCAAGACTGACGGTTCAAACATCTCCCTGTCGAACTCCACACTAACGCGCTTTTCCGTGTTGGGCTCCAATCTTACCGGCACCCTGGGAACGGTTAAGTTCACGACGGGAGCCCTCAGGGGAGGCAACTTAGGTGTGGCGGGAACGTTCGAAGCCGGCGGGTCACTCGTGATCAAAAGCAATGGAGCTCGCGGGTTACCCAAGGGGCTGTTGTTTACGGGCAGATTTTCCGGTCCCATCACGTGGGTAGGGAGCTTCAGGGCAACCGCTAATGGCACCAAAGGAGTGTGGACGTACACTTTGAGCGGTCAGGTGCAAGGGACGTTCTTCAATGGCCTGGCGGTGAATGGTGGAACTGTGCAGGTCAGCTTTCACGTCTCGAACGGTTCTCAGTTCGCGGTTGGACATCCGGCTCGCGGAAGGACCGGCAGAACCACAGTAACCTCGGTGCCTTGACAATGTTGGTGCCAATACGGGACCAAACTAGTGGAGGTGTTTCGTCTGGCAGTTGACGAAAAATCGCCATTGCACCAACGGTGCCGATAGTAGATCGTGCAGATCATCGCTGCGCGAGCGCTCCGACATCTTGACTGCCGAGCGCGCGCAGGTCGATGAAAAGCCGTTGGGGCGCTGCAATGACAGTTGTCTGCAGCTAAAGCCGCATGCTTTCTGCGTCAGTTACGGCGCGGCTGAAGTCGCGCCCTTCCAAAACCTTCAGTATCGGCTCGACTGAAGTCGGGCTCTACCAAAATATTCAGTTTCGACACCACTGATGTCCCGCCCATGGAAAACATCCAAGACGCTACCACGCTAGGCACTCAACCCGCCTCATCAACTCTGCTACCATCCGATTGAATGGCAGCGAAGGTCCATGCCAAAACAAAGCGCGGCGGCAAAAAAAGTCGTCGCGTCTCCGCCCGCGAGGACCGTCCGCGCCCCGAACTCGTCATCATCACCGGTCTCAGCGGTTCCGGAAAAGCATCCGCGCTCAAGGCTTTTGAAGACCTCGGCTACTACTGCGTCGACAACCTTCCGGTCGACCTGATCCCACGCTTCGCTGAATTGGCCGTGCAGTCGCTCGAGACGCGCCGCACCGCATTGGTTGTCGACGTGCGCGAGGGCTCCAAGCTCGAGAAACTCCCCGCGCTGGTGAAGTCCGTGCGCCGAATGATCCCGACCATGGTGATCTTCCTGGAGGCCACCGACGCATCCCTGCTCCGGCGTTTTAGCGAGACGCGCCGCCCGCATCCCTTCGGTTCCGACTCGCCCGTCCGTTCTTCGCTCTCCGCCGAGCGTCGCCGCCTGAAGCCGATCCGCGCCATCGCCGACTGGGTGGTCGACACCTCGAAGTTCAACGTGCACGAATTGCGCGCGCACCTGACCGAGCGCTTTCAGAAAAAATCCAGCGACAAGAACATTCTGGTCTCGTGCGTCAGCTTCGGCTTCAAGCACGGCGTGCCCGAAGATGCCGACCTGGTCTTCGATGTGCGCTTCCTGCCCAACCCGCATTTTGTTCCCGAATTCCGCCCGCTCACCGGGCGCGATCCCCGGGTCGCGAAGTACATCCGCTCTTTCCCGCAGACGCAGGAATTCATCAACCGCATCTCCGACCTGCTGGTCTACTTATTGCCGCACTATGTGCGCGAAGGAAAGAGCTACCTGACCATCAGCTTCGGCTGTACCGGAGGCCAGCACCGTTCCGTCATGATCGCCGAAGACGTAGGCAAGCACCTGCGCAAGGCCGGGTACCGCGTGAAGGTCGTCCACCGGGATAGTTAGGGCAGTCGCCAGTCTTCAGTCATCAGTCGCCAGCAATTGCATCAACCAGCAACTCCATCAATCTCTGTCATCCTGAGCGGAGTGAGGCGACAGCCGAACGCAGTCGAAGGACCTCAGTACTACATTCACGCCACGGACCTGGCGAAGTTTTCCCACGATTTTCCTTCCACCTGCCTTTTCCCCGGAATTCCAGTAAAATTCCCTCTTGCACTCATTTGACGGCATCCTGACACTCCGGCGCCAGTCGCGCCGGGCACTCTTTCTTCGGGACGGTGTATGCGGCAACTGACCCGCCTCTTGCGGTATGCGGTCCCTTACTGGTGGCAGGTGCTGTTGTCGGTCGTCCTTATGGCGGTCGTCGGCTTCCTGGACGCCTTCCGCCTGCTCCTGATCGGCCCCATTCTCGATCGCGTGTTGAATCCTGGACCGCCCACTCACGAGATGAAGTTGCTGCCCATCCCGGGCAGCACGCACTCCATTCACCTGGAACAATTCGTCCCGTCGCTATTTCAGAATCCGTGGGCCATTGTCGCGTTTGCCTTGATCACCTCGACCCTGATCAAAGGAATTTTCGATTACGCCGGGACCTACCTGGTCAGTTACGCCGGGTTCGGCATGATCACCGATCTGCGCAACAGCATGTACAACGCCATCCTGCGCCGGTCGTCGGCCTTCTTTCAGAAGCACACCACGGGCACGCTGCTGTCGACCCTCATCAACGACCTGGAGCGCGTGCAGTTTTCGCTGTCGAGCGTGCTGGGAGAATTCCTGCAGCAGTTCTTCACGCTGCTGTTCACGGTGGCGGCCGTCATCATGCTGGGTGGCAAGCTTGCCTGGGTGCTGGTTCTGTTCCTGCCCGCCATTATTTTCTCGTCGAACAAGATTGGACACCGGGTACGCAGCACCACCCGCCGCGGTCAGGACAAGCTCGCGGAAATTCAGAACATCCTGCACGAGACCATTACCGGCAATCGCATTGTGAAAGCCTTCGGCATGGAGTCGTGGGAGGTGGATCGCTTTCGAGGCGCCGCCAAACGCCTGCTGCGTGCCAATCTACGCTCGGTCGCGGCGGCTGCGCTGAGTTCGCCGTTGATGGACACGTTCGGCGCTATCGCCATCGCGCTGCTCTTGCTGCTTGGCCGTAACGAGATCCGCCACGGCTCCTTCACGCCGGGGACATACCTGGCCTTCATCGCACTGGTTTTCAAGCTCTACGATCCCATCCGCAAGTTTGCCCTGTTCAACAACAGTTTTCAGCAAGCGGTGGGCGCTTCGTCAGAAATCTTCAAGTTCACCGACAGCGAGGACGACGTTCGCGAGAAGCCGGGCGCCAAGCCGCTGCCGGCGTTTGCGAAGAGCATTGTTTTCGACGACGCTACCTTCTCCTATGAGCGCGATACGGAAGGCGCCCGCGACATCCTGCGCTCAATCTCTTTGGAAGTGAAGGCCGGGGAGGTGCTGGCCATCGTCGGGTCCAGCGGCGCGGGGAAGAGCACGCTGGTCCACCTGCTGCCGCGCTTCTTCGACCTGACCTCCGGACGCCTGCTGATCGACGGCCACGATGTGCGCGACGTGACGCTCGCATCGCTGCGCGCGCAAATTGGCATCGTGACCCAGGAAACCGTGCTGTTCAACGACACGGTGCGCAACAACATCGCCTACGGACAGCCGCACGTCTCCAAGAAAGATGTGGAAGCCGCTGCCCGTGCCGCCCTCGCGCACGACTTCATCATGGAGATGCCCGAAGGCTACGAAACCATCATCGGCGAGCGCGGCCTGCGCCTGTCCGGCGGAGAACGCCAGCGCATCGCCATCGCGCGCGCCATCCTGAAGAACGCGCCGATCCTGATTCTTGATGAGGCCACGTCTGCCCTGGATAGCGAGTCAGAATCATTGGTTCAGACGGCATTGCAGAACCTGGTGGTCGGCCGCACTGTATTTGTCATCGCCCACCGCCTGTCGACGGTGCGCCGCGCGGACCGTATTGTAGTTCTGGAAAACGGCACCATCAGCGACGTAGGCGCCCATGAGGACCTGATGAAGAAGCTAGGCACCTATCGCCGCCTGTACGATTTGCAATTCCTGGAAGTCGATCAACAGAAGGCTGCCCCAGTTGGCGACTAGTTGCGAGTAGCGAGAACCGAGAACAGCCCCTATGCCCCTTCGCTCCATGACCGGTTTCGCGCAAGTGAAAGGCCAGATCAATGGCAAGCTCAGCTTCAGCCTGTCGCTGAAGTCCGTCAACCATCGCTTTCTCGACCTGCACTTCCGCATGCCATCGGAAAGCGACGGCCTCGAAATGAAGCTGCGCCGGCTGCTGAAGGAAAAAGTCGCCCGCGGGCACGTCGAACTCACGTTGAGCCTGGATCGCGGCGGCGCCGAAGGTTTCAGCCTGAATCGCGAACTGGTGGGTGGCTATATCAAGGCGTTTCGCGCGGGTGCCGCCGAATTTGGTCTTGCCGCCGAGCCCGACCTGAACGTGATTCTCCGCATGCCCGGCGCCATGGACGCCGCCACCGGCGCCACCGAGGGCGAACTGGAAGCCGCTGTCCTGCCGCTGATCGAAGAAGCCCTGGCCCGCCTGAACAGCATGCGCGAGGAAGAAGGCCGCGGCATCGAGCGTGAGCTGCGCGAGCGTATGGAACACATTCTGAAAGCAAGCTCGGGCGTGGAACGCCACCGCCATGCCATCCTCCAGAATTACGTGGAAAAACTGCGCGCGCGCATGCAGGAACTCATCGGCGCGCAGGTCGATCCCGAACGCCTGCTGCAGGAGGCCGCGCTGTTGGTCGACCGCAGCGACATCCAGGAAGAACTCGTCCGTCTGCAAACTCACATCCAGCACTTCCTTGGCTTACTCGATGAGACGGGTGAAGTCGGCAAGAAGCTGGACTTCCTGCTCCAGGAGCTGAATCGCGAGGCTAACACGCTGCTCTCGAAGACTTCCGGGCTGGCCGGCGACGCGCTGAAGATCACTGAAATGGGTCTCGTGATGAAGTCGGAGATCGAGAAGTCGCGCGAGCAGGTACAGAACGTCGAATGACGAATGTCTACATCATCTCGGCCCCGTCGGGATCCGGGAAATCGACGCTCGTAAACGAGCTACGCAGCCAGGTGGTGGGATTGAAGTTTTCCATCTCGTACACGACCCGCGCGCCGCGCGGCAGCGAGCAGAATGGCCGCGAGTACTTCTTTATCTCGCACCAGGAATTTGAGTCCATGATTCGCGACGACGAGTTCCTGGAGTATGCCGAGGTTTATGGCAACTATTACGGAACGGCGCGCCGCTTTCTACGCGAGGCGCAGGACGAAGGCACGGACCTGCTGCTCGACATCGACGTGCAGGGCGCGGCCCAGATCAAGGCCAAGATTCCCGGCGCGCCCAGCATTTTCGTGTTGCCGCCCGATCGCGGGGTTCTGGAATGGCGTTTGCGCAATCGTGCGTCCGATCCCGATGCAGTGATCTGCCGCCGGTTGGCCACCGCCCGTCGGGAGATTGAGAATTACGATAAGTACGACTATATTTTAGTGAACGACCGCCTGGAATCGTCCGTCGGCCAATTGAAGGCCATCGTGCTTTCCGAACGGCTGCGGCACTCGGGTCGCCCATTGACCGCCGAGGACGAAGCTCAGGTTGCCGTTGCCAACGAATGTCGCCTGGGCAACATTCGCGAGCGCATCAAGCCCATTCTTGATTCGTTCCGCAACGACCAAGGCAAGTGCTAGGCGGCGGGAGAATAGTTTATGAAGTTGATCGAAGGCTTCGACAGCAATTACCGTTACATCCTCGTGGCTGCCCGTCGCGCCCGCCAGCTCCAGGGCGGCGCTCCCCCGGTGGTGGAAACCAGTTCCCGCAAACCCTGCCGCATCGCGCAGGACGAAATCCGCGCCGGCAAGGTGAAGTGGGTGATCACCGAAACCCCCAAGTCGGCGGTCGACATCGCGCAGGAAGCGCTGGACCAGGGCGGCCCGACCGACGCCTAGCCTTCCGCGAAGGCCAAGCCCTCATCCGGCCTTCGCTTCATCGGAACAGTCGTTAGCTCCTCTGCCGTCATCTAAACAAGAGGCCTCATGAAGGTAGCTCTCGGCGTAAGCGGCGGGATCGCGGCGTATAAGGCAGCGGAAGTGCTGCGCCTGCTGCAGGACCGCGACGTGCGCGTGCAGGTCATTATGACCCAGGCCGCGCAGGAGTTCGTGCGCCCGCTCACCTTTGCAGCGCTCTCGGGCGAAAAAGTCATCACGGGCATGTTTGACGCGGGCAATGCCGAGCCGAATATCGACTCGGCGGTCGAGCATATTGCGGTGGCCCAATCGATCGACGCGCTGGTGGTGGTGCCCGCTACCGCTGATCTGCTGGCCAGGTTCGCGCAGGGCATCGCCAATGATTTCCTGAGCACGCTTTATCTCGCGACCACGGCGCCGGTTGTTGTGGCTCCGGCCATGAACGTCAACATGTGGAATCATCCCGCGACCCAGGCCAATCTCGAAATCCTGCGTAAACGCGGCGTGAAGATTGTCGAGCCCGACAGCGGATACCTTGCCTGCGGGATGATTGGGGCTGGACGATTGGCTGCGAACGAAGCCATTGTGGCGGCCGTGCTCGCGGCGCTGGGGGCAGCCCAGGATCTGGCCGGAGAAACCGTGCTGATCACCGCCGGTCCCACCCGCGAGAAAATTGATCCGGTGCGCTACATCACGAACCGGTCCAGCGGGCGAATGGGATATGCGCTGGCAGAAGCTGCTTTGCGGCGCGGTGCTCATGTGCTGCTGCTCAGCGGGCCTGCTTCGGTCTTGCCGCCCGACGCGGCCGAAGTTACCCGGGTCGAAACCGCCGAGCAGATGCGCGATGCAGTTTTTAAACTGTTGCCGCAGGCGACCATCGTGATCAAGACGGCTGCTGTTTCCGACTACCGTCCGAAGGCGGCAGCCGGACACAAACTCAAACGCACCGGGCCGATAGTGCTCGAACTGGAGCCCACATCCGACATTCTGGCTGAGCTTGCCGGGAAGAAAACCAACCAGCTGATCATTGGCTTCGCCGCGGAAACCGAGAACGTCCTTGAGAACGCGCGCAAGAAGCTGGCGAAGAAGTCGCTCGACGCGATCGTGGTCAACGACGTCTCGCGCGAGGGTGTGGGCTTCGACTCCGACCGCAATGCGGTGACGATCCTCACCCAGGATGACGTGGTGGAAGTACCCGAAACCACGAAGTGGGAAGTCGCCCAGCGCGTGCTCGACCAGGTCGTCAAGCTGCGCAAGCGCAGCCGCATCCCTACGACCTAGGACGTCGATGGGGTCGATTCCACGGTTAGGTGCGCTCTGTGGAACGCGAGCGCGACTGGTTGAACTGGAATTGAGATAAACCCTACCTGCCGCCCGGTTTGACTGGCCGATGATATTCTGACCTTGCATGTCCCGAATGATTTCTCCCGATTTGCGTCGCGCCCTCGCCGAACGAGTTCGCTACTACCAGGAATTGGGCATCTACGATTTCTACCGGCGTGATGTGGCAGCGTCCGTCGGGGAGAGCGAAGTATCAGAGATTCTTCCGGTTGAGGTCCCCATCCCGTCAGAACAGCGAGAGGAAATGTCTCCCAGAAAAGCTACTGCGTCCGTGGTGCAGGAAGAAAACGGCTTCGAGATCATCCAGTCGCGGCCGGAATCCGGAGTGAGCGATCCGGCGAAGGCGCTGGCGCTGATCCGCGAAGATATCGGAGACTGCACGCGCTGCCGGCTGGCCAAACAGGGGCGCAAGCAGATCGTGTTCGGGGTCGGCGACCCTAACGCAGACCTGATGTTTATCGGCGAAGCGCCGGGCGCTGACGAAGATCAGCAGGGCGAACCATTCGTCGGCCGCGCCGGCCAGTTGCTCACCAACATGATCAAGGCCATGGGTATTGAGCGCGAGCAGGTCTACATCGCGAACATCATCAAGTGCCGCCCGCCCAACAACCGCACGCCGGAACGCGACGAGTGCGAGACCTGTTCGCCCTTCCTGATGCGCCAGATTGCCGCCATCAAGCCCAAGGTGATTGTGGCCCTGGGCGCGGTCGCCGCCAAAACGCTGCTCGCCATCAACGATTCCATGTCGAACCTGCGCGGCCGCTGGTACGAATTTCGTCCGGCCGGCGTACGCAGCAACGATCCCTCGTGGAATAGCGCCAAGCTTGCCGTGACATACCACCCCGCATTTCTGCTACGCGATCCTCGCCAGAAGAAGGAAGCCTGGAAAGATCTGCAAATGGTGATGAAGGAACTGGGATTGAAGGCGCCGGGCAAGGCACCAGAGTAGCGAGGCGATGGCCGATTGCTTCCGTCCGGATGGACTTCACATTTTCTCCAAGCTAAGTTGTTGAAACTTCATAAAAGGGATGTCTGATGCAAAAAACACCCCATCAACGTCGCACAGAATGCCCTGTAATTGCGTTCTGGAGCCCTCAGGCGGCCATCCGAGGGCGGGATGGTGTCTGAGGTCATCCGAAGCCTCCGGAACGCGCCACAGGTCCTCTAATGCGAAAATGTATCTTTAAGTTAATGCGACCAGAGCAGTCGCCATTGGCCGCCGATATTTCGCCAGCCGAGGGCCGAGGGCCGAAAGCCGACGACCGACGACTGACGACGCAACGACCTATCCGATCCTTCCCGTAGCAATTCCCTGGGCCCAGTCATCACGGCCACGTTCGCGCGCGCACTCGGCGGCGGCCTGGTGATTGTAAGCAACGCGTTCGAGGGAAACGTTCCAGCCCATGCCATTGTTTTCAAGAATGGCGTAACAGGCGTGCGGGGAGAAAGTCTGCATGCGGTAGCGAACCGGGTCGACGTCGTCGTAAGCAGGCACGCCGATGCTGCCCGGGTTCACGACCAGCTGACCGTGCGTCAACTCCACCACGCGCGGGATGTGGGTGTGGCCGCACAGCACAACAGGCTGGTGAACTCCCTGCAGCAGTTCGCGGATCGCGCCCTCGGAGCGCACTTCGGGCAACCCATCCATGATGTCTTCGAGCAGGTAGATCGTGTCGTTGCCCGGCGCGCCATGGCAGAGGTAGATGTCGCTCTCGAAAACCGCCGTGCGCGGCAGTTCGCTGAGCCAGTGAATCGGCTCTTCACCCAGATCGCGAATGACGTAGGAGAGGGTTGGGATATAGGCCAGGTCGCGCTCGCTGGCTTCGTAGATCAGCCGGTCCTGATTGCCCTGAATCGTGACCAGGACGTTCTCCTGCATGAGCCGCTCGTAGGTAGCGTGAGGCTTGAGCGGTCCGTAGAGCGAGTCGCCGAGATTGACGAAGCGATCGATGCCAAGATCTTTGGCATGTTTCAGAACAGCGTCGAGCGCCCAGATGTTGGCGTGAATATCGGCGAGGATGGCAAGACGGGCAGTCACGTCAGCGGATAGTGATTTCTTATGAGCGTATCAGAAAGAACGGGGGACATGCGGTGGCAGGACTCAGGCAAAGCACTTACCATGAGAATTTGTTCGGGGAGTGAATCGAAAAATCTTAAAACGCAGAGAGCGCAGAGAACTGCGGCAGAGGGCGCGGAGAAAGGCCGCGGCCGTGTCAGAAAATCGTGTGAAAACATCGGCGCGGCCTGAAGAATACAGTTGACTAACTGATACGCTAAACTCAGCGTTCAGCTGAGAGCTGAGAGCTGAGAGCTGAGAGCTGAGAGCTGAGAGCTGAGAGCTGAGAGCTGAGAGCTGAGAGCTGAGAGCTGAGAGCTGAGAGCTGAGACGACTGAGACCTGACACCCGCCTTCCAATTCTGCGACGTAGCGTTGCCCGTGCCACTGGACACCGCGTTTTCCTACCGCGTGCCCGATGGAATGGCGCCGGCGGTGGGCGGGCGTGTGCTTGTGCCCTTCCGGCAGCAGCGCATGAGCGGAGTTGTCGTTGACCTGCACGACCGCAAACCTTCGGTGGTCACGAAGAACGTGGTCAGCGTGCTTGATTCGGTTCCGGTGCTCGACGAGCAGCTGATGCGCCTGGGGAAATGGGTCGCCGATTACTACCTGGCGCCGCTGGGCGAAGTGTTCCGCACCATGCTGCCGCTGAGTGCGGAGTTCCGGCGGACGGTCCTGTACGGGATTACCGAGCAGGGACACATGGCCCTGCATCTTGGGGGCATGTCGGGTTCGTCGGCGCGGGCGCGGCGAACCCCGGAAGAGCAGTTGGTTGAGTTTCGCGTGCTGGATTATCTCGCGAATCGGGATGAGCCGGTGCGCGAAGCGAGTCTGCGAAGCGCTACGAGGGTAAGTCGCGCCGTGCTGGCCGGGATGGTCCGCAAGAAGTGGCTGGAGCGGGAAGATGTTTCAGGCGTGCGCGACGCAGCGCGGACGGTCAGGGTCGCGGTATTGTCTACGGAGACGGCGGGCGGGGACGCCCGCCCCTCCACCAATACATCAGAAAACTCGGGGCAAGCTGCGCACCTTTTCACCAAGGATGTGGCCGATGGAGCGACGGCCGTCCCCGCCCGTCGAGCGAAACTCAACGCGAACCAGCAAGCTTTGATGGACACTCTCAGCTCTGCCGGCGGCCGTGCCGGCCTCGACGTGCTGCACGCACTCGACATCCCGCGCACCACGCTTAACACCCTTGTCAAGCGCGGCCTGGTCGACATCATCGAGGAACCCGCCGAGTTCCACGTCTCGCGCGTCAAGGCGCGGCGGTCGCCCTTTGAATTCGAATTCAACCCCGCGCAGAAACAGGCGCTGCAACGCATCCAGGAAGTCATGGCTGCCCGGAAGTTCAGCGGCATCTTGATGCATGGCGTGACCGGATCGGGCAAGACTGCGATTTATCTGGCCGCCATGCGCACGGTGCTTGAGGCGGGCCGCTCCGCGATCCTGCTGGTTCCGGAGATCGGCCTCACGCCGACGGTTGCCGCCGATCTGCACCAGGTGTTCGGCGACCAGGTGGCCATCCTGCACTCGGCGCTTACCGATCAGGAGCGCGCCGAGCAGTGGCATCGCATCAAGCGCGGCGAGGCGCGCATGGTGGTCGGCACGCGTTCGGCGATCTTCGCCCCGGTCAGCGACTTGGCCTTGATCATCGTCGACGAGGAACAGGATTCTTCCTACAAGCAGGAGGAAACTCCCCGCTACCACGCCCGCGATGTGGCGGTGATGCGCGCCAAGATGGCGAATGCCGTGGTCGTGCTCGGTTCGGCGACGCCCTCGCTCGAGTCCTACTACAACGCGAAAAAGAACAAGTATGCGCTCATCGAACTGCCCGACCGCGTGGAGCAGCGGCCGCTGCCCGAAGTCGAACTGATCGACATGAAGCAGGAGTTTCAGGAAACCGGGCAGGAGCAGGTCATCTCGCGCAAGCTGGCGGAGGAGATCCGCGAACGGCTCGCACGCAAAGAGCAGGTGATGATCCTGCTGAACCGGCGGGGCTACTCGCCGGTAGCGATGTGCCGGGCCTGCGGCAGCCGTATGGAATGCCGGAATTGTGCGGTGGCCATGACTCATCACAAGAAAGACCATCGCATGGCCTGCCACTATTGCGGGTTCCAGGCTCCCATTCCCAAGGTCTGCGGCGAGTGCGGCAGCGAATACGTTTATTTCCTCGGCACGGGTTCGGAAAAGCTCGAAGAGCTGCTGCACGGCATGTTTCCCACTGCGCGCATCGGGCGGCTGGATCGCGACACGGTGCGCGGCAAGGAAGACTTCGAGCGCGCGCTGGCGGCTTTGAATGAGGGTGAGCTCGATCTGCTGGTGGGCACGCAGATGATCGCCAAGGGCCATGACGTGCACGGCGTAACGCTGGTGGGGGTGGTGGGCGCCGACATCGCGCTGGGACTGCCCGACTTCCGCGCCGCCGAGCGCACGTTCCAGTTACTTACGCAGGTGGCGGGGCGGGCCGGGCGCGGGCAAACGCCGGGCAAGGTCGTGCTGCAGACTTATTTCCCCGATCACTACGCCGTACAGTTTGCGGCGCGCCACGACTTCATCGGCTTTTACGAGAAAGAACTGCGCTTCCGCAGCTGGATGCACTACCCGCCTTACTCCGCGCTGGCCAATGTATTGGTTCGCAGTAACCGGCTCGACGAGTCGTTGCAGTGGTCTGGAATCCTGGGCAAGTGGTTCGAGAAAACGCGCCACGAAGGCATTCGCGTGCTTGGGCCGGCGGCGGCGCCCATTCTGCGGCTGAAACAGGAGTATCGCTATCACTTCGTATTGAAGTCGGCGAGCCGCGAAAAACTCAACACGCTTTTGCGGATCATGCTCGCGTATGCGGCTGCGCAGAAAATTCCCCGGACGCAAGTAATTGTGGATGTGGATGCGTTGTGGCTGATGTAGGAAGGGCAGGTCATGGGAGACAGATCTCAGGTCTCAGGTCTCTCAGGTCTCAGGTCTCAGGTCTCAGGTCTCAGGTCTCAGGTCTCAGTACCGGCGATGCTGTTGCCTTCTCCCGCGATGCTGGGGAAATTTAAAAGCTTGTCATCCTGAGCGAAGCGAAGGACCTGTGCATCTTTTCAATTGCTTTTCGGTCGCCGAGTCACGCTCAGCGTCCTCACGAATTACCATTGATCGCTAACGATCACAACATAGACTCGTCTGACCTGTGACCCAGTCCGTACGCCGGAGCAAAAATGCGAATTGCCTCTTCCATCTTCTTCTCCGCCCTCATCGCCACTGCCGTCCTCGCCCAAGACAAGCCCACTCCCTCCTGGATCTCCGCGAGCAATGAGTTCACCAACCAGCTTCTCAAGGTGGAGATGAAGCACGATCCCGAGGCTGGGTCGCGGCAGGGGTTGAGTGAGTATGACGAACTGGTATCGCAGCCGACTTTGGCCGACGAAGATCAGGAGCGCAAGCAGACCGAAGAAGTGCTCGCCAGGTTTAAGGCCGCTCTTCCTCAGCAGAAGCAGAAGGAGGTGGCGCAGGACCTGGAAATCATCATCCGGCGCGTTGAGCTGAACTTCCGCATGGAGGATTACAAGCGCACCCACGCCGTACCCTTCGCCAACGCCAGCATGATGGTGTTTGGCGGCGTCCGGATGCTGCTCGACGAGCAGACGCCCGCCGCGCGGCGGCCCGCGGCTGTCATCCGACTGAAGAGATATGCCGGGCTCGATCCTGGCTACAAACCCATTACCGAGATTTTCAAACAGCGCGTGGTCGAGCAAATGGCCAAGCCGGGCGTGGTGTATCCGGCGCGTGTCGAAATCGAAACCGAGCTCTCGCGGAACTCGCATTATCTAGAGGGCATTGCTTCGCTCTGCAAGGAGTACAAGCTCAGCGGCTGGGAAGAACCCTTTGCCAAGTTGAGGGCGCAGCTGGTCGACTACGACGCGTGGGTCCGTTCCACCGTTCTGCCCAAGGCGCGTGCCGATTTCCGCCTGCCCCCCGAAGAGTATGCGTTTTCGCTCGAGCAATACGGCATCGACATTCCGCCCGCCCAGATGGCGGCGCTGGCGCACCAAGGATTCGACGACATTCAGGCGGAGATGAAGCCGATTGCCGCTGAGATTGCCAAGCAGCGCAAACTCCCATCGAGCGACTATCGCGACGTCATTCGCGAGTTGAAGAAGCAGCAACTGGTGGGCGATGCGATTTTGCCCTTCTATCAGAATCGCCTGAAGCAGATTGAAGAGATCATCCGGAAGCAGAACCTGGTGACGCTGCCTGATCGGCCGGCGCGCATCCGGATTGCCTCGGCGGCGGAGACCGCGCAGCAGCCGGCGCCGCATATGGTCCCGCCGCCGTTTCTGCACAACACCGGAGAGAAGGGCGAATTTGTGTTGCCGCTGAACATTCCTGCCGCCGAGGGGAAGGGGCCGGCACAGAAGTATGACGACTTTACGTTCGACGCGGCCGCCTGGACTCTTACGGCGCACGAAGCCCGTCCCGGGCACGAGTTGCAGTTCGATTCGATGGTGGAACACGGCGTGTCAGTGGCGCGCGTGCGCTACGCGTTCAACAGCACGAATGTCGAGGGATGGGGACTGTATTCCGAATACCTGGTGCGGCCCTTCATGCCGCTGGAGGGTCAACTTATCTCCCTGGATTACCGCTTGCTGCGGGCGGCGCGCGCGTTTCTCGATCCGGAATTGCAGTCGGGCAAGGTGACGCCGGAGGAGGCAAAGCGCCTGCTCGAGAACGACGTGGTGCAGTCTCCGGCGTTCGCCGAGGAGGAAGTGGAGCGCTACACGTATCGCGCGCCGGGCCAGGCGAATAGCTACTACTACGGCTATACCAAGCTCCTGGCGTTACGGAAAGATACTGAAGCGGCGATGGGCGCGAAGTTCGATCAGAAGAGGTTTCATGACTTCATTCTCGCGCAGGGATTATTGCCGCCGGATCTGTTGCGCCAAGCGCTGATGAAAGATTTCGCCGGCACGCATGGGACGGCGGGGGAGTAGTGAAACACGAAATCTTAGTCGACAAATTATGCGGACAATTTCAGGTACGTCGAGTACGGTTCGTCTGCGATAGCGGTGAAGGGGAGCAGGTCGACGCTGCCGGTTGAGGTCTTCGCCTGCCATTTCTGCGGTCCCACTTTCCTCGCGCCCAGCACTTCCGCTTTCGTCAACGACGCCGGCGTGTTGCCGATTGCGAACAGGACGAGCGGCCCGCTGAGCAGCGCGACCGTTTCCGGATGGCGCTGGTTGATCGGTTCGAGGCGGGTTCGCAAGGGAAGGTCTAATTCAATCTGATCGCCGGACTTCCACTGGCGGCGAATGGTTGCGAACTTTCCAGCGACAACGCTGTCGGCGATGCGCTTTCCGTTTACCGCCACCGTCGCGCCTTCGGCCCATGCGGGAATGCGCAGGTTCACGGCGAACTCCGCCGGTTTCGATGCGCTCAGCTCAAGCCGCACGCCGCTGTCGAACGGATAGTTGCCGGCTTGCTTGAGCGTGAAGCTGGCCTGGTCCTGCTGCCAGCGCACCGTCGAAGGAATGTAGAGATTCACGAAAACATCGCCACGATCCCGGAAGTAGGCGTTGAGGCGGTAATCGGCGACGACTTGCGGCAACGTGCCCGAGCAGCACGCCCAGCGTCCGTCGTGGTAGAACTTGCTGCCCTTGAAGTTGTAGTCGGAGTAGTAGTAGGTGTGGCCATCGGGTAACAGCGGCTTGGCGCCGAGCACGGTGTTGTACATGACGCGCTCCAGGCTGTCGCCATAACGGGCCTGGCGCGTCACGCGCAGCAGGTAGCGAGTTAATTTGAAATGCGCGTAGGAACCGCAGGGCGTTTCGAAGCTGTGATGCGTCTTGGTAAGACTCTCAAACACGCCGTCGCTATCGGGTGCTCGCAAGGTTTCGTCCGGCCCCCAGCCGCCGGTGGCGAAGCTTTGCTGTTCGAGGAAGTCGAAGCCGTTCTTCGCCGCGCGAAGATGTTTGTCGCTGCCGAGCGTGAGATACGCCTGCATCGCGGAACTCAATGAGTTGACGTGGCTGTAGGCGTGCCGGCCGTTGAGATTGCTTTCTCCGCGCGCCAGGGGATCGTAGTAGGTGTCGTCGAGGTAGCGCGCGCCCATCTCGCGATATTGCTTGCCGGCTCCGTTGTGGTAAGCGAGGAAGAGGTTTTCAGAAATGGTGTAGGACTCGTCCCAGGTCAACTCGCCATCTTTTTCGCCCCCGCGCCAGGGTACGCCATGCTCGATGGCGTGGCCGGGAAGTCCGGGCAGCGCGGCTTTCGTGGTCTGGTCGAGGATCGCAAATGCTTCGGCATCGTCTGTCAGGCGGTGAATGTCCATCAGCCCGCAGACCAGCTTGTCGTAGCAGTACGCCGGAAAGCGGTTGTTGGTGTAGTACTCCGTGGAGATTGTCTTGGCATACAAGCGAATCAGTCGCGACATTTTCTCGCGGGTGGCCTGGTCCCGGTTGACGGCATACATGCGCGCCAGCGCCGAGACCCATTGCCCGAACGTGGCAGTGGGCGCGAAGCCCACCCAGTCGTCGCGTAGTTTGCCGGGGACGTAGTTGTACCAGCCTCCCAGATCGATGCCTGGCGCAGGCTGGCCCGACATCTGGCGGAATGGCTTGAGCAGGCTGTCTTCGCTGAGTTCCATCAGAAGCGCGTGGGCATCGGCGAATTGCCTCTCATGCAGTTCGCTCTGCAGGGAGACATCGTGATAGCCGAATTCCTGGAGCAGGGAAGCAGAGTCTTCCGCTGGAGCGCGAGGAATCCAGAAGTGCGGGGCGGCGAACGCCGCGGCGGCCACGCCGGCTGATCTAAGGAACTGGCGGCGGGAAGTCGAGGGAGGCATACAACCAATATTACTGCGCGATTGCTGGTCCGCGTCCGCGCAGAAATTGCCGGCGCGATCGAGTGCCCGGGTGCGCGGATCGAGCCGGGGAATTGGCCGGCCGCGCGTCAGTGTCCGCGGATCAGGGCTCTCAGGGACGTTCGGTCGCGGCCCTGGTCGATGGTAGTGACGGGCTTCGGAATCAGTGTCACGGCCAGCATCAGCAGGGCAAAGACGGCAAGCATGAGGCGCTTGCCCGACACTTTCGGAAATTCCGCGACCTGCGGATGCCGGAAGCTGCTGATCTCGAGAAGAATCGCCCAAACCAGCCAAGTCCAAGCCACAGGTAGACCGCCATCGGTATCAGCACGAGGATCGTCAGACGCGATACAAGGCGATGCAGGCGTGGCGCGATCGAGTACAAGATGTGGCCGCCATCGAGTTGGCCGCCGGGCAGCAGGTTCAGCGAGGTCGCGAACATCCCGCCCCACGCCGCGAAGGCCATGGGATGCAGAAGCAGAGAGTCGATCGGCAATGCCGTCGTGCCGTGCAGCAGGCCCAGCGAGGCCAGCGCACGCTGCGTTAACCCGAAGATCAGCGGATTGTGGACCAGAAGGGCTTCGGTGGGCGCCGGCATAACGGGAGCGACCCGCGAAAAGCCGAGCGCGACCGCCAGCACCATGCACGCCACCACAAATCCGGCGATGGGCCCGGCAATCCCGATGTCGAACAGCGCGCGCCTCGAATGGATCGGAGAGCGGATCCGGATAAACGCGCCCATGGTGCCGATCAGCGATGGAAAGGGAATGAAGAAGGGCAGGGTAGCGTCGACGTTGTAGCGCACGCACGCCAGGTAGTGTCCCATCTCGTGTGCCAGCAGGATCAGCATCAGGCAGGCGGAAAAAGGAATGCCCAGCAACAGCCGCGCAGGGTGATGCCAGATCACGTCGACGGGGAAAAGCGGAACGTAGCTGTCTTCTTCGTCCGCCAGGGCAGGCCGTTGCTGGTCAAAGTTGTATTGAAAATGCGAGCCCACCACCATCGTCGTGAAGATGGTCGCCAGCAGAAGCACCGCGTGCAACCAGTATCGTTGACGACGCCGTGGGGCGAGCAAGACCGGCATCGGGGCGTAGTACTCGACGGTGGATTGCGGAATGGCTGGCGTCGGGTCAGACATGGGGACAGTCCTGATTGTAAGACAGGGGCAGGGAGTCCGGGAGAGGGGCAGGCTCCGCTCCTAGGGTGGACTCCAGAAAGAGATAGGGCAAGCCTCTTTCGCGATGTGGATCGCGCAGGCAACAGCCATGAGATATGTTTCCGGAATGCGCGAGCGATGCTCTGCTCCCGTGAACAGCTTGCCCTCGCTGCAGGGTGTCATCGAGAAAGACTAGCGGTCCGATCTAATAGAGCCTGTGGTATATACCGGCGACGGGAGTGCGGTTCGGCGGGCTCTGGGCGGCACCTCGGAAGTCCAGGTCAATGGGCGCCAAGAAATTCGAGAATGCGGTGGTTTGAGGAGGTTAGTATGCGTTTCATCCGCTCATTGTTCCTCTTATTCGGGGGCTTGTTTTTCGCGGCTTCCGTTCAAGGGCAGGGCGTCAACACGATGCATCCGCCAGAAATCGACGCGCAGAAGCACGCTTCGCCGGAAGACTTGCGGGATCGGATGGGAGATGCTCAGTTTCAGAAAGACGCGAAGGAACTGGCGGAGATTTGTGCTTCGGTTCGGGAGGATATGGACGGGCTGAAGCAGGGTCTGCTGTCGAAAGACCTGGTGGAGAGGCTGAAGCGCATGGAAAAGCTGTCGAAACACGTACGCGAGCAATTGACGAGGACAAACGGTGCGCACTGAGCAGGCAGCAAGCGGACCTCAGCGGCTAGAGCCGTGAGGTCATGGTTGGCCAATCGGCCCGACTGAAGTCGGGCCCTTCCCTAAACCCGATTCCCTAAAGAAAACCCGATTACCACAGAGGGCACAGCGTTACACGGAGGAAGCCAGAGGCCAGCGATTATGACGACGGGCTCCGCTAGTCGATCGACTGCAGTTCTTTGCCGGGTTTGAAGCGGACGGCCTTTCCTGGCGGGATAGAGACTTCGGCTCCGGTGCGCGGGTTGCGACCGATGCCGGTTTTGCGGGGACGCACGTTGAAGACGCCAAAGCCGCGCAGTTCGATGCGGTCACCCTTGGCGAGCGACTTCTTCATGCTCTCAAATACGGTCTCGACCGCGAGTTCGGCTTTGGTCTTGGTAATGCCTGTCTTGTTGACCACTTCGTTGATGATGTCGAGTTTGATCACGGTCGGCTCCCGTTGGCAGTCTGCGGAAATACCACCAAGTGCTTGATGCTAAGGGAGATATCAGAGATTGTCAACGGGAGGCAGTGTCCCTTAAGATGACAGCACAGTATTCCAGCCAACTGATTCCAGCCAGCAGTCCATTTTTGATTGAGTAATTGGGAAATTGAGTAATTGTATAAATTTTCCAAAGCGCTCAAGCATCGCGGAGTGGCTCGATGGCTGTAGATAACGCAATTGCCAAATTTCCCAATTCCCCAATTTCTTCTAAAGGGAGCTCCATGCTGAAGAGTGACCGCTGGATCCGCAAGATGGCGAAAGAGCACGACATGATCAACCCGTTCTCGGAGAAGCAGGTGCGCGAGGGCGTCGTGTCGTACGGCCTGTCGTCTTACGGATACGACCTGCGCGTGGCCGACGAGTTTAAGATCTTTACCAATGTGAACTCGTCGATTGTCGACCCCAAGCATTTCGATGAGAAATCATTCGTGACCGTGCGATCGGATGTGGCCATCGTGCCGCCCAACTCGTTCGCGCTGGCGCGCTCGGTCGAGTACTTCAAGATTCCGCGCGACGTGCTGACCATCTGCGTGGGCAAGTCGACGTACGCGCGCTGCGGCATCATTGTGAACGTCACGCCGTTCGAGCCCGAGTGGGAAGGCTTTGTGACGCTCGAGATCTCGAACACCACGCCGCTGCCGGCTCGTATCTACGCGAACGAAGGCTTGTGCCAGATCATCTTCTTCCAGTCCGATGAAGTTTGCGAAGTGAGCTATGCCGATCGGAAGGGGAAGTACCAGTCGCAGAAGGGGATTGTGCTGCCGAAACTCTAAAAGGCGGTCGTTGGCTGTTACTCGTTGGTCGTTGGCAACATCCCAAGGACTTGGCAGTTGTGGAATCCCACCTTTGCGCAAGGCACGCGCAAAGATGGGGCACCCGCGTGTCGTTCCAAAGGTAAAGGGCTTTGGATTTTGACAACGACCAACGACTGACGACCAACGACCATCTCCTAAAACACCATGGCCCGGGATTGCTCCCGGGCCGGGCTTTTCAATCTTGAGTTCGGGCTAGGGCCAGCGTTTGGCGGTGTCTTCCCAACCGGCGGCTCGGGCGGGTTGGGGATTCTGGTTCACGGCGGCCTGCTGCGGAATGCGAATCGGCTGCTGGGTGGTCTGCGTCGCCAGGGTGGGCTTGGGACCGTCGCCGCCCAAGTCTTTGGCATCTTCAGGGGAGAGCAGCGGAGCTACCACCCGCAGCGCTTCCACTTCCTTCTCCAAGCGCGCGAGTTCCAGCTCTTTTTGCCGAAGTACTTCATAAACATTCTTCATATCTTTGGGCACCTGTGGCTCTTTCAATTAGAGCACTGATTCGCACTCTAGGAGTGTGATTGTGGTTTGTCAAGGTTCTAGGGAGTGACAATTTGGCGTCCGTTGTGAAAAAGAGGGGACTAGTTCGCTAGTCGCCAGTCGCCAGGGAAAAGATTGGTCCGGGCTGACGACTTGAGTTCGCGACAATTGACTGAAGCCTGTGCTGCCGACTAGCGACCGACGACTGGCGACTGAGTTCTACCGCAGCATGGCCGCGGCCACGATCGCGATGATCCCAATGATGATGGCCACGACCACAAGCTTGTGGGTCGCGATCCAGGATTCCTCGGGCTGGTCGCCGAGGAAATTCGGCAGCGGGGAGTCAACTTCGTGGTCGGACTCGGAAGAAACGGCGGGACGTTCTGGCTGCGAGACAACCGGCTCCACCAGTGCTGGTTTAGGAGGCTGGGCGGCCCCTTTCTTCTCGCAGTCGAGGCAAAGGTGGCGGCCCTCGGAAACCGGGAAGCCGCACGCTTGGCACTTACGCAGACTCGCGACGGCGCCCCGCGCGGCTGGGGCGGCAAGCGGAGCGACTTCGACCACAGGCGCGGCCGAGTGGGTTGCGACCGGCTCTCGGATCGGCGCCGGCTGTGGGGGCGCTTCCAACTCGGACATCAGAATGTCATCGGCCGGGTCGATGCCTGAAGGAATCGCCTCAAGGGCGGCTGGCTCTTCCAGGATGTCAGCCTCATCGGTTTTGGACTCGGCGGGCGTATCGGGGAATTGTGCGGATGGGGCTGCCATCCCCTCCGGAGAGGCAGGCGGCATCTTCATGTGAAACGCGATGCCGGGAGATGAGTTCAGGGCAGGCGACGGGACCTGCAGAGGATGCAGTTCCGTTCGCTTCCGTCCCCAACGGATTGTCGGGCGCGACCGAGGAACCTGTTTCGCCGTGGTCAGTAGCGAACGCTTTGTCCAGAACTTCTCCGCGATGGCCGTTGCCCGAGGCTGGCGGGGACGGATGGGTGCGCTGATCGGGTGGCAGGGGTTCGAGTCCGAGGGCGGCTGCGGAATGTTCGAGGGCGGTATGGACCATGGCCCCCATGCGTTCCAGTGCGGCCAGGTCGCGAGTCTCGAAAACGTTGGCCTGGTCAGAAAACAGCTCGAAGACGCCGATGACTTCGTCGCCGCGCAGCAGGGGCATGACCACTACCGAGCGGATGCCCAGAGCTTCGCAACTTTCACGGTTGACGCGCGTGTCGGTCGCCGCGTCATCGCAGCGCAGGGTCTGCCGGGTGCGGACGCTTTCTCCAGAGAGGCCGGAATTGACCTGCAGTTGCGCGCCGACTTCGGGCGCGGACGATCCGGCGCTGGCGCGGCAAACCATTTCCTCGTGATCGCGCAGAGCAATGGCGGCGCCGGTGGCGCCAGTGATGTACTGGGCGCGCTCGGCAAGCAGCTGCAACGTCGCCGTCAGATCACGTTCGGCCATCTCCGCTAGCGATCTGCCGCCATCTTCCGCAGGAAAACGCACATGGTCCGGGCCATTCGCGGGGGCGGCTGCGGCACCCGGTGTCTCACTCCGCGGCTCGTGCGGGGATTGGCCAGCGTCCTTGTCGAGGATGGAGTGAGGATCCATGGAAAAACAAGCTCTCAGCCGTCAGCTTTCAGCTCTCAGCCACGAAATCGTTGCTGCTGCCCTGAGCCGACCGCCAAATACCTGAGTATGCCTTTCAAGCTTCTCGCCCGCCGCGCCCGGGTGTCAAGCGCACAGCTCAACCGTGGTTCTATCCCCAAAGTCATTTTGGCCGGCAGAACGGAAGCCGCAATTACCCGGGAGTGGTTCTGAATGGTTGTACCAATTCTAATCTCGACTTGAAGGATACGCCTTAATCCAAAACCGCCCTATTCTCGGAAGAGAGCTGATAGCTGATAGCTGAAAGCTGAAAGCTCGTTATTTCTTCTGCGGCAGGTACTTCTTCTCGATCGACGCCACGACCACGTAATTCGGATCGACCATCTCCGACAGCCGGATCTTCGCTACCTTGCCGAGCAGTTCGTAGGCATCGAGCTGGGACAGGCCGTAGTCGTCGTGAATCCAACCGACCAGTTCGGTGAAAGCGATGCGCAGCGCGTCGTCCACCGGGCGATAGGCTCCCACGGTCATGATCGCGTCCTCATTTTCAAAGCGCGGCCAGTTGATTTTGTGGCCTTTGATGACGTTGACCTGGACCCGCGCGCGCAGGGGCACTTCGATGGCGGCGCCCGCGACCTCGCCGTCTCCCATGGCGGCGTGGCCATCGCCCAGATAGAGCAGGCCGCCTTTCACGTTTACCGGTAAGTAGACGGTGTTGCCGACCGAGGCTTCGGGAGAATCCATATTTCCGCCGAATTCGGCGGGAACGATCGAACTGCGCGCCTCACCGCCCGCAGGCGCGACGCCCATGCAACCGAAGAATGGATGCAAGGGGATCTTCACTTCGAACTTTGAGTCGAGGGCCTTGAAGGTGGCGGTATTGGTCGCATGATCGATGGGATAGAACCAGATCTTTTCCGGCAGGGGCGGATGCAGCATGGGCGTGTAATTCGTTGCGTTGAGGGCGCCGAACCCCGGGCCAAGCGCACCCACGCCCTGATCGCCATTGATCTGCAGGTCGAGAATCTTGACTGCGAGCGTATCGCCGGGTTCCGCGCCTTCGATGAAAAACGGCCCCGTGAGCGGATTGTCTCCTGGAGCCATGCTTAACGTGTCGCCGGGCTTCCTGATCGCATCGCCGAAGCAGTCCAGTGTGTTGGTGTCGAGGATATCTCCGGGCTTCAGGTGGGCGACGGGCTCGGCGGTGGCGTAGACGTATTTCACGTTGTTGAGCGCGCCCTGGTATTTCACGACGGTGCCCGATTGTGCATGGGCGAAGGTCGCGAAGGTGACGCCGAGGAGAAGCGTTTTCACTGCTTGATGCGCGGCAAGGTTCATAAGTGTTTCTCCGAGATCGAAGGAAGCTTACCTCAGCGGCTGAAGCCGCCGGAGAAACACTGCGATTTCGCTCCGATTATGGCGAACAAACGGCGCAAGCTGGTGTTATGGCCTGTTTACG
>CAVTEO010000016.1:0-437814 GCA_963733805.1 uncultured Acidobacteriota bacterium | reverse complement strand
TATTGACCACGAAACTGGGCCTTCGGTGGCAATAAGTGGGTGCGTTCCTTCCGAGTAGTGAGATTGTCAGTGCGTGGTTCTGACGCTGCCACCGTCCTCGTCTCTTGATCCCTCAACGACAGGTTTCTGCGCCTTATCGGCGTCGACTGTTTCGGAGCATTCACCTTTGTCATCGTAATCGCAGACTTGACCGGGATGGGCTTGCTTGCACTTCTGGCAGAATTGTGTGGCCATGCTTTACTTCCTCCAATTGCACCGAATCAATGTTTCGATTCGCACAACACATGAGATCGAGTAGGGTCTCTACACTCACACCTGTTTTAAGCAGTTCAATGACTTCGTCGACCCTGAAGCGGGACTGCTCGCTGGCAAGCGCCAACTTCCTAATGGCTCCGATGAGAATGTGATTCTCTTCGACCATACCCTCCCCGATTGCGGCGTGATCATCACGCGACGGAGCACACATCTCTGTGATGTGGATCACAGATTCACGTGAAGGACCTCACGCGGTAGACTAAGTAGCTGTCGAACATCGCTATCACCAAAACTTAACACCTAGTGACCGAACTGGGGTTTAACCCTGCCCCGTCTCGTCTCGTTTTAGCATTGGGAGGGGTGACATGTCCTGCAAGTTGTGCCAATCAGAGCAGGAGAGCAATCTCACAGCAGAAGTCGCGATCCACTTTCCCGGGCTCAAGGGTCTGAACAAACCCATCGTGTGGGTCTTTCCAAAACTTCTGGTCTGTATGAACTGTGGCTTCACGGAGTTCACCGTGCCTGAAAGAGAGTTGAGCGTGCTGGTGAAGGGTACTGCAGTGGAGGGTGCGTTCGTTTTGGACGAGCAGCTAGACCCTCGGAAAAGGGCAGGGTAAAGTCCTTTTCACCGAGAATGGATGGCTGAATGCTCTGCACAGACTCGCTGGAAGACCTGGCTGTCCCTCCCGCTCAGAACACCACCCAGAGAATACCCGCACAGAATCTATGTCGTATGTCTTAGCTAGGTGGTTGCCAAGTTCTTCGACCTGAATCGCTGCCTCTGCATTACCTTGTGCCCACAGGAGATGGCACATTTCCCCGAAAATCGCAACGCGTGCATGCTTCCCCTGAACAGCCTTGGCGGCCTCAGCGGAGGCAAATTAGGCTGCCTTCAGCCCATTCGGAACCATGGGCAGTGAGCGGATCCGCACGCCTGTTGCATCGAAGATGGCATTTCCGATGGCCGGAGCTAACCCGACCATAGGACATTCGCCGGCGCCCGCCGACGGGATGTCCTTGCGATCGAGGAGGACGGTTTCGATCGTGGGCACATCGCTGAACCGCGGAACGCGGTAGCTCGAGAATCGACCGTTTAGGACACGGCCGTTTTGGAACTCGATGACTTCGAAAAGCGCGCCGCCTAGTCCCATGATGTTCGAGCCCTCAATCTGATTCCGCAGGTTGTCGGGGTTGACGATGGCGCCACACTCGAAAGCCGAAAGCACGCGTAGCACCTTGACTTCGCCGCCTTTTCGGTCGACCGCTACCTCGACGCAGGTCGCGATGTTTCCAGCCTTCTCGAATCCGCCGCCCATTCCGAAGCCATGGCCCGCGGCCTTCGCCTGTCCCCAGCCGAATTTCTTTGCGGCTGCTTCAAAGACGGCGCGCAGCCGCTCGTTCTTCAGATTCTTCAGACGAAACTCCAGCGGGTCCATTTTCACCAGATGAGCCAGTTCGTCCATGAAGGACTCCCGCGCGAAGTGATTCGCCGTGGCCGCCAGGGCGCGATACGACCCCTGGCGCAAGGGAGAACGCGTGGGATGGAACTCGATCCGCTGGTTCGCGATGTCGTAATAGGTACGGATTCCTGCCGCGCCGGAATTGTAGTTATGAAATTCCCAGGCTGCGATGATGCCATCGCCTCGAAGACCGCCGCTGACTTCGATAACGCCTGCCGGCCGAAAATACGCCCAGGTGAATTCTTCTTCGCGGGTCCACACCAGCTTGACCGGCCGCTTCGCCGCCTTCGCCAGTCGCGCCGCTTCAATCGCTGCTTCCCCGGTGTGCTTGCCCCCGTACCCCGCTCCGGCATCCGGCATCAGCACGCGGACGCTTTCCTCTGGAATCCGAAAGGCCTCGGCCAGTTCACTACGTACTCCGAAAGGCCGCTGCGTACCCGTCCAGACGGTCAAACTGTCGCCCGACCATTGCGCCAAGGCAGCGCGAGGTTCGAGCGGTGCATGGGCGATATAGGAAACGGTGTAAGTCTGTTGCAGTCGATGATCGGCAGAAGCCAGCGCTTTCTCCACCGAGCCTGCCTCATAGCGGGACGCGTCCCCTGTCGGGTCCTTGCCTTCGGTCGCATTCTTCTTCAAATACTCAAACAGCTCTTGGTTCGAGGGCTGCGGTTCAGCCTTCCACTCCGCGCGGATAGCCTTGACCGCACGAGAAGCAATTTCTGCGCTGGCAGCCACCACTCCGACAAAATTGCCGTCGTGGACAATGGTGACGGCCGGAATGTGTTCAGCCTCATGCACGTCGATAGAAACAAGAGTTGCTCCAAAAGAAGTGGGCCGTAGAATCTTGCCGTGGAGCATTCCCGGCAATTTCTGGTCGGACGGATACCGATGTTTTCCCGTGACAAAATCCCGCCCATCGACTTTAGGCAGTGATTGACCTTGAACTGTCCACCGGGCCGCCGGAATGAGAGACTCTTCCGCAGAGATGGTTTGGGTGAGCTGTTGTCCCTTCACCAGGACTTCGTATTCTAGAGATCGTTTGGTCTCTGGATCGGTGACCCGTCCGTCAGCAGCGATCAGGCGGTTACGATCGGTCTGCCATTCGGCTGCTGCCAAACCAATCAGCAAATCGCGAGTGGCGGCGGCAACTCTCCTCAGTTGTGGACTCATGGTGGGGGTGCTGCGACTGCCGAACGTCCCCATGTCGAACGGAGTAAGCTGCGTATCACCCATCACCATTTGGATTCGGCTCACCGGGAGATGCAGCTCTTCGGCGACGCACTGGCTGAGAGATGTCCGGATGTTCTGCCCGACCTCCACCTTGCCGGTATAGACCGTCACTATGCCGTTTTCTCCAAGGTGCAGCCAAGCTCCGATTTCTTTTGGCAGCGATTCGTCCGGCCGCCTGACTGCACCCGATTCCTGGAGTGCGCGGGCATTCTTCAGAACACCGACAATCAAAATGCCGGCGCCTAGGAATTTGAAAAATTCGCGCCGATCAACTTCGAAGCGGTACGCGGGCGGCGCGTTAATTTCATAGCGTTCGGGTTCCAGCGAAATTTGGAGATCTGGCTTGCCGCTCATTGGCCGGACTCCTTCATAGAATGATTCATGGTTTTCGCCGCCCTTTGGATCGCAGCCACAATCCGTGGATGGGTTCCGCAGCGGCATATGTTGCCCTCCATGGAATGCGAGATGTCGGCCACGGATGGGTCAGGGTTTGAGCGCAAGAACGAAACAGCCGTTATGATCATCCCAGACGTGCAGTAGGCGCATTGCATCGCTGCCTCTTCCAGAAAGGCCTCCTGCAAGGGATGCAAATGGTCACCCTGGGCAAGGCCTTCAATGGTCGTGATTTGCTTCTGACCGACAGAGCCTACTGGGGTGATGCAGGACCGGCGGGGACTGCCATCGATCAGGATCGTACAGGCGCCACACTGTCCTTCTCCACACCCGTACTTGCTTCCCGTCAGATCAAGCTGATCGCGCAAGACGCTGAGTAAACTGATGTCCGCGTCCGCATCAATGGTGCGGGGGGAACCATTCACGTTAAGCTTCGTAACCTGGGCCATGAGAAACCTCTTTATCGGAGGGAGGCTGGGGCAAAAAGAACTCTAGGCACCCGTTCGTGCCTCTGAGCCTCGTGTCCTTCGATGATATACCTGAAGAAACTTACCGGAATGGAAGGTGACTTACCATGCTTCGCTCCGTAGCAGGGCGTTTGTACGATGCTGAACGAATGGTCGGGCAACTCGCACCCAGCTCAAGCTTCGAAAGCCGGATCGGTGTCCGACATGCCTGACGATTGTAGCGCGTGCGAAACGAGCCACAGAAGTACCTAAGGCGATTGCACCAAACGCTTCACCTTCCAAAAAGCAATCTTTCCAGACCGGAACGCAAACACCCGGATCGAATCCAGTTGCCGAAATAGGTTTTGATTGAAATCGCTGTTAGCGACAATTGTGCGGGAGCATAATGCTGTCGAAGCGAGCGGTTCTCTGACATGCCAAAGGTCTTCCACGCTACTTCCGCTGAATGGACTCTAGATACTTGGTCACATTTTCTAGCCGCACATTCCCTAAATCCTGATCAAACTCGATCTCGTGGAAAATCGGCCCCCAAATTGGCATCGCCGTCGAGCCGTGTGCGGGTATGAGATCGTCTGCGCCAAACAAGATGATAGTTTGCACATGAATGACAGGAAATGTGCCGTGATTTCGCAGCGATAGTTTCGTCAGGTCGGGAACCTCTCGTTTCAACGCTTTGGACACTGGCCCATTTCCTCGCCCATCGAGTCCGTGGCAAGCTGCACAGTGATTCCCAAAGATGCTGGCCCCGTCCACCGGACGGATTGGTTGTCGTTGGGTCCCCCCTTGTGCGGAAGCGAAAACGACCAGTGAAGCCAGCAAGGCTAGTACCCGCACCGGCACTCGTCGCTGCAACAGTGGCCTCCCATTAAGAACTGCTTTGGCAGAATGAGACTTGTTAATACCCTATGCCGCCAAGTCGTGATGGTCGGTGACTGGAGTAACAGACCTGTGTGATGTTGTCATGGCGGGAAATTCGTAAATTGATCGGACGGTCTGGCGAGACGCTGCGATTTCGTGATCCGTGGACGGGATCGGGTTCCCTTGGGCAGGCGGGACTTCCCGCACCAGAGAAGCCTTTACTGCCGAGGGGACTCTGTATTAACCCTGACCCAATCATCAGGCGGCCAAGGCACTCCCCAAATGTTCTCGGGTCTCTCCAGTTTGATTCCGCAGTGTCGCGGTTGGTCTGGATCGACGTACACGACCTCGGCTGTAGCGCGTTTGTCGGTGAGAGGGACGTGTATCAGGATTTTCATCCCAACGCGCAGTACGACGGCGGTCAGAATCAAGGCACCATGGAGGTTGACGACGAACGTCTCGCCTTCGCACGTCAGAGGTTCGCTCACCCCATGAGCCTCGATCTCAACCTTCAATCGGACTCGAGTGCTTCTTCGTTGTTCAAGCGGTACTCTGCCCTGCGGACTTGCTTCAACGTCAGTCATCGTGCCCCTCAGTCCGTGACCGACTTGCCTGTTCTGAAAATGACACTGGAAGACTACTCCCGAACGACGGTCGCGTGCGACTAAATCCCTGGGAACGGAAATTTTATTGGGGCGAATCCAGCGCAAGTGAAGCGGACGGAGCGGCTTCCGACTCATTGGCTTCGACCCGACCAAACTTGGAAGACGTTTCCGATGTGAGAGAGACAACTTTCTGACCTCGGTGCGCTTGACATGCCATGGCGAGGGAAGGACAATCAGAACGTCCAACCGGGGCAACCAGCCGTTCCCTCCTGATCCCCCAACCCAAAGGAGATGGTTATGACTTCTCTTCTCGTCCGCCTCTGGTCGAATGATGGCCAAGACATTGCTGAGTACGCCGTAATGCTGGCCGTGATACTCGTTATTGTTGTCGGCACAATCCGACTGATTGGTTCCAACGCCAACACTGTCTTTTCGCAGGCGGCTAGTTCGATTCAGTAGCTCCTTGTTCGGGCGTGCGGCGATCTGTTCTTCCTCGAAGACGACAGCAGAAGCCTGACTGCTTGAGACAAAGACCTTGGAGAGGTGAAGTTCACTCCGAATCAATGATCAGAGTGGTGCCGCGACTGTAAGGTGAGAGTTGCGCGTCACTTGCCTTGTGGGCTGCTCTTGTCGCGAGACTGACCCACAGGTGTTCAGCCGGACCCGGCGTGATTGAAATCACAGACAATTGGGATCCCATGAAGAAAGATTCTGTCTGCGTTACTGTTCCGACCTGCCGGAATATGAGGAGCCGGCATCTCTCGACGGTGACAGATGCCGCGGAGGATGACGTGATAACAAAGAGAATCATTTGCATGCTCATGGGAGTTGTGGTGTTGGCGCTCGTGGGAGGTACAGTTCTTTGCCACGCTCAAGACGCTTCCAAGCCCGTCAACGACTCCCACAAGGCATATGTCGTGGCGCCCTCGTACGACTACGAACTGTCCGGCCGCACGGACAGGGTCAAGGGCTACGTCATCATAGTTGACGCGCCAGAACAGTTGACTTCGCCCGGCCTGGTGGTTCTCGTCAGTGGTGTCGCACCGGGGCAAGGTCACGTGACGGTGAACGGCCACGCGTACGATCTCCCTGGGTTGATGGGAGAGGCGGGCGCGCCGTCCCGGAGCACGGAAAAGAACCAGCCCGGCAAGGAAGGCTGGTATTCCTATTCAAGTGGCGACGACATCATAGGAAAAGTCGTCATCCCCTTGACTCCCCCCCACCTCCGGGCGGGACTGAATGAGATCGAATTCTTCAAAAGCCCCGGTGCCGCTGGCTACGAGATAATCGATGTCGCGGCGGAATCTGTTCCGCAGACTGCACCCACGCTAATTGGCCAGGCCTATCATTTACTGGGCAGGGGACGAAGCGCCAACATTCGCGACTTCGACTTCGTTTTCAACTACAGAAGTGAAAAGAAGCGCTCGCTCGAAGACATCCCTGTGTGGGCACGGCGCGGCAAGGTGAATTTCTATCGGGCAGGAATCGACTGGGATCATCTTGATCGCATGTTTGCGATGTTTGCGGAGGCCCATATCAATCTCGTCGCGACGCACGTACCTATGGATACATCGAGCGAAGAGTATCGGCAGGTTAAAGCTTTCATTGATCGTTGCCACGCGAACAATATTCGCGTAACTGCTTTCAACTCTTTGGGTGGCCTTGGGATTCGCGACGTATTGATGCACCCAGAACAGAAAAGCTGGATCAGCCGGGACGAATTCGGGAATCTCGTCTGGCGCGCGCCGAACAACACTTTCGCTGCCGATCTGCAGAATGAGGACTACCGCCGCGAGGTGCTGCTGAAGCAGGCCGCAATCGCGATCGACACCGGCGTGGATGAGTTGTACTACGACTGGTCCATTGGCGGGACAGGCGACGTCATCCACTTCCTGGACGAAATCCGTCAAGTCGCCGCCAGCAAGAACAAGAACATCTCGATCTTCGGAAACTGCAAAGGCAACATCCTGGTCGATGAAGTTGCGGACCTGGTCAAGACCGAGGGCACTCGCGAAGCCGGCGTGTGGGACGGCAAATGGGTACACAACATTGCGCAGGCCAGGTTCTATTACGCCTCCGGTTACGGGGTGAAGTCCTACGAGAGCAAGTATGAGGGCGCCGATCCGGGCGTGCCGAATCCGGGGGCACAAGACGTGCGCGATGGGATGAAGGTTGGATGGAGAAAGCCGATCGCCGAGGCCTCAGCCTTTCAGTCTCACTTCGCCATCGCCGAGGCCGGCGAGAAATTGCTGCACGGCTGGATCATGCAGGACAACCCCATCGCCGTGCAGACGTGGGGAGACATAAAACGCTATTTCACTTTTCTGTCCGATCAGCAGGACCTCTACACGGATGTCACTTGCGTCCGCAAGGTTGGCGTAGTTTCGCCACCGCACATTCCAAGTTTCGAGGTCGCGCTGAAACGCACCAATCTCTACAACGCGCTGGCGGAGAGCAATGTGATGTACGAGGTTGTCCTTTTGCACCGGTTAACGCCCGAGTTGCTTTCTCGGTACAAAGTGATCGTCATCCCCAACATACCGTGGATGGATGCCGACCAGATTGAGGCTATCCGTTCATACAAGAAGAATGGGGGGAAGATCTACACCATCGGAAGCAGCCGCGAACTGCGGGAACTTGCAGATGTGCAATCTCCAGCTTCGATGCTCGAGGAAGCGGAGAATGAGAACGGTCGCCGGGAATTGCTGGCCAAAATCGGGCCGCTATCCGGGGAGCAGGTGATTACGATTCCCGGAACCAACTACGTAGCCGCGAATGTAGTTAGGAAAACGGACAGTGACCGGATCATCGTGCATTTTGTCAATTACAACACCCCTCTCAAGAATGTTCGGGTAAACATGAACCTGGATGGAGAGCTCAAACAATTCGACAGCAAGCGGATTAAAGTTCTTTCGCCCGATGGCGGCGCAAAGGCGATTGAAGTTTTGTCAGTGCGCGGAGCCAAGATCGAGTTCGTTTTGCCCGAACTGGACGTGTACGACGTTGTGATAATCAACTGACCGGGAACGGATGACGTATTGCATTCCAGGATGGATTGCCGGCGACTCCTCCCTGATCTGATTGTGGAAGAGAATTTGCGTCCAGCCCGAGAAAACAACACAGAACACGCCAAGCACGGTCCCATACTGGCAGACGCCGTCGTCTCCGCAAAGCAAGCCCGATCGTGGATGTCGGCCATTCGGAAGTGGCAGCGGTCCGATGAACTACCTGGTGAGTCGACCTGCCTGTTAGTCTAGGTGGTTTCTCTTGCGAATCGTCAGCACACTTCTGGCACACACAACCAATCGATCAGTCCGAGTCGGGCGTCCGGATGTGCAGCTCAGCTTTGTCTTGGCGGGCAGGGGGTGCCCCAAAACAATTATCCTCAGCTTCCGGTTTGCAACCAGTGGGGTGAAGCTCAGCGCACTTTGGTGTAGAACTGATAACCATCTGACGGATCGCAATTGGCAGGAGGCCACTACCTTGGCAACGGATAAAGAATCACAAGAAATCTCGCGACGGAGTTTTCTAAAGCGCACCGCCATTGGCGGCGCGGGACTCGTAGTTGCGACGGACATTCTGGATCCAGATCTCCGCGCAACTGGAAAACCGAAAAGTTCGAACTCGACGATGATTGGTGTCCCATTCGATGCGAGAGCACAAGTGCGGATGGGAATCATCGGCGTCGGCGGGCGCGGCACCAGCTTGCTGAAGGATTTGCTCGCCGTCGAGAATGTGGAGATCAAGGCGATCTGCGACCTGGTGCCGGAAAAAGTGGCGCGAGCGCAGAAGGCCGTCACGAGCGCAGGCCAACCGGAGCCAGCGGGCTTCACCAAGGGCGAATGGGATTTCAAGAACTTGACCCAACTCGAACTCGACATCGTCTACATAGCTACTCCTTGGAACTGGCATGTTCCGATGGCGCTCAGTGCCATGAAGAATGGCAAACATGCCGCCGTCGAAGTGCCGGCCTGTACCACTTTGCAGGAGTGCTGGGACCTTGTCGACACTTCCGAAGCGAGTCGCAAGCATTGTGTGATTCTGGAGAACTGCTGCTATGGGTCAAACGAGATGATGGTTTTGGGCATGGTGCGTGACGGATTATTCGGCGACATCACACATGGCGAGGCGGCCTATCTCCACGACCTGCGCGGCATATTGACATCGAGTGACGGGGAAGGACTGTGGCGCCGCTTTCCGCACATGAAGCGCAATGGCAATCTGTATCCGACGCACGGACTGGGCCCTGTGGCCCACTACATGGACATCCATCGGGGCGACCGGTTCGACTACATGGTTTCGGTGAGTTCGGCCGAGGCCTCGCTGAGCGCGTATGTAAAAGCGAACTTCGCTGACGGGGACCCGAAGCGGGCGGAAAAATACATCTGCGGCGATATGAACACCAGCATCATTAAAACCCAAAAGGGCCGCACCATTCTTCTCCAGCATGACGTAGTCAACCCACGACCTTACAGCCGCCTCAACTCGATCTCGGGCACAAAGGGTGCTTTCGCCGATTACCCGCCGCGTATCTTCGTCGACGGCCCAAAGCAGGAGGATTGGCAGACCATCGATGCGTTTCGCGAAAAGTACGAGCACCCGCTCTGGAAGACGAATGGAGAAATGGCCCGCAAAACGGGTGGCCACGGCGGAATGGACTATGTCATGAATTATCGCCTTATGGAGTGCTTGAAAAAAGGTCTCGTGCCCGATATCAATGTCTACGATGCTGCGGCATGGAGTGCGCCTACTCCGTTGAGTGAGGCATCTGTAGCACAGAATGGTGCTCCCCAGAAATTTCCCGACTTCACGCGTGGCAAGTGGAGCATCCACGCGGATTCTCCCGGCTTTGCAATTCAGACTTAAGTGCCATCGCGGAAACAAGGCAAGACCGAGAATATCTCTGCGCCGTCATCAGTTGGTCACAGGAGCCCTTGATGATCGAAAGCGTGCAGGTTGCGAATCCCGTAGCAGAAGCGCCTAGAGCAGAGCCTGAACGCAAATCTGAAGGCACTACTCGGCTGATCTCGTTGGATGCTTTTCGCGGAATGGTGATGGTCCTGATGCTCGCAGAAGTGATGCGTCTGCCTGAGGTGGCGCGAGCTTTTCCGCAGAGCATGCTATGGCGCTTGATCGCATTCAACACTCAGCATGTGGAATGGCAAGGATGCTCACTGCATGACCTGATCCAGCCTGCCTTTTCGTTTTTGGTCGGCGTGGCGCTTCCGTTTTCGATCGCGAGCCGGAAAATGAAGGGACAAACCTTTGGACCCATGCTTGGACATGCACTCCGACGCGCGCTACTGCTGGTGTTCCTGGGAATCTTCCTTCGGTCCCTGCGGTCGCCTCAAACTTATTTCACATTTGAAGACACACTGACGCAGATCGGATTGGGTTACGTATTCCTGTTTCTGCTGGCTTTCACACGTCCGCGAACCCAGGTGATGGCGCTGGTGGTGATCTTGATCTGCTTTTGGGCGGCCTTTGCCCTGTATCCAGCGCCTGGCCCTCAGTTTGACTACGCCAGGGTCGGGGTTCCACCAAATTGGTCTCACAATTACAGCGGATTCCTCTCTCACTGGAACAAGAATTCCAATCTTGCATGGGCGTTTGATGTTTGGTTCTTGAACCTCTTCCCGCGAGAGCAGTCCTTTGTCTTCAATGAGGGGGGCTGGTCCACCCTAAGTTTTATTCCGACACTCGCGACCATGATTCTCGGGCTGCTGACCGGAGAATGGCTCAAGGGCAACAAGTCGAAGCCAGAGAAATTGCGTGGGCTTGTAATCGCGGGAACGAGCTTGCTTTTGCTCGGGCTGGTGTGTCAATGGGTCGGCATTTGCCCGATCGTCAAGAGGGTCTGGACATCGTCGTACACGCTCTATAGCGGCGGTTGGGTAATTTTGATCTTGGCCGGTTTTTATGCGCTGATCGAATGGAAAGCGTGGCGGCGATGGGCGTTCCCGCTGGTGGTGGTGGGAATGAACTCGATCGCCGCTTATGTGATGAGTTGGACCATGTCGATGTTCTTCGGGAAAGCCTTAGATCGCCACCTTGGAAGAGTGGTAGCCGCAATGGCAGGACCGACGATTCAGCCTGTGCTTCATGGTTTTGCAGTGATGCTGATCTTTTGGTTCATCTTGTTTTGGATGTACCGTCGGAAGATCTTTCTAAAGATCTGAGGCATTGGCCCACTCCTCGTGAAGAAAAATTCTTTGAGGCCTAGGACTGAATATCTAGAGCGATTCCATCTGAACCGGAGACACGAGGGCTGATCGGCCGTCAGTCGAAAAAGGGGTTGCGTGATCGCGGTAGTCAGCTTTCGGATCATTGGGCCACCAGCCCGACAGGTCAGTGGTAATTCACTTTGATCCTGCTGTCCTTATCCCCCGCATGTAGAGAAAAATCCCTGTTCGGGTGGTTTTTGTCCCAAGTTTGTCCCAAGTTTCTCAGCTATTGAGACAACAGTCTTGGCTCGTTGTCGCACCGAGCAGGAGGCAGAACAACTAGTCTCGCTTCTGAACTCTGGCGCTCAAAGATTGGTGGACGACTGGCTGGCACAAAATGACGGGCCACTTCCCGGCGACGTGTGGGAACGAATCCAGCGAGAGTGGCGACAGCGTATCGAATAGAAGCACAGTGGGCGTGTGGCCCGATTCAACGTACTACTCGGGTACTCCCTCCAAATCATCCTCCGGCCAGTCGTCTGGCGGCAACAAAATCCCCCAGATGTTTTGTGACTGATCCAAAGCGACACCACATAATCGAGGCTGCTCCCGGTCGACGTAGATCACCGTAGCCCTTGCGCGTTTTCCCGTTACCATCACGCGAATATCGATAGTCATGCCCACCCGCAGTGCGATGGCAGTCGAAATAAACGCACCATGGCAATTGACAACCTCAGTCTGGCCCTCGCAGTTCAGCGGTTCAGCAACGCCCTGAGCCTCGATAGCAACCTTGAGGCGAACTCGGGTGCTTCTTCGGCGGTCAGGATCCATGTCGGACGTCATATTGCACCTGCCTGCCCTTCGTTAGCGACAGAATCGTCGGGTTCGAGCCAAAATCCTATATCCCGTCGCAGGTGCGTAGGATACAAATTTGCAAGTCTAGCGGCCCCAAGAAAAACAAAACGCCCCAAACTCTTTCGAGTAATGGGACGCTCTGTTGAGCAGCCCTCCCCCGAGTACCGCTCATGCACACGATAGGCCCATGCGAGCGACACACAACTGGGAGAGATGAGATTCTGGTTAACGTTTAGCTGTTTGCATGGGCTGCGGAGTTCCTCGGGATTCCTCCATTTTGATACGGGACCATCGCGCTGCCGTAGAGTTAGTACTCACTATCTGAAATGACACGGTTGTATTGAACTTCGTGGACTGTCAAACTTTAATCGCGTCGCAAGAAAACGTTTGACTGGCTCGCGAATTGGCTGCGATCCACATGGAGGGTAAGAATGCGATCTGTGTACATCGCTTGTATTCTTGCTGGCGTCTTTGCTATGCCTGCTGTGGACCAACAATCCGAGGACTTAAATTTCGCCTCCGGACTGGAGCAATTCCGGGATATTCACGGGATGCTACCG
This sequence comes from uncultured Acidobacteriota bacterium, assembly GCA_963733805.1. Lineage (GTDB taxonomy): Bacteria > Acidobacteriota > Terriglobia > Terriglobales > Acidobacteriaceae > Gp1-AA133. The sequence goes on along the minus strand of CAVTEO010000016.1, from coordinate 424,967 downwards.
TCGTACTTGAACAACATCGGCCTGCAGATGCTCTCCCAAAGACAACGACAGATCGAAAGGTTGGTCACCATCGAAGATGTGCGCCGACGAAGGGCTTATCTTCGGGAACGGATGCTGGACGATCTTGGAGGCTTTCCCGAAAGAACGCCACTGAACGCGCGTGTGGTTGGAGTCTTGCAGCGTCCAGCGTACAAAGTCGAGAAGGTGATCTTCGAGAGTCAACCTCATTTCTACGTAACCGCGAACCTTTATCTGCCCACAACAGGCCACCCACCTTACCCAGCGGTACTGTTCCCCTTGGGGCATGAGCCTGGCGGCAAGACCAATCCGACCTGGCAACAGATGCTGGGTTCGCTCGCCACCAAGGGTTTCGTCGCACTGACCTGGGATCCGATCGGCCAAGGTGAACGGCTGCAGATTTATGACGAGGACCTGCGGGCGTCGAAAGTGGGCGACTCGACCACTGAGCACACAGTTGTCGGCACGCAGTGCCTGCTGATCGGGGACCATCTGGCCCGCTATACCATCTGGGATGGAATGCGTGCGCTCGATTACCTGCTCTCGCGACCGGAAGTTGATCCAATGCGAGTCGGGTTGACGGGGAATTCCGGTGGGGGGACCCATACCGCCTATATCGCAGCGCTGGATGATCGCATCCAGGTTGCCGCCCCCTCCTGCTATATCACCTCGTGGCGTCTGATGCTCCACACAATTGGTCCCCAGGACGCCGAGCAAACGTTTCCCTTCTGGCTCCAGGATGGATTCGATTATCCCGATTTTCTGTATGCGTTTGCGCCCAAACCCTACCTCCTGCTTTCGGCTATTCGCGATTTCTTTCCCATCGCGGGCGCCCGAGAGACCCTTGCGGAAGCTGTGAGAGTCTATTCGTCGATCGGCGCAAAAGAAAAGCTGAGCATGTTTGAAGCCGACGATGGTCATGGATACAACAAGCCGCGTCGGCTAGCGGCGTACGAGTGGTTCGGCCGTTTGCTAAAAGGTATCGACGATAAGGATCCGGAGCCGCAGATCGAGATGGCCACTCCCGAGGAACTGCGCTGCACGCCCACGGGCCAGGTCTCCACCTCGCTCGGCGGGGAGACCGTATTCACTTTGAACCAGAAGCGTCTGGAGCGACTGAAAGCGAATCGCCGGACGCCGCCCAGGGAATTGCCTCGCAAAATACAGGAACTGATCGGCTACGATCCTCCGAGCACGTCACCACAGCTCAGACCTTACGGCACGATCCGTCGTTCTGGTTATCACATCGAAAAACTGACTTACGACAGCGAGTCCGGCATCATGATTCCATCGCTGCTCTTTGTCCCCGATGGAGCAGATGACAAGAAGCCGGCGGTGGTTATGGTCAGCGAAGATGGCAAGAAGGCCTCAGCGCCGGAGGCGGAGCAGTTGGTGAGATCGGGGATGGTAGTGCTTTCCATAGATGCCCGGGGATTCGGCGAAACCCACGTCAATACCGAGGTCAACAGCGAGGAGTTTCACCACTACTTCGGAGATTTTAGGGATGCGATGACGGCCCTGCTCGTCGGCAAGACTATGGTTGGAATGCGTGTCCTTGACATAACGCGGGCCGTCGATCTGCTCTCGGCGCGCCGGGATGTTGACCGGGACAAGATTTATGTTTACGGAAAAAAAGGAGGCGCGGTACCGGCGTTGTATGCCGCAGTGCTGGACCGTCGGATCAGCAAATTGGTTCTCGAAGGCATGTTGTCCTCTTACGACTCCGTTGTGGAAAGTAAAATCCATCGACAGGTGCTTGAAAGTGTTGTGCCCGGTGCTCTGAAGTTTTATGATTTGCCTGATCTGGTGGCGACCCTGGCTCCGCGTAAGGTCTCAATTGTGAGTAGTGCAGACCCTGTCGGACACGCATTGCCAGCCAATGCGGTCCGGAAGCAATACAGTCGTGCGGTCGACGCATACAGGCAAATGGGCATGGAGAGGGCCATCCACATTCGGGACCGCAGCACCGATGAGGACACCACCACGATCTACCGTGAATTGACTGACGACCCGTAGGCAAGAGAGGTGCATGACCAAGAGAAGCGTGCCGGTGGCACCCTCTTGACACCGGTTAGGTTTCCTTACTATAAGCACTGACGGCACGTCCATCCCCCATCCTCCTCGGTTCATGGACGTGCCTGAGAGTTCAAATGCACCGCCTCTTTTCACGCCGAGAGTTCTTGATCGCCGCAGGCACGGCGGGAGCCGTCTCACTAACCCGGGACGCCCCTGCGACACCCCGTGCCGGCGTGATTCTCCCCGGCGTTTTGTCAGATGCCTCAGACAAGGTGGCGCAACGCATTGTGGATATGCACGTTCACTTTGACGAAAAGAATCCTAATTTTATTGCCGATCTTGTGAAAGTGTCCGAGCGGCTGAATATGACGGCCTGCGTGCTCACTCCATATCCCAGCCGCAAGCTGATCGCCGAGGCGGCGAAACAGTATCCGGCGAGAATAGTTCCATTCGGCTATGTCGATCTGGACGGGCCCGACGTCGTACAGCAGGTAGAGGAACTCCACGCGCTCAACTACCGCGGCCTTGGCGAGCTCGAGTTCGTAAAAAAACCCTACACGGACCCCTCGTACATGCCTGTTTACGAACTAGCAAATCGGTATGGCTGGGTCGTTTTGCTCCACACAGGGATCGTTTTGCGAAAGAAGTTCGATGAACCGGAGGATGTAGCATCTTACCGCATGCGGGCTTTCCATCTGGAGGAGATTGCGCGGCGGTTTCCCAAAATCACCGTGGTCGGCGCCCACTGCGGCAATCCGGAATATGAGTGGGCGGCGGAGGTGGCGCGCTGGAACCCCAACGTGTTCTTCGACCTCAGTGGCTCGACCCTGACGAAGATGCACGCTCGTCTCAGCGATTTTCAAAATATCTTCTGGTGGTCCACTACGGAGGAGGGAACAAAGTCGCCAGAAGGCGACCCAAGCGCCTTCGTAAAGTTGGTGTTCGGGTCAGACACCAGCCTCGACGGGATCGAGCGGGTATTGGCTCAGTATCGAGCCTTGTTCGAGGCCTGTAACGTTCCCGCGCGCACGCAGCGCCTGATTCTGGGTGGGACGCTCGCCAAAATCTTGGGCTTGCCCGATTGATTTCGCCCGACGTGTCTTCTAGCCAGGAGGCGGAGGCGTTTTATCGAGAGCTGAAACAACGAGGGCAAGCGTACGGGTGGGCATGGAAGCCAGCCGGCAGTCTCGCTGGTTTGAACGTCTCCTGGCTGAGCTGCAGTCCCCAAAAAGGATCTATCTAGGGCAGCTGACGGCAAAGGTATGTTTCTGGGTGCCCGCGAAGTGCGAGGTGGCCACCCTGTGGCACATTGACCTCCGGGGTAACCTTCAGGAGCTCTGGCGCCCCCGTATTCTTTCACGTGGGCTGGACCTTCTCCGGACGGTCGCCGCTTGGTGATGTTGAGTGGGACTTAAGATCAGAACGTCTGGTTGATGGAAGTGTGCAGTTTCAGTGAAGAGAAAGTGTAATCCAATGGCCCTGCAGAGGACATTCACATTGCCGGCCAAGAACCATGGTTCAATTCCGCCCAGCACACCGGCGTGCGTAGGTTCTGGTTCACCTACCACCAGAAATGCAATTGTGGCTTGAGATTCCTTAAGCCGGTAGTTCTCGGAGGACGGCGAAGCTGCCTTCTGCGTGTAGGTTCCGTGCGGTGGCCGGACGGCGTAATTCTCAACACCGACATGTGTGGTCGGCTGTCGCGGAGATCGGAAGGACCTTCAGTTACTAGGCCTGTGTCCAACGAACGCGCGTCACCTCCCTCTTTCAGTTTTCCCCTGACCAGGCAAACGGGGGGGTCCAGAAACAGGTTTTGTTAAACCTCTTTGGGGCATTGCAAAGGACGGTGCCGTCGGTTTTACCGATCGTCGTCGTCGTCCACCGGTTCGCCGACGATGTTGTAATGGATCACCTTCCGCGGCTTCGGCTGCCCTGATTCAGTTATCGGGGGTGACGGGGTAGATTGCGGTGTCGGTCGCACAGTTACCTTGGCTTGGATGGTGGTATCCGCCGGGATTTCTCGTGATACCGCGGGAGGCGCAACGACGGAAACGGGAGGTGCCTCTACCGGTGTACGACGCACTGCCCTCGGTTGAACACTGCGAGCCTTCTGTGACCAGGAATTCAGAAGAACGGCCATGATTCCAGCAAAGCAGAGCTCCAGAACAGAGGTGAACAGGGCCCGGACGTTGAAGTCGCCTTTGCCTAGGTACAAGGGAGACTGAGTATCTCCGCTCATGACCCTCGCCATGGCAGGCAGGGCAAGGTCATTGGTGATCGAGACAAGCAATCCCCAGATCGCTTCGCCTAAGACGACAGCGATCACGATCCGGCTGATCCATATCCTCGAATCCGATGGGGATGATTCGGGACTGGACCTGTTCAGAATGTCATCCACGGCTTTGCTTCCTTTCAGGGATTGTGACACATCGGGTCTTCACCAACAAACTTCAACTCCTGAAATCGGGAGCCGCCGGTCCCTGCTCGTCATGCGAGGTGATGTAGACCAGAGGCATCCCAAAAGACTCCTGGAATACACTGCGGCCACGCGAGCTTAGCGATTGAGACGTACTGCCAGTGCTCGGGCTGCCGGAGAAACCTTTGCTTATGCGAGGCCTTAGTGTCCGATCTGGGTTCCTATGACCTCCCCGGAGACGATGATTTCGACGCGACGGTTCTTCTGACGACCCTCGGCCGTGCCGTTGTCGGCCACAGGGTTGCTCATACCAAGGCCCTGCGCCGACAACGAATTGGCATCCAGACCCTGGTTGACAAGGTAGTCGCGCACGGCGTTGGCGCGCTGCTCGGACAGAGTCTGGTTGACCTCGGCGCTCCCGCTATTGTCGGTATGACCCTCGATGGTCAACCGCAGGGAGGGGTAGGTAAGCAGGACGCCGTAGAGTTTGGCCAACGCCTCTCGCCCTTCGGGTCGGAGATCGGACTTGCCAGTAACGAACAACACCTCACCCATATTGACAATCAACCCGCGGGGCGTGTCGGTAGTGGGCAGGATGCGATTAAAATGCTCGAGCACGCGGGCGCGGAAGGCCTGCTTCTGTCGATCGGCCTCTTCCATGGCCTCTTTCTGGGCCTTCGCCGCGGCTAGTTCCGCATCCGCTTTCCGCTTGGCCTCCGCCGCTTTCTCCCTCACCTCCCTCTTGCACTCCTCGCACTCGGCCTCCTCCATGGCCTTCTTCCGGGCCTCCGCCGCGGCTAGTTCCGCATCCGCTTTCCGCTTGGCCTCGGCAGCTTCCTTTGCCCCCCCTTCCCCGAACGTGTACGCGATACCGAAGCCGAGACGCACTCGGTTCTGTCCCGTATCGGCGAAGTTGGTGTGAAGAAAGTCGATCTTAAAGCGACCCATCCAATGGGACGCGAGCCGATAATCGGCTCCGCCACCAAGCGTCCATGAAAAAGCGTTGTCCGAGGCTGACTGGCTGACACTCGTCGCCGGGTTTTCAAGGCTCGAGTTTAGATGGGAAACACCGAACTGTGCCTCCGCGAAGGGCCACAGGCGTGGGAGGAAGGTCTTCTTGTTTTTGAGCAAACCTGGGAAAGAGATGCGCGGGCCACCGAGGAAGTCTTGCAAGTGACTCTTCGAAACGATCAGTCCTGTCTGAGTCAGTGCGAATGCCCCGAGATGCGAGCTGTCCCATGCACTGTCATAGTCAAAGGCAACCGAAACCCTGCGCATGACCCTCACCGCCGCGCCAACATTGAGGCCATCGGTGCCGTTATCACCTGAAATGTGTGCATATCCACCGCTAACTTCCAGGCTCTGGCCAGCTGCAAGCAGCGGGTATGTAAGTATCAAGGCTAAGAACACAGATAGACTTTTCATCGTCTCCCTCTCGGTAAAGTTCAATCGCGCAGGTTCTGTGGATAGAACATCCGGACAGGAAAAAACAAACTGCTTTCTTGCTGCCCAGCCGGCCCAAGCTGGCAGGCTAGACTCGTTAATTGAGCACCGAAATTGTCAGAAATAACAGTTTGTCAGACGCAATGCGGCCGTGATCAACTGCCCGGAACCTGGCTCCCAGAGATGACCCCTATACTCGGAATTCATTAAACTCCAGCTTCAGCTTCTTCGGAGACATGGTTTTCGTTTCAAGCGAGGATTCCCTCTTCAACGCTATCGGCTTGCATGACTCGTGTTTCGGTTGGCGCCCGACCGCCTTAGAATAGTTGCTAATCAATCATCAGCGCTTCGGGAGCACGGAGAAGGACCCGGCCGCGTCGCTTGGAAATCGTTCCTGCGCGCCCCCAATTCCTCAGCACGCGGCTGACGGTAAACGGGGTGACATCCGCCATGGCGCCGAGTTCGTCGTTGGTGGCACGAATCTCGATCCCTTCGGGATGAAACTCGCCGCATTGGTCACTGAGCCTAACGAGGGTCTCTGCCAACCTTTTCTTCGCGGTCTTGGTAACCAATCCAATATGGCGGTCGATGTGGGTTCGCAGGTAGCCAAGAGCGATGTGAAAGGCGTTTTCTGCGAGCATGGGGTGCAAGGAAATCAGCTTGCGGATGGCTGACTGCTCCCAGGCCAAGACCTCACAGTCGGAAGTTGCCTCTGCGGTTGCAAAATAGGGAGGCGGATTCTTCAGTATGGCCACCAATCCGATGACGTCTCCCGGCACTAACCGAGACAGAACAAATAATTCGCCCTGTTTGGTGAGGTGGCAGAAACGTGCTTGGCCTTTTTGAATAAGGAACAAACGAGTAGCCCGACAGCCCTCGGTGCTGATGTTGTGCTTGGCGGCAATTGTCTGGACATGCGCGGCGGCAAGAATCGCGTGCGTTGCTGGTAGCTCAAGACCCCCCAAAAGGCTGGAGGACAAGGCTGCAATCGATGGTGCTCGAGAATTGACCATTCCTTGCCACGGAGCCTTGGACACACAACGGCGCGCAATCATGCACAGGGATAAACGTGCCCAACGCCCTCCCGAGAAGGACGCAACCTTTCTCCAGACTCGATTCCGCGCCATGATGTTAGGTCGCCCGCCTGGGAACGATAACTGTCAAAAGATTCAGATCGTCGGGGATGAGTCTGTCGAAGACGCGTTTCTCATTGAGGTGGCTCGCCTCGGGCGACACGAGCATTACCGCGCTCGGCTTCGAGTGCAGGCGATTTCTTGGAGCGTTGGCAAATTGTGGGTTGGCTCCAAGGACCCATCGCAAGAGATTACCCGTGAGGTGGTATGGCCACTCGCACGTCACTGCCTTGTCCTTCCGATACCTGCCTCCGTCTTCTCAGGCACCCTAATATGGCCATTGCGAAAGGCCGTCCGAAGGAGCTCTAGAAATGAGCCAGCGATTATCCCCCGATCGCCGATCCTTCAAGCAGTTCCTGTCCACGCTACTCAAGAAAGTACAAATGCCGGCACTGCGCGGTGGCGCGGACGATCGGATTGACCCTCAGTGGCTGCCGGTCTTGACTCAGATCAGGCAGGAAGTGAAGCGGGGAAGGTTCGACCTGAATGCGCTCATGAACCGCCTCACGAAGCTAATCCAGGGAATAGTTGGTGCTGGCGGTGTCGGAGTGTGGTTGTTCACCAGCGATGACGTCTTCCTGTACGCCACCGCAGGAACCGCATCCAACGACGAGCGATTGCGGCTTGAGGTACTTTCGAAACTGGTGAACGCGTACCATCTCAGCCAGGATTCAGCCTCTCGCTTTGCAAACCCAATCGGAACGGGTACAGGTTGCGACCAAACCAATTTTGACGATGCCAACTCTTTGCTAGTCGAGCCCATCCACCAGGGACATAACGTTGGGGGAGCACTAGCTGTATTCTCCGACGAATTGAATGCCTTCACCGAGAGTGATGTCGCCAATCTTCACTTGCTCGCCGATCTGCTGGCGCAGGCACTCAATCAAGCCGCGGCAGCCGGACTACAAGAGAGCGTGGCCCTGGAGCCCGCAGCCATGTTCCAGCTGATCGAGCGAATCACTCCGGCTTTGCAAAGGATGTTGGAGAGCCATGTGAGGGCGCGTGACTCGATTCGTCGATCTCCACAGGGTGAACTTTGGCACGAGCTTCCCAGTGCAGGCATCACGTGCCGGGTCTCCCACGAACCTGGTCTGGTAACTGGCAGCACGGAAACGATGGGTGGAACGAGGACCGGGCATGGTCGTGGGACGCTTGTGCCGGTTCGGGATTCGACGTCTGCGTCACTTCTCCACGAACAAAGCGTTCCACAAATGGGATTATGGGCAGCCTCGAAGAGCGCCCTTGCGAAAGTTTCAGCCCTTGGGCTCATCGTTCGCCAGAAGTGGGGTCGCACACTTGCTTGGGTGACGAACATCGCCTCGCGCATAGCCACTGCCGCCCGGCCCACCGTGGTTGTTCAGCGAGGTCCGCGCCACGCACAGGGTTCGTTTCTGCGCGCTATGAAACTCACCAATACTCAGCTTCCGATGCCTCTCCCGTCGCGGTCGAATCGTCTTGTCTTTCTCAGAGCCGCTCCGATGATAGCAGTACTGGCGATCGTTCTCTCCTTCCTATTGCTGAGGAAGAAGGACGATCTCCACAGTCCCACCCAAACCGCAGCGTCCAGTTCGTGGACAACCGCGAGTGAGAACACTGTTTCGCCCAGCGCGGCGCAGTCGAACGCTCGTGAGGCACACATGACTGAGCCGCTCGGGACCTCTGCTCCGCTGCAAATGAGCCACATGCGTGTAACCGACCGCGCAACCGACGCCGCGGTGCGGACACTGAGCCGCTTCGAGCTGGCCGGATTACGTCGCCAGGCGGAATATGGGGATGATTCTGCCGCATTCCAAATGGGAATGGCTTACGAGATCGGACGCGGGGTCCCACAACGATGCGCAACCGCCGCGCAATGGGTCGCGAAGGCGGCTCGTGAAGGCAACACGGCGGCCCAATACAATCTCGGGCTGCGCTATCGTGACGGTGACGGATTGCCGCGGGATGAACATGAAGCCGTGAAGTGGCTGCAGGAGGCGGCAGCCCATAGTTCCGACGCCCAAGTGGCGCTGGCTTTGCTTATCACCTATCAGGCAGCTGTTGTTCCTTCTTCACAGACGTCGCGCTAAATGCTCGTGCCATAGCCGGACGCGATGGTTCTCGAGCGGACTGCATAGGCGAGAGATCTCAGATTTACCACGTCGCTCCTCGCTTGGACAGTTTCTCGGTCTGCCGCCTCCGGGCGGAGGCAAGCTGGTCGTCGTCGTGCCGCAAAAGAAGCGCAGAATAATTCCGAGCTGTAGTTTCTTGTTTCATAACCGTTGAAACATCACCGTTCGGAACGGCTACGGGTTTTGCATATAGTCGCCTGATTCAACAGGTAGGGAGTTTCACTCCATAGTTAACCAATACACGTCGTGACCTGAGCACTGCACATGCTGTAGAGACACGACTGGCACATCTCCTAGTGGAAAACCTTCCCGTGTCCTGTTTCACTAGCGCGAACGCTGACAGGCAAACTTGACATCGTGGCGTTACCGAGTCCGTCATCGGCCTGTTCTGAACCTGCCCCACATAGGTTAGGGAGCAATGATCCGTCATGAAACGACTTGCTGTAATAGTCACCCTTCTGTTCGAGGTGCTGCCTTCGTTCGCGGATTCAATCACCCTTAATACCTTCGCACTCCAAGAAAACCCCCTTAGGTTGGAGCCTCTTGGGCCGGGCTTGGACCCACTCCTTGTTCCTGTGGTTCTTCCGGGTGGGCAGCGAGGTTTGGTTTTCGACACTTCGATAGGCCAAATCGGATCCTTGGTTTTCTCATCCACTCTCAGTCTCTTGGGTTTGCACTTCACACTAGATCCGATTGCGATTCAGTGTCTTGCGACGTGCGGGGTGGGTTACGGCTTTCTGGTGCCGACAAGCTACAAGACGGTACGGGGCACCTTGTCGCCGACTTTGAACGGAGTTACTGAGACGTACGATTTCCGTTATCAATCGGCTGTCCCGGAGCCCGGTACCTTTCTCCTGTTTAGCGCTGGCTTGGTTGGGACCGTGTGGAGATACAAGGGTGCCAAACATTGAGACTATCCCAGCGCGCAGTGATCATCCGGCACAAAGGGAGTCCAGTGCTCCCGCTGGCTTAACGTCTGCGCCACTCCAGCGGATTCGTCGTCGTTGTCGAATTCTCATCGCCAATCCTTCTTCGCGATACAGCCGGTATACTCGCTTATGGTTCGCCGGCATTCCTTCCCGCACCAGCATCGCCGTTAGCCGCCGATAACCGTTACGCCAACGACGATCAAGCTAAAACCGAGCGCAGGGGTGCTTTGCAGGCGGTCAGTTGACGGTGAGGACTTGCCCACTACTGGTGCCGCCGCTAGAGCAGCCGAGGTCGCCTGTAGTGCCCGCGGGCGTCTTCACCGTGACCCTGAAGCTTCCAGGAGCAGGGATCATGGCGGATGTAATGGTGGCCGTAAGCTGGGAATGGTTAGTCACGACGGTGGCGAGGGTCGTGCCATTGAAGACCACAGCCGAGGAGGAAACGAAATGGCTGCCGGTCGCAGTGACGACGAAGCTGGGCGGCAGCTGTGAAAAGACCATTTTTGTTGGAGAGATCGAGTTGAGGACCGGCACGGCGCGGGCACTTCCGCAGAGGGGATTCAGTGTGTTGCACGCAGGCAGGATTAAAAGCACGACCAACCACGAACTGAGGCGAACGATCCGACAGGAAGAGGGCATGAACTGTGAATCCGAAACTGCGATTGGACTGTCACACTTAATTCCCTTGGCGGCTCCCAGGAAACTGTCAAACCTCACAGTAGAACGACCAGCAAGCTGTGAAGGCTACTTGTGGTTCTGTCGTCTGGCTGTACTGGGGGGCTGACTGTCGTAGTCAGGCGATTTCGCTCAAGTCACCCCTCGGCCGCCTAATTTCACTGCGGAGTCATGACAAGAAATCAGGTCTTGGGGGAGGAATGGCTCGGCCCGAAGTGGGGGAAACCGGTCCGGAGCATCAGCGTGCCAAACGAGCACGCACCCCCTCAACAGGCCGGCGCAACGGACCGAGCCGTCTGAAAGGCTAGTTCACTGATGGGTTGATGTCGTTGCTCTGGAGCACTGATAGTGGGCCACTACTACCAGCATCGTTAGTGTAATGATTCCATAACTATGTCGGCTCCCCGGCCCGAGTAAAGTTGGTGGTGCTAAAGCCAAGAAGGCTCGGGAGAAAGGAGCCGAACATGATCATTATAGGTTGTGATTATCACCCGGGCTTCCAGCAAATTGCGTACGTTAACACCGACACGGGCGAACTCAGCGAAGCGCGCCTGGGACACAGGGAACAGGCCGAGCAGTTCTACCGGGAGCTCAGCAAGCGCATCGTGACCGTGCGGGTGGGCATGGAAGCCACCGGACATGCCCTCTGGTTCGAGCGTCTGCTGATCGAGCCGCAGTTTGAGCTGTGGACTGACCTCGGTGCGCTTGACATTCCATGGCGAGGAAAGGACAATCAGAACGTCCCACCGGGGCAACCAGCCGTTCCCTCCCGATCCCCCGACCCAAAGGAGATGGTTATGACTTCTCTTCTCGTCCGCCTCTGGTCGAATGATGGCCAAGACATTGCTGAGTACGCCGTAATGCTGGCCGTGATACTCGTCATTGTTGTCGGCACAATCCGACTGATTGGTTCCAACGCCAACACTGTCTTTTCGCAGGCGGCTAGTTCGATTCAGTAGCTCCTTGTTCGGGCGTGCGGCGATCTGTTCTTCCTCGAAGGCGACAGCAGAAGCCGCTTAGCCCTTCGGCTTTCTCCGGATTCATGTTGCGCACATTGCATCCGCGCAGCCGCTCGCCGTAAGACTTGGCCAGTTCCGTTTTCATTGATCGTTGTGGCGCTCTCCGCCATGCAGAACTCATCCCATCTGGTTACATCAACCCTGCCAAGTAGGTTGTTATCCAGGTTTCATCTGACACAAGTGCTAGTAGTCAAGAGGCGCACCAAGAGAGCAATCTCAGATTTTTAGACGTGGGGCCGAACATGTCGCTGATGCGCGTTCTCGTGGTAGAGGATTTCGCGCCCTTTTGGCAGGTTATCCGCTCGACGCTAGCAGAGAGGCCGGACGTGCAGGTCATCGGCGAAGTGGCGGACGGCCTGGAAGGGGTGCATAAAGCAGAAGTACTGGAGCCAGATCTTGTCCTCCTCGACATCGGACTCCCAACCCTGAATGGAATCGAAGCCGCTCGCCAGATTCGCAAACTTGCCCCGGCATCTAAGATAATCTTCGTAAGCCAAGAGTCTTCCTGTGAAGTGGTACAAGAAGCACTCAGCCTGGGAGCGTGGGGCTACGTTCTGAAAGCAAGGGCCACAATCGACCTCATAGCTGCTGTGGACGCGTTCCTTGAGGGCAGACAGTTTGTTAGCGTTGGATTGTCGCACTTCAACTGACGCAAGGTCCCCGCCTTCTGCAACGATCAAGTTGTACGATCGGGGGCAATGGCAGCGACAATGGCCTGTCAGCACTAACAGTTACGCCTCCATTCCGTCTCCTTTTACTGTTTTCTAAGAGAAACGCAACGTCCCGGGTTTTCGCGGGCTTGTGAGACACCAGTGGACAGGTTACGCAAACTTGAGTCCTTGCTTGTGAACGTCTTGAAGCTGAAACTCGCGCTTCGGCTGGAGCCCTGAGGGTGTTACAAGCTATGTACTTGAAAGACTTTCCACTTCTTGCGCTCGTGGTGTCATTCGTGGCTCTGTGGCTGGCGGCGGAGATCGGCGACACTCTTAGCAAAAGAGTGGGCCCCTTGAAGGAAGAGGACCGGGGCGATTTCGGCATTGTGCTGAGCGCTACGCTGACCCTGCTGGCACTCCTCATCGGTTTCAGCTTCTCGATGGCCGTCAGCCGCTACGATCAGCGTAAGAATTTCGAAGAGGCTGAAGCCAACGCGATTGGTACAGAGTACGTGCGGGCCGACCTGCTGCATGCCGGGGACGCGGCCGACGTGCGTGAGCTGCTGAAGAAGTACCTCGATCAGCGCGTGTTGTTCTACACGACTCGCAACCAGCAAAGCCTTGCGAAGATCGACGCGGATACAGCTGAACTACAGAAGGAGTTGTGGGGCGCAGTCCTGCCGGCAGCGGCGGCGCAGCCCACACCTCCACTTGCCCTGGTAGTGTCCGGCATGAATGACGTACTGAACTCGCAGGGATACACGCAGGCGGCATGGTGGAACCGCATCCCCCGTTCGGCGTGGGTGTTGATGGTGGCCATCGCACTCGGCTGCAACGTGTTGATCGGGTACGGCGCACGTCGAACGGATCAGCGGATATTTCTGATCGTGCCGATTGCGGTGTCCATTTCGTTCTTCCTGATCGCTGACATTGATAGCCCACGCAGGGGTACGATTCACGTGGCTCCGCAGAATCTGCTGAGCCTCTCGCAGTCCCTAACTGCCCAATAGGTGAAGCGCGGAAGGACCCGACAACCCAGGCGTTTCACATAACAATTTCCCCATTACACCAACAAACCAACCGAGGTGAACGCTGGTTGGGGGAAGGAATTTAGTGATGAAGAACATCGCGCTTGTCTCAATAGTTTTGTTCTTACTGATTGTGACCGCTGCCGTCGCCCAGGACGTACGCTACAAATTCGACAGCAACGCGGATTGTTCGAAATTCAAGACCTACAAATGGGTCCCCATCAAAAATGCTGCGAACAAAGACACTGCGCAGGTTGACGACCTCCTGGACAAACAGATCAAGGATGCTGTTGACGCAGAACTCGGCAAGAAAGGTCTTACCAAAACCGATGCTGACACCGCCGATCTCTACGTTGGCTATCTGGTGGGAATCGGCACAGAGATACAATTTAGTTCTTACAATACGGGCTGGGGATATGGTCCGGGTTGGACGGGGGGCGGTTGGTACAGAGGTGACGGCGGCACGATCACTGGGCCAAACTACTACGGGGTTTACGAAGGCCAGTTAGCTGTCGACATGAACGACTCGGAGAACCATGCTCTGGTTTGGCGTGGCCTCGCAAGCAAAGCCGTTGACCCCGAGGCCAAGCCCGACAAGCAACAGAAGAACCTGGCGAAGGCCGTAGCGAAACTCTTGAAAAACTATCCACCACCGCCCCGGACGGCAAAGTAGGGGTCCGGATCCGGGGCGTACTCTCTAACCATGGTCCGGACCACCATTCCCCGTTATGGGCTGGTTTTCGCTGTACGCGAAGCAGGTTTCCGGCGAGCGTTGGTTTCAGACGGAGTCTCCCGTGTTGCACCACACGAGTGATTCGGGGCGTGAAGATCGAGACCGCGTCAGGCAGGTCCACCACCGTCCCCATTGCCGTCTTGACACCGAAGCAATTGGAAGACTTCCTTCAGATTGAGTTCAAGAGGCTGGTGCAAGAAGCAGACGTAAAGGGCGTTCGTGTTCATGTGGAGCGCACTGTAGCCGCTGATTATGAGCAGGTTTTCCGTGAGGTCGCGGCGTGCCTGCACTCACCCAGGGCAAACGCGGCATGATTGGATTCACCTAACCGTTGATCGCGGTTTCGGCAAACGGACCGAACTCAACCCGGCGCGTCTTGTCGGGATGGAGTTCCAGCCCAAACTTCCCCAGCCGCTCCCGTAGGTTTTCCAGGAAGTGATCTGCGTCCGTCTGATACTGGAATCTCACGATGGTGTCATCCGCAAATCTGATGACCACCACCTCGCCTTGCGCATACTTCCTGCGCCAGACGTTCACCCAGAGATCGAAACTGTAGTGCAGGTAAATATTCGCGAGGAGCGGCGAGATCACCGCACCTTGCGGACTCCCGGTCTGCACTTCCGACCATTGACTTGGTGGAGGCGGACTTCGGGTCCGCTAGTGTCTTCTGTCACTCCTAACAGTTTCCGATACACCAACCACCTTCTAGTCTGGTCCAGACTAATCTTTGCGCCCCACTCAAGCCCGTAATAGGGAGGCTAGTATGAGTTCTTCCCTTGCTGACCTCTGTAAGCCTTTCACTTTGATGCATTTTGCCCTTCTTGCAGCCCTGACGCTGCTGTTATCTGGCTGGACCTGCAGCGCGCTGTTCGTTAGCTGCCAAGGCGTGGGGTCGCCGCCCCAAATTGCTGCACTCTCGCCGGACATCATTCCAAGCGACGCGGAATCAGTTCTGCTGACAGTGAACGGAAGCGGTTTCACTCCTCAATCGCAGATCGTGTGGAATGGAAACGCGTTGCAGACAACAGTTCTGGACTCGCACCACCTTCAGACAGCGATTACTCGGCAGACCTTCGACTCGCTTGGTGGCTCCGCGGGGAGCAGTGTGCAGATTTCCGTGAGCTCTCAGGGATCGGTCGATAATTTTGGATGTCCAATCGGCGGGAACTCTGCTGGGCTGGTTCTAGTCATCAACTAGGGCGACATCTCCAGGCCATCGAAGTCCGGGCGCGAGCTAATGTCATCTGCAAATGGAATGAGCAAAGCAGCGGGAGGATTACGACCCTGGAGTAGTTAAGCAGCTCTGAGATGGCCAGTTCACTCGAAGTTGCCCACCCATTTTTCGGGTTTCAAAGGAGATACCAAATGGCTGTTTTTATTGAGCTCACTGCCCAGGACCGAGCCCGCAAGCGGGGCCCATTTCTCGTTAACGTCGATTGCATCAAAGTCATCTATCAGGGGCTCGATGGCTCTGTAGTGCACCTTGACAGCAAGGTCTCAATCGAGGTGAAAGAGACATACGACGAGCTAAGACGCCAGATCACGGCAAACGGGTAGTTGGCAAAAAATCGCGATTACACGCAATATAAAAAGGCGCCCACTTTTGCGGTAGGTTGAGATTGTTCGCATCGCCAACCTAGCGAAAGGGAGCGCCTTTATGAGTCAGGAAAAGTATATCGGTATGGACGTGCACCAAGCCACCATCTCGGTGGCGGTGATGGATGCGCAAGGCAAGCTGATTATGGAATGCCTGCTGGAGACCAAGGCGGCCACGATTGTCGAGTTCATCAGAGGACTGCACGGAACTCTGTCTCTGACCTTCGAGGAAGGCACGTCCGCAGCCTGGCTCCACGATCTTCTGAGACCCCACGTTAGCCGGCTGGTAGTGTGCGATCCGCGAAAGAATGCTCTTTTAAAGGATGGCAACAAGAGTGATCGGATCGACGCGCGCAAGCTGGCGGAGCTGTTACGCGGGAACCAACTCCATCCCGTGTATCACGGAGAACATGGGGTTCGCACCTTGAAAGAACTGGGGCGCTGTTATCTGACCATCACCCAAGATGTCACCCGCGTCATGAATCGCATCAAAGCTCTGTACCGCAGTTGGGCGATTCCCTGCGCGGGTGCAACCGTCTACTCTCCCCGTCAGCGCGCCGAGTGGTTGGCTAAGATCACTGAACCAGGAGTGCGGGTTCGCGCCCAACGGCTCTATCAGCAGCTCGATCTGTTGCAACCGGTGCGCCTGGAAGCACGGCGCCAGTTACTGGCGGAAAGCCACAAGCATTCGGCCGTGAAGTTACTGCGCCAGATTCCTTCGATCGGTCCGATTCGCTCAGCCTTGCTGGTGGCCTTACTGCAAACCCCGCACCGTTTTCGTACCAAGCGCCAACTGTGGGCCTACAGTGGTTTCGCAGTCGAGACCCACGACAGCGGGGAGTACCGTTCCGTGCGTGGCAAACTGCAACGCAACCGCGAGCGCATGACGGTTCGCGGTCTGAATGACAACCACAATCGAGATCTGAAGAATCTCTTCAAAAGTGCTGCCATCTCTGCCAGCACACGTCCTGGCCCGCTGCGCGATTTTTATGTGGCTCGGGTGGAGAAAGGGATGCGACCGACCATGGCCCGTCTCACCTTGGCACGGAAGATAGCCGCGATCAGTTTAACCCTCTGGAAGAAAGGAGTGGAGTTCGACCCTCAACAATTGCAGCGACCAGCAGCTTGAGCATCTCTGAGGAACAGGCTTTCCATCTCTGCGGTTTACTCCGCTGGTAGGCGGCCGGGTTCTGCAGATGCTCGGTTCGAGGGTGAGTATCAGTCAATGAGATCGGCCCCGTGTGCTTCGGCACCGAGTCACCCATTACACGCTATGCCCCCTCGGATAACCAGAAATAGCGATAGGCCACGAGCCTCGGATAGAACCATGGTTAACGTCGTCCTGCTTGCCGCGTCTCGCACACTCGAGCTTTGCCACAGCACCGGAGAAACCTCATGAGAATGGGACAACACGCCAAACCGCTTCAGAGATCACGAAACAGAGTGGGCTGGATCTCGAGAAAAGATCTCCTCCGGTCGAGGCGGAGCTTTTTTCTTGACATCCCTTTTTATAGAGCTCATTGACGTTCGTTACGACTCATTCAGATCACCAGTTCGCACGCTGTCAAACGAATACTTACGAGGATATGGTCGCAGCTTGGATCGGCGGGCTGTCGTGCCTCATATGGCTCGACTTGATTGCTGCCAGGGGTTGTTTTTGGCGAACGACTCCTGCGACTGGCCTCGGCCTGCCATGTAATTATGCCTCTCGTGTTGCGGTCATAGTGCCCGCACGCAACGAGGTAGATGTCGTGGGCGATGCAATCCGGTCGTTGCTCGAACAGGATTATGCTGGGCAGCAGCGAATCTTCGTGGTGGATGACCATAGTTCGGACGACACTATCAAGGTGGCGCGCGAGGCCGCGGCAGGTCAGGCCGAGCGGCTGACTGTAATTTCGTCCAAGGCGCTGCCCGTGGGATGGACAGGAAAGATGTGGGCTTTGTTTCAGGGAGTGGAACAGGCGACAGAATTCGCCCCTGACTATTTTCTGTTCACCGATGCAGATATCCTTCACGCCGCCGACAGCATTAGTTCCATGGTTGCAGTCGCCGAGTCTCGCAACCTTGATTTAGTGTCGATGATGGTTAAGCTGCACTGTTGTTCCTTGGCTGAACGCGCCCTCATTCCAGCTTTCGTGTTTTTCTTTTTCATGCTCTACCCACCCCGATGGATAAACAACCCCAGGCGCAGGACCGCCGCCGCTGCAGGCGGGGATATCCTGGTTCGCGTCGAAGCGCTGGCAAAGATCGGCGGCCTCGGGACCATTCGCAGCGAACTGATTGACGATTGCGCCCTGGCGCGAGAAATAAAGCGGACCGGGGGTATCTGGTTAGGGTTGACGGCGAAGACATGCAGTATTCGGAGCTACCCCGGGTTTAGTGGGATTGGCCGCATGATCTCGCGCACCGCCTTTTATTACCTGCGACACTCAATCTGGTTATTGATTGCAACGGTTCTCGCATTGGCGATAACCTACCTGGCGCCACCGTGTCTAGTCTTCGTTGGCGGCTGGGCAACAGTCTGGGGCGCGACAGCTTGGCTCTTAATGAGCATTACATTCTGGCCAATGGTGCGGTTCTATTCGCTTTCCCCGCTGTGGGTACCTCTGTTGCCGTTGGTCGCACTGTTTTACGCAGGTGCGACAATCCACTCGGCAATGCAGTACTGGGTCGGCCGCGGCGGTGAGTGGAAAGGTCGCATGCAGGACAGACGGGGTGGCCTTTAGATCAGATCAGTCGGTTTAACTCGCCAACCCTCATTGTTGACGCTAACTCCTCATTTCACCAACGACGCCCCGGAGGGCACAACTGAACGTCGTACCCTTCCTAATTTCCAAGATCGTCGCTTCCAACAACTTGTCTCCATCGTGAATATTTACTGCTGTTTTGGGCTTTAGCCGCAGGAGCCTTGTCGCCGCGGAAGAATTTGTGTATTACTTTGGCATTGGCGGCCTTCATTTCAGGCATGGCCGCAAAGGGCTTGGAGTAGTCGTTGGCGGCGTTCCAGAACAAGAAGCCGATTCCACCTTTGGTCTTGGCCGTCTCTAGGCGCTCGGCCTTTGATTCAGGGCCCGGGGCGCTGGGCGGCCGCGGGGAATCGCTCCTCCCGCCTCAGTTCGGGGTCGAAACGGGGCGAAAGCACCCCATTACGAAAGGCAGCGAGTTTTCGTCTGGCGCGCTTGATCACTGCCCGCACGGCGCCTTCCGTCATTCCCATGGCCGCGGCGATTTCTGCCCCACTTCGCCCCTCGCGGAAATATAGAGTGCAGATTTGCAGGGTTCTTACTGCCGACGTGAGGAGTACGCGCTTCAGGGTTTCGTAGTCGAGATCGGCGTCACGGTCGGCAGGCGGCTTCATAACCTGGTGCACAAACTGGTGCACAGAACTTCCCGATTGAGAGCACATTGTCCGACTGAGAGCACATTGTCCGCATGTAAGTCGATGATTGCCGTGAGCACCATAGACCACCAGCCGTTTCCTAAACCGCAGGTCGGCGGTTCGACTCCGCCCGGGGCCTCCAGTTCTAAAGGGTCCAGCCCGGAGACATGGGTGACAGAATGTACCGGCTACATGGGTAACACTTTCGGGCCGAAGGGATTTTCGAGCGGTTCCAACACTCGGGTCTCCAGATCAAAGTATCCCAGATCATAATCCATAAAACTCACCAGCCAGATGTCGTCGTGCACTTCCTTGATGCCGACGGCTTGGCCGGCAAAGACCTGGCTGAAGTTAATCTTTTTGTTGCCCAGACAAATTCGTCCACAACGGGTGACCACGATGGTCTTGTCGTGGAAGGGATAATCGAGGTCGGGCAATCCCTGATAGCAGCGGATCGAAGGCTGATAGACCTCGGCGGGACACTTCATGTCCAGGGCTTCGTGGGGACGCTGGCCGTTAAAAACTTCCATGAAGTGATCGAAGCGGGCCTGCTGCTGAAGGAAGTTGGCAGCGGCCGGCTTGGTGGCTTCTTTTTTCAAGGTAAGATGCATGCGTTCATGACGGCCATTCTGCTGAGGATGACCCGGCTGGATGCGTTCGATGCCAATGCCCAGGCGAAGCCACCAGACGGCGAGCTTGCTCAGACTAAATAAAGCGTGCGCGGAAGCGAAAGGCACGCCGTTGTCGCTGCGGATGTTGGCGGGCAAGCCGCGCTCTTTAAAAAGCCGCTCAAACACAGGAAATGCGTAGCTTTCTTTGGTGGAAGAAAGCGCCTCACAGGTGAGCAGAAAACGGCTGGCATGATCGGTGACGGTCAGGGGATAGCAGTACTGCCGATTGCCCAGCAAAAATTCGCCTTTGTAGTCGGTGCACCACAGTTCATTGGGATGCTGGCCCAGCGATAAAGCCGTTCCCTGAGCACGACGACGTGTCCGTCCGCGGCGCTCGACCAGACCATAGCGATCCAGCACCGCATGGATGGTGCTTTTGGCCGGGATGGGAATGCCTGAGAACCTGCGGAGCAGACGCTCTCGGATCTTGCGCGCGCCCCAGCTGGCGTGCTCGCGCTTCACATTCAGGATGTAGTTCTCCACCTGAAAGGGAAGCTGATTGGCATATCGATAGGGGCGCCGGCTGCGGTCTGTCAAGCCTTCGATCCCGCAGTCTTGGTAACGATCGAAGATCTTGTAGCCGGTTTTGCGGGAGATGCCAAACTCCCGGCAGAGTTCCGCCATCGGCTCGCCCGCCAGCCGGCGAGCCACAAACTGCAATCTTTCATCCATGACCGAACACTCCTTCCAAGGCATTCACCCCTCCCCAAAAGGGGGAAAAGTGTAACCCATGTGTCCGGTACGATCTGTTACCTATGTCTCGGGTCGCTCATCAATCACTTAGAAGGTTTTCTTTCCGTTCACTTGGTCACAATTGGTCACGATTCACCGGTGTGCCTCGCCAAAACTCTGTCCGTGCCGGAAATCAACAACTTGCGCAATTTCCTCAATTGCAAGATTTGCTATGACGATGGTCCATGTTCAACTTTTCGAGGCTGTGTTTAGGACTGTTGGCCCGTTGCTTTCGTTCCCCTCGCAAACTGCTGCTGGAGAACTTGGCGCTTCGTCAGCAACTCGCGGTCCTGAAACGCAGGCAAGCCAGGCCAACACTCTTGCCTTTTGACAAGCTCTTCGGGATGCTCGCGTGCCGGTTCTGGTCGGAATGGAAGAAGTCCCTCCTCGTGGTGACTCCTGAAACTGTAGTTCGCTGGCATCGTGCTGGGATCGGGCGGCCTAGTCCGAAGAGGTTTCCGTCCATTCTTGATATAGAGGTATGTGCCCTGTCGATGTGTGGGCCGCATGGGCGCCCCGCGGCTGGGTTAAGGGCACGCGCGCTCTATCCACAGGAAAAATGCAGGCTCAAAGTTCACACTTGGGACAGAAAGAATCAAGCCATTGTCGGCGGATGACATTTCGGCGAGCCACAACGTTCTTGATTGATAGCTGAATGGGCCTCCACAGATTGTAGGCAGTGTGGAGCAAAATTGGACGCTCGATGTGGCTGGTCTGACGAGAAACTAAAGGAAGCGAGTGCCGCAGAGATCGCGCTCGACGCGCAGGAACCGTTCGCTACAGGCAGTATAATCTGAAGCAGATGAGCGTAAAACTTCGACACCTCTCCGCGTTTTTTGCGTTGACCTGTCTTGCCGCCGGGCCCAGCTTTTCTCAGTCCCTAGATGACAAGCAGGCAAGTTTTGCTGCCCATATTCAGAAGGCCAAGGGCTACCTGGGCGAGAAACGTCCCGATCTGGCGATTCCGGAACTGGAGGCCGCGGCAAAGATCAACCCCGATAGTGTGGAAACACAGGGTAATCTCGGTGTCCTGCTGTACTTTCAGGGTAAGACCGCGGAGGCCATCCCACATCTCCGCGCGGCGGTAGAGCGGCAGTCGGGAATGGCAAAAATTCAGGGTTTGCTGGGCTTGGCCGAATTGCACACGCTAAACGTTGAAGACGGCCGCAAAGACCTGGAAGCGGCGTTTCCGCTGGTACCGGATTTGAAATTTAAGGTTGAAGTCGGTTTGGCGCTGCTGACTTTGTACACGCAGAGCGGAGACCTGGAGCAGGCGAGCACAGTGGTAGCCCAGTTGCGCAAAGCCGCGCCTGATAATCCTGAGGTTCTTTACGCTGCTTATCGCACCTATTCGGATTTAGCCGGTGAGTCGATGCTTGCATTGTCACTAACCGCTCCAGACTCGGCACAAATGCATCAGTTGATGGCGCACGAGGACATAAGGCAAGGGAACACCAACGCGGCCGTGGAGCAATTCCGGAAGGCAATCGCGATCAATCCGCATCTTCCGGGTGTTCACTTCGAATTCGCTGAACTGTTGAACTCTTCGCAGGATGAAAGCTTGAAGAAACAAGCGGAACAGGAATATCACACCGCCCTAGAGGAAAATCCGCAGGACGAAAAAGCCATACTCAGATTGGCAGAAATCGACGGACAAAGTGGGAAGATTGAGAAAAGCGCAGAAGGATATGCAAGGGCCGTGGAACTACAACCTGGAGATGCTGACGCAAAGCTGGGCCTGGCCAAAGCGCTCATGGATATGAACCGGCCGGAGAAGGCCCTTCCACTGCTTGAACAAGCCGTACAACTGGAGCCGACCAACGCGATTGCACACTATCGCCTCGGAACTCTTTACAGGAAGAAAGGGCGTGTGGAGGATTCGAAAAGGGAGCTGGAGCTTTATAAGAAGTACAAGAATATGAAAGAGAATCTGCGCACTCTCTACAAGGAATTGCAGATACAGCCAGAACAGATTAGCGTGGATGAACAGCACCGCAACTCAGTATCGGAGCGCTAGCATCCTGGGAATTTCGATAACGAGGAAGAAAGACCTCATACATTGGTTTTTCGTGCTGCTGATTGCGTTACGGGCGGCAGCATTAGCGCAAATGGGGAACCCCACTCCGCTTCCTCGCAAAGAACAGGAGAAGGCCGCAGCAGAGAATGCGGCGATTGGCACGCTCGCCAATTATCCTCAACTTGTGGACATCACCGCTTCCACCGGTATCCACTTTGAGCACCTCTCCAGCCCGGAGGCAAAGTTTATTGCCGAGTCCATGAGCGGCGGGGTAGCACTGATCGATTACGATGGCGACAGCTGGCTGGACATTTACTTTACCAACGCGCAAAACATACAAATGGCGCGTCGCGGAACCAAGGCACGCAGCGCTCTCTACCATAACAATCACGATGGCACATTCACCGACGTGACCGATAAGGCCGGAGTGGGATACCCATGCTGGGCGATGGGCATATCTGTCGGAGACTACAACAACGACGGCCGTCCTGACCTACTGGTTACTTGCCTGTCCGGCATTGTGCTCTATCGGAATAACGGCGACGGCACTTTTACAGACGTAACCAAGGCCAGCGGCCTGGCCACGGATACAGGCTGGGCGACGGGAGCTGCCTTCGGCGACTACGACGGCGACGGTTGGGCTGACCTGTTTGTGTCCCATTACGTTGATTTTCATTTGGATAATTTGCCCGTCTTCGGGTCGAGCAAATCGTGCAAATATCTGGGGATCGATGTGCAATGCGGTCCTCGCGGCTTGAAGGGGGCACCCGACAGTCTCTATCACAACAAGGGCGATGGAACTTTCACGGATGTTTCTAAAAAGGCGGGCGTTGACGATGCGGAAAACCGCTACGGTTTGACTGCCATCTGGTCTGACCTTGATGATGACGGAAAGTTGGACCTGTTTGTGACGAATGATGGTCAGGCGAACTACCTCTACAAGGGTGATGGCCAGGGAAAATTTGAGGACGTCGCACTTACTTCGGGGGTTGCGGCCAACGAAGACGGGCTCGAGCAGGCGAACATGGGAGTTGCCTTCGGCGACTACGTGCACAACGGCCGCACATCGCTAGTGCTCTCCCACTTCGACGTAGAATACGCGGCTCTCTATCGCAACGACGGGGACCTGAACTTCGCCGATGTCTCGATCCCATCGGGAATTGCACGGGGCACACAAGGGTACGTGGGCTGGGGTGACGCCCTTGTCGATTTCGATAATGATGGCTGGCAAGACTTTTTTCTCGTAAACGGACACGTTTATCCGCAGGTGGACACGGTGCCACGATCAACGAAATATCGTGAGCCGAAGCTTTTGTTTCTAAACCAGCGAGATGGAGGTTTCAAGAATGTCAGCCGGCAAGTCGGCCCGGCGTTACAGATTCCTCAGGTAAGCCGCGGAGCCGCGACAGGCGACCTTTTTAACGATGGCAAAATCGAGGTGGTAGTTGAAAACCTGGTTGGTGAACCCATAGTCCTGCGTCCCGAGGGAGGGCCACAAAATCACTGGATCAGTTTTCAACTCCAGGGCGTGAAATGCAATCGGCTCGCACTGAATGCGCGGGTGCGCGTGACGTCCGGAGACTTGGTGCAAGTTGGCGAAGTAGTGAGCGGCGGAAGCTACCTTTCACAGCACGATTTGCGGATACACTTCGGGTTAGGGAACCACGATCGTGTCGAGCGCGCTGAAATTCTGTGGCCAAATGGCAGCAAAGAAACACTGACAAATCTGGCCGCCGATCGCTTCTATGTGGTGCGCGAAGGGCGAGGGGTGGCCTCAATCAAAGCTCCTGAGCACAGTGTGAAACTTCCGTGATCTGGTTTGACCGTAGTTGAGGCAATGAATGCACGTTACGGCTTCCGTGATTGACAAAGTTCATGCCAAAAGACTCTACCGCTGCCTCGAGATTTGTATTTGGGTTGGCACGATGTTGGCCGGTTTGGGAGCATTAATCCTAGGAGCTCAAACCACCAAGAACGAACCTGAGTTTTCATTGTTGCAGCAGGTGCATCAGGCTCTCACTCTGGCTGAACACGGCGATCGCCAGGGAGCGATGACGCTAACGAGCCAACTACTCGAAAGAAATCCAAATTTCGCCCCCGCGCTCAAATTAAAAGGCATGTTGCTCGAGGAGGCAGGACAGGCCGCCGCCGCCGCCGATGCCTATGAACGGGGGCTGAAATTCGCGCCCAACGACCCCGATCTGCTGCTGAAGACGGGTATTTCCTTGCTGGCGGCTGGCGATCGGGAAAAAGCCATCAGCCGGCTTCGGCGCTGCGCGAAGCTTCTGCCCAACGATGCAGACGCTCAATTCTATCTGGCACAGGCGTATCACTTGAACGGGCAGGATGAACTCGCCCTGACGGCAATCCGGCAAAGCATAAAGGCGGAGCCCGCCAATGCCTCGATCTGGCAAAAGTATGGAGAGTTGCTGTGTGGAACTGGCGATTGCAACGGAGGTCTACGCTGGCTGTTGAAGGCAGCACACTCAGATGCAAATCTTCCGCGAATCGACTATGACATCGCAGCGACAAACTACAAGCTGATGGACATTGCGGGTACCGCGGAGTACGCGAAGCGAGCGGTCCAGGTCCAACCAAAGGATTTCGAAGCGATACAGCTTCTGGCCACCGCAGACGTAAAGCTCGGTAAGTGGCAGGAGGCGCAAAGCGCTTATGAGCAAATGCTCGCTGTCAAATCAGATGATGTCGTGGCATTGTTGGGGATTGGGCAATGCGAGCTAGAACTCAAAGATTATCAGGGGGCCATTCAAGCTCTGCAATCGGCGTTGAAGCTGGACCCCAGGAGACTGCTAGCTCACTTTTATCTTTCGCGAGCGTATGTGGGAATGGGCAGGACGTCTGACGCCGAACATGAAGCGGCGCTCCACCAGTTAATGATGGAACAAGCGACTTTTGCCCGCTCGACCGCTCAGGAAGAACATGAGCAGGCTATCAAAGCCCAAGCTCAACAATTTTTGCGAGCACATCGGGAACAAGCTGCGCTCGATCTCTACCGGACGCACTTCAAGGGATCATCCGCAACTTTGGCGGACGCGTATGTGTTCGTGGGAAAGCTATATCTTTTCCAGAACAAGACGGGAGATGGACTGCGGTGTCTGCGTCAAGCTCTGAACCTGCAACCGACAGTTCGAGGAGCGCACACCAATCGAGGACTACTTGCTCTGAAGCTCGGCGATTTAGCTGGCGCGGAGAAGGAATTTCAAGCTGAACTGACGAACGATCCAAGTTATCAACTGGCTATTGCCGAACTGGGCGAAGTTCGATATCACCAAGGGCGCTGGACGGAAGCGGCGGAGCAGCTAGCAAGGTCAAAGACCACAACTCCAGAATTGCTCTACATGCTTTGCGACTCATACTTCCGCCTTGGAAGAATCGCCGATGCAAACCTCAACGCAGAAGCAATGGCTGCTTATGCAAAAAATAAACCAGATGTATTGCAGGGACTGATTGAACTTCTCACCCGTAATCAGCAGGCGGAGCTGGCCAACCGACTAGAGGCGGATTTCAGACGATAATGGCGGCTCAAACAATTAATCAGCGAGAGGTTTCCGTCACAGTGAGTATCTGATCTGCTTTGATGTTTTTCAAAACCTGCTTCGTGCCACTCGGCCATGCTAGCTCAATAGTATCCATCACGGCAGGCGACCCCAGGCCAAAGTGCACCCGCTTGTCGCTAGATGAGTTGTAGCTGACGGCGGTGGTCGCCGAGTTGTATTGCGGGCCGAAAGCCGTGGTGATCCTTATTTTCGTCCCCAGTCCGTCGCGATTGGACTTAACCCCAACGAGTTTCAAAGTAATCCAATGATTACCGCTGTCGGAATGATTGATCCATATCTCGGGTGGACCATTTAGTACCGTGACCACCGCGTCGATCTTTCCGTCGTTGTTCAAATCGCCGAATGCAGCACCGCGATGAGCCGCCGAGGCCTGAAATGATTCTCCCGCCGTGGAGCTCACGTCTTCGAAGGCCAAATTGCCATTATTGCGAAATACGCGATTGGGAAGCGCAAATGGCCGGTGCGCCAACTCCATTGCGTTATCGAGAATATCGGAGTTGGCGGTAAACAGATCCTTGTTGCCATCGTTATCAAAATCGAAAATGCCTGCGCCCCAACCCGTCAAGCGACTGGTTGGCGCGGCGAATCCTGCAGTGCTGGCGACATCCCGAAATTGAGAGCTGTCGACATTCTTGTAGAGTGGAAAGCCCTCGCCAAACATCGCGGTCTCCAGGATGTCCGGTTTCCCATCATTGTCGATGTCCCGAAAATCCGCCCCCATTCCGGCGATTGCACCGCCGTAGGCGTTGTATGCGACGCCAGCAGCAAGCGCGACGTTGCCGAAGGTCCCATCTCCGTTATTGTGGAAGAGATAATTTTCGAAGGTGTCATTCGAGACAAAAACATCGGTGAAGCCATCATTGTCGTAGTCGGCGAAGGCTAAACCCATGCCTTTGCCGACGTAGTTTGCAATGTGTGATGGTTGCGACACGTCTGTGAACGTGCCGTCGCCATTATTCCGATAGAGGATGTTAGGCGTGCCGAGGAAATCAACCGGAGAACAATAAGCTGGGTGTCCCTGCTGCACGCAGAGTTTGGCAGTGGCAATGTTGTAGTTGAGATAATTAATGACAAGCAGGTCCAGTCGGCCATCATTGTTGTAGTCGAACCACCCGGCCGCGACCGACCACGCCTTGCCCAACTTGGGGACGTTGCCCGCAACACTGGCTTTGGCAGTAACGTCGGTGAAAGTTCCGTTGCCGCTGTTGTGGAAGAGTTGATTGCGGTTGACGCCGGTAACGTACAGGTCCATGAATCCGTCGTTATCATAGTCACCCGCAGCAACGGCCATAGAGTATCCGCTGCCCTTCAAACCTGCCTTTCCGGTGACGTCGGTGAAGGTGCCGTCTCCATTGTTATGAAAGAGACGGTTCCAATAGGCTGGCCCCGTCTTTTCGAGGGACGGAATGGCTGCGCCATTGGTGAAGAAGATGTCGAGAAATCCATCATTGTCGTAGTCGAAAAGCGCGGCACCTCCGGCCATGGTCTCAAACGTATATCGCCTTGGGCTGACGCTATTTTTGAGGATGAACTTGATGCCGGTGCTGCGAATGGTGTTCTCGAACTGGATGACCGATTCCGCCAGGGTCGCTTTCAGTGGCTTGGCTTTGTCGGAAATTGGAGGCGCGACCTGTGCAGGAAGACGTGTTGCAGAAATTGCCTGCCCTATCATTACCGGACTGGCGAACAGACAAGCAGAGGCCATCCAGATCGTAATAAGCTGGCGCACGGCGCTCTTCCAATTGCAACTCGCAAGCGGGCCAACTCTCATTACAACTTGCGCGGTGCGCATGTGGACTCTCGTACAATTAGCTCAGGATCGACCGAAATCTGCTCCGCAGTGTTTCGGCGTCCATTGGCGAGTCGCGACAGCAGCCGCTTTGCAGCAATTTCACCCATTCGCCTCAGTGGCTGCCTAAGGGTTGTGAGTCGTGGCGTGAGGTAGGCGGCAGCCTGAATGTCGTCAAAGCCGATGACCGACACATCTTCAGGAACGCGCAAGCCTGCATCACGGAACGCGCGGACCGCACCGATAGCCGAAATATCATTGAATGCGACAAGCGCGGTGAAGGGTCGCCCAGTGGCAAGCAATGCCTGCGCACTCGCGTATCCTTCTTCTGGAACGGATGGTCCGGGACAGGACGAACCCGCCTGCAATTGCACGGTCAACTCAGGCTGAATTCGAATGCCAAGTGCGGAGGCAGCCCGGCACACTCCATTCCACCTGTAGGTTGTGTCTGCACTCCCGGGGTGTCCTTTGAAAAATGCAATTTTTTCGTGGCCGAGTTTGCAGATATGTTCCAGTGCAAAAAAGGCGCCCTTTTCATTGTCGACACCGACATTTGTCACGCCCTTTACTTTTCGATGCCCAGAGATCGAGACCGCGGGTACCGGGAGTGTGCGTGCCATCGGTGTATTCACCAAAATGATGCCTTCGACTGAACGGTCGATGAGCATGAGCGGATACTCTTCGATCAGGTCGGACCGGCCGCGATGACTGGCCACAAAGTAAAAGTAGCCTTCTTTCAACAATTGATCTTCGACTCCACTCATGACGGCGGCGGCGT
Organism: uncultured Acidobacteriota bacterium; assembly: GCA_963733805.1. Lineage (GTDB taxonomy): Bacteria > Acidobacteriota > Terriglobia > Terriglobales > Acidobacteriaceae > Gp1-AA133. Next base: position 396,256 of record CAVTEO010000016.1, on the reverse strand, counting down.
AGCCTTCGCTCAACTCGGGCAGCAAAATTCCCACTGTGAAATTTCGCTTCAAACTCAAGGAGCGTGCGAAGAAGTTGGCCCTGTAATTGAGCTTTCGGGCCGCTTCCAGCACTCGCTCTTTTGTACGCTGTGGGATCGCCTTCGCGGCCGGCGAATCATTAATCACGACCGACACGGTAGCCGGGGAAAGCTGGAGGTACTCGCACAAAGACCGCAACGTTGGCCTTTCAGTCGCGCGCCCGTTGCTATTTTGAGAGCTTCGCCGGTTGCGGCTGGGCATGCAGGGAAGAATAGCATCCAAACTCCTTGGCACTAAAGCGTTTTTCTAACATCGGCTGAGCAATGATTCCATACGAGCCGATGCCCCTTCACGATTAAATCTCGCAGTATCCCTAACAACTGCCAATCGGGCCGGGACCAAGAAAAATGTCAGCAAAAGCGGTTTTGTAGTGGTTTTTCCTTGACAACAGTCACCTAATAGTTTTGTACTACCGCAGGTGAATTGCCGCCCGCAAGTCAGGTCTCCGCGAACAGCAACTCGTAAAGATGACAAGCAAACTTCGAGCAAGAAGAATTGACTGCAAGAACGTTGAACGTCTAATCGGACAAATGTGCAATTTGAACCGTTCTTGTCCGAGTAACGGGTTGGAATACTTGAAGCATTCACCAGTTCCAGGAGGCGGTATATGAAGACGATCGTCCGGTGGTCTCTCCCGTTCTGTCTGTTCTTTTTCGGCCTTGCCTGCCTAGCCCAAAGTACCAACGCAGGCGACATTCGAGGCACAGTAACCGACCATTCGGGGGCGTTGATTCCCGGCGTCACGGTGACAGTGACCAACGTCGACACAGGCGTGTCCACAGTGCTTACGACTAACGACGCGGGCCTATATGATACCAATTCGATCGTAACCGGCAATTACACGATTACCTTCACGAAAGGCGGCTTCTCCAAGTTGGTCCGTGGCCCGGTAACCGTGCAGGTCGGTTTCACTACCGTCAATGGCGAGTTGCAGGTTGGGGCTACGACTGAAGAAGTGACCGTGACCGCAGATGCACCCCTCCTCCAAACCGAGAACGGCGAGCAGAACACAACCTTCGACTCGAAGTCCATGGCCAGACTGCCGCAGGCAGGTGGGTCCACCAGAACCTGGGAGAACTTCACCATCCTGCTGCCCGGCGCCTCGGGCTGTGCCGATCTGAACGATGGCAGCTGCTCCCAGGGAACATCGAATCCCGGTCAGGTAGTCGCGGTCAATGGCAACCTGCCCTACAGCAACATTTTAGCGGATGGAGCATCGACGACGCTGTCGCACAGTCAGAACGCGAATCCATCGACCTTCGAGAATGTGTCTGAGCTGCAGGTGAATACCTCGTCCTTCTCCGCTCAATATGGCATAGGCGGAATTATCTTCAACCAGGTCACCAAGAGCGGAACAAATAGCTTCCATGGTACCGCTTATGACTTCCTTCAGAACGACGCGTTAACCGCGCACCCCTACTTCACTACCGGGAAAATACCATTTCTTCGCTACAACAATTTCGGCGGAGCGATCGGCGGGCCGATTATCAAGAATAAGATGTTTTTCTATTTTAACTACGACCAGATTGTGAACCATGGCAACAGTCACGGGTTTAACACGCTGCCGACGGACGCCAATATCGGGGGCGACTTCACCGGCATGAACACCCTTTTCGATCCCACGACTCAGACAATCGCAGTTGATGCGCTGGGAAATCCCTATCCGGTAAGACAGAGTTTTGCCTCCGAATACGCAAATGGGAACAAGATTCCCACGAACTTGTTCGACCCGGTTGCAAACGCCTTCCAACAGGCCTTTTTCCCGACTACCGGCAACCATCCATCCTTCCTGACTCCGATTCCGGGTGGCGATTCCATCGGAGGCGAAGGGCAGATAAACAACAACTGGTTCTACAACCAGTTGGTTTCCTACCCAGCGAAACGCTACTTCGGGCGCTTGGACTGGAATGTCAGCTCGAAACATCGGATCTCAATGTCGGATACTCAGGCTGATTACACTTATCCGGGCCTTAGTTCGATTACCAACTGCCCTGTGGGTTGCCAGAACGGCTACGTGGATAACAACAACGCACAGATCACGGATGTATGGAACATCAGTGCCACTACCATAAACGAGTTCAGAATCGGCTATACCAACCAGATGAATTACTTCACGGATAAGTCTCTGGGCGAAGGATACGCCGCTCAATTGGGTTGGCAGTTTGCCAAACTGGATGACTTTCCAGGGTTTGAGACCACCGGCACATATCCCTACTCATGGCTCACGCCGGGCACGAACTCGATCTATAAGGAACATGTGTTCGACTTTTCCGATGTTGTGACCATGATCCGCGGAAAACACATTCTTCATTTCGGCGGAGAGTTGTTAGCGTATCGCGATAACTCCACCGCGTGGGGCAACAAGACCGCTGGCAACATGCAGTATTCGGGTCAATACACCAAGCAGTGGACGACAGACCCGGCCGTTTGCGGCGCAAGCGCTAACGGCGCCGCGTGCACGGTCCCCAACACCGGTTTCGAGTACGCTGATTTTCTGCTCGGGTACATCAACAACTGGCAGGCAAATGAGAGCCCCGAGTATGGCGCACGTCTGAAGAGCCCGCAGATGTTCATTCAGGATGACTTCAAGGTTCGTCCAAACCTGACTGTTAACCTCGGGCTCCGCTACCAGATCAATCATGGCTGGAACGAAATTCGCGGGAATATCACGTCCTTCGATCCCACAGTTCCCAACCCTGGCGCCACTCCCGCTAACGCTTTAGGAGCCTCCTGGTTTGCCAGCACACATGCCAATGGGCGAACCGCGCTGGAGGCAAATGTTTACAACACCTTCCTGCCGCGCGTTGGATTTGCCTGGGCTATGCGGCCGAGTACGACGGTCCGCGGCGGCTTCGGCATGTATGCCTACAACTGGAGTCTGGATACCTACGGCCATGGCATGGGCAATTCCTTTGGTTCCTCGGGCAATTACAGCGATCCGACCAACGGCATTTACCCGGCCGCGCTCCTGGGGGGAAATGGTGATGCCATCCTGGCGAGTTCGTTCTACGATGGGCCGCCACAGAGTTCCGGTTCTCCACTGCCTTATACGACGGGCTCCCAAGATCCGGCACGTTTCAATGGCCAGGGTATTGATTATCAGCTGTACCACGCCAAGGTGCCCAAAATTTACCAGTGGAACTTTGGAGTTGAGCATCAGTTAGCGTCCGACTACATGGTTCAACTGGCGTATGTGGGCAGCCACGGCTACAACCTTGCCTTCCCTGTGGACATCAATCAGGTTCGTCCAGAAAACTGGACTCCGTCAAACTCGCAGCAATTCCGTCCGTATCCGATCTATCAGAGTATTGGCCCTGGTGCCGCCGGTACGATGAATGCCAAGTCGAACTACAACGCATTGCAGGCATCCATCACGAAACGGATGACCAGCGGGTTGAGTCTCAACTTCAACTACACATATTCACATTTTCTTGACGACATGGATTCCTCAGGATGGGGAAGTCGTGGCGGCCAGCAGGATTATCAAAACGCGTACGATCCTTCGGCTAACTACAGCAACTCCAACTTCGATGTCCGCCATGCTTTCAAAGGCTATGTCGTCTATCAACTGCCCTTGGGAAAAGGCAAGGCGTTTCTGAATAACAATAGTGTTCTGGATGCAGTAGTGGGCGGATGGCAACTCTCCACGACTGTGGTCCTGCAAACAGGACAGCCCTTCAGCGTCACTGGAGATCAGGCGAACTACTCGCTGGCAGGCACGCAATTTCCAAACCGCAACCGCGGCGTCAGTCTTTACCTGCCCAACAAAGGCATCAACGGGTGGTTTAATCCCGCAGCCTTTACCAAACCAGCGGATGGAACCTGGGGCGACGTAAGGAGAAATAGCGTGTATGGGCCGGGCATGAACGTTTTCAATATGTCCGCCGGCAAAGAGTTCGGGCTTCACTGGGAGGAGATGAGGATTGAGTTCCGCGCAGACGCCACAAACGTGTTCAACCACAAGAGCCTGGGCATTCCGGGTGGGCGCAGCCTCGGCAGTTCGGCAGGAGCTGGTCAACCGTATGCAAGCGACAACAGTATCAGCACCGTTACGACTGGTGCGCGCAATCTGCAACTCAGTTTACGTGTGTCGTTCTAGGTCAGCTATCAGTTCGATTGTCAAGAGACGGTGACTTTGTTGCCGTCTCTTTTTCTACTTAGAGCGCCCGAACGCAGTTCCAAACTTCTTCTGATGAGAACATTACGATTCGCCATTTTCGCTTCAGTGGCCTTCTTCACTTACCTATTTCCAAGCTTTTCCCAGTCACCGGTCGCGTCAGCTTCCGCTGGCACTTCTTACTACAGGTCGCGACTGGAAGACGCGAAAGCAATCTATCTCACGTCGGAACAATTTCGAGTTAAGGGCGATGGAGTCGCCGACGACTCAGCAGGATTGCAACAAGCCATCAACACGGTTCAAGAAAAGACGAATCAAGGCATTTTGTTCATTCCGGCGGGGCGATATCGAATCACAAAGACAATTTACATTTGGCCAGGCATTCGGTTGATTGGATTCGGAGCTGCCCGCCCCACGTTTGTGCTCGGCGCAAATACTCCTGGCTTCGAACATGGCCCGGCATACATGGTTTTTTTCGCGGGCGGACGCCCAAAGGGGAGCCAACCGCCTCCGGATGCGAACCCGGGCACGTTTTACTCGGCCATCAGCAATATTGATTTTAAAATCGGCCCGGGTAACCCGGGCGCCGTTGCGGTACGTGCGCGCTTCGCGCAGCATTGTTATCTCGCGCACATCAATTTTCAACTCGGTTCCGGCCTTGCGGGCATTCACGACGGAGGCAACGTCGCTGAGGATGTTCATTTTGATGGTGGTCAATATGGAATATGGACACGGAAGCCTTCCCCCGGCTGGCAGTTCACGATCATTGACTCGAGCTTCGAAGGACAGCGCGAGGCGGCGATACGCGAGCACGAAGCCGGACTAACGTTGATCCGTCCGCAATTCAAGAACGTTCCAACGGCGATCTCCATCGATCCGGATTACTCGGACGAGCTTTGGGTCAAGGATGCGCGCTTTGAAAATATCAGCGGTCCGGCTGTGATCATCAGCAATGAAGACAGTGCTCGCACTGAAATCAACATGGAGAACGTTGTCTGCCGCAAAGTTCCAGTGTTTGCGGTATATCGCGAGAGCAACAGGCAAGTTGCCGGTCCGGCGGAGATGTATCGGGTTCGCACTTTCTCGCATGGACTTCACTACGCGGACATCGGCGCGACTGGCGCGATCAAAAGTGTTTACGAAACGACGGCCCTTACGGCGTGGCCGGAGCCAGCGAGTTCGGACATTCGCGATTTGCCGCCGATGAACACCTGGGTCAATGTCCGGTCGCTCGGAGCCGTTGGAGACGGCATGGCGGATGACACCGAGGCGTTGCAGAGAGCAATAGCGCAGCATCGGACCATCTACTTTCCTGCCGGACAGTATCGAGTGACCGACACTATCACGCTCAAGCCCGACACCGTGATTGTGGGGCTGCATCCCAGCGTCACCCGCATCTTGATTGCCGATGCGACGCCGGCTTTTCAGGGCGTGGGCAATCCCAAACCCTTGCTGGAAACGCCCCCTAATGGGACGAATATTGTCACCGGCATCGGGCTATATACCAATGGGATCAATCCGCGAGCGGTAGCTGCTAAATGGATGGCCGGAGCGGATTCCATGATGAATGATGTCCGTTTCCTGGGAGGCCATGGCACCATCGACCCCAACGCGTCCGCCGAAGAAGCGCATAAAGCGTGGAGCGAGATTTACAACAACACTCACACCGCAGATTCAAATTTGAATAGGCGATGGGATGGCCAATATCCGAGCCTGTGGATCAGCGGCGGTGGCACCTTTGTTGATATCTGGACGCCAAGCACTTTCGCGCAGGCTGGTGTGTATATCGCAAATACTTCGACGCCGGGGCGCATTTACGAATTGTCGAGCGAGCATCACGTTCGGAATGAAGTAATTCTCGACCATGCCTCGAACTGGGAGATTTATGCGTTGCAAACCGAGGAAGAACGCGGCGAAGGCGGATTCGCACTGCCGGTCGAGATCCGCGACTCGAGCAACATCACGTTCGCGAATCTTCACGTGTACCGCGTGGTAAGCAGCTACCAGCCGTCCAAGAACGCGGTAGAGATTACAAACTCCGGCAACATACGATTTCGCAACGTGCACTGTTATAGCGACAGCAAGGTGTCTTTCGACAACGCGATCTACGACGCCACTTACAAAATGGAGATCCGACAACGTGAATTCGCCTGGCTTGATTTGACGGGTGCCGCGCCGCATATGAAAGCAGAGCAGCATTCCGTTCTGGCTCCAGGTGCAAAGCTCGAAAAACTGGCCGGCGACTTCTTCAATATTTCCGGCGGAGCCGTGGACAGCGCCGGGAATGTTTACTTCGTTGATGCGAAGTGGCAGACCATCTATCGGTGGTCAATTTCCACGAAACAGGTAGTCAAGGTTCGCGACAACCCACTCGATCCGGTCCAGCTGTTTTTCGACAAGTCAGGAGATTTGCTGGTGGTTTCATACGGGGGTGAGGGGACCGTGTTCAGCTTCAAACCCGATGAGCCTGACAGTAGCATTTTGCTGCTCAAGGCAGTGCCTGCGGAGCCGCGGCCTGGATTGGCGGCAGTGCTGCCGGTTGGTTATTGGCGCAATGAAAATGATTTCCCGCAGGCCGTTGCTCGCAAGCCCGACTATCAGTTCATATCGCCGGATGGAACTACTTTCCTTCCCAGCGACAAGAACTTCGTTAGCGGTGAACTCTATTACGGTTCAAAGCTAAATAGCACGCTGCGCGCGTTCGGGTTCAGTCGCGCGGTACCGGGTCAATCGTTTTATGTTTCCGACGAAAGTGGTGAAAAGACATACGAAGCGACCGTTGGCGACGATGGCACGATCACGGGTCTGAAACTTTTTGTTGAACAGGGCGGGGAGAGCGTTGCGACCGATGAACGAGGAAATGTGTACATCGCTGCCGGCGAAGTTTATGTTTACGATTCGTCGGGCAAGCTGATCGACACGATTTCAGTTCCCGAACGCCCCTCACAATTGCTGTTCGGCGGAGAGGATGGGCATACGTTATTTGTGCTCGCGCGCAGTTCGTTGTACGCGGTCCGTGCAATCAATCGTGGACGCTGAATCGCATTTGGGAGTGAAATTTTCAAATCTGAAATTTCCGGCGCCGGTGGTGACGCAGGACGTCCGACCGGTCAAGGTTGTAAATTAGAGGACACGAAAATGTCAAAACAAACGCGACGGAGTTTTCTAGAGCTTTCCGCTATGGGTCTGGCTGCGGCGACAGTTCCGAACACGCTCGCACAGGAGAAGCCCCAGGGTAGGTCTTCCCAGAGCACCAGTGCGATTTCAATGTGGATAACATCCGACGACGAGCGCCACAAGGCCGGACCTGCAGTTCGGTGGAACGAGTCGGCGGGTGGGACGACGGCTGGGGAGCGGATACAAATCAATCCTGACAAGAAATTTCAGGAAATTCTGGGCTTTGGGGGTGCCTTTACCGATGCTGCCTGCTACACGTTCAATCGGCTGGAACCCGCGGCGCGGGAAGCGCTTTTTCATGAAATGTTCGATCCGTCACAAATGGGACTGAGCATGGGGAGACTGCCTGTGGGGTCCAGCGACTATGCGACCAATGTCTATAGCTTCGATGAAGGCGACCCAGATCCAGAGATGAAGCGCTTCTCCATCGCGCACGATCGCGAATATATTCTTCCGATTCTTCGCCAGGCAAGGCAAGTTAATCCGGACCTGTTTCTGTTTTCGTCGCCTTGGAGTCCTCCGGGTTGGATGAAGTTCAACGGATCGATGCTTGGTGGCTCGATGCGCAACCATTATTTTCCGGCTTACGCCCAGTACTATCTCAAGTTCTTGCAAGCTTATGCGGCAGAAGGCGTTCCCGTGCAGGCGCTTACATCACAGAATGAGGTCGACACGGACCAAGACGGCCGCATGCCGGCATGCATCTGGCCGCAGGAGTACGAGATTGCGTTTATCCGCGAGCATCTGGGGCCCCTGCTGGAAGCCAGCGGCGTTGACACGAAGATCTGGATACTCGATCACAATTACAACTTGTGGGGACGCGCTGTGTGCACGCTGGCGGATGAAAAACTGCGGAAGTATGCCCGCGCGGTCGCGTGGCACGGATACGTTGGCACGCCTGACATGATGAGCAAAGTGCACGACGCGTATCCTGAAGTGGAAATGCACTGGACCGAGGGCGGTCCCGACTACAAAGATCCCAACTACTTGAAGGACTGGTGCCAATGGGGATCGACGTTCAGCGACGTCCTGAGAAACTGGTGCAGATCCATCACTGCGTGGAACCTGGCTCTGGACGAAGTCGGGCGTCCGAATGTCGGCCCGTTTGCATGCGGCGGTGTGGTGACCATTCATTCGCAAACCCGGGAAATCACGCGCAGCGGTCAATTCTGGGCGTTTGCGCACTACGGCCGGGCATTCCGTCGAGGCGCGCGTCGCATCGATTCGCAAAGCTCCATCACCGATCTCCATCACGTTGCTGCACAAAACTCGGATGGCGAATATGCCCTGATCATTAGCAATCCGGGGCCACCGAGGACGGTACAGCTGGGGCTGGCGAGCATCACGGCCTCGATTCCACTCAAGCAGAATTCGTTGACTACGCTTCTGTGGCGATGAGGGTAGAACCGATTTCCTCGCCGCAATAGGGCATTCTTCCATTAGCTTTCTCACGATTCTTAGCCAGGGGTCTGAACTTGTATGAAAGGGATCACTCGACTTGTCCGAATCGCTGGATCTGTGATAGCCGGAGTCGCCGGCGTTGGAACCGAAGATGCTCTGGGCCGCGCAAGCACCGGCGCCTTCCGCTCAATCCCCCCTCATACCATAATTCAGAGAGGCCATATCGTCCCCTCGTGGGGCGATCGTCTCTTTCCGCCAGTGGGCGAGGGGAACGGTCTCTGGCAGTCGCTGGTTCGAGTGATTGGGTTGGAAAAATAGCAAACGTTGTAGAAGGGGATAGGCCACCTGCAATACCAGTCCCCGATTACAAGATCGAGCCCAGCACTGCTCCATACCCTAGTTTACGGGCTACACGCACAGAACAAGACTCACCCGAATCGATACTTCGGAAACACCAACCAGGGCCTGACCAGTCGAGTGAGTCACTCCCAAGTGTGACTCAGATCACCAAGTGCCTCCAATCGGCAGAAAGGAAAGGCGCTTTTGATCGAAACCGAAAGGGCCTGGATCTGTTTGCAGTGGTCCTAGGCGCAAGGGTCTGCAACAAAATTCGCGCGCAATCGGGATTTTTTAACCGAAGGGAGGGTACAAGCCTACAACCGCGTGCTCCGGGCAGGTGGCAAACAACAAAAACAATACCGCTCGTGGATCCAGTCCTGCACCCTTTGCGCTATCGAGTACGCGAGACCAACGTGCGGCACAAGAGCGCAACCTTCACTCACCAAGGCGCGCTCGAGGTCACCGACAGCGCTGCTGACACTCCACGGGCCGTAGGTCGAAGGGTTGGAGTCAATCTATCTGCAGAGATCGCGACTGAAGCGCGTAGCGCACTGTTGTTTCACCCTGTAGCTTGGTGCGCCGGTAGATTTTAGTGTTTGAATGTTCGGTACCCTGCGTGCGATTAGGACTTCGTTAGGCACACCTTCCATCTCAAGTGTCTAAGGTGTAGTGCACCCCTGCAAACTAGACACATGGGGCCGTGTTTGAAGTGATGGTTTGGACGAAGATCGCACAAGCATCGTGCGGGGATCGTCCGTGGAGTCCGCGATGCGGACGGTCGTGATTGTACTCCTCGATCCAGTGAGCGATGCTTAACTCGGCCTGGTCAAAGTTCTGGTACTCGTTGAGCCACACCTCCTCTTCTTTCAAGCTGCGATGGAACCGCTCGCGATGTAACTATTGCCCTCAGGATGGTTGTAGGCCGTGCGCCGGTGCGTGATGCCCAGCCGAGTCAGAGTTTCGACATAACGAGCTGACGCGACTAGTGTGGGCTGGGCATATCTGGTTTCAGTGATCGACTGCTGGGCTGGGACCTCAGTCTGTCTTATTCTCGACCAAGGTATTTCAGACCCCACCAGTCTCCTGTAACCGCTAAGACAAGACTGAGTGGAGATTTGTGACACCGCCTTGATCGCCACGGATGAAATGCGCCGGATCACCGTTACATGACAAGACGCTTTTCGATGCGGCGATCCGGAATCAGCCAGATCAGCGCGGCGATCACGTAAATCACCTGGGCGATCCACGAGGAAAGGAAGGTAACAATGATCGCCAGGATATACAGCACGGGTGATAGCTTGCCCTTCCAATCACGTCCAATCGCTTCTTTCAAGATGGAGTCCTGGCCTTGCGCGCGGATGATCGTCTGCTGGAGCACCAAATACGCGAGCGCGGCCATCAGCAGCACCACTCCGTAGAGCGCGGTGGGCACCGCGGTGAAATGGTTTTCCCCCATCCACCCGGTGGTAAACGGAAATAACGAGAGCTAGAACAAGAGGTGCAGATTGGCCCAGAGCATGGCGCCGGTCACCGTGGTGGTCGCGTGCAGCATATGATGGTGGTTGTTCCAGTAAATGCCGACATACACGAAACTCAAGACATAACTGAGAAACGTCGGCAGCAATGGCAGCAAGTCTTGCACACGACCTCCGTGCGGCACCTTCATCTCCAGCACCATAATCGTGATGATGATCGCGATCACGCCGTCGCTGAAAGCCTCCAACCGGCCGGTCTTCATTCAGTTTTCTTTCTCCACGCGCCCGATTTCGCCTTCCACGCTTACGATCTTAACCCTTTGTTTTCTAGGACAGGGCAATTCCACTAAATGTGACAGACACATGCATTCGAAAATTACGGAGCAGCACCGGTCACAAATCTGCGGCCTGGTTGGTCTTACTGTCACAAGTTCGAAAGGGGTCAGCATGGCAATCGACAAGGATAACGACGATAACATTCCGGACCAGACGGAAGCTTACTACGAGGAACTGGCTAGTCGGGAGGAGGTATACCTGGAAGAGACAGAGGAAGAGTTGCGCATGATTTTGATCTGCGAAGAGTCAGCACCAATTCCGAAACAGGAGCTGAGGATGCCATCCAAAACAAACAGCTCTTGCGTAGCCGAAAGTCTCGACGAACAGCGCAATCACGCCGCCGAAGAACTGATCACAGGCGATTCGGATGATCCTCCACTCTTCCTGGAGGCTTTCATCGCTGCCGCCCAAAAGGGAGACATGGCTGGACTGGAACATCTTTTTGCGGAGGATGTCGTTTCTTACTCAGACGGCGGCGGACTGGTGCGCGCTGCGGGAGTGCCTGTTACTGGTCGCAAGCGTGTAGCAACGTTCATTGCCGCTGTCTCGACATGGTGCTGGAAGGGCGTGGCGCTTGACTGGGTCGAGACCAATGGACAGGCAGGTGTCCTCATATTGCGCGATGGCGTTCCCATTGGGCTTACTGTTGATGCCTCCGCGCAAGGCATCAATGAGATCATGTGGTTCCTGAGACCAAGCAAGCTTTCTGCGATCTCAAAGTCAGGCCAAAGAGTGAACGACGGTTCGGCAGCCGCCTGAATTCCCATCGCCGCTTCGACCACAGCGCAGGTCACTCAATCGTGACTGGTCGTCCCCCGGACATCCGGCTATCCAAATGGTTATCACAGCGGTAGCTCATTTTGGATTTTCAAACGGGATTCGTCTTCCTTCTTGCGGGCTGCGGCAAAGAAATATGGTCTGTCCGACCGCCAATTGGCCGGTCCGGACGATAGCGCCGTAGATGCCTGCGTTGTTCTGGTTGACACGAACGACCGCCTTCATCACTTCCGGTGCCAGACTTGCCGAGTCGGGATCAATGTTTACCATCGAACAGCGTTCGTCGCGCATCGTCACGGTGATGGCGGGGCCGTTGTCGCCGTTACCGAACGCAAGCACGCCGCCCAACCACGTGTCCTCCACAAAGGCAACCGATCTCAGTAAGCGAACGACAACGTTTGGGCGGAATCGTCGCACGTCCAGGTCACGCCCCGCGAGTCGTCCGATGTCGCGCACCGTATCGGAGGCGATCACGGAAAGGCTGGCTTCATCGAAGATGCCATGCCGCAATTGCATCATCTGCACCGGAGCACCGTAGCGCCGCTCGACTTCGTTCGCCAAGTCGTCTCCGAAAACAGACATCTCTTTCCCATCGGGCGTACGCACGTGCGTAGGAATTTCTCCTTGGGCCCCGTCTTGGCGGGGCAGTGGAGTAAACCGTACCAGGTCGGGGAGTTTGCTTGCGGTGAGCCACGGCATTCCGCTACGGTCGTCATTCTGCCGGAATGCGAGCCGCCGGTCGCCCGCAAGCCCGTGCCAGCCCAGATTGGCGACCTCGAGGGCTTCGCCTGCCATGGACTTCACGGGATACCGGAAGATTGCCTCTACAGATCCGATCTCGATAATCATGTTGATCCAGGTTCCGCCGCTCAGGCCGACTCTAGCAGTGCGAGAAGGCATGGATCAAATCGCAAAAGATGGCGGGTTCCATCCAAGATCCACTGGGGAAGAGTTCGAGAGGATGTGCTGACTTCCGGTAGAATTGGAAACTCGCCTGAAGGAAGCCGCGAGAGTTCAGAAATGCGATTTTCGGTAATCATCCCCACATACAATCGGGCCCACGAACTTGGCGAGACGCTCTCCAGCGTTGGTAAACTGCGGGTTTCCGCGCCCTGGGAGATGATCGTCGTCGATAACAACTCCACCGACAGCACTCGCGAAATTATCCTGAATGCCGCCAAAGCATTTCCCGTTCCGCTGCATTACGTGTTCGAACCCGAAGCGGGACGCAGTGCAGCACTCAATGCCGGAATCAAGCGCGCTACGGGTGAGATCATCGCGACTACCGACGATGACGTGCGGGTCGACCCTGATTGGCTGGAGCAGGCGGAGGCCGGTCTCGACCGTGAAGCCTGTGACTTTGTGGGTGGCAAGGTGCTGCCCATATGGGGTGGCGAAAGGCCGGGTTGGCTGGCCAATCAGGGCGGACGTCACTGGTCGGTGATCGCACTGCAAGATCATGGTCCGAAGCCGGTCGAGTTTGGCAGCCGTTATGCGCCTTTGGGCGTAAACCTGGCGTTCAAAAGGGAAGCTTTAGAGCTGGCTGGTCCGTGGGATCCGCGAATCGGGCGCAAGGCCGGGACTTTGCTGGGGCAGGAGGTTCGCGAGTGGCTTTTGCGCGCACGGGCGGCGGGGCTCAGGGGCATGTACATTCCGGAGATGATCGTTCATCACGTAATTCCCGGAGACCGCTTGAACAAACGCTATTTTCGGCGCTGGTTTTACTGGCACGGAGTCAGCCGGGCCATGCTCTACCAGCAATCCGGCGTTGACATGCTTTCGCCCGAGGAAACGGTTCTCGATTTTTCCAAGGTGCCCCATATCATGGGGGTGCCGCGATATCTGTATCGATCACTCTTAAAGTCGGCTGCTGGTATGTTGAAGTCCAGGCTCGCGGGGCGCGAGGCGGCAAGTTTCGATCACGAACTGTGGCTGTGCTTTTTTCTCGGGGTATGGCGGCAACGCTGGAAGGATCGCCACCTGCCGTTGGGTCTGATGAAAGATGTTCGAATGTACCCAAATCGCGAAGCGGACGTCGAAAACTCCGCCGATCACGGGCAGCGCGATCCTCAAGGAGGGCAATGAAAGCAATCATTCTCGCGGCGGGGAAGGGATCGCGACTCGATCAGTCTGGAGAAACGGTCAAGTGCCTCCTGAAGTTTGGATCTTTAACCCTCATCGAGCTGCAGTGCAAGTTTTTGAGGGAGTGCGGAATCAACGAAATCAGCATGGTGGTTGGTTTTGAAGCAGAGCGCGTTCGGCGGACTTGCGGTCCGGGGATTGAATACATCGATAACCCGATCTTTGCGAAAACCAACAGTCTTTATTCATTGTGGCTGGCGCGACACTGTTTTTTGGATGGATTTGTCGTCATAAATTCGGATGTGCTGTTCCATCCCCAACTGCTGTGGGACCTGCTTACCGCCCGGCGCGAAGATGCTCTTTTGATTTCCTATCGCGAAGAAACCGCATACGGGGATGAGGAGATGAAGGTTAAGGTCCAGGCGGGACGTGTCCTCGATATCTCCAAGGACATGGATCCGGCTGCGGCGGATGGCGAGAACGTGGGCATCGTAAAGTTCGGAGCCAGCGGAGCGCGGATTCTTGAGGAGCAGATGGCTCCTTTTGTTGAGAAGGGCGCTTTGCGCAGTTGGGCTCCTCGGGCATTTCTGGAATTTGCCAAGCGGCGTCCTCTGCACGTGATCGGCACGCGCGGTCTCCCGTGGATTGAAATTGATTTTCCGGAGGATTACCGCCGTGCTCAAGAGGAGATCTTCCCGCAGATTCGCAGCCGATCTACGACCAGCGTTTTCCCGGTCATCGAAAATCGCGAAGGCGACCTGAAGTGATTCACCTCGAAGGGTGTGCCGGGCCGGATGCCACATCATGAATGTCAACCGTGCATTACTTTGGGCGCGCACCCTCGATAGCCGTTGGCAACGCAAATGGAACCCGCAACGTCGCCGCGTGCTGATGAATGCGGCGCTGCCAATGGAATACGCCATGATGGAGCCGGTTTATAAGCGGATGCGGGGGGATCGCCGGGTCGAGTTCTATTTCACGTCCACCACCCGCCCTCACGAAATGGAGCACATCTTTGAAGATGCCGACGACGCCATTCGAACGATTCTGCCCGCGCAAGCCAAGTGGATGAAATTCGATGCGTATTTAGCGGCAGATTTTATCTGGACAACTCTCCCCCGCGGCACGCGGCGAGTTCAGTTTTTTCACGGCGTCGCTGGCAAATATGCGGACCGATATGATCGCCCCCGGCGTGCGCTACGGGAGTGGGATCGTTTCTTCTTCATCAATCGCAAGCGCATGGACAATTTTGTTGCCTCGGGAGCAATCGAACCGGGGAGTCCGGCGGCGCGGTTGGTCGGCATGCCGAAAGCAGATCGCCTGGTCGATGGATCGCTCAATCGGGACGTAATTCTGCAAACGTTGGACCTGGACCCTCAGCTCCCAAGCGTGCTCTATGCTCCCACTTGGACCCCGTATTCCTCGCTGAACGCACTGGGCGAGGAGCTAGTCGCTGCTTTGGCCAAGACTGGCGCTAACGTGATCGTGAAACTTCACGACAATTCGCTTGATGTCAGTGATGTGCGGAATTCGGGAGGGATCGACTGGGCTGGTCGGCTCAACAAGGTTCTGCAAGCGCCCCGTGGACACATGGCGAAGCGGGGCACGATCGCTCCCTACCTGGTGGCGGCAGATGTGATGATCAGCGATCACAGTTCCGCTGCCTTTGAGTATCTGCTGCTTGACAGGCCCCTGATCCGAATCGAGATGCCAGAATTGATTGCCCGAACCAACATTCCTGCGGATTACGTCGCCATGATGGCAGAAGCCTCCAGCACTGTTCGGACGGTGCCTGAAATCATAAGCGCGGTGGAGCAGGGTCTGGCAAATCCGGGGTTGCTGGCGTCAACCCGCAGAATTGTTGCCGAAGAATTGTTCTACAAACCAGGAACAGCTACGGCTCGAGCGGCGCAGGAACTCTATGACCTGATGGAGCTTGCGCCAGTCATTGCGTAAAATTGTTCCACTTTCATGCAACCTGGTGGCTTTGGAAATCTGTGTGGTAGCGATCTCCCTCCTTTCCTCATTCCATCGAAGTGAGTGAAATGGCGATGAAGTGCGCCAAAAGGCGGATTCTGGAATTACAGACTGAGTTTGTCCGGGATGCAAACGCTACATGAATTCACCTAGAGGATTGGTAGTAGTGCGTTTACAGGACGCTGACAAAATCCCGTTAGTTTGCTCATTACACTGTATTTAGATTTCCGCCGGCAACCGAGCATTTCTATGCGGCATCCCACGAGGTGGGTTCGCCTGTACAACGGATTCGATGCACGGAAATCCACCGCACTCTGGAATCGAACGTGCATCGTAAGCCCTGGATTCGACTGACCCTAGGCGTGCCACCTCTCCCCACTCCCCTGCCTCGTGTCAGCCACAGACTCTACGAAAGTTGTTGGAGAGGTTGAACGGAAGGGAATATGAGTAGATTGCGTTTGTTCTTGCCCTGCTTCGTTCTGAGTTTTCTGTTTCTGGCCATCATTCCAGCTTTCGGCACCGAAAGGTTATGCGATGTATCTTTCGAAGATTGCCGAGCCCCGCTTATCAAGCTGATCCAGAACGAGACTGTGGGAATCGATGCGGCTTTCTGGTTCATGGACGACATCACGATTTCGAATGCCTTGATCAAGAAATTTCAGTCCGGCGTTCCGGTCCGCATTCTCATGGACCCGCGAGCCGAAGAGGGGCACCCCACGAATACGCAGATCCTGACGCAGCTGGCCTCTGCGGGCTTTCCCATGAGAAACCGCACGGCTGAGGGGATTCTGCATTGGAAGATGATGTTGTTCGCTGGCCAGGGAACGGTGGAATTCAGCGGCGCGAATTTTACACGATCGGAATTGGTTCCCTACACGGCGTATAAGAACTACACCGACGAAGCGATTTATTATACCGATGATCCATCGGTGGTGAACAGCTTCCGTACAAAATACGATGACTGGTGGACGGACACTGTCAGTTATCAGGATTACGCCAACATCAATGGACCGCTTCGGCGGCTCTACTCAACTTATCCAATCAATCCAGAATTGGATTTCCTGCCATCGACACTGCCGGGAATGGATTACGGCAACCGGACCATGGCAGCGATGGGCGCGGAAAAGGTCAAACTGGATATTGACATGTTTCGCATCACCAACGAACAGATTTCGGATGCGACGATTAAAGCTTTCAATCGGGGAATTCCCATCCGGATGATTGTGGACTCTTCGGAATATCGCAATCCTGCGCGGCCATGGGATTCATACAACGTTGACAAAATGTTTATGGCGGGTGTGCCGCTCAAGATTACGGCGCACCAGGGGCAGAATCACGAAAAGTCCTTGATTCTCTACGGGCAGAACATGTCGATTTGGGGATCCTCGAACTGGACATGGCCTTCGTTCAACTATCAACAGGAACACAATTACTTCACCAAGAAGCCAATATTTTTTGAATGGTTTCAGAATCAGTTCGAGCGCCGGTGGACTTCAGATACCGAATACAAAGCATTCGTGCCCATCGGGCCGGGCGCACCCAAGATCAAATCGCCAGCCACCGGAGCCACCGGCCAGCCCAGCAGTGTGACGTTGGCTTGGGAAGGCGGTCCATGGGGTCAACGGTATGACGTTTACTTTGGCACCAAGCCGAGTCCTCCGTTGCTGGCGCAAAACGTTGATACCGGCGCTCCCGAAGACCCTAACGGCCCGCTGACGGCCGAAACGTATAAAGTCTCAGGGCTTGCCCCAGGCACGCTGTACTACTGGAAGATTGTGACAAAAACCATGGCGAACCTGTCCGCGGCGGGCCCGGTTTGGTCTTTCACGACCGGGTCGTCGGCTCCTACTCAGGGAGCAACGGTAACTTCGATCTCTCCTTCGACCGGTCCAAGTTCCGGGGCGACAGCGGTGACCATTACTGGCACCAATTTCCTGACCGGCGCGAGCGTTAGCTTTGGCCAGTCCACCGCAAGCACGATCAAGGTCGTCAACAGCACAACTATCACGGCGGTCGCGCCGCCGCATGTTGCTGGAGCTGTAGGCATAACGGTCAGCAACAAAGCGGGCGATGCAGGAACTCTTCCGGTGGCTTACACGTATACGTCTACCGCTCCGTTGACGGATCCCAAACTAAACGTCATTCATCCGAATCATGGTTCTCCAAGCGGAGGTGATCCAGTCCTTATCACGGGAAGCAATCTGGTGAAAGGCATGATCGTCACGATTGGGGGCGCCCCGGCGACCATTACGAGCAGCAATGTGGTCTCGATCCATGCGACGACTCCAAGTGGAAGTGGCGTCGCCGACGTGGTGGTCACGAATCCCAAGACCGGGCAAAGCGCTACCTTGCGAGGCGTCTTCACGTATGCAGAGCCTCCGGACCCGCCAAGTGTGACTTCCACGACACCCAGCAACGGTTCGGTCAGCGGCGGAACTACGATTACTGTGAAGGGAAGTGGCTTCATTCACGGTGCGGTCGTCAATGTCGGGGGCGTGCTTTGCAATACGATCATCGTGGTGGACGATAACACGATCACGGCAAACACCCCGGCCCACGCCCTGGGATCCGCCGACGTGGTCGTTACAAACATGGACGGCCAGAGCAATACGCTGGTGGGCGGATTCAATTACGTGGCCGCACCCCCGCCAAGTATCAGTAGCGTCTCTCCGAATTCGGGAAGCGTTGCCGGCGGCAGCAGCATTACCATCAGCGGTTCGAACTTCGTGTTTGGGGCCAAGGTCATTGTGGGCAGCGCGCTGGCTACGGTTCAAACCACGACGGGCAGCTTCATCAACGCGACCGTTCCGTCGGCCAGTCAGCCTGGAACCGTAAACGTGATTGTCAGCAACCCCGATGGCCAGAGCAGTTCCGCCGCGACCTACACCTACCAGTAATCGCGGTATCCCGGTTTCGACCGGACTGGTTGATTATCCACAAAGCCCTCGTTTCAAACGGGGGCTTTGCGCTTCTGCGGGGGATTGCGGAAGAGTCCAAAGTCGGACGGCCGGACCCTAAAGGGTATTGAAAAAAAGCGGGTTTCCGGCGCCGCTGAAGCGGTGCTTTGATACGAACCGGGTTTGGGGGGCTTGAAAAAAGAACGCCAACCACTCCGTGAACAGCGGAGAGGGTCGTGTGCTAAGGGCGGCAGTTGTTTGCCGCCCTGCACAGAGAAGGTTTCCGCCTAATTGATGTTGAATCCGACCCAGCTAAAATTGTGATCCGACGGCCTGACGCCTTTGTCGTCGGCCGTGCCTATTTTGACTGTGACCTGCGCCGCAGTCCCGGCGGCTCTCTGGTCCGGGACGCCCCCGCCCGTTACAGAAACCCCGCTGGCGCCCTTGGAGTACAAGACGTGGTCAATGCGGCTTCGTCGCGTGCGTGTATTCAGGTTGGCGGGGTTATCTGCATACGCCGTGGCCGTACCTGCGCTGACCGCTTTATCCCATCCGCCAATATACTGTTGGAGAATGATGTTCACTTCCGGAGTGCCCACCTGGGCATTGAGGTCACCCGCGATGATTCTCGGCTCCGGAAATTTTGCGGCGAAAGTCACGAGTTGATGCGCCTGCACTTGCCGCTGAGCGCTGGCGCCCGACGGCCATTGAAAGTGGGTGGCGAAAAAGCTGATCGGCTTGCCGTTGACTTTCACGGTCGCCTCGACGATAGGCATCTGGTAGCTCATGAAATACTGCGCGGTACTCAGGATCGGCCACTTCGAGAGGACCATGACCCCTTCCGGACAACCGGCGTACTTTGGAGCGTAGGCGCTGTACCAGGTAAGTCCGGTCTTTTGCTTCATCAGAGAAGTAATCAACGCCGGATCGTTATAGCCGCCAATGACCTCGGTAAGAGAGGCAACATCGGGATTCATCTTGACGAGCCAGGTTGCGATGCGGGTCAGGTTGAGGACATTGTCGGTGCCGTGCCCGCCGTATGCAATGTTGGCTTGAACGACTCGTAGCTTGATGGCGGCGGCGGCTCCGGTCACACTGACAACGGTCGAGGCACTGGCCGATGTTCCCGCGCTGTCGGTGATGGTGAGATTGGCGGTGTAATTTCCTGAAGTCTGATAGACGTGAGCGGGTAGCTGCTCCGCTGAGCTTTGCCCGTCTCCGAAGTTCCAGTTGTAGGCGGTGACGGAACCGCTGGGCAACGTGACTTTCGGAGTGAAGGTGACCGCCAGGGGCGCCGCTCCAGTAGTGGAACTCGCTTGAATGCTCACTTGCGCCGCGGAGAGCACCGGCAAATTGGCAGCCAGCACGGTTGCGTCGTTCGCGGGCTTGCCGGGAGCGTTTGTCATGTAGAGCTGTGGGGAGAGCACAATCTGGTCGATGGAAAGACCGTCTTCCCGCACCTGCACTCGAACGGTATGAGTGCCGGTCGTCTGAAAGTAGATCGGCTTGCCTGCGCCGCACCAACCGTTATCCGACCAGCCCCATCCTGCCTCAACCGCTCCGGTGCAGGCTTGCAGGACGACTGCTTCGGCAGAGGTGGTCCCAATCCGATCGATGGCTGTACCTACATCGGTCACGCTGTCGGAAAACTGCACAAAAACAGAATCGTTACTTACAGCGTTATTGATCGACTTGGACCGAATCCAAAGGTGATAGGGTTGGCCGGCGTAGGCAGGGAACTTGATTTCAAAATAGTTTTGCGGGGTTGCGAGGGCAGCCGAAATCTTCGCAGCGCCCAGATTTGGGTTCTCGATAGAAAACCCTCCAGCCGCACTGGAATCTGCCTTCACGGCCCAATTTCCTGCGCGGACAGGTGCTTTCGATGCGTACAAAACGATGGTGTTGTTGGCGGCGTGAGCGGTCGTCGCCAGTCCGAAACATAGGAAAATGGCGAACGAATGCAGGATAGATCGGGGGGGAAACACCATTTTTGGGCTCTCCGTCTGAGATTGGCTCGACTTGCCGACGTGATCCCACGAAGGCGTCAAACACTTCACTATCTGTGCTTTAGGCGAAGTAACGTAACAGTTTCTGATTACTGTGCATCGTTCGTCGAGATCACGGAAGTACATGCGCTCGTTTTCCCAATCCGTTCTGGGCCTGGGCCGGTACGAACACGATCACAGCAGGATTCAGATAACTGACGGTCCCAGACGGGACAGCCGCCACTTTTGACGATAAAGATTGGGTACTGACAAAACCTGGCCAGAGAATTTGCGAACAACAGGGCCCCAAGCCTCAGGAGGAACGGACCTCTCTTGCCAAAGGCTTGCGTTCGAACAGGAAGACTGCGGATGGCGGGGAAGTTTATCACGCCTGACAGTGACAAACGCAGGTGCGGGCTCGTCACGTCTGCAACACCGCGACCGCAAACGGCAAGTGGCTTTGGTAGGATTTAGAGATCAACTTATCCGTGTCTTGCGACAGAGCGACGACGTCGTAATGAGATCGTCAATTTGCGGCGCAGGAATCTCGGGGCCCATTCACCCACGGGCGGAGACGAGCTGCTGGAATGGCCGTGGATGTATCAGTCGTTATCAGCACCTACAACCGATGCCGTCTCCTGGCACGAGCGCTCGAGTCATTGCAACATCAGGATTCCGGCGGCGCCTCCTACGAGGTTCTGGTGGTCGACAATAACTCCACCGATCAGACGCGGGATGTCGCGCAAAAGCTGGCGGGCGAGAACCCGGGCAGATTCCGTTATATTTTTGAACCAAAACAGGGGTTGTCGTATGCGCGCAATGCGGGGATTGCGGGCGCACGCGCGGAAATCATTGCCTTCACCGATGATGACGTGCGGGTCTCGAGCAACTGGGTGTCGCGGATCAAAGCAGGCTTCACGGCCGAGCCCGGTGCAGACTTCCTAGGCGGCAAGGTCCTGCCGGATTGGAATGGCATACCGCCCGCATGGCTGACTCGGGCGCATTGGGCCCCGCTCGCGCTACTGGATTATGGCGAGGAGCCGTTTTATGTGGATGCGGACCGTCCGATCTGCCTGATCGGAGCAAACTGTGCTTTCCGCAAAAGAGCCTTCGAGCAGGTAGGCCCATTCCGCGCCGACTTTCAGAGGGTGAAGGACGGCGTAGGCTCGTTGGAGGATCATGAACTGCTGTTGCGCCTTTGGAAGGCGGGCCGCAAAGGAGTCTATCTGCCCGACTTGACAGTTACGGCGGAAGTCCAGCCCGACCGTTTGCAGAAGGCTTACCATCGGGAATGGCACACCGGGCACGGGCGCTTTCATGCCAGGCTGGGCTCCGAGCTGCTGGAGCGCTCCAGGCTAGGCAGGATCCTGGGGGTCCCTGCCCACCTTTATCGCCGGGCGATGACGGATGCGGCTGGATGGACGATGAGCCAGCTTCTAAGGCAGCGGGACAAGGCTTTCGAATACGAAGTTCGAATGAGGTTCTTCGCTGGTTTCACCGGGAGCCGCTGGCAGGAGTTCTTTCACGTTCAACGCTCACCAAAACCAGGCGCAGAGGGGTAGTTCCGCGGCGGCAAACCTGGCAAGCTATGATTTGGAGTCTTCCGTGATCCGATAGAAGTGTTTGCCATAAACGAATCCAGCTAGATCCCAGAAGCTCAGTTCATTGGAAAACTTCTCGGAAGGGTCTTCATGATTCTTGGTGAAAGCTTTCAGAATCTGCAAGCTGGCGCGAGCCGTCTGGCCAAACAGGTACCGGGGAATGCCAAGAAAATAAGGGACCTTTTTGCGGCGCGCGCGATCCATAATCCCGGATGAGACCCCGCGGCGGAAGCACCAATGCCGGTAATAATGCTTGGTGAGCCTTTCCGGATGGATATAGTGATAAACGACCAAATCGGGCAAATACAGGCCTTTCGCTCCTGAGCCGATCAGCCGCAAATACATATCGGTGTCCTCGTCGGCCATATAGTCGTCGCCGTGCGGCCCCAAGGCGGTGGAGTAGGGCATCATCTTTTCGAGGGTGGAACGCCGGATGACTGCGTTGCCGCCGGGCATGATCGTCTCCGGGCCGTACAGACGCCGTTCTGCGCCTAAATTGAAGGCCCCAATCACGCCAGAATACCGGCTGGGTAGCCATGAGGGCGGAGGCGCGCCCCAGCGCGGCACGTAGGGGCCGCCGACAAAATCCAGCTCGCTATCAGCGAAAATTTCGTGGATGCGCACGAACCAGAAGCGGTCGATCTCCTCATCGTCATCGATCATCCCTATCAATTCGCCGGACGTGGCTGCAATCCCGGTGTTGAGAGCGTGCGATTTGCCCGGTTTTGGTTCGAATATGTAATTCAGGCGGCCCTCAAACGCGGGCTTCAGGGAATTGACCACCGATGAGGTTTTATCTCGAGAATTGTTGTCAACCACCGTGACCTTGACGTCGAGGCCCGCGGGCAAGTCCGCCGAGAGGACACTCTGGAGGGCACGTTCCAACAAGGAGTGCCGATTGTAGGTGGGCACAATGACATCCAGCTGCATAGCGGGCGAAACTAACCTCGACATTCGAAATGATTGGATCGCTTCTGTGCAGTAAAAACTATCGATCGGGCCCCATCTTCACCTTGCAGGGTCCAGTAATTGCGCAGCGAACTCCAATGGGATGCGGGTGCTCCAAACCGCGGTGCGGACCCCCATCCTCCCCGCAGCTGCAGAAACAGAATGCTACGATCGTCGAACTGGCGCAAGGTTACGCACGAGTTCTTCTCTGATGCTGGGTGGATCCTCCTCAGACCAGAAATCCTGATTTCCATTGCTCGCATTCCCAGGGAGCGCTCGGAAGCGACTGAACCGCCGTGCCTTCGTACGATTCCACGTAAGGTAAACTACTACAACAGAGGTTCTTCCCCATAGCAATTGAGAGGCTGATGCTCCGAATCGTAGAATTCGCCAGTGACGCTGTGTTTGTGCGCTGTGATTGGCAATTTTGACCCCATTCCTGACCCAGGCGATTCAATCATATGGCTACAACAGAAGTGTTCATAAAACCGCGTAAAGGGTGGCAACCCTTTGACTTCCGAGAGGCCTTTCTTTACCGGGAACTGCTGGCATTTCTGATTTGGCGAGATGTAAAGATCCGATACCGGCAAACGTTGCTGGGTGGACTTTGGAGCATTCTCCAGCCGTTGGCGGGCACCCTCATTTTTCTGCTGGTGTTTAACCGCTGGGCGGGCGTTCACAGCGATGGGCCTCCGTATGCCCTGTTTGCATTCGCCGGTTTGGCCCCCTGGACCTTCTTCTCCAACTCCGTCACCAATTCGAGCAACAGCCTGCTTGCCAGCCAGCAACTGGTTTCGCGGGTCTATTTCCCGCGCATTTTCATCCCGTTGGGCACAATTGGGGCATTGCTGCTGGATTTGGCGATCAGCCTGGCGGTTCTGGGCTGCATGATGACGTATTACCGCTGGGCCCTGTCCGCGAAAGTGCTGCTGCTCCCCCTATTTCTGGCAGGCACGATCATGGCCGCCTCCGGCATCGGCTTCGCCTTCTCGGCTCTAAACGTATTGTTTCGGGACGTGAAGTACATGGTGCCATTTCTGCTTCAGATGGGATTGTTCATTACGCCAGTTATTTATCCCGTGCGTTACATTCCTTCGCGCTGGCAGATCCTGTTTGGGTTGAACCCCATGTCTGGCATGGTATTAGGGTTTCGCTATTGCCTGCTTGGCAGTCCGGTCCACTGGCCTCTTATCTGGACGTCGTTGCTGATGTGCGTGCTGTTGTTCTTTGCTGGTCTGATGCTTTTTCGGCGAATCGAGCGGCTTTTTGCAGATGTAATTTAAATGTCAAAAGTGATTGAAGTCCGGAATTTGTCGAAGCAGTATCGGATCGGGGGCGTGAAGGCGCGGAACGAGACCTTTCGGGAATATCTCGTCAAAGCGCTGAAACGCCCGCTGCGATATTTTTCAGGCAGCGAGAATTACGGTGGCGATCAGTCTTTCTGGGCTTTGCGTGAGATTAACTTTGACGTCGCAGAAGGCGAGGTCGTCGGAATCATCGGCCGCAACGGCGCCGGCAAAAGCACGCTGTTGAAGATTATTTCCCGCATTACTGATCCTACAGACGGCTACATCAAGGTGCGCGGCCGGCTGGCAAGCCTGCTCGAAGTTGGCACCGGGTTCCATCCCGAGCTAACGGGACGGGAAAACATCTTTCTCAACGGCGCGATCCTGGGTATGAGCCGCACGGAAATACTTTCAAAGTTCGATGAGATCGTCGCCTTCTCGGAGATCGAACAATTTCTGGATACTCCGGTAAAGCGCTACTCCAGTGGAATGTATATCCGCCTGGCATTCTCAGTGGCCGCTCATTTGAACCCGGAAATTCTGGTGGTGGACGAAGTACTTGCGGTTGGGGACATGGCGTTCCAAAAAAAATGCCTGGGCAAGATGAACGACGTCAGCCGCAGCGGCCGGACCATTCTTTTTGTTTCGCACAATATTTCGGCAGTTGAGCATCTGTGCCAGCGCGGAATCGTACTCACTCAGGGCAAGTTGGCGTTTTCAGGAACGGCCAAGGAGGCAGTCCAGTACTACGTGCATCGGGCCATGGGAGACACAGATGATGGGGCGTCGGGCAATTATGTGGACCTCAGCCAGGCGCCCGGTCGATGGGCGCAAAGCCGGCCCTTGCTGCAGCGATTGGAGTTCTTCCCAGAAGAGGGCAAGTCACTGAAAGCCGGCGTGCGCGTCGGGGCTCCGCTCACGATTCGCGTGCACTTTACGCTTCCGGCTCCGACCTCCAGCTTCGATATTGGCTTGGGGTTCGAGAATTTGCTTGGCCAGCGAGTATTCACAGCGCATACCGCGTTTGAACCAGTCCGCGGGCACAACCAGGTCGCGGGGCCGCAGGTTTTCGTTTGCGAGATTCCCAGTCTCACGCTGGTGCCGGGAGAGTATGTTTTGCGTGTGTGGATGGATATCGGACAAGTCGAAGCAGATAAGATCGACAACGCAGCCCGCTTCCAAGTGATTCCATCCGACTATTACGGGACTGGGAGGTCGCCATGGAATGGCGTCTTTGTGCTGAAGCATCACTGGTACCTTGCCAGCAATGAACCGTCTCTATCTCCCTCCCCGTAGAGTTTGTTTGTCGGTCAGTCCTGTGATCCTTGCGAGAGGGCCGGGGCTGCGTATTCCAGGCGCAGACCCCAGTCGCGATCACCCGGGAAGTCGGGTAGTTCGATGATTCCAGTGGAGGATGATTCCACCTTTCCGGTCCCGGCCTCCTGCCACGTTCCGGCCCGGGGATCAAACCATTGCGCGCGGTACGAACTCGACGGAAGCGCGGCGCGAATCTGGCTGCGCGGACAGCCTTTTTCGAAGTAAACAAGAAAGCTTTTCTTGTCTGGTGTACGCGCGGCATACGCCCAGCCTTCATAGCCAAGAGTCACGTGTGTCTTGTCAGGCGAGACCAGATTGGCGTCAGGCACAAGGTCTTGAGACTTTCTGCCTATAGAGAACGCAAACGTCTTGAGGTACGGCATCTCAGCGCCGGAGCCCCACTGGAACGCGTCCCACATCTTGACCGGTGAAGCCGGTTCGATATCGGCGCCCCAGATGCCTTCGGCGCCGTACACATGGCCGGCGAGTCCTCCGGAGAGAAAACTGCCATACATCGACGAACGCACATACTGATTGTCTTTGTCGGAGCCGCCTTCGGCGCCGTACTGATATCCGCCATTGCCCAGACCGAATACATCCTTGTATCCGGCATAGTAGGGTTCACCGTTCAGAGCAGGTTTGGGGTTGGGAGAGTTGAAGATTTCAGTCAAGTACCAGTACCAGTCATGCTCGCGCTCGTTCCCCATCTGGTGGAGAGTGACCCAGGAGTCTTCCCCAAAATTCACCAGCGTGGATGGATTGGAATTCGCTGTCAGCAGCTGGCCAAACGGTGGAGGTCCGAACTTCTTCATCAGCAATGCAACGGCAGCGTTGTAATCGCTGGCCGGGATCGTGTCGTCGCCGATGTCGAAATGAATCGGGCTGAACACGGTGTTATTGGCCTGATAACGAGACCATACGTATTGGATATAGCGGGTGTAGGAGTCCGGCCAGGAATAGTACTTTTTCCAGGCCTGCCCGGTATCGCGGCGCGCGACTTCAATAATCGGGATAAAGCCTTGTTCGTTCAGATAGTCGATCTTGCGATCCAAATAGCGGAAGTACGCGGGGTTGAGGCGATCCATATCTGGAAAGACCTTTTCAAACCCAGGAACCTTGCCCGGGAAAAGAAACGGACGGCCACCTTCGTTCTCCATGTTCTTGGCGCTTTTTGTGCCGTATTCGGTCCAGGCCGAGCGAATGCAGGTTCGCTCCGCGTTGTCCATGAACAGGTCAACAGGGTAGTCATCGGTTGCCCAGGCTGGAAACGCGGCAATGATCAGGATCGCGTTGTAACCCTCGGCTTTGCGGTAGCGAAGATAATCTTTGAAGCCGGCGCCCGGCCCGAGAGGACGCTGCTTGTCATCGTCGTACCAGCGAAAGCGGTTCGTCCCTGCGGAATACCAGGTGTCGCCAATCAGGAAGAACGGGGTGCCGTCGGCTTGTTCGATGGCGTGATGATTGCTGGTGGCGCGAAGGAAACCTCGTCGCAGAGGATTCTGTTGCTTTTCTTCTTCGGTCCAGTCAATCGCTTGAAACTCTCCCTGTAAGCCGGACAGGCCAGGATCGGGCGGGTTTGAGCCGCTCTTCCATTTCCATGTGCCCGGGGCCGGAGCGAGCACGCGAACCCGGAAAGTGCGGTCGCCATCCCAAAATCCGAATACCCTCTTCTGGAAACCGGGGCCAATCAGGTCCACCCAGATTGTGACCTCCGCATACGGGTTGTCCCACGATCGAGAAGCGGTGAACATCAACTCATTCTTCTCCCACACATGAACCGTGGATGGAGAAAAGGCAGACGCTGTCCCGGTGAAGAGGGCGGCGACCCAGAGCGACCGCAGACAAATCACGCGACACATGGCAACAGCGCAACGGACTTTGCGGCTCTGAAAAAAATTGCTCACTTGGTGGACTGCGGCCATCGTGACCTCCCGGGCGATGACGGAATTCTTACTCCTCGCCTGAACTCATTGCAAATCCCAGGCGTTTTCAGAGCGCGGAAAAGAAGCGCGCAGCGATTGGTCTTTTGTCAGTTCATCCGATATCCTCGCCCGTGTAATCCATTCAACATCGGTTCGAGGCGTTGCGATGAGGAGCAAAACCGGAATACTCGCGGTCGTGTTTTTGGGGATTGTTTGCTCGGGCCTCGCCACAGGCCAGGTCGGGAGAACTGAAATTACGAAGTGGCAGGACGGTAAGCGCGGAGCGGTCTCACTGACTTTTGACGACGGGTCCATCAATCAGTTCCGGGTCGCCGTGCCAATCATGGATAAGCTGGGCTTTCCAGCCACCTTCTTCATCATCACCGGAAACATTCCAGGCTCGAAGTACCATGGCAGCTTTGTTGGCCGCCCGACGAGGACTATTGTTGATGAAACGGCCAAGATTTCCACCGACAAAGACAACTTTTTCGAACGGGCTTCAGCGATTGGCTTCTTAGGTTATAAAGGGACGCTCAGTTATCATGCCCGCGCGGGGGAGCTTTACGACGAGGGCAAAGAAGTGGAGCAGGCCTATCGGCTCCTGGACGAGGCGTACGCGAAGGTGCGAGCTGGTGAGTTTCCTCCTCAAAAGGCGCACCCTAGCTCCTCCGACGATCACAACAACATCACCTGGGATGAACTGGCTGCGCTGGCGCAGCACGGCCACGAGTTTGCCAGCCATACCGTGACCCATCCTCGGCTGGCGGTACTCGATGACCTCAACCTGGCGTACGAATTGGAGAAGAGCCGACAGGATATCCTGGACCACCTCGGCTTCAAGCACACCTTCTCGGTCGAATGTCCTTACGGCACTGAAGACGAGCGGGCTGTGCGCGCGGCCCTGGCCAGATACCAGGTCGCGCGCAACCACATGCCAGATCCTTGGATCGATGATCTCGACCGCTCGAATGAGATGGATCCGGCGGCTTCCCAAAAAGAGTATGTCCGATGGCAGCGTGGAACTTTGACGAAAACGCCGATGGAGCTGATGAAATCCTGGGTAGAGAAAACCGGCGAGCGGGACAATGTCTGGCTGGTCCTGGTTTTCCACGGCGTGAACGGAGTGGGATGGGAACCGACGACAAGCAAAGAACTGACGGACTACTTCGGGTACATCAAGTCAAAGGAAGACCGGCTTTGGGTGGCTACCTTTCAGGATGTCACAAAGTATATGCGGGAGCGCATGCATGGCCAGGTAGTGTCTTACAGGGACGGCGATGTCATTTCGGTGGTGCTGCGCAGCGATCTCACCGACATGAGCTACGACCTGCCGCTAACCTTGAAGACCTACGTCCCCAAAGAATGGAATGCAGTAGAAGTCCGGCAGGGGGAGCGGAGGAAGCGTGTGGCGGTGGTCCACGCCAAGGACGACGAGGGATATGTACTCTACCAGGCGGTGCCTGGTGCGGAAGCGGTAACGCTGTCCGGGGTTGCGGCAAAGACACAATAATCGAGGTCGGTTTCCACGAAACGGCATTGGGAGTGTTTTTTAATCCTCGACTGGCGGGTCTCTGCGGCGCAAAGACGTAACGAACGATCTCGTCAATCTGCAAAAGTGAGCGCCATCGGCCTTCACAGGCGTCACTTTTTCCTGACTTTCGAATCACATGGTCATTCCGGCAGGGACCGAACGATGGGTGGCCTGCCACCATTCTGATATCTGCTGGAGCACTCGAATGAAGGGCAAGGTTGTACTCGTAACCGGCGCGGACGGCGGCCTTGGAACCTATGTGACCCAGGCGTTTCTTGATGCTGGCGCAACCGTGGTTGGAACATCGCGGAAGATACAGCAATCGGATTTCAGCCACGCGAGCTTCACTGCGGTGCCGGCTGAGATTTCGACCCGCGCAGGCGCCCACGCTCTGGTGGATCAGATTGCCGCGCGCTTGGGAAGGCTTGATGTTCTGGCGCATACGGTGGGCGGATTTGCCGGTGGTCAGACAATCGTCGACACGGACGAGGCTACTTTTCAGCGCATGCTTGACCTGAATCTGAATTCCGTGTTTCAAATTCTGCGGGCGACGATCCCTCTGTTGCGGAGGGCTGGGAACGGCCGCGTCATTGCAATCGGCAGCCGGGCAGCGCTGGAACCTGGAGCAGGCGTGGGCGCCTACAGCGCCTCGAAAGCTGCGATGGTCTCCTTGATCAGAACTGTCGCTTTGGAAAACAAAGATGCAGGACTGAGCGCGAACGTGATCTTGCCGGGCACGATGGATACGCCGGCGAACCGCAAAGCGATTCCGAATGCGGACGTTTCAGCAAATGGGTTCAGCCCGGCGGCTGTGGCGCATTTGATCGCTGGCTCGCCGGCGATGCCGGCAAAGACATCAACGGGTCAGTAATCCCGGTTTACGGCAAAGATGTTTGAGACCCTTGCCAAAGCGTTTGTCTATACTCTGGCGGGCTATACGCCGCCTCGGATTGATGTTTGCGGCGCCATTCGTGTGGTTAGGGATTCAGCGCCTGGACTCCGGAAGCTCAGGGATCTGGGATTGGCTTTCGGTTGTTGATCCTGCCGGGCGTCGCCGCGTTCTGGCCAATGTTTCTTTACCGCTTGTGCGAGGGACTCATTGAGCCTCCGGTCGAGAAGAACCCGCACCGCATATTGGGCAAGCCATGATTCAACCACTTAGAGCGCCCATCGGCAGAGTATTTGTGGGGCTGGCACTCATGCTGCCTGCGATCCTGCTGAGCGGCGCTTGGAGCGCGGCGTCAGAGCCGGGCCTTGGCGCGCATTTCGCGGACTGCCAGCCACCGCGCGTGTCGTGAAGCGGTCGAGCAACTTATGGCAGAACCACACCATTGGACTGACGTTCTATCGCAGGTCCGATCGTCCCGAGGAGATCGATGTAGTGCTGCAATCGGCGCAGGATCTGAACGCGCCCGACTTGTTGCTCTATTGGACAGCCAACGCACCACAGGGAAATTCCTTCCTGGAGAGGCGCGACTGGTGGGCGCTTAAGTCGGCAAGGCTTTCCTCATTCCCGTGGAGCGGAAAGCGCACCGGATATCTGGTCCTGTTCAGCTCAGCGCATCAGAGCGTGTTCGACACCGCGAGGTGGAGCAGTTGCCATGAGCGTTCAATACGGCGCAATCAGTTGGAACCGACAGAAGAAGGTCTACGACCTCACGTTCGTTTCCCTGGTCGCACTGTACCTCGCCATGTTTGTGGGTTTCGGTGCCTGGCGAAACCCTAGCGCGACAGCTGAGACGCTGCTGATTCGCGCACTGGGAACGGCTGCATTCCTGCTGCTGAACGTCGTGTTGTGCATCGGCCCCCTGGGTCGATTGGACCGTCGCTTTCTTCCGTTGCTCTATAACCGCCGACACCTGGGTGTTACGACGTTTCTATTGGGACTGGCCCATGGGGGATTTGCGCTGGTCCAGTTTCATGCGCTCGGGAACGTGAACCCGCTTGTAAGTTTGTTCATCAGCAATCCGCGGTACGGCAGCGTTGCCGAGTTTTCCGTTTCAGGCATTGGGTTTCTTCGCATTGATCATCCTCTTTCTGATGGCTGCCACGAGTCACGATTTCTGGTTACGCAATCTTTCCGCACCGATGTGGAAGCGATCTGCACATGCTGGTGTATTTGGCCTATGCGCTGCTGGTGGCCCATGTGACTCTGGGGGCGTTGCAGTCCGAGACAAGTCCGTTGCTGGCGTCGGCCCTGATGGTGGGAGTAGCAACCGTTCTTGCGCTTCATCTTGCGGCGGCGTTGCGCGAGAGACGAGTGGACCGCGCGCGGCACCAGTGGTTGGCGATGGGTTCGTCGAGGTCTGCGAGGTGGATCGTATCGCCGAGAAATGCGCGAAAATCGTCTCCCTTTCCGGCGAGCGCGTGGCGGTATTTCGCTATGACGGCAAGGTCTCGGCGATCTCAAATGTCTGTCAGCATCAGAACGGACCGTTAGGCGAGGGTCGCATCATCGATGGCTGCATTACCTGTCCGTGGCATGGCTATCAGTATCAGCCAGAATCTGGCGCTGCCCCGCCGCCGTTCAAGGAGAAAGTTCCCGACCTTTCGTGTGAAGGTTGTCGAAGGAACTGTCTTCGTTGCATCCGCGGCCGAATCCTGCCGGGAACCCATGTCGAGTCTGCGGAAATGGGTCTGTCCGAGTTAAGACCGGGGAGGCACGACCGCGATGAGCGACTTCTATGTCGGCTATCTCCCAAAGCTCCTGCGACGTTGGCTCGCTTTGTGCGAAGAGTCATTGTTGGGCTTGGATTGCTGGCCGCCACCATTGGCATGGCTCTTGTCATTGGGCAGGCACCGTTCTCCAATTCTGCCTTCGAATACGGGAAGGATCGGAAACTCGAAGGGGTCGTGGAGACTCGGCCATATCCTGCGCTACTGGTTGCACGTCCCGGAACAGTACTGCAGGAGAAGAAGTATTCAAGATATTTACTGGTCGCGCCGGGCAAGCACGGAGCTGACGGTCTGGTTGCCGGCTTCGATGGAAGGCGGGTCACGCTTCAAGGGCAATTGATCTATCGAGAAGGCGGCGTGATTGTGGAACTACAGCCCAACTCAATCCACCCGCTTGATTCCCAATCTGCAAACGACGCGGCCGCACACGATCTGGGGCCAGTCACCGTCACCGGAGAAATCGTGGACAGCAAGTGCTACCTGGGTGTGATGAATCCGGGACAGGGAAAAGTGCACCGGGACTGTGCGGCGCGCTGTCTGAGCGGCGGAATCCCACCTATCTTCGTAACGACGGATGGAGGCGGCCAGTTGCTTTTGGTGGATCCCGACGGAAACGCGATCGGCCGAGATGCGTTGCGTGAGTTTGTCGCTGAGCCGATAACGATTCACGGAGAACTTTTGCAGAAAGGAGATAGCCGGCTTCTCAGGATCGACGCGAGAAAGCTGCGTCATAGCCCCGACGGGTTAGAAGCGGCACTACCATCGGCAAAATCCAGGAAGTAGGGAAGACCAGCAGCGACGATAACCCTTCGACTCGAGGGGGACTAATCTTCTAGAAAACGGGCACGGATGCGCGGGGCCAGGGCGTACAGATCCATCAGGGTGAGGAAATCGATCGTCTTGAATTCACGATCGATCGCAGGAGGGCCACAGATCTTTGCGCCCACAGCGAGATATGTGCGAAGCAACTTTGGAATCTTGTCGCTGGCGTCTCCCGAAACCTCCCAAGGCATCGCATAAGCCGCATGGGGGATGGTTCGCAATCGTGGCTCGACCAGGAATTTCCGCAAAGCTCCGTAAACGGCAGCACCCTGCGCCGGGTCTTGCGATGTGAGCGAGGAGCATCCAATGAGATATCTCGCGTCATGGCGCATGGCGTATTGGGCGATACCCCGCCAGAGAAGATACAGCACGTCGGTCGAACGATGATCGCGGTGCACACAGGCTCGCCCGAGTTCGACCACGTCGTCCTTCAGCTCCCGGTACGGACTGAGGTCGAATTCGAGTTCGCTGTAGAAGCCTGCATTTGCTGCGGCGACCGCGCCCGACTGGAGCCGATACGTCCCGACGACTTTTCCCGTTGCCAAGTCCTCCACAATCAGGTGATCACAAATTGCATCAAAACGATCCACGTCGTGGCCGGTCGCGTAGGCGGCTTCCAGGCCCTCATTCAGTTCGAGATTGAAAACCAGAAATCGCAGACGAAAGGCTGCCATGCGGTCTGCCTCGGACGAGGCCAGACGGAGATGGTAGGAGCCTTGCCGCAAATCAAGCGCGCGGTCCGAACGTGACAGCGGCCTTCCAGGGGAGCGCTGAATCTGATTGATAGCAGCGTTCACGGAATACCTTCGTTTCTCCCAGAGAGCAAGGAGTTGTGATCAGAAGTGCCGAATAAACCGATGTACCAGCGATCCCCTATGCGATGCGCGACCGGTTGAAAGGTGACACAGGCTCTCTGCAGTGTTCTTTGTCAATCAGCCCTGTTTCTTGTCACTTCCAGCGACTCGGTGAGTCTCATGCACATAAGCGGTTCCATTCGAAACACAAGGGGATCTGTAAATGAAGAAGTTGCTGGTTGCGTTTATAGCGATTGCCGTCCTGTCGACCGTCGCGGTTGCCAAAGACCTGCTGAATGTGGACAGCAACGGTGTGGCTATCCAAGGGTACGATCCGGTTGCGTTTTTCACCGACAATCGGCCAGTGAAAGGGAACGCGCAATTTCAGTCTGAGTATCACGGCGCGAAGTACTACTTCGCCTCCGCCGAGCATAAAACGGTTTTCGACAAGGAACCAACCAAATTCGAACCGCAATTCGGCGGTTTCTGTGCATACGGTGCCAGCCGGGGAAACAAGGCTCCGGTCAAGATCGAGGCGTGGCAGATCGTCGATGGACGCCTGCTCATGCAGTACGACCTCGACGTCAAGAACAGCTTCAACAAGGACCAGGCGGGGAACCTGCGCAAGGCTGATCAGAACTGGCCCGGTCTGGCCGAGAAATACGGCAAGTAGAGGACATGACGATGAAAGCCCAGATGATTTCAACAGCGGGCAAGCCGGTGGCCACGCCGGTACTGGTGTTCAGCTGGATCTGCAGAGTCATCGCGGCCATCATCCTGCTCCAGACGCTCTTCTTCAAGTTTACGGCGGCTCCTGAGTCGATCTACATCTTTACCAAACTCGGGACTTTCATCCACGGGTACCTTCCGTTTGCGTCCGTCAACACCCTGCAGGTCGTGGGACGCGTCGGCTCCGGGATCATGGAACTGGTTGCAGCCGTACTTTTGCTGACGCCGCGTTTGGTCTGGGGGGGCGCTGTACTGGCGATGGCGGCAACCGCGGGAGCAATCGCCAGCCACCTGACGTTCCTGGGCGTCGAGGTGCAGGGAGATAAGGGACTGCTGTTCTTCCTTGCCATCACCGTGCTGGTTGCGAGCGCGATCGCTCTTTACTTGCATCGGCGCTCAAACTCAAATAGTCGGGAAGACTTTCTGAAATGACGTCCTCACTCAATATCGCGGTGCGAGATGTTTTGCGACAGGGATGCGCTTTGCTGGATCGGGTGAGCGACGAAGTCTATGCGCGTCCCCTGGGAGGCACTTTCTCGGGCTCGCTGGGAGCGCACTACCGGCACGTGCTGGACCACTTTCTCTGCCTGATCGAGGGCATTCGCAGCGGCGAGGTCAATTACGACCAGCGCCGCCGCAATCCCGATCTGGAAACTTCGGTAAAGCAGGCACGTTGGGTGACTGAAGGGCTCATCGACGAGTTTGATGCTGTCCCGCCAGATGCTTTACAGCGGGAATGCATTGTGAATTACAGCGTCGGCTATGGCGAGAGTGGGTCGGAGGCGGCCGCTTCCAACGTGGCGCGCGAAGTGATGTTTTGTGTAGGACACGCGATTCACCACTATGCCATTCTCAAACTGTTGTGCGCGAACGCGGCAGTCGAGTTGCCCCACGAGTTCGGCATTGCGCCTTCCACCTTGAAGCATCAGGAAGCGGCGGCGAGGGCATAGCCTATGACTTTCCATCCCGCACTTCCCGAGACGCAGGTCGCACTCGCGATTGCAATTTTCGTCGCAACTTTCGTTTATGAAGATGGAGCCACGCTGCTGGCGGCGACGCTATCTGCCAGCGGCCGACTGGACCCCGTATTGGGGATTGCGAGTGCGTTCGTGGGGATTTGGGTGGGCGATATCGGCTTATACATGGTGGGGGCGACCCTCGGCCGATATACGGTGAGATCCCACCGGCTGCAGCGGTTTCTGAAAGTTGAGTCGCTCGCGAAGGCAGAGGCATGGTTTGCCAGGCACGGGTCGTTGGCATTGGTGATGAGCCGTGCGATTCCTGGAAGCCGGTTGCCCCTTTACCTGGCGGCAGGCGCATTGCGTCTTTCCCTTCGACAGTTCGTGCGGATCACCGGCGTCTGCGCGGTGCTGTGGGTGTCGGCTATTTTTGCGGTCTGGAGGCTCACTCCCGCCGGCCCGGGAAAACTGCTTCCATGGATACTCACAGCAATCATGCTGGTTGTTCCATGGGTGTTCGGCAAGCGGCTAGGTTCATTCATTGGCGGAGCACCGTCCACGGAACAAAGCGTGAATCCAGGCGTGCCGAGCGTATGTGCACTCTGAGCGTTGTTACGCTTGAGGATGGCTACCTGCTCGGAATGAATCGCGACGAGCGGATCGTGCGAGGCTCAGGGCACAGGCCCGAAGCACGAGAGATCGATGGGACCCGGGTGATCTACCCGACCGACGGCGCGAGCGGTACCTGGATCGGCGTAAACGTGCACGGTATTGCGCTTGCGCTGTTGAACTGGAACGAATTTCCGCTTTCGGTCAACACACCGAAGCGTCGAAGCAGAGGCTTACTGATCCCGGCTGTGCTTGCCTCAAATTCTCTTGGTGAACTACGGGCGCAGATTGAGGTTTTTAACTTCGAGGGTTTATCTCCCCTCCGGCTGATTGGAGTATGTCCGGCGGAACGACAGATCTGCGAATGGCGCTGGAATTCCACTGGGATGGACTCTCTATCTCATGGATGGCAAACGCGCCATTGGTTCTCCTCCAGCCTTTCAGACACGGACGCCGAAGGCTTGCGGGGAGCTGCTTGCCGGGATGCGTGGGAAGACTCGAATGCCGGCTCCGCGCCATGGCTTCGCAAACTCCACGCTTCCCACGTCGACGTCCCCGGACCATTCAGTCTGTGTGTCCACCGGCCGGATGTGAGGACGCTGAGTTACACGGAGATCGAATGCGGGTCAGCCCGCGTGCGGATGGAGCACTTCGTCGGTAGTCCATGTCTGACGATCGCGGGTGACTCTACTGCATTGGTATGGAACCGCAGATTGGTAGTCGGCCAAGGGATTGGCGGCGGTCATTGGATGAATGAGTAAAGCCTCATGCCTCGCGCACTGGAACCCGCGGATCACGCACGAACGGCACCGGCCACCGTCTGCCCCACAGCGTACCGTGTCCGCAGGAGATTGGTTGGCTGGATGAAGCGCATGCGGCGCTGGGAGTTCTGGCCTCCTTATGTTTTCTATCCGCCGGTGATT
Source organism: uncultured Acidobacteriota bacterium (assembly GCA_963733805.1). Classification (GTDB taxonomy): domain Bacteria; phylum Acidobacteriota; class Terriglobia; order Terriglobales; family Acidobacteriaceae; genus Gp1-AA133. The sequence goes on along the minus strand of CAVTEO010000016.1, from coordinate 359,497 downwards.
GCGTATATCGCCTACCTCGGGGTCCGATTTCGAAATCCGACCTTATTTACGGCCGCCAATCCGGGCATGCCGGCGAGCGGATTCGTGGGCGAGTCGAAACACGACATCCTTGAAAATTTGAAAGGCGCTGCCTGGTCTCTACCCAGTTGGACGCTTCTGAAAGAAGGAGAGCCCGCTTACCGATTGAAACAGGCGAAAGCGTTCATGCAGGCGAACGACCTGTGTTTCCCGGTCGTCCTCAAGCCGGACGCGGGCCAGCGCGGCTCGGGCGTGGGCATTGTTCGCTCGTCGAGGGAGCTGCGGAAGCATCTCAGCGAGGTTTCCTCTCCAATTATCTTGCAGGAGTACGTCCCGGGCCTGGAGTTTGGTGTCTTCTATGTCCGTTATCCGGGTGAGAAGCAGGGCCGAATCTTTTCGGTGACCGAAAAGCGCATGCCGGTAGTGGTTGGCGACGGTTGCCGCACCCTGGAAGAACTGATCCTGGCGGAGGATCGCGCCGTCTGCATGGCGGACTTCTATTTGCGCAAGAATTCGCAGCGGTCCCGGGAGGTGATTCCTGCGGGCGAAAGCGTGCAACTTGTAGAAATCGGCACCCATTGCCGCGGAGCGATCTTTCTGGATGGCAGCTATGCGATCACGCCAGCCCTGCAGCAAGCCGTTCAGGAGATTTCCAATCGCTTTGAAGGCTTCTTTTTTGGTCGCTTTGATATTCTGGTGTCCTCGGTCGAAGACTTCAAGGCAGGACGCAATCTGAAGGTCATCGAGTTGAATGGTGTGACCTCTGAAGCGACCCACATTTACGATCCGAGCATCAGCCTGTTCAAGGCTTACCGCGTTCTATTCGAGCAATGGCGAATCGCATTTGAGATCGGAAAGGAAAACTGCGAAAGGGGCGCGCGGCCGGTTTCTGTCGTAGAACTGATTCGTATGGTTTGCGACTACCGACGGCGGGCATCGGACGATCCAGTGTTCGTTCCAGCAATCTCCAAGATTGCTGCGGTACGCGGCGAAGCGTGAAAGCGGCTAGTGTCCCTTTAAGGATTGGAGCTGGCACCACGAAGTTTGTCTGAAATGAGTAAGCTGTGGTTGGCGGGATTTCGGGACAGACCGTACCCTGATTTCCAACAGACAACAGGGCATTTGCCTTCGCTCAGACCGGGGCGATGACGGCCACATCGTTCCAGCCCTGCGTCGCCGCGATGCCCGGCGTCTTCGGAGCCGGCCGGACGCCCTGCACATCTTCCACGTATGCGCGAAGGATCTCGGCCACACTCCAGGCCTGGGCGATGCATCCACAGGGTCGCTGCGGGGCGTCACCGTCGAGGATCTCGGAGATGTGGCCCAGGCCGCCGTCCGCAAGATGATCTTTCAGAGGCGAGAGCCATTCGGCGGCCTGGCGACGGGCAGCTTCGCTATTCCCGTTCACCTTCAGATAAGCGGTAATAAAAGGTCCCATCAGCCACGGCCACACCGTTCCCTGGTGATACGCACCGTCACGCTCGAAAGGACCACCCGTGTAGCGGCCTCGATATTGAGGGTCGCTCGGAGCAAGGCTGCGCAGCCCGTAGGGCGTGAGCAAATGCTCCTGGATTTTCTCTACCACGCTCCTGGCTCGATCGCTCGACAGCATGCTGTGGGGAAGGCTTACGGCGAAGACCTGGTTCGGCCGGATCGATGCGTCCGGGGGCGCGCCGTTCGTAACGTCATACAGGCAGCCGGCCTTTTCGTTCCAGAACAGCCGGTTGAAACTCCAGTTCGCGACCGTAGCCATGTTGCGATAGCGCTTCTGGCCGGCATCGTCGCCGAACTTTCTGGCAAGGTCCTCCATGATGCAGAGCGCGTTGTACCACAACGCCTGAATCTCGACCGGCTTGCCACGGCGCGGGGTCACCACCCAGTCGCCGACTTTAGCATCCATCCAGGTAATCTGCACGCCTTCCTGGCCTGACGCGAGCAGACCGCTGGCATCCACTTTGATTCCGTAGCGCGTGCCGCGAACGTGCCAGGAAATGATGTCGGCGAACACCGTGTAGAGCTCGTCGCGGACAAATTCCAGATCGCCGGTATAGGCAAGGTAGGCGCGCGCCGCTTCGAAGAACCAGAGTGTCGCATCGACCGTGTTGTACTCCGGCGTTTCGCCGGCGTCGGGAAAGCGGTTGGGCAACATGCCCTGATCGACGTGTCTGGCAAAGGTGCGCAGGATGCTTCGGGCAACGTCGTGCCTGCCCGTGGGCAAGGTAAGGCCGGGAAGGGCAATCATGGTATCGCGACCCCAGTCGCTGAACCAGTGATAGCCTGCGATGACGGTCTTTTGATCTCCGCGAGACACGATGTACTGGTCCGCGGCGGCCGCCAGTGTCCTGGCAAAATCGTCGGTCAGCCCAGAAGTGGTGCTGGCATTCTTTCGACGCGAGATCTCCGCCTGCCGATACTCGCCGGCCTTTGCCGCATCGGGTTGCTCAGTCGACGCAATGATCGAAGCTTGACGGCCGAGGCGCAGATCGAAACGCAGGACCAAAGGATTGAAGAGATCTTCCTGAAAATCGAGCCCGCGTTCGCGCTCCGCGTCGTATTCAAAATTGCGGTACCAGGCCCCCGTTCTCTGGAGTTCAACAGCATTGTGGCCCAGGTGCAGCAAAGGCAGTCCCTGATAGGGAGTGAGCCTGGCCGATCCCGGCGTCTCCTCCACCGCGGGATTGATCGCACCATTTTCGTGGGTCGTGCTGTGGTAATCACGGAATGCGATCAATGGCCTGACCTCAAGGCGCAGGCTCTTCGGCGACTCCGGATGACTGTTCTTGCGCAATTCATACTGAATGACGGTGCTGTTCTCTCCGTCAATCATGAAAACGGTTTTCTCGATTTCAATGCCTTCGACGTCGTAGGTAAAGACAGGAAATGGGTCGAGGCGGAATTGCTTCAGGTATCGAAAGCCCTGTGGATGAACGACGCCCGGATAACGGTTCGCGGATAGCTCGAACGGCTGCCCATCGATGAACAGAGTTTCCTCCAGCTTCGAGAGCATGACCACCCGGCCAACGGGCGGCTTGGTGGCAGCCACCAGCAACCCGTGGTAGCGGCGGGTATTCAGCCCGACAATCGTCGACGACGCGAAGCCGCCGAGGCCGTTGGTTTCCAGCCACTCCCGACGAAGAGCCGCGTCCAGATCACCGCACGTTTCTTTCTTGAACTGAATCATTGATTTCATCTCCGCGCCGCTATTTTCCTTTTTAAGACGCGATTGGGGCCGAAAAGGTGACACTGTTTCCACACTCTCGGGAGGCGGCAAGGGCACGCCTTAGCGTGCCCCCGGACAGCGATTCCGTCGTGCAGCACGCATGCTTACGCCACTTCGCAAAACACCTTGATGGCTCCATTGGGAGAGGTGAGTTTGTTGAAGAGCTCGGTATAGTTCTCGAGGCCTTTCACCGGATCAGTGAGCAGCTTGCCGAGCCACCCCGGGTATTCCGCTTCCGCCTGGGCCATGTCGCCCACACCCATTTCAAAATATTCCCGGTTGGCGTTCACGGTTCCGACCATCACCTTGTTGCCCAGCACAAATTCAAGGTTAATACGATCCGCGGGGATTTGAATCATCTTATCGCCGCCAGTAACGCTTGCCAGAACCAGGACTCCATTCTTACCCAGGGCCTGCATGCTGTCGAAGACCACCGAGGAATTTCCGGTGCCTTCGAACACGAGATCAAAGGGACCGAACTCCTTCGCGGCATCCACAATCGCCGTGTCCTTGGTGGAAATGTAGCGGGCACCGAGTTCCTCGATGAGCGCGGAGTTCAGGTAGGGCTTGGCAGTGCGGCCAAACGTGGTAACCTCCAGGCCCTTCAAACGCAGCACCAGCGTGGCAAGCAGGCCGATGGTTCCAGCGCCCATGACCGCAGCTTTGCGCGGACGCCAGACTTTAAGCCGGCGCTGGATCTCGTATGCCTGGTGGATTCCTTTTTCAACCACCGTGGTGGGCTCCAGCAGCACGCCGACATGCTTCAGGCCCTTCGGTACTTTGACAATGAACTCCGCGTCATCGACGTAGTATTCCGTCAAATAACCGTGCCGCAGATTGATGCCCCGCTCGTAGTAGGTGTCGTCGGTGGTCATGTCGTTGGTGCCGATCAGGTCATAGATACTTTTGCCTGGCCGGCGCACAGTGGCGACCACGTAGTCACCCGGTTTGACCTCGGTAACGTTCGGGCCCACGGTTTCCACCTGACCGAAGCCTTCGTGGCCAATCACCAGGAAATCGTATCCCGGAGGGGCTGCGCCGTATTCGGCGGCGTTAATTTCCTTGTCGGTTCCGTCCACGCCGACCCGCAGGACCTTGACGAGTATGCCGCGTCCGTTTGGAACTTGATCGATAGATGGCTTCGGTAATTCCGCCACGTGGACGCTGTTGGGTTTTCCTGGAAACACACTGACGGCTTTCATTGATCTCTCCTCATGAATTCAATCTGCGAATACTTCGGCCAGCGTCGGCTCGTTCTTCTTGCGTTCGCGGGATTCGCCGCTCTGTTGCATTAACTTCGTGATCACACCGGTCCAGCCGGTCTGATGGCTGGCTCCTACACCCATTCCCGTGTCTCCATGGAAGTACTCATGGAAGAGAACCAGGTCGCGCCAGTGCGGATCGGTCTGAAACTTTTCCAACTTTCCGAAGACCGGCCGACGACCGTTCCCATCCTGAAGAAATATGTTGGTCATGCGGCGCGACAACTCTCCTGCCACCTCCCACAAGGACATCATCAGTCCGGATCCGGTGGGGAACTCAACTTTGAAGCCGTCGCCGAGGTAGTGGTGGAACTTCTGCAACGATTCGACCAGCAGGTAGTTCACCGGGAACCAGATGGGACCGCGCCAGTTGGAATTCCCGCCGAAAAGCCCGGTGGAGGATTCGCCCGGCTCATAGTCAACGCGATGCTCCATCCCCTGCACGTTAAGTTTGTATGGATGGTCGCGGTGGAACTGTGAGAGGGCACGAATGCCGTACGGCGATAGGAATTCGCTTTCGTCCAGCATGCATTTCAGAATACTGCGCAACTGGTCCTGGCCTGCAATCGAGAGCAGGCGGCGTTCCCCCATGCCCTCGGTACGCATGCAGGCAAGATTCTGCGTGAGATCCGGGCGGTTGTCGATGAACCACTCCAGCCGCCGCTTGAAGTCGGGCAGTTTTTCGAGGGCTTCGGGCTCCAGCGTTTCCACGGCAAACAGCGGGATCAGGCCGACCATGGATCGGATCCTCATGGGGAACTGCGTGCCGTCAGGTAGCCTGAGCACGTCATAGAAGAATCCGTCTTCCTCGTGCCACAGACCCATGCTGTCGTGGCCGCGATGGCTCATCGCGTTGGCGATGTAGATGAAGTGCTCCCAGAACTTGCTGGCCACGTCTTCGTAGCAAGGTTCTTCCAGCGCCAGCTCCAGCGCGATCGCAAGCAGATTCAGGGTATACATCGCCATCCAACTGGTTCCATCGGATTGCTCGATGTAGCCGCCGGTCGGAAGAGGCGCGCTACGGTCGAAAACGCCAATGTTGTCGAGTCCGAGGAATCCGCCCTGGAAGATGTTCATGCCCTCGGCGTCTTTGCGGTTCACCCACCAGGTGAAGTTCAACATCAGCTTGTGGAAGACCCGCTGCAGAAATGCGCGATCGCCTTTGCCTTTGCGTTTCTTGTCGATTTTGTAGACGCGCCACGCGGCCCAGGCATGAACCGGGGGATTCACGTCACCAAACGCCCACTCGTAGGCTGGTATCTGACCGTTGGGGTGCATGTACCACTCGCGCAACATGAGCGTGAGTTGTTCTTTTGCGAAGTCGGAATCAACCAGAGCCAGGGGGATGCAGTGAAACGCGAGGTCCCACGCGGCGTACCACGGATACTCCCACTTGTCCGGCATGGAGATGACGTCTGCGTTGTAGAGGTGAGTCCACTCGTGGTTGCGGCCTTTCTTTCGCTCCTGCGGCGGGGGAGGGTTGCCCGGGTCGCCCTGCAGCCAGTCCTTGATCACGTAGTGGTAGAACTGCTTGGACCAAAGCATGCCGGCAAAACCCTGGCGCATCACGTTCTGCGCGTCTGCGGAAAGGTCTTGAGGGATTACCGTGGCGTAGAACTCATCAGCCTCACGCTGCCGCAGGGCAAACGTCTTGTCGAAGTCGGCAAAGGCATTCTTGCCGTTGATGGCCGAGGGCGCGAAGCGCAAGCGGACGACGACGCTCTCACCAGCAGGCACCGTGAGCTTGTAGTGGGCTGCGGCTTTGGTGCCTTTATGCTCGGGATTCACCGCTTCTTTCGCGCCATGCACCACGTAATCGTTGATGCCGTCCTTGACGTAAGGGGTTGGACTCTCGACTCCAAACAGCCGCCGGGCGTTGGTCTCATTTTCAGTGAAAAGCAGTTCCGGAGACCCTTCACAATGAAGCCAGCGATTGCCAGGCTGGTGATGATTGAGCTCGATCACAGGGTTGGGCGCGGAACTTGATTGATGAAGCTCGGGCCGTCTCTTCTGGCCGCCCCAGGACCAGGTATTCCGAAACCATACGGTCGGCAGCAGGCGAAGATTCGCCGCTTCCGGCCCGCGGTTGGCGACCGTGATCTTGACGAGGATGTCCTCGGTGTCGGCCTTGGCGTATTCCACGAGAACGTCAAAATAGCGGTTGTCGTTGAACACGCCCGTGTCGAGCAGTTCAAACTCCGGCTGGTTCTTGCCGCGCCGGCGGTTCTCTTCCACCAGCTGGCCGTAAGGAAATTCTGCCTGGGGATACTTGTAGAGGTACTTCATGTAGGAATGGGTAGGCGTCGAGTCGAGATAGAAGTAGTACTCCTTCACGTCCTCGCCGTGGTTGCCCTCGTTTCCTGTCAATCCGAAGACGCGTTCTTTCAGGATCGGGTCACGCTCATTCCACAGCGCCAGCGCGAAACAGATATTCTGCTTCCGGTCGCTGATCCCCGCCAGGCCATCTTCGTTCCAGCGATAGGCTCGGGAGCGGGCATGGTCATGCGGCAAACTTTCCCATGCATTGCCGTACGGGCTGTAGTCCTCGCGAACCGTGCCCCACGCACGCTCGCTGAGATAGGGGCCCCAGCGCTTCCAGTGCTTCCTGCGCGTGCCCGATTCTGATAGTCGAATCTCTTCCTGCGTCATGAGCAATTCTCCGCATTCCTCAAATCATTTCGAGCAAACAAGCAAACTCGTCTGAGGGCTTTGGGCCGTCGAACGGAAACACCAGCGCCGGATCCCCACTGTGCGCATTATCTTCCGGAAGCGTCGCGGGCCGGTAGACAAGCTCCAGGCGCAGGGTCTTGTTGGTTAAAGCCGTTTGGATGATGCTCCCACTCACGACGCCTCCTCACTTCTCTTCGATTTCGACTGCGTGGCCGTCGGGATCCCGTGCCAGAAAAGCTTTTTTGAATCCCAACTGTCCGGTGTGATTCGCAACCACGTCGGAAGAAACAAAGTTCACGCTGTTCCCGCGCAGGTGCCGGGCAGCGGCGTCGGCCACTTTGGTTAAAAGGATGGTGTGCCGGTGGACAATGTCGTTGGCATGTTCGTCCGCCGGGAAAGGGCGCCCGTCGCGAGGCGCCAGATACTCCAACAGCTCAATTCCGGGGCCCGTTCCACCTCGCAAAGCGGTAATGCGCAGTCGAGCGCCAAAGACGTTGTTCAGATGCTCCTGTTCGGTCCCGTAGTTTTCGCTTTCTCCCGCCACGCGCATTCCGAGCGTGTCACGATAGAACTTGAGGCTGGCGTCGGTGTTCCAGACCACGATCGCCGTATGGTCGACACCCAGAAAGAGTTTGTCCGTGGGGCGGTGCCATTTCTCCAGCCCCTTGTCGGGAGGAAACTGTAATACCTCGACAGGATGTCCATCCGGATCCTTGAAGTAGAAGGCTGAGATGCCCGCGGCATTCTTGTTCCAGTCAGGAAGCCGTTGCGGTCCGGAGGAAGCGTGTTCCACCTTGTTCTGCCGCAACCGGGCGTAGGCTTTGTCCATGTCGCTGACAATGATCGCGATGTGCTGGAACCAGCGATCGTTGCTGCGCGAATCAACCGGAACTGCCCGGCCCTTGGGCGCGAGATACTCCGTGAGTTCGATGAATTCATCGCCCAGTTTCATGCGCACTACGCGCATCCTCAACCCGAACACCCCTTCGAGGTGCTCGTAGTCCTCGCCTGCCACCTCGGTATCGGAAACCTTCTCAAATGTGAGCACCCTCGAGTAGAAGTCGACAGCGCGGTCCATGTCCGAGACCGTGGTACCGATCGCGTCAACGCCGTCGACGAGGGCAAGATGCTCCTGGGCCAACCCACCGGGCACTGTCAGTGCCAGCAAGACGGCCCAGAAAGCGATCAGACGGCGAAATGGAACAAGTCTCTTCATTGTTCGTTACCGAGCCACCGCCAGTTCCACGACTTGTTGCCCGTTCTGTTCGTATTGCGCCTTCGACACTCCCAGACGCTTCATCAGGTGATCGCCGACCCGCAAAGCATTCGCCATGATGGTTAGAGCCGGGTTCACGGCTGCACTTGACGGGAAGAAGCTGCCATCGACCACGTAGAGGTTGTCCACATCGTGTGCCTTGCAGTTGGGGTCGAGTACGGAAGTCTTCGGATCGTTTCCGAAGCGGATCGTGCCGTTCTGATGGGCGACGCCGGCGAGGGGAATTCGCTGGCCAACATAGAGGTTTCTTCCAAACAAGCCCTGGTGACAATCGTGGCCGTGCATGGTGCAGTTGGTCTGCTTCATCGCTTGCTTAAGCTTGCCCTGGAGCCTCTCGTGCGCTTGCAGGTTGTTCGGCGTGTAGGTGAGAACAATCTTGCCATCGCGACCAATGGTGACGCGGTTGTTGGGGTCGGGCAGGTCTTCCGAGGTGAGCCAGAAGTCCAGCGAATGCGTGGCCATCAATTCCAATGTGAAATTCGGGGCAATGGCGGGCGCTCCAGCCTTGAGCGTGATTGCGTCCAGCTTGCCGACAAACGAGATGTGGCCCATGGGGTACTCAAAGTCTTTCGAGCCAAAGTAGAAATCATTGACTCCCAGCGTTTTCTGAAAAATGGTCGGGTTGGGGCACTTTGAAATGGCCATCATCACCGAGTTGGTGTGTCCCATGTAGTGCCGGCCCACGATATCGGAGCTGTTGGCCAGGCCGCGCGGGTGCTTGTCATTGGCGGAGCGCAACAGCAATGCGGCGGAGTTGATCGCGCCGCAGGAGACCACCACCATATCCCCAGAGTAAGTCTTCGACTTGCCGTTGCGCTCCACAACCACGCTGTTCACTTCACGTCCCGATGAGTCGGTCTCGAGCCGCTTCACAAGGGAGTTTGTCAGCAAGGTCACATTCGGGTGCTTGATGGCTTCGTCGATGCACACAACCTGGGCATCCGACTTGGCGCCTACCAGGCAGGAAAAACCGTCGCAAGTGTTGCAGCGGATACACCGGCTTTTGTGCGGATTCTTTTCGTCGAGCATCACACCCACGGGCACGTGGAAGGGCTTCAGACCCGAACGCGCGAAGTCATCGGAGAGTTGTTGAATGCGAGGCTCATGGCTTACCGCGGGCCATGGATAGGGAGAGTTGGCCGGTGGTTCGGTCGGGTCCTCTCCACGGTTGCCGTGCACCTGATAGAGATTCTCGGCCTGCGTGTAGTAGGGTTCCAGATCGTCGTAGCTGATGGGCCAGGCGGGCGAGATTCCGCCATGGTGGCGCAGTTCGCCGAAATCTTCCTTGCGCAGGCGGAACAGCGCCGCGCCATAGAACTTGGTATTTCCGCCGACATAGTAGTTGGTGTGCGGATGGAGTTCCTTGCCATCTTTGTCGAGCCAGGATTCTCTGGTGTTGTAATGGCCATCCACGTTCACGAACTGAGGATCCCAGTTGGCCTTCTCACGGGGGACGTAGTCGCCGCGCTCGATGATCAGGACTCGCTTTCCCGAAGGCGCCAGGTGATAAGCCAGCGTTCCGCCGCCTGCGCCGGTTCCGATGATGATTACGTCGTAACGATTGTCGGTCATGATGCGAATCCTCCATTGGCGCCGCAGAATATGCAGCGCTTGTCATTGTTGTGGTGCAGCTTGCAGCACTTCACTGCGGCCCGGTCCCGATGCCACAGGTAGAACTCCGCCGCCGCAAGCATTCCGAGCGGAGGAGCCGTCAAGTAAATCCAAAGGCCATCCCAGATCATGGGTGGGACTGCCGAACCTAAGGTTCTCGCTGGATTCATGCTCATTCCGGAAAACGGCGCCTCCAGAGTGATGTAGGTCGCAACCAGCAGACCTGCAAACAGTCCGGTGTAACGATCGAGGCGGTGATGGTTCGAAACGTGAAGCACCACAGTCATCAAAACGAAGGCGATGAGGAACTCCGAGGCCAGAGCCACCCACGGGCCGCGTGGACCAGGGACAGTCACGACATATCGAACCGCAGGGTCTGAAACCGCATTGCCCAGAAAGCGGGCAACGAAGAAAACCCCGAGCACCCCACCCGTAAATTGCGCGGCTATATAAAAAGCTGCGTCCCAGATTTTGATTTTTCCCAGGCGAAGAAAGGTCAGCGTCACCGATGGATTGATGTGTGCTCCTGACTGCTTCCCCCAGGGGGAATAAATGATGGCGACGGCCGTTGATCCCATAGACAAACCCATCATCAACCGCCGCAGAAAGCTGGACATTACTGATTGATGGACGGGCGAATGAGGGAATTCGTAGAGCGCACCGAAAACGCAGGCCGACACCATGAAAGCACCGAGCAGCGCCGCCTCCATGAGGTATTCAGGCCAGTGAAGACGGATCGATGCGAGTGCGCCCAGTTTGGGCGCTTGCAGGGGAGTCTTGGCTAGCGGCAGGGTTTCAAGCGCCAGGTTCGACGCATCCGCCACCAGGTTGTGCTCAGTGCTGTTCATGGCAATCTGGGCGATGTGATTCGGTTGGCGAGCAGAAGTGACACTCTGGTTCCGTCGCGGCGCGGTCTATATTCGGCGGATGCAAGACGCCTCAACTGACAATGGACTTCTATCCGCGGGAAATTAGAGTCGCGATGGCTGGGGGCTACACCTGTTGCGAAGGGCAGTAAGAAGAGCTTTGAGAAAACCACTTTGACGGCCGGCACCGATCCGTACTTGCCGGGTGGCCGTAGTGATTTCAGGAACGACCGGCGGCCTGACTCTGGAGCGCAAACCTCTGCCGCAAACGCTGGCTGAACCCTTCCGGCAAGGCGAAAACAGACTCGTCGCCCAGCAAACGGACGATATTCCGCGCGCCATCAAAAATCGCCTTGCAATGACGGCATCGGCTGAGATGCTCATCGATCCGCGCTAACAGTTCGGGCGTGAGATCGCCCTCGGTATAGTTCACCAACTCCCAGCGAACCTCTGCGCAGTCGATTTCGACGATCCTGGGTTGGGTAGGCACTCGGTTCTTCCATTCCTGTGATTCAGAACTTTCCAGAAGGTGACAAGATTCACGCTTCGGGCAACCGCTGAAACCTTCGCGGCACTTCAGAATCCCACTGCCACGTGAGGAGTTCGACGCCGCACATGAGCCTCCCGGCATTCGCCAGGCTCGCGAATCGTTAGCGATTCATCGCCGCGCGTCGGGCCGCCTCACCACCAAATTCAAATGACGAGGTAAGAAGGAATGAAGGCCCTCAAGACAATCAAGTTTGCTTTCCTGGCGCTGTTCGCGACCACGATGATGTTTGCTGTCACGGCAGCCGCCCAAGACGCTCACACTTCTTCCCAGTTTCAAGGCCCGAAAGCCAACAAAGGAACGGTTACGCACAGCACGCGGGATGGCAAGAGCGTGCTCACCCTGTCGGACGACTTTGTCGTTCCGGACACGCCGGATCCGCACTGGCAGCTGGTGGACTCCGACGGCAACGTGTACCAGGTCGACAAGCTGAAGAAGAAAGCCCTGATCGGCGATAAGTACCAGAAGGAAATCGTCGTTCCCGGCTACGTGAAGAACGTGTCCAAGGTCGTGATCTGGTGCGCCTGGGCCGAGGCCAATCTGGGGGAGGCAAGCTTCAGTTCGCCCGTTAAGTAACGAATCAACGGCGGAGCGCGCCGTCTCGAACCTGGATAGCGTGCTCCCCTTCACAGACTTCGCAAAAAGGATAAGACCATGACAATCCCAATAAGACTTTTCTGTTGCGCGGTACTGACCGCAGTCACTCTGTGCCTGGCGAATTCCGCAGGCGCACAAATTGCCGAGAAGAAAACCCTTACCTTGCAAGGCGCCGAGCGAGTCATCGAAGCGGCGAAGGCCGAGGCGCAGAAACTGAAGGCACCAGGCGGCGTCATTGCCGTGGTGGATGATGGCGGCAATCTGATGGCGTTGGAACGTCTTGACGGCACGTTTTCAGCGGGCGCCAACATCTCCATCGGCAAAGCCAAGACCGCCGTCATGTTCAAAAAGCCCACCCGCTTCTTTGAGGAATTGATCAATTCCAACGGCAGGGGCCGGACTGTGATGACGTCGTTGGAGAACTTCACGCCTCTTATCGGCGGCATCCCGATCGTGATTGACGGGCAGATCGTCGGGGGAGTGGGTGTGAGCGGAGCAGCGAGCGCCGATCAGGATGAACAACTGGCGATCGCCGGTTCGAAAGCATTCGACACCGCTGCGACAAGCATGGGTAGCGATCCATCGCCCACCGTCTCTTATTGGGAGAAAAGCAAGGTGGAGGACGCCTTTGCCAAGGGTGCGGTGCTGTTTGACGGACGCGACGGCCGCAATTACATGGTGCACGCCAGCCGTCGCGAAAAGCCGGGACAGGCAGAGATCCACACGAAAGACGCAGACGTGATTTACGTGCTCGATGGATCGGCCACCTTCATCACGGGAGGGCAAGCCGTGGACGCGAAGACCACGGCGCCCGACGAACTCCGCGGCACCGGTATTCGCAACGGGGAAATCCGGCAAATCGCCAAAGGTGACGTGATCATCGTGCCCCACGGCGTTGCGCACCAGTTCCAGGAAGTTACCAACCCGTTTCTTTATTACGTGGTGAAGGTCCGCTAAGAGAGAATCACATGAACAACCGACTTCAACACTTCCTGCTCTTAGCCCTTCTAGTCTTCGCTTTCTTGAATGCGCCGGGGCAGACCGTGCAGGACCCGCCTTTTGGCCGTCCGGACGCAGTCGTCGACCTGGCCACGCGCGAAGGCGTGCAACTGGTGAAGGGGCAATGGCGCTACTCCGACGCGAAAATCGTAGAATCGGATTCTCGCGTTGTGGGACCCGACCTGAAGCCGAGCGGAGCGCCCACCAAAACCTACGACTACACTCCGCACGCGGGGGCAGTGGACTTCGACGATTCGCAATGGGAAGCCATCGATGCCACGACCCTGGACCAGCGGCGCTCCACGGCCAAGATGTGTTTCAACTGGTATCGCATCAACGTCACCATCCCGGAAAGGATTGCCAACTTTGACACCGCAGGGGCCACGGTCGCCTTCGAGATTGTGATCGACGATTACGCGGAAGTCTGGGTGAACGGAAAGATGCCGCGGGTGCTGGGGCAGTCGGGCGGTCCGGTGATCAAGGGATTCAATGCTCCCAACCGCGTCATTGTCGCGAGGAATGTTAAACCCGGCCAGCAGATTCAACTCGCGGTCTTCGGTGTCAATGGGCCGATTTCCTACAGCCCGCAGAATTTCATTTGGATCAAGTCCGCCACCCTGGACTTTTACAAGTCACCCAAGGTTGCCCTTAGCGAAACGCCGGCCCAGGTGATTCGCAAAGACGGGGCGCTCGATGAAATTGTCCCCGCCGGCGCGAGGATCGAAAAACTGGCCGGAGGTTTTCTGTTTACCGAAGGTCCCATCTGGGTTCCGCACACGGAAGACACTGACGGGTATCTTCTATTTAGTGATCCCAACAACAACCTGATCTACCGCTGGACGCAGGATGGCCAGCTTTCAATCTTCATGACGAAGTCCGGCTATCGGGGCATGGACATCGGGGAATACGGCCAGCCCGGCTCCAACGGACTCACTCTGGACAAGCAAGGCCGGTTGACCATCAACCAGCATGGCAATCGACGCGTCGTTCGGATGGAAAAGAACGGGCAATTTACCGTGCTCGCGGATGGCTATGACGGGAAAAAACTTAACAGCCCAAACGATCTGGTCTACAAATCCGATGGAGCTTTGTACTTCACCGACCCTCCTTTCGGACTGCCCAAGTTTTTCGACGATCCGCGGAAAGAGTTGGCCTATAGCGGCGTCTATCGGGTGTCTCCTGACGGCAAGAACACTCAACTGCTCACCAAGGACCTGAATGGCCCGAACGGTCTCGCCTTCTCCCCAGGCGAAAAGTACTTGTATGTGGACAACTGGGATGAGAAGAAAAAGATCATCATGCGCTACGAAGTGAAGCCAGACGGCGCTCTGTCGAACGGGCAAGTCTTTTTTGATATGACATCCGCCGAGGGGGAGGATGCGCTTGACGGATTGAAGGTCGACCAAAAGGGCAATCTTTACGTGTCCGGTCCCGGCGGCCTGTGGATCATTTCGCCGGAAGGGAAACACCTGGGCACGATTGCCGGCCCCGAGCATCCGCACAATTTTGCCTGGGGGGATGACGACGGGAAAACGCTTTACCTGTGCGCGAAGACAGGCCTGTACCGGATCCGGCTCAATATTCCAGGTATTCGTCCATAAGGTGGCCTGGTGTGGTCAGGGCTGAGACGCTAGCGGAACCTGTGCACTCTGCGACGAGCCTTCGCCCTCACCCAGGGCCGCCTTGATTTTCGCGTTGTGAAAGTCGGGGACGGTCCCCAATCCGAACGCCACGGTATTGGCAAACTGGGAGAAGCCGACGATCACAATCACTTCCAGAATCTGCTGCTCCGTGAACCCGTAGGTGCGCAAGGTTTCAATATCGGCGGCGCCGATTTTGGAAGGTTGCTTGTTGAACTTGGCGCAGAAGTTCAGAAGCGCCTTGTCGGCGATCGGAATCTTCGCGTGAACATGATCAATGGCGATCTGTTCGGGATCAGGACCTTCCAGCTTCAGCATGCGAACGATTTCGCAATGGGCGGTCACGCAATAGGTGCTCAGATTGGCGGCCGAAGCCACGAGGAAGATGTATTCCTTTTGCTTCCGGGACAGGCCCCCATCTTTCAAAAGGATTGCGCCCATCAGCGCGACCTGGGCTTCAATCAGGTCCGGCCTGGTGGTCTGGGCCACATAAAAGTTTGGCAGGAATCCGATCTGCTCCCGCATCGTGGCGAATGCAGGAAAATCCTTTTCATCAAACGGAGGGTTCCGCAGGTAACTCATTTGTTTTCCCCCAAGCGAACGGACAATTGCCGAGATTATAGAGCAAAGACCAGGTTTTCGCCGCCGCGACGCGCGGGTTCTGCAAACAGGCGACTGCGGCTTGCCTTGTGAGATAACCTAGTTCGTTTCTGCCATGAGCACTTTGGCCCCAACCCGGTACGAGTCTGAACAGAACCCGGGACTTGTTGCCATCTACGGGTTTGTTCCGAACCTCTTTCGTGCGCAAAGGGAACTGCCCCGAGCGGTTGGGGCGCAAGAGGGACTGCTTGGGGCCACCCTGCTTGGGGAGAAAAGGCTAGCTCGACATCGGAAAAATGAAGTTCTCCGGGGTGTTGCCGGCGTGTGGCAGAACGAATACTGTCTGGCGCTCCATGGCCAACTGCCAGCGGCAGAGGACTCGGAAAGCCGCTGCCTCCTGAATTTCGCGCTTAAGCTTGCCCGGTACGGTCCCTGGGTTTCCGCGAAAGACGTCACGGAGCTTTCGAAAGCTGGATTCAACGATTCGACCATCCTCGAGTTAGTCGTGACCACGGCCCTGGGACAAATGTTGTGTAGCTTGGCTGAGGGGTTGCAGCCGACTTGCGACCCTGATAGCAGCCCGTTAATGGCAGCCAAGATCGAGGAGCCGCCGCAGCCGTCCGGGTGGATAGAATCTGCCGGACCCTATCTAAGAACCCAAGCAGACCTGCCAGCCGAGTTCGATCCCTACTCCGCCCTACGTGAGCAGATTGGCTTTGTCCCGAATCTTTTTCGCGCACAGGCACTGCTGCCCGAGATCTTGCAGGCGGAAGTTGGCGCGCTTGAGCACATCTTGTTTCCAGACGACGCGCTCAGCCGCATCCAAAAAGAGACGATTGCGCTGGTGATTTCGTCGGCAAATCTCAACACCTACTGCGTCGCCCTCCAGAGCCAGGTGATGAGCGCTCTCGGAGTTCCAGAAGAAGATTGCGATTCGATTATCAGTGACTATCAAACCGCCCCAATCCCATTGGCGGATAAAACCTTGATGGACGAAGCCATCAAGTTGAGCCGGTCCCCGATCCATAAAGAAAAACGGTTCGACGCCGAGGCACTACGAAAGCATGGATTCACCGAGCCTCAAATCGTGGAGGCCATCGTCACCGCTGGATTAACCAACTTTCTCAACACTTTGCAGTTCGGGCTGGGTGCAGTGCCAGACTTCCCACCGCGCCGGATCTTCACGCCAAAAGATTTGTATCCGGTTTCGCCCGGCTCCCGTCCTACGTTCGAAGCGAGCCCTGCGGTTGACCCCGACGCAGAACTGGTGGCGAAGGTGCGGAGTGGAGATGCGGACGGCTTCGAAGAACTGGTGCGCCGTCATTCGCGCCGTGTTTTCAGCACCGTGGCAGGAATGGTTGGCAATGTCGATGACGCCCGGGACGCGACCCAGGATGTGTTTCTGAAGGCGTTCGAGAAGATAGGTCAGTTCGAGGGACGCTCGAAGTTCTCGACCTGGCTCTTGAGCATCGCCATCAATACCGGCACAGAGATGCTCCGGCGGTGCAACCCGGCGGAGCCGCTTGGGGAAGCAGAGGACGACGATTTTCGTCCGCGGCAAGTACAAAGCTGGGAAGAAGATCCGGAGCAGAGATTCTCCGCAGCACAACGAAGCGAGTTGGTGCGCGACGGAATTCTGCGGTTACCCGAAAAGTATCGCGCGGCTCTGATCTTGCGAGACATCAACCAACTCTCGACCGAGGAAGCAGCGGCCACGCTGGATCTGAGCGTGCCTGCTTTGAAAGCACGCGTGTTGCGAGGAAGGCTGATGTTGCGCGAGCGCCTGGCTCCGCACTTCATTCGCACAGAAAAAGACCCCGCCGATGCTTAGTTGCGCTGAGTTCCTGACCGAATTCGGAGACTACCTGGAGGATGCGGCCGATCCGCAACTGCGATCCCGCCTGGAGGAACACCTGCACGAATGCAAGACGTGCCGGGTGATCATGGACAGCACTCGCCACACCATTCAGTTCGTCACCGAGAGCGAGTCGTTTACCCTGCCGGACAAATCTATCGAGCCGATCGTAAGCCAGGTTATGGCTCGTATTCGAACCAGGCAGCAGGAAAAGACCGCACAGGCCGCCGCCCTGATCAGCCAGGAAATTATCAAGGACGCGGCGGAAGGGATTCTCTTCTACGACCGTGAACTGCGCTACTTGCTTTTCAATCCATTCATGGAGCGGCTAACCGGCAAGAGTTCTGATGAAGTTCTAGGCAGGGTGGCGGCCGAGGTGTTTCCCCGCCTGCGCACCAGTGGTTTGGAAGAAATTTTGAAGCGAGCGCTCCAGGGAGAAACCGTGCAGGTTCCCGATGTCATGGTGCCCAAACATTCTGCCGACGGGCAGGATGTATGGGAATCCTGCAGCTTCGGGCCTCATCGCGACCCGGACGGCACCATCACGGGAGTCATCGGCCTGGTACGCGACATTACCGAGCGGCACCTCGAAGAGGAGAGATTCAAGTCGATCGTGGTCGGGACCGCGTCGGCCACAGGGAAGGACTTCTTTCCGACCCTCGTACGCCACATGGCGACGGCACTGCGCACGCGATATGCGTTTATCACCGACTGCGACAACCAGAAGCGCGCCAAGGTATTGGCGGTCTGGACGGGCGACCGGTTCGGAGACCTGTTCGAGTTCGACATCGCTGATACGCCGTGCATGAAGGTGCTGGACGGCGAAGTCTGCCACTACAAGGAAGGGCTGCAAGCGCTGTTTCCGCTGGATGTCGGCCTGGTGGAATGGCAAGCGGAGAGCTATCTCGGAGTTCCCATGCTCGACAGCGAGGGCCGTGTGATCGGCCACATTGCCATCCTCGACGACAAGCCGATGGAGCGGGACCCACACGCCATCGACTTGGTGAAGATTTTTTCGGCCCGGGCAGCCGCAGAATTAAAGCGACAGCGGGCCGAATCAGACCTGCAGGCTGCGCTCCTCCAGGTGCAACTGCTCCAGAAGAAACTAGAAGCAGAGAATGTCTACCTGCAGGAAGAAATCAGCCGGGAACACAATTTCGAGGAGATTGTGGGGAACAGCCGCGCGCTGGTTGAAGTCTTGCGCAATGTGGAAACTGTTGCCCCCACAGATTCAACGGTTCTCATCATGGGCGAGACCGGGTGCGGCAAGGAGTTGATTGCCCGTGCAATCCACAACCGCAGCCACCGCAAGAACCGGCCGCTAGTGAAACTCAATTGCGGAGCGATTCCAACCGGCCTGGTGGAAAGCGAACTCTTCGGCCATATGAAGGGCGCCTTCACCGGCGCGCTGGAACGGCGGGTTGGCCGCTTCGAACTTGCCGACGGCGGAACACTGTTTCTCGATGAGATCAGCGAGCTTCCCCTCGATACACAGGTCAAGCTCTTGCGCGTGCTCCAGGAACATGAGTTTGAGCCCTTGGGCAGCAGCCGCACACTGCGGGTGAATGTTCGCATCATTGCGGCCAGCAACCGGGATCTGGAGAAAGCGATCCAGGAAGGCCGCTTCCGTGCCGATTTGTATTACCGGCTAAATGTCTTGCCGATGATTCTGCCTCCGCTGCGGCAGCGTCGTTCAGACATACCACTGCTGACCACATTCTTCGTGGAGCGGTTTGCGCGCCAGCTTGGCAAACAGATTACCGGCGTGGCGCAGGACACGATGGAAACTCTCAGCCGTTACGACTGGCCCGGAAACATTCGCGAGTTGCAGAACGTCATCGAGCGCGCCGTCGTGTTGTCACGCGGATCAGTCTTGCGGCTGGGACGCGACCTGTTGCCGGTGACCGCGGAACCCTTGCCCGGCGAGGGCGGCGTCGCCAGTGCTTCCTCCAACAACCAGCAGGCTGGCAGTGGGTCCGGCGAGTGCCTCTCGCTCGAGCAGGTGGAGAAGCGGTACATTCTGCAGGTCCTGAAGCAAACGGACTGGGTAATCGAAGGACAAAGCGGTGCTGCGAAGATTCTCAATCTCCATCCCAACACCCTGCGCAGCCGCATGAAGAAGCTCGGCCTCGATCGGTCAGCGATGAAGAGCGCACCTTCCCACGAAATTTCGTAGTCACGAGCCTAGACACTTGGTCGGCCACGATCCATCGTGGTTTGACCTCTCCGCCCAAAGTTCTCCACATAACTAAGTCTCACGAATTCAACGCCATAGCCCCTAGCGAAGGCTCGTACCCAATTGGCACGCCCGGTGCACTAGCCAAGGCGTCTTCGGAGGAACACAAGCTGTGCTCAAGATTTCTGTAACGAACGAATCGAACGAGGCCACCCAGTTCCAACTCGAAGGCAGGCTTGTGGGCCCCTGGGTAGAAGAACTACGGCGACTCAGCGACGAAGCCCTGGCGCGGCAGCAGGTCGTAAGCCTGGACCTGGAAAAAGTGTGGTTCATCGACGCCCAGGGGATCGCCCTTCTCCAGAATCTGGGACGAAAGCGAGTGGCCCAGTTCAACTGTTCTCAATTTATCAGTCAGCAACTTAAGGAGACTGCGTTATGACAAGCGCGTCGGCTGAAAGCATGCTGTCGGCAGGCAACACCATGCAGTTGAAGCGGACCTCGACCGTGGATGCCCCCGTTGAGGGCAACCAGCACGAGCAGGTTTTGATCCGGCGGGTTCAGAGTGGCCATGCGGATGCGTTCTACGAACTGGTGCGCCCTTACGAGCGGGCCGTTTTCCTGTCGGCTCTATCGCTCGTGAAGAACGACGCGGATGCAGAAGAAGTCGCGCAGGAAGCAGTGCTGAAGGCGTTCAAAGGCATCGCGCGCTTTCGCCAGGAAGCTAAATTCAGCACGTGGCTGATCCAGATTGCGATCAATGAAGCGAAGATGAAATTGCGCAAAGACCGCCGCCATCTGTATGAGTCTCTGGAAGAAGGACAACAAACTGACGATGGCGATTACATGCCCAAGGATTTTGCCGATTGGCGGGAGATTCCGTCAGAGGCGCTGGAGCAGAAGGAACTTCGTGCCGCGCTCCTCAAAGGTCTGGATTCGCTCCCCGAAAAGTACCGAACTGTGCTGATCCTGCGGGATGTGCAACATCTCAGCATCACCGAAACCGCGCAAGCTCTCGGCCTGTCAGAGGCAAATGTCAAGACGCGGCTGTGCCGCGCGCGACTGCAGATGCGCGACGCACTCACCCCCGGCCTCGGCGGCTCGTGCGACCGGGGCCTGGAATGCGAGAGAGTGCGCTCATTCTAGGGGTTACGCATGATTCTACGATTACAACCCACAACTCCTCGAGCTTCGCGCCTTCCCCAATGCCAGGGTTGGCACCTGGATTCAAGGCTCGCCCCCATGCAAGCCCAACACGCTCCGGATTCTGGCGGGATCTCTCTGCACCCTCTGCGGCATTTCTCGGCGCACTCTGCGGTTTAAGATTTTTCTTTGATCTTCCCTAGGGAGCGTGCTTGCCTGTCATACTTTGTAGCAGCCCCGTCGCGATTCGAAGCACGCCTCGTTACGATGGAATGACTGTCGCCGTGGTAGCATTTCTCTCCCGCACATCGATTTCATGCAAAAAGTATCGGGACGACCGGAACTAAATAAAGACGACCAACGGGGACAAACTCAGCTTCAGCGCACGTTGTTTTGCCTGCTATGTTTCATCGCGCTTGCGCTTACCGCATCTGCCGAGGCGGGACTCACGGTGGGCGGGGTGGTGCGTGATTCCAGCGGAGCTGTGTTACGGCATGCCGCTGTGCAACTCCGCTGTGACTCATTCCAGGCGTCGACCAGAACGGATGAAAGCGGGCACTTCGTATTCCAGAGGGTGCCGTCAGGGAAGGGAACTGTCACGGTTGTGGAGACGGGGTTCGTCTCGGTGAACCAGTCCTGGAGTGGTGATACGGACCTGCAGCTGGAAATTATTTTGCAGCCGGCTCTGGTAAAAGAGCAGGTCGTCGTCTCGGCGGCGCGCTCAGAAATTCGACTGGCGGATGCTCCTGGCAGCGCGATCCTGCTGTCGGCCCAGGATGCTGCTGCCACCCCGGCCTTGCGCGTGGATGACCTGCTGCGCCAGGTTCCCGGTTTCTCGTTGTTTCGCCGTTCGGGCAGCCGCACGGCCAATGCATCCGCGCAGGGCGTTTCCTTGCGCGGGCTCGGAGGGAGCGCTTCCAGCCGGGCGCTGGTGATGCTCGACAACATCTCGCTGGTCGATCCCTTTGGAGGTTGGGTGTATTGGGATCGCGTTCCGAAGGCGGCGCTTTCCAGCGTGGAAGTATTTCGCGGAGGGAGTTCGAGCTTGTACGGGAGTTCGGCTCTGGGTGGCGTCGTGCAGCTGACCACGCGGCAGCCGGAATCTCCTGCAATCACGCTCGAGGGATCTTACGGCAACGAACTGACGCCGGACATTTCCATGTGGGCGGGAAGCCGCCGGGGGCGCTGGGACTACTCGGTGGCCACGGAGATGTTCCGCACGGATGGGTTCGTGCTGGTCCCCGATTCGGTCCGGGGCAGTGTGGACATGCCCGCGAATTCCAAGGACGCGACGGTGTATGCGCGGCTCGGGCATGGGCTGGGCGAACGGGGCACTATTTTTGCGCGCGGCAACTTCTACACCGAATTCCGAAACAATGGCACCATCGTTCAAATCAATGACACGCGTATCGGCGAAGGGGTGGTCGGGATCGATAAAGAGTTCGGGCAGAATGATTCGCTGACATTCCGGCTTTATGCGGATGTGGAGCAATACAACCAGCGGTTCTCGGCGGTCGCCTCCGATCGCAATAGCGAAACCCTTACGGATATTCAGCATGTTCCCGAACAAGTGGTGGGCGGCGCAGCGCAGTGGACGCATGTTCTCGGCAAGTCCCAAACGCTCAGTGGGGGAGTGGACCTGAGCGAAGTCATCGGCGCGAGTGAGGAACTCCTCTTCACAGGGCCGAATCAGAGCAGGAACGGCGGAGGCCGGCAACGCACGCTCGGAATTTTTGGGGAGGACATTTTTCATCGCGCGAAGTGGACTGTTCTGTTCGCAGCCCGCTTGGATGACTGGAGAAATTTCAACGGAAGCCTGGTGACGACGCCAATTTCCGGACCTCCGACGACCACAATCTATCCAGCCCGGAATGATCTCGCGTTCAGCCCCCGGCTCTCAGTCTTGCGGACATTGAACGAGCATGTTTCGCTGACCGGCTCGGTGTACCGCGCGTTTCGGGCTCCCACATTGAATGAGTTGTACCGGACGTTTCGAGTCGGAAATGTTGTGACGCTCAATAACGCCGCACTCAATGCGGAGCGGCTCACGGGTGCGGAGGTTGGCGTCAATGTCGCGGGCTGGAACGGGCGGCTGAGCGCGCGAGGCACAGTCTTTTGGAGCGACATTGTGGATCCGGTGGCGAACGTGACACTCTCGACCACGCCCACTCTGATCACGCGCGAGAAGCAGAACCTGGGACGGACCCGATCGCGTGGCGTGGAACTGGATGGGACGGTTCGCGTGAGCAATGCGGTTCAGATCTCGGCTGGTTACGTTTACACGGCCGCGACGGTGGCGAGCTATCCAGGAAATCCCGGGGGCATCAGCCTGGTTGGACTTGGACGTCCCGCAGGTACCGCGCAATGTTTTCACTTGGCAGGCGCGTTACTGGAATCCGTCGAGGTTGTTCGTAAGCGTGGCGGGGCGATTCGTGGGAGATCAGTTTGATGATGACCAGAATCAGTTCAAATTGGACCGGTTCTATACCATGGATGTCCAGATTGGACGCGCCCTTACGCGGCATCTGGAGGTCTTCGGCGCGGTGGAGAACTTGTTCAACCAGCGCTACCAGGTTGCGCGCACTCCGGTGATCAACCTTGGACCACCGATATTGTTTCGGGTCGGGGTGCGCCTGAATTATCCGCAGCGATAGGACGAGCAGAGCCGGCGAAGAATCGTAAAGGCGGATCACCACAGAGGCACACAGAACACGGAGGAGGCAGGAGGGAAGTGCCCGACGTATTCTGGTTTTCTCTGTGAGTCTCGTCCTCTGTGCTGAAGAAGTTTTAGAGCTTCAGAGGTTGTTCTAAACTTCGAGGGGAAATTTGAAATCCGGCTGGATCAGACACTCCCGTTGTTGCGTTGGAAATCCTCCATGTATTCAGTGCATTGCAGGAAATAGCGAAAGTCTTACATCGTCCTGCTAGGAAAACCCATCGTTATCGATTTTTAGCTCGAACCTCGCTCCGAACGCGATGCTTTCCGACGACCCACCCGGGTCAGGATTCGGCGAACTTTTTTGGGCGACATCGACAGGCGAGTGGCGACGCGGGATACTTTGCGGCCCTCGCGTTCCCACACCTGGGGAATAATCAATTCCGCAAATTGTTCGCTGATTTCCTGAAAAGTCTTGTCGCCGATGGAACCTTGCGACCAGGCACGCAGCAGGGGATTGACCCGGCCGCCCCGCAGCACCCGCGTCTTCAATGTTTCGAGGTCTTCCCAGGATCCGTCCGCATGAATTCCTTTTGACAAGCTGATGGCCTGATCATAGGAATGACGCGCGGCACCGGAATCGTCGAAGAAACGGTTGCAATGGGTGAGTCCTTGCCAGATATGGGCATCGGCTAACAAGCGGCGGTTCTGCGTGTGCCGCGCCAACTCGATCGCTTGCTGTGCGCAATCCTGCGCCAGGCGGGCGTGGCTTTCGGGCTCGGCCGTTTCCCCGATTTCTTCCTCGACGCGGACGTTTTCTACCATGCATTCGAGCAGGCGGGCGCGCGCCATGAGAATGTGATCGCCTTTTTCTTCGCCCAGGCGGAAAGCGATTTTCGCTTCGTTGTCGGCATGTTCGAGGTCGCCATTGTCCAAATGCAGGTAACCGTAGTTCAGGTGCACGCTGCCCAGGCCGTGGTGGTTGCCATACTCCTGGTAGATGGCGGCGGCTTCTTTCAATTCAGCGAGAGCTTCCTGGCGGACTTGCTCAAAGCGCGTGCGGTGTTGAGGCGTGCCTGAATCATCACGGGCGCGGCCGCGAGTAGCGGCTTTGCGGCGGCGGGCGGCATCGGCATCGATCTTGCGAAGCAGGTGCAGGGCGATGCGTCGTTTGGACGAAGCAAGATTGGTGAGGGTACGTGCCACGTTGCGATGACGAGGGTCCCGCCGCCGGTAATACTCGATCGCGACCGTGAAATGCTCGATCGCATGCTGGTAGCGTCCCTGGCGGCGGGCAATCCGGCCGTAGGACGAATGAATGTTTCCCAGAGTCAGATAATCGTCTGTTGTTTTGAGAGTCGACTCGGCTTCCTGCAGAATTTGCGTGGCCTGCTTCGCATTGCCCTTCTGGAAGAAGAGCCAGCTCTCCAGAACCCGCATGACGGCGGCCATGGGCGCGTGCCCGAGTTTCGTGGCAAGGTCTCGCCCTTTTACGGCGAAGGCGAGCGCCTGATCGTACTCGCCCTTCATGCGCAGACAACGACCCTTCCAGAAGTTCGCGATCGCCAGCAATTCCTGATCGTCAGTCTGCTCTTCAAGGCTCAACACGAAATCGAGGTGAGCGATGGCCTCCTCGGTCGACTCGGCCGCCATGGCGATCATGCCCTCGGCGAGTCGCAGGTAAAGGTAATCCTGCAGGGGCAAGCGCGAACGGATGGACTTGGTGAAGCGGGCAACGATTTCCTTGACCAGGACAGGCCGCTGAAAGCCGATGTCAACCCACTGGGCCAGATAGCCAGCAAAGCGCGCGGCATTTTCTTGTTCGGGATCGAATGAGTTGAAGAGATGCCGGTGATCTTCGAGGCGCGCCATGCCGCGCTCCACGCGCCGGCATACCAAATCTTCTTTCAGGTGCGCCAGAAAGTCGTCGCTGATCTCACGCGAGTCGCGGCTCATTGCCCGAGGGGACGGTTCGGCACGTCTCAGTCGATATAATCATAAGCCACCAGAGTGAGGAAGTCTGCGAAATCTCCGTCGGTCATCATGCGATCGAAGATGTCGGCGGCCTCATCCACGCGGACGCCCTTGAGTTTCCCCTTTTGGGCAGCGATGGTGTCCCGCACCATTTGCCTGGTAATCACGCGGCCATCGTCGCTCAGTTTCGCGCCGTGCTTGACCCACTGCCACACTTGTGCGCGCGAGATCTCCGCGGTAGCCGCGTCTTCCATGAGGTTGTAGATCGGAACGCAGCCGCTGCCGCGCAGCCAGGACTCGAGATACTGCAATCCGACATCGATATTCCACTTGAGCCCTTGTTCTGTGATCTTGCCTTCGGTCACCGCTAGCAAGTCTTCTGCGCTGATGTGCAACTGCTCCAGCGGCCGGCCGATCTGATTGGGCTTTTTCATGTGCGAGTCAAACACTTCTTTCGCAACCGGCACCAATCCGGGATGCGCCACCCAGGTTCCATCATGGCCGGCGCGCACTTCGCGCAATTTGTCCTGGCGGACTTTTTCAATCGCCTGTTGATTGGCAGCCGGATCGTTCTTGATCGGAATTTGCGCTGCCATCCCGCCCATGGCATGGATACCCCGGCGATGGCAGGTTTGAATCAGAAGGTGGACATAAGACTCGAGGAAGTGCTTGTCCATGGTCAAGGTCGAACGATCCGGCAGAACGAAGTCCGGGCGATTCCGGAATTTTTTGATGAAGCTGAAAATGTAGTCCCAACGGCCGCAGTTGAGGCCGGACGAGTGATCGCGCAGCTCGTAAAGGATTTCGTTCATCTCGAACGCGGCCAGAATGGTTTCGATCAGAACGGTGGCGCGGATGGTGCCGCGGGGGATGCCGAGCCGGTCCTGGGCGAAGCAGAAGACGTCGTTCCAGAGGCGCGCTTCCTTGTGGCTCTCCATCTTCGGCAGGTAGAAATACGGGCCCGTGCCTCTACTGATCAGTTCCTTCGCATTGTGAAAGAAGTACAGTCCGAAATCGAAGAGCGAGGCGGAGATGGGTTTGCCGTCCACTTCAAAGTGTTTCTCGATCAGGTGCCAGCCGCGCGGCCGCACCAGCAGAGTTGCGACCTGCGGATTCAGCTCATAGCGCTTGCCTTCGGGACTCACATAGCTGATGGTCCTGCGGACGGCGTCACGGAGGTTGGCTTGGCCTTCCAGATTGTTCTGCCAGGTCGGCGAATTCGAGTCTTCGAAGTCAGCCATGAACACGCTTGCTCCCGAATTCAGCGCGTTAATGATCATCTTGCGATCCACCGGGCCGGTGATCTCGACACGACGATCGAGCAGGTCTTTTGGAATGGGTGCGACCGTCCACTCGGCCTCGCGGATCGCCGCGGTTTCCGGCAGGAAGTCGGGCAACTTGCCGTTGTCCAGTTCACGCTGACGGAAGCGCCGGCGCTCGAGAAGATGTTGTCGGCGGCTTTCGAAATTACGCGCCAGCTCCGTGAGAAACGAGCGGGCTTCCGAGTTCAGAATCATCGATTCCACTTCAGATGAGGGTAGTGCGGCAGTGGTCATAAATCTATCGTAGCGCTTTGCGCGACGCGTCATCGCCCACTGGGACAAAACGGACGAGTTGTCCGAGGCGGACTGCTGGAGTTGTTGCCAACACGCGGACAAGCGTCTACTGCGACTGGGATCTGAGCCCAGGAGGCAAACAGCAACATGTGTGCACTAAGCGCAGCAGAATTAGAAAGACAGTGGCAAACCGAATCACGCTGGAGCGGCATCCAGCGTCCCTACATGGCAGCGACGTTGTGAAGTTGCGAGGCTCGGTCCAGGTCGAACATACCTTGGCGCGGTTGGGAGCAGAGCGCCTGTGGCGGCTTCTGCATCAGGAATCGCACGTGGCAGCGCTTGGCGCTCTCACCGGCAATCAGGCCGTGCAACAGGTCCAGGCCGGGCTGAAGGCCATTTACCTCAGCGGCTGGCAGGTGGCGGCGGACGCCAACGATGCGGGCCAGATGTATCCCGACCAAAGTCTGTACCCTGCGGACAGCGTTCCGAACGTGGTGCGCAAGATCAACAATTCCCTGACGCGCGCCGACCAGATCCATCACAGCGACGGAAAGAATTCCACTTACTGGTTCGCGCCGATTGTGGCAGACGCGGAGGCGGGCTTTGGCGGCACCTTGAATGCCTTCGAGTTGATGAAGGCCATGATCGAAGCGGGCGCGGCCTGCGTGCACTTTGAGGATCAGCTTTCTTCGGCGAAGAAGTGTGGTCACCTGGGCGGGAAGGTTCTGGTCCCGACTTCGGAGGCGATCCAGAAGTTGGTCGCAGCCCGCTTGGCGGCCGACGTGCTGGGCGTGCCTACCTTGATCATGGCGCGCACGGATGCCGATAGTGCTCATCTTCTGACTAGTGAGATCGACCCGCGCGATCACGAATTTGTAACAGGGGAGCGCACTTCCGAAGGGTTCTTCCGAATTCGGGGCGGATTGGATTCCGCCATCGCGCGCGGCTTGGCTTACGCGCCGTTTGCCGACATGATCTGGTGCGAAACTTCGGAACCGAATCTGGAAGAGGCTCGCCAGTTTGCCGATGCGATCCATGCACAGTACCCAGGCAAGCTTCTGGCCTACAACTGTTCTCCATCCTTCAACTGGAACAAGAAGCTGGATCAGGCCACCATCGCCAGCTTCCAGGTTGAGCTAGCGAAGATGGGATACAAGTTCCAGTTCGTGACCCTGGCCGGCTTCCATGCGCTGAACCTCAGCATGTTCGAGCTGGCGCGCGGCTATCGCGACACCGGGATGACGGCATATTCGCGCCTGCAAGAAAAGGAGTTTGCCAGGGAAGCCGAGTACGGCTACCAGGCGGTCAAGCACCAGCGGTTCGTCGGCACCGGATACTTCGACGCGCTGACACAGGTGATTGCAGGAGGGTTGTCGTCGACAACCGCGTTGGAAGGGTCCACGGAACAGGCGCAGTTCGGCGAGATCAAGAAGTACGTCCGCCCCCAGCACGGGCCGGATGCTGGCTGCCAGCCGATTCTCGGCGACTGCCCGTCGCTGGTGCAGGAGATCATGCCGACGGATGAGGCGCTTTTGCCGTCAGGCGACTGAGGTCAGCGCCAGGTTGCTTTCCCTCTCACACAAGGGGCGGGCTCACTGTAGCCTACCCCTCTTTTTGTTGAACCCGTCAGACACCCCACAAATCATCCTCCTGCTGCTCCATGTCGTGCTCGCGAAGATGAGCAGGGATGACTCGATCCGGATGCGCGGCGCTTTTCGCCAGATACGCGAGAGGGAATTGCCCGGCAAGCGATTCGGGGCCTCTGTTTGCTGGCGCATCGTTTGCCGCGAACGAGATCGCGATGTCCGTATGCGGCTGCGGGTTTCGGCCCTTTCTCACCAGTTCCAGAAGCTGATGGTCCTCGACCGTCTTATGGCGATCGGCCAAGGCCAGGAATTGCCGGTAGATGGAATCGAGTTCGCGCTTTTCCAGATGAAATCCCAGGCGCTCGCAGTGCACGCCCAGCGCGTGCCGGCCTGAGTGTTTTCCCAAGACCAGGTTGTTCCCGGGAACGCCCACCGACTCCGGCGTCATGATCTCGTAGGTCAAGGCATTCTTGATTACGCCGTCCTGATGGATGCCGGCTTCGTGCGCAAAGGCGTTTCGCCCCACGATCGCTTTGTTTGGTTGCACGCCGACGCCGGTGATTTCGCTCAGCAGCTGGCTGGCGGGAAAAATCTGTTGGCTGTCGACGGCGGTCTGGTAGGGATAGCGGTCCGAACGGACGCGCACCGCCATCACAAACTCCTCGAGCGAAGTATTGCCGGCGCGTTCCCCGATTCCGTTAACCGTGCATTCCACCTGGCGAGCACCGGCAGCGATGGCGGCCAGAGAGTTCGCTGTTGCCAAGCCGAGGTCATCATGGCAGTGAGCAGAAATCACGACCTTCTCGATGCCGCGGACTCGACGGCGAATCGTAGTGATCAAGTCGGCGAATTCACTGGGAACGGTATAGCCGACCGTATCCGGGATATTGATGGTGGTGGCGCCCGCTTCGACGACTGCCTCCAGTACTTCGCACAAGAACTCCGGAGCGGTTCGAGTCGCGTCCTCGGGAGAAAATTCCACGTCTTCGCAAAATGATCTCGCGAAGCGCACCGCGTCGCGCGCCTGTTCAAGACACTCCGTGCGCGACATCCTCAGCTTGTGTTCGAGATGGATGTCCGATGTCGCCAGGAAGGTGTGAATGCGAGGCCGCGCCGCACCCTGCAAAGCTTGCCATGCGCGTTCGATGTCCTCGCGCCGGCTGCGGGCCAACGCGGCAATCGCCGGCCGGCCGATCTTGCCCGCGATCGCCTGCACCGCCGCAAAATCGCTGTCAGAAGAAATGGGAAAGCCGGCTTCGATCACGTCCACGCCGAGGCGATCCAACTGACACGCCATGCGGAGCTTCTCTTCCGCCGTCATGCTGCAGCCTGGGGACTGTTCCCCGTCCCGCAATGTGGTGTCGAATATCCTTATCTGCTCGCGCTCCGACAAGTTGTTTCTCCCTGCCTTGTTAGGCTTGTTCGCATTTCTGCCGAAAACGTCAAAGGGCCATCATCCGCATTCGGATAATGGCCCTCGTGAAAACTCTTTGTGTTGTGATGGCTACATCATCCGCTGAATCCTAGGGGTGCAAGCACCAGGCCAAGAATGGCCGTGCTAAGGGCGAGTAGACGCAGTCAGCGCCTCCCTATCAATCCGGTTCGCATTGTTGGCCAGCGGGTTCATCGCAGCGAAGGAATATTCTCCTCAGTGAACAGTACTCTAGAGGATCAGGAACAGTAGGTCAACGGCGGAATGAGAGTGCTCGATCGAAAGAAATGCTAAGTGCTATCAGGATTTCAGATTGCTGGTGTTGCCTTTTGCAACGGTCGGGTTATGCAACCCTCTTCGGTGAGCTGCGAGGGTCTTCTGGCTCGAGATCGAGCATTTCTTTCTGCAGTCTGACGTTCTCCGCTTCCAGTCGCTCGTCTTCCTTCGACGGTGAATCCCATCCACATGTGATAGACAACCATGGCCAATTGGCCGAGGACGACCAGTGTGATGAGCGCCGACATGAAGAAAATGCTCCAGGCGATCGCGGGCCAGAAGTATTGGCGAAGGCTTGGTTTGAACGCATACGTTGCAGCCAGGCTGAGGACCACTAAGGCGGCTCCGTACGTACGCTGTCTGCTCATGTGCAAAGCGTAACGCTGTTGGGGAGGCGTGATCATGAGAAATCACGTCCTTCGATAGCGAGCGTTCCGAAACGGAACTAAAAAGATCAATGAAGGTGGGCACTCGTTCGCAAACCGGTGGTCGGGTCGCTGCGCACGTTTCAAGGCTGCAGTATGATTCGGCGCAGGTGAGGTGCCGCGTTGCTGGTGAAGAGTCTGAATCAGGCGTACTCCACGCGCGTCTACTCGCCGCCGCTATGAAGCGTGGTTCCTTCGCATGGGATTGGCGGACGGCAGCGGCGCGTGGTGGTTCCGTTATCTTCTGATGAATCCCGCACGGTCTGGTTGTCCAGGGCAAGGGAAGGGAATGCCAGTGCAGGTTTGGGCGACCTGGTTTCCCGCACAAGGGCATCCGCTGACGTTGATTCAGGGCTTCGCCCTGGAGGATCTGCGCTTCAGTGAGAAAGGCGCGCCGTTCCGGCTGCAGGTCGGCGAGAACTGTATCGACGAAAATTCCTGCAAAGGATCGTTGCGGGTGGACGGGCACGCGGTTTCATGGGACCTGCGCTATGAATCGACATTTCACGTGACGCTCAGCGCCAAAGGCTGGATCGGCTTCACGCGCACTCCGCATTCCGATGCCCGCTTTTTCGGAAGTATTGTTCTGGATGGAGCGCGCTTTGAGCGCAGTCCGCTGGGCTTCGGAGTGCAAGGGCACAATTGCGGATACCGGCATCGCAAGTTCTGGAGCTGGACACACGCATATTTTCCGCGCTCGAACGCCCCGTCCAGCACGCTGGAAGCCCTGGTCTATGAAATGCCGCTGGGGCTTGTTTTTCGCAAAGCAATCCTTTGGCATGACGGCGTGCGGCATGTGTTCCGCAATCTCGAGGACACGACAAAAGATCGCAAAGCGTTTGCATGGTCGTTTCACGCGCACGGGCAGGATGGGCTCGAACTGGAAGCAACCATCGATGGCTCTGGTCCATCGATGCATGTTTTGCCTTACGTGAAGACAGACTGTACGGGAGTGTTTCAGGTACGTAACAACAGCCTGGCAAGAGCCAGGCTGGGGCTGACGAGGTTGGGCGGCCTCACTGAGATTCTAGAGACTTCCAACGCGGTGTTGGAAAAAGCCGGAGACTATTGAAGTTCCTGGGCCTTGGCAAGTCGGTCGGCGACAATCGCGTAGGCTGCGGCGTTAAACGCCATTCCGATGTGCGTACCCGGAACTTCGAAATCAGACTCTTCCTTGCGGGTCATGCAATATCGCCAGTCGACGATGCCATCATGGCGGGTGTAAATCGCCGTCTCCATCACAGAATCGGGAAGGTCGCGGCTCAGCGAGTTGATGAAGTTGCAGGTACACTGCCCGGTATAGCAATCGGGAAGCACGCCCCGGCCGTGTTCCTGAAGGATGCGGATGCGGACCGCGTCGGCTGCTTGACGAACGGTCTTGTTGGTCACGGTGCCGCGGAAGGGTGAAGCCAGCGTAATTACTGAGGCGATATCGCGGGGCCGCTGATGCGCTACCGAGCGGGCGATCACGCCACCCAGGCTGTGTCCAATGAGATGAATTTTTTCCCCGGTCTCAGCCCGTGCGCGATGGATGGTCTCGTTCAGATGCCTCTGGATGAGAAGGTTGGGGCAATCGGCGTTCAGACCGATCCCCGAAAAATAAGGCTGGTAACCGATGCGTCCGAGCCACCCGTGAAGCTCCATCAGGTAGAGGTCTGTTCCCAGAAATCCCGGAATAATGACGACACCTGAACCGTCGCCACGTGGGACGCCGAATCCGTAATAGACCGGGGTCGCGTGGAGAAGGAGGACTTCCGCTGCAAACAAGGCTTCTGTCCAAGGGGATAAAGCGGTTTCGAAATGGGTGCCGGATGTCCGGCGGCGCCCGTTCGACTTCGGTCGGGTTGCAACTTTTTTCGCTTTTAGCAAGGTTCGACGTGGTCCTCGCGGTCCCGATTTGCACTCATACAAGCGTAGCGAGCCTTCAATCCGTGGAGAATTATACTGCCAGGTTCACGCGGCTCCATACCACATTCCTTGTAAGGAACCCAACAAGTCCAATCTACGATTCAAAAACGGACACATTGGTGAATTTCACAACAATGCAGGGTGTCGCGGGTGTGAATTCCGTTTAGGCCCGCCTTTTCTTCCTCGTCTTTGGCTGCGTGGGCTTTCGCAGGCGCGCTTCCAATTCTGCGACTCGCTTCCGCAGCGCCTGCAGTTCCGGCCCGCTTTCCGTTCCCGTCCTTATGGGCGGAGAAGAACCCAGGAACTTTGCCATCATCTCGACGGGTGAAAGGATCGCAGATTGAACCTCGCCCAAGCGGCTCTGCACCGCACCCTGGACTTTTTCGTACGCGTCAAAAGCAGACTTCAGATACCACATCACGAATTCCTGCCGCACCTCGTCGGAGGCCACCACCAGCTGGCGAAGCAGTTCGAGCGGCAACCCCGTGGGCTTGTCTTTGGCGTCTTCGGTAATGATCTGGGTCAGTGTGACACGGGTTAAGTCTTTTCCGGTCCTGGCGTCGAGGATGCGCACGTCTTTGCCCTGACGAATGAGCCCGGCAATCTCGTCGAGATTCACATAGCGGCTGGCGGCGGTGTCGTACAGGCGCCGGTTTCCGTATTTCTTGATGACGACGGGGGCGGGTTCCATTTTGGTCCTGAGGCCGCATATTGCAATGCAACATGGCCGAAATAAGATTGACACATTTCAGCCATCTTCGTACAGTTTAATCGATGCTGCAGTGCAGCAATTCTCAGGCTTGGAGGTGTTCTATGCCGGCAGCCGAAAGATCCGAGTCTTCCCGGACTCATTCCCGCGAAACCTCATTTGTATCTCTCCTAACCGGTTGGGCCCAGCAGGGCGTGCAGAGCTTTTTCTCCATGCAACGGATTCTACTGGACCTGGCCATGAAGCAGAATGCAAGCATCGTTCACTCGGTTCGGGAGCAGTTGTCAGACCCGAATCATTCTCCGGCCGCCATTCTGGGCGAAGCTGCCGGCGGCGGTGTGAGCAATTTCATTGAAGCCCAGAAAGTGCTTCTCGATCTGGGACAGAAGCAAAACGAAATCCTGATGCACGGCGTGCAGGAAAGAATCGGTGAGTGGCCAGCCGCGCAGGCAGCTACGGAGCTGATGCGGCGTGGCGTGGATACCTTCATCGAGATGCAACAGGAGTTCCTGAAGATTGCCGGCAAACAGACGCACAGCTGGCTCGAGGCCGCCAAGGCCGGTAAACCCTATCAAAGCGAAGAGTTGGTGGCACTGGCGCGTGAGGGCATGGAAAAATTCGTGGAGGCCCAAAAGCAATTCATGGACGTGATTGCGGAGGAAACTGCGAAGGCCACCGGTGGAAAACGCAGCAACGGGGCCAGGAAGGTCAAGAAGACGGAAATGGCCGTCCGGGCGAGGGAAGCCACGGAGTCGTTCATCGAGGCCCAGAAAAAGCTGGTCGACTTGGCTGGACAGCAGATGAACCACAACGTAAAAACCGTCGGCAAGACGCTGGAACTGCTGAAGCCGTTTCCGTTTGTGCCCTTGGCGGACCTGACGCGGGAGGGCGTGAAGAGCTACGTCGACGCCCAAAGAGCGCTGATGGATGCGATGGTGAAACCAGCCGTCGAGCACAAGCGCGTAGGTAAAGTTCGGCACCCGGGCAAGCACGTCGCCCGCGCAAAGAAGGAGAGGATGACCGCAGCCAGCGCGTGAGCATCGTCGCCTATCGGACCAGCCAGGCTGCCGACCGGAAGGGAAATGGCCCGCGCTCGCCGCGGGCCATTCCAGAAAACTGACGGTTTTCGCGCGGATTGATGGTGCCACTTGCCGCGAGTCCGCGTCCGCATAAGTGCGCGCTAAACGAGCCGTCTTCTGGCCTGCGCCCCGGTAGTCCCAGCTGCAACCTCAAACCCGGAGCCTGACGTACTAACAGAAAGCCGTTCCAACCTCGGCGCTCGTGTCGGCGCGCTGCTGACAGATCTCCGGTTGGTCATGCGATTCACCGTATCCAGTGAGGTGGCCGCACAAGGCAACCTCTTCCTGTGAGGCGCATATGAATATTCCCCTGACTCCTATCCGGTTTCTTCGTTACGCGCGCGATCAGTTTCCCGAAAAGGTGGGCGTCGTGTGCGGCGACCAGCGGTTTACTTACGAGCGGGTTGCCGAGCGTTCGACGCGCCTGGCGGGAGCACTTCTGACCGCTGGCGCCATGCCCGGTGATCGGATCGCGTTCCTGAGCACCAACTGTCACCGTCTGCTGGAAGCGTATTACGGCGTCCTGGAAGCAGGCTGTGTGCTGCTGCCCCTCAATGTCCGCCTCGGCGCCGAAGAACTCGGGTTCGTGTTGGCGGACGCGCAGGCACGTTTCTTGTTTGTGGAGCCGCCGTTTATCCCCCTGGTAAAGGTACTCCGAGCTTCGGTCCCGTCGCTGGAGTGGATGGCCGCTCTGGACGGCAAACCTCTGGAAGACTGGCTCGACAAACGTAACTACGACGAGCTGCTTTCGGAAGCCACTCCCTTCGAATCCGACTTCATGCGGATCGATGAAGACTCTATCTCCGAGATTTTTTACACCAGTGGCAGCAGTGATCGCCCCAAAGGCGTCGCGCTGACTCATCGCAACGTGTACCTGCATGCCTTATCGGTCCTTGCCGCAGGCCAGACCTGCCCCGCAACGCTTGCAGACATGTCATGCCGATCGGTCTTGCTCCATACCATTCCACTCTTTCATGCGAATGGGTGGGGTACTGCGCACACCATTACGGTGGTTGGCGGTACCCATGTCATGCTGCATCACTTCAATCCGGCGGAGGTCTGCCGGACGATCGAGCGGGAGCGCGTAACAACCTGTGCCATGGTTCCCACCATGGCGATTGCGCTGCTGCATTCTCCTGAGCGGAAGAAGCACGACTTGAGCAGCCTGCAAATGATCACGATCGGTGGCGCAGCTTCAGCCCCATCGCTCGTCAAAGAAGTGGAGCAGACCCTGGGCTGCACCTGCATCTCCGGGTACGGGCTGACGGAGACTTCTCCCACACTTACGAAGTCCGCGCTAAAGGCCACTTCCCGCTGGGAAGGCGAGCAACGCTATGCACGCCAGGCAATGACCGGGTTCGCGATTCCCGGCGTAGAGCTGCGCGTGCTCGATCCCGATGGAAAGGAAGTTCCTCACGATGCGGTCTCCATGGGCGAGATCGCGGTGCGAGGCGACGGCGTCATGCACGGATACTGGGGCCAACCTGAGGCTACGCGCGTGGCCCTCATGGACGGCTGGCTTCGCACCGGCGACATTGCAACCGTGGATGAATACAACTACCTGCACATTGTCGATCGGAAGAAGGACATCATCGTGAGCGGGGGAGAGAATGTGGCCTCTCTGGAGGTGGAGAAGGCACTGCTCGCCCATCCGGCCGTCAGCGAGGTGGCTGTCATTCCGGTTCCGGACGCAAAATGGGGCGAGGCGCCCAAGGCGCTCGTCGTGCTGAAGCTGGGAGCACAGACTACGGCTGCCGAACTGATCGAGTTCTGCCGTTCGCGATTGGCGCACTACAAATGTCCACATACCGTCGACTTCCTGGAAAGCTTACCCAAGACCGGAACCGGCAAGCTCCTGAAGCGTGAGCTGCGCAAGAAATACTGGACGACTCAGAAGACCGTGGTTTCATAACCACGGTCTACCAAAACCACAGTTCTTCCATCAGGTTCAGAGGAGTGATTTTATGGCCACGGTTACCACACAGCCGCACAACAAAGTTGCCGGCGGCAGCTTCCTGATTGAGGAGCGTACGCCCGACGAAGTGTTCACCCCCGAAGATTTCACCGAGCAACACCTGCTGATTGCAGGGACTGCGGAGGAATTCGCCAACAAGGAAATCGTTCCCAACATCGAGAAATTGGAGCGTAAAGACTTCGCTTTACTGCGCGAACTGGTGCGCAAGGCGGGACAACTCGGTTTGAGTGCCGCTGACGTTCCCGAGCAATACGGCGGCCTGCAAATGGACAAAGTGACGTCGGCGCTGATCGCCGACCGGCTCGCCAAATACGGCGGCTTCAGCGCAACCTGGGGCGCCCACACCTGCATCGGTACGCTCCCCATCATCTATTTCGGAACCGCGGAACAGAAGGCCAAGTATCTGCCCGGCCTGGCGAGCGGCGAGACGATTGGAGCCTATGCGCTGTCCGAATCATCTTCCGGCTCGGATGCCCTGCAATGCCGAACGCGGGCACGCCTCTCGCCCGATGGCCGGCACTACATCTTGAACGGCGAGAAGATGTGGATCACCAACGCGGGCTTTGCCGACCTCTTCATTGTGTTTGCGAAGGCCGAGGAAGATAAATTCACGGCCTTCATCGTTGAGCGAAACTTCCCTGGATTTTCGGTGGGCGCCGAAGAGCACAAGATGGGCATTCGCGGCTCTTCGACTTGTCCTCTGATTCTCAATGACTGCCAGGTGCCGGTGGAGAATGTGCTGGGCGACATCGGCAAGGGACACCTGATCGCGTTCAATGTCCTTAACGTGGGGCGCTTCAAGCTGGGCGCGGGATCGGTAGGCGCGGCCCGGCATTGCATCGAGAGCGCCATCGCCTATGCGAAGCAGCGCAAAGCATTTGGCAAGACGATCGCCGACTTCGGGTTGATTCGTGAAAAGATCGCGGATATGGCGGTCGGAATCTACACGGGCGAAGCCATGGCGTATCGCACGGTCGGGCAGATGGATATGGCATTGGCTTCCTTGGGTGATGCCTATGACGACATGGTGCAGGTGCGCGGCGTGATCGACGAATACGCGGTGGAATGCTCCATCCTCAAGGTCTGGGGATCGGAATTTCTGGATCAAGTTGTCGACGAAATGGTGCAGATTTACGGCGGATACGGTTTTGTCGAGGAATATCCGGCAGAGCGGGCGTATCGGGATTCGCGCGTCAACCGCATCTTCGAAGGCACCAATGAAATTAACCGGCTGGTCATCACGGGGTTTCTCTTGAAGCGCGCAATCTCCGGGCGTCTGCCCTTGATGGCGGCGATCAAGAAGCTCATGGATGAAATGCTCTCCGGAGTTCGCGACCAGGCGTCAGACGGTCCTCTGGCCGAGGAGCGGCACCTGGTAGACGCCGCAAAGAAGATCGCGCTGTTCGCCGCCGGAGTTGCCACTCAGAAATACATGCAGGCTCTGCAGAACGAGCAGGAGATCATGGGCGCGATCGCGACCATGAGCATGGAAGTCTATGCCATGGAATCGGCCGTGCTGCGCACTCGCAAGATGATCGCTCGCAACGGAGATGCGGGTTCCGTACTGCCGATGGCGATGACTCGAGTCTATCTGACGGGCGCGATGGAAAGACTCGAGAGCGCGGCGAAAACCGTGCTGGCTGCGGCGAGCGAGGGCGACATGCTGCGCACGCACCTGGCAATCCTGCGGCGCCTGTCGAAGTTCGATCCCTTCGACAGAGTCGGACTGCGGAGGCTGATTGCGCATCGCGTGATTGAAACTGGAAAGTACGTGATGAACTAGTGTGCTGATCGATTGCCGACATGGACGATGCGGACGGGCCTGTCCCCCAGAGGCCGCGCGCTCGCCGCGACCGTCGAGCGTCAAGGTCCGCATCGCACAAGGGACG
The DNA here is from genome assembly GCA_963733805.1 of uncultured Acidobacteriota bacterium. Taxonomy (GTDB): domain Bacteria; phylum Acidobacteriota; class Terriglobia; order Terriglobales; family Acidobacteriaceae; genus Gp1-AA133. The sequence goes on along the minus strand of CAVTEO010000016.1, from coordinate 321,555 downwards.
GATCCCGAACGCAGCTGTTAGCTGCTGGCCGTGAGGGGTCGCTCAGGATCCGTCCCTCCTTCAAAGACTCGTTGTACGGTATCGCACCCTGAAAGAGTGACGTTGGGCGCGGCTACGCGCCCCCATGTCACGTTCAAACGTGACCCACGCCACCGAACTCTGGCCACAATGATGTTTAAGTTGTGCAAGGTTCCCAGGTCGACCAGGACCGCGAGACATTGCCATGAATTTGCGCGAGTGGTCGGAATTCGAAGTTGAATACGGTCGGAAGGTTCTGACATCTGGGCTGGCGGGAGCACGTTCCGGGCGAAAAGCATTTCTGAATGGAAACCCCCTCACTCCTTATCTAGAACGGACGGTTCGAGACGCATCTGTGCCCGCTGCCGCAGGAGCAATTGCCGGTATGTTGGGCGGCCTTGCCGGAGGCCAGCACAAGTCCGCGAAGAGGGCACTTGTGTTTGGTTGTCTCGGTTGGGTTATCGGACTTGGCATGGGCATTGCGTGGCAGACCCGGGGTCTAACGGCATGCGCAGCCAATAGTGCGTTGAAGAATATTGGTAGGACGCGCGATGAGCACTGGCTGGAGACACACCCCATCGACTACGCATAGAAAGTCAAGCCAGGCTGCTCGCGATGAAGAGGGCGAAAGTTGCGCCCTGTTCATGATTCAAGAGTTGAGAGTCCAATAAGAAACGCTTTCTGAGCGCGTTCCCGCCCCACATCTAAAGGGGGCGGCCATGGCCACAAGCGAAGCGCTGCAACACCAGGTTCAGATACCCCCTCCAACAACTCAGCTCAACGAGGAGTCGAATCGCGTACCTTGAGGATCTGCTCAACCGCGCTCGTAATGCTGCGGCTGCGTTCACCCAATACACACAGGAAGACGTGGACCGGATCGTCAAACCGATGGTAGTGGCCGGTCTGGAGCAGGCACAGCACCTGGCTCGCTTGGCTGTTGAAGAGACTCGGCTGGGTGTGCTGGAAGACAAAGCCCTCAAGAACATGGTGGCCACCGAGTTTGTCTACAACTACGTAAAAGACAAACGTACGGTTGGGGCGATTCGGGAATTTCCAGAAAAGGGATTGGTAGAGGTCGCCGAACCGATCGGTGTCATCCTCTCGCTCACCCCGATCACCAATCCTACCTCGACCGTTCTCTTCAAATGCATCATGGCCATCAAGACGCGCAATGCCGTGATCTTCAGCCCGCATCCGAATGCATGGAGTTGTTGCTATGAAGCCGTGAAGATCATGTATGAAACGGCATTGAAGCATGGCGCGCCGGAAGGCGTCTTCAGTTGTCTGGAATCGCACGACCTTCAGGACAACGCCTACCTGATGCATCATAAAGATATCGGCCTGATTGACGCCACGGGCGGGCCAGGCGTTGTGCACGCCGCTTACAGTTCGGGCAAGCCCGCGCTGGGTGTCGGGGCGGGCAATACGCCTGTCTACCTCGAAAAGACAGCCGACCTGAACATGGCGGTGGTCGACATCCTCACGTCCAAGACCTTCGACAACGGGACCATCTGCGCCTCAGAGCAGACGGTAGTGATAGATGACGAGATCTATGACCTCGTCCTGAAAAAGTTTGCAGACCTGGGCGCGCACATCTGCAACGAAAAAGAAACCGCCATCCTGGAACGTACGGTCATCGATCCTGCGACGGGCTGCATGCAACCGCAGGCGGTCGGGCAGAAAGCCACCGACATCGCCCGCATGGTGGGTATCTCCGTCAAGCCCAACACCAAAATGCTGATTGCGCCGATTCGCGGGGTAGGCCGTGAACATCCGTTGTCGGTCGAAAAACTGTTTCCGGTTCTCGCCGTCTACCGGGCGAAGTCGGTCGACGAGGCACTCAAAGTATGCGTGGACGTGAACCATGCCGGCGGTCTGGGACATACGGCAGTCGTGTTCTCGCGCAACGACGAAGTCATCCGTAAGTTCAGCGACGTGATCAATGCCGGGCGAATCATTGTGAACTCCCCGGGCTCGATCGGAGCTTTCGGCGGCGTCTACAACGACATGGTGCCCACTTTTTCGTTTGGCTGCGGTACCGGAGGAGGGAACAGCACCACCGACAACGTCAACGTCTATCACTACCTGAATATCAAACGCGTGGCCCGGAGGACACAGGCGCATATGTGGTTCCGTGTTCCCAACCAGATTTATTTCAACATGAACGCTGTGGAGAATCTCCGCCGCCTTCCCTCTGCCTCCACCATCATCATTACGAATCCGGCGATGGAGCAGATCGGACACGTAGACGTTGTCCGGCGACACATTCCTCCACAGACCCTGGTCCATCTTTCGGTCATCCCGGATGCGGAGCCTGAAGTGAAGATCATCCTGCAGGGCGTGGAGGCCCTGAATTTCTACAAGGCGGACCAGATCATTGCGCTGGGCGGCGGATCGGTCATCGATGCAGCAAAAATCATGAAGCTGAAGTATGAATCACCCGACGCCGACCTGGAAGAACTGGCCGCACCCTTCATGGATATTCGCAAGCGCGTCGTCGAATACCCGACCGAAAAGATCCATCGCGCGCGCCTGGTCGCGATTTCGACCACCAGCGGCACCGGAAGCGAGGTCACCCCGTTTGCCGTCCTGTCCGACAAGGAGCAGGGGCGCAAAGTCACGCTCGCAGACTATTCTCTGACCCCGGATGTCGCCATTGTCGATCCGCAATTCGTGATGTCCATGCCTAAAGGGCTCACGGCCGATACAGGTGTGGACTGCCTGACCCATGCATTGGAAGCTGCAGTCTCGATTTACGCCTCACCCTACACCGACTCCAATGCGATGCAAGCGATCCGGCTGGTGTTCAAGTATCTGCCGGTGGCCTATGCGAACCCGCACGACGAAGAGGCGCGCAGCATGATGCATAACGCCGCGTGCATTGCGGCCATCGCGTTTTCCAATGCTGCCGTAGGCGTAAACCATGCGCTGGCACATTCTTTCGGCGCGCGCTTTGGCGTTGCGCACGGGCGTGCCAACGCTCTCATGCTGCCCCACGTCATCGCCTATAACGCGTCGGTGCCCACCAAGTTCATGCCGTCACCGAACCAGCGCGGATATGTGGCCCACAAGAAGTACGCGACCATCGCAGACCTGCTCGGTCTGGGCAGCGGCACGATCGAGGAAAAGGTGAAGAGGCTGGTGCGCGCAACCGAACAACTGCTCGACCAGCTGGCCATCCCTCGCTCGATTGCCGAGTTGGGCATCTCGCAGGAGCAGTTCAAGCAGGCCATGCCCGACCTTGCCAAGAACGCCTTCGACGATCCTTCGTGGCGCTCCAACCCGCGAATGCCTCTGGTCAGCGAACTGGTCGAGTTGTTCTGGGAGGCTTATCGGGGACGAAGCGCTGCCGACACAATCCCTGCGTCTGAGAAAAAAGCGGTGTGAGGAAATTATGACTACCTCCAAGAGTTCTGTGCTTCTGAAAATCGATGCCGGGCGAGTCGCGGACTCCGTGCAAGAAGCTTGCGCGAATCTAAGCAGCGAGCAGGGCGAGCTAAGGTTGGATTTCAGCGGCGTGTCCCGGGTCAACCCGGGCGATCTGAGAGCCATGCAAGGGTTGGCCAGCCTCGCCGAAGACAAGGCCGTGAAGGTCGGCTTGGTGGGTGTGAATGTCGGAATCTACAAGGTCCTTAAGTTGGCAAAGCTAGCGCCGCGATTCTGTTTTCTGGCCTGAGAGTGCGTAATCGAAAGGAACTGTCATGCGGAGCCATTCGAGCGGGGAGCGGTTGTCCTGGGGCGACACCGTTTTTCTAAATCTGGAGCGGGCCGGCATGCCGCTGAACGTGGCCTGCATCAGCGTTCTGGAAGGCGATATCGAGTTTCCCGACTATCTGCAGTTTGTGGAGTCGCGCCTGCCGCTGATTCCGCGCTACCTGATGCGAGTGGTGGCTGCACCCTTGAACACCGGCCTGCCCAGCTGGGATTACGATCCGGAATTTGATATCCGCAATCACGTTCGCGGGGTCACGCTGAAGCATGGCACGGATACGGAACTGAAGGCTCTGGCGGGAAAAATCTTCGGACAGGTTATGGACCGCCAGCGTCCACTGTGGGACTTGACCCTGGTGCGCAAATTGAAAGGGAACCGCACTGCGGTCATCGCTCGCATGCACCACTGTCTGGCCGACGGCATCGCGGGTGTGGGCATCATGAACGTCCTCATGGATGCCAGCCCAACGCCACCCGCTCTCCCGAAGCGCAAACTCCGATTGCGGCCCCGGCCAGCCTGCGACCCCATGACTTCCCTCATGGATGGCCTGACCAGTTCTTATTCCAATTTCACGGATCGCATTCTGTCAGCGTGGGCCGACGTCCTGAGCATGACGGAGCGCACGTTGGCCAGCGCGGGAAATCCAGCCAGCGAAGAATTGTCTCGCTTGCTGCCCGAACTTACCGCGCCGACCGAGCGCTTGTGCTTTAACGTCATTTACCGCGGCCCGCAGAAGTTTGCGTGCACCGAGATTCCGTTGGCGGACGTTAAGGCCATCCGGCAGGCCTGCGGGGCCAGCATCAACGATGTCTTGCTGGCGCTGGTTACATCAACCATCCGCTGCTACGCAGAGACTCATGGCGACCGCATCAAGGGACGCCTGTTGCGGATCATGGTCCCGGTCAATCTCCGCGGCGCCACTAGCACGGGAGAGCTGGGCAATCGCATTTCTTTGGTTCCGGTCACGATTCCGCTGGACATTCGCAGCCCGAAAAAACTGCTGGCGGCTGTCCATCGCAGAACGGAATTTCTAAAGCAAGCGCATGCGCCAGAACTCGTTGGTCTGGCCGGTGGGCTGGTCGGCGTGTTGCCCAGCGCGATGCAGGCTTTCGTCGGACCCATGATCAGCCAGTTGCCGATTACTCCCTTCAACCTGGTGTGCACGAATGTGCCCGGCCCGCAATTTCCGCTGTACGTGCTCGGACACAAGATGCTGCGTTGGTATCCCTATGTTCCGATTGGTGGGGAACTGGCGCTCAACTGCGCGATTCTCAGCTACGACGGCATGGTCTATTTCGGTTTCAGCGGGGATGCACACGCGGCGCCCGATATTCGACAGCTGGAGAAGTTCCTGAAATTGAATTTCTCGGAATTGCGCGTCGCCGCAGGCATTGAGCCAGAACGCCCAAAATCGCCTCGCAAGCCGACTCGCAGACCCAAAGCGCCTGCCATCAGCAAGCAAGTTATCCCTTCAAACGAACCGGCCAAAGTAACGGTGCGGATACCCATTCCAATCCTCAAAGCGCCTTCCGCGGAGAAGTCAGCCGCGGCTGCGCGAACCGTCGTGAAAGAAAAACCGGTCCTCCAAGAGACCGCTTAGGTAGTCCAAGCTAGCCGATCAATCATGGAAAGTGCTCAGGCAATCTCGCAGATGACCGCCGTGCTGGAGTCCGGCCGTTACCTCTTCCTGCTCATTCACATTCTGGGTGTGATGTGCTTCGCCTATATCGTTTGGCGCCGGGTGCTGCCGCTGGCTCGCGCCCAGAGCGATTTTCGTTTTGATCGTCCGCTCGTCCGACTGGGAAAAGTCGCCCAGTTCTGGTTTGGCCAATGGAAGCACCCGCGCTATCCCGGCGCAGGTCTTCTCCATATCCTTATTTTTTCGGGATTCCTTCTCCTGGTCGTTCGCTCCTTTGCCACGCTGCTGTTCGGGGTTGCCGAGTCATTCGCGAAGCCATCTTTCCTCGGAAGTGCAGGGCGCGTTTACGACGTCGTCACCGACTACGCGGCCACCGTCGTCTTTCTCTGCATGTTGGTTGCCATCGTACGCCGGCTGGTGATCAAGCCGGCGCGCTACGCGGTGCCAGCCAGATATGGCAAAGCTCATACCGCGGACGCGATATTCCTGCTTGCCCTGATTGCCGTGCTGATGGCAGCCGATAGCCTCTTTTCGGCAGCAGCAGCAGCGGGTCAACTGAAAGCCGGTGTCGCCGGTGAGACCCTGGCGCCCCTGTCGCTGCCGTGGGGCTTGCAGGCTCTGGTCGCCTCAGCTTCGTTGACTGTGCTTGGCAGGATTTACTTCGGGGCCTACCTCTTGCACGCGCTTACGTTTTATTTCCTGCTCTGCTACCGGCCCTTTGGAATCCAGTTCCACGTCGAGACTTCGCTGTTCAACGTCTTCTTCGCGAAGCTTGATCGGGGCACCATCAAGCCAGTGCGCTGGGGCGTCGCCGACGATCAGCTCGACCGGGTGACAAGTTTCGGGGTGAAGACCTTTGAAGACTTCACCTGGAAGCACATGCTGGACTTCTACTCCTGCGCCGATTGCGGACGCTGCTCCGATCAGTGTCCCGCGAACTCGGTTGGCCGCCCGCTCTCGCCCCGCTTTCTTGGCCTCAAGGCCAGGGACTACGCGTTCCAGCATTACGGCATGTTTGGCAACACCGGCAATGGCCAGGCCTTGGTTGGCAGCGTCTATTCAGAAGACGAGATATGGTCTTGCACCACCTGTGGCGCGTGCGAGGAAGAATGCCCGCTATTGGTGGAATACATCGACAAGATCGTCGATTTGCGCCGCGGCCTGATCGATGACGGGAACGTGCCGCAGTCTCTGCAAAAGCCACTGAAAGCTCTGGAGAGCCGCGGCAACCCCTATGGCAAACTCGAGAAGAAAAGAGGGGACTGGGCCACAGCCAAGGATTTCCAGTCAACCTGCCGAGTCAGAACTCTCGAGAAGAACGGCGCCAGCACGCTCTATTTTGTCGACAGCATCACTTCCTACGACGATCGCATGCAGTCGATCGCGCGCGCAACCGCCCGGATCCTTGAAAATGCTCACGAGAATTTCGGAATCCTCGGCTCCGCCGAGCGAGACAGCGGTCACGAGGTGCGCCGCTTTGGCGAAGAGACCCTGTTCATGGCATTGCGCGATCACAATGCGGATGCCATTCGCACTTCCGGCGTGAAGCGGATCGTTACCGCTGATCCCCACGCTCTCAATGCCCTCAAGCACGATTACAGGAATGTCCCGCCGGTAGAACATATCAGCCAGTTGCTAGCCCGAGAAGTATGCGCCGGAAACATCCAATTCAAGCCGCTAGAAAACCCGGCCGACGTCTACACCTATCACGATCCCTGCTACCTGGGACGCCACAACCAGGTCTATGACGATCCACGCCTGGTGCTCGATGCCATTCCCGAGCTCAAGCGGGTCGAAATGGCTCGCTCTCGCGATCGCTCATTCTGCTGCGGTGGCGGTGGCCTGATGCTTTTTTACGAGCCGAAAGAAGAGCAGCGCATGGGCGTCAAGCGTGTGCAGATGGCGGCCACCGCCGGCGCCAACGTCATCGTGACTGCCTGCCCGTTCTGCATGGTCAACGTGGAAGATGCCATCAAGGTTGCGGGCCTGGAAGGAAAGATGACGGCTATCGACCTGGCGGAACTGGCCGACCGGCAAATGGTGCGGCGGCCGGCGCGACCGGTGGCAACCATTTCTTTGGGAGGTTGAACGTGGAAATTCTAGTCTGCGCAAGAAGAGTACCCGACACTTCGGAAAATGAGATCGCACTCAATGCCGCCGGTAACGACATCGAGCGCGACGAACTGGTTTATTCGGTGAACGAACCGGATAACTACGCGGTCGAAGAGGCGCTTCAGATTGCTGCCAAGGTTGGTGGAAACGTCACCGTGGTGACCGTCGGCGGCGAAGAAGACGAGGAGATCCTCCGCCGGGAAATGGCCATGGGCGCAAATCATGGCGTGCTGATTTCCGATCCTTCCTTCGAGGGGTCGGACGGGCGAGGCATCGCCACGATTCTGAAAGCCCTCATCGCGAAAGGGAACTACGACCTCATCCTGACCGGCGTTCAAGCAGAAGATGGCGCCGCACAGGTCGGGGGAATGCTTGCCGCCATGCTCGACTACCCGTTTGCCTCATTGGTGAATGCCATTGAAGTTCTCGATGGCAAGAAGCTGAAAGTGAGCCGCGAAGTCGAGGGCGGAAACCGGGAAGTCAGCGAGATCGATCTCCCGTGCGTGCTGTCGATTCAGACCGGCATCAACGAGCCACGATATGTGGGCATGCGCGGCATTCGCGCGGTGGCTTCCATTCCTGTTCCCACCTACGGCGCGTCGGAATTGGGAGTTGATCCGAACGTGGTCGGGAAAGTGGGAGCAAAAGTGACGCGGGTGGACTACTTCGTGCCCGTGCTGGGCAAGGGAGCGGAGATGCTCGCAGGCAGCCGGGAAGACAACATCGACCGGCTCATCGAGCTGGTTGCGGCTAAGGGAGGGTTAAAGTAATGCCTCACATATTTACCTACATCATTCACAAAGGCGGTGTGTTGGATGATTCCGCGCTCGAACTCGCCGCTGCCGCCCTCAAGATTGACAACGCCGCACGCCCGATCGCCCTGGTCGCGGGCTACGGTGCAGAACTCGACGCGATTTGCGAGGCGCTTCGTTCCTCGTATGCAGAAGTCTGGAAGATCGCAAACCAGGACCTGACCCATCCCAATGCCGAATTGATTCGGAGTGCGCTGGTGAAAGTCCTGCCGCCAGGAAGCATCGTGCTGGTCCCGCACGATCATTTCGGTATCGACCTGGCGCCCGGACTCTCCATCAAGCTGAACGCGGCATTTGTCTCCGATGTGGTCGAGATCGGAGCGCTGCAGAACAGCGTGCTCACCGTAGTCCGCCAGGAGTTTGGCGGACAAGTAAGCGCTCACGTGCGCTGCGACATCTCCTCAGGCGCGGTCATCACGGTGCGTCCGGGAGCATGCAAACCGCTTGCAGTCAGCTCCACTCCAGGTTCCGTGATCGACAAATCAAGCGTGATCGGCTCGGTCAGCGCAGGCCGTCGCTATTTACAAACCGTAGTTGCCGAAGCCGGCGACGTGGACATCACCAGGCACAACGTGCTGGTTTCCATTGGCCGCGGCATCCAGGACAAAGACAACGTGGCCATTGCGCAGGAACTCGCCGACGTCCTGGGAGCGGCCGTGAGTTGTTCACGCCCGGTTGTCGACGCGAAATGGCTGGAAAAATCGCGCCAGGTCGGCTCGTCGGGAAAGACCGTGAAGCCCAAGGTCTACCTCGCATGCGGCATCAGCGGGGCGTTCCAGCACCTGGCCGGCATCAAGGGAAACCCGTTCATCATCGCGATCAACAAGAATCCTAAGGCCCCAATCTTCCAGGTCGCCGACGTTGGCATCGTCGATGACCTGCTGGAATTCCTGCCTGAACTGACGAACAAGATTCGTGAAATGCAAACCGTTTCCGCAAAGTGAGGTCCGCCCATGATTCCGAATAAGACATTGAAGCTGAGTCTCAAATCGCTGCGCGAGTTCGCCAAGAAACGCCTGCCCGACCAGGAACTGATTGACCTCGACGCTCGCGACGAGTGCCCGCTTGAGATCGTGCGGCACATGTGCAGTCCCGACAAGCTGGGCATTCAACTTCTGTTCATCCCGGAAGAATTCGGTGGCATGGGCGGCGGCACTTTTGACGTCTACTGCGTGTGCGAAGAAATGGCGCGCATCGATCTGGGAGTCGCCACGGCGGTGCTCGCGACATTTCTCGGGAGCGATCCCATCACCGTCGGGGCCACGCCCGAGCAGAAAAAGCTCTGGCTGTCTCGCATCGCCGACGAGGGCATACTGTTTGCCTACGGCGCGACCGAGCCGGAAGCGGGAAGCGACCTAGGCGCACTCCGCACGATCGCGGAGCCGGTAATGCAAAGACGGCCGCACCGTTGGATACAAGATTACCGGCAACAAACAATGGATCAGCAATGGCGGCATCGCCGATGCTTACACCATCCTGGCAAGTACTCCCGCTGGCCCGAGCTGGTTTGTTGTCGAGAAGGGCGCGAAGGGCTTCACCCACGACAAGCCCGAAGACAAGCATGGCATTCGCCTCAGCAACACGGCGGCTCTGGCGTTCGATAACGTCTACGTCGACGCCGATCGGTTGCTCGGCGGAGTCGAAGGCCAAGGTCTCATTCAAGCGCAGGCTGTGTTTGGCTACACGCGCTTGATGGTCGCGGCTTTTGGTCTCGGCGCCGGGTGGGCCGCGCTTGATCGCGCCATCCCTTATTCAGTGAAACGCATGCAGGCAGGCACACCGCTCTCGGAAAAGCAGGGTTACACCCACAAGCTCATCGTTCCGAACGTGGCCAGGCTGGAAGCTGCGCGCTCCTATATCGAGGAAACCGCTGAGCGCATCGATGCCGGTGAAGGCAGCCTGAACACCGAAGGCGCCATCGCGAAATACATGGCAACCGAGGCCGGCAATTTGGCGGCCGATGCCAGCATCCAGGCGCTCGGAGGCTATGGCTACACGCACGAATATATGGTGGAGAAGATCAAGCGCGATGTCCGCATCACCACGATTTACGAAGGCACCTCCGAAATTATGGAGATGACCATTGCCCGTGATCGATGGCAGCTTCATTTGAAGACACGTGGTCAGTATTACCACGAGCAAGCCGGGAAATTCGAAACCTTACACGCATCTCATCCGGATGTTGGCGCAGGGATCGCGGCTCTGGCTCTTCACGGCGTGGCAGAAGTCATGGAGCGGGCTCGCATCGCGCGCCTCACACGCTACCAGCACATTCTCCTTCGTATCGGCGAATGGATTGCCTATGCCGAGTGCGCCGGAAGTCTGGCCCGCCGGGCGGCCGCCATGATGGAAAACAAACTGAACGAGAAAGCCAACCGTCGCTTCGACGCGACTGCACTCGCGGCAGTAAGCCGCGTCTTCGCGCGGGAGGCCGCGATGAAAGTCGGCGAGGAAGGGGCGCGTTGGATCATCGGCGCCGGCGGCGTCAGCAGCGCCGATCTTCCGGCCTTCGAAAAGGGCCTGGGACTGCCGGCTATCCACCAGGCGCAGGCGGAACTGATTTCGGACATGGACTATGTGGCAGACGTGCTGTACGGCCGCGTCGCCAAACACGCGGAGCAGGCAGCGTAGGGCGAAACGCAAGAACGCTGCAACACGAGGGTCACGGCGGTTACACGCTGGTGCTCTCTCATTATTTCTTCATTCATAAAGAGGCGTCATCATGGAAAGCACTTCCAATCGAGCCATCGCGATCGTTGGAGTAGGAGCCATCCTGCCCGACGCACCCGACGTTTCGACCTTCTGGGAAAATATCAAGAGCGGACGTTACAGCATCACCGAAGTCGAACCGGATCGCTGGGATCCGGCACTGTACTACGATCCCGATCCGCGCGCTCCCGACAAGACCTACTCCAAGATTGGCGGATGGGTGCGCAAATTCACGTGGGATCCGATGAAGTGGCGCTTGCCCATCCCACCTCGCGTGACCGATGCGATGGATGTTTCGCAAAAGTGGGCCATCGCCTGCACCCGGCAAGCGCTGGAAGATTATGGCTATCCCGATCGTCCCATGGATGCCGACCGCACCGCGGTGATCCTCGGCAACGCCATGGGTGGTGAGAAGCACTATTTCACCGTGTTGCGAGTGTACTTCCCGGAATACGCCCACGAATTAATGGAGAGCAGCAGCTTTGCCGGACTTCCTCCGTCGGTGCGTTCCGACATTGTTCGCGAACTGCATGAACGGATGGGCAAGCATTTGCCGGAGATTACCGAAGACAGCATGCCTGGCGAACTCGCGAATTGCATTGCGGGCCGCATCGCGAACGTCTTCAACTTTCACGGTCCTAACTACGTTTGCGACGCAGCCTGCGCATCCGCCATGGCGGCCATCAGCGCGGCGTCCGAAGGTCTGATCCAGAATGACTACGACCTGGTGGTGACCGGCGGGATCGATCGCAACATGGGCGCTTCGACCTTCGTCAAGTTCTGCAAGATTGGCGCGCTCTCGGCAACCGGTACGCGTCCTTACGCCGAAGGCGCCGATGGCTTCGTCATGGGCGAGGGTACCGCGATCTTCCTGCTGAAGCGCCTGGCGGATGCCGAGCGCGATAAGGACAAAATTTATGCCGTGCTCCGCGGCATGGGCGCTTCCAGCGATGGAAAAGGGAAGGGCATCACCGCGCCGAATCCCGTAGGACAGAAATTTGCGATCGAACGCGCGTGGAAAAAAGCGGGAGTGGCGCCCGAAACAGCTACCTACATGGAAGGGCACGGGACTTCGACGCGTGTCGGCGACATCGTCGAAGTGCAAAGCATGGCGGATGTGCTGAGCGGCTTCCACCTGCCGGTGCATTCGGTGGCGCTAGGCTCGGTCAAATCGAATTTCGGTCACCTCAAAGGTGCGGCCGGAGCAGCCGGACTGTTGAAAGTATCCCTGGCAATGCATCACAAGATGCTGCCGCCCAGCGTCCACTGTGAGCACCCCAACCCCGACATCGATTTTGCTCACTCTCCTCTTTATGTGAATACCGCGCTGAAACCGTGGGACGTTCCCCCTGATGGTGTGCGACGAGCTGGCTTGAGCGCTTTCGGTTTCGGGGGCACCAACTTCCATGCCGTGTTGGAGGAATACATCCCGCACCGGCTCAACGGAAATGGCAAACGGACCGTGGCGGTGAGCGAACCCCCGCAGAAGGAAACAGAGGTCTCTATGTCTGATGGAGCCCGTCCGGCGCAGAGCGCCACCCAGCGCGCATCCACAACCAACATCTCCTCCAACCTAACCGGCGCAGCCAGCAAAGTTCCGCTGCGCGGCATCCTGCTGCTTGGCGCAACCTCCGACACAACCCTGGCTGAGCGCTTGCGTACCGTGGCCAAGGACGCGAAAGAAGGCCGCGCTCCTGTGCCGAGTGCTCCAGCCGAAGCAGATTTGCGGGCGCCCGAGCGCCTGGCCATCGACTACGCCGACGCTGCGGAACTCGCGACCAAGTCCGCCGCTGCCCTGAAAGCAATCGACGCGAATCAAGCGGCAATGTGGAAGGCGTTGCGAGCGCAGGGAATCTTCCGCGGGCATGGTCCCGCTCCGAAGGTCGCATTCCTCTACCCGGGACAAGGCTCGCAATACGTGAACATGCTTCGGCCCTTGCAACAAATCGAGCCGATCGTTGCCGAGACCTTTGCCGAGGCCGATCAGATCATGACCCCGATTTTGGGCAAGCCGCTCAGTGAGTTCATTTTTGCGGATCGCGCAGACGAGAAAGCGCTCGCCCAGGCTGAAGATGACTTGCGCCAGACCGCGATTACTCAGCCGGCAGTGCTGACCGTCGACCTGGCTCTCACGCGATTGCTTGCCGCCTACGGTATCGAGCCCGACTTCACGATGGGCCACAGCCTCGGCGAATACGGAGCCCTGATTGCGGCGGGCGGCATTCCCTTTGCCGACGCGCTCGAAGCAGTGAGTGCCCGTGGGCGCGAGATGACTCGCTTCTCTCCCGCTGACAAAGGCCGCATGGCAGCCGTGTTCGCGCCGCTGGAAGAAATCGAACGGATCCTGAAGACCGTAAAGGGCTACGTCGTCATCGCCAACATCAACAGCGAGCACCAGTCGGTAATCGGTGGTGCCAGCCCGGCCGTGGAAGAAGCGATGGCAGCTTTGCTGAAGGGGGGCTACGACGTATCCGCCTTGTCGGTCAGCCACGCCTTCCACACCTCTATTGTGGCTCCCGCAAGCGAACCGCTGCGCGCAGTGCTCGAACGTCTCCGGCTTCAATCTCCGCGTTTGCCCGTCATCGCGAACACCAATGGCGAGTTTTATCCGACCGGCCCGAACGTGGTGCCGCAGATGCTCGACATTCTCGCGCAACAAGTCGCCGCTCCCGTGCAATTCATCAAGGGACTGCGTACTCTTTACGCTGCCGGCGCACGTCTGTTCGTCGAGGTAGGGCCCAAAAAAGCATTGCAGGGATTCGCCGAAGATGTACTTGGCTCCTACGGCGACATCGTGTCGATCTTCTGCAATCATCCGAAGGTCGGCGACATCGTGGCATTCAACCAGGCGCTGTGCTGTCTGTACGCGGCAGGAGTGGGAAAAGCCGGAGCACAGTCTCAGCAGAAATCCTCACCACTCTCCGTGCAGGCTGTTATGCCGGCGCCAGCAGCTGTGGGGATGTCGTCGAAAATCGCGGCGCCGATAATCCCAACGACTCCAGTCAATGGGGACCGCTACTCTGAGCTGGGCCGCTTGTTTGCCGGCGTACTGGAACGGGGCTGGCAGATTTATCGCGACCACGATATCCCAGCGCCGTCTCAACCCGTAACGATCACTGGCGCCGCCTTAGGGCTGCCGGGAACGGATCACATCTTCGACGATGACAATATCGCTCGCATCCTGCGCGGCGATCAGTTCATCGAGCCCATTCCGGCGGCCTTTCGCCAAGCCATGCTTGACAAGCGCATCACCCGCCTGGTGAAGAGCGATAACGGGGATCCGAGATTTGAAACCATTAATAATGTGGCGGACGTAATCAAGCTGGCGGGCCGCGGCGGCGCTTTCGATCTGGGAAAGGAATTCGGCATCTCCGCCGATCGTCTGGCCGCCCTCGACCGCGTGACGCAACTGGCCATGGCAGTCGGGCTCGACGCATTGCGCGACGCTGGCATTCCCTTGGTTTTGCGCTACAAGACCACCAGCAAAGGCACCCAACTTCCAGACCGCTGGTCCTTGCCCGACGCCATGCGCGACGACACGGGCGTGATCTTCGCATCGGCGTTTCCGGGCCTGGATTCCTTTGCCGACGAGATAGGGCGTTACTACACCGACCACGCCCGGCGCGAGCAAAAGTCTACCCTGGAAAGCCTGCGAGCTCAGATGGGGAAAGGAAATGGTCACTCTCGCTTAATCCAGGAGTTGGATGGCCGCATCGCGGAACTGCACGCCGCGATTGAGAAAGAGCCTTACGTATTTGAGCGCCGCTTCCTGCTGCGAACCTTGTCCATGGGACATTCGCAATTCGCCGAATTCATCGGCGCTCGCGGTCCCAACACGCAAATTAACTCAGCATGCGCGAGCACTGCCCAAGCGGTGGCGCTCGCCGAGGACTGGATTCATGCCGGACGCTGCAGCCGTGTGATCGTGATTTCTGCCGACGACGTGACCTCCGACCATCTGATCGATTGGATGGGAGCGGGTTTCCTCGCCAGCGGGGCGGCTGCCACGGATGAAGTCGTCGAGGAAGCAGCCATTCCGTTTGATCGTCGCCGCCACGGATTGATCATTGGCATGGGCGCGGCTGCCCTCGTAGTCGAGAGCGATAGCGCTGCTCGCGAGCGGGGCATCCGGCCCATCTGCGAAGTCTTGTCGACGGTGACAGGCAACAGTGCATTCCATGGCACGCGGCTCGATGTTCAGCACATCGGCCAGGTGATGGAAAATCTGGTCGCCCAGGCCGAGGCGCGCAGCGGTATTTCTCGCCGGGAAATTGCGCCGCACACAATTTTCGTTTCCCACGAAACCTACACGCCGGCGCGCGGCGGCAGCGCGTCAGCCGAAATCCATGCGCTTCGTTGCGTTTTCGGCGACGTAGCCGACCAGATCGTCATTGCCAACACCAAGGGCATGACCGGCCACGCCATGGGAACGGGCATAGAGGACGTGGTCGCCGTCAAGGCTCTGGAGACCGGTTGCGTTCCTCCGGTCGCCAACTTCAAAGAAATCGATCCCGAGCTGGGAGCTTTGAACTTGTCGAAAGGGGGCGCCTATCCGGTCGAATATGCTATCCACCTCGGCGCAGGTTTCGGATCGCAGATCAGCATGATGCTCCTGCGTTGGACGAAGACCAAGGACGGAGTGCGCCCCGCGCCCAATGCGCTTGGGTATGCATACCGGGTTGCAGACGACGCTGCCTGGAGTTCGTGGCTGACCGGAATCTCAGGAAAGCCCGCGCCGGCCCTGGAAGTGGTTCGTCGTACGCTGCGAGTGCAGGAAAGCATCAAACCGGCGAAGGCTGCGATCGACGAGGTTCAAGCGAAGGCGCAGATTGTCGCTCAGCAGCCAGTTCTTGTTCCGCCCGCTGGTGCGCGATCAGTGCCGACACCGGTGATCGTAGTCGCTGAACCTGCGCCCCTACCTCAGGTCGTCGCGCCGATTCCAGTGGCGCCTCCACCAACGTCAGACAGCAAAGAGCCGGTAAAAGAGAAAGTCCTCGCGCTGGTTGCCGAGAAGACCGGCTATCCGATCGACATGCTGGATCTCGATCTTGATCTCGAGGCCGATCTCGGCATCGATACCGTCAAGCAGGCCGAGGTTTTTGCCTCGATTCGCGAAGCGTACAACATCCCGCGCGATGAAAATCGCAAGCTGCGCGACTACCCGACACTGGCGCACGTCATCCGCTTCGTATACGACCAGCGGCCCGACCTGGACGCCGCAGTTGAATCCACACCCGTGCCCGACGGTAAAGCGACCACGGCCGCCACGGCGGAAGCGGTGACCATTGCTGCAGCAAACGCCAGCGGTGACGAGGTAAAGGAACGCGTCCTAGCCCTGGTGGTCGAGAAGACTGGCTATCCCAAGGACATGCTTGACCTTGATCTCGATCTCGAGGCTGACCTGGGCGTCGATACCGTGAAGCAGGCGGAAATGTTCGCCGCAATTCGCGAGATCTACAGCATTCCGCGCGATGAGAATCGCAAGCTTCGCGACTATCCAACGCTGGCGCACGTCATCCGTTTCGTTTTTGAGAAGCGCCCTGACCTGGCTCACCCCACGCCAGTACCAGGGACCCCGCCCATCTCCGTCGCTCCGCTTATTAATAAAGAGGAGATCGTGGCCCAGCCAGCTGCGCCACCTCAAAGTCCGGCGCAAGAGAGCAACGCAGATTCTGTCAAAGAGCGGATCCTTGCCCTGGTTGTCGAGAAAACCGGCTATCCCAAGGACATGCTCGACCTCGACCTCGATCTGGAAGCTGATCTGGGTGTCGATACGGTGAAACAGGCCGAAATGTTTGCCGCCATCCGCGAGATCTACAACATTCCACGCGACGAAAACCGCAAGCTGCGTGACTACCCGACCCTGGCGCACGTGATCCGCTTTGTCTTCGAGAAACGCCCCGACCTCGCCTCCGAGCCACCGGCTGCCATCGACGACAAACCATCCGCACCCGCTCCCGCGATAGCCCCCGCGCCAAGTGCCGTCACAAACGAATCGATCAAGGAAAAGGTGTTGGAGATCGTCGCGGAAAAGACCGGCTACCCAAAGGATATGCTGGACCTGGATCTTGATCTGGAAGCCGATCTCGGCATCGATACCGTGAAACAAGCCGAGATGTTCGTTGCCATTCGCGCGGCATACAACATTCCCCGTGACGAAAATCTCAAGCTGCGTGAATTTCCAACCCTCGCGCACGTGATCAAGTTCGCGCAAGAGCGTTCGAATTCAGGAACCCCTTCTGTCGCGAAAGAACCACAAGGGGCGCAGAAAATAGTTGAAGTCTCGAAAGCGGTAGCTCCAACACCACCAAAGCAGCGGCCGCCTCTTGCCAGCCTGGATGCCGCCAATCGCATTCCTCGTCGCGTTCCAATCGCGGTCCTGCGCCCGCCGCTTGCGATCTGCAAACCGACCGGTGTTGCGCTGAACCTGGATCGCCGCGTCGTTATCATGCCGGATAAGACCGGCGTTGTTGCCGATGCGCTTGCGAGACTTCTCGAGAGCAATGGCGTGCAGGTACTTCGCATCCAAAACGCACCTGATGCTGACGCCTTGGCGAAGAGTCTCCAGGGCTGGCTCACGGCGGGTCCGGTGCATGGCGTCTATTGGCTGCCTGCACTTGATCCCGAGGGCGACATTCGCGGTATGGATCCGGCCACGTGGCATGAAGCCGTGCATCTGCGTTTGAAGTCGCTTTATTCCACCATGCGAGCTCTATTCGAGCAGATTGCGAAGCCAGGCACTTTCCTGCTTTCGGCAACTCGGCTGGGTGGCCAGCATGGTTACGACGAGGCGGGCGCCCTTGCTCCACTGGGTGGCGCTGTCACGGGATTCACCAAGACCTACAAACGGGAACGCCCCGAAGCGCTCGTCAAGGCAATCGACTTCGGACTCGAGACCACTCCAGAAGAAATCGCCAGGCTCCTGCTAGATGAAACTCTCAGCGATCCGGGAGCGGTTGAAATTGGCTACAAGGGTGGATTGCGTTGGACGGTCGGCCTCGAAGAGCAACCCGCAGCCAATGGGCAGTCCGGTTTGACGCTGGACGAAAGCACGGTCTTCGTCATTACTGGAGCGGCCGGAAGCATCGTCTCTGCCATCACCGCCGACCTGGCCGCGGCCTCGGGGGGCACCTTCTACCTACTCGATGTCGTGCCTGAGCCGGATCCCAATAATCCCGACTTGAAGCGCTTCGTCTCCGACAAAGACGGCTTGAAACGCGAGTTGTTCGCTCGGATCCAGGCGCGCGGTGAGCGCGCCACGCCAGCTCTGGTCGAAAGGGAACTCGCCGCTCTCGAGCGGGCCCAGGCGGCGCGCTCTGCCATCGACGCCGTGCGCAATGCCGGCGGCAATCCCTACTACTTCAGCGTCAATCTCACCGACACCGAAGCCGTCTCCAAGGTCATTGAACAAGTGCGCAGCAAGAGCGGGCGCGTCGATGTTCTGTTGCACGCCGCGGGACTTGACCGCAGCCGCTCGCTTGCGGATAAAGAACCCGCGGAATTCAACCTGGTCTTCGACGTGAAGTGCGATGGCTTCTTCAACCTGCTGCACGCCATCGGCGATATGCCTCTGGGCGCAACTGTAGCTTTCAGCTCGATTGCCGGCCGATTCGGTAATCCTGGACAGACGGACTACAGTTCCGCCAACGACCTGCTCTGCAAGATCACCTCGAGCTTCCGAACTACTCGTCCAGCCACGCGCGGCATTGCGATTGACTGGACTGCGTGGGGGGGAATCGGCATGGCGACACGTGGATCTATCCCGAAGATCATGGAAGCCGCCGGCATCGACATGCTTCCGCCAGAAGCGGGTGTTCCCTTGATACGCCGTGAGCTCACCGCAGGCAGCACACGGGGTGAGATCGTGATTGGCCAGCGCCTGGGCGTTCTGTTGAAGGAGTGGGATGGAACGGGTGGCGTCGACGTATCCGCCAAGAACACTGCGGCTGGACAAGCCCTGCAACCAGCCGGCCCCATGATCGGCAAGATTGCGGGCATGGGCATTTACGGCGGTCTCACGATCGAGACCACGCTTGATCCCAAGGTTCAACCCTTCCTGCATGATCACCAGATCGAGGGTACGCCGGTGTTGCCGGGCGTCATGGGAATCGAAGCCTTCGCGGAAGCTGCCCAGCGCATCCTTCCGGGATGGCACGTCCAGGCGGTGGAAGACGTCGAGTTCCTTGCGCCCTTCAAGTTCTATCGTCACGAAGCGCGCACGGTGACAGTCGAAGCTACCATCCGTGCACGCGGTCAGGAAATAGTTGCGGACTGCAAACTGATCGGTCGCCGGTCGCTCTCGAACCAGGCCGAGCCGCAAATCACGACGCACTTCACCGGTCGCGTGCGGCTCGCAAAACTTCTGCCCGAAGTATTAAAAATGTCGGCGCCGCCGCTGCCCGCCGGACTGACAATCGAAGCCGCCCAGATCTATCGCCTCTACTTCCACGGACCGGCTTACCAGGTACTCGAAAGAGCCTGGTGGGATGGGAACCGCATGATCGGGTTATTGGCGAAGAACCTTCCCGGCAATCACCATCCTTTTGAATTGCCAACCTTGATGGAGCCGCGCCTGATCGAACTCTGTTTCCAGACCGCCGGACTCTGGGAAATGGGCGCACAGGATCGCATGGGATTGCCGCACCACGTTCAGTGCGTCTCCTCGGCGAAGGTTCCGGATTCGCATGTCCGGTTCTATGCAGTAGTGACGCCCGATCCGGCGCAGCGGCACGTTCGATGCCGAGGTCGTGGACGAGGCTGGTCGCCGTTATGTGCATCTCGGCGGCTATCGCACGATTGCAATGCCCAGCGCCGTCAATGCTGACCAGGTGAAAACCCTGCATGCAATGTTGTCGCCGACACTGGTCGCAGCCTGAGGCGACTCACCGAAACCGCCGAGGATGCCTTCGATCGGAGAGGTCATGAATCACGACTTTCAGCGCGTGGCAATCATCAATCGGGGCGAAGCCGCGATGCGCTTCATTCACGCGGTTCGCGAACTCAATCAGGAACAGGGCACCACACTCCGCACCATCGCGTTGTTTACCGACCCTGACCGGAATGCCATGTTCGTTCGTGAAGCCGACGAAAAAGTGTGCCTGGGCTCCGCCAACGCACTTGACCTGAATACCGGGCAATTCAAAAGCCGGTACGTTGACTATGAGAGTCTTGCCCGCGCAATGACCTCAGCTGGCGCCGATGCGGTCTGGGTAGGGTGGGGTTTTGTTGCCGAGCATGCAGCGTTCGCCGACCTCTGCCGCGAGATGGGCATCGTCTTTATCGGTCCGGATGCAGAGGTGATGCGTCGTTTGGGCGACAAAATTGCCTCCAAACACCTGGCCGAACAAGCCCAGATTCCGGTTGCTGCCTGGAGCGGAGGGTCGGTCGAAACCCTTCCGGAAGCTTTGCATCACGCCGCTGCCATCGGCTATCCGCTGCTGATCAAGGCGGCGGCCGGCGGAGGAGGCCGTGGAATTCGCGAAGTTCTTCTCCGCCGAGCAATTGCCGCGAGCCTTTGACGCAGCTCGCGCCGAAGCCTTCAAAGCCTTCGGAGATCCGACGGTTTTCCTGGAACGCCAGATCATCGGCGCCCACCACGTCGAGGTCCAGATCATCGCTGACAATTTCGGCACCACCTGGGCCGCTGGGGTTCGCGATTGCACCGTACAACGACGCCATCAGAAAGTTCTTGAAGAAGCACCCTCTCCTTTGCTTTCCGCTGAGCAGGACCTGCTCTTGCGCGCGTCAGCCATCCGCCTTTGCCAGGCCGCAGGCTACCAGAACGCGGGCACCGTGGAGTTCTTGTGCGAACCAGCCGACAACCGGTTCTGGTTCATGGAAATGAATACCCGGTTACAGGTCGAGCACCCGGTAACCGAATGCACGACAGGCATCGATCTGGTGAAACTCCAGATCCACGTGGCTCGTGGCGGCCACTTGACCGGAGAACCTCCCCGCACAACTGGCCATGCCATTGAAGTGCGTTTGAACGCGGAGGACCCTGAAAACGGATTCGCTCCCGCCCCCGGCATGATTCAAAGGTTCCGAATGCTGACGGGGCCGGGGGTACGCATTGATACAGGCGTGGCCGAAGGCGATTCCGTTGCACCCGAATTCGACTCGATGATTGCGAAGATTATCGCGCACGGGCAAACCCGCAAGGAAGCTCTGTCTCGTCTCCATCGCGCACTCCGCGAGAGCGTAGTCGTGATCCAGGGCGGGACCAGTAACAAACCATTTTTGCTCGAACTCCTGAGTCGCGAAGAGGTGCAGCAGGGACAAGTCCACACCGGTTGGCTCGACGAACTGGCTGCCAATGGCAACCATATCTCTCAGAGGTATTCCCATGTAGCTCTGGCGCAGGCTGCGATCGAAGCCTACAACGCGGAACTGGCAGTGGAGCGCGCGCAGTTCTATGCTTCGGCGGCCCGCGGCCGCCCGCAGGTTCGAAGCGACGTTGGACGCAACGTGGCTCTCCGGTATCGAGGAAATCCCTACTCCGTAAGAATCTGCCAGGTTGGCCCGAACAAGATACCGCCTGGAGCTGAATGGAACGTGTGTCGACGCCGTTGTCGGTCGGTTCGGCGAATTTGAATATTGGCTGACGGCGTTCGGTCAGCATTTCCACATCGTCTCGGTTGCTCACGCACGGAACTATCGCATTGAAGTCAATGGTGTGTCCCACTGCGTTGAGCGGGACGACGGCGGCATTGTTCATGCGCCCTCACCCTCCGTGGTTGTCTCGATCAACGTGAAGCCGGGCGACATGGTGTCGGTGGGGGACCGGCTGGCTGTTCTCGAAGCCATGAAGATGGAGATGCAGGTGGTCGCCCCCTTTTCCGGAAGAGTGCGGAAAGTCCTGACCATGTCGAATGTTCAGGTCGACACGGGCACTCCGCTCCTGCAGATTGAGCCCGATACTGCCGACGACGGAGCGGTGCGGAAACGGCGCGCATCGATTTCGGCGTCACATCCGACTGCAGATCCTCACGGATGAGGTGAACCAGTCCACTTGCCGCCGCAGCCTGGAAGATCTTCGTCAGCTCATGTTGGGTTTTGATATTGATCCGAAAGAAGAGCACCGCGCTGCTCGCTCAGTGGGGCAAGACTTGTCCCGCTGACAGCGACGATATACGGCAGGCGGAGGACGAAATACTGAGTATCTTTGTCGATGTCTGCGCCTTGTTCCAACGCGAGCCCGAAGTGAGTGTGGCGAGCATTGCGAGGAACCCACCGCCGAAACCTATCTGTTCGCCTACCTTCGCATGCTCGATACGCGCGGCGAAGGTCTTCCCGCAGTCTTTGTCAATTCTTTGAAGCGGGCGCTATCGCATTACGGCGTTGCTACTCTCGATCCCTCGCCACAACTGGAAGAGACTCTGTTGTGGATCTGCAAATCACATCAGCGGATCGAACACCAGATTCGCGCCCACCATTGGAATTCTCGAAAGACGCCTGCAGCGAGCGGCGATCTTGGCTCCGCGCGTCGAGGAGATCGTTCCGCGCGCTGCTCGACCGGATGATCTCGCTGACGAACGGAAATTTCGTCGCGCTCAGCGACCTGGCTCGTGAGGTTCGTTACCGTTATTTCGATCAGCCCCTGTTTGAGTGCGCCGCGAAAACATGTCTACGAGGAGGGTGAAGCCCATCTCACCTATCTGGCGGCCCATCCCCATGCCGCCTGACCGTCCCGAGCGGTTGCGTGCCCTGGTCGAGTGTCCACAGCCGCTGGTAACTCGTCTGTCCGGCCGCTTTGCGTCAGCGCATGCCGCGCTGCGAAGGCTGATGCTGGAGGCGCATCACCGCGCGTTACTACCGAATTCGTCCCTCAACGGGCTTGCACTCTCTCGAAGTGGACGGGCACTGCTACGCCACTGCGGAGTACATCCATGAAGGAAAGCATATTCACGTCTTCGCCACTCATGCCGACTACGAGGCCTCTGGCAGAGGCCGGCCCGCGCCATGGCGCTTCTTCTGGTGAGGGTCCCGCCCGGCACATGACATTGTTTTGGACTTCTACACCTGGCACGACGGCGCTCTCGACGACGCTGAAGTCAAGCAGCAGGAGATCCAGACAATCCTCAGCCAGGCTCCCATTTTCCCCGTCCCAACCGGCGGATCGTGGTGACAGTTGCCGGCCCGGGACGCGGCGATGGGATCAGTGGAATGTTGCACTTCACCTATCGTCCATCCGATTCCGGATATGCCGAGGAGAAACTGTACCGCGGCTTGCATCCCATGATGGGCAAGAGGCTGCATCTATGGCGGCTCAGTAATTTCAACCTCGAGCGGCTGCCTTCCATCGAGGATGTTTATCTTCTCCACGCCGTGGCTCGCGACAACCCGAAAGATGAAAGGCTGTTTGCTTGCGCCGAGGTCCGCGATGTGACAGCGGTGCGGGATGAGGCCGGGCGGATTGTTCAGTTGCCTCATCTGGAACGCATGCTGGCGGAAACTCTCGCGAGCATCCGGCTGTACCAATCGCGGCGGAGGCCTCAGGAACGGCTGCACTGGAACCGGGTATTCCTCTACGTGTGGCCGCCGCTCAATCTGGGTCGCGATGAACTGGATGCGATCGTGCGCCGCCTCGCCCCATCTACCCAGGGTCTGGGGTTGGAGCAGGTGGTCGTCCGCGCCCGCATCCCCAATCCAGCGACCGGCGAATTGCGCGACATGATTGTCCGCATTTCCACCCCGGCTGGCACCGGAACGCTCATTACCTTCCGGCCCGCCGACAAACTGCAGCCCATGAAGCCGCTGGCGGAATACGAACAGAAGGTTGTGCGCATGCGCCAGCGCGGGCTGATTTACCCGTACGAGATCATCCGGATGCTCACTCCGGCTCCACATGAAACGCGCGCCGAGTTCCCACCCGGCGAATTTGTCGAGCACGACCTCGATGCCGACAATCGCCTGGTTCCTCTCCTCCGTCCGTACGGCTTGAATAAGGCGAACATTGTTGTAGGAGTGATTCGCAACTTCACGGAGAAATACCCCGAAGGAATGACGCGCGTCCTTCTGCTCGGCGATCCCAGCAAAGACTTGGGGGCAATCGCCGAACCGGAATGCCGCCGGATTATGGCAGCACTGGATCTGGCGCAGCAAATGCGCGTGCCTCTCGAGTGGTTTCCAGTGTCCGCAGGCGCCAAAATCTCGATGCAAAGTGGCGTCGAGAACATGGACTGGATCGCCCGTGTCCTGCGCCGTCTGATCGAGTTCACCCAGGCCGGATGTGAAGTGAACTTGATTATCAACGGCATCAACGTCGGAGCCCAGCCCTACTGGAACGCAGAAGCCACCATGCTGATGCACACTCGCGGCATCCTGGTGATGACGCCCAAGGCTGCTATGGTCCTGACCGGAAAGCGCGCGCTCGATTACTCAGGAAGCGTTTCCGCCGAGGATAACCAGGGAATTGGAGGCTATGACCGCATCATGGGCGTCAATGGCCAGGCCCAGTATTGGGCCCCCGACATTGCCGAAGCCTGTCACATCCTGCTGCGTCACTACGACCACACTTATATCTTCCCCGGCGAACGCTTCCCGCGGAAGGCCGCGACAACAGATCCGGTCGACCGCGACGTTCGCGATTATCCGCACGTTCCGCAGCAGGAGAAGAGGGCTTCAACGCGGATCGGCGACATCTTGTCCGATGCAAACCAATCCTGGAAGGAAGAAAGCCTTCGACATTCGCACCGTGATGATGAGCGCGATCGATCAGGATCACGCGCCCCTGGAGCGCTGGGCCGGCATGCGGGCGGCGGAAACCACCGTAGTCTGGGATGCCCATCTTGGCGGTTATCCCGTTTGCCTCATTGGAATCGAGTCGCGGCCGGTTCCGCGCTTGGGATTCGTTCCCGCCGATGGGCCGGACCAGTGGTGCGCTGGCACGCTATTCCCGCAGTCCTCCAAGAAAGTTGCCCGCGCCATCAACGCCGCCAGCAACAATCGTCCCCTGGTACTCCTGGCCAATCTATCGGGATTCGATGGCTCTCCGGAATCGATGCGCAGGCTGCAACTGGAATACGGCGCGGAAATCGGCAGGCGGTTGTGAACTTCAAAGGCCCCATCGTCTTCTGCGTGATTTCCCGCTATCACGGCGGGGCGTATGTCGTCTTTTCCCGCGCCTTGAACGAACAAATCGAGGTTGCGGCGCTGGAGGGAACCTATGCCTCTGTCATCGGAGGCGCGCCCGCCGCCGCCGTGGTCTTCGCCGGCGAAGTAGAGGCCCGCGCCAAGAAAGACCCACGCCTGCAGGCTCTTACCGAGGCCATGGCGAAAGCCACTGGCGTCGAGAAGGCCCGCCTCCGGCAAGAGTGGGAAGATCTCTTCAAAATCGTCCACTCGGAGAAATTGGGAGAAATGGCCGCCGAATTCGATCGCGTTCACAGCGTGCAACGCGCTCTCGAAGTAGGCGCGCTTCATCGCATCATTCCGCCCGCGACCCTGCGCCCGTACCTGATCGATGCGGTCGCGCGGGGAATCGCGAAAGAAGATGAGATGACATTTACGAACAGAGAAGAACAAGCAGCCTAGCGGCGAGGCTTCTCGAATGCGTGTCTACTGGTTGGAGCAATCCGAAAACGACCTGCCGGTCGATAACGACTGGTTGTCGGCCAACGAACTCGAGCTGCCTTCACCGTTTTCGGTTCGCGAAAAGACGCACGGACTGGCGCCTCGGTCGCTGGACGGCGAAGCGGGCGATTGCCGCCTGCTTGAACTGGCCAAGCCATCGCTCGCATCCTCGCCCGAATCGAGGTCTGCGCCACTGCCTCCGGCGCCCCGGAGGCAGTGGTTCCAAATCTGGCGGCTCCGTTCAGCATCTCACTCAGCCATAGTGGAGGCACTGCGATCTGTGCCGTCGCGCCCTTTGGGGTCGCCCTGGGTTGTGACCTGGAACTCATCGAGTCATCGCGCCGACGCGTTCGTCGCAGATTACTTCACCCCGCAAGAGCAATCCCTGGTAGCGCGGGCCGTTGCCGCGGAGCGGCCGGCTCTAGTGACGCTGCTATGGAGTGCAAAAGAAAGCGCCTTGAAGGCTCTTCACGAAGGTTTGCGGCTCGACACCAGGAGTGTGACAGTAGATACCAGCCTTGGGGCGCCTGATCTCTCTGGGTGGAGTCCGCTGCGGGTGCGCCATGTCGCTGGCTCTACCTTTTATGGCTGGTGGCGAGCGACCGGCTGTAGGGTCCACACGATCGTTGCGAGTCCCATGCCCGCTTCCCCGATCTGCTTGGGCGAAAGCGAAGGCCCACGCCTGACCGAACTCTGCGTTGACCTTCGCATGGGTATGCACGCGACTACAGAGTTCTTCTCCATGGCACGACAATAGGTTCCCGATGCCACCTGCGGACCAATTCGATTTCGATTTCATCGTCATCGGCTCTGGCTTTGGAGGGAGCGTTTCCGCCCACCGCCTGACCGAAAAGGGTTACAAAGTCGCCGTCATGGAGATGGGGCGCCGATGGACGCCTGACTCCCTGCCACGCAGCAGTTGGTCAATCCATCGCTGGTTCTGGAGACCCCGTCTCGGACTGCGCGGTTTCTTCAACATGCGTTTCTTTCGGCATGTGACGGTCTTTCACGGATGCGCCGTGGGAGGCGGATCCATCACCTACGCCTGCACTTTGCTGACGCCTCCAGATAAAGTTTGGGAAGCAGGATCGTGGACAGGCTTGGCCAACTGGAAAGCGGCGATGCCTCAGTACTACGAAACAGCCTCGAGCATGCTGGGCGCCATCGAAAACAAGATCCTGGGACCGGCCGATCTTCTCTTGAAGCAAACTGCCGATGCCGTCGGATGCGGCTCCAGCTTCTACGCTACCAAGGTTGGAATTTTTCAGGCTCCGAATGGAGATCCCATCGACCACACGGTTCCCGATCCCTTCTTCGGAGGCGAGGGCCCTCACCGGACCACGTGCCTCGCCTGCGGCGGTTGCATGATGGGTTGCCGCTTCGGCGCGAAAAACACGCTTGATCTGGGTTACTTATACCTCGCGGAAAAACATGGCGCGCGCGTATTTCCTGAGACGCAGGTCATCGACGTCCGGCCGCTGTCGGGCCTAAACGATGGCAGTGCCGGATACCAGGTTTCGACCCGTTCCTCCACCGCCTGGATCCGGCGCCATCCGCAGAACATTCACCTGTCGCGGAGTTGTGTTCTCTGCCTCATCTCTCGGCACCATGGAACTGCTCTTCCGTCTGCGCGAGAAGCATTCGCTGCCTCTCATCAGTTCGCAACTGGGGCAGCACGTCCGCACGAACTCGGAATCGCTGATTGGCGCACGCATGCCAGGCTACGCCGAGGATCTTTCGCTAGGCATCGCCATCGGCTCGGGCGTCTATATCGATGAACACACTCACATCGAGGCTGTCCGTTACCCCAACGGCTCGGATGCGATGGGACTGCTGACCACAATCCTCACCAATGGGCGGCCCGGTCCACGTCGAATCGGCCTCTGGCTGCGGAATGTTTTTGCCTCCATGCTGCGCCATCCTGTGAAAACGCTGCGAGTGCTGCAACCCCGAGGGTGGGCGCGCGAGTTTGTGATTCTGCTCTGCATGCAGGCCCTCGACAACCAGATTGAGATGCGCTGGCAGCGCCCCTGGTTCTGGCCGTTCCGCAAGTTTCTCGTCAGCCGGGGAGACAAGGTTCCCACCTACATTCCAAGAGCCAATGAATTCGCCCAGAAATTCGCCCAACTGACGGGAGGCTTTCCCATGAGCATGCTGCCCGAAATTCTTTTCGATATTCCCGGCACGGCTCACTGCATAGGAGGCTGCGTAATCGCCGACTCCTCCACGCGTGGGGTTGTGGACGAACGCCATCGCGTATTCGGCTACAAGAACATGTACATCTGCGACGGTTCGGTGGTAGCGGCCAATCTCGGCGTCAACCCCAGCCTGACCATTACTGCCCTGGCCGAGCGCGCCATGAGTTTCATTCCACCCGCGAGGAGCACAGCCTGGAACGATTCGGCCGCCTGAACTTCCCGATGCGGAGGGGCAGTCGCCCTCGTCTGCCCTGAGGAACGAGTTCCGAACTCCCTTTCGAATTGACCGAAGGGGAACGGTCTGTTTCCAGCTTTTACGCCGATGCGGTTGAACTAGCCGAAGACCCCGGCATCAGACGATCCAATAACAACTCCTCGCACCGCATCCACAAGCGCGTTGTATAGAGCAATGCCGAGCACTGCAGAGTGACCCAATCCTTTACCGCCAGGGGCGATCGGAAGGCACGCCGATCGCTGCGCCAATGTCCCGCAAGCTGGCGAGCGATGGCAAATCCGATGTTGCTGCCGGTCCCACCGATGTCGTTCAGGATTCCGTCTAGCGTGAACATCACTTTCGACAACATGATCAACGAGCCTGGGAACCGTACGCCCCTCATCGCGAGCAACTCCAGAAGTTGCATCACGTCCACCATGCTGGGCAGGTGCGCTGCCGGCAATTTGTCGAAGAACTCTCCGACTGCTTCGGAAATCATCTTCCCCCGCGCAGACGCATGGTGAATTCGCCGTTGGCTGAGTGCCAGCACTTCGTTACACGCGCCCACTTTGTCGCGCAACCCTACCATGGCAAACAGCAAGGCCAGGTGCCGGCGCTGTTCGCGGCTCAAGCGCTCGCGCAACGCCCAGTCGATAATCGTGAGCTCTCCGGTCCGGTTGTTATAGAGGAGATTGCCGGCATGCGGATCACCGTGAAAGACGACATCCTGTTGAGCAGAAAAGAGCGGGAAAACGACCAGCGCCTCGATCAGTTGCTCCGCAATTTGCTGCCGGCGTGCGGGCGATACCCGCGCGGCCGCGTTCGTCACCTTGATCCCTCGTTCCTCGGTCAGAGCCGTAATTCTGCGGGTGCAGAGTGGTTGAATCAACCGCGGTACTCGAACTCCAGATACGTTCCGATACAGCTGGCCCGCCTCCACCAGGGTCTTCTGCTCGCGCACAAAGTTCACTTCATGCCGCAGCAGGCGCCGTACCTTTTTGAAAGTGTCGGGAATCAGGCGTGCGGGAAATCCATAAGTGTGATGACGATCCGCGAAGTATTCGGCCAGCCCCTGCAGATATTGCATGTCTTCGGCGAAGTATTCAGGAATGTGAGGCTTTAGCACCTTGAAGACACCCCGCTCGCGCCGGCGATTCTGCGGAGCTCGCCACCTGAAGCGCACGACCGCACTGACGCTGGCCTCGGACAGCATTGCCAGCTCGATCCTGACGTCGAACTTCTTCAAGCTTGGCCCGAGTTCCTGCTCAATGATGCCGACAATCTCCTCCACCTGCACGTCCCGGATTCCGTTTTCGAGGCGGGCCAGGGCATTGCGCAGCGCCGGCCGCAAGTGCCGGTTGCGGGCGATGACCTGCCCGAGTTTCTGCAGGCCCGGCACCTTCGCGATCAACCGTAACAATCGCACCTCGGCTGAGGTGCTGTCCGGAAGCTCAAATTGTTCAAGAAGTTTCGGCGCGAGGCGAGCCGGAGACAGTCGAGCCACCACAAACTTCATGGCGTCCCGAACCGGCGGACGCCATTTGATATAAGCTTCCGGCACCAGCCGGCTTACTGGAACGATGCCATCGACGATCCACTCTGCCATCGTGTCCCGCATCGCCTGCCCGGCAACGCCGCGCAGCAGCGCCTCGATGGCCGCCACGCGCTCGGCCCGTGTGCCACTCTTTGGCAGAAAGTCAGCAATGGCTGTGCGTAGTTCTTCTGGCTTGAGCTGGCGAAGACCTGCAACCGCAGACGGATCCGGCATGGGCCCATCCCCGAAAAATTATATCTTCCCTTGACCCGCGGTGATGTGACGCGAGTCACTGCGTTAAGAGGCATGTCGGGGTAAGCGAAATCGCGCACGCGTGAAGCGCACCTGCAACGCGTGCTTTCTTTGTTGATGGCGTACGGCATATTGGGAAATGTGCCGCGGTCTTTCCAGTCATTCAAAACAACACGTGTCTTATGCTTGCGCCCGCGGCGCCTGCGACCTTCCAGAAATATCTACGAGGATTCCAGTAGGTAACGAAATTTTCACAGTCGACGGGTGCGCTAGCGTACACTTAGGGCGCTATAGCCGCATGTCGCCGCTTGCCGGCCCTTTGCGGACTAGGCAGAAAAGGACGGCATCTCATGTGAACTCCGTCGAAGCCAGCTCAAAGACTGATCAGCCCAAAATACAGCACTGCTTATTCCCAGTACGTGATCGAAGCCTGCTTAGAGAACGTGGACGCCAGAACCCTAGCCAGTGAGTGGTCTTCCTACGCAGTTTGAACCGCAGTATCGGCATGGCGCAAAGCCCAGGAGAGCGAAGCATGCGTGTCCACCTCATCAATCCGAGTGATGTTTCGTTCGGAACGGCGGTAATCACTCCCCGCTGGTTGTATGTCCTGGCTGCAGCTACGCCAAGCAGCTTCGGCGATCCCAGCCTGGTTGACGAGACGCTTGCAGCACTGGACCCCGATCAAATTCATGCGGGTGATGTGGTCGGCATCAGCGTACACACGGCCAATGCATTGCGCGGCTACAAACTCGGCCGGTTGGCTCGCGAGCGCGGCGCCTACGTTGTGTTTGGAGGAATTCACGCCACTCTCTACCCGCAAGAAGCACTTGAACTCGGGGCCGCGCATTCCGTAGTGAAGGGCGATGGAGATGTAGTGTGGTCGCGCGTGCTCTCGGATTGTTTGCGCGCATGTCCTCAACCAATCTACGAAGGTGGACGAATTGAGGCCTCCCAGTTCCTGCCCGCACGCTGGGACCTCATTCCACGAAAGCGCTATATGTGGGCCTCGGTCCAAACTGTCCGCGGATGCCCCAAGCACTGCTCCTTCTGCTCGGTATGGAGAACCGATGGCCAGCGCCCTCGCCAACGTTCCTCTGACGTCGTGATTGAGGAAATCGTACAACTCCGTCGACTGGGTTTTCGCTTCATCGCTCTGGCCGACGACAATTTCTATCCCGTGACTCTTACGGACCTTCGCCTGGCTGAGGAGCAACACAACACGATCCGTCTGAATGAACTCAAAACGATTCGGGCGGAGCGCTTTGCGCTGATGGAGAGGTTGGCCAAGCTGCCGCCCGACACCATTTTCTTTACCCAGATCACCATGGAAGCCGCCGAAGACCCCGAGTTCCTCAAAGCCATGCAAACGGCACACATCAAGGGAGCACTCGTGGGAGTGGAGTCCGTGACGCCGGAGGGCTTGAAGGATGTTTACAAGGAGTTCAATTGCGCAGGGGAAGAACTCGTAAAACGGCTGAGGACATTTCGTGAACACGGGGTCTACGTGCTCGGGTCATTCATTTTCGGATTGCCAAGTGATCGTCCGGAAACCTTCGATGCGACTGCCGCGGCTGCCGTCCGGGCAGAAATTGCGTTTGCTCAATTTGTGATGATCACGCCCTATCCCGGAACCGTGGATTTCATCCGCTGGGAAAAACAGATGGAAGCGGCGCCCGTGGAGGTAGCCGGCATCCCCATCACGCGGCGTTGGCTGATTCCGCAAGCACTGCGCCCGAAGCTTTACTGGCCCCACCCGACGATGTCGCCGGAGGAAGTTCGTTCCCGCACCCAATCGGTATGGGATGAGTTTTATGGACTTAAGGTAATCTGGCAGCGCTCCCGGTTTATTAAGTCAATGCGGGCACGACTTGCCTTTGTTCTTATCTCCAAAATCTACCGGCAGATGTATGCGGACACGGGAATTGCCACCGACAGCGCCCGCGTCTCTCGTTCGACCAGGTGGGCAAGTTTATTGGCCAAGCCGTGCCAGCGTTTGTTTGCGGGTGTTCCCATGCCAAACCTGGAAGTTCCCGAGAGGTGGAACGGGGCTGCGGCGGGCCTGGAGCAGATCACTTCAGCGAACGACTAAGCCGGAGTAATTTGCCGAAAAACCCGCCAAATCGTGGATAACCCTTCATTCTGCTATAATCCTTTTGACGCTTTTGCCACGGTTTGCTCGTCACGCGGTGGTCACGCTTTTTCGACCAGCTTCATCTCCGCCTTTCCTGCCCGCCGTTTCGTTAAAGCCAAATCCAAATGTAAGCGGCAGGGCAACTCTTGACGTGTGTCAGAGTGTGCGTGACACCAGCCTCTTCAGAAAGAAAACAAAACTAGAATGTCCACATTTACAGAACTGCCCCTGTCTTCCGCCTTGCAGCGGAAGCTGGCCGCAGCTCAATTCACCAACCTTACACCCATCCAGGAACGTGCAATTCCCCCCGCCCTAGAAGGCCGGGACGTCATCGCCACCGCCCAAACGGGCACCGGCAAGACATTGGCGTTCCTGATTCCCCTGATGCAGACGCTGCAGAAGGAACCCGCCGGGCAAACGGTCGCGCTCGTACTGTTGCCCACCCGCGAGCTTGCCATGCAGGTTCACGAGCAATACGAACACTTGCGCAGCCAGGAGATACCGAAAGCCGCGCTCGTGATCGGAGGAGTTTCGGAGAGGTCCCAGATTAATGGCCTTCGTGCCGGTTCGGGTCTGGTCATTGCCACTCCCGGTCGTTTGCAGGATCTGGTGAACCGCAAGTTCGCGGACCTGCGCCACATCAAGATGCTCGTACTCGACGAAGCCGACCGCATGCTCGACATGGGATTCCTGCCGGCGATTCGCCGCATCGTAGCCCTGCTTCCGCAAAGGCGGCAGACGCTTTGTTTTTCGGCAACGCTGGAGCAATCGGTTGCCGGCCTTGTGCACGACTATATGCGTGATCCCGTCCGAGTAGCGCTGGGCTCGGTGCTCAAGCCTGCCGAAAGCGTACAACTGACGGCCTACGAAGTTCGCCCGGGAGAGAAACTCGAGCTGCTTCGTCGTTTGCTCGATACCCAAAAAGGCCAGACACTGATCTTCACGCGCACCAAACGGGGCGCCGATCGCTTGACTCGAGAGCTTGCCCGCGATGGCTTCAGCGCCGCCGTGATTCACGGCGACCGTTCCCAGTCACAACGCAACGGAGCCTTGAGTGGCTTTCAGGACGGCCGATTCCAGGTGCTGGTGGCCACTGACATCGCATCCCGCGGCCTGCATGTGGACGATGTCGCCCACGTCATCAACTACGATGTCCCCAAGATGGCGGAAGACTTCATCCATCGCGTGGGTCGTACCGGCCGCGCGGGGTCGCAGGGACACGCTTCCACCCTGGTGGCGGGCGCTGAGGTGATGGAGTTGCGCCAGATCGAGCGGACTCTCAAGCTCAAGATAGAACGAGCTCAGATGGAAACGTCATCGCTGGAAACACGCATCATTCAGAACACGCTGGCGTCCCGAACGCTGACGGCATTGCCCGGTGAGGTTTTCGTGTAACGCGACAGGAGCGATGCGAATTCTTCGAGTGGACCAGCGCGGTACCTGGTTATTGCAGGCGCGCTGGTCCGCGAAATTAATCAACCGGCTTCTTTTCCTGTAAGGTCTCGAGCGAAGAAGGCAGATCAGCACCAATCTCGAACATGGCAGCCTGCGCGGCCGCATGTTCGCGCAATTCGGCCATCTCATCAACGCTGCCTTCCGCAGGTTTTTCCTGTTTTCGCTGATTCCGGCGCTCGGCTTTATCCCGTTGCTTCTGTTGCCGGGTCTGTTCTTTCCGCCGCTTCTCGAACGTTGATCCGCCTCGTGCCATAACCTGTCTCCCGAATTGTTTTTTGTTGATCTCTGGCCTTTAATGTTGCTAGGCCTCCCTTAATTATTTCAGCACAAAAGCTACCACCGTGGTTCGCGGGGCTGGCGAGCGTGGCCGCGATAGTCGTCGCGTCCGCCCCGGCCGCCTCCGCCACCGAAGCGCTGGCCACCCGATTTTGGCCGATCCGTCTTAGGCTTGGCTTCATTGATGGTCAAGGTGCGGCCGCCCAGGTCGGTTCCGTTCAACGCCGCGATCGCTTTATCGGCTGCGCCCGCGTCGGTCATTTCTACAAACGCGAAGCCTCGCGAACGCCCCGTATCCCGGTCCGTTACCATGCTCACTTTGTCCACCGAACCATGCGTCTCGAATAGCTGTCGCAGCTCAGTTTCCGTCGTGCTGTGCGGCAAGTTCCCAACGTAAAGATTCTTCATCACAATCCTTTCTTAATAAGTCATCAGGTTCTGGCGTAGAAAGAACCGTCCGCAGCACCTTCTTCTTTGCCTGGCGCGAAAGAAGGGAAGTCCGGGAGCGCTTATTCTCCTGCCGATTTTGACGTTTTTCCGGCTCCAGAATTCCCGGATTTGGGTTGAGCGGGTGCTTGCCTCAGCAGTTCACGCGTTCGTTGCCGGCGAGCGATTTTCTGTTTGCGTTCCCGATGAAATCTCGACTTGTCGCCATTGATTCCAGACATAGCAAATTCCTCTCGTCTACCAGGCAGCAGTTGCTTCCAAAGTCTTGCCCTTGCGATGATTACAGGCCGCGTCAAGGTGCGAGAATCCGTGCCGCGCGCCACCCAGCGAACAAGAGAGTTTTTGGAGGTGAATTACAGATCCAAATACGCCTCTCGATCTCTCAATCGTCGAAGGCGCAAGCTGCTTTGATGACGTGTCTTCGAGGTTAAGTCTCTTTAGTATACCCTGTTTGCCGGTATCCCGCTAAAACACGCCGCCAGCACCCTCTGCCATCCTGTTGTGGGGATCGTGGCCCTATTCGCGGAGTTTCGGCGCCTCTAGCCGTGCGTTTTGCGCGAATGTCCTTGCCAATTCGGCACACTCAACATACGATGAGTGTGTGCGTTAGACCGAATCGGTCGTGAGCAGCTCTCGCCTTAACAGCCAGTCACCTGCGCAATTTCTTCCGACTCTTTCCAGCGTAACTCTACAAAAGGAAAATCAAACAGTTTATGGAGCAAGGAACAGTGAAGTGGTTCAACGACGCCAAAGGCTATGGATTTATCAGCCGTCAGAATGGCGAAGACGTTTTTGTGCACTTCTCGGCGATCCAGGCGGGCGGTTTCAGAAGCCTGCAGGAAGGCCAGAGCGTGCAGTTTTCGGTGACCAAGGGTCCCAAGGGCTGGCAGGCAGAAAACGTGCAGCCGATCTAGTCCGGCGCATCGATTCAGGAGGCGATTTCCATGCGAGAGATCGCCTTTTCTGGTTTCTGGCATACAATTCTCGTGTCGTACATGGACTCTCTCTGACTCGCGACGAATCCAGCGCTTCCTACGCTATCATCCGCCACAACATCCGCACGTTCCGGTCGGCGGGCGTTGTCGGTGTCGTCAAAGGCAAACAGAACGCAGAAGCCCAGGTAAAGAAATTCGAAGAGTCCCAAAATCCCTCCGACCGGCACGAAGGCTGGCGCTACTTCCTTGAGAAAACCAGCATGAAGGCGGGTACCGATCCCATCGAAGCTACCCACCAGCGCCAAACTGAACTAGAAATGCGAGAATCGAAGGCCATCGAGGAAACGAAATCTTCCAGCGATTCCTCCCCGAACTCACATCATTAAGTGCTTCCCGTAACTGCACCCATACTTCGATGAGAGATGAACTGTAGAAACCTGGGCCGCTCCTAATATAGGTGCAGGAGACGGCGATGATCACCTTGTCGATACGCTACACAATCAATCCCAACAAACTGAGCGATTTCAGGAACTACGTAGAGGCGGAGCAGGAACCAATCCGCAGGAGCGGCGGCCAGATTCTCGGGCTATTTTCTTCCCATCGACTTCGCCGGACCGACAAGCGAGGCGCTCGGCCTGATCGACCTCCCCACCCTATCGGCCTATGAAGAATATCGTGCAACCTTGGCGAACGATGCCGA
The DNA here is from genome assembly GCA_963733805.1 of uncultured Acidobacteriota bacterium. Taxonomy (GTDB): domain Bacteria; phylum Acidobacteriota; class Terriglobia; order Terriglobales; family Acidobacteriaceae; genus Gp1-AA133. The sequence goes on along the minus strand of CAVTEO010000016.1, from coordinate 285,837 downwards.
CCACAAAAAGAACGCAGCACGGCTGCAACAGAGTGGCGCCGTGTTATCCATGGACCGGTCGATCATCCAGCGCGTCTGAGTGGTTCCAACAGTGCAGCGCCCGAGGCCCCGCCACACGGCTGCGATCAAGGTTCCAGCAACAGCGCCCCACCGAGAGCGTCCCGCAGCAAAAGAGTCGCGAAGCGGCGACATTCATTAGTCCAGCGCAGTAAGCGCTGAAAAAGGCTCAGGCCGCCATCCGCAGTTCCAGAATCTTCTGGTACAACTCCACAATGCGATCGCGCCGGGCCTCGTATTCGCGCAACTCCGCCTCGCTCATCACGCCAAAAACCTGCTTTTCGAGTGAGGAAAGCTGCTGATCGAGAAGGGTGACCAATTCGTTTTTGGGGTTTGGGGATGCCATATGTCAGTCTAGCAATGCCGACAGTCATGTCCATCCGCCAGATGCCCTAAGGCTTCCGGTCGAGGGACATCACCCTTAGGGGTTGCTGGCAGGGGTTCCTGTCGCTCGCTGCATAGGATTTTGGGCTTTGGAACTGGTAGTGGATCTGCAAAGAGGCATTTGGCGCATGTTGGCGCATGCTGTCCCGTCGACGAAGTGGTTTAATTCCAGTAGTGGAGTAGGGTCGACAGGATTCGCGGGGCGGGGATGCCCGTACGGCTTATCGATCCTGCCCCAGTCTCCAGCTTCAGAACTCCACCGGAAATCAGACTTGAAGGTCCATCATTCGAGACCTTGCCAGCCGAAGTTGTTCAAAAATCCTTTCTGCATTCTGTCGTCCGAACTACGCCCGGTTTTGAAAGCAAGAAACGGGGTGCGGGCGATTTCGCTCTCTGGCATAAGCTTGTGGGATGAGAGTCGCAACAAGGCGGGTAAAGAACCTTCCTCAAACTGAATACATCCAGCTGCCTTCGCAGATCCCGGAGTCCGACTGGCATCGCCTTGTCCAAGACCTTGATGCTTATGGCTGCGCCCGCCTCGAAGAACTTCTAGCCCCCGACGAGTGCCGGGAAATCGCCTCGCATGTATCCGCAGGACGCTGATTTCCGTAGCCGCGTCGTGATGGCACGCCACGGTTTTGGCAAGGGCGAATATAAATATTTCCGATATCCGCTGCCGCTCCTGTGGAGCGATTGCGCACCGGACTTTATCCGGAACTCGCGGCCATCGCCAACGGCTGGAATGAAGCCATGAAGATCAATGTGCGATATCCCGCGCGCCATGAGGATTTCCTGCAGCTTTGCCACTTGTCCGGCCAGGACAAGCCCACCCCTTTGCTCCTTCAGTATGGCGATGGCGATTATAACTGCCTGCATCAGGACTTGTACGGGGAGCACGTCTTCCCGATCCAGGTCGCGATCCTGTTATCCGAGCCGGGAAGAGATTTTACTGGCGGGGAATTCGTGCTCACCGAGCAGCGCCCGCGAATGCAATCGCGCGCCGAGGTCGTGCCCCTCCGTCAAGGAGACGCAGTGGCGTTCTCCGTTCATCACCGCCCTGTGCAGGGCACGCGAGGAACATATCGCGTCAATATGCGGCATGGCGTCAGCCGCCTGCGCTCCGGCCAGCGCTATACCCTGGGTATTATTTTTCACGACGCAAAGTAGAATTGGAACGAAAAAGAGCCATGCGAAGAAAAGGACACAAGCCTCGACTTGTTCGACGATGCGTCGGTGGCAATCAGATCGAAAGAGGAATTGGCTCCCAGCGCATTCCTGTTGCGCTCCTTCGCGCTGGCCGATGAAGCCGAACTGCTGTCCGCGCTTGGCCAGGTCATTGCCCATGCGCCTCTGCGCCACATGGTCACGCCCGGCGGTTATCGCATGTCGGTGGCGATGACGAATTGCGGGTCCTTGGGGTGGATCACGGATCGCAGCGGCTATCGCTACAATGCGATCGATCCGGAAAGCGGCGAGCCTTGGCCGAGGATGCCAGCTGCGTTTCTTAACCTGGCGATCAAGGCCGCGCACGAAGCTGGATTTCCCGGCTTTTGCCCCGACGCGTGCTTGATCAACCGTTACGAGCCGGGCAGCAGGCTGTCCTTGCATCAAGACAAAGACGAGAGGGATTTTTCGCAGCCCATTGTATCCGTGTCTCTGGGGATTCCTGCAACGTTCTTATTCGGAGGCGAGCGCCGCGCCGACAAGACTCAGCGCATCGTTCTTCGCCATGGCGATGTCGTGGTCTGGGGTGGGCCCGCCCGGCCCCGGTATCACGGGGTGCGCCGAATTGAAAGACGCGACTCATCCGGCGCTCGGCCGAGCACGCGTGAACCTGACCTTTCGAAAAGCAGGGTAAGCTCGCTGCCTAGCCTTCGTCGTCGGGCGGACCGGCAGCGCCCGCCAGATCCTGAGGCTTGATTTTTTCCACGTTAAATTTTGCCGCGCGGTCGCGCATCGTCTTCAGCACTTCTTCCAGCGGCGGCGGTTCGTCCTTGATCCAGCGCAGTGGGTTGATGCGGGCCACCACGAACGCCCTCAGGTAGGGACTCACCAGTCCGCGTTCTTTCAGCTTTTTCACCGCGGCGGCGACCTTTTCCTCGAGGTCAAGCACGAGAGTGGCCCGCTTCTCGTGATCCTTAATCGCGCTTCGCAATGATTCGTCGCTGAAGGACTCCAGTCGTCGCAGAATCGAATGATACGCACCCCCTGCGAAGCGGGGCACGCGCTCGTAGCAAATGCCCAAGGTTACCAGCGCCGCTTCATCCAGGTAATAGGAGAAACTGGATTCCGGCCGCGACCCATCTTCGTCCAGCAAGCCGCGGTATATGCGGATCACTTCCAGCGACCGTTCCTTTAGATTGTGCGCCTTCTCCGTGTTGAGAGCCAGAATCTGCCATGCCACTTCGCGATCGCCGACAATCAGAACAGTAATGGACTTCGCGCCAAGCCGCTGCATGGCGGCGAGCCGATGGCGGCCGTTCGGCGTCCAGAAACCGCCCTTGGGTGCGGTCACGGCAATGACCGGATCGAGGAATCTTCCCGTTTTATTGATAACGTCCGCCAGCCGTTTGTGATGCGTATCCGACAAATCCCGCTGGAACGGAGTCGGCTCGACTGCATCAATCGGAAGGATGCTGAGCAGCAGGGGATGTCCGCCAAGAGGATCCTTGTAGGAACCGATCACGCAACCGCCGGCTTTGTCGACGGCGGCGGCAAGTTCCTCGGCCACACCACTGCGTTCCTCGATGAGACACTCGCTGGGTTGCAGGCCCTTGGTGCCGGCCTTGGCTTTGCGGGGACGCTTACGGGCGGGAGCGCGCTTGACCATAGTCAAAGAGTCTAGCGTCAGTCGCACGGTACCGCGCATTGAGCAACCATGACGAAACCAGCGGTGGTCGGCGCTCGCCTCGACTGCTAGATTGGATGTGCCGTCTTCAGTTCGCGCAAGGCGAAGTGGTGGTTGGGCCCATGAGTACGACGAAAAGCAGGATCAAGATCGCACGATAGGTGAGCGGATCGCGGAAGCCATGCGCGCCCACGAAACGGCGGCCAGAAATAACATCAGCCAGGGCGAGCTACAGAAACTCAAAGCGGCTGCCGGACGGCTCGAACAATTATTGGCCGATGCCGCCGGCGCCGAGAAGGAAGATTTAAAGAAGGCGGCATCCCGGCTCGATCAGTTGCTGAAAGAGCTTGGGGCAGGGAAGGACATCGCCCCCGGATTTCGGGTACGCAGAAAGCAAGCCGAGTAGCCTGGTGTGCTCCCGGGCTTCCATGCGCGAACCATCCATCCCCGGGAATGCCGCGATGCCTTGCGTCGGTTCCGACGACCAGGATCTTCACCCTGTCTTCTTCTTCAACTTCTCCACCAGGACGCGCAACGTTGCCTGTGTACCTGGCGTCCACCAGTTCGCAATGACGGTCTCCAGTTCCGCCTCCATGCCAGACTCGAACAGCCGAACCAGGTCCGCTCGCGCCTGCCGCCGCGTAAGGGTCATCGCTCCCGGTGGCAGGGCGAGCATCCGCGTGCACCAGTCTTGTGCGCGTGACACAACTTCCTCGAGCGCGGCCAGTTCATCCACCAGGCCCACGTCCAAGGGCTTCTTCCGGAGAGATCAGGTCTCCGCTTACCCCAAGATACTCGGCACGACGCGGACCCACCAGACGCTGCAGACCCGCCCATGATGACAGGAGGTAGCGGTATCCCCACCTGCACCTCGTTTAATCCGAGTTTGTAATCGCCGTGCGCCATCACACGCCAGTCGCAAAACAATGCCAGCACCGTCCCGCCCGCGGGAGCGTGCCCGGTGATTGCCGCGACGATCGGGAATCGGACTGCAAGCAATCGTCTCAAGCACCGCGTAGAGCTCCCGCCACAACTGCGCAACCCCCGCAGCGTCAAGCGTTAAAAGAAGTGGCACATCGAGTCCTGCCGAAAATTTGCCCGGAAGTCCCGAAAGGATCACTGCCCGAATTCCGTCTGGCGGCGCCTTTTCAATGGATTCCCGCAGCCCCGACAGCAGTTCGCTGGTGAGCGCATTGACCGGCGGACGGTTCATCCGCAGTTCCAGCACTTCGCCATGTTTCAAAGTGGAGATCATGCCAAAAGTTTAGACGAGATTGGAAAGCAATGTGTCACCGTGCGATTCCTCTTGAAAGATCACGATCAACTGAGAGACAAAATGCGGTGCACGAAGGACCGTACACCTGTGACAGCCCGTGCAGGCCAGTACGGGTAAGAAGAACATGAGCACTGCCAGTAGGTTGGTCCCGAAACCATCATCGTCGCGCGCGATTCTGTGGGCGGGCCTCATCGCCGGCGCCCTCGACATCACCACAGCGTTCGTTGTTTATGGATTCTTTGGCGCGACTCCGCTGCGCATCTTGCAGGGCATCGCCGCCGGACTGCTGGGTCCGCGCTCTTTCGAAGGCGGAATGGCCACCGCCCTCCTCGGCCTGGTCTGTCACTTCGTCATCGCCTTCGGCGCGGCCACCGTCTATTACCTCCTCAGCCGGCGAATGCCTTTTCTGGTGCGTCAGTTTGTCATCGCGGGTGTGGTTTACGGCATCGCCGTCTACTTCTTCATGAACCGCGTGGTCGTGCCGCTCTCCCACGCGCGCAGATTTCCGTTCTCGTTGAAGATGATGATTATCGGCGTGCTCATTCACATCTTCTGTGTAGGCTTGCCGATCGCGGCCACGATGAGGCGCTTCTCCGCTAGCTAACCCCGTATTTCTGCGCCAGAAAGACCTGCAGACTCTTGGGCAATGCGTGCGCCAGTTCCTGCCACGTAAGAACCTTGCATGCCGTTCGCAGTTCCGCCGCCCGCACGCACCTCATCACCGCGTACCATGCCTCTAGCAGGTCGCTCCGGCGCGCATCGAGCAAAACGCAGAACGAAGCATGCCGGTCATGCGCCGCCAGCACATTGCGGATGAGTTGGTAGGAATGATAGTGATGCTCGGTCTGGGGAAGAGCCGCTTCATCGAAGACCGACAGAAAATCGCGATACCGGAGCATCTTGGCCTTCTCCACCCGCTGAAAATCACTCTCCGTCAATTTCGCCTCCACCAGCAAGTCACCGACTTGCATGTCGACTTCCGTGGAGTCGACTCGGCCAGAAGTAAGCTGGCACCCGCGCCTTCAGCCCGAAGCGCGGGTGAAGCCCTGATTCGACTCCAAGCATTCGGGCGACAGATTGACTCCGCAAAACTGCCGGATGGCAAAAAATATTCATCAGAAGCGCATCCGAGCTCATGCACGAGTCCAGTTCCGCCCGCGAACCCGTTTCCGGTCTCGGCAGCGAACGTCTTGCCGTCGTGTGCACCTTCGCCAGCCGCGACTTGAAGTCAGGCCGGGAGCAAATTCTTTTGTAGCTGGCGGGATGAAAGTTGCCGTGGCGCTGTTGCGCCAAAAGGCTCGAAGCACACTGCCGGCTGCTCGCCGTAGCTCAGCGAATGCGGCAGTTGCTTCGCGATCGCATATTTCCTGGCTCTCTCCGCCAACTCGGCCCGCAGCATCGCGCACGCGCCCATGCCCGGCATTGTAGCGAACAAAAAGCGAAATACGCAACGCAGCCTCGCACTGCCGCCGGGAAGCCGAGCGAACCCAGCTCCCTGCCAGGAATTCGGCCGCGGCCCATTTATGATGGAACTAATGCGTGACTCGACCCGATCACTTCCCAAACTGTCAAACAGGGATGCCGCGCGATGATCGTTAACTTTGCCGAGCGGGCGCACAACCACAACTGGGAACTCGACCCGGTCACGCGTTCCTTGCTCGACACCGATTTCTACAAGCTCCTGATGCTGCAGTTCATCTGGAAGCACTACCCGAAAACCGAAGTCTCGTTCGCGCTCTCGAATCGCGCCTCCTCGGTCCGCCTGGCCGACATGGTGCCGCTCTCCGAAATCCACGCCCAGATGGAGCACGCCCGCAGCCTGCGTTTCCGCCGGTCAGAACTGGTATGGCTTGCCGGCAACACCTTTTACGGTCGCCGCGGAATTTTCACGCCCGAATTCCTCGCCTGGCTCGAAGAAGATTTCCGCCTCTCAGACTACGAGTTGTCCGTGAAAGACGGCCAGATCCAGATGCAATTCCTGGGCACCTGGCCGGAGACCACCATGTGGGAACTCTACGCGCTCTCAATCGTGAACGAATTGAAGACGCGCGCCAGCCTGAAAAAGCTCAGCGAATTCGGTCTCGACATTCTGTACGCCCGGGCGAAGACCAAGCTATGGGGAAAAATCGAGCGGCTCCGTGGAGTTCCCGGCTTAAAGGTCGCCGACTTCGGCACCCGCCGCCGGCACAGCTTCCTCTGGCAGGAGTACGTGGTCGATGCCATGGCCGCCAATCTGGGCCCTGCCTTCATCGGCACCTCGAACGCTTTTCTCGCGCACAAGCACGATCTGGAAGCCATCGGCACCAACGCGCACGAGATTCCGATGGTGCTCGCCGCACTCGCCAACGACCAAGAAGAAATGAAAGCCGCGCAGTATCACGTGCTCGATTTGTGGCAGGGAACTTACGACGGCGCGCTGCTGATCATGTTGCCCGATACCTACGGAACCACCCAGTTCCTCGAGAACGCCCCCGACTGGGCCGCCGATTGGACCGGACAGCGCGTCGACAGCAAAGATCCCTACGTGGCGGGCGACGAATACATCCGTTGGCTCGAACAGCGCCATCGAAATCCCAAAGACAAAGCTGATGATTGCCTCCGACGGACTCGACGTGGATGACATCCTCGGCCTGCATGCATATTTTTCGGGAACGCTCCAGCCCGGCACAACCATTGCCGACTTCCACAGCGCGACCGACTTTGCCGACCTGCGCAAGTGGGTTCCCGGTCGCCGCATTCGCTTCAGCGCCGGTTGGGGTACGCTGCTCACCAACGATTTCCGCGCCTGCGATCCCGATGGCGGCTCCGGTTTCGATCCGCTCAGCCTGATCTGCAAAGTCCACGAGGTCGAAGGCCGGCCCGCCGTGAAGCTTTCCGACAATTATGCCAAGGCCATGGGCCCGCCCGCCGAAATCGAACGCTATCGCCGGATTTTCGGAACTGTCGGCGTAGCCAACGTTCCCGTGCTGGTGTGAAGATCAACTTGCTTATGCGAAGACTTTGCTGCGCGAACTCTTAACCCTCTCACGTAAAATAATCGTGGCTCCCGCCGCCGAGGTTTCCGCGTGTCGATTCGCCCTGTCAAACGCCTGATCAAGTCCAAGCCGACCACGGAAGGCGCGGGCGTCCATCTTCGCCGCGCGTTCGGCTTCGGCAGTACCTCGGACTTCGATCCCTTCCTCCTGCTCGACGATTTCCGCAATGACGTGCCTGAAGACTACCTGGCCGGATTTCCCTGGCACCCGCACCGCGGCATCGAGACCATCACTTACGTCCTCGCCGGTACGGTTGAGCACGGCGACAGCATGGGCAACCACGGAGCCATCGCCGCCGGCGATGTGCAGTGGATGACTGCCGGTCGCGGCATCATTCATCAGGAGATGCCCAAGGGCGACGCCGCCGGCCGCATGCACGGCTTCCAATTGTGGGCTAATCTTCCCGCCAATCTGAAGATGACAGATCCCCGCTATCAGGAAGTGAAAACCGCCGACATCCCCGAGGTCACTGACGACGACGGCACGCACGTGCGCGTGGTATGCGGGAATTTCTGGGGCAAGCGCGGCCCGGTCGACGGCATCGCCGCCGATCCCATTTATCTCGACGTCTCCGTCGCGCCCGGACGGAGAAAGTCCCTACCGATCGAGACCACGCGCCACGCCTTCGCCTATGTCTTCGCCGGAGCAGGGAAGTTCTGCAATGCTTCCGGACCTCTGGCGGTCCCGACCGAGGCCATCGAATGGGCCGATACGAAACCGCCCTCCGAGGCCGACAATCGCTCGCTAGTCCTCTTCGATCGCGGCGACGAAGTCACAGTCCAGGCAGGCGACGACGGGATTCGCTTTCTACTAGTCTCCGGCAAACCCCTCCAGGAACCCGTAGCCTGGTACGGCCCGATCGTCATGAACACCCAGGCCGAACTCCGCCAGGCCTTCGAAGAACTGGAACAAGGCAAATTTCTAAAGTGAGATGTGTTTCTGAGGTGCTATCCAAACATCGGTTGTTGTTACACCAAACATCCTCCAAATCTTGTCCTCCCGAGCGAAGTAAAACGAGGGACCTTGCGTTTCCGCAAGCAAGCCGTAAGTACAGCACACTGCTTGCACCGCGCCGCTCACGCAAAACCCGAAACCCCGAACTGCTCTAAAACCCATACTTCGACACCACTCCCCGGCTCTTCCTCGACACCACAGCCATCGCAGCCCGCTGCCCGGCAAGCTTCAACTTCAAGGAAGCCCCGGTAGTCTTATCCCTCAACTCAATCTGAGCGTCCTCCGCGCTCTCCGAAGCCATGATGTAGAGGACTGCATCTTCCAACACCATCGGAAAAATCAACACTCCTGGCGATACCGGCCCCTCAACGTCATACAGGGGCGTGACCCCCACACGGCCCGCCACATAGCTATAAAGCGCAGCAGCTGCATCGGTCCCTTCCGCCAGTTCCACCGGATACGCCGCCCAGAAAATCCGTCCCTTGCCGTGCGGAATTTCCTTCAGTGTCGATCCATCGCCAAAGCGCATGGACTCAATCAAATTCTGCTTCTGCTGATCGAATGACACCGGAATGCTTCGCCCGCCGGCATTCAACGCCGCGTTGTGATACATGAGCGGCTCGACCTCTGCTCCAATTTTCAACGCCGCACTGCGTCCCACAACATGCCAGTGCTCATCCCGATCCACGGGCCCGGTGATTAACAGATTTCCGCCATCCTCCACGTACTTCAACAAAGTCTGCCACGCCGCCTCTGTCAAAGCCTGCGGCGACGGCAAAATGACCAGCTTCGGCGCGCCCAGCCTCGCAAGCTGATTCTCCGCGACCGCATACAAAGTCAGACGATCCTGGTACGCCAGCGCGCGCACAGCCTTCCGCTGCGCCTCCAGCTGCAAGTCACCCAGCACAGAGAACTGCGCCGCCTGCGACGTAACCACAGCAATGGCCGGCAGCTCGGGATTCCGCAAGTGTTCATCGAGCGACGGAGCGAACCTCGCAATCGCCCGCATCACAACGGCCTCCGGTTTCTCCGTGCCATCCGGACGGACCAGCCCGATGGGCGTCTCGTTGCTCTCCGTCATGTACGAGTTCGTGTTCCACAGCCACTCGATCGCGCCCGCACCTTGCGCAAACGCCCCCGCCACCTTGCGTTCGAGCAGCGAAGCCTCATGCTCGGGATCGCGTCTTGCTATTTCGTCCAGATTCAATTCCCGTTGCAGCCCGGTCTCCTGGATTAGCATCGCTTCGCCCGGTTGTTTTGCCAGCAATGAGTCCCATAGAACATAATCGTTCTGCCACCACGAGTGATTGGTCGTGAAGTCGACATGCTGTCCCCAATATGCCGGCGACAGTCGATCCTGGATGCCACCCTCGTCCTGCCCAACCGTGACCAGCTGCGCCGACCCGGTGGCGCGGACGGCGTCGTGCATCCCCCGCACCCAGTTCGCGAAAACCTCCTGCGCAAAAAGAAAGAAGTCATAAACCTTCAGCGAGTTCCGTCCGACGTACGCGCCCCGCTGCGTGAACTCAATCTCCTCGGGCAAGGGAATCGTTCCTTCCAGCGCACTCACCGGAAGATTCCAGGCTGCGGCGAGTGCTGCGCGGTCGGGATAGCGCCTGTTCAACCATTCGTTCCACGCGGTCAGTTCCAGCGGATCTCCGTTCGGACGCATCGTCCACAAGTGCTGCGAGATGCTCGGCTCGTTGATAAAGTCCCAGGCAAGAAAGGGCACATCGTGAAAGCGCGCCACGACGGAAGAGATCAAAGTGCGCTGCCGTCGCACCGCTTCCGGATCAAGATACGGGTTTACGCCGCCCAGCACCTCCGGCAGAAACGCAAAGAAATTGAACTGCACCGGCAACCCGTTCTTGCGCGCCGTCATCAGGTAAGCTTCCAGCGTGCGTAAAGTCCGGTCATAGGGCTCGCCGTTCTCGTTGCAGAATTTGTCCCAGCCCGTCCACCAGCCGGTGCGGATCATGTTCAGCCCGGCCGCATGAATCTGGCCCAGTTCCTGGTTCCATACGTAGACGTTGGGGTATTCGAAATAAAGCCGTTGCGCTTCGCCCGACATGTACGTCGTGCCCACCACGGCGAACGCTTTCCCGTCGCGCTCGAAATAATTCTGGTTCACCGTGAGTCGCGGCCCCGAGCGCAGGTAAGTTTCGTCACGAATCCAAAACCCCGTGCGATAGCGCGCGCGAACTGCAGGTCCCTCCAATAACTCAGCTTCGATCGTGTAGAGTCCCTTGCCACCGGACGCCGGAAGCACGACCGAATTCGTTGAGGAAACCGTGGCGGTGGTCTCTGAACGTTGCCCCGGTTTATCTTCGGGAAACGTCGCGATCTTGACTGTGAGTGGGGCGGAAGAGGCATGAACCGAATGCCAGCTCACATTCACTTGAACCGGCTCTCCCGGTAAATACAAGTGGCAGCACGGGACGTACCGCAAACTCCTCGCTTCCCAGCAACGCCTGCGCTGCCAGACTCTGGATCGTCTCCGCGGCACTGAAAAAATCCGCGGCGATCGCCGCGTTCACGAAAATCCATCGCCCGCCATCGAACCCGTTGCGTAGGTGGTCGATCTGGATCACAGGCGCCGCCAGCTTGCGCCCATCTTGCATCCCCCACGCAAGCGCATCCACCCGGGCATCGATCGAACCCGTCGACCCGCCGCGATGATAAAGATCCACGGCACTGAGTCGAATCACCGGGCTGAACGCTTCCTTCCATGAGAACTCTGGAATCTGGAGCGGGAAGTCCGGATTCCCCCGAAAGGTCAGGCCTTCGGAACCTGGAGTCGATTGGTACTGATCGATCATCAGTGCCCGTGTGAAACGCACGCTGTAGTCGCGCAAATGCCACCCGCCGCCATCACGGTATGCCGCGCGGGTAAACGGCCGCCCGCCGATCGCCAGTAGATTTCCGCCACGCTGCAGATAGCGCTCAATCTCCGGCCACGCCGCTTCAGGAAATGACGAACCGTAGGGCAGCACCAGCAAACGCGTCTCCGGGGAGCGTAAAAGCGCTGGGAGTTGTTCGGCCGTCGCCGTTTGCGCGCCCGTTACCATCGAGGCCATTTGTCCGGAAGGCGCGGCGGAATCTGAGGCAGGGAACCCGGCCTCGCTGAAAACGACCGTACCCGACATCGCTTGTCCTGCGGAAACCAAAGCGCAGCCTACGCAAAACCAGAGGCAGAGCACAAGCGCCCACGTCTTGTTCATAGAGGCCTTTTCAAGAGTAGGAGATGCGGTAATGCCGTTGCCGATTGTAAGGGCAGCGAGCGCAATGCAATCTGTCTGTTGGCGGGACACCCGGCGATCCGCGAAAGTCTGCCCGAAGACCCATCGTATTGTCAAGTAGAAGTTAAACGTTTTATCTCATAAGATAATCGATTACCTAGTCTCATAATTTTAGAATCTCTAAAGCTGGGCTTGCGATGGTATGATGCTGGGCGAAACGCTCGCCTCTGTGTTCGTTTCGACTCGACAAGCAGAATCTGATCTCAGACAAATGGCAATCGCCCAAGCCAACGACTCTCCTCCGGCCGCAGCCGCTCCTTCCTCATCTACCAGGGGCGCGCTGACGGTCGTTACGTCTCTGTTTTTCATATGGGGATTCGTCACCGCTTTGAACGACGTGCTGATCCCGCACCTGAAATCAATCTTCGACTTGAACTATGCGAAGGCCAGCCTGATTCAGTTCGCTTTCTTCCTCGCGTATTTTCTGTTTTCAATTCCAGCCGCTCGCCTCATCGACAGCATCGGCTACAAGCGCACCATGGTGACTGGAGTTTTCGTCATGGGCGCGGGCGCCTTGTTGTTTCTCCCGGCTGCTACCGCTCCGTCCTACCCGCTGTTTCTGTGCGCGCTGATGATACTGGCCGGCGGCATCACGTTGCTGCAGGTCGCTGCGAATCCATACGTCGCCGTTCTGGGCCCCCCGCAGACGGCCTCCAGTCGGCTCAATCTTGCGCAGGCGTTCAACTCGCTGGGCACAACCATCGCGCCTTTGCTGGGCGGCTACCTTATCCTGAATGCCGCGGCCGTGAGTATGGATACTCTGCGCCAGATGTCTCCCGACGCTCTGCACGCCTATCGCGTGCACGAAGCATCGTCGGTCAAGCTTCCGTACCTGTTCATCGGCATCGCCTTGCTCGTGCTGGGATTTCTGATTTCCACGTTTAAGCTTCCACCGCTGCCGGGCGCGGTTCATCACAAGGGCGACACCGCCCACAGCGTCTGGAAGCACCGTAATCTTGTCCTCGGCATCGTCGGGATCTTTGTCTACGTCGGCGCCGAGGTGGCCATCGGAAGTTTTCTCATCAATTACTTCAGCCAGGCAAACATCGGGAACATCTCGCCGAGCGATGCCTCCAAGTACCTCTCCTCGTACTGGTTCTGCGCAATGGTGGGAAGATTTATCGGCTCGGCAATTTTGCAGAAGGTTTCTACCGGCAAGGTGCTGGGGGTGGCAGCCCTGGTGGCATGCCTGCTGGTCTGCATTTCTATGCTCACCTCTGGCCAGCTCGCTATGTGGAGCATGATTCTCATCGGCCTGTTCAATTCCGTGATGTTCCCGAGTATCTTCACGCTGGGCATCGCGGAACTTGGACCGCTCACCGGTGACGGCTCAGGCCTGCTGATCATGGCAATCGTCGGTGGAGCTTTGGTTCCTCTCGGCGTCGGATTCCTGGCGGATCGCATCGGGCTGCAACACTCCTTCATCCTCCCCGCGATCTGCTATCTCTACATCGTGTACTACGCCTGGAAGGGTTCGAGGCCCATCGTTGCCGCTTAACTCGTTGCGCACGAGGAACCCGCTGATGTCAGAAGCTGGCGATGGTCTGGTGATCGGGGTTGACGTGGGCGGAACAAAAGTTGCTGCCGGCTTCGTCGACCCCGCTGGCAAGATCACTGCGCGTGTGCGTCAGCCCATGGTTGCTGACGGCGATGCTGCCCAGGGATTTGCGGCGGTGAAGGCAGCCATCGACGCGATGCTCGCACTCGAGTTGCAAAAAACCGGTGCATGGCATCGGCATCTGTTCGCCGGGCCCGCTTGATCCCGCCAAGGGCATCGTGATTAATCCTCCCAACCTGCCGTGCTGGCGCAATTTTCCGCTGGCCGCCGAAACCGGCCGCGTCTATGGACTTCCTGTGAAACTCGACAATGACGCGAACGCCGCCGGACTTGCCGAAGCGCGGTGGGGCGCGGGCGTCGGATACCGCAACGTGTTCTACGCCACCCTTGGCACCGGGATCGGCACCGGCCTGGTCTTCGACGGTTCGCTCTATCACGGACGAACGGGCGCGGCCGGGGAAGGCGGCCACATGAGCATCGACTATCGCGGTCTGCCCTGCGGGTGCGGCAAGCGCGGCTGCATCGAAACTCTGGCCGCCGGCCCGGCGATCGCAAGGCGCGCCCAGGAGAAAATGGCCGCATCCGCCGATAGCAACTCCGCGTTATGGCAAATGGCGGATGGGCGCCTGCCATCGGTCTCGAGTGAAATGGTGGGACGCGCCGATGCCGCCGGCGACGCGCTCGCCCATGAAGTTCTGCTTGAAACGGTCGCTGTGCTGTCGGTATGGCTGGGCAATATTATCGACCTGCTCGAGCCCGACGTGATCATCATGGGCGGTGGCGTCGCTTCGATGCTCAAACCGTTCTTTCCCGAAATGCGCCGGCAGACTTCCGAAAACTGCATCAACTCCCGGGCGTATGAGATCCCATTCCTTCCCGCCTGCTACGGAGCCGATTCAGGCATCGCGGGTGGCGCCGCTCTCTGCTCCCAGACTCCAGTGAACACAGCGGTAGCCTCCGACACCTGAACTGCTGTTTGTCTCAAAGTGATTCTCTAATAGCTAAGTCATTGAAAGTCCGTTCCAGCCCGAGTCCGCCCCCGAAAAGCACCGGCGAGCATCGCGCAGGATGGCCATTAACAGCGTTTGCAAGGCCTATGTGGGCCCGAAGGAGGTCCGGACATGGTTTGGTTTGGGTCGGCTCGAGCTCCGATCGTCGCCTATAAACGCTCCGGACGCAATCTGTAACTTACAGCTAACCAGCAACGAGGGGCCGGCGACCGGGCTCATTTCCGCGGGGTACCTGGGGGCTCAGTGGCTGGCCTGGCTGCCTCGGGTCGAATCTCTTCGAACGGTACGACACCCTTTCCTTCCAGCACCGGATAGAACTTGTCGGCCGCAAGGTCTTTCAGAGTTTCAGTCGCGCCCGACGGCCAGTGGATTTCAACGCTTTCGACCTTTGTGGCTGAGCCGAGTCCGAAGTGAACGCGCAGATCGTTTTGCGACAGGTAACTGCCCCCGCTGTGAATCTCTTCGGTCTGGGTCACTCCGCCGGCAACGATCTGCATGCGCGCGCCGATTGCCAGCCGATTGCTTTTCGTTCCTTGCAGTTCGAAGCTGATCCAGTGACGGCCGGGGATGCCGGGATTCTTCAGGATGGTGGGAGCGCCATCCAGATTTTCAATGACGACATCCATGTTGCCGTCGTTGAACAGATCACCCACCGCAAGTCCGCGCGAGGCGCGCGCTTCCTGCAGCGCCGGACCTGCCTGATCGTGGGCATCGCAAAAAGTGCCGTTGCCCTGATTCATGTCGAGTAACCGGGGCTCGCGGTAGCGATCGCCGGAGGGAAGCGTATCTACCTGCGGATAAACGTGTCCGCTCGCCACCATCAGGTCCAGCCAACCGTCGTTATCCAGATCGACGAAAGCATCGCCCCACTTCACCCAGCGGATCGAGGGCAGGGCCACGCCTGCCGCGTAGGAGACATCGCGGAAATCCCATTTGCCGTCATTGCGATAGAGCGTGTCGTAGTCGTCGGCAAAATGCGTTACATAGATCGACGGCCGTCCATTGTGCAGATAGTCGCCAATCGCGATGCCCATCGAAGCCTGCTCGTTGCCATCCTCGCTGAGCGCGGTGCCTGACTCCAGGCCGATCTCATCGAACTTGCCTTTGCCTGCATTGCGATAAAGGAAACTCGGCGTCGAGTCGTTCGCGACGTAAATGTCAGGCTTGCCGGTGTTGTTGAAGTCCGCCCACACAACTCCCAGGCCGTAATAGCCTCCGGGATCCTGCACGCCCGCCGTCTTCGACACGTCTGTGAAAGTGCCGTCGCCGTTGTTATGGAAGAGCGAATCGCCCGAGCCTTTCAACCCGCGCGGGCCGCACTGCACATCGATGCCTTTGTACTTGCAGTTCACGCCCTTGCCGAAGGCAGGAGGATGGGCGAGATCGAACTCGACGTAGTTCGCGACCATCAGATCGAGAAAGCCATCGCCGTCATAATCCCCGAAGGCCGCGCCGGTGGACCAGCGTCCGTCAGCCACGCCGGCTTTTCCCGTGACGTCGGCGAAGGTGCCGTCGCCGTTATTGCGATAGAGCACGTTGCCGCCGAGGCACGTGATGTACATGTCGGGCCAGCCGTCGTTGTTGTAGTCTCCGACCGCGCCGCCATTCGCGAAACACGGACTGGCGACGCCGGCTTTATCGGTTACGTCGGTGAAAGTGCCGTCGTGACTGTTGTGGTAGAGGGCGCTGCGCGCCTTCACGCCCTTGTTGGCCATATCGAGGGTGGGCGCATTGGTGAAGTAAATGTCGAGCCAGCCGTCGCGGTCGTAGTCGAGCAGGAGAACGCCGCCGCTCATCGACTCGAGAATGTATTTCTGTTCGGGCGCAACCAGATGCTCGAAGTGGATGCCGGTTTTCTTCGTGACATCTTCAAGCTGCGGAATCTTGCGGTCATGGCACTTCATCTCCTTGATTCCGGCGGGGGCGGAGCGGGTTGCGGGTGGCCGCCCTGGGCAAAGAGGGAAAAAGGAAGTACGAACGATGTCAAGAGCAGGAGAAGACGATTCAGCAAGAAATTGCGATTCAATGGGCGCCGTGTGCGACTCGTTGATGGATTCGGATGTTAAGAGTTCATTCTATCTGCCTAGCTGCGTCGCTGCGAGAGGTCGACGGCCTCACCTGGCGATTCTTTGTTTGCATCCGCCGAGGGCGGCGGGCGGGGACGCCCGCCGCTCCATCGTCCGTGCTGAATAAACTGATTGGCTATCCTCTGGGTCTCTATGTCCTCTGTGGTGAAGGTTTTGCACTAGCGCGCCCCCGCGACCATGGCGTCGTGCATGCGGCGATCCACTTCCAGCGAGTTGGTGTGCAACTCGGCGACGCGGCGCCGCGCTTCGCGGGCTTCCTGTTCGCGGCCGGAAGCGTGCAGGGCATTCGCCAGCAAATAGAACACGCTGGCTTCGTCGTGATTCATTTCTGCAGCCTGCTGCAGGTAGCGGACCGCGGCTGCGTTGTCCTCAAGCTTAAGCTTGGCCTTTCCGAGATAAAGATAGGTCGCCCACGAGTCGGGATCGAGATTGCGCGCCTGTTCGAGGAAGGGCACGCCCTCAGCGTAGCGCTCGCTCTGCACCAGGAGTCCGCCGAGGAAATAGACGGCGACTGCATCTTTCGGATCCTGCTCGACCGCTACGCGCAATTCCTTCTCGGCTTCCACATTCTTGCGCATGCTGACGTACACCTTGCCGAGTTCGCGATGCGCGCCGGGAAAGTTCGGGTCGGAGGCAAGCGCGGCAGTCTCATGCAGGTCTGCGGTGATTGTCAAAGAAAAAAGTAAAGTAAACGATAAACTTTACAGGAAACATCGTTTACCTAAGGTGTTCTGGACGTTTGCCGATTCGAGTTCTTGAGTTCTTGGCTGGCCGAAATGCCGGCTTGTGTATGCTATGCTCGCGGCCATGCCGGTCACGATGCTTGACATCGCCAAGGGACTGAACGTTTCGGTCGTGACGGTGTCGAAGGTTCTCCGCAACAAGGGAAAGATCAGCCCGGCGACGCGCAAGCGGGTGCTCCAGCGCGCCAAGGATCTCAACTACCGAACCAACTGGATCGCGCGCAGCCTGGTCACGCGAAGAACGTTCACGATCGGGCTGCTGCTGCCGGACTTCACGCATCCGTTCTTTGCCGAAGTGGCGAAAGCAGTGGCGGAGACGGTGCGGCCGCAGGGATACCACGTCATCATTTCGTACTTCGAAGAGGATCCGGAACTGGAACGGAATGAAGCGGACTCACTGATGGCGCGGCAGGTGGATGGGCTGATCGCGGCTTCGGCGCAATCGAATGCCGAGTTGTTTGAGAGGATCCTGGAGCGGAAGGTGCCGGTAGTGCTGATCGACCGGCCGATTGCGGGCGTGCAGGCAAGTTTCGTGGGGGTCGACAATGAGGCGATTGGGAAGTTAGCGACCAATCATCTGATCGCGCAGGGATGTACCCGGATTGCGCATTTGCGCGGGCCGAAATTGGGGCATCGCCGCCGCACGCATGGCCGGGTACCGGCATGCGTTGCAGAAGCATGACCTGCCGGTGCTGCCGAAGTTCATCGTGGGAGCGCGCTATGCGGATAGCAGCGGGTATAGCGCCATGAAGAAACTGCTGCAGGGGCAGCCGCTGCCGGATGGAGTGTTCTGCTACAACGATCCTGTCGCGATTGGCGCGATCAAGGCGATTTCCGAAGCCGGGCTGAAGATTCCGGAGGATATTGCCGTGGTGGGGGCGGGGAACGTGCATTATTCCGATGTGCTGGCGGTTCCATTGACGACGGTGGACCAGGGGACGGTGCAGATTGGAAGGCAGGCCGCGGAACTTCTCATGGAGCAGATTGGGGCGAAGCGGAAGCCTCGGCTGAGGAAGGTTCTGATTCCGCCGAAGTTGGTGGTGCGCCAGTCGACGGCGCGTAAAGGGTTGGCTTAAAGCGTGGGTTCATTCGGATTAACGCGGCCCCGAGTAATTGAGGAGCGCCCAGCAAGCAGATTTTCGATAATCGTACCTTTAAGTAGTTTCCTAACTTTAAAATGTGGTTGCCGTGGTCGAAACCACCGCGAGAGATCATCTGTCCCGCTTGCGGGGCAAGAGTTCCGATTCTCCGGGACAAGAGCCGCCAATTTGCGCCGAAGCCCTGTTGCGGCAATTGCGGATGGAACGTCGCACGGGCACGTCGGCACCTTCTACGTGCAAGTCGGGCAGGCCCTTATCGCCGCAAGCATCATGAGCGCGTATGCCTGGGCAGTTACGGGCATGGAGGCGGGCATGTTCCTGGTTGGCGGGTGGATACTGATCGTCATGGTCCTGCCGATCATTGAGCGTCTCCGACATCTTCCACCTTCTCGCCCAACTCCGAACGTTCCGCCGCTAGAGGGCATTACCGACCTGTCAAACGTAATTCTGGACACTGCAAGACCGCGATTGAACATCGTCATCGAAGGATTGATTGTTGTGGCTTTGGCCGTCGCAATTTTGTTCCTGCCGAGGGAACTCGATCCCCGGCAACAGAGATTCCCTAGCGTAAAGCATGAAATGGTCTTTCTGGTCTTGACGACAATTTTCATTGCATATCAGCTCGTTGCACACGGCATTGAGTTTCTTCGTCTCGGGCGTTCAAGATGGCTGGAGAACCATCTTGCGAAGCGAGCCCTGGCGGCACAGGGCAGGATTACTGCGAGCGACTCCGGAACTGTCAGGTACGAGTTTCTTGACTACACGAGCAGTTTGTTGCGAGGGAGGGGCCGCGATCACACATTGGGGCTATACGAAGATATGCCGTTGTCTATTCTTTACGATCCGGAGAATCCCTCGCTTAATATGCCCATCGTCGGCCTGCAGTTCCATCGAAAACACAGCCTGCCATTGGCCGGACTGCAGAGGGAAGCGCAGCACTAATGAGCCACGCCTGAAGGCGCGATTTCAACTGGCGCAGTACGGCGCGGCTGAAGCCACGCCCCGATACGTCGAACTCTAGATAAATCTTCCGAAGGGCCACCAATAGGGGCGAACACAAGGTCCCTCGACTCGTTCGGCTTCGCCTCACTTTGCTCGGGATGACAGGGGTTGGGCGGGCGGGATCCGCCACTCCACCGGCAACGTTTAGCGAGATCTTAGACGGGCGCTGATGTTCGGGCGCTCTCCTCCTTCAACTACTCGCTTCTGTGTTCAACCACTCGTCTCTTCTTCCACTACGGGATCAACTGATAGCTTACGAAGGCGAGTTGCTTGCTGTCGGGAGACCAGGAGGGCACGTTGATGGTGCCCTGGCCGCCGAACAGTTTTGCTAGCACGGTGACTTTGTGATCGGCGAGCGACATGAGGCGGAGCATGACGTCTTTGTTTTCCGGATGGCCGGTGACCGATTTGTCGTAGGTGAGGAAAACCATCCACTCGCCGTCGGGCGAGATGTGCGGGAACCAATTGTTGGAGTCGTCGTTGGTGATTTGTTCCTGGGCGCTGCCGTCAGGCTTCATGCGCCAGATCTGCATGCGGCCGGTGCGTTCGGAGTTGAAGTAGATGTAGTTCCCGTCGGGGGAGTAGTCGGGACCGTCGTCGAGGCCCTTGGCGGTAGTGAGGCGCGTTTCCTCTCCGCCTGTGAAGGGGATGGTGTAGATGTCGAACTCGCCGTTGCGCTCGCCAACAAAGGCGAGCGTTTTGCCGTCGGGCGACCAGCCGTGCCAGTAGGAGGGGCCTTTCGGAGTGATTTCGCGCGGGGCTCCTCCGGCGAAGGGAACGACGTAGACGTGGGAGCGGTCTTCGTCTTTGGTCTGGTCGCTGATGGCGATAGTCTTGGAGTCGGGAGCGATGCCGTGGTCGTTGTTGCAGTGAACGGCAAATCCGGTGTCGATGGTTTCGGGCTTGCCTCCGGTGACAGGAATCTTTTCGAGGCGGCCGTTGCGGTTGAAGATCAGAGAGGCGCCGTCCCGGGTCCAGTTGGGAGCTTCGAATTTGTTGGGCGCGAGGTAGACAACGCGGCGGTCGGTGGAATCGATGGTGATGGTTTCCAGCGTGCTGTAGAGTTTCGGCTCGGTCGAGGGAGTTGGCAGGGGAGCTTGCATCTCAACGTTCGAGAATACGGCTTTTTCGACGATGTCTTTATCGTGGGAGCAGACGCCGATGCCAATGTAGTACGTGCCGTCCAGGGAGACGGGCACGGAGCCACCTGCCATCTGGAAGGGCTGTCCTTTGGAGGCGAGCCACATGTAGGCGTAGCGGCCGCGCTTCTCGAGGCGAATGCGCGCGGGAGCAGAGAGATTAGCCTGGATTTCGTGGGTGAGGGCGCCTTTGGCATCGCGATACTGGAGGGAGGTCAGGCCGCTGCCGTGCAGGGCGACGTCAGCATAGGGCGAGTCGGGGTCGAGAGTCTGGCGCACCATGACGACGGCCTTGCGGTGCTCGTTGACGCCGGCGCCGATGAAGGCGATGTCGGCGGCGATGGCGGCGTCGCCGGATACCTTTTTCCAAACGAATTGGAAGGCGTCGGTGGAGGACCACATGTTTTCTCCGCTGCCTGCGATGGTGAAAGTCTGGTGGGCGGCGTCATAGTTGGCGGAGCCAGAGTGCAGGACGGTGCCGACGTCGTTGTGGCCCTCGAAGGGGCCGAGTTTTGTGTCGGCGGCGAAGGTGGCAAGCGTGAGGATGAAAATCGTCAGGAGTGCTTTGAGCATTGTGGTCTCCGGTGCGCGATGGGCATCAGGGGCGCGAAATGATTTGGTCATGCATCTTAGAAATTTCTCGGGGGGCCAGTGGCTTCCGCAGGCAAACATGGGGTCCTTCGACTGCGTTCGGCTGTCGCCTCACTGCGCTCCGGATGACAAGACTTAAGAACGCAGTAATTTAAGTGTCCGAGCTGCTTTGCAGGTCGTTGGTCGAGGCTATGCATGCGTGCTGCGGAACGATTCCAGACAGCGCTTGGCCGTTTCCAGTTCGGAGTAGCGGCTGCCTTCCTGCTCGAGGAGGTAGTACTCAAGGCCGCCTACGCTTTCTGCGGCGGCGAAGATTTCCTTCCAGGGAGCGGAGCCCTCTCCGAACAAGACCTTGTAGCCTCTGGTCGCGGGACCAGTCCTTGCAGTGCATCGACTTGATGCGTCCGGGCTGGGAGCGAATCCATGCGACCGGGTCGCCTCCGGCGGCGATACAAGTGCCGATATCGAGTTGTAGAACGACGGAAGATTTCGTGTGCTGAGCCAAAAATTCCGCGGGACGCTTGCCGTTGACGGTTCGGAATTCTGGTTCGTGATTGTGGTAACCGACCTTGAGTCCGGAGGGTTCGAGTTTTTCAGCGGCGGCGTTGAGGGCGTCGGCGATGGGCATCCATCCGTCGGGGCCGGGCTTGGGCTCGGCGCTGGCAACGATGACGTATTTGCAGCCCATGGTCAGGTTGAGGTCGCGGGTGCGTTCGATTTTGTCCGCGGCGAGGTAATCGAGATCGTTGTGCGTGGAGAAGCAGCGGACGCCAAGGTTGTCGAGCAGCTTGCGCATGTCTTTGGTTTGAGCGTCGGTGCGCTCGAAGTAGGGGGCATAGAACTCGACGCATTGATAGCCCATCTCACCTACGGCTCGCACGGTTCCTTCGGGGTCTTTCTTCAACTCTTCGCGGACGGAATAGAGTTCGAGGCCGACGGGAAGCTTGGAGTCCGCAGCGCGTGCCGTGAAGGCGTAGGGGAGCATGGCCGAAAGCGCCAGGAAGGAACGACGGGATAGGGTCTGGGTGGGCATAGGTTTTTTCTCCTGGGTGTGTCTTCAGTGTGTTCTTGAACATGGGCCTGGTTTAGAAAATCTCGCAGGCCGCATATCCCATTGGAAAACGCGGGGTCCTTCGACTGCGCTCGGCTGCCGCCTCGCTTCGCTCAGAATGACATTGTACGTAGCAACGCTGAGCGTTCGGTGATCACTGGGCTGCTTCCGCCAGATGACGCAATCGTCCGGAGACGTTCAGAAGGGCCCGGCCGTCGTGATAGGCGGCTTTCCAGATGCGGCCTTTGTCTGGGTTCACGGGCTTGCCATCGGGGCCGACCATTTCGTAGACACCGTGGAATTCGGAATCGATCTGATACGTCTGGATGAAGTGCCATTGGAGTTGGAAGGCCTTGAAGTATACGTCAGTCAGCTTGCCGTATCTCTCGTGCATAAGAAGGAGCGAGTTCAACCCCTCCATCTGGACCCACCATTCCTTGAGGCGGGATTCGGGTTTGCCGAAGGTGGTACCGTCCTGATAAAAGCCGCCGAAGGTTTCGTCCCAGCCGTGGGCGAGCGCGTGATCGACCAGGAGTTTGGCCATGTGTTCGGTCTTTGGATTGTAGCCGTGGCCGAGGATGTCTTCGGCTTCGAGCATGAGGTAGGCGGTTTCCACGTCGTGGCCGTAGGAATCGTGATCGGGATAGGCATGCCAGTCGTTGGTGTAATAAAGATTCATCACGCCGGGTTGCACGCAGACTCTGTCGCGATTGATGGCCAGCAATTCTTCAAGGCGCTGGCGAAGCGTGTCGTCTTTCCAGACTTCGTAGAGTTGGGTGAACGATTCGAGCAAGTGGATATGGGTGTTCATCGACTTATAGCCGATGGGGAACCCGGCGACGGGAATGGGTTGCAGAGTTACCGAGTCGGGACTGCCTGCGACGACTTTGCCGTCGCGCGTCAGCCATTCGAAGTAGCCGCCGTTTTTGGAATCGTGGGCATGCTCGTCGATCCAGTGAAATGCTCTCTGGGCAAGGTCGAGAGCCTTGGGATCCTTGGTGGCTTGATAGGCCGCGGCGGCGCCGTAGATTCCGAAGCTGATGCCGTACAGATGTTTCCCATCGGTATAAAGAGGAGCGATGGTGCCGTCGTTGTTGAGGCCCCAGTAGAAGCCGCCGTACTGTTTATCCCAGAGCTTGTTGCTCAGATATTCGAGCCCGTGTTGGGCGATGGGGAGGAATTTTTCTTTGAGCTCAGGGCGGCGCATTGCGACCTGGGCGGAGATCCAGGTCATGCGTCCCTGGAAGACGGAGAATTTACCACCGCTCGTGGCGCCGGGCTGCCAGTCGCGGGTGAAGTCGGAATCGAAGCCTCCGTGAACCTTGTCGATCGAGCGGGGGAACCAGACATCGAGGACGTCGCGGAGGAGAGTTGCGTCAACTTCGGCGGCGAGCTTGCGGTAGTTGTCTTTGGTGACTGGGAGATAGGCGAGAGGTTTTGGCGCAACAGATTGAGTCGCCTCGGTGGCGGAGATCTCTTGAGCGGAAGCGGAGGGCTTAAGTGGGGACTCCGATGAGGCGAAGAGCTCCCGCGCGGTGAATCTGGCGGCGGCGCCGGAAAGCACCATGTCTTTCAAAAACGATCTACGGTTCATTCCGTACCTCGCCTCTTCCGGTGCTGAAGGAGAGGAAGATGTTTGCGCTGTGGACTGGCAGTATATGACACTCGTCCGGGAGAAGTTAAACGATTCACAAAGTCAATAAAATCGATTATGCCCAATCACCATTGGCGCAGGAATATTTGCGAACATTTCAGTTGGACAAACTGCTTGCTGGCGGGGCGACAAAGGCCTTGCCGTGCCAGTACACTATTTGAATCACTTCGGGAAAATATTTACCGCGGAAGGATTAAGTTATGACTCCCGTAGAAACCGCCCTCCCTGTTGCGACTTCAGCAGGCCCTTTACCCAAAGAAGAACTGCGCCGCATCCACGCGTACTGGCGCGCGGCGAACTATCTGTCGGTTGGGCAAATCTATTTGTATGACAACCCACTTCTGCGCGAGCCCTTAAAGATTGAGCACGTGAAGCCGCGCCTGCTGGGTCACTGGGGAACGACGCCCGGGCTGAACTTCATTTATGTGCACTGCAACCGGCTGATCAAGAAGCTGGACCTCAACATGATCTACATCACAGGGCCGGGGCATGGCGGGCCGGGACTGGTCGCGAACACGTACCTGGAAGGGACTTATAGCGAATACTATCCGAACATTCCGCAGAGCGAAGCCGGCATGAAGCGGCTGTTCAAGCAATTCTCTTTTCCGGGAGGAATTCCGAGTCACGTGGCTCCGGAGACGCCGGGGTCGATTCATGAGGGAGGGGAACTGGGATATAGCGTAGCCCATGCCTATGGCGCCGCGCTCGATAATCCGGACCTGCTGGTCTGTTGTGTGGTGGGCGATGGCGAAGCCGAGACGGGGCCTCTGGCAGGAAGCTGGCATTCGAACAAATTTCTGAATCCTGCGCGGGACGGTGCGGTTCTGCCGATTCTCCATCTTAACGGGTACAAGATCGCGAATCCCACGGTTTTAGGGCGGATGACGGATGAGGAACTAACCAGCTTGTTCCATGGCTATGGGTATGAGCCCATATTTGTGGAGGGAAGCGAGCCGGAAGCCATGCACCAGTTGATGGCGGAGAAAATGGAGTCGGCGATCCATGACATTCACACCATCCAGGAGCGGGCTCGCAAGCAGAAAGATGTTTCCCGGCCCATCTGGCCGGTGATCATCCTGCGCTCGCCGAAAGGCTGGACGGGACCGAAGATGGTGGACGGCAAGCCTGCGGAGAACACCTGGCGGTCGCACCAGGTGCCGTTCTCAGAAATGACGGGGCATCCTGAGCACCTCAAGCTTCTGGAGCAGTGGATGAAGAGCTACCGGCCCGAAGAGTTGTTCGATGAGAGCGGGCGGTTGATTCCCGAGCTTGCGGATCTGGCGCCGAAAGGGGAGCGCCGGATGGGGGACAACCCGCATGCCAATGGCGGACTTCTTCTGAAAGATCTGGTGATGCCGGACTTCCGCGACTATCGCGTGGAGGTGCCGAAGCCGGGGGGCGCGAATGCGGAAGCTACGCGGGTGCTGGGAACTTTCCTGCGCGATGTGATGAAGAACAATCTAATGGCGCAGAATTTCCGGGTGATGGGGCCGGACGAGACAGCTTCGAATCGCCTGGACGCGGTGTATGCGGTGACCGACAAAGTCTGGATGGAGCCGACTCTGCCGGTCGATGAGCACCTTTCGCCGAACGGTCGAGTGATGGAAGTGCTCAGCGAGCACATGTGCCAGGGGTGGCTGGAAGGCTACTTGCTGACCGGACGGCACGGATTCTTCTCCTGCTACGAAGCTTTCATTCACATCGTCGATTCGATGTTCAACCAGCACGCGAAGTGGTTGAAGGTGACCCGGCACATTCCGTGGAGACGTCCGATTGCGTCGTTGAATTACCTGCTGACGTCGCATGTGTGGCGGCAGGACCACAACGGGTTCAGCCATCAGGATCCGGGATTCATCGATCACGTGGTCAACAAGAAGGCTGATGTGGTGCGGGTGTATCTCCCGCCGGATGCGAATACGTTACTTTCGGTGGCAGACCACTGCCTGCGGAGCCGCGACTACGTGAACGTGATTGTTGCGGGCAAGCAGCCTGCGCCGCAGTGGCTGGATATGGATGCCGCGATCCGGCATTGCACGGCCGGGATCGGCATCTGGGACTGGGCCAGTAATGACCAGAATGCCGAGCCAGACGTGGTGATGGCGAGCGCGGGGGACGTGCCGACATTGGAAGCCCTGGCGGCGGTTGATCTGTTGCGGCAGCACTTTCCGGACATCAAGATCCGGTTTGTGAACGTCGTGGACCTGATGACGCTTGCAACCTTCGAGCGAACATCCACACGGGCTGACGGATCACGAGTTTGATTCAATCTTTACGACCGACAAGCCGATTATTTTTGCGTATCACGGGTATCCGTGGCTGATTCACCGGCTCACCTACCGGCGGACCAATCACGACAACCTGCACGCGCGTGGGTACAAGGAAGAGGGCACGACCACCACGCCATTCGACATGGCGGTGCAGAACGATCTGGACCGCTTCCATCTGGCGGGAGATGTGATTGATCGTGTTCCGCGCTTGCAACGGATGGGAGCGCACTTCAAGCAGTTCCTGCGGAACAAACTGGTGGATCACAAGCAGTACGTGGATGACCGGGGCGACGATATGCCGGAGATCAAGAACTGGAAGTGGCCTTACTAAGCCGCCGGGCCACGAGACGCGACGGGTGCTACACCGGCAGCGGGGAAAAGCTTTAACCGCAGAGGGCGCAGAGAACAGGCGCAGAGGACGCTGAGGGTGCTGTCTGCGAGCGATCACACTTGATGAATGTTCTTGTCCTAAATTCGGGGAGTTCCAGTCTCAAGTTTCAGCTGATTGCGACCGATATGGATCGCATCAAGCAAGACGCCGACGATCGCCTGCTTAAAGGAGAAGTCGAGCGCATTGGCGGGGAAGCGATTGTCACGCTGCAGAAAAAAGACAGGTCGCGACAGACGCTGACGGCGCCCATGCGGGATATTGGAGCAGCTCTCGACTTTGTGATTCGCTGGGTGGCTTCGGATCAGTCTGGCCTTGCGGAAGTGCGCGGACCGGCGGATGTAAATGCCGTGGGCCACCGCGTGGTGCATGGCGGAGAGTGCTTCAAGGAGTCGGCCATCATCGATGATGACGTCCTGAAGGGCATCGAGAGCTGCATCGAACTTGCCCCGCTTCACAACCCCAATAACCTCAAGGGAATTTTTGCAGCGCGAGCGCTGTTTGGCGCAGGTACGCCGCAGGTGGCGGTGTTCGATACGGCGTTTCCATCATTCGCTTCCGGAGCAAGCTTACCTGTATGCGATTCCATATCATCTCTACCGCCGCCATCGGATTCGACGCTATGGATTTCATGGGACCTCGCACCGCTACGTGGCTTACCGGTATAGAGTTCTGCAGAAGGTGACGCGGGAGCAGACTCATGTGATCACTTTGCATCTGGGGAACGGATGCTCGGCAGCGGCGATTCGGAATGGGTATCCGGTGGATACCTCGATGGGCATGACGCCGCTGGAGGGACTGGTGATGGGGACGCGCTCAGGCGACCTCGATCCCGCTATCGTCAACCTGATTTCCGCGAAGGAAGGGTTGTCGCCGCACGAGGTGGAATCGCTATTGAACACGCAGTCCGGGCTGCTCGGTATTTCCGGGCTGACGAACGATATGCGGGTTCTGCGGGCGGAATTGAAGGAACATGACGATCGGCGGGCCCGGCTGGCGATCGATGTGTTCTGTTACCGGGCGCGCAAATATATTGGGGCGTTTCTGGCAGCCATGGGCGGAGCGGATGGCATCGTTTTTACGGGCGGGATCGGAGAGAACTCGCCGGAGATTCGCGCGCAGATCTGCACGGGCATGGAATGGGCCGGGCTGAAGATTGACGCGGAGAAGAATCAGAAGACGATTGGCAAGGAAGGGTTAATCAGCAGCGACTCCTCGAGACTGGCCGTGTACGCGATCCCGACTGATGAGGAGCTTTTGATAGCGCGCGACACGGTGCGATGTGTTTTGGGAGAAGTGCATCCTTCATGATGGGGTGGAGGTGTTCGCGCCCAGGATGAGGGAAGTTTGAAATCGATGTGCGAGAGCTAAACCTCAGCGGCTGCAGCCGCCCAGATGGGAGCGCTTTATGGCACGAGTGAACTCGTGCCCTTCCCACCGCGTTCTGCATTGTCCAGAAGCACTGGCTTTTACGGTTTGCATTAAACGGCGCCTGAAGGCGCACCCTGATACAAACACCGACACTCTGATACAACACCCGCGTTCCGTCTAAAGCGGATACAAAACGTTTCAAACCGGATACGAATCGTCTTAAACCGAATACGAAACGTCGTCATCGGCGGCTATCTGGGCGAGCGTGCTGGCGGCTGCGGTGCCGATCGACGATTTGCTGCCACGTCGCATGGCGACGATCCCGGTGCGCACCATCTCCAGAACACCGTAAGGACGGAGAACCTCGAGCAAGCCGTCGATCTTGTCTTCTGCACCGGTGATTTCGATGGTGAGCGAATCGGGGGCGACGTCGACGACGCGGGCGCGAAACACGCTGGCCAACTCCAGGACGTGCGAGCGGGCCTCATGGGTCGCGGCGACTTTGATCATGGCGAGGTCGCGCACGATGGCGGGTTCGTTCGTGATGTTTTCGACCAGCAGGACATTCACGAGCTTATACAAGTTCGCTTCGATGCGGCGCGCCTGGTCGCGATCGGCCTCGGCGGTGATCGTCATGCGCGAGACTTCGGGCTTCTCCGTGCGGCCGACGGTGAGGGAGTCGATATTGAAGGCGCGACGGCGAAACAGGGAAGCGACGCGGGTGAGCACGCCCGGTTTATTTTCCACGTAGACCACGAAAGTGTTCATCATGTTGGTTTACTCGTCAGCTGCCGTTTCCACGATCGGGCTGGGACGGCGAATCATCTCGTGAAGGGACGCTCCCGCGGCGACCATCGGATAGACGGTGTCTTCCTGCTCCACTTTGAAGTTAATCAGCACGGGACCATTGTGCTGGCGCGCGTCGCGGACTGTGGGCACGACTTCCGAGCGCTTCGTAACGGTGGCGCTACGGATGCCGTACGCGTCAGCGAGCTTGGCGAAGTCGGGATTCAGCAACGGCGTCGCCTGGTAGTTGCGCTCGTAGAAGAATTCCTGCCACTGGCGCACCATGCCGAGGAAGCCATTGTTGATGATGGCGATATTCACCTTCAAGTTTTCCTGCACGATGGTAGCGAGTTCCGACATAGTCATTTGGAAGCCGCCGTCGCCCACGACTACCCAGACTTCCGATTGCGGACGGGCTACTTTCGCGCCGATGGCGGCGGGCAGGGCAAAGCCCATCGTGCCCAGGCCGCCCGAGGTGATCAGGGAGCGGGCGCGCTCGTGCTTGTAGTATTGCGCCTCCCACATCTGGTGCTGGCCGACGTCGGTGACCACGATGGAGTCGACGTCGCGGGTTTCGTGCCAGAGGTCGTTGATCACGTGCGCAGCGTAGAGGTGGCCGTTGTCGGGGAGGTTCTGGATGTCGCGCACGGCGGCGTCGCCCTTGAGTTGATCGATGAAATCGAGCCAGTCGCTGCGATTGACGGAACTCACGTGCGGCAGCAGTTCGTGCAGGACCTCGCGCAGATCACCGACCAGGGCAACATCGACTTTGACGTTCTTGTTGATCTCGGCGGGATCGATCTCCACGTGAATCTTCTTCGCGTTGGGGGCGTAGGTTTTCAGATTTCCGGTGACGCGATCGTCGAAGCGCATGCCGAAGGCCAGGAGGAGATCGGCTTCCTGAATGGTGTGGTTGACCCAGGCTTCGCCGTGCATGCCCATCATGCCGAGATTGAGCGGGATGCGAGGCGGGGAAAGCGCCGAGGCCCAGCAATGTGAGCGCGACCGGGATTCCCGTGCGCTCGGCGAAGTCGCGCACTTCTTTCATGGCGCCGGAGACGATGATGCCGTGGCCGGCGAGGATGACGGGCCGCTTGGCGTTATGGATCAATTCGAGAGCCTGCTCGTATTCCTTCGCGTCGGGCGACAGATCGGGACGGTAGCCGGGCAATTGCGGCTTGGCGGCGTCCCAGTCGAATTCGCAGGTGGTCTGCTGCGCATCTTTCGTGATGTCGACCAGCACCGGGCCCGGGCGGCCGGAGCGGGCGACGTAGAAGGCTTCGCGAATTGTGCGGGCCACTTCGTTGGCGTGGGTCACGAGGTAATTGTGCTTGGTGATGGGCAGGGTGACGCCGGTGATGTCGGTTTCCTGAAAGGCGTCGGAGCCGATGAGCTTGCTGCCCACTTGGCCGGTGATGCACACGATGGGCGAGGAATCGAGCATGGCGGTGGCGATGCCGGTGACCATGTTGGTGGCGCCCGGTCCGGAGGTAGCGACGGCGACGCCGACTTCACCGCTGGCGCGCGCATAGCCATCGGCCATGTGCGTGGCGCCCTGTTCGTGACGCACCAGGACGTGGTGAATCTTGCTGTGCTTCAAGGCGTCGTAGGCGGGGAGGATGGCGCCGCCGGGATAGCCGAACACGTGCGTGACGTTTTCGCGCTCCAGGCATTCCCAGAGAATTTGCGCGCCGGTCTTGGTCATGGTTGCTCCTCGTTACGTGGTTACAGCTCTACGAGCCGACGGGCGGGGCCCCTTCGCTCCACTCAGGGCAGGGTGCCCGTCGCTCCATTGGTTCAAAGCAGTTTAAAAGTCTGACGGCTCATCGAAAACATTTTTAAAGCAAACGGGCCATCATCCTGCGTTGGATGATGGCCCGTCAGAAGCTTGGCTGAGCGCTACATCATCCGCTGCTGTCGGTTCCTACAGATACTCGTACAGCGAGAACGCGAACGAGTCGGCTGTTCTGGATAATTCGCGTCGGCTCGGGTGCGAAGGCTTGCATGAAGAGTACCCGATGTTTGTAAATGTTCCTGGGCGCCGAGTCAAGCACTTTCGGAACCGGACGGTCGGTCGGTTCGATCGGCGCTATTCCTCGATACGCAAGAGAAGGACGGGTTCGACCATGAATTCGAATTCGTTGATCTTGTTGATGGCGCGGCGAATTACAGGCTCGGAGACCGGCTCGACGGTGATTACGAAGGAGACGCGATCCTTGGGAAGTGAGGTTCTTGCTCAAGGGAATCGATGTTGATGGACTCCTGGGCAATAACCTCGGCAACGCGCGCCACGATTCCGCGCTGATCCTTTACAGTGAGCCTGAGATACCAACTGACGGGCTGGGGGTGTTCAGATAGCGGCAGCTGGCGCGAACTGAAGAAGCCCGGGATGTTTTTGGCGGTGAGTTGGCCGGCGGCGAAGTCGCGCGCGATTTCGATGAGGTCGGAAACGACGGCGGATCCGGTCGCGTCGCCGCCAGCGCCGCGGCCGTAGAACATTTGCGTGCCGATCTTGTCGCCGACGAGGAAGACGGCGTTGTTCACCCCTTCGACCTTGGCCAGCATGGAGCGGCGGCTGACGAGCCAGGGGCGGACGGATACTTCGAGGCCGGCGTCGGTCTGTTGCGCGGAACCGACGAGGCGAATGGTGCTTTCGAGGCGATTGGCGGAGTGGATGTCGATGGCGCGGATGTGGCGGATCCCGTAGGTCGGGATGCGAGCGACGTCGAGGCCGCCCTCGAAGGCCATGCGCGCGAGAATGCAGAGTTTGTCGCGGGCATCTTGTCCATCGATGTCGAAGGATGGGTCGGCTTCGGCGAATCCGGCTTTCTGGGCTTCCGCAAGGGCTTCGGCGAATTCGATGCCGCGGCTTTCCATCTGAGTCAGGATGTAGTTGGCCGTTCCGTTCAAGATGCCGTGAACGGAACGCAAACGATCGCCGGCGGTGGACTCATGGATGACGCGCAGGATGGGAATGCCGCCGGCGACGCTGGCTTCGAATCCGATCGGCAGCCTGCGGGCGACGGCGAGCGAGAAGAGTTCGTCTCCGTGGCCGGCGAGCAGATTCTTGTTGGCGGTGACTACCGGTTTGCCCTGCTCGAGCGAGCCACGCACCAGTTGGAGCGAATCGCCGGTGCCACCCATGGTTTCGACGACGACATCGACATTGGGGTCTTGCAGCAGTTGCTTCCAATCGGTGTACACGCGCGCATTTGCGGGCGTGTCCGTGCGCTCGATGCTGGACCGCCGGCAGACGGCCGTGACGGCGAGCCGAATGCCGCTGCGATGGGAAATCAGGTCGCCATGTTTCGCGATGATATCGGCCGTGGCGCGTCCCACGGTTCCGAAACCGACGATGCCAACTCGAACTTCCTTTAGGGTCATAAGAAGATTCGTTTGCTGCGGTCACGCTGTGCCTGCTTGTCGCAGTCCCGACTTATTGGGCGCTTAAAAACTCCTGGTGAACAGCGCGAACGACGTCGTCGACCCGCGAATTCGTTACCGCGAAACAGATGTTCAATTCACTGGCGCCCTGAGCGACGGCGATCACGCTCACATTGTTGCGCGCGACAACGGAGAACAGGCGTCCCAGGATGCCGCACGTTCCTTTCATGCCGGAGCCAAGCACGGCGATCACGGCGATGTCGCGATGAACGGTTACCGGATTCAGGACTCCGTGTTTGAGTTCCGTGCGGAACAGCCTTTGGATGGCGTGGACGACGCGCTCGGTCTCGGCTTCGCGCAATACCAGGCCGAGTGAGTTTTCCGACGACGACTGCGTGGAGAACAGCACATCGACATGTTCGTGGCTCAGGCGAAGGAACAGCCGGCCGAAGATCTCCGCAAACCCGATATCGCGGCGGGTCGTGAGCGTTACAAGCGAGGCTTGCGTGACGGCAGTGACGGCCTTCACCGGGCGCGTGCTCTCGGGGATGTGCTCCACGATCCTGGTGCCCGGGACTTCCGGCTTGAAGGAATTCTTGATCCACACGGGGATGCCGCGATCCATGGCAGGCCAGATGGCTTTGCGGTGGATTACCTTTGCTCCGTAATAGGAGAGCTCGATGGCTTCGGCGAAAGTGATTTCGGGGAGCGTGACGGCATCAGGACAGACGCGCGGGTCGGCGGTCAGGACACCGTCGACGTCGGTCCAGATCCAGACTTCGTGCGCATCCATGGCGGCGCCGAGGATCGTGCCGGAATAGTCGGAACCGCCGCGGCCGAGGGTGGTCACCTGGCCCGACGCGGTGGCGCCGCTGTAGCCCATCACCACGGGAACCTGGCCTT
Source organism: uncultured Acidobacteriota bacterium (assembly GCA_963733805.1). GTDB lineage: Bacteria > Acidobacteriota > Terriglobia > Terriglobales > Acidobacteriaceae > Gp1-AA133. The sequence goes on along the minus strand of CAVTEO010000016.1, from coordinate 252,950 downwards.
GCTGAAGGAGCGGGTTCAGCGCCTCGCTGCACTGGCGGCGGGTGGCGTCCATGTCGGGCGAGGCATCGCCGAATTTGTCGTCGGTGGCGACGACACGGGCGGAATCCACGAACACTCCCTTTGCTCCGAGCTCGTTGAGGCAGGCGGCGAAGATGCGGGCGGACATCTGTTCGCCGAGGGGAAGCGCCATGTCCATGACCTGGGGAGTGGCAGAACCTAAGAGCAGCAAAGCCGAGGATAGCTCGCGCAGGCGGTTGAGCGTGGAGTGCACCTGGGTAGCAACGGCGTTCCGGGTTTGGCCGGAGAAAAGCTCTGCGACGACCTGCTCGTGGCGGGTCTGGAGTTGAAGAAGGCCGTCCTCCATTTGCTTGCCGTTGCCGGTGCGCGCGGAGTTCAGGACACTCAGGATCAGATCTGTGACCTTGGAGAGGGCGGAGACTACAACGACTATGGGGCCCCCCTGCTGCGCATGACGCTGCACGATGCTGGCTGCCTGGCGGATGCGCTCGGCGCTTCCGACAGAGGTGCCGCCGAATTTCATGACGACCAAGCTCATGGGGATCCTGAAACGAAATCTGGAAGTTAGTAGTACAGCATGTTCACGCGATCAGGGACAAGAGTCTCGTGGGATACGCCAGGGAGGCAGTTTGTGTGAAGGCATCACGCGGCCGTCCTGGAACGCGCGTTCGGAGTTCTGCGAGAGATGTGTGGTCGGCGGGCGAGACGTCCGGCGCTCCATCGGCTTGTCGTTAGTTGGTCGGATTGCGGGGGAATTTCAGATAGGGCAGGCGGACATTGTCGATCATGACTTGATCTGCGCGGATATTTGCGGGCGCTTCAAAACCTTGCGCTCCGGCATTGGTCACATAGTCATCCTGATCAACACCATCTCCGCTGACACCGAGACCTCCGACGAGAACGCCGTTCTTGTAAAGCGGCAGACTTCCCGGGAAAAACACGACGCCATTTTGATTGGGATTGGATGGTTGCGAACCCTGCGTGCAAGGGTTCGACAGGTCCTGCGTGTACAACGTGAAGAAGGGGCCAGGATTCGATCCGTCGATTCCAGGCGGGAACAAGGGCTGCGCCCCGAAACCAATCGTGCGGTTGGTGACGGCGGTCTGGGCGGGAAGGCCCGGCATATCGGTGACGCCGGCACCGCTGAAATAGATGACGTTGCGCGCCTTGGCGACTGCGACATCGATGCTGAAGACGGTGGCGTCGGGCATGCGGTGCAGAGCGAGAACAGTGCCGTCGAGATCTGCGACGGCAATGGTCATGTGTGCGCGGGACGCCGAAGGCAGGCGAATGACCGCCCGGGTCATTTCCGCCGTGGCCACTGCCTGGTGGACGATCGAAGTTACATCCGCCTGAGTCAGCCCGCCGGCGCCCGGGCTGGGACCGACAAGATCGCCCTCGGGCGGAAGCGTCCCAGCGATCGGACCGACGACGTAGATTCCTCCGGCAACTCCGGCAGAAACTCCTGCCGGCAGAGTTGTCTGGTTCACAAACGGGAGCGAGATGCCACCGATGACGACGACTCCGGGAGGGGGAAGCTGTGCGGCGGTCGGTAAGAAACCTGCCTGGGCTGCTCCCGAGAACGCAGCGAACTCGGATACGCTCGTTAAGCTGCCCACCACTCCGATTCCACCGACCACGTGTCCATTCTTGAAAAGCGGCACGCCGCCGGGGTTGACTGCCATGGGATCACTGTCCATGGTGTCCACTTTGCCAGTGATGACCCCGAGTCCCAGGTTCGGCGCCGTTGATGGAGCGGGCGGGATTGATGGACTTTCCGGGGTTGAAGGTGGCATTCAACGGGCAGCCGCGGTTTGTGTTTTCGATGGCGAACAGATCGGCGTTGGGAGCGAACGAGACGCCGGGCGGAAAATGGATGCCGCTGATGAAGCGCACGGTGCGGCTGGAGAGAGGCGCCTGATCGTTGCTGAAAAGGGCTGCGGTCCGTGCCAGGGCCACGGCGAGTTCGTTGCTGTCAACAACCGCTCCGAAGTTTCCGAGCGCGGTGGCAGGCGCGCCGGGGGTCTGAAAAACGGCGAGCACCACGCCGCTCCGGTCGGAGACCGCGACGACCAGCGGCGCGTTGACCGACAGGACGGCATTCTGGACCACGGTGTCGATTTCCGTGGCGGAAAGTGGAACGGCAGGCGACGCGGGCGGGGTCGGGCTGGTTAGCTGAATTCCCGCCGCTGCACGATACAAGAAGCGAGCCGAGACAAGTCAGGCAGATCACGCCGAGTGCCAGTAGCAAGCGTCGATGGTAAGTGAGTGTCATCCGGCGACCGGCGTCCTGATCTCAACCACAATGTCTCAGCGAGAACCTTATCGCACACCGAATGTAATATGGGTTGCGGCCGAGAACGACAGTGCTGCGACCTTCGTGTAACCAGATTGATTAATCCCGCCGCCTGGTAACGTTGACAATCTCCGTCACTCTGGCAGAATTCGCTCAGCCCTCGAGAATTTCCTGAAGATCAGGGGAGAGACCTCACTTGAATACCTGTAAACGATTGACTGCGGCCGTCCTTTGCCTGCTGCTTTCGCCATTTCCTGCCGTTTGTCAGTCGGCTTCGGGCGATCATGCAGGACAGATTAATGCGCTGGTGCCGGATGCGACGCGCAATGCCAAGCCCACCAAGGTGAAAGACGATCTGGATTGGAACGACCTTTTGCAGACGCAGAAATCAGGTCGTCTGCGCGCTGGCTTGAAAGACGGTTCGATCCTGAGCGTGGGGTCAAACAGCGAGTTGCGGGTATTGCAGCACGACGCCGCCTCGCAGCAGACGTCGCTGGAAATGAATTTCGGCAAGGTGCGCAGCAAGGTTGTCAAGATCACCCAGCCTAACGGAAAGTTTGAGATCAAGACGCCGAATGCCGTGATCGGCGTAGTCGGGACCGACTTCTATGTAGGTTATGATGCCGACCGGACCACGGTGATTTGTTATCGCGGCAAAGTCATGGTCACGCCCTCAGGCAATGTAAAGATCATGAAGAACTCAGGGCAGACCGACGCCAATTCAAATTCGATCGCCGTATCCGAGGGCCAGATGGTGGTCATCAGCACGGAGCTGGCTGCGGGCGGATTTCAATCCAACCCGGCGCCTTCCGATGTGATGCAGGCCAGCATGACGGATACGAATGTGCCCGATGGGCCTTTGCCCTCGGTTCACCCGCACCTGGTGCGCAACCTGATCATCGGAATCGGAGCGGCAGCTACGGGATGGGCGGTGGGATATACGCAGCTGAATTCGAGCGGCGGATCGGCTTTGCCGCGAGTTCCAAATTGCCAGACGAATCCGAATCCCAAGCTGTGCGGATGATCGCTGCAGGTTGTCGAGATTGAATTGGTGAACTCCTAAGCCCCAAGTGGGCGAGTCATGAAGCCAAATTCGCAGCGCTGGTCCCAGTGGTTGAGCCGGATCTCGACTCGCCAGGTTGACGTGGCTCTGGCACTGCTGGTCACGACGGCAGGACTTCTCCTGTTTGCATTTGCCGGCATCGGCGGAAACCGCGGTGCCGGCTTTCTCTTTCTCCAGAACGTCGAGCAAAGCTTGCTGGATACTCGATTCGAGCTGCGCGGATCGCGCACGCCCGACGAGCGCATTGTTATTGTCGGCATTGACGAGAAAACGTTGATGCACGAGGGATCGTTTCCGCTCCCTCGACGCGCCTACGCAGAACTTGTGAAGCGACTGAGCGAAGAAGGCGCGCGGGTGGTTGCCTTCGATGCAACGTTTCCCACCCCGGAGAGCAACTCCGCGACGCAGGCGCTGGACAAGTTGCAGGCGACGCTCGGGGCCTCTGCTCCGGCCAGTGTCGATCAGGAGATCAAGCGGCTGAAGGTCGAAAGCGACCAGGACGGCGCATTTGCGGCTTCACTTAAGGCTTCTGGCAACGTGGTGCTGGGGCATCTCTTCCTTGATGCAGAGCGCGCCAGGAATTCCAATCCGAAGCTTGAAGAAGAGTATTTCAACATCGTGTGGGCGAAGTCGTTTCCGCAGGTCCTGAAAGTCAAATCGAAAGATGGCAAGGACTTTGATCTGGCACAGGCCTGGGCGAATAACGGCGGCACGGTGGCGGCGGGCGCCGAAGCGAACATCACCGAGCTTGCTGAAGCGGCGGTTTCCTATGGTTTCATCGATATCAATCCTGATCCGGATGGAACCCTGCGACACGCGCTTTTGATTATGCGATACCGCGATCAGGACTTCTTTCCCTCGCTGGCCATGCAGGTGCTGCGCGAGTACGAGCAGATTCCGGACCAGCAGATTGCAGCGTATATCGCCGAGAACGGGTTGGAGCGGATTCAATTCGGGGCGCATCCCTTGCGGCCGTCGCGCGATGGAACAGCCATCATTAACTATATTGGCCCTTATGGGAGCTATCCCCACTACTCGATGTGGGATGTGATCTCGCACTCGACTCCTCCGAATGCGTTCAAAGACAAGATCGTGCTGCTCGGGGCGACCGCCAAGGCGATCGGCGATCTTCGAATCACTCCGTTCCAGAACGGCGATGCATACATGGGAGTCGAGGTGCACGCCAACATCATCGACAACCTACTGCACAGTGGCGAAGCCGGGCGGAGCTTCCTGACTCGCGGCGCCCGCGAGGAGATGATCGACATCGCGTTCATCCTGCTGTTCGGCATGGGCATGGGAATCTGGTTCGGGAAGGTGAAGCCGCTGTACTCGACCGTGGCTTTGCTGCTGGTGCTGGCGGCGTTTGGATGGTTCGTCTATTTCAGCTTCGTGCGGTGGGGAAGCTGGCTGAGCTTTGCGATACCGGCCACGACGCTGGTGGCGAACTATGCGGCCATCACAAGCTTCCGCATGATTTTCGAGGAGCGCGAGAAGCGAAAAATCAGGAAGACATTCTCGCAATACCTGTCGCCGGGCGTTATCGGGCTGATTGAGAAGGATCCGCAGCGCTACATCCGTCCGGGTGGAGAGACGAAAGAGCTCACGGTGATGTTCAGCGACATTCGCGACTTCACAACCCTCTCGGAGGGTTTGAGCGCGGACGAACTGGTACACCTGCTGAATGAATACCTGGGCGAGATGACCGATGTACTGTTCCGGAATCTGGGGACGCTCGACAAGTACATTGGCGACGCCATCATGGCGTTCTGGGGCTCGCCCTACCCCCAGGATGACCATTCCGTTCGGGCCTGTAGTTGCGCGCTGGAAATGTCGCGGAGCCTTGAAAAGCTGAATGCGAAGTGGAAACAAGAAGGACGGAAGCCGATTTCGATCGGCATCGGACTCAATACTGGTCCGGTCAACGTGGGCAACATGGGGTCCGATAAACGGCTGGCGTGGACCGTGATGGGCGACAACGTGAACCTGGCTTCGCGGTTGGAAGGCATGACGAAGCAGTACCGCGTTCGTGTTGTCATCAGTGAGGGAACCTACCGCCAGGTCGAGAAGCAGTTTGTTTGCCGGGACCTCGATCGCATTCGGGTGAAAGGTAAGTTGCAGCCGGTGGCGATCTACGAACTACTGGATCGCGCTGAAAACCATGCGAAGTACGATGGGCTGCTGGAGCGCTTCGCGAGCGCGATGGTGGCGTATCGCGAGCAGAACTGGAATGAAGCGGTTATTCAGTTCGGAACGTTGCTGGCATCGTTTCCCGACGATGGGCCCACGCAGGTCTTCCTGCAGCGAGCGCTCGACTTCCGTGAACACGCGCCGGAGCCTGGCTGGGACGGCGTGCACGTGATGAAGTCGAAGTAAGCCTACTTCTCGAAATTCCGCCAGTGGCGGCCGTCGTGCTCGAGCAGCGCGTCAGCTTCTCTAGGTCCCCAGGTGCCGGCCGCGTAGTTCGGGAAACTGCGGGGTGGGAGGGCTTTCCACACATCGAGAATTGGATTCACGACGCTCCAGCCGGCTTCCACCATGTCGGCGCGCTGAAACAATGTGGCGTCGCCCACCATGCAATCATGCAGCAGTCGCTCGTAGCCCGTGCTGATCTGTTTGCCGAAGTAGTCGGTGTAGTTGAAGTCCATGTCGACCGTGCCAAGGCGCATGACGGGGCCGGGAGTTTTTGCCGCGAAGCGCAGCGAGATTCCTTCCTCAGGCTGAATGTGGAGCACCAACTGGTTGGGCATGAGGTTTTCTACGCTGGTGTCGCGGAACAACACGAACGGAGCCTGGCGAAACTGGATCACGATATGCGTGTTGCGGGCGGTCATGCGCTTGCCCGTACGGACGTAGAAGGGAACTCCAGCCCAGCGCCAGTTATCGATTTGCAGCTTGATGGCTACGTAGGTTTCAGTTCGCGAGTCAGGGGGCACGCCGGCTTCGGCGCGGTAGGCGGGGACGTGCTGTCCCACGAGTTCGCCCTCTCCGTACTGGCCCCGGACTGTGCGGCTAAGGACGTCTTCGGCACTTAGCGGCTGGATGGCGTGCAGGATCTTGGCCTGCTCATCGCGCACGGCATCGGCCTGGAATGAGATCGGGGGCTCCATGGCCGTGAGGCTGATGAGCTGCATGATGTGGTTGGGAACCATGTCGCGCAACGCCCCGGCGTGGTCGTAGTAACCGCCGCGCTGCTCCACCCCGACGGTTTCCGCCACCGAAATCTGGACGTGATCGATGTAGCGCCGGTTCCAGATGGGTTCAAAGATGCCGTTGGCGAAACGGAACGCCATGATGTTCTGTACCGTTTCTTTGCCGAGGTAGTGGTCGATGCGGTAAATCTGCGATTCGTTGGCGACGCTGAGCAGTTGCTTGTTCAGAGCCTTGGCGGACTCGAGATCTCGCCCAAAGGGTTTCTCAACGATCACGCGGCGCCAGTGTTGATTGTCTTCAGCCATCAATCCGGCCGCGCTGAGCTGCTCGACCACAGGGCCAAAGAAGTCCGGGGAAATCGCGAGGTAGTAGAAGTAGTTCTGATGAGTCTTGTGCTCGGCGTCGATCTCGGCGAGCAAGTCTTTCAACTGCTGGAAGGTCTGCGTATTGCCAAATTCGCCGGTGAGGTAGTACATGCGGCTCTGGAACCACTCTTCCAGCTTGGCATCGATCTGCACGTCGGCGAATTGCTGGAGGTCCTGCTTGAGCTTGGCGCGAAAATCGTCGGTCGACATCGCATCCTTGGCAACGCCGACGACCGCGAATTCCTGGGACAGCAGGCGGTTTTTGCCGAGATTGTAGAGAGCGGGAATCAACTTGCGGCGAGTGAGGTCTCCGGAAGCGCCAAAGATCACCATGACGCAAGGATCGCCCGGGCGCCCGATTCGCTCAGTGGCTTCTGATTTGGCTTCTTGAGGCATAGGAGTGCTCATCCTTCGAGGTCGCGAAAAGTTTAGCAAGCACGCGGCTTGCGCCTGTTTCGATAGTCGGTACCGTTGACGAACCAAAGTCCTGCCACGCAGTTATCTTGTACCCACGATAACGCTGTGGTACCAAAAGAAGCATCATTGCAAACGGGATGGTGCGGCGAGTGCGTATAGGCGGGGGTGCGTCCCGACGGACTAGGGCGCGAATCAGAGTGCGGTCGCTACGATTTGCGTGCGTGGTTTTGGCGGGCCTCGGCAGCGTGTTCGGGCAACAGCCCGACACCCCCATAACCCGGCTTCCGCCGACGCGTCGCATCCCGGAGCGCTCGGCTTCCGCGAACGCCAGCTTGCAAGGACGGGTGCGCGATGAACAGGATCGCGCCGTTTCTGCCGTGGCATTGACGATCCGCTCTGTTTCGAATGGATCGAGGTTTGAAGTCACGACGGACGCGGAGGGAATCTTTCGCCTGCGCGACTTGCCCCTTGATGTCTACGAACTTCGGGCTGTGCGTGAGGGCTACGAGCCGCTGGTAGGTCAGCGCATTCAAATAAGTGCCGCAGGACTGGTTGTATTGGAACTGAAGATCAAAGGCTTGGGGACCCCGACGGCTCCGCCGAGAGATGCTTCCGGAGTGCCCGGCGCCTCGCGGATACCCGCCGGATCAACACCGTCAGGGAGTGTGTATCCAGGCCTTCGAAGCCCGGCTTCCGAAAGACCGACCATGATCGTGATGGCAGAAACGCTGCCGCCAGCGTCCGCGAACTTCGCGCCGGATCCGGACCGCTGGGATGTTGCGATGCCCGAGTGGCGCCGCTATGACACCCAGCCGGACGTGCCTTACGTGAAAGGTCATTGGTATGACCCTTTCAATCGCAACAAACTCAAGGGGGACTATCCCATCTTCGGCCAGCGTTGGTTCCTCAACCTGACCGGACGGAGCCAAACCGGCGTGGACTTGAGGCGACTGCCGCTGCCGAGCGGAGTGGACACGGCGAATCCGGGCAGCAGCGGCTTTTTCGGCCGGAGAGAACAAGCCTTTGCGTCGGAAACCTTGCGTTTCTCGCTGGACCTGTTTCGAGGCGACACCAGTTTTCGACCGGCGGATCTACGGTTTCGCTTTACGCCGGAAGTGAATTTGAATTTTCTACAGGCGCGTGAACGGGGCATCGTCAACATCGATCCGCGCAAGGGAACGGATCGGTTCGATGCTCATGTGGGCGTGCAGGAGGCCTTTGTCGAAGCGAAATTGCGCGATCTCAGTTCGCACTATGATTTCGTTTCGATCCGGGCCGGAATCCAACAGTTCACCAGTGATTTTCGCGGCTTCTTGTTTTCGGAGGAACAGCCGGGGATTCGAATCTTTGGCAACTTGCGTTCGAACCGGATCGCCTACAACCTGGCATGGTTTTACCTTCTCGAAAAGAACACAAACAGCGGACTCAATACATTCCAAAAGCGCGATCAGCAGGTGTACGTCGCCAACGTGTACGTGCAGGACTTTCTGGCCAAGGGCTACACGACGGAGTTTAGCTTTCACTACAACCGCGACGATGGCGGCGTGCACTTTGACGACAATGGCTTCCTGGTGCGCCCTGCACCCATTGGAGCCGTCGTCAATGGGACGATTCGCACACATCCGATCCGGGCCTATTACCTCGGTTGGGCGAGCAATGGTCACATCGGGCGTGTGAACGTCAGCCACGCCTTCTACCAGGCTCTCGGGCACGATGACTTCAACACGCTTGCGGGTCGGAGGGTCGACATCAATGCGCGTATGGCAGCGTTTGAGCTTTCGATCGACAAAGACTGGGCGCGGTATCGTGCTTCATTTTTCTATGCATCGGGAGACTCGAGTAGCCGGTCAGGCGCAGCACGGACAGACGGAACCGCTCACGGGTTTGATTCCATTGTCGATGACACGCATTTCGCCGGGTCCGATTTCAGCTTCTGGAACCGGGAGGGGCTTCGCCTCACTGGGACCGGCGTGGCGCTGGTCACACCAATCAGCTTGTTGCCCAGTTTGAGGTCCAATAAAGAAGAAGGCCAGGCCAACTTCGTGAACCCAGGGGTGATGGTGTTCAACCTGGGGGCAGACTTTAACCTCACACCCAAGCTGCGCGCCTTCGCCAACACCAGCTATTTACGTTTTGACCGGACGGAACCGCTTGGAGCTTGTGCTGTTTCAGAGGCCCATCGATCACGGCATCGGAACAGATTTCGGAGTTGGAGCCGAATACCGGCCGCCGCTGTCGGAGAACATCGTTGTGCGAGGCGGGGCTTCGGCGCTGGTTCCGGCCGAAGGCCTGAAGCAAATCTACAACGGCCAGACGCTGTTCTCACTGTTCGGGAATGTCCGGTTTCAATTTTAGAGCGATGATCCCCTTCTTAACCGCAAAGGACGCTAAGGACTGCTCAAGAGGGCGCGAAAAGGTGCAGGACGAGAACTTTATTCGTCTGCTTGATGATGGCTTCGCGACCTTCGCGTTTCAGCGCTTTTGCCTTCTTCCAGCAGGCAATCCTGGTGACGTTGTGTGCTCTGGCGCAGGCTCAATCGCAGACTCCTGCCGAGAACATCCTGTTGCAGCAATCGCAGTCGGATGCAGACCGCAAGTCGAGCGGATGCATCACCTGTCACACCTCGACCGATAGCCCGACCATGCATCCTTCAGGGACTCTACGATTGGGGTGCGTCGATTGCCATGGAGGCAACAGCGAAATTCACTTGAAAGCGGGAGAGCCTCCGAAATCCGCCGAGTACGAGACGGAGAAAAAAGAAGCGCATCCTCAGCCGAAACGGTTGCCTTCATCTGCTGCGAATCCGCAGCGCTCCTACACCGACTGGCTGCAGGAAGACTGGGACTATGTGCGGTTTGTAAATCCCGGCGACCTTCGTGTGGCGGAGAAGACCTGTGGGTTGAGCGGGTGCCATACGACCGAAGTCCGCAAGGTGCAAACCAGCATGATGACGCACGGTGCGATGTTGTGGGGAGCCGCGCTCTATAACAACGGCGCGTTTCCCTTGAAATCTCCACAATTCGGGGAGAGCTATGGCGCAGACGGGCGTCCGCGGCGACTGATGACGTTTCCACCTCCGACGGCCGAGGAAATCGAAAAAAAAGGCGTGTTGCCCTTCCTCGAACCGCTGCAACGGTGGGAAGTTTCACAACCGGGAAATGTGTTGCGTGTGTTTGAACGCGGAGGACGAAAACGGCCCGAGATTGGAAATCCTGATTTAGAAGAAGAACCGGGGAAGCCCGAAATCAAACTCGGCGAGCGCGGGTTTGGAACCGAGTTGCGGACCGATCCCGTATTTCTCGGGCTGCAGAAGACACGGCTGCTCGACCCGCTGTTGTCGTTTCCAGGTACCAATGATCAGCCGGGGGACTATCGCGCCAGCGGTTGCAGCGGATGCCACGTGGTATATGCGAACGATCGATCAAAAGACCATTCCGGCGCATTTGCGGAATACGGCAACCTTGGCCAGAGCGCGACGCACGATCCGACCATTCCGCACAACGAGTCGGGCCATCCGATTCGTCACCAGTTCACGCGGTCGATTCCGTCGAGCCAATGCATGGTATGCCACATCCATCCGGGAACAAACATGGTGGCAACCTACTTTGGCTATACGTGGTGGGACAACGAAATGGACGGGAAGCACCTGTGGCCCGCGCAGCAGAGCCACCCGAACGCCGGGGAGCGCAGCCGGATTGAAGCGCGCAATCCTGAAGGTTCGGCGGTGCGCGGCCTCTGGTCCGACGTGAAGTTTCTGGAGAAGACCGGGACTCCCGAGTTCAATAAGACACTCGACCGAACCCAATTGGCTGACTTCCACAGTCATGGCTGGATATTTCGTGCCGTGTTCAAGCATGACCGCAAAGGCACGCTGCTGGATAGCGAAGACAAGCCGGTAGCATTTGACGATCCGGAAAAATTTAACAAGGCTGTCCATCTCAAGGACATTCATCTTGAGAAAGGGATGCACTGCATCGATTGTCATTTCGAACAGGACAGCCACGGTAACGGCAAGCTGTATGGGGAAACGCGGAATGCCGTTGAGATCGATTGCGTGGATTGCCACGGGACGGCGCAGCAGAAGTCAACCCTGATCACGTCGGGAACGGCGGCTCCCGAGCAGGGAACGAATCTGGCCGCGCTGCGAACTCCGTGGAGAGAACGCCGCTTCTATTGGAAAGATGGGCGCCTGTATCAGCGGTCGATGCTTGACGATCATACGGAATGGGAGATCGTGCAGGTGGTCGATACGATCACGCCGGGCAACGAGCACTACAGCGAGAAGTCGCGGCTGGCGAAGACCATCCAGTTGGATGGAGCGTCGTGGGGAGAAGTTCCTGCGGATCAGTCGAAACTGGCGCACGCGAACAGCCGCATGACCTGCTACGCGTGTCATTCGTCGTGGGCGCCCACCTGCTACGGTTGTCATCTGTCGATGACCGCGAACCAGCGCACGCCCATGCTGCACAATGAGGGCCTTACGACACGCAACTGGACCTCCTACAACTTTCAAATCCTGCGCGATGATATTTACACGCTTGGAATCGACGGAACCGTGACGGGGCATCGCGTGGCTCCGGTGCGCTCGGCGTGTGCCGTTGTGGTGAGTTCACAAAACAGCGACCGTGACTGGCTCTATTACCAACAGCAGACGATCTCGGCGGAGGGCTTCAGCGGGCAGGCCTTCTCCACGTTTGTGCCACACACGGTTCGCGGCAAAGAAACCAGGGGCTGCACGGATTGCCACGTGTCGCGAGCCAACGACAACAATGCGTGGATGGCGCAATTGCTGATGCAGGGCACGGGCTTCATGAATTTTATGGGACGGTACGTGTTCGTTGCGGATGGGAAAAGTGGATTCGAGGCCGTAGCCGTGACCGAGCACGAGGAGCCGCCCGCGGTGTTGGGCAGCGACTTCCACAAGATTGCCTATCCTGACGACTACAAGAAGCACGTCGAGGACGACGGCAGGTTGAGGGAAGCCTACCACCACGCGGGGTCTGAAGTGCTCGACGTGCAGGCGCGCGGCGAATACTTGTATGCCGCGATGGGCAAGGGCGGCTTACAGATCTTTGATATCGCTAATCGTCGACAATAAGGACATCTCAGAACGGGTCGTGAACGGCTCCAGTGTCACCGCTGGGTCAGCGGTTTTATCTGCCAACGAAGTACGCGATGGCAGTCGCGACGCCGACCACGCTGGGAGTTGACCCGTTGCGGTTGCATCGAAAGGAAAACGAGGAGCAGTCGATTCACTTGATGTACGGGTTTCTCTATGTCGCCGACAAATACGAGGGGCTGGTGATCGTCGGCAATCCGGACCTTAAGAGCAAGAGTCCTGGAGTGGGTACGCTGTTGGATGGAAATCCGGCGAACAACTTCCTTACGCGCGCGCTCGCGTTCAATCCGGATGGAGTCTTGCAGGGCGCTCGTCGTATCGCGATTGCCGGGACTTATGCCTATGTTCTGTGTGATCGCGGGCTGGTCGTCGTAAATATCGACAACCCGCTGCAGCCCAAGGTCACTGCTGAGATTGGAGCTCCTGACCTCGTGGAACCTCGCGGAGTAGCAATCCAATTCCGCTACGCGTTTGTGGTGGATCGGGAAGGACTGAAAGTGCTCGACGTCACTGCTCTCGATCAACCGAAGACGGTGGCAGCGGCGCAAGTGGCGATCGACGATGCGCGCAATGTCTATCTGGCGCGGACCTATGCCTACGTCGCCGCGGGGAGGCAAGGACTCGCGATCGTAGACGTGGAGAATCCTGAATCACCAAAGCTCGACCAGATGTTCAACGCTGGCGGGCGGTTGCAGGACTCGAACGACGTGAAGCTGGGAATGGTCAGTTCGAGCTTGTTCGCGTTTATCGCTGACGGAAAGAACGGACTGCAGGTCGTGCAGCTGTTTTCTCCGGCCGACAATCCCGCATTCAGCGGGTTCAGTCCAAAGCCGACACCGAAGTGGATCGCTGGTTATAGGACACGCGATCCAGCCCTGGCTGTTTCCAGGGGCATTGATCGCGATCGGGCGGTCGATGAGAGTGGGAACCAGTTAGCGGTATTTGGACGGCGCGGCGCGCGTCCCTTCAACCGGACAGAGATGGGACGCATGTATTTGCGAGATGGCCGCCTCTTTACGGTTACAGACGATCCACCAGTTGCCCCGGTCACCCAGAGATCTCGCGAACAAAGGTGAGCGGCTCCGCGCGCGGTTGGCTAATGCTGCGGAGGTTGCAATTGCGCAGTCCCGCGGATTTCAGGAATGCTGAAGCGGCCTTTCGTTCTGCGGGCCTTGCTCCAGTCATGGTATTGATGGCATTCAAAGCAGCGCCCTTCCGCAACCTCTCTCGATCGGGCCTGATCACGATGACACTCGCGACAAGTCTCAATTCCTGGCAGTAATACATCCGCAGTGTCATGGCTATCGGTTGCTCTTGCGTGACAGGAAGTGCAGGACATCATGCGGTGCGCATGATGATCGAAGGTCGCATGCTCCAGCCAACGGGAGCGAATCTGAGACGGCATGATCTCGGGCAGAGCGGCACCAGCGGACTTGATGGCGTGGCATTGCTTGCAGGTCTTGGTCCAGAGGAGCCATTCGGCATCATCGACGTGGAACTGAACCCATTCCCCTGCGTTCCTCGCGATCCGGATGGGTCGATCACGTCGTGGAACCTGGCGGCCCGGGGGTTCGATCTGATGAACCGCCGCAGGATTGGTCGCGATGTATTCCTGAAAGCGCCTTACGAGGTAAGCGTGCACAATTTCCGGTTCGTCGTGCGGTACCTGCTGGCCTGAGAAGCGGGTGTCGAACTGAAGCGTGTGGCAACCCGCACACTGGTTCGCAAACTTCACAGGGGCCATTGTGCCGGAGCGGAGCGAAGGTTTTTCGACGCTCGATGCATCCGAGGCCGTGGTTGGAATTAATTCAGTCGCATACGGAAGGCGATCCTGGACCCCGGTCAGGCGATGGCAGTCGTCGCATGCCATTTGAACTCGCTGGCTGTTCGGGCCTACGAGATCCGGCTTCATGTGCAGGTAGTGATTCAGCCGCACCTGGCCGGGGTCCGTCATGTGTCTGGCCGTCGGGGAGAATTCCGGGTGAGTGCGATCGAAACCAGAGATGGCCGCGGCAAAGTGTGGCTGACCGTCCAGGGTGTGGAGGGCCGCGTGGCATTGGGTGCAACTGCCGGTCGACGTTGACGCCAGCCGGGCGGATCCTTTGTGTTCGACATGGCAGGATGAGCACGAAGGCGTGAACGCCTGATTGGAATGGTGCACTGGGGCATCGTGGCAGGTGAGGCAGGCTTCGTCGCTCACCTCTTTGAAAAAGGCTCCAGCGCGCGTCACGTGGCACAAACTGCATTGCTGGCTGAACACGGCGTGGGAAGTTGAGAGGGGGCCGCTCGAGTATGCTTTTTGACCGCCTTGGGCTCGCTGTGTGAGGAGCCAGCCGAGCGCAATCACCGGGACGGCTACCGAGAGCCAGAAGCGCCAGCGCCGGAGCGAATGGGGGCGCTTGAAGTACTGGAGATCGATGCGCCGCGCGAGTTTTTTGGTGGTGCGTATGCGTCGCAGCATTGCCGTCCGCTCAGAATCTCAAAGCAACGATTGCGTGCCATGCTCCCAGCAGAATCAGCGCGTAGGAGAGAGGCACATGAACCAGCAGCCAGCCGTGCAGAATCTTGTGCAGGGTGCTCTGCCGGTCGAGCTGGCGTTTTTCTTCACAGATGTTTTCCAGGTCGTCGATATTGGGGTGCAAGGTTGCCGGCAGCAGCACGCGCAACTGACGGAAGAGTGCGGTGGCAACTTGCGGATCCGCCATGCGGGCGCTCCGCGCTCCTGCCTTGTCCAGGTAAGGATGGATTTCAACCGCGAGCACGCGGCGTAGTTCAGCGCTCGCTTGCTCATCCACTTGCATGCCGGAGGCAACGGTTACATCCCAACTTGCGCCAGCGGAGGCCGCTGCGGCGCGCTGCCTTTCGGTCGCACTGGAGACCTCGCCTTCGAGAGCTGCGCACGATTCCTCAACCAATCGCTCGGCTTCCTCAACAAGTTGACCGCGAACCCGATCGATCTGTTCGTAGATGGTTTCCATGGGCAACTGGGTAGTGTGCAGCCGCGGCAGGAAGTGTTGTAGAGCGGCGCCTAAGATTCCGCTGCTAAACACGACGATGAACATCCACATCAGGAAGCGCGTCAGCGGGCCGCCGAAGTGAAAGCCCCCATGCAGCAGAATCAGTGGGAAGCTGAGGAAGCCCAGCCAAAGATGACCACGCATCCAGGTTTGAGCTCTTCCCACGCGCCAGACAGGAAATCTTTTGCGAAGTCCCAACAGTCCCGCAAACAGCATGAAGGCGAATCCCACACTCCCGTAGACGATTCCCGGAACACTGCCACCGCGCGGTCCCCGCGGGGTGTGCAGGCTATAAGGAACATAAGCCGCGACTGCTACGCCCAGGACAGCCATCGTTCCGGCGAACCACTTGCGATGAGTGTGATCGATCAGCATGCAATCAACTCTTGGCTCCGGTGGGCAGTTTCAACAGGCCCGCAAAGAACTCGGGCGGGTTCACGCGATGTGCCGCATCGTGAGGGCAGGCATAAACACAGCTGGGCTCGGCATGATCGTGACAGAGATCGCACGACGTTGCTTTCACGCGCGTACCGGCAATTTTGCGCCCGGGGTGCGTCGGATCGTCGAGTTCCGCCGGGAATGGATGAAGATTAATGTTGCCGTACGGGCAATTGTTTGCGCACAATCCGCACCCGATGCACCAGTCTTCGATAATGACCTCGAGTGAATTCCGGCGACGGATGGAACCGACCGGGCAGCCGACCATGCAGAGCGGGTCGCGGCATTGCCGGCAGGAGGTTGCGACCAGGTATTTGTCGAAGCGCAGGCCTTCGCGTACCAGGCGACTGACACCATCATGCGCATCGGCGCATGCGCGCACGCACTGATCGCAGCGCGTGCAACGCTCCAGGTCGAGGACCAGCAGGCTCTGGGCTTCCATCAAGCCGTTGGCGAGGAACTGGTCGACGGGCAAAGTCTGCAACTGGGCGGTGCGGCGGCGATTCTCTGCGGCCCGTTCCTGCGCAATGGCCTCGAGCCTGGCGCGCACTTCCGGGAAGCGCTCCAGCATGAGTTCAAAATCCGCACGCGCGATGCGGACGACTTCCACGTGATCGAGCGCCATGCAGGTGGCGGTCCGCGGGCTTCCGCTGAGCAGTGCGATTTCGCCGAAATATCCTCCGCGCGCAAGGTAAGCGAGGATCAACTCGCCTCCGGGGCGGTCTTCGGATACTTTGACGAAGCCGATCCGCACCAGGTAAAAGCTGTCGGCCACATCGCCCTGCCGGCAGATGACCTGGCCAGGACTAAAGCGCAGGAGTTCGACTCGGTCGCGAAGATGATCGATGAAGTCCCTGGTCAGGGATGAGAAGATCGGCACGCTGCGCAAATGCGAATCGAGTGCCCGCGCCCGGTAGTTGCGTTCCAATTGCGCACGGAACGTCTTGTTGCGCTGCAGGATGTCAAGAACATTGCGGAGCATCTCGAGCATCACGCAATCGGTCTGGGCGCGCACGGTCGCGGAGCGCGGGTAATAGCTCATGCAGGTCATTTCGCCGAACAGGTCGCCTGGGCCGAGTTCGGCGATTGGCCGGTCGTAGGGAAGATCGACGGAGGCATCAATCGGGATGAAGGGCCGGTCTGATTCTTCGCTGCGACGATGTTGCTCTCGGGGGCTGAGCAAGCTCTTAAGTTTTCGGAAGAAGCCCTGGCTGGTCCCGTCGGTTTTCACGTGAGCCATGGGGCTCGCAAGAAAGACCTCGGCCTTACCCTCGAGAATGTAAAAAGCCGTTGAGCCGAAGTCGCCCTCGCGGCAAATTACTTCCCCGGCGCGGTAGTGACGCTTGAGCACAGCTTTCTGGTTTAGCTCGAGGAAAGTTCCCGAGACGTTCTGGAAAATAGGCAGGTCGAGAAGTTCGGTGGGATCGAGGACTTCGCCTTCGCCCATTTGTGTTCCGACGACGCGCTTGTTGGTAAGCGCTCCGGTGGGGCACGACACCATGCACTCGCCGCACGACACGCAAGACGATTCGGCCATGGGAAGGTTGGTGTCGAAGGCGATGCCCGCCTGGTACCCCTTGCCACGCCGCGCCAGGACCCAGTTGTGGCGGATATCGTCGCAGCCCCGCACACAGCGATCACACAGGATGCACGACTCGTGATCGACGGCAATGACCGCGGAGGAATCGTCCTTTCCTCGCGGAGTCGAACGCTTGGGGAAGCGAATCTCGCTGATCCCGCTAGCTGCCGACAGCCTCTCGAGTTCACAATCGCCGGAGTGTTGCTGGCGAGCGCAGGGGGCGGGATGATCCGACATCAACAATTCGATGAGCGTGTGGCGCGCCGCTTTTACCGGATCGGAGCAAGTCTTTACGTTCATGCCCGACTCGGCCTGCCGGATGCAGGACGCCGCGTAAACGCGCTGGCCAATGTCGACCACGCAGACCCTACAGACTCCGACAGGGTTCTCGTTCTGCTGGTGACAGAGTGTCGGAATCGCGATGCCATTCAGGCGCGCGGCATCGAAGATGGTTGTGCCGGCGGGCACCGAGACGCTGGTGCCGTCGATAGTCAACTGGATCTCAGCGCCCGGCTTCGCACTCATGCCGACCCTCGTTTCGTGAAACAAACACCGGCGGGGCAGCGGCGGTTGCTGATGTGTTCCTCGATGACTTCGGGGAAATGCTTTAGAACGGATGCGATGGGGACGGGAACAACTTGGCCGAGGCCGCAAATCGAAGTCAGTTTCATGGCGCTGGAGAGTTCGTCGAGCACTTGGCGATCCGTGTCTGCTGAGCGGCCTTGGGTCCACCCGGTGAGCATTTCGACCATCTTTTGGGAGCCGAGGCGGCAGGGAACACACTTGCCGCAGGATTCGTTTCGATAGAAGCGCACCGCATTCAGCGCCATGTCGAGCATGCAACGCCCTTCGGCGCAGACTACGATTGCGCCCGAACCAACCATGGATCCGGCTGCGGCTACGGCGTTCCAATCCAGCGACAGGTCGACCATGGATGCCGGGAGATATCCGGACGACGGGCCTGAAGGCGCGAAGGCCAGCAACTTCTGCTGTCCCCTGATACCGCCGGCTTTTTCGTAGATGAGTTCGGAATACTTCGTGCCCATCGGAACTTCGAAGACGCCGGGAGAGTTCACGTCCCCGCTGATGCCTACGAATTTCATTCCGGGCGATCCGTTCTTGCCTTGAGCCTTGAACCAATCGGCGCCACGCACGAGGATGGCGGTCGCAAAAGTAAAGGTTTCGACGTTGTTAATGACGGTGGGCTGGTTCCAAAGGCCGTTGGTGCCCGGAAAGGGCGGCTTGTTGCGAGGTTCGGAGCGCTTGCCCTCGATGGCTTCGAGCAGCGCACTTTCTTCGCCGCAGATATAGCCGCCGGGGCTGATGAAGATTTCGAGATCGAAAGTCAGGTCAGAACCCAGGATTTTCCTGCCGAGCAGCCCGGCGCGGTAACAACGGTCAATCTCTTCCTGAAGGACTTCCCGGGGCTCTTCGTATTCGTGCCGGATATAGAGAATGCCTTGCTGTGCTCCGGTGACCAGTCCGGCAACGATCATGCCTTCGATCACCAGGTGAGGAACTACTTCCATGATGAACCGGTCTTTGATGGTGCCCGGCTCGCTCTCGTCCGCATTGCAGACGATGTATTTCGCTTTACCGGGTGCGTTGCGCACGATCTCCCACTTGTTGCCGGTGGGAAAGCCCGCGCCTCCCATCCCGCGCAGGCCGCTGCCTTTCAAGGTTGCGATGGTGCCACTCCAGTCGCGAGTCTCCACAAAGCGGCGCACGACGGAATACGTTGGCGACCCGGCGTATGGATCGGAGATGACCGGCACCTCCGGATGATCGCGCGGTTCGGGCGGAAGCGGACGGCCCGCGACGGCTTCGCGCACGATACTGATTGCCTCGGACGTGGCGAGGCCGCAGTAGATCCGGTCATTGATGGCCAGCGCTGCCGCCTTGTCGCAGCGGCCGAGACACGAGACATCGCGAATCGAAACGTCCTCGGGACTGGCGCCTCGGAATGTGTGTTCCAACTCAGCTTTGAGTTCCGGGCCGCCGCGAAGGTGGCAGCTCATGTCGGCGCAAACTTTGACCTCAGCGCGCGGAGGTGGAGTCAGGTGAAAGTGGGGGTAAAAGCTGGCTACGGTATGAATCTGGCTCACCGGGACGTTGATCCGGACAGCAAGTTGGTGAAGTTGATCCGCCGGCAGGTAGCCAAACTTCTGCTGAATCGCCCTGAGTTGGTCGAACAAGGCGCTAGTGTCCCCTTAAGACCCGATCACGATGGAAAGATTTTCAGAAATCTTATCGCCAATGATTCTCGGCGGGAATGTCGATCTTGGGACACGGAGAATGACTAGAGGGCCTGTACGGTCGTGCTACCGGCGTACCAAACTGTCAATTGATTCCAGTCCATGGAATAGGTATAAGCAAGGCCAACCCGCCGCAAAATCGCGCGGATTTCTAACCGACGCCAGACGCAATGCGCAACACGGCCAACCCGGCATGGCACGCAGTGGTGTGTCTGGTACTGCTCTGTTCGGTTTTTGCTCAAAACGCTCCGACCGGGAAGTACAACGGGCCGGGCGGATGCGCCAGCAGCAGTTGTCATGGCAGCATTCAGCCCCGGCAGATTACGCGCGTATCGCAAAACGAGTACAGCATCTGGGCTGGGCAGGATAAGCATGCGCGCGCCTACCAGGTACTCTCCGGCGCGGTCTCGCTGCGCATCGGGAGGATCCTCAACATCGCACGGCCGGATCAGTCGCAGAAATGTCTCGCGTGTCACGCCCTGTCGGTCCCCAACGATCAACGCGCCGAGAGCTTTGAACTCGTGGACGGGGTGAGCTGCGAAAGCTGTCACGGTCCGGCTTCTGGATGGCTGGGTCCCCATACAACGAAAGACTGGCCCCACGAGAAGTCGGTGCAACTGGGAATGTATGACACGCGCGACCTGATCAAGCGCAGCGAACGTTGCCTGACCTGTCACCTGGGAACTTCCGAGAAGTTCGTTGACCACGAGATGATTGCGGCGGGGCATCCGGATCTGACCTTTGAGCTCAACTTGTTCAGCTCGGTGATGCCTCTCCACTGGAAGGAGCCTACGGACAACGCATGGCGCGGTGTGCAAGTGTGGGGCGTGGGTGAAGCAGTGCAACTGCAAAAAGGCCTGGAGCGCCTCAGTCGACGGGCAGGAAGTCCTTCCTGGCCGGAGTATGGGGAACTCGATTGCTTCGCCTGCCACCACAGCTTGACCAAACCGGAAGACAGCTGGCGGCAGGAACTGGGATACGCGGGAAGGGAACCGGGAATGCCAGTCTGGAATCAGTCGCGGTACGTGGTGTTTCGGCACATCGCGAAAAGAGTCAGTCCAGAAAAGGCGCAGCAGTTAGACGCCGACATCACGAAGCTGGCTGGATTGCTGGGTATGCGCGCTGGAAGTCCCCAGGAGATTTCGACGACGGCAACTCGTGCTGCGTCTGCGGCGGCGCAGTTGGCTCAGCAATTGAATGTGAAATCTTACGATCAAGCCTTCACGCTGGCAGTCATGAAGTCGATTGCTCAAGATGGCGACTCGATCTCGGCGAAAGGGCAGCGCGCTGCGGAGCAGGCCGCCATGTCGCTCGACTCGCTCTTCACGGCGTACACGCAAAATAACAAGGGCCCGAACGACGCCGAGGTACGAGATGGGATTAAAGGGCTATTCCAGCAGGTCGACAATCCCTCGGCGTATAACGCTCCTCGCTTTGCGGCCCAGATGCAAAAGGTAAGTGCGGCGCTATCACGCACCGGGCGAGACGAGAAAGCGAGCCAGTAGATGAGTTCCTCGGCAGGCGAGCTTCTCAGTAAAGAGCACGAACGTCTTGCGGAACCCTACAGCGGATTTGTTGCCCCGTGGCGCAAGTGGGGGCCTTACGTAAGCGAGCGCTCATGGGGAAGTGTGCGCGAAGACTACAGTCCCGACGGCTGCGCGTGGGAGTTTCTGACGCACGACATGGCTCGCAGCAAAGCCTACCGTTGGGGCGAAGATGGCATCGCCGGCATTTGTGACCGCTATCAACTGCTGGTGTTCGCCCTGGCGCTGTGGAACGGCAAAGATCCAATCCTGAAGGAACGCATGTTCGGGCTTTCGGGAAATGAAGGCAATCACGGCGAGGACGTTAAAGAATACTGGTTCTATCTCGACAACACGCCTACCCACAGCTACCAGAAGCTTCTGTACAAGTATCCGCAACGCGAGTTTCCCTACACGCAGCTGCTCGAAGAGAACCGGCGGCGCTGGGGACAAGTCGGCGCGTCGGAGTATGAGCTGCTCGATACGGGCATCTTTGACGAGAACCGGTACTTCGATGTTTTCATCGAGTATGCGAAAAGCCACGCCGAAGACATTTGCATCCGGATCGAGGCGTTCAACCGCGGCCCTGAGGCTGCAACTCTCGAATTGATCCCGCATTTGTGGTTTCGCAATACCTGGGCGTGGACGGACCCGCCGGGCAGTGAACCCATCATTACAGCCGAGCCAGGCGAACAAGGCTCGCTTATTTTAATCGCCGACGATCTCAACAAGGTGCAGTTACGCAACCTGCAGTTTCCTTATTCGCTCGGACAGAGATACCTCTACTCGCCCGCTGGCGGCGAAGCGCTCTTCACCGACAATGAAAGCAACGCTGTCAGGCTTTATGGGTGCGCTTCGAACCGCAAGCCGTTTGTGAAGGACGCTTTTCATCGCTACATCATTCATGGGGAAAACTGCGTCAACCCGGCGCGACGCGGGACCAAAGCCTGTATTCGATATGCTCTCGAGGTGCCGGCCAGAAAGTCCGTTGTGCTGCGGCTGCGACTGGCGCAGGAGCGGCTAAGCCATCCCCTTGCAGATGTGGATCGCGTGGTTGCTCAGAGAAAGGCGGAAGCTGATGAATTCTACGCGGCCGTTCATCCGCCGCGCGCGACTCGAGCGACGAGAAACTCGTTCAACGCCAGGCCCTCTCAGGAATGTTGTGGAGCAAGCAGATTTATCTATGGGACGTGAATCTCTGGCTCGAGGGCGACAATCCCAGAACGCCCCCGCCGGAATCCCGCAAGCACATGCGCAACATTCACTGGCGCCATCTGAATTCCATGCGCGTGCTTTCCATGCCCGACAAGTGGGAGTTCCCGTGGTTTGCGGCATGGGACCTGGCCTTCCAATGCATTACGCTGGCGCTGGTGGATCCGGAGTTCGCCAAGGAAAATCTCTGGATCCTCTTGTTCGAGCAGTTTCAGCATCCGAACGGGCAGATCCCCGCCTACGAATGGGAATTTTCCGACATGAATCCTCCAGTGCACGCCTGGGCTTGCTGGCGCGTGTACCAATTGGAGAAGCAACGAACGGGAAAGGCCGACCGCGGGTTTCTAGAGAAATGCCTTCACAAGCTGCTCATGAATTTTGCCTGGTGGGTGAATCGCGTCGATAGTGCGGGCAACAACGTTTTTGAAGGCGGATTTCTGGGACTCGACAACATTGCGGTGGTCGATCGTGGAGAGAAATTCCCGAATGGTGCGATTCTCGAGCAGTCGGATGCGACCGGGTGGATGGGATTTTTCTGTCTCTATCTGATGCGCATCGCATTGGAGCTGGCAGGCGAGAACCCCGTCTACGAAGGGGTCGCAACCAAGTTTTTTGAGCATTTCGTATACATCGGCGCGGCGATGAAAAAGATGGGCGGCCGCAACTACCAACTCTGGGACGAGAAGGACGGGTTCTTCTACGATGTTCTGCGCTTTCCGAACGGGGAGTTTCACAAATTTCGCCTGCGCTCCCTGGTGGGATTGATTCCGCTGTATGCGATCGAAGTGCTTGAGCATGAAGAACTGCAATCCCACCCGAATTTTTTGCGTGACGTGGAATGGTTCATCAAGAATCGTCCGGACCTGGTGGGCGATGCGTGCTATGCGGTGGGCAATGGAGACCGGCGATATGTTCTGTCGATCGCGGATCCGAATCAATTCAAACGCTTGTTGGAGCGGATCTGGGACCCAGATGAATTCCTGTCGGCGCATGGGATTCGCAGCCTCTCGCACTATCATCGGCAGCATCCATTTCAATTCGGCGATCGGTCACTCGGCTACGAACCGGGCGAAGCGGAAGTCAAGCTGAAGGGTGGGAACTCGAACTGGCGCGGGCCGGTGTGGTTCCCGACGTCGTACTTGCTGATTCACTCCTTCGTGCGTTTCGATCAGGCCCTCGGCTCTTCCTCGGCGGTGAGCACCCGCGGCAGCCATGGCCGTCCCATCACGCCCACTGCGATGGCGCAAGAGGCCGCCAACCGGATGATTTCCATTTTCAGCCGGGACTCGAATGGCAGGCGTCCGTGTTTTGGGCGTTATGAGAAATTTCAGAAGGACGATCACTGGCGAGACTGCCTGCTGTTCAACGAGTACTACCATGGAGACTCCGGCATGGGATTGGGCGCCAGTCATCAGACCGGGTGGAGCGGCCTGGTCGCGAATCTGATCGACGAGTGGCGGCGGTGAGCTGATGGCCTTGCGCAAACGACTGCTATTCGCGCTCGCATTGCTGCTGGGCTTGCTGTGCATCAGCGTGACCGGATATCGGCTGCTGGGTGGCGAGTCGGTCTCTTTTCTACAGGCACTCTACATGGCGGTCATTACCCTCGCCGGTGTGGGCTACGGCGAAATCGTCGACACCAGCCACAATCCGGCGCTGCGCGTCTTCAACATAGGCATTGTGCTGTTCGGTGTAGCGATTACCGTGTACGTCTTCTCGGTGGTCGCAGCTTTTCTGGTGGAGGTCGAAGTTACCAAACCTTTCTGGAGGCGCAGGATGCAAAAGCGCATCGATGAGCTTAGTCAACACTTTATTGTCTGCGCTTTGGGCGATACCGGTCGCCATGCGGTTGCTGAACTGCAGAAGACGGCAACCCCTTTTGTCGTAGTCGACATCTCCGAAGAAAACCTGAAGAAGATGCGCGACCTCCACCCCGAGGTTCTTGGGCAGATGCTTTTCACGGTGGGCGACGCCACCGAGGAAGAGACGCTGCAGAAGGCGGGCCTGGAGCGCGCGCGGGGCCTGATCGCCGCGCTTCCGAATGATAAGGACAATCTCGTCATTACGGTTATTGTGCGACAACGTTTTCCGAGTATGCGCATCGTGTCGCGGTCCACGGACAGGAAGTTTGCCGATCGCATGATGAGGGCGGGCGCAAGCTCCACCGTTTCACCCAGCCAGATTGGCGGGCTGCGGATGGCAAGCGAACTCATTCGTCCTCATGTGGTCGGATTCCTTGATCAAATGCTCAAGGAGCAGGGAAGCACTTTACGAGTGGAAGAGATTGAAGTCACCCCTTCATCGAAGTGGGCTGGAAGCGCGCTGCATGATCTCAATCTAAAGGCGCAATACAACCTCCTGGTGCTGGGGCTGAAGAACCCTACGCAGCCTGCAGGTAGTGAACTCGTTATCAACCCTCCGGACCATGCGGTTGTTCCCAGCCAGTGGGTGATCATTGCCATGGGAGACGTGAAAGACATTCAACGGGCCCGGCAAGATTGTCGAGGATAGTTGCCTCACCGAAATAAAAAAGGGGAGCCGAAGCTCCCCTGAGTTGTGTTGGAAGTATTCTCTACAGCGCTGCGCAGACTGCCTTCACTTCTGTGTACAGTTCGAGCGCATCGTGGCCCATCTCGCGTCCCCAGCCAGATTGCTTGTATCCGCCAAAGGGAAGCGCCGCATCGAATATGTTGTAGCAGTTGATCCACACCGTGCCGGCTCGGAGTTGAGCGGCCAGGCGATGAGCTTTCTGGATATCGCGTGTCCAGATCCCAGCTGCCAGGCCATAAGCGCTGTCATTCGCTTTCGCGACCAGTTCGTTCGGGTCTTTGAAGGGAATGGCAGTGACGACCGGGCCGAAGATCTCTTCCTGGACCACCTTCATCTTCTCATTCGTGTTCACGAGAACGGTGGGTTTCACGAAGTAGCCCTTGTCGCCTTGCCGTTGCCCGCCTGTGACCGCCTTGGCGCCCTCGGAGAAGCCGGATTCGAGATAGCCGCAAACTCGGTTCAGTTGCTCTTCGGAAACCAGCGGACCCATGTCGGTCGAAGCGTCCATGCCGGGCCCGACGCGGATTTTGTCGGCGCGAGCCGATACGCCTTCGACCACCTTGTCGAAGATATCGTTCTGGACGTACAGGCGAGATCCGGCGCAGCAGCATTGCCCGTGATTGAAGAAGATCGCACTCGACGAGCCGGCCACGGCGGCGTCGATATCGACGTCTCCAAAAACCACGTTGGGAGATTTCCCGCCCAACTCCAGCGAGACCTTCTTCAGGTTGCCGGCCGCAGCCTGCAGAATCAATTTGCCAACCTCGGTCGAACCCGTGAAGGCGACCTTGTCGACATCGGGATGTGCGGCCAGGGCTGCTCCGGCAGTTTCGCCGTAGCCCGGGACGATGTTGACGACGCCATCCGGAATTCCCGCTTCCTGCACGAGTTCGCCCAGCAACAGGCACGAGAGGGGAGTCTGCTCGGCAGGCTTGATGACCACGGTGCATCCGGTCGCGAGCGCGGGGCCCAGTTTCCACGCTGCCATGAGCAGAGGGAAATTCCAGGGGATGATCTGGCCAACCACGCCGACCGGTTCTCTCAGCGTGTATGCCAGATACTTTGCGCCGGGCGTGTAGGGCACTGAAATGGGGATGGTGTTGCCCTCGATCTTGGTGGCCCAGCCCGCCATGTAGCGGAACAGATCGACCGTGAGCGGAACATCGGCGGCGCGTGCGACCTTCAACGGTTTGCCGTTGTCGAGGCTCTCGAGTTCGGCAAACTCCTGGAGGTGCTGCTCAATCAGGTCGGCGAGTTTCCAGACCATTTTCCCTCGCTCGGATGCCGTCAGGCCGGGCCAGGGGCCGGTCTCAAACGCGGCCCGGGCGGCCTTGACGGCGCGATCGATATCTTCGCGATCGCCTTCGGCAATGCGGGCCAGCACTTCACCAGTCGAGGGGTCATAAGTTGGGAAAGTCTTTCCGGAAGCGGATTCCACCCACTTGCCGTTGATCAACATCTTGCGCGGTTTGGAAATGAACTCTAGAACTTTATTCTGCAATTGGACATTCGGCAGGGCCGTTACCATGACTTTCCTCCTTGATGTGTTGGACGTCGATGTGGCGCCACGGAGTCCCCTGAGAAAACACAAATGCTGAGCGGCAGGATCGGGCCGCGATCGTCAGAGCGGTGGAAAGATCGTAGCTTGATCAGGTGCCATCCTGAGTGGCGGTGGAATTTTAGCGCATCTGGGGACTTTCGGGGCGGTGTTCTGAGAATATTTGCCTGCATGAAGAACGGTGCAATCTGCGGCGGATGATTATATTTCATTTGAGGGTTGCGGATCGTTGTCTACAATCGGTCGCTTGCACAACGAGTGCACAGACGGGAGATGGATGTTCTATAGCTGGAGCATGAAGGATGTGGCGCAATGATGAGGCGATGGTGGATGGTGCTGGCGGGCGGGGTAACGGCTAGCGCGGTCCTCAGTGTGGCTGCCCATTACGGGGCGCCTGTTCCGGCACAGCTGGTATTGGTGGTTCGCTGGATCGCGATTTTCGCGTTTATCCCCTATGGCCTGCACAAGCGATCCCTGACAACCTGGATTTTCATCGCGATGATTGCAGGTGCCGCCCTGGGACGGGATTTCCCGCAAATTGCCCTGAATGTTCGCGTTCTTGCCCTGATCTTTTTGCGCTTGATTCGGACGATTGTCGCGCCCCTGTTATTTGCAACCCTGGTGAGCGGCATCGCGGGTCATTCCGACCTGAAAAAGGTTGGACGAATGGGCGTGAAGGCGATCGTTTACTTTGAGGTCGTCACGACTATCGCGCTTGTCATTGGGCTGATCGCCATCAACGTGAGTAAGGCGGGAGTGGGGGCGAAGGTGCCGACGACCGCCACTGCCGAAGCGCTGCAGGTGCAAAAGCTCACGGCCAGCGAAACGATCCTGCATATCTTTCCCGAGAATCTCGCGAAATCTGTAGCCGAGGGCCAGATTCTGCAAGTCGTGGTCTTCAGCATATTGTTCGGCATCGCGCTCGCCCAGGTGCGTGAAGACCGCCGCCGACCGTTGCTTAACTTCACCGAGAGCCTCGCCGAGACGATGTTCAAGTTCACGAATCTCGTCATGTACTTTGCTCCCATTGGTGTCGGGGCGGCGATCGCGTACACGGTGGGCAGTACTGGCATGGGAATTCTCTTCAATCTCGCGCGACTGCTCGCCACGTTGTATGTGGCGTTGCTGGTTTTCGTTTTCGGAGTGCTGCTTCCGATCGCCTTCCTGGTTGGAGTTCCATTGAGGAAATTCGTGGCGGCCGTGGCTGAGCCGGTGACCATCGCATTTGGAACGGCGAACTCGGAAGCGGCGTTGCCCCGCGCTATGGAAGCCATGGAAGGCATCGGAGTGCCTCGGGAAGTAGTCGCTTTTGTGATGCCGGCCGGGTACAGCTTCAATCTCGATGGCAGCACTCTCTATCTCTCGCTGGCGTCGATTTTCGTCGCGCAAGCCGCGGGAATTCACCTCAGTCTGGGGCAGCAGTTGCTGATTATGTTTACTTTGCTCTTGACCAGCAAGGGGGTGGCGGGTGTGTCCCGCGCCTCAATTGTCATTCTTCTCGGAACGGTAGGATCCTTTGGATTGCCGGTCGAACCCGTCTTCGTTCTTCTGGGAATTGATCAGTTAATGGATATGGCTCGCACTTCCGTCAATGTGCTGGGGAACTGCCTGGCGACGGTTGTCGTTGCTATCTGGGAGGGTGAATTTCCCGCTCCGCAATCCGATTCGCTTGAGATTGCCGCGGGCACCTCGATCCGGCAATCTTCCCAGTAAAATGCCGCTGTGAGTTCAACATCACCACGAACAAAATATCGGGGGCGACTGGCTCCATCGCCAACCGGGTTGCTTCATCTTGGCCACGCCCGTACGTTCTGGATTGCTGCGGAGCGGGCTCGCCAGCATGGAGGAACGTTGATCTTGAGGAATGAAGACCTCGACCCGCAACGTTGCCGACCCGAGTTTGCGGATGCGATGTACGAAGATCTGCGCTGGCTGGGCATTGACTGGGAAGAAGGGCCAGATAAAGGCGGGCCATTTGCACCCTACGAACAAAGCCAGCGCCGATCGTTTTATCTGGAGGCATGGAAGAAGCTGCGTGATGGCGGCTGGATTTATCCCTGCACTTGTTCCCGCAAGGATCTTGCGGCCGCTGCTGCCGCGCCGGACGACGCTGACGATGAGCCGATCTATCCGGGAAAATGCCGCTCGCGCAGCGACGCCACGGACTTTGATTCTCCGGTCGGCATGAATTGGCGTTTTCGCGTTCCCAATGGCGAGCCGATTGAGTTTATGGATGAGCGCCTCGGAGCACAGTCCTTTGTTGCGGGTAAGGATTTCGGAGATTTTGTCGTTTGGCGGCGCGACGATGTGCCGGCCTACCAGCTGGCGGTAGCCGTCGATGACGGTCAGATGGAGATCACCGAAGTTGTGCGAGGAGCGGATCTGCTCAAGTCCACGGCTCGCCAAATTCTGATTCTCCGCGCCCTTGGCCTGAAATTGCCTGCCTACTATCACTGCAGCCTGACCCGCGATGCATCCGGTCAGCGAATGGCGAAGCGTCATGACTCACTGAGCATTCGTCATTTGCGAGAAAGCGGGAAGAGCCCAGAACAAGTCTTGACGCTTGCGGAGCAACTGGCGAAGTAGAGCTCTGCGATGTATGGGTGAGATTGAGAGCAAAAGCGCCCCGGGTTCTCCGGAGCGCTATCCAGCCGTTCAGAACAAAGAGTTAGAGCAGGGCAGTAGGACGTCGAGTCCAGTCTTTCCCTTTCTCTTTCGCGATGCCTTCCATGTCTTTCACGTAGGCGCCCGCCTGCGTCAAGACGTGGTGCAGGTCATTGCCAATGCTGATGAAGGTGAAGCCTTTTTCCAGAAACTCTCCAACGCGCGTGGTGCCAAAGAGGAAGAGGCCCAGAATGACGTTGTTTTTGCGCGCATGTTCAACGAGTTTTTGCGTCGCCGCACCCAGTTCGGGCGAGGTATACATGTGGGGGAACTCATACTTTTCATACAGCCCCATCGACATGCATAAATCATTCTGTCCCAGGAAAAGTATGTCCACTCCGGGGACGGCCGCGATCTCGGCAATGTTGTCGATGCAGGAAGCGGTTTCCACCTGGAGAGCGACGATGCCGTTGTTGTTGAAATTGCCGGCATAGCCCAGCAGGCCGGCGCGATTCATACTGCGCTGCGGGAAATAGACCGATCGTGTTCCAGTGCGCGGATACTTGGTGCAACTCACCGCCTGACGCGCTTCTTCGGCGGTATTGATGTAAGGGACCAGAACACCGTCGGCTCCCATGTCCAGTGCCTGCTGGATGCCGGGACGGTCGTCGTAGCCGCCTACGCGCACCATCGATTTGGCGCCGCCATTGGCAATCCCGGAAAGCATCGCGGAAAGCTTCTCGTACCCCATGGGACCGTGCTGGGTATCGACCAGCAACCAGTCATAACCGCTGTGCGCCAACTGCTCGGCGACGGTGGGGCTGTGCGCGTTCAGGAACAAGCCCATCTTCGGCTTGCCTTCGCGCAATTGTTTCTTGAAGTCTGCGCCACTGAGCGTGGCATCGGGCATAGGAAATCCTCCTGAATGGTTGTCAAAGTTTTCTAGTGTACCGCAGGAGTTCGGAAGGCGTGGAGCGGCACAGACAATTAACAATTCTGTATGTCCCACAGTCACTATCTCGGTATCACAAACCGTATAATCGGTTGCGCCAATTTTCCTGGGAGAGGTGCGGTATGCGGTGGACGCCGGGTGGCAAGAGCGATGACTTGGAAGATCGTCGAGACGAAGGCGGCGGAGGCGGCGGCATTGGTGGAAGGCATATCGGAATCGGCGGGTTTCTGATCCTTCTGGTTCTCAGCCTGGTTTTCAAACGCGATTTCTTTTCACTTCTTGGTGGGCAGGGAGTTGCGACCGGACCTGCGGTGAGCCAGCCTGATCCGCAGCGGGATGCGCGGGAAGAGCCGCTTGTCCAGTTTGTTTCGTTTGTGCTCGATGACACGCAGAAAACCTGGGCTGGAATTCTGCAGCAGCAGGGAATCCCGTACCAGCACGCAAAGCTCGTGCTCTTTCGCGATGTCACTTCATCGGGCTGCGGAGCCGCGCAATCGGCCACCGGACCGTTCTACTGTCCCTCCGACCAGAAGGTTTACATCGATCTTGGTTTCTATGATGAACTGCAGCGGAGATTCGGAGCGCCGGGGCAGTTCGCACAAGCCTACGTGCTGGCGCACGAATTGGGACATCACGTGCAAAACTTGTTAGGCATTGAGAGCAAAGTGCGAGGTTTGCAGGGGCGTAATCCAAGTTCGGAGAATGCGCTCTCGGTGCGAATGGAATTGCAGGCAGATTGTTTTGCAGGCATATGGGCGAAGTCGACGCAACAGCGAGATCTTCTGGAGGGCGGCGATGTGGAGAGCGCGTTAGGCGCGGCTGCCGCGGTCGGTGACGATCGCCTGCAACGCATGTCGAGAGGTCAAGTCAGTCCCGAGTCTTTTACGCACGGTTCGTCCGCACAGCGGATGGAATGGTTTCAGCGCGGCCTGAATGGCGGAACCATTGACGGCTGTAATACATTCCAGTAAGGGTTGATACGTTGCTGGTAATCAATTGATGCTTAAGCATATTACGCTCCTGCAGATCGATGATGTCGCCGAGTCTTGGCGCTCGTCTGCGACTGGTAATGTAGGCGCGGAGCTCGCCGCTATACTAGTCCTGCCTGGGTGGGCCAGCCGTTTCCTCCCGGAACGCGACGCGAGTAGAGTCTTTTCCACCCGATCGCATGGAACTTACCGAAAAACCGAAAACGACTTTGCAGGAGATCCTGGGCAAGCCTATTCGCGAACTGGGCTTGAAATTGGAAGGCTCGCCGATCGAGCGCTTCGTACACCAGCTCTATGAAGAATTGGGGCGCAAGGGTCTGGCAAAATTCCGGCCCGCCTGCTATCTCACCGACGAATGGGGCTGTCCTTCGGGCGAGCCGGTCATCGGAATTCCGTTTTACCTTGCGAATCCCGAACTCGCTTCGCTCGAGAAAGAGCTGAACGATCTCGAGGACAAGCGCGAAGTCATGATGTACCTGCGGCACGAAGCCGGGCACGCATTTAACTACGCGTACAAACTTCATCGGAATCCTGAATGGAAGGCATTGTTCGGACCTTTTCGTCGCCGGTATCTCGACAACTACCGGCCGGTGCCTTTTTCGCGGAACTACGTTCGCCATCTGGCCGGCTGGTACGCACAGAAACATCCGGATGAGGATTTCGCGGAAACCTTCGCAGTCTGGCTGACGCCGCGGAGCGGGTGGCGCAAGCGCTATCGCGGATGGGGAGCGATGGCGAAATTGCGCTACATGGATCGCACTGCGCGCGAGCTGGGAAGTGTGGACCCGGTTCGGCGCCGCGGATATCCCGACATCACGGTTGATGAAATGGAATCAACCGTTGCGGATTTCTATCGGCAGTCCGTGCCGGAAGCGATCCCAGTTGTGGACTTGGCGCTGGACACCGACTTGGTAGATATTTTTAATGTATCGAAACTCCAGAAGAAGACTGTCCGTCCTGCAAATGAATTTTTGCGGCAGCATCGCAAAACGGTAGTGGATAAGGTTGCATACTGGACGGGAGTGCAGCGTCCTCTGATCAAGCAGCTGGTGGAAGCCATCGAGAAGCGGATCGGCGAGCTGGGCTTGCGAGCGGATACCCGGCGGGAAGCCGAGCATCTCGCCGAACTCACTGTCTATGCAACGACGCTGGCCACGAACTACATGACGCGGGGCAAGTTCGTGCAGCCATGACCTCTCGCCAATTAAAATGATGAAGATGAGCAAAGGGCTCAAGCCGGGATGGAATGCGCTATGAAAATTGCCATCCTTTACGATATCTGGGAGGAAGAAGGCGCGGTTCCCGAGCCTCCGCCGGAGCCCAAACCGGCTGCGCGCAAGAAGAAAGCCCGCAAAAAGAAGAAGCGCGAAAAAGAAGATCGCGAGGAAATCTTCGAAGCTCTCGAGAAGCTCGGGCACGAGCCCTCGTACCTGATCCTCGATGGGAGTCCGCAGGGACTGACCTCATTGGCGAAGTGCGATGCCGACCTGATTTTCAACCTCACCGAATCATTTGCAGGCGATGACACCAAGGAAATGCACGTCGCCGCCTACCTTGACCTGCTCGGCCTGCGCTACACGGGTGCTGGGCCGCACGCCAGCTTTCTCGCACAGGACAAAGCGATTGCCAAGAAGATGTTCGCGTTCCACGGAATCCGTACGCCGTACTTCGCCACGTCCTACCGGGGAACCATCGAGCACGCCCACGACATTTCCTTCCCGCTCATCGTGAAGCCGCTGGCGGAGGATGGCTCGATCGGAATCAATTCGAACGCGGTGGTCGAGAGCGTGAAGGAATTGATGGAACGTGTGCAGTACATTCAGGACGAATTCGATTCCCCCGCCATCATTGAAGAATACATAGAGGGTCGAGAGATCTACGCGGCCGTCCTGGGCAGCTACGAATTTGCGCAGGCCCTTCCGCTGGTCGAGTTGGATTTTTCGAAGCTTCCTAAAGGCACGCCGAAAATTGCCAGCTACGATGTGAAATTCGAGAAGGATGCCGAGGCGTACAAGCTGACCAAGTCGAGCATTGCTGAAGACCTCGATGAAGAGACGGTGGAGCGTCTCACGCAGACAGCGCTCGCGGCCCATCGCGCGGTCAAATTACGCGATTACGGTCGCATCGACATGCGGCTTTCGGCGAAGGGGGAAGTCTTCGTTCTCGAAGCAAATCCGAATCCCTGGCTTTCGAGCAAACAGGAATTCGCCATGGCCGCCAAGGCATCCGGCCGCTCCTATACTCAGTTGATTGGCGAAATTGTCGATCTGGCCATGGCGCGATATCGCCCTCGAAGTTGAAAGCGCGCTAACCCACTTGCTTGCGATTCATCCCCGAATCCCATCCAGTTTCATCTGACCGGAATAGATTGCCATCCCAACCACCGCATCGATGCCCAGCCCATCCAATTGATTGACTTCATCCTGGCTGCGGATGCCACCGGCGACAATCAACTGCCGCGATGTCAGCCCGCGCAAGCGGCGGACCGTGTCCAGAGGAATGCCTTTGAGCAGGCCCTCGGTATCGATGTGGGTGTAGAGAAATGCAGTGCAATAAGGCTCGAGAGCTTGCAGCATGTCCGAGGTTTCGATGGTGGTAACCGCGCGCCAGCCCTTGATTGCGACTTTTCCTTGCCTGGAATCGACCGCAAAGGTCAAACGTTGTGTACCCAGCTTTTCGGCAAACAGGCGTGCGTCAGGCAGATTAATAGAGTTGTCCTTGATGAGAGCCGACCCGACAATGATCCGCCGAGCGCCATTTGCCAAGCGCTCTGCGCCGTCTTCCCACGAGCGAATTCCCCCGCCCACCTGGCAGGGAAGACGGCTCGTAAATTTCCCCAGCAGGGCGCGATTGTTTCCCGCACCGATCGCAGCGTCCAGATCGATGAGCTGCACTAAAGGGAAACTGGCAAAGCGTGTGATCCACTCCTCAAAATCATCGAACTCGAGGGCCTTCTTTTCTCCCTGCACGAGCTGAACGATCTTTCCCCCCATCAGGTCAATCGATGGAATCAGCACGGCCACCTCACAGGTATTCCGCAGGCAAGTAACGAGCCCTTGAGTTCGGCCATCGCGGTTGTCCCGTAGTGCAGGATCGAGGCCGCCAATGCCGCATCCGCGTGTCCCGCCTGAAAGACTTCGACGAAGTGAGCGGAGGAACCGGCGCCGCCTGAGGCGATCACCGGGATGCGGACTGCATCCGCCACCAGGCGAGTGAGTTCGCAGTCAAATCCCGCGCCCGTACCGTCGCGATCCATCGAGGTCAGCAGAATTTCTCCGGCTCCGCGTTCCTCGGCTTCTCTGGCCCAGGCCATGGCGTCGCGTCCCGTAGGAGCTTTGCCGCCTTTGGCGAAGGCTTCATAGCGGTTCGGGCCGACGCGTTTGGCATCGATCGCAACAATCACGGCTTGTCCGCCAAAGCGATCGGCAATGCAAGTGATGAGGCCGGGATTCACCAGGGCCGAGGAATTAATGCTCACTTTGTCGGCCCCCGCGTCGAAAACGCAGTCAGCATCCTCCAGAGAACGAATGCCGCCGCCTACTGTAAAGGGGATAAAGAGCCTGCTTGCAGCTTGCCGCACCGTGTCGAGCAGAGTCGCCCGTTGCTCAGCGGTGGCGGAGATGTCGAGCAGTACGATCTCGTCGGCGCCGGCCGTGCTGTGCGCCTCCGCCAATTCTGCGGGGTCTCCCGCATCCCGCAAATTCACAAACTGCACTCCCTTGACGACCCGGCCGCCCGTCACGTCGAGGCAAGCGATAATGCGTTTTGTCAGCATGGCAACTCGCAGAAGTTTTGTAGCAGTTGCTTGCCGGCGGATCCGGATTTCTCCGGATGAAATTGCACGCCGAAGATATTTGCCTGCTCGACGGCTGCGGAAAACCAGCCACCGTATTCGCAACTGGCCACCGTTTGGTCGACGACAGGTGCGCGATAGGAGTGCGTGAAGTACACGAAGGAGCCTTCCGCGATGCCGCGCAGCATCCGCGAATGCCCGATGCGCGACAGTTGATTCCATCCGACATGGGGAGCTTTCACATCAGCTGGGAAGCGCGCGCACGCTCCGGAAAAGATTCCGAGACCGTCTTGCCCGGGCGCTTCCGTGCTTGATCCGAACATCCACTGCATTCCCAGACAGATTCCTAGAATCGGCTTCCCGTGAGCGATGGCGTCCTGGATCGCGCTTCTCAGCCCGTGCGCATTCAGCGCCGCGGTTGCCGCAAAGTGCCCCACTCCAGGAACGACGACTTTATTGGCGCGCGAAACATCGACAGGGTCGCTCGTAACCAGGGCATTTTCTCCCAAGGCATCGAAAGCCTTTTTGACCGATGCCAGATTTCCGGCGCCGTAATCGACGATTGCAATGTTCATAACACGCCCTTCGTGCTGGGAATAAACCGCGCCATCCGCTGGTCCCGCCAGCAGGCGCCGCGGACGGCGCGCGCAAAAGCTTTGAAAAGCGACTCGATCTTGTGGTGATTGGATCGGCCGTATAACACGCGGGTATGAACATTTGCCCGGGCCCCTCGCGCGAAGCCTTCGAAGAAGTCGTGCACCAGTTCTGCCTGCAGATCACCAACCAGGCGCACGCGCACCTTAGTGTCCACGCTAATGGAAGTGCGGCCGCAGAAGTCGACGGCGGCCATCCCCAACGTCTCATCCATCGGCATCAGAAAGTATCCTGCCCGCAGGATCCCTTTCTTGTTGCCGAGTGCCTTGTCAAAGGCTTGGCCGAGGACGATGCCAACATCTTCCACCGTATGATGCTGATCTACGTCGAGGTCGCCGCGTGCCTTGACTTCCAGATCAAAGCCGCCATGATGGGCAAACAATTCGAGCATGTGATCAAAGAAGCGTATGCCGGTGGAGATCTTGTAGCGGCCCTGCCCGTCGATATTCAAAATAGCCAGAATGTCGGTCTCTTTGGTCGGCCGGTGGATTCGCGCCTTTCTCATGGACGTGCCTCCTGCCTCGACAAGCCGAGTTCTTGCAGGGTCTCCCGCAAGGCTGCAAGCAGTTGATCGGTCTGTTTCATCGACCCGAGCGTGATGCGCACGCAGCCTTCGCAGCCCGGATCGCGCGACCGGTCTCGCACAAGAATTCCGCGCTCGCGCATCCCCCGAACAAAAGCGGAGTTCTGCTCGCCGATGCGCATGAGCACGAAGTTCGCCCGGCTCGGCCAAAAAGGGATGCCAAGACTCTTCAACTCCTCCTCCAATCTTTCCCGTCCTGCGCAAACATCTTTCACATAGGCGTTCACGTAAGCGGCATCGCGGAGCGCGTCGGGCAGACATGCGAGCGCGACAGCGTTCACGCTATAGGGAGACGCAACTTTGCGAACCTGGTCCATCGCTGCCGCGCAGCCCATCAACAAGCCCGCTCGCAGTCCGGCGAGGCCGTATGCTTTTGAGAAAGTGCGGGCCACGAAGATATTCGGGAATTCGGTCCATTGGCGCAGCAGCGATTCGCCGTGAAATTCGTAGTAGGCCTCATCCACGAAAATTGCCGCTTCAGGTGCGGATTGTGCGATGAGACAAAGGTCATCCAATGGAACCGCCGCGCCCGTGGGGTTATTGGGGTTCGCGATCGCAATCAGTCGGGTCTGGGGAGTAACGTGCCGCAGGACAGTATTGGTCGGAAATGAGAAGTGAGCGCCCGCGGGCACTTTGACCGTTCGAGCGCCCGTCGCAGACGAGAAAATCTCGTACATCGCGAACGTCGGCACCACGATCATGACTTCGTCATTGACCTCCAGATAGGTTTGGCACACGAGGTGGATGGCTTCGTCCACACCGTTCGTGAGCAACACTTCTTCAGGTTTCACGCCGAGATGACTGGCAGCAACGCCCTCCACGGGTTCGCGCTCGGGATAGCGCGCCAACTCCTCCGCGCCGACGCTGCGGAGCCGTTCGAGAACGCGCGGGGAACATCCCACTACATTTTCGTTGAAATCGAGTCTTAACCCAGTGCGGCCGCCGAGGGGTGGATGATAAGTGGGCAGGCTACGCACGGCACTCCGCATTCTAAGCATCGGGACACCTCGTGCGAATGGATTCGGCATGCGCGGTCAAACCTTCCATCTCGGCCAGGCAAGTAACCGTTTTGCCGATCTTGCTCAGCCCGGATCTTGACAGTTGCTGAACGGTGATTACTTTGACGAAGTCGTTCACCGAGAGTCCGCCCCGGAAGCGTGCGACCCCGGCGGTTGGCAATACGTGGTTTGGTCCGGATGCGTAGTCGCCTGCCGCTTGCGCGGAATAGTCTCCGATGAATATCGACCCGGCATTATGCATGTGAGGCAAATCTCTAGCTTCCACCGTGACGTGCTCGGCGGCGATTCGATTGGCCCACGCCAGCGCCTCTGAACGGGAGTTGGCCAGCAGGATGGCTCCATTCCGCTGGATTGATCGCGATGCAATCAGATTTCGAACGTTCGACAGCGCTCGGCTTACGTCCCGTGCCAGCCGTTTCGAAGTTGTGATGAAGATCGGCAAAGCGGCTGGGTCGTGCTCGGCCTGCGCCATCAGGTCTGCCGCAATGAACTCCGGGCGTCCGCGTTCGCTAAAGATCACCACCTCTGTCGGGCCGGCCAGAAAGTCAATGGCGCAATCAAAGGACACGAGTTTCTTCGCGACCGTCACATAGACGTTGCCCGGGCCCACAATTTTGTCGACTCGTGGAACGCGGCTCGTACCATACGCGAGGGCGGCGATGGCTTGCGCCCCTCCAACCCGGTAAACCTCACCCAGGCCCAGCATGTGTGCCGCCGCCAGAACTTCACTCCTCGGATTGGGGCTGACGACTCGAATATTCTTCACGCCGGCGACCTGCGCTGGGATCACAGTCATCAGCAGGGTAGAAACCAGTGGATGCCTTCCTCCCGGAACATAGCAGCCAACCGATTCGAGTGGGCGCAGCACCTGGCCCAGCGAGATGCCGTGCGCGCGCTGACTCCACTCTCGCGGACGTTGCCATCGGCAGAAACGTCGGATATTGCCAGCCGCCTGCCGTAACGCGGCACGCAAATCGCGAGGTGCAAGCGCCCAGGCGGCCTTCAGTTCTGCCTGCGAAACCTTGATGTCGGCATTGGGAGCCAGGCCATCCAGCTTGGTCGCGTACTCCCGCAGCGCGCGGTCACCTCTTCGCCGGACATCGTCCACAATCTTATGGACCTTGGGCTCCACAATTGCGAAGTCTGAGCTGCGGAACTCCAGCTTGCTTACCCGGCGTAAAGCAGCATCTCCGGAAAGAATCCGCATCACATCACCACCTTGTTCAGGGGATATTCAACGATGCCCTGGGCCTGTGCCGCTTTCAGACGGGGGATCACTTGCCAAGCCGCGGATTCCTCGATGACGGTGTTAACGGCCACCCAATCGCTGTCACTCAGCGTCGAGATTGTCGGATTCTGCAAGGCAGGCAACACCGCTAAAACTCCGTTCAAATCCTGTTTGCGCACATTGAGCATCAACCCGACGCGGTCCTGGGCTTCCATCGCCCCGCGGAGCATCAATGCGAGATTTTCGATCTTGCGCCGCCGTTCGCTGTCCGCCCAGGCCGAACGATTCGCGATAATTTGAGTGTTGGACTCAAGCACGGTGTCGAGAATGCGGAGCCGGTTGGCCCGCAGGGAACTGCCAGTCTCGGTCACTTCGACGATCGCGTCCGCGAGCATGGGAGGCTTCACTTCGGTTGCGCCCCAGGAGAACTCGACCTGAACGTCCACATTCCTGGCTCGGAAGTAGTTGCGAGTCACGTTCACCAGTTCGGTCGCGATGATCTTGCCGGCGAGGTCTTCGGCGCGTTGGAACGGGGAGTCTTCTGGCGCGGCGAGTACCCATCGGACTTTTCCGCGGCTTTGTTTCGCGTAAATCAAGTCGGCGACCGGAACAACTTCGAGGCCGCTCTCCACCACCCAGTCAATGCCGGTAAGGCCAGCGTCGAGGGCGCCGTGTTCCACGTAACGCGCCATCTCCTGTGCGCGAATCAGCATGCACTCGATTTCCGGATCGCCGGTGGAGGCAAAATACGAGCGCGAGTTTGTGTAAACGCGCAACCCGGCGCGGGCGAACAGCTGCAGGGTCGCTTCCTGAAGACTGCCCTTGGGAATTCCCAGTCGCAGTTTCATCGCTTTGTCTCCTGCGTTTCGGGCATTGCCGAGGAAGCGATCGCTAGACTCTCGCTAAAACACGATCTCGTTCCGAGATGGCAAACGACTCCGGCACCCTCGACCTGCACCTGGACGAGAAATGTATCCCGATCACAATCGGTGCTGATCGAAAGGACTTTCAGCCGGTTGCCGGAAGTCTCGCCCTTGGTCCAAAGCTGATTGCGAGTTCGGCTGAAGAATGTGACGTACCCGCCTGCCAGAGTGCGCTCAAAAGCCTCCTCATTCATGAAACCCAGCATCAGCACCTGCCCGGTGTCCTTGTCCTGCACAATAGCCGGCACCAGCCCCTGCATCTTTTCGAAATCGATCTTCATGTCCATATTCCCCCGCAGAAAAAGAAAAACCCGCTGAAGCTTTCGCGTCAGCGGGCTCGTGATTCGATGAGTGCTTAAGTCAGACTTAGACCGGCACCGCCGCCAACGCGCTGTGCGCGTGATGATGATGGCGGTGATGGCGATGGGTCAGCATCGGACTTACAGACAATAATTCAGTTTTGAAGGCTCGTCAAAGGCCAACTGCAGGCCTCCGAGTCCAATAATTCGATTGCGCCTATTCAAATTTTGCATAGGGCCGGGAACTTCTGCAGTTGACAGGATTCTGGTTTCCCCCTACTATCAGCCGATGATGTCGGCCTCTAGCCAGACGTTCACGGTGTGTTGTTGTACTTGTTGTTGCGCACACGTGTCTTCTGGCACTGGGAGGCTGCTGACGTAATAAGTCTTTAAGAATCAGCAATTATCAGCCCACCGCCAGTAGACAAACTGGCGGTGGGCTTTTTGCATTTATGACAATTCCAGCTAAAGAGACGAAAGCACAACGCGTCGAGCGGCTCAAACGGGAACGAAACCCGTGGGAGGGGCTCGACGAAATTCGCCGGTTTGCCCGCGAAGGTTTCACGGCAATTCCCCCGGAATGGATCGGCACGTATTTCCGCTGGTGGGGCGTTTACACCCAGGGAGATGGGGCCGGTGTGGTAGGAGGGAAGAACGGTGAGGGGAAGGCGCTGCCGTACTTCATGGTGCGCATCCGAATCCCGAACGGACTGTTGCAGGCCCACCAACTGCGCACGATTGCGGACGTGACAGAACGCTACGCGCGCGGAAATGCGGACCTCACGGTCCGGCAAAATATCCAATTGCATTGGGTAACGATTGAAGCCCTCCCCGAAGTTCTCGACAGCTTGTGGCGGGCGGGACTCACCACCAAGGGCTCCTGCGGTGACGACACGCGCAACATCACAGGTTGCCCGCTGGCCGGAGTCGATGCCGACGAGATTTTTGATGCCTCCGCTTTGGCGCTTGAGGCGAACCGTTTCTTCGTCGGCAACGCCGAGTTTTACAACCTCCCCCGCAAGTTCAAGATCTGCATCACCGGATGCCGCTCGTGGTGCGCTTATCCCGAAATTAACGACGTTGGACTCACTGCGGTAAGCCGCCGGCTTCGCGGTCAAGACGAAATTGGCTTCTCGCTGCGGGTTGCCGGTGGACTCTCGACGGACCCGCATCTCGCCACCCGGCTGAACGCTTTCGTCCGTCAGAGTGAAGTTATCCCGGTACTGCGCGGGATCGCAGAGATTTTCCGCGACAGTGACGTGCTCCGCGAAAATCGCGAACGCGCCCGCCTGAAGTTCCTCTTTCTGCGCCACGGTTGGACTCCGGAAATCTTTCAGCAGGAACTGGAGAAGCGGCTGGGCTTCAAGCTGGAACCGGCTGCGGAAGAGCATCCGCCGGATGATGTTTACCGCGATCACGTCGGAATCCATGCTCAAAAGCAGGACGGGAAGTTCTATTTGGGCGCCGCGGTGTTGCGCGGAAGAATTTCGGCGACGCAGATGCGCGCCGCCGCCGATCTTTCCGATCGCCTCGCGGGTGGCGAGATCCGCGTCACCAACATGCAGAATTTGATCGTCGTGAATGTTCCGCGCCAGAACGTGGATCCGCTAGCAAAAGAATTGACTGCCGCTGGAATGCCCGTGCAGGGTTCGGCCTTCTGGAGGGGCGCGATTGCCTGCAGCGGGTCCGAATTCTGCAAACTTGCGATCACCGAGACCAAGGCCTTCTCACGCTGGCTGGTCGAGGAACTGGAAGAGCGGCTTCCGGGATTCGAGCAGCATCTGAAACTGCATGTCACCGGGTGCCCGAACAGTTGCGGCCAACATTGGATCGCCGACATTGGAATCGAAGGCAAGAAGATCAAGGTTGGGGATCGCATGCAGGACGCCTACTACTTCTGCGTCGGCGGAGCGGTAGGGCTGCACCAATCGATTGCGCGCGCGGTTGGATATCGGTGCCTGGCGAGTGAGGTTCCGGATGCCATCGAGAGATTGCTTCGCCGTTATCTCGACGATCGGCGTCCCAACGAAAACCTACGCCAATTCTTTGCACGGCACAGCGACGAAGAGTTGCGCGAGTGCCTGGCAGGGGAATGGGTCGGCGCGGTGTTGCGCGATCCTTCGCCGGGGCGCGTGCCGCACGGAATTGAAGGGTAGACGAGCAGTAGAGGATGCTATGAGTCTTTTTCCGATGTTCCTGAAACTCGAAGGCCGGTCGTGCCTGGTGGTGGGAGCCGGCAAGATTGGCGAATCGAAGATTCGCAGCTTGTTGGTCGCTCACGCCAAGGTTCGAGTTGTCGCTCCCTGGGTGACTCCTGCTGTGGCCGGTTGGGCGCGCACGGGCGTGCTCGAGTGGGATGCCCGCGAGTTTGAAGCTTCCGATCTCGACGCGATCTTCCTTGTGATTGCCGCCACGTCGTCGGTTGGGGTCAACGATCTCGTCTATCGCGAAGCGACCCGGCGTCAGATTCTATGCAACGTGGTGGACGACCCCGACCGCTGCGACTTCTATTACCCGGCAGTGGTTCGTCGTGGATCTCTCCAAGTCGCGATTTCTACGGAAGGAAAGAGTCCCGCGCTTGCGCAGAAGCTGCGCCGAGAATTCGAACGTCAACTGGCGCCGTTTTATGCGGGCTGGATCGAGCAACTGGGCAGAATCCGCAGCCAGTTGTTTCGGCGGGCTCTGAATCCGGATTACCGGCGAAGGCTGCTGCATGAATGGGCGGCGCGCAAACCCTTTGATACGACCCTTCCCGCCGATGTCCTTTCGCCGGAGGCCGCGCATGAACGGTAAGGTGTTTCTAGTGGGCGCCGGGCCGGGCGATCCCGAGCTGCTGACGATCAAGGCTCTCAAACTGATCGAGAGCGCAAGCGTGGTGCTGCACGATGATCTCATCAGCCCCGAGATCCTTGCATTGGTCCCCTCCCAGGCGCACGTTCGCAACGTCGGTAAGCGTTGCGGGAGAAAGAGCACGCCGCAGGAGGAGATTAACTCGTTACTGATCGCGTTCGCGTCGTTTGGTTTGCAAGTAGTTCGTCTGAAGGGAGGCGATCCGTCAATCTTTGGTCGTGGTGGCGAAGAAATGGACGCCCTCCGAAAAGCAGGCGTGGAGTTTGAAGTTGTTCCGGGCGTGACTTCGGCGCTCGCATCCGCGGCTGCAGCGCAAGTCTCCCTTACGCACCGCGACAAATCATCCGCAGTGATTCTGCTTTCAAGCCATCCTGCGAATCCCGAACAAGCGGTGGCCTGGCCAGCCTACGTGGCCTCGGGGGCGACGCTTGCGGTTTACATGCCCGGCTTTCAACTATCGCGAAACGGCTGATCAGCTGATGGGCGCCGGTTTGAATCCCGCAACCCCGTGCGCGATCGTCTCACGAGCAACTTCAAAGCAACAGCGGATTCACCGGACAACGGTAGCTGAATTGCCCGGAGCGCCGCAGCTACCCGGCACCAACACTTTTTTGATTGGAGACGTGTCTGGCGTCAGTGCCGGCAGTCGAGGAAGTCGAAATGGCTCCATGGAAGTCGGCTCAGCCGGTCGAGCAAGCCAGCGAACCGCAATTCGTTTTTGACACCCGTGAGCTTTGGGAAGGCCTGGAGTGGAGACAGTGATCAAGCATCTGAAAGAAACGCAGGAAATCGCAGAAGGCTGGACGCCGCAAGAAGTGCTTGCATGGTCATTCCGTACCTTCGGCCCCACCATCGAGATGGCGTCAGGGTTCGGGGCAGAGGGTATTGCGTTGATTGACATCGCCGCTCGCCTTAATTCCTCGTTGCGTGTTTTCACTATCGATACCGGATTTCTTTTTCCGGAGACCTACCAGCTCATCGGCGAAGTGGAGAATCGTTATGGAATTCGGGTGGAGCGGGTGCAGCCGCGGCTCACGCCCTCCGCTCAAGCCGAAATCTACGGAGAAGCACTGTGGTCGACAAGCCCCGATCAATGCTGCTCTTTGCGCAAGGTTGAACCGCTCAAGGAGAAGCTAAGCTCGCTGCGCGCATGGATCACCGCTATCCGGCGCGACCAGACCAAGGTGCGCGCGAATGCCCGGAAGGTCGAGTGGGATCAGAAGTTTCAGCTGGTCAAGATCAATCCCATTGCGGATTGGACGAATGATGACGTATGGGACTACATCCGCGAAAACAATGTCCCGTACAATCCTCTGCACGACGCAAACTACACCAGCATTGGTTGCACCCATTGCACTCGAGCGGTTCGGCCGGGAGAAGATCCCCGCGCCGGTCGCTGGGCCGGATTTCAGAAGACGGAGTGCGGACTGCACCTGCCCGACGCGCCCGCTGCAAACCTGCCGCTGGTCCAGATCGGCTTGTCTGGCGGATCATAATCCGGAGATCTGCCGCGTCCTCATCGGTAGTCCTCTTCCTTAAGCAGGCCACCAAGCGCTTGTCCGCCAGCCTC
The DNA here is from genome assembly GCA_963733805.1 of uncultured Acidobacteriota bacterium. Taxonomy (GTDB): domain Bacteria; phylum Acidobacteriota; class Terriglobia; order Terriglobales; family Acidobacteriaceae; genus Gp1-AA133. The sequence goes on along the minus strand of CAVTEO010000016.1, from coordinate 208,922 downwards.
AAACTAATAAAGAGCATTTCATTGATTGACCTGCCATTCACCGACCGGTGTACGCCGACTGTGGCACACTGGATTCGGAGGCGGGATGAACAATCTCGAATTCACCATCCTGGTTGGGCTGGGCTCGTTCATGGCTGGATTCTTAGGGGCCTTGACAGGGCTGGGCGGCGGCGTGGTACTTGTGCCACTGTTGACTTTGGTTTTTCAGGTCGACATTCGTTACGCGGTTGGCGCTTCCCTCGTGTCGGTGATCGCAACTTCCTCGGGCGCCGCCGTTGCCTATTTAAAAGACGGATTCTCCAACATCCGCATTGGCATGTTCCTGGAAGTGGCGACGACGCTGGGAGCGCTCTTCGGGGCCTTTCTCGCGGCGCGGGTGTCGACCACCGCGATCGGCGTGGTTTTCGGGCTCGTCCTTCTATACTCGGGCTACACCTCATGCAGAACACCGGTAGAGGTTCCTACCGCCGATCCTCCCGATCCTCTGGCCACCCGTCTCAAGATGAATGGGGTGTACCCATCTCTGGCAGGGCCAAAACCCTACTACGTTCACCGCGTGCCGGCGGGATTCAGCCTGATGTTCGGCGCAGGCGCGCTGTCGGGTTTGTTGGGCATCGGTTCGGGGGCGGTCAAAGTTCTGGCGATGGACCGCGCCATGGGCATCCCGTTCAAAGTATCGACGACCACCAGCAACTTCATGATCGGGGTGACCGCGGCGGCAAGCGCTGGAGTGTACTTGAGCCGCGGCTATATTGATCCGGGTGTCGCCATGCCGGTCATGCTGGGAGTGCTTGCGGGTTCACTCGCGGGCGCGCGGTTGCTGGCGCGCACCAAGACCCAACAGTTGCGTTGGGTCTTCGCAGCGGTAATCGTTGCATTGGGCGGCGAGATGCTTTATGGCGCATTCACGGGAAAGATTTGAGCATGTTCCGAAAGTCCGACTGGACCGATCAGAAGGTGGAAGTCGTGATCGCCAACCTCTTGCGGGCTGGCGTAACCCTGGCCGCAGCGGTGGTCTTCGCCGGCGGTGTAGTCTTCCTTATTCGGCATGGATTTGCGCCCACCCACTATCGCGCCTTCGTCGGCGAGCCTTCTGATCTTAGACAGTGGAAGGGCATCCTTCGGTCCGCCAGCACGTTTCACGGCCGGGGAATCATTCAGCTGGGAATTCTGTTCCTGATCGCGACTCCAGTCGCGCGCGTCGCTTTCTCCGCCTTCGCATTCGCGCTCGAGAGGGACTGGCTCTACGTGGGCATTGCCGGATTTGTCCTGGCAGTATTGACGTACAGCCTTCTGGGCGCAGTGCTCTGACTAAGCCACCGGCCACGTGAAATGGAAAACCGACGCAGGTCCCAGTTGGCTGATCACGGCAGTGGTTCAGGTCCCGCGCGTTGCCAGGGAATGAGGTCGCCTATCAGACAGGTCCGTCGAATGATTCGAATTTGGCTTCATAGGAAAACCTCGGGTCAACGTGCTGGAACTCAATCTGCCTTTGGTGGAAGCACAAAACGGTCACACGCCAATATCAAGTAATAAAGTATGTATTAGCGATAAACAATTGATATACAATATTTAAGCGAGCAGCAGCCATGTCATGCTGCTGGTCTTGAAATTCGCGCGAATCAAATCCGCGTTCGTTTCATCCAACCCTTCGACGGCTGACAGCTACTAAGCCCCAGGATCTCTGTGACAGCTGCCCACAGCCCAATCCTTTCGCATCGCAAGGAGCTTTCCCATGGCAAAGAAGGAATCTGCTTCTGCCAATCGTGGCAGAGTGACTGCGCAACCACGCTTGCACCAGAAAGCGCGCTGAATTTCAAGCCTTACGGCACCGTCGAGCATCTGCTTCCCCTGGAACTGGAAGAGCCGGTTCGTCTCGAAATGACCGAGCAGCTGAATCAGCTTCTCGCTGACACCATCACGCTGCGCGACCTGTATAAGAAATCGCACTGGCAAGTGGCCGGGCCGACCTTCTATCAGCTTCATTTGCTGTACGACAAACACTACGAAGAGCAGAACGAACTGGTGGATCAGATTGCCGAGCGCATCCAGTTGCTCGGCGGCATCAGCCTGGCGATGGCTGCGGATATTGCGGAAACCACCCAGATCGAGCGACCTCCGCGCGGCCGGGAAGAAGTTCCAGTTCAAATCTCACGCTTGCTCGATGCCCATCAGATCATCATCGGCCAATGTCGCAAACTGGCAAAGCGCGCGCAGACTATTGGTGACGATGGCACGAACGATCTTGTCATGAGTGATGTTTTGCGCACGAATGAGCTGCAGCAGTGGTTCATCAATGAGCATCTGGTAAATGCGCCATTGGTCATTGCTCAGGATCCGGGAGCCGCAGCCTGAACGCTGCCAATGCATCCCAATGGGAAAGGCCTGCTTTTAGAGCAGGCCTTTGTTTCAGCGGGAAGGCTTGCACCGTTATCCTTTTACTTCTGCTTTATCGTGGTCATAGTATTCGTAGGCCGACATCGGTTTGGTACCGCCTTTCTTCCAGACGCGATTGTCGGGCGGAAGCTTGCCCAACACTTTTGCCATTTCTCGAACGTGCGAGGCTACCGATCCACAACACGAGCCGATGTAGTTGATCCCAATTTCTCGAGCCTGTGCAGCATACGCTCCCATGTCTTTGCGCGTGAGTTGCAGCGGGTCGAGCGCATAAGGAAACTCCGGCAGGCTCGTGAAATCGGGCTTGTCTTTGGGAGTTCGGAAGCCCACCGGCTGGCAGGCCAGATAACCCGACATTGCCTTTCGCATCTGCTCCATGGGGCCGAGCATGTGCTCCGGGGGCCGCAGGCAATTCATCCCCACGATGTCAGCGCCGGCGTCGAGCAGTGTTTTCGCCGCATCTGCCGCATTGGTTCCCTCGGCAGTTTCATCTTTGTTCTCAAAGCAGATCGTCACCATCACCGGAAGCCCGGTTTTCCTTGCGCGCTCGACCGCCAGAACCGCCTCACCCAGCCACGAAAAAGTTTCTCCAATGATGAAGTCGACGCCTTCTTCCATCTGCACGCGCAGTTGTTCATCGAACGTTTCACGCACGCGATCCGCGGCCGCCGCACTGTTCGGTTCGTACATCCAGGTCAGACTCAAGTTTCCGGCCACCAGGCAGTCGTCGCCCGCGACCTCCTTGGCGATGCGGACGGCGGACCGGTTGATGTCCTCGACCTTGTCCTGCAGCCCCACCGTGGCCAGTTTGTCCCGGCTGGCATAGAAGGTCAGGGCCTGAAGAACTTCAGCGCCCGCTTGCCGGAACTCGATGTGCAATTCGCGCAGCGCATCCGGATACACGATGGCGACTTCTGGCGTGAATGGACCCGGCCGCACCCATCCGCGTTTCTCCAACTCCAGCAGGTAACCGCCGTCGCCCAGAACCGGCCCATCTTTCAACCGTTCCAGAATGCCTTTCTTCTTCATACTTTCTCCTTGCACTGGCTAGTCGTCGACGTACTCAAAATCCATCTCGATGGGCTTGCCTTCAGCAAACCAATCCGAGGTAAAGGCGTGAATGTGCGCTCTGTTGGCGACTCCACGCAACATTCATGCCGCACCTGCTTTGAAGCGGCCCTTCTTCCAGTCCCGCAGAGCCTGTTGTGCTGCGTTATGCCCGGGCGCTCCCGTCACTCCGCCCCCCGGATGCGCTCCTGCACCGCACAGGTAAAGACCTTCGATCGGCGTTCGGTACTGAGACCACCCCGGCACGGGTCGCATGAAGAACAATTGCTCCAGCGACAGGTCGCCGTGGAAGATGTTTCCTTCGGTCAGTCCGTAGGTTCGCTCCAGGTCAAGAGGCGTCAAAGTCTGGCGCGCAATAATCGAGCCCGGAACATTGGGGGCGTATTCGCCAATCTTGCGTAGAACGCGATCGCCCAGTAATTCGCGATTGTCATCCCAGGTCCCCGGAGCGCAGATGATAGGGAACGTACTGCACGAAACAAGTCATGATGTGAGTGCCGCGAGGTGCCAGGGATTGCATCCGCGTTCGTGGCAATCACGCAATCCACCCAGAGCTCTTCGGGAATTTCGCCGAACTTCGCGATGTCGTAGCAGCGCTCGGCAAACTCGAGCGACGGCACGAGCGTGTAGAACGTTCTTTCCAGAGGCGTGTAGCTCGAGGGCGTCCCAGTGAAGCGAGGCTCTTCGGAAAGCGCCAGATTCACTTTCGCGCACGGCCCGGCCATCTTGATGCCGCGAATGGCATGCACGAATTCTGCCGGCAATTCCCGCTCAGGAAGCATTTTCAGAAAAGTGCGTTTCGGATCCGCGTTGGAGAGAACGATACGCGCGCCGATCTCCGTCCCATCTTCCAGAATGACTCCACGGGCGCGGCCGTCGCGGCTATGGATTTGAGCGACCGGCGCGGAGGTCCTGATTTCGACGCCGAATTTGCGTCCTGCCGCGGCAAGTGCTTCCGAGATCGCGCCCATGCCGCCCATCACGTGACCGTAATAACCCTGCAGGCTGATGTTCGCCACCGCTCAGCAGGTGAAACAGAAGTCCGAGCGCGCTGCCCGGCTGATAGGGTCCGCCATGTTTGCCATATACGTTGTTGGCGAGGAACATGGTCTTGATCGTCTCGGATTCATAGTTCCGATCAAGAAACTCGCCCAGGCTTCCGGTAAGAAATGAGACCAGTTCGCGCGATCTCCGAGTTCGAGATGCCCCGAAACCGCTTGCCCACACGGAACAAATCATTCCATCCGAGCATGCTCTTGGTGTCGATTCCCGGAGGAGGCTCCAGAAAAAACGGCTGCAAGTAGCGCGCCACCTTCTTGAGCTTTTCGTCGACGCGAACGAAGGTTTCCGCATCCCTGAGCGAATGTTTGCGGAACTCAACGGCCGCTCGATCGCGATCGGCCCACCACGGCACTATGCAGCCGTCAGGGAACGCGACCTGGATCGCCGGATCGCATGGCACCATCTGCAATCCGTGCTCGGCAAGCTTCAGATCGCTGATCACTTCCGGACGCAGCATGCTGGCGATGTAAGATGTCGTGGACGCCCGGCAACCGGGAGCGATCTCCTCCGTCACGCAGCAGCCGCCGACAATGTCGCGCCGCTCCAGTACGAGCGTTGTCAGCCCAGCCCGGGCAAGATACGCAGCCGCGGTCAGCCCGTTGTGGCCCCCTCCGACTACGATCGCATCGTAAGATTTCTGTCCTGCACCCGGCATGTATGCATTGACTCAAAGTCACTCCGACGATGGTCTTTGGGCCAATACACTAGCGCAGGAGCCTGAAAAATTGGAATTGAATTCCAGAGAATTTTTCGGTATCGTTCCGTGACTTGAGGTCAATCTATGAGCGGAATCGCCAGCAGTCTTATTGCTCCTCCCCGTTATCGCAATCAGGTTCCCCCGCGCCCCCGTTCTGAAGCCAAACGCGCGCGCATCGTCGATATGGCCATGCGCCACTTCGCCGAGCAGGGATATCATGCCGCCCGCGTCGGAGACATCGCTGCTGAGTTGGATATCGCCAAGGGGTCGATCTTCCAGCACTTCGGCAGCAAGGACGGCCTGTTCTTCGAGGTCTACAAGAAGGCGGTACGCGCGTTTCCCGCTTACCTCGATGCCCCTGCCGACGTGCAGGCCCTCGGATTTTTCGGCGTGCTCCGCTACTGGCTGGAGCGGACCGAACACCTGGTGCGCGAGGATTGGATCCCCTACCGCATCTCACTGCTGGGCAACTACGGTACCGACCTGGCCCTGAAACGGGAAATCAACCGCTTCCTGATGACTGAGGATCCGTACGGCACGGTTGCTTTTGTGAAATTTGGAGTGCAACGCGGCGAGGTGCGCAAGGACCTCGATGTGGAGATGATCGTCTCCATCCTCGACTGGACCATGGAGCGCTTTCAGGATGCATTTTTGACCGAAGAACTCGATCCGGGCCTCTTTCGGCGTCAAGGGGAGCTTAGCGAGCGCAAGGAAGCGCGCATCAGCCAGTTCCTCGAAGTGCTCAAAAGAGCCATCGGATCCTGAGCGCAGCGAAGCCATTGACCGCAAATTCCAGGGGACCACACTCATGATCAGACAGATCTCTGTCGAAGAGATTCTGGCCAGCTACAACGACAAGGCGCCGTTGTCGGAAGCCTCGACGATTCCCGGACCCTGGTACGTGGATCCGCGAATCGCCGAGCTTGAGGCTCTTACGGTCTTCACCAACTCCTGGCAGGTTGTGGGCCGGGTCGATCAGGTTACCAAGCCGGGACAATTCGTAACTGCCACCGTAGCCGGAGAGCCTATCGTTGCCGTTCGAGGAAGCGACGGTCAACTTCGAGCTTTCTACAATGTGTGCCGTCACCACGCCGCGAAAGTCGTCACTGAGCCGTGCGGCCTTGCATCCATCCTGCACTGTCCTTATCACGGGTGGAATTACGGCCTCGATGGTTCTCTGAAGGGCATGCCTGAGTTCGATGGCGTGAAGAATTTCGAGCGCCAGGATAATGGCCTGGTCCCGGTGAAAGTCGATACTTGGGAGGCATTTGTTTTGGTGAGCCTCGATCCCAAAGCGCAGCCCCTTCATAGTTTTCTAGGCGGTTTGGTGAAGCGCTGCGAGCCGCTCGGACTTGCCAAGCTTCATTACTTCGATAGCAGGTCGTATGACATCGCGTGTAACTGGAAAGTATTCGTTGACAACTATCTCGACGGCGGGTATCACGTACCTCACTTGCACAAGGGGCTGAATAGCGTCCTCGACTACAAGCAGTACACCATCGAGAATGAAGATCGCTACTGCCTGCAATCCAGTCCTATGGTCTGCTCGGAAGAGGACGCAGCGACCGGGGCAACCCGCAAAGGGGATCGCGCCTGGTATTTCTGGCAATACCCCAATTTCATGATCAACTGCTATGCGGGCTACATGGACACGAACCTTGTGATTCCGCTCGACGTCGATCATTGCCGCGTCATCTTCGATTTCTATTTCAGTGACATCAGCGATGCTCGTCGCGAATACAACACGCAGAGCATTGCGGTTGGTGACCGCGTTCAGTCCGAGGATCTCGGAATCTGCGAGGATGTGCAGCGGGGTCTCAAGTCGCGCGCCTATGGCGCGGGACGCTTGTCGGTGAGACGGGAAGCCGGCGAACAGTTGTTCCATCGTCTGCTGGCCGCCGATCTGAAGCGCGGTCTCGGGCACTCTGCCGCGGCGGCTGACTAAGCTTGCATCACCAAAGTACAGGAACGCAGGAGGGCGCCCGCCCTCCTCTTTTGTTTCGTGGAGGATGAGACGTGAGAAGCCACCTCGTTGCCGCTGGAGTTGTGTTTCTGTGCGCGATCGCCGCCGCGCAGGTCACGGCCGTGAAGGCAGGCCGCCTCGTTGATCCTGACGCAGGCTCGGTTCTATCCGATCAGGTCATCCTCATTCGCGATCACAAGATTGCCGAGGTCGGAAAAGGCTTGGCCATACCACCCGGGGCCAAGGTCATTGATCTCTCCGCGATGACGGTCTGCCCGGTTTGATCGATTGCCACACGCATGTTGCCGACGGTCAGGTCGGTGGCGAGCCCTTCAACGTGCTGCGCAAAACTGCTTCCCAGATCGTGCTGGAGTCGGTGACCAACGCGCGGAAGATGCTCGAGTCCGGGTTCTACCACGGTGCGCGATGTCGGCACGTACCGCGCCCTCAACGACGTAGCCCTTCGCGATGCCATTGCCCGCGGCGACATTCCGGGGCCCCGCATGTACGTTGCTGGCGCCTACATCACGATTACCGGCGGTGCCGGCGCCATGACCGGGACAGGCGCCCGACATTCAACTGCCTTGGGATTTGCACTACGGCGAAGCGAACAGCCCGTGGGAAGTTCGACAAAGCATTCGTCAACTGGCCCACGACGGAGTCGACGTGATCAAAGTTCTCTCCACTGGCGCTGTGCTGACCCACGGAAGCAACCCCAGTTCGCTCGAATTCACTCCCGAAGAACTCAATGCTGCGGTCGACGAAGCCAGTCACTTCGGTCTGCGCGTGGCGGTGCACGCTCACGCCGCGCAGGGGATCAAGAACGCCATTCTGGCCGGCGCCGCCTCCATCGAACATGCGGAGATGGTCGACGACGAAGGCATCGCACTGGCCATCAAGCGCGGCACTTACTTCGACATGGATATTTACGACGAAGAATGTATCCAGGCAGGCGGCAAGAACGGAACGACGCCTGCGGACTTCCTGCAGCATGACGCCGAACTTGGCCAACTGCAGCGCGACAACTTCCGAAAATCGCTGAAAGCCGGCGTGAAGATGGCCTTTGGCACAGACGCCGGTGTTTGTCCCTATGGCACGAGCGCGAAGCAATTCGCCTACATGGTGAAGTATGGAATGACGCCCATGCAGGCGATCCAGGCCGCGACCTCCAATGCCGCGGACCTGCTGGGTCATTCCAAGGAAGTGGGATCGATCAAGCCCGGAAGGTTTGCCGACCTGATTGCCGTCTCACGCGATCCGCTCCAGGACATCAGCGTCCTGGAAAACGTCGATTTCGTTATGAAAGACGGCGTGGTATACAAACAGCCGAAAGCCAGGGATTGCAGCGAACCGTCGGCAACTGGCTACTGAAAGTCCCGGGGAATCGTTTCTTCCCAGGTCTTTGTCTTGATCAATGCGCCGTCCTTCCGCAATTCGCGCGTGTATTTATAGAAGAAGTTTTTCGTGTCGCTCTTGAACGAAAGATGCCCGCTCCATACCAGCACCCGGCCTTTCAGTTCAAAGGTGGTCTCGGCTTCGCCGTGAATGATGTTGACTTCGGGATGGGAGTCGTCCATCTCATAGGTGAGCTTTTCCAGATCGGTTTCCTTGCCCCAGGGATATTGTCCGCCCATCTTGCCTTTCCATAAGACTGTCGTCTTCTGACGACCTTCGTCTCTGTAACCAGCCACTCTCCGGGCCACGGAAAACCGAAAGATTTGAGGTCCGTTCGCTCCTCCGACGGTTGCGGTGGAGAGATATTCGATGCCTTCTCGCCGTGTAACGGCACCGTCGGCAATGTCAGGCGAGACCCTTCCTCCCGGCCCAGTTGAAGCGAGGTTGTCATGTTGTAAGGAGTCGACAGCACCATCGGCCACAGCGCGTTGGAAATGGAGAGGCGAACACGGTGTCCCTTCGGAAATACCCAGGTCGTCAGGTGCATTTCGATATCGAGCGAATAAAACTTTCCTGGCTCGAGTGGTTTTGGATCGCTCATCGAATCCCGTTGCGCCCCGCTTAAACCCGCGCCCGTGATCTGCGTGACCTGCCCGTCGGGTGCGACATCCGACAGCCGAGCGAACCAATTCGCCAGCAGTGCGTCGGCGGATGCCTTCAGCAGAGCATGCGGCCGGCCCATGATCGCGACATCTTCCTCGAGAGGTGCCGAGTCATATACGAGACTGAACGCGTCAACCGGCCGCTGATCCGAAAGCAATTCGCCCCACCAGAACCCAGCCTCCACTCCGATCGAAGGCACATACTTCAAGCGATGTACTTCGTCTCCACCCCCGTCTGCCCCCAACGTGTGGTTCGGCTGCAGATACAACGTGGATTGCGTCTGCCCCTGAGGAGGCCATCCTGTTTCCGCTCTCCATTCGCCCGGAACGCTCTCCAGATTCGGATTCGGCGGAAAATAATTCCGCATGAAGATGACCAGCTTCGGATCCTTCAAAACCCCCGTATCTCGACCCTTTAGCCAATAATCCCACCAGCGCACGGCATCCTCGCGCCACTCGATGCGCGGACCAAAATCCGCATCGCTGGGAAAGGAATGGTTCCAGGGCCCGATCAACGCGCGCATGGGCGCCTTCACCTGCTCCAGCATCCGAGGGATGCTGTCGCGGTAACCATCCGCCAGTCCGCCAATCACGAAACAGGGAACCTTGATTTCGCTGAGCGGCCGCACCGGACTTCTCCAGAAAGCCCCGTCCCGCTGGTGCCGAAAATATTCGAGCGACCACGGCGCTGCTTCAAAACGGGGTCCCAGCACTTTCTCATCCAGCGTGTAATCGGGCGCACCCGTCATTCCGGGCGCCATGTCCATGTTCAGCTCGAATTCGTCGACATGCATCAAGCCGTCGATGTAGTGGATATCGTCGTGGAACAATTCTTCAGTCGCATCGATTGCGATAATGGCTTTCAACTCCGGCGGATTGCGCATGGCCATCTGCAGCGCATTGAAGCCGCCCCACGAGATGCCATACATCCCGACTTTCCCGTTCGACCAGGGCTGCGTGGCGAGCCAATGGATAACTTGCTCCCCGTCGGTCTGTTCCTGTTCGGAGTATTCGCGATCGGTGGGACGGCCCTCGCTTGCCCCGAATCCCCGTATGTCGACGCGGGCGCCCACGTAGCCTCGCCGCGCGAAGTACGCATTCTTGGGATAGTCACCGGCAGCGGTCCCATCGTCTTTCCGGTACGGGAGGTAGTCGAGCAGGGCAGGGAACTTCTCTCCGGCCTTGGCGCCGTCCGGCATGTATAGCGTTGCGGCCAGACGCACCCCGTCTTTCATCGGAATCCACACTCGCTCCATGCGCACGCCATAAGCGGAAGGCGATGGAGGCTCGACCGCAAAACTGACGTTCGCCAACAACAGAATCACACCGGAGAATCGCAAGATTCCACGCAAGAGAGGCCTCAGGAAAGATGGATTGGTACGAATGTCAAATCAGTTCGACGAATCTTGATCCTTGCGCACAGCCCGAAGGTCTATGCCCAGCTGCTCTGCCTTCTTATAGAGATGGCTGCGCTCCAGATGAAGCGCCCGCGCGGCGCTTGCCACGTTGAAGTGAGCCCGCTTCAACTCCGCGAGAATCACCTGGCGCTCAAATCCCTCAACTCTCGAAGCCAAAGCTCCCGAGTCCACGTACCCCGCTGGCGCGCTCGCACCCGCAGGCAACGCAAGTTGCACGGTATTGAGATCGACCTCGCCATTGGAAGATAGCAGAATGAGCCGCTCGACCATGTTTCGTAACTCGCGCACGTTTCCTGGCCACGGATACTCCTGCAATGCCTGGATGGCTTCAGCGCGGAAGGGAATCGGCTTCCACCCGTTCTGCGCACACACCTGCTTCGAAAAATGCTCCACCAGCGTCGGAATGTCTTCCCGCCGCTCTCGCAACGGCGGCAGCGCCAGCGGAAACACATAGATGCGGTGAAACAAATCTTCTCGAAATTTACCCTCTTTCGCGAGTGCGGCCAGATCCCGATGCGTCGCCACCAGCACGCGCACATCGACGCGCATCGGCTTTTCGCCGCCAACGCGCTCCACCTCGCCTTCTTCCAGCACGCGCAGGAGCTTGGCCTGCATGTGCAGGGGCATGTCGCCAATCTCGTCAAGAAACAGCGTCCCATGCTCCGCCTGTTCGAATTTGCCCGCGTGCCGTCCCGCCGCGCCGGTGAACGAGCCTTTCTCATGTCCGAACAATTCGGATTCAATCAACTCGGCCGGAACCGCCGCGCAATTCAGTGCGACGAACGGACCCGAGGCTCTCCCGCTCCGCTCGTGCAACGTGCGTGCGACTAATTCCTTGCCCGTGCCCGTCTCCCCCAGTATGCATACGCGGGTTTCGCTGGGAGCCACGCGATCGATTTGGGCCATGATGCGCCGCATCGCTTCGCCCTGCCAGACGATCTCATGCTTGCCGAGTTGCTGCTTGAGTTGACGATTCTCGCTCTCCAGTCGCTGAAGTTTCAGAGCATTGTCAAGGGTCAGCAACAGTTTCTCAGTGGCGATCGGTTTTTCGAGGAAATCCAGCGCACCCAGGCGAGTCGCTTTCACCGCCATCTCGATGTGCGCCTGCCCCGACATCATGACCACGGGCGCCGCCACGCCTTCGTTCTTCAGATTCTCAAGCAGCCACAGCCCATCCTTCCCCGGCATCACAACGTCGGACAGGATCAGATCGAAGTTCTGCGACTTCGCCAGTTCCAACCCCTTGGCCGCGTTGTCGCACACCACCGCTTCATGCCCGGCCAGCCGGAACGCGCGCGACAGCGACGCCAACGTGTTGGCCTCGTCATCCACCACCAGAAGATGTGCCTTCTGCGGCAACCCTGCCTCCTATCGACCTTGAGTCACGCTCGCAGATCCATCCAGAACCGGGGCGTGCAGTTTATCCAGATTGCGAGGCAATTCCACAAGAAATGTCGCGCCCTGCTCGGGCTGGCTTTGCACGCTGATGGTCCCGCCATGATCGCTGATGACGGACTGCACGATGGCGAGGCCGAGCCCTGTCCCGTGCTGCTTGCTCGTGTAATACGGAGTGAAAAGGCGATCGCATTCTTCGCGAGTAAGCCCTACGCCGGTATCTGCTATCTCAATACGCACACGATCTTCCGAGTCCCGCGTGCGCAGCGTTAATGTCCCGCCGTGCGGCATGGCATCCATCGCGTTAAGCACGAGGTTCGAGAGAGCGCGATGCAGCAGCTCCGCATCGGCCGCCACGGGCTCGCGCGAGGCTGCCAGCTCCAGCTTGCAAGCAATGGTTCCCCCATCGCGCGGCTCCAGCTGCGCCTGGAAGAGTCGGGCCACGCCCTCGACGACGTCGTTGATGATGACCGGCTGGAGTTGGGGCTGGGGCATCTTCGAGAATTCGCTGAAACGCGAGATGATCTGCTTCAAATTCCCGATCTCCGCCAACAACGTGGTGGAGCTTTCCCGGAAGATTTCCTCGAAGATCGCCGGGTTCTGATTCCGTGCCCGCACCAGGTTTTCGACGGTCAGTTGCAGCGGGAACAGGGGATTCTTCAACTCATGTGCCAGGCGTCTTGCCAACTCCCGCCACGCCGCAACCCGCTCAGTCTGGATCAGTCTCTCCTTTTGTTCGAGCAGATCGCGCGTCATGCGATTGAAAGCCTCAGCCAGGTCACCGACTTCGTCCGAAGACCTTACCTCGACGTGGGCTCGCAGATTGCCAGCTGCCACCTCGCGCGCTGCGGCGGCCAAATCCTCCACCGGCCGGGTGAAGCGTGCCGCCGCCCAACTGCTCAGCAAGACCGCCAGCAGAATTCCAGCTCCGCCCACCAACAGGGCAACCGACTGGATACGGCGTTTCACCTCCACATACGATCGCCGGGAGCTGCCGACCAGCAGAATTCCCAACGTCTTGTCATCCGGTCCATTCAAGGGAACGGCGTGAATCGTTTCATCGTCCGCCGGATCCGAAGTCCAGTGAATCAACGCGCTGGCCTCGTGGCCTTGTTGTTGGACCTGCTCGATCAGGGAAGCCAGTTTGTCCGCTTGCCGGGCAACCTCCGGAGATGAAGTCGTAAGCATCTGCGGAGAAAATGCTGGGCCGGTACTTTGATACAGCATCGCCCGCATGCCGGCGGGAAGTTCAAGCGAGGCCAGGGAGTTTTTGTCCAGTCGCTGTCCGCCGATGACGAACAAGGGTGAGTCTCCAATGGGCGACGCGCGCACCGCAAACAAGCCCAAGGAACTACCCGATGCCAGGTCCTCTTGCTTCAGGAATGCCGGCTTGGCGGCAAGCTGCGCCAGATTTTCGAGAGACGTGTCGCGATAGCCGAACTTGGCCGGAGACTGCGCCGAGGAAATGATCGTCCCGCGTGCGTCCACAAACTCGAGAAAGTCGAGTTGGTGGCTGGCCGCAATCGGGCCCAGCTTCATTCAGATAAGCGCCTGCCTCGGAAATGCCCCGATTCAGGTTGAGAGCCATGCGCGTGGTGGACTCGCTGGCCGCAATCGCCTCCACCCGGCGTGCCACGTCGTCCGCGCGCCGCTTGAATTCCCGCTGAAATTGTGCGGTCAACGCGGCAGACTGCGCCTCATTGGCTTGTTCGAACGCACGCCGCGTGGCCACGGATACAAGCCATGCCACCGTCGCCACCGACAGAAATACCGTCAGCGCAAACAGCAGCAGTAATTTGCGGCGAAAGCTCAAGGCTTGCTCCCCAGCCAGATACTTGTCGAAGTGAACACTCCCGTCTCGATCCTCGTTCCAGTCCTTCACTGCCCCGCTCAAAGCGTAGCTTGCCGGCAGTTGAAACAGAGGAATTACTTTTTGCGTCTGCAGCATCGCGGCTTCCGCCTGGTAAAGATCATCGACAGAATTGCCAGCTATCTTCGGCACGAGTAGGCCAGTGCTGGTAGCCGCAGCCGATAACGCGACGCGGCCGTTCACCGATGCTAATGTGAGGCGAGTCAGCCGTACATCGCTCATCCCGACGCTGCCACTTGCAGCCGAATACCGGCATCCCGGGAATTCAGCGCAATCCGTTCCGCCATCGACCCGTGCCAGCGGATCATCGGCATCGTAGCCCAAAGTCCAGGAAGGAGCGTAACTTCACCTCGCTGCGCAGTTGCTGCGCACGCACCAGATTTTGATCCGAAGCAAACACGAACCCATAACCGCTCACCCAGTTTGGCAGGATCCCTCCGCTTGCCTCGCCCGCATCCTGCATCAACACATTGCGAATCGATTTCCGGTCGATGCTCAGCGCAAGGGCCTCACGAAGTTTCCCATCGTCGGCCGATGCCCGCTCGCGGGTGAATACCAAAGCCATCAACTCCACCGGCGACGAAGACACGACGCGCCGTCCTTCGGTTGCCGCTCGATGCGACTGTTCGACGGCTACTTCCGCGACGTCAGCCTTACCCAGATCGAGCGCAATTAGTTGATCTCGCACCGACCTTCCGAACTCAATCTCGATCGCATCCACAAATGCCCGACCGCCCCAATATCCTTCGTCTGCCGCCAGGGAGAGCTTCTTTCCTGGCTGCCAATTCGTAATATGAAATGGTCCAGTTCCGATCAGCGTGCCTCCCTCGCTTCGTTTCGTAATCGCGTTTCGTGGCTGCGCAGCTCGCGCTGCCAGATCCGGATCGCCAGAATCACGTTCGACCACCACAGAATCGGCTGCCGGAGAAACATTCCAATCCGGATTCGCCGACCGCAATGCCGCCGCTACCGCCTCCGCCGTCAAAGGCGACCCATCATGGAATTTGACGCCGCGGCGCAGCCAGAACTGCCACCGCTGGTTTCCCGGAGCCGCCTGCCAGGAGGTCGCTAGCGCAGGCTGCAATCTGCCACGATCATCCAGAGTCACCAGGGTTTCGAACATCAGACGGAGTCAAATTTTGTTTGGATACCGAGTCTGGCAGGGACTTGTCCGCTGGATCCAGAGTCTGGGGTGCGATCCGCATCGCCATCCTGAGGGTCGATCCATATTGCGGGCGCGTTTCTCCCGACGCCATGGCGCACAGCAATGCCGCTACTGACCGCAAGCCACTTCCAGCCGGAAAGCTTCATAATTCCCCGTTTCTGCGTTGCGTGACTACCGCGATGGCGCTGCCGCCCTTCGCTTCCGTCCACAGGGCGGTGATGCCCCCTGAAAAATCGAGCGCCGGACTGACCGCCACTGGATCGCGATCCGGAAACTCAAACGCTCGCACCGAGTCCCCGGAGTTGTCTCCCGGTCGGGTGGCCAATACTTGCCAGCCTGATCCGCAAGTCGTCTTTATGCTCGCCAGGTCGCTGCCCCAGTTGAGCCGCGCAGTTTGTTCGGTGATTCCATCCAGGAGTCGGATGGTTCCGTCCACTCCCGCGAATATCCATAAGGTGTATGTGGGGCGGGGAAGCGGCGCCGCCGAGTAAAACTTCGGCGTCGAAGTCTGCTTTCCCAGTCCCGGCGACAAAACTCCGGTAAAGAAGTTGCGAGTGGCGGCGTAAAAGCCTCCAAGCGCGAACTGTTGGGATAGGGGCCACGGATCGTCGCTCGCGTGGCACACCAGGCTCAGGGAAGGGGAACTTGCGCTTTGGCAAAACATGCCGGGCAGATAGATATCGAATAAATGGTCCTGTCGGGGAATAAGTCTCCCTCGTATGTCACGCGGCCAAGGCCGCGAATGGGTGATGGGCAGCGATTGTTCAGGTTGCCAGCGCCCGTCCGCCAACCGGTAGAAGGCAATCTTCTCCGGATCGAGCACGACGATGTGCGATGGCCCGGACGCCTCTTCAAGGACGGCCAAGTCAAGGATTGGTTGTTCCTGCGCCCAGATTGGAGTCTTTCGAATCGTGAGGGCCGGAGCCTCGCGAACAAAAGCCGGCGCGTCCACTCGTGGCGCCGAGACCATCACCACCAAAATCTCTCCCGCGCCTTGGTGAATCTCGGCGACCCACACGTAACTCTGCAGATTTTCCGATAGGGAAATCGCGACCGTGGCCGCTGCCTGTTCCGACTTTACCGTACGCACGCCCAGCCCTTCCAGTTGCGCCCGAAGTCCCGCGAGTAATTTCGTCCGAGTCCTTCTTGCTCAACGATGAATGGTTTGTGACATCCACCGCGACCGCACCCGGCCCCGTAGCCGCCGCAATCTTCCGCGCCAATTCCTGCTCGACGCCACTCCAGTCCGAGGCCAGCGCAGTTGAAAACAGGAGAAACAGGAGGGCAGGCAGCAGGACGCGCGAACGGCTGGAACTGCCTGGGGAGGAGCAAGACATTTCTGCGATGGGCGAATTATAAACCGCGGAATGCCGAGGGCTGTTCATCCAGCCTGTACTCCTGAGAGTCATCGTGCCGTTCCGCGTTGCAGGTTGCCGCAAATCGCGCGGCCGTAAGACCAGACATAAGCAGAGCTTGTCTCCGTCCCCTCTGTGTCCTCAGGCTACAATTGTCCTGCTATTCCTCGTCCTCTGGTTCCGCCTGGCTGCTGTGGTTCGCGACGTTCATGCTCCGCAGGACGTCATTGGCGAAGAAAAACTTGCCGTCGGCTGGAACCATCATGATCTGCAATTTGTCGGAGAGTCGCTCGGCAACGATCTTGTTGATGAGCAGGGGATTCTGCTTCAGGATGGCCGCCTCTCCCTTCATGCGTTCCGCATCCGCCGCCGCCGTCACGCGAATCCGGTCCGCCTCGGCATCAGCCAGCAGTTTGCGCCGCTCCATCTCGGCCTTGCTGTCAATCACTTTGGCTTCTGCCGCCGCCTCAGCATTCTTAATGGTCGATTCCTTGCGTGCTTCCGCCTCCAATTTCGATTGCTGAATCTGTTTTTCCTTCAATGGCAAGGTGTACTGCATGGCGTCGGATTCGGCCTTGGCCTGCAAAACGTGCACTTGCGCCGCACCCTCGGCCTGTTTCACCTCATGGACCTTGGTCGCCTCTGCCTGCAGTTCCGCAATTCTTACCTGCTTTTGCTGGATCTCGGTGTCCACGCCCATGCGGTCGTTTTCCTGCTCTTTCACCAAAAGCGTTTCGAGTCCCTTGGCGTACTCCGGCGGCAGTTGGATATCGCGCAACATGACTTCCTTCACAACGATTCCATCAGCGGCCAGCTTCTGCGTAATGATGCTCGAGGCCCGGCTGCGCACCTCTTCCCGCTTGGCAGCAAACACGTCGCGCACCGTGTAGTTCGGCACCAGTTCGCGCCACACGCTGGCCACCACCGGCGGCACGATCTCTTTTTCGATCGGCTGCGGCAAGATTGGCTTCGATGTAGTCCAGATGCTTAGGATCTACGCGATACCGGACGGTAATCGCCAGCCCGAGAGTGAGCCCTTCCTTGGCCTGCACGTTGAGTGGTTGTGCCTTGTTGGAGGAATTCTTGCCGTCTTCGATCGATCCGGTCGTGAACAACTGGTCCCGTGTGTCGAATAACTCAACCCGCTCCAGCAGCGGCGCGACAAAGTGAACGCCCTGGATACAGCGTCCCGGCAAGTGTGCCCTGCGTCTGGCTGACGCGAACTCCCGCCATGCCGCTGGGAACGACTACGATGCTCAACGCAATCAGGATCGGCGCCCAGGCCAGCATCACGAATGCCGCAGCCGTCCGCCACCTTATTTGCGGGGGCGCAGGCAACGGCACCGTCCCGTCACTGGCCATCGCTCGCCGGTAACGCAATTCCAGCATGAGGTCGTACGTGAGAATGCCGGCTGGAGACCACCATCATCCCGATTCCGACCGTCATCAGCAAATATTTCAGAAACAACATGACCAGCCTCCTCAATTCCTATTGCTTGGATCCTGCCTTTACCCGCACCGCCTGCCGTGCAAAGAACAGGCGGAACACTTCTCCGAAAATGAACTCCTCCACCAGCAGCGCGATGGCCAGTGAGAACACCATCCCTGCGATGACTGCGATTGCTGTGATTGCCAGTTGCATAACGTTCTCCTATAAAGTTTGTCTGCTGAAGCTACTGCCCGCCCGCCGACCCGGTACTCGGAATGTGCGCGACTGCCACGGCGGTTTCGTCCACCTCGCCACCAAAGATTTCTGCAATTCCCTCATCGCGCTGCCCGTGAATCTCGACCGTGTCCCCCACACTCACCATGGCGAAGAACTGCACGATGTCCCGGTTACGCATGCGGATACATCCATGCGAGGCAGCCTTCCCTATCGAACCGGGCGCGTTCGTTCCGTGAATGCCATATCCCTTCTTGTTGAAGCCGACCCAGCGCGGCCCCAGCGGATTGTCTGCCCCCGGTGGAATCACAACTCCCGAGTGGTAGTAGGTTGGGTCCGTCAGTCGGCTGACGACCTCAAATTCGCCCGTCGGGCTCGGGCTGACGCCTGCTCCAACCGCGACTGGAAACACTCGCAGCACGGCGCCGTTCTCCATGACGACAAGCTTGCGGTCCGGAACACTCACGACGACCTGCCGCTTAGGCCGCGCTGCAGCAACGACTGTTTGCTCCTGGGCCAGCGCTGAGCGGGTGATCAGCGCTGCAAGCAGGGGAACGATCCATCCAAGAACTCGAACCGCCCTGCTGCTCCTCATCGTCCAAGCCATCCCTGCCACCTCGCTGTTTTTGTACGGCACCAAGGCAATGGCAGGAATTCATCCACAAGGAAGCTGGTTGATATGCAAGGAGTTAACGGCTGGAGGAGCAGGAAAGGGAGTGTGCCCAGGGATACGCTGTGTCAGGGCTGACACGGTGGGTTGGGAGAAGGTTCAGCCTAGCCGAAGCATTTGCAGAGTCTCAGGTGGAGGAAAGATGCCCGGCCCGCCGCTTGAGGTAGCGGCATATGGGGTCTGGAGGGGTGGACCGGGCAATTCTGGGGTCAGTACATACTTCTTGTTGCCATACGTTTTACCCTCCCGCCGATACTTCGGCTGTGATACCCGTCACAGATGCGCGTGACCTACGGACGGCGCCCTCGGCCTCCCCATCACCGCAGCGTCCCGCTGGTCTCAGTTACTCTCGCTTTCAGGACAGGTCGCAAGACTCCAATTCACGCTTAGGAAGACTTCAATCATGGCTTATGTAATCACCGACTCCTGCATCAAGGATCTTCTTTGTGTCGATGTCTGCCCCACCGACTGCATTCACCCGAAGAAAGACGAGCCCAAGTTCGAGGCGGCAACCCAGCTCTACGTGGATCCAGACGGCTGCATCGATTGCGGAGCCTGCGTGCCGGTCTGCACGTCCGACTCGATTCACCCCGCCGATGACCTGGCCGAGGAGCTCAAGTCCTTCACAGCCAAGAACGCCGAATTCTTCTCGAACTAGAAACCGCCGTATCTGCGCCGGGCGCGGGCAAGGCATCGCCCACATCCGGCCCCATCTCTTTCCGTCCGCGTTGACATCCCGCCCTCGCGCCACTATCGTTCAGGCCCGTTGCCCATGAACATCGTCATGGCTACCGCGCGTTATGAAGACTGGCTTCGCACCCATGCCAGCCTGATCGAGAGTGACGTGCGCATGAAACACAAGAAGATGGCGGAGTCGGTGTTCGCCTTCTTACGCGCCACGTTTTATCGTTGGGCACAGATCTGCCCGGAAGTCTGTTCGGAAGTCGCAACCGCCCCCAAACTCCTCTCCGTCGGCGACCTGCACCTGGAAAACTTCGGCACCTGGCGCGACGTCGAAGGCCGCCTTATTTGGGGAGTGAACGATTTCGATGAATCGGCTCGCCTTCCTTACACCAACGATCTCGTGCGGCTGGCCGCCAGCGTTCTTCTGGCCGCGCGAGGAGGACCAGCTCGCCGTCACTGGAAAAGAGGCTTGCGCCGAGATCCTTGACGGCTACTCAAAAAGCATGGCCGAGGGAGGCCAACCCTTTGTGCTGGAGGAAGGGAATAAATGGCTGCGGTCGATCGCGCTCAACGAACTTCGCGATCCCGATCGTTTTTGGAAGAAATTGGAGGATCTGCCCACATTCCGGGGAAGGATTTCACCAGGCGCCCGAGATGCTCTCGAATGTCTCATGCCCGAACCCGGATTGCGCTATCGACTGGCTCGCCGGGTCGCAGGTTTGGGAAGCCTCGGCCGCGAGCGCTATGTCGCCATCGCCGAGTTTCATGGCGGAAAGATAGCGCGGGAAGCCAAGCTGCTGGTCCCGTCGGCAGTCTGCTGGGCCAGCGATCGGCCCGGTCCGACCGAGATCGGGTACCAGCACGTGCTGTCTCGCGCGGTGCGGTGTCCGGATCCGTTCGTGCATCTGCGTGATCGGTGGGTCGTCCGGCGACTTTCACCGCACTGCTCACGCATCGATTTAGCGGTCCTGCCACGAAACCGGGACGAACGCCGACTGCTGTTTTCGATGGGTTGGGAAACCGCGAACGTGCACTTGGGAAATCGCGAAACGATCAAAAGCGTGCGCAAGCACTTGAAGAATCAAAAGGCCAATTGGCTGCACGCTGCAGCCCGTCAAATGGTTTCCGCCGTGAAGCAAGACTGGCAGGCATGGGAAAAAGCCCGCGTTCCCTGAACACTCGACCATTTCCGCGAATCGCCTAAGTGCATCGAACATAAGTCAACGCGTAAGCTGGTTCTTCCTCCCGCTCCGTGGGCGCGGAACGCCCCTCGTCGCCTAGAACTGCAACCAATGCCAGCAAGACACTTCCCAGCGATTGGGGACTTTCGCTCAGCACTCGCGCCAGACTCTCTCGATGGACCGCCAACTCCCCGAAAACCTTGATGCCCTTGGTATCGGGTTCCGTTTTGCAAGGCTGCTGTCCAGAGGTGTCGATTCGGCGCGACTTCTTCTTCTCGCCATACGTGCGAGCAAAGGGATAATCCAATGTTCCCATGGACATCCAGTGAATCACCAATTGTTGAACGTGAGCGGTTCCGCAGGCTGCGTACACGCCCGGCTGAGCCGCCAGCCTGTCATCCCATGCCAGAATCTTCAGCCGATCGGTCCAGCGGTTCGCCATTAGCAAGAACCACTGCTCCCCCTTAACCCGCGGCTTCGAGACAAATTGCACAGTACCTTTCCGCTGTCGATCGTTCATTTCATTACCTCGATGAGGGTTCGCTGTGCATGTTCGTGTTCGGCCGTTCTCAACCCAGTCTCGCTCATGGACAGCATTGTCACTGTTTTCTTGCCCACACCGTCGGGCAAGGGAACCGTGACCACGCCGCGCGCCCGGTCAAACGTCAATGTCACAAACGGAGAACAGGCGTCGCATAGCCAGTAATGTTCCACGCGCCTGATGGGACGGCCTTTTCGGTCCGGGTGGGCGAGGATTCCCGGCCGACAAAGAATTCGGTTTCTACCTGAAACAGCTTTCCTTCGCGTAACCGCCGGAAGGGTGCATTGCAGCTCTCGTTGGCGCATTTGTAAAGCATCGAGCGGTCCTTCGTGAGAAAGCATTAAAGGAAAAGCCTCCTCAGCCAGTGGTGACGTACAACAGTGCACGCAGAGGACCGAACTCGATCGGTCCCATTTCCAGGCGGCGAGCGCCGGAAATGGCCGAAAAACGCCTTCCAGCGCAACTGCCGTGACCAGCTTCGCCTTAAAAAGACGAAACTTAAGCACCAATGACGAAGGTTCGGCGAAGTTGTCTTAAGGAAAGGAGTGTTGCAGAATTCAGCTAACCAGCACACGCGCCTGGCATGATCCACACAGCATGCTGTCCTTCAGGTCGATCCACTCCACCGCGTGGGAGGGCGCCATGGCGCACTGATAATCGTCGCAGTGGGTCAGGTCGAGAGTATGGCCAAGCTCGTGGACCGCTTCCTTCAGCAGGCGCTCCTGAACAATTTCGCGGTCCGGCGGCAGTCCATAAAATTCCTGGCTGCAGCCGGTGCGCCGAAACCAAGCCACACGGCCCACCCATCTGCGCCTCTCCGAACACGAAGGTCAGAATCGGAATGTAGAGGTCGACCCCGGTCACGCCCAGCACCCGCCAGGAGTCCGGCCCCACGTATCTCTGCATGGCCTGCAGAATTTCCGAGGAGTGATACTGTTGCCGCTCCGGATGGTAGGCAAACTCCGGATCCAGCCGCACCTGTAACACCTCGGTCGGCATGCGGAAGAGATTCGCCATGGCCGGAGCCAGTTGCATCAGCATCCGGCCATCGAAATCTCCGATCGGCAGCAGTTGCAGCAGCTTCATCGCGCTTGAGCGGTCGGTTTGCTCCAGCCGTATCTCTTCAGCTTGTGGTGCAGCGTAACCCGGTCAATGTTGAGAATTTCGGCCGCCCGCGTCTGGTTCCAGCCCACAGCTTCCAGAGTCCGCAGGATGTGCGCTTTCTCGATCTCGTCCAGGCTCTTCGGGTGCACCGTTCGGCACCGCGTTGGCTTTGAAAACAAAGTCCGACTCCCGGATTTCCGGCTCCTGGGCCACCACCATCGCACGCTCGACCGCATTCTCGAGTTCGCGAACGTTCCCAGCCCAGGGCTGTTGCTGCAGCAGATTCATTGCGCCTGGCGATACCCGGGTGATTTTCTTGTTCATCTGCAGCGAGAACTTACCCACGAAATGGTTCACCAGGCTCGGAATATCGTCGCGCCGTTCGCGCAACGGAGGCAACTCGATGCGGAACACATTCAGCCGGTAAAAAAGGTCAGGCCGGAACTTGCCTTCCTCGATCGCTCGCTCCAGGTCCTTGTTGGTGGCGGCGATGCACCGGAAATCCACCTTGATGGGCTGATTTCCTCCCACCCGCACGATCTCGCGTTCCTGCAGTACCCGCAGCAGGTCGGTCTGGGTCTTCAGGCTGATGTCGCCGATCTCATCGAGGAACACCGTTCCACCCTCGGCGATCTCAAACTTCCCCTTCTTGCGATATTGCGCCCCGGTGAAGGCGCCCTTCTCGTGCCCGAACAACTCGCTCTCCAGCAACGTCTCCGTTAACGCTCCGCAATGGATCACGACCAGCGGGTGAAACTTGCGTGGGCTGGCATGGTGAATCGCCCGCGCCACCAGTTCCTTGCCCGTGCCGCTTTCCCCGGTAATCAGGACCGTCGCGTCGGTGGGCCCCACCGTTTCGATGGCATCGAACAGCTTCTGCATGATCGAACTCTGCCCCACGATGTCATCGGGCCGGGCAACCTCGGCGACCGTCTCACGCAGCCGCACGTTCTCCTGCTCGGTCCGCTTGTGCGCCAGCGCCTTCTTGACCAGGTGCGCGATCTCGTCCGGATCCAGCGGCTTGGTCACGTAGTCGTAGGCGCCATTTTTCAGCGCCGCGACCGCAGTTTCCACCGAGGCGTACCCGGTCATCATGATGACAATCAGCTCAGGATCGATCTCATGAATCCGTTTCTGCAGTTCGATGCCATCGATTCCGTGCATCTTGATGTCCAGCAACGCGGCATCCCAGCGGCCCTCCGCCAATCGCGTCAGCGCGTTGTTGGCGTCTTCGGCAATCCCGACTTCGTAGCCTTCCTCATGAAACCACTTGGCCAATGAGTCCCGAACACTCAACTCGTCGTCGACAATAAGAAGTCTTCCTTGTGTACTCAAGTTCGCTCACCTCGATTTCGATTGCGCGACTTCCACCACGGAAGCCGCGACAGGAAGCGCGCTGCCGTCTGCTGGCAGCGTGACCGTAAACGTTGTCCCTTTCCCTGCTTTCGATTGCACTTCGATCCGGCCGCTGTGCCGCTCGATGATGTTCTGGCTCACCGCCAGCCCAAGTCCCACGCTTTTGCCGCTCTCCTTGGTCGTCAGGAATGGCTCAAAGATCTGCGGCAGGATGTCTTCTGGAATGCCCGACCCGTCATCCCGCACCTCAATCTCGATCCCCGTCGCATCTGAACCCATCCGGGTCGTGACCCACAGATTTCCGCCATGCGGCATGGCGTCGAGCGCGTTCATCGATAGAGCCAGTACGACCTGCTCGATCTGTCCCGGATCGCACTGCACGCGCGGCAACTCCTTTGCGAGATCTGGGTGTACGTCAACGCCTTTCATCTCCATTTGCGGCGCGATCAGCCGTAGACTGCGGTCCACGACCGTATTGATATCGGTGGTCTGCCGGTTCATGGGCGCCGTGCGCGAGAAAGTCAAAAGGTTCTTGACCAGATCGCCGCATCGCCGGCTCTCCTCGGCGATCAGGTTCAGGCACTGCTCGGAGTCCTGCCGCTTCGTGGTCTCCGCCTCCCCGCGTTCAATCCATTTTCGGACCAGCTTCGCGTACGTCAGAATGCCCGACAGGGGATTGTTGATCTCATGCGCCACTACGGCCGCCATCTTCCCGATGGTCGCCATCTTCTCGATGTGTAATACCTGTTCGTGCGCACGCTTCAGCTCGCGAGTTTTCTGATCCACCCGGTCTTCCAGGGTTCTGGCCCAGGCGACGATCTCCTCATTCGCGGACCGCAACTGCAGGCTCATGAGGTTGAATGAGTTCGCCAACTCTCCCGCTTCGTCAGTCGAATCCACTTCCAGCTGGTAACCCAGGTTGCCGCCGGCCAGCTCTTTCGTGCCGCTGTGCAGGCGCTTGAGGGGTTGGCCGACCAGCCGCCATACAAACAGCCAGCTGAGCAGCGAGATATCGATCAATGCAATCAGCGTATAAATCAGCATGCGCCGACTGGTCTGGGCCAGTTGCGCATCCGCCTTCGCGAGGGAAAGATTCGTATCCAGCACGCCCAGCACCTGCTGCTCCGCGGGGTGGGCATGGCAGTCGGCGTTTGAACAGGACGGCTGGTTCTCGATGGGTGTAATGACACCCAGGATTCTCTGGCCTTTGTTGTCGCGGTAAATACGGAACCGGTCCGGACGATTCAACCGGGCCAGTGGCTGGGATTGCACGTGGCACCCGTAGCAGGCTTCGGCGCTCTTGTCGACGATGTGGCCAATCTCACCCGTATCCGATGAGTAGCTGATCTTGCCCTCGTTGTCGAAGATCCGCACCCGCACCATGCCGGGTTCGTCGGCCATGGTGGCCATGGCGTGGTACATGCCTTCGCGGTCGTTGCGCAGCATGTAGTACGTGGTGCTGCGTTTGATCACGTCGCTGACCCTTTCCGCGCTGGTCAGGGTGGCTGCTTCCAGATGTTGCCGGTGAAGGTGAATGTTGAGGTAGCCGAGCAGCGCAAAAATTCCCGTCATCACCAGCAGCAGCAAGCTGATCAGCTTGGCGCTCAGGCTGCGGGTCAGGCGTTTCCATCGCCCTCGATCTGGCTCAGTCTCCGGCATGGCCCAACACAGGAGTCGCCGCGATGACCGGTTCTTTCGCCGTCACCGGGTGGCTCTCCTCCGCGGGGAAAATCGGCAAGTACTTCACCGCCAATCCAAATAGTGCAAACCCAGCCGCAATAATCGCGCCGGTCACCGCAATCTCCGTCCATTTCGGCATGTAGTGCATGCCCGCGGCAGATTCCAGCCCGGTGATGCTTACGTTGAGCCGGTTCGTGATGAAGCCCAGCACCACCAGCACCGCGGCCACGTAAAGTCCTTGCGCCGTCGTCCGCACTTTCTTTTGCGACAGCAGGAGCAACGGCAGCAACAGGCTCAAGCTGATTTCCAGCCAGAACAGATACATCTCGTATCCCGGCTGCAGCAGCATCTTCAGCACTCCCCGATGCAGCAGGTCCTCAAACCGCAAAATTCCATAGACGCACAGCACGACCACCAGCACCCGGCCGAGTTCTTGCAGGATCGGCAGCTCCAGTTGCTGCCCGAAATACTTCGAGCTCATCGACGACTCGAAGATCGTCATCGCCAATCCGACCGCGATGGCCGACACGAAGAAGAACACCGGCAGCAGGGGCGTGTACCAGAGCGGGTGCAGCTTTTCGGGCATGATCAGGTACAAAGTTCCCAGCGAAGACTGATGCAGGGTCGAGAGAATCACTCCCAGAATCACCAGCGGGATCAGTGCCGCGCGCACGATCTTCAGCGGCTTCTGCAGATTGAATCGTTCCAGCACGATCGGGGAGAACTCGAGCGAGAGCACGGTCGTGTAAAGCATCACGCAGTACGCGACTTCAAACATCACCGAGTGCGGATTCCGCATGACCAGCGGATGCCAGATCCGGTATGGCCTGCCCAGGTCGTACATCAGCGCCACGCACACCAGCACGTAGCCGAGGAAAGCCGTCAGGATGGTGGGCCGCATGATCGGATGCAGTCGCTTGATATTGAAGATATGTACCGCGGCCGTCAGCGTGAACCCGCCCGCCGCCAGCATCACCCCGCACAGCACGTCAAAGCCGATCCAGAGCCCCCAGGGGAACTGATCGTTCAGATTCGTCGAACGGCCCAGCCCTTGCGTAAACCGGACGATGGTTGCGTAGAAGCCCGCCGCCATCAGCGCCAGGAACACGGCCTTCCAGAAAGTGAACTTGATCTTCATTTTTCGCTCTCTTTCCGGACCGCCGGTTCTGGTCCATGACCGCCTTCCGCCGCCGCCACTTCCTCACGCCGGTGCGTGATCCACCAGATGCCGCCCAGCGCCATTCCGCCAAGCGGAACAAAGTCGGGAATCCTCGACAGCACCCGGTAGGTGTACATGGGCAAGGGATCGCGAGTAAGGTCGGCGCGATAGCCGAACTCTTCGAACGGCACGCTCGACAGCAGCAGCACCGAAGTGCCACCCACTTCGTTCACGCCGTAGATGTGATCGACGTATTTGCCCGGGTTGTCGCGCATGCGCTGCTGGGCTTCGGCAATCAGTTCGTCGCGCTCGCCGAATTTGGTCGCGCCGGTCGGACAAATCTCCGCGCACGCGGTCGGATTTCCCGCCTGCACGCGGTCCGGACACATGGTGCATTTCTGCACCCGCGGCAGCAGCTTGTTCCATTCATACTTCGGCACGCTGAACGGACAAGCCACCATGCAATACCGGCAGCCCATGCAGCGGTTCTCCTCGTAGATCACCGGCCCGGCTGCCGTCTTGCGCAGCGCGCCCACCGGGCACACCGAGGCGCACGCCGGATCGGCGCAGTTCATGCATAGCCGCCTCATGAACTTGTCGCCCTTGGTCAGGACGACAGTGAACTTATGTTCGGATTGGATTTCTTCCGCCGCGACCTGATCGGTGTAGGGAAGCTTGTTCTGGGTCGCACACGCGCCCTCACATTGCTTGCATCCGATACAGAGGGTGGCGTCGTACAGCAGCGCTTTGCTCATGGAAATCTCTCCGGCCCGCGCCTGCGTGGCGCCTCCGCTCCAGAGAGACAAAGGGTAGATGGGGGAGTAACTCTACGCCTGGAGAAGAAGCCCGGCTCACGCAAACTCATAGGCCCTTCACGCAAGACTGTCCCGGGTCCCGGAAAACTGACACCGGAACCCGGGGTGGCTGTTCCTGTCCTGGACGCTGAGACTTGAGTCGCCCCTTTGCAGGTTGTGGACGGACCCTGGTTCTTGGTCCATCGCAACCGTCGAGATACGTGCGACGCGCTCACGGGGCACCCTCACGCCTGCTCCCGGCCCCACCGGAGATCTCACGGCCAGACCGGGTGCGCAAAAGGGAACAGCCGTTCCTTTTACTTCTTCTGCAGGTCGCGAATGTAAGAAACGACTAGCTTCACCTGATCCGGTGTAAGCGACTTGGCCACTCCGGCATGCTTCGGCTTCTCGGTGACATCCTTCGCCAGATCTGCATCCGACGCTTTCTTGGCTTCATCGCCGATCAGGCTGGGGATCTTGGCGGCGGGTTTGCCGGCTGCATCCGCACCATGGCAGGCTGCGCATTTCGTCTTGTACAGCGCCGCGCCGTCATCGGCGGCCCACGACAGGTTCGGGATCAGGATGAACAGTGCCACCGCGATAGTCATCACTAACATGACCAGCTTCGTCGTCTTCATGAGTGCTTTCCTCTCCTTATGAATATCAACCGCGTAAATTGAAACAGTGGCCGTGCTCGTCAGCCGATTCGCATGTTGCAAAATTAGCCACTCTTGAACCTCTGCAGAAGAACGCTGTAACAGAACTCAGCAGTCTTCGCGTACGTCCATTAGTGTCGGCTTCTCGGAAGGGAACTGCTGTGACTCGAATCACCCTCGAACGTGATCGAGAACATCTGCGAATGTGCTTGCGCACGAAGACTTTATCCTGGTCGGCTGGTCAACATCTGTCGACCAACAATCCGGCGATGGCAAGGATCGCTCGGCAGACGCGAGCGGACCTATGGATTGGTGCATTATTGCCAGGACGGAGCCGATCTTCCCCCGGCTCATGACCAACTCTGCTAAGGCGGGCCGAAGAACGGTGCAGGGATCCTCTATTTGGATCTCTACCGTGCGAAAAACCCGGTGACCGCCACCAGGATGCCGGCGGCCCCAAACAACAGCCCCAGATACCAATATGCCCGTTTTCCCGACAGCAACGTGATTGAGGTGATCACGAGCGCGATCTCAAGAAACACTTCGCCCAGGTCGAACCGATCCGCGCGCTTGTGCTCCAGCGCCGCTTCCTGCTCCAGCTTGCGGGCCTCGCCTTCGATTTCTTTCTGATCGTCCCTGTAACGCTCCGCTTCCGCCAGATAGTCCTCGCGCATTTTGGCGAGCGCTTCGGCGTTGCTCGCGGGAACGATGGTCGTCAGATTCGCAAACAGCTTGTCCTCATGCCCGCGAATATTCTTCGCCTGAAAATAGGCCCACTGGTCGGAAGCTTTCGCCTGATTGAGCACCGCCTCGGTCGCCGCCCGATGCCCCAGCAGCGAGACAATCGCCACCAGCACTGCCAGAATCGCCATGGTCACCGAAACCGGGGCCAGGCTGGGGTTGTGTTTGGCATGCTCCGCATGCTCGTGCAATTCATGCAATTCTTCAGAACTCATGCATACTCCTCGAGGATAGGAAAGTAAGCATGATAACGGATAGCCGACAAGGGAAGGCTGGCTGCCAGCATCGAGCCACCAGCAACCAGCCACCCGTCACCAGCAAGCGCTGACGACCGACGACCAACGACTGATGACGACTACCCCTACTCTCCCATCACCTTCACGATCACCCGCTTGTCCCGTCGCCCATCGAACTCAGCATAAAAAATCCGTTGCCACGTCCCGAGATCGAGCTTGCCTGCGGTGATTGGCACGATTACCTCGTGATGAATCAGCAGAGCTTTCAGATGCGAGTCGCCGTTGTCCTCCCCAGTCTCATGGTGCTTGTATTCCTTGCGGAAAGGAGCCAAATCCTCCAGCCATTTGTCGATGTCTTCAATCAACCCGCTCTCGTTATCGTTCACATACACGCCCGCCGTGATGTGCATGGCCGACACCAGCACCATACCCTCTTTCACTCCGCTCTTCTTTACGGCATTCTCCACTTGCGGCGTGATATGAACGTATGCTCGATGAGTTCGCGTATGAAACTTCAGATATTCCGTAAGAACCTTCATGATTCGTCCCCAGGAAAATGACGTGTAACTCCTCTCAGTTTCGCAGATAATGCGGTAGAAATCTCGCAAGGAGCCCAGTGGACAGCACCCAGAGCGACCTGCAGGCACTGCGTGAGCTGGTCCGGGATCTGGCGCAGCGTGTTGACCGGCTGGAGCGCAAACTGGACGCCGGCCCGCCGCAACAGGACATCCCCACGCCGGTAGCGACAGACATGTATCCGCTTCTACTGCGCCGCCACCGCCGCCGCCCGTCCCCGTCATTCCTCCCCAACCCGAAGCGAGGCTGCCGCGCACATGCCGAGCGACTCCGATCTCGAATCCCGTATCGGTTCCCATTGGCTGAACCGTATCGGCATCGCCGCAGTGCTGATTGGCGTGTCGTATTTCCTGAAGTATGCCTTTGACAACAACTGGATCGGTCCGGCCGGCCGCGTCACCATCGGATTGCTGGCCGGAATCGCGGTAGTAATCTGGAGCGAGCGCTTTCGCTCCCATGGTTACCAGATCTTTTCGTATTCCCTGAAGGCGGTCGGCATCGGCGTCCTGTATCTCTCGCTATGGGCCGCGTTCCACGTCTACAGCCTGATTCCGAGCGGCATCGCCTTCGTTGCGATGCTGGCGGTCACCGCCTCCACAGCGTTCTCGCCATCACGCAGGACGCGGAGATTCTCGCCGTATTTGCACTCACCGGCGGCTACGTCAACTCCGTTGCTGTTATCGACTGGAGTCAATAAGGAACTTCAGTTGTTCTCCTACGTGGCTTTGCTCGATGCTGGCCGCTGTGGCCATAGTCGCGCGCAAGCCCTGGCGACGCCTGCTGGCGCTCGCCTACGCCGGCACGTTGATCCTGTACATCGGCTGGTACTCGGAGTTCTACAACCGCAGTCAACTCAACCTGACCGTCGCATTCGCCACTCTGTTTTTCGCAATCTTCGCCAGTCGCCCCGCTATTGGCACGCCAGCCCGAAAGTGAAGCCGCGCCGTTCGCGGCTGTTCCCCTGTTCCTCGCCTTCGTGAACGCCGGCGTGTACTTCCTCCAGGTCTACGCGATGTTTGAAGAGGTCGACAAGCATGCGATGGCCTGGTTCGCGCTCGCATTGGCGGCGGTCTACATATACTTGAGCCGGCAGACGCAGCGTTACTATCCCGACCCGAAGAATATTCAACGGCTGCATTTTCTGCATCTGGCATTGGCCATCGGCTTTATTACGGTCGCGATCCCGATCCGGCTCGATGGCCATTGGATCACGATCGGCTGGCTGGTCGAGGCCGGTGTCCTTCTCTGGCTGGGCGACCGCATCCGCTCGACGTTCCTGAACATTTTCGCAATAGGCGCCCTTGCGCTGGGAATCCTGCGCCTGCTTGCCATTGACAACTTCCACGCCACGACCCTGATCTTCAACGCGCGGATGGGCACGTATGTCGTCGCAATCGTGGTCCTTGGGGCGCTGGCCTGGTACGGGCAGCGCCGCGGGGATGAGCCCAGTCGTCAATGCGCGGCGATCGCCTTAGTCGGTCTCAATGTGCTTGCCCTGATTGCTCTGAGCCATGAAGTGGCCGATTACTACGCGCGCGAGCGCGCAGCCATCAGCCCGGTCTACAACGGAAGAAGTTATGCGCCCTACGACCCGGCTTATTCCGAGAATACCCGGGGCATTCGCCTGGCGGAGGACTTCACGTACTCCGCGCTCTGGATGGCCTACGGAGCGATTGTTGATGGTTATCGGATTCTGGCGGCGCTCGTCGTTCGTCCGCTGGCAGGCGCTGGTACTGATTGCCCTCACCGTCATCAAAGTCTTTGTCTACGACGTTTCACAACTCGATAAGGGATACCGCATCGTGAGCTTCATCGTGCTCGGAGTCCTGTTGCTGACCATCTCCTTCGTCTACCAGCGCGATTGGCTGAAGTTGTCGGGCAGCCGCAAGAAAACTCAGGAGCAAGTGTGAAGCGCTGCCATTCATGGTCTCCTGGTGCTTTCACTGCTTTGCGGCCTGGCGCCCGCGGCCAATCCCGAGCCTCAAATTCAATACTTCAAACACGTGCGTGACGTCATCAGCACGACTCCAGACCGCCAGAACTATGTGATCGTCGACACCGCGATCTGGGCCCATGCCCGTCCCGATCTCGCCGATCTCCGCCTCTACGACGGCGCCAGCCCAGGTGCCCTACCAACTGACGTCGCAGAGTGCGTCCACCTCCGCACAAGAAGGCGAGGCCAGAATTCTGAATCTGGCGCAACATGGCGACCATACCGAATTCGATCTCGACATCTCTCCCGCCACCGAATACAACCGCATCCGGCTAGGCATCGATCGCAAGGACTTTCTCGTCACCGCAACGGTCGAAGGCAGGGATGCGCTCGCCACTGGAAGTGAAACCCCCTGGCCCTCACCTTCGACCCTCTTTGACTTCTCCCAGGAAAAGCTCGGGTTCCAACTCCATAATTTTCATTGCCGCACTGGACTTTCCGATTCGTTCACGTCCGCTTGTCGCCCGGCGTTCTCACCCAAGGAAGTGAAGCAAGCGATGGTCGCCTATACGCAGGAGAAAAAAGCGCTTCTGGACCGACGCGGGTGTCTGTCATTCGCAGGGAGAGTCGAAACATACTACGGTCTGTAACCTGCGACATTCCGGCTGCCATGCCGATCGATCGCATCCGGTTTGAAATTCCGGCCGGCCGCGTGAACTTCCGCCGTCCCGTCAGTGTTGTCAATGACAAGGGAATGCAAATTGCGGCCGGCAGCATCAGCCGTATCCGTATAAAGCGCGGCGGAACCACAGCCGTCTCTGACGACTCTGACGATGAAGTGTCTTGCCGAGCACACAAGCCGCCTCACCGTCACGATCGAGAACGGAGACGATCCAGCCGCTCCCCATTAACAAGTTCAACCGCAAAGCGTACAGCGGCGTCTGTACTTCGAGCCGCAAGGGAGGACGTCACTCAAGCTCTACTATGGAGATGAACAGCTGGCTGCGCCGGTCTACGACTACGCAAAATTGTTTCGTCAGGATGAGAACGCCGCACTGGCGCAGCTCGGAGCCGAAGCCGCAAACTCCGCCTACCGCAGTCGTCCCGACGAACGTCCCTGGTCAGAGCGGCACAAAGCCATTTTGTGGGCGGCCATGCTGTTGGCCGTCGCGGTATTGGGAAGCCTGGCATTCCGCGGCTTGAAAGCTGAAGCGCGAAAGCGGAATAGTACTGTTCGAGGAATCGAATAGCCCGCTTAGAGGCGCAGTCACCTTCGGATCCTTTTCCGGCGCGCCGCTAAGCGCTGGCTGATTCCTTTTTCTGTATCTCCAGCCGCCGCAGCCGCGCCACCACCAGGCGGATTTCTTCATAGGTGACTTCGGCGGGCAGGGATTCCTTCAGGGGCTTCAGCCGTTGGGTGCCGACCGAGAGCACAGGCGGCTTCGATGACCGAGCGTCGCGCGGGATCCACCCATTCGTCATCGAACTCCACATCTCCCCTTTCCATGAGGAGGGCGACCGCGGTGGCCACGCTTCCGGGCTGCCGCTGCCGGAGCGACCGCAATCTCCGCCAATGCTCTTGCCTTCGCGGAGTAAGCGCAGCGTTTCTTCGATCGGCTTCGCGCGGGGCGCGGCCGGTTCAGTGGCGCGCGCTCCGCGATCAAACTCGGCGAAAGCGCCGCGAGAATCCGGGCGCCATAGGTTTCGACTTTGCGATCCCCGAAGCCCGGAACTTCGCGCAGTTCCTCGAGCGACCGAGGACGCAGCCTGCACAGCGCTTCCAGCGAGGTATCATGCATCACGATGAAAGCGGCAAGCTTCCCTTCTCTCGAAACGTTTCGCCGCCACTGGCGCATGTATTCGCGCAGTGCCTGGTCTGCGCTTGACAACACGGGTTGCTGACTCGATATCCGTGGTTGCCCGATATCGCTTGCCGCTTCGGGCCGACGACCATGCGCAGAGCGCCTTCTGCCGCGACTGTCCCGCGGCTGCACCGGGACCGCCAGCCATTCGGGCCTGGAGCCGCACACGTCGCAGGCCCCGCATGTCTCCCACTTCGGCGTCTCCCCAAAGTGCATGCAGATTTGCCGGTGCCGGCAGCGAGCGGTGTCGGCGAAGTCCCTGATTTTCCGATAACGTTCCCACGCCCGCTCCGTCTCTGCCTGATCCGTAATCTGGCTGATGAAGTGCGCGAGCAGCGCCGTGTCCCGCTTCTGCCAGAGCAAAATGCAATCCGCGGGGTGCCCGTCCCGCCCTGCCCGCCCGGCTTCCTGGTAGTACTGCTCGATCGACTTCGGCAAAGAGAGATGAATCACCGCGCGCACAGCGGCTTTATTAATGCCAAGGCCAAATGCGATCGTCCCAACCAGCACCCGAACCTCATCCGACATCCATCGCTCCTGGTTCCTCCGGCGCTCCGCGGCTTCCATCTTGCCGTGATACCCGACCGCCGGAATGCCATTCTCCTCGAGCATGTCCACTGTTTCTTCCACGCGCGCGATGGTAGGCGAATACACAATGACGTTGCCGTCGTCATAGTTCTTGAGTGCACGCACCAGCAGTTGCGGCTGGGAGTTCGCGTTACATTCCTTCACCACATAGCGAAGGTTGGGACGGTGAAAGCTGGCAATGTATTTGTGGGGATCACGGAGCTGCAGCTGGTTCAGGATGTCGTGCCGCACGCGTCGCGTGGCACTGGCGGTGAACGCCGCGATCGGGTGATCCGGGAATTTCTCCCGCAAGCGGCTCAACTGGCGGTACTCAGGGCGGAACTCATGGCCCCATTCCGAGATGCAATGCGCTTCATCGATGGCAAAGAAAGCAACCGGCACAGCCTTGAGCCACTCGAGAGTATCGCCGCGCGCCAGCCGCTCCGGCGACAGGTAGAGAAGCCGAAACTCGCCCGCGCGCGCACGTCGCATGACGCGCGCCTGTTCTTCGCCGGCCATCACGCTGTTGAGGACCCCGGCCGGAATGCCCATCTGCGCCAGTTGCGCAGCCTGGTCCTGCATGAGCGCGATCAGAGGAGAAACGACGATAACAGTCTTGCCCAGGGCCAACGCCGGCAACTGGTAGCAGAGCGATTTCCCGCCCCCGGTTGGCATCACCACACAAACATCGTGCCCGCCCAGCAGGCTGCCCACAATCTGCTCCTGCAATGGACGAAACGAGCTATATCCCCAATACCGCTGCAGGGAATCCAGCAAATCGCGGGAATCAGTCACCTGAGAAGTATAGCGAGAGAGTGTTCCACAGGGCGTGTGACGGTTGAACGCACCTGAAGTGAGAGCAGGCGAAGGTGAGGTTTTCTCCGCGTCCTTCGCGGCCGTTCTTAGCGACCTTTGCGGTTAAGCTTTTGACCTTGTTGTGGCAGTATACGGGTAATAAGCGCACTGTCCCTTACCGCATCGACTCCTCAACCTCAGAAATCCAATCCGGCCGCTTCAAGACTTCCCGCGGCTTAGGCCCATCGGCCGCCCCGACAATGCCGTCCCGCTCCATCAGATCAATCAAATGCGCCGCACGCCCGTAGCCAATGCGCAACCGTCGTTGCAGCAGGGAAGTCGAAGCCTTCCCAAACTCCACCACCAGCCGTACGGCGTCGTTGTATAACGGATCGTTTTCCAGTTCGCCGTCGCCCGCTTCCCCGCCACCTTCTCCCGCCTCGCGTTCTTCCCGCGGTGCCTGCAGGAAGTCTTCCACATATTGAGCGGCCGCCTGGGACTTCCAAAACTCCACCACCGCGGCGATTTCCTTTT
Source organism: uncultured Acidobacteriota bacterium (assembly GCA_963733805.1). Lineage (GTDB taxonomy): Bacteria > Acidobacteriota > Terriglobia > Terriglobales > Acidobacteriaceae > Gp1-AA133. Next base: position 173,743 of record CAVTEO010000016.1, on the reverse strand, counting down.
CGGTAACAAACGGGGCGTGCAGCCGATGTACGCGTGCTGATCCCGAAGGAAGGTACAGCATATCGCCGCGCCCAAGAAGAGCCTCGGCGCCGTTGGCATCCAGAATGGTCCGTGAATCGACCTTGGTGGCCACGCGGAACGAAATACGCGCCGGGAAGTTCGCCTTGATCAGCCCGGTGATTACATCCACCGAAGGCCGCTGCGTCGCCAGCACCAGGTGAATCCCAACCGCGCGCGCCATTTGCGCCAGCCGCGTGACGGACTCTTCAACGTTGCCCGCATCCAGCATCATCAAATCCGCCAACTCATCGATGATGATCACGATGTAGGGAATTGGCCGTTCTTCGGAGCCCTCTTCAAACAGGCTCGGCGTCCCATCGTTGTCGAAGAGCTTGTTGTACTGATCGATATTCCGGACGCCTTTTTCCGCGAGCAGCTTCAAACGCCGCTCCATCTCGCGTACCGCGTTGCGCAGCGCATTCGACGCCAGCTTGGGCTCGGTAATAATCGGCGTAAACAGGTGCGGAATGCCCTCGTAATTGCCCAACTCAAGCCGCTTGGGATCGACCAGAATCAGGCGCACCTGCTCGGGCGTCGCCTTGTACAGAATCGACATGATGAAAGCGTTGATCGCGACCGATTTGCCGGTGCCGGTGGAGCCCGCAATCAGCAAGTGGGGCATGGTCGCCAGATCCGCTACGGCGATCCGCCCATTAATGTCCTTCCCGAGCCCCAGCGTCATTTTTGATTTTGACCCGATGAACTCGGTCGCTTCGATGTTCTCCCGTAGCCAGATGATTTCGCGGTCGCGGTTCGGAACCTGGATGCCCACCGTCGACTTGCCTGCCATGCGCTCGACCAGGATGCTCTCGGCCTTCAGCGCGAGGCAGAGGTCTTCCGTGAGATTCGTAATCCGGCTGTACTTCACACCGGCTTCCGGCTTGAACTCAAATGTCGTCACCACCGGGCCGGGATTGATCTGGGTCACTTGCCCGTGCACATCGAACTCGGAGTACTTCTCGGTCAGCACGTGCGCCAGAATCTTCAGTTCCTCGGCATCGACCGACTGCGCTTCGTCCGGCCGGTGCAACAGGCTGCTGGGCGGCAGCTTGAACCCACCCGCAATGCGCGGCAAAGTGGTCTTGTGTTTTTGAGAACTGTCGGCACGTTCGGAAACCTCGGGCACGACTACGCCCGATTCCGCGCGGGCACCGACTGGCGGTTGCGCGGAGCCTGCCCCGGGCTCTGTACTTGAAGCGGGCTTCGATTCCGCATCCCCCATCATGCGTTCAATGCCCGTGCGCGGCTGACTCGCGAGCACAGTTTCCTGTCGGTTCTCGGTGGGGCGTGCCGCACGCGCCTCGGAAGTATTCGGCAACGCTCGTCCCGGAATTAGCTGCGCCGTTACCACCGGCTTGGAAGCGCGCCGCCTCTCCAGTTCCTTCTGCATTTTTCGCTTCGCGCGATCGGCCCGCCAATCGTGCCAGCGGTCGCGCAAGGCAAGTGCAAACGCAAATCGCGTCGGGATCCAAACCTGCAAGTTGGAGAACGAGAACGCGGTCGAGAGATAGAGCGCGACCGCCAGCACCGTGGCGCAGACGATATAGGCGCCGGCCAGATTCAAGTAATGAATCAGGAAGTCGCCGACAATTCGCCCGACCAGGCCTTCCATCGGAATCATGCCCAGCCAGCGCACATGCCCCGGCAGCAGCGCCAGAAACGCCGGCACAAAGATCAGCAGCCACATTCCGCCCAGGCTCTTCGCCACGGGCGATTGTACTTTGCGCGAACGAAACCAGCGCGCGCCCAGCAGGGCAGGGAACACCGGCAGCAGGAACGCCCCGATTCCGAAGGCCTGCAGACACAAGTCCGAAAGCACAGCACCCACGATGCCGATCCAGTTGCGCGCGCCCCGCACCGTCGTCAGCACGGAAGCGCTATTGAACGAAGGGTCGAGCGGCGAGTAGGACGCGAGCGCGAGAAAAAGGAGGAGCGCGGAGACGATCAGCAGGAAGCCGACCAGCTCGTTAAGCCGCCGGTTGCTGGTTGGATTGAATATGCGCGAAAAAGTCTTCATTTAGGCGTATTCCGCACCTTGGGCTGCATACAGACACAACAGCCACCAGTGACCGAAGCGCGCCAGAGCCTCTCGATTATGCCAAGAACCACGCCCCTCGACAATCCCGGAATCAAAAGCGCCGTATCGAAGTAGTGTCGGGGCGAACGAGAAGCAAAAGGCGCACCGTAGTTGGTGTTTAGGATCAAGCTCTTGGAGCTGACCAGGCGCTTGGTGAGAGATCTCAGGCCTCAGGGCGCGCATTCAGAGACTAACTAGGGGTTAGCCAGCCGGGGTATCGGTACGATTACATTTTTGCCGATTGTCGGGTAGCAATACATTTTGCAGGTTCGGGACGGGCATGGCTTCAGCCGTGCCAAAGAGCAGTAGAAAGGAAGCGGGCTTTAGCCTCTGAGGTTCGCTCTGCCTCGGCCGCTCGATTTGTCCCGCCCTCAGTGCGGGTCATCGAACCGATGATCGCTCTCTATCCCGCCAGCCGCCCTGCAAATACCAGCACCGCAATTCCCACCACGATCCGATACACCGCAAACGGCGCGAACCCCCGTTTCCGCACCCAGGCCATGAACCATGCCACACTCGCATACGCGACGAGAAAAGACACCACAAACCCGATCCCCAGCACGACCCACTCATGCGGTGACAACTGGCCGACCCCGATCGGATTCTCACTTTTTCCGCGCAACGACTTCAGCAGGGTATATCCGGTGGCCACCGCCATGGTGGGCATCGACAGAAAGAAAGAAAACTCCAGCGCCGCCGCCCGCGACATACCCATCAGTTGCCCACCCGCGATGGTCGCCATCGAGCGCGAGGTTCCCGGAAATACCGCGGACAGAATCTGGCACGCGCCGATCCAGATTGATTGCCCCAGACTCATGTCTTCCATCCGCCAGGTGCGGATCGGACTCCCTGCCGTCCCCGGCCCGGCCTTCTCCCATGTCGCCTTCGATGCGTCGACCGCCCACATCACAATGCCGCCGATCAGCAGAGCCGCGCCCATTACGTAAAGGCTTTCCAGATTCTTCCCAATCACCTTGGTCAAAAGGTAGGAGGGAATCGCGGTCACCACGAACGCGACGGTCGTGAGGCCGAGTGGGTGCGACAGGATATTGCGATCGCCACGCTCGCCGCGCGGGAACGTGGCCAGAAATTTCGCGATGCGATCGCGAAAATACACTGGCAAACAGAGAATCGCCCCCAGTTGAATCACGATCGAGTACATCTTCCAGTACCCGTCCGAAAGTGAAACGTGCAGCAGACTTTCGGCGATGCGCAGGTGCGCGGTCGAACTCACGGGCAGAAATTCCGTCAAGCCCTCAACAATTCCCAGCACCACGGACAAAGGATAGTCGTTCAAGCTTCCTCCGGGACGAAACACAAGTATCCCAGAGATTGCCGACCTCAAGATTGTGAAGTTGGATACGGCAGGGGAACATGGGCTCTAGGCTTTAGGCTCTGGGTCTAGCCCTTGCGCCTACGTGCATGCAAATGGAAAGTGTCAGCGGAAAACGCGTAGGGAACTGAGACGTCCAATTCCTGAGACCTGAGACCAAAGCCTGCCCCTCTCACTCCACCGCATTCCCAAACGTTGGCACATCCCCCTGCACCAGGAACATCAGCCGCTGCGCCCGCGCTGCCCAATCCGACTGCGGATACTGCGCCACAATCTTCTGTGTCAGGGTGATCGCCTTACCCTTGGCCTCGTCGGCCTTCTTCTTTTGCTCCTCAGTCTTGTAGATATCGACCAAGGCCGCCTGCCGCTTGGCTGCCTGGTATAAAGCTTCGGGAGCCGCCGGCGAACCCGGCCGTTCCTCGGCATATTTCTCGTAACGCTCCGATTCTTTCTCCGGGCACTTCGACGTCCCCTGCCAATCGCCGCACAGCTTGTTTTCGATCAAGTGATACGCGGCCAGGTCCGCCCACTTGGAGCCGGCAAATTTCTTCATGACCTCTTTCATCCAGTCTTCATTCATGCCCTCGCGCAGGCCCGGGTCGCGCTCCTTCGCCGACGGCCTCGACATTACGTCGAGGCGTTCCACCTGCCAACGGATATCCGCGGCCCGGTACAGCGCCTGGCCAGCCAGCGGCGAATTCGGAAACAGATCGTACACCCGGTAGTAAAGTCGCAGTGCGTCCTTGTCGGCGCCGCGCCGCCCATGGCGGCGGCTGGCTTCATCTTCCGAATCCGCCGCCTCTCCGAACACAATCTTGTCGCCATCCGGATTCGTGCTGCGCACGAATCCCTTATCGAGAATCCATCCGCTCACCGTCTTCTCTTCGCCCAGAAATGCTTCCACATGCGCCCACGGGGGATTCGTACTTTCCAGGACAACCAGTTCGCGCCCGCGTTCGATTTCGGCCAACTTGGTGGAACTGGTGTCCGGGGAGAGATAGATGTTCGCGACGCGTATGAGAGTCCCATGTTCGCCGGCCGCAAACGCCGTCATCGAACCCAATTGCAATGCGAGGAAGAAGAAAACGGCAGGCAAAGCCTTCGAAGAGATCCGCACACTGGCGGAAACCGGCATGGTCAAACCTCAATGGATGAAAATCAGGGCAGAAATTAAATTCTACACTGCCTACCGACCCAGACGTGGCGACGAAAGGCCCTTGGTTTACTTAGCGTCCTTCGCGCAACCTTAGCGATCTTTGCGGTTAAAGCGCTTCAAGGTCTGAACCGCAAAGGCCGCCAAGAGGAGCCACCACTATCGAGAAGCGAGCGATTGAGGGCCTATCACTTCCGCAACTCAGCCAGCATCCGCGGTTCGATATTCCCGCCGCTGATCACCGCCACATGGATCGTCCCACGCGGCAATTCCTTCCGTCGAAACAAGAACCCGGCTACCGATACTGCCCCGCTAGGCTCCGCCACGGTCTGAGGATTTGCCGCCAGGCGTCGCATCGCGTCCCGGATCTCGTCCTCCGACACGGTCAGGATGTCATCCACAAACTTCCGGATATGCTCGAAATTGATTGCGCCAATGCTCTGCGTGCGCAACCCATCCGCGATGGTTCGGGTGACCTCGTCGGCCGCGAAGCTCACAATCTTGCCGCTCCGGAAGCTGGCCTGCGCGTCCGCCGCCAACGCCGGTTCCACGCCGATGACCTTCACTGATGGCTTGCTCAATTTGATGGCCGCCGCCACCCCGCTGATCATTCCGCCTCCTCCGACCGGCACCAGCACGGTTTCGACCTCGGGCACCTGCTCAAGAATCTCCAATCCCATCGTCCCTTGTCCGGCGATGATCTTTTCGTCGTTATACGGAGGCACGATGGCATACCCGTGTTGCGCCGCAAGCTCCTCGGCTTTTTGTTGACGCTCCAGGCTACCCGCGCCAACCTTGACGATTTCGGCGCCCATACTGGCGGTTGCCTCCAGCTTGATGGCGGGAGCGTTCCCCGGCATCACGATGACAGCCTTGGTCTCAAGCGCCCGCGCCGCGTACGCCACCCCCTGTGCATGATTTCCGCTCGAATAGGCAATCACTCCGCGCTTGCGCTCTTCGCAGAGTGAGGGAAGCGATCTTGTTGTAAGCTCCGCGCAACTTGAAGGCGCCGATCGGCTGCAGGTTTTCAAGCTTGAGAAACAGCCGGCGAGAATCGCCCGAGTCCGAAATTATCTGGGGAGCCTCGACCACCGGCGTACGAACCGTGACGCCCCGTAAGCGAGCCTGCGCCTGTTGGATGTCCTCGAGGGTAACGATGATCAGATTCTCCACAAATGGGTGCCCCGACCGCAAGCTCAGCTTGGGTGGGGATTTTTCACCGCCAAACCCGCCATGCTCAACCCAGATGGCCGTAAACGCAGCTCGAGATTCAGTCTTGTTGTCTCGCAGCTCGAAGCCCGCAGCTCGAAGCTCACAGCTAGATTTCTAAAATCACCGGCATGATCAGCGGACGCTTCTGAGTCTGCTTACTGATGTAGCGCTTCAAATCCGCGCGGATCTTTTCCTTGATCACCCCGTAGTCGGCTTTCTCTTCCTCGCTGGACACATCGAGGGTCTGCATGACAATCTGCTTTGCCCCGTCCATCAACCCATCTTCGCCCGGGTTGAAGCCGCGGGTCACGATCTCCGGCGCGCTTTCCACCACTCCGGTCAGCTTGTTGATGGCGATAATCGGCAGCACAATCCCGTCCTCGCTGATGTGCTTCCGGTCTTTGACGATCAGGTCTTCCACCACGTCGGTGCGCGAGCCAGAATCGATACAAACCCGCCCGACGTTCATGCGCCCAACCTTACGCGCGCCCAGCTCGTCGAACTCCAGCACATCTCCGCTTTCGATCAGGATGACCTGCCCGACCGACCCGTGCATGGAGCCCGCCATCTCCGCGTGCAGCTTGAGTTGCCGGTACTCGCCGTGCACGGGAATGAAGTATCGCGGCTTGACCAGGTTGATGATGAGCTTCAATTCCTCCTGGCTGGCGTGTCCGCTGACGTGAATCGGCGGCGACGACCCATCCTCATAGATCACGTGCGCCTCGCGCCGGAAGAGGTGATCGATCATCCGGTAAATCGCTTTCTCATTCCCGGGAATAATGCGCGACGAAAGCACCACCGTGTCGCCCTTTTCGATTTTCGCGTGCTTATGATTGTCAACCGCCGCCCGCGAAAGCGCCGACATCGGCTCGCCCTGCGTGCCGCTGATCAGCACGCACACCTTCTGCGGCGCGATGATTCTTCATGTCGCCGGGATGAATCAGCAAACCTTCCGGAATCTCGACGTATCCCAGGTCCTCGGCGATCTCGACCGAGTTATTCATTGACCGGCCGATGAAGGCAATCTTGCGCCCGTGTTCAAACGCCAGGTCGACGGCCAGCTTGATGCGGTGAATGGAGGACGAAAAGCACGAGATGAACAGCCGCCGCTCGGTCCGCGCGAACACCTCGTCAAACTTCCGGCGCACGGCGCGCTCGCTGGGCGTGTACCCCTTGCGCTCGACGTTGGTCGAATCCTGCAGAAGCGCCAGCACGCCTTCCTTGCCGTACTCCGCAAATGCATGCAGATCGAATAGCCGGTTATCGGTGGGCGTGGGATCGACCTTGAAATCGCCGGTGTGAATCACCACTCCCAGCGGAGTATGGATCGCGAGGGCCACGCAATCCACCAGGCTGTGCGTCACCTGGATCGGATGCACGGTGAACGGCCCGATCTTGACGCGCTCATCCGGCCGGATTTCCCGCAGATCGGCGTCATCGAGCAACCCATGCTCGTCGAGTTTGTCCTCGACATAAGCCAGGGTGAACTCCGTGCCCCATACCGGAACGTTCAGTTCCGACAGAACCCAGGGCAGCGCTCCGATGTGATCTTCATGCCCGTGCGTCAGCACAATGCCGCGCACCCTCTGCCGGTTCTCCATGAGATAGGAAATGTTGGGCACGACGATATCGACGCCCAGCAGTTCGGCTTCCGGAAACATCAACCCCGCGTCAATGACAAGGATGTCATCGCCCCAGCGCAGGGCCATGCAATTCATCCCAAACTCGCCCAGGCCGCCCAGCGGCACAATTTGCAGTTTTCCTGATGGCATTCGAGGTACTGATGCTAGCACACGAGAGCGGAGAGTCTGCTCGGCGATCTTGGTGCCCGGCACGCTTCAGTGGCTTCAGTGAATGGCGCCGCCCATACCAGCTGTCATCCCGAGCGAAGTGAGGCGCCAGCCGAAACGAAGTCGAGGGACCTTGCGTTCCCAGGGCTTGCCTCGGAAAACAAGCCAGTGGAGCGACGGGCGTCCTCGCCCGCCGGTCTTCTCGGGAAACCACCCTGACGCCAACAAACCGTCCCACATTTGCCTGCGACCATTGCGTGCGCTAAGGTGAAATCAGCCCGATTGTCTGATTCTGCCTCAGTCCACTGCAGCATCGAACATCTTGCATGAGCAAAACACAAATCCTGGCTGCGCAGCCGCATCGAGACCGGACTGGTCCGCGGCCTGACCCACGCCTACGAAACCGTCAAGGTCAATCCCGACAAATTTCTGATCCAGCTGCGCGCCGCCTACGATCTTGCCAATCACCAGCTTCGAAAGCATGCACACGCTGGAACTCGGCCGCCTCGACGAAGTCGCCAATTCAATTCTCCGCAGCAGCACGAAAATGGCTGCCGTGCAAGGCGCCGGGTTCGGCCTGGGAGGCTTGCTGACCGTTGTCCCCGATCTTGGCTTGCTCTCGGCGATCACCATGCGCACCATCCAGAAGCTCAGCCTGATCTACGGATTCCAGTTCAATACCGACGACGAAATGGCCGAACTCTGGATCGCCGCCGCCAGCGCCGCCGGTGTCGACATCAGCCGCGAGTTGCTGGAAAAAGAAGTGATCAACAAATTCATTCCACGCGTAATCCAGCGCATTGCCGCGCAAGGCCAGTGGGGAAGTCGTCGAGAAATGGGCGGGCCGCCTGATCCCGGTAGCCAGTTCGCTGATCGGCGCAGCCCTGAACTACTATTTCGTGCGCACCTGGGGACATCGCGCCGCAGCCCACTTCCGGCAAAGGCATCTGGAGGTGCGGCGAAGGATGGCGCTCGAGCATGCATCTTCACGGGCAGAACCCGCTCCTAAACTGGTGCCTGGTCCCTAGTTGCGCTGTCGATAGCGAAAACCCAGAATCCGGCTGTCAACTGCAGTCTTTCAGATGTTCGCAACAACGGCGGCCACACCCACAGAGACACAGCTGCATCAGCAGCGACAACTTGGTGGACGCCCGATCGTTGGAGAGTTGTTCGGTCTGAGACATACTTCCTTCGGGTGAGAAGTTCTCTCATCCTTAGGCGATCTCGGGTTTCCATGTCGCATGTCACTCTCACGCGCCTTGGCTATGCCAACCATTCACAGTAAACTTTTCCCGGCGAGCTCCATGAGACGTGAGGGAAATGACTTGATTAGTGTGCGATCCTCTGCGCTGGCTTTCACTGTTATCTGCAGTGCCCTCGTCGCCTTGTCCGCTGCGCAGAGTACGCCTGCGTCGTTGGGACAATGTGAGCGACGAACATTGGTCGTGACTGTCAGCGACAAGACAGGTCCCGTGATGAACCTGGACAAGAGCAACTTCCTGGTTGAATCCAAGTCGGGAAAGTTGAACGTTGTTGCCGCGCGGGTACGCCGCACGGCCCCGCGAGTGATTGTGGTGATTGATCTCAGCGGGAGCATGAGTGAGCGCAGCAAGCGGCCAGTCATCACTTCACTGGCCCAAGGCTTTCTTGAGGCTGCCCCACCAAAGGCACCGCTGGGGCTGGTGACCTTCAACCATAAAGTGAAAGACCGCATGGATTTCTCAACGCCTAGAGAAACCATCATTCAGAAACTGGAGGAAATTGGTGGAAAGCATGCCAAGATTCCACTTGCAAGAACAGCCCTTTTTGACGCTTTGAATGAAGTAGTCCAAATGTTTGGCGAACCACAAAGTGGAGATTTCATCTTTCTCATCAGCGACGGGAGCGATAACAGCAGTCACGTGCGGAGCGTAACGGTTAAGGAACAGTTGCTCGAACACGGGGTGCGACTCTATTCCTTTGCACCCATAGAAAACATGTTCCAGCTCGAAGTGGTTCGGACCTACGCAAACGATCTTGATGATCTGGCCCGGGAAACGGGTGGCAGGTCGATGACAATGGAAAACCTCTCTAGCACATTAGAGTGGAAGAATTCTCCCGAGGTTCTGGCTCGCGACCGCGAGATGGGCAAATACATGTACGTCCTCGCCACTTCCAGCTACGAACTCGATGTTGAGTCGGACCGCGCGGTTCCGGGGTCTCCGCTGAAACTCAACCTCGTTGGCCCCGATGGCAAGCAGTTGCACGATATGTATTCTTTATACCCACACGAACTCACGCCTTGCCTGCAGCCTGAACATCGCTAATCAAAAGCGTAACCGACTCTTCTGCAGACTTCGGTCGCTAAGGTAATCTCTATTTAGCCTATGCCCTCATTCCATTGTTCCGCCATCCTCTTCGATCTCGACGGCGTCCTGCTCGACTCCACGCGCGTAGTGGCCGCCCAATACACGAGTTGGGCGCTCGAAAACAACCTCGATCCTGAGGAGGTGATGAAGGCGGCTCACGGGGTGCGGACGGTCGAAGTCATTCGCCGCGTTGCACCCTATCTTGACGCCGAAGCGGAGACTAAAAAGATCGAAGATCGCGAGGCTGCGGCGGATGGCATCGTCCCCATTCCGGGCGCCGTGCAACTGCTCAACTCCATTCCACGAGGACGCTGGTGCGTGGTCACCTCGGGCACGCGATATCTGGCAATCACCCGCATGCAAAAATTCGGCGTCCCGGTGCCGGACATCCTGGTCACCGCCGACGACGTAAAAAACGGCAAGCCTGATCCCGAGCCCTACCGGAAAGGCGCTGCGCTATTGAAAGCGAATCCTGCGGAGTGCGTGGTCTTTGAAGACGCTCCTGCTGGAATCCGCTCCGCCCACGGTGCCGGCATGAAAGTCATCTCGCTGCCCAGCACCTATCCCGTCGAAGAATTGCATGAGGCGGACGTAATCGTCCCAACCCTGACTGGCATCAAGGTCACTCTCAACGGCGCCAGTCCAAAGGGCCCGTTAGTCCTTTCCTGGGGTTAGTTGAAATAGATTTCTCTTGGCGGCGTCGTCAATCCGAAATGAGGAGAAATACGTTCTCTACCGCAGCCACTCCTCTAACTCAATCCTGCGATCCGTCTTCTCATCTCGATACTTCACGATCACCGGCGTATACAGCGACAGATTCCACGCCGGCCCTTTATTCACCGCGCGCGACCCGGGGACCACCACCGCATTCTCCGGCACCTCGAGCGGCCGTTCGCCCGACGCCCGATACACCTCGCCACGCACCAGGTCATACAAAGGCGTGGACCGGGTAAGAATCGTCCCCGCCCCCAAGACCGCCCGCGCCCGCACCAGCGTTCCCTCGTACACGCCGCAATTCCCGCCGACCAGAACGTCGTCTTCAATAATCACCGGCGCCGCATTCACCGGCTCCAGCACCCCGCCGATCTGTGCCGCCGCGCTCAGATGCACACGCTTGCCCACTTGCGCGCACGATCCCACCAGCGCATGCGAATCCACCATCGTTCCTTCATCCACGTAAGCTCCCACGTTGATGAACATCGGCGGCATGCAGATGACCGAAGCCGCCACATATGCGCCCTCGCGCACCGACGATCCACCCGGAACCACGCGCACCCGATCCACCACCGCGAACCGCCGGGCAGGGAAGGTGTCTTTATCAACGAACGACAAGCCTGCGTCGCCCATCTCCGCCAGTTCGCCCAGCCGAAATCCGAGCAGAATCCCTTGCTTCACCCAGGTATTGACCAGCCATCGCCCGTCTTTTTTCTCGGCCGCGCGAACTTTTCCCTGCGTCAGCGCCTCGCGAAATTTCAGGAAAGTTTCCCGGGCTTCCGGCTTATGCTCCACTTCGCCCAGGGAAGATAGACGTTCGATGGAAGATTGCAGGGATGGCATGCGCGAGCAGTATAAACGCTGCGCTTTCGTACGAGGGAGTCACATGAAAAAGGGCCCTGAATCCTGACGATGACGTCAAACGGAGCTGGAGAAGAAACTTAACGGGAAAGGTTATGGGGAGCAAACGATCAACATCTGCCGCCTCCGCAAAGCCAACGACCGACGACCAACGACGGTCTTAAATGCATTTGCACTCGCTGCGAATCAAAATTCCCTGCATATCGTGCGCCACCGCGCGCGCCTCGGATAATGTTCCGTAGGGCCCATGCCACTTCGCATGGTTGGCGTCATGTCCTGCCGGACGCCCTTTCCCGTGATTGCACTGTCCGCAGGTCGAGCGATGCAGCACAATCTTGTGCGGCCCGGCCAGCCAGTTCTCATAGACGAAGAACTCCGCCGCCTCGGGCGAAGGAGCGGCCGGCTTCGTAATCAAACCAACCTCGGTCGCGATCTTCTGCAGCTTGGAACGCGTATCCCGCCGCATCGGCAGCAGAGGCAGCCGGTAAACTTCTTCAATCCGCCCCATCATCGCCAGTACAGCCTTCACCGGCAGAGGATTCGACTCGATGAAAGTTTGCCTGCATCAGGGGCAGATATTTGCGATGGATGCTGCGCGCCGTTGTCCAGTCATTGTTGAGCGCGGCCCGCGTCAGTCCCGCCATCTCCGCCGGAATTTCGTTCGACGCGACCGAAATAATGCCAACGCCTCCCAAGGCAATCACCGGCAGCGTAATCGCATCGTCGCCCGAAAAAACCAGAAAGCTCTCCGGCACTGCGTTCAACACTTCGGCAATCTGCGAGATGTTTCCGCTGGCTTCCTTCACGCCTAGAATGTTGGGTACTTCCGACAGCCGCGCCAATGTTCCCGGTTCAATGTTGGCGCTGGTGCGTCCCGGCACGTTGTAGAGAATGATCGGCTTGTCGACCGCTTCGGCAATCGCCTTGAAGTGCCGGTACTGGCCTTCCTGCGTAGGCTTGTTGTAGTAAGGAGACGCGGTCAGGATCGCATTTACGCCCGGCCGCGACGCGACTTCGCGCGCCTTCTCGACCGCGTCCTGGGTGGAATTCGACGTCGCTCCCGCTACGATGGGCACGCGTCCAGCCACCACCTCCACAGTCGTATCGATCACACGCAACCACTCGTCGCGTGAAAGTGTCGGGGTTTCCCCAGTCGTTCCGCAAGGAATCAGAAAGTCGATGCCCGACTCCACCTGCCACGCAATCAGATTGCGAAGGGCGGCTTCGTCGATGGACCCGTCCTGGTGAAATGGGGTGACGAGCGCAGTACCGCATCCACGCAGCTGCATATGCCTAAGGATAACTCCAGGAGTGTTCCCGAGGAAAATCGATCTATCGGCTCACGAGATGCCGGCCCCGACCGACCGGGGTTGTCCGGAAAGGAGAATGAGGAGTTTAGAGCTCGCGCCAAATGTCCTTGAACTCGTAAAAGCCGGTCTTCCCGCTCAGCCACTCGGCGCCCAGCACTGCTCCCTCGGCATATCCATGCCGCGACTTGGCGTCGTGGCACAGGTAGATACGATCATTCGGCGAGTCGAAGATCACTTCGTGCAGACCAACCACGTCGCCTTCACGAAACGACGTAATCTCGAGTTCTGCCCCGGAGCTTCCTTGATGATTCGCTGCAGCACCAGGCTGGTGCCCGACGGAGCATCTTTCTTCTGCTGGTGATGTCGTTCAAAGATTTGTCCGGAATATCCGTGATTTCGCCGCCTGGGCCGCCGCCCGTACCGTCTCGAAAAAGAGGTTCACGCCAATGGAAAAATTCGCGCCATGGAGAAACCCAACCCCGCCTTCTCCACACGCGGCCCGCACCGAGCCAGCATGTGCCTGCCAGCCGGTGGTCCCGACCACCATGTTCTTCTTCTCGCGGAGGCAGGCTCGTGATGTTTTCCATGCACCGATGCGGCGTAGTGAAGTCGATCACCGTATTTACATCGCGCAAGAGATCAGGAGTCAGCCCCTTGCCATTCCGGTTGTCCTCAGACCCCATCACCCGAACATGGTGGTGGCGATCGTGGGCGTATTGCGCCACCAGCGATCCCGTCTTCCCCCGACCCAGCACAAGAAATTCATCAACACCAACCAGCTCTCTGCGGACGATCTTTCGCTTGCGGTTTACCTCTGTGTCCTCTGTGGCAATTCTAGCCCTCCCGTTGCGTCTAAGCAAAAACCTCCGCATCCACCTCGGAAAAGAACGAAGAATGCAGCCGCCGGATCACCCCCGGCACATCTTCCTCTTCCACCACGAACGTCAGATTGATTTCCGACGCCCCCTGCGAAATCATCCGCACTTTCAGATCCGAAAGTTCCCCAAACACCCGTGCCGCCACCCCTGGAGTCTCGCGCAGGTTCTCCCCGACCAGGCAGACAATTGCCTTGCGGCCTTCATATTTTACGTCCGCCAGCTTGGCCAGGTCCGCGGCCAGCGCCGGGATCGCTTCATTGGAGTCGACCGTCAACGACACGCTCACCTCCGACGTGAACACCACATCCACCGCAACCTTGTGCCGGTCAAACGCCTCGAAAATCGCCCGCAGAAATCCATGCGCCAGCAACATCCGCGGCGCCGCCACGTTCACGATCGTGATCCGTTTCTTGGCCGCAATCGCCTTAAAGATGTTCTTGCAGTGCGGCGCCCGCGCCGTGATCTTCGTCCCCTCGCACGCCGGATTCCGCGAATTCAGAATGAACACCGGGATATTCTTCTGGACGGCCGGCAAGACCGTCGCCGGATGCAGAACCTTCGCCCCGAAGTAGGCAAGTTCCGCCGCCTCATCAAAACTGATCACGCGGATCCGGTGCGCATCCGGACACAGATTTGGATCAGTCGTCATCATCCCATCGACGTCCGTCCAAATCTCGATGGCTTCCGCATTCAAGCCGGCGCCCACGATCGCCGCGGAGAAGTCCGACCCACCGCGGCCAATTGTGGTCGTAACCCCATTGCGAGTCGACCCAATGAACCCGCCCATTACCGGCACGCGACCGCCCTCCACGAGCGGCTTCAATTTCAACCCGAGCCGCTCGTTCGTGTCATCGAAGAAGGGAACCGCCCGCGTATAAGTCGCGTCGGTAACGATGCAATCCCGCGAGTCCACCAGAGACGCGTGGAGGCCTCGCGCCGCGAATGCTTCGCTGACAATCTTGCTGGAGAGCAATTCGCCGTAAGCGGCAACATGATCGGTAGTGCGCGGAGTCAGTTCGCCGACCGCCGCAATCCCGCGCAGCAACTCGTCCAGCGCATCGAACTCTGCTTCCAGTTCCCCATGGAAGCGCGTGAAGACGCCCGTCCCGAGCAGTTCTCCCGCGGTGTTGTAGTGACGTTCGCGCAGCCCGCGCGATAGCCCGATCGCGGTTTCCCGGTCGCCCGCTCCGGCCGCGTGCGCCATCTTGAGCAGTGTGTCGGTGACCTTGGCCATCGCGCTGACCACGACCACCGGTCTCTTCCCGGTGCGGCCTTTGACGATGGACGCCGTGCGGTCGATCGCCTTGGCGTCCTCCACCGAGGTACCGCCAAATTTCATGACAATCATGGGAAGAAAACCCGCTCAGGGATGTGGTGCCGGCGTCCTGCTGGCTGTCGCGAGGACATGCGGTCCTCATCGGTCAGCATCGCGAAGTCGGAGGGAAAACCGCAGCCGTTCCTGTACTCTCACCCCAGGTATCCTTGCGCCTTCAGCAATTCCGCATTCAGCAGCGCGGCTCCCGCGGCCCCGCGGATCGTGTTGTGCGAGAGCACCGTGAATTTCCAGTCCAGCACATGGCACGGACGCAACCGCCCAACCGTGGTCGTCATGCCCGCGCCCCGCTCGGCGTCAAAGCGCGGTTGCGGACGGTCATTCGCCTCCAGATAGACCACGGGCTGATCGGGAGCGCTGGGCAGGCGCAGTTTCTGTGGTTCCGCCGTGAAAGCGTTCCAGGCCGCAATGATCTCCGCGGGCTGGGTCTTTGTCTTCA
Organism: uncultured Acidobacteriota bacterium; assembly: GCA_963733805.1. Taxonomy (GTDB): domain Bacteria; phylum Acidobacteriota; class Terriglobia; order Terriglobales; family Acidobacteriaceae; genus Gp1-AA133. Next base: position 158,235 of record CAVTEO010000016.1, on the reverse strand, counting down.
GCCGTACCGATACCGACTCGGTGTGTCCGTCTTCCACCGCGACGCGGTTGCACTGCGCGCTCATCGCAAATGTTCCGGGCACAAACCCTGAACCATTCAATTTGCCGAGCAGCTTCAACGTTTCCTCTTCCATCTTTTCTTCTTCTTTTGCGATGTAGGGGATTACGTTGCCCAGAATGTCGAGCGAAGCGACTCCCGGATAGCCCGCGCCACTGACGGCCTGCATGGTCACGGCCATCACCGTCTCCAGGCCAAACTGCTGGTCCAGCGGAGCGAGCGCCAGCACCAAGTCCAATGGCCGAGCAGTTGGGATTGGTGACCACGAAGCCGCCCGACTTCCGCCGCCAGGCCTGCGACTCGATCATCTTTACGTGCCCGGCATTGACTTCCGGAATCACCAGCGGCACATCCTTCGCCATGCGCAAGGCGCTGGAGTTGGAAACTACCGCGCACCCGGCGTCCGCGAACGCCGGTTCCATTTCCGCGGCAATACTCGCATCGAGCGCCGCGAAGATTACCTTGGGAGCGCCCTCCGGCTTCGCCGGCGAAACTGTCATCTTCGCCACTCGATCCGGGATCGCGGTCTTCAGCCGCCAGCGTGCAGCCTCGCCGTAAGGACGTCCTTCCGAGCGGTCCGAGGCCGCCAGCCATGCCACCTCAAACCACGGGTGATGCTCCAGCATCTGCACAAAGCGCTGCCCGACAATGCCGGTCGCGCCCAGAATTCCAACGGGTATCTTGTTCGACATAAAGTTGTTCATGAATTTTACATCACCACGACGCTTGATCCCGAAGTCGCGCCTGGTCATGAACTCAGGAAAGCACTAATCGTTGGTAGAAGGAAATAAGGAGAACGATTCTTCGAAGGAAAAACCGGTAGCTGACAACTGAGGGCTGATGCTGATGGCTGATAGCTGATGGCTGATAGCTTTCCCCTACTCACTTGCGCGGCTGAATCTCGGCCCCAAACGTGTACTCGTTCAAAGGCCCGAACCGTTTCTTCTCGATGTAAATCCGGCTGCGCCGCCACACAATCCGCAAGCCTGCCATCACTGGAATCGACAGGTACACGCCCAGCACGCCCGCGATCTCCCCACCCGCCATGACGCCGAAAATGGCGGCCAGCGGGTGCAGTTCCATGCTTTTGCCCATTACCCGCGGCGAGATCACGTAATCCTGCACCACCCGCCAGGCCACCAGAAACAGCAGCAGCCACGCCCAGTGCTGATAGTTCATCAGGACCGCGACGCTCAGAATCAGCAGCGCCGCGACCAGCGGCCCCACCACCGGGATGAATTCCATCACCCCGCCCGCCGTTCCCAGCACCAGCGCGTAGTTCACGCCCATCGCGCCCAGGAAGCCCGTGTACACAATCATGGAAAGGCCGCCAGCGTGAGTTGCGCGCGTATGAACTGCGCCAGCATCTGGTTCAGATCCGCGATGACCGCTTGCAGAAATTCGCGCTGCGGCCGCGACTGCACCACCGAAAGCGCCACCTCGCTGAAGACGCGGCCGTCGCTCAGGAAGAAGATCGCCAGCAACGGCACCAGCAGGATCAGCCACGCCTCTTTCGCGAAGTTCGCGGCGCGCAATCCGAAACGCTCAGCGTATCTCTTGATGTCATCGGAATTGCTGGTCAAAAACTCGCGCAGCTTTTCCTGGGTAGCGCTGCTCCACCCGTGTTCCTGCCCGATGTCGCGCGCAATCGATCCCGAGCTCACGCGGTTGAGCCAGTCGGGAAGGGACTGACCGAGCCGGGCGCTCTCATGACCGATGCGCGGACCCACGGAAAAAAAGAACAGGCAGACGCCCGCCAGCAGCAATACGTAGATGACCGCGATCGCCCGTCCTCGTCCGCGCAGGACTTTCTGCAGACGCGAGACCGCCGGCTCCATCAGGTAGGCAAAAAAGATTGCGAACAGAAAGACAACCAGGGTACGGCGGGTAATGTAGAGAAAACCAAGTCCCAGCGCAAACAGAAGCGCCGTGAAGAGAATCCGAGACGTCCGTGTATCGATGAGAACCATGTGGTGCCCCGTCAAGCTCCGCTTGGCCGGGCGTTAATCCCGAATCACTTCTGTATTGTCGCTGGCCACCAGCACCCGTTGCAGCTTGAATTGGTCATCCAGCCACATCGTCCAGTCCCCGCCCTCGCTGCGCAATAAGAACTTGTTAAGTTCTCTTTCGGCGCCGCGAATGGAAACCTTATCCCGACCCTGAAACTCCACGCTCAGGGGCAGGGAAGAGCGTTGGTGCGGGTTGATCGCTCCAAACTGCGTCTTCTGGTTCGCCGGGCATTGCACCGATCCCTTTTCCCGCTTGCACGTGCTCGCCAGGTACCGCCAGATCAGCACCTCGCGGTGGATGAAAACGTAGTCATCCAGCACGCTGGTCGAAACCGGCAGCATAAAGGGTTGATCTTGTGGCTTTCTCATTGGGACTGCCGGAGATGTGCTCCATCAGATAGTCACTGCTGGGCGCCACCGTGGCTTGCGCTTTCCCCGGACTGATTTCCTTCCACTCATACTTCCGGATGTCGCCGTTGGGAGCGAGGTGCAGTTCCGAAGTCTGCGCTGCCTTGTCGGCTCCCTCTTCGGTCTTGAATTGCGATGAGATCACGCTGCCGTTGCCGTTCTGCTGGATCGAGAACGTCTCGGTTGCAATCCTTTTGCCGCCGACAAAGACTCCCAGCGAGCCCGAATCGACCATTTGGCCGGAGGAATCTTTTTTATCGGCATCGCCGGCAACGGCGACCAGCGGCGCTGCCAGAACGCCCACAATCAGCACTTGCATCATTCTCGACAACTGCACGTCACTTCTCCTCGCCGGAAACCCGGTCATCCAGGCTCAATCCGCCTGCAATCTCACGAACGATTTGCTCGATAGCTTTTCCGCCCGTGTCCACTCTTAGACTGGCCTGCAGATACCGTGGGCGCCGCGCCTCATACAGCCGGCGAAATTCCGGCTCCTGGCGGCGCAGCGGTCGCTCCACCGCATGGCTTCCGCAACGTCGCCACAACTCTTCCGCCGGAGCATCCAGAAACACCGTAACCGCTCCGTGCTCGGCGAGCAGGGAAGCAATCTCATCCTGCACAAATGCTCCGCCGCCCAGGGCGGCGACCCGCGGCGGCCCTGACTCGATTTCTGCCAGCAGCTCCCGCAGGGCAGCGCGCTCGGCCTGACGGAACCCCGCCTCTCCCGAATGCTCAAAAATCTCCGGCACGGTCCGCTGTTCGCGCGCCTGAATCCGGTCGTCGAGGTCCTCGAACCGCCACTTCAGGTGCAGGCTGAGCGCGCGCCCCACACTGGTTTTGCCGGCACCCATGAAGCCCACAAGAAAAAGCGCCCGCACCGGCGCATCGCGCCCGGCCGCGGGCACCCCCACATCCCGGCGCGAAGCTGGCGTGCCCTTCATGCTCGTGTTCGGGCTGCTTTCCCGTGGAATTCAGCCGATTTTCAGCGTTTCTTGAGGTGGATTCTACCACTGAAGGTTCGCAGCCATACCGAGGAAGCCGCCTTGTTGATGGTACCTGCGAAGGAACTCCCTTCCCTGACCAGGAAGGAGGTGTGGACTTTGGGTTGGAGCTGAACGTCGCTTTGCACCTGGCCACGCACCGACTGAGCCTTCACGTCGACCGAGGCATCATCGGGAATCGTCGCATCGATATTGCCGGAATGGCTGTTGAAACGGTATTCGCCGGCATGGCCGAAATCACCGTCGTACTGGATCTTCCCGCTGGTCGAACTGACCCGCACCAGGCGTCCCGTCACGGAATTCAAGGTGACATCCCCGCTGACCGAATCGATCTCCACGTGCGCGTCCCGGATGTTGGTCAGGGTGATCGGGCCCGCCATAGTCTTCACATGCACATGGCTGCCGGATATCTCGCGCACGTCGACGGCGGCATTCGCACCCTCCGCTTCTACGTCTCCGTGCAAATTTTCGGCGTGCAGCGGCCCCGTCGTCGATTCCAGATCAATGCTGGCATCCGCCGGAATGAGTACTTCATAGTCCACGCGCGAATTCTCAGGCGTTGCGCCCGAAAGCAAATGCGACTGCACGTCCACGCGGTTTCCACTTTGCGAGTGATCCACTTCAACGCGATCGGAATAAGTAGTGGCATTCACCACCACGACGTTGCCGGTTGAGGGTTTCACCGACACGCTGCCGAATTGGTTGATGATCGAGACCTTCGATTTGGGCCCGACCTCGAAGCGGTATTCCTTCTTGGTCTCAGCGACTGCGAAGGTCGCCAGCGTGACCAGGACAATGACCGTCAACTCAGTGGTGTTCAGACTGCGTTGCATAGATCCCTCGTGCTTCGTGGCCCTCTGCGACTTCACCGTGTGGATTTTTCGTGGCCCATTATTGCAGAGAACGGTCCAAAGCCATCTCGTAAATCATCGATTTCTGCCCGTAGGCGTCCATCAATGCCTGCTGCGCCTCCTCATCGTTGGGATTGGCGTTCACCGATTCCTGCGCGTCCCGGATGTAGTTGTTGACGTCCTTCAGATTGCTCTCATAGGCGGCCCGCATCATCGGGGCCCGCATGGAGACCTCTTGCAGCAACTGCTCATCGCTTTGGTCGGAAGTCGATTGGGCCGCTCCGGTATGGAGCACGGCCTGCTGGGTCGCGTTCACCCCGCCGTTGGAATGGGGGAACAGCAATATCCCCGCTCCCACCAGCAACGCCGCCGCCGCCGGAACCAGCCAGGCAGCCAGACCCCAGCGTTGTCTTAAGGAAGCAAGCAGGGAATGGGATACGCGGGGTTCGCGAATCAGTTTTTCTTGCCTAAGAATGATCTCGAGGGAATTCCATACCCGCGGGCTGGGCTCTTCGGATGCCTGCAGATATTGCGCTTCATGGATGATGCTCTGCAGGCTGGTCACCAGTCCCGAACAGCTGGAGCATGCCTTCAGATGCGACTGCAACTCTGCGTTGCCGCCGTCTTCCATGAAATCCGGCAACTCACGCTGAAACTCTTCGCACTTCATGACTTCTCTCTCCCCAAGTCGTTTCGTACCGCCTGCGCTCTCGTCCTCACGGCTTATCCGGCCTTTTCGGCTCTGCTCGTTTTGAGGAACTCGCGCAACTTCATCCGCGCTTTGTGCAACTGCGATTTACTGTTTCCGATCGAACATCCAACCATGGTCGCGATCTCATTGTGCTCGTACCCTTCCACGTCGTGGAGCACAAAGATCGAGCGATATCCGGGCGGCAACCGGTCTACCGCATTCTGCAACCGTAACCGGTCCACCGAGCCCGACAGGACAGGATCATCTGCCCCAAAATCTTTCTTCGGCGTATCGTCGTCGCCTTCGGTCGCTTCTTCCAGCGAAACTACCGGCAAACCTTTCTTCCGCAGGTGCATCAGCACAACGTTCACCGCCATGCGATGCAGCCAGGTGGAAAAAGCCGACTCGCCGCGGAACGTTCCGATCTTGCGGAACAACTGCAGGAACGCTTCCTGCGTCAAATCCTCCGCTTCGCCGGTATTCGCCGTCATGCGCAAACACAGAGAATATACGCGCCGCTTATGCAGGTTATAGAGAAACTCGAACGCTTCCGCGTCCCCCTGTTTGGCACGTTCAATCGCCTGTGCTTCCGACAGTCGCTGCTCGGTCAAGTCGCCTTTCCCGGCCGCATATGTTCAGATGCGGCTAACTAGTTGTACGTTGTACTGGTTGCGGGTCGTTTCGGGTTACCCGATTCCCATAGAGTTCGCATCCAGAATAACAAAACCCTTTGCCCTGGTACGCTTTGCCTAATTCCATTTTCTGGAAGTGACGGACGTAATGGGTCACAGCTGACAGGTCACGGGTCACAGGACGGCGCTGCCGGCTTCTGGCTGCTAGCTTCTGGCAACCCAAGACCCGCTGCCGCTGGCTCCCGGCTTCTCCCTCTTGGCAACCCCTACGACTTCAACCCCCAAGGCCTCCATCTCATTAAAACGACGTGAGTCCCGAGTTTGCTTTTTGATTGAGGGAAGCCAGTAGCCCGTAGCGCAGTTCCTGTGACCTGTCGCCTCTGACCCTCCTAAGCCCCCGTTTTCGTGGTAATCGTCTCCAGCCCGTGTCCATGCGGCCCGGTTTCCTTGAGCCGCAGCAGGATCGCCAGACCCAGGCCGACGAAGCCCAGAATCGAAAAAATCCACATTCCCAGCGCATAACCGTGAGGATTGCCCAACCCCGCCCCGGCATAGTCATTGGCCTTGCCGATCAGCAGATTCATGATGAAGAAGCCGATTTGCTGAATCAGGGTCATCAGCGCGTATGCCGTACCCAGCCGGGACTCGCCGACGATATAGGCGACCGAGGGCCACATCACCGCAGGAATGAGCGAGAACGCTGTCCCCATCATCGCCATCGTCACCAGCAACAGCAGGGGCAACGTCGCATGTTCGATGGTGAAGTGGCCTTGCGAGATCCAGGGAAAAGCGAACGTCACGTAGCGCGACGCTGGCAGGTACGCCATCATCAGGTATACCGGCATGAGCAGAATCGACCCAACCATCATCAACAACGCCCGCTTTCCGATCCGATCCACCAGTAGCCCGAACAAAGGGGTTGCGATCATCGCCGAAAACGGAAGCAGGCTGTTCAGTACGCCCGCCTGTTGTAGCCCGACCACCTTGATCGCCTCCGAAGCGTTCACCCCGCCCTGGTACGCCAGAATCTTGTTGGTGAAGAAATCGATGGCAAACGTGCGGAAAGGGAAGATGGCGGAATAAAACGTGAAGCACAGTCCAACCACGTACCAATACGACGGATTGAATTTGAAGATGCCCTTAAATTCCAGTTTATCGACGGCTCCGGCTTGCCCCAGCGCATAGCGGGCTTCGGCAGCGCTTTCGAGATACCAGTACACCGCCGAACACACCAGGCACAGAAGCCCTGCTACCACGGCGATCATGAGTGGGCCTTGCCAGCTGGGCACACCGGACGGTCCTTGAGGATAGAACGTCGACTTGGCCCAGCTCGGTGAATTGTCAGCCGCGACCGATGCCAGCCGTGCGATCGTCAGATTCACGCCGAATGCGAAACTCAATTCCTTTCCCTTAAACCATTTCGCCAAGGCCGTTGTAACCGCCACAATCATGGACTCCGCGCCGAGCCCCAGAACCGTTCGCCCCGCCACCATCGTCACGAAATTCCCGCGCCACGCTGTCAGCAATGCCCCCAGGAAGCAGAGCACGGAAAATAGGAACAGAGACTTCTTGGTCCCGATGCGATCGATGATGATTCCGCCAATGAGCAGCGTCAGGACCGCTGCCACGCTATAGCTCGAATTCAGCCACCCGAACATCGTTCCCGAGTAGCCCAGCCGCTCGATGAAGATCCGTTCCAGCGGATTGATGCTGTCGTAGATGTAGTAATTGAAGCCCTGCGCAAGGCTGATAAACAGCAGCACAATCCATCGGTACATCCGCGACGGTTCCGGACGCGACATCTCAGTCATCGGTGCTTTCTCTTACGAGCAATCGATTTCGGGGAAGAAACAAGCCAGAGAAGATATCACCTTCAGGTCACAGGCGACAGGTCACAGGTCACCCGTGTCTCGGGTCGAGCACAGGCTGCAAGCCAGCAATCGCGATCGACCAGCCGTGCATCCCGCAACACTCTGAGGATTCAAGCAGGATGCAAAAGCAAAAGGCTCGAAAAAACTCGAGCCTCCCAAACAAATGAATATCCAATTTTTCTGAGACCTGGGACCTGCAAGGCCCCAGCCTCCACGAAGAGCGCGGAAGGCTGGGCTACCCAGAGCCTACTTCTTCTTAAACTCCTGACTGATCTGTCCGACGCGCTCAACGTCTGTATTCGTATACGTCCGCGCCGCGCGTCGTCCACTTTTCGCCGCGGCCGATGCTGCCACCGGACTCCCTGTCGCCGCGGCGCCGGCGTAATACGTCCACGCCTGGTGTTCTTCGCCGCGCTCGTGCTCCATGCGCATCATGTGCTCGGCATGCATCGCCATCGGGCCTTCGGCATGCGGCAAGCGCACTGCCGGCGATACCAGCGGGCTGCCTCCTCCCGAGTACCACACCACCTGGGTGTGCACCGCGTCGGGACTTCCGTCGACGATCGACATGGTCGAGTTGCGCGCTCCAGCGTGCAGGCCTCCCGTAGCGTTACTCGCCCCGGCCGGCGACGCCGAAACCGTCTCGAACCCAATATTGGGCGTCGTGATCAGCGGAATATAGGGCCCGCAATTGTTGGAGCAGGTCGGAGCGATCCGAACCCCACCCTGCGCCAGGGCCAACGCTGACAGAGCCACCACCGCAATCCCTACCGTAAATGCACGCATGCTCGCCTCCGGGAGAAACTTCATCCCCGTAGAAGCAGGTCGCGTGCCAGTGCGTACGAAATGGCGGATTTGCCTGCGATTTCCTGTTTTCTTAGGCTTTTCCAGAACAAGGGGTACCGCGTGCTTTCATGAAATGCGCAAGATTATGCGTACAAGACGCAGAAAAAAGAACAGTGTCTCATGGCTGGTAGTCGTTAGCTGTTAGCCGAATACCGCGTGTTCGAGCCACCAGCTGATTCAACTCCCGACAAACCGCGCATACAGACTTCGCGCCACCCCCGTGTCCGTGGTCCCTTTGATGATGGCGCGGCCATCGCAAAACAGTGTCATCTCGTACGGTTCCCGCCAGAACTTCAGCACAAAATCGTTGTGCCGGACCGTCCCGTGCGGCTTCAATCGCTCGCTCATCTCACCAAAATCCACCGGTCGGCGCCGTTCGTGGATCTGAACCGAGTTCCTTCCGCACAACGTGATATGCGGCCGGCCCTCACCCTCGAGGTGAACAAAGTCATGCTCTCCGCACGCCCGGCACCCCGTTCGCGGCTTGTCCGCCTGAATCTCCGCTCGCTCGTTGGTCCAGACATCCCACGACAAAAGCGTCCGGCGCATCCGGTCGGCCGATCCCACCAGGCACTTCAGGGCCTCCGCCGCTTCCATGGATGCCACCAGGCTCACCACCGAATTCAGCACGCCTGCCGTTTCGCAGGTCTCAAAGGTTCCTTGCGGAGAATCCGGAAACACGCACGCCAGGCACGCGGTTTTTCCAGGGATCACGTTCAGCGTGACGCCATAACTTCCCACCGCCGCCGAGTAAATCCACGGCACCCCGTACTTCACGGCGTGATCGTTCACCAGGTAGCGCGTTTCGAAGTTGTCGGTGCCGTCGAGAATCAGCTCGGCGCCTTCAAGCAAAGCTTCAATGTTTTCTGGAGTCAGGTCGGCGACTTGAGGTTCGACCACGATCTGTGAATTGAATGCCGCGATCCGCCTTGCGGCCGCGATCGCTTTCGGCAAAGACTCGCGCGCGTCTGCTTCATCAAACAAAGTCTGCCGCTGCAGATTGCTGGGCTCGACGTAATCCCGATCGATGATGCGGATGGTTCCAACGCCCGCTCGCGCCAGCAGGGAAGCGACCGCCGACCCGGTTGCTCCGCATCCCACCACCGCTACGCGCGCCCCTGCCAGCCTCTTCTGTCCGTGCGCACCGATTCCCCGAAACAGAATTTGCCGGGAATATCTCTCGTCATGTTCCAAAGACATTATCAGTCTCGAGCCGCGAAACCTTTATTATAAGTCCCGTGTTTCAGCAGGAAGGAGACGCGGGTTGAGTCGGTTGTGAAAGGGACGGGCTTCAGCCCGTCCGTAAGCATGACTAAAATCCGGGCGGCTTTAGCCGCTGCATGTACCGCGTCTATGTTGCACTTGTAGACACATTGCTTTCCAGCCATTCATCGAAACAGTGAGCCATCCAACGGGTCGAGGAGTTTTTTTGCGAGCAAGGGCGACTTTGTGCAGAGTTGCGTTGGTGTGGCTGTTGCCCATGCTACTCGCCGCGCAGCAGGCTCCGCCCCCTGCTCCTCAGAACGTTCCGGGCGACCAGACCGCGCCGGCTTCGAATCCCGCCCTGGGCTCGATCTCCGCTTACCTCGGGCTACCGGTCCGCGAGATTCGCTTCAGCGGGGTCCCCATGCGCGAACAGGATCATCTGCGCGAACTCATGCCGCAGAAAGTCAGCCATCCTCTGGACCGCGATCTTCTGCGCGATAGCCTCAAGATTCTTTTTGATACCGGGCTATTTGCCGACATCCGCGTGGAAGCCGAGAAGAATGACGGGCAGGTGACCCTCAGCTTCTCCACCATCGGAAATTACTTCGTCGGCTCCGTCACCGTCGAAGGCGAGCCAGGTCGACCGAGCGCGAACCAGTTGGTGAGCGCCACCAAACTTCAGCTGGGAGAAATCTTCGCCCCGGAAAAACTGCAACGCGCGAACAAGAACATCCAGCAAGTCATGTCCGACAACGGATACTACCGTTCGGCGGTTACCCATGACGAGCATGCCCACCCCGAAACTTCGCAGATGGACGTCGTGTTCCGCGTGACTTCCGGCCCTCCGGCCACAGTCGGAGACATCACGATAACCGGAACGGGCGCTTACTCCAGGGGACAGATTGAAGACATCGCGCACATGCACCCCGGCGATCGTGTGACGGCCGACCGGGTCAGCAGCGCGCTCCAGCGCATCCGCAAAAAGTATCTGAAGCAGAATCGCCTGCTCGCGCAAGTTTCCATCGCCTCGCGCATTTATCGTCCCGATACCAACAGGCTCGACTTCAACTTCCTGATCGACCCCGGCCCTAGCGTCGACATCGCGGTCGAGGGCTTCAAGGTTCGCAAGTCGGCCCTGCGCAAGCGCGTTCCGGTATATGAAGAAAATGCGCTCGACGATGACCTGCTGAATGAAGGCCGCCGCAACCTGCTCGACTACATGCAGTCGCGCGGTTATTTCGACGCCACGGTCGGCATCAAGAAACAATCCGATCCCGCCAAAAATGAGTTGCGCGCCGTGTACGTGATCGATCCCGGCATCCGCCACAAATTGGTCAAGGTAATCATCACGGGCAACAAGTACTTCGACCAGACCGCCCTCCGTTCCCGCATGCAGGTGCAGCCGTCCACCCGCCTGCTCTCGAGCGGCCGGTTCAGCCAGTCGCTGCTGGCCTCCGACCTCAACGGCCTTCAGGACCTTTACCGCGCCAATGGTTTCCGCAAGATCCAGATCAAAAACACGGTGCTGGACCACTACGAAGGAGTCGAGAAGCGTCTCGCCCTCACCTTGGAAATCACCGAGGGACCCCAGACGCTGGTGGGCGAGGTGAAGATTGCGGGCAACTCCAAGGTCCCCACCGACGACCTGCAAAGCCGCATCGACACCGCCCCCGGACAGCCATACTCTGATTACCGCCTTGCTGGCGATCGCGACACAATCCTCAACTATTACTTTAACAATGGCTTCCCCGACGCAACCCTGGAACTCTCCACCCACAATGAGCCGGGAAAGGAAGATCGCATTGCGGTGAACTTCAGCATCCAGGAAGGCGAGCAGTTCTTTGTCGATCAGGTGCTGGTCTCAGGCCTTGTCCACACTCGCCCCGGAGTTGTGCAGCGGAAACTTCGCATCAACCCGAGCGGCCCGTTAAGCCAGGAAGACATGTTGAGGACGCAGGCCTCCCTGTACGACCTCGGAATTTTCAGCCAGGTCGATACCGCCGTGCAGAATCCTAACGGACAAGATCCCTCCAAGAATGTACTGATCGACATCCGCGAGGCCAAGCGCTACACCTTCAATTATGGACTCGGACTCGAAGTGCAAACCGGCCAGCCGGGGGCCAGTCCGTCAGTGCCGCAGGGCAAGACTGGCATCAGCCCACGCGTTTCGCTGGAGATCACGCGCCTGAACTTCCGCGGATTGGACCACACCATCATCTTCAAGGGACATCTCGGTCGCCTGCAGCAGCGGGCATTGATCAGCTATAACGCCCCCGGCTGGCTCGACAATGACAAGCTGACTCTGTCGTTCACCGGTTTTTACGACAACACGCTCGACGTCACGACCTTTACCTCCAAGCGTCTGGAGGGTTCGGCCCAGATCCACCAGTGCTTTGGTTCGAACGAGCAATGCATTGTTTCGGGTAGGCCGCCCACTGAGGCCGTTTACAGCTTCACCTACCGCCGGGTACAGGCCAGCAACCTGGTCATCACTTCAAACCTGATTCCGATCCTCTCGCAACCGACCCGTGTAGGAATCCCCGCGCTGACTTTGATCCGCGATCGCCGCGACAGCCCGCTCGAATCCACCAAGGGTACATACAACACTCTGGATGTCGGGGTGGCCGCCAGCTATTTCGGTTCCGAAGCTGATTTCAGCCGCATCTTGTTCCAGAACTCGACCTACCGAACTTTCGGCAAGAACCGCCCGCCGGGGAAGCGCTTCGTATTTGCCCGCTCCACCCGCATTGGCATCCAGAACCCCTTCGGCGAGACTGTCATTCTCGAGCCTAACGAGGCTCCTCCCAATGGCGCCAGCCTGATTCCGTTGCCCGAACGTTTTCTCTCCGGCGGCGGCAACTCTCATCGCGGCTTCGGGTTAAATCAGGCAGGCCCACGCGACCTGAAGACCGGCTTTCCGCTCGGAGGCAGCGCCTTGTTTCTCAACCAGCTCGAATTGCGCTTGCCGCCGGTCGATCTTCCTTACGTCGGCAACAATGTCAGCTTCGCCATTTTCCATGACATGGGAAACGTTTTCGCCAAGCAGGCCGACATGGTGGACCATCTGTTTCGCTGGCGCCAGAAGGATCCTGACCTCTGCCTGCACGAGAGCACTTACACGCAGTGCGACTTCAACTATGTTTCGCATGCTGTCGGCATAGGGGTGCATTACAAGACACCTATCGGTCCGATTCGCCTGGATTTCGGTTACAATCTGAATCCGCCCGCATTTCCCAGTTTCCAGACGGTTACGAACACGGTGAACGACGTGTCCTCATCGACTCAGTTCGTTCCGCAGCGGGCCAGTCACCTCAATTTTTTCTTTAGCATTGGACAGGCATTTTGATGCGTAGGCTAATCCTTCTCCTGTGGCTCCTGGTGCTCGCTGTCGGCCCTGATGTCCGCGCCGCCGACGTCGTCGACCGCATCGTTGCCACGGTGAACGGCCATGTCATTCTACAAAGCGACTGGGACGACGCCGTCCGCTTCGAAGCCTTTATCGAAGGCCGCCCGCTGGAAAAGTTGACCGACCAGGACCGCGGCCGTGCCCTCGATCGCCTCATTGATCAGGAACTACTCCGCGAACAGTCCCAGGGAATCGACGCCTCTCAGTCGCCTGCCGAAGAAGTTCAGCTGCGCATCATGGATATTCAAAAGGAGCACCAGGCGGCCACCTCTTCTGCCTGGCACGCGGCTCTGGCGCGATACGGGCTCTCGCAAAAGCAGGTGGAAACCTGGCTGGCGCACGACATCGCGGTACTGCACCAGGTGGAAGCCCGCCTGCGGCCCACCGTTCAGATCGCGCCGCAGATGATCGAGTCCTACTACCAGGACACTTTCCTGCCCGAACTGCGAAAGTCCGGAGCCAAGGATGTTCCGCTGGCGCAGGTGGCCGCGAAGATCCGCGAGATCCTCACCGAGCAGAAGGTCAACGAACTTTTCACCTCCTGGCTGCATAGCCTGCGTTCGGAAAGCAAAATCAGCACTCCCTCCTCCACCCCGGTTCCCACCGGAGGCCAGGGTTCGTGAGCGCGGACGAAACCAAGCCAGTCCGTCGCAAGTGGTGGAGATATCTCCTCGTGCTTTTTCTGCTGAGCCTGATGGCGGTCGGTGGCGCCGCCTGGTACATGACCACCGATTCCTTTCAGGCTTACGTCCGCGCCCGCATCGTGGACGAAATGGAAAAAATTACGGGCGGCCGCGTCGAACTCGGTACCTACCACACCATTCCATTTCGGCTGCAGGCGGAAATCCGCGGTCTGACCATTCACGGCACTGAAGCGGCCGACGACGTGCCTCTCGCCCACGCCGACCGCGTTGTGGCGCGAATTCGCATCATCTCGCTGCTTGAGACCCAGTTCGGATTCAAGTCCATCGTCATTGAGCGCCCCGTCATTCATTTGATCGTTCATCCCGATGGCACCACCAACATTCCCGCCCCCAAGATGAAGCGCGAGTCGACCAAGAACCCCGTGGAGGAGCTGTTCTCGCTGTCGATCCGCAACCTGCAGGTGCGCGAAGGCAATTTTCTCTGGAACAATCAGGCTACGCCCTTTGACTTGGACGTGAACGGCGTGGCCGCCGACATGAGCTACTCCTTCCTGCACTCGCGTTACGACGGCACACTGGTCCTGGGACGAGTCAGCACGCGCTACCGCGACTACCAGCCTTTTTCCTGGACCGCCGGCGCCCGCTTCAGTCTCGGCAAGAACGAGGTCGAAGTAAGCTCGCTCAAGATCGACACCGGGCGCTCGCATCTCGAAGCCAGCGGACGAGTCCGGGATCTTTTCAGTCCCGTGATCACCGCCGACTACAAGGGTGCGGTCGATCTCGCCGAGGTGGCCTTTATCACTCGCCAACGTGAGCTGCGCGCAGGCTTTGCCAACGTGAACGGGAAGGGGACCTGGACGGCCGACAAGTTCGCCTCCGACGGCAAGCTCGCGTTGAAGAATTTCGAATGGCGCGACGATCAAGTCTGGTTGCGTGACGCCAGCCTGAATTCCGATTTCTCCGTTAACGACCGCCAGCTGAAAATCAGCAAGGCTCAAGCGCGACTGCTCGGAGGTGCCGTTACAGGCGATCTTGAGGTCACCAACTGGCTGGCCCCACAAGCTTCGCCCAGTCCTAAAGCCGGGAACATAAAAGGGAAGAAAGCAGAAGAACAAAAAGGATTGTTGCGCGTACGCGTGAAGGATATCTCCGCCGCTTCTCTGGCCGCTGCCGTCAGCACGCACCAATATCCACTCGATCGCCTGAACCTGGCCGGCAACGCCGACGGTACGGTCGACGCGCGTTGGGCCGGTTCTCCCGGCCGCGCGGAAGCAGACTTTGTTGTGACACTCGCGCCTCCCACGAAGCTGAGCGACGGTCAAATCCCGGTCACCGCCAACGCGCGCGGGACCTATCGTGCCTCCGGGGACGAACTGGAATTCGCCCAGCTCGATCTTGCCACTCGCGCCACCCAGGTTCACGCCAGCGGCAAACTCGCCGCAACATCTTCGCTGCAGCTCACCGCATCCACGTCGGACCTCGCCGAACTGCAGCCGCTCATCGTCGCCCTCCATGGTCCCAGCCGCTTGCCGGTCGCGTTGCACGGGAGCGCGCGCTTTACGGGAGCCGCCAGCGGCAAAGTATCCTCGGCCAGCCTTTCGGGTCACCTCCAGATTCAGGACTTCGACTCGATCATTCCTGCAACCGACCGCACTCCCCAGCAAACCATCCACTGGGATACGCTCGCTGCCGACATCCAGGTTTCTCCGCGAATTTTGGCCGTACGCCGCGCCTCCGCCGTCCACGGGGACACGACCACTCATTTCGACGTGAGTGCTTCGCTGACCAAGGGAGCTTTCACACCGCAGGACACGTTCACGGCGAATCTCGACCTGAAGAATGCCGACATCGCCGAGGTCCAGGCCCTGGCTGGCTACCACTACCCCGTGACCGGCCGGGCCAATCTCATGCTTCAGGCCTCAGGCACGCGCGCGCAACCCCACGCCGATGGCCACCTTCAGGTCGCCGACGCCGTCGTTTACGGTCAGCCCATTCATCAATTCGAATCCGATTTACGCCTGAACGGAAGCGAAGTATCGCTTAACAACTTGCACGTCGCCTACTATGACGCGCAGGCCAGTGGCGGCGCCGCCTACGATCTCGATGCCCATACCTATCACTTCAACCTGACCGGCAAGAATTTCGACCTGACCCGAATTCCCAGTTTGCAGACCACGCGCGTGCCCGTGGAGGGCCGCGTGGACTTCACCGCACAGGGCTCCGGCACGCGCGAAGCGCCCGTGATCAACGCCAATCTTCTGGTGCGCGATCTCACGCTCGACCGCGAGCGTACCGGCAACCTGAATATCGACGCGGTGAGCGTAGGCCAGACCATCCACCTGACTGCCCGCTCCGAGTTCGAGCACGCGCAATTCAATGTCGATGGAACGGTGCGGGCCGGCGATGACTATCCCGCCGATCTCACCGTCCGCTTCAACCACTTCGATCTCGATTCCATCTTCCGCGAATATCTCAACGGCCGCATTGCCGGCCACTCCGGTGTGACCGGAGTAATCCAGGTCCGCGGCCCGCTGCGCCAGCCCCGTGATCTGGTCGTCACCGCCAACCTCGACGGCTTCGAGGTCACCGTCGATGAAGTCGCATTACGGAACGAGGGACCGATTCGCGTTTCGATGGCGCACGAGACGGTTCGCCTGGAACAGTTCCACATTGTTGGCGAAAACACCAACTTCTCGGCGCACGGCACTGCTTCGCTGGCCGCGGGCCATGATCTCGATCTTGCTGGTGACGGTCATCTCAATCTGCTGCTCATTCAAACCCTGAACCCCAACTTCACGTCCTCCGGTCAGGTGGATCTTGCCATGACGGTGAGCGGTCCGGTCGCCGACCCACTCCTGCAAGGCAAAGTCACCGTAAGCCACGGATCGCTTGCCTACGCCGATCTGCCCAGCGGCCTGAGCGACATGAACGGCACGCTGACCTTCAACAAGAACCGCCTGCAGATCGACAGCCTGACCGCGCGCAGCGGCGGAGGTACGCTCACCCTTACCGGCGGAGCCACCACCTACCAGGGCCAGATTAATTTCGATTTCAGCGCCAGCGCGCAGGATGTTCGCTTGCGTTATCCCCCGGGAGTCAGTTCGACGGCCGACGCCGATCTGCGCTTTTACGGAACGCGCGAGGGCTCTACTCTCAGCGGCGACGTCAAAATTACCAAGCTCGCCATCACTCCGGGATTCGACTTCGCCGCCTATGCCGCCAGTAGTTCGCAATCTGTCGTGGTTCCCCCGGCCACCTCGCCGCTTTACCGCGTCAAACTCGACGTCCACGTTACCACCGCCCCCGACCTACAAATGCAAACCGCGATCGCCCGCCTTTCCGGGGACGCCGATCTCCGCCTGCGCGGCACCGCCGCCAAGCCCGCGTTGCTGGGGCGTGTCGAAGTCCTCGAAGGCGAAATCAATTTCAACGGCGCCAAGTATCGCCTGGAACGCGGCGAAGTTCTGTTTCAGAGCCCGGTCAGCATCAAGCCCGTGCTTGATCTCCAGGCAACCACTCGCGTTCGGGACTACGACATCACGGTCAGTGTCAACGGAGACACCAGCAAACCTCTCAGCGTCAAATACCGCTCCGATCCGCCTCTGCCCGAAGCCGATATCGTTGCCCTGATTGCCGTAGGCCAGACCCGCGAGCAATCGGCACAGCTGACGCAGTCAGGGGATTCCGCCTTCAGTCAAACGGCGTCGAACCTGATCCTCAGCGAAGCGCTCAACTCCACGGTCAGCAACCGCGTCCAGCGCCTGCTCGGCATCAGCAAGATCAAGATCGACCCGCAGGGCCTGAGTACGGAAACCAACCCCACGCGCGGCCCGCAGGTCACCATCGAGCAGCAGATTTCCAACGACTTCACCCTGACCTACAGCCAGAACGTCTCGCAGGCATCGCAGCAGATCATCCAGGGCGAATACTACATCCGTCGTAATGTATCGATCGTAGGCACGCGCGATCAGAACGGCGTCGTCAGCTTCGACGTAAAAATTCGTCAACGCAAGAAGTAAAAAAGAAGGCCCGCCTGTGCGACCGCTCGACTGTTTGCGTGCCTCCCTTTGCGATCTTCGCGCACCCTTTGCGCCCTTTGCGGTTAAAAGCCTTTCCTGAAGAAGAGCTGACCGCAAAGACCGCGAAGAAAAAGATCTCCAGGGAGCGGGTCCGCAGCACGTTAGCCTCTGGATTCTCTCTCAACTCCGCCATCCCACTCCGCCTCGACTGCATCTAATGCGAAAATTGCAATCCTCAAGGAGAGTTGTTGTGTACAAAAAGCTCATCGCAGCCTTGTCTTTCCTGGTAGTGTCTTGCGCACTGTCTTCCGTGGCCGTCGCCCAGATCCCCAAGGCCAACATTTTCGTCGGGTACTCCTATGGCAGCGCCGACCTCAACCACAACAACCGTTCCAACCTGAACGGTTGGGAAGGTTCTGTGGAGGGAAGCTTCCTTCCTTGGATCAGTATCGTTGCCGATCTGAACGGCCTCTACGGCACCAACAATTTTCCGAGCAGCACGCAGGTCTTTAACGTCGACGCCCGCGAGTACAACTTCCTCTTCGGCCCGCGCGTGGGCGTCCATATCGGAAAGGTCCGGCCCTTTGCCCACGCCCTTTTCGGCGCTGGACACGTGAACGTAAGCACGACCGGCTACTCTGCCTCCGACACTTCCTTCGCGGAAGCCCTGGGCGGCGGTCTCGACTACAAACTGATTCCGCTGATTTCCTGGCGCTTCCAGGGCGATTGCCTGCAAACTCGCTTCTTCGGCAACACGCAAAACAACGGCCGCTTCAGCACGGGGATCGTGTTGAACTTCTAAGGCGGCGTTCGCCACCACACGCATTTCGCAATCAGGAAGCCGGCCCGAAAAAGGTGCCGGCTTCGTTGTGCATAACAACCGCCTTCTTACAGCAGCGATCCAAACGAGCCCTTATTGGAACTGTCATCCCGAGCGAAGTGAGACGCCAGCCGAACACAGTCGAGGGACCTTGTGTTTTCGGACCTGCACGACCCTTTTCCTGCCAACATTCAGAGCGCCACCCGGCAGTACACTGAACCGTGCTCCTTGACCAAGACCTCACCGATCGCCGCACCCGCATGGTGGAATTCCAACTTCGCCAGCGCGGCATCCGCGACGAACGAGTGCTCGCCGCCATGGCACGCGTTCCCCGGCACGAGTTCGTCGCCGAGCCTTATCAAGCCCACGCCTACGATGACAACCCGCTCCCCATCGGCGAGGGCCAGACCATATCCCAGCCTTACATCGTCGGCCTCATGCTCGAGTTGCTCGCGATAGCGCCCGAGCATACCGTGCTTGAAATCGGCACCGGCTCCGGCTATCAAACCGCGCTCCTGGCCGAGCTTGCCTGTCACGTGTACACCATCGAACGTCAGTTCGTGCTCGCGAACAACGCGCAGAAAGCACTGCAGCGTCTCGGTTATGCCAACATCACGGTCGAAATCGGGGACGGCAGCGCCGGACTGCCGGCACATGCGCCCTACGACGGCATCATCGTAGCCGCCGCCGCTCCCATCCTTCCGCATTCCTTAGTGGACCAACTGAAGGAAGGCGGTCGCCTGGTCATCCCGGTAGGCACCCCCGACTCTCAGCAACTGCAACTGGTGGATAAAATACAGGGCAAGCCGGTCATGTCTGAACAGGTCGGCTGCCGCTTCGTCCCTTTGATTGGTGAGCACGGCTACCGCTCGTGAGTTTCGGTAAAGAAAAAAAGCAGAAGGGAAGGTCTCCCCGACAGCACTCGATTTCACCCTGCTAGAATTTATCCGTGCCCCTGTTCCGCAACCTGCGCGTCACGCTGGAGATGATCAAGTGGGAGCACTCCATTTTTGCGCTGCCGTTTGCCTTGTGTGGAGCGATGCTGGCCGCCGGCGGCCTGCCCACCATTCGACAGCTGGCGTGGATCATCGTGGCCATGGTCTCTGCCCGCTCGGCGGCGATGGCTTTTAACCGGGTCGCCGACGCGTCCATCGACGCAGCCAATCCTCGGACGCAGACTCGGGCCCTTCCGGCGGGAACGTTGTCCCCGACATTTGTTACGAGCTTTGTCGTCGTCTCCTGCGCGATGTTTATCCTCGCTGCTTCGCAATTAAATCGTCTCGCGTTCGCGCTTTCCCCCGTTGCCATAGCCGTTGTTTTGCTCTACTCCTACACCAAGCGATTCACCCGCTGGTCTCATCTGGTGCTGGGATTTTCGTTAGGCATCGCTCCGGCCGCGGCCTGGATCGCCGTGCGCGGCTCGCTCGATCCGCGAATCCTGCTCCTGACCGCGGCCGTCACGTTCTGGGTTGGCGGGTTTGACGTTCTTTACGCCTGCCAGGACTACGAATTCGACCGCCAATCCGGTCTGCATTCCATTCCACGGCACATCGGAATCAGGGGCGCACTCGCGGTAGCACGGGCATTCCACATCGTCATGTTGATTTTGCTGATGGCGCTCGTGACCGTCTTCGGCCTGGGCAAGCTGGCCATCGCGGGGGTGATCGCTGTTGCCGCTCTCCTCGCTTACGAACACACTCTGGTCTCGCCTCGCGACCTTTCCAAACTCAACGCCGCTTTCTTCACGATGAACGGCGTGATCTCCATCGTGTTCTTCGGTTTCGTCGCAGCCGACCTTCTAACCCGCCGCTAACGCTCGGCTGCGAGGTGTGAGCTGCGAGCGGTCCAGACAAAACCAACCCAAGTCTTGTGTGCCCCGCGGTGCAATGCCTTTCTCTGCGAACTCTGCGGCCTTTCTCCGCGTACTCTGCGTTTCAAGGGTTGCAGGAATACACCTAGGTAACTGGAATTGCCGAACACCTCGTAGTACCTTCCCACTCCGGATACGCCCAAACCATGGCAGAACGCAAAACCCGCGTATGGATAGCCTGCTTGGCCTTCGGATGCATGGTCTCGCTGTTCCTGACCGCAATCCTTCGCAAGACTGAGTTTGGGTTCTGGCTGCCTGGCTCCCAACCCGGTTGGCTTTTGGCCTGGGCCACGCGCCTTGTGCATCCGGGCTCCACATCCGACCAGCTAACAGGGATGGCCGTGGTGACCGCCGGCAACGCCATCTTCTATGCCTGGCTCTTCTCCCGCATCTTGCGAGCGGAAATCAGCGCCCGCGGCAACCTCAGCCGCTATTTTCTCCGCTAGTTGCCGATTCAAACGCTTCATCCGGTCCAAAGCTTTCATCCTGGATGCGAGCCCGCGTCCGAACTTTCGCCCATCCCCAGCGCTGCGATATCATCAAACCAGCATGCCCCTGCACCCGTTCCAGACTGACGACGCGCGACTGAACCCCATCCAAGACAAAGTGCTGGCCGGCGAACGCCTCAGCGAGCAAGATGGGCTCGCGCTCTATCGCACCGGCGATATCCTTGCCGTCGGCTGGCTTGCCAATCACGTGCGCGAACGCATGCACGGCGACCGCGCCTACTTCAACGTCAACCGCCACATCAATCCCACCAACGTCTGCGTGGCTGCGTGCCGTCTCTGCGCCTTCGGCCGCAAGAAGGACGCGCCCGGCGCCTACACCATGGCGCTGGAAGAAGCGTTCGAGACTGCTGCTTCCGGATACACTGAAGCCGTCACCGAATTCCACATCGTCGGCGGCCTGCACCCTGATCTTCCGTTTCAATATTTCCTGGATCTCTGCGCGGGCCTGAAGCAGCGTTTCCCGCAAGTGCATCTGAAAGCCTTCACGATGGTCGAGGTAGCCTACCTCGCCAAGCGCGCCAAGCTGTCTATTCGCGAGACGCTCGAGCAACTGAAAGCTTCCGGCGTGGATTCACTTCCCGGCGGCGGCGCCGAAATCTTCGCCGACCGCATCCGCCACATCATCTGCGATCACAAGATCGATGGCGACCAGTGGCTCGACACCGCGCGCACCGCCCACCAGATCGGCCTCCGATCAAACGCCACCATGCTCTACGGCCACGTTGAAAACGACGAAGACCGGGTCGACCATCTCCTCAAGCTGCGCGATCTGCAGGATGAAACCCGTGGCTTCCAGACATTCATTCCGCTGGCCTTTCATCCCGACAACACGCCGCTCGAGCACCTGCCCAAAACCACCGGGATGCTCGACATCAAGCAGATCGCGGTCAGCCGCCTGGTGCTCGATAATTTTCCGCACATCAAGGCCTACTGGCAGATGATGACGCCGAAAATTGCGCAGATCGCGCTACGCTTCGGCGCCGATGACATCGACGGCACCGTCATCGAAGAAAAGATTTATCACGACGCGGGCGCTACCACGCCACAGGGCATGCGCCGCAAAGACCTGGTCCGCCTGATCACCGAAGCGGGCAGGGAACCGGTCGAACGCGACACCATGTACCGTGAAGTCACGCGCACGGAGACCTCGGTCACGGTAGCGGTGTAGAAAAAGCTTCGAGCTGCGAGTTTCAAGCCACACTTCAGCCATCAGCACCATGACTATTCTCGGCATCGTCGCGCTGCTCGTTCTCGTCATTGCCGGGCTAATGGTCCTGCGCATCAAAAGCGATCCAATGGAAAAAGATTCCGTGCGTGAGCTTCTTTCCGACAACCAGAACAAACCCGAAATTCCCGCCCCGCCGGACAACACCTGAGAACCGACAACCTGACACCGGCCTTTTTCAAGTGCGTACGTCACAATGTCCCCGCCCATCGGTACATAAATTTCTCGAAATCCTGCTTGCCTCATTCCCCGCGGGTGTAGAATCCGACTTGTAAGGATACTGATAGCTTCACCGGATCTACTCCCGGCCTTCGAGGCTCTCATGAACGTTCATATCGGATACAAAGT
The DNA here is from genome assembly GCA_963733805.1 of uncultured Acidobacteriota bacterium. Classification (GTDB taxonomy): domain Bacteria; phylum Acidobacteriota; class Terriglobia; order Terriglobales; family Acidobacteriaceae; genus Gp1-AA133. The sequence goes on along the minus strand of CAVTEO010000016.1, from coordinate 135,822 downwards.
CCGCAAAACTCCCGACATCGAAAAAGAAGTGCACCAGCAGGTTGAAAAGCTGCGCAAGCGTCTGCAGGTGTTCCGTCCCGAACTCATTCATCTCAAAGGTCTCATTGAGGAGAATTCGCCCCGGGAGGGTGTCGTTGTCTCTCTGAACCTGCGTTTGCCCTCCGGACAGATGGCCGCGCAGAAGAAAGCCCCTGGGGCCTCCTCGGCAGTGAAAGCCGCCTTCGACGACCTGCTCCAGCAGATCACCCGTCACAAGGATTTGCTGCGCTCGACCCACAAGTTCCCGCGCTGGCGGCAAAACGAAGAACTGCGTCCGGGACGCCAGGTGCCGTTCGAGGACACACTCGCGTCCGTGCATCCCCCGGCTGTTTCCGGGGAAGACATTCGCGCCTACGTCAATGTCAATCTCGCCCGCCTGGAGCGTTTTGTGGAACGCGAACTCTATTTCCGCGAAACCTCCGAGCAGATCGAAAGCGACTCCATCAGCAAAGAGGAAGTCGTGGACGAGGCGATTGTCCGCGCCCTTGGGAATGGCAGCGAGAAGCCCGACCGGCTCGCGCTTGAACCCTGGCTCTACCGCCTCGCCATGCGCGCCATGGACGAGATGGCCGCCGGCGCCGACCGGCACAATGGCAACGTGCACCTGGAAGAATCCGCGCGCAAGCGCAACGTCCGCGCCAGCGATGAGCCGCAACTCCAATTCCATCAGCCCGACGAGGCGATTCTCGGCGAGGACATCGTTGCCGACCGCCGCGTCTCCACTCCCGAACAAATCGCCTCTTCCGATGAAATGCTGCGCCTGGTCGAAATCGCCTTGCGCGGCACCGATCGCTCGGCCCGCGAAGCCTTCATCCTGCAGGCCATCGAGGGTTTCACCGAGGAGGAAATCGCCGCCATCACCGATCGCAAGCCCGACGAAATCCGCGCGTCGATGAAGGCTGCCTGCGAACACCTGCGCAAGTCTCCGATGTTCGCCGCTCCGTCCAAGCAGATCCCGATCGCACGATCTAATACCGCGTAACAGACTTCCCGGAAATTAGGAGAATTCGTGATGATGACCCGCGAGGACATCCGTGAACTAGCCGCTTTTCAGGCTGATTCCGATAGTTGTGCTCTGAGCTTTTACTTTCAACCGCGCACTCCGCAGAACAAGTCACACAAAGAAGAGGCGATCCTCGCCAAGGACCTGGTCCGCCAGGCCCTCCGGGAGAGTGAGAAACACGGCAAGAATGACTGCGCGCGGGCCGACCTGGATCGCATCCTGGAAATGGCCGGGAACCTGCGCGGCAACCAGGCGCGCGCGAAAGCCGTTTTTGCGGCTAGCGCCAAGAAAATCTGGCGCGAGTTCGATCTGCCGGCGCAACTGCCCGCCACCCAACTGTTCGTGAACCGCCGCTTTCACCTGAAACCGCTGGCCGCCCTGCTGGGCGCGCAGCCGGAACTGTGCGTGCTGCTGGTCGACCGCCAGCGCGGACGATTTTTCGATCTGCGTCTCGACGAATTGAAAGAGCGGGGTGACCTGTTCCGCAGTCTGCCTCGCAGCCGGAGCGACGGCTTCGGTGGATACAACGCCGGCCACGTCGAGCGCCGCGTCGCCAACGAATACATGCAGCACTACAAGCAGGTCGCCGACCGGCTGCAAGAAGAGTTGGAGCGCGGCTCGTGGGAAAAACTGGTCGTTGCCTGCCACGACACCAACTGGTCCGAGTTCGAAGCGCACCTGCACCCTTACGTTCGCCAGCGAGTGCTCGGACACTTTCCCGCCGACATCGCCGCCCTGACCGCCGATGAGATCCGCGAAAACGCCAACCGCCTTCTGCGCGAAGATCAGGATCGCCGCCGCGATACCCTGCTGCGCGAAGCCCTGAGCATGGCGAAGGGAAACAGTCGCGGCGTTACTGGCCTCCGACGGGTATTGCGGTCGCTCGAACTGGGAGAGGTGCAAACTTTATTCCTGGGCGAGAACTACATGGCCCGCGGCGTGGAATGCGAAAACTGCGGACACATCGACTCGCACATGGTGCCCTATTGCGTCGTCTGCGGCCGCGCGACGCGCGAACTCGAAGACGTCTGCGAAGCCATGATCCCGCAAGCCATCCGTCGCGACATTGAACTGTTCTACATAAAAGGCGACCCCGAGTTCGACAAAGTCGGCAACATCGCCGCCCTGCTCCGCTTCCGCGCCGACCAGGCAAGAACACCGATTGCAGCTTCAGCCTAAAGTCGGACCCATCGAAAGGGTGCCCCGTCCAAGCTCAGTTTGGGCGAGGTTTTTATGTACAGTCCCAAAGAAAGTCTCACTATATAGATTGTGTATAATCAATTAGATGGATAAATCAAGATTAAACTTGATTAATCCATAAAATCAGCATAGACTTGATCAGGAGTGAGATTCATGGCTACCCCGAAAACCAAAAAGTTCACGCCGGAAATCGATGCCAAGCTCTACGACGAGTTTGTCGCGGTCGCCGAGAAGAACGGCCAAACCAAGCGCCACGTGCTGGAGCAGGCCCTGGCGTTTTATTTGCGCAACGTGGTTCCTTCCCAGCGGTTGGTCCGTGCGGAAGTGATGGATGCTTCGCGACGGTCTAACAATCAGTATCGGGCGCTATACGAGAAGCTTGCTGGTAAGAAATAAATGGCCGAGCGCCTATACCTGACTGTGGCTGAAGTTCTCGCCATTCATCATCGGCAAATTGAGGACTACGGCGGTCTGCATGGCTTACGCGATCAGGGAGCACTGGAGGCCGCTGTGTTCAGACCTCAGACCGGCTACTACAACAATCCGGCGGAAGAGGCAGCCGCTCTGATGGAGTCGCTAGTGAACAATCACGCTTTTATCGATGGCAACAAGCGTGTCGCCTTCGACGCCGCGCACACTTTCTTGCTGGTAAACGGCTTCACCGTCGTCGCCGACCCCGTTGAGACCTACGTGTTCATGACCGAATCGATTGCGGAGGGAAAATTTCGCTTTCCGTTGATCCTCGATTGGATTACTGCGCATCTCCAGACACTACCCTAGTACCACTTTCCGCGCTTGTCGGCCCATCTTGTCCATCGAATTTGAACCGCTGAGGCACCGAGGTAACCTCACTCAACGCCTGCAATCACGCTACAATCCTCACCCATGGAACTGAAACATCTGATCCAGCGCTTCGTCTACAAGATCGAATCGAAGCCCGAAGGTGGATTCATTGCCCGCGCGGCCGATCCTACCGTCCCGCCGCTGGAAGCCCCTACGCGCGCGGAACTGCAGCAGATGATTCAGGCCAAGCAGGCTGTCGCTCTTGGAGAAGCGTTTCCCGGTCTCAAAATTCCGTCGCAGGGCAAGCAACTCAGTTTCCAGGTGCACATTGACCGCAAACCGGAAGGCGGTTTCGCCGTGCATTCCGAGGAGGCGGACAAGTCGGGCATCAACCCGGCGACGCACGAAACACTGGATCACGCGGCGGAGCAACTGCTCGGCTTCATCGACAAGCACTTTCCGCATCTCTCGGAACAGTTGGCCGCGCAGGTCACGGGCCGCGATCTCCAGGTCTTCACCACGCAAACCGGGGACATCACGCTGGAGGCCGCCCCGGCAATGGATAGTGCCGAAGTCTCCCATCCCGCTTTGTCGCAAGCCACCAACCTGCAAGGACCTCAATTCCGGTTCTCAACGGCAAACCCGGGGAATACGTCCTTGAACAATTCGGCCATTGCGAACACGCCGATCACTCCTGAACCTACCCACATCCATCCCATCCTTCGTTTCCTTCTGATCCTGCTGGCCATCGCAGCCCTGGCGTATTTCTTTACGCATCGGCTGTGATGGCCAGCAACCCGAATTGCGAGGTCGCGAACTGGGCTTCAGCCATCTTCTGATCATCCTTGAACGTTGTGCGCGCATTAGTCCCGCGCGTCAGCCGTCGGCAAGCCTGTCTGTGGTAGCCTGAGCCTTGTTTTGGCCGAACATGCCAAGCCGGGCCATCCAGCCGCGCGCATCCTGCGTTTCGGCGTCTTCGAACTTGACACCCGCGCCGGCGAGTTGCGCAAGCGTGGGATGAAACTTCGTCTCCAGGGCCAGCCCCTGCAGGTGCTTGAGATTTTGCTGCGGCGCGCCGGAGACTTGGTTACCCGCGAAGAACTTCGCTCCCAGCTCTGGACTTCGGACACCTTCGTCGATTTCGAACACAGCCTGCACAATGCCATCGCTCGTCTGCGGGACGTGCTCGGCGATTCGGCTACGGCGCCGCGTTACATCCAGACACTGCCGCGACGCGGCTACAAATTCCTCTCCCCGGTCGAGGCACTCGACCCCGACGCATCGACCGCCGGGCAACTTCATGCGACCGGCCCGGACCCGAAAAGCATCCGCTCTCTGTCGGTCCTGCCGCTCACCGATCTATCGGGGGATCCCGCCCAGGGTTATTTCGCCGACGGCATGACCGAAGCCCTGATCACCAGCCTGGCCAAAATTGAAAAGCTGCGCGTGATTTCACGTACCTCGGTGATGCAATACCGCGGAACGCGAAAGTCTCTGCCGCGGATTGCGCGCGAACTGAACGTCGACGCCGTGCTGGAAGGATCGGTTCTTCGCTCGGGTGAGCGCATCCGGATTACCGCTCAGCTGATTCATGCCCAGAGCGATCAGCATTTGTGGGCGGAGAGTTACGAGCGCGACTTCCGCGATGTCCTGTCCCTGCAGGACGAGATTGCGCGCCAGGTGGCCGGCCAGGTACGCATCATGCTCACCCCCCAAGAACAAGCGCGTCTGGAAAGCGCTCGCCCGGTCGATCCGCAAGCGCATGAGCTTTTGCTGAAGGGACGCTATCACCGCAGCAAGCGCACCGAAGACAGCGTGAGGAAAGCGCTCTCTTATTTCGACCGCGCCATCGCCAGCGATCCCACCTGGGCCGAGGGCTATGTTGGGGTCGCGGATTGCTACAACATGCTTGGCTACTACTGCGCGCTCTCCCCGCAGGAGGCCTACTCCAAATCGGAAAGCGCGGCCCAAAAGGCTCTTCAGCTCGACGCCTCGCGGGCAGAAGCGCACGCCGCACTGGGCGTCGTGAAACGCGACTATGAATGGGACTGGTCCGGAGCTGAACAGCGATTTCAGCGAGCCATCGAGTTGAATCCGGGATGTGCGGAGGCCTATCACTGGCGGGCAACACTGTTCGGCATGCAGCACCGTTTCATAGAAGCGCTCAGGGACAAAGAGAAGGCCCTCTCGATGGATCCGCTTTCCGCCATCTTTCGAGGAGATGTTGGCCGCGTGCACTACTTCGCCCGGCAGTACGATCTCGCCCTCGAGCATTACCGGGCCGCGCTCGAGATGGATCCGCACTTCTTTTTCGTGCACATCTTGTTGGGGCAAGCCTGTCTGCAGAAGGGCATGTTCAAGCCCGCGCTTTTTGCGCTGAAAACCGCGGCGCGCCTCAGCGATGACAGTACCTTTGCGCTGGCGCGTCTTGCCCAGGGCTACGCCATCGCCGGACAGCAGGAGAAAGCGCGCCTGCTGCTCAAACGGCTGCAGGGGATGAGTCCTCGAAAATACGTTGCGCCCTTCGAGATCGCGATGATTCACACAGGGCTGCAAGAGTACGACGAAGCGTTCGCCTGGCTGACAAAGGCTTTCGACCAACGTTCCATTTGGCTGGGTTATCTCCAGGTGGAACCGCAACTCGATCCCGTGCGAGACGACCCGCGATTTCGGGAACTGGTCAAACGCATGGGACTCGCCTGACCCGCATCCCTAGGCAGCGTCTTCCTTCTCACTCGGCTCTGTTTTCTCCGCTGGCTTCAGCGCTTTCGCTGCCTTCTGCTCGACGTCAGAGCCCTTTTGCGACTGGGCGCGGTTCGGGGCCGGTGTGGAAGTGGTCGTGCTTGTCCTGGCGCTGTCCTTGGATTGGATCGTCTCCTGGGGTTGCGGTGCGGGGGATTCCTCTTCTTCCGCGAGCCCCTGTTTGCGCTCACCGAGTGCGCTTGTTTCAGGAGATTGTCCGGAAGCGCCTGCCGGTGTCCGATCCCGCTGTGCCGACGACTTTGCCGGAGAGTCCTGCGCTGATTCGCCTTCGATTTCCGCTTCAGATGTGGCCGATGCAGGAGTGTCTTTTCCGGCAGGCTCCGCATCCTTAGCCGAAGCCGACGGTTCCGGCGCGACGCCGGAGGCTTCGTCCTTCGTCGCTGAATTCAGCAAGCTCATCATCCGCAAACGGGCCGCGCGCCAGCGAACATTACTGGCATTCCCGGCCTGCTCCATGTAAGGCGCAAGCTGATCTTCAGTAGCGTGCTCCTCATCTTTCAGGAACTGCAGAATCGCGGCAGTGCGCGTTTCGAGAGTCTCCATCGAAGAAAGCAGCTCGTCGAGAAGTTGTTCCAGCGCGCCGCGGTCCATATCCACCCTCCGAGTTCAGCACTTGGATGCAGGAAGAGGGAACAATGGCGGCACAGAAAATCAAGGCTGTCCTCGGTGCTTGTGTGGTGAGATCTTCCCCGCCAGTTTTGTTCAGCGCTTCAAATATGAGATTCTGTCGCGTTGTGGCCGCCATCGGCCCGACTGGTTTGGAGGTTGCTGATGAATCGAAACTTGTTTTGCCGGGCTTTGGTTCTTGTCTGGACGATCTCTGGCGTTGCATACGCGCAGAAGGGAGAAACCAACGAGGCGAAGATTGCGCGCGCGCTCGCGGCCGGGCCGGCCGAAATTTCCAAGGACGCCCGCATCGTCGATCAGGATGAGCACGGCACCGAGACGGTATTGCGCGAGGGCACCAACGGGTTCACTTGTTTCCCGGGACATCCTGGAGTGGTGGGCGACGACCCGCAATGTGCGAACGCGGCCGCCCTGCGCTGGCAACGCGACTTCCTTGCGCTCAAGCCGAAGCCTACCAACAGCGAGCCAGGAATCGTCTACATGCTTTCCGGAGGCAGCGACTGGAGCGCCAGCGATCCCAATGCAACCTCCGGGAACCCCATCAAAGAACCGCCGCACTGGATGATCCTCTGGCCGTTCGACGCGCAGAGCAGCGGCCTTGCCACTGAGCCAAAACAATCGGGAGCCTGGATCATGTACGCCGGCACTCCCTGGTCGCACCTGATGATCAATCAACGGCCTTGATCGATGGGTAGCATCAGGCTGGGCCCAGGAGAAGAATTTGTTGCGGTCATCAATGACTTACAGACAGTATCAATAAGTTATAGTCGATTTCATGCACTTAGCAAGATTTGGACGCTCGGAAACAGGGTCCCGACCGCTCTAGGAATGCCGATTCCAGGCGTTTCTGAGCCCGTGGCTGCGCTGGAGGAGGGTGGGACGACCCGGAGGTCACCCAGCAAGCTTGCGCGAGCCTATAAACGATCCTACGCGATAGTTAGCTAAAAGCAGTAACACAAACGGCGGCGATTGGTTCGTCTCAGGGGCCGCCTTCAGGCGTGCGAAGAGGCCTTATCGCTTGAGGATGGGGTTGTAGCCATCGCTCACCAACTTGGCCTTGGTCGCCTCGGCTTCTTTTAGATCGCCGAAGGGCCCGACTTGCACATGGAAGAGCTTGTCGCCGGGTAAGGTGCCGGCGGTAAATGCGGCGTATTGCTTTTTCTTCAGCGCCTCGACCAGGGCCTGGGCATCGTCCTGTTTGCTGACGGCGGCGACCTGCACAAAGTAGCCGGGGCCGGAGGCGGCGGTCATGGGATCAGGCGGACCCGACTTGGCGGCATCGTTGTCAGCCGGTTTCGTGTTGTCCGCCTTCGCCTCGTCTTTGGCGGCATCGGCCGGCCCGGCGCCCGTGTCTTTGTTCTCCACTGCCTTGTAGAACGTCATGTCGCCCGAGTTCTGGGCCTGTCCGCCGCCAGACTTCATGGCTGAGGGGTGCAGCGCTGGGCCGTTCGAGGTCTGCAATTGCTCGCCCGAGGCCAGCGGCCGGACGGAGCCTCGACCGAGCGAGAAGCCGAGGCCGAAGAAGAGGCCGCACAGTGCGACCAAGCCGAAGAACAGCGTCAGCATCTTGCCGGTGCCGAGCGTGATTTCCGTGTCCTGAGAACCCATGCTTGTCTCCAGGTAATGTTCGCCGGCCGCGCCTTCGGACCGGAGTCGTTCTATCCCGCCTTGGCGGAGACTGCGTCGCCGTCGGGCTTGGCGAAATATTTTTGGATACCCGAGAAGAAATCCACCGGGACAGGGAAGATGACCGTGGTGTTCTTCTCGACGCCGATTTCGGTCAAAGTCTGCAGGTAGCGCAGTTGCACGCTGACCGGTTCGGTCGCAAGCAACTTCGCGGCATCGACCAGGCGCTGCGCCGCCGAGAACTCGCCTTCGGCGTGAATAATCTTGGAACGCTTTTCGCGCTCGGCTTCGGCCTGCTTGGCCATGGCGCGCAGCATCGATTCCGGCATGTCGACCTGCTTGACCTCGACGTTGGTGACTTTCACGCCCCAGGGTGAAGTGTGGGTGTCGAGTATGCTCTGCAGGCGCAGGTTGATCTTCTCGCGGTGGGAGAGCAGTTCGTCGAGTTCCTGCTCGCCCAGCACCGAACGCAGCGTGGTTTGCGCGAATTGCGAGGTCTGGTACACGTAGTTCGAAACCTCGACCACCGCTTTGTTGGGATCGATCACGCGCAGGAAGATGACCGCGTTGACTTTCAGGGTCACGTTGTCGCGCGTGATGATGTCCTGGGGCGGAACTTCGAGAGCTTCCTGCCGCAGGGAGACGCGCACGATGCGGTCGATGGGCGCAAAGACCAGAATGACTCCTGGGCCCTTGGCCTGACGCAGCAGATGGCCGAGGCGGAAGATTACCCCGCGTTCATATTCGGCCAGGATTTTGATGGAACTGAGCAGGTAGATGACGAAGATGATGATGGCGATGCCGCCCAAAGAAAGCATAGCTGCGCCTCCCGGCGCTGATGTAAACGGTGTCTGAAGCGGATTGTACCGCAATTGCTGGGGAAGCCGGCGATCTAGCTGCGGGCTCGGGTGTTGTCTGGATAGGTGCGGGTCCATTACGGAACCGTGCTTGCAACCGGAGTCTGACTTGCGACGGCAAGTGGGGCCACTTCAAGTTGCAGGCCATTGACGCGGCGCACGACGACCTTCGATCCAATAGGCACGGGCGCCGAGGAAATTGCATTCCATATCTCGCCGTGCACGAAGACCTTGCCTTCGGGAACCAGCGGGCTTTGCGCGACGCCGATCTCTCCAATCATACCTTGGGTGCCGGTGACAACCTTGTTACGCCGCGCGCGCAAGGCAATCGTCATCAGGAACGCCGTGATGACTCCCAGCGGAACGCTGACGGCCAGCGCCGTAAACAATCGCACGCGCATTTCCGGGATGGGAGCGTCGACCAGCAGCAGTCCGCCCAACGTGAGCAGCACGATGCCGCCGGTAGTGAGCACGCCGTGGCTGGCGAACTTGGCCTCCAGCGCGAACAGGGCGAAAGCCACCGCAATCAGGGCAAGGGCAGCAAAACGGACAGGCAACAGGTTGAGCGCGAACCCGGCCAGCAGCAGGAAGATCACGCCCACGGTTCCCGGCACCACGGCGCCGGGATGATTGAACTCCACATAGAGCGAAAGCAGTCCAACCGCCAGCAGAAGGAACGCCACGTTCGGATCCATCAGGTGATCGAGGATCTTCTGCTTCAAGGTCATCTCGAAAGGTTGAACGTGCTGGCCGACCAGATTCAGGGTGACGGTCTTGCCGTCGAAGCGCTTGATCGGCTTGGCCGCGATCTGGCGGAAGAGGTCATCTTCGCCGGAGGCGACGTAGTCGATCAGCTTTTGTGAGAGAGCTTCCTGCTCGGCGAAGGACTTGGATTGGCGCACGGCGCTTTCGGCTACTTCGACATTGCGTCCGCGGCGGGTGGCGACCGATCGCATGAAAGCCGCGAGGTCGTTCTCGATCTTCTGCTTCATCACCTCGTCCATCTTCGCGCCGCCCAGCGTAACGGGATGGGCCGCGCCCGTATTGGTTCCGGGCGCCATGGCCGCGATATCGGCAGATTCGAGAATGAAGAATCCCGCAGAGGCGGCGCGCGCGCCGCTGGGCGTGACGTAGACGATTACCGGAACCGGCGAGTCCACGATCTTCTCGATGATTTCTCGAGTGGAATCGACCAGGCCGCCGGGCGTGTTGATCTCGATGAGCAGGGCCTGCGCGCCCGTTAGTTTTGCTTGCGTTAGGGCGCGCCCGATGAATTCGTCGGTAATCGGCTGGATGGTGTCGTTGACGACGATCTTGACGACGTCCGCGGAAGCAGGCGCCGCAAACCAGAGGAACCCGAACAGCGCGCAAAAGAAAATCGCCTGCAAAGACAGCTTCATCAGTTGGGCAGCGGCGGCGCTTTCTGCGCAAGCTGGGCTGCGACCGCGCGTTTCAGGGTCTGGGCCGAGGAGTTTGTGGGTTCCAACTTCAATGCCCGATCGACGCTCAGCGCGGCTGCGTCGGCTTTATTGTCTCGCAAATCCAGGCGCGCGAGTAGCAGCAAAGGATCCACGAAAATTTTGATGGCCAGCGCGGCTTCCGCCTCGGCGCGGGCGCCAGCCAGGTCGTTCTGCGCTTCCAGGGTGCGCGCCAGGCCGGCATGGGCCTCGGCATCGGCGGAATCGAGCTCGACCGCCTCGCGAAACTGTTTCCGAGCCTCGGCAACGAACCCCTTCGACAGCAATTCCTCTCCGCGCCCCACGTGAAACAAGGCGTGGGTGGCCGGATCGGCTTTGGCGAGGCGTTCTTCTGCCGCGGATTGAATCCCGACCACGAGTTGACGGAAAGAATTCTCGTCGTAGTTGGTCTCGATACGTTCGGGCGGAGTCTGCATGGAACGCGAGTTATCAGGCAACGCGTCGAGGAAGGCGCGGGCTTCGGTGTCGGTGGGGCTGAGGGAAAGACATTCCTTCAGTTCCCGAGCGGCTTCGGTCCGGTTTCCGGACTGCGCAAGGGCCAACGCGAGATTGAAACGATAATCGGCATTGGTCGAGTCGGCTTGCACCGCTTTCTCAAAATTCTCTGCCGCGTCCTTGTTGTTGCCCAGGCGGCTGGCCACGGCGCCCAGGTTGCTGTAGACCTCCGGCAAGGGCAGGCGCAGGGCGACGAAGTGGAAGGCGTTTTGCGCGCGCGAAAAGTCTCCCACATTGTAGGCCGCCACGCCCAGGTAGAAGTTTGCTTCGCCGGCCCCGGCGTCGGTGGCCGCAACCTGGCTCAAGGCGGCGATGGCCGCGTCGTACTGATGATCGTCGAAGTAGCATCGGCCCAGGCGAAGCCAGGCTTCGTTGTAACCAGGGTTGAGCCGGACGGATTCGCGGAAATGAGAGATTTGCTCGGCCTTGTCGCCGGCCGTAATGCCGCGAATGTAATTTTCAAAAGCATCCAGGCGGATGGCAGGCGCGGTGCTGGTGAAGGTCTGGCGATCGATTGCCACTCCGGGTTCAAGGGAATGCACCAAGTCCCAGGCCAATGACGTCTGAACTTCGATCAGACTAACTAAGGCGCCTGACTCGCTGACCTCGGGCAGGAGCTTGCGATGCAGCATGTCGAGAAGCTGAGCGGTGGCGGTGAAGGAGCGTCCATCGAAGCGGTAGCGGCCGAGGACCACGTAATCGACATCGATCTCCTGCACCAGGCGATACATGCTGGCACGGGAAGGCTGAACCTGGACGGGGATGCCGGCGCGATCGTAGGCGCGCATCCGGTCTTCGCGGGTCAGCGCGTAGAGGTGGTCGGACGACAGGCGCGCGCTCAGAAAAGCAGGGAAGGCTTCGCTGATCCATTGCAGGCCAGGAGCGCCCGAGGCGTTCTCGAACGGCATGACGATGATGGTTTCGATTGAGCGCGCCTGGCCCTGGGCGAGCGCGCCGCGGGCAGTCCCAGCCAGAAGCGCGCAGTAGACGAAGAGACGAAGGGTCCGCACGACATTCTAATTATAGCGAGGCTAACCGGCACGGGCAGCAGGGAACTGGTCCTCGGCGGTTTTCGTCATCTCCGACTCCGGATGTGTTCCCGACCAGCCGGGCAGTGTAGTAGACCCGGTGATCAGGCGCGCGCCGCGCTCGTAAGTCACGTACGACCAGAACCACTGGATGAAAACCAGCAGGCGATTGCGGAAACCGATCAGAAAAAAAATGTGGATGAACAGCCAGGAAAGCCAGGCGATGAATCCGGAAACGTGAATCTTCTTGCCGAACATGCCCACCGCGGCATTGCGGCCGATGGTCGCCAGAGTGCCCTTATCCCAGTAGTGAAAGGACTTCCGCGCTTCGTGGGCGAGATCGCGGCGAATCATCCGGCCTACGTACTTGCCCTCCTGAATGGCCACGGGCGCGAGTCCGGGAAGTTGTTCGCCACGCTCGTCCTTGAGAGAAGCCAGATCGCCGATGACAAAAACTTCCGGATGTCCCGGGAGGCTTAAATCGGGCTGAACCAGCACGCGTCCGGCGCGATCGCAGGTAGCGCCAAGTTTCTTGCCGAGAGGCGAGGCGGCGACTCCGGCGGCCCACAAAATTACCGGGGCGACGATGTGTGTGTCTCCGCAATAGACGATGCCCGCTTCGATTCGGGTCACCAGCGCTTTGGTGCGAACTTCCACGCCCAGATCACGCAGTTGCTCTTCGGCGCTGCGCGACAAGTCTTCAGGATAGGCGGGCAGCACGCGCGGACCGCCTTCGAGCAGGATGATGCGAGCCTGCGATGGATCGATGGAATGAAACTCGTGCGCCAGGACATGGCGAGAGATCTCGGCCAGCGTGCCGGCGAGTTCGACTCCGGTGGGGCCGGCGCCCACCACGACAAAATTGAGCGGCTCGTTAGACGCGCCGGAAAGGGCCCTGCGCTCGGCAAGCTCGAAGGTCAGCAACACACGGCGGCGGATTTCGAGCGCATCCTCGATGGTCTTCAGGCCCGGGGCGTAAGGCTCCCAGTTGTCATGGCCGAAGTAGGCGTGGGTCGCACCGGCCGCGACCACCAGGTAATCGTAGGGAAGTTCCTGCTCGGAGGTCTTCACGATGCGCCGGTCGAGGTCGAAATCCTCGACTTCTTCCAGCAGGGTGACAATGTTGGAGTCGCCGCGAAACACGCCGCGCACCGGGGCTGCAATCTCGCCGGGGGAGAGGCCGCCGGTCGCCACCTGGTAAAGCAATGGTTGAAAGGTGTGGTGGTTTTTGCGGTCAACAATGGTGACGGCCACGGGAGCTTTTGCGAGCGACAGCGCAACATTCAAGCCGCCGAAGCCGGCGCCGACAACCACGACCCGAGTTGTGGTCTTGCTGGGCATAAACACCTACTTATAAGATTGCGGCAATGCCCGTGGGGTCGAAAAGTTTTACATCAAACGCGGCGGCAGCGCCAGTGGTGGATGGCGCGGACTTGCCTGCCGGGGCCTTGGCCCTCGCTCCGCGGAGGTGGGTGGTTTGGGGCGAAATTCTCCTCGTTCTGCTGCTGCTGGAGCTCGTGTTCTGGACACCGCGCAGCCTGCTGCATACATTCCTCATTGTCGCCCTGCTCGGCAGCGTGCTTTGGTTCGGTTTGCGCAGGCGCACTCGCGAAGAACTCGGATTCGTGTGGCCCTCGCGGCGGGGGACCTGGACGATACTTGCCGTTGGGTGCGGAGTGGCGGTGGCGATACCGCTGCTCGTCTTGCTGAGCGGGCATCCAGTTCCAGCGAATCCGGATTGGCCGAAGTTCAGGAACCTGTGGCCGTACGTGGTGTGGGCATTAGGGCAACAGTTCCTGCTGCAATCGTTTTTCTACCTGCGCTTTGAATCGCTGCTGGGTGCGCGCGCTGCCGTGCTGGTCAGTTCGGCGCTGTTTGCCCTGCTGCACCTGCCGAACCTGCCGCTGACGGCCCTGACTGTTTTGGGCGGATTGTTCTTCACGGAAATGTTTCGAGCTTATCGGAGCCTGTACCCGCTGGGAATCGCGCACGCTCTGATGGGGATTGCCATCGCCTATAGCTTTCCCGACAGCCTGATGCACCACATGCGGGTGGGATTGTCGTATTGGCAGTTCCGGTGAGGCTTTCGGCGGGCCATTCCTCAGCCGAATCCTTCGCGTAGGGACCCTCGTCCGAGAGTTGGAAGAGCCGGGTTCGGGAAGGGCCCGACTTCAGTCGGGCCGAAGCTTATGTTAAGTACAGCGGCTTCAGCCGCGGATAAGTGTCATCAAATTACCGCCACTGCTGTTATCGAGATGTCGCAGCGCCTGCGCAATGATCTGTCGCGATTCTACTATCGGCATCGTTGGTGAAATGGGAGGTATTTCAACAGGTATGCCTTCAGCGCAGCCCTTCGACTTTCATGCCACCAATTTCCTTTGATACGAGAGGGTCTACGTAAAGCTTTGCGTTGAACATGGTCTTCTCTCCCTTGACAATCACTTTAGCGGCGATTGGCGTGAATGCTGGAGCTGAGACGAACACGTCATAAAACCCCGCCGGAAGATTTGCCGAATAACCCCCGCTGGTATCAGTGACCACTATTACGTCCTGCTTGAAACCGAGATGTCCGACAGCGCCGCCGCTGGAATCCCAGTGAAGGAGGACCCGAGCATTTGCAATGACCGCACCCTCAGAGTCTGTGACTTGACCAGTGAGTGTGGATTGTGGATCAGCAGACAGCCGTGCGAGGAGTAGGAGTACGACGAAAAGCGCACTGATTGAGCGGTTCATTGTCCTAACTTGTACTCAAAATTGGCCGCCACTTCAAGGATAGTTGACGCAACCAGACCATTTCACCAGCATGCGCCATTTGTTCACCCAAAAACACGGCTTCAGCCGCTGCGGTTCGCTTCGAATTCTGCAGAAGAAATGAAAGGCGTACCTCAGGCGCTGAAGCGCGACTTCGTTGGCGATGATTGGCACGACTGAAGTCGTGCCCTTCCCCGTTCTCGCGACATCTCGACGTACGTGGAGGAACCAAACGGCGGCCGAAGCCGGCGCTCTGAGCCTGTGCTTGCAGCAAGCCTGAAGGCGTGCCCTGCTACGAACCACGAAACTTCAACGAACCGCGAAACTTCAATTAACATGTAGCGCGGCATTTAACACTGAGTGCGGTCGTCTACCGGGCGAATTTCCTTGGACCTGAAAGTTGAAAACGGGCGGCGGGCGGAGACGAACTCGTCGTCCTCGCACGCAGCGGCTGATGAGATGCGGCCCGCCTGGCTGCGATACGCTATTCCTTCGGTCGGCGATCTGGTCTTCGTCTTACTCGTTCTGGCACTGGCTTGCGGAACTCTGGCCAAAACGCTGTTAGGCGACGCCGGAATCGGCTGGCACATTCGCACCGGCGAACTCATCCGCAGCACACACTCCATCCCAAGAGTCGATGTGTTTTCCTCCGTCATGCAGGGCAAGCCGTGGTTCGCGTGGGAATGGCTCTACGACTATGGCGTGGGCCTTGTGCACGCATGGGCCGGGTTGAATGGAGTCGTGCTGCTTACGGCGGTCGTGATCGCGCTGACGTTTGCGCTGGTCTTCCGCATGATGGTGGAGCGGGGCGCACATCTGCCGGTCGCGATCGGGGTGCTGCTGGTGACACTGATCGCGTCGACGATTCACTTTCTGGCGCGGCCGCACGTGGTGAGCTGGTTGCTGGCCGTCGTCTGGTTTGGTCTGCTCGAAAAATTTGAGAGAGATGGGAACTGGCAGCGACTGGGCTGGCTGCCGGCCAGCATGCTGTTGTGGGTGAACGTACACGGCGGATTTCTGCTGGGATTCGCGCTGCTCGGCATCTATTTCGCCGGCGCGCTGCTCCGGATGTTGACGTCGCCGGGCGGAGCAGAGAAAGACTCTGCGCGCGTATGCGCCAAAGTATTGGCGGTGACCGGGATCGTGTGCGGCATCATCACGCTGGCGAATCCTTACGGCTATCAGCTTCACGTCCACATCTACCGCTACCTGGGCGACAAGTTCCTGATGGACCACATCGACGAGTTCGTCTCGCCGAATTTTCACGGGCTGGCGCAGAAGTGTTTTGCCGGGCTCGTGCTGTTAACGGTGATCGTGACGGCAGGCGCGCGCAAGAAAGTCACCCTGAGCCAGGTGCTGGTGATGCTGTTTGCGATTTACTCGGGAATGTATGCATCGCGGAATATTCCGGTTTCGTCGATCCTGCTGGCGCTGGTCGTAGCTCCGCAAGTGTCTGTAATTTTACGGGAACTCGCCGGCAGCCGCGAGATTGGGGACGGATGGCGGAGCG
This sequence comes from uncultured Acidobacteriota bacterium, assembly GCA_963733805.1. GTDB lineage: Bacteria > Acidobacteriota > Terriglobia > Terriglobales > Acidobacteriaceae > Gp1-AA133. The sequence continues at coordinate 119,662 of CAVTEO010000016.1, read as the reverse complement.
CGCTGGCACGGGTGGACCGCTTCAGCACTCGCATGGCTGGGTTGGACGCGGGGGCGGTGGGGCACGTGTGGCCCGCACTTGCACTGGTCGTGCTGCTCTGGGCATGCGGACATCAAGGACGGCTGGGCTCGGCGCAGCTGATGAAAGCTCAGTTCGATGACAAACGCTTTCCTGTGCAAGCGGTGAACGTGCTGGCGAGTGCGTCAGGCGGCGCGGTGTTCTGTCCGGACCGGTGGGGTGGGTATCTCATCTATCGCCTGTATCCCAAGATTCTGGTTGCGACGGACGACCGGCACGACTTGTACGGCGTGGAATACTTAAAGCGTTACTTGAAGATTGTGCATGGCGAGCCGGGGTGGGAGGGCGCCCTGCAGGATATGAATGCGCGCTGGGTGCTGGTGCCGGCGGAGTCGATGCTGGTGGGGTTGCTGGCGTCGGACGCGAAGTGGAGCATTGCTTATCGCGACGATGTTGCTGTCTTGTTTCGGAGGATTGGGTGAGGAAGTGGAGTGACTGAGCAGAGTGTCCTGAATGGCTGGGATGGGTTTGGTGCAATGTCCTATTAAGGACTGTTGTCCGGCCGGTTTAACACTGGCGGTGTCTATTCACCGAGGCATTCTTCTATACCGAACACTTGTGTGGATTGTGCGGTGGGGAAAATTCGTTTACATGCGAAAAATGGACTGCAAATGGATTGTGGCTTACATAGCCTCGACGTGGGTTTCGTGACTCGGCGGTCAACTCGTGTAACTACCACTTCACCAACTGAGACTTATCTGGGGAGTTTACGTAATCCTCAGAGTGCCGCTGTAAATATCTTCCGCGGAACTTCCGTTAATCCGCCTTTCGCGGGCGAGGGCGCCCGCGCTACATGGGCGCTAGCGGGTGTCGATGTTGAAACCCAGCAGGACGCTGATTTCGACCGGTTGATTTCCCCGTAAGGCCGGCGTGAATTTCCAGGTGGAGACCGCGGCCACCACTCTGGCAACGGGTGCGCCCGGGTCTGCAAAGATCTGGTGGAAATCGTGCAGGTGTCCGGACTGATTCATTTTGCCTTCGAGCATGATGCGTGCCCCGTTCAACCGGACTGCCAGGGTTGCCTGTAAGACTTCGGGGCTGGTGAGGTCTTCCGCATAGGCGTGATCGGCGCTGAGTGGGTCGGCGAACTGCATGGAAACCATGCCGAAGCCGTGGATGGTGAAATCTGTCGAGTAGACGACTCCGGGAAGGCGCCCATAAAGGTTGAAGGCTCCGCCGGCACGCGATGAGGCCTTGGTAGTTACGCGAAGGGCAGGTCGACCCTTGGCCGTGGGCGATCGTCCCGGAACGCTCGGATCGCCACCTTCTGTGCCGAAGCTTGGGAGATTTATGATGGCGGCGGTGGTATTTCCGCCACTAATAGAAACACCAGGAGCGGGCGGCTGGCCGTTGGTTCCGTTGCCCGCACCGCCGGCGCCCGGATACGGGGAAATTCCGCCGTGGGAGTTCGGATCGGAGCCGCGGCCGATACCTGCCTTGGCCGCACCGGAGCCCTCACCATTAAGGCCGCTGCCCGGGCCGGTGCCGCGTCCGATGCCGGTGCCATCGCCCGACCCGCCCAATCCACTCTTGGCGGTACCTGAAGGGGACATCGCTAAAGAACCCGGTGTGCCGCTGTTGGGCACGCCCTTCGCTGAGCCGGGCTCGCTGGAGACAACCACGCCTTTGCCTCCGCCATTGCCGCCGGGGTTGGCCGCCGGGGGCGCGAGTACGGAGCCGGCATCGAGCGGGCCGCCCATGCCTCCGCCGCGATTACCGCTGCCCCGGCGCGCGAGTTGATCGCCGCCGCTAAGGCTGGGAGGTGGAGGCACGACTTCGGTCGACCCGAGGGTTCCGCCGAACCTCCACGGGCCGAGCCGCGTCCACGGGCGGATCCATCGGCCGCAACAGAGGGTGGAGGAGGCACGACATTATCCGCGGACAGAACCGTGCCGAAGCTGCCTGCGGTCTGATTGTGACCTCGGCCGCCGCCGTTGATCGCGGACCCTCCGCTTACGCTGGGTGGTGGAGGAACTACCTGGTTCGCGGCCGTCATGCCGAGGATGGCGCGCTTGTCAGGCGAATGTCCGCCGACTTCGACCGGAGGCGGAACGACCTTCGGGTCAGAAAGGCTTGCGCCGGAAACGGTGCGATCGCTCGTGACCTGCGATGGCGGAGGAGCGATCACGGCCGGGGCGGGCATATTCAGCTTCGCCGTCTGCGTGTTCTCGCGCAAGGGAGCAGAGACGGGCGGAGGCACAATGATGGTGTTCGAAGCGGCCGGCCCGCGAAGAGGCGGCGGGTCGCGCGGAACATCGGTGGGCGAAGGCCTGACAATCGGAGTGGTCATCGCCAGGACCGAGTGCGACTGGTCGCGCGGAATGTCTTTTGGCGCGGGCGCAATGATGGTCGCCGATGAGAGGCCCATCAGCTGACGGTTGCGCTCGGCGACTACCTGAGCCGGCGGTGGTGCGACCACGGCGCTGTTCATCCGCGGAATCGACTTCTCGAGGTCGCGGATCACTTCGGGTGGTGGGGCCACAATCGCATTCTTCGACAGCGACGGCGCGGACATGGTCGCCTTCAAGCCTTCCGATGGAGGCGGGCCGGGAACAGGACTCACGGCCAGCAGGTTCGCGACCGGCGCCAGCGAGACGGGAAGGTTCAGGTTCGGGGCGTCGACAACTTTTTCCGTGCGGGCAGTACCGCGCGCGACTTTGATGGCCTGGCTCTCGTGGTGGGCCTGTTGCCCGCCGGCTACGCCGGAGCGTCCCACCTGTGCGCCGCCGTAGTCCTGCACCTGAGGCAGTTCATTTCCCTGGTAGTAGATAACGGTATGCTTCGGCGGAGTGACGGTTCGGAAGGTCGGCATCTCGCGCAGTTTCGTGGGCAGCCATATGGCGAGCGCGAGCAGGATGGCTTCGGCGCCCCACGAAACCAGCAGGCCGCGAAGAGGGAACAGACCGGTGCGTGCTTCTCCTGCCAGTGGAGCGGGCGAGCGTCCGACAGCGGGTCCGATGGCAGTCCAGAACTCGTCCCAGCGAGACGACCACTCGACCAGCAGTTTGGGGCCTTCAATCATGCTGGTCGGGGTTCTCCAGGGTGGTGTGGATCGATTTCAAGTTCGTCCCCAATTGTAGTGCCGGTGGAGCGGACCGTGTTTTCCGGAAGTTCTAGCACGGATGCGGCACGGATCCGGATGGGGGCAAAGCGCCAGGGGCGCAGGGCATGTTCGAGGTGGACGACCACATTGTCCTTGGTCAGGTATACGACGTCGATGGGAAAACTCATGCCGAGGGTATGGACACCGCGGGAGGGAACGATCCAGAGACCCCTACCTTGCACGAAATTGTCAGGCTTGGTGCCGAGCAGGCCACGCAGGCGGGTCCAGGGGGTGCCCGCCGTGGCCATGCGGGTGGCAAGGTACTGGCGGCGCGTGCGGTTGAACGCATAGCCGCAGGAAACTGACTCCGACATCGGAACTCCCAACTCCACTCGCTCCCTAGGCGACCAGGGTGCGGTACAGCGAAATAATGGCTGGCCCGAGAGTCACGATGATGATGGATGGCAGCACGAACACCACCAGGGGAGGAACCATCTTGATTGTGGTCTTGGCAGCTTGTTCTTCGGCGCGTTGCCGGCGTTCGGTGCGCAGCGAATCGGAGTGCACGCGCAGCGCCTGCGCGATGCTGGTACCGAAGCGATCGGTTTGCACCAGCGTGGTGACGAGCGCTTTGATGTCGTCAACGCCAGTACGATTATAAAGATTGCGCAGAGCTTCCGCGCGCGGCTTGCCGGCACGCAGCTCAAGGTTCATCAGGTAAAACTCGTCGGCCAGATCGACGTGGGCATGGCGAAGATCTTCGCCCACGCGCATCATCGCCTGATCGAGCGACAGGCCCGCCTCCACGCAGATGACGGTAAGGTCGAGCGCGTCCGGCATGCCGAGGCGGATGCGGGTCTGGCGGGCGTTGATCTTCCGCTTCAGCAGGAAGCGTGGAATGAAAAAGCCGAGGCCGGTCACGCCTACCAGCAGCGGCGGAGATTTCACACCGCTGATCAACAAGACAGAAACGAGCCCGATGACCCCGAACAGCACGCGGACCCCCTGGTAGATGGTCACGTGGCGCTTCTCGCGGTACCCGGCCTGGACCAGCCAGGAGCGGGTACGATCGGTGTCGTCGGTGGAAAGCGGCAGGGCCTTGCTCAGCGGATCGAGGGCCTGCTCGATGCGTTCCCGGATCGCGGGTTTTTCCTGCACCTGGGGACGGTTCCAACTCAACGAGCGCAGGCGGGAACCGATGATCGACGAAGGAGCGTAGGCCGCCGCGCCGAAGGCGAACACCGCCAGCGCGATGGTCACGAAGAGGAGAATTGCCAGAATCATCGCCATAGGTTCAGACCTGAATCCGGATAATCTTGCGAATCACAAAGTAGCCCATGGTCTGCAGCACGATGCCGATGACCAGCATGGCGTGCCCGATGGGATCTGTGAATAAGGGTTGGATGAACTGCGGGTTCATGAAATACATGCCCATCACGATGAGGGGAGGCATGCCCATCAGCAGAAGCATGGTAAGGCGGCCCTGCGCGGTATAGACGCGCACCTGGCGCAAAATCTTGAAGCGCTCGCGGATAACGTAGGAGAGGTTATCGAGAATCTCGGCGAGATTGCCGCCGGTCTCGCGCTGGAGCATCACCGCGGTGACGAAGAACTTGACGTCGACCAGGGGAACACGGTCGGCCAGATTGCCCAGGGCTTCGCGCACCGGGAGGCCGAATTTCTGTTCTTCGAACAGCTTACGAAACTCGCTGGCTACGGGCTCGGAGACTTCGTCGGAAATCATTTCCAGCGCGGTAGTGAAAGCATGGCCGGCGCGCACGGCGCGCGCCAGCGTGTCGATGGCTTCCGGGAACAACTCTTCGAATTCACCGAACCGTTTGCTGCGCTTGTAGTTCGCGAAGGAGTAGGGCACAAAACACCCGAGCAGGAAACCCACCCACGCGAAGGCCAGGACTCTGTTGGCGGCGACATACGCGATGAAGGCAGTTACGATGCCGCAGCCCAGACACAGGAGCAGAAAGTTGCCGGCGCGAAACTTGATGTCGGCCTGGGAGAGAGTCTTCTGCAGCGCGGAGACGCGGTCGGACCGACGCAGCAGGGTGTCCAGCGCCGGGATCTCGCTGAGCATTTCATCGCGCAACAACGCGATGTCTTCCAGCGGCTTGGTTTCTCCGGTCTCGCTGGTGGACGCCAGACGGTCGCGAAGCACCCGGGCCCGCGACTTCCGCTCGTCGAGCAGCGAGAAGACCACGAATCCGCCCAACGTGACGACCACAAAAACGAGCAGAGCGATTAGTGCAGGCATCGATTGATCCTCAGCTAAACCTCCACACGCGACTCAAACAGTCCCGGGCGCAGGCGGCAGCCTCCGGTAGCCAGGCGCTCCGCGAATTTGGGGCGGATGCCGGTGGCGCGGAACATGCCGCGAACCTTGCCGCTCTCGTCGATCCCGAGGCGGTCGAAAACGAAAATGTCCTGCATGGAGATGATGTCGGTCTCCATGCCGGTGATTTCGGAAATGGTAATGATTTTGCGCGTGCCATCGGACAGGCGGGCTACCTGAACGACCGCGTGGATGGCCGAAGAAATCTGGTGACGAACCGCGCGTTCCGGGATATTCAAATTGGCCATCGACACCATGTTTTCAATGCGTGCCAGCGCGTCGCGTTGCGAGTTGGCGTGGACCGTAGTCAGCGAGCCTTCGTGACCGGTGTTCATGGCCTGAAGCATGTCGAAGGCTTCTTCGCCGCGCACCTCGCCCACCACGATGCGGTCCGGCCGCATACGCAGGCTGTTGATGACGAGTTGCCGCTGGCGGATGGCGCCCTTGCCTTCGATGTTGGGCGGACGGGTTTCAAGGCGCACCACGTGTTCCTGCTTCATCTGCAATTCGGCGGCATCCTCGATGGTGACCACGCGCTCGCTGTTAGGGATGTATCCCGAGAGAACATTGAGGACGGTGGTTTTACCGGCGCCGGTTCCGCCGGAGATCAGGAGATTCAGGCGGCCTTTTACCATCGCCGAGAGCAGTTCGAGCATGGGCTCGGTGAGGCTCTTGTTCTCGATCATCTGGCGGGCGGTGATCGGGTCGCGTCCAAAACGGCGGATGGAGAGGCAAGCGCCATCGATCGCCAGCGGAGGAATAATGGCGTTGACGCGGGAGCCGTCGGCGAGGCGGGCGTCGACCATGGGCGAAGACTCGTCGATGCGCCGGCCCACCCGCGACACGATGCGATCGATGATCTGCATGAGGTGCTGGTTGTCTTTGAAGGAAAGTCCGGTGGGCTCGAGCTTTCCGCCGCGCTCGATGTAGACCTTGTCGAAGCGGTTGACCAGGATATCGGAGATGCTGGGGTCTTTGAGCAGCGGCTCGAGCGGGCCGAGGCCGAAGATTTCGTCGAGAATCTCGCGCGCCAGACGTTCGCGCTCGGCAAAGCTGAGAGGCACAGCTTCGCTGTTGACCGAGCTTCGAATCAGAATCAGGACTTCTTCGCGGGCGGTCTCGCTATTGGTGCGGCCGAGCTTCTCGAGATCCAGGCGGTCGAGGATCTTGCGATGGAGGTCGGCCTTGACCTGTTGGTACTCAGCTCGCTCGAAGGATTGCAGGTTTGCCATTTTTCTCCCTAAACAGTTTTAAACAGTGACCAGGCAGAACGCTTCACGTCGTCGTCGTCTTTGGTGAGCGTGGTTGCCAGTCCGCTGAAAGAGCGCGCAATCTCGGTATGGTTCTGCGCCATCAGCGGAATGCCGCGGTCGATGGCGCTGGATACTGCAAAATACTGGTTGGGCACGCGCCACAGCAAGCTGGCGCCGGAAGCGGTTTCCGCATCGCTTTCGTGGAAGCCGGGAATCTTGCGAAAGCGGTTTAACACCAGCTTCACGCGCTCGCGCCCGGCGTTTTCTCCCAGGAACTGCACCACACGGGACGCACTCCAAAGCGACGCGACATCCGCGTGGGCCACCAGCAAAACCGCCTCCGATAGATTTCCCACCAGGCGGGTGGCGCTGTCGAGGCGAGAAGAATTGTCGACCACCACGTAACGGAAATGATTGGCCATCAAGTCGAACAGGCGGGCGAATTCGGCGCTGCTGGGTTCGCTGACCGCGGGAGTGTTCGCGCCGGCCAGAAGCTGCAGCCCGCCGGAGTGGCGCGTCATAAAGCTTTCGAGCAGGGAGCTATCGAGGCGGTGGAGGTTTCGGATAGCATCCGCCACCGTGAAGGGCGCCTTTAGATTCAGGTGCAGGACGGCGTGGCCCAGCGGCGCGAGATCAACCAGCGCGACGTTTCCATAGGCTGCCTGCAGGGCGAGAGCGAGATTCACCGCAACCGTGGTGGCGCCGCTTCCGCCCTTGGCGTTGACCACCGTGAACGTCTTGCCGCGGGGACCTTCCCGCTTCACCTTGCGCTGGTTCGACGAAAGACGGATGAAGGCTTCGAGCAGATCGGTGGTGGTGGTCGGGCGCTCGATGAATTCTTTCGCGCCCGCGCGCATGGCGCTCACGATGACCTGAGGCTGGGTCATGCTGCCGATGGCGAAGACGGCGGCTTCGGGCAATTCGTGGCGGAGAAGTTCGATGGCGTGCAACGCGGCCGAGGGGTTGTCGACCGGCAGATCGACCAGGGTGACGTCGGGATTCAAGCCACGAATGCGGGCGATGAGCGGGTCGGTCCCGGTGACGGGATAGCTGGGCGCGGAGTGCGCGGTACGCGCCACGCTGGTGCCGTCGACCAGCACCTGCAGCACGGCACGCTGCTCACTGTCGCTCGCGACGATGACTACCGAAAGCTCAGCCATGACAGCACACTACTTTCCCGTGGGCTTTTTCCCGTCGAACTTATCGTTGTCGAGGAAAGGTTGGGGATTGGTCGGCCCGGCGGGCGTTTTCATCTCCGGAGAAACCTTCTTGACCGTGCACAACACCATCAATTCGGCGTTGCTTTTCTGCAAGCTTTTACTCTTGAAGAGATTACCGATAATCGGAAGATCGCCGAGCCCGGGAATCTTGTTCGCGATGCTGGTGACGCGATTGTCCATCAGTCCGGCAATCACGAAGCTCTGCCCATCCTGGAGTTCGAATTCGGTGTCCGCCCGGCGGGTGCTGAGGGCGGGAATCAGGAAGCCGGAAATCTGCAGGGCGTTCGCGAAATCCAGCGTGCTGACCTCAGGTACTACTTTAAGGTGAATCGTCCCACTAGGCATGATGACGGGAGTGAACTTCAACTTCACGCCGAATTCCTTGAACTGAATGGTTACCGCGGTGAAGCCCTGGCTGGGCTGGACGATGGGGAAAGGAAATTCTCCGCCTGCCAGGAAGCTTGCTTCCTTGCCATTGACGGCGATCAGGTTGGGCTCGGCGAGAATCTGCAGCAGGTTCTTGGCTTGCAGCGCCTTGATGACAGCACCCACGTTGACGTCGGTGCGGGCGACAAACAGGTTGAGGAAGTCGCTGATGTTGACGGTGGGCGGAGTCGAAGTAGTGGTGGTGGTGGAGGTGCTGCCGTTGGTCGTGGTGGTGGTCCCGGTATTGCGGATGCTAACCGAGCCGAACTGTCCGGTCTGGCTCAAGGCGATCGTGTTGCCCTGGCCGGGCATAAAGAAGTTGATCCCCAACTGAGTAAGCGCCGAGCGATCGACTTCAGCAAATTTTACTTCGAGCAGAACTTCCTGCGCGCCCTTGGGGCCGAAAGTGAGTACGTTGACGACGTTCTTCGAATAGGCCTCGGCAATTTTGCCGGCGCGGGTGGCGACGGTCTCGTCGGAGACGTGGCCGGAGAGCACGATGGCGGAACGCGACGGCGTGACGACGATCTGTTCGTCGGGGAAGACGCTCTTCTCTTCTTCGGCGGCGGCGGTGACGTCGACGTCAACGCGAAGGTCGAAACTGCGGGAGCGCTCGAGTTCGTCCCAGATCAGCAGCGAGACTTCGCCGGCGGAACGGCCGTGCACCAGAACCTGGGTGGGCGTGACGACGGAGATGTCGGCGACGGCAGGATCGGTGACCGAGACACGCTTTAGCCGCTCGCTGGTGTTGATGAGCAGCGATTTGCCGACCATCACGCGCAAGGGGGCGGCCCCGGTGGCTTCGTTCGGACTGGGCACGGACGCCGAAGAAGGATGCTCGACCTGCGCAGGCGATTGTTGCGCAGGCGATTGAGCAGCGGGCGCGCTGGCAGCCGGCTCCTGTTGGACTGTGTTGGCCCATGCCAGCGACGACAATAGGAAGGCAGTGGCGAAGGTACCGCCGATGGTCGGAGCAAACATCATCGTGCAATACCTCGAGCTTCGAGAAGACCGCAGAGATTGTGTCGCGCGAGAGAAATCCATTTCCTAGTGGGCGCCTGTTTGATCTGGGAACTTGGTTTCGTCGACCTTGTTGCCGCGAATCACCTCGACCTTATAACCCGCGGGTGTTGGGACAGGCTCAGCTTTTGGAGCTTTGAAAACCCTGGGCCGAGGCGGGGGAGCCGGTGGATTCAGATTGCGGTAGAGACCGGTGGCTTTGGTCCCGGGGAGTTCTTCCTTCTTGGTATCGATCGGATTGCGCAGTGCGAGCTGAATTTTGCCCTGCGAACTGGCCAGGGTGAGCTTCTGGGCGTCGTCGGGCGATACCAGCAGAGTAATCACGGGCGTGCTCTGCGGCTCGCCGGCACTGTTGCGCTCCAGTTTATTGCCGGCGGCAATGACGGCGACATTTTCCAGCACGGTCGTGGTCTGCTGTTCATTCGCTCCCACGGGGTTGCCGGTAAGAAGCACGTCCACCCGGGTGCCCGGGACGACAAAGCCAGCTACCGCCACGACATCATTCACGCGGACCGAAACGGCTCGCATGCCGGAGGGAATGAGGGACGGCAGGCCGGAGCCGGCGTTCTCGGGGGCCAGCTTGCTGGGCAGGATGAATTCACCTTTTTGGACGGGAAGAATGACGCCCCGGCCTAGCACCTGGGACTTGTTGCGAAAGTAGTTGGGCGGCAGCACCGAGGTGGGAACCTTGACCTGGCGGACGTCCCCGTCCAGCAATTTCGAACCAACCTGAAGATCGTTGGCGGCGACGATGACCTCGGCGCCAGGCTCATTGTTGGCATTGGTTTTGGACAGCATATTTTTGTAGACCACGAAGCTGACGAAAGCTCCGAGGGCCAACGCAAGGACTCCAATGAAAAGGAGCCGTGAACGGTTCATGCCTACTCCTCAAAACGACCCAAAAACTTGCAGATGTGGGACATCAGGTCGCACGGACTTTCCGAACAACCAAATTTTCTTACGAGCCCAGGGCCGAATTACCGTCAAAAATCGTGCACGCCGCTACTGAATCGAGCTGGCGACCTGCGAGAAGACTGTATTCGCGTTCGAGCCAATCAGGCGGACGGTTCCCACCACAATGACCAAAATGACGGCTAGCATGACGGCGTACTCGGCGATGTCCTGTCCTTGCTCATCGCGCATCAACTTGCGAAGGGCTTCGCGCATTCTTATTCCTCCTGCAGACACAGGCACGAATCGAAGATGAAGGATCCGCCTGTCACGGGCGATACCCGGAGTGCTCCTGAGATCGGAACGACTTCCTTTTTCAATCGAATCAAAGATTTGAGGAGCCCGGCGGGCCCGCGCGCCGTCCGGATGCGCCTATCATACCGCGAGCGGAGCCGAGGGGAAGCTAATTTCTTGATTCCGGGGCCCGGCAAGCCTCTTATCAGTACATGAGGACACGGGGTCCCCGTGGCTGGGGTGGGGCCTTACCGATCCGGCGGGTAAGGGCTGAGCTGGGGAGGAGATTTATCCGGCTCGAGCAGCCACATTTTCCTGTCTTTAAAGTAGTTGAACAAGGGATGCAGATCCTGGCCCGGAATCTCGCGCGCCCACACAATCCGAGTATGGTCGATGTCGGCGCCGTTGTAGACCCATTCGTGGTGGACGTTGTGATTTGGCTGGTAGCGGACCAGAACGAGGTGATCGCCCGGGACTGACCTCAAGATGCTGGTAACGGAAGCCCGGCCGGTCGCCCATCCGACGATCGGGTGCCGAGCCGCCTGGCCTGCCTGGATCACGATCCAGTCGATCGCGAGCAGCACAACCAGGCGAGTCAGGAAGATGCCGACCCGCTTGCCTTGGATCTGGGCTCGGCGCAGATGCCGGATGGCCTGAACCAGCAAAATGAAGAGCGTAGCCGCCAGCGGCGCCGCGTAGTGCGGCTGGAACCAGACGATCGAGAGCAGACCTGCCGTGCACAGGGCGAACTGGCAAAGCGGCAGCCGCATGCGCCGGTCCCGGACCAGGCGGATCAGCATCACGAAAGGCAGCGTGAGGACCGGGCCCAGGAAGACATACCACCATATCCAGAATGCGCTGAAGCTGCGCTGCCTCCAGCCAGCCCAGGTGAGCGGGTATTGGGCACGCTGCCACTTATTGAAAAACACCTCAAACTGAGGGTTGGAATAGTGCAACGGCGCTGCCACCTTCTGCCACGCCAAGACCGGGTAGTTGAAATACTGACGATGGTAGGCAACGTACGGAAACAGTGTTGGATGGCCTGTGATTCGGGCGTTGTAATAGGCCAGGAAAATCACGCCCGCGGCCAGCATGGGCGCCATGGGAAGAAGCACGCGGAAGGTGAGGGATTTCTGCCTGGATCGAAATGCGAGCGGCAGTGCGATGGCAATGGGGAGGCAGAAGATGAGTCCTTCGACCGGCCGGCTGCAGGCCAGAATCACCGCGCCAGCGCCCATGAGCAGGGCGTCGAGCGGGCGACTTCTGCGCACGATTCGAGGAAATGCTCCGAGCACCAGTGCGGCGCCGGCAGCCGCGACCGAACCGTTGTAGTAACTATCGACCCAGTATGTGAACGAGCCAAGGCGCGCGACAACCAGTACGCCGCCGAGCAGGGCCCATGGCGGGGGGAACCATCCCTGCAGCATCCAGGTCATGGCCATCACCATGGCCCCCATGCTGAGCAGCACGCCCACCCAGGGATGGCCCAGCAACTGGCCGATGGCCATCGCTGCACCGTTCGCCGGGGGATACTTCGAGGCATACGTCGGGTGCTGAAGGACGTGGAAGGTATCGAAGAACATCCACATCGGATGAGGCGGGTTGGTGAGGCGGCCGTGTGCGAAGGTGTCGGCGGACAGCAGGTAGCTGAATTCGTCGTGAACGGCGGGCACCGGGATAGGAGATACGGGCAGGAGGGCGAGGCGAATCAGAATTGCCACCATGCCCAGACATAGAACCGTCGCGGATTTTCGGCGGGAAAAACTTGCCAGGCTTTTTTCGAGGGGGCGGATCCAGCGGTCGCCGGCGCCCGGCGCAAACCAGCCAAGCGCGAGCAGCGCCGCCACGATCAAGCCAAAAAGGAGGGACACCGGGCCTCCGGGGACAATGCCTTTGATAAACTCCGATGAAAACTCAGCACGTGAATTCGTGATTGGATTTCATTTGTAGCAGAATCCCGGGAGGGCGGCGGTTGGATTCTGTTCTCTAAATTCCAAGGAGCGCAGGTGGCCGCGACCATCAGACCTGAAGTGAAAGATCCCGTCCCGCAGGGGGCGCCGACGGCGGTGGAACTCTCGGTGGTCTTGCCGTGCCTGAACGAGGCGGAAACCCTGGAGACCTGCATCCTGCGCGCGCAGCAGGCCATGCGCGACGCGAATATCGCCGGGGAAGTGGTGGTGGCCGACAACGGCAGCACCGACGGGTCGATTGAGATTGGCGAGCGGCTGGGGGCGCGCGTGATTCGCGTGCCGGCCAAGGGATATGGGAATGCGCTCATGGGAGGCATCGCGGCCGCGGCAGGAAAGTACATCGTGATGGGTGACGCGGATGCGAGCTATGACTTCGCGCACATTCCCCGCTTTATGGAGCCATTGCGCGGGGGCGCCGACCTGGTGATGGGCAACCGCTTTACGGGCGGGATTGCAAAAGGAGCGATGCCGCCCATGCACCAGTATTTTGGAAATCCGGCGCTGACCTGGCTGGGCCGGTTGTTCTTCCGCAACCGCGCGGTGGGAGATTTCTATTGCGGCCTGCGCGGATTCCGCAGGGAAGCGTACGAGCGCATGGGGCTGCGTACGACGGGCATGGAGTTCGCCACCGAGATGGTGGTGAAGGCGACGCTATTGAATCTGCACATCGCCGAAGTGCCGACCACCCTTTCTCCCGATGGACGCAGCCGGCCGCCGCATTTGCGAACATGGCGCGATGGCTGGCGGACCTTGCGTTTCTTTCTGCTCTACAGTCCCCGCTGGTTGTTCTTGTATCCCGGGATTGCGCTTGTGGCGGTGGGTGCGCTGCTGGGAGCGTGGCTTTTGCCCGCGCCACGAACCGTGGGGAGTGTAACCTACGATGTGCATACGCTGCTGTACGCGGCGGCCTTTGTGCTGCTGGGATTTCAGAGCATCTGCTTTGCGGTGTTCACGAAGCTGTTCGCGGTGTCGGAGAAACTGCACCCGCCCGATCCCACGCTTGACAGATTTTTCCGCTACATCACGCTCGAGGTGGGTCTGGCGGTAGGCGCAGTACTGCTTATCGGAGGATTCGCTGCCTCCGTGATGGCGGTGGTGGGATGGGGACTGCGGCATTTTGGTCCACTCGACTACTCGCACACGATGCGGATCGTGATTCTAGCAGTGCTGTTGCTGACCCTGGGCGCGCAAACCATCTTCACGAGTTTCTTTCTGAGTGTGCTCGGGCTGCCGCGCCGATGAGCGATCCCGCCGAGTTCGACCGATTTGCGGACAACTACGACCAATGCCTGAACGATGCGCTGGCCGCGAGCGGAGAGACCAAGGAATTTTTCGCCCGGGCCCGGGTGGAGTGGCTGGCGAAGTGTCTGAAGGAGGTCGGCCAACCGGCGCACAGTGCGCTCGACTACGGCTGCGGCACCGGCGACACGGCGCTGCTTCTGCGCGAGATTCTGGGAAGCGGATCGGTGGTGGGGCTGGATGTTTCGAGGATGTCGCTGGAGCGGGCCCGCGCGCGGCATGGCGGCTATGCGCAGTTTTTCAGGTTTGCGGAATATGCTCCCCAAGGGGCGACGGACGTCGTTTATTGCAACGGTGTGTTTCACCACATTCCTGTGGGCGAGCGCGCCAAGGCGGTGAGCTATATCTTCAGGTGCCTGCGGCCTGGGGGAATGTTCGGGCTTTGGGAAAACAATCCCTGGAATCCGGGGACCCAGTACGTGATGTACAAGTGCGAGTTCGATCACGATGCCGTCAAGATCAGCCCGCCGGAAGCGGCGCGGCTGTTGCGCCGGGGCGGATTTGAAATTCTGCGGAGCGATTTCCGGTTTTTCTTTCCGCGCGTGCTGAAGGCGTTGCGCCCGGCCGAGGCATTTCTGACCAAGTTTCCTTTCGGGGGTCAGTACCAGGTGTTGGCGCGCAAGCCATTGCAATAGAACCCGACGGCCGGGAACCCCTTCGCCAAAGTCGCGCGAGTGGCGCCAGGCTTCAAAGGCAGTGTTCGTGCTCGGCCCAGGTTAGCGCCCGAAGAACGGGCGCGAAGCTGGGGCACCGCTGTCTCACTAAGGGATGCGTGGCTGGTTAGGTCGAAATGCTGGATGCTGGTGCGTCCAGTAGATCCCGGTGTCCAAGGCTATCTGTACCGGAACCGACGCCAAGGACTCCGACTTCAATCGGGGATCCTTGCCGATTTTCTTTGTAAACGAAGCGGTGACCAATTTCCACCATGCGCGATTCAAACAGCGTCCAGGATAGATGGCTTAACAGGAGTGATGCGGCCACGGCCGCGGTCAAAAAGATGGGTGCCGGGAAGTGCCGCAGGACCACTGTGCTCAAATTCAGCATTGGGACGTGGAAAAGATAAAGCCCGTAGGCGATCGTTCCGAGCCATCGCAATACGGGGTACGAAAAAAATCGTCCCAACCAGCCGCGCGAGGTCAGCGTTAAAAGCAGTACGCACACGTAAAGGAGAGCCAAGCCGGTGTATCCGAAACCGGACATCAGGGGAGTCATGACGCCGATGCCTTTCATTCCACAAACAAGGAAGATCGCGAGTGATGTGCCGACGAAAATCTGCATTCCCCGCCGATTGTTTTCGATCCAGCGTCTCGCTTCGGCATTGCGGATCGCGATGGCTGCGAGCAACCCGACCAGCAGAGCATCGGCCCGGCAGGGAAGCAGGACATACGCGGCAGTCACCGCGCTTGCGTGGAAGCGCGCCATCAACAGAAATCGAAATGCCATCGCGCCGACAACGCCGGTAACCGCGACTTTCCAGAGATTCTTTGGAGTGACGAACCATACCAGCAGAGGCAGCGTCAGATAAAACTGTTCCTCCACTGCGAGCGACCAGGTTTGAACCAGGTAGACCGGCCAGCGGCTATTGTTCAGCCAAAGATTCTGAGTGAACGTCGCGTAGGTGTACCAGGGCATGGACGGCACGCCGAGATGAAAAGCGCTGCGCATCAGTACAGAAAGCGGGAAGTAGGCCAGACAGCAGACTGCATAAATCGGAAGAATCCTGAAAAAGCGCCGTATATAGAAGGTTGAAAAGAAGGTCCGGGAGCCCCGTGCGTCGATGAGAATCCCGCCGATCAGGAAGCCTGAGAGCACGAAGAACAGATCAACCCCGGACCAGCTTTGCATCATCAACCGGCCGACGAACCTGCTCGTGCCGTCAGAACTCCGCAAGAGCGGACTGGCAAGATAATGCCAGATCAGTACCAGCAAGATAGCAAGCCCGCGAATGCCGTCGAGTTCCGGGATTCTTGGCTTTGACATGCGGTGCGCATACGATATGCCCTTTCGGGCAAGACGGGAATAGCACACGTGAGCATGTGCGTTCGTATGTAAGAATCGAGCGCGAGTCTACGGGCCACCATTCAGACAGAGGAAAGACTGGGACGATCGATTGCTGAAACATCCAAGACTTGGGCTGGCGCTGGCGCTGGTCTGCGCGGGCGGCATGTGGTTTTACGTCAGCCACATTCTGGTGCCTTATCAACGCGCCGATGCCGCGGCCCACGAGCGGCCGCGTGGAAACCTGTCCGATCTCTATCCACGCTGGTTGGGCTCGCGGGAGCTGCTGCTGCACCATCGCAACCCCTACAGTCACGAGATCACTCGCGAAATTCAGGTTGGCTACTACGGGCGCGTGCTGGATGCGAGCCGTCCGGGAGATCCGAGAGACCAGCAAGGGTTCGCGTACCCGGTTTACGTGGCGTTTCTGTTGGCGCCCTCGGTTGGCCTTCCATTTGAACGCGTGACCATCGTGTTTTTCTGGCTGCTGGTGGTTGTGACCGTAGTGAGCGTGCCTTTGTGGTTTCGGACCATCGGGTGGCGACCGCAGGCCCTCCACCTGCTCACCGCAGTTGTGCTGACTCTGGGAAGCTTTCCGGCGATGCAGGGATTGAAGCTGCAGCAACTCACGCTGGTGGTGGCGGCGCTGATCTCGGGCGCCATGGCATTGCTGGTTGGCGGAAACTTGTTCGCGGCGGGAGCCATGTTGGCCGTGGCGTCGATCAAACCGCAGCTGGTGGTGCCCATCACGGCCAGCCTTCTGCTATGGGCAGTCAGTGACTGGCGACAACGACAGCGCTTTGTTTGGGGATTCGGTACCGCCCTGGGTTTACTGTTCACAGGGTCTGAAGTCTTGCTGCCAGGGTGGTTTGGGAATTTTCTCTCCGCCATGCGCGACTACCGGAACTATGCCGGGCGCATGTCCATGCTGGACGTATTGCTGACGCCGGGGTGGGGAAGAATTCTGACGGCGCTGATCGTCGCCGCAGTGGGCGCGCTGTGCTGGCGATGTCGAAAGCAGGCAGCCGGGTCACGCCTGTTTTCGCTGGTGATGGCGCTGGTGCTGGCGGTCACGGTGATCATCATTCCAATGTTTGCGCCCTACAACTACATCCTGGTGCTGCCGTCCTTGCTAGTGCTGATCCAGAACTGGCCGGTACTGTGGAATCGGAGTGCGATGGCTCGTGCCGGCAGCGTATTGAGCGTGATCGCCGTCGCCTGGCCATGGGTGGCTTCCATTGGGTTGAGTGCGGCGTCCTTGTTCCTCGCGCCCGAAAGCGTGCAGCAGTGGTGGTGGCTTCCGCTGTACACGAGCGCCAAGATGCCGATGCCGATTGTGTGCCTGATTCCGCTGAGCATCCTGCTGATGGTGGTCTGGCGGGAGCAAGAAGGCTTGGCCCTCGAGTTAGCGAGGGAGAGCGGGATGGTGGCCTGAAGAGGAGAATCAGTGTTCGGTTGACGTCGCGCAATCCGGGCCAAAACTTGCATTGGGTGGTCGCAAGGGGTAGGCTTCTCAGGCAAATTTTGACGATAGAAGGCTGGGGAGGCCGGGATGACACTGAAGATGGATACGCTGCTGGCGAACGGCGTGACGATCGTAGCCTGCTCCGGGCGGATTGTGTTCGGAGAGGAAGCGAGCGGCCTCCGCGAGAGTCTGAAGAAATTGCTGGAAACCACCAAGCGCATCGTGCTGAATCTGAGCGGGGTCACCTACATCGACAGCGGTGGGCTGGGCACGCTGGTGGGCGTCTATTCTTCGGCGCGGGCCCAGGGCGCGGACATCAAGCTGACCGGCCTCGGACAGCGGCTGCGTGACGTCCTGTCCATCACCAAGCTGGCCACGGTATTTGAGGTGTATGACACCGAGCAGGAGGCCATCGCGGCATTCAAAGGAAGCCATTCCTGACCAGGATTGCAATTCCCGATTAGAACGGCGCCCCGGCTGCTCCCGGGTTGGCCCCATTGCGGTTAGCAAGCGGATGCAGCCCCTTTCCGCTGGGCCTCATTCCTGTCATTATCTGTAGTCAAGAAGAAGAGCGGCGAAGCTCGTCCATGGCGTTCCATCCCATTTCCGGCATCACGTCCGACCCTGGCTCCGGGGTGTTTCCCTCGTTGATCTACGTGCAGGGCAACGAGCAACGCTCGATCGTGATGAACCGCACGCCTTTCTCGGTGGGGCGCAAGGTGGATAAGGACCTGGTCATTCCCGATCCGCGCGTATCGCGTGACCACGCCCTGATCGTCGCGGAGAACGGCGACTTCTTCGTGGTCGACCAGGGAAGCAAGCATGGGACGTATGTGAATGGAGAGCGCGTCCAGCGGCAAAGGCTGCAGCGCAACGATCGCGTGGAGTTCGGCGTGCGCGACGTGGCCTACGTTATCTTCAGCCCGCAACATGCGACTTCGAATACGGCGCGCGAGTTCCTGAGCCAGATTTCTGGAATCCAGATCTCTACCGACACGACCGACCTGGAGAAGCTGACGCTTGTTCCTGGAGGCGGCGCGCAAGCTGAACACGGTAGGCGTGCTCGACGAAATCCTGGTGACATTGGTCGACACCACTCTTGAAGTTGATTCATGCCGAGCGCGGGTACGTGTTCCTGAAGGACGAGGAAGGGAACCTGCGCCTGGCGGCCGGGCGCAACTCCAAAGGCGAGGCACTGCTGGACGACAAGACCATTTCGCATTCGGTGCTGGACGAGGCAATGAAATCGAATTCCGAATTCTTGTTTAGCGACACCAGCCAGTCCCTCGACCTGGCGATACGCCAGAGCATCGTGGCCTACGATTTGCGGACCGTGATCTGCCTGCCGTTGCGAAAGCCGCAGGTGCAGACGATCCGGGATGCGAGCAATCCGGCAGACGCCGAGGTGATGGGGGCGCTGTATCTCGACTCGAGGTTTGCGTCGCGCGACATCTCGCAAGTCAGCCACGACATTCTGCGAGTAATTGCCACCGATACGGCCTCGCTAATCGAGAACGCGCGCCTGGTGCAGGCCGAAGAAGCCTCGCGACGCTACCAGCAGGAACTGGCGATTGCCGCCTCAATTCAGCAGCGGCTGATGGCGGTGACGATTCCGGAAGTCCCGTTTGCGAAAATGCGCGGACGGAATCTGTCCTGCAAGGAAATTGGGGGCGACTTCTTCGACGTGGTGAATACGGAAGACGGGCTGGCGGTTGTGCTGGCGGACGTAAGCGGGAAGGGAGTCTCGGCGGCGCTGCTGGCTTCGACCTTGCAGGGGATGGTGTATTCCCACCTGAGCGCCCGGATGCCGCTGGCTGACATCATGGGAGCGGTGAACCGCTTCTTTACGCAGAAACATCTGGGGGAAAAATACGCGACGGTCATCATCACGCGCATTCGCAAGGACGGCGAACTCGAGTATGTGAACTGCGGGCACGTTCCGCCACTGCTGGTGTCGCAAGGGAAGGTGGTTCGCCCGCAGCATGGCAATCTTCCGGTGGGTTTGCTGGCCGATGCGACTTATGAAGGCGACCGCGTGCACATGAAGCCGGGCGACCGCTTCATCCTGGTGACCGACGGCGTCACCGAAGCGGAGAATGCGGACGGCGAGTTTTACGACAACGAGCGGCTGGAAGAAATCGCGGCGAAGAGCCCAACACTGGAGGACATTTTCGCGTCGGTGTCGACATTTTGTGCGGGCACGCCGCTAGGGGATGACTGCACGGTGGTGGAACTGGAGTTCACGGGATAGGCTGCGTAGCGACGGCCGCCCTCGGCCGTCGGCGCGCGAAGCGCAGCGGCACCTGGTTGTAAGCGGGTCTCCTGATTCGCTCAAGAGCCACCGGTCTGAGTCGAGAGTGAAGTCCATCGGCGGGCCCGCCCCTCCCCTGACAACTTCATTCCTATCTCATGTGGCTACTCTGCGACGACGGTATAGTCCACGCCTTCCCAGCGGGCGTCCTGATCCCATTTAAAGGTGAAGACGATCTGGTACGACACGGGAACCTTTTCTGTGGGCAGGTCGGCGACGTGGACTCCGAGCCCGGTATCGCGCGTGTGGATGTCGAAGACAGTCTTCCAGTCGTCCATGCTCCAGTGGATGGTCGCGGGCGACAGCAGGGCGATGCGGAGCGTCTTGCCGCAGGGCATGGTGCGCGCCTTGTTATTGAAGATCCAGAAGAAATACTGGCAATGACGCTTTTCGACGAGATAGCGTTGCACGGTCTGCGGGGGCTGATCAAACACGCGGCCATCACGCAGGGAACGGCGCAGCTTGATGTACTCCGAATGCGCCCACACCAGCGGGCAGGCGGAGCCCGTCGGCTTTCCTCGGAACAGTTCGAGATCCGGGATGTCGGACCCATCCCACACCTGTTCCGGAATCAGGCGGCTCGAACCGGCGACTGAGCCTTCCATGACGCGCAACAGGGCGTCGGCCAGCTC
This sequence comes from uncultured Acidobacteriota bacterium, assembly GCA_963733805.1. Classification (GTDB taxonomy): domain Bacteria; phylum Acidobacteriota; class Terriglobia; order Terriglobales; family Acidobacteriaceae; genus Gp1-AA133. The sequence goes on along the minus strand of CAVTEO010000016.1, from coordinate 99,418 downwards.
AGTCCGTCCCGCCGAAATTTCGTAGTGCGCGCGCTCTCCCGCCAGCAGCGGCCAGGGCCGGCCGACGCCCGTGCCGTCGAAGGGACTGCCGTCTTCATGCTCGCCGTAGCCGTCGCCGTTGTAGCGGTACCAGCACGGGCCTTGCGGCAAAACGGCGCGCAGAAGGTCGTCGACCACTTTAATGGTGTTGAGAATGCGCGGGTCGTCGTGCGCGCGCAGGCCGAAGCGCACCAGCGCGAGGGAGTCTGGACTGATCACGGCGGTAGCGCGCGCGGAACTCTGATCGGGCGCGCGGTTCTTGATGGGCACGAAGCCCTGCAAGGGCGAGGCGGCACCGTCGGAGTCGGGAGCAATCCGAACGTAATAGCCGTCGACCCCGATCTGGCGCGCGAGATCGCCATCCAGCGTGTAAGTCCAGCGCTCGATGTTGTCGTTCCAGGTGTCGGCGGTGTCGCGCAGGTATTCTGCGGGTACCGTTTCGCCGACCAGGTCTGCAATGTCGGCGGCCGCGAGCAGCGCGGCGATCTCAACCGCGAGCGTGAACGGCGAATATCCGCCGTCTTCTTCCCAACGGTCCTGCTGGGTGACCGGTCCGTTGCGCACAATGAAACTGGCGGCGTTGCGCACCATGGGCCACCAGCGACGAAGATCCCCTAAGAGGTCCCCGGCTTCGCGGCGCAGCAAGTCCAGCAGCAGGATGGGGAATGCGGTCTCATCCATCTGAATGCCTGCCCAGTAGGGACGGCCATCCAACCAGAGATTCTGCGCCCAGTGCCCGTCGGCCTCCTGCGTGGATTCGAGGTAGCGGAGTACGCGCAACGCGTCGTTGACGGCTTCTGCTGCGACCAGCGCGCCCGCGGTCTCCACCAGATCGCGCGGCCAGACCAGGTGATAGCCGCCCAGATCCTCGTCGCCCTTGTTAAAGCCCCAGGGAATGGAAAGACTGGCGATGATACCGCCGACGAAATCCTTGGACTCATGCGTGCGCAGCACCGCCATGCTGGTGCGGTAGAGATCGACGTCGCGCTTCTCCCGATCGAGAGGAAGCAGACCCTCGTGCCAGGTACGCCATTGCCGGACAAAGTGCGCACGAATTTCGTCGCAGTCCTCGAGCAGCGAGGATAGAACCTGCTGTCCAGCTTCCCAGCAATTGCGCCCGAAACCAAGCGCGAGCACGAATCTGCCTTGGCAGGCGACGAGGTCGATTTCGCCGGTGAGGGCGAGGTTGCCATTTTCCGCGCGGGTGTAGTCCCAGGTCAGGCGGAAGTGTTCCGACAAATCCTGCCAGCCATCCGAATACCCGGCAAAGCCGACCGAGCGTGCGCTCCAGGGAGTGGAAGCAGCAAAGCCCAGCGTGACGTGGTCGCGGCGGGCAAACAACATGGGACGCCCTTTGTAGTCTCCGGCCCAACCCGTGTTGCCGAATCCCCAGTTCGCGATGTGCGGAGCCAGCAGCGCGTAACAGCGATAGTCCTCGAGCTTGCCGTGCAACGGTTCGAAGTGAATTCTTTGCAGGACGACGTTGCGATACGGATCGCTGAGAATTTCCTTATGAATGCGGTAGCGGCCGTCGAGGCTGGTGTTGGTGAGTTGGTAGACGGGAATGCCGGGCTCGATGGGCGCGTTTTCGAAGCTGCAGTGCCGCTTTTCTTCAGAGAAGTAGCTGTGCCCGTCGGTAATGATCAATCCCAGGTCGCGAGTACAGGCCTGATCGACGCGCGGGAAGTAGACCTCGTTGAGAATTCCGTGACTCAGCGTGTACCAGACACGGCTATGCGGGTTGAGGGCAGTGCCAATGCCGGATTTGGCGCTGGAAGTCCAGCGCGGCTCGATTCCAGGCCAGCCCGGCGCGTAGCGGTCGTTCGAGTCGGACACGTTTCAGCGATCCCCACAGGAGTGTGCCAACGCTGCGGAGCAGGCGCAATCAAACTCCGGTGTTTCACGAGAAATTCACCAATTTGTAACAGTACTGTAACACCGCGCGGATAGAACCGAGTTGAAACTCACCCATAGGAGGACGATCGAGTGATCCGTCGAATCGCGGTGCTTGTTCTCTGCTCAGCTCTGGCGGTACCCGCTCTGGCCCAAACCACATTGAACGGAGCCGGCGCCACGTTTCCTTATCCGATGTACTCAAAGTGGTTCAACGAGTATCACAACGCGCACCCCGATATTCAGATCAACTATCAATCCATCGGCAGCGGCGGCGGCATCCGCCAGGTGCTGGCCGGGACGGTGGACTTCGGCGCCAGTGACGGTCCGATGACGGACGAGCAACTGTCGCAAGCCAAAGTGAAGATCCTGCACGTTCCTACGGTGCTGGGTGCGGTCGTTCCCGCTTATAACGTTCCGGGCGTGACCGAAGAAGTGAAATTCACTCCGGAAGTTCTGGCGGGCATTTTCCTGGGCAAGATCACCAACTGGAACGACAAGGCGATCGCCTCCGCCAACCAGGGCGTGAAGTTTCCCGATCAGCCGATTATTGTTGTGCATCGTTCTGACGGCAGCGGGACGACCTACATCTTCACCGACTATCTGTCGAAAATCAGTTCCGAGTGGCAGAGTGGACCGGGGAAGGGAACTTCCATCAAGTGGCCGGTAGGGCTGGGCGGTAAAGGAAACGAGGGCGTTGCCGGGGTCGTGCGTCAGATGCAGGGCGCGATCGGCTATGTCGAGTTGATCTACGCAGTGCAGAACAAGATTCCTTACGGCAGCGTGAAGAATGCGTCGGGAGCTTTTGTGAAGGCCTCGCTGGAGAGCGTGACAGCGGCGGCCGGGTCGATGAAAACCATGCCCGCTGACTTCCGGGTATCCATCACGAATGCCCCCGGCAAAGACGCGTATCCGATCTCGAGCTTCACGTGGCTGCTGATTCCGTCCCAGTCCAAGGACGCCGCGAGGGGAAAAATCATCACCGACTTCCTGAACTGGATGGTGGAGGACGGCCAGAAAATGACCGCAGCATTGACCTACGCACCGTTGCCCACCAATGTTGCGGAAAAGGTGAAGGCGGAAATCAAGCAAGTCCGTTAGTCGAATCAGCACTGCTGTCTAAGCGAGCTGGTAAACAGGACCCGGAATCCGGGTCCTGTTCCATTTCACTGCAAGAGTGTGCGCTCCTGGCCTGTGATACCCTTGCAGGCTCAGTCTCAACATACTGAAAATACATGGGATAATAGCTTAGAAAATTCCGCCTGACGGTCTCCCGCGTGCATGTAGGCTACTAATATAATAGACTTACAGTGCTTTGCGGGACTCAACTCCATGCATCCTGTTCCTGAACGAACGACCATCGAGGTTGAAAAGATGAAAGCCTTCGCCGTATCGATCATGGTTATGCTACTGGTGGTGGCAGGCGGGGCGCAGACCGCTCCCAAACCCCGTTCCAAGAAACTTCCGGCGAAAACCGACGAGCCCCAGGTGACTGCGGCCGATGTGCAAGCTTTGCGTGATGCCCTCGCCGCCCAGCAGCAACAGATCCAGCAGTTGCAGCAGGGGCTGGCGCAACGCGATCAGGCGGTGCAGTCGGCGCAGCAAACCGCACAGCAGGCCCAGACCGCAGCTACTGACGCTCAACGGAAAGCCGTCGCGGCGCAGGCCTCGAGCGCCGATAAAGCCGCCGTTGCCAGGCTGAGTTCCGATCTTACGGACGTGAAAACGACCGTGCAGAACGAACTGCTGAGTAATCAGGACGAACAGAAGCGCCTAGCGCTTCTCGAAGGCGCATTGGGCCGGTTCCGGTGGACCGGGGACATCCGTATTCGCGGGGAGAATTTTACGCAGCAGGGCGTCGCCGACCGCAACCGCGTCCGGGTGCGTGCGCGCTTTGGATTTGATGGGAAACTGAACGAAGACTTCTACGGTGCCGTGGCATTGGCGACCGGCTCGCTGGGCGATCCGACCACTACCAACGAAACGTTCACGAACAATTTTGACCGCAAGACCATCGGGTTGGACCGCGCTTATATCACCTACAATCCCGCGGCGCAACGCTGGCTCTCCATCACGGCCGGGAAGTTCGCCTACCAGTGGCAACGCACATCGGTGACGGGCGATCCGGATCTGAATCCCGAGGGCTTCAGCGAGAAACTTTCCTTCGACATTCATCGCGTTCCGGGCCTGCAAAACGTGACCTTCCAATCCATGCAACTGCTGTACAACGAAGCATCCGGAACCGGAGGAGTGTACAAGGGCCACGATTCATTTGCGATGGGAGGACAAGTCTCGGCCAGGCTGAATTTCGGACCATGGACGACGACCCCATCGTTCCTGCTGGAGAACTGGCGCTATCAGGATGCGCTCCTGAATTCGAGCGCGTTTGCGGTAGCGGCGACCAATGCCGGACTCAACGGCAATCCGACCAGCACGCCGCCGGGAGGAAACACGGGCCCGATTCCGGTGCCGGGCGAAGGGCCGGGCTGTTCGAACCCCGCGGTCACGGGAGCGGGTGGAAGCATTCCAACGGTGCCGATCAGCGTGCCCAGCGCAAACGGTTGCGTGTTTTCGCCGAACGGCATGACCAACGCGACCTGGGTCGACCTGACCAAGCCGAATGCACCGCTGTGGCACTTCCTTTCGAACTTCCTGTACGCCGACTTCATTCTCAACAACCAGATCAAGACAGCATCGGCGCGCTTTCCGATCAACCTGCTTCTGGAATACGAGAACAACCTCAATGCGGCCGACCATCCGTTCGACACATCCGCGCGCAGCGGGTGCACGCAGGATCCAGTCACTCTGGTCGTTACCTGCACTACCAGCAAGCCGGCCGTCAATACCAGCCTGGGGAAGCAATCCCACGTCTACCTGATCGATGCCAGTGTGGGCCAGCAGAAAAACAAGGGCGACTTGCAGTTCGGTTACGCCTGGCTCCGCCAGGAACAGGATTCCGTGATCGCGTCGTTCGCGGAGAGCGATCAGCGCGCGCCCACGAACATCCTGCAGCACCGCATCTATGCCCTGTGGAAGATTCGCCAGAATACGGTAGCGGGATTCACATGGTGGCGCGGGCGCACGCTCAACAGCAATCTGTTGAACGCTCCGGCAGCGGCCGGCGTGAAGCCGGGGCAGGTCGAACCCTGGTTGAACCGCCTGCAGTTTGACCTGATTTACACCTTCTAGCCAGCGGCAATATCTGCAATGCAGGAGGGCGCCATTCGCCGAAGTGGCGCCTTTTGTTTTTTCTCCGGCAAGGCTGGCCTTTGCGGATCAAAATGCTGTCAATTTTTCCCGCCAAAGCGCAATGTTCGAGGGCTGTTTTATACTGTAGATTCGTCATGAGGAGCAGGGCTCTCACCGTGTGGATCTTCGTGCTGGCGGCGCTTTCGGCCGCGCATGGCGTCCAGCGGGAATATGTAACGGGCAAAATCGTCGACATCCAGCAGCACGAGCGCGACAAAGTCCAACTTTACATTGTCAATACCCCGATCATGACTGAAGAGCCTTACTTTACGATCGCCGTGGACGTGAACGGGATTCGCTGCGAGGGCGAATTCCTCCCGCATACGATGCGTGAATTTTTCCCCGGCCTGTGGAGCCCAGGGGAGAACGTTGAGCTGCGTCTGGATAAGCATTTCATGTACCTGAAGCGGGAGGACGGTTCTGAAGCGAAGTTCCTCATTCTCGACAAGAGGCCTGTACACTCCGCGCGGAATCTTCACTAGTTTATGGCGAGACCTTTACTCGACAATCCTGCAAACTTCATCAACCGCGAACTGTCCTGGCTCGCGTTCAACCGGCGGGTTCTGGAAGAGGCTTCGGATCCGAACAATCCGCTGCTGGAGCGGCTGAAGTTTCTTTCGATCTCGGCCAGCAACCTGGATGAATTCTTTGAAGTGCGCGTGGCCTCGCTGGTCCAGCAGATCGAAGACGGCTACAACGAAGGCGCGGCCGATGGGCTGACGCTGGTGGAAGAACGCGACCAGATCAATCGCGAGACGCATGACTTTGTCGACGAGCAATACGACTGCTGGAACGGGCATCTGCGCCCGCGGCTGGCCGAGCACGGGATTCGGGTTCTCGGCCTGCACGAACTGGATGCGGCGGCCAAGTCGTTCGTCGAGGAGTATTGCGAAAGGGAACTCGATCCGCTGCTGACGCCGGTGACGGTCGATCCGGCGCATCCGTTCCCGCGGGTCATCAACAAGGCTCTGTGTGTGGCTTTTCTGCTGCGCCGGCGGCGGCGTTCGGCGATGACCTACACGGGGGTCGTGACCGTGCCGCGCGCCTTGCCGCGTCTGATCCGGCTGCCGTCGGAAGATACCGACGATTTTATCTTTCTCGCGGACCTGGTGGCGTTTCACGCGGCTCGCATGTACCACGGCTACGACATCGTTTCGTCGGCTGCGTTTCGGGTCACCCGGAACAGCAATCTTTACCTGGCGGAAGAAGAGGCGCGGAGTCTGCTCGAGTCGGTGCGCGCGGAACTGCATAACCGCCGCAAGGGCGATGCGGTGCGCATGGAGATCGAGGCGGACGCCGATCCGGAAATCATCGAGCGCCTGCGAGGGGTATTCGAGCTGGACCCGTGGCAGGTGTTCAACGTGAATGGTCCGGTCAACCTTTCGCGGCTCTTCAATGTGTATGAGCAGACCAAGCATCCCGAGCTGAAATTCAAGACTTTCGTGCCCCGGGAGTTACGGTTGACGGCCAAGTCCCAGGATTTGTTCGAAGAGCTTCGGCGGCACGATATTTTGTTGCACCATCCCTACGATTCTTACGACGCCGTGATTTCGTTCATCGAGTCGGCGTCGGAAGACGACCGGGTTCTTTCCATCAAGCAGACACTTTACCGGACCAACGAACACTCGCTGATCGTGCCCGCCTTGATTGCGGCGGCCGCGAAGAAGGAAGTGACGGCGGTGGTCGAGTTGAAGGCCCGGTTCGATGAGGCTTCCAACATCCGTTGGGCGCGCGACCTGGAAGATGCGGGCGTGCAGGTGTTTCATGGCCTGGTCGGATTGAAGACGCATTGCAAGCTCTCGTTGCTGGCGCGGCGTGACCCCGATGGCGTGACCCGACGCTACGTACACATTGGGACCGGAAACTACAATGCGACCACGGCGCGCATTTACACCGATTTGAGCCTGCTGACTGCCAATCCGGAGATAACCGGAGCCGTGCACGATGTGTTCAGCTTCCTTACGGCCTACGCGGAAAATCCCAGCTATGAGCCTTTGCTGGTGGCGCCGCTGGATCTTGCGGAAAAACTGCTCTCACTGATTGCGCGCGAAGCGGACCACGCCCGGCAAGGCCGACCGGCACACATCATCGCCAAGATGAATGCGCTGCTCGACAAGAAAGTGATTACAGCGCTGTACCAGGCGTCCCAGGCCGGGGTAGAGATCGACTTGCTGGTGCGCGGCATCTGCGCCCTGCGGCCCGGCGTCCGCGGCATCAGTGACCGGATCAAGGTGCGCAGCATTGTGGGTCGCTTCCTGGAGCACAGCCGCATCTATTACTTCGCGAATGCGGGCGAAGAGGAAGTCTACATCGGCAGCGCCGACTGGATGCCTCGCAACCTGTATGAGCGGGTCGAGGTGCTGACGCCGCTCAAGGATGCGATGGCGGTGGAGCGGGTCCGCCAGGAAATTCTGGAAGGCTACCTGGCAGACAACATGAAGACGCGCATCCTGGGCAGGGACGGCACCTACCATCGCGTCTGGCAGACGCCCGGCAAGCGGGGAGGCAAGCCGCCTTCGGGGGCATCCGCGTTCAACGCACAGGAATTTCTCATCGCGCTGGCAGAAGGCAAACAGCCGCTGCACGCGATTCCCCCGCCTGCCACACGCAGCCGGCGCAAACGCACGGTTGGAAAGGACGTCTAGGCTGAATGATTGTTTACTTTTTGCGTCACGCGAATGCCGGGGAACGCATGGCTTCGCCGAAGAAGGACGAAAAGCGCGGGCTGGATAAAGAAGGCATTGAACAGTGCGGCTACGTTGGGCGGGCGCTGGCCGCGCTCGACGCGCAGGTGGATGCCGTCATCTCAAGCCCGCTGAAACGGTCCACGCAAACCGCGTCGCTGGTTGGCAACGAGATGGGCTTTGAGGGCAAGCTGCAGATTGAGCCCGCGCTCCGGCCGCAAGCGACCTTTGCCGACTTCCGCAAGATGCTCGACAAATACGCCAAGCACGAAGCCATTATGGTGGTAGGCCATAATCCCAACCTGAGCGAGTTTCTGGGCCGGATCATTAGCGCTGCCGGTTGCGAAGCGGCGGTCGAGTTGCGCAAGGGCGCGGTGGCCAGGGTGGAATTGCGAAGGAGTTCCGGATCGTTGTCGTGGTGCCTGACGCCGAAGGTTTTGCGTTCTCTCTATGCCGCCGCCGCGGAAAGTTCCCGCCCGAAGAGCTCGCGGAAGTAGTCACGGTCTTTCTCGATCGCCCATAGTTCCAGATCCATTCCCACCCTTCGCCGCGACATGAGCGTCATTTTGACGGCCCCGTCGCGAATGGTGACGCGGGCTTTCTGCACGGCCCGGCTGCGTCCAAGATTCATCGAGCGCGCGAGCCGCAGCAGCATGGACGCCTTGGCGATGTATTCCTGGTCCAGCGGCAGGATGCCCTTGAGGTTGCTGTCGCCGGGCGTGGGTCTCGACTTACCCAGATAACGGGCGATGGCGGCGATGATGCGGCGCTGCTCGGGCGTGTATCCGAGAATTTCCGAATTGGCGATGATGTATTGCGCGTGGCGATGACGGCCATTGCGGTTCACGTAGTCGCCCACCTCGTAGAGCATGGCGGCGGCTGACAGCCACTCGCGATACTCGATGGGCAACTGGTGCAAGGACTTCAACGCGCCGAACAGCTCCATGGCCGAGTCGCGCACCTGGAGCGCATGGGCCATGTCGACCCGGTAGTGACGGACAGCCTGCTGCAAAGAATCCCAGCGCTCCGATTCGATCTGCCGTCCGGAGCGCGTGCTGCGGTCGTACTCGGCGGCCATCTGGGCCAGCAGCCCATCGCGCAGGCCGAGGGGCGAATAACGGAAAGAGCGCAGCTGGCAGCGCTCGACCAACTCGCGGTATACCATGGCCCCCGCCACGATGATTTCAGCGCGACGCGGGCCGATGCCTTCTATCTTTTTGCGTTCCTCGAGTGGAAGGCGGCTGATCAGCTTCGCCAGACGTTTCATTTCGGTGGCCGAAACAGCCAGAGTGCGGCCTTTCCCGGAAGGGCGAATCAGGTGATGGGCCGCCGCCGCGAGCGCCGCCGCCGTTCCCGAAGTCGCCAGCGCCGCCTTGACGCGAGAGGCTACGATCCGTCCTGAAGCACGTCCCACTTCACGCGCGATGAAGCCGCGCATGCGCTGCAATTCGCCTTTGCGAGGCGGATCGTGGCTCAAGAATTCATTGGTGAGTCGAACCGCGCCCAGTGGCAGGCTGACGGTGTCGCGAATGTGTCCTCGCCGGGAAACAGTCAGCTCGCAGCTGCCGCCGCCCAAGTCGATCATCAAAACAGTGGAAGTGCTGAGGCGAAGATTTCCGACCAGGCCAAGGTGAATCAGGCGGCCTTCTTCGAGGCCAGAGATGATATCGACCGTCCATCCCGTCGCCGAGCGCACCCATTCCAGAAACGCCTGAGAGTTGCGGGCGTCGCGCAACGCGCTGGTCGCAACGACCCGCACCGAATCAGTACCCAGCCGTTGCGCCGTGCGGTGAAAGCGGCGAAGTACCTTGACAGTTTCTGCCATCGACTCGGGCGACAGGAAGTTCGTGCGGAAAACGCCTTCGCCCAGGCGGGTGACCTCGCGGTCTTCGTGAATCGCGTGCAGTTTCCGGCCGCGAAGACGGGCAATCTTGAGGCGAACCGAGTTCGAACCGATATCAACCGCGGCAAAGACGGGCATGATGGGGAAAAAGGCGCTTCCGAATTCTAACGGAATCGATCGCTGGTCAGAACAAATCCTGGATGTAGGGGCTGGAGTCGCACACGATCGGAACCAGCGGCAAGTGTCGGTGGCGAAAGCGCTTTTAACACTCCTGTAACACGCTTCTGTTAGGGTGCAGACATGGCGAACCAAGCCCTGTTTCGCCCGCATCCTGCGGGGCCACAGCCGGTGGCGGGGACGCACACTAAAATGCGCAAGAGTCCGCTGCTGAACTCCTCCGATGGAGTTTTCGCCGACCGGGCTTTCGGATGGGGCATCCTGGGTTGCGCCCTGGTAGTGCTGGTCATCCTCGTGCTCATCGTGTGGCAGCTGGTGAGCCGTTCCCAACTCTCCTGGCACGCCTTCGGCTGGAAGTTTTTCTGGGGACAGGATTGGGATCCGGTCAACGACCAGTACGGCGCGTTGCCATTCGTTTACGGAACGTTGGTATCGTCCTTGCTCGCGCTGGTAATTGCGGTGCCCCTGGCAGTGGGCGTCGGAGTGTTCACGACCGAGATGTGCCCCAAGTGGTTGCGCGGGCCGCTATCGTTTACGACGGAATTGCTGGCGGCGATTCCCAGCGTGATCTACGGTCTCTGGGCAATTTTCGTGCTGGTACCCATCCTGCGGAACTATGTAGAGCCGTTCCTCGGCAAGACTCTGGGTTGGACGGGGTTATTCGAGGGCACGCCGTTCGGCATTGGGATGCTGGCCGCGGGAATCATCCTGGCGATCATGATCATCCCGATCATTTCTTCGATTACGCGGGAAGTGCTGCAGGTCGTCCCGCAACACCAGCGGGAAGCGGTACTGGCGCTGGGCGCGACCCGCTGGGAGATGATTCGCATCGGAGTTCTGCGCAACGCGCGCGCCGGAATCGTAGGCGGAGTCATTCTGGGCCTGGGCCGCGCATTGGGGGAAACCATGGCGGTCACCATGGTGATCGGCAACCGGCCCGAGATTGCGAAGTCGCTGTTCGCTCCCGGCTACACCATGGCCAGCGTGCTGGCCAACGAATTCAGCGAAGCCGCCGGGAACTTGTATCTTTCCGCGCTGATCGAGATCGGGTTGGCGCTGTTTCTGGTAACCATCGTGGTGAACGCCCTGGCGCGCTTCATGGTATGGAGCGTGACACGGGGACAGCCTGCGAGGGCACGTGCCTGACCCCACCAAGCACTCGACGTCGACCCTTGAAATCGGCCTTTGGAGAAGAATCGCGGATCATCTGGCGACTGTATTTGCAGTGTCGACGGTCGTGATTGTTCTTACGCCGCTGATGGCAATCTTCGCCTACCTGGTTTATAAGGGCATCGGATCAGTGAACTGGGCGTTTCTGACACAGACGCCGAAGCCGCCGGGCGAAATCGGCGGAGGCATGGCCAATGCCATCGCCGGATCGGTGCTGATCCTGTCGATCGGAAGTCTGCTGGGAGTGCCGCTGGGGATTGGGGCCGGCATCTATCTTGCGGAATTTGGGCGCAACCGTTTCGGCGACCTGGTGCGCTTCGTCTCCGATGTATTGAATGGCGTGCCGTCGATCGTAATCGGCATCGTGGCGTATGCCCTGGTCGTGCTAAGGCAGAGACATTTCTCCGCGCTCGCGGGAGGAGTGGCGCTGGCCATCATGATGGTGCCGACCATCACGCGCACGACCGAAGAGATGCTCCTGCTGGTCCCGAATGTTCTGCGTGAAGCGGCCTATGGGCTGGGCGTTCCCCGCTGGCGGACCACACTATCCATCACGCTGCGCACCGCAACCTCGGGCATCATTACCGGAGTGATGCTGGCCTTCGCGCGCGTGGCGGGGGAGACGGCTCCGCTGCTCTTTACCGCTTTCGGCAATCAGTTCTGGAACTGGCGGCTCGATCAGCCAACCGCAGCACTGCCGCTGCAAATTTTCACGTACGCCATCTCGCCCTATGACGACTGGCATCGGCAAGCCTGGGCGGGCGCGCTGGTACTGATCATCCTGATTGTGACGGCCGTAGCCGCGGTACGTTTTGTGGTGCGCCGCGGAACTCTCGGAGGAGTCGCGTAACCATGGGCGTTGGAATCCAGGTTGAAAACTTGAATGCCTGGTATGGCAAGACGCAGGCGCTCCACGAGATCAACCTGAACGTGGAGGCCAATCACGCCACGGCTCTCATCGGCCCGTCGGGCTGCGGGAAGTCGACCTTTATCCGCTGCCTGAACCGGATGCACGAGACCAGTCCGGAAGCGCGGGTCGAGGGCAAGGTGAAAATCGGCGAGTACGATGCCTACGAGGGGACTTCGGCTACCAAGCTGCGCCGCCGTATCGGCATGGTGTTTCAGAAGCCGAACCCTTTTCCGACCATGTCGATCTACGAAAACGTCGCGGCCGGGCTCAAGCTCAACGGATACCGTGACCGGAAGCATCTCGACGACGTAGTCGAGAAGTCGCTGATGTCGTCGGCGCTGTGGGATGAGGTGAAGGATCACATCCACAAGAAATCGGGAGCGAGCCTCTCGGGTGGCCAGCAGCAGCGCCTGTGCATCGCGCGTGCCCTGGCAGTCGAGCCCGAAGTGCTGCTGATGGATGAGCCGTGTTCCGCGCTCGATCCTATCTCCACCGGCAAGATTGAGGAACTCATTTTCGAATTGAAAGCGCAGTACACTATCGTCATTGTGACCCATAATATGCAGCAGGCCGCCCGGGTCGCCGAGTACACCGGTTTCTTTCTTCTGGGCCGCCTGATCGAGTACGACAAGACCGAGAAGATTTTCACGAATCCTTCGGACAAGCGGACCGAAGACTACATTACAGGCAGGTTTGGATAATGCGCAGCCGATTTCAACAGGGCCTCGACGAATTGCGCCAGAAGCTGCTTCGGATGGGAGGTCTGGCCGAACAGGCGGTCGATCGCGCGTGCCAGGCCTACCTGGACCGCGACCTGACCCGCTGCCAGATGGTGCTGGAGGGCGAGACTCAGATCAACATCTCCGAACGCGAGATCGACGAACTGGCGTTTGACATGCTGGCCATGCAGCAGCCCATGGCGGTCGATCTTCGCTTCATCCTGGCGGTCACGAAGATCAATGCGGATCTGGAGCGCGTGGGCGATCAGGCGGTCAACATCGCCGAGCGCGTGATGGATATGGTCGCTCTTCCGGCGGTTGATTTGCCGGTCGACATCGGGCGCATGTCAGCGGCGGTGAGCGCGATGGTGCGCCGCGCGCTGGAATCATTCATCGAGGCCAAGGCCGAACTCGCGCAGGCAGTGCTTGAAATGGATAACGTGGTCGATCGTATGCGCGACGAAGCGTTCATCGTGCTGGTCAAGACGATGAACGAGCGTCCGGAAACGACCCGGCAGGCGCTCGATGCCTTGCTGGTGGCGCGCAACCTGGAGCGCGTAGCTGATCATGCCACCAATATCGCTGAAGACGTGATCTTCTGGGTGCGCGGGGCGGATGTGCGGCACAATGTCCCGCAGGAATCCAATGGACAGGAACAGGCGGCGCCGCCCGCACAACGCGCGGCCACTGAAACCCACTAGCCCGAGCGATTGCAAATCCAGGCGCCGGTCAGCGATACTGACCGGCTTTCTGTTTTTTGTGGAACTGCTGCACGAGTAAGGAGGGAACTGTGCGTACGGCAATCATTCTTGCCATGGGACTGCTCCTGAGTGGGACCTTGTTGAGTTCTCAGAACACTCCTGCCAAGGCGCCGATTCAACTTCCCACCAGCAAAACGCTGGCGGCGGAGACGGGCCGCATCTCGTCGCTTAACGGTTTTCCGGCGACGATCACTGTCAGTCCGGACGGGCATTACGCGGCGATGGTGCACGCCGGTTTTGGAACACAGGAGAGCCGAGGGCGGCAATCGATCTCGATCGCAAATCTCAGCAGTGGCGAAGTGAAGGATTTTCCTGACGATCGACTGGCCGAAGAATCACACCAGAGTTATTTCGTGGGACTCGCGTTCAGCGGGGATGGCAACCGACTGTACGCTTCGCTGGGCTCGATCACGGACCCGACGGGTTCAAAACCGGGCGACACCGGGAATGCGATTGCCGTCTACAGTTTTCGCGAAGGCAAAGTTGCACCCGAGCGTTTAGTCAAGATCAAGCCGACCAGGCTGGCGGCCGGAAAGCGGGTCGCGCTCGGCTTATTCAAAACGCCGGAGGGGACGGCGATCCCTTATCCGGCGGGACTAGCCGTGGTCGCCTCCGATAAAGGCGAAAAGCTGCTGGTCGCGAACAATTATTCCGACAGCGCGATCCTGATTGACGCCGCCAGCGGACAACTCGTGCGCCAGTTCGATTTGAGCACCAGCCGCATGGTTCCTTCCGCGTACCCATACACGGTGGTGGTTGCGCGCGATGGGCGCAGGGCATGGTGCAGTTTGTGGAATGCTTCGCAGGTTGCGGAGTTGAATCTCGCAAGCGGGGAAGTGACACGACGGATTTCCTTGCGCAAGCCGGAATCGGATACCGCACCGGGATCGCATCCAAGCGCGCTGCTTTTGAGTCCGGACGAAAAAACGCTCTATGTAACACTCTCCAACGCAGACCAGGTAGCTGCGATCTCGACCGCGGACGGAACTCCGACACGTTGGTTCTCCACCCGGCTTCACGGGCAGGCGTATGGCGGCACCTCGCCGGTTGCGCTGGCTCTATCACCCGATGGAAAGCAATTGCTGGTGGCAGCGGCAATGCTGAATTCGATCGCCGTGTTTGACTTGACGACAGAAGGTTCTGCCGAGGCGCTGCAGGAAGCCGCCGGGTTCCTTCCCGCCGATTGGTATCCCACGGCTCTCGCGGTGCATGGCGATGACCTGTGGATTGCCACGGCGAAGGGGCGCGGCACGGGACCGAACAATGGCCAGAATGGGATCCCTCCTGCCCGAAGACGCCGCGAGCATCCCTACATCGCGACCCTGCTCTACGGTTCGCTGGGCCGGGTGAACTACGCTGACGCGGGCAAGAAGCTTTCCGAGCTCACGCAGCAGGTGGAAGAAGCGAACCGGCTGCACGCGAATGCGGGAAAGTTTCAGTTTCCCGATGGAGCGAATCCCATCAAGCACGTGATTTACATCATCAAGGAGAATCGCACCTACGATCAGATTTTCGGCGACATAAAAGAAGCGGACGGCGACTCGTCGCTCACCATGTATGGGCGGGACATCACGCCCAACGAACACAAGCTCGCGCTGCAGTTCGGCATCTACGACAACTTCTACGACAGCGGAGAAGTTTCCGGCAACGGGCACGACTGGTCCACGGCCGCGATTACGACCGACTACAACGAAGCGACCTGGCAGATCACCTACCGGGGGCAAGAGCGGACCTACGATTTCGCAGGCTCGGTGGCGGAGGAATATCCGCTTGAGCGTGGCATCCCCAACGTGGATTCGCCGCAAACTGGATACTTGTGGGTAAACGCGGCGGCTCACGGGATCACCTATCGCGACTACGGGGAGTTTATTGAAAGCGAATTCTGTCCAATCAAGGCTTCCGGAGCTTCGGTGAAAGGAGGCAACCCGCAGCCGCAGGGAGTTGCGTGCGAGCACGACGCCATCCGGAAGGGAGAGGCCTTGCCGGCCGGGTTGGGGGATCCGAAAGGCGGCCCGAGTCCGTACCCATGGCCGGTGCCGTTGAGCACGCAGACCAAGGCCACCATGCGCGAACTGCAGGAGCATACCGATCTTGCCTATCCGCCCTTCAACGTCGACTACCCGGACCAGTTGCGCGCGGACGAATTCCTGAATGAGTTTCAGGATTTCGTTCAGGCAAGGAAGGATGGCAAAGGGGAACAACTGCCGAACCTGGTGATCATGCACTTGCCCAACGATCACACGGGTGGCACGCGGGCAGGAAAAGCCGCGCCCACCGCCTCGGTCGCGGACAATGATCTTGCGTTAGGAAGAATCGTGGAAGCGGTGGGACACAGTCCGTACTGGGACGACACGGCGATCTTCGTGTTGGAGGATGACGCGCAGGATGGCGTGGATCACGTGGACGCGCACCGGTCGGTGGCGCTGGTCATCAGCAAATACGCGCCGGGCGCAGCCGATCATCCCTTCCTTGAGCATCGCTTCTTCACAACCGCGAGCGTCGTGCATAGCGTGGAAGAACTTCTTGGATTGCCTCCCATGAATGTGAATGATGGCTATGCGCCATTGATGACGGGATCGTTCTCCGGGGCGGGGAATCAGGCGCCGTTCGTGGCGGACACTTCGAATCGCGAGAACGGCCTGATCTACAAGGTGAATGCGGCGGCGGCGAAAGGCGCGAAGGCTTCTTCTCGGATGGACTTTACGCGGCCGGACGCGGTCAATACGCGGGTGCTGAACGCGATCCTGTGGCGCGAGCGCAAGGGCAATGTGAAGATGCCCGCAGCGAAACATACGGTAATCCCGGCAAGTCTGAAGTCGGAGGATGATTAGAAAAGCACGTGGCTCCTGCAAAGACCGCAAAGAAAATCTTGTGGGTAATCACTGTGAATGCGGCAAGCACTAGCGGAATGCACGCCCTTGTTCTTCCGATTCTGCGGGCGTCTGACTCTCTGCAGGTCAATGTGGACCCGAAGGAAGGCCGGAGTCTAGAAAACGGACAGCCGATTCCGGAGCGGATCCGTCTGGTCGCGGTGGGAGGAAAAGACGGTCTGATCCTCTACCGGGTCTTCATCGCGCCGAGCGGCAATTTTGACGGGCTGGGAACGACTTTTGACCGGATTTTGCGGAGCTTTCGGGTACGCTAGGCGGCATTACCTTGCCGGAGCCGGGTTTTCCGCCGATTCGACCGGCTTTTACACGCCAAACGTCCCCAAAATCTTACATCCCGCCACTCGTTTCCTGGATAACCCCTTATGTCCTTTCGGCGTCCAACTCATCAGAATCGTTAGGAGTTCTATATCCGACCGGGCGTATAATTTGCGCAAGTGGGGCCCGGGCCAGGGCAGGAGTTCGTTATGAAGTTTCGCCTCTCACCAGAAGCAGTGGTGCTGTCGGTTCTGTTACTCGTTTTTCCAGCACTAGCCCAGGATTCCAAGAACACGACAGACGCGTCTGCGCCCTCGGCCAAGCAGAGCACTCCGGAGCAGAAGGCAGAGACCCCCGCGGACCAGGAAAGCCAATCCGCGAAGCCCAGCGCTGCACCGCAAACATCGAATCCGGCTCCGTCGGACCCCGCAGCGAAAGTGCCATCCGATCCCACCGACAAGGTCCCGTCGGATGCGACTGTTAAGACTCCCGGTGACGGGGACGCGAAAGATGCTCCGCCGAAAAAAGATCAGCCGAAAATCATTGCCCAACCGGACGACAGCAAGGTCAAGCACGACGGTAGCAAGAACGACGTAAATGCGATCGGAAACCGCAAGGTTGGCGGGCGCGGACTGGGCGACTGGTATTCGCTGGAGGGCGAGATCCGGATGGGCAAGCAGTATGCCCAGGAAGTGGAAGCAACCTCGAAGCTCATTCGCGATCCGGTCATCACGGAGTACGTGAACCGCATTGGGCAGAACCTGGTGCGCAATTCCGACGCGCAGGTTCCATTCACGATCAAGGTCGTGGACTCGGACGAAGTGAATGCGTTCGCGCTGCCCGGGGGCTTCTTCTACGTGAATTCCGGCTTGATCCTGGCGGCCGACGAGGAGTCGGAACTGGCGGGCGTGATGGCGCATGAAATCGCGCACGTTGCGGCGCGGCACGCCACGCGGCAGATGACGCGCGCGCAGTGGGCCAACATCGGGACAATCCCGCTGATCTTCGTGGGGGGCGGCATCGGGTACGCGGTGCGCTCGGTCGCGGGCTTGGGTTTACCTATGGGATTCCTGGCGTTCTCGCGCAGCTTCGAGTCCGAAGCCGATTTCCTGGGGCTGCAATACATGTACAAGGCCGGTTACGATCCCAACGCGTACGTGGCGTTCTTCGAAAAGCTGCAGGCGCGTGAGAAAAAGAAGGCAGGCACTTTAGCGAAAGCGTTCTCGACGCATCCGCAGACGCCAGACCGGATCACCAAATCGCAGGAAGAAATCGGGCGCATTCTTCCAGCGCGCCAGCAATACATCGTGACCACGTCGGAGTTTGCCGATGTCAAGGCGCGGCTGGCGAGTCTTGAAAACCGCCGCAAGGTAGTGGATGACAAGGACAAGAACAAGCCGAGCTTGCGTCGCGCCTCCACCACCGACAAGTCGACCGATAAGAACGGCGACAAGGGCGGGGATGACGATCGTCCAACCCTGCACCGCCGCGACGACTGATTGGTTCACTCTTAAAAATAAAAACCGGCGGCCTTGGGGGCTGCCGGTTTTGTTTTTCTAAAATGCAAACTTCAGCGCGGACCTGTTGTCAGGCGGCTTCTTTGGTCGCCAGAGAGCGCATCACGCTGGCGTGACTGCGCGTGCCGGAAACGACTTTCATCTCCTGCCAGTCATACGCGAATTCCTTGCCGCAATCCAGGCAAACCACATAGGTGCCGGTCAACACGGCCGCCTTGTTGCGCCGCGACCCCGGTTTTAGAGTGATCGGAAAGCTGTAATGCAGGTGCCAGCAACCGAAGAGCGCGTCAATAACCTTCCCCATCGCGAAACCTCCCCAGAACCGCAAATACTCAGTAGTGCAAGACAGCGGCCAACTCCGGACAAATGCTTAGATTCGGATACCGGAGAAAAGGTTCGACTTGCAGTCAGAATGAGCCGCGTCCCGCAAGCGGACGAATGAAAACTCTTGCATACAATGACCTTAAATTTTGTCAGGAAGAATCGCGGGGAGATTTATAGCTAGAAGCTCTCCTGGGTCTTTTTTCGCTGCTGGCACTTCGACATGATCGCTGAGCGAAGCCGGGTGCGCAGGTCGTCAGGCAGTTCGTAAAGCTCGGAGTCGCGATAAATCTCAATGGTTTTCTTGGTCGTATCGCACACCACGTAGCAGTTGTGGCACCAAGCCAAGTGGTCCTCGAGTTCGGACTTGGTCCGATCGTCGAGTGCGCCGTCTAGATAATTTGTCAGCTCTTGCAGGAATTCAGAGCATTTCACTTTTGGCCATCTCCGCTCTCACGTCTCTTGAAGTAGCGGCTGAGCCGCTCCCGCAGTTGCAGGCGGGCCCGCAACAACCTTGATTTCACCGCCGGGATGCTGAGGCCCAAAGCCTCGGCCGTCTCCTCGGTGGAAAGTCCTTCCACATCTCTCAGGACGAAAACCGTCCGGAAACTGGGTGGCAAACCCTGGATGGTGCGCGTCAAGATGTCTTTCAACTCCGCTTGCTTGTAGAGTTGCTCGGGATTCGGGCTCCAGTCCGCGATCTCGCGGGGCACCGAATCCTCTTCTGTCTTGACGTCCTCGTCCAGCGAAACTGTACGCTCGGGCCGCCGGCGGCGCAGTTTCATTAGCGCCTCATTCACGGCAATCCGAACCAGCCAGGTGTAAAACTTCGACTGCCCCTGGAATTGTTCCAGGTTGCTATAGGCTTTCAGGAACGCGTCCTGGACTACGTCTTCCGCGTCTTCCCGGTTCTGCGTGATGTGCTGGGCGATCCGAAAAACGTTGCGATCGTACCGCTTCACCAGCTCTTCAAACGCAGAGACGTCGCCCTTCTTCGCCGCCTGGACCAGCGCCAGTTCGTCGCTAACGGGCTCACCTATCTTGGGTTGGATGGCGCTCATTCTTGGTCCGATGCAGTATTTTGCGAGGTTCTCGCTGATGGGCGAGTTGTTATTCTACTTGGTAACCAAGGTTTCTGACGAGTGCTTTTGCCGTATCCGGGCTATGCGCTTTGCGATAAATTTTAGAAGGTGGCCGGGTGCACCGGGGAACACGTCCTAAAGGCACCGGAAGTTGGGGTGCAAGTACCGTATAATCAAGGGTTAGCTGGGGAATTCGCCAGAGCCTTTCCGGAAGTTACCGTGAATTGATGACAGACGCGAACGAAGTCGGACAGATTGTCGAGCGTGTGGTCACGCAGGTCCTGCAAGGACATCTTGCGCAGATTCGCGAGGAACTGGTGCGTCGTGTCCTGGAGGAATTGCCGCAGGGAGCGATGGACGGGGCGGCGCAGGAAGGCTCGGGGGGCGCAGGCCCCGCGGATCTGTTACGGGGCGTGGCCGCCATTCACGCCGGTGGCACACAAAAGGAAATTCTCCGCGCCTTGCTCGACAGCGTTGCCCAGCACTCCGGACGTACCGCCCTGTTTGTGATCAAAGGCGGCATGGCAACCGGGTGGCAGGGACGAGGCTTCGAAGATAATGACGCCGTCAAGGACTTCGCGCTCGATACTTCGCGGGGATTGCCGGAACGAGTGCTGCACGAGAAGGCTCCTTTCAGCGGACAGGTTCTCGACATGGACCCGAGGTTCATCGACCGCTTTGGCGGACCGGCGGACGACCACATTGTGATGCTGCCGCTGCTGTTGAAAGACAAGGCGGCGGCGCTGTTGTATGTGGACTGCGGGCTGGACAAGAATCGTCTGGACACGGCATCGGTGGAATTGCTGGTGGTGTCGACCAGCGCATGGCTGGAACTGGTTTCGCTGCGCAAGCAGTCTCCGCGCGAGGCTACTTATGCGGACAGCGTTCCCGCGGCTCCTGCGATGCATGCGCCTACGAGCTTCAATGATCCGTTTGCCGGGCATGCTCCGCGACACACCGCAGCGGCATCTGCCGCCTACGCGGCTCCGGCCGAACCGGCTCATGCCGAAGTGGTGTCCGCTGCAGCAGCGGCGGCCGGGGTTGATCCAGGCGCATCGGTTGGCCATGCCGGCGCCGCTCTCAGCGAGGAGGACGCGGACGTTCACCGCAAGGCCCAGCGCTTTGCGCGCCTGCTGGTGGATGAGATCAAGCTCTATAACCAGGCGAAGGTCGCCGAAGGACGCAAAAACAAAGACCTCTATGACCGGTTGAAAGAAGACATCGACAAGAGCCGCGCCACGTTCAAGAAGCGTTATGGAAACACGGTGGCGGCCAGTGTGGACTACCTCCAGGCGGAACTGGTTCGCAGCCTGGCGGAAGACGATATTTCAGTGATGGGCGCCAATTTCCGGCGATAGATTGTGAGCGTGTTGTCCTCCCGTACATTCGTTTTATGCATCGTTGCAGGGATCGCCTCTGGATCTCTGTGTGTTTCCCCGCGAGCTTTCGGCAAGCAGTCTGAAACTGCTTCCACCCCGGCTACCCGCAAGGCGACGGCCAAGTCGGGCAGCGCATCTTCGAAGACGGCCAAGGCGAAGCCGGTTACGTCGAAGAGCGCGCACTCGTCGAGCACGAAGAGTGCCGCGGCCAAGAAGCGCAAGCGGCACATGTCTCCGCGCGTGCGACGGATCCGGCAGGCGTTTGTTGCTTCGGCCACGCTGCGTCCCATGGCGCAACAGCTTCTGCAGGAAAGGACTCCAGCCGCGTATGCGGGCGTAATTGCCTATGCGCAGAAGCATTCCAAAGAAGATGCAGGCGCGCTGGCCTGGCTGGCGGTGGGCTACGCGCATGTGCTCGATCACGATTACGCCAAAGCCATCGATCCTCTGAATCATGCCAGGCCCCGGGCCGGCGATCTGGGCGACTACGTCGCGTACTACCTGGGCAGTTCTTATCTGCAAACCGGACGGACGGCTGAGGCGGTGGCAACGCTGGCCGACTTCAGCAAAACCTATCCGGATTCTCTGCTGACCAAAGATGCGCACGTCGTCTACGCGGGCGCACTGGTGGCTGACAATCGTGCCGCAGAAGCGGCGGCCTTGCTGGAAGGCGACCGCGTGCCGGCACGCGCGGATGTGGAACTTGGCCTGGGACGCGCCTATGCGGCCATGGGACAGACGGCAAAAGCCGTGGCGGCGCTGCGCAACGTGTACTACCGCATGCCGACCAGTCCAGAAGCCGATACGGCGAATACAGAGTTGAAGAAGCTCACTGGCAGCATCACTCCTTTGGCCCTTGCCGATCGCCGTACCCGCGCCGACTTATTCGCGAAGGGCCGGCGCTTCAGCGATGCTGCTACCGAATATCGCGATCTGCTGGACGAAGTGAGCCCCGACGATCGACCGGGCACACAGCTGGCTCTGGCTTCTGCCTTGCTGAAGAGCGGCCGCAGCAAAGATGCGAAGCAGGTTTTGAATTCCACGCCGGATAGCACGCCCGATATCGCGGCGCAGAAGCTCTACCTGCTGGGCGAAGTGGCGCGCGCGGCCGATGATGACGAAGGGTTCCTGCTCCTGCAAGCGCAGCTTCGGCAAACCGCGCCTGCCAGTCCGTGGCTGGAGCAATCGCTGCTGGCAGCGGGCAACGTCTACCTGCTGCGACGGGACTACGATAAGGCGATTGATGCGTACCGGGAAATGCAGCAGCGCTTTCCGAATGGCGCGCGCGCATCCTACGCACACTGGAAAGTCGCGTGGTTGAGCCTGCGCCAAGGGCGCAACGAAGAAGCCAGGCAGGAATTCGAGCAGCAGATCGCACTCTATCCGGCTTCGGGAGAGGTTCCGGCGGCGCTGTACTGGCGCGCGCGGCTCGCGGAAGAGGACAACGAGCCCAACAAGGCGCGGGCTTACTATCAAAAACTCTCCGACCGTTTCCGCAATTTCTATTACGCCGAATTGGCCCGCCAGCGTCTGAAAGTGCTGAAGTCCTTGACCGAGCCTGTGCAGTACGCCCTCCTTGATCGGGTGCCGCCGCTCGACCTGTCGGACAAAGTGGCCAGTAGCGACCCTCCGGCCGACGACCTCCACGTGCAAAAGGCGCGCCTGCTGGAAAACGGTGGGCTGGTCGATTTTGCCGTACGGGAAATACAGGCGGCACCGCCCAGCGAAGACGGCAACTGGATGCTGGCGGAGACAGCGCGGCTTTATCAGGACAGCGGCCGTTACGATCGCGCCATTCAAGTCATGAAGCGCGGCGTACCCAACTATTTCGCGGTGGATGTTCCCGAATTGCCTCGCACCTACTGGGAGGCCCTGTTCCCGAAGGCATACTGGGGTGACTTAAAACGCTTTTCGACTGCGAATGAGCTGGATCCGTACCTGGTGGCGTCACTGATCCGCCAGGAATCCGAATTCAATCCGAATGCGATCTCGCGGGCAAACGCCGTCGGCCTGATGCAGTTGCTGCCGGTCACAGGGAAAAAGGTGGCGAAAGAAGTGAAGATGCATCACTTCAGTCCCAACCAGCTCTATACGCCCACCGTCAATTTGCAGTTAGGCACGCGCTACTTTAAGAGCATGGTCGACAAGTTCGGATCCTTCGAGTACGCGCTCGCAGCCTATAACGCGGGCTCCGATCGCGTGGAGGATTGGTTGGCGCAAGGCAAGTACCGTGATCCGCAGGAATTCGTCGAATCGATTCCATTCACTGAGACTCGGGAGTACGTGCAGGCCATCCTGCGCAATGCGAATGTCTACAAGCAGCTGTACGGGACGCCTTAGAGAGCTGCAAGCTTTGAGCTGCGAGCTTACACCCGTAAGCCCGAATTACTTTACTAGCCCACCTTCCCTTCGGCCGGCGCTTTCGTGAACATGATCTCGTAGACCAGCAATCCCGCGCCGATCACGATGGCGCTGTCGGCTACGTTGAAGGCGGGCCATTGGTAAGAGCGGACGTAGAAGAGCAGGAAGTCGGTAACGTGGCCGGTGGTGAGCCGGTCCCAGAGATTGCCGATCGCTCCGCCCAGAATCAGCGAGAGCCCTATCCCCGTCGTGGACAGCGTGTGGCTGTTCTTCCAGAGCAGCATGGAAACAACGATCAGGGCGATTACGGAAAAAAGCACAAGAGTTCCCACCGTCCAGGGCGACGAGGAATCCGCGAACAGGCCGAACGCGGCGCCGCGGTTTTCCAGGTGAGTCAGGCGAAAGAACCCGGGGATGATCTGGATCCCGTCATGCAGGGGAATTTTGCGTTCGACGGCGAGCTTCGCCAAACGGTCAACCACGATCACCAAGGCCGAGATGAGTAGATGAAATTTTCGCATGGGGGAGCTGCAACCGGCCTACGATTCACCCTCAATTTCTTTCAGCACCGCGCTGCAGCGTTCGCAGACGGTCGGATAGTCCTTGTTCTTGCCGACGTGCACGGAATAATTCCAGCAGCGCTCGCATTTCCGGCCGTCGGCTTTGCTGACCGTGACCGATACAGCGCCCGTGCCGTTGCCGGATTTCTTTTCCTCCAGCGTGACCGATGACACGATAAAGATATAGCGAAGCTGATCACGGTAGCGTGCGAGAACGGAATAGACTGGTTCGGCGGCTGCAACCTTGACCTGCGCCTCCACGGCCTTGCCGATCTGCTTGGCATTGCGCGCGCCCTCCAGGTCCTTGAGGACCTGCTCGCGCACCGAGCGCAGGGTAGCCCAATCTTCCAACTGCTTCGCGTCGTCGGGAACATTGGCGGCGCCGAAGATTTCCTCCGGCTTCGGGAACAGGGCGGTGTGCACGCTCGATGTCCGACCTGCGATCTGCGGCAGATATCCCCAGACCTCCTCGCAGGTGAAGCTCATGATGGGCGCAAGCAGCCGCACCATGGTTTCCAGGATGCGCCAGATGGTGGTTTGTGCGGCGCGGCGGCCGGGTGAATTCGGAGCCGAGGTGTACAGCCGGTCTTTGAGCACGTCAAAGTAGAACGCGCTCAACTCCACCGCGCAGAAATTCAGGACGCGCTGGTAGATTTTGTGGAACGCGAACTCGTCGTACCAGCGGACGACGTCCGCCGCCAGGGCAGCCGCCTGCCGCAGCATGTATTGATCGAGCGCCTGCAATTGGTCGAACGGCAGGGCATCGCGTGTGGGGTCAAAGTCGTACAGATTCCCCAGGCTGTTCTTAAAGAGATTGTTGCGGATGGTGCGGTAGTTCTCCGCGATGCTCTGCATCAGGCGTTCGGAACCGACCACGTCTTCCCGGAAGTCGACCGACGCAACCCACAGGCGAACGATCTCGGCGCCCATGCGGTTGGAGATGTCGACGGGATCGACGTCATTGCCGCGCGACTTGGACAGCGCCTGGCCATTTTCATCGAGGGTCCAGCCAACGGTCGCGACGTGCTTGTACGGTGCGTGATTCTCGGTGCCCACCGTGCAGAGCAGGGAAGAGTGGAACCAGCCGCGATGCTGGTCGCCGCCTTCCAGGTAAAGGTTCGAAACCGGCGGGTATTCGGGCTCGGCAGCGCGCAGGGCGAGATAGCTGGAACCGGACTCGAACCACACGTCGAGAATGTCCATCTCCTTCTTGAAGGTCGTTCCCTGACAATGCGCGCAGCTGGTTCCGGCGGGAACCAGGGCGTCTGCTTCCGGTGTGTACCAGGCATCCGCGCCGGCGCGTGCAAACAGCTTTTCCACCGAGCGGTTGATCGCGGGGTCCATCAACGGCTTGCCGCACTTCTCGCACAGGAACACCGCGATGGGTACGCCCCAGATGCGCTGGCGCGAGACGCACCAGTCGGGACGCGTGGCAATCATGTTCGCGATGCGACCTTCGCCCCAGGCCGGGTCCCATTTTGCCTTGCTGATTTCCTCGAGCGCACGCGAGCGCAAGGTGCCGCCCTGCATGGGCGTTTCCATCGAGATGAACCATTGCTCGGTCGCCCGGAAGATGATCGGGTTATGGCAACGCCAGCAGTGCGGGTACGAGTGCTCGATCTTCTCGGTGTGCAACAGCACGCCGCGAGTTTTCAGCAACTCGACGATGGAGGCGTTCGCGTCAAAGACTCTCTTGCCTTCGTATTCGGGCAGGCCCTCGCGCAGGATGCCCGCTTCGTCGACCCGCGAAGTGGCGTCCAGGTCGTATTTCAGGCCGGTGACGAAATCGTCCGCGCCGTGGGAAGGTGCAGTGTGCACCACCCCGGTGCCGGTGTCCATCGTGACGTACTCGGCCAGCACGCCCAGAACGTTGCGGTCCAGGAAGGGGTGGCGGAAATTCACTCTCTCCATCTTGCGCCCGGGGAAACGCGCGATCTCCGTCGCGCCGGCAAGATTGCACTTCGCGATGACATCTCGAGCCAGCTTTGCCCCGACGATGTAGATTTGGCCGCCGGACTCGAGCGCAACGTACTCCTCGTCGGGATGAAAGGCTACGGCCATCGAAGCTGGCAGGGTCCAGGGAGTTGTGGTCCAGATGATGGTGGAGACTTTTTTCCCGCGCAACGACGCATCGATCGCCGATGGATCGCCTTCCATGGCGTACTTCACCCACACGGTCGGGCTGGTGTGGTTCTCGTATTCAACTTCCGCTTCGGCGAGCGCCGTCTTGTCGTGAATGCACCAGTAAACGGAGCGCAGGCCCTTGTAGACGAAGCCGTGCTCGAGGAACGAGTAGAACGTGCGCAGCACAACCGATTCGTACTCCGGGGTCATGGTGGAATACGGATTGTCCCAGCGCCCGAAAACCCCAATGCGCTTGAACTGCTGGCGCTGGAGGTCAAGGAACTTCTGAGCATATTTTCGGCACTCAAGGCGGACCTCGGCGGGGTCCATCTGGAGTTTCTTTTTGCCGAGTTGCTGGTCGACCTTGATTTCAATCGGCAAGCCGTGGCAGTCCCATCCCGGGACATAGGGCGCGTCAAAACCGCTCATGCTCTTGGATTTCACGATGAAATCCTTGAGGCACTTGTTCAGGGCATGTCCGAGGTGCAGGGCGCCGTTGGCGTAGGGCGGCCCGTCGTGCAGGACATAGACCAGCAAGCCTTTACGAGCCTCTTGAATACGGGTGTAAATGCCCGTCTCTTCCCAGCGAGCCAGGATTTTCGGCTCGTTCTGCGGCAGGTTGGCCTTCATGGGGAAGTCAGTTTTGGGAAGATTGACGGTCGACTTGAGTTCAAGCGGCACGCGGTAAGATTTCTCCTAAATGGTTGATTTTCATTATAGGGAGGGAGCGAATGTACGTCCATTGGAGCGGCTTAAGGGGTACGTAGGTCGTGTGTCGATGGGGACTTCGAAATGTACTGTCGAAGAATGAGAAAAAGAGTGTACAATTTTCACCGAAAGTAATCTTTGCTGCATCTAACCACCTGAATCGAATAGAGAATAGGTTGCCTCGGGAGAGGCACTGCGATTGCTGGAATTAGCGCAGTGAGGCAGGCAACTTGGTAGAGCGAGCAATCATCAGGTAGAGAAGCAGAGGTCTACCCAGCCAGCGCGAGACAAGAAGAGAAACCGTTTCCCAGATATGGCACTAGAAAATCAGATTTCCGAACATCGCGAGCCAGAATTAAATTTGCTCCTGCCCAAGGGCACGCTCGATGTGCCGCTCTGGAAATCACTGTTCGCCAGCATTGACGCTACGCTATTTCCCAAGAAGCTGCCGCCGCTGGTCCTGACGTCGAGGCCGGAGGCGCAAGGAGAATTGTGGGGCGAGCGACTCACGCGCCCGTGGTGGCAGTCGGTATTCAGCAACCTGCGGGATGTACTGTTCCCGCCGAAATTGCCGCCGCTGCAACTCACCTCGAAGCCAGTCGAAGGCGAGAATGCGCTCGATGACGATCTGGCGCTTCCGTGGTACCGGTCGCTCTTCTCGAATCTGAAAGATGCACTTTTCCCGGAGAAGCTGCCGCCGCTTGTGTTGACGTCCAAGCCGGTCGCAGTGCGCGACATCTGGGGCTTCTACGACTACAAGAAAAACGGCGCGCTGGCTTCGACCGGTGTTCACGTCGTGCTGATTGCGTTGCTGGTCGGCGGGACGCTGTTTGTGCGGAAGCAGGTCACCACGGCAAAGGTGAACGGACCGGTGATGCCGCTGCTTTCTGACGCGGATATTCCGGCCCTGCCGCCTTCGAAGACTCAGGTCGGCGGCGGCGGTGGCGGCGGCGATCGCGACAAGCTCGCAGCCACGAAGGGCAGACTGCCTAAGCTTGCGATGGAGCAGATCACGCCTCCCATGGTGGTGGTCCGCAACGAGAATCCGAAACTCGCAGTCGAGCCCACAGTGGTTGTTCCTCCGCAGATCAAACTGGCGATGAACAACATGCCGAACCTGGGCGATCCGATGGCGGCCATCCCCAACGGACCGCTCTCGAACGGCACGGGATCAGGCGGAGGCATTGGGTCCGGTTCCGGTGGCGGCGTTGGCTCGGGTGAAGGGCCTGGAGTTGGTCCCGGGCGCGGCGGTGGCATTGGTGGTGGCGTGTTTCACGTGGGTGGCGGAGTTTCCGCTCCCAGGCCTGTGTTCTCGCCCGATCCTGAGTACTCGGAAGAAGCCCGCAAGGCGAAGTATCAAGGGACCGTGGTTCTGGGCCTCGTCGTCGGACCCGACGGCCGTCCGCGTGACATGAAGGTTCTGCGCAGTCTCGGCCTGGGCCTGGATGAGAAAGCCATCGAGGCCGTGAAGAACTGGCGCTTCGATCCTGCGGTGAAAGATAACAAGCCAGTGGCCGTGTACATCAGCGTGGAAGTGGATTTCCGGTTGTACTAAAGTTCTCAATTTAGATTTGCATCGGGACCGCCTTGTGCGGTCCCTTTTGCTTTTTGGAAGAAAACCTTGTACCGGAGGAGCACGGAGAACACCTCCCCAGGCGCGTTTCCTATTCCTTAAGATCTACGTGCTCGACCGAGTTTATGGGGTGGCCCAGAAAATTGGGACCGAGACGGCGGAATTTCTCCACCGAGTCGGTGGCGAAAAACTGCAGGTGGGGGGATTGTTGTTCGGGCGGGATTTCACCATGAAGGCCTCGAATTTTCTGGGCGACCGCGAGCGCGGTGGAGTGCGCTGAATCGACGACACTGACTGTGCCAGGGGCGGTTCGACGCAACAGGGGCTTGATCAGCGGGTAATGCGTACAGCCCAAGACGAGGACATCGGCATTGTGGAAGCCCTCGCCAAATGCGTCGTTTAAGTAAATCTGAGCCACCTGCTCGGTGACCGGGTGATTGACCCAGCCCTCTTCCACCAATGGGACCAGCAACGGGCACGCCTTCTCGCGTGCTGCGATGCCGCGTTTTTCCAAAGCCTTCAGGTATGCGTGGCTGCTAACCGTGGCCTCCGTGCCGATTACCACCACGCGGCCAGCCTTGCTGGCAGCAGCGGCCTGCTCCGCACCGGGCTCTACCACGCCAATCACAGGGACTTTGGCGGCGCGCGTGATCTGATCAAGAGCCAGGGCGGTAGCAGTGTTGCAGGCGATAACCAGAAGATTTGCGCCTCGGCCTTCGAGAAAGTGCGCGGCCTCGACCGCATATCTGGCCACGGTTTCTACGGATTTCGATCCGTAGGGAAGGCGTGCCGTGTCGCCGAAGTACAAATAGTCGGCTCCCGGGATGAGCGCGACCAGTTCTTTGAGCACGGTGAGGCCGCCAAAGCCGGAGTCAAAGACGCCGATGGCGGGTCTTGGGGCGAGTGAACTCATGATCAACTTTCATCATAAAGGATGTTATGGGAGGAACGTGTGCCGCGTAAGGTTCACTCGATGACGCCAGACCGCAGAACTGTTGAGGCAATTGGTGGACCGCAGCGCTTTCTAGTGGTGCGATAGAATCACTAGCCTATGAATTTCCGGCTGGGGTTTTCCATGCGCATCCTCCTGCTCATCGCTCTGGCGCTAGGTTGCTCGCTGCAGGCCGCCGCACAGATTGACGAGATTCTTAAAAAAGCGGGAGACGCCCTGGCCCACAGCAATACCGCAGGCTTGACCGACGACAAGATCATCGCGGGCCTAAAGCAGGCCCTCAAGATCAGCACAGGCAAAGCAGTGGCCCTCACTGGCAGGCCCGACGGCTTTCTCAAAAATCAAGCAATCAAGATTCTGTTGCCATCCAAAGTAGAGACTGTCGGCCGTGGCATGCGGATGTTGGGCATGGGAGCGCGGGTCGACGAACTGGAAGTGGGGATGAATCGCGCCGCCGAGCAAGCAGCACCCGAAGCGAAACAGATCTTCCTCGCCGCACTCAGGAAAATGACTTTCAACGACGCCCGCCAGGTGCTCAGCGGGGGCGACACCGCAGCCACTGACTACTTCAAGCGCACCAGTTCTGCCGATCTCACCAGCGCCTTCGCGCCCATCGTTCATCGTTCTATGGAACGGGTGGGCGTAGTACGCCAGTACAACCAGGTGCTGAATAGCGCGCCGGGAGGAAGTGCCCTTGCCGGACAGTTTGACCTCGACAAATACGTGGTAGGCAAAACCCTGGATGGCCTGTTCCTTATGCTGGGAGAGGAAGAGAAGAGGATTCGCAAGGATCCCGCCGCCCAAACCACGGCATTATTGAAAGAAGTGTTCGGCAGGAAGTAGCAGGCCTCGTCAGCGCGACGGGTGTTGCTTCAGACCAACGGTGTTCGCTTGCACACCTATCGGCCGGTTTTGACGCGCGCACGATCCGACAGATCGGCAACGTCTTCTCCCAGGAGTTTTCCAGCGCAACACGGCCCGGGCGGGATCGGCGCGCCGTGCGGGCAGGTCTTCGGGTGACCGAGGAACGAACAGATTTTATCCGTCGCCCCCGGCGATAGGATGTGTTCGAACTTGCAGGCTTGCTCCTCGATTTCGGTTTCACTATCCATGGCGAGGCTGTCGGTGAACAGGCGTTCCGCCAGCCGGTGCCGGCGAATGATGCTGCCTGCTTTCTCGCGACCTCGCGGCGTCAGCGTGACCTGGGCGCTGCCATCGGGAACGAAGATTCCCTGCGGACGCATGGCATCGTGACACGGATTGATGAAAGGCTTGTGCCGGTGGGATTCGGGCGGATGGGGACTGCTGGTCACCAGGCCAAGCTCGGACATCTTTTCCACAGCGATGCTGACCGGCAGGGCACCGTGCATTTCCATGCGCCCCAACTCGGCCCGTTCCCCGTGCTCTTCCATGACCCAAAGTTCTTCGAGAATTTCGTCGAACTGCTCCTCGTCGGCCAGGGAAAAGACTTCCTGAGCGGCAATCTTTCCATGATGCAATTCGATGCGGCGATCCGCCATGCGAGCGACCACCGGGTCGTGCGTGACCATCACGATGGTGCGTCCCTGCTGGTGAAATTCGCGCAGCAGACGCAGCACAATTTCCTCATTCTGCGCGTCGAGGTTTCCGGTGGGCTCATCTGCCAGGATGATCTTGGGATCGTTAATCAGCGCGCGCGCGATGCAGGCGCGCTGCTGCTCGCCGCCCGATAGTTGCGAGGGCACGTGATGGCAGCGGTCTTTGAGTCCCACGCGCTCCAGCGCGTCCAGCGCCTCTTTTTCGTCGGTCATGCTGTGGAAGTACTGCGCGAGCATGACGTTCTCGACCGCCGTGAGGTAGGGGATCAGGTGAAATTGCTGGAAGACGAAGCCGATTTTCTCGGAGCGCACGCGGTTCAGGTCGGTGGCCGAAATGGTGGAGACATCCTGGCCGTCGAGCCAGATTTCGCCGCTGCTCGCGCGGTCCAGGCATCCGATCAGGTTCACCAGAGTTGACTTGCCGGAGCCCGACGGGCCCATGATGGAAACCCACTCGCCGGAATCAACCGTCAGCGAGAACTCGTCCAGCGCCCGGATGGTGCCGCCGTTCTCTTCGGCCTTGGCCGGGTAGAGGCGGCTGACTTTCTTAAGCTTGATCACCTTTACTCTCCCTTCAAGATGATAGCGGGTTGCACCCGCCGCAGCAGCGACATTGGCACAATTGCAGAAAGCAAGGCCACGGCGACGCTTCCGGCGAGCACCATTGGGAATACGCTGAAGCGCGGCACCACCGGGGCGTTGAAGTTAACACGGCCGATCCAGGCCGCGATGCCGATGCCGATCAGAAATCCCAAAACGGCTCCAACTGCGCCGAGAGCCGCAGCTTCGGCAGCGAAAAATCCGCTGACCAGTCGTTCCGATGCGCCGAGCGCTTTCATGATCGCGAAATCCTTGCGGCGATCGAAGACCCAGCCTGTCAGCGTCGCGAGCACGCAGAGCGCGGCCGTCAGGACGATGAGAGTCGCGGCCGCGTAGAGCGTGGCGCGCGTTTTCCCCAGCACGCGGGCTTCGCCCTCCACAATCTGCCGTACGGGCCGAACCTCAGCCACGGAAAGCGCGTCGGCGAGACGGCGCACGACGCTGTTCACTTCCTCGGCTGATCCGTTAGCGGCAATTTCAAGGGTCGTGGGGTGGACGCCGCTCCATGCAGTGAACTCTGCCATGGGCAAGTAGACGCGGCTGTCTTCCGCCGCCCCGGTTTGCAGGGTGCCCGCGGCCTTCAGGTGAATCGTGTGTCCCTGAAAGCTGAGATCGAACGGCTTGCCATCCGGAGAAACCACGGGGTACGCTCGCATCCCGATCAGAGCTTCGCCGGAGCCTGAAGGCCACGCGCTCACTGACCACCAGCGATTGAGTTTCTGGATGCCCTCAAAATCCGTACCCACCACCACGACGGACTGTCCATTCGATGTACGCGCCACCACGTACGCGAAGGGAACCGCCATTCCCCGTCCGCCGAGGATGGTTTCGGCGTTGCCGATCGCATCAGGGGGCAGGGAAGTACCGTCCTTTCCGACCACGACCACGTTCGCGCCATAGCTGCGGAATTCCTTGCGAAGCTTGGCTTGCACGTCAACGTAGAGATTCATCATCGTTGTAGCTACGGCTGCCGCGACCACCATAGCCAGCAATGCCGAGGCAGCCCGGCCGCGGCGCAGCACCGCAGCCCGCAGAAGCATCCGGAGGAACATCGAGGTGTGGGGAACACCGGCGCGACGCTGGGCCACGCCCAGGGCAACCTGCGTGCCGCTGCTCATACGTCACCACGCAGGGCAAAGACAGGATCAAACTTCACGGCTCGCCGGATGGCAGCTGCGCTTCCTGCAAACGTCACAATCACTGCGATCGCCATGATCACTGGAAACAACACGGGCTGAACGGTGATCTGTGCATCGAAGATCGAGCGCCCGATCCGGTGGGCCAGCCAGGAGCCGGTGAAAAATCCAATCACGCCGCCGAGCAGCGCGAGCAGCGTGCTCTCGGCGAAGAACAGGGCCGCGACCGCAAAATTTCCGGCCCCCAGGGCCTTCATCAACCCGACTTCACGGCGACGCTCGAAGATGGCCGTAGCCATCGCCGCGGACACTGCCAAAGCAGAGGCGAACAAGGCCGCCAGGGTGATGAGCAGCATCAAGCCTTTGATGCGCGAGAGCACCGTGCCCTCGTTCTGGGCCACCTGCCGTATCTGCTCGGCGTGAGAATGCGGAATGGCTTCCTGCAACTGGTAGGCGATCGACTGTACATAGGGCGAGCAGTACCAGCGGTCCCACAACTCGCCGCTCATGGTCTTGGGATCGCGGCGGGCCAGGGCATCCTCGGGCTTGGTGAGAGCGCTCACGTAGACCCTGCGCACCGCGTCGGGTTTGCCTAGAAGTTGCTGCGCAACCGGAAGAGGTGCGACGATCTGCTCATCTTCGGTTCCGCCGGTGGAGAGCACTCCAACAACTCGATGATTCTGCCCCGCGATGGCCAATGTGTCCCCGGTATGCAATTCAAGCTTGTGTGCCAGGTGTTCGCCCACCAGCACATCGCTGGATTGATCCGCGGGCCAGGAGCCGTCGACCTTCCACCAGGGATGAGTGTTTTTTACGCCGGTTGTGAACTGGTCCTTGCCGAAGGTGAGGAGCTTGGCGAAATAGGTGCCCAGCAGCGTTGCATCCTGGGTTCGCCCGGGGCTGCCGATGGAGACATTCACGGGCAGCATGGGCGAGAAGCCGAGAATATTGTGGCGCCAGAAGGTGCCCTTGATCTTCGGGAGGTCCGCTTCACTGAGAAAATTGCCGTCGCTGGGGGGTTTCAGGTTCACGCCGCCGATCTCGACGTCGATCGTGTCTTCCTGCGGCGTGACCAGCAGGTTGGCGCCGTAGCTGCGCAACTCGCGATTAATCTTGTCGCCGATGTCGGTGGCCACGGCAATCATCGCGGTGGCGACTGCCACGCCCAGGGTGATGGCAATCCCAGCCAGCAGCTTGCGACGCTTCTGCCGCCGAAAACTTTCGTAGAGGAGCCGGGCGAACATAACTATTTCTGGAAAAACCTGGTTTGCGCGGCGACATCGGCTTCTTGGATGATGACCGCATCCGCCGTGGTCTCGGCCTTCAAGGGGATCGGGTTGCACCCGCCCGGCATGCCCACCGATTGCGGATTGATGGGTGCTGCGCAGTTCTTGCAGACTACCCCCGTCGTGCCCTTGTAAAAACCGACCGACCCGCAAATCTCGCAAGCATCCAGCACCGTGGCAATCTTCCCATCGGGCTTCTGATAAAGCCAGAAACGTACTTCAACGCCGTTCTCGGTTGCCCGGTAGAAATGGATGTCGCCATCGGAAACCTGGTTGAGCGGAATGGCGACTTCACCATTCTGGAATGCGATCTCGGCAGCCTTCTGGGGCTGGCTCAGGCTCTTCGCATAGATGAATTCCGCAGTCACCAGCATGATGAACAGGAAAGAGCTGACGTAGACCGACCCCATCCAAAGGCGCTCGCGGCGAGCTGTCCAAAGCGCTTTGCGGCGTTCGGCGGGAGTAACCGCCTCGGGTGCAGGCTGGCGCGACTTCACTTCAAACAGAACCATCAGGGCAGCCAGCGCGAAAATGGTGATGAAGAAAAAGACGTCATTGCGGACGATGGGTCCGATCATGGCCATTTCCTGTTTAGAGGAAGGCAGGACGCCGTTCTCCGACAGTTCGTGCAAGCCGCTGATGATGAGCTGCGCGGCGACGAACCACAGAATGACGGTGGTGACGCGGAAAAATTTCTGCAGGTTGATGCGCACGCTGCCTTTCACAAACATCACGCCAAAGGCAACCGCCGCCAGCACACCCAGCAGGGTACCGATAAACGTCATCAACTCGGTCGAGTTCAAAGTGACGCCAGCGAGCGTCAGCACGGTTTCCACGCCCTCCCGCATGATCATGAGGAAGATGAACAGGAAGACGCCGACGCGGGAGCTCTCGCTAGCCAGCGACTGAAGTTTCCCCTCGATCTCACCTTTCATTTTCTTTCCCGTACGCATCATGAAGATGATCATGGTGATGACGAAGAAGGCGGCCGCCAGCATGACCCAGCCCTCGACGATGTCCTGATTGAGGCTCAGGCGCGAAACCAGAAGGGCGACGCCGATGCTTCCCACGAAGGCGGCGGCCATTCCAGCGTAGACCGACCGACGCAGGTCGGCTCGCCCGATCTTGGCCAGGTAGGCGAGGGTAATGCCGACGATCAGGGCGGCCTCGACGCCCTCGCGCAAAGTAACTATGAAGGCCTGCAGCATAGAAAAGTGCCCGGATCCATTTTGAAAATGAATTTCAATTTCAACTTTATTAGGATAGCCTGCGTCCCGCCGGGGCGTCAACGCATGAGATCACGCGCTCGTGTGATCTCCCTCACGCGAAAGGCCCTGCCCAACCGGCCATTTACATCCGCCGGATAAAACTTCGGGCCTGTTCGAGTTCCGGAAACAGCTTTTCTTCGGCGTGGAATTCCGGGGAGTGCACACAACGCCGGCTGCCATTCAGCTTTACGGGATGCCGCAGGTGCAGCATCTCGTGGTAGACGATGTACTCGACCGCGTAGCGGGGAACCTTCGGATGGTCGAAAATACGGCTCACGATAATGGCATTGTGCGCCGGATCGTAATGGCCGAGCAGGTTGCGGGCGCGAGCCTGGCTCCAACTCAACTTCGGGCGTGCCTGCAGGCCTCCAAAAAAGCGCAAGTTCAAGCTCTCAAAAATCGAGTCCAGGTCATAGAAGGATCCGCGCGGCGATGCCAGACGCTTGCGACCTCGCAGTTGCCGTATGAGATGGGCCTTCTTGCGCAATTCCGGGCTGTGCACATACTTTCGATAACGCGAGGCGTGGGCCGGGGAAATCGGCTTCCTGTACATCTTGGCGACGAGGATGTGGGCAATCGCGCGCAGCACAGCCTCAGGCGCGCCTTCCAGCAGGTCGGAAAGCCGAACCAGCAGTTTGCCCTCGCGCAGGCGGATTGTATTGTTAACGTTGGCGAACGGGAAGAATTGCACCGAAAAGGCAGGCGGCGGGGTCTCGGGCCGAAGTTCTCGATAGCTCTCGAGGAAAATTGTGAGGATACCGTCTCTCACGCAGGATTCAGCGTAGCACGATCTCCTGTGGATTCTGGCTTGCCGATCGCCCTCCCAAGCGTTGGCAAAAGATGTTCACCAGTCCAGTCGACCGAAATTAGGATTTGCTCTTTTTCTTGTGCTTCCACAATTCCTCCTGCTCCGCCTGCAGCTTGCGATGATCGGTGGCGCTGTTGTCGACCGTCTCAAGCGCATCCGAAAGGATGAATTGATACTGGGCGACGTCTTCCTTGGCAGAGCGCACATCGTCTCGGAGAGCCCGAAGCTTGGCCTGGAATTCAGTGTCTCCCTCAATCACCCAGCGGAGCGCCTTCCGGAGATCCGACCTGCGGCCTTCGAAGTTGTCGAGGTTGTCGTTGAGTTCGTTGTAGACGGACAGAAAATCCTGCAGCATCTGATGGGTCTGGCCGGGACGGTCCGTCACCTTGGGATCCGCCCGCATCTGTTCGAGCTTGACCAGGCGCGCACGCGCAAACTGCACATAGAGCTTCATGCGCGGCTCCGGCTCGACCGCCGAATCGCGAAGCAGGTCGATCTCCTCCTGCGTCAGTGGATCGGAGCGGCGTTGCGAGCGAGCAGGTACAAACGACAGGCATGCAAGAAAAAGTATGCTGAAAACGAAGCGCGCTTTCATTTGGGATTCTTCCCGAACATCCGCTTGAGAAGGTCGCTATCGATCTTGTCGAGGCGCTCCACCGCCTCCTGCACCCCGGCCTGGTCGGCGAAGGCAAGGCCGCGCTTGATATCAGTCAGGCGGCGGGCCATCCGTCGGACCGCGATCTCGACGTTCTTAAGCCGGTGGCCGGTCTGCTCGGCAGCCTGCTGCGCCTGTTCGGAATAGGAAACGACTTCGTGAACCGCCGCCAGCGCCTCTTCCGACTTTCCCGCGGTGTAGAGCTGGTCCGCGTTTTCCACCTGCATTTCGGCCACGCGGACGCTCAGCTTGGCGCGGTCGTCAGGTTTGGCGTTCTGCAGCTTCGCCTTCAATTGCTCCAGGCTGAGTTCTTTGGTAAAGCCGTGACTAAGGGCAACCACCGTCATGATTGCGAGGATCGTGCCCCAGGTTCGTATGCGTTCGTTCATTTTTTGGGCTCGATCGTAATCAAGCGGTGGCGAGCCTGCCACTCCTGATCAGGATACTTCCCATTCGCCACTTGCAGGAAGAGATGGTAGTTGGCCGCGGCCTGATGAAAGTCGCGGAGATGATCATAGGCGGTGGCGCGCATGAAATACCCCACCGGAATCTCCGGCAAAAACTTGGCGCGCATGTCCAGGGCCTGGATCGCGAGGGGATAATTCTTGGCCTCATTGGCCGCGATGGCCAGATCGCCATAGGCGTCACCCCAGTCGGGCTTCAGCTTCACTGCGTTCATGAACTCCTGCTCGGCAGCAGAAAATTTCTTCTGCTTCATCAGTGCCTGCCCCAGCTTGTGGTGGAGTTCCGGATTTGCCGCGTTTGCCGAAAGCAACGAGCGGCAGATGGCCTCGGCTTCCGCGAACTTGCCGGCCTCCAGCAAGACGTTCGCCAGATCGTTTTGCGCGCCTGCGTCGCCGGGAGCGATTTTCAGCCCAGCCTCGAGCTCCGTGGCCGCTTCGTCGTACTTGTGATCGGCAGCCAGAACGCGACCGAGTTGAATATGGGGCGCGGCCTCGTTCGGCCTCTGGCTCACAACTTTGCGGAGGTATTCTTCGGCTTCCGGAAAACGCTGGCCCCGCATGTAGACATTGGCAAGGCCCACGAGCGCGTCCTCGGACGAAGGATCGAGGGCGAGCGCCTGCTTGTATTGCTCCTCGGCGTCGGCAAACTTGTTCGCCTTTTCCAGCACCAGTCCAGCCGAAAGCCGCGGCTCAGGATCTTTGGGTTGTAGCGCAGCGGCCTCGCGGAAGGCTTCTACGGCCGTATCCGGATCGCGATCCTCGAGCAGATGCCCAAGTCCCAGCCATGCGCGCGCGTGCCCCTGGTCTACATGACTTTGTGGCTTGAGCTTTGTGGCGGCACGCAAGAATTCCTCAGCACCGGGCTGCTTATTCTTGGCCAGGCTGAGTCCCAGATTCAGGTTCGATTCGAAAACATCGGGTTTGGCATTGACGGACTGGCGATAGGCGTCGATGGAATCCTGATTTCTTCCCAGCGCGTTGTAGACAAAACCGAGGTCAAACCAGGCTTGATAGTTCGCAGGCTGCGCCGCTGTGACCTTCTTCAGCAGCGGCTCGGCAGCGGCATAGTCTTTCTTCTCGATCGCGGTCTCGGCCTGCGCCAGTTCGGGCATCTGGGACTGGTCGGGTTCCGCCACGCGATGATGGCGCACCGTTTTGCTGCTTGAGGTCTGCGCGGAAAGGGACGTCGCGGCGAGCAGGAGGCCGCCCAGGATGCGCCGAAGCTGCCTATTTGTGTCCATCGGAACCGGACGTTCCATTTCCATTGAGAACGGCCGCGAGATATTTTCCCGTGTAGGAATTGGGAAGTTTGGCGATCGTCTCGGGAGTTCCCGCGCCCACAATATAACCGCCCCGCTCCCCGCCCTCGGGGCCGAGATCAACCACCCAATCCGCTGTCTTGATGACCTCGAGATTGTGCTCAATGACGACGATGGAGCCCCCCGCGTCAATTAGACGGCGGAAAGCGGAAAGAAGTTTGCTGACGTCGTCGAAATGCAAGCCGGTGGTCGGCTCATCAAAGATGTAGAGGATCCGGCGCTTTCGTTGGGCGCCTCCACCCGCCGATGGGCGCCCGATCTCGCGTGCCGCCGGCTGCAGGTGCGCCGCCAGCTTCATGCGCTGCGCTTCGCCACCAGAGAGGGTAGTAGCCGACTGCCCGAGGCGCAGATATCCGAGGCCAACTTCTTCCAGAACGCGCAGTTTCTCGGTAATCTTCGGGACCTCGGCAAAGAACTTCAGCGACTCCTTCACCGTCAGGTTCAAGACTTCGTGAATATTTTTGCCTCGATAGCGAACCTCCAG
Source organism: uncultured Acidobacteriota bacterium (assembly GCA_963733805.1). Taxonomy (GTDB): domain Bacteria; phylum Acidobacteriota; class Terriglobia; order Terriglobales; family Acidobacteriaceae; genus Gp1-AA133. The sequence continues at coordinate 60,653 of CAVTEO010000016.1, read as the reverse complement.
AACCTGCGGCTTGTAGCGCGTGCCCTTGCACTCCTCGCACACCAGTTCGACGTCCGCGAGGAATTGCATCTCGACCGTGACTGTTCCATCGCCCTGGCAGGTTTCGCAGCGGCCGCCGGGAATGTTGAACGAGAAATGCCCGGCGCTGAAGCCGCGCTTTTGCGCCTCGGGAAGGGAAGCGAACAAGTCACGGATCGCGTCGAACGCCTTGATGTAGGTAACCGGGTTTGAGCGTGGCGTGCGCCCGATCGGAGACTGGTCGACGAGCACCACTTCATCCAGATAGTCCTCGCCCTCAATACTGTCCCACTGGGCCGCGAGCGGCTGCGTCCCGTTGGTCTGCTTTTTCGCACTGCACACGGCCTGGAAAAGCACGTCATGCAGAAGACTCGACTTGCCCGAGCCGGAGACCCCGGTGATTGCCACAATCATGCCCAGCGGAATATTCAAGTCGATGCCTTTGAGGTTGTGCGCCCGCGCTCCACGAATTTTGATCTGCTGGGCTCCGGGCTTGCGCCGGTTACTCGGGAGTTGGATTCGCAACTCTTCAGCCAGATACCGTCCTGTGAGGGAAGCGGGATTCTTGCGGATCTCCGAGTACGTTCCGGTCGCGATCACCTTCCCGCCGTTCTCGCCCGCGCCCGGCCCTAAATCGAGAATCCGGTCCGACGACTTCATGATGTCGGGATCATGTTCGACCACCAGGATCGTATTTCCAAGGTCGCGCAGGTTGTGCAGAATCTTGATCAGCCGGTGCGTGTCGCGCGAATGCAAGCCGATGGAAGGCTCATCCAGAACATATAGCGTGCCGACCAGCCGTGAACCGAGCGAAGTTGCCAGCTGGATGCGTTGCGCCTCTCCGCCGGAAAGCGTGGAGGCCAGCCGATCGAGCGTGAGGTATTCCAACCCTACGTCATTCAAGAAGCGAAGCCGCTCCGCAATTTCCACCAGCAACTTCTCGGCAATCGCGGCTTCCTGCGGACGCAACTCGAGCGACTGGAAGAAGTCCGCCGCCTGCTCCACTGTCATGCTGCAGACCTGGCAGATATTGCGTCCGTTGATCTTGACCTGTTGCGCTTCTGGCCGCAGGCGCGCGCCGCCGCAGGTCGTGCACACCGAATATCCACGGTACCGGCTCAGGAACACCCGCACGTGCAGCTTGTATTTCTTGCGCTCCAGGTGGGCGAAGAACCCACGCACACCCGGGAATTTTCCTTCCCCATCCACGATCAGCTTCTGATGTTCCGGATCGAGCTCCGACCAGGGCACATCCAGCGGGAGCTTTACCTGCTTGGCGAAACGCCGCAATTCCGTGAACAATGGCCGGTACTTGGGCTTGGTCCACGGCTCGATGGCCCCGTCGTTCAGCGATTTTGACTTGTCGGGAATTACGAGGTCGAGGTCGAAATCGATCGTATTTCCGAAGCCCTGGCAGCGCGGGCAAGCGCCGTAAGGGTTATTGAATGAAAACAGGATTGGTTCTGGAGCTTCGTAGCGAATACGATCCTGCTTGCACTCGAAGCGCTGGCTGAAGCGCAATCTTTGGGGAGCCTCTCCCTCGCGCGGCGCCGTCTCGAAAATTACTTCGCCGGATTCGCGGTAGGCCGTTTCGATGGCGTCGACTATGCGCGCCCGGGCATCGGCGGCCACAACCAAGCGATCGGCGAGAACGAATACGGGCGCGGCGAAGTTGACGTCGAGCAACGATTCGGGCGTGGAGAACTCGTAGATTTGCCCGTCCTGATAGAGCCGATTGAATCCCCGGGTGCGTAGATCGAGCAGTCGAGCCTTCAACAGATCGCTGGGAAGCCGGGAGGCTTCGGCATTCGCCTTCTTGCGGCGAGTGGTCCTCTTCTCAGCCTCGGCCGTACGGGAGTTCTCTGGCTGGACGGGGAAGAGCACCTGCAGGCGTGTTTCCTCTTCCATCGCGAGGATGGCGTCCGCTACCTCATCCACCGCGTCTTTCTTCACCTCCTGGCCGCACTTCAGGCAGTAGGTGCGCCCGACCCGGGCAAACAAGAGTCGCAGGTAGTCGTAGATTTCGGTGGCGGTGGCCACCGTGGAGCGTGGATTGCGCGTGGAATTCTTCTGGCGGATGGCCACCGCGGGCGCGATGCCGTCGATCTGATCCGCCTCTGGCTTTTCGATGCGCTCCAGAAACTGCCGCGCATAGGCGGAAAGCGACTCGACGTAGCGCCTCTGGCCCTCAGCATAGATCGTGTCGAACGCGAGGGAGGATTTTCCTGACCCGGACACACCGGTCACTACGGTCAGCGTGTTGTGGCCGATCGTGAAGTCGATATTTTTCAGGTTATGGACGCGTGCGCCGCGGACAACAATGCTTTCTGTGGACATCTGGTAAAGAGACCCGCCGCCAGCCCGGAACCGGCCCTGGCTGAACCTTGCTGGGGTCCACAGGACAGGCCGGCGAGCCTACGGAATCCCTCTATTATACGGCACGCGGCAAGGTCGGTTCGGCGGGGCGGTCGCCGGCGCGCCGGTTCATGAGAAGCGGTAGGTTGCGCGGTCGAGGAGCAAGGATAAGTGCGAGCATCGCGCCCAGGCCGACACCCGTAAGCAGAAACGTCACTGCAGTTTGAGGATCGTATCGCGTTTGCATGGCATCTCCGAAAATAAAGCGGCGTACCCGGCACGTTCGCCGAGCACGCCGCGGACTTACGAAATGATCAGCGTGGTTCTGTTAGGAGATTCCCTGGATGCTGTCCACGTGGATCACGTTGGTGGACGAATCCAGAGTTCCGGTCACCTTCACCTGCTTGCCTTCGTAGTCCTTCACCTTGCTGTCGTCGTCAACTTTGTAGCTGACGTTCGACGAAGAATCCTTCAGCATCATCGCGCCCTTTTCCTTCACGATCGTTCCCGTAAATTCCTTCGAGCTCTGAGCCGAGGTCGGCGAAGTTTGCGCGTTCTGCGACGGCTGGGTCTGGCTCGGTTGCGCGGCTTGGGGATCGCTCGGCGCCGGCTTCGCGTCCTGCGCAAACAAGGAACCCATGCTCGCTACGCCCAAGGTCAGGGCTAATACTGATCCACGGACAAAATAGTTCTTCATGAAAATCCTCCTGGAAGAAATTTTTCACCACTGTTTGCACGGTTGAAGTGCAAACCACGTGCCAAAGCATTACAGCGCTTTGCACATTGAGAAAGTGCTTTACTTGTCACGTTCTCATTCTGCTGCCCGTGAAATTTAGGCTTCGTGGCAGGAAAAACTTGCGCTACAGCATTTTCCACAACGCGACAATCTGTCGTGCCGACGCGCAAAAGATACATAGAGGCAGAATCCTTGCCGGGCGCTCTACCGTGAATCGCGTAGCTGGGCGCTTTGGCAGTCATGGTGCAGTAGAAGAAGAGCGTCGAGCTATTTCACGCGCGCTGCAGCTTCTGCCATCGCCGGCGTGCCAGGAGGTCTAGAGTGGATTCCCAGCCAAGTAAGGCGGCGGCCTACGGAATTTTTTCGATGGATGCACGCCTTGATCAGATTGTGAGTTCGCTCAACGGCGCGGGTTTTGAAACCAGCAGCATCTGTGTTTTTCTTCCTCCAGCGCACCCGGTTGCCGATGAAGTGCGGAGCATCAAGACCGCTTCCGGCGAATTGACGGGCGAGGTAGGCTATGAGCGCCTGGTGGCATGGCTCGCAACCTTGGGCGGGGTCGTGATTCCGGATGTCGGCTTCTTCGTCGGAGCCCGGAGCTATCTGCACGCGGTGGCCTGCGGAATCTGCCGGCCTGGGGACAATCGCAGCGGCCCTTTCGAAAATCTCGGAATCCCGTCCGATGCAGCGACACGATACGAAGCCCGCACGCGCGAAGACGCCAGCCTGGTATTCGTCAGTTGCGATGGATGGGCGCAGTCGGAATGGGCGCGAGAGATTCTCCGCCTGTTGCGCGCGGAAGAGGTGTGCGTTCTTGGGGAAACCAAAGCGTTGGACTGTGATCCACCGTTGGGTGACTCGAACCTGATTATTTTCAGGCCTACATAAGCTGGGGTCTATTGGCGTTCCTGATCGCGGCGTCGTCCGTAACGAAATGCCAGGCCCACTCCCACGCTCATAAAGCCCAGCGGGGGAAGTAGCAGTACGATCACGCCCCGGCTGATGGCTCGTTGACCATCCTTGGTAGCGCCGCTGGCATTGGCATAACACATCGCGCAGCCTTGTCCGAAGGCTGGCATCGCCCACAGAGCCAGCGTTATCACCACAGTGGCAGCAACTTTCTTCATTTCACGCCCAGATTCACAATACGGTCGGCATCCCGAAAGAAGAATATCCACATGAGGGCAAAGCAGGCCGTCACTGAGACCGTGAGCAGCCAGCGCATGCGCGGGAGTTCTCCCTTCAGGTGCATGAAATACATGGTGATCAATCCCGCCTTAATGACCGACAAGACCAGCAGCACCTCGAGCATGTGCACAGGCGTGAGGACCTGCTTGTATGCGAGGACTACCTCGACCGCAGTGAGCAAAAGCAGTGCGGCCCACACCCAGAGGTAAGTGGCCTTGCTGTCCGTATGTTCAACGCTGGTGTCGTGCATCGCGAAATTCGCTCCTTTGTTCTGGCCTATATCTTGGTCGACATCAGGTACACCAGCGGGAAAATGAACATCCACACCAGGTCAACAAAATGCCAATAGAGGCCCGACACTTCCACGTCGTGGGCATCGTAATCTTTTGGCTTCAGGAACAGCACAATCGCCGAGATGATCGCCCCGACTAGAAGGACATGGATTCCCAGGTGAAATACGCTGTCAGCCGGAGTGGCCAGCCACCCGATCAGCCACAGTGCCAGCAGGATCGGCAAGAATTTCTTGCGCAGCGCAATCACCCCCAGATAAATAACACCGATCGTCACGTGAAGCATGTGCATGCCCGTCAGAGTGAAGAATGTCCCGCCAAACAACGGCACCGACGACCACGGGTTCCCCGAGGTCGTCATCTTGCTCTCGATGAGGTGAGTCCACTCCATTCCGTGCAACACCGTAAATGCCGCGCCGAAGAACATGGTGGCCAGCAGCCAGTTCCTAATCCATGGCTTGTCGCCGCGATTCGCGGCCATCACCGCCAGCACCATTGTGAGTGAACTCGACAGCAGGCACGCGGTCATGATTGTCGCGTTCCGTATGCTGTCCGCGTTGAACGGCGTAGGCCAGTCCGGATTGGAAATGCGGCCGTAGCTGTAAGCGAACAGCAGTGCTCCGAAGGTCAGGGAGTCGGAGGCGAGGAACAGCCACATGCCGATCTTCTTCGAATAGGTGCCAAACAGGGACGGTTCGAATTCGCCCTGCGCGTTGTGAGCCATGTGCTGCACCGTTGCCATCGTCAGGCGTCTCCTTGGACAGCTATCGCACGATCATCAGCAAAACCAGAATATAAATCCACAGCAAAGCCATGAAGTGCCAGTACCAGGCGGTGACATCGACTACGATCCTCTGTGCCTCGACCGGCTTGTGCATCAGCCACGCCGAAGCCCCCGCATAGACCAACGCAATGATCCCGCCCGCCAGGTGGATGGCGTGCGTCGCAAACAGCAAGTACGTGAACGAACTGCTCGGGCTCGTGTTCACGAAGAAGCTATGAGCGCGCAGGATATCCCACAGCACCAGTTGCCCGGCAAGAAAGCCCAGGCCGAGAATCACGGTCATTCCCAGCCAAGGGAAGCCGCGCTCATCGCCCAACGAAACGCCGGGGATTGACTTAAGCGGGGCCAACGCCGCTCGCCTCGCGATGGCGCGGCGCGCAAACTCAATCGTGACGCTGCTCAACAACAGCACAAACGTATTCACCATCAGCAGCGTCCACGGCAGAGAAAGCGTGATCCAGTCCCGCGAATACGTATTGGTTTGCGCGTCAAACGACGGCAGCCCCTTGCGCACCAGCAGCGCGCTGGTGAAACCCACGAACAGCATGAACACTGCCGTGAGTCCCAGCACCAGTCCCAGTCGCGCCCGGCGCAGGCGCTCGCCGTAATTGAACGCGCCATTGCTGGCGTTGTCGTTCCCATCGCCCCCGCCGCCGTACGACGGAGGACTCCCGCCCGCATCGCGGGATCCCGGGACTTTAATGGCAAGATTCGGAGCCAAGGTCGACATACCCGTTTCTGGTCTAGTGCGATGCTCCGATCGCCGGATCGGTTTGCATCACAAAATCGCGTGCCGCTCCAGGAACTGCGTACTCGTACGGACCGTTATGGACGACCGGCGTATGCCCGTTGAAATTGTCGTGCGGCGGGGGCGTGGTCGTCGTCCACTCCAGAGTAGTCGCATCCCAGGGATTGTCGGTAGCCTTCGTCCCTTTCAGCATGCTCCAGAACAAGTTGAAGACGAAGATCAGCTGCGCCCCAATCGTGATGAACGCCGCGTACGTCATGAACTTCTGCACCGGAATCAGCGGATGCAGGAAGGCCAGTTCGGTCAACTGCGAGTAGCGCCGAGGATGCCCCGCCATCCCCAGATAGTGCATCGGCATGAAGATTGCATAGGTGCCGATGAACGTGATCCAGAAGTGGATTTTGCCCATCCCCTCATTCATCATGCGGCCAAACATCTTCGGGAACCAATAGTAGGTCGCCGCGAAAATTCCGAAGATGGCCGCGACCCCCATGATGAGATGGAAGTGGCCGACCACAAAGTAAGTATCGTGCAAGGGGATATCGAGCGTCGGTTGCGCCAGGAACGGCCCGCTCAGCCCGCCGGACACGAACAAAGACACAAAGCCGATGGCAAACAGCATGGGCGTATGGAACCGCACGCGGCCCTTGTAGAGCGTGCCCAGCCAGTTGAACGTCTTGATCGCCGAGGGAACGCCGATCGCCATGGTCAGCAGCGAGAAGGCAAACGCCGAATAGGGGCTCATCCCGCTCATGAACATGTGATGGCCCCAGACCATAAAGCCCAGGAACCCGATCGCGAGCATGGCGTACACCATCGCGCGATACCCGAAAATCGGCTTGCGTGAGAAGGTCGACAGTACCTGCGACGCTACGCCCATGCCGGGTAGGATCGCGATGTACACTTCGGGGTGCCCGAAGAACCAGAACAAGTGCTGCCACAGCAGAGGCGACCCGCCCTTGTGCGCGGTCAGTTGCCCGTTGATCACGTCCACGGGCACGAAGAAGCTCGTGCCCAGGTTGCGATCCATCAAGAGTAGAATTCCCGCCGATAGCAGGACTCCGAATGCCAGCAGTCCCAGAATCGCTGTGATGAACCACGACCAGACTGTCAGCGGCATGCGCATCATCGTCATGCCCCTGGCGCGTAGGTCGAGCGTCGTCGTGATGAAGTTCAGCGCGCCCATCAACGACGCGGCACAGAAAATCGCAATGCTCGTGATCCAGAGATCCGCGCCCAATCCCTCGCCCGGCCCGGCTGACTGAATTGCGCTCAACGGCGGATATCCCGTCCAGCCATGGAGGGGCGCGCCACCCGTTACAAAGAACGAAGCCAGCATGATGACGAACGCCACAAACGTCGTCCAGAACGACAACATGTTCAGGACCGGGAACGCCATATCCGGCGCTCCAATCTGAATGGGCAGGAAGTAGTTGCCGAAACCGCCCTGCGGTGCCGTGGTCAAAACGAAGAACACCATGATGGTGCCGTGCATGGTCAGCAGGCTCAGGTACGCTTCCGGCGCGATATGTCCGACCAGGGGCAGATTCGCGTCCGGCCAGATCAGGTGAATGCGCATGAACAACGACAGAACCATGCCCACCCAGACCGCGGTCAGCGCCAGAAAAAAGTACTGAAGCCCAATGACCTTGTGATCGAGACTGAAGATGTATTTCCGTATGAAGCCCTGCGGGGCCGCGTGCGCGTGCACCACTTCCGAGGTAGCCATTACTGTTTCTCCGCCTCCCGTGCGGCTAGCCACTTGTCGAAGTCTTCCTGGCTGACGACCTTCAACATGCCGTGCATCTTGTAGTGCCCCAACCCGCACAGTTCCGCGCAGGCGATCTCGTAGTCACCAACCTGCGTAGGCGTAAAGTGCATGTGAATAGCGAGCCCGGGCACCGCGTCCTGCTTGAAGCGCATGTTCGGCACGAAGAAGCTGTGGATCACGTCGACCGCCCGCAAGGTCAAGTCGACTTGCCGGTTGACGGGAAGAAACATTGTGCCCGTCACGACGTCATCCTTGGCGGCCGGATCGTCCGTCTCGAGGCCGATCGCCGCTTCGCTGCCCGAAGAAGGATCCATCAGCTTGGGACTGGTCAGGCCGAATTTTCCGTCCGCTCCCGCGTACCGGAAGTACCAGGCAAACTGCATGCCCGTGACCTCCACCGGAATCGCAGAAGCACTGGCGGGCTCAAAGCGCTCCGATGCCCAGATCTTGCTGCCCATCAGGTTCATGCCCACGAACAGGATGGCGGTCAGAACGGTCCACACAATCTCCATCGTCGTGTTGCCGTGGGAGTAGTCCGCCGGCGCCGATGTCTTGCGTTCGCGGTACATCCACACGAACAATCCCAAGGAACATTGCGCGAGAACGAACACGATTCCCATGATGATGTAGGTGTTGACGAATTGGTGGTCGATGCTCGCGGCCGCCGCGGATGCGCCCGCCGGCAGCCACCACGGGTGCCAGATAAAGAAGTATGTGCTGACGAAGGTGATCAACCAGATAACTGCCAGAAGAGCGAGGCCCATCTACAACGACCTCCAAAGGGTCGATTTTCCGCACACCGCAACGCGAAAAAAACGCAAAACTGCGGATGGCCGGGAAGTCTATCACAGCCGTATGTGACAGGCGCAAGAGCGAAGGAGGATGCGCCGCGCAGAATCGCTGAAGGCAGGTTCAGAGATGGGACCGGCGCGGCCCTGCAAAGTAATTCTCAAAGCTTCTTCTCTGCGTCCTTTGCGGCAGTTCTCCGCGTCCTCTGCGTTGTAAGATTTTTCAACACCCGCGTCGAGCAAACAGGAAAGACATATCGGCATCCGCTGAAGTTCCCCTGTGACGCGTCACCCATAAACTCCCTACAAGCTACAATCTTCCCGGTATGCCGACAAAAACCCGTGGCCGGGGTCACGACACCCGCTATGTACGCCTGCAGAAAAATTATTGCTTCGCATGCGGCAAGAACAATCCCGAAGGCATGCGCCTGAAATTCACCTACGACGAAGAGCGCGACTGCTTTGTCAGCCGCTTCCGCCTCGGCAAACGCTTTACCGGACCGCCCGGCCATTGTCACGGCGGCATCATCGCGACCATTCTCGACGAAGCCATGGGCAAGGTGAACAAGCTTCGCCACGTCGTCGCCCTCACCTCCGAGATCACGGTCAACTACCTGAAGCCCGTTCCCTTGAACAAGCCATTGCGTGTGGAATCGCGCGAGGTAAGCGTCCGCGGCCGCAAGCACATCAACATGGCCGAAATCCTGAACCAGAAGGGCGAACAACTCGCCCGCAGCCAGGGCCTGTTCATCGCTATCGATCCGAGGAAGATGTTCGCGAAGTTTGTAGATAAATAGCCGGTGTAGGGCGGGCGCCCTCGCCCGCCAAACTATACCCGCACCTCCAAAAAATTATTCCAACACCCTCGCCAACTCCTCCACCCCTCGCCGCAACTCCCGGGGATCGACCGCTGCAAATCCCAAAACCACCCCCTCCCGCCGCGATCGCCCCGACGCGTATACGTCCAGTGGAACAACCTCCACCTGGCGGCCGGCGGCCAACTCCGCGACCCGCCGCGCCCGTAATCCACGCCGCAGCCACCCCACCGTCTGCAATCCTGCCTCGACGTTAGAAATCTCCAGAGAATCCGCCAGCTTCGCCTTGGCGCTCTCCAGCAGAACCTGCAACCGCTCCGCATAGATCTCGCGCATGCGCCGAATATGCCGCGCGAAATGGCCCTCGACAATGAAATCGCAAAGCACCGCCTGCTCCAGGAGCGGAGGATGATGCGTGCTCACCGATTCCGCCGCCGCAAACACATCCACCATCTCGGAAGGCACCACCAGGTATCCGAGCCGCAGGGCAGGGAAGAGTACTGCACTGAAACTCCCGGCAAAAATCACGACGCCCGACCTGTCCAGACCCTGCATTGCGGGAATTGGACGCCCTGAATAGCGATACTCGCTGTCGTAATCGTCCTCAAAAATCAGTGTCCCCGATCGCCGCGCCCACTCCAGCAATGCAAGCCGCCGGCGCAGGCTCATGGTCACGCCGAGCGGGAACTGGTGTCCGGGCGTGACGTACACGAGCCGCGGCGCGATCCATTTTTGGCGGGCACTCTCGAATGCGAGTCCTTCTGCATCCACGGGCACGCGCCGAATGCGCGCACCCAGTGCACGAAAAACCACTCCTGCCCCGGGATAGCCGGGCTCCTCCATCCACACCGACTCGCCCGGGTTGAGCAGGATGCGCGCTGTTCGGTCGAGCGCTTCCTGCGCACCCGAGAGAATCAACACCTGGTCTGCCGTGCACTTCACCCCGCGCGATGAGTTCAGGTACGCCGCAACCGCCTCGCGCAGGGGACGATAGCCCAGAGCCTCTCCCCCTGCCAGCAGGCTGGCCGAAACGCGCCGTAACCGCCGCGCTGCCACTTGCGCCCACAAATCGGTGGGAAACAAATCGAGAGCCGGCTGGTTGGCGCGAAACGCTCGGATCGGACGAGCAGCCGTCCCGCGGAACGGCTGCAGTCGCCGGGCATACGAAGACAGCGCAATCCGCCGGTGCGGCAGTCTCTTTTCCAGATGAGGCCCCCGGACATCGAGCAGGTGCTCGGGTAGCACCTGACTAACGTAGGTCCCTGAGCCCGATCGGCCCTCCACGTATCCTTCCGACTTCAACTGATCGAAAGCCGTCACCATGGTCGCCCGAGAGAGCCCGTAGGCCGAAGCCAGATCGCGAGTAGCCGGTAACCGGGCCCCGGGCTTCAACCGTCCATCGAGGATGGCAGCGCGAAGTTCTGCGTACAGCCAGCGATAAAGATTCCCCCGCGCCGGAGGGGCCGGTAAGCTCAGAGGAAATGCAGTGATTTCACGTGCCATACAAGTGGTATGGGGAGAATACCGTAAATGGACAGTTCAGCAATACCAATCTTCCGATAGGATGACAGTCATAGAGCGATTGCAGCAGGACATCAGCACCTCAGCCAGGGAAAGGCAAAAATCATGTCAGACAACAACGGCTCCAAGAACGGCCACTCCACCAGCCTCCGCCTGAAAACCGGCTTGGCCGAAATGCTCAAGGGCGGCGTCATCATGGACGTCACCGACGCCCGGCAAGCCGAGATCGCCGAGCGCGCAGGCGCCGTCGCCGTCATGGCGCTCGAGCGGGTGCCCGCCCAAATCCGCGCCGAGGGCGGCGTGGCTCGCATGGCATCGCCGAAAAAGATTCGCGAGATCATGGCCACCGTGTCGATCCCGGTCATGGCGAAATGCCGCATCGGCCACTTCGCCGAAGCCCAGATCCTCGAAGAACTCGGCGTCGACTACATCGACGAGTCCGAAGTACTCACTCCCGCTGATGAAGCCCATCACGTCGATAAGCACGCCTTCAAGGTTCCGTTCGTCTGCGGCGCGCGCGACCTGGGCGAAGCTCTGCGCCGCATCGCGGAAGGCGCAGCCATGATCCGCACCAAGGGCGAAGCGGGCACGGGCGACGTCGTGCACGCCGTCAAGCATATTCGCCAGATCGTGCAGGAAATGAAGATCCTCACCGTGCTGGGCGAAGAAGAGTTGTACGCCAAGGCGAAGGAACATGGCGCCCCGTACGAATTGATTCGCATGGTCGCGAAAGAAGGGAAGCTGCCCGTGCCGAATTTCTCCGCCGGCGGCATCGCCACCCCGGCCGACGCGTCACTGGTCATGCAGCTGGGCGCGGAAGCCGTGTTCGTCGGCTCCGGCATCTTCATGAAGAACTCCACCGAGTTTGCCGACCCGGCCGAGGCCGAGAAGCGCGCCAAGGCCATCGTGAAAGCCGCCACGCATTATCAAGACCCTAAAGTATTACTTGAAGTAAGCGAAGACCTGGTGGGCGCGATGAAAGGCCTGGCGGTATCTGGCCTCGACGAAGCTCACATGCTCCAAACCCGGGGATGGTAGATACCAGCTCTCAGCTTTCAGCCGTCAGCTCTCAGCGGAAATTCGAGATGCTGACGGCTGGTAGCCCAGGGCCGACAGCTCATATGACCATCGGTGTCCTAGCCATCCAGGGCGATTTCGACGCCCACAAGAAGCGGCTCGAAGAATTGGGGGCCGAAGTCGTCCTCGTGCGCAAGCCAGAACAACTCGACCAGATCGACGGCCTGGTTATTCCCGGAGGCGAGTCCGGTGCTTTCCTGAAAATTCTCGGCGAGCGGGGCTTTAGCAAGCTCAAGGAATTTGTACGCGTCAAACCCACCTTTGGCACCTGCGCGGGCGCGATTATGCTGGCAAAGGAAGTCACCAACCCGCCTCAACCCGGACTTGGCGCGCTCGATATTCGCATTCGCCGCAACGCCTACGGGCGTCAGATCGACAGCTCGATTCGCACCGGAAGGCTGGGCGAGTCTCCGCTCGAAATGGTTTTCATCCGCGCGCCGAAGATCGAGCGTCTCGGCCCGGGCGTCGAAGTAATGGCAACGGAAGGGAATGATCCCGTTGTCGTGCGGGAAGGGAAGACCATGGCCGCCACGTTCCACCCCGAACTCAGCGACGACCCGCGCGTTCACCAGAAATTCCTCGAACTCGTGTCCAACGGGAAGATCTAAGCCGCAGTTTTGAAGCTCTTAAGTGCAAAGAGCGCTAAGAAAGGCTCCTAATGACGCGAAGAGAATCACCGCCGTTCTTGATTTTCTCTCTGCCTCTGTGACTCTGTGGTGAAAAGGGCTTTGGGGATGATACAAGAGTAGCGGGTCATGAGTTGCGAGTACCGAGAGAAAAGCTTTTAAGCGCAAAGAACGCTAAGGAAAACCGCGCCAAGGTCGCAAAGAAAAAACCCTCCGCTTTCTCAAGACCTTGCTGACGCTTCGCGATCTCAGCGGCATTTCTTGGCTGAGCTTAGCGGTTTACAGCTCTTTGTCGGTGGAGCCGCAATAAAATTCCGCTTGACATCCAACTCGCGTAACCGTAAAGTTACGCATTATGCGGAACCAAACGGTTACGTATTCTCCGGAAGCCACCTTCAGCGCGCTGGCCGATCCGACCCGCCGGGCCGTGCTCGACCTGTTGCGCAAAGGCCGCCAGCCGGCCGGACAGATAGCCCAGGCGTTTCCTGTCTCGCGGCCGGCCATTTCGAAGCACCTCCGTCTGCTGCGGCGCGCGCACCTGGTGAACGAGCATCGCGAAGGCCGCCATCGCTTTTATCACCTCAATCCCGAACCCCTGCGGGCAGTCGACACCTGGCTGCAGCAGTACCGCAGCTTCTGGTCGAGCAGCCTGGCGAACCTGAAGGCCTTCGTGGAAGCGGAGTACGCGAAAGAAACCGCGGCCGCTCCGCCGAAGGCCTCTCCGCATCGCGCGCACAGACAGGCCAAACAAAAACGCGGAAAAGTGGAATAGAGCCAAAGCGGGCCAGCAAAGTTGAGCCCGGGCTTCAAAATTCAAGGAAAGTAAGGAGCTATCCAAAAATGAATCACTTACGCATCGCCGCCTCGCTGTGGTTGCTGATGGTCAGTCCTGCCTTCGCCCAATCCGATGCCAAGTCCACCTTCGAACATTTGAAATCGCTAAACGGCACATGGGAAGGGAAGGCCAGCAACGGAAAACCCGTGAAGCTCGTATTCCGTTCTACCGCGGGCGGATCTGCCCTGGTAAGCGAGATCATGGGAGATGAAAACATGATTAGCGTTTTTCACATGGACAACGACCGCATCCTCATGACGCATTACTGTGCGGCGGGCAACCAGCCCCGCATGCAAGCCAGCGCCTCGCCCGATGGCAAGACCGTTACGTTTACTTTCGTGGACGGCACCAACATGTCCAGTCCGAAGGTGGGCCACATGAGCGCACTGGTCATCGGCATGCCCGACGCCGACCATCACACCGAGGACTGGACGTTCGTGCAGGACGGCAAAGAAACCAAGGAGCATTTCGAGGCGGTGCGAACCAAGGCCGCGATGTAATCACAGCAGCTGCTGGGAGATCTCGAAATATTCTTGGAGAAGTAGTGGAGGAATGTCGTGGCCTCAACTGTCATTACACCCAACCAGGATGCCCTGGTTAGCGAAATTCATGTTGCCGCCCCGCCCGAGCGAATCTTCCAGGCACTGGTGGATTCAAATCAGGTTCTGCAATGGTGGACCGGCGAGGATTGTCAGATCGAGTCGTTCTCCCTCGATCCGCATAAGGGTGGGCGCTGGACCTACGACACTACGCCAACCAGGCTCAATATCAACGGCGTCAGCAAATTTCATTGCGACGGGGAGATCCTCGAATACGATCCACCTCGCGTCCTCAGCTACACTTGGATTGCGAACTGGCATGACCGCCCGGCGCAACGCACTGTGGTCCGCTGGGAACTCGCAGCGAGCAAGGGTGGCACTCTCGTTCGCGTCACGCATAGCGGCCTGGCTCAACTGCCCGTGGCCCGCAAGGACTACTCCGGCGGATGGCCCGGTGTTCTGCAGGACCTCAAGACGTTTGTGGAGAAATAGAAAGGTTCGCTCTATGGCAACCGTCGCCATCACTCCCGACCACGACACCATCGAAGCCGAAATCTTCGTGGCTGCGCCCCCCGAACGCGTCTTCCAGGCGCTCACCGATCCCAGCCAGATGCCGCGCTGGTGGGGACAAGCCGGCATGTACCGCATCACCGAGTGCCAAGCCGATCTGCGTCCCGGGGGAAAGTGGTACAGCGTCGGAGTGGGTGCCGACGGCACCTCGTTCCGTGTCGATGGCGAATACCTCGAGGTCGACCCGCCGCATCTGCTTGTTCACACTTGGACGCCCAGCTTCAGCAATACTCCCGGCACGGTGGTGCGCTGGGAACTTGAGCCGCGTCCCGTTCACAACCTTCAAGCGCAGGGCCCCCATAAGGCAGGCACCGGCACGGCCGTCAAATTACGACACTCCGGGTTTGCCGGCGACGAGAAGGCCTGCAAAGATCACGCTGAGGGCTGGAAGCGAGTGCTGGTATGGATGCAGGCCTTTGCCGAAAACGGCGAGACCGTTGACACGCGCCTGCCTTTGCAGTCAGCTGGTTAACCAATGAGTGGTGAAGGGAGGTCCGAGGTCGGCTACTTCACACCCTTCTCCGGATCCCACGATCCCTGCAGCTTGCGGACAAAAACAATTTGTCCGATGTGATAGGCATTGTGCGTCCCAATGTGCGCGATGTCGGAATACCAGTTGGCCAGTTTCTTGTCGTCCGCAGCTTCCACCGCTTTCTCCCATTCCGCCATCACTTCGTCCAATTGCTTCACGATCGAAGACCACTGTTTTGCATCAAACTTGTCAAACGTCTCTTCGTTGTTGCCGCTGAACTGCGACGGGGTGTCGCCCTTGAACTTGGCAAGCTCCCGCTGGTTCCAGAACACCAGGTGATAGGCCAGCTGCCCCACCGAATGATTTCCGCTCCCATCCTTCCAGCTCGCCTGTTCCGGAGTAAGCCCAGCCACCGCAGTGTTGGCGTCGACAAACCAATTCTTCGCATTGTGCGTGCTGCGCAGCTGCTCAAGCAGAAGCGTCTTCAACGTGTAGGGTTTTGCGGGGGGCTTCTCCATCTGGGCCGCGGCATTCAGGCACAACGATAGGACGACAAGCACGATGGCATTCTTCATGAAAATCCCCTTTCGATCAGAATCAAAAATAAACCAGAAGCATTCGCAAGCCCTATGAGCGTCCGAAGTCCTTTAGACGCGCGCGCCTGCGAATTGCGAGCAACCCCTGCGTTATACTTGACCCAGGATGGCCGCAGCGCCCGACAAGAAGTTCTACCTCGAAACCTTCGGATGCCAGATGAACGTCCACGACTCCGAAAAGGTCATCGGCACGCTCATTTCCGAAGGCTACCGCCAGGTCGAAACCGTCGAAGAAGCCGACCTGGTCCTCTATAACACGTGCTCCATCCGCGACAAAGCCGAGCAAAAAGTCTTTCACCGCCTCGCCGACTACAAGAAATATCAAAAAGAGGGCAAGGTCTTCGGAGTGCTCGGCTGTGTGGCCCAACAGGAAGGCGAAAAGATTTTCGAGCGTGCCCCGCACGTCTCCATGGTGTGCGGGTCGGCTTCCTACCGCAATCTTCCCCAGATGCTGGTGCAGATCGAAGCCGGCAACCGCCATGTCACCGGTCTTGACGACCGCCACACCGATGAATGCTTCGAGACCGAATTCACTTCGCGCACCAACCCGCACCGCGGCTACATCACCATCATCGAGGGCTGCGACAAGTTCTGCGCGTACTGCGTCGTCCCCTTCACCAGAGGCAAGGAACGAAGCCGCACTTCCGATTCGGTCCTCGCCGAAGCCCGCCAGATGGCCGATCTGGGCTACACCGAAATTCAATTGCTGGGACAGAACGTCAATTCCTACCAGGATCCGGCAGGGAAGAAGTCGTTCGCCGAGCTGCTGGCCTCGGTCGGCGAAGTCCCCGGCATTCGCCGCGTGCGCTTCACCACCTCGCATCCGCGCGACTTCGGCCGTGACATCGTCGAAGCCATCGACGCCAACCCGAGCCTCTGCGATCATGTGCATTTGCCCGTGCAAAGCGGTTCAAGCCGGGTCCTCCACGCCATGCAGCGCCTCTACACCCGTGAGCAATATCTAGAGCGTATTGCCTGGATGAAGTCGGCCCGGCGCGACATCAGCCTGACGACCGACATCATCGTCGGCTTTCCAGGCGAGACCGATGCGGATTTCGAGCAAACCCTTAGCCTGCTGGAAACCGTCGAATACGACAGCGTGTTCTCTTTCAAATATTCACCGCGGCCCAACACGCCGGCCCTGCAACTCGACGACGCCATTTCTGACGAGGAAAAGGCCCGTCGCCTGGCCGTTCTGATGGAGCACCAGCGTGAGATTCAGAAGCGTCGCAATAATCGGCACTTGGGTCAAAATATTGAGGTGATGGTTGAAGGAAAGAACGAAGCACGCCATCAGTGGATTGGCCGCACCTCGCAGAATAAAACTGTGAACTTCACTGCGCCCGATCATGCAAATCCCGCCGTCGGCGCCTACGTGCCGGTGCTGATTACCAGCCGGTTTCCCAACAGTCTGCTGGGAGAATTGGTGATATAAGGAGGGCAGTCGGGCTGGTGAAAGCGGGAACGCAAAGCAGGTAGCCGGATTCACGACCCCAGGGGTTTTACGATGGAAGTAGAAATGAAAATTCGCGGCCTCATGATGGACCCAGTCACCAACATGCCCATCGTGATTCTCAAAGACATTGGCAGCGACACCGTTTTACCCATCTGGGTGGGCGTCTACGAGGCCAACGCCATCGCGCTCGAGATCGAGAAAGTCACCACGCCCCGGCCCATGACGCATGACCTGATCAAGAACGTGCTGGTTGGGCTCGAGTCTCAGGTCCGGAAAGTTGTCGTCACCGAGTTGCGCGACGATACCTTCTTTGCCGTGATCTGGGTCGAGCGCGACGGTCGCATCATCAGCATCGACTCGCGCCCCTCCGATGCGTTGGCGCTGGCCTTGCGCGTCGATTGCCCGATCTTTGTCGAAGATGACGTGCTGAAGTCCTCCAAGGTAGCCGCCAGCAACTCGGAACGCCTGACTCCCGAAGACCTCCGCAAGATGCTCGAAGACCTCAATGATGAGGACCTCGGGCGGTACAAAATGTAGGGAATTGAGAAATTGGGTAATTGAGTAATTGGGAAATTTTGGTAATCGGTAATTGTGAATTTTCAACCGAGGCGCAGCCGACCACAAATTTCAGCTTGCAAGTTAGCGGTTTTTAATTCCTCAATTACAAAATTTTCCAATCTCTCGATGTCATCGATGGACCCCGCCGAACAACTCCAACGCATCTACCTGGCCGGCTTCGAGCTCCAGACCTTCGATCGCTTTCCCAAGTGCGTCGGGGTCGTACGCGACAACTGCATTGCAATGCTCGTTCCTGGCGTGGATGGCTTTCAGATCATGGGCACTCCGGGCTGGCGTATGGGGGAGGCGATCGGCGTGCTGGTCGAAAAGAACGGACGGCTAGTATTTCAGAACAAGCAGGAAATTCTGGAAGCCACGCCCCAGCGCCTGGAAATGTTGCGCAAGTTCAAGGAAGACTTGAAGAAAGTAATGGATGGCCGGGCATGATGCTCTGAACAGGCCAGTACCTCGGGTTCGCGAGGACTGGAGCCCAAAACGTGGCCGATCTTAAGATTGCCCATTCCGGCGTTCCCGCTTCCTTTCTGCACAACCTTCTACTACCCCTCGCCATCCAACCGCAGCCCCATGATAGGCCTCAGGTCACATCAGGGAACCGCCACTCGCCGCGATTCACAGAGATCGGACTGCGAACATTCGAAATGGATGCGTTTGAGGGCGCGGTAGGACATCCTCGCAAGCGGTCGTGGATTCAGCGAATCTCGGCTCGCAACCGGTTCCAGAAGGGAAGCGCCGCCCTTTCAGCCGAGGGCGCTCTTGGGTCTCTTCCCTCGTTCTTCATCGTGGGACCGCCGCGTACTGGAACCAGCTGGCTGCACGAAGTCCTGCGCACCCGGGCGATACTTCCTGTCGCGACCAAAGAAACTCGCTTTTTCGACAGCCATTTCCAACGGGGGCTGGAATGGTACCTCGCGCACTATCCCCGAGCGACTGACGGGTGGCGCATTGGTGAAGTCGCTCCCACCTACTTTGCTTCGATCGAGGCGCGAGAGCGCATCGCGCGACTCATTCCCAATGCGCGCGTTGTCTGCGTGTTCCGCGATCCCGTGGAACGCATTCTCTCCCTTTACAGGGTGAAGCGCGCCTATGGTCTGATTCCGTGGAGCTTCGAGCAGGCCATCGTTGAGGATCCCGAATTCATGGACACGAGTCGTTACACCGAGAACTACCGCGCCTGGCAGAACGCCCTCGGAGCCGAGCAGGTGCTGGCGACGCTTTACGACGATCTGCGCGACGATCCGCAATCCTACCTGGATAAGCTCGTCGACTTCATCGGAGTGCCACGCATTGTGCTGACGCCGGCACAGAACCGCTCTGTGCACGCATCCGATCACATGACTCATCCGCGGAACTACACCCGGACCCGCACCGCAACCCGCTTGGCCGACTGGCTCAAGGCGCAGCGGTTCGACAAACTGGTGGCAGCCATCCGGGACTCGCCGCTGCGGCAGTTTCTTCTAAGCGGCGGTCCGCCATTCACCGAGCCCCCCGGCGACCTCGCAGTTCGCCTTTACGAACGCTTCCGCCCGGAAGTGGAGAACCTGGAAAGAATCCTGCAACGGGACCTGGTGGCGTGGAAGATAGGCAAAACCGTGAGTGCCTGAGATCTCAACGCTTCGATAACGGAGTGGCGCCACCCTAAATCGTAGAGTTTACATAATACCTGTTATCGGACATTACGACACCCGGCGCTTGCGCCTGCCGTGGTTGACCCGAAGGCCGGATAGGAACAGAATTCGAGCGTCTGGTTCGACGGCGGGAGGCGCCCATGAAAAGGACTTCCATTCTGATCGTCGTCTTGCTAGCGTCCGCTGCGTTTTCACGCGCCGATACTATCGAGCTAACTTCCGGATTTGGACAAATCTATCCCTACCACGTGATTCCAGGATTCAGTTTTGTTCTGCGCGGCGGTCGTTATGGCATCGGCATCCCGTCGGCGGTGGATGACTTCGGTGGCAGCCTGGTAGATTGCATTGCATGCAGCGGCCCGACCACTGCAGGTGAACTCTTCAACGCTTCGTGGACGGGGACCCCCATTTCAGGACTTATAAGTTTCACCGCCGTCTCGTTCGTTTCGAGTCTTGGCCGCAATGGCATTCTGACGGTTCAGTACAGAGCCAGCGCCGATATCGAACTCTTTAGGAACCCCGAGGCTCCCAATCCGACCATGTTCGTTTGGGGAGATCCCAATCAGCTTTGGTACATCACCGCTCAGTTTGTCCCTGACGCTAGTGGGATTCCGGGCCTATATGACTTCGCTGGGGCGAGGTTGAGCAGTACTCCGGTGAGTCCAGTCCCGGAACCAGCGACCTTGGTCCTGGTGGGAACAGGCGTGTGGCCCATCCTTGTCGCGGTTCGAAGGCGCAGATTGCTTCGCAAGAAAGCAGTCTAGCGGAGAGGCAATCGAAACCCACAAAAGGGCGACCGACCCCAAAGCGCGTTGCCCTCGCATCGGCTTGCCTTGACTCATCCTCCACCGGGGCTGCACTATCAGGGCGCCATGAAATTTTCTCTCGCTTTCGCTTCCCTGCTGCTCGTCGCTTCGCTTGCTGCCCAGAATGCTCCCGTCGCGCGCCCGAAGATTCTCGGGGTCGCGCACATCGGGCTCCGCACCGACAACCTCGAGGCTGCCCGCAAATTCTATGGGGACGTGCTCGGCTTCCAGGAGCCCTTCACCCTTAACAAGCCACCCGACGAGGGCACCGGCCTCCTGCTTACCTACTTCAAGGTCAACGATCATCAGTACATTGAGGTCTTTCCCGAACTCACCGATCCGAAACAGGATCGCCTGTCGCACATCTCCTTTGAGACCACTGACGCCGAACAACTCCGCGCTTACCTGGCCAGCAAGGGTGTCAAGGTCCCCGATAAGCTCGAGCCCATGCTCGACGGCAACCGCGGCTTCGATGTCTTCGACCCCGACGGACACGACGTGGAATTCATCCAGTACATGCCCGGCTCACTGCACAGCCGCAACTTTGGAAAATTTCTTCCCAGCACCCGCATTTCCGATCACATCATTCACGTTGGCGTAGTGGTCAGCGACCGCGCCGCCTCCGACCACTTCTACAAGGACATTCTGGGCTTCCAAGAAACCTGGCACGGTGGCATGACCGACAACAACACCGATTGGGTCGACATGCGCGTTCCCGACGGCGCCGACTGGCTGGAGTACATGCTCAACGTCCACAATCCCGATCCGCAGGAACTGGGCGTCATGCATCACCTGGCCCTAGGTGTACCCAGCGTGAAGGCAGGCCATGAGACGATCCTCAAGCGCGGCCCTAAACCGAGCGAACCCCCGCAGATCGGCCGCGACGGCAAATGGCAACTCAACCTCTACGACCCGAACTTCACCAGAGTCGAACTGATGGAACCCAAACCAGTCCAAAAACCCTGCTGCTCCCCGATCCGCGAGTAAGAAGCGCATCTCTTAAGCCGTGTCATCTAACTCTTGTTTTGCTAACCTCTCAATTTCCCAATTACAAATTTCACAATTCCCCGATCCCAACTGCTATATATCAGACACTACCCACGTTCAGCCCCGAAGCCTTCCAATATTCACAGTTGTCATAACTGCTATATAGGTCTATACTCCGCCCGCTTCGAATTTGGAGCTGGAGGTCCGCCATGTTTGCTCCTCGCCTTGCCCACTTCACGACCCGCATCCTCTTCACTTTCCTCCTGAGCGCATTGGTTCTCACCGCATGTGGCACCGCCCTCGCCGACGATGGTGGTCACAAAGTTGTCGGGGGCTACTTCGAGGAGTGGAGCATCTACTTCGCGAACTTCAACATCGCGAACCTGGAGGCCAACGGCGTGGCCGCACGCCTCACCCACCTGAACTACGCTTTCGGCGGAGTGAATAGCACGGGCTGCTTCATTGCCGATTCCTGGGCGGACTACCAGACTCCCTACCTGCCTACGATTACCGGTCCCTACACTGGCCCGCTATATGGCAACTTCGCGGCTCTGCAGCAGCTCAAACAATTGCACCCGAATTTGAAGGTTTTGATCTCGCTGCTCGGTGCCGATGGCTTCTCGGCCGCGGCCGCGACCGATGCTAGCCGACAGGCCTTCGTATCTTCCTGCATCGATCTGTTTATCAATGGCAACCTCGCCCCGGGCATCTCCGCCGCCGGTGTATTCGACGGCATCGACATTGACTGGGAATTCCCGACCGCCGCCGACAAGACCAACGCCACACTGCTCATGCGCGAATTCCGCAGGCAGCTCGATGCTCTCGGCCGCGCCAATCATCGGCACTACCTGCTGACCATGTTCGGCCCTGCGGGCGAACAGAATTTCTCGAACATCGAACTGGCCAAGGTCGGCCGCACACTCGATTTCTACAACGTGCAGGGCTACGACTTCCACGGAACCTGGGAAACTTCGACCAACCACGCTTCCCCGCTGTTCGACAGCCGGCAGGACCCCGCCCGCGCGGACAACTTCTATCTTGATTACACGGTGAATGGATTCCTGAAGGCGGGTGTGCCGGCGCGCAAACTCGTCCTGGGAATCCCGCTCTATGGCCGGGGCTGGACGGGCGTGCCCAGCACCAATCATGGCCTCTACCAAACCTCCACCGGCCCCGCGCCCTTCGACCCGGCCGATTTCCTGCAGACACCCGGAGTCGAGACCTACCTGACGCTCTCCACCGCTACGAGTTCGGGATACAAAAGCTATTTCGATCGCCGCAGGCTGTCGGTGTGGCTCTACAACGATTCCACGCAAACCTTCTGGAGCTACGACGACCCAATCACCGTGCAATTGAAAACGATCTACATCAACCGGGGCGGCCTGGGAGGAGCCTTCGTCTGGGCAGTCAAGGACGACGACGCCCAAGCCACGTTAATCAAAACCATGGCGAACGGCCTGCGCCATCACTACTGATTGCATCGTCGGTCAGTTAGAGTTCTTGATCCGGCGCTCTTTCAGAAGCTGGATGCCCATGAGTGCTTCTGTGAAAGATGTCATCCTGTGAAAGATGTCATCCTGTGAAAGATGTCATCCTGTGAAAAATGTCATCCTGAGCGAAGTGAGGCGCCAGCCGAACGCAGTCGAAGGACCCCGCGACCCTTGAAGATCTCCTGCGGCCCCGCTGGGTATTTTTTTAGGGGTGAACCCGCTCCCCGGCGCAACAAGCCCAATGCCCTTCTAGTTAAAGTATTACTTTAAGTCCACCTGGCGAGGTTCGGGTCGCCAGGTTGCAACAGCGCGAGCCTAGAGAAAAACCAATTCTGACGGCACGGTCGGGAAATGTGGGCGGCTTTAACCGCTAACAGCCCGTGGTGCAAGTCTGGATTCACGAGCAAAAACTTTTAAAGAATGCACAGGTTTGTTCGTAGAATCGGCGCATGGCGATGGGCACGCGCAGGCAGCGGGAGAAGCAAGAGGGGTTGTGGATCGCGCACACGGAGTTGGCGTCGGCGCCGGGGCATCCTTTTTATCAGCGTTTGAATGAGTTGCTGGAGGCCGAGGGCTTCGACGATTTTGTCGAGAAGCGGTGCGCGAAGTTCTATGCGGCCAAGTACGGGCGTCCGTCGCTGACGCCGGGGATTTACTTTCGTTCGTTGCTGATCGGGTATTTCGAGGGCATCGGGGCGGAGCGCGGGATTGCTTGGCGGCTGGCGGACTCGCTGGCGCTGCGGCGCTTTGTGGGCATTTCGCTGGACGAGTACACGCCGGATCATTCGACGATCTCGCGCACGCGGCGGCTGATCGATCTGGACACGCATCGCGAAGTATTCGCCTGGGTGCTGGGCGTGCTGGCCGATCGCGGACTGCTGAAAGGCCAGCGGATCGCGATTGATGCGACGACGCTGGAGGCAAACGCGGCGATGCGCTCGATTGTGCGGCGGGACACGGGCGAGAGTTACGAGGAGTTTCTGCGGGGGCTGGCGAAGGCCTCGGGCATCGCGACACCGACGCGGGAAGACTTGGCGCGGTTAGATCGCAAGCGCAAGAAGCGGACGTCGAATAAGGAGTGGAAGAGCCCCGCGGATGGCGATGCGCGGATCGCGAAGATGAAGGATGGGCGCACGCATCTGGCGCATAAAGCCGAGCACGCGGTGGATCTGGACACGGGCGCGGTGTTGGCGGTCACGCTACAAGGCGCCGACCGGGGCGACACGGCCACTCTGGATGAGACGCTGTGCGAAGCCGGGATGGCAGTGGCGGAGCAGGTCGGGCGCGAGGCGGAGTTGCGGCCCAACGAAGCGCCGAAGGTGAACGTAGCCGGCATCGAAGAGACGGTGACCGACAAGGGCTATCACAGCGGCGCGGTGGTGAAGCGGATGAAGGCGTATGGCGTGCGCAGTTACATCCCGGAGAAGAAACAGAAGGGACGGCGGAACTGGGCGGGCAAACAGGCCGAGCAGCAAGCGGTGTATGCGAACCGGCGGCGGGTGCGGGGTGAGTATGGCAAGAGTTTACTGCGGCGGCGCGGCGAGTTGGTGGAGCGCAGCTTCGCGCACTGCTACGAGACGGGCGGAATGCGGCGTTGCCATCTGCGCGGACAGGAAAACATTTGGAAGCGGCAACTGATCCACGTGGGTGCGTTCAATCTAAGCCTGATCCTGCGCCAACTGCTGGGCGCGGGCACGCCGCGGGAGTGGAAGAACCGCTTCTGCAGACTTGTTTTGACCCTTTACTCACTCTTCACGTGTCGGATGAATCAGAAGCGCTTTTGCAGAAGCCGAATCTCCGCGTCCGTTGCCAAGTGCTGTGAGATTGGTAGCCGACTACGTCGCCCGACTTGCAGGAAATCCACTACTTGCACCCGGGCTGCTAGGTCAACTTGCGGCAGGCACTGCAGACTCCCCAGCCAAAACGATCTTTGGGTGAAAGAGAGTACCGGCTACCCGAGTCGCTATGGCAATCAACTCCGACTGCCCATAAAAAACCTTTACCTGCTTTGCCCGAGAGAACTCAGGCAAGTTCACCGCCCGCCCACTCCGGATGTGAGCGGCAATCTCATCGGTCGCGGTCACCGACGGCATCTCCGGCAGAAGCTTGCGGGGATGGATGCACAAGTCATCGTAATTCCCTGCCCGCCCGCCCGTCTCAACTTGCTCCAACGTGTGCGCGTCCGCAATGGCAAACTCCGCGACACCGGTGCGCCGCAACGACTCGAGATGGCCGCCGCAGCCCAGCATATTTCCCAGATCGTGAGCGACCGAGCGCATGTAGGTCCCAGACGCAACCCGCGCACGGAATGTGGCCCGCTCGTTCCCATAGGACACGATGTCAAACTCGAAGATTTCTACTTGGACGGGCGCGAGCTTCACTTCTTTCTTTTTGCGCGCGAGTTTGTAAGCGGGCACTCCCTGAATTTTCTTTGCCGAAAACACCGGCGGAGCTTGCGTGATGCGGCCGTGAAACTGGTGCGCGAGTTGCCGCAGGTTTTCCAGCGATGTCGCTACCGCCTGCGGCTCGCTGGTCGCCTCGCCCTCCGCGTCGTAGGTATCGGTCGCAAAACCGAAACGGATCGTTCCCTCATACCTTTTCTCTGAGGTGGTGTAGAACTGCGCCAGGCGCGTCAGATTTCCGAACACGACCGGCAGGACCCCCGTGGCCAGCGGGTCGAGTGTGCCCAGGTGCCCGACCGACCGCTGTTCCAGGATGCGCCGCACCCGGTTGACCACGTCGTGCGACGTGAATCCGGGTGGTTTGTCGATGATCAGAACGCCATTCATGAGAAAATTTGAGGCTACTAATTTACCTGATTCCTTATGTTTCCTCTCCGCGATGATCAGCCGGTCTTCAGCACGCCTTTCGTCACGTACTTCCTGATCGCCGTCAACCTGCTGATCTACTTCTTCGAGTGGCAGCTCGGGCTGCAGAGCCGAGGCCAGCTCAATGCGCTGCTCACGCAGTTTGGCGTGGTTCCCAGACTCGAAATCGGGCTGCTAACAGGCACGCCAGTCTTCAGTCCCGGCGCCGCGCTCCTGCCGATCTTTACATCGATGTTTTTGCATGGCTCACTGTTGCACGTGCTGGGAAACATGTGGATGCTCTGGATCTTCGGCGACAACATTGAAGACTACCTCGGACACTTTCCCTACCTGGTTTTCTACCTGTTAAGCGGAGTAGCGGCCAGCCTTGCGCACATCATATTCAACGCGAACTCGCGCCTGCCCAGCATTGGCGCGAGTGGTGCCATCGCCGGCGTCATGGGCGCGTACTTCGTGCTGTATCCGAAAGCGCGTGTGCTCATCTGGTTTCCCCCTATCTTCATCTTCCCGATCCCCGCGTGGTTGATGCTGGGCTATTGGGGAGTAACCCAGTTCCTCAGTGGCGCTGCAACCGCGATCGCGGAGACGACGCAGACCAGCGGCATCGCCTTCTGGGCACACGTGGGCGGTTTTGTGGTTGGGCTCTTGATGATCAAATTATTTCCGCAACGACGGAACCGGTATCGCTATGGAACGTGGTGAGTTTTGACCACGTCCCAAAATGAAACCGCCTGCAAAATATTTCCAGTAAATCTGGCACTTTCCACACAGTGTTCCACGTGGAACATTAACCCAATATGAAGTCCGCGAGGCGCTAGAAGGCTCCCCCGGGCGGCGCGATGGTGAGATTTTCGACGGTGGCGTTTTCGGGCAGGAGCAACGCGCCAAGCAGAGCTTCGGCAACCGACTGTGGAGACATCATTTTCTTTCGGGGTGCTTTCGGCCAGAGCGTGTCCCAGATCTCGGTGTCGGTCGCGCCGGGCAGCAGTGCAATCACTCGAAATCTTTTTGTGCGCAGTTCCTCGCGCAGGGTGTCGGTGAAGCCAAGTGCTCCATGCTTGGAGGCATTGTAGGCGGAGCTGCCGGGGAAGACTCGAGTGGCTGCAATCGAAAGGTTGTTGACGATTGTGCCGCGGCGCATCAGCGGAAGGATTTCGCGCGTGACCAGGAACGTGCCTGTGAGGTTGGTGTCCACGACTTCTTTCCACGTATCGTATGGAAGCGTTGCCACGGGAAGCTCAGGTTGCGCAATTCCGGCATTGTTGATGAGGATGTCGACATGTTTGAACTGCTTTTTCGCCTGCCGGGCCAGAGTTTTTACTGCGCTCGGGTCACGCACGTCGCAGGCGACTGCGAGGATGCGTATGCCCTGACGGGTGAGTCCTCTCGCCACCTTCTCCACTGACGAGAGCTTGCGTGCTGTGATGATCAGGTTGCAGCCTTCGGCGGCGAGCGCGCGGGCGATGGCTTGCCCGATGCCTCGACTGGCGCCGGTAATCAGGGCTGTCTTGCCGCGCAGTCGCTTCTTATGACTCGATGCCATACGGATATGCGCCTGGTTAACTCCCTCGGTGCCAACTGCTATACGCCATTGGCGCGGTTGCGGATGAGCGACAGGAATTCGGTTCGTGTCTCTTCTTCATGCCGGAAGCAGCCCAGCATCGAGGAGGTAACGGCGGATGAGTGTTGTTTCTCGACTCCGCGCATCATCATGCAGAGGTGGCGCGCTTCGATGACCACGCCTACGCCCTGCGGCTCGATTACTTTCTGGATGGTCTCGGCGATCTGGGTGGTCAGGCGCTCCTGGATCTGCAGGCGGCGCGAGAACAGCTCGATGAGGCGCGGGATCTTGCTCAAGCCGATCACCTTGCCGTTCGGAATGTAGGCGACATGCACCTTGCCGAAGAAGGGCAGCATGTGATGCTCGCAGAGGCTGAACATCTCGATGTCTTTGACGATGACCATCTCGTCGTAGGTGACGGTGAAGAGCGCTTTCTTGAGGAGGGCTTCGGGATCTTCGCGGTAGCCCTTGGTCAGGAAATCGTAAGCTTTGTGAACGCGCTCGGGCGTGCGAACGAGGCCTTCGCGAGAAGGATCTTCGCCCAGGCGGACGATCATTTCGCGGACCAGGTCTTCGTAGCTGGCAGTGGTGATGGTTGGAGATTCGGTAGTTTTCATGGTTGCCTTTTGTTAGCGGCAGTTGCTGTCGCCTCTCGGGGCTTGGCTCTGCGTTAGCACTCAATCTTGCAGCCTTCAACCTGTAATTCTTCAATCGCGCAGCTGCTTTCCCCCTGCATAGGCGAAGGAATTCATCATGGTTTCTTCCATTCTTACCTTTTCTAGATGTGCGTGGCGGAAGCCCTGCTGCATTATTTCGTAGATGCGGATGCAGAGATTTTCCGTCGTGGGCACTTGATCTTTGAATTCGGGCAGGGTGTTCAGGTTCTGATGGCCGAAGCGCTCCAGGATCTCGGCGTGTACGAAGCCGTCGAGATCGACCAGGTTGCAGACCATTCCAGTAGCGGGATCGACCGAACCGCTCACGGTAATTTCGACGTGATAGTTGTGCCCGTGGCCATGAGGGTTGTTGCACTTGCCGTAGGTCTCGCGGTTCCAGTCGTCGGGCATGGCGGCGCTGTGCAGGCGGTGCGATGCAGAGAACAGGTAACGGCGAGTGAGGTGAGCCTTCACGCGGCCTCTCCGTAGAAGTCAACGAACAGGTCGGGCGTTTCGTACACGCGGACGCGATGCAGTTGTGCGGCCTTGAGTTTGGGCGCGAGGCGCTGCCAGATGGCGATCGCGATATTTTCCGTGGTTGGAATCTGGTGCAGGAATTCGGGAACTTCTTTGTTAAGGAAACGGTGATCCATAGCGTCGAGCACTTCGCGGTTCATGATGTCTTTCAGTTGCTTGAGGTCAACGACGAAGCCGGACTGCGCATCCACCTTGCCTTTCACGGTGACCTCAAGCGTGTAGTTGTGGCCATGGCCGTTCGGGTTATTGCATTTGCCGAAGGTGGCGCGATTCTGCTCGGGCGTGAATTGCGGGTTGTGGTAGTAGTGCGAGGCGGCGAATTCGGCTTTGCGGGTCAGGTAGACCATGACTCTCCATTACGAAATCGGTTTGATGCCGGCCGCCCCCGGATAGGTACGTCCTTTCCAGGCTACAGTTCCACGCGCGTGGCGTAGTTTCGAGCGCAGAAGCAGGTACGAGAAAACGGGCAGGCCGAGAATTCCCAGGAAGTTTGAACTCCATGAAAAATGTGCGGTGGCGATTCTCGCGACCGTCATCACCGGAACAATCAAGTAGAAAACGGCGTGCCGCCAATCGCCCGCGTGGGTGGCTGCCAGACTGAGCGCGAGGCACGCGACGACCACACAAAACTCCAGGGCCCGCCACGCGGCGAGTGGAACGGTAGCTGGAAAAAGCAACCTGAGATTCTTGGTCCAGCCCTCCCGCAGTTGACCGAAGCCGCGGTACATGCGCGTGCGCACCGCGTCTCCCCCGTAGCGAAAACGAATTCTGAGGGAGGCGTTGCGGACCGCGCGGGCGAGGGCAACATCCTCGAGCAGCGAAGAAGCGACCGCGGCATGGCCTCCAACCGAATCGTAGGCCTTGCGTGAGATGAGCAGGTACTGGCCATTGGCCGCCGCCAGGTTTCTAGAAAAATCGCTTACCGCAGAGGGGGGATATTTTCTGGCCAGTTCGGCGAAGATCACGGGCATTACTGCTCGCTCCCAGAAGCCCTGAACTT
The DNA here is from genome assembly GCA_963733805.1 of uncultured Acidobacteriota bacterium. GTDB lineage: Bacteria > Acidobacteriota > Terriglobia > Terriglobales > Acidobacteriaceae > Gp1-AA133. The sequence goes on along the minus strand of CAVTEO010000016.1, from coordinate 31,399 downwards.
CCTGCTCGGGCGAATAAGACAGCAGGTCGGCGTGATGGTGCTCGGCTTCGGCGACCGCTCGAGCGAGCGAGCCGGGCTTGTGAACGGTGTCAGCGTCAGTGAAGAGCAACCACTTCCCTTTCGCCGCCTGGGCTCCGGCCGCGACCGCGTTGTTCTTGCCGGTCCATCCGGGGAGCAATGGTGCTGGTTCGATCACGCGAACTCCCGGAAAAAATTCGGCGATTGGGCGCGTCCGGTCGGTAGAGCCGTCATCAACCACAATGATTTCGAAGGTCACTCCGGTTTGCGAGACGAGGGACGCCAAGCAAGTCCCCAGGCAGCCTTCCTCATTGCGCGCCGGGACAATGACCGAAATCACAGGGCGCTCCGAAACTAGTACTGGCGTACCCATAGGGCGAATCCTTTATTATATCTATGTGCGACGGATCATCTTCTCTCTCGGCCTATTGGGCATGCTGGCGCTGGCGGGCTGCTATGGCGGCACGCGGCCGCCGCGGATCGGTAAGGCGGCGCCGGACTTCGTGGTCCAGGATGCGGAACGCAGGGTCACGCTCAGCCAGTTCAAAGGGCAGGTAGTGGTGCTGAATTTCTGGGCGAGCTGGTGCCCGCCGTGCGTAGCGGAGACGCCATCGCTGGTGCGCATGCAGCAGAAGCTGAAGGACAAGGGCGTGGTAGTTGTGGCCATCAGCGCGGATGAGGATGACGGCGCGTACCACCGCTTCATCAACAGATATGGGATGGATTTTGTGACCGTGCGCGATCCCAGCGCGAAGATCCAGCACATGTATGGGACCATCCAGATTCCGGAGACCTACATCATCGACCGGGACGGCGTGCTGCGGCGGAAGTTCGCCAACGCATTTGACTGGAGCACGCCGGAAGTGACTGACTTCCTCAGCAAGCTCTAGCTCACTGCAATGAATCCAGACATGGTCGATGAGGCGGGTTTCGTCGTGATCGGTGTGGCGGCTCGCACCAGCAATGCCAGGGAAATGACCGCAGAGGGGATCATCGGGAAGCAGTGGGGTCGTTTCCTGCAGGAAAATCTTCTGGGTCAAATCCCGAACAAAATGGATTCCGCGATCGTGGCGGTGTACACCGACTATGCCGGCGATCAGGAGGGTGAGTACACGTTTGTGATTGGTGCGCGGGTGCGGGCTGGGGCAGCGGCACCGGCTGGCATGGTTGCGACGACTGTTCCGCCGGGGCGGTATGCGATGTTTGTTTCTGAGCGCGGGCCGGTTGGAGAAGTGGTGATGAAGACTTGGCAGCGGGCCTGGACGGCTGGGGTTGAGCGGGCCTATCGGGCGGATTATGAAGTTTACGATGAGCGGGCTGTGGATCCTGGGAATGCTGTGGTTGAGGTGCGGGTTGGGGTGAAGTGAGGCAGATCTTCACCGCAAAGGGCGCTAAACAATGCCGCAGAGAGCGCTAAGAAATTCAGGCTTTCGACTACGTTCTGCTGAGGCCTCACTTCAGGAAGACAGAGCCTTAACGGAACTTTGAGACCGGGGAAGCGGCTACAGTTTTACTTTACGCAGGCGCAGGGAGTTCGTGATTACAGAGACAGAGCTGAAGCTCATGGCGGCCGCGGCCAGGATTGGGCTCAGCAGAATTCCGAAAAATGGATAGAGCACTCCGGCAGCCAGCGGGACGCCCAACGAGTTGTAGACGAACGCGAAGAAAAGATTCTGGCGGATGTTGCGCATGGTGGCCTGGCTTAGTTTGCGGGCGCGCACGATTCCGGGGAGTTCGCCTTTCACCAGTGTGACGCCGCCACTCCCCATGGCGATGTCGGCGCCGGTACCCATCGCGATCCCCACGTCGGCTTGCGCGAGGGCGGGGGCATCGTTGATGCCATCGCCCGCCATCGCTACCACCCTTCCCTCCCCCTGCAGACGGCGAACAATTTCCGATTTCTGCCCGGGCAAGACTTCGGCCTCGAACTCTGAAATGCCGAGCTTGCCGGCGACGTTTTCCGCAGTGTGACGGTTGTCGCCGGTCAACATGACCACGCGAATGCCCTGAGACTTGAAATCGCGAATGGCTTGCAGGCTCGAATCCTTGATTGCATCGGCAACCACGATCCATCCGGCGAAGCGGCCGTCGACGGCGACGTAGATTTCCGTTTCGCCAGCGCCGAGGTAATGATCAGGCACGTCAGGGATCATGACCTGAAGCTTCTCCATGAACTGGGGATTGCCGGCGGCGACGAAGCGGTCTTCGACCGTGCCTTCGGCTCCCTGGCCGGCGTGCGATTGAAAATTGCTTACGGGCGCGAGAGGAATTTCCTTTTCGGCGGCTTCGGCCAGAATGGCGGCGGCTAGCGGGTGCTCGCTGCCGCGCTCCAGACTGGCTACGATGCGGAGCAGTTCCTTCCGCTCAAGTCCGATTGGCACAACCGAGGTAACGCTGGGCCTGCCTTCGGTGAGCGTGCCGGTCTTGTCGACGACCAGCGTGTCGATCTTCTCGAGACGCTCGAGGGCTTCGGCGTTGCGGATCAGGATGCCAGCGGATGCGCCACGTCCGGTCCCGACCATCACGGCCATGGGTGTGGCAAGTCCCAGCGCGCAGGGACAGGCAATGATGAGGACGGCCACCGCGTTGACCAGAGCATGGGCGAGCCGGGGCTGCGGACCGACCAGAGCCCAGACCACGAATGTGACCGCGGCGATCGCGATCACGGCGGGGACGAACCATGCGGCTACTTTGTCGGCTAGTCTCTGGATCGGAGCGCGGCTCCGTTGGGCCTGGCTCACCAACTGGACGATCTGAGCGAGCATGGTCTCGCTGCCGACGCGCTTGGCGCGCATGGTGAACGAGCCGGCGCCGTTGAGGGTGGCTCCGATGACCTTCGCGCCGGCGGCCTTGGCGACGGGGATGGACTCGCCGGTAATCATGGACTCGTCGACTGAACTGCTGCCTTCGAGGACCTCGCCGTCCACCGGAATTTTTTCTCCGGGACGAACGCGCAGCCGGTCGCCCGGCTTGATGTGTTCGAGGGGGACATCTTTTTCTGCGCCGTCACTGGTCACGAGGCGCGCGGTTTTGGGGCTGAGATCGAGCAGAGCGCGGATGGCTGCGCTGGTATGACTGCGGGCGCGAAGTTCGAGCACCTGGCCCAGCAGGACCAGAGTTGTGATGGCGGCGGCAGCTTCGAAGTAGACTTCGGGCTGACCATTCATTCCGCGGAAGCCGGGCGGAAAAATCTGCGGGAACACGGTCGCGATCAGGCTGTAGAGGTAGGCGACACCGGTGCCCATCGCGATCAGCGTGAACATGTTGGTGGAGCGATTGACGATGGAAGCCCATCCGCGCTGGAAGAACGGCCAGCCTCCCCAGAGAACGACGGGCGTGGCCAGGATGAGTTCGAACCAAGGCAACCACGCAGGGTTGTAGACTCGCCGTTGGTTGATGAAGGCCTCGCCCATAAAGGCATGGGGCCAGAGCATGCTGCCCATGGCGATGGCAAGCAGGGGCGCGGTGAGCGCGACGCTGACCCAGAAACGCCGAGTCATGTGGCGGAGTTCGGGGTTGTCTTCTTCGTGCGCGGTGACCGTGCGCGGCTCGAGCGCCATGCCACAGATGGGACAATTACCCGGCCCGGAACGGATGATCTCCGGATGCATCGGGCAGGTATATTCAATTTTGGATATAGGCAGCGGGCTCTCGGGTTCGAGCGCCATTCCGCAACTTGGACAGGCGCCAGGCGCGGGCTTCCGAACTTCCGCACACATCGGACAGACGTAGAAGCGCTCGCCGGCGGCTGTCGACGCTTGTGCCGGCTGCGCCGCGGGCGCGATGGCGGCCCGTGATGCTCCGAGTTGCACAAGGTTGTCGGAAGACTTCGGATTGAGATAACGTTCGGGATTGGCGCGGAATTTTTCCAGGCATCCGCCGCAACAGAAGTAGTAGGTCTTGCCGGAATAATCCAAATGGTATTTCGCCGATGCGGGATCGACATCCATGCCGCAGACGGGGTCTTTCTGTCTTGCCGCCGCAGCCGCGGCCGATAATGTTCCGCCGGTTGCGGCCTTCGGAGCTCCAATCGTGACAAGAGACGGCTCTTCAGACGGAGGCGACTTGGCGAGGTATTTTGCGGGATCCTGCTTAAACTTCGTAACGCAACGGGAACTGCAGAAGTAGTAGGTCTTGCCTGCGTGCTCGGCGCGCCCCCTGGCGGAGGAAGGATTGACGGTCATCCCGCATACGGGATCGAGTTCAGCGGAGCTGGTGGTTTGAACCTGGTCGGACATGAAAACTGATTCCTGCGAATTGGAGAACCGGCGAGGTCAATCGCGTGGTCGTATCGTTAAGACCATACACCCGTGCTCGCCGACTCTGCCAGACGACAAAAGGTCCTCCGGTTGTGGGAATGTGGACGTCTCATTTGATTAGGCTGCGCCTGCCGACGATTGTTGTATCTTGGAGGGCGGAGGAAACATAAGGAAATGACCTACTTGGACGTCGCTTACCGCTACGGCGCCAATCCCGGAGAGCGGGAGATGCGGGCGATCGATGGCATGCGCGAGGTATACGGAATCCGCAAGGTGGATTTCAATGAGAAAGACAAAACGGTGCGGGTGGAATACGACGCTTCGCGGCTGAACGACGGGGCGGTGGCAAAACTGCTGCGGCAGGCGGGGATCGATGTAAAAGAAAAGCTGGCTTTGGCGTAAAGGACGGGGGAGGTTGAGGGGAAGAAGTCGCGCAATGCGGAAACGCGACCAAACGGGCTAGAAATGCAAAGGGGCGCTCAAGAAAACCTCTGGCCGAAGTTATTCTCTAGAGCGCCCCGTTGCGCGCCACTTCGTCTGTTTATCGCTGTTGCAGCTTCGCGGCCATACCGTAAGGTGATGAAATTAAAGAGGGGTAGCAGCCAGGTACCCGGTAGGAATTTCTACCTGGCAAGAAAGAATTACGCCCGAGGTCAAAGATTTACACAAGGGCCAGCGCATTTTCAGGAACCGATGATTCCGATATAATTCGAAGGTACCAACCCACCAATTTGTCCGCGCCCTTAGCTCAGTTGGATAGAGCGTCTGGCTACGAACCAGAAGGTCGGGAGTTCGAATCTCTCAGGGCGCACCATTACCTTCCCTGATAGACCTCGGCGGGACACTTCATGTCCAGGGCTTCGTGGGGACGCTGGCCGTTAAAAACTTCCATGAAGTGATCGAAGCGGGCCTGCTGCTGAAGGAAGTTGGCAGCGGCCGGCTTGGTGGCTTCTTTTTTCAAGGTAAGATGCATGCGTTCATGACGGCCATTCTGCTGAGGATGACCAGGCTGGATGCGTTCGATGCCAATGCCCAGGCGAAGCCACCAGACGGCGAGCTTGCTCAGACTAAATAAAGCGTGCGCGGAAGCGAAAGGCACGCCGTTGTCGCTGCGGATGTTGGCGGCAAGCCGCGCTCTTTAAAAAGCCGCTCAAACACAGGAAATGCGTAGCTTTCTTTGGTGGAATAAAGCGCCTCACAGGTGAGCAGAAAACGGCTGGCATGATCGGTGACGGTCAGGGGATAGCAGTACTGCCGATTGCCCAGCAAAAATTCGCCTTTGTAGTCGGTGCACCACAGTTCATTGGGATGCTGGCCCAGCGATCAACGCGCGGAATCTCACTCAAGATGCTGTATAGGCTTGGGTTGGGAGAGTTCGAAAAGCCGACTTTGAGCGAGTTCGGACGCCCCACGAGCTGCCAGCTAGCAGTCCCGCAGGGGGAGTTTTACGGAGAGAACCGTGACACCGCGCTACTGAATTGAACTGGCCGCCTGTGAGAAGACGGTGTTGGCGTTGGAGCCAATGAGTCGTATGGTCCCAACGACGATGACAAGGATCACGGCCAACATGACCGCGTATTCAGCGATGTCCTGTCCTCGATCGTCTGTCCAGAGTCTGGCAAGGTGCGAGGTCATAGGCATCACCTCCTGGATCGATTCTGCTTCGCGATCCGCGGCGTGTCAAGCGGACCAGGCTACCCGGCACGGGCATAAGTCGGTGACGCACGTCACTGCGATGGGGACGCATCGCAATAAGAATGAAACAGAAGCGTTCTTTCCTCTCAATCAACCACCCGCTACGGCTCGCCTTCTCTTGTGGGGAACCTCGACAAACGAGGGGCGATGCTGCTTCAACGCAAGGCCGAAGGAGGATGCTATGAAATCTCAAGCGATTTCGCCAGCCAGTGTAAAGCACTAGGGGTTAGCGTGATTGCGATCTCAATACAGCACCAGAGATTGCATCCTCGATGCAAGAAGAAGCGTACGCCGAGAAGTCGTCAAGTCCGCTTTCCCGAAAGTTTTGCAGGGCTCGCATTAGGCCAAGGTTCCCTTCCTGAATCAAATCCAACATAGAAAGACCACGAGGTGCGTATCGCTCTGCAATTGGCAGGACTAGGGGGAGCCTGCTTTCGAGCAACCGTCTCTTGGCGATCTCTGCCTGTTCACCTGTTTGCGCTGATTCGCGGAACAAGTGGGCTTCTTCTTCCTTCGTGAAGGGCGGAACTCTGGCGAGTTCTCGCAGATACACAGCCACTGGATCATCGTTATCCAAGTCCATCGCGGTCTCCGTCCAGTCAAAGACGACCACGAGAAATACTACGCTTCTGCTCTACCCGAGAACTCAGGCTCTGTGCCGTGCCGATTCCTCACCCGCAAAGCCGGCGAATTGTTCCGCAAGCCCCGCAGGCATTTTTTCTCTTACAGAGTTAACAGTGGGCCCCTACGAGAAAGCTCTTGCTGTGGTCCGAGAGTCGTTGGGATCTGCTGTATCGATCTGTGGCGTTTGCAAAGATACCCCACGTTTGTTTGCGATTCGCTCCCGACACCGAAACGGAAATGGAAAACACAACCCGGTGGAGAGAAGTGGCACATCACAGAAGGCCGCGCCAATACTGGTGTTGCGATTTGCATCAGTTTTGGGATTGATAGCTCACCCGTTGAACTTTTGACGAGGATCACACTGAACTTCTGGCATCTAGTTGACCTCCGAATGCGCGACTTAATATCGGCATGCGGTAGCTCTGAGACTGTCCAAAAGACATATGAACGAAGGGACAGCCGGGGCACCCAATCCAATTCTCCCGCCGCGCGAACGCGAGTCGCGGCTTGGAAGGGGACAACATGGGTCGCTCGCGTTGGGGTCGTATTGCAGGTCTTTTTCTCCTGTTTGCCGCTTTGGTCGCGATGTCAGGCTGTCTTGCGATGAATAGCGGAATGAACTCAGGTGGTGGTTCCCTTTCCGTGGCGCAGACTAGTCTGGATTTTGGCGCGGCCGTGGTCGGCGGCAGCAAGCAGTTGACAGACACGCTTACGAATAATTCCTCAGCCATCGTAATGATCTCGAGTCTAGGTGCTTCGGATTCCGCATTCAAGGTTGTGACTCCAGCGACGCCGTTCCAACTGTCCCCTGGACAGAGTGCGACGGTGACGATTGCGTTCAATCCACGATCTGTCGGAAAGCCGATGGGCAAAGTCGTCATTCAGAGCGACGCCGCAACGACTGCGGAAATCGATGTCATGGTAACGGGAAACGCGGTTGCGGCTGGCAAGTTGGCCTTGAATCCGAATTCGCTTGCCTTCGGAAGTGTGCGGGTTGGGCAAAGCCAGGCGAAGACTGTCACGCTCACGAATCCGGGCGGGAGCGATGTGACAGTTTCACAAGATTCGGTCAGCAGCAGCGCTTTCACCGTGAGCGGACTGGCCTTGCCGCTCACGCTGGGGGCGGGACAGAGTTCCACTTTTAGCGTGACATTTTCGCCGAAGACGGCCGCCCCCGCGAGCGGCAACGTGACCCTAAATGGCAACTCCTCCCTTGTCATTAGTTCAGCCGCAAATTCTGCAGGCGCGAAAGAGACGGCGGCTACCAGCGTGGCTTTGTCGGTTTCCGGGGACGGCACTGCAGCGGGCCAACTGGGTGCAGTTCCGGCGAGCGTGTCGTTTGGAAGCGTGACGGTTGGAAGCTCACAAAAGCAGACCGTAACTCTGACGAATTCCGGCGGCTCCAGCGCGAGCATTTCCCAGGCGAACTTGACCGGGTCGGGCTTGACGATAAGCGGACTGGCGTTGCCTCTCAACCTTGCGGCCGGGCAGAGCGCGAGTTTCGATCTGACGTTCGCACCCACAGCAGCCGGTTCGCTGAGTGGAAGCTTGTCGATCGTTTCTACAGCGACGAACTCGAACCTCGCAATGGCCATTACGGGCACCGCAGTATCGCCGGGTGCGCTGACTTTCAGCCCCGCCAGCATCGGCTTTGGAAGCGTGACGGTCGGCAGCACACAGAATCAGACAGGGACGGTGACCAACTCGGGCGGGAGTGCCGTGACGATCACCAGGGCCACAGCGGCGGGTGCGGGTTTCAGCACCAGTGGAATGAGCTTGCCGGTGACGCTGTCGCCGGGACAGAGTGCGAACTTCACCGCCACGTTTGCGCCGCAGTCAGCGGGAGCCGCGACCGGCAGCATCGCCTTTACAAGCAATATCGCGACGGCGAGCGTGGCGCTGACGGGAACGGGACAGGCTGTGGGCACACTGGGCGCCAACCCGGGGAGCTTTAATGCAGGCAACGTGCAGGTAGGAACGAATCAGTCGCAAACCATCGGGCTGACCAACAGCGGGACGTCGAGCGTGACGATCAGTCAGGCTTTGGCGACGGGAAGCGGCTTCAGCGTGAGCGGAATCTCGGTGCCCCTGGTGTTGAACGCGGGGCAAAGCACGAGCTTCACGGCGACGTTTGCGCCCAACGCCGCGGGAGCGGTCACGGGCAATATTGCGATCGCAAGTACGGCGTCCAATCCCTCTTTGAACATCGCACTGTCGGGAACAGGAGTGACGGCCGGCACTCTTGCAGCCAATCCAACCAGTCTTGCCTTCACGACTGTTCAGGTCGGTACCACTCAATCGCAAACGCAGCGGTTAACGAACTCCGGTGGATCTCCCATTCACATTGCGACAGCGACTGTGACGGGAGCGGGATTTGCGACCAGCGGTTTGAGCGTGCCAACCACGCTGAACGCCGGACAGACTCTCACATTCAGCGTAACGTTTACGCCTACGGCGGCGGGCGCAGTGACGGGCAGCCTGGCGTTGACGGCAGATGGATCAGTGCCCAGTCTGAGCGTGGCGCTCTCAGGCACGGGCGGCGCGCCCGGGCAGTTGGCCGCGAGCCCGGCGGCTCCCAACTTCGGCAGTGTGACAGTCGGCAATCCGCAAGCCCAGGCGGGATCGCTGGTGGCCAGCGGGGCCAGCGTGACCGTGTCGTCGGTGGTCTCGAACAACCCGGAATTTGTAGTTTCGGGGCTCTCGCTGCCGTTGACAATCGCAGCTGGACAAACGGTGCCGTTTACGTTGACGTTCACGCCACAAGCCAGTGGAGCGGCTTCATCGACGATCACCTTTACCAGCAACGCGACGAATTCTCCGGCGACTCAAGCAGCGAGCGGTACCGGGACGGCGCCGCCGCAACACAGCGTCAGCCTGGCATGGACGGCCAGCACGTCAACCGTTGCGGGGTACAACGTGTATCGTGGAACGCAAACGGGAGGGCCCTACGCAATCATCAACGGGTCAACCGAGACCAGCACAACCTATACAGATAGTTCCGTGCAGGGTGGACATACGTATTACTACGTTGTGACAGCCGTGGATGGAAGCGGGAATGAGAGCGTGAACTCGAATCAGGCGCAGGCGGTGGTGCCCAGCCCGTAGGGCACTCTTGCAGAGTCTCAGACGGCGATAAGCCCGCTTCTTGCTCCAAGAGGCGTTTACGATGGTTGCGTCTGTGCGTGCGGCAGAATCCACGCACAGACGTGCCTGCTCTCGCGGAATCTCGCGCACAGCACGATTGTTGCTACCAACCGCGCCTGCATCTGCGTGCGAGCGCTCCCACCCTGTTTCTTCAATTCCCGTTCGAGCGTTTACTTGCGACCGAGAAAGCGGATGCGTCCAGTGAAGGCTCGCCCGTTGTAGACACTATAGGTAAGAAAGTCGGGGGAGTCGAAATCGTTGTTAACGAACAGCCAGTTCTTGCGGCCGGTGACATTGTTGAAGCCGCCGCGAATGGCCCAGTAATAGCCGAAGGCATGGAATCGCTTCTCGACGTGCGTGTTCAACGTGAACCAGGTGGGAAAACGACGCGAACCAGGAGGCTCATGGAGTTGCTGCTGGTCATTGACGACGTTGAAGGGAAAACCGGAGTGGACCTCGGTGGAATAGGCAAAATCGTAGCCCTTCAGTAGCGGCAGCAGGCCGTAGGAGAGGAAGCGATTGGGGGTGTCCCACGGAAGCGGGCCGGGTTGTTGCGCGCTAAATTGCGGGTTGTCGATGTTGAAATCAAGTACCTGGTTGCTGCGAGCGTGGGAACGCACGTAGGAGGCTGCGATCATGTGGCCGTTGCGGAAAGCGTGGCGCCCGCTGATCTGAAAACCGTCGTAGTGGTCTTGCCGGGTGTTGGCGAGCGCGAATTCTCCATTCGGGCTCGAAGGGGTCACCAGATCGTAGACGAAGCCGTGAATTCCACGCTTCCGGATGTATTCAACTTTCAGATAAATGTTGGCGGGCAGTTTGCGTTCGAGGGCAATGCTCTCGTTCCGGGTGCGCGGCGCCTGCAAGAAACGCAGGTCGGCCGTGAAGGATGAGGAAATCGGACCGGCCGCAAGAGAACCATCTGGATCGAAGAAGTAATCGACGCGCGTGCCGGCGCGGGGGCGTGCGATCAGAAAGATTGCAGTAGCGTCGTAGTAGACCCCGAACCCGGCGGAAAGTTTGGTATTGCCACTGTTGTCGAGAACCCAGGTAGCGGCCAGGCGAGGCGAGAAGAGCGAGCGGCGGACAATCTGATCCCAATCATGCCGAATCCCAGCCTCAACCGCGACACGCCCGGTGATCAGCCAGCGATCCTGAACGTATCCGCTGAGTTCGGTGTTGTGCTGAGTAAGTGTGGGGGCACCGGGAAAGACCGAGTAGCGGGAACAGGGTGAGTGCAGGTTGAGAGGAGGCCCCGTGCCCGTAGTGCAATCGCCTGTTGTGGGGAATGACTCGCCTTCCCGCAGGTAGGAGATTGGATTTCGAAGGTAGTTGGCATCGTAGCGCAGGCGGTCGAGATCAATGCCCATCTTAACGTCGTGGCTACCGTGCCAGACCCGAGGATGCATAAAGAGGTTGGAGACGACTTGCCAACGATCGGCACGCGTGTGTCCCGTAAGGTAGTAGTTGCCTCCGGCGGTCTCGGGCGAAATGAAATAGGGTTCGAGACCTCGTGAGATCTGAGTTAGGTCGTAGCGATTGAAGCCGAACGCGGCCTCCAGGAGCGAGCCCCCGGGAAAATAGTGCTGGTCTTTCATGCCAAATTGGTAGGCCGGCTGATTGACGGCAGGAGTAGAGGGCTGGGGATTTTGCAGGGAAAGGCCGGCGTGCTGGTCGTGATACTCGTTGAGATTGAAACTGGTGGTGAGGATGTTGCGGGAGGTGAAGTTCGCCTGAATTTTGGCGAGATTGCCGAGGCGACTCACAATATCTTCATTCTGGCCTTCCGGAAGTTCGGTGACGATCGCCTGCTGATAGACGCCATCGAGTGCGTCGAAGAACCACACCTTCCCTTTCAATATGGGGCCGGACAGCGTGAGGCGGGGGTTGAACTGATCGAATTTCCATCCGTTCTTGTTCTGCCAGGAAGGAATGAAGTCGGTAGCGATGAAGCGGTAGTGGTCGTCACCGATGCCGGTTTCAAGCACTATTACGCCGCCACTCCCTTTGCCGAATTCGGCGGAATACCGGCTAGGCTCGACACGAATGGAACGGAAAGCGTCGGTGGAAACGTGCAGGAGCAGTTGACCGGTGGAGGGCTGGCTAACATTGAGCCCGTCGAGCAAAGTGATGGCCTGGTAGGTTTGTGAACCGGCGACGTGCGGCTGTGCGTATAGATCGACCACTACCGTGGGAATGAAGTTGAGGACATTGCGGTAGTCATGGGTGGCCGGGTACGGGATGTTAACAACATCGAGGCCGGTGAGGCGCTCTTGCGATTCGGTTTGGGAGCTCTCGATGGCGGGCGGCGATTCGCGGACGTCGACCGTTTCCTTGATTTCCTTTATATGATTGAGAGTGATTTCGATTTCCGAAGCGTTTGAGGGTTCGACCGCGGAATTCGCCGCGTAGTAGCCCTCTTTCTCTACGTAGATCTGGCAGGGTCCCGTCGGTATCCTCGGGAGTTCGCAGCGGCCGGAAATTCTGGTCTCGCATCGGACAGCTGCGGCTGGCGATGGAGGCTGGAGCGTGACGCGCGCACCGGCGACGGCGACACCATTCTCATCAAGTACGGAGACGAAAAGGCGAGGCGTAATTTGCGCAGCGTAGGAGAGCGACAGGAGAAAGGTGAGGACCGGGACTAAGAATACGCGGGCGTGCATATCGAGCGTATAGCCATTGTCTCGCAGTAGCCGCGAAGAGCCCAGAGGCTACGCGCAAATCACGTTGGCTATCTGGAAACTCCCCGGAAACCCGTGCAATTACTGGTGCAAAAGTTGTTGTTGATCCTAGCATTGTCCTAAAAATCTGCAAATCCCAGGGAATCTGTAGATTCTGCCACGACTAAATATCCTCATATTCCTTGCTTATAAAGCGGCACGGGCCCGCGCACCCGAGGTCGCCGCCGAGCAGCGGCCTCGGGCACGGAACCTGTTTAGAAGAATCGTGATCGATAAGCCTTAGAAAAGGTTCCAGAGGAACTGGTTGTACACGTCGTGGTGATACTGCACTTCCTGCGCCTTGACGAAGGTTCCCAGCAGGCGCGGACAGCGATCGGCAGAAGCCTGCTTCAGGTCGGCATAGCGGCCTTTCACGTCCTCTCCAAGCAGCGTCGTAACCCACTCTGCTTTACGGAAATTGGCAATGGCGTCGTAAATGTTATCTGGCAAGTAGCGTTCAGCACTACGCAGGCCCTTGATCCTAGCTGTCTCGCCGTCGATGCCGGTCTTGAAGATCGAATACATGACGAGGTACGGATTTGCATCCGGAGCCACGGAGCGAACTTCCACGCGCATGCTCTTCTCGTTTCCAATGGGGATACGGATCATCGAGCCACGATCCACGGGCGAGGCCTTGATCTGGTTGGGAGCTTCGAAGTGTGGATCCAGCCGACGGTATGCATTCACGCTCGCATTCAATAGCAGACAAATGTCGTTGCCATGCGTGAGTATGCGATCCACGAACGCCCAGCCTACCTTGCTGAGCTTCTCTTCTCCCTTCGGATCCCAGAAGAGGTTCTTGCCGTTGCTGATCGAGACATTGGTGTGCATTCCGCTGCCGTTGACGCCCACGACAGGCTTCGGCAGAAAAGAGGCGGTCAATCCCATGTTCGTGGCAACCTGGCGGCAGATCAGCTTATACAGTTGAATCTGATCGGCGGCGGCCACGACTTCGCCATAACCATAATTGATCTCAAACTGCGAGGGAGCAACTTCGGGATGATCTTTCTCGTTCTGGAATCCCATTGCCCGTTGCACTTCGGCCGTCCTGTCGATGAAAGTGCGCAGCGGATCGCCGGGCAGCGAGTGGTAATAGCCGCCCGTGTTGACGTAAGCGAATTTTCCGGTCTCGTAATAGCGCCGCTCGGCGTCATGGCCCTGAAATAGGAAGCCTTCGATCTCGTTCGCCGCGTTGAGCGTGTAACCTTTCTCCTGGTAGAGCTGGTCGGCGAATCGTTTCAGGATGCCGCGAATGTCGGCGCCATAAGGCTCCCCGCCCTTATCAATCACATCTCCGAAGACCAGTACTTTACCCGGCCCGAAAACATCTGCGGGCGCCCAGTAGAATGCACTCCAGTCGATCCCGAGTCGCAGATCGCTCTCACGCTGGGCCGTGAAGCCGCGAATAGACGAGCCGTCAAAGGTGAGGTTGTCCCAACTCTTGAGCAGGAACTTTTTATCGTAGTCGAGCATATGCAACCGGCCTTCAAGATCGCTGAAAAGCACGGTCACGGCTTTGATTCGCTTCTCGTCGGACAAGTACTTGAGCCGATCTTCCTGAATCTTGTGAGCCGCAATGTGATTCTTGCGCTGTTCTTTGGCCTTCAGGTTCAGTTGCTCAAGTTCGTCGTACGACAGAGCGAGAAAATCCCGCAGTTCTGTGGACATGTACCTCCTTCAAAGTGGCCGGGCCCGACGTGAAGTTGTTCGCACCGGCAAGATGCGCAACAGCGTATCGTGTCGCTGATCCGCTGCCAATAGTTCTCACCCATGAAAAATATCAATCAAGCTCATAAGTTCCTGCAATGAGACCTGCCGCTTGGAGTACATCAACACAGTCATCCGCTCGACAACTCGTCGACTGTTTGTCGAGTAGTGGCGCTCCTGTCTTTCTTTCGTTTCGACGCTGAAATGCGCCCAACCCAGAGCGAGCGGATACGCAGCCGATGCGAGAACGGCCTGCACCGCGATTCCCTATCGGAACATTGCGAGATAAGACTGCTTTATCGGAGCTATAAGTTTTTGTTTTCACTAAAGCTTTCGATTGGTAGCAGCAAAAGTATGCGTTGGACTCCAGGTTTGCAGATCGCTAAGTTCGCCTTGCTGACAGCGGAGTGCGCTCGACCATCCGTTGTATGTACCAGGGGGGAAAGCTGGAAATCAAGATGAGGAGTTGCTCCCTTAAAGGGGCTATCGCTTTTGCCAGTCTGTTGCTAGTGCCCTTCGGTCGTGGACAGGAGATCGGTTCCGCTCCCCCGTCCAACGATGCGATCGTCCACCACATGGAAGAACTGGAAGAGCAAGTGAAGGAACTCCGCGCCGAGGTCGCAGCCTTGAAGGATAGGGATAGTGACAAGTCAGCACCCGCGACGCCGCCTCCGGTGCAAAGCAACTCGCTGGTCAGCGCCGGGTCAACGCCGGGCACCGCGCCTGCCCCCCCTCCGTCGCTCGCTGGATTGCTGGGGCCGACCACGCTGAGCGGATTCGTGGACGTGTACTATGGCCAGAACTTCAATAATCCCGCGACGCAGACCAATGGCCTGCGCTTCTTCGATGGAGGCACGAATCAGTTTGGCCTGAACATGGTTGAACTGGTTGTCGACAAGACTCCGGAGGTCACAAACAGTCGCACCGGCTATCACGTGGCCCTCGGTTTCGGACAGGCCATGAATGCGGTGAACGGCTCCGATCACGGGGGGCTCGGATTCGACCAGTATCTGAAGGAGGCCTACTTTTCCTATCTTGCACCCGTGGGCAAGGGCCTGCAGGTGGATGTCGGGAAGTTCGTAACCCCACACGGAGCTGAAGTCATCGAGACCAAAGACGATTGGAACTACTCTCGCGGACTTCTGTTTTCCTATGCCATCCCTTACTACCACTTCGGAATGCGAGCGAAGTATGCCTTCAATGACAAATACTCGCTCAGCGGGTTCTTCGTGAATGGGTGGAACAACGTTGTCGATAACAACACGGGAAAGACTTACGGCATGAGCTTCGGGTGGAATCCCAGCAAGAAATTCGGAATCACACAGAACTATATGCTCGGCTCGGAGGAAAGCAGTCTCAACAGCCATGTGCGCCAGCTCAGCGACACAATCATCAGTTATTCGCCCACCAGCAAGCTGTCATTCATCGTGAATGGCGATTACGGAAGAGGCGACCGTTTCATCGTCGACCCGGTAACGAGTGCATTGTCGCATCCGGTGTTCTGGACGGGTGTCGCCGGCTACGTAAAGTATGCCTTCAACGCCAGTACGGCGTTCAGTACGCGCTACGAATATTACGACGACCACGATGGGTTCACGACAGGCACTCTGGTTCCAACTCATTTCAACGAGTTCACCACCACCTTCGAAAAGCTGATGGCGCACCACATCATCAGTCGCTTCGAATTCCGACGTGACATGTCAAATCAGCCGGTGTTCCTGAAAGGCAACAATCCGGTGATGAACCAGAACACGCTCACGGCGGGGCTGGTGTTCACCTTCGATAGCCGGGAGGCGAAATAGGTATGGGGGTTAGGAGATCGACCTCTCTGATTTTCGAGCAGCTCAAACCGGGGCGGCTCGTTATGTGGGGATCAGCGGCTTGGGCACAAACCCAACTAACCCCTGGTGTCAGCACCCTCGCCGCCCCCCGCTCCAGTATAAAACCCAGCCGCGCCGGTGTGGATCGGAGCTGGACAGGAAGTCGCAGGGACCTGCGCCAGGCTGGCACAAGAAGCAGCGAAGTTGCTTTCGGGCGGCTGGGCGTTGCTGGCGGGACTGCGCTTGCGGCTACGATTCCCGTGACGGCTGCGCTCATCATCTTGGGGGCCATGGGCATCATGCTGACGTCGACAGCGAGGCTGAGCGGTATCGAAGTGTTTCGTTGACACGCCCGAAGTCAGTTGAACCGCGAGCTGCGGTGACACAGATCCACAACAAAAGGAGCAATCGCAAATGGCAGCAATTCGACAGCAAGGGA
Organism: uncultured Acidobacteriota bacterium; assembly: GCA_963733805.1. Lineage (GTDB taxonomy): Bacteria > Acidobacteriota > Terriglobia > Terriglobales > Acidobacteriaceae > Gp1-AA133. The sequence goes on along the minus strand of CAVTEO010000016.1, from coordinate 14,976 downwards.
CGTACTTGGGAATGACTCTGACCGGCTTTACTGCGTTCGTAGCCGGATTGTATGGGGGGGAGGCTGGGGAATGTTAGCGGCTGCAGTCGGCGCGGCGCTGCTTCTGTATTCCGGCTTCGGCTTTTACCGAGCCAAGAGCATCGCCTGATGGTCTTGGATTGTGATGTCGGGAAACTGAGGAGGAGAAGATGAAACTGATCGGACTCGTGATGGTGCTCGCCGGGTGGCTGATCCCGGTCGTGACTCTGGTGCTCGTGCAGTCCACAAGTGCTCGCTTGCTGGTGAGCCTGGGGGGGCTGGCAATCTCACTGATCGGCATTCTGGTGGTCATGAATAAGGCGCATCTAAAACAGGCGATCTGGAGAGCCTAGAAGATGCGCGTGAGGCGGTGAATCAGCAAGAGAGGGCTCTTGGTTGGAGCCCCGGTTCGAAATACATCAATTGTCTTCAAGGAGACAGGAATGAGCAGAGTGGTGAAGCTATGTTCTCTGACAGTGATCGTATGGCTGCTGTGCGGCGTTTCCGCCTGGGGACAGACCCAAAATTCCGCGAGTAACACGCCCGCTGCATCGGCGCAGGTGACGGCGCCAGCCATGGACGTTCCTTTGAATGTCAAGCCGGCCCAGCCCCCGTCGCCTGACGAATTGGCCAAGGGGGACCCGGCTGGAACAAAGACGGGAACGGCAAACGATGTGCTGGTTTCGGATCCGAACAAAGGCCTGACGCTGGCAGACACGGTGAACCAGGTCGGACAGAACCGAATCGCGATCAATTTTGTCTGGACGTTGATTGCGGGCTTTCTGGTCATGTTCATGCAAGCCGGATTTGCCACCGTTGAGACCGGGCTCTGCCGCGCCAAGAATGCAAATCACACCATGATGATGAACTTCATGGTCTATGGATTCGGCCTGTTTGCCTTCTGGGTTTGCGGGTTCGCATTGCAGATGGGCGGGTGCGCGCCCGCCGGAACATTGGGCGGAGCTAATCCCCTGAACTCGGAGCACACCATCTCGCTACTGGGGAAAACGTGGGGACTTTTTGGAACCCACGGTTTTTTCCTGAGCGGCGCCAACTACGACGTGGGCGTGATGGTGATTTTCCTTTTTCAGATGGTCTTCATGGACACCGCTCTAACGATCGTAACGGGTGCTGCAGCCGAACGTTGGAAATACGTGGCCTTCGCTCTTTCCTCCGTGTTCATGGGTGCAATTACCTATCCTCTGTTCGCCAACTGGGCCTGGGGTGGCGGATGGCTTTCACAGCTGGGGGTTAACTTCGGCCTGGGTCATGGCTACGTGGACTTCGCCGGCTCGGGAGTCGTGCATGCCGTAGGTGGGCTGACCGCGCTGGCTGTTTCAATGATCATCGGCCCGCGGATTGGTAAGTACAACCGTAATGGTTCACCCAATGCGATGCCCGGTCACGACATCATGATCGTTCTGACCGGATGCTTCATCTTGGCCTTCGGCTGGTTCGGATTCAATCCCGGCAGCACGTTAGCTGCCTCCGGCAACGGGGCGCTGCGCATCGGCTCCATCGCCGTGAACACCATGCTCGCGGGGTGCACGGGGTCCGTTGGCGCTCTGCTTTACATGTGGATGCGATACGGCAAACCCGATGCTTCCATGACGGGGAACGGCTTGCTGGCGGGGCTGGTGGCGATTACCGCTCCCTGCGGGTTCGTGAACACTGTATCGTCGGCGATTATCGGGCTCATTGCCGGTGTCCTCGTCTGCTTCAGCGTCGAGTTCGTCGAGCGTGTGCTCAAGGTTGACGACCCGGTGGGTGCAATTTCTGTTCACGGTGCCAACGGACTCTGGGGAGTCATCTCGGTGGGGCTGTTCGCGGATGGCGCCTCCAACTATGGCGGAGGTTGGAACGGCGTGAACGGCTCGGTACGCGGGCTGTTCTACGGCGATCCGAGTCAGCTCGTCGCCCAGTTGATTGGAGTGGGTACTTTGGTTGGCTTTGTTTTCGGATTCTCCTATGCGGCCAACTACGCCATTGACCTGGTAGTTGGCCAGCGTGTGTCCGCGGAAGATGAGCTTGCCGGATTGGACATCCCAGAGATGGGAGCGCTCTGCTATCCGGATTTCGTGCTCAAGCCAGATTCGGCTCCCGCCGGTGCCTCCATGAGCCCGGCGATCGATATGGCAGTCCCCTTGCGGGTTGCGCAGGAGACTGCATGACGACCGACCATGCCATGATCCTGCAACAGGATCTCGCGCAGAAGGGTGTCGCCCCATCCAGACCCTCGGCCGTCATTCCACCGGAGGCCATGGTTTCCTTTCGTGAGGGTCTGGAGCATTTTCAGGCAGGGGACGCGAAATTGGCGTTAGGGGCATTCTCCCGTAGTGTCCTGCAGGCGCCGGAGTTTGCGGAGGCACATATCTTTCTCGGGCTGGCTAATGCTCTCACCAGCAATATCTATCCCGCACTCGATCACCTCGAAAAGGCGACCCAGCTGCAACCCGACAGCTTTGCGGCGCATTTCACACTGGCGCAACTGAATTTCAAGTTGCGCACTCCGAAGAAAGGCTACGACGCGGCCCGTGCAGCGTTGCGCTGTGCCACGACTCTCGAGCAGCGCACGATGTTAACGCAGTTGCTGAAGGAAGAGCGCTCCCGAGAGCGCAATGGAATCGCGCGGCCATCTTTCGACCGGCCGTGGTTTAAAAAAGGCTGGTTTAAAAAGCGATTCGGCGGACGGGGCCTGATGGCGGCGGGTGGCGACCTGGCCGCAGCTTTCGCGGCGCTAATCGTTCATGCGCGTTAGTTGACACAAGGCAGGAGGTTGAGTTCATGCTACGAACCTTCTTTGAGGTAGTCCGACAGCAGCGCCTGGCATGGTCATGCGCTGTTCTAGTCGCGATGTTTCTAGCATTCTATGGCCACGCGCCGGTCCTGCCCGTCCTGGTGGGTTGTCTTCTGGCAATTGCCATCGCAGTTTTACGTGCCTGGCCCTCGGCGGTTGCCCGAGGCCAGAAATGAGTATCTCCCTCCAGATACTGCTGTGCATCGCGGTGGTGATTGTGACTGCCAAGCTGGCCGCGACGGGCGCGTCTCGGCTGGGGCTGCCCTTAGTTCTCGGCGAGTTACTGGCCGGCGTATTGCTAGGTCCCTCGCTACTTAACATTTGGGGACTTGGCTGGCCGGCTACCACTGCCGCGACTCCGGTCTCAGTCGCGGTGATTTTCAGGATACTGGCTGATCTCGGGGTTGTCTTCCTGATGTTTGTGGCCGGCCTGGAGACCGACATCACCATGATGCGCAGCACCGTCGCTCCTGCCTTCTGGTCGGCAACCGGCGGGATCGTCTTGCCCATGGCGGGCGGCTACATGTTATCGAGAACTTTCGGATTCAGTACTGCGGAATCCATTTTTATCGGGACGATTCTCACCGCCACCAGCGTGACCATCACTGCACAGGCGCTGATGAACCTCAAGCAGCTACGCTCGAGAGTAGGTTCGACCATCTTGGGAGCGGCAGTCATCGACGATGTACTCGGCCTCATCGTTCTGTCTGTTGTGATCGCTTTGGCCCCGCAGATGGCAGGCAGCGGCGATAGGTCGTGGAGTACGCTTGCAATCATTCTCGCACGCATGGTCGTGTGTCTTGTCACGATAGGCTGGCTCGGCCCCCCGGTGACACGATGGGCTCTGAAGCAAGCAGCCCGACTGCATGGACACCATACCGAGGCTGCGGTTGCACTGGCCGTTGCTATGCTTCTGGCGTTTCAAGCGCAGTGGGTTGGCGGCATGGCAGCGATTACTGGCTCTTACCTGGCTGGATTATTCGTCGCCATGACTCCCCAACACCAGAAGGTCAGCGAAGATGTGCGCCCCATGTTGAATTCATTCTTCGGGCCGGTGTTCTTCGTCTCCGTAGGTATGGAAGTCAATGCCTGGCACGTCGGCGGACAGGTGGGATTCTTCGCCTTGCTCCTCATAATCGCGATTCTCGGCAAGATCCTGGGCTGCGGAATAGGCGCCTACAGCAATGGTTTTTCGGGGCGAGATTCTTTGACCGTGGGTGTCGGCATGATCCCGCGTGGCGAGGTTGGCCTCATCACGGCCAGTCTGGGCTGGACAGCAGGCCTGGTAACACATGCTGTCTACATCCAGGCGGTCGCGCTTGTGTTGCTGACCACCCTGCTCACGCCCGCCTTGTTGCGCTTCGCATTTCCCAAAACGACCTTGGTGGATTCGCAAAGCTCGGGTGTGATGGATGCTCTACAGGCCATACCGCCGGTGAACTAAGCGACCTTTGACAAGGTGAAGGTGCAACGAGTCTGGCACGAAGGAATGAATAAACAAATCCCAAGTAATGCGAAGGAAAACTAATGATGACCAAGGTGGAAGCGATCATTCAGCCAGCCAAGCTCGAAGCCGTAAAAGAAGTTCTCTCCGAACTGGGTATTGACGGTCTCACCATCTCCGAAGTGCGAGGCCACGGCCGGCAGAAGGGCCACACCGAGATGTACCGCGGGCGGGAATATTCTGTGGATTTGCTGCCCAAAATCAAGATCGAATCGGTCATGGACGATAACCTGGTCGACGCAGCGGTGACTGCGATTCTGCAAACTGCAGCCACGGGCAAGATTGGAGATGGGAAGATATTTCTCTATAGAGTGGATGAAGCAATTCGGATTCGCAACCAGGAGCGGGGAGTGGCCGCACTTTAATCTGAAGGGGTCGACTCGTCTCCTGCCGGTCATGAGTTTTTCAGCCAGACTTCGCCGGCAGTGGGGTCTCGTCTATTTTGACCGGGCAGGAGGCGTCGTTCCGTCGTCTGAGATGTAGTGAATTCGGGTGTTTCCGGGCTGTACTCGCGGTGCAAGCGGTTCGCTGCCGAAATAGCGTACCGTAACATCATCACCGATGGTTTTGACATGAGCATGGCTGACCTGCACATGCGGCGCAGAGGAACGATTGAAATAGCGCACCGTCACATCTTCGGCTACGTAGTCGAGCTCGTTGCTACCGACGCGCACCCATCGTGGCTTCGTCGTAGGAATGGTCCTCGCCTGTTCAGTTGGAACTGAGATAGGCTCCTCCTTGGCCGCGGCGTTCCCTGAGACTTTCGCAGAATCAGAGGACATTGATCGCTCGATCCTGTTCAACTGCTGCTTTACCAAAGTCGTCTGTGTCGACGCGGGACGAAGATCTCGGTACGCAATCCAAGTCACAAGGGCAAGTACGACGGCTGCGGTCCATCGTTTATACAAGGGCACGTTTCTTGCTCGCTGCCCGATGATCAACCCTACCCGATCCAGATGTTTGCGGGTCAGCAACTTCGACGAGAGCGCTCGTGCGGTGGAAGCCAGGCGATTCACCGGACGGCTGGTTGTCTCTGACTTTGGCCCAGGGTCGTGGTAGAGCGACCGCTTTACCAGCGGTGCAATCTGTTCGACCGGCTGCGCAATAATAGGCTGTTCCGCTGGGGCGCCAGTCTTTTTTGGCTGCGCGGCACGATTCATCGCGTCCCCGACCAAGGATGCCATCAGTCGATAAGCACGCACCTCCCGATCATGAAATTTGTGTGCGTTGCCAAAAGTCACTTCCAGCACGCCAATCAGAGCTCGATGGTCATAGATCGGCAAAATCAGCAGCGCCCCAGCGCCGAACTGCCGGCAGATTGCCGCCTCGATGCGCCGATCGGCGTGCGCGTTTTCGACCCGCAGAATCTCCCGCATCGATTCGTTCTGTTTGGAGATACTCAATACGGCGGTCACATGCCGTCCCACGCAATCCGCGGAACTCCCACTTCCAGCCCGGTAGGTCAGTTGATTTCCGCTCAAGAGAGCGATGGCGATTCCTGACGCGTTCGCGACAATACGGGCACCATCCGCAATCTGCGTCATGGCTTCATCGATGGGGAGTTCGCTCGTGGCGATCAATCCCTGGAGTTCAACGACGGCGCTAAGGGATCGAGCCTCGATTTCGCTCTCTTGCACGACGAAGGCGTCCGCCAAAACCTTTTGAAGGGACTCGAAATCGGGGCTGGAATCACTGCGCATATCGACAAGACTTGAACTTCGCCACTGTTGCGGTTAGATGGATTCAGTGCGCATCTGGTGTAACCATATTTTATTGTAGACGACAGGCGGTCGTTCTCCGGGAGCCTGACTTTGAGTGCCCAAGGGCGCCTTCAACAGCAACTGGGCATTCGCTGAGGTCGCCGCAGATCGTATGGAGGCAGGGTGACCTAATCTAAGGGAAACCCCCTGCTCCGTCGTGAAGCGCACCCAGAATGGCCGGAAATGCTGAGAAGCGAATTCGCCGCCCAACTGGGGGGAAGCAGCAGGGGAATGGAATGCCCCTGCTTCCCTGCCTCTCGTACGTCCAGACTTGAAGCTCTTGCTGCTATGCGACCGGATTGCACTTCAACACTTCATCGATGGTTACCACATCAACGAGTCCGGAACAACCGTAAATTGCTGACAGGATTTCATGGGCCGGATGGAGGCGTCGCAACTGCGCGACTATTTCCGTCCCTGCCCTATAGGCCGGCAGATACATGCGCCCCAGCAGCGGGTGTTTGCCCCAGGCGCCGGAAAGCTTATCCGCGCGTTCCTCGGTAACGAGAAAATCCCGACGTAGGGTCCCAGCCACTCGCTCGCGCTCTATTCCCTGCCCCCAGGTTAAGTACGATGACTGATTCTTGGCATCATCCTGTAAAAGGGCAAGCAGGACTCCGATCTGCAAGTCCTCATCGGGCAACTGCTCGACTTCGGTCACGCCATGCGCAATGAGAATGGCGTTGTTCGCAATACCCTCAAAAAGCGTGGCTGCACGAGTGTTCATCGTCAGCACCGTTGCCTCAAAACCCGCCTGGCCACGGACCCAAAGATCCTGCAGGTAGGCAAACGTAGTCACATGCCCGGGCACAACCTCGTGGCTGACCAGTTGCTCGAACTCGGGAACAGACATCCGAAGGGAGGCGTTGATTTCATAGGTGGCCTCGTATTTCGGGGTTCCGTCGGGTTTTCGCGCCCTCCCAATGTAGTTCATCGAACCCGAGAACCATGCGTCTTTGATTGGAAGGAATTCGATGTTCGCTCGAGGAACTTGGCGCAGCTCCTCCGGAAGGTAGGGCAACAAATTTGCTTCGGTAAGACGATCAAACTGTGCGATGACCGCCGCGCCTAGAGCGCGCACGGATGCCATCGGAACCAGTCGGTCCCGGCGCCATGCGTCGACGGCCGCTACAAGCCCGCCGACACCCGCGATGGAATAACCCGCGCGGCCCAGCAGTTGAGCCACACGCTCACGCTTCGCTTCTGGCTTGGAGGGGCCCGGAGGCCGCCCGGTCGAGGCTTCCACACAGCGTTCGTATGGAACCGGATCACCCTTCCCTAAGATTTCCATGGCCAGATCCCACATCGTTTCCAGGGATAGCGAAAGGCCGAGGAGGTATTGGCCGCGAAGTCCGGCAATTTTCCGAGCCTCTTCACGGATACCCGCGATCGCACTAGGGATGTCGATGCGGCGCAGGTAGTCCTCGACCACTGCACGGCTAAGGTTCTTACCCGTTATGCCACCGCTTTCGCGCAAAACTGCGGCCGCCGGATCGGCGTACGCGTCCGCAAGCGGCTCGTCGGAAAACCATGAGTCCGCGATGAACCTTCCCGTGCCCGACGGACACATAACGTCACCCCCCCACAGGGTGTCGATGCCCAGCACTGCATCCGCGACGAATCGACCGACCTGATCCATAGAGCCTCCTTCTATTTAACCTGCAAGGACGATTTCCTGACAGAGCCGAACCAAACATACAGGCAGAGGCCAACAAACAGCAGCGCCGAAACGGATTGCGACACTGGTTCGTTGGAGTAGAAGGGCGTCTTGATCAGGTCTTCGCGATAGCCTGGGATCAGACGCAGAGCCGCGCCCAGGACGCCGCCCAGCGCACCGCCCGCCATGAGCCCGGACGCGATGATCACACCCCGTTCCCGAATGGTTTTGCCTCGTTCGCCGCCAGTTTTTTCGGATCGCTTATTCAGCCAGTGTGACAGGAATCCGCCGACCAACGCGGGGGTGTTCAATTCGAGAGGCAGATACATGCCGAGGGCGAAGATGAGCGAGGGCTGGCCGAGCATCTCCATGATCAATGCAATCATGGCGCCGGTCCCGAATAACAGGTAGGCAATAGGCTGGTGGCTCATGAAGCCTTCCACCAGCGCCTTCATAATCGACGCCTGCGGTGAAGCCAGGACTGGACGCAGGTCGCCCGGCAAAGCTTCGCCGAACTGGAAGGTACGCGCCAGCATGACGATCGTGAATCCTACGGCGACCGCTGCTGCAATCACACCGAGGAACTTCACTTTCTCCTGCGCAGAGGGAGTGGAACCGAGCCAATACCCGGTTTTCAAGTCGGTAATCGCCTGCCCGGACACAGACAGAGCCGTGCACACCATCGCTGCAATCACCATCACGAAAAACATCCCGCTGGTGCTGGACAGCCCGAACCGTAGCAAGACCGCGCAGGAGATGATGATCGTCAGCATCGTCATTCCGGAAACAGGATTGCGGGCTGTGGTCGCGATGGCATTGGCTGCAACCGACGTGAAGAAGAAGGAGAAGACCAGCGTCAACAACAAGCCAATCCCGACCACACTCCAGGATACCGGCAGACTGCCGAGCAGCACGGCCACGCCGATTGCACCAATCACAACTCCGAGAAAAATGGCCATGATTGATATGTCGCGATCGGTACGTTCTTCTGCAATGGTCTGCTTTTGCCAGAAAACGCGCAGCGCAATACGGAACGAACTGGCCACGATCTTCAACGATTTGAAAATTCCGAAAATCCCCGCGGTCGCGATCGCACCAACCCCGATGAAGCGCACGTAGCCTCTGTAGATCTGTACCGCCGTCATGGTCGAGATCGGCATCGTTGCGGGATAGACCGCACTGTCGAGATGACTTCCGATGAACCAGATCAATGGCACCAGCACGAAATTCGAAAGGACACCGCCCGCGCACAGGATCATCGAGCTGCGCAGGCCCATCACATAGCCCAGGCCCAGGATGAAACCGATGGCGTCAAAGCTGAATGCCATCCGGGCACGTTCGGAAAGCGTGCGAAACACTGGCACGAAGCGAAAATCGACAAACTCCTTCCACACCTGGAACGTCGTAACGAACAGATCGTAAATGCCAGCGATGGCCGTGGCCTGCAGCAGCAGCTTGGCTTGTGATCCGCCCTTCTCCCCGGTGACAAGAACTTCGGCGATGGCCGTGGCTTCCGGGTAGGGGAGCTTGCCGTGCATGTCGCGCACAAAATAACGCCGCAATGGAATCAGGAAGAGAACGCCCAGACACCCGCCAGCCAGGCAAATAAAGATGGTCTGCACCGGGTGCGGGTCCAGCTTCAAGATGTAGAGAGCCGGGATCGTGAAAACCGCACCTGCAACGACCGGTCCGGCCACCCCCCCAATACCCGTGATGATCACATTCTCCAGCAAGCTGGATCGCCGGTGGTAGAGCCGGGCTAAGCCAATCGCCAGGATCGAAATCGGTATGGCCGACTCCATCACTTGCCCGACCTTCAGGCCTGAATAGGCGGCAGCGATCGTGAAGATGATGCAGAGGAAGATGCCCCAGCCAACGGAACGCCCGGTGAGCTCTGGCAACCGCACTTCGGCCGCCACGATTGGGGGATACGACTGGCCCGGTTTCAGCAATTCATACGCGCTTTCGGGGAGGGATTTGGTTTCGAGTTCTGGCATTTGAGAGTGAGCCTCCTGACCGGGCCAAACGGCTGCAAAACACCCGGGTGGCGTTAACCCCGTGGCAGATCAGGGGAATAGCGCGCCCTTCGGAAGTTCAGCATTGAACACGCAGGTGCCGCAAGGACGGCGATCACATCAGTTCGGGTGGCGCCCGGCACCACCCTTCCCTCCAGAGACAGCCGTCATTACCGGCACTACAACCCGAAGAGGTTCGTCGAAGACCCCCGAAACGAAAAGAGCGTGCCTTCATAGACGTTGAATTCATCCCGTTTTTTGTGGCTTACCGGCCATGTTTTGGTGAGCCAAGGAGTTGTTGGTATCGTTTCGTAAAATAGGTTCTCGGTGGCTATGCAGGGCAGGTATCGAGCTGGCAGTCGGTTGGCAGGATGTCGAACTAAAAGCGAAAGCTAGAGGAGAGGGATGTCGCTGCAAGCATGAACTTTTGCCTTGCTTCCTGTACGCCTGAAACACTCTCAGACAGGAGCAGTTCGCAAACCTCCGAATGCTATACTCGTTTCACTTTTTGCAAATCTCGAATCTCGTTCTTCAGGTCGGGTGCATACCTTGAGCGACCCGGCCCCCGATCGGCTCGTTAGTTTTTGTGCGGTTGACATTGTTAGGTTGGTTGCCAGAACGTTTGGCCTACTTCACAATTCCGGTCACTGACGATTCGGCAGCCATTTTAGTGAAAACGAGAAACTTATGAGGAAGAGTCGTCCATATTTGTTGTGCCTCATGCTGCTGTTGTCGGGCGCAGGAATTTCGTGCTCCCGAGCCGCGTCTGGTCGCAGTATGGGTGGGGCGGAGCACGGGGCTGGTTACCTACCGCTCTCGGTCGGTCGGAAGTGGGTGTTACGCTCCGCCACAGTTGGAGTCCCAGTCGTTCTCGAGGTTGTGGACGAGCGGCAAGGGGTCTATACCATCCGATTCGATAATCCCTGGATCAACAGCGTTCTGAGGCTTAGACCACAGGGTGATCAGTACTATCTGGAATCGGTCTCCATGGGAGGAGGACCGATGGCGCCCTCGCCGCCAAACACTCTCTACTACGACCTCGGCGCCTCCAAGGGTGCGACATGGAAGAACTCTGTCGGGACCCTCACGGTGACTACTCGAGAAAAGGTTGTCCAAGGCCGACAGCAGACGTTCAATCATTGTGTACAGATTCGCGAAACGAACAAGGAAGGGCACGAAGTTTTCTGGACGTTCGCCCCAGGTGTCGGTTTCGTCCAGTTCGGCGAAGGTTCTTGGGCTTTCGTCCTCGACGATGGGGCTTCCGCTGGGCTCGCCGGATCCGCTGAACCCGCCCCACCTCTGCCCCCACCTAGACCAGGAGTCAAAACCCCTCAAGGCGCAGTCTTGATCGGGCTTTCGGCCAACCCGTTTGCCAGTGAGGCTTACACACCCGCCACGGTCAGGACTCGGTTTGAACAGTCATTGTCGGCCGGCGTGACCTATATCTACTTAAGTCCTAAGTGGAATGAACTTGAGCCAAAGCCTCGCAACTATGAGTTCAAGAACCTGGATTTCCAGATCGCGCAGTCAGTACAGTACAACGTGCCTGCGATCCTCAATGTGCGAGTCGTAGATACCAATCAACGGGCGATGCCCGCTGACCTGATGAAAAGCTCGTTTCGCGATTCCCAGGTACAGGCGCGACTCCTGGGACTGCTTCAGGCGATTGCGGCGCGTCTCAAGGGCCGCGTTGGCTACATGATGATCGGCAACGAGATCGACGCCTACTTCAGTCAGCACCAGAAGGAGGTGGAAGATTACGTCAGCCTCTTTCGAAGCGCTTCCGAACAAATGAAGAGGATCGTTCCCCACCTCCAAGTGAGCACAACCATCACCTTCGACGGTCTCGGGCAGACGAATTCCTCGCTGAAGTCCCTTATGGATGAGTCGGATTTCTTTTCCGTCACGTACTATCCCATGAGTCCGGATTTCCGCGTGCGTGAGCCGAACGCAGTTGCCCAGGACATGACACAGATCGTCCAGGCCGCACGCGGCAAGAAGATTCTCCTCCAGGAGGTCGGGTGCCCTAGCTCACCGCTCAACAGCAGTTCCGAGGACAAACAGGCACAGATCTTTGCCAGCGTCCTCGCCCAGATACAGGCCAACAGAGACAAGTTCATCGGGGCCAATTTTTTCTTGATGTCCGATTTGTCCGATTCGGTCGTATCCAATTTAGCCGGCTATTATGGGGCGCCGAATGTGGAGCAGTTCAAGGCGTTCTTGAAGACACTTGGAATGTTCGACTTCAGGGCAGACCCAAGAAGAGCTGGAACGTATTCCGCGAGAAGGCCCCAGTCATTAGTCAGTCCAGACAATAAAAAAGACGGGCCGGAGGCCCGTCTTTAAGCTTCTGCGTGGATAGTTCTCAGATCAGCCGGGGAGTAACTTCACTCGGCCATCGTCTCGCCATTTGGAGGTCGTCGGGAGCGACCACCTTGCACGGTCACCTCAGGAGCGGGATCCGTCGTTCAAGAGATGGCGCGCGATCAATTCCATCTTATCGCTGACGTGAGCTTCCCATGTGTGTTTTCCAGCACAGGTCAGTCGCCGGGATAACAAGTCGGGGTTCTCTTCCGCCAGTGCTCGATCCACCAACCGGATAAAGTCCTCGGGGGAGTCAGCCACATACAGCAGATGGCGGAACTCGTCCACGGCGGGGATGGCGGTTGTGACCAGAGGCCTGCCGGTCGCCAAGTACTCGAATAGCTTCAAAGGAAAAATGTGACGCGTAGCCTCATTGAGCCGGTACGGCATGATGCAAACATCCATACCCTTGAGATATCCCGGCAGTTCGGCAACGCTCTTCATGCCCAGTCTGTGGATGTTAGGGCGTAGCGGGAGGGACTCTTCGACTCCTCCCAGAAAGCCTCCGATCAGCACGACGTGTCGCTCGGAATTTTGCGCGATCTTACTGATGATATCCACATCAAAGCGGACCGAATCCATCATGCCCACGAAGCCGATGCGGGGGCGGGGTACCTGCTCCAAATCGCTGGGAATGGTGGTCTGCGCATGAGTAGCCTTCACAAAGTGCGCGACGTCAGCCGCGTGATTCACCACGAAGGTCTTTGCATTGAAAGGAGCTTTCTTGGCTTGTAGCGGACGAGATCCCACAAACACCAGATCAGCGGCGCGGCATAATTGCTCATCCACGTGCTTCACGAAACGGTGCTCAGCGGGATTCGTAAAAAACGGCGGCCAATCATCCACGCAGTCGTAAATGAAACGCTCAAATTTCAAATCCAGAACGGACAGGTCCTGAGCGAAGAAAGCCCACAGCCAGGGTTTCCGAGCATCCAGGCGACGGACCAGCCGGGCGATTTCCGCCTTGTACGTCGGGCCGTTCAGCCATCGAATCGGAGAACTTCTCAGGTTTCCCGGCAAGTACCAATAGCTCGGGCGATATACGAACAGGTTGTCGTGTATTTCGCGAACTGGGGCACACCCTGCTCGCGTTGCCTCTTTAACAGGCTGTTGCGTCTCTTGAGCCAGGCGAGGGGTGGATGGAAAGGCTCAACAACGATTACCCGGTTCCTCGGCGCCAGCCGCAGCATGACCTGCTGCACAGGAGTCCAGTGTGCATCCCACCCTTGGGTGGCAAGGCACAAAATCGTACGGCCGGACAAGGCGTCCGAACAGGCCGTGGCCATCAGTTCTCCCAGACGCGGTGATACACCGACAGTGTCTGCCGTGCAGTCTGCTCCCATGTAAATTTCTTCGCGTCTTCGAGACCGCGCGAGCGGAGCGACTGTCGCAATCCCTCGTTCGCGCAAAGTTCGAGCATGCCTTGACTGATCGCCTCCACCGAATAGGGATCGACCAGGAGGGCACAGTTTCCGGCGACTTCGGGCAGGGCAGACACATTCGAGGTGAGAACCGGAGTCCCGCAAGCCATTGCCTCGAGAACCGGTATGCCAAAACCTTCGTAAAGGGAGGGGAAAACAAGCATTTGGGCGCCACTGTAGAGCGCCGGCAGATGCTCCTGATCGACGTGACCCAACTCAACCACGTGCTCGGCAAGTTGAAGTCTATGAATCACCTCCTCGATACCGTCCGCCGTGGAGCCTCGGCTCCTGCCAGCACGAGGGCAAGATCGGATTGACTGTCGCGGCGAACGCGATGGAACGCTTCCAGTATCCTGGGGATATTCTTGCGGGCTTGCATCTTGCCTACAAACACAACGTAAGGCCGCTTTATGCCATAGTGTTGCGCAAGCAATTCTGCTGCTTCCTTAGCGGGAATCTGTCGAAATGCAACGTTCACACCGTGGTGAACGACAGCCAGCTTTCCTGCGGGCAGACCGAAGGTCTCATTTGCAACTGACGCACGCAGTCTGAAACACACACCACCACCCGTGCCGACTTGAGTCCCCTACGAACGGAATGGTTCAGGCGCCAGCGGATCAGCGGGTTGTAGAACTCGGGATTGTGAAACATAGTCAGGTCGTGCATCGTGAACGCATATTTCGTCGGAGAAACAGGAGGGGGGATGAAGGTCGCGTGAAACATGTCCACTCCAGCCTTCATCAGCGACAGTGGAAGCGTGACCGGAATGCTTGCCCACCGGAAGGAGGGACGGAGAACGTGAAAAAAAAGTTATCCTGATTGATTCCGATTGAGGCCCGGCTTTTGTCGCTCAGACAGAAAACATGGTACTCGTTGCTGCGGTCAATTTTCGCCAGTCCGCGCAAAAGGCACAGTTCATATGTTTCCGGGCCACCAGCTTTGCGGCCCGCCATTACTACGAAGACGCCGATACGCATTGTCCCAGAACCTCGTAATAAGTCGCTTCCAGTCGCTTTACTGCGTATGCCAGTGAGTAACTGTTGTCGATGAAGTGCTTTGCCGCGAGGCCCAATTGCACACGGCGTCCGGGATTGCGTATGAGCGAACTTACGGCAGCCACAAAAGCATGATCATTCGTCACGGGCACCAATATCTCCGGCGCGTCCATGGTCCAGCACTTCCGGGAGTCCGCCCACATCGGTGGCAACAATTGGGAGCGCTGCCGCCATCCCCGCGCAAATCGCCAGCGGCACACCCTCTGCCGTGGAGGAACTGACCTGAATATCGACCGAGGCCAAAAGATCCGGCAGTTCTTTCGAAACCCAGGAATCGCACGTAAGGATCCAGTCCGAGTGAGGTGGCAAGCGTTCTCAGCTCGGCCCTCGAGAGGGCCACACCAGACAATCCACAGTCGCGCTGCAGGATGCACTGCGTGTATCT
>CAVTEO010000015.1:0-220841 GCA_963733805.1 uncultured Acidobacteriota bacterium | reverse complement strand
AAGCTGCCAAACTTCACGCCTGAAACCAGCTCTCTCAGGCGGCTATCGGATTGCGATCCTCCGTCGCCAGAAAGGTCTGTCTCTTACGGATCAGCGTGATGCCGTGATCCCCGTCCGATTGAACCGTCATGGCACAGCAGCAGGAGGAACACAACCAAAAATATTCGAGCGTACTTGATCTAGTCGTGTACTCCGGATCCCTCGGCGGCCCTCGTTTCTGAGGATCCACCTTGGACGCAATTGCGAACAGCCTTCCTTCGTGGAGGTAAAGAAATTTGGCCGAACAAGCTGGATTGGCGCATTTTGCGAGCATGGGAATGCTCCACACTCTTGGTGTCTAAGGTGGAAGGTTGCGCCCGTGAGACAGGTCGCGGGTATCCAGTTGTATACGCACTGATATCCCGGGATGCTGGCAAGTAGCAGCTCTCGGAAAACTTTCTTAGTTTGCTTCTACTCCCTTCCCGTCGAAATTTCAACGACACCGATCACAAACTCGCAAATACGAACAGGGGCGTCCGTAGCGCAATGTAGAGTCGCTGAGTCTGCATTGTGTGCTTACCTTTCGGGGATTGCCCTGGTGGGACTGGCAATGAACGCCATTTGGCGCTTTCGGTGGACCGATCCTATTGCGGCACTGCTGATTCTGCCGCTCATCATCTGGGAAGGTCGCGAAGCCATGCGTGGCAAAGCCCGTGGCTGCTGCTGATCTGCGGGTCCTCGCCATCGAACTGAGTGCGCAGAGCGCGCCGATTCGTCCCATGTGAATTGTTACATTCCCGTAATCGGCGACGAGTACAATTTACAGCCGCGAACCTTCAGGGCAAAGCGGTGTGAGCATGGTGAATGTCGCCATGAATACGACGGTAGTTCGGTGTCCGTACTGCGTCTCGGGCGATGAGTTCAAGCCCATGGCAGAGGTCTCGGACGGGCGTTTCGTCTGCCGCCAGTGCGGTCACTTGGCGATTCCCAGCGACAAGAGCTTCGAGTGTGCTTGCCGAAATTGCTTCGAGCTGCGGACCATCGGTGCTCGCCGTTGCGGGTAGAACTCAATGGCGCATTCTCCCTATTTCGGAGCCAAAGAAATAGGCCGCGAGTTTCCTGTTGCCAGTCAGTCACGCAGCCCAAACAACTCAGAAAGTTGTCGTGTTCATGATAAGCGATCTCGGCCAAAATGGTGTGAAAATTGCTCTCCTTCTTAGCACGGCGAATTGCAATCACGAACTGGAAAGCCGAGGCGCAGAATTGCGAAGGTAATAGAGACAGGCAGAGGACCGGTGAACCGAAGATCTGACTCTATTCCAGCCTGCAGTAGCAGTAGAGAAACTGCTGGATTGTGCCAAATGGTGTGTGGTGCAGTTCCTTGGAGCTCCCCAACAAACGGAAATGCACACCAAACTCCCTGTGCAATGACTCTGCATCGTAGCGCACAACATCGAGCCCACTGCATTTCATCGGGCCTTCTGGTCCAAAAGTGCTTACGATGACGTGGCCGCCGTGCCTCACCGCGCAAGCGACTTGGCGGACATAGGCAACACGGTCGCTCAGCGCGGTAAGAAAATGAAAGACCGCGCGGTCGTGCCATACATCGTAAGCAGAAGGCTCCAGGTCGACCTTGGTGATGTCGGCGACGAGCCACCGGACACGCTCGGCGGCTTTCCCTAGCCCTTTCCTGTTCGCATCAATCGCGGTTTGCGACACATCAAGAACGGTGACGTTGTCATATCCGCGGGCGAGAAGGTCATCGACCAGTGTGGATCCACCACCACCAACATCGATAATAGACACAGAGGGTCCAGAAGCGACCTGTTCGATGAGCTTGAGCGAGGTCTCAAGATGCGGACGGTACCAGCTGACCGCGTCCGGAGCCCTCTCCGTGTAAATCTTTTCCCAATGGCTCTGTACATCCATGCTGTTCTGCCTCCGCTCATCGATGCGCTTTCACTCATGGTAAGCCTGGAAACACGAGGCTGCTACCGGTTGCTCCCCGCACATGCGGAACAAGCCTCGCCCAAGGCGCGGTTCTGACGACCGAGCTCACTCCATGCGACCGATGTCTGCTGGTGTCTGCTGGTGTCTGCTGGTTGACGCACCTTCTGCCACCGCGTAGTATCTGCCGAAAATGGAGACCGGATAGACTTACGGCTGTTCCCCTCTGGCAATCTCGAAACCCGGTCGGGTGCAGAATGGATACAGCTTTCCAGTACTGTCATGGAGCAGGTTGCCCCACCCCGTCATGAATTTCCTCCCAGACGGACGCCACATCGTCGCTGGCAAGCTGGTTCCACACTTCTTGCCGTAATCGCCGCCATCCTCCTGTCTCTGGTGCTTCGCGCCAAATTTCAAGGGTCGGAGATTCCTCCGCTGCTGATGCTCACCGTGGCGGTAGCGTTCGGCACCGTGATTGTCCTTGGCACATGGTCCTTGGTTCGTGCACTACAGGAGTACCGTGCAAGCCAAGATCAGTTTCGGCAGATGGCGAGTAATATCCGGGAAATCTTTTGGACCATTGACGCCAAAACCAGGTGCGCAATCTATGTGAATGAAGCTTACGAGACGATCACCGGACGGTCGTGCCAATCACTGATGGAAAATCCAACTTCCTACGAAGAGCTCATCCACCCCGAAGACCGCGAGCACGTGCTGGCAAAGCTTGAAGAAGCCACTCACACCGGCCAGTTCGATGAACGATTCCGCATACTTTGTGCTCATGGCGAGGTGCGGTGGGTCAAAGTACATGGCTTTCCCGTGCGCGACCACTCCGGGAACATTCTCCGACTCGTAGGAACTGCGCAGGAAATCACCGCCCAGAAACAGGCAGAAGACCAGGTTGCGAGAAATCTTGCTAAAGCCGAATCAGCATGGGCGGAGGCTGACGCACTCCGTAAAGGCAACCCTGGCGCTTACCCAGGACCTGCGCATGGACTTCGTCATGGACACGCTGCTGAGATCTCTAGCTGAAATAGTTCCCTACACCTGCGCCCGGGTCCTGGTTCCGGAAGGTGGTCCCCACTGGCTGGCGCTGGGAGAAAGAGCTCTGTCCCGAGTCGGCAGAGAAATCCTATCAGGCCGCCGCTGACTCTCATCGCGGACAAGTCTCCGTTTTCTGCAGCGGATATCGATCGAACAAAAGAGTGTATTGATCGCGGATACGAGCCAGGAAGAGGCATGGCAGAGCTTTAAGGGACACAAACAATTTCGATCCTGGTTGTGCGTGCCGTTGGTCGCATCCGAAGAATTCTTGGGATTTCTTTCCGCCGGCCACGCTGAACCGAATCGCTATACCCAAGAACATCTCCGCCGCGCCGAGTTACTCGCGATTCCTGCTGCCGCCGCAATCCAGAATGCCCGTCTGTATCAGACTGCCAGAATTTATGGTGAAGAACTCGAAAAACGTCTTGCGGATCTCAAGCAGGCCGAGGCCGCTCTGGCGGAAGCCGAGGGGGGCCGCAAGCTTTCCGAAGAGAAATTTCAGAAAGTATTTCGTTCCAGCCCAATTCCCTTCTCCATTACCACGTTCAAGGAAGGCAGATTTCTGGATGTGAACGGCGCGTTCGAGCGCAGATACGGTTATTCGCGTGAGGAAGTTCTAGGCCGCACCGTCCAGGACCTCAACATCTGGGAAGACCCCGCAGACCGTGCGCGAATGCTCTCGCTGCTACAAAGAAGCGGCCCAATTCGTAACGTGATCACCCGCCTCCGGACCAAGTCCGGTGAGATCAAGCTGACCGCTTACTCTGCAGACCGGATCCAGTTTGACGATCAGTCGTGCATCCTTGCGGTATCAGAAGATTTGCCCGAGTATGACCAACACAAGGCGAATTGAAGATCTGGCGCTTTTTGACTAGAGCCACTCCACATGGTCCGGCGGTTTTCGGTGAGAACGGACTCTTACATCGTGCTATACTCACTTTCGAAATGACGATACAGACCAAATCCATGATGAGACGGCGCGTCAATCGCGCTCGGCCCTCGGGATTGGTCTGACTATTCTTAGGTTTCCAAATTCAGATTCATTTCTCGAAGGCCCCGACTAAAAATCGGGGCCTTCGGCTTTTTGGCCGGTAGCCAAGCTGGAAAGGCACGTGACTGTTACTCACGCCATGCGCAGGTTCGAATCCTGCCCGGCCAGCCAGATTTTCGAGGGATACACGGCTCGCTAGTTCAGTAGGAAGAACGCGGCTCTCATAAAGCCGTCGCGGATGGTTCGAATCCATCGCGAGCCACCATGGAGGGGCCTCCGGCGAGGGGCAGTGGCTTATACCCACTTCGGCGCCAGATTAGCGCGGCCAGACAGGTTCAACTCCTGTACCCTCTACCAATTTTTCGCGCCGGTAGTTCAACGGACCAGAATAGTTGGCCTACACCCAACAGATGCGGGTTCAACTCCCGAACGGCGCACCATGCAGGATTAGCTCGAAGGTCGAGCCCGCGGTCGATAACCGCGAGGCGTTGGTTCGATTCCAACATCCTGCACCATTTTGATGTTGAACATGGGTGACTGGCAGAGATGGCAGATGCACTCGCCTCTTAATCGAGACCAGGCTGGTTCGATTCCAGCGTCACCCACCAGATTTTGCGGGATTGGCAGATAGGGATATGCACTCGCCTTTTAAGCGAGACGAAGTGGGTTCGATTCCCACATCCCGCACCAAGAGTCAGTTAAGTAAGAGGCGGCATAGCATAACGGAACAATGCGCCGAGCTTCTACCTCGGATGATGAGAGTTCAAATCTCTCTGCCGCCTCCAATGTGGGGATGTGGTCCAACGGATGAGGGCGCAAGGCTACGAACCTTGAGATCAGAGTTCAATTCTCTGCATCCCCTCCACATTAAGTAGGCTCTCGTGGTCTAAGGCATGATGACGCTTCGGTCCTAACGAAGAAATCCGGGTTGGATTCCCGGCGCGAGTTCCAGAGGGTGGGTAGTGTAATCGAACAACACGGCAGCGTCCGAAGCTGCAAATCCGGGTTTGACTCCCGGCCCGCCCACCAGTTTGCTATGCAATGAAATCTCGCCATTGAAGTTGAATGACGAGTTGGTCAACGAGTGGATGACGTTAACTTTTTGAGTCTGCGCTCTCGGGATTTCATGCTGGGTCAGATACCGTATCACCAAGGGGTAGTCAATGAACATCTACGTTGACGAGGCAGGATTGTTTGTTCCGCCAAAGGCTGGCCACCGCTACTCCCTTGTGCTGGCGCTGATTATCCCAACGGCAAACGAAGAAGAAGTCTTCTACGAATTTTTACGCCTTCGCGACGAATGGCCTGCGAAGGCAGTGGAAATCAAAGGAAGCAAACTGAATGAAAGCCAGTCAGCAGAAGTCCTGAGACTGTTGGCAGGTTACAGAGTTATTGCGGAGTATCGTGTGATCGACATGGCACTCCACCCTAAGCCGGTGGTCGATGAATTCAAACTACGCCAAGCATCGGCATTGACAGAACATCTGACTACCGAGCACTCGGACGATGTAAGGCAAAAAATGCATCAGGATGCCGAGATTGTTCGATCAATGGCAAACCAGCTCTTCGTACAAGCATTTATCACCATTGATCTGATCTTGGAAACACTGCACACCGCCATAAATTATTTCGCCCAACGATTGCCAACAGAACTTGGCCAATTCCAGTGGACTATCGACGGGAAGGATCGGAGTCTGACGCGAATGGAAGAAATTTGGAGTGCGCTGATACTTCCAATAGGGCAGGCACGAAGTGCACAGGAACCATTTGCCAAGGTGGAAGGCTTTGACTACAGTCATTTCTCGCCTTACGAGATTGTGGAATCCACTGCCGATGAAGGAACGAGAAAGCATCTCGAATGGATGCGTAGTGCTCTTCCATTTCGCAAACGAGTCCCCAGCGATTTACGTTGCATTGCAGCAAGCAAGATATTGAATGAGCACCGGAAATTCTCTGATTCCCGAAGTAACCTCGGCCTTCAGCTCGCGGACATTGTCGCCAGTACGATTTGTCGCGCGTACAACGGGAATCTCCAATTGCCCGGGTGGAGAGACGCTTCAAAACTCTTAGTTCGCAAGAAGATCGCACCGATATTGCAGATTGGCAAAGCAGCGCACTATCGCCGAGGTCTCGAATCGCGCGCTGCAGGCGTGTGGCGACAACTAGATGCGAACAGTCAGGCCATGGTTTTAGAGTGACGCTTGTGACTTTGTGATACTGCCGAGCACGCCTGGAGCCGCCACTTTAGGGTATTGACGGAATTCCAGTCTCATGCCAGAGTGATAACTGAGTTCTAGCAATGATGCGCAAACCCCATACCGATTGCTTCCCGACACCGGCCACGTTTACGTGGCAAGGAGCGGGGGAAGGTACGTTCATGTAACGGGGGCACATCAGCAGCGCATAGTCTTTCTGAGCCTCCGATACAAATCGGGGGCTTTTGGTTTTTATGGCGCATTTCGCTAACGCGCAGGGTAGGAGGCAGCGTCGTCTAACGGCCAGGATGCGGCCCCTTCAAGGCTGAGATGGGAGTTCGATTCTCCTCGCTGCTACCAAGTTTATGAGCACACAAGTAATTGAACTCGAAGGCTTTGAGATCGAGCTTGCTTCGGAGCTCAACTGCGATCGCGGCGGAGATCACCACGAGCTTGCGGACCGTGCTCGCACTGATCGCAAACGGCTGGGCCACAACGTCGATGAGTCGGCGGTGTTGTGTGTCCGATGCATGAAGGCCGTAGCGCTGAAAGCTTGATGCCGGGTCGTCTAGTGGCAGGACCCTGGACTTTGAATCCGGGTACGGGCGTTCGAATCGCTCCCCGGCAGCCAGTTTAGAAACTCAAAGGAGGAAGTTCACTCAAGAGAAATTCGAGGGGTGGTGAAGGCTACGGTTACTTCTCTTGAAAAGAAACACACCGTATCCGCAGGTTCCCTCCGCAAAATTGCGAGGTCATCCAACTGGCCAGGATAACCGGCTCTGACCCGGTTCATGCGCGTTCGAATCGTGCCCTCGCAGCCAAATTCAGAACGTGGTCGCAGAGTCTAGCGGCAGGATGCCTGACTGTCTATCAGGAGGAACGGGTTCAACTCCCGTTGCGACCGCCACAGGGGTGATGACCCGATGGGAAGGGCGCTCGTCTCCAAAACGAGTTCAAGCAGGTTCGAATCCTGTCACCCCTGCCAAGTGTGAAGGGCGAGCATGGTATAGCGGCTGGTGCCTCGGGCCTCCAACCCGATGACGCGAGTTCAACTCTCGCTGCTCGCTCCATGATTTTCTAAGGGCGGAAGTCGTCTAGTGGCCAAGACGCGACGTTGCCAACGTCGAGACCGCGGGTTCGAGTCCCGCCTTCCGCTCCAAGTTTGAGGTGGCGTAGCCAAGACAGCAAGGCGTCTGCCTGCAAAGCAGATCATCGGGAGTGCAATTCTCCCCGCCACCTCCAGAGTGTTTCGCTGGTGTAGCTCAGTGGGAAGAGCGCGGGCCTCGTAAGTCCGTGATCGGCGTTCGAATCGCCGCGCCAGCTCCGCTGGTATAGCTCAACGGGAAGAGCAGGCGCATGGTAAGCGCCCGACCGCAGTTCGAGGCTGCGTGCCAGCTCCATGAGTTTGCTGGTCTAGCACAGTGGGAGTGCAGAGAGCTTGTACCTCTCCGACGAGTGTTCGATTCACTCGACCAGCTCCAGATTCGATGGCGGGATTGGCCGAATGGCTTAGGCACTGGATTGTGGCTCCAGTCACGAGAGTTCGATTCTCTCATCTCGCCCCAATTGGGCGGTTCGTATAAGGGGATTACCCACGGCCTGCAACCGTGAAATGCGAGTTCAAGTCTCGCACCGTCCACCAAGTTTGGCTCGGGAACTCGACGGCAGAGTGCTGGTCTGAAAAGCCAGTGGATACGGTTCAATTCCGTGCCGAGCCACCAGAGTCGTAACGGCGAGTGTTGACTGCAAGAAAGGAAACATGATGACAGACGCAACTTACAACGTGATGAAGCCGGATAAGGGTGTGCCTATCAAGGCCTGGACCAAGGGCGTCCCGCTTGAGGACGCCGCACGCCAGCAGCTTTTGAACGTCGCGCAGTTGCCGTTCATCTACAAGTGGGTGGCGGCGATGCCGGACGTGCATTGGGGCATCGGCGCGACCGTTGGAAGCGTAATTCCAACTCGCGGCGCAATCATTCCCGCGGCGGTCGGTGTGGACATTGGCTGCGGCATGATGGCCGTGCAGACTTCTCTGCATGCCAATCAGCTGCCGGACAACCTGCACGGCATCCGAACGGCGATTGAGAAGGCGGTGCCGCACGGGCGTACTGACAACGGACGCGCGAACGACCGCGGTGCCTGGTCGGATGCCCCTTCGCATCACGCGGAGGTGTGGGCGAAGATGGAGCCGGCGTACAAGGCGATCGTCGATAAGTATCCCATGCTGGATCACAAGCAGCGCGTGAATCACCTGGGAACACTCGGCACCGGGAACCACTTCATCGAGGTCTGCCTTGATGAAAGCGAGAATGTCTGGTTCCTGTTGCACTCGGGATCGCGTGGCGTGGGCAATCGTTTCGGCACGTTTTTCATCGAGCTGGCGAAGAACGATATGCGTCAGTGGATGATCAACCTGCCGGACCAAGACCTCGCTTACTTGCCCCAGGGCGACAGAGCACTTCGAAGACTACGTCCGCGCGGTGCACTGGGCGCAGGACTACGCGCTGGCCAACCGCGACTTGATGATGCAGAACATGATCGCGGCGGTGTTGGGCTCGGGAGAAGTCCCGGCGTTCGAAGCCAATGTGGAGGTCGTGAGCTGCCATCACAACTATGTGACCTGGGAGCACCACTACGGCGAGAACGTGCTCATTACCCGTAAGGGGGCGGTACGTGCGCGTGAAGGCGACATGGGAATTATTCCCGGCAGCATGGGGGCGCGCTCGTACATCGTGCGCGGCAAGGGCAATCCGGAGAGCTTCATGAGCTGTAGTCATGGAGCCGGACGCGCCATGTCGCGTACGGAAGCGAAGCGCCGCTTCTCGCTGGACGACCACGCCAAGGCGACGGCGGGCGTCGAGTGCCGTAAGGACGCGGATGTCATCGACGAAACACCGATGGCGTACAAGTCGATCGACGCCGTGATGGAAGCGCAGCGCGATCTGGTGGACGTGGTGCACACGTTGCGCCAGGTGGTCTGCGTGAAGGGCTAAATAGGAGAGGGCTGCAATGGCCTCTCTTCACATCCGGGTGTAGGGTAGCGGCCCACCCACATGTCTTGGGCACATGTCCACGCAGGTTCAACTCCTGCCACCCGGACCATTTCTTTGTACGTTGGCCGATCTGTGATGAGACGCTAGAGTGGAATACTACGAGAAGTTCATATGAGATTTTGCTGCCCCAACTGCGGTCGAGAGGAAGAAATTCTGCTTGACCGAAATCCGCGATGTCGCTTCTGTCACGTCAAGATGATTGCAGGGAGCGACTACTCGGAATTGTGGATGAGTCCGTATATTGCAATTAGGCGTATGGCAACGATCAGCGAGACCTTCGGCGTTGACAGGGCGCGGACAGACGGCCGATTCAAGAAGGAGCGTGAAGCATGGACGACCGAGGTCTTCGCCATGGCCCTGTCAAAGTTGAATGGAGAAGAGTGGTGGATCGAAATCGAAATCAAAGACAGCACTCCCGACACAAAACTGCGGCAGCTTGATCAAAGCTCCGGAAACAATGTTATCCAGACGCGCAATATTGAGGTTGTCGACTGGGAAGAAAATGTCGACGACATCATGGAGGTGATCCGGAAGAAATGCAAGCGCGTCTATCCTGATCATTTTCTGCTTCTGGTTAATGCTCGAAACAGCGCGAAGGTGCTCGACTTCGATCGAGTCATTCAAGAAATGAAGGGGATGCGTTCACCTTTTCTTGAGGTTTGGATCATTGCGTTTGTCGGGCCAGATGATATGAGAGTCGTTCGGGTGTCACCAAGCGCAGTTTCTGTCGATCTGAAAATCCGCGCCGCGCTAGGTTCGTTTTCAGCACCGATGGCAAGTTCATCAGGGTTTCCGGCGGCGCGCTCAATCTGCTCTGGTGTGCGAGCTACGCCTATCATTTTATTTATCAAGCCTACGCCCATGCACAAAAGGCCCGCCTTGATGTCGTCCGACTAGGAAAGGACCAAGAGAGCATCGAAGCGCTGAATCTGTACGAATGGGCTCTTCGCTGTGTGAAGCTGGGACAGAATGAGCCTTGGCCGCAGCAGGCTCCGCAACCGACGCGTACGCCGGAGCACCAAAGCCCGATCCACATTGCGACGGAGGTGTTCCTGATGGCAGTCGGTTGGATACTCCTTCACGAGATCGGTCACATCCGGCGCGGTCACCCGCTGATCACAAGTCGGGCTCGGGCTCAAGAGGAAGAACACGAAGCTGATGCCTTCGCTACCGATCACGTCCTCAATGGCATCTCCGATCCCGAGGTCCTTCTCAAACGGACCAGGGCCTCGCCGTCGCGAACATCATCCTCGTAACGATGGACCTGATGCAGGGCTCTTCAGACAATGGCACGCATCCCAGGGCCGAAGAACGATTGAATCGCAATCTTCGGCGTCGGCAGTTGGCCGAGGCGCACCCCATTCACGCCTTCGTGACTGCGCTGCTGCAAAGTACATCTAGCCAAGTATGGCGTCCCACATACGTTGGCAGAGCATGAGAAATTCGATTCATTCGTAGACGATTTCTGCCTCGACGTCAGCAGGTTCCGCCATGCTTAGTCAGCGATATTGCCGGATCAAATCCCATCCAATCTCCGGATCGACGAAGATGACGACTCTCAGCGGAAGCTGAAACTCCGCAAAGAGGTTGGCTATTCCTGTCTGGACATATTCCATCATCTCCTCGCTTACAAGTGGGTCCGGAGGCTCCCATCGTAGCGCAATAAGATTGATGCGGCTCGACTCGAGCGTGAAGGTCTCGCCGAAGAACTTCGGTACAGATTCGAACACACGTCTGAGCGTCTTGAGCAACAGCTCTGAGTAATGCGGATTTGGCGGCCAAGCTGCTAATCGAATTCGGCAGGGCTCTCCGTCGGCGTCCAATCACGCAGGAGATCATGCGGTGGGAACTGCTCGAGAGAAACGAACTCACGGACGCTCTGGCGAACTACCAGGAGGAACAGGGCATGAAATTGATCGGCATGGTAAAGGAATCGCAAGGCTTGGATCTCCAGGCCCTGGGAAGCCTACTTTCCGCCGGCCAGACGTATTTGATCCTGAGATCGAAGACAGCCGCGGTATACAACGGTCTTGAGTTAGGTAGCGATCGCGACTGGAAGCGCATTGAGAAGAACATCGAACATCTAGTCCGGTTGGCGTTCGCTCACGCACCCCAGTCTAAAAGTCTAAAACCATCAAGAGAGTTGCTCCCAAAACAGTTGCGACGTCGAAGGGCAAGTAGACCACCTGGCCGCTCGCGCGATCTCTGGTGTGATCGAACCCCAAGAAGGTCCTCGCCAACCACAGCAGTCCCTCGGTTCTTGTGGCTATAATGCGCTCATGCCGGCCTACTATCTAGTGGACATTCGCGAAGTCAAAGATGCCGCAAAATATGGAGAATACAAAGCCCGGGTCACACCCGCAGTGGAGAAATTTGGCGGGCGCTATCTCGTGATTGGCGGGCCCTGCCAGGTTGTCGAAGAGTCCTACCAGCCCGTCTTCCCCGTGATGATCCAATTTCCCAGTATGGACGACGCACGACGCTGGTACGACTCGGAAGAGTATCGCGAACTGAAGCAGATGCGCCTGGCTGCGACGATCTCAAATGCCGTGTTCATGGCGGGAGTGTGAACAACACCACCGAGTCCTCTTTCCGACATTCCCCGCGTTGTTGTTGCTAAGTCCGTGATGCAGAGAAACAATGGCTCAGGAGGATAAATTGGAGCGATCATCCCGCCTGATTTCTCTCGAAGAAATCGTGAACAGCACTACCCATGGTGTCGGCTTGGTCCTGAGTGTTGCAGGCTTCGCGGTTTTGCTTGCGATGGCTCTTAGACACGGCACCGCATGGCATGTGGTAGGCTGCGCAATCTACGGCAGTACTCTCATTTGCCTCTACCTGGCCTCGACGCTGTACCACGGTGTTCCCTCGCCCCGCCTAAAGCGTGCGCTCAGAATCTTGGACCACTCGGCGATCTATCTGCTGATTGCGGGCACCTACACACCATTTCTGCTCGTCAACTTGCGGGGCGGATGGGGATGGTCCCTTCTCGGCATCGTCTGGGGCTGCGCGATGGCCGGGATCGTCTTCAAGTTCTGGTTTGTGGACCATTTCAAGGTCCTATCCACGGCGATCTATCTCGCGATGGGTTGGCTTGTCGTGATAGCGGCGAGACCGCTCGTGACACATGTTTCCGCTATTGGTCTGCGATGGTTAGTTGCGGGAGGCGTCATGTACACGGTCGGTGTGGTGTTCTTCGCCTCTCGGAAGATCCCGTACGGCCACGCCGTCTGGCACCTGTTCGTGATGGCGGGAAGCGTGTGCCATTACTTGGCAGTGCTTTACGCCGTCGTCCTGCCAACGAGGACCTGAGTTCGTGTTGCGATCCGACCAAGGTTCTCAATTGATGTCCGATCAAGCACTGGCTCCTGAACTCGTCCGGCGATATCTTGCCGTTCTCGGCTTCGCGCCACCAAAACCCGCACTGGGACCGTTGGGCGGATTGGTGGCTGCCCATCTTACGCACGTTCCGTTCGAAAACATCTCGAAGCTTTACAACCGGAAGCACCAGGGCCTAACCGGACTGCCGTCCATCCAGCTCTATCTCGAGGGCATCGAGCGCTACCATTTCGGCGGGACCTGCTATGCCAACAATTTCCACTTCTATTCCCTCCTCGTGGCCTTGGGATACGACGTTAAGTTGTGCGCGGCGGACATGACAAATCCCGACGTTCACGCCGTGATCCTGGTCAACGTGGACGGGCGCGAGTTCCTGATCGACGCCGGCTATGGGGCGCCGTTTCTGTCGCCGATGCCTCGTGATCTAGCGACCGACCATGTCGTCGAGCTTGGTCGAGACCGCTACGTCCTCAAACCACAGGATGCCAATGCTCAGTCGCGTTTGGAGATGTATCGAGATGGCCAGCGGAAGCACGGCTACGTGGTTAAGCCTGCAGCCAGGAAGATTGAGGAGTTTCGCGAAGTGATTGCCGCATCGTTCCGGCCGAACGCGACCTTCTTGAACTCCCTCTTGCTGACGCGCTTTTATACCAACCGTTCCGTGATGATCCACAATTGGACGCTGGTCGAGTCGCGGGGAACCGAATCGATCGTTCAAGTACTCTCGAGCCGCGACCAACTTGTCGCCACGGTAGAGGAGCACTTCGACATGCCGCGGGCAATGGTGGCCGACGCCGTCGGCGAACTCGGAGACTTACAGGACCCGTGGACCTGAAATGTCGCTTTCTGGTGCTGGCGACATCGCAGTCCTCATCGTCCCGGAGTCCTCAAACCGGCCCGGAGAGTGCCGACCGATGGTGGCACCCTCCGGCGGTGGAGATCTATGCGGGTCGATCTACGCAGCTGCTTCCTTTTTAGGTGCTGACGCTGCCTGCTTCGCAGCGCCTTTCGTCAGGAAGTCCACGAGATCCGCGTTCACTTCCTCCGCGTGCGTCCACGAAACCGCGTGTGGCCCCTCTTTTACGACGTGCAGCCGCGCGTCCTTGATCAGCTTGGCAGTCCGTTCGCCCGAGGCGGCAAGGGGCACAATTCTGTCCGCGTCGCCGTGTATGACGAGCGTGGGAATGTCGATACGGTCCAAGTCTTTGCGGAAGTCTTCGTGCCAGGTGGGCACGCAGGCGAGACTGGCCGTGGGCGATGCTCCCGCGGCAACGTTCCAGCTCGCCTGAACAGCCTGCTCGCTGATGCGCTTGCCCAGAAAAACATCTGTGTTGTAGAAATTCTTGAAAAACTCGGTGAAGAAAGCGTAACGGTCCGCAGCGACAGCTTTCTGGATCCCCTCGAACACGCTGCCGTCCACGCCTTCCGGGTTATCTGGTGTCTTCAAAAGGAACGGCGGAACCCCGCCAATAATGACGGCCTTGGCCACGCCTTTTGATCCAAACTTTCCGATGTAACGCGCCACTTCCCCGCCGCCCATGGAAAAGCCGACCAGGGCGAAATCCTTCAGTTTGAGCTTGGTCACGAGCTTGTGCAGGTCTTCTGCAAAGGTGTCGTAGTTGTAGCCCGAGGTCGGCTGGCTCGATTTGCCGAATCCTCTGCGGTCGTAGGTGATGACGCGGTGACCGGCTGCCAGGAGCACTGGAAGTTGCTTTTCCCAGGACGTGCCGTTCAATGGATATCCGTGGATGAGAACTACCGGATCGCCCGAGCCGTGATCCTCGTAGTACAGCTCGATATCCGTAGAGTTTTCCTTTCCGACATTCAGGTATGGCATGGTGATTCTCCTTCCGTCGATGAGTTCAGAGGTTAGCTGTTTATGTTTGTCGTCATGGCAGAAGCGTCCATTACCCTTCCCGAGAGGATGAACACACCGCGACTGTTGGCTCAGGTTATTTCCGACCGATAGAAATGGCGCCGCTCAAAAAGGGGAAGTGGCAAATCAAAAACTCGCGTCTCCGCCAACTCAAATTCAAATGCTTTTCCGCACTCCGGCGCTAGACAGTTCGCTCGGAACTTGCCTTTGCCCACGCCTCGCTCGGATGGTTCCTTGACCACGACCCAGGTGCCACATTTCGGACAGGTGACGCACGGACACGCAATGCGATCAGCCATGGCTCTGATTATATTGGGGTAAAGGGGGGCACTCAGCGCGGAGGAGTTTTTCTCCGATGGATGCCACCAATCAAATTGAGGAAATTCACGGGCACCCGCTTGGTCATCAGCGGTTTGCAGGATATTGATTCAAAATAGCTTGTGTTTAGAAATGGCGATTATTTCGTTATTATATTTTATGTTCATGTTGTTCCTTGCTAGGGAACACTTCATGCACAGAATGTTATGATACTCTATGCTCAATGTGTTCCCTATAGAGGAACGAAATGAACGCACAATATAACACGACCAAAACTCTCGGTCGGCAGACGTCCGCTCTCTTCGTTGAGCTCAACGAACGCGGAAAAACCACGTTCACTCTTCGGGACGTGGAAGACATCACCGGTCTGCGGGGATCCTCTGCTCGAACCTTGATCCTCAAAGCCGAAAGGCGTGGACTGGTCACACGACTGCGCCCCGGGCTTTACACCCTCGTGCCGTTCGAACTGGGCCGCGCCACAGAATACGTCGGCGATCCTTACGTTATCGCGAAGGAGTTGTGTACCGGCCATCGCTACTTCGTATCACACGCCTCCGCCATGGAACTGCACCGCATGGTCACCCAGCCGCAACTGACGATCTATGTCAGCACTTCCCTGCGCAAGCCACCCCAGCGTATCCATGGCCATGACTACCGCTTCATTGCTGTCAAGCCCGAGCAGTTCTTTGGACTCACCGAAACCTGGATCACCAAGCAGCAAGCAATCAAGGTCAGCGACAAGGAGCGAACCATCATCGACGGACTACGACAGCCCGAGTACGCCGGCGGCATTCCAGAAGTCGCCAAGGCACTGTGGATGGCAAGAGGTGAAATCAAGCTTGCCCGTCTTCTCGATTATGCGCATCGCTTCGATAATGGCGCTCTCACCCGTCGGCTCGGATTTCTTCTGGAGCTCTACAAAGTGGCGCCGAGCGGCGAACTCGCCCGACTCCGCACAAAGCTGACCTCGACCTATGACCGGCTCGATCCTACCCTACCGAAATCCGGCCCTTTTCAGTCGCGGTGGCGCCTGCAACTGAACATTGATAAGGCTGAGCTCGAAGCCATTCCACACACATGATTCCGCAACGAAATATTTCGCTCCTCGCAAACCGTCTGTTTAAAGAACATGGTGGACGCCGAATTCCGGAGGCCGTGCTGGAGCGCGATTATTGCCTGGCCTGGTTTCTAGTTGGGCTGAGCCAGAGTCGGCTGCGAGAACTTCTGATCTTCAAGGGCGGCACCTCCCTGAAACGCTGTCACTTTGGTGACTACCGCTTTTCCGAAGATCTCGATTTCACACTGGCGCGAGCCACAGAGTTCCGAGAGGTTCGTGAAGGACTTGAGGAGATTTACGAATACGTCGCCCAAGCTTCCGGAATCCGTTTTGCGTTCGATCGCGAGGACCGGCAGAACCATGTCAATAGTTACACCTTCTATCTCACCTATCAGGGACCTCTTCCTGCTCCAAATAATGTCAAGGTGGACATCACAATCTCGGAAGTCCTGTGTTTCCCAATTGAACAACCTCCGGTGCTGAGAGCGTATCCGGAATTCAGCGATCTTCCCGAAGATCGCGTGATTTCGGTTTATAGTCTGAACGAAATCGCAGCCGAAAAGATCGTCGCACTCCAGGACAGGGCAAGGAACGAACCGCGGGATCTCTACGACCTCTGGTTTCTGACAGTGCACGCCGGAGTCGACCTGGCTGAGCTGGTTCCTGCGATCGAGGAGAAACTTCGCTTCCGCGAGAAAGAAATCGCTGACCTCGAGGACCGCATTCTGGCAAAAGAGGCGCGACTCAAGGCCCTCTGGGCGGGGCGGCTTGGTCACCAGATCGAAGTGGTCCCCGAGTTCGACGAGGTCTTTCGCTCCGTTCGCCGGCAGCTCCGGCA
This sequence comes from uncultured Acidobacteriota bacterium, assembly GCA_963733805.1. GTDB lineage: Bacteria > Acidobacteriota > Terriglobia > Terriglobales > Acidobacteriaceae > Gp1-AA133. The sequence goes on along the minus strand of CAVTEO010000015.1, from coordinate 204,204 downwards.
AGCGGGATTTCCCGCCTGAGACTTATCAAGACCGATCCGCATGGCCCGAATTGCGAACGCGAGCGCTCTCTTAATTTATGGGAATATGATAGGGGAACCTCAGACACATGCGTGATGCCGTTTGAAAATTCAGTTGCGCACGAGCACGCAATCCGATCCTCCATTTCAAGATCATAATGCGCTTGGAAGAGGGCGCGTGCATAGGACCAGAGATTCAACTCTCTTCCAGTCTAGGCTTGAGAAGCTTGGTGGCCGTACGTGCTTTGGGTCGTGTACCCTGCTGGATCCTGTTGCGGTTCGTAACCGAATGAACTAAGACATGCCACCACAGCGCGTTGCCAGCCGCCACGCTTCGGATCCGATCAAGTCAAGGCACTGACAATTGCGGCCGTTTGACGGAACTCCAGTTCGGGTCTAAAAAACTCCAAACCACGCGCTCCCAGCCAGCGGCCGTTGTAACCGGGTCGGCACCTCCCGCCCGCCAATCGTGTCCCGGGCCTGACGCGCGTCGACCGCGGACGACAATTTCCGCGAGGGTGAGGACCCTATGTCAACCCAGCCTGGTTCGATCACTTCGAGCGAGTCGCCGCATCCGGTCCGCGAGTCGCCCGTCAGCCCAGCTGACGCTGCCCGCTTCCTTATGATGCATCCCAAAACCGTACTCCGTAAGGCCCGCGAGGGCTCACTCCCGGCCCACCCGGTTGGCAGAGATAGGAAGCGCTGGCACTTCTATCTCTCGGAACTGGACGTTTGGCTTCGGTCTCAAGCAATCGAAGCCAGTCAGGCACGGCACTAGAGGCGCGTCGCAATTCGTCTCCCAACTCTGAGAAAGCGCCGCAATTGCCGTTTCCGGGTTGGGGTGGACTCCCGGACGCAAGCTCAGGTAGATTCGAGCTGCGACCGGTGCCAGAATTCAAGGAGGATATGAATGCTGGCACGTTTCCGAAATGGTTGTCTCACGACGATTCGGAGAAAGGATGGAATCGAAAGATGGCTGTTCCGCTGGCGCGAGCGTTCGACGGACGGAACGCTGCGGGAGCGGAACAAGATCATCGGAACTGTTGAGCAATACCCGGCAAAAAGCAAGAAACTACACGAGGCAGTGACCCGACTGCGAGTTACCATCAACACCGATGGCCCAACCGAGTTGACTTCCATCCTTATGGAGAAGGCAGTGGAGCATTACATCGTCCACGAACTTGCCGACAATGGCGCGGAAGGCAAGGCCTACTCCACCCGCTCCAGAAAGACGCTGGTTCTGAGGCGGTGGGTTCTTCCCCGCTGGGGAAAGATGGAGTTGCGGGCCATCAAAACCGTCGCGGTTGAGCAGTGGCTCAAGACACTGGTCACGGCAAAGTTCGGCAAGCCCAAACCTCTTGCCGGCGGCACCCGAGAGAAGATCCGCGACGCCATGAGCAGTATCTTCAACCACGCGATCCGGTGGGAATTTACCGACCGGAACCCGATTACGGGTCCGACCAAGCGCTCAGGAGTACGGGTCTCCGCAAAGCGAGAACGTACACCCGACATTCTCGAAATCCAGGAGGTGCAGTCGCTTCTGGCAGCACTTGGGATTCGGGAAAGGGCCATGGTATTTCTCGACATGCCATCCGGCTTGCGCCGGGGCGAACTGGCTGGGCTCAGGTGGGAGGATTTCGATTTCAACAAGCTCCATGTGAGTGTCACCCGGTCTCTGGTTGACCAGCACGTGGGCCCGGTGAAAACCGAAGCCTCAAGAAAGCTGATGCCGATCGACGAGTTTGTTGCCCGGGATTTGTTGGCCTGGTACGCGGTGACGCCATACAACCAGCCGTCCGACTACGTATGGGCCACCGACGCCAAACGTGCCGGAGCCAAACGCGGGAAGCAGCCCGTCTGGTTGAGCACGGTGATGCGGCACGATATCCAGCCGGTGGCCAGGGGCTTGGGCATCGAGAAGAAGATGTCGTGGCATACCTTTCGCCACACATTTTCCTCGATTCTCAAGGCGAACGGTGAGGACGTGAAAGTGGTGCAGGAGTTGCTGCGGCACTCGACGGCAAGAATGACGCTCGACACCTACACCCAGGCTCTCGGTCCGGACAAACGAGCTGCACAGAGCAAAGTTGTGGAGATGATCCGGCCGAAAGAGCGTGTATTTTCTGTGTATCGCGACGCGGAGGAGTTTTCCGTGTAAACCGTTGATTAGATTTGGCGTCCCCGACGGGATTTGAACCCGTGTTACCGCCGTGAAAGGGCGATGTCCTAGGCCGGGCTAGACGACGGGGACGACAGCGTGAGGCAGGCTACTTTTCCGAACCATTTATCGTAACAAGCGGCTCTTTATACTGTCAAAGATTCAAGCGCTATGGTTCGTACTTGATTGTCAGCCCGCGATGCCTGGGCACACCTGATCTTTCGGCAGACATGATATTTCTGCGAAAGGTGCCCGTTCAAAATTGGGTGCCACTCCCTTGTCTGTTGCTCGCTCCACTCCCCTGCGGCCTCGTGCCCCGCGGCCTTCCCCAGCATTTACAATCATTCTAGATTGCTTCATGCGGAGCGCAATGATGGCTGATCCACTCCATCTGAGTTTGTGGTTTCCCAGCTTCGACGACGATGACATGATGGCGCATGTCGTATCTGTGCTGCATCAATTCCCATTTTCCGCTCTGCGCCCGGGTGTTACGTATTTGTCGATACATCCGGTCTCTTGGGATGAAGCAACAGTCTTTGAACGCAGATTCAGTCCAGGGATCACGCCCGAAGAGGCAGCCGGCATGGCCTCCGATCTCCTGCACGACGACTACGCTTACGTTTTCGAAGCGCAATGGGACTTGTGGACTCCCGACGCCAGCGGTCACCAATGGGCCCTCGTCCCGGCACCAATCCGGGTGATCGCCCAGGGATCGGAATTCGATGAGCGTGCCTCAGAAGCGACCGGACACATTGAAATTGATTTTGGCCTCGACACGCTTTTCCTGCAGGAGCAGGTCCAACTCGACAGTGAAGCTGAAGAGCGCGTGCGGGCCAACGTGCACAAGCTGGTGGACTTCACCAACAAGCTGGAAGCCAACGCCCACGCCAACGGACGGCTCCTCTGGTCCGACTCAGAAGACAATCTGGCTCAGAAACTGATCGCCCGCCTGCAAAAAGTTCAATAAACAAAATTCGCTACTAAAGGAAGACGGTGGAGCGTCTGGCGTCCCGCCTGCCGAAGGGCAACGCACCCTAAGCTCCACCAGTCTTAAAGCTGCAATGATGTCCGGCTGATCTACTTCGTCCGCCCGCCCTCCACCTTGAGCGCATCCGCCGCAGCCGCCTGCGCCGCCGCTAACCGTGCCGTCAAGACGCGGAACGGTGAGCACGAAACGTAGTTCAGACCAACGCGGTGGCAGAACTCGACCGATGACGGCTCGCCGCCGTGCTCGCCGCAGATACCCACCTTCAGATCGGGCCGAGTCTTGCGCCCGCGCTCGGTGGCCATCTTCACCAGCTGGCCCACGCCTTCCTGATCCAGAGCCGCAAACGGATCCTGCTTCAAAATACCTTCTTCCAGGTACGTGGGCAGAATCTTGTTCACATCGTCGCGCGAGAAGCCGAAGGTCGTCTGCGTCAGATCGTTGGTGCCGAACGAGAAGAACTGCGCCTCCTTGGCAATCTCATCCGCCACCAGCGCCGCCCTCGGCAACTCGATCATCGTTCCCACCAGATAATCGACTTTGTGTTCCTTCTCTTTGAAAACTTCATCGGCCACGCGACGAACAATCGCCGCCTGGTTCGCCATCTCTTTCAGGGTTGCTGTAAGCGGAATCATCACTTCAGGAAACACCTTCACGCCCTGCTTCGATACGGCCACCGCCGCTTCGAAGATCGCGCGCGCCTGCATTTCGGTGATCTCGGGGTAGGTGATGCCGAGACGGCAGCCACGATGTCCGAGCATGGGATTGAACTCGTGCAGTTCTTCCACTCGTCGCAGCAGCGAGGGAATGACCCGCTTCAGATCAGAAGCGCCTTTGGTGCCGAACCGTTTGTACTTCTCTACTAATTCTTTCTTATGCTTCGCGTCCGCGTACGGCAGCACCGCGATGTCGACCATCAGATCCTCGCGCCGCGGCAGAAACTCGTGCAGCGGCGGATCCAGTGTTCGGATCGTCACCGCGTATCCGTCCATTGCCTTAAAGACTCCCGCAAAATCGGCCCGCTGCATGGGCAGAAGTTTCTTCAGCGCAATCCGCCGGTCCTTCTCGTTGTTGGCGAGAATCATGGCCTGCATGTGCGGAATGCGATCTTCGGCGAAGAACATGTGCTCGGTGCGGCAAAGACCGATGCCTTCCGCCCCGAATGTCCGCGCCTGGATCGCATCGCGAGGAATGTCAGCATTGGCGCGCACCTTCAATTTGCGGAACGGATCCGCCCACTTCATGAAGGTCTGCAGTTCCTTGTCGTCGGGCGACGGCGGCAGCGTATTCAGCTGGCCTTTGATCACCCGCCCAGTCGTTCCGTCGAGCGAAATCCAGTCGCCCGCCTTGAACACCTGGCCCTTTACGCGCATCTCGCGGGCCTTCTCGTTGACCGCGATGTCGCCCGCACCCGCCACGCAGCACTTGCCCATACCGCGTGTGACCACGGCCGCGTGACTCGTCATGCCGCCGCGCGAGGTCAGAATCCCCGACGCGACTTCCATGCCATGAATATCTTCGGGAGTCGTTTCGCCGCGCACCAGGATCACAGAAGCTTTTTTTCCGTGCCCCGCCTTTTCAACTGCCTCGTCCGCCGTGAACACAATCTGCCCGACCGCTGCTCCCGGAGACGCCGGGAGACCCTTTGCGAGCACTTCGATCTTGGCACCCTTCTCGTCGAGACGCGGAACCAGGAAGTCGTACAACTGATTTGGTTCCACGCGGAAGATGGCTTCTTCCTTGGTGATGAGCCCTTCTTCCACCATCTGCAGCGCCACTCGCACCGCTGCCAGGCCGGTACGCTTGCCGTTGCGGGTCTGCAGCATGTAGAGCTTGCCGTCCTGGATGGTGAACTCGAAGTCCTGCATGTCCTTGTAATGTTTTTCCAGCCGCGTCGTGATGTCGCGCAGCTGGTTGTAGACCTCGGGCATGATCTTCTCGAGTTCGAGAATGTGCACCGGCGTCCGCACGCCCGATACCACGTCTTCGCCTTGCGCGTTCAGCAGAAACTCACCGTAAAACTCTTTTGTCCCAATCGCGGGATTACGAGTGAAGCCAACCCCCGTGCCGCTGGTCTCGCCCAGATTGCCGAACACCATCGCTTGCACGTTCACCGCCGTGCCCAGCATATCGTCGATATTGTTGATGCGGCGATAGTGCTTCGCGCGGGCGTTCTGCCAGGAGCGGAACACCGCGTCCCTCGCCATCACCAGCTGTTCATGCGCGTCCTGCGGAAAGTCACGCTTGGCATGTTTCTTGACAACCTTCTTGTACTCGGCAATGACTTCCTTCAGCGCCTTCGCATCCAGATCAGTATCGAGCTTGGCCTTCTTCTGCTTCTTCTTTTCGTCGAAGACCTCCTCAAACGCCGCCTTCTCGACCTCCAGCACGACGTTGCCGAACATCTGGATCAGCCGCCGGTACGAGTCATATGCGAACCGGGAGTCGGCGCGCTTGGCCAGCGCTTCCACGCTCTGATCATTCAACCCCAGATTCAGGATCGTATCCATCATGCCGGGCATGGAAAACTTCGCGCCCGAGCGCACGCTGACCAGCAGCGGATTCGCTCCTTTGCCGAGTTCCTGCCCCTGCAAATCTTCAAGCTGCTTGAGCGCCGCCTCCATCTGGCGATCGACTTCCTTCGACACCGCGTTGTGCCGCATGTATTCGCGGCAAGCCTCGGTCTGGATCGTGAATCCCGGAGGCACGGGCAGTCCGGCATTCGTCATCTCGGCCAGGCCAGCGCCTTTGCCACCCAGCACGTCTTTCATCTTGCCGTTGCCATCGGCTTTGCCGCCGCCAAAGAAGTACACATACTTGGTTTCGTTCTTTGGGCTGGTTTTGATTTCCATTTCAGTCTCGGGGAGAGTTGTCGTCGCCATGATGAGTCCTTTACTGTTGCGAAGATTCTTTGGATTCCTTGCCTTCGGTCACGATCTCGGAGAAGTCCGCGATCGTTGAGAATTCCATGAGCAGCGTTTGCAGCAGCGCCAGCCGGTTGGCACGCAGCCTCACATCCTCAGCCATCACCATCACTTTGTCGAAGAAATGATCGATGGCCGGACGCAGCTTGCCGATTTCCAGCAGAGCCTTCTCGTAGTCGCGATCGGCGCGCAATGTTTCGACCTTCCTGGCGGTTTCAGGAACTTGCGACGCCAAGTTCTTCTCGGCATCTTCCTGCAGCAAATCTGCATTCACCTCCGACGCCACTTCCCTGCCCGCCTCGCTCGCCTGCCGCAGGATATTCTTCATGCGCTTGAACGACACGGAGATGGCGTCGAAGTCAGTAGAAGATCTGACTTTGCTGACCGCTTCCGCCCGAGCCAGAGCATCGACCACGTCGTCGGCATCCGCCGCGAGCACGGCGTTCACAACGTCATACGCAAATCCGTGGACGTCACGAAGATAGAACTCCAGCCGTTCGCGGAAGAACACCCGCACGGCTTCGCCAAAGTCGACGTTCGCGGCAAATTTCTTTTCAGCTTCGGACCCCCGATAACGAACGCGCGCATCCTCCAGCAAGGACTTAAGCTGCACGGGCAGCTTGTGTTCCGCGACCGTCTTCACAATCCCGTTCGCCTGCCGCCGCAAGCCAAACGGATCCTTCGATCCACTGGGAACGAGACCCAAGGCGAACATCCCGGCGATGCTGTCGGCTTTGTCCGCGATCGAAAGCACTGCCCCTTCCACCGTGCGCGGCACCGCGTCATCCATCGATTCGGGCCGGTAGTGGTCATAAATCGCCGTCGAAATGCACTGCCGGACTTCATCATTGAGAGTCTCGTCCAGCGTCTGCACGCGTGCATAGAGCCCGCCCACGATTCCCTGCAGTTCGGTAAATTCCTTCACCAGTTCGGTGGTGAGATCGGCCTTCGCGAGGCATGCCGCTTTGTGAACGACACCTGGGCGGACGGCCACACCCGCCTGCTTCAACGTTTCCGACAGCCAACTCGCCAGCCGCTGCGTGCGGATGGTCTTGTCGTAATAGCTGCCCAGATCCTTCTGAAAAGTCACGTGCTTCAGAAGTTCCAGCCGGTCCCGCAAAGATCGTTTCTGATCGGTCTGCCAGAAGAAGCGCGCATCGTTGAAGCGGGCGCGCAGCACGCGTTCGTTGCCGTGCTGGATCGTGCCATCGCGATCCCCGTCGGTGTTGAGCACGGCCAGAAAATGCGGGGCCAGCTTGCCAGCCGCGTCTTCGACCGCGAAGTATTTCTGGTGGTCGCGCATCACGGTGACCAGCACTTCCTCGGGTAACTCCAGAAATTGCGGATCGAAGTTCCCGAGAATCGCGGAAGGAAATTCCGTCAGATTCACTACCGTGTCAAGCAACGCCTTATCCTCGCGCCAGCGCGCGCCAGCCACTTTGCGGGTCGCAGCATCCAGAGCCTTGCGAATCTGCTTCTCGCGTTCTGATCGGCTGAGCACTTTCGCGGCAGCCAAAGCTTCCACATAGGCAAAGCCCGCCTGCGGAATCGAGACCGCCTGGTCAGCGAGTATTCGATGCCCGCGCGAGCTGTTTCCTGCCACAACCCCATCAAATTCCAGCGGGATCACTTCCCCGTCGAGCATGGCGACCAGCCAGCGCACCGGACGCACAAAGCGTTCGTTCGCCTTGCGCCAGTACATATTCTTCGGCCAGTACAGCGACGAGATTTCCTTGGGCAGCAGCTCAGCCAAAATCTCACTGGTGCCGCGCCCTTTCTTCGTAACTCTGGCGGAAAGATAATCGCCCTTCGGTGTGCTGGTCTTTTCCAGTTGGGAAACTTCCACGCCCGCTTTCTTGGCGAAAGCATGCGCTGCCGGAGTCGGCTGTCCATCTTTATAGGCAACTGCCAGGGAAGGTCCGGTGATTTGCTCGGTGACGTCGGGTTGCGATGACGGAAGGCCCGACGCCAGGACGGCTAGCCTGCGCGGGGTATCAAAACTCGTAACGGCCGCGCTGGGCTCAAGCCGCTCCCTTTCCAGCATCTTGGAAACGCGCTCGCGCAGCCCTTCGGCGCCCGCATCAACCATGCGCGCCGGAATTTCTTCACAACCGATTTCCAGCAGAAAGTCAGGCATCGATCAATCTATCTATCATCCCAAGTTTCAATGAACCCTGAATGTGAGCGCCGTCACACGACTGCAAATACAACCCGGAGTGTGCAATTTCGCAGCCCCACTTAACCTGCCGAACCGTGCGGGCCGATTTCCAGCAAAATGGCCTGCCCGCTGGCCAAAGTCTACCCAACGGTAGCCGGCTCTTTCTTCCGTGCAGGCTTGGCCGCCTTCGCTGGCGCGGCAGGTTCTGGCTCGGCCGTCTCGTCGCCCGCGCTGGTCTGTTGCTGCAAATACGCCTTCGCGATGCCCACCGCCAGCGCCCGCACGCGCGCGATCACGCCTACTCGCTCCGTCACAGAAATCGCCCCGCGCGCATCGAGGATATTAAAAAGGTGGGAACACTTCAGGCACAGGTCATAAGCGCCAAGAAGCGGAAACCGCTTCCGCTCCGCAGCCATGCCTTCTAGCTTGGAGCGCTCCGGCTTATTCAGTTCTGCGTAACGATCGATCAGGGCCCGGCATTCCGACTCGTACAGTTCGAAATGCTTCCAGGTTTTTTCCACGTCCGCCATTTCGAAGTTGTAGACGGAAAACTGCAACTCGTCCGGCAACCGAACATCGCCATACGTGGTCGGATGCCCCGTCTCCGGATCGCGCGCCCACACGATGTCGTAAATCGAATCCACATCCTGCAGAAACGCCGCAATACGTTCCAGCCCGTATGTCAGTTCGGCGGAAATCGGCAACAGATCCACGCCACCGCACTGCTGAAAGTAGGTGAACTGCGTGATCTCCAGCCCGTCGAGCATCACCTGCCACCCGATACCCCATGCGCCCAGCGTGGGGGACTCCCAGTTGTCCTCTTCGAACTTGATGTCGTGCTGGCGAAGATCAATCCCAATCGCGCCCAGCGACTGAAGATAAAGTTCCTGCACATCATTCGGCGGAGGCTTCAGGATCACCTGCAACTGCGTATGCTTGAACAACCGGTTGGGATTCTCGCCGTACCGCCCGTCCGCCGGACGCCGCGACGGCTGCAGATAAGCCACCTTGTAAGGCTGCGGCCCCAGCACGCGCAGGAAAGTCTCCGGAGCCATCGTCCCCGCACCCACTTCGACGTCATAAGGCTGCTGCAGCACGCACCCGCGCTGCGCCCAGAAAGTCTGCAGCTTCAGAATGAGTTCCTGGAAAGTCGGCGGATTGGGTTTGGGTGAAGTCATGTAGAGTTACTGCGAAATCAAAACTACTTTGTCATCCTGAGCGAAGCGAAGGACCTATGCATTTCAGCTGCGAGCTGCGAGACACGAGCTTCGAGCAAGACCCGTCGGTGTCGGTTCGCTCGCAGCTCGTAGCTCCTAGCTGATCTTCTCAAGCATCCCGGCCGTCACCAGTTTCTGCTCCGTATGGCGCTCAAGAATCTGCACCAGGAACTTCCGCAAATCAGAGCCCTTCGCTCTCGGCCAGTCCGCGCCCGCAAAGCTCTCCACCGGTGCCCGGAACATCTGTGCTGCTAACGCTCGCGACTCGCTGGAAATTTCCGACGACGCCAGCCGCTTATCGTCCCCGCACATCAGCCCATCGGCCAGCGCGTGGAAAAAAGCTCGGCTTCCGTTCAACGTCCTCCCGCAAACCACGCACTCGGATAGATCCGGCAGAAAGCCCACCAGCCGCGTCATCCACAACTCGAAGTACGTGACCGGCATCCAGATCGCCGACCCGCGCAGACTGCCCAGCACCGAGAGCGTCAACCGGAACACCGCGTCATTGGCTTCCCGGTCCGGCAGCAACTCATCGAGCAACTCCGCGATGTGCGCCAGCGCAACCGCCCGCGGATAGCTCACTTCACTCGCCAGCGGCGACTCGAGCACCTCCAGCGCATCCAGTCTCGCCAGTTCCTGCCGCTCGCGGTCCTCATAAAAGGCCCGCACAAACGTCAGAGGCTCCAGCGCGCCGCCAAAACGTTTTCGGGACTTCTTGGCCGAGCGCGCTACGCCGCGCACTTTGCCTTCAATCCGCGTGAAAAAAGTGACCAGCAGGTCGGCCTCGCGCAGCGGGTACGTACGCAGGACGATGGCTTCCGACTCCTTCAGTGCCATGGGAGCCCAGCAGGTTAATGCTTGATTGTAATGGAAGCAGGGCAAGGCCGTCAGGGAGAATCGGGCTCCTGGGCTCTGGGCTCTGGGACCGGGGCTCTGGGGTCATCTCGCAGTGAGGCGCCAGCCGAACGCAGCCGAAGGACCCCGCGTCCCTATGCACCATTGCAACCCTGGAAGCCCTTTTTCGCTACGGCCGCCAGCATTTCGAAAGTTTCCGTTGAGGTCGCAATTTGCGACCTCAAAAGCAAAAGGCGCATATCCACAAATGGATCATGCGCCTCGAATCCGCCTCAATCCGCGAGCCTCAGCAGATAGCTGGCGGCTGAAAGCTGACAGCTATCTCCCGAAATACTTCGCATTCCGCTCGGTAAACGCCGCCCATTTCTCCGGCAGATCGTCGAGCGCGAAAATCGCCGACACCGGGCACACCGGCACGCACGCGCCGCAGTCGATGCACTCGACCGGATCGATATACAGCATTTCTTCCGTAGCGTGCGCCGGCTCGTCCTTCTTCGGATGGATGCAATCCACCGGGCAGGCATCCACGCAAGCGGTGTCCTTGGTTCCGATGCAGGGTTCTGCGATCACATAGGTCATGGTGTATCTGTCTCCTGAAACACTGCGGATCTTAAAAGAACCACAGATTCTAGCAAGAATCCCGTCCACGGTACAGCCGACCGGGGCGTTTTCACTGAATTCGAGAGAGCGACTCTCGCGACCACCCTCGAGGGTTTACCGGAGATTTCCTACCCCCGGTTTCCCGCCAATTCACGTTCTTCGCTGGGCTGATATTCCACGATGTACCCAGCCACCGCGCTCGCCGCCACCGTCAACGGACTCGCAAGGTACATCTGACCCGGCCCGCTGCGACCGGGGAAATTCCGGTTCTGCGCGCTGATCACCACCTGATCCGGCCGGGTTGACACTCCCGGCCCCGCGTTGATACAAGCCCCGCAACTCGGCTCGATCACGTGCGCGCCAGCCTTCTGGAAAATCTCCAGATAGCCCTTCCCGATACAGTAGTCCCGTGTTTCCTGCGAGCCGAACTGTATGTAGAAAGCAACCGAGTCCGCTACCCTCTTTCCCTGCTTGAGCGCGTCGGCAAGCACAGCGGCGTACATATCCATGTCTTCGTTCTTACCGGCCGTGCACGTGCCGCCGTAAGCCAACTCCACCGGGACGGGAGTGTTGAGTTCCCGGATGAACTTCCCATTCCCAGGGTCGCCCGGCGTGGCCACCATGGGAGCAATCTCCGTCGCGTCGAGTTCGATCACTTGAGCATACTCCGCATCGCGATCGCTCTCGAGCCCGCGAACCATCTCCGCCGCTTCGCGACGACTCATGCCCCGGCGTTCCACCAGGAATTCCACTACCTTGTCATCCGGCGCCACGATCCCGGTGAAGCCGCCAATCTCGGCGGCCATATTTGTCATGGTCGCGCGCTCATCCACGCTTAGCGCCTCGACGGCCTCGCCCGCGTACTCCATCACCTTGGCGAGCGCCTTGCCGCTGCGCACGTATTCCAGGCTCAGGATTTTCAGGATGAAATCCTTCGCGGTCACGTTCGGCTGCTTTTCTCCGCGAATGACGATTTTCACCGACTCCGGAACCTTCACCCGCACGTCCTTGGTGATCCAGCTGTTGAACACATCGGTCGTGCCGATCCCGAAAGCCACGCATCCAATCGCGCCCACGTGGGGCGTGTGCGAGTCCGACCCAACGTTGACCTGGCCCGGCAATGCATATGACTCGAGCATCACGGAATGGCAAATCCCCTCCGATCCCTTCCGGTCCTTCAGTTCCCCATGCAGCTTAATGCCCTGCGCCTTCGCAAAATCTTCCTGTTTCAGCTTGAGCTGCGTTGCGAGGTCAAGCAAGCCAATCTTCTTCTTTTCTTCGGAAATAACCTCATCGAGGAAGGTCAAGTGATCGCGGAAAAACCGGATGCTCGACGCATCATTCACCGGCACATCCTTGCCGACATAGTGCTCATAAAAGATAGCCGCCATGGGCGTTACATATTCGTGGCTGAAGCGCAGATCCACCCGCGTGAAACCGGTGTCGCCAGGTTTGACGGCCTCCACTCCCACCGTGCCGTCGGGGGTAACCATGTGCTTCGCGAAAATCTTCTCCGTCAAGGTCATGGGCCGCTTCGCCGTGTGGATCGACGGCAGGAACACCTTCTTCTGCATGCGGGCGACATTAAAGGGAAACAGCCCGCCGTATTCGATCACCTGCCGGGTGATTTCATCCTCGCCCGCGGTGAATTCGCTCAAAGCGATTTCTTCCCCGGCGCGGATCTTGTCGATCAACGAAAAATTCGTGGAAGTCAGCAGCCCCAGATTCTGGCAATTCTGCTTGTAGATGCGCTCGATGTTCTCCGCAATCACCACCTGGATTCCGGCCGACATCTCCGCATAAGGCGACTGTTCGCGGCTCGATCCCTTGCCGCGCCGCTTTCCGCTCACCGAGCAGACGAACCCGCCCTTCTTCACCTCGCTGCGGCCGATCGGAAGAACGCTCCCACACTTCAGCCCGAGATAAGGAACCTCGCCCAGCGTCTGGTCGAAGTAAAAGCAGTAGTGCGCAGGCGTGATCTCGTCGGTAGAAATGTCGTCGCGCAGTTTGGGATTGTTCGCCGGATTCTTCGTATCCCAGGGCAGATCCTGGCCCGCCAATTGCCGGCGGATCAACTCCGGATCTTCTGTAAGAAAGAGGAGGCGTCCCGATAGCCGCACCTTGTCGGGACGCTTTCCGATTTTGCGGTCAATTAAAGATTGCTTCACGATAAGACCTATGTGGAAGGAGCTGATGCGCCGGGCTAGTGCCGGTCACCGATCACCCCATTGCTTCTATTTTACGCCGTTTTAGAGGATGGGCGGGGGTCAGGTGCGCTCCCTACTATTCCTTGCCGCTGGGAGCAACCACGTAGACGTACTCCAGCACGCCTTTACCAGTGTTCGTGACATTGTGCCGCGAACGCGGAGGAATGTAGATCAGATTCCTTGCGGAGAAGCTTACAGCGTCGTGGCCTTCCACTTCCGCTTTGCCTTCCCCGCTCAGCACAACCAGGGCTTCTTCATGATCCTGTGTGGAATGCTCGCCAACGGACTCCCCCGGCTTCAGCCGCACGAACCCGCTCCGCATGCCAGTCGTTTGCGGTGCCCCTTTTAAGAGAGGACAGTCACTTGCTTCACATTGCAGATTGAACGATACCGGCTTGCGCGTAGCTTCTTGGGCGAAACATGACAACGATACCCACAGGAGCACGACATACAACATCCAGAACTTGCCCTTCATAGCTTGTTCTCCTGGAATTCCGAAGTGGCCTTAGGTTGGGCTACTTGCGATACCCGCGCGGATCCGGCAGCAGCTCCAGCCCCCGCCCCCCAAAGATTTCCTCAAACTCATGCAGCAACTCCGCATGAATCAAACCGTTGCTGGCCACCACATCGCGATCCGTAACCACCGACTCTTCCCCGCGAAACCCGGAGACCTTGCCCCCAGCCTCTTCCACAATCAAAATCCCAGCCGCCGTATCCCATGCGTTCAAATTGAATTCCCAAAATCCATCCAGCCTTCCGGCGGCGACCGAAGTCAGATCGAGTGCCGCCGACCCGGCCCGGCGCACCCCGTGACTCCGCAACGTGAGCTGGTGGTAAAAGTAAATATTCGGATTCTTGTGCCGCTTGTGGCTGGGGAATCCGGTCGCGACCAGACTTTGCTTTAGAACAGGCGTCTTCGAAACTTCGATTTTCTCGCCGTTCAGTACAGCACCCTTCCCGCGCTCAGCAGCAAACAATTCATCGCGCGTGGGGTCATACACCACTGCCGCTTTTCGCTGCCCTTGAAACGCCAGCCCCAGCGACACGCAAAATACGGGAAACCCGTGCGCGAAATTTGTGGTCCCATCCAGCGGATCGACATACCAGCGATAGTCGCCGCCAGTCTCGACGTGCGCACCCTCTTCCCCGATTACCTCATGCGATGGCCACTGCCTCCGGATACGTTCGAGGATCAATTTCTCCGACGTCCGGTCCGCCTCTGTAACCAGGTCCGCATCCCCCTTGTACTCGATCTTCACGCGCCGGCGGAAGAACTCCATGAGCAGCGCGCCTGCTTCCCGCGCAATCTCCGACATCTGCGGCACGAACTCGAAGTTTTCCTGATGGGATGACATGACTGTAATGATGCTGGAACCAGACAGGACCGGAATTGGACCTACCGCGCGGGGACCGCGGACAGCCTACTTGCGTTTCGCAGTATCTTCCGCGATGTACATAATGTCGTGCTTGAAGATAAACAGATTGGGCGCACCCTCGCGCGTCAGCCGGACCATGTTCTTGTCATAATACTCAATCCAGCCGCGCACCACTTCTCCATCCGTCAGCTTGATGCTGACCGGCTTCTGCTTTTCGCCCAGCAGTTTCAGGTAAGCGGCTTCTTCAAACGTCTCGTCCGGTGGTGGAGTCTTCCCGCCCCGGCGGGCGGCTCCTTGCGCACTTGCGTTGAAAGGCATATCCGCATTTTACACGGCGCATCTGCCCACGGACAGTTATCTCCCCGGCCCGTAATGTCCCGCACCATAACAAAAACCGCTGCTTCTGATAAGCCGTGGCTGAATGCCTTTCCTCGCAAAAGCTAAAACGTGATCTTCACCCCGAATTCCATCTGCCGCGCCGAGCCGTAGTTGTACACTCCCGAGCCTGACCCGATCCGCAACACGTCGCGCGATGATCCCGGAGGAGTGCCGTTCGCCGACCCCGCACCCGCGGTTCCCGGTTGCCCCGGACCCGGATAGTAATATGCCAACTGGCCCGACAAGGGCTGGAAGTTCGCGAAGTTCAGAACATTGTAGAAGCGCGCGCTGGGCTCGATGTTGAACCGTTCTCCGATCTTCAGAGGCCAGCTGATCGCCGCATCGAGCGACTTGAATCCTGGATTATCGAACTGACCCGCCGGCGGAACGATGATCAAAGGCGCCGTTGCCCGCAAGGTCGTCAGTTGTGCCGAAGTAAAGAGCCCGGCTTGCACCAGGGCCTGTCCCGCCGGCGTCAAAGATCCCGCCTGTGTCTGGTTGTACGTCTTGATCGCAGATGCCAGACCGCTGCCCGATAACGCATCAAACGATCCCGGCCCCTTGAACGGAAACAGATTTCCCGGAGTTCCATCGCCCGTGAAATCCGAGCGGAAAATTTCTCCCGGAGTCGCCGCCGGATTCCCCGATGTCACAAGCAGCGATGCAACCGTCGGTGGTGGCGTGGCGTATCGCCCGATAAACGAGAGCTTCGGTCCCCACAACGAATCCAGCGTCCACCCCACCGATACCTGGTGCCTGCGGTCTAAGGGCGACGGCCCCTTATAACGTTCCGGATTCTGAAAATCGTGAGCGAGCGAGCTTTGCCCTGGATTGTCGCCGCCATTGGTCACAAACTTCGAAAAGGTGTAGGCGAGATTGACGTGCCCACCGCGGAAGAAGAACCACTGGTGCACGATGTTCTGCTGCAGGGAGAACTGCAATCCGTTGTAAACCGCCTGCCCGATCGACTGCTGGAACTCTCCTTGTCCAACCAGCGAATTCACGCCCGAGAACGCAGCCCCAAAATTTCGTGGATCCCTAGGTGTCGGCACCGTTACTCCGACCGAAGCGGGTAGCCCGCCCAGAAACGCGACGCCCGAATCCAGCCCGTTCACCGCAAAGTCGTTGATATTCGCCGTCGGCACCGCCGAGATGTAGCAGCTGACCGCATCCTGCACGATCGCGCCCGGCCCCAGCGCCTGAAGCACGCAGGCAGGCGCCTTTTGCAAGATCGTGTTTGTCATGGCGTTCAGCGCCGCCGTGGGGACTCCCAGAGCATTCGTGTACAGGTAACGCCAATCGCCCACGTGATTCTTGTCCACGATCAGCCCGAAGCGCTGGCTCATGTTGCGGACGTAGTCGATAGAAAACACGCCCCCGCTCCACAGCTGGTGTTCCATCCCGAGGCTTATCTGGTAGGAGCGAGGCGTCCGGTAATTGGGATCAAATGTCGCCAGCCCATTCACTGGCACGCTGAGTGACAGCGTGTTCCCGACAAAATTCGGATTGCCCGAAGCGCCGGCCGCAACCACCGCCGCCTGATATGCGGCCTGCAGTGCAGCCACATCGGCTGCCGCCGTCCCGACCGGCGTCCCGCAGACTTCCGTCGCCAAATCGTGCCCATTGATGGAGGTCATGCGCGAGGGCAGTCCGCCTGCATTCGGGAAATAGACGCCCACCGTCCCGGCCGCAGCTCCAGCCGCGCAGCCCAGGACATTGGTTGCGGAATACACCCCCTGGCTTAAGCGCGCCGGCCGGTCCAGACGCATGTTGCTGAAAAGGGAATTGTCATAAAAGACGCCCGCGCCGCCTCGCACCACGGTTCTGCCGTTGTGGAACGGATCCCATGCAAATCCAAGTTGCGGCGCAAAATTGTAATTCGGCTGTTTGACTCTTCTTCCCAGTGCACTTCCGGCAAGATTGGAAAATTGATCGAGCAGGTTCGAATCCGCGCAGGGCACAAAATCGGATGGAATGCCTGGGTTCGCCGCTGAGCAAGGAATCGGCGCCAGATCACTATCCACCCGCCCCGTATCGCGCACGTAGTGCACCCCGATCGTGATCGTAAGATTGGGGTACATCTTGTACGAATCCTCGACATAGCCCTGCAGGCGGTTATCGACCTGCCCACCATGTGGGAATCCAAACCCGGATTTCTCTGTCGCAAATCCTTGACCGTTGCTCAATGTGGCAAGCAGCAAGGGATAATTCAGCGGATTCGGATCAGTTCCTCCAGCCCACGCGGTCGTAAGCTGCGGCGCAATCCCATAAGGATTCGCATACCCTCCAATATTGATCCGGTTGATGCTGCCGCCGAAGCGGAAGGTATGGTCTCCGGCCCGCCGCGTGCCGTCATAACGCAGCTCAATGTTCTGCTGAAGGGTCTCCTGCGGAGCGAACGGGCTGGGACCGATTTGCACCCGGCCGCCCGCCAGATCACTGAATCGAATGCTCGCCGGCAGTCCAAACGCGCCGCCTGTTCCCAACTGGCTCGACGCATCCAGCAACGAGTTGTGGTAGCGCGTATACCCGAAACGCACGCTGTGCAGGTACGGCCCCCTGGTTAGATCGACGCCGATCGCATGCGACGGAGCATTGTTGTGATTTTGATAAATCGAATAGCCGTCCCCGAAGTCATCCACCGACTTGTTCCAGTTGTAAGCAAACCGGTAGAAGGCGCGCGTCGTGCTGGAAGGCTGCCAGTCAAGCTTTCCGGATGCAGATGTATTGCGGAAGGGCGACGAGAACGAACCCGTCAGCGCCTGGAATGGCGAAGGCAGCACCACCGCCCGGTGTTCATCCTGGGTCACATGCTCGACATCCAGAAAAAAGAACGCCTTGTCCTGAATCAACGTTCCGCCCAGTTTCCCGCCGAAATCGGTGCGCTGAAACGGTAAATCCTGGCCGCCCGGAGCTCTTGCGAAGGCAATACTCTTGTCGCGAAACAGGCCAAACCCTTCGCCGTGAAGACCCGTCCCGCCCGACCCGGTCTTCATCTTGATCTCGCCCGTCGAGGTCGGCCCCTCGGACACATTCAGCATCGCGCGGCTGACCAGCATCTCGTCCACCGAACTCAGAGCGACGTTCTGCGTCGTGCCACCCTTCGTCTCATCGTTCAGATCCACGCCATCCAGCGTGTAGAGCGTTGCCAGCCCGCTCTGCTTGCTGATCGAAGCCGCAAAATTCCCCGTCTTCGTTGCATCCAGCGAACGCCCGTCCTGGATCAACACTCCCGGCTGAAACTGCGCCGTATTCAATACATCCCGGCCGTTGATCGGCAGTTCCGCGATCTGCCCGGGAACAACCTTCCCTTCGATCGTGGGGGTTCCGGGCTCGATGTGCGACAGCTTGCGATCCCCATTCGAGGTTTTTCCATCGCGCACCGTAACGTAGAAGCGGTTGGCGTTGTAGTTTCTCAGTTCGATTTGCAGGGTATACACGCCCGCGTTCAGGGCGCCGGTCGAGTACTTGCCATCTTTATCAGTCGTAAGCGTGAGCGGAGTTTCAGCGGCTGGGGAATTGATGTAAACGGCTGCACCGGGAACGGGCGCGCCCGATGAATCGATGACCGTCCCTTCGATCGAGCCCTTGGGCAGGTCCTGCGCGAATCCGCGCGGCCCACCCGTCAACGCCATCACTATAGATAAAAAGAGGAATACCAGGGAGTTGCGGCGGTTCCCATCGCCGCCCGAAGCGCGCAATTTCAACAAACGGTCTCTCCTTCCCACTCCTGGACATGCGGGTACTGCCACATGGAATCGCTCCCCGCAGGAATGGTTGCTTCCGCTCTACAAAGTTGAATTGACTATCTTACTAAACAAGGCAGGAATGTGCCCGAATCCGCGAGCGGGGACATCGAGTCGCACCGCTTTCGAAAAGCAGGTGCCCCATCTTTGCGCGTTCTATGCGCAAAGGTGGGATTCCCAGATGCAGGCAAAATGGGATTTTTGCGAAATCCGAAAGAATCGTGGCGAAGTCCGATAAAGAAAAAAGAAAAAGGGACCGGCAGCCCGGTCCCTTAAGAAAAGCAAAAGAATCAGCTAGAACGTGAATTTCACCGCCAGACGCAGGCTGCGCGGCGTCTGGAAGATGAACGGCTTGCCATACTGGCTATTCGCAATGAGGGGAACACCAGCGTCCGGGCCCGAGAGTCCGGTATTGTTCGCGAGCAACGCTTTCCAGTCATAGGGATGCTCGAACGCGGCGTAGGAGAACTGGCCTCCAGGACTCAGAAAGCTCTGGTTGAACGCCGAATCCAGTTGCGAATAGAAGCCGGTCGCAGATTGCCGGTTGAACAGGTTGATCACGTTCGCTTCGAACGTCAACACCTGCGCTTCGTTGTTCCTGTTGACCTTGAATTCCTGCTTGAAGCTGGCGTCTGACTGGATGTACCAGGGTGTCCTGCAACTGCAAAGACTGGTCACGGTTGGAACCAGCACGCCGTCGCCGTTGGGCACCAGGCTGATGCGTGCAAATTTTCCGCGATCCTCTGGGTACACGGGGAAACCGCCCGAGAACGGAGGCTGTGAGAAGGAGAAGCCCACGTCCGTATAGGTGCTCAGAGGGGTACCACTGTATAGCGTCTGGAACCAGCCGATGTTGGTCGAGGTCCGTCCACCCTTCCACGGAATACGGTAGTACGCGTATCCCTTGAACGCATTCGGACGATCTGTGCCCAGCGGTCCGCTCGACGATCTTCCGTTGGCGTCGTACTGGAAGAACGACTCGTCGAAAGCGCGGCTGTTGTTGGGAGCGTTGCGGCCGCCGCCTCCGTCCGCCAGGTCGGTACTGGTCAGGCCGGAGTAGTTGCCGCGCAGCTTGCTGTAGGTGTAGGAGAACATCCCGAACCAGTTCTTGCTGCTGGCTTTGGTCAGGCGGAACTCCAGGCCGTCATAGCTGCGTGCCGCCTTGATGTTCGGCGGACAGCCACGCGGATCGTCCGTGCAGGACTCGGCCAGGTTCACGGCATTCGGTCCATATCCAGGATTCACGATCAGGAAGATCTCACTACCGGTGGAGTCGAAGATCGCCGCGTCTTCGATGGCGCGATCCAGTCTCCGACGATCCCAACGCGCTTCGAACGCCAGCGTCTTCGTAATGGCATAGTCCACGCCGAAGACGGTTTCATGCTGGCGGTAGGGCTTCAGTCCTCCCACTACGCCTTCGGTCCCGCGGAAGTTTTGATTCTCCAGAAACGTCAGGCCCGCCGGAACTACGCCCCCGGCAAAGTTTGCGCCGCCAGTACTGTCACCGCTGCAGTACCGCTGTCCCGGCCCGAATTGCACGTTGATGCTGGCCAGATCGAACGTGTCGAGTGCGTAGAAGCAGTTCTGCCAGTACTGGCCGCCGAACGAACTGATCGCCAGGTTCAGCTTCATCAGGTCGTTGTATACGCCATAGCTGCCGAACACCTTCAGTCGCCCGTCCCGGAAGACGTCCCAAGCCCCTCCGATGCGCGGCGCGATCTTGTCGCCCCATCCGAAGTTGATTGGTTTCGACGGGAATCCGCCGGCAGTGGTTTCGCTCGGGAGCGATTCCTTTTCCACGCGCAATCCGACGTTGAGGGTCAGACCATGCCCGATCTGCCACGCATCTTGTGCGTAGAAGCTGTGGTTGAAGCTCGACGCCTTGCCGAAGGACCCGAGGTCTTGCACGTTGAGGTATCCAAACTGGCCAGCGCAAATTGGGTAACCATTCTGAGCCTGGAGGGCGTCACAGTTATCTGTTCCTGTGCTGCCGCCTGGCGAAAAGAAGTTGCCCTGCCCAACGTACAACTGCACATCCGGCGCATTCCAGTGCTGGAAGATATCGTTGAACACGTGGTTGAGCTGGTATCCGAACTTGAAATTGTGCGTGCCCAGCAAGCCACTCTTGAACCATGCCACATCCTGGTCAAACTGGTGATGTTTGTTGGCATTCCGGATGGTGAAAGTCTGGTCGTTGCCAGCGGAGAAGTATCCGGCAACCTGCTGCAGTGCCTGTGGCAACGGATTGCCGTTATTATCCACTTGCGGCACGGGAGGATTGCCGGGCGTAACTCCCGAAGTCAGCCACGAGAAGAGCGATCCCGTCGTCGGGTACCCGAAGTCGTGATAGTTCTCGAAGAAGTAGCCGAAGCGCGTGGTGAGAACAAGCTTCGGAGTCACAGCGAAATCCGCTCCCACGTTCAGGGTTTGATTGGGAGCGACGTAGCCGTACCCGTGCTGGTACAAGAACAGCGGATTCGTGGAGCTCGGATTGAACAAGCCACTGGTGGAGTCGCCCACCGGCAGCACCGCGCCCGAAGTCCGCTGCAGCTGATAGAGCCACGACGCGAACACCCTCAGCTTGTCGGTGACCGTGGCGTCCACGCGCGCCGTCGTGAAGTAGGTCTGCTGATCCGTGCTAAAACTCTGGACACCCGCGTTGTTGTTGGCTGAACCAAAATTCACCGACCGTCCCAGCGAGGTGAACTTCGGATCCACGCCCAGGTAAATCCACAACCGATCGCGCATGATCGGTCCGCCAACCGTAAAGAATGGCTGCACGAAACGATAGCGATCGGCTCGCTGCTGGTATGTAAGGGCGCGCGGATCCTGCCCGATGCCCGCGTCACCGTTGTCGGTCGGGTCATAGTAAAGGAAAGGGCTGTTCTGGTTCGCATTCAGCGCGTTCGCCGAATACTCCGCGCCCGCCGATCCGTGCCAGTTGTTGCTGCCGCGCTTCAGGATCACGTTCACCACGCCGCCCATGGCGCCGCCATGCTCGGCTTCGATGCCGGAGCTCTTCACTTCCACCTGGTTGACGAACTCAAACGGAACGTCGGTGTGCGAGTAGCCGCCGATCACGTTTGCCGTATCCTGCCCTTCGACCAGATATCGGTTCTCGCTATCCGCGCCGCCCGCCACCTGGAATCCGAACCCGCCCCCGTTTGACGTGCTCCCGGGCGCACCGCCGCCGATGCCGGGCCGCGAGAACGATCCTGCGCCCGTTCCCGCAAGCGCGTTGTTGCCCATCAACGGCTCGTTGCGCGCCGAGGGCGCAAACTGAATCACCGACTGGAACGAAATTCCGTGCGGCACTTCCGCCACGATGTCCGGCGTGATGTTAGTCACGGTGTGTGAAGCCGTTGTGTCAATCAGCGGCGCTTCCCCGGTTACCTCAACCACCGTGCCGGTGGATCCAACCTGCAGTTGCAGATCGAGCGTGGGAACTCGTCCCACCGCGATGCTGATCCCATCCCGCCGCAACGGCGCAAATCCCGATGCGTTCACGCGCACCGCGTAGGTTCCTGGCGGCAGGTTGGAGAAACGGTAGTACCCGCTCGAGTCGGTCTCCAGCTTTTTGGAGCCAACCAACGAGGTTCCCGTGAGTTCGACCCCCGCATTGGACACTACCGCGCCCGTGGGATCCTTAATGGTTCCCTGCAAACCGCCCGTGGTTTCCTGGGCGATGGCTGTGAAAGTCGAAAGGCAAATTAGAAAGCAACCCAGGACGACGATGAAGCCGCAGATCCGGCGCCCGATCGTCCCACCCCTTGACTGATTCATGCGCTTTTCTCCTTGACGTGAACAGGCGTGGGGCCCGGCCATCCGCTGCCGGTGACACAAAAAACGCTTCCACACTCTGTTGTGTTGGTAAGTCGGGAATTTCGCCGCCCTCGCAAATCCCTTGTGCATTGCACTGTTCAGCGAAACCAGACTTCAATCCTGTCTGCGGGTGTTCAATGCAAGGAAAGGTCCATCGATGTTTGTCAATGTCTAGAGATTGAACGTCAGGAGTTATCGCCGAATAACACAACAAGCCGGGGATGTGCCCCGCGGTTTTATGGAGATTTTCGGAGCGGCTTGATACCAGTTTTCATAAAGCGACATCAACGGCGGGTCGCGCGTCCGCACTTATCCTTGAAATATGCCGGAAAAGACACCAGACAAAATGTGCAGGCGCAGGAGGAAGACCTGGAAGAGATTCGAAGAATGATTAGGAACAGGAGTCGCGCGAGCGCTTAGAACTCCGGTCGCGAACTGTAATACCCGGCGCGGTGCCGCACGTTATAGCCAGGCGAATCAGGCGCGCCGTCAACCTTCACCTGAAGCCGGCGGAACTCGGAATCGGAAAAACGCCGTGACGGATAGTACGCCAGCAGATACTGCGTGCGCAGTTCATCGCCGATCTGTTGAAACGCGCTGTCGAGCTGCGCCAGCGAACTCGCGTAGTAATACTTGCCCCCGGTGTCTTCGGAGAGTTGGATCAGAGCATGCTCTCCGCCCGTATCGCGCCCCGCACTCGCTTCTACTGGAACCACAATCAGGCTGTAGACAATCGCCTCCGCCTCCTGTGCAGCGCGCACCGCATCGCGATAGTCAGTCTTGCTGACCGTGTCGCCGCCATCGGTAATAACGACCATCACTTTGCGCCCTTTGCGCTTTTCGAGCGCCCGCGAGCCGAGGTAGAGCGCGTCATACACCGCGGTCGCCGTTCCGACATGGATCCGGTCAATCGCGTGGTCGATCGTCCGCAAGTCGGCAGTGAAAGGAATCATCTCGTCCACGATTTCGCTGAATTGATACACCGACAATCCGTCCATGGGACGAAGAATGGAATGGGCAAAGCGTCTCGCCGAAGCCAACTCCAGCGGCAGGTCTTTCTTCGTGCTCAAGCTGGTGTCAACCGCCAGAATGATCGACAACGGCAGCGCCGATTCCTTATCGAACACGGCAATCTTCTGCTCGATGCCATCCTCGCTCAGCTTGAAATTGTCCTTCGTCAGATGACTGATGGGGGCCCCGTGGACGTCAGTCACCGTCACGAAAACGTTGACCAGCCGGACGTTCACCTTCACCGTCGTGGAGGGCTCTTCCTGCGCGGCACAAAGGCAGACAGAGCATGCAATCAGGAGTAAACACAGCGGGGCGGGCTTATTCATCGGCAGTCGCATCATTTAGATGCAGCCTGCCCGCTGGGGCTGCCTTGAGCGCGTGGAATGTCCTCCGGGAAAGGCTCCCCGTCGGCCCAGACTGCGCCATCCACGAAGTGCTCCTTCTTCCAGATCGGCACCTTGCGTTTCAACGTATCGATCAGCCAGCGGCTCGCTTCATAAGCAGCGCCCCGATGGGCCGAAGCCACCACAATCAGTACGCTTGTTTCTCCGATCTCCAGCCTTCCCAGCCGGTGCACGATCAAGACCTCCCGCACCTTGTACTGGCGAAGCGCCTCGCCGGCCAGATCCTCCATCTGCTGCAAGGCCATTTCTTCGTAGGCCTCGTAGTCGAGGTAAAGCGTCTGTCGTCCCCGCGTGTTGTTGCGAACGATGCCTTCAAACGCGATCGCCGCCCCGTCTTCCGGGCGCTTAATCCCCGCTAGCACCTTTGTGGTATCGATCGGCTCGCGCACGATAGCAGCGCGCCTCATTGGCAACTCCCGTCATCGGCGCCGCCGCTCACCGGTGGGAGCAGGGCCACTTCGTCGTTCGCCCCCAGCACCGTCCCCGGTGCCGCATAGTGCTGATTCACCGACAGCGCCACGGACGGCAAAAGTTCGTGCAGCTTCGGAATCCGCGCCTCGTAGTGCCGCAATAAGTCCGCCACCGTCGACCCTTCCGGCAAGTCGACGCCGTCGCTGGCCCGACCCGCTACGTCCTTCAAGATCCCGAAAAACAAGACCTGCACGCGCATCAGCGATAGTGTATCTGTTCCCCCAGCGAAGGGAGAAGACCCGGACGCGGTCGGGCTTAAAGCTTCATCAGACGGTCAATCGCTTGACACTTTCTCATGGGCCGCTTGTCTCTACCGTGAATTCTTGTTCTCCGAGCCCAGGACGTACATCGTCCTTGTATGGATGCGCAAGTGAGGAAGTGAAGTGAAGCAAAAATTTCAGCTGATTGCGCCGTCGCTTAAAATCAAACTGCCAGTCCCATCTGCGAGACTGGCAGTAGATCTTGCCAACGACCAACGACCGCCGACCAACGACCGGGTTTACGCCGTCTGCCCGCTGAGCACCTTCTCCCGCTCCTCGGCATCCTGCTTCTCTTCTACCGGCGACGACGGCAGCGCGATCTGCAGCACTTCGTCGATGCTCTTCACGTAGTGGACGTTCAGATTTTCGAGCTGTTCCGGAGTCAGGTCTTCCTCTACGTTGGTCTTGTTGTCAGCCGGCAGAATCACATCGCGCACGCCGGCACGTTTCGCCGCCAACACCTTCTCCTTGACGCCCCCAATCGGCAGCACGTTGCCGCTGAGCGTGATTTCGCCGGTCATAGCCAGGTACGGCCGCACCGGACGATCGGACAACAGGGAGACCAGGGTGGTTGCCATGGTCACGCCCGCCGAAGGCCCGTCCTTCGGGATCGCTCCCGCCGGAACGTGCATGTGAATGTCGTGATCGGAGAAGAAACTTTCCTGGATCCCTAGCCGCGTGGCATTCGAGCGCACCCAGGTCAGGGCAGCCTGCATCGACTCCTGCATCACCTGACCAATTTGCCCGGTCATGGTGAAGCCGCCCTTGCCCTTCATCGTGTTGGCTTCCACAAAGAGCACGTCGCCGCCGGTCGGAGTCCAGGCCAGGCCCACCGTCACCCCGGCCCGCTTCGTACGTTCGGCAATTTCACCTTCGGTACGAATCTTGATGCCGCCCAGGAACTCCTGAACAATCTGCGGCGTGACGATCAGCTTTTCGGTCTTGCCTTCCGCCAGGCGTCGCGCCTGCTTGCGGCAAATCGTGCCAATCGTGCGCTCCAGGTTGCGAACGCCCGCTTCTCGCGTGTAGTGCCGGATCACGTGCTGGATGGATTCTTCCGGAAACTCAATCTGTTCCGCCGTCACGCCATTTTCTTCTTCCTGACGCGGAATCAGGTACTGGAACGCGATATGAACTTTCTCTTCTTCTGTATATCCCTGCAACTCAATGATCTCCATGCGGTCGCGCAAAGGCTCCGCAATGGGATCGAGCATGTTCGCGGTCGTGATGAACAGCACCTTCGACAAATCAAACGGAACGTCCAGATAGTTATCCCGGAACGTGGAGTTCTGCTCAGGGTCGAGCGCCTCTAACAGCGCCGATCCCGGATCGCCTCGGAAATCACGTCCGACTTTGTCGATCTCGTCCAGCATGAAAACCGGGTCCCTGGTCTCGGCGCGGCGAATTCCCTGGATGATCTGTCCCGGCAACGCCCCGATATAAGTCCGGCGATGGCCGCGGATTTCGGCTTCGTCATGCACACCACCCAGCGAAATGCGGACGAACTTCCGTCCCAGGGCGCGCGCAATCGACTTCCCCAGCGACGTCTTGCCGACGCCCGGAGGCCCGACGAAACATAGGATCGGCCCCTTCATGTTCGGCTTTAAGCGGCGCACGGACAGGTAATCGAGAATGCGGTCTTTCACCTTCTTCAGGTCGTAGTGATCCGCATCCAGAATATCTTTGGCCTTCGGAATGTCGACTTCGCCACCCGACGCCTTCTGCCAAGGAAGAACCGCCAGCCATTCAATGTAGTTGCGCGTGACCCCGTAGTCGGCTGCCATCGGCGACATGCGCGAAAGGCGCCCCAGTTCCTTCAGGGCTTCCTTCTTTACGTCGTCGGGCATGCCCGCCTGTTCGAGTTTCGTCTTCAGATCATCGACGTCGCGCTGTCCTTCATCCTGCTCACCCAGTTCTTTCTGGATGGCCTTCATCTGCTCGCGCAGGTAATACTCGCGCTGGGTCTGCTGGACCTTGTCCTGCACTTCGGACTGAATCTTGTTGCGCAGTTGCTGAACTTCCAGTTCCTTCGCCAGGTGCTGGTTGATTTTCTCCAGACGCACGTTGACATCGGTCGTCTCCAGCGTTTCCTGCTTGTCCGAAGTGGACAACGACGGGAGGGACGAGGCAATGAAGTCCACCAAACGGCCCGGCTCCTCAATGTTCATCGCGACGGTGGAGAGTTCGTCCGACAGCGTGGGCGATCCCGCCACAATCTGCTGGAACAATGTCAACACGTTGCGCTGCAGCGCTTCAATTTCCGAAGTCTTCGGAGGCACGATCTCAGCGATCGACGAAAAGCCTGCCCGCATGAAGGGCGTCAGTTGCGAAAATTCGCCTAACTTCACGCGCTCCAGGCCTTCGGCAAAAACAAACAGGCTCTGGTTGGGCATCTTCACAACTTTATGAACGACCGCAAGAGTGCCCACAGCATACAAATCGGTTGGCTGGGGAGAATCGACGCGCGCTTCCCGCTGCGCCACCACCACAATGGTTTTGTCCTCACCCAGTGAATTGATCAATTGCACTGAACTCTCACGCCCGACAGTGAGAGGCAATACAGCGTGCGGGAAAAGTACGGTATCCCGAACCGGCAGCACCGGCAGGGAACGCTCTTCCTGCTCTTCTTTCTCTTTGATAGGGCGCTCGGGACGCGGCTGCTGTGCCATTTTTCTCCTTGAGTGTAACTCGCTCAACTTTTGATGATTCTGAAGCTCAAAAAGATGCAGGCCGAAAGAATTGCTGTCTGTAGATTGTTGGATTGTAAACGGTTTCCTCGCTGCTCACACCGTGTCAATGGTACAGGTTACCCGCTTGGGCAAGCCCGGGCTGAATACGGGGTTGGTTTGCTTCAACCATGCCGACCCGCCCGAAAGCATAACCTCCCAGCCCAAATTCCCAAGTGCCCTCCCTCACGTCTGAACGTGATGCCGGGGCCTTCGAAGCCATGCTTGCATCGCAAGAGCGCGCCGATCTGCATCGCCCTAAGCGGCCGGGTACACTCCCAGCACCTTCACCAGATCGGCGACTTCGCCCAAGTGACGCAGAGCATTGCGGGCCGGTTCATCATCGCCCCGCAGGATGTCCACATAAAACACGTACTCCCATGGCCGCCCGCGCACGGGACGAGACTCAATCTTGCTCAAGCTGATGTCCCGCAACGCGAATACGCTCAGCGCTTTGAATAAAGCGCCCGGAATATTCTTTACACTGAAAGCCAGCGACGTCTTGTTCGCGCCCGGCCGCGCCTTCCGCTGTTTGCGAATAAAGAAGAAGCGCGTGAAGTTCTGCTTATTGTCTTCGATGCCAGATTTGAGGATCGCGCCTCGATACGCGCGAGCCGCTTCCTTCCCCGCGATCCCGGCGGCATGCCGCAGGTTGCCCTCCACCACGTGCTTCACACTTCCCGCCGTATCGTAAAAAGCTACCGGCTCAAGATGACGGTGTTTCCGAAACAAGTCGCGGCATTGCTCGAGAGCCACCGGATGGGAGAACACTTGCCGCACATCACGCAATTTGACTCCGGGCGCGGCAACCAGGTTGTGAATAATCCGCAAGCGAAGCTCGCTTTGAATGAACACGTCCCGGGTCAAGAGCAGATCGAAGTGCTCGGCCACCGATCCAGCCAGGGAATTTTCAATGGGGATGACCGCCCCACCCACCGATCCGCGCTCCACCCGGTCAAAAACCTCCGCCGACCGCGCGCAGGGCACGATCGTGCAACGCGGCACCATGCGCAGCGCCGCTTCATGGCTGAACGCCCCCAGTTCGCCCTGGATTGCAATCTTCATGGTGTGAAGAGACTACCTCCGCGCTTTTTTCAACACAGAGGCACGGAGAACTTCGCAAACCCCATCAAAGGCTTTTCTCTGTGACTCTGTGTCTCTGTGGTGAGTTCTCGCTTCGAATGCTCCGTTCCACCGAATCGACGGCATGACCTTATCCGCTCACTCGCTCGAGAGCAAATCTTTTTTCAGCACGAACGCGTCGACCCCGGTCGCGTAATAGCGCGGGAGGGTCTTGAGCAGGAAATATTGATGGCGCCTGTAAAACGCGAGCGCCGTTGCATTGTCCACCGCCGTTTCCAGAATCACTGCGGGACAACCTGCCGCGCGCATGCGCTCCTCAGCCGCCGCCATCAGTTGGGAACCCAGGCCACTGCGCCGGAATTCCTTCAGAACGTCGATTGTGATGATGTGTCCGGCCTGCCTTCCAGTTTCGGCCACAATAAATCCCGCAGGCGCCGCGCCGTCCTTGCCATTTCGAGCAGCCGGCTCCGCCACCAGCGTAAATGCCCGCGCACGTCGCATATAAAACAAAAGTTCCGGCTGGGAATAGGAGATCCCGGGCGGGAAACACTTCTGATCGATTTCCCACAGGCGCGGGAAGTCATCCCTTTGAAAATCGCGAATCGTGAAGTGCTGGCTCATCCGGGGCGTAACGAACTTCCAGTGTATCGCCGGGATGTCTTTATAAATCAGCAAGACCACGCTCTTTCCCGCATGCGACTTGCAGCCACGTCCTCGCCAAAAATTTTGCCCAACCGGCTCTTGCTCTTGCTCATCAATCGGACGTACCATCTCAGTAAACGAGGTCCTCCGTGGGGCGCCTGTTGCTGATCGACGTGTTGGGTGCCATCGTCTCCCTGGGCATCTGGTACTACGCCTTCGCGCGCTATAACCGCCGCCGGGGGGCGGCCGCACTGCGCTGGGTCCAGGTGGCCTGCCGCGGTCGCGGCAAAGTCATGGAAAGCCGCTGGAATGGAAGTTCCCGCCTGCAGGCCCGTTTTCAGTTCCCTTCCCGTTGGTTTGAAAATGCGCGCCTGACTCTGGATTTGCGTCCCAGACCTTTGCCGGTGCAGTGGCTGCTCAGCCACTGGCGCAAGCAGAAAGAAACGCTTACCTTCGAAGCCGATCTGGATTGCCCGCCCAGCTTCCGTCTGGAAGTGATGAACCATCGGTGGTGCGGTCATAGCAACGGAAAGCGAAACGACGATGGCCGCTCCTGGGAGATTTCCCGCCCCGGACCGGTCGTCCTGACCACACGCGCGCAGTGGACGCAGGAACTCACGCCGGTGGTGAACGCCCTGATGGCTTCGCGCGACCACAACTTTCTGAAAGTGCACTTTCGGCAGGACTCTCCGAATTTTTCGGCGACGGTCGATCTGGCCGCCCTGGCCGATCCGGGCGCAGCCTCGGAGTTTTTCACCGTCCTGCGGGAACTGGCCGCCGGCGCCTCCGCCAAGCAACTGTGAGCTCTCTCCTTTTCATTTCAATTACATAGCTTATAGATAATGTAAAAGCACTAGTCGAAATCGCGGTCTCGTGCCTGCAGAACACCCCGCGAACACTTACCACGATGCCATTTCCCGGCGTTCAGGAGCCCCGAGAGCCACGAACGAAGGTGGAGTGAGCCTCCGCCATGGGTAGCCCTCTCCGGATGCGGCAGAGGGCCTCTAATGCTTAAATTAACTTCTAGATAATGTTGCGAGTCGCTCTTGCCTTGCCAATTGCTTCTGTGAGATGCTCCCCTAGCCATACAAGGGGAGACGATGGATAAGGCCAAGCTTGAATTCCTGCGGGGCACGCTCGATGTTCTCATCCTTAAGGCGTTGGCGTGGGGGCCTCTCCATGGTTACGCCATCACCAATTTCATTCGCCGGCGCAGCGATGACGCGTTTCTGGTCGAAGAGGGCACCCTGTATCCGGCGCTGTGGCGACTGGAGAGCAAACACCTGGTCGCGGCCGAGTGGGGACTCTCGGAGAACAATCGCAAGGCGAAGTTCTACAACCTCACGCCCGAAGGCCGCCGCCAACTGCGGGAGGAGGTCAAGAGCTGGGAAGCGTATGCCTCCGCAGTCGCCAAGGTGCTTGCGGCTACGCAGTTGCCTGCACGGGAGGAAGTTCAATGACCACAAGTCCGTTCTGGCGCCGATATGCACGCTTCTTCGGTCCTGACCCTGCGCAGGACGTGAAGGAAGAGCTGACCTTCCATCTGGAGACCAAGACGGAGGAACTGATCCGGCAAGGCTGGGCTCCCGAAGCGGCACGCAAAGAAGCAGAGCGGCAATTCGGAGATGTCCGCGCCGTCGAGCGGATCGGGCAAAGGATGGGCGAGAAGACGGAAAGGCGCAGACGCCTCCGGGATTACTGGACCGACGTGCTGTGCGACGTGCGCTTCGCATTTCGCACCTTGCGCCGCGATCCGGGATTCGCCGCCATCTCCATTCTGATCCTGGCGCTGGCTATTGGAGCGAACATCGCGGTATTCAGCGTGGTCAACACTTTGCTGCTGCGGCCGCTTCCCTTCCCGCACGCGAACGAACTGGTGTGGATCGCGCCGCCGCCTTCCGGATGCGGCTGGTCGTGCGCGACCTACTCGGCCGATGCCTATGAAGAATTCCGATCCCAGAGCCGCGTCTACCAGGATGTGACCGGGTACGAAGCGTTTACGACTCCGGACAACTTCCGGCTCACCGGCCGGGGCGAGCCAGTACCGGCCACCGGAATCGAGGTGATTGGAAACTTCTTTCACGTGCTCGGGGTTCAACCCGCGTTGGGCCGCCTGTTCACCGCGGAGGAAACGCGCGCCGGACAGCCGGTCGCTCTCCTGGCCAACGCGTACTGGAAACGGCAATTCGCTTCTGACCAGGGGATCGCTGGAAAGGCGATTGAGCTGAACGGTGTCCCGGTAACCGTGGTGGGAGTGTTGCCGGAAACTTTCGACTATGGCGCGGTCTTCTCTCCCGGGGCGAAGGTCGATCTCTTTGTTCCCGTCAGCCTCGACAGGGAGCGTACGTGGGGAAATATCCTCACCTTGATCGGCCGTATGAAACCGGGCGTAACGGTGCCGCAGGCGCTCGACGACGCCAATCGCGTCGCGCCCGAGATCTACTTCAGCGTGAAGTATCCGGAGACGCGAGGGCGCTACAAGGGTGCGCTGGTGCCCACGCCGCTCAAGCAGTACGTTACCGGCAAACTGCGACGCTCGCTCATTGCGCTCTGGTGCGCGGTGGGAGCGATTCTGCTGATTGCGGGCGTGAATCTTTCGAACCTGCTGCTGGCGCGAAGTGCTGCGCGCGCGAAGGAGTTCGCGGTGCGGGGCGCGCTGGGCGCGGGACGCGGCCGCATCGTGCGCCAACTCCTGATGGAGAGCCTTGTGCTCTCCGGCGTGGGCGGACTGGTCGGCCTGGCGCTCGCGTACCTCGTGATCCGATGGCTCGCGCATCAGGGATCGCTGGCGCTGCCGCTGCTGAGTTCTGCGCGCATTGACAGCCAGGCGCTGGGATGGACAGCGCTGGTCGCAGTCGTGATCGCAATGATCTTCGGCCTGTTGCCGGGCCTGCGGATGGCTGCCGGCAAGCTGCAAGCCGTGCTGAAGGATTCAGGGGCCGGGGCGGGACTTGGACGACAACACGAGCGCATCCGCGCCGTCCTGGTGGTCTCAGAGGTCGCGCTGGCCTGCGTCCTGCTGGTGAGTGCGGGACTCCTGTTGCGCAGTTTTCTCAAAGTGCTGGATGTGGACCTTGGCTTTGAACCCGAACACGCGGCGTCGATCAATGTGGAGTACGACGACAGCGCTGCGAGCCCCGAAGCCGGCGCACTCAAGCGCGGCGCAATTTTCCAGGAGGTACTCACCCGCGTCGGTGCGCTCCCCGGAGTACAGGCAGCGGGCATCGCCGACTATCTGCCGCTCGGCCCCAATCGATCGTGGGACAGTCCGGAGCCGAAAGGAAAGAAGTTTGCTCCCGGTGAATTGCCGGAACCCTTGGTGTACGTGGTCACGCCTGGTTTCGTTCGGGCGATGGGAATTGGTTTGCGCGGGCGGGACTTCACCTGGGCCGACGGGCCACGCAGCGAGAGAGTCGTCCTCATCAACGCGTCGATGGCGCGCCTCTATTGGCCGGGTGAAGACGCGGTCGGCAAGATCCTGATGCGCGGCAAGGAGGAAGATCGCGTTGTCGGTGTGGTCGACGATGTGCGCGTGGAAAGCGTCGAGCAGGGCTCGGGCGCGCAAATTTACTACCCTGCCATTCAGCAGGGGCCTTCGCGGGCGCAACTCGTCGTCCGCAGCAGCCTGCCCCGGGATCGCTGGCGCCGAGTGTGCTTCGGGCATTGCGTGAACTCAATCCGAAGCAATCGGCAGCGGAGTTCCGGCCGATTCGAACGATTGTGGATCATGCCGTGTCGCCGCGGAGGTTCTTCATGTTGCTGGTGGCGGCATTCGCCGGGCTGGGTCTGCTATTGGCGACCCTTGGCATTTATGGCGTGATCTCCTATTCGGTGACAAGGCGGACCCCGGAGATCGGCGTCCGCATGGCACTGGGTGCGACCGCGGGACGGGTGCAATGGCAGGTGCTGGGCAACACGGTGCGGTTGGCTGTCGCCGGCATTGTAGTTGGCACATTGATTGCGATCGCTGTGGCACGATCAATCGCTTCACTCTTGTTTGCCACGTCTCCGTGGGATTTGCCGAGTTATGCCGGGGTGGCGGTGACATTGCTGGTGGTTGCGATGGCCTCCGGGTATATTCCGGCACGACGCGCGTCTTCGATCAATCCCATGGAGGCTCTGCGGAATAATTGAGGGAAGGTGGCAGACTTCGCGAGAGCTGACCTCAGCAGTTGAAGCCGCGATCTTGGGCGAAAAAACGGCGCACGCTTATGCAAACGCCTGATTTCGGCAATTGCTGATCGTAACTAGGGGACGAGGACTGGAAGCAACCCGATATTTCTGTTGAAAAGCTGCATGCTTCACCGGTTCGCTTCCTCGTCAGGAATTGCTTTTTCCGTGAGCACCACGTTCATCCCCTGTAGTTTCCCGCCCTCAACCAGTACAAAGCCTTTTTGCTGATCTTCGACCAGGTGCTTCTCTGCATTTGAGTCGCGCATGCTCGAACTCACGCGATACTCATACTTCGCAGCATCCGCTGCCGGAGGCTTCTCCATGATCAGTGTTATCCCACCGAGCATAGCGACTGTATGCCGCACCAGCCGGTAACCTTCTGCGGCAGCGTTATTCATGTTCTTCTGCACATTTCCCACAAGAATCGCATGCACCACCATATAGTGGTAGGTCTCGGGAGCAGTCGCGGTCTTCTCCATCGTGACGTCCGCGCTCTTATTGCCTGTCACCCGAAAATCGGTAATCCGAAAGCCCTGAGCCGCCAGTTCATTCAACTTGTTTGCCACGATCTTCAGGTCGCCCTTCATCTCGATAGTTTGGCGGTCGGCAGGATTGGAGTTTGCCGTCGCTGCATCTTGCTCGACAATGTTGTTCGGGCCTCCAAGCCTTTTTAACAGTACGAGTTTGGTGGTGGCTATAATGGTTTTCGCTAGTTCTTCAACAACCTTGCTTTCGCCACCGCCAAAAATGCCTCCGGTTAGGGTACCGATCAGCTTGTCCTCGTAGACGATCTGACCGCTGCTTTTATCCAGGTACCTGAGTGTGACAAACACTCGCGCCGCGCCCATTCCAAACCCGACGTACCGCTTGCCGCGGCTGCCCGCGTCGTAGCCCGTCACCGTTCCGCTCAAGCGCATCACGGGAGCATCTTCCCGCGATGCTTTCTCTCCGGTTGCCAGGACTTCCGTAAATTTCTTGGAATCTTTCAATCGTTGTACAACCTGCTGCGGCAGGCCTGCCAGGTAGTTGGGCGGAAAGTCCACGCCCGGTTGGATATCGAAGCTCTCAACCTGGATCACATGGTACTTGTCTTGCAGAGCACCTTCGTCCTTCTTTGCGGCCTGGGTCGCAGAATAGGCCGGAAACCTTACAAGCACGACTGCGATTGCAAGCGAAATGAAAATATAGCGTTTCATCGCACAGTCTCCTTTCACTCGATCGTGTTGGACCCCGTTCGCATCAGGGGGTGCTGCGTCTCAAATGATGGGAACTTGGTCGTCCTCGGAGAGGCGTAGCCAAAAATGTTTGGCAATGATGATTGCAGGCCAAAGGCGTCCGGCTTGTCAGTGAAGTGAATCACGTTTTCCTGTGCGGGATTCGGGAGCGAGATAATTGCGGCAATATCCCCGTTTCACTCATTTACTGATTTGGAGCTCGTCTGTCCGTTCACGCCGGAAGCCTGCCCCGAGGAAACCTCGTCGGATGACCCAGCCCCGCGGACTCGTAGGTGCTGATGGGCTTCAAGGACAGCGAGGATCTCGGATTGGGAACGGATGTTTCGCTTGCCCAAGTCCTTCTACTGGATCTGCGCAAATGCGATCGACCACGCGCTGCCTCCTCCCGACATCGGATTCGCGGCTTTGGTCGTCAGCGCCCCCGTAGCGGGGTCGATCGTGAAGACTAGAAGAGTGGTGCTGCCATGGCCCACGTACAAAGACTTGCCGCTCGGATCAACCCCGAAGCTCAGGGGCCCCGCGTCTGTAGCATACGGAGAACCAGAGCTCGCGGTCAGGCTCCCATTGGGCTGAACGGCGAATCCGGAGACGGTACCGTCCTTGGCGTTGGCTACGTAGAGAAACCTGCCTGGCACATCGAAAGTGAGGGTTACCGGATCCGTTCCGGTGGAAAAGGGTGAACCGGGAGCCGGGGTCAAGGCTCCGGTGGCATCGATCACGAAACCAAATACAGCGGTCGATTCCGGCCCCCACGAGGTTGCATCCGCCACATAGACAGAAGTCCCTTGTGGACTCACCGCAATGGTTCGTGCATACGAGCCTGTAACACTACCAATTGCGAATGGGCTGCCTGCAATCTCGGAGAGAGTTCCGGTAACTGCATCGATATTGAACACTGAAATCGTATCGCTGGAACTGTTCGCCGCGTACAGACGATTCTTCACTGGATCGATTGCTACCGAATCCGTGCCCAACTGCGCCGCGAAGGGAGAACCTAACAGTGGACTAAGAGTGCCCGCCGTCGCGTCAATCGCAAAGCCGGAGACACTATTGCCGCTCTGGTCTGCCGTGTATAAGAACTTGCCCGAAGTGTCCAAAACCATGGCAACCGGATTACCAGCAGTGAGCAGTGGGGAACCCGCAATCTCAGTGAGCGCACCGTTGGTCTGATTGATGGCAAACTCGTGAACTTTGTTATTGGTGAAATCAGCCACGTAAGCGAATCTTGCTCTGTTCTCGACAACCACCGAAATCGGATTTAGAACGGAGCAAGCGGCACCGGGCACAGGGGTTAGCATGCCGGTCGTAGCGTTCACTTCAAATCCGCGGACGTCAGCAGACTGAATGTTTGACGTGTACATGAAGACTGGCTTGGTAACGGACGGAGGGGGAGGCGGATTTGTCTGAGGCGAGTTGCTGCCACATCCGACCGCCAGTCCGACAAGAAGGAGAGAGAGGCGGATTCGACGGGAGTGGACCATAACCGCTGTCGCGGATTGCATGTGGAGCCTCATTTTCACGCGCATTACTTACGGGAAGGATCGTGTGACATCAGGGGCTGGGAAAGGAATAAACAGCCTCCCTCAGGAAGATAGCCTTCGGACTAGCGGAAACGCAGTGACTCAAATCACGCACCACAGTGACCGGTATGTCAACACACGCGGTGCGTTTCTCATAGACACAGCAAACGCTCCCTGCCGTGTCTACGGGACCACATACTATTTCGCTCTTCGTTGTTGAAAATCCCCTGTCGCACTCATTGACCCAATCAGCCTGATTTCTCATTTTGGTGAAATCGCCAGGATTTCAGTGCATGCTTGCAGTCCAGGCTGGAGAAGAGCTACGTGGTCTCTCCAGACAGTGCCGCCCGCGTGCGCGAAGCCGCGCCAGTCGCTCGCGGAAGTTGCGTATGGCAGATACAATCTTCACCTTGGCAGGTGTGCCTGCACCGCCGTGTTTCCGGAAGCGCAGTTACGCACAACCCGCTGCGACGAAATGCCATCGAAGTTTCGGGCGGCGATTTGCATTGACGCAATCGACGCACCTTCCACAACATTCGAACTGATGGGCGAAAGGAGTCAGCAAATTGGCTAAGAACACCATCTGTCTGTGGTATGACCGGGACGCCGAGGCTGCGGCCCGCTTCTACGCCGCAACCTTCCCGGACAGCAGCGTGCGGGGTGTGCACCGCGCCCCTTCCGACTATCCCGGCGGCAAGGCGGGGGACGTACTGACTGTCGACTTCATCGTGGCCGGCATTCCTTGCATGGGTCTCAATGGCGGGCCTACTTTCAAGCACAGCGAGGCCTTCTCGTTCCAGATCGCGACCGACAATCAGGAAGAAACGGACCGCTACTGGAACGCCATTGTCGGCAACGGCGGGCAGGAAAGCCAGTGCGGCTGGTGTAAGGACAAGTGGGGCATCTCGTGGCAGATTACGCCGCGGGTCTTGACCAAAGCCCTGGCAACTGGTGGCGACGTGGCCAAACGGGCCTTCGCGGCGATGATGCCGATGAAGAAGATCGATGTGGCGGCCATCGAAGCGGCGGTGCGGGGCTGAGCGTGGGCTGGAGTCTAGCCGATGCCGAGCGCATGCCGGTCGATGAACATCTGGGCAATTTGATGGCTTAGCTGGGGCTGAGCGGCAATCCTCCTTGGCCCGACTGAAGTCGGGCGCTCTTGGCTCGCGGGCTGACGCCCGCTTCGCTTTGGTGCCGCCCCTCCGGGGCTTGCGTCCATTTTTGATCGCTTACCCAGGGCTTACGCCCTGGGCTAACCTATTCCGCCGCTCCGCGGCTATCTCTGTCCATGGTGATCGATGTCCCTAGTGGTTGATCTGCATCCCTGGCGATCGATCTGCCCCGTGCTCGTGTTCGACCTGCATCCCTGATGATCGATCTGCGAGATCGCTGGTGATCGATATCCGCGGTCCTGGCGATCGATATCGTGCTGACGAAAAAAGCAGCTGGAGAGCGGGCTCCAGCTGCTTGGTGCGAGTTTCCTATAGTGTTGATATCCCTCTTAGTTTCGAGGACGGCTCTCCTACATCACGTCGCCGCGTTTTCGCAGGAAGGCGGGGACGTCAAGGTCGTTTTGCTCGAAGTTGGAAACCATCGCTGTCCGCAATGCGTCCAGCGAGGCTACTTCCGGGGAAACCTGCTGCAATCCTGCAGCGGGCTCGGACGGCACGGACTCTTCCCTCATGATGCGCTCGGGCGCCAGTTCCGGCTCGAAGGGCG
This sequence comes from uncultured Acidobacteriota bacterium, assembly GCA_963733805.1. Taxonomy (GTDB): domain Bacteria; phylum Acidobacteriota; class Terriglobia; order Terriglobales; family Acidobacteriaceae; genus Gp1-AA133. The sequence goes on along the minus strand of CAVTEO010000015.1, from coordinate 166,516 downwards.
CGGGCTCCGGCTCGGAGAAGTCCATGTTGTGGGAACTCGCGAATGAGGAAGTGTGAACTTCCGCCTGGCGCGCGCGCATGGCGGGAACGTCGCGGAAGCCGGTCGCGATAACGGTGATCTTTACGCTGTCTTTCATCTTTTCATCGAGCACGGCTCCGAAGATGATGTTGGCATCCTCGTGGGCGGCGCTTTGAATAATCGTGCAAGCCTGCTGCACTTCGGCCAGCTTGAGCGAATTCGAGCCGGTGATGTTGATGAGAATTCCGCGGGCGCCATCGATGGCGCCGGCTTCGAGCAGCGGGGACGCAATCGCTTTCTGCGCTGCGTCGGTGGCCCGATGATCGCCGCTGGCAGTGGCCGCGCCCATGACGGCGTAGCCCATGGCGGCCATGATGGCTTTCACGTCGGCGAAATCGCGGTTGATGATGCCCGGAATCGTGATGATGTCCGAGATGCCCTGCACGCCTTGCCGCAGAATGTCGTCGGCGACGCGGAACGACTCGAAGAATCCGGCGTTCTCGGCGACCGCGAGCAGTTTTTCATTTGGAATCACGATGGTGGTGTCGACCGATTCCATCAATTCGTTGATGCCGCGCTCCGCCTGCGCCATGCGCCGCTTGCCTTCAAAGGCAAAGGGCTTGGTGACGACCGCGACGGTGAGCGCACCCATCTCGCTGGCGAGCGACGCGATGATCGGCGCGGCGCCCGTGCCGGTGCCGCCACCCAGGCCGGTGGTAACGAAAACCATGTCGGCGCCTTCCAGCGCCTCGATGATCTTGTCGGAGTCTTCGAGCGCGGCCTTGCGGCCGACTTCCGGATTGGCGCCGGCGCCCAGGCCGTTGGTCAGCTTGACGCCCAGCTGAATCTTCACGGGCGCACGCGACATGCGCAGGGCTTGCAGGTCCGTGTTCGCGACCACAAACTCGATGCCTTCCATGCCGGCATCGATCATGCGGTTAACGGCGTTGCCTCCTCCGCCACCCACGCCGATGACCTTGATCTTGGCGTCGTTGCGCGTGTCTTCGTTGAAGCTGATGCGAATGTCGTTATCGTCTTTTCTCATAATCCACCACCGTCGAAGATTTTTGTTTCCTCTGCATTGAAGTAGCGCTGCGGCCGAGTCGGCCCCTCGGTCAGTTGAACGGCTAAGCCCCTTTTTTTGCGAACATGGCCCTGATTTTTGAACTCCAGCGATCGTCCTGAATTCCGCGGGCAACCCGTGCCCTGTGTCCGTAGTAGACCAATCCCAACAGCGTTGCGAATTCCGGCTCGGCGAGTTCGACCGGCATCTTGGCGAGCGGCACCGGCCAGGAAAGGCGCACCGGCTTACGCAGTACAGACTCGGCAATGTCGAGCAGGCCCGGGAGCCTTGATCCGCCGCCGCTGAGCACAACGCCTGCAATGCAGGCTTCAAACATCCCACTCTGCCGCATGGCCTCGCGCACCATCTCGCACAGTTCCCGCGCCCGCGGCTCGAGAATTTCGCCCAGCAAGCGCTGCGGGAGCAGTCTTGAAGGGCGATCGCCGACAGACGGCACTTCCACTTCGTTGCCTTCGGGGATCAGCGTGACGATGGCATTGCCATAGAGCTTCTTCAGTTTCTCGGCTTCGTTCACCGGGGTACACAGTCCTACCGAAAGATCGCTGGTGAAGTGATCTCCCCCGAGCGGAATCACGCCGCTGTAAGCGACCGCGCCCTGGTGAAAGATAGCGAGTTCGGTCGAGCCCGCACCGACGTCCGCGAGGCACACGCCCAGGTCCCGCTCGTCCGAGCGCAACACAGAGTCGGCGCACGCCAATGGCTCAAAAACCGTGTCATCGACATGCACTCCAGCGCGGTTGACGGCGGTCACGACGTTTTGGGTCGCGCTGGAAGCGGAGGTGACCATGTGCACGCGGACTTCGAGGCGAGCCGCCATCATGCCCAGCGGATCGTGGACGCCGGCCTGCTCATCGAGAATGAATTCCTGGGGCAGCAGATGCAGGATCTCGCGGTCCGCGGGAAGCTGAAGGGCGCGCGCCTTGTCTACGGCCAGGCGAATTTCCTCGCGCGCAATTTCCCGGGGACGCGTGCCGAACGTAACGCCGCCATGGGTGTTCAAGCCGCGCACGTGGGAACCCGCGACCCCCACCAATGCATGCTCGATGGGTGCGCCCGCGGTATCTTCCGCAGCTTCCACGGCTTTCTGAATGGAACTAACCGCTTTCTCAAGATCGACAATGACGCCCTTCCGCGATCCGCGCGATTCCGCGACACCGTGACCGCGATAACGCAGGCCGTTTTCCGTGATCTCGGCCACCAGGGCACACGTCTTGGCGCTCCCCACATCGATTACGTTGAGAAAATTCCCCTGCTGATTCGCCATGCCTATGGGTGGTCCTGTTGATCGTGATTTTTCGCGACGGCCGGGCTCGGCTTCTTCTTGCCGGAAGCTGCAGCCGGTCGCGCAGCACCGCCCTTCGACGGGCTGGCCGTTGTCGTCTTGGCTGCGGGTTTCCTGGTAGCATCCGCGCCCGCCGGCTTCGCCGTAGCCTTTGGACCCACTTTTTTCGCACGAGCTTTGGGTCTTGCTTTGTGGTGCGCCGCTTTCTTCGGAGCTGGCTTGGCCGGGGGTGGGCTGAACGATACTTTTTCCCACTGGGCCTTATCGAGCTTCACCGGAGGAGTGGCTGGGACTGACGGTTTCCTTGCAGGGATCGCATGAATCAACGCAGCCGTCTTCACTCCGGCAGCCATGGCGGCTTTGGCTGCGGCAGGGGTAAGGGGCGCCGCCTTCGCCATCTTCTCGGAATCGGGATTCACGATGATCTGCCGGTCATAGCGCAAATCGACCGACTCGAGCTTGTCGAACTGCTGGCGCCATCCCTGCACATGCGAGATATAAATCTTGTACCGGGGAAGAAAGTCGGCCGAACCGAGATGGACCAGCACCGCGCCTGCGGGATGGTTGGTGAGAACTTTGACGTCGTCCTGATCCGAGATGTCGACTTCGCTGAGTTCCTGCGAGTAATGCCCGCCGTCGGCGTCGAGTTCGCGCAGCAGCTGGTTGTAGATCTTCATGCGCGCCGCGCGAGTGGAAAGCGGCTCGCCGGCATTCATGCCCACAATCACGGGAAAAGAAAACTTCTGCTTGGAACTTGTCGGCAGTTCCATCAGAGTGCCGCCCGCATCAATCAGCGAGATGCGCGATCCGACGCGCGCAAAGGCGATCGGTGTGCGCTCGCGGATTTCAATCTGCAGACGATTGGGCACGAAGCGCATGACACTGGCGGACTCGACCCAGGGAATTTTTTCGAGTTGCGCTTTGCGCTCGGTCAGCGGGATGAAGAAGATGTTGCGACCAATGTCGCCGCCCATGACTTCCATGATCTGGGCGCGGGGCACGTTGTGGGTGCCGTTGACCTCGATGTCGTCGCTCGATTCGATCCGGAAGCGCCAGTTGCGCTCCCCGTACTGATAAAGCTGGGCGCCGAAGACTCCGGCAACGCATGCAAATATCAGGGCCATCGCCGACCAGCCCAGCAGGTGCAAGGTTTTTTTCGGAAGAGGGCCGCGCCGGACCGGGACACGCTTTTGTCCGCGCAGAAAAGGAGATTCTTCCTCCACGTCAAGGTCGACCAGGCGCGCGTCGTCCAGCCCGCGCTCCGGTTCCCCCTGCGGAGGGTACAACTCTTCCTGCAAGATGGTGGGGCTCGTTTTCCGCGCCATCAAATCAGGTCAGTTGTCGAAGAAAATCGCTGAGCGAGGTTAACTATAACTGCTTTTTGCGGATTGAGATAGACAAAATCTTGGTTCGATGGACCGATTTGTCAAACGCAATCGGCGGGAGTCCGGAAAAGTCCCGCGCCATCGGTTGTAGTGGAAAAATCAAACATAAAAACGCTCTGCTCGGAACCCGCCGCGTGTTAGATCGGCTCTTTCGAGTGCGGGTCGACCACGACACTTACTTCAGGAACGTCAGGAACTTCGATGTCGGGCAGGTTCGATAGATCGATGTTGGGGAGGTCGGGCATGTTAACCACGACCTTGGAAAACCCATCGCAATCGCGGAACTGGTTGGCGCGCCCAGACGTGATCATGCGCACCCGGTTCATCTTCATCTGCACCATCGCCATCTTCTGCTGTACTTTCGCCTCGGCAAGCTGCTCACGAACGTGGGCCATGGCGATCTGACGCTGCGCACGGGCGACGCGGTCGCACACGATGCGATTCTGGACTCTCTCGATCGCGGCTTCGGCCGGCCCGAAAGACTTGGGCTCGCGACCCAGCATGAATTCCGCCGTCGCGAGGAAGTGCTGTCCTCGAAGCGCCGCACGCTCCACGGTAGCCGCAGCGCGATCGGCCAGAACATGCGCCCAGCCCAGCTGGCCATCCCGATACGCTCCGTTCAACCCCAGGGCAACAACGCCTGCCACCAGCCAATACCAAGCTTTATCGGATCGCATAACGTGCTCCTGAACCTTTACTGATTGCTTAGACGAAGAGGCCGAGACTTTGTTAGGGATGGATACGGCCGATATGTCAGAAAAGTTTCAGAGAAAAATCGTGGTGTGTCTCGCTTTGAGACTTGCCGTCGAACGGGTCGTAAACTGAACAATTTCTATTATTTAGCTCGACGGGGCGACCGGCTGGCGGGAGCGTAGCTTTTCGATGATCATCGGTCCCAGCTGTGAAACACTGCCTGCCCCCAGGGTCAGAATCATGTCGCCCTCCTCGGCCTCGGACGACACGGATTCGGCAACTTCGGCGAAAGAGGGGCTATAGCGGACCTTCTGGCCGGACGCGCCCTGGATCCGTGCGGCCAGAGTCTCTCCAGAGATGCCCTCGATGGGCTTCTCGCTGGCTGCGTAGATATCTAGGATGCGGAGCGAATCCGCCTCCTGGAACGCGGTGGTGAAGTTTTCCAGCAATTCCTGAGTGCGCGTATATCGATGGGGCTGAAAGACCACGTGAATTTTGCGGAAGCCGCACTGCTTCGCTGCGGCCAGGGTAGCTTTGATTTCGGTTGGGTGGTGTCCGTAGTCGTCGATCACGCTGACTCCGCCAGCTTTACCCTTGAGTTGGAAGCGGCGATCGACTCCGCGAAAGTTTTCGAGGGCGGTGTGAATGGTTTCGACGGGAATCTCGAGCCCGATGCCGACGGCAATAGCCGCGGTGGCGTTCAGGATGTTGTGCGCGCCGGGGACGTGGAGCACGAATTCTGCGAGTTGTTTGGCGCGGTAACTGACCCGAAAGTATGTCAAGGGGCGGTGCTCACCGGGCTGGTGCTCGATTTTGCCTGGACGGATGAGGAAATCGGAACCACGGCGAGTTCCGTAGGTCACGACCCGTCTTTGAACCTGCGGCAGCAACTTACGCAGGATGGGATCGTCGTTGCAGGCCACGATCATTCCGTAGAAGGGCACAAGGTCCATGAATTCCAGAAACGTCTGGCGCACGTCGCGCATGTTGCGATAGCAGTCCATGTGCTCGCGATCGATGTTGGTCACGATCGACAGGATGGGGGAAAGTTTCAAGAACGAGCGATCGCTTTCATCGGCTTCAGCGACCAGGTATTGCGATTTGCCGAGGCGGGCGTTGGAGCCCATGGCGTCGACGCGGCCGCCGACCACCACAGTCGGGTCGAGGCCGCCCGCGGCGAGGACCGCGGCAACCATCGAGGTGGTGGTCGTCTTGCCATGCATGCCGGCGACGGCGATGCCGTACTTGAGTCGCATGAGTTCGGCGAGCATCTCCGCGCGCTGGATGACCGGGATATGAAGCTTGCGGGCTTCGGCAACCTCGGGATTCTCGGCCGAAATGGCGGAACTGGTAACGACCACTTCGGCGCCGGAGACATTTTCGGCGGTGTGGCCTTCGAAGGTGGTGGCACCGAGCGCGGCCAGCCTTTGTGTGACCACGGAACTCTTCAGATCGGAGCCGGAGATCTTGTAGCCGAGATTGAGCAGCACTTCGGCGATGCCGCTCATGCCGATACCGCCGATGCCCACGAAATGGATGCGCTGGATTTTGGCGAACATGGCGAAGCATGTCTAGTGTAGCGCGGGCGCCCTCGCCCGCGAGATTTTGGATGCCTGATATCCGCAATCACCGCAGCGCATTCAAGGTTCTCAGGCGTTTCTGGGGCGGAGAACCTTGTCCGTGAACCTAAGGAGAATTTCTTCAAGGTCATGCCATCGCACCGGAACGCGGGGTCCTTCGACTGCGTTGCTGGCGCCTCACTTCGCTCAGGATGACAAATTTAAGGAGAGCCGTCGTTAATCAGGTTTCGATGCGATCAGATCCTGATCCGGGAGTCGATCAGTTCCTCCACGATCGCGGCGATTTCTTCTACGGCATTTGGATGGGCCAGGGATTTGGCGGCGGCTGACATTCCTTGCAGGCGGGAGTTGTCGTCGATCAGGGCTGTGATGGTATCGACCAGGTAGGCGGACTCCAGTTTCGATTCTTCGACCACTACCGCCGCTCCGGCGCGTTCGAGGGCGCGGGCATTCACGTTCTGATGGTCGTCGGCGGCGCGGGGGAAGGGGACAAAGATTGCGGGCTTTCCGGCGGCTGTAATCTCTCCCACGGTGCTGGCGCCCGAGCGGCATACCAGCAAGTCGGCGCGCGCGAACATCTCAGGCATGTTGTCGATGAACTTGTGGACTTCTCCGGAGATGGCGGCCTGGCTGTAGGCGGAGCGGACGCGCTCGAAGTCGCGCTCTCCGGTCTGATGGACGATGTGCAGGGTAGGCGCCCTTGCCGCCAGGCCGGGCAGGGAGTCGATCATCGCTTCATTGATGGCGCGCGCGCCCTGGCTTCCGCCAAAGACTAGTAGCGTTGGGGTGCCGGGCGGCTTGGACGGGATCTGAAAGAAAGCGGTCCTGACGGGAACGCCGGTTACGTGGCAGTTCGGGAAATATCTGCAGGTCTCTTCGAAGTGCACGGCGGCGGCCGAGACCCAGCGGGCCACCATGCGATTCGCAAAGCCGGGCACAACGTTGGGCTCGAAGGCGATGGTCGGAGTACCACGCAAGATAGCGGCCGCCATGGCTGGGCCGGACGCGTATCCGCCTACGCCAATAACAACGTCGGGCTGGAACTGGTCGAGCATGCGGCGCGAGTTCCAGATGGCGCGTGGGAGATCGAGCGAGGTTTTGAGGCGAGTCGCGAGGCTCACGTTCTTGAGCGCGCCCACTTGAACCAGCCGCAGTTCGAACCCGGCGGCGGGAACGAGGCGGTTTTCCATGCCGCGAGGCGTTCCGATGAAGAGTAACTCGGCGGCGTACTGCTTCTTCAGTTGTTGGGCAATGGCGAGCGCGGGGATGACGTGTCCACCCGTGCCGCCGCCCGCCAAGACTACGCGCATGAGGATATTTTAGCTACGAGCTTCGAGCCGCGAGCTATGAGCGAGCGGGTGTGTTTTGACGTCGCGCCTCTCGACGGACTGATGTGATGTCGAAATTGTTGCCCTAACGGTCTGCTCGTAGCTCGAAGCTCGCGTCTCGTAGCTCGCTCCTCACTCTGCCTGCTTCGAAATGTTGAGCAGCACCCCCACGCACCCCAACATCACAAACAGTGATGATCCGCCGTAGGAGACGAAGGGGAGCGGGATTCCTTTGGTCGGCATCAGGCCGAGGACCACGCTGATGTTGATGAAGGCCTGCAGGATGATCATGCTGGTGATGCCCACTGCGAGGAACCTTCCGAACAGATCGGTGGTGCGCAGGGCGGTTCGGGTTCCGCGCCATAGGAAAATCGCGAACAACACCACTACGAACAATGCGCCCACCAGCCCGAGTTCTTCGGCGGTCACGGCAAAAATGAAATCGGTATGCGGCTCGGGCAGATAGAACAACTTCTGCTTGCCTTCCATCAGGCCAAGGCCGGTCAGGCCGCCGGTGCTTACGGCAATCAGGGACTGAATGATGTGAAAGCCGGTGCCCCTGGGATCGGCATATGGATTCCAGAAGGCAAGGATGCGGTCTCGCCGCCAGCTCACGTGAAAGAGCAGGAAGTAGAGAGGCAGCAGGGACGCGGCAAAGCCGTACGCGAAATAGCGGAACTGCATTCCGGCGACGAACAGGATGGCCGCCGTGATGCCGGCGCAGGCGATGGCGGTCCCCAGGTCGGGCTGCGCGACGATCAGCAACAGAAAGACCAGGGTCGGCACGATCGCCGGGAGCAGCGTATTCCTCCAGTCTTCAATAGCCTTGGTGCGGCTCTCGAGAAAGAACGCCAGGAACAGGATCAGCGCGGGCTTGGCGAGTTCCGAGGGCTCGAACGAGAACCCGCTCCAGCGTATCCAGCGATGCGTGTTATGGGTCCGGTCGAGCAGGAACACACTGAGCAGCAGGAGCGTGGTCACGGCCAGCAACGAGAAAACCACACCCGGGTGCTTGTAGCGGCGGTAATCGATCTTCATCGCAACCAGCATCGCCAGAATGCCGGCCACGGCCCAGGAGAACTGTTTGAGAACGAAAGTGTAGGGCGATCCGAAGCGCTCTTTTGCCATAACGGCTGAGGCGCTGAACACCATCACCAGCCCGACAAAAACGAGCAACATGGTGACCGTGAACAGCCATCGATCGACGCTGACGCGCTTGGCCATGAAGGGCTATTTCAACACGCCGACACGCAGGCCGGGAGTGATTTGCGGCAGAGAATTTGTGAGATGGCTGACTCTTTTGGTTCGGGGGCGAGATGTTGTGGGGAACGCGGAGTGGGTACACGGTGGGGTTGGTTTGATAGGAGGCCGTCGCGGCGAAATTTGCCTTCGCAGCGGTTCCCTTACGAAGGCACGAGAATGACTAAGCCTTCACGTGCTGCCTTTCCAGGCTTTGCACTACTTCTTTGAAGACTCGTCCCCGGTGGTTGTAGCTCTGGAACTGGTCAAAGCTGGCGCAAGCGGGGGCAAGCAGGACGATGTCGCCGGCCTGGCCTACGGCTGCGGCTCGCCGGATGGCATTCTCCAGGGTTTCGGCGTGCACGATCTCGGCGGCTCCCTTGATGTGCGATTCGATTTTTTCCGCGGCGGTGCCGATTGTGTATACGCGCTTCACGCGCTCGCGCAGCAGATCGTTGAGCACGGTGTAATCGCTGCCTTTATCCTTGCCGCCGAGAATGAGGTGGATGTTTTTGGGGAAAGATTCGAGCGCCTTGATGGTGGCGTCGACGTTGGTGGCTTTGGAGTCGTTGAAGTACTCGACGCCCTTGATCGTAGCCACGTACTCCAGCCGGTGTTCCACGGCTTTGAAGTCCTGGATGGCTTTGCGGATGGTCGCCGGCTCACAGCCCATGAGCGCACCGGCGCAGATTCCAGCCAGGACGTTCTCAACGTTGTGGGCGCCTTTCAGGGGGATTTCGTTGACCAGCATGATCTCGCGCTGGCCGGTCCCGTCGCGGAAGAGAATCTTTCCGTCTCGCACGCACGCGCCGTTTTGTACTTCCTGCTTGCGGCTGAACCAGAAGACCTGCGCTCGAGTTCGATCGCGCAGGGTCCGGCAGGTCGGATCATCCTCGTTCAGGACAGCGAAATCGCCGGCCTGCTGGTTTTCGAAGATGCGCGCCTTCGCATCCACGTAAGTCTGGAAGGTGCGATGGCGGTCAAGATGATCGGGCGTGATGTTGAGGATGACCGCCACTTTCGGCCGGAAGGTTTGAATCGTTTCCAGCTGAAAACTTGAAATCTCAAGGACGAAGATGGTCTCTTTAGTCGCGGCTGCGATCAAGGAGATGGCGGGCGTGCCGATATTGCCGCCAACCGCGACCGGAAGACCTCCGGCGGCGAGTATCTCACCGGCCAGAGTGGTGGTTGTGGTTTTGCCGTTGGAGCCGGTGATGGCGACGATGGGGCCCGTCAAATTCTGCGCCGCCAATTCGATTTCGCCGATGACGGGTTCCCCCGAGGCTCGGGCTTGCACCAGGGGCGCTGCGTCGACCGGAACTCCGGGGCTGACAACGATCAGGTCCTGGCCGCGGAAGGTACGCTCGCCGTGACCGCCGGTTTCGACGGTGATCCCGTGATCAAGCAGGATTGGAATCTCGTCGCGCAACTGGTCGGGGGATTTTGTATCGGAAACAGTCACACGGGCGCCGCGATCCTTGAGGAAAAGGGCGGAGGCGACTCCAGACTTGCCAAGGCCGACGACGAGGACGCGCTTGTTGTTCAGATCCACGCAGTCAAGTTTTACCACAGAGGCACAGAGACCCAGAGAAAACCCTGATTGGTCTTCACTGTGTCTCTGTGGTGAGTAATTTTTTATCGCAACTTCAGGGTTGTCAGGGCAAATAACGCGAACACTAATGACGCGATCCAGAAGCGAACGATGACCTTGGACTCGGACCAGCCCATCAGCTCGAAATGGTGATGGATGGGCGCCATCTTGAATATTCTTTTCTTGCGCAACTTGTAAGAGGCGACCTGCAGAATCACCGACAGGGCTTCGATCACGAACACACCGCCGATGAAGGGCAAGAGCAACTCCTGCTTGATCAGGACGGCGACTGTTCCGATGGCTCCACCCAGGGCGAGCGATCCGACATCTCCCATGAAAACTTCGGCGGGATGCGCGTTGTACCAGAGAAACCCGATGGCCGATCCGACCATGGCCCCACAGAAGATGGTGAGTTCTCCGACCTGTGGCATGTGCGGCAAGCCGAGATAGGTGGCAAACGCCGCGTGGCCGCTGACGTAGGTGAGTACCGTGAGCGCTCCAGCGGCAATCACGGTGCACCCGATGGCCAGGCCATCCAGTCCATCGGTCAGGTTGACCGCGTTGCTGGAGCCGACGATCACCAGGCAGACGAAAATCGCGAAAGGAATGAACGCCAGCGGCCACAGGTGAGGCGTGTGGAGCAGGTGGCCAATCACCAGGTCAGGCCGGAACTGCTTGATAAAAGGGACAACCAGGCGGGTCGAATACATGCCGCGCGTCTGCATATAAATGAGAGCGCAAGCAATCAGCAGACTGATAATGATTTGCAGGCCGAGTTTCGCGCGCGCCGTCAGACCCAGGTTGCGGCGCTGCACTACCTTGATGTAGTCGTCGGCAAAGCCGATGGCGGCGAAGGCTGTAATCGATGCCATAGCGATCCAGACGAATACGTTCGAAAGATCAGCCCAGAGCAGCGTCGGGACTACGACGGCAATGGCGATCAGCAGGCCTCCCATGGTGGGCGTGCCGGCTTTTTTCTGGTGAGCCTTGGGACCTTCCTCGCGGATGAACTGGCCGATCTGAAATTCCCGCAGGCGGTTGATCACCATCGGGCCAACGATCAGGCCCGTAAACAAAGCAGTCAGGCTGGCAAAAGCGGTGCGAAACGTGAGGTAGCGGAAGATCCGGAATGGCGGGAAGTAATGGTACAGCTTGACGAACAGCAGCCAGTAAAGCAATCGTCCTCCAGAACCGGTCGTCGGTCGTTGGTCGTTGACGGACCAATGATCCGCTAGCCGCTAGTTTCTCTCCACTTCTCGAGCGCCTTTTCCAGTTTCACACCGCGCGATGCCTTGAGCAGGACCACGTCGCCTTCGCGCGTCTCGCGGGCTAACCATTGGCCGGCCTCTTCGGCGCTGGCAACAAACTCTGCGCGCGCTCCGGCTGCTTTGGCCGCGTCCACCATGTTCTGGGCGAGGCCTCGAACTCCGAGCAGTACATCGATGTTGCCCTTCGCAATGTGCCGCCCGGCGGCGCTGTGCATTTCTGGACCCGCAGGTCCAAGTTCCAGCATCTCACCCGCGACCACGATCCGCCGTTTGGCCGGCATGGTCGCAAGAGCGTCCACCATGGCGTCCAGGGCTTTTGGATTGGAATTGTAACAATCGTTGATGACGCGGATGTTACCCACTTGGACGACCTGTCCGCGTTTATCGGCAGCCTTCAGAGTGGCCAGGGCTGCGACTGCGTTCGTCAGACTGATTCCCCGGTCAAGAGCCACGGCCACGGCGGCCAGGGCGTTAGAAACATTGTGGGTGCCGACCAAGGGCAGCACGGCTCGTTCCCGCACGCCCTTCACCTCAACATCAAAAGTGGAACCTTCGGCGCCGCGAGACTGAATATTCTCCGCCCGCAACGTAGCCGAACCATGCGTGCCATAGAGCACAACTTTCCCTTTGAAGTCGCGTCCGAATTGCGAAACATATTCGTCGTCCGCGTTCAGGACGGCTGTGCCTCCGGGAGGCAAGGATTCAATCAATTCATATTTCGCTCTGGCGATGGCGGCAAGAGATTCGAAGTATTCGAGATGGACGGGCGCCACGACGGTGACGACGCCAATCTCCGGTTGCGCGATCTTTGCCAGCGCCGAAATCTCGCCCGCGTGCGACATGCCCATCTCAATCACGGCTACCTCATGTTCTGGTTCCAGCTTGAGGAGCATGAGCGGCAGTCCGAAATGGTTGTTGAAGTTGCCTTCGGACTTCAACACTCGAAAACGGCTAGCCAGGACGTGCGCGATAGCTTCCTTGGTGGTCGTCTTGCCGGCGGATCCCGTGACCCCGACGACGGGTTTCCCCCAGAGTCGCCGAACGGCCGTGGCCAGGGTCTGAAGGGCAAGCAGCGTGTCGTCCACCGCCAGCAGACAGGTTTTGACTGAGTAGCAAGCCAGTTGACCCTTGCGCACTACGGCCGAGACCGCGCCTCGTTCGAGGGCCTGGTGAACGAAGTCGTGGCCATCCAGGCGCTCGCCCTTGACCGCGAAGAAGAGTTCGCCCGGCTGAACGGTGCGCGAGTCGATCGAGTACCCAGTCGCAATCTCTTTCAATTCGCATTCGCCAGTGGCGTTGAGAAACTCTTCGATTCGCGCCAGGCGGAGCTTCATGCTTTTTGACCCGCTCCGGCGGTTGCCGTCCGGCACTCATAGCCGCATTTTCCCAGGACTTCGCAGGCTACTTGCACGTCGTCAAAGGGCAGCGAGCCTGCACGCGAGATCTGCACTTTTTCGTGGCCCTTGCCGGCGATGAGCACGATGTCTCCCGGGCGCGCTTCTCCGACGGCAAGGCCGATGGCGGCACGTCGATCCGGCTCCATGGCGTACTTTGCGCCCGAGCGCTGCAGACCGACGACCGCATCGTTCATGATGGCGAGCGGGTCTTCACTGCGCGGGTTGTCGGAGGTCAGGACTGCGAAGTCGCTGCCTTTGCCAGCCGCCTCGCCCATCAGCGGGCGCTTCGCGCGATCGCGGTCGCCTCCGCAGCCGAATACGGTGATGACCCGGCCCTTCTGCCCGGCCTGGGTTACGAATTCGCGAGCTAACGCCGTCAGGTTTCGCAGGGCGTCGTCGGTGTGTGCGTAGTCGACGACCACGGTGAAAGGCTGGCCGCAGTCCACCCGCTCGAAGCGGCCCGGAACGCGTGTGAGGGCTGCCACACCCACGGCGATTTCCCGGGGAGAGCAGTCTCGCGCCCAGGCAGCGGCCGACGCGGCCAGAATGTTGTAGACGTTCACCTTCCCGATCAGCGGCGAGAAGATAGCGATCGTGCCGCTGGGGGTCGCCATGTCAAAACGCGTGCCGCGCGATGTGATCTCGACATTTTCGGCGTGAAAATCTCCGGCGGCCCAACCATAGGTGCGGACTTTAGAACCAGCGTTTTTGCTGATGGACGCGAGCTTTCCGCCATACTCATCGTCGCTGTTGATCACGGAAACTCGCGGCGCCTCGGTGCCACAGCCTTCAAACAGAATTCGCTTGGCATCGAAATACTCTTCCATGGTGCGGTGGTAGTCGAGGTGATCACGGGTGAGGTTGGTGAAAACGGCGACATCAAAGGGAATTGCGAAAACGCGCTGCTGCGCCAGCGCGTGGGAAGAGACCTCCATCACGGCCTCGGTTGCGCCCTGGCCGATTCCTTCGGCGAGCATCTGGTTGAGTTCGAGCGATTCGGGCGTTGTGTGAGGCGCCGGCAGGACTTTGCCCGCGACATGGTACTCGATGGTGCCGACCAGCAGATTCTTGCGCCCGGCGGCGATGAGAATGGATTCGAGCAGGAAGGTTGTGGTGCTCTTGCCGTTGGTTCCCGTCACTCCAGTGATCGCGAGGCGCTCGGCGGGCTGCTTGTAGAAGTTGGCGCTCAGCCGTGCCAACGCGCGACGTCCGTGAGTTACCAGGGCCCAGGCAATGCCGGGGCGAGCCTGCTCGGTGGCAGAATCGGTCACGATCGCGACGGCTCCCGCGGCGATGGCGCGGTCAATGAATTGATTGCCGTTGCTGGTCTCGCCCTGCATGGCGAGGAAGAGGTAGCCAGGCTTCACCCGACGCGAGTCGTAGGCGAGGCCTACGACGGCGGCGGCGTCGGTCTGAGACAGTACTTCGGCCCCCTGCAGGATCTGCTCAAAGGTCATTGCCGTGATTCTAGTGCATGTTCGAGGTGGGAAATCACTTCCGCTCTGAAAAGCGAGCGTTAATCCTGGTTACGGACAAACAACACGCCTGCCTGAATCAGCGGCCGAACTTCACCAGCACTCTGGAACCGGCGGTAACGTGAGTCCCAGGCGCCGGAGTCTGTTCCCGCGCGATCCCGCTGCCGACTGGGTTCAGTTCGAGGCCACTGTCCTGGGCGGTCTCGATGGCACCGCGAACACTCTTGCCGAGGAATGATGGCACCTCGATTCCCCCCTGCTCAACGTCGAGAACGACCGTGCCCTTGGAAGGCTCAGGCTCGGGAGCAGAGGGCACGGGTTTCGGCGGAGCCGTTACGCGCACGCGGGGAGGCGATTCTTTCTCTCGCAGGGCCGCGGGCACGACTGCCGCTTGAGCCGCGGGAGGTTTGGGCTGTGGCGGCAGCGGAGTGGTATCAGCAGCACTGTCGGCAAGGTCGAGCACGGATCCCAAACGATCGGGCGAGCCTTCGTCGAGATCGGAATCCTTGACCTTGTGCTGTGCCAACCAAACCTGGCGGTTGGGCGGCAGCGCCAGATCGTGTGCCACGTGCATGTACTCGAGCACCTGCTGCGTAATGCGCTGAAACACAGGTGCCGATACTTGCCCGCCCTGGTGCAGGCCAACCGGGGAATCGAGGATGACGGCAACGGTTACAGCCGGATTGTTGATCGGAGCGAAGCCCGCGAACGAGGCAACATACTTGGTGCGCGAATAGACTCCCGTGCTGGGATCCACCTTCTGGCCGGTACCGGTCTTCCCTGCCGAGGTGTAACCCTCCAGTATGGCCCTCCGTCCCGTTCCATGTGGAGACAGTACGACGCGTTGCATCATCTGCCGCATTTTGGCGGCAGTGAGGGAGGAGACGACTCGCCGTTCCTGTTGGGGATGAAAGACCACCGACTGGGGCGTGCCTTGCGGCGCGGTGGTCGTTGCGACAATACGCGGCGCAACCCAGACACCGTCATTCGCAAATGTCGAAACCATGGCTGCGAGTTGGACGGGCGAGACGCCGATTTCCTGACCAATCGCGATGGCGCCAATGGAAACCTTGGACCAGCGGTTTACGGGTTTCGTCATGCCGCGCGTCTCTCCCGGCAATTCGATCCCGGTTTGCTGGCCAAAGCCGAAGGCGCGGATATATTTGTAGAATCGGTCCTCGCCCAGGCGCAGCGCGATCTTCACCGAGCCGACGTCGCTGGATTCGGCCAGCACATCGGTCACGGTCAGCACTCCGTGTTTTTTGCTGTCGCGAATGCGCATGCCATTGATCACGATGGAGCCCATCTGGCAATCGAACATCTCGTCCGGCCGGGTCAGTTTCTCTTCGACCGCGCCGGAGATGGTTACCAGCTTGAAAGTCGATCCGGGCTCGTAAATGTCGCTTACGGCCCGATTCTTCAAGTTTTCATTCTTGATCTCTTTTTTGATGTTCGGATTGAAGGTGGGCCGGTTGGCGAGGGCCAGGATTTCTCCCGTGTGGGGGTTCTCGACAATCACAGTTCCGGCAATCGCCTGCGTCTGTTTGATCGCCTGTTCGAGTTCGCGCTCCGCGATGTACTGGATCTTCTCGTCGATGGTGAGAACGAGATTGTCGCCGGCCTCGGGCTCCTTCTCGATGCGCGCGAACCATTTCTTGCGGGCGTCCACGGAAATCTGCATGCGGCCCGGCTGGCCCTTGAGCTGATCGTTGTATTCGCGCTCGATGCCGCTCAGGCCTTCGTCATCGGTGCCCACGTAGCCGAGCACCTGGGCGGAGAGCTCTCTTTTGGGGTAGAAGCGCTTTGATTCTTTCTGAAAGTGGATGCCCTGCAGGTTCAGGGCGCGAATGCGATCGATGACGTCCGCGTTGGCTTTTCGCGCGACCCAGCAGAAGGTCTTGTGAGCCCGGCAATCGGCCAGCACCATGCGCGCGTCGCCGCCGCTGATGCGCGTAATCAGCGAGATGGCGTTGGGTAGATCGGGAACCTCGCTGGGGACGGCAAAGGCCGAGTCGACCAGAATCGACATGGCGAGCGCGTTGCCCTGACGGTCGTAGATGATGCCGCGCTTGGCGGAGACGTTCACCGCGCGCTGCTGCTGCTTGTCGGCGCGCTGCTGAAAATCTCCGTAGCAGAAAATCTGAAGGTAAACGAGGCGCAGGCAGATGGCGCAGAACCACAGGAGAAGCAGACCTCCCAGAAGATACAACCGGTGATTGGTGCCATTGCGGGAGATCGCCACGATCAGTTCCTCTTGCCGTTTCTGTCAGAGACAAACATGGCGACCCACCAGACATCGGAGGCCGCCAAATAGTGTTTCTCGGGGAAGGGCACATCCTCTCCGAGCCGAAAGCCGGCTTTTGCTATCGTGCCGAGACCACTCCGATCGGAGTCATACTCGCCATAACGGGCGCACCCGCATCCGCCGATGTGTCCAGGTGCATCACCTGTCCTGCCTGCGGAGATTGCAGCCCGAGTTTTCGCGCCATGGCATCGATGCGCTCCGGGTTGCGCAGGGACGCGTCTTCCAGATGGAGTTCGCGATTCATCTCCACCATGCCGTCGCGTTGAATCTTCAGCGATTCGATCTGGTAGCCGTACTCAATCGCCTTGAAATGCTGCCAGGCATACGTCATCACCAGCAGGAACAGGCAGGAGAGCGCGATACCGAACTGGCGCATCTCGCGGCCGCGGCGCGGATCTTCCACCTTCACCAGGCGCGAGTTGTCGATAACCTTGTTGAAGTAGATTTCGGGCGTGCCGATCCAGAAGGAAGGTCGCCGGCTCGCTGCTGGCAATTCGTGCACTGCGGCCGTCGCTGCCATCTAGGCCACACCCAGCAGTTCGGCTTCCAGGGTTGCGGTCGAATGCTGGCTTGCATACCAGCGCTCCAGTTCGCTGTCCCGTTCGGTGTTGCGCAAGCGGGCTTCTGACCGCTCGACCACTGCCATTAGTTCGCTGATGAGTGTTCCGGTATACATGGCCCTGACTCCTGTCCTGCCTTCAGATTTCTCTCCGGGACAGCTGCGAGAGATCGGCAGGATTTTTTGATGCGGTGTTGCTGAAACCTTGCCCCGGCACGCCTTCCCTGTTGCGTGCCGGGTTACTTCGCCCACAATCCCCCAGCGCAATGAGCGGTCGCGCTGGGCGCTCCGGCGGGTTCTCCGGGGCGAAACCGTTGAGCCACGACGCGTATTGAGCCGTGTCTTTCAAGCCTTTTCGGCGGCTCGCAGCTTCGCGCTGCGCGACCGCGGGTTGCGATCAATCTCTTCATCGTCGGCCGTCACCGGCTTTTTGGTCAGCAGGCGGTAGTGACCTTGCTTCACTCCTTCGCGGAGCGCATCTTTTACAATGCGGTCCTCCAACGAGTGGAAACTGATGATCACCAACCTGCCTCCCGGTTTCAGCAGCTGCGGGGCTGCTTTCAGCAAATCCCGCAGGTCGTCAAGTTCGCGGTTTACGAAGATTCGGAGAGCCTGAAAGGTGCGCGTCGCGGGATGAATTCTTCTTTCCGCCTGGTTCATTGGCCGGGCCGCGGCTGAAACGATTTCCGCAAGTTGCGCGGTAGTCTGTATCGGCCGCGACCGGACAATGGCTCTGGCGATTCTCCGCGACCTCCTTTCCTCACCGAATTCGTAAATCAGGTTGGCGAGTGTGACCTCGTCGACCTGATTTACCACTTGTTCGGCGGTCTCGCCGGACTGCGTGTTCATACGCATGTCCAACGGTCCTTCCGCCTGAAAACTGAATCCGCGCGCGGCGTTGTCGAGCTGCAGGCTGCTGACGCCGAGGTCGGCGAGAATGCCGTCGACCTTGGAGTCGTCGGTCGTCAGTCGTCGGTCGTCGGCTAAATCGGCAAACGAACCGTGCACCAACTCGACCCGAGGCCAATCTGTTTGCTCGTTCTTGGTCGCTTGCGGCTCATCGGGGTGTTCGCCGACGACCGACGACCGAGGACCGAGGACCAACCCCTTACGAGCTATCTCAATCGCCGCAGTGTCTTTATCGACCCCAATCAAACGACCCTGTGCGCCGAGGCGTTTTGCGATTTCGTAACCGTGCCCGCCCAAGCCCACCGTGGCGTCGATATAGGTTCCACCCCGCCGGATGGCTAGAAAATCGATCGCTTCTTTTAAAAGAACCGGTACATGGCCACGCTTGCCACCATGCCCCCGCTCGGGGGTGTCTGTTCCAAAACCCTCGTCCACTAGATGCCCAAATCGTCGAGCGTCTTCTCATCTTCGGTGGTGAACGACTCGGTCTCGATCTCTCGTTGCAACGCTTCCATGTTGCGTACTTCCAGGTACGTCAGATTGCCCAGCACCGCGACCTCGCCCTTGATGGTCGCGTTCTCGCGCAACAGTTGCGGAATCAGCAACCGGCCCTGGCCGTCCATCTCCACTTGCTGTCCCCAGTAATTGGCTCGCGTTAAGAACTTCTTCTTCGTGGGATTGAAAGTGGAGAGACTGGCCAACTTCTGCTCGATCCGCTCCCATTCCTCGAAGGGATATATCTGGGCAACTCTCCCATCCAGACTTGTGATGTAGAATTGCGTCCCGTATTTCTCGTCGATCACCCGTTTGAATTCCGCGGGGACCTTGAGACGTCCTTTGTCGTCCACGCGAGTTGGGTGATTTCCGCGAAACATAAGTTCGGTTGCGCCGACGAGGGCGTCCAGTGCTACTGACGGCTGCTACCACAGCAACGAGGGAGGAGGTAAAAGCGGCGCGCAAAACGGTCATTTCCGGTTCGTTCGGGCTGTTTTTCAGGGTGTCAGTCTCAAATTCCACTGGCGCCTCGATAAAAAGTCACCGCTGCCCACGACCTCTACTAGCTTGACCACTTTGTACCACTTTTGCCCACATCTTACGCCTAAATGGTTTGTTGTCAACGAGAAATATCAAGGTTGATGGGTGCCGGAAATGCTGTTTTGGAAAAGCGCCAGTCGTTGGGGCTAACTGCGGTGGTGACCACAAGATGTGGGGTTTAGGAAAGTGATTCCTTCGATCTTTCTTCGCTTACTATCTCTATTGCTTTTCAAAGATTTCTGTGGATAAGCCGCGCGGCTCCGGCGAACGATGACGCACGATGGTGTATCGGCTTGAATTCGCCAGCTGGGTTCCGTTCCCGGTCGCGGATGTGTTCCTCTTCTTCGCAAACCCGAAAAACCTTCCGCGAATCATGCCGACGTCGACAGGGACGCGAATCGACGAACTGCGCCTGGTAGCGCCCGAGACGAAGCCCGATGGAATATCGGGAGGACACCTTCTGGCAGGTCCATCTTCACAGATTGTGACTTCGTTTCGCATGTTGGCGAAGCTGCCCTGGCGGCGGCGCTGGATCTCCCGCATCACGGAGTTCGAATGGCATCACCATTTCGCCGACGTCCAGGTGCAGGGACCATTCAAGAGCTGGCATCACCGTCACGAACTAGTTGCGGAAGTTCAGAACGGCGTACCAGGCACCATGGTTCGCGATGTAGTGCAATACGAAATCGGTTTCGGTCCGCTCGATGGGATCGTGCAAGCGTTGTTCGTGGGGCCGCAGATGAAGGCGACCTTCGCCTATCGGCAGCAGGTGCTTTCCGAATTGCTGCAAAGCGGCTAGGCGGGCGACTCTACTTCGAAGGCTTGAGCTGCTGCGCCTTGCGCTGCGCCTCTTCCGCTTCTTTTACCATGCCCTTGGCGCGGTAGGCTTCGGCCAGGGCATTCTCTGTGTCGATGTCGTCGCCCGCCTTTTGTTGCTGGGTGCGGAAAGCGGCAATCGCCGCATCGTAGTTTTTCTGCCTGGCCTGGGCGACACCCATCCGGTAGAAGACTGATTCAAGATCGGGTTCAAGCTCGGCAGCGAGTTTGTATTCTTCGACGGCGGCGGGATCGTTCTGTTCAGCGGCGAGGGCCATGCCGAGACCGAGGTGGGCATAGCCGTCATTCCGGTCGGCCGCCACCAACGCGGCAAAGTTCTCCTTTGCCTCCAGCACGCGCTTCTGGTTCAGATAGGCCATTCCCAGTTCGTATTGAGCGGCTCCGTGGTGGGGCTGAAGCTGGAGAACGCGTTTCAGTTCGGCTTCGGCAAGATCGAACCGGCCCTGGTTGAAGTAGGCGTGGGCCAGGGCGAAGTGCGCGGGCACGTAATCGGGATGCTGACGGAGGGCGGTCTGCAGTTCCGCGACAGCCTGGTCGACCTGGTTTTCCTCGAGGAGTGCTTGGCCGCGCTGCGCGTGAATCAGGTAGCTTCGCGAACGATGCAGCCATGCTCCCGCTCCGAAAACAATGGCGGCCGCGCACAAGAGGACGGCAAGCCGTCGCACAGGATCACGATGGGGAGCAACGCGAGCGATCAGCGCACCCAGGATGAGGCCGGTAACCAATCCGCCGATGTGGGCAGCGTTGTCGGTATGTCCGGACATGGCTCCGAAAATCAGGGCGTAGCCGGCAAACACCAGCACGCTGCGCAGCCTGGCGCGCACCGCAAACAGAGGCGCGGAGAAGTCGCCCAGATAATGGGCGGCAATCAGTGCTCCGACGATGCCGAAGATCGCACCCGAGGCCCCGGCGCTCACGCCCACCGGTCTCCACCACACACTGGCAAGACTCGCGCCCACGCCCGAGATCAGGTAGACGGCGGCAAAGGTCGCGTGCCCAAATAGGCCTTCGCACATATTGCCCAGATCCCAGAGGCACCACATGTTGAAGAAAATGTGCAGCAGGCCAATGTGGAGAACCGTGCAAGACAGCAGACGCCACTCCTGGCCGCCGAGCGTATAGGGACCGAAGTTGGCTCCCCACTGGATGAGTTGCCGGGAGGTGGGACTCATGGCGATTCCTTCCAGCGCCATGGCCGCGAACACCATGAGATTGATGGCGAAAAATGCCTGCGTGACGATGGCCGACGAGGTCATTCCCTGCGCCCAGGGAACTGGCATCACCGGCTGAATGGCGTCTTCCTCTTCTTCGCCGCGCTGCGCAGCTTCGTGCCGGACACACCATTCGCAAATCTTCCGGAAAGAAAATGCCGGGAGCTGTCGACCGCATTGAGCGCACTTCGCCATCGTCAGGAGATCAGATCATTTTTCACAAGCAATGCTGTTGAGTCTACTTGGAGGGTTCGACGTAGACCGCGGTCCCGTACGCCAGCACTTCGGTGACTCCCTGCATGATCTCTGTCGCGTCGTAGCGCGCGCCCACGACCGCGTTGCCCCCCAGTTCGGCGGCATGCTGCAGCATGAGGTCGAAGGCCTCGGAGCGAGTCTTTTCGCAAAGATTGGTCAGGAGGGTGATGTTTCCGCCCACTAGCGTTTGCAGGCCGGCTCCAATCGTGCCAAAGATGGACCGGGAGCGGACCACGATGCCGCGCACCACGCCGAGCGTACGAGTCACATGGTAGCCGTCGAGTTCGAACTGCGTGGTGACCATGTTATGAGACACCATCCGTCCGGTGGGGGCGTGATAGGTGGACATGGGCGAATTCTCCTAAGGGTTAAGAAATTTTTCCGGGCCCGACGCGCTTACTATAGCGCCTGAAGCGCGCCGCTTGCGAGATGCTTGCGGGGTTCTTGTGGGATTTTGGCATCGGGAATCGCCCCGTCCAGTCACGCGAGGTCGGCGCTGATGAGATAGGCCTCGGTATCCGGATTGTAGATAGCGCGCAGCAGGTTGGGCTTGCAACACACCTGGCAATCCTCGATGTAGCTCTGGCGGCCGCCTGCGGACTCATCCACCGCAGTCTCGTTCCACTCGCCGCAGCCCGCGCATTGGAAACCAGCGTCCATGGTGGCATTTTAGTCTCGCCCAAAAACTTCGGAACCACGGAGGACACCGAGGGCCACGGAGCAGCCAAGAACCTCTGCCTTCCCCGGTGTCCTCTGTGGTTAATTGGTTTTGCTAGCGGGATGAAGCGGTCTCGCTGGTGGCGCTGGAATTTCCTTCGCCGATCGCATCCCCCGACAGGACAAGTTCGACCCGGCGATTCTGTTGCCGGCCCGCTGGCGTGTCGTTCGAGGCGACCGGAGCCGTCTTGCCGAAGCCGGTGGCGACGATCATATCGCCGGAAATTCCCTGCTGGACAAGGTACTCGCGCACCGCCTGGGCGCGCTTTTCCGAAAGTTGCTGGTTGTAGTCGTCGGTGCCGACGCTGTCGGTGTGTCCTTCAACGGAGAGCTTGAGGCTGGGGTAGGCGAGTACGATTCCGGAAACTTTGGCCAGCCGCTCACGAGCTCCCGCCAGAAGATCGGAGCTGCCGGTCTTGAACAGCACGTCTGACATGTTGGCAATCAAGCCGCGGGCGCTGTCGCGAGTTGCCAGAACCGTGTTCAATTGCTGCAGCAATCGTGCACGCAATTCCTGCTTTTCTTTTTCGGCCTGCTGACGAAGCTGGTCAGACTGGGCCGCTGCCGCGCGGGCTTTGTCAGCTTCCGCCGCCAAGGCTTGTTGCTGCGCGAGCGCTTCGGCCTTCGCCTGCTCCGCGTCCTGCTTCTGGCGGGCGGCTTCCTGCGCGGCCTTCAGGGCTTCCGCTTTTGCTATTTCTGCCTGTGCGCGGGCGGCGTCGGCCTGCTCGCGGGCGGCGTCGGCCTCCGCGCGGGCTCTGGCCTGTGCGTCAGCGTCGGCCCGGGCTCTTGCGGCGCGATCCTCGGCAGCTTTCTTTTCCGCAGCCGCCTGAGCTTGCGCTTCCTCTTCCGCCTTTTGCTTGACGGCCATCACTCGCGATTCTTCGGCAGTCTGCGCGGCCTCGCGGGCGGCGGCTTCAATAGAACGCTTGTCCTGCTTGCCGCGATAGGCCGATTCCGCGCGGCGCAGTTGCTCATCGGCTTTCGCGATGATGGTGGGAGCGTACTTGTCGGCGGCGGCAATGTGCGCAATGCGCACGGCATTCCGCGCCTCGAATAGCTCGCGCGGGGTATTGGAATCAATTCCGAAAATCGCGTCCTGGATGTGGGTGTTGACCGACGAGTACGTTCCGCTGCCCAGCAGTTCATACTTCGCCGTGATGTCCTCGCCCGCGGCGACCACTACGTTTTCAAGCACAACGGTGTTGCCCGGCTGAGAAACGGCAGAGTACGGCTCAGCCGTGACGATCATGCCGAAGGTCTGCATGTCGGTGTAGGTCTTGATGTGTCCCTTGCCATGGTCGAGCGTGAGCTCGCCCAAATTCACGGCGCGGCCTTGCGGAGAAACCGCCCATAGTACGTAGGTCAGATACTCGAGGCCGAACTTGCTGGAGTCCTCGAGGCCTTGAAATTTGGCATCGATCTCGACATTGGTTTTCTTGCCCTCGACCCTGGCCTCTCCCGTGGCTCCCGCCATCAGGGAAGAACTCTGGAAGGCGACCTTCACACCCGGGCCCTGGGGCGCGTAGTGCATGGCCTTGGTGGTGTGAGACACCCTGGCGGTCTTGGCGGGAAACGAAGTTGCGGATTGAGCTTGCGCGGCCGCGAAAGTGCTTGCGGCAAGAATCAGCGTTGCTGCGGACAAGAATTTTTGCACCCGGCACCCCGGAGTTCTATTTTGACGTCGACCCCCATAACTCTACGTGGAAACAGGACAAGAGCGGAGATGCGACAGGTGCTGGGAGGCGGGTAGTACTTTCGTGTTCGCAGTCGTGCCTATTTTCGGGACCCGGAGGAAACCACCCCAGCCAAAAACCGAACCCACTATAATTCGCTACCGACTATGCCGACCCGACGAACTTTCTTTCAAACCACGGCCGCCGCTCTCGCGATGGTACCCGGATCCGCGCGCTTCATAGAGTCCGAAAATCAGGCTCCTGCCCTGCCACCACCGATCGCGGCCCTCAAATCGATGAAGGGCCAGGAGAAACCCATCGGGCTCGCAGAGCGGCAGGCGCGCCAGGAAAAGGCACGCGCCTTGATGGAGTCCAATGATCTTGATGCCATCCTCCTGATGGAAGGGACCTCCTTGAACTACTTCACCGGAATTCGGTGGTGGGGCGGCGAGCGAATGTTCGCGATGGTCCTGCCTGCGAAGGGAACTGCATTTTACGTGTGTCCGGCATTTGAGGAAGGGCGCGCGCGCGAGCAGATTGAGCAAGCGCCGGAAGGTGCGCAGGTGGACGTCCGCATCTGGCAGGAAGAGGAAAATTCTTACCAGCGCATCGCACAGGGCTTCAAGGATCATGGGATCCTCACCGGAAAAATCGGGATTGAGGAGACGGTGCACTTTGTTTTTCGCGAGGGTATCGAGAAGGCCGCTCCGCTGGCGAAGCTGGTGAGTGCGACGCCGGTGACGGCGGGATGCCGGATGATCAAGAGTCCCGCGGAACTTGAACTGATGCGGCTGGCCAATCATGTCACTCTTACCGCATACGAAGCCGTCTACCGCGGGTTGCGCGATGGCATCACGCAGGTTGAGGTTGGAAACTGGATTGAGGCGGCGCATCAAAAGCTTGGCTTTGCCGGGGATGCCCTGGTCGAAGTGGGTGAGTTTTCCGCGTTCCCGCATGGCTCAACTCAGCTGCAGGTGATCCGCGAAGGTGTGCCGGTACTGGTGGACGGCGGCTGCAAAGTGGAAGGCTATCAATCGGACATCACGCGAATGATGGTGCTTGGTACAGCGCCGGACAAGGTAAAGAAGGTCTTTGACATTGTGCACCGCGCTCAATCGGCGGCGCTGGCAGCAGCCCGGCCTGGAGTAGAGTGCGGCGCGGTCGACGCCGCCGCGCGAAAGGTGATCACGGATGCCGGGTACGGACCGGACTACAAGTTCTTCACGCACCGGGTGGGACACGGCATCGGGATGGACGGCCATGAATGGCCGTACCTGGTGCGCGGGAACGGCACCAAGATCGCGCCCAACATGACGTTCAGCGACGAACCGGGCATCTATATTCGCGGTGAGTTCGGCGTCCGCCTGGAAGACGACATGCACATCACGGAAAATGGCGCCGAACTATTCACGCCGCAAAGTCCATCGCTGGAGCATCCGTTCGGCAAGCCATGGAACCTCGCCGAACCCAAGGAACGGTCAGCGTGAACTTACGGGCGACGGGTGGAGTGCCTCCAGCTGTTTCTTCACCGCGATGCTCAGGCGACGGATGCCTTCGCGGATCTGGTCGGGCGGTGAAGATGAAAAATTGAGGCGCATTTGCCGCTTGCCGTTGTCTCGATGGCCGTTGGGCGCATAGAAGCAATCGCCCGGAACAAACGCCACATTCTCGCGCATGGCGGCTTCGAACAATTCCGCAGCGTCCGCGCCCTCCGGCAAGGTCACCCACAGGAACAGGCCTCCCTTGGGCCGGGTCCAGGTGACTTCGGGCGGAAAGTAACGAGTGAGCGCCTCGAGCATCACGTCGCGGCGTTCGCAATACACGCGACGGATCAATTTCACGTGCTCGTCGAGGAAATTGTCGCGTGCAACTTCGTGGGCGACCATCTGCACAAAGGTTGAAGTGTGGAGATCGGCGCCCTGCTTGAGTTGCACCAGTTTGGCAATCACGTCGGGCGGAGCGACGATCCATCCCAGCCGCAAACCCGGCGCCAGGGTTTTCGAAAACGTGCTTAAGTAGAGGACATTCCCGATCGAGTAGCCATCGTCGCGTCGCAAATTCTCCCGATCTAACACCACCAGCGGCGTGAGGTGCTCGCCTTCGTAGCGCAGCTGTCCGTAGGGATCGTCTTCCACGATGGGAATTCCGTACTTGTCCGCCAATAAAACCAGCTCATGGCGGCGGCCTTCGCAGAGCGTGGTCCCGCCAGGATTCTGGAAGTTCGGCAGGACGTACATGAACTTCGGTCCCGAGCGCAGCGGGGCTTCGAGCAAATCGGAACGCATGCCGTCCTCATCGCTGGGCACGCTGACATAATCCGCGCCGTAGATGTTGAATGCCTGCAGAGCGCCGAGGTAAGTGGGCGCTTCGACCAGGACGCGATCCCCGGGGTTGATGAGAAGTTTGCCGATGAGATCCAGAGCCTGCTGGGAGCCGGAGGTGATGAGGACGTTTTCTGACTTTGCCTTGATCCCGTAGCGCGCGATGTGCCGCGCGACCATTTCCCGCAGCGGCTCGTAGCCTTCGGTCGCCCCGTACTGGAGAGCGAGATGGGACTTTTGCTCGAGTACCTTGGCGCAGGCCTCCTGAAACCGCTTTGCGGGAAAAACCTCCGCCGCTGGCAAGCCGCCTGCGAACGAGATCACCTCGGGCCGCTGGGTGAACTTCAGCAGTTCGCGAATGGCGGAACTCTTGATTCCCTTGGTGCGCTGCGCGTAGCGCGACGTCCAGGCGGTCGACATGGGTGTTGCCCTCCCTCGCTATGCTACCGAGGAGCGGGTTTTTGCACTGTGACGCAGCCCCGCTCGGTGGTGACGAAAATCACATTGCTAGTGACGAAGATCACTGCATGGGGTGATCCGTTCCTCCATTCATTCGCTGAAATCCTCGCGTGCCCTTCCGGAGACTGTTGCGTAGACCACGTGGCTTGATAGACTTTCCCATCGAAGCAAAGGGGTACTGGCACGGGGAGGTTACCTCCGGCCGTTTTTTCGGGGAGCGGAACTGGCTTTGGCCAATTTGCAAGTCCCAAACAAACTGCGCGCTTCGTCCCGCCGCCACTTGCAGGCGTCGTGGCGTCCGCTTCTCGGGTTGCTGCTTTTCGTGGCCGCAGGTTTGTTCGCAGCGAGTGCGCATGCCCAGATTTCTCCGGGCCCTCTGGCGCGCCAGCATCAGTTTCTGGACGGTGCGATGCATTGCACGGACTGCCACAAGATCGGTGGCGGGAAGCCGGAGTTCCGCTGCATCGGTTGTCACTCTGACATCGGGTCGCGCGTGGCCAACAAGCGCGGACTGCACGCCTCGTATCACATTCCCGCCGGTTCCAGCCAGGAGTGCGTGCGCTGCCACTCCGATCACAACGGGCCGAATTTCCCTCTCATCAAGTGGGATCCCAACAAGTTCGATCACAAAGAAACCGGCTATCTTCTGGAAGGCAAGCATGCCGGTTTAGCTTGTAATAAGTGCCATCTCCCTGAAAAGATTCCGGCGGCGGAGCGCCCTAACCTCAAGGCGAAGGACCTCAGCAAGTCTTTCCTTGGCATTCCTCAAACCTGCACCGCCTGCCACAAGGATTTCCACGAAGGGCGGCTGGGGCCCAATTGCCTCCAATGTCACAATTTTGTGAATTGGAAGGACACGTCCGGAAAGTTCGACCACAGTAAGACCCGATACCCCCTCACCGGCCTGCATCAGCAGGTGAAATGCGAAAAGTGCCACAGGCCGGACGCGAGCGGCGCTCCCCGTTACAAGGGACTGCCCTTCAGTAAGTGCGACGACTGCCATGCCGATCCGCACAAAGGGAGCTTCAAGGACAAGAGCTGCCAGTCGTGTCACAACACCAGCAGTTGGAAACGCGTCTCGACCACGGGTCTGAACAATAACTTCGATCACTCGAAGACCAAGTACCCGCTCCTGGGGAAGCATGCAACAGTCGAATGCGTTCAGTGTCACGCCAATGGAGATTTCAAGAAGGAGCTCCCGTTTGCCAAGTGCACCGACTGCCACAAGGACGATCACAAGGGGCAGTTCGCCAAGCGGCAACCGGACGGCATCGAGTGTTCCAGCTGCCACAAGGTAGAGGGATGGAAGCCATCGCTGTTCGACGTGAAAGCGCATGCCAAGACCGACTACCCCTTGATCGACGGGCACGCCAAATTGAAGTGCGAGCAGTGCCACACGCCGAAAGGCAAGGACACGATCTTCAAGATCGTGAACTTCAAACGCTGCACCGATTGCCACAAAGACGAGCACAACGGGCAATTCGCCGCCAAACCCTACGAGAACCAGTGCGACCAGTGTCACAACCTGAAGGGCTACAGTCCCTCGACCTTCACGCTGGCCCAGCATAAGAAGACCAGGTTCGAACTGACGGGCGGGCACATTGCGGTTCCCTGCAGCGATTGCCACAAGCTCGCGGATAAGGACGCGCCCAAGTCAAAAATTCCCTACCACTTCGACAATCTGTCGTGCACGAGTTGTCACGAAGACGTGCACCACGACCAGTTCAAAGAGCGGATGGCGAAGATCGGGAAAAACGGCAAGCCTTTGGGCTGCGAGGCTTGCCACTCGACGAAGTCCTGGAAAGAACTGGATGGCTTTGATCACAGCACAACCACCTTCCCGCTGGCGGGGGCGCATCGAGCGGTTGCGTGCATCGATTGTCACAAGCCGCCGAATCTCGAGACCAAGCTGATCAACGTCGATTTTAAGAAGGCTCCGGAAAAGTGCGAGGAGTGCCACGAAGACGTACATGGCGGACAATTCACCAAGCTCTTCGAAAACAAAGTGACGCAGTGCGCCGACTGCCACAAGGCCACCAAGTGGAAACCATCACTGTTTGACCATGACAAGCGCACCACGTTCGCGCTGGAAGGCGAACATCGCAACGTCGCTTGCGCCGGTTGCCACAAACTCTTCAAAGACGTGGATGGAAAGCAGGTCCTCTTCTATGCGCCAACCAAGAAGGCCTGCGCGGATTGTCACGGCCCAGAGATCAAACCTCTGAAGAAAAGTTAGCGACGCGCACGCCCCACTAGCAATTTTGCGTCCAATTTTTTGGACAGTATGTGCAGGTCTGGTTCTCCACAGTAAAAAAAACTCACAGTAGGCTGCAGAACTTACATTTTTTACAAATTTTGAGACGCTGCTTCCCGCCAAGTCCCACCACTTCCTGCAGTTACGAAATAAGTCCGGAAATCCATGTACTTATGTAACCTTCCACAACAATTCTCACCTGCATAAGCTTGCTGGACGTTCGATTGCTGTTCTTTCTCATAACCTTACTGACAGTTATTGAAGTGCTTCGTCTCGTGAGTCGAAATCCTTTCGTGTGGAGTTGGGGCTACCTTGGGTTCGACAATCCTGCTTTCTATGGCGGTCGTCTTTGCGACGCTGCCCGGCGGTCAGCCGGCGGCGCAATCGCAGTCGTCCGCAAATTCGCGGAGTCCCCACGGCAGTCTTAGTATTCCTTGCCAGAATTGCCATACGCTGAGTGGCTGGAAACCGATTCGCGCCGTTCCTGAATTCGATCACAACACCACAAAGTATCCATTGCGCGGAATGCACGAAGGCGTTTCGTGCACGCAGTGCCATACCAAGCCCGTCTTCACGAACGTGGGGACGCAGTGCTCACAGTGCCACGCGGACATTCACAAGGCGCAGATGGGCGCGAACTGCGAACAGTGCCACACGGTGAAAGGCTGGAACGTTTCGATCCAGCAGATCAACCAGCACATGAATCGTTTCCCGTTGATCGGTGCACACGCCACCGTGGATTGCGACTCATGTCACAAGGGTGCCGCGGTTGGCCAGTTCCAGGGACTTTCAACGCAGTGCTATTCCTGCCACCAGAGAGATTTCATCAACACCCGGTCCGCGGGCATTGACCACGTCGCGCTGAACATGCCGGTCACCTGCGAACAGTGCCATTCCATGGACAACTGGATGGGCGCGAAGTTCGATCACGTGAAGTTCACCGGATTCGCCCTGGTGGGTGCGCACGCGGCGCTGGACTGCAACTCCTGCCATGCCGGAGGCAAGTTCGTCGGGACGCCCGCAACCTGCGTGGGCTGTCACATGGCGGACTTCAACAAGACGACCAACCCGCCGCACGCCCAGGCCGGCTTCCCGACTACGTGCCAGACCTGCCACAACTCGAGCGCGTGGGATCCGACGACTTTCAATCACAATACGTTCACGAAGTTCCCGCTGACGGGAGCGCACTCAACGGTTGCCTGCACGCAGTGCCATATCAATGGGAATTTCGTCGGAACGGCGAGCGACTGCTCCTCTTGCCACATTAAGGATTTCAATACCGCGACAAACCCGAATCACGTGCAGTCCGGGTTCCCGCAGACTTGCCAGCAGTGCCACAACACGACTTCCTGGAACAACGCGACCTTTGATCACTCGACCACCGGCTTCCCGCTGAGCGGGGCCCACGCGACGGTGCAGTGCGCGCAGTGCCATGTGAATGGCAACTACAACCTCACCAGCGCGAATACCGCTTGCGTGAGCTGCCACCTGAAGGATTTCCAGGGAACCACGAATCCGAACCACGTGCAGTCCGCATTCCCGCAGACCTGTACGCAGTGCCACAACACGACCACGTGGACAGGCGCGACCTTTGATCACTCGACCACCGGCTTCCCGCTGACCGGGGCGCACTCGACGGTGCAGTGCGCGCAATGCCACGTGAATGGTAACTACACCCTGACCAGCGCGAATACGGCATGCGTCAGCTGCCACCTGAAAGATTTCCAGGGCGCGGCCAATCCCAACCACGTGCAATCCGGTTTTTCGCAAACCTGCACGCAGTGCCACAACACGACTACCTGGACAGGTGCGAATTTCGATCATGCGACCACCGGGTTCCCACTGACTGGCGCGCACAGCACAGTCCAGTGCGCGCAGTGCCACGTGAATGGGAACTACAACCTGACCAGCGCGGACACGGCCTGCGTCAGTTGTCACTTGAAGGATTTCCAGGGCGCAGCCAATCCGAACCACGTCAGTTCCGGATTCCCGCAGACTTGCCAGCAGTGCCACAGCACGACTTCGTGGAATGGCGCGACCTTTGATCACTCCACCACTGGATTTGCGCTGACCGGGGCACATACGTCCGTGCAGTGCGCGCAATGCCACGTCAACAACAACTACAATTTGACGAGCGCGAACACGGCCTGCGTCAGTTGCCACCTGAAGGATTTCCAGGGCGCGACCAATCCCAACCACGTGCAGTCGGGCTTCGCGCAGACTTGCCAGCAATGCCACACCACGACGACGTGGATGGGCGCGAATTTCGACCATGCGACGACTGGCTTCCCGCTGACCGGGGCGCACACCAGCGTGCAGTGCGCACAGTGCCACGTGAACGGGAACTACAATCTGACCAGCGCGAACACGGCTTGCGTGAGCTGCCACCTGAAAGATTTCCAGGGCACGACGAATCCGAACCACGTCAGTTCCGGATTCCCGCAGACTTGCCAGCAGTGCCACAGCACAACCACCTGGACGAGCGCGACTTTTGATCACTCGACGACGGGCTTCCCGCTGACCGGCGCGCATACGTCCGTGCAGTGCGCACAATGCCACGTCAACAATAATTACAACCTGACTAGCGCCAATACGGCTTGCGTGAGTTGCCACCTGAAGGACTTCCAGGGCACGACGCAGCCGAATCACGTGCAGTCCGGATTCCCGCAAACCTGCCAGCAGTGCCACAGTACGACTACGTGGATGAGTGCCAACTTTGACCACTCGACCACGGGCTTCCCGCTGACCGGGGCGCACACCAGCGTGCAATGCGCGCAGTGCCACGTCAACGGGAACTACAACCTGACTAGCGCGAATACGGCCTGCGTGAGCTGCCACCTGAAGGATTTCCAGGGCACGACCAATCCCAACCATGTGCAGTCCGGATTCCCGCAGACTTGCCAGCAGTGCCACAGCACAACCACGTGGACCAGCGCGACTTTCGATCACTCCACTACGGGCTTCCCGCTGACCGGCGCGCACACT
Organism: uncultured Acidobacteriota bacterium; assembly: GCA_963733805.1. Classification (GTDB taxonomy): domain Bacteria; phylum Acidobacteriota; class Terriglobia; order Terriglobales; family Acidobacteriaceae; genus Gp1-AA133. The sequence goes on along the minus strand of CAVTEO010000015.1, from coordinate 134,656 downwards.
AGCGTGCAGTGCGCGCAATGCCACGTGAACAACAACTACAATTTGACGAGCGCGAACACGGCCTGCGTGAGCTGCCACCTGAAGGATTTCCAGGGCACCACCAATCCGAATCACGTGCAGTCTGGCTTCCCGCAGACTTGCCAGCAGTGCCACAGCACGACGAACTGGACGAGCGCGACCTTCGATCACTCGACCACTGGATTCCCATTGACGGGTGCCCACACGACGGTTGCGTGCGCAAGTTGCCACGTGAACGGCAACTACAACCTGACCAGCGCAAATACGGCCTGCGTCAGCTGCCACCTGAAGGATTTCCAGGGAACCACGAATCCGAACCACGTGCAGTCGAACTTCCCGCAGACCTGCCAGCAGTGCCACACCACGACGACGTGGGGGAATGCGACTTTTGATCACTCGACGACCGGGTTCCCGCTGACGGGCGCGCATACCTCGTTGCAGTGCACCCAGTGCCACGTGAATGGCAACTACAACCTGACGGCCGCGAATACGCCATGTGCGAGCTGCCACCTGGCAGACTTCCAGGGCGCTACGAATCCAAACCACGTGCAGTCGAACTTCCCGCAGACCTGCCAGCAGTGCCACAACACGACTTCATGGGGCAATGCGACGTTTGATCACGCAACGACGGGCTTCCCACTGACGGGAGCGCATACGACCGTGGCTTGCACATCCTGCCACGTGAATGGCAATTACAACCTGACGGCCGCGAACACCGCCTGCGTCAGTTGCCACCTGAACGATTTCCAGACAACCAATAATCCGCCGCACGCGGCAGCCGGCTTTGCGCAGACTTGCCAGCAGTGCCACAGCACGACGAACTGGACATCGGCGACTTTCGATCACTCAACTACAGGCTTCGCGCTGACTGGCGCGCACACTTCTGTACAGTGCGCTCAATGCCACGTGAACAACGCCTACAACCTGACCAGCGGAGCCTGCGTGCAGTGCCACCTGAAAGATTTCCAGGGCACGACGAATCCGAATCACGTATCGGCCGGATTCCCTCAGAATTGCGACCAGTGCCACACCACAACGAACTGGGGCAACGGCACGTTCGATCACTCGACGACCGGCTTTACGCTGACCGGCGCGCACACCACCGTGGCCTGTGCTTCGTGTCACGTGAATGGCAACTACAACCTGACCAACGCAAATGCGACTTGCATCTCGTGCCACCAGACGGACTACAACAATACAAATAATCCGAAGCACTCAACGGTGGGTTTCCCGACGACCTGCGATGTCTGCCACAGCACGACGAACTGGACCAGCGCGACCTTCAATCACAACACGACGGCCTTCCCGCTGACTGGCGCGCATACGACCGTCGCGTGTGCCAATTGCCACGTGAATAACAACTACACGACGCTGCCGACAGCCTGCGTGGGTTGCCACCAGAGCGATTACAACGGCACGACCAACCCGAATCACGCGTCCGCCGGGTTCCCGACGACCTGCGCCACCTGTCACACCACGACGGCATGGACGGGGGCGACATTCAACCACACGTACTTCCCGACGAACCATGGCAACGCGAACGGGGTCTGCGCTACCTGCCACACGAATTCGAACGATTACTCGGTGTTCAGTGCACAGGCTGCCACGAACATGGAGGATAATAATTCTGCCAATTTCCGCCACCCCAACGTGGGTGGGTATGTGTACAACAGCGTGAATTGTTACCAATGTCACCGCAATGGTCGCGGTGGCTAGTGTCGTGCAGAGATTCAGAAGTAGGGCCGGCCGTCTCCGGTTCAGTAAGTAAATAACTTTCCCCCTACGGGCGAAATGCCCGTGAGTTATGAGGTCAGATGAACCGTACGCGGCTACTACCCGTGCTCCTGCTATTGGGCTCGCTGGGCGCTGCGCAGAGCACAGCAGGCGGCGCGGCTGAGATTGAACAACTCCAGGTGAAGCGCGACGGCGGGGATGTCACCATCCAGGTCGTCCTGACCGGAGCCGTCAAGCCGGCAGTCGAAACTGCAATCAATCCCGACCGTCTCGTCCTGGTTCTTCCCGGCACGATCTCCGATGCCAAACAAAAGCATTTTCCGCTCGACGCCAACGGCGTGAAAGCAGTGCGGCTCGGCCTGAACAGCGCGAATCCGCCCGTTACGCGTGTGGTTGTCGATCTGGACAGTTCGCATCCTTACACGCTGAACACCGAGGGAAATGTCATCACGCTGCGGGTGCAGCCATCCGAGAACGCAGAGGTTGTGGTGCGACGGTTCGGACCTGCGCCGGCGGCGTCGGCTCCCCTGGCAGGGATGTTCCGGCGCAAGCCTCAAGAACCCGTGACAGCTTCCGCCACGGCCGCGCCAGCTCCCATCCCGGTTCCGCCCAAGTTTCCGCCAATCAATTTCCCTGAGAAACCGGCGCCTGCGCAGACGGCCACCGCAACCCCTGCGACTTCTGCCAACCCTTCCGCTGCTCATCCGAAGCTGGGAAGCCTGCAGCAAGGCACCGTCTTCCCCGGCATGGGCGCGCCTGGAGCGGGCAGCGTTCCCGCGCCTCAGACCGCTGCAGCCTCTGCGAACACGCCCAGTCCTGAATTCGCAGTAAAGACCGTTCCGACTTCGAGCGCACCCGTGAGTAGTGCGCCGGCGACCATGAGCGTGAGCGTGGCTCCGTCGCAGAATGCGGGACCGAAGATTGCGACCGGACCGGCAGCGGCCGAAAAACCAAGCGTTGTTTCCGAAAACCCGGCAGGGGCCGCGACAGTCGCGACAAATGCTGCGGCGCCCGTCACGCCGCCCGCGTCGACACCGGCGCCCGTAAGCTCGACGCCGAGTTCGGCCGGCTCGCCCAACATTACCGCCAAAGTTCTGTCGGCAACTGTGAGCGCACCCGCGGATAAAACTCCGGCGGCAAGTGCTGCCAATCCCCCGGGACAAGCGGCCCCCTCCACTCCGAGCAGCAGCGCAACGACAACGCCTCCCGCATCGCAGAGTGCGACAGTTTCGAACCCGCTTGGACTGCCGCCAACATCATCCTCAACGGCCGCCGCTCCGACAACCGTTGCGCAAGGCGCCACCGTAGCCAATCCGCTGGGCACCTCGGCACCGGCGACCGCGCCAAGTTCCACGACAACGTCCGCGAGCAGTCCGCAAGATGCCACGGTCGCAAATCCGCCAGGCGCAACTCAGGCGGCCACCGCGACAACGGTCGCGCCTCCATCCATACCCACCATTTCGGGGGCATCCATCGCGAACCCGCTTGGACTGGCGCCGGGCGAGAAGCTCGAGATGGTGCCGATCGAGCCGGAACCTTCCGAGCCGGAAGCATCCGTGCAGAGTGGTCCCGAGGTTCCGCTGATCGAAGAATCCGCCCCCGACAGCATCGTTACCGCGGCGGCAGAGCCTGATATTCCAGCATCGCTGGCTTTGCGCGCTGCGCATCCAGACTTCCGCACAGCTTTCAAAGTGAAGTATGTGGCGGCCGGAACCGCCTACATTGATGGCGGACGCAGCGCCGGGCTGTCAGAAGGCATGAAGCTGGTGGTTCGGGATACGCCCACGGGTGCGGTTCATGGCGCCGCGGGCGGCAATGCCGATCACATCATCGCCGAACTCGAAGTCACATCGGTGGCAGAGGCTTCGGCCGTTTCTGACGTGCACACGCCCAAGCGCGACCTCAAACCTGGCGATCTTGCGTACCTTTCCTCGCAGGATGTGCAAGGGCTGGTGGCGCAGAGCACGCTGAGCGCAACCCGCAAGTATCCGACGGTCATTTCGTTCACCGAAGGCGACACGCTGGATGAAGAAGCCCGTGTGCAGGTGCCGCGGCCTCCGATGCCATCGGTGAACCGAGCGCGCGGACGCATTGGCGTCGATTACATGGGCACGTCGTTTCACGGTTCCACGGGCGGAAGTAACACGAACATCGGGCTGGTGGCCCGGCTGGATATGACCCGGATCGGCGGCACGTACTGGAACGCCAGCGGCTACTGGCGCGGGCGTCTGACCGCCAACAATTACACGGGAAACGCGACCATCCAGGATCTGCTGAATCGGACCTACCACCTGAGCATGACCTACGACAATCCGAACTCGCCATGGGTCGCGGGTTTCGGGCGCATGTACTTGCCGTGGGCTACAAGCCTCGACACGCTGGATGGTGGATACTTTGGCCGCCGGGTCGGGCACGCTGCAACCATGGGCGTTTTTGCCGGATCGACCCCCGATCCCACATCCTGGAGCTACAGCCCGGATCGCCGGATCGGCGGAGTCTTCGTGAACTTCGAAGGCGGAAACTATGACAGCCTCCGCTATACCAGCACGTCGGGCATGGCTCTAAGCACCCTGAAGTGGAAGATTGATCGCCCCTTCGTGTTCTTAGAGAATGGTATTTACTACAAGCGCTATGTGGCGATTTATGACTCACTGCAGGCGGATAGCCCCGTTGGATACAAGGCGGGAGGCTCACCTGGAGCGGGGATCTCGCGGAATTTCCTGACGGTTCGATACCAGCCGCACGAGCGCATCGAGTTCGACGCTAACTACACTTATTTCAGAGATTTACCAACGTTTAACGAAGCGCTTGTCTCCACCAGCCTGCTGGATAAGTACTTATTCCAGGGCTTTAGCGGGGGCGTGCGACTCGGAGTCCTGAAGACGGTTTGGGTCTACACGAACCTGGGTAAGAGCAATCGGTCGGGCGACACAAGCGCCTCGTTGAACGAGTTATACGGGATCACGTTCGACCGCCTGCCGTGGATCCATATTCGGGCCGACGGGCATTACGCGCGCTTCAACAGCTCATTCGGCAATGGAATCTATGAGTCGATCTCGCTTTCGCGGAGTATGGGCGACAATTTCCGCCTGGAATTACTGGGCGGGCAGCAGAATTTCGTAACTCCGCTTTCCAGCAACAGCAATTCCAGGTTCGTGACCAGCAACGTCGAAATGAACATGGGCTTGCACTACTTCATTCAGGGCGGTTTCACGGTGAGCCGCGGTCTGACCCAGAGTTATGACCAGTGGTTGTTCAGCATTGGCTACCGCTTCGACTCTCGGAGGGGCAAGGCTCAATGAAGTGGCACCCTGCGTGCAAGACCCTAGGTGTGAGACCCCTAATTACTGGCATCCTCCTGTGTGCAATCAGCCCATTTTCTATGGCAGAGAGCAATTCTCTCCAGGAGATGATTGGTCGCGCAAACGACCAAGTTGCCAAGTTTGTTGAGAAGTTTTCGGACGTTAAGTGCACCGAGCACGTGACGCAGGAGAAGTTCAAGGCGGACGGCAAGGTCGAGTTGAAGGAAGAATCGACCTACGACTACCTGGTAATTCTTACGAACGCGGGTGGCGAAATCAGTCTCGACGAATCCCGGCTGGCGGTTAAAGAATCAAAAAAAGAACCGAAAAAAGGCGTTTCCATGCTGGTGAGCAACGGATTCGCCACATTATTTTTGGTGTTTCATCCCTACTATTCTTCGGGTTTTGAATTTACTGATTTAGGCGAAGACCAGATCGGCGGCCACATATTTCACAAGGTGCAGTTCAAGCACATTTCGGGGATGCGCTCGCCGGCCGCGCTGTCACTGCGAGGCCGTGAATACCCGCTGGATCTTGCGGGTGTGGCCTGGATCGACCCGGAGACCGGAATCATTGGTAAAATTGATGCTGGTCTTGCGACCAGCATGGAAGACATCGGCTTGAAGTCCATGCGCTCCGAGGTTCAGTTTCAGCCGGTGCCTTTCAAGAATCTCAAGGATGTTTACTGGTTCCCCGCTCAGGCCAGTGTAGAAGTAGAGACTCCGCGCCAGCATTGGCGCAATACTCATAACTTCACGGACTACAAACAATTCTCTGTAAGTACGGAAGAGAAAGTTGCTACGAAATGAGTGCGAATGCTTCTGTTGCCACCGCGGTGGCGCCCGTTCGAGATCGCGAACGGGGCCATCGTTCCCGAGTGGCAGCTGGATATGTTCTTTTTGCGACTCTGATTCTGGCCCTGACGGTCTACGGGTTTGACTATTACACCCTGGGCTCGGCGGATCGGCCGTTTTCTCCCAAATTCACTGCTTTGCGGCCCAGCGGCACGATCGGCCTGAAGCTGGGATGGCTGGGCGTGACCATGTTCCTGATCATCTTCCTCTACCCGCTGCGCAAGCACTGGTCGTGGTTGATGAAGAAGGGCAACTCCCGCCACTGGCTCGACTATCACGTGATCCTCGGGATCTCGGCGCCGTTCGTGATTGCCTTTCACTCGTCCTTCAAGTTTGGCGGGTTCGCCGGTATGGCGTTCTGGATTATGTTCGCCGTGTCAGTCAGCGGCATCATCGGCCGTTATCTTTACGGGCAGATTCCTCGGAATCTGAAGGCCGCCGAGATGACGCAGAGGGAATTGCAGGACTTCCACCAGAAACTGCTGGGGCAGTTGACCCAGCAGAAACTTGTTTCCGAGCGGGACCTGCGGGCGCTGTTGACCTTGCCCAGTCCCGAGCGCGTGCGCCAGCTTTCCATGGTTTCTGCATTGGGTTACATGTTTGCGCTGGATCTTGCGCGCGCATTTCGCGTTGCCCGGCTTCGCCGCCACGCACTGGCCTTCGGAGACAAGGTGAGCACGCTGGGAGGCTTTTTGCAGACCGGCAACCGCGAGGTCGAACGCGCGGTGGGCGCCGCTCGCGAGGACGCAGCACTAACCAAGCGAATTCTCTTCCTGAAGCGCTCGGAACAGGTATTTCATCTTTGGCACGTAGTTCATAAGCCGTTTAGCTACACGTTTGCGTTGTTGGCCTTGTTTCACATTGGCCTCGCTCTTTCGATGGGCTTTCGGTGGTAGAGTTTCTGAAGTGGCATGGATACACTGATTGCCTTTATCGTCGCAGCGGCCCTTACTGTTTTCTTTCTGCGAAACTACTTCAAGGGTCTTAAGAAGCGGGACGCCCAGGCCCGGGCCGCCGCCGAAAAGGGAAAACTGTTCTCCGAGGGGCCCAAGGCCCAGCACCCCCACATCGACAACGCCTACTGCATTGGGTGTGCCACCTGCACGACCGTCTGCCCGGAAGGCGATGTGCTGGCCATGCTGGGCGGCAAGGCCGTCATCGTCAACGGTTATAAGTGCATCGGACACTCACTCTGCGCCGATGCTTGCCCAGTCGGCGCCATCACCATGGTGATGGCTAGCCCGAGCATGGGCGGCGACATGCCAACCCTGAGCGGAGAGTTCGAAACCACAGTCCCAAACCTTTTCATCGTGGGGGAACTCGGCGGTTTGGCACTCATCAAGAATGCAGTCAACCAGGGACGGGAATGCGTCGACACTATCCTGAATCGCTTCACTGCTCGCGGCACTGCGCGGACGGTTCCGGATGTATACGATGTTCTGATCATCGGCGCCGGCCCCGCCGGAATTTCCGCGTCGCTGCGCGCCATCCAGCACAAGCTCAAATACCTGACCCTGGAGCGCGACGAAATAGGCGGCACGGTCGCCAAATATCCCCGGCAGAAATTGGTGATGACCAGTCCGGTCGAGTTCCCGATGTACGGCAAGTTCAAGAAGACTGAGCTTTCCAAAGAGAACCTGCTCGCTTTCTGGGACAAGGTCCTGCATCGCGCCGACTTCAAGGTACGTACGGGACAGAAGGTGGAAGACATCAAACGCGGCGAAGACGGGATCTTCACCGTAAGCACGCAAGACGCCAGGTACCACTCCCATGCAGTGATCCTTGCCCTGGGACGCACGGGTACGCCGCGCAAGCTTGGGGTGAAAGGCGAAGACCTTTCCAAGGTGATGTACCGCCTGATCGAGGCGGACCACTACGTGAACAAGAGGATCATGGTGGTGGGCGGAGGAGATAGCGCCGTCGAGGCCGCCATGGGGCTGGCGCACCAGGTAGGCAATAAGGTCACGTTATCCTATCGTCAATCTCAATTCAGCCGAATCAAAGAGCGCAACTCGCAGCGCATTGCAGAAAGCATGAAATCCGGGAAGGTTGAGGTTCTGTTTAATTCGAGCCCAACCGAGTTTAAGGAACAGTCCGTACTGATCGAAGTCGAGGGGCAGCAACGGGAGATTCCGAACGACTTCGTGTGGATCTTTGCCGGCGGTACCCCACCCAACGACTTCCTGAAGAAGATTGGGGTCGGCTTCGGTGCGCGCGACATGACGAAGGATGGAAGCGAAGAGGCCAAGCAGGAGGCCGCCGTAAAGAAAGCAGCTGCGAGCAAGCCTCTGGTGCAGCCGGTGGCGGCTCCCGCGCCTGTCAAAGTGGAAGCGGCAGCAGAGTCGCGGCTGGGCATTCCGGGAGAGGAATTACCTAAGGTCTCCTACAAGCTGGATGACGCGGGGAAGTACTCTGACAGCGACATCCTGATCGTAGGTGGTGGCGATGCCGCGATTCATGCCGCGATCGCCCTGAGTCATGCGGAACGCAACCGCGTAACGCTCAGCTACCGTGGAGACCAATTCCAGCGCGGTCCCGAACGCAATCGGAAGTTTATTGAGACAGCCGAGCGGGAAAAGAAAGTGCGCATTCTACGCCACTGCAGCGTGGCCGCCATTACACCCGACTCCGTGATCCTGGACGTCAATGGAAGGCCGGCAGAAATACCCAACGACCAGGTTTTCATCCTGCTGGATAGCGACGCAAGCGTCGACTTTATGGCCGACACCAATCTGCGCCCTGCAGAAAGCGTTCGCTGAGCCTCCTACTTCACAAGAACCATTGAGGTTGGAGGCGAGCCCGTGCTGGTAGTCGAAATCAGGGTTAACACGCCGGTTGCTGGATCGATCTTGAATCCGGATACGCTGTTCGAGGTCTGGTTGCCCACGAAGATCAGCCCACCGGTGGTATCGTTCACAATGAAGGATGCGTTGCTGCCCGCCGCAACAGGATTGCCTACCGCCGCCGTGGGAACTCCGCTAGTGCCATCAATCATAAAGCCGTAGACGTTGTTTCCTGAGTTCAGCGCGGTGATGTAGAGATATTTTCCCGATGCATCCACTACCAGCGAACTGAGCGGAATCACCGTGGTGGTGGTCGTCGAAACGCCAAAGGGAGACCCACCCATCGCCTGCAAGACGCCGCTGGTTCCATCGATGTTGAATCCGGAAAATGTTCCGTCCTGCAGGTTTGCCACGTACAAGAACTTTTCGGCCGGATCGATCGCGATCCAGTTCGGCCCATTCCCGACTCTCATCGGTGAGCCGGGGATTAGCGTAAGGCCGCCCGAACCATCGATGGCATATCCGGTAATGCTGGCGCTGTTGGAGTTGGCAACGTAGAGGAATTTTCCCGAGGGCGCGATCGCTCCGTGAATGGGGGTGAAGCCGAAGGTCGAAGGGGGAGTTCCCACCGCCGAAAGAACGCCCGTTCCCGAGTCAATGGAAAATGCCGAAATCGTGTTCCCGGCGCTGTTCACCGAAAACAGAAACGTCCCGGCCGGGTCGATGAGGATGTCCGAAGGCTGGTCTCCGGTCACCGCGCGCGGCGTGACTTCGGTCAGTTCTCCGGTGCTGCCAATCTTATAGAGGGAGATGGTATCTTCGCCGGCATTGGACACGTAGGCGAACTTTCCCGACGGGTGGACGCGAATCGCGGTTGGGGAGATTCCGGTTGGGTAGGGCGAGCCGAGGATTTCTTTTAGCTCTCCGGTATCGGTGTTAACGCGGAACGCCGTCACTCCATCGTTCTGAGGGGTCGTGACATAGGCGGTCTGGCGCTTTGCGCTGCCGCAGGCGGTCAGCCACATTAGGCCGGTCAGGGCAACAATCAGGAGACTTGCTCTGGTCAACACCGTTTGGGCTCCTTTGCGCCGGGCATTCCCAACCACCTCGTTGCCGGGCGTAAATCGGGATTGGATTGAAAACAGGAACGAGATATTCTATTCCATCCCCACTCGGGGCCGCTGGTTTCGGGCCTGTCGTGCGGGCAGATGCTGAACTCCAGTCCTTAGACGGCCCGCTATCCCCTGGCGTTGCCCATTGGACCTTCGGTACCTGGGTTTCGCAAGGCACGCAGGGTTACCATTTGTAAACGCAAGAAGAGCAAACTTCCGCCTCCCCCTCGATGTGGAACTACGAGGTGAGAATTTTTGGCGCTTTCAGCTTCCGGCCATGACCGGCTTTTCGCGATAGCCCTACGCGTCGCAGGCGTGCCCTGCGCGACCGTCGATCCCCGGCAGCATGGGGAGTCCCGCCTTGTTGCCTCACGAATCTTTCGTGGAGCGCCTCAGCGATGAGGAAGATCTCCATTGGGGTTCGGCTGGCAGTTTGGTACTTCAGCCTATTCGTGCTGGCGCAGTTAATCTTCGGTGCGGGGACGTGGCTCTTTCTTCGCGAGAACCTGCGTGAAAGAGACGCCCTTGTGCATTTCAGAAATCAACTCCTGTTGCTTGCGCCATTGCTCTCGCTGGGCGGAGCATTGCTCTGCTATGCGTTGAGCCGGCGGGCACTGGCTCCGGTTGAGAACGTGACGCGCGCCGCACGCGTCATCGATGGACACTCGCTGATCCAGCGCATCCAGTCGCCGAAAACCGGCGACGAACTGCAGAGGCTCTGCGACGCGATCAACGAGATGCTGGCGCGCCTGGAAGTCTCGTTTAAGCGCACGACAAACTTCACGGCGGACGCTTCCCACGAACTGCGTACCCCGATTGCCCTGATCCGCACGGAGGCCGAGGCCGCGCTGCGCCGGTCGCGCGGCGAGGCCGAATACCGGGAGGCGCTGCGCCGCATCCTGCTCGAAGCGGAACGCACGACGTCCCTGCTGGAGGAATTGCTGGCGCTCGCACGCGCCGATTCCGGCCGCCAGAGTTTGCACGTCGAGCCCATCGAACTACGGGGTACGCTGCAAGAGATCGCCAGGGGATGGCGCCAGGTGGCGAATGTTCGGGGTATGCAGTTCAGCGAGCGGCTGTTAAATGCGGAGTTGCGGGTTTCCGGCGACGCGGCCGCCCTGCGCCGGGTCATCGACATTCTGCTCGACAATGCCTTTAAGTACACTTCGCCCTCCGGAGGCGCGGTCAGCTTGTCGGCGGAAGAAGTCGCGGGACGAGCGGTCATCAGCGTGCAAGACAACGGAGTGGGTGTCGCCGAAGACGAGCAGCAGCGCATCTTCGAGCGTTTTTACCGGGTGAACAAGGAACGCAGCCGCGAGATAGGCGGCGCCGGGCTGGGCCTCGCGATTGCCCAATGGATCGTCGAACAGCACCACGGCAACATAACCGTGGAGAGCACGCTCGGCGCCGGTTCTATCTTTCGAGTCGACCTGCCCCTGGCGAAGGCTGACGTATCGCGAGAAGTTTCCGTTCGCTAGCTCACAATTCTACTGAACTACCAGTAAGCTTTCGGCAAACGGCCACTCCTGGTCGATCCATTGGGCCTGACATTCGAATCCAGTCGCGCTGGCCATCCCGCAAATTTCATCCTTGGAATACTTGTGACTGCTTTCGGTCCAGATGGTTTCGCCCTGGACAAATCGGACAGAAAATCCAGCTCCCGGAATCGTTACCGTTTGAGCGCAGTTTGACATGAGGTGCATTTCCACGCTGCGCTCCTTCGCATTGAACTTCGCGACGTGCTGGAACTGCTCGAGGTCGAAATCGGCACCGAGCTCGTGATTGATGCGGGCCAAAAGATTCTTATTAAAGGCCGCCGTCACACCCAGGGGGTCGGCATAGGCCTCCAATAGCTGCGGGATGGGCTTCAGCAGGTCGGTGCCCAGCAGCAACGAGTCGCCAGGTAGCAACGTGGCCCGTATGTCCTTCAGGAATTGCAGGCCCGCGGGACGGTCGAAGTTTCCGATCGTGCTCCCTAAGAAGAGAACGAGCAGGTGTTGATTGCTCTTGCGGTGAGCTGCCACTTCGGCGAGGCCATCGAGATACTCGCGCTCGAAGCCTACAATGCTGATCGCGTCGATGTCACCGAGCTCGCGCTTGCACATAGCCAGCGCAGTTGGCGAGATTTCGATCGGGCAATATGCCGTGTGCTGACGGCGAGCCAAGGCTTTCAGAAGCCAGCGCGTCTTTTTGCCGCTTCCACTCCCCAGTTCGGCCACCATCATGGGGAGAGGCAGCCGCTCCACAATCTCGTACGCGTTCCGCCGCAGCACGCGCTCGTCCGCCCTGGTCAGGCCATACTCCGGCAGCACGCTGATCACTTCGAACAGCGCGGAGCCAACATCGTCATAAAGGTATTTGGAGAGCAGTTCTTTTTGGGGCTTGGTGAGACCGGCGCGCACGTCGGAGGCAAACTCCGGGACGGGCTGGGCCGCAATAGCGTGTGTCAGCATGCTTGGCTCCCTTGTCTGCCAGCTGGCTTAGTGGCTCACGCAGCGAAAACCCGCGTAAACGTATGGATAATGCGATTGAAACCAGTTTCGGAATGAGCGGCGCAGCATACTGGCGGCCGTGCGCGGCGAGCCGCCTTTCATGACGAAGTGCTTGTTATCGAAGAAATCCGCCGAGTATCCGCGATAGAAAGGAAACGGCTCGAACCCGGGAAAAGGTCCGAATGCAGTCGATGTCCATTCCCAGCCATTGCCGGCGAGATCCGCGACTCCGAATGCGTTCGCTCCCGCGGGAAAAGAGCCAACCGGGGTCGGGTCCCAACGCTGGAAGTCGAAGTTTCCCCGCTTTGCGGAGGGCGGCTCCGATCCCCATGGATATTGACGCTCGTCGCCTTCCGGCGTGCCATATGCGGCGCGCTGCCATTGCGCTTCGGTCGGCAATGTTTTGCCCGCCCAGCGCGCAAAGGCCGAGGCTTCCGCCTGACTCACATATACGGGCCAGTCCAGAGGCAGAGGGATTTCGCTGAACATGGTGCGTTGATGCCATGCGTTGTCGCGTTTTCGCCAGAAGCCCGGATGGCTGACGCCGACGGCCGTCTTCCACAACCAATCTTCTTTCGACCAGAACCTCTCCGAGTCGTACCCGCCTGCCGTCATGAAAGACAGGAAATCTCGATTGGTTACCATATTGCGATCGATGGAAAACGCCGGCACCTCGACGGTGTGCGCTTCAAACTCGTTGTCCCACCCGAACGCGTTTGGGTCGTTGCGGCTCAGACCCAGGGTGACGCGTCCCGCGGAAACTCTGACCATGTCTGACTGAACAGGTGTGACTACAACTTCGGGTCCGGCGTTCGGCCGAATCTTCCTGTCGGTTGGTAACTGATGCAGCATGTAGGCAAGGGTCTCGGCATGCATCAGACGATGCTCAATAGCAACCTGCAGGAGCAAGGTCAGATCGGCCCGGCCTGGTTGAGCATCCGCCAGCTGATCTTCCAGTGCCTCGTCCAGGGTTTGGCGCGCTTCGGCGACGTAACCCCTGACTGCGTCAATGGTTGGCCAGTCGGAAGGTTGATCCGTCGGCAAACCACCGCCGACCGGATCGATGCCAAACGCAAACAGTCTGTCAAAGTCAGGATGGAAGGAGCCGAGGCTCAACGCGCGCTCGCGCAGCAGATTCCAATCGAAGGCTTCCAGGTGGCCGATGTAGAAAACAATTCGGTGTCGCTCCGGAATCGGGCGGTCGTACAACGCCTCCGGCTTCACGATGGAAAAAAGCTGATCGGTATTTGCCCTCGCCTCGGAAAGGCGATCAAGGAGTTGGTGACGAAGTTCAACTTGCCTCTGCGCTACAGGCATTTACGGATAGCCTCCTTGAGCGGAAGTGAACCCCTTCAAGCGCTCTCCGTAAGATGCCTTTACCGTTTAAAAGGCTCAGTGTTTTCGAGCTTTTCTGAATCGAACGGACACGCTGCGGGCGGCTTTGCGAGACCGACGGATCACCTTATTAAGTCTTTTGTTTGCAGATATTTATGATGGTCACAGCGAGAGTTCGCCCTTCAGGTACAAGACCGCTTTCCCTTGCAAGATCACTCTGTTGCCGCGTGGTTCAACGATAAGGTGTCCGCCGCGCTGCGAGACTTGCCGCGCATGTAGAACCTTTTTCCCCAAGCGCTCGGACCAGTAGGGAGCCAGGGTGCAATGGGTGGATCCAGTGACGGGGTCTTCGGGAATTCCGTAACTGGGGGCGAAGTAGCGGGAGACGAAGTCCGATTCACGTCCCGGCGCTGTGATGCAGACGCCGGCAGGATGCAATTTCTCTAACTCTGAGAGGTCGGGCTTCGCACGCCGGACGTCCTGCTCATTGTCGTACACCGCGAAGTAGTTTCGCTCTTCCGCCGTCTCGCCTGACTCGAGCAGCACGCGAGGAGGATCATTCAACCCGGCGAGCAGATCCGGTGGGGCCGCACACGGCCTCGCCGGGATCAGCGGCAGGTCCATCGCCAGGTGATCGCCATCCTGTTGGACGATGAGCACGCCGGAGCAGGTTCGAAACCGGACCGACGTTGCCCCGCGCCGCAAGAAGTTGAAAACCACGAATCCCGTGGCCAAGGTTGCGTGGCCGCAAAGCTGCACTTCCGCCTTCGGCGTAAACCATCGCAGACCATATCGCTCCCCATCTTGGACGCAAAATGCTGTCTCGGAGAGGTTATTCTCGGTGGCAATCGCCAGCATGGTTTCGTCGTCCAGCCACTTGTCGAGTGGGCAGATGGCCGCAGGATTCCCCGAGAAGACGCGATCGGTGAAGGCATCGACCTGGAAAAGAGTTATTTTCACAATGAGCTGAAGTCCTTTCTGGGTTGGGCGGCATTCCGTTGAAAGATGCTCAATGGAAATCGTCAGCCGCGCTTCCAGCAACCCGTCATTTCGTTTTCCCGTTTCACGTTTATGATGTTCCCGCGTGCCGAAGGTCTGCCGATGAGAAAACTGACTTGGATCGCGCTGCTGGGTATCCCCTTCGCCAGCTTGCTCTTTATTTTTGTCATGCGGCCTTTACCGCCTCGCCATCTGCCGAGCGGGCACATCCTCATGGAAGTTCCGGGTAGCCCGCAGCCGACCAACAATTTGCCGACCGTACTGGCCCTCAGTCCTGATCACCGCTACCTTGCCGTCTTGAACAACGGATACGGTTCCTACACGTCTGACCAGAAGCAATCGATTGCGATCCTCGATCTCGCCAGCAACCGCCTCACGGACTTCCCCGAGTCTTTGATGGCGAGCGGGGCTCCGCAGACTTTTTTTCATGGAATGGCATTCTCCGGTGATGGGCGGCACCTGTACGCATCGGTGGGATCATTGACCGATCCGCTAGGTGAGAAAAAAGGCGATGTGGGGAATGGAGTCCTGGTCTACAACTTCGAGAATGGGAGGATCACCGGCAGTTCATTTCTGAAGATGCCGCCGCGTCCGAAACCGAAGGGCAAGCGCCTGCAACGCGACGACATGAAAAATGTGACCTTCCCCGCGGGTCTGGCAGTTGTTCCTGGCAAAGACGGCGATTCCCTGCTGGTCGCAAACAACCTTTCTGACGAAGCGGTGCTGCTCGATACGCACGGCCAGGTGCGCTCACGGTTTGATCTCTCAATCTGGCCGCGCATGCCTTCCTCGCTTCCATTCGGCGTAGTCGTCACCCGAAACGGTTCAACCGGATTTGTTTCTCTTTGGAATGCCTCGCGTATCGCGGAACTGGATCTCCTCCGCGGGCAGGTCAGACGCCTGATTGAATTGTCTCTTCCGGCATCTCCCATTGACCCCGGCTCTCACCCCACGGCGATGATCCTGTCTCCGGATGAGCGACTCCTCTATGTTGCGCTGTCGAACGCAGATGAAGTTGCGGTGGTGGATCGTGCCAGCGCCACGATCGCAGATCACCTCTCTACCAAACTTCCTGGGCAGCTGGTTGGCGGAAGCGCTCCCAACGCGCTTGCCTTCAGCGAGGACGGCGTGCGGCTCTTTGTAGCCAATGCAATTTCGGACTCGGTTGCTGTGTTCGACCTGAAGCAAACCAGCGCAGGACCGAAGTCTGCCACGGGATTCATCCCGACCCAGGTCCTTCCCACGGCGCTGGCTGTTAGCGGGAACGATTTGTTCATCGCTTCGGCAAAAGGCGCGAGCACAGGACCGATCACGACGCCCCTAAAAAAGACCGATGGAGTGCCAGAGTACCCCTACCTCGTGCCTATGATTCACGGCTCGCTGGCGCGAGTGCACCTGCAGAATCTGGATGTCCAGCTCGCCAATTACACCGAACAGGTTTTGGCCAGCAATCGAATCCAGAGCAATGTGCCCGAATCGACGGGGCAACCGCTGCCTCCGATTCGCCACGTGATCTACGTGCTCAAGGAAAATCGTACCTACGATCAGATTCTGGGCGACCTTGGAGTGGGCAATGGCGACCCTTCACTGACGATGTACGGCGAAGCCATCACCCCGAATGAACATAAGCTCGCACGCCAGTTTGGGGTGCTCGACAACTTCTACGATAGCGGGGATGTGTCGGGCGACGGGCATATGTGGTCCACCGCCGCCACGGTGACGGACTACACGGAGAAGGTGTGGCCGCTTGACTACCGGGGGCACGAGCGCACCTACGATTTTCAGGGGGAGGTTCTGAACGAAATTCCGCTCGAAGATGGCAATCCAGACGTAAACGAACCCTCCACCGGTTACTTGTGGACAAACCTCGCCAGGAACAAGCTGACGTATCGCGTTTACGGCGAGTTCATCACCACCAAGTGGTGCAACGGGAAACCGGGCGCGAACCTGCCGACCGAAGGGCCGCCGCATCCCGAGGGCGATCCGTGCCCGAAGAGTTTCATCTATTCAGGAGAGCGTCTGCCACCGAACGTGGGCGCTCCGCATGGCTCAGCCAGCCCGTATCCATGGCCGGTTCCGCTCTTTGCCCGCTCCATCCCCACGAAACCGGAACTGCGCGGGCACTTCGACGCCCGCTATCCCGACTTTGAAACCAGCTATCCCGACCAGTTGCGGGCCGACGAATTCCTCAACGAGTTCGAGGAGTCTGTCTCCTCGCGGAAGCAGGGCCGCGACACGATGCCGCAATTCATATTGCTCTATCTTCCGGATGACCACACCGGAGGAGTGAAGAAGGGATACCCGACGCCATCCGCTTCGGTCGCCGACAACGATCTGGCGCTCGGGCGGGTGGTCGAAGCGGTGTCACACAGCGACTACTGGAATGACACGGCCATCTTCGTGATAGAAGACGACGCGCAGGATGGTCCCGATCACGTGGACGCCCATCGCAGCACTGCGTTCGTGATCAGCAAGTATGCTCCCCAGAAAATAGCAGACGGCAAAATTGCACCGGTGGTTGATTCGACGTTCTACACCACCGTGAACATGCTGCGCACCATGGAGATTCTGTTGGGACTGCCGCCCATGAACAACAATGATGCCCGTGCCGCCTTCATGGGCAACCTGCTGTCCGGCGCGGGAAATCAGCCGCCCTACATCGCGGACCGGCGCAACCTGGAGAACAAGCTGATTTACGAAGTGAATACGAAAGATTTGGAAGAGTCCCGGCGCTTGGATTTTTCACATCCGGATGCGTCGGATGCTGGGCTCCTGAACAGCATCTTGTGGAAGGATCGAATGGGAGCGCAGCCGATGCCGCAACCGCGACACTCGGCGGTCTTCCAGTTAAGACAGCGAATGGCGATTCTGGGAGACTGACCTGTAGAGTACGGAAGCTATTTTTCCTTAAACGAGACCCAGCCCCGCGTTTTGCCGAAGTCGATATTAATTTCACACTTCTTCGGGCCAGTATGTCCGAAATAGAGTGAAAGTTTTTCAGCCGGCGAACTGAGCTGTCCAGTTTCCATCTGGGCGCGGGCCAGATCCTGTTTATCGTCGTACCTCGCGTCGACCGAGGTGTTCCTGCTCACGATGAGCGTCCATTCCTTCTTGGCTGGGATGACATACATGGTGTAGCCGCCGGTGGGGATCGTCGTCTCTCCCAGAATTAAGTCCGTCTCGGTAAAAAAAGTCATTGCCGAGCCGCCAGGGGTCAGGACCTTGCCGAGCGGGGGCCCATCGCTGCGTCCGGCTGCGATAGCGTTGTAGCGGGCGGTAAGTTGCTTGCCATCCTCGAACGCGCAGATGGCGCTTTCCCCTTGAGAGGCGTCGGGAGATTGGCCAACCAAAACCATCGGAAAGAGCAACCAACCACTCAACAGCACCGCACAGACAGGGGCAACTCGCATAAGGGTCTCCGCGCAGAACTTGAGTGCCGCATATCATCGCAAAAAGACGGGGGAAAGAGAATAGTCTTAACGAGATTTTTGCACAATTCCTGTGTCAGTTTGGGCTGAGCGACGGCGCCAGGGCCGATCGCGTCCAGCGCGCAGCCGTCTACACAAAGCGTTTAACATGAGCGGAAGCGCCGGGAGGTGCCTCGTGCAGCAGAATTGGTGGCCGGAATTACCACTGGAAGCATGGAAGGACACATATGCCACGCTGCACATGTGGACTCAGATTGTCGGCAAGGTGCGCCTCGTGCTCAGTCCTCCCATCAATCACTGGTGGGAAGTCCCGCTCTATGTGAACTCCGCTGGCCTGACAACTTCTCCCATCCCCTACGAACGGCGCGCATTTGAAGTGCAGTTCGATTTCCTGGAGCACCAGCTATCCATCTCAGTGAATGATGGACAGCGCAAAGTCCTGACACTTCGCCCACAAACGGTAGCCTCCTTCTACGCTGAGTTTATGGCTTCCCTCCGTTCTCTGGGAATCAACGTCAGAATCTGGCCGATGCCGGTTGAAATCCCCAACCCGATCCGGTTTGACCGGGACGAACAGCATGGGTCGTATGATCGCGAATACGCGCAACGATTCTGGGAAATCCTTGTTCTCGTCGATGGTCTATTCAAGCAGTTCCGGTGCGGTTTCGTTGGCAAGCACAGCCCGATCCAGTTTTTCTGGGGCAGCTTCGACCTGGCATCCACGCGCTTCTCCGGACGCCGCGCTCCCGAGCGTCCAGGCGCAGACCCGATCACACGCGAGGCTTATTCTCATGAAGTAATCAGCGCCGGCTTCTGGCCAGGCGGTGGAGACGTCAAGGGCGCGTCATTCTACGCCTACGCAGCGCCCGAACCGAATGGATTCAAGATCGCCACGGTGCGCCCCGAGAAAGCTTTTTATTCGTCCATGGGTGAGTTTCTTCTGATGTATGACGACGTTCGTCAGTCGCCTAACCCCGAAAAGACTCTGTTGGAATTCCTCCAAAGCACCTACGAGGCCGGGGCAACCCTCGGCGGATGGGCGCGCGCGGACTTAGAACGTTCTTCGCTGGTTGCAGCCGATTGCAAGACGAAATGATTCGCTCATCGTCCCATGGCAGATGACGCGACCACATACTGGAAAGACTCTAGGGCGATTCACGCCGTTGGAACTTCGGATTGGCCGCAGCGCCAGTGACGGGTATACTGTTCCACTCGATTTCAACCTCTACCCCAGGACCTTTCTGCATGGACTTTTATCATCGGAAGCCGCAACGCAGCGAGCAGTCAACCGGACGTGATTGCCAGTTTTGTGCTGTGTTTGATCCGAACTTTGAGAAGCGCAGCGCAGTCGATCGATGGGTTCATGGGACTCCTTACGACTCGGCCAATTCTCATCTTTCTGAGAACGGCCACGTCTTGCACTTGATGTCAGAACTCGCGAAGAGACGGGCTGCCAGTTCCGCGCACCATGACAGCAAGGCCAAGTCCGCCTGAACGCTGGTCAAGTGCTGCGATCCGATGCACTAGGCCGTCGCAGAATGGTTTGCCCTGCACCCATTTAGCAGTTTCCCCAGGGCGCGCACATCGCCCTGTAGTCCGCGTCACATACCGGTGCCCATCCAATCATGTGACATGGTGTTTGTGAAATTTTGGATTTGTCGCCTCTTGACCCTGCTCCGAATTCATCGCCCCGACTGCGAGCGTTGCCGGCATCGCGGAGCTTGCTGGGCTGAGGTGAAAAACCGGTTAGAAG
This sequence comes from uncultured Acidobacteriota bacterium, assembly GCA_963733805.1. Lineage (GTDB taxonomy): Bacteria > Acidobacteriota > Terriglobia > Terriglobales > Acidobacteriaceae > Gp1-AA133. The sequence goes on along the minus strand of CAVTEO010000015.1, from coordinate 114,846 downwards.
AGCTGCGGTAAAGCAAACTACCTCCTGCAAGCCACTGCTTCCAATCGCACGTGTTGCGCCTCCTCCCGAACCTGGAACCTCCATAGCCCGCCAGCAGTTACCGGGCCACATGACCTCCTAATCAGCTTTACATGTCGTGTTACGATATATTATTGAAGGCCGGATGGATAGACTTCACTACCAAGCAAGGACGGATGAATAGCATGCCGGGTGGAAGTGATAGAGACGATTCCCCTCCCGTGACTATCGGAGCCACCGGAGCGCAGGTTGGGGATGTGCGGATTGCGGAGCCCGCGCAATTTCGGATGGTTCTGGTTTCATTGCTCGCGGGCGGTATTGGCCTGCTGGCCGGGCTGATCGCATTTGTACTCTACAAGCTGATCGGCCTGTTTACGAACATCGCCTTCTATCACAGGTTTGACACCGAATTTATCAGCGCGCGCAACAATCAACTGGGACTGTGGGTCATCCTGATCCCGGTGATCGGCGGGGTCATCGTGGGCTTCATGGCCAAGTACGGAACCCCCAAGATCAAGGGACACGGGATCCCCGAGGCCATGGAAGCGGTGCTGGTGAATCGCAGCCGCATTCAGCCGCGAGTCGCTATCCTTAAACCAATTTCGGCGGCGGTTGCCATCGGCACGGGCGGGCCCTTCGGCGCGGAAGGTCCGATCATTCAGACGGGCGGTGCAGTGGGCTCGCTGGTTGGGCAGATTTTCCATACCACCGCCTCCGAACGCAAAGTGCTGCTGGCTTGCGGAGCGGCCGCGGGCATGTCCGCAACTTTCAACACTCCGATCGCGGGGGTGATTCTGGCGATCGAACTTCTCCTGTTCGAGTTCAAGGCCCGGTCATTCATTCCCCTGGTCATTGCGAGCACGCTTGCGACCGCGGTACACATGCAGCTACTGGGCGCGGGACCGATGTTCAAAGTCACAGCCATGGATTTCGGGATCCCGCATGCTCTTCCTTTCTACCTGTTGTTGGGAGTGGTCTGCGGCTTTGCCGCGGTGGGATTCAGCAAGCTTCTTTACTGGACCGAGGATCAGTTTGAAAAATTGCCGGTGGACGAGCTCTGGTGGCCGGCGATTGGCGCTCTGGGACTTGGAATTATTGGCTATTTCGTGCCGCGAGTACTGGGAGTCGGGTACGACACCATCGGCGACATTCTGAATGCCAACCTGGCGTGGAAACTGCTCCTGGTCGTGATGATCGCGAAGGCGGCGGCACTGGTCATCTCCCTGGGTTCCGGAACATCCGGTGGATTGCTCGCCCCCATGTTCATGTCGAGCGCAGCCATGGGTGGAGTCTTTGCGCTGGGGATGGATCGAATTTTTCCATCTGCCAACTTGTCCGCGGGCGCGTTTGCCCTGGTGGCGATGGGAGCCGTGTTTGGAGCGGCTTCCCGGGCTACCTTCGCTTTCATTATTTTCGCTTTCGAAATTACTCGGGACTACAACTCGGTCTTGCCGCTCATGCTGGTCAGCGTAATCGCGGATGGCGTGGCAATGCTCCTGATGCCCAAGGCTTCCATCATGACGGAAAAGCTGGCCCGGCGCGGGTTGCACATTCATCAGGACTACGAAGCCGATGTCATGCACCAGGTGAGGGTGTCGGAAACCATGGATGGAGATGTCCCCAGTTTGCCACCTGACATGACGGTGGGAGAACTGGCGGACCGCATCGCACGCCGAGATCCCAAGGTCTGCAAACATCAGGGCATGTTCATTCTCGATTCGGAGAACAAGCTGATCGGTGTGATTACGCGCGGCGACATTGTGCGCGCTCTGGATCAGGATCCTTCGGGCGCGATGACGGTGGTTGACGCAGGCACACGCAAGGTCGTCGTCACTTATCCTTATGAATCGTTACACGAAGCTTCCGCCAAGATGCTGCGCAACGCGATTGGCCGCTTGCCAGTCGTCGACAGCGGCGATTCCGGGCGGGTCATTGGGTACCTGGGACGCCCCGGCATCATGGCGGCACGCTTGCGCCGGCTCGACGAGGAGCATGTGCGCGAACCCGGCTGGATCAAGCACTTTTAGCAGCCCGACGGCTTCATGTGAGAGCCAGGACTCATTCGGGCTCAAGCACGATGAAACCTGGAGCAACCTGTGGAGCAGACATTCATAAGGTGGTACGTGTTTTGTACAGGGATCGACGCTAAACTAGCGGGACCGCAAGATCGGGTTTCGCCGGCTTACCGCCTCAACCAGCTGGATTGTACTGTTACGCCAGGAAGGAAATGTGCTACCTTTTGTGCTTCCTGCTGGCACCGCCACGAATCTATCGGGCTCAGAACCAGGTTGGTCTCTTATGCTTCGTTCGATTCTATTCGGCCCTTGGAAAGATGAAGACGAGACTCCAGAGTTGTGCCCTCTTTGTCAGGATCAACACCCAGTCTTCGAATATCGTTTGACCGGACCGGATAGCATGGCCGAGCAGGGTTATGAACGATTAGGCTACTGCTGCTTGCGGTGTGGCCAGCAGTTGTTGGCGACCCTGGAGGAATTGACTCTGGCGCAGTGGGCAGAACAGGGCAAGCGAGAAGAGCAAGTCGAAGACAGGCAGTCGAATAAGACCTGAATCGCGCAAACGCCAGCCTGTTTGGACCGGCTCACTCACTCATTGTGCACCCCTCCGGAAATCGGCTGTATGGATGTTCAGTTTCAGCAACCTTGACTGCAACGTGGTGCGTTTCATTCCCAGCTTTGCAGCGGCACCGTTGACGCCCGATAGCTTGCCCCTGGTTCCCCGCAGTACTTGCAGGATGTAGTCGCGCTCAACCGCCGCCAGTGTCCGCTCAACGGCCCCGGCTGTGGGTTCCTGCAACTCCGTGATCGAGCCCTGTAGAACAGATCCGGAAGTCATGATCACAGATCTCTCGACAAAATGCTCCAGTTCCCTGACATTCCCTGGCCAGTCCTGCCGTTGCAGGGCATGCATGAGGTCGCCCGGGATCGTCTCGATATTCTTCTCCATCAGCCCGCTGAATTTTCTTACGAAATGGTGCACCAGCAAGGGAACATCTTCGTGTCTCTGGCGGAGTGCAGGCAACCGGACGGGAAAAACGTTCAAGCGGTAGAACAAATCGCTACGGAAGCGGTTGTCGGCAATTTTTCTACTCAGATCCCGGTTGGTCGAGGCGATCAGCCGTACGTTCACCCGAATGGTTCGAGTGCCTCCCAGTCGCTCGAATTCCCCATCCTGCAGCACGCGGAGCAGCTTTGGCTGCAATTCCAGAGGAAGGTCGCCAATCTCATCGAGCAGCAGCGTTCCGCCATCCGCCAGTTCCAGGCGTCCCACCTTCTGCATCACGGCTCCGGTAAAGGCACCCTTCTCATGCCCGAAAAGCTCGCTTTCCAGCAGGCCGGTTGGAATTGCGGCGCAGTTGACCTTGACAAAGTCGCGCTCGCTCCTTTTGCTGAGTTGGTGGATGGCACGAGCGATCAGTTCCTTACCGGTCCCGGTCTCACCCAGAATTAGCACCGTCGCGTCGGTTGCTGCCACGGTTCGCACCTGCTCTAGTACCTGCTCGAGGCCCTCGCTATTACCCACAAGCTCGCCGAACGCTGCTTCCCTCTCCGGGCGGTTCTCGACCTGAACCTTTTGTTCGGCCAATTTGTTCTTGAGAGCTTCGTTTTCCTTACTGACGCACGTGTATTCCAACGCCAACGCCACGTGAATAGCCACTTGTTCCGCCAGTTCGGGACTCAGTCCGCGGAACGCACCTTTTTGGCGGCTAGCGAGATGCAAGGTGCCAAGCGTGCCTCGCTGCGTTACCAAGGGCATGTCATACACGGACTCAATGCCCTTAGGCGCCATGCGGTGCCAGACACCACCCTGCATAGAGAATTGGGCATAGTTGCTTCCCAAGGCGTGTACAGCTTCCCCTTTTAAGGTCAAGGCAGCATAGTCATGGGGAACTCGCCGATTCACAAAGTCCGTAATCGCCGCAACCAGATCCGCAGGCTCAGATCTTGCGAGCAATTGGCTATGGAAATCGACCAAGAGCTTGAGTTGATCCGTACCGTCCTTGCACGCGCTGCTTAGAAGGTGAAAAGACTCTTCCAGTTTCTTTTGTTCGGTTACCTCGACCACCATTGAGCAGAGGCGCTGAACGAATCCCTTAGAATCCTTGAGGGGAAAGTAATTCTCAACCCAGTGGCCTGGCTCGGCCCGCATTGGCAGATTGCCCGTAACGTGAACGTTCAGCACAGGATTCCCGGTAGCGAGGACATGTTGGAACAGCGGCTCAACTTTGGCGGCAAACTCACCCAGAACTTCATAGATAGTCCGCCCCAGGTGGGCTTTGGCTGGGATTCCGTTCATGCGAGCGAGCGCATCATTGATACCCCGGAATCGAAATTGCCGATCACAAATCCCCACCCCAACGTTCGGGGCATTCATAAAACTCATCGCAAGCTGTTCGGGATGTCGCAGGATTTCTTGCGCGATCCACTCCTCCACAAATGTGTTGGAAATTTTGTCCTCTTTGAATTCCATGTTGACTCCAGGCGCGGGGACTGACCGCGTCCATCGAGCACTGCTGAGTACGGTAGCCGATACTACTCCAGTTGCGCGCCCTTATCTATAGGCACTTATTGCCTTATCGTTAGCGAAATAGTCGCGAACTCATGGCAATTGGCAGGACGAAGATGGCGGGAGCAACCGCTCCACTTAGTTAGCGGACTAAGAACTGGCGGAGAGAGTGGGATTCGAACCCACGTTACCCTTTCGAGTAAACACGCTTTCCAAGCGTGCGCCTTCAGCCACTCGGCCATCTCTCCGGCAAGGTTGCTGCGATGGGAAGCAGAACTCCAGGACGATCGGATCGCCGACAACGCCGGGAAGCCGGCCCGCGAACCCGCTTTCGATTCTATTGCCTACCCGGCATGGACCGCAACCCGCGACGCAACGAACGCCCCGGCGTAAAGGGAACTGGAGAGAACTTTCCCGCGGGCACGTGCAAGATCGACCAGGGCAAATGTGGGAGGGGCAGGGGTTGAGGGCTACGAGACTTTGCCGTTCGTCGCAGATGCGGCGGCAGCCTGCGTTTCGGGCGTGGCGGATCCGTTCGCGTGCCCGTTGGCTTCCTCGGAGGCTTTCTTCTCATTCTCAACAACGCGATGATTCAGGCAGTAGAGGGCAAGTTCCAGGCGGTCGGCGACGCCTAACTTGTCGTATACCTTGCGCAGGTAGTTTTTCACGACTTGTTCCGTAGTACCTACGCGCAATGCGATTTCTTTGTTCTTCATGCCCTGGGTAACGCAGGAAACGATCAGAGATTCTTTCGGTGTCAGCTGCACCTTTGGGCGGCTGCCCGTGGGCCGGGTGGACTGGCTGCGATAGGCGCTCAGCACCCAATTCACGCCTTGCCGGTCGAGCCATGGTTCGCCCTGCGCTACTTTCCGCAGGCACTCCACCAAAATCTCCGGTTCGACTTCGCGCGACACGATTCCGTGTGCTCCGCGCCGAAACAGTTCGAGGGTCAATTCCTCGTTGGGTTCGTGAGTCACCACGACCATCTTCATCTGCGGACATTGCCGCAAGAGGTCGGCCACAGCTTCCAGGGGATTGGGCGTCAAGGCCGCTTCGAGAATCAGGATATCGGCCGAGAATTTCTTGGCGGCCGCCAGCGTCTGGGCGAGAGTTTCCGACTGGCCAACCACGCGAATGTCGTCTTCGAGCGCAAAGATCTTGCGCAGCCCGGCGCGAAAGATGGCTTGCGTATCGGCCAAAATGACGCGAATAAACTGGCCGTTACCGTCCCCTTCGTGCGGCTGCTCCAGGTTGTCTGTCAGGCTGACCGGAATGCTTGCCATCGGTTCCCTTACAGCGCCCTACCTGCGCTCAAATCGGTACTCGTCGATGACCACGCCTACCCCACGTCGGCCACCGTCTTCAAAACTACGCACTACCCGTCCCCGGCAATCCACTCGAACATCTTCCATGGCGCCGACCACATCGGCGGGCAGGGAGATTGTGAAGTCCACCGGCGATCCCACCGGCATGTCCGCATCCACTTCGAACAGCACTCCGTTCGCCGAGATATTCTGCGTTTCGGCCGGACGCACACCTGCATCCGACTTCACCGCGATCGGCAACTTCACCGGGAAACGCGCCGCACTCTGCACGTCGTTGTAGGGCTTGCGACCCGTGTTGCTCGCGGTCTTCCCGTCTTTGCTGGCTTCAGATGACACGGTGTTCGCAGCCTCTTTCGGGTCGTTGAGCCTCTTTGTGCCCAGGCGACCAGAGATGGACATTTCGAAGGCAGCTTACACCCCGGAATCTACTGTTGAAAGTTACCGAAGTCATGGAACTTCCTGTGTGTAAGCTATTGCGCGGAAAGGAATTATGGGTATTCCGGAGCGACGGCAGGAAGAGGGCTGGCGTTACGTCGCTTTGCGCCTGGAAAACACTGGATTTGTTAGAACTTCGTCACTTCCGTGAAATTGAATTCCTTCACCTTCATGGCGGGGGCGACCATGTCGAAAGACTCCTCGCCACTGGCGCGCACGGGAGTCCCCATGGCTTCGACATTCGAAAGCATGTGGAGGAGGCTCTCGTTAAAGCGGAAATTCCGAATGCCCGCTTGCACTTTTCCATTCTCGATCAGGAAGGTTCCGTCACGCGTCATGCCGGTGAGAATCTTCTCGTAAGGATCGACCTCGCGGATGTACCAAAGCCGTGTCGCCAGAATGCCACGCTCGGTAGAGGCGATCATCTGATCAATCGTCTGTGGGTTGGGGGAATCGGCGAACACGACGTTGCCTGGCATCTCGCCCATTTCGTTCGGCAGCAGGAAGCCATGGCCCGTGGACGCAACCGGTCCTACCTGTGACGCGTACTCCGACCTCTTCATTTTCTCGGCGGTGCCGCGCGCATACACAACCCGGTTCACGACTCCCTTCTCCACCAGCGGCACTCTCTGGCGTCGCATTCCTTCGCCGTCGAATGGAGCCCCCGACTGCAAAGGATGGGAGACGTCATCCCAGATATTTATGTTCTCGCCAAACAGTTGGGTGCCGATGCGCCGGTTGAGAAAAGACCTTTGATCGAGAATTGCCTGGCCGCTGAAATCCCAGAACATGAAGCCGACAATGTCGAGCACGGCTGCAGGTTCGAGTATCACCGTGTACTTCCCCGCCGGAATCTCTTTCGGCGCGGCCGAAGTGGTCGCCTTGCGCGCCGCCGTTTCCGCCAGTGCGAGCGCATCAAGGCTGAGCACATTGGGTGAGTTTGCTTTCTGCCAACCGGAAGAATCTCCCGCCAGCATGGTGATGGAGACCTCGGCGGAAGTCTGCGTGTGCCAATCGCTCAAGCCGCGTGAGTTGAAGATTCCTTCCATGGATTCCGAGTTCGAGTAAATACCCGCGCAGGTGAGGTGATGCTGATTTGCAGTCGCTACAATCCGACCGACCACCGATGCTCGCTGTTCAGGAGTAATGGCCGCGGTCTCAGCGAAGTGCCGCGCCGGAACGGGGCCTTGGAGGCAATTGGCGGCGTCGCGCTCCTGCGGCGTCGGCATGGGAAGGAGATCGGGATCCGGATGCTGGACTCTCGCGAGATCCTCAGAAGCCCGCACAACCCGCTTCAGGCTTTCTTCGTCCAGTTTATTGGTAGAAGCGCGAGCGGTTCGCCCGCCAAACGTGGTGCGTACCGACACGCTGTAGTTTTCGTCGGCAACGTTCTGATGGATGACGTTGTTGGCAAAGCGTGTGAGGGCAGAATGTCCACCGTAGAAATAGGCCTCGATCTCATCGGCCGTCGAGTGTTTCTTAATCCGTTCGAAAGTCTTTGCGGCTTGCTCTGGGTTCAACATTAAGCGCTGATCTTCTCTGTGCCTCTGTCGTGAATCAGTTGCCCTTGTAAGCCGTCCCCACCTTGATGCCGCGGAATCTCGCGGGCGACGCCCCGTGGCCAGTGCCCATGACCTGCTGCGGCTGGCCTTTGCCGCAGTTCGGCGTACCCCACAGCGTCCACTCATCCCGCGAACAGATGGCATCCATGGAATTCCAGAACTCAGTCGTGATGCCGGAGTAGGACGGATTTTTCAGCATCCTTCCGCGCTTTCCCTTCTTGATTTCCCACCCAATCTCGCAACCGAATTGAAAGTTGTAGCGCTTGTCATCGATCGACCACGACTTGTTGGTCTCCATGTAGATGCCGTCATCGGTGTCGGCAATCAATTGATCGATGGTTAGCGGGGTCTCACCAGGAAGGATGCTGATGTTGGTCATGCGGATCATGGGCAGGCGATTCCAGCTTTCGGCGCGCAGCGTTCCCCCTGAACGTTGAGCTCCAATCGTGTGTGCGGTCTCGCGAGAACTGAGGTAGCCCGTAAACAATCCGTTGGTGATGATCGGAGTGCATTGCGCGGGGACGCCCTCGTCGTCGAACGCGAAAGTCCCGAGTCCCGGCCCATGCTCCTGCCGCGCGTCTGCGACCACGTTCACGAGATCACTGCCGTAGCGCAATTTACCCAGCTTGTCGAGAGTGAGGAACGAAGTGCCGGCAAAATTCGCCTCCATGCCCAACACGCGGTCCAACTCGATCGGATGACCCACGGATTCGTGGATTTGCAGACCTAATTGCGAACTGTCCAGAATGATGGTGAAAGCACCCTCCGGACATTGATCGGCTTTGTGCAGGGCGACCGCTTCTTCGGCCACGCGGCGCGCGTTTTCGACCAGCCTCATTTCTTCGATGAGTTCATAACCCTTGTTCTGCCATTGCCCGCCAAAAGAGTTCGGATACGACCGCTTCATGATGTCAGTGCCGGCGAATGCGTACGCCGCGTAGCCGGCGCCGGTCGTGTACTTGGTCTGGTGAATATTCGCCCCTTCCGAAGAGGCGAACCATGATTCCTCGCGCCGGAAATTCATGCTGGTTTCTGCCAGAGTCACGCCGTTGACCGCGCGCAGTTCGCTATCAATTTTCAACAACAAATCGAGGTTCTGTTCCACCGAAATCGTGAACGGGTCCGTCTGGAGAGGAGAGGTCCATTTCGCAATTGCCGGATTTTCCGGCGCGAGTCGGACATCTTCGTGCTTGACCTGGGCGGATGCCTTGGCGATGGCAACCGCTTGCGCCGCCGTTTCTTCGACCGCCGACCGGCTGAGTTCCTTTGAAGCGGCAAATCCCCATGCCCCATCCACGATCGCGCGAATGCCGATCCCCTGCGACTCCGCGTCCGAAGCATGTCCCACTTTTCCGTTCTTGGTGGCAAGCGACCGGCTCCGTTCGTCCACGACGCGCGCGTCGGCATAGGATGCGCCCCGCAACGCTGCCAGGTTAAGGGCCCAATCGGCGATATGCTTCATGATCGAATTTAGAATCTACCACGAGGATGAGAGAGGACATATCGTTGGACAATCGGTGCAGCACCTCGATGCATCACCAGCCGTTCATCGCTTCACTTCGAACACCAGAAAATAATCCATATCGTCTTTCACGAAGTCATAGGTACCTTTCAGTTCATACCCCGCCTCGGCGGCTTCTTCGATCACAACTTTCCTTTGCACCCCATGGTTCTCGCCGTTTCCATTGCGATCGATGATTCCGACTTTCGCCCCCGGACGCAGAGCAGGCTTCAAGTTTTTCAGCAGCGCCACCGGCTTTGCGACCTCGTGGTACGTCTTAAGAAGCAGTACGGCGTCGACCTGTGCTATCGGGAGCGTGGGATCATCTTCGCGGCCCTGAATTGCGCTCACGTTGTGCAGGTTCTCCTTCTGGACGCGGTTTTCGATGTAGCGGACCGCTTCCGGATTAATGTCGACGGCAAAGACCTTGCCGCCCTCGCCCACCCGGCGGGCGGCCCGCACCGTAAACCATCCGGAACCTGCACCCACGTCGGCCACATTTTTGCCGGGCGCAATCGCCAGGATGTCCATCACGCGATCAATCTGCAATCTTTGGTCGCGTCCCGGAGACTCGAAGATCGAGAGATCCCCGGTATAGGGCGTGCTTGTCTTGCGTGAGTCGGTAGCCTGCGATTGCCGTAGAGACGACGCGGGGAGCGTGCCCGCCGCCAGAAACAAAACCACCACCGGGAGAAGTCCGCGAACCCGAATCATGTCCCACCCCTTGCTCTCAAGATAGACTCCGTTGGGCGAACTTGGTTAGTCGGCCACGAGCGGCTGGCACCCAACTTTCATGAACGCCCCGGCCAGCAACGGTCCACATCTCACCCTGCTCTGTGACCCTCAGCACTGCTTCCCCTCCCCTCCGCGATTTCAATAGAAGGTTACTCGTCCAAGGCGTGATCCTCGTCCCAAGGAGACCTCCACATGAGCACAGTCGTTCTCGACAAGAAAGCCGACCTGGCCGGCCCAGGCATTGGCGACTATACCGAACTGCAGAAGATTCTTCCCCGCGACTATCACTCGCTGCTGACCCCGCGCGAAACGCAGCAAGCCATCTTCCACATCAAACGCTACATCGAAGACAACCTGTGCAAGGAACTGAACCTCCTGATGGTCGAGGTCCCGCTGATTGTCGACGTCGAGAGCGGCGTCAACGATATGCTCGACCGCGACGGATCGCGTACGCCGATCCAGTTCCACATTTCCAACGATCGCAATCAGCATCCGCTCGACGCCCAGGTGGTCCAGGCTGCAACCAAGTGGAAACGGGTCGCGCTGAAGCAGTTCGACTGCAAACTGGGTGAAGGGATCTGCACCGACATGCGCGCGGTGCGCAAGGACTACTTCCTCGATCACGACCACAGCGCCTACGTCGATCAATGGGACTGGGAACGCACCATCACTACCGAACAACGCAATTTGGATTTCCTGAAAGCCATTGTCGGCAAGATCTGGAAGGTGATCGTAGGCGCCGAGGAGTTCGCGCTCGAGATGTTTCCCAAGTTGCGGGACCCGCGCTACCCGAGCCTTCCCAAGGAACTGATGTTCCTGCATGCGGAAGAGATCCTGGACCTTTACCCGGACCTGCCGCGCAAGCAGCGCGAGACAGCGATCCTGCAGAAATATCCCGCGATCTTCATCATCGGCATCGGCTGGCTGCTGAAAGATGGCTACCCGCACGAGATGCGCGCTGCCGATTATGACGACTGGGTCACCGACACCAGCAAGGAGACGGGCAAGGAGACGCACGGGCTGAACGGCGACATCCTGGTATGGAATCCGGTTACGAAGCGTCGTCACGAATTGAGTTCCATGGGCATCCGCGTGACCAAAGACACGTTGAAGCAGCAGTTGGAGCTCAGCAAGCAGACCGACTTTCTGCGTCTTCCCTATCACCGCGCGATTCTTGAAGACCGCATCCCGCTGTCAATCGGAGGCGGTATCGGCCAGTCGCGGACGCTTATGCTCCTGCTCCGCAAGGCTCACCTGGGCGAAGTCAGCGTGACCGTATGGCCCAAGATTCTCAAAGAAATTTGCGCCAAAGAACAGATCTTCGTTCTCGAATAGTCACTCTCGCGAAGGTAAGAGGCGGCATCGGGCCGCCTCTTTTTTGTTTGTCCCGGATTCTCACCATCAATTGCCAGGTTGTTCGTTCTTGGCTTCGTCCTTTTTCCGATGGAACTCCAGCCCGAACGAGGGCTGGTCCCGCGTCCCTGTAACTTTGATGGGCAGCACCGTAACCCCATTCTTTCGGAAGAATGGATCAAACGGCTTCAGCAAGAATGACTTCACGCCTGTCATGGTCTGTGACAGCTTTGCCGCCAGCTGCAACGTTCCATGAAAATCAAGACTCTCGTCGCGCAGGCCGTAAACTCCGGCCAGCTTTACTTTCGCGCCAGTAACTCCGAAAGTGAGATTGCGAAAATTGATGCGGGCATCCTTGAGAAAGAAACTTCCCTTCAGTTCTGAGACGGCGCTGCCAGCATCCTCATCATCCGGCTTGCCCTGACCTCGGCGGCTAAGGCCTTCGATTTTTTCCCGGACTTCCGCGCTGGCGAACTGAGCGCCGCCGATTCCGAACTGTCCATCCAAGCGCAGCCGGTCCACCACATCGGTCTTACCCGGAGGGAGATCGAATTTCGTCGAAAGCCGCACCGATCCGCTCATCATGGCGCCCTTGGACTTCACTGCTAGCCGCATCAGGTCCTCAAGCCGGGCATGATCGGTCGTCACGTCCAGAACAATCTCGCGGCCTTTCCCTTCATGCGCTTTGACCACTCCACCATTGCAAATCAGGGTTGTGTTTAGAAAATGTGCAATCACCGGATGCAGCAAGGTGTCGCCGTTGGTGCCGTCGACCGTCGCCTCGAAGTCCGTTTCCAGCATGATCGGGCGCCCGGCAATCGACAGCATGAAATCGGGAGTGGTGGTCTCTCCTTTCACTTCAATCTTCTCGAGCACGCCGCCAAACTTTCCCTCCGACGACAAGATCCCCGAAATTCCGCGGAAGACGCCCAAGTCCGCATCCTTGAACGTGTAAGTTGCCGCCAAGGGTGTCTGCCCTGGATCTTGCGCCTGCCAGGGGCCGAACTTCCCTGCTGTCTTGATCTCCCCCGGCGGCACGGCATTGGTGAGGCTGGCCTCGAAGGGTGCGGAGCGGCCCAACCCGACCGAGTGCATCACCAGGTGATGAATCAGGAATTGATGAATCGATTTTTGCGGATCGTTGGGAATCAGGTCGAGTTCACTGTCAGTGGAAACCAGGTCGTCGACGATTACCGGGATGTCGCGATGCTTCTTTTTCGGTTCCTTATACTGATCGCGCTTCTCCTTCGGCGGGATGTGAATGGTCAGGCCCTTTAATTCCACGCGCCGGATATGCCAGGGCTTGTCGATCAGCGCCAGCCATCCCATGTGCCCGGAGAATTCGGCAATCTCAAGCAGCGGGGGCACATCCGTGCGTCCATGATGGCGCACCAACAGACGTTTCCCCGAGACGTTGATGCCATGCCATACCGAGACGTCCATTTCCCCAATCTCGGCCTCGCTGTCGAATCGGCTGCGCAACATGTCCAGCGCGCGATTCCGGACAATGGGCGTCAGGTGCGACCCAAGGACGTATAAGCCGATGCCCAGCAACACGACCACAACTGCTGTAATGCCCAGCACCCATCGCCAACCCGGACTGATGTTCAGCCCTGTCATCGCTGCCCACTCCCGGGAAGATTTCTTGCGCTACTCACCCAAGGCACACGCGTTCCTTAACTCGACGAAAGTCAGATGCACGATGCGGGAGGAGCGAGCAACATTTATACAGATTGTTTGGGGTGCCTGGTGGGATTCGAACCCACGTCATCCGGAGCCACAGTCCGGCGTTCCACCGCTGAACTACAGGCACCACACGGAGGGATACTGCAGTTCTCGATTATAGCAACTGAGTGCGAAAGCTGTCAGAAGCAATCGCTTGTTGCGATCAGCGCGCAGGCAGGGAATACCACAGAAGAAGCATCGCGAGTCCGATGCCAGCGAAGGCGATTCGCATCGACCACCTCATGCGCTGGTTGCTTCCACGCCAGCGAATTTCTTTCAGGACGAGAGATAAGACTATCCAGCAGAGTGCAGTAACGAGGAGAAATGGCTCTTTGATCTTCACGGAGGATATCTAAGCGACGGTAGTTATCGTACGCTAGACGCGGCCCACGCCCATGTACCTAAATCCCATGGCGCGCAAGCGGGCAGAATCGAGCAGGTTCTTTGTATCGACGATGATCGGTTGTTTCAGCAGGTGCTTGATCTTCGAAAAGTCGAGCGTGCGAAACTCAGGCCATCCGGTGCCGACCACCAGAGCGTCAACGCCCTCCGCCACCGCGTACGCCGTCTCGCAATAGCGAACCGTTCCATTCAACTGCATCTTGGCTTCCGACAGGGCCGCAGGATCGTACGCCCGCACTTTCGCGCCTTGGGAAAGCAGCGTCTGCGCCAGGCGGATGGATGAGGATCCCGCCACCGAATTCGTGTTGGGCTTGAAGGCCAGTCCAAGGATGCCCACTTCCTTATTCTGGACCGAATTCATCATTCCGGAAATCTTGGCCACCAGCCGCTCGGCCAGCGCAGCATTCACATCGCGCGCCGCACTCAGGATTTTCAGCTCGACGCCCTTCTCCTTCGCCAGCCCGGCCAGCGAGTCCATATCCGATTCGGCGAAGCTTCCGCCCATGCCGGCCCCGGGTTGCAGGCAGCGGGGAGCAATCTTCTTGTCCAACCCAAGCGCCAGCGACAGGCTGACGGCGTCCGCATTCACGCGTTCGCAGAGGGTGGACAGTTCATTGATAAAGGAAATCTTGGTGGCCACGAACGCAGTAGCCGCCTCGCGTACCAGCTCCGCAGTTTCGTGATTGGTCAAAACCACTGGAACTCCGCGCATGACGAGAGAATGGAAAATCTGTTTCATCGTCGCTACTGCTTCCGATGAGCTCGTCCCCAAAATGATCCGGTCAGGCCAATTGAAATCCTCCACCGCGCATCCGTCGGTGAAGAACATCGGTTGCGACACCATAGTCCCCTTCAGTTTTGCAGCTTTCAGTGCCTGCTCGAGCTTGACGGCAGTGCCTACCGGAACTGGAGTCACCAGCGCAAACGTGATGGCATGGGTCGAGTGGCGCGCGATCCGCAGTACCAGTTCTTCCAGGTTTTCCGAGACATCTTCGGCCAGAAAAATCACGTGAGCTTTTTTCGAGAAGGCTTCTATATCGGTCGAGTAGGAAAGGCGGCCGCAGCGCACATTCCGCTTTACGATTTCTTTGAGGTTTTTTTCGAAGAAACAGATATTGCCCTGGGCCATCTCCACCATGCGGGTGCTGTCGGTATCACAGCAGCTTACCGGGGTGCCGAAATCGGCCAGGCACGCCGAAATCACCGTACCCAGGTACCCCGACCCATAGACCCCGACATGCATGCGAAACGTCTCCCGAGTGGAGGGGGCAGCTCTTGTCGCCTGGGGAGAGGCGTATGCGCGAGCACACCATGCCTCGATGCCCTTATGTAACGCCTGTTACCCACCCCCCGGCAACGCACGTTGGGACAACGCACCACCTGGCCGCGGACATGTCCTTCCGGCAGGTATCGCAATCACATTTGGGAGTGTTCCAAAGATTGGCTTTGGCAGGAAATTCTGGAAGCTAAAGCCCTTAAGGTCAGCGTCTTCTGAGGAATGGACTACCCGCTTTTGCCTTACTTCCGCCGCGTAACCACTTTTCTGCCCAGGGTCATGGCCCCCAGATCGTCCCAGCGGTTGGTCTCGTTCTCGCGGACGAACGTCACTTCCTCGAGCGCAATGTGGCGGCTGCCTTTGTAGTGGGCCCATCGGCGCCGGGCGATTTCAAAGGCCTTCCAGGCCTGCTCCTCGGTCCCCATCTTCGCGATGGTTAGGTGTGGGATATACGGAAGCTCTTCCGCGCAGCAAACGCCGTCACGATTGAGGCGGTCGTGCGCCTCCTGCATGCGCACGGCGGCATGTGCCACCCGGATGAACACGGTTGGCGTAACCGGAATAAACGTCTCCACCTCGCCTAAGGCCACTTCGAACGGCTCCAGGTCGCGGCAGGCTTGTTCCAAGGCTTGCATTGCGGTACTTTCGCTGCCTTTGAGAAGGCGCGGCGGCAGCAGGGTCAGATGGGCCGCCATATGAGGCAGTTCCGGATGGAGTTCCCGCCGCAACTTCTCCACGAATTCCCCGACTGGATTCCTTACGTAGGCCACCAGCGCGTAGCGCGAACCAGACATGATCGGAAAAGAATTATAACGCGCCTCCGGGCCCCATCATCGGCCCAAGGGACATGGTCGGCTATAATCGCAGCAGGCCTTCTCGCATACCGTCGGGGCGTAGCGCAGCCTGGTAGCGCACCTGCCTTGGGCGCAGGGGGTCGTAGGTTCAAATCCTATCGCCCCGACCAATTCCCACAAATCCGACCGATCACCGAAAATTTAGCGCCCCAGCGAACACCCTGGATGTGGCAGGATTCTCCGGAACGATTACGAGCGCGGCCGCGGGCTTGAACTTCAGCCGGCCTTCAAGTTTACGTTCCAGCTCGCCGTTGGATGCTGGCTCGTTTCGGGAGTGTTCACCATGCCTGGCACGACAGTTCGGAACTGTTCCCGATGGGCGATTGCCGTCCTGCCGCTTCTCTGCCTGATCGCACCGGTGGGGCTTGCCCAGGATGCGCGCCACACTTCGTCTTCGTTGAGTCAAGGTTCTTCAGCAACCTCGCAAGCGGCTTTGCCCGCTGTGCACCTGGACGGCCACTACTTCACCCGCGATGGGCGCCGCTTCCTTCCGGTAGGCGCGCATTGGGTACCCGCCAAGGCAGGCCATGCAATGGCCAGCCAGTGGGATCCCAAAGAAATCGAGGCCGACTTCGCGAAGATGCGCGCACTGGGCTACAACATCGATGCGCTTGACTTGTTGTGGGCATGGTTCGAGCCGCGTCCCGGCGACTACAACCCGCAGGCCTTTCAGCAATTCGACTACCTGGTGTCGCTCGCGCACAAATATCACGATCTACCTGCATCCCTCTCTGTTCATCGGCGGCGAAGTCGGCGAAGCGTATTGGGACGTTCCGTGGCGGCACGGCCGGCATCCGCATGCCGATCCGGAAATGCTGCGCCTGGAGACCAATCTGGCGGCAGAATTTGGCCGCCGCTACGCGAATGAGACCGCCATCCTTGCCTGGGACCTGACCGACGAACCTCCGTTCTGGATCGTGGCGGCCAGACCACCGATGCGATGGCCATCAACTGGACTCGCCTGATCGCCGGAGGCATTCGCCGCTACGATCATCTGCATCCGATCGTCGTCGGAACCAGCGGCCAGGAATTGACGCATGGGTCCGTTCCGTCGCGGACAACATCGCCGCGAAGTCGATTTCTTCAGCATTCATCCTTTCACGATCTACACGCCCGATCCTTTTTCCCGATCCCATGCTCTCGGAACGCGGAACTTATGGCGCGGCCTTCGAGATCGGCCTATCCGGCGGTGCCGGGCGTCCGGTCATGATCCACGAGATGGGCGGCTCGACGGCGCAGTATTCTCCCGAAAATTGTGGCGCTCTTACGATCGAGCCATGATCTATTCCGGCGTCGGCGCCGGAGCGATCGGCATCGATCTGTGGTGCTTCACCGATGCCGCTCCCGAGCAGTTCCTCAAGGTGCCGTATCTGCGTACGCCGCAGGAAACCGGTTGGGGCATGACGACGTGGGACCGCCAGGACAAGCCGCTCGGCACGCGAATTCAAAAATTTTTCGCAAGTAGTTGCGAAGCTGGATCTGACGGAACCTCGCCACTGCTCCCGCGGACTCCGCGATTCGTCATTCCCGATGAGTGGGCAAAACCTCACGGAGACTTTTCGCGCTTCGGCTCTGACGGGCCCCGAAGTGATTCCATATGTTTCTACCGACAGATCACGATGCAATGCCGGGCCAGCGGAAGCCCGACAGCAGCGCGGACAGCCGCCAACTGTTTGGCTCGGCCCTGAACGCGTTCATCCTGCTGCGCCGCTCCGGACTGAAGGCGGATTTTCCACGCGAGTATGCGGATTGGGAGAAGCGGCCAATGCTTTTTCTTCCCTACCCGCTGACCAGCACGGGAGGGCCGTTCCTGACGCATGTCCACATCGATTTCTACGAAAAGGCGAAGAAATATGTGGAAGGCGGAGGAGCGCTCTATGCGCTCGATTTCGGCGGGGTCCCGGCATCCCGAAATGGAATCCCTGTTCGGCGCGCGCATGGTCGATGCCATCACCACTTCGGAGATCACGTTAAAGGTGATCGAGTCGTTCGGCAATCTCAAGGTGGGGGACACGTTTCACTATTCCTTGCCCTCGAGCACTCAGAAATATTGGGGATCGATCCTCGAAGTCAGCGGCGGAAAAGTCATCGCGGTCGACCAGGACGGACATCCCGCGCTCGTGGCGAATTCTGTTGGGAAGGGCAAAACTCTCCTGTGTGCTTACCCCATCGAATCGTACCTGGCGGCAATACCTTCGGCCTTTGAAAAGCCCGAGAATACTCACCTGATTTACGACTCGTTCCGCCAATGGGTTAACCTGACTCCGCTGTTCCGCGCCGATCGCCCGTCAGTGGAAGTGTCCGCTCTGCAGGGTTCGAGCCGCGGATATGCCGTGGTGGTCAACCACAGCGCCCAGTCCGGTCCGGTTGCAATTTCAGTCGCGCCTTGCGATCCGCTCCGTGCGCCGCATCACGCCTGAGGGCCAACAGTCCGCTGACGCTGAGTGGCGGCGAATGGAAGATGGATCTCGGACCGTTTGAGGGCGCGGTGGTCGAGTGGGCGCAGTGAGCAGTCCGCAGCAGGCTGGAATTTCACAAGCGAGGACCATGGTCGGAGCGGTGGATATCGGTGGCACGAAGATTGCCGTAGGCATTGTGGCCGACGATGGTCGCCTGCTTGCGCGACAGGAATGTCCAACGTCCTCCGATGACGGTTACCAGGTCGCATTGGCCCGCACCGAGCGGATGCTGCGGCAAGTCATCGAGTCGTCAGGCGAGAAGATTGTCGGCATCGGCATCGGTTCGACTGGCCCGGTGGATCCTTTCACGGGCGAGATTGGTGACGTCAATTTTTTCCCCAGCTGGCGCGGTTCGAATCCCGTGCAGGATCTGGCCGAGCGCTTTCAAGTTTCTGCCGCCATGGAGAACGATGCAGACGCGGCGGCCCTTGGCGAAGCGGGGTGGGGCACCGGGCGTGACAGAAAACGCATGGTCTACGTCACAGTCGGCACCGGCATCGGGGGTGGCATGATCTTCGATGGCCAGCTTTATCGCGGGGTCGATCGCTCGCACCCGGAAATCGGCCACCATGTAATCGATGCCTCCGGTCCCGCCTGCATGTGCGGATTTCGCGGCTGCTGGGAGTCACTCGCCGCCGGGCCTGCGATGGCGCACTGGATGGAAGAACAAATCGCCAAGCTCCCCGACAACGGCAATCTCACCGCCAAACAAATCTGCGAAATGGCCCGTGCCGGCGATGCGTTGGCCCAGCGCGCTGTGGATCGGGAAGCCTATTACCTCGGGCTGGGCTTCGCGAATCTGGTGACGCTATTCACTCCCGACGCCATCGTGCTGGGCGGAAGCGTCATGAAGAGCGCCGACTTGTTTCTTCCGGGAATTCACAAAGTAATTCGCGAGAGTTGCCGCTTCGTTCCCTTCGAAAAAGTGGAGCTGGCGCTGGCATCCCTGGGCGACGACACCAATCTCATCGGCGCCGCACGAGTGTGGCATCACCGCTTTACCGCAGAACGAGGAACCAGTGCCTGAAAATCTTTCCGTCATCGAAGGTGATTATCTGCGTGACCTTCTGGAGCAGCCGAGGGCGCTCGAAAACACCTTGGCCAGCCTCGCCGATTCCGAGGGTTTGCAGGAGATGGCGCGGCGGCTCAACGCAGGGGAATTCCAACGCATCATCCTCACCGGGATGGGGGCGTCGTTCCACGGCCTGCATCCGCTCAACCTCGATCTGATCAGTCATGGATTCACAGCTCTGATGGTCGAGACCTCGGAACTGGTGCACTACGGGAGCCGCATTCTTGATCCGGAGACCCTGGTTGTCGCCGTCTCGCAGTCGGGCCAGAGTGCCGAGATGGTCCGCTTGATCGAGACGAATCGCGAGCGCAGTGCGGTCATTGCAGTCACCAACACACCGAACAGCGTTCTGGCCCAACACGCCAACACCGCGGTCATCACCAGTGCAGGAAACGAATTTTCGGTCTCGTGCAAGACCTACGTAACAGCCCTGATGGCATTGCAGTGGCTGGGGGCCATCCTATGCCAGCGCGACACCCAGCAAATGCGCCTTGACCTGGAGCGCGCGGCCCCAGCGGTAGCTGCTTACCTTGTCCATTGGAAAAACCACGTAATCGCGCTGCAGAAGATTTTCGGGCAAGTGCGCCATCTTTTTGTCGTTGGGCGAGGCGCATCTCTAGCGGCAGTGGGAACCGGCGCCTTGATCGTAAAAGAGGCCGACCATTTTCACGCCGAAGGCATGAGCAGCGCGGCTTTCCGGCACGGCCCCATGGAGATGCTGGGCGACGAAACGTTCGTTCTGGTCTTCTCCGGAGACGCGCGCACTCGCGAGCTCAATTTGCGGCTCTTGTCTGACATCCAGCAGCAAGGCGGGCGCGCCGAACTGGTTGGCGAAGATGCGATGCCGGATTGCTTTCGCCTGGCGGATCACAGCCCTGCGGTTCGCCCGATTCTCGAGATTCTGCCCGCCCAGATGATCACTCTCGCTCTGGCGGCTCAGGCAGGACGCGAGCCGGGCAAATTCAAACTAGCCACCAAGGTCACCACAACGGAGTAGTCGGGATTCATGGCGAGAAACCGCTACATGGTCGGCATGGTGTTCCTGGTCTTCTTCGTGATGTCGTTGCTCACGAACATTCTGGGACCGATCGTCCCCGACATCATCAGCAGTTTTCGCGTCAGCCTGACCGCCGCTGCCCTTTTGCCATTTGCCTTCTTCATTGCGTACGGAGTCATGTCGATTCCCGCCGGCTTCTGGGTCGAGAAATACAAAGAGAAGCCGGTCATGCTCATGGCGTTTCTCGCGGGCGCTGTGGGTTCGCTGAGCTTCGCGCTCTACCCAGCCTATATCGTCGCCCTGGTGTCGCTATTCGTGATGGGCTCGGGTATGGCGACCCTGCAGGTGGCAATCAATCCGCTATTGCGGGTGGCCGGAGGCGAAGAGCACTTCGCGTTCAACTCGGCGTTCGCACAGTTGATCTTTGGCTCCGCCTCTTTCTTGAGCCCGCGGATTTATTCCTACCTGGTGGAAGGACTGAGCGCACACGCCGACCGTGACTTTCTTTTGCGGACCCTAAGCAGAATCACGCCTCCCGCTCTGCCTTGGGCTTCGATTTATTGGATATTTCTGGTTGCCACTCTCCTCATGGTCGCGATCGTGGCGGCCACGCCGTTTCCACGCGTGGAGCGCAAAGAAGATGAGCGTGCCGGATCCTGGACCATGTACGGCGAACTTCTCCGCAAACCGATCGTCTGGTTCTTCTTCTTGAGCGTGTTCGCTTACGTTGGCTCCGAGCAAGGCACGGCTAACTGGATTTCCGAATTCCTTGCCCGCTACCACGGATACGACCCGCACACCAGCGGAGCTCTGGCCGTGTCGTGGTTCTGGGGATTGCTGACCGCCGGCTGCTTCATTGGAATGGTGCTGCTCAAGTTCTTCGACAGCCGCCGCGTCCTCATCGGATTCTCGACCGCGGCATTGCTATGTCTCACCGCCGCATTGTTTGGGCCGCCACGAGTCGCGCTCTACGCGTTCCCAGGAATCGGGTTGTTCGCCTCCATCATGTGGCCGGTGCTGGTTTCGCTGGCGCTCAACTCAGTTTCGGAGTACCACGGACCTTTCGCGGGCATCCTGAGCACCGGGATTATGGGCGGGGCAGTGGTTCCGGTCATCATTGGCCGCATCGGAGACCACTTCGGCCTGCGCGCAGGACTCAGCTTCCTCTACTTGACGTTCGGATGCGTGCTCACGGTCGGCTTCTGGGCGAGGCCGATTATCAGCAATGCGACCTTCTCGTCGAGTAAGGCTGCCGCAGAAGATTCTGTTCCATTGACACGACCATAAAGGAGTTCGACCTTGTTAGTGACCAAGCAAGTCCGCTCGTTACTTCTCGGCATTTGCCTGTTCAGCGCAGCGTTTGCCGGTGCGCAGTCTGGCAGTAGCGATCTTCCATATCTGAATCTGGGAACGCCGCAGCGTGTCTTGTCCGACGCTCAGAAGTGGGAAGGCAGTGAATTTCCCCACACCCTGAGCGTGCTCGAACTCAAGCGGGGCGGATTCCGCTACTGGGGTTGGTATGGCTTGAACGAAGGCGGCGGCATCGGCCTGGCACGCAGCAACGACCTGGTTCACTGGACAAAGTACGAACACAATCCGCTCTGGACTAACGCCCGCTGGCCGTCGGTCTTGAAAAATGCCGATCCCGAGCACAGAGATACTTTGTACTTCGCGATCACTCGCGAATACGACACACCGAGCAGTCATATCGTTCTGGCCTCTTCCGAAGACGGCATTCAGCTTAAAGAAGAAAAGATTCTCGTCGCCGGAGTGCCCAACCAGCGCAATCAGAATCCCAACCTTTTCTTTGATATACGAACCAGGCGGTTCTACCTCACGTTCTATCGCGGCAACGATCACGATCACTTCGAGATCGTCAGTAGGAACGCAGCCCGCGTCCAGGATCTGGACAAGGCGCCGGAGAAAGTGCTCATGACCACCACCGACACGATCGCCGCGCCGACCTTACTCCATGTGAAGCACGCTCCGAATGGCAAGACCTCGAAAAACGGCGTCTATTACCTGGCCACAGAGGTCTACCCGCACCGCTACACCACAGATCCCGAGGGAGAATGGCAAGTCAAGGTCTTCGCCGCCGACGCCCCCGATGGTGACTTTAAGCCTGTCGCCGGCAACCCGGTCCTGCGCGGGCAGCGCGCCTGCCTGTTTCAGCACATTTTCAACGGCCGTTTCTACGGATACGACTGCCACCTGGAGTCGCCCGATCACTGGGTGCTCGAAGAAGTCGAAGCACCCCTGCCGTAATCAAGGGTGAGACCAAAAAAATAAGGGCGACCTCGGCGGTCGCCCTGAGCCTTGCCCGCTTCTGAGCTTCCTTAGTACCGCAGCAGAAGCCCGGTGGAGATGCGCATGTTGTTGTTGTCGCTGACTCCATTGGAGTGCAAGCCGAGCCAGTCGAACTGGATCGCGCGTAGCGCAAGCCGATGGCTCGCTTTTACGTCCAGACCGCCGCCGAACATCATGGCGAATCCGCTGTCCGAGCCGGACAGTCCACCCACCGCCGCTGAATCGTGGAAACCGCCCGCCAGGAAGTGCGCGAACGGAGTGAAGGTCTCGTTGTGACGGTACGAAACTACTGGCCCGAAGGTGTAGGTGTAGTTACGGAAACTCACACCGTTTTGGGTTTTGTAGGCCCCGCTAAAATCAGCGGCGATGCCAAACCAATTGTTCAGGTTTCCCGTAACGGAAGTGTTCCAGCCATTTGCGTTCAAGCCGCCGTCGAATCGGGTGTACTGATAGCCGCCGAAAATCTCGGCCTTCGGCGTAGTTCCATTCTCTTGAGCAAATGCTGCTACGCAAAACAGGCCCAACACCAGGGCGAAGCCCATAAATTTACGCATTACTCGTGGTCCTCCCAACTGAATTAGCACCTTTAACCCGGCTTTCGGCCGCTAACGGCCTTAAAGAGCCTAGGCAAACTGAGGCGCCAGCCTGCGCTGAAGCCTACGTGCTGGGTAATAGTGAAATTCAGTACGGAAGGTCGGGCAAGTAACCCAAGACCGTCGGCATTCGGCCTTTGGTAACGAGGGGAGAACTACCTGCCAAATTAGGCATTTGCGACTCCTGCGACGGTCCCCGGTGAAGGACAGGACCATTGCTGGGCCCATCGCCCGGCTTGTGTCGCCGAAGGATTGGCCGGTCGGCCCACGCGAGTCTCGCCTTTACTTCCTGAAACTCGCTGGTATCGACGATGTAGTCATCTCGGGTGGGAAGGAACCTGGCAATCGCATCTTGAACCTTCTCGATGCGTTCTTCAGTGGGCGGGTAGTTGGAGAATGCGCGCGCAAACTGGTCTTTCAACGGCACCTTGGACGAAACCGGCAGGGCTTTGGCGATCCGGGCTCGCATCTGCGTTTCTTTGCTGTGCAATTTTTCCAGCGCATCGACGAACGCCTGCGGATCGTAGCCTGCCGCATATTGATATTCGATTCCCAGCAAATCGGCTTCGATTTCAGAGTCGCGGCTGAATTTCCTCAGAGTCAGCGGGCCGATTTGCCTGGTTCCGATCGCGGCCGGGCCGCTGATATAGGCCAATGGAATCGTAAGCATGCTCCAGCCATACCGACGGGTGGCGAAGCGCGTTGCATGGCGCGCGGCAATGTGAGCGATCTCGTGTGCCATCAGACCCGCGAGTTCCGCTTCACTGTCAACTTCCATGAGCAATCCCTTGTCGACGTAAAGGAAGCCTCCTGGCAAGGAGAAAACCTTCAGATCGGGAGAGTCGATCACTCGGATCGTAAAGGGCACATCGGCGTCGGAGTTCCGGGCGATTTTCTGGCCCAGCTGCCGAACGTATTCATTGACCTCCGGGTCGGCGACAAATTTTGCGCCCCGGTCGATCGTCGATGCCATCGACTCTCCCATGGCGCGTTCTTTCTGCCGCGAGTAGAGATTGATCCCGTGGCCAACATTTCGCTGGCCGATGCGGTCGACGTCGTACTTGTCAGATTTCTCCATTTTTTCGGCGACGCGCGAAGCGCTGCCGGCCGGGGTGGAGGCGGACATCGAGGCTGCATCCGCGGATGTGCGAGAGTCTTTCGCGTCGGACGCCCACACCTGCTGTACGCAAAGCAGCAGGCCGGTGCTGCAGATCAGAAGGCTTGCACAGTAGCGGATGAGTGGAACTGGGATCCCGCAAGCTTCTGTGAAAGTCTTTTCACATCTTGGTAAAGTTCCTTGCTTGGGCCGCGGCGTGACATAACTCAGGATGGGAACACACAGACCATCGGTGGGACCTATTCCGGCTTCAGCCTCTTGGAAAGGCAGGAAATCCACGCGGTACATGCCCACTGGTTCACCCCAACGCCAGGCCCCATCCTCACAGGAGATCCTTCGCGTTGCACATCCAGCCATGAGATGAGCACGGGGGAGTCCAAAGTGTGGGACCGCGGGCCATGCTACGCGCGTCGAAGGCAGGAAGCAAGGCTCAAGAACGAAAATCCGCGTGCCTTATGCTGTCGTTATAGAATTCGCGAAGCAAAGTTCGGAGTCCACATGTGCTGCCTCCGCGTTTGGATGATTGCCCTCCTGGTTTCGACAGTCGCATTCGCTCAGGATTCCCAATCTCCCCCGAAGAAGCAACGGCCCAAAGACTATGTGTTCACGGTTGTGACCGAGCACGTCTGGACTGACACAGGACTGGATCTTGAGTCGGGCGATCGCGTTCACGTTTACGGAAAAGTCGTCGCCTGCGAAGGCCAGACGCCCAGCGAAAAGGCCCACCTGCCGCTGCCTTCCGCTCCGGCCGGATCTCTGCTCGTCAAACTTCATGGAGGGTCGAATCCAATCCTGGCGTCTCCCGATGCCGATCTGCCCATCATCGAAAGGGGACGCCTCTATCTGGGGATTAACGGATGGCATTGCCATGGCACAATCTCTGCAAAGGTGCATGTCGAGTGGCATCAATCCAAAGCCCCGGCGAACTAAAAATCTGGTTCAGACCTCCAGCGAAAAAGGCTGGCGTAAGCCAGCCCTTCGACCCACTCTGCTGCGTCGGACTAGTGTCCGAACGTGTACCCGATTGATGCTCCATAACGCACGATGTAGGCCGAGGTGTATTCCACATTGTTGTGCACGAGATAGAAGTGCACTTCCGGACGCACGAACAATCCGCCCCGTGCGTACAGCTTCAACCCTGCGCCAAACTGTCCCATGAAGTGCGTGCTGGTTTGGTAGTTCGTACAACTGAAGCTGCCGCATATCGTAAACGGAGTGTAGAAGCGCGTGCTCTGCGCGCCGATTCCGGCAGATAATTCTCCCTGAACTTTCGGCCCCAGTTTGGGCAGGTAAAAGGCGTCAACGTCCCAGAAAATGGGCCGGTACGGTTGTGAAAAATCGTAGCTGGCCTGCCCGCCACGCCACGTAATCTCTCCGCCTACCGCAAGATTCTTGTGAATCGAAACATCTCCGCTGAACGACGGGTAGAGCCCGCCGGTCAAGGATTCAGGCGGGAACGTTTGCTGCGCCTGCGAAGTTGAAACAGGCGCGGAATGAATCGTGCTGAAACCGATTGCGAAATCAGCCTGCTGTCCGTACGCAATGGCCCCTGAGCCAAGCAACAGTCCTGCCATCAAGAAAAGTTTTGTCTTCAAGTGTGTTCTCTCCGGAGCGTGAATATGAATGCCGCATGCCACTGCTAACAACATGTCAGATTTCCCCGCACCCGAAGCTTTAAACCCGATGGTTTTCCGTTTGTCTCGACTCTTTCCCAGAACAGATGCTATTCCCCTAAGTCGCGTTGCATGAGTGTCTTCGATGGCTCTCATGGAGATGTTCTTCCGGGAGTGAGGAGATGTATTGATTTGAACCTATTCGCAAAAGGTCACAGTTCTTGGTTTGGACCGCCACAGACGGGGTAACCTTAGTCACTCCGCCGATGCACTATTTTTGTTGCACATTCATGTTCCTGAAATATTTTCCAGATAAGCTCGATATAGGACAATGTCCCCATGACTCCTCCCCGCTTTGCCAAATCGCTGCCTTTGCAGGTTGCCGCAATCTGCTACCGGCGCCGCGGGGCCAGTGTCGAATTCTTACTGGTCAACACCAATGGCGGAAGCAAGTGGACCTTCCCCAAAGGCTGCACCGATACCCGCTTGTCGCACAGCCAGGCCGCGGCTCGGGAGGCACTGGAAGAGGCTGGCGCGATTGGCGTGATCGAACCCCGGCACTTTCATCTTTACCTCCACTCCAAGGGAGTCTTCTGGCAGCCTTCGGGAGTACAGGAATTTGTCGTGAAAGCATTCCTCCTGGAAGTGACCGGCACTCGACGGCCGGGCGAGGCGATGCGCAACCCCACATGGTTTGCGGCCGTCGAAGCGCGCGAAATGTTAGCCAAAGGCCGCGAATTGAAATACGTCGCCGAACTGCAAACCGTTATCGACCGCGCGCTGGAGCGCATCCAGCCGGCGCTGTTCCAGGCTTCCAACCGGGATCTCCGGCCGAACCGTCCCAGTCTGCGCTACTGACTCCATCCCCCCTGTTTTCAGCCATATTCACGCGGCCGGTGCCCGTGACTCCGGTAACTATCTCCACTCACGCTTTATTGAAACAATATAAAGCAAACCTAAGGGTGAAGCCTTTGCTGCGGAGAACCAAAATGTCGAAAACTGGCGTCCTGCTTACCTCATTGCTTGCTGGGCTTTTATGGAACGCATCGGCGCAGACGGCTGCGCCAGCGCCGGCCACCAGTCCTGCGCCTGTGAGCGTCGTCCTGCAGGATGGGACTGCCGTGAAGTTGCGCCTGGGCACGACGGCCGCTGCGAAAGTGATTCGAGTGGGCGAGACGCTGGAACTCGAAGTCGCCGAAGATGTCCGAGTCGGCGAGGCGGTCGTGATTGCTAAGGGTAGCTTGGCCAGCGCGTCGGTTACGAACCTGCGCTCGGGTGGGAACGTCAAAGGCGGTTGGATCGATATCGATCTGGATTCGGTGACCCTGTCTGACGGTGAGCGAGTTCCGATTCGCGCCTCGAAACAGCGGCCCGTGCGCAATGATCAATCGAACATCGTGTCCAGCCAGGCGCAGGATGCGAGTATCTCGCAAGGCGCCGACCTTACGGCTTTCGTAAACGGAAGTCAGCAGATCGATCTGACGCGATTGCGCGCGGTGAGCGGTCCGACCACAACCATCAAGCTCACGTCGACTCCGCCCAACGCCGAGGTCACACTGGATGGGCGCTTAGCCGGAAGCACGCCCTCCAGCCTTCGCGTGAGCAGCGGCGACCACGTCCTGGTGGTCCGCATGGCCGGATTTCAGGCGTGGCAAAAAAAGATTCACGTCGACGCAGAGCCGGTCGCGCTCGATGTTGCGCTGTTAAAGCAGGACGGCTCAGAGCCGGCTCCAGTCAGCAAGCCAGCCGAGGCCTCACTCGGCGACCTAGCCCGCGCGGCGCGCGCACGCAAGCCACAGGCGCCACCAGCGACCACTGTCCTGGAGCAGGATGGTGCAAGCGTGGCGAATCAGGCTGGGCAGCGGGATCCCATGCAGACGCAATCGCCGAAACAGTAGTTCGCCCTCGCGTTTGATTTTGCGCGGAGGCTGCTGACTCCCCCCTGCGGTGGGAACCCACGAATCGCTTTTCTCGTCCATTCAAGCTCACTGTCTATGCTTGAATCTCTTCGGCCCCCTGCCCTTCTGGATTCCGGCTCTGCCATGAGACGATAGAACCGTCGTCATGATTCAACTCTCGGGAGCCGGAAAGCGCTTCGGCCACAAGCTGCTGTTCGAGAACGCGGACTGGCTGATCACGCCGCAGGACCGCATGGGCCTCGTCGGCGCCAATGGCACGGGCAAGTCCACGCTGATGAGGATCCTCGCGGGACTGGAGACACTTGACTACGGCTCCATTACCATCGCCAAGGGGATTTCCGCCGGATACCTCCCGCAAGATGGGCTGACTCTTTCCGGAAAAACCGTCTTTGCCGAGTGCATGGGGGTCTTCGACGAACTGCACGGCATAGAACGCGAGATGGAAGATTTGACGCGGCGCATGTCGGAGCTTTCACACGTATCGCCAGAGTATACCCAGGTTGCCGAACGCTACCATCGTATTGAGCACGAATTCCAGACGCGCGATGGCTACGCCATCGAGGCCAAGGTTGGAACGGTTCTGACCGGTCTTGGCTTCCGCAAGGAAGACTGGGCGCGCCTGACGGATGAGTTCTCCGGTGGCTGGCAGATGCGCATCGCCCTCGCCAAGCTGCTGCTGCAAAAACCTAACCTGCTGTTGCTCGACGAGCCGACCAACCATCTGGATCTCGAGGCGCGCAACTGGCTGGAAGAGTATCTGAACGGGTATCCATACGCGTTCCTTCTCATCTCCCACGACCGGTACTTTCTGGATGTGACCGTGAAGAAGACGGTCGAAATCTGGAATAAGCAGATCTTTTTCTACACCGGCAACTATGACAAGTATCTGGCCGAGAAGACGCAGCGTCGCGAGCAACTGGAAGCCGCGTACCGCAACCAGCGCGAGCGCATCGAGCAACTGGAAGTCTTCATTAACCGCTTCCGTTACCAGGCGACCAAAGCTAAGCAGGTGCAGAGCCGCATCAAGGAACTGGAGAAGATGGAGCGGATCGAGATTCCCCCCGAGGAGAAGACCATCCATTTTTCGTTTCCGCAGCCCAAGCCGAGTGGGAGAATCGTTGCGGAATTCAAAGACGTCGCAAAGAGTTACGGAGCCAAAGAAGTTTTTCGCAACGTGAATTTCACGATCGAGCGCGGGGACCGGATCGCGCTGGTAGGCGTGAACGGCGCGGGCAAATCGACGCTCATCAAACTGCTCGCAGGCACCGAACCGCTGAGCGCGGGCGAATACAAGATCGGGCACAATGTCGAGTCCGATTACTTCGCCCAGGACCAGTACAAAGAACTGGATCAGGACGCGCGCATCCTCGATGACATTGAGAAACTGTCTCCGCGCTCCACGCAAACCGAACTGCGCAGCCTGCTGGGTTGTTTTCTGTTTCAGGCTGACGATGTTTTCAAACGCATTGGGGTTCTATCCGGAGGGGAGCGCGGGCGCTATGCCCTGTTGCGGCTTCTCCTGCACCCCGCGAACTTCCTGCTGCTCGACGAACCGACGAACCACCTCGACATGCGGGCCAAGGACATTCTGCACGACGCGCTCGCCGCCTACACCGGAACCGTAGTGCTTGTTTCTCATGACCGGTACTTCATCGATAGGCTGGCTACGCGGATTTTTGAGATCGGCGAAGGGCGGGTCGAACTTTATCCCGGAAATTACGAAGATTATCGCTGGCGCAAAGAAGGCCGATCCGCAATCGTGCCTACTCTTGACGATGTTCCAATGCGGGGGTCTGCGAAAGACGGCTCGGTCTCGCGCGGGCAGGCGAGCGTGGCAGGCTCTGGTTCGAACGGCAATTCACCTGCTGAGATTGCGGAACCCGAATCCGCAAAAACCAAGCGCCTGAATCCGATCAAGCGCAAGCAAATGGAAAACCGCATCCATGAGGTCGAGGAAGATATCGCGCGCGTCGAAGCGGCGATTTCTCACTGCGAGGCGGCTCTGCTCACGTTCATCAGCGCAGAGGAATCGCAGAGACAGACACGGGACCTCGAGGATCGGCGGTCGGAACTCAGCTCTCTTATGGCAGAGTGGGAAGAGTTATCGCAGACATTAGAGACAGCGACTTAGACGCGCCTGGATGCTCGCGACTTGGCCACGCAGATCGATATTCAACGGAATCCGGCGTGATCCGGGGAGGGCCTGACTTCAGCGGGCCGCCGAAGGTGCAAGTCCAACGCTGCTTGAAGCCGCTGCGGTTTGCTAGTTACAGGTCGACACTCATGAACTCATCTCGATACTGCATTTTGCTCGTCGCGTTCTTCACTGTGGTAGTAGTTGTCTTGACCCTCCCTGCCAACGCCGCAGATCATCCGTATCAATACTTCCGCTCCGGCAACCCCAATGACGTCCAAACCAAGACCCAGGCGGGCTTCGCACTCATGGGCGGAGGCGATGATCTGGACGAGGCGTTTAAGTGGATGTGCGAACGTGCTGGCGGAGGCGACTTCGTGGTTTTACGCGCTTCGGGCGATGAGGATTACAACCCATACATCCAGGGCCTCTGCAAATTGAATTCCGTCGCCACCCTGATCCTCACGAGCCGCGCAGCGGCGGAGGATCCATTCGTGGCAGACGCAATCCGCCATGCGGAGGCTGTCTTCATTGCCGGAGGAGACCAGGCGCACTACATCAACTGGTGGATGGATACGCCTGTGCAGCAGGCGCTCAACGAGGCTATTTCGCGAAGCGTGCCGATTGGCGGCACCAGCGCAGGGCTGGCTGTGCAGGGGGAATTTGTTTATTCGGCGCAAGGCGATGCGCCCGACGACAAGGACCTCGATTCGGCGCAGACTCTGGCGAATCCCTTCCATCCGCGGGTAACTGTCGTGCATGCCTTTCTCAAGAATCCGCTCTTGAAGAAGGTCATTACCGATACACACTTTGCGGCCCGCGATCGCATGGGGCGCAGCCTGGTGTTCATGGCGAGAATCCTCCACGATGGGCGGGCACAGGAAATTCGGGATATTGCGATTGATGAGCGGACCTCCGCGTTGCTTGATCCGGATGGGCAGGCATTGGTTGTGGGAGCCGGCCACGCTTACTTTATGGCCGCCAGGCACACGCCTGAGGTTTGCAGGGCGGACACGGCTCTTACATTTCGCGGGATTGCAGTACAGAGCCTGGCGGCGGGCCAGCGGTTTGATGTGGCTCATTGGGAAGGCGACCAAGGGACTCCATACACGCTGTCGGTGGAGGGCGGGGTGGTGAAATCTTCATTGCCGGATGGAGCGATTTACGTGAAGGGCGCGAAGTGAGTTCTTAGCCGTGGCGAGAACTGGGAGCACAAGGTCCGTCGACCGTGTTCGGCAGGCGCCTAACACTTGCTCGGGATGACGCTGTTTGGGAAATCAGTGGCTGAGCGCACGTGCCAGAGTTTGGTTTCTTAGAAACGCAGCAGGTACGACACTTTCACGAATAACTGGCGGCCATCGTTAAGGTAGCGGTTAGAGCGGAGCAGTTCGGTGTAGTCGTTGGGGCTCGATGTCAGTGGGCGATAGATGTTCGCCAGATCGGTGTTGTAGCCGACATAGATCGCGGTGCCCGGGTGCACCATGTAGGTGAAGAGCACGTCGGCGTTGAAACTTTTCGCATTCTGCAGGGATGTGAAGGCAGGGTTGGCAATGTTGCCGTTGTACTCCCCGATGAGGCGCAGCGAAAATGCGCGGGTGAACTGGTAATTCCACTTCGAGCGCGCAATGTAGTTGTTGATGAAGTTCAGATTGGTGTTCACGTCGCGCAGCGCGTAGTAGAAGAAGGTGTTCTCAACCGTCAGACCACGATTGGGTCGGAAGACTGCCGACACTTGCGCGAACCGCGACTTCCCGGGCCCGGGAGGAAGTGCGGTGATGGGACAATCTCCCAGCGTTGAACCGCACTGCACGGGATCGTAATTCGTGTCGCGTCCGATGTTTGCCTCCATGTTCAGGGTCATCCAGTTGAAATACTGGCTGTTGAAGAAGAAGCCTATCTGATCATGCGGAATGTCGGTGTTGCTGGTCAGCTGGGAGTAATCTGCTGGACGCAGGCGCTCGCGCCCGTAGTTGCCATAAATTCCAATGTTGTTGCGGTTGCTGAAAAACCACTTGTAGTTCACGTTGGTGAAGTACTCGATGCGCAGTCCGTTGTGATCCCAAATATTGCGGGTATAGATGCTGGGCCCGTGCCACAGCAGGTGTTTGCCTTCGACGTAGAAGCGGCGCTGGGCAAAATTGCTGAACCAGCGAATGTCTGGGCGCTGAAAGAAACCGGTCCGGGTCTGGAAACCGGGAGCATTGTCCTTGTACATCGAGTTGATTTCCAGCTTGCGGCTGCTGCGCTCGAGATAAAGAAAGTATCCGGCGCCCGAGTCGGAGCTGCCGTCGTTGAAGCGCGTCCGGCTGGTGACCGCCTGTACATCGAGCTGCCAGTTCTTGTTGAACTTCAGGTGCGCATCGATGCCCCCTACCCGATTGGTGCGGGTTGTGCAGGGATCCGTGGTGCAAACCGTGTTGGGAACCGTGTCGAGTTCCCGGTCGGTATAGATCAAGCCGATGTTGCTGCCGTTTTTACCGATCTCTCGGCTGACCCGCACGATCCCGAAATATGCCTGCCGCCCCCATAGAGGATCGTTGGGCGCGACGCTCTCGCCGGGAGACTGATCATCCGCAAATAGAGTACCGATCGACCACGGGCCTCGCTTCCCCGTGAGGCGGATTCCATAAAGCGGGTCGGCGATTCGGCGCGTGAATACCAGGTTGATCGGCGTCGCAAAGTAGCCGGAGTTTTCCTGAAAAAACGGACGCTTCTCCGGAAACAAAACCTCAAACCTCTGGTTGACGGTGATCTGCGGCTCGTCGGACTCGACCTGGCCAAAGTCGGGATTGATCGTGGCATCAAGGACAAAGCTGTCTTTGATGACGGCCTTGGCATCGAGTCCGGCCTTCGCGTCAAAGCTCTTCGCTTCGAAGGTGGGGTTCACAGGATCGCGCTGGTCAACGCTGCGGTAGGTGCGGCCAGACACGTAGGGAATGAGCTGAAAATTTCGCCCGGGCGAGATGTTCTTTAGACCCGAAAGCGAGCCCTCCTGCGGAAGCAGGCCCTGCACGTTCATCGAGTAGTGCGGAAAGAAGGAATGCTCGCTGTTGTTATGGGGAATGTCGCGTTCCAGCAGGATGCCCCAATCCTGCACTGCGCTGGTTGACTTGAAACGCAGCGACTTGAAGGGGACCGAGATAAATCCGATCCAGCCTTTTTTCGAAATGCGAGTTTCACTCTTCCAGATTGTGTCCCAGGAGAGATCGATGTCCTGCTGGCCTTCAAAAAAAGTTCCCTCCTGCTGCACGCCCGAGGGGTTAATGAAGAAGAAGACGCAGTGCCGACGATCATGGAAGGTATCCAGAAAAATGCCGACCTGGTCTTCTTCATTGATCTGCTCGCGGCGAACCATGTGATTGCGTATGTTGCCGGGGTTGCTGTCGAAGGCGAGAAAAACGACGTACAGATTCTTGTCGGTGTATCCCAGGTACGCTTCTGTCTTCTGCGAGGCCGGCTGGCCATCGATGGGATCGTGCTGCCAGAAGTGTTCGACCTTGAGCATGGTTCCGGCAACAGCCGGGGACAGCTGCATGTCGGCGAAGTCTTCCAGCTTCGGTTCGCGAATCAGATGTGGAATTTGCAGCGTCGTCAGGCTGCCAAGCGCGCCGCTGGTGATCGCGGAATCACGGGCATGCAGCCGCTGCGATGCCAGTGCGATGGCAGCCAGCAACAGCAGGCCCAAATATGATTTAGAAAAAAATGGCACAGGAGATGTGAAAGCCGACGGGCAGATCCCGAGCAAGCCGCCGACACTCCTTAGACGTATGGAATTTGGAAGGGTCACCGCATAGCTTTGGACCGCAGGCCTTACGAAGGTCACAAAGCAGCTCGTGAAGACTTCCGGCATTTCTTGCAGTTCTTATCCCTGCGATTTTCAAGGTTATGAGCTTTACTCGTACCGCAAGCAAACGATCGGGTCTAAATTCGCGGCCAAATTTGCGGGATAGTAACCGAAAAACACGCCTACGCTTACGGAAATCGTGAAGCCGATCGTTACCCATAAAAATGAAAGAGTGGCAGGAATCGAAGGTACGAAGGTTCGAACAAGCGTCGAGACCGCTGCGCCGATCAGAATGCCGATCGTCCCACCCACCAAAGTAAGCGCCACAGCCTCGAGCAGAAACTGTAGCCGGATGTCAGCGCGACGCGCGCCGATGGCCTTCCGAATTCCAATCTCGTGCGTGCGCTCGGTCACGGAAATCAGCATGATGTTCATCACGCCGATACCGCCAACTACCAGGCCGATCGAACTGATCACTCCGGTCAGAATCACCAGAGCCCCGGTTAACTGATTCCACAAATTACTGAGGAAATCCGGCGAACTCACCTCGAAATCATTCTCTTTATCCACCGGCACGTGCCGCAGGCGGCGCATGGCCTGAATCACCTCATCCTGTGCGGTCTCCAGACTGACATTTTCCGGCACGGTGAAGGCCATGATCAGTTCCTTGGCCTCGGGATAGCTCTTTTTGAAGGTGCTCAATGGGATGACGGTAAAAGCGTCGACACCCGGACCGATGAACAAACCCGGATCATGCTCAAAAACGCCGATCACTTCGAACAACTGCCCGTTGATCCGCACGGTCTTGCCAACCGCGTCTTCGAAGGGGAAGAGTGAGTCGCAGATGGCGGATCCCAGCACGACCACCGGGCGGGCGTGCTCCTGATCGAAGCTGCTGATGAAGCGGCCACGCTCCACCGAAAACAAGGGAATGGCGTCCGTGTATTGCGGCTCGGTTCCGCGCACAATCACCTTTTCGACGCTGCGGCCGCCGTAGGTGATCTGGTTCGAGTCTCCGAAGAAAAATCCGCGCGTGCCGAACGTCGTGATGATCTGCACATGGGGCACGGCCTCGCGGATGAAGTTGGCGTAGTCGTATTCGAAATATTTCCGTGTGCGAATACTTTCGGGCCAGCGCGACGGATCCGATCCGGGAGGGAATCGCGAAACGAAGTAAGTGCGCGAGCCCAGGGACTCCACTTTGTCCTGCACAAACTTATTCAGGCCCTGGATGATGGCCGCCATCGAGATAACCGAGGAAACACCGATGATGATTCCGAGCACGGTCAGCGCCGAGCGAACCTTCGCGGAGCGCAGGGTTGCCAAGGCCGCCAGGAAATTCTCCCGAGTCTGCGATGTCGTCATGAGAGCCATCAGTCCGACCTCAAGGCGACGATCGGATCCAGGTTAGCCGCGCGCAGCGCAGGATAAATTCCGAAAAACAGACCGACCGCCGAGCTCATTCCAATGCCCAGAATGGCAACGCCGGTTTGCACGGATGCGGGAAAGGGCGAATACGTTCGCAAGGCAAGCGCGACCAGGAAGCCCAGGCCAATCCCGATCAGCCCGCCGGCAATGCACTGGACAACACTTTCGGCAATGAACTGCCGCATGATGTCCAGTTTCGTTGCCCCCACCGCCCTCCGCACTCCGATTTCACGCTTGCGGGCAGTCACGCCCATCAGCATGACATTCATGATCACGATGCCGCCGATGACTACGGAAATCGCGCTCACCATGATGAAGACTGCAAAGAAGGCCGAACTGATACTCCGCCACAAGGCCATGTAGCTTTCCTTGGTGCCGATGAAGAAGTCATTCTCCATTCCGGCTGTCAAGTGGCGCCGCGCGCGCACGATCAGTGTCGCCTGATCTTGGGCCTCCTGAAAGACGTCTCCGCGGGTCTTGACGTTGATCGTCAGGCTTTCATGGGCGCCTCGCATGCGCAGAAAGACCGACAGGGGTATGGTGACGAAATTGTCCTGATCCTGTCCCAGCACGCTGCCCACTTTGTCCATGACGCCAATGACGGTAAACTCCTCATTGTCGAGGCGAAGAGTTTTACCCAGCGGATCAACCCCCAGAAACAACTGTTGGACCAGCGTGTCGCCAATCAGGCAGACGTTGGCGCGATGCTCCGCTTCGGAGGGAGTAAAGTACCGGCCGCGATCGACGGCTCTAGTATCGATATCGGCCATGGATGGCGTGTGGCCCGCGAGGCTAACGTCGGACACTTCCTTATTCCCGTAGCGCGCGCGCACGGTGGCCCCGGCGGTTGCGCCGACCTGTTCACAAGTGGTGCACCCGGCATCCACCGCCTGCATATCGTCGAGTTCAATCTTGCGGTACTTCAGGGCCTTGATCACGATGTTGAAATCGGTAACCGCGAATGGAGTGCGGGCGATCTGGAAGACATTCGTGCCCAGGTTCGCGATTTTCTGCTCCACGTAGACGTTCGCCCCCTGCACAATCGTCATCACCGTGATGAGCGTGGCCACCCCCATGGTCAGACCAAGCATGGTGAGTGAGGCACGCAGCTTGTGCGCGCGCAGAGCGGTTAAGCATTCGGCCAGATTGTCGCGAATGGCAAACATCGAAGAAGTCCCGGTCAATATCCTAGCAGTGAGCTGACCACCCGTAGGTGCGTGGCCATCTCAGTGGCCTGACTGCTGAAGGCCCGCAGCATTCGGTTGCCACGCGCAAATTGTTGTCAATAATTAATTCTTTGCTCCGAATGCCGGCGGAGATACCAGCAGGGCTGGTATCCCTCGTGCGGGAACAGAGCGTATACACATGGTTGGCTGACAGGCGGCTCGAAGGCAAACTCGGTCTTGTCGTTCTTTTCTGGAATGGCATCGTACCGTTGAACGACGACAGTTCCCAAAGGCTGGCTCCGCAAGCGGAGAACCAGGATGTCTCCCAGATACACCAACAGAATGGCGGCGAAAACAGCGATCAACACGCGCAGTCTGCTCATGGACTTACCGCGATGATCATTCCTAAAAGATGGAGACTAAGTCAACCAGAGGCTTTTGGAGACGCAACCTGGGATGGCAGCGAGCGAACCTCGAATGCTCAGGACGACCAGGAAGTAGTTCGCTGTAGGCGACATCCCTATGCCCTAGTTTTGTTTCTTTTCGGAAAGACGCTGGCTTTCCAGCTGCGCGATCGCGGAGCGTAGCCAGATCTTCAGGGCCTCTTCCAACTCAGGCTGGTGAGAATGCCGCTCCATGCTATCGACCGTCTCCCCCAGGTTGTTTAGAGGGATAAAATGACACGGAATCGTTTCTTCCCGCGCTTCGGGAGGGACGAAGTCAGTGAGTAGACATTCACTGCATGCGTGGGGACGGGAAGGATCATTGAAGTTAAGGCAGCTGGGAGAGTCCTGAAATATCGAAGTCGGTTTCCACGGAGTGCGCACACTGCGGCCATATCCGCCTTGTTCCAGAAAGCTCAGTTCAAACTTCAAGACCTCAAGTATGTCGCGTTTGTCATCCGACATAATGACCTCCCCGGGCAGTAGATCCCAATGGGGAAGTTCCCCGCCCGTGCGTACATTCTCTTGGGGGTTGTAACGTCCTGCGGTGACGGCGCTCACAATAGCTGGTGAGGTCTATCACCAAGCCATGAACGCTGCTGGTCACAACCCCTATCGCCAGTTTCTACCCGCGAACCCAGACAGTCCCAAGTCACAGATTCCAGAGGCGCAAACTGCTACCGCGGCCTCGACACCCCAGGAAAGCACCTTATCGCCAAGTTACTAAACTTAGCTAAGTTTATCGACAGTAAGAGGCTCCCCCAGGAAGTGGCGGTCTGAACCGGTATCCGAACGGCGGTTCTTATTGACAGGGCATGAGAGGAATTGTATTGTGCGCCCAATAGCTGTGCTCCAAGCAAGGTATGGCTGGGCCTCTTCGTCATCCCGCACTGGTTGTAACCCACCCACGCCCCGCTTAAGGCCGAACTAGAACTGCGGAAAGGAGTTCCGCCATGCCCCTTCGTCGCTTAAATCAGGCCTCTTTCCTGTCAGTTGCCCTCGCCTTCGTGATCGGTATGTGCCCTCCAGCGCTCGCCGGGATTGGATTTCAGCCGGTCTCTCCTGAAGAACTCAAAATGACGTCTGAGCCCAAGGCTCCCGGGGCGCCTGCCATCATTCTGTTTCGACAGGTAGACCGCGACGACAATGGAACCACCTCGCACGAGGACAATTACATCCGAATCAAGATTTTGACCGAGGAAGGCCGCAAGCAGGCCGATATTGAAATCCCGTTCTTCAAAGATAGAGAGAACATTACGGCCGTGAAGGCGAGGAGCATCCGGCCGGACGGCACCATCGCTGACTTTGACGGCAAGGTTTTTGACAAGTCGATCGCTAAAGCCAAAGGCCTGAAATACCTGGCCAAGACCTTCACTCTGCCCGACGTGCAAGTGGGGGGAATTGTCGAGTACGCCTATACACGCGACTTTGCCGAGAACCTCATCTTTGACTCTCACTGGATACTCAGCGATGACCTGTTTACGAAACGAGCCAAGTTTTCCCTGAAGCGCTACAGCAGTCCGTACGAATCTTGGGGGCTGCGCTATAGCTGGCAATTCCTTCCCGAGGGTACAGAACCGCCCAAGGAGGGGCCGGACCACATCGTGAGGCTGGAAGCGCAGAACATCCCAGCGTTCCAGACCGAGGATTTCATGCCGCCGGAAAACGAGCTGAAATCCCGTGTGGACTTCATCTATAGCACGGAAGGATACGAACCCGACGCCGACAAGTTCTGGCGCAACCGCGGCAAGAAGCTCAACGAGCGGCTGGAGAGCTTTATTGGGAAGAAAAAGGCCATGGAGCAGGCGGTCTCGCAGATCGTCTCGCCCAGCGACTCGCCCGAAGTGAAGGCCCGAAGGATCTATGCCCGAGTTCAGCAGATTCGCAACACGTCCTTCGAGGTACGCAAGACTGAGGAGGAGCAGAAACGAGCCAAAGAAAAAGACAACAGCAACGTGGAAGATGTCTGGAAGCGGGGATACGGCGGTGGTGTGGAACTGACGTGGCTGTATCTCGCCCTGGCCAGGGCTGCGGGGATTGAATCCTACGGTGTGTGGGCGTCAGATCGGCGCAATTACTTTTTTAATCCAAAGGTGATGGATAGCAGCAAGCTCGATGCAAACGTCGTCATGCTCAAGCTGAATGGGAAAGACGTCTTTTGCGATCCTGGCGCCGCATTTGCCCCCTTTGGCATTCTGCCCTGGGACGAGACCAGCGTTACCGGATTGCGTATGGACAAGGAGGGCGGAGGCTGGGTGCAAACCACGCTGCCGGAAAGCTCTGCGTCCAGAATCGAGCGCAAGGCGAAACTCAAGCTTGACGAGAGCAGTGGCGGGCTGGAAGGCAAGCTCACTCTGACGTTCACGGGCCTGGAAGCGATGATGCGCCGGGTCGAAGAACGGCACGAGGACGACACGGAGCGCAAGAAATTCCTCGAGGATCAGGTTCGCGAGTACATCCCGGCGGCCATTGATGTCGAGCTGACGAATAAACCCGACTGGAGCAGTTCCGAACCACCCCTGGTGGCGGAATTCGATCTGAAAGTTCCGGGCTGGGCCTCGGCTGCGGGACGCAGGGCGCTGATGCCGGTCGGTTTGTTTGGAGCAACGGAAAAACGCCTGTTCGACCACGTCAATCGCGTCCATCCGATTTACTTTGAGTTCCCGTTTCAGAAGGCAGATGACGTCACCGTCGAGCTACCGCTGGAATGGACGGTCAGTAGTGCTCCACCGGCAAGGGATGAAAACGCGAAGGTAGTTTCCTACGTCCTTAAGGTAGATCATGACGCGGGTGCTTTGCACTGGATTCGTTCCATCAATGTCGACCTGGTCTTAGTCGAAACCAAGTACTACCCGGCACTGCGCAACTTTTTCCAAGTCGTGAGGACAGGCGATGAGTCCCAAATTGTCTTGCAACCCGCA
Organism: uncultured Acidobacteriota bacterium; assembly: GCA_963733805.1. Classification (GTDB taxonomy): domain Bacteria; phylum Acidobacteriota; class Terriglobia; order Terriglobales; family Acidobacteriaceae; genus Gp1-AA133. The sequence goes on along the minus strand of CAVTEO010000015.1, from coordinate 75,183 downwards.
ACCGCAACTACGAATTAGCCCTTTCGCGGGCGCGGTTCTTCTGGTGGTCGCGGCGATCGCGCTGGGAGTCCCGCGCCCGGCTTTTGCAGGCGATGCGCCGGGGTGGATGCACGCCCTCGTTAACGCGCCCTTGCCCGCGCACGACGACAAGACTGATGCCGTGCTTCTCTATTCGGAAACATCGGTCAGTGTGCAGTCAGTCGACAAAATCAAAAGGACCGTTCGCGAGGCATACAAGATCCTCCGGCCGGGCGGTCGCGAGTATGGGACGGTTTTCGTTTACCTGAATTCGCACCGACGCATCACCGGCCTTCGCGGGTGGTGTATTCCAGCCCAGGGGAAAGACTACGAGGTGAAGGATAAAGAGGCGTTGGAGATTTCGCTGCCCAAGATTGAAGGCAGCGAGTTGATCTCCGATGTGAAGGACAAAGTCCTGCGCATTCCGGCAGCGGATCCGGGCAATATCGTCGGCTACGAGTATGAGACCGAAGAGCAGCCCATGGTGCTCCAGGATTTCTGGGATTTCCAGGAGGAAGCGCCGGTGCGCGAGAGTCACTACTCGCTGCAATTGCCTGCGGGTTGGGAGTACAAGGCTACGTGGCTGAACTATCCGGAAGTGAAACCGGTCCAGCCGGGCAATCCCAGTGCATGGGTTGTTACGGAAGTGAAAGGCGTTCGCAAGGAAGAAGCCATGCCGCCGATGTCGGGCGTCATGGGTCAGATGATTATCAGCTTTTTTCCTCCGGCGGGCTCGTCGGCCAACGGATTCAGCAACTGGCAGCAGATGGGCAACTGGTACCGCACGCTGATCAGCGGCCGGACCGATCCCTCCCCGGAATTAAAACAGAAGGTCGTGGCGCTGACGTCGTCGAGCAAAACGCAACTGGAAAAGATGCGCTCCCTGGCACAGTTCGTGCAGCACGACATTCGTTACGTGGCCATTGAGATTGGGATCGGCGGCTGGCAGCCCCACACTGCTCCAGACATTTTCTCTCACCGCTACGGCGACTGCAAAGACAAAGCCACGCTGATGGGCTCCATGCTGCACGAGATTGGCATCGACTCCTACTACGTGCTAATTAATACCGAGCGCGGAGCCATTACGCCGGAAGTTCCGGCCCACGCCCGATTCGATCACGCAATTATTGCGATCAAACTACCCGACGGTCTCACCGACCCTTCGCTCAGCGCAACCGTGGATGACCCCAGGCTGGGCAAGATCCTCTTCTTCGATCCGACCAGCGAGCTTACGCCCCTGGGAAGAATCTCAGGTTACCTGCAGGCGAACTACGGGCTCATGGTCACACCCGACGGTGGGCAACTGATTGAGTTGCCGAAGCTGCCCTCCAGCATGAACGGTATCCGGCGCACCGCTAAACTCAACCTCGACGCCAATGGCAAGTTGACGGGTCGCGTGACTGAAACCCGCGTGGGGGATCGCGCTTCCTACGAGCGATTCACGATGCGCACCGTAACCAACGCGAACGAGCGCATCAAGCCCATCGAAAGCCTGCTGGCCGGTTCTTTGTCGACTTTCGTCATTACAAAAGCGGATGCGGTGAACATCGAGCACACCGATCTGCCTTTCGGCTTCGAGTACACGTTCGAATCCGAAAACTACGCCAAGAACGCAGGGGATCTGTTGCTGGTACGCCCGCGGGTGATCGGAAGCAAGTCAAGCCCGCTCCTGGAAACCAAAGAACCTCGCCAGTTTCCGATCGAATTTGAAGGCCCAATTCGTGACACTGATGAATTCGAGATCGCCTTGCCACCTGGCTACCTCGTCGATGATATGCCTCCTCCCGTCGACGCCGACTTTGGCTTTGCCAGCTACCATTCAAAGACGGAGACTACGGGCGGTGTCCTCAGCTATAAGCGAAGCTTCGAGATCAAGGATCTGACCGTGCCGGTGAACAAAGCTGCCGACTTGAAGAAGTTCTATCGCATCATTGCCAGCGACGAGCGGAATACAGCGGTGCTGAAACCGGCAGGGAAATAAAGAGGTTCGGCGACCAAGAGCGCTGCCGAAGAAGTTAGCTGGGCTCAGCCGGAAACGCCTTAAAGGTGACTTCACGCGATCTGGAGGAAGTCTTCTGGTTTGCGTCCGTCACTCGCTCCGTCAGAGTACCTTTAATCTGGTAATACGCTTCATCGCCAGGGTTTTTCCCTTCCCCGCGGCCAATCGTCCCTTTGAACTCGTAAGCGGTCCCGTGGACAATCTCTGTAGTGAATGTAAGGGCGTCGCCTTCCAGCTTGCCGGCCTTGAAGAACTGGTCGAGAAAGGCGCCTTTGTCGCTGTCGATATCGCCGAATCGCGACACGAATCCAGTCACCCGGCCACCATCTTCGACCGTGACCTGCACGAATTCTCCCTCTTTCAGGAAGCTGTACATGCCTGAATACTCGGCGCCTGGCCGAGCCGCCGCTTTCCCATCAGCGGCCTTTTCCTGAGCGGCCGAGCCCACAAAACTACCCACCAACAAAGACATAACCAGAAACAACTGTGTGCCCATAGCGGCAGCCTCTTTCCGGGGTAATCGTACTATAGAGTTACGAGACTTCTGGAGTTCAATCGGGAGTACATTCGGCGCCGACCGGCTCTGATGGTTCGTTATAATGAAGCCACCGCGGTTCCTCTTCTGGCGTATTTCATGAATTCTTTCTTGGGCTTGGAAAACATCCCCGAAACCACGGAACTGCGATCCAGGCCGGATGTGCATTCGACGCCCCGCCTTTTGCTTGACCTCGAGCCTTGGGGGCGGACCTTCTGGCGAAATTTAGGGGATACGTTCCTGCGCCGCCAACCACCGGCCATTCGTATCACTTCGCCCCCGGCACCCTTCTGGCATGACGTGTTCGTTCCCCAGCGGATGCCTTGGGGAGCGTTTGTCGAATCGATTCTCTATCACCTGATCGTCTTCGCGGTGGCGTTTGGGATATCCTCCCTGCTTCCACCAGAGCGGCACGTCGTGCAAGTCCGCCGCTTCGATCCGCGCGACGCCATTTACTACTCTCCCTCGGAATTCTTGCCGCCGATCGATACTGGCCGCCCCCACCTTGCAAAACCCATCCAGGGAGATCCGGAGTTCGCGCGCCAAAGCATTCTCTCGGTACCGCCAGAATCCGATAATCGCCACCAGACAATCGTCACGCCTCCCGATATCAAGATCAATCACGATATCGATATACCCAACATCGTTGCGTGGGGCGATCACAGTGTCCCCGTGCCGGGCGCTGCGCTCGAGCGAAAGACTCCGAGCGTGCCGGTGCTGCCCAATCAGATCGTCGCGCCAGCGCCCCAGCTTGATCAGCGTTCGGGAAGAAGTTTGGCTTCGCTCGAACAGCGGATTGTTGCGCCCCCGCCCGAAGTTCAGAATGGAGCTCGCGCGGTCGCATCCCTTTCGGTCGACGTTGTAGCCCCGTCCCCTGACGCGAATGTGGCTGGCTCACGCCGCGCACTGCGCGGTCCTGAAGCGGCCGTGGTGGAACCCCCACCGGCTACTGACTCCACGCCCATTCGAAGATTCGGCGACCTGAACATCGGCCGATCGGAAGTCATTGTCCCGGCGCCGCAGTTGCCCATAGCATCGCAGCGGGCGTTGTCGGGATTTGGCACGGACGAGCGAGCCGTGGTGCCGCCACCGCCCACGATGGAAGGAACCACCGGCGGGAAGGCCACATCTGCGGCTCGTTCCGCGCGAGTTCAAGGCATCGCAGGAGGATCGGACGGGCAGGTCATCCCACCGCCACCGTCAGTACCCGGCCCGCGCTCCGCGGATGCCGGCGGGCGCATCATTGCACTTGGCATTCACCCTTCGGTCGCACCTCCATCCGAACCGCCACAGGGCAATCGCCGCGGAACGTTCGCCGCTTCACCTCAAGGCAAGGCGGGAGCCGCTGGCACCCCTGACTTACGCACCGCCATCGCGGGTACCGACAGTTTGGGAACCGGCAAGAATGGTTCGAGTGGCACGGGATCGGGCGGGTCAGCTACGGGAGCGCCTCCCGGCCTTCACGTCGGCCCGGGCGCCAGAAGTGCGATCGCTGCGACTGCGGGTGGGGATCCGGCGGGAAATGGGCAATCGACAAAGGACGAAACGCCCGCGCACACTGAGATCGCAAAAGCCGATCTTCCTCACACGCGCACCTCTGCCGCGCCTCACGCGAAGGCAGACCTGGTCGAAAATCCAACTCCTCTCGAGCGCCAGATTTTCCGGGACCGGCGCCTCTACTCGATGACCATGAACATGCCCAACCTCAACTCCGCGGGCGGAAGCTGGGTCATGCGCTTCGCCGAACTTGGCGATACCCACGAAAAGGGTGAGTTGATCGCCCCAGTCGCGCAACACAAAGTTGACCCCGCCTATCCCCTGCAGCTCATGCGCGAAAACGTCTCGGGTACCGTCACGCTGCGGGCCATCATTCGCGCCGATGGATCGGTAAGCGATATCCGCGTGGTCAATGGCGCCGACTCCCGGCTTGACCGCTTCGCCAGTGAGGCTCTGGCACGCTGGCACTTCCTGCCGGCCATGAAAAATGACGCCAACGTCGCGGTAGAGTCGATCGTGATGATCCCCTTCAAACCGATCCTGAAACGATCCCAATTTTAATCAAGGTCGGCGGGGCGGTTACTTCACACCGAAACCGTATGCTCGCAGCAATTCTGCCGCCGCCGGCGTTTTCATGAACTCCAGAAAAGCACGGGCCGCATCTTTCTTCTGCGAAGATTTCAGCAGAACACAGCCCTGCTCGATGGGCGGATAGTCCGCGGCGGGCACTTCCACGTAGCGGCCCTTGTCTTTCATGTTTGGCGACAGCGCCAGCGACAAGGCGATGATCCCGGCATCGGCCGATCCGGACAGCACAAACGATGCTGCCTGGGAAATATTTTCCCCCATGACTAGCTTGCCTTTCACCTGCGCGTAGATATTTTCTTTCTGCATGGCGGCAACCGCCGCCTGCCCGTAGGGTGCATGTTCCGGATTCGCGATGGAGATCTTGCGAATCGAAGGATCCGCCAGCGCGCGAAGACCGCCACTGAGGTCTAGCTTCGATCCTGACGGAACCCAGAGCACAATCTTTCCCGTCGCATATTCGTAGAGCGTTCCGGGTTCGGTCAGTCCCGCAGCCTCTAACTTTTTCGCGTAGTCGAGATTCGCGGAGAAAAACACATCAAACGGCGCGCCATTCTGAATTTGCTGAAAAAAATTCCCCGAGGAGCCATACACCACTTTCACCTTCTTGGCCGCATCTTTCTCGAAACGCGCTACTAGGTCCCGCATAGCAAACTGTAGGTCGGCAGCCGCAGCCACCGTAATCTCCTGTGCAAACGCTGCAACCCCTCCCATGAGCCACAACAAAATGACGCAGAAAATTCTTGCTGATCGCATTGGTTTACGCTTTCCTATGGCTCTTCACCTTACACGATCAACATGGCAACGGGGGCAGACCGGATGTCTAAAACAGGCTGAAGTTTTGTGCGGAAGTGTAAAGTTCGCGTTGCGCTACTGGCCGGCGCGGAACTGGGGGTTGATCAACAGGCGACTCGGGCTTTTCTTCGCGTCCTTCTGAGCCTGGAACACCAGGTCCAGACCTTCCTCGGCAGCCACCGGCGCTTGCGCCAGCAGATCGGCGAGCGAACGAAAGGCGCGGCTCACCTCTTGCGCATCGTGCGTTGCGACCGGCGTGCCCTTGTCGATCGCGGGCGCGATCAATTGATAATTGTTGGGAACCTTCCAGAGAATCTTCAGATTCGTGGCGCGCTCAACATCTTCCTCGCTGAATCCCGGAATCTTCTTGTAGCGATTCATCACCAGGCGCAGATGTTTGCGCCCGTTGCCTTCCTCGAGGAAGGAACGGATGCGGCCCGCGCTCCAAAGCGAAACCACGTCGGTTTGCGCCACCATAAGCACCACGTTGGAGAGATCCGACAACAGACGCGTGGTCTGGTCCAGGCGGCCCGAGCAATCCACCACTACGTATTGATAGTGGCTCACCAGCAGGTCGAACAGCCGAGCCAGTTCCGCCGCGGCCGGCGCCGTCGTATAGGGCTGCTGAGGGCCGGCGAGCAGGTGGAGGCCGTCCTTGGTTGAGGTCATCAAGCCCTCAAGCAGCGAAGCATCCATGCGGTGCAGATTCTGCAGCGCGTCCATCACGCTGAAAGTCGGCCGCGCGTTGAGATGCAAGGCAGCGTGACCAATCGGCGAAAAGTCCACCAGAATGGTTTGCCCATGCTGCTGTAAGGCGACCGCCGTGTTTACGGCGAGTGTTGTTGCGCCGCTGCCGCCCTTGGCATTCAGAACGGTGAATACGCGAGCCTTCCCCGTGCTGCGGCTCTTGCTCCGCGCCGCGGAAAAGCGCGTGAACGCTTCCAGCAGGCCTTCAGTTCCAGTGCTGCGGTCGATGAATTCACCGGCGCCGGCGCGCATCGATCCGACGATTGCCATCGGGTTGCGCATGTCGCCAACCGCAAAAATCGCGATGTCACTGGTAGTAGCTCGAATCAGTTCAATCGTGCGGATGGCGCGCTGCGGATTCTCGGAGTTGACATCGACCAGCACCACTTCGGCGCGTTGGGCCTGCATCTGCCGCACCACCGGGTCGGTAGCGCTAAGAGGAAATCCAACATTGCTGAAAACAATGCGCGCGACGTGCGTACTCTCCAGACGGTTCTGGAGAATTGCCGACTGCTCCCTGTCCTCGGTCAGGAGGGCGACTGCGATGCCATGCATGGCTTGGTTCTCGCTAAAATCCTTCTGCGTTTGCATGGTATTGGGGGACGAACCTCCGAGCCAAGTGACTTTTGTAACCGACTAGAGACACTTCAAGCCAATTTTACGCGACTACGATTGCTGGGCGAAGAAGATAGGCACTAGCGGCAGGAAAACTCCACATCAAAGTTTCCCAACTGCGGAACATTCTAAGCGAAATACTCCCGGATGAAAAGATCCGAAAGGACTGAAAATCGGCTTCCGGCGCGGGAAACCAAGCTCTGCGAGAAATCCCGCCCGGGCCAGCAGCCTTGGCTTAGGAAGCCCGCCTTACGTCGCTGCTGCTCTTGGCAGGTTGCTCGTCCGCATGGGGGTGCAGGGACGAAATCCGGCTGAACGAGTCCGGTGCGCTATCGTCCGGTTTCGCAAGATAGTCGTAGCCGGTGAAATGGACGGCAACGCCCAGTTGTGTCCCCACCGAGGGCTGCACCACCCGTAAAACCGTTCCTTGGCACCGAACACGCATGCTTTCCCCCAGCGTGATCTCGGAGGGCATTACGAGGGTGATTTCAACCGCCTCGCCCTGTGCCAGCGGGAAGTCCGTGAAAAAAAAGGTTCCTCGTGCGCTCAGGTCCTGCGTCACGCCGGTCGATTCATGCTGCGAGCTAGCCAGTTTGATCGAAACCGGCACCGCCAGACCGAATCGCTGCCCACAGCGCCGCTCAAGACAGTCAGGAGTCGTCATGGCTTCCTCTGGGCTTGGAATATGAGTCCTGGCCGGGGATTGCCAAGGCTGAACATGAACTGTACCGCAGGTCGCGGCAAGTTCAAAGTCAACTTTTCATGAGCCAGGTGTTCGCTAAACAGAAACCTTTGTTCGACTGCCCAGAACTGTAGAGTTGGGGGCGGAACTCCTTCTAAATCAATCTCCGATCGGGACGTCAACGGTGCTTGAAAACACCTCTTGGGGTGATGCGTATCACATCCCTTTAATGCTTGCCGCCAAACAATACATAAGCCCGAGTCTCGCGGCATGGCGGAAGCCCGTCCACATGCCAAACGAAACTGCGCAGATCTATGGAGGTCAACTATGGCCGTGACCAAACAGCAGGCGCTGGATTTTCACTGTGGGGACCGTCCCGGAAAGATCGAAGTCACGCCCAGCAAACCCTGTCGCACACAGCGCGACCTGAGCCTCGCCTACACCCCGGGTGTCGCTGTCCCCTGTCTCGAGATCGAGAAGAATCCTCAAGACGCCTTCAAATACACGGCACGCGGAAACCTGGTGGCGGTTGTGAGCAACGGCACCGCCGTGCTCGGCCTGGGCGACATTGGCGCCCTGGCTGGCAAGCCCGTGATGGAGGGCAAAGGTGTTCTATTCAAACGCTTCGCGGATGTGGACGTGTTCGATCTGGAAGTGAACAGCCATGACCCCGAAGACGTGATCAAGCTGTGCCAGTTGCTGGAACCCACTTTTGGCGGGATCAACCTTGAAGACATCAAGGCCCCCGAGTGTTTTTACATTGAAGAGCACCTGAAGCGGACCATGAAGATTCCCGTCTTCCACGACGATCAGCACGGGACCGCCATTATCTCGGGAGCGGCGCTCCTGAACGGGCTGGAGGTTGTTGGCAAGCCCGTCGACAAGGTGAAAGTCGTGTTCAACGGCGCGGGTGCTTCCGGAATTGCATGCGCTGAACACTACGTGCGGCTGGGAGTGCTGCGCGAGAACATCACGCTCTGCGATACCAAGGGCGTCGTGTATAAGGGGCGCACCGCGGGCATGAATCCCTACAAAGAGCGCTTCGCCAAGGAGACCAGTCTGCGCACGCTGGCCGAGGCAATGCACGGTGCGGACGTTTTCGTCGGCTGTTCGGTAAAAGGAGCGATGAACGCGGAAATGGTGCGCACCATGGCCGCGCGCCCGATTGTTTTTGCCATGGCGAATCCCGATCCGGAGATTACCTACGAGGAAGCAAAAGCCAGCCGGGACGATGTCATCATTGCGACCGGCCGCTCCGACTACCCCAACCAGGTCAACAACGTTTTAGGGTTCCCCTTCATCTTCCGCGGGGCGCTGGATGTTCGCGCGACAGCCATCAACGAAGAAATGAAGCTGGCGGCCACCAAAGCCTTGGCGGCTCTGGCGAAAGAAGATGTACCGGACTCAGTTTGTCGCGCTTACGGCGTCGAACGCCTGAAATTCGGCCCCGAATACCTCATTCCGAAACCGTTCGATCCGCGCGTGCTGTTGTGGGAAGCGGTGGCAGTGGCCAAGGCCGCCATGGAAACCGGGGTCGCGCAACTGCCGCTCGACCTAGATGTCTATCGCGAGCAACTGGAACGGCGTCTCGGAAAAGCGCATGAAGTGGCCCGCATGATGGTGCACAAGGCCAAGGCGCAACCGAAAACGGTCGTTTTCCCTGAGGGAGACAACGAGAAAATACTGCGCGCTTGCCACGCTCTGATCGAGGAAAAAATCGCGCTGCCCGTCCTGCTCGGCAACGCTGCCACGATCCGCAAGAACACCGCGGAACTCGGGCTGGACCTGCGCAACGTCCGCATCGTGGATCCGGCAGATTCGCCGTTGCGGGAACGCTACATCCAGGAACTGTTCCGCCTGCGACAGCGGCGAGGCATGACGCTTACGGAAGCCCGCCAGCAAATCGGAAACCGCAACATCTTCGGTTCGATGATGCTGCACATGGGCGACTCCGATGCTCTGGTTTCCGGGGTCACGCAACATTTCCCTGACACCATCCGGCCCGCGTTGCAGATTGTCCGGGTACGCGAGGGCTTGCACAAGGTCTCAGGCTGCTACGCCATGATCACTCGCAAAGGCGATATTTACTTCCTCGCTGATACAAGTGTGAACATCGAGCCGACGGCCGAAGACCTGGTGGAGATTGCCCTTTGCACGGCGCAAACTGCGCGCCGGTTCGATATCGAGCCGCGAGTCGCGCTGCTGTCATTCTCCAGCTTCGGAAGCGCACAGCACCCGCAGTGCGAGAAAGTACGACGAGCGGTCGAGTTGCTCCACCTGGCCGACCCGACCCTGATGGTCGAAGGCGAACTGATGGCGGATGACGCGGTGTCAACCGAACTGGAGCAACAATATCCTTTCAGCCACTTGAAGGGCGGCGCGAACGTGCTGATCTTCCCGGATCTTAATTCGGCCAATATTGCGTACAAGCTGCTCTCGAAAATCGGGGGTGGAGAGATTTTAGGTCCAATCCTGATGGGGATGAGCAAGCCGGTTCACTTGCTGGCCCGTGGCGCTGAGGTCGAGGAAGTAGTCAATGTAACCGCGATTGCGGTCGTAGATGCGCAGGAGAACAGCGCGGCTGCATTAATCTCGGAACCGGAACTGGCGGGCGCTCGTTAAGAGAGAAGTCTTCGCCAGAAGCCGCAGTCAGAAAGAGTCGGAGCCGCAAGGCGCAACAAGTTTCGCAATCGCACGCCCGGCCCACTGTCCGAGCGCTACCCGTCTTTCTAGTTCTTCTTCGGGGGCGGCTGCGGACTCGCGGTTTTGGGCGTAGGGAAGGGTTGAGGAATCCCCGATCCGCCGTGGGGGTTTGCTCCCTGCGTCATGGGAATTCCGCTGTGCGGGTCTGCGCCGGTCGGAGTCAGCCCCATCGTCCCGGGAATGAAGCAGGTAAGGCGGCCGCTGGGCGCGATTCGCAATGTCGCCGGGCAAGGTCCACTCTCCAACTTGGCTCCCGTGCCCGCTCCCTGCAACTGCAGCGCAAACAATTTTCCGTCGGAACTTCCCGCCACTCCGGTCGTCATGCCGGGCATGTCGTAGGCCACGTAGAACGGCCGCTTGCTGTCTGCCGCCTTGGTCGCACAGTCGCTCGCGGTCTTGAATTGATCGTTCGGCGCTTTGACGTCGAGACGGCCGCAGTCAGTCGCACCCGATCCCGCGAGTTGCTTCAGTTTCTGTTGCACGGCATCGTCGGGCCGGGACGGAGCCGCCGGCGTCGTAGAGGATTTGTTGCAGCCGATCAGAAATGAGGCCGCTGCCAGCCCGAGCAGAATTGCTTTGTTCATGGTTCTAGCATTGTAAAACAGTGGACCCGGGCGAGGTCGACTATAGTGGTACCAGTGAGTTCCCCGCGACATCCAATAGACGATCGTGTCTGAACATCCAACTTTACCTGGCGAGAGCCGCAGCCAAACCGTCACGCCCATGCCGCAAGCGAAGGAATCGCGATGGTCCATCGGCATGCGCGCGCTCCGGCATCGCAACTTTCAACTGTTCTTTTCCGGACAACTGATCTCCCTGATCGGTACCTGGATGCAGACGGTGGCGCAATCCTGGCTGGTCTACGAGAAGACAGGATCGTCGTTCCAGCTGGGAGCCGTCGGGTTCGCGAGCCAGATTCCAGTGTTCCTGATGGCGCCCATCGGCGGCATGGTTGCCGACCGCGTCAACCGCCATCGCATCGTCATCGCCACCCAAGTCGCCTCGATGATCCTGGCATTCATCCTGGCCGCGCTCACCTTAACGAACACGGTGCAGGTCTGGCACATCTTCGTGCTCGCCGCGCTCCTGGGCGTGGTGAACGCTTTCGACATCCCTGGCCGGCAATCGTTCCTGGTCGACATGGTCGGGCGCGACGACCTCATGAACGCAATCGCGCTCAACTCTTCAATGTTTAACGGCGCCCGCGTCATTGGCCCGGCCATTGCCGGACTCCTGCTCATCAAGATCGGCGAGGGCGGATGCTTCCTTGCGAACGGCATCAGCTACATCGCGGTGATCATTGGCTTGCTCATGATGCGCGTGGAGTGCAAGCCGCGTTCGAAGTCGGATTCCCCACTGGAGGACATCATCGAGGGATTCCGCTGGGTCAGCCATACCGGACCGATTCGCGCCCTGCTTCTCCTGCTCGGCCTGGTCAGCCTGGTCGGCATGCCCTACACCGTGCTGATGCCCATTTTCGCCGATCACGTCTTGCACTCGGGCGCGAGGGGACTGGGCATCCTGATGGGATTCACGGGAATTGGCGCACTGCTGGGAGCCCTGACTCTGGCCGTGCGCACCGGCGTGAAGGGCCTTGGCCGGCTGATCTCCATCTGTTGCGCGGGCTTTGGCGTCAGCCTGATCGCGTTTTCGGCTTCGAAGATCTTCTGGTTGTCGGCTTCGCTGCTGATCCCGGTGGGATTTTTCATCATGCTTCAGATGGCTTGCTCGAACACCCTGATTCAAGCCATGGTCCCGGATGCGCTGCGCGGGCGCGTCATGGCGCTTTATTCCATGATGTTCATGGGAATGGCTCCCTTCGGTGCGTTGCTGGGCGGCGCGCTCGCCGACCGCATGGGCGCTCCCATCGCAGTTGCGGTAGGAGGAGTGGCCAGCATTGTCGGGTCGGTCTGGTTCGGCAAGAAACTTCCGGTCTTCCGCGGAGAAGCCCGCCAGCTGATCATCGCGCAAGCCATGGCCGGCGGGGAGCCGGCCGAGGAGATGACCGTGCGGGTGGTGCAGTGAGTAGATAAGGGGTGCGAGTCTGCGATACCCGGCAGGCTCTGCTTACATTAATCCTCCACGTGACTCACGTGTTCCAGTTCCTGCGAAGAAGGATTTTCGGCCAGCGACTGCACGCCGTACTCATACCCCTTCTCAAACGCTTTCAAATTCAGATCGCGGAAGTTCGATGGCACCGAATCTGCAACCGCCTTCCGCACCGCATCGGGCCCAAGCAGCTTCGTGACCGCCGTGAAGAATCCCACCATCACCGAATTCAGCACCATGCGCTTGCCCAACCCCTCAGCGAGACGGGTAGCTGGACAGCTATAGACCTTGGTCTGGCGCGGCAGATCCGTAACCCGCACCAGGTCCTGCTCCACGATCAGCGTTCCGCCTTCCTTCAGTTCCGGAACAAACCGCGAATAGGCCTCCTGCGACATCACCACCATGATGTCCGGCTGCGTTACATAGGGATAGAGAATAGGATCGCCGGACAGGATCAGTTGTGCGCTGCAGGCGCCTCCACGCGCTTCGGGGCCGAAGTTCTGCGTCATGGTCGCAAACGCTCCCTCATAAATGGACGCCGCCTTGCCCAGCACGATGGCCGACAGGATCACGCCCTGGCCTCCAAATCCCGCAATGCGAAGTTCGGTCAGCTGCAGCTGCATAAATTCTCCGAGGGTTCTACGTAACGCTCGCCCAGGGTCTCGACCATCTGCGCGCGCAACAGGCTCTGGTAGTCCGGGCGATCGCGATCCACAAACTTTCCGACGATGATCTCACCGGCCATGGTGAGCCCGACTTCGCTGGTAGGCGCTCCGTGCTTCACCTTGCTCTGCTCTTTGTAGTACTTCATGGTGTCGAGACCATCGCCAAGGTGATTGCGGCGCTGGTAGAGCGTAGGACACGGGCTGATGACCTCGATAAAGCTGAAGCCTTTCTTCTGAAATGCCTCGCTGATGGAACGGGCCAATTGTTTTACGTGGTACGTGGTCCAGCGGGCGACGTACACGGCACCCGCCGCTTCGACCAGATGCGGCAGATTGAATGCCGGCTCGAATGCTCCGTAGGGTGAGGTCGACGTAATCGCATGACCCGGTGTTGTCGGAGCCGTCTGGCCACCCGTCATCGCATAGATCAGGTTGTTTACGCAGATAACCTTCAGATCAATATTCCGCCGCGCCGCGTGGATCAGATGATTGCCGCCGATGGCCGATAGATCGCCATCCCCCGAGTACACGACCACGTTCAATTTCGGATTGGCCAGTTTGAGTCCGGTGGCGAATGGGATCGCTCTCCCGTGCGTGGTGTGAAAGGAATCCAGCTTCACGTAGCCGGCGACACGGCCCGTGCACCCGATTCCAGACACCAGGGCCAGAGATTGCAGGTCGATCTTCGATTCGATCAATGCCCGGGCAAAGGAGTTCACGGTTGTGCCGATCCCGCATCCCGGGCACCAGATGTGCGGCATGCGGTCCGTGCGCAGGAAGGGCTCGACCGGATTCATTGTGTCAATAGTGTTCATCGGGCAGCCTCCAGGATCGCTCGCAGAATGTCTTCGGGCCGGTGTACGCTGCCGCCTGCATGGGTCACCGGAATCGTCTTAGCTCTTCCACCCGCGGCGCGTTCAACTTCCCGCACCATCTGTCCCAGGTTCAACTCCGGCACCACGAATGCCTTGGTTCCTCCCGCCAACTCGCGGATCCGTTTTTCCGGAAACGGCCAGCACGTGATCAGCCGCAGCTTGCCAACCCGCAGCCCGCGCTCCCGCGCCATCTCAATGGCTCGCTGCGCCACACGCGACGTAATGCCGTAAGAAACAACCACCACGTCCGCGCCCTCGGTTCCCTCTTCTTCCAGCAGCGCAATGCGATCCGCGGCATCGCGGACCTTGCTCTGCAGCCGCCGAACCAGCTTGTCCTGCGTCTGCGGCGTCATGTTGGGATACCCGTGCTCATCGTGCGTCAGGCCCGTTACATGGAATCGATAGCCTTCTCCGGCATGGGCCATCTCCGGCACGCCATCGCCATTGGTGGCATAAGGGAGGTATTCATCCACTGATTTACGGGTATGTCGCCGCGGCACAACCTCAATCTGGTCAGCCAAAGGGATCACGACCTTTTCCGTCATGTGGCCGACAACCTCATCCATCATCAGCATCACCGGAACGCGGAATTCCTCAGAAAAGTTAAACGCCTTGATGGTCAGGTCGAAGCACTCCTGCGGCGAGTTAGGGCAGAGGGCGATGATTTCGTAGTCGCCATGGGAACCCCAGCGCGCCTGCATCATGTCGGCCTGCGCCGGGAGCGTAGGCAACCCCGTCGATGGGCCGCCCCGCTGCACGTCCACAAAAACACAGGGCGTCTCGGTCATGGCTGCGTACCCGATGTGCTCCATCATCAGCGAGAAACCTGGCCCCGAGGTGACCGTAAAAGCTTTGGCGCCTCCCCACACCGCGCCTTGCAGCGTGATCGACGCCGCCAGTTCATCTTCCATCTGAATGAAGCTTCCCCCTACGACTGGAACGCGGGCCGCGAAGCGCTCCACAATCTCGGTCGACGGTGTTATCGGATATCCGGCCGCGAAGCGCGCCCCCGCCGCCACGGCTCCCTCACAGCACGCATGATCGCCATCGATGAAATGTGTCCCCGTCAGTACTCCCTTTGGATCAGCTTGCATGGTTGGCCTCGCCTTGCTCGGCCTTCTTCTCAGCCTTCGCAGGCTGCGGCACTCTTTGCCCGTAAATGGCGAAGTCCGGACAGTACATTCCGCACAGGTCGCAGCCGCTGCACTTCTCCGGCGCAACCACGTGCGGCGGATGGTAGCCCTTGGAGTTAAACGCCGACGACAGCGCGAGCACCTTGGTCGGACAGAACTCCACGCAGAATCCGCACGCCTTACAGCGCTCAACCACGATCGAAACACGACCTTTTGCCACGGCTTCCCCCACGATGCAGTGAAAAACACTCCCCAATCACTATGAAATTATGGCGTGGAGATGTTGCAGGCGAGTGTGACGCAGGTCACGGCTGCACGTGACGTCAGGGCGGCAGTCAAAACTGCCAAAAAGAAAGGGCGACCCCAAAACACCCATGGGATCGCCCAGCGCAGAAATACTGCCTAGAAGGTCAAAGTCGCTTTGACCTGAATCAAGCGCGGAGACGCATCGCCGCCCAGGAAGGAACCCAGGATGGAGGTCGGCGAGCTCACCGTCGTGATGATCGATCCGAACTGCGGGTTGGCCACATCGGCCACCGGCTGGTCGAAGTTAGGATGATTGAACAGGTTGAAGAATTGGAGACCAACGCCGATCTTGCCCGCCTCCCACTTCGGAATCCGGAAATGCTTCATCACGGTGAAATCCGTATCGAAGAACTTCGGACCGTAGAACTGGTTTCGGCGTTGCGTGCCCAACCCCGAGGTAGCTGGCGAGAACATCGCGCTGGTCAGGCAGGGCGTGTTGACCGCGTCAGCATTGCACGAGGAGGGAGCTCCACCCAGGTAGTTGGCGAACACAAACGCTCCCGAACCGTTCAGTACGCCGCCATAGTTGTTGGCGGCGAGGATGGACGTCGCGTTGCCATCCACCACGGTGAAGGGCAGACCGCTGCGGGCAAAGATCGTGCCCGAGACGGTCCAGTCACCGAACACAGCTCTCGGCCCCCAGAAGCGCGGCACGTCCCAGACATAGTTCAGGCTGAAATAGTGACGCACGTCGTAGTCGGCGTTGCCATAGTTGCCGCGCAGATTAAACGGATCCTGCGGGCTGAGCACGCTGGTGTTGGTATTGAAGGTGTAGGGCAGGAAGCCCGCATTCGAAACTTCATCGAGCGCGTGGCTCCACGTGTAGTTGGCCTGCACCTGCACAGAACGGAACTGGTGGCGCAAGGACGCCGTCAGGCCGTTGTAGTTGGAGTTCGCCACTGTCCCCACTTCGGTGATCGTTCCGAAGCGCGGGTCGATGGGCGATGTGGGCAGTCCGGTAAAGGCCGTTCCACCAAACGCCGCCAGGCAGCTATTCGCTGGATCAGGAGTAACCCCGTCGCAGAATGCATTCAGTCCCGGATTCTGCACCGCCTCATGAACTCCGTGATTGCCCACGTAGTTCAGCGAGAGCGTGGTGCGTTGCCCGAAAGCATGCTGGACTTCGAGATTCCATTCCTGGTATTGGGGCGCGATGATCCGCCGCGTTGCATTGGTGAATGACGGCACCACAAACAGCGGATTCGTCGCCTGAATTTCCGCCAGTGTCTGACCTGCCGCAAAACCCTGCACGAACGACGTGTTTGCGGCGGCTGCCAAAGCTGCCTGGTTGTTGGCAGCTCCCGGAGCCAGCGGAGCTTGTCCCACCTGGAACGGATTGTTCAAAGGCGAGTTGTTCAGCAGGCTGTCTGCGATGGTGGCCGGGAAGGCATCGGTGAACAGGCCGAAGCCGCCACGAATCACCGTGTTGCGCCCTGAGCCGAACGGGCTCCAGGCGAAACCGATCCTCGGCTGCCAGCTCACGTTGGTGTAATTCGCCAGCGCCTTGTTCAAGCCGGTCTGAATTGTCGCGTTATAGGGTATGTCGACCGAGTGATCAATGTTGAGGAACGAGTCGTTCAAACGCGCGAAGCAATTGGTCTGGCAGACCGGATTGGAGTTGTGATCTCCGCGCAGCGAAAGCGTGAGTTTGAAGTTCGGCCGCACCGCCCATTCATCCTGGGCATAGAAGCCGAGCGCATACAGCGCCACCGGTTGCGTGGGTCGCGCGGCGAAGTTCTGCTGATAGTTGTCACCCAGGCCATTGAAGAAGGACCCCAGACTATCGCCAAAGCTGTAGCCGATGCTGCCAATGCCGGGCGAGTAGTCGGTAATGTCATTGCGGCGGAAGGTGACTCCAAACTTCAGGGAATGGCTCCCCTTCTGCCACGAAACATCATCCACTACGCCGTATTGTGAAACATTGCGACCCTGCGGCCAGACGTTGAAATTGCGGCCCAGCGGATAGAAGGCCGTGCCGCTGAACCCGACCCGGAACGGAATCTGCTGCGTCGAAGCGGAAAGATCGGACGTGGAGAAGATCGCACTGTACCAGGACCCGCTCAGGATGAACTGGTTCACCAGCGAGGTTCCGAAAGTGTGGTTCTCCTGCAACTGGCCCTCGTATTGGGGCTGCGTACTGACCGCATTGAACAGCGGGTTGATGGGATCGGTGTACGTGGCCTGTACTCCGTGATCTGTTCGGAAGTGAACAAACAGCCGGTCATTGTCTCCGAGATTCTGATCCAGGCGGGCGGTCACCAGGTATTCGTGAGTGAAGTTTCCCGCCGTGGACTGGAATTGCAGAGCGCAGGGAGCGGTGGTGCCCAAACCGCTGCCTGCATCCGTGAATCCGTTACATCCCAGATCGCCGTTCGAGAACGGAGTCGCGCGGGTCGCGCCATTCGCGCCGTTCCACAGGCTGAACATCTGCTGGTAGAACGGAATCGAATCGGGGCTCACAGTTCCCAGGTTGGCCAAGGTGGCCGCCTGAAACTGCGGGCTTGGGATATTGACGGGCTGCGTGGTTGGCAGCAGCACCCGCAGGCCTTCGTAGTTGACGAAGAAGAAGGTCTTGTCTTTGCGGATCGGCCCGCCAATGGCCGCCGCCCACTGGTTGGCATTCACGAAAGGACGCGGCGTGTCAGTCTGAACGTTGAAGAAATTGTTAGCGTTCATGACCCGCCCGTTCCAGAAATAGTCGGCATTGCCGTGCCAACTGTTGCTGCCGGCCCGCGTCACGTAATTGACGTTGGCGCCTGCCAGGCCACCGTACTGTCCGGAGTAGCCGTTGTTGACAACGGTCGCTTCACGGATATCGTTTTTCCCGAGCAGCAGGTTGGTTGCGCCCGAGCTATTAAGGTTGAGGAACGGATCGTTCTCGTTCATGCCGTTCACGGTGAACAGGTTCGAAGTTGCCGGCAATCCGAACGTTGAGGCGTTGCCGTATCCGGCCTGTGTGTTCATCACGGCGCCGGGAGCGGTCTGCACGATATAGCTAAGATCGTTGCCTGGGTTTGGTACCAGCGCGACTTGCTGCTGCGAGATGGTAGTCGAGATATCAGCGTTCTCCGCCTGAACCGCTTCGGCTCCCGCGGAAACCTCTATTGTCTGGCTTGCGGAACCGAGAGCAAGCTGAATGTTTGCGGTGGCCGCCTGGCCTACCGTGATCGTCGCCTGCTGCTGCACGGCTTGGAATCCCGACGCTGAAACCGAAACCGTATACGTTCCCGGGCTCAGCAACGAGAAGCGGTAGGCTCCCTGTTGATTCGTAGTTCGGGTCTGTGTCGCTCCGGACTCGTTGCTCTTCAGAGTAACGCTCGCATTCGGAACCACGGCACCCGATGGGTCGGTAATCGTGCCGGCAATATCGCCCGATGTCAGCGACTGCGCAACGGCAGGTGTCATCTGCCAGATCTGCAGCATGGCCAGCAGTAAGAAGATCGTGAAACTGCGAAAACGCATTACAACCTCCGTTAAGGTTAGAGAAATGTTGACCTCAACGCGCAACGTCTTGTGGAGGACGTTAAAGCGTAGAAGCGACGCAGCAGAATCTTTAGGCAGAAGGTCAGGTGGTTCTGTTCGTAGTTGACTAACAGGCCGGGGGCGCGCGGTCCGTTGCCGGGCGCACGCTGAGGACAGAAGGAATCGGCGTAACTCGCGGAGGAGTTACACGCTCACCGCTCCGCGCATGGAACAGGGCATGCACAACGGGCGCTTCTGGTCCTAAAGAGATCTGCTCGCTATCACGTCCCTCGTCGGGCAGCGCGCTTCTCAGGACTTTCCCCGGATCAAGACGCATGTCCGTTGACCGGGCGCTCTTCTGAATCACGAAGGGGATCACCAGGCACAAGACAAGTGAAAGCGCACAGCCGCCGAACCCCACGCGAAAACTCCGCGATTCCCTGTACTCGAATCGCACTATCTCTTTCTCGCGCGGAAGCAATGCGGAATTTTGTGTACCCAACACGACTCTGTTCGCTCACGGTGTTTCGGTGCAAGGAGCGTGCCAATCAATGTCAGGAATTGTGTGCGAGCGTTTCGAGAAGGTTAAGCGCAGTATGTAAAGAACGTGTAACCGCGCGGGCCGGAGACATTCAGCGTTACGTATTTTTACATTCCAAAAACTGAATTGCGAAAGTGCTGCTCAAAATGATTTCCGCGGAATGTAGCGGAATGTTGCAACGTGACGTCGTTGACGCGCATCTAACGACTAATACTGCGTCCACACGCAACTAAGAAAATTGCGCTCTTGCCCTTGGCATGCGGCGCGAAAAAGTTCACGACATCGTCGTCGTAGAACGTGAGTCCGGTCGCGCCCAATTTCTGCGCGTACGCAGCCAGGTAAAGTTTTCCCCCAAGGATGCCTGCCTCGAGCTGGGTCGCGCGATAACCGCGGTTTCCGAACGTCGCCACAATCTTGGGCAGATCCGCCAGAAAGAAAAAATCCACGCTCGCATCGGCGGGCAGTTCTTGCTCCAGGCCCAGATACCCTCCGCGCTCGCGGAACTCGCCTTCCTTCAAAAGCTCCAGTTGCTTCTTTTCTCGTCGAAAAAAATA
Source organism: uncultured Acidobacteriota bacterium (assembly GCA_963733805.1). GTDB lineage: Bacteria > Acidobacteriota > Terriglobia > Terriglobales > Acidobacteriaceae > Gp1-AA133. Next base: position 55,422 of record CAVTEO010000015.1, on the reverse strand, counting down.
TGCTCCCGGCGCCAGACCTTCCACGCTGTGCACGATCAGGTAAACGTCGTTTAACAGCTTGCCGAAAGTCTTCAGAAAATCTGCCGGAACGCCGCGCGTTGCGCTGTCCAGCAGCGTGCTCAGTTGCGCAAACGAAATCGGCTGCCGCGCGAACCTGCGCGTCGATCCTCTGCGTTGAATGACCTGCTCGATCGTATCCGCGGGCAGCGCATCCTTGGTGAGAGGCTGTAGTTCGACAAGTTTGCCCGCTGCCGGAGGTGTGCTGAGAACCGGGGATTTCTCCCGCCACGAACCACTCTCCTTCTCACCCACCAGGCTCGACCCTTCGTGCATCTGGCGCATCGCCGGATAATCCACTTCCTCTTTTGAATACGCCACCACCGGCAGGCCAAGAGAAGCGCTTTCGCCGGCTTTCGATGGACGCGATTTTGTGTGGCCCACCGCGACTAACGAGAACGCGACTTCCTTTTGAACATCCACGTCAATCAATGCATTCACCCGCTCGTCAACAAAGCCCATCACAACTTTCGCGGGAAACCCCAGTGCCGTACTTATAGCCAGAACATTCGCCAACACAGTCCCGTTATCCCATCCAAAATGCCGGTAGGTCCGGGAGCGATACTTCCATGCATTGCGCCAGTAGGTTCCCGTGCAAATCAATATCAGCGGGGCGTGCGCAATTGCCTTTTCTCCGCCCGTAGCATCGACTAGAACCTTCCGGTAATCTCCGGCCCGTAGTTGCCGGATTCCGAACTCGGCAGCCCCGAAGTGATAAACCCCCGCCGCTAAATCTGGAAGATCCTGACACACCAGATACAGCTCGATTTCATACAGCGCTCCTGTGCACGCGGCGGCGCGGAAAAAAGTTTCTCCACCCGGAAACTTCTTGCTCCGAGTCACTCCCGCGGAGAAGAATAAGAGTTGGGCAACGTCCTCGAAGGTCGGAACCTTCTTGCCCTTGGCGGCAACACCCGGACTCGCGATCGCCGAAAGTGCGGACACCCCCGTCTGCCGAAAATCCTTCGGCAGTCGCCTCACTTCCAGGGTCGGATAGATCTTGAACAGCAGCGGCTTATTGTTCCAGTCGAGAAAATGCGGATGCGCCCGAAGGCTGAGATAAGAATGCTTGGTGCCGTTGTGATATTTCCAGGTCGAGTCCAGATCATGATTCGGCATCAGGGCAACAATTGTATTCGGTCCCAGCGAGACGTTGCGCTCTGGACCTTTTTCTCTCGCACATCAGTCGCATTGCACGGAAGCAGTCCCTTAGCGCACTTTGCGGACTTTCCTTAGCGCCCTTTGCGGTTAAAGTCTTTTTTGAACAAGCCAGGCAACATTCATGCAGCCGTTTTCACCCCAATCCCTTGCTGCGCAGAAAATCTCTCACCACTTCCTTGATGTCCCGATGCTTCCCGTCGACCGCGTAGTTCATCTCCTGCATGTCCTGATCCGAAATTTTGCCTGCCAGGTCATCGAGTGCGCGGCCAACTTCCGGATGACGCTCCAGCATCTGCCGCCGCATCACGGCCACTGCTTCGTAGGGCGGAAAGTAATGTCGATCGTCCTCAAGCGCGAACAGATCAAGTGCAGGAATCAGCCCATCCGTGGTGTTTCCCGCAATCAGATCAACCTGCTTTCCTTTGAGCGCCCGCGTGAGCAGCCCCAGATCCATGATGCGAGGCGCCTCTGCAAAATGCAGCCCATACGCCGCTGCCAGCCCCTTGTATCCGTCCGGACGCTCCATGAACTCATACCCAAAGCCAGGCTTCCACTGCGGCGTATAAGCAGCCGCCTGCGAAATGGACTGCAAATGCAACCGCCGAGCATCTTCGCCGCGAATCACAATGGCAAATGTATCGTCGAATCCAAGAGGCGGTCCGATCCTCAGATCGAACCGTCGCGCGTATTCCGACTGCACCCGGTCGTAGACAGCTTGGCGAGAACCTTGCGGAGTCTCCTTCAGAACCGCAGCGACTGCCGTGCCGGTGTATTCCGGATAGATATCGATGCGCCCCGCCAGAATCGCTTGCTGACAAATGAAAGTGCCCGCCAGATAAAAGCGGCGTTCGATGTGCAGGCTGGTCTTCGCTTCCAGACGCTGCGCGAAAATCTCGCCTAAGATTGCCTGCTCCGAAAAGCTCTTCGAGCCAATGACGATCTGGCTCTCCCGCGGCGGGCCGCACGCCGTGAGCTGTAAAGCTGCCAGCACAGATAGCAGGATCTTCCGCCACATAAATGTCGCGTCGCACCAGCTGTGAAGATTTCTAGACCGGGCTCAATCGCCTTTCGAGCCAGCCCAGAGAAACGTCGGCCAGCAATGCCAACAAGGCGGCCGGAATCGCTCCCGCAAGAATGAGCTGATTGTTGACCATGTTGAGACCGCGAAAAATATATTCCCCGAGTCCCCCCGCCCCAATCGCTGCCGCAATCGTCGCCAGGCCGACCGAAATGACCGTCGCCACCCGCACTCCCGCAATGATGACGCCCAGGGCCAGCGGCAACTCAACGCGCCACAGCAATTGCCGATCCGTCATCCCCATCCCCCGTCCCGCTTCGACGACCGCAGGGTCCACGCCTTTGATGCCCGCGTACGTGTTGCGAATCAGGGGTAGAAGCGCGTATAGAGTCAAGGCCAGAATCGCCAGGTGTCCCGAGCGCGCTCCAATCCAAGGTACCGGCAGCAGAAATCCAAAAAGCGCAAGGCTGGGAATTGTCTGAATGACGTTGGCACTCCCCAGAACCGGCTTGCTCCATCCGGGCCGGCGCGAAATCAAAATGCCCAGCGGAATGCCGATCAACACCGCCAGCAACGTGGACGCTAGCACCATCCACAAATGCTCCCCCGTTGACTTGAGAACCTGAGCATGGTTTTCCGCGACGAACTGAAACACGTTCATGCTGACTCTCGTTTCTCCGTTGGAGGACAAGCACCAAAAGCATCCATGTATTTCTGAACCAGTGGATCAGTCGACCGCGTAAATTCATCAGTAGGCAGCGCAGCCACCAGTTTGCCGCCTTCCATCAGGGCAATACGGGTGCCCAGCAGCAGCCCTTCCCGCAAATCATGCGTAACAAACACCACAGTCTTTTGAAGGCGCTGCTGCAGGCCCAGGAATTCGCGCTGCACTTCCGCGCGCGTGATGGCATCCAGCGCGCCGAACGGCTCGTCCATAAGAAGGATAGGTGGATCCGCCGCCAGGCCGCGCGCCACTCCCACGCGCTGCCGCTGTCCTCCCGAAAGCTCCTTTGGATAACGCGAGGCCAGCGCCGGATCCAGCCCGACAAGTTGCAGAAGCTCAGTGACCCGATTCTTGATCCGATCTGCCGGCCAGCCCTCAATCTCCGGAACTAAGCCCACGTTCCGCTCCACAGTGAAATGAGGAAACAGCCCGGACTCCTGGATGACGTATCCAATCCCGCGTCGCAGGCGAATCCGATCCCACTCTCGCGTCGCGCGCCCTTCGACCAGGACGTCGCCTTCGGTCGGTGAAATCAGATCGTTGATCAGTTTGAGGGTGGTGGTTTTCCCGGAGCCGCTGCGTCCCAGCAGTACCAGCGTCTCTCCCCGCTGAACCTTCAGGTTGAGTCCTGCCAGCAGCTTTTGACCACCGGGAAAGCGGAAGGCAACATTCCGCATTTCAATGACGGTTCCATTTTGCGGACCAACGCTCATTGGCTAACCTGCTTCGGGGACCACGGCGCAATCGCGCGTAGGCTGAATCTCTCTGAGGTAACGGCGTGGCGGACGTTTACTGAATTTTCCGCCCTCTGGCCGCAAATCATCCCGCAGTGCGGTATGACGCAGAGGGCAGGCCCGTGATGCGAATTCCGCCGTGCCCTTTGTGGCGGATATTGAGTCCAATCAGCAGCGCGGTGATTTGCTCAACGATACGTGCATTCTCGAGTTTGCCTCCATCAAGTACGCGCACTCCCGGAATCTTCGTCGCAAGATCACACACCTTCTCAGTCGCGGTTGAGTCATCGCTGCAAACGATCACGTCGCATTCAACCGGGTCGTCGCCATTCATCACATCGGCAGAGCAATTCTGGAACGCCGCAACCACCGTCACACCCTTGGGGACGAGTTCCGCGCTTTGCTGAGCCGCGGATCCCTGCCATACGCCCAGGGTTCGGCTGGCACGCCCGCCAACCCCGCTGGCCAGCGGAACAGTAGCGTCGATCAGAATGCTGCCCGGCCTGAATGCCGGCTTCAGTTCCTTCAGCAATGCGGCCTGGCCCTCAAACGGCACGGTCAGCGCCAGCAGATCCGCGGCAGCGCATGCAGCGGCGTTAGTCTCGCCGCTCACCCGCGCATGGTCGCCCACCTTTTCCCTGATCTTTGCGGCCGCATCGCGTGCGCGCTCGGCGCTGCGCGATCCAATGATGACGGACTCCCCGGCCCTTGCCCAGCGCAGAGCCAAGCCCATCCCCGCGGGCCCCGTGCCGCCGAGTATCGCTATCGTCCGGCTCAAGCAAACTCCGGAATCATCGCGTGTTCGCTAGTCAGATTTTCCAGCGGCGCCTTGATGTGGAGTCGCGTGTAAGTTGTGTTTCGTTCCGCCGGGATTCGCCCTGCCTCCAGGATCAGCGCCTGAAACTGCTCCGGGCTCGTATACTGGCCGGCCGTCGCCCCGGCCTCGCGCGAAATATTTTCCTCCATCAGCGTGCCGCCGTAGTCATTCGCTCCCGCATGCAGGCAGAGTTGGGAAAGCTTGCGATTCAGTTTCACCCACGACACCTGGATATTGTTGATCGCTCCCGCCAGAACGACCCGGGCGAGCGCATGAATCTTGAGGTGCTCCGCAAGCGTCGGCCCCGAGCGCGCCAGCCCCTGCTGAAACAGCAGCGTGTTCTGATGCACAAATCCCAACGGAACAAATTCTGTGAACCCGCCGTCCTGCTCCTGCATTTCGCGCAGCAGCAGCAACTGATTCACCCAGTGCTCCGTAGTCTCCACGTGTCCATACATCAAAGTCGAAGTTGACCGGATGCCTAGCTGGTGCGCGGTCGTGATCACTTCCCGCCATTGGCTGGTTGAAAGCTTGTTGCGCGAAAGAATGTTTCGAACTTCGTCGTCCAGAATCTCGGCCGCCGTCCCGGGCAGTGTATCGAGTCCGTTGTCGTGCAGCATAAGTAAATAGTCGCGAAGCGGCATGCCGGTGAGTTCCACGCCATACACAATCTCCATGGGCGAAAACGCATGGCAGTGCATGCGCGGAACAGCAGTCTTCACGGCGCGCAGAATATCCCGGTAATAGAAAGGAGGCAGCCCGTGCGGCAGTCCGCCCTGGATGCAAACCTCGGTCGCGCCCAACTTCGACGCCTCGACAGCTTTGTCGGCGACCTGCCCGGGGCTCAGGAAATAAGTGTCATCCTCGCGCGGCCCGCGGCTGAATGCGCAGAATTTGCAGCCCACAAAGCAGATGTTAGTGAAATTGATGTTGCGGTTGACGACATACGTGACCAGGTTTCCGGAAAGCTCCGCGCGCAACTGATCCGCCGCCAACAACAATCCCAGAAGGTCGTCGCCTTCACTATTGGCCAGCGCCAGCATCTGTCCGCGCGAGAGCGCACTCCCGTCCTGCCGGGTCAGCGCAAGTTCGAGACACTCCCGTATCGCCGGTGAGAGCCGCGCTTCGACGTCCGTCCATTCCAGAGTCGGAAAGTTCTCCAGTTCCGACACGGCCAGTGCTCGCGCCACAACACCCTCCTAGCGAAACAAATCCAGTTTCGCGGGACGCAGAAGAGAACGGGAACCTCCGCGTCCGGACTGGTACCGGAATCCCCGAATGATAACAAACGGAGTCCGGGTTAGCTTGCTCGACAGCAGTCCCGCGGCGCATGCCAATTCGTCGGCCACCGCGTCCAGCGTTACGCGCAAGGAATATCCGTGAGGATCACGCCGTCCCCGGTAATCATGAATTGCCTTCATGCCCGCGACTCCGATCGCCGCCTCCGTAAGCCCTTCCCGCCACGCGCGCCCAAAGCTGTCGCTGATGATCACCGGAATCGAGAGGCCGCTCAGCTTCCGCAGTTCCCGCTGCAGCTTACGCGCCGAACCGTCCGGGTCTTCCGGCAGGAGCAGCGCATGTTCCCCGCCATCCACATTCGAAACATCGATCCCGCTGTTCGCGCAGATGAAACCATGCCGCGTCTCGGTGATGAGCACCCCGTTCTTTCGCCGGATCACGCTCTTGCTCTCCCGCAGCGCAAGCTCAATCACGCGGGCATCGACCTTGTAGCGCTTGCCCCATGTGCGCGACGCCATCGACGGCTTCACCGTATCCAACCGCACCAGCCGCCCCTCAGCCTTGGAGACAATCTTGTGCTTCACGACAAGGACGTCCCCCTTCGCAAGTGAGATGCGTCTCCCGCGAAGGCTGTCGAAAAGGATTTGGGCGAGTGAATCTCCGGGCCGGATTTCAGCAGAAAGTGGAACCGGAATGATCCGGATTTCCTGCATGTGGGCCTACTCGTTCACGGCCCTGGGATAGTCGCGAAGATCCCAGCTGCGCGCCAGCCGCTGCGCGCGCGTGTCACCGGGAAGCTGGATCAATTTCTGCAGATCAGGCGGATCGTCCACATCCACTGCAATACCGGGCAGCGGGAGCACCATGCAAGGCTTTCCCGTTGCTTGCGCCGCTGCCAGATGCGGTTTGAAGCTGTCATTTCCGAAACGCAGCGGAAACAGCGCCCCGGGCCTTCGCAGCACGGCATTCGTGCCTCGCCCGTCTCCCGCCGGCACCAGCACCGTTCCCACTTCCGGGGCCGCGTCATAAATGGCCTGCAGTTCCCATGCCTGCATCAGTGGAATGTCACCGGGGATAACCAGCGTATCCAGTTCGCGCACTTCACACACCCGGGTAGCCATTTCAATGGCATCGGTTTCGCCGCTGTTGCGATGGTCGGCGATCACTTCGAACCCGAATTTGCAGGCCAGCGACAACGCAAACGAGTCGCAGCTCACAATCGCGACTTCCGGACGCTTGTCCCACGAAGCCAGCGCCTCCGTCACGTCTTGCAGCATGGCCCGCGCCAGTTCAGTCCGTTCTTGCTGAGAAAGGACGGAAGCCAGCCGTTGCTTGGCATCTTTCAGGTTCTTGACCGGGATCAGGATCATGCGTGATCAGGCCCCACGGCCGCGTTCTGTCCGCGCACGGCAGACAACACTGCACCGGCCAGATCGGCCTTGTCTTCTGATGTGCGCATGATGGTTTTGGTTACATGAACGCGCAGCCCGGACTTTGACAACTCATCCACCGCTTCCGCATCCCGAACGTCGACCACCAGCATATCCAGAAAGTCGTGATAGGCCTGCGCTACGCCGCCCACCGACACCGGAAGTCCTTGCGAAGCCATCAGGATGCCCGCCGGCCCCGCCACCGCCTCCCCGGCGACGATGGGACTCACCGCCGCAATTCGCGCCTTGCTTCTGTGCAAAGCCTCGCGCACGCCGGGAACCGCCAGAATCGGGCCAATGCTCGTCACTGGATTGCTCGGAGCCACTAAGACCACGTCCGCATTCATGATCGCCTCGAGCACTCCGGGAGCGGGTTCGGCATCCGCCGCGCCGGCAAAGCGAATGGATTCTACCGGGTCCTGGTACCAGCGCTGTACGAAATATTCTTCGAAACTCAGTTCCCCGAGCGGCGTGCCCACCCGCGTCTCGACCCGCGAATTGCTCATGGGCAAAATGCGCGCTTTCACCCCAAGTTTGTCGGAAATCTCCGCCGTCACTTCCGACAGCGCCTTTCCTTCCGCCAGCAGCTTTGACCGAAGGATATGTACAGCCAGATCGCGATCCCCCGCATGAAACCAGATCGGTTGCCCGAGTTGCCCCATGTGTTGCAGGCAGAAGAACGTGTCCCCTTTCACGCCCCAGCCGCGCTCGCGGCTTAACAAGCCCGACAAAACGTAAGTGATCGAATCAATATCTGGAGAGACGTACAGACCCCACCACAGCAAGTCGTCGCCGGTATTCACGATCAGGGTAAGTTCTTCAGCAGGAACTACCTGGCGCAGCCCGTCCACAAACTTTGCGCCGCCCGTGCCACCCGTCAGGACGGTAATCACGCGGCCCTCCAGCAGTAGCCGCGCGGATCCGCGGCAGCGCGCACCCGGTCCGCCACCAATCCTGGGCGCGCCTCCACCATTGGCAGAAATTCCGGATACACCGGAAGACGCTGTTCCAGTGTGAATCCCCGACCCTCGGTCCGCTGGCGGAGTTGTTCCAGATGTGGCCAGGGCTTTTCCGGATTGATGAAGTCAGGCGTCAGTGGCGAAACGCCTCCCCAATCGTTGATGCCGGCTTCCAGCAAATCATCATAGTTAGGAGCCGACAGATTGGGAGGTGCCTGAATGTTTACCTCCGGCATCAGCAGCCGCGCCACCGCCACCGTGCGCAACATTTCGCCGAGTGCAGGCTCCGGCCAATCCTGCATCGGAATGCCAGGCTTAGCGCGGAAATTCTGCACGATGACTTCCTGAATATGCCCGTAACGTTCGTGCACCCCGCGGATAGCGAGAAGCGTGTCCACCCGGTCCTCCCGGCTCTCGCCAATTCCGATCAGCAGGCCGGTCGTAAAAGGCACGCGCTGTTTCCCCGCGTCTTCGATCACGCGCAAACGCTTGGCAGGAAGCTTGTCAGGCGCGTTATCGTGAGCCAGCCCGCGGCCGAGCAGGCCCGCATTCGTCGTCTCCAGCATCAGGCCCATGCTCGGAGAAACCGCCGCCAGTCGGCCAATCCATTCCGCGCTCATCAACCCCGGGTTCGGATGCGGCAACAGTGACGTTTCCCGCAGCACCAGTTCGCACATCGCCTCCAGATATTGCAGGGTCGAATGGTAGCCAAGACGGCGCAGCGTTTCGCGCATCTCCGGGAACAAGAGCTCGGGCTTGTCCCCCAGGCTGAACAACGCTTCCGTACAGCCCAGCTTCTCGCCCTGGCGCGCAACCTCCAGAACCTCATCTGGAGTCATCGTGTGCGCGCCCGGATCGCCCGGATCCTTGCGGAATACGCAATAGCCGCAGTAATCGCGGCAAAGATTGGTCAGAGGCAGGAAGACTTTCCGCGAGTAGGTGATGACGCCCGGCTTGTATTTTTCCTTGGCGTCGCGGGCTGCGGCCAGAAGCTGCGGAAGGAAATCGTCGCCGCACTGCAGAAATTCCAGTGCGGCTGCGCGCGACAGGGACTTTCCAGATTGCACGTTGGCCAGCGACTCGGCCAGAGTGCCAGACCGCGGCTTGGGTTCGGAGGCGGGGTTCAAGATGCGTGAATTTCCCGAGAGCAGGTTCACACCCCGAAAACGCCCGGGTACCACGAATGATACATGAAAGCCGCGGCGCAGGGTTCGCAAGCGGCTGACGCCGGCGCTCGCTTGCATCTGCCCGCTCGCCGGAATCAGGGACGCGCTGCGGGGCGCATTGATACCGGTTCGTCGTGTTAACGTATCGGTCAGCCGGAGGCAGAATACGACGCTATGGGTGTGAGCCAGGCCGACTTCCGCAAGGCTCTGGGATGCTTTGCGACCGGCATCACTGTAATTACTCTGGATTCCGATCACGAAGTGCACGGCATGACGGCGAACGCTTTCGCCTCGGTTTCGCTCGATCCGATGCTGGTGCTGGTGTGTGTCGATCAGCGCGCCCGCACCCACGCCCACCTGCACGCCAAAAAGCGGTTCGGAGTGAACGTGCTCGCCGAGCATCAGCGCGCAATTTCGGAATACTATGCGCGTCCGGCACGCACGCATGACCGGGCGGCCGAAGAAGCCGGCGCACGCTTTGAGCGCACCCAGCACGGCACGCCCGTTCTGCACGGCGCGCTGGCCTATCTGGAGTGCCGCCTTCACACCGCACAAGACGCCGGCGATCACACCATCTTCATCGCCGAAGTCGAAGAGGTCGTCGTGCGCGACGGCCGCCCCCTGCTCTTCTTCGGCAGCAGATATAGCAAGATCGGAGAGGGCATGTAGCTCTCTCCATCTCCCGCACCCACCCGTGGCTGGCCTCAATTCCGGAACCGCCAGTTTCGGAACCATCGCCGTCGGAATCATCGTCATCGGATTCATCCCGCATGCTCCGCGCTTGCTTTCTCTGCGAGCAGTTCCGGTTCCCTGACGAGCGCGGCAACCCCAACGTAGTGCCCGCCGACTCGCGCCCACCGCGCCCTGCGCTTCCGAACATCGACGTGCAAAAAATTCCCGTCGTACACGCCGATGCCTCCGGCAGCAAACTGCGGCACTTCGAGCGCAAGCTCATACATCCTTTGCAGTGAAAGTCCCGGCAGACTGATATCGGCAGCCTCCCCCGCAAGGTGTTCGCTATAGGGCACGCCACCGACCTGTTGATTGTGTCGCGCACAGCGGTAGCCCGCATGCACGATCACCGGCACCCCTGCGAGCGAGCGGAGCGCTTCCAACCCCTCCAAGAGCTTCGAATCAATCTGCAACCGTCCACAGCAGCGGCAACTCAACTCTTTCCGTGAAAAATGACTGCTTAAATCCCCCATGATCCTGTCACCCAAAAAGTAAACAAAATGTAGTTTAATATTAGCTTCTAGGAAACAACTCGGGAAGGTCACTGGTCACCGATCCGCGTGACAGAAATCACGAGCCCCGGTTAGGGTTTGCTGGGCCGCTAAGTCCTTGCGCACGCTGCCTTCGTGTCACTTTCTTGGGCCTCGCGCATCCAATCAAAGGATTTTTCCGGACGCAAGAAAGGCTTCCTATGTCAGACAAATTGACTGCCACCCCGAAAATCATCAAGACCAACGACGAGTGGCGCGCGCAACTCACGCCCGAGCAATATCACGTGACCCGCGAAGCGGGCACCGAGCGCGCCTTTACCGGCAAGTACTGGAAAACGAAGGAACCCGGCACCTATCACTGCGTGGGATGCGACGCCCCCCTGTTCACGTCGGAAACCAAGTTCGACTCCGGCACGGGGTGGCCGAGTTTCTATGCCCCGATCGATCCCGCAAACGTCGAAGAGCACGTGGACAATACTTACGGGATGACCCGCGTGGAAGCGCGCTGCGCGCACTGCGGAGCCCACCTGGGGCATGTCTTTGAGGATGGCCCCGCGCCGACCGGCTTGCGCTATTGCATGAATTCGGCCTCGCTCGACCTGAAGCCTCAGGGCGCGGACAAAAAGTAAGTCCCACTCGCCCAACGACACGGAAATCCATAAAACGCAAAAGGGCACGAGATTTCTCGTGCCCTTCTCTTTACCGCCAGATTCTTCCTGCGAACTAGGCCCCAGCTGACGCGGCTACCGCCTTGGGAGCTTCGTTGTTTGCCGGCTTGGACTGCTGTTGCGGCCGGTTCTTCTGCTCGGAGGCCGCCTGCACCTGCACGCTGCCTTTCAGGATGGCGCCGTCTTCGACGCTGATGCGCTGCACCACCACGTCGCCGGTCACCGACCCTTCGCTGCGGATGTCCAACCGGTCGCTGCAGATGATATTGCCGTGCACCTTGCCCATGATCACCACTTCCCGGGCATTCACGTCGGCGGTCACCACGCCATTGCGGCCAACGGTGACGCGGTTTTCGGGAATGTTGACGGTCCCTTCAATGCGACCGTCGACAAACAGGGACTCGGCTCCGCTGATGTCGCCCTTGATCACCAGGGACCGGCCGATGGTGGCCTGTTCCATGGGGGCGCTGGATGTCTTCACCGGTGTGTAGGTATTGGGATTCGACGCCGCAGGCGTCGCGTTCTTGTTCTCTGGTGGCTGCAGCATGAGATGAGACCTTCCTTGATTTTCGCCCGCGCTCCCCGTCGGAGGTCCGTGATAGCGGTGGGTCTTTGGCTCGTTCGCCATGCTGACTATCGCACGTCCACAAGTAATCGAGCAGGTTACGGAAGCACCTGTACACCTGCGGAATACCCGCATTTTCAGGGAATTCGACCGGAATTACAGGTTTGCTCCCGGCTCTTTTTGGGTCCTGCGCATAGCCCATCAGTGCCATTCCCCTGGGCCGGAGGCAGACGTAGAGTAGTCCTCGAGCAGCACTTGGGGGAGGGCTGTTTAACGGGCGTCCCGTGACTCGAATGAGTCAGGGGCGCTTTGTTTTTTCGAAATATTTCTTAAGAGCGCATCCGCCTCCCCGCTTCTCTGCCTGTCTGTCGCAAACACGTTGGCTTTCGAGTTCTGATGTGCATTCCAGGGAAGCGCAAGCATCTTTCCTGCATTATCATTCCTTCGACCTGCAGAACGGTCCAGGCCAATTTTCTTTCAGGAGGCGGAACGTGCATTTTTCCCGTTTCTCACTCGCTTTTTCCCTGCTCATCCTTATCGTGATCAGCACCGCAAGCGTTTGCGCGCAAGACCGTTACGAGCATGATGACCAGTACGGGCGCGATGACCGCGATCGCCGGCACGACGACCATGACGAGTACCGGCGCGGCGGTGCCTGCTTCTTCAAGGAAATCGACTTCGGCGGCGAGAAGTTTTGTGTCCGCCCGGGTGAACGCGTGGCTATGGTCCCTCCCGGCTTCAACGACCACATCTCGTCGATCCGCATCTTCGGCCGCACCGAGGTCACGGTTTACCAGGGACGCGACTTCCAGGAACCCAGCCTCCGCCTGCGCGAGGATGTTGCCAACCTGCAGAGATACCAGATCCAGCCTGGTCACAGCTGGAACGACCGTGTCTCCTCCATCGAAGTGGTTTCCATGCGCAACCAGGGGGACTGGGATCGCGACGGGGCTTGCTTCTTCAAGGATGAGAACTTCCGTGGAGAGAAGTTCTGCGTGGAAAAAGGCGATCGCGTGGATCAGGTGCCCCGCGAGTTCAGCGACCGGATTTCATCGGTGCGCTTGTACGGCCGCGCCACCGTCACAGTGTTCCAGGATGCCGGGTTCCGCGGTCCGAGACTTGAAATTCGCAATGACGTGCAGAATCTGCAGAGTTTCCAGGTCAGCCCGGGACACAGCTGGAACGATCGCGTTTCTTCCATCCGGGTGTACTAGGAGGCTGCGGAAAAGTCAGTTTCGCAACCAGCTGTTTGCTGCATGAACACGAATACCGGCAAACCCGGAGGTCCTCTGGTGGGGAAGTTCGCCGCGCAGCTGTTTTTGTGCGCATGTGCCGCATTACCAGCTATTGCTCAAAATAGCCAGACCATTGACCGCCTGTCGGTCACTTCGCTGGCCGTCGCGGTCTTTCACGGCGACACCTCCATCGGCAGGGCCACCGGATTTGTTCTCAAAAAAGACGAAAACTACTACCTGGTTACAAACCGGCACGTGGTTCTCACCTGTGCGGAGGACTCGAACCCCGACGACGTTGGCGGTTGGATCTGCGCCGACAAACTCAAAATCCTGCATAACACTTCCGGACATCTGGGCGACTGGTTCTGGGTGGAAGAGAGCCTTTACGATGAAAACAAGCACCATCGCTGGCTCGAGCACCCGACACTGGGCGCCTCCGCCGACCTGGTTGCCCTGCCCCTGAAAAATACTGCGGGCGTGCAGTTCTATCCGCTGGATCTGTCCCTCAGGAATACGGACGTGGAACTGGGGCCGGGAGATCCGGTCAACGTGGTTGGCTTTCCTTTCGGCGAAACGCAGGGAGGCGGCCTGCCTATCTGGAAATCGGGCACGATCGCGAGCGACCTCGACATCAACTACGGCGGCAAAGCCAAGTTCCTGGTCGACGCCACCGCCCGCTCCGGCATGTCGGGCTCTCCGGTCTACGCGCGCCGCTTCGGCACCTATCAAAGCAAATCCGGCACCACCCACACTGGAAACGCCACCCGATTTCTCGGCGTCTATTCCGAAGAAAATCAGGCCCTGGAACTGGGTGCGGTCTGGAAAGCGGAAGCGGTGGCCGCACTTTACGATTCCCTTCCTTGATCCGCCTGCGGCTTGAACCTAAGTCGACCGCCTGTTTCTGTAACTGCTCTCACACTTTCGTAACAAGACCGGGCTAAGTCAGACACCTAGAATGATGACTCCGGAGGTTTCTGTGTCTAACTTCGTCTGCCGCCCTCTGCACGTACTTACTGTCCTGTTTACCCTTCTTACGGTCGCTGTTTCCCTGCCGCAGAGTTCGCCAAAACCCTTGCGCAGAGCGGAAATTCTCGCGCTGGTGGGCGGCCGCAGCTTGCCGCAAAACATTGTCCACGTCATCACAGTTCGTGGGCTGGGGTTTCATCCCACCGACTCTTATCGTGCGCAACTCAAAAAAGCAGGCGCGGATCCTTCCATCCTCGCCTCTCTGGATAAGGCAAAAGTTTCCGAATCGAATCCCGTCCCCCCGGATAAGTGGGAACTGGAACTGCTGGACCGCCTCACCAGCGCGTCGGTCGACATCAACCAGAAGCGATATACCGAGGCAGTCGAGGATCTCACTTCCGCCCTGAAGGCGAGCGTTAGGGCTCCGGAAGCGGGATTCGTGATGGGAGCGATCCTCCGCGAGCAAGACGATTTCGAGGCTGCGGCCCAGGTTTATACGGAAGTCTTGCGCGAGGATCCCAATTTTCCGGACGTCCACACCAAGCTGAGCTACATCATCTACAAGATGGAAGACTCGGATTCCTGTGTGCGGGAAGCCAAGTTGGCACTGGAGGAGAATTCCCTCGACCCCGAGGCGCACAAGAATCTGGCTCTCGGATATTTGCTGGCCGGCAGGCTCGATGCCGCGGTCTCCGAAAACCAGGAAGCCCTTCGCCTGAAACCGGACTACGGTGCGGTGCATGGCAATCTCGGAATTGTGTATGAGAACAAACACGATCCCGACAGCGCAATCTCGGAATACAAGAAAGCCGTAGTGCTCATCCCGGAAGTGACCAACTATCACTACAATCTCGGCACGCTGCTGGGACAAAGGGGTGAGTACGAAGCAGCGATTCGCGAATTGCGCGAGGCCAAGCGCCTGGATCCCACCCGCGTAGACGTTCGCGTCAACCTGGCCTCCTTCCTCGAGCGCCGCGACATGCGCGCTGCGGTGGTCGAATTTCGCGAACTGGAAAAGATCGCCCCCAGCTTTCAACTTTGCCAGAAATGCCTGGCTGCTGCGTTACATGCGGCTGGCGAGGAGCAGGAAGCGCTGGAGCATTACCGCAAGGCGGCTCAACTGGATCCCACCGACTTCGAAGTGGCGCTAGCTCTCGGCGGCATTCTGGAACAGCAAAAGAAGTATGACGAGGCTTTAACGGAGTATCGCCGCGCAATATTCATGGCTCGCGACCAGGGGGCGCCTCATGTCGCAGTCGGCCGGGTCCTCCTCGTCAAGAAAGATCCTGCCGGCGCGCTGAGCGAGTTGAAGAGGGCCGCCGTGTTGTCTCCCGCCGATCCGGAGACGCACGAGGCGCTCGGTCGCGCCCTGGCCGCGACAGGCGATAACGAGACGGCGGTCGCAGAGTTTAAGGAAGCCATCACGCTGGATCCCAAGCGATCGCAGGCCATGGTGGGATGGGCAGAGCTTCTCGAAAAGAAAGGTGACTGGGCCAACGCAATCGAACGGTATCACGAAGCCGCGGCCGTCGAGTCCTCCTGGAACAACGAAGATCATCACGGCCAACCTTTCCTCTTCAGCTCAGTCGCGGACACTGCCTACAAGTCCGCCCAGATGCGGCTGGAAGAGCACATCAAGGAACTGAAAGCCGCCGGCAAGTCACAGGAGGTGGCCGAACTCGAGAAGCGCATGCAAGTGGCGCAAGCTTCCGCAGGAGACACCACAAAATTGCGCGAGTTCATGCAGGCAGGCAATCAGGCCCGCTATGAGAGGCGTTTGGAAGATGCCGAAAATGCCTATCGGCAGGCGGTTGACCTTGCCGGTAAGACCTCTGGCTCGAATGAGATCCTGATCACTGCCCTGGAAGACCTGGGCGGAATTTATGGACTGCGCGGGAATTTTACCGATGGCGATGCCGTACTGCACCGCGCGTTGACCGTCATCGAAACGAGCTACGGCACGGGATCCCCGCGTTCGGTTCAGTCTCTGGAACTCCTCGCCGGCAATTCTCTAGCGGCCAACGATTTTGCGGCTGCCCAGAACTATGCCCTGCGCGCCCTGGAACTCAGCCAGAAGGACATTACCGAGAACAATCCCAGGGTGTGCGATGCGCTCCGCATGGTTTCCACGGTGTATATCGTGCAACATGCCTACGACAAGGCGCGGCCATACTTGGTGAGGGCGGTGGACCTCGGCGAGAAGCTATACGGGAGCCATGACTATCGCACCATCAGCCCGCTCTACGCGCTTTGCGACGTGGATTCGCATCTCGAGGATCCCAAAGACACGGAACAATGTTACCAGCGTCTGGTCGACGGAATGGAATCGGTCTACGGCGAAAGCAATCCCGCGATCGTGCCCGCGTTGGATGGCTATGCCAAGTCACTGAAGCTGGTGGGCCGCAGCGAAGAAGCTGCCAAGGTCCAGGCACGCGCGGCCTCGCTGCGTCACAATCCTTGAATTTCACGGGCCGCAAAACCTTTACGGGAAATTGACACGAATCTGACAATCGATCCGCCGGCTGATCCTACCCTTCGGCGTAGTTAGGCAAAGCTCGTTCCGAAGGGGGTTTCATGAAAACGATTTGCCTTTTTCTGCTGGTCTCGCTCGCAGCCGGATGCGGGTACAGTTCCAACGGCCAAGGGACGGTGGCTGCAGGGGCTCCGTCGATTGCCTCGCTGGCTCCCAATAGCATGGCGATGGGCGGCGCGGCTTTCACACTGACGGTGAACGGCAGCGGGTTCGTAAGCGGCGCGGCTGTGTATTGGCACGGCACTGCGCGTACGACGACGTTCGTGTCCGCGTCCCAGCTCACCGCCGCCGTCACGGCCGCTGACATCGCTACCGCACAAACCGTCCCTGTCTTTGTGAAGAATCCCGGGGGCACGGGAATTTACATGAATCAGGGCGGGCAAAGCTCGGCGAGTGTGGATTTCACGATCACGCCATAAGAGTGGAGGCTTAGATTAGTTCTGGGCCGCTGCCGCTCTTAGCAGAGCGCTGAGTTTCTGGATGTCCTCGGCGCTGGCGTCGCCGAAGATGACGTAGCGCAGGCCGCTTTGCGTCCAGTCCTCGACATTGAAGGTCTGCCTGCGCTCCACCCTGGAGTCGTCGCGGAAAAGGGCGTCGCTACTCGCAGCCGGCAGAATGAACACCGAGATTTCGTGTTTACGGATCTGGTAGATGAGGTGCGCGCCCGATTGCTGGCCGACATACGCGACCCGGCCTCCCAGTAGCGTGAAGTCCGTATTCTGCAATTCAGGCAAGTTGAAACTGAACGGGATCTTTCCCTGGAACCACGGCTTCACTGTGTGCCGGTCGGAGGAGATGACATCGACTGGATTGGCGCTACCGAGCGTGGCAACGTGCAAGTCTGCGAGTTCGGTGTAGAAGTGCTGGCGCCGCAGACTTTCTCTCCCCGCATAAGTTGCAACGGCTCCCGCAAAAAGCACCAGGGCCATCGCTGCCGTCGCCAGCTTCCATCCGAAATTCCAATTCCGGCGGCGCTGGGGAGCGACCGCTTTTTGAAGCTTGGCGCGGAACTCGGCGCTGGGCGCAAAGCGCTTCCCGGCCGTCTTGATGGCCCGCTTGAATTGCACGCGGGCAAGGGCATCGGCGGTACAGGCCTGGCAGGTCGCGAAGATGCGCGTCGAGCGAACGCATGGCCTCGGACGACAGCTCGCCATCGAGGTAGCTATCGAGTTGGGCTTGCCACTGTTCGCACGCCATCGATCAACCTTTCTGCACTCTCTGCAGCTTCTCGCGCACCAGTCCACGCAGCGCGGCCCGAGCCCGTGATAGTCGCGACATCACCGTGCCGACCGGGATCCCCAACGCATCAGCGATTTCCTGATAAGACATCTCCTCGACTTCGCAGAGCAGCAGCACCTCCCGAAAATGAAGCGGGAGTTCCTCAAGCGCGGTCTGCAGAAGCTCCTGATTGGAGCGCTCGAGAAAGATCGCTTCGGGAGTCTGCGTGTCCGCCGCTACTACAACCGGACCTTCCTCATCGGTTTCCAGCGGAACGGTCATGGTGGCGCTCAATCCCGTGCGCGACGTCAGGAACGTATTGCGCAGGATGCGGTACATCCAGGCACGAAAGTTTGTGCCTGGCTGGAACGATGAAAATCCGCGCAGCGCTTTGGCATAGGTTTCCTGTACCAGGTCTTCCGCTTCTTCGCGATTTTGCGACAGCCAGTGGGCGAAGTTGTAGAGCTGCCCAAAAAGAGGCATGGCCAGCTCTTCAAACGTCGCGGGCTGCGGGGGTGGCGCCACGCACAATAGAGTAAACTGCCCGACCCGCAAATTATTCCCATCCCCCGAAACAATTTTTGGAGAGTTTTTCACTTTTCCACGGAATACGTTCCGCCTCGCTCAGTTATCCCCGGTGAGCATCAGCAAAACAGGAGCGAGTCATGAAAAAAGCGGTGAACCGCCGATCGTTCATGAAGATTGCGGGCAGTTCTTTGGGCATCGGCGTTCTGTATACGGCACTACCCGTGCCGGTCGCCGGCGAGGCGGAAGAAATGATGCGCTGGCTGGGCAAACAGAATGGAGAGGCGATGACGCCGTTTTCGTTTGTGCAGTTGAGCGACGCGCATGTGGGCTTCAATGGCCCCCCGGATCCGCTTGGGACCAAGGCGTTCGAGCGCGCGGTGGAGATGATCAACGCCCTGCCCAAGGCGCCCGACCTGGTTTTGTTTACCGGTGACCTGACCCACGACACCGAAGAAAAGGACGTGCACGCGCAGCGCATGAAGCAGTTTCAGGAAATCAGCGCGCGCATGAAGGCGGGAAAGGTCATGTACGTCCCGGGCGAGCACGACGCCGGGCTGGATGGGGGACAGCTGTACCGGGAGTTCTTCAAGGAGAGCTACTACTCGTTCGATCACCGGGGCGTGCATTTCGTGGCGCTCGATAACGTCTCGCGGGCGAAACCCGAAGTCGGCCCGGAGCAGATGGCGTGGCTCAAAAAAGACCTGGCCCGCTTTCCCAAGACTGCGCCCATCGTGGTCTTCACCCATCGCCCGCTTTTTGATCTCAAGCCGGAGTGGGAGTGGTTCACCAGCGACGGCGACGACGTGATGAATGTGCTCGCGCCTTATGAGAACGTCACCGTGCTCTACGGGCACATCCACCGCGATCACGAGCATGAAGAAGGGCACGCGCATCACTATGCGGCGCGGTCGCTGATCTTCGCGTTTCCTGATCCGGACAAAGTCGCCGACAAGAAGCCGAATCCGTTCGACAAGGCGAATCCCTTCAAGAACCTTGGGATTCGCGTGGTCAACGAGTCGGCAAGCCACTCGCTATCGGTGCAAGACGTGGAACTGACGCTGCGGGAATATTCCGGGATCAACGGAGTGCAGCAGATTCTGCGGGAGCCGGGGCTGTAGCACACGACCGAAAATTAAAGTGGAACGTAACACTCGCTGGCTGGAAGCCGGCGATCGAAGAGGAGAAAGGAACGAGGATGAGCACGAGGACAGACAAGTTCAGCAATTGGGCAGTGAGCGCAGGCCTCGCGATTGCGCTGTTCGCAGGAGTCGTCATGACGCATCGAGCCTATGCCGCCGCGCCCCGCGTAGTGGAGATCACCGCGAAGCGGTTCGGGTTTGTGCCCGATCAGATCACGTTGAAGAAGGGCGAGCCCGTCACCCTGCGCTTGCACAGTGAAGACGTGACGCACGGCTTCTTCATGCGCAAGCTGAAGATCGATGCCGAGGTCGAGCCGGGCAAAACTACCGACGTGACGATCACGCCGGAGGTGGCCGGATCGTACACGACTATCTGCGACCACTTTTGCGGAGCCAATCACGGCAACATGAAAATGACCATCGTGGTGGAGTGATGCAGTCTTCCGCGAAAAGATCCCTGGCTGGCAGCGTCGCGATCGCTTGCGCGGTCTTGCTCTCGGGCTGCCAGGTCCATCCACCGGGGCGCGTGGAGACCGCCTTCGCCCAGGAGTTCAAGCGGACCCTGAGCGTGGGCGGGAAGAAAGACGTGAATCCGCTGCCCGCAACGACGGAAAACATCCGCGCCGGGCAACGGAATTTTTCGCAGTACTGCATGGTTTGCCACGGACTCGACGGCCAGAACACCGGGGTGCCATTCGCGGACCGGATGTCGCCCCCGGTGCCGCCCCTCAACTCAGCGCCGGTTCAGAAATACACCGACGGCCAGTTGAAATGGGTCATCGACAATGGAATTTTTCCTTCGGGCATGCCGGCCTCGAAAGGCATTCTCAACGACGATGAGATCTGGCAGATCGTCGACTACATTCGTCATCTGCCTCCCAAGGGCAGCTTGGGCGAACCCGGGGTATACAACGGCAATTAGGCAGGCAGTTCCGTTCTAGCAACCCTCTCCACGGTAAAATCGCGCGCCCGCTGCCCGGCTTGTAGGAGAATCAGAGGCATGCGCCTTCGCAGGCTCGTGCCTCTTGTGCTGTCGTCGGCCTCGCTGGCGCAATCTTTCACGGTTCAAAATAGCAACACTACTGAGAACCTGCGCGGCCTCAGCGCGGTTTCATCGTCAATCATCTGGGCGAGCGGCACACATGGTACCTACCTGCGCACCGTAGATGGCGGCACTACGTGGGTATCGGCGCAGGTGCCAGGGGCCGAGACGCTCGACTTCCGCGACGTGGAGGCTTTCAGCGCCGACGAAGCGTACCTGCTGGCGGCCGGACCCGGCGACCAATCCCGCATCTATCGGACTTCAGACGCTGGCAAGACCTGGACCTTACAATTCACGAACACCGATCCGAAAGGCTTTTACGATTGCATGTCGTTCTGGGATCGCACCCACGGCATTGCGCTCGGTGATCCGATTGAGGGCGTGTTCGAGATCAGCGGCACCGACGACGGTGAGCACTGGGGCCCTCTGCTCGGAGCGGTGAGTCCGCGCTCCTTAGCACAAGAAGGCGCATTCGCCGCAAGCGGGACTTGCATCGTGACGCAAGGGGAGCAGGCCTGGTTTGTCACCGGCGGCAGTGCGGCGCGGGTTTTTCGCTCGATGAATCGGGGGAATACGTGGGCAGCGGCCGATCTTCCCCTGGTAAAAGACAATGCGTCATCGGGCGCATTTTCTGTCGTGCTCGATGGGCGAGGGCATGCCGTGATCGGCGGAGGCGACTACCAGCATCCCGAACGCAATCCGAACCTTGCCTACAGCGAGGACGGCGGCAGCACGTGGCAGGTCCTCGCCTTCCCTCAGCAATCGTACTTCTCCGCGGTGGCAATGGATCCCTCCAATCGCCAGCATCTGCTGGCGGTGGGCAGCGCGCACGCCGCCTACACCGACAATCTGCAGAGCGGAATCTGGAAAGCTTATTGGGGTTTGAATCTCAACGCGGCCAGGTTTGTGGGGCCCGGCGAGGCGATCGCGGTGGGTCCGCAGGGAACGATCGTGCGCTTCACGTTGCCGTAGGGCTTGGGCAGGCTAGGGGCGACCGGCGGCGGTAGCTTTCTCCGCGTCCAGAGCCGTATAGATGGCCGGATCCGTACAAACTTCGTAGTAGGACTTCTCTGTCCATTTTTGCAGGGTGAAGTTGCGGGGGTCGATCTGCGCGACCCGGCTCTCGCGCAAGATTATTTTTCGGAAGATGTCGTTGTCAACGCTCACCAGGGCGCAATACAGCTTGTATCGCTCGCTGCCCCACAACTCGGGCAGTTTCAGATCGGCAGGCTCCAGCGAGATTTCTGAGCGCAGCTTTTGGAAGGCGGATGGGCTCAAACGAATTCCGCCCAGGTTGAAGGCCATGACGAAGTCTTCGGCCGCCTCGCCCGCGTCGGCATCGCTCACGGTCTGAAAGGCGTATACGTGGAACGGGCTGCCCAGCGGTTCCATGGCCTTGCGGGCGCGCTTGTTGCAGGACGACAGCCGGTCGCTCTCGTTCAAGGCTTCCGAGATCATGATGCGCTTTTCCCCATCCATCAGGTAAAGCGGGGACGCCTCCTGGTAACAGATTCCCACGCCCAGTTCGAGCGGCGGCAACCCGCTCTTGGTCACCAGTTCGTTGTATCCGCGCACAATTTCCACGATCTCGCGGGCCAGCACGCACGCGCGGCTCACCGCCAGACCCGCCTCGCCTTCTTTTTCGTGCAAGGCGAGAATGACCGCATCGCCCTCGATAAAGACCTTGCTCGCTCCATACTTCGGCAGCAGCTTGTTGACGGGATCGTAGAAGTTCAGGCTGAAGTAGGAAGCCGGGTTCAGACCCGAGTCCATCAGGGAGCGGGTCAGCCGCGAGGAATCGCGAATGTCGGCCTTGATGATGACATGCCCGAGGGTCCGTTCCTCGGCGGGTTTCTGCTCGGCGGTTAAGAGGAATTCGTACAGGGTGCCATTTACCGCGGAAAGCTCGCGCAGCTTGGCGTTGCCGATGAGATTGATGCTGTCGAGCGCGGAGTTCAGAGCCTCGAGCCGGCGCATATCACGGTGGTAGCGCAGGAAGTCCCGAAGAAAACGCCCGGCAACTTTGGCGCGATCCGCGCCCCGGCAGCTCGCCACCCGGCCGACCGCGCCGTATAGATTGTTGGCGGAGAGCTTGCCGCCTTCCTCGATCAACCGCTCCACCCGGGCGGATTCCGTGCGGTCCACGAGGGCATTCTTCAACTGCTGCGGGTTAATGCGGGAAGCGTATTCGGAGAGCAGTGGCACAACCTCGTAGGAGGCAATCACGTACTCCATCACCGACTGATCTTCGAGGTAGCGGACCCAGGCGGAGAGCCGCGCTTTCTGGGAGCGGCCTTCGGGGGTGGACTCGCTCGGAGTGCCGCCGCCCACCAGCGCGTGCGCATTCTCGGGGGCATTCAGCCAGGGGTCGAGCTCGGCATCCTCGTCGGGCAGATCGATCTCCAGGGAGCGGAGAAATTCGCAGGTGATTTCCCGCATTCGGATAAAGCGGTCCGGATCGCGGTCCCAATTGCCGAGCATCACGTATTGCTCGGCGCACAGGTAGTCATCGCGTCCGTCCTCGGAAAGGACCAGGCGGTTGATGAGCAGCTTGTGGCCTTCGCTATCGTTTTCCCCAAAACGCGAGCGGCGCATGCGGGCCAGGGTTTCTTTTTCGATATCGCGCAACAGCAGAAACAAATCCTGCCCGGTTTTGCGCTGGATGATTTTCTTGCGCACCTGGAACGAAGCCACCCGCTCCCGATATTCGAGCGCCTTCAGCTGGCGCACGCCTTCGTAGCTCTTGAGCATCATGCGGCAGCGTTCGAGTACCTGCGCAAACTGCGAATTAAGCTCCATGCGCAGAAACTTGATGACGGCGAGGCGGGCCAGCAGATCGATGGCCACTTTGTTTTCGGCCTTCGCCCGGTTCAGAGCGGCAACGTGCAACTCCGTCAGCGCGCTCTTAAAGTCCGAAGGCTCGCTCTTCTGGCCCGGCTTCAGCACGCTGGACAGCTTGCTCAGGAACTGAGTTCTTGGAGCAGCCGAGGAGGACTCCGCCGCCAGAAGGCCTTCGACATCCCCGTGCCGCGCGATCAGGCGCGCGACGTGGGCGCGCGCAGTCTCCGTAAATTTGGGGCTGAGGTGAACGTCGTGGCGGAGATTGTCGACCCCGACCTGGAGGCCCTCGAGGGAAAGCGAGGGTGTGTAACTCGTCAGCACCGGGGGTATCAGTTCATCGGAGGAGCCGCCGAGTTTGAAGATCGGGATGCGGGGCATGAAATCTTTCGCGTTACTTGGCCGCCTGTCGTTGCTGGTCGGCCAACTCGACCCGGAATTGCGGCACCACCAGCGCCTGCTCCACAGTCGGCTCATTCATGCCCGCCAGCCGCGCCGCCAGGATCTTGGCATCCTCCTGAGCGCCGGTCTGGCGATAAGCCTTCCACAACATGAGTAGAGATACCGGATTCTCCATGTCTTCCTGCAAATGCGGAATCGCTTCCGCGTACTTCCCCTCCTCGGCCAGCACCGCACCTGCCGCGGAGTGGTATGCAAGCTGAATGACCTGACTGCGGCTCTGGCTGGCCATGCTTTCCAGCTGCGTGACGGCCTTGGTGGCCGCCTCGGAAGACTTGTTCTGTGCAGCGCGCCGGGCAACGACGGCGAGCACCAGGGCACGTTCCTCTTCGCGATCGCTCTTGGACATGGGGTGGCCTTCGTCAAGCGCATGCTCTGCGGCCTTCAAGTGGTGCGTCGCGTCCTTATAGTCAGGCGCGCTCATGGCCATGATGCGATTGGCTTCGGCTTCAATCTTGGCGAGGCCGACCGAGTGGGCGTGCCGCGCTACCTCGTGCAGGGACTTGTCGACCTGTTTGTGATTGCCTTCCCGAATCCAGGTCAGCCCCGCCTGGAGTTCATACTCCACCCGATCGCTCTCGCTGGTCACGAACATCAGGGCCTTGGCGTATTCCTCGCGCGCTTCTTCTTCGCGTCCCATGACCGCGTAAGTATCAGCCACGCCGAATTCGGAGCCGAAGGTCGGATCGACCCGAATCGCCATGCGGTATTTATCGAGCGCTGCGTCGTACTGTCCCGCGGCCCGAAGAATTTCACCGTAAGAATCATAGGGGTTGGGCTGGTCGGGCTGCAGTTGGACGTAGCGTTCCATCAGGGCCGACGCCTTTTCGAAATTCCCGCTGAATGCATAAGCGTAGGCCAGTTCGTTGATGGCCGCCGGATAATCCGGGAACAGCGTCACGGCATGCTGCAGCACGAAAATTCCCTGCGCATACCGGCGCTGGTGCACAAGCCAGCGGCCGGCCAGAAAAGCGGTTCGGTGGTCCTTCGGATACGTCGCCAGCAGATCGTTCATGGCGGCGATGGCCGGAACATAGTTGTTCTGCTGCACGCCGGCCAGCCAACGGATCAGCAAGCGCTCACCAGGCGTGACTTGCGACGCCAATTGCTCGGCGCGGGCTCGCGCCGCAACCTGCTCATCGGGATCGTGGGTGAGGTGCGAAATCAAAATCTGCGCTTGCGCGAACTTCGGGTCACGCTTGATGGCAGCGCGCAGATCGTTGAGCGCATCGGCCCGTCGCAGGGCTTCGAGATCGACCATCGCGCGCTCGAATTGTTTGCGCGAGGCAGGCGACGACGTGGTTACCGGCAGCGTGGTACTACTCACCACAGGCTTGACGCGATGTGGCTTGGCACCGCTGGCAAACGCTGTGGCGCAGAACACGAGCATGAAGGCAGTCCAGCGCAAGGTACCACCTCGGAAATGCTTGATTTCAGGAACAATAGAGACGAGCCTAGCATGCAGGGCAGGGGCGCGAAACGTTACGCAAGTTACTGTCCAAACGCTTGATTTTGCAGCACAAAATGGCTATTGAGGTTCTCGCCGGACTGAAACCTTCGTGGCTGATCAGAAAGGACGGAAGCAATAAAAAAGGCGGCCCGGAAGCCGCCGGTTCCAGTCCTGACCGCGAGCGCCTGGGTCATTCGGCGCTTTTCAATCTTGGACCTTCGAACTCATCTCCCTTTTGCCAGCCGATCAACTGGGGCAGGGCGGCTGCCTGCCAGCCCAGCACGAACCCGAAGCGCGCCATCGCCGCGTCTCCGATGAAGTCCATATTGGAGTGATATTCATCGCTGGGCTGATGATAGTGCTTCTGGTTGTATTCCTCGTCCTGTTTGAGACCCCAGGCCTCGTCGTGTCCCTTGTACTTGACGCCCTCGTTCACCGAGAACGCGGGAATTCCCACGCGGGCCAGGCTGAAGTGGTCGGAGCGGTAGAAGTGCCCGGCCTCGGGATGCGCATCCGGACGAATCACAACCCGGAAGTCTTTCGCGGTGGCTTCGACGGTCTTGTAGAACGTCGTACGTTCCGCACCTGAAACCTCGATCTCCTCAGGCGCGCCCAGCGGCGGCAGATCATCGAAGTTCAGGTCTAGCGAAATTTTCCCCGCCGGAATCGGCGGATGCTTCCCAAGATACTCCGAGCCCAGCAGACCCTGCTCCTCAGCAGTGACGGAGGCAAAAATAATGGAACGGCGCGGCAGTTCTCTCGACTGGCTGAAAGAACGAGCCAGTTCGAGCAGCACTCCACATCCGGTGGCATTGTCGTTTGCGCCGTTGTAGATGTTGTCGCCGGGCATATCCGGACGGACGCCGAGATGGTCGTAGTGCGCAGTATAGAGAACGGCTTCGCTCTTCAGCCTCGGATCCCCGCCCGGAAGAAGTCCGATCACGTTGTTGGACTCAAAGGGACGGATCTTGCTGACAATGTGAGCCTGCAACCTGGCGGGCAAGGAGACGGGCTTGAAGTCGCGCGACTGCGCCTCGGTCATCATCTTGCCCAGGTTGAGCCCGGAGGACTTGGCGAGCCTGTCGGCAACCTGGAGTTGAATCCAGGCCGCCGCCTTGAGCTTCGGCGCGCCATCGAGTTTCAGATATGACTTCTCTCCCGAGTTGGAATTGCGCACGACATCCCACGGATAGCTGGCCATGTCGGTCTGGTGAATCAGCAGGACACCGACCGCTCCCCGGCGCGCAGCTTCTTCGTACTTGTAGGTCCAGCGTCCGTAATAGGTGAGTGCCTTGCCTTTGAAAAATTTGACGTCGTCCGAGGGTGGCTCGTTGACTAGCATGAGCAGGACTTTGCCCTTCACGTCGGCGTCTTTGTAGTCGTCCCAATTGTATTCGGGAGCGTGAATGCCATAACCGACGTATACGATCGGCGCGTCAATCTCCGATTGCGCCTGCTGCGTTTGATCGTAGGACACATAGTCGTCCAAGACCTTAAGGCTCATGGGAGAACCGCTGGAGGGTACGAGCGAGAACGTTGTCTCCGGCATGGGCGAAATCCCGACCATGGGGACTTTCTGCATGTAGGTAGCGTTGTCGCCCGCGGGCTTCAGGCCATAGACGGCAAACTGGGTGGCGATGTACTCGGCGGCGAGGTCGCCCCCGCGTTGCCCGGTGCCGCGCCCTTCGAGCAGGTCGTGCGACAGGAAACGCACGTGGGCGCGGATGCGCTCGGGATTAATTGTCTCCATCGCCGCAAAAGCAGCGGAGGATGGACGAGGCGCCGGCGCAATCATATTCGCGGCCTTGTTGGCATTCTGTGCTGCGGCGAGGACGGCCACGCTGAAAATAGACAGAAGGACGGTTTTGCGCATAGATCGGTCAAAACTCCTGGATGAATGACGTGAGGATGTCCGGAATTCTTCCATTGTACGGGAGAATCATGGAAACGACGGCCTTGCCTGGTGCGGCGACGCCAGATGCCGTGCTCATCTTGTCCCGCGAACCGCGGGATCAGTTTTTGGAGCTTCAACCACCGCGGTAGTCGTGCACATCTTCTCCGGCACGAAAGACGTACGCCGCGGCGACCGCTTCTGCTCCGGCCATGCGCTGGTTGACGTTCTCAAAATCGGGCTTCGACCAGCCCACGCTGCTGACTTCGATCTCGCCGTCTCTCTCGATCCAGAAGACCGTCGGGACGTTGGTCAAGCCATATGCGTTCGACACCGGATAGGTAATCGTATCGTCGAGGAGCAAAGGGAAGGTAATGCCAAACTCTTTTGCAAAGGCTTTCGTATCCTCCGGATTGTTCTGGGAAACGCCTGCCACGGTTACCTTGCGACCCTTATATGCCTGAAAGAGCCGCTCGTAAAAGGGCAAAGCATACTGGCAGGTCGGGCAGGAGACCTTGAAAAAAACCAGCGCCACCGGGCCACGGGCCAGGGCGTCGCGAAGCGAGAAAGATTCGCCGTCGAGAGTTTTCAGCTGAAAGTCGGGCGCGACGCGGCCGACGCTGAGTGCGGGCATTCTTCTCTTCCTCCGGAAAACCGGAACTTTCCACTCATTCTAGATGACGGAAAGGGGGTTTCGGATGTTGCGGAAGGAACCGGTCTGTTACGGGAGGACGGTGTCCCTCAAGCAATTCATGTAACGGCCGATAAGGAAGACGTGGCGAGTTCACCCGGCCTCCAACCCGCGACGGTCACGTCCAAACAAGCTTTCCGGTTTGTGGCGCGCCAACCGATTCTGAACCGCGAACAACAGGTCTTTGGCTACGAACTGCTGTTTCGGGATGGCATCGAAAACTTCTTCCGCGCCAGCGACGCCGAAGCAGCAGCGCGCAGCACGCTGGATAGTTCCCTGCTGATGGGCTTCGACGTCCTGTGCGACGGGCAGAAAGCGTTTATCAACTGCACCCGGGACTTGCTTCTCAAGGACGGGATCACCCTGCTGCCCCACGGGCAGACGGTCGTCGAGATTCTCGAGAATGTGGAACCGGACGACCTGGTGGTGGCTGCCTGCGAACGGCTGCGGGCTGCCGGCTATCTGGTCGCGCTGGACGACTACGTGGCCAATGATCCGCGCGCCCCGCTGGCGGCGGTGGCCGACTTTATCAAAGTCGATTTTGAGCGGACCACTCCGGTCGAAAGAGCGGAACTGGTCAAGCGCCTGGGCAATCCCAAGTGCCAGATACTGGCGGAAAAAGTCGAAACGCGGGAGCAGTTCGAGACCGCGCTGAAGGCAGGGTTTACCTACTTCCAGGGATATTTTTTCCGGCGTCCGGAGGTGATGAGGACCGGGGAAATTCCTGCAAACCAGGTCAACTACCTGCGCATGCTCAAGGCCGTGTCCCAGGAAGAAATCGATATTCGCGAACTGGAAGCGCTCATTAAGAGCGAGGCGTCAGTGCTGTATCGCCTGCTGCGCTATCTGAACTCCCCCATGTTTGGAATGAGGAACGAAATTCATTCCATCCGGCACGCCCTGGCAATTCTCGGGGAACGCGAGATCCGGCGCTGGATCCGGCTGGTGACGCTGGTTGCCGCGGGTCAGTTGAAGACGTCCGACCTGGTTTTGTCGGCGCTGGTGCGGGCGCGCTTCTGCGAATTGATAGCCCGGAGAATCCCGCGCACCCAGTCCGACCTGTTCCTGGTGGGAATGCTTTCCATGATGGATGCGATTCTGGATATCCCCATGGCTGAGGTGCTCGAAAAGATCGCGATCGATCAGGACACCAAGAGCGTGTTGTCGGGCAATGGCGGGCGCCTGCAGCCCGTGTACGAGTTAATGCTGGCGCAGGAGGCGGAAACTGGGCAAAAGCGGAAACCTCGGCCTCGGCGCTGCGCGTCAGCGAAAGCGAAGTGGGCGAACTCTGGTGGCAGTCGATGCAGTGGGGACGCCAGGTCAGCGCAGAGAAATAAGCTCCAGAGTCCTCTGGATTACAGTCATAAACGCTACCGAGACACAGGTGCGCGAAAGTTCCGGGGTAATGCCAATACCTCTGTGCAAAACCATCGCCACTTTGGACTTGCACGGAAGCAGCGGCGCAGCGTAGCATTATGGAGTTCCCAGCGGCCAAGCTTCCCGCGCTGGCCCTCCGCGCCCCTTAGCTCCAGGCGCTTAAGCGGAAAAGACCAAGATTGTTTTTCCAGTCGCATCGGGGTTCTGGCGCATCGTAAGTAAAGCGCTGCAGTGGGGTTCTACTCCGAAGGCGAAGCAGGGCGGACGAGAAACGACATCCTCTCATTAGACGTTGGGACACTTTTAAGAGAAAAACCTATGAATGCAGGACCTGGAAATCCCTCCGGCGGTGGAGGAGGGAGAGGCAGACGGCGGCGCGGACGGCGTCCCCCCAATCATCGGGGTGGCAGCCAGAAACGCGACCGTCAGAACACGGGCGGCGGCATCTACAGCGCCCCCATGGATCACAGCTATCGCGCCGTGATTAACAATAACAACGGGCACGGTCCCAAACCGAGCCGAGGCACGCGACCCGGTTTTGCGCCCGCCTATCAACTTCCCGATCCCGAACCGCTGCCCGTGCGCGAGGACGCGAATTCCCGCATTTTCGCTTTTGTCGACGATCTGTTTTTCCTGGCGAAGATTCAGGAGACCGCGCGCAAGATGAACGTGAAGGTCGAGTTCGTCAAGACCGACAAAGACCTTCTCGAACGCATGAAACAAAATGGCGAAGAGAAGCCGTCGCTCATCATCTTTGATCTCAACAACGTCAATGCCAAACCCCTCACGCTGATCCCCAAACTCAAGAGCAAGCTGAAGAAAGATACGTCCATCATCGGCTTTCTTTCGCACGTGCAGGGAGATCTGAAGCAGAAGGCCCACGAAGTGGGTTGCGACATGGTGTTGCCGCGCTCTGCCTTTTCGCAGAACCTTCCCCAGTTGTTGCGGCGTCACGGAGCGGCCGAGGAAGAGGCCGGCGTTCAGTAGCTGACCATCGCACTCGCAGAAAGTTCCTACGGGAAGTTATTTGCCTCCACGTTATCCGGGTGGCCACTTCATGTCGCGCCCGCCGATCAGGTGAACGTGGATATGAAACACCGACTGGCCAGAGTTCGGCCCGACATTCAGCACCGTGCGGTATCCATCTTCAATCCCACGCTGGCGCCCGATTGCCGCTGCCGCCAGGTGTAAACGGCCAATCAATTCGGCATCTTCGGCCTGCGCTTCTTTGAGCCCGCGCACATGTTTCTTCGGAATGATCAGAACGTGCGTGGGCGCCTGCGGATTGATGTCTTCAAAGGCGAGCGTGTGCTCGTCTTCGTAGACCCGCTTGGCGGGAATCTCGCCACTGATTACTTTGCAGAACAGGCAGTCGGTCATGGAAAAGTCCGCTTGCTAGGCGCTGGCGTCCGCGGGCTCAGCACACTGATTTAGTCCAACCTTACAACGTAGACGGATCCCTGCCGGGTTTCGGTTTCATGGGCGAGGGTCTCGGCTCGCTGGCGGTCATCACCCAAAACCCGCACGCGCACCCACCAGTCCCCCACCGGGCTTAGAAATTTATCGACTTTGGCGGTCTGATACCGGCGCGCCAAGTGCGCGGCCAGGTCGGAAGCCTCTTGCTGCTTTCCGAACGATCCGATCTGCACGGCCCAGCGGCCTCCGGTCGCAATCGAGGCCGGGGTCTGCAAGACTTCCAGTTTGACGCGGGCTACGCCGGGCTGCCAGATATCGAGCTGCTTGGCGGCCGCGTAAGAAACGTCGATGATGCGTCCATCGACGAAGGGACCACGGTCGGTGATCTTCAATAAGGCGGAATTGCCGGTCTTGACGTTGGTCACGCGCACAATCGACCCCAGGGGCAGGGTGCGGTGCGCGGCCGTCATTGCGTGCATGTTGTAGAGTTCCCCATTCGAACTACGCCGGTTGTGGTACGGAGCGCCGTACCAGCTGGCCAGACCCGTCTCCGTAAGAAGCGGCACAGTGTCAGCCGGAACCGATAGCGTCGCATCCTCGGGCTCGTTCTTCGCGGGAGGAAGGTTTTTTGTTTCCGGTGATTTCTCCGGGACGTTGGCGACCGGCGGCGACGGAGGCTGGATTGTGGGCGGAACGGGAACATCGACGCGCGCCTGCTTGTGGTGTCCACAACCGGCCAGCAATCCGACGAGCATCACGATGAACGATACGTACGCCAGGCGAGGCATCGTCATGGCTTGTTCGCCGGGTCCTGGTTTTTACTTTCGTCCATGAAGTCAGCAAGCTCGCGCAACCGATCGGCCGCGACCCGCAAGGCTTTTGAGGACTGCTCGCGCACGGCAGGTACGACCTCCCGGTTCAAATAAGCGATCAGGTCCGCGCTTTCCTTTTCCAGGCGTTCCGCGGCATCGGAGACCTTCTTGCTGACTCGCGCCCCTGTCTCTTCCATCTTGCGATTGAAATCACTCATGACAGCCCTCGCCCGAGTCCGGCCTCAAAGCAGAGGCATGGCACCCAGTTTGTCCATTATTCCGTTGCGCACAGCCAGGGTCAACAGCCAGGCACCTCAAGAGCCACCGCAAGCCATACTGGACTTCGAGCAGTGCCAGGCGTCGAAGTCGCTACCGGGTTGCTTTATGCGATCTCTGGGGCAGTTCTCTGCGTTCTCTGCGTTTTAAGATTTTCGGTTCCGCGGAGGACCAAGGACAAATCCTGAAACGCAGAGTTCGCCGAGAAAAGCCGCCGAGGGCGCAGAGGAAAACCGGCTTCGATTTCCAGTAGCTTCTCTTGGTTTAGAATCGCCGTCATGCGGTCGCTGACAATAGTTCTGCCTTTGGCAGCTCTGATGATTCTTTCGGGCTGCACGGTATACGCAGACCATCCGGTGAAGGCTTTCAGCCAGGCAACCGGCGGAGAAGGTTTTGAGCGGGCGCTCTGGAAAGAGATCCAGGCTCAGGACTGGAAAGATGTGAGCGCGCATTTCGCATCGAATTTCGTTTACATAGCGCCCGCCGGGCGCTGGGACCGCACCGGAGCGCTCGAGCAGATCGAAAAACTTCGCCTTCAGGACTACACCATCTCCGACCTTTCCACGGAAATGAATCGCGACGCCTTCGTGGTGACCTACACCATCGCCCTGCACGGCACGGGACAATCCGGAACATTGCCCAGCGCCCCCGAACGGCGCATGACGGTCTGGCAACAACAAAAAAGCGGCTGGATGGCAATTGCCCATTCCGTATTGGGTCCGGCACAACCGTAAAAGATCCCGAGATCTTTTCCTGATGACGAGAGAGAACGGTCGAGCGACAGAGCACCGAGAAAATCTGGATCCCATCGGCTCGATGCAACCGGTTCTCGCCCAGCGCCTCCTGGCCTGGTACGACGTACACGCGCGCGATCTCCCCTGGCGCAAGAATCGCGATCCCTATCGAGTGTGGCTGTCGGAAATCATGCTCCAGCAGACGCGCGTCGCGGCCGTGCTCGAGCATTACCGAATCTTTCTCCAGCGGTTTCCGAACGTGCAGAAACTGGCGAGGGCACGCGAGGCCAGCGTGCTGGCGGCATGGAGCGGCCTTGGCTACTACCGCCGAGCCAGGATGCTGCACGCCGCGGCGAAAGCAGTGGTGAAGGAGCACGCCGGCCAGTTTCCAAACAACAGCGAGGCCTTGCGAGGATTGCCGGGCGTCGGCCGATACACGGCCGCAGCCATCGCCAGCATTGCGCACGACGAGCCGGCGGCAGTGGTCGACGGAAACGTGGAGCGCGTCCTGGCGCGGTTATTGGGAGAAGAGTCAGGTGCGGAAGCAACGTGGCAAGTCGCTGAGAAACTACTGGATCGAACGCGCCCCGGAGATTTCAACCAGGCCATGATGGAACTGGGGGCGACGGTCTGCCTGCCGCGCGATCCGAAGTGTCTGGTGTGCCCGGTATCCGAGTTTTGTGCGACGCGCGGCGAGTTAGCTCGAAACAAGCCCTCCGCCCGCCAGAAGAAGCTCGAAATTCATTTCGGCCTGGCACGACGGGATGGGCAGGTGTTCCTGATTCAAAGAAAGCGCGATGAATCTCTGATGCCGGGAATGTGGGAGTTGCCCAGATTCTCCGGTCAGCACAGTGGTGGACTGTTGTTTGCCCTGCGGCATTCCATCACGGTCACCAACTACACGGTACGCGTGATGGAGTTGCGGTCTCCGGACGAGCGGGAGGGCCTGTGGATCGCCGCATCGCGATTGCCGTCCCTGCCCCTCACGGGATTGGCGCGAAAAATTCTGCGGCGGGTGCAGATGCTGTGAAGGGAACCGGCTGCTACCAAAAACTAAGGGTTTTACTTCCTCCGCCAGCGCATCCCCTCTTTCGTATTTTCAATCAGGATGCCGGCCGCGATCAGTTCAGCGCGGATTGCGTCGGAGGCTTTGAAGTTTCGCGCTTTGCGCGCGCCTTCCATCTCAGCGATTTTCTTCTCGATGTCGGCGTCCGAAAGCTGGCCGGCACCGGCCAGCGCGAGGGCCTCAGCCGTGATGTCTTTCTCGCGGCCTTCGGCTCTGGCCCATTCGACGATCGCCTTGACCTTGGGCGCATCATCGTCGGCCAGCACCGCGAAAATTTCATCGAACTTGTCAATCGCCCCGAACAAGGGAGCCACATCGTCCTTGCGCATCTCGCCGGCATCGATGGCGGCATTGGCGGCGCGTACCATCTCGAAAATCGCCGCCTGCGCCTGCGCGGTGTTCAGGTCGTCGTCAAGCGCGGCTCTCATGCGCTCGACGGTTTCAGCGGCCAGCCTTGCCATGGCCGCGTTCGTCCCGTCCGGGAATGCCGAGGACGTCAAGCGCAACCGAAAATTCCGCAAGCGATCGACTGAGGTCGCGGCCTGGCGCAACCCGTCCCAGGTGAAGTTCAGCTGGTTGCGATAAGGAACCGACGTCAGCAGGTAGCGGATTGACGACGGCTTGTATCCCTTGAGCACCAGGTCGCGCGGCGTAAAAAAGTTGCCGAGGCTCTTCGACATCTTCTCGCCCTCGACCAGCAGGAAGCGCGCGTGAAACCAGAAATTCGCAAACGTCTTTCCGGTCAGCGACTCGGATTGGGCAATTTCGTTTTCGTGGTGAGGAAAAATCAGATCCTCGCCGCCCGCGTGCAAATCGAAGGTATCGCCCAGCTGCTCCATCGACATGACCGAACACTCGATGTGCCAGCCCGGACGGCCGCGGCCGATGGACGTCTCCCACGAAGCTTCTCCGGGTTTGGGCGCCTTCCACAGCGCGAAGTCGCGTGCGTTATCTTTTTCGTATTCGTCAACGTCCACCCGGGCGCCATCTTCCATGCCGGCAAAATCTTTCTTGGAAAGCTTGCCGTAGGCGGGAAACTTCGCGATCCGAAAATAGTACGAGCCATCCTCCGTGCGGTAGGCGAGCCCTTTCTGCTCAAGCTTTGCGATGAACTCCGCCATCGCCGGGATGTGTTCGGTAGCCCGCACCAGCACGGGTTGTTCGATGTTCAACATGCCCGCGTCTTCGAGAAATGCCTTCTCGTATTTGGCCGTGTACTGTTTCACCCCTACGCCGTCGCGCGCCGAATTGCGGATGATCTTGTCGTCGACATCGGTGATGTTCATGGCGTAGCGGACTTTGTATCCGCTCTGCTTCAGGAAACGCTGCAGAAGATCCACGGCGATGAATGTCCGGAAGTTGCCGATGTGGCCGTAGTCGTAGACGGTGGGCCCGCAGGCATACATGCGAACTTCGTTGGCATTGATCGGGCGAAACTCCTCCACCCGCGCAGACATGGTGTTAAAGAGGCGCAGAGCCATGGGTTAAGAGAGCGTAAAGAAGAACTGTTCATTCTAGGGGGATGGGAGAAAAGGGGTCAATGACGGGCGGGGGTAGTGGAGATGACCGGAAAAATTGTCCCACCCCGTAACGCAAGAGTTAACACTATTAACTGATCAGTAATCGCACGAACGACGAAGCGTACGACCGGCGGACGCGCGGGCGGGCGGACGGGCACTTCACTCTCGGCGGCAGCCGATCATGGAGAATAACCAAGCTGTTGCGATGAGTCTTAAGTATGGTGCTGGCCTTAATTGTTAGATCGAATGGGTGTTTTTCTTCCAGTCTCCGATACGACCCATCCCTGTTAGTTCTGCCAGTTTCCTATGTGGGACGAGTCCGAGAAAGTGGGTTCTGAGCAGACCCAAATTGGCTTAATGACCCGCTTTCAGAATTTAGCCAATTCGTCACACTGCAATACCTCTTCGATAGGTTCCCGGACGATACGACCACCCACCCGGGTCACCGGCGATTTTTCCGAGCAATACTCATGACCAGTTTCTGATGTCAATCGAACAAAGGACGAGATAACGAATGAAGTCACATATAGGTATTTCTAACTTGCTGGCGCTCTTGCTCCTACTGTTCGTCGCAGTGCCGCTCGTGGCACAGGATACTGGCGAGCCCGACAAGGCTTCCTTAGAGAAGGCCTATCCATCGAAGCGGCCATATTCGCCGTACGCGGATCGCCACTTTCCAGACCGCGTGTACTGGGGCGATACGCATTTGCATACCTCATTTTCTATGGACGCCGGCGCTTTCGGTTGCCGTCTCGGTCCCAGGGATGCTTACCGGCTTGCGAAAGGTCAGGAAATCACAGCTTCAAGTGGTCAGCCCGTTCGGCTCGCACGTCCACTGGACTTTTTGGTGGTCGCCGATCATTCGGACGGCTTTGGTTTCTTCCCGCTGCTCTTAAGCGGCGACCCCAAAATTATGGCGGATCCGCAGGGTCAGCGCTGGAACGAGATGATTAAGAACGGGCAGGGCGCCGCAGCCGCCATCGACATAATCACTTCATTCGGAAAGGGAGCAATCTCCAAGGCCATTTTTCCAGTTCCAGGCACGACCGCATTCCAGGGCGCGTGGGAAGAGGTCATCAAGGCAGCTGAGGAGGCTAACAACCCCGGACGCTTTACCGCCTTCATCGGCTTCGAGTGGACTTCCAACACCGGCGGCAACAACCTGCACCGCAACATCATCTTTCGCGACAATGCAAGCAAAGCCAGCCTGGTTGAGCCCTACACCACGCAGAAACCTCTGGGGAGCGACAATCCGCGGGACCTGTGGAAGTGGATGAGCGGTTACGAAGAGAAAACTGGCGGGCATGTTCTGGCCATCGCGCATAACGGCAATCTCAGCAATGGCCGCATGTTTCCCCTCATCGAATCGTTCTCGGGAAAACCGATCGACCGCGAGTACGCCGGGACTCGGGCGCTCCGAGAGCGGCTCTACGAGGTCACACAAATCAAGGGTGACGGAGAAACACACCCCTTCCTGTCCCCCAACGATGAGTTCGCAAATTTCGAGCGCTGGGACAAGGGAAATCTCGACCTCACAGTGGTTAAGAAGCCGGAGATGATGGAGTTTGAATACGCTCGCTCGGCTTTGAGGAACGGCCTGAAGCTGGAACAGGAACTGGGTGTCAACCCTTATAAGTTCGGTATGATCGGTTCCACCGATGCGCACACCGGACTCACCGCCATCGATGAAGACAATTTTTGGGGCAAGACTTCCAGTTCGGAGCCCAGCGCGGAACGTGCTACGCATCCGTTCATCAAGACATCCAACGCCATCATCATGGGATGGGAGCAGACCGCGTCCGGCTACGCCGGGGTTTGGGCAACCGATAATACGCGTG
The DNA here is from genome assembly GCA_963733805.1 of uncultured Acidobacteriota bacterium. Taxonomy (GTDB): domain Bacteria; phylum Acidobacteriota; class Terriglobia; order Terriglobales; family Acidobacteriaceae; genus Gp1-AA133. The sequence goes on along the minus strand of CAVTEO010000015.1, from coordinate 18,632 downwards.
AGGCGCTGTTCGATGCCATGCAGCGCAAAGAAGTCTATGCCACCACCGGCCCACGCATGATTGTGCGTTTCTTCGGCGGCTGGGACTTCGCAGCCAACGATGCCAATACCCGCAATCCCGCCGTCGTTGGCTATGGCAAAGGTGTACCCATGGGCGGCGATCTGACTCAGGCACCGACAGGCAAGCCGCCCACCTTTTTGGTCGCAGCGTTGAAAGACCCAGTCGGTGCGAATCTCGATCGCATTCAAATCATCAAGGGTTGGCTAGACGCGGGTGGCCAGACCCACGAAAAGATCTATGACGTCGTCTGGTCCGGAGACCGCAAACGCGACGCTAAAGGCAAGCTTCCTCCGGTGGGTGACACCGTGGATGTCCCCAACGCAACCTACACCAACACTATCGGCGCGACCGAACTGATCAAAGTTTGGATAGACCCCGAGTTCGAGCCTTCGCAACGCGCTTTCTACTATGTGCGCGTTCTCGAAATTCCAACCCCACGCTGGACGGCATACGATGCCAAGTATTTCGGCATCAAGATGCCTCCTGAAGTTCCAATGAAACTTCAGGAGCGCGCCTATACGTCTCCCATTTGGTATACCCCTGAGAAGTAAGCGATGAAGATCATCCTAGGAAGACTCATTCGGGAGCCGCTGTTCCACTTCCTCTTGCTCGGGGCGGCTATCTTTTTCCTGGCGGGCCGGGTGCGTAATGCCAGCATCGGTGGCGGGGAAAAGATCGTTGTGACTCAGAGCGAGATGGAGAGCATGGTCATGGGCTTCAGTCGCACGTGGATGCGTCCTCCCACCCAAGAGGAGATGCAAGGCCTTGTCGACGACTACGTGCGCGAAGAGGTGCTATACCGCGAGGCAAGAGCTATGGGCCTCGATCAGGACGACGTTATTGTCCGGCGACGGATGCGACAGAAATTCGAATTCCTGGCCGAAGATCTCGCGACGGACCGCAGCCCGACCGATCTGGAACTCGAGGCCTATCTCCAACAGCATTTGGATAGGTTCCGCGAAGAACCCAGCTTCAGCTTCGAACATATCTTTCTAAACCGAGAAAAGCATGGACCGTCCACAGAAGCCGAAGTCAAGGCGCTCCTGGCGGACTTGGGCGGCAAGAACGAGGACACTATCGACATCGAGAAACGCGGTGACACCTTCTTGTTACCTTCGCGGTTTGAGAAGACCTCAGCGGCCGAGACCGCTCGATTGTTTGGCGAGAACTTCGCTACGCAGTTGGCCACGATCGAGCCGGGGGAATGGGCTGGTCCCATAGAGTCCAGCTACGGGCTCCATCTGGTCCGTATCGATGCACGAGTCCCAGGAGCCGCGCCGCCACTGGCAAATGTGCGCGACTCGGTTCTCCGAGACTTTCTCAACGACCGCCGCAAACAGGAACTGGACGCTCAGTATTCCAGGTTGCGCGCTCGATATACCGTGGTGGTCGAGCCCCCCGAAGTGCCAAAGGTTGCGGAGGCGCGTTGATGGGGCGCAGTCGCAGCTTCGCGGTTTTCTTCTTCTTGCTAGCAACAGCTAGCATCCTCTGTGCTCACGAGGTTCGCCCCGGGTATCTCGAAATGCGTCAGACAGACACCAGCACCTACTACGTCCTGTGGAAGGTCCCAGCGGTGGGCGATATGCGCCTAAGCATCCACCCCCGCTTCCCGAAGAATTGCAAAACGGTAGCCGATGTCACGAGGTACCGTGCAGCCGATTCCTACGCAGAGCGCTTGCTTCTTAGGTGCACGGGCGGATTGAACAACCGGACAATCGCAATCGATGGACTCGCCGCAACAATGACTGACGTTTTGGTACGAATCGAGCGGACGGATGGTTCGACCCAAATCGCGCGTCTTACGCAGTCGAAGCCGGAACTGGTCGTCGAAGCATCTCCAGGCAAGTTGCAGGTTGCAAGCGTGTATTCCGTTCTGGGAGTCGAACACATTTTGACCGGAGTCGACCATCTGTTGTTCGTGCTCGCTCTTATCCTCATCACGAAAGGCGGCTGGAAACTAGCGAAGACCGTTACCGCGTTCACTGTCTCTCACAGCGTCACGCTGACGGCGGCAACGCTCGGCTTTGTGCATGTCTGGCAAAAACCCGTCGAGGCGATCATTGCGCTGAGTATTGTGTTCGTTGCCGCAGAGATCTTGCATGGACGACAAGAACGATTGGGAATAACCGCCCGCGCCCCGTGGATCGTGGCGCTATCCTTCGGCCTTCTACACGGTCTGGGTTTTGCAGGCGGTCTTAGCGACGCTGGCCTGCCTCAGGCCCACATTCCGCTCGCGCTTCTCTTTTTTAGCCTGGGTGTGGAAGCCGGGCACTTTCTCTTTATCGGTGCTGCGCTGACTGTAATTTTTCTTCTGGTGCAGCACCCCAAGCTCATCACGCCCCGGTGGGCGCAACCTTTCCCTCCATATGCAATCGGCGCCGTAGCATCGTATTGGTTCATAGCTCGGATCACTGCATTCTGGTACTAGGAGACCGAATTCGCTTTGGGTAATCTCCGCGATTACTCGGTAAAAGTAATTGCTGCGCCAGAAGCATGTGCAACTTTGAGTTCGTATCGTTCCCGAGGAGTTTTGTATGTTGTCGAATCTAACGACAGGAACGAGCCGAATCGAGCGAACGGGATTTGAAAGAGCTAAGAGAGTGTCAGACATGGTACGGACGATTCTGTTCCTCGTGATTCTTCGTTCTTGTACATCTTTGCTTGCTCAAGAGCCGCAGGCCAGTGTACCGATTGCGGCTCAAACTCAGCCAGATGGGAAGACGGACAACACAACTTCCTCTGCTCCTGAGGGCTGGCACTTCGGCTTGTCGCCCTACTTGTGGCTCTCGGGGATCCACGGAACCGTTGGTGTTTTGGGCCGCGATGCGAGTGTGCATGCTGGGTTCGGAGACATTATTTCCAATCTCAATCTCGGGCTGATGGCAGCCGCAGAGCTTCGGCACAAAAGGGTCTTGCTGGTGACCGATCTGATGTGGATCAAGCTTTCCGAGGACAAAGGCCTTCCCGAAAATCAGCTGGGAGAGATCACCGCAAAATCCAGAGTGCAGAACTTCATGCTTGGGCCTGAGGTTGGGTACCGATTTATCGAACGGCCGTGCCTCAACGTCGATGCCTTCACGGGATTTCGCTATTGGCACTTGGGATCGAGTCTTGAGTTTGAGCCGAATCCGTTGGGCCGGAAATTTTCCATGAGTCAGAATTGGGTGGACCCCTTGCTTGGGGCACGGCTTCAGACGTCGTTAAGTCCCAAGCTTCGTTTTACATTATTAGGAGATGTGGGTGGCTTCGGCGCCGGCTCGCAACTGGAGTGGCAGGCCGCCGGCCTGTTGGGCTATCAGCTGAACAAGAGGTTTACCCTCCAAGCGGGTTATCGCTATCTGGATGTGAACTACCGAAGTGGCGGATTCAAGTATGACGTTGCAATGAGCGGATTGTTGCTCGGGACAACGATCCACTTTAAGTGAGCAACGCGCGATTACCGTCAACTCAAATCTATCCTAGCTGGCTTCGCGACCCTATGTATCTCCCCTAATCCCTACAAGTTCTGGCGGGTGGCGCAGGTCTCCGCGCGTCGGAATTCTCTCATGAGGGGTGCCCCACGTCTCGCGGTTTTCGAGACGTGGGGCTTCTGCAAGGGATTAACATCCGCCAGCCTGAGCAGCAACCGCTTAGCTGCGGAACTCTCCGATCATAGGAGAACCGATGAGGGAGTCGGGGCGAAGGTTGAGGAAAGACCCCAGGTCTCGAAAAGCGCGAGACCTGGGGCACCCCTCAGTTAAGAAATTTTAGGCCGGAGACCTGGGCCAACCGCCATCCTGCTGGACTACCCCCAGTCCTTAGTCGTTTATTGAGGGCTGGGGGCGGCAGCAGATTCCGTACGTCTGCCATAGCCGGAACCACGGGCTGTGGGCATTCGCTTGGTCGTGCCGGCGATTCGCAGCGGAGAGATCGCTCGGCTGCAAGGGTCTGCGGTCCGGCAAGATGAACATGCGCTCCAGAGTCTCGATTTGCGCAATGGTCTGTTCGGCGTCCATTCCCTCTCAATATCTACCAGTATGGCCTTGACCGTCAAACGGACTTGAAAATCGCGAAGGCCAGGCAGACGCCGGTGTTCTCCGTAATGACCACCCCAGCATTTTGCTCAGCCCTTGTCTTCTGGTAGTTTGGTGCGCACGTTCAGACCGAATCCAGGAGATCGCCAGGTTGAAACTACACAAAACCACCCTTGCAGTCCTTGCTCCAGTTTTCTTGATGTGCTTTACCGCTTACGGTCAGATCGATAACGCGACCCGGCAGCTTTCCCACGATATCTTCAAAGAGCTGATCGAAATCAACACCACCGATTCAGTGGGCAGCGTGACGGCCGCCGCCGAGGCCATGGCGAAACGGTTGCGCGATGCGGGATTCGCGGAGAGCGACGTGCAGGTGCTCGGGCCCAACGACCGCAAGAAGAACATGGTGGCGCGCCTGCGCGGCACCGGCAAACACAAGCCCGTGCTGCTCATCGGGCACCTGGACGTGGTCGAGGCCCGGCGCGAGGACTGGACCACCGACCCCTTCCAGTTCGTTGAGAAGGACGGTTTCTACTACGGGCGCGGTACGCAGGACATGAAGGGCGGCGACGCCATCATGGTGACCACGCTGATCCGCATGAAGAAGGAAGGTTACAAGCCGGACCGCGACATCATTCTTGCGCTCACGGCCGACGAAGAGGGCGGCAAATCGAATGGCGTGGACTGGCTGCTGAAGAATCATCGCGACCTGGTCGATGCCGAGTTCGTGCTCAATCACGATGGCGGCGGCATCACCAGCGAAAACGGCAAGCCGGTCATGATGGACGTGGACGCGACCGAAAAACTGTACGCCGATTATCAGTTGATGGTGACCAATCCGGGAGGGCACAGTTCCCTGCCCGTGCCCGACAACGCGATCTACCATCTGGCAAACGGCCTGGTACGCCTGGAACACTTCGAGTTTCCCATCGAGCTGAACAGCGTCACGCGCGCGTATTACGAGCGCATGTCGAAAGTGGAGAAGGGGCAGCGCGCCGAGGACATGAAGGCCATTTTGAAGGATCCTCCGGACCAGGCGGCGGTCGACCGGCTATCGAAGGATGCGATCGATCACTCGAAAATGCGGACGACGTGCGTGGCCACTCGCCTGGAAGCCGGGCACGCCAATAACGCCCTGCCGCAGATGGCGAAAGCCAACGTCAATTGCCGCATCGCCCCGGGACACTCGTCGGAAGACATTCGGCTGAAGCTGGTGGAGATTCTTGCCGATCCCAAGATTTCGGTGATGTACGTTGGCGCCATCGGCGGGGTGACGGAACACGGCTTGTCGACGCAGTCCTATCCTCCTCCGCCGCTGCGCCCGGATGTATTCCAGCCACTGGACAAAGTAGCCGCTGAGATGTGGCCGGGACTGCCGGTGATTCCGACCATGTCGACGGGCGCGTCGGATGGGGTGTACACGAATGCGGCCGGGCTGCCGACGTACTCGGTCAGCGGGCTGGCCATCGATCGCAACGACCAGCGCGCGCATGGGAAAGATGAGAGGATCGGCGTAGAGTCGTTCTACAAGGGCGTGGATTTTTATTATCGGTATTTGAAGGCGGTGACGCAGCAATAGCTGAGAGTCCGCTGATAGGCAGGAGGACCACGATGACGATTTCGGTCTTCATCGGCACCAGCGTCGATGGTTTCATCGCGCGCCCGAACGGCGATCTGGACTTCCTTCCGGCGGATGGCGGCGAGCCTCACGGCTACAACGAGTTCATCGCGGAGATCGATGCGCTGGTGATCGGGCGCAAGACTTTCGAAACAGTGCTGGCGTTCCCGAGCTGGCCCTATGGTAAGAAGCGCGTCGTGGTTTTGAGTTCTCGTCCACTCGACTTCTCCGCGGCAAAAGGGGCCGTTGTCGAGCAAATGGCTGGGGCTCCGGCGGAGATCGTTGCAAAACTGACGGCGACGGGTGCCCATCATCTGTACATCGATGGAGGCGTCACCATTCAGCGGTTCCTCCGCGCCGGGCTCATCCAGCGTCTCATCATTACTCGTGTGCCCGTGCTCATTGGGGAAGGGATACCTTTGTTCAGCAAGCTTCCGCACGACATTCAACTGCGCCACGTGAGCACGCAGCACTACGCGAGCGGGTTGGTGAAGAGTGAGTATCGGGTGTTGAGCTAGGGAGTTGTAACACGGTCGATCGAGCTCGCGGGCGAGGGCGCCCGCGCTACACTTGCCACTTGACATTCGCCTTTTATTCGCTCACAATCCGCCTATGGCCATCACGCGGCGGCAACGAGAGTTGTATGACTTCATTTCCAGGTTCGTTTCGGAGAACGGATACTCGCCATCTTTCGAGGAAATTGCCGAGGGGCTGAGCCTGAATTCGCTGGCTACCGTGCACAAGCACGTGTCGAACCTCGAGAAAAAAGGCCTGCTCACCCGCGACTACAACCGCAGCCGTTCCATCGACCTAGTCGCCCCTAAGGGCAAGCTCAAGCAATCGATGGCGGTCAATACCGGGCTGGTGCTGCCGATCATCGGACGCATCGCCGCCGGCCTGCCCATCGAGTCGATGCAGCAGAATGACGGCAACACGATCTCGCTGGCAGACTTTGTACGCTCCAAGGAAGTGTTCGTGCTCGAAGTGCGCGGCGAGTCGATGCAGGACGAACACATCATGGACGGCGACTACGTCCTGGTCGAGAAAACCAAGGTAGGACGCAACGGCGACCTTGTGGTTGCGCTCGTGAACGGAGATGAAACCACCCTGAAACGCTTCTACAAAGAGGGCGATCATGTCCGCCTGCAACCCTCAAATGCGACCATGCAGCCCATTATCGTTCCTGCGGCCGCGGTCGAATTGCAGGGGAAAGTGATCGGAGTGTTGCGGAAGTATTGAACGAAGTTCTTCCCGGCTCCGCTCCCTCGATCTCCTCCGGGGACGGTGAGAATTCCCGAGACAGGACTCGCATACAAAGGGCGGCGCCCGCTCCTGACGGCCTATCCCCGCTTTGCACCTTCTGTGGCTGTAAAGCATCTAATCTCAGTGTTAGAATTTCGTAGCCACCGTAAGTGGTTAGCACTCATGCCGGTGCCGCGACCGGCTGTTGGAAACACCGGGGCCGGAACGAGGTATCTGGAGGAAACATGGCAAACAACTCAATTGTCGAGGTGACCGACGCAAACTTCGACGCGGATGTATTGAAGTCCGACAAGCCCGTGCTGATCGATTTTTGGGCGACCTGGTGCGGCCCGTGCCGCGCGATTGCCCCGATCGTCGACGAGCTGGCGACCGAGTACCAGGGCAAGGTGAAGGTTGGCAAGATGGATGTCGACCGGAACTCAGCCACCCCGATGCGTTACGGCGTGCGCGGGATCCCGACCCTGCTCGTGTTCAAAGACGGGCAGGTGAAGGAGCAGATCGTTGGCTACGTGCCCAAGGAGCAGATTCAGAAAGCGCTCGACAAGCACGTTGGGTAAGTTCGGATTTCGATCGTGATTGACACGCCCGGCTGAAGAGTCGGGCGTTTTCTTTTGCTGTTCGCGGACACGTGGCGGCGTCCAGCGCAAAAATTAAAAGCGCCCTGAACTATGTTCAGGGCGCCTCGGCAGCCCTCCCCCAGAACTGCCAAACCACGTGCGGATCATAAGGCTGCTGCTATAGACCGTAAATGTCACGTTGGTAATCCGCCGCTCTGATGCGTAATCAACTTGAGTCTCACTTAAGTAACCCGAGCGCGAGCCGGAACGCGCGCGCGGCCGCGCTCGGAATTTTCTGAAATCAAACGAAAAACTCCAGGCGCCGCGCCTGGATTGGCGACATGGTTACTGCGCCGTTTCGGTCGACGCATCGCGAGTATGTTCAAACAAATTTACATCCCAAAAACAGAATTCTCTGAAGCGGGCATCCTCGTCCCTGAACCACAGAGGACACGGGAGAACACAGAGGCTTGAAATCAGAAAGATCTCCTGTGCCCTCTGTGTCCTCTGTGGTTGAGCGGTTCCGGCAATTTCCAGCTCCCATTTGACAGACCTGCGCGCGTCACGGGAACATGGGCGGCCCTTAATTTCCCCGATGAGGACTTTCCGAATGCCGAAGCGGACCATAATTGTGCTGTGCTGTGTGCTGGCAGTCTCCGCGGTTGCGCAGAACAAGCCGAAATCTCCGAAGCTCCTGCCCTGGTCGCAGCAGCTGGCAGTCCGCGAACAATGGCTCGCGAAACGCCACGAAATGATTCTGCCTATGATGCGCGCCCACGAGATCGACATGTGGATTGTCGTGAACGAGGAGTTCCACGACGATCCGCTGACCCAGTACATCGCGCCGCCGCGGCCCTACGCAGGCGGCGGCGACTACTTTGTGTTCATCGACACCGGGGAAAGAGGTCTTCGCAAAATAGCCATCACCGGCTTCGCCGAAGAAAATCTCAAGCATTTCTTCGAATCGCCCGACGAGCCCCGCCCGGCCGACAAGGTTCTTCCCGAGCTCTACGAGCAATACAAGCCGAAGAAAATCGCGCTCAGCTACGGCGGCAGGCGCGGCGTGCAGCGCAGCATCACTCACGACACCTATAACTTGATCGCAGAAAAAATGGGCGCGGATGCCGCCCAGCATTTTGTTCCGGCTGCCGACCTGATCGAAGACTATCTCGACACGCGTATTCCGGAGGAATTCGCCACCTACCAGGCCATGGTCGAGCTCACGGATTCGATGACCCGCCGTGCGCTGTCGAGCGAAGTTATCCATCCCGGAAGGACGACCGTGGGCGACGTGCGCCGCTGGCTGTATGACCAGCTCTGGGAGAATCGGGTGGGCACGTGGTTTCAACCCGATCTGCGCGTGCAGCGCAAGAGCAAGAAGAACGACACGTCGCGCGGATTCCTGGCCGTCGCCCCCGAGGAGACGATCATCGAGCGCGGAGACGTAGTGCACCTGGACTTCGGCATCACTTACATGGGGTTGAACACGGACTGGCAGAAGATGGCCTACGTGCTGCTCCCCGGAGAAAAAGACGCTCCCGCCGGACTCAAGAACGCGATGAAGAACACTAACCAACTGCAAGACGCGCTGACCCAGCGCGCAGCCAGACCCGGCCGCGCGGCCGCCGACGTCTACAACCAGGCCATGGACGAAATGAAACAGAAAGGAATCGAAGCCCAGATCTACAGCCATCCCATCGGCAACCAGGGGCACGGACTCGGCCCCAGCATCGACTTCCGCTCCGCACAGCGCGCCGACATCGGCGCCACCGCCGCGAAACCGCTGCGTAAAGGCGCATACCTTTCCGTGGAACTAAACACGCAGACCGCGGTTCCCGAGTGGGGGGATCAGAAGGTTTACATCATGATGGAAGACGACGCCTACCTGACCGACGAGGGTTACAAGTTCTTCATTCCGCGGCAGGAAGCCTTTTATCTGGTGAAGTAGCGGGTGAGGGCGCGACTACTGTTTGCGCCAGTTCTGGCCCGCGTCTTCCGTGGTCCAGACTTCGCCGTTCGAGGTAGTGATCTTGCCGTGCTGCACGTCCGTGAATTCAATCGCTGCGATGTCGGCGGTCAGCGTGACATTTGCGAAGGCTGGCTTCACCTGCGTCCAACTGGCTCCGGAATCAGCTGAGTGATACAGCAACCCGGCGGCGCCTCCCACCCAAACATCCGGTCCATTGGCTGACAGGGCCCGGAAGCTCGCCTTGTCGCCCACGGGCACGGGCTGCCAGGTTTTCCCTGCATCGATGGAGTGCTGCAACCGGCCGTCGGAGGAAATGGTCCAGCGGCTCAGCGGGGAATGGCGGAAGCCTGGCGCCCGATCCATCTTCTGCCGGACGGTCTCCTCGGAGCGCGTCGCCTGGCTCTTTGTCAGTACCTCGGGAGCCGCCATCGCATCCAGCAGCCCGCTCGACGCGGCTTTGGCCTTGCCGGGAGCTTCGGGCTTGTCGCTGGATGCTTCGGTGTCGAGGGCGGGCGCGGCACCAACCTGCACTTCAACCACCTCCGACGACCTCCCCAACATTTCCAGGTCAGTCACGTTTCTCGCTTCCGGCAGAGGTTTCTTGCCCTCGTCGCTGACGGCCTGGGCCGGAGCAGATGTCCAGTTCTCCGCAGACTTGGCAGCCATCCCACCCAATGCTCCCGCACCGCTGGCCCCATGCATGGCTCCCACGATGACCTGCTTGTTGTCCTTTACCCCAGGCGATAATGCCGCAACAGGGGACGCAGGGGAAGCCGGAGCGGAGGCTGGCAGCTTCGGGGGCATCGAACGTTTGAGCGCCTTGTCTCGAAGTCGGCCTATATCTTTTTCATTCGCGTTTTCCGCGTTGGACGAGAGCGCCTGCTGCGCACGCACTCTGGCCGCCGCATCCTGATCAGCACGCTCGTACGCATATTGCTCGGCCGCAGGCTCTTCCCGAACTGCGGAGGTCTTGGCACTCTGCATCTGAAACGTGTCGCGCCGCAACAGTACGGCCGATCCTACGATCACCACGCAGGCAACCACCGCCCCCCAACGCAGAACCTTCCATTGGAACCAGGGAGCAGGCCGAGCGGTGTCTAAAAGAGCAGCAGCTTTGAGAGGAGGAAGCGCCAGCGCCAGTACGTCACGGCAGTCCGCGCACCGGGACAGGTGCAGCAAGACGCGCGAACGCTCCCGGTCCGGCAACGCTTGCTCGGCGAACGCCGTCAGCAAGTCAGCATCGGGGTGATCCCCGCCTGCGGTTGCTTTCAGCCGTTCGCGCACGATATTGGGAAGCCGTTCCATTTTCTCCAGATTACGATTCCAAAGCGCCCAACCGCGCCTGCCAGAACCTTCCTAAAGCTCTAGCCACTTCCGTCCCCCGCCGGGGCTCCAACGTTCTTCTTATGGAACGCATCGCCGGGGGATTCTTGCGTGAGCCGATCTCGTAGATTCAACGTGAGATCCCGGACATCGACCTCCAGCGCCTCCTCCGCCTGGCGCCGGCTCATGCCCCGCCGGCCCAATCCCGCCAGAATCTGCTTGCGCAGCGATTTCGCCACTTTGTCGAGTTTCCGGCTGATAGTCGACTCGTGTACCGACAACATGCGCGCGATCTCGGCCAGCGTGCGGCCATCCAGAAAATAAGCAGCCAGCATGAACCGCTCTTCGGCAGGGAGCGCGGCCAGCGCTTCGTCGGTCGCCGACTCAAGCCGGGGATCGATCGCCGGTGGCGGAGCCACTGTGGGAGCGGCGAACTGCACTCCCTCTTCCGTCTCTTCGTCGAGGCTCACCATTCGCCTCTGCCGGCGGTAGCGGTTCACGTGCTCTTGCGCCATAACGGTGCGCAACCAGCCTTCGAGTGATCCGCGCCCGGTATAGGACGAAAGCTTCGAGGCCCGAACACCGTCGCGCGTAACCGTGCCGTACAAGTCCGCATACAGCAAGTCGGACAATTCGCGGCCCGCGGAGTCCTCGCGCGTGATCTGCACTCCGATCTCGTACAGCTTCTCGCGATAGCGCGTCATGAAGACTTCCCAGGCGCGTTCGTTGCCGGCGGCGCACGCCCGCGCCAGCACCAGCTCTTCGACTTTCAACGACACGCAGAATTCGCGGATCTGCCCGGCGGCTGCGCCGTCTGCATACTTCTTCGCGACCTCGGCGAGAATCACAGCCAGGTCGTCCAGGCCAATGCCGAACTCCGCGCCTTTGCTTTTCGCGTGCAGTTCCGCCGCCAGGGCCTGCATTTCCGCGGTGGGCGCGGCAACGGGTTGAGTGGCGCGATCCATTGGTTCGCCGTCATTGGCGATGCTACTCATTTTTTTCTGTGCAAGGAAGAACGAATTTCCCGTTCCCTCAGCAACCAGGGAAGCACGGGCGCCCTGAAACACTAGATGCGCTCAACAGTCCAGGTGTCGCTTCGCTCGGGGAGGATGCCATGAAGAGCAATGCGTTTCTGGGTATAGCGGTGTTGGCCATTGCGGTGACTGTGGCCATGAGTGGGCGGCGGCCGGCTTTTGCAGGGGAGCCGTCCGCTGCCGACTACAAGGTGCTCGCTCCGATCCGGCACGGCAACCTGACGGTGTTCCCGGTGGTCGCCTCCTCATCCCACGACACTGGCGGATTTCTGACGCTCGATGAAGGCTTGAAGTCCGGCGAAGTCGAAGTCACCGAATCCGGCAGCGTACACGGAATGCTCCGGCGTCCTCCCCGCGGAAGTCACGGTACGCTACGCCCCGAGTACCAGGTGCAGGAGGGCGCGCAAGTCAACAAGCTCGTGCTCGTGAACAACGCCAAGCGCCCCCTGCTGTTGCTGGCCGGAGAAATCGTGACTGGGGGCAAGCAGGATCGCGTGATCGCGAAGGATCGCATTGTCCCCGCGGAAAGCGATCCCATCGATCTTGATGTCTTCTGCGTAGAGCCGGGACGCTGGGTGGGCACGAGCGGAAAATTCGCTTTGGGCACGGTCGGCGCCGTCATGGCTTCCCCTTCGGTCCGCGGCAAAGCAATGGCTGACAAGAATCAACAGAAAGTCTGGGACGAGGTCGCCAAGGCGCGCGTGCAAATGTCGGACTCGCTGGAGGCCGAGGCGCCGCGCAGTTCCCGCGAATTGGCGGGGACGACCTCCTATGCAAAGGTCATGCAGAACGAAGACGTCCGGAGAAAAGTGGACTCCGTCGCCGGCTCGGTCGAGAAAGAATACGCCAGCACCATCCAGCAACTGCGGGATCGGAACGCGGTGGGCGTGGTCGTGGCCGTAAACGGCGAACTGGTCTGGGCCGACATCTTCGCGAGCACAAGCCTGCTCGAAAAGTACTGGCCCAAACTGGTGCGCTCCTATGCCACCGAAGCGGTCGTCACCCGCGCCAAGGGTGCACAGGTGAGCGAACGAGCCGCACAGGAATTTTTGGCAAACTTGCACGGCCGCCACGAGATCGTCGACAGCGAGCCCGGCCTCTATCGCCACACGGAAGTCAGCGGCGACGGCTTCAAGGCATTTGAACTGACCTCGCTGTTGCCGAAGACGGGATACGCCATGCACGTCGCGAAGATGGCAGATTGAGCCGCTCCAGGTTTTGCCTGCCTTCGGAAGTTCGCAACTCATTCAAGGTCGGACCCAACACATCTTGATGGACGAGGTTGGAGCACCCTCTCTACAGGTTGTAACGAGGCGACACCACTTCGCGGCCTTCCAAACTTCTTTGTTCTGTTGAGGTTGTGGGGAGAATAAAACCAGCCGGGAAGCTGCTGATTTCGCATCCTACTGGTGCTCATCCCGGCATGAGAGCCACGCTACTCCAACTCGCGGGCAGAACGAGGGCAGCGCGCCCGTTGCGGGCGGCGCTGCTGTTGTTTTTGTTCCTCTTCGCGAACCAATTGTGCCCGGCCTACTCCGTGCTCACGCACGAAGAGATCGTCGATCTTCTGTGGAAGGATCAGATCGTTCCTTTGCTGAAGAAACGGTTTCCCCACGCCACCGAAGAGGATTTGCGCAAGGCTCATGCCTTCGCCTACGGCGGATCCCTGGTGCACGACATGGGCTACTACCCATTCGGGAACAAACACTTCAGCGACCTGGTGCACTACGTGCGCAGCGGCGACTTCGTGGTAATCATGATTCAGGAGTCATCCGACCTGAACGAATACGCCTTCGCCCTGGGCGCCCTCTCGCACTACGCCGCCGACAATTGCGGGCACCCCACGATCAATCGCGCCGTGACCATCGAATTCCCCAAGCTCGAAAAGAAGTATGGACAGCGTGCTACGTATGCAGACAATCCCAAGGCGCATATCCGCACCGAATTCGGCTTCGACATGGTGCAGGTCGCGAAGAACCGCTACACCTCCGATCGCTACCACGATTTCATCGGCTTCGAAGTTTCCAAGGATCTACTGAACCGTGCCTTCTACCGCACCTACGGGCTGCAGTTGGAAGACGTGTTCGGCAGCACCGATCTCGCGATCGGTACGTTCCGCCGGTCCATCAGTATCGTGATTCCCGAGATGACCAGGGTTGCCCTCCTGGCGCGGAAACAGGAGATCGTGAAAGACACTCCGAATTTCGACAAGAAGAAGTTCCTTTACTACATTTCCCGGAAACAATACGAAAAGGAGTGGGGCAAGGAATATCGCAAACCTGGAGTTGGCACGCGAATTCTCGCGTTTTTCCTCCGCATTGTCCCCAAGGTGGGGCCTTTCAGCGCGCTTGGTTTCAAAATCCCCACCCAAAAGACCGAGGACATGTACATCAAGAGTGTGAACGCCACGGTGGAGGATTACAGCAAACGGCTGCACGATACACGTGTGCGGGATCTGAGGTTGCCCAACAAAGACTGCGACACGGGCCTCGACACCAAGGCAGGAGAATATTCACTTACCGACAAAGCGTACGAACGCTTGCTGAAGCAGCTCGCTGACAAAAAATTCGAACATCTGACGCCGCAATTGCAGGAAAACATCCTGGAGTTTTACGCCGACCTGCACGCACCGATCTACACCAAGCGCAATAAGAAAGCCTGGACGCAAACTCTGGCCAACCTTGAAAAACTTCGCGCCGCGCTCCCCGCGGGCGAGTCCTCTCCCAGCATTACCGAAATCGGGCAGTAGCACTCAAGAATCTGCCAAAGGGTTGCAATCATGGCCTGAGCGCAGGGTTTTGACCTACGTTTTGTACACGACAAAAGATGCCCTTCCGTAATGAACTAATGACTAGTTCCCGGTGGGGCGGAGGCTTTGGGGTTTGCCGTATTGTGCAATCTATGACATCTTTTTGGAACAATTCCGTGTCCCTAAGGGGAGTAACCTCGACAGGGGAATTACCCATGACCACCATCAGCGACAAGCATTACCGGGCACGCATCACCAAGCGTGTCGATCTGGCCCCTGAGCTCTGGATGATCCGCATCGATCCGGGAGCAGAGTTCAAGTTCACCCCCGGGCAGTACGCCACCCTGGGCATCGAGGGCGAGGAAAAACGTTCGGAGCGGCCGTATTCGATCGCATCGTCCCCGTACGAAAACGAAATCGAGTTCTTCTTTGAACTGGTGCCGCACGGCGAGTTGACCCCGCAGATCCACGCGCTGAAGACCGGCGACGAACTGCTCATGCGCAAGGCCTCAAAAGGCCGTTTCGTCCTCGATACAGCCAGCGGCCGGAAGAATCATCTGCTTGTCTGCACGGTGACGGGCGTCGCGCCCTACGTGAGTTTCGTGCGCACCATGTACAAGGATTGGAAAGAAGGAAAATTCCAGGGTGACCACAAGCTGTTCTTGCTCAACGGCGCGAGCCGCTCGTGGGAACTTGGGTACGTCGGAGAACTGCAGCAATACGCCGAGGAAGTGCCGTGGCTCGAATATGTCCCCACCGTCAGCCGCCCGTGGGATGATCCCAACTGGAAGGGCGAAGTCGGTCGCGTCGATGAACTAATCCGTAAATACGCCGACTCCTGGGGCGTTACCGGCGAGAACGGCGTCGGCTACCTGTGCGGCCACCCCGAGATGATCGAGCACGGCAAAGGAATCCTGAAGCGCATCGGCTTCACCAAAGAATTTCTGCGGGAAGAGATTTACTGGGTGCCCGGGAAAGAACTGGCGGCGGCAAGAGCGTAAGGGGCAGGTTTCAGGTCAGGTTTTCTGGGTGGGCTTAGGAGTTAGGTAGCGCCGGCGTCTCGCCGGCAATCCCGAGGGCGTCTCGCCCTCGGCGCTCCAGCAGCACGACATCTCTCCATACACCCCGAAGCTGACCGATCCGCTCGCGAACACCGACTTCGCGAAATCCGTATGCCTTGTGCAGGGCGACACTGGCCCGATTCTCTGGAAAGATTCCGGCCTGCAGGGTCCAAATGCCGTTCTCTTCCGACTGCTCGACCAGCGCAGCTAACAACGCTCGCCCAACACCCCGGCTTCGCGCCGCTTCGGCCGACGTAGACGGAAACTTCCGCAACCCCTGCATAGACTCGGCGCGTTGAGACCGGGCTAAGCGCCGCCCACCCCAGCAAGTCTTCTCCCTCAAGCGCGATCAGCCGTGAATGCCGGTGATGCTTCGCGTCCCAGTTCTCCCACCGGGGAGACTCGGTTTCGAACGTCGCATTTCCTGAGGCGATGCCTTCGAGGTAGATGCGTTCCACCTGCGGCCAATGTTTGTCCAGCATCGGCGAAATGCGGAGGTCCAAACTGTCTTTGCCCGTCATACAACCAGAGGCACCTTCTACGTCGCGGTCTCAGCAGGAGCGAAGAACACCAAAACTTCCAATTCCTCGCTGATATCGAAGAACCGATGCTCCACTTTGCCGGCCACGAATATCACGCTGCCGGCCTTCACCACTTGCTCTTCCGACCCAACGCGCATGCGCGCTCGCCCGCGCACCACGTAATACACCTCGTCTTCACGATGCGGTTTCTGCGGATCAGTTCCGCCCGCCGGCAACACGTAAACGCCGACACTCAGAAGTGGAACGCGAATAAATTCCTTATAAAGTTTGCCGGCCTGTGCTCGCTCGGCCGAAACGGTGGGTAGATCAAAGAAATTTGGCGGCGTCATCTTTCCTTAGTCAGGTCTCGTACAGCGTTTTGCTTTTTTAAAAACGGGAGCGACATGTGGAGAATTCATCGAATCCTGATTCATCTAGAAGAACGCTCCAGCAAACAGCATCTCCGTGTACTGCGGAATCAAATCCTGCGCCTGAAGACGGCCTTCGGGCTTGTACCACTGGTAGATCCAGTTGATCATGCCAAGCAGCGCCAGCGCCGCCGCGCGCGGCGAAACGCTGCCCTTCGATCCCTTCTGCCGCTGCACATCGGCAATCACCCCCTCCACGAAGTGGATGTAATCCTTCTTGCGCATGTTGATCTGCTTCCGCAGCGACGGCGGCAATGGATGGTTCTCGTGCAGCATGACCGTGACTTCGCGGTCCCGCGCGCTCAACACCACCTCGATGTGCAGCCGAATCAGCATGCGCAACCGCTCTTCCGGACTCTGCACGCCGCGCACCGCTTTGACCACACGCTCTTCAGTGATGTCGAGCGCGTGATTCATGATGTGGAACAGCATTTCGTCCTTGCTCTGGAAGTGGTGATACAGGCCGCCCTTGCTGAGCTTGAGCGCCGCGGCCACGTCATTCATGGAAGTCGCGTCATAACCGCGCTGCTGGAAAAGACGGGCGGCGGTTCGAAGAATGTCCTGGCGGGAGTCGAGTGTCGCTTCGCGAGTCACGTGCGACATGGTAACAAAATTGGGTACGAACCAGCTTCGAGCTATGAGCTTCGAGCCTAGCGTAATCGGTTATGCGCGAAGCCGTCCCTCGCCGTTTGTTTGGAGGGAAAGATTGCCGTAGCTCGAAGCTCGTAGCTTCTTCGAATCGCCGACTCCGCTGAGGGCGTTCCCCTTGACATGCACTCCGACGGCCGATACCATGTCTCTTACCGACCGACCGGTCGGTGTTTCGGACTGCCGGCCTGACCCGTCTGTTACTCTGATCACATATTTCCCAAGGGTGCCGTGCTCCCCTTGTCACTAATGAGGAGTTTCCCGTGGCTACAGTTTTTTACGAAAAAGATGCAAACCCGAATGCACTGAAGGGCAAGACCATTGCCGTCCTCGGCTACGGCAGTCAGGGACACGCCCAGGCCCAGAACCTCCGCGACAGCGGATACAAAGTCATCATCGGTCTCGATCCCAACCGCCCCTCCGCGCAGCAAGCGAAAGCCGACGGCATGGTCGTGGTCGCGCCCGACGAAGCCGCCAAGCGCGCCGACTGGATTCAGATCCTTACGCCCGACGAGACCCAGGGCGAACTCTACGAGTCGCAGATCAAGCCCTACCTGCATCCCGGCAAAGTGCTGGGCGTCTCGCATGGCTTCAGCATTCATTTCAAGACGATTCAGCCTCCGAACGACGTCGACGTGGTCATGATCGCGCCCAAGAGCCCGGGCCACCTCGTTGCGCCGCATTTACACCGAAGGCCGCGGAGTTCCGTCGCTGCTCGCCATCCATCAGGACGCAACCGGCCGCGCCCACGAAAACGCGCTCTGCTACGCCTACGGCATCGGCTCAACCCGCGCCGGAGTTCTGCAAACCACCTTCAAGGAAGAAACCGAGAGCGACCTGTTCGGCGAGCAGGCAGTCCTGTGCGGCGGTCTGACGTCGCTGATCAAGAAGGGATTCGAAACTCTGGTCGAAGCCGGCTACCAGCCCGAAGTCGCGTACTTCGAGTGCCTGCATGAAATGAAGTTGATCGTCGACCTGATCTACGAAGGCGGCCTGGCCCGCATGCGCTACTCGATCTCGAACACCGCCGAGTACGGCGACCTCACTCGCGGCAATCATGGTGGTCGGCGACGAGACCCGCGCCGAAGATGAAAGAAATCCTGGCGCGCATCCAGGACGGCACCTTCGCCCGCGAGTGGATCGAGGAAAACAAAACAGGTGGCAAGAAATTCGCCGCCCTGCGCGACGCCGAGAAGAAGCACCCGATCGAAGAAGTCGGCGCGAAGCTGCGCGGCATGATGTCGTGGCTGCACAAGGACGCCAAGAAAACCAAGCCCGCGCAAGAACCCGAGCCCAAGGTCGTGAATGCGTAAAGGATTTCAGATCTTCGATTTCAGATTGCAGATTGGAAATCAAGTGAGTTTCGTGGGATGTTCATTCTGAAATCT
>CAVTEO010000014.1:0-214928 GCA_963733805.1 uncultured Acidobacteriota bacterium | reverse complement strand
AGTTCTATAAAAAGGGATGTCAAGAAAAAAGCTCCGCCTCGACCGGAGGAGATCTTTTCTCGAGATCCAGCCCACTCTGTTTCGTGATCTCTGAAGCGGTTTGGCGTGTTGTCCCATTCTCATGAGGTTTCTCCGGTGCTGTGGCAAAGCTCGAGTGTGCGAGACGCGGCAAGCAGGACGACGTTAACCATGGTTCTATCCGAGGCTCGTGGCCTATCGCTATTTCTGGTTATCCGAGGGGGCATAGCGTGTAATGGGTGACTCGGTGCCGAAGCACACGGGGCCGATCTCATTGACTGATACTCACCCTCGAACCGAGCATCTGCAGAACCCGGCCGCCTACCAGCGGAGTAAACCGCAGAGATGGAAAGCCTGTTCCTCAGAGATGCTCAAGCTGCTGGTCGCTGCAATTGTTGAGGGTCGAACTCCACTCCTTTCTTCCAGAGGGTTAAACTGATCGCGGCTATCTTCCGTGCCAAGGTGAGACGGGCCATGGTCGGTCGCATCCCTTTCTCCACCCGAGCCACATAAAAATCGCGCAGCGGGCCAGGACGTGTGCTGGCAGAGATGGCAGCACTTTTGAAGAGATTCTTCAGATCTCGATTGTGGTTGTCATTCAGACCGCGAACCGTCATGCGCTCGCGGTTGCGTTGCAGTTTGCCACGCACGGAACGGTACTCCCCGCTGTCGTGGGTCTCGACTGCGAAACCACTGTAGGCCCACAGTTGGCGCTTGGTACGAAAACGGTGCGGGGTTTGCAGTAAGGCCACCAGCAAGGCTGAGCGAATCGGACCGATCGAAGGAATCTGGCGCAGTAACTTCACGGCCGAATGCTTGTGGCTTTCCGCCAGTAACTGGCGCCGTGCTTCCAGGCGCACCGGTTGCAACAGATCGAGCTGCTGATAGAGCCGTTGGGCGCGAACCCGCACTCCTGGTTCAGTGATCTTAGCCAACCACTCGGCGCGCTGACGGGGAGAGTAGACGGTTGCACCCGCGCAGGGAATCGCCCAACTGCGGTACAGAGCTTTGATGCGATTCATGACGCGGGTGACATCTTGGGTGATGGTCAGATAACAGCGCCCCAGTTCTTTCAAGGTGCGAACCCCATGTTCTCCGTGATACACGGGATGGAGTTGGTTCCCGCGTAACAGCTCCGCCAGCTTGCGCGCGTCGATCCGATCACTCTTGTTGCCATCCTTTAAAAGAGCATTCTTTCGCGGATCGCACACTACCAGCCGGCTAACGTGGGGTCTCAGAAGATCGTGGAGCCAGGCTGCGGACGTGCCTTCCTCGAAGGTCAGAGACAGAGTTCCGTGCAGTCCTCTGATGAACTCGACAATCGTGGCCGCCTTGGTCTCCAGCAGGCATTCCATAATCAGCTTGCCTTGCGCATCCATCACCGCCACCGAGATGGTGGCTTGGTGCACGTCCATACCGATATACTTTTCCTGACTCATAAAGGCGCTCCCTTTCGCTAGGTTGGCGATGCGAACAATCTCAACCTACCGCAAAAGTGGGCGCCTTTTTATATTGCGTGTTATGGCGATATCAACCGTTAACGGATACGGGTTCGCAGAATCGAGTACATCCAGTGCGGTTCCTAAAGCCTTCTTGACGAAGGCGGTGATTACGTCGGTGCATGGCATGGCAGCGCCAGGCTGACCTCTCTCACACCGGACAGGACATCGTCGCCATGGCCAAATACTGCGATGTGCTTAGCCCCATGATCTACCCGTCGCACTTCTTCGGCATGGATAACATCGCCAACCCCGGCGATGAGCCTGCCCACTTCATCGGCGAATCGATGGACCGTTTCGAACTCATCACCAAAGGGAGCGGCGTGGTCATC
The DNA here is from genome assembly GCA_963733805.1 of uncultured Acidobacteriota bacterium. Lineage (GTDB taxonomy): Bacteria > Acidobacteriota > Terriglobia > Terriglobales > Acidobacteriaceae > Gp1-AA133. Next base: position 213,079 of record CAVTEO010000014.1, on the reverse strand, counting down.
CGCCCCTGGCTGCAAGCCTTCCACTGGCGCACCCACACGTACTCACCCGAGTACATTAAGGTTCAGGTAGAGACCGCCAAGGCCAAAGGGGGAATCGGCTTCTTGTTCTGGAACGCCGCCAACGACTACTCCAAACCCTTCGTGGCCATGCCTGAAATGAAGGCCGCCAATGCCAAAGTAAAAGACAAATTCTTCCGCGGCGACGAGGCTCCTCGAAGATGCAGTGACCAAGAGCCGAGGCTAGATTCTTGGAGAACCGCTCGATCCATTCCAGTGACCCAGCCCCCGAAAACTGGACCCGTCTAGAATGTGAGTTCTCTCCAAACTGAACCGATCCAAACGATCAGTGCAATCCGTTACTAATCTCCCGAGGGCAACAGTTCGTCATCCCAGCAATTACCCATCAATGACGGATAGTACACAGAGCGTCAGAAGCGGTGATACCGTGGCTTTTTGCTGCCTCCACGATTGTCTCGTCGGTGTTGGTGGTATTCCGATTGGACGAAGGCGTCATCTATTCTATCCTCGCTCAGGAACTTGGGTCCGGGTGCAGCAGGTCTCCTATACCCTCTCAGCCCTGTCCTCCGGCTGACTCTCCCGCTATACTTGTCAGCGGCGTGTGGCGCGGACACTCCTGTCCGCGAGCGGAGCGAAGCTCAGCAGGTTTTCCCCACTCCCAAGCGGGCAACGAAGGTCGCATCACCTCGAGGCGTATTGGATGAATTGGTCCGAACAACGTTTCGACCCCGAACTGAGGGGGGAGGAGCGAGAATGTTAGCAAATGCTAACATTTCTGCGAAGGAACTGAGAGCAACATTCCCAGGCTCATACGGTTGTGAAATGCTGACTCCAAAGCAAAAGCTCTTTATCCGCGAATACTGCCGAGATCTGAACGGTACCAGGGCTGCGATCGCTGCCGGATACAGCAAGAACGGCGCGAGGGTACAAGCATATCGCCTGTTGGCGAATGCAAACATTTCTGCCGAAATTGCTACATTGACGCAGAAAACTTGCACGAAATTGGAGATTTCTGCTGAGAAAGTGCTACAAGAACTAGCAAGATTGGCGTTTTTTGATCCGCGCAAGTTCTACAACGAGAATGGCGGGCTCAAGCACGTCACCGAACTCGATGACGATACAGCCGCTTGCCTGGCAGGCATGGAGGTCCGGGAAATTGGCGGGGACGATGAAGAAAAACAGCCGACCGTCTTTTGCCGCAAGATCAAGTTTGCCGATAAGGGCGCCAGCCTCGAGCGGCTGGGCCGCCATCTCAAGCTCTTCACGGACAAAGTGGAACACTCAGGAACTGTGGAACATGTCGATCTCTCCCATCTCTCCGACGCCCAACTCGACGAGATTGAACGAATCATCAAGTCAGCGGATCCCAACGCAAAATGACGTTCGCAATAAACGCTGTCGCCGCTGAGTGCTGTCGCATCATGCCGGCCCGATGTACTGGCTGCGCACCTAGACAGCTACGGAAAACTATCACTGGAAGGAGCAAAACCTTCCACCAGTCGCCCCATTCCCCTGGAAACCTACCTTCGGATGACTGCGGGTAATTGATGTAATGGGGATTTTTCGCCAACGAGGGCGCCGAGTTAGGTCGTTCCGTTGCGCGCTAAAGTTCCTGCCTGATGACGTGTTCTCCGTTTCGGCCCGACCTGTTAGAACTACCAGTATCTCTACAAACGAACTGCCAGTATCCCTAACAAACGATTTTGTGCCACTTTGCGCTCAGATTTCTCGAAGTAAGGGTGCCATGATGTCACAGAAGATTGATGTTTTTCTGCTCACTGAGAATCGTCTTTTGCGTGAAGCCCTCATGCGGATTTTTGGCGAGAAATCAGACTTATCCCTAGTGGGCGCTGCCCCCCTTTCCCCTCAGCTCGTTAAAGAAGTTGCAGTCACCCGGGCCCGAGTGCTTTTGTCTGATTCCGGACTAAATTCCTTTACTGATTTGCAGATCATCCCTGAGCTTCGTAAGGAACTCCCGGAGTTGAGGGTTCTTTTGATTGGCATGGAAGCCGATTCTTCGACCTTCTTGCGGGCGGTGCGTGCTGGCGTTCTTGGATACGTTCTGAGGGATGCCTCGTCCATGGATGTGGCGGCCGCCATTCGTTCGGTTTCAAGAAATGAGGCAGTATGTCCTCCAAGTCTCTGTCGTGTCCTCTTTGAGCACGTGGCAGCTCCGCAGATGGAGGCCACGCACCTCCAAGCCCGACATCCCTTCGGTTTAACACGCCGGGAACAGCAACTGGTGGAGATGCTAGGACGAGGATTGACGAACAAAGAGATCGCGACTCAACTCAACGTTTCGGATCAGACCGTCAAGAACCATGTACACCGCGTGCTGCAGAAAGTTGGCGCCGGGGACCGATTGGAAGCGGCAGAAATGTGTCGCTCGGGCTTGTATGCTGCTTGACGCGTTTTCATACCCTATTGCGTTGTCGTTTCGGCGGTGTCTTAGTCCCCCTTTTCGTCCTTCAGCTTTTTCGCAAGATTCGCAATCTCTTTTTCTCGCGTCGCGTCCACAACTCCACCATCTGGAAGGCTAGTTTTGTTGGCCAGGCGATGTCGTTGCACTCGAGCACGGATACCGCTCGTACCGGAGTCGTTGGCGTAATGATTCCATAACAATGTCGGCTCCCCGGCCCGAGTAAACTTGGTGGTGCTAAAGCCAACCAAGCAGGCTCGGGAGAAAGGAGCCGAACATGATCATTATAGGTTGTGATTATCACCCGGGCTTCCAGCAAATTGCGTACGTAAACACCGACACGGGCGAACTGAGCGAAGCACGCCTTGGACACAAGGAGGAGGCCGAGCAGTTCTACCGCGAACTCAAAAGCCGCGGCATGACCGTGCGGGTGGGCATGGAAGCCAGCGGACACGCGCGCTGGTTCGAGCGGTTGCTGATCGAACTGCGGTTTGAGCTGTGGATCGGCGATGCCGCCGAGATCCGCACCAAACGAGTGCGCAAGCAGAAGACCGATCGCCAGGACGCGCAGTTGTTGCTGCGGCTGTTGCTGGAAGATCGCTTTCCGCGGATCTGGGTACCGGATGCGGAGAATCGCGATCTGCGGCAACTGCTATGGCATCGCCACCGGCTGGTGCAGATGCGCACGCGGGTCATGAACCAGTTGCACGTGGTGGCGCTCAACGAAGGGCTGCGGCGTAAGAAAGCGTTGTGGCGGCCAGCGGGGCGGGCGGAACTGCAAGCCTTGTCGCTGGCCCCTTGGGCAAGCCGACGCCGGCAAGACCTGCTCGACCTACTCGACCGGCTCACACCGAAAATCCATGAGCTGAACGGGAAGCTGGAACAGATTGTGCAGCGCCGGCCCGTGACGCGGCAGCTGAGCACGCATCCCGGAGTGGGCCCGCTGACCGCACTGGCGTTCGAGTTAGTGATTGGAACGCCAGAACGTTTTGCCTGCGCGAAGCAGATTGCCAGCTACGTCGGGCTGGTTCCGTCGGAAGAGTCCAGCGGAGATCGGCGACGGCTGGGCCACATCAGCAAACAAGGCAACGTTCTATTGCGTTTCCTGTTGGTGGAAGCAGCGCAGGTCACGGTGCGCAGCGATCCGCAATGGCGCAGCCAGTTCTTTCACCTGGCCATGCGGCGCGGACGCAAGATCGCCAAGGTCGCGATGGCCCGGAAGCTGGCCGTCCAGTTGTACTGGATGTGGCGGCGCGGCTGGGACTACAACGAAATGCAGCAGCTCGGTTCGCACGCGGGAGAGCCCGGAAATCCCCATGGTGTGCAGTAAATCACCGCCGTAATGATTGTGCATCCCGCTCCCCTTCAACCGGGGAGTTCGAAGAAGTAATCATGATCGAGGTTGCGATCGAAGAGATGGTTGGGTCGGACTGAGTGCCTGACCCGCAACGATTAGAAGCGAGCCTACGGTTGGCCTGGCAAATCTCAACTAGAGCGAAATGGCGCTCGGCTCGGAGCGAATGCAGCAGTGTGCTTGAAAACGTCTTGACACCGCCGACATTGTTAGAGATGGGGATTTCTCGCCAACCACCAACTTTGATCCTGGGTCGGGAAGGCCGAAATCTACTGGAGCATTGGCATGTCGGTGTTCCTCTCCGCGAACTCAAGTGAGAGTAGGGTGTTGGATTTCTCTAGTCGCCAGTGCAGCGTGCAGCTTCCGCCCGTCGAGTCGAATGAGATCGTGTTGACGGTTGGCGGAGCCGGAGTCGTGGCAGACATTGGAAGTGGCGGCAACCCGTCCTGTCCGTTCTGCTTATTCATCCTCAGCGTCCAGTTGCTGTGGGAGTCCCAAGCAGGCAAAACGATGTAGTCACCTGCGGGGACCGTCATCCCTTTGACCGTCACAAGGATTCCGTCGGTGGACAACCGGACACTTCCTGCTTGCTTGGAGGAGTCCGTAATCCTGACGGTCTTTCCATCCGAGAATTTGCATTGAGTTTGAGACTTCGGTGCATCTTGAGCAGCGGCGCGAAGTGCCAAGAGCGTTGCAAGGACCAGTGTTGTTTTTGCCTTCATGTCCCCTCCTCTTGCTGCATCATTGTAGTTCTTAACTCGCACAAGAGCACCGGGAATTGAGCAGTTGTCGTAACCAGGCCATTTCACCAGTGTGCGCCGTTTATTCGCCTTTTTGCGGGTCAATTGGTGAAATGGGAATTTTTCGTCAATCACGCGCCAATTTGAACAACCTGCGCACGCTAATAGTCGTGGCCACCGAAAGCAGCAGTACTGAAAAGATCACGTCAACAGGGCCATCGCCGTCCAACAACATTTCCCGATGCCTAGCGATTATCAGCGCGATCATTCCTATTAGGGGCCAGTAGGCCAGCCACAACAGTAGGGTGGAGACGCTCGCAATACCGTATGCGGAAGGAGGGCGGAAGTGAACCAGAATCGCTGAAAGAGTCAGGGCGGCGGCTCCGGTCAGCGCGGCACCAATCAGTAACTTTTGCTGAACTGGGTAGTGATACCCAGAGGCAATCCCATTCGCAAGCCCGATGGAGAATATGCGCCCTGCGCTGATTGCCGTCAGCAAGTAAACTGCTGACGCTAGAAATCTGCCCAAACGATGTGCTTCCATGTAGTCATCTTTGCGCTGACAGTCACTGTGTGCAAGATAACTGTTGAAATCAGGTCATTTCACCAGTGTGCGCCGTTTATTCGCCTTTTTGCGGGTCAATTGGTGAAATGGCGATGTTTCAACAGCTAATCCGGCATTAGCGTGGCGGGGTGGCAAGTCAGGTATCGGTTGGCCGGTATCGACGTCTGCTTAACTGGCGGATTTTCACAGCGACTGACGTTCGTTGTTCTGACAGTCCCAGTAGTACCCACATACCCGAGGGACCCCCTCCCAAGTTCGTCCGTGACAGCTTCGTACACTTCATGTTTCGAGTTGGCGGCCAATCCGGTTGCACCGTGGGAGTCAATACCAACGTAGTCGAAAGACACATAGAACCGACGCCCTGTCTTCAAAGCCTCATCCGCACAGGCGATTGCTCGGTCGGCGTTCTCGCGGTGACGTACATGACCGCAATCAAGACTGAACCAGCCAGCAATCCGACGCAGTTGCTTCTGTTCAACTTGTTCAGCCGTTGGCGGCGGCCAGAATCGCGCTACGAGCGAATGCGTCTCAAGCCAGAAGTATTTGTTGACGAACCAAATCGAGAAGCCGATCACAATGGCGAAGGACAACAGGACTGCCGTCAACGTTCTGCGCACGCGCTGCATATGATATTAGACACCTGGCTGGCGAAAACAGGCCATTGCACCAAAATCCCCCGATCCGGTATCAATTGGTGAAATGGGGATTTTTCGCCAACCGACTCAGGGCTTAACGATGATGTGTACCCGGGGAGCCTTTAGGGTTGGCTGTTCCATCGTCCAGACCGGAAGGGCCGCTATCGGATCGTGACTCAGAAATTCCTTTACGTAGCCATCAGAAATAGAACTTCCGTAGGTGACTCGGAGGTCGTACTCGCCCGGTTTACTTACCACGTCGCTGACTTTAATCTGATCCGCGATACCGTAAAAGCGTCCGGGTTCCAGCCTGATGAAGGCGTATACGTCGCCTTCTTTAACAGGAGGAGGCACACAGTCGAACAAGAACGCTCCATGCACAGGCGCACCGTCTGGCGTAGTCCAGTGCATCGAAAGCCCTCGGGCAAAATTCCAACACAAGTCCCACTCATAGACGTACACGTCATCGTTTCCGGCGTTGGAGAAGTTGAGTTTCCATTCGGATCGTACCTGACATCCGGTAGGTCTGCTGGTCAGTTCTCACGGATAACACCAGAGGTGCGGAGGCGGGTTTCCCTGCTTTGTTGGCTTGGGCCGCAGACAAATTCAGAGCCGCAACGATCAGAAATGCCAGCACAAGCTTTTGCATTTTAAGCATCTCCAAATTGCCGATCAGATGATAGCTGACGTTAACAGGCCATTTCACTCACTACTCGCTCTCAGGTCGCTGACGTGGCGTGATCGCGAATGCAACGCAGCTTGTCTTCGGCTAGGCCGTCCAACTCATCCAGGCTGATACGGTCTTCCCGAACGAGATCAGCCAAGACCAGCAGAAGCACGGAGTATTTGTATTCGTACTTGGCGTCGATCTCTTTTCGACGCTTCGTCAGGTGCTGTTCAAGTTCCCACAATTCGGATGCCTCTTTGACCTTCTCCGCCATCTGTTTCGCTTCTCGGATTGTCACTTCCAACTCGCGACGCAGGGCGCGGTCGAAGGCTCGATGGGCAATTTCCTTCTCCTTCGCTGACCAATGCAGGTCGCGCATCGTCGAGTAAACGTCCTTGGCTGGGGGCTGTATGCTGGGCATGATCGCAATCTCCTCCCCAAATTCTATCCCCAGCCATGGTCGGCTGCATGTTTTCAGGCCGTTGTCGTTCAGCAGAAGTTCCTGCCACGGGGTGAACCCGGTCAGGGATACCGCCATCTATCCGTCGGCGGAGACGGGCGCGACCTACGCTTACAGCTTGGAAGAGATCACCCGCATGTTGATAGTGCTGCCTGAGCCCGCGCGCAGCATCGTGGCCGTCGCAGCTTACACCGGCGCCAGAAGGGGCGAGATCCGCGGCATGAGATGGGAAGACCTGCACGACGGCGCTATCTATGTTGACGGCTCGGTGTGGGAATCCTATCGGGGCAAGCCGAAGACGCGCGCGAGCGCAGCGCCCATTCCTGTCATTCCATCGCTGGCCGCTATTCTGGAGCGTCACCGGGAGCGGATAGGTTCCCCGAGCAGCGGGCCGCTGTTCCCTGCCTCGAATGGAAAGCCGATCAGCCTGCACAACGTCGCCAACCGGGACATCATTCCCAAACTCAAGCCCGGGCAGTGGCACGGCTGGCACGCATTCCGGCGCGGCTTAGGTTCCAACCTATACAGGCTGGGCATCGCAGACAAGACGATTCAGGCAATCCTCCGACATCAGGATCTCGACACGACCTTGCGGTGCTACGTCAAGACGGTGTCCCAGGACTCGGTCAACGCCATGTCGATTTTGGATTCGGCGGTTTGTGCACCAGAGCGTGCACCAGATGAGCCGAAGGCAAGCAAGTCAACAGTGAATTAAGCCTTGCGGTTGTTACATTTGAGCGACCCGAGACATAGGTAACAGATCGTACCGGACACATGGGTTACACTTTTCCCCCTTTTGGGGAGGGGTGAATGCCTTGGAAGGAGTGTTCGGTCATGGATGAAAGATTGCAGTTTGTGGCTCGCCGGCTGGCGGGCGAGCCGATGGCGGAACTCTGCCGGGAGTTTGGCATCTCCCGCAAAACCGGCTACAAGATCTTCGATCGTTACCAAGACTGCGGGATCGAAGGCTTGACAGACCGCAGCCGGCGCCCCTATCGATATGCCAATCAGCTTCCCTTTCAGGTGGAGAACTACATCCTGAATGTGAAGCGCGAGCACGCCAGCTGGGGCGCGCGCAAGATCCGAGAGCGTCTGCTCCGCAGGTTCTCAGGCATTCCCATCCCGGCCAAAAGCACCATCCATGCGGTGCTGGATCGCTATGGTCTGGTCGAGCGCCGCGGACGGACACGTCGTCGTGCTCAGGGAACGGCTTTATCGCTGGGCCAGCATCCCAATGAACTGTGGTGCACCGACTACAAAGGCGAATTTTTGCTGGGCAATCGGCAGTACTGCTATCCCCTGACCGTCACCGATCATGCCAGCCGTTTTCTGCTCACCTGTGAGGCGCTTTCTTCCACCAAAGAAAGCTACGCATTTCCTGTGTTTGAGCGGCTTTTTAAAGAGCGCGGCTTGCCCGCCAACATCCGCAGCGACAACGGCGTGCCTTTCGCTTCCGCGCACGCTTTATTTAGTCTGAGCAAGCTCGCCGTCTGGTGGCTTCGCCTGGGCATTGGCATCGAACGCATCCAGCCGGGTCATCCTCAGCAGAATGGCCGTCATGAACGCATGCATCTTACCTTGAAAAAAGAAGCCACCAAGCCGGCCGCTGCCAACTTCCTTCAGCAGCAGGCCCGCTTCGATCACTTCATGGAAGTTTTTAACGGCCAGCGTCCCCACGAAGCCCTGGACATGAAGTGTCCCGCCGAGGTCTATCAGCCTTCGATCCGCTGCTATCAGGGATTGCCCGACCTCGATTATCCCTTCCACGACAAGACCATCGTGGTCACCCGTTGTGGACGAATTTGTCTGGGCAACAAAAAGATTAACTTCAGCCAGGTCTTTGCCGGCCAAGCCGTCGGCATCAAGGAAGTGCACGACGACATCTGGCTGGTGAGTTTTATGGATTATGATCTGGGATACTTTGATCTGGAGACCCGAGTGTTGGAACCGCTCGAAAATCCCTTCGGCCCGAAAGTGTTACCCATGTAGCCGGTACATTCTGTCACCCATGTCTCCGGGCTGGACCATTTAGAACTGGAGGCCCCGGGCGGAGTCGAACCGCCGACCTGCGGTTTAGGAAACCGTCGCTCTATCCATCTGAGCTACGGGGCCTCATTCCAAACAGTTAGAATAACTAATGAAAGCATCGCTTTATGATCCGATTCGCCTTGGCTTTGCCAGCCGGCCACGGGATATGCCTTCGCAGCTGCGATTGTAGTCGGCTCTGAATACATGACGCAATGACCTCTATTATCCCCTCTCAATTGGATTGAGGTTAATTCCCTATCACACCGTCCGAAGCGATTGAAGACCCTGTCCTCGCATGTGAAAATTTTCCTGCGTGTCCTCGCCTCCAGCACTCGGGACTAGACCCTCCCCTCATTTTTCCCAACTGCCGAAGATTCTCGCGGCTCTCAGCATTGCAGGCTGTGCGCTCCTGCTGCTCAACCAGGCGCGCGCACAGGTGTCGGTCGAAAAACCGGCCACACCGCGGCATGAGCGCCGGTGTTGCGCACCCTGCCGTAAAAGACACCCAGTCCCGGCCCATCACAGCGGGAGGCTTTGTCGACGGCGCACCGGTCATCTTCAGAGACATTACGCATGCTGCGGGTCTTGATCGTTTCCATCACAAATCCGGCACACCGGAGAAGGCGACGATCCTCGAGACTCTTGGCTCGGGCGTGGCCTTGCTGGATTACGACCGAGATGGCTGGCTCGACATCTACCTCGTCAACGGCTCGACCTTCCCCGCGCTGGCTGGGAAAGAAGCCGCCCCAAAAGCTATGCTTCTGCACAACGACCACGACGGCACCTTCTCCGACGTGACCGACAAGGCGGGCGTCGTCAACCAGCGCTGGGGTTTTGGCGCGGCCGTTGGCGACTACGACAATGATGGCTGGCCGGATTTATACGTCTCAACCTTCGGTAAGAATCGCCCGCCCTTGCGACTTTTGTCTGGAAGTGAGTACGATGGCCGTTCGTTCTTCAGCTGCAATTTTCATTCTTAATGTCGATTTAGGAGAGGCTATCGTGCGCAAGCTTCTTACTGCCGTTCTCTTTCTACTGATCGCTCAGCTGGCCATTGCACAATCTCCGGCCCCAAACTCACCTGATGTCGAGAAACGCGTTAACTCCATTCTTCAAAAAATGACGCTTGAAGAAAAGATCGACTACATCGGAGGCTTTCAGGATTTTTATGTGCGTTCGGTTCCCCGGCTCAGCCTGCCTGCGCTCAAAATGTCGGACGGGCCGTTAGGCCTTCGCAATGACGGACCAGCCACTGCTTTGGCAGGCGGCATCGCGCTGGCAGCCACGTGGGACGCTGACCTGGTGGAGCGCGCAGGCGCGGTCCTGGGCGAAGATGCGCGCTCGCGCGGAGTCCACATCCTGCTCGGGCCGGGCGCCAATATCTACCGTTCGCCCCGGGCCGCCCGCAATTTCGAATACTTTGGCGAAGATCCGTTTCTGGCCGGGCGCACGGCGGTCGCCTACGTCAAAGGCGTTCAGTCGAAAGGCGTGTGCGCCACCATCAAGCACTACATGGGGAACAACGAGGAATACGATCGCCACAATGTCGATTCCCTGATTGACGAACGCACTATGCGCGAGATCTATCTGCCCACATTCGAAGCCGCGGTAAAAGAAGGCCACGTGTGCGCCATCATGGATTCCTACAACCTCACCAACGGCGAGCACATGTCGCAAAACGGATATCTCAATAACGAGGTCGCCAAAAAGCAGTGGGGCTTCGACGGAATCATCATGTCGGACTGGGATTCGACTTACGACGGTGTTGCGGCCGCGAACGGCGGCCTCGATATCGAGATGCCCGCGGGCGCTCACATGAATCGCGAAACGCTCTTGCCTGCTATGAAAGCCGGCCAGGTCACCGAAGCCACCATCGACGAGCACGTTCGCCGCATTCTTCGCCGCGCTGTGCAGTTCGGCTGGTTCGGTGGGGAACAGTCCGATCCATCCATTCCCGCGTACAACGTTCGCGGACGAGCAGTCGCTCTCGAAGCGGCGCGCTCCAGCATGGTGCTTCTCAAAAATGACGGCGCTCTTCTGCCCTTTGACAAATCAAAGATCAAGACCATCGCGCTGTTTGGTCCGGACGCTCATCCCACACCGCCCGTCGGGGGTGGAAGCGGAGGCGTCGTCCCATTCCACACCGTCAGCTTCCTCGAAGGCGTCGCTAACTATGCCGCAAACGACGTCACCGTAACGTACTCCTCGGGAATTCCAACTCTCTCGGAGATGGCGGACGCGACCGAACTCACCACTGCTGCGTCGAACGGAAAACCAGGCTTGACATCCGAGCGCTTCCTGTCGAACGATCTCAGCGGAAGTCCCGCTGAGACCGTAACCGATACCCATCTCAATTTCGGCTTTCAGTGGCCGTCGTTCTACAGCATCCCGTCGCGTTTCCGCTCCGTACGATGGACGGGTTACTGCGTCGCCGACAAAGCCGGCGAATACGAGGTGTTCGCTCAAGGCCCGGGCGAAGATGGCGCATACCATGTCTTCATCGACGACAAGATTGTTCTCGACAATTGGCAGCGAGCCACCGCTCTGGTGAATCGTGCGACACTCGACTTGTCCCCGGGCCCGCACAAGATTCGCATCGAACTGCGCCGTCTCTACGGCGACCCCAACCTCCGCTTCGGCATCCTGAATGAAGCGTCGTTGGTGAAGCCGGAAGTGCAGGCCCTAGCCGCCCGCGCCGATGCGGTCGTTGTCTCGGTGGGATTCGATCCTTCCAGCGAAAGTGAAGGCTCAGATCGCACATTCGCTTTGCCTCCTGCGCAGGATGCGCTCATCGCCGCCGCCCTGGCTGCCAACAAGAAAACTGTGGTCGTCATCACCTCCGGCGGCGCTGTCGACATGAATGCCTGGATCGATCAGACTCCCGCTGTGCTGCAAGCGTGGTACGCCGGTCAGGAAAGCGGCAACGCATTCGCCGAAGTTTTGTTTGGCCAGGCCAATCCATCGGGCAAATTACCCGTGACCTTCGACCGGCGGCTCGAGGAGAGCGCCGTCGCTCACAGCTACTATCCCGATCCGCCCGAGAGCAAAAAGCTCAAATACTCGGAAGGAATTTTCGTCGGATACCGCCACTACGACAAAACTGGAACGAAGCCGGCTTTTGCGTTCGGATACGGTCTCTCTTACACGACCTTTAAGTACAGCAACCTGGCCATCACCCCCCGATCCGGCGATCTCTCAAGTCCAATCAATGTCGCGTTCGATGTAACCAACGCGGGCACGCGTGAAGGCGCCGAGGTCGCGGAACTCTACGTTGGCCAATCGCATGCCCGAGTTCCCAGGCCCATCAAGGAACTCAAGGGCTTTGCCAAGGTGAACCTCAAGCCCGGTGAGACGCGCCATCTCCAGATAGCTCTGGATCGCCGCGCGTTCTCCTACTACGACGTTGACAAGAAAGACTGGACAGTAGACCCCGGCGAATTCGCAATCATGGTTGGAGGTTCATCGGACAATACACCGTTGCGAGGCGCTTTCGTCCTCAAGTAGGGATGAAGACGCGTACAAGAACTAATCAACTCTTGTTGTCATTTCGAACGGAGTGAGGAATCTGTAGTCCGCACAAACGCGACCGACAGCCAAGCTATTCTATTCACAGCCGCTTTCGTGATATTCTTCGCGTGCCCGAAGACAAACTTCGGGTGCCCGAACGGGCGCTTCCCCAAGAGCCGCCAGGATGCAACCAGTCGTTGCCTCAACATGGCGGCTTTAACTGTCTCTGGATCTTCTTGGCGTAGTTTATCGGCGAGCCGAGGACTGGGGATTGGCCTAAGACTCTGCTACCACCCCAGCTTTACGAACTGCGTCGCCGGCGGCTGCAAGATCGCAAACTGCGGCAATTCCCCTCGCACCATCGCGACCTCGTCGCAATTATTCTGGCGTGGGCAACGATGGCAATCTTTGTAGAGCTTGTCCGGAATTTCTTCACGGGTCGCGACCGTGAATCCCATGCGCGAAAAAAACTCCGGAATCCGCGTGAAGAGACATACGCACGTCACTTCCTGGCGCGAAGCCTGGTCCAGGAGCGCATCGATCAATTTGCGTCCGGCGCCATTGCCTTTTGCCTCGGGCACCACGGCAATGGAGCGGACCTCCGCCAGGTGCGGCCCGTACAGGTGCAAGGCTCCGCAACCGACGATTCGCCCCTCATTCTCGACCACCACAAAGTCGCGAATGTTTTCGCAGATCTCCGGCAAGCTTCGCGGCAGCAGTGTTCCGTCGCCCGAGTAGCTCGCGATCAGATCATGAATCTGCGTCGCATCGCGCAGTAAGGCTTCACGCGTGTGCATGGACGTCACCTCGCAGGAGGGAAATGCGTTGCTCGGCTCGTTGAATCGCGCGCTTGACATGTCCCGGTGCCGTTCCGCCTTCCACGTTGTGAATACGGAGAACGGCATCCAGCGTCAGTGCCTGGAAGACGTCATCGGCAAATGCCGGATGGATCGCCTGCAGCTCGGAAATAGCCAGATCCTGCAACTCGCATCGGCGTTCTATGCAGAGTTTTACAGCTTTGCCTACCGCTTCGTGCGCCAGGCGCGACGCGACCCCGCGCTCGACCAGGTACGTGGCCGCAGCCCATGCGTTCATGAAGCCTGATTGCGCAGCTTCTAACATCCGCGCGAAATCGAACTCCACATCCTTCATCCAGCCTATGACTAAGGGCAGCGTGGAGAGAAGCGTGTGCGACGCGTCGAATAACGGCTCCTGCGTTTCTTGCATGTCCTTGTTGTAGGCGAGCGGCAACCCTTTCATCGCAATCAATAGCGTCGTGCTTGCGCCGATCACGCGGGCCGCCTTCGCGCGCACCAACTCCAGCAGATCTGCATTCTTCTTCTGCGGCATGGCGCTGCTACCCGTCGAGTAACCCTCCGGAAGCGAAACAAAAGAATATTCCTGCGTGGAAAACAGGATCATTTCTTCCGCCCACCGGCTCAGGTGCAGCGCAAGCAACGAAAGAACCTGCGCGAACTCCAAAACGAAATCCCGATCACTGGTAGCATCGAGACTGTTCGCCGTGGGACCGTCGAAGCCCAGATCCGCCGCCATTGCGCCGCGATCGAGCGCAATCGTAGCGCCGGCCACTGCGCCTGATCCCATCGGGCACACATTCAAGCGAACCCGGCAGTCGGTAAGCCGCTCCCAGTCCCGCAAGAACATTTGCACGTATGCCAGTAGCCAATGCGCCACCAGGACCGGTTCTGCCCGCTGCGTGTGCGTGTAGGCCGGCATGGCCGCGTTACCCGCCTTCTCCGCGCGAACCAGGAAGGTTGCGAGCCAGTCAGCCAGCAAGCGTTGCAACTCATCGATCGAAGCGCGCACATAGAGCCGAAGGTCGGTCGCAATCTGCTCGTTCCGGCTTCGCCCACTGTGCAGTTTGTAGCCGGTGTCGCCAATCAGCGCGACCAGTTGCTTCTCGACAAAGTGGTGGACATCCTCGGCTTCGTCGTCAGCCAGAAACGAGGCGCCGCTATCTGCCTTTCTCCCAATCTCCACCAACCCGCGCTCGATCTCCGATAACTCCTCCGACGTGAGAAGGCCGGCCTGTTGGAGTGCGTGCGCGTGCGCACGGCTGGCCTCCAGCTCGTAGGGCAGCAGACAGCGATCGAAGGGAAACGATCGCTGCCAGCGCTCGAATGCCGGGTCGAGTGGTTGCCGGAAGCGGCCCGACCACATCTTCACTTCGCCACCTCCTGGCGTAGTTGAGCGCGCGAACGCGAGGGCAACCCCAGAATCCGGATGAAGCCTGCGGCATCTTTCTGGTCGTAACTGTCACCCATCGTGAACGACGACAGGTCCGTGCGATAAAGGGAGAATTCCGACTTTCGGCTGACCACCGAAATGTTTCCCTTGTAGACTGACAGCGTTACTGTACCCGTAACGCTTTTTTGCGTGCTCGCCACGAAGGCATCGAGCGCCTCGCGCAGGGGCGTGAACCAGAGCCCGAAATAAACCAGCTCCGCATACTTCAGCCCGACATGCTGCTTGTAATGCATCAGGTCGCGGTCCAGACACAGAGCCTCAAGCTCCCGGTGCGCTGTCAGAAGCAACGTGCCACCCGGCGTCTCATAACATCCCCGTGATTTGATTCCCACGAACCGGTTCTCTACCAGGTCAATCCGGCCGATGGCATTCCGCCCGCCCATCTCGTTGAGCAACTCAACCAGCGAGATCGGATCCATTTGCAGACCGTTGACGGAAACCGGCATGCCTTCTTCAAAACCAATCTCCACCTGCTCTTCGCGATCCGGAGCCTCCTGCGGAGACTTCGTCAACTGCCACGTACTCGCCAACGGAGCATTGCCTGCATCCTCCAGTTCCCCGCCCTCGTGGCTGACGTGCCACAGATTGCGATCGCGGCTGTGAATCTTCTCGCGGCTCTGTTCGACGGGAATACCGTGCGCCTCGGCGTAGTCGAGGCAATCCTCGCGCGATTTCAAATTCCACTCGCGCCACGGAGCCATGACCGTCAACTCCGGCGCCAACGCCTGGTAAGTCAGCTCAAAACGTACCTGGTCATTTCCCTTGCCGGTGCATCCATGAGCAACCGCGCTCGCACCCTCGCGCAGCGCGACCTCGACCTGGTGCTTGGCAATGACCGGACGGGCCAGCGACGTCCCGAGCAGATATTTGTGCTCGTAAACCGCTCCGGCTTTTAGCGCCGGGAACACATACTCCGTCAAAAACTCCTCGCGCAGGTCCTCAACCAGAACCTTGCTGGCCCCGGTCTTGTACGCCTTCTTTACGACTGCTTCGATGTCATCTCCCTGGCCGACATCCCCGACCATCGCAATCACATCGTAGTCGTAGTTTTCCTTCAGCCATGGAATGATGATGGACGTATCCAGTCCGCCGGAATAAGCAAGCACGACTTTCTTAGGCATGAGCACTCCTGACCGGGAACCGGCTCGCACCGCCCCACAGCAATAACATGAGAATTGCTTTCTGCACGTGCAGGCGGCCCTCCGCCTGATCGAAAATCACGGACTGCGGCGAGTCCATCACTTCATCGGTAACTTCCAGCCCGCGGTGCGCCGGCAAACAATGCATAAAGACGGCATGCGCGGCAGCCTCCCCCATCAGTTTGTTGTTCACCTGGTAAGGCTGGAAGATGAGAGCACGGGCGTTCGACTCGTGCTCCTGCCCCATGCTTGCCCAGGCATCTGTATACACGGCGTCCGCGCCGGCTACCGCGCGATGCGGATCGTGGAAGAACTCTAGCTCCGCGCCCGTTTCCTGCGCGATTTCCTGCGCAGCGCAAACGATGTCCGAATTCGGTTCGTATCCCGGCGGAGTGGCAACGCGCACGCGCGACCCCAACAGCGCCCCCGTCAACAACAGGGAGTGCGCTACGTTGTTTCCATCGCCTACATACGTCAAGGTCACATTTCTCAGGTTTCCAAAGCGCTCCTGCAGAACCGAATAATCTGCCAATGCCTGGCATGGATGTTCGAGATCGCTCAACGCATTGATGACCGGAATCGAGGCATGTTCCGCCATGTCTTCAACAGTGGAGTGCGCGAAGGTTCGCAACACCATCACGTCCACCCAGCGCTCGACGTTGTGCGCGATGTCGTGCAAGCTCTCGCGCGCATCAATTCTTCCACCGGTCTGGTCCATGAAGAAGGCGGTCCCGCCCAGGCTGGACATGCCCGCTTCGAACGTCAGGCGCGTGCGCAGGGAAGCCTTTTCGAAAAACATCACGAGTTGTTTCCCCTCAAGCGTGCGCCGGAAATCCGATGGCCGCGCCTTGACCACCGCCGCCAGGTCGAGCACTGACCGTACCTCGCCCGCACTCAAGTCGCGCGTGGACACCAGATCCTGCATGGCAGGTTTGCCAACATTCGGTACAGGTGTACCTGGCGTTCTCTCAACAAGCTGACCCCTCATCCCTAATGTTCTCCTTAAAGCATAAATCTCAACAACCACCCACTCCCTCACCTGCGAACATTCCTCGGCACTCAAGGCAAACAAGGCAGAGCCGAAGGCAGTCGAGAAACTTTGCGTTCGCATCCGCCCCAAAAATTGTCATTCCCAACGAAGTGAGGAATCGGCTATCCACTGCCACCGCGCCGCGCAAACTTATCTTCGAAGGGTCCCCCACGGACCCGTCAACCTACGCCACCCTCACTTCAGTCCCCAGTTGCAACTTGGCAAAATAAAATTGCGGCAGAACCTCAGCCTCCGCCGCCGGCAAAATCCGCACGCGTCCCACGCCCTTGTTCAAAGCATGCCGGCACGCCTCGAGCTTAGGCAGCATGCCTCCGTGCACCACCGAGGTCTGCACGAGCGTCGTGACCTGGCTCAAATCAAGCCAGGGAATCACGCTGCCATCCGCGTCCTTCACTCCGGCCACGTCAGTCAGAAAAATCAAAGCGCTCGCCTGGCATCCCACCGCACAGGCGGCCGCCATCTGATCCGCATTCACGTTGTAGTACTCGCCCATTGCGCCCACCGCAAGACTTGAAATAACCGGAATGCCACCCTGACTCCAGATTGCCTCAATCCAACGCGGCTCCACCGCGCAAATCTCACCGACGTATCCCAGGTCTCCGTCGCTGCTTACCTTTTTGCGCGCCCGGACCGTTCCACCGTCTCCTCCGCATAAACCGATCGCCGGCTTGCCCGACGCACCGATGGCCGATACCAACCTTTTATTCACCATGCCGGCGAGCACCATCAGCGCCACATCGCGCGTCTCGGCATCGGTGACCCGCAGGCCGTTGATGAACTCGCTCTTCTTGCCCAAGCGTTGCATCGTGCGGGTTAACTCAGCCCCGCCGCCATGGATAACGGCCACCTGATGCCCATCGCCCGACAACTCGACGATGGCGTGCGCACATTTCCGCAATACGGCCGGGTCATCCAGGGCTGCTCCGCCAATTTTCACGACGATCTTCACTGCAACCCCTCCGCCTCATTCCAGCCATACATCACGTTCATGTTCTGCACGGCCTGCCCGGCCGCGCCCTTGAGCAGGTTGTCCACGCACGAGACAATCACCAACCGTCGCCCGTCATCGGCCAGGCAAAAACCGATGTCGCAATGATTGGAGTGCAGGGAATATTGAATTTCCGGCAGCTGTGGCGGCGAAAACACCCGCACCCAGCGCCGCCCTTCGTAATACTTCCGATAGCAACTCTCCACCTCGCGCTCCGTCATCGCTCGAGAGAGGTGCACGTAAATGGTCGACAAGATTCCGCGCGGGATCGGTAACAGGTGTGGAGTGAATATCAACTCGTCCGGCCGAAGCTCGAGTTGCTCAACCATCTCTCCCAGATGCCGATGCTTGAAGACCCCGTACGCCGACAGGTTGTCTGCGACCGAAACAAAGTGCGTGCGCGCCGTCGCCTCCTTCCCTGCTCCCGACACGCCGGATTTGGAATCTGAGACGATGCCGCGGCTGCGATCCACCAGATCCGCCTTCACCAATGGTGCAAGCGCTAGAATCACCGAAGTCGCGTAGCACCCGGGGTTCGCCACCAGCGTTGCGTCGAAAATTGCATCGCGCTGGATCTCCGGCAAGCCATATACCGCCTTCGACATCGTTTCGTGGGCAGCCTTCACGTCCGCGTCGTCAAATCCATAGACTCCCCGATGCTCTTCCCGATGCAGCCGCCATGCGCCGCTAAGGTCGATCACCCGAATCCCCGCCCGCACAATTTCCGGCACGAGTGTGCGGGAGAGCTCGTGCGGAGTCGCCAGAAACAGCAAGTCCACGCCCGAGTTTTTCAGTTGCTCGAGGGAGAACGCCACCAGCGGATAGCCGCCGTTGCCGCTCAGCGCCGGAAACGCCTCGGCCAAATCCAATCCTCCGCTCCCCGATTCACGCTTCATCAACAGAGGTTTCTGCAGCTTGTCGTGGTGCAGCAGCAGGCGCGTCAGCTCGAACCCGGAGTAACCGGTCGCACCCAATACTGCCGTTTTCACCTTGGCCGCCATCAGAGCTGCATTCCCTCAATCCGGCGGGCAAGTTGCTGGGCCGTCTTGTTGTCCGGCGAAATCACCAGGATGGTGTCGTCTCCCGCCAGCGTCCCCACCACCTCGGGCCAGTTCCCCGCATCAATGGAGGCCGCCACCGGCTGTGCGCTGCCAACACTGGTTTTCAGAACGAGCATGTTTTGCGCCAGCCGCACCTCCACCACAAACTCCCGCACCAGCCGCGATACGGAAGGCAGCATGGGCTCAGGCACCGCAACCCCGCTGGGCGCCATGTAGCCGTCGTACGTCTTCACCAGCCCAAGCTCCCGGATGTCCCGGGAAAGCGTGGCTTGTCCCACATCAAACCCGCGTTTTGCGAGAACTCCCTGCAACTCTTCCTGGCTCTCAATGGGCCCCTTGTGCAGAACCTCGAGAATCGTCTTTTGCCTGGCCACTTTGCTCATGATGAATATTTATGCATACGAATGAATAATCATGCACGCAAATATCCTTCCATGTCAACCCTCGATTTCGTAACCAGTCTGGTACTGCACCTCCAGGTGTGGCTTTTCGATGCCTCCCCTGTGCTCTGATCGACGCGCCCACTCATAACAATTCCTGATTGCCTCCATAAATAGTTTCGATTTCCGGCTCTCCCCGCCGAAACTGTAGATTGAGCGTGGTTCGATCTTCTTAGCCTGGAGTCAGGTATTGATGCGCAATCGGCTGGTTCTGGGGTTCATCCTTGCTCTGCTCTTCACCGCTCCGGCGATGTGGGCGCAAAGCCCCACGGGTGCGGGCTCTGATAGCACACGCTTGGCCAAACTCGAGCAGGCAGCAGCGGATGCCAAGAGTTCTGCCGACAACGCCTGGATGCTTACCAGTTCGGCCCTTGTCCTGATGATGACTGGCCCTGGTCTCGCTCTTTTTTATGGTGGGTTAGTGCGCAAGAAGAACGTCCTGGCCACCATGGTCCAGAGTTTCGCCATGATGGCCGTGATTTCGATCCTGTGGGCTCTGGTCAGCTACAGTCTTGCCTTCGGCCCGGGAGGCAGTTTCATCGGCGGCCTCCACAATCTGTTCTTGCGCGGAGTGGGCGCGCAGCCTGACCCTGATTACGCCGCCACCATCCCGTTGCAGACCTTCATGGTTTACCAGTTGATGTTCGCCATCATCACCCCTGCCCTCATCACCGGCGCCTTTGCCGAGCGCATGAAGTTCAGTGCGATGCTCGCCTTCATGGTGCTTTGGTCGCTGATCGTCTACAGCCCGATGGCGCACATGGTGTGGGGCAAGGGCGGACTGCTGAATGCCGCGCTGGGCGGAAAGTTTCCGTGTCTCGATTTCGCCGGTGGTACCGTGGTTCACGTAACGTCCGGAGTATCCGCGCTTGTGTGCGCCCTCTATCTCGGCAAGCGGGTGGGATATCCCAAGGAAGCCATGACGCCGCATAGCGTCGTGCTTAGCTTCGTGGGCGCGTGCATGCTGTGGGTGGGCTGGTTCGGATTCAACGCGGGCAGCGCGCTTTCTGCCGGAAGCCTCGCCACCAGCGCCTTCGTGGCGACGCACTTCGCCGCCGCCGCTGCTGTGATCGGGTGGAGCGGCGCCGAATGGATGCGTAATGGAAAACCCAGCGCCTTGGGGGCAATTTCTGGAGCCGTCGCCGGTCTGGTCGCCATTACCCCCGCAGCAGGCTTCGTCGGCCCCATGCCCGCCATTGCGATCGGCTTAATCGCGGGAGCATTCTGCTTCTTCATGGTTGTCAGCGTGAAGGCCCGCTTTGGCTACGACGACAGCCTCGACGCCTTTGGTGTTCACGGTGCAGGAGGAACCCTGGGCGCTCTTCTGACCAGTGTGTTCGCCGCATCCGCAATCAATCCCATCTTTAAAGATGCGCAAGGCAACCCGCTCCCCTCCGGCCTGTTCGACGGCAATGCCCGCCAGTTGCTCAATCAGGGCGTGGGCGTGATCATTGCGTGGACTCTGGCAATTGTCGGAACGCTCGTCATCCTTAAGCTCGTCGACCTCACCATCGGCCTGCGCGTCGCCGAAGACGAGGAACGAGAAGGTCTCGATCTGACTCAGCACGGCGAGGAAGGATATTCCTGGGAGGTGACCGCCTGATGCGCGCTTCCCTGTTCATTTCCGCGTTCGCGGTCTCGAGGTTCACACAACGCTCATGATCAAAATTGAAGCCATCATCCAAACCTCCAAGCTGGAAGCCGTAAAGGATGCGCTCCACGAAATCGGCGTCGAGGGCATGACTGTCCTCGAAGTGCGCGGGCACGGCCGCCAGAAGGGTCACACGGAGTTTTACCGCGGCCGCGAATATACCGTGGATCTCATTCCCAAGATCAAGCTCGAAACCGTTCTCCCCGATGCCATCGTCGAGAAGGCGGTGCGGGCCATCACCACCGCCGCCCGCACCGGCAAAATCGGCGACGGCAAGATTTTTCTCTCGAAAGTGGATGAGGCGGTCCGGATTCGCAACGACGAACGCGGCGAAGGGGCGCTCTAACATTCAGATGAACAGGCCGCGGAAGCACGTCCCCCGATCCGCGTTATGCAAGCCAGGCAGTCCAACAGGGCATCGGGTATGTCGACGGCCACATTGAGCAGCGAATTGCGGGAACTGTACCTGGACGCTTCGGAGAAGATCCAACAGCAGTTTGCCGCCACCGGGGATGGTCGCGCTGCCTTGCAGCAGCGCACCCGCCTGGTCGAAGGAATCTGCCAACGGCTTTGGCAGCAGATCATTTCCCCGGAAGAGCGCGGGCCTTCGGGCTTCGCGCTGGTTGCGCTCGGCGGATTCGGGCGGGAGTGGCTGTTTCCGCACTCCGACGTTGATATCCTGTTCCTGCACGCCAATAGCGACGCCGAGCCCGCCTACAAGGATTCCATTCGCCGTTTCTCGCAGGAACTCTGGGACCTGCGCATGAAGGTCAGCCCCACCACCCGCACCCTGGCCGAGTGCGATCGCTTCGATGCCGCCAACGTGGAGTTCACCATTTCCCTGCTCGACTGCCGTTACCTGTTCGGGGATCGGGAACTGTTCAACCGCCTGCACGACAAAATCATTCCCAGGCTCGTGATGCGCGAAGCCCAATCGCTGGTGCAGAGCCTGGCCGAAGTCACACGTTCGCGTCACGCGAAGTACGGCAACACCGTCTTTCACCTTGAGCCCAACGTGAAAGATGGACCTGGAGGTCTGCGAGACTACAACGTGGCCTGCTGGCTCGCGCTCATCTCCGCCATGGACAAGCTGCGCGACTGGCCTGAGTCCCGTACCCTGTTCCCGCTCTCCACCCGCAAGCAGTTGGATTCGGCGCTCGAGTTCCTGATGTCGGTCCGCTGCTTCCTTCATCTGCGCCAGGGCCGCGATGACAATCTTCTCTTATGGGAGTCGCAGGACGAAGCCGCCGCCCGCCGGATCGGCACGCCAGACACCGAACTTACCGACGCCGCTGGATGGATGCGGACCTACTTTGGGCAAGCGCGTTCCGTGTATCGCGTGTGCGAACAATTGCTCGAGGAAATTCCCGCCGCGTGGTCTTCCCTCTATCGCCAGTTCCAGCATTGGCGTTCTCGTCTATCCAATGCAGATTTCTCCGTCGTCGATGGTCTCATCTATCTGCAGCAGCCCAACGCGTTGCACGATCCCGAAATGCTGCTGCGCACGTTCCATTTCATGGCGACGCACGGTCTTCGCTTAAGCACCACCACTGAATACCGCATCGAGCAAGTTCTTCCGTCGCTGGCGGCCACTCCGCCGCGCGGCGCCGAACTCTGGCTTTATCTTGGCGAGATCCTTACCCAGCCTTACGCGGCCGATGCTCTGCGCGAGATGCATGCCCTCAAGCTGCTGACCCTCCTGCTGCCGGAACTCAAGGCCATCGACGCGCTGGTGGTGCGCGATTTCTACCATCGCTTCACGGTCGACGAGCATTCCTTCGTTGCCATCGAGAGCCTGCACCGCCTCCGCCAGTCCGAGGCCGAATGGGACCAGCGCTACGCCGAACTGTTCAGCGAACTCGAGCGCCCCGAACTGCTCTACCTGGCGCTGTTGCTGCACGATGTCGGAAAGGGCACGCCCAGCGTCAATCATGTCGACGCAAGCCTGCAGGCGGCGGAGGGTTGCATGGGCCGCCTCGACCTGGACCCGTCCGAACGGGAAACCGTGCTGTTCCTGATCGGCAATCATCTGGAGATCTCTGCAACCCTGCGCCGCGATATCTTCGATCCTGAGACCATACGCATCTTCGCCGAGAAGATGGAAACACCCGAACGCCTCAAAATGCTCACGCTCCTCACCTATGCCGACATCAAGGCCGTGAATCCCGACGCGCTCACTCCGTGGAAAGCAGAAAACGTCTTCCAGCTCTACATCGCAGCCTTCAACTACCTGAACCACAACGTCGACGAACCTCTGCGCGCCGACACCGAAGACGACCATCTCGCGCAGATTCGCGCGCTGGTCCCCACTGCCGGCCGGAAACTAAAGACCTTCCTGGAAGGCTTGCCCAAGCGCTACCTGGCAGCCTACTCGCCCACGGATGTGCTGGCTCACGTCGAAATGGCCAGCCGCCTCGGCAAGGATCCTGTCCAGCTTCTGCTCGAACGCGGCCGTCATTGGTTCGAACTTACTCTCGTCACCAATGACCGTCCATTCCTGTTCGCATCGGTTGCGGGTGTACTGGCGGCTTGGGGAATGAATATCGTCAAGGCGAATGCCTTTTCGAACCAGGCCGGAACCGTCGTCGATACCTTCTACTTTACCGACCGCTTTCGAACCCTCGAGCTCAACCTGCAGGAGTGGGAGCGCTTCAAGCGCAGCATTATTGGCGTCTTGCTGGGGGAAAACGATCTGGACCGTATGCTGCGCGAGCGCCTGCGCGCGGAGAAACCCGGCACAACCAAAGTGAAAGTAGACACGAAGATCGATTTTGACGATGCCTGCTCCGCCCGCAGCACGCTAGTCCAGGTAATCGCCCAGGATCGCCTCGGCCTGCTGCACACTATCGGCTCCTGCCTCGCTCATGAGAATTGCAACATCGAGATTGCGCTCATCGATACCGAAGGCCAGGTGGCCATCGACGTGTTCTACCTCACGACCAAGGGCGAAAAGCTAGACCCCGAACACCAGCAACGCGTGAAAGCCGCCCTCTCTGAAGCCCTGCAGGCTGATTGAATCAGGAAAATTAACGTCGGCCGCGACCGTTGCGCGAGGATCCCGCTCGTGCCGTCTTGCGATTGCGCCAGGCAGCGCCACTGAAGCACCAGAGACCCCCGCAGACACCCCCAAAGAACGTTCCTGCGATGATCAGGTACGCCAGCGATTTGAAAGGCGTGAGTCGCACGCTCACGAAATCCCACTCCGTGAACGTCCAGATAAACAGGTCATACAAAGAAACGATCAGCAGGACGGCAAACAACAGAATGCCAACCGCCGTAGCACCGAATCCCATGCTGTAAAACAAGATGGCGCTCCAGTGGTCGACCGCTCCAGAGTCGGTTGACGGCGAAGCGGCGGTTCTTGCCGCGGGAGGCCGCGCTGGCAGGCCAGTCCCAGTGACCGGGCGCATCGCTTGGGTTCGAGTTCCATCGCTGAGCGGCACACTCATAGCCTAAAATGCTTCCCGCATTTCAAACAGCCTCCCTTAGGACATGTCCTTTGGAGGGGACTCTATTCCTCTGTCGCCCTCTATTTAGGAGTTGGTGGGTGATTCAATAGCGGATCTGCTAGTCCGCACTGTCCGCGGCTGGAAGCGGACGGCTTTCACGATCTCGCGCCTGCGTTCGCAGGAACGCCATGTAGAGGACCACCGCCAGATTGATGAGAAAGATTGCAAGCCGCACCCCGTCGGGCCTCCGCGCCAGTTCAAAAATTTCAAACGGCAGGTAAATGGCGCCCGAAATTAAAGCCAGCCATTCGGCCCACGCTCGCTCCCTCCAGAGCCCGTAAGCCTCCACGAAGCGCAGCGTCGAATAGGCGAGCGCCGCAACCGCCACTGCCCACACTTTACTGTCAGTGACCTGGTCCGCTAAATTCAGGAAAACCTGCGCATAATGGCCTTCGGGACTGATGTGCAGCCATTCCAGGAAGCTCTCGGCCACATCCCAGGCGTCCCGATGGACCAGCGACAACACACCAAACCCCGCCAGCAGGACCACTAGGCCCTTCAGGAACTCCACCGATGCGACCGCGCGCAGAGCCTTAAGTTGCCGCGAGTGCGGATCGTTCGACTGCAGAAAGGATTGCAGAGTACGCCCCCAGGCCTTACTACGAAAATCATACCCGTCGGGCCGAAGACCGTGCAAAGAAAAACCGGCTCGCCACCGGCTCGGCGGCAACAATTTACCAATTGTTAATTTTGATTCGCGAAACAAGATGCTTGACAAGTACGCTTACTCGGCGTACCTTGTACGCTGATATGGCGTACAAGGCACTGACTGTCCAGGAACTGCTGGATCTGATGAAAAAGATCCAGGGAGAAAAGACCAACACGCAATTCGCCGCCGAAATCGGTATTTCCAAGCAGTACCTGACCGATATCTACAACGGCCGCAAGGTCCCCAGCGATACCGTTTCGGCCGCGCTCGGTTACACGCCCCGCGTGTTCACGAAATATTTCCCATCAGCGACCGCCGCCAACGAGGAGATGCCCAGTGCAAGTTCCCCTAAGCCAAAAGCAACGCGTTCTCGTAAACGTGATTCTCGATAAATCGGGCTCCATGGCCAGCAAGCTGAAAGACGTCATCGAGGGCTTCAACGCCTACGTAGACGGCCTCGGGCAGGAAGACAAGGTCGATTACCTTTTCTCTCTCACCCTGTTTGATACGCAAGTCGCCTACCGCGACGTCGCCATTCCCCTGCGCAGCGTGCGCAAGCTCGACCACAAGTCCTATCAACCGGGCGGCAACACGGCTCTGAACGATGCCATCGGAATCACGGTGCGCAAGATCGACGCCGATCGCCCGCAGGTCGATAAGGTCGTCACCGTGATCATGACCGACGGAGAGGAAAACTCCTCGAGGGAGTGGACCCATGACGCCGTGAAGGCGCTGATCAGCCAGAAAGAAAGCGAGGGCACCTGGACGTTCGTCTTCCTGGGCGCCACGCCCGATACCTGGGACCAGGGGCGAGCCTACGGCATTCCGGCCGCCAACGTGGCCCAGTACAGTGTCGACCAATATTTTCAAGCCTTCGACGCCACGGCTCGCGCAACGAATATGCTCGCCGCCAGTCCGGCAGCCAAATCGAGAGACGTATTTGCTTCGATTTCGAAGTCAATCCTGGAAAAAGCAGGACTGCGGCGGGCTTCGGAAAAAAGCTAACCCCCGAAGCCAAATCCCCGCATTCGCCCCACAACACAAAACCCACAGCCCAGGCTGTGGGTTTCTCTCTTGTGTACGACTCTCCTACTTTGCGACCGCCGCTTGCGTCCGTTGCAACAGCCGGCGCGCCTGCGAAATCAGGTCCACTACCTCAAATGGCTTCACCAGCGAAGCAATCCCGTTTCCCTGCAAATAATTTCGGATCTCGGTTTCTGCAATACTTGAAAACGTAAACAGCATCTTCTTTTCGAGTCCCGGGCAGGCCACTGCGACCCACCGGTGCGCATCGGGGGCAGTCCATCCGCCCGGCATTTTGCCGTTCATGATGACAGCATCAAAACTCTCGGCTCTCAACCGGTTCTTCGCTTCCTCTACGTGCATAAGAGCGACCACCTGCGCTCCGGCACCCACCAGCACATCTCGCTCAAACTCGAGTACCGCCTCTTCGTCTTCCAGAAGCAGCACACGGCCTTCGATCGCCAATTCGCGCCGCGCCGTAGCCGTCACCGGCTCGGTCTCAATCACGTGTCCCGACGCCGGCAACCGTACCTCAACCACCGCACCGCCTTCGGGACGATTGTGCGCCGTAATATCTCCGCCATGCTCTTTGATGATCCCGTAGCAGATGCTCAAGCCCAAGCCCGTTCCCTTGCCGACGCTCTTGGTCGTGTAGAAGGGATCGAAAATGCGGTTCGGATCTTTGATGCCAACTCCGGAATCCAGAAATTCAACCCGCACCTGCCCGTCCGCCGAGTGAACGCGAACCTTCAGCTTGCCGCCCTTGCCGCCTTCCAGAATCGCATCGACCGCGTTGTTAATGATGTTGAGAAAGACCTGTTCCAACTGGTGCGGATCCGCCGTGACCGACGATGCTTCCACCATCGTTTCCCGTTCCAACACGATATTGTTGACCTTCAGGTCGTAGTCGCGTAGCGCGAGAGTGTCGTCCACGATCTTCCGGATGTCGACTTCCTGTTTCTGCGGGGTACGCTGGCGCGCGAAGGAAAGCAGGTTTTGCACGACACGATGGGTCCGCTGCGCCTGCTTGAACAGTTTCCGCACAAAGTCGGAGGCCCGGTCGTTGAGTCCTTCGCTTTCGAGCAGCTGGGCGTAGCCCAGAATCGCGGTCAGGGGATTGTTCAGTTCGTGCGCGACCCCGGCAATCAACTGCCCGACCGCCGACATCTTCTCGCTCTGCAGCAGCTGTTCCTGCGTCTTGCGCAGATCTTCATAGGCCCGGCAGGTTTCCTCGTACAGCCGGACTTTTTCGATGGTGGTAGCCAGTTGCCGGCCCACGGCGACCATCATGCTCTCGTCATTGCTGCTATAGACGCGGGCTTCCGGGCTGCTGATCCCCATGATGCCGATCGGGCTGTCTTTACTCCACAACAACACCCAGATCCACGACCCTGGCCCATCCGCCTTCACGAAATCTGCAACCAGCGGCGGAAGGTGGGGAAGGAATTCGGCCGTGAGGACCTCGGTGCGCGATCGCATCACCAGGTCGCCAAATCCATTCGTGAACTCCACGACGTTGAAGTGCGCTCGCTGCTCGCTGCGCTGTCCCCATCCGGCGCGCCGGCGGAACGTGGTCTCGTCCGAATCGGAGAGATAGATCGAGCCTGTCTCGGCCCCGAACAGCGAAATCACCTGGCGCAGCGTCAAATTCAGAATTTCGTCCAGATCGAAAGATTGCGTGGCGATCACGGCCATGGCGTTCAGCGCGTTTAATTCACGGTTGCGCCGCCGCATCTCATCTTCCACGCGCTTCTTTTCGCTCATATCGAGCACGAAGCCCTGGTACCGCTCCACTCGTCCGGATCCATCACGCGTCGCAAAACTGCTTTCCGAAGCGGTCAGCTGCGCCCCGTCCTTGCGCCGCAGGGTCACTTCAAAGTTGCGCACGAAATTGTGCGCGTCGATTTCCTTGCGGAAGGCTTCGCGCTGTTCGGCTGAGACGTACAGTTCCTGGTTGATGTTGAGCGCCATCAACTCTTCGCGCGACTCGTAACCCAGCATCTGCACGAAAGCATCGTTGCAGTCGAGCAGCTTGCCCTCGGGTGTCGCGACAAAGACTCCTTGCTGCACCTGCTCGAACAGCAACCGGTACCTCTCCTCGGCGCTCCTCCGGTCCGTCGTGTCGCGGATAACGTGAATGGTTCCCTTTTGCTTGCCGCCCTGCTCGGAGTAGGACGAGGTCGAGACCATCGAGAATCCGCCGAAGCATGGATCGGGACCCTCCACGAAGTCCACATCGCCGCGCGAGCAATACGGGCAATTGGTCCATTTCGCGAACTCATGCGGAAGCGCTTCGTCGCAGGTATTGCCCATCACGTCAGCCGGCGCCAACCCGAGATGCTGGAGCAGCGCCTCGTTCGCCTTGGTGATGACAAATTCAGAATCGTGCGCCAGGATCGCGTCCTGAATGGAGTCGAACGTATTCATCCACTGCCGCTGCGAGCGCAACACTTGTTCCAGTAACCGCAGATTCTCGACCGCAATACCCACCTGGCTGGCGCTGGTGTGGAGAAAGTCCATCTCCTCCAGCGAGTAGCAATAGGCGTGAGCCTTGCCCAGCGCGATGGTTCCCACGGAGCCCTTCTTGCCCTGCAGTGGAACCAGGACCAGATGATCCAGCTTCTCATCCTGCAGGTACGCTTGCACCGAGGGCATCATGGCGCTGGCTTTTACTACGGTTGGCTTCTGCTCGGCCAGCGCTTTCTCCACCGTCTCATCCAGGTGGATCAGGTTGGCGCCCTTCAGAAATTCCGCCGAGACTCCGACGTAGTTCGTGATGGCCACGGCCTGCTCTGCGTCCCCCGGCCGGAACCACGCGGCCTTCGCTTCCATCACTCTTTTGAGTTCGTCGAGTGCCGACTGCATCAAGGGTCCGTGCTGCTGTGTCCGCGCGATTGCCGAGGTCAGGCTGTTGATCACTCCCAGGCGCTGCGTCCTGGCTCGCGAGTCATCGAATACCGTGAACAGCATTCCCAGGCCGAGCAGCAGGTCGGTAATCAGGAACACGCCGTTGGGTACGCCGGTTGTCACTCCCGTCCAGTCCAGATGGAGAAAGAACAAGCCGCAAGCCAAGAGCGACGGGCCGATCTCGAACCGCCCCCAGCGGTAGCGCAGCAGTTGAACCGCGGCGGCGATGGCCACAAGCCGGTAAGCAATCTCCAACGGAACCCGCGCAACCATCTCGTCGGGCCAGTACAGCACCCGCGCGACCGCCAGGGTCATGATCGACCCGGTGATGATCGACAACTGAAAAATGTACTTTTCTTTGCGCGTGTAGACCAGAATCGAGGCTGCGAACAGACTGACTGCCAGGACAAAGGCCGCCTGTGAGATGGCTTGCAGTTCAGGCGACGTGATGAACGCGGATGAGTCGGCTCCGAACCACTGCGACACCGCATATGCCAGCCAGCCCAGGATCCACACCAGCAGGAAACGCTCCCGGAAGGTGCGGAACACCAGGATGCTTGCGGCCAGCATGATGAAGGCCGCAGATTCCTGGGCTGTCAGCTTCGGCGCGGCCAGTGCGTCGGCCGCATACCAGACACAAAGTGGAAGAATCATCGCAGTTCGCTAGCGTATGCGCTCGTTTTGTAAATATCATGCGCTGACCCGTTACCAATCGGTTTTCCTCCTCCCTTTGGTTACTTTCGGAACATAGCCGGTGGAGTATTATGCAGTAGACTCCAAACTCGGAATCATGCCCTCGGAACGCATCCTAGTCGTCGATGACGAAGACTCAATTCGTGAAATTGTGTCTTCCATGTTGGCTTCCGCTAACTACCAATGCCGTCAAGCCGCTTCCGGCCTGGAAGCCCTCGCCCTGCTGGACTCGGGCGAGGAGTTCGAGCTCATGCTTTCCGACCTGATGATGGCGGGTCTGGATGGCATTGGACTGCTGGAAAAGACCAAGGAACGCTATCCGGACATGCCGGTCGTGATGGTGACCGCGGTGCACGACATCTCCGTCGCTTTAACTGCGATCCGCAACGGGGCGTACGACTATCTGCTGAAGCCTTTCGAGCGTGAGCAACTGCTCAACACGGTTCGGCGCGCGCTTGAGAATCGTCGGCTCAAATTGGAAAATCGCGCCTACCAGACCAATCTCGAGGCTCTGGTGGCGCAGCGCACGGAGCAATTGCGGCAGGCTCTGGGCGAGTTGGAAAAATCTTACGACATCACGCTCGAAGCACTAGGCGATGCGCTTGACCTGCGCGATGCCGAGACCGAAGGCCACTCCAAGCGCGTGACCGCCTACACCATTGCCATCGCGCGCGCCATGCAGATTCCCAAGGAGCACATCGCAGTCATCGCCCGCGGAGCTTTCCTGCACGACATCGGCAAGATGGCCATTCCCGACGCGATTCTGCGCAAGCCGGGCGCCCTGACTCCCGACGAAGTAACCATCATGAAGGAACACGCCTTCCTCGGGTACAAGATGCTGCTCAAGATTCCGTTCCTGCAGGAGGCTTCGGAAATCGTCTACGCCCACCAGGAAAAATATGACGGCTCGGGCTACCCGCGCGGACTGAAGGGCGACCAGATTCCGCTCGGAGCAAGAATCTTCTCCATCGCCGATACGCTGGACGCCATCACTTCCGACCGTCCTTATCGCCCTGCCCGTCCATTTACAGCGGCCAAGAAGGAAATTCAGGACTGGTCCGGGCGTCAGTTTGATCCGGAAATCGTGAGGATCTATAACGAGATCCCCGACAAACTGTGGATGGACCTCCGGTTGCAGATCGACGCCCAGATTCACAACTTTCCCTCCTACGCCACCGGAGCCAAGGGCGGCCTATAGCTGGCCCCGATTTCCGTCCTGCTCGCTATAAGAATCACCCAGATCCCCTCCCCAGTCTCTCTCGGCGAACTCCGCGGCCGTTCTCCGCGATCTCTGCGTTTAGGATTTTTGGCCTGCTTCCGAAGACTCTCCCCACAGGCAGCCTATTCGCCTCGCCTCACATCCAAATTCGAGAGCATCCCCGAATTCATTGTGCCGAGGTCCGCTATGCCCAGTTTCCGGTCCGGAGTTCTATGGTCCCTGTTTGCGCTGCTGATGGCTTCTCCACTGCTGGCACAGGATCCGGCAGTCGCCCCGCAATCTCCTCCGAACGCCATCCCCGAAGGCACGCGTTTCCTGATCCGTCTCAATGACAAGCTCGACACCCGCAAGCTGGAACCGGGCAAGCATTTCAAGGCGAAGCTGGCCGAGGACCTGGTTGCAGGCAATGGTGTCGTCATCCCGCGCGGCAAAACCATCAAGGGACATGTGAGTTCGGTCGAGCAGGGCCTCCATGCCCGCATGATGTTGAGCTTCGATGAAATTGACACCGGCCACGGCTCGATGCCCCTGATCGCCACGGTCACCGCTGTTCCCGGGGATCATGCCGTGAAGGAGCCCGGCGATGAGGGCGAACTACAGCGCAAGGGCATGAGCAAGGAACACGAGATTGAAGCAGTCGCGGTCGGGGCAGGCATCGGCGCAGCCGCCGGGGCGATCAAAGGCGGCGGCAAGGGCGCGGGCATCGGTGCTGGTGCCGGTGCCGGGGTGGGCGCCATCGCCGGCCTCCTGACTGATCACGACCTGCGGCTCGAGAAAGGCACGGTTCTTGAAGTCCGTCTTGATCATCCTCTGCAAATACCTTTTCGCTGAGACAGCGATTCGTGAGGCATCACGAAGAGTGACGCCAATGATTTCGGAGTCGTCGCTGAGCACGTCGCGTCCTAAGAACTAACGCAGCCGTTGCGGGCTCGTCAACAATAAGCGGGTGTCTCGAACAGCTGTGGTCTGCCCAAAGGAAGCCCTGTCCGTATACACTCTCTGCGACCGAAATCCACGGAGACGCCCCATGAAAACCATCTTGCTGCTCGCACTCTTGCTTGCTTCCACGATGCTGGTTTCGCAAGTTCCGACCGTCAACGCCGCCCCGAACACACTGTTTACGGGTGCTGACGGCAAATTCGAAAGCGCTCCCGATACGGCGCTGGTACAGTTCAACATTTCCGCGCAGGCCGACAACGCCAAAGCCGCCTACGATCAAGCCGCCAAACAGGCTGAACAGGTCCGCCAGATCATGCGCGACAATGCCATTGACCCGAAGACTGCGCAAATCAATTCCTATTCCATCGAACCGGTCTACGACTGGAAAAATCCAAAGCGGAAACTCATCGGCTACCGCGCCAGCACCGGCGTGACTCTCAAGCTCAAGGACTTCGCCAAGATCGGCCCGATCACGCAGCAACTCGCCGACTCCGCCGTCAGCGAAAGCCAGTCCATCACCTACACGCTCGATAACATGGATGATGCCAAGAGCAAAGCCGTCGAAGACGCCTACCGCCGCGCCCGCGCATCCGCCGAGGCCCTGGCCAAAGCCGCCGAACGTACGGTCGGAGAACTCTCCTACGCCTCAGTCGACACTTACGAAAACGTCCGGCCCCTCGCTCCCATGCCGCGCGTCATGGCGATGAAGGCCGAAGCGGCCGCACCGGCGCCGACCGAAGAGTTCACTCCCCAGACTGTCACGGTGACAGCCCACGTGAATGCGTTGTTTAACCTGAAGTAAGTCGGATGGAGCGGCGGGCGTCCTCGCCCGCCAGCACGACGCAATCAAATAGCCTTAATCTCGAAACGTGCGCAATCCTCGCCCAGCCCCTGTTGGCGGCATTCCTAGAACACTCAACTCCATGTAATCACCTTACGAGCGCGGCACCCGGCTTCCGTCCAGCGGCACCGACCGCTGAATCACCATCTCGACCGATGTCCCCGGCTCCAGCCGCACATCCCCTCCGCGCGACAGCATCCCGATCGCCGCACCCACCCCCGCGCCAATCCCGCCGCCAATGCCTGCGCCCTTCCAGGTTCCGGTTCCCAGACCGCCAATGGCCGCACCGGTGCCGGCGGTCTTGGCAACCGTTTCCATCTTCTTCCCGGTGTCGCTGTCCTGCCGGATCGTTCCTTCCGAATCTTTCATGGTTGCGTGTTCGGCGCCCGGAACGTTCTCGAGCGCGCCCGGCAACATCACGGTGTACCCACTCGGATAAATCATCGAAGTAAAATGGATCAGCAACTCCGCGCGTCCCTTGATGTGACCACCTCTCTGGATATGGCTGATCTTGCCCTGCACGTAGGTTCCCACAGGAATCAGGATGCGGTCGTCAATGGCGATCGGAAAGGTGGTCTCGGCGTACACCGCATCGCCCTCGCGTGCGGTCTTGGTGGAAATGGCCTGCTTCAATCGCAAGGCTACCTTTGTGCCGGCGGGAATCTCGATTGTGGTCGCTTTCGCCGCGGTCACGGCCGGAGTATTGTCAGCCGCCTGTCCAAATGCCGCTGCCGAAAGCGCCAGGGGCAGAACCAATCCTGTAATGCATCGCATAACGTCATCTCCCGAGCCGAGATATGGTAGTCCCGACGGCCTTCCTGTGTCGCGTTCTTTTATTGAAGACGCGCCCGCCTGCTCCTAGGATGCAGGCTGCCTTTCCTGAGTTGACTGCCGAGGTCTGGAGATCGAAACAGGTATGCCGATTTGGAACACGGTCTTAGACGCGGCCGCGACGGTTATCCGCCCCGGCGGACCATGTTCTCCCGCACGTTTCCCATGAACTGGGATTGCAGCTTTTGTGCGCACAGCTCCCCGCACACATGGAGCGTGCCTTCCTTCTGCGCAATCTCCTCGTCCCATGGGCACAGGTACAGCACCGGAATGCTGAGGTCGGCAAACGACGTCCACATCAGCCACCAGCGGTCGCTCGATCCTTTCAGGGTCCCGCAATTGGGGCCCGCACAGCGATAAAAGGGATTCGCCGGAGTTTTCGGGGTACCCGGGTTGGTCAATCCATGTCTCCTGAGGGATAAACCGGTCGCCCCATTCTAGCGAAACCCCTGCCCCCAGGCACCCGTCAGAAGGTCCCCCGGGACATCGCCCGACTGGCCGTCCGGGTAGCAGCCTGTCGTGCTCTCCCAAATCGAGCCGCACGGAGATGCAAAGCATGCCTCCGCCCAAAACAAAAGCCCCCATGAAAAGGGCAAAGGTATCTGCAATTTTCACGTACGTGAGATCACAGTGCCAAAGATATTCTCAAAGCAGTGTCTACGTCTTTCATGGTCCGACGATTTAATTTTCCTTCTACTGTGCCCAGACGCCTTTCGTCAACTGAGCGAATCTGGTTGCATAGAACATAGGAGTCTTTTGTAGTCCCCCCGTCGCCAGCTTTGACGAACACCATAACCGGGTAAGGCTTTGCGCCCTTGAAATGTTCCGCACCCCAAATGGGGGCGACGATGGTCGTGGGGGAATATCGATTTCCAATATCGTTTTGAATCACGACACATCGCCGCGTCTTTTTAATTTCGTGACCCACCGTTGGGTCCAAATTGACCATAACGACATTGCCCCGCGTGACCTTGCCGGGCATTTAAAAGCTCTCCGAATCCACGCCGTCGAATTCTGCAACGATGCGCCGGTCCAAATCGGCGAATGCCTGGTATCCTTCAGCCAAAGCCCGTGCAATCCGGGCATTCTTTCTCTTCTGTAAATAAAAACGCACCGCTCTCCTAATGACCTTGCTCCGGTCAGTCGCGAGATCACTGGCAATTTGCTGAGTTTCCTGCAACAGGTCTTCGGGGAATTCAACCAGTATTTTCTTGGTCTTCACAGCGCCTGTCGGCGTCATTCGTCTTCCCCCCCACTCCTCTATGTCAACGTACTACTAATATATACATAAAAGTATATATTTTCAAACCCATTTTAAGGATATAGACGGAAACCATTGGGCATACGTCATTTAGCTGCCCGATCCCGAGCCGCTCCACCCGTGTTCCGTACCTCATATTAAAGATTTTTTCACCAGCCCGATTGAAAGTAAGTATGTCTCCGGGCGGGAGGGACGAATGAGGCTACGACCGCGAAGCCGCAAAAAAATTGCGTATCCGAGAGTCCCAACGAGGCTGGGGGAACACAGACCATCAAATCCGCGCGCCCTACTTATAAAGCAGATACTTTGCCCGCATGTCGCCAAACTTCTCCAGCGCCTCCCGCCAACCTTCGGCGACTCGTCGCGGATCCTGCCCGGCCAGCAGCGCGTCGTAAGCCGACTGGTTTACCAGCAGCTCGTTCATGCGCTCGATCTTGAAGTCCTTGGGATAGAGCTTGAGCAGCGCCGCCGCCAGTTCCACACCCAACTCCGGCGCGTCCAGGGTGTTTCGATCCAGCACCACGATGTTCACGCCCTGGCACACTTGCCCGGTGTGCGTGCTCGAAGAGGGCGTGAAACTCACCGGCACGAAGCGCACTCCCGCGAGCGTGCGCGCGTTCAGATATTCCGCCAGTTCACGCGACTTGACCCATGGAGCCCCGATCCACTCAAATGGCGTATCGGTGCCCCTGCCCACGGAAACGTTAGTGCCCTCAATCAGCGCGACTCCCGGATAGAGTTCCGCCTCGCGCAAGCTCCGCAAATTCGGCGACGGATTGATCCACGTCAATCCTGTCGAATCGTACCAGTCCCCCCGCAGCCACCCCTCCATCGGGATCACCTTCAGCCTGGCTCCGATGTTTCGTTCGGCGTTGAACATTTGCGCGAGCTCGCCCATGGTCATGCCGTGCCGCACCGGAATCGAAAAGTAATTCGTAAACCGTTCCTGCCCTGGATCCGCCACTGGACCCTGCACGAATGATCCAGTAATCGGATTGGGACGGTCGAGCACGATCATCTCGATTCCAGCTTTGGCGGCCGCTTCCAGAAAATATCCCAGCGTAGTCTCGTATGTGTAAAAGCGAACGCCCGCATCCTGGATATCGAACACCACCGCATCCAATCCCTTCAGGACCTCGAGCGAGGGCCGCCGCGCCGCATCAGTAGCGCCGTACACGCTGTACACCAGTACTCCGGTCGCCGCATCTTTCGAGTTGCCGACCGCGGTAGTGTCCAGCGTACCAGTGACTCCGTGCTCGGGACTGAAGATCGCCTCCAGTGACACGCCCGGCGCGCCCGCCAGCACATCAATCGTCCGCCGTCCTTCTGAATCCACGCCCGTCTGATTCGTCACCAGCCCGATCTTGCGTTTCCCTTCACCGTTTTTCAGCGCATCGAATCCGTGTGCTGCCAGCACATCGATTCCCGTCTTTACGCTTCCATTGCGCACCGCCAGCCTGCGGCCTCCGCTTTGCGCCTCGTTATACCCAGTAATGCTCTCCCAGCGGAGCTTCTCCTTCTCCTCGACCGTCAACGGCAACGCTGCCGCCACCGCGGTCGCAATCTTGGTCCGCAGGCCGATCACGTTTCCCTGCCCGCGCGGGTGCACGGAATTGGTCAGCAGAATGATGTAGCTCTTGGTCGTGGGATCAAGCCAGATCGATGTTCCCGTAAATCCTGTGTGTCCATACGAGCCCACCGGCAGCAATTCTCCGCGATTGGTGGAAAACGGCGTATCGATGTCCCACCCGAATCCACGCACGGCAGTCGCATTTGGGGGCTGCTCCGCAGTGCTCATCTTTTCGACGATCAGCGGAGACAGGATCGAGCCGCCCCCATCGAGCAGCGTTTGCGCAAACTTGGCCAGATCGTCCCCCGTGGAAAATAATCCCGCATGGCCGGCGACCCCGCCCATGCGAAACGCAGTCGGATCGTGCACCTCTCCCCACAACATATGATTGTGATCGTCGTACTGGGTGGGCGCGATCTTCGCGCGCCATGCCTTCGGCGGCAGGTAGCGCGTGCGGGTCATCTTCAAGGGAGCGAAGACGTGGTCCGCCGTGTAGCGGTCCAGGCTCTGGCCTGATACCCTCTCGACCAGCGCGCCCAGCACAATGAAGTTAATGTCGCTGTAAACGAACCCGGAGCCCGGAGTCGTCTCCGGCTTCTCGGCAAAGGCCATCTTGTAGGCCGTGTCTTTCCCTTGCCAGGGCGTCTGCAAATCGAGATCGGGAGCCAGCCCGGAATAGTGCGTCAGCAGTTGCCGCACCGTGATGTCTTCCTTGCCGTTCTGACCGAACTCCGGCAGGTACTTCACTACCGTATCGCTGATGCGGACCTTCCCGCGCTCGACCAATTGCATCACCGAAGTGGTGGTCGCAATTACCTTGGTCAGCGACGCGAGATCAAAAATTGTATCGACGGTCATCAATTCCCGGCGCGGCTCGAGCGACCGGTGTCCGAACGCTTTTCGGTAGACGATTTTGCCATCATGGCCGATCAGCACCACCGCCCCGGGAATCTGATGTTCGTCGATCGCATCTTGCACGATGGCATCGACCACGCTGAGGCGAACGAGCGAAGTCACCGGCTTCTGGGTCATCGCCGAGATCGGAGTTCCGGCAGCGCCCACCAGGCAAAGCGCGGCGAGCAAAACGGCCTGCGAAGCACCCCGCCAATAGTCGCGCAGCGACGCGGGAGATTTAGACCTGCGCGTGACTGCGGGGCCCGCTGCCCAAACACTCTCCAATCTTCAGGGGACGCCACCCTGGCCCTTTGCGCGCACACGTTCACCCGCACCGCCTTCTCTTAACCCTGCAACCTTTGGGATATCTCGACTGTACACAACTCCCCCCAGCCGCCTCAATGAAACTCGGCACCCGGAGGTGCCATCTCCGCCACCGTCCCTTTGCTTTACCGACCCAGCACTCTTTGCTATAACCAAACCCATCACGCCCACCAAGGCATGGTTCTGACTCGCACCCAGCCCCAGCCCGCCGCTTTCCCTACCGCCGCCTACGACGGGCAGGATGCGCGCTTCGCCACCGCCTTTGAAGTCCTCGAACACGCCATTGCCGGCCGTGCATTCCCGGCGGCATCGCTCGCTGTAACACAAGCTGACAAACTCATTGCCCTGCGTGCCTTCGGCCGTTTCACCTACGATCCCGCGTCGCTGCAGCCGGTCCCTGGAAACCCTGTTTGACCTGGCGTCCGTAACCAAGGTTCTCGCCACCACCACCATGGCGATGATCCTCTACGAGCGCGGTCTGCTTGATCTGGACATTCCGGTCATCTCGATCGTCGGCGAGTTTTCCGGGGAAGATCCGCGCCGCGACGAAGTCACCCTGCGCATGTTGCTGGCGCACAGCTCCGGACTTCCAGCATACGAGAAGCTTTTCCTCCGCGCCCATACGCGCGAGGAACTTCTTCAGGCTGCCTTCTCGACTGAGTTGGCCAACGACCCAGGCTCCCACGCCGAGTACAGCGATATCGGATTCATCGTTCTGGGAGTCGCCCTGGAGCGCCTGGCCGACGAGAGCCTCGATCGCTTCTGCCAGAGAGAAATCCTGGGCCCGCTCGGCATGACTCACACCACGTTCAATCCCGCGCCTGAACTGCGCCCCACAATTCCACCTACCGCCGACGACCAGACCTTCCGCCATCGCGTTATTCAGGGGGAGGTGCAAGACGAGAACGCCAGCGTGCTGGGCGGAGTCGCCGGACACGCAGGCCTTTTCGCGACCGCCCAGGATGTCGCCACCTTCGCTCACATTCTGCTGCAAGGCGGCGGCCCGATCCTGCGCCCCGAAACAGTTTCTCTGTTCACCACGCGTGAAACAGCGCCGGAAGGCACCTCCCGCGCCCTCGGGTGGGACACGCCGTCCGCGCCATCACAATCCGGCCGCCACTTCTCCGCGCGCGCTTATGGCCACCTCGGTTACACGGGCACATCCCTCTGGATCGACCCCGAGCGCCGGCTTTCCATCACCCTGCTGACCAACCGCACCTGGCCCGATTGCGCGAATCAGGCCATCAAACAACTCCGTCCAAAATTTCACGATGCCGTCATCGAGGCCCTGAAGCCGTAATGGCAAATCTTAAAACGCAGAGGGCGCAGAGCGAAGCCTTTTTAACGCCTGAGTCTTGCAATGAATCGGAAGTCAATGTTTTAGGCAGCCCGGTTTCTCTCAGCCTAGGAAGTCCAGCTTTTCTCAGCGGCCTCTGCGGCAGTTCTCTGCGATCTCTGCGTTATAAGATTTTCGGGCCAGTTCCGTTATGCGGAGCGAGATGGCGCGCCAGCGACGCAGTCGGGGCATGCTGCCGTACAATAATCATGCACGCATGAAACCGCGCCCGCTGCAGGACCTGACCACCGAGCAATCCAATCCCGTTTCCGCCGACCTCGACCTGAAGCCCGCTCTCGAAATCGCGCGCATCATTAATGCTGAGGACGCCAAAGTCGCGGATGCCGTACGCCGCGCCCTGCCGCACATTGCCCGCGCCATCGACACCGTTGCCTCCCACTTCCGCAAGGGGGGACGCCTGCTCTACGTCGGCACCGGCACCAGCGGTCGCATCGGCGCGCTGGATGCCTCCGAGATTCCGCCCACCTTCGCCACCCCCCCGGCGCTGGTGCAATTCATCATCGCCGGAGGTCCGAAAGCATTGGGCGCCGAAGCCGAAGCCAGCGAAGATTCCAGCGAACTCGGCCGCGCGGAAATGGCCAAGCGCAAACCTACCAAAAAAGATGTCGTCATTGGGATTGCGGCCAGCGGCCGCACGCCCTTCACCATCGCCGCTGTCCAATACGCCCGCAGCCGCGGCGCCGAAACCATCGCCCTGGCCTGCAATCCCAACTCACAACTCGAACGCGCCGCCCACTTCGCCATCGTCACCGACGTCGGCCCCGAGGTTCTTACCGGTTCCAGCCGCATGAAAGCCGGCACCGCGCAGAAGATGGTTCTGAACATGATCACCACCGGCGCGATGACCCGGCTTGGCTACGTCTACGGCAACCTGATGGTCAACCTGCGCCTGAAGAACAGCAAGCTTTCCGAACGCGGAATCACCATCCTGCAGCACGCCGCGCACGTCGACCGCGATCAGGCCCACCGAACGCTGAATTCCGCCGGCCACGACGTTCCCCTCGCGCTGGTCATGCTGAAAGCCGGAGTTCCACGCGCCCAAGCCGCCCGGGCACTCAAGGCCACCGCCGGACATGTCCGCAAAGCGATCGCCCTAGCCCGAAAGAGTAAGCGCCATTGCTGAACTCATCCTGTAAAGTGGATTGGCTGTGATCGACATGAGAGGGCCGTTTTATATGGTTAAAGATCTCCGAAATCTGGCAGGAGATTGTTTACCTCCCGTCTTTCGCGAATTGTTTGCGATTTTGTGATTAAGAGCTTTTTCAAACTCAGAACGCTATGGATAAATTAGTCATCCGCGGCGGAACACCCCTGCTGGGCACAGTGCGCATCAGCGGCGCGAAAAACGCCGCGCTCCCCTGCATGGCTGCCGCCCTGCTTACCGAAGACACTGTTGTCCTCGAAAACATTCCCCAGGTCCGCGACATTGAAACGACGCGTCGCCTGCTCTCCGCCATGGGCGCCGAAGTCGAGCTGGGATACGGCCGCGCCCAGCATCGCACCACCATTCAAGCTCGCAATCTCGCCACTCCCGAAGCCTCCTACGAACTCGTGAAGACCATGCGCGCCTCCACGCTCGTTCTCGGGCCCGCTGGTCGCCCGCTGTGGCCGCGCCCGCGTGTCCCTTCCCGGAGGCTGCGCCATCGGCGCTCGTCCCATCGACCTTCACATCAAAGGACTCGAGCGCCTGGGCGCGAAAATCACGCAGGATCACGGCTATGTCGAAGCTACCGCCGATCGCCTGCGCGGAGCTGAGATTGTTTTCGACAAGATCACGGTCACCGGAACCGAAGACCTGCTGATGGCCGCCACTCTCGCCGAGGGCGAGACTGTCATGCAGAATTGCGCTTGCGAGCCGGAAGTCGCCGACCTCGCCGACCTGCTCAACAAGATGGGCGCCCACATTCACGGCGCCGGCACATCGACGATCCATGTGAAAGGCGTCAGCAAACTCGGCGGCGCCAAGCATCGCATCATCCCCGATCGCATCGAGGCCGGCACCTTTCTTACCGCCGCCGCCCTGACCGGCGGAGATGTCAACGTCACCAACTGCGATCCCACCCATCTCACTGCCGTGCTGCAAAAGCTGGAGGAGGCCGGCGTGAAGATGACGCACACCACCGACTCCATTCGCGTCATGGGCGACAATCCGCTCCGCGCCGCCGACGTGAATACCGAAGAATATCCCGGCTTCCCCACCGACATGCAGGCGCAATACATGGTCGTGGCCACGCAGGCCGAAGGCACGTCCATCGTGACCGAAAATATTTTCGAGAACCGTTTCATGCACGCGCAGGAACTGGTTCGCATGGGCGCCCACATCCGCATCGAAGGCCGCCGCGCCATCGTCCGTGGCAAGACGCCTCTCAGCGCCGCCGCTGTCCTGGCCTCTGACCTCCGTGCCTCTGCTTCCCTCGTGCTGGCTGCTTTGGTTGCCGACGGCGAAACCATCATTGACCGCGTCTACCACATCGATCGCGGATACGAGCATATCGAGGAAAAATTCAAGGGTATCGGCGCCGAGATCCGCCGCATCGGCGAGATTTTTCCCAAGCGCCGCGGCGCCACCAGTTGACCTTCGTGCTCAAACGATCGCGGTAGTTGAGAGCTGACGGCTTGTCGGCACTCCCTCGCGTGCTCTCCTTAAAGGATTGCGTCCTTCGCAGCGCTCTGGGATACTTTGTGGCCATGAAGGGAAACGCAAAAGTACTCAAAGAGCTCAACGCCGCGCTGCAGGAAGAACTGACAGCCATCAACCAATATTTTCTTCACGCTGAGATGTGCGAAAACTGGGGCTACAAGAAACTCGCCGACTACATCAAGAAGCAGTCTATCGACGAGATGAAGCACGCCGAAGCGCTCATCGAACGCATTCTGTTTCTGGACGGATCGCCCTCCATGCAACCCCTCGAACTGAATGTTGGCGGGAATGTTCGCGGCATGATCGAAAGCGATCTCGCGCTGGAAGTCTCGGCCGTCAAGCAATACAACGCGGCCGTGCAAGTTGCCACCGATGAAAAAGACAACGGCAGCCGCGACCTGCTCGTCACCTTGTTAAAGGATGAAGAAGACCACGTCGACTGGCTGGAAGCGCAGGTCCATCTGATCAAGGAATTGGGATACGAGCGTTATCTCACCATGCAGATGGGCGAAGAGGAAGAGGCCTAGGCCGCGGCTACAAGAAAACCTTAACCGCCGAGGACGCAAGGGATCACAGTGACAAGCCTGCAAATCGCGGAGCCATTCGCTTCGCGATCTTTGGAACGGCGTGGCATTCTATGCGGTTAAGCATGCGGAGCAGACTTGATTCTTTGCGTCCCTCCGCAGCTTTTTCTCTGCGGCCTCTGCGTTTCAAGGATTTTTCGAATAAATGGCATGAGCCGCGGGACAAGCAAGCACGGAGAAGCTCAAACAGGCTTCTTCGCGTCCTTGGCGGTTAAAAGCCGTTCCCACCCGCGAACATGCGCGTAACTGTGCGGTGCCCTGTACTTCCGTAACTTCACCTTCTGCCCAAATCGGCATCGAATGCAAATATGGCAAACGAACTCTGTACCCTCCCCCTCGTTTACCAGTGTGCCTTGTGTGAGTGGCGCTGGACCGAGGAGCAACCCCAAACCTACAACACGCACTTTGACGTTCCGGTAGTGTTCACCGGCGCGGGTGCTTGCCCGGCCTGTAGTGGTCCCAAGGCCGTCGAGCTGGCGAAGGCCAGTTAAACCGTTGTTTGCCTTCGCGTCGTAGCTGTTCGGCTAGGCGGCCTGCAGCTGCGACGCACGCAACGGCTTCTCACTTCCTCCTATCTTCCTCTGAGCCGCTTCGTGCTAAACTCCTGCCCGTACCTCGCGGGTCCCGCCCGCAGTCAGCAATTCAATAAGGGACCCTACCTGCGTTCCTCCTCGCAAGGGACGTGGATGGAGGAGTTGCGAGCACACGTTGAGGTGTGCCGACTCCCAGTCCGCGCCCACCTCATCCAAAGAGGAGACACCATGAAATACACGAAGCTCACGCCCAATCTGGTGGTTCGCGATGTCCAGGCGGCCATTCACTTT
The DNA here is from genome assembly GCA_963733805.1 of uncultured Acidobacteriota bacterium. GTDB lineage: Bacteria > Acidobacteriota > Terriglobia > Terriglobales > Acidobacteriaceae > Gp1-AA133. The sequence goes on along the minus strand of CAVTEO010000014.1, from coordinate 170,022 downwards.
TACACTTCAGTGCTTGGATTCCAGCAAGGCATGACCGTGCCCGATGCGGCGCCCTATGTGTTCGGGTCGGTCACATCGGGCAGTATCGAGATCTTTTTCAATGATCAAAAGGCGGTCGCCGAGGACTATCCACCGCTCGCCCGCGATCCGCTGGGTGGGACCATGACGCTTTTTCTGGAATGTGAGGGAATTGAAGAAGTGCTGCGCGCTGTAGAGAAAGCGGGAGCCCTTATCGTGATGCCGCTAAAAACACAGTTTTACGGCATGCGCGAATTTGCCTTCATGGACCCCCAAGGTTGGACGGTCACGATGGCCGAGCGCGTGAAGTAAGTCCAGCTCCGTAACCTGTCGGCGAGGGACAGCGCAACTTCGGCTGTCCCTTCCCCCTCGACTGTGCGGTTACGTGGCTCAGCCGCTGTTTTCCGCGAACCCGCCGTTCAGGCCCCTCCGGACCAACGTTGCGCTCGCCCACGCATGCATGGGATACGCCTTCCCGCAGTCCAGGCACTTGGTATCGGCATATTGTGTCCGGCAACTGGGGCAGCTTGCCCCGCTCTGAAATGTGTCGAATGGTTGCCCGCACTGCGCCGCACTTCCAGAAGCTTCCCAGCGGAGGCGCCGTTTGGCAGTTCGGGCACCTGAAACCGTCCCGGCGCGGCAATTTTGCGAGCTGCAGCAGCCCACGCGCATGTTGCAGCCCTCCCCAGCAATTCATCAGCATGAAAAAGGCTATCGCGCCAAACCAGATGGAGTGCCGCCAAACCGCCAGGCCGATGAACCCAGCCACTCCCACGAAACCAAGGCTGGCGGCCACCATCAGACTGCGCGCTCGCCCGATAACGAACCAGAGCAGCGATCGCAGAATCTGACCGCCGTCCAGTGGATAAATGGGGAGCATGTTGAACACCAGCAGCACGATATCGATAACCAGAAGCGATCGTCACCAGCCGGTACAAATCGGGCATGGCCAATGGCCAGCCAGACGTCCGGCCCAGCGCGTAAGCTCCGAAAAGAATCGGCAGCAGCGCCACATTCACCAACGGCCCCGCGGCGATGCTCCACAACGTGGCGCCTGGTCGGGGCGGAGGATCGACATAGGCCACGCCGCCTAGCGGCCACAGCACAATCTGATTCGCCGTCCCTCCTACCTGTCGGCAAGCCATGGCGTGTCCAAACTCATGCAGGGTCACGATCAGGAACAGCGCCAGATACTCGGCGATGTTCCAGCCGATAGAGGAGTACCGTGTGTTCCGGCTCTGGATTTCATAGATCGCTACCAGAAACCAGGACCAATGTAGAAATACGTCCACTCCGGCGAAATGGAACAGCCGGATTGATCCTTCACGAGCATTCGCCATGTGCGCAGTCTATACTTCTCTTGCCTTCCCCTAGTAATCGCCGCCAGCTGCAAAACGATACCCCGATTTGTGCACGGTTACGATCAGTTCCGGCCGCTTGGGGTCCTTCTCGAGTTTCTGTCGCAGGCTGGCCACATGCACATCCACGGTTCGCGTGAAGGTGCCCGCCTCGTATCCCCATACCGCCCGCAGCAACTCTTCGCGCGACAGGACCATGCCGGAATGTTCGACGAAGTAGCGGAGCAATTCGAATTCACGGGCTGACAGGTAAATCGGCACTCCTCCCCGTGTCACCTTCACGTCGCGGTGATCGGTCATGCCGCGGGTCTCGATGCGGATCGCGCCAAACTGGCGCACCACCTGCCCGCTGCGAATCGGAGCCCGTCGCAACAGCGCCTCGATGCGCGCCATCAGTTCCTGCATGTCGAAAGGCTTGGTCACGTAATCGTCGGCGCCCAGTTTCAGGCCGATGATCTTGTCGACGGTTTCGCTGCGCGCCGTGAGCAAAAGGATGGGCGTGCCCAGCCCTGCCGTCCGGATGTCGCGGCATAAGTCGAGACCACTGCGCCCCGGCAGCATGATGTCCAGAACGATCAGGTCAAACGGCAGCGAGGTGGCTTTCTCGAATCCCCTTTCCCCGTCCGTGACAAAGTCCACCGCATAGCCCTCTTTGTGCAAGCGGTCGCTCAGGGCCATGCACAACGCTTCTTCATCCTCTACCAACAGAATATTTTCTTTCATACCGGTGCGACTCTCTGTGCTTCCATAGTCTCTGTTTCCAAAACTTTCGCCAAAGGCAAGTGCAAAGTGAAACGGCTGCCGACGCCGACCTTACTGACCACTGAAATTCTGCCGCCCATTGCCTCGGCAATGCCTTTGGCGAGCGGCAACCCCAAACCCGTGCCATGAATCTGCGCCGCTGTCACCACCGGGCTTCGGTAAAACGGCTCGAAGATCTGCTGCAGTTCGGCGCTGTCAATGCCAATCCCGTGATCTTCTACGCTGATGCGCATTTCCTGTTCATGATCGCCCTCTCTGGACCCGCTAAACGCGCGAATCACGATGCGCCGATGGTTGCCCCCATACTTCACAGCATTCCCCACCAGATTCTGCAGGCACTGGCAGACTGCGGCGAAGTCTCCTGTCACCGCCGGCAAATCCCCTGCAACATGTTCTTCGACCGCGAAGCCCGCTTCCTCCGCCAGCGCCCGGGTATTCATCAGGACCGCGGCCACGATTTCCGGGACCCGCAGCGGCCGTATGACATACCGGTTGCGGCCCTCGTGGGTCGAGGCAAACAGCAGTATCTGGTTTACCAGTTCCGTCAATTGCCGGCTGTGATGCCGGATCACCGACCCATACTTGGCTAGCTGTTCCTTTCTCCTCCACCACCCCGTCGGCGATATTCTGTGCCGATGCGCAGATCACCGCCAGGGGCGTGCGCAACTCATGCGACACCGAAGCCACGAAATCCATCTGCAGCTTCGCCAGTTTCATCGCGCTCATCATTTTGCTGCGCTGAATCGCCCATACCGACGCACTGGCAAACAGCAGCGTAAAACAAAGCACGCCCACCAGGCGGATCACCGACTTGCGCGATGAAGTGTCCACCACCGTCATTTGTTCCGTGGCCTGCTGATCGTAGAGTCGCTTAACTTCCTCCAGGTCCTGGCGCACGCGCTCAAACGACGGGACTCCGCCGGTGAGATCGAGGTCCACCGCTTCCTTGATGCTGCCCTCCAGAATTTCCGCTAGAACTTCATCGCGGACCCTGAGGTAGGCCGCCCAGTCCTGTTGCAGCCGTCTGCCCACCTCGACTTCCTTCGGAATCCGAGCTTGCACCAGGTACTGCGCAATCCCCTCGGTCACCAGCCGGTCGGCTGCGCGCGACTGATCCGCATACTCGACCTGCAGGTTGCTGTTGTTGGTAGTCAGCGCATAAAGCGTCGCCCGCCGTGTTTCCTGCGCTTCGTACTGCAACTCGCCGATTCCCCGCAAGCCCTGCACGGAACCCGCATACATGTGCTGCACCTGTTCGGTGGCGGTGTGCAGGTCGCCCATCATGAAGATGCCCACCGCTACCACCACGCAAAACACCATGAACAGCAGCAGGCTGGAAGTGTGGCGCGAAACCAATCGCGACACCCAGGTCCACAGGGCTGCGGCGCCGCCCTTCGCCATGCTGCCGGCGCTTTTGCTTTCCTCGCTCATGCTTACTTCGCGGCCCGGAACTCAATCCGCAGCGGGTAATCTGGGTCCTCCACACGATGACCGTTCACCTTGATCACCTTCACCGTGCCATCGACGTCCGACGCGCGTAAGTAACCGATTGCACCCGGCACATTGAACACAAATTTCCTGACGCCCACCGGGGTCGATAGTGTTTTGGGCGATACGAACACTTCGCCGGTGAACAAGCCCTGCAGAAAATGCCGGCTGAACTCGGTTTCGTTCATCCGGCATACGTCGCGGAGCACCGCTCTTCTCTCCGACAGATCCCGGGTCCATCATCACCAGGGTAATTCGCCGTCCGTTTGGCCAATGACTGCGCTCGCCCAGAAACACCGTTCGCAATTCCTTCAACGAAAGGTCGTCAACGGGATTGGTCTGGTTCACGATGATGGCGAGGGCATCATCCCCCCCGGCCTGGCGTATTGGGCGACGCAGCCGGCACCGCGCCGCCTGGAGCCACCTCCAGCAGCAGGACTGCCGCTCGCCACGATCGTCAGTATTCCGAGCAGTCGCCTCATCTTGCTGTTTCTCAGAATGTAAATCCTAACTGCAAATTCAGGCCGCTGTAATTCTGCTGGTGGCGAGCGACGTTGTAGTCATACTGCATCTTCAGGGCTACCGATTCACTGGCGTCGTACCGCAAGCCAACCGAGGGGCCCTCCATTCGTCCGACATCCGGGAAAATCTGGCTCGTGATCGGAAGCATTGATGTACTGGTACCGGAAGTAGGGCTGATAGGACCCGAAACGCTTTGCGATTTGCGTATAGAACCCCGGCGTATTGAATACCTGCGAACTTCCCTCGGGAGCGTGCCGCAAAAGTACAACTTCGTTCAGCCACTCAAATTTCGGCGCCATGTAGACCGCATGGGCCGCCAGGATCGTCTCGTCGATTCTAGGCGCGCCCGAATGGCATCAGTTTGTCGTGATAACCCGAGAACCCGATCTGCAATCCACGAATCGACTCCGGCCGCGCGAACAGCGCGAGATTGACGGCTTTGTAGTTGTTTTCGTCGACTACGTTCTGCACGGGCTCGTCACCCAGCGGCTGGCGGGATGCACGCCCGTTTCCGATTTCAGCTACGTAGTGCAATCCGAGCGCCCCGGACGGAATCCTCCCGGAAGCCGACAGTCCCACGTTGTGAATCGGCAGGATGCCGCCGCTATCTTCGAATTCGAATAGCAAAGGACGGCCGGTCGTCGTCTGAAACCAGGTGCTGTGATGATACGCCGTGTTATAGAACCCGATGGCGGTGTGGTACCGGCCCGCCGCCAGATTGAAGTAGTCGTTATAGGAATACTGCACCAGGTAACGCTCCACATCGACGCCGAATTCGTTTCGCCTGCCTCCCGGCACGTTATAGAAGTTGTCCGGACCCGACTCGAAGACGATCTCGCCCAGGAACTTGAATTTTTCCGAAATGTCCGACGTTACAAAAAGGTTCAACTGTCCTAAGGCAAAAGAATTCGTGTCGCCGTGCGATTGCTGCCATGGAAGTTGACGTCCCCGAATCCCCGGATGCGCAAAAGAGTCTTGCTCATATCCATGCGCTCCGGTTCCAGGTGCTCCGACTCTTGCTCTGGGTCGGACGCCGCCGCCTGGGCCACTCTCGAGGGGGTCTGGCTCTTCGGCGGGACCCGCGGCCGGGCCCGGCACGGGACGTGAGGGTTGCTGTCCGGTCAGGCCTGCGGTCTGCACCTTTCCCGCCGCCGCTTGCGTCCCTTCCAATTGCTCGACCCGCGCCTCCAGGCGTTCGATCCTCTGCAATAGCATCTGGATCGTCTGCTTGTCGGCATCCGCTCCCGGCGCCGTTCCCTGTGCGAGCAGAGACAGCGGAGCGCCAGAACGGCCAGCAACAAGGGGAGCATTCTCTTGGCATAGCCTGGTACGATCCGGGCAAGCTCTGGACCGCACGGGCGCAATGGCGTGCGACTTCATGGCAACCTCCTGGAGACCTCGCCGCATAAATCCGGATGCCCTGTGATTCGCCGGCTCCAGTACTTTGCGGCTGCTTTCCGTTCGCCGGCGCATGCAGGCGCGGCGATCGCAATGAAAAGTCAAACTAGCTTGGCTGGGGGAGGAGTTCTGGAGCAAGTTACTCACGTGCTGGCCGGATCCTGCAGCTCCAAAATAGAGCAGGAAACGCCACATAAACCGAGGTCGTTTCGGGACGACCGCTATAAGCATGGAACCCCGGCAGAGTCGCCACCACGACGCCGCACAATGAACGGGATTATCGCACCACGACCGCTTGGGATCATAGTGTCTGCCCTAGTTCGAACGCAGATTCTAGCTGCTGATGCTGGACGTATCGACGGGGAGGGAAATCGATAGGCGATTAGAATCGATCCCTCGTCCACTCATTGTAAAAAAGACGTAAGCTTCACTTGGCACGACAGTTACAATCTTTACCTTCGAGTAAAAAAGAAGCCGGGGCGAGTGCCGCGGCTTCTTGATCATCTGCTCTGATTTCTAACGACGACCGCCGCCGCCTCCGCCATGTCCACCGTGACCGCGGCCATTGTGCCCACGGCCTCCGCCACCACTTCGACCACCACGCCTTCTGCCGCCGCCTCCGCCTCTCCACTGGGTCGCGGTCCACGATCCGGTGGACGTTCGCTGACTACGACTTCGTGGGGCGTCCCTTCCCGGTTGAAGTTCGGCTCATCGCCTTCCTCAAAATCTGCGCCGCCTTCGATCGTCATGGACGCGGCTGCCGGCACCGGAGCTTCCACCGGAGCCTCGCCGCCGCCCATCTTCGCGCGCTGTTCCTTCAGAACCGCCTTGCGCGACAGTCGGATGCGGTTGCCTTCCACCGCCAGCACCTTGACCAGCACCTGATCGCCTTCTTTCAGTTCATCGCGGACATCTTTGATCCGATGCTCGGCCACTTCGCTGATATGTAACAGTCCGTCGGTCCCCGGCAGAATCTCGACAAACGCGCCGAAGTCCGCCAGCCGCGATACCGTTCCCAGGTACGTCTTCCCTACTTCGGCCGTGGCCGTCAGATCGCCGATGATCTGCAACGCCTTCGCCGCCGAAGCCTGATCGTTCGAGGAAACGTTCACCTTGCCGGAATCCTCCACGTCGATCTTCACGCCGGTCTGCTCGATGATGCTGCGAATCATCTTTCCGCCCGGCCCGATCAGGTCGCGAATCTTGTCGACTGGAATCTGCAAGGTGTAGAAGCGCGGAGCGAATGCCGAAACGGCTTCGCGATGTCCTGGAAGCGCCTCTTCCATCTTCTCGAGGATGTGCAATCGTCCGCGCTGCGCCTGTGCCAGCGCCTCGCGCATGATCTGCGGAGTAATCCCGGCAACCTTGATATCCATCTGCAGCGCCGTTATTCCCTTGCGCGTGCCGGCAACTTTGAAGTCCATGTCGCCGTAGTGATCTTCCGCGCCGGCAATGTCGCTGAGGATGGAATACTTGTCGCCTTCCTTCACCAGGCCCATGGCCACGCCGGCAACTGGAGCCGCCAACGGAACGCCGGCATCCATCAGCGACAGGGCCGCGCCGCAGACGGTCGCCATCGAAGATGACCCGTTCGATTCCAGAATGTCCGACACTACGCGCATCGCGTAAGGCCACTTCTCCTCGGTCGGCAACACTGCCGAGATGGCTCTTTCCGCCAGGGCGCCGTGCCCGATTTCCCGACGGCCCGCCCCGCGCAGAAACTGAACTTCCCCAACCGAAAACGGCGGAAAGTTATAGTGCAACATGAAGCGCTTCTTGGCTTCGCCTTCGAATGCTTCCAGCCGCTGCTTATCGTCGCTCGTGCCCAAGGTGGTCGTCACCAGCGCCTGCGTTTCCCCGCGTGTGAAGATCGCCGACCCGTGCGTGCGGGGCAGCACGCCGACCTCGACCCAGATATCCCGGATCTGGTCGAACGCGCGCGCATCGGGACGCCGCTTCTGCTCGATCACCTGCTCGCGGAAAATCCGCTCCCGCAGAACCTCGTAATATTCCTTGAGCTTCTTCTTGGCATCTTCGTCGTCTTCCGGAAGCGCCGCTTCCAGTTCTTTCTTGATTTCTTTGACCAGGCGTGTAGCTTTCGGCCTTGGGATGCTTGGCCGTATCCAGCGCATCCGCTCAGACCGCGCTCCGATCTTGCCCTTCAGTTCGTCGTAATACTTCTGATCGAACTCCGGAGGGGCGACCTTTCGCTTGGGCTTGCCGACTTTGTCGCGCAACTGGTTGATCACCGCGCAAATCTTCTTGATCTCGTTATGCCCGTACTCGATCGCCTCGACGACGGTCTCTTCGGGAATTTCCTTCGCGCCCGACTCGATCATGACGATCGCATCCGCTGAGCCCACGACCATGATGTTCACCAGGCTGTCGCGCATCTCCGAGTAGGTGGGATTGGTGATCAGCTTTCCGTCGACATAACCGACGCGCACCGCGCCGATCGGGCCCAGGAACGGGATATCGGAAATGGTCAGCGCCGCCGAGGCCGCATTGATCGCGGCGACGTCGGGATCGTTTTCCGTATCGGCCGACAGCACGAAGGCGATGACCTGGGTCTCGCACTTGAAGCCTTCCGCGAATAGCGGCCGCACCGGGCGATCGATCATGCGGCTGGTCAGAATTTCGCGCTCGCTCGGCCTTCCTTCACGCTTGATAAATCCGCCGGGAATTCTTCCGCCCGGCATAGGTGTATTCGCGATAGTCCACGGTGAGTGGAAAGAAATCGATGCCTTCGCGGGGATCGGGATTGGAGACGGCGGTAGCCAGCACCACGTTGTCGCCGATGCGAACAACGGCCGAGCCATGCGCCTGCTTGGCAATCTTGCCTGTTTCAAATTTGAGGTTTTTACCACCGGACAGTTCAACGCTGATTTCAGTTGCTTCGGGTTTCATGGATTCATCCTTCTAGGCAGGAGGGCAACGAGCGCGCAACGGGAAGTTGCGCGTGAGGTGAGCCAACGCCAGTAATGTTGCAGCCGTGGCCGGAACGCACTTTCCAAGGATTCCTTGATATCGTTCTCGCGGCCCCCAGGCGGCGGAACGAAGGCGAGGTGCCGCGGGGTACACGATCCCCGGGCGGGGTTCAGCACGCGTTACTTACGGATGCCGAGTTTCGTGATGACGCCCTTATAGCGCTCGGAATCGTATGCTTTCAAGTAGTCGAGCAGGCGGCGACGCTTGCTGACGAGCATGAGCAGGCCCCGGCGTGAGCCGTGGTCCTTTTTATGCGTCTTGAAGTGCTCCGTCAGATGTCCAATGCGCTCGCTGAGCAGCGCGATCTGCACTTCCGGGCTGCCCGTGTCCGTGGCATGCGTCGCATAGGCGTCAATGAGGGATTTCTTTTGCTCTCTGGCTAGCACTTAACCTGGTGCACTCCTGTCTTCTCAGTTTCGGTTTTTCTTTGTAACGTCATTGAGAGTAACACGTTAGCGACAAACGTGTAAAGCATGCGAATCCTCCAAACCACTGGCCGCACAACGCTTCCCCGCGTTATCGTAATCTAGTTGCAGGAATTGAAGTCTGGACGAAGAGTCAGTGGTGCGGCGGGCGTCCTGGCCCGCAGGCTTTAATAACGCAAGCGAAAAGGAACCTCGTGCGCTGCCCTTATTGCGGAAATGAAAATCCAGGGGATCACAAGTTCTGCGGGATGTGTGGCCGGCCATTAGTCGAGACCCGTCCCGAGCCCGGCACGTCCTGAACCCGCTCGCCGAGCCTCGAGCCCGGATCCCGCTCCCGCCTATACCGGCGGATTGTTCAACCTGGGGGCGCCCTCGGATAAGCCTCATCGCGACCTCGATTATCTTCTGGAAGACGACGAAGAGAAGACCTCCAACAAAGGCTTGATCCTGCTGACCCTGATCGCACTAATTCTGGTAGTGGGATTAGGCTGGCTGCGTTGGCGAAATGGCGGGCTGCCGTTCCTCAAGTCTTTGACGTCATCTTCTCAGCCTAAACCGGCAGCGCAGCAAGATTCGACGCCGGCGGATTCATCCGCGCCAACTCCGAATCCGCAAAATCCGGCGGCAGCCACAGGACCGGGCACGCCCGAAAGCTCGACTCAGACACCGGCGCCTTCGGCGGAAAGTTCCATCACGCCGATAACACCGCCCAATTCCGCCGGAACCCTGCCGCGCCATCTTGCCCACTCCAGGCCAAAAGCGCCCGCTTCCGCGACAACCCCGCCCGCGAACCCAAGCGATTCCGCCACTCCACGAATCGAGCAAAGAAGAAACAACGGAAAAGAGTGCGCCGTCGGAAGCCGAAGCCGCCGCCCCGCCACCGCCCTCCCCGGAAAAACCGAAGCCCGTCGCGAAGCCAGTTCCGAAACCGCCTGCAAAATCGACGGACCCAGTTCTGGTGGGCGAACGCTATTTGTACGGGAAGGAAGGCTTCCCGCAGAACTGCGAGCGCGGCTTGCATTATGTGAAGCCCGCCGCCGACCAGTCCAATCCCAAGGCCATGATCACCATGGGAGCGCTTTATGCCACGGGCCATTGCTTGTCCAAGGATTTGCCCACCGCCTACCGCTACTTTGCGCTGGCTCTGCGCGCCGATCCCGAGAACGTTCCTCTGCGACAGAACGCGGAAATGGTCTGGAAACAAATGACCGCCGAAGAACGCAAGCAAGCCATCCGCATGTACAGCACCCTTCTCGCAGTGGCTCAGAGGCGCAGTCTGTCTGATCGTTAACATGCCGCTTCACACGTAAAGCCGAGAGCCAGTAAGTGATGCATCCACAGCAGCCCAAACCCAATAAAAAAGCCCCGCCCTCCAGACGAAGGACGGGGAACAAGTTTAGTGCTTCCCAGCTTATGGCAGGGTCAGGGACCAGGCTCCCAACCCGTGAGTTGCGGCGTAAAGCACGCGCGCGCCTGGCACAATCGTCAGGCCCGCGACTTCCACGTTCGGCATTCCTTTCGCGGCAAGCAGCCACTGCGTGCCGCCCGCCTTGAACCTGTACACGCCGAAATCGCTCGAGCTGTACAGATCCCCCGTGGCCGGGTCGAATGCAATATCGGTCACCGGAAGATCTCTCAAGTTTGCGCTCCGGTCAACGAAGGTTGCGGTTTGTGCAGTCGGATTGTAGGTGACCTCGAACACGTGCCCCGGCGTGGCTGGAGTGGTCGCGCTATAGCCGCTGTAACTGATCCAGGCATGGTTGGCGTTTGCGGGGTCAATAGCGATCCCGCTGATGAAGCGGTTGGGCGCCGCCGCCGAGGACGTATCAATTCGCGTGAACACCACCGAGCTTTCCGGATCGGCGTTGGCATTCTGCGAAATGAAAACGCGTCCCGTGGTGGTCGCCGCCCACAGAGTGGAATTGTCGGACGCAGCGCGTTCGACCGCCGCCACGTTCCCTCCAGCACGTGTTCCCAGGTCCGCCGACGTCAAAAACGTCGCTCCAATGCGGCAGCCAGTCCCCGCACTGCACCTGGAAGTGCCCGGTGAATTCGTTGCACTGGAAGCGGAACCGGGCGAGCGTCATCGTGCCCATGCCATGCGTCTTGGTGCGATATACGGTGTTGGTTCCGGCGTACATCGTGCCGCTCACCGTCGGGTCGCTGATGATGGGAATGTAGAACTGGCCCGGCGTTCCCACGATCGGATCGGCAATCCAGTTCCAGTCCGGGGTTGCGCCCGCTTTGAAGTTCACGTCCACCTGCGGCGCATAATAAGTGTGGAAGCGGAAATTCGGATCCGTCGCGTCAAAACCCGACTGCCCTCCATCGCCGAACATCGTATTTCGGAACAGGCCCGGCGTCGTGGTGGATTGCCACGTGCCGTTATCCTGAGTCCCGCCCTGCAGCAGCGTGGAATCAAACGGGCTGACCGACAGACTCTGGAACTGCAGCGTGGTAAGCCCGCGATTGATGCCCTGTCAACCTGCCCGGAACTGCCGAGAGCAGTTGCTGGCACCGAGTCAGCGTGACTCCGGTGGCCCCCCGCGCCGCGCACTGGGCTGAGTCGTCCACCAGTGTTCCGCTCGAGCGCATGATTCCGCCGTCATTGCCCTCAAAGAACTGTAGAGGATTGTTCGGATTCGTCACTAGAGCGTGCTGGTCAGGATGCAGGCCGTTGGGATGCAAGGCATCGGTTGCATCGTAGGTCATGTCGGTGAACGTTGTTCCTCCGTCGGTCGACAGAACGACCGCGCGATTGTTCGACATGGCGGCCCCCGCCTCGCCGTACGAGTACGAGCCTCCGACATACACCATGTCCGGACGGCCCGGAGGCGTGTACACGAAGTTGTCGTACCAGCACTGGCCGGTGCAGTAGTTGTACGTTGCCCAGCCCGCATTCGCAGGGTTGCTGCTGGTCAGCAACATGAAATTGGGCGTTCCCGTCTGGACCACGTTACCCTTATAAAACTGTGCCGCCGGAGCGCCGACCTGGCCAATCGCCAGGTACATCCGCGTATTCCCGCCCGCCAACCGCGTTACGGCAATCTCGGCGCGCTCTGTAAAGCTGGTTGATGGTCCATCGGCGATGGGCGCGAAAATCTGGGCCCAGGTCGTTCCGCCATCGTTTGAACGCCACACGCCTCGTCGCGTACGCCGACGCATACACGATGTTCGGATGCGACGGATCGAGAACAACTCGGCGCACGCCACGCGGCGAGCACGGCGTCAGGTTCTGAACGACGTTCGTCACATTCTTGCAGGGCGCCGCAGTCTGCGAACCATTAAACAAGAATGACCACGTCGCTCCCCCGTCCACGGACTTAAAGAGTCCCCAGATCGGGGCTCCAGGCGCCAGTGATACCGCGCCGCCGCTAAGAACCGAGGAAATTCCGCGCACCCCGCGCGTCGAGCCCGCGTAGATCGTGTTGGAGTTCGTGGGATCAATCGCGATCGTGCCGACGGCGCGCGCATTGAACCGGGACTTGCCAATAGGGCCGGTCCAGGTGTCGCCGCCGTCGGTCGACTTGTAAAGACCCACGCCCGCTTCGCTGTCCGCCGAGGCGTTCGCCTCGCCCGTGCCTACCCAAACCGTGTTCGGATCGTTGGGGTCAAGAGCGATCGAACTGACGGCGTTGATCCCAAAGGAGCCCGAGAGATACTTCCAGGTTGGCACCGACGCCAGCGCGTTCTCGGTGCGCCACACGCCGCCCCCAGCCGGAGTCGCCCACAGGCGGCAGTTGCCGGGAACGCAAATGGGAGAAATCGCCAGCGCGGTGGTGCGTCCTCCTGCTTCGTAAGCGTTGGGCACGTAGTTGAAGTATCCGCGGAACGGCGACAGGGGATACAGCGCGCGCGTCGGACCCAGTGATACCCAAGTCGCCGGAGCAAGCGCCGCTGCAGCGCGGGTGGCGGCCGCCTGCGTTGCGACTGCGGCAAAGGTCGTGACATGTTGCTCATGCGCGGCCCGCGCGCCTTCGATTTTGGCCATCGAGATGTCGCTGGCCGGGTAGGCTCGAGCCATAAACCGCCAATCGGCCGCCGAGCCTGCGGGCCCTTCGCCGGGCACCGTTTGCATCAGTTTCTCGAGATGGCTGCGCAGCGCAGGCGGCATATTTTCGAGCGCATCGCGATCCCCTCCCAGCCCTTGCTCGCCGCCTGCCTCTGCTGCTTCTTCGAAAGAGTTCTGGGTTTCACTCGTGAAATCGTTGGAACCTCGTGCAAACTTGGAGTTGGTGGGGACAACTTCTCGCGTCGTGATCACCAATCCGACCGCGACTACCACAAGCGTCAGGGCGCTCAGCGCCAGCGCAACTCGTTTCATAACACTCCTGTCAGAAACATCGGTTGTCTTACTGTTGCGTGCAGAGAATCGTGGAGAGGAAGAGTGCCAAACTGCCTGTCAAACGCCTGTTTCGGAGCATCCGTAAGCTCGGCATTTTGGCCCACGCATTATTGTGATCTTGTCTACGACTGTCAATAGTTTAGATACCTGAGGTACGAGTTCAGCGTGAATCCGACCGGGCGGTCGGGATCTTCTGAATGGCACATTCGTGCCATTCCCAGTTTTTGCCGCTGCGATTACATTCCTCCTCGAGCAGCACTTGGGGGAGGGCTGTTTGGGCGAGCGTCCCGTGACTCTTTGAGTCAGGGGCGTTTCGTCTTTTTGGACAAATTTTCGACCGCTCAGCGTCAAGGCGTATTTCTCACCCGCCGATACCCGAAATCCCTTCCAATCCAATGGCTTTCCAGCAATGCTATGCTGTTGCGCTCGATGCACAGCTTTTCAGAATTCGCCAAGTTTTTTGGGCTTGCCTTCAGCGCGCTGCTGCCCGTGGTGAACCCGCTAGGTTCGGCGCTGGTCTTTCTGGGGCTCGTCGGGTCGGCACCGGATTCGGTCTACCGCAATCTCGCCCGCCAGGTCGCATTGCGGACGACGCTGTTCTTTCTGGTAGTCGAGCTGGTCGGCACTGCTCTGCTGAGCTTTTTTGGAATCTCGCTTCCAGTGGTGCAGGTCGCCGGAGGATTCGTGCTGGCGGCCATGGGTTGGAGCCTGCTTAACCAGAAGGAGGTTCGTCCCGATCCAAACGGCGCCGCTGTTGCGGCGGCCAGCTACGGTGCGGTCGAAGAGAAGGTCTTCTATCCCCTGACCTTTCCGGTCACCGTCGACCCCGGCTGCATCGTGGTCATGCTGACTCTGAGTGCGCACGCCTCGGTCAAAAATGTGAGCGCCAATGTCATCTCGCACTCGGCCATTCTGGCCGCGGTGGTGGTGCTGAGTCTCATCGTCTTCATCAGCTACGCTTACGCCCCGCGCATCACCGAACGCATCTCTCCGCAGACCGCCCACGGAATTCTGCGCATCATTGCCTTCGTCCTGCTGTGCATCGGCGTGCAGATTTCATGGAACGGCGTTCAGTCGCTGATACGGGTGGCGCTGGCCATGAAATCGTAAAAGGTCCTCCAAGTTGCCGCTCGATTGTCTCCTCCTGCGCCTTCGTTGATGCCGATCCTACCGACACGACCAGTGGGCAGCGGTCCAGTTCCCACGCGATATGATCGTGTCATCCCTCATGCCTGATTCTGAGATTCACACCGCCCGCCTGATCCTGCGCCCGCACGCGCTCACCGACATCGCCGACCTGGTCCGCCTGGCAGGTGCGCGGGAAGTCGCCGCCACCACTCTGCGCATCCCCCATCCGTACGCGGAGCAAGACGCCAGAGATTTCATCGCTGCAAGCGCCGGAGCATCGCCCGAGACCCGCTTTGCCATCACGCGCCAGAACGACGGCCAGTTCTGCGGGGGCATCGGTTTCCGCGTCGACGAGGCGCAACACCGTGCCGAGCTTGGCTACTGGATCGGCGTGCCTTACTGGGGCCAAGGCTACGCCACCGAAAGCGCTCTAGCGATGCTCGGCTATGGATTTGACACTCTGGGGTTGCACCGCATCTACGCGTGCTACGTCACACACAACGTCGCCTCCGGTCGCGTGCTGCGAAAAATCGGTATGCGCCACGAAGGCCTGATGCGCGAACACGCCTGCAAGTGGGGCGACGTTTTACGACATTGAGTTTTATGGGATGTTAAAAGCCGACTGGGAGCAGTTGGCCCCCTAAACTCTATGGATTCACCCTCAACGGTGCAGACACCGTCCCGATGCGTCCGGTGAGCCGGTCGCGAACAACAAAGCGCACCGTGTATTCGCCAGGTGCGACCGCGAGCGCGCCACGGTAATCCGTACCCTTGCTGCGAAACCGGTCATAGGTCTCGGGCTTGAAGTGACCCTCCATGGTCTGCGACATGTCTCCCGCCGGCATCCCCTTCGGTGTGCGCGCCAACGCCCAGAAGTCAATCGCAAACCGGTTGCGATCGGACTCGTCTACTTGCGCGAATCCCGCTGGCATGGTGAGAGTGAAGATCGCCTTCTTCTTTCCCGGCTCCGCTGCGGGCTGCACTTCCTGCCACTTCGCGGTGATGGATATGGCTGTGTATTCCAGCGGCGAGTCGAGAGCCGCCTGCATGCTGTCGGGCGATGTGTCTTCTGTCTTCGATGTCGGCGTCATGAAAAAACCGCTTCGCGCAAGAACATGAACTCCGTCGCGCTGCACATTTACATGTAATTTCCGCCAGCCCTCCTTCTTGTTTTGGCGGCGCAGGTAGTAGCCCAGCAGGTAGTAGCTTGAGCTGTCGTCGGCCGCCTGGTGCATCGCCCGCTCCAAGCCGTTCTGGTTCAGGTACGCTCGCCCCGCGGTCGCCTTGGCGAACGCTTCGAACGTTGCGTTGGTTTCTGCGTGCAGCCATTGTCCGTGCGTAAACGGATCCGGCAGAGGCTTCTTCACCGGTGCCGTGGCTGGCCCGGGCAAATCTCCCAGCCCGTGGACATCCACCGGGTATACGGAAATTTGCGCCCAGTTCAGCGCCGCCCAAGTCCTCTCATAGAGCGGCTGCATGTTCGCCGGAGTATCGACGGGCGCGGTGCCCTCCTTCAGGGCCATGGTCTCTTCGGTTAGCGCGAAAGGAAAACCGCCCGTCGCCCAGATCAGCGTTTTACGACCGGTATATCCCATGTAGGCTTGCGCAATTTGCCGCATGCCGTCGAGCGTGATGGAGATCACCCGTCGTCGATCGAACGACAGCGCGGCTTGCTCGCCGCCCACCTGAAATTCCCCAAAGCTTTGCAGGATCTTCGAAAGCTTGTCGGTGCCATTGGTAAGAAGAGCCTCGGAAGGGTCCTCAGTAACAGGTTGCTGGCTGCGCTGCACGCTGTTCAATGCGGCCATCAGCTCTTTCCGGTCGCGCGTGAAGTGGTGGATCAGCTTCACCCCTGTGCGATCAAGAGCCAATAACGACACGGCCTGCCCGGCAGTCCCGGGCGCGGTCAGATATTTCACGATCTGGTCTTTGGCATGGACCTGGTCGGAAACCGCCGTATTCAGCATGTCGATGACCACAATTGTGAGCTGTCGGTTCGCTGGATCGTCGGCGTGGAGATTGCTGAATTGATCTCCGGGAATGGGCTCAACCGGCGGCGGAATCTTTTGCGCCTCAATTTCTTCGAATACGGCAACCGGCTGCCCGATGCCCTCTTCCAGAACGGTGAAATTTTCTTTCTTCAGGCCGCGGATGTGCGCCCCGGAATTGTCGGTGACGATCACCGGTACTGAGACCAGTTCCGTCCGGGAAGAGAGCGTAGCCGTGGATTCGGAAGGATTCTGCGCGCCTTCGGTCGACATCGCGAGGAAGAGCCCAAGCGTGAGTGCCACAAACCGGATTGGAAGCACACGCATGGCGCGTTAGTCTACAACGGTTCGACGCCACGTGGAGCGAGTCGTAAGCAGCCGGCCGCTAACCGTATAACTCGCTCAGTAACTCGTAAGCCCGCCGCAAATGAGGAATCACGATGCTGCCGCCCACGACCAACGCCACGTTCAAGGCCTCTTCCTGCTCTGGCCGGGTGCAGCCCAGCCGATACGACTGGATGATGTGGTAGTTCATGCAATCGTCGCAGCGTAGCCCTGCCGACACAACCAGCCCCATCAACTCTTTGTACTTCGCGGGAATCGCACCCTCGAGATAGGTGTTGTGATCGATGTTGTAGAAGCGTTTGACCAGGAAGTTATCCGCTTTGTCGACGTTCGCGTTCAGGCGGGTACGGGTATCAAGGAAGCGCCGCGCGGTTTCGCTTTTGTCGGCAACCTGCTTGTCGGTGAAGAGGTAGGTGGGCTCTTTTCGTTCGACGCTCATAGCGAAAAGCGTAGCAGAAGCCTGCTACGAGCGCTTCGCCGGCCTTGAAGAAAACCGCGAGTTGCGGCTGCCAAAACAACCGCAACTCACGAGAGGAAACTAGAACGCCGCGATCCCGTTGAAGCCCGCCATCTTCTGCAGGCCCTCAACGTCACCGAGATTGGCCAGGTTCCCGTCCGGTTGAATTCCGAAAATGCCAACCGCGCCGGTTCCCGAGTTCAGCGTGTAGAGAAACTTGCCGTCCGCGCTGATGGCGATGTCGAGATTTGTGCTGCCGGCCGGATTGGTTCCGACTACGGTTGCGCCGATGGCCGAAAGCACTCCATTGCCTCCGATCGCAAAGCCCGACACGGTTGATGAAGCGGAATTCGATGCATACACGAATCGGCCATTGGGGGTTACAGCGTTCCAGCAATTCGCGTTCCCGAGAGTCGGCACCCCCGCGCTGATCGGAGTCAGCGTCCCATTGGCATGAACCGCATACGAGGAGATGGTCGACGCATTGCTGCCCCCGGTTGGGCCAGTTTCAGAAACCAGGGCCGCGCCGTTGGGAGCGAATGTGACCGCGAATGTGCCCGGCGCCGCCGCGGGATTCACAACGATCGCCGCCAGTGTGCCGTCACCTTGCACGCGAAAGACATCGATGTTGTTGGTTGCCTTTTCAGTGACAAGAAGAAACTGGCCATCGGGGCTGAACGCTAAAGATCCCGCCGCGGAATCGTTGGTGGAGAGGAAACGTATCGAGTTCGCGATTCGCCTCAGTTGTCCGCCGCGATGGAGTCGAAACCCGACCACGTTGCTGCTCCCGCCAACATTCAACACATACACCAGATCTCCGTGTTGTGCGACGGCAACGGGTTCACTTCCGCCAGTGGTTGCCCGATCGACCAGCACAAGCCTGGATCCATGCACGAAAAATGTTGAGACCTCGCCGCTGCCTCCGTTCACCGCGAATAACCAGGAGCGATCCTGGCTCAATGTGAGCGCACCCTGCGAAGCCAGAGGATCGGTGAGTCCGCCCGTTCCTCGTCCCCCGATGGCAAACCGACGGCTTTCTTGCAGGGAGCCATCCGCGGCTCGTTTAAAGGAAATAATTTCGTTCCGGTCGGCGTTGTTGGTCATGACGAAAACGGCGCCAGTCCCGGTTGAATGATCGTCCTGGGCGTTGGCTGGGATTGCTGACGTGAAACTCATTGCCAGCGCGAAGATCAGCAGAGAGCGAACTGCATTTCGCATTTCCTGACTCCAGTGTTTTCTAAGTTAGTGCGCCGCCAAAAACACACGAGGGCCTTGCACTGGGGCCAGTGCGCGCGCGTTTTCCGCATCGCTGTGTTGAGATCGGAGCGATGAGAACGAGAAAAGTTACGGAGTGCGGGTGATTTTTTTGTCCAAAACGGAAGTACCGGGCAACGGAGTATGAGTTCGGCTCTTGCCCTACCTCGCGCCGCAACAGCGTGTTCATACAGAAGGCGCGCCCCTGATTGCTGTCCTTCCCCTCGTCCCCCTGTTAGCGTTATAGTCTCAACCCGGCTTGATACTCCGGAGGCACTTCATGGCTACCGATACCCGGGCCGAAGCCAAGGTCAAGAGCTTCGGCGTAAATCTGGAAAGCGATCTCGCGCTCGAATTCCTGCGCGTGGTCGAGAAAGCCGCCATCGCATCGGCTCGCACCATGGGCACTGGCGACCGACCACTCGCCGACCAGGTCGCCACCGAGGCCATGCGCCAGACCATGGACACCGTTCCCATGCGCGGCAACATCGTCATCGGTGAAGGCGAGCGCGACGAAGCTCCCATGCTCTATATCGGCGAGAAAGTCGGCGCCGAATTTCCCGACGGCCGCCAGGTTCCAGAAGTCGATATCGCGGTCGATCCGCTGGAAGGAACGAACCTGTGCGCGACGGGCGCGCCGGGCGCCATCACCGTGCTCGCCGCGTCGGAAAAAGGCGGCTTGCTCAATGCGCCCGACTGCTACATGGAAAAAATTGTCGTCGGCCCCTCCTGCAAGCACGCCATCGACCTCGACGCGCCGGTGGCCGAGAACCTGAAAAACATCGCCCGCCGCCTGCAGCGCGGGGTCGACGACCTGGTGGTCATCGTGCTCGACCGCCCGCGCCACGAGAAATTGATCGCCGACATCCGCAAGGCCGGCGCACGCATTCGACTGATCGGCGACGGCGATCTTTCCGCCGGCATCGCCGCGGCCGTCATTGGCACTGGGGTGCATTGCGTGATGGGATCAGGCGGCGCACCCGAAGGCGTCATCACCGCCGCCGCCATCCGCTGCCTGAACGGCTACATGCTCGGCCGCCTGGTCATCAACAAGCCGGAACTGGAAGAACGAATCGCGAAAATGGGTATCAAGGACAAAAACCGGATCTACGAAGCCGAGGACCTGGCCCCCGGCAACCAGATGATCTTCGCCGCCACCGGAGTGACCGAGGGCTCCTTGATGAAAGGCGTCCGCTTCTTCGGCGAAGGCATCCGCACCTCGTCGGTCATCATGACGCTGAAAACCGGACGAGTCCGCTTCATCGACAGCATCCACCTGGAAAAGGGCGCGGATATTAAAGTGCGGTTCGCGTAAAGGCAGTCGCGGGCCGTTTGTGATTGACTTCCGCGGCCGGCCAATGCTACAGTCTGACTAGTCTGACTAGTATGCACACAAAGCCGAAAACCCTTACATCGAAGCGTTCCTGGCAGCTGCAAACCGCCAAAGCGAAATTCAGCGAACTCTTCCGCCGGGCCCACGCGGAAGGCCCGCAGTATGTGACCCGCCAGGGACAAGAGGCAGTGGTCGTTCTTCCCGCCGAGCAGTTTGAAACCCTGGTCGCCCGGGCCCGCCAACCACTAAAGCTGGTGGAGTTTTTCGCCAAGTCCCCCCTGGCCAAGGTTAAGCTCAAACTCGAAAGAAAACCGGATTACGGTCGGGATATCGAACTGTGAGCGGCTTTTTGCTCGATACCAACGTTATTTCGGAGTTGATCAAGCCGCGCCCCGAACAGCGGGTCACCCACTGGATTTCGGATACTGACGAGAGCCTGCTTTATTTGAGCGTGTTGACTCTGGGAGAAATTCGCAAAGGGATCACTACCCTGCCCCTGACCGCCCGACGCACAGCCCTCGAGGCCTGGCTGGATCGCGATTTACTGCTGCGTTTTGAAAATCGTGTTCTTCCGATCGATCTTGCCGTGGCCGATCGATGGGGACAATTGACGGAAAGCGCCGCCGCTCGCAAACACCCAATCCCGGCCATCGACGGCTTGCTGGCAGCCACGGCGTCACAATATAACTTGACGTTTGTTACCAGAAATAAAGCCGATATCCAGGGCACTGGTGTGCCGATATTTGATCCCTGGCGCGATTAGCACCTCACTTCAAGTACTCCGATCCTTTTTTCAACTCTTCCGGAATTTTCGGAAACGGCGGAAAGTCCTGCGAGAATCCTTTCAAAAGGTGCGCACACTCCTCCGACCGCTTGGTCCCATCGTGAACCGCGATTTTGTGCGGATTCCCTCCCGCGTATCCTTCCCACAGCGACACGCCCGCATAAGCCCCGTCCTTGCGCAGGATGTAGTACGTCATATCCGTGAAGCGCAGCCGGTTCATATCGCCGTTGTAATTGCGCACGATGCGTTTCAGGGCCTCCATGCCCGCGTCCTGCGGGGACATGCCGTGCCGCATGTTTTCGACGATGGTGTGCGCACCGGCCACCTTGATGTTTTCTTCCCCGCTGCCCGTCGCTCCCGCCGAGCCTACATCCTGATCTGTATAACAGCCCGCGCCAATCACGGGCGAATCCCCACAGCGTCCCGGAAGTTTGAACGCGAGGCCGCTGGTGGTTGTAATCCCCGACATCTCGCCCTTCTCGTTCAGCGCGGAACAATGAATGGTTCCGGTCGGCGGGAAGATCACGCGATGCGCCGCGGCCAGGCAAAATTTCGGCTCGATGCCCAGATCGTTCGCGCGCGCCGCCAGCCGCTCCACACGTTGCCGCCAAATCTCTGCATGTGGCTTCCGATTGATGTCTTCCTTTTCCGGTGCCTTCCAGTTCGGATCCGCAAGTCCCGGCCCCCACCAGTCGCCGCCCGAGTGATATTCCTTCCACAGCAGCCACACTTTGCGTGATCGTTCCGTAAGCAAGTTCTCGCGCGGATACCCCATCGCCACCGCGAACCGCTCGGCGCCTTCGCCTACCAGCATGACGTGGCCGGTATGCTCCATGACAGCCCTGCCGACCTTGCTGACGTTCTTGATATTGCGAACCCCGCCTACCGATCCCGCGCGCCGAGTTGGCCCGTGCATGCAGCAGGAATCCAGTTCGACCACGCCTTCCTCGTTCGGCAAGCCGCCCAGTCCCACCGAGTCATCGTTCGCATCGTCCTCGGGTCCGGTCACAACCAGGATCGCGGAATCCAGAGTGTCGCCACCTTTACTCAGGTGTTCGAAGCCCCGATCCAGGTAAGCGAGCCCGTTGTTGGCCGACACGATGATCGGACGCTTGCCCGCGTTCGAGGCAGCGGGCGCGGCTGCTGCTTCAGTTTTCTTTTGGACGTCGAGTCCTGCACCATCCAGGCCAAGCGCCAACGACCCAAGCGCAGTAGTCGTCAGAAAATCGCGACGCGAAAAGCTCATGCACTTCCTCCGATTAATGCAATCCTGACTCAGAGATTGAAAACGACAGCGCCGCGGGAAACCACTCTAGTCCGCATCGAACCGCTGCTCTTTAAATGGATCCCCGTACATGTGATATCCGTTCTGCTCCCAGAATCCCGGACGATCCTGCTCTAGAAATTCAATCCCGCGCACCCATTTCACCGACTTCCACGCATACAGGTGCGGAATGATAAGCCGCAAAGGATGCCCGTGATCGGCGCTCAACGGCTCGCCGTCGTGGTGCGTCGCCAACAGTACGTTGTCGCGATCCAGGTCGGCAAGCGGCACGTTCGCTGTAAAGCCCTGTTCGGCCTGAACCAACACATATTTCGCGGCCGGCTTCGCCTTCACCCGGCCCAGCACCTCGCGAAAACTGACGCCCTTCCAGTCATTGTCAAAGCGGCTCCAGCGCGTGACGCAATGGAAGTCGCTATGGGTTGTAACGGTGGGCAGCGAATTGAATTCCTTCCAATTCCATCGAACCGGATTCTCGACCAATCCGGACACAACGAAATCCCATCGTTCGGGATCGAAGCGCGGCACCGAGCCATAGTGCAGGACAGGCCACTTCAGCGTCAGGGACTGCCCCGGCGGCAGCCGCCCTTCGCTTTTCATCTTCTGCTCAAGAACCTTTCGCTCGTTCCCTTCAAACAGCGCCATAACTCCTCACCACAAGGTTTCTGTCTGCAGACATTGACATCCATCGATTTTCATTCTATGTCTAGTCCATGACCACCCAGGATCAAGCCTTCCAGCGCCTGCTCCATGCCATTGCCGACCCCACGCGCCGCAAGATCTTGCAAACTCTTAAAATCAGGAACGCCTGCTCTCTCGGGAAAGAGGTCGGGATGTGCGCCTGCGACGTTGAAGCCCGCATCCATCTCTCGCAGCCGACCATCTCGCATCACATGTCGATCCTGCAAAAAGCCGGCCTGGTTGACGCTCAGAAAGAAGGCCACTGGCGATGGTACCAACGGAACGAGCGCGCCATTAAGCAATTCTCGAAAACCTTGCGCGAGACTCTCTAATATCAACGCGGCCTTCACTGCCCCGGCCGCAGCACCAACTGATCCGCCGCCGACATCACGCGCCCGCGAATCAGCAGTGTGCTCACCAGCGAGGTCAGTCCCGACGACGCGAAAATCATCGCCAGCAGCACAAACTGGTAAATCGCCGCATACACCGGCCGCGCTCCCGACAGCAACATGCCGGCCATCAATCCCGGAATCCATACGATCCCGAGCGCGCGCAGCGAATCGATCGCCGGAATCAGGCTCGCCTCAAATGACGCCTGCACGTAAGGCCCGACACTCGATCTTCCCGTCCGCTCCCAGCGCCAGGGCCGTCTCGATCTCTCCGGCATGGGCGAGCACGTCGGCGCGAAAGCGGTTCAACGCCAGCCCGTTGGTGTTCATGGCATTCGCGATCATCATGCTGCCGATCGGTACCAGCGTGGTGATCGGAGTATCGATCACGCCCAGCAGCGTCATGAGAGCGATCATGGAACCGGCGCCGCAGGCAATCGCCCAAATCGACACCTCAAACGCGCCGGGCATTCCTTTCGCCCGCTTCGCCGAAGTGGCCCCCGCTGCCAGAATCATGGCCAGCAGCAAAAACACGCTTGTCCAGCTGGGCGCGCGTAACAACAGCAGCAGGATCGACCCGACTGCCACAATCTGAACCAGACCGCGCACCATCGCAATGGCCAGGTCCTTTTCCAGATGAATTCCCCGCCGCCCCGCGACCACCACGACAGCCAGGGCTGCCAGCGCGGCCGCTAAAGCCTGCGCCAAGCCCAGCTGCAGTTGTCCATGAAAGAATGACTTAAGCACGCAACACCTCGTTGACCGCTCCGCTCCGAACGACCCGGCCGCCTTCCAGAACCAGCGCCCGATGCGCCAGGCGTGTCGCCTGCGACGCATCGTGCGTCACCAGCACGCACGGGATTCCCTGCTCCCGCCCAATCCGCCCGATCACCGCTTCCACCTCGCGCTTGGCATTCTCGTCCAGCGCCGAGGTTGGCTCGTCCAGCAACATCACCTCGGGAGAATTCGCCAACGTCCGCGCAAACGAGACTCTTTGTTGCTCGCCCCCGGAAAGATTCGCCACATCGCGCCCGCCGAGCCCGTCCAGCAGAACACGCATGCAGCAACTTCTCTATCTCGTTGTCGGACAATTCCTCGCCCGCGCTGCCGCGGCCCGAATCGCAAATTGTCCGCAACCGTTCCCGGAAAAAGAAAAGGCCGCTGCGTGACCATGCCCACGCGCCGCCGCAACATCGCGCGGAGCAATCTCCCGGTAGTCCACACCGTCGAGATACACCGTCCCGACCGTCGGCTCATCCAGGCGGTTCAGCAAACGGAGCAGCGACGATTTTCCCGACCCGCTGGGTCCCACGATGGCCAGCGTTTCACCCTTGCGGACTTCAAGGTCCACATCCGCGACCAGGATTTTGCCGGGCACGCTGCGTCCGAGTTTCTCGGCCCGCAGGATCGCTGGATCGGCGCCTTTCGACTGTTGCGTGCCGCTGTCGGTCACCTGACTCCCTCGAAGGCTCGGGAACGAAACACGTGTTCGACCACGCCGGATTTCCGGTAGGCGCCGGAGACGACCTCGCGATCGGGTAGAAGGTCTTGCCCGGAACCGCTGGCGAGGTGGCTGTCAAAAAGAAGTAGCCAAAGATCAAGCCCGATCCTTGGCGGCCTTTGCGGCCTATCTTCGCGTCCTGTGCGGTAAAGAGCTTTTTGTAGGCGAACGGCAAAAACTACAGACGCAAAGTTCGCGAAGGCCGCAAAGACAAACTCTTACCGCCCAGCCCGAACGCTCGCCCGAAGTTCCTCGACGATCTCAAACGCTGCCCGGCGGGCATCTTCGTTCTTGGTCACGTCGAACGAGATCGCGCCCACCCGCGCATGCCCTCCGCCCCCATACCGCTCGCAAACCTTGGCAAGATTGACGGTCGGCTCCACGGGTGCCCAGGGATTTGAGCCGACCGACACCTTCACCCGGAAGCTGCTCTTGCTTAAACCAACACTGTAGATACTCTCCGGATGTAAATAATAAGGAACGAACTTGTTGTAACCCTCAAGCTCATGATCGGTGACGTCAAAGAAGATGGTCGCGTCCTTGCATTCGGTGCGCTCTTTCAGAATTCCAATCGACAGCTCGTGCCGTTTCAATAGCGGCGGAAGCAAAGGCGCTACAAAGGGCGCCTCCAGGATTTCCGCCAGCGGCTTGGTCGCCAGCAACGGAATCAGCTGCGGCACGAAATTCGAATCCGGCGCCGACTCGATTACCATGGTCAACTTCATCGCCGGAGCCTTCATCTCGACCGCCGTCTTCGCGTCTTCATAAAGCGCTCCATCGATCATGTCGGTCCAGTGCACCAGGTCCGCTACCGACGCCGCGTTGAAGCCGAACCTCTGCTCCGCGACCATCGCGATAAAGCTCGTGCAGGACTTGAAATCGGGATCGTAGAACTTCCGGTTGCCCTGGTCCTGCTCGAAATGGGCCGCATCCTCGGGGCTGAGGAATGCGCTCTCATGATGGTCGAACCACCAGGTAATCTTGGGCGAACTGGAATATTTGAAGTCGACGATGGCGTTCTCGTCGCCATCGAACTGGCGCTCGTCAAATAAGGCGCCTGCGCGGTGGAGCAATCCGGTGAACTCGAACTGCACGTCGTTGCGGATCCGCTCCCGGTAAAATCGCGAAAACAACGCCGCCGAAGACGCCCCGTCGAAACACTTGTCGTGATAAAACACCCGAACTCTCAAATTCGCTTCCTTCCCCTACCACGAATGAAGAGCCAGCCCCCACCGCGTAACGTTCATCAAAGGAAAAGCGTATAGGATTACGTTCCCGGGCACATCTGTCAAGGTCAAGTGACAGGCGTGTAGATGCTCCAAGATAATGTCACCCCCTAACTGCAACGAGACTTTGTCACCCTCTCAGGATGGTGACGATGAGTCAGAAAGAGTTCCAACGAGTGAAGGTGATTGAGAATGCGGCGGGCGGGAGGCTGAGCGTAGGCGAAGCCTCCCGCCTGCTGCAGTTGAGTGAACGCCAGGTGCAACGGCTAAAACGCCGCTATCGGCCTGATTCCATCGGCTGGGTACAGCACGGCAATCGCGGACGCCCCATGCCTTGGGCCTTGCCTCTTCCCCAGAAGCAGTTGATCTTGACTCTGGCGCGCGGCAAGTATCAGGGCTTCAACGATTCCCATCTCACGGAAAAACTTCGCAGCGAAGAAAACCTTACGGTCAGCCGCGAGACCGTGCGCCGCATCCTGCGCGCCGCCAAACTGGCCTCTCCGCAGAAACGCCGGCCCCGCAAGTACCGCTCCCGACGACCGCCCCGCCCACGTTTCGGCATGATGGCCCTGACCGATGCCAGCCGCCATGACTGGCTCCAAGGCCGTGGTCCCGAACTCACCCTCATCGGCTTTCAGGATGACGCCACCAGCCAGATCCTGGCCGCGCATTTCCAACTCGAAGCCGAAAATACTCTCGGCTATCTCCGCGCCCTGCACGCCATGATCACCGCGCACGGCGTCCCGCTCAGCCTCTACCGCGACCGCCATTCCATCTTCCAGCGCAATGATCCCCACTGGACTCTCGCCGAACAGCTCGCCGGAAAACAATCTCCCACCCAACTCGGACGCGCTCTCGAGGAACTCGGCATCCAGCAGATCCCCGCCTACTCTCCCCAGGCCAAGGGCCGCATCGAACGCGCCTGGCGCACCTGTCAGGACCGGCTGGTCAGCGAACTTCGCCTCGCCCGCGCCGCCACTTTATCCCAGGCCAATGCCGTGCTCGCCCGCTTCTGCGCCGACTACAACCAGCGCTTCGCCCGTCCCGCCGCCGATTCCGCCTCGCGACTTCCGCCGCCTTCCCCGCCGCTTCGATCTCTCCCGCTGTCTCGCCTTGCACTATCGACGCGTCGTCGCCGCCGATCACACCGTCACCTTAGGCGCGAACTCCATCCCCCTGCCGCCTCTGCCCGGCCAGCGCGGTTACGCCGGAGAAACCGTCGAACTCGCGCATCACCTGGACGGCATGCTCCACGTCTATCGTGGAGATCGGCTCCTGCTCGCGCTATCTCTGCCGCTCGAAGAACACGCCGATCGCCGCCCCAGCTCCTGACCTCGGCGCAGAAAAGAAAAACACCGCTGCCCCGCATCTACAACCTCTCCGGCCGCCCCGCTCTTGGCGGCCGTTACTTAATCGATAAGGGGTGACAGAGTCTCGTTGCAGTTAATACGACATTTTCTCGTTGCAACAACAGGTCAAGTGACAGGCGTCGGTTGAGAGCTCGCAGGAATCACGTTGAGGGATTGAGAAGAAAGTCTTAAAACGCGGAGGGCGCAGAGAAACTCCACAGACATCGCAGAGGGAATGTACTCTCCTTACCAATCTACTCGCAGAGGCAGAATCTCTCTGCGCCCTCTGCAGCAGTCCTCAGCGTTCTTTGCGTTTTAAGGTTCTTCTACAGAAATGCAGAATGATCGAACGTGAATTTCGTGCCTGACTGCAGCCTCTGACAACTCACGCCTGCTCTCATGCTACCTTCTCTTCCCCCGGCCATACCCAAACCCCGCCGGAATCGTCTAATCCCGTTTCGGAGGTTTCATGTCAAAATCGCGCAGGCGATTTCTGAAAACCACATCCCTGGGACTTCTGGGCGCAGCTGCTCTCCACGCACAAGCCCAGACCGCCGGCAACCTCCCGCCTGGCGAGCCGCCCGCCTTCGGCACCGGTCCGGAGGTCGGACCTGAAGTTTCTACAAATACGTTCGCGGAGGCCGAAAAGCTCGTTCAGGTGCAGATGAACGACGCCGAACGCGCCATGGCCGCCGACAGCTGGCGCCGCACGATGGCCTCGCTTTATGAACGCCGCACCGGCCCGCGCAAACTTCCGCTGGAGTCGACACTGGCCCCCGCCACGCGCTGGGATCCCCGCCTTCCCGGCCTCGAAGTGCTCGTCAAGCAGGATCGCTTCGTCCCCAGCCATCCCGATCCCGGCCCGCTGCCCTCCCGCGACGAGGACATAGCCTTCTCTTCGGTCACCCAGCTTTCGCAATGGATCGAACACCGCAAGCTCACCTCCGAGCGCCTGACGAATATTTACCTCGAGCGCCTGCAGAAATTCGATCCCAAATTGCACTGCGTGATCACACTGACCCGCGACCTCGCGCTACAGCAAGCCAAGCAGGCGGATTCGGAAATCGCGGCCGGCCACTACCGCGGTCCTCTTCATGGCATTCCCTGGGGAGCCAAGGACTTGCTCGACACCGCTGGCATTCCGACTACCTACGGCGCGGAACCATACCGCGACCGCATTCCGAAAGAAGACGCCGCGGTCGTGCAGCGGCTGCATCAGGCGGGCGCCGTGCTGGTCGCCAAGCTCAGCCTGGGCGCTCTCGCGCTGAACGACATCTGGTTCGGCGGACAAACCATGAACCCCTGGATTCCGGAAGCCGAAGGCTCCGGTGGTTCCAGCGCTGGACCGGGCGCAGCTACAGCTGCGGGTCTCGTCGGATTTTCGATTGGCAGCGAGACCGGGGGCAGCATCATCGGGCCCAGCATGCGCTGCGGAGTCACCGGCCTCCGTCCCACCTATGGCCGCGTCCCTCGCACCGGCGCCATGACGCTCTGCTGGACGCTCGACAAGCTGGGCCCCATGACGCGCCACGTGGAAGACGCCATGCTCGTGCTCCGCGCCATCTCGGGCCCCGATCCCGGCGACCTCGCCAGCGTGCCGAGTCACCTTGATTTCAACGCCGACGCGCCGATCAAGGGCTTCCGGGTCGGCTACTTCCCGCAGTGGCTCGCGCAGAATCCCGCCACCACCGTCGACAAAGATGCCGTCGACCACGTGAAAAAACTGGGCATGACACCTATCGAAGTCCAGATTCCCAACTGGCCCTACGATTCCATGAACGTGATCCTGTTTGCCGAAGGCGCCGCCGCCTTCGAGGAATTAACGCTGAGCGGCGGAATGAATCAGCTGAAGGCTCAGGTCCCCGACGCCTGGCCCAACATCTTCCGCGAAGCGCGCTTCCTCTCCGCCGTCGACTTCGTGCAGGCCGACCGCATGCGTCGCAAGGTTGCGCAGGAGATGGAAAAGTTGTTTTCCCAGGTCGACCTGCTGCTGGTTCCCTCGTTGCGTAATGAGATGCTGACCATCACGAACTTCACCGGCCACCCGTCACTGACGTTGCGTGCCGGATTCATCGAGGTGAAGAAAGCCCGCAGCGACTGGGCCCCCGACCCGAAAAATCCCATTCCGACGTTCGCGACCCCGAAGCGCGTGCCGCATGGCGTCACGCTGATCGGTCGCCTGTTCGACGAGGGCACCATCGGCCGCGTAGGCATTGCCCTGGAACGCAGTTTCGCAGTGGTAGACGAGCGTCCACCGGGATTTTAGAAACAAAGAATCGATCGAGAGGCGGGCGTCCTCGCCCGCCCTCATAAAACCTCTTCAGCCCGGGATTGACGGCCCCCTCCCTATACCGGCGGCGACTCGGGCTTGTAGTTATGGCGAAGCGTCAAGGTGCCGTCGGCATTCACTTTTTGCCGGCAAGCCCAGCGAATCGGATGACGGACACCCTTGACCTCAAGCTCCGCCTTCAGTCGCAGACCGTCCGGTTGTAACCCGGCGGGCAGCATCAGCATGGCTTGATGCACTCCCACCGGCTTCGGATAACCTGGGTCAACGCAGCCGGAGACGTTCACCTTCTTATCTTCACTGAACACGGTCAGGCGAAGCACGCCGGGCACGGGCGCGATGCCGTCGTTCGCCAGCCCAATCACCAGCCCGGCTGTTTCATCCCGCTTGAATGTCCAGATAAATGAAGGACGAATGCGGTACCCGATCCGGCGCGCCATCTCATCGATCGGCCCCGGATACTTGTCGTAGTAGCTCAGAAGATTGGGAGCATTCTGGTTGTGCCAGACCCAGGCCGACAAATAGTTCGCACCCACGTCGGCGACGTGCGAAATGATCTGCTCGTTGTACGTGATGCCGTCCTCATCGGTGCGCAGCTGTTTCGGATCGCCCGTGGTAAAACCCACTTCGCAGATGGCCGCAGCCCACGGCGGCCGGTAACTGAGCGCCTCAATTTGCGTGTTCTCAATGAAAATCGTATCGGTGCGAAGCCAGTTGCCGGAACGCATGGTGCGCTCGACCATCTCGTTGTTGCCGACGTTGCTGAAATCGGGCTGCGTGTTGGTAACCAGCGGAACCTTCGTCCACTGCTGTAACTGCAGCTCGAACATGTTCGCCCAGGTCTGCTCTGCAACCAGCTGGCTGGGAAACGGATTTCCCTCGTATGGCCAGGTGTGCCCTTCTCCCCAGAACCCGTACATCATCGTGTCGACGAATTCGACTTGCGGGTGGCCATTGAGTTCGGCGGCCAGCAGTTCATTCAGCTCGCGAAACGCCGCCTGGTATGCCGGGTGATCGTAGCGCGGCACGCGGTGATCATTCTGATAACGCGTCTCGGCGGGATTTCCCTTCCACTCTCCCTTGAGTTTGACGTAAGGAACCTTATCGAGCAGGAAGTCCGGCATGCCCGGCCCAACCATGTCGGGATTCTCCAGCTGAACGCGAAATCCCACAGGCTTGTTGTACTGTTTCGCCAAAGCGAGGCTGACCTTCCACCACTCCGCGAACTCGAGCCGCCCGGGCTGCTTCTGCACCTCGCGCCAGTTTGGACGCAGGTAGATCTTCTGTGTGAATGGCAGTTTGACGAGGTCTTCCAGCGTCCGCTCCATCGATTGTCCGGGAACCCGCGGCGTGCCCGTATCGTCGGAAAGGTAGACAATCATCCCCATGCCGTAGTTGCTGACGATTTCCCGTGAGGGCGAGGTGATCATCCACACGTCGCTGTCGGGAACGACGGCGCATGGACCATATTGCGGGAATGGGCCCTGGTAGACCCGGTCAGGCACCGCAGGCCCCGCCCCCCAATCGTATCGGTCCCAGTTGTGCTCGGGTATGGCGGCGTTACCGGTGGCACTGTACAAGCCAAGAGAGAGTCCGGTGGCAGTCGCGGACTTGAGGAAGTGGCGTCGGTCCATGGGAGCTCCAGTGCGGCGGGCGGCTGGCCCCGCACAGCACCGCAGATGATACTCGCATTCGAAATAAGGTGAAAGTATAAGTAAACATTCGTAAGAACTGGCAAAATGCCCGCGGTGCAAACCAGGTAAATTTGCTCGCACTGGGCAGCTGCTGTGTTTCCCGGTCCACGAATATCATTAACCTCGAATCCCGGAGCCATTTGCGTGACCGTGCCATCCCTACATCCCGCATTTCTTCAATGTATCGTGATGCTTTTCCTGGCCTTGACCGCGGATGCACAAGCGCCAGAATCCAAAGGCGTCGAAATCCTCACGCTGCACAGCAAGATCTTCGCCAACACCCGCAGCCTGCGCGTGTGGCTGCCGCCCGACTATCACGATGCCAAGCAACCGGATCGCAAATATCCAGTCTTCTATTTCACAGACGGAGTCGCCGTCTTCCATGGTCGGGAACTCGATCGCGTCGCCCAAGATTTGATCCGGTACCGCAAAATTCCTCCGACGATCTTCGTGGGCATCGACAACGGAGGCTCCACCCTTGAATCCAAAGATCCCGGAACCGACCGGGCCAACGAATACCTTCCCTATCCCGACGAATTCCTGAACCCGCCGCTTCCCCATCCGCAGGGCAAGCGGTTCCCGTCGTTTCTCGAAGAGGAGGTTCGTCCGCTGGTCGAATCCCGCTATCGGACGAACGGCGATGTCGGATTAGCCGGCTCTTCCTACGGAGGAGCCATCGCGCTCTACACCGTTCTCGAGCACCCGGGCCGCTACCGGTGGCTGCTGCTGGAGAGTCCTTCCCTGTACATCGCCAACGATGAGTTGCTCCGCCGATCCGCGACCGCCGCGAAATGGCCCACTCGCGTGTACATCGGCGGCGGCACAGAGGAAGGCGAGGGCGACTCGAAGCAGGAGATGGTCCGCGATGTGAACCGCCTTAAGGATGCGCTGCAAACCAGGACGTCGGTATGCCTCGTCGTCGTTCCGGGAGCCGAACACAACGAGGACGCCTGGCGCGCTCGCCTGCCGGGGGCGTTGCAGTTTCTCCTTAGCAAGGAGCCTTGCCAGAATCTGCAGCCGAAGTCGGCGGGAAGTCATCCTTGAGGATATTGATCCGAGAGCCTGAGGATGGCGGCATTCTTGTGGAGGGAAAGCTGTTTTCGCAATACCAGGCACGTCTCTTGACATAATGTCATATTAGATTTAATCTAAATACCTCATGGACAGCGAGGCGATCAAACAGTCCCTGGAGGGCTCGGGATTGCGCTGCACGCCGCAGCGCTACGCCGTGATGGCATTCCTGATGGAATGCCATCGTCATCCCACGGCTGCGGAAATCTTCGAAGCCGTGAATCGCATGGATCCGCGCTCCTCGAGGGCCACAACCTACAACAATCTGCGGGACCTGGTTCAGGCGGGTTTAGTGCGCGAAGTGGCCGTCGAGGGCCGTGCCGCACGCTTCGACGCGAAAGGCATGCGCCATCACCACTTCATCTGCGACCGCTGCGGCAATGTTGAGGATATCGAGTGGTACAAGGTGCCCAGGCCGGCTTCGGGCTCGCTTGGGAAACGCGTTCTTCGCGAATGCGAACTGATTTTTCGCGGGCTCTGCACGAAGTGCGCTCCGCGTCAAGCTTCCCGTTAGAGGGGTTCGCAGGGCGCTCTATCACACCCAACCGGCGTGCGATCACGCTGTCAATCCGAGATTCGTAGGTCGTCACAGCTATTTTGAATAATTCGAAGGAAGATACACACATGGAAAATAAAGCTACCGGCACGGTTGACGCACATACCCAGGCAACCCAACAAAATATCGAAGCCAAATGTCCGTTTACGGGCGCGGCCGCCTCACGCACGAATCGCGACTGGTGGCCGAACCAATTGAACCTGCAAGTCCTCCACCAGCACTCTCCCCTCTCCGATCCGATGGGCGAGGAGTTCGACTACGCCAAGGAATTCAAAAGTCTCGACCTGAATGCGGTCGTCAAAGACCTCCATGCCTTGATGACCGACTCGCAGGAGTGGTGGCCGGCCGACTTCGGCCACTATGGCGGCCTGTTCATTCGCATGGCGTGGCACAGCGCCGGCACCTACCGCATCGGCGACGGCCGCGGCGGCGCAGGAGCGGGCCAGCAGCGATTCGCTCCCCTCAACAGCTGGCCCGACAACGTGAACCTCGACAAGGCCCGCCGCCTGCTCTGGCCGATCAAGCAGAAATACGGCCGCAAGATTTCCTGGGCCGACCTGATGGTTCTCGCCGGCAACGTCGCGCTCGAATCGATGGGCTTCAAGACCTTCGGATTCGGCGGCGGCCGCGCGGATGTATGGGAAGCCGAAGAAGACATCTTCTGGGGATCCGAAGGCAAGTGGCTGGCGGATGAGCGCTACAGTGGCGATCGGGATCTTGCGAATCCGCTCGCTGCCGTGCAAATGGGCCTGATTTACGTGAATCCGGAAGGGCCGAACGGCAATCCGGATCCCCTCGCCGCGGCCAAGGATATTCGCGAAACGTTCCGCCGCATGGCCATGAACGATGAAGAAACGGTCGCGCTGATTGCCGGCGGTCATACCTTCGGGAAGACGCACGGCGCGGGCGAGGCGAGCAACGTGGGCGCAGAGCCGGAGGCGGCCAGCATCGAAGAACAAGGCATGGGCTGGAAGAGCAAGTTCAAGACGGGCAAAGCCGGAGACGCGATCGGCAGCGGCCTGGAAGTGATCTGGACTACGACGCCGACGAAGTGGAGCAACAACTTCTTCGAGAACCTTTTCAACTACGAATGGGAACTCACCAAGAGCCCGGCCGGCGCGCATCAGTGGAGACCGAAGAATGGCGGCGGCGACGGCACTGTACCTGATCCGCATGACCCGTCGAAGCGTCGCGCGCCTTCCATGCTGACCACAGATCTCTCCCTGCGGGTCGACCCGGCCTACGAGAAGATCTCGCGCCGCTTTCTTGAGCATCCCGACCAGTTTGCCGACGCCTTTGCCCGCGCCTGGTACAAGCTGACGCACCGCGACATGGGTCCGATCGCGCGCTATCTTGGACCTCTCGTCCCGAAAGAGATCCTGCCCTGGCAGGACCCGATCCCCGCTGTGGACCATCCCTTGGTCTCGGAGCAGGACGTCGCAGCCCTCAAGTCGAAGATCCTCGCATCAGGTCTGTCGATTTCCCAACTCGTCTCAACAGCGTGGGCATCGGCCTCGACGTTCCGCGGCTCTGACAAGCGCGGCGGCGCCAACGGCGCGCGCATTCGCCTCGCTCCGCAGAAGGACTGGGCAGTCAACCAGCCGGCCCAGCTCGCAAAGGTCCTGCAAACGCTGGAAGGGATCCAGAAAGGATTCAACAGCGCGCAGAAAAACGGCAGCAAGAGCAAGAAAGTTTCGCTGGCGGATCTGATCGTGCTCGCCGGCGATGCAGCCATCGAGAAAGCCGGCAAGGCTGCCGGGTATGACGTGAAAATCCCATTCACGCCGGGGCGCATGGACGCGTCGCAAGAACAGACCGACGTGGAGGCCTTCGAACCGCTCGAACCGAAGGCGGATGGCTTCCGCAACTTCATCAACGGCAAGCAGCGACTCGCACCTGAGGAACTCCTGGTCGATCGGGCGCAATTGCTGAGACTGACGGCTCCGGAGATGACGGTCCTGGTTGGAGGCCTGCGCGTGCTGGGAGCGAATGCCGAAAACTCGAAGCACGGCGTGTTCACCAACAAGCCCGAGACGCTGACCAACGACTTCTTCGTCAACCTGCTCGACATGAGCACGGAATGGAAGCCGTCGAATGAATCCAATGGCTCCGGAACCGTGTACGAAGGGCGCGACCGCAAGACAGGCGAGAAGAAGTGGACCGGCACCCGTGTCGATCTGATCTTCGGTTCGCACTCCCAGCTGCGCGCGCTCGCGGAAGTCTACGGAAGCTCCGACGCCAAGGAGAAGTTTGTGAAAGACTTCGTAGCGGCGTGGACCAAGGTGATGAACCACGATCGCTTCGACGTCGCCTGACTTCGCCGCAAATGCTTCGGGTAGTACAAAAGGCCACAGACGGGCTACCCCTTCCGTGGCCTCATTCCTTTGCTACCTGAAATCGGGCTCTCGACCACGAGGAGGCGGAGAGCACAGCACGCTTCGT
Source organism: uncultured Acidobacteriota bacterium (assembly GCA_963733805.1). Classification (GTDB taxonomy): domain Bacteria; phylum Acidobacteriota; class Terriglobia; order Terriglobales; family Acidobacteriaceae; genus Gp1-AA133. The sequence goes on along the minus strand of CAVTEO010000014.1, from coordinate 134,951 downwards.
TAAGTTCTCCTCACTGCTCCCTCCGTGCCCTCTGTGGCGAAAAGCTTTTTCCATGAGAGGTCGATAAACCGTTAAGTCGTGTCGGCAGTCGGTCAATAATCTCATTAACGGGCGTCCCCGCCACGCCGCTCCATCGGCCAGTTAGGGATTTGTCTGTTGTGTAATAGAATCCCACGCGTCTCAAAGTGATTCACTTATAGCTAAGTCGTTGAAAACAGGTCAAGGCTTCTAAGTGATTGAAAACGGCCCCAGCGACGCATAGAATGCCATTATGAGCGATTATAAGCCCGCAGGGCGCGAGTTGGACGGCGGGGGATGGTTTGGGTCGGGCGACCTCTCCCGAACCGCCTATAAGTCTTCCTGGCGCAAAAGTTATCTTTTAGTTAACAGTATTGACTCGCGCCCTGGCTATCACTTCCCGACCTGCTGCTCGGCAAACGGTCCGACCCACGGCAACGCAAACCATTCGCCTTGCAGCGCCTTGATCGACAGCAGAAGCCAGGTGAAAAACAAAGCCAGGCCGATCAATGTGCCACTCAGCATCCACATGAACAGCCAGCCGAACATCGAAGCGAGTACGCCAAGCAATGCCATCACGATCACGACTGCCCAGAAGAAAACGCTTTGAAAAGCGTGGAAGCGCACGAACTTTCGACGCTGAAACTGTTTTATGAACAGAAACACCACGGCGGGAATGAAAGTGAAATAGGCAAGCGCGCCTACCCAGCGATCGTTCCAGTCCACCGGCGGCCCGGTGGACACGGGTGCTTCGGCGATCGGCTCCTCACTCGCCGAGCCTCCAGCGATTGGGTCCTCGGGAGCAAAGAAGTTGCCTTCCCGCACCGGCCGCCCGCACGACGGGCAGAACTCGGCGACGTCCGGCATTGAGGCGCCACAGTATCCACACGAAATCGGCATGCGTCGTTAAAGATTATCAGGAAAACTGGAGATGATGAACCCGGGACAGATCAACCTGTCTCATCACGGCCTGGTTTGGATTCCGTCCGACTCCCGCTGGTTGGCAAATTGGCGTAGACCCAAAGCGCCGCAGAAGTACATCACTGCCTGAAAAATCGCCAAGGCTCCCATCTCGTGATAGTAGCCTGTAAACAAGGCAACGATAGGAAGGATGAGCATGAAAAAGGCGACGACGCGCAGCACGGTTGGACTCAGTAGGCCCGCTTTACGTTTGCTCCCGGTCACCATGCGCACGCACTTTGACAATATCCATATGCAGCCGAGCAAAAGGAGAAAGAAAACGACGAACGCCAGAAACGGATGGGGATTGCGCGGGACGAACAACAGCGAAAACGATGCCAGTCCGCAGAATAACGTAAGCAAACCCAAGACAAAGCCGGCGGGCACCTCCACCCACCTGGGCAATTCGCTCTCTCGAGGGTCCAGCGCCGGCAGCTCATCCAACTGATCGCTCAATCTACACCACCCGCCCTGTTCCGTTTTTCTTCCGGCAATCCGCGCATACTCCGTAGATCTGGAATGAATGCCGCGTGGTCATGTAGTGATACTTGCGACCGATGTCCTGCTCAAGCTTCTCGACCTCGTTGGAAAAAAACTCGACCGAGCTGCCGCAATCGGTGCACACCATGTGGTGATGGCTGCGCCGGTTGTACTGATGCTCGTAACGCGCGATCCCGTCGTGAAAGGCCACTTCGCTCGCCAGGCGGCACTCGGCCAGCAGTTTCAACGTGCGGTAGACGGTGGTGTAGCCGATCCGCGGATCCTTCTTCTTGACCAGCCGGTATAACTCGTCGGTGGAAAGATGCTCGCGCGTCTCCAGGAACGTGCGCAGGATCGTATCGCGCTGCGCGGTCTGCTTGAGTCCGACTTTTTTCAGGTGCTGGTGAAGAATGCCCTGCGCTTCCCGCACCATTTCCGGGGATATGGAAGGCTGATCATCGATGCGCTTTTGCAGCATGGCTGGAATTTGCGCCGCTGGCTGTGGGATCAGGCTGATTTACCAAGGCCCGGCTCTCGAATCGCTCTCGGTCCGCTTCAGGATACCACTGGGCCATCTTGAAAATGAAATTCAAAATCAGTCGCCAAAAAACAGCCGTTGGTCGTCGGTCGTTGGTCGTTGCTAATCCCTCGCTTGCCAGAGCCGTGCTCACGGCCCTCGACGGCCAGGAGTCCCGCTAGCGACTAGCGACTGACGACTAGCGACTGCTACTCTATCGCCCATATGAGCTTCGAGCGATTCGTCAGCATGTTTTCCCTGGCCTGGTTTTTCGGCGGGGCATTATGGCTGCTGATATCCCCCAATGGCTTCGTGAAGTTTGCCTCCCTGGGCACGCGCCAGAGCCTGTCGCCCGGTCAACTCCGAAAAGCGCGGATTTTCGGCGTTGCGGGCCTGGTCCTCGCTTTGATTATCGTGTTTGAGTTGGCCAACGGATTTATCCGCTAAGCGTTGCACGCGCTGGTGCTTCGGGTTTGTCTTATCGTTCCGCGACACCCTACAATCGATGGCACACGCATGGCTACCTGGACACCCACCGCGGCGGAGGCGCCCGCACCCGCGCGCACCCGGCGTCGCATCCTTCCGCGCATCGCCCTGGCGTTGTTGCTACTGGCATTAGGGGCGCTTGGCTACCTCTATCACGTGGCCCACTCCGCGCTGCCTCAACTCGATGGAACCATTCGCATCCCGGGCCTGACCGCGCCGGCAACGGTGATTCGCGACACTCACGGCGTTCCTGACATTGAGGCCACCACGCTCGATGACCTCTTCTTCGCCCAGGGATATGTGACGGCGCAGGACCGGCTCTGGCAGATGGATGTGATGCGCCGCTTTGCGGCCGGAGAGATGGCGGAACTGCTCGGGCCGGCCCTGCTGGAGCACGATCGCGAGCAGCGCATTCTTGGCCTGCGCGCGGCGGCGCGCACCGCGACGGCGGCCCTGGCCCCCCGCGAACGCGAAAACTTCGAAGCCTATGCGCGCGGAGTGAACGCGTTCCTGAATTCGCATCTCGATCGGCTTCCCATCGAGTTCCACCTGATCGGCTACAAGCCCCAGCCCTGGCAGGTTGAAGACTCCCTGCTGCTGGGCGCGCGCATGGTGCAGGACCTGAACCACGGCACTTACAAAAGCGCACTGGTCCGCGAGAAGATCCTCGCGCGACTCGGTCCTGACCTGACCAACGATCTGTTCGTCAACAGGTCGTGGCGCGACCGCCCCCCGATGGGAACCGGCCGGCGCATCGACGACGAAGAACGGCCCTCGCACAATCAGCCGGATGACGACGATGACGATGAAATGGATTCCGGCGCGGACAGCAACGTGGCGGGACTTCTGCCGCCTGCCTTGATGGAAATCGCGACGCTGGGCCGGGCGACGCTCGTGCCCGGCTCGAACAACTGGGTCGTCTCGGGCGAGCACACGGTCAGCGGCAAGCCTCTGCTCTCCAACGATATGCATCTCGGCCACCAGATGCCCAACCTCTGGTATGAGGCGCACCTGCATTGCGGCGACTACGATGTGATTGGCGTGACGCTGCCCGGTGTTCCCTTTGTGATTGTCGGACACAATCGCCGCGTGGCCTGGGGGTTCACCAACGTTGGTCCCACGGTTGAAGACCTCTACGTCGAGATCGTCAACGAGCAAGGCGCGTATCAGACTCCCAAAGGGTGGCAGCCGCTCGAGCTTCGCAAGGAAGTCATTCGCGTGAAGGGTCAACCTGACGTACATGTCGACGTTGCCCTGACGCGGCACGGGCCGATCATCACAGATCTGATTCCGGGCGAGACGCGCAAGATTGCCTTGCGCTGGACGCTTTACGATTCCCTGCACAACCCGTTCTTCGAAATTAACTCGGCGCAGAACTGGGAGCAGTTTCAGAAAGCATTCGCCGAACTTCCTGCACCCGGACAGAACGTTGTCTATGCCGATGTCGACGGCCACATCGGTTATCACACCACGGGACACATTCCCATCCGGGCCACGGGCGACGGCAGCCTTCCCGTGAGCGGCGCCGATGATCTTCACGAGTGGAAGGGCTACATCCCGTTCGACAAACTTCCGAGCGTGTACGATCCCCCTTCCGGAATTCTGGCAACGGCCAACTCGCGCATTTCCCCTGACAAGTATCCCTATAGCATCAGCACGGAGTGGGACCCACCGTGGCGCACGGACCGCATCTACCAGGTGCTCGAGTCCGGCCGGAAATTCTCCGCGGCCGACATGCTGTCCTTGCAGACGGACGTGTACTCTGCGTTCGACCGCTTCTGCGCCGAGCGCTTCGTGTACGCGCTCGACCATGTAAAGAACCTTACTCCCCGGGCGCAACAGGCTCGCGACCTGATGCGGGACTGGGACGGACGGCTCTCCATCGACTCCGCCGCCGCCACCATCGAGAATCGTGCGCAATACCAACTGCGGCGCCTGCTGCTCGAACCCAAGCTCGGGCCGGCACCCAAACAGGCCGCCGACAAACCCGCGCGCGCGGATGAGGGAATCTTCAGCTGGAAGAGTTACCGCTGGTTCAGTTCGTCGATCTGGCTCGAAAATGTGCTCTCCAAACAGCCGCCGCGCTGGTTGCCGAACGGCTATCCCAATTACGAGTCGTTGCTGGCGGCTGCGGTGGATGCGGCCGTGAACAATCCCGAAGCTCCCAAGGACCTGACGCTATGGCGGTGGGGAGCCTTCGCGCCGATCGACATCGAACATCCCGTCCTGAACCGCTTGCCCCTCATCGGCCGCTGGACCGGTCCCGGCCTGCACGACCAGTCCGGCGGCGGGTTAACGGTCAAGCAGGTAGGCCGCTCGTTCGGTCCTTCGGAACGCTACACGGCGGATCTCGCCGATCTGGATCAGTCCACGCTGAATACGGTCACAGGGCAGGGCGGCAACTTCCTCAGCCCCTACTACATGGACCAGTGGAAGGCGTGGTACGAGGGAATGACGTTTGCTTTGCCGTTCACGCAGCAGGCGGTGGAGAAGGCCGCTGCGCATCGGTTGGTGCTGGAAGCTGGTGAATAGGTGTCGGGTCTCAGGTGTCAGGCAAATCCTTTCACGTTCACTCGCTCGGTAGATTCACACTGGCAGTTCTGACGATCATCACCTGTTAGGCGCGAGGGCAACTCCTATGCTCATGTTAGGAGATGCTCCCATGAGCAACCGTCACAAGGATCTGATCGTTTGGCAGCGTGCTATGAACTTGGTGATTCATGTCTATCGCTTCACGAAGACATTCCCCAAAGAAGAAACGTATGGCCTGGTATCACAAATGCGGCGAGCCGCCGTGTCGATCCCCAGCAATATTGCGGAAGGAAAAGGAAGATTCTCGCGGAAGGAGCTCACTCAATTTCTGTTGAACGCGAGAGGCTCATTGCTCGAACTTGAGACTCAAATTGAAATCGCACGAGCTCTCGGCTACGCCAGCGCAGAAGAAACCAATTCCCTCGTCAGTCGATCCTCGGAAGTGGGTCGACTCATAAACGGAATGGTCCAGCACTTCAAACAACTCGCACCCTCACACTAAGCATCGGCGCGTCGAACCTGACGTACCTGAGACCTGAGACCTGAGACCTGAGACCTGAGACCTGAGACCTGAGACCTGAGACCTGAGACCTGCCTTCTAGAAATCAATCAACTTCACATCCACGGCGTTCCCCAGAATGTTGATCGACGCCACGGTGTAGATTTTGTCCGTGGTCGTGTCGTAGATGCGAAACTGGCCGCCCTCGACAACGTAGAAGACCGTCCGGTTGGTAACCGGCTGCAGGCCAGTCACGTCGCCATTGTCGGGTGGGATGATGAGGTTGCCGTTGTTGGTATTCAGGATGGCCAGGCAGCCACGCTGCTCGTCGCCAGGATTGGCGGGAACAATATCGGTGCAGGTGCGCGAGCCGACGAACACCTGCCCGTTCCCGCTGATGTCCATTTTGGTGTGATAGCCATCGGGAATCACGGCGACTGGTTGCACCGGCGTTGTCGACAATGAAGTGAGATCGACAATAGTCAGGCGCCCGCACGTGGTAGCCGCTGTGGTCGGCCCACCCGCGCACGTATTCAATCCTGCGGGCGGATTCCCCGCGACATACAGCGTTTGTCCTTTGATGAGTCCGACCGTGGCACCGCCGGGGATCGGCGTCGCCACTCCGGCCACCGGGTGCGCCGGGTCGTGCAGGTCGATGACCTGCACGCTAGCTTGCACTCCTCCGCACTCCGGACCGCAATTCAAAATCCAGGCCTGCGTGTTGTCGCTGCTGAAGAAGCCGGCCACTGGACGATCAAAGCCGGGCACTTCCTGGCAGACCACCGGATCCGTGGGGCCGGGCGGGTTGCACGTCGCATTCCTCTGCCCCGGCTGAATGTTGAAAGGGGAAACCACCGTCACGGTATCCGAGTTGTCACTGAAGGCAAGCAGCCGGCTGCCATCGCCGCTCTGCGCAAGGTAGTGAACGCCCGGAATCGGCAGCGTGGAAGTCGTGCCCGCGGCGAGGCTGGCAATGGCAATCCCGCCGTCGCTCCCGCCCCCAGGCACTGGCGCGTTGGGCACGGCGGCGTAGGCTATCGCATTGTCCACGGAAATCACCACGCTCTCGGTAGCTCCCGGCAGAGCGAGATTGTTGAGAGTGGTGGCTTCCTTGACGTTGTCCATCACCTCGATCGCATTGAAATTGCTGTTCACTGCCAACGTGATCTTGTGATCGTTCGATTCCACCAGCATCCCGGGCAGGAAACTGCTCCCAATCGGCTGAGCGGGAGCGCGCAGATCCTTTTCAGCGTCGATCAGGATCAACCCCGCAAAAATCACGCCTTGCACGTCCTGGGAAACCACGGCGCGAAATTTCAGTCCGGTGGAACCACCCCCGGTGTTCGACGGGGTGGTACCGCCGTAGCCGCCGCACGACAAGATGAAAACAAGTAAGGCGCAGACCACCAGAACAAGGACGGGTTTCTTCAAACAGGCCACTCCCAAGCACATGATAGAGAAAGATTTGGACGTGAAACTTCGGATTATAGCAGAGCCGCTCTCCGGCACTTTGGACAACCTCCGCCCTCGTTCAGCACGCGAGGGCCTTGGATGCAAAACCCGCAGTCATCTTGTATTCTCGAAAGCACGATGGCTTCGGATTTCCTCTCCCGGCTAAGTAAGTCTCCCATTCTGTGCGATGGAGCGATGGGCACCCTGCTCTATGCGAGCGGCATTTTTATCAACCGCTCCTATGACGAGCTGAATCTCTCGCAACCGGACCTGATCCATTCCGTGCACCAGGGCTACTTGCAGGCGGGCGCAGAAATTATTGAAACCAATACTTTTGGAGCGAACAGCTTCCGCCTTGGCCGGCATAGCCTTGCGGACAAAGTGCGGGATGTGAACCTGGCCGGCGCGCGGCTTGCCCGCGAAGCCGCCAAGAGTTTCGATGTCTGGGTTGCCGGTTCGGTTGGCCCGCTGGGAATTCAGATCGAACCGCTTGGCAAAACGTCTTTCGAAGAAGCGCGTGCCGCATTTCGTGAACAGATCGAGGCGCTGGCCGAAGGTGGCGTCGACCTGCTGATTTTGGAGACATTCGGCTACGTGAAAGAGCTGCAACAGGCGATGCTGGCGGCGCGCGATGTGAATCCCGAAGCTGCCCGTAGTCGCCTCGGTGACGGTGGACGAAGATTCGAATTGTCTCGACGGATCGGACCCGGAAAGCTTTGCGGCAAAGTTGGCCGATTGGGGCGCCGACGTGATCGGCTGCAATTGCAGCATCGGTCCAGTGGCGATGCTGGACGCCATTGAGCGCGTGCGCGCCGTGACTTCCCTGCCGCTGGCTGCGCAACCCAACGCCGGCATGCCGCGTTCGGTCGACGGGCGCAACATTTATCTCTGCTCGCCGGAATACATGGCGAGCTATGCGAAGAAATTCGTCGCGGCGGGCGTGCGCCTGGTGGGCGGGTGCTGCGGAACGACTCCTGAACATATCCGGAGCATGAAGTCAGCCTTGCGCGCCGGCGAAGCGCGAGCCGCCCGGGTGCAGGTCCCAGCGCCGCATCCGACGCCTTCCGCCGCGCCAGCCGTCCCCATCAAGGATAGGTCCAGTGTCGGGAAGAAACTGGCCACGGGCGAGTTCGTCACGATGGTAGAAATTGTTCCGCCCAAGGGTACCGATGTTCGCAAGGAAGTGGAAGGAGCGCGCTTTCTCAAGTCGGTGGGCGTGGATGGCATCAACATTCCCGACAGCCCGCGCGCTTCGGCGCGCATTTCCAACCAGGCGCTGTCGCTGATTGTGCAACGCGAGGTCGGCATCGAGGCGATTCTGCACTACACCTGCCGCGACCGGAACGTGCTCGGCATCCAGTCGGACCTGCTGGGAGCGGCGGCGACTGGAATTCGCAACCTGATTTGTATTACGGGCGATCCGCCGAAGATGGGCAACTATCCGGATGCGACGGCCGTCTTCGACGTGGATGCGATCGGGCTGGTGAACATCGTTCACAATCTGAACCGCGGGCTGGACATTGGCGGCAACGCGATCGGCTCGGGCACGGGATTTGTGATCGGTGTAGGCGCCAATCCGGGGTTGCCGAACATCGACGAGGAGATCCGGCGCTTCGAATACAAAGTGGAGGCGGGCGCCGAGTATGCGGTGACCCAGCCGGTGTTCGATCTGGCGCTGCTGGAAAAATTCCTCAAACGCATTGAGCACTGCCGCGTTCCGGTGGTGGCGGGGATCTGGCCGCTGGTCAGCGTGCGCAATGCGGAATTCATGAAGAACGAACTGCGCGTGTCGGTGCCGGATTCGATCGTCGAGCGCATGGCCAAAGCATCGACGCCGGAGGCCGCGCGCCAGGAAGGCGTGGCGATCGCGCGCGAGATGTTGATCGCGGTACGCGAACTGGTGCAGGGCGCGCAGATCAGCGCTCCAAATGGAAAGTATGCGGCGGCGGTCGATGTGCTGGAAGCGCTGGGAGTCAGTCGCCAGTCGCTGGTCGCTAGTCGTCAGCAAAACTAAACAAGATGCTGAAGCGACGGGCATGTCCTCGCCTCCCATCGGTCGCCTTTGCTGGAGCCTAGCGACTGACGACTAGCAACTGCCCTACCACACCTTGCAGGCCTTCGCGCTCACCATGGGTTGACCTTTCTTGCAAGAGAATGCGCCGGCAAATTCCGGCATGTTCACCACTACTCCGTTGATCCGATACTTGGCGGGAGAGTGCGGGTTGGTCATGGCCCATTCGCGCAGCTGTTCGGGGCGTTCGTTGGCGCAATCCCACTGGGCGAAGCCGACGAAGAAACGTTGTTCCGGAGTCAGTCCGTCGGCAGGCTCGAGCTTCTTGTCTTTGTTAGCGTCTTTCCACGCGATGTAGGCCAGGATCTCTCCGCCCAGATCCGCCACGTTCTCGCCCAAGGTCAGCTTGCCGTTCAGATGGATGTCGTCGACCGACACATACTGCGAGTACTGATCGTCGACACACTTGGTGCGTTCCTCAAATTTTTTCTGGTCTTCCGTAGTCCACCAGTTCTTCAGGTTTCCCTTGGCATCGAACTGGCTGCCTTCGTCGTCGAAGGCGTGGGTCAGTTCGTGGCCGATGGTGCCGCCAGTGTCGCCGTAGTTAGGAGCGTCGTCCATCTTTGCGTCGTAGAGCGGCGGCTGCAGGACGCCGGCCGGAAAGTTGATGTCATTCACTTGCGGATTGTAGTAGGCGTCGACGGTAGGCGGCGTGATCAACCACTCACCGCGGTCCACGGGAACGCCGATTTTGTTCAGCTGGCGCCGTACTTCAAAGACCGTAGTGTTGCGAATATTGCCCGCGAAATCGTCGGACTTGATGACGACTGAGCTGTAGTCACGCCAACGATCGGGATAGCCGATCTTGTTACGAATGGCGTGGAGCTTGGTGATGGCCTGCTGCTTGGTGGTGGGGCTCATCCAATCAAGTTCATTGATGCGCAACTCCATCGCCTTCTCGATTTCTTCCACCATCTTCAGGGTGCTGGCCTTCAGCTCGGGCGAAAAGACTTGCCGCACGTAAGCTTGCCCGAGGGCTTCGCCGAGTCCGCGATCCACGAGTTGAACACACCGCTTCCAGCGCGGGAGTTGTTGCTGCGCGCCACGCAGGTGCTTCTCGTAAAACTCGAAATGGGCGGTCTCGAAATCACTCGACAAATACGGAGCATGGATATTGGCGATGTGGAAGCGTACGTAGTTCTTCCAGTTCTCCAGCGATTCCGCCGCCAGAGTCGCGTTCAGCTGCTTCATGAAATCGGGGGACAGCACGTTCACGATCTGAAAGGCGGGGGGTTTCAACGCCTTCCAGTAGGCATCCCAGTCAAAGTTGGGTGCAAGCGCCGCCAGGTCTGCGCGGGACATCTTGTGCATGAGTTTGTAAGGGTCGCGGCGCTCGGTACGGGTTTGCGACGCCTTGGCCAGAGTCATCTCGATGCGCATGACCACTTCGGCATTGGCTTTTGCCGCGGCGGGCGAGTCGCCCAGCATTCCAAAGATTTTCTGAACGTATTCAACGTAGCGCTCGCGATTTTCTTTCGATTTAGCGTCGTCGTTGGTGTAGTAGTCGCGGTCCGGCAGGCCCAGCCCGCCCTGGTCGACGGCGGCGATTTGCTGGTCGGAGTTATCGGGATCCTGAATCGATCCCGGGCCGAACATCACCTCGCTGCTCGGATCTTCCAACTGCACCTGCGCCAGTACCGGCGCCAGTTCGCGCATCGACTTAACGGCGACGACTGCGTCCAGTTGCGCTTTGATGGGGGCCGCGCCCCGACGGTTCACAGCGGCTTCGTCCATACAGGAACCATAGAGATCGCCGATCTTCTGCTCGACGGCGTCGCGCTGTTTGGCAGCGGCCGCGCGCTCCAGAATTGATCGCAACAGCGCGAGATTGTCTTCGTAGAGTTGCCCGTAGCGCCCCCAGGATGTGCGGTCGGGCGGGACGGGGTTGGCCTTTTTCCATCCGCCGCAAGAGTATTGATAAAAATCAACACAGGGATCGATGGTTCGATCCATTGCGGCAACATCAAGGCTGGGGCGGTACGGCAGGCCTGTTGAAGAGCGCGAGGCATCGGTGGGAACGGACGTGCGTGACGTCTGAGCGGCAACAGAAATGCTCAAAAGGACCAAAACGATCACGGCGATGATCATTGAAACGTTTTTGTGAACTGCCATAGACGTAGTTCCGTTGAGCAGGTTACCAGAGAACGTTCACATCTGCTCTTACAACAAATTTACCGGTAGCTCTGGTTGGAAGTTGCATTACAATTGAACCAGGAGTTTCCTTTTGCCAAAGTTTGAGGAGTGCCTCCAGCGCCTGGAAAAAATTGTCCAGGAGTTGGAGAAGGGCGATGCGCCCTTGGAGAAGTCGCTCACCCTGTTCGAAGAAGGGATGCAGCTTTCCGCGACTTGTCGCAAAGAACTTGAACAGGCAGAGGGGAAGGTGGAAATCCTTTTAAAACAGAACGGCAAGCTTCAGGCGGTAGCATTCGAGCCTGAGGCGGAGAAACTTCCCGCTAGACGATAGCTGGACACTTCGGCTTCGCAGCTTGCACGTCGTAATGTCTGCGGCGCACCGCGCTCACCCAGCCCAGAGAGCGGCCACCGCAGCCTCTCCCACCGTGCACGAAACGGTTGAATCAGGGGGTTGTATGCAGGCCCTGACTATCATCGTGTTCCAGCGCGATCCGCGTCTGGCGCAATCTCTCGCTTCCACCCTCAGCCTTCACTATCACGCTGTGCATGTTGCGACCTCGGTCGAAGAACTGCGCGGCGACATTTCCCGCTATCGCGCCGACGTTGCCGTGGTCGATGTCGAAGCCTCGTGCCTGGCGGACGTGAAACGATTGCACCGTGAATTTCCGCGTCTGTCGATCGTGTGCACACATCGGGTGGCCGACGAGGAGATGTGGGCCGCCGCTTTGGACGCGGGCGCCAGCGACATGTGTCCCGCCTTCGATACGCAAGGCATAGCCATGTCGGCAGAGCGCAATGCCTCGTTCGGGCGGCAAGCAACAGCGTAACCCAGATCCCGTTTGATCTTTCCAGGGGCGCCTGAAGAGGCGTCCCCTTTTATTTTGCCCGGGATCACGACGTCAGCTCAAGGCGTTGACGCGAACCGGTTCTTGCCCCTTATCTAGTTGTCGATGCGCTGCACGACCGAGAGAATCCTCCACTTCCCTTCCGACTTCTCCAACGTGATGTAGTCCACCCATCCGGGGGTAACGAGTTTGGTGGACGCGATATTGCCGGCCACGTCGAGCACGCTGATCTGCTCGGTCTTGTCGGCCTCGGGGAGATTGGCGGGACCGTGGGAGCGAACCTCCTCGAGCATCTGCTGCCCGGTCTTCTCGCGCATGGGGATGGTTCCGTGGATCATGTGCTTCAGGTAGTGGGGATGGAGAGTCTGCGCCATGCGACCCGCATCGCCCTGATAGTAGCCCTCGATGTAGTTTCTGACGGTGGTCTGCACCGCAGAGGCATCGTCGGTGGAGGTTTTACTATCTTGCGCTTGGGTTGAAGTGCTGGACAGCGATAACAGCAGACACAGACCGAAGGCGAAGGCGAAGGCGAAGTGTTTCATGGTGGATTGTCTCCGCAGCGAAAAGATCAGGCAGGCCGATGATGGCACATTTTTATTGGCGGGACAGTACACCAAAGTCCATGCCTCAAGCGAGATCAGGCAGTCTTTCGCTTGCCGGATGCGGCCTGGTCTCGTTGGGATGGTTTGGGGTGCTCGTTCTGATGAAAGGAGAGGCAGGAAGGACAGAAGATTTCGGCGCACAAGGAGCAACGGTCCGTGTGTGCGGGACAGAGGCCGGCGCCGCAATCGCGAACACTTGGCGTTCGCCGAGCGGCCGCAGGTTGCGCCCAGCGCATCTTCGAGACTCCGAACTTCGACCACCCCGCAGTACCTCATGGCAGCCGAGGAATATACCACTGTTCGGGCGGTCGGAGTATCGAGAGTTCGCCTGAATGGCTGAATGAGGAGGTGCGCGGAGTAGAGCTGCCGCGTCGCTAATAAGGAGGGACCGCAGAGCACCGTTGTGTGGATATAAGAAATTGGAGCGGGAGACCGGGATCGAACCGGCGACATCCAGCTTGGGAAGCTGGCGTTCTACCGCTGAACTACTCCCGCTCGCCGGGGATACTGAAGCGAGACTACCACTGATGGCGAGCCGGCTGCAACGACTTGGGGCTCAGGTCAGTTCGGAACCAGGGCCTCGGCCGTTTATCCGGCGAGCGACCGAAGTGCCCGCACATGGGCGCGCTCAGCGAGAGAAAATCAGGGCCCGCCTCGACTTGTTGGCTCGTGAAGCTCCGCATCGCAACGTGCGATCCGGGTGAGCAGACGCTGTCGCTCCCCGCGCTCATCGCTTTCAAGCTCGCCTCGTTTCTCCTTGTCGATCCACATGGCAAGGCTTTTCTGATACCAGGAGCGCGCCTCACGCCATTTGGCCGCAGCCTGTGCACGCGAGAGATTGCGCGAGCCCGCCAAAGACGAATAGGCATTGCCCATGTGGAAGCTTGCGGACGCGAAGCCGCTGCGCACGTAGCGACTGCTGGAAGTTTCGGGCGACATCGCGCGAAAGGTGGCGACCGATTCCTGCAGCACCTCGAGCGCTGCCGCAGGCTTGCCCGATTGGATCAGAACCTCGGCGATCCCGTTGTCGGTGAAGGCGAAGTTTGCCCTGGCCAGTGAATTATTGGCATCGGCGGCGAGCAGCGCTTCGAAAATTTGGTTGGCCTCACGCTGCGAGGCCAGGGCATCGGCAAGATCACCCTGCTCTCGCTGAAGCGGGCCCAGCTTATTGATGGCTTCGCCCAGATATTCGCGCAGCGAAACACTGTTGGGTTCCGCACTGGAAAGCTCGCGGAGGATTGCAACCGACTGGGCCTGCATGGAAATCGCCCGGGCACGATCGCCCAGCAAGTGTATGGATGAAGCCATGCCGATATAGTCGGCGGCGAGATGGCTGCGCAAGGTAGCGTTGGAGGGGTTGAATTGCAGGGAAGCTTCCCGAATGGCTGCCCCCTGGCGGTAGTTTTCGAGTGCGCCCGCGGGGTCGCCCGTCTTGGAAAGCAGGACTGCGATGAAGTAATGGCTGCCCCCAAAAAGGTCGGCCAGTTCCGGGTCGGTCTTGCCGGCAGCCAACTTTTCGGTAATGGGCAGAGTCTTGCGTAGCGCGTCCAGAGCGCCATTGAGGTCGCCGGTAAATTCGAGCGCGTGGGCGATGCGAAAGTAATTCCCGGTGAGTTGACGCTGGAGCTTTTCTTCGTTGGGCGAAGAGGCTGCCAATGACTCGCGAATGCGAAGCGCCTTCCGGTAGCTGGCGAGAGCGCCCGCGTGGTCACCCAGGTTGGGCGTGAACGGATAGCCGAGAACGTCGCCCACTTTCTCATAGGCCGTGGCCAGTTCGGTCTGCAGCGACTTGTCGCCCTTGGCTTCCCGGCTGAGACTGTCGAGATACTCGAGCGCGCGGCCGACCAGCAGTTTGCGCGCCGCGGTGGAACCGGGCACATCGGCGATGGAGCTGTCGATTTCGAAGATGAGCGAGTTGGCGAGCTTGCGAACGTCGTTAAAGCGCCGCTCGGCGATGCGCTTTTCACGCAAGGTGACCGCCATGCCGACCGCAAGGGTTAGGAGGATGACCAGGGTGGCGGCGACGATAGCAGTGTGGCGGCGGATAAATTTTCCCGCGCGGTAGCTCCAGGAATCCTGACGCGCGCTGACGGGTAAACCCACCAGATGGCGGCGGATATCCTCCGCGAACTGCTCGACCGAGGCATAGCGCCGGTCCGGTTCTTTGCGCAACGCCTTCAGAATGATGTTGTCGAGGTCGCCAGCGAGCCGACGCCGCAGTTTCAGAGGAGTGCCTTCGCGGGTGCTGCTGACCGACTCAGGGGTCGTGCCGGCAGACTGCGTGTCAGGCTTTCGAATAATCGTGCTGGGCCGGGCTGGCTCTAATTCGGAAATCGCGCGAGCCCACTCCGGCGGGCTCGTAGTGGTCATGCGATACGGCGAGTGCCCGGTCACCAGCCGGTAGAGAATCACGCCCAGGGAATAAACATCGCTGGAGGTTGATATGAGGTCTCCGCGCAACTGCTCCGGACTCGCATACTCGGGGGTGAGCGGGTTGAGGAGCGTGATTTCTGGTCCGGTGGACGGGCTTACGATTTTTGCGATGCCAAAATCGAGGAGCTTCGGAGTGCCGTCCGCGCGTGACCAGGATGTTGCCCGGCTTGAGGTCGCGGTGAATCACCAGGCGCTGATGCGCGTACTGCACGGCGGCGCAGACCGATCGAAACAGTTCGAGACGTTTGGTAATCGGCAGAGCACAGGCATCGCAGTACTGGTCGATGGGTGTGCCGTCGACCAGTTCCATGACCAGATAGGGCACTCCATCGTTGGTGGTGCCACCATCGAGCAGGCGGGCGATGTTGGGATGGTCGAGACCGGCCAGGATCTGGCGCTCGTGGCGGAAGCGCTCCAGGATGAACTTGTGGTCGAAGCCGCCACGCACCAGCTTGACGGCAACCTGATGCTCGAACTCGCCATCGACGCGGACGGCGCGGTAGACCTCTCCCATGCCGCCGCGGCCGATTTCCTCAAGGATGTCGTAGGCGCCGACCCGGCGGCCGATACGCGTGGCCGGCGGCGGCGGGCCCAGGTCGGGCAGCGCAGCGATGGCGGGATCGCGCAGGAAACTGCTCTGCGCCAGCAGGTGGGAGCGCAGCAGAGATTCGACTTCGGGCCGGAGGTCGGGATCGACGGCAAAGACCTTGTCGAGGTAGGAGCAGCGCTGGACCGCGTCGAGACGCAGGGCGTCATCGAGCACTTCCTTTACCTGCTGCCATTGTTCCCGTTTCATGCGGGGGCCCTCCGGGAAATTTCGCGATGGAGCCAGATACGGGCGGTAGTCCATTCTCGCGAAACGGTGGCCGGGGATATGCCGAGCACTTCCGAGGTGTCATCGATCGAAAGGCCAGCGAAGAAACGCAGCTCCACGATGCGGCTTTGCTGCTCATCCAGCTTTGCAAGATCCTGCAAGGCGTCGTCAAGCACGACGACGTCAAGATCGGCTTGCTTGGGAAGAAGTGACCCTTCCTCCAAAGTCACCTTGCAGGCATTTCCGCCGCGTTTTGCCGCCTGGTGACCGCGCGCATACTCGACCAGGATTTGCCGCATGAGGCGGGCCGCGACTCCAAAAAAATGGGCGCGATTCTGCCACTCCGGCAATTTCTGACCGACCAGGCGGACGTACGCTTCGTGAACCAGGGCAGTGCTTTGCAGGGTGTGGTCGGAGCGTTCGCGCTGCAAGTACCGATGCGCCATGCCGCGCAATTCGGTGTAAACGATCGGCATCAGGGCGTCGAGGGCTTCGCGATCACCCGCCGCGCCATCGCACCAACAATTGTGTCACCTGGTCTGAAGAGTTGTGGTGCACAGCCACGCCCCCATGCGCCATGGGGGTGGCGCGAACTGGCCGCGAAGCATATCCCGTTTTGTTTTGGCTGTCAATCAATTGAAAAGAAGTGGGTTAGGCAAGTTGTAAGCGTGGATTTGCAATTTTGGAAGTGCTTGCAGTCATACGCAAGGGCACCGTTCGAATGGCAGTTGTAGAAACGAACTCCTTCCGAAAAATTTTCGGACCGGTGTGAGGGGATTCTTGCGCGCTTTGCGCATTACCTCGCAGGAGAGCAGTCGTTCCCCGGCACGGCCCGCTTGAGGGGAGGTCGGCCGGGGGGCTCTTTCAAAGCTGCTCCCCGCAAGCCAAACCATATCCAAAAGGAGTTCCTATGTACTGCAAGTGGTTGCGACAGCTCTCCTGCATGCTCGCACTGCTGCTGGCCGCGATGGCGGCGCAGTCCGAAGATCTGCACCTCAAGAAAAACATTTCGGTTGGCGGCAACGTTGTTTCCAGCAGCGAGGCCTCGATCAAAGGCGCGCGCACCCGTGAGGTGAACCAGGGCCCGACCGGCGCACTAGTCACGCTGCGACAGTGCGATCTGAAGCGTACGGTCACGTCTGAACGATCAATCACAAAGTTATCTGGTCGTGAATGATCCGCAGGATGATGCAGCGGCCCGCGCGGCTGCGCTGGTCACTGGCGCGCCGGTTCCAGAACAAAAGAAAACCGGCGGACGCGTTGAAATCACATCGAGTATCACCGACACCGGCGAGCGCAAACAGATGTTCGGGCTCAACGCGCGCCATTTGAAAACGAAGGTGACCGAGAAGTCTTCCGACGATGCCTGCACCAAGGTTGACCAGACCTTCGAAGTCGACGGCTGGTACGCGGACCTGGGCAAAGAAACTGCGAGCTGCTCCGCTTCGATGGCTCCGCCCGTGCGCCAGGGCCAGGGATGCCAGGATGCCATCGTGGAGCACCACAGTGGGAGCGGCAAGCCCGGCTATCCGCTGGTGCAGAACGTCACCATGCACAATCCGGACGGCAGTTCGATGGTGGTGAGTATCAACGTCACCGAAGTCAGCAAGCAGCCGCTCGATGCAGCCTTGTTCGACGTGCCCGCCAGCTACAAGCAGGTGAATTCGTACGCAGAGTTGCAGGGACTCCCGCAGATCCCGCAGGGTGTTGCGCAAGCACAAGCCCAGGCAACCGGGCCGCAGGCAGGGATGGGGCAAGCCTACAATCCCACGGCCAACCCGGCAATGCGTACGCTGCGCAGGCAGCGATGGGCGCGATGGGCCAGCAGATGATGTCGCAGTACGCGGCTCAGGGAGCGATGGGCGCAGGCGGTATGGGGAACGTGGCCGGCATGATGCATCCCGGTGGAGCGAATCAGCCAGGTGGTGCGCCTATCGCGATCCCGCAAGCCCTCGGACCGAAAGCGCCGGGCAAGATCCGCATCGGTGTCGCGCCTCCGGAGGCGCAGGTCGGCCAGGGCAGCCAGGCGCAAGCCGACTACAGTACTCCCATTCGCAATGCGATGATCCTGCTGATGAACGGTCCGGCCGTCGAGATCGCAGCGCTGGATTCGCGAGTCGCGATGCAGTTGCAGGCCGAAGCCCAGCAGAAGCAGTGCGACTACATCCTGATGTCGAGCGTCGCCGTGAAACATCCGCAAAGCGGCGGCTTCGGCAAGTTCGCGAAATTCGGCGGCATGGCAGCCAGCATGACGCCGATGGGAGCGATGGCACACGGCATGGGCGGTGCGATGGCGGCGAGCGCGGCTTCGGCAGCAGCGTCGGCGGCCGCGCAGGCCGCTCAACAGCAGGCCATGAACCAGGTCATGAGCCAACTGTCTGGGTTCAACGGGCAGATCAAGCAGAAGGACGACGTCACCGTGCAGTATCAGCTCACCCAGACCGGCCAGAGCGCACCGCTTTTGCAGAATGCGTTGCAGGGCAAAGCGAAGTCGGACGGCGAGGATGTGCTGACACCGCTGCTTCAGCAGACGGCGAATACGGTACTCACGCAAGTCAGTACGAAGAAATAGTCATCCACTCGGGGCGGAGCGTTGTGGGGAGACGCTTCGCCCTTTTTTCAGCTGGGCATGACAGTTGCGACTCGAATCTGCAATCGGGGTGAACTCATGGGTGCGAACAATCGGACGCTGGCGGTCATGGGAAGCGTTGTGCTGGTAGTGATCGTGCTGGCGGGATGGGGGTTGAAGACTCTGCTGGCGCGGCCCAAGTCACCGCAGGAAACCATGGAGGAGTTTGCGCGGCAGGCGCAGGCACAAGCTCAGGCACAGGCGCGCGCCGCGGGACAAATGCCGGATATGGCCAAGCTGGCCAGCTTGGCTGCCCTGTCGGACAGCAACCTTTCGCCCGCCGCGCAGATGGCCATGCTTCAGCTTGTTCAGAAACACCAGGTCAGCATGACCACTGCGGCTTATCTTGTGCAGGCGAAAGCCAAAGTCCTCTCGCAATCGAGCAACTCCGTCCGATACTCGCTGACTTTTCCCGACGGCGTTACCTCGGAAACCACGATCACGTTGACGCCCGGCCAATCATATTCACCGACTGCCGCGGAGATTGCCCGGGCTCAGAAAACTGGAGTGCAAGCCTACCGGGTACAGTTTTCCGCGAGAACGGAAAGCGAGACGAAGGCGCACATGACGCTACGTTACTTCGTGCCCGACGCCGCCATGCCCCCGAGTTTGCAACAGCGTTTGCAGAACAAGTCGGCATCTTTCTTGCAACTGGTTCCCTCGGCTTATGCAGACGGCAATCTCGGCATTGATGTTGTCTCCGACACGGGCGTCGAAGTAACCAAAGAAGTCTTGAAACAGGCTGCCGAGCATGGCAACTTGAGCAAGGAATTTCCCACTCCATTGTCCCGCTTCGTGGACCTTGCGAACGCGTTTAAGAAGGAAACAGAGCATCTCGACTGGATCGACCAGTTAAACTTCCTGGACTACTGCGCGAACAATCCCACGAATCCCCTAACGCAAAAGGCATACCAGCAGGATCCGAACTATCAGAAACAGACGATGCAGGGGCTTCAGGACGCGCGCTCTGACGTCATGCAGATGACGGCCATGCGCTTTCTGAACCTCGCGACGTCGGTCGCAACCGACCTGGTCGACGGCCCGATGGGCGCGATCACCGCTCCGGTATCGTCTTACAACGATGGCACGCTAAAGGGTATGGCGGACGACCGCATAAATGAAGTCAAGAAACAATTTCCGGAGTGCAAGCCTGCGGACCGCTTCGAGCCCGGCCAGTACCAGCCGATGCAGGGGAACTTCACGTACTCCTACAACCTGACATCCCACGAGTGCAGGACGCAATGCGTGGACTACGAGGAACAGAGTAAGGGAGAAGGCACGGTGCATCTTAAGCCCAACGACATGGGCTATCTGTACGGCGAGGGAACTGGGAATATTACAGTGAAGAAGAAACAACACGCGTAGGACCAGTACTGCAAAAGCGCCGGATGGCGCGATAACTCGGACGGTACCCGTCAACATCGAGCTCAAAGGCGGCGGCGATACTCCCTCCAATGGCGTAATCATGGCCAACTTTCACGGGGACGCATTGACGAGAGCGGGAGTGCAAATTGGCTGCGACGGCAAAGAGCAACCGCTGAATGGAGGAGCCTCAGCCGGCGCGAGTTGCGAGTTCCACAACGTGGATATGGTCCACGGAGGAAGTTATTCCGCTTACCAATCCGGGGACGCCCACGGGACTTGCAAGCTCGAGATTTTTCCGGAATGAGTTTCGCGGCCGAACATTGGGGCTGCCCGGAATCCACAATCAAGGTATAAGCTCAGGCGCCCTTCTGCGCAAGATACATGTACCGCAACAGACGCCGCTCGGCTGTGAGTCGATGTACGCACTCCAGGAAGCGCTGCAATCCTTCGAAGTTGGCGTCGCCTTCCAGGGCAACCAGTTCGTGCTTTCGTTTCTCCCGCGCCTGATGCCATTGGTTGGCGATCTGCGCCGCATTTTGTGTGGTATCGGTTGCGCGGATCGAACCGAAACCTGCTTTCTCCATCAACCGCTCGTTTTCTCCGGGCGGACTGAACACGTACAAGCCGATCGAGCTGCGCGTGGCGATCTCCTCGTGGGAAATAAGGCCGCCGACTACCAGCGCATCGCTGAACAGCATTCTTCCGCCCGGCTTCAGGACACGCAACATTTCGCGCAAGACGTTGATCCGCGCAGGAATTTGGCATAGCACGTCGTTGGAGAAAACCGCGTCGAAACTCCCGTCACCGAAAGGCAGCCCCCTGGACACATCGCATTGCTCGAAGCGTGCGCGTGCCGCAATTCCCGCCGCCTCGGCGAGTTGGTTGGCGTTCTGCACTCCGGCTGCATTGATGTCCAGTCCGACCACCTGGCAGCCCACACTTCGCGCAAGATGCAGAGCATATCCGCCTGAACCGCATCCCAGTTCCAGTACCGTCGAGTTCGTCTGGAGCGCGAGCAGACTTGGTATGTCGCGGGACTCTTCGGTCATGACCCAACTGGTTTGTCCGAAATCCTCGCCATACGTTTCCAGGCGGATCTGCCGGTACACCTCGGCCCCGTAGTTGGAATAGGCGCCGTCGTAGAGATCGAC
Source organism: uncultured Acidobacteriota bacterium (assembly GCA_963733805.1). Classification (GTDB taxonomy): domain Bacteria; phylum Acidobacteriota; class Terriglobia; order Terriglobales; family Acidobacteriaceae; genus Gp1-AA133. Next base: position 113,964 of record CAVTEO010000014.1, on the reverse strand, counting down.
TTTTGCTGACATTTCCTTGCTCATGACTATCTGGCCCTAGCGGCTGAACGGCCTGCGGAACAATTCGGAATATCTGTTTGCTTTGAAAGGGCTCGGCTTCAGCCGAGCCGTAAAAGTCAATAAAATCAATTCGGCTTTAGCCGCTGGGGCGGAAGCTTTACTTCTAAAATCACTTCAGCAGATGTAGAAGCCCTATGCCTGCGTGAACGTTCCACGCCGCAGGAACTCCCCCGCTCCCGCCCGGCCGAGGAATTTCTCGCCTTCCACGATCACCTGGCCGCGCGACAGGACCGCGTCCGGCATTCCCGTAACTTCGATTCCTTCGAACATCGAGTAGTCGACGCGCATGTGGTGCGTCTTGGCGCTGATCATGTGTTTGCGGTCGGGATCGAAGATGACCAGGTCCGCATCGCTGCCGATACCGATCGTGCCTTTGCGGGGGTAGAGGCCAAAGAGCTTGGCGGGCGTGGTCGATACCAGTTCGACGAACCGGTTCACGCTGAAGCGGCCTTTGGCGACGCCACCGGAGTAGATCAGGCTCATGCGGTGCTCGATGCCCGGGCCGCCGTTGGGAATCTTGGTGAAGTCGTCTTTGCCAAGTTCTTTCTGTTCCTTGAAGCAGAACGGGCAGTGGTCGGTGGAGACAACCTGCAGGTGATCCTGCTTGAGCCCGTTCCAGAGCTTTTCCTGATGCCACTTCTCGCGCAGCGGTGGCGTGAAGACGTACTTCGCGCCTTCGAAACCGGGCGCATCGAAGTTCTCGAGCGACAGGTACAGGTATTGCGGGCAGGTTTCGGCGTAGACGGGCAGGCCCCGGTCGCGCGCCTCGCGGACTCTTTCGAGGGCGTCGTTACAGCTGAGGTGAACGATGTAGACCGGAGCGCCGGCCATTTCAGCCAGCGCGATGGCGCGACCGGTGGCTTCGGCTTCAGCCGTGGTCGGACGCGTCAGCGCGTGATACTTGGGTGCCTTCTTCCCTTCCGCCAGCGCCTGCTGCACGATCACGTCGATGGCGCTGCCGTTTTCCGCATGCATGCAGACCAGGCCACCATTCTTCGCCGTGGCGCGGAAGGCCTTGAAGATGCTGGCGTCGTCGAGCATGAACACGCCCGGATAGGCCATGAACAGCTTGAAGCTCGTGACGCCCTTCGCGCACCAGCGCATTCATTTCTTCCAGCTGCGCTGCGCCAAGATCGGTGATGATGCAGTGGAAGGCATAATCGCTGACCGCCTTGCCGGAAGCCTTCTTCATCCAGTCGTCGAAGGCGGTGCGCAGGGTCTGGCCTTTGTACTGGATGGCGAAGTCGATGAGTGTCGTGGTACCGCCGAAGGCTGCGGCGCGCGTGCCGGTCTCGAAGTCGTCGGCGCTGGTGGTGCCGCCGAACGGCATGTCGAGGTGCGTGTGCACGTCGATGCCACCGGGGAGAACGTATTTGCCTTGGGCGTCGATGATTTTCCTGGCGTTGTCGCGCGGGAGGATTTCCGATGGCTTCAATTTTGCCGCTGCTGATGCCGATGTCGCTCGCGAACGTATCGGTCGCAGTGACAACGCGGCCGTTGACGATAAGAGTATCGAAGCCCATTCGAACTTCCTCCAAAGAAAGCGAAGCAGGCATTTTATGCTAAACTGCCCCACCTTCGGGCGCTTCCCCGTGTTCCTCTGTATCCTTTGTGGTCAATAAAATTCTCAACCACAGAGGACACTGAGGGTCACAGGGAAAATCGCTATCATTGATTGAGGAAAGCCTATGCAGTTCGGGATCACGATCAAACCTGACATGACGGTGGACCGCATCGTCTCGCTGACCCGCCAGGCGGAAGACGTCGGCTTCGAGTATGGATGGATCTTCGATTCGCACGTGTTGTGGCTCGAGCCCTATCCGATGCTCACGCTGATGGCGGCCAACACGACGAAGATGAAGCTCGGTCCATGCGTCACCAATCCGGCGGTGCGCGACCTGACCGTGACGGCCAGCCTGTTCGCCACGCTGAACCTGATTTCAGGTGGGCGCATGCAGGTGGGTATCGGGCGCGGCGACAGCTCGCGGCGCGTGCTCGGCAAGAAGCCGGTCGGCGCGGGTGATCTGGAACGGGCCATCAAGTCCCTTCGCGAGTTGATGTCGGGAGCGGAAATCGATTACGAAGGACAGCCGACGCGTTTGACGTGGGCGCAGGTGCCGCCGCCGATCTGGGTCGCGGGCTATGGACCGAAGGTGCTCGAAATGGCCGGTCGGGTGGGCGACGGCGTGATTCTGCAATTCGCCGATCCCGATTTGATCGAATGGTGCCTCGGCTTCGTGAAGAAAGGCGCGGAGACGGCGGGCCGCGACTACAAGAAGATCGAGGTGATGGCAGCGGCGCCCGTGTGGGTGTCCGACGATCTTGAGAAAGCGCGCAAGCAGGTGCGCTGGTTCCCGGCGCTGGTCTCCAATCACGTGGTGGATTTGCTGTCGCGCTATAAGCCCGAGGAGTTGCCTCCTGCGCTGACGTCGTATGTCAGCAATCGCGGCGGGTACGATTACCAGCAGCACTGCGAAGTCGCCAGCAGCAACTCGAAGTTTGTCACCGACGACATCGTCGACCGGTTCTGCGTGGTGGGCCCGGCGGAGGCGCATCGGGAGAAGCTGCGGAAGCTCGCGCAGCTGGGCGTGACACAGTTCAACGTCTACCTGATGTGCGGGGAAGAGGAAGCAACGCTGCAGGATTACAAGAAAGAGATTTTACCGGCGTTTCAGAGGGCGGCAGCTTAGAGAGTAGAACCCGGGCGACTGCGGCCTTGATCATTCGCGCCCTCCCGTCCGAATTTGCGAGGGCTATCCGTAGACCAACAGGGCGATGCCCTGGGCGTCCGCGAAGCGCAGGAGATCTTTCTGGTCCGGGAAATTCGGAGTTTGCTCAACCCCCTTTGCGAAACTCTGCACCACCTTCACAACATGGCACTCTGAAAATTCCTTCTGATAGCGGCCCGCCGCCCCGACCAGCAATCCCTTGACGAGCGCGTACAGCACAGCCATCTTCAGAAATTCAGGAGAAGGATCGCTGGGATGGCCCTGCGCATCGACACCATAGGGAAAGCGCGTCCGGAAGATGTAGTTCACGAGATAGTTTTCCATGATGAACGGATGGTCATCCATGAAAGCCCTGTAAAACCGGGCCATGGCACCTTCATAGGATGGAGCGCAGCTTTCGACGGGAACGCCGGCGTGATAACCAATTCCGTCGCAGAAATCCTGCACACACTCACGGAGCCTGAGGTGGCTGGCGTCTGTTATCTGGAGATACTGGGTGGTCATTTCCAGAACCACTTTCAGTTGCAGCACAGTTTGAGCAGGCATGCCGTCCATGTCAGAGCGGAGCGTTCCCTGCTCCAGGAACTCAGCGAATTCGCGCAGCAGGTGCGGCACCACGGCGAGCTGACGCATGCGGGTCATTTCGTTCAAACGCTTGCAGAACATTCCCAGAAGAAACAGGCGCTGCCACAACGGGTAAGCGCGATCCCGGAGCAACAACAGGGTGAACTCGCGTACTTCCCACAAAAACTGATGCGGACTCCCGTTGGCGCGGGCTGGCGGACTGCTCATTCCGGAGAAACGATGGTAGCGAGGAAGATTGCCGGTCGCAGCATCGTCGGTCGGCATGAGGTTTGGACTAAGGAGCACTAATCTGGCCGCCTCCGGGCACGAGAGCAGGAGAGTCGTTTCGCGCAGACCGTCAATCCGCTGGGTCAGGCGCGGGTAAGTAGCGCAGATTCCCGCCAGGTAAAGCTCTCCATGTTCCTGCTGGATGCCACACAAGTGATTGGGAGAAAGAAACGGACAAGTGTAGGAGGGAGAGAGCTGGATTCGGGCATAGCGGGATTCGCTGGCATCGGCGATCCGGAAAAGGTGCTGCATACGGGCCTGGAATGCTGGCAGGGATCGGTACTTTTCATAGGTGGCGCGGTCGATCACCACGTCCAGACCGTGGCAGCATGTGTCGTCGCAAGCCGATCCAAGGCACCGGAATGCCTTGGCGTAATGGGGGCGAAGGGAATCCAGCATTCTGAGTTCTTTTTAAGAAATAACCTGGGCGAACGTCTGCCCACTCATTCACGTGCACAGCGAATGCCAAATTTCGTTTTGCGGGGAAACCAATGGGGCATTAGCCCGAAAAGGCGCGAGTGGAGGGGCGATGCGGGAATCGATTCACGAGTGACAGGCGAATTAGCAAAGCGGTCAGAATGTGCCGTTCTGACAGACGTCCCGCATGGGACATCGCTTCCATGCCTGTCGGGAACAACCCGCTAGATCTATCGGGATGCCTCCACAACCGGCGTCTCGGACATGCGTTGAGTCTTCATGAGTCCATAGTAGGCCACGAACGACACAGCAAATCCCACAAACCACGAGTAGTCATATAGGGGTCGGAGAGCGGGCACAACCAAACCGATGAGCGCCGTTCCTGCGCCAGCGGCCAGCGCGATTAGAGCCGACCAGTTGAAGCCATGCCGGTATTCGTAGGCTCCGCCGCGCAGGTAGAGATCTTCGAGTTGCAGTTCGCAATGCCGGATCACGAAATAGTCGCAGATCATGATGCCGGCGACCGGCCCGAGAAATGCGGCGTAGCCTCCCAGCCAACCCAGTATGAAGGTCTTGTAGTTGGCCAGCAGTCTCCAGGGCATCAACGCGATGCCCATGAAGCAGGTGATGACGCCTCCGGTGCGGAAGCTGATGCCGCGGGGCCACAGGTTCGAGAAGTCGTTTGCGGGCGAGACTACGTTCGCGCCGATGTTGACGTTGAGCGTCGCGAGCAGAATTGCGACGAGCGAGATCACCACCGCGATCGGCGAGTGGAAGCGGCTAAGCAACTGGACCGGATCCCAGATCGCGGTGCCGTAGATGACGACTGTGGCCGAGGTCACGAGGATGCCGATCAGGGAGTACAGCGTCATCGTGGTGGGCAGGGCAAGGGCCTGTCCGATGACTTGCTGGCGCTGGCTGCGGGCGAAGCGCGTGAAGTCGGGGATGTTCAGCGACACCGTCGCCCAGAAACCGACCGTGGCGTTCAACGCGGGGATCAGGAACTTCACAAGATCTCCAAAGCTCGCGAATTTTGACGGCGCGGAGAGCATTGGTCCGAATCCGCCGGCGGTCTTGTAGGCCCAGCCGAGCAGCAAGAGTCCGACCGCCAGTAGAACCGGCGCGCTGATGCCTTGTAGAAAACGAATGTACTCGATGCCTTTCAGGATTACGGCGAGGTTGATAAGCCAGAACGCCAGGAAGCAGATTGCCGTTCGGTGCTCGACGTGTACCCATCCCGGAAAAAGAATCGCAAGCAGGCTGCTGACTGCTTCCCCGCCCACCCAGGTCTGAATGCCGAACCACCCGCAGGCCACCAGAGCTCGCAGGACGGCGGCGACGTTTGCGCCCAACACTCCAAACGAGGCACGCGCCAGCACGGGGAATGGCACGCCGTAGCGCGCGCCCGGGTGCGAGTTCAACAGCATCGGGATCAGCACGATGCTGTTCCCCAGAAACACCGTGAACACCGCCTGCTTCCAGTTCATGCCCCCTTGGATCAAGCTGGCCGCCAGCATGTAGGTCAGGATATTGACCGACATCGATATCCACAGGGCGGCGTAGTTGTAGGTACCCCAGTGGCGCTGGGCGGGAGTGGTAGGGGCCAGGTCGGGGTTATAGAGGGGGGAGGATTGGATTCGGGAAAAATCTAAGGGCGCATTCGGCGTCATGAGAATTGAGTAATTTGGTAATTGCGTAATTGAGAAATTGAAAATCCCTTGGGCGAAGGGTGTTCAGAAAACTCACGAACTTTCAGCTTCAAATCGATGAATCGTTTCCATCAGTTCTTGCAGGGCGCTGTGATACTGGTCGATCGTTCTTTGATCCCCGTACCGCTTATGACGGATGGCAGATAACCTCTTCCCACCCAAAATGTCGGAAACGGTCTCCTTGATTGCGTTCGTAGTCCTGACTCTAAGTTGCGCTTGCATTGTCCTAACGTGCAACCCGCCAGTGGCTTTCGCCACCTCAAACTTCTCAAGCATCTCGTTGTCCGCCGACTGCTGAGACGCGACGTCCTCCAGCACTTGCCTAAATACCCATCCGGCCATAAGCCAGATTTCTTCGGGCTTGTCAGAGAACGCAATCAAACCTGACATGAGTTTCTGTGAGTGGAACGTAGCGGTTCATGCGTTTCCTAGCTGACCGCGAGAATGTTTTTTATCTCAATCCGCGGCTGCCGCCCTTCCGGTCTGCTCGGTCAGCGGTTCGTAGGTTTCCGGCCTGCGGTCGCGGAAGAACTGCCAGGTTCTCCGAACTTCGGTGATCATGTCGAGGTCGAGATCGGCGACTACGACTTCGTCCTTGTCGCGACTGGCCTGGGCTACGATCTTTCCGCGCGGGTTGCAGAAGTAACTCTTTCCGTAAAACTCCCCGATGCTCCACGGCTTTTCGGTCCCGACGCGATTGATCGCGCCAACGAAATATCCGTTGGCCACCGCATGGGCGGGCTGCTCGAGTTCCCACAAGTATTCTGACAATCCCGCTACCGTCGCCGACGGATTGAAGACGATCTCAGCCCCATTCAATCCCAGAATGCGCGCGCCTTCCGGGAAATGCCGGTCGTAGCAGATGTAGACGCCGACCCGCGCGTACTTCGTCTCGAACACGCTGTAGCCCAGGTCGCCGGGCGTGAAGTAAAACTTCTCCCAGAAGCCCGGGTGCACGTGCGGGATGTGGTGCTTCCGGTACTTGCCGAGAAATTTGCCGTCGGCATCAATGACCGCGGCGGTGTTGAAGTAGAGACCGGGCATCTGCTCTTCGTAGACCGGAACCACGATCGCCATGCGATGCTTGGCGGCGATCTTCTGCATCAGCTTCGTCGTTGGCCCGTCGGGCACGCGTTCGGTCAGTTCGTACCAGCGCGGGTTCTGCTCGGCGCAGAAGTACGGGCCATAGAACAGTTCCTGCAGGCACAGGATTTTGACTTTCTTTTTGGCGGCCTGCTCGATCATCTTGAGGTGCTTGTCGATCATGGCCTTCTTGATGGCCGACAATGGCTGTCTGCCGTCCAGTGGAGTCTTCGCCTGGATCAGGCCGCAACGCACAACACGCGACATGGAGCACCTCCGGGGTGACAATATAGCACTCTGCCGTTTGCTATCATACGCGGCGTGCAGCGCCCCTTCCTCATTGATACCGACACCGCTTCTGACGATGCCGTCGCGTTGATCATGGCATTGCGCGCGCCTGAGGTTGAAGTGGTTGCGATCACGACCGTGGCGGGCAACGTGCCCGTCGAGCAGTCCACTCGCAACGCGTTGTATGTCGCAGAGCTTTGCGGAAGCAACGTTCCCGTCTACGCGGGCGCCGACAAGCCCTTGCTGCGTCCTTATCAGAACGCAACCTGGTTCCATGGCGCGGACGGCTTGGGCGAGCACGGGTACCCACTGCCAAAAAGATCAATGGCACGTTGGCACGCCGCCGATGCCATCATTGCAGAGACCGAAGAGCATCCGGGTCTTACAATCGTCACGCTCGCGCCGCTCACAAACCTGGCTCAGGCCCTCGCCAGGAAGCCATCCATTGCGGAGAAGGTCGGCCGTTGCGTGATCATGGGCGGCGCGCCTTGCTGCGAAGGCAACGTCACTCCGGCGGCGGAGTACAACATCTGGGTCGATCCCGAGGCGGCGCGCATGGTGATGCGCAGCGGAATTTCGGTGGAGCTGATAGGGTGGCATTTGTCGCGGGGGGAGGCGGTCCTGAGCGATCGCGACATCGCCGCGGTCGAAGCACTGAAGACTCCGCTGGCGCACTTCGCAATCGAATGCAACAGCCACGCCCGCGCGGCCTACCAAGTACAGACCGGCGAGGACGGCATTTCCCTTCCCGATCCGATCGCGATGTGCCTGGCGCTCGATCCTTCGGTTGGTACGTCGTGGAGTTCGCACTATCTCGATGTTGAGACGCAGAGTGAACTCACGCGTGGCATGACCGTGGTCGACCGCTTGAATGTTGCCGAGGATGATCGGAATCGCGCCGGGTGGTCAGAGATCATTGCCAAAGGTAAGAAAGCTCGGGTTTGCTGGACGCTGGATGCGTCACGGTGGAAGAGCGCTTTGTTGGCGGCCTTACGGTGAACAAATCTTAAACCGCTGAGATCGCTGAGAGCTTCCGCAGAGGGCGCGGAGAAAAACTTGAACTACACGTGGCGCTAGAGAACAGGAGACTTGTCTTGAGAAAAGATCGCAATCGTTCGTCGCGCGGTGGAAGCCGAAGAGATTTTCTGCGCGGGAGTGTAGTTGGAGGCGTTGCCGCAGCGATGTACCCAGCGCTCGGTGCGGCTCGCGAAATTGCCTTCTCACCCGCACCCCCGGATGTTCCTTCCTTCGAATTCGACGAAGTGACCATCGACGATTTGCAGGAAGGCATGAAGTCGGGCAAATACACGGTGCGCTCGATCACGGAAAAATATCTGAGCCGCATCGAGGCCATCGACAAAAGCGGGCCCGCCGTCAACAGCGTGATCGAAATCAATCCCGACGCAGTCGAGATCGCGGAATCCCTCGATCGGGAACGCAAGGAAAAAGTCGCGCGTGGCCCGCTTCACGGAATTCCGCTCCTAATTAAAGACAACATCGACACGGCAGACAAGATGATGACAACCGCCGGGTCGCTCGCCCTGGTCGGCGCGCCCAAGCCGCCGCGCGATTCCTTTGTCGCAGCACAACTGCGCAAGGCTGGAGCGGTGATCCTGGGGAAGACCAATCTCAGCGAGTGGGCGAATATTCGCTCCAGCCACTCTTCCAGCGGATGGAGCGGCCGCGGCGGGCTCACGCGCAATCCTTATGCGCTCGACCGCAATCCCTGCGGCTCGAGTTCGGGTACAGGAGCTGGAATTTCTGCCAATCTGGCAGCCGGTGGAATCGGGACTGAGACGGATGGGTCGATCGTGTGCCCTTCGTCGTCCAATGGGCTCGCGGGCATCAAGCCCACAGTTGGACTGGTCAGCCGCGCGGGCATTATTCCGATATCGCATAGCCAGGACACCGCCGGACCGATGTGCCGGACTCTGCGCGATGCGGCCATCATGCTGGGGGCACTTACTGGAGTCGATCCCGAGGACGCGGCCACAAACGCCAGCGAGGGGAAATCGCACACCGACTACACCAGGTTCCTCGATGAGAACGGATTGAAAGGGGCGCGCATCGGCGTGGCGAGAAAGTATTTCGGCTTCAGCGACGGAGTCGACCGGATCATGGCAGAGGCGATCACGCTGATGAACAAACAGGGCGCAATCCTCATCGATCCCGCCGACCTGGAAACCTTCGGCAAGTTCGACGAGTCTGAATCGCTGGTGCTCGACTACGAACTGAAGGCCGACATCGCGAAATATCTGGCCCGGCTCGGCCCGTCTTCCCCCATGAAGGACTTGAAGGATCTGATTGACTTCAACAATCAGAACGCCGCCAAGGAAATGCCCTACTTCGGACAGGATGTTTTTATGCGCGCCCAAGCACGGGGACCGCTCACCACCCGCGAGTATATCGATGCGCTCGAGAAAAACCATCGCCTGACACGCCTCGAGGGAATTGACGCCGTGATGGACAAATTCAAGTTGGACACCCTGATCGCGCCAACGGGCGGCCCGGCATGGATCACCGACCTCGTTACCGGAGATCACTTCGGCGGGGGCAGTTCCAACGCGGCTGCGGTGGCGGGATATCCGAATATCAATGTCACTGCCGGCTACATGTTCGGGCTGCCGGTGGGGATTTCATTCTTCGGCCGGGCCTGGAGCGAGCCCACATTGCTCAAGATCGCTTACGGCTTCGAACAGGCCAGGCAGGCCCGCAAGGCTCCCAAATTTCTGCCGACTGCGGACCTGAAGGCCTAAACGATGGCCAGCGGTGCCGGGATTTTTATTGGAACCGGATGCTCTTGATGGTGTTCGAGTACTCGGCCATTTCCCGCTCGGATTCCTCCAGGAAATCGAATCCGACCAGGTAGTCGCCGATCACGGTGATGTAGCGCGCCTGATATTTTCCTGCCGCATTGATCAACTCAACGCGCACGAACGTGTGCCCGGCAATGTTAAGTTCCTGCGGACGGACCAGGACTTCGTTGTGCTTCCCGGAAATGAGGAGTTGCGCATGGTCGATCGGCTTGTCAAGAGGCGGCACGCGGCGATGCGCCCAGATATTGATGCGAGGCAGAACGGGACTGGCTAGAGAAGCAAGGCCGCTCGGCGAGGCGGCCAGCAGGCTGTAGCGTTCGGGCCCCACCGGTGGATGCTCCACGGCCGGATTCGGCTTGTTGGCGGGAGTACTGTTGGCGGAAGTTTTCGCGGACGCTTTTTTCGGCGCCGCAACTGCCGCTTTGGATCGCTCGATGTCTTCCTTGATTGCGTCCCTGTTCGCTTGCCGGCGCGCGGCGTCGTCCAGCGTTTTCCAGCCGGCCGGCAGTTCGTAGGTGAACTTGAAGTACGGCGACTCGAAGGTTGTTCCCGTTACCTTGACCGCATCCACGGGCACACCCGAGGGCGCCTGCGCCGCAGATTGGTCCTTCGACGATTGATCCTGCACAGGAGTAGCCTCGGCCTTGCCAGGATCAGTTTTGGCCGCGGGTGTGTCTTGGGCGTTCAGGGTCAGGACGGACGAAAACCATCAGCAAAATCGACGCGAACCGGGACAATTGCATTGCGCTCCTTCCTCGAAAGGTGAGGATAGCCATGCCTTTCCGAGCCTGTCAATGCAACTTGAGTAACCACCCGCTAATATCGTTCTCGACCAGAGCGGCAGGATGCAGGGTGGCAGCGTTCCGCCTCAGGTTGCCCTCGACCAGAGCGGCAGGATGCAGGATGGCAGTGCTCAAGCCGCGCAGCGGCGGCATAGGAAAGCCCCGGACGTAAGTCCGGGGTATCCACGAACAGAACTCGCGAGTCCCGTAGGGACGGCACCCTGCGATGCGGGCGTGAGCCCGCGAGCTCTCGACAGCCCGCGACCTAGTCGTAATACTCCAGCCCGAGGTGGGTGATCAATTCCTCGCCGCGCAAATGCCGTAACGTATTCTTCAACTTCATCAATTGGATGAACAAATCGTGCTCGGGATAAAGCCCGGGCGCCGTCATCGGACTCTTGAAGTAGAAGCTCAACCACTCCTGAATGCCCAATCCCTTCAACTCAGGCGTGCGCTGCGCAAGGTCGAGGAACAAGACCAGATCGAGCACGATCGGCGCCGCCAGAATCGAGTCGCGGCACAGGAAGTCGACCTTGATCTGCATCGGATAGCCCAGCCACCCGAAGATATCGATGTTATCCCAACCTTCTTTATTATCACCGCGCGGCGGGTAATAGTTAATGCGAACCTTGTGCGTGAAGTCGCCGTACAGATCAGGATAAAGCTCCGGCTGCAGAATGTGCTCCAGCACCGAGAGCTTCGACTCTTCCTTGGTTTTGAACGAACCGGGATCTTCGAGCACTTCGCCGTCGCGGTTGCCAAGGATGTTGGTCGAGAACCATCCGGCAAGGCCGAGCATGCGGGCCTTGAAGCCGGGCGCGAGAATCGTTTTGATCAGGGTCTGGCCGGTCTTGAAGTCCTTGCCGCAGATGGGCGCTTCGTGCTCGCGCGACAAATCGTGCAGCGCGGGAACGTCGACTGTGAGATTCGGAGCGCCATTGGCGAACGGCACGCCTTCCATCAGCGAGGCGTAGGCGTAGATCATCGAGGGGGGAATGTTTTCGTCGTTCTGCTGGAAGGCTTTCTCCAGAGCCTTTACGGATTGGTGGACAGCGGTCGGCTGAATAAAACTCTCGGTCGATCCGCACCAGATGGTGATGAGGCGCGAGGCGCCAGAGGATTTCCTGAACTCGCGGATGTCCTCGCGGACTTGCTCGGCCAGTTCCATCTTGTTCTTGCCCTTCTTCACGTTCGGTCCGTCGATCTTCTTCACATAGTTGTGATCGAAGACGGCCTTGCGCGGCGTGATCTTCTGGAGAAAGGGCTTGATCTGCTCGAGCAGGTAGCGGTCGAGCACGCCGGCGTTGGTGGCGGCGTCGAACATGTTGTCTTCGAAAATGTCCCAGCCGGTGAAGACCAGTTCGTCGAGGCTGGCCAGCGGCACGAATTCCTTGATCTTGGGAGAGCGGCCATCGGTGCGCTTGCCTAGGCGGATGGTGCCCATCTGTGTGACCGATCCAATGGGTTTGGAGATGCCTTTGCGTATGGCTTCCACGCCGGCTACGAAAGTCGTGGCGACGGCCCCCATGCCGGGGATCATGACGCCGAGCTTGCCTTTCACAGGCTGCAGATTGCCGTAGGAGCCTTTCTTCTCGCTGCGCGGTTCTTTTCCGGCTTCTTTCACTTCAACCCGCTGCTTCGCGGACTTCGACCGATTCGCCATAATGTGGCTGCTTCCTTATTTGTCTGGAGGATGTAAGGCAAACGAATATGTTCTCGCACTGCGGCAGGGTTTGGCAATATTCCGAACCTGAGCGGGTACGGGCGCGGGTTGATGCGTGGATTCCGGGGATTGAAGTGCGCCGCTCAATTATGGCCATGTATCCCTCGCTTCGAAAATCGCGCAAGGGTGGGCGGTCTCAACCGGGCGAGGGCGCCCGCGCTACACGGTTCATTTCTCCAGCTCCACCGTCTTGATCGGCACATCCCAGTGCGCCTCGAGGATGGCGAAGCGGCGTTGTTCTTCGTGCTGATAGGCGTCCTGGTCGGGGAAAAGCTGTTTCTTGAGGGCTTCTTCGTCGAAGGCTTCGTTGGCGACCGCGGCGTTCTTGAAGACGATGGTCACGCGGTAGTCCCAGCGGCCGTCCTCGGTCGAGTGGTAGCGCGGCTGGTCCATCCAGACTTTGACCATGCGGCCCATTTCGACTTGTTTTTTCAGCAGCGGATAGTGATTCTTCTTGAAAAGCTTCAAGAATTCCTCGGCGTATCCCCATTTGGCTTTGTAGTAGTACTCGACCACGAACGGCTTGTCGGCAGACGAGGCGGTCTGGGCTTCGGTCGCGAACGGCGTGAGGATGGCGGCAGCGAGAATCAATGCGGCAAGGGCGCGGGACACAGGACCTCCTGGGATTGAGATTTCCTGCTTGTACACTAGTTGACGGCGACGAGGGTCAAAAGCGCATCGGCGAATGATTGTCTGAACCGACGACGAGAAACGGAGATTCACGCATTATTCGACGCCGGAGACCGCGCGCTGATGGCGGCCGACCTTGCGGCGCTGACGCAGATCTTCGCCGACGATTATGTGCAGTACGATCCCTCAGGTCATCCCTTCACCAAGCAGCAGGTGCTCGAAAGCCTGGGCAGCAGCACTGTCCGCTATCCCTCGATTATTTCAACAGGACGCGGCATTCGGCTTTTTGGCGACTTTGCGATCGTGCACGGAACCGAAGATGACATGGTCGAAACCGACGGGCAGCGCTCCCCTGCACGTTATCTCTACATGGATGTGGTTGTGAAACGGAATGGACGCTGGCAGATTGTGGGATCTCTGCTGGCGAAACCGGATGTACCCTGACGCGTGTCTGAAAAATCCTGAACCACAGAGGACACCGGGTCACACCGAGGAAATCCCAGTGCCCCTCCGTGCCCTCTGTGGTTGAAGCTCTTGACTTACTCGCTCTCCCGCATCCGGCCCTGCCAATGTGACCAGATGAACCATCCCACCGCCGCCACCAGCGCGACCCCGATCACCGCATCGAATTGATGGAAATATTTGCCAAGGCTCCGCCAGTTTTCTCCCAGCTTCATTCCGAAGTAGGCGAGCGCTAAGCACCACGGCCACGATCCCAGAAACGTGTAGATGTGAAACTTGCCGCGCGGCATCCGGGCGACGCCGGCGGGCAACGCGATAAAAGTGCGGATCACGGGCAGCAGACGGCCAATAAACACGGCGGCTTGTCCCCAGCGTTCAAAGAAGCGGTCGGCCCATTCGAGTTCGCGCCGGCCCATCAGAATCCAGCGCCCGTAACGCTCGACCAGCGGGCGGCCTCCGTAGCGCCCGATCTCATAGGCGACCAGCGAGCCGAGATTGCAGCCGATGGCCCCGGCGGTCGCGACCCACAGCAAGCGCATCGAGCCTTCATATACGAGGTAGCCGGCAAACGGCATGATCAACTCGGACGGCAGCGGGATGCACGCCGACTCGATCGCCATCAGCAATGCGATGCCGGCATAGCCGGTGGCGCCAACCACTGATTTGATGAAAACGAACAGTACCGCAAGAAGTTTTTCCGTCATGAATGAGCACGCCCAAGCACTCTGTGATCCTCAAACTCGGCGGAACAACCCGCCGAGGCATGAGATGCAGATTCTCCAGCCAGTTTAACGGAAAAGTTAGAACGAACCTTCCTGGGTGAAGGTAAAGCCCGGGAGCGAAGCTCCGTTGGCAGATTTCGCAACTTTCACCTTCACCGTCGGCGCATCCGGGGCGGTGACTTCGGCGGGGCGCAGCACGGCGTACTGCGCAAACACTTCGCTGTACACCTTGGTGACCAGATAATCCTGGCCGCTAGTGTCCTGACGCCAGACTTGCCCCAGTTGGATGGATTTAACGGCCACGAAGGTTTTCCTGAGTTGCGAAGATGGTTCCAGAGTACCGAGCGAGGGCGTGCCCGTCAATGGAACGAATAGACATGGACTAGCTGTGGGCTCCTGGTCGATCTCTGGTAGCAAATACCTATGCACCGCGAGATCGCGAAACCGAGGAGCTTTTTCTCAGCAAAGAGGCACAGAGAATAAAACAAAACTGTAAGGGTAAAGCAAACGATGGTGACGCGAAGATCGCTAGGCAATTCCGCTAACGTAGCTTCCCTTTGCGAGCTTTGCGGCTTTTCTCTGCGACCTTCGCGGTTAAAGGCTTTGCCGTCACCGGCTCCAGAATCGCACGCATTTGCTACCATGGAAACTCCCAGGAGCGATTGCATGGCAAGAGGTGTCGGTCCGCGGCAACCGGCGAAGTCAGGAAAACAGGCGGGAGTTCGCGCCGGCCGGCTGAAGGCAGCTCGGATGTCGACTCGTCCTCGCTTTGCGAGAGTCACGCCGAAAAGGGTCACCACGAAGAAGCCGGTTGCGCCACGAAAGCGAGCTGGAGTGCCCAAGGGCTACAACCCGGTCGCGCCGGAACGCGTGCAAGCCATCCTGCGACACCTTGATGCCCTCTATCCCCAAGCGGTATGCGCGCTACATCACAGCACCGCATGGGAACTGCTGGTCGCAACCATTCTTTCCGCTCAATCCACCGACGCGAACGTGAACCGGGTCACGCCCGTGCTGTTTGCGAAGTATCCTACCGTGCAGGATTTCGCCGCGCTCGCACCCGAACAACTTGAGCCCGACGTGCGCTCCACGGGATTTTTCCGCAACAAGTCGCGGTCGGTGGTGGGCGCGGCCCGGAAAATCGTGGCGGACTTCGGCGGCGAGGTTCCCCAGGAAATGGACCAACTGCTCACGCTGCCCGGCGTCGCCCGCAAGACCGCGAACGTGGTTCTCGGCTCGTGGTTCAAGAAGGCTGTCGGCGTGGTGGTCGATACGCACGTGCACCGCATCTCGCGGCGCTGGGAATTCACGAAGCAATGACGACCCGCAGAAGATTGAGCAGGACCTGATGAAGATTATCCCGAGCGGCCGCTGGATTCTGTATTCGCACCAGGTCATTCACCACGGGCGGAACTTGTGTATTGCGCGCAAGCCGAAGTGCGCCGATTGCCCGATTGAGCCGCTGTGCCACGCGGAAGACAAGACCTGGACGACCGTGGAAGTACACAAGGGCGCGAAGGCGTAGCCGGTGAAACGCAAGGTCCTTCGCTGCGCTCAGGATGACAACATGTTTTAGATCTGTGAAATTCCGTAGGTTCGTTACGTTTTCGAATTTTCCTCGCAAGGAGTTCCATGCGCGCGTTGAACGCATTTGCGATTCTCATGATCACCAGCACTGTTGCCGTTTCCCAGACGCTCCCCGCTCCCCAGGCCGTGACCGATCCCAAGCAGATCGCCAGCAAGCCGAATGCGCAGGTCGAAAAGAATCTCTCCATTGAGAAGCTTTACATGACCAAGGGGGTAGGCGCAGCCGACTGGTCGCCCGACGGCAAGCAAGTAGTTTTCGTCTCGAACATCAGCGGGAAAAACAATCTTTGGCTGGTTTCGGCGGAGAGCGGCTGGCCGACACAGCTTACCGTCAGCGATCAGCGGCAGACTTCGCCCGCGTGGTCGCCCGATGCAAAGTGGATTGCCTACCAGTCGGACTACGACGGCGACGAACAGTGGGACATCTCGATCGTTTCGCCCAAGACCGGGCAGGTCGTCAACCTGACCAACACGCGTGAGATTGCCGAGATGGGGCCAACCTGGTCCCCCGACAGCCGCTATCTCGCCTACACGGTGAAGCCCAAGACTTCCTCGGCCGTGGAGATCGACGTTTACGACATGGTGATGCGCAAGGTGCAGCACATCACCAGCGACACTCCCAAAGATAAGCGGAACAGCCGGCCGATCTGGTCGAAAGATGGCAAGTGGATCGTCTACACGCAATCGCAGGCCAAGGGAACGGACGCCAATGTCCTGATTGCCGAAGTGGCCACGGGCAAGAGCACCGTGCTGACGCCGCACGACGGCGAACACCTCTACGCCGTGGATGACATTTCTCCGGACGCCAAGAAAGTTCTCATTACCTCAAACGCTGACAACGGCTACCAGAACGTTGGGTGGATCGACGTGGCCAGCAAGAAGATCGCCTGGCTGACCAAGGACAAGTGGGAGATCGAGGGCGGCGGATTCTCGCCCGACGGCAAGCGCGTCACCTGGACAGCGAATGTCGACGGGAATACGGACATCTTTGTCCATGATCTTGCGACCAACAAGACTACTTCCCTGCCCCTGCCCAGGGGCGTGAACGATCTTGCCGGGCGGTCCACGAGCTTCACCAAAGACGGATCGCGCCTGCTCTACCACCACAACGGTCCAACCGCTCCCAACGACTTGTGGGTGCATTCCATGGCGACCGGGAAGTCGCACCAGGTCACGCACTCGCTGGTAGCCGGCATGCGCGCCGAGGATATGGTCGAGCCTTTCCTGGCGCACTATCCCAGCAAGGATGGGAAATGGACGATCTCCGCGTTCGTCTACGTGCCCTACAATCTGCCGCGCAATGGGCAGCATCCGGCGATCGTTTTCGTACACGGCGGCCCGGCTTCGCAGACCGTCAATTCCTTCAACCGCTTTGTGCAACACGTGGCCAACCAGGGATACATCGTGATCGCACCGAATTACCGCGGCTCAACGGGCTACGGGAAGGAATTCAAGCAGGCCAACCTGTTCGACATGGGCGGCGGTGACTTG
This sequence comes from uncultured Acidobacteriota bacterium, assembly GCA_963733805.1. Classification (GTDB taxonomy): domain Bacteria; phylum Acidobacteriota; class Terriglobia; order Terriglobales; family Acidobacteriaceae; genus Gp1-AA133. Next base: position 96,613 of record CAVTEO010000014.1, on the reverse strand, counting down.
CAGGATGTGATCAGCGCGGCGGAATGGATCAAGCAGTCAGGCTACGTCGACCCGAAGAAGCTGATCATCATGGGCGGCAGCTACGGCGGTTACATGAGCATGATGGCGGTCACCAAGGCTCCCGATGTTTGGGCCGCGGGGGTGCCCATCGTTCCGTTCGTCAACTACTTCACGGAGCTCGAAAACGAAGATCCGGTGCTGCGTGAGATCGACTTGGCGCAAATGGGGGATCCCGAGAAGAACAAAGACCTGTACAAAGACCGCTCGCCGATTTTCTTCGTCGACCAGATCAAGGCGCCGCTCTTGCTGCTGGCGGGCGGCAACGATCCCCGTTGTCCCAAGTCCGAGGCGCAGCAAGTGGTGGACGCCATCAAGAAACGCAACGGAGTAGTGGACTACAAGGTCTATGAAAACGAAGGCCACGGATTCTCGCGGGTGGATAACCAGATCGACGCCTTCAAGCGCGTTTCTGACTTCCTGAAAGCGCACGTACCGCCAGCCGATTGCAGCTGCGAGATCAAGCCGCTGTAAATTGACCCAACTGGCGCCTTTCGAACGTTTGTCATCCTGAGCGTAGTGAGCCGAGAGGCGAACGAAGTCGAAGGCCCCCTGTACTGCTCGCCCGTAACGAGGGCCGACAATTTTCTCTGCGAAAAAGCACGAGTCGTGTTGGAATGATTGCTACGTCCGACGAGCCGCCATTCGCGACGGGGTCCTTCGACTACAACGCGGTCCAGGCCGCGCTTCCGCTCAGGATGGCAGCGTTCACGATGACGGCGGGAATGAAATGGAGCGGATAGCGGGGGCAGAGGCGCTCAGACCAGCGACTACTCTCTGCTCGCAACAATTGCCGTAAGCAATCCCGGAATGCTGAACTGCACGGCCTCGACATCCACGCCCAGGCCGAGTTCGCGCAGCGTGGCCGACGTGACCGGGCCGATGGACGCCAGTGTTACGCCTTGCAGCGCCGCGGGCCTTTTCCGCCCGCGCGAAGAAGCACCCAGCAGCTGCACAAAATTCTTCACTGTCGATGAACTCGTGAAGGTCACGACATCAGGACGCTTTCGCGCATTCCGCAGGGCAGCGCGTAGACGGGTTCGCGAATATTTAGGAACGACTGTCTCATAGGCCTCAACCACATCTACGACCGCGCCCGCCTTGCCCAGTTCGTTCGGAATCACGTCGCGCGCCACTCTCGCACGTACCAGCAGAACCCGCTTCCCCTTCACTTGCCCGCGCAGGCTCTTCACTACCGACTCGGCGATGTATTCCTCCGGGACAACGTCAACGCGGACACCGCGTTTCTCGATAGCCTTCTTCGTCGCGGGACCGATGGCCGCGATCTTCAGGTGCGCGAGTGCCTGCTTTCTCAGGCGAAGCTTCCTCATCCTCTCCCACATGGCCTCAACACCATTCACGCTGGTCAGGATCAGCCAGTCGTAAGCGGCAAGATTCCGGAGCGCCGTGTCCAGTTTTCGATAGGAACGCGGCGGGCGAATCTCGATGAAGGGAATTTCGAGAACGTCCGCGCCCAGCTTGCGAAGTTGGGAGGACAGAGAGCCGGCTTGATGTCGGGCGCGGCCTACCAGGACGCGGACGCCCTCTAGCGGCTTACGTACTTTTTGGGAGTTGCTGCGAGATCTGGCGGACGAGGGCGTCCGCCCTACACTTGTCATGGTTGCTGCGGGACGGCGATCCCGCTTCCGTAGACTTCTTCGAGGATGGCGTCACCCCCGCGCCGCAGCAGTTCTTCGCCTACTTCGCTGCCGAGCTTTTCGGGGTCATCGCCGTCGCGGGATTCGCGGAGAATCTTCGAGCCATCAGGATTGGCCACGATCGCATCCAGGTGCAGGCGATCATCGCGCATTTCGGCGGCGGCGCCGATCGGCACCTGGCAGCCTCCACCCAGCTTGTTCAACAAAGCACGTTCACAGGTCGTGGACGCGCGCGCGGCCGCGTCGTCGAGGAACAGCAGATGCTTTCGCGTACCTGAATCGCCCGCGCGAATCTCGATCCCGAGCGCGCCTTGTCCCGCCGCCGGACACATCACGTCCTTCGGAATGATCTGCTTCACGAGTTCGGTCTTGCCAAGGCGATTCAAGCCCGCTGCTGCCAGGATGATGGCGTCGTATTCGCCTTCACTCAACTTTCGCAGGCGAGTGTCCACATTTCCGCGCAGAGGATAAATCTCGAGATCCGGACGCAGCGCCTTGATCTGCGCCTGCCGTCGCAGGCTGCTGGTGCCGACGCGCGCGCCGCGCGGCAACTCCTCTATGCCGGCGAACTTGGCCGAACAGAACACATCCTGCGAATTCTCACGCTTGGTGATGGCGGCGATTTCAAATTCGGGCGAAAGCTCGGTCGGCAGATCTTTCAGGCTGTGCACGGCAAGATCGACGCGCCCCTCGGCGAGAGCCTCTTCAATCTCCTTGGTGAACATTCCCTTGGTGCCGACCTTGGCGAGCGCGACGTCGAGAATCTTGTCGCCGGTGGTCTTGATGATTTCCAGTTCGACCTCGTGGCCTTGCGATCGCAGGAATTCGGAAATGTGGTGCGCTTGCCAGAGCGCCAGTTGCGAGCCGCGGGAGCCGATGCGCAGATGTGCCATCAGTCGTTCTCTCCCGAGCCGGACTTTACCGCGCGCCGCTCCTGCAGGTTGAAGAGCCGGCGCACCAGGTCAATCACAGTGGTGGCTTCCGGTTCGCGGGCGGCCGACTTCAACGTGCTGATGGGCGTGTGCATGATCTTGTTGACGATGCCGCGCGTGAGGGCCTCCACAGCGAGCTCTTGCTCGGGATTAAGCGGCCCCAGCCTTCCGCGTACCCGATCGATCTCCGCCTGCCGGATGGTCTCCAGATGATCTTGCAGCGACACGATGGTGGGCACTACGTCGAGCGTCTGCAGGCGGGCGTGGAAGCGCTCGACCTCGACGGTCACAATAGCTTCCGCGCGCTCGGCCTCTTTGCGGCGGTCGGCCACATGGCTGGCCACGGCCTGCTGCAGATCGTCAATGTCGTAAACGAAGATGCCGTCCAGCTTGTTCATGGCCGGATCCACGTCGCGCGGAACGGCGATGTCGATGAAGAACATGGGACGGTTCTTGCGGCGGTGCATAAAGACTTCGCCGTGTTCGGGCCGGAAGATGGCGTGCGGAGCGCCCGTGGAGGTGATGACGATATCGGCGCGGTCGCAGGTATTATGCAGATCTTCGAAATGGATGGCCTGTCCTTTGAACTTATAGGCCAGGCTCACGGCGCGATCATAGGTGCGATTAGCCACGAAGATCGACGCGCAGCCGTGGGCCATCAGGTGTCGGGCCGCCAGTTCGCTCATTTTGCCGGCACCGACCAGGAAGACGTGCTTGCCGGCCAGGTTGCCAAAGATCTTCTTGGCAAGATCGACCGCGACCGACGCGATGGAAACCGACGACGACCCTACGGCGGTTTCTGTGCGCACGCGCTTGGCTACGGCAAAAGCTCGCGTCACCAGCTGATCCAGTTGCGCCCGGATCGCGCCCACCGCTCGCGCCGTCGCGTACGCTTCTTTCACCTGCCCCAGGATCTGGGGCTCGCCCACCACCATCGAATCAAGACTCGAGGCCACGCGGAAGACGTGACGCACCGCTTCTTGTTCCTGATACTCATAAAGATGCTTGTCGAGATCCGCGCTATCGATCTGGAAATAATGCTGCAGGAAGGCGCGCAGATTCGCTCCCGAGCCATTCCTGGTATTGGCCAGGATCTCCACGCGATTGCAGGTCGACAGGATCATGCCCTCGTCGATGCCCGGAAACTCGGTGAGCTTCTTGCATGCCTCGGGCAAACGGGACTCCGGAATGGCCAGGCGCTCCCGCACCTCGACCGGTGCCGTGTTGTGATTCACGCCGATGAGCTGAAATCTCATGAAGCGACGAACCTGTGAATCGAGCTGAAATAATTCGCTGCCCAGGCCACTACGGCCGCGGCGAACGCCACACTGGCCATGACGGCCGCCTTGCGGCCGCGCCAGCCGGCAATCCAGCGCGTGTACACCATCAGCAGGTAAACGGCCCACATCAGCAACGACAGCAATACCTTCGGGTCCTGGAAATCAATGCGCCCGTAGCTGCTCTGGGCCACCACCGATCCCGCGATCAGACCGAGCGTCATGAACGGGAAGCCCAACAACAGCGACCGGTAGCCGATCTGGTCAATGTCCTCGAGCGCAGGCAGCCGCGAAAGAATTCCGCTGTCCCGCTTCGCTTTCAGGGAATGCTGCTGAATCAGGTAGAGCACGCTCGCGCAAAAACTCAAAACCAGGGCCGCGTAGCCGATGAAGATCAGGCCGATATGCGCAAACAGCCAGCTGGTCCGCAAGGTCCCCGACATGGGCAGGAACGGTTGCTGGCGCGTGGCCGCCATGAAGGTCAGCAGGAAGACCAAGGGGAAAACGATAATGCCGGGCGAGGTCGTCTTGTAGACCAGGTACGTGATCATGAACACAGTCATGATCAGGAAGGCCAGCAGCGACTCCGAGTTGTGCACCATCGCGGGCGTCACATGACCGGATAAGAACACTCCTTCGGTCAGCGACACGAAGTGGAACAGCATGCCGAGATAGGAGGCGTGCAGGGCAACCCGGTTGAGCAACTCGCTGGTGCGAGTCAACGCAACCAGGGCATAAAGCAGCCCCACTCCGTACAAACCCAGCGCGACTCGAAGCCAAAAGATTGACATATAGGTAGGTTAGCTTTGGGGGTGGACCCTCACCCCGGTGCCAACGTGATTATAGTCTGCCCCGCGCACAGGGCAGAAGGCAGTTGGGCATATCACAGGTGCTTGTGACTTACGTCACAGGGGCTTACAACCTTGGAATACGGCGGAAGCCGATGTTTTGGATGTCTCCTAGCATCGGTATTTAGCACGGGATCGAGAGGTACGCGCGGGGCGCATTCAAGCGCGTTCGGTGCGATTGGGGTGGTCTCTGGTGAAATCACTGTTATCAACGACTACCGCCGGAGGCAGGCGCATAATTGCCATGTGAATATTCGTAAGCTCGTAGCAATCGAGCTGCTTTTCTTGGGCCCTAGGTTCATTCTTGCCGAGTTTGCAATCGGCGCACTGGGGTCGCTGGTCCTTGGCGTGATGCCAGCGTGGCAGGGCGTGCATCGCTTCACCCAACCGGGATGATTCTTTTCGGCGTCTATCTAATTTTCGTCGGCATTAGCCACGTCCCTCTTTTGCTGCACGCCATCGACATTTCATGTAAAGGCAACCCAGAACAGGAGATGGCGGACGAGTTAGAAAACAAGAAAAAGGCGTTCCGGAAATACCGTCGGCAATCTGTGTGGGTCTTAGTTCCTCTGGTCGTGATCATCGCCGCAATTCTGCGACGAAACCGAACCGACCCTTTTGGAGCAGGCCGGGGGCAATGAGTTCTATTTTAAAAAGGGATGTCAAGAAAAAAGCTCCGCCTCGACCGGAGGAGATCTTTTCTCGAGATCCAGCCCACTCTGTTTCGTGATCTCTGAAGCGGTTTGGCGTGTTGTCCCATTCTCATGAGGTTTCTCCGGTGCTGTGGCAAAGCTCGAGTGTGCGAGACGCGGCAAGCAGGACGACGTTAACCATGGTTCTATCCGAGGCTCGTGGCCTATCGCTATTTCTGGTTATCCGAGGGGGCATAGCGTGTAATGGGTGACTCGGTGCCGAAGCACACGGGGCCGATCTCATTGACTGATACTCACCCTCGAACCGAGCATCTGCAGAACCCGGCCGCCTACCAGCGGAGTAAACCGCAGAGATGGAAAGCCTGTTCCTCAGAGATGCTCAAGCTGCTGGTCGCTGCAATTGTTGAGGGTCGAACTCCACTCCTTTCTTCCAGAGGGTTAAACTGATCGCGGCTATCTTCCGTGCCAAGGTGAGACGGGCCATGGTCGGTCGCATCCCTTTCTCCACCCGAGCCACATAAAAATCGCGCAGCGGGCCAGGACGTGTGCTGGCAGAGATGGCAGCACTTTTGAAGAGATTCTTCAGATCTCGATTGTGGTTGTCATTCAGACCGCGAACCGTCATGCGCTCGCGGTTGCGTTGCAGTTTGCCACGCACGGAACGGTACTCCCCGCTGTCGTGGGTCTCGACTGCGAAACCACTGTAGGCCCACAGTTGGCGCTTGGTACGAAAACGGTGCGGGGTTTGCAGTAAGGCCACCAGCAAGGCTGAGCGAATCGGACCGATCGAAGGAATCTGGCGCAGTAACTTCACGGCCGAATGCTTGTGGCTTTCCGCCAGTAACTGGCGCCGTGCTTCCAGGCGCACCGGTTGCAACAGATCGAGCTGCTGATAGAGCCGTTGGGCGCGAACCCGCACTCCTGGTTCAGTGATCTTAGCCAACCACTCGGCGCGCTGACGGGGAGAGTAGACGGTTGCACCCGCGCAGGGAATCGCCCAACTGCGGTACAGAGCTTTGATGCGATTCATGACGCGGGTGACATCTTGGGTGATGGTCAGATAACAGCGCCCCAGTTCTTTCAAGGTGCGAACCCCATGTTCTCCGTGATACACGGGATGGAGTTGGTTCCCGCGTAACAGCTCCGCCAGCTTGCGCGCGTCGATCCGATCACTCTTGTTGCCATCCTTTAAAAGAGCATTCTTTCGCGGATCGCACACTACCAGCCGGCTAACGTGGGGTCTCAGAAGATCGTGGAGCCAGGCTGCGGACGTGCCTTCCTCGAAGGTCAGAGACAGAGTTCCGTGCAGTCCTCTGATGAACTCGACAATCGTGGCCGCCTTGGTCTCCAGCAGGCATTCCATAATCAGCTTGCCTTGCGCATCCATCACCGCCACCGAGATGGTGGCTTGGTGCACGTCCATACCGATATACTTTTCCTGACTCATAAAGGCGCTCCCTTTCGCTAGGTTGGCGATGCGAACAATCTCAACCTACCGCAAAAGTGGGCGCCTTTTTATATTGCGTGTAATCGCCTTCTGTTTACGACAGTTGGCTTCGGTATTGCGCGTCCCGCCCAAACTCAGTGAAGCGATCGGTGAAAGTGTTCTCTTTCTACGAAGAATCGGTGGTCAGCCTTCAGATATGGCGCATTCCCTGATCTGCTCACAAGTCCCAAAGCAAGCCGTCCATACTCGTGTATAACGGTCACCGGCGCTTGCCAGAATGAAGGGTTCTGCGAGTTCACTCAAGACGGCGGCAATCCGATCGGGAACACAGCTATGGAAACTCTACTTCAGGATCTGCGCTACGAGTTCCGCGTGTTGCGAAAGGATCCCGGCTTCACAGCGGTAGCAGTGATGACCCTGGCGCTTGGGATCGGGGCGAACACGGCGATCTTTAGTGTGGTAAATGCCGCTCTATTCCGTCCGCTGCCGCTGCGGCAACCTGGTCAGATCGTGCGCTTGCAGGAGTACCATCAACGCCCAGCGAACGTAACCGGCGCGACATTTCGCGATGTGCATGAGCGCAATCGCGTGTTTTCTCAGGTTGCGGCTTATCGCATTTTCTCGCAGAACCTGAGCGACACGCGGCAAGCGGTGCCGCCGGAGCAGATCGACACAGCATTCGTTACGCAGGATTTTTTCTCTCTGCTTGGAGTGGCACCGTTCCTGGGATCGGGATTCAGCCAGGAGCAGTTCCGCGAGAATGCTGAGCAAGTTGTGATTCTCGATTATGGACTCTGGCGCCATCATTTCGGATCGGACCGCGAGATCGTCGGCAGACTGATTACCCTCCACGGAACTCCGCACCGCGTTGCCGGCGTGATGCCGATGGGATTCTCCTTTCCGGAATCGGTTCAGGCCTGGGCGCCTCTCACCGACGATATGGCCTTTCCGCAGAACCGCCGCGCCCACCTGTTTACCACCTTGGCGCGCGAGAAAGCTGGCATCTCGAGGGAGGCTGTAAGCGCTGACTTACAGGTGATTGCGGCGCAAGTTCAACAAGAGAATCACGACGTCGATCCTGGGTTCACATTCCGCGCGGAACGCCTGCAGGACAATCTCGTTTCCGGTGTTCGTCCCACGCTCCTGATTCTGCTGGGGGCGGTTGCCTTCGTGCTCTTGATTGCATGCGCGAATGTCGCCAACCTCTTGCTCTCGCGGTCGGTCGAACGTCAAAGGGAAATCGCAGTCCGTTCCGCTCTAGGGGCCACGCGGTTTCGCCTGGCAAGGCAACTCTTCACCGAGAGCGTGTTACTAGGACTCATCGGCGGCGCGACTGGATGCCTACTCGGGCTGTGGCTGGTGAGGGTCTTAGGTGCCGCATATCCCGGCGCCATCTCTGGTTTGACGGAGCCGGCGATCAACTGGCAAGTCCTGTTCTTTGTATTCGGGGTTTCATTGCTGGCATCGATCCTGTTTGGAAGTTTTCCTGCAATGCAATCTTCAGGACTGCATTTGCAGGCGCAGCTTGTGGAGGGCGGGCGAAACACGGCCTCGGTACACCGCCAGCGCTTTCGTTCGTTCCTGGTGATCTCGGAAGTGGCGCTCGCTATGATCTTGCTTGCCGCGGCCGGCCTGCTCATTCGAAGCTTCATTCTGTTGCAGCGAGTTGATCCCGGGTTCGACAGCTCGAATCTCGCTGTGGTTCGGCTCTCACTGCCAGATTCCCGGTACCCTGAGCTCCCGGAGCGGACACGGTTTGTGAATTTGGTTCTGGAGCGCCTTCGGACCCTGCCTGGCGTCCAGTCGGCCGCCGCCGCCGGAACCCTACCGTTCGATCCAGCACCTACCACTGACCTCGAACTCGAGGGACACGCCTTCGAGCCTGCGAACGAGCCAGAGGCGGAAATTCTTAATGCCGGCCCAGAATATTTCCGGACTATGGGAATTCGCCTGCTCGCCGGGAGAACATTCACTCCGCAGGACATTGCGGGGAGGGCAACCGCCGTGGTGATTAACCAAACCATGGCTCAACGCTTCTGGCCCGGGGAAAGTGCGCTGGGGAAACGCGTAGTAATGAAAGACTGGGGACCGCCGCTGCCCGGCGAAGTCGTGGGCGTGGTGTCAGATGTCAAGCAAGACTCGCTGGAAACGGATAGCCAGCCGGCAATCTACTACAGCTTCGCCCAGTTCGCCCCCGGCACTTTGACTACTTACCTCATTGTGCGATTGGCTCCCGATACGCTTACGCCTTCGGCTGCCATTCGGGATCAGGTCTGGTCGGTTGATCGCGACCAACCCGTCAGAGTGGTGTCCATGGAGCAGATCGTCTCAGGGTCGCTGGAGCGTCGTCGGTTCGTACTTATGTTGTTGGGCATCTTCGCTGCCCTCGCGCTTTTATTGTCGGTGGTCGGCATTTACGGAGTCATCGCGTATTCGGTGGGCCAGCGGACCCATGAATTTGGCATCCGCATGGCTCTGGGAGCGCAGCGGCATCAACTGCTGCTCCTTGTGATGAGGCAAAGTGTGTGGACACTCGCGGTCGGGCTGACGGTGGGAGTTGGTGGAGCCATAGCTGTGACTCGCCTGATGGGAAGCTTGCTGTTTGGAATTGGACCAGCCGACCCGCTGACACTATCGTTGATGGCAACGGTCCTGATGATGGTGGCACTGATCGCCAGTTACATCCCGGCACGGCGAGCGGCCGAGGTTGATCCCATGGCGGCGTTGCGGGACCAGTAGACAATGCGACGGACCCTTAAAAGGTCCGCCGATGGCAAACACCGATTGCGGATGGATAGTCGGTTTACTCGGAGACTGGTGTGCCGTCCGTCAATTGGTGCAACATCGCCATCTCACCAAAAACCCCTCCAAGATGAAAAGATCCGGGGGGTGTGCGGGATCATGTTTCGCCAATCATCAAGGGGCATCGATGGCGATTTCATTCCTGGAGGCTCGACACCCTGGTCTGGTGCTTTCCCGGCCGTACCCTCTCGAAGTAGTACCAAAGGAAGACGAACGGGACGAAGAAAGCTAAGAGAATCAAAGGCAATGGTTGCTTCTCGTAGCGAATTACCTGGTAGAGCATCCAGAATGCCCCAACTGGTGGCACTGCGAAAATTATCACGAACAGGAAGAGCACTGGACCTCGGGGAGGTCCCGGCACCGTGATCATCCACGCCGCCAAGCCTAGAACGCCAATGCCGAGAATCACCCAAAGAAATAGCTTCATCAGCGTTGTTTCCTCACGACATTCAGAACTTCTCGAATGACGGTACCTGACTCAAGGTCCGGTGCGGATTATGCTCCAGCACGATAGCTGACGTAAACAGGCTGATTTCGTCAGCGACGGGCCGAGTTCACTCAGGGTACGGGGGCTCGATGCCGAGCACCTCTGCTGCAAACGCTTTAGGACGCCCCTGCACTTACTCGACGCCCAGCGCAGCGAAAGCCTCTTCCAGCTCCGCAAGGCCCACACGAAGCTCGCGCCCCTCGGCCATCATGTCCTCGACTTCATCGAATGCGCGGAAGAGTCGCATCTTTGCGGCGCCGTATTGCTCGGCTTCGGTAGGTGCGCGGCCGTGGGCGTCGGCCCAGGCTTGCAACGCGACGGTCTCGACCAGAACGCTGACCGCGTAGGTCACCTTCCGGTCGGATGTGACATCGAAGACGTACTCCGTGGCGGGAGTTCCTGGATCGACAGCCGGCGCGCTTGCCGACGTAGTAGTACTGGTAGACGTATCCCTGCCCCCCGGTGTATGTCTTCATGCGCCGGACAGTCATAGGCTTCCGCCTACTTTAACAGTTGCCGGGAACCGATGGGCTATGGATGCGTCGCCGACTGATGCAGCGGAAGATCCTGCGACGAACCGCCGACCAGGAAGGTGTACTCTCCCGACACAAGCTGCCAATCGTTCTTCTTTTCGTCGAAGACCGAGAGGTACTGCGGCGGCACCTCGACGGTTACCTGCTTGCTTTCGCCGGCCGCCAGCTTGACCTTGCTCCAGCCGACCAGCCGCTTTGGCGGTTCGCCCGCGCTGGCTGGAAAAGAAGCGTAAACCTGCGCGACTTCCGCCCCTTCGCGGCCACCGGTGTTCTTCACGGTAAAGGTCACGCGGGCAGGCCGACCGGTTTCGACCTTCAGATCCGAATACGCGTAAGTCGTGTAGGAAAGTCCGAAGCCGAATGGAAACAGCACGGGCTTCTTCTCTGCGTCGTACCACTTGTAGCCGACTTTCAAGCCTTCATCGTAGGAAATCTGAAATGCCGGAAGCCCGGCCGCAATCGTCTTCCAGGCGTCGGGGTCGCCGTCTTTGGTGGTTGAACTCGCTGGCGGCTTGACCAGGTTCGGATGCGGGATATCGGAGTCTTTCAGCGGGAAGCGTGACGGGAAGCTTGGCGCTCGGGTTCACGTCGCCGAACAGCACGTTGGCGACCGCGTCGGCGCCGCGCGATCCCGGCGTACCACGCCTCAAGAATGCCGCTGACCTGCTGCGCCCAGGGCATGGTCGCCGGGCCGCCCGTTTCGAGCACAACTACCGTATGCGGATTGGCCGCGGCAACTTTGACGATCAGTTCATCCTGATGCTCGGGCAGGGTCAGGCTCTCCGAGGTCCATGCCTTCACTCTCCCAGCTATAGGCGAAATACGATTGCGATATCCGACTGTCTGCGCGAGCGCGGCCGCCTTCGCGGATCGCTTCCCGAGTCGTACTGCACGTTGGCATGCGGAGCCTTGGCGCGAATCGTTTTCAGAGGCGAGGTTGGGAACCACACCGGCTCAAGCCAGCGCGTCTGGCCTTTGCCGGGAGGCAGGATTGCGTTGCCCACCGGCGGATCCACCTGCGCCGACCCGCCTCCGGAAATCATGCCCACGTCGGCGTGCGCGCCGATCACGGCAATGCTGCGCAGCTTCGACGCATCCAGCGGAAGCTGGTTATTCTCGTTCCGCAGCACAACGATGCTCTGCTCGGCGATCTTCTGCGCAACTTCGAATCCTTTCTCCACATCGACGACGCTCTTCTGCGGCGGATCATCGACCACTCCGCTGGCAAACATCGAGCGCAGGATGCGCTGCACGTGGTCGTCAAGCTCCGCTTTCGAAATCTTTCCGGCCTCTACCGCTTTCTTGTACGCAGGACCGTAAAAAATCTCGCCTGGCTCTTCATGATCGAGTCCCGCAGCCGATGCCTTTTGCGTACTGTGAGTGCCTTGCCAGTCGGAGAGTACGAAGCCGGGAAACTTCCAGTCTTTCTTTAAAACATCGGTGAGCAGATGCTTGTTTTCGCAGGCGTAGTCGCCGTTGACGCGATTGTAGGAACACATCACGGCGGAGATGTCGCCGGTGCGGATGCCGATCTCAAAGGCCAGCAGGTCGGTTTCGCGCATGGCGCGTTCGCTGATGTTCACGTTGACCGCGTTGCGGCCGCTCTCCTGATCGTTGAAGGCGTAGTGCTTGATGTCGCCGATCACGTGCTGCGCCTGCAGTCCCTTCATCACGTGGCCGACCATCGTGCCGGCGAGAATCGGATCTTCGCCCATGTATTCGAAGTTGCGGCCGTTGCGCGGTTCGCGAGTCAGGTTCACTCCGCCGCCCAGAGACATGTTGTAGCCCTGCGCGCGCAGCTCGCGCCCGATCAGAGCGCCGTATTCGTAGGCAGCGTCGTATCCCAACTAGCCGCGCCGGCCACGTCCGAAGGCAGCGCGGTGGAATAACGCCCATTCTGGCCACTGGCGCGCACACCATAGGCGGCGTCCGCCATCTGGATTTCAGGAATCCCGAGACGAGGAATCGCCAACCACGTACCCTGCTCCGCCGTTCGAGTGAATCGCCAGCGGACTCATCGGGCTGAGGTCTTGCATGCCGGTGCCGTGCAACAGGGAGATCTTTTCGTCCAGCGTCATCTGCTTGACGACCATGCTCGCGCGCTGGTCGGGCGAGAGGCTGGGATTCATCCAGGGATGTTGCGTAGCTTTAGTGTCGGTCTGCGCGAAGCAGACGGAGCCCACGCACAGGATGGCCAGAGTCCCCAACAAAAGCGCTTTAGTTGAGCCTTTCGAAGACGAGGGCATGTTCGTGATTCCTCTTGAACAGAATAGAAAAACGATTTTATAGAATAGCACAACGATATTTGGCGGACTTCGAAATCGTCGTGGGCAGAGTCCCTTTCTACCCTCAAAACGGGAAATCGTTCCCGCGAATGAAGTTTTTGATCAGGAATCGATCTTCGCGTCGCGCAGGCGTTTGACGGCCGTCTCCGAGGTCACGGGCGAATAGTAGACCTCCTTGAACGTATACGACTTTGCCTTGGCACCCAGAATGGGCAGAATCTCGAAGTGCCAGTGATAGTCCTCGTCCAGCGTCTTCCAGTACCCAAGGCTGGTCGACCCGTGCAGTGTGTTGGGCGAGGTGTGCAGCACCATGTGGAATTCCTTCGTGATGGTACGGATGCGCTGCAGGGTGCGACGCAGCAGGCTGGCCAGATCGCGAATGCCGCCGGTCTTGGAGAGGCCGGAGCGCTCGAACGAGGACTCATGCACGCGCGGCAGAATCCAGGTCTCATAGGGGACGCGCGGAGCATAGGGACACATGGCGATGTAGTCGCCGCGCAATTCCACTACGCGCAACCCTTGCCGCTCTTCCTGCCCGATAATGTCGCAGAACACGCAGCGTTCTTTTTGCTTGTAGTAATCGCGGCCGGCGCGCAGTTCATAGAGGACTCGCCGCGGGACGAAACTGGTCGCCGTTAACTGCGCATTCGGATGCTCGAATTCCTGGCCGGCATTTACGCCGTAGTTTTTGAAAATGCTGATGTACTTGAGGCGAGCATCGCCTTTGAGATCAGAGATTCTCTGGGCGGCCAGGCGAAGGAACTGCTCAATCTCGCTGTCGCTGGCATTCCACAGTTCACGATCGTGGCGCGCGTTTTCTACCAGCACCTCATGCGCGCCGATCGACCGCATGCGGTCGTAGAGGCCATCGGCTCGGCGCGAAGGTTCGCCTTCGATGCGGTAAAGAGGCGACGGGTGGACGACCGAGCGCGCCGACCAGGGGACTCCCTCGCCTTCGGTACGAGTCGCAATCACCTGCAGAGGGGAAACCGCGTCGGCACAGAAAGGACATCCACCGTTACGCGGAGACACATCGGGAACCTCGTCCCCGGTAATGACCCAGGAACGAGTGATGGGATCTTTGCGAAGTTCCATGCGTAAGGAAAACATCCGGTTCGCGCGCGCGTCAACTGGTGATTTCCACCGCCGAAGAAAGCAACTCGCTTTGTTATAATCCGCGCACGAACCCGCTCGACATGACCGAGACGTCCACGCCGTTGATGCGGCAGTACGCCGCCATCAAGAAAGAGCACCCCAACGCTCTGCTGTTTTTCCGGCTGGGCGACTTCTACGAACTTTTCTTCGACGACGCGGTGGTCGCGGCCCGCGAACTGCAGATCACGCTGACTTCGCGCAACAAGGAAAAAGGCATCGCGGTTCCCATGTGCGGAGTGCCTTATCACGCCGCCGAAGGCTACATCGCAAAACTGATCCGCAAGGGCTTCAAGGTTGCTATCTGCGAGCAGGTGGAGGATCCGCGGGTCGCGAAGAAACTGGTGCGGCGCGAAGTAACCCGCGTCGTCACGCCCGGGACCTCGGCGGACTCCTCGCTCAGTTCTGAGGAGAACAACTTCCTCGGCGCTCTCGCGAGTGTCGGAGATCGCGTGGGGTTCGCGGCGCTCGACCTTTCCACCGGAGAATTTCGCGCCACTGAGTTTCAGGGCACCGACGCCGCCCGCCGAATCCAGGAAGAACTGTCGCAGCTGCGTCCCAGGGAACTTCTGTACGCCTGCGCCGCTCCCCTGTTTGGAAGCTCGACCAACTCTTCGGAGGAATTGCCGGCTCTTGGGAAGCCGGCCACGGATGCGCGGCCTTCGATTTCGCAGGGTTACGCGGAAACTCCGCTGGACGATTGGATCTTCGCTCCAGACCATGCCATTCCCCTGCTCGAAAATCATTTCGGCGTACTGTCGCTGGAGGGATTCGGCCTGGCCGGCAAGCCCGCCGCAGCGTCGGCAGCCGGAGCCATTCTGCATTACGTACGCTCCACCCAGCGTGGAACCCTCGATCATGTGGACCGGATCGGTTTCTACGAGCGCCAGAATTGCCTGGTGCTCGATGCGGTCACGGTGCGCAACCTGGAATTGATTGAGCCGCTCTTCACGGGGAGCGAGGCGGGAAGCACCGTCTTCCGCGCCATCGATGCCACCGTCACGCCGATGGGCAAGCGCCTGCTGCGCGCCTGGATGCTGCGGCCATCCATCGACCGGGCCGAGATCGATGCCCGCCTGGATGCGGTGGGTGCGCAAGTCTCCCACCTGATGGCCCGCGAGGAATTGCGCCGGGCACTCGAAGGCATTCTTGATCTGGAGCGCTTGCTCAGCCGGGTCACCCTGGAGACTGCAAACCCTCGCGACGTGCTGGCCCTGGCTTGTTCCCTGAGACATATTCCCGCGGTACGCGCGGCCATATCCAAGTTTTCGGTCGCCCGGCTTCAGGCGCTGCACGATGCGGTTGATGAGCTCGCCGATTTGCGCGCCCGCATCGAGAAAACGATCGTCGCCGAGCCTCCGATTTCCCTGAGCGACGGCGGCGTCATTTCCTCGAGCATCGATGCCGAGCTCGACGAACTGCGTGACCTGAGCCGCAACAGCAAGCAGTTCCTGGCGCAGATCGAACAACGCGAGCGCCAGCGCACCGGCATCAACTCGCTGAAGGTGAAGTTCAATTCCATCTTCGGCTATTACCTGGAAGTCTCGAAACCGAACCTGCACCTGGTGCCAGCCGATTACGAACGGAAACAGACGCTGGTGAATGCGGAGCGCTTCACAACTCCTGAGTTGAAGGAGTACGAAGCCAAGATTCTCGACGCGCAGGAAAAGATTGTGGAGATCGAGCGGCGCCTGTTCGCGGAACTGCGGTCGTCGATTGCCGCGGAGGCAAAGCGCATTCGCCAGACTGCATTGGCGCTTGCGGAAGTCGATGTGCTCGCCGGATTGGCCCACATCGCCGCGCTGCGCAACTACTGCCGGCCCCGCCTGGAAGACTCAGGCGATCTGGAAATTGTGGAAGGGCGTCATCCCGTGATTGAAGAGCAGGAGATGGCAGCCGGCGGGGAGCGCTTTGTCCCGAATGATCTATTTCTGAATTCGACAACCCACACGATCCTGGTCTTGACCGGGCCGAATATGGGCGGCAAGTCGACATACCTGCGGCAGGCGGCGCTGATCGTGATCCTCGCGCAGATGGGATCGTTCGTGCCCGCGCGTTCCGTGCGCATGGGGCTGGTGGACCGTGTGTTCACCCGCATCGGGGCAAGCGACAACCTGGCGCGCGGCCGTTCCACATTCATGGTCGAGATGACCGAGACCGCCGCCATCCTGCATACCGCAACCCCGAAGTCTCTCGTGCTGCTGGATGAAATTGGCCGCGGAACCTCGACCTACGACGGGCTGGCCATCGCCTGGGCCGCGATCGAATACCTGCATGCGCGGACGCGGGCGAAGACGCTATTTGCGACCCACTATTTCGAATTGACCGAGCTGGCCGGCCAGCTTTCCGGTGTGAAGAACTATCACGTTTCGGTCAAGGAAACCGGCGGCGGGATCGTGTTTCTCAGGAAAGTCGACCCGGGTGCGGCTGACCGCAGTTACGGCATCGAGGTCGCAAAGCTCGCGGGTCTGCCCAATGAAGTGATCGACCGGGCGCGTGAGGTGCTAATCGAGCATGAGAGCGCCGAGCACCAGCTGACCGGGCAACTGGCGAACGACCAGTCGCGTCCGGCTCCGGCCGCGCAACTGACGATCTTCACGCCGATTTCCCAGCCCGTGCTGGAAAAGCTGCGCGAGGTCGATCTGAATCGCTTGACGCCGCTCGAGGCATTGAATCTGCTCGCCGAACTGAAATCGCAAATTTAACGGATAACAGACACATCGGGGGCCGCGATCGCAACCAAGACCAGCAAGAAATCCAGGAGCCGCGGATCGAACACTCACGAACAGCGTCGGCCAACTGCTGATCATCGGCTTCGACGGCACCGCGATGTCGCCCGGGCTTGCTTCCCTGCTCGAACGCATCCAGCCCGCAGGGGTGATTCTTTTCGCGCGCAACATCGTCGGCGCCGAGCAAACCTTCCGAGCTACTTCGGGATTGCCAGCAGCACGTATCGGCTCCGCTGTTTCGTTGCGTTGATCTCGAAGGCGGCAAGGTCGACCGGCTGCGCGATGTATTGGGCCCGGCACCTTCCGCGGCTGAGGTCTTCGCATCCGGAGACCGCAAATTATTCCGCCAGCATGGCCGCGTGATTGGCTTGAACTGCCGGACACTCGGATTTAACGTGGACTTCGCTCCGGCGCTCGACCTGGCCTTCGAAGCATCGCGCACGGTGATGAATTCCAGGCTGGTGTCGGACGACCCCAAAGAGACCATCGTCTATGTTCGCGAATTTCTTGCCGGGCTGAGCGCCGCGGGCGTGCTGGGCAACGGCAAACACTTCCCCGGTCTGGGCGAGGGCACACTCGACAGCCATCACAGCCTGCCGGTGATCGACAAGCCGTGGAAGAAGCTCTGGGAACAGGATCTGCTCCCCTACCGCACTCTTCGTACTCAGCTCCCCTTCGTCATGATTTCACACGCAGGGTATCCCGCCGTCACGGGCGATTCGACCCCAGCCTCGCTCTCGAAGAAGTGGATCACGGATATTCTGCGCAAGAAGATCGGGTATCGCGGACTGATCGTGTCGGATGATCTGGAAATGGGCGGCGTGCTGTCGGCGGCGCCGATCGAGCAGGCAGCGGTCGGACACATTCGCGCCGGCGGCGACCTTTGTCTGATCTGTCACAAGGAAGAGTTCGTCAGGCGCGCCTATGACGAGTTAATTCGTACAGCGGAAACCGATCGCTCGTTTGCCCGGCGGGTTGCCGATTCGGCGGCCCGGATCACTGCGTTCAAAAAGAAGAATAAACAACTCGCACGCTGGGCAATGGCGCCGAATGCGGAAACCGTGCAGCGCCTGTCACGCCGGCTGTGGGAATTCAGCGAACAAGTTCGGCTGGATACGATCCACAAACAGGAGACGGCTTGATCGTCGCCGGCATCATGAGCGGCACCTCGGCGGACGGCATCGAGGTGGCCCTGGTGCGGATCAGTGAGCCGGTGGGAGCATCTCCCGCGCGGCGCTCACGCAGCAGAAAGACCGCTCGCAACCGGGACAGCGTTGAAGTCCGCATGCGATTGCTCGGGCATGCCTCGTTTCCCTATCCCGCCGCGGTGCGCGAGGCCGTGTTGGCCGCCATGAACGCGGCGAGCGCGAGCGTCGGAGACCTGGCGAGGCTCAATTTTCTGTTGGGCGAACTCTACGGGGATGCTGTGCTTGCGGCCCAGCGGAAGTTTCGCCTGCGAGCAGAACTGGTTGGTTGCCACGGACAAACGCTCTTCCACCAGGGCGACCGGCAACGTTACCTTGGCCGCCAGGTTGCCGTCACATGGCAGACGGGGGAGAGCGCATTGATTGCAGCCCGTGTCGGCGTGCCGGTGGTTTCAGACTTTCGTCCCGCCGACATGGCAGCCGGCGGCAAGGGGGCGCCGCTGGTTCCCTATCTCGATTACCTTCTTTATCGGGATGAGCGCATCGGCCGCATCGTGCAGAACATCGGCGGAATCGCCAACCTCAGCGCGATTCCTGCAGGTGCGGGCCCGGAAAAAGTAACCGCGTTCGACACTGGTCCCGGCAACATGGTGATCGACGCCGTCATGGATCGGCTGCTCCACAAGCCGTTTGACCGGAATGGCGAAGTCGCTGCGTCAGGCCGGGTACTTGAAAACGCAGTGAATGGTCTGCTGCACGAGAAATTCTTCCAGAAGAAGCCTCCCAAAACTGCCGGCCGCGAAGAGTTCGGACGGGAATTTGCGCAATCATTCGTGAAGCTGTGCGGCCGCGCACGCAAAGAAGACATCGTGGCATCGGCCACGGCGCTGACCGCGCGTTCCATCGCTGCCGCGATCTCCAAATTCGTTCTGCCGGGGAACCGAACCTACCGCGAACTGGTTGTATCTGGCGGGGGCGCGAAAAATGCGACGCTGCTTGCCATGCTGGCCAATGAAGTGAAGCCTCTCGGCCTCAATCTGCGCCTCTCGGATGAATTCGGCCTCCCTGCCGCCGCCAAGGAAGCGGCTGCTTTCGCACTGCTTGCCTACCAGACATGGCACAAGCGGCCCTCGAATGTACCCTCGGCCACGGGAGCCCGGCGGCCCGCAATTCTCGGGAAGATTTCGTATGCGTAAAGCGCTGGCGCTCGCGATCGTCCTCGCGATGTTCACCTCATGTTCTTCCCGGCCCGACCCGAAAACTCTCGTCATGCTCATCGAGAGCAGCCCAACCAATCTTGACCCCAGGGTCGGCCTCGACGGACAGTCCGAGCGCATCGACAACCTGATCTTCGACGATCTGCTCGAACGCGACGAGCACCTCAACGTGAAGCCCGGGCTGGCAGACCGATGGGATATTCCCGATCCGCTGACGTATGTCTTCCATCTACACCCGGGGGTTAAATTTCACAACGGGGCGCCGTTAACATCGCGAGATGTGAAGTGGACGTTCGACTCTCTGCTGGCAGGCAAGATACGCAGCACCAAGTCGGCAGCCTACCGCCTGGTGGACCGGATCGAGGCGCCCGATGACTTGACCGTGATCTTTCATCTGAAAGAGCCGTTCGCCACACTTCTCTGGAACTTGTCGGACGGCGCGATCGGGATTGTTCCCAGCGGAAGCTTGAACGAGATCAGCGACCACCCCATCGGCTCGGGACCATTTCGTTTCGTCAGCGCGGAGCCTGACAAGGAAGTTGTTCTCGAGCGCAACGACGAATACTGGGGACAAAAGGCCCGGCTGAAGCGCGTCCGCTTTGCCATCGTGCCTGACATGACCACGCGGGCGCTGGAACTCCGCAAAGGCACTGCCGACATTGCCATCAACTCGCTCACGCCCGACATGGTGGTTACGCTGCAGAAGGAACCGAAGCTTTCCGTTCTCCGCGGACCCGGGACCGTGCTGCAATACATGGGATTCAACTACCGCGATCCCATCCTGAAAGACGTGCGCGTCCGGCAGGCTTTGGCCTACGCGATCGATCGCCGCCCCATGCTCGAATACCTGTGGCGAGGATTCGCGCAGCCCGCCGCCAGCATTTTGCCGCCGCAGAGCTGGGCGTATTCCGCAGACGTCCCGACCTACAGTTACGATCCCGAACGCGCGCGCCAACTGCTCGACTCCGCCGGTTACCCTGCCACCGGAGGCGTCCGCTTTCATCTGATGATGAAAACCTCCACGGACGAAAACACGCGCTTGATGGTTGCGGTGCTGCAACAGCAATTACGGCAGGTTCAGATTCAGTTGGACATTCGCACCTACGAATTCGGCACATTCTTCGCCGATGTCAGCCGTGGAGCTTTTCAGTTTTATTCCCTGCGCTGGATCGGGGGAAACGAAGATCCCGACATTTTTGAATACGCCTTCCACTCCAGCAAATTCACGCCCAACGGCGCGAATCGCAGCTTCTACTCCAATCCCCAGGTCGACCGGCTCATCGATCAGGCCCGCTCGGAACTCGACCAGGGCAAACGCAAACAGCTCTACGCGCAAATCCAGCGTATCCTCGCCGAAGACCTGCCTTCGATCAACCTCTGGTACCTCGACAACGTTCTGGTGCATTCCCGGCGGGTCGAGAACGTTACTCTCAATCCGCCCGGCAACTACGATTTCCTGCGCAGCGCCAATTTCACGAACTACTGATTTCACCCTCGTCCCGATGGCAAGTTTGCGCGTGTTATCCTCGAAAGTTATTCCTGAGGCAATCATTGCGCATACTGTTTATCGGCGACATTTTCGGACGTCCGGGCCGCACCATCGTGAAGGAAAAACTTCCTTCGCTCGTGAAAGACCACTTTATCGACCTCATCATTGCCAACGGCGAAAATTCCGCGGCCGGGTTCGGCATTACGCCACAGCTTGCGGAGGAGCTCTTCGAGCTCGGCATTGATGTCATCACGACCGGCAATCACGTTTGGGACAAGCGCGAGATCGTCGACTTCTACAAGATGGCAGACGGGAATGCCCACAGTCCGGCCCGCCGGCTGCTGCGCCCCGCAAATTTTGCGCCCGACCTGCCCGGTCACGGCCTCTACCAGGGACGGAAAGGCAAGGTCCCGTACGCCGTCATCAACCTGCAGGGCCGGGTGTTCATGGCGTCGAACGACGATCCTTTCCGGACGGCAGATCACCTGCTCAAAGACGTTGAGGCCAAGATCATTCTGGTCGACATGCATGCGGAAGCAACCTCGGAAAAAATCTCGCTCGGCTGGTACCTGGATGGCCGCGTCAGCGCCGTGGTCGGCACGCACACGCACGTTCCCACCGCCGACGAACGCGTGCTGCCCAATGGCACGGCTTACATCACGGATGTAGGAATGACCGGGCCGTTTGACGGGGTCATCGGCGTCAAGAAGGAACTGGTGGTGGCGAAGTTTCTGAACAACATGCCGGTGCGGTTCGAAGCCGCCACCGGCGACGTGCGACTATGTGCGGTGGTGATCGATTGCGATGAGTCCACCGGTCATGCGCGCAGCATCCAGCGAGTAATGGCGGGATAGGGTTCGGCACAAGGGCAGCATGGAAAACGCAGCGCAAGCTTCTCGAAAAGATGGTACCCGGCCGGACGGCAACGGCTTTCAGTGGCGACAAGCCGACGCTTACCTGTTCGACATTGATGGGACCCTGTTGCTTTCACCGGACCGGACGCATCGCTATGCGTTGCACCGCGCGCTGCTCGACGTCTACGGTGTGGAGACCACCATCGACGGGATTGCCTACCACGGCAAGACCGACCCCGGCATTCTCCGCGCTGCTCTTGAGCGACTGGACATCCCGACTGCCGTAATCGATCGCAACATGGCGGCGGCTCTTGAAGTCGTACGTCAGGATGCCGCGAAAAAAGCGGATCGCTTCCGTCCCAATGTCTTGCCCGGCATTCGCGACGTGCTGGCTGTGCTCAAGGAGTCGGGAAAGCTTCTGGGCATTTGTTCCGGGAACCTGGAAGCGGTTGCCTGGCTCAAGCTGAAGGCGGCTGGGCTCGCCGAATTTTTCGAGTTCGGCTGCTTTGCGGATGAGTGCGAATTGCGTGTCGACGTCTTCCGCAAAGGTATGCAAGAGGTGGCAAAGCGCCTTGGGCCAGGCGCAACGGTTTGCTTTCTGGGCGATACTCCTGACGATGTTCGCGCCGCCCAGGGCGCTGGCGGGCGGATCATCGCCGTCGGCACTGGGATCTTTAAAGCGGAAGACCTGGCAGCCCATGGACCGGATGCGGCGGTCTGTTCGTGTGCCGATTTGCTGGATCTCTAGTGTTGCCCTGCAAGCACGATTAGGGTCTGTACTGCTCATACCGTTCCACCGACAATGTGCAGATTGCACGCAGGTGAGGCCTACACGAAAGTGCTACGCCTGCAAGAATTACGCCTGCTTTCGTTCTTATCCCGGATACAATCTTGGCCATGCAACGTTGGCGATTCCTGGGAGCTGTGTGCCTGGCCGCTTCTCTGAGCTGGGCAGCGGACCAGCCTCCCGCACCGCCGCCAACCACGCTCTGCGCCAACGGCGTGCCGGGAGCGCCCGCCTGCATTGCCAGCCCGCAAGCCCGCCAGGATGCCCGCAAGGCCTTCGACCACGGGATGAAGCTGCAGAAGCAGAACCGTCTCGAAGACGCGCTGCTGGAATTTGAAGCTGCCTCCAACCTCGTTCCGCAGGACCTGCAATACGCCACGCTCCGGGAACTGGTTCGCCAGCAACTTGTAAGCGACCACCTCAATCGTGGAAATACCGCCCTGGCCTATGGCCACGAGATTGAGGCTCTGGGTGAGTTCCGGAACGCGTTGCATCTCGATCCGCACAACCAGTTTGCGCAGGAGCGCCTCCACGACGCGATCCGGCGAACCGGCGGCGACAGCCGTCGAGGCGCGCGCATCGTAGAGCAATCCGACGAAATTCAGGTCGTGCCCAGAGACCTGGTCCAGAGCTTTCACTTCCGGGGCGACTCCCGGCAGTTGATCAACCAGATCGCAGGCGCTTTTGGAATCACCGTCACCATGGACGATTCCGTCGTCAGCCGCCAGGTCCGCTTCGATGTGGATGAGGTCGGATTCTACAAGGCCATGCAACTGGCGGGAGCCGTCACCAAGACGTTCTGGGCTCCCTTGCAGGAAAAGCAGATCATCGTCGCGGCAGATTCCACCGAAGGTCACCGGCTCTATGACCGCATGGGAATCCGCACCTTCTACGTTCCCGACGCCGGCACGCCGCAACAGTTGCAGGATCTGGTCAACGTGCTGCGCACCGTCTTCGAGATGAAGTTTGTCTCGTCGAACGCGCAAAAGGGCACTATCACCGTGCGCGCGCCCGTGAACGTGCTCGAACCGGCCAGCCAATTTCTCGAAGGCCTCGGATCATCGCAACCTGGTGTCATGCTGGACATACGGATTTTCGAAGTCAGCTCTACACTGGCTCACAAGTTCGGATTTCATATCCCGAATCAATTCAATCTCTACAACATTCCGATCGGCGCGCTCGGCCTGACCCTGGCGGGAGGGCAGAGTATTCAAGACGTCATCAACCAACTGATCGCCAGCGGAGGCATTAACCAGGGAAACTCCAGCGCCCTGGGGGCGTTGCTCGCGCAGCTTACCGGAGGAAACGCTTCCATTCTCAGCCAGCCTCTGGCCACCTTCGGCAGCGGGCTGACTCTGTTTGGAGTGTCACTGGGAACGCTCAGCGCCGAATTCTCCCGGAACGAGAGCCAGGTGCGTTCGCTGCAGCACATCATGTTGCGGGCTGACCAGGGCAAAGATGCGACCGTGAACCTTGGTTCGCGATATCCAATCATCAATGCCAGTTTCGCGCCCATCTTCAACACGGCGGCGATTTCTCAGGCCATTGGCAACAATTCTTACGTCGCGCCCGTTCCCTCGTTCACCTACGAGGACCTGGGCGTCAATCTGAAGGTCAAGCCGGCGGTTCACGGGGACAGCGACGTGAGTCTGAATATCGAGATGAAGGTTCGTTCCCTGACGGGCGCAAGCACGAACGGAGTGCCCGTGATCGGCAACCGGGAATACACCGGCAGTATCAACGTCAGGAATGAGCAGCCGGCGGTGGTTGCCGGCTACATCACCAGCCTGGAGCAGCGCAGCCTGAGCGGGATTCCGGGGCTAGGACAGATCCCCGTTCTCAACCATGCAACCGCTGAGAACACCACCGAGAAGGATCAGAGCGAAATGCTGGTGGTGATCACGCCGCACATCCTCAGCATGCCCGAGACGCAGAGTTCGGAGATCTGGATGACCGGGGTAAAGTAGTACCGGACCCTCGGCTGAGCCCTCGATTTACTGCTTCGCGGCAAACTCCACTAACCCCTTCAGCACTTCTGGCGGCACTCCAACCACATTTCCGATGCGCCGGCCATTGACGTAGACCGTCGGCGTGCCCGTGACGCCCACCGCCTGGCCCAGCGCGACCGACTTGTCGACCCGGCTCTTGGTGTCGGGTTTGACGGCGCAGGCCGCAACGTCGGCGCCCTTCACCCCGGAAGCGTCGGCAATCGCGGTCAGCTTCTCCTCTGCGTTCGACTCGGTGAGGTTGGACTGCTGGTCAAAGGTTCCCTGCACAAACTTCCAGAAAGCATCGTTCGAACTGCGGCCCACACAATCGGCGTAGTACGCCGCCTTGGCGGCCCAGTTGTGCATCGGCAAGGGATAATTCTGGAAGACGAACCGCGCGTTCGGCTCGGCGGCCAGCAACTTGTCGATGACCGGTTGCGCATCCTTGCAATGCGGGCATTGCAGGTCGCTGAATTCCACGATGGTCACCGGCGCCTTCTCCGGGCCGCGGGCAGGGCCATTGATCCCCCTCAGCAGCGCGTCCCTGGCGGGCTCGTAAGGCTTTGCGCCAAAAGGCATGATCTCGCCGGTAAGCGCGTGCTTTCCGTCGGCCGTGACGTACAGCGTGGTGCCGCTCTGCCCCTGCGAGTTGCTTAACGTGACGTTCACTTCAGCCAGCCCCTCCGCAATGGACGGCTTGATCGAAGCAATCTTCCACGTTACCGTCGGATCGTATCCAAAGGTCTGCTGAAGAAATGCGTTGACGATTTCCTCCGAGGGCAGCACCGGCGCCTTCTCTTGCGAGAAAACCACCAACCCCATGACCAGCATCACAGCGAGCACTGAAAGTCTGCGTAACATGCGTTCCTTTCAAACGGAGTGAACTGCACTTCGGACGGCGCACCCGCTTCAAGCCTCTTGCTTGGCGGCAATCGGGAAGCGCCTGCCGTATCCGAAAGCTTTTTCAGAAATCTTGAGACCCGGAGCCGCCTGCTGGCGCTTGTACTCCGCGCGATCCACCATGCGCAGCACACGCTGAATGAGCGCCAGATCGAAGCCGCGGTCCTTAGCAATCTGCGCAGCGGAGTGCGACTCTTCCACATAATCCTCAAGAATCGCATCCAGCACGTCGTAAGGCGGAAGGGTGTCGCTGTCCTTCTGGTCGGGACGTAATTCCGCAGAAGGCGGCTTCTCGAGGCTGGCCTCCGGAATCACCGGCTTTCGCGAATTCACGAAACGGCTGATCCGGTACACCATCGTCTTGGGTACATCGGAAATAACCGCCAGGCCGCCCACCATGTCTCCATACAAGGTGCAATATCCCACCGCGATTTCGCTCTTGTTCCCCGTTGAGAGCACGATGGCATTCAGCTTGTTCGACATGGCCATGAGCAGCGACCCGCGAGCGCGCGACTGAATGTTTTCCTCGGTGACATCTTCCTGCAAGCCGGCAAAAACATCTTTCAGAGTTTGCTGGTAGCTCTTGCAGATCTCTGTAATGGACAGCAACTCGAAACGAATTCCGAGATTGTTCGCGAGCAAACGGGCGTCCTCGATCGATCCGGGCGAAGAGTAAGGCCCGGGCATGCCGACGCCAATCACGTTCTCGGGACCAACCGCGTCGGTAGCAATTGCCGCGGTCAAGGCCGAATCAATCCCGCCGCTCAATCCGATAATGACTTTGTTGAAGCCGCACTTGCGAACGTAATCGCGGGTGCCCAGGACCAGGGCGGCATAAGCACTGGCTTCGTCGCCCTCGATCTGCTCGTGCATCTCGCCTTCGAGCGTGGCCGAGTCGAAATAGACGATGTCCTCCTCGAACGACTTCCCCTGCGCGATGACCTTGCCTTCTCGATTCAGCACAAGGCTGGAGCCATCAAAGAGCAGACTGTCGTTGCCGCCGACCTGGTTCACCATCACCACCGGCACATTGTCGGTGCGCGCAATGGTGGCCAGCATGTCGCGACGCAACTCGCGCTTCCTCAGCCAGAAAGGAGAGGCAGAAATATTCAGGACGAAATTTCCGCCCGCCCGGACCAGCGCTTCCACCGGATCAAATCCGTACAGCCGCTTGTTCCAGAAATGCTTGTCGTTCCAGGCGTCTTCGCAGATGGTCAGGGCCATGCGGTTGCCGCAGAAATCGAACAGCTCCTGGTGGCGCGCCGGGGCGAAGTTGCGCATCTCGTCGAACACGTCGTAGGTGGGCAACAGTATCTTCGACTGAAGGAAAGCCTGCTTGCCGTCCTGCAGAAGGACAGCGGAGTTCATCACCGATTTGCCGGTCTCGGCCAGGGCAGGAGTGACCAGGCCGCAGATGACGCTGATGCCTTTCGTCTCCGCTGCAATTCGCTCGACCGACTCCCGGTTCTTGGCGACGAAGGTGGGCCGCTCCACCAGGTCGCGCGGCGGGTAGCCGCACACCGAGAGCTCCGGAAAAAGGATCAGCCCGGCACCGGCAGCTCGTGCCCGTTGCGCAAAGTCAATGATCTTGTTCGCGTTTCCGGAGAAGTCCCCAACCGTGGGATTGATCTGGCCAAGGGCGATCTTCACCTTTCCAGTCTAAAGCCGGGTGCCGGAGGACGCCAAGTTTTGGACCAGGTACGGGCGGAAGTTCGGCGACGACGTGGTCCCGGGGTCGGGAACATTCTGGGGACGATTGTCGCGCGGTGCCGTGCCCGAGCCGCCCGGCAAAGGCGCGTCTCTTTCTTCGCCCGCGCGCCGCAGGGTGGGCGCGTTCGGTGGCTTGCCCGCGTCTTCGTCCTTGGCCACCTTGGTGGCCGGCTCCAGATCGATTTCCTTGTCGACCTTCACGGTCTTGGTGCCGTCCACTTTCATGGTCTCCAGTTTGACCACTTCATCGCCCACGAAGCGAACGAACTCAACATCCTGCGGTGGCTCACCGTAGATCCATTCCTCGTATTCGGTTTCGTCTTCGCGCTCACGCACTTTTTTGGGCGGACGCCCCTTGGAATACGTCACCATCTCGCGGTTCATTCCGACCAATACCTTGTGACTCTCAATTGCCTCTTTCGCCTTGGGAGGAATTGTCTCGAGATAGGCCTCTTCGCGGGACTTCGACTCAAAATCGAGAACCGGGCGCAAGAGAGCCTTGAATTCCTGGCCGGTCATTTCCGGTACGTACGAATCGAAATAGACATCCACAAAGGAACCGCGAGCGTTTGCGTTCGGATCCGAGGGGGCGATCGGAGTCTCGCCGCCAGCGCCTCCCACGCTGATGCGCTGGTACCACTTCGTCTTCTTCACCGGTCCGCCATTGATCTCAACGTGGATCATGTTGTCCTTGAAGATCACATTGGTGATGCGGACGGCGTCTCCATTTTTCGCGGCTGGACCCCACATTGCCACCATTTGCGCCAGTTCTGCACCGCTCGGAGTCACCACGCCGTCGCGAAGCTTCAAACCGTCTTTTCCCATGGGGAACGGGGAGCGCACGTAGACCAGTTCAGCATTCACCAGCCGGACCAGTTCCATACGCGTCTGCTTCGTTATTTTGGGATGCTTGGAGGCCTTGGGCTGCTGATCGCGCGCCGCAGCACCGGTCAGAAGCATGAACCAGGAGAGCAAGAAGGCCGGAATACGACGGTACCTCATGGGACACCCCGGGAGCCAATCTTGCCGTTTATTATAGCCCCGTTCCGATCAGCAAATACCGGGGAAAACACGTATCCAGGTGGTCTTATGTCATCAGGCGCAGTCCATCCCGGGCCACTTGCAGGGGCAATACCCGGCCACCATTGTCGCCAATGACGGTTGCCACCCGGCTGGCTGCACCTTTCTCGACCAGAAAAATCACGCAGCCGCCGCCTCCGGCGCCGCACACCTTCGCAGCGCGCCCGCCGTTTCGGGCTGCGACCGCAATGAGTTTGTCGATGAGAGGGGTAGTGATGCCCGGCGCATTCGTGCGGCGCAACTTCCACTCTTCCCGCAGTAGCCGGGCGACCTCGTTCCAATCCGCCCGCAGCAGGCCCTGATACATCAGTCGCGCGATCTCAGCGATGCGTTCAAAATTGCGAAACACGCGTTTGTCGCCATTGATATGGGCTTTGAAGACTTCCCAGTTATTGATGCCCGAATGCCGTGGGGCTCCGGTGTAGGCGAGCACGAAGCGCGACTCAATTTCTTCCGGTGGCATGGGCACCGACTCGCGATGAATGCCGTCCGCATTCAGATGGATCGCGCTGACTCCGCCGTAGAGCGCCGGGTAGTAGTCCTGGCAGCCGGTGGGAACGTTGATGACCTGCGCCTCGATGTTCTGAGCGATGACCCGGATCTGTTCTGCGGTGAGATGTCGATCGGTAAAGCGCGCCAGAGCGGCCGAACTCGCAACCATCAAAGCGGAAGATCCGGAGATGCCGGCGCCCGCCGGAGACTCCGAGTCCGTCTCCATCAGCAGGCCTTCTTTGGGCGCAAAGAATTGCAGCAATCGTGCCGCCAGCGGAAGACGAAAGCGCTGAGCGCGCCGCAATTCGTTGAAGCTCGCAAATACTTCTTCCCGCTTCGTATCGAGCGAACGCAGGTGAATGCGCCGGCCCTTCAGGCGAGTAATCCGGCAGGTGGTCAGAATATTCACCGCGAAGTTCAGGGTTAACGCGCCCGGATGGAACAGGTACAAGGGCCAGAGGTCGATCGTCCCACCGGCAAGGTCGGCGCGGCAAGGCGCCTGCGCTACGATGGTAGCGGACAGTGGCGAAGTCCAGGACGCTTCCATGCAGCGTTTGTATCACGCTCCGCATCATGCTTCGATATCTTCCGGTAACCACGTTACTGTGGGTACCATGTCGATAACATCGCCCTGCGCCGCGAGGCTAAAGCAAACTCTGAGCTAAGAGAGCGCAAGAACTTTGCACACAACGCCTTTTCAAAAGAAACAGTACGATCTATCGTTGACAACAATCCGCATTTGTCGGATATTCGCGAAAGAGCATTTCTCAATGGCAGTTTCTTTAATTCCACTTACCCCTCTGGCCGTACGCTAGGAGTATGCGCATGGCAGATTCATGGGTTAGGCCTACCTCCCCAGGTCCCCCGGATTCTGGAGTCCCCTCTCGGCCCGAAGACGAAACCAAGTCCTCCATGGAACGAACCCCCGGACCCGACGACTACCTTCTGATCGATCGTTTGCGCGAGGACGCGAGCGCCGGCCGGATGGATCTAAGCAGCATCCTGTCAGAAGCCACGCACGCGGCGCGCTACTTTACCGACGCGACCGGAGCCGCGCTCGCGCTCTGGAGCCAGGGCGTGGTGATCTGCCGCGCGCGTTCGGGCGACACCGCTCCTCCACTCGGAGCCAAGCTCGACGTGGACGCCGGCATTTCCGGCGAGTGCCTGCGCAGCGGCCGTGCGCAGCGCTGCGATGACTCGCTGACCGACGCCCGCGTCAACGCCGAGGTCTGCGACTGAGCTGGGAATACGATCCCTGGCTGCGGTGCCCTTGCGCGGCGGCCAAGGCGTGATCGGCATTCTCGAGGTGTTCTCCGACAAACCCAACGCATTTTCAGACGCGCACATCACCCTGCTGAAGAAACTGGCAAAGATTGCCGCTGCGGGACGCGAACAGTCGGTCACGCCCTCAGCCAGCCGCCCCGTGGAGATTGCGCCTGAACCAAAGTCCATCCCGGTCGCCGCGCCTGCCATCCGTAACTGGATCGCGTACCTCCCGGCCCGGATGCGAGGTGAAGAAGGCCAGCCCTGGCGCCTGGCCGCGGCCGCCGTTTTGTTGCTCTTGCTGGGAATTTTTGGATGGGCGTTCAGTCGATACCGCAGCAACTCGCGTTCTGCGCCATCGGTGCATGCGGCCTCCGCCCAAACGGTACCCCCTGTGCTGGCGGCTAGCGCTTCCGCCGATTCGACCAAAGCAGATCCTCTCACGTCCTCCGGCACGGGTAAGACCCCGGGCACCATTAACCTGACTTTGGCCCCGAAGGCAAATTCGGACGTGATGGCACGGGATGTCGTGCAGCGGGCTGCACGGTCCACGGTGACCGAGCGCGGTTCGGTTGCGCCTGAGAAATCGAATGACGCGCCTTTGAGGCCGCCAGCGGCAACCTCGATTGCGGAAGCCGACGTTCCACCGCCCGACCCGTCTGAAGCGTTAACCAGCATGAAGGGCGGCGCCGCACCGGTGCCGTCAGCGGTCGCGAACCCGCAACCTATTTTTCCGTTCGTCGCATTGCCCGTATCGCAGGGCGTGACCGGAGGCCGGCTGACCCGCAAAATCGAGCCCACATACCCCAAAGAGGCGCGCATCCAACGCATCGAGGGCGCGGTAATGTTGGATGCCCTGATCGGGGAGGACGGGAACGTTCATGAGGTCACGGTGAAGAGCGGACCGCCACTCTTAGCAAGAGCCGCCGCGCAAGCCGTGAAGCAATGGCGCTACCAACCATTCCAGCTTAACGGCAAGCCGGTGTCGATCCACAACCAGATAACGATTCAGTTCAAACTGCCGTAGAAACTCAGCTTCAGGAGAGGTTCAATACCTGGCGGACCGTGCCGCGTGATTTCTGGATCTTTTCCTGCAAGAGCGTGATGGCGTAGATCAGTTGCTCGGGACGCGGCGGGCAACCCGGTACGTATACGTCCACCGGAATCACCTGGTTCACGCTCTGCACCAGCGCGTAATTGTTGAACACTCCACCCGAGGTTGCGCAGGCCCCCATCGAGATCACCCACTTGGGTTCCGGCATCTGCTCCCAAAGCAGTCGGATGACCGGCGCCATCTTGTTGGAGACGCGCCCGGCGATGATGATCAGATCAGATTGGCGGGGTGAGGGGCGGAAGACTTCCGCGCCAAAACGAGCGATGTCGAAACGCGATGCGCCCATCGACATCATCTCGATCGCGCAGCACGCCAGGCCAAAAGTCATCGGCCAGATCGAGTTCTTGCGCATCCAGTTGATCGCGGAATCCAGCGTCGTGAGGACCACCCCCTCCGGCGTAGGATTGCCGTAGGTCAGGTCTTTTACGACCTTCTTGCCGTTTTCCACCGTTACGTAAGGACCGAAATTCAGCTCGCCGCTCATGTGTTTATTTTAAACCAGGCAGCCCTGACGCTGCTTTGATCCCAAAATCAGGGAGTAAGAACCACCTTCCCAAGCATCTTGCTCTCCTGCAGATACTCGTGAGCGGCGCGCACCTCCGACAGAGGAAACACCTTATCCACCACGGGCTTCAGTTTGCCGCTGAATACCAGCTTCAAGACCTCGTGCAGTTCTCCCATCGTACCCATGTAGGAACCGAGCAAGGCGAGCTGTCGCGCGAACAGGAAACGCAAATCGAAACTGGCCTCGGGTCCTGAAGTCGCTCCGCACGTCACCAAGGTTCCTCCCGGTTTCAGCGCTTTCATGCTCTCATTCCAGGTGGCCGCCCCGACATGCTCGACAACAATATCGACGCCCGCGCGGCCGGTGATCTTGCGAGCCTCATCTCCGATCTTTTGCTGGTAGTGATTGATCACGTGGTCGGCGCCCAGTTGCCGCGCAAACTCTGCCTTGCGCTCGTCGCCGGCCGTGGCAATCACTGTGGTCTGGAACAACTTTGCCAGCTGGATCGCGGCAATACCTACTCCGGAATTTGCCCCCAGGACAAGCACGGTTTGACCCGGACGGATCGCCGCCCGTCCCGTCAGCATGTGGAACGCCGTAAGAAAAACCAGGGGCACGCTCGCGGCCTGGTTGAAGTCCATGCTGTCGGGGATGGGAATCACGTTGACCGCCGGAACGGCGATAAGTTCGCAATTGCCGCCGTCCACGCCATTGCCGAGAACGGTAAACTCCGGGCACAGATTCTGCCGGCCCGAAACGCACTGTTCGCAGCGATTGCAGAAATGCATTGGCGCCAGCAGCACGCGTAGCCCGACTTTGAATCCCGTGATGTACTCGCCGATTTCGACAATCTCCCCGGCGATGTCGCTGCCAAGAATATGCGGGAGTTTCACGCCCGGGAGTTTCTGCCGAACCCAAAGGTCAAGATGATTCATCGCGCACGCCCTGACCCGGACGAGCACCTGATCCTTGCGTGGCTTCGGATCGGGAATGTCTTCGTATCGAAGAACCTCAGGACCACCAAACTCGTGGATGACGGCGGCTTTCATGAGGGCGCTCCTTACGCCAGGATCCGCAACGGGAACCCTAGAAGCTAGCACAATCACTCAGGGATGTTTGCCCTGCGACCTCCCTTGCAATGTTGCTGCCGTTTGACTTGCTCGCGGACAGGCCGAATAATGAGGGCCGATGGACATCTACGAGGAGATCGTCAAATTGCGGCAGGAAGGCCGGCGCGGGGCGGTAGCGACCATCGTCAACGTCCGCGGCTCGATCCCCTCGTTTGAGACTGCCAAAATGCTCGTCCGCGATGACGGCTCGATTTACGGGACGATCGGCGGCGGTTGCGTGGAGGCCGACGTCTGGCGGGCCGCGCGCGACGTCATGGAAATAGAGAAACCGCGCACCTTGACCTTCGATCTCAATCAGGATCCTAGGTACGACACCGGGCTGGTGTGCGGCGGCACGCTGGATGTTTTCATCGAGCCCATCCTGCCTCCAGCGTTACTTTATATTTTCGGCGCAGGCCACGTCTCTGCCAGCCTTTACAAGACGGCTCATTCCGCAGGCTTTGACATCACGGTCATCGACGATCGCGACTCGTACGCCAACCGCGAGCGCTTCCCGCAAGCCCGTGAAGTCATGGCCGAAGACTTCGACCATGCGATGGCGCGCCTAACACCCAGCGAGGCTGCCTACATCGTCATCGTGACGCGCGGCCACCGCGATGACATGCGGGTTCTGCGCTGGGCTGTGCAAACCAAGGCGCGCTACATCGGCATGATCGGTTCAAAGCGCAAGACCATCACGATCTTTCGCGAGTTGCAGAAAGAAGGCCTGCCTGCACAGCTATTCGATCGGGTTCACGCGCCGGTCGGCCTCGACATCGGCGCGGTCACTCCGGAAGAAATCGCGGTGTCGATCACCGCAGAGTTGATTGCCGTCCGCCGGAAAGCCGAGCGAGCCCTTCCGCACATGAGCTGGTTTCACCGTCAACCGAGAAGCGATGCGGGCGAAGGGGAAGAACAGACACTTGCCCAGCAGCACAAGGATTCCGACTAGCTTCCCGCTCTCCAGCACTGACTTCCCTTCTGCTTTCTGCTATTGTCGCGGCATGGGCCGGGCTCCCAGTCTGTGCGGCGTGATTCTGGCGGCGGGTGACTCCACCCGCATGGGCACCGACAAAGCCCTGCTGCCCTGGCCTCCGGTTCCTCCCGGACAGCCTCCCATCGGCACATTCCTGTCGGCCGCCATTCAATCCCTTTCCCCGTGCAGTGAAGTCGTCATCGTGGTAGGGGGCAGGAATTCGGACCGCATCGCGCCATTTGTCTATGCAGCCGGCGCTTCGCTCGTGGTGAACCCGGAACCCGAGCGCGGACAGTTCAGTTCGCTCCAGGTCGGTCTGCACGAAGTCTTGAACCGCGGCCGGGACGCGGCCTTGGTCACCCTGGTGGATCGGCCTCCGGCCAGCACGGGCACGGTCTCGCAGCTTTGTAAAGCGTTCTCATCGGCCATGGAACGCCGGAAATGGGCGGTCGTTCCCGAGATCGGCGGCCAACACGGGCATCCCATCGTCCTCGGCCGCGAGATGATCGAAGCCTTTGTGAAAGCCTCGCCCACGGCCACTGCGCGGGAGGTCGAGCATCAGTACGGTGAGCACATCGAGTATGTGCGCGTCGACGATCCGGCGATCACCATTAACGTCAATACG
This sequence comes from uncultured Acidobacteriota bacterium, assembly GCA_963733805.1. Classification (GTDB taxonomy): domain Bacteria; phylum Acidobacteriota; class Terriglobia; order Terriglobales; family Acidobacteriaceae; genus Gp1-AA133. Next base: position 62,499 of record CAVTEO010000014.1, on the reverse strand, counting down.
CCCGAAGAATACGCCGCGTTACGCGCTAGCCAACCGGCACCCGCCGGAGACTGAAGTCATCCGCTACAATTTATGTCTTCGCCGGGAAACGCCCCTTGCGGCGCATCCGCGCGAAACTTCCAGAACGAGAAACAACTTTGACTGCTACCTCAGTGACCGACCGTTCGCAAGCGTTTGTCGAATCCATCTTGCGTCTCGAACCCCGTTTCGCAGCGTTTGACTGCGACGGCACCCTCTGGAGTGGAGACGGCGGGGAGCGTTTCTTCGCTTGGGAACTGGAAGAAAAATTGGTGTCCGATGACGTCGCCCGGTCCATGCAGGCCCGCTACGACCAGTATCGGGCGGGAAAAGTTCCCGAGGATGTGATGTGCGCCGAGATGGTGACCATGCACCGGGGAATGATCGAGGCCGACGTGCAACGCGCCGCCACCCGATTCTTTGACTTGTATTTCGTCGAACAGATATTTCCCGAAATGCGTTTTCTGGTGCGGCAACTGATCGCGCAGGGATGCGACGTGTGGGCGGTTTCCTCAACCAATGACTGGGTGATTCGCGCCGGCATGCGGCACTTTGGGATCGCGCGCGATCACGTGCTGGCCGCCTCGGTCGAGATCGAGAATATGCGGATTACCGATCGCGTAATCCGGATTCCGAGCGGCGACGGCAAGCCCAAAGCAATCCTCGAAGTGGTGAAGAAAGAAGCCTGACGCCGCTTTTGGAAACTCCCGCTGGGACGTCGACATGCTTGCCCTGGCCACACATCCCTTTGCCGTAAACCCCAATCCTGACCTGGAAGCCTTGGCGCAACAGCGCGGTTGGGGCCTCTACTTCCCCACCGGCGTTCGAAAATAGAGACGACGGCCTGCCCATCCCTCAGCGACTTGTAATCAAATTGTAAGAATCTCTTTGCTTTCCGGGTTGATTACTTGACGTTCGCGGAACGGCTGACATATTGTCCTCCAAAACGTAGGGGTTCCCCAGGCTTCGGCCGCCACGGCTTGAACCCGGGGACTTGTGAGGAGCCTGCCATGGCCACATGGAACAGCTGGGGTGAGGACGAACCGTACTGCTGGGTTGTCATCTGCAAGAACGAGAAATTTCACCGGCATCAGAATCTTTACAGCGGACACAAGATTCCTCTCGGGGAGACCGACGCGTTCGCGCCGCCGCCGGAGATCGACTTTCGCCTGACCGTGCGTTGCGACGAATGCGGCGAAGAGTATCCTTACGACCCCGCCGATCTGCTTCGCTTCCAAATGAATTTCCAGCCGGATTTCAAACCCCATCCGCTGTTTGCGTAGTCAGGATCTGCGCAGTCCGCTTTTGATCACCCGGTCAGGCTTTCTTCAATAGCGCGCGCAGCGCGTCAATTGCCAGGTGGGCCGCATGCTGTGAAGCCTCCGGCAACCCGCCTACCTTCCGCAGTAACTCTTCGCGGCTGAATCTCGGCGCGTCCCCTAGCGACATTCCCGTCACCATTTCGGTCAGGGCCGACGCGCACGCCATCGCCGAGACGCATCCCTTGGCGCGGAAGCGGATCTCCGCAATTTTTCCCGAAGTAATTTTGGCCGTCAGTTCGAGGATGTCGCCGCAGGCTGGATTCTCGATCTGGGCGCGCACGTCGGCATTCTCAATTTCGCCGGAGTTTCGCGGATTCTGAAAGTGGTCGAGAACCTGGGCGGAATACATGGACACATTGTAAAAGGAGCCGGCGCGCAACCACGGGCCAACGATATAAGATCAGCCGGAGGCCTCGTGCCATCGCTCCACATCCCGCGCCGCATCGTGAGCCTGCAGCCGAGTGCGACCGTGATCCTGCAAGCCATCGGTCAGTTGGACCGCCTGGTCGCTTGCACCCGCTATTGCGTCGACGTGTGCCCGGAGGCCGCCTCCGGACGCATCGTCGTGAGCGACTCGTGGAGCGCTGACGCCGCCCAGATCAGCGCGGCCCGACCCGATCTGGTCATCGCCGCGGTCCCCTACCAGGAACGATCAGTGTCAGAAATTCTAAAGACTGGCGCGCGCTTTCTGGGCCTGACCCCAAGAACTTTGGCGGACATCTACACCGACATCGCGATGATCGCCGGAATTGTGGGCGTCCCCGATCGAGGACAGCAAGTTGCCGATCGCATGATAGCGGCGATCGACGACGTCCGCAGGCAAACAGCGGGCTTGCCGAGGCGGCGGGTATTTTGCGAAGAGTGGGGCAAGCCTCTCATCGCTTCGCAATTTTGGGTGGCGGAGCTTGTGCAGGCTGCGGGCGGCGAGTTTCTCGGGACACCCGGCAAACAGACAACCGCCGACAGCGTATCGAGTGCAGATCCTGACCTGATCATCGCCGCATGGTGCGGCGCCGGCGACCGCGTTCCTCTAGAGAAAATCATTCGTGATCGAAACTGGAAGGACCTCTCGGCGGTGCGGGCGGGCCGCGTTTACTGCATCCGCGATGAACTGCTCAACACGCCTGCCACCACCCTCATCTCCGGCTTGCACGCATTGGCCGCCGCGATCCATCCCGAACATTTTCCACAGGTGACCGGCGTGCGGCGCATGGCCGACGTATCGCGCGAGACACGGCCTTCGGGCGATGCCGTGGTTTAAGATTGTCGGCATGCCCAAGTCCCCCGCGATCGACAACGTTCGCAGCGAAGTTGCCAGATTGGCGGACGCTTCCAGGTCCGCGCACGAACTCATGACCAGGATGGTTGCCCTCCTGCATGAACAGATGCTCAAGTACAACTGGGTTGGTTTCTACATGCTCGATGAAGCGGCGCAGCCGCCGGTACTCGTGCTGGGGCCGTTTCAGGGAGCCATGACACCGCACACCAGAATTCCCCTCCACCAGGGGATCTGCGGGGCGGCTGCTTCTACCGGCAAGACGGTCATCGTAGACGACGTCGCCAAGGATCCCCGCTACCTTGCCTGCTCGCTTGAGACCAAGTCTGAAATCGTCGCGCCTGTTTTCCGGCGGGGCAAAGTGGCCGGCGAACTCGATATCGATAGCCATTTCCCGGCAGCCTTTTCCGGAGAGGATCGCGAGTTCGTGGAGTATTGCGCCGCGCTGGTCGGCAAAAAACTCGAAAGCTCCCCTGCATGAGAGTCGAAAAAGGTAAGGTTCGCGCGCCCGAAATCGGGCGGGTGTGGCTGAATTCCCCTCCGCTCAGCTTTCGCCAGCTGCGCGGGCGGGTGGTGCTGGTCGATTTCTGGGACTACACCTGTGTCAATTGCATTCGCACCCTGCCCTACGTTCAGGCGTGGCACGAGCGCTACGTGGGGAAGGGGTTGACAGTAATCGGAGTGCACACGCCGGAATTCACCTTCGCGCAGTATGAGTCGAATGTGGAGCGGGGCGTGCGCGAGTTCGGGCTGACCTATCCCATCGTGGTCGATAACGACCGCGAGATCTGGAAGGCCTTCGCCAACCGCTACTGGCCGACCAAGTATCTGCTCGATAAAGAGGGCTACCTGCGCTACGCGCACTTCGGAGAAGGCGCGTACCGGGAGTGCCGAAGAAGTCATTCGCGAGCTGCTGCTGGAGGTGAATTCCACGCTGGCCTTCCCTCCCTTGATGGAACCCGTGCGGGCGGAGGACCGCGAGGGTGCGGTGTGCTATCCGCCCAGCGCGGAGTTGTATCTGGGGCATGCACGCGGGCGGATCGGGAACGAGGGCGGGTTCAGGGAAGACTCAATCGCCGACTACAGCCCTCCCGAGTGACCTTAAGGAAAATCACTTTTACCTGAGAGGGCGATGGGCCTCGACCGCCGAGTACGTGGAAGCGGCCGAAGACAGCCCACATCGCATCGTCCTGCAATTCGAGGCCGCGGGAGTGAACCTGGTCATGGCGGCGCCGCGCGGAGGAACCTGCGAGGTCGTCATCTTGCAGGATGGCAAGCCACTGGAGCGCTCGCAGAAAGCCTCGGACACGCGCTTCCGCAGCGTGGATGGCAACGAACAAAGCTACGTCTCGGTCCAGCAGGCACGGATGTATTCCCTCCTGAAAAACACCGATTTCGGAAAGCATGTCCTGGAATTACAGTGTCCCGCAGGCCTGGCTGCTTTTGCTTTCACCTTCACAAGCTGCGTGGACCCTGCAGGGGTCGCGGTCGCAGCCGCTGAGTCGCAACCATGATGAAGCGCGTGGTCGCGGCCCTGATCGTACACGATGGGAAAATCCTGGTCTGCCAGAGAACCCGGCATCAAACCATGCCGCTGAAGTGGGAATTTCCCGGAGGAAAAATTGAAGAGGGCGAGCAGGCGCGCGCTGCCCTCGTTCGCGAACTCGAAGAAGAGCTGGGCATTCACGCCACCATCGGGGAGGAATTGGCCCGCATCCGTCACGAGTACAGGAGCGGGAGTTCGGTAGAGTTGCGTTTTTTTGTGGTTCGGGAATACCACGGAGAGCTGGAGAATCGCATTTTCCGTGACATGCAATGGGCGCGACCCGAACGAATTGCCCAAGTTCGATTTCCTGGAAGCCGACCTCAAACTGGTATCCGACCTGGCCACCGGAAAACTTTCAATTTAAAAAGGTGGTGGAGAGGTGGGCGGTCCCCGCCCGCCTGGGAGGCGGCGCGATAGGCCGGGGCGAGAAGCGAAGGCGAGAAGCTAGGGCAAGAGGCTGGGAAGAGAGGCCGGGGCGAGAGCTGTTTCGTATCAGGGCGCCGCTTCAGCGGCGCCGTTCATTGCGTTTTCTCAACAACCCCTTTAGGGGCTGGAGGACTTATTGCCGAGCCCACCAGCCGACTCCATTCTAAAAGAAATGGCACCGCATATGCGGTGCCAACTATCTTTGCTAGCGACCGATTTTAGTTCTGCGAACCGTCCCGCTTCAAGACCGGATGGTCATCGTCGCTGTCGCTGGGTTGAGACGTCCGCCGCAACTCCGGCGAACTGTCTTTCTTGTCGTCAAGTTTGCGACGATTCTCCAGCTTCGCTAACCGTCCCTTCACTTCCTGGAACTCCGAAGTGTCGACCTTGTAGGTCGCCTTGGCGGGCAGTAACTTTTCGATCTCCTCCTGCGACTTTTCAATGCGGTCGGGCGTGGGCGGATGAGACTCAAACGCTTTGGAGAATGTGCCCGGCTTCTTCTTCTCCTGAGCCTGGATCTTTTCGAAGAACGCCGTGAAGGCCTGCGGATCGTAGCCGCTCTTATACATGTACTCAACGCCCAGGTAGTCGGCTTCCGCCTCAAATCCGCGGCTGAACTTCAGGAACGTTATAGGCAAAGCCAGGCCGGCAGCTTCCTGCACCGCGAGCCCGCCCAAACCTCCGCCCATCATGATCAGGGGGATGGTCGCCAGCTGCGCAAAGGTACCGCGTGTCTGCTCACGGGCAATGTGGCACGCGGCAACATGAGCAATCTCGTGTGCCATCACGCCGGCGAGTTCGGCTTCATTGTCGGCTGCCAGGATAAGCCCGGAATTCACGTAGAAAAAACCGCCCGGAAGCGCAAAGGCATTGATCACATCCGCATCGACTACCTTGATGGTGAAAGGAACCTTCGAATCCGAATTGCGTACCAGGTTCTGTCCCACCCGGTTTACGTATTCGGTGATCACGGGGTCTTTGATCAGCTTGGAGGTCGAATCGATCTGATCCGCGTATTGCCGGCCCATATTGATCTGGCCTTCGACGCTATACCAGTTGCCGACGCCCCGGCCGCAACCGACATTGCGATTGCCAATCGCATCCAGGTCGTTGATCCCGCCGTCATGCTTCAGTTTGACCGGTTTACTGGCTTGCGCATCGTCCCCAGGGGCGGCGAGCGCCAGACCGCTACATGCGAGGACGATGGCCAGTCCCGGCTCCGATTAGACGTTTCATGGGATTCCCCCTGACGGACACAATACCGCCCTTTATTAGACGCAGCTGGAATGAGGAAGGTTTCCCCTTCCTGCGACGCTGGTGGCTATCTCTTCAGTTTACGCTTGCTTTGTGGCTCGTATCCAGCAAGGACAAAGCGCCCCCGGTCCCGTGCAGGCTCTGCCACATCAGGGCAAAAGTAAGGACGATCACTAAGACCGTAGTACCCCACGCGATCAGGTTAAAGAGCCCGGGAATTCACATATTCGCCCATCAAGCTCCTTCTTGTTGATGAGAAGCAGCATGAAGATCAGCACAAATGGCAATACCATGCCATTGACGACCTGGGACAGAATCGTAATTTTCACAAGCGGCAGGTTCGGGCACCAGGATCACTGCGCCTCCGGCCACGATCAGCGCGGTGTACAGCCAGTAGAATACCGGCGCCTCGCCGAACTTCATTCCCACCCCGGACTCAAAGCCCAGCCCCTCACAAACGGTATAGGCCGTGGAAAGAGGCAGAATCGACGCGGCAAATAGCGACGCATTGAAGAGCCCCGCGGCAAAGAGAATGTAGGCGTAGTCGCCCGCCAGGGGTCGCAGCGCCTGCGCCGCGTCTTTCGCATCCTGTACGTTGCGGTAACCGTGGGCATAGAGGGTCGCCGCACAGGCCACGATGATGAACCAGGCCACCACGTCCGTAAAAATACAGCCTGCAATCACGTCGATCTTGGATGCCTTGTATTGCCTTCGGGTCACTCCCTTCTCGACGATGGAAGATTGCAGGTAAAACTGCATCCAGGGCGCGATGGTCGTCCCTACCAGGCCGATCACCATGTACACGTACCCTTGCTGGAGCCAGGCCGAGCGCGCCGGCGGCTTGATGGTGGCGATCAGCGCGTCGCCCCACGCCGGCTTGGCCAGCACTCCGGCAACAATGTAGGTGATGTAAAAAAACGACGCCGTCAGAAATACCTTCTCGACGGTCTTGTATTGCCCCTTCACGACGATCAGCCACACCGCCACGCAACTGATCGGGACCGTGATGTACTTCGAAAGCCCGAACAGTTCCAGGCTGCCGGCGATACCGGCAAATTCCGCGATCACGTTCCCGAAATTCGTGATCAGAATTCCGATCATCATGAAGAACGTGATGCGAAAGCCAAATTCCTCGCGGATCAGGTCGCTCAGGCCTTTGCCGGTCACCGCTCCCATGCGCGCGGTCATTTCCTGGACCACGATCAGGGCCAGGGTAATGGGAATCATCGTCCAGAGGAGAGTGTGTCCGAACTGTGCGCCCGCAGACGAGTAGGTCCAGATGCCACCGGCATCGTTATCGACGTTCGCGGTGATGAAACCCGGGCCGACTACGGCGAAGAACAGCAGGATCCGGGTCTTCCAGCGTCTCAGGAACCTCATGGGCACTTTGCACAGACATGGGAGCAACCAACGACCACACAGAATAAATGCGGACCGGCAATTCTGGATAGATCGAAATCAATTTTTGTTTGAAGAGAAACCAACGGGAAGGGGAAACGATCCTGGAAAGATCTCCTCTGCGCTCTCAGCGGCGCGTTCTCTGCGCCCTCTGCGTTTTAAGATTTTTCTTGGGAGCAAGAAGCCTGCCATAACATCCCGGCGGGGCCAGGCCCCACGTGCCCACGATGCTACAACTTCTCCCGCAACAAACTGATCACGTCGTCCGATGTGATCACTCCGGTCAACTTGTTCTGATCATTCACCACCGGCAACGTCAACAAATTGTACTTGTCGAACAGTTCGGTCACTTCCTGCTCCGAGGCATTCGCAAGACAGGAAATCAACGGCTCCTGCGTAAGACCCAGCAAAGGAGTGGTCGGTGCGGCCAGCACCAGCTTGGCCAGAGGCACGGTACCCGATAGGGTCCCTCGGGAATCCACCAGAAAAATGGTGCTGACGGTCTCCACCCCTCCCTCAAAGTGGCGGAGCGCCTCGACCGCATCGTGTGCGCTGGCGTTCACCGGCAGCGCAATGTATTCGGTCGTCATCCGGCCGGCGGCCGAATCGTGTTTGAACTCGAGCAGGCCGGAGACTTCCTCGGCCTCCTCGGCGCCCATCTCTTCCAGGATCTTCTCGGTTCGTTCCTCCGGCAGATCGGCCAGCAAGTCGGCGGCTGCGTCGGGCTGCATCTCTTCGACGATATCGGCGACCCGCTCCGAATCGAGCGACTCGATGATCGCCTTTTGAACCTTGGGGTCGACCTCCTCCAGCGCCCCGGCGGCAACTTCCTCGTCCAGCGTCTCGAAAACCGCCTCCCGCTCGTCCGGAGCGAGTTCCTCCACGATGTCAGCAATGTCAGCCGGGTGGAGCTTGGCCAGGCGCTCGTGAGAGATCTTGAGTTTCACCCGCCGCGCTGGATCGGTCTCGATCAAATCGACAAAGTCCCAGGGAATACTCCTCGCCGGAATCTGACTCAAAAGCAAATGAAGGGCGCCTACGGGCACCACTCCCTTGAGCAGGCGGCGTATCGCTCCCCGCGCTCCTACGTCGACCGACGACACCTTCAGGACGGCGCGGGTCCCGGTGGATTCCTGCTGGAGATCGACGTCGTTGACGCGGACAACCTTCCTTCCATGAACATCGATCACCTGCTGGTCCAACAAATCCCGCTCCAGCAGGAACAACCCTTCGGTGCCGCTGATCGAGGCCCATTCCGATGAAGTCGTGGACGCGCGCACCCCCCCGTTGATCGACGAAACCGACTGCAAGGGCAGAACCCGGTCCCCGCCCTTGGTCTTGACGATCAGCAGCGAAATCCTTATCCGGTCCTCCTGGGGAGCCAAAGCGACCTCGCGCACACGTCCGCAGGCCTGGCCCGCGGCGTCGCGGACCGGCGCACCCAGCAATTCCGTGAGTGCGAGCGCGCTCATGTCTGCGAGAATACTCAACCCGCGCTACGAGAAATCCAGATGTTGTATGCAGATATTTTTTGAGCGCGCCTGTTTTGCCCTAGGGATTTCCCGAAGTGGCGCAAGCCTCCACCCGCTTCGGGCGTTGCGTTGACAATTACCCGCACTAAAGGCAAACTACCGGATTCGTTCAACCGGACGCTTCCCTTCTGCATCCAAGGGCGGGCCGGTAAAGGAGTTCGGGTCCTCAGATCGGGTCGGCTGAGCCGCCACTATGAGCGCACAACGGGTCTCTTACACGCTCGATTCGACGCTGGATACCGTAAACAGCGCCGAAGAAGCGGCCAGCCAGATCGCCACCGAGGCCGGATTTGGCGACGAAGAGGTCATGAAGATCGCTATGGCGGTGCGCGAAGCTGCGGTCAATGCTGTATTGCACGGCAATGCTTACGATCCCGGCAAAAAAGTGACCGTCGATTTCGAACGTACGGCGCAGGACCTGGTCATCACCATTCGCGACCAGGGCAAGGGCCTGGACCTGGCCAAAGTTCCCGACCCGCTGGCCCCCGAAAATCTGCTAAAAACCTCGGGTCGAGGCATTTTTCTTATCCGCTCGTTCATGGATGAGGTCGAAATCAACCCCTCCACCTCGGGCACCGAAATCAAACTCATCAAGCACGTCCAAGGCACCGCCGCGGACGGCAAGGAGGCTTCCCAGTGAGCATGAAGACCAGCACTCGTCAGGTCGATGGGGTAACCATCGTGGATTGCAGCGGCCGCATCACCCTCGGTGAAGGCAGCGTAATCCTGCGCGATACGGTGCGCGACCTGCTCAGCAAAGGCAACAAAAAGATTCTTCTCAACCTGGGCGACGTCAACTACATCGACAGCTCAGGCATCGGCGAGCTGGTCAGCGCCTACACCACCGTCAAGAACCAGGGCGGCGAACTGAAGCTGCTCAACCTCACGAAGAAAGTCCACGACTTGCTGCAAATCACCAAGCTCTACACCGTCTTCGACGTGAAAGACGAAGAAACGGCCGCCGTAAAGTCGTTCAGCAAGTAGCTTCGACCCATCTTTCTCGAAAAGGCCGGGTACTCCAAACCGGCCTCATTCGCCCGCCCCGACCATGTAGGGCGGACGCCCCCGTCCGCCGCCTTTGACTTTGATCGCTGTTGTTCCCGATTCGGAGTAGAACCCGGAAAATTTTTGCCCATCGCCATCGCCCCTCATCGATCAATCACTACAATTGATTCGAGCTCTCCGAATGTTGAAGCACTTCCTTCTGGCGACCTCCACAATCGCCCTCGCGACTTCCCTGCCCGCCTCCGCCGCTTCCTCATGCCTTCCGATTGCCGACGCCGCCAAACATATCGGCGCCACAAAATGCGTGACCGGCAAGGTCATGCGCGTGAAGCAAGGCGCCCGCGGCACGCACTTCTTCGACTTCTGCGAGGACTACCGCACCTGTCCCTTCACGGTGGTTGTGTTCGCAAGCGATCTGAAGCAGGTCGGAGACGTCCGGAACCTGGAAGGCCGCCAGATCGAGATCGACGGCGAAATCAAAAGCTACGACGGCCGCGCCGAAATCATCCTGCACCGCGCATCCCAATTACACGGCGACGCCGCCCACATCCCCCCGCTGCCCAAAGACTACGACGTGGAGCGTAAAGGCAAATACAGCGCAGGAACGTTCCGCTACCCCAAGCAGTCGAAAAGCTCGACGCGGAAGAAGCAGTCGCCGCCTGTAACTTTAGAAGATTCCAGCCTGCCCGAGTCGCCGACCGACTGAAGCTTGTCTCGGATGGGGTTTGTATCAGGGCGCGGCTTCAGCCGCGCCGAAAAGTTGAGCAAAGACTGCGGCTTCAGCCGCTGTTAAGTGTCGCTAAATTAGCCCGGCTGTTCATCGACCTGCAGGCGCTTCGCTGGGCAAAGATGACCTGCGTCACAATCTCTGCACGTTGACGTCTGGGCGATCTACTATCAGCATCGTTGGTGCTATGGGGATTTTGCAACAGTTACCCGTAGGCAGATCTCGCGTCAGACCCGTACCAGACTAAAATGGATTGGCTATGACCCTTGAAAAACGGGATTTCTGGTGGACCTTAGGAATGGCGATCGTGTTCAGTGGCCTCGACAAAAGAGGCTGGTCCCAGCCTGTTTCAGCAGCCTTGGCCGCTTTCGTTGGAGCTGGTCTAGGGTTCCTGATTTCGCGACTCACGAAGAAAACGGACAAGGTCAAGATCTGATGGAACAGAAAGACGCGGTCTCAGTGAGTGCAATGATTCCATAACAATGTCGGCTCCCCGGCCCGAGTAAACTTGGTGGTGCTAAAGCCAACCAAGCAGGCTCGGGAGAAAGGAGCCGAACATGATCATTATAGGTTGTGATTATCACCCGGGCTTCCAGCAAATTGCGTACGTAAACACCGACACGGGCGAACTGAGCGAAGCACGCCTTGGACACAAGGAGGAGGCCGAGCAGTTCTACCGCGAACTCAAAAGCCGCGGCATGACCGTGCGGGTGGGCATGGAAGCCAGCGGACACGCGCGCTGGTTCGAGCGGTTGCTGATCGAACTGCGGTTTGAGCTGTGGATCGGCGATGCCGCCGAGATCCGCACCAAACGAGTGCGCAAGCAGAAGACCGATCGCCAGGACGCGCAGTTGTTGCTGCGGCTGTTGCTGGAAGATCGCTTTCCGCGGATCTGGGTGCCGGATGCGGAGAATCGCGATCTGCGGCAACTGCTATGGCATCGCCACCGGCTGGTGCAGATGCGCACGCGGGTCATGAACCAGTTGCACGTGGTGGCGCTCAACGAAGGGCTGCGGCGTAAGAAAGCGTTGTGGCGGCCAGCGGGGCGGGCGGAACTGCAAGCCTTGTCGCTGGCCCCTTGGGCAAGCCGACGCCGGCAAGACCTGCTCGACCTACTCGACCGGCTCACACCGAAAATCCATGAGCTGAACGGGAAGCTGGAACAGATTGTGCAGCGCCGGCCCGTGACGCGGCAGCTGAGCACGCATCCCGGAGTGGGCCCGCTGACCGCACTGGCGTTCGAGTTAGTGATTGGAACGCCAGAACGTTTTGCCTGCGCGAAGCAGATTGCCAGCTACGTCGGGCTGGTTCCGTCGGAAGAGTCCAGCGGAGATCGGCGACGGCTGGGCCACATCAGCAAACAAGGCAACGTTCTATTGCGTTTCCTGTTGGTGGAAGCAGCGCAGGTCACGGTGCGCAGCGATCCGCAATGGCGCAGCCAGTTCTTTCACCTGGCCATGCGGCGCGGACGCAAGATCGCCAAGGTCGCGATGGCCCGGAAGCTGGCCGTCCAGTTGTACTGGATGTGGCGGCGCGGCTGGGACTACAACGAAATGCAGCAGCTCGGTTCGCACGCGGGAGAGCCCGGAAATCCCCATGGTGTGCAGTAAATCACCGCCGTAATGATTGGGCATCCCGCTCCCCTTCAACCGGGGAGTTCGAAGAAGTAATCATGATCGAGGTTGCGATCGAAGAGATGGTTGGGTCGGACTGAGTGCCTGACCCGAAACGATTAGAAGCGAGCCTACGGTTGGCCTGGCAAATCTCAACTAGAGCGAAATGGCGCTCGGCTCGGAGCGAATGCAGCAGTGTGCTTGAAAACGTCTTGACACCGCCGACATTGTTAGAGATGGGGATTTTTCACCAGTTGAGATGTTGTCCGCTGGATGGCGATTCCGATAAATCCGTTGGGCCGACCATGCGTCCCAGGATCGCGATCGCGTTAATTAGGCTCAGGCCCGATCCTCGCCAGCTATCAACCGCGTTTTCCGAACGCGCTCTGCCGGAGAGGAAAGGTCCCGCTCGTCTGGCGTTTGCGCCTTTTTCTTTCCGAATTCACCAAGGCCAGGCGGGCGGCAATAATGGAATATACCGCGGGATTAAACGCCAGCCCGATGTGCGTACCCGAAACTGGGAAGTCGCTCTCCGGCCGGTCTGTTTTGCAATAACGCCAATCAACCACTCCGTCGCTTTCGGTGTAAACCGCAGTTTCTAATACCGACGCGGGCATAGCACAGCTGAGAGACTCCAAGAAATCACAGGTGCAACGACCCGTGTAGCAGTCGGGAAGCACCGCCCTGCTGTGTTTCGCCAGTATCCGATTTCGAACCATCTCCGCGGCGCGCAAAATGCTGCGATGGGCCACGGTACCGCGAAAAGGTGCACCCAGAGTAGTCACGGAAGCGATATCTCCTGGCCGCTGAGTGGCAATTGCACGCCCGATAATCCCTCCCAGACTGTGGCCTATTAGATGGACTTTCCGACCGGATTTGGTGAGCGCTTTTTCAATTGTTTCATTCAGTTGCCGTTTGATCAGAAGGTTCGGACACTCCGTGTTGAAACCTATACCTGAAAAGAAAGGCGTGTATCCAATTCGCGCCAGCCATTGATGCAATGGCGTCAAATAAACATCCGGGCAAAGAAACCCAGGAATGACCACCACGGCGGAGTCGTCCCCGTGCGGTATTCCTAGACCGTAATACATAAGGTGTGGCATGCAGCAGAACCAACTCGGCCGCAAACAGCACCTCGGCCAAGATAGGAACGTCCGCTTCCTCATAATCCTGAGTACGAATAGGGGAGTCGCAATCCCGGAGGTCGACGTGGGTTCTTTTCATTCCGACGCTGTTCCACTGTACGTGAGACCCTGACGTTCCACAATGAAGCTTTTGCGCGGGCTGATCTCCGCAAAAACTGGATCTGAACATTGACAAGCAATTGCCCCCGGATCACGATTGACACAAGGTCGAGAACAATGGCGGCGCAATCTGCAAAGCCTGTACAACTGAACCCGCGAACCCTAGAAGCCTTTGATGCCTACATTCATAGCGCGGAAATGGAGATGGAGCAGACTCTGCACGGAAACGGGCCGTTTCTCTGGTCTCAGCAGACACCGGAGCGAGCGCAGGAGGTCCGTCGAGGAAAAGTGGTGGCGCAGTTCTTGTCTGGCCGAGGCCCCGTCAAAGTGCCGAGCGGTTTGATTCACGACTGGATTGCTGCCGCGTTCATTCCTGATTCGACCATTCAAGAAATCTTCGCAGTGATCCAGGACTACGATAACCACAAGAACATCTACAAACCTGAAGTAGTTGACTCAAAGCTGGTCAGGCGTGAGGATCACGATTTCCAGATCTATCTGCGGCTGCTGAAGAAAAAAATTATCACCGTAGTTCTCGACACCGATCATGAAGTTCATTATCGTCCGGTGGACCGGATACGCTGGGTGTTCCGCTCGTATACAACGCGAATTGCAGAAGTGGAGAACGCGGGAAGCCATGACGAGCGAGTCTTGCAGCCTGACACCGGTTACGGATTTCTATGGCGCTTGTATTCCTATTGGCGATTCGAGGAGCGTGATGTTGGGGTAGTCGTCGAGTGCCGTGCCATATCACTGACCCGTGACGTGCCACTTGGACTGGGATGGGCCATTGAACCGATCATCCAAAAGCTTCCTAAGGAGTCGCTCATCAACACTCTGGAAGCTACCCGCCAAGCGCTGCATGCCAAAGCAAAATAGTTCCTGGCCAGCTCTCGGGCCACATTCAGTAATCGCGCCCGAGTCACCGGCTACTCGGAGGTTAACTGTCGAAATCAGGCCTTTGCACGGTAATTAAGCGCGATCATTTAAAGTGGCTCTCCATGAGAAGAATATTCGCGATAGCCTTGGTGGTCTTCTCGGTTGCCGCCATCGCCTCAGGGCAAGAGCAGGGCGCGATCAGAGATCAAAGAAGCATCGCTGAGCAGGTCATCAGGAAACTGGACAACGAACGCATACAAGCACAGATCCACGCGGATGCGGCGGCACTAGAACGGATCTACGCTGATGATTTCATCGGCGTAGGGCCGAGTGGGACAGTGCGAACTAAGCCGCAGGTGATTTCAGATTTCACGTCAGGTGATTTGAGATTTCAGTCCATAACCACCGATGACGTTCGAGTGCGCGTTTATGGAAATGCGGCGGTCGAGACTGGCCGCTCAACAATGGATGGGCAAGATAAAGGCAAGGCAGTTCCCCACGACACTCGCTTTACCAGAGTGTGGGTAAAGGAGCATGGTAGCTGGCGATTGGTCGCCAACCACTACTCGTCCATTGTGTCGCATCAATAGGGCTGATTGTCGCTAATGGCCCGCTGAACGACTTGCAGGGATGGCGCACCCTAATACCTACCCACCTTCTGGGCAACGTAACGTCGTGAAGAGTTTCTAACTACGTAGCTGTCGAAACCAGGCGATTGCACTCAAAACCCCCTGTGAGGGGTCAATGAGTTCTATAAAAAGGGATGTCAAGAAAAAAGCTCCGCCTCGACCGGAGGAGATCTTTTCTCGAGATCCAGCCCACTCTGTTTCGTGATCTCTGAAGCGGTTTGGCGTGTTGTCCCATTCTCATGAGGTTTCTCCGGTGCTGTGGCAAAGCTCGAGTGTGCGAGACGCGGCAAGCAGGACGACGTTAACCATGGTTCTATCCGAGGCTCGTGGCCTATCGCTATTTCTGGTTATCCGAGGGGGCATAGCGTGTAATGGGTGACTCGGTGCCGAAGCACACGGGGCCGATCTCATTGACTGATACTCACCCTCGAACCGAGCATCTGCAGAACCCGGCCGCCTACCAGCGGAGTAAACCGCAGAGATGGAAAGCCTGTTCCTCAGAGATGCTCAAGCTGCTGGTCGCTGCAATTGTTGAGGGTCGAACTCCACTCCTTTCTTCCAGAGGGTTAAACTGATCGCGGCTATCTTCCGTGCCAAGGTGAGACGGGCCATGGTCGGTCGCATCCCTTTCTCCACCCGAGCCACATAAAAATCGCGCAGGGGGCCAGGACGTGTGCTGGCAGAGATGGCAGCACTTTTGAAGAGATTCTTCAGATCTCGATTGTGGTTGTCATTCAGACCGCGAACCGTCATGCGCTCGCGGTTGCGTTGCAGTTTGCCACGCACGGAACGGTACTCCCCGCTGTCGTGGGTCTCGACTGCGAAACCACTGTAGGCCCACAGTTGGCGCTTGGTACGAAAACGGTGCGGGGTTTGCAGTAAGGCCACCAGCAAGGCTGAGCGAATCGGACCGATCGAAGGAATCTGGCGCAGTAACTTCACGGCCGAATGCTTGTGGCTTTCCGCCAGTAACTGGCGCCGTGCTTCCAGGCGCACCGGTTGCAACAGATCGAGCTGCTGATAGAGCCGTTGGGCGCGAACCCGCACTCCTGGTTCAGTGATCTTAGCCAACCACTCGGCGCGCTGACGGGGAGAGTAGACGGTTGCACCCGCGCAGGGAATCGCCCAACTGCGGTACAGAGCTTTGATGCGATTCATGACGCGGGTGACATCTTGGGTGATGGTCAGATAACAGCGCCCCAGTTCTTTCAAGGTGCGAACCCCATGTTCTCCGTGATACACGGGATGGAGTTGGTTCCCGCGTAACAGCTCCGCCAGCTTGCGCGCGTCGATCCGATCACTCTTGTTGCCATCCTTTAAAAGAGCATTCTTTCGCGGATCGCACACTACCAGCCGGCTAACGTGGGGTCTCAGAAGATCGTGGAGCCAGGCTGCGGACGTGCCTTCCTCGAAGGTCAGAGACAGAGTTCCGTGCAGTCCTCTGATGAACTCGACAATCGTGGCCGCCTTGGTCTCCAGCAGGCATTCCATAATCAGCTTGCCTTGCGCATCCATCACCGCCACCGAGATGGTGGCTTGGTGCACGTCCATACCGATATACTTTTCCTGACTCATAAAGGCGCTCCCTTTCGCTAGGTTGGCGATGCGAACAATCTCAACCTACCGCAAAAGTGGGCGCCTTTTTATATTGCGTGCAATGGGGAGATTGCGCCAACAACGTTTAGTCGTCGGCTGTGGGCAGCGTTCCGAATTCTTCCTGATGCTTCGACACATAAGCGAACAGCAAATCCGTCAGATTGTGAGGATAAGCAAAAAACTCATTGTCCAGCATCTGTAGTTGCTCCAGAACCTCATCGGAGAAATTCGCAGCCGCCGAGGAAATTGCTTCGGGAGTCTCGGGCAGTCCGGTTGGAAACGCTGTAGCTATGGCGCGCCTGCATATATCCGCAGTTCGCGGAGCATCTATCTTTTCGAGAGCCTCAGCCGCAAATGCCGCAGTCTTGCAACTGTCATTCAGGAGATACTGCGAAAAGCCGCCATTGTTGACCTCTGATTCAAGAGCCCAGAGTGATGAAAAGACCCGCTGAGGCGTGGATTGACTCTTGAAGGCTTGCTTTCCGAACTGCGTCTTGTCTGACTCGGAAAGGCTAATCAGGATGTTGTTCTTGCTTGGCAATTCGTAGACCTCCTGATTCTTCACTGTCACGCACGATAGTACCAACAGTGACATTGGCGGGCCGTGAGGAACCTCACTTGACGAAACTAGGCCTTAGCACCATTGTGTGCCGTTTGTTCGCCCAAGCGGCGACTCTGATGCGATTGACTACACCATCCCCTTGCGCAACTCCTCCAACGGATACTTCGTCCCGCGCCACGTCACGCCGTCGTTCCACAATGTCAGGAACATCGAGCGCAACAGCGTGTACTCGAATAGCACCGTGCTTACCGGATGCAGCACAAAGTAGTACGCCGGGATCGACGACCGGAACGACATGCCCAGGTAGATCAGAAACATCGAGCCCAGCGCGATCGCGTAGGGCAGTCTTCCCCACCCATGCGCCAGCCACAGCCCCACAAACGGCCACAGGTTCAGATAAAACAGCGCCACCGCCGATGCCACCGTGCGCCACCACTGGAATGACAGCACCGCGAAGAAGTTCTTGGTCAGGTTATCGACCACGCCCATCGCGCCCTTGGCCCAGCGGATCGAGATCAAGTCCTCGCCGAACACGTTCCGCTGGCGCAGGCCTGCGTTCTTGATGACCTTGCCCAGCTTCATGTCGTCAAGCACTTCCATGCGCAGCGCCTTGTAAGTGCCGACGGCTTCATATGCGGTGCGCCGCACCATGTTGAAGGCGCCCACGCCCATGTGGTCGTCCGTGTCAGGATCGGCCACCCTCCACGGCCGGTGCCCGAACGTAAACAGCGTCTGGAAGAACGCGATCATCATGCGCTCTCCCGGATTCGCCATGATCATGCGCGGAAACACCACCACGTGATCGGCCTGCTCCGCCTCGGCATAGCTCAGCGCGCGGCGCAGCACATCGGGCTTGAAGAGCACGTCGGCGTCGGTGAACAGCAGCCACTCGCCCGCTCGCCTGCTGCGCTGCTGTCCACATGGCGTGCACCTTGCCCAGCCATCCGGGTGGAAGCTCCGCCACGTGCACCACGCGCAGGCAGCTATGGGCGGCTGGGCTCGCCGCGATGCGGTCCACGATTTCGCCCGTGCGATCGGTCGACCGGTCGTCGACCGCGATCACTTCATAGTTGTCGTAGTCGAGGGCCAGCAGGAGCGTCAGGCCCTGCTCGATGTCGGCTTCCTCATTGCGGGCGGGCACGATGATGCTCACGCGCGGTTTCACGGCGAGCCGCCGGTCCCACTCCGGCTGGGCGATGTCGGCGATGCGCGGCACGCCCAGTGCCGCTTCCGCAATGCGCGAAAACCATGCCAGGGCAAGGATCCACCCTGCAATCGACAGCACGTGATGCATCGGCTAGTGGGCTCCCGCGATGGTCGCAGAGTTGGCGTTGCTGACTTCCGGTGCGAACTTCATCCCGTAAAACAGTATGGCAGAAGAGAGGAAGATCGTGATGACCGGAGCCACGAATGCCAGCCGCAGCGAGTAGTGATCGGAGAGAAATCCGATCAGCGCCGACGACGGCACATCGCCGAATATGTGGAAGATGAAAATATTCGCGGCAAGTGCCAGCGCGCGGACATGCGGCCCGACGGAGTTGATCACCGCAGCGTTCAACGGCCCCGTGTTCAACAGGAGCAAGAATTCCGCGAGGAAGATGCCGGCGACCATCAGCCTACCGCTGGCAAACAACGCAACGCACATGGCCGGGATCCCCAGCCCCAGGCTGACCGCGGAGACGAGATAATGCGCCGCCTTAGTGCGTTGCAGGAGGCGGTCAGAAATCCATCCGCCGAGCACCGACGCGACCAGGCCGTTGATCATCGTGCTGATGCCGAACAGCACTCCTGCCTGTCCCAGCGTGTAGCCGTGCACGCGGTGCAGGAAGCTCGGCATCCAAACCTGCAACCCGCCCAGCGCAAACGTCATCATGGCCATGCCGGCCGTGGCGGTCAGAAACGCCGGATTGCGCAGCAGTCCTTTCAACGTGTCGCGCTCAGGGGCACTGCGGTCCGCGCTGTCATAGCGACCCAACTCCGGTTCCGGAATCAGCAGCAGGAGCAACGCGAGCAGAATGCCCGGCGCGGCGCCCACGTAAAACGGCGCACGCCATCCATATCTCGGCTCCATCAGCGAGCCGATCATGTAGCCCAGCCCCGTGCCCACGGGGATCGCGAGATAGAAGATACCCATCACGCGTCCGCGCATGCGGTCGGGAAACATGTCGGCGATGAAAGTCGGCGACAGCACGACGAAACTCGCTTCGCCGACACCCACCACGGTGTGCCGGAACAGCAGTTCGTCGTAATTCTTCGTGATGGCCGTCAGCAGCGTCGCCACGCTCCAGATCAACGCCCCCACGATAATCACGTACTTGCGCGTGAACCGCACCGACAGCGGCCCCATGAACGGCGCCGCAATCATGTAGAAGATGAAGAAAACCGCCGTCAGCAGACCGATCTGGAAATCTGTCCTGTGAAACTCGGCCTTAATTGAGTCCTGCACCGCAAACAGCACGGAGCGGTCGATGTAGTTGAGCAGGTTCAGCGCGGTGAGCAGCGCGAGCGCAGTTTTGGGGTAGAGCTTTTTGTCGGGCACGGGTGTGGGGAGACTACCACGGGGAACGCTTTTTTCACCACCGAGACACAGAGCCACGGAGAAAAACCATAATGACTGGTCTTGTTCCCTCTGTGTCTGTGTGACTCTGTGGTGAATGATTCTTTCGATGACAATCCACGACATCGCGGCCGTCACCGTCGAAATTGCATGGAAGCCTACATGGCCGAGCTTCATAACGATTGCCATTATTAACGATTAGCGTTATGCTACAAGCGTGATCCGAACTTTCGCCAACAAGCGGACGGCGGAAGTCTGGAGAACTGGGAAGGCAAGAGGCGGGCCGCCGGCTAGCGTGACCAGGCGGAAACTGGCGATGCTGGATGCCGCCACCAAACTTGCGGATTTGAAAACTCCTCCGGGCAATCGGCTGGAGAAACTAGTCGGGAACCGGGCCGGGCAGCATAGCATTCGGATCAACGATCAGTATCGGATCTGCTTCGTATGGCGGGGGAACGAAGCATACGAAGTCGAAATCGCAGACTATCACTAGGAGTGATAACGATGAGTTTGGCTCGCAAAGGCAACCCGAACTGGCAGGTCCATCCCGGTGAAATCTTGCGCGAAGAATTTCTCAAGCCGATGCGCTTATCGGCTTATGCACTCGCCAAGCGATTGCGTGTGCCCGCACCGCGCGTGAACGATATTGTGCTGGAGCGGCGTGGGATCAGTGCAGATACGGCGGTGCGCCTGGCTCGCTTCTTTGGCACTACGGAGCAGTTCTGGCTGAACCTGCAGGCAAACTACGAGATCAATCTTGTGAAACGTGAGCATGCGGCTGAGATCGAAAAAATTGAACCGCGAGCAGTCACCTCGGGCACGGGTGTGGGGAGACTGGCATGAAGAATGCTCTTTCACCACCGAGACACAGAGCCACCGAGAAAAACCATAGTGACTGGTCTTGTTCTCTCTGTGTCTCTGTGACTCTGTGGTGAGTAATTTCTTTGCGTCAAGCTCATCTCTCGCGATGAGCCCTCGGCCACTTCGCTATCACCACCGTCGAAATTCCACCCCGCGGCCGAAAATCGCCCTTCACCTCGGCCCACACCGGCTTGCTCCACTTCACCACGTCCGCCAGCACCTGGTTCACGATATTCTCCTGAAAAATTCCCAGGTTGCGGTAGCTCTGCAGATACTCCTTCAGCGACTTCAGTTCGAGACACGATTTCTTGGGCATGTAGCGGATCGTGATCGTTCCAAAATCCGGCAGGCCGGTCTTTGGGCAGACCGACGTGAACTCCGGATCGTCGATCACGATCTCGTAGCCGGAAAACTGGTTGGCCCAGGTCTCAATTTCAGGAAATTTCGCATCCAGTCCGGCTTCGGCGTGTTCTTGGGTGTAACGAGGCGGTTTCGGCATGCACGATATTGTAACGGCGCGGCTTGCGCGGACATCAAAATCGCAGGGGCTCGGGTCAGCCACCCGCAGCCATCCTGCATCTAAACGACTCATACGAGGAAACCAATTGCTGCGCCGGACATGGAGTCCTGGTGGTAAATTGTTGCTTGTCAAAACCTAGCTATGACATTGGGCGCTAAGGAAAAACCCGGATTTTACGCCCGGCACCGTTGGCTGACGATTACGCTGGGCGCCGCGCTGGCGGTGGTCCTGCTGGCGTCGTTTGCCTCCATGCGTGACGAAGTCATCCCGATCCGCGCCGCCTCGGTCGAACGCGGATCCATCCGCAGCGTCATTTCCACCAACGGCAAGATCGAGCCCGCCCAGAACTTCGAGGCACACGCTCCCACCAACACCACCGTGCGGCGCCTGCTGGTGAGAGAAGGCGACCACGTCAAGAAGGGGCAACTCCTGCTGCAACTCGACGACGCCACCGTCCGCAGCCAGGCCGCACACGCGCAGGCGGAATTAAAAGGCGCGCAAGCCGGCGTTCAGAACATTGAGCACGGCGGATCGCAGGAAGAAGTTCTGACCCTGCAGGCGCAAATCATCAAGGCCCGCGCCGATCGCGACACGGCCCAGCGCAACCTGGAAGCATTCAAACGCCTGCAGGAGAAAGGCGCCGCTTCGGCCGGCGAAGTGAAAGAAGCTGAAAATGCATTGCAGCGCGCGCAAGCCGATTTCGACCTGCTTACCCAAAAGCAGAAGGAGCGCTACTCCAGGCCCGAAGTCGAGCACGTGACCGCGCAACAGTCCGACGCGCAGGCCGCCTACGACGCCGCCGAAGACATCCTGCACAAATCGAACATCGTCGCCCCGTTTGACGGCATCGTCTACATCCTGCCTGTGAAACAGGGCGCCTACGTGCAGGCCGGAGATCTTCTGCTGCAGGTTGCGGATCTCTCGAAAGTTCTGGTGCGCGCTTACGTGGATGAGCCCGACATCGGCCGCCTGATTCCCGGACAGAAAACCGAAGTGACCTGGGACGCGCTGCCCGGCCGCACCTGGCAAGGCGCGGTCACCACCCTGCCCTCCACCGTGAAGCTCCGCGGCACGCGCAACGTGGGCGAAATGGTCAGTCAGCTCGACAACCACGATTTCCGTCTGCTGCCCAACACCAACGTGAACGTCACCATCGTATTGGCACAGCACGACAACGTTCTGACCATCCCTCGCGAAGCATTGCGGATCGACGACTCGAAGCCCTACGTCTACCAGATCGTCGACAACAAGCTGCACCGGCGCAACGTGGCGGTGGCAGCCTCCAATCTCACCAAGGTCGAAGTGAGCGAAGGGCTCACCGATAAAACCCAGATCGCGCTCAACACCACGGCCGTCAACAAATCTTTGCGCGACGGGATTCCCGTGAAGGTGGTGCAGTAGATCATGAAGTGGGCTACGAAAGTGTTTGCTCTGGCGGCACTCGTGTTGCCGGCGATTGCGGCTGCCGCTGACTCGCCAACCGACTTGCTGGCCGCGGGCCGCGTCGATGACGTCATCTCGACTCTCAGCACGAAGCTCAATACCTCGCCGAATGACGCGGCCTCTCATAATCTGCTATGCCGGGCATATTTCGCGGTCGGCAAGTGGGACAGCGCGATTTCGGAATGCGAGAAGGCTATCTCGATCGAGCCCAATAAAGGCGAGTATCACTTGTGGCTCGGCCGCACCTACGGCGAGAAGGCCGATGCTTCGAATTTTTTCACAGCCGCCGGACTCGCCAAGAAAGTCCGCAACGAGTTCGAGCGCGCCGTGGCACTCGATCCCGATAGCGTGATCGCCCGCACCGACCTCGCCGAATTTTATCTGGAAGCGCCCGGTATCGTGGGCGGGGGGCAGGACAAGGCGCGGGCCCAGGCTGAACAGGTCGCGAGGCTGAATCCCGCCAAGGCTCACTGGATCCAGGGCCGCCTCGCCGAAAAGAACAAAGACCTCAGCGCCGCGGAACGTGAATACCGCGCAGCCATCGACGCCAGCCAGGGCGGCGCCAACGCATGGCTCAACCTCGCGCTCTTCTATCGCAAGAATAACCGGCTCGACGAAATGCAGGACGCGCTGAAGAAGGCGGCAGCCGCTCCGATGGATCAGCCGGAGGTTCTGGTCGACGCCGCCTCCACGCTGCTCCGCGCCAACCGCGACCTGCCGTTCGCGACCCAACTCGTGCGCAGGTACCTGGCCTCGAGCACGGTCGAGCAGGCGCCTCCCTTTAAGGCGCATTACCTGCTCGGCAACATCCTCGAAAAACAAGGCGACAAACAGGGCGCGGCCAAGGAATACCAGGCGGCACTGATGATGGCGAAGAGATTTCGGCCGTGCCCGCGATGCGTTGAACCGGGTGAATCAATAAAGCCGGGGCTCTGGGCGTAGGCTCTGGGCTTTAGGCTTTAGCAGGTAGCCGAGAGTAGAGAGAACCAGGACTACCTCGGCCAGAGCCCGGTGACTAGAGCCTGGAGCCTTCTGCCACTGCTCGCTGCTATCCTTAGCCGATGGTACGACTCCCATTCCTCACCGTCTTTGAATTCCTTTCCTGCCAAGGTGACGCAATGAAACATCGCAATCGGATTGGCCTGCGCTCGAGCAGGCTGCTTGTGGGATTGTGTCTCTGCATTGCCCTACCTGCGACCGCGGAGCCGCTTCCACTGAAACGCGCCGTGGAACTTGCGCTGACCCATGCGACCGCAACCGGGATCGCGGCGGCGGATGCACAACACGCGTTCTCCGCCTACCGGGAGAGCCACAACAACTATGTCCCGCAACTGGTGGTCGGATCCGGGCTGGGCAAGTCGTGGGGATTTCCACTCAGCCTGGAAGGTTCCGCGCCGTCCATCGTCAACGTGAACGCGCAATCGGCGCTTTTCAATCCGGCGCTCCAGCAGTTCGTGCGTGCGGCAAAGACCGAATGGGTGGCAGCAATGAGCCAGGACAAGAATCAGCGCGCGCAGGTGATTCAGGACACCGTGCTGAGTTATGCCGAGCTGAACAAATGGGAGCAGCGCCTCGGTAAATTGCGTGATGACCAAGCGGCAGCTTCGAAGCTGGAGCAGGCGATGGCCGAGCGCGTGAAAGAGGGCGTGGAGAGCCCGCTCGAACAAACCAAAGCACGGCTCGCTGCCGCGCGCGTGCGTCTGCGTGTCGCCGAGGCGCAAGGATCGGCTGATGTCCTTCGGGAACATCTGGCCAGGCTCACCGGAGTGAACGCAGCCAGCATCGAGACGGTGCAGGACTCCATTCCGGCAATCGCGCCACTGGCGCAGGACGATGACCCCGTTGACCGCGCTGTAAAGAACAATCCCGCTATTCAAGCGGCAGAGGAACATGCCCGTGCCCAATATTTACGCGCGCGTGGAGAACATCGAGCGCTGTTACCCAGCGTGGATTTCGCCGCGCAATACGCGCGCCTGGCTCAGTACAACAACTACGACTTATTCTTCAAGACCTTTGAGGCTAATAACGCGACCATCGGAGTTGTAATGCGGTTTCCGATCTTTAGTTCCGTGCAGCGCTCCCACGCGCAAGCGGCCGACGCAGAGGCGGTAAAGGCCAAGCGACAGGCGGAAGCTGCCAAGAACCAGGTCTCCGAGGAAACCCTGAAGCTGCAACGGGCTGTCCGCCAGATGGAGGCTGCTCAGGAGGTGGCGCAGTTGGAGTACGAGGTAGCACAATCGGACCTGGACTCCGTACAAACCCGCATGGACGCTGGTACCGCTACTCTCAAAGATCTGGCTGATTCCCGGGCCCAAGCTAGCGAGCGCTACATCACGCTGCAGGACACGACCTTCGAACTCCAGCGTGCTCGCGTTGGGCTGCTGCGTTCGACCGGGGAGCTGGAAAAATGGATCAATGGCAGCAACTAAGCCGCATCTCGCAGAAATCGCTCGAGCTTAGCTTGTTGCTATTGATATTGGGCCCCCGAAAACTCCGTCGCACTTCCAAAAACACCCCGCGGACACTTTCCAGGATGCCCGTTAATCGCGTTTGCGGACCCTGCAGTCGCATTTCGGGGCTCAGGTGATACCCAAGGTCATCCGGACCCTCGTTCGTCGATCCTGGGGCTTCGTAGCGCTAAACTAAGCTTTAAGAATACGAATTTCATTTTCATTTCGGCGAAACCCTTCAACCACGGAGGACGAGGGACCCAAGGACAAACCTCTTTTCCCCTTAGTGCCCGCTGTGGTCAAGGATCTCGGTGACCATATCTGCTTCAGGGATTTCCAAGTCTTTCTCTGCGTCCGGGCGATCCGTTGCCCCTCTCAATGCATCCAATCCCCATTCGGCGCAAACCCATTGGGGCGAAGCCTAGGCGGTTGATAAAATTACACTTAAGGAAAGAACCGACCGCGCTCGGCAAGCGCGCCACACCGTTCGGGGCGAATCCAGGGAAACACCCGTGAAACTGAGAGAGGATGCTAAGATTACTCATCCACATATATGCCTTTGAAAACATTGTTTTTGAATCCGCCTTCCTTTGAGAACTTCGACGGTGGGGCCGGATCGCGCTGGCCCGCCACTCGAGAAATCGAGTCGTACTGGTACCCGGTGTGGTTGGCTTATCCCACCGGGATGCTCGAAGGCGCGCGTCTGCTGGATGCGCCGCCACACCACGTCACCGGCGAGCAAACCATTCAGATCGCCAAGGACTACGAGTTCCTGGTGCTGTTCACCAGCACTCCGGGCTTTCCCGGCGACATGCGTCTCGCCAAGGCGATCAAAGACGCGAATCCCAACATCAAGATCTGTTTCGTAGGACCGCACGTCACCGTACAGCCAGAAAAGTCGATGCGCGATTGCCCTTCGATCGATTTCGTCGCGCGCAAGGAATTCGACTACACCGTGGTTGAGTATGCACAGGGCAAGCCGCTGGAAGAAATCGCGGGCATTTCGTATTTGAAAGACGGCCAGATCGTGCACAATCCCGACCGGCCGCAGATCGAGGACCTGGATCGCCTCCCGCACGTCACCAATGTCTACAAGCGCGATCTCGATGTCACCCGCTACAACGTGCCGTTCCTGCTCCATCCCTTCGTCTCGCTCTACACCACGCGCGGATGTCCCGCGCAGTGCACCTTCTGCCTGTGGCCGCAGACTTTGAGCGGGCACCCGTGGCGCAAGCGTTCCACCGATGACGTCGCCGCCGAAATGGCCGAGGTCAAGCGCCTGTGGCCCGACGTGAAGGAATTCTTCTTTGACGACGACACTTTCAACATCCAGAAAGCCCGTACCATCGAACTCTGCCAGAAGCTGAAGCCGCTCGGCCTGACCTGGTCCTGCACCTCGCGCGTCACGACCGATTACGAAACGCTGAAAGCGATGAAGGAAGCGGGATGCCGGCTGCTGATCGTTGGCTACGAGTCGGGCGATCCGCAGATTCTCAAGAACATCAAAAAAGGCGCGACTGTGGAACGCGCTCGGCAGTTCACCAAGGATTGCCACAAACTCGGCCTGATCATCCACGGCGACTTCATCCTGGGACTGCCGGGTGAGACGCGCGACACCATTCGCAACACCATCAACTTCGCCAAGGAACTCGACGTGGAAACGATCCAGGTGTCGGTCGCACACGCGTACCCGGGAACGGAACTCTACGACCACGTCGTGAAGAACGGCTTCCTGGCGGCCGACGCGAAGATGGTCGACGAAGGCGGTCATCAGATGGTGCAGATCCAGTACCCCGACCTGCCCGCCGAATACATCATGGAAATGGTGCATCGCTTCTACGACGAATACTATTTCCGTCCCAAAGCCGCGTTCCGCATCCTGCGTAGGGCGGCATTTGACAGCGCCGACCGCAAGCGGCTCTACAAGGAAGCCAAGGCTTTCCTGAAGACGCGCGCCATGCGCAATAAGTGGGTACGCGAGAAGCACGCCTCCTCCGCGGCGGCAGAACCGGCCAAAGCTTAGGCCTACTGTGACGGTTCGAAAATATCTTGTGCTGGCGGGAGTCGCCGTATTCGCCTCCATCGGCGACTCGATGCTCTCCCGCGGCATGAAAGAGATTGGCTCGGTACCTCTCTCCCGCCTGCAAACCCTGCTCTCCGCGCTGCGCGATCCGTGGATTGTAGGTGGCATTGTTTTTCTGCTCGGTTTCTTCGCCGCCTACATGACTGCCCTTTCCTGGGCGGATCTCACCTACGTGGTCCCGGCAACTTCGCTGGGATATGTCCTGCTCGCATTGATCGCCAGGTTCATCTTGCACGAGCAGGTGACCATGTGGCGCTGGGTGGGAATCTCGTTGATTGCCGTCGGGGTAAGCTTCGTGGCCAGCGGACCGGAACTGACTTTGCGGAAACACCCTCACGAGGACCCGGTCCAGCCTGAAATGGCTGCCCTTCAGGAGGAGCGATGAGGCACGCGTATACCTGGGGAGCGATTGCGCTCATCGTGGCCGCCTCGGTAACCGGCGACGTGCTGCTCTCGCGGGCGATGAAGCAAGTCGGGGATATCGATGATCTGCGCCGGCGTTCTGGGCTGCTCGCGGTGATGGGCCGTATCCTGCGCAATCCCTACTTCCTGCTGGGAATCGCAGCCATGGCGGTCGCGTTCTTCAGCCTGTTGCTCGGACTTTCCTGGGGAGACGTCAGCCTGATCGCGCCGGCATCGGCCTCCCTGACCTTCGTGGGGAATGCGGCCGCTGCAAAATTCTTTCTGCACGAGCGGGTCGACCGCCGCCGCTGGATCGCCGCCGCCCTGGTCGCCTGCGGCGTGGCTTTCCTGGCGGGGTGAGTTCTGTGGGGTGGCACCGAATATGTCTCGCTCTGGTTGGCGTCGGAGAAACGCTTGTAACCGCGAAGGTCGCTCAGGAATCGCAAAGTTCGCCAGGAAGATCTCTTCTTCTGCGGCCTTCGCGGCTGGTCTCTGCGCACTTTGCGGTTAAAGTGTTTGCCCGCCCGCATCGCTCGGGAACTAGCCAAGCCCGAACATTTTCGTTATTCTCGTAGTTCTTTCTGGGAACTGGGCCCTCTTCAGCAGTCACTTCAAAATGAAATCGTGGGGACAGGAATGCGCCTGACGTCAGCTATTCTCTTTCTGGCAATTTGCACCGGAATCGTATCCAGCGCCCTAGCCCAACAGAAGCCCGCCGGCCGTTATGACGGCCAGATCCTGCAGGACGTTAACAAATACGTTCAGAGCAAGAAGGAATTCCAGGGTGTGAAAGCAGCGGTCGAAGACCAGATCGTGACGCTCGAGGGCAGCGTAAATCTCTATATCGATCGCGAAAACCTGGAAAAGAAGGTCAAGAAGATGAAGAACGTGGACGGCGTCCGCAACCACGTTCAGGTGCAGAGCAATGTGCCCGACGATCAACTGCGGCAGACGCTGGCCGACCGCCTGCGCTATGACCGCGTCGGCTACGGCATTGCGTTCAACGCCATCACGCTCGAGGTGAAAGACGGCGTAGCCACGCTGGGCGGAACTGTACACGACTATCCGAGCAGGGACTCGGCGCTGGGGATTGCGGCAACCACGCCGGGCGTCAAAGACATCGTCGACAACATCGAAGTAGCGCCGACGTCGATGCTCGACGACCAGTTGCGCGTCAGACTGTACCGGGCTATTTACGGCGCGCCCACGCTGCAGCGCTACGAAATGGATCCGCAAAAGCCGATCCGGATCGTCGTCGAAAACGGCCATGTCACGCTGTATGGTGTGGTCGACAGTGCCATGGATAAACAAATCGCGGGCACGCAGGCCAATAGCGTTCCCGGAGTGTTCAGCGTCGACAACCAGCTGATCGCCTTGAATAACACAAAGAAATGAGAAATTTCTACGAATCCAAAATGGAGAGAATCATGACTCGGTTCCAAATTGCTATCCAAAGTCGCTTCTTCTGCTTTGTGCGATCGCATTCATCGGCTCCGCTTTTGCCCAGGATGTTGTCCACGCAGTTGCCGGCGTTGTCACCAAGGTCGACAAGACCGGCAAAACCATCGCGATCAAGACCGCGAATGGTTCGGAGGAGGTCTTCAAGTACACGGAGCGCACCGGCATCCGCGCCAGCGCCGAGGCCGAACATGCTGCCAAGATGGGCGCTCTCGACACCTACTTCGCCGGCAAGGAAGGAACCCACGTCGTGGTCCGCTACATGGGAAAAGGCGCCGACAAGACGGCCACGCTGGTGCAAGACTTCGGCAAGGACGCGCTGAAGATGGGCAAGGGTACCGTCACGCACGTCGACCGCGCCGCGCGCACCGTCGCCGTCAAGACCGATGACTGGCGCCGAGGCAACCTACAAAATGGGATCCGATGCAGTGGTCGAGACCGATCACGGCGTAGTCAAGGGCTCGCGCTACGCTGCGAAAGAAGGCGACAAGGTGGCTGTTCACTACACCGAGGATGCCGAGAGCAAGGTCATCCACTTCTTCCAGAAGCTTTAGTTGGCGGTGCGAAAACTGACGGCATTCGTCGTCCATCATCGAGCCGAATACGGTAAGTGACAAGAGCGCATCCGGAGAATCGTTCCGGATGCGCAGTTGCTTTGGAGGCCAGCATGACATGCAAGGCTTGGTTCGCAATCTGCGCTGGTGAGTGTGTCCCTCTGCGGCGCCCCACGGACGCGTTGGCCGCCGAGCAGCCCTCTACCGCTGCGCGCACGCAGATCAAGCTTCTCACGCCCTTTGGTCCAGCCGGCCTGAGCATTGGGATGGCAGTCACGGAAAAGGTCAACGGCACGTGCTTCGCGGCGTCGGCCGCATCATCGAGCCGGCCCGATGCGTGGAGATGTTCGGCGGGAAACGGCATTCTTGATCCCTGCTACCAGCGGATCCTGGGCGACGAAAAGCAACTCGCCTGCCCGGTAGGCGGCCCATGGCCCGCCAACGTGGTGCTTCTGACGCTGACACAGCCGTTGCCCAGCGAGCCGCGCAAGGAAACCAGTCGCTCCGACACTCTGCCGTGGGCGCTTGAGCTGGCCAATGGGCAACGCTGCACCCTCATGACGGGTGCGATGCCTCCGGTCGCGGGCATGCGGATTAATTATGGGTGTCCGGGCGGATTTCAGGTAGTCGGCGACATCGATCGCAGCCAGCCCGTGTGGCGCGTTTTCTCCCAGGGCGAAAAGTCGATTGCGCTCGAGCAAGTGGACGTGGCGGTTGCGTGGTATTAGAGCTGATGGCGGACCGATGCTGCTACTTACAGATTGTCAAGCTGAGCGGAACGAAGCACCTGCTCTTCACTTTAAGAACAGCACCTCTATGGCTACGCTCAAGGATGACGATCGACGAGGGTGGGTTAGGCACACTCTGTTGCCTGAAAAGCCCGGTTTACAAGCCGACTCTACCTCAAGGGAGCGGTGAAGAGTGTTGTCCGCCCATTATCAGAAATCATGAATGTGAATCCTTGTTCCCGAGTGAAGCACACGTCCTGAGCCCTATGAAGTTCCTCTGGGCGCTCATAGACTGCATAGAGCCTTCCCGATGCTACCTCAAGTACCACGAACTTCCTCTTCTCCAAGATGTTTTCTGTGTCGCCGCTCAGACCGATGATTAAGAATCCGCCAGAGACGTAGAAGTTAGTTAAGATTGAAAACTCCAGATCAGCATATTCTCCTGAGAACTTGAAGATCTTTCCTTTCTGACCATCTGCGGAAAGTAGTAAGACATCAGAATCGACAAAATCCCCCTTGTCGAGATGGAAATAGAGGTTCCCTTCGCTATCGCATTGCGGAAACCCAAACGCGCCAAAGAAAGGAACCTGTGATTCACGTTGGCCGGAAATACTCAACACCCGAGTATTTCTAGCTAACGCGCTCTCATGTGCACTGTCCTGGCTCCATATGAACGTGGCGAGCAGAAAGATAGAGAGAGCCGTGAGTTTAGTACTCATTCGGTTACAACCCCGCACGCATGGTTACACCGATTCTTGTTCATTAATAAATTGCTGGAGATTTATTATCCGAACAGGCGCATGAATCCTCGGGCGGGTAGATCGGGGACCAGGAAGCTCGCGTCGCGCATTCCGGCCACTTTTGCGAGCGACTGCGCCGCCAGGTAGCCGCTGCGCACAGCGCCTTCCATGGTGGCGGGCCATCCCGTCGCCGTCCAGTCCCCGGCAAGGAAGACACGCGGCCAGACTGTCTCGGGTCGCGGCCGATCCACTTCAATTCCCGGCCGCGGGGAATACGTGGCATGAACTTCCTTGATGACTGTGGCCTTCACCAGGTTCGCAGCGCGCGCCCCCGGAAAGAATTCGCGACACTCGCGGAGCGCCAGGTCAACGATCTCCTGCCGTGATTTTTCGACCAGCGATTTCGAAGCGCTGACCACCAACTCGACGTAACTGCCATGCCCGTTGTTGCCGCGCTTTTGCAGCTTGGACTTGTGGAACATCCACTGGATCGTGCGGTCGAGCAACACGGCATGTTCGAGTTCAGAAATATCGCGATCAAACCACAGGTGGATGCCCGTGATCGGCGAAGTCTCAAAGCGCCCCAGCGAGTTGCGGAGCGGCTCGGAAGCGGAAGAATCAGGCAGGATGCGCCCAAGAGCGTCAAAAGGCACCGCCAGCACCACAAAGTCGAACTTGTCTTCCCTGTCATTCACTCCCAGGATCACGTGCGAAAGCTCGGCGCGGAAAGATCTCGACCGAAGCGCGAAACTGCACGCTTCCCTGCCGGGCTGTGATGTAATCGCCGGCGGCGTTGTACAACTGCGTCAGTGGAACCGCCGGCACACCCATGCGTCCGGCGCCCGCCGACTTCAGAAAAGATTCACGTATCACCTGCGCCGCATAAGGCACCGACACGCGATCGACATCTTCATTCAAAGCGCTTACCAGGACCGGCTTCCAGAATCGTTCAATCGCGCCTTCGGTCTGGCCATGGCGGTGCAGCCAGCTCAAAAACGTTTCGCCGGTATCGCGTCGGAGTCATGGGAGCCAAAGCCATCATGGCGCGCGCAATCGCCATTTTGTCGGGCAGGCGGAGGCACTCCGCCCGGAGAAACGCGGGAGTCGTGTGCAGAGGCGCAGGCAGGTTCGAGGGCCCGATCTCCGACGCGCGCCCGCCCGGTTCCAGAAACGTGAGCCGGTCGAACCAGCGAATGCTGCCACTCGACTCCCGTGCGCTCGTAAAACTCGATCAGGTTCGTGCAGCAGCCCAGCAGCACGTGCTGGCAGTTATCGATGACCTCGCCCGTACCCGGATGTTCGTAGGACGACGCGCGGCCCCCGAGGTAGGGCCGCCGTTCGAACAATGTCACGCGGAAGCCCGAGGACGACAGCGCGCAAGCCGCCGCTAAGCCGGAAAGCCCGCCGCCCACCACCGCGACGCTGGGAGGTTGTGTCCAGGGAGTGGCCATCATGTCAACCGCTTGAAAAACCCCTTCCCCAGGACCGACAGCTTTTCGAAGGTGCTCAGTCGAATCTTGCCCGCGAATACGTCGTACTGCTGCTGTCGCGATTTTCTCTAGCAGCCGCTGGTAGATGGTGACCAGCACCCAGAGTGCCGGCTGGCTATCTTCATTCACCAGCGGAATCAACTCGTGCCCCGACTTGTAGAAGTCCCGCGCCCGGTCCGCTTCCATGGTCAGCAGGGAGCGCAGGCGCGCGCGATCCGGTCCGCTTTTCAGATCCGCCGGCGAAAGCTCGAAGCGCTGCAAATCTTCCAGCGGCAGATAGACCCGTCCCATGAGCGCATCTTCTTTCACATCGCGAATGATATTGGTGAGCTGAAAGGCAATGCCGCAGCGCTCCGCCAGATGTTCGGCGTTGGGATCGCGATATCCGAAAATCTTGATGCACACCAGTCCGACCACCGAAGCGACGTGATAGCAGTACAGATACAAATCCTTGAAGGTGCGGTATTGGATGATCAGTTCTTCCGCCGCCTCGGCTCCGGGCTGCCCGCCCGGCATTCGCGACGTCTCTCGGGCACGTCCATCAATGTGCCGAAGGCCAGCTGATCGAGCAACTCCGCAGGAATCTGGTACCGGCGCTGGGTATCGGTCAGCGCCAGCAGGATGGCGTCATCGGTCGGTTCCCCCGCCAGCGCGCGATGAAATGACTCGAGCCACGCTTCGAGCTTGGCGCGCCGCTCGCGCAAGGGCAAGCTGGCATCGTCCGAGAGATCATCGCAGCGCCGCATGTAGGCGTAAATCGCGCACAGCGCATTGCGCTTGGCGTGCGGCAACACCAGAAATGCGTAATAGAAGTTCCGCGCCGATGTGCGCGCAATCCCGCTGCACACCGAATACGCCATCGCCAATTGCGACGAGGTCGGCGAAAACTGCGTCGGGGCTGGTCGCACGGCGGTGCTCATAACAATTTCCCCAAGGCTGCGCGAGCCACCAGCGCCAGCTTGCGGGATTTCGGGATTGCCGGACGCCGCCCAAGCACCGCGCAGCCCTGGCGCGCAATCGCGTGCAGAATTTCCTGCCCGCCCCGGCTGAATAATTCCAGATCGATGGCCAGCTCTTTATCTACTTTCCCAATAAGGGGGAGCCCCCGTTCAAACCACTCCTGCGCCCGTTGCACTTCAAACTGCATCATCGAGCAGAACGCGGATGTGTTCCGGTTGTTCGCGAGGTCTTCTTCCGAAACGCCGAAGCGCCGCAGACTTTCCAGGGGCAGATAGATCCGGCCCTTCCCGTAATCCACCGAAACGTCCTGCCAGAAATTCGCCAGCTGCAGCGCCGTGCAGGTGAAATCGGAAAGCTTCTGTCGCTCGGCATCGCGGTACCCGCAGAGGTAGAGCACAAGATGCCCGACCGGGTTCGCCGAGTTCAGGCAATATCCCAACAGGTCCTCGAACGTTTCATAGCGCGTCACCGTCTGATCCTGGCGGAAGGCCGTCAGCAGATCCGAAAATTCATGCTGGGGAATGTCGAAGCGCTGCACGGTATCGGCGAGCGCCACGAATACCGGATGCCGCGGGTTCCCGGCATAACAGGCAGCCAGCTCAATCTGCCACTGATCCAGCAGCAGGAGCGATGAGGCCGGATCACCGACTTCATCTCCCAGATCGTCGGAAATCCTGCAATACGCGTAGACGTTGTAGAAATGCTGGCGCAGGCGCTCCGGAAGAAACCAGGTTGCCACCGAAAAATTCTCGTAGTGCGAGCGCGCCAGCCGCTGGCAGTACGCCTGCGAATCGGCGAGCGACGGCGCCGTTGCCGGAATGGCGTACTCGGGCGGAAGCTTGCTCCAGCCAGCCTGCGGGGTAGACGCGGGCACAGGCCGGGATTCGCTGGTGGTGATGAAAGTCATAGCGAGTCTTTTGCCCCGGTCGATCTTCCCTGCGTTCAGTGTCCTGGAATAATGGCGGTCTTGATGTCGCCGTTGCGGTTGAGCATGTGCCGGAGCACGTCGTGCAAGCGCGACAAGGGAGCTTCGCCGGTAATGTAATCGGTGCCGCGCACTTTCTTTTCCGCGATCAGCGCAAACGCGCGCCGCACGGTTTCGGGGGTGTGATGGAACGTAGCCTTCAATGAAATTTCCGAGTAGTGCAGGCGATTGGTATCCAGCTGCACCTTGCTGCCGCTGGCGCATCCGCCAAAGAAATTCACGGTTCCACCTTTGCGCACCATCTGGACCGCCCATTCCCAGGCTTCCGGACGGCCCACCGCTTCCACCACCACGTCGGCGCCGCGTTTCTCCCGCGTCAGCTCGCGGACAGCCTCGATGGGATCTTTTACCTGCGTAATCTGCACGACTTCGTGAGCGCCCTTGCGTTTGGCCAGCGTGACCTGGGAATCGCGCTTCACGACGGCGATGACGTTGCAGCCGATGGCCTTGGCGACTTGCACGAACATCAAGCCGATGGGCCCCCCGCCGATCACGGCTACCGTGTCGCCGATCTCCACGCGCGTTTCGTGCAGGCCGCGCAGCACGCAGGCCAGCGGCTCGGTCATGGCCGCATCTTCAAAGGACACATCCGCCGGAATGGCCAGCATGTTGCTCTCGACGATCCGCCGGGGAACGCGGATGTACTCCGCATAGGCGCCGTTGTTGAACAGCAGATCCTCGCAAAGATTTTCCTGGTGCTTGGAGCAGAAGAAACACATGCCGCAGGGCGCGGAATTCAGCGCCACCACCCGCATGCCTTTTTTGAACCCCCGTACCCCCGCCCCGACCTGCTC
The DNA here is from genome assembly GCA_963733805.1 of uncultured Acidobacteriota bacterium. Classification (GTDB taxonomy): domain Bacteria; phylum Acidobacteriota; class Terriglobia; order Terriglobales; family Acidobacteriaceae; genus Gp1-AA133. The sequence continues at coordinate 27,447 of CAVTEO010000014.1, read as the reverse complement.
CACCACTCCCGCCAGTTCGTGCCCGAACAGGGCGGGCGGCACGATCATGCGCGCGTGATAGCCGCGCTGGTAAACCTTCAGGTCGGTGCCGCAGGTCAATGCCACCTGCACCTTGATCAGGACTTCGCCGTCTCCGACCCGGGGAATCGGCACCTGCTCGATCTTGATGTCTTCTTTGCCGTACAGGACGGCAGCCGTCATTTTTCCGTTCACTTCAAGTGTCCTTCCCAAGCGCTGCCCGGCTGAATCACGATTTTCATTGAGTCCGGCTGGGGATGGGCAGCCAGTTCCAGTGCTTCCAGTCCGCTGGATAACGGAAAGCGGTGGCTGATGAGACGCTCCAGTTCCATTTCCCGCCCCATGACAAAACCCACCGATTCCTCCTGCAGTTCCACCGAAGCGCTGTAGGACCCGAGCAAGGTCTTCTCGTCCACACAAATGGCCGCCGGATCTACCACCACTTCGCCGTGCACTGTCTGAGCAAACAGCAACACCCGGCCGCCTGGACGCGTCGCATCCATCGCGGGCCGGATCAGGCCGTTGCCGCCCACCGCCAGAATCACGGCGTCAGCTCCACGGCCTTCGGTTAGCTCGCGCACTCCCTGGGTCACATCCGTGCGCGAAGCATCAAGGGTCAGGCCTAAACCGAAGCTTTTCGATATTGTAAGCCTCTGGGAATGCAAATCGGAAGTAATTACCCTAGCCCCAGTCCGCTTCGCCAACACGCTCAAAATGATACCGATGGGGCCTTGCCCGATGACGAGCACCGTCTCGTCCGGTACCAGACGCAGGCTAACGACCCCTTTCATGCAGGTGTTGACCGGCTCGACGAAGCAGGCCTGCTCGAAAGCTAACGCCGTCGGGAATCCGGACGGTTCCCTTCTGAACGATCCAGTCCATCACGCGGACGTATTCCGCAAAGCCGCCGCCACTCGGCTCAAAGCCCGCCGTGCAGCCGACTTTCTTGTAGGTCTCACACTGCGCGAAAGTGTGATGGCGGCAGTAATAGCATTTCCGGCAGGGGATGTGATGGAACACCATCACGCGGTCGCCGGGCGCATACTCGTGCCACGCCCTTGCCAACGGCGGCCACGACGCCCGAGGTTTCATGTCCGAAAATCCGCGGAGCGGAATGGGAGCCCGTGGAAATCTTCTTCAGGTCCGTGCCGCAGATGCCGCAGGTGTGAACCCGCACCAGAAGTTCGCCCGGCCCGATGGTGGGAACCGGAACCGTCTCCATGCGCACGTCGTTCTGCCCGCGATACACTGCCGCCAGCATGGTCGACGGAATCGTCTGCTAGCCCGCTCTTCCATCGCGACTTGTCCCGCGATCGACATCACGAAGGCGCCTTTTCCTGCCGGGTGCGAATCTCGCTGTGCGGCATGGTGTTGGTAAAGCGCACATCCAGCGTCAGCCGATCCAGGTACGGCTGCCCCGGCGCGATAAAGTGTGCATCGGTAACCCGGAACACGCAGTAGAAGCTGTCCACTTTCACCACCCGCTCCGTATTCAGAGCGATCTTGGCGAACTTCCCGGGATCCAGCCAGCCGATCTGTGTGCGGTCTTCGGTTGGGTCTGGCGTTCCCATCAAAACATCCGGATAGATGCGGTGGCGCAGATCCGCGAGCTTCACCTGCCAGCTCGTGATCCGGTCATCGCCCACGCCGGCACGCTGTGGCACGCAGCCAAAACTATAACGGTCCTTCCCATTCTGATCTCTCACGCGAATCTCGCAGGTCGCGTTGCGGGGATCGAGATCCACTTGCAATGACTGCTCCGTGATCCGCGTTTGTCCCTTGCGAAAGCTCTCGACATAGGCAAAGGTGGCTTGTGACTGCGGCGCCGCCGCAATCGCGAGGATGGCAACCGCCAGCATCCCGTAGTGCAAACGCCGTATCATTCGTTAACCCACCCTCGCGGTCGCGGAACTGGCAATGACGGATTCAAGTTTCGCGCACAAATTGTGTGAGGCCACGGAACTGTTCCGGGCGAGGCGAAGCACAGTCCCCCAGGTCCAGGGCCGCATCGCCGAATACAGGGCAAAACGCCCTGACTGAAACCTTCCATCGGCCGCAAGGAACCGCTCCATGGGCGGCATCGGAAATCCGGACTCATCGGAAATGGCCTTGATCGCCGTGAACTGCAGTCCGCGCGCCTCGGCGCCCTTGGCGACGGCGGCCGCCTCCATGTCTACGGCTTGCGCCCCGTAAGCGCTGGCCAATTTTGCCTTCTGCTCTGTTCCTGCAATGGACGAAAAGCTGACCAGCAGTCCGTCGCCGGCGCCCGTGTCCGTTCTGCTGCCGTCTCGCGCGTCGACCACGCGCCGCGGTTCGATGACTTCGCCGACTCGCAAACTTTCCGTCAAAGCTCCCGCGAACCCTGCCGACAAAACGCGCGCCGGCCGGTACAGGGCTAATCACCGCCTCGGTAGCTCGCCGCGCCGCCTCGGGCCCGATGCCTCCGCAAACCACCACCGCGCGGGCCGACTCGAAAAACCGGAATTTCTTTCCTTCGTGTTCCCGCTCCGCAGCCTTCCATTCGCGGACCAGGGGCCTGACTTCGCGCTCCAGCGCCGCAACAATAGCAACCTCAGGCATAACCCTTCGCCCGAAACCACGAAACTGCCCGCCGCAGCGCTCCGTCGACCGGCGTGATCTGCCAGCCCGAGTTCGCGCTCCGCTTTGGCCGACGAGACGAACATCTTCTTCCTGCCCATGCGCACCGCGTCGATGGTCGCGCGCGGCTCGCGGCCGCGAATCCAGCCGGTGTAGACTTCGTCAACCACGCCGGTCGCCAGCGCCAACACGTAAGGCACCTTCACTTTCGGCGAAGGCAGCCCCGTGATCGCGGCCAGCTTGTCGAGAATCTGCTTCAGCGTCAGGTTCTCTCCGCCGAGAATATAGCGTTGTCCGCTTTTTCCCTTCTCCAGCGCGGCAACGTGGCCACGCGCACACTCTGTCGCATCGACAAGGTTCAAGCCAGTATCGACGTAGGCTGGAAATTTCCTCTTCAGAAAATCTACGATAATGCGGCCCGAAGGCGTGGGCTTGATATCCATTTCGCCGACAGGAGTAGAAGGATTCACAACAACAACGTCTTGACCATTTCGACCAGCCTCGATGGCGATTTGTTCAGCCATAAACTTGGAGCGCTTATAGTGCCCGATCATATCGCCTAGAGAAACAGGTGCATCCTCGTCTGCTGCCCACCCTCCTTCATGACTGGCCGCGCCCATACCGATGGTCGCCACGCTCGACGTGTAGACCACTCGCCGGACACCGCTCTTGCGGGCCGCTTCCAACAGCGCCCGTGTTCCCTCGACGTTCGAACGATACATCTGCTCCGGATCGCGCACCCAGAGCCGGTAATCGGCAGCCACGTGAAACACCGTGTCGCAGCCGGCAATCGCCTTTTCGAGCGACGCCGGAGAGCGCAAATCGCCGGTCACCCGGTCCGCCTTCAGGCCCTCGATGTTTCTCAGGTCACTGGTGGAACGCACCAGCAACCGCAAGTCGGCGCCCTGCTCGGCCAGCACCCGCGCGACATGTGCGCCCAGAAATCCGGTGGCGCCTGTAACAAAAGCTTTCAAGAGCAGTCGCCAGCCGACGGATTCCAATGATCAATCATTTTCGAGCACAGAACTCCGTGCGCCATCCATCGACAAGATGGCGGCGTTTCATGCCGTAAATCTCTCAGTGACCGTTGCGATCGGAACCGACCGACTCTTCCGCCACCATCTTCGCGTAGGTGGTCAGCGCCAGCAGCGGGAAGTATTGGCGATACATGTGGTACTTCAGATAAAACACGCGCGGAAAGCCCGTGCCGGTGTACTGCGGCTCGTCCCAGGAGCCGTCCTTCAACTGCGTGCGCAGCAGGTAAGCGATGCCGCGCGCCACCGAATCGCTCCGCATATCATTGGCCGCCATCAACCCCAGTACCGCCCAGGCGGTTTGCGAAGCGGTGCTCGGACCAATCCCCTTCTGATTCGCATCGTCGTAGGAAGCGCAAACTCTCGCCCCAGCCGCCGTCGGGATTCTGCACCATGCGCAGCCACTCGGCCGCCTGCTGCACGTAAGGTTCGTGATGATCGACGCCGACCGCCTCCAGGCCGCGCAGCACCAGCATCGTGCCGTAGATGTAGTTCACGCCCCAGCGTCCGAACCATGAACCGTCCGATTCCTGCTCCTTGCGGATGAAGTCGATCGCCTTCTTCACGGCCTTGTGATTCTTGCCGTAACCGTAGGTCGCCAGCATCTCCAGAATGCGGCCCGTGATGTCGACGGTCGCCGGGTCTAGCATGGCGTTATGGTCGGCGAAGGGTACGTACTGGAACACCATCCGATCGTTGTCCTTGTCGAACGACGCCCATCCGCCATTGCGGCATTGCATGGAAAGGATCCAGTCGATCGCGCGCTGCACCGACTCGCGCTGGTAGCGCCCGTTGGGATGCTCCACCCGGCTCAGAGCCAGGCAAACCTGCGCGCTGTCATCCACATCAGGATAGAACTCGTTGTTGAACTCGAAATACCAGCCGCCCGGCTGCCCCTCGGGATTCTTTACCTTCCAGTCGCCTGCAGTGCGCACCTGCTTCTGCAGCAGCCAGTCCGCGCACTTCACCATCCGCGAATCGTTCGCCGGGACGCCCGCCTCGCCCAGCGCAAACAAAGCATAGGCCGTATCCCAGACCGGGAGAGACGCAGGGCTGCATGCGGAAGGTATCGCCTTCCTCAATGCCCAGCTTTTCGAACTCGTCCATCGCCCGGATCACCTGCGGATCGTCGACCGAATATCCCAGGCAGCGCATCGCGATGACCGAGTTCATCATCGACGGGAAGATTGCCCCCAGGCCATCACTCATTTCGAAGCGCTCCAGCATCCACTTCTTGGCCCGCTTCAAAGCCAGCGAACGCAGCGGACGAATATGCACCCGCTCCGCCCAGTGCGTGATCCGGTCCAGCACCAGGAAAAAATTCCGCCAGGACACCAGCTTCTTGTCCCAGTGCAGGTGCATGCGCGACTTGTCGCGGCCGCCCACAAAGAGCTCTTCAATCCCCATTTCATCGGGAAGTTTCTTGAAGGGCTTCTTCGCGTAACAGATCGACAGCGGCACCAGCATGGCGCGCGACCACGAAGAAATTTCGTAGATGTTGAACCAGAACCAGTTGGGGAACAGAACGATTTCAGGCGGGATTGCCGGAACAGCGTCGTAGTCGTACTGTCCGAAGAAGCACAGGTACAACTTGGTGAACGTGTTGACCTCAGTCGCTCCGCCCAGCTCAAGAATTTTTGCCCGTGCCCGCTGCATTGCCGGGTCGTTCCCCGGACAGCCAGTCAGTTTCAAGCCGAAGTACACCTTCACCGAGGCGCTCACGTTCGAGGGCCCGCCCCGGTAAATGCTCCAGCCCCCGTCGGAATTCTGCTGCTGCAGCATGTAGCGCGCGGCTTTCGCAAAGCGCTCCGCGTCCACCGTTCCCAGCATGGTGTGGAGAATCACGTAGTCGGCTTCGAGCGTGGCGTCGGCTTCCAGCTCGCCGCACCAGTAGCCGTCCTCGTGCTGCTCGGCGAACAGCAAACGGCGCGCGGCATCGGTCGCTGCCGCCACCCGGCTGGTCAGATCATCAATTTTTCCGAAACGGAGTTGAGGCGCTGATTGGGTAGAAAGCTGGGGGGAGTGTTCTTCCATACTGAGTATGTACTCCGTTAATCCGCGCTGACGCTCGCGGGCGCGCTTGCGATGGCCTCCACGATCTCGGGAGGCAAACCGAAGCGCACGTTTTCGGGCATCACTTCGAGTTCCTGCACGTTGTCGAATCCCTTGGTAGCCAGGAACTTCACCACTTCCTCGACCAGGCACTCCGGCGCCGACGCACCGGCGGTCAGCGAGATGGTCTTCACACCTTCCAGCCAGTCGGCCTGGATGTCCTTGTAGCTGTCGATTAGATGCGCATTCGTGCCCAGGTTGCGCGCAACCTCCACCAGGCGATTGGAATTGGAGCTGTTCTCCGATCCAACCACCAGCAGAAGGTCCGCCTCGGAAGCCACTTGCTTTACCGCAACCTGCCTGTTTTCTGTCGCGTAGCAGATATCCTGTGCATGCGGCCCCTGAATGTTGGGGAACTTCTTTTTCAGCGCCGCGATGATGTCTTTGGTCTCATCCAGGCTCAAAGTGGTTTGGGTGAGGTAGGCCACGCGGTCGGGATCGGGCACCGTCAAGCCTTCTACCTGCGCCGGCGAGCCAACGACTTGCGTAACGGACGGCGCTTCGCCCAGCGTGCCGATCACCTCATCATGGTCACGATGTCCAATCAGGACCAGCGAATAGCCTTCCTTGGCGAACTTGACGGCCTCGACGTGAACCTTGGTGACCAGCGGGCAGGTCGCGTCGATCACGCGCAGCTTGCGCTCTTCACTGGCCTGGCGCACTTCCGGAGAAACCCCGTGAGCGCTGTAGATTACGCGCTCTCCTTCAGGAACTTCATCCACGCTGTCGACGAAAATCGCACCTTTTTCCTGCAGTTCCTCAACGACGAATCGGTTGTGAACGATTTCCTTGCGAACGTAGATCGGCGGCCCAAAGGCCTCGAGCGCAATGCGCACGATATCAATGGCGCGAACCACCCCCGCGCAGAATCCGCGGGGCTTTAACAGCAACAATGTCTTGCCTTCACTTGTGGACACGAATGAGTTCCTTGCCGTCCTCGGCTTTGACCTAAGGGTACACTTTTCCCCAGAAAAGTTAACTCCAGACTACCTGATGGAACCCGGTTGGTCAACGTAAGCTGTAGAAAGGGCGGGAATTAACAGCGAATGGTGGTGCTTCGAGGCTAAACGGTGTCCGCAAGCGCCCAGCCCAGTTAGCTGTGGTTTCGAGTATGACTTCCAAGCCACCTCCTCGAAACCCCAGATCGGTGAGTTCTCGATCCGTCAGCGGACCAAATGCATCGTCGGAATAGGTGATCTGTCCAGCCATGCTCCCGGGCTGACGCTTCTTGCGCGCCTTTCCGATCGGTACTAATTGAGCCGCCGGCTGCTTCCCGCGCACGATGATCACTTCCTTGCCGGAAGCGGCCTCCTTAAGAAGGCGAGAAAGGTTGGTTTTCGCTTGATGAACTGTGTATTTCATTCTGTACTAGTATTTTAGCCGAAGGACTCGCCAACTCAATTTCCTGCCGTATCGGGTCTCAGGCATTCGCCTTAATCATCTGCTCGGCGTGCTTCAGCGAACTTTCCGTTACCTTGGCGCCGCTCAACATACGGGCAACTTCTTCGGTCCGCTCGTCACCGGTGATGTTGCGTACCGTAGTCTTCGTCCGTCCCGCGGATTCCTTTTTCTCGATCTGGTAATGATGGTCGGCGAAGGTGGCAATCTGCGGAAGATGCGTGACGCACAGCACCTGGCTGGTGCGCGAAAGTTCTTTCAGTTTCTTTCCCACGGCTTCGGCCGCGCGGCCGCCGATGCCGGTATCGATTTCGTCGAAAACCAGCGTGCGTGGGACGCCGGAGCCCTTCTTCTTTCCACTGGCGCCGGCCGTGGCCTCGACGCTGGCTTTCAACGCCAGCATCACTCGCGACAATTCTCCGCCCGAGGCAATGTGCTCGAGCCTGCGCAAGGGCTCGCCCGGATTGGTCGAGATCAGGTAGGCGACCTGGTCGAAGCCGCAGGCCGACCAGTTCCCTTCCTCGTCCGATCCGGTAACCTCGATGTGGAAGCTCGACTTCATCGCGAGATCGTTGACCGCGGCCTCGACCAGCTTCTCAAGCTTGCGGGCTGCCTCATAGCGTTTTCTGGAGAGCGTCCGCGCACCTGCCAGATACTCCTGGGCGGCGCCGGCCAGTTCGCTTCGGAGTTTGCGAAGCACTTCGTCCTTGTTCTCCATTTCAGAGAGCTTGCGCGCCGCGTCGGCGCCGAACGCGATTACCTCGTCGAGCGTCGCACCGTACTTGCGTTTCAACCGGTCGAGCGCCGCCAGCCGGTCTTCGACTTCGGCGAGGTGCTCAGGCGAGGCGTGAATGCCGCCCGCGTAGTCACGCAGAGTCGCGCCCACATCTTCCACGCTGATCAGCGCGGATTCGAGTGCGGCCAGCGCGTCGTGAAATTTGGTCTCGTAGCGTGAGAGTTCTTCGACCTGCTTGCGCGCGGAGCGCAGCGACGCGGCCGTGGATGAATCCCCTTCATAAAGCAGATCGAAGGCATTCATGGCCGCGTTGTAGATTTTTTCGGCGTTGGCGAGCACACGCTTCTCGCTTTCAAGCCGCTCGTCCTCGCCCGGCTGCAGTTTGGCGTCTTCGATTTCGCGCTTCTGGTAAGTCCACAGATCCAGCAGGCGCAGGCGATCCTGCTCGTCGCGTTCCAGTTCTTCGATACGGGCCCGGATCTCTCGCCACTTTTGAAAAGCTTCCTGTACGCAGGCGACTTGCGAACCGGCAAACGCGTCCAGCAAGGCGAGCCGCGCAGGTCCATCGAAGGCGGCCAGCGTTTCATTCTGTGCGTGCACGGTGGCAAGGTAGGGCCCCAGCAGTTTGAGCACGGCAACCGTCGCCGGCTGGTTATTCACGAACACGCGTCCCTTGCCGCCCTGCGCGATCTCCCGCCGCAGAATGACCGAATCGCTTTCCGAATCCAGCCCGTTTTCTTCAAGAATGCGCGCAATGGTTTTCGCCGCGCTGCTCTCGATTTCGAATACAGCGGAAATCACCGCGCGGTCGGCGCCCGCCCGAATCACGTCGGTCGAAGCCTTGTCGCCCAGCAAGAGGGTAAGAGCGTCAATGAGAATGGACTTGCCGGCGCCGGTTTCGCCCGTAAGCAGGTTCAATCCCGAGGCAAAAGCCACTGCCACGTTATCGATGACCGCGTAGTTCTCGAGGCGCAGTTCGACGAGCACCGGTGGTCCTGGAAGAACGAAGTTGAGCGCAGCATAGCATGAAATTCGGGCCTCAGGTCTCGGGTGTCAGGTGCCAGGAAAGTCACATGTCACACGCTTAATGAAAAGGCCGGGAAGCTGCCTGTGCCCATTCTTTTCCCCGTCGCATTACCCAGCTTGGTTCGAGGGAAAAACAGGCGTTTTCGTCCGCTTAACCCGCACATCGCAGGGACTATAATGACCAGACGCTCCGCTTCGCAGAAATAAACTTTCTTGGAGGTCACCCGGCGCCTCGCGCGTCTTCATAACTCAAGATGCTGAATGCATACTGTTGGGCCTTCGCAGTCGGCGGCGAAGTGCTGGATCTGGTGAACCAGACCGGCCTCGTCGCTAAGACCGTCCTCCTTCTTCTGCTGGCTTTCAGCGTGCTTTCCTGGGCCATCATTCTTTCCAAGTGGAGCCTGCTCCGGCGCGCCCGGGTGCAGAGCGGCCGCTTTGTGCGCGCTTTCCGGAAGGCGCAGCGGCTGCCCGACATCGCCGCGGTCGCGGATCAGTTCCGGCCCAGCCCGCTGGTGGGCGTCTTTGAGAACGGATTCGAAGAGTACAAGCGCCAGTCCGGCCGAAGCCTGCTTCCCGTGCAACGGGCGATGCAGATCGCGAACTCGGAAGAACTCACGCGCCTGGAGCGCAACGTTGCCTGGCTGGCGATCACCGGCGCGGTCACGCCCTTCGTCGGCCTGTTCGGAACGGTGTGGGGCATCATTGATGCGTTTCACGGGCTTGGGACTGCGGGAGCGGCCACGCTGCGCGCCGTCGCGCCCGGAATCTCGGAGGCGCTCATCACCACCGCGGCCGGCCTGGCGGCGGCCATCCCGGCTGTCATTGCCTATAACCTGATCGGCAGCTCGCTCCGCGAATTCGCCGCGCGCGGCGATGACTTCGCCCTCGAGATGCTGAATGCGGTCGAGCGGTCCTCGATGTCTGCGCAAGCCGCCGATGCCGCGGGAGTCCGGCGCTAATGGCCTTCACTGCTTCCAACGGTCGAACGCAGATCGCCATAGCCGACATCAACGTCACGCCGCTGGTCGACGTCGTACTCGTGCTGCTGATCATTTTCATGGTGACCGCGCCTGTGCTGCAGTCGGGCATCGAAGTCAGCGTTCCCAAGACGCGCACCGTCAAGGAGATTACGGAAGAACGCATGGTGATCAGCATCAACAAGCAGCAGCGCGTGTTTCTGGGCAACGATCCCATCAACATCAACGAAATCAAGGCCAAGCTTCGCCAGAAAATCCGCGATCCGCAGAATCAGTCAGTCTTTATCCGCGCGGACGAAGATGTGCCCTTCGGCGCCTTTGCCACCGTGATGGACGCCATCAAGGGCGCCGGCATTACCAATGTGAGCATCGTGACGCAACCGCTGGACTCGAATGCAAGCCGACGCTGAAATATTTTTCGAACACGCAGGACTGAGCAAGCCGCTGGCATGGTCCGTCGGGCTGCACCTTGCGTTCACGGGATTGGTGATCCTGTTCGGCGTAATTTTGCCCGGAAGGCGGGGCGACGTCTGGGGAGCAGGCGGGGGCGGCGAGGCCATCGGCGTATCGCTGGTCAGCAACATTCCCTTGCCTGCCAGCAGCATTCAGACGCAGAACGTGGTGGCCAACGAGTCCAAAGGCCTCTCAAAATCGCAACCGGTGGAGAAGGAAACCGAGCCGGACGCGATTCCAATTCCCGACAAAGCCACCAAGGTAAAGCCGAAGCCGGTGACTAGCGCCAGCAAGGCGAAACCGCAACCACAGCCTGAGGAGGAAACCAACCAGGTGCCTTTCGGACAAGGCGGCCCGGTCAGCGGCCCGTATGGGACATTCAGCGCGCCGGGCGTGAAAGGCGGCTTCGGCGTGCAAGGAGGCGGGGGCGATTTCGGCACACAGTACGCGTTCTACGTGCAGGGAATTCAGCGCAGGATTACGGAGAACTGGCTGCGTTACGAAATCGACCCGAACATCCGGCAGGCCGACCGCGTGTACCTCACATTCGATATCAACCGGTCAGGCCAACCCTCGAATGTGCAGATCGAGCAATCGAGCAGAGTTCCATCGCTCGATCAATCGGCGATGCGAGCCATCCAGCGTGTTGATTCCTTCGGGCCTCTACCGACTGGATACTCCGGCAGCAAAGTGTCGGTGGAGTTCTGGTTTGACTACAAGCGTTAAAGCATTACTGGAATGTGTGATGAGCGTCATTCAATTTCAAATCTATCTCTTGGACATTTAGGAGTTCGCCGCGAGCATGGACTATCGTCACTTGAACCCCCAATCCCGCCAGACTACGATTCATTCTTCATCCCGCACTTCCGTCTTCAAGATGCCGTATTGCCGTTCGTTCCTGCGAAAGTTCGCCGCGAAAACCGGTTTCGTCTGCGTCGCCGCCGTTCTGCTTGCAGGCATTTCGAGCGCGCAGGACTGGGTCCGCACCGGCACCGGGCTGGGCGTGGAGAAAATCCGGCTGGCCGCGGCTGACTTCAAGCCCAGCACACAGGATCCGAACACCGTGGCGCTTATCAAGACGTTCAACGACACGCTGTGGAATGACCTCGACAATGCCGGCATCTTCGACATGGTTTCGAAGAGCTTCTATCCGACCGACGTGCCCGGCAGCCCGAACGAGGTGCGCTTCGAGCAGTGGAACGCTCCACCGCCGAATGCGTCGATGCTGGCCTTCGGCGATTTTGGGGCCACCGGCAACAATTTGCTGGTACACGGCTGGCTCTATGACGTGAAGAATGTCAGCTCGCCGCAGGTGCTGGGCAAGCAGTACACCGACGCCGCGACCGCCGAGGCAGCACGCACCATTGCGCACAAGTTCGCCAACGAGATCATCTTCCGGCTGGGCGGCGGCGTCCCGGGAATTGCGGAGAGCAAGATCTATTTTGTCAGCGATCGCGGCGGGCACAAAGAAATCTGGGAAATGGACTACGACGGTTCGAACCAGCACCAGCTTACGCATCAAGGCTCGATTTCGCTTTCGCCGCGCATTTCGCCTGACGGCTCGCGGCTGGCATTCAGTTCCCTGACCAAGACCGGCTGGGAAATCATGATGTATTCGACCGAGTTAAATCGCGCGGTGTCGTTCGCGCGCTTCGGGGGAACCAATCTGTCGCCAACTTGGTCTCCCGATGGCACCAAACTCGCGTTCTCATCCTCGCGCGGTGGAGAGCCGAATATCTATGTTTCGGATCCTTCGGGCGCCAATCCGCACCGGCTGACGAGCGATCGTGGTCCCGATGTGGGACCGACCTTCAACCGCAAAACGGGAGCGCAGATTGCCTTCGTCAGCGGGCGGACGGGTCTGCCGCAGATCTACACGATGGAAGCCGACGGCACCAACGCGCAACGCGTTACCGACCAGGGCTACGCGGTATCGCCGTCATGGTCTCCCAATGGCCAATTCCTTTCGTTCTCGTGGTTTCGCAAATATGGGCCCGGGGCTCCGGGAGCCAACGACATCTACCTGATGGATATTGCCAGCAAGCAGTGGGTACAGCTGACCCACGACGGCGGGCGCAACGATTTCCCATCCTGGTCCCCGGATGGACGACATATCGTCTTCCAATCCAGCCGCTCGGGCAGCGAACAGATCTGGACAATGCTGGCCGACGGGACCAAAGTGCAACAGCTGACCTTCAGCGGCCGCAACTCGCAACCAAATTGGAGTTGGAAGTAGGAGACGAAAGTGTAAACATGGAGATGCACTTATCACTGTTATGATCCCCGGTTATGGCGGAGATGTTGGCCCGCACGATCGGTGTTAGCCGTGCGCACCTCACAGGCGCACATGACTTTGCAGGGAGGAGCATGTGAAACATTCGAAAGTGAAGTGGACTACTCTCGTATTCATTCTTGGCGCGATCATGATGTTAGGCGCTTGTAAGAAAAAGCAGGCACCCCCACCGCCGCCACCACCACCGCCTCCACCGTCGCCTACGGCATCCATCTCGGCGAGCCCGAACAGCGTTGAGAAAGGCATGTCGACGACGCTGACGTGGCAGACGACCAACGCGACCGACGTCAGCATTGACGGCATCGGCGCCGTTCAGCCCAACGGCTCGCAACCAGTGACGCCCGCCGATTCGACGACCTATCGCCTGGTCGCAAAAGGCGCAGGCGGCACCCAGGAAGCCACGGCCCGAGTGACGGTGAATGCACCGCCTCCGCCACCGCCTCCGGCGCCCTCGCAGACCGAGGAAGAGCTGTTCGGCCAGAACGTGAAGGACGTTTACTTCGACTACGATTCCGAAGCGATCCGTCCCGATCAGCAGGCCGCGATCCAGGGCGACGCCCAATTCCTCAATCAGCATTCCAATATTCAGTTCACGATTGAGGGACACTGCGACGAGCGCGGCTCGACCGAATACAACCTGGCTCTCGGCGACCGGCGCGCCAATGCCGTGCGCAATGCTCTGACCTCGGCGGGCGTCAATGCCAGCCGGATCAAGACCATCAGCTACGGCAAAGAGAAGCCGTTCTGCACCGAGTCGAACGAGACCTGCTGGCAGCAAAACCGCCGCGGGCACTTCGTGTATTCGAAGTAAGCGAACAGCTTGCGCGGGATTCTGGACCGCTCTCGTTCCAGGTCCCGCGCATTCGTCTTTTGCCCGCGGGTATGGCGGGCGCCCGCCCGCCACTCCACCGACAAATACCGGAGCGTTTCGGGAACGTCACAATTTCAACCGGGTCGAAAAGGCCAAATAATGGCCCGGGAAACCTTCGAGTTACCCCTTTCGCCCCGGTCCTCCATACAATGAAGTTTACGGCTTTCAGGGCACGAGTCCGGTCTCCCTATGGGATACTGGTACACATGAAACAGGAAGGGCTTATGAGTATTTCCAGAGTTTCGCGCTATTGGTTGATCGCCCCCGCAGTGGCGGCGATGCTGTCACTGCCGGTCGTTCCCGCTCATGCCGCTAACAAGGATATGGTCCAACTGCAGACCCAGGTGCAGCAGTTGCAGGAACAGATGACGGCCATGAAGACGAGCTTCGACGAGCGCATGGGCGTGATGAAGAACCTGGTCGAGCAGAACACCGACGCCTCAAACAAGACCACCGCCGCCATCACCACGCTGCAGCAGACCCTGCAGAAGCAGCAGGGCGACTCATCCGGAAAAGTCGACCAGCTCTCCGGCCAGATTCAGGCTCTGAACGACACCCTCGACGAATTGAGAGTCCGCCTGGCCAAGGTCAGCAAGCAGTTGGAAGACATGCAGTCGGCCCAGCAGAGCATCGCCGCCCAGCAGCAAGCCGCGCAGGCGCAAGCTCAGGCCGCGGCCCAGGCTCCGCCGCCGGATGTGCTCTATGCCAACGCCCTGCGCGACTACAACGGCGGGAAGACCGACCTGGCTTCGCAGGAGTTCACCGACTACATCAAGTTCTATCCCAACACCGACCTGGCGGGAAATTCCTACTACTATCTCGCCGAGCTGCAATTTCGCGCCGGAAACTTCAAAGAAGCCGTCGGCAACTATGACCAGGTTCTGCAGAATTTTCCCAGCGGAAACAAAGCTGCATCCGCGCAACTGAAGAAGGGGTTCGCGCTGATCGAAATGGGGCAGAAAGAAGACGGCGTTCAGGAACTCCGCCACCTGATCCAGCGCTATCCCAAGACCAATGAAGCGGTGCAGGCCAAGGAACGTTTGCGGAAGTTGAACACATCGGCCGCCAACAAGCCCGGAGTCTGAAAACATCTCGTTTAAAAGCTGGTCCCGATGGTGCCGCGCCGCTTTATGGCTGCGCGGCTTGTTTTTTGTGGTGATGCTTGTGATGGTGATGGTGTTTCCCGCTCTTCCTTCCTGATGCATTCCTCTCCGGCGCCGGCGGGCCGGGTGCCGTCGTCATCAGCGTTCGGCCCTGTGAGCCCGCTTGAGCCACTCCACATGTCAGCTGCGAACGCCACCCTAGACGGCGTCAGACGAACATGTAGGTTTCCTTCGACCTTGCCTGACTTCCCGGTAACAGGAATAAATCCTTTTCCGCGGGAAGTATTTCAGGGTACTCTAGCGGCTGTGGATGAGGTAGGTTCCCCTCATCCGTTTCTGTTCATCAGGAGCATTCATTCATGGACAATTCCAAAGATCAGGACCGCGAAAAAGGCGCCGTGGAACAGGACGAGCGCACGCAAGCCGGAAATACCTCGATGAATGGCCAGTTGGGACATCGGGATCAGGATCCGATGCTCAAGGCAGCCGACACCGACTTTCCCGGAACCGGGCGAGAACCCGGAGCACTCCGGCGAAGCCGAAGTGGTCGACGACGTCGCCTGACCATCCTTTACGAATTGACAAATGAAAAAGCCCTCCAAGCGGAGGGCTTTTTCGTTTAGCTTCCGTAAGCTCTAACGCAGTTCTTCCATGCACTGCTCCAGCACTTCGCGTCCGGGCCGCGTAATGGACTGCGGCAGGGTGGCCAGCGGCTGATCGGTCATGTTCAGCAAATCAATAAACGTGGGCGCCTTCGGATTCACGTACAGCACACCGGTCAGCACCTCCTGCTTTTCGTGAGCCTCCATCAGCCGGCGCACCGCCTCGATCCGGTGGGTCGGATCATAGTCGGCTTCCAGCTTGCGCAAACGCAGGCGGGATCCATCGTGCATGGTGACCTCCACCGTGGTGCCCTCGTCGTATTCAACGTCGATTTCCTCGAAGTGCGGCACGAAGTTGATTTCCTGCAACGGCTCCTCGTGGTCCTTCATGTACTTGTAGGATTTGGTCGAACCCTCGTGGTCGTTGAAAGTAACGCACGGCGAGATGACATCGAGCATCACTGTGCCGCTGTGGGCAATCGCCGCCTTCAGCATGGAATGAAGCTGCCGCTTGTCGCCCGAGAACGAGCGTCCCACGAAGGTCGCGCCCAGCTCAATCGCCAGCGCGCACGTGTCGATGGCAGGCAGATCATTGACGACGCCGGTCTTCAGCTTGGAACCGAGATCGGCGGTCGCCGAGAACTGTCCCTTGGTCAGCCCGTACACGCCGTTGTCCTCGATGATGTAGATCATCGGAAGATTCCGCCGCATCAGGTGCACGAACTGGCCAATGCCGATGGACGCCGAGTCGCCGTCCCCGCTCACGCCCAGCGTAAGCAAGTTCCGGTTAGCGAGCATCGCGCCCGTCGCAACCGAAGGCATGCGGCCATGCACCGAGTTAAAACTGTGCGAGCGGCTCATGAAATACGCCGGGCTCTTCGACGAGCAGCCGATGCCGCTGAGCTTCGCCACGCGCTCAGGCTGCACACCCATCTCGTACATCGCATCGACAATGCGCTCGGAAATCGCGTTGTGTCCGCAACCCGCGCATAGCGTGGTCTTGCCGCCCTTGTAGTCGATCACTGCCAGGCCGATGCGATTCGTCTTCGGGGCCGGGGTGGTAGGAGTGGTGGCCATTTTACTTGCCCTCCATGGTCATGATTTCGTCGGTGACGGAGCGCGCATCGAGCGGCAATCCGTGAATGTGGCTGATGCTGCGCAGCCGCGTCGTCAGCTCAGGCCGGATATCCAGCTTGAGCAGGCTCAGCATCTGCGCATCGCGATTCTGCTCGACCACGTACACCCGATCGTGCTTCTCTACGAAATCGTGCACCTCGCGCGTGAAGGGATAAGCCCGCAGCCGCAGGTAATCGGTTTCGACGTTGTACTCTTTTTGCAGCTGGTCGCGGCTCTCGACGATGGCCCAGTGCGAGGTTCCGTACGCGATAATCCCGATCTTCGTCTTGCCGGTCGTTACCACCTCGGGCCGTGGAACAAAGGAACGAGCCGTCTCAAACTTCCGGTTGATGCGTTCCATATTTCGTTCGAAATCGTCAGGCCGCTCGCTGTATTGCGACTTCTCATTGTGACCGCTTCCGCGCACAAAATACGCTGCCGCCGGATGATCGGTCCCGGGCAGAGTGCGCCACCCAATACCGTCTCCATCCACGTCTTTGTAACGCGCAAAGCTCCCCAACCGGTCCAGGTCTTCCTTGCTAAGAACTTTTCCGCGATTGATCGGTGTCTCCGGATACTTAAACGGATCCGACATCCAGTTGTTCATGCCCAGATCAAGGTCCGACATCACGAACACCAGCGTCTGAAACTGCTCCGCCAGGTTGAACGCGTCGCCCGCCATGTCGAAACATTCAGATACCGAATTCGGGATGAGGAGAATGTTCTTGGTATCGCCGTGGCTGAGAAATGCCGTGGACAAAATGTCGCCTTGTGATGTCCGCGTGGGCAGGCCGGTCGAAGGCCCGACCCGCTGGATATCCCAGATCACGCCCGGCACTTCGGTGTAGTAGGCCAGCCCGGCGAATTCCGCCATGAGGGAAATGCCCGGCCCGGCAGTCGCCGTCATCGAACGCGCTCCCGCCCATCCCGCGCCAATCACCATGCCGATGGCTGCCAGCTCATCTTCCGCCTGCACAATCGCGAAGGTCGCCTTTCCATCGGGTCCGAGCCGGTGCTCCTTCATGTAGTCGATCAAGGTCTCGACCAGCGACGAGGAGGGCGTAATCGGGTACCACGTCACCACCGTCACGCCCGCGAACATGCAGCCCAGCGCCGCCGCGGAATTGCCGTCGATGATGATCTTGCCCGCCGTCTTGTCCATGCGGGCAACGCGATACGGATCGTGCTTCTTCAGATTGGCTTTCGCGTAGTCAAAGCCCGCTTGTGCCGCGCCCAGGTTGAGGTTCGCCGCTTTCACCTTCTTGGCGAACTGCTTGCGGATCGCCTTCTCTACCTCGCCCATGTCGATGTCGAGCAGCTGGGCCACGACCCCGACATAGATCATGTTCTTGACCAGCTTGCGCAGCTTGGCTTCGGGGCACACCGCCGCCACCAGCTTGTCGTAGGGCACCGCATAGAACGTCAGGTCATTGCGCAGTTCGCTCAACTTCAGAGGCTCGTCGTACAGCGCGGCTGCACCCGGCGCCAGCGACATCACGTCCTCTTGCGCGGTCTCCGCGTTCATCGCGACCAGGAAATCGATTTCCTTCTTGCGGGCGATGTAGCCATCTTTATTGGCGCGAATCGTGTACCAGGTCGGCAGGCCGGCAATATTCGACGGAAAAAGATTCTTGCCCGAGACCGGCACCCCCATCTGAAAAATGCTGCGCAGGAGCACGGTGTTGGAACTCTGCGAACCGGAACCGTTGACCGTCGCGACCTGAATGCTCATATCGTTGACGATCGCTTTGCGCTCCAGGCGCCCGCCGGCGTCCTGCAGCGTCACATCGGTAGTAGCCATCCCTGTCCTTTCTTTGGCACAAACCGGCCTGTGGATCGCCCGAGTGCCGGAGATTGCATGAGGGAGAAAACCCTTAATTATACGGCAAAGGGGACAAGCTTTTAACCGCCGAGGTCGCGAAGAAAACCCGCGAAGGCCGCAGAGAGTCTTGAGTGGCTTTTCTTCGCGACCTTCGCGATCCCTTAGCGAACTTCGCGGTGAAAAGCTTTTCTCTAACCCTCCACCCGGTAGAACTGCGCCATGTTGCGGAACTTATTATATCGTGACACGAGTAATTCCTGGATGGGGAGGTGCTTGATCGCTTCCAGGTGAGTTTGCAGGCTCTGGTCCAGCAACGCGGCCGCAGCCTCGTGATCGGAGTGTGCCCCGCCCTCAGGTTCGGGCACGATGCCATCAATGCATCCGAGTTCGCTCAAATCTGATGCGGTGATCTTCATCGCCTCGGCGGCCAGCGCTTTCTTATTCGCGTCGCGCCACATGATGGACGCGCAACCTTCGGGTGAAATCACCGAGTACACCGCGTTCTCCATCATCAGGACCCGGTCCGCCACCGCGATCGCCAGTGCACCGCCGCTTCCGCCCACGCCAATCACCGTGGCGATGACTGGAACCTTCAGCCGCGCCATCTCGCGCAGGTTGAGCGCAATCGCCTCGCCCTGCCCGCGCTCTTCGGCTCCCAGGCCAGGATGTGCGCCATCGGTATCCACAAACGTAAAGATCGGCCGCCCGAACTTTTCCGCGAAATGCATCACGCGCAGCGCCTTGCGATAGCCCTCGGGGTGCGGCATGCCGAAGTTGCGATACACGCGCTGCTTGGCGTCGCGCGCCTTCTGCTGGCCGATGACGACGACCTCTTCCCCGTGGAACCGCGCCATCCCAGTAACAATCGCGGGATCATCCGCAAAACCGCGGTCGCCGTGAATCTCGCTCCAGTCTGTGAAGATGCGCTCCACGTAGTCAAGCGTGTAGGGGCGCTGCGGATGGCGCGCCAGTTCGGTCTTCTCCCACGCGCCGTAACTGGAATGGATCTGGCGGCGCAAGGCTTCCACGCGCTCGTGCAGCTGGTCGATCTGCCGCCGCGTTTCCTCGTTCTGCCCGGGAATGGCCTGCAGATGCTCGATCTGCTCCTCGATGCGGGCCAGTTCCTGCTCAGCTTTTAATCGTACTTCCATTTTTCTGGCGTCCCCATTCCTGGAGTACCAATGCGTCTCCACCATGGAAAGCAGAAACTCTGCTCCCGACACCACCTGGGCCCCGTCGGCCGGCATGGGGGGAGGAGGTTGCTTTCCGGCGCTCAACTTCCTGGTTCTTGGGGCTCTCATCCGCCGCCGATCTCAATTGATGATGCGAACACTGCCGCGCCCGCACAATTCTTCCACGCGCGCGATGAAGTTGCGATCCGGTTGCACATTATAGCCTTCCGCTTCCATGACCACCATGAAATCGCCCGCCCGTTCCACGTCGAACAACACCCGCGCCTCGCCCCTGCGTTCGGTAAACAGCACATGCAGGGCGTCGACTGTTGTTTCGTTGCAGCCTTCGACCGGGATTCGGATGCGCAGCGAACGCGGCAATGGAACCTTCGCGTCCTCGAGCGGCATGATTTCCGCAGCGGTAATCTTCGGATTCGATCCTTCTTCCACGCGCACCCCGGCTTTGACCAGCACCGGAACCTCGATCTTCACTTTCTCCTGAAGCCGCCGATATGCTTCGGGGAAAACGATCATGTCGATCGAACCCGACATATCCTCCAGAGTCGCCTGCGCGTAGAAGTCTCCCTTCTTCGACTTCAACACGCGCACGTTGCCGATCATGCCTGCCGTGGTGATGGTCTCGTCTTTGCCGGTCGAGTTTTTCATGCCGCAGATCTCCGAGACCCCGAGCGCGTTCAAGCCTTCCAGTTTTTCGCGATACTTCTCCAGCGGATGGCCAGTAATAAAAAATCCCAGGATTTCTTTTTCCGCCGCCAGGCGCTGGTGTTCATCCCAGTCGGGAACGTTGGGCAGTTGCTCATGGGTTGCCGGAGCTTCATCCTGCTCGAATACTCCAAACAGCCCGTGCTGGCCGGACTCCGCGTCCCGCTGCGCCTTTTGCGCGCGCTCGATGGCCCGGTCGATCACCGCCATCAGTTGCGCGCGCCGGCCCATGGAATCCATGGCTCCGCTCTTGATGAGCGACTCGAGCACCCGCTTGTTGAGCAGACGCAGGTCAACGTTCCCGGCAAATTCGAAGATGTCTCTGTACTGTCCCAGTTTCTTGCGGCCCGTCACGATCGAATCGATGGCATTGTGCCCCACGTTCTTGACCGCGGCCAGCCCGAAGCGAATTGCACTGCCGTGCGGCGTGAAGTTGGCGTCGGAAACGTTGATGTCGGGCGGTTCCACCGAGATCCCCATTTCGCGGCACTCGTTGATGTACTTCACGACGTCGTCGGTGCTTCCGGTCACCGACGTGAGCAGCGCCGCCATGAACTCCACCGGGTAGTGCGTCTTCAGATAAGCTGTCTGATAAGCCAGCAGAGCGTAGGCCGCCGAGTGCGATTTGTTGAAGCCGTAGCCCGCGAACTGCGCCATCAAATCGAAAATCTTTTCGATCTTCCTCGCCGGATAGTTGCGCTGCGCGGCTCCCTCGACGAAACGCTCCCGCTGTTTCGCCATTTCCTCGGCCTGCTTCTTGCCCATGGCGCGGCGCAGAAGGTCGGCTTCGCCCAGCGAGTATCCGGCCAGGCGGTTGGCGATCTGCATCACCTGTTCCTGGTAGACGATGACGCCGAGCGTCTCTTCCAGGATCTCTTTCAGCTCCGGCAGTTCGTATTCGATCTTCTTGCGTCCGTGCTTGCGGTCGATGAAGTCATCGATCATCCCGCCCTGGATGGGCCCAGGCCGGTAGAGCGCATTCAGCGCGGTCAGGTCTTCGATCGAATTCGGCTGGTAGCGTCGCAGCACGTCGCGCATGCCATGCGACTCAAACTGGAACACTCCCGAGGTCAGACCGCGGTAGAAAACTTTCTGGTAAGTTTCCGCGTCGTCGAGCGGAAGATCCGCCAGCGCCAGCTTTTCGTTGCGGGTCTGCGCGATCAGCTTGATGGTGTCGTCGAGAATGGTCAGGGTCGTGAGTCCGAGAAAATCCATCTTCAACAGGCCAAGCTTCTCGATGGCCAGCATGTCGAAGGCGGTCACGATTTCGTCATTCTTGGTCTTGTGCAGCGGGACCAGTTCGTTCAGCGGCCGGGGCGAGATCACGACGCCCGCCGCGTGCACACCCGCGTTGCGCACCAGCCCTTCCAGTTTTTTCGCGGTTTCCAGCAATTCCCGAATCTGCGCGTCCTTCTCGTACGCCTCTTTCAATTGCGGAGACTCGGCAATCGCATTTTCCAGCTTGATGTTCAGCGTGGTGGGCACCATCTTGGCGATGCGGTCGACATCGCTGTACGGCACATCCATGGCGCGCCCCACGTCCTTGATCGCAGCTTTCGCCGCCATCGTGCCAAACGTGATGATCTGCGCCACATTGTCGCGGCCATACTTCCGTGTGACGTAGTCGATCACCTCGCCGCGCCGGTTCATGCAGAAATCGATGTCGATATCCGGCATCGAAATGCGCTCCGGATTCAGGAAGCGCTCGAACAGCAGCTCATGCTGCAGAGGATCGATGTCAGTAATGCCCAGCGAATAGGCCACCAGCGCGCCGGCCGCCGATCCGCGTCCCGGCCCCACCGGAATGTCGTGCTCTTTCGCGTAGCGGATGAAGTCCCACACGATCAGGAAGTAGCCCGAGAACTTCATCTGCTGGATGATGGCAATTTCGCGCGCCAGGCGCTGCTCGTAATCTGCGAGGCTGTGTTTGAGATTACTCTGGCCGCGCAGCACGTCCTGCCGCCGCGCAAAACCTTCCCGCGTCACGTGCTCGAAGTAGCTATCGAGCGTGAACCCGGCAGGCACATCGAAGTGCGGAAAGGGGCTGCTTACTTTTTCCAGCCTTAGATTGCAGCGTTCGGCGATGTCGAGCGTGCGCGTCAGAACCGACGGCGCGTCCTTGAACACGCGCTGCATTTCGGCAAAGCTCTTCACGAAGAACTGGTTGCCGTCGAACTTCATCCGGTTGGTGTCCTGAATCGACTTGCCGGTCTGGATGCAGACCATCACGTCCTGCGCGTGGGCATCGTCTTCGCACAGGTAGTGGCTGTCGTTGGTGGCCACCAGCGGCAGGCCGAGATCCTTCTCCAGTTGGAAAAGGCCCGGATGGATGCGGTGCTCCATCGCCAGACCCTGGTCCTGAATCTCGAGGTAGAAATTCTTCTCCCCAAAGATGTCGCGGTAAGTGGCGCCCGCCGTCCGCGCCGCCTCGTAGTTGCCTTCCATCAACCGCTCGGCCACTTCGCCTTTCAGGCAGCCGGAGAGCCCGATTAATCCCTTGGAATGGTCGGCAAGAAATTTCTTGCTGACGCGCGGCTTGTAATAAAACCCGCGCAGCGAGGCCTCCGAGGTGATCTTGGTGAGGTTGCGGTAGCCCTCTTCGTTTTCCGCGAGCACCAGCAGGTGGTTGTAGGTATCACCCTCGGGCGGGGTGCGCTGGATATCGTGGTCGTCCTTCTTGCAGACATAGAGCTCGCATCCCGACGATCGGCTTCACCCCGGCGGCCTTGGCGGCATTCACGAAATGCACCGCGCCGAAGATGTTGCCGTGATCGGTCATGGCCACCGCCGGCATGCCGAGTTCCTTCACGCGGTGAACGAGTTTCTCGACGTCACACGCGCCGTCCAGCATCGAGTAGTCGGTGTGCAGGTGCAGATGAACGAATTGCGACATGAGTAGAGTGACGGCCTTTTCAGTTCTGCCGATTCGCTGGCTGGTAGGAATCGCGGGAACGAGAGATTTTAATTCAGTGCTGCTCGGATCAGCGCTTTCACAAACCGGTTCAATTCATCACGGGATTCGGAATTTGAAAATCCACGCCCCGTTCGTCGTTCAGCTTCATGGTCGCGGCCAGGTCAATATCGGCGAGCGGATACTTGGTGCGCCGGTTGCCATTGAGTACCACCAGCATCTCGTTCGCAACCGCGTAGTTCTTCACTTCCTGAATATGTTTATCGAGGAAGACCACAACCACCGGCAGATCGGGCCGGGCGGCGGTCTGCACCGCAGGCTGAGGCGCTGGTGCAGGCGCGGGCTGGGCGGCAGCGTCGTTGTACTCTCGCTCTTCCCTCTCTTCTCTCAACTGCCGAACTTCGTCAGACAGCCGGTTGATCTCCGCCGTCGTCTGGTAGCGCGCGGACTGATCGTCGTTGAATCGGGCATCGTAGGAAGAATCGTCCCAATCCCACAAGGGACCGCCGTAGTACGCGTAGCTCGGATACCAGTTGTAGTAGGGATAAAAATTGCGATGCACAAACCGGCGTCCATTAAACCCGTGTCTCGGCACAAACACCGGGCCGTGATGCGGGGAATGAAACTGGCCCGATCCGTGGAAACCCGAGCGGCCGCCGCCTCGGAAGTGAGTGCCGCCGGAGCGCATTCCGCCGCTTGGGCTACGCATTCCGCCACCCGCGTGGAAGCCGCCGCCGGTCCGGAATCCCCCTCCCATGCGTCCACCCCCGCCGCGCTGAGCCCAGCAGAGAGCAGAACCCAATACCAGAAGCAACGCAGGAATAAAGAGGGAGCGCCGCATAGCCCGATTATAGCGCCGTTTGCGGCCATCGAACGGTAAAGAATCTAGCGTTTCTTCTTGGCGGGCTTAGCAATTTTCGCTTTCGCGGCCGGCTTGGACGCGGGCTTCGGTGCGGCCGTCTTTTTAGGACTTGGCTTCGGAGTCGCCGCCGTTTTTCCCTTCGCCTCCGCCTTGGCGGGAGCCGAAACAGTTTTTGCAGGAGCAGGCTGCCCTTTCGCCGCAGCGGCAGGCGCAACGGGCGCAGGCGCAGGCGCCGCCCCCTTTCCTTTCTTCTTTCCACCTTCAGCTGCCGGAGGCGCCATGGCCGCTGCCGCGGCTGCAGCTTTCGCCGCCCTTCCCCGCTTGGCCGGTGGTGGGGGCGGAGGTGGTGGTGGTGGCGGAGCCAGCGGCTTCAGAAATTTCAGCGTCTCGGTGCGCGAGCGCAGCTTTCCATCCAGCAAAAGAAGAAAAACATCCTGAGCAATCTTGGGATACTCCGCCAGCTGCGGCGTAATGTGCAACTCGGTCATTTCCGGCAGCGGAATCTTCTGCTGCACCTGCCGCCACTTGGTGAAGAAGTTCTTGATCTTCTGCACCACCGCTTGCTGACGCGCCGTCACCGCAAGAAACAGGATCATCTCCGGCCGCGCACTCGAAAGCACCTGCCAGGTGCGCGACGGCGTCGCCGACTCTTTCCCCATCAGTTTCTTCGATAGATCCTTGGCGTTGTCTTCCAGATCCTTCCACGACTCGACCAGCGTCTTGCGCGGAATCAGCTTGCGCATGTCGGCGACTTCCTTGTCGCTCAACCGCGAGGTCAGGAAGAACATCACCGCCGGCGCCGGATCCGGCTGGTAGCCCAGTTCGTTCATCTGCTGGCGCGTCTTCATCAACTGGCTCAGGCCGTTGGTATCCACCTTGGCCGTGGTCCAATGAGCGCTCAGGATCCTGAGCCAGCCTTCTTTCTCCAGCACGCGCACGATGTGCAGAGGGTCATCTTCATACGCCAGTTGCTCGATCTCATGTCCGATGGACTTGTCGGTGATGTGCTCGATGTAATTATTTTCGCGGGCCGAGTCGTAGCGTGCCTGGGTCTTCTCTTCGAGCGGCCAATGGAAGCGTGCCGCGAAGCGTGTCGCCCGGATGAGACGGGAAGGATCTTCCACGAACGCGTAGTTATGCAGGATGCGGATCAGCTTCGCTTCGATGTCGGCCGCGCCGTTGAAGGGGTCCATCAGCAATCCGCGCGAACCGAGGTTCAACGACAGCGCCATGGCATTGGCCGTGAAATCGCGCCGGCGTAAATCCTCGATGATGGTCGCGGGCGTGACTACCGGAGGCTTGCCTACTTTGTCGTAGCGCTCGGTGCGCGCCATGCTGATCTCCGCGCGAACATTCCCGGGCAGCTGCAAAAGCAAGGTCTTGGAGTCTTCCTCGGCGGACGCGATCACCGCGCCCGCCTTCTCCAGTTCCTTTTGCAGTTTGAGAGGATTTCCCTGAACCGTGAAATCCAGATCGCGGATCGGGAACCCGCTGATAATGTCCCGCACGGCCCCGCCGGTCAGGTAGAGGTTCATTCCGGCAGCAAGGGCGACTTCCGTTACCAGGCTCGTACCCTTTTGCTGGTCCGGCGTGAGCCGGGTTTCCATGGTGTAGATGTAGTCGGCCATGCCTTCCTATGCGAGCCGCGCTGCCGCCGGCCAGACCGTGGATTTACACAGGATATCCACAGGGTCACAATTCGGGGTACGGGTGGGTCCTGCCACCTCTATATAAGTGACTCTATACAATGGGCTTAGATTCCCTGAGACGGACGGCTGCGAACAACAGAAAATAACACAAGGTTAATATTTTGGCTACTACCTACCCGCATTCTGCCTGTGAATCGGAAAAAGATGCGAAAATCTGAGAGCCAACCAGCCATCCCTTCAGTCACTGGCCCGGGGATGAACGGACTCCATGCCCTCGACCCACAAGAAAGTGATCGTACGCAAGATCGACCGCGACTCGATCTCCGGATACGTCTCACCCACCAACTTTGTGCGCGAGGGCAAGCTTGAGCTGCTCAATACGGCAGGCAACGTAGTGGGGATCGATCTCAAGGAGATCAAGGGCGTCTATTTCGTGCGCGAGTTCGGCGATTCCGAATCTCTGCTGCGCAAGACCTTCACCAGCCGCCCGCGCACGGAAGGTTTGTGGGTGCGCCTGAAGTTCAAGGACAGCGAGGTCGTCGAGGGCCTGATGCCCAACGATCTCTCTCAGCAGATCGGCGAGGGTTTTCTGCTCAATCCGCCCGATCTTCGCTCCAATACCCAGCGGATTTTTGTTCCCCGCAGCGCGCTCGATTCCCTGACTGTGCTCGCCGTCATCGGCGGAAGTCATCGCAAGCGGCGCCAGGCCGACGACCAGCTCCAGGTGCCGATGTTCGGGGAGTGATCGTGTAGCGCGGGCGCCCTCGCCCGCGAATTGCCGGCATTGTCAGAACTTCCGAGAACAGAATGAGGCTCAATTCCACGGTCGTTGAGGCTCTTCCCTCGTCTTGAGGCTTGCCTCACCTCACACCTTTCGCGGGCGAGGCGCCCGCGCTACACTTGGGCTCGCGTACAACCGCAGCATCCTATGAAGCTTTGCAAACTCGCGGAAACCCTGCAGGTAACCATCGAAAACGGCTCGGGCGAAACAGAAATCACCGGCGTTGCTGGCATTGATCAAGCCACCGCGGGGCAGATCACCTTCGTGGCCAATCCCAAATATGCCGCCGCCGCACGCTCCACCCGGGCCGCGGCCGTGATTGTGTCTGAGGACTTCCCCGCAACGTCTGGCGCCTTGCTACGCTCGAAGAATCCATACCTCGCATTCGCCAAAGCAATCGAGCTTTTCTATCAACCGCCCAAGTACGCAGAAGGTATTCACCCGACTGCAGTCATTCACCCGACCGCCAGGGTCGGCCCTCATGCCCACATCGGCCCCTATGCGGTGATTGACCGCGACGTCACCATCGGTGCGCATGCGACCCTGCTGGCGCACGTGGTCATCTATCCCGGAGCGAAAATTGGCGATCACTTCTTCGCGCACGCTCACTCGGTAGTTCGCGAACATTGCCGGATCGGAAACAATGTCATCTTGCAGAACGGCGTGGTGATTGGAGCGGATGGCTTCGGCTTCGCTAAAGACGACTCCGGCCGCTGGCACAAGATCGTGCAGTCGGGCCCGGCCGTGCTCGACGACAATGTGGAAGTGCAGGCCAATGCCTGCATCGATCGTGCCAGCGTGGGAGAAACCTACATCGCGAGTGGCGCGAAAATCGACAACCTCGTGCAGGTCGGTCATGGCTCAAGGGTCGGCGAGAACAGCCTGCTCTGCGCGCAAGCGGGTCTCGCCGGTTCAACCGACATCGGAAAGAACGTAATCCTGGCGGGCCAGGTCGGCGTGGCCGGGCACTGCAAAATCGGCGACGGCGCCATTGCCACCGCCCAGTCGGGCATCCCCAACGACGTTCCCGCGGGAGCCGTGGTCAGCGGCTATCCCGCAATCGACAACAAGCTCTGGCTTCGCTGTTCTGCCATCTTCCATCGCTTGCCAGAATTGATGAAAGCCCTTCGACAAAAATAGGAGCCTTTTTAAACCATGAACTACTATCGGCGTCGTTGGTGCAATGGGGA
>CAVTEO010000013.1:0-171370 GCA_963733805.1 uncultured Acidobacteriota bacterium | reverse complement strand
CGGCGTCAGGTACATCTCATACTAACCCTCCGGAGGCTCCCAGATGGAGCTGCAAGGGCAGAGGCGCAACCAGCAGGAAGGAGAGCGCCGTAAGCAATGCCAGCCGGTAGGTGGGCTTCACCGCCTGCACCTGGAACACACGCTCCAGAGATGCCAGAATGAAGGCGCCTGCGACCAGTCCGGTGAGAAACGGGTATAGAACGATCAAAACGCTCCACTGCAACTCGACCTCGTTCGGATACATGAAGCCGTCAACGCCCGGCATAGCGGTAGTGCCTCCTCATCGCATCAGTCTTCACCGCACCGAACCATCCAGTTCGTTGTAGAAGACCTTGGCATGCGTGGCCATGGAAGGCTTCAGCACCTGCACGCTGTGCGTCTTCAGAAATTCGTGAATGGGATCAGCAGGATTTTTCAGGTCCACCAACTGCCGCGCTCCAGTCGGACAATTCTCGCAACACGCGGTGGTTAAGCCTTTCGTGATTCGGTGATAGCAGAGCGTGCACTTTTCCGCGGTATCAGTCTTTGGATTAATGAAGCGGCAGCCATAGGGGCAGGCCTGGACACAATAGCGACAGCCCAGGCAGTACTCCTTGTCTACTAAAACCACACCATCGGGACTGATAAAGGTCGCGCCCACCGGACAAACCTGCGTGCAGGGCGAGTCCGCACAGTGGTTACACAGTTTTGGGACGAAGAAGTTCTTGCCCCCCGTATTGTTGGAAGCAACGAAACCATCTTTCCCACCGTTAGGAGAATCCACCTTGGGATTTTCAATGTCGTAGTCGGAAACGTGATAGCGCTCCACCCAGGTTCGAAAATATCCATCGGGAACGTCATTCTCTGCCTGGCACGCGCGTACACAGTTGCCGCACCCAATGCACTTGGGCAGGTCGATTAACATGCCCCACCAGTGCTCGGTGATTCTGTAATTTGGAGCTGCTTCCGGGGTTCCCGCCAGCACATGCTTCCAGGCCACGCCCGCGGCCGGCAACAACAGCAGTAGATGACGCCGGGTAATGTTCATTTCGCAGCACCTGCCCCGATCCCCGGGCTGTGCGGTTGGTGGCAGGTGTCACAGGGCAAGCCCGTGGAGTGCTCCGCCGACGCGACCTGCGGAAAAGTCCTGGGCTTCGCGGAATTGGCCTCGTGGCAGATGGGACACAGCATCGCAGTGTCAAGCTTGGTGGGTTTCAGCGAAGGGTCGTCCGCGTGTTTGGCCAGAGGCCCATGGCAGGCTTCGCAATTCACGAGCGCGTGCTTGCCTTTCGTTTTTTGATCCAGGACATCCGCATGGCAGGCTTCGCAGCTCTGGTGGCCGGCGAAGTTCACTGGCCGGGCGGCGAGGTCGGACAAGGCCTGGCCGCGATAGTGTCCGTACTGTCCGAAACTCTTGGGGACCAGGAACCCTCGGACGATCAGGAACAGCATCAGACCGGCAAGAAAGACTCCAGCCAATCGAAAAAGATGTCCTGCGTTCTTGAAGGCGTTCATGCCACGTTATCCGGATAGAGTGCCCGCGAGCTTTCCTCGGTCTTCCCGGCAGCCCGCCCCTAGATAAGAGCAAAACATGTCTCACCCTGCTGTGCTCTGCATCACCGATCTTATGTACATACCTCACAAGGAGGATTTGGGCGTGGCGGAGCATCCTTCTCAACTTGTTGTTTGCGGGAGTCGCCCCGTGCGAAGGTACCTTCTAGCGGTGAGAATTCGTCAATTACCGCAAGACGAACCTGCAAGCTGAGACCTATCGACCGGGCTTGGTCCGGAACACCGAAAATCCTACGTAGAACACGCCCGAATCAATCCCCGGGTTCAAGTGTGCCTGGTAATTGTTGGAGAGATGGTGGTATTTCCATCCGACCGTAAACGAGCGTCCCGGCCGCGGAAAGAACTGCGCTCCGAATCCCACCGTGACGTTGTAGTTAAGTTGCGATGACCCGATGATCGGCACCTGTCGGTCGAAGTAAAGGAAGCCCAGGCTTCCGTTCACCATGGGTTGAATTTTCTTCGCTCCGAAGTTTGCCTGCAGGCCGATCGGATTCGCACCCGTCCCATAGATGGTGCCTGCCGGATTGGTGAGCAACGCGCCATCCACGACGTATCGTTGCGTCGGCTGAAACTCAAGCGCCAGGGGCACGATATCGGCGGTGTATTTGAGTTTGAATGGCCGCGTCGCGATCAACGTGCGCGCATATTGCAGATTCACGAGCAGAAGCTCGCGGTCTTTCGAAGTCCCCTTCAGCACAAAGGAAAATGGCGAGTACCCGCCCCATATACCGAACTCGTTGGTCCCGCTCCGCAGCTCACCCCCAACATCGCGCGCCCGCTCTGCCCCTGCCCGCATGTCTTGAGAAAAACAAACGGCGCAAAGAAGGAACACCCCAAACACTGTCCTCCTGAGCGCAGTGAGGCGAAAGCCGAACGCAGTCGAAGGACCCCCGTCCGCTGCGAAACGCAAACGCCGTCGGGAACTCTTTCGCTACCCCATATCATCCTGGTCGCGACGAAGTATCGATGTACTTCCCAGCGGCCATCACGGCCCTCCGAATCTGCTACATCGAACCTCATCTGCCCCTAATAGACATGCACATTTTCGCGGCCATCTTCGGGATTCTCATCATACTCACCGTCCTGCTCGATGCCTTTGAAACCATCGTCCTGCCGCGCAAGGTACAGCGTTCGTTCCGCCTGACCTCGTGGTTCTATCGCCATACCTGGGTGCCGTGGGTCAAGCTGTCGCGCTGCATCCGCGTGAATTGGCGGGAGAGCTTTCTCGGCTACTTTGGCCCGTTCTCATTCATCCTGCTGCTGGTCTTCTGGGCCATCGGACTGATTTTCGGCTTCGCCCTGGTGCAGTTCGGCATGGGCGAGCACGTGCAGTTAGGGACGGAGCACATCACCTTTGGCATGCTGCTCTATCACAGCGGCGAGACCTTCTTCACCCTGGGCTACGGAGACATCACGCCGGTCACGCCCCTGGCCCGCCCGTTCGCCGTCATGGAAGCCGGCATCGGCTTCGCCTTTCTCGGCGTCGTGATCGGCTATTTGCCGGTCGTCTACTCGGCATTCTCGGTGCGCGAACTGGAAATTTCGATGCTGGACTCCCGCGCTGGCTCGCCGCCCTCCGCCGGAGAACTGCTGGACCGCTTAGGTTGCTGCCCCGACCAGATTGTGCTCGACCATATTTTTCGCGACTGGGAACGCTGGTCCGCGGACCTGCTGGCCAGCCATATCTCCTATCCGGTACTGTGCTTTTTTCGTTCCCAGCACAGCAACCAGTCCTGGCTGGCGCGCTGACGACCATGCTCGATGTCACATCGCTGGTCTTAGCCGGAATTGACGGCATCCGGACGGAACAGGCGAAGCTTACCTTCGCCATGGCCCGCCATGCGGCGGTCGATCTGGCCCAAGTAGTAAACGCCCCCTACGATCCTCACGCCTCCGAGCGCCTGACCCCGGAGCAACCGAAGCGCTGCGGAAAACGTCTGGCGCGGGCTTCGTCCCGAACCGGACGACTAAGCCGACGAAAAGCTTCTGAAAATGCGGTCGCTCTACGAGCCCTATTGCGATGCCCTCGCGCGCCGCCTGCTGATCACCCTGCCACCCTGGATTTACGTCGAGAAGAAGAAAGATAACTGGCAGGCGGCCCTGGGATAAGATCATCCAGGCCAAAGGACTGGGCGAGGGAGTGCATGTGATCGACGATCACTTCTAAATGGATTCCCCATTACTTTTCATTTTGTCATCCTGAGCGAAGCAAAGGACCATGCTTTCTGCCTGGGGCGCCACAACGGAAGCGACCATTTGCTACCATCCTCCTTCCCATGAAACACATCGGCGAAAACGTAGTCCGCATCGAAGCCGAGGCCCTGCGCGCGCTGGCCGACCGCATCGCCGGACCCATGGCGACAAGTTCAACCGTGCCGTCGATCTGATTGACGCTTGTCGCGGGCGTGTCGTCGTCACTGGCATGGGCAAAAGCGGCATCATCGCCCGCAAAATCGCCGCCACCTTGAGTTCTATCGGAACCCCCGCCCTGTTCATGCATCCCGTCGACGCCATCCATGGCGACCTCGGCATGGTCGTCCGCGGAGACGTCGTCCTGGCTCTCTCCGCCAGCGGCGAGACGGAAGAAATTCTGCGGCTGCTCGCCACCATCAAGCGGCTGCAGGTGCCGTTGATCAGTATGACCGGAGATCTTCTCTGCGCTTCGGGCGGGAAAGCCTGCCGCGCCGGAACAAAATCTCCACTCTTGCCGAGGCCGCCGACATCGCCCTCGACTGTTCGGTCGACAAAGAAGCCTGCTCCCTGGGCCTGGCTCCCACGGCCTCGACAACGACCATGCTGGCTCTGGGCGATGCGCTGGCCGTCGCCTCTCGGAACGGAGGGGTTTCAAAGAAGAAGACTTCGCCAACCTGCATCCCGGAGGCAAGCTGGGCAAGCAACTGGCGCGTGTTGATCCCTCATGCATTCCGGCGACGCGGTGCCGCGCGTCGCTGCAACAACCGATGCCAACGTGATCTACGAAATGTCGCGCAAGAAACTGGGCATCACGACCGTGGTCGAAGGCGAGAAGCTCCTGGGCGTGATCAGCGACGGCGATCTGCGCCGCCTGCTCGAACAGCGCGGCAAAGACGTCCTCGACCTGACCGCCGGCGAATGCATGACCCGCGACCCAAAAACCATCTCCGCCCACGAATTCGCCGCCACCGCGCTGGCCCTGATGGAAGAAAAGAAGATCACGTCCCTGGTCGTGATCGACGAGCATCAAACGTGAAGGGAGTCGTTCACCTGCACGATCTGTGGGGAACGGAAATGCTCTAGAAATTGAGTAATTGGGAAATTCGGTAATTGTGTAATTGAAACCGTTTCCTCCTCGCCCTTGGGTTTTAAATTGCTCAATTACCAAATTACGCAATTACCAAATTTGTAGGAGTTACCATGTACCACTACGACCCGTCCACCGCCCTCGAAGAACCCGCGAAGAAGCCACCCTTCCTAATCCGGTCCACTTGCGCGACATGATTCTCCGCCGGCGCCTGAAGCCCGAAGAGTCGCTCGAACTCAACCGCCTGTTCACCGAGTATCAGAAATTCTTCGGCGAGACGCAGAAGCTGGGGAAGGACATCCTTGGACGTTTGGCCGCGTAACTCGTTCCACTAGATCGGGACATTCTCCAGCGGCACGATGAATTGAATGCCGGTCACCTGCTTGCCTTGCAAGCGATGGTCATTCGTTACAAATAAATCCACCCCTGCCGTGGCAGCGCAAGCCAACTGAATCGCATCCGGAGGACGCACGAAACGATCTGTGCTGCGGATCACCGAATATTGCCAAGCGGCTCCCGGGTCGAAAGGTAGTATGGATGCCGACTGTATAATGGCGGTCTCATAGACCTTACAATGTGCCGAGTCTCCTCGCTCCATGGGCTTTACGGCAGTTCTCCCATTGTCAGCGCCGAAGTAAACAGTTGGTCTCGTCTTGCCAGCATCTTGCGACGCAATTGTCGGGTAAGCGGCGAGAACTGGCTGTGCCCCTCGAGCAAGTACACGAACAGGTTCGTATCCCAAAAGATACAACTCATTCCCATCCCTCACGCAAACGTCGAACGTATTCGTCGGCAGGCTCGTCTGCCCAAAGCTCTGACCCGAGCCATACAAAGCAAGCCAGGGTCGGTCTTGAGGCGATCGTCCAGAGAGTTCCTGTTCCACTCGTCGTACCATTCCTGCAACCCGCCATATTGATCGGAAATTCTTCCCGGTCCGGCTTGGTCTTTGAGCCCTCTCTCTCTGGGGGTGATATGAGTCGCCCACCCGGTAAAGACGGCGGCGGCCGGTTCCACTCTCCACCAACATACGATAGCGGCCCGAGTTGGGTGGACGATTGGCAACGCAGTGCTGCACAACGTGGGCATAAACGCCGGCACGCAACCTCCCGGCAATACCGTGCGCGGCCAGCACGCTCCCATTTTATCCTCGTCGATGCTGAAATCGCCTTTTCCGGGTTGTTCCCGATGCAGCATCGCGAGCACAATCCAAACCTCGTCGGCCACTTTGACGTCCACCGGCTGATGCTGCTTTCATACTCTATCCCTCCAATAAAAAATAATTATACAATTCATGTCTGTTTAATAACAATATTTTAGTTATTATCAATCACCCGTTTGAGAAGACTGGAGAACTCACGTAGAATGAGCGCCTTATGCATCGTTGGTCCGAACTCTTTATCCCCACTCTGCGAGAAGCCCCGGCCGATGCCGAGGTCGCCAGCCGCAAGTTCCTCGTCCGCGCCGGATACATCCGCCAACTCGCCGCCGGATTCTATTCCTACCTTTTCATGGGCAATCGCTCGTTCAACAAGATCATGAACATCGTGCGCCAGGAAATGGACACCATCGGCCAGGAATTCTTCCTGCCCGCCATCCATCCGCGCGAGCTTTGGGAAACCAGCGGGCGCGGGCCGTCATGGGCGACAACATGTTCCGCCTCAAGGACCGCAAGGGCGCTGAACTTGCCCTGGGCATGACGCACGAAGAAGTCATGACCGACATCGCGCGCAAGGAACTGCGCAGCTACAAACAGCTCCCCAAATCTGGTACCAGATTCAGACCAAGTTTCGCGACGAGCCCCGCCCCCGGTCCGGCCTGCTGCGCGTGCGCCAGTTCATCATGAAGGATTCGTACTCGTTCGACATCGATGCCGCGGGACTCGACGTCTCCTACAAGAAGCACTATGACGTTTATTGCCGCATCTTCGATCGCTGCGGCCTGAAGTACATGGTGGTCGAGGCGCACTCCGGCGCCATGGGCGGATCGCTGTCGCACGAATTCATGGTGCGCACGCCCGCGGGCGAAGACCTCATTGCCAGTTGCGAGAAGTGCAACTACGCCGCCAACATGGAGAAGGCCACCTCGAAGCTCGAGCCGGTCGAAGACCGCGAGCCCGAAGGCGATGGCAAGCCGCTGCTGGTTCACACGCCGGGCCAGAAGACCATCGAAGACGTCGCGCGCTTTCTGGGCGTCTCTCCGAAAAACAAGATGAAGACGCTCGCCCTCATGGCAACCGAAACGGACGCCAAAACGCGCAAAACGAAACTGCGGCCGGTGATCCTGATGATGCGCGGCGATCACCAGATGAACGAGGCCAAGCTCTCGAGCGCGGTCGGCGGACGGGAAACGCGTCCCATGACCGAAGAAGAGATCCAGGCTCTGTTCCACTCGCCCGCCGGGTTCCTCGGTCCGATCGGCGTCGAGCCGGCCAAGAGTTTCGATGAGTCCGACAGTCCGATCCTCATCGTCGACGAAGCGCTCAAGGGCCGGAAGAATCTCATCAGCGGCGCCAACCAGGAGGACTACCACCTCAAGAACGTCACGCCCGAAGTCGACTTCCACCCGACTGCTTATGCCGACCTACGCAGCGTGACCGCTGGCGAAGCTTGCCCGAGCTGCGGTGAGCCCCTGCGCATCGACACCGCCGTCGAGATCGGGCATATCTTCAAGCTTGGCTACAAGTATTCTGAGTCAATGGGCGCGCGCGTGCTCGACCGCAACGGCAAGGAAGTCATGCCCATCATGGGCTGCTACGGCATCGGCATCGAGCGCATCCTGACCGCCATCGTCGAGCAGAACAACGACGAAAACGGATTCTGGCTGCCGCCCCAGGTCGCGCCCTTCGAGATCGTGGTCGTCCCCACCAACGTCTCCGACGACAAGATCCGGGTTACGGCGGAAGACATCGCCCGCAAGCTGGAAGCCGCCGGATACGACGTGTTACTGGACGACAGGGACGAAAGGCCAGGGGTCAAGTTCAAGGACGCTGACCTGGTGGGCATACCCTTTCGTGTCAATGTGGGGAAGAAGGTTACCGAAGGTACTGTCGAGGTCGTTCAACGCTCGACTCGCCAGATGCAGGATGCTAGCATCGCCGCGATAACGGAATATTTCGTCAATTTGCTGGGGCCTGCGCGCTGAAGCTTTTCGTCTTCGGCGGCCGGGCCGCAGACGGAAAGCATTATGGGTACCATTAAACTGATTCTGGTGTTCGGGCTGCTCGGCTGCATGGTGTATGTGGGCGCCGAGGTGATTCCGCCATATTTCGCAAACTACGAATTCCAGGACAGCCTCGACACCGAGGCGCGTCTGGGTACCTACAGCACCAAGGGCGACGACGTCATACGGGACGCGGTTTTCAGGCGCGCACAAGAGCTGGAGATTC
The DNA here is from genome assembly GCA_963733805.1 of uncultured Acidobacteriota bacterium. Taxonomy (GTDB): domain Bacteria; phylum Acidobacteriota; class Terriglobia; order Terriglobales; family Acidobacteriaceae; genus Gp1-AA133. The sequence continues at coordinate 163,154 of CAVTEO010000013.1, read as the reverse complement.
CCGTCGCCAAGGAAAAGATCAAGGTGCAGCGTACCGGCAGCGCCGGAAACGGTAGCGTTTCCATTGAGACCAATACTCCGTGCACGTGGACCTGCCCGGCTATCCGCTCGATCTCGATTTCCACCCACAAAGCAAGAATAAGACCGCGTTTTAGGTCCTCGCAAAACACCTCGGCCAAACCAAGCGAGAGAACGCCGATGTCTGCCGGCGCGTTTCGGCCTCACGTTACCTCAGCGGTTACTAAGTGTCCGAGACATGCGTAACTTTGTGGCTCACCTGCGCCTGCCCTAATATCCGCACAGTGCCATGAAACCGTCCTGACAGGTTTGGAGGGTACGCACTGTTCCCACGCCGGACCCATGAGTTCTCCGAAGGCCCAGACGCGGAAATTGTCCGCCTCGTCCTTCGGCAGGGAGAGTTGAATGAAATACGCGAAGATCCTTTCATTGCCGGTGATCGCACTGTCTTTGCTGATCCTGGCAGCTTGCGGTCAGAAATCGAATTGCAGCGGCATCAGCTTCGGAACCGGGAGCGGCGGCTCTGGCTCCGGGGGAGTAAGTTCCGGCGGCTCGGTCTGCGGATCGGGATCGAACAACGGCGGGACCGTGCGTGATTTCCTGTTCTTCCAGCAGAGCGGCAACATTCTCAACACCGCGACCTTCAACGGGTCGACCATTACGACCGGCGTTGGCAGTCTGGTTCCTTCGCTCGGTACCGGCGCGGGCTCAGACATGGTCGTGGTGAACAAAAGCTTTTTGTATCTGGCGTGGCTGCCCCAGGGTGGAACCGGGCAAGTCCTGGCTTTCTCGATCAATCACAACAACGGATCTTTGACGCCGCTGACAGGCAGCCCATTTTCCACGGGCACCAGCAAGGCGGACACCATCTGCGCCGATCCCCAGGGCCGCTACATCGTTGTGGGTAACAGTGCGAACGGTGACCTGTCCGTATTCGCGGTCAATGCGACCACCGGTGAGTTGACCTTGACGCCGAATTCACCGCTCACCAATAACAACATGCTTCCCGCCAACCTGGTGGTCGACGGGACTGGCAACTATGTTTATGCCACCGAGGGCGTCAGCGGAGACGTCTTCGGATTTGTGGTGGACCAGACCACCTTCGACGAGACCGCGATGCCCTCGATTCCGTTCTTCCTCGGCGACACCAAGGTCGCCGCTGAACCTACCGGACAATTTCTGCTGGGCGTCGATGGCAGCAGCAACGTGGATGTGATTTCGATCGAGACCGGCACCGGCATTCTGCTGGGCAAGGTTCCTTATCCTGCCACTCACGGCGGCGACAGCATCCTTGTCCACCCCAGCGGCAACTACGTATACGTCTACAGCATTGGCAACCCGATGGAAGGATTCTCATTCTCGGGCGGCGTGCTCACGCCCCTGCAGGGTTCGCCTTTTGCCAGTTTGGAGATTCTGCATCCGCAGAAGATGGATCAGAACGGAACTGCCATCTTCGGATACACCGTCACGGGCGGCTTCGGAGTTCGAACGGTGAACCCGACAACGGGAGCGGTCTCTGGCGGCGTGACGGACCTGTCCGTTACGTCCAGCCCGAATTTCGCCGCCACCAACTGAGTTTTGGCATCAGGCCAGTCACCCGCGTAGCCCAAAGGCAGCGGGTGACTGTGTCTTTCGAGTGACCAGCAATTTCCCTGTTCCCGGGTTAGAATCAACACATACTCCCGTCCCGAGACTGCGTTTAACGAGCAGTATCGTGCTCTGGCCCGGGAGACAGGCTGTCGCACCCGTTGCCACGCGGACTGGAAATCGGCCCCGCGTAGTCGTGGTGACTCCGCCCTTGTAACGTGGCTATCAAACTCAAGATCCCGAAAACTACCGGACCAGCAGGAAAAGGCAGCGTACTGCTGCCCCGCGATCCGGTCGTGCGCGCCGTTCTGATTGTCTTTGTGTCGCTCGCCCTGCTGGTGGTGGGGACATTTTCGTACTTCTACGTTAAGTACGACCGGGTCATCGTCAAGCGCTTCAGCAGTCCGGTCTTCAGTAACTCCGCGCAAATCTATGCCACTCCGAAAGTCGTTCGACCGGGCCAGGCTTTCCCGGCGCGCTCGATTGCGGCCGAACTGAAGCATGCGGGGTACTCGGAGAAGGGCGAGCCGTCTCCGATGGGAAGCTATCGCCTGCTGACCAACGGCATCGAGATCACTCCCGGGCCAGAGTCGTACCACAGCCCCGATCCGGCGCGCATCATCCTGAAAGATGGGAAAGTCGCCAGCATTACCAGCCGCGGCAGCGATCTTGCCGCTTACGAACTCGAGCCCCAGCTGGTCACGGCGTTGTTTGACGCTGAGCAACGCTCCAAGCGGCAATTGGTCAAGTACGACGACATTCCGAAAGTAATGGTAGACGCGGTTCTGGCCATCGAGGATCGCCGCTTCTTCCAACATGGCGGAGTCAATTTTCTTCGCCTGGCCCAGGCGTTCTGGGTCGACGTCACGCGGCAGCGTCATGAGCAGGGCGGCTCGACCATCACCATGCAGCTTTCGCGCGCGTTTTTTCTGACGCCGGAAAAAACCGTGAAGCGCAAGCTGTCGGAGATCATGATCGCGCTCGAACTCGAACAGAAATTCAGCAAGCAGCAGATTTTCGAGTTTTATGCCAACCGTGTCGACCTTGGCCAGCGCGGATCGTTTACCATCAGTGGCTTTGCCGAGGCATCGCGCTCGTACTTCAACAAGGACCTGAAGGACATCACGCTGCCTGAAGCGGCACTGCTCGCCGGTCTGATCCAGGCGCCCAGTTTCCTCTCGCCCTACCGTCATCCGGAACGCGCGCTTGAGCGGCGCAATACCGTGCTGGACGCGATGGCCGATACCCACGCCATCACCAGGGCCGACGCTGAGAAGGCCAAGGCAACACCCCTGAAATTAGCGCCTCCCAATGTGGAAGCCAGCGACGCACCCTATTTCATCGATCTGGTGCGCGATACTCTGGTCAACAAGTTCAGCGAACACGAGTTGAACGATCAGGCTTACCGCATCTGCACCACGCTCGATCCGGACCTGCAACGGGCGGCTGCCCAGTCCGTGGAAGAGGGCATCAAGCTGGTCGACGCCCAGATCACAAAGATGCGCACCAGGAAAGTCAAAATGGGCAAAGGGAAATACGAGACCCGCGTTGACCCGGGACCGCAGGCGCAAGTTGCGTTGGTCGCTCTTGATCCGCGCACCGGAGCCGTGCTGGCGCTGGTCGGTGGTCGCAACTACGGCTTCAGCCAGCTGAATCATGCTGTTGCCAAGCGTCCGACCGGATCCATCTTCAAGCCATTCGTTTATGCGGCCGCCATGAATACCGCGCTCGATGGCGCGACTAACGTGCTCACTCCCGCGTCCCTGGTCGATGATGCGGCGACCACGTTTGCCTACGGCGATCAGATCTACGAGCCCCGCAATTACAAAGAGGAGTACCACGGTCCGGTTACGCTGCGCTACGCGCTGGCAATGTCTTTGAACAACGCCACCGTGAAGGTCGCGGAAGAAGTCGGCTACGACAAAGTTGCAGATCTGGCCAAGAACGCGGGCATCAGTTCGGTGAAAGCCACGCCCGCCATGGCCTTAGGCGCCTACGACGCGACCCCGCTCGAAATGGCAAGCGCCTACACCTCCTTCTCCAACGAAGGTGTTCGAATTTCGCCCCTCATGGTCAGCTCGGTGCGCAACGCCAAGGGAGACGTGCTGCAGGACTTCACTCCCGAGAAACGCCAGGTGCTCGACCCGCGGGTTGCCTTCGTGATGACCGACATGATGGAAGGCGTGGTGAACTTCGGCCTGGGTTATTCCGCCGTGCGCGGACGCGGCTTCAAAGTTAGCCGGCCGCGGGAAAGACGGGCAGCTCGCACGACGGATGGTTCGCCGGTTATACCAGTAACCTGCTGTGCATTGTGTGGGTTGGATACGACGACTACAGCGACCTGCACCTGAGCGGCGCCCAGACGGCGGCTCCGATCTGGACCGAGTTCATGAAAAAGGCGAGTGCGCTGACCCAGTATTCCGACATGCGCGGATTCAGCCAGCCTTCGGGCGTGGTGGATGTGCAACTCGACAAGTCCACTAACCGGCTCGCAACCCCTTCCTGTCCAGAAACTTACACGGCCGCCTTCGTGGCCGGCACCGAGCCGCGCGAGACCTGCGATCAGACCAGCGGGGTGGGCGGCTTCTTTTCGCACCTGTTGGGACTTGGCGATAAACCCTTGCCGCCACCTCCCAACGGCGCCCAGGCCAGTAACGAAAGCCAGACAGGTTCGGACGCGGACAAAAAGAAAAAGGGATTTTTCGGCAAGATTGTGGGTATCTTTAAGGAAGACAAATCGTCGTCCCAAACGTCCAAACCAGCGGACGCGAACGAAAAAGATCCCCATTAGCGGACGACGTCGACTGGGACTCGCGGGGTCGAGTTCCACTGGTAAACATAGGAGGTCGGTCATGCCTCGCCCTCAGATCTGCATCCTCTCCACCCTGCTGCTTCCCTCCTCGACTTGGCCGGAACGGTCTTCGCTACGGAACCGCCGCCCGCGGATCAGGTACAAGTCACCACGCCGGTGCTGCGCAGCATCGAACCCCCGCCCCAGAATGCGACGTCCGACATGCTCGAAGAACGCGCGGATTCGCTGCGCGCAGAAAAGTTGTACCTCGACGCGCTGGACTACTATCGCGCGGCCCTGGCCAAGAAACCGCGCACCGCGACCATCTATAACAAGATTGGGATCGTCGAGTTGCTCATGCAGCGCTGGCCGGAAGCCAAGAAAGACTTCGAGAACGCCATCCATTCCGACCGGCAATTTTCCGACGCTTACAACAATCTGGGCGTGATTTTCTACATTGGAAAAAGTACGGCAAAGCCATCGACCGCTACAACAAGGCGATCAACCTCAAACAGGACACGGCCTCGTATTACAGCAACCTGGGCGCGGCCCTGTTCTCCAAGAAAGCAGTTTGAAAAGTCGGCGGCCGCTTACGGCACACGCTTTCACGCTCGACCCGGATGTGTTCGAGCGAACCTCGAAGAATGGCGTCGCCGCACAGATGGCCAAGCCGGAAGACCGCGCGCACTACGACTATGTGGTGGCCAAGATCTACGCGAAAATGGGCGTCGCCGGACCGTTCGCTCGAATATCTGCGCCGCGCCATGGAAGAGGGATACAAGGGGATCAACAGCGTCTACAGAGACGCGGAATTCGCCGGCGTGCGGAAAGACCCGCGCTTCAACGAATTGATGGCGGCGCGACCGCCGGCCATTACGGACTGAATAATCCGCAAATGTTTTCTACTTAGAGCGCAAGGTAAAGTTTTGTAAATTCCGATTCGGGCAGGAACGGCTGACTAGCCATAACTAGCAATGGTTGGCAACGTATTGCAAAACCAATGGTTTATGCGAAAACGTTGCCAGCCCTAGCAACTCTTGCAAACTAAAACTACCCACAAAATCCCCACACTTCTCCTCACAGGCTTTTTCCCCAGTTTTCCACCGCTGAAACCCGCCTAGAATCGGACGCATGTCCGCGTCCGACGCGCCAAACTCCAATCAGAAAACTAAGAAAACATGGAAGGATCATCTTCTGTCGTCGGGAGTTCCGCTCGAGTACTCAGTTGCGAGGATTTTCGAGGACCTTGGCATGCAAGGTTCAGAGGAGTTCCGATATGAACGGAAGAACGAGGCGGGCATATCGCAAGTCTTTTCCGTCGATATTGGCTCAACTCAGATCGACCTCGACCGCAATTTCTGGTTTGAAACGCTGGTGGAATGCAAGTACCGACATGATGGAACGAGGTGGGTCTTCACGCCTTCCGACTATGTGGATCTCCGGGGACCGGAGTTTGCAGAACTCTTTGTCAAGCTCGACATTTTTTGCGCGGACAGGAAGTTCGATAGCGAGGCTTTCAACAAATTCGAAGGTAAGTATCCGCTCTGCGAAAAAGGAATCGAGCTCTTGCCGGATAAGGACAATCCGAAGGGGATCGAGCAAGCCATTTTCCAACTCCGCTATGCGGTGGTTGCGAAGGCGATTTCTTCGCTTGTTCATCAGAAGGGAGGAGGGCTCGGACGTCGTGATCCACTTTTTCTTATTGTCCCGATAGTCGTGACGACTGCCGAGTTGTGGCGACTGATCCCCGGAACAACGGTGGAAGATGTCCGCAGAGCATCGGAAATAAGCGATGTCGCTGATCGCCAAAGAATCGTCGTACTGCGCCAGACGCCAAACGACACCGACATGATCGAGACCAGAGCGGCTTTCGCTCGGCGGTTCAATTTGGAAGGCAGGGGAATGCCGTTAGTTTTACAAGCCGCCGCGAACATGAGTCCAAGGCTCCGGGAATTTGTCGACTCATTTGCCGCGAATGGACCGTCCCTCTTTGTCATTGTGCAGTACGACGAAGTCCGAACGATGTTGGAAAATCTGCAAGGATTCCTTGCAAGCGATTGGATCATAAAGTTACGAGAACCGGAAACGCCCGGAAAGTGAGACGGAAGTGCCCGAAACACTTTGCGTTTTTACTGCTCTGGACCGCATCAACCTTGGCATCGATGCCGACGTGCAGATCGGCAACGGCTTCTCGCTTCTCAAACCCAACCCGGAGCTTCTGTCAGCGCGGGATCGCCGCGATATGAACGAGCGCGAATACGAAGAAGCCGCCGAGTATTCGCGTTACCTCGTATACAAACGCGCATCCTCGAATGCCGACGATCCGAAGGAACTGCGCACGCAGTGCACGGAAGCGTTGCGACGTGCCGTGGTGGCGTTTCAAATCATCAAACCAGTGCAGACCTCGGGCTTCACGTTTCTTGGTACAGAATCGCGCAGCGGGAAATTCTCTCTGGAGTCCATCTACCAGCGCCCGCCCATGGATGCCGGACGATGGGCGCGGATGCGCTATTTCGACGGCGCGATGCTCGGTCAGGTTCCGGCGCTGATGGCGAAAATTGATGCGGTGATGGGCGGAGCTAAAGCAGAACCAAAGAATGCGCTCTATCTGCTCCAGTTGGCGCTGGAACAAACCCGACTCCACGTGTTGATTGCCGGATTGCTTGCAGTCATGGGAATGGAAGCGATTTTCGACAGCAATGACAAGCACGAGTTCAAGAAGAAACTCTGCCAGCGGATCGGATCGCAGACGCTGGCCTTTTCAGATTGGAACTCTGCGACCCACACAGCGCCGACGGACACCGCCGAGAGCGTCGCTTTGCCGCTGTATGAACTGCGCAGCAAACTCGCGCACGGTGCGGACCTCCGGAAAGCGGTGCAAGCGGATTTACTCGGGCGCGTGCAACTGGTTCCCGAATGGGATTCACGCAGCCGTGCCGAACACCTTTCCGAAGCGGCAATTTATCTGCTGTGCCAAGTCTTGCAGACCGTTCTCTAGGACTTTTTTGCGAGGATGGGGTTTCCCATCTTGGACTCGCGGGTCTGCAAAACAGCGGCGGCGTCACTGACGCGGTGCGACCGGACCGCCATCATGGGTGCATGAAACGCGACGTGGACGTGTTTTATGAACTCCTGCGAACGAACCATGAATAAAAGCATCGAAGTAGCCGACAAAGCTCAACGAATCGTCATTTGGGTATTGCTTATCCTGGTATTCGTCCCTTGCTACATTTACTGCATTGTGACTTACGGATTCCTGTGGGGTTTGGGCATCGGTTGGTTGCCCAGTGGAATCGTCACGATTGGCTTTAGTTGGGTGATCTGTTGGCTTGTTCGCCGCTTCGTCATCTGGTACGACCCTGAGGTGAGGGCAATAATCAAAAGCCACCGTCCCCGCTGAGCCAGAGCCTATGATGAACCCGTCCGATCTGTCGTGGTGGGGGTGGTTGCTGTCCGCGGCAGCCGCATGGTTGCTTACAGGCCTAGTCGCCAATTGGACGGATAGACAGAACGGACCTCTTGAAGTTCTTGGAATCGGCTTTTCCATTCTCTCCGGTATTGCTGGAGCTGTTGCTGCCCTAAATCGGAGTTATTCGGTTCATCAAATGGGTTTGGGCTGGATAATTCCTCTGAAACTGCGGTGGGTTTGCCGATGCACGTAGATGCAATCAAGGCACTGATGCGACAAATCACGGATATTCTGGAGAGCATGTGGATGGAGCGTGCTGGTCTCCGGACTGCGCTGCGGGAGTTGGGATATTCCGAGGAACAACTGGCTGAGATTCTGAGACGGGCAACAACCGACCCACAACTTCAAACACAGGCTCGTCAAGCCTTCGCGCAAATGCGCCATGCTCTGCTGGAGGAGGTGTCCCCTGCAGTGATTGAAGCACTGTCGAAAGACCGCCCCCCCAGCGGAGGAGAAAACTAGTTACTGGCATACCCTAGGCCCTCAAGAAAACGGATGTGCACCCCACGTTCGTGGAAGTGCGCGAATCCAAAACCAAAGCTGGACGCCGCAAAATTCCAACCACGCCGCGTGTGCGTGCCGTGCTGGAGTTTCGCGCTGCGGCCGCGAAAGCGCCGGGATGGTTCCTGTTCCCGGCGAAGGGTGACCCAAGCGCCCACATGGTCAAACCGAACAACGCGCACGCCGCCGCATTGAAGCGTTCCGGGATCACGCCGTCGTTTCGACTGCACGATCTACGGCACGAAGCGGCGTCACGCATGGGCGAAGCGGGTGTGGATTTGTTCACGTTGGGTGCGATTGTCGGTCACAAGAAAATTGAGATGACGAAGAAGTATTGCCACCCGTCCGCCCAGCACCAGAGCGCCGCCATGGTGAAGCTCAACGACTACAACGAAGCGGAACGTGCGAAATCCGACATAAACGGCGACTCGCCACAAATTCGGCCACAGCGACCGAATTGATGGAAATGGTAATGCGCGCAAACCATCGTCAATTGCGCGGTTCGCGTGTATCTGCCGCGAGAACGGTAAAGTTTTGTAAAACCCGACACAGGGCGGCTTTCGGCAGGTTAGAGTGTCTTCATTAACTCCTGAAAACAACAGGGTGAGTAAGGAGAAACGGTAAACCCACTGATTGCCGACCCGAGCACGCCCCAAGCAGGTGATCAGTGGGTTTTTTAAGCTGTGAGCTTCGAGTCGCGAGCTTCGAGCGATCCCCTCTTTTTCCACTCTCCCAAAAGTTCGGGCCGCGGACGAAATCTCGGGCATCACTAACCGACTGATTTGGTCGCATTAACTAAAAGATAACTTTTTGGCCAGGATGACTTATAGGGCGTCCGAGCGGGGCGGGATGGCTTGACCATCATCCCGACCTTGAACGGCCGCCTACGGGCTCCTAAACGCTCGGAATGGGCATTCTACAGGATAGCGCTATGGTAGTTTTCGTCTCCTGAAAGTGCTTCTACGAGTTTTCAATAACTTAGCTAATAGTCAACCGCCTCCCGGCGTTCTCCGTGTTTCCTGTGGTGACGATTTCCCGAGATGCGGCCTTTTGTGCCCGGCGGAAACCCGAAAACGCGATCACCACAGAGGGCACAGAGAACACGGAGGAGGGCGTGGGTTTGGTCGTTTGAGGGTTCCTCGGTGACCTCTGTGTCCTCTGTTGGGGAAGAATTTCCGGAAGCGAACCTCAGCGGCTGACGCCGGCCCTCCCCTTCGGACTGCGCTCGCAAATGTATTCGCTGACCACGCGTTTCCAACTGCCTTGCGCTTTCAGGATGAACTCGATGGCATCGCGGGCTGCGCCATCACCTCCGGCATGTTCGGTCACCATGTGCGCTTCGGCCTTCACTTCGCGGCGGGCATTTGCCACGGCGATGGCCAGTCCGCAATTGCGCATCACCGGGAGATCGATGACATCGTCGCCCACGAACGCCGCTTCGGAAGCCCTGAGGTTTTCCTTTTGCAGGATCGATTCGAAGCAGGTGAGCTTGTCCTGGATCCCCTGGTATACCAGCTCCAGTTTCAGGTCGCGGGCGCGCAGCGCGACGGTTTCGGAGATCCGCTTGGTAATCAGTCCGCTCTTCATTCCGCCCAGGCGCGCCAGGGAGAACGCCGCACCATCGTGCGCGTTGAATCCCTTGGCTTCGATCATGTTCTGACTGAGCAGGCCAAATCCGCCTTGGCCGCCGTGCTGTGCAGCCTGTTCCTGAGTGGCCTGCTGCGCTCCCGCCGGCGCAGGAAATATCCAGATCTTTCCGTCGGTGAGGACCCCGTCGACATCGAACAGGATGAGCTTGATTTTTTTGGCGCGAGACTGGGCGGAAGCTTTGCTGGGCATCGCCGGAATTCTAGCATCCTGAAATTTCAGCCGGTTTCGCACAAAATTATCTTCAGGCGAACAATTTACGAAAGTCGCGAATCCCGATAAAATAGCAGGAATGTCCTTCCCTGTTCCCCAATCGCTGGCGTGGGCCCATCCGTTGGTGCAGGAATGGTTTGTCCAGCGCTTCGGAACGCCCACCGAACCGCAGGAGCAAGGCTGGCCGCACATCCTTGAGGGACGCACTACCCTGATCTCGGCTCCCACCGGGTCCGGCAAAACGCTCGCGGCGTTTCTCGCCTGCATCGACCGGCTCATCCGCAAGGCGCTCGCGGGCGAACTCGAAGACCGGACCGAAGTTCTGTATGTGTCACCGCTAAAGGCGCTCGGCAACGACATCCAGAAAAACCTGGAGATTCCGCTGGGCGAAATTCTGCAGATGGCGGGCGAGCGTGGCCTGCTGATGCCAGAGATTCGGACCGCGGTGCGCACGGGTGACACGCTGGCGCACGAGCGGCGCGCAATGTTGAAGCGGCCGCCGCACATCCTGGTCACCACTCCGGAATCTCTCTACATTCTGCTGACCGCCGAGAAGAGCCGCGCCATTCTGCGCGACGTGGAGACGGTGATTGTCGACGAAATTCACGCGGTCGCGGACGACAAGCGCGGCGCCCATCTCACGCTCTCGCTGGAGCGGTTGGAGGCACTCACCCACAAGCCGGCTGCGCGGATTGGGCTTTCAGCTACGCAGAAGCCGATCGAGACCGTGGCCCATTTCCTGACCGGCAGCGGGCGGCCCGATCCCGTCATCGTGAACATCGGCCACAAGCGCACGCTCGATCTCGGAGTCGAAGTGCCGCCGAGCCCGCTCGGGCCCGTTGCCTCGAACGAGATGTGGGACGAGATCTATACGCGGGTGATCCAGCTGGTCGAACAGCATCGCTCCACGCTGGTCTTCGTCAACACGCGGCGCATGGCCGAGCGCATGGCGCATCAACTGGGCGAGCGTATTGGCGAAGACAACGTAGCCGCACATCACGGAAGCCTGTCGCGCAAGCTTCGCCTGGCCGCGGAAAAGAAATTAAAGGATGGCCAGATCAAGGTGCTGGTAGCGACCGCCTCGCTTGAACTCGGTATCGACATTGGAACTGTTGATCTTGTGATCCAGATTAACTCTCCGCGTTCGATTGCCGTCGCTCTGCAGCGCGTGGGACGATCGGGCCACTGGCGCGGTGCCGTTCCGAAGGGCCGCCTGTTTTGCACGACCCGCGACGACCTGCTGGAGTGTGCGGCGCTGGTGCGTGCCATCCGGCATGGCGATCTCGACCGCCTGATTATTCCCGACTGCCCGCTGGATGTGCTCGCGCAGCAGATTGTCGCCGCCTGCGCCGCCGAAGAATGGGGCGAGGTCGAACTGTACAACCTCATTCGCCGCGCCTATCCCTACCGCGGCCTCTCGCTCGAGACCTATCACGGAATTCTGGAGATGCTGTCGGAAGGGATTGCTGCCCGCCGGGGACGCTACGGGGCGTACCTGCACCGCGATCGCGTAAATGGCAAGCTGCGCGCGCGCCGAGGCAGCCGGATTGCCGCCATCACGAGTGGCGGAGCGATTCCCGACAATGCGCTGTTCACCGTGGTGGCTGAACCGGAAGGCATTGTGGTCGGCACGGTCGACGAGGACTTCGCCGTCGAAAGCAACAAGGGCGATGTGATGCTGCTGGGCAACACGTCGTGGATGATCCGGCGGGTGGAGGCGAACTCCGGCCGTGTACTGGTGCAGGATGCCCACGGCGCGCCTCCCAGTGTTCCGTTCTGGCGTGGAGAAGCGCCGGCGCGTACAGAAGAGCTCTCGTTGCACATTGCCGCGCTGCGGCAGCATGTGAGCGATCTGCTCGCGGATACGCCTCCGGTGGGCGTGTCGCAGAACAATCCGAAGGTGGCGTCTGCCGTCGCCTGGTTGAAGCAGGAATGCGGGCTGGAGGATTCGGCGGCCGAGCAAACCGTTGAATACATCCTGCAGGGCCGCGCGGTGCTGGGTGCGGTCCCGACGCAAGACACGATCATTGCGGAGCGCTTCTTCGACGAAGGCGGCGGCATGCAACTGGTGATCCATGCTCCGTTTGGCGGGAGAATCAACAAGGCGTGGGGACTTGCGCTGCGCAAGCGCTTCTGCCGCAGCTTCAATTTCGAACTGCAGGCGGCGGCCACCGACAACGGGCTGAACATCGCGCTCGCCGAGCAGCACAGCTTCCCGCTTGCCGATGTATTTCAGTTTCTGCAGGCCGACACCGTGCAACCGATTTTGGAGCAGGCCTCGCTGGCATCCCCGATTTTCGGAACGCGCTGGCGCTGGGATGCGTCGCGCGCGTTGGCGTTGCTTCGCTTTCAAAACGGCAAGAAAGTGCCACCGCAGATCCAGCGGATTCGCTCCGACGATTTGCTGGCTTCGGTCTTTCCTGACGTGGCGGCCTGCCAGGAAAACATCGAGGGCGACATTCAGATTCCCGACCATCCCCTGGTGCACGAAGTGATGAAAGACGTGCTCACCGAAGCCATGGACATCGATGGCCTGCGAAAACTGTTATCCGGGATCGCCGACGGCAGCATTCGGTGCATTGCCGTGGATACGCCGGTGCCCTCGCAGTTCTCGCACGAGATTCTGAATGCGAATCCGTATGCCTACCTGGACGATGCTCCGCTGGAAGAACGGCGCGCGCGTGCGGTCGAGATGCGCCGCGTATTGCCGGAGTCTGTGCTGGAGGAAGTCGGCAAGCTGGAGCCGGCCGCGATCGCTCAGGTGCAGGACGAGGCCTGGCCCGATGTGCGCGATGCCGACGAATTGCACGACGTTTTGCATACGCTGGTCGCGTTTCCTGAAGATTGTCCCGGTCCTTCGACCGTGCTAGAGCAGGGCGGCCTGGCCGCAGTGAGCGTGAACTCCACCGATCCGTGGCGACGCTTCTTTGAGCAACTGATCTTGCAGGGGCGCGCGGGAGTGGCCACGGTCGCAACGGCCGAGACACCTTCGGCAGCATCACGCCGCTACTGGGTAGCAGCGGAGGAAGTGAAATGCTTTTCCTTATTGTTCCCATCTGCTCAAATTGAACCGGCGATGTCCGACGTACCCGGTGCGCCGCCGACTCACGACGATGCCATGCTGTCTCTGGTAACCGGATGGATGTCGCATCTTGGCCCGGCCAGCGCTTCGCGTATGAGCAGCACGCTGGGCGTGCCTGCGAGTGAAATCGAAAAAGCGCTGCTGCGCATGGAGGCCAGCGGTTCGGTTCTGCGCGGCAAGTTCACCGACCCCAAGGTCGAAGAGACGGAATGGTGCGACCGGCGCCTGCTGGCCCGCATTCACCGACTCACCGTCGCGACCCTTCGCAAGCAGATCGAGCCGGTCACGCAGGCGCAATTCATGCGCTGGCTGTTGCGGTGGCAACATATCGCTCCTGGAACGCAGGTGGTTGGGGAACGCGGGACGCTGGAGGTGCTTCGCCAGCTGCAGGGGTTTGAGATACCGGCGAACGCGTGGGAACGCCACGTTCTGGCCCGGCGCGTTGCCGATTACGATCCCAAGTGGCTCGACCAGCTTTGCCTGACGGGCGCGGTGGGATGGGGACGGCTGTCTCCACATCCGGCTACGCTCGAGGATTCCGCCGAAGGCAAGCGGCGCGTGATTCCGACCAGCGTCGCGCCGATTACATTTTTCATCCGCGAGGAAGCGGATTGGATGACTCCGAAGCATCCGGGCGCGGATCAACCGGAAGCGCGCGGCTTGAGCCAGGGGGCGCGGCAAGTGCTCGATTTCCTGCGCCAGCGCGGCGCGTCGTTCTTTGCCGACATCGTGCGCGGAACCGGCAAGCTGAAGGCGGAAGTGGAAACCGCGCTGTGGGAACTAGTTGCCGGCGGGCTGATAACCGCCGATGGCTTCGACAACCTGCGTTCCCTGATCGACCCCAAGCGGCGCGCGGGGCAGGGTAACGGCCGCACCGCCCGTCCGCGGCACAGCACGGGACGCTGGGCGCTGTTGCACGGCGGGGACGCGATCGAGAAGACACGCTCTCTTGAGTCCGCCTGCTGGATGCTGCTGAAACGCTACGGAATTGTTTTCCGCGACGTGATCGCGCGCGAGGCCAATCTGCCCACATGGCGCGAGCTGCTGATGTCCTTCCGCCGGCTCGAGGATCGCGGAGAAATTCGCGGCGGCCGCTTTGTGGATGGCTTCCTGGGAGAACAGTTTGCGCTTCCGGTTGCGGTGGAGTCGGTTCGAGCAATGCGGAAACTGCCAGCCTCGAATGAGGCCATCACTATCTCCGCGGCCGATCCGCTTTACCTGGTGGGAATTCTTGTTCCCGGGGAGCGCGTGCCGTCGATTTCAGGAAAGACGGTGACATTCCGCGACGGAGTGGCCGAGATGGCGCCATCGGCTGGAGTCGCCGCGAAGGACGTCGCCGCGACCGCGTGAGCGGATCAGTGCGATTTTCTTGCGTGCGACTTCCTAAATTTCTTCGGCAAACCCCTCGGATATTCACTGGGGATTGACACAGCAAGCGAAGTACATCTACCCGGGCAGCACAGAGCCTCGATGCGTGGCGCACGCATCCATCGACCAGCTCGACTACTGGGGTTGCTTCGTCGAAGGCAATTCGGTCATCACGCCGCCCGAGCCTGGGCAGTTCGGGAACATGGGACGCAACATATTTGTCGGTCCTCCCTTCAAGAACTGGGATATGTCTGTGACCAAAGCCTGGAATCTCTCGGAGCGGATGAAACTTCAGCTGCGGGGCGAATTCTTCAACATTCTCAACCACACCAATTTCGACTGGCTGACATTAGGCACGGATCTTTCGGATCCGGTCTATGGCATTGACCATCTCGGGGTTGTCCGATTTACTCCCGATGTGGGGGCTTCCAACCCCGTCGTGGGATCGGGCGGCTCGCGACACATTCAGTTGGGTGTAAAGCTGATCTGGTAGTTTCGCGATACAGGTCTGCCCGGAATTGAGACCGTCCAGGCAAAGCGGCTGACGGGCCACCGGCGTCGGCCAACACTATCAGTCCGCCTCTCCCAGCGTGTCACCCACAAACGCTGCAGGAGATTGCGGGGAGAAAAGGGTGCCAGGGATGCTATTGTCAGTTGAGTAGTAGCTACAGCGGCCACCAAAGATCCCAATTTCACTATCCGCGATTCAACGTGGAGGAGCCAATGAATGCCGCCACTACAGTCAATCGTCTCGCCAGTGTTGACCTTGAATACGTCTGTTCCTACTGGGCAACGCTGGCTTCCCCTGAAGTGATTGGACCCGTTACGGAGGGGATTCGAGTAAATTTCTACGTTACAGACGGCGAAGTCTCGGGGCCGAGGATGCGAGGTCGGCTTAGGACCGTCGGCGGCGACTGGCTCTTGCTGCGCAGCGACGGCGTTGGCTTGCTCGACGTTCGCGCCACCATGGAAATGAACGACGGCGCCCTGGTATATACGACGTACGGCGGCGTCGTGGATTTGGGACCGGCCGGCTACAGCCAATTTCTGAAGGGAATCCTGCCGCCGCGCCCCGAACTGCGTATTGCGCCGCGGTATCACACGAGCCATCCGGACTACTTGTGGCTGAACCGCTTGCAGTGCGTGGGCGTTGGTGTGTTTGATGTCGCGCAGTCGAAGGTGAGTTACGACATCTACGCCATGCGATAGAACGTGCCGCAACGGGCCTGGTTCCCGAGCTTGCGATTCACAGACTGGAGAACATCCCGATTCCAATGACTGCACTCACTCTGCGGCCATCCATCGTGCTCTCGCGCGCGCTTCTGTTTCTGATGCTCTGCGGCGCTGGAAGCTTTTGTCCCGCAGGCGCTCAGTCGGCGACTCCCCCGAGCCCCAGGTTGCAGCCGGATGGAACGGCCGTGTTCCGCCTAGCCATGCCGAACGCGGCCAAGGTAGAACTCAATCTCGAAGGGATGAAGGATCCGTTGCCGATGACGAAAGCGCCCGACGGGGCGTGGAGCGTCACGGTACCGAAACTGGCTCCTCAGTATTACAGCTACAGCTTTAAAGTTGACGGAACCGATGTCCTTGATCCGCGCAGCGAGACGTTCACGACGGGGTTTTTCGAGAAAGAGAATACTTTCCTGGTTCCCGGCAACCCTCCGATGGCGTGGGAGATGGGTAACGTTCCGCATGGTGTGGTGCATCATCATTACTACCGGTCGAGCATTGTCGGGATCGACAGCGAATACTACGTTTACACGCCGCCCAGTTTCGATCCTGCTAAGAAGCAAAAGTATCCGGTGCTCTACCTGCTTCACGGATACAGCGACGATGCCAGCGCCTGGACGGCCATGGGCAAGGCCAATGTGATCCTCGACAACCTCATCGCCCAGGGGAAGGCCAAACCGATGATCGTCGTCATGCCTCTCGGCTACGGAACCATGGAGATAATTGCCAAAGGATGGAGCGGTTCGGATGATCGCGAATTGGCGCAACGCAATAAGCGGAGATTTTCAGACGCGCTGTTTCAGGAAATCATGCCACTTGTGAAACAGCAATATCCGCTCTCGGATAGGCGCGAAGATCATGCGATAACCGGCCTTTCCATGGGCGGCGCCGAAAGCCTGCTCGTGGGACTGAATCATATCGATGACTTTGCCTACGTGGGAGGCTTCAGTTCCGGCCGTCTGGGAGAAAGCGACTTTGGTTCAGCGTTCCCGGGCATAACAGCCCAATCCGCGCCAGGCATCAATGCCAGATTGCGGCTGCTCTGGATCGCTTGCGGAACCGGAGATCAGTTGCTCGATCCAAATCAGAAACTGATTGCATGGTTGAGGGAGAAAGGTCTGCAGCCGACCGCCGTCCAGACACAAGGCATGCATACGTGGATGGTATGGCGCGACAACCTGACAAACTTCGCGCCCCTGCTGTTCCGGTGACAGGACGATCAGACATCAATAGGGCCTGGCCACCCGCCTGAAACTCAGCAAAAGAAAAAAGGGAATCTTGGAAACCGGCGAGGGGGTCCCTCCGGTTCCTCGATTCCCGCTCCTGCCTAGCCGAAAATACTTAAGCGCTTCCCCCGTCGCTTTGCCAGGCCAGTCGTCGCCCAATTACAAAGCACGCTAGCGGCCAAGTTGGCGGGGTGTGAGACAAGAGCTCCCATGTTGCCTGCAAGCCATTGCAGCAATGAGGGTTAATTTATTTTCAGGCGGCTGAAGCGCTTTCTCGCGATTCTTCACTTATTATGAAAGCCCTATCCGATCGGATAGGCGACTATCTTCTCGGATAGCTCGGGAATTTGGCGAGCGGTCAGCAATGGCAACCAACCCAATCCGGAACACGGCCAGTGCCGCGAAGAGTCGAAGCAATCCTAGGCTCGTGGCAATCGGGGGGCCTTTGCGCGATTCGGTGTTCGCGCTTCCAGACTCGGATCTGTCGCTGGGACGCGATGCCTCCAATGGCCTGCCGATCGGCGATCCGTCGGTTTCGCGGCGGCATTGCCTGATTCGTCGCGAAGCATCCGGCTTTAAGGTGCGCGACCTGGACAGCCGCAACGGTACGCTGGTAAACGGCGAGCCGGTCAAGGATCACTGGCTGCATCATCTGGATGAAATCGCGGTGGGCGATTCGGTTTTCCGGTTCCTCATCGAGGACGATCCCGACAAGAGTTCGGGATCCAGTCGCGTGGTGGAATTCGAGGATACGGGCGCAACCCACGCCGCGGCTGAAATCCGGCCGGAAGATGTTCTTTACCTACAGCCCGACAAGATTCTGAGCGAGTTGCCGGCAACTTCGCGGCTGGCGCGCAATCTGAGCGCGCTGCTGAAAATCAGCCGCGTCGTGCACTCCATTCGCGATCTGGACGAATTGCAGGCGCAGGTGCTCGATCTGATTTTTGAAGTAGCTCCGGCGGAGCGAGGAGCCATCCTGCTCGACGGCACCAGCGGTGAGTTCAACTCGGTGTTCGGGCGCAATCGCGAGGCAAGGAATGAGAAGTCGGTGCGGGTCAGCCGCACGATTGCGCGGCGCGTGCTCGAGCAGGGGCTGGCAATCCTGGGCTCTGACGTTCCCGGCACCGGTCTGGCGGCGGTGGAGAGCCTGATCGCGCTGCAAGTGCGTTCCCTGCTGTGTGTGCCGCTGAGTATTTATCAGCGGACGATTGGCTGCATTTATCTCGACACCATTAACGTCGCGGACCGATTCAATGAGGATCATCTGCAACTGGTGACCGCGATTGCAGGAATTTCCGCGGTCGCACTGGAGAATGCTCGCCGGCTGCAGTGGCTGGAACAGGAAAATCAGCGGCTGACTACTGAAATCACGCTCGACCGCACGCTGGTCGGCGAGAGCCCTCGGATGAAGGATGTTTTTCAGTTCCTGGCGCGCGTCGCGCCGACCGATGCCACCGTGCTGATTGGCGGAGAGAGCGGAACGGGAAAAGAATTAGCCGCGCGCGCGATCCATCGCAAGAGCCCTCGCGCCAGCAAGCCTTTTGTGGCCATCAATTGTGCGGCGATTCCGGAGAACCTGCTGGAGAGCGAGCTGTTCGGATACGAGCGGGGCGCATTCACGGGCGCGGTTGCACAGAAGAAAGGCCGCCTGGAAATGGCCGACGGCGGCGTGCTTTTTCTGGACGAGATCGGCGAACTGGCGCCTTCGCTGCAGGTGAAGCTGCTGCGCGTGCTGCAGGAACGCGAGTTTGAGCGGGTAGGCGGCAACCGGGCGATTCATGTCGACATTCGACTGATCGCGGCCACCAATCGCGATCTGGAAGAGGCGTCGCGCAAGGGAGAGTTCCGGCAGGATTTATATTTCCGCTTGAACGTGGTCAGCCTGACCATGCCGCCGCTGCGCGATCACAAGGAAGATATCCCGATGCTGGTCAGTTTCCTGGTCGAAAAGCACTGCACCAAGTGCGGCACCCGGCCCAAGGCCTTGTCGCGGCAAGCGCTGGCTTGTCTGCAGAATTACGACTGGCCCGGCAATGTGCGGGAACTGGAAAACGTGATGGAACGCGCGCTGGTGCTGGGCACGTCGGAAGATATCCTGCCCGAGGATCTGCCGGAGAATTTACTGGAACGCGATCCGGCGCCGGGGGTGGGCGAGGCGAAGTATCACGGCGCCGTCAAGGAACTGAAGAAGCGGCTGATCCAGAGTGCGCTGGAAGAAGCGCACGGCAGCATCACGGAAGCCGCCAAGGCGCTCGGGGTTCATCCGAATTACCTGCACCGGCTGATTCGCAATCTGGATTTGAAAGACTCTAGCAAGCCAAGCAGCCTCCGGGGGCCGGCTCCGAAGGGGCCGAGCGCCCGCCTGTAATTATTCTCTGCTCGCCGATTTCCGGTTGGTTTCGGGCAAGGGCAGTCTCAACAGAACCGCGGGGCTTACATACACTCCCTGCCAGCGCACCGCCAGGTGCAGATGCGGGCCGGTGGCACGGCCGGTGGCGCCGCTCAGGCCGATCTCGGTTCCCCGGTCGACGCGGTCTCCTTCTTTCACTTTGAGTTCCGAAAGATGCAGGTAGAGACTGAGCAGGCCCTGGCCGTGGTCAATCACCACGCAATTTCCTTCGAAGTACAGCGAACGCGCGAGAAGGACGGTGCCGGAATTGATCGCCATCACCGGCGTGCCGGGACCGACGCGGTAGTCGAGTCCCTGGTGAACGCTCTTGGTCACGCCATTGAAGACGCGGCGCGTGCCGAAGATGTCAGAACTGGGCGCGTTGACCGGGGCTGAGAAAGGTCCCGACCATTCGCGGGCCACCGTGATCTTGCTGAAGGCCTCTTTCTTCACGTCCTGAGCCTGCTTGATTTCGCCTTGCTGCTCGGGGTTCGGCTCGGTGAATTGCTTGGAAACTTTCAGCTCGATGGTCGGATACTTCTCGCGGCCGACGACCAATTGCTTTTCAAAGTGAACGTGCTTGCCGGCGGTGGTCACGGCTTCGACTTTCAGGGGATAGCGTCCGGGCTTGGTCTCGAGACTGACTCCTGCGAGCACGAACCAGTTCTTTCCTGCGGCATGATCGAAGGTGAGGTCGTGGCCGAGCCAAGTACCGGTCATGGATTCGAGCGGTGCCGAGGGAGTGACTTGCAGGAAAATCGGGACGCCGTTTACTAACTTGGGGGGCGTGACCTGAATGGACCAGCGGGCAGGTTTTTTCGGAGGCGAGGGAGGTTGCTGTGCGAGCACCGGGCGGGCGGTCCCGCCGAGACATATCGCTAAAATGAGGAACGAGCGCCAAGTATGGTCAATCGCCGCCATCTTGAGAAGCGTAACACTTGCGGGAGGCTTGTGAGCCGCATACTCGTTCCTAATCTTGTTCCGGTTATGAGGAGTGAGCATGCAGCTCCGTAGAAGACTGGCGAACACTTTTATGCAGTGCATTCTGCTGGCGGGACACTCGTGCCTTCGATTGACAGCCCAACGAAAACAGGGGTAGGATTGCACCCCATGTGGGGCCGCTTTGTTCAGTTCGTCGGCTTCCTTCTTCTCGTTGCGATCGTAGCGTCGGTTGTCTCTCCTTGGTTTGACCTTCATCCAACTGCGCTGCGAATGTCTAAGCGGGGAGTCATTCACTACAGCCTTGCGGTTCCACTTTTTCTGACGAACGCGCCATCAGCGTCCGCAGTGCTGATGCCCTCGACGCGCGCGCCGCAATTGCCACAAACCAATGACATCGTGGCTCGCGACTGCGCTCGCCTCTGCTAGACATTCCTCTTCTCCTTGCCGCACGCGGTATGCCCGAGGCACTACCACACCAGAGATAAGCCAAGATTTTTCAAACGGTCGACAGGAGCTGGAATGCTACCTTCCAGTCATTTTCGCCCGCGGCAGGGACTACGGCCCTAAGGATCGGTATTCGTTCACACCAGGCCCTGGAAAAAATCGCAGAGTTGAAGGAGAAACCATGAAAACTCGAATCTGCAGCTTGACCATGCTGGTCAGCTTTCTGTTGATCGGATCCGCAGTCGCACAAGCAGACGCGGTTTTGGACTGGAACGCCATTGCGACCGATACGGCCGTCGCGAACGGTCAAAATCCATTCGCCCAAGCACGCACTGCGGCAATCGTTCAACTTGCCGTATTTGAAGCCGTCAACGCCATCCGTGGAGACTATAAACCGTATCTTGGGATCATCACGGCGCCGCCAGGCGCATCTGCCAAAGCCGCTGCTGTCGCGGCGGCCCATCGAGTATTGAGCACCTACTTCCCAGCCAGCGCTTCGACGCTGGACGCGGCGCGGGCAAATTCGCTGGCCACGATAGCCGACGGCCGGGCGAAAATTGACGGCCTCGCGACGGGCGAAGCTGCAGCTGCTGCCATGCTGCTGCTGCGCACCAACGATGGATCGTCGCCACCGCAATTCAAAACGCCGGGCCCGACGGTTCCCGGGGAATGGCAAGCCACACCGAGTTGTCCGTTGGTCAATGGAACAGCAGTGGGCGCCTTCTTCCATTGGCAGAACGTAACTCCATTTGGTATCGCGAGCGCGCAACAATTTCTGATCGACCCGCCGCCAGCCCTGACGAGCAATCGATTTGCGAGGGGGTACAACGAGGTGATGACGGTCGGGAGTGTTACCAGCAGCCGGCGTCCGCCAGACCGGGCTGACGTCGTGCTCTTCTACCAGGTCTCCTCTCCGGCATATGTGCTCAATCAGGCTGCCCGGCAGGTCGCTGACACTCAGGGCCGGTCGATGTCGCAGAATGCCCGGGCCCTGGCCCTGCTTAACATGGCCATCAACGACAGCCTGGTAGCGTCCATGTACAACAAGTACCACTACAATTTCTGGCGTCCCGAGACCGCTATTCGTGCAGGGGATACGGATGGCAACAGGAAGACCGATGCCGATCTCACCTTCCTCCCGTTCATCGCGACACCATGTTTTCCGAGTTACCCCTCAAATCACGCAAGCGGAACTAGCGGCGGGGCTGAGGTTCTGCGGCGTCTTTACGGCGCGGATGGACATTCGATCACGCTATCGAATCCCGCCGTGCCCGGCATCACTTTGCAGTATACGTCGTTCAACGAGATCACTGCGGATGTTGATGACGCGCGTGTCTACGGCGGGATCCATTATCGATTCGACCAAGTGGCGGGAGGGAGGTTAGGTCGGGAGGTGGCCACCGCTGTCTACAAGAACAACCTTCGCCGCGCTCACGACCACGAAAGAGAAGATGGCCATGAGAACTAGTAGTCGCTGACTAATTGTCGAGGCAGCGCCAGGCAATGACATCGGAGCCACGCGAGTCCGACAGACTACAGCGCGATAACTCTCGCTGCGCGCAGAATTGATTGACCCTAACGGATTAGCGGCGAGGGTTTCTTTTAGACAGCACAGTCCATTGATGCGCCCGCAAACCTAGGGCTATGAGCTTCCTTTATGATCTTTCGCCCTCGCCGCAAGCCCTAGTTTGAGAATATGTTCTTGGCTGAAAAAACTTCGCTAGGTTTCAACGGGACTCAATTTTGCGGGAATTGGTGGTCGAGCTCGAACCAAAGACCTCTTCCAGAGAAGTGTGCACCCGCCATCGAACCGAATCTACTGATTATTCTTCGCCATGACATGGCCAGTCCTCTTCTTTGGTGTTCGGCCACAATCTGGAGTCTTGCCCTCGCGCAGTTCGCGACCATAATCGTCTGCCTTCCGCTCGTCTGGATCCTGGCAAACGCAATGTCCCAACTCATGGGTGACAGCCAACTCAAGCAATGCTTCTCCTGTCACACCAAAGACGTGTAGGAATTCGGCACTACGGGTTGCAGTTGCGGAAAAGAGGCTACTCTCCATAACCGTCGTGCGCTGCTCGAAGATGGTAAAAGCCGGACTGTGAGTAGGACCTCCGAGGGAACGTACGAGATCCTTCCACTTGTAGGATGGCACCAGAACAAAAGACCACATTCCTAGCCGTTCTACCGGATACGTCATGAGTACGCGCCGTAGCTCCAGTGCATGCTGGAGGCACTCATCGCGGTTATAGTCCTGTGTACACAAGAACTGAACGCTCTTGGGTGTCTGGCCAGTCCCTTCCAGATCGACTGGGACGGCCCGAAGGGTTTGCGTTTGTGCCGTGGAGGCGGCAAAGAGCACTGCGATGAGAAAGCTCGATTTCATGGTGGTCACCCCGTTGGTGCCACCGAACTTGGGCTGTGCCTGGTGCTATCTCAATGCTGGCAAAGTCCAAATCAGATAGTTCTGGATCACAGCGCAACTTATTGATAAATCGGTGAGGTAGCAGTTGATGAAGAGGAAACGGCCGGGCATGTTCGGCGGGGAAACGATGATAAGATCGTGGCCCAAATGGGGGTAGGGCCATGTCGGAGCCCCGCAAGGCGATCGGCTCAATGCACTTCGGCCCTTTTGAGCTGTCGACCGAATTAAGCGAATTGCGCAAGCATGGCCAGCGGCTGAAGCTCTCTGGTCAGGCGATTGACGTGTTGCTGATGCTCGCCTCGAATGCAGGCAGGCTGGTGACGCGGGAAGAGCTGCAAAGGAAGCTTTGGCCGGGAGACAGCTTCGGTGACTTCGAGCATGGGCTCAACGCCGCAGTGAACCGCCTGCGCGAGACTCTCGGCGATTCCGCCACAGACCCGACCTACATCGAGACGGTTCCTCGCCGTGGTTACCGCTTCATCGCTCGGGTCGATCAAGTGCCCAATACGAGTGACCCGACTGTACCCGAAAAGGAGATACGTTATCAGCACGGTGCCGAGGTCCGCGCCGACGTGGAACCGCTGAACCGGGATACGGATTCCACCAGCACCAACACGGTGAGCGCGGTCGCCTCCACGAGTTCCGCCGCAGCCATTTCCTCGCCGCAGTTGCGACCCTCCGGCGGAGCAGTTCTGCTCGCGGAAGCAAAACGCCACAAGGGAGTTCTGGCACTGATGGTGATTGTCTTGGCGGCGCTGATCGGGGGATTAGGGATTTACTTGTCCAGGCTGAACGAACGCGGGAATGAGTGGAACCTGCAAGGCATGAAGATCAGCCGAGTTACACAGAGCGGGAATGCCATCAATGTCGCGATTTCACTGGACGGGCGTTATGTGGTCTACGTTTTACGAGAGGGGGAAAAACAGAGCCTCAACGTTCGTCAAGTAGCTACCGGCAGCGATGTGCAGATTCTACCGCCGGATGAAGTTTGGATATGGGGTCTGACCTTCTCGCCGGACTCCAACTACATTGATTTTGTCCGCTCCGAGAAGCCCAACTTTACGGACACCTTTCTCTATCGGATACCCGCGCTCGGCGGAACACCACACCTCGCGATGCAGGGGGGAATCGACTTCGGCTCCAGTTATTCTCCAGATGGCACTCAGTTCGCTTTTTTACGGGTAAACTCGCCCCCTGGAAAAGTTGATGTTTTGATTGCCAAGGCCGACGGGAGTGATCAACGGGTGCTCGCTACACGACCCTACCGTGACGAGTTTATTGGTGTAGCTTGGTCTCCCGATGGCAAGACGATTGCGTTCACAAGCGCGGAGGCCACGAAACGACTTCGTTCTGTGCTTTGGGCCGTATCGGTCGCCGATGGATCGGTCCGTGAAATCTACTCAACACCGGACACCATCGGTCGTCCGCGGTGGCTGCCCGATGGAAGTGGTCTGTTGGCGCCCATAAGTAATGCTGCTCAGGCGTTTCGTGGGCAACTTTGGTTCATTTCTTATCCCAGAGGTGAGGCGCGCCGCCTCACCAATGACCTGATGGATTACCAGCTATGTTGCCTGGATCTCACGCCGGATGGCAAGACTCTTGTCGACACTGAGCTAACAACGGTCTCCGACTTGTGGGTCGCGTCCGCAGGAAACACCGCAAAGGCCAAGCGGGTCACTACGAAGGAGTTTGCTGTCGGAGGGTTTTCCTGGATGCCCGACGGCCGGATCATCTTTGCCAGCCAGGATGGCAAGATGTTCGTGATAAATCCGGATGGGAGTGGGCGTAGTCGGCTGACGCCCGATGATAGTCCCAACTGGGACCCGTCGGTTTGTGGCGATGGCCGCTTTATCGTCTACGCCGCCTATCGGGAGCAGAAGGTAGGGATATGGCGCATGGATGCGGACGGCTCAAACTCCATCCGCATCGCTGACGAGACAGATGCCGCAGGCCCGCAATGTTCCCCCGATGGCAAGTGGGTGGTTTATTTGCGGGGGCCTTCCTGGACCCCGGTAAAGGTTCCCATCACGGGGGCGAAGCCTCCAGATGTGCTCGCAAAGGACTTTGAATTTGAAATTGATAAAGGCCTACCTCTCAGAATCTCCCCGGACGGAAAGCGAATCATGTATCTCGCCTCGCCCGAACCTCGTGAGAACCCCAGTTCTCCCTCCGCATCCAATCCATATCAACTGAAGGTAATCTCTTCCGATGGCGGAGCCGACTTGTACAAGTTCGACTGGCCAGCCTCAGCAAATGCCCCCCGTTGGGAGCCTGCGGGTGACGCCATTGAATATGCGTTAACCAGGAACGGCGTCTCTAACATCTGGCGACAGAAATTAGGAGGCGGAGCGCCGAAACAGATGACGAATTTTGAATCGGGACTGATTTTCGACTTTGACTGGTCGCGTGACGGCAGGCAACTGGCGCTGACCCGAGGCAGCGAGAGCAGTGACGTCGTCTTGATCAGTAATTTCCGGTGATCGGTCGTCGTAGCGATGCGCCGAATCAAGGCTGCACTCGTCCGCTAAGTTTTAGGGATAATTGGTGGACCTGGTCGGGATCGAACCGACGACCTCCCCGGCTACGCCGGGGCGCGCCTCAAGGCTTTGGTTGAGTCGATCAACTCTTGAAGCGAGCGATGGGACTTCCAGCTCTTGAGTTGTCGCTCGCGGGCTAGAGCATTCGATGAGGTCTTGAATTGTTCCTGGTAAACCAGCAGCCACGGTCCGCGGCCGCTGGTTGATTTGGTTTGTCCGCGATTGTGCTCTGTCAATCGCGCTAAGGGATCTTCTGCACAACCGATGTAGAACCGGCCCGAACGTTCACTCCGCAAGATGTACACGCTAGGCATTGCAAAACTGGTGGACCTGGTCGGGTTCGAACCGACGACCTCCCCGGCCACGCCGGGGCGCGCCCCAACGCTTTGGTTGAGTCGACCAATTTTTGAAGCGAGCGATGGGACTTCCAGTGTAGAACCGGCCCGAACGTTCACTCCGCAAGATGTACACGCTAGGAATTGCAAAACTGGTGGACCTGGTCGGGTTCGAACCGACGACCTCTTCCATGCCATGGAAGCGCGCTCCCAGCTGCGCCACAGGCCCACTTTGCGCGGCGGCTGCCGCGGGTACGGTTAGTACCAACTATTTTATACTCCCGCGGCTCTTAACGATAGTCCATCCTGCGGCTGCGGGGGATTTTGAGAATATGCGGAAAATGAGTATTCTGAAGACGACGCTCCCTTTACAGATGACCCTGAACCTTCGCACTCCCGTTCTTGCTTCACTTCTCATGTCGGCAACGTGTCTCACGGCACAGATCTCGCCTGCTCCCGTGCCCTACTCCTCGGTGAGCGAACTGAATGCGATCCTCGGCCCACTGGAGCAGGTTTCGCAGGCAACCCAGGCCGACTTGACCAAGTTGCGGATCGACAAATGGAAGATGGATTCGAACTACAAGAAACAGGTTCTGAACAACACGGATTCGGTGAAAAGAAACCTGCAGAGCGCGTTGCCCGAGATCATGACGCAATTGCGGAACTCTCCGGAGGACCTGACGGCAACCTTCAAGCTCTATCGAAATCTCGACGCTCTGTACGACGTGCTGGGCAACATTGCGGAATCGGCGGGGGCGTTTGGGTCGAAGGATGAGTTCCAGTCTCTATCGAATGATGTGAATGCCATTGAGCGGAACCGCCGGTCGTTGGGCGAGCGCCTGGAGACGCTGAGTGCCGCGAAGGAGACGGAACTGGCCCGGCTGCAGACTCAGGTCAAAGCTTTGCAAGCCGCGCCCCCTCCGCCTCCGAAGAAGATCGTGGTCGACGACAACGAACCGAAGAAGCCTGCGGCCAAGAAGAAAGTACCGCGGCCTCCCAAGCCGACGACCGCTCAGCCGACTCCGCCGCCGGGGCAATCGGCTACGCCGCCTCCGTCTTAATTACAAGGCTTTCTCGGAGCAGCAGCCTTCGACACACGAGGCCTGGCTTTAGCGGGCGAGGGCGCCCGCTCTACACTTCTTACACCTCCACGCCACTCAAAACAGGCTACTTACAATCCTGGAACTCCTGACACTTCTCTGGGGTCTATGTAAGTGGGTGCCGATTCGGCTTTCGGGTAGGAACTGAGGAGTGGGCGGCGAACCAGTTTTCCCTCTGGTTGGCGCGCGAAAATCCTATAATACGAGGTGCGCCGTGAGAGTCATGGCGGGAGTAGCCACCTTGGGTGACATGGCAAGTGCGATCGGGGCCCGTGATCTGGATGAGGCCGTAGTCGCGGAATTGAAGGCAGGATCCGAAGAGGCCTACGCCTGGCTCATAGGCGAGTTCCACCAGCCCATCTACTCGCTGGTTTACCGCATCCTCACCGACCCCTCGGATGCGGCCGATACTACGCAGGAAGTGTTTCTGAAAGTCTTCCGCGGGATGAAGCACTTTCATGGGCAGTCCAGTCTGAAGACCTGGATCTACCGGATCGCCGTGCACGAGGCATCGAATCGACGGCGCTGGTGGTTCCGGCACAAGGCCAAAGAGACATCGATGGAGCCGCTCGACAACACGTCCGAATCGGGTTCCGTGCGGGACGCTCTGATTGATGAGCGGGAGTCTCCCTTCGATTGCGCAGCGCATGAGGAAGTTCGCGCGCGCGTGGAAATGGAGTTGCGGAATGTTCCGGAGCCGTATCGCAGCACGGTGATTCTGCGGGATCTGGAAGAAATGTCGTACGAAGAGATCGCGGAGGTGCTGGAGATTTCGCTGGGTACGGTAAAGTCGCGCTTGACTCGCGGACGTGAAGCACTCAGGCGCCGGCTGACGGGATATGTTCGCGAAGTTGGTGCGGAACTGGGACTGGAAAGTCCGGAAGAAGAGATTTCGAAGTCAATCTGTGAATTGCCGAAGACCGCAGAAGGACTTGAGGTGTCGTCATGAAGTGCGCCGAGGCGAAGGTGATGTTCTCGCCGTACCTTGACGGAGCTTTGTCGGGAGCCGAGATGCAGGCGTTGTGCGTGCATTTCGGTCAGTGTTCGAATTGCGACCGGGAGTATGCGCTGCTCCGTCAAACACAAGAATTGCTGGCTAAGGTGGGACGCCGTAAGGCGCCCGCCGACCTGGCCTTGAAGCTTCGACTGGCCATTTCTCGTGAAGCTGCCACCGCCAGGCGTCCGCCCTTCCAGGGCCTGCTGGTGCGGCTGGAAAACCTGCTGAATGCCTTCATGGTTCCCGCTACCGCAGGCACTCTGGCAGCGGTCGCCATCTTTGGATTCGTGATGGGGCTGACCTTGCCGGAACTACAGGCGCGCAACGCGAATGACGTGCCTTTGATGCTCTATACAGGTCCGGAACTGCAGGAGTCTTCGTTTGCGGCGACGCTGAGCTCGGTGAGTGAAGACTCGCTGGTCATCGAGGCCTATGTGGACGCGAATGGGCGCATCCAGGATTACCGGATTATTTCTGATCCGGATGGTACGCAGCAGTTGCTGCCGGAAGTGAAGAGGATGCTGATCTTCACGACCTTCCGCCCGGCGATGTCGATGGGGCGCCCCACTCCGGGACGCGCGGTGTTGTCGTTTTCGAAAATCAGCGTGCGCGGATAGAAGATGGTGGAGCGGCGGGCGTCCTCGCCCGCCGGGCGCAGCGCCTGTATTCTTCTTGGGTAAATTTCGGTCACGGACTTGAATAAAATCCAGGCGGCCGGCTCCAGCAACCGCTACAGCCGGCAGGGGCTTAGGCCGTTTGACCCCCTGCGCCGGACCCCTTAAACTATCGTTGCATCTCCTACAGCTTACCGCCCGGTTGGAGGTTTTCCTGGGTTCCCGGTTGCGACATTCGAAAATAGCCGCCCTCATCGCTCTGCTCTCGCCGTTGTGCCTTGCGCAGAACACGCCCAAGGTCACACTGGATACCAGCGAGACTCTTTTCACCATCCTGGGGGCGATGAATACGTGTGGATATTCGCAGGAGTTGAATACGTCGGATCCGGTGCGGAAGCAGATCCGCGGCGAGATCGCACGGGCCACTCACAATTCCGACGAAGCGCTGGAAGCCACCAACCTGATGTGCCAGTACTACCATGAGCATGTTCGGCCTGACAGTTCGCGCGACCTGGCGCAGTACATCTCGCTCGCGCTGTATCTGGGCGATCCGCCGAATTTTCTGCCGAAAGTGAAAGAAGCGGAACTCCCGCCAGATGCGGCCAGCGTTGTGGGCTTTGCGAGACTGGCCGCCATCGTTTATGAAAAAGCCGGCTTCCATGCCATCTGGCAGAAGCACCGCGACGCATATACGCGGTTAACCGAGCGCTACCACGAGCCGTTGTCGAAGACACTATTCGACACAGAGATCTATCTGAAGCTGCCTTCCTCCGGCTACCTGGGACGGGGATTCGCTGTGTATCTGGAGCCGATGGGCGCGCCCAGCCAGGTGAATGCGCGGAATTATGGCAGCGAATACTATGTGGTGATTTCGCCATCCGGGTCGGAATTGAAGATGGACCAGATCCGGCATACTTACCTGCACTATCTTCTGGATCCGTTGTCGCTGAAGTATCCGACCTCCATGAAGCGCCTCGAGCCTTTGCTGGCAACGGTAAAAGGGGCGCCGATGGAAGAATTCTTCAAGATCGACACTTCCCTGCTGGTGACCGAGTGCCTGGTGCGCGCCGTTGAAATCCGGATGCAGGGCAACAGCAAGACGCCCGAGGCGCTGCGCGCTGACGCCGTCGAAAAATCGATGGAGCAGGGTTTCATTCTCACGCGCTACTTTTATGATTCGCTGGCGCAGTTTGAAAAGGCGCCGGAAGGCATTCGCAATGCATATCTTGACTTGCTCGCCGGGGTCGACATAAAGAAGGAAGAGAAGCGCGCTGCAGAAACCCAGTTTGCGGGCGAAGCGGTTCCCGATGTGCTGCATTTTGCGCGACCCAAGGATCAGCATCTTCTGATCCTGGCGGAGAAGCGGTTGCTGGGCGGAGACTTAAAAACGGCGCAGGAACTGGCGGAACAGGCGTTGCATGACGGTCACGAAGACGCGGGCCGGGCGCTGTTCATCCTGGCCCAGGTGGCCACGGCAAAAAGAGACATGGCAGGCGCGACCGGATACTTCGAGCAGGCTTTGAAAGTCGCGCAAGAGCCGAAGGTGATCGCCTGGTCGCATATCTACCTGGGCAGAATCTTCGACCTGCAGGAACGGCGAGAAAACGCGCTAGACGAATATCACGCCGCTTTGACTGCCGGGAGCACGTTGCCGGAAGTGAAGGCGGCCGCGGAGCGAGGTCTGCAGAAGCCGTACGAGCCACCCACGAGCGGCCAACAGCAGGACAAAAAATAGGCACTTCGATTCTCCCCCGCGAGAATCGGCACCCAAGGAGAGAGCATGAAGCGAGCAGCGATGATCGGAGCTGTGCTGGCGGTTGCGACGTGTAGCTTCGCGCAGTCCAATAGCAAACCCGACACGCAAACGGCCCCCCAAACCGGGACGCAAGCCCCAGCGCCGGCTGGCAAGCGTCCACCACAGGCGAAGACTCAGCCCGAATATGAAGCCTACAAGACCGCGGTGGCATTGACCGACGCGGCTGCCGCCGAGAAGGCCGCGGACGATTTCGCGGCGAAATTTCCGGACAGCGAACTGCGCGTGATGCTTTACAAGTCGGCCATGCGCGCAAATCAGAAGGCTGGCAACTCCGACAAGATCATTGAAATGGGCCGAAAGGGGCTTGCGCTTGACGGCGACGATCCGGAACTGCTTGTGACGGTTGCCAGTGAGCTTGCCGAAAAGACCCGCGACACCGATCTGGACAAGGATCAGCGTCTGGACGAGGCCATGAAGATGGCGCAGAAGTCGCTGCAGACCGTCGATACCGACATCTCGATTCCGCCCAACACGCCGCAGGAGCAGGTTGACGCCTACAAGGGCCAGCTGCGCTCGTTTGCCTACTCCATCATCGGGACCCTGGAATTCAAGAAGGACAACTTTGCGGGCGCGGAAGCGGATCTGCGGAAGTCGGTGGACGCTTTTCCATCACAGCCCGATCCGGTGGTGGTGTTGCGGCTGGCCATTTCGCTGGACCGCCAAGGCAAGTATCCTGAAGCCCTGAAGGAAGCCAACCACGCGGTGGAGTTGACCCAGGACAGCACCAGCGCCGGGAAGTTGGCGCGCCAGGAGCGCGATCGCCTGAATCAGTTGGTGGGCGGGAATGCGACCGCGCCCAAACCGGCGGCCTCCGATCAGCCGAAGAACTGACGGATTCAGCAAGACTTTGAGGGGCGAGGAGAAGTTTGGAATCTTGCCCGCCCCGAATCTGCATGAAAGTCAAAGAAATCGCGGCGCTGGAAAACCTGTTGGGCTATCACTTCCAGCGCCCGGAACTCCTCGACCAGGCTCTCACACACAGTTCCCAGGCACGGGAACTCGAGGCGTTGCAGCCCGTGAAAACCGGCGTTCGTCCCGGAGATAACGAACAACTTGAGTTTTTGGGGGACGCAGTGCTGGCGCTGGTAACCGGGGAAGAACTTTTCCGCCGCTTTCCAACTTTCCGGGAAGGCGAACTTTCGAAATTACGTGCTCACCTGGTGAGCGAACGGCATCTTATTCAAGTTGCGCAGAACCTGAACCTGGGGAATTATCTGCGGCTGGGCCGCGGCGAAGAAAAGAGCGGCGGACGCGGCAAGACGGCGTTGCTGGTGGACGCATTTGAGGCTGTGCTGGCTGCCTTGTATCTGGATGGCGGCCTGGAAACGGCGCGGACGTTTATTCTGCAGACCGTGGTTGCCCCCGAACTGGAGCGGATGAATCCCGCCAGCGGCGGTGTACCGGTCATGGATTTCAAGTCGGCGTTGCAGGAGAACCTGCAAGCGACGGGGCGGCAGGCATCTTACGTTCTCGTGAAGGAAGTCGGGCCGGAGCATAGCAAGACCTTTACGGTAGAAGTCAGGCTTTCCACTCCGGGGCAGGCCAAAATCGAATTCGTCGGGCGAGCCGAGGGCAGCACCAAGAAGAAAGCGGAACAGGACGCGGCGCGGCAGGTGCTGGAGTACCTTGCGGCATTTCCCGGGGCCGCCGAGGGCAAGGTTGTTCAGAAGCAGCCGACGCCGCCTACGCAATGATGACGTCTTCCAGTGCAGCACGGGACAGTAACACGGACTGGTTGACATCCACGCAGTCGCTGCTGGCCACAGTCGTGATTGCGGTATTCGTCATCACCTATATCGTGCAGGCCTTTCAGATTCCCTCGGTGTCGATGGAGAACACGTTGCTCATCGGCGATTACCTGCTGGTGGATAAGTTGTGTTACGGCGGAAGCGGGGGAGGCAACCTGCTCATCCCGTATCGGCCAATCCGCCGAGGCGACATTATTGTCTTCCACTATCCCGTGAATCCTTCGCAGCACTTCGTAAAGCGGGTGATTGGCGTGCCGGGCGATCGCATCCATCTGGTGAACAAACGGGTTTTCGTGAATGGCGTGCCCCTGCCCGAGCCCTACGTCCGCTATTTCAAGCCGGAACGAAATTTCTTTCGGGACGATTTTCCACGACTGGATGTTCTGGATCCCGGCATCAATGCGGATTGGTGGGTGCAGATGCCCAAACTGGTGGAAGATGGCCAGCTGATCGTGCCGGTCGGTCATTACTTTGCGATGGGAGATAACCGGGATGACAGCTCCGACAGCCGGTATTGGGGATTTGTGCCGCGGGAAAATATTGTGGGGAGGCCGTTGCTGATTTACTGGTCGATTCGCGATCTGAACAGCGACTTGCCAATCCCCGCATCGGTGGGTGATAGACTCTATCATTTCGCGTACGCGGTGACTCATTTTTTCCAGATCACGCGCTGGGACCGCACTTTTCGCGTGGTCAGCTGACGCAGTCAACCACATTGGATCCAAACCAGACATGGCTAAGAAAGACAATCCTCCGGCAGAGAAACAGAGCGAAACTACCGTCGAGTTCCTTGCCTCGCTGGCCGCGGTACTGGTCACGGGCCTTTTCATTATTACGTTCATCCTGCAGGCCTTCGAGATTCCATCCAGCTCGATGGAGGATACGCTCCTCATCGGCGATCACGTTTTTGTGAACCGCGAGCAGTTCGCGCCGAAGACACAATGGATGGGACCGCTGCTTCCCTACCGTGACATCAAACGCGGCGACATCGTGGTCTTTCTGTCTCCCGCGGAACCGGGACTTTATGTGGTAAAGAGAATCATGGGCGTGCCCGGCGACCGCCTTCACCTGCGTGATGGCGCGGTCTACCGCAATGGCGAGAAGCTGACGGAACCTTATGTGCTGCACAAGGGACCGCTCTTCTACGATCCCTATCGCGACAACTTTCCTGCGGTGCCTCCGTCGGACGCCTACAACGTCTCTCCCGACTGGCAACTGCAGATCCGTTCGCACATCGAGGGCGATGACATTGTGGTTCCTGCGGACAGTTACTTCGGCATGGGCGACAACCGCGATGTGAGCCTGGACAGCCGTTACTGGGGATTCATTCCAAAGGAGAACGTGATCGGTCGGCCCATGTTCGTGTACTGGTCGTTCAACACGCCGGCGGATCAGTACCGGCATACTGATTTCAGCGAGCGCATTGGATTTCTGGTCCACGTCGCCATCCATTTCTTCGACCAGACGCGGTGGCGCCGCACCTTTCGGTTGGTCCAGTGACGCTGCGAGCCAAGCGACGTTGGATCCTGGCGGCCGGGGCCGTGATCCTTGCCTTGTTCCTGGTAAGGCCCGGGGCAACGCGCCTCAAGACGCGGATCGCGTCGTCGATCGGCATGGCGGTGCAGCGGCGGGTCGAAATCAGCAACGTGCACGTTCATCTGCTTCCCGCACCGGGTTTCGATCTCGACGGTTTTGTGGTCTATGACGATCCCGCGTTTGGGGCCGAACCGGTCTTGCGCGCCCAGGAAGTGACCGCGTTGCTTCGCTTGAGTTCGCTTTTGCGCGGGCACATGGAAATCTCGAGACTCAGCCTGACCGAGCCGAGCCTGAATCTGGTTCGCCGCGACGACGGGCGCTGGAACATTGAAAATTTTCTCGAGCGCACTGCACAGATCGCGGTGGCGCCCACGGGCAAGACGGTTTCTGAACGGCGCCCGGCATTTCCTTACATCGAAGCGGATCGCGGGCGAATCAACTTCAAATTCGGCGCGGAGAAGAAACCGTTCGCCATCACCGATGCGAAGTACGCATTCTGGCAGGATTCCGAGAACAGCTGGGGAATGCGCTTGCGTGGCCAGCCCGTTCGCTCCGACATGAACCTGAGCGACACGGGTATGGTCAAGGTGAGCGGGGAATGGCAACGGGCACACTCGCTCTATGACACGCCGGTGCAGTTCAGCATGCAGTGGGATGGCGCGCAGCTCGGGCAACTCAGCAAATTCCTGTCGGGAAAGGACCGGGGATGGCGCGGGACGGTTCGCACTTCGCTGGAGTTTTCGGGGACGCCCGCGAATTTGCTGGTGCGATTTGACGGGCTGCTCCAGGACTTTCGCCGGTACGACATCGCGGGAACATCGCCGCTTGACCTCAAGAGTCATTGTGAAGCGCACTACGCCGTCGCGGAGCGCAGCCTGCGGGAGCTTGCCTGTCTGAGCCCGGTAGGGAATGGCTCGCTTTCTGTGACGGGAGAAGCGTCGAACCTGCTGGGCCCGCGGCGTTATGGGGTGCATGTCATCGCGGCCAGAATTCCGCTGCAAGGCGTTTTTGCGGTGGCTCTCCGGGCCAAGAAAGACCTACCTGACGATTTACGAGCCACCGGCACGATGGAAGCAACTTTCGATGCACGCTCGGACGAGTCGGGAAAACCTGTCTTCGAAGGGGGCGGCCGGACCAGCGATTTCCGGTTGTTCTCCGACAGCAGCAAGATCGATATGCTGGTGGACGGGATTCCCTTCTCGCTGGCTTCGGGCACACAACGCGCCGGAAAGAAAGTGCACGGGCGCGGGGAGGTTGCGGCGCTGCACGAACCCGACGAACCGCATCTGTCGCTCGGCCCGTTTCCTGTGAAGTTGGGGCGTTCTTCGCCTACTGTCATTCAGGGATGGATCGGACGAGGCGGCTACAACCTTTCCGTGAAGGGCGATGCTGAGGTTCGCCGCCTGATGCAATTGGCGCGGGTGGTGGGCATTCCGGCGACGCGCGCTTCAGCCACGGGTTCCGCAAAGGTGGACTTGCAGGTGGCTGGCGTGTGGTCCGGGTTCCCGGGTCCAGCGGTGAACGGAACGGCAGAGATCCACGGCGTGCAGGCTGAAGTTCGCGGCCTCAATGGGCCGCTGCAAGTGTCTTCCGCGCGAGTCGCTCTCAGCGATTCGGAAACGCGAGTCGATGGCATATCAGCTTCTGTTGCGGGCACTCACTGGTCCGGTTCGTTTTTGCTTCCCCGGCATTGTCCCTCACCTTGCACTTTGAAGTTTGACCTGCATGCGGATGAAATTTCCGCCGATCAGTGGAATGACCTATTGAATCCCAATCCTCCCGAGCGTCCCTGGTACCGGTTTTCGTCGAGATCCTCGACCGATGGACCGTCTTTTCTCGCCGATATGCGAGCGACGGGAACGGTGGCGGCCGACCGGGTTGTGATTCGAAGCCTGCGGGTGGAGGGAGTGACCGCGAAGGCAGAATTGGAGCGCGGGCAACTGCGGCTGTCGGATTTGCGCGCCGACGTTTTCGGCGGGAAGCATCGTGGCGACTGGCGTTTGGATTTCACGGCGAAACCCCCGGTTTATTCCGGTTCGGGATCGATTGATTCCGCCGCGTTGAGTCAAGTCGCCGCAACTATGGATGAACCCTGGATCACGGGCACGGCGAGCGCCCGGTATCAGATCGAGTTGGCGGGCTTCTCGACCGCCGAGTTGATAGTTTCGGCGAAGGGTGACCTCCACTTCAGCATGCGTGACGGAGTTTTTCCGCGGGTTCTGGTATCGTCCGCGCCTCTGCAGGTTCGACGGTTCAACGGGACCGCCACGATTGGCAAGGGTCAGATCGAACTGGAGCAGGCTACTCTCGACTCGCCGACCACCAGTTACTCGGTCACGGGAAAAGCGTCTGATGACCGAAGGTTGGATTTCAAGCTGATTCCGGAAGGATCCGCCGGGCTGATGGTGACCGGAACGCTTTCTGAACCACGCGTCACGGCGGTCCGGCGGCCCGAAACGCAGACTGCCCTGAAGCGCTGATCACTGCTCGCCTCGATGGTTCAGTCCTCCTAATCACGGCGGAGACTATCCGCCTCTTTTAGAGTTTCTGTCATAATCGACCCCTTAGTTCATGAAAGTCATGTTTGCCATGGTTCGGGACCGATTGGAGCGGGTAGGCCTATGGCCACACACGCGCGTAGCTTGGGGCGCGTGGTACACGCTGGGACTGGCAATCGCACTCTTTCTTCTCCAAAAGCTGGTAGTGGCATTCAAGTTTTCGTCGGGCGAAACGCTGGGCGGCTGGGTGAGTTTCCTTAGCTTTGTCTCCATCTTTTTTTTCGCGATCCTGGGATTCCGGTTTCTCAAGGCCAAGATTCTGTGGCGGCTGCGAAACCGTTTGATCGTAACCTACATTTTCATCGGGGTGGTGCCGACGCTGCTGCTGATTGGCATGACATTCGTGACTCTTTACCTGCTAGCCGGGCAGTTTGCCAACTTCGTGGTGATTTCTGAGATCCACCTGCAGATGGAGCACGTGGAATCGGTGAATTCGGCCATTGCGAACGAGTTGGTGGTGCGGGTGGATCGTGGCGAGGCGCCGACGGTTGCACTGCTCGAAAGCCTTCGCAAGACAGATGTGATCTGGAGGCACCGGGATGTTTGCGCATGGTACGGAAGCAAGCCGCTTCCCGTATGCGGCGAGCCGAAGGGCGGTACTCCATTCTCGCAGCCCGTGTTCGTAAAAGGGACAATGAACGAGATTGTCCGGGACGGAGGAAATCTGTTCCTGCGAGCAGCGACCGTTCTGCCGGTCCGCAGCGGCCAGCTGACGGTCGTCTCCAGCGAGGCTCTGGATGAGCCGTTGATGCAGGAGATCGCAAAAGACCTGGGCGAGATCACACTGTATTCCGGCGGCTTCCAACTGCAGAACGGGGGATCGTCATCGGAAGGCGACAACCCTTCGGCTTCTTCGGACACAAATAAGCCGGCAGGTCTACAAATCAGCGTTCGCGACAACAAAAGTGGTGCCGACTCGGGCGCGACGGGGACTCCGCGGGCACTTTTCACCGCGGGCTCGGTACCGAACGCCGTCAACATGTTCGATCACCAAATCACTTTCGGAACCCCGGTGCCAGTCCTGGACTGGAAAAGCGGCAACCGGGAACAAGACTCGCCGGGGGTACGGGTGCAAACGCGGCCGTCGGTGCTTTACAACCGTCTATTCGCGGCACTGGGAAATTTCGCCAAGGGTGTGGAAGCGATTCTGCTCATCATCGCCATCGTGCTCGCGATCATTGAATTGCTGGCGCTTGTCATTGGCACGAGCCTTACACGGTCGATCACCGGGGCGGTAGCCCAGCTGTACAAAGCAACCCAGCACATTGACCGAGGGGATTTCAGCCACCGCATTCCCGTTAAGTCGACCGATCAACTTGCCCAGCTGGCACTCTCGTTCAACACCATGACTGCTTCGATCGAAAAGCTCATCATCGAACAGAAGGAAAAGCAGCGGATGGAAAACGAGTTGGTCATCGCGCAGGAAGTGCAGGCACAGTTGTTCCCGCGCGAGATCGCGCAATTGAAGTCGCTGGAGGTTCATGGCTTCTGCCGGCCGGCGCGCACGGTGAGCGGCGACTACTACGACTTCCTCACGATCAGCAGCGACCGCATGGTCCTGGCGGCGGGCGATGTGAGCGGGAAAGGCATTTCGGCCGCGTTGCTGATGGCGACCATTCACTCCGCCGTCCGCGCATACAGCATCGAGGGAATTCCGATTCTGCGTGCTCCGGTAGCAGTGGGAGCTGGGCGGGGACTCGCCATGACGGTAGAGTCCCGCTTCGAGGGCGCCGAAGTATCGCCCGGTGCACTGCTCTCTCTGCTGAACCATCAACTGTACGAAAGCACGCCGCAGGAAAAATACGCGACCCTGTTTTTGGCAAACTACGACGGCCATTCCAGAAAACTCACCTACAGCAACGGCGGACATCTGCCTCCGATCATCATCGGGAACGATGGCGCGCTCCGGCGGCTGGACCAGGGCGGCACCGTGGTCGGCCTCTTCGACAACCTCACCTTCGACGAAGGGCAGGTACAGCTCAGGCCGGGAGATATCTTCATCGCCTACAGCGACGGCATCACGGAACCGGAGAATGATTTCGGAGAGTTCGGCGAACAGCGACTGGTGGATGTAATCCAGCAGAATCGCGAGCTGCCGTTGGAGGAAATCACGGTGCTCGTGACTTCCGCTGTCGATGACTGGATCGGCGACAACGAGCAACCAGATGACATCACCCTGGTGCTGGCGCGGGCACGCTAGCGGAAAAATCTGAAAACTGGGGCGGGAGGGCGGTTTCGAACCACCATCTCCGGGAGGGTATCCCGGCGCATTACCGAAGCTATGCTACCCCCGCGTAGATACTCCAACACCACGCACAAACATCGTACCGGCCGGTAGATCCCCTCAAACGGATAGAGATTCGTCGCAGAACGGGTTGAGAAAGCCGGCAATGACCCGCGGACCGAGGTGCAGGTGCGCGGACAGCACTGCCGAGCAGGCGTTCAAACTAATTGACGCCGTCAGAGCTGTCAATAGAACCGGCCGAGTAGTGACAAAACCCTCTTGTGCACCTTTCACAGTTTGCGGCGCGTTACCCGATTAGTACGATCTGAGAGCTTCAGATTAACTGCCCGAACTTGGGCTTTCGATCCTTCTTCGTCCGTGCGCAGTTGTGAGGTACCTCACTCCCCCGTGTGGCTCGAGTCACTGCTGCAAACTTCGCACCATCGTCTAATCGTTTATGGGCTGGCTTTCCGTTCGCCTGTCCAGGGATCCCCAAGGTCCTGTCGAGGTACGAAAATCATGACCGAAAATCGCGACCGCCTGAAGTGCCCGCTGTGCGAGGGCCAAGGAGAAGTCCGCCGCTCCCAGCTGATGGAGTTCTTTTCGGATCCGGAACTTAAGAGCAAAATCGACGCCTACCTGACTATTGTTGCGCCACCGCAGGAGGGCCCAGAACTGGTCTGCTCAGCGGCCCAGGAGCCGCGCAATTTTCAGAAGGATGTTCATTGCTGGAATCCCACCCTCCCCATGTGGAGAAGGAGTCCAAAGGAGTGACTTGGATCGAGTAGCGGACTTGACCGGCGATTGAGTTCGCCGGGCGAGGTCCGAAGGTGTAGAGTTACCGACCGCAGCCCTTATACATCAAGGAGGTTTACCGATATGAGTGCAGGCACGCTGACGCCGTCCGAAACCCGAGTCTCGGGCGATTACATTGAACAAGTCATGGCTCAGGTGAAGGCCAAGAATCCGGCCGAGCCCGAGTTCCACCAGGCTGTCCAGGAAGTATTCGATTCATTGAGGCTCGTGCTTCAGCGGCATCCCGAATATCGGGAAGCGCGCATTCTCGAGCGCGTTGTCGAACCAGAACGCGTGCTGATGTTCCGCGTTCCGTGGTTCGATGACCAGAACAAGATCCAGGTTAATCGCGGGTTCCGCATCGAGATGAACAGCGCCATCGGCCCCTACAAGGGCGGGCTGCGCTTCCATCCTTCGGTGACGCTCGGCATCCTGAAGTTCCTGGCGTTTGAACAGGTGTTCAAGAATTCGCTGACCACGCTTCCCATGGGCGGCGGCAAGGGCGGATCGGATTTCGACCCTAAGGGAAAGAGCGATAACGAAGTGATGCGCTTCTGCCAGAGCTTCATGACCGAATTGCAGCGCCACATAGGCCCGGATACTGACGTCCCGGCCGGCGACATCGGCGTGGGCGGCCGTGAAATCGGCTTCCTGTTCGGGCAGTACAAGCGGCTGCGGAATGAATTCACGGGCGTCCTGACGGGCAAAGGCCTGAACTGGGGCGGCTCGCTGATTCGTCCCGAAGCGACCGGCTACGGCTGCGTGTATTTCGCGGCCGAGATGCTGAAGACCCGCAAGGACACGCTGGAAGGCAAGCTGTGCCTGGTTTCGGGCAGCGGCAACGTCTCGCAATACACCATTGAGAAGCTGCTCGATCTGGGCGCGAAGCCGATGACCGTGTCGGATTCGAACGGCGTGATCTGCGATCCGGACGGCATCGATCGCGAGAAGCTCGCTTACATCATGGAACTGAAGAACGTGCGCCGCGGCCGCATCCGCGAGTACGCCGACAAGTTCAAGAAGGCGATCTTCATGGCGACTGATATGAAGTCAGATCACAACCCGCTCTGGAACATCAAGGCGGATTGCGCGTTCCCCAGCGCCACCCAGAACGAAATCAACGCGAAGGACGCGGCCAACCTGCTGAAGAACGGCATCAAGGTCGTGGCCGAAGGCGCCAATATGCCGAGCACGCTGGAAGCGACCAAGCTGTTCCTGGAGAACAAGATTCTCTATGGACCGGCGAAGGCCGCGAATGCCGGCGGGGTTGCCACCTCGGGCCTGGAGATGTCGCAGAACAGCGCCCGGTTGAGCTGGACGCGCGCCGAAGTCGATGATCGCCTGCACAAGATCATGATCGCGATCCACGACAACTGCTTCCGGACGGCCGAGAAGTACGGCACGCCCGGGAACATGGTCAACGGCGCGAACATCGGCGGCTTCCTGAAGGTGGCCGATTCGATGATCGATCAAGGGCTCGTTTAAGCTGAACTCAGTAGGATGTCAGGCGGGGTGGACGAACTCCTCCCCGCCTGTTTTTATAGGTGCGTGCACTTCTAATGATCACCACCTCTCTGGATACGACCATCGACGCGCAACGGCTCTTCGAGGGCTTCGAGAACCTCATGCCGTTTCGCGTGCGCGACATTCTGCTGGTGTCGAGCCTCTACGATTCGTTCATCTTGAAAGAAGATGGCCGGCTGAACGAGCTGCTCATTGGCGAATCCCTCGAGCTCAATCTTCAGCAGATTCCCAGCATCACGCAGGTGTCGACTGGATCGGAGGCGTTGGCGGTGGTGCGCGCGCAGCCCCGTTTCAACCTGGTGGTGACCAACCTTGAAGTGGGCGACATGGACGCCGCCCGGTTGGCGCGCGAGATCCGACAAGCGGGCCTGGACATACCGATCGTCGTTCTGGCCTACGATTATCGGGAACTGAAGAACTTCGTTGCGCGCAATCCTCGGAGCGAGATCGAGCGCGTTTTCCTGTGGCAAGGGAACGTGCGCGTGCTGATCGCGATCGTGAAATATGTCGAGGACAAGCGCAACGCTACACCCGATACGAACGCTATCGGCGTCCCCATCATTCTGGTGGTGGAAGACAATATCCGCTATTACTCCTCATTCTTGCCGGTCATCTACACGGAGCTGATCTCGCAGTCGCGACGGGTCATTCGCGAGGGCATCAACGTGGCGCACCGACTGTTGCGCATGCGGGCGCGGCCCAAGATCCTGCTAGCATCGAGCTATGAGGAAGCCGAGCAGTTGGTGATGCAGTACCGTGACTACCTGTTGGGAGTCGTTTCGGATATCGAATTCCCGCGGCGTGGCGAACTGAGTGCGGAAGCCGGTTTCGAACTGGCGCACCTGATCCGCAGCGCCGTTCCCGACGTGCCTATCGTTCTGCAATCCAGTCGCACGCAATTCCGCGAACGGGCGAATGCGGAGAGACTGTCGTTCTTGCGGAAGCGCTCGCCCACGCTGATGGCGGACCTTCACCAGGTGCTGATGGATGAGTTCGGCTTCGGGGACTTCATTTTCCGGCTGCCGGACTTTTCCGAAGTGGGACGCGCGGCCGACCTGAGCGCGCTTGAGACCATGCTGCAGGAAGTGCCCGCGGAAAGCGTGGCGTACCACGCGCAGCGCAATCACTTTTCGCACTGGCTGATGGCCCGCACGGAATTTGCCCTGGCTCAGAAACTGCGACCGCGCAAAGTTTCTGACTTCAGGAGCACCGAGCATCTCCGCAATGACCTGATTGCGTCGATTGCCGACTACCGCAGCGAGCAAAGCGAAGTTCTCATTGCAGACTTCAGTCCCGCTGCGCTGGCCGCGACGGATGCTTTCTTTCTGCGCATAGGAGTTGGCTCCCTGGGTGGAAAAGCCCGCGGCCTGGCTTTCATGCGGCACCTGCTGCGGAGGCACCGGTTCTCACGGCTTTTCCCGGACGTGCGGGTGAGCGTGCCGCCGGCGGTTGTGCTGGCGACGGACGTCTTCGACCGCTTCCTGACCGAGAACGATCTGGCCGATTTTGCACTGAATTGCCCGGATGATTCCGCGATCGAAAAGCGCTTTCTGGAAGCATCGTTTCCGGCATCGGTGCGCAATAGTCTGCTGGAATTCCTTTCGGAGGTTCGGTATCCGCTGGCGGTGCGCTCCTCGAGCCTGCTGGAGGATTCGCAATACCAGCCTTTCACGGGCGTGTACGAAACCTTCATGCTGGGGAACCAGCATCCGGATCTTTCGGTGCGACTCGACCGGCTGATGGAAGCGATCAAGCGGGTCTACGCTTCCACTTTCAGCCAGCACGCCAAGGCATATGTGCGGGCCACGCCGTATCGCCTGGAAGAAGAAAAAATGGCGGTGATCCTGCAGCGGGTGGTGGGCGCTCCGCACGATACGCGTTTCTATCCTGATTTTTCAGGCGTCGCGCGCTCTTACAACTTCTATCCCGTGCCGCCCATGAATTTTCACGACGGAATTGCCGCCGTGGCGCTCGGGCTCGGGCGCGCGGTGGTCGATGGCGGCAAGTGCCTGACCTTCTGCCCACGCTATCCTCGCCACATTCTGCAGTTCTCGTCGGTGGAAGACATTTTGAATAATTCGCAATCTTATTTCTGGGCGCTGGAATTGAACCATGCGCAGGGAGGCGAGGACGATCCGGGCGCGGGGATGCGCGAAGTCCGCTTCGGCCTCGATGCAGCAGAGAAGGATGGAACGCTGTATTCGGTAGGCTCGACCTATTCCGCAGACAATCACGTGGTCTATGACGGGGTCAGCCGTTCGGGGACGCGCGTGGTGAGTTTTGCGCCGGTGTTGAAGCACGATGTTTTTCCGCTGGCACCCCTGTTGGAACAGCTCACCAAGATGGGGGAAGTCGCTTTTGGGCGGCCGGTGGAGATTGAGTTTGCAGCGCAGCTTCCGCAACAGAGCGGGGATCCAGCGGATTTCGGGTTCCTGCAGGTACGGCCATTGGTCCTATCTCGCGAGGGGGAAGAGCTGCGCCTGGACGAAGTGGATCCTGCGCGGCTGGTCTGCCAGAGTTCGAAGGTCCTGGGGAATGGACGCATTCCCGATTTGCGGGATGTGGTGGTGGTCGACTTTCACCGTTTCGAGCGGGCACGCAGCAAGGAAGTTGCCTGCGGCGTCGCTCACTTCAATGGGAAGTTGAATGCCGAGGGCCGGCCGTATTTACTGATCGGCGTGGGCCGATGGGGAAGCACCGAGCCATGGCTCGGGATTCCGGTTGAGTGGGACGAAATTTCCGGGGCGCGGGTGATTGTCGAGGCGGGATTCAGAGATTTTCGCGTGACTCCGTCCCAGGGCAGTCATTTTTTCCAGAACCTCACCGCATTTCAGGTCGGGTATTTCACGGTAAATCCGGACGCCGGGGAGGGGTTCGTGGATTGGCAGTGGCTCAACGAAACCGCCTCGGTGGAGGAGGATGGGTGCGTTCGGCATCTGCGGTTTGACGCTCCGCTGAGCGTGGTGATGAACGGCCGGACTAGCCAGGGGTTGATTTTTAAACCAGAACAAATCGCCTAGGCCCGGCCGCCCCCCTCACGACTTGCCTAGGCCCAGACGCCCTCGTCTGGGCAGCCGAGCGCCCGCTCGGCAGGCCCTTTGCAGCGATAACTATGACCCCAAATTCCGCTATCAACAGTCGAGCCGGGCTTAGCCCGGCCGGACAGACGGGGGCGCCTGTCCCTGCGCGAGCATGCAATTCTCGTGATCTTCCTCGCGCTTCGGAGTGACGCACATCACAGCCCGGGATGACAT
Organism: uncultured Acidobacteriota bacterium; assembly: GCA_963733805.1. Classification (GTDB taxonomy): domain Bacteria; phylum Acidobacteriota; class Terriglobia; order Terriglobales; family Acidobacteriaceae; genus Gp1-AA133. Next base: position 118,785 of record CAVTEO010000013.1, on the reverse strand, counting down.
GACTCCCCGACAATTAACTCGAGTACCTACGGGGTGCCTGTGTTCAAGATCCTGCATGCAGCCTTTATTGCGCCTGGAATCAAGCGTTTTGTCATCGAGGCTCCACGCATTGCGCGCAAACATCGGCCGGGACAGTTTGTGATCCTACGCCTTTACGAGGCCGGGGAGCGCATTCCGCTGACCATTGAGCGGTCCGATCCGGCGCGCGGCACCATCAACATCTGCGTGCAGTCGGCGGGGAAAACCACCCATCTCCTCAACTCTTTCGAGACAGGCGACTTGATCCTCGACGTGGTTGGGCCCCTGGGCAAGCCCTCGGAAATCGAAAATTTCGGAACGGTCGTGGTGATGGGCGGTGGCGTGGGAACTGCGATGGCTTATCCGACGGCGGCGGCCCTCAAGAAAGCCGGCAACCGGGTGATTTCGATCGTGGGGGCGCGGAACAAGGAACTGGTCATCCTGGAAAAAGAAATGGCGGCGGTCAGTGACACGCTGCTGATCACCACCGATGACGGCAGCTATGCCGAAAAGGGTTTCGTGACCGACAAACTCCGGCAACTCATCAAGTTTGGAACGCGGATTGATCTTGTACTCGCCGTGGGACCGATTCCGATGATGAAGGCGGTTGCAGACGTGACGCGCGAGGCGCACATCCGAACCATCGTGAGCCTGAACCCCATCATGATTGACGGAACGGGCATGTGCGGCGGCTGCCGCGTCCTGATCGACAGCAAGAGCGAATTCGCCTGCGTGGACGGGCCGGAATTCGATGCTCACAAGGTGAACTTTGATGTGCTGGTGCAACGCAATGCCATGTATCGCGAGGCCGAGCGGAAATCGATGGCCGCGTTTCAGAACGAGATCGAGGCCAAACGCGATTCTGTGCGACAAGAACTTTGCGCTTTGAGCGGAGGCCAAAGATGACGCCTCCAGTCAAAACACCTTCCCTGAATCCGCTTCCCCTCAAAGAGCGTATGAAAGTGCCGCGCCAGCACATGCCCGAGCAGCTCGCGCAGGTGCGGGCTACGAACTTCACCGAAGTCAACCTCGGATATTCGGCAGAGTTGGCTCGCCAGGAAGCGTTGCGCTGCCTGGAATGCGCGAAGCCGGCCTGCACGGACAGGTGTCCGGTTGGTGTGAAGGTGCGGGAGTTCGTGCAACTGATCGTGGCCGGCGACTTTCTAGGCGCTGCCGCAAAAATTCGCGAAGACAACGTCCTGCCGGCCATCACCGGACGCGTATGTCCTCAGGAAGATCACTGCGAGGGCGGCTGCCTGATGGGCAAGAAGGTGCAGTCGCTCGGCATTGGATATCTGGAGCGCTTCGTCGCCGACTATGAGCAGCAGCATCTCGAAGTGAAAAACATAAAGCGGGCTCCGTCGACCGGAAAGAAAGTAGCGATTGTCGGAAGCGGGCCATCCGGGCTGACGGCCGCAGGCGATCTGGTGCAGCGTGGACACCAGGTGCACGTGTTCGAAGCGCTGCACGAGGTCGGAGGAGTGCTGGTGTACGGCATCCCGGAATTCCGGCTGCCCAAGAAAATCATCCGTGAGCAGGTCGACTACCTGCGGGCGATGGGCGTCGAATTCGAGACTGATGTGGTGGTCGGACGCACGGTGACGATTGATGAACTGATGCAGGAAGAGGGTTACGACGCCGTGTTCATCGGGACCGGTGCCGGGTCGCCGCAATTCATGGGGATTCCCGGCGAGCACCTCAACGGGGTGTACTCCGCCAATGAATTCCTGACACGGATCAACCTGATGCACGCTTACGAATTCCCGCGCTACGACGAACCGATGATCGATCTGGTCGGGAAGAATGTTGCCGTGATCGGCGGCGGGAACACCGCGCTGGACGCGATCCGGTCTGCGCTCCGTCTGGGAGCGGGGAAGGCTTACGTGTTGTACCGGCGGAGTGAGGTCGAAATGCCCGCCCGCGCCGAGGAAGTAAAGCACGCAAAACAGGAAGGCATCGACTTCCAGGTGCTTACGGCGCCGGTGGAATTTCTCTCTGACGATAAGGGCTGGCTGCGGGCAGCGCGCTGTGTGCGCATGGAGTTGGGCGAACCGGACGCCTCCGGCCGCCGCCGGCCTGTGCCGGTGCCGGGATCGGAGTTCGACTTGCCGTTATCGGTGGCCGTGATGGCCATCGGGACCAGCGCGAACCCGATTGTTCAGAGCACGACACCGGGGTTGGAAACGAACAAGCGCGGCTATATCAGCGCGAATGCCGACACGCAGCGGACGTCGCGCAAGGGAGTGTTTGCCGGTGGAGACATTGTGACAGGCAGCGCCACTGTGATCCTGGCCATGGGTGCCGGGCGGCGCGCCGCGCAATCGATTCACGAATACCTGACGACTGAAACCTGGTGAGGTTTTTCCGGCGCCGCGACGGCGCCCAAAGAAGGCGAGGTGCGTGATGCGCAACCAAGTGACATTCTCCACATTCGATCCGCTTTTCTCCGATGCGCCTTGTCTGTGCGAGATCTGCGAAACGAAACCATCGGTTTTTCAATTCGAAAATGGCTCCTCGGAAAGCAACCCTGGATGTCCTCCGGTGAAAGGATTCTGCTGCGCGGTCTGCGCCAGGCAACTTCTGGAACAGTTAGAGCAGGCGGAGTCGATCGCATGGGAAGAGGAAGAAGCTTCCGTGCGGAAGGATGGCGGAGACGTCGGCGAATTTCATACTCGCCGACTGGCGACGTTTGCAGCGTGCAGCCGGAGCTGAAAGTTTCGATGTAGGCGAACTTCTTCAGGAAAAGAAGGCGGACAGCTTGCGCGGTCCGCCCTTTCCCATCAGGAGGTCTTGCATCTTCACTCTGACCGGATGGTACGGCGCTGTTTATCCAGGCACTAGATCACCCAGGGTCGTAGCTCGGGCCGAGGAGAATTGCCGGCCCTTCCTTACTCCACCAAGCTTTGTCGCACTCCATGAATGAAGTCCGTGTAGGCGGGAACAAGGCCCGCCTGTCTCATGTCGGAAGCAATCTGGCCACGATGATAGGCGGAATGCAGGAAGACATGGGTCAGGATATCGCGCACCAGGCTGTCGTACGCCTCCCCTTTGCTGTTCTTGTAAGCAACCGAACTTTCGAGGATTTGGCTGTCTCCGGCCAAGAGTTCCCGCCAGCTTTTTGCCAAGGAACGCGCTTGCTCGCCGCACTGGTCAGGGCTGAGATCGGGCCAAACGGGCATGGGAGCCGGATTTTGCCGAATGCGCGCTAGCCAAACGTGCTCCGCGCCGATGATGTGGGCCATCCACTTGAGCGACCGGTCCAGTGGGCGTCCAGCGCTCTGCAGTGCTGAAATCACCTCGAGATTGGCCCATTCGTCATAGCCCGCTAAGTATCGAAGGTGTTCCTGAAGGCCCATGGATTTATGTATCTCTATCGGCTTCAGAAAAGCGGGTTGCTCGATAACATCGCTCTCTGCGGTTCACTTCCGCTTTTGACTTTTGGCGATGGCCTTCACCTGCTCCAGATGGTTCAAGTCGTGACCGGCGAACAACTGCACGATGTGGCCGATCGTCTCTTTGCCGCGCTCAGAATGCATCCCATGGTTCTGCCATAGTTTGCGGGGCACGCGCTCGAGAAGGGAAAGGTTGCTTTCTCGCAGGACGCGAAACGTCTTTAAGGAATCGTTAGGATCCTGGTTTTCGTAGCGGAGCGTTGTCGCCCAGACATCCTGATCGAAGCCCTGGATCGGAGTGCCGTTATTGCCCAGGATCAGCCTCATGCGCCAGCTCGCCACGACTTCCGTGTCGGCAAGGTGGGCCAGGATCTCGGCTATCGACCACTTGCCATGCGCGGGCTTCCTGCGCATCTGTTTGTTGCTGAGGCGCTTGATCGCCTTCTCTAACCTCTTAGGGGTGCTTTTCTGGATCTTGATCGGATCCTGGCCGTCGATGTGTCCGAGGATCCGCTTCACGTACTGCTCGGGAGTCTCTTTCATGAATAGTCTGATCCTTTCGACGTTTTCGCGAAGAGCCGATGCGACTCGATTGATTCGGCACGGAAATTATACTCACCGGGCGCGGGTGCCGTGTCATCAGCGTGACAATCTGATAGGGAGAGCGGATCCATGGATTTCCGCGTCCGATCGTGCCCTTCCTTTAAGAAAGCCCAGCACCACAGAGGGCACAGAGGAGAAGAGGGGGCTGCTCCCTGGCCTGGCAGATCGGATGGCGATGTCTCAAGGTACGGGGCGCTTTTCATCAATTATTCACACTTGCTATTTACAATATCTATACACATTCGCGGCGGACCCACGAACAAGGCGCCAATGGCTCAAAAGACAATTCGTCCACGAAAAGACACGGCAGAGCCGTCTGCCGAAAAAGCGGCGCAGAAAAAGAAAGATCGAAAGCTGGACCGTATTAAGGCAGACAGCACCCAAGGAGAGCTCATGCGGATGGCGCTGAAGGCCTGCCTGATCGCACGCGACGCGACTTTCAACGTGCAGGACCTGCTGACCAATTCGTCCCGCATGGCTTTTCTGGCGATCCGTGATTGCGAAAAAGAGCTTGACCAGCTCGAACGGCAGATCGATGAGCAGTTGCCGGGAGCCATCACGCGCGTCAACGAACGAAAGGCGCGGCAACTGCTGGCCTGCCTGAAATGCATTACCGATCTGGAGCGAATCGGCGACCTGGTGATGGGTGTGGCGCAGCGCGTGCAAACACGCAGCGGGCAGTTGCCGGCGGGAGACGTGCGTCACCTGATCCAGATGTCGGCGATTCTGCACGATATGCTGGATGACATTCATCGCGGCTTCATCTCGCTTGATGTGGCTACTGCGCGCAAAGTGCTGCGCATGGATGCCGAACTCGATACCATCTGCCATTCGATGTTCCAGCGCTACCTCGCCGATAACTCGCGCCAGAAAGATTCCCTGGGATTTGACGTGCTGCTGATGGCGCAGGCGCTCGAACGGTCGGGCGACCACGCCAAGAATCTTGCGGAAGAACTGTACAGCCTGATCGAAGGGCATACGCTGCGCCATCTTCCCAAGCGCGTAGTAGCCACCTAGAGACGATCCATTTGCCCGATTACTCAGGCGCTCTTTTTCCGCCGTGCAAATTCACCAACCGTTAACAATCACGAAACACTAACGCAACATTTCCCTCCTACAGTCACATGAGATGTGCCTTAGCAGACGTACGACTTTGGACGGACCGGTGGGCGACACGCGACCGAACCCATGATGGCTGGTGCGGAACAGATTGGTCCAGTGGCCGGCACACGCGGTCGCATCTTCCTGGTAGAAGATGAGCCAGATATTGCGTTGCTCGTGCGCCACAACCTGGAAGCCGCGGGCTACGACGTTCAGACATTCATGAGTGGGGCGGCGGTCCTGATGGAAGCTCGCCGCGAACAGCCTGCGCTATTTCTGCTCGATGTCATGCTGCCCGGCACCGACGGCTTCGATCTTTGCCGCCAGATTCGCGCGACCCCCGACCTGGCCAGGACTCCAGTGATCTTTCTGACCGCGAAAACCGAGGAAGCGGACCGGGTGAAGGGACTGGAGCTAGGCGGAGACGACTACATCACCAAGCCGTTCAGCCCGCGCGAACTGGTGGCCCGCGTGCGCACTGTGCTGCGCAGCCAGCACGAGGTGCTCCGCCCGAGCGAAGTCCTGAAAGTGGGCGATCTGGAAATTGACGCCTCGTCGATGACGGTGCGGGTCGAAGGGCGCACGGTTCTTACGACGGTCCGCGAATTCCGCCTGCTCGAGTATTTCGCGATTCATCGCGGACGGGTCTTCACCCGCGACCAGTTACTCGATTGCGTCTGGAAAGAGACGGCGTTTGTGACACCGCGCTCAGTGGACGTTTACGTACGCCGTTTACGCGAGAAGATCGAATCGGACCCGCGGCACCCGCGCTACCTCAAGACGCTGCGCGGCATTGGCTATCGGCTGGAGAGTCCGAAATAGGCTGGCTGGGCCCGCGAAAATCTTAAGCACCGCGTATCCAGACGAGGGCGTCGAGCGAAAGCACCTTTGTTATAATTTAGGTCGCCTTCGGGGCGCTATCGTCTAGGGGTTAGGACGGAAGATTCTCAATCTTCAAACCCGGGTTCGATTCCCGGTAGCGCTACCAAACATCTTTCCCCGTCTGCATGTCGCTAACAATTTCATTGGGCTATGGCTCTACGATGTCAGCCTTGTATTGTTGAAAAATTGCAATTACCTCATCTGATTCACGATCTCCGACGTGATGGTTCCGGAGAGCCTGTCGCGTGTAATCAATGCTGGCCGCCCATTCGGCTTCTGAAATCCTGAGCCCGGCGTGCGAAGTCTTCATGTCGCGTCCGATGTAGAGGCAAGGTCCGCCGGCCAGGTGGCATATCTGATCGATGAGCAACTGGCGCGCACGCTGCTGGGAATCGATGCTGCGTGTCGAAAAGCGACTGAACATGGAATCGTTGCGCAGCATTCGATAGGTGTCGTCTACAAATCCGGCAATCACGTCATAGCCGCCGAGGCGTTGGTAGAGTGAGGGGTTCGTGATCTTCTCAGCCATCCATTTATAGATTCCGGAGAGCGCTTACGGTCACACGGACGAAGGCGAAATTAGACCGGTACAGGATCTGGTGTAGCTCAGTTATGCGGTATTGCGTGCAAATTGCTCCGATTTTTCGGTGAGTGGCGGCAATTTTCTTCACCTCTTGACAACTCCTGCCAGTGGTAGCAGAATCCTCAAGGCGAATAAAAAGCGAAAGTAAAATGATTCGCTATTCACCTGGCTTGGGCAGTTTTCGCGCTTCCGGCCTTTTTCCTTGAGGAACTCATGGCTTCCCCGCTTTTACAGATCGAGGCTGACCCGTTTTCCACCCTGGAACCTAAGTGTGCCTCTTCGCTTTTGAAAGAGCTCGCGCGGAAATCTCCCGGAATCATCTCGGTGTCCCATCTGGAGATACGGCCGACCCCGGAGACAGCTTCGAGCGGCATTGAAGAAATTGATGCCATCACCGGTGGGCTTCCACGCGGCGGTCTTACCGAAGTGAGCGGGCCGGATTCTTCCGGGCGCACCAGTGTGATGCTTTCCGCGTTGGCGGCGGCTACCCGGCGGGAAGAGATCTGCACGCTGATTGATGTCAGCGATGCATTCGATCCTTATTCGGCCGTCGCGGCCGGGTTAAACCTGGATCGGCTTCTGTGGATTCGCTGTGGAGGCCACGCCCCAAACTCAGCTTTATCGCGCAAGCGCCGTCCGGCTTCGAGTCTCAAGGAGTGGGAGCGACTGCGCATGGAAGATCCCGTCGAACAAGCTTTGCGTGCCGCGGATTTGCTGTTGCAGAGCAGCGGCTTTGGCATGGTGGCGATTGACCTTGCCGGGGTGCCGTTGAGAATGGCGCGCCGCATTCCGCTGACCACGTGGTTCCGGTTTCGCCGCGCTGTGGAGAACACTCCGACGGTGTTGCTGGTGATCGGGATTGAGCCTTGCACGCAATCGTGCGCGTCGTTGGGGTTAAAGCTGGGCGGGCAGGAGGGTTCCAGTTCTCAGTGTTCGGTTTTTCATGAGTCGTCGTTTGTGCGAAATGGAATTTTTTCCGGGGAAAATTGCTCCGCCGAAGAGCGCCCTGCGCACGCCGAGTTGTTGACTGGATTAGAAATTCACGCGGAGGTCGCGCGTTCCCGGGCTGTACGCAAGCCGGCGAAGTCTGCAGGGGCGTTCTCGACACAGACTGCGTGGACAGCGTGAGGCGAGGGTGGATGAGAGTTCAGGCTTGCCTGGAATCATGCGTCGCCTCAGCGGCTACAGCCGCGTTGCATTGTGCGGCACTCGTGAAGCGTTGCAAATGGCTGATAGCTGATAGCTGACAGCTGCTTTTCGTGAATAACGGACGATGACGACTGATTCTTCGCTAACAACTAACGTGCGACGGTTCCATGCCTTTTGCTTGCATCTTCGTCCCAGATTTCCCCGCCGAAGCGCTTCTTCGCTCGGAACCTGAACTGCGCGCGCAGGCGATTGCCGTACTGGAAGGCAAGCCGCCCCTGCAGAAAGTTTTTGCCGTCAACGAAAAGGCTCGACGCGCCGGGATCGAACCGGGCATGACAAAAATTCAGATCGAGGCCTTCACGGAAATCTTGCTGCGCCCGCGCTCTGCCGCGCAGGAAACGGCGGCGCACGCGGCCCTGCTCGACTGTGCGCAATCGTTCTCCCCGCGGGTTGAAGATACTGCGCCTGATACCGTGATTCTGGATCTCGCGGGGCTCGAGTCTTTGTTCGGGTCACTTCCCAAAATTGCGCGTGATATTGCCCGACGCGCTTCTGACCTGGGGCTTGAGGCGAATGTAGCCACGGCCTTGAATCCGGACACAGCCCGTTTCGCCGCGCGCGGCTTTTCCGGGGTCACCGTAATCGCGGAGGGCAAGGAAGCGGAACGCATGGGCAATCTTCCCCTGGACGTTTTGTTCTCGGAACTCACCTTGCCCGAACCTTCCGAAGAAGCGGTCCGCCTGCTCGAAACATTTGATTTGTGGGGCGTGCGCAATTTTCGCGCCCTGTGCGCGCTTCCCGAGGTGGCGCTCAGCGAACGGCTTGGGCAACGCGGCATCCGGCTGCAGCAACTGGCGCGCGGCGTGATTTCGCGCACTCTGGTTCCTGTTGATCCACCGCTGATTTTTGAAGAAGCCGTGGAACTGGATCACCCGCTGGTTTTGCTGGAGCCGCTGGCGTTTCTGCTTGCGCATTTGCTTGACCAGCTTTGTGCGCGACTGGCAGCACGGGCCCTGGCTGCGCAGGAACTGCGTCTGGAACTGAAACTCGATAACGGGTTTCATTTCATCGAAGATTTGAATTGTCCTGAACAGAGCGCAGGACCGCACTCCACCGGCAGCGCCACGACATCGCAAACATCTTCCCCAGCCGGTGCGATGCACTCGCAACCATTCACCCGCACCCTGGAACTTCCTGTTCCTATGCTCGATGCCAGGATTTTTCTCAAACTTCTGCAACTTGATCTTAAGGCTCATCCTCCGGGCGCCCCGATTTTGAAGGTTAAGCTTTCGGCCAAACCGGCACAGCCGCGCACCACGCAGGGAGGGCTCTTTCTGCCACCCACGCCGGAGCCGGAAAAACTTGAACTCACGCTGGCGCGCATTGCCGGCATGGTCGGGAAAGGCAAGGTGGGGTCGCTGCAACTGCTCGATTCCCACCGTCCAGATGGTTTTCGTATGCAACGGTTCGTGCCTGCCGAACCAAACGGTCAAAAGGAAAAGCCAGAAAGTGCTGCTTCGCATGCTCCCATTACCGCACTGCGCGTATTTCGGCCGGCTTTGCGTGCGACGGTCACGTTACGCGCCGGCAAACCCGCGCATGTCGTCTGCTCAAAACGCGCAGAAGCTGGTGGTGACATTTTATGGATGGCGGGTCCATGGCGGACTTCGGGGGACTGGTGGGAACAAGACGGCTGGGCGCGGGATGAATGGGATATCGCAATTTCACCGGTCGTCGGTCGTCGGCCCTCGGTCGTCGGCAAATCATTGTGTCTCTATCGACTGGTGCACGATCTGCTGAGCAGGAAGTGGTTTTTGGAGGGGACGTATGACTGAAGGGCGGTTCTCAGCTTTCAGCTTTCAGCTTTCAGCTCTCAGTTTTCAGTTTTCAGTTCTGGCTTCGAGCTTCGATCGGAGGATGCATGATCAAAAAGTTTAATTTCTAATTTTTATTTTTCTCGTGTCTCTGTGCCTCTGTGGTGAATTCGTTTTTCGAGACTGAAGAGTTGTACGTGGAATTCCATGCTCGGTCCGCTTTCAGCTTCCTCGAAGGGCTCTACTTTGCCCGAGGATCTGATCGCGGTGTGCGCCGGCTATGGCATGCCCGCGATGGCGTTACTTGATCGCGATGGTCTTTATGGATCTCCCCGCTTTTACCTGGCGGCGCAGAAAGCAAAGCTTGAAGCGCACATTGGGGCGGAAGTGAGTTGTGAAGCTTTCGTATTGAAAAGCGAAAAACTTTCACCACAGAGGCACAGAGACACAGAGAAAACCAAAATCATAGAAAGACCAGAGAGAACATTCGCGGAAACACACAGTCCTTTAAAGACTTGTCATTCTGAGCGCAGCGAAGGACCTGCTTTTCTGCCGCATACTACACTGCCCGGGACCGATCTGCAGTCTGAGATCAAAAGTCTGAAATCCTCCGGCGACTTCCGACTTCCCCTCCTCGTTTCCTCGGGCGCCGGCTACCAGAATCTTTGTCAGCTCATCACTCGCATGAAACTTCGTGCGCAGCGAAAAGAAGAGGGTGCCGTCCTTGAGCACGAACTGGAAAAACATGCTCACGACATCATTTGCCTAACTGGGGGTGATGAAGGTCCGCTTGCTGCCGCATTAAAAAAAGGAGGGCCTGCCGAAGCCCGGCGCGTCGTGGACCGGCTCACCGGCATTTTCGGACGTGAGAATGTTTACGTCGAACTTCAGCGCCACCTGCATCGCGAGGAAGAAGCACGGAACCGCGTTGCCATTGAGATCGCCCACGATCTGCATCTTCCCTTGCTCGCCACGAACGGCGTCTGTTATGCCACCCCGCACGATCGCCCGCTCTGCGACGTCTTCACCGCCATCCGCCACCATCGCACGCTCATGACGGCTGGCCGCCTGCTGGCGCACAATTCTGAGCGGCATCTGAAGACGTCTGAAGAAATGGCGCAGTTGTTCGCCGATCTGCCCGAAGCCATCACGAATACAGTTGAGCTTTCCGCCCGCCTCGAGTTCAAGCTCAGCGATCTGGGATATGAGTTTCCGCGTTACCCCGTACCGGAAGGCGAGACCATGATGTCGTTTTTGCGCCAACGCACCGACGCAGGCGCCCGCTGGCGCTACGGAGTTTCGCTATCGGGGGACCACGTCCCGCAAAACGGTTTTCACAATCGAGACTTGCAACAGCGCGCCCGGCGGCAGATCGAACGCGAACTCCATCTGATCGAGAAACTCGATCTCGCCGGATATTTTCTTATTGTGTGGGACATCGTGCGCTTCTGCCGCGAGCAGAACATCCTTGCCCAGGGACGCGGTTCGGCCGCCAACAGCGCGGTCTGCTACTCACTGGGCATCACGGCGGTCGATCCGGTCGGCATGGAGCTTCTGTTCGAGCGGTTTCTTTCGGAAGAGCGGGGAGAGTGGCCTGACATCGACATCGATCTGCCTTCGGGGGATCAGCGCGAACGTGTCATCCAGCACATCTATCAGCTTTACGGCCAGCGCGGCGCGGCCATGACCGCCAACGTGATCACGTATCGCAATCGCATGGCGGCGCGGGAAATGGGCAAGGCCATGGGGTTCGATCCGGAAACGCTCAACAAAATTTCCGCCGCGGTCGCCACCTGGGAATACAAGGATGCCAACGACGCGCTCGATCGCCGGTTCCACGACGCCGGCCTCGATCTGAATCACCCGCGCCTGCGCAAATATTTTGAGTTGTGCACCGTCGTGCAGGATCTGCCGCGCCACCTCGGCCAGCATTCGGGCGGCATGGTCATCTGCCAGGGGCAACTCGATTCGGTCGTCCCGCTCGAGCCCGCCTCCATGCCGGGCCGCGTGGTGGTGCAGTGGGATAAGGAAGATTGCGCCGACATGGGCATCATCAAGGTTGATTTGCTTGGCCTTGGCATGATGGCTGTGCTCGAAGACTCGATCAAAATCATCCGCAACGACTATCACGAAGAAGTCGACCTCGCGCACCTGCCGCCCGACGATCCTGAGGTTTACTCCACCTTGCAGAAAGCCGACACGGTCGGCATGTTTCAGATCGAAAGCCGGGCACAGATGTCGTGTCTGCCGCGCCTGCGCCCGCAAAAGTTCTACGACATCGTGGTGCAGGTCGCCATCATTCGCCCGGGCCCGATTGTCGGGCAGATGGTGAATCCATTCTTACAGCGACGGCAAGGACGTGAGGCCGTGACCTACCCGCACCCCTCCCTTGAGCCTGTGTTGGCGCGCACGCTGGGAGTCCCGCTGTTTCAGGAGCAACTGCTGCGCATTGCGATGATCAGCGCGAATTTCACGGGCGGCGAAGCGGAAGAACTGCGCCGCGCCATGGGATTCAAGCGCTCGCAAGCGCGCATGAAAGAAATCGAGGCTCGCCTGCGCGCAGGCATGACCCGCAACGGCATCGCGCAGGAAGCGCAGGAACAGATCATTCTCTCGATCACTTCGTTTGCGCTTTATGGTTTTCCGGAATCCCACGCTGCCAGCTTTGCCCTGATCGCTTATGCCAGCGCGTGGTTGAAGTGCCACTACCTGGGCGCTTTCACCGCGGCCTTGCTGAACAATCAGCCGATGGGTTTCTACCATCCGGCCACCATCGTGAAAGACGCGCAACTCCATGGCCTGAAAATTCTGCCCATTGATGTGACGAAGTCGGATTGGTTGTGCACGATGGAAGCGGTCGGGAAACCAGTCGTCGGTCGTCGGTCGCTGGTCGTTGGCGAAGCACAAGCTATCAGCCGTCAGCCATCAGCCCTCAGCCAAGCCGACCCCAAGGTCCGCCTCGTCAACCGTTTCATCGCAGGATCGGGATTCGATCCCTCCTCAAACCCATCCTGTCTCACAGGAATTTCCGCTGACGAAACCAACGCGGCCCCACCAACGAACCCCGAAACTGCAAGCTGCACAGAAATTCCATGGGAAGAGATCGGCGCTTACACGCACTCACCGCGCGCAACCCGGAACTTGAAAAATTCCGCTAAAGCTTGTCATTTTGAGCAAAGCGAAGAACCTGCTTCTTTGCCGCGAACAGCACCGCCCTTAACCAATTTTCAATCGGAAATCATAAATCGGAAATCTCCGATCCTCGCTCTCCGGCTGGGCCTCAAATACGTCCGCGGGCTGCGCGAATCGGCGGCGCAGGCTCTGGTGCGCGAACGCAGTCTGGCTCCTTTTCAATCGATCCACGACGTAACTCGCCGCGTTCCCGAATTGCGCAAAGACGAACTCACGACGCTGGCGGAAATCGGGGCGTTGAATTCAGTCGGGAATTCACCACAGAGTCACAGAGACACAGAGGGAAACAAGAATAGGGAAAAAACCGAAAGCACAAGCGCAGAAACCCGGAATCAAATAAATTTCGTTTCTCTGTCATTCTGTGGCGAGAAACCTGTTGACTCGAGACTTGGAAATCATGTCTCGAAACCCGAAACTCGAAACTCGAAACTCGCTCGCAACCCAGCACTCGCAAATGGCGACTCGCAGTTTCACCGTCGCGACGCGCTGTGGCAGGTGGAAAAGGCGGTTCGCCGGTCCGGACCGCTTCTGGAAGAGTTTCCAGAACCTGATGCTCCTTCCCCGCTCCATCGGATGACCAACGAAGAGCGCCTGGTCGCCGACTTCCATGGTACCGGGATGACCGTAGGGCCGCATCCGATGGCTTATCGTCGTGCCGAAATGCAGGCACTCGGCATTCATCCCGCCTCCAGTCTGAAGTCCATGCCCAGCGGCCGCCGTATCCGGATCGGAGGATGTGTGATCGCGCGCCAGAGGCCCGGAACCGCAAAAGGGTTCGTATTCCTCAGCCTGGAAGACGAAACCGGGATTGCCAACGCGATCGTGAATCCCGATTTGATCCAGGAGAACCGTATCCTTCTGGTCTCCAGCCGATTCCTTATGGTGGAAGGCATTTTGCAGAATCAGGACAATGTCATTTCGGTTAAGGCGGAACGTGTACTGCCGCTCGATGTGACCCATGCCGAAACCAGTTCTCATGATTTCCACTGACGACCGTCTGGGTGTAGAAAAACTCCTCTTTTGCTGCACAAGATCACAAATTTTATTCTTCTTTAACGTCCGATCCACTGCCCGAAGGGTTATAGTGAGAACATCACCTGCACTGAACCAAACATTCATTGTTCGAAACTGGCGAACGTGTACATATGTGGCTCATTCATCAGTTCGACTCACTACTACATTTAGGAATTTGCAAGGAGTATCCGATCATGGCAAAAGCAAAGACCCCTCGCACTAGCAGCAGCGCCGAAAAAACCAACGGCGCGCCGGTTGCACCACCCATCAGCGCCTCTCCGGCGGAAACTATCTCGGAGATTCGTGAAGTCCGCAGAACTGCGTCGGATGCGCGCAAAAACATTGTGCCCATCAACCTGGACGAAGAAATTCGTAAACGCGCCTATGAATTGTGGGAGGAGAACGGTCGCGCATCCGGGCGCGATGACGAGCACTGGCTTTCGGCCGAGCGCGAGGTGCTTGGCCGCTATACCACCACGCAGCGTCAGCAATCGGCATAACGATTACGGGACTGCGCAGGGTGGTCTTGTATCCAAATTCGTCGCCCAGTCCCGCTATTCAATCGCGCTTCGTGAATTCCTGTGCAATGGTCTTTCCTCCGCCGGGGCCACGAAGCGCTAGCTTTTTCGCTGGGAAACTCGCTGACAGAACGCCCTTTAACGATGCCGCTAGTAGACAATTTGGTCTACTTGGACGGCCCCCTAAGTGGTACTTCCGGCACTTGTTACCGTGAATGGGGACGGCCAAGATAAGGATTAGCCGAGTCCGGTAGCAACGGGCGGGGCCTATTTTTGGTCAAGTTTCGGCCGCCCAGGCCAGTCCCCGGGTGTATGTAAAATCTTGAACACAAAGACTCTCCAGCAACATGTTCAAGGTTGCTCTGGTCGCGTGTTTCTGAAAAAATGAAGGACGGGACTCCCCCTCCATGTCACAAGTGACTTCTATGGCACTGCCGCAAATTGGTAGTTTTGCGCTCCTGTTAGCGCTCGGTCTCGCTGGTTATTCCTTTGTGGTGGGGGCATTTGCTCTCATCGATAAGGGGCCTGGTTCGGAGCGACTGGGGGAAACTGCGCGCCGCGCCGGTATTGCCGCGTTCGGCACGGTCCTGCTTGCCTCCGTCGTGCTCGTTACCGCCGCTTTCACCGACAATTTCTCCGTCGCTTACATTTTCCACCACAGCAACAAAGACCTTCCTGGTCCTTACAAGTTTGCGGTGCTGTGGTCGGGGCAGGAGGGCTCGCTCCTGTTCTGGTCGCTGCTGTTGGCGGCTTACGGCTTTGTCCTGCGCCTGCGTTACAAGACCGACCCGCGGTTGTTTGCCTACGCCTCGGTTGTGATCGCGGCAGTGCAGGTTTTCTTTCTGCTCCTTCTGAACATTGCCGCCCACCCCTTCGCCATTCTCGAAGGGCAGATGCCGCCCGATGGCAGCGGACTGAATCCGCTTCTTCAGTATCCGGAGATGGTAATTCACCCGCCCATGCTGTATCTGGGCTACGTTGGATTCACCGTCCCCTTCGCATTTGCGATGGGCGCGCTGATCATGCGCTATCCGGGTGAGAAGTGGATTCACATCACGCGCCGCTGGACGATGGTGACGTGGGGTTTCTTGACTGTCGGGATCTTCCTGGGTGCGCACTGGGCGTATTCGGTGCTGGGCTGGGGCGGTTATTGGGGATGGGATCCGGTCGAGAATGCCTCGCTGATGCCGTGGCTTACCGGCACTGCATTCTTGCACTCAGTAATGATGCAGGAAAAGCGCGGCATGCTGAAGACCTGGAACATGTGGCTGGTCTTCTCGACCTTCTGGCTCGCGATTTTGGGAACGTTCCTCACGCGCAGCGGAATTATCAGTTCGGTCCATGCCTTCGCGCAGTCGTCGATTGGACCATGGTTTTTCTGGTTCCTGATTGTTTCGCTTGCGACCTTTACGGGCTTCTACGTCGCCAACAAATCGCACCTGCGCAGTGAGCACAAGCTTGAATCGATCATCTCGCGCGAGTCGAGCTTCCTGTTTAACAACCTGCTGTTTGTGGTGGCCTGCTTCGTGGTGCTCTGGGGTACATGGTTCCCGAAGATCTCCGAACTGGTGCAAGGCAACAAGGTAACAGTGGGAGCACCTTTCTATAACAACGTTGCCGTTCCGGTAGCGCTGTTCCTGCTGCTGCTGACGGCGCTCGGTCCTCTACTGGCGTGGCGAAAAACATCCTTTGAGAGCCTGAAGCGTAATTTCAAGTGGCCGGCGGCGGGCGCCCTAGCGATCGGCGTGTTGATGATGATCCTGGGCGTCCGGCCATGGAAAGACATCGCGTACTTTTACTCGCTGATGGCTGCCATGCTGGCGGCGCTGGTCATCTTCACGGTGATCTCCGAGTTCGTGCGCGGCGGCCGCGTGATCTCGCGCCACACCGGGTTCGGTCTGTTGGGCTCGATGCTCCATCTCTGGCATCGGAACACGCGCCGTTACGGCGGATACATCGTGCACTTCGGCGTCGCCGTGGTGATCATCGGCATTCTGGGTACGCCCTTCAATCGCGAAGTCGAAAAGGAAATGGGCTTTGGCGACAAGATGAACCTGGGGCCTTACACCCTGGTCTGCCAGTCCTACACGCAGGACGACAATCCCAACTTCAGCAACGAGTGGGCGATCATGAATGTGTTCAAGGGCAACGAGCAGATCACCACCATGTATCCCGAGCGGCGCTTGTATAAGGCGAGCTCGCAACCTCAGACCATCCCGCGCATCTATGCCACAGTCGCACAGGATCTCTTTTTGGTGAACGACCTCTACGTTGTTTACGAAGGGCGGAACGAAGAGACCGGCCGCCCCATCATCAAGGCGCACCTGAATCCCATGGTGCCCTGGATCTGGATAGGCCTGATCATCATGATCTTCGGAACCATTACGGCGCTCATACCGAATGCGGCGCCCCTGCCGGCACGGGTACCAGTGCGCGTGCAAACTGCTCCTGCGGTAGGAGCGGGAGACTAATGCTTCCAGGAAAAAGGCCGACTGTGCGTCGTGGAGTCCAACTTTTGCTGGTCGTCGCGGCCCTGTTCACGTTCATGGGCGTCGGTGACGAGGATGCCCGCTTTCGTGATCTGGGCCACCACCTGATGTGCGTTTGCGGCTGCAGCCAGATTTTGCTGGAATGCAACCACGTGGGTTGCACGTACTCGGACCGCATGCGGGGAGAGTTGGCGGCAGCGCTGGACCGCGGCGACAACGATGAACTGGCCCTGCAATCCTTCATACAAAAATACGGCACCACGGTGGTGGCTGCGCCCAGCACTAAGGGCTTCGGCCGGGTCGCATGGATCATGCCTTTTGTTGCCCTGATTGCCGGGATGGCAACGGTGATTCTGGTGGTGCGCTCCTGGAAGAACCGTCCGACCCCTGCGCTCGCCGACGGTGTTCAACCCGTAAGGGGTGCTGAGTTAGAACGTTTCCGAGATCAAGCCGACAAGGAGACAGGCCTGTGACCGTCATCTTGATTTGTGCTCTTGTCACCCTGGGCTCGCTTGTCTACGTCTTCTACATACCCGGAGAGATTTTCACGGGCCCCATCAAGACCAGGCTGGTCTATCTCCGTGAGCGCAAGGAGGCGGTCTACGATAACCTTCGGGACCTGAATTTCGAGTACAAGGCCGGCAAGTTTCCGGACTCCGACTATCAGGAAATGAAAACCTCGCTGGAAGACGAAGCCGCCGCGATCCTGGCGGAAATCGCCCGTCTGGAGCAGGCCGCGGCCACAGCCGCTACTTCACTTCGCGAGAGGAAAGGAGCGAGGGTTTGAACCTCTCTCTGAAAACAGCTGCACTGATTTTGGCATTGACGTTCACCGCGTATGCGCCGGCTGAGACGCTGACGGGAACGGTGAACAATGGAACCACTGGCAAACCTGGGGCCGGCGACGATGTTGTGCTGATCAAACTGGCCAATGGCATGGAAGAAGCTGCCCGGACCAAA
Organism: uncultured Acidobacteriota bacterium; assembly: GCA_963733805.1. Taxonomy (GTDB): domain Bacteria; phylum Acidobacteriota; class Terriglobia; order Terriglobales; family Acidobacteriaceae; genus Gp1-AA133. The sequence goes on along the minus strand of CAVTEO010000013.1, from coordinate 101,070 downwards.
GCCGACGCCAAGGGAAATTTCAAGTTTACCTACGACGACGTAGGACCGCACCTGATCCGCGCGATTCACCAGGGCGTTACTTATCACCGCATGGCCCCTCCGGGAACCACCTCGGTCGCGATCGATGTCTTTGACGTGGGCAAGAAAGTCGAAGGCATCTCTGTCACCGCGGACGTCATGCGCTTTCAAGTGGAAAACGGACAACTCGAAGTAGTCCGTTTGTTCGCCGTCAACAACGAGTCGAAGCCGCCGAAGACTCAGATGAACGACCACAACTTCGAGTTCTACCTGCCCGAAGGCGCAAAGGTGATGGAGAGCATGGCGAAGACCGCCAACGGCAATCCGCTCAACTCCGCCCCCGTGCCGCAGGCTGACAAGGGCCGCTACGCGTTTATCTTTCCCTTGCGTCCGGGAGAAACCCAGTTCCAGGTGCAGTATGCCGTGCCGTATTCCGGGTCGGCCAGCATCGATCCCAAGGCTCTGTATGGCATGCAGCATTTCGTCGTCATGATTCCGAAGTCGATGCAATTCGAACCCGGCCCCGGCGCTCATTTTGATTCCATGAACGATCCGCAGCAGACAGATGCTACCGTGCAAGTCGCTACTGAGACCAAGGCTGGTCAGCCGCTCAGCTTCAAGATCGCCGGAACCGGTGTGCTGGCATCGAACACCGCTCCGGAAGGGAGCACGAACGGCGGAGCGATGGGCGGGCAGGAAGGAAACTCGCGTATTGGCGGAGGACCTGGAGGAGGTATGGGTCCTCCGATCGACGCTCCGGACCCGCTGCAGAAATACCGCTGGTGGATTATTGGAGGGTTCGTCCTGGCACTTGTGGGAGGAGCGTACTACGTGACCACCCGCCAGCGCACTGGGTTCGCTGCAGGTGGGACTGGGGCAGAGTTCGAGATTCCAGAGACTATTCCGGCCTCACGCGCTTACCGGCCACAGGCTGCATCCGCATCGCGCCCACCTTCGGCTAATGCCGCAGCTCCGCAGGTCGCTCCGGCGAGACCGTCGATGCTGCTTGAAGCATTGAAGGACGAGCTCTTTGAACTCGAAGTCGAGCACAAACAAGGCAAGATCTCACAGCAGGAATACGAAAAGGCCAAAGCTGCGCTCGACGGAACGCTGGAACGGGCCATCAAGCGCGACGCACAACGGGTGTGAGGGCGATCCTTCGCCTCGACGATGTGCGCGTTGTGAGGAATGGTTCACCACAGAGTCACAGAGGCACAGAGAAAACAAATCAAATTTCTCGTGCCTCTTTTCGTTCCCGTGCGTGTATCTCTTCAAACCTGCGAACTTCCCTTCTCAGGTCTGTGTTGCTTCGCGCTTGCTAATCCTTCCGTGCTGCGCCATGCTAATGCCTCTACAAGGCTCCTGATTCCATTGCGTTTATCAGCCTTCGTGCGGACGCGCTGGAGAGCAGGCGTCCGCATGAGCATCCCGGCGGCTTTTAGCACATCCAATCAACTACGGGATAACACTATGGGAAATACTTTTAAGACCGCTTTCCTTCTCACTGGCCTGACGTTGTTGTTGATGGGAATTGGCAGCTACTTCGGTGGTCAGCGCGGGATGCTCTCGGCCTTGATGATTGCGGGCGTGATGAACTTCGTCGCTTACTTCTTTTCCGACAAGATTGCGCTGGCCACGTATCGCGCGCAAGCCGTGACGCGTGAGCAATTGCCTCGCGTCTATCAGGTCGTGGAACGCCTTACGCAGAAGGCGGGTCTTCCCATGCCGAAGATTTACGTCATTCCCACCGAGTCGCCGAACGCCTTCGCTACGGGCAGGAATCCGCGGCACGCTTCGGTGGCGGTGACGCAGGGAATTCTGAACCTGCTGAGCGACGAGGAATTGGAAGGGGTGCTGGCGCACGAACTGGGGCACGTTAATAATCGCGACATCTTGATCAGTTCGATCGCGGCAACCCTGGCGGGCGCCATCACCTATGCGTCGCGCTTCGCCATGTTCTTCGGCGGAGGAGACCGCGAAGAGCGACGCGGCGGTGGACTGGCTGCGCTGGCGATGATGATTCTGGCGCCCTTGGCAGCCATGTTGATTCAACTGGCTGTGTCGCGCTCGCGTGAGTACCAGGCGGACGAAACTGGCGCTCGCCTGACCGGGAATCCTTATGCGCTGGCGAGTGCCCTCAGCAAACTCGACGCTTATTCGAAGCGGCTTCCGATGCAAGCCAGCCCGTCGACGGCCCATCTGTTTATTGTGCAGCCGCTGCTTGGGGTAAATGTCGGGAGCTTGTTCTCAACGCACCCGCCGATTGCGAAACGTATTGAGCGGCTCACGGGACGGCCGTCTGAATTCCGCCAGGCTGGCTAAGGACATTCACCACAGAGGACACGGAGGGCACAGAGGTTGCGGAATCTCTGCGCCCCCTCTACGTTCTGAGATCGTAACTCAGCAAATACTGGGCGCAAGAAATCCCGTGGCTGGCGTTCCCACAAGAGTCAGCGGGCACAGGCGCTGGCTTGCCGGCTGACTTTGGTAACAGCTTTGGCCGGGCAGTGCATAGTAGAATCGCCTTTCGCATGTCTCCCGAAACTGCCACCGCCGCCACGCATCGCGCCGCACAACTGGAGGCTACCCTTCGCAAAGTGATTCGCGGCAAGGATGATGTGATTCGCCTGGCTCTGGTTTCCATTTTTGCCCGCGGGCATCTTTTGATTGAGGGCGTTCCTGGAGTTGGCAAGACCACGTTAGGCCAGGCGCTCGCGCGCGCGCTGGACTGCAGCTTCCAGCGGGTGCAATTCACCAGCGATATGCTGCCCTCCGACGTGCTCGGCATCTCGATGTATTCGGCGATTGAGCAGCAATTCGAATTCAAGCGCGGACCAGTTTTCACCAATATCCTGTTGGCCGACGAGATCAACCGCACCACGCCGAAGACGCAGTCGGCGCTGCTGGAGGCGATGAACGACGGACAGGTGACGATCGACGTGCATTCTTATCCGCTGCCCCAGCCGTTTCTGGTTCTCGCCACGCAGAATCCCGTGGAACATCACGGCACCTATCCCCTGCCGGAATCGCAGCTTGACCGTTTCCTGATGCGGGTACACATGGGCTATCCGGATGCTGAGGCCGAGCGGGAAATTCTCCGTTCCGCGGCCGGGGCAGCGCAACTGGACACGCTCAAGCCTGTTTTGAGCGGGGCGGATGTTCTGGAAATGCAGGAAGCCGTCGCCAAGGTCCGCGTCGACGACTCGCTGGTGAGCTACGCGCTGGCTATCGTGCGCAAGACTCGGGAGTCAGAGTTCCTGTCACTCGGCGTCTCGCCGCGCGGCTCGCAGATGCTCTATCGCGCCGCGCAGGCCATAGCCTTCCTCGAAGGCCGTACCTACTGCACGCCGGAAGACTTCAAGCCGCTAGTCGTCCCGGTATTTGCGCACCGCGTGGTGGTCAGCGGATCGTACTCGTCGACCCTCAAGAAATCGGATCAGGCGGAGCAAGTAATGCGCGAGATCGCCGAGAGCGTCGCAGTGCCGGTGTAGGCGCCAGTCCCTGCTAGTCGTCAGCAACGCGCCGGTGTGGGCAGCGGCCAGTGCTCCGCTACATTCCCCCTTCTTTCAGTTTTCCCGTCCAAAACGTTTGTCATCCTGAGCGCGCAGCGAAGAACCAGCTGTGGCGTGTGAACTTGCCCATGGCTGGGGTCGGTTCTGGGACCAGAACGGGTGCAAGGTTCCCAGAAATCTTTTTCGCTCGATAACAAGCAAACTCCCCAAGACCAGCCACTGGTATTCGCTGCTTGGCGCTTATAATCCCGTGTCATGTCCTTTCTTCGTTTTCTGATGTTCCTGTCGCTTACCGTCTGGATCGGAGGCATCATCTTCCTTTCCTTCGTCGAGGCTCCGACGGCATTCCACGTTCTGCCGTCGCGCCACATGGCGGGTACCGTGGTAGGACACTCGCTCGGAACCCTTCACTGGATGGGTCTTTTCGCAGGAGTCGTGTTTCTGGGGAGTTCTATGCTGCTCTCAAGCCTCACGACGGGTTCGGCGCACCCTCTCGCTGCACGACATGTTTTGATCTGTCTGATGCTGCTGATGACCGTCGTCTCACAATTTGGCATCTCTCCGAAGATGGCTACGCTGCGCGCTCAGTTTGGCGACATTGACACGGTGCCCGCGACTGATCCCGGCCGCATACAGTTCGACTCACTGCATGTTTGGTCGGTTCGGCTGGAGGTGGCTGTGCTCGTGATGGGGATCGCGGCGCTGTTCTGTACAGCGCGACAGATACCCTGACCATCGCGTCTCCGTTGGTTGAAAAGCTTTTGACCGCAAAGCGCGCAATGAATACCACGAAGAACGCGAAGCAGTGCGTGTCCTTCTGCAGTTCCTCTTTGCGGACATTGCGGCCTTTCTTTGCGATCTCTGCGGTCAAAAGGTTCTTTGCCCCTCATTGCCTTGCAACTTGGGTCTCCCGTCCGACTGATTTATTCTGTAGTGTTTGTGATCCCTACGCCGTCGCACTGAGAACGGACAGCTGACGGCTGAAAGCTAACCTTCATGAAATCTGGCATTATCGGCCTGCCCCAGGTAGGCAAGACATCCCTGTTCCGCATGCTGACCAAAGCGGTGCTCTCGGCCCATGCCCTGGCAAATCCTCGTGAAGCGCATATTGGCGTGGCCAAGGTTCCCGACGACCGCCTCGACAAACTGGCCGCTCTCTATAACCCGAAGAAGCTCACGCACGCGTCGATCGAATATGTCGACGTAGGCGCCGTGGGGCAGGAGGCTTTGAAAGAAACTGTCTACATCGGCCATCTGCGGCAGGTCGATGCGCTTGTCCATGTGCTGCGCGCTTTCGAGGATGATTCGATCGCTCATGTCGGCCCAATCGATCCACTACGCGACATCAAGAACGTGGAATTCGATCTGATGGTGAGCGATCTCGGCCAGATCGAGAAGCGGCTCGAGCGGCTGGTCAAGGACCTGAAGAAAATGCGTTCGCCCGAACTCGAGAAGGAAAACGAACTGCTCCTCAAAGCGAAGGCGCATCTCGAGACCGAAAAGCCTCTGCGCGAGATGGAAATGACGCCTGACGACAAAAAGCGCATTCGCGGTTTCATGTTCCTGAGCGAGAAGCCAATGCTCTATGTGCTGAACGTGAGCGAGACGCAGGAACTCGGGAAGGCCCTGGAAAATGCGGTCGCGAAATACAATCTGACTGAAGTTGCGTCTCGACCGAATGCCGGCGCGACGGCCGTGTGCGCCAAGGTGGAAGCCGAACTTGCCGAAATGAGCGACGAAGACGCCGCTGAATTTCTCTCTAGCTACGGACTAAAGGAAAGCGGGCTAGTGCGCCTGATTCGACAGACCTACCATCTGCTGGGGCTGATATCGTTCCTCACGGCGGGCGAAGATGAATGCCGGGCCTGGACAATCCCGGTAAACACGCGTGCCGTGGAAGCGGCCGGCGCCATCCATTCTGACCTGGAGAAGCACTTCATCCGGGCCGAGACGATTCGCTGGGATCAATTGCTGGAATCGGGATCTGAAGCAAACGCCCGCGCCAAAGGCCTGCTCCGGCTCGAAGGGAAAGATTACATCGTGCAGGATGGGGATGTGATGCATATCCGCCACAGCGGGTAAGAACTGCTATCATCGCCCGACCCAATGAGCCCCATTCCAACCGCCATCCTGCTTGGACTCACGGCTGCTGCCGCCAATGTTTTTGGCGGCGCCATCATCGTTCAGCGAAACTGGGAGCGACGTTATCTCAAGTATTTTGTCGCGCTGGGCGCGGGTTTCATGTTGTCGACGGCAATCGTCGAGGTTGTCCCCACCAGCCTGGAACTTGGCGGCCGGTACGCGGCATTTCTGATTCTGCTGGGCTACCTGATCATTCACTTCTTCGAGCACACCGTGACGCCCCATTTCCATTTTGGCGAAGAAACGCATGAGGACGAATTTCTGCGTCCCCACAAGACCTTCTCAGTATTGGTCGGTTTGCTGATTCACACTTTCTTCGACGGCATCGCTATCGCCGCCGGATTTCTGGTCTCTCCCTGGCTGGGATGGATCATTTTCCTCGCCGTGTTCCTGCACAAGATTCCGGAAGGCTTCACGGTGGCCTCGGTCATGCTCGCGGGCGGCCGAAGCCGGAGGTTTGCCTGGGGCGCGTCGGTTCTGCTGGGCGCGGCCACGCTTGCCGGCGTCTTGACGATGGCCGTTTTGCGCCATCAGGTGAACGAGGGCTTGCCGCTGGCGGCGGGGGTGACGATTTATGTGGCTGCGTCGGATCTGATTCCCGAGGTTAACAAAGAGCCGGGCGTTCGGATGGCTCTGGTGGTCTTCTTAGGAGTGGCTTGCTTATTCGTGCTGGATTATTTCTTTCATGCGCATTAAAGGCAGGTCACCGGTCACTGCTCAGAGGGCACAAATCACCGATGCGCATTTGAAGGTGGCAATACTCGGCGCCGAAAAGCAGGTCCTTCGCTTCGCTCAGGATGACAACCTATAGGACGATCGCCCTGGGCCCTGTCAACCTGGCCTGTCCCCTGCTCTGCCTACTCCACCTGGTGCTTTGCCGTATATCCGTCGCGCGCGTAGATCTGGAACTTCACATCTTTTCCCTTCTGGTCTTTCACCTTGAGCGGCCCGCCATCAGGGGCCACCAGTTCGACTTTCAGCTTGCGGTAGCTTCCGTCCAGTTTGGGATTGGTTGGGTGGTAAGCGATGGTGTACTGGTTGCGGATGTCGCTGCCGATGTCGTGAAAAATCTCCGGCAGCTCCCCGTCAAACCGCGGGAAATACGCCCGTCCGCCCGTCATATGGGCGAAGGTATTCATCTGATTGTCGGCCTGCAGCCAGTCGGTCGTGATCAACCCGCCACCTCCACCCATTCTGGCTTCGATCATCTCGCGGAGAGCGCGGCCGATGCTGACCGCGTAGATGGTGACGTTCTGTGTTGTCTTCAGTTTTTTCAGAATCTGGTCCAGATTCAGTTTGCTGAAGGTATCGCGGCCGGTGGAAACCAGAATGATGTATTTCCGGCCCTCCAGATTTTCGATTCGGTCAATCGTGTCATAGAGCGCGTCAAAAAGATTGCGCTCGGAAAAACCCGGAATACGCAGGGTGTTCAGGGCGCCGAGGACCGCGCGTTTGTCCTGGGTGAAGTCGGTGAGAATCTGCGGCTTCATGTCGTAAGAAACCACCGCAATCCAGTCCTCCGGCTTCAAGGTAGCCGCGAAGTTGTACGACGCATTCAGCGCTTCGTACATGTAGTTGTAGTTGGTCGAGGCATACTCCACCAGCAGCACGGCGGTGATGGGTGCGGCCGATTGATTGAAGTTGGAAATCGTCTGCGGCTGACCGTCTTCCAAGACCCGAAAATTGTCCTTCTTCAGGTTCGGAATGAACTGCCCCTCCTTGGTGGTAACCAGCACGTCGAGGTTGACCAGCGGCACATCGACCTTGATCGAGTAGTCCGGCATGCCTTCGATCTTCTTCGGCTTCTCGGGCGCGGGGGGTGGGGGAGGTTCTTCCTTCTTTTTCGGAATCGCATAGGGCCCCACATCTCCGCCCGGACCGCCGGCACCGGCGGGGGCATCTTGCTTGTTGGGATTCTGCGAGTCTGGGGGCGTGGGCTGCTGCGGAGTGTCCTGTGCCCGGACTCCGACACCGCCGCAGCCAAATACCAGTAAAGCCATTGTCAACAGCAATTTACGATGGGAACCGTTGTACATAAAGTCCTCAGAAGGGGCCGTGCCCTCTGGCACGAAAGTAACATTTGATCGCCAAATTCTTGATGTTAGTATAGACGCACAGCTTCGCGATTGGGATGTTTTGCTAGGTCCTGAGGTTCACCTGCTCCCGGCAACTACTCGCTATCGTTCGGAGTCTAATGTTACGTAAGGGGCCGTGTGTTGGCAGGCTCTTCGGGGCAAAGGTAATGAGACAAGTTGTTCGCCCGCTGGTTGGTATTTTCCTTCTCTTCACCATTTGTGCGTTGGCCGCTGAAAAACCCACCGGTCAGTCTGCGAAAATCGCAACAATCCCAGTCAGCCAGATCCACACCGGCATGCGCGGCGTCGCGTACACGGTATTCCAGGGTGTGAAGCCCGAACCCATGGACGTTGAAGTACTGGGCGTCCTGAAAAACATGAACGGTCCCAAGGGGGACATCATTCTCGTCCGCTTGCACGGCGAAAAGGCGGAATACACGGGCGTGGTCGCCGGCATGAGCGGCAGCCCGGTCTATTTCGACGGTAAGCTTGCCGGCGCGCTGGCATTCCGTATCGGCGAATTTTCAAAAGAACCAATCGCCGGCGTGACTCCCATCGCGGATATGCTCGAGATTAACGCGTTCGACAAGAGTCCCGGGGGGTCGTCGAACACGACGCGCGCGAGTTTGCCGACTACCCTTACAAAGACTTCCGGGCCGGGCGAGCCATCGAGCCTGCCCGTTCAGAGTGTCGCGAATTACCTGAAGCCGATCGAAACGCCTCTGGTGTTCAACGGTTTCAGCGAAGAAGCCGTCAAACTATTTGCACCGCAGTTTGCCACCAGTGGAATTGTGCCGGTCATGGGCGCTGGTTCTTCCAGTGATCAGAAGCAGCCGGAGCCTCTGGAAGCGGGGTCAGCCGTAAGCGCGGTTCTGGTGCGTGGCGACATGGACATCGCCGCGACCTGCACCGTGACCTACATCGATGCGGAGCGGTTGCTGGCGTGCGGCCATCCGCTGTTGCAGTTTGGCAGCGTGGATTTGCCGATGACGAAGGCAAATGTGCTGGCCACCCTGCCCTCGCCCTTGAACGCATTCAAGATCGTCAATACGACCGAGCCTGCGGGCGCCTTCGTGCAGGATCGCCACACGGGAATCCTGGGGTTGCTGAACAAGGAACCCGAAATGATCCCGGTGACTCTGACGATACGCAGCGGCGAGGTCAAGAAAGAGATCCACTACGAGGTCCTGAACAATGCCAAGCTGAGCCCAGTGGCCATGATGGCCACGGTGTTCAATGCGCTGCATGGGATCAACGACTACGGCGAGGAAACCACGTATCGGCTCAAAGGCATGATCAGCGTCAAGGGATATCCGGACGTGACGCTGCAGAACATGTTCGCGCCGACCGACACCGGACAACCGGCCGCGTTTCTAGCGGCCCTGTCGTTGGGCGACCGCTTTGGGCGCATCTATGACAATCCCTTTGACGTTCCTGCCGTCAAGGCCGTCAAACTGGACTTCGACCTGGTAAAAGAGCGGCGTCAGGCGCGGCTGGAAAGCGCTCGCACAGACTTGAGCGAAGCACGCCCGGGCGATGAAATCACGGTCGAGACCGTGCTCGCTCCCTATCGTGGAGAGCGAGTCGTACGGCAGATCCCGATCAAGATTCCGACGTCCGCGTCCAAAGGACCTCTGCGCATCCTGGTCAGTGACGGCGACACGCTGGATCGCATGCGTCGCGGGATGCCGATGATGGCGAAAAAGCTCGATCTGGCCTCCACCATTGCCATGCTCAACAAGGAACATTCGAACAACCGCGTGTATGTGTCGTTGCTGGAGGCGGACCCGGAAGCGATGGTGGCTGACAAAGTCATGCCTGCCCTGCCCCTCTCTGTCATGAACGTGATGGATGGAATGCGCGGCACGCAAGAAATGGTTGTGCTGGGCGAGTCGTCGGTCAATGAGGTTGCGACGCCGCCGCTCGACTTCGCAGTCGGAGGAGCACAGCTGCTAACGATTACGATTAAGTAACTATGGGTTCGCGGGCTCCTTCGCGGGGCCCGCGACCTGCTTCGACCCCGTCCAAGGAACCGTGTTACCCTGAAATTTCCCGCGCCACAATCACACAAACGAGGTGTAAGACTTGCAGATCCATCCGCGGAAGTTTGTCGTTCTCTTTGCGGTTTTTCTCACGCACATCGCCTTTGGCGAAGGGACCCGGACCTGGGAACAATCCAAGTTTGAAGAGCTTACGAAGGGCACCACTTCTGGAGTAGCCATCCGCAGCAACGGCAGTCTGGAACTGGCGCCTGCTTTCAAGTCTTTGTACACCGCCCCTTCCACTTACATCTGGGCCATCGCTTCCGACGATGCCGGCATCATCTATGCCGCTTCGGGAGCTCCTGCCCGCGTGTACCGCATCACGCCCGATGGGCAGGCGACAACCATCTTCGAACCGACCGAACTGCAGGTGCAGGCTCTGGTCGTCGACAAGAACGGCGCGGTCTATGCCGGTACCGCGCCGGACGGAAAAGTCTACAAGATCGAGCGCAAGGGCGGAGCAAGCAGTGAGTCTGCAAAAACGCCCGACAAGTCCAAAGGGCAGGTCGATCCTAACTGGAATTCTTCCGTCTACTTCGATCCGCACACCAAGTACATCTGGGATCTCACGTTCGACAACGCGGGAGACCTGTTTGTGGCGACCGGAGATCGCGGAGAAATCTTCAAAGTCACGCCCAAGGGCGACCATAGCGTCTTTTTCAAGAGCGACGAAGCCCACATTCGCGTGCTGGCTGTCGGACCGAAGGGCAATCTGATCGCCGGCTCCGATGGCAGCGGGCTGGTCTACCGTATTTCTCCTTCAGGCGAAGCGTTCGTGCTGTACAGCGCGCCGAAGAAGGAAATCACCGCCCTGGCGATCGATGCGGCGGGAAATATCTTTGCGGCCGGCGTGGGAGAAAAGCGGCCGGGACAGAACACTCCCGGGTTCGGACCTTCGATTACACCCGTTACCACACCGATCCCTTCCATGAGCGGCGCGCCTCCAGGACTTGTGCTGACGCCTACGCAGCCTTCCATGTCGACCATGGTGAATTTTCCGGCGCCGGGGGCTGGGGCTTCGGGGGGATCTGAAATCTATCGCTTGGCCCCGGACGGTTCGCCGACTCGCATGTGGGGTTCGCGGGAAGACATCGTCTATGCGCTCGCGTTTGACAGGCAGGGGCGGTTGCTGGCAGGGACGGGAAATCGCGGGCACATCTTCGCGATGAAGAGCGAGGATGACTTCAGCGATCTGTTGAAGGCGGGCTCGTCCCAGGTCACGGCGTTTGCCAAGGCTCCGGGTGGTGGGCTTTATGCCGCCGGCAGCAACCTTGGAAAGATTTTCGTATTGGGCCCTGGGCCGCAAGCGGAAGGGACGTACGAAAGCGATGTGTTCGATGCCAAGATCTTTTCACGCTGGGGACGGGCCGAATTCCGCGGAACTGGGAACGTAGAACTATTCGCGCGCAGCGGGAATGTCGACAATCCGGATCGTAATTGGAGTCCCTGGAACAAGGTCGACACCCAGAAAGACGGCGAAACCGGCATACCCTCGGCCCGTTTCGTTCAATGGAAAGCCGTGCTTCACGCCGGAAATCCTGAGCCACGCCTGGAAAGCGTTATCCTGAATTATCTTTCCAAAAATATTGCCCCTGACATCGATGACGTGGGTGTCCAGGTCGGCACCCGCTATCAACCGCCTCCCAAGCCGCTCGGCCCCACCACCGATTTCAGCGGGGGAAGCGGCACGAATACCGGACAGCCCCGTTTCGAACCCCCGATTCCGACCACGCACGACCCTAATTCGATTGGAGTGAAGTGGGTTGCTCATGACGACAACGACGATCAACTGACCTACTCACTCTATTACCGGGGATATGGCGAAAGCCGGTGGCTGCTCTTGAAAGACGGACTCACCGACAAGTTCTACTCCTTCGATGCGAGCCTTCTTCCTGACGGCGTCTACACCTTCAAGGTTGTCACTTCGGATGCACCGTCCCACTCTCCCGGCGATGCACTCACCGCCGAGAAAGAGAGTTCTCGCGTCGAGGTCGATACGACGCCTCCACACATCGAAAATCTGGCCGCCATTCTGGATGGCGATCAGGTTCATGTGTCTTTCCGTGCAACGGACGGTTTTTCGCCAATCAAGCGTGCTGAATACTCGATCGACGCCAATGACTGGCAATACATCGAACCGGTCGGCGAAATTGCCGACTCGAAAACCGAAACTTATGACTTCAAAGTTCCGGTGAATACCGAGTCTGCCCCAGCACCTTTGCCCGTAAAGGTGAAAAAAGGCGAACCGGCCCCTGCGGAGCATGTGGTCGTGGTGCGGGTTTACGATCGTTTCGAAAACATGAGTTCCGCGAAGATGGTGATTAGAGCAAAGTGATCGGATGAGGGGTTTGACTTGGCTGCCTCTCATCCATCGGTGAGGGGCGGCTTCCTTCGGGTTCAGATCCGGTCGGCCTTGCGCAGTTCCGGGAAGAGCCACGCCCAGACTGCAATCACGACCAGCGTACCAACTCCGCCCAATACCACAGCGGGCACGGTCCCGAACCAGTGTGCCGTAAGGCCTGACTCAAACTCTCCTAATTCATTCGATGCCCCGATAAACAGCATGTCGACGGCGTTCACCCGTCCGCGCATTTCGTCGGGAGTCGCAAACTGCACGAGCGTGGCTCGAATAATGACACTCACCATGTCCGTCGCGCCAACCAGCAGCAGGGCGATCATCGAGAGCATCAGGCTGCGCGAAACTCCAAACAAAATCGTGAAGACTCCGAACCCCGCAACGCACCACAACATGATGGCTCCGGCCCGACGCTCGATTGGACGTTTCGCGAGGAAAATCGCCATCATGGCGGCGCCGACACCTGGCGCGCTGCGTAACAGGCCCAGTCCCCAGGGACCCGTTTTCAGGATTTCGCTGGCGTACACGGGAAGCAGGGCCACCGCCCCGCCCAACAGCACCGCAAACATGTCGAGGGAGATGGACCCGAGGACAACCTTCTCGCGCCACACGTAGCGGAAGCCTGCCATGACGGTGTGTATGCTCATCTCCTGGGCGGGTCTGGCCTGGCTTTTGGAGGTGATGCGGAGCGTTGCGAGTAACGCAATTGCACCAGAAAGCGTAGCCCCGCCATAGACAATGCCTGGTCCCTGCGTAGCGGCGTAGAGCACTCCGCCAACCGCGGGGCCCAGAATGGTGGCCGCCTGAAAGGTGCTCGCGTTCCATGCCACTGCCTTCGAAAAGAATTCCGGCGGGACCAATTGTGGCAGCAATGCGCGGCTCGCCGGCCAGTTGAAACAGCGCACCACTCCCAGAAAGAGCAGTACGGCATAGATGAAGTGAACCGACTGGATGCCGCGCAAGGTTGCGAAGAGGAGCAGAGCGGAACAGACGATGAAGCCGCAATAGCAGATGTTCAGCAGCCGTTTGCGATCATGGCGGTCTGCGGCGTGCCCAGCCACCAGAAACAGAAAAACTCCGGGCAGGAATTGCGCCAGCCCGACTAACCCGAGATCGAGAGGGCGGCGAGTGATTTCATAGACCTGCCAGCCAACCGCCACGGACTGCATCTCGAGCGCACCCACGATGAAGAAGCGCGCGATCTGGTAGAGCACGAGGTCGGGATAGGCAAATACCCCCGAGGGCTCAGGCAGTGTTTCGGACTCCCCCATGTGCCTCTACTCTGCCACAAAAGTGGGACTCGCGGTGCCGGTGGCTCTTGATCTCGTGTCGTTACCGATCTTCATTGGCGACCCGGCAACAACATCGTTCTAAAATTATTTCGTGTCCTGGCTCGTGCGTTCATTCGGGTGGTTGATCTGCGCCATCTACTCCACCATCCCCGCCTACTGGCTGCTGATTCATCCGCGCGCGGACTATTGGCGCGCGCAGCGCTCTCCGTACCGCGTGCTGCTGCCGTTGTGGACTGGTATGTTCGTGATCTTAATGCTGGCAACCGCGCCCTTCCGCAGCATTTTCCTCTATCAAAGCAACTGGGCGTGGCTCCCCGCTGCTTGCCTGTTCGCCGTCGGCATCTGGCTTTATAAAGCCGGCGTCGCCCGCTTCAGCCTGCAACAACTGCAGGGCATGCCTGAACTCAGCGCTGCGCACCCGGAGCAGCCTTTGGTTATATCCGGCATCCGCGCGCGCATCCGCCATCCCATCTATCTGGCGCACTCCTGCGAGATGCTCGCTTGGAGTATTGGAACTGGACTGTTTGTATGCTTCGCCCTGACTGTGCTCACCATCGTCACGGGGGCCGTTATGATTCGCACTGAGGATGCGGAGTTGGAGCGGAGGTTCGGCGAGCAATACCGCTCGTACCGCGAATCGGTTCCGGCAATCTTCCCCAGACTGCGACGCCCTAACGTCCGTCTATAATCCGATTGGGCTAGAGTTCACAGCCCAGACTTGGCTCATGAACTCGACTCTCGAAATCCTCGACGGGGGCGTCAATTGCCTCGTGCGACTGTTTGAAGAACTACTCAGCGCTCTGCCCCCCGGAACCGCAACGCTGAGTTCAAAACGGACGGAGCATGATGATGGAACCGTACTCTGGCTAGCGCCGACGAAGAAAACCGCTGCCGAGTTCTGTGTACACGTTGAAGACCGGAATCTTTCTCTCATCGACGTGAGTTTTGGTGCGGGCAGTACTTTCGAACTCCCATCGGAATCTCGCTTGCCGCACGACGCTACCTTCGAGATGATGCTCCAAGCTGTAAAAAGAATGGGGCTGGCGACGATTGCTGGAAGGTGTCAGGAATATTTTGGATTCATAGGAATTCATGGCACGATCGAAGTGAGTGACGGCAACGTTCTGAGGTGCTCAAGATTTTTTCACCCTCGACTTTTCCCGAAACTCGTACGCTACGAGCCTTATGTCTGACGGCCGCCCTCATGCGCTTTGAACTGTTTGTGGCAACCCGATACCTCCGCGCCAAGCGCCGCCAGGCGTTCATTGGGGTGATCACCGCGATTTCCATCCTGGGAGTGGCGGCAGGCGTCGCCTCCTTGATCGTCGCGCTGGCTATCAACAACGGGTTTCGACAGGACTTGCAGCAAAGATTGCTCGGGTCGACTTCTCACGTCAGCCTGTTGCGCGTGCAAAGCGACGGCATCAAGGACTGGCCTGCGCTGCTCGAACGTCTCAGTCATCAGCCGCACGTGGTGGCGGCCGCTCCCGCAATCTATGAGCAGGTGTTGATCTCGCGTGGGCCGCGCGCTCGCGGCGCGGTGCTCAAGGGAATGATTCCTTCGTATGAGCGGAGAGTTAGCGATTTACTCAGCACCGTTAAGGTCGGATCGGCAGCGGTGTTGGAGGAGACGGTAGTCAATTCGGCACCTGCGACTGACCCCGGATCCGACCCTGGTACTTCCAGATCAAAAGCCGCGGGCGAGGGCGCCCGCGCTACACCAGACTCAATCTCCACCGCGGCGGAGAGGAGTGTCCGCCCCACACCGGCCGATTCGCTGGCCGACGTCCATGCGCGCGTCGCCAGCATGCCTCCCATTGTTCTGGGCAAGGACATGGCGGATGAACTGGGCGCCAGTGTGGGCTCGGTCGTTCTCGTCACCAGCCCGCAGGGCGAACTCACGCCTTTTGGAATGGTTCCCAAGTACAACCGGTTCCGGGTGGTTGGGATATTCAGTTCCGGCTTCTTCGACTATGACACCACCTGGGCGTTCACCCGCTTGTCGGACGCGCAGCGGCTGTTTGGACTCGGCGATCTGATTTCTGTGATTCAGTTCAAGATCGACGATATTTACCAGGCTGACCGCATCGCCAGGGAACTCGAGCACTCCGCCGGCCCGGGATTCATGGCAACCAGTTGGATGGAGCAGAATCGGGCGCTGTTCCGGGCGTTGCGCCTGGAGCGTCTGGTCACCTTCATTACGATTGGCCTCATCGTTTTCGTCGCCGCGCTCAACATTCTCATTTCCCTCACCATGATGGTCATGGAAAAGACCAAGGACATAGCCGTTCTTCTTTCGATGGGCACGCAGAAAACGCAGATACGGCGCCTGTTTATTGCACAGGGATTGCTGATCGGACTGATCGGCACTTCGATCGGACTGGTTCTGGGCTACGGTTTGTCCTGGGCTGGCGCCCACTACCATCTCATCTCATTGGCGCCTGAGGTTTACTCCATCGACTACGTGCCTTTCGCGCCTCGGGCAATGGATGGCATTCTGGTGGCATTGGTAGCGGTCGGCATCTCGTTTATCGCCACCATGTATCCTTCCTGGTCCGCAGCCCGCATTCTGCCCGCCGAGGCCCTGCGTTACGAGTAGTGCGCCCTACAGTACCCACAGGCCCAAAATCATGTAAAACCTCCCTTGTTTTGCACCCTTGCCTGCACAAACCTCCTCCCTGTGACCATCGTCACATTGCGCTGTGCGGGAACAGGTATAGATTTGCGGCATACAGCTTTCCATTTTTGGGAATCTGCACCCCGGATGGCCTCATGTTCTAATGACAGCAGGCAACCCGGAGGCATCTGATATCCGGCTCCGGAAAAGTATGGAGCTGGACTGCGGGTTGCAACTGCTCTCTGTATCGAAGGGGTTTCCGGTTGCATCTAATTCCGCAGGACCCGATGTTGCGGGTCGAGAGATTGAAGAAGGTCTTTCGCTCAGGCGATGCAGACCTTGTGCTCTTTGAGAATTTGTCGTTCGCAGTTTGCAAAGGAGAGATGCTTGCGATCGTGGGCGAATCAGGAGCGGGCAAGAGTACCTTATTGCACATCCTGGGCGCTCTTGAACGCGCTTCCGAAGGTAACGTATACTGCGCCAACTTGCAGCTGAATTCGCTGGCGGATGATGCCGCGGCGAATTTTCGCAATCGTGAAATCGGGTTCGTATGGCAGTTCCATTACCTGCTTCCCGAGTTCACCGCCCTGGAAAACGCGGCTATGCCGTTGTTGCTCCGCGGGCAGCCTTGGACAGCCGTGCAGGGTGAAGCAACGCGTTGGCTACGGGAAGTTGGTCTTGAAGCACGTGGGCATCATCGATCGGGAGAGCTTTCGGGCGGGGAACAGCAGCGCGTTGCCCTGGCCCGGGCCCTCATTACCAAGCCGAAGGTTCTCCTGGCGGATGAGCCCACCGGCGACTTGGACAGCCGCACTGCTGAGTCGATTTTTGAATTGATTGCCCGGCTACATCGCGAATACCAGCTCACCTCTCTTATTGCGACTCACAATCTTGCCTTCGCGCGCCGGTGCCATCGGGTCGTCCGCTTGCATCATGGGCACATTGAGGAAGTCGTACCGGAATCATTGCCGGCATGAATACAGATTTTAGGGCTACAGGGCGTAACGTAAGTATGGACTCGAAACACGATATCGGTGGGGCGAACAAAAACAAGGCGAACGTCTATGGCACGAGAGTGCCATTAGTACATCGCTGACAAGAAAAACGTTTCAGGGGCTTGGGTTTGGTGGCCTCTTGATTGCATAATGCTGTTTAGGGCCACGAGTTTTCGTGGGAGTTGGAGTCGAAGGTTCTGACTCCCGGGAACTCAAGGGGGAAGGGGCTATATGTTCGAACGTTATACGGAGAAAGCCAGGCGCGTTATTTTTTTCGCGCGGTATGAAGCCAGCCAGTTCGGTTCTCCTTACATCGAGACCGAGCATTTATTGCTGGGATTACTGCGTGAGGACAAGGCCCTGACCAACCGCTTCCTGCGCTCTCATGCCTCGGTTGAATCGATCCGCAAGCAGATTGAAGGACATACTACGATCCGGGAAAAGGTTTCGACCTCCGTCGACCTGCCTTTGAGCAACGAGTGCAAGCGCGTCCTGGCATATGCCGCCGAGGAAGCCGAGCGACTGTCTCACAAGCACATTGGAACTGAGCATCTGCTGCTGGGTCTGTTGCGGGAAGAAAAGTGCTTTGCTGCGGAAATTTTGCACGAACGCGGACTTCGTCTGCCGACCATTCGAGAGGAACTCGCTCGCACCAGCCAGGAAAAAGCCCAGCCACAGCGGCAGCGTGAGTCTTCCCTGCTCGCTGAATTCTCGCGCGACCTGACGCAGGCGGCCATGGACAGCCAGTTGGACCCACTGGTGGGACGTGAAGGCGAAGTGGATCGCGTTATCCAGATTCTGTGCCGCCGCACCAAGAATAACCCGGTGCTGATCGGCGAGCCGGGGGTTGGCAAGACGGCCATCGTGGAAGGCCTGGCGCAACGCATCGCGGACGGCGAAGTTCCATCGTTTCTGGCTGACAAGCGCATTCTGGCTCTCGATCTTTCCTTGATCGTGGCCGGGACCAAGTACCGCGGACAATTTGAAGAGCGCCTCAAGACCATCATGAAAGAGCTGATGGAATCTCAGAATTCCATCATTTTCATCGACGAGTTGCATACCCTGGTGGGGGCCGGCTCTGCAGAAGGTTCGCTCGATGCCGCCAACATCCTGAAGCCGGCGTTGTCGCGTGGCGAGATTCAGTGCATTGGCGCAACCACGCCGGGCGAGTATCGCAAGTCCATTGAAAAGGATCGTTCGCTCGAGCGGCGCTTCCAGGCTGTGAAAGTTCCACCACCGAACGAGGCGGACGCCACCAAGATTCTGTTCGGGATCAAGGACCGCTACGAGAAGTTCCACGCCGTTACCTATACCGACGACGCCATCAACTTCTCGGTGTCGCACTCGAACCGCTACATCCCGGACCGCTTTCTGCCGGACAAGGCGATCGACCTCATTGACGAGGCGGGCGCGCGCGTCAAGCTGCGCCAGACCTCGCTGCCCGAGGAGATCACCGAAGTCCAGAAACGCATCAAGTTCATCGTTCACCGGATGGAGAACGCCATCGCGAACCACGAGTTCGAGAAGGCGCGCTTCTACTCGGACGAGGAACGCAAAGAGCGCGAGAACCTGCGCGCTCTTCGCGAAAAATATCATCTCGACGAATCCTCCACCGGCGTGGTGGGCCGCGAAGACATCGAGGACGTTGTGTCCCGCTGGACCGGCGTGCCCATCATGTCCATCAAGGAGGAGGAGTCGGCGAAATTGCTGCGCATCGAGGAAGAATTGCACAAGCGCATCATTTCGCAGGACAAGTCGATTGTGGCCCTGGCCCGCGCCATCCGCCGCAGCCGCGCCGGCCTCAAGAGTCCGAACCGGCCGATCGGATCGTTCCTGTTCCTGGGACCGACCGGCGTCGGCAAGACCGAAGTGGCCCGCACCCTGGCACAGTTCATGTTCGGCAGCGAAAAATCGCTGGTGCGCTTCGATATGTCGGAGTTCATGGAAAAACACTCCGTCTCGAAGCTGATCGGTTCGCCTCCGGGATATGTAGGCTACGAAGAGGGCGGCCAGTTGACCGAGCGCGTGAAACGGGCTCCCTACTCAGTCGTCCTGCTGGACGAAATCGAGAAGGCGCACCCTGATGTCTTCAACATCCTGCTGCAGGTGTTCGAAGACGGCCAGTTGAGCGATGGATTGGGCAACACGGTCGACTTCAAGAACACGATCATTATCATGACCTCCAACATCGGCGCGCGGCACTTGCAGCGCCGCGAAGGACTGGGCTTCCAGTCGTCAAAGGAAGACATGGTTTCGGAAAAGGTGGAGGATCTCGTGAAGAACGAGGTCAAGCGCACCTTCAATCCTGAGTTCCTGAACCGCCTGGACGAGATCATCCTGTTCAGCGCACTGAGCGAGCAGGATCTGATCCAGATCCTCGAGCTCATGGTGACGCAGCTCAACCAGAACCTGGCGCAGCGCTCGATCACCGTGACGGTGGCCGACGAAGCGAAGCGCTGGATCCTGAACCAGACCTTGACTGACCGGAGCTACGGCGCGCGTCCGCTACGCCGCGCGCTGCAGAAGTACATCGAGGATCCACTGTCGGAAGCGCTGATCCAGGGAACGATCACCATGCGCCCTGCCTTCATCGAGGTATTTCTCGACGGCGACAAGTTGTACTATCGCCCGGTCGACTCCGAGAAAGCGGAAGGCGTGCTGTTGTACGAGAACTAGCTACTGGCTTCTGGCTACTAAGCTTTTGGCAATCAAACCGCCGGCGAAAGTCGGCGGTTTCGTTTTGCGCCCTTCTTTGATACTTTTGGCGGTTAAACGCTTTTCTCTGCGACCTCCGCTACCTAACCGGAATCTAGCAGATGTATCACTGCGCGTTCATCCGATTCGCGCAGTTGCCCTCAACATCCATCTCTGCAAGGAGCATCATGGAAAAGGTCAATATCGCCCAGAAATTCTCGCAGATTCCGGAAGCATGGCAGCCCCGCATCGCCGGCGAACTCAACGGCCAGATGGTCAAGCTAGGCAAGTTCAAGGGTGACTTCGTGTGGCATCATCACGAAAACGAAGATGAGATGTTTCTGGTGGTGAAGGGCCGATTCCGCATGGAACTGCGCGACAAAAACATCTGGATCGAGGAAGGGGAATTCCTGATTGTCCCGCGGGGCGTGGAACATCGTCCGGTTGCCGACGAGGAAGCCTGGGTCGTCCTGTTCGAGCCTGCATCCACACTGAACACGGGCAACGTCAGTAACGAACGCACGCTGCACGAACTCGAGCGGGTCTAGAGAACTAGGCATGGACCTGAAGCTCGAGAATATTGAACTTGCCATCGGAACGATCGACCCGGTTTTTCTCAACAGCCCGCAATTCGTCGACGACCAGCTCTCCGCGGCTCTTGGGTACCGCACGATCGTCAAGGTCGAGACCGCGAATCCGATCCGGAGCTTCAAGGGCCGGGGCGCCGGCTTCCTGCTTCACACCTTCGATCGCAAGCAAAAGGTAGTCTGCGCCTCGGCGGGCAACTTCGGGCAAGCGATCGCTTACGCCGGCCGCAGGCGCGGGATCGCGATTGAAGTATTTGCCGCGGCCAACGCCAATCCCATGAAGATCGCGCGAATGCGTTCGTTCGGGGCAACGGTCACGGTGATCGGATCGGATTTCGACGAGGCAAAACAACACGCCCGCGAGCGCGCAAAGCAGGATGGCTGGGTCTTCGTCGAGGACGGACATGAGCCCGCGATCGCTGAGGGCGCTGGGACCATCGGTGTTGAGTTATTGAAAGTGGGCACTATCGATGCGGTCGTCGTACCCCTTGGGGACGGCGCGCTCATCACCGGTATCGGCCTCTGGGTGAAGGAGCATTCGCCTGCCACAAAAATCATCGGCGTGTGCGCGGAAGGGTCTCCCGCCATGCTGGCCAGTTGGCGCGCCGGAAAGGCTATCATCACGGAAACACCCGGCACGATCGCCGACGGGATCGCCGTGAACGTGCCGGTCGAGGCCTCCGTGGCGCGAATGAAATCTCTCGTCGATGACATCGCGCTGGTGAGCGACTCGCAGATGCTCGACGCCATGCGCCTCGCAGTCTCCACGCTGGGTCTTCTGCTCGAACCCTCCGGGGCTGCGGGCTTGGCTGCCATTCGCGCCCACAACATTCCAGGCGATCACATCGCTACCATTCTGACTGGAAGCAACATTCATCCCGACCTGATCGCCAAGTTGTTCGAGTAACTGGTGTTCACCTGGCGGCCGTCCCTCGTTCTTGGACGCCCACGTTACCGACAGGCCAGCCTCCATCGCAAGTCTTTATATACCAATCAGTTAGAGGCCTCCTCCGCGCGGAAAAGTGCGGTAATGATCCCCCGCCTTGGTACATCGCCTTCGGTGACTTTTGAAAACCTGCGCCGGGCTGCAAGATAGGTCGCGTACAAGAAATCCGCCTCTGGGCCCTATCCACCTTCCCCGACAGAGTGCCGCGAACAGCCAAAATATGTCCGAGAACGATCAAAATCTCGAGGTGGATCCGGCTGGGGAGAGTTGGACCTGGCTCGTGGGCACGGTGGCAGCGCTGTTCCTGCTGATTTCGACGGGACTGCTGCTGCACTTCTATGCCCCTGCCCCTACCAACGATCTTCAGGATCAGGTACGCGTGCTGAGCCAGCAAGTGCAATTGCTCAAGCAAGAGCAGGCGATGCCGGTGGTGGTGTTGAACCGTTATCGCAATTCCATTTGTTACGTCTTCGGCGTTTACCAGGTGGGATTTGCGAACCAGCCTGCACGGCTGCGGGCTCGAGTGTCGGGCACGGGATTTATCGTAGCCAATGGTCTCATGGCGACCAACCGTCACGTTTCAGAGCCATGGTATGGCGATCCTGAGGCGGAGGCGCTGATCCGCCGCGGAGCTGTGCCGACTCTGGAGAAACTGGTCGCGTTTTTCCCGGGATCTCCTACAGCATTCGAACTCACCCCTACGGTCGTGTCAGCGCACAGCGATCTGGCTATCCTGCACGTTGAGTTTTCGCAAGCCACGCGGAATCTGGAAGCTTTACCCCTGGCGAAACAGGCAACGCCTCCCGGGGAACTCGTCACGGTAATTGGGTATCCCATGGGAGTGGCGGGCATGGTGGCGAAGTCGCCGACCGAGGTATACGAGCGACTGGCCTACCGCCATGATGACATTGGCGCCGCCAGCGAACTGGCAGCTTTGTCCCTGATCCGCCCTTCCGCCACGGTCGGCCACCTGGGAGACGTGGTGGGCGACAAGCTGATCTATGACGCGCCAACTGCCCACGGCGGCAGTGGCGGCCCGGTCTTCAATTCCGAGGGCCAGGTCATCGGCATCAACTCCGCCTACATCGACGGCTTCTCCGGCGGCACTCTTGGCATCTCGGTCGACTCGCTCCGGCCCCTGATCGAAGCCGCTCAGAAGAGTGTTCCCGCGAGCAACGTTCACATCACTGAAGCCGCACAGCGTTGACTCGCCGGCATCATCGACATGCCTTCCGAAGGCATTCTTTAACGGGATGGTTCTTTCTTCGCGGCGGCTTTCGCACGCATGCTATTCGAATCCCGAGAGCCTTGCATCGCTCGACGAAGAGCAGCCACCAGGGCCGGGCCTGCCGAGCGCAACTCTGTCTGATGATGCAGCGAGAGTTGGCGCAACACCTTCTCACCTTTCGGCGTAAGCGACAGCATCACCTCCCGGCGATCTTCGCCGCCACGTGCCCTTCGGATATGTCCGACTGCCACCAACCGATTCACTAGTTCCACGGCGCTGTGATGCTGAATTTGCAATCGCTCAGCCAGTTCGCCGATGGTGGGACGGGCTTTCCTGGGCAGACCTTTCAGGGCGAGCATTAACTGGTGCTGCCTCGGCTCAAGACCGGCGCCGCGGGCGGCCTGCTCGCTGAATGAGAGAAAGCGCCGTATCTGGTAACGCAGTTCAGCCAGAGCTTCATAATCCGACAGGGCGAGTGCTTCCATGCGTGGAAATTATATCGCGGCAAGACCAATGCCCCCGTACGGGTCGTGCCCTGACATGTGCCGAATTCGGATCCCACTCCATCAGCCATCCCCGCGTGCAGCCCTGTCCGCGCTCGTTTACAATCCTCAGTTCTCGAATTTTGGGCAGATGGGAGAACTACCCCTTGATTCCCCGTTACACGCGCCCGGCGATGGGGCGCATCTGGAGCGAAGACAACCGATTTCGTAACTGGCTCGCCGTCGAACTGGCAGCCACAGAGACTCTCGCCGAGGCCGGTCTGGTTCCCAAGGAAGCCGCGAAAGCCATCCGCGAGCGCGCGAATTTCAAGCTCGAACGCATCCAGGAAATCGAAGCAGAGGTTCGGCATGACGTGATTGCTTTCACCACGGCAGTCGCCGAGATCGTCGGCCCCCATGCCCGGTGGTTCCACTACGGCCTGACTTCGAACGACGTGGTCGATACCGCGCAGGCGCTGCTTATCGGTCAGGCTTCGAACATCATCGCCGAAGATCTCAATCGTCTTGCGGAAGTCCTGGAACGCCGTGCCTGGGAATTTAAGGACACTCCGCAGATCGGCCGCACCCACGGCGTCCATGCCGAGCCGATCACGTTCGGTTTCAAACTGGCCAACTGGTATTCGGAAACACAACGCAACATTGCTCGCTTTCAGGAGGCCGCCGAAGGCCTGCGGGTGGGAAAGTTTTCGGGCGCGGTTGGAACGTTTGCCCATTTGTCTCCCGAACTTGAAGAGAAGATCTGTACGCGCCTGGGATTGAGAGCCGCTGACATTTCCTCGCAAGTCATTCAGCGCGATCGGCACGCGCACTATCTCGCGACGCTGGCGGTCATCGCCTCCACGCTCGACAAGATTGCCACCGAGATCCGCCACCTGCAGCGAACCGAGGTCCGGGAAGCAGAAGAATTTTTCAGCGAGAAACAGAAGGGCTCTTCCGCCATGCCGCACAAGCGGAATCCCGTTACTTGCGAGCAGATCAGCGGACTGGCGCGGGTTGTGCGCTCCAATGCGCAGGCTGCGTTTGAGAACGTTCCGCTCTGGCACGAGCGCGACATTTCTCATTCTTCGGTCGAGCGCGTCATTCTGCCTGATTCGACTACGCTGGTCGACTACCTACTAGGAAAGACCACCCACCTCATCGACACCATGTTCGTTTACCCGGAAAAAATGAAAGCGAACCTGGAGGGCACGCGTGGACTGGTGTTCAGTGGCCAGCTTTTGCTCGATCTGGTCGAGCACGGCGTCTCGCGCGAAGACGCTTACCGCTTGGTGCAACAACATGCCATGCGCGCGTGGAAGGAAGATTTGAATTTCCGTGAGTTGGTGCTGCGGGACAAGAACATCACCAGCCGTGTCCCTGCACGGCAACTCGAGAACGCTTTCGATCTGAAAAGGCAACTGCGGAACATCGACAAGATCTTTGTACGCGTCTTCAGGCACCCCAACGAAAAACCGCTAGCCAAGAAAAAGTCTTCAAAGAAACGCGGCTGACCATCACCCCTGGGCGAAGAATCCCGATCCTTTCCGCCCACTAAACATCCTTTTTTCAATAGCTTACATTTGCTTATCAGCGCAAACCGATTTCGGGCATCCTGGGGCTTAGCTGCGACATCCAATAATTAACCAAACAGTTAGTTAATTGAGGATGGAGACAAAAAAGATCATGAATACCAGAAGCATTCTTTCATCGCTCCTGATGGTGGGCTTGCTGAGCGCCGGTTTGTTTGCGCAAGCGTCGAGCGCGGGGCGCTACGACGCAACCATCCAGACCAGCGTCACGCAGAAACTGGATAACAATCAGAAGTTTCACAACGTCAAGTCGGCTGTGGAAGACGGCATCGTGACCCTGGCGGGCACGGTTGACCTCTACCAGGACAAGCTGGATGCGGCCAAGACGGCCAAGAAGCAGAAGAACGTGCAGGGCGTCCGCAACCTGATCGAGGTCGCTGGACCCGTTGTTAGCGATGCGCAGTTGCACGAGCAGTTGTCGAAGAAGCTGTATTACGACCGCGTGGGCTGGTACGACAGCGCGTTCAACTACTACACGCTAAGCGTGAAGGATGGCGTCGCCACGATCGGCGGCCAGACCTATAACGACGTGGGGCGCGACTCGGCGCTGGCCATTGCGTATCTCATGCCGGGCGTGAAGGATGTTGTCAACGAGATCAAGGTTTCGCCGGTCTCGAGGTTTGACGACAACCTGCGCCGGCAAACGGTGCGCGCGCTATACGGCGACTCGGCGCTCGGCAAGTATGCGATCGACCCGGCCCGTCCGATCCGCATCATCATCGACGGTGGTCACGTAAGCCTCTACGGCGAAGTGATCAGCCCGATGGACAAGCAGATTGCGGGCATGCGCGTCGGCCAGATCCCCGGCGTGTTCAGCGTCGAAAACAACCTGGTGGTCGACAAGAATTCCAAGCTGTAAGGCTCCACT
The DNA here is from genome assembly GCA_963733805.1 of uncultured Acidobacteriota bacterium. Lineage (GTDB taxonomy): Bacteria > Acidobacteriota > Terriglobia > Terriglobales > Acidobacteriaceae > Gp1-AA133. The sequence continues at coordinate 75,627 of CAVTEO010000013.1, read as the reverse complement.
CTCTCCTCAAGGCACGGCGAAAGCCGTGCCTCTTTTTTTGGGACCTGCGAGCTATGAGCTATGGGCTTCGAGCTAATGCCCTATGCTGAAAGGTGCCTGCGAGAAAATACAAACACAAGTACGCTGGATGCGTGAGATCCGATTCGGCGAACTGTCCGATGAGTTCTGTGGCACGCGCTGCGCCGTGCTCGAAGCTCGCCACTCACGCCTCGGTACTCAAAGGCCTAGAGCCGGTTAATCAGCGACGCCACGTATCCGGCTCCAAACCCGTTATCGATATTTACCACGCTGACATTGGAAGCGCAGGAGTTCATCATTCCCAGCAGCGCCGCGATGCCTTTGAATGAAGCCCCATAGCCTACGCTGGTGGGCACAGCGATCACCGGCACGCCGACCAGGCCGCCCACAACGCTGGGAAGAGCCCCTTCCATGCCCGCGCAAACGACCACGACCCGGGACTTTGCCAGTCGCTCACGATTCGCCAACAGACGGTGTACTCCCGCCACACCCACGTCGTAGAGATGGTGGACCTCATTGCCCATTAGTTCCGCGGTGACCACGGCCTCCTCCGCCACCGCGATGTCGCTGGTGCCCGCGGAGACGATCGTGATGATCCCCTTGCCGTAGGTCTTGTGATCGCGATCCAACACGATCGCGCGAGCCATTTCCCGATACTCGGCCCCACGCACTTTCTTCTTCACCGCCGCGTACTGTTTGGCATCCGTCCGCGTGGCCAGCACGTTCCCGCCATGCTTCGCGAGTTTGGCGAAAATCGCTGCCACTTGCGCCGGAGTTTTTCTTTCGCCAAAGATCACTTCCGGCATCCCGTTCCGCAATGCGCGATGGTGATCGATCTTGGCAAATCCCAAATCTTCAAATGGCAAATGGCGCAAGCGCGCCACGGCGTCATCCGGCGTCATTTTCCCGCGCCGCACTTCTTCAAATAATTTGCGGATGGATTCAGCGTTCAAGCGTGCACTCGAGGCAAATCCTCATGGCCACCGTCCTAGATTAGCATTCGCGACGGTGCGGGGACCCTGGGGCTCAAGTCTCGAAGCGGCACAAATCGATCCAGCACTCATGAAGCAATGAGCGCATCAGGCCTTTGCGGCGGCGGCGTCAGCACCGGCCGTGCGCCTTCACACTGCTGCGCCCGCTTCCAACTTCGCATCTCGATCGCCTTCGCCACGTATTCCGCATCACGCCGTACCTCGACCAGAGTGGCCGATGACATCGCATACAGGAAGTGCAGCCCGACAAAGTATATGGCCGGTACGCGATGAACCACCCCACGCTCATGCATGGGCTTGCCATCCGCGCCAAAAATCGGAAGATCGATCCACGAAAAACCCGGCTCATATCCGGTACACCAGATCACATTGGCAACCTCCAACGTGCGATTGTCGGCCAGCAAGGGCAGTCCGTTTCGCACGCCTGCCACTCGTGCGACCCGCTCCACGCCCGCATTGATCAGGTCCTTGGCGCAGCTGAACCGCTCATTGGAGGAATTCTGTAAAGTCTAGTATCCTGACCGGACACTCGGAGCAAGTGGAGTGCAGCTTTACGCCCGTCAAGGTGACGGAATGCAACTTGTGAAGGACTTAGACTTCAGAGCACAGACGCCTTGGAATTTCTGGAGGGGGGTACCCCTGGCAGAAGGATTTAACTCCGGTGGGATTTCCGGCGCACGCCGCGTAGCCGGTTTACCAGCGTGAAATACTCCTGGCGCGCCGTGCCAGGTTCGTCCACGTGGGTCAGGAATAAGCCGCGCACAAAACCCGGCGGAACTCGCCCTTCCAGGTAGCCATCGTACAGATCGCATCCCAGCAGGTATCCAAGCTGGCCTGTGATGTATTCGAACTTGGCGCCACTGCTGCGGATGCCTTCGTCCAACGATCCGCGCACCTGCTCACACTGTTTTGCATCGACCTCCAGCAACCGGTGCAACAGCAGGAAATCAATCGCCCGCATCGACTCGGCAAATCCAAATCCCGTCTGCCGCTCGATGTCTTCACGCGTCTGCTCGCCCAAATCGCGCAAGTCCGATTCCCGCACGGCCGCTCGTGCCGGATAGAGCACGCGGGAACCGAAGTAGGCGAGCGCATTCTCAAGCACCCGACCGTAGAAGAAGTCAGCGGGTTCGTCCGCAGCCTCTTCACGCGCTGTCACACGCGCCGGCAATCCCCGGCAAGCGTGGTGCAGGAAGCGCGCTGCCTCCTCTGATGCGTGCAGCATTTGGAAGTCGTGCATGTAGAACGCGTTCACTTGCGGCAAGTAGGCGCAGCCGTGATCCTCCACTCGCTGCAGCATGGCTTCGCGCTCTTCCTCGCTTACCCCTTTGCGGGAGAGCAGCCGCCGCAACAGTCCATCGGAGGAGCGATAGTAAACCTCAGGCAGAAGGTCCACCAGAAACTTGGGCTGAGTGGTATTGTGCGGCGAATAGCGATTGATCCCCAGAAAGCGCACCAAACCGTCGATCAGGTTATAGACGGTTGGACCCAGATCTGGCTGGTCCGACTCTTCCCTTCTCCAGCGGTCGAGGCAAAGTCGATAATTCTCGTATTTCTCGAGCGGCGTCGCATTGAACACGCAGATCACATCGTCGCTAACTTTCACCGCTTCCACCCGATCATGCAACTCACCGGCTGCGCGCCAGTACAGAGCATCCACATTCTGCAGGACAGTCAGCATCCGCCCTTGCGGAAGCACCGTGTGCAGTTCACGTGGAAGATGGTCCGGCGCCAGGTGCGATTCGCCGAACAGCACGACAATGACCGCGCCCGGATGCCGCTGCCGGATCTCGGCTAACTTGTCGGCTGCATGGCGATCGCGCGCCCCGATCTTGCGCAGGTCCTCGCGGGGCATGCAATCCAGCCCGTAGATGGCGTCGGCATGCTCGCGGGCTGTGACCAGCAGTTCATAGAACGGCTCCCAGTCGTAGCCCCAGTCCAACTGAAAACGCATGCGCTCGCGCAGTTCGTGTTCGTCGATCTCGCGCCGCCACCACTCATCGACTATGTGCTGGTCGCGTGCAAAAATGGTTTCGACTCCCAGCACTACCGGGCGATCGCCCATCATCGCGCGCTGTTCGAGTAGAGAGCTGGCAAAACGCTGACATGCCGGGAGGGCATGGTAGTCGCCGATAAGCACCAGGTCCGCAGGCTGCAGCGCTTCCTGCACCTGTCCCCCAGTCAGCACCGACTCGTACGTGCGGTACGCTGCACTGAAATCCTTCAGATACTTCCTGCGCCCATTGTGGTCATTGGCGCGGATCTCGCGCTCTACGCCCTCCAGCGCATGCCGCTGCGCCGCCGAGCGCCGCAATCGCAAATGGGAAGCTGTTGCCATGTTGTTCAGGACAAGCCGACCCGTTCGCTACGCCCTTCCTTGACTTCTTCTCCGTGGCATCCCTATGCTCGAAGGCCCAAGGAGCCTGCTTGCCCGTGCATGAACCTCAAAACCTGACGGTCGCCACCACGGGCGCCAGCGGCTCGATCTTCCTCAGGCAATTGCTGCTCGCAATCGAGCGCGACGCCCGTGTCATGACCGTGAACTTCATCGCCTCCGACAGCGCTCTGCGAGTACTGGCAGAAGAACTCGCCCTTCGCGGCCGCAACCATCTGGTCCGCCAGATTCTGGGCAAGGCCTCTCGCAAAATCCGTCTGCAATCGAATGCCGACATCGGGGCTAACGTGGCCAGCGGCTCCTACCCCAGTGATGGGATGGTTGTCATCCCTTGCAGTGTTGGTACGCTGGCTCGCATCGCCAACGGCATCGCCTCGCAACTGATCGAGCGCGCAGCCGATGTAACTCTCAAAGAACGAAGACCTCTCGTACTCTGCGTCCGCGAGACCCCGCTTCATAAGGTCCACATCCGCAACATGTACAGAGCCGCCGATGCAGGGGCTACGGTCTTCCCGCTCATTCCCACCTTCTACAACCGGCCCGCCGGCCTGGACGCCATGGCCCGCGAGTTCGCCTACCGTGTGCTGGCCCATATCGGCCTTCCCCAGTTGGATGCGTACCGCTGGAAGGCTTGATTTATCAACTACTTAGCAGGAAGTAAAAGTTTCCCTGAGGGGAGATTTCCAGTGTAGGGAGGAGAAAGGTCAACGACTAGATAGCCGGGGGACATGTCCCCGTGGTGGGAGCGACTCAGCGCCACCGGAAAAAGGCGGGCATTCGGTCCGCGAGAAAACCCGACTGAGCCGCTCTCGCGTTTATCGCGCCACCACCGCGCTGCGAATTGCGAATTCAATTTTCGGTGGATGCAACAGCGTGTTGTGAATCAGACAACGATGCACGGCATCCTGGATTCCCTTCTGTTGCGCTTCGTCTAACCCGACCGGCACGTCAATCTCAATCCGAAAGTTATCCACCCGAGCCGGATGTTTTGCCTTCTCGGCCACAATGCGCACCCGCGTGCCCTCGGTAGCCAGTTGATGCTGGCGCAAGTAATCCGCGGCATAATAAGCGGCGCAGGATCCCAGAGATGCCAGCAAAAGCTCCGGCGGCGTCATCCCTTCATCGAAGCCTCCGCTTTCCCGCGGTTGATCCGACACGATTACGTGGCCCCGCGCTTTGATCTCGAACTGCACAGATCCCAGGTGTTCGATTACGACTTCCATGATGACCTCCATATAAATTCAACCCGCGAACTCCGCGTCCAGTCGCTCACCTACCAGGGCATGCGACCGATGCAACAGCGGCACAAGCACCGCCTTCTCCTGCAACTGCCAGCACACACGGCATCCGATCTGTGATTGCCGCACGCTGAACGGATCAATGCTAGCCGCAACAGCTCTCGCGATCTGTGTCGCACGTCACGTGTCCAAGGCGCGGGACGTTGCACGGCATCTTGTTAAGCAACATGGCCATAGGGCAGAAATCGGTCAGCCCGGCCATGGTCAGGCTCAGGCCGATGAATCCGACGAGATGGATCCACCGCACGCTGACCAGTACCGCCAGCACCGTGGTCACGATCTCGTTCACTTGCGGATTTCTCCTTCATCCAGGAAGAGCGACCTTCCGGCCAAACGATTCAGACCCGCGTGAAAACCTTTCCCATGCGCTCGTGGACCCTTCCGAGCCCGCCCATCGTCCTTCCGTAACAGTCGCCAGATCACGCAATGCGTTCCACGCATTGCCGAATGGTATCTTGGTCATGCCACAGCCCACATCCATGGACGTTCTGAACGCCCTTTTCGAGCAGCACTTCCGTCATCCGGCTACGAGTGTCGTCCAACTGCAGGGCGAACTTGGCGGATCGGGACGCAAGATCATCCGCCTATCAGATGGGAAGCAAAGTGCGATTGGAATCCTGCACGGCGTCCGCGAAGAAAATGGCGCATTCCTGGCTTTCAGTCGCCATTTCCGTCGCCACGGTCTGCCAGTACCGGAAATCTATGGGGAGAACCTTGAGCAGGGTGCTTATCTCGAGCAGGACCTCGGCAATACCACGCTCTTCGACTTTCTCTCCAGCAATCGCCCCGGGGAGGTGATCGCGCCCGCAGTTGTGGAGGCGTACCGCAAGGTGGTCGCGGCGCTGCCACGGTTTCAGATCGATGCGGCGCGTGACCTCGATTACAGCGTTTGCTATCCGCGCAACCGCTTCGATCGTCAGTCGATCGCGTGGGATCTTAACTACTTCAAATACTACTTTTTGCGACTGGCCGGGATTCCATTCAGCGAACAGGCACTCGAAGACGACTTCGATCGGCTCACAGAGCTTCTGTTGAGCGCACCGCAGGAATATTTCCTCTATCGCGATTTCCAATCGCGCAACGTGATGCTGGTCAAAGGCCAGCCCTACTTCGTCGACTACCAGGGCGGCCGCAAGGGAGCATTGCAATACGACATCGCTTCTCTCTTGTACGACGCGAAAGCGGACCTGCCCCCGGAAATCCGGCAGCAGTTGCTCGACCATTACCTCAACCAACTCGCTAATCACATCAAGCTCGATCGCGATGCCTTCCTGCACCACTACTACGGATTCGTCTATGTCCGCATCATGCAGGCGCTGGGCGCCTACGGATTCCGCGGCTTTTATGAGCGGAAGCCGCACTTCCTGCAGAGCGTGCCGTACGCACTGAAAAACCTACGCTGGCTGCTGCACAACGTCAAACTGCCGGTGGAACTGCCAACACTTCTCGGCGCCTTCAACAGCATGCTCGCGTCAGAAAAACTGCAAAGCATCTCCGTCAGCGCGAACAACCTCACTGTGCGCATCTTCAGCTTTTCCTTCCACCGCGGCTGGCCCAAAGACGAGAGCGGCAACGGCGGCGGCTTTGTGTTCGACGGACGCAGTCTTCCCAACCCTGGTCGTCTGGAGCCATTCAAGGCGCTCACCGGACGCGATGCGCCCGTCATCGAATACCTGAACCAGCAGGAGGGCGTGCACCAGTTTTTCGCAAGCGCCCTCTCGCTGGTCGACGCGAGCATTCAGGAGTACCAGCGCCGCGGATTCAAGCACCTGATGGTTTCGTTCGGATGCACGGGAGGCCAGCACCGCTCGGTCTACCTCGCCGAACAGTTGGCCAGGCGCCTGCGCGACCGGAATGGCGTGGAAGTCGAACTGCGTCACCGGGAACTGGAGAGCACGCCGGAATGAAGGCAATGATCCTGGCCGCCGGCCTCGGCACGCGCCTCCGCCCGCTTACCAACGACCGCCCAAAAGCACTGGTCGAAATCAACGGCCGGGCCCTGCTCGAACTGACCCTGACCCGCCTGCGCACCTTCGGCATTCACGAAGTCATCATCAACGTCCATCACTTGGCCGACATGGTGATCGACTACCTGAAGACCCATGACAATTTCGGGATGCGTATCGCCATCTCCCGCGAAGACGTTCTGCTCGACACCGGCGGCGGCTTGAAGAAAGCTGCCTGGTTTTTTCTGGAAAAGCCCGGATCCTCTGAGGAACCTTTCCTCCTGCACAACGTCGACGTACTCAGCACAATCGATCTGCGGCGCATGATCAACGACCACCGCAACCACGGCGCCCTCGCCACACTGGCGGTGCAGAAACGTCAGACCTCGCGCTACCTTCTTTTCGATTCATCCATGGCCCTATGTGGTCGCCGCAGCGGTGAAGATGGAGAACCAGAACTCCTTCGCGAAGCGCCCACCTTCGAAGCGTTCGCCTTCTCAGGAATCCACGTAGTCTCACCCCAGCTTCTTCCAAGACTGACCGAAGACGGTGCCTTCTCAATCATCACGTCCTACCTGCGCCTGGCCACAGAAGGCGAGGTCCTGCACGCGTTCCCCGCCGACGACTACTACTGGCGTGATTTGGGCAAACCCGAGAACATCGCGCAGGCTGAGGCAGACCTCAGGAACAACCTGGTATGAACCGGCGAAGAAATCTCACCACAGAGTCACAGAGACTCGGAGAAAACTTTTTATGGTTCTCTCTGTGTGCCTCTGTGTCTCTGTGGTGAATAAGCCTTTGCCAGGTTTTCTATTGACTCCCCCGGCACACACTTTCGTGCCGGTTGACGCGGGCTCCCCTTCCGTACTAGTCTGCGATTACACCGGAAAGGAGGTGGTCTGATGACAAGTTCAGATGGTAGTAGTAGAGGGTGCAAAAGACCAGGTGAGGTGGCTGCGACTTAGAGCGGTCGCTCTAAGCGGGGCGTTCCGCAGGCGCCGTAAGGGCCACGGGATGCTACAGCCCGCACACTACCGGTGAGTTAGGGTTCCGATCCGCCCAGTTGAAGGTCGAACTGGGACCCGGAGTTGCCGAAGAGGCCACGTAGAGTGACCACCTCTTGGTCAATCCCAACAGTACCACCGGCGGCCCGCGTGCTTAATCGTGCGCGGGCCGTTTTGTGTTTAAAGGCATTTTGATTTCCCGTTCAGTGGATGCGGCGTCTTCTAATCGGTCACCATTGCCTCGTCGATTTCAGTCGGTGTGGCGGATCCCACTTCCCGTCTCCGTTGCCAGAAATAAACTGCAAAAAGCACAGCCACCAGCGGCAACACCGCTCCGAACTCGTCGATAAACCACGCCGTCTTCCCGCGATCCGCGGTCAAGGGCGTAAAAATCCCCTGCACGTACAGGTTGTGGCTCGCGTGCAGGATGGCCCCCGTCCACAGGCTTCCCGACTTCAGCCGCATCCACGCGAACACAACCGCAATCGCGACCACCATTACCGTGAAGCAAGTCAGCCCGTACCAGCTGGGAGTACCCGCGTTGTAGTCTCCCCAAATCAGGATGGGGTAGTGCCACGACGCCCACACGATCCCGCTGATCAGCGCCGTACTTGTGAATCCCATGGTCTTTGAAAGTTCCGGCACCAGGAAACCGCGCCAGCCGATCTCTTCGCCCAGCGCACGCGCCATCGAACCCACCAGCCCAAACGTCCCGGTCAGGAGGACATAAATCAGTGTGGAGACACCCGGTGAGGTCCGCAGCCCCATCCGCCCCACAAGGCTATTCATGAACTCGTGATTCGGAAATCCGCCAAGCCCTGAAACCCAAACGATGGCGTAGGCCACCCCGGCATAGAGAATCGGAACATACCAGCTCATGGCTGCGTAGTGGACGCTGGGCCATTTCCAACCGAGGTCGGAGAATCGCCGCCCGTTCAGCCGCAGCGTGACAAAAGCCGCCAGCGCCGGACACCACATGATCCCCGTGACGTACAATCCGCCGCCTCCGCCGAGCGTGTGCGCCCGCAGCATCAGGGAATAGAAGATCAAACTGAACAGAAACACGAAGAGAACGTACATCACCACCTGACTTCGCGATTTCCGAGTCTCTGCCATATGCGCTCCTCCCGATTGCAGACTACCCTGTTCACGGTGCCGCGGCATCGCTAGTGCGCCACACAAACTCTTTGTGGCGCCGCTCTCCCGCTTCCTCTATGCTTGCTTCTCCTTTTCGGCCCCTTCTGACGCCCCACGAATCCCATGCCCTCTGATCTTCGACAGCGCCGTATTTGGACCCGTCTTCCGATTGCCGCCGGCAACGCGATTCAACTCGCAGGACTCGTGAGCGGTGCGCTCCTGCTCTGCGCAGCTGCGCGAGTTGCTATCAGGTCCGTCGCCATCGCTGAAACGCTGACCGCGTTGTTGTTGATCTACCTAAGCTGCCATGCGATCGCGCACTGGTCCGTAGGTCGCACCGTCGGCATTCGTTTCCGCTTCTACACGCTAGGCGGTGCGGGCGATCCGCAGAGCTGGCCCCCGGGCCTGCGCTGGATCATGGAGCACGCACCCTTTTTCGGCGTGCAGACCGACAAGGCTTCGATGGAGACTGCCAAGCCCTTCGCCAAGGCTGTTATGTGGTCGGCTGGCGTCACCTCTTCGGCCCTGCTTCCCACCCTGACGGCATTATGGGCGTGGCAATCGAGAATTCCTCACAGCAAAGCCTTGTTCATATTCATGTTGATCTGGAGCACCGGCACTGTCCTCGCCAACATCTTTCGACCGACCGGAGACTTCTTCAAAGCGCGCAGGGCCTTGAGATCCGGATCGCCCGCCGCCTGAACGGGAATCACCGCAGTCCGGCCTTCTCGAATCCCTTGAGAATCACTTCTTCGGTCTCGCGGGCCAACTCCAGCGCCGCCAACTCCTCGCGTCGGAACCAACCTACCTCCTCCGCGTCATCTCCCGCCAACAATTCTCCCGCAACCCTGCTGCACAGAAAATCGATCAGCACGTAGTGATACCGCATCTTCCCCTGCTCATCCGGGACGACGCGCTCGAACACTCCCAGCAATTCGCCCGGTTCGACGGACAGCCCGGTCTCTTCCAGCACCTCCCGCACGGCAGCAGTGCGCAGCGTTTCGCCAACTTCCAGCACTCCCCCAGGGATAGACCACTTTCCCTGCAGAGGCGCGTGTCGGCGCTTCACCAGCACAACGCGGCCGTCCTCAATAATGATGGCTCCAACACCGACCAGCGGTGCATCAGGATACTCGCGTTTCATAAGCAGATCTCAGCTGTCAGATCTCAGGGACGAGCATTCCCCAGGCGCGATCGGGACATACGCCGCTTTACCCTTTGAAACCCTGAAACCTTAAAACTTGATTCTCAAAACTCAGTACTCTACTCCATAGCGGTCGACTGGCGTCCCCGATTACAATGTCGGCCATGGCTCTTGAGGAATATCAGCGCAAACGGCGTTTTAACGAGACGCCCGAGCCTCCCGCCAAGCTCGAAAAGAAATCCGGCCACCGTTTCGTCGTGCAGAAGCATCGCGCGACCCGCCTGCACTACGACTTTCGCCTCGAACTCGATGGCGTGTTGAAGTCCTGGGCGGTCCCCAAGGGTCCGTCGCTCGACCCGGCCGACAAGCGCCTCGCCATGCAGGTCGAGGATCATCCCGTCTCGTATTTCGACTTCGAGGGCAACATTCCGGCTGACAACTACGGCGCCGGCTCAGTGATGGTCTGGGATGTCGGCACGTGGCAACCGCTCTCCTCCGTGCCCGTGGACGGTAAGTACGGAGCCACAACCGACGAAGAAGCCCGCGCCATGCTCGCCAAGGGCGATCTGAAATTTCGACTCAAAGGGGAGCGTCTCAATGGCGACTACGCTCTCGTCAGAATGAAGGGCCGACGACCCGGGAACAAGGGCAACGAGTGGCTGATGATCAAGAAGCATGACGACCATGAGGTCGAAGGTTATGACATCGACCATTACGACAGTTCGGTCCTCACCAAACGCAGCATGGACGAAATCGCCGGCGACGAAGCCTCGGCCGAGTGGCGCAGCCGTCCCTCGGGCGCGGGCGGCAGGGTGAAGGCCGCATGGCTCTCAGACGCGATCAAAAAGTTCGATCAGAAGAAGGCCGCAGAGAAGAAAGCCTCGGCCGGTACTTCTTCTGCAAAAAAGAAGATCGCGTCAAAATCTTCCAGAGCAAAGCCTACGGAAATCCGGACAGAAAAAAAAACGACAGGCCCGAAGCGCAAGTCGGCGTAGCCGCCCTCCCATCAACTGGACGAGCACTAACGAAATCAGTCAACCGTAGGGGTGCATCCCTCAAGCCGTCTTCCGAAACAGTGCATTTCTCCGCGCTCCCTGCGGCAACGTCCTTTCGAGCCTCTCCCGGAACCCTCACCGGCGCCAGGAAAGCACCCATGCCCACCGCCATCTACCCCATGCTCGCCACCTCCATCGAGCAACCATTCGACAGTCCCGAATGGTTTTTCGAAATCAAATGGGATGGCTATCGCGCCATCGCCTTTCTGGAGAAAGGAAACGTACGCCTCGTGTCGCGCAACCAGAACGACCTCACTGGCCAGTACTCTGACCTGCACGACATGGCGCAATTCATCAACGCCAAAACCGCCATCCTTGACGGCGAAATCATCGCCCTCGATGAGGAAGGTCGCTCCTCGTTCAGCCTGATGCAGCAACGCACGGGCTTTCGCGACCGCAACCGGCGGGTCGCTCCTCGCCGCGAAGTCTCCGTTCTCTACTACGCTTTCGATCTCCTCTACCTCGATGGCTACGACTTACGCCGCGTCCAACTCCAGGATCGCAAGGCCGCGCTCGCTTCCCTGTTGACCAAGCCCAACGACACGATTCGCTACTCCGACCACTTCGTCGGCGAAGGCAAGGCTTTATTCGAAGCTGCCCGCCAACAGGGCCTCGAGGGCATTCTCGCCAAGCAGCGCGATTGCCCCTATGAGGAGCGCCGCAGCCGCAACTGGCTCAAGATCAAAATCCGCCACCGCCTGGAATGTGTCATCGGCGGCTACACCGATCCGGAAGGAAGCCGACAGCATTTCGGATCCATCGTTCTGGGTCTATACGACAAAGCAGGCAGCCTCATCCATGTAGGCCAGGCCGGCAGCGGTTTCGACCAGAAAACGCTCGCGGCCATGTGGAAAGTCCTGCACAAACTCGAGACCAAAGAAAATCCCTTTCACGGTACAGTCGACGCGCTCCGCAAGACACACTGGATCAAGCCGGAGTTGGTCGCGGAGATCGAATTTTCCGAATGGACGCACATCACCAACGAAGGCGGTAAGAAGTTGCGCGCACCGGTGTTTCTTGGATTGCGTGAGGACAAGGATCCGAAAGAGTGTACGTTTGATCAGCAGGGATGAGGAAAGGTCTCAGGTCTCAGGTCACACTTGAACTCACAGGAAAGAACTGTCATCTCGTGCGGAGTCGAGAGACCCCGTGTTCGAATCCTCAATTGCGCAGTAAGGTTTTTGACCACTAAAGCCAAGCCTAAGTTCTTCAGAGCTAGCCTGTGACCTGTCACCTACTACTTGATGTCCTTCACTGCCACCATCGTCCCGTAGTCCTTGCCCGAAGGTTCCACGGCCCGTGCAATGATGGCCGCGAACCCATCCCGGTACTCGGGATACTTCGCCACCAGCGCTTTAATGGCGGCCTGGTTGTCCTGATAGGTCTGCGCGGTATTCGCCACGCTCGGACACTGGTACTTGGCAACCAGGTCGATGTCATTCTCGATGCCCACCGGGAAAATGCTGATGAACCGATACGTCTTTCCTCCCACCGAAACATCCAGGGGCGTTTCGGCCGAAGGCACGTCGCCTACCTGCACAGTTTGCGACTCGTCGTATAGTTTGTCCGTCTCCATCGTGCTCATGAATGGCAATGGCACCATCAATTCACGAGCCTTAAGGAAATAGAGCCACGCATTGTGATTTTGTCCCTTGCTCTTGAACTGCCGCGCCCGGTCGCGAAACCATGCGCCGTCATGCCCACCCACTTGCGAAGGACGAGCGTAGTACCCGCCCAGTTTCCAGTCCGCCCCGGTTTTTTGCAGCACCACCGAGAGAGTGGTTGGCGTCTTGCCCGCAACATCCATGACCACGATGCCGTAGTCTCCGGGCGGCAGGTTCGGAATTACGAAAACGGCACTGCTTCCCGTTTGTCCTCCCTTTCCAAACACGCCGCACAGGAATTCCGCGCGCGCGATAGGTTCATTTCCCTCCGCGTGCAACAAAAACGGCGGGCGGAGCTTCGCTTGTGCTCCCGTGAAATTCGCCTGGTTGTCCCTGACCGCGGCCTCCACCCCGCCAAAATCGGAGGCTAGCGAAGGAATCGCGTTCTGGCGAATCGTCGCCGTATCGCCCTTCGTGGTCCAGTCGAAGTATTGCCGCCCGGTATTCTCCAGGTTGGTCTTGGTGGCTGCGTCTATTTCGTCCGAGGTCAGGCAGCTTTGTCCAAGGGCCGCGCCCGAAAGCGCCGCCAGCCCCATGGCAGCCAACACAAGTCTTTGTATGCAAGAAAAGCGACCCAGACCGTTCCCCTTGGTATGCATAGTTTTCCGCCCCTTTTCGGGCGATTTCCCACAATATGGGCAACTTATTCGCTTGCGCCCCTACACGTCAAGGAGTGCACTAAGGTTTGATGCTGCCGGCCAGCCACCCGGGAGCGCAGTGTTATAATTTTGCTACTGGTTGCAAAAGGGGTGTGGCACACGGCAACCCACGGTTGCCTCCTTGGAATCGAAGGATTCATGACAGGTTTTTCGCCGAAATTCGCATCAGTTTTGATGACGGCGTGCCTGTGTGTGTTCGGATTCACTCACCTCGCCGCCGCCCAGAAGGGTGGCATTCGCAAGCGCCCCAAGAAGCCGCCGCAGAAGCAAGTGCAACCCGTTCCGGCTTTGCCCGCTTACACGCCCGCTCCCCTTGAGCCCCTGCCCCTGGAGCAGGTGCCGGCGGTCGCTCCGCGTGTCCATTTCTCTCACGGGGAGCTGTCCATCGTCGCTCACAACTCAACTCTTTCCGACGTGTTGAAGGAAGTTCGGGAACAGACCGGCGCCGAATTCGAAATCCCTTCGAATGCGAATGAGCGCGTGGTGGCCGATTTGGGTCCCGGTCCCGCCCGCTCCGTGCTTGCCGACCTGCTGAATGGAACCCACTTTAACTACGTCATGGTGGGGTCGACAAAGGATCCAACGGCGATTCAGAGCATCATCCTCACCCCGAGAACCGCAGGCCCGGATACGACGACCACCGCTGCCAACCGGCCTGGCGGTCCGCAACGTGGTTTCGGCCAGCCTCCAATCATGAGCGCAACTCCAGCCGAGGTGGCACCGTCGAGCGATAACGACCCGGCTGATGACGCAGACGCAACCGACGACGAGGCAGCGGATCAGGCAACCGATCAGAATGAGAACGGCGGCCAGCCGACAACTCCCAAAACGCCTGAACAGCTTCTCCAGGAACTGCAGCGCCAGCAACAGCAAATGCAGCAGCAGCAAAACCAACAACCCGGCCAGAATGGCCAGCCAGGCCAGCCGGCTCCGGCGGGACAAAACGGCCCGCCGCCACAGGGCATTCTGCCCAATCAACCTCCGACCGCCGCGCCAACGCCCGCCAAGCCTGAGTAGTTCGTTCTTGTCCTTTGCGAAACTTAGATCTGCCAGACGATTCGCCACGGAGAAAAACTACTTCCGACTTCTTCAAGCCGAACGGCTTTTTGAAAGCGAGGGACAGGCAAACAAGAGAAGACGGAATCAGAGCCAGATGAAGACCACGAAAACCCCAAGACGGTTTTCTCTGTGCCTCTGTGGTGAATTTGGGTTCGCGAAAACTGAAGGAGAAATGCTGGGGCAAAGACTAACTAGAGACCAGGGGAGAGGAACTAGTCGCCGCTTGCGTGGGTTTGGGTGGGGATGAAGGCCGGTGCCGCTGGTTCATGCGTGCGCGGTCCAAAGGCATCTAGAATACCGGTCACCACCCAGCTAGCCGCCAACACTCCTATTCCGAGTGCGGCCAGCACTGTGGAAAACAAAACAATCGTTGCCAGGTACGCGTTCAAGTTCGGCCCGCCTTAAGTTTCTTTCGTCCGCCTTCTCCCAGGAACTTAAGGGCCAGACCGCCCAACATCGCCGCCGCTTTTGTTCACCTTAGCCGCGTTGACGCTGGTCGTTGTTGACCGATAAGATACCTATGTAGAAGTGCGCACCCCTACTTTCCAACAATCCTGTGCACCCGTCCACGTTACGAAGGGACAACGGTTACTTCCGGTTCTCTGATGGCCATTACCAAGATTTCGGTGCGCGGGGCGCGCCAGCATAATCTGAAAAATATCGATGTAGAAATCCCCAGAAATACCCTGACCGTGATTACCGGCCTGAGCGGTTCTGGAAAATCTTCCCTTGCCTTCGACACCATCTACGCCGAGGGTCAGCGCCGATACGTCGAGACCCTTTCCGCCTATGCCCGGCAATTCCTTGATCAGATGGAACGTCCCGACGTCGACGCCATCGACGGCCTGAGCCCGGCCATCTCAATCGAGCAGAAAACCACCAGCCGCAGTCCCCGTTCAACCGTCGGGACCATTACCGAAATCTATGATTACCTTCGTCTTCTTTACGCCTCGATCGGCGTGCCGCATTGCCCTAAATGCGGGCGGCCTATTGCCCGACAGTCCGCCGAGCAGATTGTCCAACGGGTCATGTCCCTGACCCCGGAAGACCGCGTGATGGTCATGGCCCCCATCGTCCGGGGACGCAAAGGCGAGTTCAAAAAAGAGATGGAAAAACTCGTCCAGCACGGCTTCACGCGCGCCCGT
This sequence comes from uncultured Acidobacteriota bacterium, assembly GCA_963733805.1. Taxonomy (GTDB): domain Bacteria; phylum Acidobacteriota; class Terriglobia; order Terriglobales; family Acidobacteriaceae; genus Gp1-AA133. Next base: position 60,111 of record CAVTEO010000013.1, on the reverse strand, counting down.
GTGGACGGCGAACTGATCAACCTGGAAGATGAAATCTCACTCGACAGGCGCAAGAACCACACCATCGAAGTCGTCATCGATCGCCTGCTCGTGAAGCCAGGCATCGAACATCGCCTCGAGATGTCGGTCGGGCTCGCTATGAAGCTGGCCGGCGGCCTGGTGCAAGTGGCCGTCGTGGGCGGAGCAGAGACTCTTTACTCTTCCCGTTTGGCCTGCCCGGATTGCGGCATCAACGTCCCGCAACTCGAGCCGCGTTCGTTTTCGTTCAACAGCGCCTACGGAGCCTGCCCTGAGTGTCACGGCCTAGGCAGCAAATACGATTTCGATCCCGCAAAGATCATCGTCGACTGGTCCAAGCCTTTGCTCGATGGCGGCCTCGGTCCGGGCTCGGGCTCGCAGAACCTGCAACACATGCTGCAACTGGCGGCTGCCGCACACGGCTTCGAACTCAGCACGCCCTTCGACAAATTTCCGGAGAAGGTCCAGAACCTGCTGCTTCACGGAGAAGCCGGTAAAGGCGGCAAGACCGGGTTCAGGGGCATCCTCGGCTATCTGAAACAGAGCCTGGAGGAATCCAGTTCCGACAGTTATCGCGAGTGGCTGCTCGATTTCATGTCGGCCACCCAGTGTCCCGCCTGTCACGGCAAGCGGCTTCGTGCGGAGAGTCTGGCCGTTAAAGTCAACGGCATGTCGATCGCCGACTTTACGGGACTGTCCGTCGCGCGCTCGCTCCAGGTCGCCCAGAACATCCAGCTCAAGGGACGCGAAGAACTCATCGCCGGCCGCATCATGCACGAGATTGTCGAGCGCCTGCAGTTCCTCAACGCCGTCGGCCTCGGCTACATTTCCCTCGCCCGCTCCGCCGCCACGCTGTCCGGTGGAGAAGGCCAGCGCATTCGACTGGCAACGCAAATCGGATCGAAGTTGCGCGGAGTGCTTTACGTTCTTGACGAGCCTTCCATCGGCCTGCATCACCGGGACAACGATCGCCTTCTGACTGCCCTCGAAGATCTGCGCAACCTCGGCAACACGGTTCTCGTGGTGGAGCACGACGAGGAAACCATCCGCCGCGCCGACTACGTGATCGATCTCGGCCCTGGCGCCGGGCGCCACGGCGGCAATCTCGTCGCCCAAGGCACGCCCGGCGACATCATGCGTGCGCCCGACTCGCTCACCGGCGCCTACATCTCCGGCAAAGTTCAAATCGAGATGCGCCCGGAACGCCGGCACACCAACGGGCACGCCATTTCGATCCTGGGCGCGCGCGAAAACAATCTCAAAAATCTTGACGTCGCATTCCCGCTCGGCGTCATGACCGTGGTTACCGGCGTTTCCGGCTCGGGCAAGTCCACGCTCGTGAACGACATCCTCTACCGGGCGCTCGCCCGTCAGCTCTACCGTTCACGCGAGGAACCCGGCCAGCACAAAACCATCTCCGGCGCCGAGGCCATCGACAAGGTTATCCGCATCGACCAGTCGCCCATCGGCCGTACGCCGCGCTCTAACCCCGCAACCTACACGGGAGTCTTCGCGCAGATTCGCGACCTCTACGCCATGCTTCCCGACTCCCGCGAACGCGGCTACAAGCCCGGACGCTTCTCCTTCAACGTTTCTGGCGGACGCTGCGAAGCCTGCCAGGGCGAAGGCCAGCGCCGCATTGAGATGAATTTTCTGCCCGATGTCTACGTAGTTTGCGAAGTCTGCAACGGACGCCGCTACAACCACGAAACGCTTTCGGTGAAGTACAAGGGGTACTCCATCGCCGATCTGCTCGAGACACCGGTGGCCGACGCGCTGCCAATTCTCGAGAACATCCCCCAAGTGCGCCAGAAGCTGCAAACGCTGGTCGATGTCGGCCTCGGCTACGTGCATCTCGGCCAATCCGCCGTCACGCTCTCCGGCGGCGAAGCCCAACGCATCAAGCTGGCCCGCGAACTTTCCAAGCGCCAGACCGGCAAGACGCTCTACCTGCTCGACGAACCCACCACCGGCCTGCACTTCGATGACGTCAAAAAGCTTCTCGACGTGCTGCACCGGCTCACCGATCTGGGCAACACGGTCATCATCATCGAGCACAATCTCGACGTGATCCGCAACGCCGATTGGCTCATCGATCTGGGCCCGGAAGGCGGCGAAGATGGTGGCCGGGTCGTTGCCCAGGGCACCCCCGAACAGGTCGCCCGCGTCAAAAAGTCCTACACCGGACAAGCCTTGGCGCACTTCTTCAACGGCAACGGCACCCGGCGCAAAGCCTAGGCCTGTTCCTCCCGCATTTCCGCAACTTCCATGCATAATCGGCCGTCGATCTCCCCCAAAAGAGCTATAACACCCAACCGCGTCTGGTTGTATAGTGCCGCGGGACTCTAAACAGGTACGTCTCACTCCATCGTGCTTGAGGGGAAACATGGCCACTGCGTCTGTGACTGCGGTGCGCAGTTCATTTCTGCGCCCGAAGTATCTCATCTTCGCCTTCGTAGGCCTGATGGTGGCTTACGTTCTCAATCACAACGAAAGCTTTCTCATCCATGCCAACGACCCCGCGTGGCAGCACTACCAGCCGTTCAAATGGTGGCTGCTCCCTCACGGGATTGCCGGAGCCTGCGCTCTGCTGCTTGGCCCCATGCAATTCTCCGATCGCCTGCGCAAGAAGTATGCGAAGTTGCACCGCGTCGTGGGTCGCTTTTACATTGCCGGCGTATTCGTGGCGGGTCCGCTCGGCTTCTATATCCAATTCTTCCAGGAACGCTTTGGCGCAACCCGGTCCTTCAGCATTGCAGGCGCGGTGGATGCCGCGCTGTGGATGACGACGACCGCGATCGCGCTTCTTTTCATTCTTCGCGGCAATGTGAACCTGCACCGCCAGTGGATAACGCGGAGCTTCGCGGTGGCCATCGTTTTTCTGGAAGTGCGGGTGATCGGAGGCGTGACCGGGTGGGATATGCTCGGCCCCGGAGCCATTGAGACAATCGTCTGGGTATGCCTGGCGTTCTCAATCCTCGCCGCTGACATCGTTTTGCAGTGGCAGGAACTCCACCGCTCCCGGCTAGTCTCGTCGAAGTCGAAAGTGACTGTCCCCGTGGAGGAAGCCGTCATAGCGTGACGCGACATAGTCGTGGAGAGGCGGGCGTCCCGCCCGCCTGCACGAGCGCGCGATGGCGTGGACTGTTTTCTACAGCGATTGCAGAAATGCCAGCACAGCCTTCTGATCCGCCGGCTTCAACTTCAAGAATTCCTTCGCTACTTTCTCGGACTCCCCTCGATGCCGGCGGATCGCGTCCTCGACCTGCACCGACAGGCCGTCGTGCATCAGCCGTGAGCGCAGCCGCAATCCCCAAAGAGGCGCCGTCCTGATTTTGTTCCGCGCACAAATCGTGTCGCGTAGCAGCTTGGGATTCTTCTCCCCTTCCGCCACCGCGTCCTGGTAACTCTCGCTGCACTCTTCTTCGTTGACCGTCGCCGATTCCTTCCCTTCGGCCGTCCTCTCCTCGCGCAATCGCCTTTCGACCCTCTCGCGCCCAAAGTGCTCAATCAGAGCAACCGAGATGCCGTCTCCCGTGCCAACATCGTGCAGCAGAAAATCACTGTAAGGATGGATCGTGCGATTCTCGACCGCCTCCGGATGCAACCCTGGTCCGCCGGCAACCGCCGGACTCTTGCCCGTGACAATGGTGTCCACATGACAGATCGCGCAGCCGATCCGAGTGAACAACTCGGATCCGTGCTTCACATCTGTCGTCCCTGCCGCAACTTCATCCCGCGCGGGAGCCTTCAGCGAGCGCATGAAGCTGGCAAAGTGATCGATGTCCTCCAGATTGTTATCGCCAGCATCCGGCAGGCTGTTCGGTTCAGTGACCTTGCTCGGATCTTGATTTGGAATCGTGGTCGCGACCGGAGGGTTGCAGGTAGTGGTCACTTCCGCCTTCTGCAGACGGCTCGTAATTCCCATCTCGTTCAGATAAGCGTCAGCGGCAAATGCCAGCAGGCTCGCGTGCTGGTCCTTCCACCCGAAACGTCCGATGCGGTCTTTCCCCTCGCTTTCCGGAACCGGCACCTTCACGGCTTGTCCGCAGATTTTCCGGTGCGTGGATCTGCACTGTTGTCTCCGGATCTTCAGCAGGGTTTGGTCCGGGATGGCCTCCACATACCCGTCTCCAAGAATGTTGGTCGCGAGTCGGAACGTCCGTATCGTCTCGGTGTCCGGCACGCGCTGCTGGATTTCGGGACAGATGGCGCGGTCATTGACCAGCGTTCGATCCCGAATCACTTCCGTCCCGTGGTTGATGGGAATCTGGGGATTGAGAAAAAGGCCGTGCTCATCGAGGTGGCCCACGCGCAACTCAGCAACCTGGCTGGCCGCGCCGCTGACCGGGGCCTGGTGACACTCCCGGCACGACTGCGCGTTGTACAACGGGCCCAGTCCATCCGGAGCGATGTCTTCTATCTCGTTGAAGAACTTTTCGTCGGCCTGCCGCCGGTCGGGATCGGAGAAACCGTTGCTTTGATTGTCAAACCCGGTGGGCGCTTCGGCCGCCTGTGCCGGTGCCTGTCCGCCGGAATGAACTGCAAAACTGCACAGCACCGCAGCCACGAGAACGAACAACAGCGTCGTCAACTTCATCGAACGCTCCTCTTCCGCGGCCAGAGGGTTCTCGACTAAAATATTGGCGCCAGACGAGCCCGTCAATCATTTCTCTGTGGCTGAGCACTCGAAGGTACGAGCCTCCCCTCGACCATCGAAAGGCCCAACGTTGGCCAAATCCATGCAAAAGCACCGCAACCGCACAGGCCTTCTCCAATGATTTCTTCGCGCCCTGCGCGGCTTCGTGGCGCTCTTTGCGGTCAAAACCTGTTCCCCAGCCCAATGCATGATCCCCGGAATCGCGTGCCGCTCGAAGTGAAAGCTCTGGGCAACATGCGATCCCAGGGTTCTTTCTCGTGTACATTGAATGAAGAAAGCATCTTTCGTACCCCGTGTCCGCTCCGCACAACCCGATCTCAGAACCCGCGTCCATGGAGGAGCAACTTCCCGCTAGCGCTCCGGCCAGCGTCCCATCGAATTCGCCCGATGAGAATCCCCCCTGGAGTTTCTGGGAGGTCATCGCGCTGGCCGTCATCACGGTCGTGACTATGGTCGTATGCGTCCTCGGGACGGCCTATTTCGTGCATCGCCGCTTCTCGCCTGCAGTCCCCTGGATTGAATCGCTGAAACGGCCCGAGGTGATCGTCGGCGGCCAGTTGCTGGCTTACTTCCTCATTTTGCTCCTCATGTACCGGATGGTTTCTGCGCAGACCGGGGGCAACGTCCTCGAAGCGGTCCGTTGGAACTGGCCGCGGAACTGGAGCGTTTATGTGCTCGCCGGAATTGCTCTCGAACTGTGTCTCGTCCCCTTTGCCTACCTGCTCCCCATGCCCAAGCACGCCCCCATCGACGATTTTTTCCGCACCGCCCGCGATGCCTACGTCCTGTCGCTGTTCGGAGTGCTGTTCGCGCCTTTGTTCGAAGAGCTTTTCTTTCGAGGCTTTTTCTACCCCGCACTGGCGCGTCGCCTGGGAATGATCCCGTCGATCATCGCGACCGCCCTGGCCTTCGCCTCGATCCACGCCTCGCAGCTCAAGTACTCATGGGGACCAGTCCTGGTAATTTTTCTTGTTGGAGTCGCGCTCACAACTGTGCGAGCGATCAAGAAATCCCTCGCCGCCACCGTCCTCATGCACATGGCCTACAACGGCACAATCTTCATCGCCGCCTACATCGCCACAAGCGGCTTCCGCCACATGGAAAAGTTTAACCAGTAGGCGCGAGCTGCGAGCGACGAGCGGCGAGCAATCAAATTCCCTAAGCCTCTGACAAATGGAGAGGAACTGAGAACCGAGAACTGACACTTGCCCCCTGACACCTGAGGCCCGACACCTGAGACCTGCCCCCTGCATGTTATCTTTCACCATGCCCACTCCCCGCCAGGAACTGCTTCGCCTGCTCGCCCACAAGTCCTTCAAACTGGGCGAGTTCAAACTGTCTTCCGGCGGGACCAGCGACTACTACATCGACTGCCGCACGACCACGCTCGACGCCCGCGGATCGCAGCTGACCGGCCAGGTTTTTCTGGAAGAAATCCGCAAGCGCGGCTGGCAACCGCAGGCCATCGGCGGACTGACCATGGGCGCAGATCCAATCGTGGTCGCGGTCTCAGTGACCAGCGGCGAGTTGAACGGGTTCCTGGTGCGCAAGGCCGAAAAGCAACACGGCACCGGACAGCGCATCGAGGGTTTCCGGCAAAAGGGCGCTAAAGTCGTCATCGTTGACGATGTCTGCACAACGGGCGCATCCACCGTACAGGCCATCGAAGCCGCCCGCGAGTTCGGATTCGAAATCGTCGGCGCAATCTGCCTGGTAGAACGCGAGGAGGCCGGCGGCCGTCCCAGCGTCGAAAAAGCCGCGTCTCCCGCCCCGTTTGTCGCGATCTTCTCGGCCAACGACGTGCGCAAGGAACACGTGCTGCAGACAGACGAGACCAACGAATTCGCAGCCATCAGCACGACCTGCGAACTCTGCGGCCAGCCCGCAGTCACATACCATCCGCGCAGCCGCTGCAAGGAGCATAAGATCTAGTCTCGAGTCTCAGTCGCTAGTCGCTAGCCTCATGAAAAACTCGAAACTGGTTTTGCTGACGACCGACGACCAAGGACCGACGACCGTTCTATGATCCAAACCCTCGAATGGACCGACAAAGGCGTACGCTTCCTCGATCAGACGAAGCTGCCGACCGAAGAAACCTACGTCACCGCGACCACCTACCAGCAAGTCGCCGACGTCATCCGCAACATGGTGGTGCGCGGCGCCCCGGCGATTGGGGTTGCCGCCGCAATGGGTATTGCGCTGGGCGTTCAGAACTCCAGGGCTGAAACCGTTGGAGACCTGAAAAAAGACTTCGACCAGATCTGCAAAGCTATCGGCGAAACCCGACCAACGGCCGTCAATCTCTTCTGGGCCATCCGCCGGATGCAGGGCAAATTTGAGATGCTGCGCATCCGCCCCATGCCGCAGATCAAGCAGGCGCTGGTTGAAGAAGCGCAACACATGCACGCCGAGGATATCGCCGCCAACCAAGCCATGGGACGCCACGGCGCGACGCTCATGCCCTCCAGCGGCGGAGTGCTCACGCACTGCAACGCGGGGGCGCTTGCCACCGCCGGATACGGCACTGCCCTTGGCGTCATCCGGGCTGCCATCGAGCAAGGCAAGAAAATTCATGTCTACGCCGACGAGACTCGCCCGTTTCTCCAGGGTTCGCGTCTTACAGCTTGGGAACTGATGAAGGACGGCATCCCGACCACAGTCATCTCCGACAACATGGCGGGCGCCATGATGCGCCAGGGCAAAATCGGCGCGATCGTCGTCGGCGCAGACCGCATCGCAGCCAACGGCGATGTAGCCAACAAAATTGGCACCTACTCCGTCGCGGTGCTGGCTAAGGAACACGGCATCCCGTTCTACGTGGCCGCTCCAATATCCACCGTCGACCTCGCCACCGCCGACGGCAGCGGCATCCCCATCGAGCAGCGCAACTCGAAGGAGGTTACGCACATTGCGGGCCGCCAGATGGTGCCCGACGGCGTCCAGGTGGAAAATCCCGCTTTCGACGTTACCCCCGCGAAGTATGTTGCGGCCATCATCACCGAGCGCGGCATCGCAAAAGCGCCATACGAAGATTCCCTGCGCAAGCTGGCAGAGGCGAAATAGCTGGGTTCCACTGCAGAGCAACTACTTGGATCTCTGATGAAAGACCTTCATAAAATTTCGGCTCCCCTCCTGTTGCTTTTGCTCTCGTCGATCTGCTCTCTCGCGCAGATCGACTATGACCGCCACATCGCTTTCGACAACAGCGTCACCGCCGAGTCGTTCTACTACAGCCACGGATCGTCCATTGCCCCCAGCGAACTGGAACTGGCTCACGACAAGTTCCCCGTGGACCAGAATCACTCCGTCACACCGCCCAACTCGTTACGCCTGCAATGGCGCTCGCGCACCGGCGGCGGCTGGACGATGGAACTCCAGGTCCACACCCGCTACGGCATGCCGGAATTCTCCGGCAGTAATCTCTACGCGTGGTGCTATTCGGAAGAAGGACTGTCTGCCGCCGCCTCTCCCAGGATTTATCTGGCCGACTCGAAGAACCAGGGAACTCCATCGATTGACTTTCTCAGTGGACAACAAAGCATTCCGCCCAAAAAATGGACGCGCATCCGCCTGCCCTTCGATTCCTTCCACGGTCTGGTCAACGACACGAAGGAGCCGGCCTTCGATCCCCACAAACTCGCACGCATCGCTTTCGCACAAGGCCTCGATGATGACCGGCCTCACACGCTCTACCTCGATGACATCGGAATTGGCGACGATCCACCGCAAGGCTCCCATGCTCCCGCCGCGCCGAGTGGCTTGGCCGCAAAAGGCTACGACCGCCACGTTGATCTCAGTTGGACCCCGGTCACGGATGCACTGCTGCAGTACTACAAGATCTATCGCTCCTCGGAAGGCAAGCCCTTCGCCGCTATCGGGATTCAACGCGGCGACCGGAACCGCTACGAAGACTTCCTGGGCGCAAGCGGCAAATCGGCGTCCTACAGGATCACAGCAGTCGACGTGAGCGGCAACGAATCAGCCGCCTCCTCGACCGTGCAGGCTGCCACTCGCGAACTCACCGACGATGAACTCCTGACCATGGTCCAGGAAGCCTGCTTCCGCTACTACTGGGAAGCTGGACACCCCAACGCCGGCATGGCCATCGAGATTCTTCCCGGTGACAAGAATCTCATCGCGCTCGGCTCGTCAGGTTTCGGCATCATGGCCTTGATGGTCGGAGTCGACCGCGGCTTCATCACCCGCGAGCAGGGCACCGAGCGCATGCTGAAGATTGTCCGCTTCCTCGCCAAGGCTGACCGCTTTCACGGCGTGTGGCCGCACTTCCTCGATGGCCGCACCGGCAAGGTCATTCCCTACTTCGGCCCTTACGACGACGGTGGCGATCTGGTCGAAACCTCATTCCTCATGCAGGGACTGCTCGCAGCCCGCCAGTTCTTCAATCACGACGACGCCAGCGAACGCGAGATCCGCGACACCATCACAAATTTCTGGAAGACGGTCGAATGGGACTGGTACCGGCAGGGTCCTGATCCCAATTTCCTTTACTGGCACTGGTCGCCCGATCATGGCTTCTACATCCACCATCCCCTGATCGGTTGGAACGAAACCTTGATTACCTACCTGCTCGCTATCGCGTCGCCCTCGCATGCCGTTCCGGCCAGCATGTTCCACACTGGCTTCGCCAGCCAGGGCGATCTCGCCGTCCAGTATCGCCAGGGCTGGGGACGCACCACCCGGGGCGACCACTACACCAATGGCACCACGTATTACGGCAGAAAGCTCGATGTCGGCGTGGGCAGTGGCGGCGAGTTGTTCTTCACGCACTACTCCTTTCTCGGATTCGATCCGCGCGGCAAGCGCGACCGCTACACCAACTATTTCCACAACAACCGCACCATCGCGTTGATCGCGCACGACTATGCGATAGAGAACCCGCGCAAATTCCAAGGCTACGGCGACGACGCGTGGGGACGTTCGGCGGGCATCAACGCGGAAGGCGGACGATCCCTTCCCGTCGACGACAACGGCACCATCACCTGTACCGCTGCGCTGGCTTCCTTCCCTTACACGCCCGAAGAGTCGATGAAAGCTCTGAAGCATTTCTACCGCGATCTGGGCGGCGAACTCTGGGGCATCTACGGATTTCGCGACGGCTTCAACCAGTCGCAGAACTGGTTTGAGGATGTGAATATGGGCTTGAATCAGGCGCCCATCGTCGTCATGATCGAAAACTACCGCACTGGCCTGATCTGGAAGCATTTCATGGCCAATCCGGAAATTCAGCCGGCGCTCGATGCGATCGGATTTGTGAAGGACGCGGCAGGAGATAAGACTCCGTCCGACCATGCAAAATAGAAACCTGGGATGCTGACCGTCACCTCATCAACCATCGCGTTTGAATCCGGCGGGCGCGAAATCGCCTGTGATGCGTTTGTCCCGGGCACCTCGAATGGCGAGCGCTACCCCGCCGTCATCGGCCTGCACGGCTCGGCCGGCGGACACGCCACCATGGCCGATCCCGCCGCCTTGCTCGCCGCACAGGGCTTCGCGGTTTATGTGGTGCATTATTTCGACCGCACCGGGACCACCGGCGTGGCCGACAAACAAACCGCAATCCGCAACTTTCCCGCTTGGGGCAAAACGGTGTGGGACTCGATCAGCCACGTCGCCGCAAGGCCCGAAGTAGACCCGCAACGAATCGGCCTGCTGGGTTTCTCGCTCGGCGCTTACCTCGCACTATCCGTGTCGTCCGTCGACTCGCGCGTGAAAGCTGTCGTGGAATTCTTCGGCGGCATGCCCCGCGAGATGAAGCTGTTCATCCGCCGGCTCTGCCCCACCCTTATCCTGCACGGCGAAATTGATCCCACCGTTCCGGTCGCCGAGGCCTATCACCTCCAGCAACTGCTCGAAAAGAAGTCCACACCGTACGAGATCCAAATCTATCCCAGCACCGGACACGGGTTTAGCGGAGAGACCTGGCAGGACGCCAAGCTTCGCACACTGGCCTTTCTGCAGAAATATCTCCTGAACATTGCGGCGTGACGCCGGAACTTTCCGCCGCGCCGGCGCGTATCTTAGACTAGAGGTGCACCGGAGGTGTCCCATGTTCGCATTTCTGGCCTGGTGTCTCCTGTTTGTGATCTGCTGGCCGGTCGCGCTGCTGGCTTTGGTGGCCTACCCGTTCGTGTGGTTGATGCTGCTGCCCTTCCGCCTCGTGGGCATCGCTGTCCATGGCGTACTCGCGTTGATCACGGCAGTCATCCTGTTCCCTGCACGCCTGCTGAGCGCGCCGTTCCGCCTCAGAACGCTCTAGTCCGACTTCCACAGCACTTCGCATCGGTTCCGGAGCCGCACCCTGACTCCGGAACTTCCGCGCTCGGCCTTCCGATTCATAGTCCTCGGAACTCAGCAGTGTTACCCTAGGAGGAGACGTCGCCTTCTATCCACGCATGGCCAGCGATACCGATCTCGACCTTTCGCCGCCCCAGGAGATTACCCGTCCCCTGTGGAAGTCGCTGATCTATAACTTTCGCGACCGGTTCCTGCCCGACCAACTGCCGCCTCTGTATCTCACGTCCCGCCCGGTGAATCTCGGCATGCTGTTGGGAGACTTCCTCGTCCTGCCGTGGTACCGCACCGTCTTCACGAACCTGGGCGACGTGATTTCCCCGGAAACGCTGCCTCCGCTGCAACTCGAATCGCGCCCGGTGGAAGTGGGCGAACTGATTGCCGACACTATGGCCCGCCCCTGGTGGCGATCTCTTCTCCGCAGCCTCGCCGACGCGGTCGCGCCCGAAAAACTCCCGCCTCTCGAAATCACCTGGGAACCCGTCAACCCCATCACCCCGTCGCAAGCGCTCCTGCTTACCGACTGGTCCAACGTCATCAGCGGCCCAAAAGTCTTCTTGCCCGATCGCGCGAAGCCCCTCATCACCGCCGCTTCCCCCGGATTGAGCATGCCCGAATCCATCTCGACGCCTGATCCTGCCACCGTCGCCTTCGTTTACGACCTCGAACGCGACATGCTCGCCGACCTGCGCCGTTCCCGCCGTCGCGAACGCTTCCTGATCGCCCTCTTCGCCGTAGAACTGATCGTCCTGATCGGCGGCTTCTTCTGGCACCACTAGACCTTCTCTTCTCTCTTGCCTTCGTCATCTCGAGCGAAGCTATTTCCGCTGTCATCTCGAGCGAAGTGAGGCGAAGCCGAACGCAGTCGAGAGACCTTGCGTTCCCCCATCACACTCTGGACCTCCCGCCCGCCGCCAAGTATCCTTCCCTCCACCCGCACTACAGGACGATCAAACCAATGCTAAGAAATCTGACCCTGGCCCTGCTCCTGCTCCCCATCTCCGCATCCGCCCAGGACCGCTCTCACGCCCGCTCCATGGTGCTCACCCGCGACGGAATCGTCGCCACCAGCCACGTGCAGGCCTCCGTCGCGGGCGCGCAAATCCTGGCCAAGGGTGGTTCCGCCGTCGATGCCGCAATTGCCGCCAACGCAGTCCTTGGCGTCACCGAGCCCATGATGAATGGCATCGGCGGAGATCTCTTTGCGATTTATTGGGACGCGAAAGCCAAAAAACTCTACGGCCTGAATTCAAGCGGCTGGGCGCCGCAGGCGCTGACTGTGGAACACCTCAAGGCCAGAGACCTAACCAGGATGCCGTCCTCTGGAATCGACACGGTGACCGTTCCCGGCGCAGTCGCCGGATGGAACGCGCTGCATACCCGTTTCGGCAAACTGCCTTGGAAACAAATCCTCCAGCCCGCCATCCACTATGCCAGTGATGGCTATCCGGTGCCCGAACTCATCCACGGCTTCTGGCAGGAGGAGTTTGAGAAGGTTTCCGCCGACCCGGAGAGCCGCCGCGTCTATCTGCTCAACGGCAAGGTTCCCGATGTTGGCCAGATCTTCGCCAACCCTGACCTCGCCAAGGCCCTGCAACTCATCGCCGACGAGGGCGCATCCGCCTTCTACAAAGGCAAAGTCGGGCAAGCCATTCTCGCCACCTCGCACGATTTAGGCGGCACCATGGCCGCCGACGACCTTGCATCCTTCTCCCCGGAGTGGGTCGACCCGGTTTCCACCACCTACCGTGGCTGGACCGTCTACGAACTCCCGCCCAACGGCCAGGGAATGGCCGCTCTGGAAATGCTGAACCTCATGGAGACGTCGCCCGCCTCCACTGACGGCCCATCCTCGGTCTCCGAACTTCACAAGAAGATCGAAGGCATGAAGTTGGCCTATGCCGATCTGTATCGCTATGATGCCGATCCGCGCTTCGCCAAAGTGCCCGTGAAAGGCCTGCTCTCCAAGGAGTACGCGAAAGACCGCGCCGAGTTGATCGACCCGAACAAAGCGAACTGCGAACCCAGTTCCGGCAAGCCGCCCGCCAGCGAAACGACATACCTTTCTGTCGTCGATCGCGAAGGCAACATCGTCTCTCTCATCCAGAGCAACTACGCGGGATTCGGCTCCGGCATCACCGTGCGCGGAATGGGATTCGCTCTGCAGAATCGTGGCGCACTGTTTTCGCTCGACCCCGCGTCGCCCAACGTGCTCGCCCCGCGCAAGCGCCCCTTCCACACCATCATCCCGGCTTTCATGGAGAAAGGCGACCAGCACATCGGCTTCGGAATCATGGGGGGCCCCAACCAGCCTCTCGCCCATGCGCAATTTGTGTCCAACATCGTCGATTACGGCATGAATATTCAGGCTGCGCTGGAGAACCCGCGCTTCACCGTCAGCGACAAGGGAGTCTGCAACATCGTCATCGAGTCGCGTGTGAAGGCGGACGTCCGCGACCGGCTCACCTCCATGGGCCACATCCTTCAAGTGGATCGCGAGTACTCCACCAACATGGGCCGGGGACAAGCCGTGCTTCACGATTCGAAGACCGGTGTGAACTACGGAGCATCCGATGCGCGCGCCGATGGCTCCGCCGAAATCGAACCCCCAAAATAGCCAGACTTAAAAACGAAGTGAGCCTGAGAGCTGAGACCCGAGACCTGAGACCTGAGAAGTTGTATCGCCTTACGATGTAAATGGTTCATGACAAGCCGAACCCCAGATCGAATAGGAAAACCATGCGACCCTTTCTCTACTCCCTGCTCGCCATTGCCACCGCATATACAATCGTGCAAGCTGCCAACTCCGCCCAAAAGACAGCCGCTCCCCCAGCTAAGCAGTCCCGCTTGTTCCGCATCTTCAATCCCGACACCATGGCGAAACCCACCGCCGGCTATTCCCACGTCGCTGAAGTCACCGACGGCAAGATCGTCTATATCGCCGGACAGGTCGCCATCGACCACGCCGGCAATCTCGTTGGCAAAGATGATTTCCGCGCTCAGGTCCAGCAGGTGTTCGAAAACCTGAAAGCCGCCGTCGAGGCCGCGGGCGGCGACTCGCACAGCATCATCAAGCTGAACTACTACTGCGCCGAAAGCGTCGACCCCGCGCAAGTTCCCATCGTCCGCGAAATCCGCGACAAGTACGTCAACACCGCAAACCCTCCCACCAGCACATTCGTAGTCGTCAAGAGACTGGTGCGCCCCGAGTGGCTGATCGAGGTGGATGCTGTGGCCGTGGTCAAGAGATGAAGATTAAGCCGTGACCAAGCCTTCCTCGATCCATTTGTCGACGGGGTTCTTGCAATTTGTGGACGCCGCACGCCCGGACCACCAGCTTGATCCGGCGTAAAATACTGTCATGCGTTATCTGGTGAGGGCGAAGCTGAAAGCCTGCGGAGAACAAAAGTTACTCCGCGCCATTGAAGAAGAAACTCTGGGCCAGGGCTCAGTAGCCGAGGGCGAATATCTCCGCAACATGAAGGACGCGCGCCTGTGCGGCGACGGGACCGTCCGCTGGGTGGAAGTCTGTTATTGCCCGATTCCCCTGATGGAAGAACGTCCCTACTGGGAAGAACACTTCGAACTGACCAGGATTCAAGACGCTCACGACCGCCGCCAGTGCCGTGACAAGAATGGAGAGCAGCCGTGGGCCTGTGGCGACTGCGACTGCACCCACCGCCTGGAAGAAAAGCTATCCCAAACCGGCCAATCATTCCTGCAAGCCCTGAAACAATCCTGATGGCTTTTCTCAGCCCCCTTAGCGGACTTTCTTAGCGATCTTTGCGGTTAAAGCTTTTTCCCGATGGCCCACCGAGACTCAAGCCGCAGCCCCAATCCGCCGTATCAAATCTTCCTGCTCCGCCCTGCTCTCCGCCCCGATCGTAAACGCGTCGAGCACGCCCAGCGACAGCGCATACTTCAAAGCTTCATCCTGCCGCGTCCGCAGATCACCCTGCCCAAGAATCTTCATCCCGATAATTCCCTTCCCGGAAGCTTTCATTTGACGCAGCAGCCCTACCACCGTTTCCGGATCGGCATCCATATGCGATCCAATCGGATTGATCCGCACCAGATCCACATCCACCCATGGCGACTTCGCCGCCGCCCGTAGCGCTTCGATACTGTGGCACGAACAGCCGTGCGCACGGATCACGCCTTTTTCCTTTGCCTCCGACAGCACGTCCATCGCGCCGCGATACCGCTCGGTCCAGTCTCCTTCCGTCAAGCAATGCATTAGGCAGACATCAATGTGATCGACACCAAGTTCTCTGCGAAACCGGTCGAGATCCGCCCGCGCGGACTTCGCGTCCCGCGCCCACGTCTTTGTCAGCACGGTCACCTTGTCACGCGATACGTGCTTGAGCGCCTCCGACACGTGGGGATGGCTCCCGTAAGAATCCGCCGAATCGAAGAAGCGCAGCCCGCGATCGTATCCGTTCAACAACAGGTCGGAGAGCCCCTTCACTCCCAGCGCCGTCTGGTGCGAGTGCCCGCCCGATCCCACCGTTCCCGTTCCCATCGCCAACCGCGAAGTCTGAATGC
This sequence comes from uncultured Acidobacteriota bacterium, assembly GCA_963733805.1. Classification (GTDB taxonomy): domain Bacteria; phylum Acidobacteriota; class Terriglobia; order Terriglobales; family Acidobacteriaceae; genus Gp1-AA133. The sequence goes on along the minus strand of CAVTEO010000013.1, from coordinate 44,576 downwards.
CCGTTTTCCCGAGTGTCACCGTGTCCGTAGCCTCAAACTTGCGCGGCAAACTCGGCAGTGCCTGAACCCAGGACTGCGTCGCCAACCACGCCCCGCCCACAGCTCGCACCGAGCCCAGAACAAATTCCCGACGTTTCATGACACTCACCTCCCGCTTCTAGAACTTAGACGCAGATCGTTGTCGATCGTTTGTCCCCGAATCGAGCGCCCAGCCCTTATGTCTCTGCGCTCTCTCGTGATGTCTCCATTCTCCTCCGTACCCGCTCCGGATCAACAATTAATTTCACCCAACATGGCCACCGAACAATCAAAAGTGTGAGGGCAAGACGCCCTCTCAAGAGGCTCATTGCGCGCCAGATTTGTCGTTTTCCTGTTGATTTTTCAGTCGATTCTCCTTCTGGCCCACTGGTTCATCTACAGCACATGGATCACGTTCCGGGCTGACCCTCCCGGCGTGCCTGGCATGCAGATTGCCTTTGTGCTCTCATCCTTCACGTTCGTCGCCGCTTCGCTGCTCGCTTTTCGCATCACGAATACCCCTGTGCGCGCTCTTTATCGCGTAGCCGCCGTGTGGCTCGGCGCCGTGAATTTCCTGTTTCTGGGTGCGTGTGCCTGCTGGATCTCTTTCTTCGTCACCACGTTGGCCAGGCTCCATCCCGATTGGAAAACGATGGCCGGCGCCATCTTCGCGGCCGCCGCCCTTGCAACGCTCTACGGCCTCGTGAATGCTCGCTGGATTCGAGTGCGGAAGATCAAGATCCCCCTTCGCAATCTGCCCGACTCGTGGCGCGGACGCGTAGCCGCTCTGGTCTCCGACCTGCACCTCGGTCACGTGAATGGCGCAAGCTTTTTGCGAAGGATCGTGACTCGCCTGCAGGACCTCAACCCGGACATCGTGTTCATCACCGGGGATCTCTACGATGGGACCGCCATCAACGCAGCCGCCGCGGCCCGACCCTGGAAAGAGTTCGCCCCCGCCCTCGGCGCCTACTTCGTAACCGGTAACCACGAAGAATTCCAGGATCCCTCCCGCTATCTCGAAGCGGTTCGCAACGCCGGCGTGCGCGTTCTGCAAAATGAGAGGGTAGTCATCGATGGTCTTCAACTCATCGGCGTGCCAGACCACGCGTCCGCAAGCCCGGACCGCCTTCGATCGATCTTCAAAAGCTTGGCGATTGATCGCGGCTGCCCCAGCATCCTGCTCTCGCACGCACCTCACGCGTTGTCGATCCCGGAGCAGGCTGGCATCTCTCTCCAACTCTCCGGCCACACCCACGGGGGCCAGTTCTTTCCCTTCACCTGGTTCACGCGCCGCATCTTCGGCCCATACACCTACGGCCTGCAGCGCTTCGGTGAAATGCTCGTCTACACGACCACCGGCGCAGGCACGTGGGGTCCACCCCTGCGCCTGGGAACCCAACCGGAAATAGTCTTATTAGAATTTGCCTGAAAAAGCCAACGGCTGGAAGCCAGGAGCTAAAGGCGAGAGCTAAGAGTTGCCAATCCTCTTGAACACCAAATCCTCCCCCTCTCATGTGCAACTTCCACTCTCCCGACTCGCGCCGCCAGGTCTCAGTCATCAAATAGCGCGCCCTGAGCAGGTCGGATCAGCCGCCAGCAACAGTGCCGGGAAAATCAGAAACGCAAGCAGAGCACCCGCCAGGCAATCCCATCGAGACGCACTTATCACCAGAAACCTCCTACCGCAAAGACAGTCCGGAATCTTTCTCCGGCATCACGCGCGCTACGATGAAAGACGCGCCCGCAAAGGCCAATGCCACGAACGCGCTGTTCCATTCGTCGCGGGTATTTTTGGTCACCGCTCGCGGGATGTGCAGCAGCACAAACCACAGCAGGAACATGATGCCGAGCCAGGTCGCCGCGAGTCGCCCGCCAAACCTCTCCACCATCACGGCCAGTCCCGTGACAATAAAGCCGACTCCGGTGAAATACACCCAGAACAGGTGCCCCGGGATCCATGATGGAATCAAAGTCGCGATGAAAGTTGCGTACAGGAAATGCTGGTAGCCGAAAACAAGCAGCGAGAGCGCAAACAACCAGCACCCCATGCGCGTCAACCAACTCGGCGACCTCAACAGAAGTCCCACGCGTGAAGGCAAAATCGCAATCAACGCAAAGGCCGCCCCGCTAAGCGCCAGCGGTTCGAGAGCACGTGTGCGGTCCACGCCATCGTAAAGAACACCGTGAAAGCGCGGCATGTGAAATACCACCACGCACAGCAGAAAAAACCATCCGATCAGCGCTGCCCCCGCTCGCGCCCTCTTGCCAAACAAGATGCTCGCGCCGCCGGCAATCAATAGCACACCGGCCAGCTCCGCACCGACCGCTCCGCCCGGAGCCCAAGGTGGAACCGGCGGCAATCCCCCGACATAACTGTGCACGCGAAGATACTGCACCCCGAAAAAAATCATCGGGACGGCAAAAAGACACGGTCCCAGCTTGCGAAGGGCGTTCATGAGTCCAGCAGTCTACACGAATACTTTTCTGCCGGAACCGATCGGCCACCCCCAACAGCGCGCAGATGTTATGTAACCGTCCCTGTAGCTGCGCTAACCACCACTGATCTTCACCACCAAGCCACAGAGAAAAGGGGCACAAGACAGAAAGAACGCCGGCTAGCTTCAATCGAAGCTGCCGGCGCTCCCAACCTGCTGACACACCAAATCACTTTTTGGGACGCGACTCCGGTGGAACCAATCCCGCAACCCGGTAATACACCGCCAGCTGCCCGTAATGCTCGCCCATGTGTTCGATGAACCCGTAAGCGAAATCGATGATACGAACCTGCTGATTTGCGAACGGATCGACCACCGTGTCGGTCATGCCCTTGTCACCCTTGCTCTTGATCGCAGCCGCTCCGTCGTCCAGCGCTTTCTTCACGTAGGCCACGATCTCCGCCTTGTTCTTGAAGGTCGAGCGCTTCGGCTCTTCCTCGGTGGGGGGCTTCTGCCCATTCGCCAGGTTGGTAAAGAAATAATTCGCGCCCGCTGCGTGCAGCAACTGCTCGGCAAAGCTGCGCTGCGCCGGAGTCGGCTTGAAATCGTATTTGTCTTCCGGAAAATCTTCCGCCATCGTATTCAATTTGCGTGCTACGTCATTCCAGGTGTCGAGCACTGCTTGTGACGGACCTACCGCCGGTTTCGGCGGAGAATCTTTCTTCGCAGCATCTTGCGCCGGTGCGCCGAGCGTCGCCGCCAGAATGAGTGCGAGCATCCACCCTGCTTTCTTCATCAGCAAGTTCCTCCGTTGGGTTTGGTTGTGGGACCCACGACATCTTAGCCGGAATTGTCTTCGCGCGATACTTTGGCGCGAGACAATTCCCACACCCATGCAATCCGCACACTCACAGTTCTCTCCTGTGCTTTCCTTCAAAATCGCGATCGCGTCGCGCGTCTCCCAGTTCCGAACAAAAGAAAAGCGGCCCTCGCAGGTCGCCAGCATTAGATGAAGGGATTTGGGTTCTTCCGCCTACTTCGCATCTCTAGATTCAGAATACCAATTTGCCAGGGGCAAATGTGCCATTCCCGAGGTAGAAATATTTCCTTTGCCCCAAGCGTGTTACCCATTTTTGTGATCTGGATCCATCTTGACACGTGATCCAGATCACTCGCTTCTTGGCCTCCCTGCGAAAAGACTCCCCAAAGCCATTTCCCCGGTTCCGGTCTGCCGACGGGCTGTCTCGCAGTTCGCCGGAATCCCCTTCGAGCGCTCGATTTCATTGAAAACAGAGCCGAATCGCTGCAACATTAACCGTTGTGAAAATCAACCGGCCACCACAAATTAAGTGCAAACTTCCATTAGTCCCGTTCGAATTTTTGCGCTACAATCCGTGCACAGTGTGGGCGCGCCATCCTGCCTTATTGGTCGTTTACCCGACGGATGCGTGCCTTGGCCTTCTCCCAGGAGGAAGTACGATGTATCGCCCCTATTCCAGTCCCACTGCGGGATCTGGCTCGTCGATGGACGTCGAATCGACGATTCGCGGCCTTTCCCAGGACTTCAGCATGAATTTCAACACCGGCAACTACGATCAGGTGGCCGGCTTGTTCGATAGCGATGGTTTGTTCATGGCGCCGAATCACGAATCGGTTGCCGGACCGAAAGCCATCGAGCGCAAGTTGCGGGAGTTTGGCGAAGCCGGATTTCAGGATCTGCGCCTGGAAACTTCGCGTGTCGATTACTCCGGCGATATGGCGATGGAAGTCGGAAGGTATTCAGTATCGGTGGTTCGCGAAAGCGGCGGTTCGGCAACCGATCGCGGAAAGTACGTGAAGGTCTGGCGACGTCTCGGTGCGTGGCGCATTGTCGCCGATTGCTGGAGCAGTAACCTCCCGGCCGCCGCATCGCCGCGGTCTGACGATAAACCAGTCGTTGACAAAGTCACGGTCATTTCGAGCGAGGTTCCGAAGTCTGCCTGAAGAACCCGAAATCGCTGCGCAGACGATAAAGGGCGCAAGTCCGGCTCAGGTCGCTCCGCGGATCGCGCCCCTCAACCCCGCCCGCATTTGTCCAAACTGTTCGGCACAACTCCGTGAGCATCGCTGCAAGCTGACCTGTCCGCAGTGCCACTTCTACCTAAGTTGCTCCGATTTTTACTAACGGACCCCTTCGACAGCTGAGTGTTTCCCAAACCGAAACTACAGTTTCGGCTGGATGGGTGCGCTTGAATGACGACCTTAGGCTGGACTTAGCAGGCGGGCGCGGTACAGGTTTTTGCCGTTTCCTCTGTTTCAGGTCTGTCGAAGCGGAACGGTGTCAGGCAGGCCACGCGACCCGCCCTTTCTGGATCCCCACGCATTTTTCTCACGCCGGAATTCGCCCGCTATCGCGCATCGTGGAGAACTCTTTTCTTCCGAGCCTTCCTGCGCCTCCCCTCAACTGACACAGCGCAACCGAAGCGTCTACAATGTCGGAACGGCAATTCAATCCAATCATTTATGAGGAATGACCATGCAAAGAAAAGCCAGCGCTGTGTGGAAGGGTGGTTTGAAAGAAGGCAAGGGCAGCATTTCCGCTCCGGGAGGAGTTCTGTCGAATACGCCGTACTCTTTCACCACGCGCTTTGAAAATGCTCCGGGAACGAATCCAGAAGAATTGATCGCTGCCGCGCACGCCGCCTGCTTCTCGATGGCACTGTCCGCGCAGCTCGGCGGAGAAAATCTGACGCCCGAAAGCATCAATACGAACGTCACGCTGACCATGGAGAAGCTCGACTCGGGCTGGACCATTACCGCAAGCCATCTCGACGTCGTGGGACGAGTGCCTGGCGCCGATGCGGCCACCTTTCAGAAGTACGCGGAAGCCGCGGAAAAGGGCTGCCCGGTGTCGAAGGTGCTGAACGCGAAAATTTCGATGACGGCCAAGCTGGAAGGCTGAATTCCAAAGCGGAGTTTTCACCCACACGGATTGACGGGTGGCACTTTGGCGCTCCACGAAGCCAGGCTGCCCGTCGCATCCCCTATCGCTGGCCGCGTAAAACCTCGCGCAGCTGGCGATTGATCTGCGCGGCGTTCTGCGCAGCTTCCGCCACCAACTCGACCCACTTTTTCCCATGGGATGGCAATTCCAGTTGCCCGAGCAGATAGGAAGCTTGCATGATCGTTTCGATCGAGTTGCTGAGGTCATGGACGAGTTCCCGCAGATTTTGCGCGACCGCGGGAGGAAGTTTCTGGGGGTCGGTCATAATTCTGTACCACGTGCGAACAGATTCTCTTCCGCCTGCCGATTGTAAATCTTTGCGGATGCGCGGGTGTTTGACAGGCCCCGCATCGTCTGTAAAATAGAGGATTGTTCTTCCTGCACAGCATCCTGCAAGGGGTGTGACGGTCCGCAGAGTCACTCGCCGAAGTGGCGGAATTGGCAGACGCGCATGGTTCAGGTCCATGTACCCGCAAGGGTGTGGGGGTTCGAGTCCCTTCTTCGGCACCATTACCTTCGATCATCCAAAGCTCGCGTAGCGGTGATTCTTAAGCCGTTTCTCCAGCTTCCTCAGCGAAACCCGGGGACATTTCCTGTTTCGGGAACGCGAACCTACTGCCGCTTCCGTGTAAACCTCATGTAAACAAGTTTTTACGCCCACGTGGAATGCAGTTGCTTATGATTCGCAAATGGAGACGATCGATCAGGGGAACTGGGAAGCGCTCAGGGACGCCCTGTGCAAGGAAGCCCGGTCGATCTTCTGTTCGATGGGTCAGGTTGTTCTGATCGAACCAAGCCCGGCTTCCAATGGGGAACTGACGCTGTGCCACCGGGATTCCACCTTAAAGCTCACCTTCGTTCCCGAGCGGAACGAGGTCTTGTGGAAGCTGAATAAAGCGTCCGGGTGTCGAGTCCTGTCAGAGCCGTTAGCCTCCCTGGCTGTAACGCTCGTGAGCCTCATCCTGGTATAGGCTCTTTGTAGTCCGATCGCTCTGCGCGCTTGCGAGCATCCAAGAGTGTTCACCCGTAGGTCTTCGATAGAGCTCAGAGTTGGCGGGCGGGGACGCCCGCCGCTCCACCGACTAATTTTTTCACGCCTCTTACTGCCGGCACCCCTTCATTGTGCGAACGCCTTCGCCGACAGTTGCTTGCTGGCAGGCGTAAGCAGGCTGTGGGCTTGCTCTTTGGCTTGGGCGATTTGTTGCGGCGTCATCTCGGCCTCGAGCTTGGGAAGCATGTCGCGGCCGCGCTGGTCGCGCGCCAATGTGGCTGAGATCAGCCACGCGTAGGCAACTTCAGGGTTCTTCCTGGTTCCCATTCCTTCGGCGTGCAGGTAGGCCAGCTTGATGCGGGCACCGGTGTGTCCCTGTGCCGCTGCCTTTTGAAACCAGCGGAAGGCTTCGGCGTTATTTTGCGGTAGACCTTCGCCTCGCAGATACAAGTCTGCCAGATTGTTTTCGCCGAGAGGATTTCCAGCTTCGGCCGCCTTGCGATACCAGGCGGCAGCCGTCTTCAGGTTGCGCTCACACCCAAGGCCCTGATCGTACATGTATCCGAGATTGGTCTGTGCGTCGAGGTCGCCCGCGTCGGCGCCTTTCTGAAACCAGCCGAAGGCTTCGGCGTAATCCTGGTGCACTCCCTGCCCTTGCAGGTAGAGAATCCCCAGGTTGTAGAACGCCCGGCCAAACTTCTGTTCGGCGGCGGCGTGCAACCAGCGCAGTGCGGTCCCGTAATTCGTTTTTACGCCCCAGCCGTTGATGTACATCACGGCGGCATTGACCTGCGCCGGAGCGTACCCGCGCTGAGCCGCCTGCTCGAACCACTTCAGGGCTTCCTTCTCGTTGAAGTCCGGACCGATCGCCAGGATCGAGGCGATCCCCAGTTGGTTCTGTTCGAAAGCATGGCCGCGCTTTGCCATGTCCTGGACGACGGTTGTATCGCATACCGTCTGATGTCCTCCGACCAGCCGCGTAACCACCGCCAGACCGCACTGCTCTGCGGTTGACTCCTGAGCCCGCGCTGCGCCAGCCAGCAGGGTGACAATACTCACAAACACTCGGACTGCAACATGACCCCGCACCCTCATTCTTTCCATGACGTCCCTCCATTTGCCTGGACCTTCGCAGTCCGTTGGCTTCTTGAGGGCAAATCCTGGGGCCGAAGGCAAGCTACCGCAATGCAGGCTCGGTCAATCGAAGGTACAAAACGCATACTTTGCCGCTTGCGGGAAGGTCATCTGGCAAGCCGCTGAGCGGTATAGAGTTATTGCGCACCTAAAACATACTTGCGCGCCAAGCGGTGTGAAAATGAGCAACCAATACCAGCCAATTCCCTCCTGCCTGTCGATTCGAAAAGCCCAACAGTCCACGCAAAAGCGGTCCGGTTGGGGTACACTGTGCGTCAGCCTCCTCTTAGACCTCCCCTGAATCGCTTTAGTCCTGCAACCGGAGTGGCGCATGAAAGCGGCAGGGGTCTTGATTCTTCTGGTGACGATGGCGTTCTCCGCCGCGCTACCCGACTCAACTGCCGTTCGACAGGCCCCTTCAAAACACACGCCCCGAGTCTCCTGGGAAGGATTGGCGATCGTGGTTAATCCGAACAATCCCACCACGGACCTCACGTTGCCACAGCTGCGCGCTATCCTGTTGGGAGAGCGCCGGTGGTGGGCGTACCAGCACCGGATCGTCCTGGCGGGCATGCGTCGCAACACGCCGGAATGGCAGACGGTGCGGCGGGTGATCTACAAAATGAACCGCCGCGAGTTGGATCACTACTACCTGTACCAATCGTTCAAGGGCGAGAACCCCAACCAGCCCACGACCATGGAAGCTCCCGCGGACGTGAAGAAGTTTGTGATTAATACGCGGGGAGGGCTGGGATATCTGCGCGCTTCGGATGTCGATGATTCCGTTAAGGTGGTCCGCATCAACGGGCTGCTGCCCGGCGACGACGGCTACCCGCTGCGACTGCGCGCGCGCCCACCCAAATAATCCCCTTCAACAAAGACTGTCAGGGGTCGAGCGAGCCACCGCCTCCCTCTCATGGCCCTCTTTCGGAGGCGCTCAGGTTGCGTCTCGCTGACAAGTGCCAGCGAACGCTCCCGTATAATAAACGCTCTCTGTTTATGGCCACTACGCTCGACCAGATTGTCGCCGCTACCCGAAGCCGCCTCGCGCTCAAGCGTCGGGCGGCTGACGTGCGGGCACTGGAGCGGAAGGCGGCCGATCGCCAGCCGCTCGGATTTCGCCGGGGGCTGGAGTCGGTGGCGGCAAAGGGCGTCGCCGTGATTGCGGAGTTGAAGAAGGCGTCGCCCTCGAAAGGGTTGATTCGCGCCTCGTTTGACGCGGAGGCGCTGGCGTGCGAACTGGCAAACGGAGGTGCGGCAGCGCTTTCCGTGCTGACCGAGCCGGAATTCTTTCAGGGTTCGCTCGAGAATCTGCGGATCGCCTCGGAAGCGTCCGGACTTCCCTGCCTGCGCAAGGATTTTATCGTCGACGAAATCCAGATCATTGAAGCGCGGGCTTATGGAGCCGACGCAATCCTCCTGATCGTAGCGGCCTTGGAACAGCCTGATCTGGAGGGACTTGCCGCGCGGGCTCGCGGCCAGGAACTCGACGTATTGTGCGAAGCGCACGATGAAGAAGAACTGCAACGGGCGCTCGACGCGGGCTGCACGCTGATCGGCGTCAACTCGCGCAACCTACGCACGTTTCACGTCGACCTGAAGACCGCTCATCGGCTGGCAAAGAAGTTGCCGCCGGGCGTGCTGGCGGTGGCCGAAAGCGGGATCAACTCGCCCAACGACATCGCGGAGTTGCGATCTGCGGGATACGGGGCGTTTTTGATCGGCGAGTCGCTGATGAAAGCAGCGTTTCCGGGAAGCGCGTTGCGCAGGCTGCTGGGAGCGGCCATGGTGCCAAGCGCGTAGCGAGCGCCTGGCTATTGTTTATGACGTGGGTCAAGATTTGCGGGATCACGAATCTGGACGACGCGCGCGTAGCGGTGGAGGCTGGTGCGGATGCGGTGGGGTTCGTGTTCTATGAAAAGAGCCCCCGCAAAGCCGAGGTCGAAAAGGCACAAGACATTATCGGCGAACTGCCGGACCACATCGAGAAGATCGGCGTTTTTGTGGATGATGAGCCGGACCACATTCGGGAAATCGTCTCGCGGACAGGCTTGACGGCGGTTCAATTACACGGCAGGCGGGCGCTCGACACAGTGTGGAACGGTGCGCGGCCGGCAGAAGAGGTTGTTGGAGTATCGAAACTGATTCCGGTGATCCCGGGAGATTCGTTGAAGAATGGCGGTGTCCTGATCAACGAACGGGTTCATGACAACGTGTTCGCCCTTCTGTTTGACTCGCAGTTGAACGGCGAGATGGGCGGCACCGGCACAACGTTCGATTGGCGCGGAACTCGCGCGATGGTGCAGGTGATCAGCCTCAAGCTTCCCGTGATCGTTGCGGGAGGCCTGACGCCTCTCAACGTGAGCGAAGCGATCCGGCTGCTGCAGCCTTTCGGCGTGGATGTTTCTTCCGGCGTGGAGGCGCGGCCCGGCAAGAAGGATCCAGGCAAGGTTCGCGCCTTCCTGGAAGCGGTGCGCCACACCCACCACAGCGCTTGAATTCGACATATGGCAACGACAAGAGTACAAGTCGCTAGAAAAACCTCTCCGTCCCGCAGGCCGGGCCGCGGACAGGAAAGCAAGCCGCAAGCCGGGCGCTTTGGGGTCTACGGCGGCCGCTACGTCCCGGAGACGCTGATGGCGGCGCTCGACGAGCTGGAGCGCGCTTACGATAAAGCGAGGCACGATCCGAAATTTCAGAAGCGGCTTGATGTGTTGCTACGGACTTTCGCCGGCCGCCCCACGCCGCTGTTCTTTGCAAAGCGGCTTACCGAAAAACTCGGCGGCGCGAAGATTTATCTCAAGAGAGAAGACTTGCTGCACACCGGCGCGCACAAGATCAACAACTGCATCGGCCAAGCGTTGCTGGTCGAGCGCATGGGGAAACATCGCGTGATTGCCGAAACCGGCGCGGGACAGCACGGGGTCGCAACCGCCACGGTGTGCGCACTGCTTGGGTTTGAGTGCGTCGTCTACATGGGCATCGAGGACATGCGGCGGCAGGAACTCAACGTCTTCCGCATGCGCCTGCTGGGCGCGGAGGTTCGCGGAGTATCCTCCGGTTCGCGTACCCTGAAAGACGCCATCAATGAGGCGATGCGCGACTGGGTCACCAATGTTCGAACTACACACTATCTTCTGGGAAGCGTTCTGGGCGCGCATCCGTATCCCACCATGGTGCGCGATTTCCATCGCGTGATTGGCCGCGAGGCTCGTGCGCAAATTTTGAAGGCTGAAGGAAGATTGCCCGCCGCGATCATCGCATGCGTGGGCGGTGGCTCGAATTCCATCGGCATCTTCTACGACTTCATCAAAGACAAGAAGGTGCAGTTGATCGGCGTAGAGGCGGGAGGGCGCGGCGAGCGGCTCGGCGATCACGCGGCCCGCTTCCGCGGCGGCTCCCCTGGCGTATTGCAGGGCACATACTCCTACGTGCTGCAAGATCGCGCCGGGCAGATTACAACCACGCATTCGGTCTCTGCCGGGCTCGACTATCCGTCGATCGGCCCGGAGCACGCTTGGCTGAAGGACCTGGGACGCGCTGAGTACGTTCCGGCCTCTGACAAAGAAGCGCTCGAGGCGACCACGCTGCTGGCTCGCACGGAAGGAATTATTCCGGCGCTCGAATCGGCACACGCGGTTGCGGAAGTCCTCAAGCGCGCTCCGAAAATGAAGAAATCGGAGATCGTGCTGGTGAACGTCTCGGGCCGGGGCGATAAAGACATCGGAATCTTGCGGGAGAATCTCAAGCTGGACTCATGATCAGTCGGCCGTGGGATTTTCAAATTACCCAATTACCAAATTACACAATTACAAATTCGCCCGATGCCCTTTCACTTCGTCCATAAGCCTTCGCTCGTCGCCTACGTCACCTCGGGCGATCCCGATCTCGCGACTACTCGGGAGATCGTGCTTGAGGCCATTCGCGCTGGCGCCGGCGTGATCGAACTGGGCGTGCCGTTCAGCGATCCGGTGGCGGATGGACCTGTGATCCAGAGAGCGAGCGAACGGGCGCTCAAGCACGGCACCTCTCTCGACCAGGTTCTGAAACTGGCAGCCGAAATCCGCGAGCAGTCGCAGTCGGTGGGGCTCATCATCTTCACGTACCTCAACCCCATCCTGCGAATGGGTGTCGATAAATTCTGCAAGATCGCCCGGCTTGCGGGGGTCGACGGCGTGCTGGTCACCGATCTCCCGGTGGAAGAAGCCGGACCGTATCTCGTGGAGATGCGCAAGAACGAGCTGGCGCCGATTTTTCTGGCCGCCCCGACTTCGACCGACGAACGCCTGAAGCGCATTGCGCAGGCATCCAGCGGATTTGTGTATGCGGTCTCGCGCACCGGTGTAACCGGCGCTCGCAAGCAGATGTCGGACGATGCTCAAGCGCTGGTGAAGCGTTTGAGGAAGTACACCAAACTGCCAATTGCGGTCGGCTTCGGGATCTCAACGCCCGATCAGTTTGCCGCGGTGGGCCGCTATGCCGAAGGCGCAGTGGTGGGCAGCGCGATCGTCGACCTGGTGGAGCGGAATCCCGGGAAAGAAGCGCAGAGTGTGGCAGAATTTGTGAAGCAGCTCTTGGCCGTTAGCTCTTAGCCTTTGGCCGATGGCAGTTCCGGGCTCGGCGCGGTTCACACTCTCCACCATGGATGTAATTCGCCGATGACTGACGACTGACGACCGACGACTCCGATGGATATCGCAGACTGGCGCAAGAAAATCGACGAGATCGACCAGAAGCTGGTGGAGATCCTGAACCAGCGAGCGCAAGCCGCCCAGGAGATTGGACGTCTGAAGCGCCAGACCGAGCTGCCCATCTACGAGCCGGATCGCGAACGGATTGTGCTCGAGCAAGTTCGTCAGCAAAACCGCGGGCCGCTGCAGCACCGCCACCTGCTCCAGATTTACGAGCGCATCATGGACGTGATGCGGAATATCCAGAAGGAAGAGATTACAGAAGAAAATGCCGCCAGCGGCGGCGCCGAGATTGGACGAGATCCGAAAGACTAGCTGAGCGCCAGCACGAAGAGGTGAGAAGCAACAGCTGAGAGCTGCTTTCCTATGATTGTTGCGATGCAGGATTTAGCGACGGAAGAACAGATCCAGGCGGTGATCGATCACCTGGTCACGCTGGGATTTGAAGTGCACCGTTCCACCGGCGCCCGCCAGACTGTGCTGGGCGCGGTTGGCGCGCGGCCGGAAGTGGATATCGCCATCTTTGAAGTGCTGCCCGGTGTGCAGGAGGTACACCGGATTTCGTCGCCCTATAAACTGGCCGGGAAGTCTTTCCGTCCGGAGGGCACGATTGTGCGCCTCGCCAACGGCGTCGAGATTGGCGGCAAGGAAGTGATCGTGATGGCCGGTCCGTGCTCGGTGGAATCGCGCGACCAGATTTTTCTGGTTGCACAACAAGTGGCCGAGGCGGGTGCGCGCGTGCTTCGCGGCGGCGCGTTCAAGCCCCGCTCTTCCCCTTATTCTTTTCAGGGCATGGGCGAGGACGGCCTGAAGCTGCTGCGCGAGGCCGGTGACAAGCACGGGTTGCTGGTGATCAGCGAGGTCATGGAGATTTCCCAGATCCCGCTGATGCTTCCCTACATCGACATCTTCCAGGTAGGGGCGCGCAACATGCAGAATTTCAACTTGCTGCGCGAACTCGGCAAGGTGCGCAAGGCCGTGCTGCTCAAACGCGGAATCGCCGCCACCATCGAGGAACTGCTGCTCTCGGCCGAATACATCATGGCGGGCGGCAATTACGAAGTCATTCTCTGCGAGCGCGGCATCCGCACGTTTGAAACCTATACCCGCAACACCATGGACATTTCTGCGATTCCGATTGTGCATAAGCTTTCGCACCTGCCCATGACGGCCGATCCTTCGCACGGCACCGGGCGACGCGACAAAGTACCTCCCATGGCGCGAGCCTCGGTCGCGGCTGGGGCGGACGCGCTGCTGATCGAAGTCCATAGCAATCCGGACAAAGCTCTTTCCGATGGCGCACAGTCGCTGTTCCCGCAACAATTCTCGAAACTGATGACCGAGCTCCGGTTGATTGCGCCGGCGGTGGGACGGGGAATCAGGTGATCGCTTGGGTATCAGGTGTCGGATGTCAGGGGTCGGGTCTCAGGTCTCAGGTCTCAGGTCGTCAGGTGTCAGGTGTCAGGTGTCAGGTCTCAGGTCTCAGGGCAATATCTAATGAGACTGATTTTCAATTACACAATTACTGAATTTCCCAATTGCTAAATTTCCGATTATTCAATTTTCCCTTGTCCATTCGTCAGATCACGATTATCGGTACGGGGCTCATCGGCGGCTCGCTGGGACTCGCGCTGAAGAAGCGCAAGTTCGCCGGACGCATTGTGGGATGCGATCGCGCGCCGGTGCTGGAGCGCGCGCAGGAAATCGGCGTGATCGACGCGGGCGCGACCAACCCCGTCGATGCCGTTCGCGGGAGTTCGGTCATCGTTCTAGCGGCGCCGGTGGTGGCGATTGTTGATCTCATCGAACGGCTTGGCCCTGGGCTTCCGGCGAAAACTCTGCTCACCGATGTGGGCAGCACGAAGGGCGAAGTGGTCAACCGCGCGCAGAAGGTTTTTGGCAAACTGGCGGCGCAGAAATTCCTCGCCGGTCATCCCATGGCGGGCAAAGAACAGTCCGGCGTCGATTTTGCCGATGCCGATCTTTTTCAGGGAGCCGCGTGGTTCGTGACACCCTTGCCGGGACAAGACGTCTACAGCGGGCTGAGCGGCGAGTTTCTGGAGTGGGTCGAAAAACTGGGCGCGCGCATCGCCCATCTTCCCGCCGAGGAGCATGATCAACTCTGCGCCTGGATCAGCCATCTTCCGCAGATGATTTCGACTGCCCTGGCGGCTTCGCTGGTCGACGAGTTCGGGCAAGCGCCGCTGCTCGAGGCCGGGGGCCGGGCGTTGCGCGAGATGACGCGCATCTCGTCGAGCCCCTACTCGATGTGGCGCGACATCGCCATCACCAACAAAAAGAACATCGCGGAAGCGCTGTTGAAACTGGAGCAACGGCTCGCGCATATTCGCGAAAATCTCGACTCGCGCGAACTGGCCGCCGAGTTCGAGCGTGCGCACGAATTGAAGAAAGAAAAGCCGAAAAAAGCAATTCCACCACGCAGGCACGGAGGTACGGAGAGGGGCAAGGCTTAAACCCTCCTGGGCTTGTTGCTGTGGCGTCCGCCCGATTCCCTGACGGACCTGACTCGTGTGTTGAGCTCCACGTTTTCTGCGTGCCTCAGTGCCTCCGTGGGGGATTTTCCACTACAATCTTTCTGAACATGAACAAAGTCGTTGCCAGCGCCGAAGAAGCCATTCAGGACGTTTTCGACGGAGCCACCATCATGGTGGGCGGGTTTGGATTGTGCGGCATGCCGGAGAATCTGATCCGCGCGCTGGCCCACAAGGGCGTGAAGAATCTCACCACCATCAGCAACAATGCCGGGGTCGACGGTTTCGGCGTCGGCCTGCTGCTGTCCAATGGCCAGATCCGGCGGCACATCGGAACCTATGTCGGCGAGAACAAACTGCTCGAAGAAATGGTGCTGAAGGGCACGGTGCAACTTGACCTGGTCCCGCAGGGAACGTTCTCGGAGCGCATTCGGGCGGGCGGCGCTGGCATTCCCGCGTTCTTTACCCCGACCGGCGTGGGAACGCTGGTCGCCGAGGGCAAGGAAACTCGTGAGTTTGACGGGCGCGCCTACGTCATGGAGCGCGCCCTGAAAGCCGACTTCGCATTCGTAAAAGCGTGGAAGGGCGATCGCTGGGGCAACCTGGTGTACCGCAAGACGGCGCGCAACTTTAATCCGCTGATGGCGACCGCGGCCAAGGTAACCATTGCGGAAGTCGAACATCTGGTTGAGGTGGGCGAACTTGACCCCGACACGGTGCACACGCCCAGCGTCTTCGTGAAGCGTGTTTTCCAGGGTGCGACTTTTGAGAAGCGCATCGAGCGGCGGACGGTGAGGAAGACTGCGTAGTCTCCAGTCGCCAGCGAGAACGACAAAAGACTTTAGTCGTCGGTCGTCCGTCATAAGCCAAGCACCGCGGCTTAGATCGCGATAAAGTCAAAGCGAAACTCGGGTACCAAACGAAACTCCAACGACTCTCTGTAGCCTCTATGCCGACAACCGACGACCGACGACCGACGACCAAAGCTCCTAAAGACACCGAGAAGCGCGATCGCATCGTGAAACGCATTGCGCGCGAATTGCGCGACGGATTTTACGTCAACCTGGGGATCGGATTGCCTACGCTGGTGGCCAATTGCGTGCCCCCGGGGATGCACGTCGTGCTGCAGAGCGAGAATGGCATGCTCGGCATCGGGCCCTTCCCTATCGAAGGACAGGAAGATGCCGACCTCATCAACGCGGGCAAGGAGACGGTGAGCGAGTTGCCCGGAACAGCGTACTTCTCGAGCGCCGATTCGTTCGGCATGATTCGCGGCGGGCACATTGATCTCAGCGTACTGGGCGCGATGGAAGTCGACGAGCACGGCAACCTCGCCAACTGGATGATCCCCGGCAAGATGGTGAAAGGCATGGGCGGCGCGATGGATCTGGTCGCCGGAGCGCGGCGCGTGATCATTGCCATGGAACACACTACGCGCGACGGCCAGCCAAAAATTCTGAAGCAGTGCACGCTGCCGCTGACCGGAGCCGGCGTGGTGAATACCATTGTGACGGAGATGGCGTGCATCGAAGTGACGCCCTCGGGCCTGGTGCTGGCCGAGATCGCTCCCGGCCTGACGGCGGAAGACGTCCAGCGCGCTACCGCCGCGAAGCTGACACTGGCGCCGAACGTAAAGACCATGGAGGGATAAGGGCAGTCGTTAGTCGTTAGTCGTTAGTCGTTAGTCGTTGGTCGTCGGTCGTCGGCTCCTGGCCCTTACTTTCAGACCATTGCCACCGTATTCAGGAACAGATTCGTAACAAGCGGGGCTCCCCGCAATCAACTGCTTTGCGATCCTCTGTGCCCCGGAACCGCGAAATAAGAACTGCTCTTTGTAGGGTCTTCACCCGATGTCGCCGGCAGAACCGCTTTCCTAGACTCTGACAGTCAATCAAGTTCAAAATCACAGGAGAGTCAAAGTGAAACGGTTCATCATGTGGATGGGGCTGTCGCTGGTGATGTTGTGGGGCGTGTCGTTCGCGCAAGACAGCGCCAAGCAGGATATGAAAGACGCGGGCCACGAAACCAAGCAGGCTGCAAAAGACACTGGCCATGCAACCAAGAAAACCGCGAAGAAAGCCGGCCACAAAGTAAAAAAGGGCACGCACAAGGCCGCCCATAAGACCGAAGAGGGCGCGCAGAAAGTGGAAGACAAGACCGCTCCACAGTAGATGCGAGGGTGCCTGTAGATGATCAAGAGGTTGTACCAGGATCCGAGCGGCTGATAGGCGGCTGGTAGTGAAGGCTACCATGGGGCCTGGAGAAGTTGTAGTAGTGGGTCCAGGGAGCGAGGGCGAGGTTGCGCTGCTCGGAGTCGGGCCAGTGAGTGGCGTAGGCCCACTCGCGCAGGGCGGTCTGGATGAAGCGTTCGGCTTTGCCGTTGGTTTGTGGGGAGTAGGGGCGAGTGCGGCGGTGTTTGAGGCCCATCTGGAAACAAGCCCGACGAAAGTGGTGAGAGCGGTAGCTGCTGCCGTTATCGGTGAGCAGGGCGCGCACGGTGATGCCGTGGCGAGCAAAGAAGTCAACTGCATCCCGGAGGAAGGCGATGGTGGTTTCAGTCTTCTGATCGGGAAGGATGCGAGTGAAGGCCATGCGAGAGTGGTCGTCAACGGCGACGTGCAAGGCCTCCCAGCCGGGATGCTTATGTTGTCCGCGGCGGCGGCCGTCACCACGCCAGGAGACTTGCTGGAAGCGGGTCATGCCCTTGATGTCGAGATGGAGGAGATCGCCGGGAAAGGGATGCTCATAGCGCACCACCGGCGGCAAGGGATGCAGATCGCGCCAGCGGCTGAGACGAGCGCGGCGCAGAATGCGGCTGACGGTGGCCGGACTGAGTCCGGTGCTTTGTGCAATCTGATAGGCCGGACGATGCTGCCGGCGGAGCTCAATCACCAACCCGACCTGACTAGACGAAGTGGCTCTTGGGCTACGATGCGGACGAGAAGAGCGATCGCGTAATCCGGCAGTTCCTTCCCGCTGATAACGGCCAACCCACTTGGCTGCGGTTTTGGGAGTCACGCGAAAGCTGGCGGCGGCACGGCTGAAGCCCAGGCCGCGAGTCACGGTTTCAACCAAGGCCTCTCGACTGCGAAGAGTGAGTCGGGCATTCTGGTGGATGTCCATTCGGTCTGTCCTCGGAAACTGGATTGCTCGTCACAATCAGCTTCTCTGGTTCCGATCGAATGGACAACCTCTTGAAAGATCACAGGTGCCCCATCCTAAGTTTTTCGCGTCCTCTGCGAAAAACTTAGGGTGGGATTCCACGGAAGCCGCGATCTTGGGATCCTGCAGATCTTTATTTCCGATAATTCTATTTCCTATGATTCTTAGGCCTTACTCGCAGCTCTCAGCTAGCCTCTCAGGTGCCACAGCCAATAAGTCATGAACGCAGTGATCGAGAGAATCACCACGCTGCATACGATCGACACGACCGCGACCAGTGACCGGCCCCACTGTTCGCGCCGGATTCCGCGAGCGAGCAACCCGATCGCCGTCACTTGGCATAGAACGAACGCCACGAGCCCAAACTTGACGAGCCGTTCCGCAAAGCCACCGACGACTACCGCTATCCCGGTAGCTTTCTCCTCGCCCATCCCGCGGAATGCGCTGATGAAGCCGGGCACGACCGCCACCAGCACCGGCACCCACGCCAGCCCAAGCCCCCACGCGAAACGTTTCTTCTCCTGATCCATGGAGGCAGAGCGTCGCACGTTGGCGGGCCAAAAGCAAATGTGAATTCACGAGCAGTCGCGAGCCACGGGGGGGCCTCCGGACTCGCCGCTATTCACTTCTCAGCGTGGTCCTACCGCTTCTGCAGCGGGATCTCCACTCGCGTCTGCGGGCCCGCATCGATCTGAACCCGGTACAGCAGGTTGGGGCCTTGTGAAACTTCCACCATGTACCGGCTGGGCCGTACTTGCGGAAACCGGAACGCGCCGTTCTGATCCGTGTTCGCGAGGCGCACCGGGAGGTTCGCATTGGAGGGCGGTGTGATTTTGATCTCGAGATTCTCCAGACCTCGTCCGTTCGACGAATCAAAAACACGCCCATCCAAGTCCACCGCTTGTTGCGCCCATCCCGGCGCCACCAGCAGCCACCCTAACAGCACCACCAACGTCACGGCAGGCAAAAGATGTTTGGGCATAATGCCTCCTCTACCGGAACTCCGCCGGCACGGGCTGAATTTCTCCCGCGTAGGGTGCAGGTTCAATGTCGACAGGGTGGAATTCCACCTTGATCACATTGCTGTCATCCTTTGCCGAAGCCTTCTGGTAGTCAACGACGTGACCGTTCACCACCAGCATTACCTGGTACTCTCCCTTGCCGCTGATCACGGGCACGCCCAGGGAAAATTCCTCTTCCGACCTCATCATGGGATAGGCGGGCACTTCGGCCGCGTACACCACTGTGGAAACATTCGGCTGGACGAGCTTGCGGCCATCTTCGGAACGAATGACACCCTGAATCTGGACGTTCTTCACCCTCTGGAATTCAGTCAGTTCGCGCAATTTGTAAACCGGATAGATGAGCGGAACGAATCCCAGCGCAAACAGCGCCAAGGCGGGATAGTTGCTCGTGAACTTGAAGTTTCCCGGAAGCTCTACCGAGATAGGCTGGCCGGATTCACGGTCAATGTAGATCTTCTGCTCGTAGATTAGCCACATGCCGCCGACGACCATCACGAATCCGGCGATCGCGATGAGTAAGTACAACACCATTCGGCCATCCATTGGGTACCTCCGCACAGGACGGTTGAGAGAACCTTCGACTTCCATATGAATGGTGATGGTTGCCGCGAAAATGTTTCAAAGTTTGCCAGGGGATTCATGGATAGTCGCCTTGTAACTGACCGGTCAAAATCTCAAGGAGTATAGAGGCCATGCAGCGAAGAGACAGCCGGCTTAGTCCAACGTTGGACGCGCGGAGCCGCCGAGCAGTGACGTGTTCATGTTGAAGATGTTGTGGTGGCCTTCCGGGCCTCCCCAGGCGAACATCATCGAGACCATGGGGAAGCCGCCGGCGCGCAGCGTGAGGCCTCCGGCGTAACTGTGTCGTAGATGGCTGAATCCCAGGTCGCCATGCGTGAGCGCGACTCTTCCCTGGTCGGCGGTGAACTTCAGGCCGAAGGGACCCCAGATAGAGTGCTCGATGCTCTCCTGCAGCAGAAGCAGGTTGGGCGCGCGGAAACGGTAGTCGCGATAGCTGCCGAGCGACATTGCGCTGTTGATGTCGGAGCCGCCGAGCGTTTGCTGAAGATAGAACGGGACCGCGCTCGTCGCGGAATGGCTCGACTCGGAAAGCAGCAGGCGCACGTTGATCGATCCGTTCAGGTTGCGCGAGCGGGAAACAGGCGGGCACGGTTCGTTCGCCGGAGCGCAGTGGTCCGGGCCGTTAGCGTCGGTGTTTCTGGGCGCCGATTGCGAGTAGCCGTAGAGGTAGAGCGTGTGGTTCAGGTCGATGGTCCAGCGCTGGAACGAATTGCGGGAGTCCGAAGGCGCAAAGAACTGCTGAAAGTTTCCCAGGTAGTTCAGGGCAAAGCGATCGGCGATGACCGGCTTGATGCGGATGCCTTCGCCCAGTTGGAAAAATCCAGGCTGGCTGGCAAGGCCGGGCGCGGTCGAGTCGTTGTAGAGGGTCTCGATGGAAGGCGTGGAGTCTCCATGCCTTCCCCGGATATTGACGAACCGTCCGTTCATTTCGCCGTTCAGGGAAAGATTCAGAGCGCGGAGGGCGGACCACTCGAACACGGGTTTGATCACGCTCGCGCCGACGATGCTCTGGGTCATGCCAAAGAGCGTGGCGGCGGAGAGCGGCGTGGCGTTGCCGAGGCCGAAGAAGTTCAATTTGTTCAGCGAAATGGTTTGCGCGTAGAGATTGAAGACGGTGTAGGGATGAACGGCCAAGGTGGGCGCTTTCTTCTCCGGCGGTGCGGTGGCGGTCGAGGTTGGCACAGGGGCGTGGATCACGACCGACGGGGCATGCACCAGCTTCATGTAGCCGCCCGCTCGCCACGATCCGCTGCTGGCGGCGACGGCGTCCACGTCCCAACTCAGGCGCCAGTTGGTTGTGTTCCTCGAGGCGACGAACGCGCCGCCCAGACCGAACCCGTTCTGCGGAGGCAGGCTGCCGGCCGCAATGTGCAGCGGATGGTCGGTGAACAGCGTGTACGCACAGCTGCCCACTGCCTTGAAGCTGAAGTGGCAGGCGTCGGCCACGCGTTCCCCTTCGCGGCGAAGCTGCGCTTGCATTCCGCTTTCCTGAGCCGACGCCAGCGTCGACGCAAGCCATAGCACCACCGCAACACTCCAACGCATACCGTCTCCTGAATTATTTTCTGGAAGCGCTCTTCTTTGCGCTCTTCTTTGCGCTTTTTGGGGCGCTCTTCTTTTTTGCTTTGGGTTTGGTCGAGGCTTTGCGCGCAGGGCGATCGTCGGCTGAGGCGGCGATGTCGATTACGCGCGAGCCCCTGGGCGCTTTGCGGGCGCGCAGCCTTGCCGCGTCGTCGTGCGCGCGGTGGATAGCGTCAGTGACTTCGTGAATGTATCTCGCCGCTTCGGCCTCGGTGCGGATCGCGTTGGTGTAGATCCCAGTGCGGTAGCGCAGAGGCAGACGCTTCTCGGCGAGATAAAAGTGCTCGAGCTGCGTGGTCAACAGCGAAGAGACGGGCCTGTGCGGATTCAGTGCGCTTCGCGGAGGCTTGGGCACGTGGATGAGGGTCATCTGAGTAATTCCTTTCTCGCGCGGATCGAAGCGCTACACGTCGAAGTCCGGGCAGTCGGTGCGCATGGTCGTCAGCGAAAGCAGGTTGCGGGCGGGATCGGCAGGCTGCGCGTTCGGCTCGATGAAGATGTCGGCATTGGTTTCGCGGGGAGAGCGCGGGGCGTAGTCCCCGATGAAAAATTTGGTGGCGGTCGCGGGAATCGATGCGTGGTCGAAGACGCGATCCACGACCGTCCCCTTGGGAATCCAGGGCGAAACCAGGATCGCGGGGACGCGCACGCCCAGGCGGTCGAACTTGAATTCCATGCCGGTGCCCGTGGCATTTGCGGACGCGGTGAATTGGTCGGCGGTGCAAGTGGGCGGCACGACGTGGTCATAGATGCCACCGTGCTCGTCGTAGACAATCAGCAGCGCGGTGCTCTCCCACAGGTCCGGATTCTGCTTGATCGCGTTGTAGATGGTTGCGATGAAAAGCTCTCCGGCCTGCACGTGGTGGTCGGGATGCTGGTCGTTGGCGATTTCTTCGCCGCTGTCGGTGTCGTGGTCGCTGTAGTTCGGCTCGATGAACGAATAGTCGGGAAGCTGGCCGCGTTTGCAGTCCTGCAGGAACTGGGCATAGGTGCCGAATAACTTCGGCTGGTTCTGCAGGAGATTCGCGACCTCCATGGTCGAACTGGTGGTGTCGTAGTAGTAGACCTTGGCGGTGCGCTGAGCAGCAACCAGGCGCTGGTAGATACTCTTGAAAGGCTCGTTGATGTAGAGCGGATTCAGATCGACACGGCCGAACGATGTCCCGTAATGCGCGAAGGCGCGGTTGCAGATGGTCGGGCCGGGGATGGATGCGAACCAGCGGTTGAACACGGCGAACTCCAAAGCCAGTGTAGTGAGGACAGGAAGCTGGTCCCTGGTGAAGTAGTACATGATCTTCTGGGAATGCTTCACGTCGCGGCGCTGATTGAAATAACTCTTCACGAAGCCCTGCATGTTGGCTTGGCGATTGGGACTCTTGTCCCCGCCGAAGATCTGGATGTCGACTGCAGGAAAGTGATGGTCCGGATCGGGATCGAGCTGTCCCTGAAATTCGGCCAGCGGCCTGACGGGCACCGGATTCTGTGCGGCCGTTGTGTCGGGATTGGCCTCGGCGCCGGTTAACCCGTCGATCTTCGGGTTCACCGCCTTCAGCGAGCCCAGCATGTGGTCAAAGGACCGGTTCTCCATCATGAGCACAACCATGTGTTTGAGGCGGTCGAGTCCTGTGGCCATCCGGGGCGTTCTCCTGAGTAAACCGATGGTGAATCTTACGGGCAGGAGCGTTTCATTGAAAAACACAGAGGGGCATTATGGTTTGAGACATCGTATGGACATTTTGATGACATTTCGTGGAACAGGGGCAAGTGGAAATGACCAGCGAGACCAAATGCGTAGAAACTGATATGAGGCGTCTGATCTTTCGCGATAATTGCAGTGATGGGAATCCCAGGTTAGCGTCCAAAAAGCGGACGCGAACCTGGGGCACCGAGATTCCGACCTTCTAGCTACAACCGCTCGTTGATCCGCAACTCATGCAGCGGTAGCACGATCCGTTGCGCGTCATGATGGCGCCGCAGTAGTGGCAGCTGGGAGCGTCGCCCAGGTCGACGATCGAAGAGAGCGCGTCGGAAGCGTGAATCGGTCCGGAGCGCGACTCAGGTGTGCGCGTTTCGGCTGATCCGTGCAAGTCGCCCACGCCTTCGGCGGACGGCGAGGGATGCGGCGATCCGCCTGCCTTCAGGCGCAGATTCTCGAACAGCATCTGCTGCTGGCCGGTGAGGAATCGCACCTGCAGCCAGCGGAAGATGTAGTCCATGATCGACTTGGCGAAGCCGATTTCCGGATTGTTCGTCCAGCCGCTGGGCTCGAAGCGTGTGTGCGCGAACTTCTCGCAGAATAGCTTTAACGGCACGCCGTGCTGCAGCGCGATCGACACGGCGAGGGCAAAGCTGTCCATCAGACCGCTGACCGTCGAGCCTTCCTTCGCCATGGTGATGAACAGTTCGCCGGGTTCGCCGTCCGGATAGAGGCCAACGGTGATGTAGCCCTCGTGGCCACCGACGTTGAACTTGTGGGTGATCGAAGCACGCTCTTCCTGCAGTTTGTGGCGAACCGCGCGCGGAGGCGCGTTGAGGTTCTCTTCTTCCTGAGGAGCGACAGTGGGCCGGGCACCGTCTTCTTTCTTCGATAGTGCCGTGGCCGATCCAGCTGCGGAAAGGGGCTGCGATTGCTTGCAGCCGTCGCGATAGACCGCGACCGCTTTCAGGCCGAGCTTCCAAGCCTGGAGGTAGGCCTCCATGATGTCTTCCACGGAGGCGTTATTAGGAAGATTCACAGTCTTCGAGATCGCGCCCGAGATGAAGGGCTGCGTGGCGGCCATCATCCGCAGGTGTCCCGTGTAGGAAATGGAACGCGTGCCTTTGGCAGGCTTGAACGAGCAGTCGAACACCGCGAGGTGATCGTCCTTGACGTTAGGCGCGCCTTCGATGGTGCCAGTCGCGTCGATGTAGCTCACGATGGCGTCGGCCTGCTCGTGCGTGTAGCCGAGCTTAAAGAGCGCGGTGGGCACGGTGTTGTTGACGATCTTGATCATGCCGCCGCCAACCAGCTTTTTGTATTTCACGAGCGCAAGATCGGGCTCGATGCCGGTAGTATCGCAATCCATCATGAAGCCGATGGTGCCGGTCGGCGCCAGCACGGTCACCTGGCTGTTCCGGTAGCCGTGCTTTTCGCCGTGGGCGAGAGCTTCGTCCCAGCACTGCTTGCTGGCTTCATAAATTGCCGAGGGAACATTTCCCTTGTTGATGTTGTTCACCGACGCGCGATGCATGCGGATGACGTCGAGGAACGGCTCCCGGTTCAGATACCAACCCGGACATGCTGCTCCCGGCATCACTGCCGAGCTGCGCTCGGCCTGGACGGGCGAGGCGCCCGTCCCTACATGGCCAATGCCACTTCCCAGGTTCGTTTCGGAAAGATTTTTCCGGGTCGGCTCGGTGGCCGGGGCCAGCGGCTCGCAGAGTTCAGCAATCCGCGAAGACTGCAGGTACGCTTCGCCGCACATGATCGCGGTGACGCAGGCCGCATAGTCGCGTCCGGCATCGGAGTCGTACGGCAGGCCGGCGGCCATCAGCAGAGCCCCCAGATTCGCGTACCCAAGTCCCAGCGGACGATAGTCGTGCGAGTTCTTGCCGATCATTTCGGTCGGATAGCCGGCATTGTCGACCAGAATTTCCTGCGCGGTGATCAGCACGTCGACCGCATGGCGGTAGGCTTCCACGTCAAACGTGCCATTGGGAGCGAACTTCAGCAGGTTCAGGCTGGCCAGGTTGCAGGCCGAGTCGTCGAGGAACATGTACTCGCTGCACGGATTGCTGGCGTTAATGCGGGCGGTGTTCTTGGAAGTGTGCCAGCGGTTGATGGTGGTATCGAACTGCATGCCGGGATCGCCGCACTGCCAGGTCGCTTCGCTGATCTTATGCAGCAGATCCTTGGCCTTGTAAGTGGTGACGACTGACCCATCGCGGATCGACTTGGTGGAGAAATCAGTGTCGCGGACGACCGCGTACATGAAGTCATCGGTCACGCGAACGCTGTTGTTGGCGTTCTGGAAAAAGATGGAGCTATAGGCTTCGGAGTCCGGCGAAGAGCCGTCGTATCCGGCCTGCACCAGCGACCAGGCCTTGGCTTCTTCCTTGGCCTTGCACTCGATGAAATCAACGATGTCCGGATGGTCGATGTTGAGGATGACCATCTTCGCGGCGCGGCGTGTCTTGCCGCCGGACTTGATCACGCCGGCAAATGCGTCGAATCCCTTCATGAAGCTGAGCGGGCCGCTGGCAGTACCGCCGCCGCTGAGGCCTTCGGTCGAGGAGCGGAGCGGAGAGAGATTCGTTCCCGTGCCGCTTCCCCACTTGAAGAGCATGCCCTCGGTCTTGGCGAGTGTCAGGATCGAATCGAGCGAATCTTTCACGGAGTTGATGAAGCACGCCGAGCACTGCGGCGTCTTGTATCCAGTGACGGAGAACTCGACGCGGCCGGTCTGGTGATTCCAGTGCCAGTTCTGCGCGTCGGAATTTGGCTCGATGCGATCGCATCCTACGTTAAACCACACCGGAGAGTTGAACGCCGCGTATTGGCGCAGCAGGATGTGCGAAAGTTCGTCGTGGAAGACAGCCGCATCTTCCTCGCTGCGGAAATAGCCATCGGTCTTACCCCAGTCGCGGATGGTTTCAGCGACCCGGGTGACCAGCTGGCGAACCCCGGTTTCACGCTCAGGCGTTCCGATGGTTCCGTGCAGGTACTTCGAGGCCACGATGTTGGTAGCCGTCATCGACCAGTCTTTCGGAACTTCCACGTCTTTCTGTTCAAAGATGATGTTGCCTTGAGAATCGGTGATCTGAGCAAGGCGAAGTTCCCATTCGATCTCGTCGTAGGGGGAGACGCCGGGCTTGGTGAAGAGGCGGCGGAACTGCAGACCGGGGGCCTTCTTCTTGCTGGGGATGGCTGGGGCCGCTGCGGCCTCGGGGCTCGTCTTTTTCTCTGTCACTTCAGGCATTTCTTTCTCCTACATTAGATTCTTTTGACGTGTAATCGATGCTTGGGTGTGCTCGCGCAGGGGCACAAAAAGCCGTGAAAAAACCGTATTTCTGGTCTTCCGGAAGACTAGAAACCGGCTGGCAGGGACGGCGGACCGCTGTCGGTCGCCGACATCTGGGGGGGCGCTGGCTTGGCGGCAGGGGCCAATTGCACGGCCTGGTCGGTAATGATACCTGTAGCCGTTTCGGCCGCGGTGACAAGCCACTGGTTCAGGGCTTTGCACGCGGCTTTGCGTTGAGCCGTATCGGCCACGGTGGCAAAGCGTACGAAGCAACGCCCTGACGACAGACGTTCCTGCAAAGGATTTCCGGGCGCGAAGTGCCGGCTCAGCGCGACGCATAGATCTTCGGTCTCGCTGACCTGGAAAACCGCCACGATGCGCTTGCCGCCAGTGGAAGCCACCTCGCCGGGCGCAACCATTTCTTCAGCCAGGCTGTAGATTCCCCCAGTGCTCGGCACCAGCAGCAGACTGAAGCTGGATTCGCAGCGGAACCAGCGCGACCAAAGCAGGCGGCGGTGGTCCAGGGAAACGTCAAAGCCATGACGAGCCATCGAGTCATCGACCAGACGGGTTATTTCTTCCATTGGGGCTCCACAAAACCGGGTCTGAAAGTTCCAGATGCGCGCGTCAAAGCGCGCCTGGTCCGTTGCTGAGGGGTCGAATGGTGGCTGGGCAGATCATGCAGAGACGCCAAAGCTTGCCCCCCTCTATCGAAATCAATGGCCGGCAATCCGTCTGTGACGAATGAACAGCCAACCGAAGTTCCTTGTTTCGGAAAACTTAACCGGAACAGCGAACGACTTTAGTTTTCAAGCTGTGCGTTCCCCCAGGGGAGCCCGGTACGGACCGGACGAGGGAACGGCCACCGCACAAGCTCATCCGCCGCGAAGCGGATACCCGTGGTCGAGGCACTCACAGTTGCGCTGCGGAGCCTCTGTTAGGAGGGGCGCCTCCGGTCACCTCGGCCACGAGACACCCCTGGTTTCCTGACTCACCGCCGCTTACGCGGCAGCAGATTTCATGGCTTATGGGAGTGCAACAGTACGCCCGTATGTTGGGGCTGTCAAGAGGGTAGCACTACCTATTGTATCCCAAGCAATTAACCTCATCGATGCCCCTCATTTCCACAGGCTTTGAGAGCCTTCCCAACAGAGCCTAGCTCCTTTAAGTGGAATACCTTAGCCCGGTTTTTGGATTCTGATCTCAATTCGGCATGCCCTTCAATGCTGGGGACGGGGCAACGCCAGCCTCTCCCCCTCGTTCGACTGGGGCAAACTATGGAAAAGTCAGGCAATTACAGGTCTCTCCGAACCTCGGCGACGAGCCGCCGAATTCGAGCGCATGGCCGGCGAAAGCGTTGGCCGTTGGTCAGACCGAGGACTCGTTTGGCCGCGGTCAAAGGAACCGCTGCTGAACGCTGCTGTATCGTATTCCGGCCGAGCGCCCATCATGACGGCATCGGCCGGCTGAGGAGTTTGCGGTTCGACCATGGGCACGTAGATGTCTTCGAAAATCTCCCGGGACGCGATGCGGCGGGATCCGTCGGAAGACAGAATCAGGTAGTCGCCGGCCTGGCCGGAGTGTTCGCGACCGAGGCAATCGACAAACGTGAGGGGCTCATCCAGTTGACGGGCGCGAATCAGGAAGCGAGTGCGATAGGTTGTCCATTCACTAAGCATAGCTTTCACAGAATCGTCATCCTTCGGGGGAGGAGGATGGTTGCGAGTTTCAATTTTCCAATGACTGATTCACCGGGACGAATGGGTTGCGGGCACGTTCTGTTCAAGCACGAGACGTTCACCGGCTGGGTGTGGGCTCTTCGTGTTTGCTGGCCAGTTGCTTAAAGGTGCCGCGACTTTACTCGCGGGTGAGCTTACCGTCAATTCCATATGTTTGGTGCAGTCGGGGAAAAGCAGCAGAGGATTTTGTGCAATCCATGGCATGAAGCAAGACTTTCAGTATTCGGCTGCAAAGCGCGCCAAAGTGCCGCGTTTCCGATTGGGCAGTGTCTATAGGAAAAATCTGATACACTCGCGCGCCCGGATTTCCACAGCGCAAGCACAGGAAATACAGAAAAGCAGTTACTGGACGATAGTGGTCACCAGCGGACCAGGAACATCCTCTGCGGGATGCTCGCGCACTTCTTTGGAGGCCGAAAATGAAATTAACGATCGCCATCTTGTTTTGGACAATGGTGGGATGCGTCGCCGCTTGCGCGCAGACCGGAACCAGTTCCCCGGGCAGCGCGCCCGGCTCGACGACAACTTACGCATTGTTGTGTGGCCACGTTTTTGACGGCAAGTCTCTACAAACCCTGAATCAAGCGACGGTGATCGAAATCGTGGGCCAAAAGATCAAGGGCCTTCATGCCCTGATGGAGGGCGAACGGTTTCCGTCCGGCGTGCAAGTCATCAATCTGGAGGATCGCACTTGCTTGCCCGGGCTCATCGATACCCACACCCACGTTCTGCTGCAGGGAGACGTCACAGCGGCCGATTACGATGAGCAGTTGCTGAAGCAATCCACGGAATACCGCGCGATTCTCGCCACCGTGAATGTGCGGCGAGCGCTCGAGTACGGCTTCACAACGATTCGCGATGTGGAGACCGAGGGCGCTGGCTACGCGGATGTAGACGTGAAGAAAGCCATCAACAATGGCGTCATCCCCGGACCGAGAATGCAGGTGGCCACGCGAGCGCTCGACGTGACGGGGGCGTATCCGCTGCTGGGCTATGCGCCGAATGTGCCGGTGCCGCACGGCGTGCAGGTAGTGGATGGAGCGGATGAAGCGCGTAAAGCCGTGCGCGAGCAGATTTCACACGGCGCCGATTGGATCAAGCTGTACAGCGATCGCGGCTACCGGGTCCGCGAGGATGGTGTGCTCGATGACATTCCCACGTTCACGCCGGAAGAGCTGAAAGCCATCGTGGATGAAGCTCACCGCGAGCGCCGCAAAGTGGCCTCGCATGCCATTGGAGTGCACGGCGTGCACAATTCGATCGAAGCCGGCGTCGACACGATCGAGCATGGCGATTACATCGCCGACGAAGACCTGAAGACGATGGCGGCGCACGGCACTTACTACGTGAACACCATTTACGTTGGCGACTATGTGGCCCAGGGCCGGGCTGAGGCTGGAGCCCCGGTATGGGTGAAGATGCTTTCGATCCACGAAGACACGTTCAAGCGCGCGATGAAAGCAGGCGTCAAGATTGCCTTCGGAACGGATGCGGGAGGATTTCCGTGGACGGAAAACCCGGCGAAGGAATTCGCCTACATGGTGAAGTGGGGCATGACACCGGCGCAGGCGATCCGTTCCGCAACCTCCACCGCCGCGGAGTTGCTGGCATGGTCCGACCAGGTCGGAACGCTTGAGCCCGGCAAGTTCGCCGACGTGGTTGCGGTGGCGGGGGATCCGTTAAAGGACATCACTGCGCTGGAGCACGTGGACTTCGTGATGAAAAATGGCGCGGTCGCGAAGAAGCCTTAACCTTCGAGCCACGGCGGGACGAAGCTAGATTTCGCCCGGCTCTTCGGGATCGGGCTCGCGCACCGGGACATCAGGATTTTCAGGCCCCTCGGGCGGCGGCTCCTTGACCGGGGGCGGCATGGGTTCGGCGGGATTGCGCAGGCACCAGAATGGACTCATCGCTAGTTGTCTCCGAAAGAATGCCGGCGCTATGGCAAGCGCCGGCACCTTTGTTACATTTTCGTCATCCTGAAATTACCGCCTCCGCTGCAACCTGCGCTTCCCGCCAGAGTCCAGGTGCCGGAAATCGTGCCACCGCTCACGGTGCCAGTCAGCGTCAGTGTATTGCCCCCCGGAGATCCCGAGAGAACGCTCATTCCAAATTGACCGGAGACGTTGCCGTTGAAGTCGCCGCTCAGGGCGAACGTGCCGGTCTCGGTGTCACCCGAAACGAAGCAGGCGGAGTCGGTCGTGAAACGGAAGTTGTTTACCGTGAGGCTGCCGCTCGATCCCGTGGCGACCAGCGCGGTCTGGAAAGTTAGCACCTGACCGCCGCTGTTATCGGTCAAAGTAGCGGTCCAGTTTCCATTAATGTTCGCGGAATTCTTATCGGATCCACAGCCTGCCAGCACCAAGCCCAACCCAAGCAGAAACGTGACTGCAATTGTCTTCATTGAGCGAAAGACTCCTGTGAAGTGACGTAGTGGGATGGGCATATGAAAAGATGCGAATTCGCGCGCTGAGGCTGTAAGGGGAACGCTTAGTTTTGGCGCGGCGTTACGGGTAGCGAACATCCGGCTGGATATCAGTAAGATACGAATTCGTCGCAGGCGTAAGCGTCGTTCAACAGACAAAAGCCCCGGCGAGCGCCGAGGCTTTTCGAGACGAATCGGGTTGTCCGATCTGTTTAGCGGTGGGCGAGGGCTGGTTCCTTCGCGCTTTTGAACGCCTGGTAGCGCTTATTCACCTCGTCCCAGTTGATGACGCTCCACCAGGCCTGCAGATATTCGGGACGCCGGTTGTTGTACTTGAGGTAATAGGCGTGCTCCCAGACGTCGTTGCCGAAGATGGGGTGCAGTCCCTGGCTGATAGGATTGTCTTGATTGGGCGTGCTGATGATTTGAACCTCGCCCTTGGCATTGCCGGCCAGCCAGACCCATCCGCTCCCGAACTGTTTGGTGCCGGCATCGTTGAACTTGGTCTGGAAATCCTTGAAGTGGCCGAAAGTTTTGGAAATCGCTTCCGCGATCGGGCCAGTGGGTTCGCCGCCGCCTTTGGGTTTCATAATCTGCCAAAACATGGTGTGATTGACGTGTCCGCCGCCATTGTTGCGAACCGCGCCGCGAATGTCTTCCGGAATGGCATTGAGATCTCGAATCAGGTCTTCCGCGCTTTTGGATTGCAGGTTGGGATATTTTTCGAGCGCGGCATTGAGGTTTTTCACGTAGGCCGCGTGATGCATGTCGTGGTGCAGGTGCATCGTCTTCTCATCGATCGAGGGCTCAAGGGCCGCGTAGTCATACGGCAAAGGGGGTAGTTCGTGCGCCATGATTTTTCCTCCAAAGCTCTAAAGATGACGGGAATTGGAACGGGGATTCAGTAGCAAACATTATATATGGGTGAGAGTTTTTGAGTTTTGAGTTTCGAGGTTTTGGGGTCGCGGGATTTGACCCGTTTAGGGTTTCTCTGTGCCTCTGTGTCTCTGTGGTGAAAGCACTTTTGCACAGCCTGCGCGAGACCTGTCACCTCCCGGCTTCCACTTCCAGTTGGTAGCCGGGCTTCAGATGGACTTCTCCACCTTTCACGAATGCCATGAACAGAATGCTGGCGCCGAGGGCGACGAATCTTGCCTTGCCGCCGCCGATTGCGCTGTCGACGCTGTCGTCGGCAATTTTGGCAATCAGCGGCGTGGTTCCCAGGAGGATGAGTTGCTTCTTGCGTCCGGCACGAATGACGCCTTCGGGATCGGAGTTGACCAGGTGCACCGGATCGTAGAAACGCAAGAGGACAGATCCGCGGCGAAGGAACCGGCGAGCCGGCCGGGTGATCAAAGTGCCGACATAAACCTTTCCGGATTTATCGACTGCGCGAAATTCGCTCCCAGTCGGCATTTTGGAACTTACCGGCGTGAGCAATGTGAGAGGTTGCGCGGCCGCGATGGTCGACAGCAAAACTACCGATGCCAGTATCCGAACTTTTTTCCACATAACTGGGAGCAGCAGTCTACTCCCATCCACGGCAGAAGAAAAAGCCGATTTGTCTTTAACGAGAGGCGGCGGTTGTCTGTGGGGACGTGACGTATACAGGATTCGCAAAAATCCAGAGCGTCCAGCGATGCCATCCGGTAAAGCCGGGCTGGCGAAGATAAGCTTCGGTGCGATAACGGCCCGGACCAGGCAAGGGTAGATCGATCGATTGCCCTTCCCGCTCTGCTATCTCCTGGCCGTCACGTAACACGCGAATCTTTGCAGGACTCGCAGCGGAGGGAATCTTGATGTGCAGCACTTCGTCTGGATTCCAGGCGATGGCATTGCCGGGCCCCGCAATCGCGGAGCCGGAAGAAACCGTTTGCGTAAATCCATCCGCGGGCGAAAGCGCGTCGATCGCGCAAAAGGAATTGCCGGACTTGATGGCGGCGAGAATGGCGTCCGCGCCGGCGTGCTCGGGATCCTGCCCCGGCAGCAGCACATGCTGGCGCGCCAGGCTAAAAACGGAGAGGTAGCTGGGAAAATGCGCGAGGCTCCAGCGATCGACCAGCACATTGGCGTGGGCGTCGGAGCCGCAGATGCCCGCTACCGGACGCTGCACTTGAAGTTCGTCCCACTTCGCGAAATTCTCTCTCGGTGTGCGCGCGAGCCGCAGCAGGGCGAGGCGTGAGTTTACCGGGTACAGGATGGCAGCGACGGCAATATCGAAGACCGTGTTCTTGCGCCAGACGGCGTCATCGTTAAAGATTTCGATGCCATCGTAATCGGTGGCGTCCCAGTCCGACCAGCGGTCGCGCAAGCCAAACGGGTGCGCGATAAAGTTCACCGCGCCATTCCGGCGGGACGAAGCCATGAGAGCGCGCGTGTCATAACCGGTGCCCCGATGCCAGCGGCTGTCGGAGGTACCCAGCGCGAGGTAATGTCCCGCGGCCGTGCTGACTTCTTCTCCATCGATCACGGCAAACTCGGGAGGATCAGCGGCGGCAACTTCGGCGTCAGAAAGTGTCAGGTTGTGATCGGTGATGGCGACGAAGGAAAGATCAGCCTCCTTGGCGGCGGCGATTACCTGCTGCAGGCTGCCGCTTCCACAGGATGCGCTGGTATGCACGTGAATCACGCCCACCCGCTCGCCGCGCGCAGGCGTGCCCGCGAGACTGGGAAGCCGGGTGAAGATACCGTCGAACCAGATCAGGAGGGTGAAACCGCAAACGAGCAAGGTTGCGCAAGCGAGCAGGCGGCGCAGCGGCTTCCTTTTTGTAAGGACGTTGGGGTATGCTCCGGCGTCGTGCTGCGATGGAGCCGAAGAGGGGTTGGCAACGGGTACGCCCTGCAGCGTGGAACTCAAATTGTGGCGAGTGTGATCTCGCGCATGAATTGTGTCAAGTGAAAACGAATCGCGACGGTGCGACGAAGCAACCGGAGGGTTGGAGATGAAACTGTCGGCTCTACTTCTTTGCTGCCTCATGGCGGTGCCGCGAACGCATGCGCAAGTTGCCCCCGATCCATCGTTGTTAGCCGAAATCGAGAAGATCAATGCGGTCGACAATCACACGCACATCAGCAAAGTCGTAACTGCCGGCGAATCGGACAGGGATTTTGACGCGCTCCCCTGCGACATCATTGAAGGGGGCGCCGATACACTCGCCGCGCGGGCCGACAATCCGCAATTTCTGGAAGCCTGGCAGGCCTTGTACGGATACAGGTACGAAGACCGCGCGCCGGAGCATGTCAAGGAATTGATCACGGCGCGCGAGCAAGTCATGCGCGAACAGGGCGACAACTTTCCTTCTTGGGTGCTGGATCGGCTGCACATCGAGTACATGCTGGCCAATCGCATAGCCATGGGGCGGGGGTTGAATCCTCTGCGGTTTCGCTGGGTGCCGTTCGATGACGCCTTGATGTCGCCTTTGAATCCCGAATCGCTGGCCGAGAACCCCGATAAGAAAGCTTTCTACAAACAGGAAGCGAAAATTCTGACAACCTATTTGTCGCAGGCGCATGTGGCGGCGTTGCCCGCATCGCTGGATGAATACCTCACCAAGGTTGTCATTCCCACCCTGGAGGCGCAGAAGAACGCCGGCGCTCCCGCCATCAAGTTCGAAGCGGCTTATTTGCGCCCGCTGAATTTCGGCCCACAGTCGAATGCCGCAGATGATGCGGAGGCGCGCAGGACTTACGGACAATTTGCAAAGGGCGGCGCGGCCTCGCGAGCTGACGCGCTGCGCGTCCAGAATTTTATTTTTCGGGTAATTGCCCGCGAGGCAGGCCGATTGGGCCTGGCCGTCCACATTCATACCGGACAGGGCTGCGGCAATTACTTTGATCTCGCCGGGGCGCGACCGACGGAACTGGAATCGATTCTCGACGATCCTTCCCTTCGCAAAACCACTTTCGTTTTGTTGCACGGCGGAGCCGGGCCTTATACGCATGAGGTCGCGGTTCTCCTGTCAAAACCAAACGTGTACGCGGACTTCTCGGAGCAGGACGCTCTGCTTCCGGCTCGGCCCCTGAGCATGGTCATCCGCGAATGGCTGGAATGGTATCCGGAGAAAGTACTGTATGGCACGGACCTGGCCCCCGGAGCGCCTCAGCAGGATTGGGACGTGATCGGTTATTCCACGAATCTTACGGCGCGGCGCGCCCTCGCGATCGCATTAACCGGGATGATGAACGATGGCGAGATCACGCGCGCACGCGCTTCGGAACTCGCGCGCATGGTATTGCGCGGGAATGCGATGAAGCTGTACGGATTCAAAGAGTGATCGCTCGCGCCGGCAGGCACAGCACTCTCTATATGGTCAGCCCTCGATCTGAAGAACTGCGGCGCCCTCGATTCGGCTCTGTTTCAAATCCAGCAGCGCGGAATTAGCCTCCGCCATCGGGTAAATCTCGACCCGCGGCTTGAGGGGAATTTCGGCTGCTTGCCGCAGAAAGTCGCGGCAATCTCCGCGCGTGCTGTTCGCAACGCTGCGGACAATGCGTTCCTGATAAAGCAACGAGTAGTCGAGCGCCGGAATTTCACTCATGGTGATCCCGGCCAGCGCCAGGGTGCCGCCTTTCCGAAGATGGCGCAGGGCCAGCGGCACCAGGGAACCAGCAGGCGCGAAAATAATCGAAGCATCCAGGGGGCGAGGAGGCATCTGGTCCGCACTTCCCGTCCACACCGCTCCCAGTTGTTCGGCAAGCTCCCGATGGGCGCGAGCGCGCGTGAAGACGTGCACGTCACATCCCTGGTGACGGGCCAATTGAAGGACCAGGTGCGCCGACCCGCCGAAGCCGTACAGGCCGAGGCTTTGCCCATGTTCGGCGCCGCTCAGACGGTACGCACGAAAGCCGATCACTCCCGCACAGAGAAGCGGCGCTGCCTGCTGGTCGGAGAAGGCTGCCGGGACAGGATGAACGAAGTCCGCGCGCGCGATCGCATAATCGGCGTAGCCGCCATTGACGTGGTATCCCGTGAAGCGCGCCTGCTCACACAGGTTTTCGGCGCCGCGGCCGCAGTACGTGCAGACGCCGTCGGTCGACGACAGCCAGGGAATCCCGACCCGCTCGCCCACGCGCACATTCGCGGAGCCGGGACCAATCGTATCAATGCGCCCAACAACCTGATGCCCAGGAATCAGCGGGAGAGTTGGTAGAGGCAGGTCCCCTTCCACGATGTGCAGGTCGGTCCTGCAAAGCGCGCAGCAACTCACGCAGACGCGGACTTCCCCAGGCCCCGGCTCTGGGTCCTGGATTTCGGCGAAACGAAGTGGAAGCTGGTCGATGGCCTTGGGCGAATCGAGTAACAAGGCGCGCATGAGTTCATTCTAATTTTCTGCGCGAACAATCGAGCAACGAGTTTGGGGATGCGGCGTGGTATCCCTGTTCATACCTTCGCGCTCCACGACAAATTTCCTGCCAAACCGATGTTTCCCATCTGCACAATGTGGGAGCAGACGATTGAGCACCGCCCATTCCCTCGCCACTCTAACCCCTCAACTGGTCCTCTGGCGCACCACCTGCATACCAACTGCGTTACAGAACCGTGTCCATGAGAAAGCTTTAACCCAGGAGGGTTCGATGAGAATGCGCAATTGGAAGGGTGGTGCCTTTGCCGCCAGCGTGGTTGCGGCC
Organism: uncultured Acidobacteriota bacterium; assembly: GCA_963733805.1. Lineage (GTDB taxonomy): Bacteria > Acidobacteriota > Terriglobia > Terriglobales > Acidobacteriaceae > Gp1-AA133. The sequence goes on along the minus strand of CAVTEO010000013.1, from coordinate 8,687 downwards.
TTTTGGATGATGACCGGGATGGCCGCGGGTCGGGAGCCAGGCGCCAATCGCGACAGCAAACCGGCTGCCGCCGCGCCCAATCCCGTGGAATACGCGGGCGTGGACGCTTGCAAGGCGTGCCACGAGGATCTGTACAAGACCTTTGCAGCAACCGCACATTTCAAGACGACCAAAAGCGGCGGTCACGGATGCGAGTCTTGTCACGGGCCGGCCGCGGAGCACGTCGCCGGGGGCGGCGACGCCAGCAAGATTGTGCGCTTCGAGAAGCTGTCGCGCTCGGAGGCCAATGCGCGCTGCCTGAGTTGCCATGCGCAAAAGCATGAGCAGCGCCGATTCGCGACCTCAGCGCATGCCGGCAATGATGTCGGATGCCTCGACTGCCATTCTTCTCATCATGCCGCACAGCCGGAATTCCAGCTCGTCAAGGCACAGTCAGAACTTTGCTTCAGCTGCCACACCGCGGCCAAAGCCGACTTCGCCAAACCTTTCCACCATCGGGTTGAGGAAGGGTTGGTGCAGTGCAGCGACTGCCACAACGTGCATGGGACGAACACGTTGCGGCAGGTTCGCGCTGGAGTCGGCGGCGATGAAGCTTGCGTGAAATGTCACGCCGACAAGCGCGGCCCCTTCGTTTACGAACACGTGCCGGTGAATACCGAGGGCTGCACCAGTTGCCATACCCCGCACGGATCAACCAACGCACGCTTCCTGCGAGTCAGCCAGGTGAACCTGCAGTGCCTGCAATGCCACACGTTCCCGGTGCAGGGTCCGGCCGGCCCAGCGCACAACGAAGCGGCGAAATATCAGGCGTGCACCATGTGCCACACGGCGATTCACGGGTCCAACGCCAGCAATGTGTTCTTCCGATAACGAAAGGTCGATGCCATGAGATATCAACGATTCCGAATCTGCCTACTCGCCCTTTGGATGGCGGTTGCGAACCTTGCGCTGGCCCAGAACCACAAACGCGGAGCCCTTCCCGCTGCTACTGCCAACCAGTCGTTTCTGCCGGCGATTCCGCCCGATGGCCTGGAGAGCGGCGGCTACCGCGTTCACCAATCGATTGAACTGGGCTACCGCGCCTCCGACACCACCGGTAGCGCTTCTATGTACGACACTCTGGTCAATCTGCACAGCGGACCTCGGGTGCTTGAACAGAGCCTGTCAATGCAATCGATCGAACACGCAGGCGTTTTGTTCGACAATTTCTTCGTGCGCAGTTTTGGGTGGGGCGGAGACGCGAACAACGGACTGCGGGTTCGAGTCGACAAGAACCGCTGGTTTGATTTTCGCGGCAACTTCCGTCGCGACCAGAATCGCTTCGACTACAACCTGCTGGCGAATCCGCTGAATCCGTCCACCTCCAATCCCTCCCTGCCGGTGCCCTTCTCACCTCATGCTTTTGCCACCACGCGGCGCATGACCGACCTTGATCTGACAATCCTGCCGCAGTCCGTCGTCAGCTTTCGCCTGGGATTCTCGCACAACAACATGACGGGGGATTCCCTCAGCAGCGTGCATGAGGGCACCGATGCGCTGCTCTATCAGCCGTGGAACACGACCTTGAACTCCTATCGCATGGGCGCGGACCTTCGTCTCATCCCGCACACGGTGATCAGCTATGACCAGTTGCTCGACTACTTCAAGGGAGACACTTACGGGACGCTGGCCTCGGTCGCGCCCGGATTGCTGCCGGGAGGGGGGATCGTTGAACTGGGGCTTCCCTTTGACACGGCACGCAACGTTCCATGCGCGCCGCCGGCGGGCCAGGGCCTCATCGGAGCAGGAGGCGTCCTCAATAACCTCGCCTGCGGCGGTTACTTCGCCTACAACCGCACCGACAAAGTACGCACCTGGACACCCAGCGAGCGCCTGAGCCTGCATGGCAGCTATTTCGACCGGCTGGAAGTGGCCGCGTCTTATGCGTACAGTTCCGCCGACATGGATGCTCCGCTGAACGAACTCTTCAACGGACTCCTGTCGCGGACGCGCACCCGCCAGTTCACCGTGACCGGGCCCGCGAAAGCAACGCGCACTTCGAACGTGGCCGATTTGAGCGCCAGCGTCCGTATCGTCAAACATCTGCGGCTGGTCGACACGTTCCGCTTCTGGGCGTTCCGAATTCCCCAGAGCTTCACGTCGACCGAGACCGACTGGGTCATAGCTGGCTCCGGTTCATGCGCGCCGCCCGCCTGTTCCCTGCTCGTGCCGCTTAGCGGCACCACGCAAAAGGTGACCACCACGCCGGACGCACATTCGTTCAATCAGGATTGGAAACGCAACGAAGTCGACCTGGTCTGGGATGCATCCAGAAAATTCGGGGGCCGCATCGGCTTTCGCTACGGCACTCGCCTCTTCAATCACATCCTCGATTTTACGACCCCGGACGAGGAGGATCGTGTGGAAGTGCACGAGTACGCGTCCTTGCTCGGCCTGTGGGTGAAGCCCCGGCCCAATCTTCGCTTCAACTTCGACGCGGAGCTTACCAGCAATGACCAGACTCTGATCCGCATTGGAACGCGCAGGGAAGGCCGCTATCGCATGCAAGGCAACTACAGCCCGAGGTCATGGGCGTTCATCGGCGGCTCCGTTAATCTATGGGAGGGATCGAATGGCGATGTGCTGATCGACTATCGAGGGCACAACCGCAACTATGGCTTGACCGCGAATCTCCTGCCCAAGGGGCACATCGGTTTTGACTTCGCCTACAACTACAACGACTACCTGCAGAATGCATTCATCTGCTTCAATGACTCTGATACTAGCTTGCCTGTAGTCGCAGGTGCGGGGAGTTGCATCACCAACGGCTACCAGGATTCTGGAAATCCGCTTCTTACCGACGGCATTTACGCCAACAGCACCCACTACGGCATGGGCCTGCTCACAATCAGGCCCGTAAAGCGCCTGACGACGCAGACCGGCTACAGCATCACCAGCGTGGGCGGGGTTACTCCCCAGTTCAACCGGTACCAGCCTTTCGGGTCACTTCAGTACAACTACCGTCAGCCGCTGGCCAACCTCTCGGTCGATCTTGGCCACCACCTGGAGACCAAAGCTGGATGGAATTACCAGCAGTATGGTGAGAAATCATTTGTCGGCCCGACCGATCCGCGGTATTTCCACGCAAATAACGCGACCTTCGGCCTGCGGTGGGCCTTCTGAACCGGATCGAATGATACCTGCCATCCGCGGGACGCCTCGACAGCTAATGCAGGGTCGACGCGTTCTGCGGGTCCATTGATAGCGGAATCCCGGCATCCCGTCGAGTTGGTGCCCGGCCAGCAAAGCCTGTCTGTTTCCCCCACCGACACGGGCTCAATCCCCCGCTTGGCTCTAGAGGTACATGACCTTTCTGCAATTGAGCCGGGCGGCAACTTCGAAGAGAATCGATGAGATTTTGGCGCAATTGCCGCCGGAGAATGCCATGTTCGCTCGAACTGCACTCATCGTTACCCTGCTCATGGCGGGCGGAGCTACGCTGGCGCAGGCGAAGGATGTCGCGCTGATCGCAAATAAAGGAAGCGCCGTGACCTCTCTGGCGATGCCGGACCTGGTCAAGCTATGCAAGGCCCAGACGCTGCACTGGCCCGACGGAAAGGCGGTCACGCTGGTAATGCGCGATCCGTCATCCGCAGATATGCGAATGGTTCTGGAGAAAATTTACGGCATGTCTTCGCAGGCGGTGAACGAGTTGATCGCAACCACCAACCACGGCAAGGGAAGTCACCCGATGATCATTGTCGTGACCTCTGACGATGACCTGGTCCACAAGGTCGCAGCAACGCCCGGGGCGGTTGGGTTGGTGGACGTCTACGCCATCAATAGCTCGGTCGATGTGATGAAAATCGGCGGCAAGTTGCCGTTTGAGCCCGGGTATCCCCTGCACGGGAACTAGAACTTCTCCAATGGCGAACAGCGCACCCAAGACGAAAAAGACTGCGCCCTACACGCGACGCTATCCTCGTCATCCGATGGACGTGCGCATGAATGTTCAGGTCTTCCGCCAGGGAGAGGTAAGCTACTTCTGGGGGCGGTCCACGGAACTCGGACTCGACGGAATTGGCGGAACGCTGACCGGCGAACTCTCACCGGGCGAAGTGGTTTCTATGGAGTTCCCCTTGCCACTGAGTCCGTATCCGCTCAAGCTTCGCGCTATCGTGCGCTACCGCATCGGCCTGCACTATGGGTTTGAGTTCCTCACGCCCACGCCGGAACAAAGACAATCGCTGGATCGCGTTTGTCAGATGCTGGCAGCCGGATCGGCGCAATAGCTTCCGTACTCTCGCGTACACTTCAAGACTTTGCTTACGACGCACTCCATACTCAGAAACAACCACAAACTTCGTCTTGAAAATTACCTCCGTAACTTCTGGTTGCGAAAGACAACGCCTAACATTCATACAGACCACGTGAGGGAATCCCTTGATGGGTGACAAAGTCACCCAATCTACCGAGTCCGGTGGTTTCGTGCGCGCTAAATATCTGAAGGAAGCGCTGCGGCGCGGTGCTCCGCCTACACTCAGCACCTCGCAAGATTGCCTGCTGCCGGAGTGGGCGCCCGCCTGGGATGATGGCGATCCGATCGTACAAAAAGCGTACCTCGATCAGTTGGTGGAATGCGCTCCCGAGGCCATCACCATTCTTGATACGTCGCACCGGGTGATGCGCATCAACCCCGAGTTCACACGCATGTTCGGCTTCCCAATGGACGAGGTCGTGGGTAAAAGCTTGGCGGAACTCATTGTCCCGCCGGAACGCACGGCGGAAAGCGACTGGATTCAGGAAGCGGTGGAGAACGGGCAGAAGGTCGCGCTTGAAACCAAGCGTCAACGAAAAGACGGAACGATCCTGGACGTGTCGGTCTCCTGTGTCCCGGTTTTGGTGGGAGAAAAGCAGGTCGGCATCTGCGCTCTGTATCGCGATATCGAAGAGCACAAGCGTGCGCAAGTCCTTAGTTCTGCGCTGTACCGAATTGCCGAGCGAACCCGTTCCGCTTCACACTTGCAGGGCTTTTACGCATCGATTCACAACATTGTTGGCGAATTGATGAATGCCCGAAATTTCTACATCGCACTCTATGACTCGGCAACCCAGCTGTTGACCTTCCCGCATTTTGTCGATGAGCAGGACCTGGCTCCCGCCCCCAGGCGGCTGGCCCGGGGATTGACCGAGTACGTCTTGCGTACGGGAGAACCTCTACTTGCCACGCCCGAGATTTTCGAAGAACTCCGCTCGCGCGGTGAGGTAGACCTGATCGGATCTCCGTCGCTGGACTGGATGGGCGTGCCCCTGCGCGCCGGCAATCAGACCTTCGGCGTGCTCGTCGTGCAGAGCTATCACGAGGATGTGCGGTTCGGGGAACGCGACAAAGAGATCCTGACCTTCGTCTCTCAACAACTGGCGAGTGCCATCGACCACAATCGTCACGAAGAAGCGTTGCGGCACTCGGAAGCGCGTTACCGGTCACTGGTGCAGAGCGCGGTTTATGGAATTTATCGCGCGAGCATTGACGGAAAATTCCTCGATGTGAATCCAGCCTTGATCCACATGCTGGGCTACGATTCGGCGGAAGCCGTTGTAAAGCTGGATCCGCAGCGGGAAGTGTTCCTGGAACCGGCGGCGCACGCCCATCTCATGCAGGAATTCCAGCGCACCGGGAAGCTGGACAGCGCCGAAGTACGCTGGAAACGCAAAGATGGCAGCGCCATCACCGTGCGCCTCAGCGGACGCTCGGTCGCTGCGGTCGACGAATGCGATGCTGCCCTGGAAATCATCGCCGAAGACGTTACGGAACGCCGCGCCCTGGAAGACCAATTCCGTCAGGCGCAGAAGATGGAAGCGGTCGGCCGTCTCGCCGGCGGGGTCGCTCACGATTTCAACAACCTGCTCATGGTGGTCAGTGGCTACACCGAAGTCTTGCTTGAGCAGTTGAACGACAACCATCCGCTGCTGGCAAAGGTACAGGCGATTCAGCAGGCTGCCGACCGGGCGACAACGTTGACGCGCCAACTGCTGGCCTTCAGCCGCAAACAACTGCTGGAACTCAAGGTCGTAGACGTAAATGCCATCGTCGCCGACATGGAGCGGCTGCTGCGTCCCTTGATTGGCGAGAACATCGACCTGACCACCAAGTTGACGCCGAATGTGGGCCATACCCGGGCCGACGCGGGTCAACTCGAACAGGTGATCATGAACCTGGTGGTCAATGCGAAAGACGCGATGCCGAACGGGGGCAGGATCCTGATCCAGACCTCGGAAGAAGAACTCGACGCGGTGCGGCGCGAGCATTCCCTGATTCAGCCGGGGTCCTACATCCTGCTTTCCGTCTCCGACACCGGAGCCGGCATGGACAAGGAAACGCAGTCGCGCATCTTCGAGCCGTTTTTTACGACCAAGGAAAAAGGCAAAGGCACCGGGCTGGGCTTGTCGACGGTGTACGGAATTGTGAAGCAGAGCGGCGGCTATATTTTCGCGCACAGCGAACTGGGCTCCGGCAGCACTTTCCGGATTTACTTGCCCAGGGTCGCCGATCCCCCGGGACAACCGGGCCTGGCCAAGCACCCGCAAGCGCCCTCCGGCGGATCAGAAACCGTTTTGCTGGTGGAAGATGAGGACTCCGTGCGCGAACTGGTGCGCGAGACACTGCAGAGTAGAGGCTACACGGTGATGGAGGCCTGTGACGGAATTAACGGCATGAAGGTCGCTGAGACGTACGACGGGAAGATCGACATCCTCATCACCGACGTGGTCATGCCGGGCATGAGCGGACGAGAACTCGCGCAGCGGGTCTCCGCTTCACGGCCCACCATCAAGGTCTTATATCTTTCGGGCTACACCGAAGACGCCATCATTCACGAAGGCGTGCTCGATCCGGGCACGGCGTTTCTGCAAAAGCCTTTCACCCTGCAGGCTCTTGCTCGCAAGGTTCGCGACGTGTTGCACGGCGAGTCCGAGTGATTGCTGCGCGTTACCTTCCTCCGGCATGCACCCTCTGACTGGACATCCGAAAGCAAACGATATAAAAAGAAAGCCGCTGTCCGGTGCGGGTCGTGGTCCTTCGCCCCGCCAGGAGAACGTGTTTGCTCAACGAAGAACGCCGCAGGGCCATCCTTGACATTCTTAAGCGGGAAGGCCGGGTGCTGGTACTCGACCTCGCCCGGCGTTTCGAAACCTCCCAGGTTACGATTCGCAAGGATCTCGAGGGACTGCATGCGCACGGCCTGATCCATCGGACTCACGGTGGCGCCCTGCCGGCGCGGGAGGGCGCGCTCGAAGATCCGACCCTGCGTGAGAAAGAGAAGCTCCACCATCAGGAGAAGTTGCGCATTGCCAGCACGGCGGCCCACATGGTGCAGGAAGGCCAGGTCGTGATTCTGGATTCGGGTACGACGACCACGGCAATTGCCCGGTCTCTTCGAACTTTTCGCAATCTCACCATCGTGACCAATGCCGTGAACATTGCAGCCGAGCTTTCGGGAACGACTGTCGAGGTGATCCTGACCGGTGGCACACTGCGCAAGAACTCGTTCTCACTGGTTGGCCCCATCGCCGAGGAAACTCTGCACCGCTTGCACGCCGACCTGTTGTTCCTCGGCGTCGACGGCTTCGATGTGCACTATGGATTGAGTACGCCCAACCTGCTGGAGGCGAAGGTCAATCGCGTGATGGTGGAGATCGCCAAGCGAAAGGTGGCGGTTTGCGATTCCAGCAAATTTGGGCGGAGAAGCCTTTCGTTGATCGCGCCGACTTCTGCTCTCGATGAGGTTCTCACCGACCGGCGGGCGCCCAAGGCGGATGTGCGTGCGCTGAAGAAAGCCGGCATCGAGGTCACCCTTGTTTAGGACTTCCTGTGGTTCCCAACCTGTCGAAGAAAGCGAAGCATGCCTCGATTTGATGTCACGCTAGCCGGCGAACTGAATCTCGACCTGATCCTCTACGGCCTGCCGGTCGATCTGCCGCCCGAGCGCGAATTGCTCGCGGAGCGGATGATGCTGACGCTCGGCAGTTCGACCGCCATCGTCGCGCACAATCTGGCCGCCCTCGGATGCAAGGTGGGATTTGTTTCGCGTATCGGCAATGACGCGCTCGGCCAGATTGCACTGGAACGCCTGAGCGCCAGCGGCGTGGACGTATCCAAAGTGCGGCGCACCGAAGAAGAGAAGCAAACCGGATTGACGGTGATTCTGCAGCGCGCCAAGGAGCGAAACATCCTGACGTATCCGGGAACCATCTTCGACCTGACATTGGAAGACCTCGATTTCGACTATCTGACCGATTCCGGCCACTTCCATCTCTCTTCCTATTATCTGCAGCGCGGGCTCAGGCCCCACGTTGGGGAACTGTTTCGACGCCTGAAAGCCGAGGGCCTCACAATTTCTTTGGATACCAACGACGATCCTGACGACAAGTGGGAGGGTGGACTCGAGGACGTTCTTCGCTACGTTGACGTCTTACTGCCGAACGCGCGTGAGGCAAAGCTGATTACCAAGCGTGACGACCTGGACAAAGCGGTGGCGCATCTGGCCGAGCTCGTGCCCCTGGTGGTCATCAAGCGAGGAGAACAAGGCGCGATGGCCCAGCGCGGGCCCGAGCGTTTTCAGAGTTCCCCTGTGAAGGTCGACTTCGTCGATCCCGTCGGAGCCGGTGACAGTTTCGACGCCGGTTTTCTATCCCAGTATGTGCGCGGG
>CAVTEO010000012.1:0-503063 GCA_963733805.1 uncultured Acidobacteriota bacterium | reverse complement strand
CAGGAACGCGGGTTCTCCTCCGCCAGTCATGGATCAAGAGACGTTATTTTCTTCGGCTTGTATTAGCGTCTGGCGTCTACATCGTCGACCGGTGGCACCCCCGCCCGGTTCGTTCCAGCTACGGTTCTGCATAGGAGTCAGCAATTAACTGTCATGCTTTCGAGGCGTTGAGGCGGAGATCGCCGGTCCGCGTACTGTTGACTCGCTGCGTCGGATGGATTTTCGGGTCGGATTTCCGGGACGGTTTCTCAGTTCCGCAGAATAAAGGTGATGCCGTTTGCTCAGGACTCACAGGATTACGATTGAAGGCCAGTGGCGAGGACGCACCCCACTCCCCCGGCAATGCCCTTAGCTATCGGTTCCCATGCAACCACGAGGATGTTGGCAGGAATCGTGCACTAATTGCGCATAACTTGCGGTACAGGCTGATAGATCGCTAACTCCCAAAACGGGTCTGAACAGTTTCTTCTTGACTGTGTTTTGTTCCAACGGCAATATCCCGAGTTCCAACCGGCGAGTATGATTTTGCTCGTCATGGATTGACGGGAGGCCCGCAACGGCTTGGATAAAGCGGGCGTCCCACAGCAAGCCGAGGTCGTATGCGCCCCAGTCCTTCGTCCTGTCCCGTCCTATTTGTGTGCTTGTGCCTACTTTATGTCCTAACCGCATCAGCCCTCGCGCAGCAGCCAGTAGCCCAGGCGAACGTTCAGCCGCGGATCGTGCAGGCAGTGGATGATAGCCAACTCACTACGTTGAGGGGAAACGTCCACCCTCTTGCTCAGCCGAGATTGGATCGCGGGGCGGCGCAACCCTCCATGCCTCTGGAGAGGATGCTTCTCGTTCTGAAGCGCAGTCCCGAGCAGGACGCCGCGCTGCTCACTCTGCTGGATGAGCAGCAGGACAAATCCTCTCCCAACTATCACAAGTGGCTCAAGCCCGAGGAATTCGGCAAACGTTTCGGCCCCGCCGACACCGACATCCAGGCCGTCACTGCGTGGCTGCAGACCCACGGCTTCCAAGTCAACAACGTAAGCAAAGGACGCACCGTGATCGAGTTTTCCGGCACAGCGTCGATGGTGCAGGAGGCCTTCCATACCGAGATGCACCGTTATCTGGTGAACGGAGACCCGCACTGGGCCAACGCCAGCGACCCGCAAATTCCGAGTGCGCTCACGCCGGTTGTGGCGGGCGTCTGGACCATGCACGACTTCTTCAAGAAGCCCATGGTGAGAATGTCGGGCGATCGTTTCCCGCTGACTTATCCGCCGGGTTCCGACAAACCGTTCGCGACGAACTCCAGTGGCCATAATTTCCTGTCGCCCGGGGACTATGCTGTCATCTATGGAATCAATCCCGCGTACCAGGCTGGTATCAACGGGACCGGAACGACGATCGCCGTGATCGGTCGCACCAACTTCAGCCTCGCGGATATCTTCGATTTCCGGTCAATTTTCGGCCTGCCTTTTTCCAGCGTGAATTTCGTGTTGAATGGCACCGATCCAGGTTATTTGGGCGGCGGGGAGGAAGCCGAGGCGATTCTCGACGTAACCTGGTCGGGCGCTCTCGCTCCCAATGCGAACATTGATTTCGTCCTGTCTGCTTCCACCGATACGACCGATGGGGTCGACCTTTCTGCGCTCTATGCAGTCGACAACAATCTGGGCGATGTGATGACCGAAAGCTTCGGCATCTGCGAGCAACATGTTACCAACGCCGAACTAGCCGGATTTAGCGCACTCGCACAACAGGCCGCCGCGCAGGGTATCACCTACATGGTGTCGACCGGAGACACCGGTTCCTCGGGCTGCGACAACCTGAGCGAGTTCGTTGCAACCGGACCCTTGGGCGTAAATGCCTTGGCCTCGACGCCTTTCAACGTGGCGGTAGGCGGGACCATCTTTAACGAGAACGGCCACGATTCTACGTATTGGAGTTCGAACACGCACGTGGCTGTCACTGCGCTGAAATATATTCCCGAGAAAGTCTGGAATGAAAGCTGCGCTTCTGCTTCGTGTGGCTCAAATGCGAATATCGCGGCAGGAGGTGGTGGTCCAAGCACGGTTGTTGCCAAGCCCGCTTGGCAAGCGGGATCGACTCTGCACATTCCCAATGATGGCTTCCGCGACCTACCCGACGTCTCGCTCACTGCGGCGGGACACGATCCCTACCTGATTTGCTTCGAAGGTTCGTGCTCGCAACAGGGCTTGTTGTTCGGAATCAGCGGAACTTCGGCGTCCGCCCCTTCCTTTGCGGGAATCATGGCCCTGGTGAATCAAAAAACAGGCGGACGCGTTGGCCAGGCCAACTACGTTCTCTATAAACTCGCCGGCGGTCAATCGCAGTATCCCGCCCAATGCAACGGCTCAAACACGACTGCCGCGCCGAACAGCGCCTGCATCTTCAACGACATCACCAGTGGCACCAACGCGGTCCCTGGCCCAAACCCTGCGAGTCAGTACACCGCTGCGGCAGGATACGACCTTGCCACCGGAATAGGTTCCGTCAACGTTAACAATCTTTTGAACGCCTGGAATGCGGCAACGTTCACAAGCACGCAAACCACTCTCACTCTCGCTCCGCTGACAATCACGCACGGCGCGAAGGTCACCGTCGACGTCGGGGTGACGGCCAGCAGCGGTACTCCAAGCGGGGACGTGGCGCTGCTTTCCAATGCCGGTGCTCCACCCAAAGGCGGGCTCGCGGTCGACCAGTTCACTCTCAACGGCGGCCTCATTTCCTCGATGACGCAGTCACTCCCCGGTGGCACGAACATGATCACCGCACACTATCCCGGGAACGCGACCTTCGCAGCCAGTGACTCGCCTGCGGTTCAGGTGACGGTAAATCCAGAGCCCAGCAACACGACCATAACTGTGCTAACCGCGGATTCCAGTGGGCAACCGATCCCGTTCACGACGGGGCCCTACGGAAGCTTTGTCTATCTGCGTGCAGACGTGGCTGGAAAATCCGGGTTTGGCACGCCGACCGGGTTGGTGAGCTTCTTTGACAATGGCACCCCACTCATAAGCCAGAATCTCAACAGCCAAGGAAACACCAATACCCCAAACGGCGTTTCTACTTTGACCGCCGGTCTCCACGCCATTACGGCGATCTATAACGGCGACCTGAGTTTCCAGTCGAGCAATTCACGTGCGGCAAATCTCACAATCACGAGAGCCTCGACGGCTACTTTGGTGCAATCAAGTGCGACCCCTGCTGCCTCCGGTTCGAATGTCGCGCTCGAGGCAATGGTCGATACCGACAGCAACGGTGTGGCACCCTCAGGCAATGTCATATTTTTTAACGACGGCACGCAATTGGCGACTGCTCCCTTGGCGGCAACAATAAATCCCCAGACCGGCCACCCCCGAGGTTCGGCTATGTATCAGACCACCGCTCTCCCCAACGGCCAAAACTCAATCATTGCGCAATACACCTCCGACAGCAACTACGACACCTCCACTTCTTCCTCCATCACTGTGACGATCGCTCCCGATTACGCTCTAGCTTTCAGCGCACCCAATCCGGTCTTGACCATCACTTCTCCAGGCGGTTCCGGGACCTTGACGCTTACCGTCACCGGCCAGACCGGGTTCAACGGTACGGTCAGCTTTTCCGCCAGCGCGTGCAGTGGTCTGCCCTCATACAGCGCATGCTCGTTCAATCCTGCGTCGGTGACCGGCAATGGCAGCACGACCATAGCCGTCGTGACAACAGCGCCTCACATCGTGCATCCGGGCGAAAGTTCAGCAGCGAGGTATCTCGGAGCCGCGCATGGTGGGATTGTCTTGGCTGGCGTCTTCGTCCTCGGCCTTGCGCCCCGAAGAAAACGGCGCTGGGCCTCTCTTCTCGGAATGCTCTTGCTTGCTTGGCTGCTCACGATAGCGGGCTGCAGCGGCGGCGGTGGGGGTGGCGGCAGTGGGAACCACACCCCCGGCACTCCGAAGGGTTCTTTTCCCGTCACCATCACCGGCGATGATGGCAACTTCAAGAACACGGTCAAGTTCACATTGACCATTCAATAGCGGACTACGGTCCGAGTTGCGTGCACGGCATCAACTCACGCGGATAGAGGAGTTGCAGATTCCGCACCTCCTTGCCGTCGGAGCCGACCATCTTCAGTTTCAGCGCAATCGGACTCTTGATTTCCCGACCGACCTCGATCTTAAGGTCGTAGCTCGATGCCGCCAGCACATACATGTAATTGCCCATCTCGCTGTCCCGGGCGAGCGCATCCGGGGAGTTATCCCAGCCGCTGCGGGAAAGCCGCTCGAAAGTCATCGGTCTTCCACCCGTGTTGTTCGTAAGGTCGGTGAGGGCTTCAGGGCCAATCCGTACTTCCTCCGTAGGAAATATCTGGTTCAAAGGGATAAACGAAAAGAGTCGCACCCCGCGTTCGAGGAGAAGCTTCTTGACACTGGAAATGCGAGTATGGCTGACGTTGTCACCACCATCACTGATGAGGAAAATCACGTCGCCAGATTGTGGTGTGCCAAACATGGCGGTGGCTTCGGTCAGCGCATCCATGAGGGCAGTTCTGCCACCCGGCGTTGAGGGAGGCTCCTGACTGATGGCCAGAAGTTTCTGCAGCAGGACCTCCTTCGGGGTCGAGAAGTCAAGCCGTTCTTTCACCCGATCAGCAAGCGTCACCAGCGCAAGCGGAGCTTGCGCTGGGGCAGCGCTAACGAACCCGCGTGCCAGTGCAGCAATCACCTCGACCTGTCCCTCGGAGCGCATGCTTCCGCTCAGATCGACCAGCAAAATTGCTCTCGGCGCGCGATGCCGCGCGGCGGCCCCAACTATCTTCAGAACCGATGACTTTGACCCGATATGGAAGTTGCGCTGGTCAAGAGTCGTCACGGGTCCTTGTTTGTCACTTACGGTGACAACCAAGGTTCGCGACAAACAGTTTCCCGGGGAAGAAGCCCCAAGTTAAGCGGTCGCTTGGGTGGCAAGCAAGAGGAATGCAGTGGGCACATGGCAGCGAAAAGAACGGAGGGCAAAGCGGTATCTACGCACAAACCAAAGCTATCAGAAGTTGCTTCCGGTGCGTTCCTACTATATCCGCGTGTTCTTAATCGCCAGCCGCACCCGGAAGCATGTGTAGCCCGGACGTGAGACCAGGCTCACGTTCCCGTGATGTTTGCGAACAATCCGGTACACCGTATCCAGGCCTAAGCCCGTCCCTTCCCCCATCGGCTTGGTTGTGAAGAAGGGATCGAAAATTTTCGTTTGGATTTCCGCCGGAATGCCCGGCCCGTTGTCCACGAACTCCACCAGCACGTCTTCGCCTTCGCGCATGGTGCGGATGCGCAGCTCGCCTTTGCCCTGCATGGCGTCCGCCGCATTATCGATCAGGTTCGTCCACACCTGGTTCAACTCGCTGCCGTACGAAAAAATCCGTGGCAGGTTCGGGTCGAAATTGCGCGTCACCGTGACGCCGTGCTTGAGCTTGTGATTCAGCATGATCAGCGTGCTCTCAATGCCCTTGGCAATGTCCACTTCCTGGCGCGGCGCCTCGTCCATGAACGAGTATTCCTTGATCGCCTTCACCAGCTCCGAAATGCGGCACGAACTGTGCTCAATGTCGCTCAGCAGCCGAGAGATCTCCAGCGTTGCCCCGAAACGCCGGATTGCCGGCTTCATCACCGCGGGCGTGAACTTCTGCGCCAACCGCTCCAGGTGTTCCACCTGCACGCCCGCTTCGGCCAGCACCGGAGCCACTTCCCAGCCATCGTCTACGCCGTGTTGCTCGAGCCAGGTCTGCAACTCCGACTGCTTGTCGCTCAACTCCAGCGCATTCTGCACGGGAGTCCTTGTCTGCAGTTCGCGCGCCTTGGCCTCGATCATGCGCAGCGTGGCTCGCGCCTCCGGCGGAAGATTTTCCTGATCGATCTCGAAGCTGGCCTGCTCCCGCTTGTCAAAAATCGTCCGCAGCAGGTTCGCGGCGCGCGCCGCGGCCGCCGCCGGATTATTCAATTCGTGCGCCAGCCCTGCCGACAGCTTCCCCAAAGAGGCCAGCTTCTCCCGCTGCTGGTCCAGCCTGGTCACTTCGCGCACGCGGTCCGACAAAATTCCCACCAGCCGCGGCCCAAGCTCCGGAATCTGGTGCAGCATTTCCTGGAACAGGCCCTTCGGGATGCGCGCCACCCGCAGATGGCTCACCGCCCGGGCCGTGATCGTGTAATGGGTCATGCGCGAGAAGGGCAGCATGCCCGTAATCATGCCCGCTCGGGCTGTGTACACGGGCGCATCGGGTCCGCCGCTCTCCCGCCGCCCGTCCGTTTCCCCCTCCAGGTAGATCACCATCCACTCGGCCGGCTCGCCCTCGCGGATCACGATCTCGCCCGGTTCGGCCGTAGCCACGTCGGCGTGGTCGGCCAGCCACCCCAACTTGTCATCGGATAGGTCCGAAAGGTAGGGAATGCTCCGGAGTTCTTTAATCAGTTCAGCATTCATTCTGGAGATCAGATTATCCCCGCAATCGGCCGGATTCTGAAATTACTCCGGAAGGCACATTTCCAGTGGAGCCTTTGCCCGAACCACCGGCAACGCAGCCGGCCTGAGCCGAGAAAGAGCGTTACCTTATGAGATAATTTCTTATTAATTACCGATCAAGGACCCGACATGGCGCACGAAGTTTTTTGCGTAAAGCTGAAAAAGCAGTTGCCCGGCCTCGACGAACCACCTTTCGACACCGAACTCGGCCAGAAGATCTACGACAACGTCTCCCGGGAAGCCTGGGGCCAGTGGACCGAATTCTGCAAAATGGTCCTCAACGAATATCGCCTCAACCCCGCCCGCCGCGAAGACCAGGAAGTCATCGTCCGCCACATGGAACAATTCTTCTTCGGCGACGGCGCGGTCGCCCCCAAAGAATACGTTCCGCCGACTCACTAAAAAGCTGTCCGTCAAAGACTCCGCAAAGGGAAGGGCGTGGCTTCACTCGTGCCGTAGGGGAAGAGTTCCGGACCCTCTGCGCTCAATTGGTGAGATGGGGATTTTGCAGCAGTTAACCTTTCGCAACTAGCGACCCGACAACAATTGTGAACCGATGTGCGACTACGGGTTCACCGTGCCCAGCTCTAACGGAGCGACCTTCATCTGCCCCGAAGAACCGATAATGGCAGCACTCGTGGGTTTCCAAGATACCTTAACTTTTCGGATCCCAGCGCTTCCGAGATTAAGAACTATTGTGTCGGGCATCACGAAAAACAACTCAATATCCATCTTCTCGTTCAGTTCGAGCGTCTTGCCGAGTTTCTCGTCGGCCACAATCTGATTGTTGTGATACTGAATGATTCGCATTTCGAGTGGCGGACGTCGATCAGGCGACCAAATCTGGACTTTGACTGAATCAGGAGTCTCGCTCGCCCGTTCTGGTGCATCCTTTGCCAAGGCGATGGAAAATGTGGGCAGCCACTTGATATGAGTTGCGATCCTTTTGATTACAAGCGATGCTCGGATAGCGTTCATCGTTCCCAAATCATCGTTACGCCATTGGGAGTAGGCTCCCTCTGCCGAGTCCAAGTCTAGATAGAAGTGCTGGTTTGGAGCAGCCTGGAACGCTTTGAACAGGGCGTCTGTAGGACTCTGAGCCAGTGCTGTGCCCAGCAGGAAACACATCAACATAGGCCATTTCATAGGGCCAGAGGATAACCTAGCAGGCTGCTGAAAAATGGATGATGCAAGTTAGATTCTCTCCTGATTCTTCGATTGTGTGCCTCAGGGAAGAGTTTTGACTGCTGACGTGGGTAGTTCGCGATTCGTTTTTCGTTCCTGCGAACGCACTACGATCTCGGCTTACGTTGTTTGAATCGCCAGATTCCTCATACGGACTAGGTTGTAGGCCGCAGCCGCGAAGGTGAAGACCCATCCCACCTTAAAGATTCCACGATGCCGAACCTTCCGCAATAGCGCAATCGTCTTCAGCCAGCCGAAGCACTCTTCAACGCGTTTCCTTTTCCTCTGACTGATGGCATATCCGACGTGGTGCGTCGTGCGAGCATCAATGGCACTCCCACCGGGCCGCTGCAGGTTCTGGGCCACGTGCGGCGTGACCTTTAAGTTTCTGCACTCGGCCACGAAATCCGCCGTGTCATACCCTTTGTCGCCGCCCACCGTCACTTGTTTCGTGCCCGGAATCTGTTCCAGCATCACCAGAGCGGCATCGCGCTCCGCTGTTCCGTTGGCCTCGAACACCTCGCTGTTCACGATCAGTCCGTGGCGGTTCTCCACCAGCAGATTCCCGTTGTAACTCAGCTTGGCTTCCTTGCCCTTGCCTTTGCGGGCCATCTTCGCATCCGGGTCCGTCTTCGATGCGTGCGTCTGGTTCGACCGCTTCTCCCCGTGGAAGTCCACCGTCGCATTGCCAGGATCGTCCGGCGGAACGTCGTTCTTCGCATCCTTGCGCTGATAACTTTTCACACTCGCCCAAGCTTCCAGTAGCGTTCCATCCACGGTGAAGTGTTCGTCCGAGAGCAGACTCCGCTCGCGTGCCTGCTGGAGCACGGCTTGGAAGAAGGCTTCGGCAATGTCCCCATCGAGCAGACGCTCGCGGTTCTTGGTGAACACGGTCACATCCCAAATGGCGTCGTCCATGTTCAAGCCCACGAACCAGCGGAACAGCAGGTTGTAGTCGAGCTGTTCCATCAACAGCCGTTCGCTTCGCACCGAGTACAGCGCTTGCAGCAGGAGCGCCCGCAACAACTTCTCCGGCGCAATCGAGGGGCGTCCAGTTTTGGCATACAACTTGTTGAACCGTGGCTGCAAATCTCGTAATGCCTCATCGGTCATGGCGCGTAGCGAACGCAATGGGTGGTCCTGCGGAACTCGCTGCTCGGGACTGATGTAACTGAACACATCCAACTGCTGCTCGTCTTTTCCGCGCATGCCTTCTTCTTATCAGGTTGTGTTGTGGAAACAAGAGAGTTTTCTGGTACTCTGCTGCCGTGCCAAGCATGAGCCCAAGTGATGCGCCTGCCGCACTCGTTATGGGTGCCGGTTTCTTAGCGTTCGGGCTGACCATGATTCTGCGACCCGGCTACGTTAGAGCAAACTTGGATCGTTTCGCCGACAGTTGGAAGCAGGGTAGTTGGCATCCGTACAAGATGCCTGATTGGGGATTGCGCCTCGCCGGGATGATTGGAATCGCGGGAGCTACGCTCTTCTTTTACATCGCTTATCTCGCTCTACATCGCTAGTCGTGCCTGTCCTTGTTTCGCCGTCCCGTTGGTAGGCCATGCCACTCGAATCAGAGTTTTTCCGCAACCTGCTAGACCTTGTCGGAGCGTTTGGGCTTGTGTAAAGTAGCAGGCTTTCGGGCCTGCTGCTTTTTCTTGGGGGTGACTTTTGGAGCCTGAAAAAGAGTCTGCATCGCCTGCTCGAAGTCCTCTTTCGCCGCTGGCCCTTCTCGGTATTCTCGTTTCATTTGGTTTTCTCATTGGGAAGCTCCGATCACTATTCAAACCCCCACAAGAGCAGCCCACCCACAGCATACATCCACAAAATAAGTCCGCCAAGAAAAGCAACAGTGCCGACGTTTTCCCTAAGCTCATTGCGCAAATTCCACCAGCCCCAGCAGACTCCGACAATGCCTGCAAGTGCTGCCATCACAAAACGCCAAGGTGGAAAGTAATTCTTGATGTGCTTATGTTTCTCGTCACAGCAGGAGCGTTCGCTGCCGCTGCCATCTATGCCTTCTACGCACAGCGACAAGTACGACTTATTGAGGCTATTCAGCGACCGGGGTTGGGCGCAATCGGGATAACCTTGCACAATGGTCCGGCCACCCTCCATGCGCGCCACCATCCAGGCCGAGACAGAATTGAAGTGTTTGTAAATGCTTCTTATCACATCAAGAACTTTGGAATCGCCCCCGCTTATCTGGTCAATCCAACGATTAGCGTACTTCTCGATTTTAATGAACACATAGAGGAAAGACCTGCTAACAGGTGGATACGATGCGAAGAACAACCACCGTCCAGCGAAGTGATCTTTCCCAACTCTGAAACGATCCACTTCTTGGATCTGTTGGAGAGTGAAACCTCTTGGAGTCACATAACCGATGTCAGTGGGATCTGGATATTGGGATGCGTTAGCTATTACGATCGAATGAGAGAGGAATTTCACCACACAAGATTTTGGCTTCATTCCACCCATCCCGCCAATGCGAAATGGACAAAGGGAGAGGACGGCAGTTTTCGATACTTGCCAATTGACGGCTTTGAACTGTGGGCCGAGGAAGCAGACTAGCCCTGTCACGGCAAATAGTACGGCCAAAACTGCCCAGCCTCTAGAAAGCCGGGCAGCCCCTTCACGGCGGTTTTGACGCCAACGTACCAGACGCAGGCTTGTGCGTCTAGTATATTGCTGCCGTTACGCGCGAGACGAGGGCAAAATCTAACATTTCAAAGAACTTAAAGGCAAAATATTCCGGACAAAGGACTTAGGCCGGAATACCTTGCCTTGCGGGCGATAGGTCCGCAGCATCGCTTATAGCCAAAAGGGAATTGGGCGGGATAGGACTTGGATCACACGAGCGTGTGATGTTTTGCGCTAACCACCAAGTGATGAAAGACGGCGTTAGTTTTGAAAAAGGGGCGGCCCCTCGGAGGGGCCATGCCCCAAAACTAGCATGCCTTCGCCGCGGCGCCACGGGGCGTCAGAAACGCGAGGACAGCGGCTACAAGAAACAACGCGAGAACGTCGCCCCAAAGGTGACCGATGTGTTCAGGGTTCGCCAGAGCCTGGGCTGCCATGATTAAAGCATGCACAACGCTGGACCATACCGTGAACCAGATGAGGCTCAAATTGGCGAGCGGCTTGCGGCTGGCAATCAACAGAAAAATTCCCAGGGTCGCATACACACCAAGAATCATCTGGAGATAGTGCGAGGTATGGCCCGTATGCCACGTCCAGCCAGACGGCCAAATTTGCGTGAGCGTGTAAATTCCGACAATAAACGTCACACCTACCAGCCGCAGAGCAACGCGCAAATACTTGAGATCGGGCTCTACGATGCCTTTTTCTTTCAGGCCTATCGGCTCGAACTGGCCGCGGGCGAAAGTCTGGTCCGTGGTCTTCGCTTGAGTCATTGACATAGTTCCTCCTTTTTGGTGCGGGGCAGGGTCGACTAGACCCCACTGGAATTCGCGTTCCATTCGATTCGCGATTTATCGAGACTAGAAGCTGAAGGGACCAACCACAAGATGGCAGATATGACATTGTACATGGGTGATTACGCCACCATGTTTTGGGCGGAACAACGAAACTACAAGGTCCCTCCACTGCGTTCGGCTGACGCCTCACTACGGTCGGGATGACAGGGTGAGAGGGCCGTTGATTGGCGGCAATGTCAGCGGCGAACAGATTCCCCGTCGCTGCACTCCTCGGATGACAATCGCTCAAAAAACCTGGTTCCGGGCGGGGTGGGGAATGCATCTGAATGGTCAGAGGAACTTCTATGCCGGCGCCGCGCTGGCTTGCGCGAGTCAACTTGCATGTTACGAACCGGATTCTGGGCCCGCTGGCTACGCGCATGCCGGGGATGGGCGTCGTGGTGCATGTGGGACGGAAGACGGGACGCGTATATCGGACGCCCGTAATCGTGTTTCGGCGAGGGAATCGCTTCGTCATTGCGCTGACCTACGGGCGCGAGTCGGAGTGGGTTCGCAACGTGGTCGCGCAGGACGGATGCGAACTGGAGACCAGTAGGCACAGGCTGCAGCTTACGAACCCCTATCTCTATCGCGACGAGAAGCGGCGCGCGGTACCCGGGTTCGTTCGCATGATGCTGGGGATGCTTAATGTTTCGGACTTTCTTGAGCTCACTGATCAGGCAAGTGGAGTGAGAGTCGGTCATCATGGCGAAGAAGGCAATCAAAGCGCAAGCCGAAGGTCAGCCTGAGATTCTGAAGGGCTGGAAGGCGATTGCAGAATTTCTGGGCGAGCCCGTCTCAGTGGCGCAGCGTTGGGAGTCGGAAGGAATGCCAGTGACGCGGGAGGGACGGACGGTCACGAGCACTCCAGAGCAATTGAATACGTGGCTGGGGCGGGTATCGGACAAACCGGTGCATATCGCGACGGCGGAAACCGATCTGGCGGCGGAGTTGAAGCGCGGCGTTGCATTCGCCCGGAGGTTGAAATCGGGTACTGCCAAAATATGATTCCTGTCCAAGTTTTTCCGCATCTTTAGATAAGAAAATCGCTGACACATATCAGGAGCATTGTGAGGAGAGAGATGCAAAGGCCAATAGTCTTTGCGGTAGCGATCTGGGCAGTTCTGTTTTCGGTCGCCAGTAGTGAGGCACAGAATTTCCACAATGCGCCGGACTCCGCGAAAGAACTGAAGAATCCCTACGAGGGGACCCCGGCGGAGGCGGGCAAACCCCTGTTCCACTTGAAGTGCGCACGCTGTCATGGGGAAACGGGGCTGGGGTCGGGAAACATTCCGGCTCTGCGGGCGGATGATATCCGGAAGGCGACGCCCGGAGAGGTGTTCTGGTTTATCACCAAGGGCGATCCCAAGCGGGAGATGCCGTCATGGGCGAAGCTGCCGGCGGCGCAGCGTTGGAAGATCGTCAGTTACGTGAAGAGCGACTACTTGCAGAAGGGAGCAAAGCTGCCGACGGCCGCCCCGGCGATGGCCTCGACCTTGAAGCTTCCTGCGCCCAAACCGCCGTTCACGGATTTCCGGTACGAGTCGCCGGGGACGCTCCGCAGGATTTCGGTTGCAGAGCTTCCTCAACCCTACACAACGAAGTCGAGTGATAACGGTCCGGATGTGGTGGCGCGGCCGAGGGATGCCTGGCCCAAGGCGCCGGCCGGGTTCAAAGTGGATTTATACGCGGCGGGACTGGACAATCCGCGATTGCTGCGCACCGCGCCCAATGGGGATATTTTTCTTGCGGAGAGTGACCCCGGGCGAATCCGGGTGTTTCGCGGAATGGGCAGCGAGGGGAAGCCGGAGCAGATGCAGGTGTTCGCAAGCGGCATGAAGCGTCCGTATGGGATTGCGTTTTATCCGCCGGGGCCGGAACCGCAGTGGGTGTATGTCGGGTGCGAGAACGAGGTGGTGCGCTTCCCTTACCAGAACGGCGACATGGCGGCCCGGGGAAAATCCGAGCATTTGATCAACTTGCCGACGGGTGGACACTGGACCCGGTCGGTGGAGTTTTCGCCGGACGGCAAGACGCTGTTTGTCGCAGTGGGTTCACGGTCAAATGTGGACGATCCTGATGAAACTCCGGAAGAGAAGAATCGGGCCGACATCCTGGCGTTCAATCCTGATGGGACAAATCAGCGGGTGTACGCGTATGGAATCCGCAATGCGGGCGGCGGGTTAGCGGTAAGTCCCAAGACCGGGGAGTTGTGGTGTTCGGTGAATGAGCGAGACGCACTCGGGGACAACCTGGTGCCCGACTACATCACGCATGTGCAGGAGGGCGGATTTTACGGATGGCCGTGGTGGTACATAGGCGCGCACCAGGATCCCCGGCATAAAGGAAAGCACCCGGAGTTGAAGGACAAAGCGATTGTTCCGGATGTGCTGCTGCAGCCGCATAATGCTTCGCTGGGCATCACGTTTTATGAAGGCAAGCAGTTTCCCGCCGAGTACCAAGGCGACATTTTTTCGGGACAACATGGGTCGTGGAATAAGTCAGCTCGTACCGGATATGAGGTTATTCGTGTGCCTTTGCATCAGAGTGGGAAGGCCAGCGGGGATTACGAAGACTTTTTGACGGGCTTTGTTCTCGAAAACGGCAACGTCTGGGGGCGGCCGGTGGGAGTAGCGGTGGCTTCGGATGGATCCTTGCTGGTGAGCGATGATGGATCGAATTCGATTTGGCGGGTTAGCTATGTGGGGAAATAACGGCGGGGAAGAAGCCGGCTAATTGCATGATCGCTGATGCCGATCGGGCACGGCACTCGCGAGTTTAGCGGTCGCGATCAAGCGACACATGGGCTGGGGAGCCAAGCGAAGGACGAACCGGGAGGCGAGATTCCCTCAGGGAAAATTTCAGAAGACACCAGACGGCGCGGACTCCGTCTTTCCAGCCAATCTTTTTCCCTTCTTCGTAGGTCCGGCCCGAGTAGCTGATGCCTACTTCGTAAACTCGCAATCGGCGCTTGGCGATTTTGACGGTAATTTCAGGTTCAAACCCGAAACGATCTTCTTCCAGGGGGATAGCTTGTAATACATCGCGGCGAAACGCTTTGTAACAGGTCTCCATATCAGTGAGGTTCAGGTCGGTGAGAGCGTTCGACATGAGGGTCAGGATGCGGTTGCCGACCGAGTGCCAGAAATATAAGACGCGATGGGGACGTCCGCCCATGAAGCGGGAGCCGTAAACGACATCGGCCTTGTTCTGGAGAAGAGGCGCCAGCAATAGAGGATATTCCGCAGGGTCGTATTCGAGGTCGGCATCCTGGATGATGATGAAGTCGCCTGTCGCCTCCTGAATGCCGCGTCGCAGCGCCGCCCCCTTGCCCATATTACGGGACTGCCAAAACGCCCGCAGCGCAGGAGCGTACTCCCGCTCGAGCTGTTGGAGGATTTCGCGTGACGCGTCGTTGGAACCGTCATCGACGCACAACAATTCGATTTCGATGGCTGGGTTGCCAGCAAGTACGGCCTGCACAATAGGGCGCAAGGTGGCGCTTTCGTTGTAGATGGACATCACCACTGACAATTTCATAAAGAGTGGCGCTATGGCCGTTGTAGCGGACGTCTGTTCTTATTCCTAGCATAGAATCAAGTCTTGGAACTCACCATCGAAAAACTGATTTATGGCGGTGACGGACTCGGCCGCCTTCCTGCGGATGAACAAGGACGGGGCAAGGCTGCTTTTGTCCCGTTTACGCTCCCGGGGGAGAAGGTCGAGGCGGCACTTCGGGAGGAGAAACCGGGATTCGTGCGCGCTGCCGCCATTCGGATCGTCGAAGCCTCCCCACTAAGGATTGAGGCGCGGTGCCCTTACTTTCAGCGTTGCGGCGGATGTCACTATCAGCACGCCGACTATGTGGAACAACTCAGCATTAAAGAGGCCATCCTGAAAGAAAACTTGCGGCGGCTGGCCAAGATGGAATTGGCCACGGAACTGAAAGTGCACGCCTCGCCGCCCTGGAACTATCGCAACCGCACGCGCCTGCAGGTGCGAGTGGATTCTGACTTCGCACTGGGATATTACAAAGCGTCATCGCATGAACTGCTGCCGGTGGAGAGTTGTCCGATCAGTTCACCGTTGTTGAATCGGGCGATTGCTGCGCTCTGGGCATTGGGCCGGCGGGGGCAAGTGCCTCAGGAAGTGCGCGAGGTCGAGCTGTTTACGAACGAGGACGATTCGGCTTTGCAGGTTGAGGTTTATATCGACCCGCGCGCATCCAGCGGGAACAAGCAGACGGCGCAGATTTTGTCCGATCGGTTACGCAGCGAGCTGCCGGAGGTTGCGAGCGTCTATGCGCTCGTACAGACTGCCGCCTCGGGTAGGGGCGTTCAGGGGCACGTCGCAGAGGAGCCGATATGGGCGCTCGGGGCGGGCGAATTTCGATACCGCACGAAGGCGGGGGCGCTGCGCGTAAGCGGCGGATCATTTTTCCAGGCAAACCGGTTTTTGGTCGATGAATTGGTGGGTATTGTGGCGGGTGGGCGTTCCGGCGAGGTTGCGCTGGACCTTTACGCGGGCGTGGGCCTGTTCAGCATGGCCCTGGCGGCGTCGTATCGTCACATTGTAGCGGTTGAGTCGTCACAAGGTTCGGCGGCGGACCTCAAATACAATTCTCCCCGGAACGTGAAGGCGGTGCGGTCTACTGTGGACGCCTATCTGGCCGATCGCGGCGGCAAGCTGCGCCCTGATCTGGTTGTGGTGGATCCGCCGCGGGCTGGGCTGGGAGAGCGCGTTGCCCGCAGCCTCGCTCAGATGGACGCACCTCGGCTGACTTATGTGTCCTGCGACCCGGCAACACTGGCCCGCGATCTGATTACGTTGACAGGCGCAGGTTATGGAGTTAAGCAGGTACATCTGGTCGATCTGTTTCCGCAGACGTACCACATCGAGAGTGTGGTCGAGTTAGTCCGGTAGCCTTCCCTTCCGATGGGGAAGAAGTGTCGCCCGCAAAGGCCATTTCGTTTTTCGCACCGGTTCGCAAACCACCTCGCCAGCCCATGCTCTGGGCAGCGCTCGCCTACGGCACCGGAATTGTCTGCGGCGTGTATGCCTGGCGGCCTCCTTTTTGGTGGGTGGTCGCGGCGGTGTCCCTGCTTTTGGCCGGACTCTATTTCGCGCATCGGAACTGGTGGCTGGGGTTTCCGATTGGACTGCTGGCCCTGTTTGCCGTGGGAGCGCTGACCATCCAAGTGCGCCGGCCAGGTGCCCCGGATCAACGACTGCTGGCTCTTACGGATGGCGAGGAAGTTTACGTTACCGCGCACGTCACACGCGGTGGAGAAATTCGGCAGGTGCCGTCGGGGGAGTTACGTCAATCGATTGACGTGGAAATAGACGAGGTGGCTAAGGACAGTCAGACGCAGGCCGTGCATGGTGGTTTGCGCCTCGGAATTTATGCGAAGGAACCGGAACAGGAATATGAAGAGGGTGTCCCGGTTCCGATGCGGGTGTTTCATTATGGGGAGCGATTGCGTTTCGCGGCCAAACTGCGGGCCCCGCGAAATTTTCGCAATCCGGGAGCGTTTGACTATCGCGGATATCTTGCCGACCGCGGGATTGTCATGCTCGCTTCGAGCAAAAGTACCAGGGTAGAAGTACTGCCCGGCTTCATCGGAACGCCGGTGCAGTGGTGGCGGGAGCGGGTGCATCGCAGCATCGTCCGGAAGATTCATGTCCTGTGGCCTGCCGACGACGCGGCGCTGATGGATGCAGCAGTCGTGGGGGAGAGCGCTTTCCTGACGCCGGCCACGAAGGTCGAGTTTCAGCGGTCGGGCACCTATCACATCCTGGTCGTTTCAGGGATGAACGTCAGCATCCTGGCGTTTGTGGTGTTCTGGACGATGCGGCGATTGCGGCTCAGCGATTTTGCCGCCAGCGGGCTGACGGTAGTTCTGTGCACAGCTTACGCATTCGTGACAGACGTCGGTCCTCCGGTATGGCGCGCCGTGTTGATGCTTACCGTATATCTCGGCGTACGGTTGTTGTATCGCGAACGATCGATGCTGAATGCGCTGGGGGCGGCGGCCTTGGTGGTGATGGTGACCGATCCTAGAGCGGTCTTGGGGCCGAGCTTTCAGCTTACGTTTCTTGCCGTGTTCATCGTGGCCTCGATCCTTGTGCCCGTGCTGGAACGCAGTTCGCAACCTTACCTGCGAGGGCTCCGTCATCTTGATTCCACCGATTACGATCGCACGCTCCCGCCACGGGTGGCGCAGATGCGGCTGGATTTGCGCATGGTCGCGGGGCGGTTGGCCGTGCTTTTAGGCCCACGCGCGGCGCAATTCGGCGTGGGGTTAACAGCCCGTTGCGCGCTATCGGCATACGAGGTGCTTTGCGTTTCAATACTGATGCAGTTGGGAATGGCGCTGCCCATGGTCTATTACTTTCACCGCGCGAACGTGCTAGGGATGGCGGCGAACTCATTGGCGGTGCCGCTGACCGGCATCCTGATGCCGGCGGCTGTGCTGGCCGTTGCGCTCAGCTACGTATGTCTGCCTCTGGCAAAACTTCCTGCAGTCTCTGCCGCGTGGGCCCTGCATGGAATTACCGGCACGGTGCGAAGCCTGGGCGGATTGCGACTTGCCGACCATCGAGTCGCGATGCCTGAACTGGTCACGATCGCCGTTGCAGTCTGTGGATTGGCGTTGGCTATGGTGTTCGCATGGAAACGGCGGCCGCTTCTTCTGGGTGGTCTCGTGGCCCTTGCCGTGGCCGGTTTGTGGGTAAGTACGGCCGTTCCTCAACCCCACATCCGCTGGGGCGTAGTTGAACTGACTGCCATCGACGTCGGCCAGGGCGATTCTCTCCTCTTGGTCACGCCCCAGGGAAAAACTCTGCTGGTAGACGCAGGCGGCCCGGTGGGAGGGCTGCAGTCGGAGTTCGACTTTGGTGAGAACGTTGTGTCCCCGTATTTGTGGGAACGACGGATATCGCACCTGGACGCGGTGGCTCTCACCCACGGCCACTCCGACCATATCGGCGGGATGCACGCCGTCCTCAACAATTTCAGGCCGAGCGAGTTGTGGATTGGCGCTGTTCCGGAGACACCGTCGATCCGCGCGCTATTGAGCTATGCGGAGAGCCTGGGGATTCGCGTCGTGCGGCACCACGACGAGGAATCTTTTGACTTCGGGGGTATGCAGGTGAGCGTACTGTCGCCCCCCGCGGGCTGGCAAACCTCCAGGCAGCCGCGCAACAATGATTCCCTGGTCATGCGGCTCACCTATCGCGCGTCGAGCATCCTGCTGGAAGGTGACGCGGAGAGGCCGGTCGAACAACGCATGGCCGCTCTGCACAATCTCCAGTCGGATCTGCTGAAGGTCGCACATCACGGGAGCGCTACGAGTTCGACGTCGGAATTTCTGCGGGCGGTCCAGCCGCGCTGGGCAATCATCTCGGTGGGAGTGGGAAATTCCTTCGGACACCCGCGCAGGGAGACATTGCAACACTTGCAGGAAGAGGGAGCGCTGACCTATCGAACGGATCGTAACGGCGCGGTGACTTTCTACCTGGACGGGCAGTCGGTCATCCCACAGTTGGCGTGTCTTCGCTGAGATCGATCTCGGAGGTCTCGTCGTTGTCGGGCGACTGCCGGTAGTCCTCGATCATGCGGCGGGCCCGATCGGCGTCTTCCTCGCGGACCAGGATGACCATACCGCCAACGCCGGGGAACATATCCTGCACGGCGTCCACTGAAGTCAAATCGGAGTCGATGCCGGCGGAGTCAAGAAGCCCTTTCACAACCATCGCCTCGGATTCCTGCTCGCTGTCGAACACCTTGACCAGCTTCTCGTTTGGATCAGGAACGCGCTCGGCTGGGGGATTGGAGCTTTCCGGCATAAACCCTCCACGGGGAAGTTTCGCGGACCGACGAGGGTCCGATTGGGCGTTTCCGCCAAGAGCGATTGTAAACCTATCTGCGGCAGTTTAAGCCGCACCATAAGAAACTCAATAAGTTGCATAGATACAGCGAAAATTGCAGGGTACCCCCACCTTGGGGGTGTTGCTTTTGGGGACGGGATGCCCTGAAAATGGGCACAACAGGGGTGAGGCCTCCGGCGCGCGTGCCCCAAAGCACACGGGCTGGGCTGGGGAAATCCCGGCAGGCTCCCTGTCGAGGGCCGTATGGAAGATGCGAACCGGGGTGGGGAAGAAAGTAATCTTCAGGAGCGGCAGGACGAAGCCAGAAAAATCAGGCGGCTGCAGGTCATGATCAGCATGGTCATGTCGGTGATCAGCCAGGATCCTAATCTCACCATTGAGGAAGCTTCCGAGTTATCGGCCAATGCGCGGCGTGCGGCGTTGGCGATGTTCCCCGGGAAAGAATTGGCCTTCGATATCCTCTACAAGCCACGGCTGCAGAGATTGATGACGGAGCGATTCCGGATTCAGTAGCGGCGTTCGACCGTCATTCAGCATCGTTCAATAAGACATTGCATTGTGCTTCCAGTGGCTCGCGCTCGCTCGCGACGAATCATTTGAAGATTTACCTGGCGAATTTCGCGGCAAAGAGCTGTGCAGCCGGCTCAGGCTATTCGGCCCGACACAAAGCGGTTCCCCGGAACAATGTAGCGGAGCGGTAATTCCGCAGCTTTCGTGATTCCGATGCGCGGAGTAATTTTCGCACGAGGCCGCGGCGAGCCATCGTCGGCAATCCACAAATCGGACTTTGCCGAACAGAGATCCTTCTCGTTGTCGCGCACGCGCGTGATGCCGAACGCCTCGGCCAAGCGGCCCGGACCGCTGGTCAATTTTCTGAGATCGACGAGATCTGCTTCTGAACACCGACGCGCACGCGCCATCGCGTCGATGCCCGCCAGCGGTTCGAGCGCACGAAACAAAACGCCGCCCGCTACTCCATCTCCTAGGCAGGAGACGTTCAGGCAATAGTGATTCCCGTAGATGAAGTACACGTAGGCGATGCCCGGCGGCCCCCAGAGCACGGCATTCCGCGCAGTGCGCCCCGCAAAGGAATGCGCCGCCGGATCGTTATGGCCAAGATAAGCTTCGACCTCGACAATCCGCCCCACCAGCAGTCGCCTGCCCTGCCTGCGCACCAGCACTTTGCCCAGCAGATCGCGCGACACTCGCCGCGGATCGCGGTCATAGAAGGCGGGCGCAAGTGGCGGCAGGTCACGCACGCCCAATGACCTTATTGGTGCTGCTTCTTTCGTAAGTGCCGGGGAAGTCATCTTCGCCTGTAGAATACCCGCAATACGACCTTCGCGCCGCTTCCAACAAATTCATTCAAGGGGAAACCATGCTCGGGAAATCTCTGAAAACAATCTCACTGGTGGCGTTGCTCACCCTGATGGCATCGGCCCAGACGATTCCGGCCGGCACCCGCATCACGATTCGCACCGGCCAGGAACTTTCGTCGGGCACCGCCAAGGTCGGGGACCGTTTTGATGCGACACTCACCCATGCCCTGGTGGTGAAAGGCAAGACCATCGCCAAGGCAGGCGCACCCGTGCGCGGCAAAGTGACGATGGTCAAGTCGAGCGGCCGCCTGCATGCACCCGGACAGATCTCGGTCCGCCTCACCTCGGTACAAGCCGAAGGCAAGATGGTTCCGATCGCGACCGGCAGCTATCACATTGAAGGCAAGAGCCACACCAAGAGCAATGCGACCAAGATCGGCGGGGGCGCGGCAGTAGGGGCGCTGATTGGCGGGCTCGCCGGCGGAGGCAAGGGCGCTCTGATCGGAGCGGGCGCAGGAGGAGCAGCCGGGACCGGCGTCGCGGCAGCCACCGGGAAAGAGGAAGCCATCATCCCTGCGGAGAAAACGCTGAGCTTCACGACTACCGCTGCGGCCAAGGTGAAGTAAGAAACGTCCGGTCCCGCGAAAAGTGGCCCGGCGTCGCCCGGGCCCGAAATCCGCAAGATGAGAGCGCACCCAGGCGCTTGCACCGTTTTGCGGTCGATGTCAGCAAGATTTCTTATCTTTTTAACAACGATGCCGAAATAAAGGCGTAGAATTACTCAAATCATCTGGGCACTGCAAGTCTCATTTTCCAGGCTTCGTCCTAAAAAGCACTTGCGAAGACTAGTTCCCCAAAGGGTTCCGGCTGGCGAACCTTGTAGAGGAGGACCAGTTTTGCCGACGCCCACCAGCCTCAGCATTTTCGAAGATTCACGGCCATCCCGAGGTCAGCTGTGGGCGATCGTAGTACTTTCCGCGCTGGCCGTTGTCCCCTTCCTGATCTGGCCCCGACTCAGGGGACGGCTGCTGGCGACTGATTTCCTGCCACATCTTTACTGCTACATGCGAAACCCGGCCCTGGTGTGGACCCATGTGGTTGCCGACACGCTGATTGGAACCGCGTATCTTGCAATCTCAGTAACCCTGGGATACCTGGTTCACAAAGCGCGCCGGGACATTCCTTTCCCCTGGATGCTCCTGGCCTTTGGGCTCTTCATTGTCGCCTGCGGCGGCACCCACTTCATGGAAGTGGTGACCATCTGGATCCCGGTTTACGTCCTGTCGGCAATGGTAAAGGTTTTTACCGTAGTTGCTTCTCTGACTACGGCCCTCGTGCTGCCCTTCATGGTTCCACGAGTTCTGACCCTGATCCAACAGGAGAAAATTTCAGAACAAGTGACTGTTGAGTTGCGCGCCAGCGAAGAACGAAAGGAAGCTCTCCTGCGCGAAGTACATCATCGGGTCAAGAACAACCTGGCGGTGATTTGCGGTCTCTTCTATCTCCAGTCCACGCATTCCAAAGACGAAGAAACCGTCCATATCTTCCAGGACATGGAAAATCGAGTACATTCGATGGCCCTGGTGCACGAGAGCTTGTATCGTTCCGAGAATCTTGCACGCATCAACTTCGCCGAGTATGCGCGCGGACTGGCGACCGACATTCTCTCTTCGCACGGCAGTCCGAATGCTTTCGTTTCTTTGAGGAGTGACCTTGAGCCCGTGATCATGGATGCTGACCTGGCGATTCCCTGCGGCCTGATCCTCAATGAGTTGATTTCGAATGCCTTCAAACATGGCTTCCCACACGGCGAAAGCGGCGAGATCAAAGTGACGCTGCGCACCGGGACGGGAGGCCGCTGTACCCTCTGCGTTGAGGACACTGGAATCGGCATCTCCGACCATCTGGACCTTAATGCGACCAAATCACTCGGCTTGAGGCTGGTGCGGTCCTTAACCCAGCAGATTCGCGGTTCGTTCGAATTGATCAGGAATGAACCTGGAACCTCGGCCCAGCTGCAATCCATGGTGGATCATGCAGTCTAATCATGTCACCCCTGCCCCCCGTGCCTTGATCGTCGAAGACGAGGCCCTGATTGCCGAAGACCTCCGAGAGCGCTTGTCGTGCATCGGCTTTTCCGTGATCGGCGCAGTCGATAATGCCGATGAAGGTATCGCCATCGCCACTCGAGAGCGCCCGGACCTGGTTCTGATGGACATACGATTGAAGGGTGAGAAAGACGGCGTTCGAGCTGCTGAAGAAATTCTCCAGCAGCTGGATACGTCCATCGTCTATCTAACTGCCCACTCGGATCGCCTGACGGTGGACCGAGCCAGTCGTACGGACCACGATGGGTTCATCCTGAAGCCGTTTCATCGCCGGGAACTGCAGTCCACCCTTGAGGTGGCGATGCTGCGACACTCCATCAAAGCGAGGGAGAAAGAGCGGTAGGTCAGCGGTTATCCCTAAGCCGCTTGTTTCAAGTAGGCTAGCACTTCCTCCGAGTGTCCCTCCGGCTTCACCTTGTGAAATACATGTTTGATCTTTCCGTCCGGCCCGATGATGAACGTTGTCCGCGCCACGCCCATCACCTTCTTGCCATACATATTCTTCTCCTGGATCACTCCAAAGGCGTTGCATAATTTCTTGTCGGCGTCGGCCAGCAACGTGAAGGGAAGATGGAACTTCTCCTGAAATTTCTTCTGCGCCTTGGGTGTGTCGGCCGACGCTCCCAGCAGTACAGCCCCGGTTTTCTGCATTTTCTTGTAACTGTCACGGAATTCACAGGCTTCCTTAGTGCATCCGGGAGTGTCGGCGCGCGGGTAAAAATAGAGCACCACCGTTTTGCCCTTGAAATTCTTCAAGGAAACCTCTTGGCCGTTCTCGTCCTCTAATTGGATGTCTGGGGCTTTATCATTAACGTCAAGCATGGCTTTATCTCCAATCCGCACATGGTTATACCGCAGCGTCGGCCAGGTCGTCATCTGCGCGGTGCTCGTGTGCCTAGGCGCGCAGGTTGGTTTTGCGCAGGTCGCACGGAAGGGCAAGGAAACCAAGGGTCCACGCGCGCTCGGCCTCGTGGAACTCTGGTCTGACGGGAAAGCTCACCTGATTCCGATCGCGATCATGGTGAACGGCAAGTTTTACGACGCAGGCGCCTACAAGGCCTCGCCCGTGCCGCTGGCGCTCTGGAGCGAAACCGTCTACGAAGGCGAGAAGACCGGGGTTCCGCAGGGCTTGTTCACTGTGGACGGGGCGCTGCAAACGACCCCCGGCAACTGGCTCGCGCAAGGGAAGTGGAGTCCGGCGGGATCGGAAGCGAAAGCTCACAAGCCCACGTCCAACACGCCAAAGATGGGAGACGAAGACGAGGGGCCGCCCAAGTTGCGCCGCGGTGATTCCGCCAAGCCAGATTCCGCAAAAACATCACCCAGTACGGCGCCCACAGACGATAAGAAGACAACGCCCTCGTCAACCCCGCCCCCTGCTTCTTCACCGCAGCCGCAAACTGCTTCGAAGGAGAGCCCACCCGCAGAGAAAGCATCCGATGGCGCCTCCTCGAACGCAAATGACGACGATCCCAACCGGCCGATTCTCAAGCGCGGAAAGCCTGAAACCGAAAGCGCGGAGCATCCCCAGGTCGGAGCCTCGACCGGCGTTCCGCGACGGCCCATAGGCGCTGCCTCAAAGACCGATGCAAAACCGGATGCCAAGAAAATCACCAGGCTGGCGATTCCGGCGATCTCGGATGCCGGCGGCCCCGATCCTCGCCCATACTCCTACGACATCAAGCCAGACGAGGAACAGAAATACCGCAAAGGAATGCTGGCCCTCGCTTCCGACGCGCTGCTGGCCCGGATTAAGGAGAGGACGCCATCGGTCCCGGGAACCAAGCCACCGGCGCGCGCTCCTGCCGCGCACAAGGCCACGCGAGGTCCGCAGCCGATCTTCGACGAAGTCCAGTTCCGGGCATTCGACTTGTGGAATACGAACGAGCCGGTATTTATTTTGAGCGCGACTGCCCACATGCCGGACACTGCCGGCGGTTCGCCGGATCCGGCCCAGCAGTACTACATCACGCTGGTGGCGAAGAAGAACATTTACGACGAATTGCGGAAACTGTATACCGGCGTGACGGACGCTGGCCACCTCGACCAGACTCCACGTCTGGAGTTAATCGACGCAGTGGATGCCGACGGCGACGGCCGCGGCGAATTGCTCTTCCGGCGAATCTCCGATGCTGGCAGCGCCTGGGGCGTCTACCGCGCGGGTGCGGATCAGTTGTTCCCCTTGTTTGAAGGCACGCCGGCCGGGCAGTAGTTGCGTCCCTACTCAAGACCGCTCCAACCATTTACAATCCCGTGCGAGTTTCAAGAGCATCGGAGAGTGCATTCATGCGCCACTGCATGATCGTCGGTTTCGTGATGGTCCTCGCCGCGGGATTTACCGGCGCGCAGGATCAAGACTTCAGCAAGGTTGAGATTAAAGTCACGAAGGTGGCAGGCAGTGTCTACATGCTCGAGGGCGCGGGCGGGAACATCGGCGCATCCGTCGGAGAAGACGGCATCGTGGTGGTCGACGACCAGTACGCACCGTTAGCGGAGAAGATTCAGGCGGCGCTCAAGGGCGTCACGGACAAGCCCGTGCGCTTCATCATCAATACCCACTACCACGGCGACCATACCGGCGGGAATGCGTTCTTTCAGAAGCAGGCTCCCATCATTGCGCATGACAATGTTCGCAAACGGTTGGAGGCGGGCGGCCCGGGAGGCAATCTCGGCTCGATCTCCACGGAACACAAGCCCGCCGCGAAAGAAGCCCTTCCCATCATCACCTTCGATCACGACGTCACCGTCCACCTGAATGGCGAAGACATCCGCGCCCTGCATTTTCCTAGTGGCCATACCGACGGCGACAGCATCATTTTCTTTCCCCAGTCGAATGTCGTTCACATGGGAGACGATTTCGTGCGCTACGGTTTCCCATTCATTGACCTGGCATCCGGCGGCAGCGTGGAAGGCATGATCGCCGCCATGCAGGAAGTCCTTCCCAAGTTGCCGGCGGACGTGAAAGTCATTCCGGGGCACGGTAATGTGTCGAATCTGGACGATGTGCGCGAATACGTGAAGATGCTGGTGGAAACGCGCGCTGCGGTCGAGAAAGGCGTGAAGCAGGGGAAGACGCTCGATCAACTCAAGCAAGAAAAAGTGCTCGATCCCTGGAAGAAGTGGAACGGCGACTTCATCACTACCGACGCATTTACCGAGACGCTGTACAACGATCTCACCGGTAAGAAGGACGCGAAATTCATCAAGCATAATTGAGTAGATCGGCGCTCCATCCTTTTGCGCCTCCAATATCATCCGACGAAAGCAGACTGCATTCGAACCATGTCCATCGACCCTGGCTTCCTGACCCGCAGAAGGTTTCTCTCCGCCACTCTAGGATTCACAGCCGCCAGTGCTATCAACGCCGCGTTGCCATGGCCACTGACGGCCGCTGCCGCTTCAGCTCACGTCACTTTCCCAAAGAATTTCTGGTGGGGAACCGCGACGGCCTCCTACCAGGTGGAGGGCGCGTGGAACGAGGACGGCAAGGGCGAATCGATCTGGGACCGCTTCTCGCACACCCCCGGCAAGATCAAGAACAACGAGAACGGTGATGTCGCCTGCGATCACTATCACCGCTACGCCGAAGACGTGCGCATCATGCAGTCTCTGCAGATGAAGAGCTATCGCTTCTCCATCTCATGGCCTCGCATCCAGGGGAATGGATCCGGCAAGCCGAACTCGAAGGGACTGGACTTCTACAGCCGCCTGGTCGATTCGCTGCTGGCCGCCAAGATTCGGCCGTTTGCCACGCTCTATCATTGGGATCTGCCGCAGGCGCTCGAAGACGCGGGAGGCTGGCCCAATCGCGATACTGCGCAACGTTTCGCCGACTATGCCGACCTCATGATGACGGCGCTCGGCGATCGCGTGCATTCCTGGATGATCTTCAACGAACCCTGGGTCTTCACCACGCTTGGGTACCTGCTGGGCAATCATGCTCCCGGACGAACGGACCTTGATGCGTACCTGCGCTCGATCCATGTGGTGAGCATGGCGCAGGGGATGGCCTATCGCGTGATGAAGGGGGTTCGCCCGAAATCGGCCGTGGGCACGGCTTTCAGCATGTCGCCCATGCAGCCTGCCACGAACTCACATGCCGATCGCGAAGCTGCGGAGCGCTCTCATCTCTGGCAGAACGTTTGGTTTCTCGACGCGGCGCTCAAGGGAAAGTATCCCGATGCATTCGTCGGTGTAACGCCCGAAATGCTCGGCGTGCAAGCGGGCGACATGGAGAAAGTTCGTACGCCACTCGACTTCATTGGGATTAACAATTACTTCCGCATGATCGTGAAGGCGACCCGGCGCGGCGCCCTGAACCTGAATCCCATCTCGAAGCTTTTTCCGGCCGACGTCAAGCTGGGCGGCGACACGGGCCCCAAAACCGACATGGGCTGGGAAGTCTACCCGCACGGCCTGTACGAGATCGTCATGCGCATCGCCAAGGATTACAGGCGTCCCATCGAGATTACCGAGAACGGCTGCGCCTACGGAGATGTGCCGGGCAAAAACGGCGTAGTCAATGACACGCGCCGTGTCGCCTACTATCGCAGCTATCTGCGCGAGCTGGCGCAGGCCATCAAGCACGGCGCCGACGTCCGCGGATATCACGCCTGGAGCCTGCTCGATAACTTCGAATGGGCCGAGGGCTATACCAAGCGCTTTGGCATTGTTTACGTGGATTTCAAAACGCAGAAGCGCACCGTGAAAGAATCAGGCAAGTGGTACGCAAAAGTTGCGGCCGGGAATGCGCTGCCGGGGACGGAAAAGAAAGCGGCAGCTGGCTTGTAGAAGAAAGGGCTTAAATGACAAAGCGTCCCGGGTGAAGCCAGGGCCTTGTCATTCTGAACGAAGTGAAGAACCTGCTGTTGGTTCGAAGCTGGACGGACAGTCTTAACCACCTGATCGCTCGGAGCTCAAAGCTCGCAGCTTACTTATTACTCACTACCACTTCCCCATTTTCCACCCGAATTCCGCCCACGTTCTCAGGCAACTTCAACCGGTCGCGCTGTTCTGCGAGCCGCTTCTGCAGTTGATCATTGACCAGCGACACCGGCACCTCGAGATCGCCGATCTTGATCTTGGTAGGATCGAACGTCGCGTACCCATCTTTCGATCCAAGCTTACCTTCGAGCGTGACCCAGACATCCTTACCTGCGATATGCGTCAAGAATTGTCCCTTCGCGATGTTGCCCTCGAAGTTCACCTGATAATCCTTCACCGAGGGTTCGCCCGCACCGAGGTTCCCCGAGAGCGAATCCGTTCCCGACTCCGAACCCGTGGAAGAAGCCGCGCCCGTGGAGCCGCTACCCGCCGGCGCGTCTAAAGCCCCCGACGCCTGCGCGATCGCCGCAGCGACCTCTTGCGCATTCAGCCGGACTTCAGCGCCTGACTGTCCCTGCGCCCGTGCCTGTTCCAGTTGCTCGATCTTGTTCTGAAACGATTGCGCGTTGGCGGCCACCGCGGGAGCAGGCAGAGTCGGAGCCACGGGCTGCGGCCGCTTCAACACGAGCACCAGCGCGGCCACCGAAGCCGTGAGAGTCGCAATGCTGATGATGCGATCAAGCTTGACCTTCATGGATCCCTCAATCGACCTCCAACCATCCCCCTAACCATGTCAATGTTACCCAACCGCCGCCGTCTCCCGAAGTCACGAAAGCCGCTGTCCGCCGGCTAGCCCCGCACGCTCCGCTCCCGTACTTGCTCTGAGGTCAGCCCATAAAGCGGAGGCGTCTCCACCCCCAGCATGCTCAGATACAGATAAATCTGTCCGCGATGATGGACCTCGTGCTCCACCATCGCCCGCAGCCACTTCCAGGTCGTGAGGGGGGCGCCATCGGGCGTCATGCACTTCGCATTGAGCTGCTCGGGAGTGAGCCGGGAGAAGATTTCCGCCGACTCACGATGCATCCGCTCGGCAAAAGCGAGCACCGCCTCGTACCCATCGGCCAGTTCCTTGCCGCAACCGGCATACCGGCTCGGCCGTCCGCACACCGTCTCCGCATACATGTAGCGATTGATGGTCGCAATATGCCGCACCAGGTCGCCGAGCGTGAACTGCCCCTCGCGATAGGTCCAGTCAATCTTGTCCGGAGGAATGCAGCGCGCCACGCGCATGGTGCGCTGGTGGATTTTGTCGAAGTAGTCGAGGAAGGCGGGAAGATCACTTATCTGCATCTCTTTTGTCGCTTCACGTCCGCTTGGTGCGGGCCTTCCAGATGAACAGAGCAACTACAGCCCCTACTCCTACATACAGGATGACCAAGGTCGTTTGTTTTAGGAGGTTGATGGTATCTGGTCGCGTGGGAGATGACAGAAACATAAGCGCCCACGGCGCGAGCCCCACAATTGTCGAATATAGAGGGCGATCAGTGCTGAAAGCGCCCACCAGCGCGCCGGTCATAGCTGCTATTAGAGGGCTAATGAAGAATCGAACCAGCGTGGACAGCTGCGCCTCGCTTCTTTCTCCCGAAAATGAGTAAAGGATATAAGCGCTTCCTGCGGTGAGTCCAAAACTGACAAACATCGCCAGTATCCCTAAGAACACTCTCCGTGAGGTTTCGGAGCTCAGCGGAAGACCTCCCGGACGATAGCGTCAATCTGCTCGCGCCGCCAAGGCCCATCCAAGCCATCGGCCAATTCTGGGCGCCGTTGCTTGGTGGCAAGCTTTCTCAGCCACTTCTGCGCCACCCTGTTTGGGCGCTGATTTGATAAGGGAGCTTCGAGCCAATCCACAACCTCGCTGGGACCTCCAAATGTCTCTGGACTTGGATCAGGAAGGTCGATGCCGAACACTTCCTCGAATGCCATCAACATCTCGACGGTGTCGAGACTATCCATCCCAATTGGCTTCATCGCTGAGTCCCTACCCCTCCAATTTCCTCACCAGTACCTCATTCACCACCTGCGGATTCGCCTGCCCCTTCGACGCCTTCATCACCTGCCCCACAAAAAATCCAATCATCGTCTTCTTCCCCGCCCGGTACTGCTCTACCTGCTTGGGATTCGCCGCGATCAACTCGTCGATGATCTTCTCCAGCGTCGACGTGTCCGACGACTGCACCGGCCGTCCTTCTTCCTCGTACACGGCGCCGAAGTCCTTCCCGCGTTCAAAGCTCAAATCGTAGAGGTCTTTCAACATCTTGCCTGAGATCGCTCCCGACTCCACCAGGTCCGCCGACATGGCCACACCCTGCATCGTGATCGGCGATTGCCCAATCTCGGTCCCGCGAGCCTTCAGACGCCCCATCAACTCGCCCTGCACCAGGTTCGCCACGCGCTTCGGATTCTTCGCCGCCTTCGCCGCCGCCTCGAACTGATCGGCGAACTCCTTCGACGATGTCAGCACACCCGCGTCGTACTCGGTAATCCCGTAGTCTTTTACAAAGCGCCCCCGCCGTGCCTCGGGCAACTCCGGCAACTGCTTCGCGATCTCCGCCTTCCACTTCTCATCCACCACCAGAGGCAGCAAATCCGGCTCGGGAAAATATCGGTAGTCATGCGCCTGCTCCTTTGAGCGCATCCCGTAGGTCTTGCCTTCGTTCGAGTTGTAGAGCCGCGTCTCCTGCTGAATCTCCCCGCCCGACTCGATCACGTCAATTTGCCGCCCAATTTCGTACTCCAGCGCCTCGCGCACAAAGCGGAACGAATTCACGTTCTTGATCTCGGTCTTGGTCCCGAAC
Organism: uncultured Acidobacteriota bacterium; assembly: GCA_963733805.1. GTDB lineage: Bacteria > Acidobacteriota > Terriglobia > Terriglobales > Acidobacteriaceae > Gp1-AA133. The sequence continues at coordinate 472,905 of CAVTEO010000012.1, read as the reverse complement.
TCCTTCTGCCCGCGCGGCCTGACACTGATATTGGCATCGCAGCGCAGCGAGCCTTCCTCCATGTTGCAGTCGCTCACGCCGGTGTACAGGATGATTTCCTTCAAAAGCGTGAGGTACTCATAAGCTTCCTCAGGCGTCGACATGTCGGGCTCACTGACAATTTCGATCAGTGGCACGCCCGTGCGGTTCAGATCGATGCCCGTCTTCTCGCCCGCATCGGCGAACCCTTCGTGCAGGCTCTTGCCCGCGTCTTCTTCAAGATGAATGCGCGTAATCCCGATCTTCTTTCCACCGTTCTGCTTCAGATCGATGCGCCCGAACTGCGCCAGCGGCTTGTCGTACTGCGAAATCTGGTAGCCCTTGGGAAGATCGGGATAGAAATAATTCTTGCGGGCAAAGATGGATGTCTCGTTGATGCGGCAGTTCAAGGCCATCGCGGCGAGCACCGCGAACTCGACTGCCTTCCGGTTCAAGACCGGCAGCACGCCCGGCATCCCCAGGCACACCGGGCAAACGTTGCTGTTGGGAGGCGCGCCAAACTGCGTCGAGCACGAGCAGAAGATCTTCGTCGTCGTCAGTAGCTGGACGTGAACTTCCAACCCAATCACCGCCTCGTATTTAGCGTGAGCGGCAACAGAAGTCTCAGGCGTGGTCGCCATAGAAAGGAATTATATCTGCAGAAAGCGAGAGGCTAAGACTGGACGCTCTGTTTTCCGGCGGGCGAGGACGCCCGCGCGCTCCTTCCGAGCGCAACTCTACTTCTGAAAATGAATCTCAAAATAAAGCAACTCACTTCCCTTGGCGTCGTGCAGCCCGGTCAGGTAAAACCGCGCTCCTTCCAACGGTGAAGAAATTCCCGACACATCGAAGAAGACAAATCCCGACTGGGTGGAATGGGGCTCGACGGCCTTAGCGTTGAACTGCGCCGCATCCATCTCATCGAGAGCTTTTTTCCCGACGGCACCCTTCACTTTTGTTTTCGGAAAAGGCAGCGGGTACTTGGGCCTGCTGGCATTCGGGTGCGCCAGCCGACGATACAGCTCATCGGTGCTGGCGGCCGGGATTTTTTCACGGCGAGAGGTGATGAGCTGGGCCTGCATGCTCGACAGCGAAACCGGCTGATCGCCGTCGTTGGTTACGACCAGGAAAATCGGCAGAAATCCCTGCTCGGCCCACTTTACGTTGAAGATCTCGGCCTTCTCCGGTTCGTCGTAGGGATCGATGCCCGCCGCCACCTTTTCATCGGAATGCTGGTCGTGGAGCGGATAACTCGCGGCCGGCTTGGCGGCTGGCTTGACGAAATCTTTCGCGAGCAGAAAGCCGACGAAGGCGAGAAACAACATGCCCGCGAGCAAGACGCCTGAGCGCAATTTGCGCCTCAGATCACCACAAAACTGCTGCATGTCGAGATTATAACTGCGCGGGCAAGAACTGGCGGGCGCTACGAAGTTGAACCGGAGGACACCTGAGAGGACGAGTGGTGGCCCGTCGCAAGTCCAACCAAAGCGCCACCAATCAGTCCGGCCAGAATGGACAACAGGATCAGGGTCAGCATCTGGGCGCGCAGCGTGTTTTTTCGGCGAATTGTGATCGGCATGACTGTCCTCCCAGGGAAGACATCGAGGACGCGCGGGCTCTTAATATTTTAGTTGAAAATGCCATCCCTGAGTCAAATCGTCCGAAAGTACAGTGCCCGTTTAGAATGGCGTTTCCATGTACTTCGTCTACAGCGCGCTTCTGGCGGTTGTCCTGGTATGCGGGCTGCCGTACTGGCTGTACCAGATGTGGCGCCATGGGAAATACCGGGCGGGTTTTCTGGAGCGATTCGGCATCGTTCCGGGTCATCTGACGACCCCGTCGTCCCAGCCCACGCTGTGGGTCCATGCCGTTTCCGTGGGCGAGGTGTTGGCGGTGGGCAAGCTGATTGAGCAAATGCAGGCGCGCTGGCCAGCTTACCGCATCATGGTCTCAACTACCACCGATACCGGTCAGAAACTGGCGCGCGCGCGTTTTGGAGGCGAGAACGTTTTCTACTTTCCGATTGACCTCGGCTTTGCGATCCGCGCCTACCTGCGCGCGCTCCGCCCTCGACTCGTAATCATCGCCGAAACGGAGTTCTGGCCAAATTTCCTTCGCCTCTCGAAGCGCAGCGGTGCTTCGGTCGCGGTGGTCAATGCCCGCATCTCGGACCGCTCCATTCGGGGCTATCTGCGGATCCGCTGGTGGCTGCGCAAGGTCATCCAAAACGTAGACCTGTTTCTCGCGCAGACTTATCAGGACCGCACGCGTCTCATCGACCTCGGAGCGGCCGAAGCGCGCGTGGAAGTCACCGGCAATTTGAAGTTCGAATTGGAGCCGGGATTGCCTCCCGCCCTGGTCGCTCATCTTCGCGGAAGCTTCGAGGCCACCAATGCCGGGCCCATCCTCGTTTGCGGAAGCACAGTCGACGACGAAGAAGAGCGCATGCTTCTGCAAGCCTTTCAGAGCATTCTGGCAAGCCATCCTCGCGCCGTGATGATCCTGGCACCCCGCCACCCTGAGCGGTTTGCGCCCGTGGCTGCGCTTCTGGAGAGTTTCGGCATCAAGTTTTCACGGCGCTCGTTGTGGAGCGGAGAGCCTCTGGCCGGCGGCGTCCTGCTGCTTGATACGATTGGCGAGCTGTCGGCGATCTATTGTCTGGCCGATGTGGCGTTCGTTGGGGGAAGCCTGGTTCCGAAGGGTGGACATAACATCATCGAGCCCGCGCGCCACGGCGTCGCCATCGTAGTCGGCAATCACACGGACAACTTTCGCGATATCATCTGGCTCTTCCAGACGCATGATGCGGTGAGAATCGTGGGGCCGGCGGAATTGCCCCTCGTATTGATGGAACTGATTTCCAACGACGCCGAGCGTAAAGCCCTGGGGCGCCGCGCCGCGGAAACCCTGCGCTCGCAGGCGGGGGCTACGGAGAAGACGCTAGCTGCACTCGAACGGCTGCTGTCTCCTGCCGAGGCCGCTGCATCCGCCGGAAAATCGTGAGCCTGCTCTCCGCTACTTACGGATCGATAGTTCGCGCGCGCAATGCGCTCTATGACCGTGGAATGTTTAGAGCCCGGCACTTGCAAGGCCCGGTCATCAGTGTCGGCAATCTTTCCGTTGGCGGATCCGGCAAGACCCCCTTCGTCATGCTGCTCGGGGAACGGCTAAAGGCGCGCGGCCTCGAGTTCGATATTCTCTCGCGGGGTTATGGCCGCAAAACCCGGGGTGTGCGGTTGGTCAACCCCGGCGGTTCTTCCCCTGAGTTTGGAGACGAGCCTCTTCTGATCGCGCGCCACCTTGAAGTTCCTGTCATTGTGGGGGAAGACCGTTACCAGGCAGGGATTTTCGCGGAAGGGAAATTCGGCGCGCGTCTCCATCTGTTGGATGATGGCTTTCAGCACCGCGCGCTTGCTCGAGATTTCGACCTCGTCCTGGTAAGCGCGGACGACGCCCGCGAGCGACTCTTGCCCGCAGGACGTCTTCGCGAATCCCGCCAATCGCTGCGCCGGGCCGATGCGATCGTTCTCACGGCGGGCGCATCGCCTGAGGGGTTCCCTCTTGACGGAAAACTGGTATGGCGCGTGCGGCGCGGCATCGCGCCGGCCAACGTTCCCACACGGCCGGTTGCCTTCTGCGGCATCGCCCGTCCGCAGAGCTTTATGCTGCAACTGCGGAAGGCGGGCATCGAACCTGCCGCAGAAGCCGTGTATCGCGATCACCATGCGTATACCGAAAAAGACATTCGTGAGCTCATGACGCTCAAGGCCCGGAGCGAAGCGGAAGGTTTCGTTACCACGGAAAAAGACGCGATCAATCTTGGCGGATTCTTTTCCGCGCTGGAGCCGATCGCCGTCGTTCCCGTAACCATGGATCTGGTGGACGCGGCTAACGCTGTCGATACCATGCTGCGGATCGTTCGCGAACGAAATAACCGGGCATGAGAGAATCTGTAGCCGGATGACCAAGCATCCCAAAGAAGTCGACCGCCTCAAGAAGATTCTCGACGCGTTTCCGAAGACTACGGTCACAGCATTGGCCGATCTGGTCGCAGACGAATTCGTGTACGGAGAGATCTCCCGCGTCTCGCGCGAGGCGCCCGTGCTCATCCTGAAGCACCGGGAGCGCACCATCGTTCCCGGCGGCGGCGCGAATGCCGTGAACAACCTCGCCGATCTCGATGTGAATGTTCTCCCCGTCGGTATCGTCGGAGACGATGAGGCAGGTCGCCTTCTAATAAAGGCATTTCGCCAAAAGCGCATTCCGGTGAGCGGTATCTTGAAAGACAAAAGCCATATCACCGTGACGAAGACCCGGATTCTGGCGGGCATGACGCATTCCGCTCGCCAGCAGGTTGTGCGCGTCGATCGCGAGCCTGAGTCCGAGCCCAATGCGCACTTCGTGCGAGAGCTGGTTCTGTCGACCCGCGAATACGTTCGTGCCTCCGACGCGCTGCTGGTTTCCGACTACGGCTACGGATCCGCGACTCCGTCCATCCTGAATGCAATCCGGTCCAAGGGCAGACTGCATAGCGTACCTGTCACCTTGGACTCGCGCTTCCGCATGCTTGAGTTTTCAGGGGTGACCGCCGCAACGCCCAACGAGCCCGAAGTTGAAGCGAGCCTCGGCATCCAGATCGGGCAGGACTGGTCCCGGCTGGTCTCCGCTGGCCAGCAATTGATGGCGCGTATGAAACTGCAATCGTTGGTCATCACTCGCGGCCGCGATGGCATGGCCGCCTTTAACGAACGACGCAAGCCCGTGGACATCCCGATTTTCGGTTCGGACGAAGTTGCCGACGTTACCGGCGCGGGCGACACCGTCATCGCAACATTTACGGCAGCGCTAGCCGCCGGCGCGACCAGCGAGGAAGCAGCCCAACTGGCAAATTACGCCGGCGGAATCGTCGTCATGAAGCGCGGTACGGCCACCGTTACGCGGCAAGAGTTAGTGCACGCGATCGAGCAGGCGCCGCCCGCTACCAGGTCCCATTGAACAAGAAAAGAAATCCCAAAATTCTTGATCGCGCGGAACTGCGGAAGCGGGTGGAAGCCTGGCGCGCCGCGGGCGACCTCGTCACGCTGACCAATGGCTGTTTCGAGTTGTTGCACGTGGGTCACGTCCGCTATCTTCGAGCAGCCAAGCAACTTGGGGGCCGGTTGGTCGTCGCCGTCAACTCTGACGATTCGGTGCGGGCCCTGAAAGGCGAAGGCCGCCCCCTGATGCCGGCCGAGGAGCGCGCCGAGATTCTCGCGGCCCTCGCCGATGTCGATGCCGTCGTGATTTTCCCGGAAAGCAACGTTCGCACCCTGATCCGCGAAATCCATCCAGACGTGCATGCGAAAGGGACGGACTATACCGCAGACAGCGTTCCAGAGGGCGACGTGGTTCGCGAATACGGAGGGCGAGTCGCCATCGTTGGCGATCCCAAGGACCACTCCGCCAGCGAAATCATCCGCAACCGGCTCACTCCCAAGAAGTCGTGACCCACGCCATGGCCAGCACGAATGCAACGCAAGCGAATCCTCGCCGAATTCTGATCGTGCGCCTCAGTTCAATGGGCGACGTGATTCATGGACTGCCGGCCGCCGCGATGTTGAGGCAGGCATTTCCAGAGGCGAGCCTCGGGTGGCTGATCGAAGAACGCTGGGCGGAGTTGCTATGCGCCGTTTCCACCCCCCGCTCGGGAAAGCGCTCCCCGGAACGGCCTCTGGTAGACGCGATTCACACCGCCAAACTGAAACAGTGGCGGACTTCATTATTTTCCACTCAGACCTGGGAACGGATCGCGGCAAGCTTAAGTGATTTGCGAAGCCAGCAATATGACATCGCCATTGACCTGCAAGGGGCCGCACGCTCAGCCATCCTGGCGCGGTGGTCTGGTGCGTCCACGATTTATGGCGCAACCCAGCCCCGCGAAAATCTCGCGAGCTTGTGGTATACGCGCAAGAACATCACGCACCATGTTCACGTCGTCGAACAGTATGCAGAGATCGCGCAATCGGTGGTTGGCCTGCCGCGGCCAATTCCAGAGGCGATTTTTCCCTGCGATCCGGTTGCCGAGCAGGTGGTCGAGAAGCGCGTGCGCGAATTGGACCTTCACGACTTTGCGATTCTTAATCCCGGCGCCGGCTGGGGCGCAAAGCAGTGGCCCGCGGAACGCTATGGCGTGGTCGCGCAAGGGCTAGCGCGCAAGGGGATCCGTTCGTTCATCAATTTTGGACCGGGTGAAGAATCCCTGGCGAAGCTCGCGGAAACAGCCAGTGGCGGGATTCGCGAGCATTGTCATTCTCAGTCGGCGAACTTCTTGCAATCACGCGACGCGCTCGACTGTTCATCGGCGGAGACACGGGTCCCATGGCCTTGGCCGCCGCGATGCACATTCCAGTGGTGGCGCTTTTCGGCCCCACGGATCCCGCGCGCAACGGCCCGTTCCGTACGAGAAGCATCGTGCTGCGTAAGGCTAACAGTCCGACTACGCTAACGCACCGCAACCAGGCCGATCCCGGCTTGCTGGCTATCACTCCCGACGAGGTGCTCGACGCCGCGCTGAAACTGCTGAAGGGCACCCATGACTGAATGGTCCCGCATCGCTCGCCGCATCCGTGTTCCGCTCGGGTTCGCGCTGGCTGCGTTTTATCTGTGGACCGCTCGTCCCAATTGGATCTCGCTCATCGTCGGCGCGGTCGTTACACTCCCTGGAATACTTCTGCGGGCCCTCGCCTCCGGGCACGTGAAAAAGAACGAGGAACTTACAACCTCTGGGCCGTACGCATATACGCGCAATCCGCTGTACCTCGGCTCCTTGATCATGGCCATAGGCTTTGCGATCGCGGCCCGCAGTATCTGGGTCCTGATCGTGATGCTGGTCATGTTCGCAGTGATTTATCTTCCGGTCATTCGCGCTGAGGAGACGTTCCTGCGTTCGGCATTTCCGAACTTTGACGAGTATGCGCAAAATGTTCCGCGACTACGGCCACGCCTGACTCCTTTCGGAGCAGGGAGTGGCGCTTTTTCGCGTCCGCTGTACTGGCAGCATCGCGAGTACAATGCCGTATTGGGCACGGCGGCTTTGCTGGCTGCCCTGGCAGCCAAATTATTGTGGGCTCCACGATAATCGCCTGCATCAAACCTGCAGCGACTCCACAAGGTGCGCAGCACGCCTTTGATTCGACGACTCTCCCAATCCGGCCGCGCGCTCTCGAAGTTGTTTCAGCGGACGCCCTTGTGGGTTTGTTTCCTGGCCATCACGCTTTTTTCAGCCGCCATTGATCAAGGCTCCATCGTGACCATCGGACCTTCCGCCCGGATTCTGTCCCCACCACCAACCTACCGCTTCCCCGAGGGGCAAGCCTACGTCTACACCGCTGAATGGCATCTATTCACGGCGGGTACTTCGACCGTGAAGATTGAGGGCGTCGGCAACGAACAGCGAGTCAGCGCAGTGGCGGATTCCGCAGGCATGGCGAATGTGCTCTACGGCGTGCATGACCGCTTCGAAGCACTGTTTGACTCCAAGTCGTTCTGCTCGAATAGCGTGTTCAAGCACGTCGAGGAAGGGTCTCGAAAACGCGAGACCAAGGTCACGTATGACTATCCCAAGCGCAAAAGCATCCTGCACGAGACAAATCTGAAGACTGGCGAAAGCAAGTATGCCGAGAACGAAATTCCGCCTTGCGTGACCGACGTGGTCACCGGCTTCTACTACTTGTCGTCCCTGCCGCTGCAGCCCGGCAACTCGTACACATTTCCGGTAAACGACGGCGGCAAGACCGCTGAGGTCACCGCCAAGGTGGAAGGCAAAGACAAAGTGAAGGTGCCTGCGGGGACCTACCAGACGATTCGTGTTTCCGCGGAGGCGACCTCCGGAACCCTGAAGGGAAGAGGCAGAATCTGGACCTGGTTCACCGACGACGCCAGCCACACGCCCGTTCAGATGCGAGCCAAATTAACCTGGGGAACGTTGCTGTTCCGGCTGCAGAGAATCGACCGCCACTAATCAAGCCTTCAAATCAGGTAGGCCAGACCTTTTGTGGTCGGCCGGCAAATGCCGGCAAGCTACTTTGCCGCCACCAACCCCTTCGCCCGGCTCAACTCCGGTCGTTCCGAATTTCCTCCCGCGCAAACCTTCACCAGGTCCGCGTAATACTGCGAAGCTTTCTCCTGCTTCCCGCGGCCTCGGCCGCCTGGGCCGCACCGTACAATCCATTAAACCGCTTGGGATTGAACTTCAGATCAATCTCATACTCATCCAGCGCCTGCTCAGGCCGCTTCGCCATCATCAAAACTTCAGCCACCATCTCACGGGTGGGAATTCCCTGAGGCTCATCGCCCAAGGCGTCCTCCTTGTCGGCCAGGGGCTTTAAGATCGCAAGCGCCTCATCGTGCTTGCCGCTGGCAACCAGCGCCCACGCGAGCACCTGCTGGTGAGCTTTATCAACCAGATCGGCGAACCCCTTTTTCTTGGCCGCCACCAGCTTTGTGTGAAGGGCGTCAATCTGCTCGGCGTCTTTTCGCGCCTGATCGGCATTTCCCAGATGCGCTGCGCCAATGGCATGTGCCCAGTACGTAATGAATTCATCCTCTGGACGTGCCAAGCCCGTCGGGGTTAATGCCGCCGCGTCCTGCCAGTGATGCATCTCGATCGGATACAAGGCCGTGAAATCTATCAAACTAACCGCTCGCGGGTTGTAATCGGTCCCATACATGTTGTGGACCGTATCAGGCATGGCTTTCACCTCGTCGATCAGCGCCTTGGCATCGGTATCGCGGCCGCTCTGCAGGTAGGCGTAAAAGAGAAAGTCCATCGCGTGAAACTGATGCCCTTCGCCGCCCATATGCATGGCCGCGGTCTTCCGAGTGGCGGCCACCGACGCGAGATTCGATTTGATGTCGTCCTCCCACAGCCCTACGCGCGCAAAGATGTGCGATGGCATGTGCAGAGCATGCGGCGCAGCCGGAGCAATCTCCGCGTACCGTCGTGCGGCTGGCAATCCTAACTCCGCCAATTGCGGCCGGTCGTAAGCATGGATCAAGTAGTGCGCGACGCCTGGGTGGTCGGGTTCCGCCGCGAAAAGTTTCTCCAGGATTGCTGCAGCCTTTTTGTCATTAGCGAAGGTTGGATCGTCGCCTTGGTCCGCCGCCAGAATCGACAGCGCGTAGAATACCACCGCCTCGTGGTCTTCGGGATTCCGCTGGTAGACCCTCTCCATGCCCTTTGAGTACGCCGTGGCGCGCTTCTCAAAGTCGCCTTTGGTGCCGTAGAACGCTTTCATCGCGGCAATGTAGTCGCGCTCGCGTGGAGTAGCCGGGTGCAAAGAGGCCGCCTTCTTCATTTCGTCGCGGCCGGTCTTCGTGGTTGCTTCATCGGGATGGTTCCACAGTTGGTGCCATTGGCTCATTGCCAGGCCCCACTGCGCCATGGCGCACTTGGGGTCTTCCTTCGCAATGTCGCCAAATTCCTTCTCCGCTTCCTCGTACCAGAACGAATGCAGCAGCGCGACGCCACGCTCGAACGGTTTTTGCACTGCCGGCGCGCACGATACCGGGAAATGCACCGTACCCAACTGCTTCTCCGTCAAATCTTCGTGGTGGTGCCCTTCATCGGCAAATGCGGGCAGGACACAACACAACAACGCCACAGCGAAACAGAAGGATTTCATCGGAAGGACCTCGCATTGAGGGAGTCTAGCCTTGGACCGGAGCCGGGTCAATTTTTCGTTAGTGCCGATTTCATGCGATCCTCGCCGCCTTGAATGCCTCCATGCATTCCCGTCGGCACTTCCAGGTGAAATTCGCGCTCAGGATTTTCTTGTTGCACCCGTTCTTACCCTTTTAATACCAGGTTGTCGATCAGCCGGGTGGTTCCCACGTAAGCCGCGACGGCCACTAGCGTCGCTTGCCGAATTTGCTCCACGGGTTCGAGCGATTCCGGGTCCACGACTGAAAAGTAATCCAGCCGAACAGCGGGTTGCCGGGCAAAGACCTGGCGCCCGCCTTCAATCAAACGCGCCGCCGCACGTTCCCCTTGCTCGAACAATTCCTGCACATGCTTGAGTGCTTGCGACAAGACGAGCGCCTGATCTGCGCTGTTGCCGATCAAGATAAGCATTGCGGGAGCTCATCGCGAGGCCATCCGGTTCGCGGACAATCGGCCCAACGACAATCTCGACAGGAAAGTTCAAATCACGAACCATGTGTTGGATGATCGCAACCTGGGCTGCGTCTTTTTGCCCGAACACGGCTACGTTGGGCTCGACGATGTGAAAAAGCTTGGAGACCACGGTGGTCACACCGCGAAAATGTCCGGGGCGGGAGCCGCCATCGAGGCGTTCGCTGAGGCCCTCTACATCCACGTAAGCGGCTGTGGGAGAGGGATACATCTCCGCGGCCGCAGGGGCGAAGATGAGATCGACCCCTTCTTTGGCGAGCACTTCCTGATCACGGTCGAAGGTTCGCGGGTACTTTGCGAGGTCTTCTGTTGGTCCGAATTGCAGCGGGTTGACGAAGATCGACACGACGACGAAATCGCTTTTTTCTTTGGCGATGCGGACCAAGGACAGGTGGCCTTCGTGCAGCGCTCCCATGGTAGGGACCAGACCGATACGTTTTCCGGCGCGGCGTGCTGCGCCGCAGGCCGCGCGCGTGTCAGCAATCTTCGTGTTGAGGTCCATGGAGAGTTGAGCTGGCAGCATCAACGGTGTTTCCTGCTTATAGCGCGGCTAACCCGCGCCTGCGGGCTTGGACGCCCGCCACGCTCCATCGAGTTTAACAACAGATTTACCGACGCATCGCCCGCTTGCGTTCGAGAACTGTGTCTAGTGCCGCCCTGGTCTCCTTTGGCAAGTGATACGACTCGGAGTCAGAAGGATACTGGCGCGACAATACGTCGGCGCGGAAAGCCTGGACCGCATGAGTGATTTCGGCAGCCGCATCTCCGTAACGGCGAACGAATTTCGCCGGCTGCTGGAACGTCAGGTTCAATATGTCGTGGAAGACCAGCACTTGCCCGTCGCAGTCGGGGCCGGCTCCGATACCGATGGTGGGCGCTTCGACTTCGGCCGTGATCATGGCCGCCACTTCGCGCGGGATACCTTCCAGATAAATGCAGGCTACGCCGGCACGATCGAGTGCAACCGCATCGCGCATGAGGTGCTCGATCGCAGTCAGGTCTTTACCCTGTACTTTGTAGCCGCCCATGACATTCACGGATTGAGGAGTAAGGCCAATATGCCCAGCCACCGGAATTTCGGCGTCGATGATGCGGCGAATCAGGTCGGCGCGCTTTTCTCCGCCCTCAACCTTCACTGCTTCGGCGCCCGCTTCCTTCACGTAGCGCGCGGCATTGCGCACAGCTTCATCTGGACTCACGTGGTAGGAACCATAAGGCATGTCGGCCACAAGCAGGGCGTGCTTCACTCCCCGACGCACAGCCTTGGCGTGATGCAGCATCTCGTCGATCGTGATCGACAGCGTGTTTTCGTAGCCCAGCATCGTCATGGCCAGCGAGTCGCCCACCAGCACGATGTCGATGGCCGCCTCGTCGACCAGGCGAGCGCTTGCGTAGTCGTAGGCAGTAAGGCAGGTGATGAGTTGATGCTGAAGTTTCTTTTCGCGAAGAGTAGAAACAGTGATCTTCTGGCGAGGTTCGCCGATCGGGGTAAGGCTCACGATGTCCTCCAGTGCCCCTCCGGCACTGCCGGATAGAGCCTGTCACATCTTTAAAACCAAGCTTAGTTTAGAGCGAAATGGCGGTTGTGGCTAGTGGGTCGTCGGTCGTCAGTCCTCGGTCGTCGGCTAAGAACAAAGGATCGCAGACATCTACTTTGTTATCAATCTGTTACAGTGGGGCGATGCTAGTTCAAGTGGCAGGCTGAGTTGTCTTCGTGCAGAAGACGTCTTACGCCTAACGCGATTGGGATTGTCCAACCAAGCAACAGGATCGCCCAGCACAAAATGAACAGAGGTGTGCTAATCACGGAGGGCAGCTTGTCAAGAAACTCGGCCACAAGTCCGAGACGAGTCTCCCTAAGGATCACGTTTGAGAGCAGGATCCAAGAGACGATGGAAAGCCAGATCGCTCCGACGATCAGCAACACAGCTGTACAAGTATGCTTCACGCGCTATCCTGCTGAGGCCCCTAAAGCTGACGATTGGCGACTGAAGACTGGCAGTTGCCTTTTACGCGCTCGCCGCTTCCTGGCTGCCCAGCGGCAGGAAGTATTGCGTGCCCTTGATAGGCTCGGTGACCTTTCGCAGGAGTTCTTTCAGATCCTGGTTGTGATCGACGAAGTCGATTTCCGATGTGTTTACGATCAGCAGGTCGGACGAGCTGTAGTGAAAAAAGAAGTGCTCGTAGGCCTTGATCACCTCTTCGAGATAGTCCTCGTTGATGGCTTTTTCGCCCGCGGCATTTTTCTTCTTCAGGCGCTTCTTTAGAACTTCCGGGGTTGCCTGCAAGTAGATGACGAGATCCGGAGTAGGCAACTGCTCGCGAAAAAAATTGTAGTAGCGGTTGTAGGTTTCAAGCTCCTGATCGCTCAGGTTCAGGCACGCAAAGAGTTTGTCCTTCTCGAAAATAAAATCGGCGACCACCGTGCGTTGCGAACGGGAACCCATATCCAGGGACCGCAGCTGTTCGAAGCGGCGCACAAGAAATGCAAACTGCGTCTGAAATGCTGCCCCGGTCTCGCCCTCATAGAAGGCCTTCAGGAAAGGATTGTCCTCGGGTTCGATGACCCGCTGTGCGTTCAAGCGCTCGCCCAGAATGCGGGCCAGGGTGCTCTTGCCGACTCGGATGGGACCTTCCACTGCAATGTAGCGGGGACTCTCGAAAAGATTTGCCATGGGCTCGCTTGAAATTCGTCGCACTGCAGAATATCCCGAGTACGCGGCGATGACAATTGCGAGAAGAGTTAACAGAAGCAGTCGTCAGTCGCCGGTCGCTAGTCGTCAGAAAAAAACCCTGGAGTGAAGAGTCGATGAGATTTGCTTTTGGTCGTAAACAGCCGCTCTTCGCAGAGCTGCCTGCAAACCGCCAACGACTAAGGGCAAGCGCCTGCTGTTTGGCCGAAGACCGCTCTTAGCTGCCACTCTTGGCTAATGACTGGCGACTAGCAACTGCATTTACAATGCCCTCGATGCTTGGACCTCTCATCGGCGCGGGAGCGATGGCGGCAGCGGGCGCGGCCGTCTATCACTCGATGGCTCCCTGGGCGCAGGGGTTCGGCGCGAGTTTTGTGGGAGGAGCGCCTGCGTTCAAACAAATCGCGCTCACTTATGACGATGGTCCCAATGATCCCCACACCCTGAAACTGATGGATGTGCTCGAGAAGAATGGCGTGCGCGCCACTTTTTTTCTCATCGGCCGCTATGTCGACCGGCGGCCGGACATTGTGCGCGACCTGGTGCAGGCCGGGCATGTTCTGGGAAATCATACCTATACCCATCCGCACCTGGCGCTTTCAGGAGCCGTGCAAACTCGTATTCAGCTGGAAGAATGCCAGCGCGCCATACAGGATGCGACCGGGGAATCCGCTCGTCTATTCCGGCCGCCATTTGGGGGACGCCGTCCACACACATTCCGCATTGCGCGCTCGCTGGGCCTTGAGCCGGTCATGTGGAATGTGACCAGTTGGGACTGGAAGGTGCCGCCCGCGGCGAAGATCGTCGAAACCTGCAGCCGCCGCATGCGGGGAGGCGACGTCCTCCTTCTGCATGACGGCAGCCACATCGCGCCGGGCGCGGACCGATGGCAAACCGTCGTCGCAACGCATTTGCTGATCGAGACCTGGCGAGAGAAGGATTACGACTTTGTCACGGTTCCGGAAATGATGGGAGCAGCAGGAATCGCATCGCAAGCCGTCGGGTAACAAAAGGCCGTTGGTCGCCATCGCTGGCTCGGCGATCAGAACAAGCTCGAAAGGTGAGCCGCCTCTTCAGCTTTGATCTGATACGGGCGCCGAAACCGCCTTCCCAGACGCAAGTTCGCACCCGCAATACGGGCAAAATTTATCATTGAAGTGCACCGTGTGCTGACAGTGCGCGCACACCGGAGTCAACCGGAAGCAACAATATGGGCAGAAGCCGTATCCAGCCTCTACAATCGCACGGCATTGCGGACATTTCGGAGCCAGTGCCTTGCGTAGCACGAAGTAGAGCACGATGCCGAGGCCGTTGGGGATGAAAATGGCGAGCAGCGTCCAACCAAGACGGTTCATGCCGCGGCGCCCGGCGTCTCGATTGATGTAGATGATGAGCAGGATGTAGCAGGCGATCACAGTTCCCCCGGCAAGGCCGAGCATCACCAGCACGGGCAACCTGAACAACGGACCCGGAGTTTTGTTCGAAAGGGCCGAGAACACTACCGCTGCCCCCGCTCCGGCATAGCCAAGAAGGGCGACAAAGTAGGCCCACGCCGGGATGATGCGTAGTTCATCCCTGAAGCGTGTTGAAGTTTCATTTCTGACTGGCATAGCAAACCTCTCGTTTCACCGTTAATCGACTGCGCTTCTTAGACGGCACCATGGGTCAATCCCGATCGGGCGCATTGTGATCCGCCAGGAAAGTGCCGCGCGCGAGCAGGAGAATTCCCGCCAGCACCGCCGGCATCAGGTAGAAAACGACAAAACCGCCCTGCCACTCCGGTGGTGCGAGTCGGGTTTGCTCCCCTATCCATGCAAACCCACGCCATAATGCGACTGTTGTGAGCGCGGCCGAGAGCGTCACCGCGGCGCAGCAGATAAAGATCACCCATAACCGTTCCTGCTGGCGCTGCAATTCCCGAGCACGCTCGCGCACGCGTATTCGTGTCGAAGACACGAGACGTGCCCCCGCCGTGATGGGTATTCCGCGCATTGATCCAATCGCCACCCGCGAGCTCTCCGCAAACTCCCGGCAGGATGCGCAAGAGGCCAGATGAGCCGCCAACCACGATTGCCCGGCACGGGAGGGTCCAGCGTCAGAAGACACCTCCGGGCCGGACAGGGCGATCATCATCCGAGCACGTTCGTGCGGATCGGAGTTCATAAGATCATCGTTCACAACCGGGCTCCTTTCACCCAAGGCTCGAGAGCGCTCAAGCCGCGATAGATGCGGGATTTCACCGTGCCCAGGGGTGCGCCGGTTAGCTTGGCAATTTCTTCGAGCGACATCCCTTCCTGGAACCGAAGCACCAGGGTTTCGCGGTACTCGGCGGCGATCTGCAGCATACCGGCGGAAATCTGGTCGCTCTGCTCGCGTTGCACCGTCGCATCAAATGCCGAAGGCTGGCCAGTCGCTGGAATGTCGAACGGGATCGGATCATCGCGATCCGAGAGACTGTCCAAACTCACGGGAAGTTTGCGGCGCTGGTGGTCGATGGCCAGATTGCGCGCGATGCTGAATAGCCAGGTACTGAACTCATGGCGACCGTCGTACTGGCGGCCGCGTTCGAGCACACGAACCCAGGTCTCCTGGAAAAAATCATCGGCCAAGTCGCGGCGCCCGGTCAGGTAGACGAGATAGCGTAAGAGACGGTGCTGGTATTTCTCGATCAGATGGTCGAGCACGTCTGGATCGCGACGTCGAAGTCCACGAGCGATCTCGATGTTTTCGTCGGCCATCGCACCTACTAAATAGTACCCAGTCGCGTTCATGCTATGGATACATACGGCCGAGTGCCAAGAAAAGACGCCGGTTGGCGGGAGATTATTTCTCTCTTCTAAATCGCTGATGAGATTGAAGAAAGCGAGCAAAGGGACGGTCCGAAGCCGGGGAACGGAAATGCAACCGCTGGATGCGTCGGAACAATCAGACAGATGCGCTATCTTCCCTGCTGGAACCTCGTATGGCGCGTCCGGAACAGTCAGGCATTCCATGACCAACCGCAGGCGCTTTTTACAAATTCACTGCAGCTAACTGACACAACAAATTAGCGTCTAAAGTATGATCCAGGGGGGCGGCGACTCAATCTCCAGTCTCTGGTAGCTCGGTATCGAATCCCATTGGAAACGCGGGGTCAACTGGATTCCGGCATAAATTTCCGAAGTTCGAATCGATCCGCTTTTCGGGAGCGTTATGCGTGGGGAGCAGCTCTTCCGTCATCTGACCATCGTTGTTGCATCGCTACTTGTGTCCATGAGCGAGGTAGCCGGGAGGCAGAATTCTCCGCAGAACGCATCCGTTCAAGTGCCTTCCGACAGCCAGTACGGTTTCCTCCGGATCTGCCTCAGACTTGAGGATGAGTCCCCGTTTATCGGACCGGCAACAGTGCGCCTGACGGGGACAGAAGGCCGTGAGTTCGGCGGCAAAATGGAATCTGAAGGAGAAATCGTCTTCCCTGAAGTGCCTCCCGGCGCGTACACGCTGGAGATGAGTGCTCCCGGATTTGTGACCGCGCAAGAACCGGTCGAGATCCAATCTGACCATCGGCTTCAAACGCGATTTGTGGTCATGAAGCTCGAGCCGATCGCCGAACGTGAGCCTGCAGTTCCAAATGCATCCCCTGGGGCGTCGCAGTCCAACCTATGGAAGCCGCCCGATGT
Organism: uncultured Acidobacteriota bacterium; assembly: GCA_963733805.1. Taxonomy (GTDB): domain Bacteria; phylum Acidobacteriota; class Terriglobia; order Terriglobales; family Acidobacteriaceae; genus Gp1-AA133. Next base: position 456,364 of record CAVTEO010000012.1, on the reverse strand, counting down.
CGACGAAGCGGTGCTGCATGTTGTTCCGAATGTGGAGTGCCCCCTTCCACAAATTCTCAGCAAAACCGGCGAACGCATGAAGGAGTTCGTCAGCAATCTGGAGAAATTCACTGCCGGTGAACGAGTGGAGCACTTCGTGATCGATGCGGCCGGCGCGCGCCGCGAACCAATCGTGCGTGACTTTAATTACGTGGTCATGGTTTCGCGAAATTCCAGGGGAGTCTTCCTGCTGGATGAATACCGGAATGGAAGCGTCGACCCCGAGCAATTTCCGGCACACATCGCGACGCAAGGGATGCCGGCAATTGCATTGCTTTTTCATCCCCTGTTGGCAACCGATTTCACGTTTCAATGCGAGGGACTGGGTGCGTGGGAAGGACGGAGCGCATGGCAAGTTCACTTTGTGCAGCGGCCCGATCGGCCAGGAAGGCTGCTTTCTTACGCGGCCGGTGGAAGGTACAGTTCGTTGGCGCTCAAGGGGCGCGCCTGGATTGATCCTGCTACCTTTCAGGTGCGGCGTCTCGAAACCGAACTCGCCCAACCTCTCAAGGAACTGGGGCTTACTGAAGAGCACATCCTCATCACCTACCAGCCGGTCAAGTTCCGCACGCAGGATCGACGATTATGGCTGCCACGGATCGTGGAACTCTACGTGGAACGGCAGGGACGGCGTTACTACCGGCGCCATACACTCAGCGATTTTCAGTTGTTCACCGTTGACACCAGGCAGAATATTCAGTTGGCGAAAGAGTCTTACGGGTTTTTTAATGAAAGCGACAATGAGATTACAGGCGTGCTGACCGTCACTCCGCTTGCGGGAACAAAGCTCAGGCCAGTGTCAGTCTCGTTCACCATTCCCGCGCGAGGCAAGGTTGTTAAGCTGATCGGGCGGGGCAAGGATATCGGTATCCCCGTCGAGTCCGTTAGCTCAGCGACCTTTGCCCATAGTGGCCCGCCGGATGCTGTAAAGGTGGACGCTCATTTGAGCAAGGAAAGCACTTTGGATGTGGTTTCCGATCCATCGGTGGTCCTGAAGCCGTAGAACGTCATACTGCCCACAGCAAACCGCGAGGCGCTACGCCGCCACCATTGCAAAAGCCTGCTTTGCGTTGGCGATCGTCTTCTTCACGTCCTCGTCAGTGTGGGCGGCCCCCAGGAATGCAGCTTCATACTGCGATGGGGGCAAGTAAATTCCGGCATCAAGCAGGTTGCGGAAGAAACGGGCGAAGGCTTCCGTGTCGGACTTGGAAGCTGAATCCCAATCGGTTACTGGGCCGGGAGTAAAGAACCAGGTAAACATCGAGCCGACCCGATTGTGGGTCATGCGCACGCCGGCCGCTTTCGCAGCTGCCGCTACTCCGGCCACAAGTTCGCCGCCGAGTTGGTCGAGTTTCGCGTAGAGGTCGCGGTGATCTTTCAGGTAGCGCACCTGCGCGTAGCCGGCGGCCATCGCTAAGGGATTGCCAGAGAGTGTTCCCGCCTGGTACATCGGACCGAGGGGAGCAACCAGGTCCATGATCTCCGATGGGCCGCCGTAAGCGCCTACCGGCAGTCCGCCGCCGATGATTTTGCCCATAATGGTGAGATCGGGCTGGATCGTGTACAGCTCCTGCGCGCCGCCGAAGGCCAACCGGAATCCGGTCATCACTTCGTCAAAGATCAGAAGAGCGCCGTCGTTGGTGGTGACCGCCCGTACCGCCTCTAGGTAGCCGCGAGCGGGCGGGACGCAGCCCATGTTGCCCACCACCGGCTCGACGATTACACAGGCAATCTGGCCTTTGAATTTCTTGAACGCTTCTTCGAGGGCGTCTGTGTCGTTGTACGGCAGAGCGAGCGTCAATTGCGTAAACTCCTCGGGAACGCCCGCCGAGCCGGGGATTCCAAGGGTCGCCACTCCGGACCCAGCTTTCACCAGCAGGGCGTCGGCATGCCCGTGATAGCAACCCTCAAATTTAACGATGAATTTGCGCTTTGAATAAGCGCGCGCCAGGCGGATCGCCGACATGGTAGCTTCGGTTCCAGAGCTCACGAAGCGCACTTTCTGCATGTGGGGGAAAGCGGAAATCACTAACTCGGCGAGGTCGGCTTCCGCCGGCGTTGACGCGCCGAAGCTGGTGCCATTCTTCATCGCGGCTGCGATTGCGTCGAGAACTACCGGGGCGCTGTGGCCAAGAATCAGCGGCCCCCACGAGCCGATGTAGTCGATGTATTCATTGCCATCCGCGTCCCAAATGTGCGAGCCCAGCCCGCGCACGACGAACGGAGGATCGGCGCCAACCGCGCGGAAAGCGCGCACCGGCGAGTTCACCCCGCCCGGGATAAGCATCTCTGCGCGTTTCTGCAGCTTGCGCGATTGATCGACTTTGCGGGCCATGAGGCACACCTCCGCGGCAACACCTGAACAGATAACTATAGCAGTCGCCCTGACGACGCAGCGGAGGTGGTCACCAGCAGCTGTGACCGTCGGCACAACGCAGCCCGTGCGATTTTCACGAGATTTTCACAGAGTGGCAACACTCCCGCAACATGACCGGCTTAGGCTGGCCACTATACGTTGCCCTTCTAACCGGGAGGGTTTGCAGGACAGCCTCGGGGGCTCCGGGCTGTCCTAATTTCTTTGGCGCGGATGTGCCAGGTCGGCGAGCGTATTCGTGCAATTCCGAATACATGCAGCGTGACGCAATGCACGTCTGTAAGTGCGCTGACGTTGATTCGGCTCGCAGATCGTTGCTCGCTTACTTCTCGACCTTTACGCCCTTCCAGAACGCAACGTAGTCTTTGATCTGCTTCGCGGCCGGCTTGGGCTCGGGGTAGTACCAGGCGGCATTCGGATTATTCTTCCCATTCACTTCCAGGCTGTAGTAACTGGCCAGTCCCTTCCATGGGCAGGTCGTATGCTGATCGCTCGGCTTGAAATACATCGTCCGAATCGTGTCAGGGGGGAAGTATTGGTTTCCCTCTATCTCGATGGTGCGGTCGCTTTCCGCAAGCACTGTGTTTTCCCAGATTGCTTTTGCCATAACAGACATTTAGATTCCTAAGCCTGTGGAACGGTTTCAGAGATGACCACATCTTTTGAGACGGAGAAGTGCAACGGCCACTCGATGGTCGGCACGCTGCGCAAGGTGCTGGTGTGCTCTCCGCAGGCTGCCGGGTGGCAGGATCCGGGACGCGTCGCCATGTCGCGTGAGCTGGGCTTCCCGCATCCGCCGAACTTCGAGGTTGCACTGGCACAGCATCGCAATCTGCGCAAGATTTTGTCTAAGGGGGCGGTGGAAGTCTTTGACTTGCCGGCCTCGCCCGATCTGAGCCTGGATGCCGCTTACGCGCACGACGCTTCACTCCCAACCGACTACGGCTTGATCCTGATGCGGCCGGGCAAGCCAAACCGCGTAGCCGAAGCCGCGCGGCACCGCGAATTCTGTGACAGCCTCGGGATTTCTGTACTCGGAGAGATTCAGGCCCCCGGAACGACGGAAGCCGGCGATATGATCTGGATCGGCCCGCAGACCTTGCTGATCGGGCATGGTTACCGTACGAACCCTGCGGGCATCGCTCAAATGCGCGAGATGCTGAGCCAGCACGGCGTGGAGGTGTTGACCGCGCCTCTGCCTTACGGTACAGGACCGTCGGCCTGCCTGCACCTGATGTCCCTCATCAGCCTGCTCGATGAGAAGACCGCTCTTGTCGATCTTCCCTGGCTCGCGGTCGGAACCGTCGAACTCCTGAAGGCGCGCGGCTACAGGTTTATCGAGATCGATGCATCGGAACGCGATACGCTGGCGTGCAATGTACTCGCACTGGGGAACGGGCGGCTGGCTGCGATCGAAGAAAATCGCAAAACGAACCAACGCCTCCGGGAAGCCGGCTTCGAAGTCCAAACTTTCCCGGGATCGGAAATCTGCATCAATGGTGCCGGCGGCCCGACCTGCCTGACGCGGCCGCTGCTTCGTAGCTGAAATCGGCAAGAGTCATAACCGCAAAGAGCGCGTCAAGAACAACCGCCGCGGCCGCGAAGAAGAGCCGAATTGCTTTCAAACAATCCTGAAAAGTCGCTGAACCGAGTCCGGTTGTGCTTTTCTTCGCGATCTTTGCATGATTCTTCGCTATCTTTTGCGGTCCAAGCTCTCATTAGCTTCTGCTTCAAGAGAGTTCCAGGAACTCCGCTGGTCGACCCTCACTGAACTGCTAAAATAGAGAAGCAATGGCCCTACCGTTCGTTCGCGAACTCTTCGCGGACGTGGAAAAACTGCCTGCTTTTTCGCGTGTAGCCTCCCGTCTCAAGGAGGGCACGGGGCGGATTAGTGTTTCTGGACTGACCCCGACCGCCAAAGCTCTCCTGCTGGTTCTGCTGCAAAAGACGTCCGAGCGACCGCTGATCTTCGTCGTCCCAGACAATCGGGCAGCGGAGGACCTGTTGCCGGTTTTGCAGGGCTTTGCCGAGCTCACAGGATCGGCGGACCCGGAATCGATCGTCACGCTGCCCACTCGCGATGTCCTTCCGTTCCAGAATCTCTCTCCCCATCCCGACATCCAGGAGGAACGGGCCTCTGCCCTGTGGAAGATCGCTACCGGGGCTGTAGCCCTTGTGATCGCGCCCATTGCTGCCACCACCATTCGGCTAGCCTCGACCGAGTACTACACCGATCTCGCCCGCACCCTCCGGCGCGGAGAGACCTTCGACACCGAACCCTTGCTCGAGCACTTGAACACTGTGGGATACGCCGCCACGGATGTGGTCGAAATGCCCGGACAATATGCTCTGCGTGGCGGAATTCTGGATGTGTATTCGCCCGAAGCTGACCGTCCGGTGCGCATTGAGTTTTTTGGAGATGAAGTCGAGTCGATCCGCAAGTTCGATCCCGCCACGCAACGCTCGTCGAGTCCGGTGGACGAGGCCTTGCTGCTGCCGCTGACCGAAACTCCGGTGCGCGAGGATCTGCTGGGCGCGATACACGTGCGCCTGTCGGGCAAGCGCATCACCGGCAACGAAGAAGTCATTGAGCAGGCCGTGCGCTCGGGCGGCGTCACGGTATTTCCCGGCTGGGAGTTCTATGCGCCGGTCGCGCGTAAAAGCCGGAGCCTGTTTGAGCTGTTGCCCACCGCGGCCGTGCTGGCAGACGAGCCAGACAATCTTAAGCAAGAGCTCGACCGCACCTGGGCAAGAATTGAGGAAGCTCACGAGCGCAGCTTGATTGGAAACCTCGTGCGCCCGACCGATCTTTATTTTCCACCTGACGAATGGTGGCGGATGCTCGCGGCGCAACCAGGGGCTGATCTTGAACATCTCGGCATCACGCGTCCAGACCAGGCCGAAGGCGTGCAGTTCGCGTCGCAGCCCTCACCGCGGTTTCATGGTTCGGTTCCTGCAATGCTTGAGCAAGTGCAGAAGCTGATCGGTGAAGGCAAGAATGTGGTCTTCGCCGCGCCCAACACTGGTGAGGTCGAGCGCCTGGCCGACATATTCACGGAGTACAACGTTTCGTTCCGTCTCGGCAGTCGCACGCGGGGTGGCGAAAGCTACGCCGACGAAACTGCCTACTTTTCGGGTAACGTGCTCACAACCACGCTCGTGAAAGCATATGTCCCCGACGGCGTAGTCTTCCCGGAAGCGAACCTCGCGATCTTCGGCGCCCGCGACCTGTTCGACGAGTCGGAGCTGGTGGCGTCGCGCCCGCAGCGGCAGAAATCCAAGGTCTCGGCGTTTCTTTCCGATTTCCGCGACCTGCAAGTCGGCGACTATGTGGTGCACGTGGAGCATGGCATTGCGCAGTACCAGGGCCTGAAAGAACTGAACCAGGGCGACGGGCCGGCAGAATTCATGCTGCTGGAGTTCGCCGAAGCATCGCGACTTTATGTGCCGCTCACGCGCCTCGACCTGATTCAGAAGTATCGCTCCTCGGAAGGCGCGAAGCCGGCGCTCAGTCATCTGGGCACGCAGACCTGGGCCAAGACCAAGGCGCGCGTGCGTAAGGCCATGAAAGACATGGCCGACGAACTTTTGAAACTATATGCGCAGCGCCAGATGGCGCAGGGCCACGCCTTTCCCGCTGACACGGAATGGATGAAGGAATTCGAGGACGCCTTCGAGTTCACCGAAACTGAAGACCAGGCGCAGGCCATCACCGACGTGAAGAGTGACATGGAATCCGGCCGCCCCATGGATCGACTGCTTTGCGGCGACGTCGGCTACGGCAAGACCGAAGTCGCCATGCGCGCCACTTTCAAAGCGATCAGCGACAACAAGCAGGTCGCGGTGCTGGCGCCCACCACGGTTCTAGCCTTCCAGCACTATGAAACATTCAAACAGCGCTTCGCAGCCTTCCCTGTGACTGTCGAAATGATCAGCCGCTTCCGTTCTCCGAAGCAGCAGAAGGAAATCCTGCAGAAAGCGGAATCCGGCAAGATCGATATCCTGATCGGCACGCACCGCATTCTGTCGAAAGACTTGAAGTTCTCCGATCTCGGACTGTTGATCGTGGACGAAGAGCAGCGCTTCGGCGTTCGCCACAAGGAGCGCCTCAAACAAATGCGCAAGCAGGTCGACGTTCTGACCATGTCGGCCACGCCCATTCCGCGCACGCTGCATATGTCGCTGGTGGGGCTGCGCGACATGAGCGTCATCGAAACGCCGCCCAAGGATCGCATGGCCATTCAGACGGTTGTCGCGAGCTGGGACGACAAACTGATCCAGTCAGCCCTTGAGCAGGAACTCGAGCGCGCCGGCCAGGTGTACTTCGTGCACAATCGCGTGGAGAGCATCTGGGAAATCGCCGCCAAGCTGCAAACGCTGGTGCCCAAAGCGCGCATCCTGGTAGGACACGGGCAAATGTCGGAAGGCGAACTGGAGAAAGTGATGCTGAAATTCATGCATCACGAAGCCGACATCCTGGTAGCAACCACGATCATTGAAAACGGTCTCGACATTCCGCTGTGTAACACGATCTTCATAAATCGCGCCGAACGGCTAGGCCTTTCGGAGCTTTACCAGCTGCGCGGGCGCGTGGGCCGCTCCGATCGCCGCGCCTACGCCTACCTGCTGCTGCCCTCAGAAATTGAGCTGACGCCGGTTGCCCGCCGCCGCCTGGCAGCGTTGAAAGAATTCTCCGACCTAGGCGCCGGATTCAAAATCGCAGCTCTTGATCTCGAATTGCGTGGCGCCGGCAACATGCTGGGCGGCGAACAAAGCGGACACATCGAAGCCATCGGATTCGAGCTCTATACCCAGATGCTCGATCGCGCCGTGCGTGAACTGAAGGGCGAGATGCCGGAAGAGGAAATCGCCACCCAGCTCAACCTCGGCCTCAACATCCGCATTCCCGCGGAATACATTCCCGAAGAAAACCAGCGCCTGCGGATGTACAAGCGCGTGGCGGGAGTAGAACGCGAGGCGCAACTGCACGACGTTCGCGCCGAATTGATCGATCGCTATGGCGAGCCCCCGCTGGCCGTACGTAACCTACTAGACTATGCGGAACTGAAGTTGGTGGCGGTGCGCGTGGGTGTCAATGCTATCGAGCGCAAGCGCGACCAGGTGAGCATCAAGTTTCGGCAGACGGCTACGGTCGACCCGGAACGCCTGGCGCGTTTCGTCGCGTCCCAGCGCGGAACACAATTCACGCCCGATGGAACGCTGCGGTTTCTGCAAAAGGCTACGGCGCCTGCGGAGGTGCTTAGCCATCTCAAGGTTCTCTTGGAAGAACTGGCAGGCACTCCCAGCGCGGCGGCCTGACCCTTCCTACCGTCCCAACAGCAGGGCCCATTACAGGAAAATCCCCGCCGCGACCCGGTACATTAGCCGTTCGCTGCTGTATATTGTCCTGCTATTGTGATGTGTGCTACGCACCTTGATCCCAGGTTGATATAGCATTTTCTGAAGAGCCAATCATGCCGATGAAAGTTCGCAAGGCGGTCTTCCCGGCCGCTGGGCTGGGCACGCGTTTCCTGCCCGCCACGAAAGCCCAGCCCAAAGAAATGCTGCCCATCGTGGACAAGCCCATCATCCAGTACGGCGTGGAGGAGGCTCTGTCGGCCGGCTGCGACCAGATCATCATTGTGACTGGGCGCGGCAAGCAGTCGATCGAAGACCACTTCGATGTCAGCTACGAACTCGAGAAGATGCTCGAGGAGCGCCACAAAACCGATCTGCTTCAAATCGTCCGATCGATTTCCGACATGATACACATTGCCTACGTGCGCCAGAAAGAAGCCCTGGGACTTGGCCACGCGGTGTTGATGGCGCGCGAACTGGTGGGAGACGAGGCATTCGCCGTCCTGCTGGCCGACGACGTGATCGATGCCGAGGTCTCCTGTCTCAAGCAGATGATGCAGGTTTTTGAGGAGACGCAGTGCACAGTTGTGGCGACCCAAATCGTGGAAGGCCCCGGCATCTCGGCTTATGGCGTGCTCGACGTAAAACCCGCGGACGGGCGCTTCGGTGGCCGGCTATTCGAAGTAAACAACATGGTCGAAAAACCGAAGCTCCAAGATGCGCCTTCGAAACTTGCGATCATCGGCCGCTATATTTTGACCCCCCGCATCTTTGAGATCCTCGCCGAGATGCCCCACGGGGTAGGCGGCGAAATGCAGCTTACCGACGGCCTGAAAGCGTTATTGAAAGAACAGCGCATCTACGCCTACGTTTACGAAGGCCGCCGTTACGACGCCGGAGACAAACTTGGCTTCCTGAAAGCCACGGTGGAACTGGCTTTGAAGCGGCCGGAACTCGGGGAAAAGTTCCGCGAGTATCTTAAGAGTCTTCAAGTCTAGGGTCGCGTCACGAATAAGCAGCGCGGCATTTTCGAGATCTCTAGACCATGACCTTGCTGGCGATCAAGTCATGCGTCCAATCCTGCTTGAATCCCTGCTGACGCAGGAAGGTCGCGAGCTGCGCACGATGATGCACGCTGTGGAGCACCGCTTGCGCCACCATTTTTCGCTTACTTGCCTCGAAATCGCGAAAGCCTAACGACACCGGGATCGACCAGTCCTCAGCAGTCGCCTTCGCGAGAAATTCCTGAAACTTGCGGTGAGCTTCCGCATGGATCGCGAAAAGCTCGTCGAGGCTTTCATGTGGCAGCTTGTCGTAATCGACCTTCGGTTGATCGAGCACGCGGTTGGCAAAAAACAGCTCGGTCGCAAAGATGTGGTGCAACAGTTTCCGCACTGAGCCCGCACCGGCAACGTCGCAAGCGAGATCCAGGGCTGCCGCGTGCTCGGCGAAGAAGCGCTTCCAGTGTCCGGTTTCGTCCGCGTTGTAGGAAAGAAGATCGGAGAAAGATATGCCGGGATCCATAAGAGTCTCTTCCTGCGTACGTATTCCGATTGTCGCTTAGCGCTCGTTCGAGGTAATCCCGCTTCACGCTCCCATCAAACCCTTCAGCTTCTTGGATTTTTCCTCCACCCCGCGCGCCAGCTTTTCCTTGTGGGCATCGAGTTTCCTCGCGACTGTGGCGTCGGAAAGCCCGATCATTTGCGCCGCAAGAATGCCAGCATTGGTCGCGCCCGGTTTGCCAATGGCGACCGTCGCCACCGGGATTCCCGCAGGCATCTGGACAGTCGCGAGCAACGAGTCCATTCCTTGCAGTGATGTCGAGGGGATGGGAACGCCGATAACCGGCAACGTCGTGTGCGCCGCAATCACTCCCGCCAGATGCGCCGCGCCGCCCGCGCCCGCGATGATGACGCGGATGCCTTGACTCGCGGCCTTTCGCGCAAAGTCGGCCGTCCGGTCTGGCGAACGGTGCGCGGAGGTCACATCGATTTCGTACTCGATGCCGAACTCTTCCAGAGCCTTGCCCGCCTCTCGCATGATCTCGAGATCGGAATCGCTGCCCATCACAATGGAGACCTGAGGCTTTCCCATTCTTCAGCCGTCCTTTAATGATTTTGGTAAACCGGGAATTGCTGCAATTACTTCTTCAACGCGCGCGCCGCAATGTCCTTGCGATAGTGCATGCCTTCGAAACCGATGCTCGAGACCGCCGCATAAGCATTCTGGACCGCCGTGTCCAAATCGGCAGCGCGTGCGGTTACGCCCAGAACGCGCCCTCCCGCCGTGAAATAAAGGTCGTCGCGCACGCTGGTGGCCGCGTGAAATATCTTTACGCCCGGTACGGCCGCCGCCTGCTCCAGGCCGGCGATCTTCTTTCCCGCCTCGAAGGTCCCGGGATATCCGCCAGAGGCAATGACCACGCACACCGAGGCCTCCGGAGACCATCGAAAATCCCCGTCGCTCACCCGCCCTTGCACCGACGCCTCCAGCGCTTCCACCAGATCGCTTTCCAGCCGCATCAGGATCGGTTGCGTTTCCGGATCGCCGAAGCGGCAGTTGAACTCCAGCACCATCGGACCGCGCGCCGTCATCATCAGGCCGCAATAGAGCACGCCGCGATACTCGGCTCCCTCGGCCTTCATCCCGGCGACTACCGGCTGCGCAATGTGATGAACCAGCCAGTCACGCATCTTGTCGTCGACGATGGTTTTGGTCGAATAGGCGCCCATGCCGCCAGTATTCGGGCCAGTGTCGCCATCGCCCACGCGCTTGTGATCCTGCGCGGCCACCAGGGGAACCACGCGCTCGCCGTCGCTGAAGACGAGGAAGGACAATTCGTCGCCCTTCAGGCATTCCTCGAGCACAACCAGCGAACCCGCCGCACCCAGCATCTTCCCGCTCAGCATTTCGGAAGCGGTCGATGCCGCTTCCTCCCTGCTCTTCGCGATGACCACGCCTTTGCCTGCGGCGAGGCCGTCGGCTTTCACCACGATGGGCGGATGAAAGTGAGTCAGCGCGGCCCGCACCTGGTCGACCGATTTACAGATCGCATAGTGTGCTGTGGGAATCCGGTGGCGCTGCATGAATTCCTTCGCGAAGCTCTTGCTCGACTCGAGTTTGGCGGCCGCTTGCGTAGGCCCGAAGATCGGCCACCCTCGGCGCTGGAATTCATCGACCACGCCCAGGGTAAGCGGCAATTCAGGGCCAACGACCGTCAAATCCGGTTGGATTTTCGAGGCAAGTTCAACCATCGAATCCAGGCTGCGCGTGTCGGCGGGCAGGCATTCCGCATCCTGCGCGATGCCGCCATTCCCCGGCGCACAGTAGAGCTTGGTCACACGCGGAGACTGCGCCAGTTTCCACACCAGCGCATGCTCGCGACCTCCGCCCCCAATGACGAGAACTTTCATAGCTTCGAGAACAAACAAGGGTAGGGGGAGCGAAGTGCGATGTCAAACGCACTATGCCCACGGCAGCCACAACAAACAGATTGCTATTCCGCGTAGGATGGGATCTCCGTTTTCGAGTTAACCCTGCTTAACTTCCCCGTATAATCTCCTTCGGATGATTACCGTCTCCAAAGAGGACTACCTCAAAGCCATCCTCGAAGCCGAGAGTGAAGGCGAGACTGTCATTTCCGCGACCCTGGCACACTGGCTCAAGGTTTCTCCTCCCGCCGTTACCATGGCCCTGCGGCGTCTGAAAAAAGACGGCTTCGTGCGCGTCCAGTCCGATGGTCTCGTGCGCCTCACCGCAACCGGACGCAAGATTGCACGCCGCCTTACCCTGCGGCACCACTTGATCGAGCGCATGCTTGCGGAGATGTTCGGCATGGAGTGGTACAAGGTGCACGATGAGGCCGAGCGCCTCGAACATGCCGTCTCCCCGGACTTTGAAGCCAAACTGCTGGCCCAACTCGGCCGCGGGGGAGCCTGCCCGCACGGGAACTTAAGCGAACTGGAGAGCCCGGCAAGCCGCCGTCGGCGCGGTCTGCTGCTGATGTCGGAGGCCGAAACCGGAAAACACTATGTGGTCAGCGGTATCTACGAGCGAGACCGCCGATTACTGGAGTTTCTGGAGACGCGCGGCATCCGGCCCGGAGTCAAACTCGACGTGATTGAGCGCAACTACGACCAGACGCTCTCGGTGCGCACCCAGTCCGGTCCGGCGATTCTAGGCCGTCTTTCCGCAGAAAAGATCTGGTTGCTACCCGCGCGCTGATCCTGCCCGGGCTTTGGTAATTAACTATAGCTAATGCCCGCTGGTGTACACTGGTTTCCGATCCGGGCCGCCGGCCTGCCCGGAATGAGCGCGTGGGGCGCACTGAATGAAGAGCACGGAACAGCGGAAACTCGACACGGGTCGCGGCAACACCCCCTCGCTTGAGGGGGTTCACAGCACTGTCGCTGTTCCCCACCACGAAGCGGGCTTCTGGCAACAATGGCGGGCTTTCGTTGGACCGGCAATTCTGATCAGCGTCGGCTACATGGATCCGGGGAATTGGGGCACCGATCTCCAAGGCGGCGCACAATACAAATATGGCCTGCTGTGGGTCGTGGCTCTTTCGAGCCTGATGGCGGTATTCATGCAAGTCATCTCCGCGCGGCTCGGAGTCGTGACCGGCAAGGATCTCGCGCAATGTTGCCGCGACTGGTACCCGGGATGGACTCGCTGGCCGAACTGGCTGATGAGCGAGGTTGCGATCGGTGCTTGCGATCTGGCGGAAGTGCTGGGCAGCGCGGTGGCCCTCAACCTGCTGTTTCACATTCCGCTGTTCTGGGCCGTCATCATCACCGGGCTCGATGTTCTGTTGCTTCTGGCCTTGCAGCGCTTTGGGATGCGCACCATCGAAGCCGTCGTGGTGGTGCTGGTGGCGACCATCGCGGTCTGTTACTTCATCGAAATCTTCGTCCTTCCGGAGACCAAGCCTGCCTTCCTGGAAATGGCGCACGCGCTGGTAACACCGCACTTCCGGCAGGCGGGCATGTTGTACGTGGCCATCGGAATCATCGGCGCCACGGTGATGCCGCACAATCTCTATCTGCATTCGGCCCTGGTGCAGAGCCGGAGGTTTCAGAAGGATGTTCCCTCCATCCGTAGCGCGATCCGCTTTAACACCATTGATTCCGTGGTCGCTCTGTCGGTCGCCTTCTGCGTGAATGCTGCGATCCTGGTGCTCGCCGCCTCGGTGTTCTACGGCAAAGAAAGCGTAACGGTCCCGGGCGGGCATCTGATCCAGTTTTCTCCGGAGAGTGATTGGATCCGGGTCGCTTACCTGACTTTGGCTCCGCTGCTCGGCACCGCAGCCGCCAGTACGCTCTTCGCGGTTGCGCTATTGGCCGCGGGACAGAGCAGTACGATTACTGGCACGCTGGCGGGTCAGGTCGTCATGGAAGGGTTCATGCACTGGCGCATCCGGCCTTGGGTGCGGCGGCTGATCACGCGCACGCTGGCGATATTGCCCGCGGTTTTCATCATCGGCATTCGCGGAGAAGGCAGCGTCACCGACCTTCTGACCTTGAGCCAGGTGGTGCTGGCCCTGCAACTGCCGTTCGCCATGTTCCCCCTGCTGCACTTCACCAGTTCCGGCAAGCGCATGGGAGTATGGAAAAATGGCTGGCTCCTGCTGCTTGCCGGCTGGGCGAGCGCTATTCTGATTGCCGGCATGGACGTGTATGGCCTGCGGGACTCCTTGAAAATTGCGTGGCAAGTGATCGGCGGATGACCAAAACCCGGAGACGATGACCATGTACGAAACAATTCTGGTCACCCTGGACGGCACACCCAGCGACCGGGCGATCATTGAACACGTCAAGCACCTTGCGAAGCTCGCCCACAGCCGCCTGGTTCTGCTCCACGTGGCGGATGGCTGGGCCGCCCGAACCTACGGCCCCGAGGCAGTCAGCCCGGAGATCACCGCCGATACTGCCTATCTGAAACAGGTCCGAGATGAATTCGAGTCCGCCGGCATTCCCGCGCAGGCCGAACTGGCTTACGGAGATCCGGCCGATGAAATCGTCAAGTGGATCGGGCGCAAAGGGCTGTGACCTGGTGGCGATGAGTACGCACGGGCACCGTTTCCTGGCGGATCTGTTTCTAGGCACCACGGCCAGCCGAGTGCAGCACCGCATCTCGATTCCAGTGTTGTTGCTGCGAGCGCGCTGATCGCGAATCTGCCATGCTGCTTCAATCTTCGTGCCTGCGTTTCCGGCGTCGCTTGGCGGAGCCTTTGCGGTTAGAGCCTTTTCGATGTTCGTCCGCCCCCTACGCAATCCTGCGCAGAACGACTAAACTATAGAGATATGAACAGCTTCAATAGCCGATCCAGCCTGTCGGTCCGAGGCAAGGAATACACGATCTACCGTCTCGACGCGCTCGATAAACAGGGCATTTCCACCAGTCACCTGCCCTACTCGCTGCGTATCCTGCTCGAGAACCTGCTGCGCACCGAAGACGGGCGCAACGTCACCCACGAAGAAGTGCGTGCGTTGGCTGCATGGAGCAGCAAGTCGAAGGCCGACAAGGAAATCGCCTTCACGCCCAGTCGCGTGCTGCTGCAGGATTTCACCGGCGTCCCGGCGGTGGTCGATCTGGCTGCAATGCGCGACGCCATGAAACGCCTGGGCGGAGATCCCAAGCTGATCAATCCGCTGCAGCCCGCAGAGTTGGTGATTGACCACTCGGTGCAGGTCGACGAATTCGGTTCCGCGCAGGCCTTTGGACTGAACGCCGAACTGGAGTTCCTTCGCAATAAAGAGCGCTATGCCTTCCTGCGCTGGGGACAAAAAGCATTCCACAATCTGGCCATCGTGCCCCCTGACACCGGCATCGTGCACCAGGTAAATCTGGAATATCTTGCCCGCGTAGTCTTCGTGCACGAGTCCGACGGCCAGCGCGTCGCCTATCCCGACACGCTCGTCGGCACCGATTCGCACACCACCATGATCAACGGACTGGGCGTGCTGGGCTGGGGCGTCGGTGGAATCGAAGCCGAGGCCGCCATGCTCGGCCAGCCCGTGTCGATGCTGATCCCGCTGGTCGTCGGCGTGAAACTGACTGGCCGGCTCCGTGAAGGAGCGACCGCGACCGATCTGGTACTTACCATCACCGAAATGCTGCGCAAGCATGGCGTGGTCGGGAAATTCGTCGAGTACTTCGGCCCCGGATTGCAGGATCTGCCGCTGGCCGACCGCGCAACCATTGCCAACATGTCGCCCGAATACGGCGCGACCTGCGGCATTTTCCCGATCGATAAAGAGAGCCTGCGCTATTTGCGCCTCACCGGCCGCTCCGAGAATCAGATCGCGCTGGTCGAGGCTTACGCCAAAGAACAAGGCATGTTCCACGACGCCCAAACTCCCGAGGCTCAGTATTCGGAACTGCTTTCGCTCGATCTGGCCACAGTCGAGCCGAGCCTGGCCGGGCCGAAGCGCCCGCAGGATCGCGTGGTGCTGTCAAACGCGGGCGATTCTTTCCGGCAGGCGCTGCCTTCGTTGATGAAGCCCAAAGCCAAGCCCGCGGCCGCCACGGTTTCTTCCGACAGCGCGGTAAAGCAGGTCGGACGCTGGGAGGCCGAAGGCGGCAATCCAGCGGCGGTTGGCGTTGAAGATCCGCGCGTGGAAGAGCACGTTCCGGCAGACGTGAAGGGTGCGCTCAAGCACGGCAGCGTGGTCATCGCGGCGATCACGAGCTGCACGAACACGTCGAATCCTTCGGTCCTGATGGCCGCCGGCCTGCTTGCCAAAAAAGCAGTTGAGCGCGGCTTGCGGACTCCGGCATGGGTGAAGACGTCGCTCGCTCCCGGCTCCAAGGTCGTCACCGACTACCTGGCCAAAGCTGGCCTGTTGACGTATCTGGAGAAATTGAAGTTCAACCTCGTGGGCTACGGCTGCACGACCTGCATTGGAAATTCCGGTCCGCTGCCGGCAGAAGTTTCCCAGGCGATCGACGAAAAGGATCTGGTCGTCGCCTCTGTACTGTCCGGCAATCGCAACTTCGAAGGCCGCATCAACTCCGAAGTCCGCGCCAACTACCTGATGTCGCCGCCGCTGGTGGTGGCTTTCGCGCTGGCTGGCCGCATCGATGTCGACCTTAAGAAAGACCCGATCGGGCGCGGCAAAGACGGCCAGCCTGTGCACCTTGCCGACATCTGGCCCACGCAGAAAGAAGTGGACGAGGCGGTACAGCAGATTTCCTCCGACATGTTCCGCAAGAGCTACGGCGAGGTCTACGACGGTGACTCGCACTGGCGCTCGCTGCCCGTGCCGCAAGGCCAGACTTATGTCTGGGAAAAAGACTCCACCTACATTCGACAGGCTCCGTATTTCGATGATATGACGCTGAAGCCCGCAGCCGTCGAAGACATCCAGGGAGCGCGCGTGCTCGCCGTGCTTGGCGACAGCGTTACGACCGACCACATTTCTCCCGCTGGCTCGATCAAAAAAGACAGCCCGGCCGGAAGGTATCTGATCGAACACGCAGTCAAGCCGGCGGATTTCAATTCCTACGGCTCGCGCCGCGGCAATCACGAAGTCATGGTGCGCGGCACGTTCGCGAATGTCCGGCTGCGCAACAAGATGGTCAACACCGAAGGCGGATTTACGCGCCACCTGCCCGACGGCACCGAAATGTCGATCTTCGATGCCTCGGCCAAATACATCGCCGAGGGTGTGCCGCTGGTGATTCTGGCGGGCAAAGAATATGGCTCGGGTTCGTCGCGCGACTGGGCGGCGAAAGGGCCGCGCTTGCTCGGCGTGCAGGCGGTCATCTCCGAAAGCTACGAGCGCATTCACCGTTCGAACCTGGTGGGAATGGGCATTCTCCCTTTGCAGTTCCTTCCTGGGCAGAATGCTGAATCGCTCAAACTGACCGGCGAGGAAATATTCGAAATCGCTGGAATCCGCGGGCTGGTCGAGCGCTTCGCCGCAGGAAGCAAGATCGGTGTGAAGGCTTCAAAGGATGGCAAGACAACGCAGTTCGATGCCATCGTTCGCATCGATACGCCACAGGAAGCGCTGTACTACGCGAACGGGGGCATTCTGCAGTACGTGTTGCGGCAGTTGCTGGCCACCAAGCCCGAAGCGGTGCACGCATAAACACCGACGGCCGTGTTCGCCCGATTCTTCGCTATCGGAGTCGAACACGGCCGGAGTCCATCGCCAGCAAACTACTTGGCGTCGGGTTGCGGAGCGATTTCGGACAACCGCGAATCCTGCCTCAAGCGGGAGAATTCCTCATCCTTGTAGACATTCGCAATATTCTTGTATCCGCCCTCCTTGGCTTTCTTCAAGCAGCGCAGGCATTGCTCGGTATCTCCCATCCGAGCATAGATCTTTGCCAGCATGTAATCGTAGCGCGCACGCTCCTCGGGACTGCTGATCTGGGCAGCGATGCCGCCGCGACTATTCTGGTTTAGGGCCTCGGGGTCCAATTGGAGGGCGCGGCCGTATTCCGCCATCGCCCGGTCTACCTTGTTCTGGCTGAACCAGGCCGCTCCCAGATTCACGTGAAACGCGGGCCGGGTTTCCTCCAGTGCCAGGGCTTTCTTGAAGTGGCGGGCCGCCGGGCCATAATTTTTCTGCAAATAGAAAACGGCGCCCACGTTGTTGAGCGCATCCGCGTACTTGCTGTTGCGCTTGGCTGCCTTCTCAAAATTGCCCCTTGCTTCGGGCAGGTTGCCTTGCTTGAGATATGACATGCCGAGCTTGTTGTAAAGCACGGCGTTCTTCTTATCCTTGCGCAGAGCGGTTTGGAAATAGGTGATGGCATGCTCGTAGTCCTTCTGTGCGCGGGCGAGGTCGCCGGCCTTTTCCAGTTCTGCGACGGTCATAGCATCCGGCTTCACCGGAACTGGTTGTGGCGCAGACTGGCCCACACTCGGGACCGACAGCCCCGCCACCAGCACAGCAAGCATCATGGTCGAAGTCAGGATTCTCATCTGACTACCTCCGTTCCCGGAGTCGCATCCGTTCGGGCCTTGCCTCGAAGCTACCCGCCGATCTGCTCTCCGCATCTGCACCGGTTATGCCGCAGTTTTGCGGTGGCCACAACGCTAAGCCTGCTACCAGGTGGCTACACTGAGCCGTTAATAGTCGCCAGAAGCGCTATTTGGAATAGCTTCAATGGCTTGACGTATGCGGGTAGTTGTTTACGCGGCTGTTGCATTTTGTCGCTGACGGGGGTTACAGAACCGTTACACGAATGGGCGAGCTCCCTTGTAGACCGTTAAGTGCTGGATGTCACTGCACTGCGCGAGGTGGCCGGTGTATAAGCGAACCAGGGGGCACCAGGAGGCCGGGATGCCTTCGACAGCCGCGGAACCCGTTCATGCGGGGCTGGAACGCGCCGAACTGCAAGCGGTGTTGGCGTCACAACTCTTCGTTCGTTCCCCCACCCTTGCTCATCTCCTTTCCTATCTGTGCGAAAAGAAGTTGGCCGGCGAAACCGATCGGGTCAAGGAATATTCCATTGCCCTCGAAGTTTTCGGACGACAGGATTCCTTTGATCAGGACACGGATTCCATCGTGCGGGTGCAAGCGAACCGCCTGCGCAAGCGATTGGCCGAGTACTACAGCGGCGAGGGAGCTACTCATGGCTTGCGAATCGCAATTCCCATCGGACAATATGTGCCCTCCTTCGAAAGGGTAGAGACACCCACAGAATTACAGGACGCCTCGATGCGCACAGAGGGAACACCGTCTCCAGAGAGGATTCCGCCAGGCACGCTTTCCTTGGGGAACAGGAAAAGTGGAATTCTGCTGGCGGCCACGATCATCCTGGCCATTTTGGCGATTGCCGGGCTCGCCGTTCGGCAGCGGCCACAGACACGCCCCGTCCTGGTTTCACCCCCCCAAGTGACGCACTCCACTCCAGAATTGCCCGCCGGCCTTCCGGTCGGTGACGAACTACGAATCGTCGCGGGTGCAACCCGCGCATATGTGGACCGCGCAGGAAAGTCGTGGAATCCGGATGTCTATTTCTCCGGCGGGAAGCCTGTGCGAAGCCCCGTACAGCACATCTGGCGCACCCTGGATTCCAGCATTTATCGCAGCAGCCGCCAAGGCGACTTCCATTACGACATTCCCCTGAAAAATGGGATCTACGAGTTACGCCTGCACTTTGCCGAGACCTTCTACGGTCCGGAGGACATCGGCGGAGGTGGTGAAGGCAGCCGGATCATGACAGTCAATGCCAACGGCAAGCCGCTGCTGAACGACTTCGACGTTGCACTGGATGCGGGAGGAAGCCGGACGGCGGACGTTAAAGTCTTCACCGGCATTTCGCCCGCGCAGGATGGCAAGCTGCACCTGGATTTTTCCTCCGTTCGCGGCGGCAGCGCCATGCTGTCGGCCATCGAGATTCTGCCTGGTCTGCCCGAGCGGCAAAGGCCTGTGCGCATGGTGGCTCGCGACGTTCCCTACTACTCGGACGACAGCCGATGGTGGGGACCGGACAACTACTTCAAAGGCGGCCAGATTGCCGTAAGCGACCAACCCGCCTCCGACGAGAACGACCCCGAGCTGTTTGAGACGGAACGCTGGGGGCACTTTTCCTATGCGATTCCAGTCGCACCCGGCCGCTACGTGGCCACCTTTTACTTCGTCGAACGCCGTTTCGATGCCGCCAACCGCGACCGCTATGGCGACTCCGATGCACCGCCCCAGGGCGGCCGCCTTTTCAGTGTGTTCTGCAATGGAAAAGTCATCCTGCGTGATCTGGATCTCATCAAGCTCGCCGGTGAGAACCATCCAGTGGTTCGCAGGGTGAGCGGCCTTGAACCGAATGCCCAAGGGAAACTGCTGTTGGAATTTGTTCCGACCCGCAGTTATGCGACGGTGAGTGCCATCGAGGTTCTCCCACAGACCGACTGAAATCGTAGGATCCATCCTCTTCTTCTGCTCCGGTGCCCTTCTCAGCCGCTGTTATAATTAAGAATTGCGCTCATGACGAAAAAGAGACTGATACGTTCGACCACCGTTTTATCGGTACGCCGCGACGGCAAGGTGGTTCTGGCGGGTGATGGCCAGGTAACTCTTGGCGAGTCTGTGATTAAGCACACGGCCAAGAAGATTCGCCGACTCTACCAGGACAAGATTCTGGCAGGGTTTGCCGGCTCAACCGCCGACGCTTTTTCACTGTTCAGCCGGTTCGAGTCGAAGTTGGAGCAGTACCACGGCAACCTGGGCCGTTCCGCGGTTGAACTCGCCAAGGACTGGCGAACTGACAAGTTCCTGCGGCATCTTGAGGCATTGCTGCTGGTCTGCGACAAGGACCAAACTTTCCTGCTCAGCGGGCAGGGCGACGTCATCGAACCGGATGGCGGCATCGCGGCGATCGGGTCCGGCGGGCCATTTGCACAGGCCGCTGCTGATGCGCTGGCGGCCCACACCAAGCTGAGCGCCCGCGAAATCGCGGAAGAAGCGATGAAGATCGCCGGCAGAATGTGTATTTATACGAACGACAATTTTACGATAGAGGAACTGTAGCTGATGGCTGAACGTCGTTAGCTGGTGGCAAAACGGTTTTGCCATCGGCTATCAGCTACCAGCCACCAGCTAACAAATTATGGCTATTTATCTTCCCCCGACCGCCGAAGAAGAACAGCTGGCGCTCGACGACCTGACGCCGCGCGAAATCGTGGCCGAGCTCGACAAATACGTCGTCGGCCAGAAAGCCGCAAAACGCGCCGTGGCCATCGCCCTGCGCAACCGTATGCGCCGCCAGAAGCTTACGCCCGAGCTCGCCGAAGAAATCATTCCAAAGAACATCATCATGATCGGTCCCACCGGCGTCGGCAAAACCGAGATCGCCCGTCGCCTGGCCAAACTCACGAACTCGCCTTTCCTGAAAGTCGAAGCATCGAAGTTCACCGAAGTCGGCTACGTGGGACGCGACGTGGAGTCGATGATCCGCGATCTGGTCGAAATCGCTATCGACATGATCCGCGAAGAAAAGCTGGAAGACGTTGCCGACAAAGCGGAACTCAACGCGGAAGAGAGACTGCTTGATCTGCTCCTGCCGCCGCCCACGCCTCGCCCGCCCGACACTACCGGCGGAGGGGTCGTTCTCGAGGGCTCAACCGGAGAACCCACAGACTCGCAAGCCCGCACCCGTGAGAAGCTTCGCCAGCAGTTGCGCGAAGGCAAGCTCGACGAGCGCATGGTGGAGCTTGATGTCCGCGAACGCAATTTCCCGTCGTTCGAAATCATCTCCAACCAGGGCGTTGAGGAGATGGACGTCAACATCAAGGACATGTTGCCGAACATCTTCGGGCAGCGCAGCAAGAAACGGAAGATGAAGGTCAACGAGGCCTTCGAGTACCTGATCCAGGAAGAAGAGCATCGCCTGATCGACATGGATCAGGTCACGCGCACGGCCATCGATCGGGTAGAGAACTCAGGCATCGTCTTTCTGGACGAGATCGACAAGATCGCCGGGCGCGAAAGCGGCCACGGTCCCGATGTTTCTCGCGAAGGCGTGCAGCGCGACATTCTGCCCATCGTTGAAGGCACCACCGTGAACACGCGCTACGGCATGGTCCGCACCGACCACATCCTGTTCGTGGCCGCGGGCGCGTTCCATGTGTCGAAGCCGAGCGATTTGATCCCCGAGCTGCAAGGCCGCTTCCCGATCCGCGTGGAACTGCAATCGCTCACCATGGACGACTTCATCAAGATTCTCACCGAGCCCAAGTCGTCGCTGGTGAAGCAGTACACGGCGTTGCTCGAGACTGAAGGCGTCAAGCTGGAATTCACGCACGAGTCTTTGGAAGAAGTGGCCCGCTTCGCGTTTCGCGTAAACGAGGGCACCGAAAATATCGGAGCCCGCCGCCTGCACACCATCATGGAGCGCGTGCTCGACGAAATCAGCTTCGAGGCCCCCGAGAAAAAAGGCCAGCAGATCACGGTCGACGCCGACTATGTCGGCAAGATGCTGTCTGACATCGTGAAAGACCAGGATCTATCACGGTACATCTTGTAGCCGCGTAGCAACGGCCGCCTCGGCCGTCCCCCGGGTAGACAGCCGGGGGCGGCTGTCTCTACACTGCTCTCCCACCGGGACCCCCATGCGAACCATTGACCGCTCCCGCCTGCAATCCTTGATGGATCGTGAACAGAAAAGATTCGTCGCCGATCGGCCCAAGTCCGCTGCGCTTTTCGAACGCGCTCGCAAATCGCTGCTGGCTGGCGTCCCTATGAACTGGATGGCGAAATGGGCCGGTGCTTTCCCTCCATTCGTGCGTGAAGCGCGGGGTGCTGAGTTCTTCGACGTGGACGGCCACCGTTACATCGATTTCTGCCTCGGCGATACGGGCGCGATGACCGGCCACTCCCCGTCGGCCACGGTAACGGCAGTGGAACAGCAGGCACGGCGCGGAATCACGCTGATGCTGCCCAGCGAAGACTCGATCATCGTCGGCGAGGAACTGCAGAACCGCTTCGGCCTCCCTTACTGGCAATTCGCGCTCACGGCCACCGATGCGAACCGGTTTTCCATCCGCCTCGCCCGCCACATCACGCAACGGCCGAAGATCCTCGTCTTTAACTGGTGCTACCACGGCACGGTGGACGAAAGCTTCATCACGCTGCAGGATGGAGTCACGAAGGCGCGCCGCGGAAATGTCGGGCCGCCGGTCGACCCTGCCGTTACCACAACCGTTGTTGAGTTCAACGATCTCGCCGCGCTCGAGGCCGCTCTCAAGAAAGAAGACATCGCCTGCGTCCTTGCCGAGCCCGCCCTGACCAATGTCGGCATCGTGCTGCCCGATCCGGGCTACCACGCCGCCCTTCGCGAAATCACACGCAAGCACGGCACCCTGCTCATCATCGACGAGACTCACACCATCTGTGCAGGGCCGGGCGGCTACACGCGCTCTGAGAATCTCGAGCCGGATTTCCTGGTATTCGGAAAGCCGATCGCCGGCGGGGTCCCGGGTGCGGCCTACGGGTTCACAGCAGAAGTGGCGCAGTGCATCCTCGATCAGCAAACCCTCGAAGACTGCGACACGGGCGGAATCGGCGGAACGCTGGCGGGAAATGCGCTCTCCCTCGCCGCCATGAAGGCCACACTACAGAAAGTTCTGACCAGGGAGGCCTTCGACCGCATGATTCCGATGGCCGAGCGCTGGACCGACGGAGTAGCCAAAGCGATTGCCGAGTTTGAGCTGCCGTGGAACGTTACCCGCCTCGGCTGCCGCGCCGAGTACCTGTTCGCTTCCCAGACCCCGCGCAACGGCTCGCAGGCGCACGACGCCATGGACTTCGAGCTCGAGCGCTTCATGCACTTGTACGCCATGAACCGCGGGATTCTGCTCACGCCTTTCCACAACATGGCGTTGATGTCGCCCATGACCTCGAAGGAAGACATCGACCAGCACACGAAAGTCTTTCGCGAGGCAGCGAAGGAAATGGTGGGATAGAAGCATCGCCGGCACCACAGTTCGCGCACCCTGTGCGATGGGCCTTCACACAACCCTCGATTGTCATGCCCCGGAAGTCAGTCGAGAGTGCCCGATTGAATTGCAATAGAATTCGATGGAAACAACAGGAAGCAACGCGATTTTCAGTCGCGCACTCGCGGATCGCAGGATTATTTGCCTGGACCGAGATAGGTGAGGGGCAGCTCTATCCTTTCCCGCCCGAACTCCGTTCGAGTTCCTTGATCTTGGACATATTCGCGGCGATGCGGCGAGTGTCCTTGCGCTTCCCCGACCGGTTGCGGCGTTTTGCCTTGGTAACGTAGTGGTTCTTCGACATGTCACTCTCCTTTGCTTCTTCAGTGTTGCTGAAATACCAGGTAGCAGAAAAGGTTACTGGCGTAACGAAACGCTGTTCTCCCCAACAACCCGATCCGGTCCGACATCGGCCGCGCAAGAGGCGTGGTACGCTGATTACTCTCGCATGAGGCCGCGTCACAATCTCCCCGCAGCCGTTGCTCTGAGCTTCATCTATCTGCTGACCGGATGCGCCTCCATCCAGGCCCCTCTTCCCCCGTCGCTCGAACTTCCCAAACCTCCCACGGATCTGAGAGCCGTCCGCAAGGGCGACCGCGTCTATCTCTACTGGTCCATGCCCATGCAGACCATGGACCAACAAACCGTACGGCATCCCGGCCCCATCCGCATCTGCCGAAGTCTCGAAGCTCCAATGACGGCGTGCGGTAACCCGGTGGGAAACGTCGCCCCTTCCACGAAGAAATCGGGGCGCGTCGTCGTCAAAACAGAGACGAGCTTCACTGATACTCTACCGCGAGAACTGCAGCAACAGAATCCGACACGACTGGCCACCTATGCGGTGGAAGCACTGAACTTGCACGCGCGCAGCGCCGGACTGTCGAACCAAGTACAGGTGGCCCTCGCTCCGACCTTGCCGCCCCCGCCAGACTTCCGCGCCGAAGTGACCGCTAGAGGCGTGGTGCTCACATGGGATTGCCGACCGGCCCCGGCCGAACCGCAGGGGGCACGCTATCTGTATCGCATCTACCGGAAGTCAACGGACACCAACGCGGAGCTGAAAGTCGCCGACCTCACGTGTCCCGATCATCGTTTTGAAGACCAAAGCATCGAGTGGCAAAAGGCATACGAATACCGCCTCACCATCGTGACCGTAGTCGAACTGGAACCAAGGATTCACCCATGTCCGGCGCCGCGCGAAAAAGAGGCAACGGAGAAAACAGCGCCCATCGAATGCCTGGACCTTGCCTCCGCCGAAGGCGATGATTCCTTTCCACAAAGAGTCTTCACCAAAGACATTTATCCCCCTGCCGTCCCCTCCGGCCTGCAGGCGGTTTACTCAGGTCCCGGTCAAGCGCCCTTCGTAGACCTGCTCTGGGCACCCGACAGCGACGCCGACCTCGCCGGATACAACATCTACCGCCGCGAGAACGGCGGCCAGCCCGCAAAGATTAACCCCGATCTGGTGAAGACACCCGCATTCCGCGATATGGCAGTCACAGCCGGCAAGACCTA
The DNA here is from genome assembly GCA_963733805.1 of uncultured Acidobacteriota bacterium. Lineage (GTDB taxonomy): Bacteria > Acidobacteriota > Terriglobia > Terriglobales > Acidobacteriaceae > Gp1-AA133. Next base: position 431,624 of record CAVTEO010000012.1, on the reverse strand, counting down.
TCTGTATTCCGTTTCAGCAGCGGATGAACGCGGAAACGAGAGTCGCCGATCCGACGAAACCAGCGAGACCGTCCCGCAGTAGCCCAGCCACGGCGAATTTTGCGGCGCCTGGGTTTTTCCACCGGACTTCCTCCGAATTTATGTTTAGATAAACGCTCTATGAAATATTGCCGTTTCCACTGGAATGGAGAGACAAACTACGGCCTGGTCGAATCCGTAGCCGGGCGCGAAGAAATCACGCGGCTGCTGGTGACCCCTCCCGAGGAAGTCGGCGGCGACATGGAGGACCTGCGCACCAAGCGCATGGATCACCTCCCGCTTGCGGACGCGAGCCTCGCGATCCCCGTTCGCCCTTCTAAGATCGTCTGCGTAGGACGCAATTATCGCGAGCACGCCACCGAGCTGGGCCACGATATTCCGACCGAACCGTTGCTCTTTTTCAAACCCACCACCGCCCTCAACGCCCCTGGCGGCACGATCCGCCGCCCCCGTATCTCGGAACGCACCGACTACGAAGGCGAGCTGGGCGTCGTCCTCAGCAAACCCTGCTATAAACTCGGCGAAAGCGAGGATGTGCGTCCCTACATCCTGGGCTACACCTGTGTGAATGACTTTACCGCGCGCGATTTGCAGAACAAGGACGGCCAGTGGACGCGTGCCAAGGGCTTCGACACGTTCTGCCCGGTAGGCCCAGTCGTCACCGACGACGTGGATCCGTGGTCAGGTATCGGAGTGAAAACCACTGTCGGCGGCGAGGTCCGCCAGGATGGCAACACCCGTGATTTCATTTTCCCGCTCGACCTGGTCATCCGCTACATCTCGCAGGTGATGACCCTGCTGCCTGGCGATCTGATCGCTACGGGCACGCCCAAAGGCGTCGGCCCGGTCGTCGCCGGAGATGTGGTTGCAGTATCGGTCGAGGGCATCGGAACGCTGAGCAATCCGATCGCAGACGAATGAAGCGGAAGCTCTCTTCACATCAGGCATGGAGAACACAGGGCGTTCGGCTAAAAACCCTGCGCCCGTCTGAATGCTCTGTGGTAAGAGACCCCGGACTTGCCCGTTCGTAACCTGCGCAGCTCTTCCGCGATTCAGGTTTCGGGCTTATGCTGGTGTATCGGGAAGTACGACGCTGGTCCCTTCCGTTTCGTCATGAATCCATTTCGTATTTACAGTCTGCTTCTGGGTAGCGGCGCTATCGCCTTCAGTATGTATTTCCTGCTGCGCCGCAAACCCAAGAGCCCGCAAGAACTCGAACGCAAGCGCCGTGAATTTCTCGACACAGTCGGCCGCATCACCGACGGCACTGTCATCGACGTGCAGGAACTTCCCTTCGATGGCCAGCATATCTCGACCATGCTGATCTTTCAGTACGACGTGGCGGGCGTCTCCTACGAAGCTTCCCAAGACATCACGTACCTGCGTCAGTGGGTCAACTTACACTCCTGCCGCCTGGGCCTGCCCACCTCCGTGAAATACGACCCGCAGAATCCCGGCAATTCGTTGGTGGTTTCCGAGCGCTGGATGGGGTTGAGGCAGTAGAAGCTCTCAGCCGTCAGCTATCAGCTTTCAGTCCTGACCTTTCCCGCCGTCAACAATGACTGTCAGACTCGCACCGAGCGAGGCGTCTGGATCCTTCGCGTGCGGCAACCCTTTCATACACTTGGAAATGTTGGTTGTTTGAGAGCTGAGAGCTAACGGCTGAAAGCTGCCTAACTTCCTGCCGCAAATCCGCCCGTGTGGGCCACGGTGATGCGGAGGTACTTGTAAGGATTCACAGGAGTGTCGTTGATGCGTACTTCATAGTGGAGGTGGGGACCGGTGCTACGCCCGCTCAGGCCGACATATCCAAGAATATCGCCGCGGCGTACATGCTGGCCGGAGCTGACAGCGAATCCGGACAAGTGTCCGAAGCGCGTTGCGATTCCATGGCCGTGATCCAGGATTACCGCACGCCCGTAGCCGCCCATATAGTCGGCGAAGTCCACGACCCCGTCCGCCGGAGCAATCACAGGCTGCCCAACGATGGCAGCAATGTCGACGCCGGTGTGGAAGGCACCCTCGCCGTTGAACGGATCAATGCGCTCACCGAACGATCCGGTCACCGGCCCTTCCACTGGCCACAGATTGGGAGCCTGATTCGCGCGCAGCCAATCCGCAGTCGTGGCATTGCGAGTGAGGCCCAGCGACAAGCCGGTGGTCGTGGCGCCGGTCAGAGCGGAATTCTTTAGAGCGTACAGCTGGTCGAGAGACGAATTCACTTCGGCGGTGCGAACCTGTTCGTCCGCGCCCGTCACCAGCCGCGGGTCCGACTTCAACCCGTAGAGCGAGGAAACTTCACTGGCAAGCGAACCCAACGATGCCACCTGCACATCCCGTTCTTTGGCGACCTGTTCCAGGCGCGAGTAGCGGGATTTCAAATCGTCTTTTTCGGTGCGCAGCTGGTTGTAGCTGGAGACTTTCAAGAGCATCCGAGCGTACGAGCTTGCAATGCCGGTCAGGCTCAGGAAGCCGATAGCGGCGCCGACGACGAAAATGTAGAGGTAATGAACAGGGATAGGGATCTTGCGCAGCTGGCCGTCGTCGTCACGCGCCACGAACAGAATGTAGAAGCGTTTGCGCAAGGATTCCTTTCCCGTCTTTAGAAATCTGAGAAACCATGCTCGGGCGGCCTGCGGTTACAGGAGCCCGCGCAGCATCCCGATTCCCGAGCTACGCCCCCATGCGGGGTTGCTGATTCGTGCTCTCTACCTACCGGAACCGGGTAAGGCCTTAAGCTTCAATGTCTGCAATCCGAACGGGATACAGCACTTAAGCCGGCCAAAGGTGTTGGAAACAGCTTCCAAACGGTAACAAACTGGGTTCCCCCCTGTCAACGCGCAAACCACCCGATTTCAGTTACTTTGGCCGGGTGGCCCGAATTGACCCTCGGGACGGGCCGACTGGGCTGGCGTGGCGCGTCCTTTTGGACATTGTCGTTGCGGTAATCAACATCCGGGCCTCGCCGCGCTGGGGTGCCGCTCGGGCGTCGCCAATTTCCCTCAGATTGCTTTCCACGCCGGCAGGAATCGATATAGTGATCGCCATGCCCCTCCCGGAGAAAGCTCTGATCGCCGGCATTCGCGGCGCCGTCAGGAAGTCACAGGGGGGGCTGGTTACCGGGATTGGCGATGACTGCGCTGTTTTAAGGCTGCCGGCCGGACACGAAATCCTCGTAACCACCGACTTCACCCTGGAGAGAGTCCACTTCCGGCGAGAGTGGCATCCTCCGGAGGTGGTCGGTCGCCGCTGTCTCACCCGCGGTCTCAGCGACATCGCGGCCATGGGAGGTCAACCGCTCGCGGCCTTTCTTTCTCTCGCATTGCCCGGCAAACTCCCGCAAAAGTGGGTCGACCGTTTTATGGAAGGGTTGCTCGCGCTATGCCGCGAATTCAAGGTTCCGCTTGCCGGCGGCGACACGGCGCAATCGCCTCGGGATATTCTGGCCGACATCGTCGTGCTGGGATCGGTCTCGAAAGGAACCGCCGTCTTGCGCTCGGGCGCGAAGCCCGGGGACCGCATCTACGTTACGGGCGAGTTGGGCGGCGGTTCCGCAGCCCTCAAGGAATTGTTCGCTGGGAGGAAAGCGCCGCCAAAAGATTTTCAGCGACACTTCCACCCCGTGCCTCGCATCGCGGTCGGCGATTTGTTGCGGAAGCGCGGGCTTGCCAGCGCCATGATCGATCTGAGCGATGGTCTTTCCACTGACCTCACGCACATTTGCGAAGAGTCACAAGTGGGTGCAGAAATTCTCTCCCCTGAAATTCCGCGGGCTCGCGTTGGACACCTCCGCAAGCCCGTCGACCTGAAACTTGCACTCCACGGCGGCGAGGACTACGAACTGCTGTTCACCGCCCGTCCGAGTGCGCGGATTCCGAACCGCATCGCGCGGGTTCCCGTGTCGTTCGTGGGAACGATCACGCGAGCAAGGGACATTCAGGTGCGGAATCAGAACGGATCCCCGACAAAACTAAAGCCGGAAGGCTGGGAACATTTCAAGTAGTGGATTCCCTGCCCGGCAAGGCGAATCACGTAGGCCCAGACGCCCTCGCCTGGGCGGCCGGGACGAATTCCCGGCTGGCTGGTAGACCGTTATAGGCAGCTATAAACCTCACGCGACAGGACACGTCCTGACGTACCTCTTCATGCTCTAGTTCCGGCTCCAATGCAGGACTAAAGTAGAGGTATGTCGTATTTTCACAAGCTTGCCAGCCTTTCGATCGTGAGCCTCGCATTCACGTTGGTGCCGCTCCACGCGCAGACTCCCGCGCCGCCCGCGAACGCTCCCCAGCCGCCAGCCGCGAATGCGGCCGTCTCTGTGGACCTGGGCTTCATCCAGAAACAGTTTGGCGAAGAATTCACGATGGTGGATATCTCTACGCCATACGTCCGCGACATTGATGGCGACGGTGTGGATGATCTGGTGATCGTGGCTCGCAGCAAGAAAACTATGCTTGACGCTGCCGAGCATAATTACCGGGTGGTCGATCCCTATTACAGCTTTTACGGCTACGGAGATCCGAAGCTGACCTCCACGTTCGGATCGGAAGATCTGGTGGACAAGAACCTCGTCGTCCTGGTGATTCACGGGGCTGGCCCGGAAGCCTGGCGTTCTGAAACACCCAAGGCCAAGTTCGTTATCATCAATGTGCCGTTGAAGCGGATCGCGGTGCGGCGGCTGCAACTCCGCAAGAAGCAGGTGAACGCAATTTTCGCCGTCGAAGCCGATGCCAGCGCGGGCGATTCCGTAGTCTTCTGGGACGGCAAGCAGTACAAGTACCAACCCATCGGCACCAACAGCGCCAACTAGTTTTCCAAAAGCAGCGCGCAACGCAACCAAGTCGCGAGCGCCTGCTCGTCATAATACCGAAAGGCCTCTTCCCAACACGTCATCGGGCACCGGGTCCGACTGGTCCCTCAATCGCGTGGTAGCCTCGGTGACCGCCAAACTGGCCGCCTTACTTGTTTCATTTGTGCTTGTGGAGTAAGAATCGAAGCCGCCCCGGATATAGCGCCGCCCATATCCGTCCGTTTTTGGGAGCACAAGCATGATTAAGCCTTTGTTCACCGATGAAACACCCGTCACCGAAGAAGTCCTCAACGTTATTGCACGTCTTCCGACACAGAGCCTGGCCTCGGTTGCTACAAACGGATTCTTCAAGAAGCTGACCGATGCGGACTTCATGCGACTCGCTGTTCTGCTGGCTCAAAAAGGATACGAAGAAGGAGGATGCCCGATTGGGGGAGTGGTCATCAGCAACGACACGCGCCAGATTCTGGGGAAGGGCCACAACACGTTGGTACAGGAAAGCCACCCATACAATCACGGCGAGACATCTGCCATCCGCGATGCCGGACGCAAGGACTTCAGCCAGACCACGATCTTTACGACCCTTAGTCCCTGCGACGTTTGCGCCACGCTGATCTACATGCGCCAGTTCGACAGGGTCGTCATCGGTGATGTCACCAATGCATCGGGGAACGAGCAGATGCTCCGCGACAAAGGCGTGCACGTTGACATTCTCGAAGATCAGCAGAGCATTGACCTTTATGCGAAATATCGCCGCGAGAAACCTGATCAGGACATTGAGGATTGGAAAGGATTGGCGCAGGTGCGCAAGGCTCGAAAGGGGCTTGAAAGTGTTTGATTCGATAACAGTGTCGCGGCCAAGGCTGGCTGCTTCGGGAAAGAATGAATTCTCGACAAAATGACTGTATACGGAGGCTGAAGTTCTCTGTACGTCAAAATGACTCGGATTCTTGAATCCTTGGGTAGCGCGATGGTTCAAGACGTCCCAGGCTCAAACACTTAGACTTTGGAACTCCCGTTGCTACTTCAGGGTGCAACCGACCTTAGCCTTGGGGGTGCTGTATGACTCTGGAGGAAAGCAATTGGCGGAAACTTTGCAGTGCGATTGCGAATGAGCAAGACTCCGACAAGTTGCCTCAACTGGTCCAGGAACTACTCGGCGTATTGGACGAGTCCCAGGCGACGAATTCTTTGCGCACAACGCCGAAAGCGGATCGCGCTGGGATAATTACGCGGAACTAGCCGTTAGCCGGTGTCATCAGAGGACCGTTTTTTGGGGGTGTGACTGAGTGTTTGTCGCGCCATCTCTCTTACGAATTGAGAATGCTGGCGCAGGGCTGCGTTTAGTTCCGCCAAAATTTCCGGCACTTCACACTCTTCAGCGGTCGCTGCTTTTGCGCAAAGCTGTCGGATGCGCTCATCCAGGGGAGGGATTCCACGGCGTCCGTAGGGTGGGCCACGAAGCCGGGTAGTCGCAATAGGACAGCCTCTGTAGCGTTTCTGCGAAAAGCCCCTAGGGACTTGACCCGATTGAGCCGACTTACGCCGTTTCGGCCTTTTACACCGGATCGGATGTGAGAGGACGCGGAGAAGTCCTGAGGAGACTCCCTTCGGCGAACTTCGCGATGTCTTCGCGCCTTTTGAGGTTAACAGCTTTTTGGCCGACAGTAATTGCCCTGAAAACAAGTCCTGGATGCGACGATCCCGCGATGCCTGCTGAATTAAGATAAGAATCCCATGGGCATGCCCGAAGGGTTCACGATCCGCCGCGCCTCTACCAGCGACCTCGCCACTTTAGTCGAGCATCGTCGTGGAATGTTTCACGCCATGGGTTATCGCGACCAAGCGGCCATGGACGCGATGGCGCTAAAGTTCCGACCCTGGCTGCTCAAGCATATGGACGCGGGCGAATACCTGGCCTGGCTGGCGGTCGCGTCCGACGGCGCGATCGCAGCGGGAACGGGGCTGTGGCTCATGGATTGGCCTCCCCACATGGTTGGCGCAGGCGCACGGCGCGGGAATATTCTGAACGTATACACCGTCGAAAAATTTCGCCGCCGCGGACTAGCCCGCCAGCTCATGGAAGTGGCCATCCAGTGGTGCCGCGAGAATCAGGTTGATACCGTGATCCTGCACGCCGCCCCTGATGGCCGCAAGCTCTACGAGTCGCTAGGCTTCACCGCCACCAATGAGATGAGGATGAGGTTGTGACGAAGCCCGGGAAAACATCGCGAAGTAAAGCAGGCACGAAACGAGGGATCCGTCCGCATCTTCGCCCGATCGGCGAGATTCGATCCACCCTGAAGAGCCGCAGTCATGCGCCGAAACAAGGCTCCGAAGGCGCGCCCGACGCCTGGATTGAGATTCGCCCGTTCGCGCTCTCGGCTCTCGATGGCCTCCGCCCTGGCGACGAGGTCATTGTCCTAACATGGTTCCATCAATCCCGACGCAACGTGTTGAAGGTGCATCCACGCTCGGACCCGAACCGCGCACTTACCGGAGTCTTCGCAACTCGATCCCCCGATCGCCCAAACCCGATCGGGCTGCATCCCGTCACCATCCAGAAGATCGAAGCAAGCCGGCTGCGTATCGGACCCATCGAGGCCATCGACGGCACTCCCGTCATCGACATCAAGCCTGTAATTGCCTGTTCGAAAGCGACGTAGCGCTACCCAAATCCCGCACAGAATTCCTGACAACCGAGACCCAGGATCCGAACCTAGTCACCCAGACTCGGCGCCTTCCCGGTCTTCAGCTGCCGCATGAGCACGCGCACCAGCATCCCGTCGTATCGCGTGCCGCTCAGCTTCTCAATCTCCGCCAGCGCTTGCTCGGTGGTCTTTGCGGCCGCGAAGGCGCGCTCGCTGGTCATGTTCACGAAGGCATCGGCTAAGGCCAGAATACGTCCCCACAGCGGAATCTCTTCGCCGCGCAGACCGTTGGGGTATCCGCTGCCGTCGAACGCCTCATGATGATGCTCGATGGCTTTCTGCAGAAGGATGCTGCCCGGAATCGTTCCCACGATCTCGGCTCCGGTCCGGGGGTGCAATCGTATGTGCGAGAACTCTTCTTCATTCAGCGGCCCGGGCTTGGTGACAACGCGTTCCGGGACAAAAATCTTGCCAACATCGTGCACGCGGGCGGCGTAGACCAGTTCGACCAGTTCGTCCGGAGGAAGGGCCAGCGCCCGGCCAATCAGTTCCGCATAGCGCGCAACCATTTCTCCGTGTCCGGCGGCATGATATTCGCGGGACTCGCCCGCGCGGGCCAACGCTTCGATGGATTCCTTCAGAACCTGCACATTGCAGTCTTCCCCGCACAGGCGGTGCAGGGTTGATACCAGTTCTTCCAGATCCTTCGGCAGCGAACGGTCCTGTTGCAGGAAGCCCTCAATGTAAGTAGACAACTGCTGGCGCTGGGCGGCGAGACTCTCTGTATCGCCGAACTCGTCGACCATCGAGACGCGATTGCCGCCGTTGTGCTTGGCGGCGTACATGCCGGCATCGGCGACGCGAATGATGTCCTCGGCGGAAAAGCCGTGAGCGGGGAAACTGGCCACTCCGAAGCTGCCTGAAATGTGGTGTTCGGCCAGCATCGCATCTTGCGCGAGCCACAGCCGCAGGCGTTCGGCAAGCGAGTGCGCCTGATCGATGCCGGTTTCAGGCATCAGAATCACGAACTCATCGCCGCCATAGCGGGCGACCACGTTCGATTGCCGGCAGCGCTGCTCAAGCAGCCTGCCCACGCGCGCCAGTACCAGATCGCCTTCGAGGTGGCCAAAAGAGTCGTTGACCTCCTTGAATTTGTCGAGATCGATCAGTACGACCGAGAAGGGCCGACCGGACCGCGAGGCGCGCTTCCATTCCGATGACAGCGCCTCCCAGAAAAAGCGCCGCGTCTTGATCCCGGTCAGCCCGTCGGTGATCGATTGCTGCTGCAGCTTCTGGAAGACGAAGGTGTTGTGCAGCGCGGTGGCCAGCAGGTCGGCCAAAGTGCTCATGATCAGCACATCCTGCGTCGAGAACGCATTCTCCTGCCGGCTCTCCACGTTCAACACGCCCAACAGAGATTCGCCGTAGGTGACCGGAATGCATAGCACGGTGCGAGAATCCGGCAGCACCCCAACCAGTTGGCCCTCGCCCGAATTGTGGACCAGTGCCCGTTCGTTTGAGCGTGCGACCCGGCCAACAATGCCGACGCCCAGCGGAATGCGCTTGCCCCGGGCATGCGCGGTGGCGCCCGCTTCTGCCTTGATCTCGATTTCCTTGGTCACGTAATCCAGAATGCCAATGCCGATGTGATCGTACTGAAACGTCTTCTGGATTTCCGCGACAATATCGGCCAGCATCTGCTCGGCATCCTCGCTCGAAATCGCCATTTTCGAGATGTTGTTCAGGAAGTTCAGCTGCTTGGAACGGCGCAGTTCCTCGGCGAACAGGCGGGCGTTTTCAACCGCGACTGAAAGTTGTCCCGCCGCCGTCTGCATGACTTCGAGGTCGCGCTGCTGGAACACGTACTCGCGTTCCGTGTTCATGGCAACCATGGCTCCGGCGGGTTTGCCGCCCAGCATGATGGGCGCCCCGCAGAAACACTTCGCCGGACGACCTCCGACCTGAATCGCACCCAGCCGTTCGCGGGTCTTCTCGAGATCGGAGCGGATCAGAAGCGCCTGCCCGGTGCGGATAATCAGCTCCGTCAATCCGTTGCTCAACCTGCGGCAGCGCTTGGGGAGGATGCGATTGTTTTCGGTTTCCAGCTCAAAGCAAATCTGGTCGCCCTCCTGAAACGCGATGTAGAACTCGCTGGTATCGAAAATCTGTCCGAGTTCTTTCTGAATGGTGCGCAGGATTTCATCCTGATCAAGCCGCGAGCTGATGGCCTGGCCGATCTGGGTGAGCAGTTCGTACTCCTTGGTCCGGCGCTGCGCATCGTGCATGACCACGTAGTTCTCAATGGTCAAGCCGATTTGCAGGGCCAGGCCAATCAGCAGGCGCAGGTTGGAAGAGCCAAACACCCGCAGTTCAGCATGCGGGAACAGAATCACGCCGAAGTTATGCTCGCGCGTCTGCAGACTCACGGCGGTCATGTGCCGGATATTTTCTTCTGCCAAAACGCGCTTGAAGTCTTCGAAACGGCCGCCGGGCAGGGCAGGAAGAGGCTCGGTCATTTCCGGCATGTTGCGGAAGGTGAAGAAGCCGCCGCGACGATAGGCGAGCTCGCACACGTATTCGCCCGCTCCGGTCTTTTCCAGTTTCTGGATGAGTTCGGGCGAGAAGCCGCGCTGCACCGAAGGCAGCATGCCTCGCCACTGTTCGGCGATGCAGATGACCGCACGCCGCGTGGGTAGAGGACTGATCAGCCGGTCGAGCACGGCGGTCATGCTGGGCACCAGATCCTGCGCGGCCAGCAGCCGCCGCGGGTCCACGCCCAGGGTTGAGAAGGCCAGCGCGTTTTCCTGCACGGCGTTGCGCTCGTTCTCAAACAGCACCATGACCATGGCGATGCCGAGCAACATCTGCGGCAACGGCCCCAGCATGTGGCCGGCATTTCCCAGAACCTCTGAGTAGGGGCTGACCAGCTGCCCCACGGCCATCAGGCCGCCCCACAAAGCGAGCGCCAGCGCCAGCATGCGAAACGCGAGAGAGTTCCGCCGGTGCGCGAACAGATAAAAACGCATCGAGCAATAAAGCAGCAATGCTGAGATGCCGAGTTCAAGGCGGAGGTGCGGGATGGCCTCCAGCTCGTTGTGGAAGACGCCGTTCACCATGTGAGTACGCAGGCTCCACAGCGACAAGCCAACGCCGGCGACTGTGAGAGCCACGTCGTACCATCGCACGCGGAAGCGCTCGCGCATCAGCCGCGTGGATACGAACAAGCAAAGCGCCATCACAACGATCAGCAGAGAACTGGCTAGATAGATCCAGGCCGATGGCTGGCGCGCATTCAACGCGTCGAGCCCGAAGTGCAGGGAGTACGCCCCCCACCCCAATTGCCACGCCCGGAAATAGGGTTGCCGGCTTTGCTCGTAAAGGTAAGTAAAAACGAGGAACAGCAACAGGGCCACGATCCCTGGCAGGATCACCATGTTAGTGGCAAGGCTGTTCATGGCGCGCAAAGCCGCTCCCGCGGCCGGTTAACTGCAAGAACCCTGAGGATCTTCGGTAATTCCATCGTTTCACAGCCCAGCCAACAAACTCAATACGATTTCGGTACAGGGGGTGTGGAAAGCTGAGTCATCGCGTCGCTTGACGCTGCTTTTCGCCAGCCCGTAACATGAGGTCTCCATGCCGGATCCCTCTACCTCTCTCAAAAAAGACGACTTAACTGGTGCCGGGCCACGCGTCCGGTTTGCTCCTTCACCGACCGGCTTCCTGCACGTGGGCAGCGCTCGCACGTTCATCTTCAACTGGCTCTACGCGCGCCGCAATGGGGGAACCGTGGTACTTCGGCTCGATGACACCGACGTTGAGCGCAATACCGAGGCGTCGGTGAACTCGATTTTCGAAGGGCTGAAGTGGCTCGGGCTCGGTTGGGATGAGGAATACAAGCAATCCGAGCGGCTAGCGCTCCACCAGAAAACTGCTTGGGCCATCTTTGATCGGGGCCTGGCCTACCGTGACTTTACCCCTGCCCACACGGGGGACGCGGAGAAGTCGGGGGCGCAGGGGACGTGGTTGTTCAATGCCGGGATGCGCGAGCTCGCGCGCGAGGAGAGCGACCGGAGGGCGGCGGCAGGGGAATCGTTCGCGCTGCGCTTTCGCGTTCCCCGGGAAACCGGCGAGGAAGTGCGCTTTGCGGACGCCGTTTACGGCGAACAGCGCAAGGCAGCCGCCGACATCGAAGACTTCGCGTTACTCCGTTCGGACGGTATGCCGACGTATCACCTGGCATCCTGCGCCGATGACGCCGATCTGCGGATTACGCACATCATCCGGGGACAGGATCACCTGACCAACACGTTCAAGCACGTGCTGATTTTTCAGGCGGCGGGCGCCTCCCTGCCGAAGTTCGCCCATCTGCCCTTGCTGGTCGCGCCGGATGGCACGAAGCTTTCCAAGCGCCGTCATGGGCCCGTGGTCAGTGTGACGACCTATCGGGACGCGGGGTTCTTGCCGGAGGCCTTCGTAAATTTTCTGTGCCTGCTGGGCTGGTCACCGAAGAATGACCGGGAACAACTGTCGCTGGCGGAATTGCAGGAGCTGTTTTCCCTGGAGGGCATCAATCGCGCGAATGCGGTCGTCAATTTCAAGGAGCCGGCCGCCACTGCGGACGAGACCTTTGATCCCAAAGCGGTCTGGCTGAATGCCGAGCATATTCGTGCCTTGCCCGTGGAGGAGCTGAGTGCTCGCTTGTTGCCCGTGGTTCGTGAGGCGGGTTTTGCGGTTGGGCCGGACCAGATGTTGCGGATCACGCCGTTGATTCGCGAGCGCATCAAGCTGCTGCGGGATGTCTTGACGGCTGCGGATTTCTTCTTCGTGGACCAGCTCTCACCCTATGATCCGGCGGAGCTAATCCCGCAAAAGGGCGACGCGGCCATGGCCACGAAAGTCCTGGAGAAGGCTCGCACCGTGTTGGCTGGCGTCGAGTTCAAGCACGATCCGTTGGATCAGGCGCTGCGGGCCGCCGCCCAGGAGCTCGGGGTCAAGCCCGGACAGATGTTTCAGCCCATTCGCGTGGCTGTATGCGGTCGAAAAAATGCGCCGCCGTTGTTTGAGACGTTGGAAGTCCTGGGGCGGGAGAAGGCGCTGGCGCGGATCGAGCAGGCGATGCAGAAGCTGGGGTGAGTGTCCCGTCTTCTCCGTGCGTTTGTGGCGAACATTCTGAATGAAGGCATTATTCACCGGCACGAGTTGATTGCGGGGTCTTCAACTTCGCGTTCTTATCGTGAGTCCACGAGAAGCGACGTCCAATAATGCACTTGACGATGAGATGATCAGTCGCGGGCGTCAGTCCCCACCCGACGCCGAAATTGAACTCCCACTTGGGGGACACGTTGAGGTCGATCGCGGAAAACAGTTGGTGCTCCTGCTCGCTGATGGGATCGAACTCGGTTGCGGGGCCGGTGTTTCCGTAGTACTCGATGCCGCCGGCAATCTTGCTCGTCAAATCGTAGCTGATTTTTACATTCGGATTGAATTCCCAACCGCGTGTAACACCGGGACCGTGCCAGGCTCGCGCGAAGACCGGGTTGAAAGCGAAATACCAAGGACCTTGGGTCCTATCGATGATGGGTCGCAGTTCGTAGCTCCAGGTGTCGGCCGTGAACCGGCGCTGCGTATAGCCAAATTCCTGTGAGACGCTGAGGCCGACCGGCCAGTGCCACTTCACGGGGATCGAGAACCGCGGACGGATGTGATCTCCGACCCATTGCCAACCCCCATCGGGCTGAATGCTGCTGAATACGTAGAAGCCGGTTTCGAACCAGTCGGTGAAGCCGTGCGTGATCTCGAGCGTCTCGTGCATGGCGTGATGCGTCGGCTGGACGCCATCAACCACTTTCTTGCTCCCGTTGACGGTGAAATTCGAATGAATTTCGACCATGGTGGTATGCGGCAACACAAGTTCGGAGGGATATACCTGAATTTCGTAGTTGTCCTGAGCGCGGACAGTGGCCGCGCTCAGCCCGGCCAACAAGTACAGTATGAGAATTCGTTCGGTTCGCATTTACCTTGGCCACGGCGGGGAATGCAGCATCTTCTCCAGACGCGTGGCTCTTGGGATTCTAAAGAATTCTCCTGAGCGTGAATAGAAGAGCTGTTGGCAGACACAGAACCCCCCTGAATAGGGGAACTCCCGGACGCGGTCAGGTGTCCAATCTCCTAAGACACGCCGAGTGCCGTGAAGGAGAAATCGATGGCAATGTCAATGGGAGGCAGTGGTGCGTCTTCTCCACAGATGAACGTAACTCCGCTGATCGATGTACTGCTGGTGCTGATCATCATTTTCATGATCATCGTGGCGCAGTCGAAGGAGAAGGGGTTCAAGACCGAGATCCCGCAACCGCCGGCGAGCCCGGACTCCGCGCCGGAGACGGTGCGGACTGTTGTGATCCAGCTGGGCGAGGCGAAGAAGGGAGATGCGCCTGCGTTGAAGATCAACCAACAGGCAGTCAGTTGGCCTGATCTCAAGATGCAGCTCTCGGACATCTTCAAAACGCGGGCGGAGAAGATTGCGTTCGTCCAGGGCGACGATGAAGTGAACTTCGAGTACGTGGCCTATGTGATCGATACCGCGCGCGCGGCAGGAGTGGAGCGGGTGGGGTTGTTGCCGAAGGAGATGGCGATGGCCCACTAAGATTTCGTTGTAGTGAGACAGCATTGCGTTTCCACGTGACCGCACAGTACAACTACGAGACTGTTACAAATTAGCGCTGGGAGGCGGTCTCGTGGAGGATTTCGCGAAGCGCGTGCGGGAAAGTTTTCAGCGGCAGGCATTCATGGCCACGCTGGGTGCGAAGATTGTGGCCGGCAAGCCGGGCGATGTCGAGATCAGTTTCCCCTTCCATCCGTCGCTCACGCAGCAGAACGATTTCGTCCATGCCGGCGCAATCACCAGCATCCTGGACTCGGCTTGCGGATACGCGGCGTTGAGCGTCGCTCCCGCAGATCATGACGTTCTGAGCGTGGAGTTCAAAGTGAACTTGCTGGCGCCCGCAGTGGGTGACGAATTCTTCGCGCGTGCCCTTGTGAAGCGGGCCGGCAAGATGCTGATTGTGTGCTCGGCCGATGCGTTTGCCAAGACGAATGACGGTGAGAAGCTGGTGGCTACGATGCTGGCGACGATTATGGCGATCAAACGGGATCGCTGATCGGCGCTGGGTTGGAAATGTCAAGCCTGCAGGGACTTCAAGGTTTTGCTCGATCGAAGGCGATTACCGTGTCGAAATCCCTGGCATCACGAGTTGGAAGTTTTACCACCACACCGTATTCGGTCTTCGAGATTCCGACTTTCGCATGGTCCTTGAGCGTATACGCGGCATTCACTTCAGGGAGGTCGGGAAGCAGCAATACCGGGTCGGGCCACTCCAAGATGTGCAAATAGATCTTGTCGCCCTTTTGCGTGGTCACGCCCCACGGGTGGGGTGAGATGGGACCGCCGCGCGTTCCGTAGATTGAGTCGCCGTACTGTGCGAGCCACTCCCCCATCTGGTGCAGGCGCTCCACAAACTCTGGCTGAATTGTTCCATCGGGGCGGGGCCCGATATTTAAAAGGAAGTTTGCATTACTGCCTGCGGCGCGCACCAGATACTGAACCAGATCGCGCGTGCTCTTGAACTGGTGATCGTTCGCGTTGTAGCCCCAGGAAGTATTGATCGTCTCAGCGGTCTCGAGAGGCAGGTCGCCGATCTTGGCCTCCGCGCTGAAGCCGGCTTTGTTCTGGCCCGGAAGATCTTTCTCAAACATCTGGATGTCTTCACCGGGAACAGGCGCCTGATGGTGGTTGTTGCCGACGAGCGTCTCCGGCTGCAGGCTGTGGATGAGGCGGTAAGTCCGTTGGAGGTGCCAGTCGGCGGCGGGCTTGTCCCACCAGCCGTCAAACCAGATGCCGCTGACCTCGCCATAGTTGGTGAGGAGCTCGCGCAACTGCGCGTCCTGATACTCGAGATACCTGTTCCAGTCCCCGGCGTCGGGACGCCCGGCAAATTGTCCGGTCTCGCCTCGCGGAAAGTAGTCGGGATTGTGCCAGTCGAGTTGCGAGTAGTAGAAGGACAAGTGAATGCCTTGCTTGCGGCACTCGTCGGCGAGCAGCTTGAGCGGATCCTTCTTCCACGGTGTGCGCTTGACGATGGTCCAATCGGAAACGTGCGAGTCGAACATGGCGAAGCCATCATGATGCTTGCTGGTGATGGTGATGTACTTCATGCCGGCAGCCTTGGCGAGCGCCACCCACTCCGCCGCGTTAAATTTCTCCGGATCGAATCTAGCGGGAAGTTTTTCGTATTCAGCGATGGGAATCTTCTTGTTTTGCATGACCCATTCACCGTCTTCGAGAACGCTGTACACGCCCCAATGAATGAACATGCCGAACTTGGCATCCTGAAACCAGCGGCGAGCCGCAAGATTGGCCGGGTCGGGCTGGGGCGTGGATTGGGCGGCGAGAAAAACTGGAGCGAGGAGCAAGGCCACAAGCAGCGGAAAAACGGACTGGACTTTTCGTCGGGTCATCGGTGAAGAAGAATAGTTCGGCGGACGGGTTCAGGTAAAGCGGGCGTTGCGGGTCGAAACCGAGTCCGGCCCGATCGTCCACCCAAGGTTCTGTCTGCTCAGTCCCTGGCCCGCGTCTTGATCCAGATGGGCGTGCCCACAAATCCGAAGGCATGGCGGATCTGGTTTTCGAGAAAGCGCTGGTAAGAGAAGTGCAATTTCACGGCGCGGTCGGTGAACAGGATGAAAGTCGGCGGCGCGACGTTGGCCTGCGTCAGGTAAAGAATCTTCACGCGTTGGCTCATGGGGACTGACGCACGCTCAAAATCGACGTGCTTCAGGAAGCGATTCATCTCACCCGTGCCGATGCGCTTGCGGCGCTCGCGAGCCACTTCTTCGAGCAGCGGGAAAATTTTGTCGACATTTTTGCCGGTGCTGGCCGAGATGAACAGCACCGGAGCGTAGTTCAGGAACTTCAGGGAGTTTCGCAGGCGATCGGTGTAAAGCTTCTGGTCCTGCGGTCGCCTAGAGTCCTGGATGCGCGCCGCCCGAGCCTGGCTGATGGCCCGCTTCTTGCCAGTCGTCACCAGGTCCCACTTGTTGACCAGGATGATCATGGAGCGGCCGCTCTCGTGCGCGTAGCCGGCGATGGTGGCGTCGAGCGCGCTCACACCCTCGGTCGCGTCGATGACCAGGAGCGCGATGTCGGCGTCTTCCAAATGCTTGCGCGACATGACGACGGAGAGTTTCTCGGCCATCAGGTGGGTCTTGCCCTTGCGGCGAATGCCCGCCGTGTCGATGAAGCGAAAGGTTCTGCCGTCGCGCTCGACGATCTCGTCGATCGCGTCCCGAGTCGTTCCTGGGATCGGGGAGACAATCGCCCGCGAGGTTCCGGTGAGCTGGTTCAGAAGCGTCGACTTGCCGACGTTTGGGTGACCAATGATGGCGACCTTGACTTCGGTCGTTGGGGAGTCAGTCGTCGGTCCCCGGTCGTCGGTCGTCGGCAAAGCGCTATCAAGTGCCTCGACTTCGTCCTGCTTCAGATTCTCTCTCTGTGATTCCTCGGTGCCCTCGGTGGTTGATTGGCTTTGACTTTGCGGGGGGAGGATACCGAGGAACGCGTCCAGCAAGTCATCGACGCCGTGTCCATGCTCGGCGGAGAGCGGAAAGACTTCCTTCACTCCGAGCCGATGGAAGTCGCCCGTCAACGACTCCTGCTTGTCACTGTCGATTTTGTTGACGGCAAGGAACAGCGGCTTGCCAGTCTTGATCAGCCGGCGCACGAGTTCCAGGTCGGGCGCGGCGAGTTCTGTGCGTCCGTCCACAACCATGACGATCGCAGCGGCTTCATCGAGCGCGACCCGCGCCTGGCGGAAGATTTCCGACGGGATGAAGTCTTTGTCTTCGGGGATAATGCCGCCGGTGTCGACCACGCGGAATGAGCGCCCGCGCCACTCGGTATCGCCGTAGAGGCGGTCGCGAGTGATGCCGGGCTCGTCGCCAACGATGGCGCGTCGCGAGCCCACTAGACGGTTGAACAAAGTTGATTTTCCGACGTTGGGGCGTCCGACGATAGCGAGCAAGGGAGGCTGAGCCTCCCGACGGGCGAGGACGCCCGTCGCTCCACCGACCGAGTTGAGTTGCGCTTTTCTCACGTTTTAGCTTTCACGATGCATCGGTCGGGCACGGTCTGCATAGGGGCAGCCGCCGCAGGAACCGCCCCGGCCGGACAGGCGAGGGCGCCTGTCTCTACATCCGCTGCGCAGCTATTATAGAGACACCGTGTCTCGCAACTCTCAGCCTACGTCGTCAGGCAATTCAGGCTCACGTAAACACGATGTCTCTCTGCACAACTTCTTCGGCCCCAGCGGCCTGCTTTCGAAGACTCATCCCGCATACGAGTTCCGCCGCGGACAGCTGCAAATGGCGCAAGCGGTCGAGCAGGCACTCGCGGAAAAGCGCCACCTGATCGTCGAAGCTGGGACGGGCACTGGCAAGACCCTTGCCTATCTCATGCCGGTCATTCAATCCGGTAAGCGCGTCATCATTTCAACCGGAACCAAGAATCTGCAGGAACAGCTCTTCTACAAAGACATCCCGTTCCTCGAGCAGGCGCTCTATCCAAACGGCGAGGGCAAACTGAACGTCTGCTACATGAAGGGCCGCAACAACTATCTTTGCAAGAAAAAACTCTACGACCTGACCGATCAACCGGTGCTTTCGGGTCTTGAGGAGATCGAGCACTACCGCGCGATCGCGGCCTGGGAAAAGACAACACAGACCGGCGACCGCGCGGAATTGGCGTCGTTGCCTGAAGCCAGCGCCCTCTGGCACAAGCTGGACGCGCGTTCGGACACGTGCCTGGGCCAAAAGTGCAGCGCGTTTGAAACCTGCTTCATCACCGAGATGCACCGGCGCGCCATGGAGAGTGACATCATCATCGTGAACCATCACCTGTTCTTCGCTGACCTGTCCATCAAGCAGGCGTCTGAGTACGCGCCGGACGCGGGCATCCTTCCTGAGGCGGGGGCAGTCATCTTCGACGAAGCCCATGAGCTCGAGGACGTCGCCGGCAGCTACTTTGGAGTGGCGGTGAGCAACCAGCGGGTGGAAGAACTGGTGCGCGACGTGGAAGCTTCGCTCTCCCGCAACAAGCTGCTGTCGACCTCTCTCACGGGCGCGTTAAAGAGTCTTCGCGACCGGGCACAGTTATTTTTCTCGGTGCTGCCCGCCGGGGATGGGAGATTTTCCTTCGATAACCGGCGGGAATTTCTGGAGGAAAACGGGGACGAGTTCCTTGCCCTGCAGCAGTCCCTCGAGCGGCTGGGGGCGGAACTCCAGAATCTTCCCAGCAAGGCAGAAGAAATTTTTACCTTTTCGCGGCGAGCCCGCGAATTGCAGGTGCAGCTTGGATTCCTGATGGAGTCCGAGGACCACAACACGGTCTTCTGGATCGAACGAAGAGGAAGAAATTTTTCACCACAGAGACACAGAGACACAGAGACATCAAAGGAACTATCTGAAGCATCTCGGACGGGGCCGGGTGCTCGCCGCCAAACCGTCTTCCTGCAGGCGACGCCCATCGACGTTGCGCCCATCCTGAAGGCTACGTTGTTCGAGCAACTGGAAACCGCGGTGCTCACGTCCGCGACTCTGGCGGTGAGCGGCGGCTTCGAGTATATGAAGCGGCGGCTCGGACTCGAGCATGTGCGCGAGGTCGTGCTGCCTTCGCACTATGACTACGCGCGGCAGGCGCTGTTTTATGTTCCGCCCGACTTGCCGGATGCGCGCACACCGCAGTTTGCGGCCAAAGCCGCCGACCGCATTCGGCGCCTGCTGGAGATCACGCGTGGACGCGCATTCGTGCTCTTCACCAGCTATGCGCAGATGAACGAGGTTTACCAACGGCTGCTGGGCGAACTCGAATTCCCCATGCTTCTGCAGGGCGATGCGCCCAAGAGCGCATTGCTTGAGGAGTTCCGCTTGACCTCGCACGCCGTTTTGTTTGGCACGTCCTCCTTTTGGCAAGGGGTCGACGTGCAGGGAGAGCAACTCAGCTGCGTGATCATCGATCGCCTGCCGTTTGCCGTACCGAGCGATCCGGTGGTCGCCGCCCGCGTGAAAGCAATCGACGCCGACGGTGGGAATGCGTTCTTCGATTACCAGGTGCCGGCGGCGGTGATCACGCTGAAGCAGGGCTTCGGGAGGCTGATCCGCTCGTTGCACGACCGCGGCCTGCTGACCCTGCTCGATAACCGCATCCTGAAGAAAGCCTACGGGCGGATGTTCGTGGAAAGCCTGCCCAATTACCGGCGAACGACCGATATGCGGGAAGTCGAGGAATTCTTCGGAGCATCTTCGTAGCCGATCGCCCAGGCCCGAAAAACGGCGAAAAAACGCCTGCTCGCGTAAAATAAAGGATTAGCTTGCGGTGTGCGGGCGCACTGGTGTGACCGCATCCGCCGGGGGATTCATGTACGAAGTCACGGTCGAAGATACATTCGCAGCAGGCCACTACCTGCGCAACTACAAGGGCAAGTGCGAGAACCCGCACGGGCACAACTACAAGGTGCGGGTCACGCTGGCCGGGAAGGAACTCGACAAGGCGGGGCTGCTGCTCGACTTTAAAGATCTGCGCGAAGTGATGAAGCACGTCATCGACCGGCTCGATCATCAGATGATCAACGACGTAGCACCCTTCACTGAGCTGAATCCATCGGCCGAAAACCTGGCGAAATATTTTTATGAGGAGACCAATGGACGGCTGAAGAGCGTGACCAGCGGCAGAGTCTTCGTCCGGGATGTGACGATCTTCGAGACCGACACGACCACGGCAAAGTATTCCGAATAGCGTTTGCCCTCAGCTGTCAGCTCTCAGCTTTCAGTCAAAAGCGGCGGCGGTGCCAAGTTCGATCGCCAACGACCAACAGCCAAAGACCGACGACCGGTTTGATGCAGATCATCGAAATCTACAAATCGCTGCAGGGTGAGTCAACGCACGCGGGGCTTCCATGCGTGTTTGTCCGGCTGATGGGCTGCAACCTGCGCTGTTCGTGGTGTGACAGCGAGTACACATTCACGGGTGGAGTGCGCATGACGTCAGACGACGTCATGAACGAAGTCGCGAGACTAAGTCCCAATGGCGGATTGGTCGAGATCACGGGCGGGGAGCCGATGTTGCAGGAGCGCGAAGTGGTTCCCCTGATGCGGCGCCTTCTGGACGCGGGCTACAAGGTCCTCCTGGAGACCAGCGGCGAGCGCCCACTAGCCGGGGTCCCCAGAGAAGTGGTCAAGATCGTAGATGTGAAGTGTCCCGATTCCGGCGAGCCGGATACGTTCCATGGCGACAACCTCGATGTGTTGCAGGCACATGACGAGGTGAAGTTCGTGATCAGCGACCGCACCGACTACGAGTTTGCGCGGAATTTCGTGGCGCAACATGGACTGGGGGAGCGGGTCAACGCGGTGCTGTTTTCGCCGGCATTTCGCAAGGATGCAACCGGCGCCCGCGACTCGTCGCATTGCCTGCTGGATCCCCAGCAACTGGCGGAGTGGATGCTGGCTGATGATGTCCAGGCACGCCTGGGCCTGCAGATTCATAAATTCATTTGGGATCCGGCGGTTAAGGGCGTCTAGGCTCGCTGCATTTCGGTTGCCTGGTCATTGCCAGCGGCTCGGTGAAAACAGCCTATGGCCCGATTATTTCGGGCTGTTTCAGCCCCTCCGGGATGCATCTAAAAACATGGTGACAGCCCAAAAACGCGCGATCGTGCTGCTGAGCGGGGGGATGGATTCGTGTGTGTGCGCCGCGCTGGCGGCACGGGAATTCGACACGGCGGCGGTGCATGTCAGCTACGGCCAGCGCACGGAGGGGCGCGAGCGGCAGGCGTTCCTCGGCATTTGCGACCGGCTGGGCATTCGCGACCGGCTCGTCGTGCGCAATGAGGCGTTGCGGGCGATAGGAGGTTCGGCGCTCACTGACCCCAGTATCAGCGTCCCCGAGGCACACAAGATCGGCCGCGACATTCCGGTCACTTACGTGCCCTTTCGCAATGCGCATTTTCTGTCGGTGGCCGTAAGTTGGGCGGAGGTTTTGGGCGCCGAAAAGATCTACATCGGTGCGGTGGAACAGGATAGCTCGGGCTATCCCGATTGTCGTCCGGCCTACTATGAGGCCTTTAACGAGGTGATCCGCCAGGGCACAAAGGAAGGCCACATCGTGGTCGTGACGCCTCTCATCGCCCTGCGCAAACATGAGATTGTGAGGCTCGGCCTTGAATTGGGCGCGCCCCTGGATTTAACGTGGTCGTGCTATAGCGGGGAAGATCGGGCCTGCGGACTGTGCGATAGCTGCGTGCTACGGCTGCGCGCGTTTCAGCAGGCGGGATCGACTGATCCCATTCCGTACGCGCAGCGATCCCCGGTGGAGGTCCGTTGAATTTTTTATTTCAGATTTGAGATTGCAGATTAAGAGCAAGCGCAGCGAGCTGCGTGTAAAATCTGCAATCTGAAATCTGCAATCGAAAATAGATTTGCAATCATAGATGGCACTCTGGAGGCTCCGATGAAACAACGTTTTGCGTGGACATTGCTGCTCGCTCTGGTAGTGGGCCTGTGCGCACCCGCGATATTTGCCCAGAGCACGGGCTCGGTGAAGGGCGTGGCTCGGGATGCGGAAGGCAAACCCATTCCTGCGGGCACGGTCGAGTGGCAAAGCATGGAAACGGGTCGAAAGTACACTCTGAAACTCAACAAGAAGGGCGAATACTTTTCACTCGGGATTACTCCCGGCAAGTACAAAGTCACGCTCTTCGATCCCGAAGGGAAACAGCTGTTCTATATGACAGGCATCAATGTTGGTCTTGACGAGCTGGACCAGGACATTGACCTGAAGAAGGAAGCGGCGGCGCAGGCGGCGGGCCAGGGCATGACTCCCGAGCAGGTGAAGGCGCAGCAGGAGGCGCAGGCCAAGGCGCAAAAAGAGAATATGACCGTCAAGACGCTGAACGAGAAACTCCTGGCGGCGAAGACGGCCAGCGATGCGGGGGACTTTGACACCGCCATCGCCACTCTGACAGAGGCGACTCAGGTCGACGCCAACCGCGACCTGCTCTGGTTCAAGCTCGGAGACGCATATCGCATGTCGGCGCCCAAGCAGACTGATCCCGCGGAAAAGCAGAAGCGTTTCAGTGAGGCGGCCGATTCTTACAAGAAGGCCATCGACCTGAAGACCGCGAATCCCGATCCGAAGGATGCCGAAGCCAATCAGAAGCTGGCTGCCTATTACAACAACCTGGCCGAGGCTGACGCCAAGTCGAACAAGATCGATGACGCGGTGACCAGCTACACCAAGGCGGCACAGCTCGATCCAGCCCGTGCCGGCCAATACAACTTCAACATCGGCGCGGTCTTGACCAACGCCGGCAAGGTAGATGACGCGATTGTGGCTTTTGACAAGGTGATCGCGGTCGATCCCACCAAGGCCGACGCCTACTACTGGAAGGGCGTGAACATGATCGGCAAGGCGACGTTGAAGGGCGACAAAATGGTGGCGCCGGAAGGCACCGCCGAGGCCTTCAACAAGTATCTGGAGCTCGCGCCTACCGGAAACTATGCCCAGCCTGCGAAAGACATGTTGGCCAGCATCGGCGCATCGGTTGAAACCGGCTTCAACAAGAAGAAAGCCGCGGCTTCCAAGAAGTAGCCGTTCTAAGATTGCCAGTCAGGCGGCCCTTCTGGCCGCCTTTTTTCTTGGAACTCTGGCCGTTGGCTAGGTAACCGCCTGCCATGTTACTAAGGTGCAGCCACCTTCCGTCGGTCGCCGAACCTCGCCTGAAGCGCTACAGTAAAGACAAAGTTCCCCCCGGAGTTCAGTGGTTCTCCCCACTGTGGCAAGGAATTCCTGTACGTGAGAGGCATGCAATGGCTGCAACGGGCGTAGCCCCGATTTCGGTTGCCCTGGAGGGAGTCCACGAACCCGGCAAGGTGCCGACGACGGCGCTGCTGGCAGCGATGCTGCGTGCCTCGGAGAAGGTCAGCGACCTGATCTTTTCTCCCGGACGGCCGCCGCAGGTCGAGGTCTACGGGCAGCTGGTGCCGGTGCAGATGGAAGGACTCTCGGCGCTCTCGGCCGACGACACGCGCCGCATTGCCGCTGACCTGATCGGCAACAACAAACAAGCCATCAACACGCTGCGCGAGCAGGGATCCTGTGATATTTCTTACGGGCTTCCGGGCCTGGCGCGCTTCCGGGTGAATGCCTTCATCCAGCGGGGAAGCTGCGCGGTGGTCATGCGGGTGATTCCAACCGCAATACCGGAATTTGATTCCCTGCACTTGCCCGGACACCTGGGTGATGTGGCGAACTTGCGCAACGGGATCGTGCTGGTCACAGGTCCCACCTCCTCGGGCAAGAGTTCGACGGTCGCCGCGCTGCTTGATCGCATCAACCGCGAGCGCGACTACCACATCATCACGATCGAAGACCCTATCGAGTTCCTGCACAACCACAAGCGCTCCACTATGCACCAGCGCGAGTTGCACAGCGATACGCCTAACTTTGCTCTTGCACTGCGAGCCGCCCTGCGGCAGGCGCCCAAAGTGATTTTTGTGGGCGAGATGCGCGACCGGGAAACCATCGAGATGGTGCTCGAAGCGGCGGACATGGGTCTGATCGTGTTTTCGACTTTGAATACGATCGATGCGTCAAAGACGGTGGAAAAGATCGCCTCCGCGTTCCCCCCTGAAGAACATAAGTCGGTACGCGAGCGCCTCGCGAAATCGTTCCGGTTCATCGTGTCGCAACGACTCATCCCGCGCGCCGATGGCGCCGGCAGGCTTCCGGTATTTGAAATCGTGAAATCCAACAGCCGCACCCGCGAATGCGTCGAAAAGGGCGAGCACGAAGGCAAGACTCTGCTCGACGCCATCAAGAGCGGCGAATCTGACGGCATGCAGTACTTCGACAACGAGATTGCGAAACTGGTGCGCAACGGGCTGGTGGATCTCGAAACGGGCGCCTCGTTCGCCAGCAACGCGGCTGTGCTGGGGCAGGAACTGGCGAAGTAGCCGCAAAAAAGCTGATGGCTGATGGCTGATCGCAAGCCAGCTTTGCCACCAGCTACCAGCCATTAGCCATCAGCTAAGGACTGGCGACTGCTATCATCAGCGGCATGTCCGCCGCGCCTCAACCCCCCTCAATCCTGAGCTTTGAAGAAGCTCGCCGCGTGGTCGAGCACCATGCGGCGCAGGTGCGTCCGGAGATCGCCGAGACCACGCAACTGCTCAGCAGCGCGGGCCGGATTCTCGCGGAAAAAATCGTCGCCGACCGCGACTTCCCGCCATTTCGGCGGGCCATGCGGGACGGCTACGCCGTGCGCGCCGCGGATCTCACGAACCTCCCAGCCACCCTGGAGGTGATTGGCGAGATCAAGGCTGGGATCCTCCCCGAAGATCTTCCAGCCAATCTTGGGACGGGGCAGGCTGCCGGGATCATGACGGGAGCTCCCGCACCCGAGGGTGCGGACGCGGTGGTGATGGTCGAGTACACATCCCTGACCGACAATCGGGTGACCATCACGCGAGGCATCGCACCGGGGGATAACATTGTTCCCGCGGGCTCGGAAGCAAAGCAAGGCGACACGTTGCTGCAGGCGGGAGCGCGCATCGACTATGGCGCGATTGCCGTAGCGGCCTCCGTAGGACGGGAATCTCTCTCCGTATTCCGGCGTCCGGAAGTAGCGATCCTCTCCACCGGCGATGAAGTCGTGGACATCGGTGCCCGCCCCGGACCGCACCAGATCCGCAATTCCAACAGCTATTCGCTGGCGGTCCAGGTACAAGCTGCGGGTGGCACACCCCGCATGCTGGGCATCGCACGCGATGAAGCGGTTCACCTGCGATACCTGATGGAGCAGGGATTGAAACATGACCTGCTGCTGTTAACGGGCGGGGTGTCGATGGGCAAGTACGATCTGGTGGAGCAGGTGCTAGCAGAGTTCGGCGCCGAGTTTTTCTTCACAGGCGCGCAAATTCAGCCGGGCAGGCCGGTGGTGTTTGGCCGCGCCCGGGAGCGATATTTCTTCGGCCTGCCCGGCAATCCAATTTCAACGATGGTGACGTTCGACCTCTTCGTGCGGCCGATGCTGGATGCTCTGGCAGGCATGATTCCGGAAAAATTGCGCTTCCTGCATGCTCGCCTGAAGGCGGACATCCATACCAAGACGGGCCTGAAGCGGTTTCTTCCCGGCCGCTTGTCTGGCGAATTCGAACAAGCGGAAGTGGAACTGGCGGGCTGGCACGGCTCGGGCGATGTGGCAGCCATGGGACGGTCGAATTGCTACGTAGTGATCCCGCCCGATCGCGAGAGCATCAGCGAGGGCGAATGGGTGGCGGTGATGATGAGGTAGAGCAAGGTTTCAAGGTGAAAAGCCATTGATTATAAGACAATTTATTTCAAACCATCATGAGTGCAACGGCGGTTTTTCAACAGCGACTCTCAAAGTCAACTCGTAACGCCCTTCTGTTTGATCCGTGTTTCCACCTCTGTTGCTAGTTGTGGGTCAAGCGCTGCAAGCGCCTTCAACTCATCGACAGAGCCTTGCAAGTTTCCCAACTCAGCAAATGATTCTGCCAGCCAAGCATGCAGATGGGGCATGTCAGGCTTAATCTGGATCGCATGACTCAGCGCGGCGACTGCTTCTTGATAGTTGCCGGTTTCGGCACAGGCCCATGCAAGACCTTCAAGCGCAGGAAGTGAATTGGGGTTCAGACGCAGTGCTGCACGACATGCGTCAATCTCTTCTGGGTAGCGTTTCAGCTCCTGACACGCACCGCTCAGAGCCCAGTAACCGACCTCTTCCGTCGGGCGTAGTTCGATCATCCTTTTCGCAGCGGTGAGTGATTCTTCCCATCTACCAGTTTCGCCATAAAGCACGCACAATTGGTGGTAAGCATCGGGATTGTCCGGCTCGACCCATAATGCTCGTTGAAATGACGCCTCAGCTTCACCGGCCTTTCCTTCGTCCTTGAGGATGATTCCGGTTGCGATATGCACGTCCGCTCGATACGGATTGAGGAAAGCCACATTCTTGAACGCATCGGTTGCTTCGCCGAGTTTCTTCAGTGCGTACAGGACCAATCCAAAGTTGTACCAAGCCGAGACATTCTTTGGGTCGAGAGAGACCGCTAGCCGAAGCTGTGTCTCCGCTTCAACGTATTGCCCACTGTCGAACAAATCTGTGCCCTGCGGGCAGGGTTTACGGTATCAGTCACGCCAAAATGTCCATCAGCATCGTCGAGAGTAGGTAGGACGATGGCTTCAACTTAGCACACGGTTATTGGCGAAACCAGGCCATTCGCTCGTGAATCGCCTTCCACTTGGCCCTCCTTCATCGCGATCGGGTCGGTCGCACTTTGCCTTTGAAACTCTTAAACCTTGAAACTTTCTCCCTGTAAGATATCCCTTCATGCCCCGCAAGCTCTCCCACTACGACCGCACCGGCAAGGCGCGCATGGTCGACGTGAGTGACAAGTCGGTCACGAGGCGTGAAGCCGAGGCCAGCGCGTTCGTCGTGCTCAAGGCCAAGGTGTTGAAGGCGCTGCCCAAAAATCCCAAGGGCGATCCGCTCGAGGTGGCCCGCCTCGCCGGAATCATGGCTGCCAAGCAGACTTCGAACCTGATCCCGATGTGCCATCCGTTGCCGCTGGCGCACGTTGAAGTGAACATGCGGCTGTGCGAGAATGGCGTCGCTATTGCCTCAAAAGTTACCACCACCGCCGCGACCGGCGTGGAAATGGAGGCGCTGGTGGCGGCCAGCGTCGCTGCCCTGACCGTGTACGACATGTGCAAGGCGCTCGACAAGGGCATTGAAATCCGCGAGATTGTGCTGGAACGCAAATCCGGCGGCAAGAGCGGGGATTATTCGCGCGCGCGCCAGAAGCCCTGAGAGAAGTCGGCAAGATTTCGCGGGCGAGGGCGCCCGCGCTACACTGAAACAGCATGTCGACAAACGTCAAGGTGCTGCTGGTCGACGACAACCCCATGGTGCTCGGGATGCTCAAGCAATCCCTCTCGACCCTGGGGCAGGTGTCGACCGCCGGAGACGCCGCCGACGCTCTGTTGAAAGCGGTCGACGACCCGCCCGATCTACTCGTCACCGACTACCGCATGCCCGGCATGGACGGGCGTCAACTGATCGAAAAGTTGCGCAGCCGCCCTGCGACCGCGAACTTCTCGGCCATTATCCTGGCCACCAAGACCGACATCAATGAACGCCTCTCGCAGCAGGACCCGGTGGATGACTTCGTCGAGAAGCCTTTCTTCCTGAAGGAAGCCACCCGCCGCATCAAGCGCGTGATCGACAAGATTGCGCTCGAGAAGATGACCAAGACCGTACCTTCCGATGGCGTGCTGCGCGGCAGCCTGGCGCAGATGAACGTCATCGACCTCATGCAGTCTCTCGAAATGGGTCGGAAGAGCTGTCTCATCACGCTCACCAATGACGATGAGAAGTGCGACGTGTACTTCAACGAGGGACAGGTAGTGCATGCCGTCTACGGCAATCTGAAGGGCGATCCAGCGGTGTTCAAGGTGCTCACCTGGACGGGCGGAAATTTCCAGCTGAACTTCGAAGGCAAGACCACGGAAACCAGCACCCAGCTCAATACGCAGGGTCTGCTGATGGAGGGCCTGCGCCTGCTCGACGAATCCAATCGCGATGGCGGAGAAGACAAGGCCGAAGAAGAAGATGTCCTCCTCGACACCTGAGCTGACGGCGGCGGTGTTGACGGTCAGCGATTCGTCTTCCCGCGGGGAACGCGAAGATCTGGGCGGCCCGGCCGTGGCTGCCTCGCTCGAAAAGCACAGCTTTCATGTGGTTGCGCGGGAAGTTGTGCCCGACGATCAGGCCACCATTCGCGATGCGTTGATGCGGCTAAGTGCGCAGGCGGGTTTCGTGGTTACAACCGGCGGAACCGGCATCGCCCCGCGGGATGTAACGCCGGAAGCCACCCGTGAGGTCTGCGACCGCCTGATCGAAGGCATCGCCGAACGGATGCGCTTTGAAGGATCGAAGTCGACGAAGTTTGCTGCGCTGAGCCGAGCCGTGTGCGGGGTACGCGGACAGTCGGTGATCCTGAACCTTCCCGGTAAGCCTTCAGGAGCGGTTGAGTCGCTTGAGGCGGTCGTCGATCTGATCCCGCATGTGCTGCGACTGTTGGGAGGGGACACCCGGCACGAGTAGCGTGTTCCTCGAAGATCCCTCCATTCGTGTACGATTGTCCGCATCTTTGTCAGGTCTATGGACATCCGTCTTTAAACAAAGTTCTGAAACCGTGGAATAAAACGGCGCGGGCCCAAATTCCTTACATCAGGAGAAAGCTGGAATGCGAAATATCGTGAATCAAGGTCTCGTCTTCGTCATTGCGCTGGCATGTATGGGAGTCGCCGCGCAGGCACAGTCTTTGACGGCGGCCGACCGCGACAAGGCCATGAAGTATCTGGAATCGACCAGGCAGGGCGTGGTGGACGCCACCAAGGATCTGTCCGCCGCCCAGTGGAGTTTCAAGCCGGCTCCGGACAAGTGGTCGGTGGCCGAAGTCACCGAACACATCGCCGCGGCGGAAGACTACCTGCGCGGGATGGTGGTGGAGAAAGTTATGGTTGGCCCGGCGCGGCCCGCAGGCGAGGACGTCGCCGCGATTGACGAGATGGTCTTGAAGATGATTCCCGACCGGTCACATCCCGCGCAAGCGCCCGACCCGCTGAAGCCAACCAATCGCTTCGGCTCGCCCGACGCGTCCCTCAAGCATTTCATGGAGACACGCGCCACCACGGAAGACTTTCTGACCAAGACTCC
The DNA here is from genome assembly GCA_963733805.1 of uncultured Acidobacteriota bacterium. Taxonomy (GTDB): domain Bacteria; phylum Acidobacteriota; class Terriglobia; order Terriglobales; family Acidobacteriaceae; genus Gp1-AA133. Next base: position 402,273 of record CAVTEO010000012.1, on the reverse strand, counting down.
CGATCTGCGCGAACACGCCGTCGACAGCCCCATGGGGAAGAAGCTGGATGGCTATGAATGGGTTCTGTTCATCGCCGCCCACAGCGACCGCCATACCAAGCAGATTCTCGAAGTGAAGTCGAACCCGAACTTCCCGAAGCAGTGACTGAGCTATGAGCTGCGAGCTCCGAGCGATCCAGAACGTTTTGCTCGTAGCTCAGTAGCCCGATCGCTGTCGGACGTTTTTTACTCGCAGCTCATGGCTCGCAGCTCGTAGCTCACGTTACACTCGTTGTTTCCCTTGAACACCGTCAAGCACATTCTCAAGCGGTACACCACCTGGATCTGGAAGGTTTTAGCGCCCTTGGGACCGTGGGGGGTGTTTGCGATTGCCGCCGTGGACGGCTCGTTGTTCGGCATGCCGGTGGACGCCGTGGTCGCGGGCTATGTCTACAACGACCGCCCGCATTTTTTATTTTACGTGGTCATGGCGTCTGCCGGATCAGCCCTGGGAAGCCTGGTCATCTATGCCATCGGCTACTTTGGCGGGGAAACTGTCTTACGCAAGCGGATTACCGAAGAACGCTTCAACAAAATCCACGCATCGTTCGAGCGGCACGAATTCTGGGCCGTCATGTTTCCGGCGATGCTACCCCCGCCCACGCCCTTCAAGCTTTTCGTGCTTGCCGCCTCGGCCTTCGAGATGCGCTTCCCACATTTTCTGGCCGCGGTGTTCGCCGGGCGGTTTGTGCGCTTCTTCGTGCTGGCGATCTTGACCATCAAGTTCGGCCCCCAAGTCGTTCATATTGCCGGAGCGCTGGCGAAGCAGCACCTGGGATGGCTGCTGGCGGGTACCGGGCTGGCGTTAGTGGTCGGACTGTTGCTTTGGAGAAGCCGGATACGAGCTAAAGAAAACGCGGCGGTTCAGGCTTCAAAGCCTGGCGAATGAAGTCCGCACATCTAGCGAGAGGAACTGTGCGGAAGGGCTGAAGTCGGCCCTTGCCCAGCCCGGCTCTTCCCAAGCTGGGGCCTTCCAAATCGAGTTCAAGTCGGTGAAGATTGCGACCCACCCGTCTAGGTGGTGATGACACAATCTGTCGGATACTTCACGCGATCTTCAGCACAACCTTGCCGTAGTTCTTTCGGGCCAGCAGCAGTTCGTAGCCTTGCGCGGCTTCAGAAGCGGAGAGCACCCGCCCCACAACTGGATGCAGTTTGTCTTCGGCGATCCACAGGGAGAGTTGCTTCCACGCCTGGTTCATCAGGTCGCGCTTGCTCGACAGATAAGTCAGCCACAAGCCTTGCACGCTGGCGGCTTTGGCATAGAGGGCGCGCAGGTCCAGTTGCGGTTGCTTGCCGGTGGCGGTGCCGTACTGGATGACTTTGCCGAAGTCGCGCAGGCAACGGATGCTCTTGGCGGTGTGCTCGCCACCGAGCATTTCCAGAACGGCGTCGACGCCTTCTCCTCCGGTCATCTCCTTGATCGCCTCTTCGTAGTCGCGCTCCTTGTAGTTGATTGCGTGCTGCAGGCCTCGGTCTTTGACGCGAGCAAGTTTGTCGTCGGACGATGAGGTCCCGTACATTTCGAGGCCCAGCAGATTTCCGATTTCGACGGCCGCCGTGCCAACGCCGCCGGCAACCGCATGAATCAACACGCGCTTGCCACGGCCGGCATCATTCAGGAACCCGGCTTCCCAGTATGCGAAGTAGGCAGTGAAGTAGTTGACGGGAAACGCCGCGGCCTGTTCGGGCGTCCAGCCTTCCGGGACGGGCCAGAGCAGGTCGGGACGCGCGCTGGTTTTTTCGGCGAAGGCTGCCCACTGGGTGTATCCCATCACGCGCTTGCCGGTCGACTCGTCGATCCCGGTGAACTCGCGGCCGGCGATCAGCGGGGGCTTGGGAGTTCCGGGATAGCCGCCATGGGCGGTCATGAGGTCGGCGAAGTTCAGACCGCCGGCCTGAACGCGGACCAGCGCCTGCCCGGGACTTGCAACCGGCTCGGGAACCTCGCGAAGCTCCAGCACTTCGGGACCGCCTAAACGCGTGATGACAACGGCTTTCATGGATAAAAGTGTAACAGGGGGAGCAGGCAGGGATCATCCGTCAACGCTGCTGGGATCCGATGCCTAAAAAGCCCTTAATCGTACGGGATGCGAAGAAAGCTTGCAAAGTACGCGGAGGAAACACGGAACAAAGAGCCCTTCAGAAATAGATTTCTTTACGATCTTTGCGAAACCTTGGCGACTTTTGTGATTAAAAGCTTTGGGGTCTCCCTCTGAAGAAAGATCTTCACCGCTAAGGAAGACCAGCCGCTAAGGATGCCAGGCGAATGGCCATCCATTGGGCTTTAGGTACTGTCTCGGGTTATGGGAAAGGTATATACTGCCTGTCGGTTATAGCAGTTGCCCGGTCGTCCTGCGCGGCGGCGGGCTTTGCGGAGCCGATTATCCCTCATTTATTGCTCCGCTTTACAGATCGTTGGCCTCGGGGCGAAAAGGGGCTGACGCGGGACGTGTCTTGGCCGGATTCGGCAAAGCGCTATCCCGAGGAGGTCCTTACTCGTGGACTTGGTACTGGTACGGGTTTTATTTGTTCTTATAGTTGCAGTTTCCTGTTACTTCATTCAGCCCTTCGGTCGCAGCGCCGCATTTGATGCCGTACTGGGCGCGGCCATCGGACTTGCGGTGATCGTGTTCGAGTGGCGCCTGCGGCTGGTAAGCCTGAAGCGGCTGATCGGCGCCGCCATCGGCAGCATCCTCGGCATCATTGGCGCCTACCTGTTCGCGCTGGTCATCCGCACCAGCATCCCGGAAGGTCACACCCAGAGTTTTCTGCAGATCCTGGTCATGCTGTTGATGGCCTACGTCGGCCTGATCGTGGGGGCCAACAAGGGCGACCTGCTGAATCTGGCGGCGCTGGGCGGGATTTTTGGGGGCGAGAAGCAATCGAAGAAAAGCTACAAGATTCTGGATACCAGCGTCATCATCGACGGACGGATCGCCGATATCGCGGAGACCGGCTTCCTCGACGGCGTCATCGTGATCCCGCAGTTTGTGTTGCGCGAGTTGCAGCTGGTGGCCGACTCGGCCGACTCGCTCAAGCGCAACCGCGGGCGGCGGGGCCTGGACATCCTGGCGCGACTGCAGAAGGTTGCGTCGCTGAACATCCAGATCGTGGAAGACGATTTTCCCAGCGTGCGCGAAGTCGACCTGAAGCTGATCGAACTGGCCAAGCTTTACGAAGGCAAGATCATCACCAACGACTTCAACCTGAACAAGGTGGCGCAACTGCAGGGGGTGGCGGTGCTCAACATCAACGAGCTGGCCAATTCCCTGAAACCGATCGTGCTGCCGGGCGAGACCATGCGCGTATTCATCCTGAAAGAGGGAAAAGAATACAACCAGGGCGTGGCTTATCTCGATGACGGGACAATGGTGGTGGTTGACAACGCGCGGAAGATGATTGGCAAGACCATCGATATTTCCGTGACTTCGGTGTTGCAGACGACGGCCGGGAAGATGATCTTCGGCAAGTGGGATGAGCGCGCGGCGGCCGCGCGCCAGGAACCGGCGCGCCCGATCAACCTTGGATCGTCGCCTGCCAATGCAGTGCCGAACGGGGTCGACGTGAAGAAGCCCCCGGCGGTGATGGTCGATCGGCCAGTGGAGTAAGAGCAGCTTTCTGCCCAGGTCAAATCATTAACCACATAGGACACGGAGGGATATCTCTGTTCACTGTGTCCTCTGTGGTGAAAAATCTTTGAGGAACTCATGTTTACACTGAAAAGTCTTCCGATTGCGCTGCTCATCGGCGCCGCATCTCTCGCGATTGCCCAGACGAGCACGCCGAGTCAGAAGTCGAACGTCCGCTTCGGCGCCGACCTGCTCGACAAGAACATCGATCCTTGCACGGACTTTTACGCCTACGCGTGCAGCAAGTGGCAGGCGCAGAATCCGATTCCGAGCGACCGCCCGGCGTGGGGTCGATTCAACGAGCTTCAGGATCGCGGCGAAATCCTGGTGCGCGGCATTCTGGAGAAGTATTCCACTGACGATCCGAAGCGCAGCCCGATCGAGCAGAAGATTGGCGACTACTACTTCTCGTGCATGGACGAAGCCGCAATCGAGAAGGCCGGGACCAAGGCCTTGCAGCCTACGCTCGATACGGTCGCCGCCCTTAAGTCGAAGGATGAATTCGCCAAGGAAGCCATTGCGCTGCATCGCGACGGAATCACCGCGTTCTTCGAGTTCGGGTCGCAACCGGATTTCAAGAATGCCCAGCAGGTGATCTCGACCGCGGAGCAGGGCGGCCTCGGACTTCCGGATCGCGATTACTACCTGAAAGACGACGAGAAGTCGGTGGAGATCCGCAAGCAGTACCTGGCGCACGTGCAGAAGATTTTTGAGTTGCTGGGCGATCCCGCGGAAAGAGCTGCGTCCGAAGCGAAGGTCGTGATGGACATCGAGACCTCGCTGGCCAAAGGGTCGCTCGACCGCACCAGCCAGCGCGAGCCCGAGAAGATCTATCACAAGATGTCGACCAAGGAATTGGCGGAGCTGAATCCGTCGTTCGGATGGCCGCAGTACCTGGAAGGGATTGGCTCTCCCCAGGTGGATTCGCTGAATGTTGCGGAGCCGGACTTCTTCAAGCAGTTTGATTCAACCTTGAAGGCAACTTCGCTGGACGATTGGAAGACTTATCTGCGCTGGCACGTGATGCACAGCAACGCGCAGATCCTGCCCGCGGCGTTCGTGAACGAGAACTTCGCGTTTTACGGAAAGACGCTGCAGGGGACCAAGGAGCTGGCCCCGCGCTGGAAGCGCTGCGTGCGCGCGGCCAGCGGCGACCTGGGAGAGGCGATCGGGCAGAAATATGTCGAGGAGACGTTCGGGGCGGAAGGCAAAGCCAGAACGCTGAAGATGGTGAATGCGCTCGAAGCCGCGCTGGGCCGCGACATCCAGACCTTGTCGTGGATGGGCGACGATACCAAAAAGCAAGCGCTGGTGAAGTTGAAAGCGATTACGAACCGCATCGGCTATCCGGACAAGTGGCGCGACTACTCGACATTGAAGATCGTGCGGGGTGACGCGCTCGCGAATTCGCAGCGTTCCAACACGTTCGCATTTCAGCGGGACATGAACAAGGTGAACAAGCCAGTGGACAAAGGCGACTGGCCGTATCCTCCGATGACGGTGAATGCGAGCTACAACCCGCTGCTCAACAACATCACCTTCCCGGCGGGCATTCTGCAGCCGCCCTTTTTCGACAACCGTGCCGATGACGCGTTGAACTACGGCGCGATCGGGGCTGCGATCGGGCACGAACTCACGCACGGCTTCGACGATGAAGGCGCAAAGTTCGATCCGGAAGGTAATCTCAAGGACTGGTGGACCAGCAAGGACAAGGAAGAATTCGAGAACCGGACCAGCTGCATCAAGGATCAGTATGGAGACTACAATGCGCTGCCCGACGTAAAGCTCAATGGCAAGCTGACTCTGGGCGAGAATACGGCGGACAACGGTGGTTTGCGGATCGCCTACATGGCGCTGATCGATTCGCTGGCGGGGAAAGATCCTGCGCCGATCGACGGGCTGAGCGCGCAGCAACGCTTTTTCCTGGGCTTCGCGAACGTCTGGTGCCAGAACCGCACCGACCAGATTTCGCGCTACCTGGCGAACATCGATCCGCATTCGCCAGGCAAGTGGCGGGTGAACGGGACGGTCTCGAACATGCCCGAGTTCCGGGAGGCATATCACTGCAAGGCGGACGCCGCGATGGTGCGGCCGAATGCCTGCCGGGTCTGGTAGGCCAATGTTGTGTAGCGCGGGCGCCTTCGCCCGCGTTCTTTGCAGGAGCTCTGCGCGGACAGACCAGGGATGACTCCCACCCCGTCGTCTGCTTCAGCAGCTCAACAATTCCGACTCTCGTTTCGCCAGGCGGCCAGTTGTCGCTTGATGCTTTCGTAGCAGTCGCAGGCAGCGTGCTTGAGTTTTGTCCGATCAAGAATCGTTATGCTTCCGCGTGAATAAGAGATGCCGCCGGCTTGTTGCAGAGTGCTGGCGGCCACGCTGACACTGGCTCTGCGAATGCCCAGCATCTGTGCAAGGAATTCCTGGGTGAGGGGAAACTTGTCAGAGTCCATGCGATCGCGGCACATCAGGATCCACCGGGCTAATCTTTGCTGAACGTCATGCAGGCAATTGCAGGCGGCGATCTGCGCAGCCTGCAGTCCCAGATCCTGCGCGTAACAGCGCATGTGACGCTCCAATTGCGGACAACGAGGCAAAACTTCCCGCACGTAGTTCACATTCACCCGGTATGCGGTAGCCTCGCCTTGCGTGATCACCCGGGTGGCGCTGGTGCGGAATCCAGCCACAATCGGTATGCCGACGAATCCTTCTTTTCCAATGAGCCCGACCTCCACGCTTCGCCCGTCGTTCTGGACCATGAGAACTGACTGCAATCCCGTGTTCGGGAAGAAAACGGACTTGATTTCTTCCCCGGCCTCGTGCAACACGGTATGGAGTCGCAGACGCACGAATTCCAGGTGAGGGATCAGCACCTCGGATTCCCTGGCGGAAAGTTTCAGCAATATCTCGTTCAGAATCTGGTGGCCTTCAGCGTCGCTGCTTCTAGAAGCTGAAGCGCCGCCGGTTCGAGATGGATTTTCCGCCAACAATGCTCCTTTGCTTGCAAGAGCGTAATTCGAATTAGCCGGGCCTAGCCTGGCAAAGCGTGTGAGGAGAAGCATGCAGGCTACTCCCCGGAGCGGTGTGTTGACGGTCCCGGACTGCACGTAGAAGAGTACGAAAGCGTACGGAGGCGGGGAAAACCGGAGGCGTCGGAAAGCGACTGGTTCGCGAACCCTGCGAAGCCGAAGGTCCTCCGCAGCTCCGCGGGTTATTTATCGAGGCGAGGGTGTGGTGGCCGCGGCCTGTTCGTGGGCGTGGTAGCTCGAGCGCACGAGCGGTCCGGATTCCACGTGCTGAAATCCGAAGCGGAGTGCCTCGTCTTTCATGTATTGGAATTCGGCAGGCGTATAGAAGCGCGCGATGGGGAGATGATCCTTGGAGGGACGGAGGTATTGTCCCACGGTGAGGATGTCGACTTCGCGCTCGCCCAGATCGCGGAAAACCTCGATCAGTTCTTCCATCGACTCCCCGAGACCCACCATGACGCCGCTCTTGGTGACCATGCCGGGAGAAAGCTTCTTCGCGTTTTCCAGCAGATCGAGCGTGCGCTGGTAGCGGGCTCCGGAGCGAACCACGCGATAGAGACGCGGGACAGTCTCGGTGTTGTGGTTGAGGACGTCGGGACGCGCATCGAGCACGATGCGCAGCGGCTCTTCCAGACCCTGGAAGTCGGGGATCAGGACTTCGATGCGGCAATCGGGAGTAACAGCGCGAATCTGGCGAATGGTCTCGGCGAAGATTTTTGCGCCGCCCACGTTGTCGTCGTCGCGATTCACGCTAGTGACCACGGCGTGTTTCAGACCGAGAGTGGCGACCGCCTCGGCAACACGCTGCGGCTCATCCCAATCGATGGCTTCGGGCTTGCCTTTGGGCACAGCGCAGAATCCACAGCGCCGGGTGCAGATGTCGCCCAGCAACATGAAGGTGGCGGTGCGATGGTTCCAGCACTCGCCGATGTTGGGGCACTGAGCGGATTCGCAGACCGTGTGCAGGCCCAGGCCTCGCGCTAACTTCTTCAGATTGTGGAAGTTGTCGCCGACGGGAGCCTTGGCGCGCAGCCACTCGGGCTTGGGTTGCCGGACAGGAGGAGCCAGATCGATCTGAATCAGTTGGGACGCGCCCGCCATGGTCTTCTTGATTTTACATGGAGGCGGAGGCGTTCGTCGAAAGCGAGTGAGGCGAGCTGGGCCGAGAAAAACGATCTTAACGCGCAGCACGCGAAGACAGGCTGCGAAGGGCGCGACCAAGCCACGTCGTTCACACCGGTGGAGCGCGGGCGTCCCCGCCCGCCGAATGTAAATTGCCAGCAGATATTTTTGCGTGAGGCGATTCCTCGCGAGGGCTTCAACTTATATTTCGGAACAGATTCATTTTTTCCGTAGGGTCGGCTTGCGGGCTTACGCCCGCCGCGCTTAATGTCGCCCCGACGGGGCGCGCGTTCATCGTTTAGGCGGGACGCAGACCGAATCGAACCAGCGGCTGATGAACACCTGGGCATGGCGCTCGCCGCAGAAGTGACGGGCGGTGGGAGCGCCGGCAATTTCCAGATCCCACTTGTGGACAGACAACTTCAAATCCCCGCACTCGATCACGAACCAGTGCATTGGAGTGGATGTCATGATGCCGCAGATTTCACACTTGAATTCTTTCAAGGTTGACATGGCGAACGGGCGTTCTCCAGCAGTCCAGGGATTTGTGTCACTCCACCTTCTCAAAACTCAGGCCCTGAGGGCAAATCGTGCCGGTTTCGGGATTGCCTCGTCAACCTTTGGTTACCTGTGGGGCTGCAGGCTTTCTGGTATTCTCCCCTCAACCGGCCCGCTGTTCGAAATGCTTGGGGGTCGAACAGTGAACATGAGCGCTCCGAAGAAAGACGCGGCACACGAGGAATTGCTGTCGGTACTGCGCACCGCGAAGAACCGCCTGGAATACCTCACGCAAAATGACTGGCAGCTGATCGTCGATAGAGCCAAGCGCACTCCATTCAAAAAGGGCGACGTTCTGATTGAGGCTGGCAAGCAGAACCGGACCGTTTATCTTCTCGTGAAGGGAACTGCGCGCGTGGAAGCCTCCACCAAGGCGTTCATCGCGCAACTGGAACCGGGCGAAGTGTGCGGCGAGATGGCATTTCTTGAGAATGGCGTCGCGAGCGCGAGCGTCACGGCAGCCGAGCCACTGGAAGTATGCGCGATTGAGTGGTCTGCCCTGTTGGATCTGTTTGAGCTGTATCCCCACCTGGGATCGCGTTTCTACCGGTCGCTGGCGGTGAACCTTTCGCGGCGTATGCGGGAGTTGCTGGGCGCGAGACCAGGCGTAAAAGCTTTGGTCTGATTCCCCGGAACCTGTGGCCTATAAGGCTGCGCCGCCTGCTAGACTAAGAGCAAGCCAATGTTTTCTATGCTCTTTCGTCAGCCGATCCTGATCTGGAAACCGTTTTCGCTGATATTCGCCGTGTTGTTTCTTTCGGCCACGGCCGTGGCCGCCGATTCCCCGTGGCAGCAGGCCCGCATCGTGGATGTGAAAACAACGGTCGACACGCGGACATCGGCGTGGATTGTGAATACTCCGATCCAGGACGAAGAAACTGTGTGCATGATTCGGATTCACCTGAAAGACAAAGTCCTGCAGGGCGTTTACACGCTCGACAAGTCGCAACCCTCGCCTCCCGCAGAGTGGGTCAAGCACGCGCCGGTGCGGGCGCAGGTCGTGGCCGACCGGATGTTCCTGAAGGGGCCGAACGGGCACGATTACAAGCTGCGCATCGTCTCAGCGAAGAAGGCGCCCATGCTGGATCCGTGGACTACGCAGGAGGTGACCGCAGAGAAAGCGGCCGCCCTGGCGGAACCCGCGCACTCCATGATCGGCTTTGACGACCGTCCGTCGGAGAAACCGGCGAAGGCGGAAGCGACTCCGACCGCGGAACCTCCTCCGCCTCCACCACCACCGGAGCCTCCGACCGGGATGGTGAGCATCAGTTCGATGCCCTACCTGGCCGAGGTCTTCGTCGATGGCGAGAGCATGGGATATACACCCGCCAAGTTGAAGGTGGCGCCCGGGAAACATTCTTTCCGCTGCGAGAAGTCCGGCTACAAGCCCTGGACGAAGGACATCACGGTGACGGCGGGGTCGGAATTGACGCTGGACGCCACGCTGGACCGGGGGAAGTAACGCGCTCCACTTCACTCTCTAGCCCGCCTCAATACCTTCCCCGACACAATGCCCGCAGAATCGCCGGGCAGATTCGTCCTGCCGAATATATTCACGCCATCCTTATCCGCTGGCAGGTCATCCCATGGGGTCCAGAAAGCCATAACCTTGCGTGGGGAGAGTCCGGAGTGACCCTTGATTTCAGACTGCCGAGGAAAAAAACGAAACCGAAGAGTGAGGAAGCGCCTCCGGGCCCGAGCCCGATTTCGACCCGAACGGAGCAGAAACAGGTCGAGGAGCGGCTGGCGATCGGCGCTCACGTGGTGTACGAGACCATCCGGCGGGAGGGGGAGGATGAACTGAATCGTCCGGCGGCGGCGCTGGCATGGTCGGGACTGGCAGCCGGGCTGTCGATGGGATTTTCGTTTATCGCGGAAACCTTGCTGGTCGCACATCTGCCCGATACTCCATGGCGGCTTCTGGTTTCGAGAGCTGGATACAGCGTCGGATTCCTGATTGTGATCCTGGGACGGCAGCAGCTTTTTACGGAGAACACCCTGACCGTGATTCTGCCCTTGCTGGCGCGCAAGGATGCGAATACATTCCTGCGGGTTCTTCGCTTGTGGGGCATTGTGCTGATCGCGAACCTGGTGGGAACCTTTCTGTTTGCTCTCTGCGTGGCACGCGTGACGGTCCTTGAGGCGCCCACGCAGCCGTACTTGCTGGAAACCGCCCAGGCGCACATCGGGGCAAGCTTCGGGATTGTGCTGGTGCGCGCGGTTTTTGCCGGCTGGCTGATCGCGCTGATGCTATGGCTGCTTCCGGCGGCTGAGTCCGCGAAGGTCAGCATCATCATCCTCCTCACCTACCTGGTAGGGATCGGGAGTTTCAACCACATCATCGCGGGGTCAACCACTACGTTGTTCCTGGTGGTCAAGGGATCCATTTCGTTCTGGGACTATCTGGCTCAATTTTTCATTCCTACTTTGATCGGCAACATTATCGGAGGCGTTTCGCTGGTGGCCGCGCTGGGGCATGCGCAGGTGGTCGGCGGAAAGGGGTAAGGGCGTCAGGTTAGGGCTGGCTTGGAGCGCGCTGTGCGGGTGGAGATTGCGGCGCGTTCTGCGGTAATCCGATTTCTGTTCCAGGAACCGGCTCATTCATGGTTTCGAGCGCGTAGCGGAACGCTTCCGGACTTACGTGGACGTCTCCCTGGTAGGGGCGGTTGATGGAGGCGATCGCTACCAGCATCAGGGAGAGTAGAAAGCTGAGCTCGAAGACCTGCACCATGTGCAGCTTGAAGTTGTCGACACCGAACAGGCAAGTCGATCCTACCGTCACGATTCCACCAACAATCAGAACCGCCCACAGCAGAGGCGGAAGTTGTTGCCGGCTTTGCAGCAGGCGGATGCGCCGGTGCTCGGTCATGCCGGTCAGTTCCGATAACGAGTGATCCATCACCGTCTGTTCGCTTGCACTGCGCGCCTGCACGCTGGTGAGCGAGTGCCAGAGCTGCTGCGTAATCCTGTGGGCGGTCGGGCTCTGGGTCTGGTGCGTCATGGCGGGCCATTCCTCGTAGATCATGGCGTTGCAATAGCCGCGAGCAAGCCCTTGAATCTGGGTCCGCGATTCCGGCGGCAACTGGTAGGCGAATCGGAAAATGTTGACCAGGTTATTGGCTTCCTGTTCGGCATTGAGGCGGGCGTTCTGAAGATTCGTCCAAACGCCTGACAGCATGAAAGCGATCAGTACGGCATAGGTTGTGCCAATGACGTTTACGTTGGGACCGACGACGTCGTTGTGCGCGACCCGCGTGCTGGGCGCCCAGTAATGGCGCAGGACGCCGAGGGCGAACAGCGCGCCCGCGATGCAGGCGAGGATGATGGCAACACTGCCGATTGCGCTCTGGGCCATAGCGTGACTCTTGCCGCGCACGATCAAGCGCGGGCAAGAGGGCATCATGTTCTTTCATGGGCAAGTGCGCGGGCAAGTAAAAAGTTCGGCAGGCGGGTCAGCCGACTTCCACGAGTCCGAAGGTGGCTTGCCAGCGGGTGCGCATGTGGCGAACGGCGCGGTCGATTTCCTCCTGGGAGATCTCGGGGCCAGGTCCCGCAAGCACGGCGGCGGCCTCGCGTTTGGCAGCGTCTAGGACCTGGCGATCGCGGATCAGGTTGGCGACGTGGAAGCTGGGCATTCCGGCTTGCCGCGTGCCGAAGAATTCGCCGGGGCCGCGCAGTTGGAGATCGAGTTCGGCGATCTGGAAGCCATCGTGGGTGCGGACCATGGCATCGAGGCGCTGCTCGCCTTCTTCGGAGACTTTGCCCCCAGTCATCAGGATGCAGAACGACTTGCCGGAGCCGCGGCCGATCCGACCACGGAGTTGATGAAGCTGCGAGAGGCCGAAGCGTTCGGCGTGCTCGATGACCATGACGGTGGCATTGGGGACGTCAACTCCCACTTCGATCACGGTAGTCGCGACCAGGATGTTGAGTTCGCCGGACTGGAATCGCCGCATGACCTGCTCTTTCAGATCGCTGTCGAGCCGACCGTGGAGGAGGCCGACTTTCAAGTCGGCGAAGGTCTGGTTGCTGAGCTCCTTGTACATCTTTAAAGCAGCCTTCAATTCGCGCTCTTCGTTTTCTTCGATGACGGGGTATACGACATACCCCTGGTGTCCAGCGGCGACTTGCTTGCGCACGAAGTCCCAGACTTCATTGGATCGCTCGTCGGAGATGCGGCGGGTAACGATGGGCGTGCGGCCGGGCGGGAGTTCGTCGAGGACACTGAAGTCCAGGTCGCCGTAGATGGTCAGCGCCAGGGTTCTGGGGATCGGGGTAGCGGTCATGACCAGGACGTCAGGCTCGGGCAGTTCAGCGCCGGTTGATCCATTCGGAGGCGCGGGCTTGGCTGTGGCCTTGGCACGCTTCTCGCGGGGCACGTCGTCGTTTGTTTTGCGCATCAGTTTCAGGCGCTGCATGACGCCGAAGCGATGCTGCTCATCGACAATGACCAGGCCAAGTTTGGAAAACTCGACGCTTTCTTCCAGCAGGGCGTGGGTGCCGATGATCAGGTGAGCGTTGCCCTGGACAATGTGGCGGCGGATTTCGCGCTTCCGATCCGGCTCGAGCGAGCCGGTGAGCAGGACGACGCGGTAACCAGCGCTTTCGAGAATCCGGCGCGCGGAGAAATAATGCTGCTGCGCCAGAATTTCGGTGGGCGCCATCAAGGCGACCTGGCATCCGTTTTCAATCGCGATGATTGCGGCTTCGAACGCGACAATCGTTTTGCCGGAACCGACGTCGCCCTGCAGCAGGCGGCGCATCGGGTACGGCTTCGCCATATCGGCGGCGATCTCTTTCAACACACGCTTTTGGGCGGCGGTCGGATGAAAGGGCAGAATCTTCTTGATCGCGTCGCGCGACCGCTCGTCAAGACGGAAAGGGATGCCGGTCTGCGCTTTCATCTGGCGGCGGCGAAATTCCAGCCCGAGTTCGACGAAGAAGAGTTCCTCGAAGATCAGGCGGAGATGCGCGGGCGTGCGGGAGGACTGGAGATCGGCGAAGCTCTCCCCGGCCTCGGGCCAGTGCACCTGCCACAAGGCCTCGATGGGAGAAATGAGGCTCATGCGCGAACGCACTGCGGCAGGGATCGGGTCGGGCAGAGTCTGCGGGATGTTTTCGAGCGCGTTACGGATGATGCGGCGAAACCAGCGTGCGGTCAGGCGGCCTTGTCCCGCCGACTCATAGATGGGAACGATGCGGCCGATCTCGAGCGAGGCTGCCTGTTTCTGGTCGACTGCGTCGCTGGAGCGGTCTTCGGAGGCGTCGCCCAGGATTTCAAACTGCGGCTGCATGATCTGCAGTTCGCCGTTGCGATCGGTTTCGACTTTCCCGTAGAGCGCAACCATCTGCCCGGGCTTGAAGCGGTCGCGCAGGTAGGTGCCGTTAAACCACAAACATTTTAGGCGTGCGCGACCCTGTCCGGCCGTCATCTGAAAGATGGGCATGCGGCGGGTGCGGAACAGGCCCGAGTTGCGGACCTCGGCGATCACGGTCGCCATTTCGCCGGGACGAAGCTCGGCGATGCCGCGGGGGTTCAGGCGGTCTTCATATCGAAATGGAAGATAAAAAAGGAGATCGGCGACGGTCGCAATGCCTTTGGCGGCGAGGACGTCCGCGAGCCGGGGTCCTATGCCCTTGATGTACTGCACCGGCGTCGAGAGTTCCAGCATGGGTGGAGTTCGATCAGAATGGTAACAGGGAGTTTGACAGGACGGCAGGCGCGGGGGAGCGCGCAGGCGCGGCTCGATTCAGGGTTGCGCGGTGTCTAAACCATCGGTGATCGCGAACTTTCTGCAGTCGCTGTTCGCCGTGCTGCTGGGCAACGCGGCTTACTACCTCCTCATGCCGTCGCTCCCTGCGGCTGCCCGGCACCATCTGTTTGCCATCGACCTGGGACTGCTGGTCGACTTCTGGTTCTGCGTGGTGGCGTTTGGGCTGATCCGCACGGCGCAGTGGTGGCGGCACCGGCGGCCCTGACACGAGCCTGCCCGCAACTTCGCTTTAAGTTAGGGCTACGGCAAAAGAGCTTTTAACCGTGTATGACGAAATCGGCGTTGTCAAGCACACGTCGGCGTTGGGAGGAGGAATCGGTTTGGGTTTTGCTTTTGACGTTCCTCTTCCCCAGCGGTTTTGCTTTTGGTGTTGCTTTTGCTTTGCCGACCAAGGCTCGTTGTCCAATCCTACGATGGGCGCTCGGTCCCACCAGCCATGTATTCGATCCCGCCAACGGCGAGACCATGATTCGTTTTTCGAACTCCCTCGCTCTCGAGGGAGGCAGGGGTCCCATTCACAAAGTCGGGGATGGACTACACCCCAGCGGTTAAGTCGGGTTTACCCTGCATGCGAACCGGAGGTGCGGAATTGTTCATAGCTCAGTCCGCGCCTCCACATCCACCACAAACGTACGGCCAGTTTGCGCGCCACCGCCACGGCTGCGATGCCACGATTCTTGCGCATCGCCAAGCGCCGATAGCAGCGCCCCAGTTCGGGCTCACGCCGCACTGCCACGTGCGCCGCTTCCACCAGCAAACTGCGCAGCAGCGTGTTGCCTTGCTTGCTGATGTGCCCCAGGCGCTGCTTGCCCCCGGAACTGTCTTCCGCCGGAATCAGGCCCAGATAGCTGGTCAGTTTCCGGCTGCTGGCAAAGCGCAGGGGATCACCGATGATGAGCACGAAGCTGAGTGCCGTGATCGGGCCTACCCCGGGATGGGTCATCAGCCGCACCACCTCCGGCCGACGCGCGGCCTCGGCCTGCACCGCCTGGTCCAGCGGTTGGGTACGCCGCAGCAACTCCGCCAGCAATTCCAGGTTGTCGGTGCGCCGGCGCTCGCTCCAGGGCGACAACTCGAGCGCGCGAAACTGGGCTTGCCCCTTCCGGCTCCACAGCCCCGGCTTCGGGCCCAGCCCTTCGTTCAGCGCCACCGAGCGCAGCTGGTTCTTGAGGCGGGTGCGCATCCCCACCAGACGATGGCGATGCAACACTAACTGCCGCACGTCCCATTCCTGCGGAGTGGGCACCCGGATGCGCAGCTTTTCGAACTGCCCGTTGCACAGCAACTCCAGGATGTGGTCCGCGTCGCGCGCATCGTACTTCTGCTTGCGCGTTTCCGCGGCGCGGATCCTGGCCGGATCCCCCACCCATAACTCGTGCCCTAGTTCCGCTAGCAACCGTTCGAACCAACGTGCATGACCGCCCGCCTCCATCCCCACCCGCACCATCTGGCCCTGCAGCTGGTGGTAAAACTGCTCGGCTTCCGCCGGGTGCTCCAGACGACGGCGGCCGCATTCTCCTCCTTCCGTGTTTAGAAACGCAATTTGCTGAAACCTCGGGTGATAATCACAGCCTATAATCCACATGTCGGCTCCTTCTCCCGAGTCTTGGTCGTTTCCGCAAAAAACAACTTTACTCGGGTCCGGGAGCCGATCTCGTCATGAAATCACAAAGATCGCGAAGGGTTCGCAGAGCTCGCAAAGAGGAGTCTTGCCCAAGACTTCTCTGCGTCCTTTGCGGCCTTTCTTCGCGGCCTTAGCGGTTAGAGTCTTTGGGCGGGGGAAGAAGAACTGCCTTTTATTGGCGATCCGGCAGGTTACTTTCGGAACCTCGTAACCTTTTTTTAAAAGGCTAAAATTCTTCGAGCCGCATGCAGAAGATCGCCATCCTTTACGATGCGAGCCAGGCCGTTCTGTCTACCTTTGACCTCGACGAGGTCCTGAGGCAGATCCTGGCGATCGCGCGCGATTATTTCCACCTGCAAAATGTGGCGATCCTCTTACTGGACAAAGAGAAACAGGAACTCTATCCAAGGTGCCAGATTGGTTGGGATCCGGGGCACGAGGCGACTCGTTTACCGATTGGGCAAGGACTGACCGGGACCGCGGCGCTGCAGAAGCGTCCCATTTATTCTCCCGATGTCGCCAACGATGAACACTACATTTCTTCGGCGCGCAGCACGCGGTCGGAACTCGCCATCCCGCTGATGGTGCGCGACGAAGTGGTGGGCGTTCTCGACTGCCAGAGCAAGAATCTAGATCACTTTGACAAAGATACGGTCGACCTGTTGACGTTGTTTTCCACGCAGGCATCGATGGCGTTGCAGAACGCACAGCTGTATTCGCTCGAGCGGCAACGGGCGCGGCATCTGGAGGTCATCAACGCGATCGCGCGCGAGACCACCGCGGTGCTCGACCAGGAAGAACTGCTGATCAAGGTCTGCTCCGTGATTCAGCAGACGTTCCAGGTAGGCCATGTTTCGGTTCTGCTGCGCGACGGCGACGGCCTGCTGTTGCGCGCCAGCCAAGGGAAATTTACCGCCAGCTCGGCGCGGGTGGGCGGCTGCCGGCGAGTACCGGGCTTTGGGGAAAGGCGCTTTCCACCGGAAAGACGCTGATCGAGGACGATGTTCGCGCCTGCCCGGAATACATCGGCTTCTACCAGGAGACGCGATCGCGCATGTGCATCCCGCTGGTTTCGTTTGGGCAGACTCTGGGCGTGCTGATGCTGGAAAGCGCGCATCTGGGAACGTTTCACGAAGGCGACGTGGAGTCGCTTGAGGCGGTGGCGGACATCTGCGCGACCGCCATTCAGAACGCGCACTATGTGGAGCGCGTGAAGCAACTGGCTTATCTCGACGGCCTGACCGGCATTTTCAACCGCCGGTACTTTGAGATGCGGGTAGTGGAGGAAATCGACCGCGCGCGGCGCTTTGATAGCGGGATGGCCGTGTTGATGATCGATATCGATCAATTCAAGCGCTTGAACGATGAATTCGGGCATCTGCTGGGCGACGAAGTTCTGCGGCAGGTATCCTCTATGTTCCACCAGCAATTACGCAAGATTGACGTGGTTTGCCGGTATGGCGGGGAGGAATTCGCGATTCTTCTGTCGCAAACCAATCCCCAGCACTCGCTGGGCGTCGCGGAGAAGTTACGGCGGCTGGTGGAGAACTGGCAGTTTCCGGGCGTGCCGCAGCGCGTGACCATCAGCGCGGGAGTGGCGACTTTCCCGGATCACGGGACCACGCGGGACGAGCTGGTGAAGTCGGCCGATGCCGGCCTCTATGCGGCGAAGCAGGGCGGGCGGAACCGGGTGCTGCTGGGGCCGACAAGCCATAAGGCAGCGGCGGGCGGGGCGAATTGAGAGCGGCACGCTACGCCATCGCCGTTCCTTGCGGCTTGCTGATTTCATCTCTTATCGCAGTTTCCGCGTCCAAATCGCCAAGTTGAGCGTAGGAACCGACAGGTTTCCAACCGGGCAATCGACGCCTGAAGGCGCGGCCACCGACCTGGCGAGGGCTTTCATGACGGATGACGCTGACTGGTTTCGAAGAGTTTGCCTCCGACGTTATGGCGCGGGTCAGTCACTCGCCGAATACACCAAATATCTGGATGGCGTTTCTGCCCATCTATCACGAGCACAACTCACACCGACACCCGATGATCCGCAGAAGATCCTGAAAGTGTTCGCGGCTCGTCGTCTGAGCAAGAATGGCCCCGCTTCTTACGGCTACGCGATGTTCGAGTTTCAGGACTTGATGTTTGTGGATGTGGAAGTTCTTCTGCGGAGCGGAGCGACACACCTTAAGAGAACATTAGTGATCAAAGACCGCGATGGGAAGTGGTACGCCCATCCGATGCCAGATGTGTCGCCTCTCCTCAGCGACGGGCTTTATGATGAGAGCGCCTCGGTGCAGCAAGCGACCGGTGGCAGGAAATAACTCACACAGGGGGAGCAACGCAAGGTCCCTCGACTGCATTCGGCTGGCGCCTCACTTCGCTCGGGATGACAAGGTTGGAAATGGCATAGCGAACTTCTCGCGTCTGGCCGGCGGGCGAGGACGCCCGCCGCTCCACTGACAATGGGCTCCATGCCTGACAATCGATGGAGTTAGATCTGCATCCAGTCTCCGTGCATTTCGTGGCGGAGGCGTTCCATTTGCCGGTGGTTCTGACGCAGCATTTGGCGCTGCTGTTTCTGCACTTCTTTTTGCAGCTTTTGCGTCTGCCGGTGGAGTTCCCTCTGCTGGCTGCATAGTTCGCTGCGCATGTGCTCGGTGGCGGCTTGCGCTTGGCGGACTGCCTTCTCGATTTCCGGGCGGGCCTTGTCGAGTTCTTCCTTGGCTTCGCGCTGGGCCTTCTCGATTCCCGGACGCGCTTCTTCGATGGCGCGGCGCGATTCCTGCAGGGCAAACTGCATCTGCGGCTTAAGTTGGGCCATCTGGTCGCGCAGTTCGGTCAGGTCGATTTGGGCCTCGGCATCGAAGTCGGGCGCCTCGAAACTTTCTTCGAACAGATCCCCGGAGTCTTTGCGCTCGGGCAAGGGCAGGGTCAGAGTCTGCTCGCGCTTGTCGCGAATCACGCCCACGGTCACGCTGCCGCTGGTAGTCGAGCGGATGGCGTGGCTGAAGTCGCTGGTATCGCGCACAGTCTGGTCGTTGACACGCACGATGACGTCACCGGCGCGGAACCCTGATTTCTCGGCCCGGCTGCCCTTCTCGACCGAGCGCACCAGAACGCCTTTGCCGTTCTTCACGCCGAAGAAGTCGCCGAGTTGCGGGGTGATGTTCTCCACCATCAGGCCGCTGCGCAGGGAGGAATGCACGACCACGACCGAGACCGGAACGTCGAAGTCCGGCATATTGGGCATGGCGGGCATCTCGAACTTGAAGTCTTTCGCCTTAGCACCCCAGGCGACGGACTTGCGGCGATCGGCGAGCTGCACCTTCAGGGTGAGGGGCTGGCCGTCGCGGCTGACCCCGAGACTCACGACGCGGCCCGCGGGCGTTTCGCGAATCATCCGGCGCAACTGCGCGCCGCTCTGGACCTCAGTACCGTTCATGGTGAGAATGACGTCGTGTTCCTTCAGCCCGGCTTTGCCGGCGGGAGCGTCCTGGTCGACCATGGTGACTTCCACGCCGCGCTCATCTTTCAGTTTCAGCGCCGACAGGCGATCCTGGGTGACGTCGGCAATGTCGACCCCCATGTAGGCACCGGTGTTTTCCTCATCGGACGGGAACCCGGTGTCGGATGCGACCACGCTGAATGCGTACGTGCCGCCCAGCCGGTCGACGACCGGGCATTCGGCAGCGAGCGTTGGCAAAGTCAGGGCGGAAATCAATGCGAACAGCAGGATGGACGAACGCATAGGGGACCTCCCGCAAACTTGGTGCGTCTTGAACGAGCACGCGGCGCGGATAGCTCCACGCCGCGGACTCCGTTAGCGGCTGGCGCGCAGAAACTTGATGTCGCCGGTAGTGGTCCGCACCTTCAAAATGGGACCGCCGCCGTTCAGCTTGCCTTCCGCCGTAAAGCTCTTCGGGCCGGGCCATTCGCCGCCTTCGCTGGTGACCCGGATGTCGTTGAAGTCCGACATGATCTTGTGGCCGTTCGCCAGATCGATGCTCGCGCGAATGGTCATGGCCACGTCGGCCGCGATATAAACCACGATGTCGCCCGCCGAAGTTTCGAGCACTGAGTCGGTGCGTTCGCCCGTGGTCGAGATGAACTTGGCGAGAATGGCGCCGGCTCCGGTCTCGGCGCGCGCCGAGGAAACTCCGTTGAGCTCGATGCGTCCCGCGCTGGTTTCCGCGCGCACCACGCCTTTGGCCCAGCCCAGGCGAATGCTGCCCCCGCCGGTGCCGATCTCCACGGGCCCAGAGATGTCGCCCAGCTCGACGTTACCGCCACCGGTGGAAACGGTGAGCTTGCCGCCGCACTTACGGACTTCGATGTTGCCGCCACCCGCTTCGAGCGTGGCACCGCCAGCGCCGGACACGAGCAGGATGTTGCCGCCGCCGGTGGTGGCGTTCACCTTGCCCTTGGCGTTCGCGATATTGATTCGGCCGCCTCCGGTTTCGAGATGCAGATCGCCATTGACGGTGCCGATCTCGATGCTATCGCCGCCGGTTTGCGCGGTGACGGGCCCGCCGATGTCGTCGAGTCGCAGCTTGCCGCCGCCGCTCTCCGCTTCCACGCGCCCCACGATGCCGTTGACAGTCAGGTCGCCGCCGTTGGTCTCAAGCTTCGCCAGTTCCAGATTGCGCGGGACGTTGATGACAAATTCGCCAGAGCACAGGTGATGCCGGCCGCCTTGCCAGTCGCCCTCGATGAGAGCAGTGTTGCCTTGGGAGTTAGCGGTGATTTTGTAGGATTCGAATTCGCGCCGGGCCTGCTTCTCATTCGAAGTATAGGAACGAGTGCGGATCACGTATGTAATCTCCTGCTGAGAGCCGCCCTGCACACGAACGGAACCGAAATCAACGCGCAGACGAAGAATCTTGCTGGCGGTCAGGGAACCGGTGACCTCCTCGGTCCAGGATTCACCGTCGCGGAATACCCGCACCTGTTGCGCAGCTGCGGTCGAGATGAGGAATGCCGCCGCGACCAGCACTCCCGCGATTTGTGACCTCTTGAACATGATGTTTTTCAGCCGACCCTCAGGGTCTAGCAAGTCCTGTTGAGTTAGGGCGTATTCTCCTTTTTTAGGAGCCGAGGCTCCGAATATTTAACGCAGCTGCGGGCGGATGTCCAGTCCTCAGGGGCTACAGCCCCAATCCTTTAATCTGGCCTTCTCTCCACGACTGTAGTCGTGCCCTTCCCGGTCCTTTAGTCGATCTCCGGCAGCTGGGCCAGGACCGTCCGCGCCTGCGAGCGGATGTATTGGTTCTGGTCGGTTGCGGCCAACTGCTGCAGGGCTGCGCGGACACTGCTGTCGGCCTTCACCGGGCCCAGCAGGAGCAGGGCTTGGGTACGGACGCCCTGGTTCTGGTCGGTCATCAGCGCATTCAGCACTGCGTCGCGGACCCGGGTGTCGTCTTTCACGTACGAGCCCAGTCCCTCGATCGCCTTGAGGCGAACGCCGGGATTTGTGTCATTGTGCAGCGAGTAAATCAACGCTTCGCGCACGCGCGTGTCGTCAGGCTTCTGCGTGAGCAGGTCGACTGAATCCATGCGAACGCCGGAACTGTAGTTGTTGCGGGCTGCGAAGAGGAGGAGTTGCTGGATGCGCTGGTCGTTGAGGTTTCCGATCGCTTCCTGGGTCTGCACTGTGTCGTACTTGATGTTGACGCGGTCGGATCCGGGTTCCTGGACTACGGAGCGGATGCCGGTGATAGAAGCTTCCTGCGGGACTTGCTGTGCAGGAGCCTGAATTGATCCGATATCGGTGGGAGTGGGCTTTACCTTGACCATGGTGGCGATTCCGCCGCCAAATCCAATCATAAAAATTGCCGCTGCCAGTGCGGGCGAGAAGCGTACCTGGCGCAGCCAGTTGCCCGGATCAAACGTGAGTCGCTGCCACCATCCGCCCTGCGGCGCCGTTTCGAGCGCTTCCTGCAGGCGCATGCGCGAGGAGGCCAGCAGGTTGGGTGTCGGCTCCGCGACCGGAAGCTTCGACAATGTCGAGTGGAATGCGCGCGCAGATTTCAATTCCGCTGCGCACTCCGGACATCGGCTCAGGTGCTGCTCGAGTTCATAACGAGCGTCGTCGGCGAGCTCGTTGTAAACGTAGAGCAGAATATTTTCTTGTACCCATTCACACTTCATAATTGCCACCCCCTTCGGGGTTCCTCCAAATAAATTCTGGCTGACGGACGTTAACGCAAGTCCGACAGCGCGCCACGCAATTTCTGCGTAGCCCGGAAGAGCGTGTTCTTGGCAGTCTCTTCCGTCGTATGCAAAATTTCGCCCACGGTTCTCAACTTCAGGCCGTGGTAGTGCTTCAACTCAAAAACCATGCGCTCGCGGGGTGTCAGCTTGTCGAGCGCGCAATTGATGCGCGAGCCCAGTTGACGGCGCATGAGGTCACGCTCGGGATTCGCTCCCGGTCGCGCATCCGGCACTTGGTCGAGCAGGCTGTACTCTTCACCCGACGCGTCGGTGGAGACCGGAGCGTCTTCCTTGCGAACTTGCCTTTTGCGGAGATGATCGAGACAGAGATTGGTAACGATGCGATAGATCCAGGTGTAGAACGAGCACTCGAAGCGGAAGCTGCCCACGTTCTTGTAGGCCTTCAGGAAGGCGTCCTGGAAAATGTCCTGCGCGTCATGCTCGGAGCCGGTCAGGTGCAGCGCGAGGCGAAGGACCGCCTGGTCGTAATGGCGAACGAGTTCCTCGAAGGCTGCGCGGTTGCCGCGCTGCGCTTCGCGGATCAACATCGTGTCGTCGATGCGGCTGCCTTGCCCTGCCATGGGGGTCCGTGCGGCGGGGACCTGGGTTCCGCTACCCTTGTTCGCACCCGCGCCCCTTATACCCGGGTAGGAACGCTCGCCAACCGTAATTGGTACCGCCCACGCATCGGCCGGCATGTCAGTCTGTCTATCCTCATGCAAGCTCGCATGAAACCATGTCCGGCTTGCATAGTAATGGACGAGACAGCACCCGAACCGTGAGCAGGGGTGCGAAGCTTTGGCAAGGTTCTTGCCTTGCCGGGGAGGGCCCTGCCAACTAATTGATTCTGCAACGCTTAACCATGCACTGTTTCGCGTGCAAAACACCTTCAACAGCCCTGTTAAGTCCGTAGGCGGCGCGAAGTTATAAAAATTCGGTGAAAGCTCACAACTGCGAGATTTTCGCCGGAGAAAGAAAGCGCCCCCGAGCCCTATACGGGATCGGAGGCGGCGAGGTTCCTCGCGGGCTACTCGGCCGCTTCCTTTTCGATGATGACCTTGACGTGCGCGGTGACATCTTTGTGCAGCTTCACCGGCACATCGAACTCGCCGACCGCCTTCAGCGGATCGTGCAGTTGGATCTTGCGGCGGTCGATATGGAAGCTTTTCTTCTCCAGAGCCTCGGCGATGTCGCCCGAGGTGACCGATCCAAACAGCTGATCGTTCTCACCGGAGCGGCGCTGGAACGATACCGAGAGCCCTTCAAACTGCTTGGAAAGCGCCTCAGCCTCGTGCTTCTCCTTGGCGGAGCGACGGACAGAAGCGGCCTTCATCTGCTCGATGACGGCCTTGTTGGCCGAATTGGCTTCGATCGCGAGCTTGCGGGGCAGCAGAAAGTTGCGGCCATAGCCCTCGGCGACTTTCACCACTTCGCCCCGCGAGCCGAGCTTGGGAACATCTTCTTTCAGGATGACTTCCATGGATGACTCCTAAAATTGAGAAATTGTGAAATTTGGTAATTGGGAAATTGGAAACCAGGCACTTGCTGGCCTTGCGACTCGGTAACGAAGCTCGGAGTGCTTGAGCTTTCTAAATTACTCAATTACCAAATTTTCCCAATTACTCAATCGCCCTACATGGCTCGTCCGGCAAAGGGCAGCAGCGCGATGTTGCGCGCAATCTTGATCGCGCTCGAGAGCCGGCGCTGGTGCGGAGTGCAGACTCCGGTCAGGCGGCGGGGCACGATCTTGCCGCTCTCGGCAACGAATTGCGCGAGCAGGCGAACGTCCTTGTAGTTGATGCTCTCGATTTTCTCGACGCAGAACTTGCAAACCTTCTTGCGGCGAAAATATTTGCGCCCGCCTTCGCGGGGGCCGCCGGGACCGCCTCCGGGACGAGGACCCCGGGAAGGCGGACGCTGGCTATGTCCTTCGGATGCTGCCGGCGCGTCGGCCGTAGCAGCTGGTGCTTTCGTTTCGTCAGCCATGATGCTCCTTCAATTCACGTGTGGCGCCGGCATTCCTGCCCGCGGCCTTTTTTGCCTGTGTAACGCGGGCGCCCTCGCCCGCGGCCCTTGATCCTTAAGCCGTAACCGGGGTTGTTTCGCCACCCTCGGCTGCCGGTGCTGCAGCCGCCGGAGCCGCGGAAACCTTCTTGCGCGCATCACGAATGGCCTTGATCTTGGCCAGCCGCTTCTGTTCTTCATCAATGCGCACGCTGATGAACTTCAGCACCGGCTCGGTCACGCGCAGCCTGCGCTCCAGTTCGTGGATCAGGCCGCCTGAGCCCTCGACCGTGAGCAGGATGTATAAGCCGTCGTGAAACCGGCGAACGGTATAGGCGAGACGCCGCTTGCCCATCTTTTCGACGTTCTTCATCGTGCCGCCCGAACTGGAAACCGCGGTGTCCAGAGTCGAAATCAGCTTGTCGAGATCCTCTTCCGGCATATCCGGGCGAACGATGAACATCAGTTCGTAAGTACGATTCATTCGTTTTCTCTCCAAATCTGTTACGTCGCGTCCGGCTCCGCATCATCGTCGTCCTGCTTGCGGTTGAAGCGGTTCATGGCCGCTCCCGGACCTTCGGTCAAAATCACATTCACGGCTTCGGCGGTGGCGTCGAGCACTTCGTCGACCACCTTCAGTTGCCGCTTGCTGAACGGCTTCAGGATCTTCTTCTCGGGCGCGATGCCCAACCGGATCCGCAAAAACTCCTGCGTGCCCAGCGCCCCGATAATCGACTCCATACCGTTGTGTCCCGCCGAACTGCCCCGCTGCCGGATGCGGATGCTGCCCAGCGGCAGGTCCAGTTCGTCGTAAATCACGATCAGGTCGGTTTCCGGGCGAAGCTGGTACTCGTTCAGCAACTCCCGCACCGAAAGACCGCTCAAGTTCATGAACGTTTCCGGCTTGGCCAGCAGAACGGGTTCTT
Organism: uncultured Acidobacteriota bacterium; assembly: GCA_963733805.1. Taxonomy (GTDB): domain Bacteria; phylum Acidobacteriota; class Terriglobia; order Terriglobales; family Acidobacteriaceae; genus Gp1-AA133. Next base: position 377,361 of record CAVTEO010000012.1, on the reverse strand, counting down.
CTGCGATCTGCGTGCGCCCGGTTAACGCCCGGCACTGCCGGTTCCTCACTTCGACACTGCGATCACTCGCGATGCGATCAATGCTGAGGAAGCCGAGATTATGCGGCGTGAACTGATACTCGATCCCAGGATTGCCCAGCCCGACGATCAGTTTCACGCCATGTCGCTCTTAGCTCGTAGCCCGAGGCTCGAGGTCCTTCGCTGCGCTCAGGATGACCGCAGAGAACGCGGTCACTTCTTTTCCTTCTTCTCGCCCTTCTCAGCTTTTTCAGGAGCAGCAGCACCTTCTTCCTCAGTCTCCTGCTTACCCTTCTTGATGACCTCAGGCTCGGCCGGGGCCGCCGCTTCTGCAGCCACCGCTTCCGGAGTCGCCACCACTTCTTCCTTCACTACTGTTACGTGAGCGACGGGCTGATTCTCGTCGGTCAGGAACTTCAGCTTGTCGCTGTGCGGCAGATCGGCGACGCGCAACACCTTGCCGAAGACCAGGTCGCTGACATCGACATCGATGTGGCTGGGGATGTCGGCCGGCAAACACTCGATCTCGACCTCGCGCAACATCTGTTCGAGGATGCCGCCCTGGGTCTTGACGCCCGCCGGTTCGCCGACCAGTTCGATCGGCACCATGACAGCCAGTTTCTTGTCCATGGCGATGCGCTTGACATCGATGTGCAGCAGCTTGCCCTTGATGGGCTCGTATTGCCAGTCAACGATCATGGCCTTGGTCTTGGCGCCGTCGAGCGCAAGATCGAAAATCGTGTTGTGCCCGGTCTCGGAATTGAGGATGCGGGTGACCTGGCGCGGATCGACCGCGACCGGGAGAGAATCCTGTCCCGCTCCGTAGACGACGGCAGGAATCTTGCCGTCCTGGCGAACACGGCGGGCGGCATTCTTGTTGCCCGAGGTTCGCGATTGCGCTTCCAGCGTGTTGTTGTCGGTAACGGTAGCCATATTTTGATTTTTCCTAGCTGAATAATTTGCTGACCGAAGTTTCCTCGTGGATCGACTGAATGGCGCGGCCAATCAGCCCTGCAATCGAAAGCTTCTTGATCTTGGGCTCGCGCTCCGCGGCTTCGCTCAGGGGAATCGTGTTGGTGACCACCACTTGCGTGATGGCGGATTTCGAAATATTTTCAATCGCTGGATCGGAGAAGACCGGGTGCGAACAGCAGGCGTAGACGGCGGTGGCGCCATTCTCCATAAGCGCTGAGGCGGTTTTCACCAGCGTGCCGGCGGTGTCGATCAGGTCATCGATGATCAGGCAAGTACGGCCGTGGACGTCGCCGATGACGTGCATGACTTCGGCAACGTTCATCTCGACACGGCGCTTATCGACGATGGCCAGAGCCGCATCCATCTTCTTCGCGAAGAATCGGGCGCGCTCCACGCCGCCCGCGTCGGGAGAAACCACCGTCAGGTTCGGCAGGTTCAGGTCCCGGAAGTAGCTGACCAGCACCGGCGAGCCGAACAGGTGATCGACCGGGATGTTGAAGAACCCCTGCAGTTGCGGCGCGTGCAAGTCGACGACCAGCGCGCGGTCGGCCCCGGCGGTGGTCAGCAGATCAGCCACCAGCTTGGAGGAGATGGGCACGCGCGGCTTGTCCTTGCGGTCCTGCCGGGCATAGCCGTAGTAGGGAATCACGGCCGTGATCCGCCTCGCCGAAGCCCGCTTGAGCGCGTCAATCATTAAAAGCAATTCCATCAGGTGCTCGTCCACGGGACGGCAGGTCGGCTGCATGACGAAGACGTCGGCGCCGCGCACGTTCTCCTGGATCTGCAAATAACATTCGCCGTCCCGGAAGCGCGTGATCATGGCCTGACCGCGCGTCAATCCGAGAAAGTGACAGACTTCATCAGCGAGAGCTTCGTTCGCGGTCCCGCTGAAGATCTTGAATTTTTCGTCCACGCGCGGGCGCGCTGGTCGGTTGCGCTCGCTCTTCTCTTCAGGCACCTGCTGGCCTTTTTTTTCCGCCGGCGTCGCTAAAGTTGCCATGTGGGCTCTCTCGTAGACCAAGTGAAGGTTTCCGGTTTCGAGTTGGGCGAGGAGTGCGTTGGTGTCCGCAAGCCTCGCTACCCGCAACAAAGTGTGCTCGACTAAACAGAACTGGCTGGGCCGCTAGGATTCGAACCTAGACAAAGTGCTCCAAAGGCACTTGACCTACCATTAGTCGACGGCCCAGTACGGCAAGTGTAGCGCGGGCGCCCTCGCCCGCGAAACTACAGACCCGCAACTCGAAACTTCTTCCAGAGCTGCCGGCGCGTCAAAGTCACCGTCGCCACAGCCGGCAATCCACTTTTCCGGAGCCGCTCCGCAGCCTTGCCCGCGGCCACCTTGGTCCGGAACAGCCCATAGAGGGCCGACCCTGAGCCGGACAGCGACGCGTACACCGCGCCAGCACGTTCCAGCGCACACTTCACGTCTCGCAGTGCGGGATATTGAGGAAAGACGACTTTTTCGAAGTCGTTTTCAATCCCGGTACGGACGAGGTCGAGAAGCAGGGTCTCGGCCCGGCCCCTGCCCATTGCAGGGACACCGGAGAAACGTTCTTTTGAGGTCTTCTTCGCAGGAACGCTGCTCAGCCAGGCGGAAATCTCACGGCCGAACGTATTAATTCTATCGGAGGGCTCGGTTTCGGTCAATTTCGAAGCACTCGTGCCCGTGTGGGGACGGCCGCCCTCGTCCGTCCGGACCGAGCAAGGCTTGGCAGGCTTTTCCGCCTGGGCCATGACTGAATCCCAGTCAGCGAAGGCTCTTGGGGTAGACACGCCGATCTCCGGCATAGCGATGACGCATGGGGTGGGCGCCAAGTCGGGCAGAGGATAGACCTCTTCGCCTCGCCCCAACCCCAGAATCGTTCCGCCGATCAGGAACAGCGGCACATCGGAACCGACTTCCGCCGCCATTTGTAGCCGCTCGGCGCCGGATAACTGTTTCTTCAGCGCGATTTCCAGCGCCAGCAAGGCCGACACCGCGTTCCCCGAGGCCCCTCCCAGGCCGCCCTGCACGGGCAACCGCTTTTCAATCTCGAGGACGACTCGCCCTTTCGCTCCAAGGACGACCATGGCACGCTCGAGAATTTTGAAGCACGTATTGCTCTGGTCGGTGGGAACGCGCGGATGTCCGCATCGAATCTCGATGCCAGACCCGCGTTGCACGCTCAGCCGCAAAACATCGTGCAGGCCGATCGTTTGATAGACCGTTCGTAGCTCATGGAAGCCGTCCGCGCGCCGCGGTCCAATACGTAGCCCGAGATTGATCTTGGCGAAGGAGCGGACGGTGACAGGCATGGAGGATTGATTGTAGAGTTTTGAGCGTTGTTTTTCGAACCTGGTTCGGCAATTTATGGAACTCTTTGAACCCCTTTGGAGGCTGCTCCTGGAGTTTGTAGCCCTCTTTAGCATTCGCGTGGGGAATCCGACGCCTGACGGTGTCAGCCCAACGTCGAATGCAACGCTATGCTGCTGCATGGCCGACTGTCCAGGGTACAGTGGAGCATGCCAGTGCAAAGATGGAGGGTGAGGGCCGCACCGGATATTGGGTTGGCGAATTGAGTTATTCCTACTCTGTCAATGGTGAGTACTATGCGGGTGTAGCACAGTTGCCGGCTCGCGACGAGGATGCCGCTCATGAGGCCGTGCGCGGTTGGAAAGATAGAAAAGTCAGTATTCGATATGCACCTGGGAAGCCAAGCCTATCGACGTTGATCTTCGAAGAGCAGTCAGGTCCGGTTCCTTCGGAGCCTCCAAAAGGGACTTGAAGCTGCTGTGCCGGCACCTCGATAATCCAGAATGTCTCGAACGCGCGCAATATAGCTTTAACCATGTATGACGAAATCGGCGTTGTCAAGCACACGTCGGCGTTGGGAGGAGGAATCGGTTTGGGTTTTGCTTTTGACGTTCCTCTTCCCCAGCGGTTTTGCTTTTGGTGTTGCTTTTGCTTTGCCGACCAAGGCTCGTTGTCCAATCCTACGATGGGCGCTCGGTCCCACCAGCCATGTATTCGATCCCGCCAACGGCGAGACCATGATTCGTTTTTCGAACTCCCTCGCTCTCGAGGGAGGCAGGGGTCCCATTCACAAAGTCGGGGATGGACTACACCCCAGCGGTTAAGTCGGGTTTACCCTGCATGCGAACCGGAGGTGCGGAATTGTTCATAGCTCAGTCCGCGCCTCCACATCCACCACAAACGTACGGCCAGTTTGCGCGCCACCGCCACGGCTGCGATGCCACGATTCTTGCGCATCGCCAAGCGCCGATAGCAGCGCCCCAGTTCGGGCTCACGCCGCACTGCCACGTGCGCCGCTTCCACCAGCAAACTGCGCAGCAGCGTGTTGCCTTGCTTGCTGATGTGCCCCAGGCGCTGCTTGCCCCCGGAACTGTCTTCCGCCGGAATCAGGCCCAGATAGCTGGTCAGTTTCCGGCTGCTGGCAAAGCGCAGGGGATCACCGATGATGAGCACGAAGCTGAGTGCCGTGATCGGGCCTACCCCGGGATGGGTCATCAGCCGCACCACCTCCGGCCGACGCGCGGCCTCGGCCTGCACCGCCTGGTCCAGCGGTTGGGTACGCCGCAGCAACTCCGCCAGCAATTCCAGGTTGTCGGTGCGCCGGCGCTCGCTCCAGGGCGACAACTCGAGCGCGCGAAACTGGGCTTGCCCCTTCCGGCTCCACAGCCCCGGCTTCGGGCCCAGCCCTTCGTTCAGCGCCACCGAGCGCAGCTGGTTCTTGAGGCGGGTGCGCATCCCCACCAGACGATGGCGATGCAACACTAACTGCCGCACGTCCCATTCCTGCGGAGTGGGCACCCGGATGCGCAGCTTTTCGAACTGCCCGTTGCACAGCAACTCCAGGATGTGGTCCGCGTCGCGCGCATCGTACTTCTGCTTGCGCGTTTCCGCGGCGCGGATCCTGGCCGGATCCCCCACCCATAACTCGTGCCCTAGTTCCGCTAGCAACCGTTCGAACCAACGTGCATGACCGCCCGCCTCCATCCCCACCCGCACCATCTGGCCCTGCAGCTGGTGGTAAAACTGCTCGGCTTCCGCCGGGTGCTCCAGACGACGGCGGCCGCATTCTCCTCCTTCCGTGTTTAGAAACGCAATTTGCTGAAACCTCGGGTGATAATCACAGCCTATAATCCACATGTCGGCTCCTTCTCCCGAGTCTTGGTCGTTTCCGCAAAAAACAACTTTACTCGGGTCCGGGAGCCGATCTCGTCATGAAATCACAGAGGGCACAGAGGAACTGCTGGTGACTACTTGCGGCGCTTGTGGAAGATGGCAAACTCGAACCCGGGGCTCGGCGGGAACAGTTCCGCGACTTTTCTCAGACGTTCGGCCATGGCGGAGGGTGCGAGCAGCGGGTAATCGCGCTCGCGCAGATCGTAGTAGTCCACATCGAGATACAGCGACAGAAGGTAGATGGAGATCGCGTCCGAAAAAGCGGAGGCGAAGAATTCGTTTTTCGCTTTCTCGGTGTCGGGGCCGGAACCGGTGGCCACCTTCCGGGCCTCCCACGCGTCCATGGAGGTTTCGCCGCGCACGTCGGCTTCGACCTGCTTCCAGGCCAGGTCGGCGAAAGCCTGCGATACGCCGATTCTCTCCACGATGGCGTGGCCCACGTTGATATAGAACTCGAACGCCACCGAGAACTTGTCGTCCATGAGGCGGGTGGAGATGAAAACGCACTGCGCGTCGCCCAGGTTGAGGTTGCGATGGCAGACCGCGTTGTCGCTCAGAACCACGTCGTAGCGGTCGGCGATGACGGTATCGTCTCCCTGGCTGACGGTAAGGGGAACGAAGTAATACGCTTTGCGCTCCAGGGCAGCCGCGGCGGTGCGGGGCACGGCGGCAATCATGCGCTCGAGGTCGCCTTCGGAAATCATGACCTCGCCCGAGCGCGCATAGCAGACGCCATTCGACGCCTGCGAGACCGGGGTCTGGCGAACGACTTCCGCGGGAGTCCGCGTCAACGCTGGGGCGGCCTGCGACATACTCAGCATTGTAACGCACCGCGCTCAGTGCACCCGCGCCAACAGTCAAAACGATGTAATCTAAGGGGTTATGGGCTCCCCCGATAAGGTTTCGAAGCCGCGCTGGTATGCCGTTCCGGCACGCGCGCTTTTTGTTACGCTGCTGCTGACTTTGCTGTCTTTTGCCGTGACCTTGCTGGTGGCCATCTTGGCCATGGTGGCGGGTGCGGCGGTGCGGGGGACAGATCCTGATCTGCGATTCGCGTACCGGCACGTGGCATTGCCGGTGGCGATTGCCGTCGGCGCGATCGTGCTGGTGGTCACGCTGGTGATCGAAATTCGACACTACCGACAGGCTCAGGCGCTAGCGGGAATTGCCCGCTTGAGCCGGTAAATTCCACCTGCGTACTGAAGCCTCGGGAGACACGGCGGAATCCAAGCCGCTAACCACTCCTGAAGTCTTTCTCTGCTACATTCACCTCAGAACAAACTCGCTCACGCAACGGGTATGTCCGTTGTGCGGCCGATGGTTATTGGGGCCGGTGGTGTAACCCGGAACACAGCGGGAACCATCCGCAGATGCAGGTTCGAGTCCTCGCCCGGTCCACCAACCTTTGGTTACCCTCGACATTTTTGTGCCGGGCGAAGTGCCGATACAATCAAGGGTGAATGCGTCCACGTATTGCCATCCCGGTTCCGCACTCGGGCGATCCCGACTATGCCGGCCGCGCCCTGCCGCAATACGTGCGGGCGGTCGATCTGGCCGGAGGCGAAGCGGTCGCGATCCCGCTGGATGGAGCGGCCCCCGATCTGCAGAAGGTGATCGAGCGTTGTGACGCGGTTCTGCTCCCGGGCAGCCGGGCGGATGTGTTGCCGGAGAAATATGGTGCGGCGCGGGATCCCAAGACTGCCGACGCCGACCTGCCGCGGGATGCGGTCGATCTATTGCTGCTCGAGGACGCCTACAAAAACTGCAAGCCGATCCTCGGGATTTGTTACGGGCTGCAGATTCTCAACGTGTTCCGCGCGGGATCGCTTCTGCAGCACATTGAGTCGCCGGTGAACCACGAGGCTGGGCGGAAGGTGGCCATCGCCCACGAGGTCGTTGTCGAAGCACACTCGCTGCTGGCGCGCATCGTACGGGAAAGCAACGGCGACGCGAAGAGAGTGCCAGTGAATTCCAGCCATCACCAGTCGGCGGACACGATCGGGAAGGACTTGAAGATTTCGGCGCGTTGCCCGGATGACGGCATCATCGAGGCGATCGAAGGCACCGACCCGAAGCATTTCGTGCTTGCCGTGCAATGGCATCCGGAGCGTTCGGTGGATGAAGATGCCGCCTCGCGCCAAATTTTCAGCGCTTTGATTGCGGCGGCGCGGGTCGCGCAGGAGACTTCTTCGGCGCGCTAGCCGCTTTCTCGAGCAACACCACAACGTTGGCAATCGCCGCTTTGTCGGTCCCGATGCCTTCCGGGGTTTTCGCTTTCAAGCCCACACAATCGGCGGGAATCCCCAGGAGTTTGGCCACGTGCCCGCGGATGGCCGCGGCGTGCGGACCGATTTTTGGCGAAAGCATGATCAGGGATGAATCCACGTTGCCGATGGTATAGCCGGCCGCGCGCATGCGCTTCAGAGACTCGTTCAGGAAGACCGCCGAGTCGGCCCCTTTCCACTGCGGGTCGGAGGGCGGGAACAGGGTACCGATATCGGGAGCGCCAATCGCACCCAACAGGGCGTCGGTGATGGCGTGCAACAGGACGTCGCCGTCGGAGTGACCCCCCAGACCCTTGTTGTGGGTAATTCCGACACCACCGATCTTGAGCGGAACTCCGGAGACAAACTCGTGGGAGTCCCATCCAAAGCCGATGCGAGTCGTGGGTTTCATGGGGCGGGGTGCTCCTCAGTTCTCAGTTAGTGTCGTTTGCTGGCTTGCTTTGTTCCAGAAATATTTTCACGATCTGCTCAGATAGAACTCGGCTAGTTCCATGTCGCCGGGACTCGTTATTTTTATGTTGCGTGGGGAGCCCATGACCACGGCCACTTCGTGCCCTGAGCGTTCCACCAGGGAGGCTTCATCGGTGCCGATGAAGCCGTCGGCCATCGCTTCGTCAAAAGCTTTTTTCAGCAGCGGATAGCGGAAGCCTTGCGGGGTTTGGGCCATCACCACGTGCTCGCGCGGGATGGTCGCCGTGATGAGGGCGCCGTCGGCGGTGCGTTCGACTTTCTTAATGGTGTCGACCGCAGGCATGCCGGCGATGGCGGCGCCGAATTTTTCCGCGCCGTTGATGACCTCATCGATGATTTCCAGCGTGACGAACGGGCGGACCGCGTCGTGCACCAGAACAATATCGTCTATTCCCGCTGAAACCTGGGCCAATGCGTTGGCGACCGAATGCTGGCGATGTTCTCCGCCTTCGACCAGCCTGGCCTTGTTCGCGAGGCCGGCGGCACTATCGTTCTGCAGCCGCTCCTGCAAGCCGGCGATCTCGTCTTTTCTCAAGGCCACCACGATTTCGCTGACGCGTGGGCTGGCCGCGAACTTCCGCAGGGTGTGAATGAGAATGGGCGTGCCGCCCAGGTCGCTGAATTGCTTGGAGGGAGTCTTGCCCTTGCTGCCACCCATCGGGGTCATGCGTGTCCCGAGCCCGGCAGCCGGAATGATGACCACGACCTTCATAGCGGGCGACAAGTATACGTTTATGCCGGAATCGAGTTCAAATCCCGGGATGGCTTGCGGGCAGCCCTTGGCTCAGAACACTTTTACCCTGAAGGTCAGATACTTCTTGGGGTTCTCGCGGATGGATTTGACGAGCTGGCGAGTCTCGATCAGCATCTGATCGGTATTGTTGTAGAGCGATGGATCTTTGAAAAGCTTGCCAGCGGTTCCTTCGCCAGCTTCCAGCCGGTCGGTAAGGGCCGAAAGCTTGGTGATGGTGTTGTCGAGTTTCTGTGCCAGGGCTTCGTCCTTGGTCAGCTTGCCGAGCGAGCCTTTTCCCGCATTGATGTCGTCGGTGAGCTTCTTCACGTTGGCGATCGTGTCGTTGGCGTTGTTGTAAAGAGAAGGATCTTTCAGGAACTTCCCCGCCGTTCCCTTGCCCTGCTGCAAATCGTCGACGAGAGCGTTCAGCTTATCGACGGCCGCCATGATCTTGTTGTACGCCTCATCGTTCGACACAAGCTTGCCGAGACTACCCTCTCCGTTGCGGATCTGATCGACGATGCCCTTGAACTCGTTCACGGTGTCGGCGAACCGGTTATAGAGCTGGGGATCGTAAATCAGCTTGCCGATCGAGCCCTGCCCGCTTTCCACGAAGGCCAGGATGCGGTCCGTGCGTTTCAGCAGTGCGTCCAGGTTCTGCAGAGTTCCCTGGCTGGAGCGCACCACATCCTGAATGTCGGGCGTCTCGCGGGTGGCCAGCGTATCGCCGTCGTTGACCGGCTGTCCCTTGGCATGGGAACTGTCGATGTCGATGTAAGTTTCACCCAACACGCCGGCGGTTGCCAGGGACGTGACAGAATCCGTTCGCATCACCGAGCGGTACTTGGTGGTGACCTTCATCACGATTTCGACGGGAGTCAGTGGCTTGTCGGGGACCACGCGTACGCCGATGACATTGCCCACGTCCACGCCCGCAAGGCGCACGGGAGCACCGACGCGCAGGCCAGCAGCGTTGTCGAAATACGACTTCAATCGAATCTTGGGGGTGAACAGCCCGGTGGTTCCGCTCATCAGGAAAGTGAGCACGCCCAGCGTGATGCTGGCGAATAGCACGGTCAGGCCGACCCGCAGTTGTGACCACTTCAGCTGCTTCTGGCTAGGCACGCGTTCCTCGTCCGGACGGAATCGGCGCCCGGCCCAAGCATCCAACCAATGCCATCAACACCTCGCGACGGACGGTGTGGAATTCCGCTGATCATAACAGACCATAACTGCGACTTCACGCCGGCCGCGAGCGGGGTGCCAACGCTGGAAACAGAGCCCACGCCAGGCCATATGCAGCTGCTCCGCTGGCCAGGGTGACATTCAAGCCAAAACGGATGGCAATCACCATGGCCAATACCGAACCCAGCACGCTCGAGGCTGCGTTCATGGCCCACGCCCATTCGACCGCCTGATCTTCGGGATGGGCGGGCTCGCCGAATTCGGAAGCGGACAACTCCACGCTGCCGGACTTCGAGATGGCCCGCAAACCAGTCGGGAACGGCATGCCCATGGCGAGTCCAAGCGGGCCCAGAACGATCGCGCTCACCCCGAGCTTGAGGATGAACGGCAAGCCGATCAAGGAGGTCAGCAGCCTGGGAAGGGTCCAGGTATTGAGCAGAATCACCACGATCAGGATGGCGAGAGGAATCCAGCCGCGTGCCGTGTTCGACAGCCACCGCCTGGAGAGCAGGCTTCCGCCGCCGCTCGACAGCAGAAGAAGGAAGATGACGACCGTCAATGCATAGGTTGGATGACCCAGGAAAAGCACGAAGCGCTGGATGCAGCTGATCTCGACCAGGATGTAGGCGAGGCCGACCGCCACGAAGTAGAGCAAGGGCAGCGAGCGTTGCACGCGTTGTCCGCGCAGGGCCATGGGCAAGATCAGAAAGCCCAGGACCGCGAGTACCGAGATTACGAAAACTCCGCCCAGAACGACGACGCCCAGGTTGACTTTCCAATCGATACCGCGCTGCAGGCCACCATCGTGCAGGATCTGATCGGTCTTCAGGGTAAAGAAAAAGAACGGGGCGTTGTCGTCAACCGGGGCGACGTTGTAGGGATATTCGCGCGCAAACGCGTTGGGGTCGTTGCGGGCGATCAGCGCGGAAAATGCGTTCTGCTCGGGGGCGGACGGGGTGTAGAGGGCCACGAGATCCTCGTGGTCGTCGAGGTGCGACTGGACTTTAGCTTCTTCGTCGGGAGTGAAGGGCGATTTTTTCGCCAGTACCACGACCGGGATGCCGTCTTCGTCGAGGTCGCCGTCGGACACAACGATGAAGTGTTTCGCGGGATTTTTGACGCCCCTTTGATGGAGCGCCTCAGTCGCGACCGACACCACGCGCAAGGCCTCGCGCGGCTCCTTGAATTCCCAGCGCGTAATGGCGATCATTCCATCCGGCTTGAGATGCTCGAAGTACTCGCGAAACGCGTCGACCGTGTACAGGCTGTTCTCGCTGAGCGCGAATGCTCCCGCGGCGGTCGAGGCCCAGGTGTCGACCAGCGTCATCTGCACCACGTCGAAATTCTGCTTGGCGTTCCGAACGAAGGAGCGCCCGTCGGTGACGTGCAGGTGAACCTCAGGGCGTTCATAAAGATGGTACGAATAGTCCGCGTAGCGCCCGCGCATGATGGAATTCGCGATGATTGGGTTGATTTCGATTCCGGTGACGCTGGGGCTGCCATTGGCAACCGCCCGCAGCACGTCGACCCCGCCGCCCGGGCCGATGATTGCGTATTCGCCATGAGGGCGCAGGACGTTGGCCAGCGCGGGCGGAGCCGCCATGAGGTTTTTCTGCCACTCCGTTCCCTGCCAGGCGTGCGGGTCGACATTCATGATGTAGGTGGAAGCGTCGGCATCGATGACGATGGCCTTCCCATTCGAACCCTGGCTGTCGACTTCCACGCGCGAGATGGCGTTCCAGCGCGCGTACTCCACCCATGAGCTGTCGCGCAGCATGCCTTTTGCATACACCACGTCGATGACGCGGCCGGAGTAGTTCAGCGCGATGATCAACAGTAAAGTTCCGGCCAGCGCTGCGGCGGTTTTTCGGATAGTGGCGGAGGCCGCCCAGATTGCACCCGCCACGGCCATCATGACGCCCGAAAAAAGAATGGTGTTCGGTCCACCGATTCCGTTCAGCAGCGGCACGACACTGAGGCAGGCAAGCGCGCCGCCCAGCAGGTCGGCGCCATACAGGCGGGTAATCAGGCCCGCTTCCCTCGCGAACACAACAGAAAAAAGCACGCCCGTCAGGAAAAAGGGAACAGCCGCCGCGAGATAGAGGACCGTGAGCCGCGCCAGGTTGCCCCAGGAAAGTTCCAGTGACACGGGAACGTGCAGCACGATTTCAAGGACGATAGGGATCGCGATCGCATTCAGGCAGCAGAGCCGGGCAGCCAGCGTACGGGTGTCGATTTCGTTCAGGCGCTGCTTGCGCAGGTAGGCGAAAACTCCGCCAGCGCCCAACCCGAGCAACGCAATCGATATCGCGAGAAACGCAAAATGATAGAAGAGCACCACGGAAAACAGCCGGGTGAGCGCGAGTTCCAGCAGCAGCGCCGCAAAACTGCTCAGGCCGATGCCCAGTAGCAAAGTGCGGGAGGAAGGCGCGGCCGAAACGGAAGACTGGGATGGGTAAGTCGTGGTTGCCATGATTCGGATTGGAGCGTCAGTCTAGCAGAACCAATCAGCTCTCCAGGATGACCTGCGCCATGGCCTGCTCGGCCGTGTGGGTCAGGGATAGCGCGATATTGGTGGCTCCCAGTTTCGCCGCAAACTCGGCGGCTTTGCCATGCAGCACGAGACTCGGGCGGCCGCCGGGCTTGGGTGCAACTTCGATATCGCGCCACCGCACGCCGTGATTCCAGCCGGTACCGATGGCTTTCATGCCGGCTTCCTTGGCTGCGAAGCGCGCCGCGTACCGTTCCACGCGATTCGCCTTCGATTCGCAATACTGAATCTCGCCTTCCGTGAAGATGCGGTTCAGGAAGCGCTGGCCGTGGCGCTCGATAGCTTCGCGAATGCGGGGGACTTCGGCGATGTCGATGCCCGTGCCGACAATCATGCTGAAAACGTTAGCACATGGCTCACGCGTGGAGAACGCCCGACATGTGACCGTTAGCCGGGACTCGGCGGGTCACCGAAAGAGAAGCTCGCCGGCGTAGACGACCTGATTGCCAACCAGGCGCGCTTCGGCGGTCAGGCGGTGGGGCTTCGCAGGCTCTTCCCCATCGACATGCAGTACCGTGTGTCCATGCGCGGTAAGCCAATCGGAGACCAGCATCCGGTGACACTGAAACCACATGCGCTCGGCGCACATGTACGCCGTGCGGGAGTTTTCGGCTAGGCCGAGCAGTTCCCCAATGGTTACGTCGAACTCGGATGTAAGCATGTAGTCCGCATAGTTCCGAAAACTCGAGTTGCGCAAGCCAATGTTCGGAGAATCTTCTCGAATCTTTTTCCGGTATCCGCCGAGGCCCTTCATCCACAAGTAACGGATACCGGCGTTCTGCAAGGAGGCTTCCAGGGCTTCGCGGTTGAAATGCGGCAAACGGCGAGACATCGGAAAGGCGCGGATGTCGACCAGGGTCTGAATCTCGTGAGCGCGCAGGACGCGGATGAACTCGTCAATGGGGCGGGTGGAGTGTCCGATGGTGTAGAGAGTCGCCAAGATTTCGAAATACGCTCAACTTTTATTGGATGATCGCACGGATTGTGGCGGCCGGATAAATCAACCCTGTAATGCCACACGCAAGGCCGAGATCACGCCCGCGTCCTGTTCCGGAAAGACGGTGCGGAGGTCAATGAGGACCCGGCCCTCCTGGGTTCGAGCGATGAGTGGCATCGCTTGAGAGCGCAACCTCCCCAGTAATTCATCAGCGTTTGCGCCGCTCGCGGTCACGGCCAGTAGCCGCGTGGGTAGAGTCGAGGACGGCGCCGCTCCTCCGCCGATCACGGATTCGCCGTCGATCACCTCCACCTGCAGGCCCCGCGTCTCGCGCAACTGGCGAGCCACGGCTTCGGCCCGCCCGCCGATTTCCTTCTTCGAGGCCCGCATCATGCGCAGCGCCGGAATCGAATCGTAATCTTCTTTGACATAAGCCAGCAGGGTCGCTTCCAGCGCGGCATAGGTGAGCTTGTCGACCCGCAACGCGCGGAACAGGGAGTTGGAACGCATGCGTTTGACGAGGTCGGCCCTTCCCGTGAGCATGCCGGCTTGTGGGCCACCCAGCAGCTTGTCGCCGCTATAGGTCACGACATCTACGCCTGCACGCAAACTGTCGGAGACTGTCGACTCTCCGCGAACACCCACAGAGGCCAGAGGAAAGATCGCGCCGCTGCCCAGATCCTCGACCACGATCAGATTGCGGGCTCGCGCCAGCGCGACCAGCTCCTCGAGCGCAGGCTGCTCGGTAAAACCGGTGATCTGGAAATTCGAGCGGTGGACCCGCAGAAGGACGCGCGTGTTCTGGTTGACGGCCTGCTCGTAGTCGCCGATGCGCGTGCGGTTGGTGGTACCGACCTCGCGCAGCGTGGCGTTGGATTGCGCCATCACGTCCGGGATGCGAAACGATCCGCCGATCTCGACCAGTTCGCCGCGGGAAACGATGACTTCCCCCCGCGCGGACAGCGTGTTCAAGGCGAGCCATACGGCGGCCGCATTGTTGTTGACGACAATCGTGCTGAGTTCGCGGTGTGCCGTGGCGTCTTCGTAGTCGCGGAAGAGCCTCTGGAACAGCCGGTCGACGTGAACATCGCGCTTCCCGCGTTCGCCCGACGGGAGATCCAACTCAAGATTCGAATATTCCGCCGCGGCCCTTTGAATATTTTCGATCGCGCCCGGGGCGAGAGGGGCGCGTCCAAGGTTGGTGTGCAGGATGACTCCTGTAGCATTGATCACCGTCCGCAAGGAGTACGCCAGGCTCCGCTGCAGTTCATGACGGACGGAATCGACAATGGCGGCGATCGTCGCATCGAGCACCTGCGAGTCAGCATCGGAACCGCTGATATCTTTTCGCACCCGCTCCAACACCGAGCGTGCCGCTTCCGCCACAGCTGCGTGGCCATCGCGGGCCACGGCGTCCGCAAGCTCAGGGTGCCGCAGAAGCTCGTCCACGGAAGGCAGCTGGCGATAGAGATCCGACTTGGAGACGGCTTTCACCTGGATGGATACCAATGCAGCCCGCAGGAATAAACAACGAGCCAGTTACAGCGTGTGCATATACGCCAGTAAATCCTCTACCTGCTGCTGATCGAGCGTCTGGCCGAACGCCGGCATCTTGCTGCGCCCGGCGCGGATGATTTCCCCCACCCGCTCGTCGTTCGCGGGCAGACCGCTTTCGGACAGATACTGCTTCTTGAAGACGCCTTTCAGGCCCGGCCCCTTCTTCCCGCTGGTCGAATAAGGCTCGTGGCATTGATCGCAGTGCCGATCGTAAATTTGCCGGCCCGCGCTCTGCTGGGGATTCAGCCCCAGTTCCGCGTCCGACTTGCGGATCTCGGCATTGCAGCCCTGCAACAGGAGGAGCCCCGTGAAAGCGCTAAGGAAAACCCCCAGCGACCAAGCGCCATACCTGTTCTTCGATGCGTCCATCTGTCCTCTCAGCCTGAAGCACATCCTCCATTCTCTTGTGCGCCAGACGTACAATAATAGAGCAAAGCCCATGGCAGTCGTCGTCAAGCGCGTCTATGAGAAGGCTTCGGCCGCCGACGGTGCCCGTGTCCTGGTGGACCGGCTCTGGCCCCGCGGCCTCAGCAAGAAAATTGCGGCGCTGGATGCCTGGCTGAAGGAACTCGCGCCCTCCGATGAATTGCGGCGGTGGTCGCATGCCAATCGCGACGCGTGGACCATGTTCCGCAAGCGCTATCTCAAGGAACTCGCGCGCCCGGAGGCCACGGCGCAGTTGCAGGAACTCTACCGGCTGGCTCATGGACGAAAGCGTCTCACCCTGCTCTATGCCTTCAACGACGAAGAGCACAACAATGCCGTGGTCCTCAAGGATCTTCTGGACGGCATGAAGAAGCCGCCCACGGGAACAGGACCGGCTGCGGCGGGCGCGACGCGTCTGCGCAAAGCCGCGCGACGTCCAGCCTGACGCTCCGGAGCGGTGCCTGATACGAAACTGATTTTTTGCGCTGACCTTATTTGCGGGGAGGATTGTCGTCGACGATGTTCATGACGATGTCATCGATCGCATCGTTGACTTTCTTGGCCGGGAGATTGAAGTTGTTGGTGAGGATGGAAAAAGCAATAGGCTCACCGTGCTCGGTCATCGCGTATCCCGATAGCGTCTTTACGCCGCCTAACGCACCGGTCTTTCCGTAGACGCGCCCCTGTGCGATGCTGCCCTTGAACCGGTCTGCCAGCGAGCCATCGATTCCGGCGACCGGCAGGGTGTCGCGAAAAGCCTTGCCCCAGGGCTGCTCCCACGCATATTCCAGCAAGGCGACGACCGCGTGCGGCGTCACCAGGTTCTGACGTGAGAGGCCGGATCCATCGTAGAAAACGTACTGATCGCCCGGGATTTCCGCCTTGGTCAAAAATCCGCGCATGACCTCGAGTCCGCTGTCGATAGTCGCGGCCGTGCCCTTTTCTCTTCCCATCAGGCGCAGAAGAATCTCAGCGTGCAGATTCTGGCTCACTTTATTGATGACGCGGATGTCTTCAATCAGAGGCTTCGACTCGAAACTCGCCAGCACCAGACCCTGGCTAGGTTGTCCCACTCGAGGCGACTCGCCCCCACCGCGCCCCTCGGCAGTAGCGGTCACGCTGAACGTGGAGAGCCGGGCAAGTTCGGTGTGATGGGTACGTTCATGGCCGTAGACGACGATCCCTCGCTTTTCGAGCAGATTTCGAAACAATGCCGAAGCAAATGCAGCCGGATCGTCGATGGCCAGCGCCTCATTGGCGCCTTTATCGTCGATCGGCATCTCGCCCCAGAGGGTGAGGGCGGTCGATCCCGGCTCGCGGTTGAAGAAGATGCGGCGAGCCGTGCCGGCCGGCGTGGTCATGATGCGGTTGTCGACGTGGTAGTAGTCGGCGAAGGGGACGATGGTGACAAAGGCGCGCTCGCCCGCGCGGTCGGCGGGCAGGATGTTGACGAACACCACATTGTCGTTGATGGTCAGCGCGGAGACGGGGGCACCGTCTCCCCACACCAGATCGTCCTGGCTCCAGCCTTCGCCGTAGCGCTCGAAGGCGAAGAACGAGTCGTCTGCGACCAGATCGCCGTCCACGTACTTCACGCCTTTCTGCACCAGGCTGTCAGCCAGATCCTCGAGAACCTTGATGGGGTGGTCGTTGCGCTGGGTGTGCAGGTCGTAGGGCAACTCGCGACCGGAAAGATTGGGATCGCCGCGGCCGACCAGCAGCAGATCCCCGTTGAGGCGGCCGTGCGTGTCGAGCAGGCCGTTGGTCTCGACCGAAGTCCGGAATTTGTAGTCGGGTCCGATCAGCGCCAGCGATGCGGCGGTGGTGAACAGCTTGGTATTGGAAGCGGGCGTGAACAGCTTGGCGGCGTTCTGCTCGTAGAGGACCTCGCCGGTCGTCAGCGAACGGATCTCGATTCCCCAGAAACCGCGTGCCAGCTCAGGTTCGGCCAGAATCGCCGCGATGCGCGCGGGCAGTTTCTTCTTCTTGGCGTGTGCGGGAGACGACAGCGTCAGGCAGGCGACAACCAGCAACACGAGGCAGGAACGCAACCGGCGCATGGGGCAATTCTCAAGGCCGATTCTAGCACCGAAAACAGGGCGGGTAGTGGCGTGATTTGGCCTATGAGTTGTGGGGGAAGGGGTTGTTCTGGGTTCCGGAGGTTGGGAGCCGTGGCCCGCCAAAGTGGGCTTTGGCGGTTCTCCGATAGAACTCATTTAGAATCTGGACCGATGCGCCCCGTCTTCGACTGGAATATCGGCACTCGCGCTCTGCCTTTGGGCAAGCGAACGCTGGTTATGGGCATTTTGAATGTGACCCCGGACTCTTTCTCCGACGGCGGGCAGTTTCTGGACCCTGAGAAGGCAGTTGCACATGCGCTGCAAATGCTCGACGAAGGCGCCGACATCATCGATGTAGGGGGCGAATCCACTCGTCCCGGAGCCAAGGTGAGCCCTTCCGCCGAGAAATCCAAGGGCCCAAAGGCTGTCACCGAGAAAGAGGAACTCGATCGCGTCCTGCCAGTAGTTCAGAAGCTCAAGCAGACGCGGCCCAAGGCGATTGTTTCCATTGACACCTACAAGGCTAACGTGGCGCGCGCGGCCGTCGAGGCCGGAGCGGAGATCGTAAATGACGTAAGCGCGTTTCGCTGGGACGGGAAGATGGCAAAAACCGTTGCCGAACTTAAGTGCGGGGCCGTGCTGATGCATATGCGTGGGCGGCCGGAAGAATGGCGCACGCTCGAACCCGTCGCCGACATCGTAATGCTGGTGAAGCGCGAGTTACGCGAGTGGTCCGACGCCGCGCTGCTGGCCGGAGTGAAGCGCGAACGGATGATTCTTGACCCGGGCTTCGGCTTCGGGAAGAACTTCGAGCAGAACTATCCTTTACTTCGCCGCTTCGAGGAACTGCACCAGCTACGCTATCCGCTGCTGGCCGGAGCGTCGCGGAAATCATTTGTTGGAAGGATGCTTGCGCGCAACGGGCAAGACGCAGCGCTTAACGATCGGTTGTACGGCACTCTCGCGGCCGAGACCGCAACCATTCTCAAAGGCGCGCACATTATCCGGACCCACGACGTGCGCGCCTGTGTTGATGCTGCGCGCGTGGCCGATGTCATGGCTTGATCTGGCAGCAAAATTCAAACGCTGACAACGCATCGTTTCTCCGCCACGCCGTACAATTGCGCACTACACCCAGGGCAGAAATATCCGGCGACTAACCGGGTGCGCGAAACCTGTGCACGATTTCCTCTCTCCACGCCATTGCCTATAAGATGATTGTGTTTGAGCACATCTCGCGATTCAGATTTGACCAGGTGAGCCTAGCTTAAGAACGGATGCTTCCCCATGCTGATTAAGGAAATTTCTGAAAAAGAATGCCTCGACACCCTCGCACGCGCCTCGGTCGGAAGGCTCGGTTGCTCGCTCAACGACCAGCCCTACGTGGTGCCCATCTACCTCGCTTACGAAGAAGAGTGGATCTATGTGTTCTCCACCTTCGGCAAGAAGATCGAGTGGATGCGCGCCAATCCCAAGGTCTGCGTCGAGATCGAAGACGCCATCAGCGAGTCGGAGTCGATCAGCGTACTTGTCAACGGACGTTACGAGGAGTTGGCCGAGCCGCAGTTCACGCAGGAGCGCACCCACGCCCGCACCCTGCTGGGAAAGAAACATCATTGGTGGTTGAATGCCATGGCAGAGCGAAGGGTTGGCTCTGAGGACCAGCAGGTTGAGCCCCTGTTCTTCCGTATTCATGTGGATTCGGCCACCGGACTCCGGTGGGGAGCCTAGCACCCGTTGGAGATGCTTGATTCGGGCAAACCCTGTCCGCAAGGGCGTTGGGAACTTAGAAGCTTTTCTCCGAATCCAACAGGATCGTCACCGGCCCCTCATTGACCAGTTCGACCGCCATCATTTCCTGAAATCGCCCGGTCTCGCAACGCAGGCCGGCCGCGCGGACCCTCTGCACGAAACGCTCGTACAATTCCCGCGCCCTTTGCGGAGGCGCGGCGTCGTCAAACGACGGACGCTTTCCCTTGCGGACGTCGCCGTAGAGCGTGAACTGGGAGACCACCAGCACCGCTCCGCCGACATCGACTACTGAGCGATTCATCTTGCCGCCGTCATCTTCGAAAATGCGCAGGCCGATCACCTTGCCAGCAAGATAATCGGCTCCGGCTTCGGAATCCTGTTTGCCAACTCCCAGAAGGACGAACAGCCCCAGGCCGATTTCGCCCGTGACTTCGCCTGCCACAGTCACCTCAGCCCGGCTTACTCTTTGAACGACAGCTCGCATATAACAAAATGTCTAGAATTGTTTAGCTAACGCATCCCTGCGAACAACCGCGCCCCCCGCTAAACCCTTTGTTCCTACGTTGACCGCAACCAAACAGCCGCCTACAATCGCACGTCATTCCCGTCGCCTCGAAGGAGCTCCAATGGGTCGTAACACGACAAGCTTGGGGAGGCTGCTATTGCTGGCTTCGGTCTGCACTGGCCAGGCGGTCCTCGCCCAGCAACCCGCCGCACCCGCGCATAACGACATCGTCATCAAGAACGCGGTCGTCATGACCATCACGCACGGCAACGTGAAAAACGGCAGCGTCTATATCAAGGACGGGAAGATCGCCGCGGTCGGCGAGTCGGTCAACGCGCCCGCCTCGGCCACGGTGATCGACGCGGGTGGAAAGTATCTCACGCCCGGCATTATCGATTCCCACTCGCATCTTGCGCTGGACGACGATGTGAACGAGGCAACCAGCCCGATCACGCCGCAGATGATGATGCAGGACGCCTTCGACTACCAGGACAAGGCCATTTACCGCGCGCTGGCCGGCGGCGTGACGACTTCGCTGCTGCTGCATGGTTCGGCCAACATGATCGGCGGACAGGCCGTCGTCATCAAGCACAAGTACGGCGCCGGCCGCGATGCCATGCTGTTTCCGGGCGCGCCTCGCTCCATCAAGTTCGCCAGCGGCGAGAACCCCAAGCGCGTTTATGGCAGCCGCCACGAGTTGCCCTCGACCCGCATGGGCAACTTCGCCGTGCAGCGCGAGGCCCTGGTGCAGGCGCAGGACTACATCCGGTCATGGGACGACTACAACGCCAAGGTCAAGCGCGGTGACAAGGACGCCACCGCTCCCAAGCGCGACCTGAAGCTCGAAGCGCTCGCTGACGTTCTGCGCGGCAAGCTGATGGTGCAGATCCATTGCTATCGCGCCGACGAATTCATCACCGAGATGGCCATGGCCAAGGAATTCGGATATCACATCCGCGCCTTCCATCACGCGCTCGAAGCCTACAAGGTACCCGAGAAACTGGCCGCGGAAAATGTCGGCATCGCCACCTTCGCCGACTGGTGGGGCTACAAACAGGAAGCCTGGGACGCGATCCCGTGGAATGCGGTGATCTCGATGCGTAAGGGTGTCCGGGTCGCGATCAAGAGCGATTCCGACGATTTTGCGCGCCGCCTCAATCAGGAAGCCGCCAAGACCATGCGCTACGGAGGCGCCACCGAAGAAGAGGCTTTGAAGATGATCACGCTGAACGCCGCATGGATCGTGGGGGTCGACGACAAGGTTGGCTCTATCGACGTGGGAAAAGATGCCGACCTCGTTCTGTGGGATGGCTATCCGTTGTCGAGTTCTGCCGTGCCGAACAAAGTTCTGATCGACGGCGATGTGTACTTCGACCGCTCCCTTCCGGGGTACGGCATGCCGCACTACACGGAGGGACAGTGAAAAAACATTTCTCAGTACCCGGTTCTGAGTTCTCGGCAAGAGACTCCGTCATGTGTAGCGCGGGCGCCCTCGCCCGCGGACGTGGCTTTTCGATCGCACGTATTGCGATTCTCTGTATTGCTCTCCTCAGCGGCATCGCCTCAGCCCAGCAGCAACCCATCGCCCTCAAAGGTGGCAAGCTCCTCACCGTCTCTCACGGCACGATCGATAACGGGGTTCTCATCATCGCAGGCGGCAAGATCGCGGCCGTGGGGCCCTCATCCACGCCAGTGCCGAAGGACGCCAAGGTCATTGATGTCACCGGTATGACCGTCTATCCCGGCCTCATCGATTCGGAGACGTCGCTTGGCCTTACCGAAATTTCTGCCGAGGATACGACCAACGACCGCATCGAGATGAGCGACGAAATCATGCCCCACATGCATGTCTTCGACGCGTTTCATGCCGAGTCGGAACTCATTCCGGTTACACGCATCAACGGCGTCACCAATGCCATCGTCGCGCCCGACAGTGCCGACACGCTGCCCGGCCAGGATTCGTTCGTGCAACTTGCCGGACCCTCCGCCGCCGACATGCTTCTCCTTCGCGACATCGCCCTGCCAATGAACTTCACCGGCGAGCAGCGCCGCAACGAGTCGTGGGAGAAGCGCAAGTTCCCCGAAACCCGCATGGGAATGGCCTCGCAGCTTCGCCAGGCATTTCTGGATGCGCAGGACTATCAGCAGAAGGCCGCTGACTACGAAAAGAAGAAGGCGGATGCGGAGCACGATAAGAAGCCGCTTCCCACTACACCTAAGCGGGACCTGAAACTCGAAGCGCTTCTGCCGTATTTGCAGGGCAAAAAGCCGGTGGTGCTGGCTGCCGAAGGCCCCAGCGATCTCGAGACGGCGGTTCGCCTCGCGCAGGAATTCAATCTGAAGATCATTCTCAACCACGTCAGTCACACGCGTCCCATGCTCGACTACATCGCGAGCCTCAAAGTGCCGGTTATCGTTGGCCCCATTTACCAAACGCCAAAAGAGTACGAGCGCTACGACGCCGTCTACAGCCTGCCCGCCGAGCTCCAGAAACGGGGCGTTAAAATCGCATTCGCCAGCTTCGACGCGCACAATTCCCGCAACCTTCCCTATCAGGCGGGATTCGCCGTGGGCTTCGGCCTCCCGCCCGAAGAAGCGCTCAAAGCCATCACGCTGAATGCCGCTGAAATCTGGGGTGTCGCCGACCAGCTCGGGTCGCTCGACCCCGGCAAAACCGCGAACGTGGTCGTGGCCAATGGCGATCCGCTGGACGTGAAGACGGACGTGAAGCACGTCTTCATCGCCGGCCAGGAAATTCCGCTGACCAGCCGCCAGACGCGCCTGCGCGACGAGTACTGGACGAAGTAACCGAACGTGTGGCGCGGGCGCCCTCGCCCGCGTCCGCCGCGCGTTGACCCGCTTCCTAGTGAACAATTAGGATGCTGAAGGCTTTCCGGAACAGATTCGCGGCGTATCGCGTTCGAAACAATCCGCGTTCCCTTTACATAAATTTGTTCGCACCATTAGACTCAAAGTTTCCATCCAACAGAATTTGCGGCGGAGGCATTGCTATGGCAGCAGGCGATAAACTGAAGGAAATCACCGAGAAGGTGAAGCAGATCATCTCTGAACAGCTGGGCGTGGAAGAAGGGGAAGTGACTTCCAGCGCGTCCTTTGTCGACGACCTGGGCGCCGATTCGCTCGACACCGTCGAGTTGGTGATGGCGCTCGAAGAGCACTTCGACATCGAAATCCCGGACGATGCCGCCGAGAAGATCCGCACCGTGCAGGACGCCATCGACTACATCGAGAAGCATTCCAAGGTGAGCAAGTAGACAATTTCGAACCGAGCCCAGCCCGGGCGCCGGATTAGGAGAAACAATGGCAGCCGTTGACGAAAAGGTAAAGCAAATCATCGTCGAGCAGCTCGGCGTGGACGAAGGCGAAGTCACCACCAACGCGTCGTTTGTGGATGACCTGGGCGCCGACTCGCTCGACACCGTCGAATTGGTCATGGCCTTCGAAGAAGCTTTCGACATCGAGATTCCCGACGAAGACGCGGAGAAAATCCGCACCGTGCAGGATGCCATCGACTACATCGGCAAGCACTCGAAAGGTGGGAAGTAGGTTTGACGAGGCGGGTCGTAGTCACCGGCATCGGCTTGATCTGCGGTGTTGGCAATACCACGGACGAAGTCTGGAAGAATTTGCTCGCGGGCAAGAGCGGCGTCGGGAAAATCACGCAGTTTGACGCTTCCAGCCACGCCTGCCAGATTGCCGCTGAGGTGAAGAACTTTGACCCGCTGAATTTCGTCGAGAAAAAAGAAGTCAAGAAGATGGGCCGCTTCATCTACTTCGCCCTGGCGGCGGCGGAGGAAGCGATGAGGGCCAGCGGCCTTCAGGTCACGCCCGAAATTGCCGAACGCGTCGGAGTGCACATCGGCTCGGGGATCGGCGGGTTCGACGTCATTGAGCGTGAACATCGCGCCCTGCTCGAAGGCGGACCGCGCAAGATATCTCCTTTCTTCATTCCCGCTGCCATCGTGAATCTTGCCGCCGGCCACGTCTCCATGCGGTTCGGCGCCAAGGGACCGAATGAAGCGACTGCCACAGCCTGCACCACCAGCGCTCATTCTCTGGGCGATTCCTTCCGCATCATTCAGCACGGCGATGCTGATGTCATGATCGCGGGCGGCGCGGAGGCAGCCATCACCCCGATGGGCGTCGGCGGTTTCGCCGCCATGCGCGCGCTTTCCACCCGCAACGACGAACCCGAAAAGGCCAGCCGGCCCTGGGACGTGGCGCGCGACGGCTTTGTCATAGGCGAAGGCGCCGGCATTCTGATTCTCGAAGAACTTGAGTTTGCCAAACAGCGTGGGGCCAACATTCTAGCTGAACTGGTCGGCTATGGCATGAGCGGCGATGCCTACCACATCACCCAGCCCGCGCCCGAGCACGAAGGCGGCTTCCGCGTCATGAAGAATGCGCTGAAAGACGCCAAGCTGCAACCCGCGGACATCGGCTACGTCAACGCGCATGGCACGTCCACGCCCATCGGCGATGTGCTCGAAGCGCACGCGATTCGCAACTTCTTCGGCGACCGCAGGGTTCCGGTGAGCTCGACCAAGTCGATGACCGGGCATCTGCTCGGCGGCGCTGGGGGTTTGGAAGCGGGCGTTTCCGTGCTCGCGCTGCAGAATCAGATTCTGCCCCCGACGGTGAACCTCGAAAACCAGGACCCGGACACGAAGGAAATGGACTTCGTCCCTAACCAGGCCCGCAAGGCCAGTCTCGATTACGCGCTGTCCAATTCTTTCGGCTTCGGCGGTACCAACGGCGCGCTGGTGTTCAAGCGCTGGTCATAGCGGAAACCAGGTGGAGTAACCCTGAAATCGCTATGGGCACCAGTTCGGGCACCCATCTGTGATCCAACTTTGCCTTGAGGGTTATAAGTCATAATCGCCTCATTACATCCGTTGAGTTCTTGGCGCACTGCTCCCGCCTTGACTGGTATTTTGCCGCCCCGGTGGGCAGGGGACACATATGGACTCCCGTAACTTTTCGCCCGTCTTGAGTCCCCTTCACAATCAGGGGCATGGGACAGGTACGGTCGATTCGATTTCGAGATTCCTGGTTCATGCGATCCAGCGTGACAATAGCAAGAATTTCGGCCTTACCCCTACTTGTGGTTGGCCTTACAGGCTGGATCCCGAATAAGGACCTTGAGGTAGGCCCGAAAGGGCCTTGGCCTTGGGGGGCGATTATCGGATTCTCCTTCATCGGCGTGGGTCTTGTGGGGCTACTCCTTCCACGCCCGAAAGCAATTTCGAAATCGCCATCTGCTACGTAGTGGTGAACTAGGGCAACTAATCTTCGAGATCCCAGTTAGCGGACACGAACCAGGGGTACCGAGGCGCGTAGCTTCAAGGTCGAAGCTCGTAGCTTAGAAGTTAATCATCACTCTCTGCCCCCATCGTCCCGACATTCCTCGTCTTCTCAACAGTCCTGCCCTCTGCAACACCCGAAAGTAACGCGTCTGTTCCCCGCCTGTAATGACACTTTTGTACCGTGCTATATGCCGAACGAGCCTTTACCAAAGCCGCTCGGGCAGGCCAGAATAGCTTTTACGCGAGATTCGCCCACTCGTTATGGACAACGCTCTCGGAACTGCTCTGGCCCCGATTCCCCAAGCGAAGAAAGCCGCGGCCCGCGTCGCCATGGTCGGCCTGCACGATGGCAGCCGGGCCATCCTGGCGGAGTGTTTCCGGCAATTCGGCATCGAAGCCGTCCCGATCACCGGCAACGCCGCCGAGCGCCTGCGCAAGGAAAAGTTCGAAGCTTGCGTCGTGAAGCTCGGCCCCGGCGCGCAAGCCGTCATGGAGGCGATTCGCACATCCCCTTCGAATAGCCGTATGGTCATTTACGGACTCGGCGGGAGCGCGCAGGAAACTATGCGCTTCTCCAAATACGGAATCAACGCCATGATTCAGGAACCGGTCGAGCGCTCGGCGGCGCTGAAGCTGGTGCGCGCCACCAACATGCTGGTGCTGCACGAATTCCGGCGCTACGTGCGCATTCCGGTCATGACGGAAGTGGCTGTGCAGGTTTCCGAAGGCAGAAAATTCAATGCGACCAGCATTGAGGTGAGTTCCGGCGGTATGTCGATCAAAAGCGCCGAGACCGTCAACACCGGCCAGTCTGTCGAGGTCTCATTCGCGCTGCTGACTCTGCCCCGGCTTTGGGTCCGCGCCACCGTGACCTGGAAAAAGCCCAAACATTCTTTCGGCGTCCGCTTCGACGCCACCGACGACCGCCGCCGCAAGCTGAAGGAATGGATCGACGCTTACCTTGAAAATTAGCGGTCTTCCCGACGACTCATTGCGGTTATCCGCTCAGCAATCCCTCGTTGACATTCAAAGTCCTTAGATTAGCCCTTTGCGGACCTTCAGAAGGAAGTCCTCGGCATCTTCGCGGGCCTTGGCCATCACATTCGGGTCATTGCGATGCTCGAGCGCGGTTTCCTGAAGCACTACTTCGACCGCATCCTTGGGCTTGTATCCGCCCTTGATGAGAATCCGTGCCCGGTCCGCGAAGGTCGGGCCGGTATTCCGCGTGGGCACCGGGGCAGGGGCCTCCGCTTCGCACTTGTGGTCACGAAACTTTGCGGCCGCCAGGCGGTCGTATGCGTCTTTCGCGTCTTCACCAAGCAACGTGGGAACGGGGAATCTCCACGAGCAACTCGAACAGGCCCACCCAGCGTCCACGTTACCCTGGACCCAGATCAAGGAGCGTCCCATCTTCGCCAACCTTTAGAATCTGTCTTTATCGTAGATCAGAATTTCCCTTTTTTCTGTGATTTCAAACGCAAGTTTTGCCGCGGCCAACTCCTTCGCACGGAGGGCGCCAAACGAGACTGCGCCAAGAATGTAAATCGAAATTTACGAGCAAAAGCCCGAACGGGGTTTCTCCACTTGGGATCAGCCAACTCGCCCATCTAGACTGCCGGTGGGGGGTTCTCGAACAAGAGAAAGCCGGCGCTGCCTGCGACTAAATCCCAACCCAGCACGCTGGTAACCTTGCGCCCATTACCCAGCGTGCCCACAATCAAGAAAACAAATGCGCTTTTCTCTTCCATGGATGCTCGTCGCCATCTGCCTTGCGTCGACGAGCATGGTCGCTCAGGACGCTGCCGGCAACGCCGAGGAAATTGCCCGCCTGAAACGCGAGTTGCAGGAGACGCGTACCGGGCTCGCAGATTCCCGTCGCGAGATCGAAGAGCTTCGCCAGAGTCTCAAGGAACTGCGTGATCAGGTGCAGGGTAGTCACGCTGCCGCAGGCGGAACGGCACCAACAACTGAGGCTGCGCCAGCGCCTGAGCCCACGGCGGCGGCTGCCGATCAGGACGTCGGCTTCCTGGCTGCGAAAGTGAACGAACTCCATCAGGATAAAGTCGAGAGCGCGAGCAAATATCCGGTGAAGCTGTCCGGGCTGGTTCTGTTCAACGCCTACCGCAACAGCGGCTCGCTCGACATTCAGGATCTGCCCAGCCTCGCATTTCCCAGCTTTCCCGGCTTTCCGGATGGCAGCGCGGCCGCGACCCTGCGCCAGACTATGCTGGGCATCAGCGCAACCGGGCCGAAAATCTTCGGCGCGCGCACTTCGGCCAACGCCGAAATTGACTTCGCCGGGGGCAGTCCCACGACTTCCTACGGTGTGACGGCCGGCCTGCTTCGCCTGCGCACGGCAAACATTAATCTGGACTGGCGGAAAACCAGCCTTCATATCGGACAGGACACGCCCTTCTTTTCGCCTTTGTCGCCGACCTCTTACGCCACCGTGTGGGAGCCCGCGATGGGATGGTCCGGCAATCTCTGGGTGTGGACTCCGCAAATCGAAGTCGAGCACCGGCTGGCACTGCGATCGGATGCGTCTCTGGTTCTGCAAGGCGGGTTGCTCGATCCTCTGACCGAGGAGATTCCCCCCTTTCAAGGTCTCAACCCCACTGCGGGCGAGGCCACGCGGATTCCTGCGCTCGCGGGCCGTATCGCGATCGATCGCTCCTCGGCCGACCACCTTCCTTTCGTTATCGGATTCGGCGGCTATCGCGCTCGTCAGCGCTACCAGTCTTTCAACCAGATCGACAGCTGGAGCGTGAACACTGATCTGAAAATTCCGGTCGGCTCCCATTTCGAAGTATCCGGCGAGTGGTACGACGGGCAAGCCGTGGGCGGTCTCGGCGGCGGTATCTGGACGAGCGTGGTGTATCCCGAAGCCTTCCCTCCGCAAACCGCCGTTCATCCTCTCCGGTCGACGGGCGGATGGGTGCAGTTGAAAGTGAAGCCAGTCAAGCGCTTTGAGATCAACGGTGCATTTGGTCAGGATGAGAACTACGCCAGGGATCTGCGATTCTTCGGCAGTTCCTTCACGAGTTTTGGTTTCCCCGCGCTCAAGAAAAACCGCACCGAATTCGTTAATTTCATCTACGAGCCGACCTCGTTCCTGCTGTTCGCGGTGGAATATCGTCACCTGTTTACGGCACCAGCTTCCGGTGAAAGCGCTTCCGGAGACCACCTGAATCTTGCCGCCGGGGTGCGCTTTTGAAAATCCCGGCCCGACTCGTGATGTTGATCCTCGCACTCGGCACTTTCCTGGCCGCACAGGAGGGAAACGTTCGCGGAACAGTCAACGTGCTTCATGGCAAGCGCGCGTTCAACAATGGCGATGTCGTGGTGTCGCTGACGGCGAGCGCCGCCAGGGAACCGGTTGCTCCGGGTCCGATGGCGCGCCTGCTGCAGAAGGATAAGCGGTTTACTCCGCACCTGGTCGCGGTCACCGTGGGAACTGCGATTGAGTTTCCCAATCGGGACCCGTTTTTTCACGACGTGTTTTCGCTTTATCACGGCAAGCCCTTCGACCTGGGTCTCTATGAAAGCGGATCGGCTCGCAGCGTGCGCTTCACCCGGCCCGGAGTCTCCTATATTTTCTGCAACATTCATCCCGATATGAGCGCGGTGGTGGTTGCTTTACCTACCCCGTATTTCGCAGTCAGCGCGCGCGATGGCAGCTTCCACATCGACCACGTGCCACCGGGCAAGTACAAGCTGGAGGTTTGGTATGAACTTGCCTCCCCGGACGAACTGACTTCTCTGCACCGCGAAGTTGAAATCACTTCTGCGCAAGAGGTCCTTCCCGCGATAACGCTCCACGCATCTGATTCTCGTTCCGACCATTTGAACAAGTACGGAGAGCCTTACCCGCTGGATAAGGGCTCGAAGTACTAGCCGGATCATCGGCCCGACTCTTCGATTTCCACTGACCGTGGCTATTCCAGAGATAACGCCCGAGCGAACCTTCCCCGTTACAATATTCGCGTGAGCGTGCGCCTTTCCGGCATTCCCGTTGATCCCTCGACCGGCCGCGTTCCCTTCACGTTCGGGCAACGAGTGCTGCTTACGCTGATTTCGTGGGTTACAACCATCGCGGTACGCCTGATCGGGCCGACCATGAGGTTCGCCGTTTCGTGCGAAGAGAATTCACCGGTGAGTCTTGAGCAGCGGCCCTTCGTTTATTCCTTCTGGCACCAGTGCACTTTTGCAGCGACGTACTTGTGGCGCGACCTCGATATCCGCGTGATGAGCAGCACCAGCTTTGACGGGGAATTCACAGCGCGCATGATCCGCCGCTTTGGATTCGTCCCGATACGCGGGTCGAGCAGCCGGGGCGCGGTGCGTGGGCTGCTCGGGATGCGCAAAGAAATCGAGGCCGGATATACGGTCGCCTTCACCATTGACGGACCTCGTGGTCCACGTTTCGTGACAAAACCAGGCCCGGTGCTGCTGGCCCGCTCGTCGAGGGTGCCGATGGCGGTGTTTCACATCGCCATTGACCGTGCCTGGACTTTGAATACGTGGGATCGGCTGCTCGTGCCGAAACCATTCTCCCGGGCGCTCATGCGCGTGGGCAGCGTGATCCCGGTGCCTGAAGACATGCCCGCGGAACAACTCGATCATTACAACGCACTGCTGCAGTCCTCGCTGGACCGCGTGAAGGCGTACGCGGAAGCCAATGTTAACAAGGCCGGGACGGCCGAGTACCCGTTTTTTAATCGCCACGCCAAGGGCGGGACGTTCTATGCGTGACGCCACCCGCCGAGCGGGACTCGACAGAGTAACCACCACGTCGGGTCATTGCCCTTCTTACACCTTGATCCGCAGGCAGCCCGAAGATAGAGTTCTTCGCCGAGGTTCCCCCCCATGGATTTCCGATTGCGCTTGCTTCTTTGGGTTCCGGCTTTCGCCTATGAAGGGTTCCTGCTTTCGGGCGGCAGCAAATCAGCCTCGCTGGGCCAGATGGCGACGTTAGGGTTCCTTGGCGCCTCCATGGGGTTCCTGCTCGCGACCATGTTCACCATCCGGCAGTGTCGGCGGGAGAGAGTGCGGGTCAGCCGTTGAGGAGGGCGTGGGTCAGCTGACACTTGGGCCGAACGTTCGCGGGCGAGGGCGCCCGCGCCACACGCTCCTCGTTTGACTTCCTCCCGTTTGCCAATTAAATTTCCTGAACACATTTTTTCCGCTCTTTCAAATTGGTTCGCGCATTTCTGTCCGCTCGGACGGAAATTGGGAAGCGGGTGCAAATCCCGCGCTGCCGCGCAACTGTAAGCGAGGAAATCCGCCGCCGGTCACTTGGAGCAATCCAGGGAAGGCCGGCCGCAGAGGTTCGAACGCTGCCGCGTTCTTACTCGCCAGCCAGGAGACCGGTGCGAACCCCCAGTCCAACAATCCCTTTCGCGTGACAAGGAGGATTGCATGCGCGCTGTTCGTACCGTCGTCTCCCTCGTATTTCTTTCTGCAGCTTTGTTCGCGTCCGACCTGAAAATCAGAGTCGCCGATCCAAATTCCACCGCCGTCTCGGGCGCACAGGTTTCCGTATTTCCTGCCGACGCCTCCACCCCGGCAGCAGTGCTCGACACTGCGGGCGAGGGAGTCGTCTTGTTCCCAGGACTTGCCAACGGCCAGTATCGTGTGCAAGTGCTGGCGCCGGGATTCGCGCCGCAGACCGCGAACGTGACGGTGCCCCAGGAATCCACATTCGTCGTGAAGCTCGAGGTCGCCACCGCATCTGAAATCGTGGTCGTCACCGCTACCCGTACTCCCCTTCCCGAGCAGGAATCCGGTGCCAGCGTCTCGACCCTGGAAAGCGCGCAGCTTCAGGTCATGCAGCCGGTGGCCGCGGCCGACGCGATTCGCTTTCTACCGGGAGCCGTCGTCAATACCGTGGGCCAGCGCGGAGGGCAGTCGTCGCTTTTCGTACGCGGCGGCGACTCGCGCTACAACAAGGTCATCATCGATGGCGTTCCGGTCAACGATCCCGGCGGAATTTTTGATTTCGGCACCGTGCCGCTCGCCGGCGCCGACCGGCTCGAGTTCCTGCGTGGCGCCCAGAGCACGCTCTACGGGTCCGATGCGATGACCAGCGTCGTGCAGGTGTTCAGCCAGGCGGGATCGACCGAGAGTCCCGAACTCCGCTTTGGCGCCGATGGAGGCAACTTCTCGACCGCCCATGGCTACCTGTCGTTCGCGGGCGCTCGCGAACGCTTCGACTACCACGTGTTCGGCGACCAGTTCAACACGCTGGGATCGGGCATCAACGACGATTATTCGAACTCATCGCAAGGGCTGAACCTGGGGGCTCGCCTCAGTAATCGCGCTCTTTTTCGTTTCCGTACTCGGCATGCCAACAGCCGCAGCGGCGTGCAAGGCGAATGGAAGTTCAATGGCCAGCCTCTTCTGGCTCCCGACGCCGATGCTCGCGCCCGCCAGAACAACCTCGTGGCCAGCGCTGACCTGGTATTCGTCGCGTCCGCCCACTGGCAACACCGTGCAACCGCCTTCGAATACAACCATCGCACGCTGAACGAAGACACGCGGGCCGAACGCGGCTGCGATGTCACGATTTTCAATTTCACCGACTGCTTTTTCAGCGATCGGGCGCACATCAATCGCACCGGACTTAATTACCAGGGCGATTACATTCCGCGCGACTGGGCGCAGACGACCGTGGGCTACGAGTTCGAGGATGAAAACGGCTTCTTCAACACCGCGTTCTCGACTTTCGATCCCAACAATCCGACCAATCCCAATGGAACGGTCGCCACCCAGTTCACGCACGGCCTGCGCCTCAACCACGCGCTCTTTGCGCAACAGCGCATCACTCGCGGACGCCTTTCGTTGATTGGCGGCCTGCGTTACGTGCACAACGACAGTTTTGGCGATCGCGCCGTTCCGCGCGCGGCCGTGACTTTCCTCGCCCTGCGCGGCGGCCCCGTCTTCTCCGGAACCCGCCTCCGCTTCGGCTATGCCCAGGGAATCAAGGAGCCGCGCTTCGAAGAATCGTTCGGCATTTCGGGTGTGTTTCCGTCCGATCCCAATCCCAATCTCAAGCCGGAAGAGAACCACGCCTTCGAAACGGGTTTCGAGCAGAGCTTCTTTGGCGGAAAGTTTGCCTTGTCGGCGCTCTACTTCAACAACCACTTTCGAAACCAGATCGAGTTCACCACCAACCCGCTGGATTTCAACGGCCAGTACGTCAACGTGAACCGCAGTATGGCGCATGGCGCGGAAGTCCAGTTCCAGGGCCGCGTGAGCCGGCGCATCGCGCTGAACACAGCGTACAACTACACCTCCACGCAAATTCTGGAAGCGCCGTTGTGCACGCCGCAGAACTTCTGCGATCCGCTGCTGGCCGCAGGATCTCCGCTGATCCGCCGTCCCCGCCACTCCGGCAGCCTGCTGCTCAACTATCTCGGAACCCGCTGGGGTGCCAATCTCGGAGGAAGCTTCGTCGGCCGCCGGGCCGATTCCGACTTCCTTGGCCTCGGCATCACGCATGCCGCGGGATATGCGCGCGTCGATCTGGGCGGATGGTATGCCTTCACAGCGCACGTTACGGTCTACGCGAACATCGAGAATGCGCTCGACAAGCACTATGAAGAAGTGGTGGGCTATCCCGCGCTCGGCATCAATTTCCGCGCGGGGCTGCGCTTCCGGTTTGGAGGGAGCTAAAACTCGACGGCAACTCCAGCCTGCAGGCCGCGCTTCTTCAGACTTCAAACCAGAAGGGATGAGCTGGCTAACGGAGCAGAGCGAGAGGCTCGGCGAAAGGTCTATTGCGAAACGCGTCCGCGTGGAATGGTTCCCACCGCGCTGGAATTCGAATTCCGCTTCTTGCCGTGGCCGTTGCTGGAAGCAGAACCGGCTTGCGCGCCGCCCATGTACTTGGCTCGCACAACGACCAATTTTTCCAGCTCCGCGGTGCCCAGCGGCTTCTGCTGGCCCAGTTGATGGGTCACCAGGGCGATGCGCGCGAAGTGCTCCACCGTCTCCATTTTCATGTAGGCCTGGTCGAGATCCGTGCCGTAGGCGACCACGCCATGATTCGACATCAGGATCGCGTCGAATCCCGGCACCAGTGGCTCAAGCGCATCGGTCAGCTCGGCCGTTCCCGGCGTTCCGTACTTGGCCAGCGGAATGGACCCTAATCCGATCACAACCTCGCAAACCAGCGGCTGGTTGAGCGGCACGCCCGCGGCCGCAAACCCGGTCGCGGTCGTCGGGTGCGCATGCACGATTCCCTTCACATCCGGACGCAGCCGGTAGATCAGCAGGTGCATCCCGATTTCGCTGGACACGTTGCGCTTCCCGGAGACCACCCGGCCTTCCATGTCGACGATGACCAGATCCGAGGGACGCATCGCGCCCTTGCTCATACAAGTGGGGGTCGAGAGAATGCGGTTTTCACTCAGTCGAACCGATAGGTTGCCGTCGGTGGCAGCCACGAATCCGCACTCGTGCAACCTCCGGCCGTAGCGGACGATCTGGTCCCGGTATTGGCGCTCTGTGGCCATGGGGATGGACAGGACAGAAGGGGGGCCTGACTGGTTCATGGTACCGCACCTTTTAAGATTCCGACAATCGGTTTCGTGAATTTCTGTCAACTTTGCAGCCTATTCGCGCTGCAACTTCCGCAGGCCAAAGCTCGGCTTCTCGAATGCGCGCACGCCTATAATCCATCGCAAGTGCTGGTTTCCGACTTCCACTACGACCTTCCCGAGCAGCAGATCGCGCAGGAACCGCTAGCCGACCGCTCCGCCTCGCGCTTGCTTCGGCTCGACCGGGCCACGGGGCAGGTTCACGATTCGCAGTTTCGCGATTTTCCCGACCTCCTTCGGCCGGAGGATCTGCTCGTTCTCAATAACACCCGGGTGTTTCCCGCCCGCCTCTACGGCACGCGCCAGGGCGCGCGATCGCAGCCGCTGAGCCCGCATAATCAAGCCTCTCGCGATTTCCTGAGCGGCCGGGTCGAGGTGCTGCTTACCCACCAGGTCAGCGGAGACCCCAATGAATGGGAGTGCCTGGTACGTCCGGGGCGCAAGATCGGCGTGGGCGAATACCTTTACTTCGGCGAGGCCCGCGAACTGCAGGCGGAAGTCCTAAGCCGCGGCACCTTTGGCGAGCGCCGCATCCGTTTCGCGCCGGTTGAGAACTTCTTTCAGAAGGTGGAGAAACTCGGCCACGTCCCTTTGCCGCCCTATATTTCACGAGAAGACCGCTCCGACGATCGTGAACGCTACCAGACGGTCTACGCGCGGGAACGCGGTTCGGTGGCAGCTCCCACCGCCGGCCTGCATTTCACGCCCGAGGTCCTGACTCGCTTGCGCGAGAAGGGAATCGAGATCGCCGAACTTACCCTGCACGTCGGTCTTGGAACATTCCAGCCCATCCGGGTGGAAAGAGTCGAAGATCACCGTCTGCACAAAGAGTTCTATTCCATTTCGCCGGAAACCGCAGACGCGATCAATCGCGCCCGCGATCAGAATCACCGCATTGTGGCGGTAGGCACGACCACGGTGCGCACGCTCGAGTACGCCATCGCGCAATCAACCGATAACCGGTTAGCCCCGGGCAGCGGGGAGGCCGACCTCTTTATTTACTCCGGCTACCCGTTCCGCGCGGTCAGCGCCCTGCTAACCAACTTTCACCTGCCAGAATCAACCCTGCTAATGCTGGTCTGCGCTTTTGCGGACCGCGAATCGGTACTCAACGCCTACCGCCACGCGGTGCAGCAGGGCTACCGGTTCTATTCGTATGGGGACTGTATGTTCCTGGAATGAACCGGCCTTCGCCCATAAATTCGGCCGCCGCCATCGCGTTACGGGCGAATATACTTCTCCTGGAGTCCATTATGAGTCTGCAAGCCGCTCAAAAATCCGTATCCATCCAGGACTTCGTGACCCAATTGCGCGCGTTCCCGGCGAACGCCTTTGACCACACTGCTGACGTTGTCGGGTTCCTTTCGAGTACCGCGGTGAATCCGGAAAGCCTGGCCCCTTACCTCAACTGGGACCGTCAGCACTACACGCGCAATCTCATCGACAAGACGCCTTTGTACGAACTGATTGCCATCTGCTGGGAAGTCGGGCAGGCGAGTTCGGTACACAATCACCGCGACCAGAATTGCTGGATGGCGGTCCCCATCGGTCGTTTGCTGGTGGAAAACTTCCGGATCATTTTTCAGCAGGTCGATGAAGGGCGTTGCGAACTGGAGACTGCCGATACGGTCGAGATGAATCCCAGCCACCCCTGCGCGGTCGATCCGTTGGAACCGGTGCATCGCGTGCTCAACCCGCGTGAGTTTAACCAGCGCGCCGTCAGCCTGCACGTGTACTCGCGTCCCTTCGATACCTGCATCGTGTACTCTCCTGACCAGGGAACCTGCGGAGAAATCAAGCTGCACTACACCACCGAATTTGGGCAGCCCAAGAAAAAAGGCTGAGCGTGGCAAGCAGCGAACTGGATTTCGCGGGCGCTACTGGGAAAATTTCTTTCTTGCTTGTGAGGTTGGAATGCGTCGTCGTTTGATTGTGACCATGCTCGCCGGAATGCTGGCAGGTGTTTCGGGCTGCAACAAGCAGCAGCCTCCTCCCGTGAAGGAAACGATCAACCCGCTCGATCATGTCGACTCGACCCACACCAGGCCGATCAACTTCCTGCACAAGACGTTCACCGTGAAAAAGCATGCGGAGTTCCCGGTGGAAGTGCCCCCGCACACGGTAATCCCGCGAATTCACGGAACGTTCCAATCCTTCATTCCTCGCGGCGGGGATGACAAGCTGAGCGACGACTCCACCGACGTCCGCTTTTTGCTGATGAACGTCGACCAGTTCTCCGACTACTCGCGCGGGCAGGGTGGCGGCACCGCGCTTTACACAGTCGACGCCACTCACGATCACGAAGTAGAGTTCGTTCTCCCGCCCACCGCCGACGCTCCGGCAAAATACTACGTCGTCTTCGTCAACGCACCTGGCGGACGCGCGGTAAAGTCCGTGACCGCCGACTTCAACCTCTCCTTCGGCTACTAGCCTCGGCGCTCTACAAGTTTGTCATCCTGAGCAAAGTGAGGCGCCAGCCGAGCGCAGTCGAAAAACCCCGTATAGGTCGAGAGCGTTCCAAGAGTATCGAAACTTTTCCAGCACGACCCAAGTCATTTGAGACCGCGTCCTCCCTCTCCCAACTGTTAAAATCATGACTTGCCCCCAAGAAAAACATCATCGCTGAAGCAGTCCGAAGAAGTTTCCCCGAAGCAGGGTCCTGTTCCGGTCGCGCCCCCCGGCGTCAAAGACCGCGTCTTCCTGATCGACACGATGTCGTTCATCTTCCGCGCCTACCACGCGATGGCGCGCCAGCGTCCCATGTCGACCAAGACCGGCCTCCCCACGGCCGCCATCTACGTCTTCGTCAACATGCTCCGCAAGCTGCGCGAGGATTTTTCTCCCGAATACCTGGCCGCCGTCTTCGACGTAGGCGGGAAAACTTTTCGCGACCAGGAAGCCGAGGCCATCACAACAGTCCGCAAGTTCGACCTGAAGACGCAAAGCTTCCAGGAAATCCAGTACCACGGCTACAAGGCCAACCGCTCCGAGATGCCCGAGGACCTCGTCCAGCAGGTTCCTTACATTCGGCGCGCGCTGGAGGCCTACCGCATCCCGATCCTGGAGCAGAAGGGTTTCGAGGCTGACGACCTGATCGGCACGCTCGCCCGCAAGGCAGCCGCCGAGTCGTATCTCGTCTACGTCGTCTCCAGCGACAAAGACATGTTGCAGCTGGTCACCGACAAAGTTCTCGTCCTGAATCCGCCAAAAGACAATTTGATTGCCGACGCCGCCAAGGTCGAAGAAATCCTCGGCGTCCCACCCGAGCGTGTGGTGGACGTAATGGCCCTGCGCGGCGATTCCATCGACAACATTCCGGGTGCGCCCGGCATCGGCGACAAAGGCTCGGTGGAATTGATCAAGCGCTTCGGCAGCGTCGAGCAGGCGCTCGATCATGCGGCCGAAATCGAGAAGAAAACTTATCGCGAGTCCCTGCTGAACAACCGCGAGATCGTGATGTTCAGCAAACGAATGGCAACCATCGACTGCAATGTCCCGGTTGAACTCGATCTCAACGCGATGCGGGCCGGCGAGCCCGAAGTCGCGACCCTGCGCTCGCTGTTTTCCGAACTCGAATTCACTTCGCTGCTCAAAGAACTGCTGCCGGTGGTCGAGGTGACCGAAGCCCAGTACGGCGAGGCCAAAACGGCCGCCGATGTGGAAGCTGTTTTGAAACGCGTGCCCTCAGGAGGCGCGCTGACCGTCACCATCGAAGCAGCCACCGCCGCCAGCACAGAAGAAAAGGAAAGTGAGGAAAGCGAACCGGAGGAGGGCATGCTGCCCTTTCAAGTTGCGCGTCCGGTGGAATCCTCGCCTCTCGTAACGCGCAACATCGCTATTTCGGCTAGCGCTGGATCTGCTGCTACCGTTTCGCTCAATTCGGAAGCGGGATCAAAGCTCAAGTCCACACTCGCGAACGAGCGCATTCCGAAGTCTGTACACGACTACAAGGCCGCGCTCCACGCCCTCAACGCAGCGGCCATCGAGTTTGCCGGCGTGCAGCACGACACCCGGTTGTACTCCTACCTGCTCGATCCCACGTATTCTTCGCACGGTCTGCCCGAGGTCGCGCTACGCCGCCTCAATCTCAAGCTGTCGGGAAATCTCGCCGAGGCCGCCGATGTCACCGGCCGTCTGGCCGCAACCCTGGCGCAAGAAGTCGAGCAGTGCGACCTGAAGAAGACTTACGAAGAAATCGACCTTCCGCTCGTTCCCGTTCTCACACGCATGGAAGAGGCCGGTGTGAAGATTGACACAAACGCTCTTGCGCGGATGTCCACACGGCTAGAGCGCGAGATCGATGCCAAGGCGCGGGAAATTTACGACTGCTGCGGGCAGGAATTCAACATCAACTCGCCGCGGCAATTGGGTGATGTTCTGTTCAACAAGCTGAATCTCCCGAAGCCCGTGAAATACGGCAAAGGAAAGACGATTTCGACCGCCGTCGACGTGCTCGAAGGCCTGGCTGCCGAGCACCAGGCGCCGCGCCTGGTGCTGGAATACCGCCAACTCTCGAAACTGAAGTCGACTTACGTGGACACGCTGCCCGCGCTGCTCAGCCCGTCGACCGGACGCCTGCACACGACCTTCGATCAGACTGGTACCGCGACCGGGCGCCTGTCTTCCGCGAATCCGAACCTGCAAAACATCCCGATCCGCACCGAAGTTGGACGCGAAATCCGAGCGGCCTTTACTGTCGAGCCCGGCCACGTTCTTCTCGCCGCGGACTATTCACAGATTGAACTCCGCCTGCTCGCCCACTTCTCAAGCGATGCCCTGCTGGTCGAGGCGTTCAACCGTGGCGACGACGTTCATACCCTGACGGCCTCGCAGGTCTTCGGCGTGCCACCCCTGATGGTCACGCCCGACCATCGCCGCCAGGCCAAGGTCGTGAACTTCGGAATCGTCTACGGCCTGAGCGCTTTCGGACTCTCGCAGAATCTCGGCATCGAGCCCAGCGAAGCCAAGCAATTCATCAACGCCTACTTCGAAAAGTACAGCGGCGTTCGCACCTTCATCGACCGGACGCTCGAAGAAGCCCGCCGCGATCAGAAAGTCAACACCCTGTTCGGACGCATCCGGCCCATCCCCGACATCAACGCGAAAAACAGCAACCAGCGCGGCTTCGCCGAACGCACCGCCGTCAACACCCCGCTGCAGGGCACCGCCGCCGACCTCATCAAGATCGCAATGACCCGCATCGACGAAGCCATCCGCGACCGCAGCCTGAAGTCGCGCATGACCTTGCAGGTCCACGACGAACTGGTCTTCGAAGTCCCCGAGGGCGAACTGGACGTCATGCGCTCGCTGGTCCGCGAGTACATGGAAAAAGTCCACCCGCTCGTCGTTCCGCTGGTGGTTGAGATTGGGGTAGGAAAGAACTGGCGGGACTTGGAGTAGCCAGGTCCAGTCCAATTTAGAAACTTTGCTCGCGCCCCTGAAGAAAAGCCAGGCCTCGCGTGCTGTATTTTGGAGAAATTGCTTTCCAGAGCAGAAGACGATGTCTTGATTTTGCCCCAGACAATTAGGTTCTAAATCGAAGAGGAGAAAATGAGCGAACACTACCATGATGTCGCCGATTTACGGTTCCTTAAGGAGATGGGCAAGCTTGCGCCTGCGGAATTCAACGCATGGCTCAGCCTGGATAAGATCGTCGGCCGCGAGGACGGAGCTATCCCAAGAAAATATCGCGAGCTCATCGCCCTGGGGGTCGCTTTCACGACGCAATGCCCTTACTGCATCGAGGCACATGTAAAAGCGGCGAAAGCTGCAGGTGCATCCCGTGAAGAAATCACCGAGAGCTCCCTGATTGCCGCTGCCTTGCGGGCTGGAGGCGCTGCAACCCACGGCGCCATGGCGCTGAAGTTCTACGATCAAGGCTGAATTGGCCGGAGGTCAGGAGCGGTTCTTCTCCAATCCTAAGTACGTCGAGATCCGTACACGTCTGTTCGAGAAGTCCGTGCAGGGGATGCGGATCATTGCCGAGTACACGTGCTGAGAGTCTGTTTCGGAGTGCTGCGGGTCAGAGGCCGCGCCGCCAAATAGCGCCCATGCCGGAGCACAGGGAGGCGGCCTCGTTAACCTATTTCGCAGGTTTCGACGTCTCTTTCACATACCCCGCGCTCAGCGTCCCCTTCTCCTTCGCCACACCCAACAGCGTCGGATAAAACTGCACAAACGTCGTATCCACCGCCCCGTGCTCGGCGTGGCAGGAATAGCAGTCAGCCGTCGTCGGTACCAGTGTTCCGGTCTGCTCGTCTCCAAACGCGAAGAACGCCCACTTACCCGGGAACTTGGCCTCGTCTTTCACGTGCACTTCGCGCGCCATGACCTCGCCCTGATAGTTGCCTTTCTGATTGATTGATCCCTTGCCTTCGGCCATGCGGGCTTCGAGCACCATCACCGTTTTGTCAGGCCACGTTCCGGTCTCCAGAAACTTCTTGTACGCCTCCGGATTCACGAACACGTTGTCGAACATGTGGTGATTCATGGACGAAAGCGTCGGGTTGTAGCTCATGTCGAACCCAGTGGTCAGGTACACCCATTGCCGATAGTTTTCGGGCAGCTTCATCTGGCCCTTGCTGTTGTATTCGGAACTGGTCTTGGGCGCTGAATAATCCTGGGCGAAAACCGCGGTGGATACCAGCACAGAGGCAGCGAGCAGCGTGGTTTGGATGAGTTTTGTCATGCGGCGTAGTATCTCCCTGGAGCGAGTCAGGGGCGAGATCATTCCCTGCACGTTCCCGTCGATTCACTGCATTTGCTGGCCGGAAGCCCTCGCTCGAGGCGATACTACTCCTATGCAGACCGGGTCTCAGGCCGAACGGCAATCCTTGCGCCAATCCTGGAAGTGGATTGCAGTGCTCTGGATTGGGTTCGCGTTGGTGAACGCGACCCAGATCGTCGCCGGCATGCGCGCTGTCGGGATGCAGCATGCCTGGACGCGACTGTTTCTCACCGTGTTTGCTTCATGGATTGTCTGGGCGCTGGCTACACCCTTCATTTTGCGGCTCGGGCGACGGTTTCCTCCCACCCGATGGCGGTCCGTCCGCGTGTGGGCCATTCATCTTGCGGCCTGCGTTGCGGTCGGGGCGATTTACGGCCTCTGGGCAGCCGCCCTGCAGATGGCTCTGCAGCCGTGGCAGGTTACGCAGGTGACCCAGTTTGGCAAGACCGCGTTCTACGTTTTTTATGGCGAGTTCCACCTCTTTTTGATCTTGTATGCCTCGATCCTGGTGGTGGATTACATGCTCGAATCCACCCGGCGGCTGGCGCAGCGCGAGACTGAAGCGGCGCGCCTTGGGGAGCAGCTTTCCCGCGCGCAGCTGGATGCCTTGCGCCGCCAACTCGAACCGCATTTCTTCTTCAACACGCTCAATGCGGTCGCGGGCCTGGTGCGCGAGCACCGCAACGACGATGCCGTCAGCATGATTGCCGGGCTCAGCGACCTGCTGCGGCGCGTACTCGACGACTCGGGCAAGCAGGAAGTTTCCCTCGGCGAAGAAATGGAGTTTTTGGAAACCTATCTGGAAATCCAGAAAACACGGTTCGCCGACCGCCTGCAGGTCAGCGTGAATGTGCCTCGGGAGTTTCACAACGCGCGTGTTCCCAGCCTGATTCTGCAGCCCATGGTTGAAAACGCCATCGAGCACGGCATCGGACGGCGCGCGGCCGGGGGCGCAATCCGCATCGGCGCCGTGCGGAACAACGGATTTCTCACCCTGAGTGTCTACAATGAGGGTCCGCGGATCCCCGAAAATTGGGAAGATCAGCGCACCGGGGTCGGAATCTCGAATGTGCGGGCCCGGCTGCAGAGTCTCTATGGCCGGGAGAGCCGTCTCGATATCCGCAACCGCGATGAGGGCGTCGAAGTGCAACTCTCTGTTCCCTACAAAGCAAAATGAGGGTCGAGGCCATTGCAGCCAGAATTCGCGCGCTGGTGGTCGATGATGAGCCGCTGGCGCGTTCGAATGTGCTTCACCTGCTGCGTGCGAATCCGGAAGTCGAAATCCTGGGCGAGTGCGAATCCGCCGCCGCGGCGCTCGAGGCGATTCGCGCGCAGAAACCCGACCTGGTGTTTCTCGATGTGCGCATGCCGGAGTACGACGGCTTCGACATTCTGGAAATGCTGGGCGCCGAAGCTCCGCCGGCCGTGATTTTTGTCACGGCATACGATCAGTACGCGCTGCAGGCTTTCGATGCAGGCGCACTCGACTACCTGCTGAAGCCTTTCAACAACGCACGTTTTGCGCGAGCGCTTGATCGGGCGCGGGAGCGGATCGCGCATCGCCGCCAGGCTCCAGCGCGGATGGAACGCTTCGCCATCAAGAATGCCGGACACGTTGTGTTTCTGCCCGTGGCCGATGTCGACTGGATCGAAGCCGCCGACTATTACGCTTCCCTGCATGTAGGTTCGAAAACCCATCTGCTTCGACGCAGCATGAATGATCTCGAATCGGATCTCGATCCTGCGCACTTCTGCCGCATTCACCGCTCCGCCATAGTGAACCTCTCGCGCGTCCGCGAACTGCGCTTCGACAGCGAAGCCGAATACGAACTGCTGCTCGCCGATGGAACCAAACTCCGCCTGAGCCGCCGCTACCGCAAGGATCTGCAGGCGCGATTGGATGCGTCGGTCGAGATCAAAGTTCCCCAATAAGGCCCCTGCTCGGCCCAGACACGGCGCTAAAACTTAAGCCGAAACTTGATAATCGTCGATCCGTGCTCTGGAAACGCCGCCTCGATCGCCTGGGAGCAGTCCTCGCTGAGGAGGAACGCTGACTTACCACAGAGTCACAGAGACACAGAGGAAGCATTTGAAAAGAAGATTCCCCACCATCCTCTGCGCTTCTCCGTGCCCTCTGTGGTTAGGGGTTTTCGCCCGTGCCACG
Organism: uncultured Acidobacteriota bacterium; assembly: GCA_963733805.1. Classification (GTDB taxonomy): domain Bacteria; phylum Acidobacteriota; class Terriglobia; order Terriglobales; family Acidobacteriaceae; genus Gp1-AA133. The sequence continues at coordinate 334,902 of CAVTEO010000012.1, read as the reverse complement.
AATTTCGAACCACATCCATCCCAAATTGACTTACTGCCCCCGCAGCCCTACGATCTCAATCCAGTGATTGGGCAAACCACTTCGCACTATCGCATCCTGGAACGAATCGGCGGCGGCGGAATGGGCGTGGTCTATAAGGCCGAGGACATTACTCTCGGCCGGTTCGTCGCCCTCAAATTCCTGCCCGAAAACGTTGCCCAGGATGCCCAAACGCTCGAGCGTTTCCATCGCGAAGCCCGCGCCGCCTCTGCCCTGAACCATCCCGGCATCTGCACCATTTACGAGATCGGCGAGCACGAAGGCCAGCGCTTCATCGCCATGGAATATCTCGATGGCGCCACGTTGAAACATACGATCATGGGCCGCCCGATGGAAACCGAGACGCTGCTATCGCTCGCCATCGAGATCGCCGACGCGCTCGATGCGGCGCACGCCGAAGGCATCATCCATCGCGACATCAAGCCCGCCAACATCTTCATCACCAAGCGCGGCCACGCCAAGATTCTCGACTTTGGCCTCGCCAAGGTGAATGTTCCGGGCACTTCCTCCACCCAGGTTCTTGCTGCCAACACGGCGACGCTCGATGAGGCGCACCTCACCAGCCCCGGCACCATGCTGGGAACCGTGGCCTACATGTCGCCCGAGCAGGTGCGCGCCCGTGAACTCGACAACCGCACCGATCTGTTCTCTTTCGGCGCCGTTCTGTACGAGATGGCCACCGGCGATGTGCCGTTCCACGGCGAGAGTTCCGCCGTCATCTGCGAGGCGATCATGAACCGCGCGCCCGTGCCGGTGGTGCGCCTGAACCACAATGTTCCGGAGCGCCTCGAAGACATCGTCAACAAGGCGCTCGAAAAGGATCGCAACCTCCGTTACCAGCACGCTTCGGATATGCGCAGCGATCTGCAGCGTCTGAAGCGCGACACCGACAGCGGAAGGCTTCTCAGCCCGGTTGGCGTCGAAGAATCCAGTGCTGGGACAAGAAGGTCAGGGTTGCACCCGGCTGCGGCGTCCGCGGCAGGCAAACCTGCCCGTTCGTACAAGGAGATCATCGCGGCCGTCGCTGCGGTCGCGGTAATTGCGGCAGGCCTTCTTGCCTGGAAGTTGAAACACTCGGCTACGGGTGGAACGACTGCCGCCAGCGCGACTCCGGTTGCCGTGCTTCCTTTCCAGAACATGGGCGGCGACAAGGATCTCGACTTCCTGCGGTTGGCGGTGCCCGACGAAATCGCGACGTCATTGAGCTACGTGCACTCGCTTTCGATCCGTCCGTTTGCGACTACGAGCAAGTACACCGCGGCGGGCCTCGATCTGCAGCAAGTGGGCCGCGAGATGCACGTCACCGATATCATCACTGGCCACTTTCTCAAGGAAGGAGATCAGCTGCAGATCACGCTCGAGGCCGTGGACGTCGAGAACAATCGCACGCTGTGGCGCGATAGCTTGAACGTTGCCGCGCCCGACCTGATCAGCATGCGCGGACAGATCACGAACAAAGTCCGGCAAGGGCTGTTGCCCGCGCTGGGTGCGTCCACTGAACTTGCGGATACCGCGACGCGGCCCGCCAATGAAGAAGCCTACGATTTGTACTTGCGCAGCCTTTCGCTGGCGAGCGACCCGGCGCCGACGCGGGAAGCGATTCTGATGCTGGAGCGAGCGGTGGGTTTGGATCCTGCGTACGCTCCGGCATGGGCGGCGCTGGGCCGCCGCTACTATCTCAGCTCGCAGTATGGCAATGGCGGCGAGCCGATGTTCCAGAAGTCCAATGCGGCGCTGGAGCGGGCTTTGACGCTGGATCCCAATCTCCCGCTCGCTGCCACGCAGTTGGCCGCCAATCGTGTGGAGCGCGGAGATCTTGTCCGCGCATACAAAGACATGCAGAATCTGCTGGCGCGCCAGCCAAAGAATTCGCTTGGCCACCTCGTGCTTGGCTACACGTTGCGTTACGCGGGACTGCTCGATGAATCGGCACGGGAGTGCGAGACCGCGATGTCGCTCGATCCCGGGAATTCGCTGGTGCGCTCGTGCACGTTCACTTTTTCGGAGTTGGGGGATTCGCAGCGGGCAATGGATTTCCTGAACCTGGACGCGGGTTCAGAGTGGTCGACCCGGAATGCCGTGCGCGTGCTGATGGCGGAGGGAAAACTGGCCGAGGCCCGTCAGATTGCGCAAAAGCTGCCGCCTGACAATATACGGGGACAGTTCTTTGCCACCTGCCTGGCTCGCCAGTCGCCGTCGCAGACGTCGTCGCCAGAAGTGGATCGCGCAGCGCGCGAAAGCGAGCCCCAGATGTTGGGCGATCCGGATCCGGAAAACCGCTACTTCGCAGCGTCGTATTTGGCGATGTGCGGGGAGAAGGATGTGGCTGTGCGCCTGCTCAAATCGGCCATCGACGGGAGGTACTGCGCGTACGATGCTCTGCAGAAAGATCCTGGATTCGCGTCGATTCGGTCTATGCCCGAGTACGCGTCGTTGTTGGCTAGCGCGAAGCAGTGCCGGGATACGTTCTTGGCGGAGAGGGCGAAGCTGGGGCGGTGAACAGTGGATTCACCACCGAGAATAACTTTTTGCTCTTTCTGCTTGTGAGGTTTTAAGACAAAATCTCCGTGTACGTGGAGAAGAAGTTGGCGGCTGGCGCCTCACCTTGCTCAGGATGACCGTTTGCAGATGGATTGGGTGCCCCGTCCAAGCTTCGCTTGGGCGGACTCTACGCGCCCAGTTTTTCGCGGATTGCTCCAGCGATGGCGTACGCAAGGGCGTTCATCTTTTCTTCGGACTCGGCTTCGACCATCACGCGCGCCAGCCCCTCGGTGCCCGAATATCGCACCACCACGCGCCCATTTCCATCCAGTTCGCCTTCGGCATTCTGGATGGCACGCTGCACCTCTGGTACCTGGGTGAACGGGACTTTTTCGCGCACGCGCACGTTCTGAATCGTCTGCGGATATACCTTCAAATCGCCGATCAAATCCGCCAGGCTCTTTCCACTACGGGCCATGATTTCCATCAGACGCAGTGCTGTCATCAGCCCGTCGCCAGTGGTCGCGTCGCCATCGCGGAACAGGATGTGTCCTGACTGCTCTCCGCCCAGGGTGGCGCCCGTCTTCAGCATGTCCTCTAGCACGTACTTGTCCCCGACATTGGCGCGCAGCATCTGGATCCCGGAGCGCTTCAACGCAACCTCCAGACCCATGTTCGACATGGTGGTCGCGACCACCATATTCCCCACCAGCGCGCCGCGCGCCTGCATGTCCCGGCCGGCGATCAGAAGCACCGCGTCTCCATTGACCACCTTGCCCTCGGCATCGCAGAACAGCGCCCGGTCGGCATCGCCATCGAACGTGATGCCAAGCTCAAATTGACCTTTGCGCGTTGCAACCAGTCCCGCGACGGTGTCGGGATGCAGCGCTCCGCACTGTTCATTGATGTTCTTCCCGTCCGGGCCGCAGTGCACAAACTCCGCCTTGACCCCGCACGCGCGAAACAATCCCGGCGCCTCCGCCGTCGCCGCGCCATTAGCACAGTCGACCAGCACGCGCATGCGCCGAAGATCGGCCGACACACTCATCCCCAGCCAGCGCACATAGGCCTCGCGCAATTCTGCGTCGCCCGGCAGGCTGGGGGACAGCTTGGCTTCCGGCTCGCGAGAGTCAACGGGATTCTGCAGCAGCGCAAAGATCTCCTGCTCAATCGCCAGTTCGCGCGCATCCGGAAGCTTGTAGCCATCGCCCGAAAACACTTTGATCCCATTGTCGGTCCACGGATTGTGCGACGCCGAAATCACCACTCCGGCGGCCATGCCGCGGGACCGCGCCAGATAAGCCACTCCGGGCGTCGTGATCACGCCCGCGCTTTCCACTCGCACGCCTAGCGATGCCAATCCCTGCGTGACGCGATCGGCAATCCACCCGCTCGATTCCCGCGTGTCCTGCCCGATGACCACGCGCGGATTGGAACTTGCGCGCAACAAATCATGCCCCAGCGCGCGTCCGATCGCATACGTGCTCTCGTAGCTAAGCGGAAACTCCCCTGCTACGCCGCGAATTCCGTCGGTCCCAAACAGCTGTCTTGTCGGTTGGTTCATTCGGTAGGCTTATTTCCCTGAGGTTCGGCTGGAACCTTTTCCATGATCACCGTAACCCGGATGGGCGCCGGGCGCACCACTTGCACCAGCGGGTCAGGCACGAATGTGTTCGTCATGAAACTTCCGTGCCCCATGGTCCCGGAAACATCCACCGGATCGGTGGTCGCCGCCTCCACCGCCTGCACCCGCTGCATCGGGCCGGTGATCGATATCCTGGCCGGGTCCGCCTTCACAGTGGCAATCCGGTATCCTGGTGTGAAGGTCCCAATTACTCGCGGACGCACTTCCACCTCGCGCGTGAGTCCCGTATCAAAACTCAGCCGCACTTGTCCGGGAACCACCTGGGTCACTTCCAGCTGGTATGGCAGATGGACCTGTTGCGCCGTCAGGTCGAACGTTCTTTCCCCGGGCTTGACTCCGGCCAGATCGACCTCCACGTGAACTTCCTGGGGCCGCATGTCGTGAATCACCCGCTCGGGTCCGCGCACGCGCACCAGCGCCTCGGGAATATTCACGGAGCTGATTTCGAGATTCTGCGGAATACGGTGAAACTCGATGGGGACGCTGACTTCCACTTCCGCCACTGGATCGTGCGAAACCGCCCACCACAATCCGACGGCCAGCGCCAACGAAACCACTTTGTATCCAAAGTGCGCAAACACGTAACGTTGCAGAAGATCGATCACGGTTACCGGTCGACCTCCGAAGAATAACTTTGATCAGGATTCCGCACGCTGGGCGGACGCTCGCCTTCTTCCTTTTCCTCTTCGGTTACGATGGGCGTGGGCAGGGTCGACGGCGGCACATAGCGGCGCAGCAGCGCGCTCAACCGCTCGCGCAACTGCTCGACCGTCAAATCGCGCTCGAAATTTCCGGACACGGCGAGGCTGATCGCTCCCGATTCTTCCGATACGATGACGGCAATCGCGTCCGTCTCTTCGGTAATCCCGATACCCGCGCGATGCCGCGTGCCCATTTGCGTCGAGAGCACCGGGTTCATCGACAAAGGCAGGAAGCAGGCGGCAGCCGCAATCCGGTCCTTCTGCACGATCACCGCTCCATCATGCAGGGGAGCGCTGGGCCGGAAAATCGTCGCCAGCAGGTCGTAGGAAATGCGCGCGTCCATAGGAACGCCGCTTTCGATGTAGGTCCGCAGCCCGATCTCGCGCTCGATGACGATCAGCGCGCCCGTCTGGTTCTGCGAAAACAGGTTCGCCGCCAGCACGATGTCATCGTAGGCATCCGATTCGGAACTCGGCGCCCGGCTCATCGTCAACCGGCTGCCCAAGTTTGCCAGCGCATGCCGCAATTCCGCCTGGAACACCACGATCAATGCGAAAACAACATAAGGAAGAAGTGTGCTGACCAGCCAACTCAGCGTCGTCAGCCGCCCCACCCGGGCAATGTAGAAGCCTAGCGCCACCGCCGCCACACCCACCAGCATGGGCGCCGCCCGCGTACCGCGAACCAGCATCAGGAACTGGTAAATGACGAACGCTACCAGCAAAATGTCGATGACGTTGGTCATCGTCAATTGCGGCCACTGCGCCAAAGCGTGCGTCAAAGTTGACCCTCGTTCTTCAAACTCCAAACAATATCTCGAACCTTATTATTGTAAATGTAGGAGTAACATTCTTAAATCGTCAGCGCTTCGGGCGCGATGCCAGAATGTACCCCCGCCGACTCTGGTACTCGACCTCCGGGGCATACGGATCCCGTTCCTGCGTCTGCTCGATTACAAGACCCGCCGCCTTCAGATAGCGGCTCATCTCCTCGGTTGTGAACAGCGCCACGTCCAGGCTTACCGGACGGCCGAACAACTCTTCATGATGACTGTCCTCGCTGCCCAGATGAAACGCCATCAACAACAATCCTTCGGGTTGCAAGACGCGCAGAATTTCTTTCAAAGCGTCGACCACTTGTGCCCGGGGAATGTGGATGATCGAATAGAAAGCCGCGACCCCACCAAAAGCTCCTGCACGCAAACCGAGCGTAAGCATGGAACTCTGCACAAACGGGAGATCAGGATTCAACCTCCGCGCCTGCGCCAGCATCCCCGCCGACAGATCTACCCCTAATGAGTTCACGCCACGGTCGCGCAGGTAACGCGCAACCTGCGCCGGACCGCAACCCAGATCGCATATCCATCCCCGATCGCGAACCCGCCCTGCAAATCGATTGAGGAGGTCGCGATCGAAAGGCTTGCCAGCAAGTTCCCCATAGATCTCGTCCGCATACTCACGCGCGACCGCGTCATAACTCTTCTGAACCCCATCCCACATCGTCGAACTCTCAGTGGATACTGCCGTCCTTGTGCGCTAGCTTTTCTCAGCGCGCTCTGCGGCAGTTCTCCGCGAACTCTGCGGTTAAAAGTTTTTTCGCGGTTCAAGACGCTCTTATCGCTCGCGACTCGACACCCGCAACTACTCCCCCGCCACCGCCATCACCACGTCGTAAAGAATCCTGGGCCCGCGCCGCACCTCTTCCACGCGAATGCGTTCATCGTTGCCGTGCTCCGTGCTGCCCTCGACATCGGTTGCGGTATACGGCGTGAATCCGTACGCCACAATGCCCAGCGGCCGGTAACGCTGGTTCTCGGTGTATCCACTGGTCAAGCGAGGCACCACGGGAACTTCCGGAAAATATTCCGACGCGGCCTGGCGAATCGCCGCGTAAAGCGCGGTGTGGGTGGGTGAGGAATTCGCCGTACGAAACACGCTGGGCACCGGGTTCACCGTGACTTCTGGATCGTTCACCACTTTGCGGATTGTTTCCAGAAAGCGTTTGGGATCTTCGCCCGGCAGCAGACGCACGTCCAGGTTCGCCCACGCCTCCGACGGAATCACATTTGTCTGCTCCGAGCCGCCCATCATGGTGAGCGAAATGGTGTCGCGCACCAGGAAATTCAGCGATTCGTCATGGTCCACCTGCTCCTCGAAGTGCGGATCTTGAAGAGCCTGCTTTAGATTGCGAAACCGCTTCGCCCGTTCCGGCGGTTCATAGGGCGCCATCTCCCGCAGAAATTCCTGCACCACCGGCAGGACCTTGTACGGTGTGCGGTAAGCCAGCACTCGATTCAGCGCCCGGACCAGCCGGTTCGGAGCCGAATCCGTAATCGGACGCGACCCATGCCCCGGCCGCCCGTGCGCCACCATGTGGAGCCAGAACGGCGTCTTCTCTCCCACATCCACGCCAATGAAGCGCAAGCGCCCGTTCTCTACCAGGTTCTCTCCGCCTTCATTGATCAGGAACTCGGCGTTCCCCAGCAGATCGCGGCGGTTGGCGATCATCCAGTCGGTCCCGGTCCCTTCCGCCTCCTCGTCGCTGACCGCAAGAAAGATGATGTCCCGATCCAGTGCTACTTTCTCGCGCTTCGCCATGACCAGCACCATCATCTGTGCGATCCCTTCATTCTTCATGTCCTGCGCGCCCCGGCCATAAATCGACCCGTCGAGCATCTGCCCGCTGAAGGGAGGCACTCTCCAATGACTGGTGTCGCTGGTGACGACATCCATGTGATTGAGCAGGATCAACGGCCGTTTCGCCTGGGCCGCCGTGTGCGGCAACCGCGCCCAAAGATTGGCGCGTCCCGGCTGGTATTCGAAAATCTGGTTCTCGATTCCCTCCTCATCGAGAATCTTCTTGAGGAACGTCGCCGCCTTGATTTCATTTCCCGGAGGATTCGTAGTGTCGATGCGCAGGTATTCTTCCAGCCACTCCACTGCCAGGTCGGAATATTGCGAAAGATGCTCGGCAGGAACGCGGCTGGATGCCATCGGCATGGGCAATGAGTCGGGTTGCGTTGCGCACATGGAAACCGCGGTTCCGACCATCACGTCAACTACAACCGCGATGAAGAAGAGTGCTGCACGAGTAGTGCAAGTTTGTTGCACATCGGCTCGAAGCATCCTTCGTTTCTCCCTCAATTTCCGCAAGTTACCGGAGGTCGGCCCAAAGTAGTTTTTATAGCAGGTTCTGCCAAAATTACTCAGCCCTTGTGTTTGGCTCACACGGAGGCCGCAAACGGCTGTACAATGTCCTTCTGACTCAGTAATTTAGCGTAGCCATGGGAATACGGGGTTTGGCACGCAACCTGTAATTACCCAAGGCAAGCGCTGCGTATCTGGCGGCGCGCATCAGCAAGGGTTTATGTGCATACGTTGCGTCAGCGTATGCCGGCAAAGCAACATCTTGCTCTTGTTCACCCGTTAGGGGACGCAATCAAAAATCACGCAACACGCTCTCAGGCGTGCTGGAGTGGAGCCCAAACGCTCCCCCAATCGGAGGAAGTTCAAAATGAAGAAAAGCCTCATTGCATTGCTTGTCGCCGGCGCACTTGCGATCCCGGCTTTCGCCCAGCAGACCACGTCCACCACTCCCGCCCAGGGAACGACCCAGGCCGCGCCTGCGCCCACCAAGGCTGACGCTGCCACCGGCAAAGACCCATTGCAGCCGGATACCCACGAAGGATTCTGGGGCAAGCTGAATCCGTTTGCCCGCAAGAAGTATGTCCAGCGTCAGACCTCGCCGATCCGCGATCGCGTGAACGAGCTCGATGAGCTCACCGCCGCCAACGGCAAGATGATCAAGGACGTTGACTCGCGCGCCCAGCAAGGCATCACGCTCGCCTCCAACAAGGCGAACGAAGCCGACCAGCACGCGATCGACGCGGGCAACCGCGCCAATGCCGCCCAGCAGACCGCGACCCAGGCGACCACGCGCCTGACCACGGTAGAGCAGGTGGTCGGCAACATCGACCAGTACACGCCCTCGACGCAGACCGAAATCCGCTTCAGGCCCGGCCAGTCCGTGCTGAGCAAGGCTGCCAAGGATGCGCTGGACGAAATGGCCACCCCGCTGAAGAGCCAGCGCGGCTACATCGTCGAAGTGCAGGGCTTCTCGTCCGGCAAGGGTCAGACCGCGATCCAGAACTCGCAGAAGATGGCCGAGTCCGTGGTTCGTTACCTGGTCCTCAACCATGACATCCCGGTCTACCGCATCTATCTCGTTGGCATGGGCAATGCTCCCACGCAGGCGACGACGGGCGACGGCAAGACCAAGCGCACCACCGGCGGACGCGTGGAAATCAGCCTCCTGAAGAACAATTTGGACCAGCTGGCTTCCTCGACCAATGCGGCTCCCGAAGCACAGGGTCAGCAGCAGGCGCCCGCGAAATAACTTTGCACTTAAGGCGGGACTTCCCGCCCTCTCCCCCAAGAGCCCCTCGCCAAAGCGAGGGGTTTTCTTTTCTGTACGATGAAAATAAACCCGGGTGCCTCATCCTGGCCCGACACTTCTGGGTGGGATTCCAAGAACGCATCAAGCTTGGGATTTCTCCTCGACAGCTCAACAATACCGCCGGACACTTTCGGACCTCGAGGCCGAAGCGTGCTTGCTTTCCGCGACCCAGAAATGAAATCTTCATGTCGGACATCCCTATGGAAACTCTCTACTACGCGCAGATCGCCTCCCCTATCGGCCCGCTGAACCTGGCCGTGTCAGAAATCGGCCTGGTGGCGCTGGAATTTGACCGCAGGACCTTCCCGCCCGCCAAAGACAAGAAGACCAACTGGAAGCATTCCCCCGAAGAAATCAAACCCTACGCGCGCGAACTCAACGAATACTTCGCCGGCAAACGCCACGACTTCAAGTTCTCCCTGGATCTCCGCGGCACGCCGTTCCAATTGCAGTGCTGGCGCGCCCTGCTCGCAATTCCCTATGGCGAGACGCGCACCTACGCCGACATTGCCCGCTCCATCAGAAGGCCGCAGGCCTTTCGCGCCGTCGGCATGGCCAATAACCGCAATCCCATCGCAGTCGTGGTCCCTTGCCATCGCGTCATCGCCTCTGACGGGACGCTGTGCGGCTACGGCGGGGGCCTCGATACCAAGCGGCAACTGCTCGAACTGGAAGGCGCCCTTACCGGCATTTTGGCTGCCTGACCGTTTCATCTTGTAATTCAGAGGGAACGCGCCTAGATTTGCGCCATAGCTTGGGGACGCGGAATCCGTCCTGGATTCCGTGTGACGGGTGCAACATGCTGCCGCGTGTCGAATATTCTGTGACCGCGGGGGCCTCGCCTGAAGAATTGTGGGCCGCTTTCTCTGACCTCAGCCGCTTGCTCGGCCGTGGAATTTACTCCGAAGCTGCCTGGACGCAAGGCGAACCATGGCGCACGGGCAGCCGCCTGCGCTACGTAGTTGTGCAGCCGGTCGAAGCTACCGTGTCCGCAGTAGTGACTCATAGCGAGCCTCCCCTCAAGGTCGGCCTGCTGAATCATGCTCTCGGAGTCACCGTCCAGCAAATGGTCGTGTTCACGCACCTCAAAGACTCGACTCGAGTCGACCTGGTCATGGACGCGGTGGGCGAGTCAAACGCGCCTGCCACTCTCGATGTGACGCAAGCTCTCGATTTCTTCGCCAAGGACACCCTCGATACCATGCTGGCCCGTTGGCGCGAGCAGCAGAAAATACCCTGACCCAGAAGCGCTCGACGTCGTCCATCCAAACCTGTCATCCCAAGCGCAGCGAGGCACCAGCCGAATGCAGTCGAGGCTTGCCCTAAGCGTAGTCGAAGGGACCTTCGGTTTACCACGCCGGGCAACTCGAAGCCGGACAACTCGGGAATCGATCGACTACCCTCACCGAGCCGCCGAGGTTCCCCAAACCACAGAAATCAAGCTGCGCTTCTCGTCCTTCGCATCACCCTCTGAAAGTGCTCCACGTATAATCGCCCCGCGTATTTTCCAACCACCCGACCGTGGCCACCGACAAGCGCGCCAAATCCGTCATCCGCAAAGCCAGCCTCTTCTATTTCGTCTGGGTCATGTTCTCGTATTGCACCGGGGGCCCTTTCGGTCTCGAGGACATGGTGACTACCTCCGGGCCCGGCCTCACGCTGATCTTCCTGCTCATCATTCCCTTCTTCTGGTCCATCCCGGTCTCGCTGGTTTCGGCCGAACTCACCACGGCGATGCCGGTCGAAGGCGGTTTCTACCGCTGGGCGCGTGCCGGATTCGGCGACTTCTGGGGATTTCTAGCCGGCTGGTGGAACTGGTGCGCTTCCTTCCTGCTCGGCGCCGTGTACGCCGTGCAATTCTCCGACTATCTGGGCTTTTACTTGCCGTGGCTCACCGGATGGAAGCACTACGTCATGTCGCTGCTGGTGGTGGCCCTGATCACCTGGATTAATGTCCGCGGAATTGAGGCGGTCGGGAAGTTCGCGACTGCGCTGGAGATATTCATCCTGCTGCCGGTGCTGGTGATGATCGTCATGGGTCTGGCCAAGTGGAAGCACAACCCGTTCGTGCCCGTGGTCCCGCCCCACCAGCCTCTGTATAACGTGTTCGGAGTCGGCCTGGCCCTGGGACTGTGGCTCTATTCCGGATACGAGCAGAGTTCCAGCGTTGCTGAAGAAGTCGAAAACCCGCGTCGCACCTATCCGCTCGCGCTCGCCATCGTCGTGCCCCTCTCCATCGCCGTCTATTTCCTGCCCACATTCGCCTCGCTGGCGGCCTTGGGCAACTGGCAGGAGTGGCACACGCGCTACTTTTCCGACGCCGCGCAATTAATCGGCGGCCCTTGGCTCGGTTCGTGGATGACCATCGCCGCCATGATCACGAATCTTTCGTTGCTCAACGCGACCGTGCTGACCTCCACGCGCATGCCTTTCGCCATGGCGGAAGACGGCTATCTCCCGCCCGTCCTGAGCGGCAAGCACCCGCGTTTCGGAACTCCGTGGATCGCGATCATCGTTTCCGGAGTCATTTACGGATCGCTCGCCGTGCACTCCCTCACGCAACTCATCACCATCTACAACTGGCTGCGGGTCGGGACGACCATCATCACGGTGGCAGCGGGGTGGCAACTACGTCGCAAAATGCCGGATTTGCCGCGCTCTTTTATCGTACCCGGAGGATCAGCGGGACTGATGGTGGCCGTGGTAGCTGTGGTTCTGATGAGTCTGGTCGCTTTGCTCGGTAGCGATCGCTACGGTTGGCGCTGGGGACCGGTGGCACTGGCGGCGGGACCGATTGTATATCTTGTGCTGCGCCGGCTTTCAACCCGCGCCCCGCAAGGCCTTTGAATCGCTTGGCCGTTGACAGCGCCGGGAGGGTGTGGCATCTTCTTCGCGCAGTTGTGTGTTCTTTCACGCCCCAATGCCCTGGGGCAAGCTGTCGCTCATCCGTATCCGTTCGCAAACAGGAAAAGGAGGTCCCTCTTGGAGACGGCGATTGGTGTTTTTACTTCACGCACGCGGGCCGAGGAAGCCATGGTCGAACTTCTGAATCGACAAGTCCCGAAAGAGTCCATCGTTTTTTTGACGCGTTCGGAAGCCGAAGCGCAATCGTTCGGCAGAGAACTAGGGGCTTCGATCGGTGCCTTTATGGGAGCCGCCACCGGGATGTCGGCTGGTGTGGCAGCAGCCACGTTGCTGGTGGTTCCGGGAATCGGCCAGGTATTCGCCCTTGGGTTTGGCGCGGCGGCGCTGTTCGGTCTGGTCGGTGCGCAGACCGGTTCCGCAGTGAGCAAGGCTGTCGCCGGAGATGAAGACCCACAGCTTGCTCCGAACAAGGAAAAGCAGGAGGATGCCGCCTTCTTTGCGGAAGTGCTGAATTCCGGACGCAGCCTGCTGGTGGTGCGCACCGAATTTGCGGACACAGCGCGCAGGGCGACGGAGATTCTGGACCGCTACGGGCTCGGTCTGCGGGGCCACGCACCCGTCAAGATGCAGACCAGCGTGCGCCATGCCGGTGGTATCGCGATCGTGGATGTCAACGGGCGAATCACGGTCGGGGAAGGCAACCTCAAGCTGCGTGAGGTGGTACGCGATCTGATGGACCAGGGACACCGCCGCCTGCTTCTCAACCTGCACGAGGTCGGCTATGTCGATAGTTCGGGGGTGGGCGAACTGGTGCGCACCTACACGAGCGTGCGGAACGCAGGCGGACAGCTCAAGCTGGTCAGCATCAGCCAGCGCGTTCAGAGCCTGCTGGAGATGACTCGCCTGAATTCGGTATTCGATATCCAGGCCGACGAAGCCAGCGCGATTCACTCTTTTGGTGACGAGGAGAAGCGCTCCGTCGCCTAGGTGAGCCGTTTCCTAGCTCACCCAGTCGAGAAACTTGTAATACGCGCCGGCGAAGGGCAGAAACCACGGTGTTCCGTTGTAGAGTCCCAGCGGTGGCCCGGGAAACGGAATGCCATCGAAGGGATTGTCAGGATTCTCGCCTGCAATGCGTTTTCCCATGAGCTGCCCCTGGTAAGTCGCCATGGCTACGCCGTGACCGGCATAACCTACGGCGTAATACATGCCATCCATCTGCCCGGCATGGGGCATGATGTCGAATGCAAAGTCCAGCGTCCCGCCCCAAACGAACTCCACCTTCGTATCGCGCAGCTGCGGATAGACCTCGATCATTCCGCGCCGCAAGATCTCGGCACTCTTGCGGATGGTGTCGCCGCTTTCGGGAAAAAATGCAGCCCGGCCGCCGAACAGCATGCGGTTATCGGGCGTGAGGCGGTAGTAGTAGATGTAGTTCTTGGAATCGTAGATCATGCGATTGCGCGGGCTCAACTCGCGCGCCAGCGCGTCTGGCAAAACTTCCGTCACGATGATGTAGGATCCGATCGGAATGATCTTCTTCTGCAGTGCCGGAGTCGCCCGGCTCGTGTACCCGCTGGTCGCGACAAACACGTCGCGAGCCCACATCGACCCGCGGGAAGTTTGCAGTCGCCAGCCCGCGGTTCGCTCCCGACCTGCGTGCTCGATTTGTTCGACGCGCGTCTTCTCGTAAACGCAAGCTCCTGCCCCTATCGCCGCCGCTCCCAGCCCCGCCACGTAGCGCGCCGGATTCAGTCCCACGCTGACTTCATCGACCATCCCGCCGAAGTAAATGTCGGAGCCGATCTCCGACCTGAGTTCAGTGCGGCGAACGATCTTCAATTCGTGATGGAACTCGCGCCCGATGACCTCCACCTGCCGGGCGTAGTCTTCGAAATGCGCCTGCTTGCAGGCAACTTCGAGATGGCCACTACGAGAAAAGTCGCATGCAATCTGCTCTTCGCCGACGATCCGTTCCACGTAATCGATGGACGCGAGCGACGCCGCGTACATCCTCTGCGTCCGCTCGCGCCCGTACATCGAAATCAGCTTGTTGACGCCCAGCTTCATCCCGGTGAGCACCATCCCGCCATTGCGCGAACTCGCGCCCCAGCCGATGGTCTCGCCCTCGAGCACGACCACCTTCGCGCCCTTGATCGCGAGCATGCGCGCCGCCGACAACCCCGTGAACCCCGCTCCGATCACCGCCACATCGGCCGTCTCCGGCAGTGGACGCGCCAAATCCGTGCCCGGCATCTCGACCGTCGTCAGCCAGTAGTTTCGTTCCTGGATCATCCCGGAAACCTTTTTCACCACAGAGGCACAGAGAGAATCAACAACGAGAGTGACCCCTTCGCGTCCTTCGCGGCCTTTCTTGGCGTCCTTTGTGATTTCATGACGAGATCGGCTCCCGGACCCGAGTAAAGTTGTTTTTTGCGGAAACGACCAAGACTCGGGAGAAGGAGCCGACATGTGGATTATAGGCTGTGATTATCACCCGAGGTTTCAGCAAATTGCGTTTCTAAACACGGAAGGAGGAGAATGCGGCCGCCGTCGTCTGGAGCACCCGGCGGAAGCCGAGCAGTTTTACCACCAGCTGCAGGGCCAGATGGTGCGGGTGGGGATGGAGGCGGGCGGTCATGCACGTTGGTTCGAACGGTTGCTAGCGGAACTAGGGCACGAGTTATGGGTGGGGGATCCGGCCAGGATCCGCGCCGCGGAAACGCGCAAGCAGAAGTACGATGCGCGCGACGCGGACCACATCCTGGAGTTGCTGTGCAACGGGCAGTTCGAAAAGCTGCGCATCCGGGTGCCCACTCCGCAGGAATGGGACGTGCGGCAGTTAGTGTTGCATCGCCATCGTCTGGTGGGGATGCGCACCCGCCTCAAGAACCAGCTGCGCTCGGTGGCGCTGAACGAAGGGCTGGGCCCGAAGCCGGGGCTGTGGAGCCGGAAGGGGCAAGCCCAGTTTCGCGCGCTCGAGTTGTCGCCCTGGAGCGAGCGCCGGCGCACCGACAACCTGGAATTGCTGGCGGAGTTGCTGCGGCGTACCCAACCGCTGGACCAGGCGGTGCAGGCCGAGGCCGCGCGTCGGCCGGAGGTGGTGCGGCTGATGACCCATCCCGGGGTAGGCCCGATCACGGCACTCAGCTTCGTGCTCATCATCGGTGATCCCCTGCGCTTTGCCAGCAGCCGGAAACTGACCAGCTATCTGGGCCTGATTCCGGCGGAAGACAGTTCCGGGGGCAAGCAGCGCCTGGGGCACATCAGCAAGCAAGGCAACACGCTGCTGCGCAGTTTGCTGGTGGAAGCGGCGCACGTGGCAGTGCGGCGTGAGCCCGAACTGGGGCGCTGCTATCGGCGCTTGGCGATGCGCAAGAATCGTGGCATCGCAGCCGTGGCGGTGGCGCGCAAACTGGCCGTACGTTTGTGGTGGATGTGGAGGCGCGGACTGAGCTATGAACAATTCCGCACCTCCGGTTCGCATGCAGGGTAAACCCGACTTAACCGCTGGGGTGTAGTCCATCCCCGACTTTGTGAATGGGACCCCTGCCTCCCTCGAGAGCGAGGGAGTTCGAAAAACGAATCATGGTCTCGCCGTTGGCGGGATCGAATACATGGCTGGTGGGACCGAGCGCCCATCGTAGGATTGGACAACGAGCCTTGGTCGGCAAAGCAAAAGCAACACCAAAAGCAAAACCGCTGGGGAAGAGGAACGTCAAAAGCAAAACCCAAACCGATTCCTCCTCCCAACGCCGACGTGTGCTTGACAACGCCGATTTCGTCATACAGGGTTAAAGTGTTTTGCTCTTCGCAAGAATAAAAGCTTTTAACCGCAAAAGTCGCGAAGGATTCGCAAAGTTCGCGAAGGGACGAGACGTTCTGCAGTCATAAATTCTTTCCTCCCCTTCATGCCGGATTCTCTCTGCGCCCTCCGCGGAGGTCCTCTGCGACCTTTGCGGTAAAAAGCTTTTCTCTCGGTACTCGCAACCATGACCCGCTGCTTCCCTACAGCACCGCCGTCTCATGAATCATCCGCCCTTCGCTGAAGCGTGAAAAATTCAGCAATGACGCATCAATCAACTCCGTCTTCCCCGCCAAAATCAGATCGCTGAGAATCTTCCCCGTGGCCGGCGCGTGCATCACACCATGCCCGCTGAATCCATTCGCCAGAAAAAATCCCGGCACCTCGTCCACCGCACCCAATATCGGATGATGATCCGGTGTCATCTCGTACAGCCCGGCCCACGCCCGTTTCGGATTCACCGCCAGATTCTCGAAACAAGGGACCCGGTCCGCTGCCCGCGTCAGAATTTTCTCGATGAACGACGGCTCGAACTCCGCCTTGAACCCCGGCGTCTCTTCCGGATCATTCCACGCCAGCAGAAAGCCCAGCGATTCCGGCCGGAAATGAAAGCCATTCGACATGTCGATGATCATGGGCGCGGTGTGCGGAAATAGATCGAACGGCTCGGTCGGCACCAGCATGCGCCGCAGCGGCTCTACCGGCAGATCGACGTCCACCATCTTCGCCACCGCCGCCGCCCATGCCCCCGCGCAATTCACCACCGCGCGCGTGGAAACCGCCCCGCGCGATGTCTTCACCTCGCAAACCCCGCGAGCGTCCTTCCGGATCGCGCTTACCTCGGTATTTTTCCAAAGCCGAGCCCCGTGCTCCGAAGCCCAGGTGATGAAACCGATCATCGCGCTGTAGGGATCGACAAATCCATCGGTCGCGCAAAAACTCCCGCCGACAATGTCATCCCCGCGCAGCAGCGGAAACATTCCGCGGATCTCGTCTCCCGCGACGATCCGCACATCCTTCAATCCGAGCGCCACCTGCTTCTCGTAATTCGCCCGCAGGTACGCCATGTGCTTGTCGCTGGTCGCGCAGAATAAATACCCCTGTGGCCGGTATCCCGCCGGATGCCCCAGCCTTTCGTCGAAACTCGCATAGAAGGGAATTGCGTACAGAGACATCTGGATGTTGACGGGTGTAGAAAACTGCGCGCGCACCCCGCCCATGCTCTTGCCGGTCGAGCCCTTCCCCTGCTGCGTCTCGCGTTCGATCACGAGCATATTGCCGCAGCCTGCCGCCGTCAGGTGATACGCAATGCTCGACCCGACAATCCCGCCACCAATGATCACAACATCGGCCGTTGTCATCGAGCGCGCCTACTGCGGTTGCAGCACCAGCGGACGCTCCAGCCGGAAGTGCAACACTGTCTCGGCCGGCACCTTCACTTGCTTTCCGCGTGTAAATAGTTGGCCCAGAAACCCTCCACCCGCGCCCGACGCCGCTCCGATTGCGGCTCCCTGACCACCACCCAGAATCGCTCCGAACAGGCCGCCCAGCGCAGCTCCGCCGCCCAGAAATTCCGCGGTGCGCTTGTTCTTCCCGAATCCCTTGTCGTTCGATTCCTTCAGCTCCGACGTGTACACGCGATGCACCCGGCCACTGATGCTCACCGTATCCAAATCCAGGTACATGTATGGCGACCCCGCCCCTCCGCCCGATTCCGACACAATCAGCAACTTCGCTTTTGAATGCGCCGGGATGGCAACGCCCCCCGAAATATCATCCACCGCATCGACCACCTCCGCCGCAAACCTCTGCCCCGCTGAGGCGTTCTCCGAATCAATCTTCTCGTCGGTGCGAATGCGAATCTCAGTCCCGGTCGCTATCACCTTGGCGCCCTGTGGCGGCGCCGGAGCCACTCCGGCCGTGCTCAGCACCAGCGACTCCACGTCCTTACGCGGAAATTCGTACAGAATCCCCAGGTTGTCTTTGAACGCCAGCGGATCGGCGCCCGTGAATTTGCCGGAATAGACTTTGCCGTTGCGCAGGGTCACCGTGTCGTTTGCAGACGTGAAGACCAGGGACTGCACATCGCGGACCGGAAACGTGTATCCAATCCCGCTCGTGTCCGTGAACCCGATCGTGCCCGCCTTCGCGCCCAAAAACTGACCGGAATAACTCGATCCTTCGCGGGTGATAATCGTATCGGCCCGGCTCGCGCTTGCCAGAGCGAAGAACAAAGGCAGCACAGCAATTCCCAACGTCCTGATTCTCATACGTCTTCTCCGCCCGGTGGTCGCGCCCTTGAGCATCTTCCGGGAGGCGACATTCTACTCTTGTTTCTGCGCACGCGACGCAACCGGACACGCCCACCTGTTACTCGCAACCCGCCTTGAAGCCCCCACCCCGCCCCGATAGACTTAAAGAGATGCACATGCACGTGCATTCCGGCTCGGGCGCGGGCACTTCCAAAGTGCTGCGGATCTCTTTGTTTGTCACTCTCGCCTATATTGCTCTGCTGGTGTTCGCCGGAATCCGCGCCCACTCCCTGGCTTTGCTCTCGGAAGCCGGCCATAATCTTTCCGACTTTCTAGCGCTCCTTCTTTCGCTGGTAGCGGTCTATCTGCAGTCGCGCCCCCCCAGCGCTACCAAGACCTACGGCTACCATCGCGCCGGGGTGCTGGCCGCACTGATCAATGCGGCGTCGCTGGTCGCGATCTCGTTCTTTATCTTTTACGAAGCATTCCGCCGCGCGCAGAACCCGCAACCGGTCCATGCCGGTTTGATGATGTGGGTGGCTGCCGCCGGTGTCCTGATGAACGGCGCGATTGCCCTCCTGCTCTATCGTTCGGGCGGTGACGTCAACATCCGCAGCGCGCTGCTGCACGAAGTTGGCGACACGCTTTCGACCGCCGCCGTCATCGTTGGTGGCTGGGCCATCATGGCCACCCAGCAGTATTGGATCGATTCGGCGCTGTCGTTCGGAATCGGCGCCCTGATCTTGTGGTCGTCGTTCGGCATCCTGCGCGAGACCATGAACATCCTGCTGGAAGGCACGCCGCGCGGCATGAAACTCGACAATTTGGAAGCCGCGATCCGCAAAGTCGAAGGCGTCAACGATGTCCACGACCTGCACGTCTGGAGCATCGGCTCGGAAAGCCACGCCCTCTCCTGCCACATCGCCATCGCCGACATCCCGCCCTCGGCGAGCGAAAAAATCCTGCGCGACGTAAAAGAAGTCCTGCAGCACGACTTCCGCGTGCTCCACACCACCATCCAGTTCGAACACGCCGAATGTGAAGTCGCCCACGGCTGCATCATCCCGGTCGGCGAAGCCGAGCATCACCACCATCACTGATCATATTCGTGGTCCAGTTGCTCACCTCTATAACTATTACTCGCGATTAGCGCCCAGACCCACCAACATCTCTGGTCGGGCTTTCTACCTTTGCACCGTGCTATGCTGGGCCCCCGATGCTTGAGTTCAGGCGGATTACCACACAGAAGCGGTTCATCCCGCAAATCGATGGCCTGCGCTTCGTTGCGATCTCGTCCGTAGTTTTGTTACACGTCTACGCCGCGCTGGAGCGCGGTGCCGTCCCCGAACCCATTCCACTGGATGGCGACCTTGCCAAGCGTGGTGTGGAACTCTTCTTTGTGATTAGTGGATTCATCCTGGGCGTGCCGTTCGCGTCGCGCTACCTGTTAAATGGCCAAAAGGTTGGTCTAAAGCAATATTACTGGCGCCGTGTAACCCGCCTGGAGCCTCCTTACTTCATTAGCCTGTTCGTCTGTGCCGCCGCCCAGTATGTGACCGCCCACCGGGGCCTCCGAGATATGTGGCCACACTTGCTCGCCAGTTTCTTCTACCTGCACAACCTGATCTTTGGCGCTTTTGCAGGTGCGGTGAACGGGGTGGCTTGGTCCCTGGAAGTCGAAATACAGTTTTACCTTCTGGTTCCGTTACTTGCGCTGGTTTTTGCAATTGTGGACGCGCGCCTCCGCCGGACCATAATTCTGGGGATCATGTTGGCCGCCGGGGTTCTCACCAATTCGCTTTATCGTAGCCAACACTTTCACTATTCAATCGCGTATTACCTCGCCTTTTTTCTCTCCGGATTTCTCTTGTGCGATCTATACCTGAGCCGCAAAGAGTGGCCGCAGTCGTTTTGGTGGGATGCAGTGGCACTGTGCGCGTGGCCGCTGGTGTGGTATATGGGCCGAAACTCGGGACACATAGTTTTGCCGTTTGTGATTTTATTGCTGTACCTGGCGGCTTTTCACGGAAAAGTCTGCTCCGCCATCTTCAGCAATCGCGTCATCACCGACATCGGTGGTATGTGTTACAGCATTTATCTTTTTCATTTCCTCGTCATCTATATGGCGAAGCACAATACCTGGCGACTCCACCTCGGCCAGAATTTTTGGCTGTACTACGCACTGCAAGCCGCTCTGATTATTCCGGCCGTGCTCCTGTGTTGCGGAACGTTTTTTCTGCTGGTAGAGCGTCCATGCATGGACCGGGACTGGCCCAGAAAGCTATGGGATGCGGTTCAGGCGCGAAACCCCTTCGGCGCGAAGACCGCCTCGGCGGACCCTCTCGAGGCCGCAGAACCGCGCGCGAATTTGTAAGAACTTCGAAACTGCCGGGGCAAACGCAATCCCCCCGGCGCTGGCTTTGGTCCATATCTCACAATTAGCTGTGACCGACGTCATTACCTGTCCGCGACGATGCGCGCTAGGCTCCCTTACAGGTGGCAAGGGCCTTCTTCCTTATAGGTACAGGCCTGGCGCCAGCAGGTGAGTCTGTGAATTCTGATCGGCCCAATCGAGCCACCTGGCTCGAGGGACCCTCCTCCGTATGTGTACCTCAGCCGGGACTCGCTCATCCCTGGCGCCTGATCCTGCTGGGAGCGCCCGGAGTCGGCAAGGGCACGCAAGCCGATCTCCTATCTCAGCGCCTGGGAGCTTGCCACCTTTCCACCGGAGACGTTTTCCGCACCGCCGGTCAATCGACCTGCGAACCCAGTCCCGCCATGAAGGCTGCCCTCGACTGCATCCGACGGGGCGTGCTCGTCCCCGACTCGACAGTGTGGGAGATGGTGCGGGAGCGCAGCGCGTGCCTCCGCTGCCGTGGCGGCTTCATCCTCGACGGCTTCCCGCGAACCCGTCTGCAGGCCGAGTTGCTGAACCAACTCATGGCGGATGAAGGGATCCCCCTGGACGCGGTTGTGAATTACGAAATGCCGATCGCCGAAATCGTCGAGCGCCTGAGCGGTCGCCGCACCTGCAAGGCGTGCAAAGCGGTGTACCACGTGACCCGCCAGCCCTCGACAGCCGACGGCGTCTGCGACCGTTGCGGCGGAAATCTGTTCCAGCGCGAAGACGATCGCCCCGAAGCGGTCACCGTCCGCATGGAAACCTACCAGCGCAGCACTGAGCCCCTGATTGCGTTTTATCGAAATTTCGGCGTGCTTTTACCGGTCGCTGCCGCTGGATCGCCTGAGGAAATCTGCGACCGCACCCTGAAGGCCCTGCAAAACCGCTAATCCTGACCCGCGGTCTCGCCCTCCTCGCCCTTCGCATGGTCCTGCGAGCCGTAAATCTCCGCAGCCCGCTGCAACGTGTCCGCGTCCTCCGCCGATTTATCCGGCCGTAACCGCACAATCCGCGGAAAGCGCAGTGCATACCCACTCTCATGCCGGTCCGACTTCATCACATTATTGAAAGCCACCTCGAGCACAATCTTCGGCTCAACTTCACGTCGAAATCCCTGGTCATCGATCGTGTGCTCCAGAAACCATTTCGTCATCTCCGCGATCTCAACATCGGTCAACCCCGAGTAAGCCTTGCCGATATTCACCAGCCGCTCCCCATCGAGCACCGCGAAGGTGTAGTCGCTGAGCACGTTGATGCGCTTGCCGTGGCCCCATTCGACCGCGGTGACCACGACGTCGAGCGTAGCCAGCTCGCGCTTCATCTTCAGCCACGACTTCCCGCGCCGCCCCGGCGTGTACGGCGATTCAAGGTCCTTGATCATCAACCCCTCGTTCCCACGAGCCTGCGCCGCGGTAAACAGTGTTTCCAGTTCCTCCGCCTGCGCAGCCCGCGCGGAAGGGGCACGGATCAGGCGATCGACTACTGGTGCGTTGGTTTCTTCGAACTGAAGAGTGCCCTGCGGTTTTCTCTGTGGCTCTGTGTCTCTGTGGTGAGTTTTCCTCTCCTTGGCTAGCAACTCATCCAG
Organism: uncultured Acidobacteriota bacterium; assembly: GCA_963733805.1. Classification (GTDB taxonomy): domain Bacteria; phylum Acidobacteriota; class Terriglobia; order Terriglobales; family Acidobacteriaceae; genus Gp1-AA133. The sequence goes on along the minus strand of CAVTEO010000012.1, from coordinate 312,672 downwards.
AACCCGCATGCGCTCACGCAAAGGCCACTCGAGCAACAATTCGTCGCCGGCATACAACACGTCGAAGACCATGTACACCACCGGCACCCGCCGCATCAGTTCCGCGCTGACTTTCTTCCGCCCCAGGCGCTGCTGCAGCGCGCTGAAGGGCAGCGCCCGTCCCGGCCCCTCTTCGCTATAACTCCACGCAAGAATTTCCCCGTCGAGAATCGCGTCCTGCGGCAATCCCGCCAAGGCATCCGGCAGCTCGGGAAACGACTCGGTGATCTCGTCGCGGGTGCGTGAGAAGAAACGCACCTCACCGCCAGATACATGTGCCTGTGCCCGAACCCCGTCGTACTTATCCTCCACCGACGCCTGCTCGAAATAGCCGAGCGCCTCCTCTGCCGACTCCGCCGGACTCGCCAGCATGAATCCCAGCGGATGGAACATGCGCATATGCGCCTCGCCCAAAGCGCCACGCGCGGCCAGCCGCAAAGTCTCGCCAATGTCGCCAACCAGCATGTTGGCCCGCTGCACCTCGGCCAGCGTTCCCCCGTAAGCGCGCGCAACGGCCTCCTCGACCAGGCTCTCCTTCAGCCCGATCCGCATATCGCCCGTCATGATCTTGACCAGGTACTTCGCCTCAAGCCCGGTTGCCTGAGAAAGCAGGTCGCGCACGAGGGCGGTCTTGGCGGCCGGACCGCGTGCACCGGCGATCTTTCGGAAAAATTCTTCAACCTCAATCACGCTCAGTTCCACTCGCGAGCAGTCGCCCGAATCCGTTTGCTTCCCGCCCGAGCGATTCGCGAGCGCTTCTCCGGCCACCGCGCCCACGTCGCCCAGCTTTCGATACTCTGTTGTCAACTCCGCGTCGCTCCACCCGGACAACTCCGAAACGACCTGCCACAACAATCTCCCTCCAACCTGCAGGGTGGTCTCTTCCCAAGCGGGAAATGCCTTGCCCGATAAGAAAATCGCCGAGACAGACGCCTCCTCCACCGTGCGCGACTTCAAATACTCCGCCACGATCCCGACCTTCAAAAGCTTCTTTGTCGTCCCCGCGATCGCCTCGCAGGTTTCCGCAAATTTGCGCATCCCAAATTCGACGAGCGAAGGCGCCCGTCGCTCCATCCCTGAGCTTATCCTCCCGAGGGGTTCAGAGCGGCGGGCAGTCTGCACTGACCCTGCCGAGAGGTTTCCCCACCGGACCCGGTCGATAGCAGCGACCTCAGTAACTCTTTCGCAGTCAAGCGCTTACAATCGTAACCAACGAAAATCATGCCACCCTGTGATACCCTTTAATACCTGCTACTTCCCCCTAGGAAGTATCATCTAACGATCATGGATTATCTCCGTAACGTGTGGCGTTTTCTGGTGGCCTTGCAGCTTCTGCCGGCGCTCGAAAGTGGTGAAGAGACGCTGGTCGGCGGCCAGGCCGTGCTCGAAGGCGTCATGATGCGGTCGCCGCACGCGTGGGCAATCGCCGTGCGCAGGCCTTCGGGCGAAGTCGCCACGCATAGCGAGCCACTGGAGCGACCTTCGGAAAAGCATAAATGGATGGGATGGCCCGTCGTCCGCGGCGTCATGACATTGGGTTATGCGATGACGCTGGGCTTCCGCGCGTTGCGATTTTCCGCCGACGTTGCCCTCGAACAGATCGTACCCGCAGAGAAGACGGGCAAAAAAGCTGAAATCAGCGGATGGATGGCCGCCGTCAACATCGCCATCTCGCTCGGCTTCTTCATCTTCATGTACAAGTTCGTTCCGCTGGCGGCGGCCACCGAACTCAAGCGCGTCCATTCGATCTTCGCCAACCCGATCATGTTTAACCTGGTCGACGGCGTGATCCGCATCGCGCTCTTCCTGCTCTTTATCTGGGGCGTGTCGCTGATGAAGGACATTCGCCGCGTCTTCGAATACCACGGCGCCGAACACAAGACTGTCTTCGCCTTCGAGAACGGCGACCCGCTGCAGACCGGAGCGGTGCAGAAGTATTCGACCTATCATCCGCGTTGCGGCACCAGTTTCCTGATGACGGTGATGATCTTCTCGATCGTGGTCTACATTGTGGCGAACGCGATCTTCCCGGTGACAACATTCTGGGCCCGCTTTGCGACGCGCATCGTCTTGCTGCCGGTGATCGCCGGCCTGTCGTATGAAATCATCCGCTTCGCCGCCAAGCACCGCGGCTCGCTATTCGCCCTGATGACCGCACCCGGCCTCTGGCTGCAGCGCATCACCACGCAACCCCCCGCCGATGACCAGGTCCAGTGCGCCATTGTGGCGCTCGACCATGCCATGGAGCTGGAAAAGCAGCACGGCGGTGAGTTGGTGATTGCATAGGGGGCCATGCCCCGGTCGTCGGTCCTCAGTCTTCGGTCGTCGGCTCCACCACTCCAAAGCCGATATCTGTCACACACGACATGTTTAAGTATCCTTGGTAGAGTGGGCCGTGCACACTAACGTGATCTCGGGAGGCGTTTATGTCATCATCCTTTCGAGACTTGAGGGTTTGGCAAGAAGCAATGAAGCTGGCGAGTGAGACTTACCGAATCACAGCAAGTTTTCCAAAGCACGAGCTGTATGGCCTTAGTCAGCAGATGCGCCGGGCTGCAGTCTCCGTCCCCAGCAATATCGCCGAAGGCAAGGGCCATCGCACGAACAAAGGATTCGCGAATTTCCTGTTTCACGCTCGCGGTTCGCTGCTTGAACTTGAAACACAGATCGAGATTGCATGTGATCTTGGATATCTGCCGAACGAACAAGCGGAGCATTTGCTGAGCCAGACAAAAAGGGTGGGGCGGAGCCTGACAGGACTCATTAACGCGCTGACCCCGCCAGAGCGGCCCGATAGGCCGGTGGAGTGTTTCGCCGACGACCGACAGCCGACAACCGACGACTAAAACCCATGTTCGAAAGATTGCAGCAACTCGAATCCCGCTACGACGAACTCACCCGGGCCCTCGCCTCGCCGGAGATCGTCACCGACTCAGCGAAATACCAGAAGACTGCCAAGGCGCATAGTGAACTGTCCGACATCGTCGAGAAGTACCGCGAGTATAAGGACCTTACCCGCGGCATCGCCGAAAGCAAGGCCGTCCTTGCCGACGAAAAAGATCCCGACATGCGCGCCTACGCACAAGAAGAACTCACGCAATTGGAAGCGTGCGTCGCCCAGGTCGAAGCCGATCTGAAAGTTCTTCTCATCCCGAAAGATCCCAACGACGAGAAAGACATCATCCTCGAAATCCGCGCCGGCACTGGCGGCGACGAGGCCACGCTCTTTGCCGACGAAATGTTTCGCATGTATTCCCGCTACGCCGAAACGCAAGGCTGGAAGGTGGAAGTGCTCTCAACCTCGGAATCAGCAGTAGGTGGCCTCAAAGAAGTCATCGCGATTATTGAAGGCAAGCGAGTCTTCTCGCAGTTGAAATATGAAAGCGGCGTCCACCGCGTGCAGCGTGTGCCCGCCACCGAACAACAGGGCCGCGTGCACACTTCCGCCGTCACAGTCGCGGTACTCCCGGAAGCCGAAGACGTTGACATCAAGATCGAAGCCAAAGACCTGCGCATCGACACCTTCTGTTCGTCAGGCCCCGGCGGCCAGTCCGTGAACACGACGTACTCCGCGGTCCGCATCACACACATCCCGACCAATACGGTAGTCAGCTGCCAGGACGAGAAATCGCAGATCAAGAATCGCGAAAAGGGCATGCGCGTCCTGCGCTCGCGGCTCTACGAACTCGAAATGCAGAAGCAGCAGGAAGCCTTGGCCAAAGAGCGCAAAGCCATGGTCGGTTCGGGCGACCGTAGCGAAAAAATCCGCACCTACAACTTCCCGCAGAACCGGGTCACCGACCATCGCATCGGCCTGACCATCCACCAACTTACCGAAGTGATGGACGGCAAGCTGCAACCGATCGTCGACGCGCTCATCGCGCACTATCAGGCGGAAAAGCTGAAGAGCGAGGCCACGCCGGTAACTTAGATCGAAGGTCCGGAGATAGTACCTCCCGAGTGCGGGTGCTTCTGGGACGAACTGACCTGATGGGCCAGCCAGCTCGGCATCCCCAATCACCTTTATCACATTGTCATCCTGAACGAAGTGCAGGACCCATGCATTCTGCCGTCACCACCCAGCTAACATAGGCTCCTCGCTACGCCCAGAATGACAGCTTTTGTGGTGCAATAAGAACCATGCCCCTGCGCGAGGCCCTCCAATCCGCGGTCACCCGGCTCACCGACGAGCACGTCCCCTCGCCGCGCCTGAACGCCGAAACGCTCCTGATGTTCACCCTCAACTGCGACCGCGCCCACCTCTTCGCGCATCCCGAGCGGGACCTCACGCCCGAAGAGCAGTCCCGTTACAACGAAGCCCTGACACAACGCGCCAAAGGCGTCCCGGCCCAGTACATCACCGGCCACCAGGAATTCTGGGGGCTCGACCTGATCGTCTCCCCGGCTGTCCTGATCCCGCGCCCCGAAACCGAACATCTGATCGAAACTGTTCTCCCGCTTGCCCGGCCGATGAACGCACCAAAGATCGCCGACGTGGGCACCGGCTCGGGCGCGATCGCACTTGCTCTGGCCAAGGAACTCCCCACCGCCGAAATCCACGCCATCGACAATTCGCCCGCCGCACTCGACATCGCCGAAGCCAACGCCGCGCGCCTGCAACTGGAATTTCGCGCCGCCAACCACGATGCTCCGCAACGCCGCATCCACTTTCACGACGCCGATCTGCTCAGCGGGCTCGAAGACGGCACATTCGACTTTGTCGTATCGAACCCTCCCTACGTCGGCCTCTCCGAGGAAGACGAAGTCCAACTGGAAGTCCGCAAGTTCGAGCCGCGCACCGCGGTCTTTGCCGGACCCACCGGCCTCGAAGTCATCGAAAAACTGATTCCCGCCGCCCGGCGCGCCCTCAAACCCGGCGGCCACCTGGTCATGGAAATCAGCGGCTCCATCGCCGGGCAAGTTCGAACTCTGCTTCGCGATTGGCAAGACACAACCATCAGCAACGACCTGCAGGGAATTCCGCGAGTGGCCTCAGCGCGTGCGCAGTACCAGTAACCACAGAGGACACTGAGTGAAACGGAGGATTCCTCAGCGTTCCCCTGTCATTGCCCAAAACGATGTCATCCTGAGCGTAGCGAAGGACCCATGCGTTTCTTCCGCCACCAGCTGACCCCATAGAAAGATCATCCGCACGCAACTTCTCCGAATCCAATCTCAAGACTCTCCTCACGAGGTGCCTATGCAATTCAAGCCCTTCCTGCTCGACGCGTGGCTCGACCAATACGAGCACGACATCGAATTCAATCTTGCCGCCAGCACCGGTCTCACCTGGACCGTGAACGAAATCCTCGACCTCGCCGGCGAGCAGGAACGCGACCTTTTCCTGAATCACAAACTGGTCTACGGTCACCCCGCGGGCAACGACAGCCTGCGCGAAGCCATCGCCGAGATGCAGGGTGTCAAGGTCGACTCCGTCCAAATCATGACCGGCTCCTCGGAAGCCCTGGTCGCGATGATGTGGCTCGCCGCGCAACCGAAAGCCAACGTGATCCTGCCCCTCCCCGGATTCACCACGTTCTCCGCGCTTCCTCAATCGCTCGGCCTCGAAACGCGCTTCTACCGCGTGCGCCGCGAGAACAACTTCCGCATCGACACCGACGAGATCCTGCGCCTCACCGACGCCAACACCAAACTCATTCTCGTAAACTGCCCGCACAACCCCACCGGCGCGACCATCAGCGATCCTGACATGGAAGCCCTGCACGCCTTCACCGCCGAGCGCGGAATCCAGCTGGTGAGCGACGAGGTTTACCATCCCATCTACCACGGCCCCAAAACGACATCGGCCGCGCGCCTGCCGCACGCCACGGTGATTCACGATCTGTCGAAAGCTTTTTCAATTGCCGGTGTGCGCACAGGCTGGATGATCGAGCACGACGCAAAACGCCGCCAGCAATACTGGACCGCCCGCGCCTACTTCTCCGTCTCCAACAGCACCACTGGCGAGATTCTCGCCGAGATTGCCATCCGCAAGCGCGACGTCATTCTCACAAAAACGCAGAAAGCCTCCACCAGAAACTTGCGTCTCCTGAATGCCTTCATGGACGAACACCGCGACGTGCTGGGTTGGATTCCGCCGCAAGGTGGAATGACCGCCTTTCCCTGGCTCCTGAGCGGCGAAGACGCGCGCCCCTTCTGCCAGGCCGCCGCCGATCGCGGCATCCTGCTCGCGCCCGGCGATTGCTTCGACGTGCCCTCGCACTTCCGCTTAGGCTTCGCCGCCGCCGGAGACAATTTCCCAAAAGCTCTCGAGAGACTAGGAGAGCTAGTGAAAAGCTGGTCGCCGAGATTGACGACGGCGTGAGCCTCTGCTGGGACGCAACGAGAGGACTTCGTCGTCGGATTGACACGATCGTCTTATGAAATCGTGAGAGGTTCGTATCAGGGTATCGCTTTAGCGATGCCGTACGCGGGTGTACCTACGTACCCCTTTAGGGGCCCTCCTACCACGGGGTATGGCGATTAGGCTAAGTGAACGTCGGTGGAGTGGCGGGTGCCTCGCCCGCCGGACTTTCACCTTCCAGATCACAATCGGTTCTTCGCGAGTCGCGCCGGGTCGTCTACTACCACCCCTCGTAGACCCCGCATAAATACTGCCTTTCCCGCTCTAACTCCGTAAGGTCACTCTTCCCTTACTCACCTACTGCAGTTACACTAATGGGCCGATAGCCTCCCCCCACGGAGCAGTATCTTGCGAACAATTCTGACTCTTCTCCTGATCACAGCATCCACTCTCACTTTTGCTCAGACGGTAGTCGAAGGCTCGGTCCATGACGCCACCGGCCAACCTGTGTCCGGCGCCGCCATTCACTTGCAGCGCGAGAATGCCAGCGACGCGCAATCCTCGTCCACCGGACCGGATGGAGCTTTTCACTTCAACGCCGTCGAGGCCGGCCCCTACACACTGAAGGTTGAAGCTGCCAGCTTCTATCCCGCGGAGCATCGTTTCGTGCTGCGTGCGCGCCAGCCATTGTCCCTGACGATCGATCTCCAGAAAAAGGAAACTGTCCAGCAGCAAGTGGAAGTCCGCTCCACTTATCAGACCATCGACCCGGAGAAGACCGGCAGTTCCTACACCTTTACCCACAACGATCTGGAACGTTTGCCGGCCCCGATCTCCGACAACACGAACGACCTGGTCAACAACCTGATGCCCGGTGCCAGTGATAGCCACGACAACTTTCTTGCCGTGCGCGGCACCGAATTCTCGTTGCACGAGTTCATCAACGGCGTTTCGTTTCTCGACAACACGCAGCCCCAGTATTCCCCGGGCGTCAGCCCGCAGATCTTTGAAACCGTCGACCTCATGACCGGAGGCTTTACGGCCGAGTACGGCAACCGTTTCGGCGGCGTGCTCGACATCACCACCCGCTCCGGCGCAACCATGGCCGGTCACGGCGACGTGAATTTCCGGGGCGCCACGCTCGACAACTTCGACCTCAATGCCGACTACGGCGGCCAGGCCGGCAAACTCGGCTATTACTTTTTTGTGGATGGATTCACGTCCGCCCGCTATCTGGATCCACCCGAGCCCAAGGAACTCTACGACTTCGGCAAAGGCGCGCGCGCGACCGCGCAGTTCGATTACCGGGCCGGCACCAACGACGCATTCAAGCTTCTGCTGATGGGCAGCGGCGCGAACTTCCAACAACCCAACATCACCGAAGACCAGGAAGCCGGGCGCGATGCCCAGCGCCATCTCCGCCAGCAAACTGCGATCCTCAGCTGGTATCACACCTTCTCGCCGGAGACCCTGCTCTCCACGTCGCTCTACGAGAGAGTCGGCTCCGACCGCGTGCTGCCGACCACTGATCCGGACACGCCTCTATCCTCGGCATCCCGCGCACCACTCACGCTCGGTGTCAAGAGCGATCTCTCGCACGTCTGGCGCAGCCACGTCATCAAGGCGGGCGTAGACCTGGTCCGGCTCCGTGAACTCGAGCATTTCTTCTTCGACAGCCGCGGCGATCCGGACGTCTTCCCGAACTTCAGCGGTGGGCTCACCGGCGGCCAGGCCAGCATCTACCTGCAGGATCATTTCTCGCCTGTGCGCAACTTGTGGGTGGACGTGGGCGCGCGTTATGACTACTTCGACCTGGTGACCACGGCCGCGCAGGTCAGCCCGCGCGTCGGCCTGGCCTATCACTTCACCCGCACCAAGTCCGTGCTGCACGCCGCCTACAACCGCTACTTCTCGCCGCCGCCCATCGAGTATTCGCTGCTCGCCAGCTTCATCGGCAACAACGCGGTCGATCCCGACCAGCGCGTCGGCAACGTGCGCGCCTACCGCCAGCACTACTACGAAGTCGGATGGTCGCAGGAACTGCACTCGCGCGTAAGCCTGGAGCTCAACGCCTACCTGCACACCGGGCGCGACTCCTTCGAGAATCACGAGATCTCCATCAGCCGCATCTTCGTGCCCATTAACTTCCATGCCGCCCGTTCCAGCGGCGCCGAACTGGTCCTCAACATGAAGCAGCTCGAGCACCTCGGCATCACCGGACGTTTCCAGTACGCGCTCTCCCGGACCTACTTCTATGGCCCGATCACGGGTGGCTTCGCGGGGGACGAGCCTCTGGTCGCGGGTGAGCGCATTGTCCCTGCTTTCGACCAGACACACACCGGCACCGCGCAGCTCTTCTATCACAATCGCTGGCGAGGATTCTGGGGAGGAACCGCTCTGCGTTATGGCAGTGGAACCATCGTCGAAAACGGCCCCCGCCTGCCGCAGCACTTCACCTGCGACCTGGCGGCCGGCCTGACCGTGTGGAACGCGGAGCCGCGAAAGCTCGATTTCGAATTCGACGTCACCAACGTCTCCAACAGCGTTTACCAGATCGCGAAAGAAAGCGAAGAAATTCCGATCCAGTACGCGCCCTCGCGAACCGTCGGCGGCGCGCTGAAATTCCACTTCTGAAGATCGTGTAGCGCGGGCGCCCTCGCCCGCGTTTTGGCGTCCAGCAAATCCTCGCGGGCCCTTTGTGGGTCGCGATGGGCCTTGTCCCCTTGAGCTGAGCCGATCCTGGCACGCGGGCGGGGGCGCCCGCGCTACACATTTAGGGGTTATTTTAGGAAGGGCCGATGCCCTAACGCTTGATCGCGGCCGGCAGGATCTCTTCCACGTCCACCCAATTGGTCGGATAGTTCCCGGTGTAGCAGGCCGTGCAGTAATCGGTCTTTTCGCCTTCTCCGCAGGCCGTCTTCAAACCCTCGAGCGAGAGATAGGCCAGCGAATCGGCTCCAATATATTCACGGATTTCTTCAACCGTCTTGTTCGCGCCAATCAACTGGCTCTTCGAAGGCGTGTCCACTCCATAGAAACACGGTGAGATCGTCGGCGGGCACGAAATCCGCATGTGCACTTCCTTCGCACCCGCATTGCGCACCATGCGGACAATCTTTTTGCTGGTCGTGCCGCGCACAATCGAGTCATCGATCAGTACTACGCGCTTGCCTTCGAGCAGCGACCGCACCGGGTTCAGCTTCAGCCGCACGCCGAAGTCGCGAACCGTTTGCTTGGGCTCGATGAACGTGCGTCCGACGTAGTGGTTGCGAATCAGGCCAAAGCGGAAGGGAAGTCCGCTCTCCGCCGCATACCCCACGGCGGCTGTCACGCCGGAGTCCGGCACGGGTACGACCACATCGGCCTCGACGCTCGCCTCGCGCGCCAACTGCCGTCCCAGGTTCTCGCGGCTTTCCTGCACCGACCGCCCAAACACGTGGCTGTCGGGACGCGAAAAGTACACGTGCTCGAAAATACAGCTCGATTGCGGCCCGGTCGGCGAGTAGAAACGCGAAGTCACGCCCTCCGGCCCAACGATGACCAGTTCCCCGGGCTTGACGTCGCGCTCGTAAATCGCGCCGATCAGATCGAACGCGCAGGTCTCCGACGCGAAAACAATCGTGTCCTTGCGTACCCCCTCCTGCGCCGGAATCCTGCCCATCGCCAGCGGCCGAAACCCGCGCGGATCGCGCGCCGCAAACACCCGGTCGGCGCTCACCATGACCAGCGAGAACGCACCCTCCACCCGCCGCAGGGCATCGGCCATGGCCTCGGGTAAAGTGTGCTCGCGCGACATCGCAATCAAGTGCACGATGACTTCGGTATCGCTGGTCGTCTGAAAAATCGATCCCTGCGCTTCCAGTCGCGACCGGATCTCCTGGGCATTGACCAGGTTTCCATTGTGCGCGACCGCGATCGACCCCTTGTTCGACTGCACCAGAATCGGCTGCGCATTTAACAGCGCCGAATCCCCCGCGGTCGAATAGCGCGTATGCCCAATGGCCAGCGTTCCCCGGAGCTTCACCAGGACATCTTCGACAAAAATATCGGCGACCAGCCCCATGGCTTTATGCGCATGCAGAGTCATGCCATCGGAACTGACAATCCCGGCCGATTCCTGCCCGCGGTGCTGTAGAGCGTGCAGCCCAAGGTAAGCAAGCTTCTCCGCCTCAGGATGCGCATAGATCGCAACCACCCCGCACTCCTCGCGAAATTTGTCGAAAGCAGCCATAAAGTCAGCTCTTAGCTGTTAGCCATTGGCTTTTAGCACCACCCACGTAGGGACAGCCGCCCTCGGCTGTCCAGCCGGGCGCCCGACCGGCCATAAAGCTGTCACAAAAACCAAGTGTAGCGCGGCAAAGAGGTAAGCGTATCCGATTTTCCTGCCCAAGAGCAGCATGGCCTCCACTCTCTGCGCCCTGTGCGTTTTAAGATTTTCTTTGCGATCTTTGCGGTTTTCTCTTTGCGACCTTAGCGGTTAAGAGCTCTTCAACCTAAGCCGCCTCATGCTCCCCAAACGAAACATTCTGATCGTTCTCTTCCACCACCCGCCGCAGCCCCGCCATGTCCGTTAGATGTTCCGCGTCGTGCCGCATCCACATCTCCAGCAGCCTCCGCAGCGTCACAACACCAGAACCCAGCATCTCGGCGGTCCGCTCCAGATCAGTTTCCTGGCAACCTCGGAGCCGCTCGACGCTGGACGCCCGCGCCATTGCAAATTCCGCCAGCGCCGGCTCGAGCGGCTGCGCATTGTAATTGCGCTCGCGCGCCAGCTGCCCACCGTTCACATCTTCCAGCACGGGCGCGCTTTCACTCAGAATTCGCCGAATGCGCTTCTCGTATCCCTCAACATCAATGTCCCGCAAATGCAGAACATTCTCGCGCAGGGAAAAGAACTTGGGATCAACCTTCCGCGACAGCTGCTCCTCCGAAAGCCCACGAGTCAGCTCAGCGGCCCGCACCGGAGTCGCCGACAACGTCTCAATCGCATCAGCCAGAAAAGTCATAATGCCTCAATACCATCCCTTATGCGCTTCGCGCTTTTGGCTCCGAGTCGCGAGCTTCGAGCCAACGCCTCACCATTCGCCGCGCCTCAACAATTTGGTTTAACGCCCGGTGCGCAAGCTTGGAACTCTTTGCGGTCAAAAGCTTTTCACTCCGCAACCCTGCAATCGCCCTCAATCCGCCACCGCCGCCTCCGGCTCAGTCCGCAAAGCCTTCTCGAGCGCCGACTCATAAGCCTCGCTCAACTCAGCCACCGAAGCCGAGATCGCCGCCCGCCCATCCAGCTTGATTTCCACCTGCCCGGCAACGGTCTCCCCCAGCACATCAACACGAAGACCATGCTTCCCGGCTACGTGTTGGATTCCCGCCAACCGCCCCGGGTCGCACGCAAGTACCACGCGGCTCGCATCCTCGCCAAACAGAGCAAATTCCGGCGGCAGGCCATTCGATGCCACATCCACCCGCAGCCCGATCCCCTTCGGGAAAGCGCATTCCGCCAGTGTTACGGCCAACCCGCCTGCAGAACAATCGTGCGCCGACTCAACCAGCCCGGACTGGATCATCTCCACCAGCCCGCGCTGCAGAGCCGCTTCCCGCTCCAGCTCAAGCTGCGGCGGATATCCCCAAACCGCCCCAAGAATTTCTTTTGCGTACTCCGACGACCCGAACTCCGATTCTGCATCGGTGATATCGCCCGGCTCGGTCGCGCGCAATAGCACAATCGTGCGTCCTGCCTCGCGGAATCCCATCTTCGCCGTTTTGTGTACGTCCTCGAGAATGCCGACAATGCCTAGCACAGGAGTTGGATAGATGCCCTCGCCCAAAGTCTCGTTGTAGAAGCTGACGTTGCCGCCCGTGACCGGAACCTCGAGCTCCACGCATGCCCTGGTGATGCCGTCGATCACCTGCGCGAACTGCCACATGATGTGCGGCTTTTCGGGATTGCCGAAGTTCAGGCAATTGGTCGCGCCGATCGGCGTCGCCCCCGCGCATGCGACATTGCGGCACGCCTCGGCCACCGCATGCATAGCCCCCAGCCGCGGATCGAGATAACACCAGCGACCGTTTCCATCAAGCGCCATCGCCAGCCCGCGCTGCGAGCCCTTGATGCGAATCACGCCCGCATCCCCCGCGCCCGGACCCTCCACCGTATTGGTATGCACCATGTGGTCATACTGCTGCCACACCCAGCGCTTGCCGCAAATGTTCGGCCTGGCCAGCAAGCGCTTGAATTCTGCAGTGCGGTCTTCGTTTTGGGCTGAGGTTTGAAAGGGCACGGCTTCAGCCGTTCCGCCCTCCGCCTCAGATGACGAGGGCTTCAGCCCCTGAGGTTCACTCCGACCAGCCAGCGATAACCGGATGTGTGCCGGCATCTCGCGCTCGACCGGCGGCTCCCACCGTTCCAGCGGACGTTTATACAACGGCGCATCATCGGTCAACGCCTCGTTGGGAATCTCCGCCACCAGTTCCCCGTGCTGCCGCACGCGCATGACGTTGTCGCGCGTCACATGGCCGACTTCGACCGCATCGAGTCCCCACTTCTCAAAGACGCGAAACACTTCCTGTTCGCGCCCTTTCTCCGCCACCAGCAACATGCGCTCCTGCGATTCTGACAGCATGATCTCGTAGGCCGACATCCCGGTCTCGCGCTGGGGCACGTGATCGAGTTCGATCTCAAGGCCGACTTTGCCGCGCGCGCCCATTTCACAAGTCGAACAAGTCAGCCCCGCGGCCCCCATGTCCTGTATCCCGACAACCGCGCCGGTCTGCATCGCTTCCAGGCATGCCTCCAGCAAAAGCTTCTCAAGAAACGGATCGCCGACCTGCACGTTCGGCCGCTTCGCTTCCGAAGCTTCGCTGAATTCCTCCGAGGCCATGGTCGCGCCATGAATCCCATCGCGCCCGGTCTTCGCGCCAACGTAGATGACAGGATTCCCTTCGCCCGCCGCCTTCGCGTAGAAGATCTGGTCGCGCCGCACCAGTCCAAGAGCGAACGCATTCACAAGCGGATTCCCCGAATAGCAGCTCTCGAACTGCGTCTCGCCTCCGAGATTCGGCACGCCAAAGCAATTTCCGTAAGAAGCAACCCCGCTGACCACGCCTTCCATGATGGAGTGGTTCTTGTGGAGCTCGGCTTGTGTGGCGCGGGCGCCCTCGCCCGCGGCCGTTGTCTTTGACTCTGATCCCTCAATCGGCCCAAACCGCAACGAATCCATCACCGCCACCGGCCGAGCCCCCATCGTAAAAATATCTCGCAGAATCCCGCCAACGCCGGTGGTCGCCCCCTGAAACGGCTCAATGAACGACGGGTGATTGTGCGACTCGATCTTGAACGCGCACGCCCACCCGTCGCCAATATCGATGATGCCCGCGTTCTCCCCCGGCCCCTGCACCACCAGCTTGCTGCGCGTGGGCAGCCGTTTCAAATGCACGCGCGACGACTTGTAGGAGCAGTGCTCGCTCCACATGACGCTAAAGATGCCGAGTTCGGTGAGGGTAGGCGTGCGCCCGCCGAGTAACTTCTCGATTTTGGAGTACTCCTCCGGCGTCAAGCCGTGCTCCCGGATAAGCTCCGGAGTGATGGCTGGGTTCTGGGGCTGAGTCATGGGTGGAAGAGATATTGTAAAGCAGATCGTTGGGTAAGAACTTGTCGTTGGTCGTTCGTCGCTGGTCGTTGGCAGAACTTTTTGTCGTCGGTCGTCGGCCCTTGGTCGTTGGCTTCAGACCTTGTCAGCGTGCGATTGGTGAGTCTCCGCGTCGAGCCCCGAGAGGCATTTTCGCAAGAAATGTGCCCTAAATTATTACAATGCATAGTATTAGCTAAATGCTATTGCAGGAGGATTGATCTCTGGGCATTGCTGACGCCCGAAATACCCCGCAGGCGATCTCCAGAATGCCCACTATTGGCGTTTAGAGCGCTTATAGGCGCATTTAGGGCCCGGGGTGATGGCCGAGGTCACCCAAGGGCGCGAACGTCGATCCTGGGGTTTCCTATCGCAATTTAAAGCTTAAAGAAAATGAATTCCATTTTCAAAAATGCTAAGAATGGCCCCACAATCGAATCAGCCCCTTTGCCGAGAAGGGTTTAGCCAACAACCAACGGCCAAGGACCAACGACAAGCCTTTCCAGCGACGGCCGAGGGCCAACGACCGACGACGGATTCCCTATACTGTTGCCCTCTATGAAATCGATCATCGTCGGCACCGCCGGGCACATCGATCACGGCAAAACAGCGCTGGTGAAAGCCCTGACCGGGATCGATGCCGACCGTCTCGAAGAGGAGAAGCGCCGCGGCATCACCATCGACATCGGTTTCGCACACCTCGAGCTCCCTGCGCCCAACGGCGACAAGCTTCGTCTCGGCTTCGTCGACGTCCCCGGGCACGAGCGTTTCGTGCGCAACATGCTGGCCGGCGTGGGCGGCATCGACCTGGTGCTGCTGGTTATCGCGGCCGACGAGTCGATCAAGCCGCAGACCCGGGAGCACTTCGACATCTGCCGCCTGCTGGCGGTGCGCCGCGGCATCACTGTGATCACGAAGTCCGATGCGGTCGATGCTGAGACACTCGACGTCGTGCGCCTGGAAGTCGAAGAATTCGTTCGTGGTTCGTTCCTTGATTCAGCTCAATCCCCGATCATTCCCGTGAGTTCGCTCACGGGGGCAGGCCTGCGCGAACTGAAGCAGGCACTGGCCGAAGTTGCCGCCGAAGTTCCCGCGAAAGACGCGGCGGCGTTGGCGCGCCTGCCCATCGACCGCGTCTTCACGATGAAAGGTTTCGGCACGGTGGTCACGGGCACGCTGGTGGCGGGCACGGTCCGCAAGGACGATGAACTGGAAGTGTTCCCGACGGGCAAGCGCGTGCGCGTTCGCGGGCTGCAGGTGCACGGCGAGTCCGCGGATCGGGCCATCGCCGGTCAGCGCACCGCGTTGAATCTTGCCGGGGCCACGGTGGAAGATCTGGCGCGCGGGATGACGCTCGCCCCGCCTGACACCCTGCGCTCAACGAAGAGGATGGACGTCTCGCTATCCCTGCTGCCTTCGGCAAAGCCGCTGAAGGATCGCGCGCGCGTTCATCTTCATGCGTACACGTTCGAAACGGTCGCCGAGGCCGCTCTCTACGAGACGAAGTCGGTGAAGCCCGGGGCAAATGCGTACGCACAGCTCCGCCTGAACGAGCCCACACTCCTCCTGCCCGGCGATCGCTTCATCGTGCGCCAGTTTTCTCCTGTGATCACCATCGGCGGTGGCGTGGTGCTTGACGCTTCGCCGCTAGTGGGTTCTAAGGAGTATAAGAAACTCAAAAAAACGGGAAGCGCACATCTTTGGCCAGCGATGTTCGGGATCTTCGCGTCGGGGCGGACAGGTGCAATTCTCACGACTCGTGTGACCCGACGCGCGGCCTATGGCCTATCCATTAGCGAAGCGATTGCCGAAACGGGTTTGCAACGCAGCGAAATCAGCGAGTTCGTCAGCGCCCTGGTCAGCGAAGGAATTCTTGTGCAGTTTCGCGATCGCCTTTTCGCTGAACATGAATTCGAGCTTGCTTTACTCCGGCTCTCTGACAGGGTCGCTGAGTTCCATGCGAACGATCCGCTGAAGCCCGGCATGGCCAAGGGCGAACTGCAGAACGAAATGCAGCGCACCTTCGAGATGGCTCCGGAATTGTTTGAGGCAGCGATGGCCCGCATGGTGACAGAGAGGAAGTTCGAACTCGCCGGCGATCTCGTCCACCTGCCCGGCCGCGGCGTCGTGATGAAAGACGAGGAAGCCGAATCAAAGAAGGTAATTGAGCAGGCGTTCGCGTCGGCAGGATTGCAGGTTCCGGCCCTCAGCGCGGTGCTTGCCGGCCTGAAGGTCGACAAGGTGCGGGCCCAGAAAATCGTCACGCTGCTTCTACGCGACAAGATGCTGGTCAAGATTTCCGAGGAACTGGTGTTTCATCAGTCGGCGCTGGCGAACCTGCGCAGTCAGATTGCCGCGTTCAAGGCGCAATCTGCGACAGCGGGCGTGGCGAAGATCGATGTCGGACGGTTCAAGGAGATGACCGGCGTGAGCCGGAAATATGCGATCCCGCTGCTCGAGTATCTGGATCGCGAGCGCGTGACGCGGAGAGTTGGAGACGAGAGAATTATTTTGTGAGGGTGGTGTTTGTTCTTCGATAGTCGGTTTTCGGATCTCAGGTATCAGGTCTCGGTTTCGGGTATGGGGTCTCTGGTGCTTGCCGTTCGATGCAGCGCCGGAATTCGCCTACGCTAAGGAAATCATCATGAATGTGAGTGCAATTCTCCTCGCCAGTTTTCTGAGTGTTTCGCCTGCGATGTCAGCGCACGCCGCAGATCAACGTCCATTGAAAGTAGTCGTCGCCGGTCTCGTGCACGGCCACGCCGCGGGATTCCTGGAGCACTATCAGAAGCGGCCGGATCTGGAGATCGTCGCCATCGCCGAGCCGAGCCGAGACCTGTTCGATCAATACGCGAAGAAGTTCAACCTGGATAGCAAGCTCTATTATTCCGATCTGGACGCTGCGATTCAGACAACCCATCCGGATGCGGTGCTCGGGTACACCAGCACGTACGACCATCGGCGGGTGGTAGAGATCGCGGCGCGTCATCATGTGGCCGTGATGGTGGAAAAGCCGCTGGCGGTGAGCATCGAAGATGCGCGTGCGATCCAGGAGGCGGCGCGGGCGGCCAGGATTCCGGTGCTGGTGAATTACGAGACAACGTGGTATCGCAGCAATCATGCCGCCTATGACCTCGTCCACGATGGGTCGCTCGGCGAGGTGCGCCGAATCGTGGTGCACGATGGCCACCCGGGGCCGAAGGAGATCGGCGTGCCGTCCGAGTTTTTGGCGTGGCTCACCGATCCGAAGCTGGACGGTGGCGGCGCGCTATTTGATTTTGGCTGCTATGGCGCGGATCTCGCCACCTGGCTCATGGAGGGGCGCCGGCCCGATAGCGTGACCGCGGTGACGCAACAGATCAAACCCGAGATCTATCCGCATGTCGACGATGAAGCCACCTTGGTGCTGACCTATCCCAAGGCAGTGGTGATCATTCAGGCCTCGTGGAATTGGCCTTTCGACCACAAAGATATGGAAGTTTATGGACAGCGTGGTCAGGTGTTCACTGTGAAGCGCGACGATCTGCGGGTACGGATCACCGGCGATGAAAAAGTCGTGCCGGGGAAGCTGATCGCAGCACCGTATGACGACTCGATTTCCGAACTGCGCGCTGTTGTATTCGAAGGTGCAATGCCCGACGCGCCGACGTCGCTGGAGACCAATGTGATTGTGGTCGAGATTCTGGATGCCGCGCGACGGTCAGCACTGAGCGGGAGCACGTTGCGGTTGCAGAAATAATCCGGCGCCACATCCTTTTTGACTCCTTCAACAACAGAACATCATCCAAAACTGGCGCGCGCTTGTGGTTAAATTCTCCTCACATGCGACCTCTCGAACTTTCTGACAGCGAATTCCGCCGGCTTGCCGATGAAGTACTAAGTCTTTCCGCCGAGTATTTCGCCACGCTCGATGGGCGCTCGATTTTTCCGCCGACCAGCGGTGAAGAGTCGGAGCGGATGTTTTCTCTGCCTCTACCGGAAACAGGCATGGGCGCACAAGCGCTGACCGCCTTGCGCGACGTGATGGAGCGCGGGCGCGTGCAGAACGGCCGGTTCTTCGGCTACGTGCAGGGTCCCGGGGAACCAGTGGCTGCGCTGGGCGATCTGTTCGCCTCCGTCATCAACCAGAACATGACGGCGTGGCGTTCTTCGCCTTCAGGCATCACGATCGAGCGCACGGTGGTGCGCTGGCTTGCTGAGGCGGTCGGGTGTAAGGGCTTTTACGGAACGCTCACCGGTGGCGGCTCACCTGCAAACCTGATGGGGCTGGCGATGGCCCGCGAGGCGAAGACTCCCGGCAACGAGCGCGGACTGTGGGGCGTGAACGCCGGCGTTATCTACGCGTCCGAGCAGGTTCACATGGCTGTGCCGAAGGCAGTGGCCATGCTGGGCATCGGCCGCGATCACTTGCGCTATATCGCTTGCGACGATGCGTACCGCATGCGTCCGTCAGAACTGGAACGTGCGATTCGCGAAGATCGAGCGCAGGGAAAGATTCCGATTGCCGTCGTCGCGTCAGCAGGCACCGTGAACACGGGCGCCATCGATCCGCTGCGCGAAATCGGTGATATCGCGCGCGCACACGATCTCTGGCTTCATGTGGACGGTGCCTACGGCGCACTCGCCGCAATCACTGCGCCTGAAAAATTCGACGGCCTGGCGGAGGTGGACTCGCTCTCGCTCGATCCGCACAAGTGGCTCTACCAGCCGCTCGATTGCGGCTGCCTGCTCTATCGCGACATCGACAACGCGCGCAAGACGTTCATGTACACCGGCTCGTATGCCAAGCAGCTGAGCAGCGATCCGATCGAGGGCTTCGCGTTTTTCGAAGAGTCGATGGAGCTGTCCCGGCGCTGCCGCGCATTGAAGCTGTGGCTTTCACTCCGCTACCACGGTCTGGCAAGCTTTCGCGCCGCGATCCAACGGGATCTCGATCACGCGCAGCATCTGGCGCGACTCGTCGACCATACTCCGCTGCTGGAACGGCTGGCCCCGGTGGAGTTGAGTGCGGTCTGCTTCCGGCACCTGGTGCGCGAGGACGCGTCCGAGGAAAAGCGCAATGCGTTCAACCTGGCCTTGCTGAAGCGCATAATCCGGCGCGGCAAGGTCTACATGTCAAACGCAGAATTGAAAGGCCGGTTCTGTTTGCGCGTGTGCATCGTGAACCATCTGACCAAAGATTCTGATATCGACGCGCTTGTGCCCGAGGTGCTGGAGGCCGCGCGGGAGATTGAAGCGTTGTAGTCGAGCGTGAAGGTCAATCAATAAGTCCGATGCGTGCCCTGAGTTCCGGCTCCGCACGTCCGATATAATACGCGGCAGAGTTGTTCCGTCCCTCGCCAACCGGGCTGGAGTTTCCCTGACATGCTTCGCATCCGCGCTGCCACTATCGAAGATGCGCCACTGCTCAGGCAGATGATCCTGGAACTCGCCACCTACGAGAAACTGGCGGAGTACGTTAGCGTGACCGAGGACACGATCAAGCGCGACGGCTTCGGCCCCTCACCGCGCTTTCGAACCCTGTTGCCCGAGTGGGATGGCAAGCTGGCCGGCTACGCGATTTTCTTTCCCTTCTACAGCAGCTTTCAGGGTCCAGGATTGTTTCTCGAAGATCTCTACGTGCGCAAAGAATTTCGCGGCAAAGGCATCGGCAAGCTCCTGATGGCAGCAGTGGCCGCCATCGCTCTGCAGGAAGGCTATTGGATCGTGCGCTGGGAAGTGCTCGGATGGAACCAGCCGGCCATCGACTTCTACAAAAAACTGGGGGCGACCTTCTACGACGATTGGCGAGAAGTCATTCTCGAAGGTGAGGCCTTGCGCCGCCTTGCGGCAGGTGCAACGCCATGACCACCATTCGTATTATCGGCGCCGGCCTTGCCGGTTCGGAAGCAGCCTGGCAGTGCGCGCGCCGCGGAGTCGCCGTTGAGTTGTGCGAGATGCGGCCGGTTCGCTCGACGCCAGCGCATCAGACCGCAGCGTTCGCCGAACTGGTGTGTTCGAACTCGCTGAAGTCCGACAGCGAGAACACCGCGCCCTGGCTGCTGAAGGAAGAAATGCGCCGCGCCGGGTCGTTGCTGCTTGAGATAGCGCGCGCCTGCGCGGTGCCGGCGGGCCATGCGCTCGCGGTGGATCGCACAGCATTTTCCGCAAGGGTGACTGAGGCCGTGTCGCGCGATCCGCTCATTACTGTTCGACGCGAGGAAGTCGCCGCCGTCGATGCGAGCCAGATCACCGTGATTGCCACCGGGCCTTTGACTTCAGATTCTCTGGCTGCCGAGATTGGACGGCTCAGCGCGAGTGCGAACGATGCCGACCTTTCGCGGACGGGGACGTCCGCGCTACACAGTCTTTATTTCTATGATTCGATCAGCCCCATTGTCGAAGCCGACTCGATCGACATGTCGAAGGTGTATCTCGCAGCCCGCTATGACAAAGGGACGGCCGACTACATTAACTGTCCGATGTCGAAAGAAGACTACGACCGTTTCTACGATGCGCTGGTGTCGGCCGAGTCCGTGGAAGAGCGCGACTGGGAGAAACTGAACTACTTCGAAGGCTGTCTGCCCATCGAAGAGATCGCGCGCCGCGGACGCGAAACTCTGCGCTTCGGTCCCATGAAGCCGGTGGGCCTGCGCGATCCGCGCAACGGGATGCAGCCACATGCGGTCGTCCAGTTGCGCCAGGAAAATCTGCGCGCCGATTCGTACAACCTGGTCGGCTTTCAGAATCATTTAAAACACGGGGATCAGGCGCGCGTGCTGCGCCTGATTCCCGGTCTCGAAAATGCCCGCTTCCTGCGCTTCGGCCAGATTCACCGCAACACCTATATCAACGGCCCCACGCTCTTGCGCGAAACCTTGCAGATGAAAGCACATCCCAGGATTCTGTTTGCCGGGCAGATTTGCGGAGTCGAAGGCTACGTCGAGTCAATCGCAACCGGCCTCATGGCGGGAGTACACGCCGCAGCTCTCGCTGCCGGCGCAGAACCCGTTGCTCCTCCGCGCGCCTCCGCCTTTGGATCGCTGATGCACTATGTTACGCAAGCCGATCCACGCAATTTCCAACCGGCGAATATCACGTTCGATCTGTTGCCGGCGCTGGAGAGGCGTGTTCGCGACCGTAAAGAGCGTCACCGCTTGCAGTGCGAGGCCGCCTTGCGCGACTTCGATGGGTGGCTCGAGAGGGTTGGCGCCGTCGCAGTTTAGCTGGCGCCTTTCCCTGATCTCAGCACAGAGACACAGTCTCACAGAGAAGTACTCTTAGGGATTTCGTGCTTGCCCTACGGCAGCGGCAATCTGCCCCTGGCTTTCTTTTCGACTACTATCCCGCTAAAACCCACCTGGGCCTGGGGATGCTCGTCTGTGCGCATTCGGTGAACAAAATCCGCGAGCGTTCCGTATCTATCAGCAGGGACGCTCTCGGCGCGGACACCGCTACGAGTGTTGGCTATCGGCCACTCGCAACCATCGGCCCGATCTCCAACAACTAACTGCAGCCGGAGTTTCCCGTCCAACAAGGCAATGGTTCTACGCGATCTCATCGGCGACGTGTTCCGCACGCTCTGGGCCCACAAGTTGCGCACATTCTTGACCATGTTCGGGATTGCCTGGGGCATCGTGTCGATCGTGCTGATGGTGGCTGCCGGCGAAGGACTGCGCGTGGGCCAGGCCAAGGTCGCCGAGACGCTCGGCAAAGATGTGATGATCGTCTTCCACGGCCGCACCAGCATGCAGGCCGGTGGCCAGCGCGCCGGGCGGTCTGTCCGCTGGAGCGATGGCGACCTCCCCTACCTCCGGGAGAACGCGACCGAGTGCCAATACATTCTGCCTGAGCTTGAGCAGGACACGGTTCGCACACACAGCGCGTTCAATAACGCCGCATTCCTGGTCACCGGATCGCTGCCCGCGTTCGGTTGGGTGCGCACGTTGAATCCGGGCGAAGGCCGTTTTTATAACGAGAGCGACGAAAAAGAAGCACGGCGCGTGGCCTTCCTCGGCACTGACGCCGCCAAACAGCTCTTCCCCAGCGGCGGCGCCGTCGGCCAGGCAATTCATCTCAACGATTTTCCTTACACCGTCATCGGCGTCATGGAGACCAAGAAGCAGGACTCCAGTTACGACGGCTGGGACGTGAACAAAGTTTTCATCCCGTTCGCTACCATGCAGCGCGATTTCCCCGCGAAGCCGCCATCCACGGCGCATGACCTCGATCAACTGCTCGTGACGCCGCGCTCGGTCGATGTGCACGACGTGTGCAAATATCAGATCCGCCGCGCCCTCGGACATCTGCACAACTTCGATCCCAATGACAAGGAAGCCTGCCCGGTGTGGGACACGGTCCAGGAAGCGAAGGCCTTCGAGACCATGACCAACGGCATGAAATATTTTCTGGGCGCCGTGGGCCTGGTGACGCTCGTACTCGGCGGGCTGGGCGTCATGAACGTCATGCTGGTCGCTGTGCGTGAACGTACGCGCGAGATCGGCGTCCGCAAAGCGCTGGGCGCACGCGGCCACGAAATTCTCCGGCAATTCTTTTTCGAGGCGCTGTTGATCGCAGGCTTCAGCGGCGCCGTGGGACTGAGCATCGCATATGGGCTGTGCGCCCTCGTGAACATGCTTCCCATGCCTGAATTCTTTGCCGGCCTGTTGCCCACCTGGGGCACGGGATTGCTGGCGTGCACCCTGCTGGGAATGATCGCCGTGCTGTCGGCGCTCTACCCGGCGCGCCGCGCAGCGTCCATCGATCCGATCGAAGCGCTGCGCTACGAGGCCGGGGGATGAGAAGAGCAGTCGTCAGTCACCAGTCGAGACCATTGGCCGGGGTCAACGCCCGGCTGGACAGCCGAGGGCGGCTGTCCCTACGTAGGGGGATGTGAATGCAGCGTTTTGCTGAGAGCTGACAGCTGATGGCTGATAGCTAAGAATTGATTAGCCCATGCTGACCGAAATCATTTACGAAGCCTGGATCGCCCTGAAGCGCAACCGCACCCGCAGCGCGCTCACCATGCTGGGCATCGTCTGGGGCATCGCCACCGTCACCCTGCTGATTGCTTACGGCAACAGTTTTCGTTCGGTCCTCGTAAATGGCTTCAACGCGTTCGGCAAGGGTGCAGTGATCTGCTGGCCACAGCAGACCAGCGAGCAACCGGGCGGCCAGCGCGCCGGCAAGAAAGTAGTTTTCGAGAAAGAAGATGTCGAACTGATCAAGGAGACCGTTCCGCTCGTGAAACACGTGTGCCTGGAGACCGTTCATCGGCCTGGTATCGCGTACGGCGATCGTATGTCGGGAACCGCGCCCGTGCGCGGCGTGTGTCCGGAATATGGCGAGATGCGTAATGAAGTGGCAGCCGAGGGCCGCTGGCTCAACTCGCTCGACGAGTTGGAGCGCAGGCGCGTGATTTTTCTCGGCAACCGGTTGCGCGAGCAACTCTTTAGCGGACGTCCCGCGGTTGGCGAAACCGTGCTGGTGCGCGGCGTTCCGTTCCAGGTAGTAGGCGTGATGGCGCGCAAGATCCAGCTCAGCAATTATTTCTCGAGCGACGATCAGTCTTCCTGGATCCCGTACTCGGCCGCCGGCGATCTCTGGAACACGCGCTACGGATCGGTGCTGGTGTTTGAGCCGATCGCTCCGCAATTCGAGAAGCGCGCGGAGGCGCAGGTGCTGGCCGCGGTCGCATCCCGCCAGCAGTTCTCGCCTACCGATCCCAAGGCCATCCAGATGTTCGGCCGGGAGGAGTTTCGTCCCATCATCGATGGCCTGACCATCGGCCTGCAGGTACTGCTGACCTTCATCGGCACGCTCACCCTCGGCATTGGCGGCGTCGGCGTGATGAACATCATGCTGGTGTCGGTCGACGAGCGCATCCGCGAAATCGGCCTGCGGCGCGCGCTGGGCGCGCGCAAGCGCCATATCAAAGTGCAGTTCCTGGCTGAGACTCTGCTGATCATGCTATTGGGCGGCGCCGCCGGCATCCTGCTTTCTTACCTCGTCGCCGCCGGTGTGGGCACGCTTCCCCTGATGGGCGCCCTGTTTGAAGACGACTCCGGCAAAGCCGACATCCACCTGAAGATTTCGCTGATGACCGTCTTGCTCTCCACCGGAGTGCTGCTGCTCGTCGGGGTCGCCAGCGGAATGGTCCCAGCCCTGCGCGCCTCGCAGCTGGACCCGGTGGAAGCCCTGCGCTACGAATAGTGGCTGATGGCTGATGGCTGATGGCTGATGGCTGATGGCTGATGGCTGATGGCTGATGGCTGATGGCTGATGGCTGAGCAAAACACTCCAGGCTCGCACAAGCAAGTGCTATTTCTCCTCCGTGCCCCTCTGTGTCCTCCGTGGTTAGAGGTTTTGAGTGCGGCTCCAAGTAGGGTGGGGGCTTCTACTTTCCAATGCAGAACGTACTGAAGATCAAGTTGAGGATGTCGTCGTTGGTGGTGGCGCCGGTAATCTCATCCAGCGGCCGCAGCGCGTTGTAGAGATCCATGAGGAGCATTTCGTGTGGAATTTTGTTCTCTACGGCGATCCGGGCGTCGGCCAGCGCAGCCAGAGAAGCGCGCACCAGCCCCTGTTGCCGCACGTTGGTAAGAAAGCCGGCTTCCCGCTGTCCTGCCGAATCACCGCCGGCAACGCTCAGAATTTGCGCCCGCAAGGCATCGATACCGTCGCCGGTGAGAGCAGACGTCCGCACGGAAGGCGCCAGAGAGCTGACAGCTGAGAGCTGAGAGCCAGGTACCCTGATGTCCGTCTTGTTCTCCACCACGATCGCGTTCCGGCCGTGCACGCGAGCGAGCAGTTCGGAATCTTCCGAAACCGGCGGCCGCGATGCGTCCAGCACCACCAGCACCAGGTCCGCGTCCGCCAGGGCTTCCATCGATTTTCGTATTCCGATACTTTCCGCTTCATCGAGCGCCTGCCGGATGCCCGCAGTATCGACCAGCTTGACCGGAATCCCCCCGATCGCCACCGTCTCGCTCACCAGGTCGCGCGTGGTGCCGGGCGTCGCCGTTACAATCGCGCGCTCGCGCTCCACCAGCCGGTTGAACAAACTCGATTTCCCCACGTTCGGCCGGCCGACGATGGCCAGCGTCAATCCCTCGTGCACGATCTTGCCGTATGCAAAGCTCGCGGCCAACGTCTCGAGCGGCATACGCACTGCGGCCATCTGCTCGAGAATGGTCGCATCGGGAAGAATCGACACATCGTCCTCGGCAAAGTCGATACCGGCCTCTAGCTGCGCGATGAGCTGCACCAGGTCCGCCTTGATCGGCTTCAACCGGTGGGAGAGCGCGCCCTCCAGCTGCTGCGCCGCCACCTTCGCCTGAAACAAAGTCTGTGATTCGATCAGATCCCGCACCGCCTCGGCCTGCGTGAGATCGATCCGTCCATTCAGAAACGCGCGCATGGTGAACTCGCCAGGCTCTGCCAGCCGCGCCCCGCGTGCCACCGCCATCTCGACAATATGCCGCAACACCACCGGCGATCCATGCGCCGAAATCTCCGCAATGTCATCCGTGGTATAGGAATGAGGCTTGGCGAAGTAAGTCACCACCACTTCATCGATCCGCGAACGGGTGGCGGACTGAGGGTCCACCAACTCCGCGAACACCGCGCGCCCCGCCTGCAGCGGATGCTTCAGCTGGAGCATGGGCTCGGCGATCGCTCGCGCTTCCGATCCCGCCAGACGCACCACGCCGATCCCGCCCCGGCCAGAAGGAGTCGCAATGGCGACGATCGTGTCGTCGAGGTTCACGCAAGGATTGTAGCGAGGAACTCGTGTAGCGCGGGCGCCCCCGCCCGCGACCTGGATGGAAACTCACAGCACTAGGAAAATCTCAGTGCGCAATACGTCCGAGCTTCCCTCTACCCTCTTTGGTGCTCCGGCTTAACTCTTAGCGCGAACGACGCGCGCTGCTCGAAGCCGAAGCGCGGTAGTCCTTCGGATACACCACCAGGCACCGCCGCATCCCTTCGCCCTCGCTCTCGGTGCGCAGGTCGCTTTCATCGCGCAACGCCAGGTGCACGATGCGCCGCTCGCGCGACGACATGGGGGCGAACTTGTAGGGCGCTCCGGTCTTGCGGACTTTTTCAGCTGCTACGTTGGCCGCCATGCGCAGCTCTTCAATCCGCATGGATCGGTGATTCATGCAGTCGAAGGAAATTTTCTCGTGCTCGTTGCCTGGAAGGCGCAGCATCTCGATGGCCAGCAGCTCGATCGAGCGCAGCAGCTCGGCCCCGCGCTCCAGCACTAGAGGCGAGTCCGGCCCGGCAAATTCCACCAGGATTTCCGGGCGCTCCCAGTCGCGCTCCTCGGGCAACGGCGGATCGACCGTGATGCGATATTTCAAACGCAGCCCTGCGTTGGCAACAACTCCACGCAGGAATTCATTGATCTGATTGGCGGCAGCGATTTTGTCAGGAATAGGCATAGAAAATCAGCTCTCAGCTTTCAGCCATCAGCTTTCAGCAAATTGGTCTGCACGGCCAATCCTCATGCATCGTCCCGAGAATCCCAAATCCAACGGAGTAGGAAGTCGGGCTGACAGCTGATAGCTGACAGCTCGCAGCTATTTATCTTTCTTCCGCGCGCGCTTCTCCATCATCTCGCGCATCTCGCGGCCCAGCGGCGTGCGGTTCATCACCAGCTGTTGCACGATCCCGATCACGTTGCCCACCGACCAGTACAGGCAAAGCCCGGCCGCAAGGTTCCAGCTGATGAAGCCCAGCATCACCGGCATGAACAGGTTCATCATCTTCTGCTGTTGCGGATCCATCCCGGCCTGCGGCGTCATGCGCTGCATGAACAGCATGCTGATGATGACCGCGATCGGAAGAACGTGGTACGGGTCTGGCGACGACAGGTCCGGCACCCACGCCCAGTGCGCCAGCCGCAAATCGAGCGCTACGCCCAGCATGCGGTAGTAGGCGAACAGGAACGGCATCTGGATAATCAGCGGCAGGCATCCTCCCGCCGGATTCACGCCTTCGGTCTTGTAGATGGCGGCGATTTCCTCGTTCATCGCCTGCTTGCGCGGATCGCGCATCCCATACTTCTTGTATTTTTCCTGGATTGACTTGATCTGCGGCGCGACCCGCTGCATCTTCAGCATCGACTTCATCTGCGCGATGCGCAGCGGCAACAAGGCCAGGTTGATGACCAGCGTCTGGATCACGATGGCCCATCCCCAGTTAGGGACCATGTGGTTGTAGGTCCACTTCAGCCACAGGAAGAGCGGCCGCGCAATCAGGCCGAGCCAGCCGAAATCGACCAGTTTCCGCAGGTCCGGCTCGACACCCGACGGCAAGCCCGCCACCGGCACCGATTCCAGCACATCGAGCGCTTTCGGCCCGACATACATTCGCTCGCGCGTCATTCCCCCAAGAGCTCCCGCTCCCGCGCCCAAAACTTCCAGCGGGTGCTTGGCGTCCTGCGGGTTGTCGAGCGTTCCGTGCAGCGTGACCATCGCGGCCCCAGCCGGATCCTCGGGCAGGAATACCGCGGCAAAATACTGATCGCTCACGCCTGCCCATTGGAAGGGTCCGCGAATCGTGTTGCCGCCGATCACTTTCTTCAGCGCGATGCGTTCAACGTCATTGCCGTTCTGATACTCGACGCGCGCGGCTGCATAAGAAGCCGGGTTCGACTCGTCCCCGAAAGCCGCCGGCCACATCGGAAGCGCGGTGACCGTGCTGCCTTTCTGCACGACCGAGGTCTCGATCGACAGCAGGTAGCTGTGGTCAAACTTGAAAGTCTTGCGGACCGCAACCTCGCCGTCGGAGTACTCGAAGGAAATATCCGCGGGAGCCGTCAGGGCATCCGCTCCCTCCGGCGTCCGGACATACAGCGCCGAGTTCAGCTTGTTGCGCAGGGCCTCGTCATACGACCACAGCGAGAGCGGATAGCCGTACTTCGCGGCCGCGGTCGCATTCACAAGTTCCAGCGGCTGCCCTTTGTCGTCCTTGAATTTCTTCAGCACCCACGACTTCACCTGCGCCCCGCGATTGCTGAAGCGGATCTTGTACAGATCGTTCTCCACCACGGTCTCGGCTTCCGCCCCGGCCTGCTTGGCTCCCTGAACTGGAAGAGCAGGAGCGGGCGCAGCCGCGGCAGCTTGCGGCGCCGGATTTGCCGGCTGATTCTGAGCTTGATTCTGAGCAGGAGACTGGGTTTCCGGAGTCTGCGGTAAGTATTTTTTCAGCAGCGGCTGCGAGATAAGAATGATCAGGAATGTGATCGCGAAGACGAGGAGAAGCCGCTTCTCCATTCCGGGTTCTTGCTGTGGATTTTGAAAGTCTGCCAAAGTGTTACCGTCGAATTCCCTTCAAGCTCGTATCAAGCCCTTGCCTGCGCGATGCGCCCACCTGAAGGCTGATCTGCGGCGATCGGTGATTGCCGGAACATGCATACCTTCCTGCAGTCCGGACAACCGGATCGTATCCACCCTTCGCGAAGGGATGGCATCGCAAGAGTCTCGCCACGGCTTTCCAGCTTCCGCGTAGCGCGCCGTAGCGCTCAACCGCTTCCATCGCATACTCGGAGCAGGTTGGCACATAGCGGCAGCTGGGCGGCAGCAGCGGAGATACGACCCACTTGTATCCCCGCAACAAAAGCATGACCGCGTTCCGCGCCATAGTCATCTGAACTCGCCTTTACGCGCTGCGAATTTTCTGCGCAATCACTTCGAATGCCTTGCCCACTTCGCCGAGCAACACGGAAAACGCCACCGTCCGCACCGACTTCTTCGGATTGATCACGACATCGACCGCGGGGCTAGCCGCCGGTCGGGTCAGGCGTACCGACTCGCGCAAGCGCCGCTTCATCCGGTTCCGGTCCACCGCGTCGCCCAGTACCCGTCCCACCGTGAATCCCACGCGCATGCCTTCGCCTTCCTCGCGCCGCAGGTAAAACACAGTCATATGGGAAGCAAAGTGCCTTCGGCCCTGCTTGTACACCCGCTCAAAGTCGGCATGCCGCAACAATCGCCCGCTGCGCGCATTCTTCTTCCCCGCGCCTCCCCGCACATTCGACTCTCCCGGCCGAGCAATCACAGTCACAGCTCACTCACGATCCGTTGGCGGATTCGTTGCACAGGATGAAAAACCCTATCGGAGAAACTGGTTTAAACCCGGAAAGATAGCGGGATGTTTATTCGCGGAAGCCGGGCTTCACCGATACCCGCTTGCGGCCTTTGGCGCGCCGGCGCGACAACACTGCGGCTCCGCTCTTGGTCTTCATACGCGTACGGAATCCGTGCTTCTTCGAGCGCTTACGCCGGTTTGGTTGGAAAGTGCGCTTGGGCATGAAAAATCGCTGCTCCTGATTCGATCAATGGCCTATAGGCAAACTGTGAGTATAAATGACGCGCCCCAAATGCGGCAATTCGGGTGGGCCGGTTGTCGCGAAGCGGCTGACGCCTTCGTCTGCCCAGCCGAGCGAATCTCGGGGGTGGTGTCACTCATTAGACGGCTACCGCACAATCGGGCAGACCAGGGCGGGTGCCCTGCGTGATCAAGAAAAAACCCCGCGCCGCGGACCGGCTCGAAAAAATTCGAGCGCGGCGAAAATTCTTGTAACCAATTTGCGCGGCAAACTTTTGTGTTCGTCAGCGCACAGGAATTCTGCAAGTGCTCCCACGCAATCCCGCAAAGAAAAATTTCGCTGATGCGCGTCCCTTCACCATGCTCGCTGCGCTCTTCCGAAAGCCGCACCAGACGCCCGGTTGGCGTGCCTTTCTGACGGCACCTGGTTTCTGCACCACCCGCGCTGCAGTTACACATTCGCTACTTGACAGGACGAAAACTTCGGGCTCGAATTTTGCCCGCGCGAAAAATTCTTTCGCGAAGTTTTCCACGCGGCCAAAATATTTTGTGCTAGTATGCCGCCTGTTCTACTTTCTGAAATTTTCTTAAGCCCAGGCAATCCGCTCCCGTGCGACGGGAGGCGCTCTGCACTAATTTAAGAGATTCTTCAACCGCAATTATTAACAGTCGGGCCCTCCCAGCCGCCGGCCCCGAGACGAGCGTTTATGTCTGTTCCTAGTACAACCATTGCCCCGAACCCATGGATTCGCATCCTCGACGCGCTCGAGAAGAAAATCAACCGCCATTCCTACGATACCTGGTTAAAACCTACTCGCTACAGCCATGCGACCGGCGGGGTTTTGTTCGTGCGCGTTCCGACCGTCGAATTCCGCCACGTCGGGGACAAGTACGCGGACCTGATCCAGGAAGCCATCGACAATCTCGGAATGGATTATGCCGACGTAAAGTTTGTTACGCCCGAGGATGATCCGGCAGCCACGCCTCTCCGCCACGATGGCGGCCTGAGCATGGTCTCCAACACATCGGCCTCTTCGGCGGCAGCCGTTGCCGCCGCCCAGGCCCGTTTTGACTGGGACGGCGCCGCGCAACTCAACCCGCGCTACACCTTCGACGCCTTCGTCATCGGCAGCGGCAACCAGTTCGCCCACGCCGCCTGCCAGGCCGTCGCCGAACGCCCGTCCAAAGCCTACAACCCGCTCTTCCTCTACGGCGGCGTCGGCATGGGCAAGACCCACCTGATGCAGGCGATCGGTCACGAAATCAAGAAGCGCATGCCGCAAGCCGCCATCTGCTACGTCTCCAGCGAAAAGTTCACCAACGAGATGATCAACTCGCTGCGCTACGACAAGATGACCAGCTTCCGCGACAAGTTCCGCAATGTCGACGTCCTGCTGGTCGACGACATCCAGTTCCTCGCCCAGAAAGAGCGCACCCAGGAAGAGTTCTTCCATACCTTCAACGCCCTGCACGAGTCGATGAAGCAGATCGTGATCGCCAGCGACCGGCCACCCAAAGAGCTGGCCGAGGTGGAAGACCGCCTGCGCAGCCGCTTCGAATGGGGACTGATTGCCGACATCCAGCCGCCCGACCTTGAGACCAAGGTCGCCATTCTTCAGAAAAAGGCCGAGCAGGAAAAAGTCACCCTGCCCACCGACGTCGCCCTCTACGTCGCCTCCAACATCCGTTCCAACGTCCGCGAACTCGAAGGCGCGCTCATCCGCCTGGTAGCTCACTCGTCTCTCATCGGCGCCGAAATCACTCTCCCCTACGCACAGCAGGTGCTGAAGAACTTCATCGACTCGCAGGCCCGCAAGGTCACGATCGAATCCATCCAGAAAGCGACGGCCGAGCAATTCGGCCTGCGCCTGGTGGAGATCAAGGCGAAGAACAACTCGCGCGCGATTGTCTACCCGCGCCAGATCGCGATGTATCTCGCCAAGCATCTGACCGAAGCCTCGCTGCCCGAGATCGGACGCCAGTTCGGCGGCAAGCACCACACGACCGTGCTCCACTCCGTCGAGAAAATCGACGAGGCCCGCAAGAACGACAAGGATTTAAACAGGCTCATCAATAAATTGACCGAGCAATTAGGCGGTTAATTGCGCTTGCGGCGCGATTTTCCACGGAACGGCACGGTCTTCCGGGCCTGCGTCTGTGGAGAGCATGTGGAAGCTGTGTAAGAGATAGACTGTCGCAGGGAGTCGGGGGAAA
Organism: uncultured Acidobacteriota bacterium; assembly: GCA_963733805.1. Taxonomy (GTDB): domain Bacteria; phylum Acidobacteriota; class Terriglobia; order Terriglobales; family Acidobacteriaceae; genus Gp1-AA133. The sequence goes on along the minus strand of CAVTEO010000012.1, from coordinate 281,175 downwards.
CCTTACTGCGGCCTCCGCCACCCGCGGGTCCTATTTTGGACATGAACGGTGGTCGAGTAAGCGAATGCAGGGAAGCCGGTTGCGACGGTTTTCCACTTTTCCGACCTGCCTACGGTTACTACTGGTTTTATAGGTTTTTAATTTGATATAAAAAAGTAATAGAAGTAGCGCCGCCTACGGGGAGATTCGGCTATGCCGGTTGAAGAGGCCACCGCGACTGGAACTGGAACCATGGAGATCACGATCAGCAAGTTCGAACTCCTGCGTGAGCTCACGGCAACCCAAGGAGTCGTCGAGCGCAAGACCACCATCCCGATCCTCTCCAACTACCTGTTCGAAGCCGGCGGCGACAAGCTCTCGCTCACCGCCACCGATCTTGACCTGAGCCTCCGTACCGCCTGTGCTGCCAAGGTCAAAAAAGAGGGCTCGTGCACCATTCCCGCGCGCAAGCTTTACGACTACGTAAAGCTCCTGCCCGACGCGGAAATCACCATCAAGCTGCTGGAGAACCACTGGGTCAGCATTCGCTGCGGCCGTTCCAACACGAAGATGGTCGGCATGGCGAAATCCAATTTTCCCAGCCTGCCCGTGTTTCCGACCGCTGGCGTGGTCAAGATCCCCGCACAGGTTCTGCGCTTCATGATCGCCAAGACCGGTTTCGCAATCGCCAGCGAGGAATCCCGTTACACGCTGAACGGCGCCCTGATGGTGCTGAAGCCGGAATCGATTACCATGGTCGCCACCGACGGCCATCGCCTCGCCCACATCGAGCGCAGCGGCGAAAAATTCGAAGGCGTCTCCGGCGAACTGAAAACGCTCATCCCGAAGAAATGCATGGACGAGCTGAAGTCGCTGGTCGACTCCACTGACGTCGAGACCATCGATTTCGCAAAAGACGAGTCCACGCTCTTCTTTCGCATCGGACAGCGCCTGCTGACCTCGCGCCAGCTTACCGGCCAATTCCCGAACTTCGAAGCCGTGCTTCCCAAGGACAATAGCAAGCTGGTCAGCCTGAACGGCGACGACTTCAACTCCGCCATCCAGCGCGTGGCCCAGTTCTCCGACGAGCGCTCGCGCGCCGTCCGCCTGCGCCTGGAAAAAGGCGAGCTGAAGCTTTCCGCCTCCTCGACCGAAACCGGCGAATCGGAAGACTCCATCGAAACGCCCTACCAGGGCGACGGCCTGACCATCGGCTTCAACGCCACCTACCTGCTCGATTTCCTGAAAGCCGTCGGCTCCGGAGACGTCAGCCTGGAACTGAAAGACCCCCAATCCGCCGGCCAACTCCGCCCCCTCGGCAGCGAAGACTACAAGTACCGCTACATCGTCATGCCCATGCGGATCTGAGTGACTATTGTGTCTTCAGGCGTTCAACTCGAAAGGGAAAGTTCCGATCATTCCGTGATCGTTACGCGCTTGGAGCGCCCATCGAAGGTGATATTCCAGTTTCGCAAGATGTCTCTACCAATCAAACATGCGTAATAGCGCTCTTTTGCGAAGACAGCGGAAACGATGCGAACCGGGTCCAAAGTACGAAGAGTAGTATTCGGAAAACTTATGAACCCGGCGTGTTCGCCACACCGATGCGTAGCACCAACAGCCGTGATCTCGCTGCCCTCGCTGGTTTGAAAAAGTTTGCAATAGTCCGCGAAGACTCTGCTGATTACGGTGATCGATGCCCCCGTATCCAGAAGCGCTCTCATTTGGCGGGGCTGCGGGTATTCAATACCGATAGCGTGTCCGGCTTTTATAACATCAGCAGAATTTGTGATTACGACATCAATGCAAGGACCTGGATCCGTTGGGTTGAAAGGATCCCAGTTGAGCTCAATGCGGGCCATGCTATGAGACCAAGTACACCGGCTCGGTCACCCATACCTGCTTTACAAGAAATCCCCGCCCAACGCCAAATCTCTGCAAGCCAGCCTTAAAAGCCTCTGCATAGCTAGAGAAGAAGCCACCCAGAATGACCTGATCTTGGATAACGACATACTCGCCGGGGTGTGACCACGACCATTCCTTGCGGTGCTCCTCAAACACTCGGAGTTCTGCCGAGAATGGCTTACTTTGCGCCATCTGGTGTCCCTTTCAAAATTCTATTACGCGCGTTAACTGGACGCGCAAACGGACGTTATTACGTTATTACACTATAACGTAATAATGTAACAATGCTAGAGCGCAGTCAACTGCAAACTGAGAAATGAGTCCCCGAGAGAAACACATTCCCGACGATGCCCACCGAACCTCGGTCTGCCTAACTGCTGAAGACCGAGCGGCCATACGATGGATTGGTGAGGTCCGCCGAGCAAAGAAAGATAAGCGGACAACTACCAACGACATCTTGGTTGATGCGTTGTGGTATTTCTTGGAGAAGACCGAGGGCAAGACGAAGGATCAGATTCGGGCAATGGTGCCGGAGGTTCCCGTAGACAATCGATCTCACAACAAAATCACTGAGATGCCTAAGCCGAAGAAGAAGCGCTGACCTGACGGTAGTAGCAGATTCTCAAAGGTCCCAATATTTCAGGCAACTCAACACCAAGGCCGCCCCGCACCCGCGAGACGGCCTCCAGGGTCTCCCTACTCCAAACTCTATCCGCGCTCGAACGCGTGCTTGTTCTCCAACTCCGCCACGGCTGCCTGCCTCGCCGACTCAAATTCCTCGGCCCGCGCCATCAATGACGGCAGCGCCGTCGCATATCGCCGCTCCAACTTGATCAATCCCGCCCCAGCCATCTGGTTGGCAACTTCCGCCAGGTGATCGGTCGTGGTCTGCAGATACTGCGCCTCGGTTGCGTCCCCCAGCCACACATCGCCGCCATGCAACTTCGTCTGCCAATAAATTTTCCGCTCCAGAAACGTGCGGAGGGTCGCGTCGTCGGCTTTTCCGAACGCCCACTGGTTGCGCTTGAAATCGTAATGCCGGCTGGAAAACTGCAAGGGCACCAGCTTCCCCGACTTCACAAACTCCAGTTGCCGCCGGTCGACTTCTTTCCGGATCGCGTTGATGATCGGCCCTTCAGTGTCTTTCGGCTCAAGCGACGAAAACACTTCGCGCACCGTCGCCGACATGTTCACCGCCACCGGCGCCGTCAGCCCGGATCCTTCCAGCCGGACATGCGCGTGCAGCACCCAGAAATCCGCACCCGACGTCGAATGATGAAACGGCCAGTCAAACTTCATCGATAGCGGCAAACCGGTCAGACTTACATATACGGTGTGAGCCGCCGCATCCTCGGGCGCATTCGTAGTCATATCTGGTCCTTTCCCGAAAACCAGATATTTTACGTCGCCCCGGTGTCCAGAGAAAGGCGCCTGGCTGCCAGAGTAGCCTGCGTCCTCCGGAACTGCGGTGCTTTCCCAGTTATCCTTGAGTTTTCCCCAAAGAATGGTCACTCCACCCTCAATCTGGGGATAAAAGACGCGTCGGCATTCCACCTGGTATCGATCTGGATGCGTATCGAGCATGGTTCCTGCTCGCCCGCAGCATTCAATCTTCGTTCCATCCGCATCGCAGCCCCAAGTGCCTTTCGGCCCCTCAAAATGTCCGACATGTAAAAAGGAGTTTACAGTTGTTAACAACACCCCGCCAATTACGGCGGTTCTCGTGGAGCATTACGGGTGAGGCAGACTTCGAGGTTACTTCTACGCGAGCCGAAAGATTACCATCGTGCCTGGATCAAGCAAGTGTTCGGGGAATCGACCGGACCAAAAGCCACTCTCTGCGTCCTCTGCGTTTAGAAGCTTTTATCTGGAGGTGCTTTTCTCCGAATAACTCAGTCCGGCTCAACCGGCGGCAGGGCCCGGCGCGTGCTCTCCAGCCCCTCGGGCGGCGCCGGCACCGGCAGCCCGATCTCCATCGTACCGATGTGGCTGTTGCTGAGGTCTTCCACGCCCAGCCGCATCACTGCGCCGTTCACCGGCACATTGATCTCCTGGTGGATCCGAACGCCTCCCGCCTGAATATCTTTCATCGCCTCCGGCTTGAGATCGGCACTCATCTCGCTCAACTGACTGGCCACCTGTTTTCCTTCTCCGTCAAAAGCAGTCACCATGAAATTCAGCGCTCCGTGATACTTTCCCTCGGGCGTCGGATGGAAACGCAGATCCGAGAAAGAGACCTCATGGTCGATCGAATACCGCTGCATCTCGACCGGGCCGTCCTGCTGCTTGCGCTTTTTCGATGGCTTCGCCGGAGCCGGCCCTTGGACGATCCACGGTTTTCCCACCGGAACCACGCGGGCGCCAAAAACGATCTGCCTTGATTGTGGCGCTCCCGCTAGCATGGCCGCGCGCGCCAGGCTCGAGCTCAAATCCCTCGACGGCTTCAGTGGGGCGAACGGATCGATCGCGTAGTATCCGGACCGGTAGGCCAGGTGATATTTCTTGCCCGCCAGCGTCACCTTCAGCTTGCGATAAGCGCCGTTGTAGTTCTTGTTTTCCGGCGTATAGGAAAGCGCATAATAATTCGCGCCCTGTTCGGTCGCGGTCTTAATCGCTTTCGTAATATCGTTCGTGTTAAAGAAGGCTTGCCCGCCTGTCTCGGCAGCGAGCTTCGTCATGGTCGAGTGCTCATCGGTCAGCCCCAGAGAAAATTGATCCATCTGATCCATCATGACCGCGTTGGCGACGGCGCTAATCTGAACACGCGGCCTTTGAGCGGAAGCTGGAGCTGGTCCCGTCATCGTAATCGGCGCCAACAGATCGTTGCTGGCCGCGCTGAACAAAGGATTCGTTTCCAATCCCTTCACATCCACCGGATACACCGCCACCTGCGCATCGCCCAGAAGATTCGCAACCTGTTTGAGATTGTCGCCATAGTTCCGCGAATCCAGAAACAGGTTCTGGTGATTTGCGTCCGGATAAATCCCAAGCAGAAAGGACCCTGACAGCCACACCAGGTTTTTGCGGCCTGGAATGCCGCTCAGATATCTGGCGAGGTGGGCGAACGCGTCTACTGTGATCATCATCCGTTTGTCGGCATCGACCAGCCGGATTTCGGATTGCTGCAAGGCAACGGACTCGACGAAGAAGGCCAAGCTTCCGTTAAACCGCGCGCTTTCCGGGCCTGCTTCCAGCATCACTGAAGTCGGAGCATCACGATCCTGAAACGTCCGAATACGTTGGGACGCTTTTTTCCCTTTGGCGCCCGCCAGCAGAACTGTGCTGTCGTCGGTGAAGCCCTGAATCATCTGCAGCCGATCTCCAAGCACGCAGATCGCGACCCTGGTGTCCTTCGGTTTCTTCTTCAGGAACCTCACCAGCTCGTCCTGCGCGCGCATCTGGTCCGGAATCGGTGTGTTCAGCAGGTCGAGCATCACCACCGTGACGGCCTCGTTCTCCGGCGGCGACGCGTAATTGGAGAACACATTCGGCGGAAGGGCTTCTCGCGGCGGAAGCTGAGGCGGAGCTTCTGGTCGCTGCGTGTCGGCGAACTCCTTGAAGTAGCGAACCCTCTGCGGCTTACCGTCCTCGCTGACGCTGAAATCGCTTTGCTGCAGACCCCGCACCTGGTTTCCGTAGGAGTCGGTCACAACCACGTCGAGCGCCACCACCTGCGTTCCCGTCCGGATGGTGAGCGTCGGAATGGGCTCCGCGCCAACATCAGGCTTGTTGACCGGCGGCGCTGGCGTGGTTGGCGCATCCTTCGCCGTTTCCGCCGCCGGCTCCGCTGAGTCAACCGTCGACGATGACTCAAACACCGGTTCGCCTTCTTTGCCCGGTTGTGCCGGCGGAACATTCAACGCCGGCGCCTCCGCTTTCACTGCCATGAAGCGCGCGCGGTCGCCCGTCAGCATTTCCGGCAGCTCGTATATGTCGATGGACGTGCCATTCACTACGGCCAGCCGCGCGCCTTCAGGAGAAAGCGAGAAGTTCTGCCCGTCCGGAACGGCGGGCTCCGCGATCAGCGAAAGCAGAACCTTCCCGGTGGCCGTATCGAATACCTGAACGTGCTGATCCAGTCCTTCCTCTTGCGCTTCGTCGGCCGGTGCGGTGGCGGTCGCCGTGATTGCAGGCCGGATGGTAACCGTCCCCGCGGCAAAACGGCTCCCGTCCTCACTGCCCCGAACGACTGGGGAATACCGGCAATCCGACCAGCGCTGTCTCCATAGAAATGTGCCCGCCACCGTAAACGCGCTGACGTTGTAGCCCTCATGCGACACCGAGCAGCGCCCCACCAGCACCGTGTTGTTGCTGGTATACAGAAGGTTCGGCGCGCGGCGCGCTTTTACGCGCGTGATATTCGTGTTGCCGAACTCCACCAGCCAGTTGCTGCCCTGCTTGCGCACGTCGGCAAAGCCGGAACTGGTCGCCTCCAGCTTGGTCATCCCGCGCGCATCCACCGTTCGTTGCACGCTCAAAGTCTTGGCATCGAGAAACGAAATCTTCACGCGCTCTTTATTATTCTTTGGATCGTTCCCCGGCTTGCTGTTGGCCTGGGCGGTCGGCGCCGGCGACCCGGTTTCGACGACGATCTGCTTGCCATCCGGCGTGACACTCACCCACAACAACTCTTGCGGAGAATCGAAAATCAGCTTCTCCTCCAGGTTCGAATCGACCTCGTACAGTTTGTTCAACCGCCGCAACAAAACCCTGCCCTCGCCCAGGCGCCACAGGTAACGCCGCAAATCGTGCAGGTACCAATCGCTTTCCTTAACCAGCGCGCCACCCGGCACTGCAAGGACCATGGCATGCACCAGCCGGTCCGCATGGCTTGGCGGGCAATCCGGCAGGCGTTTAAAAAGTTTTTTGGGATTGAATGTAACCAGGACGTGATTCGCATCGAGAAAATCGACTGACAGGTTCGCCCCGCCCGACTGCCGGGCCGCCGCCGACAGCCCGCCGTACCCAAGCCCCGCCAGGTCAACGCGCGCTGCCGGAGGCGAGGTTGCCTCTCCATCCGCGGCCGCCACCGTTTCTGGCCCAACGGGCAAAACCCCGGCCGCGATCAGAAAGGCTGCCAGCCCGCCGATCGCAAGCCACGAGCAGCCTCGCCGCACAGCCACGCTCCGCACCCTCCATGCAAGCCGAAATCTATTCACGACGTCCTCAAACGCACATCCGCAACCAGCGCGCCGGGGCCCGGCGGCGCCCGACAGTGTAGCCCAGTTTCCAGCCAAAACAGTGTAAAAGGGCGCGCGTGAAGGTATTCGCTCTCATTTGCCCGCTGGGTGAAACTCCGCAACCAGCCGCGAAGCGGCGGCATAGATTAGCCCCGTGCGTAAGCATTGGGTAAGAGCCAAAACGACGGGGAGCTCCGTAGGGCGGTACCCAGCGTAGCGGGCGTAAGCCCTCCAGCCTCGGCTCTCGCGACGACATGCCTGGATATCTCCCCCGAACCCCGCCCGACCCACTTCGACCTTCGCTCACTGCCGCCCGCTGCCCACCCCTCGAAACTCTCCGACCATCCTTGATACCCTAACCATGTCGCCACGGCGGGCTCCGTCCGTCAACCGCCTTGTCCTACGAAACCGCCATCGCGCGCATGTTCGCCCTCGGCCACGAGCTGGCCCAGACGCCGTCGCACAAATTCGACCTGGGCCACATGCGCGTGCTGCTCGAGGCTCTCGAACATCCAGAACGAAAATTTCCGGCAATCCTTATCGCCGGTACCAACGGAAAAGGCTCCACGGCCGCGACGCTGGCCTCGATCCTCGAAACCTCTGGATATAAAACCGGTCTCTACACCTCCCCCCACCTTGTGAGAATTAACGAGCGCATTCGCATCGACGGCTCCGCCATTGCCGACGACACGTTCGCCCTCATCCACGACCTGGTCGACCGCACTGTCGAACGCCTGGTCACCGAAGCCGAACTCCCGTGGCACCCGAGCTTCTTCGAGATGCTCACCGCGATCGCCTTCGAATATTTTGCTCGTGAGCGCGTCCAGATCGCGGTACTCGAGGTCGGCATGGGCGGCCGTCTGGACGCCACCAACGTGGTCGACCCCCGCCTCAGCGTTATCACCGACATCTCTCTCGACCACCAGAAATTCCTGGGCGAAACCCTCACCGAGATCGCGCGTGAAAAAGCAGGCATCCTGCGCCCCCAGACCCCCGTGGTCACGCTGCCGCAAACGCCCGAGGCAAACGACGTCCTCGGCCATGCCATCCTGGACCTGGGAGCGAAAGCCGTGAGCGCCGTCCCCTACGTTCCTCCCGTCAGCCCGAACAGCGGGCAATACCTCGTTCTGAGTACGCGCGAGAAGGCCGGATACGTTTCCCGCTATCCGCTGCAGGTCTTGGGAAAAGAAATCGTAGTCGAGACGCCCCTCGTCGGCCGCCACCAGCTTCGCAACGTCGCGCTGGCTATCGCCGCCGCCGAAGCACTCGCGGCCCAGGGATTCGACGCCATCACCGCGGCCAGCATCGAGCGCGGCATCCGCGAAACGCGCTGGCCCGGACGCTTTCAAGTCTTGCCCGCAACCAGCGACCATCCCGAAGTAGTCTTCGACGTCGCCCACAACCCCGCCGGCGCCTGGGCCTTGCGTTCGACCCTTTCCGCCGCCTATGAAGACCGTCCGCTCGTCTTCGTGTTCGGGGCCATGCGTGACAAGGCGATCCGCGAAATCGCCGAGGTCCTGTTCCCGCTCGCCGAACGCGTCATCGCCACCCATGTCGACAACCCTCGTGCCGCGTCCGCCGATGAGATCCGCCAAGCCGCCGTCCGGGTTTCCGTGGAGATCGATGACGCACCAGACGTGCCCTCGGCGCTGGCCAAAGCCCGCTCCGCAGCCGGAATTAGAGGGTTGGTGGTCGTTACCGGTTCGATTTACATTGTAGGAGAAGCGATGCGAGCGCTCGGTGCGCGCATCGAATAGACAAGGTGTCTTTCAAGAATCCATCGCCGGAAGTCGAAAGTGGAGAAGTCGCGGCCGCATCCGATCTGACCCCAATCGAGCGGGTGATCGCTCCTTTGGCGCGACGGCCGCTCCGCCACGGCCTGCTCAGCCGCCTGCGCTCTTACTTCATCCTCGATCCGCTGATCTGGGCTTACACCGTCCTCCTCGGCCTCATCTCGATTCCCGTCTCTCTCCTCGGCGATCGCGAACGTATCCTGCACAACTTCGCCCGGGCCTGGTCCTGGATGATCATGAAGACCATCCTCTCGCCTGTGAAGGTCACCGGCCTCGACCAGATCGACACCACCCGCACCCACGTGTATGCGGTCAACCATGCCTCGGCCCTCGACATTCCGGTGCTGTACGTCTACCTGCCCTTTCAGTTTCGCATCGCGTTCAAAAAAGAATTGCTGTCGTACCCGATTGTAGGCTGGCACCTTAAGCGCTCAGGACAGATCTGCGTTGACCAGCAGAACCCTGCCGGCTCGATCGGCAGCATCCGATCCGCGCTGAAAGGCCTGAAAGCCGGCATGCCCCTGGTCATTTATCCCGAAGGCGGACGCACCCCCGACGGCCAGATCAAGCCGTTCCTGCCCGGCGCATTTTTCCTGGCAATCAAGGCGCAGGTCGACATTGTTCCCGTTGCCCTGGTCGGCACGTTTGAACTGCTGCCCATGAATACCTACCACATCAAGTGCCAGCCGCTGGAAATGCGAGTCGGCGCACCCATCTCCACTTCCGGCCTGACCGGCCACGACATGCAAGCCCTTTCCGAAAAAGTCCAGCAAGCCGTAGTTGACCTTTACACTCACCCGACCTCTTAATTAGCTGGAACACATGGGTAGCAAGCGCAGCCGCTGTGCCCTGTGTCCCTCTGTGCCCTCCATGGTTAAGCTGCTCTTATCTCCGCTGAATCAAATCCCACAAATTCCCATACAAATCCCGAAACACCGCCACCGTCCCGTAGGTTTCCTCTTTCGGCTCCCGCACGAACTCAACGTTGTGCCCTCGCAGCGAGTGGTAGTCCCGCCAGAAATCATCCGTGTGAAGAAACAAGAACACCCGTCCCCCCGTCTGATTGCCAATCCGCGAGGCCTGCTCGGCATTCGCCGCCTGCGCCAGCAATACACTGGTCCCCTCCGACCCCGCGGGCGCAACCAGCACCCACCGCTTCCCGCCGCCCATGTCGGTATCCTCAACCAGCCGAAACCCCAGCACCCGCGTATAAAACGCGATGGCCTCATCGTAATTGCGAACCACAACCGCAACATGCGCGACCGTCTGCCTCATGGGCGACATTATAGGCACGCCTCGAAGCTCAACCGGACCCGTCACAATCCGCACAACTGCGACGCGAACGAATCCGCGGTTGAGCGTCCACCCCGGCGCTCAGTTACAATCACAGGAGTCTGCAGCCAAGGACCTGCGACCGATTTCATGAAGAGCAACGAAACTCGCCACCAAGTCTCCGAAGCGATCTCCGCCTGCCAGGAAAAGAAGGCCGAAGAAATCACCATCCTCGAACTCGAAAAAGGTTCGGGCGCCTTCACCGACTACTTCGTGGTCTGCAGCGGCACCAACCCCCGTCAGATTCAGGCCATTGCCGACGAGGTCGAACTCCGCCTCAAAAGAGCCGGTTTGTACCCGGCCCACACCGAAGGCTACCGCCAGGCCGAATGGGTGTTGCTCGACTACGTAGACTTCGTGGTCCACGTGTTCGCCGAAAAAGCCCGCCGCTATTACGAACTCGAACGCCTCTGGAAATCCGCCCGGCGCCTCGAACCCGCCGAGCTGAAAACCACACCCCGGCGCGCCACCAAAAAGCGCACGACCACACCAGCGCCCGCAAAAAAGAAAAGAGCCTAGACCCGTATTTAACACTGTCATCCCGAGCGGAGTGAGGCGTCAGCCGAACGCAGTCGAGGGACCTTGCGTTCCGCTGCAAAACTATGGACTCCTCCAAATTTTCCACCCCTGCCCCTAAGGGTCCGTCTTCGCCAGTTTTGCGTTTAAAATCCTTAAACCCCCCAATGACCACCACCCCACACCCCGACTGGGGCACATCCTTCCGGCGGACCGCCGCCGAAAAATGGAAAGCCAAATCCGCCGCGATGGGACGCGACGTCACCGAAGCGCTCGTCGCCTACGCCAATCCCCGTCCCGGCATGCGGGTCCTCGACCTGGCTTGCGGCACCGGAGAACCCGCGATCACCATCGCCACCCGCATCCCCACCGCCCACGTTACCGCGCTCGACCTTAGCGCCGATTTGCTGGCCATCGCCGACCAACGAGCGAGCCAGCGTGGCTTAGCTAACATCACCACTCGGCAAGCCGACGCGCAACACCTCCCATTTCCCGACCAGCAATTCGACCTGGCCACCTCGCGCTTCGGCGTGATGTTCTTTGCCGACATCGACCGCGCGCTCCGCGAACTCCATCGCGTCCTCAAGCCCGGAGCCCGCGCCTGCTTCGCCGTCTGGGGACCGAAAGAGCAACCCTATTTCGCCAGCACCATCGGCGTCGTCCACCGCCACGTCGGCGGCTCGCTGCTCGCACCCGGCGGCCCCGACCCGTTCCGTTTCTCCCGTCCCGGCAGCCTCACCGAAGCGTTCACCAAAAATGGATTCACCAATCCTCAGGAAGAAAGCCGCACCGTCCCCTGGACCTGGCCGGGCCCGCCCGAGGAAGCCTGGGAACAACAACGAGCCATCGCCACGCCATTCCTCCCTATGTTCGACCAAGTCCCCGCCGATGCCTGGCCCAAGATCAACGACGAAGTCCACGCCGCAATTCGCCGGCACGAAAAAAACGGCGCCATCGAGTTCGGCGCCCAAATCATCCTTGCCTCCGCGAAAAAGTAGTTAGGTTTCTCTGCGCCCTCTGCGGTTAAAGGGTTCTAGGGCGGAGCCACCGCCCTTGCCAGCGTTCCTCGAAGACAAGCAGTACCGCCCGTGCCCCTCCGTGGTTAAATCAGATCGTGAAACTAAAAATAGCCTGGATCGGCAAAACGAAAAATCCCGCCATCCAGTCCCTGACCACCGAATACCTCAAGCGAATCTCCCGTTACGCCGACGTCGAAGGCCTAGCCCTTCCCGACGAATCCGCGCTCCTGAAACTCCGCGAAAAATCCGCTACCCGACCCGCCCACGCTATCGTTCTCCTCGACTCCCGCGGCCGCCAACTCACCTCCGAGGAGTTCGCCCAATTCCTGCAGAATCACCAGGATCGCAATCCGCAACCCCTCATCCTCGCCATCGGTCCCGCTGACGGTTTTTCCGACGCCACCCGCAAAGCTGCGACCTCCACCCTCGCACTCGGCAAAATGACCCTCGCCCATGAACTCGCCCGCGTTGTGCTTCTTGAACAGGTTTATCGGGCCTTCACCATCCTCAAAGGTCACCCCTACCATACCGGCCATTGACCATGTACTTCTCAGACGTACCAATGGCGACATCCTGCGTTTAGATTCAGTGCACATGGTGGTGCAATTGCCCTAAATCCAGCCATCCCAAGGATCTGTTATGAAGACCGTCGAAGAAGTGCTGCGCATGAAGGAAGAAGAGATTGTGCGCGTGAGAAAAGAAGTTGAAGCCCTGCGCATCGCCGCTGGCTTGTTATCCGACCCGGACGCCGAAGACCACAAACCCGAATACCGCCAACTGCTCCAAATGCCGTAGACCTGGTTCCCAGGTATGCCCCGCTACGGTGCGGAACGGGGACGGAAGTCGAGGGTAAGAATCACCCGGCCGACCCAAGTCAAGTCTCGAGGCGAGGTCTTGGCTGAAGACTGGTGACTGACGACTAGTGACTGTACTACCGCGTCACGGTCGCCTGATAACTGACCGTCTGCCACCGCCCCGACCGCCGCACCCAGACTCGCGTAAACCGGTAAGGCCCGCTGAACTCCTCGCCTAACTCTTTCCCGCGCACATCCGCGCGCGCCGTCACCACGGCCGTGCTCCCGTACAATCGCACCACCATGTCGGTCACTTCGATCGAGTCATACCGTAATTGCGCAGTCTTGCGCGCGGCCACCGTCTCCGCCTTCCCAATGACCTGTCCCAGCGGGCTGATGGCCACATAATCGTCCGCCAGCGTCCGTTCCGAGAAAGCCGCGTCCCGGTGCAGCGCCGCCTCTTTCGCCTGCCGCTCCAGGTCCACAATCTGGCGCACCGCTTCTTCATCACGCGGACCCGTCGCATTGGTTTGCGGCCGCGTCGTCCTCGCATGCAAGCTCGAAGACAACATCACCGTTGCAACAAACAGCGCAACCCTGTTGTGTTTCATGCGGAGAGACCTCCGGACTCAAACCCGAGTGCGAGTCGAAGACCCGATCTTATGATGCATACGAACCGGCCAGCGTACCAGTTCCGAAGCTGACGAAGTTAAAGATGTAGGCACCTACCCATTAGGTGCAAACAATAGGCGAAACCGGTGAGTTCTGATTCTTGCCGGCGACCGACGGCCAAGGACTGACGAGACCACGTCCCGACAGGTACAATAAGAAATTCGACTCTATGCCGGACATCCGCCGTGGCCTCATCATCGTGAATACCGGCCCGGGCAAGGGCAAGACCACTGCCGCCATGGGCACCGGCCTGCGAGCAGTAGGCCAGGGCATGCGGGTGCTCATGCTTCAGTTTCTCAAGGGATCCTGGCACTATGGCGAACTCGACGCCGTGCAGTCCTTCGGCGACAAGTTCGTCATGAAGCAAATGGGCCGCGGCTTCGTAAAGGTCGGAGCCGAAAAGCCCGACCCCGAAGACGTTCGCATGGTCGAAGAAGCGTGGTCGGAAGCCGAAAAGGCAATCCAGTCCGGCGAGTGGGACCTGGTCATCCTCGACGAGATCAACTATGCCATCAGCTACGGCATGCTCGATCCCGCCCAGGTCGCCGAAAGTCTTCGCCGCAAGCCCGACATGGTTCATGTTATCTTGACGGGCCGGAATGCTCATCCGACAATTGTCGAGCTAGCCGACACCGTAACCGAAATGCGCCAGGTAAAACACGCCTACGAAAAAGGTGTGCTGGCGCAACGTGGCATCGAGTATTGATAGCTTGCATTCGCGCACGCTGCGAATTCGTCCTTAGGTCTGCGTTCGATCGCGGTCAGCATTCCGCGCCGGCCTAGGATTCGGCGACCCTGCATTCGGGAAGGCAAGAGAGCCACAGATCTATTGGATAATGCATTCCGGGGACCGAGCGGCAAGAACCGGCGGACCGATAACCGCCGGATAGGGAACCTCAGGACAGAAAAAGGGCTCCGGAGAAAACGGACCGTCGGCGAAAAAGCTGTGCCCGGCAATGGCGTCGGCACAGACACGGACGCTTAAACCGCCGCAATCCAAGCCGCGCAGCGGCGGCATAGATTAGCCCAGCGCGTAAGCGCTGGGTCAGGCAAGCAAAGAACGCGAGCCCCGCAAGGGGCGGCATCTGGCGAAGTGGGCGTAAGCCCACCAGCTGATTTTGATCGCTCGCAGCTGATCTTCCAATGGCATGGTTCAAACGTCAATCCGGTGAACTCGACCCCTCCGGCGAGCGCAAAATGCGCACCGAAGGCCTGTGGGTGAAGTGTGACAGCTGCCGCCAGATCATCTGGAAGAAGGATCTCGAGGACAACCTCAACGTCTGCCCGAAATGCGACAAGCATTTCCGCATCGACGCCCGTTCCCGCCTCGGCCTGCTGTTCGACGACAACCAGTTCGAAACCTTCGACGGCAACCTGGTCTCGACCGACCCGCTGAAATTTGTCGACCTGAAGGCCTATTCGTCGCGCCTGAAACAGGCGCGCAACGACACCGGCCTGACCGACGCCATCATCAACGCCCAAGGCAAACTCAACGGGCGCCCCGTAGTGATGAGCGCCATGGAATACGCCTTCATTGGCGGTTCGATGGGAGCAGTGGTCGGCGAAGTCATCACCCGCGCCATCGAAAAAGCGGCCGACACGAAGCAGCCGCTGGTCATCATCTCGGCTTCCGGCGGTGCCCGAATGATGGAAGGCGTCATCAGCCTGATGCAACTGGCCAAAATCTCCGCCGCGCTGGCTCATCTCGACGAACTAAAAGTCCCTTACATCTCGGTCCTGACCGATCCCACGACCGGCGGCGTCACCGCTTCGTTCGCCATGCTGGGCGATCTGAACATCGCCGAACCCGGCGCCCTGATCGGCTTCGCAGGTCCCCGCGTCATCGAACAAACCATCCGCCAGAAACTCCCGCAAGGCTTCCAACGCAGCGAGTTCCTGCTGGAACACGGCATGCTCGACGCAGTCGTCCACCGCCGCGACCTGAAACCCTACATCGCCCGCGCCCTGGACTTCATGTCCAAAGCCGCCTGAGGTCGGGCTCGACTCTCGGCCCGGTCGGCCCGCATCATTAAATAGTCTTTCATCAGTAGTCTGCCATCCGTAGTCTGTCATCCTGAGCGAAGTGAGGCGCCAGCCGAACGCAGTCGAAGGACCTGTGCGTTTGGCCTGCGATACCCACCGGCTCTCATCTGCAAAATTCGCCCGTCTATGGTTCAGCTTTACGCCGGCACCTGATCCACAATCCGTTCCCCCGCCGCATCCCAATACATCTTCTTCCCCGCCCAATACGACTGCGTCGCCATCATGCAGGCCACCGAATGCGCAAACCCGTTCTGCACGGTCGCATGCGGATCCTTGCGCGACCGCATGCACTCGAACCAGTTCGCCATATGCTCCAAAGTCAAATCATCAATCCCCATCGGCGGAAGCTCTTTCTCTCCCGGCAGCAGGATCGGCTTCGCCGCGCGCTGCTTATCGATGTTGGCGTTGTCCTCGTGATTCCCCTTCTCCTCGACCACCTGATACCGCGGACTCCCTTCACCTCCGATGTTCATCAACGTAGCTTTCTTCCCCATGTACCGCGAGAAGCTGGGCGCATCGTTCCCGAAGCTGGTCGAATAACTCACCAGAAATCCCTTCGGATACTCGAGCAATGCCTGGAACGTATCCGCGTTCTCACGCCCGTCGTGCCAGGCAAATACGCCACCGTGCGCCATCACCGACCTGGGAAAAGTTTCATCCATGAAGAAGTGCACCAGGTCGATCCCGTGACTCATCCACTGATCCGGAATCCCGCTGGAAAACTCCTTATATAAACGAAACTCAAAATACATCTGCGGATCAAACGGACGCGCTGGCTTGGTGAGCAGCCAACTCTTCCAATCCGTATCCTGCTCGCGGATCTCCTTCACCTCCGGCCGCCCGCGCCACCGCGGCCCGTGATAATTCCACACAATCTCGATCTTGCTGATATCGCCCAGTTCCCCGCTCTGCACCACCTCGCGCCCCATCCGCGGATAAGGCTCGCTGCGATGCTGCGTCCCGACCTGCACGACCGTCTTCGCCTTCAGCACCGCATCCCGCGCTGCCTTCGCTTCCTCCAGCACATTGCCCATGGGCTTTTCGACGTAAGCATCCTTGCCCGCCTCGGCCGTCATCCTGAGAATCGGCGAATGGGAATGCTCCGGCGTCGAGATCAACACGGCATCCACATCCTTCATCGAAAGCAATTCTTCAATATGCTGCACGGCCCGCGGAGCCCGGCCGTAGTAACCGGTGTTGGTAGCTACCGCCTTCTCGCGATTCACCTTCCACAGATCGCAAACCGCAGTCATCTCCACGTTGTGGCTGGACTTCAGCTTCGAAGCAATCAAATCCAGATCCCCGCCGCGGCTCCCGTTCCCGACATGGCCCAGCGAGATGCGATCGTTCGCCCCCACAATGTTTTCGTAAGAAGAAGCCGTGCGCGGCAATACAGCCCCCGCAATCACCGCAGCCGACGAGCTCAAAAACCTTCGACGATCCATATCAGATGATCCCCTTCAATAGCAGTGCGTGGCGGCAATGCTAAGAGTGATCCGCCATCAAGTCAACGAACCAGGAAAAAAACTGGGTGCTGGGTGCCCCACGCTTCGCGATTTTCGAAACGTGGGATTCCACAACTCTCACCCCATGGGATTCTCGGACCATAGAGGCAGCTACTCGTGGACTGTTTCACTGCCCTCCGGCTGCGCCCAGGGTAGACTCCCCCGACTCCGTTGGTCACCGGCTCCGGTGACTTGGCGCACTGACAAGAGACCTCGATGGACTAGTTTTAGCTAGTCGGGAAACGTGTGTTCGGGCTCCGTTCTGACCTGCCGGGAAGCACATTCGGACAAGGAGAACTCCATTATGAAGAACAGGCTTGCGGTTGTGGTTGTGGTTCTGCTTGCTCTTGCTCTGCCGGCGTTCGGTGCCGGCAACAAGACTTACAAGACTACCTATCCCGTTTCTTGCAGCGAACTTTGGGGCTCGGTCAAAGCCGCTCTCGGCAATCCAGACAACTACAAAGACGTGCAGAGTGACGAGGACAAAATGAGCGCTGAGTACAATGTGAAACACTCCGTTCATTGGTCCGTTATCGGAGCGGTCAACCAGGGCAAAAACCACGTCTCCTTGTTGCCGATTGGTACCACGTGCGAGATGAGTGTTGTGTCGATGTATAGCGGGCTTTCGCACAACGACCAGGGTGACTTCAAGAAGCGCGTGGAAGCAGAGCTGGCTAAGCGGCAGGTGCCGAGCCCCGCCGAACCCACGAAACCGGGGACGCCAGCGAAGTGATGGCAAAAATTTACGCATCTCGAGAAACAGCGAGATGTCCGCACCCCTTCGAAACGTGGGATTTCCCGACTCTTAACCCCCTTAAGATTCTCGGATTACAGACAGCCGGTGCTCCACCCGAAAGGTCGCGTACTTTACGACGCTAGGGTGGGATCCCACAACTTTCGCGGACTTAGGATTTGCAGAAGAACGGAAACTCCGAGACTCTCGCCACCATCAGAACCGGGGAGGGCACGACTTCAGTCGTGCCGATGATAGCCAACGGGATCGCGCTTTAGCGCCTGAGGTACGCTTTTTGGTTCTTCTTCAGAATCCAAACCCACCCCAGTGGCTGAAGCCGCGACGAATAGTCGTGCGGAAAACTGAGATCCACCCTACTCAAACTTCACCTGCTCAAACCCCAGCCCCTGCAGCAAGCTCGTCAACGTACTCCGCGCATTCGTGTTCGCCGTCTTCAAAATGCCGTCCAGCAACGCCGCCTGCTGCAGCTGCCGCTCCGCCTCCTGCCGTACCTGCGTCTCCAGGTTCGGATCCACCGGCACCAGCAACCCCGTCTGCCGCGAATACACCTTGGTGCGCTCATTATCGATGCGGGTCGAAAACACCTGCGCCGACGGCAGCCGCAGAACCACCTTCTTCTCCTCGACGGCCACATCGCCGCTCTTCAGCCCGCTGAAGTCCACGCCCGCCACCACCTCGCCGTGCACCACCATCAGCAGCCGGTCCCCTGCCAGAAAATTCGGCAGGAGCGCGCTCTCCTTCTCGCCGCTGACCACCTTGTCCATGGTGTACACCACGGTCTCCAGCCGCTGCAGCTGCTGGATCTTGTTCACGACCGTCGGCTGGCTCACATCGATTTGCGTGCCGCGCCCCAACAACCGCCCTGCCCAGCCGCTCCAGAACGACGGCGCCGCTTGCCGGGCAATCACCATCAGGCCTAGCACGCCCAGTGCTATTCCGAGCAAGAGGGCCGCTGTAGTTCTGCCGCGGCCCTCCACCGCCCGCCCGCCCTGTTCTGAACCTGGCATCCTGCCCCGCTGAGTGATTCTCTCGCAACCCGCACCTTAGCATAAGCCCCGATCGCGGTGCCTGAGATACCGTTCCGGCGCAAGTGCCCGGTTGCGCATTTTTCGAAGCGCGCAAACAGAATTTTTTCAGGTGGGGTTGCCAGCGCGCGACTTCAGAGAAGAGGAACGATTCAGTCTCGTATCAGGGCTCCGCTTCAGCGGAGCCGTAACGTGCTTTCTTCTCAAAAGCCCCTTCAGGGGCCGGGACTGTCGACTCAAGCAAAAATGAACGCGAGGTGCAACTGAAGTTGCGCCGTCTGGGATCGGCCCAAAGGAAGATGGCCCAAACAACAGAGCGCCCCGGGCGGCCTTTCACCCAATGGTGACTTGCAAGGCCCCCGGTAGCGCAATACATCATCTCCATTAATCTAGTCCCCACCTCAGCCACACGCAGTGATGCGCCTCACGGTTCCCCGTGATAACTCCCGCCATCTTTCTTTTCTTGCCGATAGCCGCTACTCACCAACCCTCAGTTCGAGAGGGCTTGCAGCAATTTCCGTTCAATCTTGCGAAACTCCGCGGGATCGCGCACATATTCCGTGAACGATGCGATGGCAGCCTGGGAAAGTTGTTCGGCTGCGGTTGGATTGGTCTGCTGCAGCACGCGCAGCAGTTCATAATCTTCGATCCCTTCCCGCATGGCTTCCAGACGGATCGAACTGAAGACAGATTTGCCCGCCCGGTCGGGATACACGATGAAAGCATCGCCCGGAGGCAACAACTGCGTGTTGGCATCGATCACCGGCTGCGTGTCCTTCACCGGTTCGGGAGTCCAGTAATTCCATCCCCAGTGCAGGAAACCCGAGAAGCTGTAGCGGAAATTGAGCCAATGCAGCAGGCGAACTTTGATCAACGGGTAATCGATCAGGCGATTTAAGTAGCGTTTGTTGGGGAACAGGCAAGTATAAAACCAGACCTCGTGGCCGCTCTGCATGCGATCGCGGAGGAGCGGCATCTGACTGTCAAAGCGCCCGAGCTGCGGCACCCAGACGTCCGTGTTGTTCTTCAGCTCTTCGGGTATGTCGGATGCATCCACCGCGTCCATAGTCAGAACGCCGGGCAGATTGCGATGCACCAGATTGGCGATTCGAGCATAGTAAGGCGGTTCGCCGCCATGGGGTTCATCCAGAATGTGCTGGAAATAAATCGATTTCCAGTTCTTTTCAGCCAGATGCGTATTGAGCGCAGAAAGGAAGCCAGTCAAGTAGGGCTCAACCCGCGGATCGTCCGGCGGAAGTTCCAGTTTTGTCACCTTGCCTTCTTCGAACAGGAATACCCGGACCGTAAGAGCCGCGTCGTAACTTCCCGCCCGACCGAGAAGGTGACTGCCCTCGATGTAGCCGATCACCCCAGCTTTCCGAAAAGTTTCGACCCAGCGATCGAAATTCGAAAAGTCATAGGCCAGGGAGACGCCCTCCGCGCGCGGCGTAATCAGGTCCATGAGCGGGGTAATCACCACATTCTGGCGATGCTCTGCCATCACACGCGCGATGTTCTCAACCAACGTCCACCAGCCGTCAGAAAACTGCGGCGCGTCGTAAAACTGCCGGGACGCTGCGTCCCCGAGATTGAACCAGTTGGTGACTTTGAGTGTGCGCTCAGCGGGAACAATCGCGGAGAGCACGTGAATGCGAAACTCGGCGCGTGCCAAGGTGCGCTTGCCCGCCCGCACCTGTAGCGTTCCCCGGTACAAACCCGGGACCGCATTGGCAGGCACGGCTACCGTGACCCACACAGAGCGCGTTCGATTTCTCTCCAACTCCATCGGAAAGTTCCACAGAGGATCGGGATACCAGCCAGGGGCTTCGCCAATGAGTTCTTCAGGGGGCGTGTCGTCGCTGTGCGAGCCCACCACCACGTAGCCGACCGAGCGCACAGTCACTTCGTGGAGGGACTCGCCGGCAGTCGTTTTGAGGGAAGTAACATCGGCAGAGACGTCCTTTAGCGCTTTCGCCGAGCGGATCGCGAACTGGATGCTGACATGTTGGTTTCGACCTGCCCAGAACTCGGCCGCCGTAAGCCGGTGTTTCCCGACAGCGTCCGTGGGGAACACCTTGTTGAGCGAGTCAACCGGCCACACATGGATTGCTTCGGGTTGGCTGGCGAGCGCAGGGACAGCGGCGATCAGGAATGCGAACAGAGCCGCACAGGCCCGGGCAAGAGACATTTTGGGTTTCCTCTTGTACGAAGGGATTGTCGAACAAGGTCTCCGTCCGGTCAATGTTCACCAATCATGCCTCAGCTGCCTTTCCTGACAGCCATGCCGCCGAAATCAAACATGCCGTAATCACGAGTGAGAACACGATCGGGATGGTAAAGAGGCAACTCCAGCTCACAACTGTGATCACCAAAAAGCAAAGGGCGAACGCCCATGCGACACCCCGCATCGATGCCAGGGTCTGTGCCGGAAGGCCGCCTAACTGCCACGCTAAGATCGCCGCGAATAGATAAAACACGCCGACCGAGAGTCCCGCTGCGACAAAGAGATCCCAATAAGTCCGGCTGAACCCCTGCACATTAAAGTGAATCGACCGCATGGCTTGCAGAAGCGGATCCACTCCCCAGGTCGGATCAGACTGGCGAAAACCGAATGTATGTCCCACCGCAAACAGCACCAGAAGAACAGCAGCGATGCGATAAAGAATGGACGCTTTCACCTGTCTCCTCCAGCATCAAGGCGGCAGTGTAACAGCGTTTGCGCAGGCTTGCCCCGCTCGCCCAAGGCAACCGGGGCCTGGCGACTACTTCCCCGCGCTGGTGATCTGGTGAGCCCAGCGCATGGCTTCGTTGTAGACCTGGGAAATCTGGAGGAACGATAGGTCGAGGTGCCGGCCCACGGTCGTCACGGCGCCCCAGTCGCCGGCTTCCCGCGCCACCATCATGTCGTAGATTGGCGACAGCGGGGTTTTGGCGGTCGTCTTTGCACCCAGTAGCTGAGCCCTGATGTCGGGATCCAGCCGCAGGTCTTCGATCAACATGCCGATCGGCGCTTCCAGCAGCACATCCATCAGGGAAAGCATGCCCATCAGAAACAGGTCGGCGCCTCCGTGCTTGACCTTGGCGCCCAGCAACTCGCAGAAACGCGCCCGCACCAGCGACGACAGCACCAGGTCGGAGGATTTTTCCTGTCCCATCACGATCGTGGTCGCCATACGAATCCAGCGCACGGTCTCGCGCTCGCCCAGCAGGTTCAGCGCGTGCCGCACCGAAGAAACCGGCGAAGCCAGGCCTAACAGCGGCGAGTTCAGGTAGCGCAGCAGCCGGTAGCAGAGCGAGGGCTCGCGCTTGATCAGGTCTTCGATCTCGGCGAAGTCCAGTTCCGGCTTCGCCACTGCCTGCAACAGCCGCACGTAGGTTGCCTGGTTGGCGGGAATCTGCCGCGCCCGCATACGCTCCGGCTGCCGGAAGAAATATCCCTGGTAGAGCGTGAACCCGCCGGCCCGCGCGTTCACGAAGTCCTGGCGGGTTTCAACCTTCAGCCCAATCATCTGGCAAAGCTGGCTGGCATGCTGCTTCACCAGGGGCGCACACTGTTCGTGCGGATATTTACGGATGTCGATCTTGATGTAGTCGGCCAGGTCCGCCAGCGGCGCGCGCCGGTCGCCGGGCGCGAAATTGTCGAGCGCGATGCCGTATCCCGCGTCCTTCAGCGCCTGGCAGGCAGCCCGCACCGGCTCCTCGGCCGGCACCCGGTCCTGCAGTTCAACCACCGTGTCACCCGGCGGCAGCAGCGTGATGTAACCCATCAGCAGCATCTGGTGCGTGCAGTTGATAAACGCTTTCCGTCCATCGCACAGCACGCCCAGCCCGATCAGGTTCAGCGTGTCGATCGCGGTGCGCGTGGCGTTGTCGCTGTCGGCGCTGCAATGGCGCTCCTCCGGCGTTTCGCGAAACAGCAGTTCGTAGCCGACCACGCTTTCATCGGCCGCCAGAATCGGTTGGCGCGCAATGCACGGGCTCGGTTTCTGCTCCGCGGCCGGTGTCGGTGCCGGTTGTGCGTGGGAGGACATGGCTCTGATCCATGCATCGGCAGGAATGCCGCAAGGCTTTAGGGGCTCAGCTCTGGACTGCAATTCTGAGGTCACGAAACCGAAGCGGGAGAGAGCTGCAGCGGGTAGTCGAAAGCAGAGTCCCTAGCGGCTTGGAGGTGGGACCGCATCTGTCCGGCGATCCGGATCCCCATCGGAACGCACCAGGAACTCGATCCCATACAGATACACCGCGCGATGACGAACCGTCCCGGTGACTCGAACCGGCTCGTGGCAGCGGGGCGGAAGAAATTCAACCTCAATTTCAGATCCCACCGGCAGATTCGCCATCGAAAACAGGCACATTCCCACATCGCTCAGATTGATGCCAAGCGCACTCACGCGGGCAGAGCCGGTGAATACCTGGACCGAAGTATTCAGCAGTTGCCGCCTTCGGCGTCGCCGCTCGTTGGAGTTGTGTTTGAGAACCATCTGCGCGAGACCACTGAGTACAAGGTAGCGCGATCACTCTCGGGAACGAAGATTACGGAGGTCCAGTGGGTGCATCATGACTTCGACTGTAGGAAGCCCGCGTCTGCAGCAATTGCAGTGAGATCGACTTGTTACGGGCACTATGACAGCACTTGGTCTAAACTGCGATCAGCATTTCGCGCTCCTGCACCAACAGAGGGACTCATGAAGAAAGCCAGACTCACCTTGATGTTTGTGCCATGTCTTGTGGGAATGCTGCTGGTCCCGGCTCTCTCGGCCCAGAATGAACCGGTGCGCGTCATAGCTTTCGGCGCACATCCCGGACGATTGCGATCTCGGCGCAGGAGGTCTGGCCGCCAAATATGCCGCGCTCGGCCACAAGGTTAAGTTCGTGTCGCTAACCAACGGCGACGCGGGCCACCAGACTCAGGGAGGAGAACAACTCGCCAGCCGCCGTCGTGCCGAAGCGCGGGAGGCCGGGCGGCGCATCGGCATCGAATATGAAGTGCTCGACAACCACGACGGCAAGCTCCTGCCTACACTGGACGTTCGCGAACAGGTCATTCGCGAGATCCGTCAGTGGAGGGCCGACATCGTCATTGCGCCTCGCCCCAACGACTACCACCCCGATCATCGCTACACCGGTGTCCTGGTGCAGGACGCTTCCTACATGGTTATCGTGCCCAACCTGGTGAAGGATACGCCGCCACTCACCCGGAATCCGGTGTTTCTTTACTACAGTGATCGCTTCACCAGGCCGCAGCCCTTCCGGCCCGACATTGCCGTTTCGATCGACGATGTGTACGAAAAGAAAATCGACATGCTGGACGCCCACGTTTCACAGTTTTATGAGTGGTTGCCATGGACTGAAGGGAAGTTCGATCAGGTCCCCAAGAATGCAATCGCACGGAAGAAATGGCTGGCCACGCAGCCGATCTCCGAGCGAAACGCGACTCCGCAATGGCGGGAATCCTTAGAGAAACGCTATGGCGCGCAAGCAGTTCACACTCAGCACGTGGAGGCCTTCGAAATTACCGAATACGGACGACAGCCTGGAGAAGAAGAGATTCGCAAGCTGTTTCCATTCTTCCCCGACAAACACTAACGAGGCTGCAAAGGGTTGAACTTCAAAGTCTGCGGGAACCCGAAAAATCTGCTGCCGGGTGCCCCACGTTTCGCGCATTTCGAAACTGGGATTCCACAACGCTTTCGTCCAAGGGATTTTCATCAATGGCCGGTATCGGATTTGAAGAGGCTGGTCCTCAGCCCAGCGCCGCTACTCGCCCTTCACCAGCGAGCAGTGGGTCGAAGCCGTTTTCCATGTGCCGGAATCATTGATCCAGGTGTCGCTGCAGATTACCGTTCGTGCCCGGTGCTTACCCTGGAGTTCGGCATCGTAGGCGTTAATGCGACACGGCGGTGTTCGGGCCAAAGATCGCCACTTTCACGTCGCTGAGGTTGCCGCTCTTCCACTTGTTTGTCTTGTTCTCCAAGTCCTTGATGAAATTGTCTTTAGTTTCCCAATCGCCCCAGCTGTTTCCCGCGACGAATCCGTCCGCCAGATGCTTCTGCGCCCATGCAGCATCGTTTTTCATCTGCGCATCCCGGGACTCCTGTTGCAGTTGCTTGATCTGGTCGCCGACGTCGCCGCCGGCCTGGGCGTTAAGGTTGAGGCAGAGAGTGAGGCAACCGAGCACAGTGATGGCAATAACAATTCTTATTGTCAATGTGTTATGTCCTCCGTAAAGCGGCACGATTGTACACCCCCCGGCGGCGGCCGATGATTATCTCAAGCTGACCGCCGGGTGCCGGTTGCCTGCCTTTCGCGCATTTCGAACGTGGGATTCCACAACGCTTTCGTCCAAGGGATTTTCATCAATGGCAAAATGGTCGCCGATGAACCCGTCTGCGAACGAAAACAGTTTTAGAGAGGCGTCTGTAGATGATCAAGAGGTTGTACCAGGATCCGAGCGGCTGATAGGCGGCTGGTAGTGAAGGCTACCATGGGGCCTGGAGAAGTTGTAGTAGTGGGTCCAGGGAGCGAGGGCGAGGTTGCGCTGCTCGGAGTCGGGCCAGTGAGTGGCGTAGGCCCACTCGCGCAGGGCGGTCTGGATGAAGCGTTCGGCTTTGCCGTTGGTTTGTGGGGAGTAGGGGCGAGTGCGGCGGTGTTTGAGGCCCATCTGGAAACAAGCCCGACGAAAGTGGTGAGAGCGGTAGCTGCTGCCGTTATCGGTGAGCAGGGCGCGCACGGTGATGCCGTGGCGAGCAAAGAAGTCAACCGCATCCCGGAGGAAGGCGATGGTGGTTTCAGTCTTCTGATCGGGAAGGATGCGAGTGAAGGCCATGCGAGAGTGGTCGTCAACGGCGACGTGCAAGGCCTCCCAGCCGGGATGCTTATGTTGTCCGCGGCGGCGGCCGTCACCACGCCAGGAGACTTGCTGGAAGCGGGTCATGCCCTTGATGTCGAGATGGAGGAGATCGCCGGGAAAGGGATGCTCATAGCGCACCACCGGCGGCAAGGGATGCAGATCGCGCCAGCGGCTGAGACGAGCGCGGCGCAGAATGCGGCTGACGGTGGCCGGACTGAGTCCGGTGCTTTGTGCAATCTGATAGGCCGGACGATGCTGCCGGCGGAGCTCAATCACCAACCCGACCTGACTAGACGAAGTGGCTCTTGGGCTGCGATGCGGACGAGAAGAGCGATCGCGTAATCCGGCAGTTCCTTCCCGCTGATAACGGCCAACCCACTTGGCTGCGGTTTTGGGAGTCACGCGAAAGCTGGCGGCGGCACGGCTGAAGCCCAGGCCGCGAGTCACGGTTTCAACCAAGGCCTCTCGACTGCGAAGAGTGAGTCGGGCATTCTGGTGGATGTCCATTCGGTCTGTCCTCGGAAACTGGATTGCTCGTCACAATCAGCTTCTCTGGTTCCGATCGAATGGACAACCTCTTGAAAGATCACAGGTGCCCCACGTTTCGCGCATTTCGAAACGTGGGATTCCACCTCGCTTTCGTCCAAGGGATTTTCATCAATGGCACGGTATGGGATCTGAAGGGGCCGGGCCTCAGCCCAGCGCCGCCGCTACTCGCCCTTCACCAGCGAGCAGTGGGTCGAAGCCGTTTTCCATGTGCCGGAATCATTGATCCAGGTGTCGCTGCAGATTACCGTTCGCGCCCGGTGCTTACCCTGGAGTTCGGCATCGTAGGTAAACGTGTAATGCGACACGGCGGTGTTCGGGCCAAAGATCGCCACTTTCACGTCGCTGAGGTTGCCGCTCTTCCACTTGTTTGTCTTGTTCTCCAAGTCCTTGATGAAATTGTCTTTAGTTTCCCAATCGCCCCAGCTGTTTCCCGCGACGAATCCGTCGGCCAGATGCTTCTGCGCCCATGCAGCATCGTTTTTCATCTGCGCATCCCGGGACTCCTGTTGCAGTTGCTTGATCTGGTCGCCGACGTCGCCGCCGGCCTGGGCGTTAAGGTTGAGACAGAGAGTGAGGCAACCGAGCACAGTGATGGCAATAACAATTCTTGTTGTCAATGTGTTATGTCCTCCGTAAAGCGGCACGATTGTACACCCCCCGGCGGCGCGGCCGATGATTATCTCAAACTGACCGCCGGGTGCCGGGTGCCCTACCTTTCGCGCATTTCGAACGTGGGATTCCACAACGCTTTCGTCCAAGGGATTTTCATCAATGGCAAAATGGTCGCCGATGAACCCGTCTGCGAACCAAAACAGTTTTGGGAGAGGAGAAAGATCATGAAGAGAGTCCCGGCTACAGCCGCTATCGTGGTCACAATCGTTACGGTACTTGCATGGGCAACAAGCGTGGCCGAAAGCGGCAAGAAGGAAATTATCGGGTTAACGGCGGACCAAGTACGCTGGTTTACGCCGCCCTACTACAACGACGGCAGACAGCGAGCGCACCTGTTCGGCGACTCCGGCCAGGACGGCGCGTGGATCGATCGAGTGAAAATACCTGGCGATGCGCGTGTCCTCGCGCATACGCACCCGCAAGACGAACTGGTTACAGTGATCGAAGGCACTTGGTATCTGGGCGAGGGAGCGAAATTCGACGCCGCGAAGCTTAAATCCTACCCGGCGGGCAGTTTCATCGTCATTCCGGCCGGCGTCCCTCATTTTGTCGCAACGAAGGAAGGTACGGTCGTCATCCAGTTAAGCGGCACAGAAAAATTTCAAACGAAATACCTGGAGAAATAAACCCTCAACTGGCCGCGCGAGCCGGGTGCCCCACGTTTCGCGCATTTCGAAACGTGGGATTCCACCACGCTGTCGTCCATGGGATTTTCCTCAATGGCATAGCGTCTCGCAGTTTTCAAAACTTACCCCACCCCTTGATCCCCCTTCCCGCCACCGGATAGCCTACTATCCGTGCCCAAAGAGCCACCCGCCGAACTGCTTTCCATCGAGGGACGCGAAGTCCGCATAACCAACCCTGACAAGCCTTACTTCTCCCGTCAGACCAAGCTCTCCAAGCTCGACCTCGTCCGCTACTATCTCTCCGTCGCCCCCGGCGCGCTTGCCGGAATCCAGGATCGCCCCCTAGTCCTGAAGCGCTTCGTCAACGGAGCCGAAGGCGAGGCCTTCTATCAGAAGCGCGCCCCCGCCGACCACCCGACGTGGCTGCGCACCATCACCTTGTCATTCCCCTCCGGCCGCACCGCCGAAGAACTGGTCGTCGACGACGCGCCCGGCCTCGCCTGGATCGTCAACCTGGGCTGCATCGAACTCCACCCGCACCCCGTCCGCTCCAGCGACCTCAATCATCCCGACGAGTTGCGCATCGATCTCGACCCCGGCCCGGGCGTCCCCTGGTCCGACGTGCGCACCGTCGCCCTCGAAGTGAAATCCTTTCTCGAAGACATGTCCCTTCGCGGATGGCCCAAGACCAGTGGCTCCCGCGGCATGCACATCAACGTCCGCATTCAGCCCCGCTGGACGTTTACCGAAGTCCGGCGCGCCGCGTTGGCCCTGTCGCGCGCCATTGAAAAGCGCGTCCCCGCCCTGGCGAGTTCCAAATGGTGGAAAGAAGAACGCCACGGCGTCTTCCTCGACTACAACCAGAACGCGAAGGATCGCACCACGTGCTCCGCGTACTCCGTGCGCCCGCTTCCCGACGCGCGCGTCTCTACCCCGCTTGACTGGCGCGAAGTCCCCGACTGCGATCCCGCCGACTTCACCGTGCTCACCGTTCCCAAGCGCTTCGCCGACCATGGCGACCCGCACGCCGACATGAACGCCGGCCCGGGATCTCTGGAAAAATTGCTGGACCTCGCCGCCCACGACGAAGCCGCCGGACTCGGCGACGCCCCCTGGCCTCCGCACTTTCGCAAGATGGAAGGTGAAGCTCCAAGAGTCGCCCCTTCGCGCGCAAAGTCCGCGACCAAAAAAGCGCCGACAAAGAAGAAGCCCCGCGAGAAGATGCCCCTGATCGTGGTAGCCAATTCACCCGACAAGCAAGCAGCCCTGGCAGGCCTCGAGCGCTGGAAATCAAACCACGCCGAAGCCGCAAAGCTTCTAGCCGTCGACGACGTCCTGGTCGACTCAATGCGCGGCCGCTCCTCCACCTGGACGCGTATCCGAGTCAATCTCCGCCACGTCCCCGAAGACCTCCGACCCAAGCAGGAAACTCCCGACCCCGACGACGACCCCACCCGCGAATGGCGCGAACTGCGCGCATTAAGAAAAAAGGCCTAAAGCCTCTCTATTCTTGTCATCCCGAGCGGTCCGTGGCCGAGCTTGCGAGGCGAGGACGTTTCCATCGATCCACAAGCTGCCTGGTACTCGTTTGTCGCGTGAACTTGATTGTTACCCCGGTTATGCTATTGGGTATGGCTGTGTCCGTCGAAGCCCAACCACTGATTGCTGTACGCGACGTTCGGGCAAGTAGCCGTTGGTATGGGAGATTGTTTGCGGCAGACTCGCTGCCTGATCACGAGCACCGTGATTTATATGAGCGGATATCATCGTCAGGTCGCTTGATTCTCCAACTCCACGCGTGGGACAAAGAGCATCATCCAAATCTTGTCAACGCCAACGCCGCGCCTCCTGGGCACGGGGTTTTACTCTGGTTCCAGGTTACCGACTTTGACGCAACGGTTGATCGAGCGCGAGAACTGGGGGCTGAAGTGATTGAAGAGCCTCACGTCAACCCGGCACCCCAACACAGAGAAATTTGGCTCCGCGATCCTGACGGATATGTGGTGGTAATTGCGAGCCCGGATGGCGAGGTGAGTTCGTAGGGTTCCTTCAGGCGCCCTCCGGCAAAATCGCGCGGATGCCCGATCCTAACGTCGCGTCCGTTGGGACGTTAGAGTGGGATTCCACCACTATCAATATCTTGGGATCTTGCAGAATTACCTCTATTTAGAAAATCGTCCAGTTCGCTCTGAAAGAGCGCGGCTTCAGATACTGCGGGACGTCGCAAAACTACCCCAACAGCTATTGGAACTGATCAATGCGTGTAATCTCTGATTACGTCAATTGACGGACTGAGAAGGCAGGGTGATGACGACTACTACATCAGACGGTCCGGCATACATGGTCCGATTGGATTTGGCGATCTGTTCAGGCGTCAATGGAAGAGCATCACAAGACAAACGCGATGGGCCACCGCTCACTACAGCGACTCTTTTCCCAACGGGAATGATGCAGAACGGACTTCCCCATGCATCAACCTTGAGCTTGGCTTCAATGGCCAGCGACTCGCTGGTCCGGGCAGAGTGTGCTACGTTCTGACGAAAGATCGCATCACCCACCTGCTTAGCATTCGTAGCCGTATCCAGCATCTGTGCGTAATGCTTAAACTTCTGAGGGTCCTTCTGGTATGCAACAATCAATCCTTGACCTTTTTGGTCAGAAGGAGCGCGAGCAAGCAGCGCATCCAAACCCGCCTTACCTTCGATCGCGGAGTCAGGTACAACCTGTGCTCGCTGACCACTAAAGATAGCCTCACCCAACGACCCCTTGAGGGCAGTCTCAATGTCGGATGCTTGCTGATCGGTTAAAGCGATATGGAAATTGCGTGTGAAATCGTAGTAAGCAAACAGAACGAAACCGATGAGTAAAGCCCCCAAGCCGGCCACCACAAATGCAGCAATCTTTTTCTTAGTCATCATTCCAAGGAATTCCGGCGAGCGGGACCAGCGGACGATTTTACCGCAATGCCCAGCATTGCCGCGCATCGCGTACCGTCCCCACCGCTATGAGCGAAAAAACCGCTCAGACCGCTTCACCTTCCCCCAGCAAAAACCTCCATTAACTCCTGCGCCGGCACCACCTCCAACTGCGCATACGTACACTCACTCGGTTTCTTATCCGTCCGCCACCGCCGGAACTGCGCCATATGCCGGAAGCGTGTCCCCTGCATGTGCTCATACGCCACCTCAACCACGAGCTCCGGACGCAGCGGCTCCCACGACAAGTCTTTGCCCTGGCTCCAGCGGCTCTGCCCGCCCGGCATGCGATGCCCCGCCCCATCGCCCGCTCCCGCCTCGGCCCAGCTCTTCCACGGATGATTCTCCAATGCATTCTTCCGATACGGCGCAAGGAACTCGACCAGCTCCCGCCGCTTCGCATTCGTAAAGCTCGCGCACACCCCCACATGCTGCAGCACTCCCGCATCATCGAACAACCCCAGCAGCAGTGACCCGATCGCTTCTCCCTCACCTTTCTTATGCCACCGAAATCCAGCTACCACACAATCGCAGTCCCGCTCGTGCTTCACCTTCAACATCACCCGCTTGTCCGACTCGTAAGTCCCCGCCACCGGCTTGGCCATCACCCCATCAAGCCCCGCGCCCTCGAACCGCCGGAACCAATCCGCCGCCAAGCTCCTATCCGCAGTAGCGGGAGTCAAATGAAGCGGCGGTGCAGCCCCCGTAAGCACAGACTCCAATTCCCGCCGCCGGCTTTCAAACGTAACCCCGCGCAAATCCCGATCGCCCGCACACAGCAGGTCAAAGAACACCACCGACGCCGGAATCTGCTGCGACAACAGCTTCACCCGCGAAGCCGCCGGATGGATCCGCAACTGCAAAGCCTCAAAGTCCAGCCCGCCGTCCCCGGCAATCACAATTTCCCCATCCAGCACGCACCGCTCCGGCAACTGCGCCCGCAGCGGTTCGATCAGTTCCGGAAAATACCGGTTCAGCGATTTTTCATCCCGGCTCTGAATCAGGACCTCGTCCCGATCCCGAAAGATCAGCGCCCGAAACCCATCCCACTTCGGTTCAAAAATCCAATCTCCGCCCGCCGGCAATTCCTCAATGCGCTTCGACAGCATCGGCAGCACCGGCGGGTTCACTGGCAAATTCATGCTCCCAATGCTATACCAGTGCTCCTTGACGTCCGCTCCAGTTCTGCCCGCCCCGGATTTAAGCGAGGTGACTACAGCTTTTGATGGACGCCCGGCCCCATCGCCATAATAGAAGATAGAAACTCATCCCCGATTGAGCCCTGAAGGAAACACGATGGAAGATTTCTCACGACGCCAATTCCTGAAATCCGCGGCAGTCGCCGCAGGAGCAACCTGGCTCTCCCCCGCATTTGCGCTCACTCAAACGCAGCAGCCCGAAACCAACTCCGACTCCACCTCCGCCGACTACGCCCTGCGCATCAAAGTGTCTCCCGTCGAAATCGCGCCCAAACGCATCATCTCCGCGACCACCTATAACGGCCAATTCCCCGGACCGCTCCTCCGCCTCAAGGAAGGCAAGCAGGTCACCGTCGACATCTTTAATGACACCGAGGCTCCCGAGCAGTTGCACTGGCACGGGCAAAAAGTTCCGGTCGATGTAGACGGTGCCTCCGAAGAAGGCACGCCCTTCATTCCCGCCCACGGCAAGAGAAGAATTTCATTCGTTCCCGGTCCCGCCGGCTTCCGCTTCTATCACACGCACATCCGCGCCGGAGCCAATCTTTCTGCCGGGCAGTACGGAGGCCAGGTCGGCCCCGTTTACATCGAGCCGCAGCAGGATCCCGGCCATTACGATCGCGAAATATTTCTCGTGCTCAAGGAATTCGAACCCACCTTCAGCCAAGGCGGAGACATGGCGCAGAACTTCCTTCCGCCCATCAAGGTCAAAGCGCTCGAAGACGAAGGCGAGCGCGCGATGAAGGCATCGCTCGCGAAAGGCATGCCCCACGGCTACGAAGTTGGTTATGGATCGTTCACCATCAATGGCCGCATGCTCGGGCATGGCGAGCCGGTCCGCGTAAAGCAGGGGGAACGGGTTCTGTTTCACATCCTGAATGGAAGCGCCACCGAGATTCGCAGCCTGGCTGTGCCCGGCCACTCCTTTCGCGTCATCGCTCTGGACGGAAACCCCGTGCCGAATCCGGCGCAAGTTCCCGTGCTCTGGCTGGGAACCGGCGAACGCATCTCCGCGATCGTGGAAATGAATCATCCCGGCGTCTGGGTGATGGGCGACCTGGCCGATGACGATCGCAAGCGCGGGATGGGCATCGTGCTCGAATACTCCGGCCACAAGGGCAAGCCGCAGTGGATTCCCCCGGCATCCCAACGCTGGAATTATTTGCGATTTGCGAATCCAGGCGCCGCTACCCAGTCACCCGACCAAACCTTCGACCTGACCTTCGCAAAAGACAACGCCGCCGAAGAAGGATTCAATCGCTGGACCATCAACAACACAGCCTATCCCATGACGGGCGAGGTGAACTCCAGCCGCGTTCCATCTGAAGCCGGGCAAGCGCTATCGAATCCGCATGCGCAACGCCAGCGACGACATCCATCCCATCCATCTCCACCGCCACAGCTTCGAACTCGCCACCGTCGCCGGACAATCCACCTCCGGAATCTTCAAAGACGTCTTCATGCTGGGAGGCTACCAGGAGGCAGCCGTGGATTTCGTCGCCGACAACCCAGGCCTCACCCTGTTCCACTGCCACCAGCAGCTGCACATGGACTTCGGCTTCATGACGCTCTTCGACTACGAGAGTTGACTCGCCCAGCGGCGACAGATATCAGTCCGCACTACCCATGCAGGGTGCCGGGTTCCACGTTTCGCGATTTTCGAAACGTGGGATTCCCACACCCAGCCGCCCACCCAAACGAGTCATTCCGAGCGAAGTAAGGCAAGTGTAGCGCGGGCGCCCCCGCCCGCGGCCGTTGCGGCTTGGATGAAAACGACGTAAAGCGCCCCAGGTTTTGGCGCCTTTCGAAACGCGTGATGTCCATCCTTATTGGCGGGTGGCCTCGTATCTGCCAAAGCAATACGTCTCAAGCATCTCCCTACTGGGGGTGCCCCACGTCTCGCGGTTTTCGAGATGTGGGTTCCGGCGGACGGCGAATCTTCATGGTGAGAACCTGCCAGTCGTTCACCTTCACAACTCCACGCGCTCCGAAAGCATAAGCTCGAAAGCTGCTCCAGCGCCACAGTGCAGGAGACTCGACCAGTCCCCGCCTGACCGACTTACACCCAGCAAGCTAAAGGCGGGCTTGCCGGGGGCCCCGGCGGTTGCGATGCATGTAGCGCAGCTTCTAAATCCGCTTGCGTTCGGTCCAAACGTTAAAGTCATAAAAGCGTGCCTGCCAGATGTGCTGGGGCGTGTTGTCGAACAAGTCGGGTTGCGGAAGCTTGCGGCGACGCCGTTGTTCAGCCAGGACGCGTCGGGCGAACGCGAGTTTCAACGCCTGCATGGCGAGCGAGGGAATATGTCGGTGGGGTTCGCTGAGAAGCAAGTGGATATGTTCGGGCATCACCACAAAGCCCAGGACTACGAAGCGATAGCGCCGGCGTGTCTGTTCAAACACGCGGAGAAACAGATGTCGGCGCCGAGCTGTGCCCAGCAAGGGTTGTCGCTGATAACAACTGCAGGTAATAAAATGCAGGTCCCCGCTGCCGTAAAATCGCCGCAGGCCTTTGGCCATGGGAACAGGCTAAAGACCTAGCACCGGGAGTTCTGTGATAGGCGCACCTGGAAGACGTGACGTGGATAGAATCTCGGGAGTGTCGGCAAGCCCACGTCTCGAAACCCGCGAGACGTGGGGCACCCCCAGTGAGGAAGATTGTGAGGTACTGCTTTGCCAGATATGGGGCCACCTGTGATCTTTCAAGAGGTTGTCCATTCGATCGGAACCAGAGAAGCTGATTGTGACGAGCAATCCAGTTTCCGAGGACAGACCGAATGGACATCCACCAGAATGCCCGACTCACTCTTCGCAGTCGAGAGGCCTTGGTTGAAACCGTGACTCGCGGCCTGGGCTTCAGCCGTGCCGCCGCCAGCTTTCGCGTGACTCCCAAAACCGCAGCCAAGTGGGTTGGCCGTTATCAGCGGGAAGGAACTGCCGGATTACGCGATCGCTCTTCTCGTCCGCATCGCAGCCCAAGAGCCACTTCGTCTAGTCAGGTCGGGTTGGTGATTGAGCTCCGCCGGCAGCATCGTCCGGCCTATCAGATTGCACAAAGCACCGGACTCAGTCCGGCCACCGTCAGCCGCATTCTGCGCCGCGCTCGTCTCAGCCGCTGGCGCGATCTGCATCCCTTGCCGCCGGTGGTGCGCTATGAGCATCCCTTTCCCGGCGATCTCCTCCATCTCGACATCAAGGGCATGACCCGCTTCCAGCAAGTCTCCTGGCGTGGTGACGGCCGCCGCCGCGGACAACATAAGCATCCCGGCTGGGAGGCCTTGCACGTCGCCGTTGACGACCACTCTCGCATGGCCTTCACTCGCATCCTTCCCGATCAGAAGACTGAAACCACCATCGCCTTCCTCAAGGATGCAGTTGACTTCTTTGCTCGCCACGGCATCACCGTGCGCGCCCTGCTCACCGATAACGGCAGCAGCTACCGCTCTCACCACTTTCGTCGGGCTTGTTTCCAGATGGGCCTCAAACACCGCCGCACTCGCCCCTACTCCCCACAAACCAACGGCAAAGCCGAACGCTTCATCCAGACCGCCCTGCGCGAGTGGGCCTACGCCACTCACTGGCCCGACTCCGAGCAGCGCAACCTCGCCCTCGCTCCCTGGACCCACTACTACAACTTCTCCAGGCCCCATGGTAGCCTTCACTACCAGCCGCCTATCAGCCGCTCGGATCCTGGTACAACCTCTTGATCATCTACAGCCACCCGCCACGACACAGATGATGCTCGGAGTGAGGAGGAACATTGAAGCCGGCTAAAGAGCAGGACGGAACTTGTTCTGGCGAGTCCTCCGCCTTGGAAAGTTTGTGTTGGACAGGTGGAATCGCTGCGCTGATTCTGATCGTTTATTCCCTCGTGACGATCGTTCAGCTCATAGTCCTCGGCGGACAGCCTGCGACAGCCGCCGAGGCATTCAGACTGCTGCAGAACAGCAGAATTCTCGGACTGTTACGTCTCGATCTGCCTACCGTCGTCGTGATGCCCCTGTACTACTTCCTGTTTCTCGGCCTGTTTGCGGCCCTGAGGCGAACAGACCGTGCAAATGCCATTCTCTCCACAGCGCTTGCCTTCGTTGGGGTAACGCTCCTGCTCGCGACGCCCACAGCCCTGCCGATGCTCTCGCTTAGCCAGAAGTATGCGGCTGCGAGTACCGACGCAACGAGAACTCAGCTTCTGGCTGCAGGGGAAGCGATACTGGCCACCGACATTTGGCATGGGACTGGTGCCATCATCGGTGGAGTTCTCGTGCAGAGCGCTGCTGTCCTGATATCCGTAGTAATGCTTCGCAGCAGCGTTTTCGGGAAAGCGACAGGTTACTTGGGCATCGTTATGCATGGGCTGGATCTGGCCCACATCGTGTCTGGGCTTTTCCTGCCGGTCTTTGGAGTTGTCCTCATGGCCATCGCTGGCCCGCTGTACCCGATATGGCTCTTCCTGGTAGGTCGAAGACTGCTTCAGCTAGCAGCAACAAATTCGACCCGCGAAAATGGCACGCCATTTAGAAAAGACTCAAAATTGAAATGTTGACGGCGATCAAGGCGGGTGCCCATATCTGGCAAAGCAGTACCTCACAATCTTCCGCCCTGTAAGTTCTGGCGAGTGGCCCGTATCGGCCAAAGCAATACGTCTCAAGCATCTCCCTACTGGGGGTGCCCCACGTCTCGCGGTTTTCGAGATGTGGGTTCCCGCGGACGGCGAATCTTCATGGTGAGAACCTGCCAGTCGTTCACCTTCACAACTCCACGCGCTCCGAAAGCATAAGCTCGAAAGCTGCTCCAGCGCCACAGTGCAGGAGACTCGACCAGTCCCTGCCTGACCGGGTTGCGATGTGTTTCGGCGGACGGCCCACGACCACCGTCGCAGCGCGACTGCCGAGGACCGACGAGTTTCCGGACGCTGCCCCATCGCCGCACTCACTGCGAGGATGGGGCAGGTCCCAGCGGGAGAATGGGGAGGGCACCGCTGAGAGGGCTCGGGGGCGGCTCCCCGCCAGCGGCAAAGGACTCGCTGAGGGCTGCCTTTGTCGTTGGATACTACAGAACCGCCAGTATCATACTACCACATGATAATCAGTAAATACAATTATACTTGTGTACAGATCCAGCTCGCTGGGCTCCCTTTGCAGGCATCTAGCTTACGCGGTAATCACAGTGATTTGTGAGCCGTATCCTATTCGAGAAATGCCCCGCAATTGTAGTCTCACTTGAGAGGCTCAGGCAAGTGTCCATATAAATCACATATATATCAATAATCACGTAACAGTATTATGTGTAAGTAATAGATAAAATTGTACTTGTGGCCGGGGTCCTTGTTAGAATCCGCACGTCGGAAAGTGGACTGACCGCATTATGCAGTCGCTCTACAATCTGATTCCAACGGGCTTCGCGAGATTCTCATGGCACGCAAAGAACACACGGTCTTTCTCGCCTTCGATGTCCCTCCCGAGGTGGAAGAAAACTACGTATTCGGCGTCTGGAAACTCTTCGCCCAGTCTGTCTATCTCACCCGCAAGAAGCTGGCACCTCTCAAAATTGCCACCCGTCATTATGCCGCCATGGCGGTGCTGGCTTCTTCCAACCACTCCGCCACCCAATCCACTCTGGTCCAGGTCATGGGCCTTTCCCCTAACATCGTCCTCGCCATGGTCGACTACCTTGACGGACTGGGCTATACCAAACGTGTCCAGAACCCGCGCAATCGGAGAGAGAACATCGTGCTGCTCTCCAAGAAAGGTCGCACCGCCTTCGACCAGGCGGTAATTCTGCTGCGCCAGGTCGAGCAGGAACTCCTCGCCCCGCTGAACGGCGAAGAGTGCACCCAATGTGCGCAGCTCATCAAGAAGCTGGGAAGCGCCGCCCCGCCCACCCGCGACCTCGCTATTGACGTCTAGTTGCTTCGCCTAGTGGATCGACTGCCAGTTCCGCAGACCAATGCCAGTGGCCGCCACATGGATTCGTCGCCGGTATGATTTTCAATGGAAGACCGAGCGAGCCCCGCCCCGCGATCAATCTGAAATCTCAAATCAAAATTTGCTGGCTGCCCCATCCTAACGTCGTGCTCTCTGCGACGTTTAGGATGGGATTCCACCGCTCCGACTGTCGAGGAATTTTGTATCGCCGGGGTGCCTCAAGCTTCGCGCCTTTCGAAACCCTGGATTCCCTGGAGACTAGCGCCAGCAGACTGACGGCCGGGTGCGCCACGTTTCGCGGTTTTCGAAACGTGGGAACTACGACCGCGACCTACTGATCACTGAGACAGAAACCCGCCTCAGACCACGCTCAGTCCGGGCGTGACGGTTGAGTGCACCCTGCTCGTTTCCCGCTTCCACCCGATCGCCTGCGCAATCGAGATCACGTGAAATATCAGAAACAGCGGCACCAGAAACGTCGGCACCAGGCTCAAAGGAAGAACCGTCATCGCGACCATCGATGGGCCTTGCGGGCTGATCAAGCGCGCGGTCGTACCCAGGCTCACCGCTAACACCAGGTCCAGAATTCCAAGCGCTTGCCAGAAAATAAAGCTGGTGCGATGCGCGGGCAGGGCAAGCTTCAGCGCCACGTAGGTCGCGGTCGCGCCGATAAACATGTCGCCGTATCCCGCGGGCAGCGCGAAGATGGCCGGCAGCACGCCGCGGGCCTCGAGCAATACGAACGTGAAGCCGATCAGCCTCCACGACTGGGCGAGCGTCAGGACGCTCGGATTCAGCGACCGCGCGAACTGCCGGAAGTTGTTCGAGACCGCAAACCACAGCGCGAATAGAAGAACTGGAATTCCAGCCGCCAGGGCGACTCCGAGCCCGATGCGTTGTTCGTCATTTCTGAACAAGTGCAAGGCCGATCCAGTCAGTGCAAACAAAAACCATGCGGCAACCAGTGTGATCGTCAATTTTGCGTAGGATTTCATACCCTGCCTCCTTCAATTGCGGTTTGTTAATGTCACGCAGCCATGACTTAGAGGTTCCAAGCTCGAAGCTCACGGCTCGCAGCTCTTTCACGCCTGCTTCAATGCAACACTCGTGACCCGGTCCGACAAGCGCGCCAGGGTTTCCCATGTGTGCTCGCCGAGTTCGCGACGCAGTCTGGCTTGCACCTTCTTCCATTCCGGCTCGGCCTTCTTGAGTAACGCCTCTCCGTTCGTTGCCAGATGCAAGCGTCGCTCCCGCCGGTCCTCGCCGCGGCGTTCCGTTATCCAGCCCTGCTGACGCATGATCTTCAAGGTGCGCGTCAGGGTCGTGCTGTCCATCGCGAGAATCTCTCCGAGTTGCCCTTGGGAAACCTCTCCCGCCCGCGACAGCACTTGCAGGATCGTGAATTGGGAAGCCCGCAGCCCCAGCGGCCGGAAGGTCCGTTCGTAGAGCTCCGTCAACGCCCGTGTCGACCGGCGGAAGCCGGCGCACATGCAACCAAGCGACGGAAGTGAAGAATGATCCATGCCAGAAATAGATGTATATACATATAAATGGATGCAAGAAAATCATGAACCACAGGGGCCGCAGAGAGATTCGGGCGCTCCTCTGCGATTCTCTGTGCTCTCTGTGGTCACGGCTTTAAGGTATTCGCCACCGGGAGTGTGTCCACCATCTACAATCACTCTTCATGGAGGCGTCCCGCATCGCCGAGCTCCTGGCCCCATCCCTCGGGGAGTCCAGCACCCCGGAGCTGAGCCCAACGCAGCTCCATCAAATATCGACATACATCGATCTACTAATCCGCTGGAATTCCCGCGTGAACCTCACTGCCATCCGCACGCCCGACGAGATCGTCACCCGGCACTTCGGCGAATCCCTCTTCGCCGCCCGCCACCTGTTCCCCACTGCAACCCGGCCCGCAGCGGAAAACACGTCGCACCCAACCCAACCCATCGGCCCTCTGGTTGACGTAGGCTCCGGTGCCGGCTTCCCCGGACTCCCCATTAAGATCTGGTCCCCACGGACCCCCGTCACCCTCATCGAGTCCAACAATAAGAAGGTAGCGTTCCTGCGCGAGGTGATCCGGTCGCTTACATTGACCGATATCGATGTATATCCCGGGCGCGCCGAAGCCTTCCCCCCGGCCTCTGCCGCGACCGTCACGCTACGCGCCGTCGAACGCTTCGCCCAGATCCTCCCCACCGCCATCCGCCTCCTGCTACCCGCCGGGCGCCTCGCCCTCCTGATCACCCAAGCCCAACTTCCTCAGGCCAGGACCGCCACCCCCACCCTCCACTGGTCCACCCCACTCCCGGTTCCGCACTCAACGCAAAGAATCATAGCCATCGCTCACCTCTAGCATCCGACCAAAATCGTAAAAGTGGGATGGGCATAGCTGGGCAAAACCAAAAAATAGCCTATCTAACCTTAGTATCACTGCCTTTTTAGGGTCGAAGTGGTACCAAAAAGACGACGTGGCCCGCGGGAGTATCAAACTAGAGTCGCGAGTCGCCTTGGGCGAGGGCAAATAGCTCCCCGCGAACCAAACTTGTAAAAAGTGGGACACAACACCCCAGCAATGACCTAATCCAAACGGATCAATTGCA
Source organism: uncultured Acidobacteriota bacterium (assembly GCA_963733805.1). GTDB lineage: Bacteria > Acidobacteriota > Terriglobia > Terriglobales > Acidobacteriaceae > Gp1-AA133. Next base: position 241,260 of record CAVTEO010000012.1, on the reverse strand, counting down.
GATGGCAGCTATCTATGACCATAAAGTGGGTCAACAAAAAGGAATCAGCCCAGCAAAAGCCCTCCTGCTTGAGAGTGTTCCACGTGGAACATAATGAGGGTCCGAGGCTCGAAACCGGGCATGCGGTCCGTGAAGAGATTTGGGGTTAGAACCTGGGGGTGGGGAGGACAGAACGTCGACTATGTTCCACGCGGAACATTGCGCGTCGTCGCCATGAACCTGAGGCGCTCTGATTCCAGACTGCTGTGTTCCACGTGGAACGTTGTGGCCGGACAACAATCCGGTCTAAGCGATCAGATGTTCCACGTGGAACACTCGCGCAGTTTGTGGTGGCTCTTGTTGAAATGTGATTGGAAAAGTCGGGCAAGCGGTTCTGATTAAATCACTAGGACACATCCAGCCCTTGCACTGAATTCCGTCGTTGCAATCGAAGATCGGTTCGACATATTCTGCGGGCAGCTCTCGCTTCTCCTGAAAATCTAATGGGACGTGTCATCGCGGTTGCCAACCAGAAGGGCGGCGTCGGCAAGACTACGACCGCTATTAATCTGGCCTCGTCGTTTGCCGCGGCCGAGGTCAACACTCTTCTCATTGATTGCGACCCGCAATCGAATGCCTCAAGCGGGCTGGGCCTGGTCAAGGATCCGGAGCGCATCAGCACCTATCATCTTCTTATGGGCGCGGCCCTGGCGGAAGAGGCGGTGCAGCCTACCGAGCTCGAGCAGCTCTGGATCATTCCTTCCCACAAAAATCTGATCGGCGCAAACCTCGAGCTGGTTGAGGGCGAGCGGCGTGAGTATCGATTACGTGACGCGATCGAGCCTTTGCGTGAGCGGTTTCAGTTCATCGTGCTCGATTGCCCGCCGGCCCTGGACCTGTTGACGCTCAACTCGCTCGTCGCCGCCGACTCGGTTTTGATTCCGATGCAGGCCGAGTACTTTGCCCTGGAGGGGATCAGTGAGCTGCTGGATACGATCGAGCGGATCCGCGCGGGGTTGAATCCGGAGCTGGCCATTGAAGGGGTCGTGCTCACGATGCTGGACGATCGCACCAGCCTGGCGAGGCAGGTTATGGCGGAGCTGCGAAAATATTTTGGGGAGAAACTGTGCGCGACCACGATCCCGCGGAACATCCGGCTGGCAGAGGCGCCGAGCCACGGGAAGCCGGCGCTTCTTTATGACGTGCGCTCGCGCGGGGCGGAGAGTTACATACGGCTGGCGAAGGAAATCATCGCGCATTATTTCGCCCAGGCCGAGGCGGCGGACGAGGTTGCAGTGACCGCTGCCGCCAGTGATGCGGCTGCGACCGGGGCTTCAGTGACGCAAGAGGGCGTTCCGGCCGAGAGCCAGGCGCCATCGGAGGCGCCTCACGCGGATGAAATGGGGAAGACTGCTTAGATTGATGGACATATATATTTATGATCATCGATGTATAAAATGTGGTTTGTTCGGAGGTCGAGATGCCGCCCCTAGGGGGCTGCAGTGTGGTTCTTCTTTTTAGCGTTCCCAGGACTTACGTCCTGGGCTGACCTATGCCGCCCACGGGGCTGGCGCGGGATCGATTTCCGGGGAGAGCAGCAGAGGCGATGACTATGACAGGGGATAAGACAGCGGCGGCTCAGGCTTTTTCTTCTCAAGCGGCGCAGCAGGGGGCTGCGCAGACGAGTGCGACGCAACATGATTCTTTCAAGACTGGGGCCGACGGCGCGGGCGGGGCACGCACTGTGCTGGCGCATGACAGGCGGCGGGCGCTGGGACGGGGGCTGGAGTCTCTGTTGCCGGGACCGCGTGCGGGTGCAGGCGCCGGAACCGCCGTTGCTCCCAGCGGAGGCGGGGCGGTCCAGGCTGCGGCCGCTCAGTCCGGCGCGGGGGTTGCGCACGCGGGTGAGGGCGCGCCCGTTCCGGGGGTGATTGCGGAGATTCAGGCGCAGGCGGCTCGGCGCAAGGATGTTGCGCACGAAGTAATCGATCTTACGATCGCGCTGATCGATGTGAATCCGCACCAGACACGCAGTTGGACGCAGGATGAGATCGCGTCGCTCGAGGAACTCAGCGATTCGATCGCGGTGCAGGGGGTGTTGCAGCCGATCACGGTGCGGCCGGGGAAAGACGGGCGCTATTTCCTGATCACGGGCGAACGGCGCATGCGCGCGTCGACGCTGGCGGGGAAGGCGACGATCCCGGCGATCGTGCGCATCGTCTCGGAACAGCAGGCAGCCGAGATGACGGTTATCGAGAACCTGCAGCGGCGGGACCTGAACTGCATCGATCTGGCGCGGGCGTACATCATGCTGAGCCAGGATTTTGGGCTGACGCAGGAGCAGATCGGGGACCGCGTGGGGGTCGCGCGCGAATCGGTGTCGAACTACATGCGGCTGGCGAGGCTGCCGGAACTGGTGCAGACCTATTTGCACACCGGCCAGCTGGAGTTCAGCCACGCGCGCGTGTTGCTGAACCTGGAGGATCCGGACGTGGTGGCGCGAGTGGCGCACAAGGCTGCGACGGAGAATTGGTCAGTCGACAAGCTCGAGAATTTTGTGTTGTTCGATCCGAGCATGGTGGGCGTAAAGAAGAAGGAGTCGAAGGGCGGAGGCGGAGCGCGCTGGGTAGATCCGAATGTGCGCGCGGCGCAGCGCGAGCTGGAGCGGATACTGGGAGTGCGGGTGCGGATCCGCGATCACAAGGGCAAGGGGAAGATCACGCTGGAGTATGGGACGCTGGAGGATTTCGACCGGGTGATTGGGATGTTGAAGGGGAAGGGGTAGACATCGGTCGCTAGTCGTCCGTCATCAGTCGTCAGCCATCAGTCTCAGAAGGTGGTCGGGTAGCGGTCGTCGTTGGCAGGGCAAAGATCGTTTGGGAAATCCCTCTAGGGGCTCCCGCGATTCCAATCATCCCGGCGAGGCGCAATCCCCAATCAGGCATCTTGTACGGATGCCAACTACCCTGCTTCCAACTGTCGGCGAAACGATCCAAGTTTGCTCTAACGTAGCCGGGTCGCAGAATCATGGTCAGCCCGAACGCTAAGAAACCGGCACCCATAACGAGTGCGGCAGGCGCATCACTTGGGCTCATGCTTGGCACGGCAGCAGAGTACCAGAAAACTCTCTTGTTTCCACAACACAACCTGATAAGAAGAAGGCATGCGCGGAAAAGACGAGCAGCAGTTGGATGTGTTCAGTTACATCAGTCCCGAGCAGCGAGTTCCGCAGGACCACCCATTGCGTTCGCTACGCGCCATGACCGATGAGGCATTACGAGATTTGCAGCCACGGTTCAACAAGTTGTATGCCAAAACTGGACGCCCCTCGATTGCGCCGGAGAAGTTGTTGCGGGCGCTCCTGCTGCAAGCGCTGTACTCGGTGCGAAGCGAACGGCTGTTGATGGAACAGCTCGACTACAACCTGCTGTTCCGCTGGTTCGTGGGCTTGAACATGGACGACGCCATTTGGGATGTGACCGTGTTCACCAAGAACCGCGAGCGTCTGCTCGATGGGGACATTGCCGAAGCCTTCTTCCAAGCCGTGCTCCAGCAGGCACGCGAGCGGAGTCTGCTCTCGGACGAACACTTCACCGTGGATGGAACGCTACTGGAAGCTTGGGCGAGTGTGAAAAGTTATCAGCGCAAGGATGCGAAGAACGACGTTCCGCCGGACGATCCTGGCAATGCGACGGTGGACTTCCACGGGGAGAAGCGGTCGAACCAGACGCACGCATCGAAGACGGACCCGGATGCGAAGATGGCCCGCAAAGGCAAGGGCAAGGAAGCCAAGCTGAGTTACAACGGGAATCTGCTGGTGGAGAACCGCCACGGACTGATCGTGAACAGCGAGGTGTTCGAGGCCAACGGAACAGCGGAGCGCGATGCCGCTCTGGTGATGCTGGACTAACTTTCAGACACAAATAATGAGAGATCTATTGCATTATCCATTTTTCAGCAGCGCTAGAGGGATCGAGTCGTGGAATCCCACCCTGGCGTCACAAAGTACGCGACGTTGGGGATGGGGCGCCCGGTGCAGTTATCAGTCGCTAGTCGTCAGTCGTCAGCAAGTGTATGCTTGTGCCGAAGATAACTCTGAACAGCGAGCGGTTCTGAAAATCCCCGCCGTCTTCCCAGGACGTACGACGCTCGCTGAAAAAATCATTTCAAAGGAGCCCTATCGCATGAAGCGAATTCTCGTGATCGCATTGTTGTGTGTGGCTGGCGCGCTGGTCATCAGCAGCCAGGCCAAGGAAGTCCCGAACGATGTTCAGCAGGCTCTGATCGCGCTCGACAAGGAGTGGGGGCAAACCGGGGGCGATACCGCCAAGCTCGACAAGATTATCGGCGATCATGTCCTGTCCATTGGGGCCAAGGGCGAAGCGCAGGACAAGAAAGATTTGGTTGCGACCAATGCATCGGGGGCCGCGGGTGTGACGAATGCTTCGTACAACGCGGACGAATACAAGTTCGAGATGCTCAGCTCCGACGTGGTGGCGATGACGCATCGCGGCACGACCAAGGGAACCAAAGATGGCAAGGAAGTCACCGAGTCGCATCGCAGCCTGCATGTTTTCCAGAAGAACGGCGGAAAGTGGCAAGTGGCGGCCAACGCGCAGCTGCCGATTGAGTAAGGCAGTCGTCGGTCTTCAGTCGTCAGCGGTCGTTGGCCGATGGTCATTCGGTTCGCTGTGGGCCCTTCAACTACTTGAGACTCGATTGCCGTCGGGAGAAACTCGCAGCCTTCGCAAAGTGCGCGATTAGGCTGTGGCGCCCGGCTCACAAAACAGCTCGCGAATGTATTCCCCTACAGGAGGGATTTATGAAAACGAGGACCATTTGGATGGCAGTGTTGGCGTGCCTGGTGTGCGTGACGATGTCGTTCGCACAAAGCTCGGCAATGGGAACCTGGAAGTTGAACGAAGGCAAGTCGAAGATACCGGCTGGCGCCAACAAGAATTCGACGGTGGTGTACGAGGCGGCGGGCGACGATGTGAAAGTCACGGTGGACGGAGTCGACGGGCAGGGCAAGCCCGCGCACAACGAATGGACGGGCAAGTTCGATGGCAAGGACTATCCGGTCACGGGCGATCCCACGGCAGACACGCGCGCCTACAAGCAGGTGAACGACCACACGCTGGAGTTGACCAACAAGAAAGGCGGCAAGGAGACCATGAAGGGCAAGGTCGCGATCTCTGCGGACGGCAAGACGCGCACCGTCACGGTCAGCGGAACTGATGCATCGGGGAAGAAGGTGAAGAGCGAAGGGGTGTACGACAAGCAGTGAGGGGATTGTGCGGAATGTTTAGAACGCCCTTCCGTCCGCGAGGAGCAGACGGGAGGGTTTTGTGGTTTGGGATAGTGTGTTTTGAGGGTCTGCAAAGATCGGGGGCGCGTTTCAGGGTTGCGAGTTGGCTCGCGGGCTTACGCCCGCTGCACGGAGTGCCGCCCCTCCGGGGCTCGCGTTTTTGGGGGAGCTTACCCAGGGCTTACGCCCTGGGCTATCCTATGTCGCCGCTCTGCGGCTTGGGTTGGTGGCAGTGGCGGCTCCGGGGCCCTTGTCTTTCCGAGGCCCTTGTCTTTCCGAGGCGCTTCTCTTTCCGAGGCGCTTCTCTTCAGGGAGTTTCTCCAGGATCCTTCTTTTCTAATCAGGGTTGCGAGATGGCTCGCGGGCTTACGCCCGCTGCGCGGAGTGCCGCCCCTCCGGGGCTCGCGTTTTTGGGGGAGCTTACCCAGGGCTTACGCCCTGGGCTATCTTATGTCGCCGCTCTGCGGCTTGGGTTGGTGGTAGTTTGCGGCTTGGGAAATAGGAAGTCAGGAATTACCTCTTCCCCTATAGATCAGCGTTCCCCGATGGATCAGCGCTCCCTATAGATCAGCGTTCCCTATAGATCAGCGTTCACAGGCTGCCTTCCAAAAGACGCATTGCGAGCGATGTCTTCTATAGGCGCGTGCTAGCCGTGCCGCCTGCGCCATGCGGCTACGGCTATGCCTAGTGCGCCGCTTCCGAACAATATCAATGATGCTGGTTCGGGGGTGGGGGTGGATTGGGAGGTCAGGACGATGTTCACGCTTTGTCCGTACTGGACGTAGGTTTGTCCGGGTAGCGGCTCGATCGTGACGGTGATTGTCGAGTTGGGATTAAACAACTGCCCGTTGGCCAGAAGGAAGGGGCCGTAGTTGTTGTCCAGGCTCATCGTGAACACGATTGTTTCGCACGGACAAAAGTGCGGGGGATCGATGAGGATGTTGGTCGGCGGATCGGTTGCGAGTATTCCCGTCCATCCGTAAACATTGACCTCGAACAGCAGCGAATAAGGGAATTCGGGCACATGGCTGTCGAAGATGAGGCCCTGGGTGTCGAGTTGGAGAACCAGCATCGTTTTCGACGGGTTGCCCCAGGTGCCCCAGCCGATGTAGGTGGCGGTTCCGATGGTGATGGAGTTGGCGAGGGCGGGTGCGGTGAGCAGAAAGAGAAAAAGCGGAAGCAGCCAGCTGCGGAGAGCGGGCCGCGAGCGTTGAGCGGACATGGAAACCTCCAGCCAGGCAAGGGAGGTCGGGCTGAATCCTCTCGTGTCGCTTCGCGATCATGATGGCGCGAGAGGGGGCGGGAGGCAACGGCGGGCGTCACTGGGAGTGGTGATAAGGGAGTGCGGGTATGTTCTGGGCCGGCGGGGGACCACCCGGTTGCTGGTCGTAGGGAAAGGCTCTCGTTGTCGGTGTTTCTGCTGAGCCCAGGTTAGCGCCCAACGTGCGGGCGCGAACCTGGGGCACCGTCGGGTTGTGCGGGGTCGCCGAGACTCGCGGGCCGCCTTTCTAGCGCTCTCCCTGGGGTTGAGCCATGAAGGCGGCGATTTTGCACTGGCCGTCGGCGGTTTTCCAGACTCGGACGAATAATGCGGTGAAGTCCTTGTGCTGTTTATCGGCGGTATCGAAGACCACGTGCGAGGTGCCGTACTGGTATGCCATGTCGCCGCTGGGCGAGATTACGGTGCGGTCTGCGTGGTCGTCGTATTTCTGGTTCTTGCGCTGGGCGTCGACGCCCTTCATCGACTGGTCGAGGTTGGCTTTGCCGATCGCCGGCTTGTCTAAGGCGCGGGAGAAGAAGTAGGCATCGTCGGCCCAGATGGAAGCCTCATCCGGCTTGGACAGTTGTTCCTGGATGGATTTTTCGGAGCAGGGCCCGTTCTGCGCGACGGCGATTCCACTGAAGAGCAGACAGAACGATGTTCTGTAGCCGCATGGTCAGAGCTCCTTTTTCGGAAAGGTGGACTGCGGCTGGGAAGGGTAACACACAGGGACTGGGTGGAACTACGGGTGTTGGGTGGTCGCACTTTCATGCGGTCGGTTCTTGCAGTCGATGTGCCCACGTTAGCGCCCAACGTGCGGGCGCGAACCTGGGGCACCGTCGGGTTCGACTGCGTTCGGCTGGCGCCTCACTTCGCTCAGGATGACAACGCGGAAAGAGAGCACAGCAGGGAGAGCACACCAGAAGATGTGCGTCACGAAGTGTGTGCGCCACGAAGCGTGTGCGTGACACTTGGGCTGGTGCGATTGAACAACAGCCTCTACAATCTGCGTGCCTTGGCTTGGATGAGCCGACTCGTCTTTAGGTTTCTGCTGGCAAATCTCTTGTTCGGGAGAACGTGATGCGACTTGGATGGTTGCGGGTGCGCTTGGCCGTGTCGGTGGTGATGGTGGCTTGGGCCGTGTCGGCGGTGGCGCAGTATACCGATATGGCGGCCGTGAATGAGCTGGGTGGGCCGGCGGAGTTTGGGCGGCGGCGGGCGGAGTTGGCCAAGCAGCTGAAGTCCGGGTATCTGATTCTGTTTGCGCGCAAGACGCTGCCCGAGGCGGTGCACTATCGCGAGGACAATGACTTTTTTTATTACACGGGGTTGTCGGATCCGGGCGCGGTTTTGGTGATGGATTGCGCCAAGGGCAGCGCCATGATGTTTGAGCCGCAGCAGGCGCCGCGCACCAAGCAGGTGTATGGGGCGAACCTGCTGTCGCTGACCGAAGAGGAGCGCAAGAAACTTGGGTTTGAGACGGTGCTGCCGCTCGATGTGCTGGATCGCTTGCTGGCTTACGGGTTGATGCGGAGTGACTCGTCGGATTTGTGGGTGCGGCTGACGTTTGCGGATAAGGCGGACGGTGCGCGTCCGGAGACGGGCGGGGATTATGCCGAGGAGTACTCGCATCCGTATGGCGACCCGCTGCCGGGAGACCGGGCAGCGATCAAGAAATTAGGGGAGCGGTATCCGGCGGCGCATTTGCGGGATGCGACGCCGTTTATGGACGGGATGCGGAATATCAAGACGCCGCAGGAGATTGCGGTGTTGCGGAAGAACGGGGCGTTGAGCGCGGAGGGGATCAAGCAGGGGATCGCGCATGCGAAGGCGGGGATGTACGAGTACCAGGTCGAGGCGCAGGCGGCTTTCGTGTTTCGCAATGGCGGGGCGTCGGGGTGGGCGTATCCGGCGATTGTGGGAACGGGAGAGAACGTCAATACGTGGCACTACTTTAATGACCGGCGGCAGATTCAGGCGGGGGATCTGGTGGTGTTTGATTTTGCGGCCGATCTGGATCACATGGCGATGGATATTACGCGGACGTTCAACGTCGGCGGAAAATTTCCGGAGGAGCAAGCGAAGTGGTATGCGGTCGATCTGGAGTGCCAGAAGGCGATAATCGCGATGCTGAAACCGGGGAACACCTACGAGCAGGCCGCGGATGCGGGCAAGGCAGTGTTCGCGAAGGCGGGGATCGAGAAACAATGGATGGGATTTCCGGGGCACTTTGTCGGCCTGGCGACGCATGATGTGTTGATGGCGCGCGGGCCGATCAAGGCGGGGCAGGTGGTGACGGTGGAGCCGATTGTGGAGTTTCCGGAAAAGAAGATGCACTTCCGGGTGGAGGACACCATATTGATTACGGATGCTGGGCCGGAGAATTTATCGGCTGGGGTGGTGAAGGAGATGGGGGACGTGGAGAAGTTAGTGGGGAGTGCTAAGTGAGGTGCACCGTTGAAGGCTAAGAAGCTTTACCAGTGAGGACACAGAGGGGCACAGAGTAACAAGAGAGCTTGGATTTATGTGGGGTAACTTGGTGGGGCATTGTGCGAATGCGTGAGTGATTGTGCGGATGCAGTGAGATCAACCGTGAATCGTCGTGTGCGCGACTGTACTACTGATAGTGTCCCATCGGGACCGTACTTATCAGACCTTTTGCGAAACGCCATCTCCTGATGAAATGCCTGTATACCGATCGCGAAACAAGCAAGTTGACAAGCGAGTGTTTCTGAAGCGCTGGCAGAAAGGGGGATTTCTCGAGCGCAGCAGGCGCGGTCTATTCCGAACCCAGGGATGTAAGCGGTGTTGCGACGAATTTTATACATTGCGCAGTTAGTGGTGGTTCTGCATCTGGGAATGTTTGCGCGGGAAGACGGTGCGCGTCCCGATGCTGCCGGGAAGACTTCCGGTGCAAGCGAGAAGACCCATAGTCCGCACGGATCCCTGACCATCCCGTGCGAAAACTGTCACACAGCGCAGGGCTGGAAGCCGATTCGGGCAGTGCCTGAGTTTGATCATCGCAAGACGGGCTTTGCACTGCGCGGGCTGCACTCGAAAGTCGGGTGCGCGGAGTGTCATACCGATCTGATATTCGCGAAGGCCGGCAACCAGTGCCAGGATTGCCACGCGGATATTCATCGACGCAAAAATACGGCGCAGTGCGATGCATGCCATCGCGATACCGGGTGGCAAGTCTCCATTCACAACATCAATGAGCACCAGGATCGCTTCCCGCTGATCGGGGCGCACGCGATGGTGGATTGCTATTCCTGCCACAAGGTGGGGACGGTGGGTCCGTTCAACCGGCAGGGACTGTCGACCGAGTGCTCGAGTTGTCACATGGATGATTTCAAGAGAGCGAAATCCCCCAACCACATGGCGCAGGGGTATTCGACGCAGTGCCTGGAGTGTCACAGCCTGATGGATAACTGGATGACGACCATTAATCCGGGGATGGCGCAGCGCTTGAAATCGGGGAGGAAGTTTTAGTTGCGGATGCGAGCGGTGGGGAAAAAGCTTTTCACCACAGAGGCACAGAGAAAACAGAATTGAGATTTTCCTTCTTATGGCTTGGCTGCAGGAGCGCTTCTCAAAGGCTTCGCAGGATCTGGGAAAACCGATAAAACGACCCTAGGAAACTCCAGCCTCCCGCTGGGTACGCGGGCAGGGATGGGCCACCTCGGGCATGCGAGAGAGATTCATGATGAGATGGAAACAACTTCCCCTGGCATTGGCGTTCGTGTTGCCGTTCCTGATGATGGCGTTGCCGGGAACGGCGAAGGACCTGGGATCGCACGGATCGGCGGCATCGATTGAGCTGGTGCGGGTGGTGCCGAACGGCAACAAGCTGAAGATTGAAGTGCAGCTCACGGGAGTGGTGAATCCGCGAGTGCTGATTGCGTCGAATCCGGACCGGCTGGTGCTGGAGCTTCCGAACACGAACGCGCGGGCGCGGCAGCAGCACATCGCCGTGAATCAGCAAGGGGTGAAGGATCTGCGGATCGGGCTGACCAGCGCGGACCCAATGATCACCCGGCTGGTGGTGGATCTGGACTGCGCGCATCCTTATGGATTATCGACGGAGGGGAACACGATTGCGCTGACGGTATTGCCGCCGGTGCCGGGCGAGGATCCGGCGACCATCCCGGGCATGATTGGAAACGCCATGGCGGGACTGTCGGTGACGGAAATTCCGGCGGTGACGAAGGCTGTGACCCGGCACGTGCAGATGGGGTTCAAGGTGAAGTACGTGGCGGCGGGGGTGGCGTACCTGACCGGCGGGCGGGGGGCGGGGCTGGAGGAAGGCATGATTCTGATCGTGCCGGAATCGAAGAAGGGCGGGCGCGTCATCAATGCGGGCGACGCGACGGGAGAAGTGGCGGAACTGCTGGTACTGTCGGTGGCGGAGACTTCGGCGGTGACCGAGGTACACGACGCGAAACGGAACGTGAAACCAGGGGACTGGGCGTACCTGTCGGTATCAGAGACGACGGCACTGCTGGAGCATCGCGCAGCCGGGCGGAAGGGTTCGGTGGTGAGCGACAACTGGATTACGGTGGAGCAAGGGCAGGGATTCGTTGCGCGTCCGCCGCAGGTCCAGGCGCGCGAGCAGCAACGCATTCGTGGACGGCTGGGGTTTGACTACAGCGGCATCAGCGGAACGACCGGGACCAGTTCGCAGGTCGGCATGGTGGCGCGCGCCGACATGACGCACATCGCGGGGACACACTGGAACCTGCAGGGCTACTGGCGAGGACGCATCACCAAGCAGTCGCGCACCGAAGAGGCGACACTGCAAAGCGTGCTGAACAAGACCTACACGATGCAGCTGTACTATGACAATCCGGAATCGAAGTGGGTTGCGGGATTCGGGCGCTTGTTCCTGCCGTGGGCAAACAGCCTGGACGTGCTGGACGGGGGATACCTGGGGCGCAAGGTAAAGGATGGAATCATTGTGGGGGCGTTCGCGGGGTCGACGCCTGACATGACGTCGTTCCGGTACAGCCCCAACCAGCGCATGGCGGGCAGCTTCGTGAATTTCGAGGGCGGGAACGAGACGTTGCATTACACGAGTACGGCTGGGATCGCGTTGAACACGATCAAATGGCGGCTGGACCGTCCGTTCGCGTTCCTGGAAAACCAGGTGTCGTACAAGAACACGTTCTCGGTGTACCACTCGCTGATCGCGGATGCGCCGCAGGGTCTGACGACGAATGGGATCACGCCCGGAGCGGGTATCAGCCGGAGTTATTTGACAGTGCACTATCAGCCGAACCGGCGACTGGGATTTGATGTGTATCACAATTATTTCCGCGATGTGCCGACGGCGGCGACGGCGCTGATCGGGACGGGCCTGGTGGATAAGCTGCTGTACCAGGGCGTGAGCTTTGGCGTGCGCGCGGCGCCGGTCAAGAACATCTGGCTGTATACGACACTGGGACGAAGCAGCAGCACGGGGGATACTCGCCGGTCGCTGAACCAGATGTACGGGATGACGATTGAGGAGATCGGGCATACCGGGCTGCGTGCAGACATGCGGTATTCCAAGTTCGACAGCTCGTTCGGGAGTGGCGATTACAAGTTGCTGACGCTGTCGCGGCATCTGGGCGACCGGATGATGTGGGATATGCAGTTTGGGAACCAGACATTGGTGTCTCCGTTCTCGAAGAACCAGATGTCGAATTTTGTGGATTCGTCGTTTGACGTGAATTTGTGGGGGCGGTCGTTTTTGCAGAGCGGGTACACCTACGTGCATGGGGATCAGTTGAGTTACAGGCAGTGGTACATGAGCCTGGGATGGCGGTTTGATCAGAAGCCGGAGGTCAATCGGGAGAAGGAGCAGTAGGGTCGAGGTTTTTGTTATCGTTTGCCTCGGGCTTCGGCCCGGGGCATTTTTATTGTGATCTTTCACTGGATGAGTTACGCGGGACTTGGTTGCTGTCGCCCCTACGGGGCTCTTCTCATGTTTCGCTGGGCTAATGAATGCCGCCGTTCCGCGGCTGGGTTCGGAGTCCCTCGGGGTGAGTCCGCTTGACGTGGGTTGCGGGGAAATCCCATGGAGTAGAGAGTTGTGGAATCCCACGTTTCGAAAGCGCGAAACGTGGGGCACCCGGCGGATTGTTGCTTTGCGGGGTGGCGTGGGATAGTGGTCGGCATGAAAATGGAGGCGGTTGAATTAACGGGTAAGCATGTTCGTCTGGAGCCGCTGGATCATCGGCATGTGGAGGGTTTGGCGGCGGCTTCGGCGGGGGACGCGGAGTTGTATCGGTGGAGTCCGATTCCGCAGGGGAAGGATGAGGCCGCGAAGTATGTCGAGACGGCGCTGGCCTGGAGGGATGAGGGTACGGCACTGCCCTTTGCCACGGTGCGGATGGCAGACGGGGTCGTGCTTGGATCGACGCGCTTTTTCAATCTCGATCGCTGGGCCTGGCCGGAGGGGCATGCCCTGCATGGGCGCAGCACTCCGGATGGATGCGAGATCGGCTACACGTGGCTGGCGCGATCGGCGATACGAACGGCAGCCAATACTGAAGCGAAGTTGTTGATGCTCACGTTTGCATTTGAGACGTGGAAGGTGTTTCGGGTGTGCTTTCACACAGATGTGCGCAACGAAAGGTCGTGCGCGGCGATTGAGCGGATTGGGGGACGGTTCGAGGGGGTCTTGCGCGCGCATCGCATGGCAGCTGATTTTATTCCGCGGGATTCGGCGCGGTATTCGGTTGTCGCGGCGGAGTGGGCCGAGGTGAAGGAGAGGTTGGCGCGGAAAAGGGATGGAGGGGGTCCCTGACTTCTTGGGTTGCCGGACTGCAGTTGGAAAAGCTTGACAGGTCGGCTGTGGTGGCGGGGAGCGCAAGGTCCCCTTCGGCTGCGCTCAGGGCAAGCCCTCGACTGCGTTCGGCTGCGCCTCTCTTCGCTCGGGATGACAGATTTGAGGTGAGGTCTACGGGAAAATACCGATGTATTAGTGATTAAACGGGGAAAAAGGAATCTGGAAAAGGGCGGACCTCTGTGCGTGCGAGCGCATCCAACCGACGTATGGGTGAGACATCATGGCCATTTTTGATGAAACTTATCGAGTCATCGCAGTGGAGAGCCAGGCCCTCACGATTCAGGGAAATGTCAGTGGCGAAGTGTTGACGATTGTGAATCCGGAGCCGGAGATTCCATTTACGCCCGAGGAGTACCCGGTGGGACAGTTGATTGGGTTAACTGATCCGTCGGAGACGGCGCCGAATTGATGTCGGGAAATTCCGCGAGCAGAGGTGGGAGTTGATGGTGGCGGTGAATGTCGTCAACAGTGGTGGGTTGTGGTGGCGGGGTGACAAAGGACGAGAGCTGCCATGGTGCTGACGGCGGAACGCGGGGTCCCCTTCGACTACGCCAGGGCAAGCTCTCGACTGCGTTCGGCTGACATCTCACTTCGCTTGGCATGACAGAGTTCAGAGAGATGCTCAGGGTCGCAACTTGAGGGTGGATCCGGCATTACCAGCTAATCGCGTCATTGTTTTATTTCCGAGTGAGTTGTGGAGTGAGGTTTACCTCCCTGATTCGTCTTCCTCTTTGCATCGGAAATAGATCTCTTGCGTTCGATTGCGATGAAAAATTCGATTGTGTTCGCGTAAGCGGGTTAGTTCCGCGGTGCGTTCCTCCCACTTTTGACCAGGTTGGTTCTTCCCTTCCGAGTCTTCGGTTTAGATTGCCGTTCCCACTACGAGTGAATTTATAGCCTTGCGGCACCGGATTTTTGTCCGGGGTTTCTGGCTTGGTCCCACAGGATAACGACGTAGGTTCGTTACTCGTTTGGTGCTGGGACGATCCGTATGAAAAATCCGACCGTTTGTGGTGGGAATCCGGCTGGAACGGCTAGTGGATTACTACCGTTACCTTTACGCAAACTCACGGCGGCCTAAAGATGGAGGCACGGTGGGGGGAATTATGCGTCTGGGGACGTGGATTCTGTTCCTCGCGGTTTGTGGTGCGGTTCCAGGCCTTCCGGTGGCGAATGCACAGCAGGACCAATCGGAGAGCCATCGTAAGACCGTGAACCGGGTGGTTCCGTTGTATCCCGGGCTGGCGCAGAAGATGGGAATCGCCGGCAGCGTGAAGATCGAAGCGGTGGTGACGCCGAATGGGACGGTGAAGTCGGCCGGGATTCTAGGCGGGCATCCGGTGCTGGCGCAGGCGGCGGTCGACGCGGTGAAGCGGTTCAAGTGGGAAGCGGGGCCGCGCGAGACGCATGAGGTTGTGATCTTTAATTTTCACCCGCAATAAAGTGGCGGTCGTTCGCAGATGCCGCCCAAGCCATCTCTGTAGTGCAGAATCCAAAGGTTCGAGAGTTGTGGAAGCGTTTCGAAAATCGCGAAACGTGGCCTATACAGTGAGAAGCGAACCTCAGCGGCTGAAGCCGTGGTGTTCTTGCTGGCTTTACGGCTCGGCTAAAGCCGAGCCCTTTCAAAGCAACAGATCTTCCGAAGTTGTTCCGCAGCCTGCGAAGTTGTGCGCTTCCCGATCGTGCGTGCCCTTCCCGATTGATGGCGGCGAAATTCGTGGACTTCCGTACTTGGGAGTCGTCTCATCCTTTTTCTAGCGAGTTTTCCTTTACTCCTGGTTTTCCCTGCCACAACTAGACCACTCCCAGTCGGTAACCGACGCCGAGTTATTCCACTGACATCACAAGTTTGAGATGCGCGGCCAGAGCCAGCCGAAGGTGCCGGCGGTCAGCAGCGCGTAAATCAGACCGTCGATGAGTTCCTTGATGGTAGTGCTGGCGGTCTGGCCTTTCCAGATTGCGCTGGGGAGGACGCCGAGGCCGTAAGCGAGAAAGGCGGCGGTGCCAACGACCCGGAATACCGCAAGGTACGAAGTGCCGGACGCCACGGTGTGGGCGGTGAGGTACGCGGCGAAGAAGCTGACGAGCAGCGTGTAGAGGAACCAGAGGCCAAGGAACTTGGGCATGGCGGGCGGGCCGGAGGGCAGGATGGTGAGGAAGCCCACGGGGCCCTGCTTGTATTTTTCCTGTACGGCCGGCGACTTCATTTCCTTATGCGTGCAGAACGGGAAGACGTAGAGGCCGCGTTTCAGGTTCAAGGAACGGAGGGTGGCGAGTGACTTTGTCTTCATCGGGCAATCTGGTTGTAATCGCTGCGATGGTAAGGGAGAAGCATGTGAAGAATGGAACTGGCGACGAAGACGATGACGGCCGAGAGCAGGATCGGCAGCCAGAGAGCGGAGAGTGGAACCATTAAGCCTCCTTGTTGTGCGGGGCCCAATTTTTCCAAGGGAGGCTAACGCGTACGGGCGGCTGGGTCAAGGGACTTCGTTGGGTGGACAGGCTAGTGTGCACTCGCAGCGGCAACTTCAATTTTGGGAAGGCTTGAGGGTCTGTCATGAGGGGTCCGTGCTACCGGCGGCGGAACGCAAGGTCCCTCGACTTCGTTCGGCCGGGCCGAACTCGCTCGGGATGACACGGACATACCGTTATTCAACGGTTAGATTTCGCGCTTGGAGGTTTTGTAGAGGTCGGTTTTTTTGATGTAGTCGGCTACGGCGGGGTCGACGAATTTGCCAAGGGGTTTGCCGGCGGCTACGGCTTCGCGGATGGTGGTGGCTGAGATGCTTTGGTGGACACCGTCGAGGACGTGAACGGTGGCGCCGTTCAGGACGAGGTCGCCGCGGGCGGGTTGTTTTTCGAAGGGCTTGGTGATGTGGGCCGCGGGGCGGAGTTTTTCGGGGAGCGAGTTGGCTACATCGGCGAGGGAGTATCCGGGGCGTGAAGCCACGATGAATTCGACTTCGGAGAAGAGCTGTTCGGCGTCGTGCCAGTTGGCGATTTCGCGGAAGGCGTCGATGCCGATCAGGAAAAAGAGCTCGTCGATTTTCTTGAGAGAGCGCTTGAGGCGGCGGATGGTGTCGATGGTGTAGTTGGCGGCGGGGGGCGGGGTGCAGGCGGACTTCTTGCCGGCAGGAGTGCTTTTGGCGGGAGAACTTTTTTGGAGGACACTCTGCGAAGCATCGGTCGACTCATCCGCGGGGGCTTCGAGCAGAGACGGGATCAGGGATTTGTCGGCAGCTGTGGCCAGCGCGACCATGGCGTAGCGGTGCGCGAAAGCGGAGAGCGGCTGCTTTTGCTTGTGGGGCGGGATGTTGGCGGGAACGAAGAGGATGCGGTTGAGAGCAAACTTCTCGCGCGCGGCCTGGGCGAGGGCGATGTGTCCGCGATGAATCGGGTCGAAGGTGCCGCCGAAGAGTCCAATCTTCATGCCAATCCTTCCGAAGCGTGCCCGCTAGTCTCATGATTTTGGGGGACTGTTGCAAGTTTTTGTTCCCCGATTTGCGGAAGGCGCGGGAAGGGGCGTATGCTGTCGCTCTCGCAGGACTTCTCGCCACGTGGTCCCGCTCCTTGACAGCACACGAATTTGGCCGGACGGGCCCCTGTCCGGATGGACACGGGCCGTTCGGGCCCATCTTGTTGGACTGCTGTAACTCGCCGCTTTCTCTTTGCGGCTCTAAGATTTACTTGTATGCGACAGAACCTCCCCCTTCTTCGCAGTAGTGTCGCTCCTGCCACGCGGGACCCAATCCTGCGGTATGGCGTTGCGGTACTGAGTACTACGCTCGCGCTGATTCCCGCCTTGCTGTTTTCCGATGTGTCTGAAAGTCGACTGGCAGTGTTTGCGGTGGCAGTCATGGTTAGCGCCTGGTACGGGGGCTGGAAGCCGGGGCTGGTGGCGACCTCTTTTGCGCTGACGGTGAGCGCGTACTACTCGCTGGCGGGACCGCACACTCCTGCGGAGTATCGGCAGGCGGTCACTCGCCTGGCGTTGTTTGTCACCATCGCAATTCTGATCTGCTGGTTTAACGGGGCGCTGCGGGCGGCCCAGGAAGGATTGCGGCGGTCGGAGAGCAATTTCCGCTCGCTGGTGACGAATGCTCCGTACGGAATCTGCCGGTGCGATTCGCTGGGACACCTGGTGGATGTGAATCCGGCGCTGGTGGCGTCATTGGGATACTCCTCGGCACAGGAATTGGTGGGACGGAATCTGAGCACGCTCTACGCCGATGGGCAGCAATGGTTCCTGCTTGCCGACTACCTGCGCAACCAGAACGAATTCCAGGGAGTGGATTGCGAGTGGATGCGGAAGGATGGATCGACGACGGCAGTGCGGTTATCGGGGCGGGCGATTCGCGATGAAAAGAAGAATGTCAGCTTCGAGATTTTTACCGAGGACGTGACGGAACGGCGGGCGCTCGAGCAGCAATTGCGGCAATCGCAGAAGATGGAGGCGATCGGGCGGCTGGCGGGCGGGATTGCGCACGATTTCAACAATCTGCTGATGGTGATTTCGGGATACTCGGAATTTCTGCTGGAGCGGCTGGGGCCGGATCCGGCGCTGCGCGGACCGGCAAAAGAGATCTCGAGCGCGTCGGAGCGCGCGACTTCATTGACCCGGCAACTGCTGGCGTTCAGCCGGAAACAGATGCTGGCCCCGAAGGTTCTGGACTTGAACGCGGTGGTGACGGAAAACCTGAAGATGCTGACGCGGTTGATCGGGGAGGACATCGACCTGGTAATGATCCCGGGATCGGAGCTGGGCGCAGTGAAGGCGGATCCGGGACAGATCGAGCAGGTCATTCTGAACCTGGCGGTGAACGCGCGCGACGCCATGCCGCAGGGCGGGCGGCTGACGATTGAGACCGCAAACGTGACTTTGGATGAGGCCTACGCGCGCATGCACGCACCCGTGCAGCCCGGCGACTACACCATGCTGGCCATCACGGATACGGGCGTGGGCATGGACGGCGACACGCAGTCGCACATCTTCGAGCCGTTCTTCACGACCAAGGGGACCAAGGGAACGGGGCTGGGGCTGTCGACCGTGTATGGGATCGTGAAGCAGAGCGGGGGCTACATCTGGGTTTACAGCGAGCAGGGGAAAGGGACATCGTTCAAGACTTATCTGCCGCACGTGACGGTGGAAGAAGTGGCGGCGGTGGAGCAACCCGCGGCGGCGGCCGCGGTGGCGCCTACGGAGACACCGCGGGAAACCATCCTGGTGGTGGAAGACGAGGTGAATCTTCGCCGCCTGACCCGGCAATTTCTGGAGAACCAGGGCTACACGGTGGTGGAAGCCGCCGACGGCGCAGCAGCGGTGCAGATCTGCGTAGCCCACCAGGGGATCATTCACCTGCTGTTGACCGACGTCATCATGCCGGGCATGAACGGACGCGAACTAGCACAACGCGTTTCCGAGATACGACCGAACATGAAAGTGCTGTACATGTCGGGGTACACGGAAAACGCAATCGGCCACAACGGCACGCTGGATGCGGGCATCACGCTCCTCCAGAAGCCCTTCACCCTGCACGCGCTGAAGGCAAAGGTGCGTGAGGTGCTGGATCAATCCATGCTCCCCCAGGAGGTTGCCATGTCAGCTCGAGCAGTGATCAATACCGAGTCGCGAGTGGCTCGGGACAAGGTTCCACGATTCCGGGCGCAACGGTTCAATTTGCATTTGCCGCTGCGTTACCGGGAAGTCGGAGAACAAGGATGGCGGCAAGGAACGACGTCGAACATCAGTCGGTCCGGGCTTCTCTTCAATGCGGAGGAAGTCCTGCAGCCCAACGCACAACTGGAAATCAACCTGGTGTTGCCGGCGGAGATTGCCGGATTGAGCCCGACCGAAGTCGTCTGTCGCGGAGAAGTGGTTCGCTCGGTGGAAGGCGAAGGGGCGGCCACCAGTCCGGCGCTGGCGGCGAAAATCCTGCAGTATCACTTCCAGCACGGGTCACGGGTGTCGGAAGCGTAGTAAAACGGCCGATGCAAGGTCGGCCGGAACCGGGCGCCCAGCTCGGCGAGATCTCCCAGGTTCTGCGGTGAGTGGGTTTGTGGGTTAGGGACTGGGTTGAGAATCCCGTCCCTACGGGACTGCGGTATTTGATTTTGGAGCGATGTTTTCCCAGGACTTCCGTTCTGGGCTTTCCTATCTCGCCGCTCCGCGGCTGAGTTTTTCACCCTCCGTGCGGCCGGCTCACTCGCGCCCCGTGGCTTAGGGAACTGGGCGGAAAAGAGCAGAGCCGCGGCGGCTTACGCGGTCGCGGCCCTTTTTGTCTTGAATGTCCTGCAAGCTTCGAGGACTAGTCTTGTTCCTTGCGGAACTTCTTGCGGGCACGTTTGCGTGCCAACGCCTGTTTTACTCGGCGTTTGGCGCCCGGCTTCAGGTAGAAGGAGTGACGCTTGACTTCCTTGATGATGTCCTCGGTCTGCACCTTGCGCTTGAAGCGGCGCAGTGCATTCTCAATCGACTCACCTTCTTGCAGTCGAACTTCTGCCAATCTGATCACCCCCAAACGAGTCCCGGATGAGACGCCCTATCAGTATATAGGGAGGGGCTCAAACTGAGTAGCCGCCGTCCTGACCATCGCTTTCGTCGTCATTCTGGTCGTCTTCATCCTCATCGGCGTCTGGCTTGCGGTGAATCTCTTCCTCATCTTCTTCGTCCTCCTCGGGTTGGTCGCGGGCGAGGAAGGTCAAGGCGGAGGCGGGGGAGGGAGTTTGGATTGTGTTCATGCCTCATGGTACTCCGGGGAAGGAAGCCAGCCCTTCTCGAAGATTGTCAAAGGAAGAGAGGTCCATGGAATCTCATGTTTCGAACGGCTGTCGCGTCTCGGAACATCCTTTACACCTGTGGGGCGCCACCTAGGGCAGCCGGGGGTTGTAAAGCGAGATTTACAGGGATGAACTGGCGGTGCCATGAATTTTCCCTGATGTGAAGCGGGTTGAACGGGGGCTTGGGGAAAAAGGCGCTGCCGGGACTTTGCCGGGTTTTTATTCCGTTGCAAACACGAAGGTTGTGGTCAGAGCCGCTTTGGCAGGAGGCCTGCTGATGTGGGTGCATCTAGTTGGCGAGGGAGTGTACGGTGGATCTCCTTTCTGCAGCACATCATCTGGCCTGGACACAACATCCGACGATCTGGCTGTGTGAGTCCTTTGCAATCTTATGGTTGGTTTTGCGCGTGGTTCGATCGAACTGGGCGCGGGTCGGCGTCCTGCTCATGCTTTGCGGGCTGATGCTGAACGCGGTGGTGACCCAGGCGAATGCGGGAACGATGCCGGTCGTAGGCGTTCCGCCGACGGTTCGTCCGGCGGGGCCGGTGTGGCATGTAGCTACGGAGCATACGCGGCTGGCATTCCTGGCGGATCAAGCCTGGCTGGGACTTTTCAGCATTGGCGATCTGGTGCTGCTGTCCGGGGGAATCCTGGTGGTCGCGATCTGCCTGCGACGCGTGTTCCGGCTGCGGGGTGGGAAATTGCGCCGGGTGCGATGGACGGTGCGGGAGACGGGCGGATCGGCTAGCGAAGCCTAGCGGCGGAAAAACTGCCTTTTCCGCAAGGCGCTAGACGAGAATTCTTTTTTGCGGGTCGGGCGGCGGACTATTGGGGCTTAGTCGTTGGGCAGCCAAAAGGGCTGCTTTGCCGGCACGAATTCCACCGGGACGTCTTTCACGAATTCTTTTAACCAGCGGGCGCATTCTTCCATGCCGGCCTGTTCGCTGGGGATGTGGCCGATCACGATCAGCGCTTTTTTGCGTCCTTCGCTGACGGCATCGGCTGCGTATTCGACGGTTTCCCATTCGCGGGTTTCGCCAACAAGCAGCACCTGCACGTCATCCTGCTCGAGCGCGCCGATCTCCGGTTGGGAGCCGGCGGCGCCCGGACTGAATCCTACTTTGGTGACTTTCAGGTTGCGGTCGCCGACCACGCGGACCACCGATGAGTCCAGTTTCTTCGCGACTTGCCTGGCCAAGTCGGAGAGCGTTGTTTCGGGGAGAACGAAGAGGTACTGGTTGGCGGGGTTCTGGAATTTTTCCCAGCCCAGCGCGTGAACCATTCCAGCTTCGATCCCGTCGGGCTTGCGCATGTGCCAGTGATCGTGGAAGCGCCAAACCACGAGGCCGTGCTTCTCGATGAAGGCGCGTTTTTCCGCCCAGACGGGATCGCTTTCCGGGATGCCTTCCGGCTTGTCGAGGTGAGCGTAGAAAGTGGGTTCGTGGGTGATGATGAAATTCAGGCCCTTGGCCGAGGCGCGCTGCAGGACATCCATGGTGGCCATCATCGTGACGGCCACGCCGGTGACCGGCATGTCGGGGTTGCCGGCTTTGAAGGTGTCGACCGTGTCTTTCTGCCAATCGACGCCAACCTGCTTCTGGATGTCTGAGACCAGCTCACGGGCGGTGATTTGTTTTGGCTGCTCGGCGGCCGGGAGACTCAACGTGAGCAGGATTGGGATCAAGAGCCAGATTCGTAAAATCTTGTTTGTCACCGTTTTTCTGCCTCCGTCGGGCGGCCATTCGCGCTTACACTTGGAACCTGTTGGATGCGCGGGCAATAGCATGTTACGCCAACCGCAGTTCGGGCTCGCTTGGGGTCGTTAACCGACTTTGCAGCGCGAGGCAGACGACGATCACACGCGCAGTACGTGTAATCAAAATCTCTTCAAAGGACTTCGTCGAATGCGAATTGTCTCGGTCGTGCTGATGCTGGTGATGTCGTTGTTTGCCGAGTCGGTTGCGGGGCTGAAGTGGACGGCGCCGACGGGATGGAAAGCCGAGGAAGGCACGAGGCCGATGCGCGCAGCGACTTACTCGATTGCGCCCGCGGCCGGGGACACGGCGAATGCGGAGTGCGTCGTGTATTTTTTCGGGAACGGACAGGGCGGAAGCGTGGAGGCGAACCTGGATCGCTGGAAGGGGCAGGTGCTGGGTCCGGACGGGAAGCCGGCGGAGGCTAAGATTGCCAAGAAGACGATTCACGGGCTGGCGGTGACGACCATTGATGCTTCGGGCGACTATGGCGGAATGGGCGGGCCGATGGCAGCGTCAAAATCGGTGCAGAACAACTATCGTCTGCTGGGCGCGATTGTCGAGGGACCAGACGGAAATGTGTTCCTGAAGTTTACCGGGCCGGCAAAGACGATCACGGCCAATCAGGCGGCGTTCGAGCAGTTGCTGAACTCGTTTGAGAAGGAGAAATAGACGGATATTGGCAATCGTGCCCCGCAAGCCTTCGCAACACCCAACGGCCGAAAAGTTGATACCAAAGGTGAAGCCTCCCCCTCAGCGGCTGAAGCCGAATTGATTTTATTCACTTTTACGGCTCGGCTAAAGCCGAGCCCTTTCAAAGCAACAGATTTTTCGAAGTCTTTCCGCAGGGTAAAGCCGGGACTCGCGTGGTTGAAATTCGACACAACCATCAGGCGGCAGGCTTATGCCATGCCCTTGGTCTTTTTGTATTCGTCGAACTTGTCGAGGAACCGGTCGATTTCTTTTTTCTGCAGGTAATAAGGGGTGGAGAGACGCAGCTTGTTCGGGTCGCCGCCACGGATGCGGATTTTGTGCGTCTTCCACAGCCAGTTTTCCAGATCCATGCGCGGGACTGGCGGGACATTTACACTGACAATCGCGCAGCGCAGCGCGGGGTCGGGCGAGGTCCAGGATTTGGCGCCGCGCTTTTTCATTTCGTCGAGAATATAGTCGGCGAGATGGCGGTGGCGGCGCTCGATGCGCTCCATGCCAATGTCGTTGGCAAGCTGGATGGAGGCGCGGAGGCCCCAGAGCGCGGGCACGTTTGAACTGCCAATGCGCTGGAAGCGTTCGGCGCGCAGCTTGGTGTCATCCCATCCTTCGGTCGCGATCGTGTTCCAGAGACGGTCCATGACTTCGTCACGCACGTAGAGGAAGCCAGAGCCTTTGGGTGCCTGCAGCCACTTGTGCGGGCTCGCGGAGTATAGGTCGCAGCCGAGTTCGCTGATGTTGAGTTGCATCATGCCCGGGACATGGGCGCCGTCCACCGCGGAGAGGATTCCTTTGGTACGAGCGAGCGCCGCGAGTTCCTTCGCCGGGAGGACAACTCCTGAAAACGTCGTGATGTGGCTGAAAAATAGCACGCGGGTGCGCGGCGTGATGGCGTCGTTGAACAGATTGAGAACCTGTGCCGCGTCTTTCACGGGGCGCGGCAAGGTGACCTTCTTCACGACTGTGCCGTAACGCTTGGCCTTGAGGTCCCAGGGATGTTCGCCGCCAGGATGCTCCTGGTCGGTCATGAGGACTTCGTCGCCGGGCTTCATGTCGATGCCATTGGCGATGTAGCTGTTGGCTTCGGTGGCATTGCGCAGCAGGGCAAGCTCGTCGCGCTTGCAGCCGACGAATGCGGCCAGTGGATCGCGGAACTCATTCCAGGCGGCGTACCCCCAGATGGGATAGTCCTCGGGATCCTGCTGGTCCATTTTCTCGGTGGTGGTGTAGCCGTCGAAGACGGCGCGCAGCACGGGCGCAGGGCTGGAGCCGACCGTACCGTTGTTCAAGTAGATTTCGTCATCGGGGATCAGGAACTGGCGGCGCATTTCGGCCCAGTACGCGTCTTCGTTCTTGTCGAGGAGAGAATGGTCCGGCAGAGGCGGAGTCTTTTCGAGTTGCGCGAGCAGATTGCTGCGGAAGGCGAGCGATGCGGCGACTCCAGTGGCGGTGGAGAGGAAATGACGGCGATCGAGCATGACGGCCTCCGGACCTGTAGGAACGACGGCGTATGGTACGACCGGGAGCGGTCAGGAGCAAGGGTGGTGTGTTGCGGGGATGGGCCGGTTGTTTGAGGGGAGAAAACCTCGTGCTCGCGATTATCCTCAAAGCCGAACATTCAGGTCAGGATTTGGAAGAGGTCGCAAAATCGCGCGCGATTGCATGCCGGCGGTAGTAGGGGGTACATTGGCGGTCGGCCACGACGTCGCAACGGACCTTCCGGTTTGCTCGTGAAAAGACCGAACTCGATGGCAAGCGTGTTGTTCCTCCTGGCTTTGCTGGTCGGAGCCCTGGGGGTCACTCTTTGGCTTTTCCATTCCTTCCTCGAGCCTTTCGCATTCGCCAGCGTAATCGCGATTGGCTCCTACCCACTTTATTTGGGCGTGGGCCGCATCGTGCGGGGTCCGAACAAGGCAGCGCTGCTGGCGACCTTTACCGTGCTTCTGATCTTCGTGCTGCCAGCCCTGGTCATTGCCTCAGCCGCCGGTGGGGAACTCATCAAGGCGGCGCGGTATATGCAAGACCGCAGTACGCAGGAGGGGGGCGCCGTTGCTTACATCAGCGAGAAGCAGCAAAGCACGCTGCGCTGGCTGGGAAAATATGTGGACGTGGAAGAATTGCATCTGGACGACGCCCTCGCCAACCTGCCAGGCCAAGTCAGCAAAGGATTGCTGGCGCTGGGCACGCACCTGGTAGGAGGACTGGCGGGCTTCGCGGGCAATGCAATCCTGACGTTCCTGATCCTGTTCTTCCTGTTCCGCGACGGAGCCGGAGCAATCCAGAAGGTCACGTTGCTGCTGCCCCTGAGCCAGGATCAGTCGCTGCGGTTATTGAGAGGAATTCGCGACAGCGTCATTGCCAACCTGTACGGCTTTCTGGCGGTCGGGCTTGCGCAAGGCCTGCTGACGGGAGGGGCCTTGGCGGTCCTGCGCGTGCCCGCGGCATTGCTGCTTGGATTGGCGGCGGCATTCTGCTCCCTGATCCCGATCGTAGGCACGGCGCTGGTGTGGCTGCCCTCGGCGATTTATCTGATGGCAACCGGACATCTCTGGAAAGGAATCATCCTGATCGTGTGGGGATCGGCGGTGGTGGGCACGGTGGACAACATCATCCGGCCGCTGGTGATTGGGAGCAAGGTGGAACTTCATCCACTGCTGTTGCTGTTCTCGTTGCTGGGCGGCCTTCAGGTGTTCGGGTTTATTGGACTTTTTGTCGGGCCGGTGGTGATTTCCGTGATCGCTGGCTTGGTTGGGATGTTAAGGGAAGAACTTTCGGGGCCAGCTAGTTTGGCGCCCGCCACGACCTCGCCGTCATAAGGATGGAATGTCCGCGCGCTCTTGCGCGGCAGCTTCGCGGAGTTCCTGGACTTTTTCCGCCATCGCGTACTTGAGTTTTTCGATTCCTTCTCCGGTGACGGCGGAGATGGGGTAGAGGGGGAGCTTTTTCTTTTTGCAGTACTGCTTGAGTTTAGCGAGCTTGTCTTTGTTGGCGGCGTCGATTTTGGAGGCGACCATCAGCATGGGTTTTTCGGCGAGGTGGGCGCCGAAGCTGTCGAGTTCGCCGAGGATGACTTCGACGTCTTGGACCACGTCGGTACGGCCGCTGGCGTCGGAGACGTCGACCAGGTGGACGAGCAACCGCGTGCGCTCGACGTGGCGGAGGAATTGGGTACCGAGGCCGGCGCCTTCGTGGGCACCTTCGATCAGGCCGGGGATGTCGGCGACTACGAAACCGATGTCGTCCTTGTCGCCGACCACAACTACGCCGAGGTTGGGCTCGAGCGTAGTGAAGGGATAGTCGGCGATTTTCGGGCGCGCTGCGGAAATCCGCGAGATCAGCGTGGACTTGCCAACGTTGGGATAGCCGACCAGGCCGACGTCGGCCAGGAGCTTGAGTTCGAGACGGAAGACGCGCTCTTCGCCCGGGCGTCCTTCTTCGTGTTCGCGCGGGGCCTGGTGGGTCGAGGTGGCGAATCTGGCGTTGCCGCGACCGCCGCGTCCGCCGTGCGCGATGACGATGCGCTCGTCGGGGTGGGAGAAGTCCCAAACTTTCTGGCCAGTTTCTTCGTCGTAGACGATCGTTCCTACGGGAACTTTCAGGAGGACGTCGACGCCTTCGCGACCGGTTTTGTTGGAGCCTTCGCCGTGGCGCCCGCGCTGGGCCTTGTATTCGGGATTGAACCGGAAGTGGACCAGCGTGTTGTGGCGCTCGCTGGACTCCATGATGACGTCGCCGCCCTTACCGCCATCACCGCCGGAGGGGCCTCCGCGAGGAACAAACTTTTCGCGGCGGAAAGCCAGGCAGCCGTTGCCGCCGTCGCCCGCTTTGACTCGGATTGTGGCTTCGTCGATGAACATTTTCTAGTCGCCAGTCGCTAGCTGGCGGATAGCTGGTGGCTGGTGGCTAACGCCTCGTCGTTTGTTGTTGGGAAGAACGTGTCGTCGGTCGTCGGCAAAATCGTGTGACTTCACACTGGCTCAAAGTGCATCACTGTTTTGCGAGTGATCATTCCACGTCGAGCACAAAAACAATAGCCCCTCGGGATACAAGGGGCCAGGTGTTACGAGGGGCGAGGACCCATCGCCTTCGCTAGGGCAGGCTGCCTCGTCGGTCCACTAATTCTTGGCTTCGACCGGTTCGACCATGACGAACTTGCCCATCTGGCCGCGGTCCTTGAAGACGATGCGGCCTGTGATTTTGGCGAAGAGCGTGTCGTCTTTGCCACGGCCCACGTTGAGGCCGGGTTTTACGCGGGTGCCGCGCTGGCGGACGATGATGGTGCCGCCGGGGACAACTTGTCCGCCGAATGCTTTGAAGCCAAGCCGCTGCGCGTTGGAGTCGCGGCCGTTTCGGGAGGTGCCTTGTCCTTTTTTATGTGCCATAAAAAATCAGTCCTTGGTCGATGGTCGTCGGCTAAAACCTTTGCTCGCTTCGCTCACGAACCCGAATTTCCAACTACTTCTTCTTCCCTGGTGACTTCTTAGCAGCGGTTTTCTTGGCGGCTTTCTTCTTGGCGGCCTTGGGAACTGCGGCTTTTGCTTCTCCGACAGGCGCGGCCTTCTTGGCCTTGGGCTCTTTCTTAGGGAGCTCGGGAGCTTTGAAGGACTGGCCGTCATAGGCGATTTCGGTGATGCGGACGGCGCTGAAGGCCTGGCGGTGTCCGCGAAGTTTCTTGTATTGCTTTTTGCGTTTGTAGTGGAAGACGAGGATCTTGGCGCCGCGACCTTCTTCCATGACTTCGCCGACCACGCGCGCTTGGCTGGTGGGCCGGACGATTTCGCCTTCAGAAGCGGAGACGGCGAGCACGTCGTTAAACTCGACCTGGCCGTCGGTACCGGTGCCGACCTTTTCGACTCGGATGACATCCCCGGGCGCCACCCGGTACTGCTTACCGCCGGCGCGGATGACCGCGTACATACACTCGCCTCCGAAAAAATCTTGCCCCGGCGCACACGGGCGCAATTGCGGGGACCTGTGATTTCCTTGTGCTTGCTGTGTTTTGCCGCGAGGCGTTTCATCTGCCACGGCGGGCGGACCAGAACGGTGCCGCAGATACAGGCAAACCACGCTATTTTAGCGTGGTGTGAGGAAGGTGGTCAAATTCTGGGGCTCGCAGGCTTACGCCCGCGTCTTCTGGTGAGGCACGGGTCCAGTGAGTTTGCCTCCCAGGGCCTCGCCTCATAAGCGCTAACTCAAGAATAATTACGCGCTTATTGCCTCTGCTTCGACCACGATCGGCGGGCAAGCGCAACGGACATGTGGCAAACACAGGTTCTCTTCGATCCTCGCGACCAGTAACCACTGCGCTCACACTTCGGGTTCCACGCACAGGAACCGGTTGATTGCACATGGTCCCCGTCTCAGTGTAAATTCAAAGGACGCATTCGTGGGGTAGCAAGGTGCGATTCATCGTTAAGAGCACAGCCATAGCTTGCCTCCTGCTGACGATTTGGTCAGCGGTAGCGTTTGCTGCGCACCATCACTCCAACAGCACCGAGTCAGCGAAGTGTACCGTGTGCGTCGCCGCCCACACGTCGGCGCCCCGAGCGACTGCAAACCCGCAGAAGGCGACACTAGCACCGATATTCATTCTCCGAGCCGATCCCCTTTCGGCGAAACAGCGCGTTGTGTCGTTCGCGCTCAGCGTCCGTCCGCCTCCCGCCGCCTAGTTGATCCAGACATATCTAGGTGGTTTGTAAATCAGTCCGGATTTTAGGGAGGAATTTCATGTTGGCTTCTTCTATGAAGTCGCGTGTCGCGACTTTTTTCCTGGTTGTTCTCTTTTCACTTTTGGCACGCGGTCAATCCGGCAGTTCCGGCTCGATTGCCGGAGTCGTTACTGACCCTTCCGGCGCTGTTGTGCCCAACGCGGCGGTCGAGGCTCGCAACTCTGTCAGCGGTTTCTCTCGAAACGCAGTGACGGATGCTTCCGGGAAATTTAGTATTCCGAACGTTCCATTTAACCCTTATCACCTGACAATCTCGGGGCAAGGCTTCGCCACTTACGTGCAGGATGTCGATGTCCGCTCGGTGGTTCCAGTGACCCTCAGCATCAGCTTGCAAGTAAAGGGTTCAACGGAAAGCGTCACGGTGGAAGCTGCAGGCGATTTGCTGGAGAATGACCCGGCGTTCCACACTGACGTCGACCGTGGGTTATTCGACAAGATACCTCTTGAAAGCGCGTCTTCTTCCGTGAGTTCGCTGGTTACGTTGGCGACCCCAGGCATCGCCGCCGATTCCAATGGCCTTTTCCACGGACTGGGTGATCATGCTGAAAACTCGTTTTCCGTGGATGGCCAGCCCATCACCGACCAGCAAAGCAAGGTATTCTCCAATCAGATTCCAATCGATTCCATCCAATCGATGGAAGTCATTGCGGGTGCGCCCCCGGCAGAGTATGGGGAAAAGGCCAGCGTGGTGATCAACGTCACCACGCGCTCGGGTCAGGGAATGAGTACGCCGCACGGCGAAGTTTCGGCCTCTTACGGTAGTTTTGGGACTTCGAATGCCGGTTTCAACCTCGGCTATGGCGGACAAAAGTGGGGCAACTTTATCTCGGCCAATGGTCTGAACAGCGGCCGGTTCCTCGATCCGCCGGAGTTCACCGTGATGCATGCCAAGGGTAACGAGGAGAATATCTTCGATCGTATCGACCTCCAACTCTCCAACGCTGACTCGATCCATTTGAATCTGGGATTCACGCGATCCTGGTTCCAGACCCCGAATTCCTTCGATGCCCAGAATGCGACCGCATGGTCTGGGCTAGTCGTCGACAACGGTGGTCTAGGGCCGGATGGGATTGCCGTCGGACCGGCGGACCAGCGGTCGCAGATCAAGACCTTCAACATCGCTCCTTCGTGGACACATTTGCTGAATTCGAACACAGTCTTCACGCTTGGTGCTTTCGTCCGCCGAGATCAATTCAACTATTACCCAAGCGGAAATCCATTCGCCGATCTCGCGCCTGATCTCCAGCAGGAGACCTTGAGCCAGGACCGCACCCTAACCAATGCGGGCCTTCGATCGGATATCTCCCGGGTTAAGGGTATTCACAATCTGAAAGCTGGGATCACCTACCAGCAGACGTTTCTGGATGAGAACAATCGTTTCGGCATCGTTGATCCGACGCTGAATCCTCTTTGTTTCAATGCGGACGGAAGCCCGGATACCGACCCTACGTTGACTGATCCAGCTGCATGCGGTGGTGCGCAAAATCCGGGCGGCAGCGCCAATCCGGACTTCAATAATCTGCTGCTACCCGTTGATCTGACCCGCGGCGGAAGCCTGTTCCCGTTCAATGGTCACACCGACGTCAAATTGCTCTCCATGTACGTACAGGATGCGATCACAAAAGGAAACTGGGCCATCAACATCGGCTTGCGAGGTGATTTCTACAATGGTTTGACTTCTCACAAGGAAGCTGAACCACGCATAGGTATCGCCTATAACGTGAAGAAGACCAATACCGTCCTGCGTGCGTCTTATGCGCGAATCCTGGAGACACCCTTTAATGAGAATTTAGTGCTCTCCAGTACGGGATGCGCTGATCCCGTACTAAATCCGTTGCTGAGCTGCTTCTCAAACGCAATAACACCGTTCACTCCTGGCTGGCGCAACGAGTTCCACGTAGGCTTGCAACAAGCCTTCGGCCGTTATCTCGTCTTCTCAGGCGAATATATCTGGAAGTACACCCGCAATGCTTATGACTTCGGTGTCTTCGGAAGCACGCCGCTCACATTTCCAATTGAATGGCACAACTCCAAGATCCCGGCGTTCGCGGGGCGCGTGAGTGTGCCGAACCTCCATGGCTTCTCTGCACTTTTTGTGTTTTCCAGCGTAATATCGCGCTTCTTTAACCCACAGCTCGGAGGCGCGGGCGCGGTTCCACCTGGCAGCAGCGGCAGCGACATCACGCCCTTCCGCATCGACCACGACGAGAAGTTCAATCAGACAACCCACATCCAATATCAGCCGTGGAAAACCGGGCCGTGGTTTGGCTTCAACTGGCGCTATGACAGTGGATTAGTGGCGGGCGCTGTGCCGGTTGCCGATACTGCGGGCGGCGACGTGGACATTGCGGGGAGCGGTCTCACTCCCGATCAGCAGTTCCAGGCGGGGTTTACCTGCAACGGTGTCGCCGCAACCCCCACTATGGGTCTGCCCGACACCTGCCCTGGGACGCAATTCGGCTCCACGCTCGTGAAAATACCCGCCCCCGGAACGGTAAGCGACGACAAGAATCCGCCGCGCGTCGCTCCCCGCCATCTGTTCGACCTCACCGTTGGGGATGACAACCTTTTCCGTGGTGACAAGTACAAATGGAGCCTCCAACTCACTGCGGTGAATATCACGAACAAGGTGGCGCTCTATAATTTCCTGTCCACCTTCACTGGAACGCACTACGTCACGCCGCGCAGCTACACAGCGGAACTCGGCTTTCATTTCTGAGTATCGTGAAAGAAGGGCCAGGGTCAGAAAAGGGGCCAGGTCCGCATATTGCGGACCCTGGTGCCGCCAGCTAAGCCGCGCGAGGAGGGTGGATCGATCAGGCCGCGATGTCAGCCGACTGCTAGCTATTGACACAGAGTACTTTGTAATGCAAAGTACATAGCCATGAGGACGCCCGGCGATCCTTTTCGCCAGACTCTCAAGCGGCGGTGGATTCCATCCGAGATGCTGCGGGCTCCGGAGCTCGATGCGCGGGCGGAGGCCGGCGCGCTTGAGCCGCGCTACTGCCTGATGATCAATCCGTTTTATGCGAAGGATGCGAACGCCAGTTTCGGCAAGCATGTGCTTACGCCGTCGCTCGCGATGACCAGTTTTGCGGCGACCACTCCGGCGCACTGGCGGCTGGAGTATTGGGATGAGAATCTGCTGGCGGGTGCGCCTCCGTGCCGGCCGATGCCCGAAGTGGTGGCTATCACGGTGCATCTGACCTTCGCGCGGCGCGCGTTCGAGCTAGCCGAGTGGTATCGCAAGCGCGGCAGCAAGGTGATCTTCGGCGGCTTGCACGTCTTGTCTTGTCCCGACGAATGTGCGCCGCATGCGGATGCGCTGGCCCTGGGCGATGGAGTCCAGCTCTGGCCTCGCATTCTGCGGGACGCCGAGGCTGGCACACTGCAGCGGCGCTACGTGGCCACCTACGAAAATGATTACTGCGACGATCCCGCTCCATGCCGGGCAATTTTGCCGCGTCGTAGCTTTCTGACGACCACCAGCCTGATCGCGACCCGCGGATGCCACAACCGTTGCGGCTTCTGCTATCTGGCGACCGATGGACTGCGTATGCCGTATCGCATGCGGCGCCCGCAGCAGGTGGCGGATGAGTTTGCGGCGGACCGGCAACCCTACGCCGTGTTTATCGACAATAATCTGGGCTCGCGGCGTGACTACCTGCATTCGTTGTGTGCTGCGTTGCGGCCTCTCAACAAGATCTGGAGTGCCGCCGTCACGATCGATGTGACCGACGATCCTTCGTTGATTCGCAGCATGGCATTGGCGGGCTGCACGGGAGTGTTCATCGGGTTCGAGTCGCTTTCCGATGACAACCTCTTGGATGCGCACAAGAAGACGCCCAGGACGGCCGACTATGCCCGCCGGGTGCGGATGCTGCACGACGTGGGAATCCAGGTGAATGGATCGTTCGTCCTCGGATTCGATCATGACCGCAAAGATGTGTTCGAGTGCACGGCGCAATGGGTGGAAGAGAACCGGCTGGAGTGCGCGACCTTTCACATTCTCACGCCGTATCCGGCGACCCCGCTGTTCCGGCAGATGGAAGCGGAAGGGCGCATCCTGCACCGCGACTGGTCGAAGTACGATACGTCGCATGCAGTGTTTCAGCCGCGGCACATGACGCCTGAAGAACTGGAACACGGCTATGGCTGGATTTATCAGCGGCTGTTTTCCCACGCCTCGATCTGGCGGAGGAGGCCGGAAGACTGGCGGGCTGTGCCGCTGTATGTGGCGATGTCGTATCTGTATAAGCGTTCGAATCGATTCTGGCACCTGCTGATCAAGCACAATGCTGTGCACGCGGTGTGGAGTCCGCTAGTGGAGTTGACACGGCTGCGGCATCTTCGCTACCGCGCGCGGCTCGCAGAAAGCGCCGTGCCGGTGGGTTCGTCTGGGCAGGTTGTGTCGGCTGGGGTTTGATGTAGCGTCGCCACCCCGGCGCTTGATTGGGCGAGTGTCCGGCCCTGCGAGGGCGAGCCGTCCTCGCGACTGTCGGCAAGATGCCGGCTACAAAATGCGAGAAGTGCGTGAGAAAAGGCTTGACATCGTACACTATGTGACATACAGTATGCGTCATACACTATATGACGAACGGTAAGCAATCCGGCCCTGAGCTCTTCGAAAACCTGAAGTTGGAACTTCGGCGCGGTTGCCTAGTCGTGGCCGTCCTGGGTCAATTGCGGAAGGAGCAATACGGATACACCTTACGCAAGGCGCTGGCGGACGACGGGCTGGAGATCGATGAAAGCACGCTTTACCCGTTGTTGCGCCGGCTGGAATCGCAAGGCCTGCTGAACAGCCAGTGGCGCGAGGAAGACAAGCGCAACAAGCGGTTCTACCGGCTGTCGACGGTCGGCGAAGGGATCCTGACCCCATTGCTCGAGGAGTGGCAACGCATCAACGCATCGCTCGAAAAAATTCTACAAGAGGCATAGTTATGACGAACACATCCAGCCGCAATCCCATGGAACTTATCGACCGCTATCTGCAGGCCGTGCGCTTCTGGCTGCCCAAGTCCCAGCACGACCTGGCGCTCGAACTTGCCGAAGATTTGCATTCGCAAGTGGAAGCGAAAGAAGCGGAGCTCGGGCGGCCGCTTGATGAGGGCGAGGTGTCGGCGATTCTGAAAGAGTGCGGCAGACCGGCCATTGTGGCGGGCCGTTTGCGGCCGCAGGACTATCTGATCGGGCCGGTAGTGTTCCCGGCGTACCGCTTCATTCTGAAGATGACCTTGCTGTGGATGATGCTGCCCATCTTCGTCTTCGTCGTGGGCCCAATGCAGTGGGTGAAGACCGGAAGCTTCGGCGCTGCCATCGGCAGCACGATCGGCATCATGTGCACAGCAAGCTTTATCGCGGCCGGCATCATCACGCTGGTGTTCGTGATGATCGAGCGCACGCAAAAGAATTTGGGTCTGGTTGACAAGTGGGATCCGCGCTCGTTGCCGCCGCTCGAGAAACCGGAGCGCAAGGCGTCGGGCGGGAAGACGGCATGCGAGCTGATTTTCAGCCTGATGGCGTTGGCGTGGCTGTTGCTCGTGCCTTACAAGCCCTTCCTGATTCTCGGCCCGGCAGCGAGCTTTCTGAGCGCGGCGCCCATGTGGCATACGTTCTACGCTCCGGTGCTGCTGCTGACGGTGGCTTCCATCCTGCGGCTGATCGTGATTTTGGTGCGGCCGGATTGGGTGCGCTTTCCGGTGTGGAGCAAGCTGCTGCAGACCGTGCTTAGCCTGATAGTCGTGAATTACATGATCAATGCTGCCGGACAGACGGCCGGTGCGGTGTGGCATCCGTTCGTGATTGCCGCGCAGGGGGGCGAGCAGGCCGTGAAGATCGCCGCTATTGTGAATGTGTCGATCCTGCTGATCCTGCTGAGCCTGGTGGGCACTTGGTTGGGGCTTTGCATCGCGGCCATTGTTCAAACCTGGCAGTCGGTGAGGAGCTTTACCCGGAAGGAAAGCTTCACGCCGGGTTCGGCTTCGCTGCATGTGTTTTAGGATCCAACTTCAGATTCATTCCTCGAGTTTCCAAGAACCGTCAAAGGCCGCGGGCGGGGGCGCCCGCGCTACATTTTGCAGAGCTTCGCGACGGTCGCGGACAGGAGTGTCTTCTCCCCGCGTTATAAAATACGAAGCTCATGACTCCGACTGACTCTTTGCCTGAGGGCGCCGCGCCTGCGCCCGAACCGCGGCCGTCCAACTTCATCCGCGACATTATTCTTGAGGACCTCAAGACCAACAAATATCAGGGACGCGTGCAGACCCGCTTCCCTCCCGAGCCGAACGGCTACCTGCACATCGGGCACGCGAAGGCGATCTGCCTCGACTTCGGGCTGGCAGATGAGTTCCACGGCCATACCAATCTGCGCTTCGACGACACGAACCCGGAGAAGGAAGAGACCGAGTACGTCGACTCGATCATGGAGGACGTGAAGTGGCTGGGATTTCAGTGGGACGGTCTCTTCTACGCGTCGGACTATTTCGACCAGATCCACGAGTGGGCGATCAAGCTGATCAAGGACGGCAAGGCCTATGTGGACGACCTTACCGCCGACGAGATCCGAAAATATCGGGGCACACTGACCGAGCCCGGGAAGAACAGCCCGTATCGCGATCGCAGCGTCGAGGAAAATCTCGCACTGTTTGAGCGCATGAAGGCCGGCGAGTTCCCCGATGGGTCGCGTGTGCTGCGCGCCAAGATCGACATGTCGTCGCCGAACGTCAACATGCGCGATCCGGTGATGTACCGCATCCTGCATGCGGAGCACCACCGCACCGGCAACAAGTGGTGCATCTATCCGATGTACGACTTCGCGCACGGGCAGTCGGACTCGATCGAGAAAATCACCCACTCGATGTGCTCGCTGGAATTCGCCGATCATCAGCCGCTCTATAACTGGTTCATCCAGCAGCTGGGAATCTTTCCATCACAGCAAATTGAATTTGACCGGCTCAGCCTGACCTACACCATCATGAGCAAGCGCAAGCTGCGCCGACTGGTGGAAGAAGGACATGTGAAGGGCTGGGACGATCCGCGCATGCCGACCCTGAGCGGCATGCGGCGGCGGGGGTACACGCCGGAGGCAATCCGCAACTTCGTGAGGGCTGCGGGCGTGTCGCGCACCAATGGCGTGGTGGAACTGGCCATGCTCGAGCACTTCGTGCGCGAGGATCTGAACAAGCGTTCGCCGCGCGTAATGGCGGTGCTGCGGCCGTTGAAGGTGGTGATCGACAACTATCCCGAAGGCCAGGTCGAGGAGATGGACGCGGTCAACAATCCGGAGGACGCGAGCGCGGGCACGCGGAAAGTTCCTTTCTCGAAGGTGCTGTACATCGAGCAGGACGACTTCCGCGAGAATCCGCCGAAGGGGTACTACCGGCTCTCGCCGGGGCGGGAAGTCCGCCTGCGCTATGGATACCTGGTGACCGCCACAAGCGTTGTGAAGAACGATGCGGGTGAGGTCGTCGAGGTGCATTGCACGTACGATCCCGCAACCCGCGGCGGCAACACGCCCGACGGACGCAAGGTGAAGTCGACGATCCACTGGGCGTCGGCCGCGAATGCAGTCGACGCCGAGGTGCGCATGTACGAGAGCCTGTTCACGAAGGAGGATCCGGACGAGGCGGAAGAAGGGAAAGATTTCATTTCGAATCTAAACCCGAAATCGCTGGAGGTCGTCAGCGCGGCGAAGGTGGAACCGTCGCTGGCGCAGGTCGCTGCGGGGACGCGGGTTCAATTCGAACGGCTCGGGTATTTCTGCGTTGACCCAGAATCTGCGGCCGGCAAGCCGGTATTCAATCGCACGGTTGCGTTGAAAGACGCGTGGGCCAAGGTCGAGAAGAAGCAGGGCGGAAAGTGAGGATGAGGATGGGAAGGAGTATGCGCCGAACGGCCATGATGCGGGCGTGGTTGATGATGAGTGCGCTGCTGCTGTGCGCAGTTTCTGCGAGTGCGCAAAAGGGCGGGGCGAGGCCACCTTCTCCCTGCAAGCACTGGAAGGCGTGGCAGAATCTGCAGCCGGGCACGACGCCTCCGACGCTGCATGTCACGGGGAGTTGCAGGGTTCCGACCGCAGGGTACACGGTGGAACTTGTGCCGGTCGAGGCCAAGAATGCGGTGGCACAGCCGGAGATTTATGTTTTGAAACGCGTGGTGCACAAGCCGGAAGGCATGGCGGCACAGGTGATCACGGAAATGCCGGTCGATTACAAAGTGGAGACGTCGACGAAATACAAAGAAGTCCGGATCCAGCCGGACCGGGCCCGCGTGAAGGTGAAGCTCGTGCAGTAACGAGGGTTTAGCCGTGCCCGGACGCCCGCTCCACAGTCATCTTTCTATCTATCTCAATTACAGACGCCGATGACCTTGCCGATCGAAGAGCGGTCTTCAGCGGCCTTGATCATGTAGTCGGCTACGTCGGCGCGCGAGATTTTGAACCCGAAAAGCGGCAAGCGGCCTTCCCGCACGCGATAGTTTCCGGTATATGACTTGTCGGTGAGTTCGGGCGGGCGCACCATCGTCCAGTCGAGGCTGCTGTCGGCGAAGACGCGCTCCATTGCTGACGCGTCGGCTACCGTTCGCGGGAACAGAATCCGGCCAAGCAGGTAGGCAGGCGGGATGATTGAGTTCTTGAACAGAAAGGCGACGGACTCGACCACCACTCGCCGCACACTGGTTTGCTGCATGGCTGCCGTCAGGGCTTTGGCGAATTGTTCCAGAAGGTGCGAGTCTGCTTTAGAGATTGGAAGCCGCGGCCCGAAGGCTGATACGACTGCATCGTGACCCTGGATCGCACGCTTGAGGTCGGAGCGGTTGAGGAGGTCTCCCTGCTCGATCCGGATACGATCCTGGAATGGTTTTAGCCGGTCCGGCGAGCGGACCAGTGCGGTTACGGTATGACCGCAGTCGATGGCCTGGCGGACGATTTCCAGGCCTGTGCCTCCGGTGGCGCCCAGTACGACTAGCTTCACAACTCCTCACTTTCAGGGACGCGCGGCGCCCCTTTTCACATATTGGATATAGACTACTATTGTGAATAAAGGATGCTACAATTTCGTCCGCGTGGCCAAGCTTAAAACACGTCCTTACAAGTCATTGGCCCGCGCGCGCCAGGCGGCGGATACGCGCCGGCGGATCGTGGAGGCGGCACGCCGCTTATTGCAGAGCGAGGGCTACGCGGGGATGACGATCGAAGCGATCGCGCAGCGGGCGGAGGTGTCTGCTCCCAGCGTGTATGCCATTTTCAAGTCGAAGACGGGGATTTTGATTGCGCTGCTCGATCAATTGACTTTTGGAGCCGATTACGAAGAAGCGGTGCAAGAGGCTGTAAACGCTCACGATCCAGCGATCCGTTTGCGACGCGCGGCCAGCGTGGCTCGCCAGGTCCGCGGCGCGCAGAGTGCGGCCTTCGATCTGATCCGAGGTGCGGGCGTGGTGGCCCCGGAACTGGCAAAGCTGGCACAGCAGCGCGAGCGGCTGCGTTACGAGAGGGAGGAAGGGGTGATCAGGTTCCTGCGCGAGTCAGGGGCGCTGCGCCCTGGGCTTTCGCACAAAAAGGCTCGCGACATTTTCTGGATGCTTACGGGCGGGGATGTTTATCGCATGCTGGTGAAGGAGCGGGAGTGGTCTCCGGAACAGTATCAGGATTGGTTGGGGGAGACGTTGGTGGACGCGTTGCTCGGGCCGGGCGCGGCGCGTAAGCGAGGGTGATTGTGCTTCGGCAGCTGGAGCTTTATGGAGTCGAACTCGCCCCCTAAAGGGGGCTATTCAAAGAAGCAGGTTTCGGCGCCGCTGAAGCGGTGCCCTGATACGAAGCTACAACACCGAGACTGGCTTAGCGGTGGGCGTGGGGGCTTTGCGGAGGGTTCTTTCCGCCGCCGGCTGCGTTTTTCAGGACCTTTACTTCAAAATCCACTGGCTGGTGTTTGGGCGGGTAGCAGGCGGCGTTGTCGCAGGCCTGGTACTTCAGGTCTCCGTGGATGGCGTACTTGCCGGGTAGCACCGTGTGCAGCGGGCGGATCGTCATCGAGACTGCGAAGTCCCCGGTGTAGACGTTCAGAGGCTCGTCGGGCGAGAACGGGAACGTCATTTCCTTGCCCGCCGGGTAAGTCACTTTTGTGATCGCGATGTCGGTGGGTGCGTCCAGCTTCAGGGCCGTCGGAATCAGGAACTCGGACTTCGGCGTGTTCGAGTTGATGTGATAGCCGGGCGGCACGCGAAAGTGGATGGTCACCGGTCCGCCTTTGCCCCGGGTGACGGAGACCGTATCGATGGGAGCAACCGCTACCGCCGGCGTTTTCCTGCCGGGACTCTGCGCGGAAGCCAGCGCTGTGAACACCGGGACCGACGTCAATAATGAGACTGAGACGAGCAGCGTTTTGAAGGTTCGCATGTTGTGAGTTCACAGAGGCCGCTTCGAAGCCGGCCCTTCTCAAGAAGCCATCGATCGGCACGTTCGACTGGACGCGAAGATGGTAGACCGAATGGCCGTCCGCGCCTACGTTACTTTTGCGCCTGTACCGGGGTCCCCTGGGACAATGATTTCTTGATGTTATCGACGAACAGGCTGCGGCTTTGCAGGCCGAATTCGCGGGCGACGATCTTGCCGTCGCGGTCGATGAAGTAAGTGGTGGGCAGCACGTTCACGCCGCCGTACTGGTTGCCGACATCCTCTTTGCCAATCAGGATGGGGTAGTTGACGCCCATTTCCTTCACGAACTTGGCAATGTCTTCTGTGCTGGCGTCGTCCATGGCCACGCCGACGATCTGCAATCCCTGCGGTCCATATTCTTTTTGCAGTTCGACGAACCAGGGCATCTCGATCTTGCACGGGCCGCACCAGGTGGCCCAGAAGTTCAGTAACACAGCTTGGCCTTTGTATCCGCTGAGCTGGATGTTTTTCCCCTCGAGGGATTGGAGCGTGAAGTCCGGCGCAGGTTTGCCGGCGACGTCGAGGCTTTCATTGTTGCCATTGGCTCCCTTGATGCCGTGGGAGGCCACGTAAATCATTGCCGCCACCAGGACGGCCACGAAGAAGAGTGCAGCAAAGTTTCGTTTCACAGTTGCAACCTCACTAGAGCGCGAAGCGATTCAAGAATGAGAAGTAACGTGCGATTACGGCAAAGCGGCCCAACACCAGCAGGCCTCCGAGCACGATCAGCAGCGCGCCGCTGGCGACCTCCAGCGCGTGCATGTGCGAACGGAAACGGCTGTAGAACTTGAGAAATCGCCCGATGCCGAGCGAGGTCAGCAGGAATGGCACGGCGAGCCCCAGCGAATAAATGGCCAGCAGAAAAATTCCCTTGGTGACGGAATTCTGGGTGGCCGCCAGGCCGAGGATGACGGCGAGAATCGGGCCGACGCAGGGCGTCCAGCCGAAGGCGAACGCGAAGCCGATTACGAACGATCCCCAGGCGGTGCTGCCGCCTTTCACGCTGTGCAGGCGGGCGTCGGTGTAGAGAGCTTTGATCTTGAAGATGCCAGTCAGGTGCAATCCGAAAAGGATGATGATGACGCCCGCGACTTGTGCCAGCACCGACTTGTAGCGGGCCAGCAAGCGGCCCACTTCGGTGGAGAGCGCTCCCAGCGTGATGAAGACGATGCTGAAGCCGATGATGAAGGCGGCGGAGTTCAGCATCACTTTGCGGAGAAGTTGGCCGTCGCTCGATTTCAGTTCCTCGACCCCGGCTCCCGAGATCAGGGACACGTAGCCGGGCACCAGCGGCAGGACGCAGGGCGACAGGAAGGAAATCAATCCTGCAACGAAGGCCGCAATGGGAAGCGGGAGTGTCGACATCTAGGCTATTTTACCTGTCCTTTGGCGAAATTACGCCGAGCCTGCCCTGCCGAGCGTGCGGCCCGGCATGAAGGCCACCCTAAGCAGATGCGCTACGAGGCCCGAATGTTACAGACGAACCACGTAGGGACAGACGCCCTCGTCTGTCCGGCCGAGCACAGCTCGGCTGGGGGTGGCACCTCCGCAATCATCCTCTGTCAACGAGCGCTAAAAAACTCGCCGGGCTCTCGCCCGGCTGGACAGACGGGGGCGTCTGTCCCTACGTGGATCTTGCCGGAGTTGCGGGTGTGCATCGATGCGACCTCAGAAGCGGAACAAATACGACGCCTTGACGAAGAACTGGCGGCCATCGTTGATGTAATCGTCCGGCGTCGTAAGCAAGCCCGTTGGGGTCGGGATCAGCCGGCGGCCGAGATTCTGCAGGTTGCTGTTGTATCCCACATAGATCGCCGTGCCGGGGTGCACCAGGTAGGTGATCAGAAAGTCCGTGTTGAAGTTCCTGGTCGGGGAGAGCGAACTGATCAGCGGGTTGGAGAGTACGCCCGTGTACTGGAAGATGAAGCGTGCCGAAAGTTCGCGGGTGAACTGCCAATTCCACTTGCTGCGGAAGATGTGGTTCGTCACCGCGGTGAGGTGCGTGTCGCGCTCCCGAATGTGTTCGAGCAGGTAGGTGTTGTCGATGCGCAATCGGCCGGAAGGATGGAGGGTCAGCGTTGCGTTCCCCTGGTCCTCGTGCCCGATGAGAGGAACCCGTCCTGCTGAGGGGTTAAAGTTCACCCCCGCACCGGAGACGAAGAACCAGGTGAATTCGATTTGCTTGAACCAGGTGGTGGCGCCCTCAATTCCCCAGAAGGGCTGCGGATAGTCGGTAACCTTGTTCAGGCCGGTGTAATCCTGCGGGCGCAGGTAGACGTCGTCGTACGCGAATGGGTGGAAGTTGACCCAGGTGCCGCGGGTCAAGTCGATGCGAAAGCCCGGCATCACGAAGTAATCGAGCGCAGTGCCTCGATGATCCCAGATGCTGAATTGCCTGATCGTCGGCCCGAACGAGATCAGGTACTTGCCTTCTGGCCGCCACGTGTACCCGCCGTTGAAATTCTGCTGGCGAATGTCGACGCGATTGACGAATCCGGTCTCGGTGACGAAGCCGGGACTGTAGTCGAGATAGAGGCCTTGCAGGTTCAGCTTGCGCCCGGCGCGTTCGAGATCGACCTTGTAGCCCGGCCCGGCGGAATGCGTGCCGTCAACGTTCAACGTGGAACTGGTCACCGCCGCACCCTGGATCCGCCAGTTCTGGCCGATTTTAATGTTGGCATCCACCCCGCCGACGCGGTTATAGCCCCCGCCAAACTCGCGATCGGTGAAGATCGCTCCGATGGTTGACTGGTCGAGAATGTCGCGGCTGACGCGCGCAATTGCGAAGGTGGCACGGTCACCACTGTGCGGATCAGAGGGAGGCACTACTTCGCCGGGGGCTCGATCGTCGCTCGCCAGCACACCCACTGCCCAGGGGCCCGATTTCCCGGTGAGCCGCAGCCCATATTCGGGATGGGCGATGCGACGGGTAAAAACCAGATTGATCGGAGTCGTGAAGAAGTTGCTGTTCTCCAGAAAGAATGGACGTTTCTCGGGAAAGAAAACCTCGAACCGCTGGTTGACCGTGATCTGGGGTTGGTCCGATTCGATCTGGCTGAAGTCGGGATTGACGGTTGCATCGAGCACAAAGCGCCCATGCAAAATGAATTTTCCGTCGAGCCCGATGTCGGGCTTCAGAGTGCGGCTCTCGAAAACAGGATGGTTCGGATCACGCTGGTCGATATCGCGAAAGCTGCGAAACAATCCGTACGGAATCAGCTGAAAGTTTCTTCCGGGCGAGACGCGCTCCATCCCACTGGCGCTGGCGGCCTGGTTGAAGCGTCCCTGGATCCGGTTGGAAATTCTTGGCCAGAAAATATTTTCGTTGGTGCGGGGAATGCTGCGATTCAGGATGATGCCCCACTCCTGCCGGTCGGCTTCGGGGAAACGCAAGCTCTTAAATGGAATGGCAATGAGGGCAAGATAGCCGCGGCCCGTAAGGCGTCCTTCGGAACGCCAGAGGGTATCGAAGGAGGAATCGAATCCACTGAAATCGCCGGCCGCGCCGGTGCCGATCGAGCCTTCGGTCCAAAGCGCGTCCCACTGAATGCCGAAAGGGTTCACGGCGAACGCGTAGGCGCGGCGCGCATCGTGAAAGGTATCGATCATGATCTCGACTGAATCGTCGGAGAAGATGTCCTCGCGGCGAGTCATGCGGGCGCGGATCTGGTCGGGTTCGGTATCCCAGCAAACGAATACGGCATACAGGTCGTGTTCATCGTAGGCGAGATAGACGTCGGTGTTTTGCGAGGGCTGGGTGCCGTCGGCGGGCTCGCGCACGACGAAGCCGGTTACCTTCAGCATGCGGTCTGCAATTCCGCCATTGGGTTCCATGTCGCCGAAGTCGGCGAGCGTGGGTGGCCGATCAATGCGCGGAATCTGAACCGACGGCCCCGCCGCGAAAAGGCGGGACGAGAAAAATAGAGCCAGCGCGATTGCCGGCAGCGGATTCGCCCGCAGATGTGTCTTGAACAGGTCCCCAGGCAGCATAAGGAATTGCGGCGGGCGCCAGGATGGCGCATTCCTGGCGCGCCCAATTTTTGAACCAACCCCGAGATCGCCAACGGTTAGACGGACGAGCCGGCCTCCGGGAAACCGGAGCGCTGCCATTTTATGCATGGGGATGACGGAGTCTAGTGGCGCGACTTGGGAGCCGCGGGGGGTTGGCCGGTGCTGGAAGGAGCGGCCCCGGCCTCGGTCGGTGCCCTTTCGGGCTGGGAGGCTCCGACCACCTTGCGCAGGAAACCCGGAGGTATGGCCGCGGTCAGGACGGAGCGCTCGCCATGTTGTTCCACCTGGAGGCTGTCAAAGAAAGCTTTCACGTCGGGATCAGTTCCTCCCGTGGCGACCGAGTTTTCGGCTGCGTGGAACAGGTTCACAAACGTGGAAATTTTCTGGCTGAGATTTTGCGCATCGTCCTCGCTGCCCGAAATGGCCTCGACCCGCAGGTGCAGGGTTGGCGAGTACACCGCGTAATAGGCGGAGACTACCAGCGACGCAGGCTTTGGAAATAGCATCGACCAGGTGCCCAGGCTGGCGGCCGCCGATGGGTCGACGCGGCCAATGAACCAGGCGAGCTTCAGTACGGGGAGCGTTTTACTGACCACCGGTAACGACTTGTAATGCTGGCGAAGCAGCGCCGGTCCGCCAAAGGGAGACGCAAGCTTGCGCGAGCGGTCGACCATGCCGTGGATAACGGCAGGATCCTCGTGGTTGGAGGCGGCGATCGTGTCGACGCCGAGGATCGCGACGCGCAGCGTGCGTCCCTCGAGCGGAATGCTGTAGATGTCAGTCGAGTGGTAATGCTCGACGTTCGCCGCCACCTTGCGCAAGTAGGCGGTGACTCGTTCCCCCTGCAGCTTGCCGACGAATACTTCGGAAAAGCGGGGTTCCGGCGCGGAACCGCCGGTGCCGCCATTGCCCCACTTGGCGGGATAGTGAATCGCGAAGGCGGCCTCGTCGAGGTCGCGCTCGAACTGGAAATCAGTTTCCTGCAGGAAGCGTTCGTAGTCGGCGTCGTGGGCAACGGGCGGCAACTGGCCGATTGCCTTCAGGGTGCGCAGCCATTTGAGATTGACGTAAAAAAATCCGTCCGCCCCGGGAAGAAGGCGCGCGGCTTCAGGAGGGGCGCGCCGCCGGAGCTGGACCACGGCCACCAGCGCGGCGATCACCAACAGGACGGCAACCGCAACAGGGAGTCTGCGTTTCAGGCGCACGGAAACGTTTATGATAGCACTGGCGACGGCAGGGTCGGGCCGAGTTCACTGGAAGCGGCTAGTTAGCTGCCCTCCAGGGCCTGCTGGGCGGGCAAGGACGCCCGCCGCTCCACCGGCGACGGTCGCTGAATCGGGGTAACAGATTGTTTGCACGTGATTTGCCGTTTATGATACCTTTTAGAATTGTCCCGGTCATCTGAAAGGGATCCGTAGGAGATTTGCGCCTGAGAGGGCGCAAACCCTCAGCTTGCTGGCGTAGCTCAGTCGGTAGAGCATCTGATTTGTAATCAGAGGGTCAGGGGTTCAAATCCCTTCGCCAGCTCCAAGAACGAATTTCCGGCAGGGCGGGCGGAAGAAGTTTAGCGGCGCAACAGGCTTATCAAACGCACTCCATTTAGGAATTTTTCCGACGTGTAGTGGTTTTCGTGCGCGAGTGTGTTCGCGCGATTCCTGTTTTTCAGTTTGGTTGCGAAGCCTGCAAGGTTTTCTCCGCGTGTGTACAAACCCCGTTGAGGACTGTCGGGCAGCGTCAGTAGTGGCTTGTGATGAAGAAGCGCAAGCTTGGTGGTTTCTGCACAGGTGGGTGAGTGGTTAAAGCCGGCAGA
The DNA here is from genome assembly GCA_963733805.1 of uncultured Acidobacteriota bacterium. Classification (GTDB taxonomy): domain Bacteria; phylum Acidobacteriota; class Terriglobia; order Terriglobales; family Acidobacteriaceae; genus Gp1-AA133. Next base: position 196,653 of record CAVTEO010000012.1, on the reverse strand, counting down.
CTGTAAATCTGCTCCTCCTAGCGGGGTACGAAGGTTCGAATCCTTCCCTGTGCACCAGAGTTAAGCCCGTTGGTGGAATCCCGAGCGGTGGTTGCGAGGGATCTATGAATCGGTTGGTGGTGGCATTTGCGGCGTTTGCAGGTTTGGGATTTCTGGCGTACGAAACGCTGCCCGATACGCGGATTCGCCTGATGACGTTTGCAATCCTGGGCCTGTTCGCGGTGAAGACGTGGTTGCATCGCGGAGAGCTATCGCAGGGTCGCCGTGAAGATGACGGCCGGGAATAATGGGAGTCTTGGCTGACAGCTGACGACTGAAAGCTGACAGCTGGTTTCGAGCCGATGTAGCTCAGTTGGTAGAGCACTCCCTTGGTAAGGGAGAGGTCACCAGTTCAATCCTGGTCATCGGCTCCAGGGATTTTAGCTAACGGCTGGTGGCCAATAGCTAATGGCTGGGTTCAGTTTTGCGGGAGTAACTCAGTGGTAGAGTCACAGCCTTCCAAGCTGTTGGTCGCGGGTTCGATTCCCGTCTCCCGCTCCAGATCGTGCTGAAGGTGCAAGCGAATTGAGTTACGAGCAGGCAACAATCAAGATCGAGAAGGAAACGCAGTTCGCGGAATTGAAGGCTTCCATCGAGCGCGCGTTTTCAGCGGGGGCGGTTGAGAAGATGCTGAAGCGGCTCGACAGCAAGAACGTGCGAATCCGTGATTTTGACAGCGTGCTTGAGAAGCAAGTGATCGAGCATGTGGATGGAACACTGCGCGACGCCCGTAAGACCGCGAAGGGCTTGTACCTGGAACTGACGGTCACGGACCAGGGGCAGATGCGCGAGTTCTACTTATCAAAGCTCGAGCAGGTGGAAGAGACGTTGCGGCATAAGTTTCGCAAGATTTTTCAGTATTACTGAGCCCACGGTCGTTGCCGCGAGTAAGAATGCATAGGTCCTTCGGCGCAAAGAACGCGTCTCAGGATGACAAAGGGTTTTGAGCTAGAAAGCAACAAGCTAGGAGCTAAGAGCTGAGATATGGCGAAGGAAAAATTTGAGCGGAATAAGCCGCATTGCAACGTAGGGACGATTGGTCACATTGACCATGGGAAGACGACGTTGACGGCGGCCATCACGAAGGTGTTGCAGAAGCACAACCCGAAGATTGTGTTCCGGTCGTTCGATTCGATCGACAATGCTCCGGAAGAAAAGGCGCGCGGAATCACGATTGCCACGGCGCACGTGGAGTATGAGACCGCGAACCGGCACTACGCGCACGTCGATTGCCCCGGCCACGCCGACTACATCAAGAACATGATTACGGGCGCGGCGCAGATGGATGGCGCGATCTTAGTAGTGGCGGCGACCGACGGTCCGATGCCGCAGACGCGCGAGCACGTGCTGCTGGCGCGGCAGGTCGGTGTGCCGTACATCGTGGTCGCGCTGAACAAGTGCGACGCGGTGGATGATCCCGAGCTGCTGGACCTGGTTGAGCTGGAAGTGCGTGAACTGCTGAAGTCGTACCAGTTTCCGGGCGATGACGTGCCGGTGATTCGGTTGTCGGCGCTGGGCGCGCTGAACGGCGAAGAGAAGTGGGAAAAGCAGATTGACGCGCTGATGGAGGCGGTCGACAAGAGCGTGCCGCAGCCGGCGCGCGAGCTCGACAAGCCGTTCCTGATGCCGATCGAAGACATCTTCTCGATCTCGGGCCGCGGCACGGTGGTGACCGGCCGTATTGAGCGTGGCAAGGTGAAGGTGGGCGAGGAAGTGGAAATCGTCGGCTTCCGCGACACGCGCAAAACGGTGGTCACGGGCGTGGAAATGTTCAAGAAGCAGCTGGATGAAGGCATGGCGGGCGACAATGCCGGCCTGCTGCTGCGCGGTATTGGCAAGGACGACGTGGAGCGCGGGATGGTGCTGGCGAAGCCGGGATCGATCACGCCGCATACGAAGTTCAAGGCGGAGGTGTACATCCTGACGAAGGAAGAGGGTGGAAGACATACGCCGTTCTTCAAGGGATACCGTCCGCAGTTTTACCTGAGAACGACGGACGTGACGGGCGTAGCGGAGTTGCCGGCGGGCACGGAGATGGTGATGCCGGGAGATAACGTGAGCCTGGTGATTGAGCTGATCACGCCGGTGGCAATGGAGAAGGGTTTGCGATTCGCGATTCGTGAAGGCGGCCACACGGTGGGCGCGGGCACGATTGCGGAAATTGTGAAGTAACGTGTAGGGACAGCCGCCCTCGGCTGTCCAGGCGGAGCGAAGCTTCGTACAAGGTTGGCAAACAAGAGCCGCGGGCGAGGGCGCCCGCGCCACATGGATATGGATCTAGAAGGCTGCCAATAACTGGCAGCCAGAAGCAAGGAGCTGTACTTCAATGCCCCGAGAGATTATTACGATGCAGTGCGGTGATTGCAAGGAGCGCAACTACTCGACCACCAAGAACCGGAAGACGACGCCGGACCGGATCGAGATGAAAAAGTTTTGCAAGCGTTGCCGGAAGCACACGCCGCATAAGGAAGTGAAATAAATTGAGAAATTGGGGAATTGAGTAATTGGGAAATTGAAGAATCCGCAGCCGAGAAGATTAGGATTTTCAATTACACAATTACCAAATTTCCCAATTACCCGATGAATCTAGGGGCGTAAGCTCAACGGTTAAACTGCCGGTCTCCAAAACCGGACTTGGGGGTTCGAATCCCTCCGCCCCTGCCAGTTTTTGGAATGTCGACAGGAAGCCTGGTGCGGTGCATGGGAATCGAGACTAAGAAGATGACAAAGTCGATGGCAGCAGCCAATCCCGAGGATAGCTTCGGAGCGCGAGTGGCCTCGTGGCCGGAGAAGATCAAGACCTTCTACAACGACGTACGCATGGAGATGAAGAAGGTCACGACGCCTTCCTTGAAGGAAGTACAGGCGACGACTGTCGTGGTCGTGATCACGGTCTTCATCTTCGGGGTGTATTTCTGGCTGATTGATTTCGTGATCGGACGCGGCATCGACTTCGTGTTCCGCTCTCTTGCCCACAGCTGATCGAAGCGGAATAGAAAGCCTGGGAATGAAGCAACTTATGCAGGAAGACGAAAAGAACGCGAGCGCAACTCCTCCGGCGGAAACGGCGGGCGGAACGGGCGGTGAGGCGGTTTCCACCGAAGCGCCGCGCAATCCGAACATGAAGTGGTACATCATCCACTCCTACTCGGGCTTTGAGCGCAAGGTGCGCGAGTCGCTCGAGTCGCGGGTGCAGGCTTTCGGTTTGCAGGACAAGATCGGGCGCGTTCTGATTCCGACCGAGTCGGTCACCGAAGTGCGCGGCGGCAAGAAGTACACCAGCGAGCGGATGTTCTATCCCGGCTACGTGCTGGTTGAGATGGACATGGATGACCACGTGTGGCACGTGGTGAAGTCGACGCCCCGTGTGACCGGATTTGTCGGCACCGGCCAGCAGCCCACGCCGCTGTCGGAAGAAGAAGTCCAGAACATCGTGTATCGCGTCGGCGAGTCCAAGGACAAGCCGAAGCTCAAGGTCAAGTTCGAGAAGAACGAGACGGTGCGCATTACCGAGGGACCGTTCGCGAGTTTCACGGGCGTGGTGGATGAAGTCAACGAAGACCGCGAGACGCTGAAGGTGATGGTGACGATTTTCGGCCGGTCGACGCCGGTGGAGTTGGAGTTCGGGCAGGTCGAGAAAGTCGTCACGTAATTGAGTAATTGGGGAATTTGGTAATTGAGAAATTGAAGGGCGTTTGTTCAGGGAGCGGGCTGGTTTTGCCGACGACCGACGACTGACGACCGACGACAAAGGTCCAAAATTGCCGGGCCGAAAATCCTAGACCCGGGGTTGGAACGGAAAAGAGAGTATGGCGAAAAAGGTTACAGGTTCGGTAAAGCTGCAGATCGCCGCGGGCAAGGCGACTCCGGCTCCTCCGGTCGGCCCGGCCCTTGGCCAGGCGCAGATCAACATCATGGAATTCTGCAAGCAGTTCAATGCGCGCACGGGCGCGAAGGAACTGGAAGGCTTGATCATCCCGGTCGTGATCAGCGTTTACAACGATCGATCGTTCACCTTCATTACGAAGACGCCGCCGGCGTCGATCCTGCTGAAGCGCGCCGCCGGTATTGCGAAGGGCTCGGGCGCTCCGAACAAGGATAAGGTTGGCAAGGTGACCTTGAAGCAGGTGGAAGACATCGCGAAGCAGAAGATGCCGGATCTGAATGCGGCGTCGCTCGATGCGGCCGTGAACAGCGTGAAGGGGACGGCGCGGTCGATGGGAATTGATGTAATTTAGCTGATGGTCGATGGCTGGTGGCTATTGGCGATTCTGTTCGGGGCCCAGCGAAGAAAAAAGCAGGTCCTTCGCTTCGCTCAGGATGACAAAGTTTGGTATGAAGCTAGCGCTTGCTCGTAGCTCAAAGCTCGCGGCTCGCAGCTAGTAGTCGAAAACACCACGGCCCCTCAGTTCATCGCTGGGCGGTGGGAGACGGAGAAACGGATGAAGAAGTCAGGGAAGAACATCGCTAAAGCTCGGGCTGCGGTTGGAGAAAAATCGTACCCGCTGCAGGATGCGGTTCCGCTTCTGCAGAAAGTCAAATACGCCAAGTTCGACGAGACCGTGGAAGTCACCATGCGTCTGGGCGTCGATCCCAAACATGCCGACCAGATGGTGCGCGGAACCGTGGTTCTGCCGCACGGGCTGGGCAAGTCGAAGAAGGTTCTCGTCATCGCCACCGGCGACAAGGTAAAGGAAGCCGAGGCGGCGGGCGCGGATTTCGTGGGCGGCGAAGAGATGGTCGAAAAGATCCAGAAGGAAAACTGGACCGACTTCGACGCGCTGATCGCGACACCCGACGTGATGAAGTCGGTGGGCCGTCTCGGCAAAGTGCTCGGTCCCAAGGGCCTGATGCCCAACCCGAAGACCGGTACCGTGACCTTTGACGTGGGAAAGGCCGTGCAGGAAGTGAAGGCCGGCAAGGTCGAATTCCGCACCGACAAGACGGCTTTGGTCCATGTGCCGGTGGGCAAGATTTCGTTCTCGCCCGACAAGCTGGTCGAGAACGCGACCGTGGTGATTAGCAGCGTGATCAAGGCGAAGCCGTCGGTCGCGAAAGGCAAGTACATCAAGGGCTGCACGCTGAGCTCGACGATGGGGCCCGGGATTTCGATTGATACCAGCGCGGTGGAAGCGGCGGCGAAGGCTTAGCCAGCGAGCCGGGCAGCGTCCGCGGGCGAGGGCGCCCGCGCTACACATCAAAAGTTCTGAAGGGATACGAACATGGCAGTCAGCAAAGCGAAGAAGAGGGAGCAGGTCGAAGAGCTGAGTGGCGAGCTGAAGAATGTTTCCAGCGTGATCGTGGCGACGTACAGCAAGCTTACCGTCGAAAAGGATTACGAACTCCGCAAGGCGCTGCGCACGACTGGCGCGAAGTATCGCGTGGTGAAGAACACGCTGGCCGAGCGCGCGTCGAAGGGAACCAAGGTGGAAGAAGCGCTGCAGAACCTGAGCGGCGTGACTTCGATCGCGTACACCGAAGGCGACCCGGTGGCGCTGGCCAAGGCGCTGGCCAAGTATGCCAAGGACAACCCGGAATTCAGCTTCAAGGCGGGCGTGGTCGAAGGGCGCGTGGTCTCGATCAAAGAGATCGAAGCGCTGGCCACCATGCCGTCGAAGGAAGAGATTTACTCGAAGCTTCTTTACCTCTTGAACGCTCCGGCGCAGCGCCTGGTGACCGCGATGAACGCGGTTGGCCGGAACCTGGCGGTGGTGATCGATCAGGGCGTGAAGGAAAACAAGTTCAAAGAAGCGTAAAGGGATTGGGGAATTGGGAAATTTTGTAATTGGGAAATTGAAAGGCCTGCCGACATCGGCAACGTTTTGAAAATTGCTCAATTACTCAATTTCACAATTACCAAATAAAGGGATTGCGTTATCGTCCTGCGGGGGTTGCGCGGTTCGGGTCTTTGCGTTGTCTGGCGCGAAGACTTGGGCCTGGTCGCACTGGAAACCTGGCAGGGCGATGACGAAATCGAACGACCGATAAACATCAAGAATTGGAGAACAACATGGCGGATCTGCAACAGTTGGAAGACTCAATCGTAGGCTTGTCGCTGCTGGACGCGGCGGCGTTGGTGAAGAAGCTCGAAGAGCGTCTTGGCGTTTCGGCTGCGGCCGCGGCTCCGGTGATGGTGGCCGGTGGCGGTGGAGCTGCTGCTGCAGCGCCTGCCGAAGAGAAGACGGAATTCACCGTGGTTCTCAAGGACGTGGGCGCGAACAAGATCAACGTCATCAAGGCAGTTCGCGAAGTCACCAGCCTAGGCTTGAAGGAAGCCAAGGACCTGGTCGACGGCGCGCCCAAGAGCATCAAGGAAGGCGTCTCGAAGGACGAAGCCGAGACCATCAAGAAGAAGTTCACCGAAGCGGGCGCGACCGTCGAAGTGAAATAGTTGCGAAGGGCTCGATTCCTGGTTCCGCGGATTGCCTCGCAGACAGGGAGCCGAGCCGCGCACGTTTCGACTGATTTGGCCGTTTTGAGGTGACTGTGGGGAGAATCTGGTTGCGCGGCTTGCGAGCAGGCAGCTTGGAGATTCCCCGGCCAACCTCCAATCCTCAATCTGCTCAATAACTTGCATGGCTCCTGCAAGTTTTGGGCCAGCGAACGATCTACTAGCTGAATCGAGGGAAGCGATGTTATCATCTAAACAACATCGCTTTCCCTGCATCACGCAAGGTGAATTCGGTTTGTGCTCCGGCAACCCAGGATGGAGTGCAAGCCGCTGGCAGAGTTGGCGGGCTGTTCCGCACGCAGGCGGGACGGAAACAGGCCTTTAGAACTGGCGCGGAAAGATACAAATCAGAATGGCAACGCGCAGCCCATGGCGCCCACGGGGAATCCTGTCCCTGCGGGTGCCCTATTGTCTTTCTAGGTTCATCGACTGGTAGTCTCGCGGCGCCCTAAACGCGCCCCAACATTCCGCGGTTTCTGTGGCGCAGCCGGCGGCTGCGCTGACTTTGGGAGTTTCTTGAATGAAGAAGAATGCCTTCCGTAAACGTTTTGATTTTTCCAAAATTCCAGCCACCATCCAGATCCCGAACCTGATCGAGGTGCAGAAGCGTTCTTACGAGCGCTTCCTGCAAATGGACCGGTTGCCCAGCGAGCGCGATGACGCCGGACTGCAGGCCGTCTTTCAGTCGGTGTTTCCGATCACCGATTTTCGCAACGTATCACAACTTGAGTTTGTGGATTACGCAATTGGCAACTGGGAGTGCAAGTGTGGTCACCTCAAGGGACTGCATCACTTGCGCACCACTTGCAAAAACTGCGGCTCGACCGTCATCACCGACCCGTTTCATCCGGGGGACGTGCTGTGCCAGAAGTGCGGCACGTACAACGCGAACACTCCCGATTTCTGCAACAAGTGCGGCGACCCGGTCGGCCTGCAACTGAAGTACGACGTGAACGAGTGCGAAGAGCGCGGCATGACCTACTCCGCCCCACTCAAGGTCACGATGCGCCTGACGATTTACGAAAAGGACGCGGAGACCGGCAACCGCTCGATCCGCGACATCAAGGAGCAGGAAGTTTTCTTCGGCGATGTGCCGCTGATGACGCAGAACGGCACGTTCATCATCAACGGAACCGAGCGCGTGATCGTCAGCCAGTTGCACCGCTCGCCCGGCGTCTTCTTTGAGACCGCGAACAATCGCACCTATTTCCTGGGCAAGATCATTCCCTACCGCGGCTCGTGGGTGGAGTTCGAATACGACCAGAAGAACGTGCTGTACGTGCGCATCGACCGCAAGCGCAAGTTCCTGGGAACAATTTTCCTGCGCGCCCTCGGTCTGCGCGGCGGCGACGACATTCTCAAGACCTTCTACACCGTTGATCGGCTGGCGGTGAAGGACAAGAAGCTGTTCTGGACGCTCGATCCGGCCGGCGAGAAGCCCACAAACCTGCTGGGCATGAAGCTGGCGCACAGCATCAAGAACAAGTCGGGCGACGAGATTGCGCACTCCGGCCGCAAGATCAACGCACAGGTTCTGAAGGAAATTCAGAAGGCGAAGGTCAGCGAGATCGAAGTCGATATCACGGATCTCGAGGGCGCGTGGGTGGCCAGCGACGTGGTCGACACGACCACTGGCGAAGTGCTGCTCGAAGCGAACTCGGAACTGACAGCGGACAAGCTGTCGAAGATCCTCGATTCCGGCGTGGTTGAACTCAACGTATTCTTCCCCGAGCGAGACGATGTGGGAACGGTGATCTGCCAGACCCTGAAGCGCGACTCGGTGAAGACGCCGCAGGAAGCGCTGATCGAGATTTACCGCAAGCTGCGTCCCGGCGATCCGCCGACGCTCGACACGGCCACCGCCTTGTTCCAGGGGATGTTCTTCGACCCGCGCAAGTACGACTTCTCGCGCGTGGGCCGGTTGAAGTTCAACATCAAGCTGTTTGAGAACCAGGACGCGACCAGCCTGGAGCAGCGCACGCTGGACCCGGATGATTTCTACGCCACGATCCGCTACCTGCTCAAACTGCGCAAGAACATCGGTGCGGTGGACGACATCGATCACCTCGGCAACCGCCGCGTGCGAGCGGTCGGCGAGTTGATGGAGAACCAGTTCCGCATCGGCCTGGTGCGCATGGAACGCGCCATCAAGGAAAAAATGAGCGTGTACCAGGAAATGTCGACGGCCATGCCACATGACCTGGTCAATGCCAAGCCGGTGATGGCGGCGATCCGCGAGTTCTTCGGATCCTCGCAGCTGTCGCAGTTCATGGACCAGACCAATCCGCTGTCGGAGATCACGCACAAGCGGAGACTCTCGGCCCTTGGGCCGGGCGGCCTGTCGCGGGAACGCGCCGGATTTGAAGTCCGCGACGTGCACCCGACGCACTACGGCCGTATCTGTCCGATCGAGACGCCGGAAGGCCCGAACATCGGACTGATCTCGTCGTTGAGCTGCTATGCGCGGATCAACGACTATGGCTTCATCGAATCGCCCTACCGCAAGGTCAAGGGCGCGCGCGTGATCGACTACGTCACGGTGGTGAACGCGGGCGACAGCGATCACAAGGTGGGCGATCACATCGAGAAGAGCGAGGCCGAGAAGGTCAACAGCGAGCTCCGCGACCGCAAAAAGCGGGCGATGGAGATCGAGCCTTTTTCGTTCTATCTCTCGGCGTGGGAAGAGGACCGGCACGTCATTGCGCAGGCCAACATCGAACTCGACGACAAGGGACGCATCGTTGCCGAGCTGGTGAATGCCCGCAAGGCGGGCAACTTTGTGCTGGTGAACCGCGACGAGGTCGATTACGTCGACGTCAGCCCGAAACAGCTGGTATCGGTGGCCGCTTCGCTGGTTCCGTTCCTTGAGCACGACGACGCGAACCGAGCGCTGATGGGCGCCAACATGCAACGCCAGTCGGTGCCTTTGCTTCGCGCACAGGCCCCGGTGGTGGGCACGGGCATGGAGGGCGTGACGGCGCGCGATTCAGGCGCGGTCATCCTGGCGCGGCGAAACGGAATCGTCGATTCGGTCGACTCCGAGCGCATCATCGTGCGCGTTGAGGGCGAGCATCATCCGGGACAGCTCTCGCGCGAGGTGGGCAGCGATATTTACCAGCTCACCAAGTTCAAGCGCTCGAACCAGAACACCTGCATCAACCAGAAACCGATCGTGGAGAAGGGACAGCGCGTCGTGAAGGGCCAGGTGATCGGCGACGGTCCCTGCACCGAGTTCGGCGAGTTGGCGCTGGGACGGAACGTCCTGGTCGCCTTCATGCCGTGGCGCGGCTACAACTTCGAGGACGCGATTCTGGTCTCGGAAAAGATGGTGAAGGAGGACTACTACACCTCCGTGCACATCGAGGAATTCGAGATCGAGGCGCGCGACACCAAGCTGGGACCGGAAGAAGTCACGCGCGACATCCCGAACGTCAGCGAAACCATGCTGCGTAACCTGGATGAGGCGGGCGTGATCCGCATCGGCGCCGGCATCAAGCAGGGCGACATCCTGGTGGGCAAGGTAACGCCCAAGGGCGAGACCCAACTGACGCCGGAAGAAAAACTGCTGCGCGCCATCTTCGGCGAAAAGGCCGGCGACGTGCGCGACGCTTCGCTTTACTGCCCGCCCGGAATCGAAGGCGTGGTGGTGGACGTGAAGATCTTCTCGCGCAAAGGTCAGGAGAAGGACGAGCGGGCGAAGGCGATCGAGGAACAGCAGATCGCGAAGCTGGAGAAGAACCTTTCGGATGAAATCCGAATTCTGACCGACGAGCGCCTGAAGCGGCTGGAAGGCTTGCTGGGCGGCAAGGAAGTGCAGGCCGACCTGCACGACGAGCGTACCAACAAGCGGCTTCTGACCAAGGGCGCGGTTCTCGATCGCGACACCATCGAGCGCATTTCGACCCGCAACCTGAAGCGCATCAAGTACAACGACAAGGATCCGCGGGTCAACGAGCAGATCGACGAGATCGAGGAAATGACCTCGCGCCAGATCGATGTGCTCAAGAAGATCGTTAACGAGCGCAAAGACAAGCTGACCAAGGGTGACGAACTGCCGCCGGGAGTGATCAAGCTGGTCAAGGTCTACGTCGCCATGAAACGCAAGTTGAGCGTGGGCGACAAGATGGCCGGCCGTCACGGGAACAAGGGCGTGATTGCCCGCATCCTGCCGGAAGAGGATATGCCGTACCTCGATGATGGGACGCCGGTGGAAATTGTTCTGAACCCGTTAGGCGTGCCAAGCCGTATGAACGTCGGTCAGATTCTGGAGACCCACCTGGGCTGGGCGGGCTTTGAGCTGGGCAAGAAAGTCAGCCGGATTCTCGCGGAGAACACCCGCGCAGAAGCCATCCGGCGGGAACTGAAGACCCTGTTCAAAGACACCGCACTGGCCGAGACAGTGGCCGAGTTCAGCGACGAGGAAATCGAAGCGGTGGCGCCGACCCTTGTGCATGGTGTCTTCTCGGGATCACCGGTGTTTGACGGCGCGCGCGAGCACGAAATCAAGACGCTGCTCGAGCGGGCGGGCCTGCCGACCTCCGGCAAGACGACGTTGCATGACGGCATGACGGGCGACAAGTTCGAACAGCCGGTCACTGTGGGCTACATCTACATGCTGAAACTGTCGCACCTGGTGGACGACAAGATTCACGCTCGCTCCATCGGACCGTACTCGCTGATCACGCAGCAACCGCTGGGTGGCAAGGCGCAGTTCGGCGGCCAGCGCTTCGGAGAAATGGAAGTCTGGGCGCTGGAGGCGTACGGCGCGGCGTTCATCCTGCAAGAGCTGCTCACCGCGAAGTCGGACGACGTGTATGGCCGAACCAAGATTTATGAGGCCATCGTGAAGGGTGAGGCCGCCATGGAACCCGGCGTCCCTGAATCCTTCAACGTGCTGATTCGCGAATTGCAGTCCCTCTGCCTGGATGTGGAACTGATCAAGGCGGCGCTGGGCGAGAAGAAGCCCGTAGCGCCGGTGGCAGCAGACTAGGGCTGATGGCTGGTGGTCGTTGGCTGATAGCGACCCCAGCCCAACCAGCTCAACAAGATTGGATTGAAAATGTGGACGGACGGCTTGGCTCTTGGGCCGTCCGGTCTAAAGAATTTGGCTAACAGCTAACGACCATTAGCTAACAGCTGGTTTTCAAGGGCCGTCAGCGGGCGCGTGAGAACCCGCAGGAACCGGAGGATCACCTTGTATCGTTCGAGCCCCTTTGACATGGCGAACCCGATTGCCGATTTCGATGCGATCCGCATCAGCCTGGCATCTCCGGAAAAAATCCGGAGTTGGTCGCATGGTGAAGTCACCAAGCCCGAAACCATTAACTACCGCACCTTCAAGCCCGAGCGCGACGGCCTGTTTTGCGCGCGTATTTTTGGACCGGTAACCGACTGGGAGTGCTTGTGCGGCAAGTACAAGCGCATGAAGCACCGGGGCGTAATCTGCGACAAGTGCGGCGTGGAAGTCACGCTGTCGAAAGTTCGCCGGGAGCGCTTAGGCCATATCGAGCTGGCTTCCCCCTGCTCGCACGTGTGGTTCTTCAAGGGACTGCCCAGCCGCATCGGGCACCTGCTCGATATCTCGCTGCGCGATCTGGAGTCGGTCCTGTACTTCGAGGCCTACGTGGTCGTCGAGCCGGGCGACGCTCCGGTAAAAGAGCGCGAGATCATCAAGGACGAAGCCAAGTACCGCGAACTGGATCAGCAGTATCGCGCGGCCGGCTTCAAGGCCATGATGGGCGCGGAAGCGATCAAAGAGTTGCTGAAGCGCGTCGATATCGAAGGCTTGTCGGGCGAGTTGCGCGAGAAGATGAAGAACGAGGCGTCGCTGCAGAAGCGCCTCAAGTACGCCAAGCGCCTGAAAGTAGTCGAAGCGTTCCGGCGTAGCGGCAACAAACCGAACTGGATGATTCTGGATGTGATCCCGGTGATTCCGCCGGAGTTGCGTCCTCTGGTTCCACTCGATGGCGGCCGCTTTGCGACCTCCGATCTGAACGACCTGTACCGGCGGGTGATCAACCGCAACAACCGGTTGAAGAAGCTGATGGACCTGCACGCTCCTGAAGTCATCGTGCGCAACGAAAAGCGCATGCTGCAGGAAGCGGTGGACGCGCTGTTTGACAACGGACGCCGTGGCCGCGTGCTGCGCGGAGCGAACAACCGTCCGCTGAAGTCGTTGTCGGATACGCTCAAGGGCAAGCAGGGCCGGTTCCGCCAGAACCTGCTCGGCAAGCGCGTGGACTACTCCGGTCGTTCCGTGATCGTGGTTGGTCCCGAGCTGAAGCTGCACCAGTGCGGTCTTCCCAAGAAAATGGCGTTGGAGCTGTTCAAGCCGTTCATCTACCACCGGCTCGAACAGACCGGGCACTGCACCACCATCAAGCAGGCCAAGGAAATGGTGGAACAGCAGGAACCGATTGTCTGGGACATCCTGGAAGAGGTCATTAAGGATCACCCGGTGCTCTTGAATCGCGCCCCCACCCTCCACCGACTGGGCATTCAGGCGTTTGAGCCGGTGCTGGTGGAAGGCAAGGCCATCAAGATTCACCCGCTGGTGTGCACGGCGTTCAATGCCGACTTCGACGGCGACCAGATGGCGGTTCACATTCCGTTGTCTCCGGAAGCGCAGGTTGAAGCCAGCGTGCTGATGCTGGCTTCGCATAACATCCTGTCGCCCGCGTCAGGCCAGCCGATCACTGTGCCCACACAGGACATGGTTCTCGGCCTGTACTACCTGACCAAAGGGAAGCCGGGAGCGAAGGGCGAAGGCCGCTCGTTCGCGAATATCGATGAAGTGCTGCTCGCGCTGGAAGCCGGCGAGGTCGAGACCCTGTCTCCGATCCGCTTGCGGTTCACCGGCGAAGTGATCGACCTGACCACGGCGTACGACGATCAGGACATCACGCACACCGATGAGGTCCACTACGAGCGCAGCTTCCTGAACACGACCGTGGGCCGCGCCATCCTGAACGATCATCTTCCCGAGGGCATGCCATACATCAACGGCCTGCTGAAAAAGAAGGGCATCGGGCAGCTGGTGAACTACACCTACCTGCGCTTCGGACTGGAAGTCACGGTCAAGATGCTGGACGAGATCAAGTCGCTCGGGTTCAACTTTGCGACCCGCGCGGGCTTGTCGATCGGCATTGACGACATGGTGGTGCCCGACAACAAGAAGACGCTGGTGCGCGATGCCGAGAAGCAGGGTGTCAGTGTTCAGCAGCAGTACCTGGACGGCGCCATCACCAACGGCGAGCGCTACAACAAGGTCATCGAAATCTGGTCAGCGATCACGGAAAAAGTCGCGGACGAGATGTTCGGACAGATGCAACAGCGCGACAAAGAAGGGTTGATCAACCCGATCTACGTCATGGCCGACTCCGGCGCCCGCGGATCGAAACAGCAGATCCGCCAGCTCTCCGGAATGCGCGGACTGATGGCGAAACCGTCGGGCGAAATCATCGAAACGCCCATCACGGCGAATTTCCGTGAAGGGCTGACCGTGCTGGAATACTTCATCTCGACGCACGGCGCACGCAAGGGCTTGGCCGATACCGCGCTGAAGACGGCGGATTCGGGCTACCTGACGCGCCGCCTGGTCGACGTGGCCCAGGACGTGATCATCAGCGAGTATGACTGCGGCACCGTGGACGGCATTTACGTTTCCGGTATCGTGGAAGCCGGCGAGATCATCGAGCCGTTGCGCGACCGCATCGTCGGCCGCGTGTCGCTCGAAAAGATCAAGGACTACGACGGCAACGTCATCGTCGACATCAACCATGAAATCACTGAAGAGCTGGCCGGCTCGATCCAGGCTGCCGGCATCGAGCGGGTGAAGATCCGTTCCGTGCTGACCTGCGAATCGAAACGCGGTGTCTGCGTGATGTGCTACGGCCGCAACCTGGCCTCCGGACGGCTGGTCGAGCTGGGCGAGGCAACGGGCGTCATCGCGGCGCAGTCCATCGGCGAACCTGGAACACAGCTCACGATGCGTACCTTCCACATCGGTGGTACGGCATCGCGAGTCTCCGAGCAGTCGCGCCTGGAAGCCAAGAACACGGGCGCGGTGCGCTTTATCAACCTGCAGACCGTCAAGGCGAAGTCTGGCGACCTGGTCGTCATGAACCGCCAGGGCTCGATCGCGGTGGTCGACGAGAAGGGCCGCGAACGCGAGCGCTACTCGGTCGTGTACGGCGCCAAGGTGAAGGTGAACGAGGGCGATCCGGTTCAGCTCGGCCACATACTGGTCGAGTGGGATCCATACACCTTCGCGATCCTGACGGAAATCGGCGGCACCGTCCAGTTCAAAGACTTGCAGGAAGGCATCACCCTGCACGAGGAAGTGGACGAAGTCACCGGCCTATCCCGTCACGTGGTGGCCGATTCACCCGACGAGAAGCGGCAGCCCGCGATCGTGATCAAGGGCAAATCGAGCAAGCGCTACCTGATGCCGTCACGCGCCCACCTGATGGTGGCCGATGGCGACACGGTATCGCCGGGCGATGTGCTCGCGAAAATCCCGCGCGAAACCACCAAGACGAAAGACATCACCGGTGGTCTGCCGCGCGTGGTCGAGCTGTTCGAAGCCCGCAAGCCCCACGAAACCGCGGTCATCAGCGAAATCGATGGCACGGTGAAGTTCGGCGAGGTTTCGAAGGGCCAGCGCAAAATCTACGTGGTCGCTGACAACGGCACCGAGAAGGAATACTCGGTTCCGCGCGGCGTTCACATCAACGTGCAGGAAGGCGAGCGCGTCAAGGCGGGCGAACCGCTCATGGACGGGCCGCTTAACCCGCACGACATTCTGGCAGTGCTCGGCGAAAAGGAACTGCAGTCCTACCTGGTGAACGAAATCCAAGAGGTCTACCGGCTCCAGGGCGTCAACATCAGCGACAAGCACATCGAGGTGATCGTTCGCCAGATGATGCGTTGGCGCAAGGTGGAGGACGTTGGGGACACATCGTTCCTGCTCGAACAGCAGGTCGACAAGTTCCGCTTCGCGGAAGAGAACGAACGCGTGATCAAGGACGGCGGACGTCCGGCAACCGGCCGGCCGCTGCTGCTCGGTATCACGAAAGCGTCGCTCTCGACCGATTCGTTCATCTCCGCGGCGTCGTTCCAGGAGACCACGAGGGTGCTCACGGAAGCTTCCATCCAGGGAGCGGTCGATCACCTGCGCGGCCTCAAAGAGAACGTCATCGTGGGTCGCCTCATCCCTGCCGGCACCGGCATGGAGTACTACCGCAACGTTCGCCTCTCGCCTGAGATGGAAGAGGCCGCTGCCAAGGTACAAGAGGAAGTTTCCCAGGCCTACGAAGAGGCGGAGCGTGCCCTCGAAATGATGCGGCACGAAGGCGAGACCGAAGAGTTGGCCGCCGAGTAACAAATGGGACTGAGAAGGGGCGGGAGCACCCGCCCCTGCAGTTCTTTTCTTCCCTATGAGTGCCAATCCCAAACAATTTGGACCGCAAGAAGTTCGCCGGCGCATTTCGGAGTTGCGCCGGGAGGCTCCGCGCCCTACTCTAGGGCAAGAAATGCTGCGCTTTTTCCGCCTGCTGCGCCTGGCGACCTGGCGCGCTTTTGAGCACGACCAGTTTGCAGTAGCCAAGGCGTCAGCATATTCGTCGATTCTGACGTTCTTTCCTGCGTTGCTCGTCGTTGGCTCCGTGCTGGCGACCCTGAGCCGCGGGGACGCCTACCTGCGCGAAGTTTCCTATGCGCTGGGGCGAATTCTTCCCACCGGCGCCGCCACTGCCATCGCCTATCTGCGCGGAACCAACCAGCGGCCGGTCGGGCTGCTGATCACCACCTCCCTGCTGACGCTGTGGACCGCATCAGGAACCATGATTTCCTGGATGGAAGGCTTCCGGAACGCTTATGCATTGCCGAAGACATGGGGGTTGCTGAAGGAACGCCTGATCGCGTTTTCATTGGTGATCATGGCGGGCATTCCGCTTACCTGCGCCACGGTCATGGTGGCTTTCGGATCGGGTATCGAGACGCGAATCCTGTTTCATAGCGGCCACGAATTCAGCCTGTACATCAGCCTGCTGTGGACCGTGACCCGTTGGATCATCGCCACCCTGACCAGCATTGCCGTGATCGCGCTGATCTATCACAACGCGGTTCCCCGGACGCAGCCCTGGCACAGTGTTCTGCCGGGCGCCACGCTGGCTACCGCACTGTGGTTTCTGACGACCACGCTTTTCAGTATTTACCTGCATGCTTATGCAGACTACAGCATCATTTACGGCTCACTGGGAGTTGGCATCGCGCTGCTGGTATGGATGTACATGATCTCGCTGATCGTTCTGATCGGCGCCGAATTCAATGCCATGCTGTTTCCACGGGCGTTTCTGGGGAAGGAATTGCTGGAGTCAAACGCCACCGCGCTCAGGATCCCCACGCACTGAGCCAGCGGCTTCACACCTGGGTCTCCGTAAATTCTGAGGGAGCGGGGAGATTTTGAGACAGGGAAAGTTCGATTTGGTCGCGGGCGAGATATCCAGCCAGCCCAGGGAGACCGATGTCGCAGTCACCCTTGATTTGCGCGCGGAAGCCGGCCATGCGAATCCCCGGCGCGCGAAAATTATCGCGACCATCGGGCCTTCGTCGAACACGGAAAACACTCTACGAGACCTGTTGCGGCTTGGCATGGACGTCGCCCGCCTGAATTTCTCGCACGGCTCGCACGAAGAACATGCGCGCACTATCGAACGCATTCGCCGGGCAGCCCGTCGGGAAGGACGGACCGTTTGCATTCTGCAGGATCTGCAGGGTCCGAAGATCCGGACAGGGCGCCTGAAGGGGCACGAACCGGTGCTGCTGGAAACCGGCTCGCGCGTCACGATCACTCCCGAAGATGTTCTCGGCACGCCCCGCCTAATTGCTACGACATTCGCCGGACTGGCGCGGGAAGTAGGTCCGGGGGCGCGCATTCTGTTGTCAGACGGACTCATCGAACTGCGCGTGCGGGGGCGACGCGGACAGGACGTGGAATGCGACGTTGTGAATGGCGGACTGCTGGCCGAGCACCAGGGGATCAATCTGCCCGGCGCCGCGCTCACGATTCCAGCCCTCACTGACAAAGATCGCAAGGATCTCGAGTTCGGCCTGAGGCACGATGTCGACCTGATTGCCATTTCATTTGTGCGCTCGGCTTCAGATGTGCGCGAAGTCAAGCAGTTGATTGTGGAGCATGGCGGCAATGTGCCCGTGATTGCGAAACTCGAAAAGCCGCAGGCGCTGGAGCAGCTGGAAGAAATCTTCGAAGCAGCCGACGGCGTCATGGTGGCTCGCGGCGATCTGGGCGTTGAGATGCTGCCCGAGCAGGTGCCCGTGATTCAGAAACATGTGATCCGGCGGGCGGCGGAGTGGCGAAAGCCGGTGATCATTGCGACCCAGATGCTCGAGTCCATGATCGAGAACCCGCGCCCGACGCGGGCAGAAGCCAGCGACGTGGCCAACGCCGTTTTCGACGGCACCGACGCCGTCATGCTTTCCGGGGAAACGGCGAGCGGGAGATATCCGCGTGAAGCGGTGGCGATGATGAGCCGGATTGTCATCGAGGCCGAGCACAACATGGCGTCGTTCAGCGAGCCCCGGCGGCGCCGGAACCGCCACCAGCTGTCCGTGGCCGAAGCGATCTGCGAATCAATCGCGCATGCGGCTGAAGATCTGCCGATGGGGGCCATTGCGATTTTTACGGAAAGCGGGAATACGGCTCGCATGATTTCAAAATTTCGGCCGCGGGTCAGCATCTATGCCTTCAGCCATACTGGGCCGGTGTGTAACCGGTTGAACCTGTTTTGGGGCGTGCATCCGGTGCAGCGCCGCGAGCTGTCGCGAACAGCGGAAGACATGGTGAATACTGCGGAACGAGAACTGCTGCGTCGCGGCCAGCTCAAGCCCGGCGATGTGCTGGGCGTGGTGGCGGGGACGCAGATGGCTTCTGGATCGACAAATTTCATGCGCTTGCATACGGTGCCCGCGCCCGCAGGAGCGATCAGCAGCAAGGCGCGGAGAAGACTGAAAAGCACCGCGAAGAGGCGGGCAAAGTAGAAGCAGGCGTAAGAATGCGTACCGGAATCGGAGATCGGCAGATCGTGTCGAGCGAAATTCTATCGGTCGCGGTATTTGAGCCACTGGCGGGTCACGAGGAACTGGCTCTTGCGACGGTGCGCGATTTGTCCAACGTGCTGGCCGCCAGCGGTCATAGCCGGGATGTCCTTTACCGCGGTCCGGAGGGCGAGTACGTGCTGGTGCGTCATTGGAAATCGGATGAATCAAGGCGCGCCGCGATGGAAGATCCAAATGCCCAGCGCTGCTGGGCGAAGCTGGCTCATGAAATCCGGATTCTGAAGGTGTATGAAAGCTTGGAGGAGGTTGAGCTGCGTTAAAACCATGCCTCAGGCTGAGCTTTTCTCCGACGCGACCGTAAGTCCATTCGTAAGCGGCTACCTGCATCACCCTGAAAATCCGAATGCAGATGGCCTGGTTCTCTCCCACGGCGCGGGATCGAATGCACGGGCGCCTCTGCTGGTGGCGCTCGCGGAAGAGTTCTCGGCAGCCGGGCTGGTCGTGTTGCGCTGTGATCTCCCTTATCGGCAGGCGCGTCCGTATGGACCGCCCGGGCCGGGCGACGCGGCTCGCGATCGCAAGGGGCTGCAGAATGCAGTGGCCGCAGTGCGCAAAATGGTGACGGGCCGTGTTTTTCTCGCTGGACATTCCTACGGTGGGCGCCAGTCGAGCATGCTGTGCGCGGAGCAGCACGGGCTGGTCGATGGCCTTCTCCTGCTTTCTTACCCTCTGCACCCGCCGCGCAAGCCTGAGCAGCTTCGCACCCAGCATTTGCCGGATCTCCAGCTCGCTTAGCCTGTTCGTAGAAGGCACGCGGGATCCATTTGGATCGATCCCAGAGATCGAAGCGGCGCTGAAGTTGATCCCGGCGAAAACGGAACTGTTAAAGGTCGAGGGGGCTGGCCACGATTTGGGATTCAAAGGGAAGGTGGGCGGGGAGGAACTGGTGAAGGTTGTACGGGCGGGGTTTGTGAGGTTCTTCTCCGAAATGCCCGATCAGTGAGCTATGCGGCCGCACAGCCTGCGGAGCACGGGGCAGACGTGAGCGCCTGTGACAGAACTAATTCACCCAGCCAGATTTCGATCCCCCGTTTTTCTTGTCGCGGTCTTTGGGAGGGACGTAGTTGCCGCGGTCGTCGAAGGTAACTTCGCGATCGTGTTGGCGCATGTAGACCTCGAACTTGCGCGCGGCACGACGGCGCTTCCAGCGGTAGTACGAGTTTTTCATTCCGTAATACCACTCAGAGGGAGAAGATTGCTTCGTCCTGGGCCCGGAGGCGCCGAACTTCACATACAGATAGCCGAAGAAGAGGCCGCCCAGATGCGCGATGTAGGCCGTGCTGCCGCCGCCACTGATCGCAAACGCTACCGTGATTACGATCAGGATCAGAACGAAATACTTGGCTTTGATCAGGGCCGGAAAGGGAAAGAGGAAAATCTCGTTTTCCCCGAACACCATTCCGTAGGCCATCAGAATTGCAAATACCCCGCCAGAGGCACCCACCGTAGGGATGTTGGGATCAGTCAGTATGTGCGCGAAGGACAGCACGATGGTCGTAATCGCAGCACCCACCACGCCCGTGAAGAATAGTTCCAGGAACCGGCGCATCCCCCAGGAACTCTCGAAGGTGGAACCGAACATCCAGATTCCCAGCATGTTGCCAAACCAATGCCAGAAACCGGCGTGAATGAAGCTATAGGTGACGATCTGCCAGACGGCAAGATGCAAAACCGTTCTGGCGGGGACCAATCCCAAAGTCTCGAAAGTCCATACCAGAACGCTGCGCGAACCAAACGCGGTTAAGGCAAGAAAGACGGCCGTGTTGATGCTCAACAGCCAGACCACCGCCTTGGTGAACGGCGGGAAGCTCAGCGTCATTTCTCTGCCGGTAGTACGAATCAATGATTTTTCCTCGCGTCCGACCTGCTGCCCAGGGTAAGCAACTTATCTTTCCGGTGTCGGTACCACCGGCAAACTCCGGTGTCCTTCATTATCAACCGCCCGGACCGCGAAAATCACATTATCTTTTGAGAGCTTCAAGATGGCCTGCGTAACGTTCCCGACCGACTGCCCGTGTTCCCAATCCGGGGCGCTGGTGGCGCGCCATACGATCTCGTATCCGCTGGCGCCGCGGCTTGCGTCCCACTTCAGCGTGGAGTTATTTTCCAGATCTTTTGTGACGATCTTGACGTTGGCGGGCGGTGCTGGTGCGGACGCCAGTGCCGCAAGCGTGGCTGCGTTCAGCTTTGCCACCCGGGCCACGTAATCGAAATCCACGTATTTGGGCAAGTCTCCGTATTCGGTGCCGTTTTCCGTGCGCACGTTTTGATGCTGGCGGTTGTAGTTTTCGCGGAACTCCGTAAAGCGAACGGCGGCGAAGCCCTGCTGATTGAAGGAATAGTGATCGCCACCACGCAGGTAGCGGTCCAGGCGAAACACGAGCAGGGGTTTCACGCCGGGATCATAGGCGCGTCCAACCTCCGCAATGTAACGAGCCAGCTCGCGGGACGGCGAATCGCTTTCGCCGCCTAAGTTCCGGATCAGCCGAAGTTGCTTCTCATCAGCGGCGGCCGGAACTCCCTCGGAGAAAATGCGCACGACGCTGGCATCCTGTTCGGGATCCTTGTTGCCCCCGACGATATCGTTGTTGAGCACGGCTTCGAGATTCCAGTGCTGGTCTTTCGCCATCTTCGCGAAGTGCGTGCTGCCGTTCAATCCTTGTTCTTCACCAGCCACGGTCAGAAAGATGATGGTGCCGGGGAATTTCAGCCTGCTCAGGACGCGGGCGCATTCGAGGCTCACCGCCGTGCCGCTGGCGTCGTCGTTGGCCCCGGGCGCGTCGCCTTTGGCATCCAAGGTGTCGCTGTTGCGGGAATCGTAGTGCCCGGTCACCAGCACGATGCGATGAGCACTCTCCGGATCAGACCCCTTCAACACCGCATAAACATTGGTGATCTGCGTGGGCTCGGGAATGCGGTCCGCTGGGGCCTCAGTGAACGAATCTGCTTTTACTTCCAGGCAGCCGCCACAATCTTTCGAATAGCGTTCGAGTTCGGAGCGGATCCATTCGCGGGCCGCGCCAATACCGCGCCCGGCAGAGATCGATGCTGGATCCTGCGCA
Organism: uncultured Acidobacteriota bacterium; assembly: GCA_963733805.1. Classification (GTDB taxonomy): domain Bacteria; phylum Acidobacteriota; class Terriglobia; order Terriglobales; family Acidobacteriaceae; genus Gp1-AA133. The sequence continues at coordinate 174,963 of CAVTEO010000012.1, read as the reverse complement.
GAAAGCGTGAGGCGAGTCCCGAAACTGACCAGCTTTTCGATGTTCGCCTTCACATGCTCGGCAGATACATCCTTCAGGGCGGTGGCAATCTTCGGATCAGCAGCAAGCTGGGAGGCATCTTGTGCCTGGACGTGAAATGTAAAAGTCGTCATCCCCAGACCTAACACGAGCATCAGAGGTGTGTTAGAAAAGTGCGCCACGGTTTTCTTGCTGGGCATGGTTATCCAAGGAGAATTCAGCTGCGAGTATGGTTCGTCAGCGTACACCCGCAGCACGGTCCAGGCCGGAAACCGGGAGGACTTGACCGTTGGCCCGGGAGAATTAAATATTATCAGGGTAGGTCCCTGGCACGGAGGCATTCATGGTTTATTGTCCGGAATGTGAAAGCGACCTGGACATCGAAGAGGATGAGGTCGACGAGGGCGAAGTCGTGTCCTGCCCGGAGTGTGGGACGGACTTCGAAATTGTGACAGTAAATCCCCTCGAACTGAAACCGGTTGAGGAACTGGAAGAAGACGAAGACGAGGAAGACGAGGAAACCGAAAACGGTGACGCGTAAAAAGTGCGCTGCCGTTTCGTCCACGGCGTTGCGAACCATGTGGACAGTTCTGCTGGGACTGACCTGCCTCGTTCCCCTGACTTCGCAGGCCTTTCAACAAAATGAGCGCAAGGATCCGCGCAAGTCGTATGCGCTGATCGTGGGAACTGTTTGGGGCCCGGATGATCGTCCGGTTTACGGGGTCACGGTGAAGATCCGGCGCGCCGACCAGAAGAAGGCCAAGTGGGAGCTTTACTCCAACCACACCGGGGAATTTGCCCAGCGGTTGCCGGCGGGGAAGGCGGACTATGTCGTTTGGGCCGATCTGAAGGGATTCAAGTCATTGAGTGGAAAGAAGTTATCTCCCGGACCCGAAGTAACGGTCCATATCGAATCGGAAGAGCGCGCCGACATCGGTTTGCATCTAAAGTAAGGGAAAGGGAGTAGTGCAGGGGCCAGGCAGAAAGGGGCAGAACCCGATGAAGAAGGTCTTGATCATTGCTCTAACACTATTGGTCGTGTCGCTCACGGCCATAGCTGAGCCGTTCGAGAAGAAGACTGACAACAGCCGCGTGCTCAGCGGCCGCGTGGCCGATCGCCAGGACAATGCAATCCCCAATGCCGTCGTCTACCTGACCAACACGCGCACTCGCGCCGTGAAGACCTACATCGTCGGGCAGGATGGCGTATACCGCTTCCCATCGCTGGCTCCGAATATCGATTACGAGGTGTACGCGCAGTTCAACGGCCATAAGAGCGACACCAAGACGGTGAGCCAGTTCGACAACCGCCAGCAGCTGAATATCAACCTGAAAGTCGACACGAAATAGCAAAACGGGTTGTGTCCGTTCGGGCAAGGATTTTTTTGGTCACCAGGTTGAATCGGATACACCCGCGCCGTCATCTAGAAACTCTGGTTTTTCTCAAGACTCCCGCGGCCCTATTTCCCCGTAATTTATCCAAGAGGAACTCCCATGGCTCGTATGAAAGTTGCGCAGGTGCCCAAACCTGGAGCGCCGTTTGAAATCGTCGAACGAGATATTCCGCAGCCCACAGCCGGTCAAGTCCGGATCAAGGTGCACGCCTGCGGCGTTTGCCACAGCGACGTGCTGGTGAAAGAGGGGGCTCTTCCGTGGATCCAGTATCCACGTGTTCCAGGCCACGAGGTCAGCGGCCACATCGATGCCGTCGGTCCCGGTGTCATTCAGTGGAAACAAGGGCAGAAAGTTGGAGTGGGTTGGCACGGGGGACACTGCTTCATTTGCGATCCGTGCCGGCGTGGCGATTTCGTCTTATGCGTCAACGAAAAAATCACCGGCCTGCACTATGACGGCGGGTACGCCGAGTACATCGTTGTGCCGGCCGAGGCCGCGGCTGCGATGCCCGATGGGATCAGCGACGATGAAGCCGCGCCCCTGCTCTGCGCGGGCATCACGGTGTTTAACGCCATGCGCAATGCCGGAGTGGGGCCGGGGGAGTTGGTGGCGGTCCAGGGCTTGGGAGGACTCGGCCACCTGGGAGTGCAGTTTGCGCGCCAGATGGGGTTCCGCACGGTGGCCATCGGGCGCGGCGCCGACAAGGATCAGCTGGCCCGCAAACTCGGCGCCCACGTGTACATCGATTCCGGCGCGGTCGATCCGGCACAGGAGTTGCAGAAGCTCGGCGGGGCGAAGTTCATACTCGCGACCGCACCCGACGCCAAAGCCATGTCAGGCCTGGTGGGCGGCTTGGCCCGGAAAGGCACGCTGCTGCTCGTCGGAGTTCCTGGCGAGCCGCTCAGCATCAATGCCCTGCCCATGATCTTGCAAAAGCAGAGACTTCAGGGATGGCCGTCGGGCAGCGCGGTCGATTCGGAAGACGCCCTGAAGTTCAGCGTGCTGACGGGGGTGCGCCCGATGATTGAAAAGTATCCTCTTGAGAAGGCGGGCGAAGCTTACGACCGCATGATGAGCGGGAAGGCGCGGTTCCGGGTTGTGCTCACGATGCCGTAGCAGAAATCTTAGCCTCAGAGGACGTAGAGGTCTTCTGGCTGAATTCGGTCGGCATAGCACCTAGTCTTGATTGCGGTATTCCTCGGGCACGTCATCCTCGGGGCGCTCGTGGACGCGGACCTCCCGGGTGTCGGCGTCGGGCGCATCTTCCACGCCGGAAATCGCATCGGCTTCCAAAGCCTGCCCTTCTTCCACCAGCTCTTCGACACTTTCCGAATCAGCGCCGGGAGTCTCGGATAGACCCTGGAGATCGCCGGATTGGCCTGCCGACTCTGGGCCCAGGCCGCGCGGAGTGCTGACTGGATCTTCGACGTATTCCTCGTTGAGTATTCTCGTTGCCTTTGGAGCCTTTTTACTAGCCATGGGGACACCTCACCATCCCTTTGAGTCTTCTGAAGAGGGTTCGGTTGCGGGGAAATACGCGAGATCGACGATTTTTTGGCTCCGGGTGTCCATGTATCACGCGAAGACGTTACCGTCGTTACGGACAGGTCCGTCTGATATCACAGACTGCGTCGCTTCCAATGCTACAAATTGGGATGGTCGGAGGTCGGTCTACGTGGTGCGGCTTGATTATCTGTCGTGCGTGTTAACCATTCTTTCTACAATCCTGGTGGGAAAGCGGTGCTGGGAGGGCTGGGTGCTGGCCGGAGTCAACAGCATCGTGATCTGCGTTATTGGCGTGAAGACCGCTCAATTCGGCTTCGTGCCCGCCAACCTGTTCTGCCTGGTGCTGTGCGGCGTTAACCTGCGAACCTGGCGTAAGGCGGAACCCTAGGCCAAAACAATTGTCATTCCGAGGAGCACAGCGCGAGAATCTGTGATGATGCAGATTCCTCACTGCGTTCGGAATGACAAGTCTTAATAAACTCTAAGGGTGCTCTAGTTGTTGTCGCCGCCGGCGCGCTTCCAGGAGATCAACTCGCCGATGGTGGAACTCGTGCTCGAGGTAGAAACCGGATGCTTGTAGGCTTCCACTTCCGAGCGCGAGGCTTCCTCGCCGACGGCGCGGATGCTGAGGCCCACTTTCTTTTCTTCCGGATTCATCTTGATGATCTTGAAGTCGTGCTCAACGCCCGGCTCCAGATGAACCTGTTGGCCGTTCCCATCGACTGCTTCTGAATTATGGCAGAGGCCTTCGACGCCCTCGGCGATCTCAACGAACGCGCCGAATGTCGCTACCCGCAGCACTTTGCCGTGCACCACGTCGCCGATGTGATGCTGCTGGAAGAAGGTCTCCCAGACATCGGGCTGCAGTTGCTTTACGCCCAGGGACAAGCGGCGCTTGTCAGGCTCGATCGCCAGAACGACCGCCTTTACGCGGTCACCCTTCTTCAGGACTTCCGAAGGATGCTTTACACGCTTGGTCCAGCTCAGATTGCTGACGTGCACCAGGCCATCGATGCCGTCCTCGATCTCGATGAAGGCTCCGAAGTCGGTGAGATTGCGCACCCGGCCTTCCACCTGGGTGCCCACCGGAAATTTGTCGTGCAGGCTGTCCCATGGATTGGACGCGAGCTGGCGCATGCCCAGTGAAATGCGGCGCTCCGTGGGATTGACATTCAGCACCACGCACTCGACCTGATCGCCCACGTTGACCAGCTTCGACGGGTGTTTCATCCGCTTCGACCAGGTCATCTCGCTGACGTGCACGAGCCCTTCGATGCCCTGCTCCAGTTCGACGAACGCTCCGTAGTCAGTCACGCTGATGACGCGTCCGGAGACGTGCGCACCCACCGGGTAGCGGTGTTCTGCGTCAAGCCACGGGTCGGGCGTCAGTTGCTTGAATCCCAGCGAGACGCGCTGCTTATCCTTGTCGAACTTGAGAATTTTGACCTGAATCTGATCGCCGACGTTCACCAGATCGCGCGGGTGCGTGAGCCGTCCCCAGGACATGTCGGTGATGTGCAGAAGGCCGTCGATACCGCCCATATCGACGAACGCGCCGTACTCGGTCAGGTTCTTGACAACGCCGGTCAGAACCGCGCCTTCTTCCAGGTGCTCCAGGGTCTTCGATTTCTTCTCGTTCTGCTCTTCTTCGAGCAACTGCTTGCGCGAAACCACGATGTTGCCGCGCTTCTTGTTCAGCTTGATGACGGCAACCTCGATGGTCGTGCCCTTCATACCATCAAGGTTGCGCACCGGGCGCAGGTCGACTTGCGAGCCGGGCAGAAACGCGCGGGCACCAGAGATGTCGACCGTCAGGCCGCCCTTGATGCGGTCGATCACCACGGCCTTGATCGGCTTCTTCTCGTTGTAAGCCGCTTCGATGTCGTCCCAGGCACGGAGCCGCTGCGCCTTCTGATGCGAGAGGTTGATGTAGCCCTCTTCGGCCTCGCCCTTGTCGCGCATGACGTCGATTTCGTCACCCGGCTTGAAGCGAGCCTGGCCCTCATGATCGAGAACTTCGGACAGAGGCAACATGCCTTCCGACTTTGCGCCGATGTCGACAACCACATGCTTGTCGGTAAGTTTCAGCACCGTGCCCTTGATGACGCGGTCTTCGCTGACGGCTTCTTCGGCTTCGGTCGTGAAGGTTTCAAGCGCCGATGCAAAATCATCAACGGCGGCAGAGGCAGCTGGTTTCTCTTCGGCTGCCGGGGTGGGAACGACGGGAGTCTCTTCAGTAGCGGTCGTGGACATGGCTGGTTTTTGATCCGGAGTTTCGTGAGTTTGAGCTTGCGCCGTTTCCGGCGTTTCCGATGCGTCGTGCGCCTGACCTTCGTTGGAAGCCGTACTCGGATCGCTTACAGCGGAGACTGAGTTGGCGGAATCCAGATCGGGCGCGGTGCTGTCGTCGTACAAGGTCATATCCTCTTCGATACCTCGCACTGCTCAGGGTGCGGGGAGGATGCGGGTGTTTCACGGACTGCCGGAACGGGTCTAAGGTTGTGGTGGGTTCAACCTGGCGGTTGAACTTGAACAATCCCAGCGTTCGGACGACTAAGCAACCCCGCGTCCAAAGGGAACTCTTCGAGTGTAGCAACCGCTTCCGAACAGTGTCAAACGAGAACGTAGCTTCTTTCTCGCATCCAACCCGGCTTCTGCCGAAGTTAGATTGATGAGTGCGGGAATGGGATACAACTTTCTTGAAAGTGACAAAAAGCGGCATAAAAAACCGACCAAATCACCGTCATCCCGGTTCCGAAAAGTCATATTCATCTGCTACCCTGCCGTCGCATGGATTACCTATGGACCCCCTGGCGCTATGCCTACGTGACCACCGCTGAAAAAGCGACGGGCTGCATCTTTTGCGACCTGCCCAAGGCCGGAGACGATGAAAAAGTCCGCATTGTCCACCGCGGCCAGCACTGCTACATCATTTTGAATTCGTTTCCGTACACTCCCGGGCACGTCATGATTGTCCCTTATGCGCATCTGGACGAGTTGCGCAAGCTGCCGCCCCCAGCAGCACAGGAAATGATGGCTCTTTCTCAGAGAATTGAGGGTGTTTTACGAGATCTTTACAAACCTGACGGGGTGAACATTGGGATGAACATCGGGAAAGCGGCCGGAGCCGGAGTTGCAGGCCACATCCACATGCATGCCCTGCCGCGCTGGGTGGCTGATGCGAACTTTCTCAGCGTGATCGGGGAGACGCGGATGCTGCCGGAAACCCTGGATGTGACGTGGACGAGGATGAGCGGGGCACTTAAGGGGTGACTTGCCGCCTCGGGTGTTAAGAATGCGGAATCCGCTCTGATACAGCGTTGTCTACGACTGGCAGCGACCGTTCAAGCCAGCAACTTCTCCATTTCTGCTTCTTCAATAACCGGGACGCCCAGTTCTTTCGCTTTGTCGAGCTTCGATCCGGCGTCGCTGCCGGCGACCACGTAATCGGTCTTCTTGCTGACCGAGCCTGACACCCTTCCTCCGGCGTCTTCGATGAGCTTCCTGGCTTCGTCGCGGGAGTACTTCGCCAGCGTGCCGGTCAGAACGAAGGTCTTGCCCGCGAGCTTGGTGCCGCGTTCCCGCTTCTTGCCGCTGAACGTGAGCCCGGCTTTGCGCAGGCGATCCACCAGGTCGCGGTTGGGCGGCTGCTCGAAAAATTCGCGGATGCTCTCCGCGATCCGCGGACCGACTTCGTTCACTTCTTCCAGTTCAGCCTGACCCGCCTTCATCAGATCCTCCATGGAGCCGAAGTGTTCGGCGAGAAACTGCGCGGTGCGCTCGCCCACGAAGCGGATGCCAAGACCGAGAATCAATCGCTCTAAAGGGAGTTTCTTGGACTTCTCGATTTCGTCAAGCACGTTCTGCGCGGACTTCTCGCCCATGCGCTCGAGGCCGAGCAGATCATTCTTTGTCAGAGAATAAATATCCGCCACGTTTTTAATCAGGCCGCGATCCGTGAGCTGGGTGACCAGCGCGTCGCCCATGCCGTCGATGTTCATGACCCCGCGCGAGGCAAAGTGCAGGATGGTCTCGCGGAGTTTGGCCGGGCAGTTGGCGTTGACGCAACGGTAGTCGACTTCCCCTTCCGTCCTCACGACCCTGGTTCCACAGACCGGGCAGTTCTCGGGCATGCGGAAGGTCTCGTGTCCGCGCGGGTGGTCCTTGTCCTCGATGACCTTGACGACCTTGGGAATGACGTCTCCGCCGCGCTCCACTTGCACCCAGTCGCCGATCTTGACGCCCAGGCGTTCGATCTCGTCCATATTGTGAAGGGTCGCGTTGCGCACCGTGGTGCCGCCGATAGCGACCGGTGACAACTGGGCGACGGGCGTGAGCTTGCCGGTGCGTCCCACTTGTACGCGGATGCCTTCAATCTTCGTGACCCCGGCGCGAGCGGCGTACTTATAGGCGATTGCCCAGCGGGGCGCCTTGCCCGTGAAACCCAGTTCGGTCTGCAGCCCGGTGCGATCGACCTTGATGACGACCCCGTCGATTTCATAGGGCAGAGTCTCGCGTTTTTCCTCCCACCCTTGAATGAATTTCCAGACCTGCTCCATGTTTTTCGCCAGCGCGCGATGCTGGTTGACCTTGAATCCCGCGGCTTCGAGCGCCTGCAGGGTTTCAGAGTGGCGGTCGAAGTAGGTGCGGCCGTTGTGCAAGAGAATGTATGGGAAGAAGTCGAGGCGTCGATTGGCCGTGATGCTGGCGTCGAGCTGGCGCACGGTACCGGCGGTGGCGTTGCGGGGATTTGCAAACAAGGCCAGGCCCTTGGCTTCGCGCTCCTCGTTCATTTTCTTGAACGACGCAGCCGGCATAAGAAGCTCGCCCCGAACTTCGAAATCGACGGGGATGCCGGCCTTCTTGAGCTTCTCCTTCGGAATCGTAAGTGGGATCGAACGCACGGTGCGCACATTGAGCGTCACGTCTTCGCCCACCGAGCCGTCGCCCCGGGTCACACCCCGCGCCAGCCTGCCGTCTTCGTAGACCAGCGCCAACGACATGCCGTCAAGTTTGAGTTCGCAGACGTAATCGACTTCCTTGCGGCCGCTCAGTTCGTGCACGCGCCGCTCCCAGGCTCGCAGCTCTTCTTCGTTGTAGGTGTTATCGAGCGAGAGCATGGGCGAAGAATGGGCCACTTTCACGACGCCCTCGCGTGGCTTGCCGCCCACTCGCTGGGTGGGTGAGTCGGGCGTGATCAGGTCTGGGCGCTCGGCCTCCGCCTTCTTCAGTTGCTCGACCAGTTTGTCGAACTCAAAGTCGCTGATTTCCGGGTCGTCGAGCACGAAATAGCGGTACTCGTGGTGGCGAATCTGGTCGCGCAGGGATTCGATCTGCTTCTCCACTTCTTTGCTTGCTACGGGCATGACGAGGAAAATTATAGTCGGCAAGATGGTGGTATGCTCTTCGGTTTGCCGGGAGGAACATTACGCCGGGAAAATCTATTTTCGAAACCGAACGACTCGCTCTTCGGGAGTTTGCGCGCGAGGATGCGGACGCACTCGCTCGCGTGCTCTCGGATCCGGAAGCCATGCGCTATTACCCGATTACCTTTGACAGGAAGGCGGTCGAGGAATGGATTGCTCGCAACCAGCGCCGCTATGGGACCGATGGGCACGGACTGTGGGCGATGGATTTGAAATCGTCGGGAGACATGATCGGCGATTGCGGAATCACGCTGCAGGACGTTGATGGTGAACCGCTCCCGGAGATCGGCTACCACCTGCGCCGCGACATGTGGGGACACGGGTTGGCAATTGAGGCGGCGCAGGCCTGTCGCGACTACGGTTTTCAGCAGCTACGACTGGAGTCGATCATTTCCCTGATCCGGCCGGAAAACATGCCTTCGTGGCGCGTGGCAGAGAGAAATGGAATGAAGGTCTGGAAGGAAACGACGCACAGCGGCCTGCGACACCTGGTGTATCGAATTCGGAGGGAGGAGTGGGAAGCGCTCTGCGTCCGCCCTTGAGGAGTTGTCATGGGGAACAAAGCGAGGAATCTGCTTTCGCGAGCGCAGGCAAGAAGCAGCTTCCTCGCCGCTAGGCTCTTCAGAATTTCAAATCTTTATAAAGGTTCACACCAGGTCCTCTATCTTCAGGCCGGCGGCTCCGCCCTTCCACGACGTCTTGAATTGTTTCTCCACAAAACCGGCGTCATAGTCGCGGCCCTGCTTTTTAAGGGCTTCCCGCAGCCCGTATAGCGACCTGGGATTGCGCGGGTTGCGGTCGAGATCGTCGCGGAAAACTTTCTCTGCGCCGGGGGCGTCGCCCTTCATCATCATGGCCGCACCGAGTGACTCACGCACCGGGAAGAACCAGTCCTGCGGTTCGTTGTACTTGAGCGTGTCCTGAATTGCTACGGCTTCCTGCAAGTGAGTGACCGCGCCGTCGCTATCTTTCTTTGCCAACGCAATCTTGGCCGCCAGCACGTTTTCCGCGATCTTCAGGACGTCTTTTGCCTTGTTGTTGACCGGCATCGCGAAGGGCACGTCCTCTGGCGTCGCCTGCTCGGCTTCAGACACGGTTTTGTACTCAGCTTCGGCTTGGTCGATCTTGCCCTTGCTGGCCAGGGCCATCCCGCGGGCGAAGTGCCAGAACACGGTTGTGATCGGCATGGAGGAATCGGGCTGCTTCATCGCCATGATCGAGTCCCACTTGTGAAAGCGAATATCGACCGCGATCGGGATGGTCATGAAGCCTTCCAGCGGCGGCATCATTTTCACGCCCGGCGCGACGTGCGCGGCCAGCAGGTCGGCGTTCCTTTTCGCCTCCGGATAGTTGCCGTTCATGGCTGCGCACATGGCGATGAAGTGCAGGTTGTGGCTGTAGTACATCATCGGGTAGATGCCCTGCACGCCGCTGGCCTTGATGTAGGCACGATCGGCGGCCGCCGCCAGTTGATTGGTTTTCACGGCGGCTTCGTAATCGCCGGTGCGGATGTAGACGTGCGCGGGCATATGCACCAGGTGTCCGGCGGCCGGAGCCATCGCGGCCAGCTTGTTGGCGGCGGCCAGCGCGCGCTGTGGACTGCGGGATGCTTCGACCGAATGGATGTAGTAGTGGATCGCGCCCATGTGGTCGGGATCACGCTTCAATACCGACTCCAGGGTGGCGACAATTTCCTCCGTGCCTTCTTCGGGGGTGCCGTCGACGCGCCACAGGCCCCAGGGATGCAGGTTCATGCCCGATTCCGCCAGCAGAGTCGCTGCGTCGAGATCGTCGGGAAAGTTCTTGACCACTTCGCGCATGGCATCCCGATAGTCCTGGGCGGCCTTGTGGCGGTCAGCCTTGGGGTCCGCCGGGAAGCGCATCGCCATCGCCTGGATGTAGGCTTTCTCGCTTGCCGACGCGCCTTCTGAAAGGTCCGAGGCCTTCTGGATGGCATCGTGCGCATGTTGAAAGCGCTCGTCGCTGGCCGGATCGTTGTAGTTCGGGCCCACCGCCTCGGCGACTCCCCACCAGGCGATCGCGAGGTTGGGGTCAAGTTCGGTGGCGCGCTGGAAGGAACGGGCAGCCTCGTCGTGATTGAAGGCGTAGATCAGCCGCAAGCCCTGGTCGAAGAATTGCTGGGCTTGGACATTCTTGGTGGAGACCGGGTGATGAAGATTTCCCAAACCCGTCATCAAGGTGGCGGGCTTGGCGGGCGCAGAGTGTGCCGCGTGTTGCTGCGCTACGATGACCGCGGAACAAAAAACCACAAGCAGGACGGAGCCCATCTTCCTCATTGGCAAGAGCCTCCCATAAAATGTTTTCGCTTGAAGGAACCGAACTTCGCGCCGAACGGATGCCGGAGCGATTTGTCTATGATGACATCCTCGAGAATGCTCTCAGCTTAGTGCAAACGGGTGGCGGGAGGCAATAGAAAGGGAGACTCCTGCTAAGCTAAGAGGCACTCTTACCAGCATGCGCAAAGCGACCCTCCTGTACAACGCGCGCTCGGGCGGCCGCCGCAAGCAGCGCGAGAACGATCTGCGGGAGGTCCAGAGAATTCTGGCCGATGCTGGAGTGGATGTCGGCCTCACGCACACGCAGTCGAGCGCGGATGCGGCGGAACAGGCGCGGAAGGCAATTCTCGAAGGCTGCGACACGGTATTTGCATGCGGAGGCGATGGCACGGTCCACGACGTCCTGCAGGCCGTCGCTGGAAGCCGCGTAGCGTTGGGCGTGATTCCCATGGGAACCGCCAATGCGCTGGCGCACGACCTGGGGATTCCGATGGAGCCGCATCGGGCGGTTCGAGCTGTGCTCGACGGAGAAACGCGTCGTGTTGCCGTTGGCCAGATCCTCGCTTGCGGGCTTGATGGCAAGCCGGTCACGCGATACTTCACGGTGGCGGTGGGCATTGGCGTCGACGCACATCTTTTCTACAAACTGCATGCCGGCACGAAACAGCGACTGGGCATGGGTGCCTACTACGCCAAGGCTTGGCATCTTTGGTTTACGCATCGCATGGAGCGATTCCGCGTGGAATGGGATGGCGCCGCCGCAGGATCACACGGCGGAGTCACGGAACTACTTGCGGTCCGCATCCGCAACTTCGGGGGAGTGCTTCGGGAACTCGCACCCGGAGCTTCTCTGGACCGCGATGACATGCGCCTGGTCGTTTGCCGCACGTCGAGCCGCGCCTCCTATCTGCTCTACGTGATTCGCGCTTTGCTGCGCGGAGGATGGAGCGTACCGGGAGTCGATCTCGCGGACGGAAAGAGCGTACGGTGTGAGTACTCCCGCGCTGCGGCCGCGTACGGTGAAATCCGGAGAGTGTATGTAGAAGCCGATGGCGAACTAATCGGCACGCTGCCAGCACAAATCGCCGTTGTCCCAGATTACCTTACGCTGCTTGCGCCTAAACGATAGCCCCCGGCCTGCGGGAGTCAGACGCCGAATTGCCGCAGATGATGATCCATGTGGAGATAACCCCACCGCATCCACTCCGCATCCGTGAGGGGACCGAAAAACGGGTGAGGTTGCCACTGGAAGTCACGCGGTTGTCGGGTGAACCGTTCCAGCAATTGCAGCAGGACCTGGCGGTCGGATGTGAACTCGGTGGGAGGTGTGCCGCTTTTTTCGGGATCCACCTCGGGGCGAGTCGGTGTGCCCTTCGGCCATTTCAACGGAACCTCGAATGCCACCCACTTCACAAACCAGTCTGGCATGGGAATGGGCGTCACCGAAATGCGCTCGGTCGCCCAAGGCTTCAGGCCCATCGTGACGCGAAATGAGTCCGCCAGGTGGCAAACCATCTGCGCCGGCGTCATGCGGCCCCAACGTCGGGTGCTGGAAGGTTGAATGGCGAGAACGCGCTGGGCAATCTGTTGTTTATCCGTCGGATTCGCCAGAGTTCGTTTTGCCATGATCCTCAATCGCTCGATTCATTCGCAGGCCACCCGGGCCGCAAATCGCCAGACATTGTATTCTCACTGGTTCGCTACCTAGGGAGAATCCGGAAAGACCTTGGAACCCATCACGCACTTTCTCACCGGCGCCTGCCTTGGGCGCGCCGGGTTCAATCGAAGAACTGTTCTCGCGACCGCCACCATGACGCTGGCTGCCGAAGCGCCTGATCTCGATGTATTCGGTAGATTCGGGGGGCCGGTCTTCGGATTCGAGCATCATCGCGGCTTTACGCATTCGCTTCTTGGGCTGGTTCTGGTTTCCGCCTTCGTTGTCAGCTTCATGTACCTGGTTTGGCGGATCCGCGGACGCAAGACCAACCACCCCGATCTCCCGCCGCGATGGGGGATGCTGTTTGCCCTCGCGTACCTGGCGGGACTCACCCACATTCTGCTCGACTTCACTAATAACTACGGCGTGCGCCCGTTCTGGCCGTTCTCCGAGAGGTGGTATGAATGGGACATCGTATTCATTATCGATCCAATCCTGCTGGCGGCGCTGACTCTGGGGCTCGTGCTGCCGGGGTTCTTCGCATTGATCAACCAGGAGATTGGAGTAAAGCCGCAACGCTTCAAGGGCCGAGGGGCAGCGATTGCCGCGTTAGGGGTGGTGGTTGCCTGGTGGGCCGTGCGCGATTTTGAACACCGGCGGGCCGTCAATGCACTCGAGGCCCGAACCTACCAGCAAGCCGAGCCGATCCGGGTTGGCGCCTTCCCAACGTTTGCGAACCCACTTCTCTGGCGCGGGGTGGTGGAGACGCGGGACTTTTTTGCCTTGGCCGACGTGGATTCCGCAACTCCCGAAGTTGATCCCGGAGAAAACATGGAGTTCCTTTCCAAGCCGGAGGAAACGCCCGTTACATTGGCCGCTAAGCGCTCCTACATGGGCCGCGTTTACCTGGATTGGGCGAAGTTCCCGGTCACCGAGACCTCGCCCACCGAAGACGGCGGATACCTGGTCCGCTTCTACGACTTGCGCTTCGGTTCTGGTCAGGCTGGAGCGCGGAGGCCGCTCAGCTCCGGGGTGGTTTTGGATCGCAATCTCAGCGTGGTCAAGGAATTCATGGGCATGGCTAAGCAACCTGCGCCGGATTAGGGGGCAACTCGTTTGAACATAAACGCGGGCATCGGCACCAGGATGCCGTTAACCGCAAAGTGCGCTAAAGAAATCGCGCAAAGGCCGCGAAGGAACTCTGCAAAAGCCGGTCTACAAGCCATTTCCCATGCTTTTCTTCGCTTCCTTTGCGCCAGTCCTTTGCGATCTTTGCGGTTAGAAGGTCTTTGATTCGTCACAACCCTTGCGCGATCGGCGGTCGTCTGGCTTGACGCCGCAACCTTGCCGCGCCACAATCATAGTTCGCACTTCACGAGGTGTTCATGCTGGCATACTTATTTGTTGCTCTTGCCGTAGCTGTTCGGTTGATGCCCCACCCACTGGCGTTCACGCCGGTGACGGGTGCCTTGCTTTATTTCGGAGCACGCGGGCCGCGCCGTCAGGCGTGGGTGCCAGTTGCGCTGCTGATGGCTTCTGACCTGCTTCTCAACAAATTCGTGTACGCCTATCCGTTCACCTGGGACCAGATGGCAAGTTGGATATGGTACGGAGCGATGCTGTGGGTCGGGACGCGTATGCGTGACCGCGTGAATCCGCTCACCGTGGTCGGTTCGGCTTTGGCCGGGTCGGTTTCGTTCTTCCTGTTCAGCAACTTTGGGTCGTGGCTGACTTGGACTGACATGTATCCGCGAACCTTGGCCGGGTTGATGACCTGCTACGCTGCCGGCCTTCCGTTCTTCCGCCGTGCGATTGAGGGCGACGTCCTGTTCACCTGCGCGATGTTCGCCGTGCCAGTTGTGCTGCACGCAATCACACGCGCAACGGATAAGGCGGGCGACCATAGCGCGGCCGCCTAGACTGATGGTTGGACCGATTTTCAGGCCAGCCGAGGCGTCGGTTGGCCTGTTTGTTTTCCGGATCATTTCCTGGATCGGTCGCCGCAAGAATCTAACGAGCCCTTCTAAAGAAAATATCGGGAGCTTTTAGCCGCTAAGGTTCTCTCGTCGAAATTCCATCCGCACACCTCGCGCATCGGTAAGCAACCATAACGCGCACGTTCTCCGCGTTTATTTCGCAACTGTGAATGTCTTTGTCATCAAACATCTAGACATAAACATCCACGCGCTGTGGGCACGATGAAGTTGCTAACCACCTACGCGCGTGGTCGTCCAACGCTGTGATCCTGATTCAAGTACCACGAGGAACTTTTGGTTGGGGTCGAGCGTATCTGAAGTGGTGCCTGGAAGCGGGTGAGGAAACCAGTCGCGTTCTCCAGGTAAGAAACATCTACGGGGTTCAGGGGACTGTCTCAACAAGGTTTGGCGGCCAGATGAGAACAATCCCCGCAGCAAAAGCACGCTGTCTTGCGACTGCGGCCTTTTGTGTTGAACCCCGACCGCAGCATTGTATGCCAGCGATGGGAAAACGCAAGAGCCTTCCCCGCGCCGGAATCATTCAGGGCCGCCCAGAACCGATACCCGAGGAAAGCTTCGGGAGAGAGAAGGGGAATTCAGTATGAAAACGTCGAAGAGTTTATTTCTGGGGCTGGCCCTGCTGCTGGCCACCAGCGCATTCGCTGCGAATAAGGGATCTCTCTCGGTGCAGGAACCTGTAATGGTTGCCGGCACGAAACTGGCGGCCGGCGATTACAAGGTGCAGTGGGAAGGCACCGGTCCCAACGTCGAAGTGAGCATCACGCAGGGCAAGAAAGTCATCGCGAAAGTTCCCGCCCAGCTAGTGAAACTCGAAGAGCCTTCGTCCAACGACGCGGCCGTCGTAAAAAACAACGGCGACGGTTCGAAATCGCTGAGCGAAGTACGCCTGAGCGGAAAGAAATTCTCCATCGCCCTGGGCGAGGAAGCCGCCAAGGCCGACGCCACGCGGTAAGTGATTTTGCGGTGAACGGATGAAGGGGAGCCGGAAGGCTCCCCATTTCTTCGCACATTACACAAGAGTTTAGGTCTTAGTCTCTACTCACCCATCCCATCGGTGACTTAGTACTTAGGCATCTTCGGATCCACCCGGTCGGCCCAGGCCAGAATGCCACCCGCCAGGTTATGCACTTTCTTGAATCCGGCCTGCTGCAGGAAACCGACCGCCTTCGCGCTGCGGACGCCTGAGCGGCAATGCGCCACGATCTCGCGGCTGGAGTCTAGTTCGTTCACGCGTTTGGGCAGGTCGCCCAGCGGGATCAGGTGCCCGCCGATATTGCAGATCTGGTATTCATGCGGCTCGCGCACGTCGAGCACAAACAGGTTCTCGCCTGCATCCAGGCGGCGCTTCAGTTCTTCGACTTGCATCTCGGGAATTCCCGTCTCCACTGGCTTTTCCTCTCCGCGGATTCCGCAGAATTCATTGTAGTCGATCAGCTTGGTGATGGTCGGATGCTTCCCGCAGGCCGGGCAGTCAGGATTCTTGCGCAGCTTCAGTTCGCGGAACTTCATCGCAAGCGCGTCGATCAGCAGCAGCCTCCCGATTAGCGGTTCGCCCGCCCCCAGGATCAGCTTGATGACTTCGGTGGCCTGCATCACTCCCACCAGCCCGGGCAGAATTCCGAGCACTCCGCCTTCCGCGCACGAGGGAACCAGTCCCGGAGGTGGCGGTTCGGGATATAGGCAGCGGTAGCACGGCCCTTCTTCGGTGGCGAAAACGCTGGCCTGCCCTTCAAAGCGGAAGATCGATCCGTAGACGTTCGGCTTGCCGGTCAGCACGCAGGCGTCGTTGACTAAGTAGCGGGTCGGAAAGTTGTCGGTGCCGTCGGCAATGATGTCGAACTCGCGGAACAGTTCCAGCGCATTCTCGCTCGAAAGCCGCGTCTCGATCTTCTTAACGTTCACAAACGGATTGATCGCCTTCAGCTTCTCTTCCGCCGAGTCCAGCTTCTTGCGCCCCACGTCGGCGGTTGTGTGAATAATCTGCCGCTGCAGGTTAGTGAAGTCGACCACATCGAAGTCCACGATGCCCAGCGTGCCCACGCCCGCGGCCGCAAGATAAAGCGCCAGCGGAGATCCCAGCCCTCCGGCGCCGATACACAGCACGCGCGCCGCTTTCAGCTTCTGCTGCCCCTGCATGCCGACCTCGGGCATGATCAGGTGGCGCGAATAGCGCAGGATCTCTTCGTTGTTCAACGTAGCGGCTTCGGGTTTGACTTCAAATGTGGTAGCCATCACAACCTCGTTGGAGAAAATTACAATGCTGGGGAACGACGGAACAGCCGGCTAGCGACAACAACCGGGCAGACAACAACAGCAGCAGGCGCTGCGACGGGGCACTCGTGTTGTCGGCCTGGAAAGCATTGGTCTAAAGGCCTCCAGCGATCGAAGGCACTATGGAAATGGTATCACCGTCCTTGACCGCGGTGGCTTCTTTCTGCAGGTAGCGCACATCCTCGTCGTTCAGGTAGACGTTCACGAAGGCCCGCAGCTTGCCGTCCTCGGTATAGAGATGACGGCGCAGGTCCGGGTGCTGGGCGACCAAGCCCGAGAGCGCGTCGGCGATCGAGCCCGCCTTGACCTCAACATCGGCCTGCTTCCCGGCATATTGCCGTAAAGGGGTTGGAATGTGGATTTTAGCCATGGACTAATGATGCCACAAGCGGGCGAAAGATTCAGAGCGGGCGCCTGACGGCGCTCTGGCAAGTGCGAATGTGGCGATTTAGTCGTCTCCTCCGACGAATGAAGGGCGAAACTTCCAAACGCCTGGGACTAATGACAGGTGACACGGAATGCCATCTTTGGGAACCTGAAACGAACGCATGTAGTGAGCACAAGGTCCCTTCCGCTGATCCCTGCATGGATCAGCCAGACGCTCGGGAGGGACCTTCTCTGCCAAACGAAGACGCTGCAGGAGTCTCAGACCTAACTGGTGAAATCGCTTGTGTCGCGTGGAAGGTTCGGTCTAACAGCTCTGACAGTAGCAACTTTCTCTACCCGAACTAATCATCTCAAGGTAAGTAGCAGCGGGGTGACTAATGACTTTACCCAGATGTGTCGAATTGCAGTGGCAACAAGAAATTATCGAGCTATGGTTGAACACGGCGAGCATTCCGGACGATTCGCGCCAAGGGCTAGTTGACGTTAAGACGCTCAGCCTTCAGCCCGGCAAGACAGCTGACTGCGTTCCCTAAGGTGAGCTAGGGCGCTTCTTGCGCTTGTTTGTGATCGCCCGCCCTAGATCGGGCAGAAATTCTTTCACTACGCCGAATCCCATATTGCTCGCCATGGAGATGCCAAAGCTTACGGCCCCATCCCCCGGAGAGTGCTGGCTCGGAGGCTGCCAATAGCGAGATAGAAAAGCGCCAGCTGCCACCCCGCCCAGTTGGGAAATTGAGAGGTGCCGGCTCCCATCATCGTGCCGCGTAAGGATGCCACTCGCCACGGCGTACCCCGTGCGGGTCCAGAGCCCCTTCTTGCCAGAATTGAAATAGCGGTTGTCTTCGTGTAAGACGCTCCCCAGACCGAACGTCACTGTGCGCTGAATTGAATACTGGCCTATGATGTTCGCAAATCGCTTACCGTAACCGGACGCTCCCTGTTCCCACTCTGCAGGTTTGTCTTTGCCTTGATCGATCCCTGCCGAGAATCCGGCCTTCAGGTAACCGATCGGATTGACCATCGTCTTCAGGTAGATTTGGGTTCGCTCATGCTGAGTTAAGGGTTGGAATTCGCTAGCCTTCTCTGTGCCTGCCATGTTCAGGTAGTTAAAAAGACGGTCGATCCCTCGGCTAGCCGCGCTGGGTTTTTGCTTAGCCGTGGCTGAATCCTGACTTTGTGCAGCCACAAGGGGAGTGTACGTGAGTGCCAAAATGGCAAACCTGCAGATGCTTTTGTCCAAAATCATCGCAATGGGCACAGGGATCTAGTAGTGCTTGTAGGCGTGTTTGCAGTGATCTCCAACTGGCACAATTGCTAGGGATCGTCAGGATGGAGACAAAGTTACAGGATTGAGGCACCACGGAGCCCCCCGGTACGCTCATGATCCCAAACCAGCCAATTTCTCAATGAGTTCTATAAAAAGGGATGTCAAGAAAAAAGCTCCGCCTCGACCGGAGGAGATCTTTTCTCGAGATCCAGCCCACTCTGTTTCGTGATCTCTGAAGCGGTTTGGCGTGTTGTCCCATTCTCATGAGGTTTCTCCGGTGCTGTGGCAAAGCTCGAGTGTTCTATAAAAAGGGATGTCAAGAAAAAAGCTCCGCCTCGACCGGAGGAGATCTTTTCTCGAGATCCAGCCCACTCTGTTTCGTGATCTCTGAAGCGGTTTGGCGTGTTGTCCCATTCTCATGAGGTTTCTCCGGTGCTGTGGCAAAGCTCGAGTGTTCTATAAAAAGGGATGTCAAGAAAAAAGCTCCGCCTCGACCGGAGGAGATCTTTTCTCGAGATCCAGCCCACTCTGTTTCGTGATCTCTGAAGCGGTTTGGCGTGTTGTCCCATTCTCATGAGGTTTCTCCGGTGCTGTGGCAAAGCTCGAGTGTTCTATAAAAAGGGATGTCAAGAAAAAAGCTCCGCCTCGACCGGAGGAGATCTTTTCTCGAGATCCAGCCCACTCTGTTTCGTGATCTCTGAAGCGGTTTGGCGTGTTGTCCCATTCTCATGAGGTTTCTCCGGTGCTGTGGCAAAGCTCGAGTGTTCTATAAAAAGGGATGTCAAGAAAAAAGCTCCGCCTCGACCGGAGGAGATCTTTTCTCGAGATCCAGCCCACTCTGTTTCGTGATCTCTGAAGCGGTTTGGCGTGTTGTCCCATTCTCATGAGGTTTCTCCGGTGCTGTGGCAAAGCTCGAGTGTGCGAGACGCGGCAAGCAGGACGACGTTAACCATGGTTCTATCCGAGGCTCGTGGCCTATCGCTATTTCTGGTTATCCGAGGGGGCATAGCGTGTAATGGGTGACTCGGTGCCGAAGCACACGGGGCCGATCTCATTGACTGATACTCACCCTCGAACCGAGCATCTGCAGAACCCGGCCGCCTACCAGCGGAGTAAACCGCAGAGATGGAAAGCCTGTTCCTCAGAGATGCTCAAGCTGCTGGTCGCTGCAATTGTTGAGGGTCGAACTCCACTCCTTTCTTCCAGAGGGTTAAACTGATCGCGGCTATCTTCCGTGCCAAGGTGAGACGGGCCATGGTCGGTCGCATCCCTTTCTCCACCCGAGCCACATAAAAATCGCGCAGCGGGCCAGGACGTGTGCTGGCAGAGATGGCAGCACTTTTGAAGAGATTCTTCAGATCTCGATTGTGGTTGTCATTCAGACCGCGAACCGTCATGCGCTCGCGGTTGCGTTGCAGTTTGCCACGCACGGAACGGTACTCCCCGCTGTCGTGGGTCTCGACTGCGAAACCACTGTAGGCCCACAGTTGGCGCTTGGTACGAAAACGGTGCGGGGTTTGCAGTAAGGCCACCAGCAAGGCTGAGCGAATCGGACCGATCGAAGGAATCTGGCGCAGTAACTTCACGGCCGAATGCTTGTGGCTTTCCGCCAGTAACTGGCGCCGTGCTTCCAGGCGCACCGGTTGCAACAGATCGAGCTGCTGATAGAGCCGTTGGGCGCGAACCCGCACTCCTGGTTCAGTGATCTTAGCCAACCACTCGGCGCGCTGACGGGGAGAGTAGACGGTTGCACCCGCGCAGGGAATCGCCCAACTGCGGTACAGAGCTTTGATGCGATTCATGACGCGGGTGACATCTTGGGTGATGGTCAGATAACAGCGCCCCAGTTCTTTCAAGGTGCGAACCCCATGTTCTCCGTGATACACGGGATGGAGTTGGTTCCCGCGTAACAGCTCCGCCAGCTTGCGCGCGTCGATCCGATCACTCTTGTTGCCATCCTTTAAAAGAGCATTCTTTCGCGGATCGCACACTACCAGCCGGCTAACGTGGGGTCTCAGAAGATCGTGGAGCCAGGCTGCGGACGTGCCTTCCTCGAAGGTCAGAGACAGAGTTCCGTGCAGTCCTCTGATGAACTCGACAATCGTGGCCGCCTTGGTCTCCAGCAGGCATTCCATAATCAGCTTGCCTTGCGCATCCATCACCGCCACCGAGATGGTGGCTTGGTGCACGTCCATACCGATATACTTTTCCTGACTCATAAAGGCGCTCCCTTTCGCTAGGTTGGCGATGCGAACAATCTCAACCTACCGCAAAAGTGGGCGCCTTTTTATATTGCGTGTAATCGCCTACTTGCAACAGTGATGCGCCCGGACTGATAAAAACCCCTGCCAGAGTCCGTCATTTCGTACAGTTGAGTTCCCCATCTCCCACTCTATCCTTCCTTCGTGTCAAGCAATAGAACGCTCAGAACAAAAGGATTGCAATGACTATGAACGCAAAGACAACCCTCCTTTCCTCGCTTCTGTGCTTCATCCTTCTGCTTCCTGCTGCTTCCGCTCAAAATTTTGAAATCACCGGCCACGTTGGCGGTCAATTTAATGGTGGTCTTGACCTGTCGACTTCGCTGTTCCACAGAATTGAGGTCGGCAACAGCATGAACTACGGCCTGACCGCAGGCTACCTGTTTGGCGAACACTACGGCATAGAGTTCCAGTGGAATAAAACACAAGCCGACACAGTTGCCCAGCCCGTAGGTGGTGGTCAAGACTTAAAGGTATTCAATTTGAATCAGAATCAGTACATGGGCAATTTCCTGTTTCACTTTGCAGAACGCGAATCGAAGATGAGGCCCTTTGTACTCTTCGGGATGGGAGCCAGTGACTTGTCGCCCGATCGGAGCGGTGTCAACGGCGTTACTCGTTTTGCCTTTTCTCTTGGTGGCGGCGCGAAATACAACTTCAGCAAGCATCTTGGCTTTCGCGGCCAGGCCAAGTGGTCCCCAACATACCTCACTACCACGGATGGCGGATATTGGTGCGATCCCTTCTGGGGCGGGTGCTGGGTCGTGGGCAATGACCACTACCTCCACGAGTTCGATGTTTCTGGCGGAATCACTTTGCGGTTCTGAGGGGAATTCAAATCAGACCTGGCGAACGAAGTGTCGGGCCTGGCGAAACGGCCGGAAAAAGCCCATGGCTTCCAAGATCAATCTGCGGAGAACCGGGCTGAGTCCTTAGGATCGGCCTGGTAATTGGAATCCCCTTGGGTTGTTGCTGAAGAATCCCCATCTCTCACAATGTCGACGGTGTCATTTCTGCTTTGGAGCGTACTACCCCGTGCACTCCGAGAAGAGCGCCATTTCGCTCGATTTGAAAAGTGCCGTTTCCAACCAAGGGTCTTAACCTCAGCGCAGCAATCGGCTTGGGGCTACCGCACAAAGACTTCGACCTGATGAGATCGCGGTGCCTAGGCTTCCCTACGAAGATCGCGTTGGGTGGAGCAGCCCGCCTCCCGCCGCCATGACCACAGCTGGAACACTTCGAAAAAGATTGCATCGCCGACAGGAAATGCCATCATTCATGGCAAGTGAAAATGTCCCCAATCAAGGAGACTGCCATGCAACGTTTTTTGTGGAATGGCCTGCGGAAACCTGCAACTGCCCTATTGCTGGCAGCGGGACTGCTTCTTTATGGGACGACTCATTTGCATGCGGCGCGATCCGCCTCGGTTGCTTCAGGAAAGAATGGGATCGTTGTCGCCGGAGAGAAGCGGGCGGCGGAGATTGGGACGCAAGTGCTGGGAAAGGGGGGAAACGCCGCGGATGCAGCGACGGCAGCCCTGCTCGCCTTGAGCGTGACGAAGATTGGCGCTTTCACCATGGGCGGAGAAGCCTCGGTCCTCTTCTACGATGTCCATGAGCAGAAAGCCCATGCCCTGTGGGCGCAAGGAGCGGCCCCGCTCGATCCGCAGGCGATTGCGTGGTACCTCAAAAATGGAATGCCTGGCAGCGACATCCGGACTGCAGCCGTGCCGGCTGTCGTCGATCTATGTGTCACGTTGCTCAAGCAATATGGAACCATTTCGTTTGAAGAAGCGGTGAAACCAACTTTGGCGCTGCTCGATGCTGGTGGGCCAACCTGGTACATCGATAGCTCGGATGGAAGCAGAATTGAGACGGGCCGAAACTGGCAGGCGGATTTAGCCCGCACGCTGCGCAAACTGGTCGAAGCGGAAAAGAAAACAAAGGGAAACCGCGAGGCACGACTGCAAGCGGTGGCTGACCGGTTCTATCGTGGCGACATCGCGGACGAATTGGAGGCCTGGTACATATCCCAGGGAGGATTTCTGCGAAAACGGGACCTGGCGGCCCACCAGACCTATATCGAAGACCCGGTATCCCTGGATTACCGAGGCTATCAAGTATTGAAGTGCGGCCCCTGGACCCAGGGCCCTTTCTTGCTGGAGGGTCTCCGCCTGCTCGAAGGATTTGACCTCAAGAAAATGGGACTGCTCTCGGCGGACTACATCCACACCGTCACCGAGGTGATGAAGCTGGCCATGGCGGATCGAGATGAGTACTATGCCGATCCGCGATTTGTGGACGTACCGATGAAGGAACTGCTTTCTGAAGACTACGCGAAAATCCGGCGGCCGCTGATTGATCCGCATAAAGCTTCCCTCGAACTTCGTCCCGGCGATCCCGATCAAATGAAAGCGGTCAAGAAAGGATTGCGATCGTTCCCGACCCAGGGGGGAACCACCACGCTTACCGTGGTGGACCGCTGGGGAAACATGGTGGCTGCAACGCCCAGCGGATTGGGCAGCACGGCCGGTCCCGCGGGGAATACCGGCATCATTCATGGCAGCCGGTTGATCAGTCTCAATACCTGGCCTGGGCATCCCAACTGCATTGCCCCGGGCAAGCGACCACGAATTACTTTGAGTCCAGCCCTGGTGATGAAATCGGGCAAGCCGGTCGTTGCCGTCAGCGTTGCGGGAGGGGATCTGCAGGATCAAGCTGGCCTGCAGCTCATCCTCGATGCCATAGAATTTGGCATGCACTCAGCCACGGCTGTGTCGACTCCTCGATTTGCGACCGCGCACCATATCAGCTCGTTTGGTCCGGAGGGTCCGAAACTGGGCAGCCTGCAAGTCAATCGTGATATCCCTGAAAAAACCGTAAGGGAGTTGGAACATCGTGGTCACAAAGTGCAACTCACATCCGGAGAAATCGGAGGAGCTGCAATGATTTTGTGCGACCCTGCCGCTCCCAGGGAATGCGAAGGAAGCGGCTCGGCTGCTCAAAGCGCTGGGAAATAGACCGACTGGTGCGGAGCGAGAAAGCCTTAGTTGGTGGAATCCCTCTCATCAACAATCAATTCGCATTCCTTTGGCTCCTGTCCTGTCGATGTCACAGCAGTGTAAAATGCCTTCCACTTTCGAACGGAGAAGGGAATTGTGACTGAAAAGAAGATGCGACCGGCCCGTGCCGACACCTGGTTGCACGCCTCGGTGATGGCCGTTTTTTGGGGTGTTCTCACCAGCGCATTGTGGACGTTGTTCGCGCTGGCCTTTGGACGCAGCAGAGGGAATACGCGATTGATCACGATGTTGATCGCCTCCGCGGTGGTGGTCGCCTTCCTGTGTGCCCACTCTTATCGAGAGGGATGGAAGAACAGGCGCAACGACCGAAACCCGTAATCGCGTCGACAGGCCGGCTGGCCCACCTTTCGCAGTGTGGCCGGCCATACCGCAACGGTGGCTGCGCCACCCTTCGGCTCTGTCAGGGCAGGCTCCTACGAAAATTCAAGAGGGAAAAAGGCCAAGAATCCGCTAGGCACAGCTAAGCTTTGAATCGCATCCGCTCCGGGCTGTCCTGGCTAAGTTCCACTGATTGTGGAGGCTTACTCGCCTTCCGTAGATCATCCTGCAAGCGCTCGTCTTCTTCAGTGAGCTCTGGGCTTCTTTGTCCCTCGCCGCTTTGAATTTCGAGCAACCTCCGCATCAAGTAGGCAAAGTTTTCCATGGCTTCCTCCAGGCGGGCTCCCTCTGATTCGGCGTGTGGCCTCATTTAGGGACCGGGGCAGCTGGCGTAGCAGCGAGGGGGTGGCGTCGCTACACCATAAGAGAGGGCTGCTACGGGCCGCCTTCCTTCACTGTCACGCATCGAGGGCAATGGCGCCCCCCGCCGCCCCGGGCTAAATGTTCCAAGTAACTTACGACGATGTCAGTTCGGTGTCTGTCCAATTTTGAACACTGGTGAATTGTCGGCCTGCGAAACCACGTCCGCAATCAAGGCGATATTCACTGGAAGGATGGCAGGTCTTCGTGCCACAATATGTGAGGGTCCCAAGTACGTCAGGCAGTTGGAGGTTATCTCTTGCCCCGGCGTAACCCGTCGCTGAAGCTTCTTCCCCGCCCCCTGAAGTCAAGCGCAGGCTTTCATCCGAAAGCCTTTCTGGCAACTGCTGGCATGGGCAGGACTCTTCGTCGCTATAGACCGAAACAAGTCATTTTTTCCCAAGGAGAGCGGGCGGACTCAGTCCTCTACATCCAGGAAGGCAGGGCAAGGCTCAGCGTGCTGTCCAAACAGGGCAAGGAAGCAACGATTGCGTTGCTCGGTCCCGGCGATTTCCTGGGCGAGGGATGCATCGCATCGGATCAGCGCTTGCGCCTGGCAACCGCCACCGCAATTGACGAATGTTCCGTTCTGAAAATCGAAAAGAAAGAAATACTTCGTGTGCTGCACGACGAGCACGACTTCTCCGATCTGTTCGTTGCCTACCTGGTGGACCGTCACAACCGCACACAAGCGGACTTGGTCGATCAACTGTTCAATTCAAGTGAAAAGCGGCTGGCGCGAGCCCTTCTAATACTGGCCCATTTTGGAAAGGACGGCACGTCGGAAACGGTAATCCCGCAGATCAATCAGGCGACGCTTGCGGAAATGATTGGTACCACCCGCTCCCGAGTGAATTTCTTCATGAACCGTTTCCGGAAGCTGGGCTACATCGAGTACAACGGTAAAATGCAGGTGCACAGTTCACTTCTCAGCATAGTCCTGCACGATTAGCTCCGTCCCAGACCGGAGCGCCAGCTCGAGCAATGGCAACGGCCAACCAGGAATTTGCTGCCCGCACTACTGCAATCCCGAGGGTGGCGACATCTTGGTCGCGACCAGCACTTCTAATAGGACGGCGCTGTCGCGAATCCCGCCCGAAATGCCGAGGAGTGCATTAGATGCGAGAGGATTTTGTTCCGCGAGTGAGTCGAGGCGGGCACTTACCCCGTGGAGGTTCTGAGCTTCTTCCAGAATTTTGGAAACAGACATTGCCCACCTGATTTCTAAGGAACTAAGGAGAGGAAAACTTCAGGTGGGCTGACTTAGTTCAGTGGACCTGAATGAGGCGCAAGCTAATCTCCATCGGAGTATACCAGTCTCCATTAATCTGCATTCCCAAAAGGCGGGCCCGGCCCTCCTGTCCCGATCACGTGTTCTTTGTGTTCCGCACACCGATTCGGGCCAGGGATCCGGTCAAAAGCCCGAGCTGCGCATCCACATCCCAGTTGTTGGAGGGCACTGCAACGAAGTTAGCTTTGACTAGATCGGCAGCCAGTTGCCGCGATTTATTTCGCGGAGCTGTTCAAAACCGAACAGACAAAAGCCGGACAGCGTCGTAACGTTTTTGCTAATTTACCGACCGGATCAGCGATCGGGATGATCGCAGCCTTGAGTCGGCGTCCTTGCGGCATAGGGCCCACTGTCGTTCGTTTCCTTTCGTGGCGTAGTGGTGAATGACCCTCCGACCTACGCCACGCTCCTTGAGAGTGTCCACTTGCGAACAGCGGAGGCCTTCTATCTATGATTTTTCCCATTGGGATGGGCTGTCTCACAGTCCCTCGCAATTCGGATTTTCCGATCTCAGGTTTGACCGTTTCTGGCCTCTTCACAGACGGGATACACCCATGAGCGAAGTGGAGTACCGCATGCTGGGGCGATCTCAATTCAAGTGCGTGTATTGCAGCAACGATGCCACCCAGGAGGCAATTCTGAGTACAGGTAACTTGACCGCGATCATCCGGTGTTGCAGCGATCCCCAGTGTATGCGCCGCTCACGCGAGATGTGCGAAAGCACGATCGGAAACGCTTGAAGGCGCCTTCTCTGCAGGCGCCACTCTGCTCAACCGGTGCCAGGGTGAGGCCGAGGTGAGAGTATGACCATTGAAAACGACCACTACGTGGGTGTGATTCAAGCGTTCAGGCCTCCCAACAGGCATGAAGGATTCCGCTTTCATTATGCGATCACCCGAAAAACCTTGCCGACCATGCTGATGGTCGCAGGTTCAACCACGTCGGAACAAGAGGCAAAAGATCGGGTGCGACAGTATTTAGATAAATTTGCTGAACGCGATACGGAGAAAACCAGCACAGGGACGATTCTTTGCGGCCGCTCGCCGGCGGCGTGATTCGCATCAGATACTTTCTCCTGGTTTCGGGCGCGCTCGCAGAAGGCGCGCGAGGGTCAGCATGCTAGCCACCTTGAACGGAGCCCGTTGTATGGATGAGAGCCGCACCCACAGGCCGCAGATTTTGAGAGTAAATAGTGACGGAATCTTCGCGCATGGTTGTCATTCTCATGTCAATTCTTTGTTTGAAGCGTCCTACCAATTAGCTGTCTACGTTGCGACAAGGGCTGGCCATACTTAGCCGTGTTCCCGGCGCCGCGGGCCATCGTCTTGCAAAGACTCGAGACGATTGCCATTATGGAAACATGCAAACTGTTTTCGAAGCAGCGGGTGGCCACGACGGCCTGCGACGTCTTGCCAGCGCCTGGCATCGTCGGGTGATGGCCGACGAGGTGGTCGCCCATGCGTTCAGCCACGGCTTCCACCCCCAGCATGTCGAGCGACTCGCCGCTTACTGGGCCGAGGCACTGGGTGGCCCCAGCGCGTATTCCGGCACCTACGGGGACGAGACCTCCGTCGTCAAGATGCACAGCGGCAACGGGGAACACGACGAAATGGATCGCCGTGCAATTGCCTGCTTTGACCAGGCTCTGGTCGATGTCGGATTCGCCGACAACAGTGCGCTGCGACAAGTGCTGCACGACTACTTCGCCTGGGCGACCACGACCACCATGTCCCGCTACCACCAGTCCGCCGATGATGTGCCGGACGGCCTCCCCATCCCACACTGGTCGTGGGACGGGCTCCAGGGGTGAGACTCCGCGGGTGATTTGCTGGAACTCTGGGGGCCAGCCAGGAAAACATTTGCCGGCTTGAGACCAACCGGGTAGCCGACAACCAGGTGCAGCGAGTCAACGCCGTGTTATCCAACTTCAACTTTCTCATCCACGAAGGCCTTCTGCGTCTCATCCATTCCCGTTAGTTCAAACGAGTTCGTCACATCCGCATTCCCCGCGGCCACGCGTGTGATCACGTAGGAGCAACTGATCCAGTGCGCTTCCTCCAGATCCGTCTTTGACCACTGCGCCGGATGATCGGGGTGCGAATGGTAGAAGCCGATGATGTCTTCGTTCCGCCCACGCGCTTCGCGCTGGATACGCACCAGTTCCTTGGGATCGATGTGATAGCGGTTCTGCGGCGAGTCGGTGCGCGTGTTGCCGCAGCGCGCGGTCGAAGTCACGGTACGAACGCCGCCATCCATCTGCCCGAGCAGAACTCCGCAGCATTCGTGCGGATAAGTCTCTTCCCCGTGCCGGCGAATCTCGTCGTAATCTTTCTTGCTTATCTTCAACATAAAAAATCATTCACCACAGAGTCACAGAGGAAGTAATTGAAAACACAATTCCTTCCCCTTCTCTGTGCCTCTGTGTCTCTGTGGTGAGTCAGCTGTTCACTGCGCCTCAGTCCAGAAGCGCTCGCTCAGATACTTGTCGCCGGAGTCGCACAGAATGGTCACGATCACGGCCGGCTGCCCGTTCTTCCGTTCCCCCGCGACTTTCAGGCAACCCACGACCGCCGCCGCGGCCGAAATTCCCACCAGCAGCCCTTCTTCCCGCGCCAGGCGGATCGCCATCTTGTACGAATCTTCCGTGCTGATGCCGATGTCTTCATCGGCCAGCGTCGCATCGTAAATCCTGGGCACGATCGCCGTCGCCATATGCTTCGCGCCCTCGATCCCATGAAAGGGCGAGTCCGGTTGCAGCGAGATGCAGCGCACGTTCGGGTTCAGCTCTTTCAGCCGCCGCGCCGTTCCCATGAACGTCCCGCTGGTGCCCAGCATGGAAACGAAGTGCGTGATGCGTCCCTCGGTTTGTTGCCAAATTTCGTTGGCCGTGCCATGGTAGTGAGCTTGCCAGTTGGCATCGTTGGAATACTGGTCCGCGTAGTAATAAAGGTCCGGATGCTTGGCATGAAGTTCACGCGCCATGCGAATGGCGCCGTCGGAGCCTTCGCTCGGATCGGTGTACAGAATATTGGCGCCGTAAGCGTGCAAAATGCGCTTGCGTTCCGGCGAAACGTTTTCCGGCATGCACAGCGTGATGGGAATGCGCTGGGCGGCTCCAATCATCGCGTAGGCGATGCCGGTGTTGCCGCTGGTCGAATCGAGCAGAATTTTTCCCGGCGGCAGTTTCCCGCTGCGTTGCGCTTCCTGAACGATGCGCGAGGCGGCGCGATCTTTTACCGATCCGCCCGGGTTGTACCATTCGGCTTTGCCGAGAATCTCGACGCCGGCGGCACTGGCAATGCGATCGAGCCGCAGCAGCGGAGTGTTTCCGATGCGGTCCAGCGCGTTCAGTCCCAGCCGGGAACCCGCCGGAGAATTTTCACCGGATGCCGGCTTGCCTGCTGGATGAGATGAAACCTGCGCCATGTTGTTGAATGCAGTGACTATCGTAATGTGCCGGAAGTAGCAAAAAGAGTATCTACTACGTGCATTGGATTATAGAAGAGGTAATAGGGTTCCAAGGAAGTTTTCCGATCGGTCGGTTCTCCTCGAACCTGCATCTAACCAATACGAGTGATGAAGGGATCCCCCAGAGATGGCCAAGGTTGAACAAAAGACATACGACGACGCGCTGGGATATTTCCGCGAACACGGCTTCGACGTGCTCGAAGCGCCTGGAACTAGCGGCCGCGTCTTCCTGAAGAAATACAACGTGTCGGCCGCGATCCAGAAGGACGGCGATGACGGCATCAAGATCTTCGCGTACCCGGGATACCTGATCGGCAGCGAGATTTCGAAGCTCGTCAACAAGGGCTACCAGCAGTTCCTGAAGACTTCTAAGGCCGAGGTGCCCGCGACGGCTGACCATCTGAAGGCGCTGCACGCGTTCTCCGAGGAGTTGAAAGAAGCGCTAGGCCTACCCAGCCTCTACAACGAATCCCTCGGCACGGTGAGCGAGTCCTACCAGTACGACCGGATCGTCGACCGCGACAAGCCCGAGGCTGAGCGCAAGAAGCGCCCCTGGCAAGCTGGAGTGAAGACCCTGGTGGCGAAAAAGAGCCCGGCGTAAGAGTTCCAAGTATCGAGTTTGCGAGTTGCGAGTGAAACAGCGGCTGTGGCCGCTGTTTTCGTTTGGAAGTTCGACGATTCAAACGCAATACCATTCAACCGCAACAGCTTTTAACCGCCAAGGACGCGAAGACAGTCCGCAAAGAGCGCCAAGCGCTGCGGGAGCTTGGTTTCTCCGTGATCTTCGCGAAGCCTCCGCGACCTTTGCGGTCAAAAGCTTTTGCGGTTGCTGTTCTCGTTTTCGGAGTTCGAAGAGTCAACCGCAATCAACCGCAAGAGCCTTTAACCGCCAAGGACGCGAAGACAGTCCGCAAAGAACGCCAAGCGCTGCGGGAGCTTGGTTTCTCCGCGATCTTTGCGAAGCCTCCGCGACCTTTGCGGTCAAAAGCTTTTGCGGTTTTTGCTTGTCCTCTATGCGAGACTGGAGCGCTTCAAGGAGGACCCGATGAGCGTTTCCGTTCTTTCCTCGCTGCTGGCTGTCGCCATCCTCTTACCTGGCCTCGCGTACGCCGTAGACAGCGCGCCCGGCGTCAAGACATCGGTCGAGCAAGTCCTCCGGGCGCAGCAGGAGGCCTGGAACCGCCGCGACCTCGAAGCCTTCATGTCCGGATACTGGAATTCCCCGGAGCTTACATTCTTCTCGGGCGCGCAGCGCACTTCCGGGTGGCAGGCTGCGCTCGACCGCTACCGCAGGGTGTATCAGAGCGAAGGCAAAGAGATGGGCAAGCTCGAATTCTCCGACCTGCAGATCGAACCCCTGTCCCCTGACGCGTCCTTCGTGCGCGGAGCCTGGCATCTGACCATGACGGACGGCAAAAATCCGCACGGCCTGTTCACGCTCGTATTCCGGAAATTCCCCGAAGGCTGGAAGATCATTCACGACCACACGGCGGCGGAAACAGTCGCCGGTCACTAGTCGTCGCCTATCGGCACAACCGACTTCCGCCCGCCGCGATATTCGCGAAGCAAATTTTTCTTTCCCAGCCAGCGTAGTCTTTACGGCACCGGACGCGGACGCTCTGCAAGATCGTGCGAAATCAGGATCATTGAGTTGTGTCAGCCGACGACCGACGACCGACGACCAGCGACTGACCTACTCCTTCACCCGAATCTGCACGCGCGTGCCTTCCGGCAACTTTTCTCCATCCACGACAATCACTCCATCACGAACGACTCCCGTGAACTCCTGATTGCGTGACGACGCCGCTAAAGGAGGCGATGCGGCGGATCTGCGTCCCATTCCTTTATCCATCGCGAGATTCGCCAGCCGGTCCGCCTCCTGATTCCCCCCGCGCAAGACATGCTGGATGGAGAACCACTCCAGCTGCGCGATCATCTTTTTCGCCCGCTGATAAAGCTCCAGCAGCGTAGGACTCTTCACCTTGTACTCGCCGCCAATCTGCTTCACTAGCAGTTCGGAATCGGCCACTACCTTGAGCGCCTTGTGCCCATGCTCGAGCGCGTAGTGCAGAGCCGCCAGCAGTCCGTTGTACTCCGCATAGTTGTTGGTCTGGTGCCCAAGGTACTCGCTCAGCCCGGCGACCTTGTGCCCCGCCTGGTCCGTGATCACGACGCCATACCCCGCCGGCCCGGGATTCCCGCGTGCGCCGCCATCGATGTGGGCAATCAGGAAGGAATCCGGCTGCGCCTTCGCCGGGAATAAACTTCGCGAGCCCGACTCAGAAAAGCTTTTTCCGCGAAAAGAATAGGACATCGAAGAAGTTTACAACGCAATCGCTTCCGGAATCTGCACGTCCAAGACCTGCTCGGAGTACAATGCCCGCTGCCGCAACACTTGAGGAGGCGACGATGGCATCGGTACTCATCACGGGCACCAGCAAGGGAATCGGGTTGGAATCGGCCCTGGCGTTCGGACGCGCCGGCTACAGGGTTCACGCCACCATGCGCAAACCGTCGCAGTCCCCCCAA
Source organism: uncultured Acidobacteriota bacterium (assembly GCA_963733805.1). Lineage (GTDB taxonomy): Bacteria > Acidobacteriota > Terriglobia > Terriglobales > Acidobacteriaceae > Gp1-AA133. Next base: position 143,373 of record CAVTEO010000012.1, on the reverse strand, counting down.
CTTGCCGAAGTGGCGGCACGCGAAAAACTGCCCATCAGCGTCTCGGCCATGGACGTCGACTCCGACCAGTCCGTAACCGACGGCATCGCCCGCATATTAAAAGACCATGCCCCGATCGATGTGCTGGTCAACAACGCCGGCGTGGAGCGGGCGGGCTCAGTGGAAGAACTGCCCCTGGCGGATTTCCGCGCAGTCATGGAAACGAACTACTTCGGCGCGATCCGCTGCATTCAGGCTCTGCTGCCCTCGATGCGGCAACGGCGCAGCGGGTGCATCATCAACGTGACGTCGGTGGCGGGGCGCATCTCCTCTGCTCCAATGGCGCCCTACACGTCTTCGAAGTGGGCGTTGGAAGCGTTGAGCGAAGCTCTGGCCGGCGAAATGAAAACCTTCAACGTTCGGGTAGCCATCGTCGAGCCCGGCATCATTGATACCGACATGGCGCGCCGCATCGGGGACAGCCAGGGATCGGCTTCTCCTTACCGGCAGCGTGAGCGTTTTTCGTCGCTCTTTTCGGCTTCGCTGAAGAATCCGGTACCGCCTTCGCTCGTCGCCGGCAAGATCCTGGAAGTTGCGCAGAGTGATTCGTGGAAACTTCGTCACCCGGTCGGGCCCGATGCGCTGCCCTTTCTGCAATGGCGCAGTGGGATGACGGATGAGCAGTGGGTCGATCTGAATGCCAGCGATGACGAAACCTGGAATCGCAGCCTGCAACGTGATTTCGGGATGGAGGACAGGTCAAAAGCTTCTTAGGCGATAGCCTCGACTTCGGCTATCTTCCCGCCGCCAGCCGGGTGGCCAGCCGCTGCGGCAGATTCGCGGCGAAGATACGGTCCTGCGCGCTCTTCAGGTTGTAGGGAACGCGATGGAAGATCACCGTCCACGTGTCAGTATCGAACACTGCGAAGGCCGCGCGCCAGTCGCCATCCCGCGGTTGCCCGACTGATCCCGGATTGATCAGGTAACGGAAATCCCGCTTCATGACGAGCAGTACACTCTCGCTCTGGCCAATCGTTTTATAGGCGGGCCGGTACGCATCGCCCGCGGCCACCTTGAAAGAAAACGCGCCCTGCAGATGCGTGTGTCCGAAAAAAGTAACGGCGAATGGCAATGCAGACAGGGGCGCGAGCGCATCGTGCAGCGTTACCACGTATTCGTCTTCGTCGATCGGCGAGCCGTGCACAAACTGGACTTCGGTCAATCCCGGAATCTGCACCGGCCCTTGCGGCAGGCTGCGCAGCCACGAGAGGTTTTCCGGCGTGAGCTGGTCGCGCGTCCACAAAGCAGCCAGGCCGGCGATGGGATTGAAATCTTGCAGATCCATCAAGCCGCTGGAAGCCTTGTCGTGGTTGCCGCGCACGAAATACTTGCCCACTTCGCGCGACCGCTCGATCACTTCGTTGGGACTGGCGCCATAGCCCACTATGTCGCCGAGGTTAACGACGTCATCGTAGTCACCCGCGGCGGCCAGGCAGGCCTCCAGCGCGTCCAGATTGCCGTGGATATCGCTTAGAACAAGAATGCGCACTAGCCACCGATAAAGCCGGGATTATACGCCGCGACGCAAGCCGGGGGAGGGATTGATTACCGGGCACCGCGCCCAGTGTCCCGACGATACTTCAACCAGGGGAGGCAACGAAAGTGCACATTCCGGAATGCGGTCTCCGCAGCGCGGCTCGAACGGGCAGCCGGGAGGCACCGCGTGTGCCGGCGGGACCGAGCCTTCGATGGTTCGCAGAGGTTGCGATCGGTCGGTTTCAAGCGTGGGTACCGCCCGCAACAGGCCGCGTGTATAAGGATGGGCGGGCGCTTCAAAGATGTCGCGCTTCGCGCCCAGTTCCACCAGGCTCCCGGCATACATCACCGCCACCCGGTCCGCGACCTGGGAGACGACTGCGAGGTCGTGCGAAATAAAAAGCATGGCAAGTTTGAAACGAGAGCGCAGCCCGGCCAACAATTCCAGGATCTGCGCCTGGATGGTAACATCGAGCGCGGTCGTGGGCTCGTCGGCAATCAGCAACTGGGGCCGGTTGACGATGGCCATGGCGATCATCACGCGCTGCCGCATGCCTCCCGAAAGCTGGTGTGGATAATCACGCGCGCGGCGCTCCGGGTCGGGAATCGCGACATCTTTCATTCCCTCCACTGCGCGCTGCCACGCTTCTGACTTTGAAACCTGCGCGTGGGCCAGCACCGCTTCGGCGATCTGGTTGCCCACTCGCATGACGGGATTCAGCGCGGTCATGGGCTCCTGAAAAATCATCGCCAGGCTCGACCCTCGCAGATCGCGCATCGCATTGTCGGAAAGATCGAGCAGGCTGTGTGCGGCTCGCTCCCCGTTGGTGAAAAGCATTTGCCCGCTCAACCGCGCCTGGGGAGGGAGAAGCCGCATCAGCGCCAGCGATGTAACTGACTTCCCTGAGCCCGACTCGCCGACCAGCCCCAGTACTTCGCCGGGAGCGATCGTGAAAGACAGGTCGCGCACGGCAAGAGATGCAGACGCTTCGGAAGATGGTCCGCGCGGCGCCCCACCGCGAGCCGCCGGGAACGAGACGCTGAGGTTTCGGACTTCAAGCAACGCCGACACGACCGCTATGTTAGCAGTCGAGGAAATTCCGCGGCGGATCCCGTGGCCCAACTCAGCGCCAGAGGCGTGTCATAGGAAACACCAGCAGGAAAGTGCTGGAGACGCAGAGAAAGCCGAATCAAGTATTCTCTGAGACTCTGTGTCTCTGTGGTGGAAACACATTCGGTTAAGGCATTGTGTCCAGCGGTTACTGCCCGAGGATCAAGGGCAGGCCATTCTTCGGGTTCCCGATCACGACCACCTTGGTGTTCGGGCTCTTGGAAAGCAGCTCCGTCGCCTCGATCCCTTTCCACTCGAGCAACTGCGGGCTGATGCCCTGAGCGACGATCTGCTGGAAATCGCGAATCCCGGCGGCTTCGATGCGCTTGCGCTCAGCCTCCTGCTTTTCTTTCTGCAGGCGGAAATTCATGGCCAGTGCTTCCTGCTCGGCCTGCTGCTTGGCCTCGATCGAGGCTTTCAAGGTCTGCGGCAGCTGGATGTCGCGTAAGAGCACGTTCTCAACAATCAGCCCTCGCTGGCTCAGTGCGGCTGACAGTTGATCGCTGATCTGCTTGGCCACCATTTCCCGCTCGCCGGTGTAGAGGGCGTTCGCGGTGTGCGACGCGGTGGCCTCGCGGATAGCGGCCCGCAGGATCGGTTCAACCACTTTTATTTCGTAGTCTGCGTTGATCTTCTGGAAGACCTCCGAAGCCTTGTCAGGGTTCAGGTGATAGATCAGCGAGGTATCGAGGTTCATCACCAGCCCTTCGCTGGAAGGCACGCTGGCCGACTCCTTGATGGTCTGGGTCTGGATCGACATCAGGTTGCTGGTCTTCAGCGGGTTGATCAAGTGCATGCCTTCGGGCAACACATCGCCCGTCACTCGACCGAACAGCGTCAGCACACTGACATGACCGGTGGGCACTCGCGTGAAGCAATTGGACAGCAGGATGACGCCAATCAGCCCGACGATGCCAAGCCCAATTAATTTGAGAACGGGATTTCCGCCTACATCAATCACTTTGCCCCGAGGATCGTTGAAAATGTTCATGGAAAGTACCTCGAAGGCGATTTTAGGTACGAATGCGCGCGCCGGTAAGTGTCTTTGCGGAGCACCCGGCTGAGGTGAAAAATTTGCGCGCCTGCATGAATGCTGAATCCCGACGACATTTCCACACTCGGTTTTTCATGCTCAAGCCGCCGGCGGCAGCAAAACAATAACTACGAATGCGCGCCAATGCGGGTAGCAGCGCAGCCCTGCGGAGATATGAACCCGCGATTGCACCAAAAAATGTCATAGGCCTGTGGGCAGGCTGCACTCCATTGATTTTGCGGGACATAAAATCACGTGGTTTCGATTGACTCTGAAAATAGAAGGAGTAAAACAAACTCGTTCTTTGACACGTTCTGAGTTTTTCCGATTGGTGCGGCGTCCGGGGCTCAAGCGAAGTCACCTTCCAGCGCAAGCGGGAAGGAAGGCGAGCAAGGGTCTATAGCCAAGTGCTGGTCGAGGAGAACAGGAGCACACGTCAAAGGCAAGATAGAGTCCCGAGGCGTTGAACTGATTTGTCCGGTTGGCGGTAAGCCCGGAGCCCGAGTCTCGATCGCGCGTTGCAACCCGCAAGGAAGCGACGAGAGCAGGTCGGCAAGGGTCTAACGCGAGCTACTGGCCGAGATGAATGAGATCAACATCACCTCGGGACTCTTATTTTCTTCCACCCTCCTCGCAACGACAATCTCCTGGGGCGGGTCGTCGGTCGTCGGTATACCATTCGCCCATCGCACGGCCGTTTCAGTCGCCGGTCGTATCAGCCGCGGCTCGTATCAGATCGTAGGCCCGCATTACGACGTAGGGTCGTATCAGAGCGCGGCTTCAGCCGCGCCGTCGCCTCTGCACTGGCATTGCCCCTTCAGGGGCTCCGTGCGCGTCATACCGAGTCGCGTGAGTCTATTGGGAGGGGCGCATCAGCGCTCTCACTCGTAACTTACCTCGCGCTCCCCGGCCCACCGACCGCGTGCAGTCGTGGAATCCGATCTTCCAACCCCGGCAACTTGGGAAACTGCGCATGCGGCTCTGCCTGATACCAGTACGCCACCGAGAAAAAATCATCCGACCGGTGATTGGCGTGCCCGTGCTCGATGGTCGCGCGCAGCGATTTGGTAAACGGGATGGGCGAGTCGAGGAGGAACCGGTACACCGACGAACGGCTGCCGGCAATTTCGTCCCCCTTCACGGGCGCGCCGTAGAGTCCATAGGCGAAAGCCCCCGCGCTGAATCCCCACGCGCCCAGGAAATAATCTTCTGAGCCGGTGCCGTTGATCGAGGGCCGCGACTCGCCGTCGATGAAGAACATGTCGTCGCCTTCGCCCCACCACTGATCTTGGTTCTGCAGCACCGACATCGTGACGCCGACAAAATGCCCGTGCCCCGTGGCTTCCATCCAGACGTAGTTGCCATCGCCGTTGAGATTCTTTCGGTCGTTCATGTCGCCGTTCGATTTCCAGTCGGCCGTCGTGCCCACATTCGGATTGGCCTGCCGGTATTGCGCGTGGAAGTAGAGTTGATCGGGCGGCAGTGGTTTTGAGTAAGCGCGATAGTCGATGTTGAAGTAGAACGCATCGACCTTGACTGCCCCATCGTTGGTCACGGTGATGCGCGCGTGCTTCTGAAAGGGCATGGCGAAGTAGGAATTCAGCGCCTTGTCAGACCCGACGCTGAGCGGGGTCGACTGGTAGCGGTAATACTCGCCGAGCCCAAGCCCGAAGAAATCTCCGACCGGAGTTTCGACGCTGGGCGTGGCCTCGCCGTCCCAGTAAGCACGCAACACCAGCGCCTTCAAATGCTGCGGATCCGCGCTCGCGATGGTAGCCCAGATATGGCTGATGATGCCGGGCCCCTCGACGTCGAGCAGCGTGCTAGTCTCGCCGCCCGCGAGCTGGCGATAGTCGGCATTGGCGCCCGAAGCGTCGTAGCTGGAGACACGCTTCTGCGCGTAGTCCTTGGCCTGCGGAAGATTGACGAGCCAGGATGGAGGGTCCTGAGCGAGGGCGGGAAGGGCGAGCGTGAAGGCGAACAACAAGAAGAACGGTTTCAAGAAAGGCCTCCCGGAGAAGACGCATTCTACTCCGAGGCAACTCCATTCCAACGATGTCATCCTGAGCGTAGTGAGGCGTCAGCCGAACGAAGTCGAAGGACCCCGAGTGCCTGTGCGATACCAGTAGGCGTGATAACTGTTCTGCCATTTCGCTCTCGGCTAGGCCGAAAGTTGAATCAATGGCTCGCGTCCCAGGCAGTGTTCCGCGAACGTTCTTAACATTTCTAGGAGAGACAAGCACGTTGCCCGATCCGGCACTTGGACACTCTGACGGGCCGGGTACTCATCATGAGTGCGCCCCTCAAGCCTTCTCCCGTTCTTAACCTTGCGCACGCCGCCCCACTGCTTAAAGAAGAATGGAACACGAGCAGCCCTGCACTGGTCGCGGATGGAGATCACCCATTCTTTCTTCATGGGACGGGCCCCGGGGCCACTCTCGCCGCCCACGATCACCCAACTGATTCCGGAAAGATCGAACGCACCTAGATCTTCAAGCAGCGGCTCAATCGACAAAAATCGAACCTTCGCCGGCGCGGCACGGAGTTCATCGATCCGCGGTAGACCATACTTGCGATCTTCGACGCTGACGCCCCACCAGATGTGGCCCTGCTCCGCAGCAAATCGGAGCTTGCCGCTCAGCAGCTGTCGGAGCCTCTCCGCACGCTTAGTGAGCACCTGATAGGTATGCCATTCAGCCTTCGCCATGACCTGCGCAACCATTTCGACGTAGCTATCCGGAACACCATCCTGAAACAGATCGCTCATCGAATTCACGAAAACAAGTTTGGGTGAGCGCCACAAGAACGGATCAAACAATTTCTCCGGCACAAGCCGCAAAGCGAATCCTTGCTCGTAGGGATGACCCTTCACGCCGCGAAACCGTTCGGCGAACGTCTCGGCGTAGCAATGCTTGCAGCCGGGACTGATTTTCGTGCAGCCACGGACGGGGTTCCACGTGGCATCGGTCCATTCGATACTCGTCTGGATGCTCATGCCTGCTCACTGCCACGAGTCGGAGATGTAGGCGCAGGGTTCTCCATGAAACGTATCAGGTCTTTCCCCTTCAGACCGCTTTTCTTCGACGAGATGGGAGTAACCATCACGATGCCTTCCGCGCGCAGGTCTTGGATGACTTGACGATAGTGCTTCTCAACAAACGGCAGCTTCCAGGTTTGCTCCCTAATGTCATCGAAAGCCTGCTCTTTACCCGCAAATTCACGCAGCAGAATCTCTCGCAACTCGTGTATCAGTGGCGTGCGGGAAATCAGCACACCCTGAGATTCACCCGCGAAATCAAATGTCCCATCTTCGTCTCCCAGTGGCCACATTACTTCCTTCATCAGGAGAACCGCGCTTGGGTGGTTACTGGCATGAAGAAGGTAATACTTGGTACGTTCCCCTCTAACCTTGTCCTCTGGATCGTAGCCAATCCTGAAAGGCAGCACGTATTTCGCACTTAGCTTAGACACGAAGTAGTCAAGGAAGCCGTTCTCACGGGCGCTACCCTTCTGTCTCATGAACGGCTGTTGCCGCCACTCGCGGTCGCCGAACAAGCGATCAACATTGGGCTGAACGGCAGGATTGCTCAAGTCCATGTTGATGCGATACCACATCAACGTGATAAGCGCTTCCGTCTTATGACGTGACAGAACTTGGTTAATGATCGGCAGCGCCAACGGATGACCATATGGATCGATCATAAAAAACGACGGCGCGAGCGATGGAACTGTGGAAAGCAAGTCGGCTATGAAGGTCTTGCTATCTTCAATCAGCAGATTCACCTTAAGTTCCTTTGGATAGGGCTTCAGTGGACCCAATTGCGGTTCAAGCTGTTCCGCTTGAACCTCATCGTTTTCAGTCAGCAAAACGTTCAGGCTGTGATTCGGGCGAGTGAGGAGAAATGCTTTAGCGGCTTTAACAGCTATCACAGGCGAACCGTCGACCGGCACGCCTTCAAACTCATAGCGGCCTGGGCCAGCATAACAGTCGACATAGTTTATGCGGCGATTGGCGGACCCTAGAATTATCGCCCACGACGGCAGATATCGCTGCAACATGGCATGCTTAACACGGGAGACTCGCTTGATGTGCGGCAGCGTCTCGATAGTGCTGTGAGGCACATTGCTATCCATGGATTGCTGCCCGCAGCACTTCTCCGACTTTGTATGATATTCGCTTTTTATTCGCCATCTGTACTATCGCATACACGACTGCGTTTGACAATAGTTATCGGGCTACAGCGGTATATTCCCATGCTTCTTAGGTGGGTTCTTGTCCCGCTTGGTCTGCAGCATCTCCAGCGCTTGAATTAATTTCTTGCGCGTCTCGCGCGGCTGGATCACCGCATCGACGAAGCCGCGATCGGCGGCGACGTACGGGTTGGCGAAGCGGTCGCGGAACTCTTCTATTTTTGACTGACGCGCCTGGTCGCGATTGGCGGCCTGCTCCAGTTCGCGCTTGTAGACGATGTCCACCGCGCCTTCCGGCCCCATCACGGCGATCTCGGCCGTAGGCCACGCGTAGTTCACATCGGTTCGGATGTGTTTCGACGCCATGACGCAATAGGCGCCGCCGTAGGCCTTGCGGGTGATCACCGTGACCTTGGGCACCGTCGCCTCGGCAAACGCGAACAGCAGCTTCGCGCCGTGCTTGATGATGCCGCCATACTCCTGCTGGGTGCCGGGCAGAAATCCTGGCACATCTTCAAACGTGACCAGCGGAATGTTGAAGCAGTCGCAGAAGCGCACGAAGCGCGCGCCCTTGACGGACGCATTGATGTCGAGCGTGCCTGCCAGCATGGCGGGTTGGTTGGCGACGATGCCCACCGAGCGCCCGTTCAGGCGGGCGAATCCCACCGCGAGGTTCCTGGCGTAATGCTCCTGCACTTCGAAGAAGTAACCGTCGTCGACTACCGCATGGATTACATCCTTGATGTCATACGGGCGATTGGATTCCGCCGGCACCATCTGGTCGAGCGCAGGTTCGGCGCGGTCGAAGGGATCGGTGCAGGGGCGGCGCGGCGGGTCTTCCAGGTTGTTGGACGGAACGAAACTCAACAGCTCGCGCACCATGGAAAGGCATTCCGCATCGTCGCGCGATAAGAAGTGTGCGACGCCCGAAGTTTCATTGTGCGTGGTCGCTCCGCCCAGCTGATCCTTGGTGACTTCTTCGTGGGTCACGGTCTTGATGACATCGGGTCCGGTGATGAACATGTACGAGGTCTTGTCGACCATCAGGATAAAGTCCGTGATGGCGGGCGAGTAGACCGCGCCGCCGGCGCACGGGCCCATGATGGCGGAAATCTGTGGAACGACTCCGCTGTACAGCGTGTTGCGCAGGAAAATATCGGCATAGCCGGCGAGCGACATGACGCCTTCCTGAATGCGCGCGCCGCCCGAGTCATTCAATCCGATGACCGGCGCGCCCATCTTGGCGGCGAGGTCCATGATCTTGACGATTTTTCCGGCGTTCGCTTCCGAGAGCGATCCGCCGAACACGGTGAAGTCCTGCGCGAACAGAAAAACCAGGCGGCCTTCGATGCGGCCATAGCCGGTGATGAAGCCATCGCCGTAATATTTCTGTTCGGCCATGCCGAAGTCAGTACAGCGGTGCGTGACCAGCTTGTCGGTTTCCTCAAAGGTGCCCTCGTCGAGCAGGAACTCGATGCGCTCGCGCGCCGACATCTTGCCTTCCTTGTGCTGCTTCTCGCGACGCCGTTCGCCGCCGCCTTCTTCGGCCAGGTGGTCGCGCTTCTTGAGTTCCTCGAGTTTCTGTTCCAGGTTCATAGGCCACAAATTATAGGCGAGTTGGCCTTCCGTAACCCGTGATGTACAAGCGAGTGACACTTCCTATCCAGCGCCTGGACTAGAATTCCCGGCATGTCTTGGGGACAGCGCAGTCTTCGGGTCGCAACGCTCGCGCTCGCGTGTCTGTTGCAGGCGTGTAGCAGCAGCAAGTCCACGCCGCCTCCCGGCGGTGGAGGGCCGCCTCCAACGCTTGCTCTCACGCCGGTAGTGAGCGGCCTGAGCAGCCCGGTCGATCTGCAATTCCCCAACGACGGTACGGGAAGAATGTTTGTGGTGCAGCAGCCAGGATCGATCCGGATTGTTGCCAACGGGTCGCTGCTGAGCACGCCCTTTCTCAACATAACCGCCAAAGTCAGCTCGGGCGGCGAAATGGGATTGCTTGGCCTTGCCTTCCATCCTCAATTCACGCAGAACCATCTTTTCTACGTGCACTACGATCGAACGGTCGGCGGGCAAATCCAGAGCGTCATCGCGGAGTACCACGTGTCGGCCGGAGATCCAAACGTGGCCGATGCCAACAGCGAACGCATCCTGCTGACCCTCGACCAGCCGTTCACGAATCACAAAGGCGGGCAAATCGTCTTCGGCCCCGACGGATTCCTGTACATCGGTTTCGGAGACGGCGGCAGCGGCGGCGATCCGATGGGCAACGGGCAGAACCTGCAAACTCTGCTCGGCAAAATGCTGCGCATCGATGTAAACAGTCAAAGCGGCGGCAAGCAGTACGCGATTCCGCCCGGCAATCCATTCGCCGCCGGCGGCGGAGGCCTGCCGGAGATCTTTGCATACGGGTTGCGTAATCCGTGGCGCTTCTCGTTCGAGCGGGGCGGAAGCCGCTTGTTCGTCGGCGATGTCGGACAAGATGCATTCGAAGAAGTCAACATCCTCGAGAGCGGGAAGAATTACGGCTGGAACGTGATGGAAGGCATGCACTGCTTCAATCCGGCCAGCGGATGCAATATGAGCGGGCTCACCCTGCCGATCGCGGAGTACTCGCACAGCGAAGGCGAGGCGGTGATGGGCGGCTACGTGTACAGGGGCACCGCGATCCCGGGCCTGGCCGGGGCATACGTGTTTGGCGACTACATCAGCGGGACTATGTGGGAGCTGGTGGAGGCGCCGGCCGGAACGTGGACGCGCACGCAGCTACTGGCGACGGGCCTTAACATGAGTTCTTTCGGACAGGACACGGCTGGAGAACTTTACGTGGTCGACTACGGCGGAAATGTGCTGAAGCTGACGGCTCAGTGAGGCTCGCTCCACTGAAAGGATCTGGTTCAGAATTTGTTATTGATCGAGTTCGTTTGTCCTCTGTTCCTGCTTCACTTATGCGTCCATTTCATTGCTCCATCACTTTGTAAGTGATGAGGAGTGATCACTCCCACTGCGGGTACGCCTTTCGGCGGAGCCTGCGCCGCTCAGATGTTGGTACGGTTCTCCCCTCGGGTCCGGTGTCCACAAACGTCCGCTCGGTTCTGCCTAGGACGGGCGGATCGTTTCCATCTCTGGCTCCTAATTTTAGAATAGCAATTTCAAGGGGGTGATTGTGACACGCTGGGGAGATTTATATTTGGCGCGGATTGATGGGGATGCGAGGAATTCGTGAGTTGAGGGGGCTTGACAAGAAAATCTTTCACCACCGAGGACACAGAGGGGCACAGGGGACTGGAGTCTTCCTCGCTCTTTCTTCCGCCCAAAGCCTTTAACCGCCAAGGCCGCGAAGAAAAGCCGCTAAGGACGCAGAGAGAATCATAGAATCACTCCCGTTCCTGATTTTCTCTGTGCCTCTGTGACTCTGTGGTGGAAAGGCTCTATACAGAGTGGCGAGTTATGAGTTGCGAGCAGCGAGAGAAAAGCTTTTACCGCAAAGGTCGTGAAGGGTCGCTAAGGTTGCACGGCGTCAGAGTGTTTTCATGGCGAAGATTGGGGAAGACATCGAATCCCCCGTTGACTTGCCAATTTTCGCTTGCAGCCTTGAAACTAGAGATATGACGGTTTTTCTGTCCCTGGAAGGCAAGGTTGCGCTCATCACGGGCGGTTCGCGCGGAATCGGGGCGGCGGCGGTGCGGATGTTTGCTACCGCGGGCGCCAAGGTATTGTTCAACTACCAGAGTGCCAAGACGCAAGCCGATGCGCTGGTGCAAGAATGTGGGGAGGCGCGCTGCGCGGCCGTGGCCTGCAATCTCAGCGGGCTGGACTCGGCAAAGGATCTGGTCGAGGAAGCGGTCAAGCGCTTTGGCCGGCTCGACATCCTGGTGGCGAATCACGGGATCTGGCCCCCGCAGGATGCGCCCGTCGACCAGATGAGTGACGAGCAGTGGCGCGGCACCGTCGCCGTTAATCTCGATAGCGTGTTCTCGTTGATCCGCCACTCGGTCGCGCAAATGAAGAAGCAGGTAAAACTCAGTACCGGCGAGGGCGGGCACATCGTGCTGGTCAGTTCGACGGCAGCGCAGCGAGGCGAAGCGTTTCACGTGGACTATGCCGCCACCAAGGGCGCGCTCATCAGCATGGTCAAAGGGCTTTCGACCGAGCTTGCGCGGGATGGGATTCACGTCAATTGCGTGGCGCCGGGTTGGGTGGGCACGGATATGTCGGAGCCGGCTCTGAACGACCCCACAACGCGCGACAAGATTTTCGCGACGATTCCACTGGGGCGCGTCGGAACACCTGAGCAGATCGCGGCGCCGATTTTATTCTTGTGCACGGAGCACGCCGGCTTCATTACGGGAGAGGTTTTCAACGTGAACGGCGGCGCGGTACTGGCCGGTTGAGTCGAGGCCGGAGACGGCGTCTTCGGCATACAGCCCCCCGCGTGGCTTTCGGCGTCTAATTATGAGAATCATGCGTTTCCATCCTGCGGTACTTATCGTTACCTTGTGCGCAGCTGCGTGGGCTGGCGCCCAGAGCACCACCAGTGGGGCGAGCTCCCAACAGGGCGAGCCAGTTGCGCAAGAAAACGCCGTGAAGGCGAAGAACCTGATCAACCAGGCGATCCAGGCGCTGGGGGGCCAGGCCTACCTGGATGTCAAGGACATGAGCCAGCAGGGCCGGACCTACAGCTTTCATCGGGGCGAGGCTACCAGCGCGGGTGTGCTGTTCTGGCGATTCGTGAAGTTCCCGGACCGCGAGCGCATCGAAGTCACCAAGCAGCGCGACATTGCTTACGTGTACAACGGCGACAAGGGTTACGAGGTCACGTTCAAGGGCACCGCGATGCTGGACCAGAAGACGCTGGATGAATACCTGCGCCGGCGCGAGCACTCGCTGGAATGGGTCTTGCGGCGTTGGATCCATGAGCCTGGAGTTGCCTTGTTCTATGACGGCCCGGCGGTCGCGGCCAACAAACCCGCCGACCAGGTCAGCGTCATGAATTCCAAGAACGACAGCGTCACGCTCTACTTGGACACCACCACGCACTTGCCGCTCAAAAAGACTTTTACGTGGCGCGATCCCACTGACAACCTGCGCAACACGGAAGAGGAAATGTACGACGCCTACCGGCCCACCCAGGGCATCATGACGCCGTACAGCGTCACGCGCTTTTACAACGGCGAAATGTCGAACCAGCGATTCCTCAACAACGTGATCTATAACGAGACGCTGAACGACTCGATGTTCGACGCCAAGACCACCTACGATCCGAATACGCTGCCTCCGCGGAAGAAGTGATCTGTCGGCATTTCTCTTTGAAGGGGACGCCTTCGCGGAAATCCCCAAAACGCAGAGGGCGCGGCGACCGGACCGGAGATCGAAGAGATACCCTTCGCGAGAAGAGTCATGCCGGGTACTTTTTGAGGTGGGGGAGTCGCATGTGGGGAAGCCTGCTCGCCGTCTCTCGATAGCTATCCATTTCGCCCTGAATAACATAGGGGGTGGCTGGACTGATAGCGGGCTCTGACGCCACGGAGTGTGGCTAAATTGCCACATCGGATTTCCGGCAGCTGCCTGTAAGCTGAACTGCAGCAAAGACATTCAGCCCTCCCTTTTGAAACAGGAACAAACAATCCGCGCGGCCGTCGAGTGCAAGGGGATCGGTCTTCATAGCGGCGCTCCGGTCCAGCTCAGAATTCTTCCCGCCGCCTCCGGCGCCGGCATCATCTTCCGGCGAACCGATCTGGATGACTTCGAGGTGGAAGCGACGGGCCGCAACCTGGCCCGGGTCAGCTACGCCACCAGCCTGATGAAGAAAGGCGTGCTCATTTCCACTACCGAGCACCTGCTGTCGGCATTCATCGGGACCGGGATCGATAACGCGATCGTGGAACTCGACAACCTGGAACTGCCCATTCTGGACGGCAGCGCCCGGCCTTTCGTGGACATGATCCAGCGGGCCGGGATTCGCAAGCAGCGTCGGGCACGGTCGTATATGCGCATCCGCCGGGAATTGGAACTGCGCGAGGGGAACAAGTTCATCGCGATTTACCCGGCGGACAGTTACTCGGTTTCGTACACGATTGATTTTCCGCATGCACTGATTGGGCGCGAGACTTTTCGCGTGGATCTTTCCGACGGCAACTTCCTGCGCGAGATTGCCCCGGCGCGGACGTTCGGGTTTCTGCATGAAGCCGATGCCATGCGGCAGCAGGGGTTGATACGGGGAGCGTCCCCGGAGAACGCGATCGTGCTCACTCCGGAAGGTTTGATGAATCCGCCTTTGCGCTATCCCGATGAGTTCGTGCGGCACAAGGTGTTGGACCTGATCGGAGATCTGGCGCTGGTCGGGAAACAGATTCTGGGCAGCATTGTTGCGGACCGCGCCGGTCATGCCATGCACACGGCGCTAGTGTCCCGGCTGCTTCGCGACAAAACTCTGTGGGAGGAAACTTCCGTGGAGGAACCGGCGGAGGGCGCGGCCCGGGTGGCAGATGGCCTGGTAGAACACTCCCTTTAATTTGAAGCTGAAAGTGCTGCGGCGTCGGAAAAACTCCGGAAGATCTGTTGCTTTGAAAGGGCTCGGCTTTCGCCGCAGAGAAGTGTCACTAAATTATCACAGCGCTTGTTCATCGACCTGCAAGCGCTCGGCATCGGCCAAGATGTCGAAATAGCTGAATCACGATGCGCTGCCGGGTTGACGGCAATCTACTACCACCATCGTTGGTGTAATGGGGATTTTTCAACAACTATTGAGTCCTTGCTCAGAAGCTAGTGCGGTTACATAATCTGCACGTGTTAAGCCCCGACCCGAAATACAACCAGAAGTTCGCAGAGATAGGACGAATGGAACGATGGTACGGCCTGCTCTTGTACGGTACCTTGTTGACTGTTGCGCTTGCTCTCATCGTCGGCAGCGTCCGCTGGTACTTCGGTGTCGCGGCTCTCGCCATTGTTGCCGTCTTGTGTGTTTCCTTCTTTGCAATTAGACGGAAGCTCCAAAGGTGGCCGTGTCCGGCGTGCGAGAAGCCCCTACACATCTCACCGACCCAAGCGTTCAAGCCGTGGCCTCGACGCTGCCCACACTGTCAAATACCGAGACCCTCGCTGTGGTTGTGACGTTCCGGTTAGGGCGCAAACGGTAGTTGATGTAACCGAGGCGTTTTCGCCAGTTTGCGCCGCTTGTTCGCCAAAACCGAGGTCAATTGGTGAAATGGGGATGTTTCAACAGCTATGTAGGTCCGGCGACTTTTTTACTGCAAAAATCCCCTTTCATCAGGCAGCGGAGGCGGGCGGGACAGGCGCTTTCGGAGGATACGGAAACGTGTATTCATGGACCTTACCGCAAGTTGGGCAGGTGAACTTGGCGTGTTCCGCCATCTGTTCTTTGTTTTTGTCGGCCATCTCTTCCAGGAAAGCTGTAAACGTCGGACCGCAGTCCTTGCAAAGGTCGTCAGTGTTCTCGTCGGTCATAGTTGTTCCCTCAGAGTAGAGGCCAAACCCGGTTGAGTGCAACACGCAGCGCGCATCGGTGGAAAGCTCAACAGGCGATAACGCTCAAAACCCTCAATGAGCGCTATGGGGATTTATCAACAACAGCGTTTTCGAATCTCGGCAATTAAGCACAGGGCGAGTCTTCACTTCCCGTATTTCAAGCCAAGCTCGCCATCGTACTGTCGGATAACCCCGTAGCACTCGCAGGCGGAGTCCTCAAGTTTCTTGCGGTTCACGATCTCCACTGCGCCACGGGTGTACTCGATGAGCTCCTTTCTCTGCAAAACACCAGCTGCCAAGCTCACGGTAGGTCTATCTGTCCCTAGCATCGTTGCGAGAAAATCATGAGTGATGGGCAGCGATCCTGAATCCACTCTATCCTGAGTCATTAGCAACCACCGCGCAAGGCGCTGCTCAATATTGTGCAGCCGATTACACGCGGCTGTTTGTGCAACCTGCATACCCCGAATTGCGGCATAGCGGCCCAACATCATTTGAAGGTGCGGAGCGGATTCCAAAGTGTTTTGCAGAGCCCCGACCTCTACCCGAAACCCATCCCCCGTGATTTGTACCACCGTTTGAAGCGGGCTCCTGTTCAGGCCAACAGCCGCCAATGTTCCTGTAAAGCCCTCATTCCCGACAATGCCAGCTTCGGCCGTTTTCCCATCTTTCATTACGACGACAAGAGAAATCAAACCTCGATTCGGGAAATACGCAAATTCCAGCTTTCCACGCGCCTCGTGAAGGACTAGATGGTTTGGCAAGCTGACGTATTCGAGATGAGGACGAAGTGAGCTGTAGTCGCTATCGGAGATCGATAGAAGTATTTTGTTGCTGACTTGCTTCCCTGCGGTATTCGTCCGCTCGCTAGGCTGGCAATGAACTCGCCCATCATGGGGTGTGAGACAGGAAGTCTGGTCGGGCATGGTGCGAACCCCTACTCGAAGACCTATCAACACTATGCTGGATACGACCCTGATACTGAGCAATACCGACCGCTTCAAGACAAGCGAAACGTGACCCTCACACTGGTATGTAGGATGCCCGACAGACGATCAAATGTGGCGCATGTAGACTTCGCCCATCAGTTTATGCCATCTTCCGCCACGCCCAGACTGGGTGACGGTTTTGTTCTGCAATCAGGCTTCGCCGCTGCGAAAGGAGCCGTTCATGGCGAACCAAAGCGTTTCGTCCCTATGACAGCAAGCGGGTGCTGGCTGGCACAGCGACAGAGGCGGCCATGAGCCGAAAGCTGGTATGGATTGAGCAACCACTTTTTCGGGGTTTTGGTTGCTCCGAATGTGGCTGGCGTTTTAAACCTGCTGATGCTACCACCGGCACATCTTTCGATGACATGATGCGCAACTTCGAGTTGCAGCGTGACAAAGAGTTTGTATCCCATGTTTGCGCCGATCACTCCAAAGACGGTTAGGTACCCACCGGCACGCCGCACCGATCAAACGTAAGAATATGAGGTTGCGCCGCCTTTCGCGCAGGTGGGGTAACTGTTGCAATCAGGCCTTCTCACCAGCATGCGCCGTTTGTTCGCCCACAATCACGGCTTGCCGCTGGGGGTTGCTTTGAATTGAAGGAGAACCCAAGCGTACCTCCGGCGCTAAAGCGCGATCGCGGTTGGCTTTGATCGGCACGACTGAAGTCGTGCCCTTCCCTTTCCGGACTGAGCCGACCCCTTTCCGATTGAGGTGCCCGTCAGGATTTGAGGTGCCCCCCTTCCGGAACTGAGGCGACCCCACTTCAAGATTGAGGCGACCTGAGTTTCAGGATTGACGCGAGCTGAGTTTCAGGATTGAGGCGAGCTGAGTTTCAGGATTGAGGCGATCTCCTCTGAGGATTGAGGCGACCCTTTGAGAGTCTGGGCGATGCGGAGAGCTTCCACTTCGCGGGCTAGTCAGCGGGCTCGCAGGGTACGGATTCTTCTTCACTTTCCTGGGTGCGCTCCTGCAGGAGCCGATCGAGTTCGGCGCGGGTCTGATCGATCATGCTGGCGGCGAAGCTCTTGGCCACTCGCTGCCGCTCCGGGGACAGATCCCGGACTCGCATGGAAAGCAATGAAGCGTCTTCCTCCAGCCAGCGCAGGGTGCGCTGCACGCGGGCAATCTTCACATCGTAGGCGAACGTAGCCACGGCATACTCCTGGGAGTGGTCTATCCTTAGCTTGCAGAAGACAGGTTGAGCGGAACAAGTCCTCAGCTTGATGCCTCGAATGGGGTTCCTCGCTAAGATTCAAAACCATTTACCACAAAGGACGCGGAGGGGGCACAGAGGACCCTGCAGTCCTGTGTGTTCTCCGTGCCCTCTGTGGTGAAGGTTTGAAACAGATTAAAGAGAAGGATTGGTGACGGATTCGAGCCGCTTCATGATCCATTTTTCGAGCTGCTCGCGCGAGATTTCCGGGAGGTCATGAAACCGGATGCCGGCCCGGCCTAGGCCATCGGCCCACGCAACCTCGCATTTCGGGTCCATGGAGACTTTCGTGCCGGGCAACGTGAACTGGACTCTCCCCGCCGCGTTCCTGGCCAAGGTTCCGTCGAAGTGAATGGCCATGCCGCCCTCGCTGAGGTTGGTGGCGGTGGCTTTGAGTTCTTCGCCTTGCTTGAATACAAGCTTTACGGGCATCTCAAGGGGACAGCGGAAATAGCGGCGCTTCTCGCGCACCATGAAGCTCATGGCGGTGTTGAAGCAGCGCAAGGTTCCGGCGGTGGTGATGGGCTTCTGCAAAACGAAGTTTGCGCCCATCTCGAACGCCTGCTGGGTGGTGGTTTTTCCGTTGAGGATGGCGAAGGATACCGAAGTCTTGTTGCTGGCGTTCTGGCGCAGGCTGCGCAGCACGTCAACCCCGCCCTGCAGATCGTCGCAATCGACAATGATCGCGTCAAATTTGGAGGACGTAAGAATCTCAGCCCCGGAGCGCGCCGCCGCGGAGACCTCCACTTCAATGGACAGCTTTTCCAGGGTAGGCCGAAGCACGCGTACAACTTCAGCGTCGCGACAGACTAAAAGGGACTCCAGGTTCATGAAATCTACTCTAGTCCTGGTTGGCAAGTGGTAAAAGGCACGAAGGTAATTGGCACGCGCATGGCCGTAGTTTCGAGTGGATATGACCCTTTGGGGCGCCTTCCGCAGAGACAAAAAACAAAATCATTACCACCGAGGATGCGGGGGAATGCGGAGGAACCGACTGTCCCTCAGGGCTGACCTGCGTCCTCGGTGGTAAGACAATTTGGATTTTAGTGGCCACTTGGGCCTGAGAAGCTTGAAACTGGTACCGGATGCGCCAACGAGTTTACTTATCGCTCGGATCCAATACCGGCGACCGCGCGGGCAACATGCTGGCGGCGATCGAGCAGCTTTCCCAGATCGGAGAAGTGGTGGCCGTTTCTTCTTTTTATGAAACCGAGCCGGTGGAATTTACGGCGCAACCGTGGTTCCTGAACTGCGTGGTATCACTCGAGACCGCAAAACGTGCGGCGCAAGTTTTGCAGGGTGCCCTGGCGATTGAACAAGGGATGAGTCGGAGGCGCACGCAGGAGAAAGGTCCGCGAAACATCGACATTGACGTTCTTCTGTATGGCGACCAGATCGTGGACGAGAAGGGTTTGCACATTCCGCACCCTGGGCTTGCGGGGCGGAGATTCGTACTGGAACCGCTGGCGGAGATCGCCCCGGAGGCGCGGCACCCGGTGCTGAAGCAGACAGCGCGAGAGTTGCGCGACGCGCTGCCGCCCGGGCAGGTCGTGCGCAAGTTGGCAGAGGGCAAACCGACTAAGGAGTGATGATGCGGCTGGCGGATTGGCCGGGGGCTGGGAGGCCGGAGTCTCTTTCGGGGAACTGCGCTTTCAGAAAATCCAGGAAGGCTCGGGATTTCGGACGGCCGCTGGTGCGGCTGTGGGCCATGCGCAACAGGAACACCAGCGCCTTGAGCACTTCGGAATCGCGCAGCCGGGAATAGCCGGTGTGTTTCTGCTCGGCTTCGCGGTACTCCTTGATCATGTTCTGCAGCTCGGCGCTGACCGCCTGTTGCGCGAGGCTCTGGGCAGGCTCGTCATAGTGCAGGCCGGAATTGACCAGGCGTTCGTAGTTGCGGGCAAGCGTCGTGAGGCCGGCAAGCAGGTCGCGATCGTGAATGGTCCGGTCGGCAACCGCACTTTTGGCCAGCGCATAGCTCAGACCCATAATCAGGTGCTCGTGTTCGTAGAGGAATTGGTCGCCGAGTTCGATCTGCAAGAAGACGGCGGCGGGGTCAAGGTCTTCACGATGGGAAGACTTCTCATGTTCGCGTGCTTGCTGCAGGTAAGGGCAGTCGCTCGGACAGTCGAGGGTGACTTCGCGCTGCTCGCCGCAACACTGCGGACAGATACGGCCGTGGACCGCGGGACAGAAGCGCTTTTCCTTACGGGTTTCGCAGATGGCGCAGGCCAAGGAGAACTCCCTGTCACCATTATGGCATTCCAGCGGGTGAGGTGAAGGGCCCGCGGACAGAGCTGGTGGTTCCCGCCGAACCTGCTTGGCTGGTGCCTTTGCGAGGGGGAAGATCGTCAAATAGGCGATTTTTGTGCCCTTTTGGACACCTCTAGCGAGAAAAACCGCATAAAACGTGGGGAAAACGCTATTTTTCCACAGGACGAGTGGTATAAGATGGCGCACATCGCAACAAAACAAGCAGTTCCACTGAGGAGGATTCATGGCTTCTGGTATGACCAAGACACAACTGGTGCGGCATCTCGCCGAGAAACTCGAAACGCCCAACAAGACCGCCGCGGCGTTCTTGGAGCACCTCGCCGACACCGCTGTTAAAGAGACGAAGAAGAACGGCATTTTCGTGGTGCCCGGTCTGGGCCGCCTGAAGAAGGTGCACCGCAAGGCACGCGTGGGACGGAATCCGCAGACGGGCGAACCGATCCAAATCAAGGCCAAGACCACAGCAAAGTTCTATCTGGCAAAGGCTGCGAAAGACGCGATCGCTCCGAAGAAGTAGTTTTTTTCTTGCATAAGATTGGAAGAGAGGCCGGCTACGTAGCCGGCCTCTTTCTTTTTTGCCGTGGTCGTCGCGTCTTCTCGGGAATTCTCCGGGTTAGAGAGTTGTGGAATCCCACGTTTCGAAACGCGCGAAACGTGCGGCACCCGGCTTTCATTTTGCGTATTGGTTTTTTATGACTTCGCCGCCTTTCACGACAAACTTCACCTGCTCGAGTGTGGTTACATCCTTCAGAGGATCGCCATCGACCGCGATGAGGTCGGCCCATTTGCCGGGCTCGAGTGTTCCAACCTTGGCGGACCAGCCGAGCAGATCTGACGCATTGATGGTGGCCGTCTGAATCGCCTGCAGGGGCGTCATGCCCAGGCGGACGTAGACGGCGAACTCGTGGGCGTTGAGGCCGTGGGGATAGACGGCGGCGTCGGTGCCGAATGCCACTTTCACTCCGGCCGCAAAAGCCTTCTTGAGATTGTTCTGACCAACCGCTGAAACCGACTGCATTTTGCGGACCACGAATTCCGGGGCGTTCCGCTTGCTGAGGTTCTCGCGGTTCCAGTCCATGAGGTAGAGCGTGGGAACGATATAAGTGCCGTTCTTCTTCAGGGTGGCAATCGAATTGTCGTCCATGAGATGGCCGTGCTCGATGGAATCGACACCCGCTTCCGATGCCCAGCTGACGCCTTCGGCTCCGTGTGCGTGCGCGGCGACTTTGCGGCCCAGCCGGTGGGCTTCTTCGACAATAGCCTTCATTTCTTCGCGGGTGTATTGGGAGGCATTCGGGTCGTCGCCCTTGGACATGACGCCGCCGGTCGCGCAGATCTTGATGAGGTCGGCGCCGTACTTGATGTTTTCGCGCACCTTGTGACGCACGGCGTCGACGCCATCCGCAACGCCCAGTCCGCTCCAGTGATATTCCGGTGCCAGCAGATTCTCGTCGCAGTGACCACCGGTGATGCCCATGGGCGGGCCGCTCACCAGCATGCGCGGGCCGGGCACGTCGCCGTCGTTGATGGCGTCGCGCAAAGCAACATCGCTATACCCGCCAGCGCCCACGTTGCGGACGGTCGTGAATCCGGCCTCCAGCGTGACGCGCGCGTTGTGCGCGCCCTTCAGCGCTTCCCTGGGAGTGGAGATGCCCAGCGATTCGTAGCCCAAGTCCTTCGGGTCGAAGGTGAGATGGGTATGGGAGTCGATCAGGCCGGGGAGAACGGTGGCGTTGGGCAGATCGATGGTCTGGGTGCTGGCGTCGGCCTTGGCGCTGGAGGCTGCGCCGATGCTCACGATCTTGTCGCCTTCGATGATGATGGCCTGGTTGGTGAGTGTGTTGCCGGTTTTCACATCGAGAACGCGGCCGGCGCGGATGACGACGCGGCGAGGAGCAGGCGTTTGAGCGGTCTGCGCGCTGCTCGAAATTGCGGCGCAGAGGGCAAGCATCGGAAGGAAGGTGGCGAACTTCAGAGACGAAGCGGACTTGGGTGCGAGCAACATGCGTTCGGGATCCTCGGAAAAATTGTGAGCCGCAGCATAATGGAAATCGGGCGCGAGCGCTAACTTTTAGAGAGGTCGTCGAATTGCGCCGTCCATGCCCCAGGTTTTGCCGGCGTCGGTGGCGAAGAAGATCAGAAACAGAAGGAACAGGGGAAGGGTGTCGAGTTCCGCTCCGAAGTAACGCCACAGGGCGACTCCGTGGCCGACGGCCCACCACGTGGAGAGCGCAAGGTTCACCATAAACAGCGCGCCCAGGATCGAACTCACGCGGACGAACAGGCCGGCGATCATGGAGAGCGCGATCCACAATTCAAAGACTCCGACAGCATATCCGAAGAAAACGGCGTGCGGGAAGACTACGTGCGCGAGAAATGGGCGATAGAAGGAAACTGCCTCGGTCTGAATGTAGCCCTGCAGGTATTGCTGGAAGTTGGCGTGGGCGAAGGCGGGAGTCGCGACCTTGTATTCGCCGAATAATAGGAAAAGGACGCCCGTCGCGATGCGGGTGAGAGCGATGGTTTTCTGGGCCAGAGATTGTTCAGGCATGAATGAGTCAGGAACCAGTCCAAAGAAACGACGGGCGAGGGCGCCGGTCGCTACATCGACGAAAACCTGGCTGACGACTCAAAGAGGCTCGTGTGGTGGTGCTTAAGGCGGCTTTCCAAATTAGCCTCCGGGGCCGTCGTTGCTGACGTATTGTTCGAGCGAGTCCAGTTCCCGGGTAAGGCCGTCGATCCGCCATTCGAGAAGATTCCGGATGGAGAGGATGCCGAGCAGTTTGCCGTCATTGTTGACCACGGGCAGATGGCGGAAGTGGCGCTCGACCATGGTGGCCATGGCCTCGCCGGGCCCGGTCTGCTCGGTCGCCATCTCGACGGGAGTGGTCATCAATTCGCGGACCGGGGTGGACTCTGGGTCACGGCCGGTCAGGGAAAATTTTCGAAGGACGTCGCGCTCGGTGAAGATACCGGCGACACGGCCTTCCTGGTCCACAATGCCGACCGCGCCGACGTGGTGGTCGAGCATTTTGTGGATGGCATCAGCCACCGTGGCCTCAACCGGCACGGCGGCAGCTTCGGGATCGCAGAGTTCTAAAAGGGTCATGGGAGCCTCCGGACCGAGCGTGGCGTGAAAGATTGGGGCATTATGAACTGTGGATTGGTGAAGTCAAGGAAAACAGAGCGAAAGTGGGAAAGAAATTTCGCTGGGGGTCGTTCACCGCGCCCTGAAAGGGCTTCTGATAGTAGCCCGACGCTTCAGCGCCGGGCGCTATTTTCACCGCGGGTGCTCCTCACTTCACCTCGTTCTTGAAGACCTTGCCGTCTTTCATGACGAACTGCACGCGGCCGAGTTCCTCGATGTTTTCCAGGGGATCGCCCGGGATGGCGATTACGTCGGCGTAGGCGCCGGGGGCGAGGACTCCGATCTGGCCGGTCATGTCGAGCATGTCGGCGGCGCGCGAGGTGGCGCTGTGGATGGCGTCCATGGGTCTCATGCCGAGCTTGGTCATCTGCGGGAATTCCTGGGCGATGGGTTGGGTCCACGGGATTCCGCCGATGTCGGTGCCGTAGACGATTTTGACTCCGGCTTTCATGGCTTTTTTGAAACTGTCTTCGTGAACGGAGGCGCGGAGTCGGTCGCGCTTGCCGGCCGCGGTGTCGGCGGGCGCCCAGTCGGTGTAGTAGACCGCGATGGTGGGGCAGTACCACGTGCCTTGCTTCACCATCTGGGCGATCTGGGCGTCGCTGATCTGGAGTCCGTGTTCGATGGAGTCGCAACCGCCGTCGAGGGCGCGCTGCAATCCGATACCGCTGTAAGCGTGGCAGGCGACTTTTCGGCCCCAGCCGTGGACCTCGTCGACGATAGCCTTGAGTTCGTCGAGGGTGAGCGTGGGTTGAGAGACGAGCTCGCCGTTCTTGCCGACCCAGGAACGGTGCGTCATGTAGACCTTGATCCAGTCGGCGCCGTGATCGAGTTGTTCGCGCGCGGCCTTGCGCGCTTCGATGGGGCCGTCAATGATCTGCGCGCCCTTGGGCATGGTCAGCTCCGGCGCGTAGCCTTCCAGGTTGTAGCCTCCAGTGGTGGAGATCGCGCGCGTGGCAACGAACAAGCGCGGGCCGGGGATGTATCCGCCCTCGATGGCCTGTTTGATGCCGACGTCGCCGTAGCCCGCGCCTTCGGTTTCCACATCACGAAGCGTGGTGAAGCCCTGTTCGAGCGCGCGGCGTACGGCGACGGTGGCGCGCGCGGCGCGGAGGGACGCCGGGTATTTAAGGATGTTGACGTCGTAGCCGCCTTCCGCCGGATCTTCTCCCTGCAGGAAGATGTGGGTGTGGGAATCGATGAGGCCGGGAAGGACAGTGGCTTTGGAGAGGTCGACGACGGTTGCGTCGGGCGGGACCTTGGCGGTGGCGGCATCGCCAACGCTCTCGATGCGATTGCCTTTGATGATGATCACCTGGTTGCGGCGCGGAGTGTCGGATTTTCCGTCGATGAGTGTGCCGGCGCGGATGACGGTGACGGTGTTCGGGACTTTTTCCTGAGCGGACGCGAACAAGGATGCGATCGTGATGCAGGCAATCGTGAAGGATGCTCTCATCGTGGGGAATCTCCCGGGAGGGGATTGTACGACGGGGGACGGGAGCACGCGAAACATTCTGGGAAGGAGTGGAAGCAACGCAAGGTCCCTCGACTGCGTTCGGCTGGCGCCTCACTCCGCTCGGGATGACAAGTTTAGAGGGCCCCTGAAGTGCAACGCTTCCACCTACTCGTTCACATAGGCGTCGGCCTCGATTTCTACCAGCATCTTTGGATCGATCAGAGCGGCGACCTGGACCATGGTCGCGGCGGGGCGGACGTCGCGAAAGAATTCTCCGTGGGCGCGGCCGATTTTCTCCCAGTCGGCGATGTTGGTCACGAACATGCGCGTGCGGACTACGTCTTTCATGCTAGCCCCGGCCTGTTCCAGCGCCGACTGGATGTTGCTTCAACGCCTGCATCGCCTGTGCATAGGCGTCGCCCGCGCCCACGATGCTGCCGTCGGCATCGGTGGCGGTGGTGCCGGCCACGTGCACGTAAGGTCCGATCCGCACTGCCCTACAGTAACCAACCACTGGTTCCCAGGGAGTACCGCTGGAAATGTTTTTGCGTGCGCTGGACAAAAGGAAGTTCCTCCTTGCCGATGATTTTACTGGAGGGATTGATCTTCGATGCGTTGTTACTAGCAGTCGCGAAAGCCGAGTGCCAAGAAAAGCCCGTACAACTCAACTTTCGCGTGCGTGTTTCTAAATAGGAGTAATCGGATTCTTGACTGGCTTACAAAAGTCACTTGCGCTGGGAAGCGAAGTCGGTTAATTAGTCAGTCAAATAGCAGGAGGCCGCGCATAGCGGGGGTTGGGGGCCCAATGAACGTGATACCGGAATCGCACCCGTTGCGGGAGTTTTTCACGGAACTGGTGGGACGTCACTATGCGGAAGAAATTGGAATCCGCGATCCGCAGCTGATCGCCTACGTCTCGCAATTGCTTACCGAGTTCTGCGACGCGGAGCAGCTCTACAAGATCCGCAACGCCGGCAACCGCCCGATCAATGATGTGGGCGAGATGCTGCTGGAGTCCGATCCGGTGTACGGGCCCGCGCCTTCGTTCGATCGCGAACGCCAGGTGCGCAAGCACATCGGCGACTTCACCTTGTTCTTTGCCGGGATGTTTCCGGAGAGCGTAAACCACTACCGCTTGCGGCGTCATCGGTTGGAGAGCCTGGTGGACTGGATGAAGGCGGGGAAGGAAAGCTATTACATCGTGTCGAAGTTCGAGCACTTTGAGTATGCGAAGGTCGCGCCCCTGTTTGCGAACCTGGCGCGTAATTTTGAAGAGTGCGTGTACGGCCTGAACCGGGTGAAGAATGAGCTGGAGGAATTGCAGCATCCCATCATGTGCCGGACCCAGGAATTCTTGATGTAGGGACAGGCAGTGCCGATACAGACGTTACGAAGATCCCTTCGTTTCATTCCTTGCGGTAGAAGCTCAAAGCTGCGTCTCCCTGGACCAGCGTCCGATATTTCCTGAGAACACCTGCGGATACCATTGGCTCGAACTTTTTCGTGTGCTCGGAGATCACGATCGTAGTCGGCCTCAGCAGACTTGACTCCCCTAGAAATTCCAGGGTGTCACGATACTCGTGTTCCAGGCGGTAGGGTGGATCGAGGAACACGTAATCCAGAAGCATCCCCTGCTCCTGCCATCGGCGCAGCGTTTTTCCAACTTCGCCGTGAACAAGATCGAATCCTGCGGTGATCTCGAGAGCGTTGAGGTTGCCCTGAATGACTTGGATAGCGGGGCGCGCCGATTCCACGAAGAAAACCTTGCCCGCTCCGCGGCTCAGGGCTTCGATGCCGACGGCTCCGGTGCCTGCGAAAAGATCGCCCCATACTGAGCCCACGAGTGCGGAGGGATTGCCGGCGGTCAGCACATTGAAGAGCGTCTCGCGAAGGCGGTCGGCGGTGGGGCGGATGTCGAGGCCGGGTAACGACCGGAGGGGACGGCTGCGGTATTGGCCGGCGATCACTCTCAGAGTGCAGGTCCTTCGGTTACGGCAAAAACGCACCGCAACCCTGCCGAATCGAATCTAACTATATAGAATAGAAGCAGTCGTCAGTCGCTCGTCGTCAGTCGTCAGGAACGACAAGACTTGCGGAGGCCGGCAACTGATACCCCTATGAGGAACTGGTCCATTCCGATCGGCAGGCTGTTTGGCGTGGAAATCCGGGTTCATCTGACGTTCGTGTTCCTGCTGGCGTTCATCTGGATGGCCGAATCGTCGATGAAAAGCAACAGCACGCCAGGGCGCGTGCTGGGCCTGGTCGGCATCATCTTCGGGGCGGTCGTGGTGCATGAGTTGGGTCACGCCCTGGTAGCGGTGCGCGAAGGAATGCATGCCAAGGCCATCATCCTGCTGCCGATTGGCGGGATCACGCTGTTGGAGGACTCTCCTGTCGCAGCGTCTAGTGGCCAGGCCACATGGAAGAGGGATATCTCGATCGCGCTGGCGGGACCGCTGGTGAATATTGCGCTGGCACTGGCCGCGGGCATAGTGGTGCTGGCCAAATTTCCGGACGCGCATCTCTGGACCAAACCGCTGATTCATTCCAATCATTTATTGCGCAGCCTGGTGTGGACGAATCTCTACCTTGGCATTTTCAACCTGCTGCCGGCCTATCCCATGGACGGCGGCCACGTGCTGCGAGCCTTGTTCTCGCGAAAAATGGACAGGGTCTCGGCGACGCGGCGGGCGGTTTCCATTGCACATGCCCTGGCCATGCTGATCATCGTGCTGGGCATGCTGCTGCTGTTTCAGGGCGGCTATCCGGACAGCTATCTGGTGGTGACGCTGGGATTCTTCCTGCTGATCGGGGCGCAGGTGGAAGAGCGCTCGGCGGTGTTTCAGAAAGTTCTCGAGACGGTGCACCTGGAAGACGTGATGCTCACCGACTTCGCCACGCTCTCGCCGGCTGACACGCTGGAGGATGCGCTGGAAAAAGCGGTGCACACGCTGCAGGACGATTTTCCGGTGGTCCGCGGCGGAGATATGGTGGGAGTCATTTCGAAGGCGAATATCCTGGAAGCGCTGCGCATGGAAGGCAATGGCTACGTGCAATCGGTGATGAACCGGATTTTCGAAGTGTCGTCGCGGCAGGAGTCTTTGGCATCCGCATTCCGCAAACTGAATTCACGGAATCTCAGCATCATCCCGGTGGTCGAAGATCAGCGCCTGGTCGGGATTATCACGCTGCAGAACCTGATGCACTCCATGTCGTTGCTGGCCGAAAGCCGCAAGCTTCGCAAGGAAGCGCTGAACTCCTGATTTCGAGTGATCACTAAAATCCGCGGACGTCTTTCACCACAGAGGACGCAGAGGAATTCGCAAAGAAGCCCGGGGAGATCCCTGAGCAGGACATTCGCCGCAGTTGGATCCGTGGTTAGCTTACTTTCACAACGCCTGTGCCCAGGTCGTAGACTCCTGCCTCCACTTTTAGTTTGCCGGCTTTGATCGCGTCGCGGATGACGGGCGCGGACGTGCGCAGCAGATCAGCCTGAATTTTTGCATTGGCTTCAATGGCCTTATCGACGTTGCCCTCCGACTGCTCTACGGCGGGCCTCAGGTGGGGATACAGCGAACTGATTTGTCCTGGCACAGGATCCGCCTTCATGGCAGCTTTCACCGCGCCGCAACTTGAGTGTCCCACCACGAGCAGAACTTTGACCCCGAGCACGGCTACCCCGTATTCCAGGCTTCCGATGATTTCCGGCGTGACCAGGTTGCCGGCGACGCGTGTCACGAAGATATGCCCGATCGTCTGGTCGAATACGAGCTCGACGGGCACACGGGAGTCTGCACATGCGAGCACGGCGGCGAACGGTTCCTGCTTGTCGACGGTATGTTCTTTCAGGATTTTCAGGTCATGCTCGATCGAAGTGAGCTGGTTTGCGGCAAAGCGCTGGTTACCGGCGAGCAGTTCGTGCAGGGCGGCATCGGGGGTGAGATTGGTTTGGGCCTGAACGGTTGTGGGAGTGTACAGACCGAGTCCCGCCGAGGCGGCGACTCCGGCGGCCGCACCGGAAAAAACTTTGTGAAGGAATTGCCTTCTGCCGACCGCTGCGAAAGCGCAGGCCTGATCTGTCATTGTGTGTGACCTCTGGATGAGGATGGGGGCCGGGCGATCATCATAGATGAATTGTGGTGGACACGTTTGACAACTGAAAAACTTGAGAGCAGGCCAGAGGTAGGCAGTTCGAGCGTTTTGGAATCCCACATTTCGAAAAGCGCGAAACGTGGGGCAGCCCAAATTTCTGATTGCTTGACGAAAACCGGCTCTTCAACCACTAAAACAGCCGAATAGCTTTTGCCTGCTCGATGGCTGGGATCTTTCGCAGGGCTTTGAGAACGTCGTCAGTCACACGGCCGTCGATGTGGACTACGGCTACTGCGTTCCGGGGTTCGCGCTTCTTTTCGGCGCCGTTGGCGGACTTCCGGCCCAGGGAGAAGTCAGCGATGTTGATTTTGTGCTCGCCCAGGATGGTGCCTACTTTGCCGATCACGCCGGGGACGTCGCGGTTGCGCAGGTAGATCAGGTTGCGTTCGAGCGGGGCTTCGACGTCGATGTCGTCAACCGAGAGCAAGCGGGGCGCGTGCCCGTGCAAGACAGCGCCTTTCACGCGGTGTTCCTGGCCCGCTGTTTTCAGCAAAACAGAAAGAACGCTGCCGGATCCGCCGGTGGAGCTTTTCGCCTTGTGCTGCTCGTGCACGCGCAGGCCGCGCGCAGAGGCGATGGTGGCGGCGTTTACCAGGTTGGCCTTCTCGTCGAGCATCTGGTTCAGAATGCCCTTGATGGCGGCGTTCCGGATCAATTCCGTTTTCCACTCCGCGATGTGGCCGCTGTAGCGCAGCGAGATTTCCTCCAGCATGCCGTCGCTGACCTGGGCGAGGAACGATCCCAGCCGCTCGGCCAGCACGATGTAAGGCTGCATCTCGGCATACTCTTCGTGTGACACCGACGGCACGTTGACCGCGTTCTGGATCACGCCGCTCTTCAGATACTCCTTGACCTGCTGCGCGACTTGCACGCCGACGGCCTCCTGCGCCTCGTGGGTGGAGCCGCCGATGTGCGGGGTGAGGATGACATTGTCCAATGCGGTCAGGGGAGAATTCTTCAGCGGCTCTTGCTGGAAGACATCGAGCGCGGCGCCGCCGACCTGGCCGTGTCTGAGCGCGTGCGCGAGCGCAGCCTCATCGATCAGTTCGCCGCGGGCACAGTTCACGATGCGCACACCCTTCTTCATGGTCTTGATGGAGTTGGCGTTGATCATGCCGGTGGTCTGCGGAGTGAGGCCGACGTGCAGGGTGAGATAGTCGGCGGCCGCGTAAACGTTCTCTAGCTTGTCCATGCGGATGCCTTGTTCTTTGGCCACGCGGGCGGAAACGAACGGGTCGTGGCCGACGATCTCCATGCCGAAAGCCTGGGCGCGACGGGCGACTTCCATGCCGATTTTGCCGAGGCCGATCACGCCCAGCGTCTTGCCGCGCAGTTCGGTGCCCTGCAAAGATTTTTTCTCCCACTTGCCGGCATGCATCAGGCCGTCGGCGCGCGGGATAAAACGCGCCATGCCGAGCATCATGCCAAGCGTGAGTTCGGCGACGGCCACGGCGTTGGCGCCGGGAGTGTTCATGACGGCGATGCCTTTGCGGGTGGCGGCTTCGAGATCGACGTTGTCGACGCCCACGCCGGCCCGGCCAATCACGCGCAGCTTGGGCGCATGCTCCAGCAAGGCGCCGTCGACCTGCACAGCGGAACGCACGATGAGCGCGTCGGCGGATTCGAGGTGGGCATTCAGCTTGCCTTCAATCTGATCGGGAGTGACCAGCGTCCAGCGCGGCTCCTGCAGCAGGGACATGGCGGAGGCTGAAATTTTTTCGGCGACGACAATCTTCATGTGGTTCTCAGGGTCCTGGGAGATTGAAATGACAGCTGTCGAGCAATTCGGTTCGCGATGGATTCCGCAAAGATCGCAAAGAAAATCTCCAGCCTTCGCGCTGGTTGCGGGATCACGCCTTTCACCGCTTGCGTGAAAAAAATCAGGCGTTGCTTGCCGCGCACAACAACTATCGAGATGCCGTTGCAGCTTCGGTTTGCCGGGCAAAAACTTCTTGCGCAGCGCGGACCGCCGATCCGAACTCGACGGGCTTGCTGGTTACATGGGCGATGACGTGTTCGAGCGCAGCCAGGGCTCCGATGGTATCGAGATAGTCGTAGTAGCCGATGTGGGCCATGCGAAACAGCTTGCCCTTCATCTCGCCCTGGCCGTTGGCCACCACGGCGTTGAAGGTCTCGCGGAATTCTTTCACGATCGCGCCGGAGTCTACACCCGCGGGGGCCTCGATGGCTGTGACGGCCGCGGCGGGCGAAGTCGGCGCAAATAACTTCAGGCCTAAGGCCTGAGCTCCGGCACGGGTCATCTCGGCGGCGAGTTCCGCGTTGTTCACCAGATCTTCGCGTCCGGCCGCCAGGTCGCCGTTGCCGAGTTGGCGAATGTAATCAAGGGCTGCGCCCAGCGCAGCGAACAATGATGTCGCCGGCGTGTACGCGGATTCGCCCTTGGCGGCCGATTTGCGCTCCTTGCGCAGGTCGAAGTAGAAGCGCGGGGATTTCGTGGTCTCCATGCGCTGCCAGGCTCGCTCGCTGACGCCGCAGTAGGCGAGGCCGGGCGGAATCATCAGCGCTTTCTGCGATCCTCCGACCACGAGATCCACTCCCCAGGCGTCGACTTCGAGGTGCGTGGTGCCGAGGCCGGTAATGGCGTCGACTACGAGGAGCACATCATCGCCCATGGATCGCACCAGCTTGGCGATGCCCTTCACGTCGTGGCGTGCGCCAGTCGAGGTTTCGGTGGCCTGCATGTAGACGACGCGGACGTCGGGAGTCAGCTTCGCGCGCACTTCTTCGAGGGAGAACGTCTGGCCGTAAGGCTTGCTGAGGACGTCGACGTTGCAGCCGAAAGCCTTGCCCAGTGCGGTCCAGCGCTCGCCAAACTTGCCGGCGGTCAGGACCAGGATTTTGTCGCCGGGAGAGGTCAGGTTCGAGACGCTTGCTTCCATCACGCCGGAGCCGGAGCAGGCGAGCACCAGGACATCGTTTTGCGTGCCGATGAATTCCTTCATGTCGGAGAGCACGCGCGTGAACAGGTTGCGGAAGTCGGCGGTGCGGTGGTGGGCGGTGAAGGCGGCCTCGGCGAACTGGGCGGCGGGCAGGAGGGGCGTCGGGCCGGGGGTGAAGAGCCGATTTTTGCGGAGCATGGGATGAGTCCTTGGGAAATAGGATGATAGATAGTTTATCGGATGGGCCGCGCTGGCGCACGTTTGGGGGGCTTGGCGCGGTGAAGGAAAGCTAGCCGAGCTTCGCTCGGCCGGACAGGCGAGGGCGCCTGTCCCTACGTGGTTCGGTGCTGCGACTATAATTGCCGAACTATGAGCCTGATTGATCAAATTCAAAAAGATCTTGTGGCGGCGATGAAGGCTAAGGACGAGGCGCGGCTGTCCTGCCTGCGCATGGTGAAGACTGCTCTCACGCTAAAGCAGACCGAAAAGATGGGGCCTCTCGACGATAAAGAGTCGCAGCAAGTGCTGACGACTCTGATCAAGCAGCGCAAGGAGTCGGTCGAGCAGTTCACCAAGGGCGGGCGGCAGGAAATGGCGGACAAGGAAGCCGCGGAGATCAAGGTGATTGAAAGCTATCTTCCCAAGGCTGCGGGGGAGGAAGAGATCGTGGCGGGCGTGAAGGCCACGATTGCGGAGATGGGCTCGCCCACCATGAAGGACATGGGGACCGTGATGAAGAACGCGATGGCGCGGTTCGCGGCGGCGGGCATGCGAGTGGATGGGAAAGTGGTAAGCGACGCGGTGAAGAAAGAGTTGGCGGGGAAGTAGTGTTGCGTAGGGGCAAACGTCCTTGTCCTACTTGTGAGTATCGCTGTCCGTAGTTATGTTCATCGGAGGAAGCGAGATTTCGATGTCCGGAAGATCGAGAAGCACCCTGGCGCGCTGTTCCGCGGGAGGCGTAAAAGGAACGACTTTGCCCTCGATCTTGTATTTGTATTGAAAGATGGCCTCGCTCGACTGCCCGTCAGGAGCGGGTTCAAAGCGCCAAGTCTTCACATTCTGTAAAGCCAGACCCTGCAGGAGAGGTGTGCCAGAGACCGCGGTGGCCTGAGTCACCAACCCTTCGGCGCTGATGTTGACCTGAATCCTCACGGTTCCCTGAACCCGCGCCTGGTAGGCAAGCGGCGGATATTTAGGTACATCGATTGATCGAAGAATGTGAGTCTGAGCGGAAAGAGGCAGGATACACAGGAGCACGAACAGGACGAGTCTCGGTTTCATAATTCTCCTCACTTGCTTCTTTGCAGCTCGCGGTAGGCTTCGCTTTTGGACACGCCCATCTCTTTGGCTACTTTCTTCAAGGCAGCCTTTTCGTCAACGTTTTCCTCGGACATGATCTGCTGGAGACGCTGGCGAACAGATTGCAGAACGGGTGCGGGGCTTTGCGCTGGGTCTTCGGCTTTCGCGATCAGCAGGGTGATTTCGCCTTTCACGTCGCCACGCGATTTCAGGGTCTCGAAGATTTCGGCCGCCCGGCCGCGCAAGAATTCTTCGTGAAGCTTGGTGACCTCTCGCGCTACAACCACGTGGCGATCCGGGCCCAGGACTTCGACGATGTCTTCGAGCGTCTCGACCACTCGGTGCGGAGCTTCGTAGAACACCTGCGTGCGGGGCGAGGTGCGGAGGGTTTCGAGCAGCGTTCGGCGCTCTCCGCGCTTGGCGGGAAGGAACCCGCTGAAACGGAATGAGTCGGTAGGGAGGCCGCTGGCGACCAGCGCGGCGAGGAATGCCGACGCTCCGGGAATCGGCACGACCGCAACGCCGTGGCGGATAGCGAGGGTGATCAGGCGGAATCCGGGATCGGAAATTCCGGGCATGCCGGCGTCGGTGACCAGCGCGATTTTCGCGCCGCCTTCGAGATCGACCACCAGTTCGGCGGCCTTGGTCATCTCGTTATGTTCGTGGTAGCTGATGGTGCGGGTCGATATGCCGTAGTGGTTGAGCAGTTTCTGCGTCTGCCGGGTGTCTTCGCAGGCGATTAGATCGACGCCTTTGAGCACGCGCAGGGCGCGGAGCGTGATGTCTTCGAGATTGCCGATGGGAGTGGCGACCAGGTAGAGGGTGGGGCCGGGATCGAGCGGCGTTGCGGCTTTGGAAGAGTGCTCGGCGGCCATGGCGGGAAGGATAACATCGGATTCAGCTCTCAGCCGTCAGCTCTCAGCCATCAGTGAGATCGTGCTTCCAGAATCCCGACAAACGGGAGAACTTACTGATAGCTGAAGGCTGACAGCTGAGAGCTTCTTCCAAATTGACGCGACCCGCGCCATCCCCCTAGAATCTAATCAGTCGATAGGGCCAGCCCTGCAGGTCCCGCGCGCGGCCCGTTGTATCTAGGAACATCGGAGCTCCATGCCCCTTTACGAGTACCAGTGCAAAAAGTGCCACCACCGGTTTGAGCGGATCCAGAAGTTTTCCGATCCGCACGTGAAGAAGTGCCCGGACTGCGGAGGCCCGGTCGAGCAGGTCGTGTCGGCGCCGGCCGTGCAATTCAAAGGGTCGGGTTGGTATGTGACCGATTACGCGAAGAAGTCGTCGAGCAGTGCTTCTTCTTCGAACGGCGAGCCTGCCAGCAAGAAGGACGATAAGAAAGAGACGAAGTCCGAGAGTTCGACCAAGAAGGCGGAGAAAGAGAAGAAGTGAGTTAAGGTTCTCTTTCCATCGCTCCTCCCCAAAATCCTAAAACGCCGAGAAATTCCGCAGAGGGCGCAGAGTGAACTTTGCGGGATTGATAGCTCTTCCCAACCTTTCTGTTTCCCCGCACCCACCCTTCCTCGCTCGCCTGAATCCTTTTCGGGCGGCAGCTCATCTAAATCGCTTGACTAGTCAAGTATTAACGTTTGGGGAGGGCATTATGATTAGCTTGCGGCGCAGTAACGACCGGGGCGGCGGCGATTTTGGCTGGCTGAATACGAAGCACACTTTCAGCTTCAGCGACTACTGGGATCCGAAGTGGATGGGCTTCCGTGCGTTGCGCGTGATCAACGAGGACTACGTGGCTCCGTCTTCGGGTTTCCCGACCCATCCGCACAGCGACATGGAGATCATCACGTACGTGCTTGAGGGCAAACTGGAGCACAAGGACAGCCTGGGCACGGGTTCGGTCATTCTGCCCGGCGATGGCCAGCGCATGACGGCGGGACGCGGCATCCGGCACAGCGAGTACAACCCGTCGACCGACGAACAGGTGCACCTGTACCAGATCTGGATTCTGCCGGAGAAGAAGTCGCTGGAGCCGAGCTACGAGCAGAGGTCGTTTCCGACAGAGGAGAAGAAAGGCAGGCTGCGGCTGATTGCATCGCCCGACGCCAGGGATGGATCGGTGAAGATCAATCAGGATGCGCGGCTGTATGTGACGCTGTTGAACCCCGGCGAGCAAGTCGCGCACGACTTTGGGAAGAATCGCTATGGCTGGCTCCAGGTCGCCAAGGGCAGCGTGGAAATGAACGGGCAGAAACTTTCGCAGGGCGACGGGGCGGCGATCAGCGATGAGCCTCGGGTGGTGATCAAAGGGCTGAAGGATAGCGAGGTCTTGTTGTTTGATTTGGCGTAATTGAAAGCTTCGGGTTTCGAGCTTCTGGTCTTCATGCGTTCGGATTCGCTTACGTTCGTGGACTTCGCGCGGACCGGGGAGACAGGTCCGCAAACGTCCAATCTGCAGGCTCTTCCTTCGTTATGGTCACGACAGTGCCGCCCCGGCTGGCTTGAAATTGAGCCGGCTTGCGCGGGCTTCCCCGTGGGCCCCCACGCACATCAGACATGGAGACGATATGCGACCGAGGAGTGCCAGGAGAATCTACGACCCATCCGCGCCTGCGAGGCGTAACGCTGCCGCGGCCCTAGCCGTACTCGCCTTCGCGGTGCTATGCATCGTGGGGGCTCGCGCGGTTTCTGGAAATACGCACGCGGATGAGATGGACAGGTCCGTCAAACCGGGGGACGATTTTTACCAGTACGCCAATGGAGGCTGGCTCCGAACGACAGCGGCGACTGCCGGCGAGGCTAGCTACGATACGCGCGCGATGTTGATGGAGAAAACCGGACAGCGCGTTCGCGATCTTATTCAAGACGCCGCTACATCCCATGCGGCAAGAGGCAGCGTTGCGCAGAAGGTGGGCGATTACTACGCGGGCTTTATGAATGAAGGTGGCATCGAGGCCAGGAAACTGACGCCACTGGCCGACGAGATGGCCCGAATTTCAGCGATCCGGAACAAGTCGCAGTTGTCGGCTTATCTCGGCACTACTCTGAATACCGAGGTGGACGGACTTACCGCGAACGCCGATCACATTTTCGGCTGGTGGATCAACCAGGGTTTTGATGATCCGGACCACAACGTTGTCCATTTGTGGCAGGGCGGTCTGGGAATGCCCACCCGCGACGATTACATTGACCCGGCGCCCAAGATGGCTGAATTGCGGGAGCGGTACAAGGCGCACATTGCGGTAATGCTGAAACTGGCGGGCCTTGCGAAGACGGAGGCGAGGGCGAGTCGTGTTTTGTCGCTGGAGGTCGGAATCGCGCGGGCGTTCGCCCCTGACGCCGATGCGGCTGACGTCTTCAAGCAAAACAATCCGTGGAAGCGACCGGACTTTAGCGTCAAAGCGCCGGGAATGGACTGGAACCCATATTTTCAAGCGGCGGGACTTTCCCAGCAGTCCGACTTTATTGTGTGGCAGCCCTCGGCCGTGATCGGGGTCTCAGCCCTGGTGAAGAGTGAAAGCAACGATGCGTGGAAGGACTATCTTCGCCTTCACTTGCTGGAACACTATGCCAGTGTTCTTCCCAGGGCGGTGAGAACCGAGCATTTCGCCTTCTATGGCAGTGCATTGTCGGGCGAGCAGCGGGTCCCGGCTCGCGAGAAGCTCGCCATTGACGCGACCGATGGTGCGCTGGGGGAGGCGGTTGGCCAACTCTACACGCAAAAGTACTTTCCTCCAGAAGCCAAGGCGAAAGCGAAAGCTATGGCCGCGGACTTGCTTACAGCCTATCGCGCACATATTTCAAATGTGAGCTGGATGTCGGCGGAGACGAAGAAGAAAGCTTTGGCGAAACTGGCGGCGTTCGAAATCGGCATCGGGTACCCGGACGCCTGGATGGACTACTCGGCGTTCGAGGTCGCGCGGGGAGATGCCTTCGGGAATTGGCGCCGTGCGGAAGCTTTCCTTCGTGCGCGCAACCTGGCGAAGTTGAAGCAAGCGGTTGACCCAATCGAGTGGCCGATCAATCCGCAGACCCCGGGCGCAGTGATCATGTTCAGTCCCAATGCGGAGTTCTTCTCCGCAGGCATTCTGCAGCCGCCTTATTTCGATGCAGAGGGCGACGCGGCTTCCAACTACGGGTCGGCCGGTGCTGGTATGGCTCACGAAATCAGCCACAGCTTCGACGAACTTGGCAATATTTATGACGCCCACGGCCGGTTGGGCGACTGGTGGACTACGGAGGACCGGGCCCAGTACCGATCAGCGGCAGCGAAGCTGGTGGAACAATTTAACGGCTATTGCCCTTTCGCCGACGTATGCATCAAAGGCAAGCAGGTGTTGACGGAAAACATTGCCGACCTGGCAGGGTTGCTGGTGGCGCACGACGCGTATCTGCTGTCGCTGAAAGGCCAGCCGGATGTCGTCATCGGAGGATTGAGCGGCGAGCAGCGTTTTTTTCTCGCTTATTCCCAAAGATGGCGCAAAACGCAGAGCGACGCGGCTCTGCGCCGGCAGATCGCCGCGGACACGCACTCGCCGGGAAGATATCGCAGCAATGCGGTGCGCAATGTCGATGCCTGGTACAAGGCTTACGATATTGCTCCCGGGGACAAACTCTATCTGAAGCCGGAGGATCGCGTTCGAATCTGGTGACGCGGCTGGCGAAACCGCGTCACCCGTTGGGTCCAAGCAAGTTAGCGACTTACCTCTTCGCTTTCACCGGCTCTTTCGGCGCGATGCGCTCGCTGACTTCAAACTTCAGCTTGCCGGCCTTTTTGTCTGCGTCAACGATCACGTGGTCGCCGTGCAGCACCTCGCCGTCAAGGATTTTCAAGGCGAGCGGGTCCTGAATCGCCCGCTGAATAGCTCGTTTCAGCGGACGCGCTCCGTAGGTCGGGTCGTAGCCCTGGTTGAGGATCAGTTCCTTCGCGGCGTCGGTCAGCTCGAGCGAGATCTTGCGCTCAGCCAGCTGGCGGCGCAGGTCTTCGAGGCGCAGGTCGACGATCTTGACCAGCTGTTGCTTGCCGAGCGGGCGGAACACGATAATGTCGTCCACGCGGTTCAGGAACTCGGGTTTGAAGTAGCCCGCCAGGGAACTGGTGACTTCCTTGGCGGCCTTCTCGAAGTCTTCCTCGGTGCGGATGTTTTCCGCCACCAGGAATGACGAGCCGATATTCGACGTCATGATGATGATGGTGTTGCGGAAGTCGACCTGGCGGCCCTGGCCGTCAGTGAGGCGGCCGTCGTCCATGATCTGCAACATGATGTTGAAGACATCGGGGTGCGCCTTCTCGATTTCGTCGAAGAGAACGACCGCGTAGGGACGGCGGCGGATCGCTTCGGTGAGCTGGCCGCCTTCTTCGTAGCCAACGTATCCGGGAGGCGCGCCGATCAAACGGGCGACGGCGTGCTTCTCCATGTACTCCGACATATCGATGCGGACCATGGCGTGCTCGTCGTCGAACAGAAATTCGGCGAGCGCGCGCGCCAGTTCGGTTTTGCCGACTCCTGTCGGACCCAGAAAGATGAAGGAGCCGATCGGGCGCCGTGGATCGCTCAGGCCGGCGCGGGAACGGCGAATCGCGTTGGCTACACGCTGGAGTGGTTCGTCCTGGCCGATCACGCGCTGGCGCAGACGGTCTTCCATCGTGACCAGCTTCTTGACCTCACTCTCGAGCATCTTGGAGACGGGAATACCGGTCCACTTCGAGACGATGCGGGCGACGTCTTCTTCGTCGACTTCTTCCTTCAGCATGCGGCGGGCGCTGGTCTTCTCCAGCTGCGCCGTGAGCTGCTTCAGTTCTTCTTCCACCTGGCGGATG
Source organism: uncultured Acidobacteriota bacterium (assembly GCA_963733805.1). Classification (GTDB taxonomy): domain Bacteria; phylum Acidobacteriota; class Terriglobia; order Terriglobales; family Acidobacteriaceae; genus Gp1-AA133. Next base: position 104,822 of record CAVTEO010000012.1, on the reverse strand, counting down.
AGGCTGTAGCGGATTTCCGCCACGCGCTGCAGGTTGCCCTTGCGCTCCTCGGTCTGCTCTTCGAGTCGCAGTTGTTCGAGCTTCTCTTTTAGCCCGCGCTGGCGCGCGATCAGGTCTTTCTCCTGTTTCCACGCGGCTTTCAGGGCGTTGGATTTTTCGCGAATTTCGGCGAGCTCTTTGTCGATGACGGCCAGGCGTTCGCGCGAATTGGGATCGTCTTCTTTTTTAAGGGCCTGCTTCTCGATTTCGAGCTGCATGGCGCGGCGCTCCAGCTGATCGATTTCGGTGGGCATCGAGTCAATCTGGATGCGCAGCGAGGCGGCGGCTTCGTCGATCAGATCGATGGCCTTGTCGGGCAAAAAGCGATCTGTAATGTAGCGGTGCGACAGAGTCGCGGCGGCAACAATGGCGGAATCCTTGATACGCACGCCGTGATGCACCTCGTAACGTTCTTTCAGTCCGCGCAGAATCGCGATCGTGTCTTCCACCGTGGGCTCGCCCACGTACACCGGTTGGAAGCGCCGTTCCAGGGCCGCATCTTTCTCGATGTATTTGCGATATTCATTCAGCGTGGTGGCGCCAATGGCACGCAACTGGCCGCGGGCTAGCGCGGGCTTGAGCATGTTGGAGGCGTCGATCGCACCTTCGGCGGCGCCGGCGCCGACCAGGGTATGCAGTTCGTCGATGAAGAGAATGATCGCGCCTTCGGATTCTTCGATTTCCTTAAGGACGGCCTTCAGACGATCTTCGAACTCGCCGCGGTACTTGGCCCCCGCCAGCATGGCACCCAGATCGAGCGCGACCACGCGCTTGTTCTTCAGAACTTCGGGGACGTCTCCAGAAATGATTCGCTGAGCGAGACCCTCGACGATGGCGGTCTTGCCAACGCCCGGTTCGCCAATCAGCACAGGATTGTTTTTCGTCCGCCGAGAAAGCACCTGGACCACGCGGCGAATTTCCTCGTCGCGTCCGATAACGGGATCGAGCTTGCCGCGCCGCGCCTGCTCGGTAAGATCACGGGCGTAGCGTTCGAGGGCCTGGTACTTGGCCTCGGGATTCTGGTCAGTCACTTTCTGGTTGCCGCGGACCGTGGTCAGCGCTTTCAGGATGGCGTCGTAGGTGGCGCCGTGATGGGCAAGGATGGTCTGGGCCGCGTCGCGCTTGGCCTGGGTGGCGGCGAGCAGAAGGTGCTCGGTCGAGACGTACTCGTCCTTGAAATTGGAAGCTTCCTTGAAGGCGCGGTCGATCAACTGGGTAAGCGCGGATGACATGGTTGCCTGGGTCGCGCCCTCGCCCGAAACCTTGGGCAGATTTCCGATTTCGCGATAAGCCTCGTTCAGAACGGCCTGCGGGCCGATGCCCAGTTTCTCCAGAACGGGCGGTACGATGCCTTCCTTGTCCTCCAGCAGGGCCGCCAGCAAGTGCACGGGCAGCAACTCGGGGTTGCCATGTTCGGTTGCAATATCGTTCGCGCGCTGGACGGCTTCCTGCGCCTTTACTGTGAATTTGTCCCAACGGATTGCCATGATCTTCTCCTAGCTACAACATCAAAAGACCACATTTTCAACGTTTCTAGATCAAAAAGATTCCATTAAGGTCTGCATGTCGTTGCCGGTCTTGTAGAGCTTGATCACTTGCCGTTTTCTGTTTTTAGCGGCGCATTGTTGGAAGTTGCCACCCCGCGCCGAAGACCACTTGCGGCAATGGCTTTTTCCCGGTCGCGCAGTTTTTCGAGAATCTTGATCTTCTCGGAGAAACTCAGAGCTGCCAGCCGAGCCTGCAGTTTTGGCTTGCTCATTGCGTTCCTTTCAAGAATCGATGTTCGAACCGAGTCCACTTCGTTGCCAAACCGTGTCGTGCCAGAACTTCTTTCAGCTTTTTCAAATCAACCGCGCCTTGCTCCATAAACTGCAGAATTCGGGTGTGATCCTTGGCTCGGCCGGTCTGGAGAGCAATGGCAACCAGATGCTCAGCTGACATGACCCGCGTCGGAACGCTTTCCAAGCTGGTCGCGACCGCCTGGTCGACGGCTTCGTGTTCGAGAGCATTACCCGGCAAAAGAAACTGCACGGGCCAATCTCCCAGCAAGATGTACTCGTCTTGCTCCTTTCCTCCACGGGCCTTCAGGTATTCGTAAATCGGTGACAGGCTGACCAACAATTTGCTGTCTCCCGGGAGGGTGACAAACAGGTCCAGATCAACGGTTGCTGCCGGCGCCAGATAGAAGGTGGCACCGACCGCTCCGCCAATCGCGTACTTCCCGATCACGCCGTCGGCCTGCATCTGGTTCACGAGTTCGAGAGTCGCTCTCACCGGGTTGATCCCGTCAACATTGTGCTCTAACAACAAAGGCCGAGGCAAAGACCCCGGCCCATAATTTGCCTAGCTAGAAGACTGCCGAGCTACGCTCGGCTGGACAGCCGAGGGCGGCTGTCCCTCCGTGATTCGTTATGCGGCTTTGCCGGGGCCTTTGCCTTCCAGCGTCTTCTCGCTGCCTACGTTGACTTTGATCTGCTTGGGCTTGGCTTCGGCCTTTTTCGGAAGGGCGATCTTCAGGATGCCCTTGTCGTAGTGGGCGGCAACTTTCTCCGCATCCAAGGTGCTGGGCAGAGTGAAGGTGCGGGTGAAGCTGCCGTACTGGCGCTCGACCCGGCGGAAATTCTCTTCTTTCTCTTCCTTTTCGAATTTGCGCTCGCCGTGCACGGTCAGGACGTTGTTTTCGATGCGCACATCGATGTCCTTCTCGTCGATGCCCGGGACTTCAATCTTCAGGGTAACGGTGTGCTCGTCTTCATAAACATCGACCGGCGGAGCAAAGGTCGAGGTAGTCAGCGATTCCTCCCGGCCTTCAGGTCCGTAGGACTCACGGAACAGGCGGTTCATGCGATCTTGCAGGGTAGAAAACTCGCGGAAGGGATCCCAACGGGTAATAACAGTCATAACTCAAAAACCTCCTAAGAGTGATCTTGAAATCGGGTGGTGCTGCAGGCACTCAGATTAGATGAGCGATTAGCACAATAGAAGCATAAAAATTGAGTGTATTATTGTCAATATACAGATTACCTATAAAATCATACGCTTACGGACAGTACTAGGCATTTAAGATAGCTGGTTTCGGGCACTGCAAGGAGGATTGGGTGGTCCTTACTCTGTCCGCGCTTCTCGAGCAGGCGCAGGGTCTTGTGGGCGTCGCGAGCGGCGTCGGTGACGACCTCGAGGAACTCGGCCTCGCCCACATGGTAGGAGCAGGAGCAGGTGACCAGGATGCCGCCGGGGCGCAGCATCTTGAGGGCACGCAGGTTGAGTTCCTTGTAGCCGCGCAAGGCGGTTTCGAGGTTCTTGCGGGTTTTGGCGAAGGCGGGGGGATCGAGGACGATGGTGTCGTACTGGCGGCCGGCGGCGGAATAGTCCTTGAGGAGGTCGAAGGCATTGGCTTCGATCCATTCGATTTCTCGCTGGTTGAGCAGGGCATTCCTGTCGGCCACTTCGAGCGCGGGACGGGAGCTGTCAACCGCGGTCACGCGGCCGCACGAGTTCGCCAGGTGCAGGGCGAATCCGCCGTGGTAGCAGAAAACGTCCAGCGCGTCCCCGCGGGCATAGGCGGAAGCGGCCGCATAGTTTTCCCGTTGATCGAGGAAGGCTCCGGTCTTCTGGCCCTCGCGGACGTCGAAATGAAAACGCACTCCATTCATGGTGAAGATGGTGTTGGTCTGGTCGCCCGCGAGCAGGCCTGATTCGCGCGGCGGCAACTGTTCCAGTTCGCGGATGTGCGGGTCGACCCGTTCGGCGATGGCATGTGGCTGGAAGCGCTCGGACAGCTCGGCGAGAAGAGCGGCGCGCACGTCTTCGCGGTCCATGGCCTGGGTGAGGATCTGCAGGGAGAGGATGTTGTTGTAGCGGTCGACGATCAGACCGGGGAGGAAGTCAGCCTCGCTGAACACGACGCGGCAGGCGTCGGTGTCGCGCACCAGCGGCTCGCGATATTTCACGGCACTGCGCACGCGCTCCCGTACCAGTGTGGGTAAGTCGGGGACTGGCCGCTCGGAAAGCATGCGCAGGGCGATCTGGGAACTGCTGGAGTAGAGCGCGGATCCGAAGAAGCGGCCGCGCTCGTCGACCACAGCGACGATAGAGCCTGGGTCGGCTCTGGCAGTGGAAATTACGTCGGAGCGGTAGATCCAGACGTGGCCAGACTTCAGGCGATTGACGCCGCGCAGCGAGATTACGGCTCGGGGGCCGTCGGGGAGGTCGAATTTTCCTCGCTCAGCTGGTCGCGGGCTTGGACGGCCGCGGGTGGTGGACATCCTTTCATCTTAATGGAGTCCGGGGGAGAGAAAACCTATTCACCACAGAGACACAGAGGCACAGAGAACACCATCGAACGACGGGGTGCGCCAGGCCTTGGTGGTGGAAACGCTCGAAACCACCGGGCAGATTGCTTGCGGGCGACTGCGTTCGGCTGGCGCCTTACTTCGCTCGAGATGACAGCCTTTAGAAAGAATGACAATCCTCAAATGGGGACAGCTCTTCGAGGAATGACAGTCCTCACGGGCTTGCAGTCCTTCAGGGATGTGCCCGGATCAGCTGGCGGCGGTGTGCTCGCTGGGGGTTTCGGCGGGTGCGGAATGCGATGTTCGGCCCGCCTCCGCCCGGGCGGCGGCCAGGTCCGACAGCAGCGCGTCGAGCACGACCATGGGTAGTTCGGCGCCCCAGCTATCGATTTCCTCTTCTTCCCACTGGCCATTCAAGCGAATGACGCCGTTAAGGTCCTCGGGAAACGCAAGACGGAAGCTGCCTTCGCGGTTCAGGATGTCGCCGACTTCACGGCCGGTGTGCAACTCGTAGACGCGGCGTGAGGATGTGGTTGCGCCGTTCACGAACGCCAGGAAGGCTTCGCCGATTTCGCCAAACGCGGGGTGGTAGAACCAGGCTTGCTGGGAATCGGCCTTGGGACGCGCGCGCCGCTTGGTGGTGAAATTCGTGCGCTCGATCTTGGCTTCGTTCTCGGGATTGAAGTACAGCAAGCGCTGGCAGGATTCACATTCGATGAGCTTTTGCCCGGCGCGGACCTCGTTATAGGTCTGCGGACGAAGCATGACCTGGCAGGCCATGCATTTCTGGTCGCGTACCTCGGAGATGCCGGAACCGCGAAACTTCATGACGCGTTCATAGTGGCGGAGGAGGTCGGCGCCCACCCCGCCGCGCAGCTTGTCACGCTTGCCGTTCCATTCCGCGAGGAGCTTTTCGTCTTCAGCGGTGCGCAGGCGGGCCTGCTCTTTTTCTTTTTCGATTTCGGCGGTTTCGGCTTTCAGCTCGACCTCGGCGGCCTTTACGTCTTTGTCGCGCGCCTCGGCGTTGACCATCAAGTCGAGAATCTTGTCCTCGTTGGCGCGAATTTCCTGCTCGGCGAACTGGATCTCCTGCATGAGCGCGCGGTACTGGTCATTGGTTTTCACGGCCAGCGACTGGTCGCGGTACTTGGAGATCTTCGCCTGCAGGTCCTGGATGGCGGTTTCGTACTTCTTCTTCGCGCTCTCGTCGGCCTTGGAGGCGGTTTTCGCCTTTTCGAGATTAGCCTTGGTTTTGGCCAACTTGGCCTCGATGACGGCGACGCGCTTGGGAAGCGCGGCTACTTCTTCTTTCAAGCGCAGGATTTCCTTGTCAGCAACCTGGAGTTCCATCAGGCTTTGGAGGTCCTGCAGCATGGAATGGAATCATTCTAGCACGCAGGGATTGGCTGTCCCCGGAGCTGAGGGCTGGAATTGCAGGAGTTTCCGCGTGGGAAGTGATGTGCAGTTTGGGCCCAGGTTAGCGCCACAGGACGGCGCGAACCTGGGGCACCGTCGGGCTGTTTTATCTGTCGGTGTCCCCCAATGCGTACTTTCCCAGCAGGAACGGGTGCGACGTTGGAGGCGTACTGTTCACTTGATCAACCGGGTAGGGGGCATCGGACGTCAACGTGGGAAATCCCCAGATCTTCCCGTTGCGCAGGTCGACGACCACCTTGCCGTACACCTGGCGGCTGCCGTCGGGGGCGCGCAGCATCGAAACGCCGGGTTCGATGTAAACGGGTAGCCCTCGGCAGCCTGGGCGCTTACCACTGGCGGTGCTACGGCGGGCCGGAAGGCAATGATTGCCAGAAGCACGGCGATAGCGATTAATAGTGTCTTCACCAGCCAGTCAAGTTTCAAGCGATCCATCTTCATGAATCTCTCCTTGTTGAGAGCGATGATTTTGCGTGAAAGCACGGCACTCGCGCAAGCCTCGATCGAAGATCTCCGGCCTCATGATCCGGCGTTCACAGCCGGGTAACGCCGCAGCGGTGTAAACTTTCCGGTCTGCCGCGTGAAACTGAATTCTTGTTCTCGGGAGAACGCTTTTGAAACGCCTTTGTGTCCTTCTGATCCTGGTATGGAATCTTGCTTCTGCCAGCTTTGCCCAAAGTGCGGCGCCCAGCAGTGCGAAGGAGCCGTTAACCATCGAGTCTATTTTTTCGGAGGGTGGAATCACCGGACGCGCGCCCGAGGCTGTCCAGTGGAGCCCGGATGGCAAGAAGCTGACCTTCGTCCTGCGGGATGATGCGGGCGAGCACGGGCAGTTGTGGTACGTCGATACGGCGAGCGGCGCGAAAAAAGTCCTGGTCAGCGAAGCCAAGCTGGCAAGCCTGGCGCCCGACGCCAACAAGATCAAGGACGAGCGCGAGAAAGAGCGAGTTACTCGGTACAACGTTGCTGCTTACCTGTGGAGTCCGGATTCCAAGTATTTGCTGTTCGACTCCAGCGGGCAGCTCTGGGTCTACAGCCTGGAAAATGGTGTGGCTGTGCAATTCACCTCGTCGCCGGAGGCGAGTTCGGGCCCCAAGTTTTCTCCCGACGGCAATCACGTCGCCTACTTGCGCAAGCACAATCTCTACGTGCAACCACTGGCCGCACAGAACGGACGCCAGCTGACCGACGATACCGACGAGAGCATCCTGAACGGCGAGGTTGACTGGGTATACGCAGAAGAACTGGGCGTGCGCGGCAACTATTTCTGGTCGCCCGACAGCAAGGAGATCGCTTTCCTGCAGATGAATGAGAAGCAGGTACCCACCTACCCGATCACCGACTGGCTGCCGACGCATCCCAAGGTTGAGCAGGAAAAATATCCGAAGGTGGGCGATCCGAATCCGGAGGTACGGCTGGGAGTGGTATCTGCGAAAGGCGGCAAGCCGAAGTGGATTTCACTCACCAAAGACACCGACATCTATATTCCGCGCTTTGGATGGGTGCGGGAGGGGATCCTGTGGGCGCAAGTTTTGAACCGCGCGCAGGACACGATGGACATGTACTTCATCGATGCAAAATCCGGACACTCGCGCAAAGTGCTGACCGAATCAAGCCCGGGCAGCTGGGTCGACGTCAATGACGTCTTTCGCATTTTGAAGTCCGGCGACCGCTTCCTGTGGTCGAGCTGGCGAGACGGGTATACCCACCTGTATCTGTACAGCTTCGATAAGCAGAATCCGTTGAGCGCGGATGCCAAGCTGGAACGGCAACTGGAAAAGGGAGAGTACGAAGTTCTGTCGGTCGAGGCCGCGGATGAGAACGCCGTGTACTTCACGTCGAACCAGGGCGATCCGCGCAGGCGGGGCGTGTTTTCCGTGCGGCTCGACGGCGGCGATGTTCGCCGGCTTTCACAACCCGACGGCTGGCACACGGCTTCGTTTTCCGATGACGGGAAACACTGGCTGGATCGGTACTCCAACGCATCGACTCCACCAAAGTGGTCATTGTGTGGCGGGGACGGTGGCGCATGCAGCAACGTGGGGGAGTCACGCGGGGTCGCGGATTATGGTCTCGCGCCGCAGAAATTCCTCGAGTTCAAGGCGGAGGACGGCACCACCACGCTCTACGGTCAGCTGTTACTTCCGCCGAATGCTCCCAGCGGGAAACTGCCGGTTGTCATGTACGTCTACTCCGGTCCGGCAGCGCAGGTCGTCACCGACGAATGGGACGGGACAACTTTTCTCTTCCATGAGTTGCTTCTCCAAAAAGGCTTCGCCGTTTTCTCGGTCGACAACCGCGGAACTCCCAACCGCGGGCGAACCTTCAGCGCGAGCATCTATCACCAGTACGGAGTGATCGAGTTGAAAGACCAGCTTGCGGCCTTGAATCAGTTGCTGGAGCAGTATCCGCAACTCGACAAAGATCGTGTGGCGTTTTGGGGATGGTCCGGCGGCGGAACGATGACGCTCTACGGCCTGACGCATTCGGAGGCATTCAAGGCGGGCGTGGCGGTGGCGCCCGTGACCGATCCACGCAATTACGACAGCATATACACCGAGCGCTATCTCGGCTTGCTGAAGGACAGCCCGAAGGCCTATGAGCAGGGAGCCATTCCGAAAGTTGCCGGGCAACTGCATGGGGCTCTGTTCCTGGTGCACGGAACAAGCGACGACAATGTGCACTTTCAGAACAGCATTCAGATGATCGATGCACTCATCAAGGCTGACAAGCCCTTCCGCCTGATGGTTTATCCCAACAAGACCCACGGCATTGCGGGGAAGGCCGCGCGGACTCATCTGTTCCAATTGATCGAAGAACATTTCGAGCGCGAACTGAAGTAGGGGCCATCGTGCGAAGCATGACGCTGGGCGACTTCGAATTGAGCATTGTTTCCGACGGTACGTATCCGCTGGATGGAGGAGCTTTCTTCGGCGTGGTTCCAAAGGTCATGTGGTCGCGAAAAGCGGCGGCCGATGGGAAGAACTTCATCACGGCTGGGCTGAATTCGCTGCTGATTCGCACCGGGTCGCAAAACGTCCTGGTGGAGACGGGCATCGGAAGCAAACTTCCGGAAAAGATGGTCAAGGTTTACGGACAACCGGCGAAGCTGCTGGAGAACCTGTCAGTGGCGGGAGTTGCGCCCGATGAGATCGATATCGTCATCAACACCCACCTGCATTTCGATCACTGCGGCTGGAACACGGTGCGCAAGGGCGATCGCGTGGTCGCGACCTTCCCGAGAGCCAGGTATTACGTGCAGGAAGGGGAATGGCGGCACGCGCAGGAGCAGCACATGCGCGATGCCATCAGCTACATCAGCGACAACTACAATCCGCTGATTGAGAACGGCCAAATGCAGTTGCTGCGCGGCGATCAGGAGATCGTGCCGGGGATTTCCGTTCGCGTCTTTCCGGGCCACACGATGAATATGCAGGCGGTTGTCGTGACCAGCGGCGGGAAGACGGCCTGCTACATTTCCGATCTCATTCCAACCAGTGCGCACATCGATCTGACGTGGGGGATGGCGTTTGATTTGTCGCCCATCGACACGATCGACAGCAAGAAGCGGTACTACGAGCGGGCTTTGGCAGAACGTTGGCTGACCGTGTTTGCCCACGACGATGCGGTGCCGTGGGCGTATGTCGAGAAGGACGACGCGGGGAAATTGAAAGCATCTCGCCTTTAGCATGCACCTGATAGTCTTCCGCGCGGGAAGGACAGGGCGTCGGACGCTCTTGGAAACACGCTCAAAAGAAGACCAAAGGAAATTCATGTTCACAAAGGAAGGAATCCTCGACCTACACACGACAACGCACGAACGGATGGACCTCTTACTGCGCCATGTCGCAACTATGCCCGATGCGCTGTGTCGCAAGCCGATTGCAGGATTCGGCCATCCGACTGTCTGGAAGCAACTCGTGCACGTTCTGACCTGTGAGGAAGGCTGGGTTCACGATTTGAGAAACGAACCTTTCGACGGTTGGTATGAAGAAGATTGCCCAACAATCGCGGCGTTACAAGCTGCCAAGGACCGGATACAAAAACAGACCCAAGCCTATGTGGATAGCCTCACGGAAGTAGAACTGAACACAACCCTGGCCAAGCGTCCGGTGGATTGGGGCGGAGAGCTCCGCAGTCCAGCTTTCATCGTGTTGCATGTCATAACCCATGCGTTCCATCACAAGGGCCAAGTGGTCGCGATGCTGCGAATTCTCGGATATCCGGCGCCGGACACAGACCTGCAGCCTGTTTAGGTTCGTTGGGGGAAGGAGAGAATTCCAGCTCTGTCGGGCGAGGACCCTTCGCTCCCTCAAAGGAATAGCCAACCGAGCTAAGGCTCGGCGGCCCACTGGAACGGAAGTGATTCAGCAGGGGCAACGGCGTTCGAGCTTGCGACACCGGCAGCGAGTCGCGCTTCGAAGAAGTCCTCGACTCGCTTCAGAATCTCACGGTCCTCTCTTGCCTCGTAAATCGCCTTCCTGAGCCCCGCCCCGCCCGGCACACCGTGCGTGAACCAGGACGCGAACTGCTTCATCTTGCCGGGGGCGTCCGGGAACTTCTCTTCGATCAGCATGCTGAAGTAGGTGCGGATCATGGTATAGCGGTCGGCTTCGGCCGGCTCATCGTAGCGGCCGGTCGCGGTGTACTGGGCAATCTGGCGGAATATCCACGGATTCGAAGCGGCTGTGCGACCGATCATCACTGCGTCGCAGCCGGTTTGCGCGATCATGGCGCAGGCATCTTCGGGCGTGCGAATGTCACCGTTGCCGATCACGGGAATTTTCACCACTTGTTTGACGGCTGTAATCCACTCCCAGCGTGCGTTGCCGCTGTAACCCTGCTCGCGAGTGCGGGCGTGCAGGGCGACACCGCACAGGCCGCAATTCTCCGCCAGCTTGGCCAGTTCCACGCACACAATTTCCTGATCGTTCCAGCCGGCGCGGAACTTCACCGTGAAAGGAATCTTCACCGCGGCTCGAACGGCTTCGAAGATTTTTCCGATGGCGGGCAAGTCGCGCAGCAGGCCGGATCCGCCATTGCACTTCACAACTTTCTTCGCAGGGCAGCCGAGGTTGAGATCGACCAGGTCAAATCCCAGTCCTTCGACCATGCGGGCTGCTTCGGCCATCACTTCTGGATTGCTGCCGAAAAGCTGTGCAGAGATTGGATGCTCGTCTTCGTAGAAGTGCAGGTAGCGTTTGGCCTTCTTGTCCTTGTGACGCAGCACGCCGTCGGCCGAGGTGAACTCGGTCATGATCAGGCCGCAGCCACAGAGATTTCGAATGAACCTGCGGAAGACTGTATCGGTGACGCCCGCCATGGGTGCAAGCACCGTCGCCGGTGCGATCTCGACCGTTCCCAGGCGAAGCTTCGCCGGCACCGGAGGAAGCTCGGTTGCGGGCCTTTCGTCAGGCGGTTTGTCCCAGTACTTGCGCACGTCAGCTATTTTACTGCCTTTCCATCTCATCGCCGACGTGCCAGAATCCGCACTTCGGCGCGACCCACGTCATGAAAAGAATCCGCGAAATTCTGCTGACCGACTACATCGGCGCGATCACCATCGCCTTTCTTGTGACTGATGGTGTCTTCTCCTTCATTGGAGGCATTGCAAGGTTGGCTTCCGGCTACCTTCGATATTACCGAAGCGTGCTTGAGGAGGCTCGCCGTCGGCCTGAACTGGGAGATCTTAGTTAGTCCAGCGCTGACCTTGATTCTGAGTCTGGGAACGGCGATCTTACTGGCGAAGTGGCTCTATCCTGACACGCAAGATGTCTCCATCGAACCTCCTGCGGCAGAAGGACCACCCGGAGGATCAGGAAGCCTTATGAAGTCAGAGCTTGGCCAGTTTTCGCGAGGTGCGCGCAGGTTCGCGCTTCCAGTCGTATCGGCATGGTTTCTGCAGGTCGGTATTGCCGGCTTGATCCAGGGTGTGGGAAGCCTGCTCCGAACCGGGGTTGCTGAAACCGTCAATTTTGTTATCCGAAGAGGGTTTCACGACATGATCGAAATATCGGTCCAGCGCTGGTCGTGGCCCTACTACGCCACAATCTTCCCGGCGGGCGTGGTGTTCCTCGCCCTGGGGTTGGCAGTGGCATATCGGGTTGCACAGAGACGTCCAGCCGATGATCGGCAACAGAAAGCCCCCGCTTAGGCGAGGGCTTCAGTTTCTCAGCACCAAATCTCTAGAGATGTTACCTTACTTCCTTTCGCTGCCGCTTCCGCCTTGGCGGCGTCGCTCTTCGCGTACTTGCGGCGGAAGCGCTCCACGCGGCCGGCGGTATCCAGCAGTTTCTGCTTGCCAGTGAAGAAGGGGTGGCAGGCGGAGCAAATTTCCACGTGCAGGTCGCCCTTGTGGGTCGACCGGGTCGTAAAGCTGTTGCCGCATGCGCACATGACTCGAATTTCTTCGTATGCGGGATGAATGGCTGCCTTCATATTGATCAGGTCCTCGATTCGAACCTTTTGATTCTACAGGAATGTTCCGGGATTCAGCAACGGTGCAAGCTGCTGATTGTATGAGCCTTGAGCATTAGCGTAAGCTTTCGCGGGCAGCCCTAGCAAGGGTGCAAAGGGGGACAGAACGTTGCCTGAACTCATCTCTTGGCATGCCGTAATGACTCTATGGATGGTCTGGCTGCTCTATTGGGTCGCCAGCGCCTGGGGAGTGCGGCGGAACGAACGTGGCGAAACCGCGGGCCAACGCCTGATCACCGCGCTGGTGCTGGCCTTTGGCGGGTTCCTGATTTTCGCTCGCGCCACGCCCCTTGGCCCTCTCAATAATCGCTTTGTACCCAACAGCTTCAGCCTTCGGGTGGCCGCGCTGGTCATGGTTATCGGTGGACTTGGTTTCTCAGTATGGGCGCGCGTCCATCTGGGCAAGTTCTGGAGTTCCCGGGTCACACTCAAGCAAGGCCACCAATTGATTCAGTCGGGGCCGTATGCGCGCGTGCGTCACCCTATTTACAGCGGTCTTGCCCTGGCCATGCTGGGTACCGCGTTGTTCTCAGGCCAGTGGCGGGCACTGATTGGGGCGTCGATTTTTGTCGTAGGACACTGGCTGAAGTCTCGAAGAGAGGAAGCCCTGCTGACCAGCCAATTCGGAAAGGAGTATCACGAGTATTGCAACCGCACGGGATCGCTGCTTCCGCGGCTTCGTTAAAAAGAAAAACGGCAGGACCGACCTCCTGCCGCTGACGAACCCGAGCTTGTCCAGATTACTTCCTATTGACCGCTTTCTTCAGTTCAGCTCCCGGGGTGAACTTCGCGACTCTGCGAGCAGCAATTTTGATGGTGGCACCGGTTTGCGGGTTCCGTCCATTGCGGGCCTTGCGTTGCGAAACCGAGAAAGTGCCGAATCCAATCAGAGCTACCCGGTCTCCCTTTTTGAGGGCAGCGGTAATGCTGTCCACGGCGGTGTCGATCGCTGTCGTCGCCTGCGTCTTGCTCATTTCACAGGCGCCCGCGATGCGGTCCACGAGATCAGCTTTGTTCATTCTCTCTCCTAGGCAGAATTCCAGTCTGCCCCAGCCAATTCCGGGGGAGGTGAAGCGCACTTGCCGAGGCGGAATCCTGATGGCAGCTATTTTGCCCCTAGTTTGCGGGATGTCAACTGTGAATAACTCGGCAGAGCCGCATGGTTCTTGCAGTCGATGGGGAGGGAGCGCGCGTTCCCCGCGAAATCGTTGATTGGCGCCGCGTTTGGGGCGTGGAGGTGATGGTATTGATTCCGTGGGTACTCGGAAGTACATGATTGCGCTTCGCAGGCCGCTGGCTTGGTACTGGCGCGAAACGGTTCCGTGGTGAAAATACCTCAACGCCACCGTAACATTCGCCGCACGCGGGGTCTCTCGACTCCGTTCGGCTGTCGCCTCACTTCGCTCGGTGACGTCAGGGGAGTTCTCTGGGTCTCTGTGCCTCTGTGCTGAAAGAACGCCACGCCCCTTTTCCACGATTCTCCACAGCCATGCAAGCCAGTCCACAGCTTCTACACAGCTCCCTTGCCTTTGCACTTGCGCGTTCCCGCCCGCAGGTGCAGAGTCGAATGAAATGCATTCTCAAGATCTCCGCGGAAGTCTGCCCGCTGTGCGACGGCACAGGGTGGAAGGGTGTCATTCAGAATGGAGACCGCCGCGTCGCCCGATGTGATTGCCGGCTGAAGGCTCGGGCGCAGTCGCTGCTGGAAACGGCCCGCATTCCCAAGCGTTACGAACACTGCGAGTTGCCGAGCTTTACGACCGATTTTCCGGGCGCCCATCCCTCGTTGGCGATGGCGCACATTGCGGCCTCAAAATTTGCACAGGAGTATGACCCGAATGACGGGACTGGGCTTCTGCTGATCGGCGCGATCGGGACCGGCAAGACTCATCTGGGCGTGGGGATCATCAAAGAACTGATCCAGGGCCGGGGAGTGGCATGCCTTTTTTATGACTACCGCGAGCTGCTGAAGCAGATCCAGAATTCCTACAATGCCTCCGTGCAGGCTACCGAACTCGACGTGCTGCGTCCTGTGTTCGACGTCGAGGTGCTGTTTCTCGACGAACTGGGCGCGGTAAAGCCGACCGAGTGGGTCTGGGACACAGTGAGCCTCATTCTGAACACGCGCTACAACAACAACCGAACCACCATCATTACGACCAATTTCGATGACCGTCCCGCGGCCGGAGCCAACGGGTCGCTTTCCGCGGCGCGGGCTGCTGCGCGGGAGGAAACGTTGGGCGACCGGATCGGCGAGCGGATGCGTTCCCGCCTTCACGAAATGTGCCGCATCATCAAGCTCGACGGGCTGGATTTTCGCCAGAAATTCCGCAGCGCGAATTTCCGCTGAACTCCGCCCGGCACTTCCTCAGAATCGAAATAAGTAAGAGACCTTCACGAAGAACAGGCGCCCGTCGTTGATCAGCTGATCGCGCGTGCGCAGGAGTCCGCCGTCGGGGCGAGTTGCAGCGCAGGGTCGATGTTCTGCAGGTCGCTGTTGTATCCCGACGTAAATCGCTGTACCGGGATGGATCAGGTAGGTCAGCAGGAAATCCGCATTGAGTTGCTTGGTGGTGGGTAATGACGTGAATGCCGAATTCGCGAGTGTCGCGGTGTATTGCAGGATCATGCGGAAGGAAAGCTCGCGATTGAACTGCCAGTTCCACTTGGTGCGAATGATGTGATTGTTGAAGATGGCGGCGGTGCTGTCGCGATCGCGGAGTCGAGAGAAAAGGTAAGTGTTGTCGACGCGCAGAGAGGAAATCGGGCGCAGGGAGACGGTCAGGTTGGCGTCGTCGGAGCGCGCGAGATACGGCGGACAGGATGTAAACGCGATCCCGGCAGCGCCCGGGCAGGCAAGCGGTGTCGGCGCCACGGGCGGAACGAAATTAATGCCGTTTCCCCACAGGTAGTATCCCTGCAGCACAAGCCATTTCAGGTAGCTGGTGCCGAAAATCACGGAGCTGTTGTGCTCATGATAGTCATGATCCGCGGTGAGGGATGCGAAGTCGACTGGCCGAAGCCGTTCGTGAAGGTCGGTATACGGATACCAAGCGAGAAAACTCTGTCCCTTGAACCGGAAATTCAAGCTGGGATCAGCGAGCAGGTCGAGACGCGTTCCGTCGTGCGACCAGACCCAGTCGGTGTGCAGGGACGGTCCCCAGGAAACAAGCGGGCCGTCCTTCGGGCGAAAACGATAATCGAATTGATTGGCGACGTCGCGGATGTCAACGCGGTTCACGAATCCGGGCAAGCTGAGAAATCCCGGACTCACGTCCTTGTAGGTGCCTTCGTAGGTGGTATGCACTCCAGAGTAGGTGGTGTCGACGTAGGACGCAGGGCCGGCGCGATAGATGTCGCCCGCGAATTGCGTGGAGCTGACTACCGATTGCAGGGTAGCGGTCCAACTGGGCGAGAGTTTGATCCGGCTGTCGAGTCCACCGATGCGGTTAAAGCCATGGGCCGCCGGATACTCCTCGTCGGTAAAGATGGCGCCGATGGTGGATTGCTTGAAAATGTCGCGGCTCACACGGGCGATGGTGAAATATTGCCGCGAGGCGGCGAGAGGGTCCGAAGGGGCGACGGTGAGGCCAGGGGCGCGGTCGTCGGCGGTCAGAACTCCTAAAGAATACGGTCCCAGCTTACCGGTAAGCCTTGCGCCGTAACTCGGGTTTACGATCTGGCGGGTGAAGAAAAGATCGATCGGTGTCCGGAAATAGTCGGCGTTCTCGATGAAGAAGGGACGCTTCTCCGGGAAGTAGACAGCGAAGCGCTGGTTCACCGTGACTTGCGGCTCGTCGGATTCCACCTGGCTGAAATCAGGGTTAGCGGTCAGGTCGAGCACGAGGCTGTCTTTCAGGACAATCTTGGAATCAAGTCCGAAGGTGCCGCCGATCGCGCGATTTTCAAAGTGGGGATCGGCGGGATCGCGGGTGTCGAGGTCGCGGAACGAGTTCAGCAGGCCGTAGGGAATAAGTTGAATATTGCGTCCGGGAGAAATGCCTTCCAGTCCGCTGAGAGTCGCGGCCTGCGCGAGCCGGCCTTCAAAGCGTTGGGAAACCTCGGGCCAGAAGGCGTTCTCGTTTTCGCGAATGATCCCACGATACAGAATGACGCCCCAGGATTGTTCGGCAATGGGTGGGAAGCGCAGGCTCTTGAAAGGGATGGCCATCCAGGCAACGTAGCCTTCCGGCGTGACCTGGCCTTCGGAGTACCAGAGCGTGTCAAAGGAAGTATCAAAGTTGCCGCTGACCTCTTCGTGAGGCACCTCGCTCCAGATTGCATCCCACTGGACGCCGAACGGGTTGATCTGAAAAACGTATGCGCGACGGCGGTCGTGAAACGTATCGAGCATGACTTCCACCGTGTCGTCGTCGCCCACGTCTTCGCGACGGGCCTGGTGCGCGCGGACCTGGCCAGGATGATCGAAGCACACGAAAACCACGTAAAGGTTCTTCTCGTCGTAGCCGAGGTAGGCATCGCTGCGCTGGGAGGCGGGAGCGCCGTCGTGCGGGTCGCGCTGGACGAAGCCGGAGACCCGTGTCATCTGCGAGGCCACCTCGCCGGCCGCTTTCATGGTGAGAAAGTCCCGGAGGTAGGGCTCGCGCGAAAGGCGGGGAATGGAGATGGCAGGCGGGCCGAGGACGCCGGGCGCTGAGGGTTGCTGCACTTGAGGATCTTGCGACGCGTGCGCGGGAGTCTGTTGGGCGGGATGGAGTTCGCCGTCAGAATCGTTCCTGGTGCTGGCGACTTTTGTCTGGGAAGCTGCACTAGCGGCTGCTGGCACAACAGCCAGAGTGCAAAGGAGGGCGGTTACCCGCAGTCGTGAAGAAAGCCCGCGCACCCGAAGCAGCCGTTCCTGAGACAAGATAAGTCCGCCATGCATCCCGCCCCCACGGGATGAAACCAGACACAATACACCATAGGGAGACGGTTCCCAAGATTTCGTGGAGGAACGAAAGTGTAAGCGTGGGTACATCCCCGGGACTTGTCATTCAGAAGGAAATGAATCGGCCACCAATCGTCCTCTCTCATCGGCAGAAACCCTTTCACCCAGAGGGCACAGAGAACACTGAGGATTTCACATCTGCCTTCGTGCTCCTCCGTGTGGTCTGTGGTTCACGCTTTTGACTACGGGCAAGTGCGGAGCAGGATGGTTGGGGTGAGCTAGAAGAGTGAGGTCTGGCGACGAGTCGGCGTGATTCCGAAGTGTTCGTAGGCCAGCATGGTGGCGACGCGACCACGGGGTGTCCGGTTCAGGAAGCCGATTTGAATCAGGAAGGGCTCGTAGATTTCTTCAATGGCGTCGGGTTCTTCTGCGAGGGCGGCCGCCAGCGTGCCCACCCCGACCGGGCCTCCCTGATATTTCTCGATGATGGTCAGCAGGAGTTTGCGGTCGACTTCATCGAAGCCGTGGCGGTCGACTTCCAGCATCTGCAGGGCAGCCTCGGCGGTGTGTTTGTCGATCTTGCCCCCGCCGCGGACCTGCGCATAGTCGCGCACGCGGCGCAGCAGCCGGTTCGCGATGCGAGGGGTTCCGCGCGATCGGCTGGCAATCTCGTTGGCTCCTTCGTCATCAATGGCCACGCCCAGAATTTCCGCCGACCGTTCCACAATGATCCGCAGATCCTTGTGCGCGTAGAACTCAAGGCGCAACATGATGCCGAAGCGAGAGCGCAGAGGAGCCGACAATAGACCGGCGCGCGTGGTGGCGCCGACAAAGGTGAAGGGCTGAACATCCATGGTGTGGGTGCGCGCGGAAGGGCCCTGGCCGATGATGATGTCGAGTTTGTAGTCTTCCAGCGCCGAGTAAAGAATCTCCTCGAGCGCGGGCTGCAGGCGGTGCACTTCGTCGATGAATAGAACCTGCTTCGCCTGCAGGTTGGTGAGGATCGCGGTCAGATCCCCCTTGATCTGCAGAGTGGGGCCGGAAGTCTGCTGGAAGGCGACGCCCAGTTCGTTGGCGATGATGTTCGCCAGGGTAGTTTTGCCGAGTCCGGGCGGACCATAGAGAAGCACGTGGTCCATGGCTTCGCCGCGCGAGCGGGCCGCTTCGATGGCGATGGAGAGATTTTCTTTGACCTTGTCCTGGCCAATGAACTCGCAGAGCTTCTGCGGGCGCAGCTTGAGCTCAAACGAGGAATCGTCCTCGACTGGCGCCGCCGAAACCAGCCGGTCTTTCAACTGAGGAGTGTTTTTCAGGGTCGCCACGCTAAGGCGATGGTAAAGCGAAAGCAGCGGCGACGCAATGGGAGTTCGTGACGGGCCGAGCGCGGTTCAGGGGTTGTTCCGGGTGAGCACGTACTTGTCCATGTACTGATAGAGCTTTTCGCGATGGGCCGCGCGATAGGCAGGATAATCCTTGGCGATTTCCGGGTCGGCGCGGTTGAGCAGCACGTACGGTTCAAGCAGCCCTTCGTGGTCGATCTGGATGAGAGCGAGCAGCGCCGGGTCGAGCATCTGGGCTTTCTTCAGCGAGGCTGCGTCGGGAGCCAGCACCGTCACCAACGCATCCAGCGCCGCGGTTTCTTCCTTCAGGGTGTGCCGGTAGGCCGTCTCATTTGGAAATTCTTGCTTGAACTTTCCGTTCTTCCACTCCTGCCGGACTTTTTCGTAGGCATTCCAGCCAGCCTCTTCTGCACTGGCTTCTTTCAACGGCTGTTCTTCGAGCTTCACGGCTTTGTCGGTTGCGTTTTTCACGCTCGACTTGTTCTGCAGAAGGATGGCGTTGAACTGCTGATTGGTCCGATCCGTCCAGCGGCGCAGGGCAGTCCACGGCGGACGCATATACGGCTCGGCAATCACCGCGTAAATATACTTTTCGCGAGCTTCGCCGTTCTTGCCCATTTCGCCCAACGCGTCACCCCAGTAGCGGTAGGCCGTCTCCTTGTCGGGGTTGAGCTTGATCGCCTTGTCGAACCACTCGCCGGCGCTGTTGAAAGCGCGCTCAGTGAAGTACACGTCGCCCACATAGACCGTAGCGTCGTAGTTCTTGGGGTCAAGCTCGAGAACGTGGAGATACCCGTTTTTGGCTTCGTCGAGGTTGCCCTTGGCGCGACTGGCCTCGGCCGCTTTCATGGCTTCGTCGACATCGACCCGCTCAGAAAATTTCAGGTCCGATCCATCTTCTGGGATCGACAGGAGCACCTGAATCAGTTCACCTTCGTCGCCCAGCTTTTTGGCTTCGACCCCCAGTTGCCGAGCCTGCCGCCGGGCAGCTCTTCGCTCTTGCGGGTTGGTGATGGTCTTGGAATATTCGAGCACGCAATAAGCCCAGTGCTCCTTCACCACAAAATCGGACGGGTTGATGCCCGATAGCTTTTCGAGCAAAGGCATCGCATCCACGAACTTGCCCTCGCGATACAGTTGCAAAGCCTGCTGACGTAACGCGGCCGTCTCCGGGTCATCCTTGGATTGGGACTGCGCAAGAAGCGCACCGGTTACCAGAAGCGCGAGCAGCAAGAGCCTCGCTACCAATGGAATACGGTTCTTGCGGTAGCTCGTAAACATGCTCGAAGGATCTCCTCGATGCCGTCTCAACCCCTCGCACGGCGGATTCTGGCAGAACTCACAGGCTAATACGGACCAGCCACGCTGCAAATGGCACTTGTGGGGCGCCTTCATCGGGTGAAGAATCGGTCGTACTGCTCGTAAATGAAATGGTCGGTCATGCCCGCGATATAGTCGCAGATCACCCGGGGCAGGGGCTCTTGGTCCGCCTTCTCCTGGTACTGATGAGGAAGATCGGTTGGCCTGTCCATCCAGTAGCGGAACAGGGATGCGACCACCATTTCGGCCTCGTCTTTCTCGCCGGATAAAGAAGGGCTGAAGTACAGATTTTCGTAGAGGAAGCTCTTGGTGGCGCGCCGTTCGTCCTCAACTTCGGCGCTCAGCGAAACAAGGCGCTCGGGATGCCGGCGCACATCTTCGAGACTGGTGATACGGCTGTCGCGGACCCGGCGGGCGGTATTTTGGATGAGGTCGCCGACCATGCGATCGAGCATGCGCTTGATGGTCTCATTGAATTTCAGTTTGTCGGCCGCCTGCGGGTAAAGGGCGCCGACTTCCTGGAAGTAGCGCTCAAACACGGGCACGCCCGAGCGGATCTGTTCGAGCGAAAGCAGGTGCGCTTCAAAGCCGTCGTCCAGATCGGCGGTGTTGTAGGCGATTTCGTCGGCCAGGTCGATGAGTTGCGCCTCCAGCGGAGGACGCTGGGCCAGAGCATATTCGGCAAGTTCCGGAAACGCCTTGCCATCGTAATCGCGGGAGTGCTTGATGATGCCTTCGCGGACCTCGAAGGTCAGGTTCAGGCCGCGGAAAGCGGCGTATCGAATCTCGAAATCTTCGACGATGCGCAAGGCGTGCAGATTGTGATCGAAGAAGAATCCTTTCTCCCGCATGATTGCGTCCAGGGCCTTCTCGCCAGCGTGCCCAAACGGGGGATGCCCGATGTCGTGGACCAAAGCCAGCGCCTCAACCAGGTCAACATTGAGGTGGAGAGCGCCGGCGAGAGTGCGCGCGATCTGCGCAACTTCCAGTGTGTGGGTCAGCCGGTTGCGGAAGTGGTCGGAGTAGCGGCGCGTGAAAACCTGGGTCTTGGCTTCGAGACGCCGAAAGGCGCGGGCGTGAATGACCCGGTCACGGTCGCGCTGGAAGTCGTTGCGGTAGGGATGTTGCGGCTCGGGGCGGCGGCGACCGCGCGATTGTTCTACGCGCACCGCGTAATCGGCGAGCATGGAAAAAGAATAGTTTCAAAGCTTCAGGGTTTCAAGGTTTCAAAGACAAAAGCCTTGAAGCCCTGAAACCCTTAACCTGAAACTCGAAACTTTGAAACCTGCTTTAAGGTTTGTCCGACTGTTCCTTGGCGAGCCGAACCTTGGCCGATTCCAGCTTTTTCTGCACACTGGCGAGATTGTCGGTGTCGATTTCGGGTGCGACGGTCTTGTTCCACTCCGCCACCGCGCGCTCCCAGTGGGCGACCGCGAGCTTCAGACGGCCGGTCTTCTGGTACACGTCGCCGAGGTGATCGTGAACGGTGGGGTCGGTGCCAATGCGCTGAGAGGCCTTGACCAGCTCCTGCTCGGCCTGGTCGTACTTGCCCATGCGGAAGTACACCCAGCCGAGCGAATCCATGTAGGCACCGTTCGAGGGCTCGAGTTCGATGGCCTTCTTCACCAAGCCAAGAGCCTCTTCGAGCTTCATGTTGCGGTCCGCCAACATGTAGCCCAGGTAATTGAGCGTCATGGCGTTCTGGGGATCGCTGGCCAGCACCTTGCGGAACATCTCTTCGGCTTGCTCGTATTTTTTCTGGCGCTCGAAGCTTGAGCCGCGCAGGAAGTAGACGTATTCCTTGTCGTCCGGCTTGGTGGAAAGCTGCTCGGCCTTGTCCAGGGCGCGCTGCGCGTCATCCCAGCGCTTGAGCCGGGTGTTCATCTGGGCCAGCGTGATGTAGACATCGCGGTCGTCGCCTTTGCCCTTTAGCATGGACTGCACTTCGGCCAGCGCCTTGTCGGGCGAGCCGGTATCGGCCAGTTGCGCTGCATACACCATCTGCAGGCCCCGATCGTTGGGCAGTTTCTGGGTGGCTTCTTTGGCCACGATGGTGGCCTGCTGCCACTGCTTGGCTTCGCGATAGGTATCGATAATCTGCTGGTAGCCGCGGACTGCATTGTCGTCGCCCAGCGCGATCATCTTGCGGAAGGCTTCGATGGCTTCGTTGTACTTGTCCTGATCGCGGTACACGGTGCCCAGGCGCTCGAGGAAGACAGCGCGATTGTTGCGCTCGCCCTGGGTGTAGCTGCTGTCGGACTTCTCGGTCTTCTTCAGTAGATCGGAAAGCGTCTGCGCGGCTTCGTCGAATCGTCCCTGGGCCTGATAGACGGCGGCCATGTTGTAGGGAACTTCGATGGAATCCTGCACCATGCTTTCGGCTTTTTTCAGATTCTCGAGCGCGAGATCGAACTTGCCGCTCTTGCGGTAGATCTCGGCCATGTGCAGATAGGTCTGCGCGTCTTCGGGATTCGCTTCCGCGATGATCTTGTATTGTTCGAGCGCCGCGTCGGTCTGCCCGTCGTTCATCAGGTTTTCGGCGAGGCCACGGATGGCGTCGAGATTGTCACGGTCCTGTTCAATCGCCCGCCGGTAGGAGTCGATGGCCTGCTTGTACTGCTTCTGCTGCTCGTAGGTGTAACCGAGCGCGGAATACATCTTCGCGGAACGGCCGGCGTCCGGCACGGAACTGAGCACCTGGACTGCGCGCGTGGCGTCGCCTTCTTCGTTGTAGAGGTAAGCCAGCGTCGTCACCGCTTCCTCGGAATCGGGCTGCAGCTTCACGGCGATTTTGAATTCGCGCTCCGCCTTCTGCAGGTCGTTATTCATGCGATAGAGCCTGCCGAGAAGCAGGTGATCATCGACATTGTCAGGCTCGATTTTAATGATCTGCTCGTACTGCTCGATGGCGAGTTTGAGCACGCTGCTGGAGCCGTTGCTGCCCGATTGCATGTCGCCCAGGGAACGCAAATAAATCCGCCCCAGGAGCTTATGCGCTTCCAGATTGTTGGGATCGCGCTTCAGGATGTCTTGCGCTTCCAGTACCGCGTCGCGAATGCGGCCGGTCTTTGCGTAAAGCTCGGCGAGAGCAGAGGTCAGATATTCGGAACCCGGATCGGCTTCGATGGCGGCGCGGTATTCCTCGATCGCCTTGGTGGCCAAATCGCTGCGGCCATAAACCGCAACCTGCTCTTCATACATGTGCGCCAGCGTGTAATGGTAATAGGCGGCAGCCTTATCCGGTTTGTGCGCGGCCGAAGGGTCGGGCTGCTTGGCGTTCTCTGGAGCGCTGGCGGATTGCGCGAAGCTGGCAGCAGCTGCCACCAGAAGCACAAAAACGGCAAAGAAATATCTCTTCATGAAATACCTTAGGTCCCAAAGTCTCAGCGATTTAGATGCTGAACCGCCGCGCGTGGGTGTATTTGAATTGTACTCCGCAAAAGGGCCGATTCCCAAGGAAACGGGCTTCCCGAATCAGGCGGAAGTAACCACCAAAGGTCAGGGACTGGCGGGACTTGAGACGCCCGTTCCGGATAAATTCAGGGAGTTGGCGCTCGGAAGGAAGGATTTACCAGGCCGGCGTGGCCGCTTCATTCAACTAGATAGCCTGCTACGAAACACGCTGCAGCAGTTTAGTCATCGCGACGCCCACTCAGTGCCGGAAGTGCCGGACCCCTGTGAAAATCATAGCCATCCCATGGCGGTCGGCAGCTTCGATGACCTCCTGATCGCGAACCGATCCGCCCGGCTGAATGATCGCGGTCGAGCCCGCTTTCGCAATCTCCTCGACGCCGTCGGGAAAGGGGAAGAATGCGTCGGACGCAGCCACCGTCCCTTTCAAGGGCAACTGCGCCTTCATTGCGCCGATCTTGCAGGAATCCACGCGGCTCATTTGCCCGGCGCCGACGCCCACGGTCTGGCCGTCACGGACATAGAGGATCGCATTTGATTTCACGTGCTTGCAGACCTTCCAACCGAACAGCAAGGCGCGTTTCTCTTCCGGTGTGGGCGCGCGCCTCGTGACAACCTTGAGGTCGGCGTCAGCGAGGGGGCGGATGTCCGCGTCCTGCACGAGCATGCCGCCGGAGACGTTTTTAAGCGTCCATTTCTGCTCGGAGGAAACAACCTCCACCAGGCGCAGGTTCTTCTTGGCCGCGAATTTCGACTTGGCCTCGTCGTCGAAGCCGGGGGCCGCGATCACTTCCAGAAAAAGCTTGGCCATCTCTTCGGCGGCGGCGGCGTCAATCACGCGGTTCACGCCAATGACTCCGCCAAAGGCGGACACTGGATCACATTCGAGCGCCTTCTTGTACGCTTCGAGCAGATTCTTGCCGGTAGCGGTGCCACAGGGGTTGGTGTGCTTGATGATGGCGACCACCGGCTCTTCAAATTCCTGCGCAAGATCCCAGGCGGCTTGCAGATCGACGATATTGTTGTAGGAGAGTTCCTTGCCTTGGAGTTGCTGTCCGTTGGCTACACCGGAACCCGAGTTGTCGGAGTACATGGCCGCTTTCTGATGGGGATTTTCGCCGTAGCGCAGGTCCATGACTTTCTGGAATGACATGCGCAACGTGGCGGGAAAGCCGCTTGCCGGGCGTAGTTCAAAATGGCCGTTCGAATTCACCCGCTCGAGGGTGGAGGCAATCGCGGAGTCATAAGCAGCCGTGGTCGCGAAGGCCTTCTGGGCGAGCCGCCACCGGGTGCCGGAAGAGAGCTCGCCGCCTGCATTCGCCATCTCCTGCGCGAGGGCTTCGTAGTCGGAGGGCGAAGTCACAACCGCCACGTCCTGAAAATTCTTGGCGGCCGAACGAATCATGGAGGGGCCGCCGATGTCGATGTTTTCCACGAGTTCTTCAAACGGCACGCCCGGCTTAGCGGCTGTTTTCTCAAAAGCGTAGAGGTTGACGACCACCATGTCGATAGGCTGAATGCCGTGTTGCGCGACCGCCGAACGATGGCTGGGATTCTCACGGCGGTGCAGAATACCTCCGTGCACCTTGGGATGCAGGGTCTTCACGCGGCCGTCGAGCATTTCCGGAAAACCGGTGAGATCGGAGATGTCTTTGACCTGGATCCCGGAGTCGCGCAGCAGTTTCGCGGTGCCCCCGGTGGAAATCAACTCCACGCCCATGCCTGCGAGTTTGCGGGCAAAATCGACCAGGCCGCTTTTATCGGTGACACTCAGGATGGCTCGCTGAATTTTCGCCATGGGAACGCCTCGCTGGGAGAAGGGATGAACGCCGCAGAATGGGGAATTCTAACAGCCGTCAGTGGTCGGTCGCCAGCCGCCAGTCGACAGGCAAGGCTCGCGGAGTCCTGCGCATCAACGAGGATGAGAATTGCGGTCGTCTCAGGATCAGGGACAGGAACTTGGGCTCGGCTGAAGGCTGACGACCGGAGACTAGCGATTGAAAGCGGTTAGGTCTTCGCTTTGGCCTTCAGTTTCACATGGCCGTCGTGCAGTTCGACGGAGTACTCCACTTTTTCACAGGAATATTGTTTGCGGATCTCGTCGGTTTTTTTCTTCACGAACGCGGAAAAAGAATTCAGGTCGCCGCTGACGGCTTCCCCGGATTTCTTTTTGGCGGCGATCAGTGCGTTGTAAAGGCGTTCGACATCTTCTTTGGGGGCGGCTGCCGAGCATTCCATGGTGAATGAGCGAGGCGCGACCCCGTACACGGTATGAGCCTTCGGCATCGGCTCGTCCACACTGCGTACACCCTGCACCGAAAGCAAAGCATCCTGCGGGCGGCGGTAGCCCTCTTCACGGATACGCATTTTCTTGCGCCACAAGTCGCTGTAAATCGCGTAGCGCTGCGCCATCTCGTTGTACCGGAAGCGCTGGGTGAAGTTCATGCGGCCGCCGTCGGAATGCTTGCGGATCAGCGCGACCGTCTTCCATTCCAGGTCGGTGGGAGGACGCTTGGTCGGATTGTTGAAGTAGACCTCGTACTCGATCTTCAAACGGCGAAGGAGCGAGTCGAGATGCGTCAATTCCTCATCGATGGTCAAAGGGGCGAGCCTCTTCCGAGGAATCAGTTTAGGCAGGCTTGGAAATTTGCGGCAGATACCTTGCGGGCACGGAAGGGACGGTACGAAAGTAACCGGGAGCTTTGAGCCGCGAGCCGCGAGCTACGACCTTTCCAGGTCTGCGCTTACATGTCCGCACTTATAGGATTCTGTGGGGTGGCGAGGCCTTGAGGCAAAGTCGAAGGAGCTGTGCTGGGAAGTTGGCTCAGAGCTCGAAGCTCAGAGCCCGTGGCTCGAGGCTCGCAGCTATCTTGCCGCGCTCGACGCCATCTTTTTCACCATGGCGAGCACTAGCTTGCGATCGCTATCGTTAAGGCTGGTGGAGTAGCGGCGGATCTGGCTGAGGAAGCGAACTTCATCTTCGGAAAGCTGCGGCAAGCCTTTCGATCCGTTGGCGTGGCCGGAGTCCGAAAAGAACTGGGAGAGTGGAAGCTCCATCGCGGTGGCTATCTTGGCCAGCGTATCCAGCGACGGGATGGTGTGTCCGTTTTCTACCCGCGACAAGTAACAACGAAGCAGACCAGTGCGTTTTTCGATATCGCCCTGCGACATGCCTTTTTGCAGCCGGTAGTTTCGGATGGTCTCGCCGATGTTCATAGAGGATGCAGCAACATCAAAAAAGACGACGGAGTTGGACTGCATAGTAACCACAGTAGTACGGTCTGGCAAGTAGAAATTGTTACAGTGAAAAAGCGTTTCGAGTGATCGGTTTGTCGCCGGCAGCCGAGTCATCCGAGCAATTTTCCACCGAGACTTGCGCCCGAGGACGGGAACCCCGTGCGCTGACTCTTGATCAAGCACCGCCGTTTCACGGCCTGCATTATGATAGTAGCAATCGGATTGGTGCTTTCTCCGCCGCCCGGAAGTAGCCGCTCCACTTCGTCGAACCGCTCGCCATTTTTTCAGAAGAAAAGGAGTTACTTTCATGTCTGACAACGTGCAAGTTGCGCTGTGGGTCCGGCTCGAAGCGAAGCCGGGAAAAGAGAAAGCAGTGGCTGATTTTCTGCGCAGCGGGCTTCCGCTGGTGCAGCAGGAACCGGCCACGGTCGCCTGGTTTGGGATTCAGCTGGGTCCATCGACGTTCGGCATCTTCGACGCTTTCCCGAACGAAGCCGGGCGGCAGGCGCACCTGGCCGGGGCAGTAGCGTCCGCGCTGATGGCGAATGCGCAGGAACTGCTTTCGCAGCCGCCTGAAATCAAGCGAATCGATGTGATTGCGTCGAAACTACCTCCGCAATCGGTCGGAAAAGCAGCCTAGCGCCCATGAGAAAGGCCAGCCGTCTTAGGGGCGGCTGGCCTCGGCGACGCGATCGTCGTCTCGTTTATTTTTTCAAAGTCTCATTGAGGAATTTGACGGTGCGCTGCCATGCGTCGGCGGCGTCGTCCGCGCGGTAGCCGGTCTTGTTGTTCGGATTTTCGAACGCGTGCCCGGCGTTGGGGTAGATCTTGATGTCCGCCGACTTGCCGTCTTTTTTCAGCGCTTCCTCGAACTTCTTCACATCGTCGGGCGGGATGCCCTGATCCTGGCCTCCGAAATTCCCGAGGATCGCCGCATTGATCTTGTGAAGCGCCGCCGGATCGGTTGCCAGGTGGCCGTAGTTGACGACTGCTGCAGTGAGAGTTGGCTCCGCCAGGGCCACGTTGAGCGAGTAGCCGCCTCCCATGCACCAGCCAATTGAGCCGATGCGATCCTTGCGGACATTGGGTTGAGATTTCAGGAACTCCACCGCCGCATGCAGATCGCGCGCGGCGCGGTCTTCGGGAACGCCGCGCATCAGTTCGTGCGCAGTATTCGGATTGTCGGCGACCTTGCCGCGATATAGATCGACCGCCAGGGCGACGTATCCCTGATCGGCAAGTTTCGACGCCTGCTCTTTGACCCAGTCGTTGAGCCCCCACCACTCATGGATGACGACGATGCCGGGGAACGGGCCGCTGCCCGCAGGCGTGTAGAGAATGCCTTTCACGGTTTCGTCGCCGCTTTTGTAGGAGACTTCTTTGCCGTTTGCGGCGAACGACGCCGCGACCAGGGCAAGGACGCATGCCGAGGTAAGCAGTGTTTTGTTCATGACGCTTCGCATGATGCTGGTCCTCTCATCGAGATTAGAAAGCTTATTTTTCGACGCGCTCCCAGGTAATCCGGTAACCGCTCGCTTCTCCATCGGGCGCAGTCTCGTGACCGGAGAGAATCAGCCGGTTGCCTTCCAACTGATACGGCCGGATCTGGTCGGTTCCGACGTAGTGAGGCCAGGAAGCCATTTCCGGTCGATGAATGATGCGATGCTCCTTCTCCTGCAGCTCGTAGGTTCCGCAATAGGCGTACATGACACGATACGACTCGAGTTTCTCGGCGTCGGTCGGCTTTTCCGGAATCGCCCAGCGCGGATGATTCGGATTGGCCAGGGAGACGCACATGTGCCCGGTGCTGTCGTACATCAGATAGCCAATGGGATGCGGGCCGTATTCCGCGAAGGGCGCAAATGCCCCGTCTTTAAGGATGTTGCCCGCGGAGACCAGACGCCAGGTTCCGATGATGGGACTGGCGGCGGAGGTTGCATTGGGTTTCGTGGTTGAGTGATCTTGCGGCAGCAGTGCTAACAAGAGAGCCAGAGCCGTGACCAGTTTCGTCATGAGTTCCACCTTTACTGACGGAGCTGAACAAACTTCACCACAGAGGACACAGAGAACACAGAGGGATTGGGATGTTAGCTCTGTGGTCCTCCGTGTCCTCTGTGGTGAACGCCAACTAGCCCAGGTCGAGTTCCATGTAAAGCGCTCCCTCGCAGGGATTCGCGCAGTACGGCGGAATCTCGCGAAAACCCATTTTGCGGTAAGTGCGCACCGCATCTTTCATCAGGGGCTCGATCGTATCCAGGCGCAGGCGATGGTAACCGAGGCCGCGAGCCTCGCCGATGATGGTTTCGACCATGATGCGACCAAGGCCTTTTCCGCGAAACGCCGGGCGCAAGTATAAGCGCTTCATCTCGCAAATGCCGGGCTCCAGCCGATGGAGGGCAACGCATCCCGCGAGTTGACCCTCATAGGCGCCGAGTAGCAGGCGACCCGATGGGGGAGCGTAATCGCCGGGCAGATCGGCCAGTTCCCGCTCGAAGTTCTGGAAGCACAAGCTGATGCCGAGGGCCTTCTCGTATTCCCGGAAGAGTTCACGGACTTGCGCAATCTGGGATGGGGATTCGACCTGCGACAAGGCAAAACCTTTAACCGCAAAAGGCACAGAGGGCACAGAAGATCGGTCGGGATTCTTGTCTCTCATGGCTCGCTGCTCTGGAATTGTCCGGACTTCATTGGGTCAGCCCATCAACATGCCGCCGTTGATGTTCAGCACGTGGCCGGTGATGTAGGAGGCTTCGTCGGAAGCCAGAAAGCGCACGGCGCCGGCGACGTCTTCGGGAGTGCCGATCCTGCCGAGCGGGACCATCTTGAGGCCGGCGTCCTTCAATTCGGCGGGCAATCCTTCGGTCATGGCGGTGGCGATAAATCCCGGCGCAACGGCGTTGCAGGTGATGTTGCGAGAACCGACTTCGCGCGCGACCGCCATGGTCAGCCCGATCAAGCCGGCTTTCGAGGCGGCGTAGTTGGCTTGTCCGGCCTGCCCGGTTTGCCCGAAGACGCTGGTCACATTAATGATGCGTCCCCAGCGCTGCTTCAACATCGAGCCGATGACCTGCTGAATGCACAGGTACGCCGAAGTCAGGTTCGTGTTGAGCACAGCGTCCCAGTCCGCGCGCTTCATGCGCATGACCAATTGATCGCGGGTGATGCCGGCATTGTTGACCAGGATGTCGATTTTGCCGAACTGCGCGATGGCGGCTTTGAAGGTGGACTTGATCTGCTCTTCGTCGGCGACATCGAGGGGAAAGACCGCGGCTTTCCCGCCTGCCGCTGAAATCTGCGTAACCAGTTCGTCGAGTTTGGCCTGATTGCGAGCGGCGACGGCCACAGAAGCGCCGGCTTCGGCAAGCTTCAGCGCGCAGGCGTGGCCGATACCTTGCGAAGCGCCCGTAATCAGCGCTACGCGTCCGGATAGGGTCATTCTTATTGCTCCTAACTAGTTACTATGCCGTTTTAAGAATTGAAAATTATACCCGCGCGGGCGAAAGGACGTCGGTCCGGTCAAGGTGGTGCAGGTTTGCGGCTCGCGACATCACGAAACACGCGCAGTCTGCGCAATAGTGAGGCGCTGCCTACGAAAGAGAACCCGCAACAGCGGCGGCGCGAGAATGGTCGTGACCGCGGTCATGAACACGACAACCGCATACGTCGACTGGGTAACAATCTGTGAATTCAGGCCCACCAGGGCAACGATCAGGGCAACCTCGCCGCGCGGCATCATGCCCACACCCACGCTCAGGGCGGCGTTCCAGCCCTGGCGCATGAGCGGCAATCCGCATCCCACCACTTTCGAAATGATGGCCAGCAACGAAACCACAATGGCGACCAGCAGCACATCTTTGTTAAAGAGCTTCACATCAAGTTGGGAGCCGATCGAAAAGAAGAAAAATGGTCCGAGGAACTCGGTGATGGCGTGGACTCTGGGCCGCAGGTCCCACTCCGGCGAGCACTCGGAGAAGATCATACCGGCGAAGAAAGCTCCTATGATGGCCGCAATTCCAATCTTGCTCGCCGCAAAGGACAGGCCCAGGCAGACCATCAGGGCAACGATCAGGGGCGCGTTGTGAGTGGAAAGCCGCGCCAGGCTGGGCCGTAATTTCGAAAGAATCCGCGGGCCGATGAAAATCATAAAGAGCGCAAACAAGATGGCTTCCACCGCCAGAATGCCAAGCTTGAGCCATTCGACGCCTCCGCCCTGCGCCAGGCCGTCGACCACGGCGAGAAGAAGCATGCCGAGAATGTCGTCGAACACCGCCGCGCCCAGAATAATTTTCGCGATGTTCGAGGAGAGAACACCCATATCGCCCAGCACGCGCGCAGTAATGCCCACGCTGGTGGCGACCATGGCCACGCCCACGAACACAGATTCGGTGAGCGCATCGCCCCGCCAATGCATATAAGCGAAGCCCAGGACAAACGGAACGATGATGCCGGCCAGTGCCACCAGCATTGCCGTGCGCCCCACTTTGATGAGGTCTTTGGGGCTGACCTCCAAGCCGGCGTGGAACAAAACGAAAATCGCGCCGATCTCTGAAATCGCCTTCAAGGTGTCGCTGGGGTGAATCCATCTGAGCGCGTAGGGACCGATCAACACGCCGGCAAGGATTTCGCCCAGCACCGCGGGCAGTTTCAGGCGCTCAAAGATTTCCCCGATCACCTTCGCGGCTACGAAGATGGCAAACAGTTCGAACAGGAGCAGGTCGAACTCGTGCATGGCAGGGGAAAAGAATAGAGCGCGGCGAGGACTCCGGGCAAGCTGCGGGCGGGACCCTCTGACGGAAACCAGTTTACAGATCTAGCGGATACGCCGCAGGGGCCAGATCAAAACGTCAAGTCGCCGGGCAAAATGCAGGAGCGGCTTTGTATCCGGAAGCGCGATGCAAGCGGCGCTCGCCATCGTGTTGACGGTGATTTCGGCTGATGCGTCCTGCAGGGGCCAAGGCGGATGATGAATCTCACCGCGGAAGAGTTTCTCCCCAGCGGTGGCATAAAGACAATAACGCTCAGTCAGCCAGTGTTCGAGCGTGTTGGTACTGCGAAGGCTGACCGGAGTCACAGGGCGATAGCGGCCCTGAAATTCTGCCTCGGTGTTTCGCCGCTTCGAACGATAAGCGATCTCTTCGCCGGAGTTGACGGACCGCATCTTCGCGTAAAAGTAGGGCAAGTGATAGAGCAGCCGTGCAGTTTTTACGGCGAGCCGGTTCGCGGCATCCAGACTGAAGAAATAGACGCCGGGCTTGCCGCCGCATACGACGTACGTTCGCACATTGATTTCAGGAAAACGCGACGTGCCTGCAATGGCGGGAAGCCGGCGAGCCCGCACTCCGCTCATCCGAAACGGCACGACTCCCACCCAGCACTGCTTATCGAGGGTGTCCAGCTCGAGTTGCGCGGGGATGAGGGGACGCATGGCCTCGGGCGCAACCGCCCAATGCGCGAACAGCAGGTCGTGCCAAGTCTGCGCCCTGACCCAAGGGCTGGACGGCAGAGGCCAAGGCCGATGCGCAACAGACTGCAGGGCTGCATGCATTGCGCCCTGATTATAGGGAACGGACGAGGGACGCTCGGGCGAACGCGGGACTTCTAGAAGGACGCTCGGGTTTCCGGCGGTGGCGGCGCCTTCAGGCGTGCGGCCATTGCCGGCACAGCTTGATAGTCGCGGTGCACGATATCGACAATCGTCCGCCCCACGATGCGCGCCTTCGCTTCCGAGTGAATGTGCGCCGGCAACGTGAAGGACTGCACGTCGGTATAGTCCTGCCAGAATTCAATGTGCTTCACGAAGAACGACGGCGACTTCACCACGCTGCCTTCCACCCGCACCAGTGATCCGTTGTGCGCGTCCAGATATACGCGGCCCTTGAAGAGTCCGGGGCGCTTTTTGTGCGGCTTCACCTGGTAAACGTGGACCGTGCGATCATTCACGCGGCTCAGGCCCCGGTAATTGAACTTGTAATTCGCGAGGCTGATGGCGGTAAGCGATGGGTCGTCTTTCAGCACGTGATCGACTTCGCTCTGCAGCAGTCGCGTGATCACATTGTTCTTAACGAAACCGTCTCCGCTGTAATGCACGGGCGTGAACTGCAGGGTGTGAGGCGCTTCGAACTTACGCTGCAGCTCAAATTCGCCCTGCTGCGAGGTATCCGGCAACTCGGCGCGGACGACGGTCACGGCAGAATAGGCGGCCAGGGCGTGGGTTTGCTCAACCACTCGCTGCTGGTAGGCCGCAAGAGCTAACTCGG
The DNA here is from genome assembly GCA_963733805.1 of uncultured Acidobacteriota bacterium. Taxonomy (GTDB): domain Bacteria; phylum Acidobacteriota; class Terriglobia; order Terriglobales; family Acidobacteriaceae; genus Gp1-AA133. The sequence goes on along the minus strand of CAVTEO010000012.1, from coordinate 72,127 downwards.
GCGCCATCAACGGCAATCCGGCGGTCGGGCCCAACGTCGGCGCGGGCTGCGAATCCGCCAGGATGAGTGGGAAAGGCGGCAGGACTCCCTTGGCGGACGGCAGCACTGCCGCCTCGCCTGCGGAAAACATGGCCTGTGCAAAAGCGCCTCCCGGAGCCCAGAGCCCACAAAGGAGGACTATGAGAAAAATACGCTTCATCTTATAAGGGACTAAACAGTTATATATGATTCACCTTTCGACTGAAAAGTGGCAAAAGTTGCCCCGGACCATAGCCGGTACGGCCCCGGATCTGACCCCCGCAGAGACGAAATCTCCACAGGCAGTCTCATTGCGCATCGACACCCAGCCAGATAACATTCGAGCACTCCCATGTCTGAAGTGATGACCAAATCAGAACCCACCCACAAAAACGCGTCCTCGGCGGATTCGCCGGCGGTCGAAGTCTTTGCTGTGTACGGCGTCGAGCCTGAAGTCCAGGCCTATGCCATGGCGAAATACTCACGCTCGGCGCTCTCCATGAAGGAGTCGCTCCGGGAGATCACGGCGCAAAAAGCCGAGAAATTTTTAAACACCTTCTATTTCCAGTACGGGCACCGATCGATTGCGGATTTAGCTCACATCGCGCTCGCCATTGAAAGGCTCTCGATCCTGGCGGCGATCACCGTAGCCGACGAGCAGCGCTGGGACGGGCAGGAGCGCTCCACGCGCTACCAGGATTTCAAGCGCAGCGGCTACTACGTCCCGGACTTCGGGGGAGACGAGCAGGCTCAGAAGTTGTTTCGCAGCACGATGGACGGGTTGTTCGAGGTCTACCAGGCGCTTTCGCAACGCACCTATGAATACCTGATCGACATAACGCCGCGGCCCGAAGACATGAAGGTGGAGGCCTATGAGCGCACGGTACGCGCCCGCGCCTTCGACATCTCCCGGTACCTGCTGCCGCTGGGGACCAACACATCGCTGGGCGAAATCGTCAACGCCCGCACGCTCGAAACCCAGGTGGCGCACCTGCTGTCGCAACCACACGCGGAAATCCGCAACCTGGGCGAATTGCTGAAGAGCGCCGCGCTGTCGCCCGCCTACAACGTGAACCGGGAATCGCTCGAGGAACTGGTCGGCGAGATTCGCGAAGTCTCTCCGGAGTTGGCCTCAAAAGCCGAGGAGCAGTTGCTGAAGGAAGTGCGGGTGGCGCCGACCCTGGTGAAATATGCCAACCCCAATCCGTACGAAATCGAGACTCGACGGGCGCTGCAACAGGCCGCCGTCGAAGTGATCGGCCGGACGCAGATCGCGCCCTCGAAGTTAGTGGATCTGCTCGACGAGGAACCGCTGGAAGTCGAACTTGCGTCCACCTTGTTGTACGAACACTGTCACTATTCGTACCGCCAAGTGCGGCAGGCCGTGCAGGCCGCTGGGGAAAAGATCAGGCGCGAAATCATTGACCTGGGTTTGCGCGGGCGCGGTTCGCACGATGAGCTGCTGCGCCCCTTCAGCGCCGGGCAGCAATTCCGCTTCGACATCCTGATGGATATCGGCGGATTCCGCGACATGCACCGGCATCGCCGCTGCATCCAGATCGGCCAGGGTTTTACCACCCGCCACGGCTACGACACACCGCAAGAAATCGATGCCGCCGGTGTCCGTGGCGGTTACGACGCTGCCATGAAAAACGCTGCGCTCGCGGCCGACCAGATCGCCCGCCGTCCGGGCGACGAGACGCTCGAAAATTCCCAGTACCTGATCCCGCTCGGCTACCGCAAGCGAACCCTGTTCAAGATGGACTTCGCCGAGGTGGTCTACATCTCCGAATTGCGAACCGGCCCCGCCGGCCACATGTCCTACCGCAGCGTTGCCTACGCGATGTACGAAGCCGTGGCGAGAAAGTATCCCGCGCTGGCAAAGTATTTCCGCGTGCATGATGTGAAAGAGCCGATTGACTTGCTGAAGCGGTAATGTACCGGGGTTGCTGCCCATGGTTCCGAGGGAAATTCGATTCGCTTTTTGTTCGCTTTGTGGTATATTGACCAAAATCGTTGGTAGATTGAACACAATCGCTGTGACGATCAGCACTTACGACCCGCCAGCCCGTGGGTATACCCTACGAGGGTCTTCATAAAAGCCTACATTCGAGGAGCCATCATGGCCGACGAACGCACCAAAGCAATTGATCTCGCGCTCTCCCAGATTGAAAAACAGTTTGGCAAGGGCTCGATTATGCGGCTGGGATCGAAAGAAGCCATCGTCCCAATTGCCGTGATCCCCACCGGCGCGATCTCATTTGACGCGGCCCTGGGCGTGGGCGGGTTCCCGCGCGGGCGTGTGGTGGAGATCTTCGGGCCTGAGTCTTCCGGCAAGACGACCATCGCGCTGCAGGTCATTGCCGAAGCGCAGAAGACCGGCGGCATGGCGGCATTCGTCGACGCCGAGCACGCGCTCGATCCGCAATATGCGAAGAAATTGGGCGTCGATGTCGAGAACCTGCTGGTCTCGCAGCCCGACTACGGCGAGCAGGCGCTGGAGATCGCGGAAGCGCTGGTGCGCTCGAACGCGATTGACGTGCTGGTGGTGGATTCGGTGGCCGCGCTGGTGCCCAAGGCCGAACTCGACGGCGAAATGGGCGACAGCCACATGGGCCTGCAGGCGCGCTTGATGTCGCAGGCGCTCCGCAAATTGACCGGCATCGTGTCGAAGTCGCGCACCTGCCTCATCTTCATCAACCAGATCCGCGAAAAGATTGGCGTCATGTTCGGGAACCCCGAAACCACCACCGGCGGACGCGCCCTCAAGTTCTATTCTTCCGTGCGCATCGACATCCGCCGCATCGCGGCTATCAAGGAAGGCGACCTGGTGACCGGCTCGCGCACGCGCGTGAAGATCGTGAAGAACAAGGTGGCTGCGCCTTTCCGCGAAGCCGAGTTCGACATTCTCTATGGGGAAGGCATCTCGCGCGAAGGCGACCTGCTCGACCTCGCCGTAAATAACAACATTCTGGAGAAGTCCGGCTCCTGGTTCAGCTACAAGAACGAGCGCATCGGGCAAGGCCGTGAAAATGCCCGCCAGTTCCTGAAGGAAAACAAGGACACCCTGGCCAAACTGGAACTTGAAGTGCGCAAAACGCTGGGCCTGATTCCGGCGAGTCCGTCACCGGCAGCAGCACCCACCAACGGCGCAACACCGGCGGCACAGCAGACGAGCAAGGTCGCAACCATGCCCACGGGCACGGATGCAGCCAAGGTGCCGGCGGCGAGAAGGTAGGTATCGCTTTCCCGGGTTCCCGGTAGCAGAAACGAACTTGAAAAATGCCCCACGGTGTCTAAAGTCGTGGGGCATATTTGTTTCTGGCGAGATTAGAGTGCTTCGAAAGGAGTTCGGGCCGATGCAACTCGACAGCAAGCTCCAAATTGCGAAGGGGACGCTAACGGTCCTCGCTGTGGTCACCAGGGTTTTCCTGATGGGAGTCGTGGTCCTGGTGCTCTGCGCGGGACTCCAAATCAATCCCTTCAAAGAAACGACGAGCTCGTTTCTGATCTCAGCGTTCGTGGGATTAATCGGCGTCGCGGCTGTGCTCGTCCTCCTTAATGTCGCCACCAACGTCAGCCTGATCGCCGACGCAAAGATTGCTGAACTGAAAGTCGAGCCCAGACCGGGTCAGCTCAAGAAATGGGCTATGGGATTCTTCGCGGTAGCCGCGATGCTGGCGGGCTTCATCTTCCTGGGTACATACCTGTCGAAGAATCGCTACCTCGCGGTGGTGCGTGAACAAGCCGAGGATGTTCTCAAGACCAACGAGAATCTGTTAAACGAGATCGGCCATTTGCTCGCGTCGGGCAAATACGAGGACTACAAGCGTGTGGATGAGATTCGAGGATTCCTGCAGAATCAGCGTAGCGGACTACCGCAACTCACCATCATTTACTCGGGCAACTTTGAAGGAAAGACGGCGATCTACAAGGTCGGCAACTACTTTGGCTACAGCAGGTCCGATCAGGAATATCGTCCGGTGTACTTCACGTGTACGCAGGGTCTGGACTGCGAGTACCTCACAAAGTTTTTTTCCGGCGCGAATGTCGACGTTCTGCAGAAATACACCATGCGCGAGGATCAATTCTATATTTACATTCCCGTTGTTGAAAAAGACGCGCGGTTTGTCTTGTTGTTCGATCGGCGGAACAGCTACGGCAAGATTGGCTCGTAGGGGTGTTCAAGCGCGTAGCGAACCAGTCCCAGAACATTCTGTGCCTCTGCCAGCCCTTCAGTGATTCTGAACTGTTAGGCACGGAAACTCCGGTTTGCCATCCCCGTTCCCACCCCACTAAAATCAAGATTCGCTAGTTGCACCGGCTTTTCCGCGAGGGGCCATTGCACAAAACCACCGCCATTTATCCCGGCTCGTTTGACCCGCCGACCAATGGTCATCTCGACCTGATCGAGCGGGGCAGCAAGATTTTTGATGAGCTGATCGTGGCGATCTTGAGGAATCCGGACAAGGACCCGCTGTTCAATGTCAGCGAGCGGGTGGCGATGCTGGAAGCGCTCACCGGACACTACAGCAACGTTCGCGTGGACACCTTTGATGGCCTTACGGTGGATTATGCCGACCGGGTGGGCGCAAGTTCGGTGTTGCGCGGGATTCGCGCCTTGAGCGATTACGAATACGAATTGCAGATGGCATTGATGAACCGCAAGCTGCGCCCCGAACTGGAGACCGTGTTCATGATGCCGGCTGAGAAATACTCTTACCTGAGTTCGCGGCTGGTGCGCGAAGTGGCGCAACTCGGCGGATCGGTGAAGGGATTGGTACCTGAGCTGGTGGAGCAACACCTGCGCGGCAAGCTTGACCCCGCCTACAAATTCGGGGAATTCCAGGCACAGCAGGAACAGAAATCGGAAACTCGTAAATCGAGGGCAAGGAAAAAAGCATGACACCCACGACCACGGAAGCGAGCCACGCCATCAAGTTGACTGAACGCATCAACCGCATCGAACCATCCGCCACCATGGCGGTGGTGGCGGAAGCCGACAAGCTCCGCATGCAGGGCGTGGACGTGGTGGATTTCGGCGCCGGCGAGCCGCATTTCGCCACGCCGCAGCACATCAAGGACGCGGCCATCGCGGCGATTCAGGGCAACTTTACGAAGTACACGGCGGTTGCGGGCACCGCCGAGCTGCGCGATGCGATTGTGCAGCGGCACGCCGCCGACTTCGCCTCCGACTACCGGCGCGAGGAAGTGATCGCCTCCACCGGCGGCAAGCATGCGCTCTTCAACGCGCTCCAGGTGCTGGTGGATCACGGCGACGAGGTCATCCTGCCGGTGCCGTACTGGGTTTCGTTCAAGGACATCATTTGTTATGCCGGCGGGAAGCCCGTGCTGGTCGAGACCGACGAGTCGCGCGATTTTGCGCTCACCGCGCGGATGGTGCTGAAAAACGTCACCGACCGCACGAAGATGATCATCCTCAATTCGCCGTCGAATCCTTCTGGCGCCGTGATGAAGCCGGAGCACATGACGGAGATCATCCAGATGGCGCACGAGCGCGGCATCTGGGTGGCCTCGGATGAGTGCTATGTCTATCTCAACTACACGGACAAGAATTTCTCGGCAGGATCGTTGCGCGCGTACCGCGAGCGGCTCGTAATCCTGGGCTCGCTCTCGAAAACTTACGCCATGACTGGCTGGCGGCTGGGATACGCCTTGGCGCCGGCCGCCGTCGTGAGCGCGATGGCCAAGCTGCAGAGCCAGTCAACTTCCAACCCGACCTCGATCGTGCAGAAAGCGGCCGTGGCTGCCCTGAAGGGGCCGCAGGAGTGCGTGGAGGAAATGCGCCGCGAGTACATCAAGCTGCGCGATCACGTCGTGAGTGGGCTGCGCGCGATTCCGGGCGTGAAGTGCACCTTGCCGGAGGGCGCGTTCTACGCCTACCCGAACATCTCCTCGTTTTTTGGGAAGGGTGGTGTGAAGTCGGCATCCGACGTCGCAGGCCGGTTGCTCCGGGAAGCGCACGTGGCCACGGTTCCGGGCGAGGGCTTCGGCACGACCGATCATATTCGCGTTTCCTACGCGACCTCGATCCCCGAACTGGACCGCGGGTTGGAACGGATGCGCAAGTTCCTGGCTGCGCTTTAGCGGGCAATCTGAAGAAACGTTCCCGAAACAACAGGTCCATTGCGAACTGTTCGAATTCGGCCTTCGTGTGCGACGACCTTTAGTTCTGACTGCAAAACCCGCGAAAGGGACGAGGCTCACGAGCGAAACCCTGTCTGGCAAAGGGTTACGAGCATTCGTCCTTAAGGAAAAGAAATGTTCAGCGTGAGAAATAGCTGCATCTGAATCTCTGGCGAATGACTGACCTCTATCCACTGAGAATGCTGCCTGCGTTCGACCCGCGTCCCTGGGGAACGACCGACCTTTCCCCGATTTATCCGGACCACAAATTTGACGAGAAGATCGGCGAAGCCTGGCTGACCGGCGATCACTGCAAAGTGGCGAACGGCCCTTTGGCGGGGCGAAGCTTGGCGGATCTCAGCGAAGAGTGCGGCCGCCTGCTGGTGGGCGAAGCGGCTCGCGACGAAAAGCGCTTCCCGCTGCTGCTCAAATTCCTGTTCCCGCATGAGAAGCTCTCCGTGCAGGTGCATCCCGACGACGCGCAGGCGCAGCATACCGGCCAGCCGTGGGGAAAAACCGAGTGCTGGTATGTCGCGACGGCAAAACCCGGCGCGCAGGTGGCCATGGGGCTGAAGCCGGGCGTAAGCAGCTCCGCGCTGCGGGAAGCGATCGAGCAAAACCGCGCCGAAGATCTTCTGAATTGGATCAACGTGTATCCGGGCGAGATGATTTATGTGGCGGGCGGAACGGTTCACACTCTGGGGCCGGGCTCGATCATGGTCGAGACGCAGCAGCAATCCGACTGCACCTACCGGCTCTACGACTACGGCCGTCCGCGGGAATTGCACCTGAAAGAAGGACTGGCGGCCGTGAAGGAAAAAGTGGCGTCGGGCAAAGTGATCCGGCCCGCGCCCGCCCGCATCGGGGAGACGAAGAATACAATTGCGCCGATGATCCGCGCGCCGTACTTCGTGGTCGATCAGTATGAACTGAAAGAGCCGCAGGCTTTCGGGACCGCCGACGATACCGGCAAGAAGTCGGTTCAGATTCTGGTTGCGATCGAGGGCTGCGGCGTGGTCGAGGCTGCGGGAATGGAGCCTGTCACTTTGGCGAAGGGCGATGCGGCCGTGATTCCCGCGTCTCTCCAAGCGTTCGGAGTGCGTCCGCAGTGGGGCGTGAATTTCTTGAAGGCGTACGTACCCGGCACAACTTTGCCGGAACCTGAGACGCGTTTGTAGATTCCAAAAGCAAGTGCAGAAACCAGCGTGGCGAAACCATCGAACTTTTATCCCGTGATTCTTGCCGGCGGCCGGGGCACGCGTTTCTGGCCCCTGAGCCGAAAACGTTGCGCCAAGCAATTGCTCCCGCTCGACGGCAAGCAAACCATGATCCAGCAGACCCTCCACCGCCTGCTGCCGCTGGCCCCAGCGAAGCGGGTCTGGGTGATCACCAATGACGATTTGCGGAGCGCGATCATCCGCCAGCTGCCCAAACTCGACAAGCGGCAGATCGTCGCTGAGCCGATCGGTCGCAACACGGCTCCGGCGGTCGGGCTGGCCGCGTTTTTCCTGCAGCGAACCGATCCAAGAGCGGTCATTGGATTGTTCCCTTCCGATCACGTCATTGGTGACGATCAGGGGTATCGCAAGAATATCGAACGCGCCGTCGAGATCGCGGCCAGCGGCGAGAACATCGTAGTTCTCGGAATCAAGCCAACGCGCGCCGAAACTGGCTATGGCTACATCGAGGCCGGCGCGGCCTCGGACGGAGGCGCGCTGCAGGTCCGCCGATTCACCGAGAAGCCCGACTCGACGCGTGCGGCGCAGTTTCTCGCGGCCGGCAATTACTACTGGAACAGCGGCATGTTTCTGTGGAGCGCCCAGACTCTCGCCAACGCCCTGCGCGAACATCTGCCGAACACTGCAGCGATACTGGAGAGGATCGCCTCCACCTATGGTACCCGCACGTTCGAAGCAACGTTCCGCAAACTCTATCCCAAGTGCGACAACATCAGCGTAGACTACGCTCTGCTCGAGCCGCGCTCCGCGAAAGGTGAGGGCGCCTCGAATATCTATTGCATTCCGTCGGAATTCGGGTGGAACGATCTCGGCTCGTGGACCGCGCTCCACGAACATCGCACCGCAAAAGAAAAGACCGAGAACGCGAACGTGCTGGTTGACGACGGTTCATTCCTGCTCGATGCCTCGGGAAACTATGTGCACGCGCCCGGGAAATTCGTCGCCGCCGTCGGAGTGAAGGACCTGGTGGTCGTCGACACTGGCGACGCACTGCTGATCACCACCCGCGACCGGGCCCAGGATGTAGGCAAAGTAGTGAAGTACCTGGACGACAAGAAGCTATCGAAATTGACGTGAGAGCTTCGAGCTCCGAGCTCCGAGCAATTGTCGTCCTCGCGGAGCATGGCGAACTTGCTCGCTCGCAGCTCATAGCTCGTAGCTCTTTTATGACTGAAATCAAGTTCGGTACCGACGGCTGGCGCGGAATTATCGCGGAGGACTATACCTTCGACAACGTGCGACGGGTTGCGAATGCGATCGCGGCCTACGTGCTCAAGCATGAAGAGAGCTCCCGCGGAGTCATGATCGGTTACGACACCCGCTTCGGCTCCCCCCGTTTCGCGCGCGCGACCGCCGAGGTGATCGCCGGCGCAGGCATCCCCGTAAAGCTCGCCAACGACTACACGCCCACCCCGGCCGTCTCGCTGGCCGTGAAGCAACAAGGCGCCGCCGGCGGAGTCATGATCACGTCCAGTCACAATCCGTGGAACTGGAATGGGGTAAAGTTCAAGGCCAGCTTCGGCGGATCGGCAACGCCCGCCATCATGAACAAGATCGAAGACGAGTTGCACGCCGGAACGAAACCAGCGGGCAAGGCCGCCGCGATTGAAGAAGTCGATTTCAAACCTGCACATATCGCGGCCATGTGCAAGTTTGCCGATCTGGATCTGATTGCGAAAGCCAAATTCAAGTTCGTTATCGATTCAATGTACGGGTCAGGACGAGGAGTCATGGCGCAGATTTTCGCGGACCGCGGAATCGATCACGTCGCCATTCGCCAGGATGTGAACCCCTTGTTTCCCGGCATCAATCCCGAACCCATCGAGCCGCATATAGAGTTGTTGCGGCAAACGGTCGCGAAAGAGCATTGCCACGCGGGCCTGGCGACCGATGGAGATGCGGACCGGATCGGCGCGGTGGCGGAAGACGGCAGCTTCGTCGACTCGCATAAATGTTTTGCAGTTCTGCTGCGCTGGTTGCTGGAACGCAAGCAATGGTCGGGAGACGTGGTTCGCGCTTTCAATACCACCAGCATGGTGGACCGGATCGCCGCCAAGCATGGACGAAAGCTGCATGAGTGCTCTATCGGCTTCAAGTACATCGCCGACCTCATGATGGATCACGAGATCGTGATCGGTGGCGAGGAGTCGGGAGGCATTGGCTACTCGCGTTACCTCCCGGAACGAGATGGGTTGTTGAATTCCCTGCTGCTGGCCAACGTCATGGCGGAGGAGGGCAAGCCGCTGGGTGAATTGGTGGCAGATCTGCAAAAGGAATTCGGCCCGCACTACTACGGGCGGCTCGACCTGCACATCCCAGACAGCGTTAAACGGGGCGCGATCCAGAGAGCGCGCGCCGAGACGACCACGAACCTGGGAAAATACAAGATCGTCAAAAAAGAGAACATGGATGGGGTCAAGTTTTTCTTGAATGCATCCACGAACGGCAATGGCGCCACTCCGTGGGTTCTGCTGCGGGCATCGGGGACCGAGCCTTTATTGCGGGTTTATTCCGAAGCGGCCAGGCCCGAATTGGTCACGGAAGTTCTGGATCTCGCCAAGACTTTCGTTTCGGCCAGTGGCTGATTGTTTTTTGGCCGGGTTACTTCACTGCCACTCGACACTGAACTCTTGTTCGTGAACGTTCATGCAAGGAACGGTCTCTATTAGTGGATAATCATTATCGAACCGCACCATGAGATTTGCCGAAGAGAGCCCGATCTTAGCCGCCGACACGCCCGAGGCTCGGCGCTATAACCACATTCATCGCTGGCTCGAATTCAGCGACTTTGCGCTGGGCCTCGCCTTCCTGCTGGTCCTGCTGCTTTCCGGATGGAACGCGGTGTTGCGGGATTGGGCCTACCGGGCCGCATTTCAGAATTACACCCTTTCGGTCTTTTTCTATGTCTTCCTGCTGATGTTGGGGGGCAAGCTTCTGGGCATCGGGCTCGACTATTACGGGCTCCGGCTGGAGCGAAGCTTTCACCTCTCCAGCCAGAAAACTCGGTCCTGGTTATGGGACGAGACCAAGGGATTCCTGGTCGGGCTGCTGTTCGCCGTCATCATTGCCGAACTTCTTTACTTCACGATCCGGCAATCGCCCCAGCACTGGTGGCTCATTTCCTGGGCCATGTTCATGGGACTGTTTGTGATCCTGGCGCAGGTCGCGCCCCTGATTCTTTTCCCGATCTTCTACAAGTTCGAGCCTTTGGAAAATGAAGACCTGAAACAGCGACTGGTGCGGCTCAGTGAAAGCGCGGGCACAAAAGTGCGAGGCATTTACAAGTGGCATCTCTCGGAGAAGAGCCGCAAGGCCAACGCCGCGCTCACGGGATTGGGAGCGACGCGCCGCATCATCCTGGCGGACACGTTGCTCGACCATTATTCTCCGGAAGAAATCGAAGCGGTGCTGGCGCACGAGCTTGGCCATCACGTGCACAAGCACATCCTCAAAAGCATCTTCGTACAGGCAGGGATCATGCTCTTCGGCTTCTGGGCCGCCAACGACGTGCTGCACCTGTCGATCGAACGATGGGCCATGTTCGATACGATGTCGGACTTCTCGAATCTTCCGCTGCTGGTACTGGTTTCGACCATGCTGTCGGTCGTCCTGATGCCGGCCATGAATGCCTACTCGCGGTTCAACGAGCGACAGGCCGACCGGTATGCGTTCAAAACCATTCGCAGCGTGCAGCCCTTCATCAGTTCGATGAACAAGCTGGCAGCGCAAAATCTGGCGGAGCGGACGCCGGCACGCTGGATCGAGTGGCTGTTCCATTCGCACCCCGCGATCTCGCGCAGAGTGGCCGCCGCGGAAGCCTGGAAGATGCGCCTCGCCACCGATTCGCGTTCCTGAGTCAGCCCCGGCCCCTAAAGGGGTTTGTTAAGAAGATGCTGAAGCGGCGCCCTGATACGAAACAGACTTCATCCGCAGACTTCTTCCGCAACCTCCTGGTGCTAGGAATTGGCATCAAGAGATCCGGGTTTGTATCAGGGCGCGCCTTCAGGCGCGCCGTAAATCGTCCACAAAAGAATCCCGCTTTAGCGGCCATCCTTCAATAACCCCATCACGCGCTGCAAATCTTCTTCCGTATCGACCCCGACCGTATCGAACGGCGTTTCCGCCACATGAATCGGAATCCCATTCTCCAAAAATCGTAATTGCTCGAGCCGTTCCGCCCTTTCGAGCGAAGACTCAGGCAGTGTGACGAAGCGATCGAGCGCCGCCTTGCGGTAGGCATAGAATCCCAGGTGCTTGAAGTACGCTGGCGAGCCCTGATCTCGATCATGCGGAATCGTGGCGCGCGAGAAATAGAGAGCGCGCCCCGTCGTATCGGTCACCACCTTTACTGCGTTGGGGTTGGCGATGTCCGCCGCCCCGCAGGGCGTCTTCAGCGTGCCGACCTGCACCGCCGGGTCTGCCATCACCTGCAGCAGGCTTGCGATGTGTTCCGGCCGGGTCAGCGGCTCGTCGCCCTGCACGTTGAGATAGACATCGGCCGCCGCGAAGTTCGAGAGTTCGTGAACGCGCTCGGTCCCGCTCCGATGCTGGGCAGAGGTCATTCGCGCGTGCCATCCATGCTTCTTGCAGACCTCGACAATCTCCTGCGAATCGGTCGCGATGATGACTTCGTCCAGCAGCGGCGACGCACAAACGCCGCGGTAGACGTGGCCGATCATGGGCAGGCCGGCAATGTCGCGGAGCGCTTTCCGGCTCAGCCGAGTCGAGGCCAGACGCGCAGGAATGACCGCAATCGCTTTCATGGGCGTCAGTAGTGTCGTCGGAAGCGGGGCAGACTTGCAACTGCCGGACGCGCGAATCCTCTCCCGGCGATACGCGGTACAGATTGACACTCCGCGAGCATGCCTCTTAGAATCAAAAGGCTGGCCGCCAGCGGAATGAGCCACTCCGCCGCTTCATGTCGGCAGGCACCGGCCGGTCCATCTCTCCTGATTTGTTTCCTGAAATGGCGGTGTAGCTCAGGTGGCTAGAGCGAGGGTCTCATAATCCCTAGGTCGTTGGTTCGAGTCCAACCGCCGCCACCAATCTTTTCAAGGACTTCCGCGGGTATGCCTATGAGGTTCTCCACCGCTTGTTGCGCGGGTGGTGCGGATTGGTGCGGACCTGTTTTTTCGTCCCTCTGTGGAACCACATCCAACGTATCCACGAAAGATACGTTGGCGCCAGGGATCAGGTGCCCGTAGGTGTCGACAGTGACTTGGATGGAGCTGTGTCCCATCTGGTCCTTCACGTACACAATCGAGGCCCCGTTTTGAATCAGCAGCGAGCCAAACGTGTGCCTCAAGTCATGGAGCCGGATCTTGCGGATGCCAGCCTTGGCCAAGACCGGCAGGAAGTAACGGTGGTACAGGTTGTCGGGGTCCAGAATCGACTTCTCAGGCGAGCGAAACACCAGTTCTCCCGAGATGTCGTTCTTCCCCTTCAGGAAAGCCTCCAGGAGACGTTTTTCCCGGAGATCAATTAAGACTCTCCGCAACTCCCGGGAGAGGTCAACGCGTCGGCTTTTCTTGCTCTTAGTTGTCGTGTGTTCCCGGCACACGTAGTTGTGCTGCACGACGATGAACCGGTTGGTGTCATCGTCATCCCTGCCAAACTGAATGTCGCCCCACTGCAGAGCAACGAGTTCCCCACGTCGCAGGCCTGCGCGTAATGCTGTCAGGAATAGAGGGTAGTACTCTTCGCAGACATCGTTTGCCGCGGCCAGGAACGTTTGGGCCTCACCCGCTGTGAGTGCAGTCCCCCTGGTATCGGCTGTCTTTGCCGTGCGGGTGAATCGTCCCAGGCGAGCGGCGGGATTTGTATCCAGTAGTCCAGACTCGATTGCCTGATTGAACATTCCGCGAATCACGCATAGCGCATTGCGGATCGTGTTGCGGGACAGGTCCTTTGCGATCAGGTCACTGATCATGACCTTGATATCGTCACGCTTAATCTCTTCCAATCGCTTGGTTCCGAACCGTGGGCGTAGATATTGCCGCAGAACTCTCTCGTAGCCGTCGGCCGTCGACGTTTTACATTCAATGCGAGCGTAATCTTTCATCCACTGTTGGGCGTACTCTTCGAACGTCGGCACCTTGCCTTCTGTCGAAAAAATGCCTATATCGCCCAGTGCCAGCTTTGCTTCCAGCACACGTTTAACTTGCTCGGCGGCGGCGCGGCTGACTCCGACACACTTGGATTTGCGGCATCCGTGGTGGTTCACGAACACGTACCACTTGCCCCCGCGTTTGCGAATCTTTACGCCCATTAGCGTGCCGTCACTCCCGCAACCAGTTCATTAACGATACAGGAAACGTCCACCGGTTTGATGTGATGACTTTCAAGCCACCCGTCGAACGCGCTGCGCCGAACCAGGATCTTTGAGCCGACGCGAACCGCCGGCAGTGGATTCATCGCACGGTGTACCCATTCCCGCAAAGTGCGCTCCGACACGCAGGCGTATTTCTGAAGTGCCTTCAGGTCTAGCCATTCGGCAGTCAACTGCCCGGGTTGTGACCGTTCCGGATTCATTGTGGGCTACGCAGCGGCGTCGTCCACTTGCTCTCTTCTCTCGCAGAAATGTGGCCCGTCATCAAAGGTGCCGGGTGACACTTCTCGCAAACCATCTCACCACTGGCCTCCAACCGGACCCACCAGCAGTCGTGCATGCCGTGCACCGGACAGGGTAGAACCGCGGCTCGTTTCCCACTGAATACACCTGTTTCCGCTACATCCGCTACAACCCGCGTATACACTAGCGATTCGCCACTTTTTTTATCCGCTACAGGGGAATCTTGTAGCGGATATGAAAATAGGTCCATCCCCGTACAAACATTGGGTGGTAGCGGATGTAGCGCTTCTTTAGCAGGGGTGACAGTGGAATAGCGCTTCCAGGCTTCTTCAAAATGCTCCTTCCGATAGCCCTTCGCCACTCTCTCGTTCTCGCCTGCCCGAACGTCGCTTGGCCGAATGCCAAACGGTCGAAGCATTCGCGCTAGCATGCGGGGCGATAGCTTAACCTCGCTCCAGGGTGATTCCTCGAGCCTCTGCAGCCGTTCGATCAAGGTAGCCGTGTGACAACGTTGTGGGCCTTTCGGCCATACGGCAGCCACATCTTCCAGTAACCTCATCGACAACGAGTCGTCGACGTCCGCGTCGGCCTTGTCCGCGGAAAGTTTCTCGGCGCATTTCTTCAATTCAGAAATCCGACTCGGAGCAACAATCGTGCAGACCGCAAACAGCGGCATCCATAGATCGGCCTCCCGATCTGCAAGAAAACGCAGATCAGCATTCATTAATTCCTCGTAGGCCCGATAGACAGATTCTTCGCTAGTCTTCGAAAACTGGGCCGTTGCTTCCCGGATTGGTCTAGCCTCGGCCCCCGCACGTGCCGCAAGGAAGCGCTCAACTGGCTGCTGGATCGCACGTCTCTGCATAGCAACATTGATGGATCGATCTAGAAGGGTCTCGGGCAGACGACCAATCGCGGCGAAGGCCTTGGGACCATAGACTGAAAAGTACTTCAGTGCGTGCTGCGGCCCGTCGCACCGGGGAATCGTTGCCCCTTTGCGGTGTCCAGCGTTGAGGATCGCGAGTATCACCTGCGCCGATTCGCTCTTGTTCTTGCCGTTAAATATCTCGGCCTCATCAAGCAGTAGGGTCGGCCCCTCCGCCATCATCCGATACAGTGCTGCAGGACTCGGCGATGTTCCGCGCCAAGGGAGACGGACCAGCAGCTCTAACACCTCGAGGGCTCGAGTCTTTCCGCAGCCCTTCACGGGCGAAAGAAGTGCCAGATACGGAAAGCATTCGAATACCTTTGCGAGATACGTGGCAATAATCCACAGACTTAGCGGTAGGTAGGCGACGACCGGCAAAATGCAAAAACGTTGGACAAAGGCTTGGACAGTCCCTAGCAAGTCTTGAATCTCCATCCGTTTTGTGAGTTCATCTGCCATCGCGAGTCTCCAACCGATCGGCCATGCTTTGGACTAAACTCCGGACCTCAGCGAGTTCCGTCACGTTGAGCAATTGACGGCACGTGCGTTTGACTTGCCGCAATACACTTGCCTCCCGAACATGTCGGACGTAACCTCCGAAGTTCAATTTCACTACACCATCGACGAGCCCGGCCACGTACTGCACTCCTACCGTCTCAGCCACCTCCGTCGCAACCGCGACAATCTCCGCTTCATGTTCATTCGCATTCAGGGAGCAGATTGCATCCCAGATCTTTCGATGGTCGGCCAACAAGAAGTCGTCGCCGCTAAGATTGGCCCCGGGCCACAGTCTGGGATTCTCCAGGAGGCACCCCAGCACCGCGCGCTCCCAGTAAATCGTCGCGTCTGGGTTGGCGCTCATTTGGACTCCTTCATCCGGATCAACCATCGCCCGAAGAATTGCAGGGCCTCGACTTGGCCTGCCCAGATTCTCCTGTAGGCCGTTCCCAGGCTGATACCCTCTCTGACTGCATATTCACGCACGGTCAGTATGTCCGTCAGCGACGGCTCCGCCTCAGTGCGATCAACAGTTGTTGGTGCCATATGCATTGTTTTAGCCCACAGACGGTGGTCAGAAGTGGTGTCAAAGCCGGGTATTTAGCGGGTATTTCGAGAAAATGGCAGGAAGAAGCGATTCTTATTTGAGGTTGAGCTTGTAGGTCCCACGTGGCTTGCGAACGGGAACGATCAACGTTCCCCAAAGTGGCGAGTTTTTAAAGGAATCACGTAAGCGGCTGGTTTCAGCTTCTATCGCCCGAAGAAGCGCGGCTTTCGGCAGCAGGGGCGTGCCGCGCTCGTGGGCTTCATGGAGAGTCTTGACGATCAGAGATTGATTTCGAGTAAGAGGATATTCCTTGTTATTCCAGCGAATGGATCGGTACTCATCATCCAAGACGCAGAAAAGCTTCTGCCGGCCGCGAACTTGTCCAGTTCTTGGCTCCCGTCGTCGGGGCAACACTGCACTCCTGTTCGCCCGTTTGGCCGTCGCCGCGCTCGAATGCTCGGGGTCGTCATCAGATGCGAGGGCTATTCGGCGTTCCGCATCCTCCAAAATTTGCTCGACCATGCTACCGACAAACAAATTGAAGCCCATCCACAGCTCGCTTATGGCGCACTCGGTCTCGCTTGCGTTCAGTTTCGACATGAGGTCGTCGTTCGTAAGGGACTCGCTTACCCCGTCATCAGATAACCACTTGGGCGCAAGCCATCGAGTCTCCTTGGTCCCCGACTTATATGCTAGGCGACGAACCTCTCCGACGCCCCCACCCGCTCGTTCCAGTTCCAAGGCCTCAAGTCCTTCGCAGGCGACGATTACCCAACCGCGGAATCGTTCTTGGTTCACGGCATAGTCCAGATCCGACGGCACGTGATCCTCGGGCTGCCTTTCGGAACTCGAAGTGGCTAATCCGGGGGGGAGCCGTTTACTTGCATACTCGCCTTTGAGTTCCTTCGTGACCCAGCTAAGACCATCAATCTCTACGAGTGGACGGTATTTAATGGCGAAGTCGGTATAGCCGTTACACGAATTGCGCAACAGTTCTTGTAACTCGTGACCCAACGCATTTAAGTATTCGTCAAGGACTTCACGTTTCTGCCGAGGAGAAACTCGCTCAATCTTGGGATGTGCCGCTAGGCAATTCTGAAATTCCTCGTTGACCCATCTCTGCAGTTTCTTATGCTCACGGACGACCAGCAGTGCGAGCTGCGCGGAAGCATCGACTTTCTGGATTTTTCTCTTCGAAGAAAACTCTCTGCGAGGCATTGTCCCCCTCACGGGACCGGGGGCAGGGCGGTGAGGCGCCCTGCCCGCCACCGCTGGGAATGACCCAGCAGACTGCCGGTTCGATCCGAGTATATCGCGGAGTCAATTGCCGAGGACAAGTGGTTGTCGAGAGCGCCCATAGAGGAAGGCCCCACTGTCTTCGTCCCTAACGCGGGGCCATTTTGGGAAGGAAGATCCACTAGCGTAGCTAAGGTGATTCGTTGCGCTCGAATGTTTTACACCATAGGTGTACACTTCAGGTGTGCCAAGCCGTAAGAAAATCGTCACGATCTGGATCTGTGGTCAGTGCGGCCATGAGTGGCAGTCCGAGGGTGGGCAGCGGCCGATCCGCTGCGCTAAGTGCAAGAATCCATATTGGGATAGAGTCAAAAAGTCCCGACCAAAGCGGAAGAGCGGTTAAACGAAAAACGCGCCATGCCGGTGCGTCAACACTGGCACGGCGCTAACCAAAGTCGCCTTCGAAGGAGGCACCAATGGCTAAGATTCAACGTACCACCACGTCGTCATTCTCTCAAGAAAGCCAAACAATCTCTCGAGTCGCTCTGTACGCGAGAGTGTCCACCCTGAACAGTCAAGATCCTGAAATGCAGCTTCGGGAACTACGCGAATACGCTCTTCGGCGCGGTTGGGTAACCGAAAACGAATACATTGACCAAGGCATCTCGGGCTCGAGGGAATCACGACCCGCTCTGAATAGCCTTATGGCCGACGCTCACAAGCGCAAGTTCGACGCGGTTCTGGTGTGGAAGATTGATCGGTTTGGGCGATCACTGAAGCACCTCGTCAATTCCCTAGCGGAATTGGGTGCGTTGGGAGTTGCTTTCGTCAGCTTTCGCGACAACCTGGACTTGAGCACACCTTCCGGCCGACTCATGTTCCAAATCATCGGGGCGATGGCCGAGTTCGAAAGGGCGCTTATCCAGGAACGAGTGTGCGCGGGACTGCGAAATGCGCAGGCAAAGGGCAAGCGACTAGGCAGGCCGCGAGTTGCAGTGGACGCTCTGAAGATTGCCTCTCTTCGAGCGCAGGGGCGTTCCTGGGCCGAGATTGTGGCAGCACTAGGGATCGGCAAAGGCACAGCTCAGCGGGCGGTTGCAGGCTTGCCCAAAACTGTCTAGCGGCTATTTCGGTTTTTTCGATCCCGCGACTACCATCACGGGGCGCATGGCGCAGAGCCCCCGGCTCGGGAGATGCGCGCCCAGAGAGTGCTACCAAGGCGGCCTCAGTGCAGAGGACTGTTTAGCATGTCGGATGAATGGTCGGCAAACCTTACCTAAATCGGATAAGGTAAGGTTTGCCCGTCACTCGGGCCCAATCCCGAGATATTGCCCCTGACTGCCAGGGAAGACGTCACCCCGCTGCGGGCGGATTCAGCGCATTCGCCACGCCGATAACGAAAACCAATTACTGCGCGTGCTGCCAGACCGGCAAAAGGGTACCGGGCTTAGCATCGATCTGATTTTGAATATGGAAACTAAAGATGATGTTTGCAACGAAGAGGGGGTGATCCCGATAATGCAGCTCATGAAAATTCAGCCTGAAAAACGACTCGCTCTGTTCCTGCTGATAAGTGTCAGTCTGATTTGGGGACAGACCGGCACCAGCGGGCGCGCCGCCGATTCGTCCGCACCTCCTGCTTTTTTTCCCGCGCCAACGCCAGCCGCTCTCGCCACCGCAGAACACGCGATCTCGGGACACGACCCCGGCCCCTGGGGCCCGAGTCCTGTCACTGACCTGCTGAAGCTGTTGCTGGCCAACGTCAACTCGACAGAAGCCTTTACGAACATGGAGGCAATGTGGGCAACCGACCGCTATTTTGACTTTGCCAGATTTCAGGAGACCGCAAAGAATGTCGCGGAGATGATGCGGCAGGCAGGACTGGAGGACGTCCAGATAGGCCAAGGGCCCGCCGACGGTGTGACGCAGAACGGCTTTTGGACGCAGCCGATGGCGTGGGACGCGCATTCTGCCATCTTGGAAATCGTCTCGCCTCCGGTCCCAGAGGATATGCGCGTTCTTGCCGACTATCAGAAAATTCCTACCTCGCTGTGCCAGTGGAGCGGTCCCACTCCACCCGGAGGCGTAGAGGGTGAGCTCGTGCTGCGGCCCCAGGACCTTCGCAATGCAGACCTGAAAGGCAAGTGGGTGCTTGGCGGCCGCATGTCCAAGACCGATTTGAAGCAGGCCGGTGCGCTGGGCATGGTTCGCGAGAGCAGGGTGAACCGGACGCTGTTGGACGAGCGGGACTGGGAGAACGATTTCGGAGATAACGGCTGGGCGTTCAACAAAAATGACACGCCTACGGTGTGTTTCTCCATTACGCCGCGACAGGAGCAATATCTAAAGGAGTTGCTGCAAAAGGGGCCAGTGAAGGTTCGCGCCAACGTTGACACCCGTTACTACGAAGGGAAGTACCCGTATGTGAGCGGCGTCATTCTCGGCACCGACGGTCCTGGCGCGGAGGAGGTGCTCTCCCTCGGACATTTATATGAAGAGGGCGCCAACGATAACTCCAGCGGCGTCGCATCCATTCTTGAAGCTACAACCACCCTCAACCGGCTAATTAAGGAAGGCAAATTACCCAGGCCAAAGCGGACCATCCGTCTCCTGGCCATGGGCGAGCGCTATGGCACGCTCGCGTATCTCGATGCCCACAAGGATCGAACCAAGCGAACCGTTGCCGCCATGTGCATCGACACACCTGCCGGATGGCAGTACCTGGCAGGAACGCAGTTCATCTGGTCCATGAATCCGCAATCGGCTAGTTCTTTTGTGGATGCATTTACTGTGCGCCTTGCCGCGGAATATTTCCCCATGGTGCGCCGCCCCTATTCATGGAGCGAGTACAACAGGGGCGCTTACTACGGCGGAACAGACGATGACCTCGGAGAGTCGATGATTGGTATTCCCACGACCTCGGTGAATAGCGGCCACGGAATCCCTGCCCACCACACCAGCTTCGATACTCCCGTCCAGGTCGACCCCAAATCCCTGCGCGACCTTGCCGTCATGAACGCGGCTTACGCGTACTTTCTGGCATCGGCGGGACCGGAGCAGATGCACTGGATGGCTGAGTTGGCTGTGGAGCGCGGATACAATCAGATCAATTCGGGGACGGCAAACAGCCTGGATCTGGTGGCTGCAGCAAAGGACGCCGACAGCCTGAGACATCTGCTTTATTGGGAGAAGGCTCGCGTCGATTACAACCTGGCGCGCGAAACCAAGGCGGTCAAACAGGCCGCCGATCTTCAGCAGGAGCTGGCCGCCCTTGCCTCCTTTGCCGCTGCGCAGAAAGTGCGGATCGAAGGCGCCGTCGCGGAGCGCGCAACGGAACTGCATTTGGGAACGATACATCCGATGGCCCCAAACTTCGGTCCTGAAGCCGAAAAGATCATCGTTCGACGCAAGCGAATGGGCGCCCTCCCACTGGATGAGATCCCGGAGAGTCAGCGGGAAGGATTTCCTGACAGCGGCTTCTGGTCGCCAACTATGGCAGCACTTTACTGGTGCGATGGCAAACGCAACCTAGCCGAGGTCATCCAAAACACGGAAATGGAACTTGGCCCGCAAAATAATTTTGACTGGGTAGGCTATTTTAAATTCCTGCAGCGGCACGGTTACGTGGACTTCGTGCAGCAGTGACCTGCAACAGCGAGCGGTCACTTTACTATCTGGAAATGTCGCGCCGTAGAAGCGCGCTGCGTCCTGTGCATCCTTATCGAACCACAGGCAGATCGTATTTTTCCGGTTTTGAGGGCATAAGGTCTCCTTCATATAAAGGGGATGAGATGAGGGACTTGCAGCGCGGAAGTTGCGCCCCGCTAAACCAGCTGCGTCTTATTTATGACCATACCAATCGGAGGTGTGGGAGATAGAGGCTAACCCGAGTTCTCACAAGTTCCGCATCGGAAGTAGGATGAGTATCAGGCAAGTAATTTTTGATCGCACAGTTCAACCTGCTGGTTAAAGATATAACCACCAGGACTTATTCAGGGTTTCCATTGCCAGAATTCCAATCTGGTTGAGTTTGTGCGCGCTCGCACATGGACTCGATCATGCCTTCCGTTTCCTGCAGATCGCCTGCAAAAATCCCGTGCTGGGTCAATTGCACTGTCTTCTTCAATTCGGCGGAAGATTTTCCGGCTTTGAGCCCTTGCTTGACCTGTTTCCACATGTCAGCAATAAAGTCCCGCTGGCGATGCAGCAGATTAACATCACCGAGATCTCCGTGTGACGGAACCACGGTCTTAATGGGGAGCTGGGCAATGTTCTCGAGTGCGCGAATCCAACCGATATACCGCACATCCTGGTCGGACAGATTGTTCCCGAAGGTCCAATTGACAGCCAAATCTCCAACAAAAACAATGCCTTCTGCGGGCAGATAGGCCACCCCATCGCCTTTGGTGTGGGCCTGCCCATATTTGATTAGCTCGACACGATGTTGGCCGTCGTCAAATACGAGGTGATCGTGAAACCGAATGGACGGCAATTCCAGATGTTCCGATTTGATCTTGGTCTGCTCCTTGACATCTTCCATTCCCTTGGTGCCCAGCTCTAACGCAAGATCGCCCGTACTTACAATGGCGGCGCCGTGGGCTATGAACACCCTGTTTCCCAAGGTGTGATCTGCATGATAGTGAGTGTTAAAGACAAAACGGATCGGTTTGGGAGTGATGGTTTTTATGTCCGTAATGATTTTTTCAGCCGCCCACGGAAAATTCGCGTCGATAACCAATACGTAGTCACGAAATACAACAAAGCCCACATTGGTCTGTTCGTGCTTGTTGAGGTCACCAGACCAGTAGTAAACATCTCGAGCAAGCTGATGCACGCGATTCTGCGTGTAACTTGCCTGACTTGCCCATGAAAGCAAGAAGATTAGAAAGGACGAGCAGTATATTTTCGTCTGCATTGTTAAGAACCTCAGTTATAGGCGAGTGGCCATTCAAGCCAGGTTTTGGCTTGAGTGGGGTAATTTTGATTGTTCAGCGGTGCTCATATCTCCGAGATTAAATACCTACTCATCATCCTCATGCACTGGAACGCGCGTTCGGACGGCCAAGATATAGGCCTTGGCATCCCGTTTGTCCTGGTTGTAAAACCCCACCGTGCAGTTGGGACGAAAGTAATAGGCGTCTCCGGCTGTGGCGGCATAGCGGCCTTCGACGCCGTTCTCCCCAGAGCCAGCTACGATTTCGCCTTGGCCGTCCATCACTAGATAGATTTCTTCCGCGGCCGCGTGGTGGTGAGGCCAGTTCGTGCCTCCGGGCGAAAAATCCATCCAGAAAAAGCTATCCATCACATAGGCCTCATCGATCAAGTCTCGCTTCCCGGTGTGCAGTCCGATCAGAAGTTTGTACAGAACTGATTTCGGGTGGCCGCTGACCGTCTCTTCCTTGGACTCTGCAAGGTTTGCGACTTTCGCGTGTGCCATCGGCGCTCCAATGGAAATCGATGCCGGAATTTTGAATCCCATCACCAGCACACGCAAGGGCTGGTCAGAATCGTTGGAAATCGAATGTTTCGCGCCCGGAGGCAAGTACGTGAAGTCATGCTTGCGCAGTGCGTGAGCCTGATCCTGGTAGTGCAGCACGCCCGTTCCTTCCACGACGAAATAAATTTCCTCCTGGCGCTCATAGGAGACGGTTCGGCAATCGCCCTTTCGATCCAAAGAGACTTCGCCGAAACGAGTGACGGCTTGGAGAGATCGGTTCTCTGTGTCCCCCTCGCCGAAAATAGCTCGATAGTGGCAAGTCGGAAAGGCGAGATCCGCATTGGTCTCGGAAAGGTTTGGAACATAGCGATGCAGCCATGTGGGGTCTGTCTGCCGCTCTTGCGCCCGGAGCCCAGGTACCAACAACAGCAAGAACAGCAATAATTTTTTCACGTTCGGTACTCCCGACTTGCTTTAGATTCATTTCCGGTCTGCAGGAGATTCTAGCCCAAAAGCGGTACTACCCCGTGCCTTATCAAATGCAATCATTCAGTACTTAAAACACGCTTTGCAACCGCTAGGCTCTCTCAGGCAGCTCCGCAAATATGTGATTGGTGGTTCAGTCCATCTGCTGGAAGATTCTCTCCTAACAACCGAAATGCAACGGGTATTTTCCATAGCTCATACCAAGGATAACGGGTTAACTAAAACACGAGTGTAATTGGTGGGTGGTGGGTCTGGAACAGACCATCAAAACTATCAAAACTGAAAAACCTAACTCACTCTTTTCTGGATCGATTTCTGAAATAGCGTCGCCATCCAGCATCACAAGTTCTGAACGGGGCCATTTTAGGGTAATTCTTTCCGCGCAAATCGCCGACTGCCGACACTGGCAAATGGCGAAATGCGCGACTCATACTTCATCTCTTCATTCTTTCCTCTCTTTATCATTACTGTTCACTCTTCTCTCTTCACTCTTCATCCTCAACCTCTCACTCAAGCCCAAAGGGAAAAGAGGTGTTTTTGTGTTGATCGTATTTAGAGTAGGGCTGGGCGGCATACGACTGAAAGTATCCAGCGCCCTCCGCCTCGGTCCCACCGGATTTACGTGGGTTTGTGCATAACTTCCGGATAGCACGTCGCTCGTCCGGAACTTCGGATTGCCACTGCAGGTTCGTTGTTAAACTGGCCGACTTATCGTTACCGATCGGGCAAGCGTTTCCGGTTTCTCTTTGCGTGCACTCGCTGAGGTAGTGTGGGGGTGGGCTAGGTAGTGTTGCCGCAGCAGGTCCTTGCCGTAGTCATTGCCATTCGGAGTTCGCACTACGCAATGGATGTGCTGCTGGGTCGGCTTCGTGGGGTCCGCAGCAAACTTCCGCAGGTTGGCGGGCTGCTGGTGATCAAATTCGATCAGGACCACTGGACTGTGCACGCGGTAATAAAACGCGCTATCCGGCTGCGTTCCACCGATCCAAGTGAACCAAGTCTGGTCGAGATAGCGGTCCACCTCGTCCATCTTCACGCGGGCGTGACCTTCGTCCATGTTCTTTATATAGAGGTGAATCAAATCGCGGAAGCGTTGTCGCGCGGGGCCTGACAGATCGTTCGTACGCAATCCCGCATAATCGATTACGACATTGTCCTTGAATGCTTCGGTCAGATTGTTGTTGCCGGTCTTCGAGAAGTTGAGAATCGCCTGTTTCCGCTGAGCCTCGGGGAGTGCGTTCAACACCGCTAGACCATCGTTCTGTTCCTTTTGCAGAATCTCGAGACCTTTGTATTTTCCGGACGGCGCTTTTACTGGTTCGGAGCCGATAAACAAGGGAGTCATCACCACTTGGCCCCCGAGGACGAAGTAATTGATGATGGCGTGATGGCCCTCGAGTTTCCAGCCCCACGGCTCGGTTGCCGACGGCTTACCGTAAATCTGGATGTAGTACAACCATTCTCCTAGGAACGCGTGATCCTCGGCCAGCTCGGCGAGCGTTTCGTTGAGGCGCATGATGTTGCGCGTCAGCTCAAAGCCTTCTGCGCTGAGGGAAGCGCGCATCAATCCGAAGGCGGCCTGCCGCTGGGCATCGGTCATCTCTGCGAAACACACTCCCTGCCGCGCGTAAAAATGCTGATTCATCCATTTGCGCCACTCGACGTCGTCCACGGGATACATGGTTCTGGCGAGTTGGAGGGGCGTGAGAGTGGCGATGAAGGCCTCCGCGGCATTGCGCACTGGTTCGGTTGAAACGCCGCTCGGCTTGATCTCGAACAGACCCGGCACGACCTCACCGTTGGTCGTGATTCCCTTGAACGGCGTCGCCAATCCTTTGCTCTCGTATTCCTCGGACATCTGGCGAAAACGCTCCGCCATGTCGGATGCGCTCTGAGTTTGCGTCTGGCCGAGGGCCCATGGAGCAAGAACGGCAGCAGAAACCAGGGATGAAATAAAGTCGCGACGCGTGGGCTTGCCCGTCACAGGATGGGTTTGGGTGTGATGGGAATGTTGATGGTTATGATGCAGGTTATGAGCCATTCTGGCCCCCGCGCGGTTTAGTCGCGGGAGTATAGCACGAGGACGGAATCCGGCAATTACACGAGATCGGGCATAGTCGCCTGGGTATTTCGCGTTCACGAGCAAACCGGAACTTTACCGAACGAAGTCATGAATGACGGCCAGGCCGGAAAATTCCATGCCAGACGTGGGCTTGTGGGAATGTCACCGCATTGGTAACGAGAAAGGCGCTTGTCGTCGTTTATATCCGAGTTGTCGGCAACTCTTACCTGGGATTACTTCCTGCTTGCCCGTCATCCCGTTTTCTGTTCTTAGTCGACCCTTAGGCCGAACCTTCCGCAATAGCGCAATCGTCTTCAGCCAGCCGAAGCACTCTTCAACGCGTTTCCTTTTCCTCTGACTGATGGCATATCCGACGTGGTGCGTCGTGCGAGCATCAATGCACTCCCACCGGGCCGCTGCAGGTTCTGAGCCACGTGCGGCGTGACCTTTAAGTTTCTGCACTCGGCCACGAAATCTGCCGTGTCATACCCTTTGTCGCCGCCCACCGTCACTTGTTTCGTGCCCGGAATCTGTTCCAGCATCACCAGAGCGGCATCGCGCTCCGCTGTTCCGTTGGCCTCGAACACCTCGCTGTTCACGATCAGTCCGTGGCGGTTCTCCACCAGCAGATTCCCGTTGTAACTCAGCTTGGCTTCCTTGCCCTTGCCTTTGCGGGCCATCTTCGCATCCGGGTCCGTCTTCGATGCGTGCGTCTGGTTCGACCGCTTCTCCCCGTGGAAGTCCACCGTCGCATTGCCAGGATCGTCCGGCGGAACGTCGTTCTTCGCATCCTTGCGCTGATAACTTTTCACACTCGCCCAAGCTTCCAGTAGCGTTCCATCCACGGTGAAGTGTTCGTCCGAGAGCAGACTCCGCTCGCGTGCCTGCTGGAGCACGGCTTGGAAGAAGGCTTCGGCAATGTCCCCATCGAGCAGACGCTCGCGGTTCTTGGTGAACACGGTCACATCCCAAATGGCGTCGTCCATGTTCAAGCCCACGAACCAGCGGAACAGCAGGTTGTAGTCGAGCTGTTCCATCAACAGCCGTTCGCTTCGCACCGAGTACAGCGCTTGCAGCAGGAGCGCCCGCAACAACTTCTCCGGCGCAATCGAGGGGCGTCCAGTTTTGGCATACAACTTGTTGAACCGTGGCTGCAAATCTCGTAATGCCTCATCGGTCATGGCGCGCAGCGAACGCAATGGGTGGTCGTGCGGAACTCGCTGCTCGGGACTGATGTAACTGAACACATCCAACTGCTGCTCGTCTTTTCCGCGCATGGAACTTTCGCCGTGCCAGAAGGAAATGGGGGCTAGCCCAAAAACCCCTACGTATTCACCGGTGCAAAGCGTTCAATCTGCAGGATCACAAGGTTCGTCGCGTTCCTGCCCAAAAACAGGTGTTTTAGGGCACCTTTTTGAACCCAAAGTCGTCGGAACGGCTCTCCTAAATTGTGGGCACCGGCTGTTCTCGTCTGTTCCTGTTTTGTGCTCTTGCTCGCGCTCGGGCCGTGCGCCACTAGATGACCTCGTATCCCCATAAATACCGTCGTTATCGCACTCCTTGACAAGTATGCCGATGCCGGACTTAGCAGCGTCGAGTCGCTCGATATTCTGAAAGTTGATCCGTTGCGGAGCTTCGGTACACCCATCGAAATCGTGAATAGTTTTGGTGGCAAAGAACAATACATGGCCGCCGTTTACGAACTGGAATCTCAGCTCTACCAGGGAGCAGCCTGATCCATGTCCAATGTTTCCAACATTGTCAAGACCATTCAAGACATCATGCGCAAAGACGCCGGCACATATGGCGATGCTCAGCGTCTCGAACAGCTTGGCTGGATGTTCTTCCTCAAGATTTTCGATGACCGGGAGAAAGAAATGGCGGTCGTCCGCGACGACTATAAATCGCCTTTGCCCAAGCACCTTCGCTGGAGCAACTGGGCGTCCAACGCGGAAGGTATCACTGGGGAAGAGCTTCTTGATTTTGTCAACAACACTCTTTTACCCAAACTGAAGTCCCTTACTAGCGGCGGTGACAAAATCGCTGGCCTGATACGGATGACGTTTGAGGATGCCAACAACTACATGAAAAATGGCACCCTCATGCGGCAAGTCATCAACAAAATAAATGGAATTGATTTCAATGCTTCGAATGATCGCCACATGTTTGGCGACATTTACGAAAAGCTCCTTAAGGATCTGCAGTCGGCGGGCAACGCTGGCGAGTTCTACACTCCTCGGGCGGTGACGCAGTTTATTGTCGAGCAGGTGGATCCTCGCTTAGATAGACGCGAGGCCATCCTTGATCCGGCTTGTGGCACGGGAGGCTTTTTAGTGTGTGCCATTGAGCACCTGCGAAAACAGGCAAAAACAGAAAGTGACGAACTTTTTATCCAGGAGTGCTTCGCTGGCATCGAAAAAAACACCTCCCGCATGTGCTCTGCATGACCAACCTTCTGCTGCACGGCATTGACGTACCTTCCAACGTGCGGCATGACAACACACTCGCGCGTCCCCTCCGCGATTGGTCACCCGCAGAGCGAGTGGACATCATAGTAACCAATCCACCATTCGGAGGGATGGAGGAGGACGGCATTGAGGCCAACTTTCCCTCGGAGTTCCGCACGCGCGAGACTGCCGACCTCTTTCTGGTGCTCCTCATGAAGATCCTCAAGCCAGGCGGCCGTGCTGGCCTCGTGCTGCCTGATGGCACCCTCTTCGGCGAAGGTGTGAAGACGCGCATCAAGGAAGCCCTCCTTTCCGATTGCAATCTCCACACAATAGTTCGCCTGCCTAATGGTGTCTTCAACCCCTACACTGGCATCCGGACTAACCTGCTGTTCTTTACGAAGGGTCAGCCCACAACTCACGTCTGGTTTTACGAGCATCCTTATCCGCCCGGAGCTAAGAGCTACAACAAGGGCAAACCCATCCGTATCGAGGAGTTCGAGAGCGAGCATTCTTGGTGGGGCTCGGAGAAAGACGGGTTTGCTTCTCGAGTGGAAAATGATCAGGCTTGGCGCGTGTCAATCGATGATATTAAGGCCACTAATTTTAACCTTGACCTCAAGAACCCACGCAGTCGTGAGACCGGCCCCGGCGATGTAGACCACCTTTTGCCAGAATACGAAAAGCTGCTGGACAGGATTGCTGCAACTCGTACCGCGCTAAAACAGGAACTCTATCGCGCTGTTTGCGCCACTGCACCGGATTGCTAATGAACCTGGCGGTCTTCTTTGAACAATTCGACCGATTTGCCGATGCTCCGACTGGGGTACAGAAAATGCGCGAGTTGGTACTGCAACTCGCGGTACAAGGCAGACTAGTTGAACAAAAGCAAAGCGAGGGCGACGCGGCTCCGTTGCTTGATGCTATATCCCGCGAGAGAGGCGCGCGGTCTACGAGAGCGCGCCCTCTTACGCGATCCGCTAGGGGCGATGGAGGCGAACAGCCTTTCCGGATCCCACCTTCCTGGGCAAAGAGTCAACTCGGAAACATCGCGTTACAGATCCAATATGGCTACACCGCATCGGCGGACCACAGTGCAACCGAGATTCGGATGCTCCGTATTACGGACATTCAGTACAACCGGGTTCATTGGCCCTCTGTTCCCGGCTGTCAAATTGAGGAAGACGAAGTAGAGAAGTACTTGCTACATCCAAATGACATTCTCATCGCACGCACCGGCGGCACGATCGGCAAATCATTCATAGTGCCCAAGGCGCCGGTGAAGTCAGTTTTTGCGTCGTACCTCATTCGTGTGACTCCGCCTACGTCAATGGAAGCTCGTTACCTAAAGGTCTTTTTCGAATCACCGCTCTACTGGGCCCAACTCCGCGCGATGTCGACCGGGACAGGCCAACCGAACGTCAACGGACAAGCTTTAGGACGCCTTGCAATCCCGCTCCCGCCACTTGGCGAGCAGAGGCGAATAGTGGAGCAAGTCGATCGGTTGATGACGCTCTGTGATCGGCTTGAGACGCAGCAAGAGGAGAGAGAGACGCGAAAGATCGCCCTTGCGCGTGCAGCCCTAGCTCGATTTTCTGCGTTGCCAGATTCCTCAAACTTGAATCTCCTGTTCTCCGATTCGTTCTCGATTGAACCTGCCGGCTTCCGAAAGACCATTCTTTCTTTGGCTGTCCAAGGCAAATTGATTCCCCAGCGTCCGCAGGACGAACCGGCGCAGCAGTTACTCAAGCGAATTGAAGAGCGTCGGGCTTCCTCGCTCGGATCCCGGGTACCCAGAAAGACTGGAGTCTGTCGCCCACCCTCGGCAGACGAATCGCCACAATCTATTCCGAACACGTGGGTTTGGGCCAAACTGGGTGAAATCACTGACATCGGCACGGGTAGTACCCCCTCCAGAACGGAGGCCTCATTTTGGAGGGGCGGCTCAGTCCCATGGATAACCAGTGGGTCGACTTCGAAGTCGCCAATTATGGAGGAAGATGAATTAGTTACTCCTGAAGCCGTAACCGCACACAGGCTGCGTATTTACCCGGCCGGAACACTACTCGTGGCACTTTATGGGCAAGGAAAGACCCGCGGACAAGTCGCCACGCTTGGCATTCCAGCCACAATTAATCAAGCGTGCGCTGCGGTGTGCGCGATTGACGGGATTGAGTCGATGCAAGATTACCTAAAGCTAGTCCTAGAAAAGCAATATGACGAAATGCGGCTACTTGCTGCAGGCGGGGCACAGCCAAATCTCAACGTACAAAAAATTAAGGAGAGGCTGGTGCCGCTGCCACCCATCGCCGAACAGACTCGAATCGTTGCGAGAGTAGCTCAGCTGATGACTTTGGTACACCAGTTGGAGGAACAGACTGCTGCTTCACAGATCATTGCCGCGAATCTCCTCGAAGCCCTAGCCGCAGAACTCACAGGTGCATTAGGCGATGGGTCAGTAAGGAGCTCCCTGTGAAGCTCCTGCGCTTGAAAGTAAGCGACTACAAGAACTTGCGTGATTGCGAAATCGACTTCGCTCAGCCGTTTCTGCTAAATGCAGTCATTGGCACAAATGGCAGTGGGAAATCCAATCTGATTGAGGCCATTCTCCACATCCTCATCGGCTTTTATTTCAAGAAATCGCCTCCCTTTGACTTCCGTTTCGAATTCGAAGCACAAGAACGCCGAGTGATGCTTGAGGGCCAAGATCGTGTATTGTCCGTCCGCGTTGATGGCGAATCAAAATCAGTTGAGTACTTTGCGGATCGCCTTCGCGGCGGCTCCGGACAGGTCTATTACCCGGAACTAACTTTTGTCTATTATTCGGGCGAGTGCCAAAGAGTTCGGCGATTACTAAAGCGCTATGAGCGCGACTTCCAGCGGCTTACCCGCAAACCAGAAACCGACAGATACCGTCCTCTTTTCGTAGAAACCAGCAACGACCAATCCGATGTCATCTTGCTTGCGCTGTTTGCCCATAGGCAGTTGACCTTCCTCAATCATCTGGGGCTCAGGGATGTTGTAAACATTTCTCTGGAGCTTCGCTCTCCTCAGGGTTTCGATCCCAAACTACACGAGCCGAAACTCTGGAATACCGAGGGTGCTGTTCGCAGGATCGTCGCTGCCATCGATGAGACGGCATTGTCGCAAGAAAGCCGCCGGCAGAGTAAAGTTCAAGGCGATGACTCGACTGAAGAAGAAGTGGGGTATTCGGAAACACGCACGTACCAATTCAGGGATGGTCTCCACGGAGAGCATAGTATTAGTGAATTGGCAGATCGCCTCGCAAGGAGCGGAGATAATCTTTACCTCGCTCTTGAGAATCTGAGGATCCGTGGAATTTTCAGGTCCGTTTCTTTTCAACTGAAAGGGCCTACTGGCAACGATCTCTTTGGATTCGACCAACTGAGCGAGGGAGAAAAGCAACTGGTTGCTGTGATCGGCGCATTCTACCTGATTAACCAGCCCGACAATCTAGTGCTACTCGACGAACCCGATACCCACCTGAATCCGCAGTGGTCCTGGGAGTACTCAGCGATGCTTTCAGAGGCATTCAACGAGCAACAAAGGCGCCGCTCGACTGTCTTGATGGCAACACATAACCCCGTCATGATCTCTGGACTCACGAGGGACCAGGTATTACTTGCGCATTCGCCATCTAACGGCGCATCGACATTTACTCGCCCGGTACGCAATCCCCGTGGGCAAGGTGTTGCGAATCTGCTTTGCAGCCAAGAGTTCTTCGGTCTCCCGTCGAGTCTGGACAAAGAGACCCAAAAATTGTTGGATGAGCGACTACAGATCAGTATCAAGCAGGATCTCACCGATGCTGAACGGATGCGCCTCAACGAGCTGAACGAACAACTTGAGATTACGATGGCGCCAGGGATCAGCGAGCGAGATCCGGATTACGTGGAATTTTTGCGTCAACGACACGGTTCCAACCAAGGCTAAAAACTTCATGCGCCACGTAGAAATCGAAGAACTTTGCACAATTGTGTTTGGCGATGCCGAGGGAAAGAAATGTGAGGAACGTCTTGCGGCCGCCCACAAATCCGTTACAGAAAAGTTGGCGAACGAGCGTCAGGACTACATCAATCGAAATGGGAGCACGAAATGGTCTCCCGTGAAGGCTCGGATGACGGTCCAGCTTGGCAACAAATGCTGGTACACCGAAGCTGAACTGGTTGGCGCAGATCTTACGATCGACCACTACCGGCCGAAATGTGATTATTGGTGGCTCGCCTTCGACGTGAGAAACTATCGAATCGCTTGCCCCTTTGCCAATAGCCCCAAGCACAATGAGGAGCACGGTTGTGCGGGAGGCAAAGGTGACAGTTTCCCACTCCTACCCCCAAGCATCCGCGGTACAGACGACGAAACCATAAAACGCGAAAAGCCCGTCATCCTTGATCCGTGCAAAAAGGAAGATTGTGATTTACTTGCCTTCCAGGCTGATGGGCGTCCAGTACTCCACCCGGCTTATGCTGCTGACCCGATTGCGAAAGAGCGAGTTGAGAAAAGTAAAATCCTTCTGAATATTGATCATCCGGATTTCAATGCAAAACGCGAGCGGCTTTGTCGTGACATTGCGGAGGACGTGAAGATACACGAGGCATTGCCTGAGGATTCAGAATCTAGCGCAGACATTCGGAGCCGGATGGAGAGAAGACTTGCGGCCAATGCCCCCTTCAGCACAGCGGCGCGCTACTACCTCCAGGTTCACCGGCACCTGAGTTGGGTAGAAGAGCTACTGAGCAGCGCGTGATGCCATGCCCGCTCGAGCTTCTCCTACGCGTGGAGACAGCTGATGACCGTGTGAACTCACTATATGACATGGAGCGCTCGCGGTGTTTAGCCCTGTTTCTGGAATCACTGATCAGGCAGAGGGCACGATATCGGTCAGAGACTTGCTTCGGGCCGCCTGTCGCCTTGACTCACGGACATCCACTTAACAAGGACCACACATTCGGCCCTTCTAATCCAAAAACATCTGATTGTGGGCAGTAATCAGCTCACATTTCGTCCGTTTCATATCAGCGGTTTGCGAGGATGGCCGCTACAGGGTTTGTGGGCACCCCAACGAGCAGTGGTTCCGAGCCGGCAAGTCTCAGTTGGTGTAATGGGGATATTTCAACAGTTGAGGAATCTCAAGGGCCACGTCTCTGGCCTGCATCACCCAACGGGACGAGCGTTGCTTCGCTGAAGGCGGAGACAATCGCCGCTCGATCATCTGCAAGAGGGTCTCAACATCGACGCCCGTTTGCAGCATTTGAATCATATGTTCGACGGAGAATCCTGCTTGTTCACCCGCTCGCACTAGCTTCTCGATCGCTGTCATCAATATGGGTTGTTCCACGGCCTCACCCCTTGAGGCACAGATTATGGGAGTCTGGACACGGTCGTCTGTGATCTGGATCACTAGCAGGCTGCTGAAAAATGGATGATGCAAGTTAGATTCTCTCCTGATTCTTCGATTGTGTGCCTCAGGGAAGAGTTTTGACTGCTGACGTGGGTAGTTCGCGATTCGTTTTTCGTTCCTGCGAACGCACTACGATCTCGGCTTACGTTGTTTGAATCGCCAGATTCCTCATACGGACTAGGTTGTAGGCCGCAGCCGCGAAGGTGAAGACCCATCCCACCTTAAAGATTCCACGATGCCGAACCTTCCGCAATAGCGCAATCGTCTTCAGCCAGCCGAAGCACTCTTCAACGCGTTTCCTTTTCCTCTGACTGATGGCATATCCGACGTGGTGCGTCGTGCGAGCATCAATGGCACTCCCACCGGGCCGCTGCAGGTTCTGGGCCACGTGCGGCGTGACCTTTAAGTTTCTGCACTCGGCCACGAAATCCGCCGTGTCATACCCTTTGTCGCCGCCCACCGTCACTTGTTTCGTGCCCGGAATCTGTTCCAGCATCACCAGAGCGGCATCGCGCTCCGCTGTTCCGTTGGCCTCGAACACCTCGCTGTTCACGATCAGTCCGTGGCGGTTCTCCACCAGCAGATTCCCGTTGTAACTCAGCTTGGCTTCCTTGCCCTTGCCTTTGCGGGCCATCTTCGCATCCGGGTCCGTCTTCGATGCGTGCGTCTGGTTCGACCGCTTCTCCCCGTGGAAGTCCACCGTCGCATTGCCAGGATCGTCCGGCGGAACGTCGTTCTTCGCATCCTTGCGCTGATAACTTTTCACACTCGCCCAAGCTTCCAGTAGCGTTCCATCCACGGTGAAGTGTTCGTCCGAGAGCAGACTCCGCTCGCGTGCCTGCTGGAGCACGGCTTGGAAGAAGGCTTCGGCAATGTCCCCATCGAGCAGACGCTCGCGGTTCTTGGTGAACACGGTCACATCCCAAATGGCGTCGTCCATGTTCAAGCCCACGAACCAGCGGAACAGCAGGTTGTAGTCGAGCTGTTCCATCAACAGCCGTTCGCTTCGCACCGAGTACAGCGCTTGCAGCAGGAGCGCCCGCAACAACTTCTCCGGCGCAATCGAGGGGCGTCCAGTTTTGGCATACAACTTGTTGAACCGTGGCTGCAAATCTCGTAATGCCTCATCGGTCATGGCGCGTAGCGAACGCAATGGGTGGTCCTGCGGAACTCGCTGCTCGGGACTGATGTAACTGAACACATCCAACTGCTGCTCGTCTTTTCCGCGCATGCCTTCTTCTTATCAGGTTGTGTTGTGGAAACAAGAGAGTTTTCTGGTACTCTGCTGCCGTGCCAAGCATGAGCCCAAGTGATGCGCCTGCCGCACTCGTTATGGGTGCCGGTTTCTTAGCGTTCGGGCTGACCATGATTCTGCGACCCGGCTACGTTAGAGCAAACTTGGATCGTTTCGCCGACAGTTGGAAGCAGGGTAGTTGGCATCCGTACAAGATGCCTGATTGGGGATTGCGCCTCGCCGGGATGATTGGAATCGCGGGAGCTACGCTCTTCTTTTACATCGCTTATCTCGCTCTACATCGCTAGTCGTGCCTGTCCTTGTTTCGCCGTCCCGTTGGTAGGCCATGCCACTCGAATCAGAGTTTTTCCGCAACCTGCTAGATAGCCAAGTGGGTATAGTTGATGTAAACCGATTTCACCAGTAACCGTCGAGAAAAACCGTTTGATCGTGGGTAGTTGGTGAAATGGGGATGTTACGACAACCATCCCAAGCAGTCGTCCCTTTTCGTTTGGTGGGTACTGGCAATTGTGACAGTCCCCAAAGTCCTGGATGCGAATTACAGCTCAGACTGGGTCTCTGGGGAGGCACCGTGTCAAAAGCAAATATCAAATCACTGCAAACTTACCTTCATCTCTCAATCAAGGTTCTGGCGTTAACTTTGCTATCGACCGCGCTTGCCTCTGCTCAGGAGCATAAATCCGCCCACTGGAGTTATGACGGAGACGAGGGTCCCAGCCATTGGGGCGACATAAACCCGGAATTCGCCCCCTGCAAAACCGGACACCATCAGTCCCCCATTGACATTGGCAATCCGCAGAAAGCCGACCTGCCGCCCATTCGTTTCGACTACAAGCCTACCCCTTTGCACATCATCGATAACGGCCACACGATCATGATCAACTACGCCCCGGGCAGTTCGATCCGTGTGGGCGACAAGCAATACGAGCTGAAGCAATTCCATTTCCACCGGCCCAGCGAAGAGAAGGTCAATGGCAAGACCTACGACATGGTGGCGCACCTGGTCCATGCCGACCCGGACGGAAATCTGGCTGTAGTTGCCGTTCTGCTCGAGGAAGGGAAGAACAACCCGCTCATCCGGGAACTGTGGAACGACTTGCCGAAGGAAAAAGAGAAGGAACAAGTGCTGGACACGGTCACGATCAACGTCGAGAACCTGCTGCCTGCTGACCCGGGTTACTACACATTCTCCGGATCACTCACCACTCCGCCGTGCAGTGAGAACGTGACATGGTTAGTGCTGAAACACACGGTTGCGATTACGGCCGAAGAGATCGGGCAGTTTTCGAAGTTGTACCGGCACGATGCACGACCGACACAGCCGCTGTATGACCGGGTGGTACTGGAGAGCAAGTAATTTTTCAATCACCGGGCTCATGCCAGCCCGGTAGCCGGCACGCAGAGCGAGTGAAATATGGACACAACAAAGAAGTCCGCGAACCGTGGCCTCCTTGTTTCGAAGGGTTGGGTTCAAGCTGTCGTCATCGTCGTGGTTTTTGGCTTTTTCGTTTTGGGTCTCCTCGCATACCGAACGTACACGGACGAACCGCCGATTCCGGAAAGAACTGCGGGAGAGGGTGAGGAGACACTGTTCACGCACCAAGACGTCATTGATGGCCAGGGAGTGTTTCTACGTAACGGCCTGATGGAGTACGGCTCAATCTTCGGCCACGGAGCCTATCTCGGTCCGGATTTTACCGCCGACTATCTTCACCGGGCGGCGCTTCTCGTAATCGATGAATATGGAGGCCCTTCATCGGACCAGGCAAGGGCTAGAACCATAACCGATTTTACATCGAATCGGTATAACGCTGAAACCGGCACCTTAACTTTCAGCGCCGCACAGGCGATAGCATTTCGGAAACTCGAAGCTCACTACCATGATTTGTTCTCTGATCCGACATCGAAGTTCGGGCTGAGACCGCAGGCCATCACCAATCCGCAACAGACGCATCAACTGACGGCCTTCTTTAGCTGGACAGCTTGGGTCGCTTCCGCCCGGCGTCCAGCGCTGAACTACTCTTATACAAACAACTGGCCTCCGGAACCGCTTGTGGACAATCATCCCACTGCGGACACGGTGATCTGGAGCGTGCTGTCATTGATCGCACTGCTTGGTGGAATTGGGATTCTGCTAGCTGCGTTCGGCCGTTGGAACTTCCTGGGGTGGCATGGATCCGAGCAGCAGGCCATTTCTTTTCGCCCACCCGATGAGGTTGTACTCACTCCGTCACAGCGCGCCTGCTCTTGGTTCTTTCTGGTCATGGCGCTGCTTTTTCTTATGCAGGCATTGCTCGGCGGCGCGACCCAGCACTATCGTGCAGACCTTTCCAGTTTCTTCGGAATCGACCTGGCCCGCCTACTCCCTTTCAACATAGCCCGCACCTGGCATCTTCAGTTGGCGATCTTCTGGGTCTCAACTTCTTTCCTGGCCGCAGGCATTTTCCTGACTCCGATGATTGTTGGCCGCGAGCCCCGAAGACAGAATTGGCTAGCATATGGCTTACTCGTCGCACTGGCCGTAGTTGTGTTTGGCAGCATGCTGGGAGAATATGCGGGGATTAAGGATTGGATTCAGAATGGGTGGGAGTGGTTTGGAAATCAGGGGTTTGAATATCTCGACCTGGGACGATTCTGGCAGCTTCTTTTGATCGTGGGCCTGCTCTTCTGGACGCTCATTTTGTTTCGAGGATTGCGAGGACGCCTAGGCTCGGAGCACATGGGCAACATGCCGTGGCTGTTCTTCTTCTCGGCCCTGTCCATCCCAGCTTTCTATGCCATAGGGCTGCTAGCGCATCCCGCTTCTCATTTCACCACAACCGATTTCTGGCGCTTCTGGGTGGTGCACTTGTGGGTCGAAGACTTTCTCGAGCTGTTCACCACCATCATGGTCGCTTATATCTTCGTATTGCTGGGTGTCGTGAATGAGAAGGTAGCACTCACCGTAATCTACCTCGACATCGTGCTGTACTCAGCGGGCGGAGTAATTGGCAGCATGCATCATGTGTATTTTTCCGGCGAACCCGCCATTCACATGGCACTGGGTGCATTTTTCTCGGCGGCCGAAGTAATTCCCCTCACGTTTCTCACCGTTGAAGCTTGGGGTTTCCTGCAGCTTGGCGCTCACCAGGAAGGTAGCTCGCGCACACCCTTCCCTCACTTCTGGGCAGTCATGTTTCTTGCGGCAGTCGGCTTTTGGAATTTCCTCGGTGCTGGTATTTTTGGTTTCCTGATCAATCTTCCAATCGTTTCATACTATGAGATCGGAACAGCTTTGACCGCCAATCACGGCCACGCGTCCATGATGGGTGTTTATGGCATGCTGGCGGTTGGATTGGCCCTTTTCTGCTTGCGCTACATGGTGCCGGAGGCTCGTTGGTCGGACCGGGCGGCCAAGATCAGCTTTTGGTCGCTCAATCTTGGTCTGGCTTGGATGGTATTCGCCACATTGTTTCCCCTGGGAATCTTGCAACTCTATCACTCGGTCAATTCAGGCTATTTCGATGCACGCTCCCTGAAATTCTTAACCAGTCGTAACAGCGCGTTGCTTGAGTGGGTGCGATTTCCTGGCGACGTGCTCTTCATAGTTGGGGGAATCTTGCCGGTCCTGTACTTGTCCTGGCTGGCGGTGCGACATATGGCCCAGCGACCTGCGACTGACCAATCCGATGAAATCCTGTTCACAGAAGTTGTCAGGCCTCAAGAGGCACGATGAGTGGCATACACATAGAAGCACTAGTGGCCTCCGGATACGCGCTCTTCCTGGTGGCAGTGGCTGCTTGTCTCGAAAGGCTGGGACGACACACCCACCAGAGATCGCGCCAGTATCAAACTGCTGGGTTTACTTATCGTCAGCACCTGAATGTGTGGGAGTGTCCCGCAGGTCAGCACCTCAAGCTCTGGGCGTTCGACTCTCAACGGCGGGTCGCTGAATATCGCGCCGAGGCGAAGTCTTGCAATTCCTGTGCGCTGAAGAAGGAGTGTACTAATTCCGACGATGGCCGTAGGCTAGAGCACCATCTCGATTCTTGGTTGCAGTCGGAAATCCGCCGTTTTCATCGTGGAATCTCGCTCACTTTACTCTTCCTCGCGACACTAATTCTTTCGCTAGAAGCGCTACTCGAAACTGCTGCGATTGATTTGGCGATACTTCTTACTGTCATGGTGCCAGTCGCCATAGCGGCAACACGCTTAGGGTTCAGGCAACGACCAGTCAATCCGCGGTAGAAGAATCTAAAGCACAGCCAAGGACTTCGCCGAGCGCCGAAACTCTTCCTCCCTCATGGTTGCTGTAACCAGGCCGTTACACCAAAAACCTATTTCGGCAACTGGATTCGATCCGGGTGTTTGCGGTCTTGCTCGTGTTCAGCAGCCAGAACCTTTTCGAGCCACTCTGCTTGTCGCGCAGCAGTTCCATTGTCAGCCAGGGCAGGATCGTGGAAAACGGTAAACTCCTCCCCGCAGCCCTCACACCGAAGAGTTCCCATATCCCGCATTTCGGGCACCCGTTCTCGGGTCTGCCCCTTCTTGATCGCTATCGACTCCATGCTCGTACACAATTCTATCCGGCTTTTCGATCACCACCGATCCAGTGATGCAGGTGGCAGCTATTACTTTGAGGTGGAATAGATCGTTTACCGGATGCCCCAGGTTCTGCTTGCAGCCGAGGTAGCGCTCGGTGGTCTGCACCGAAGCGTGGCCGAGCAGAAACTGAATCTGCTCCAGTTCTCCACCGTTGCTGTGACACAGCTTCGCGCATGTTCGCCGCATGTCGTGCGGAGCGATATGGTAGAGGCCCGCCTTCTCGCAGCAACCCTTCACGACGTACCAGACCACGTTCTGCGTGATGCCCTTGCCCCAGACCTTGTCCTTACGAGCGACTGCGCGGAAGAGTTTTCCGTCCTTGATGCCTGCCGCTGCGGTCCACTGGTCGAGCGCTTCTTTCACCCAGGGCGGAATCGGCACAGTGCGGATGTGCCCGCCCTTGCCAATCAGGTCTACCACCGCCCAGTGCCCCTGGCGCATTTGGATTTCGTCCACTTCCAACCCAACCAGTTCCGACCTACGCAAGCCGCAGCCCAGCAACATGGACAGCATCGCGTAGTCGCGCTTGGCGCGAAGGCTGTCGCCACGCGCTCGAGCCAACACCTCGGCGCCCTGCTCCGCACTTAGCCAGTTGCCAGATCGCTGGCCAAGCTGTTTGACTCCTTTCACGCGGCTGATTCCGGCAGCCAGTTCGGGACTGAGCAAGCCAGAATCGGCAGCTTCGTAGGCGAGGCGCCGGACAGCGGCCAGTTGCTGGTTGATGGTATTGGCAGCCAGCCCACGCGCTTCGAGGTGCATCCGGTAGCGAACGACCACGATACGGTTGAAGGCCAGTCTAGGCTCAGAGCAATACCAGGCAATGAACTGGTTGATGGCGAACTGGTAGACTCGGCGCGAACCCGGCGAGGTCAGGCTGTTGAGAACGGCCAGCTTGGAATGATCGAGGTCTGGCAGACGCAGCGTTCTCCGACGATAATTCGGCGGGATTCTCTTTTTGCCCATAGCGACGGCCTCCCATGCCGCAGCATGGGTACTAAGGCAGGCCCGGCGACGATGCAACCGAGCAGTCGGCATCATGCGGGTTCTGCGGCATGCGAGGGACGTGATGGAAATCGACAAGCAAAAGGTAGATGAGATGACGCTGGCCCTTCTTTACCTGACCACGTTCGA
Organism: uncultured Acidobacteriota bacterium; assembly: GCA_963733805.1. Lineage (GTDB taxonomy): Bacteria > Acidobacteriota > Terriglobia > Terriglobales > Acidobacteriaceae > Gp1-AA133. The sequence goes on along the minus strand of CAVTEO010000012.1, from coordinate 32,120 downwards.
GGACAAGTACGGGTTACGAGCGTGGAAAAGTCATGCCTGGGATGTGCTCGACCGCCTGCATGAGAACCGCTACATCCACGATCCGGCGACGAAGGCAAAGTCGGTCATTCTCACGGAAGAAGGGGCGGAGCGGTCGAAGCGTCTCTTCGAGAAGCACTTCAGCAAACGCTAAAGGCCCTCCGCACCCCTCATCATTCTCGGGCGCGAACAGGTGTCTGGGGTTTTTGGTGTAATGGCCTGGTTACAACAATTGACGTGCATTCGAGCGGGAAATGATGGATACCACCTCATACGGGGTCAGGTCCGCCGAGGCGCGTTCAATCTTTTGCGATCAGTCGGCGGGCTACGTGCGGATTATTGCGAGGTTGGCCAGTGCTAAGTTCACACTTCTCCCCCGGAGCGGCTCCGCAAGTCGGGCAGCGGAGGGCGAGTAACTGTTTTGGGCTGAGTTCCTTTTTCATCGCAAGCCCCCATGTACCGGTCAACTAGACCAGTTGCGGGGAACCCCATCTAGACGGTTTACGCCCTTCTGACAACGGACATGGGCCGATTTTGCAGAAAGGCGCTGATAAGGGCGCTATTTATTTGCAAACCGCCGTTGTAGTAGACGAAGCCCTTCTTCTTGAACGCATTCATAAATTTGCTTACCCTTGCGCGGGTGGTACCAACCATCTCCGCGAGGGTTGCTTGGCTCACCTTCAGGGGGTTCTCCGGTTTTGATTCCTTGGTTATTTGCCCAAACAACAACAAAACCCGTGCCAGTCGCTTTTCGCTGAAATTGAAGAATTGATCTGCCAGGTCTTCCTCGACTCGAATAACTCTGGAAAGCAGATACGCATTGAGCAATGCAGCAAACTGCGGGTCGCGCTTCAGTGCGCGAAGCGACCTCTCCTTCTGCAAGCGAGTGATATTGGAGGGCCCAATTGATCTCGCCGTGTACATCCGCAGCGATTGTCCTCCAAGACAGCCTTCGCCAAAAAAGCTACCCCGCGGCAGGACGGCGATTATCGCTTTTTTGCGACGCGTAGCGGCCATCGTGAGCTTCACCGTTCCGCTCTGGATGTAGAACACAGCATCGGCTCTGTCCCCTTGCGCAAAAATGATCTCATTGTCTCGGTAGGTCCGCACAGTCATCGCATCCCGGAACTTTTTGCGGAAAACTGTGGAACTGAAACCGAGAGTTTGTTTCGCCATCTGTCTCCCCGGCACGATCAATTCACGTGAGTGCCGTTCTCCCAATAGAGAAAGAGGCTAAATCATATGGCTCGGGAATCTGGCCAGGCTGGTCAATATAGGGCATACACAATTGCACACAGTACCTAAATGGTTAATCTCGGGGAAACTGCACACAAGCGAGACTTCGGGTAAGGCTTGAGGGTCAACTGGCGTAACATCCCCATTTCACCAACGATGCCGGTAGCAGCAGCATCCCTGCTCCTCATCGGAAATCGAGCCTTACGGGTTATCCAAATCGGGGTAATCAATTCGGGCCTCGATTGTCGTTGAGATGTGAAGTAGCGTCCCAATCTTGAACCTTCGCTGGAAGTCCCGGGCCGCATCGCCTGTATCAGAACGATGGATTTGGACGGTCTCCAAAAGAAGATCACGCTCAATGCCTTCAGTCCCGATCGTCTGGATTTCGGCGAAATCTCCGTCGTTGTATAGAACCTCACCTCGCACTTCTTTTCGGGTTGTTACGGCTAATCTTGAGACGCTCACCGGTTCCTCCTTCAGTGTTTTAGTCGATAGATCCGCTTTAGGTGTTTGCTACTGCAGCAGGCTTTTCCGTTTGGAAGTCCGTGGTGAGGTGCATGCTTTTTTGACCAATAGCGGAACGCGCCATCTTCTTCGCTCACCTGCGGAGAAGGACAATTGCGGCTCTATAGCCTGGCTCGTCCTCACAGCCCTTCATTGCTGGATCGAGTTCTTCGAGCGCCCGTTTTACGAACTTCAAATCGTGTCCGTGCATTTTGCCTCCTCCGCCTCTACCAATTCATGTTCGGCGCGGCCGTGCTGATTCGAGGGCTACCAACGTACTGCCATCTTTTAGTCTAAGAAGCGTTCGTCCATCTCCGGTTTCTTCCTCTTCGGCTGGCCACAGATCAGGAGGAAAACTGGCAAACCAGGCTTTTCGGTACTGCTCGCTGTGGTGGGTCCACAGATGTTGCGGTTGCTTAAGACGAAGCCATCTGGCCACGTAGATCCGATAGAAAGGCTTGAACCGTTGTCCGTGAATGGGGCACGTGACCCGAGTCAACATCTCCAGCTCGATTTCGAATGCAAAGAACGGGGGTTCGTTTTCGGGGAAGCAGATGCATTCGGCCGAATGCTTAGATTTTGCCTTCGCAGCCAGCTCGACGCGTTCAATTCGTTTCTCGAATCCTTGCACTCTCATGTGCGAATGCCTTGTTCTTCACTCTCGTTTCAAGTCCAACGTCGCCTCGAGCCGCTGCAGCCGTTCCTCCAGCGGACCTTGCTGTAGCGCACCCAGAAGGATGCTCGCCAGATAGCCCACTGCATTTGCAGCTCGAGGATCGAGCTGACCGCGCCGGACTTGATTGATGGATTCCCCAAGCAGCACCGAAACGTCCTGCGTGTTGCGCAGAGGATTGTCCGGCGTGTCCAAAGGCAGAATCGTGGCGCCTCGACTTCTGTTGATTCCGCCCAATCGCCTGGCCCTGCGACCCGCGGCGGCCTTCGCCGGATCGTGAAACACGCACAACGTCTGGCCGGACTGCGCGTCTGCCCCGCATCGCTGTCCGTTCTTCTTTCGAAAGTCACACTGTCTCTTCATTTGCTTCCAATACCCCTACCTAGGTAGGGGGGTAGGGAGACCTAGCATGAGGGGAAGGGCAGCCTTGAACGCCTCATCCGGGTTCGGTCGTTTTAGATTTGGAGAGGCTGAAATCTTGGTTGCGCCTGGGTTGCGGATCCTGCAAGACTTTGCCGGAATCTGCAGAGCCATCTTGTTGAAACTGTTTGGAATCAACATCAGGTGGGCGACTCATAATCCCTAGGTCGTTGGTTCGAGTCCAACCGCCGCCACCAATCCAAAAAGGGTCCAGCCCGGAGACATGGGTGACAGAATGTACCGGCTACATGGGTAACACTTTCGGGCCGAAGGGATTTTCGAGCGGTTCCAACACTCGGGTCTCCAGATCAAAGTATCCCACTCCTTCCAAGGCATTGACCCCTCCCCAAAAGGGGGAAAAGTGTAACCCATGTGTCCGGTACGATCTGTTACCTATGTCTCGGGTCGCTCAGTCACCGAGCGTACGTGCGCCCTAGAAGGGCTTGCATACATAATCCGAACTGCAAAAAAGGATAGCCTTTAGACCCATGACAAATCACGGGTCACAAACCACTTGCCGAAGGGTGTTCTCGTTTTGATCCACAATTTGGTTTCAAAATAGCTGCGGTAGGCGGACTTCAATCGCCCAAGATCGGACCGTGGTGGCGCACTGGTGCTCAAGGAGTAGCCCAACCGCTCCAGATTCTTGCCAAGCAGGCTTTCGAGGTTCTCCAGCTCCGGCACCGTCAAATCTGTTTTCCATCGGCCAATCGGACTGCGCGACTCGCCTTTGAAAGCTGTGTTCGGTGCGCCGACGGAGCCGATCGCGACGCGCGTGATTTGCTCGTAGTCCAGACGGTGTTCAATGAATGGCTCTACTTGGGCGAGAACATCTCTGGGTTTCTGCACCAGGTCTTCGTAGTGGAGTTCGAGATAGTCTGCACCGAGCTTTTTGCCGGCTGCCTGCCCCTTGCCAACGATCCACTCCCAGTAAATGCCAGCTGCCATGGCGGGTCGCAGCCGGTCTAGGGGCAGACGCCGGATTTGCGCCTTCTTTTCCCACGACAGCGCCACGTCGCGCCCGTCCCGGATCACGTGGAGGACGAGGGCTTCAGGAATTGTCTGCTTGATCCAGGGGATGTACAGCAGATGCTCGGGAGTGGTCTCCGCCCATCGTTCCACTCCCTGCTTGCGGCACATCTCCTCCATCACAATACGAAGAAAATCACCGCCGTTTCGGCATTCCGCCATGACGCGCGGTTCGACCTCGGCGGGCGTCAGTCCCGTGCGGGTATAGAGGCGCGAACCGTACCATGCGTTCAACATTTTTCGCCGGTTGGCTGCGACGGTGAGCGGGCGGAACCGGGGTTCAAGCAGATTGAAAACCTGGGATTCCATCCGGTAAATGGCGAAGTTCCCGGAGGAGAGCAGCATGTGATAGAGCAAGGTCGTGCCCGATCGACTGCATCCAATCACGAACACCGGGGCCTTGCTGCGGACTGCGCTCATGCAGTTGCGCGGATGGATCGTCTCCGTTGGCCGATGCCGTCGCGCATCGTGGCCGTACGCGGTTCCACCAGGGTTGGCTTGTCGACCCGGAATGCGGTCGACTGCACGACTTCCCGGCCATCTTCCCGCCGGATCTTCCAATTGCCGTCAATTCGCTCGACGATGCTGATAGTCCCGGTGCTAGGGCCGCCGCAAACCGGTACCGTTGACTTATCCCCTCCTTGAATAATGACAGTGGCTGCCAGCAGGTTGCGCACATGAGTCACGGCCAGCACGTATCCCTCGCAGTTAGCTGCGAGATTCAACAATTCATGAAGTCGCACCGAATACCGACCATAAAACTGGTCAAAGGATTCTCCTCCGGGCGCGGCCAGGTCGGTGCGCTCGTTTAATAGGGTGAGGAAAGGCAGGATGTCCTTGATCTTTTCTCCGCCGAAAGCACCGAGGTTCCAGGGACGCAGTTCCTCGGTAGCAGTAATTCGCGCTTTGACTTTGCGTTTCAGAATTTGGGCAGTCTGGCGCGCGCGCTTCAAATCGGAGCAGTAGATGACCTCGATCGGATACTTGGTAAGTTTTTTCGCCGTCTCCACTGCCTCTTGCATGCCCGTCTCATCCAGTGGGATATCGAGCCACGCGCGCAGTCTCTCATCTTCGCCAGGCTTGTTGAGCGACGTGTGTCCATGTCTCACCAAAATCAGTTTTCCCATACTTCAACTCTCCTCGGTTCCGGAACAGCTCTTCTGCGCTCTCCTCGTCGCTAACCCACAGGTGCAGCCAAACGCCAACTCTCAGAACGGAAACTCGACTTTGCGGTCGGAGAACCTCGCAGGAGGGAACCGAGAACTTGACGCCCACTGAATAAAGTCCACTAATTCTATAGACATACAAATATTAAGAGCAACCCATGGACCATCGCCCGCCATTGTTACAGGAGTGTGAATGTATGATTTACGAGCCGTCAATGCAAGGGGTTACAGTAGAAGGAGTGCAATGAATTGCACATAATTGGAAAAGTCTTTGCCCCGGATTCTGTAAATTCGAGCTGTTACTCGCCTCATTTAGGTTGCGCCCTTATCCTTCAACGTTGTTTCCCCGACATTTCTTACTGGATCCATACCCGGGCGGCAGCGATCCTTTCATCGTGGTGCCGAGCGCGGATCTAGACACCGCGCTCGCAACCTGAATTGGCGGTGTAGCTCAGGCGGCTGGAGCGAGGGTCTCATGATTTCTAGGTCGTTGGTTCGAGTCCAACCGCCGCCACCACTCCAAGCAACTAAAAGAACTGGAACTACGGCTGGTGTTAGAGAGTTTGCTTTGATTCTGCGCTAACTGGCTCTCGAAAATTAGCCCATTTTCGCATATCGCATCCCCCTGAATTTCGTATGTTGGCGACATGACAACGAATAGCAACGGCGAAAGGGGCTTTCATGTCTTCGCAACCAAGGCTGCCAATTGGGTCGGAACCAAGTGGGCGTTCCTGGTGGCGCTGCTCACGATCGCGCTATGGCTGATCTCCGGCCCCTATTTTCATTACTCGGATACCTGGCAGCTGATCGTCAACACCGGCACCACCGTGATCACGTTTCTGGTCGTGTTTCTGATCCAGAACACGCAAAACCGGGATGCCCGCGCGATTCATCTCAAGCTGGATGAGATCATCAAGTCCATCGACCAGGCGCAGAATGAAATGATCGACATCGAGCATCTGTCCGATGCGGAGCTGCAGAAATTGTCGGACAAATACCAGAGAGTTCGCGAGGCATGGGACAGCTGGAATCAGCGTCGCAAAAAGGAAAACTGAGCCTCGCGGTCCACGTCCCGGCCGATACGGGTGGGCAGGTTCTTGTCTTGGCGCCGCTCAAGGACAACAGTTACTGTGTCGCCGAGCCCAAAAAAAGCGCTGCTAAAAAAACGGAGCCGAGCATTGTTCTTTCTGTGCCAATGCTCGGCTGTAACAGTCAGTGTAGACGGCTTGCTATTGAATCGAACTTGCGGCTTGCGAGAAAACACCGTTGGCGTTGGAGCCGATCATCCGTACCGTGCCCACCACGAGCACGAGGATTACAGCCAGCATCACAGCGTATTCAGCGATGTCCTGACCCTGGTCATCTGACCAAAGCCTGGCAAGGAGGGGGAGGACTGACATGTTCCGTTACCTTCCTGAAGTGGAGTGGAGACGGGCACATTATTACCTAAGAGCCTGAGGAAAAACATGTGACTAAAGTAATTGTACTGTTGGACAGTTTGAGTCGGCCCGAATCGCGACCACTCGGGGCACAAGCCCCGTCCGGCGCACAGTCTGTGGAAATCTCGTGACCGGCTCCCATGTGTTCACCGGCTCTCAAGCTGGGCCTGACGACGGTCCATCCAGCCATCCATGCTCAATAGCCCGCCACCTTTGGCCGCGATGAAGAGGAACGCGAAGCAATTCGCGACCACAATTTCGCCACCGTTCAGGATCGGCCAGAAGCGCAGTTGGGCATGCACCATGAAGTAGGCGAATGCCATCTCTCCCGACAGCACAAATGCCACCGGGGAAGTGAATAGTCCCAGCATCACCATGGCGCCGCCCAGCGTCTCGATAAAACCGGCCAGCATCCATAATCCCTGGGGATTCCCCTCGCCCCCCAGCAGGCCGAACAGTTTCTGAACTCCGTGACACAAAATCATGAACCCCATCATGAAGCGCATCAGAACGTACGCTTCTTCCTTCCACTTGCCAAGAAGTGGTTGCATCCCCCCGGACCTCCGCTGAAAGTGCGGGTAACGAAGCGCCGCGCCCGGAATTATAGTCGCTGCGTCGGAAAGCATTCGTAAACTCTGTGCGGCTCCGTACAGGCGGGTTCGGGCTTAAATCGGGTCGGCTTTATAGGAAGGATGCTGGTAGGTTCCGGTTATGCTGACCGGCATTTTGGCGCCGCCGCGGTGATTCTTCTTCAGGAAAGGGTCAATCGCTTTCAGCAGAAATGACTTGATGCCCGAAGTCGCCTCCGGAAGCTTCGCGTCCATATACAACATTCCGCGCAAATCCACTTTTTGTGTGATCAGGTCGAAGGTGCCGTTGAGACGGGCGCGCGCGCCCGGCACGCGGAACCGCAGCCCTGTGAACGTGGCCACTCCGTCTTTGACGACCACGTGTCCTTCTACGTCGGAGACCACGTCGTCGGGATTGTCCGTATGCTCGCCTTGTCCCTGTCCCGCGGTGCTGAGCTTATCCACACTGTTTTGGGTCTTTTCCTTCGTAAACTTAGCGGACTCGATCCCGAAATCGCCCTCCATCTGGATTCTTTTCAGAAAAGGCGCTTTGCCGGGAGGCACCAGCGTGCGGGCGCGCAGGCTGATTTCCCCGTTCAGCGGAGCCTGCTTCTCGGACACGAACAACAGGAGCAGATCCTGGATGCGTCCATCGCGCACATCGAATTCGAGATTGGCAAATTTTCCATCCTCGGTCCGGCGGGACGCCACCGTACCACGCGAATGGATGATCGTCTTCACCAGCCGCGCCCGTACTTTGTGCAAGGTGACATCGCCGTTGGTCGCGTCCACCTCGGCATAAAACTCGCTGCCCAGGTCGAGTTTGTGGGGCGTGTCGGTGGTACCGAAGTCGGGCGTGGCAGTCCTGCCCTTGATCTCAATGCTCTCGAGGGTGCCCTGAAACGTGCCGTCGGATGAAAGGATTCCCCGGATGCCGCCGAACGAGCCCAGGTCGGCATCGCGGAACGAATAGTTGCCGGATACGGGCGTCAGGTTGACCTCATCGTCCTTCCAGGGTCCGAACGTTCCGCTGGCGTCGATTTGCCCGGGCGGCTGCGGGTTGCGCAGGCTGACTTCAAACTTCATGGGTTCGTGGTCGGCGAGACGGTGCCCGACAAATTTCTGCACAAAAAACTTTACGGGCGGCTCCTTGGCGTTGTGCCGGACAAACTGCAGCGTTGTCCCATTCGCAATCAGCTTATCCAGGATCACGCCAGTCTCTGTGGGTTTCCAATTCGGCCCCGTTCCGATGGGAGGGAAGACGGCATCCACATCGTCGGCGCGAACTACGGCAACATGTTTCTGGATCAGGCCCGTCCATTTTCCTTTAATGGACAGCTTGCGAACCTTCACGACAACTTGCTGGCCCGGGTTCGAACCTCGGGTGAGTGTGACCGATTCCAGAACGCATCCCGGATGAGGCAGGAACGTTCGACTGAAACTGGCGTATTGCACCTTGCTGGAAGTGGAGAGCTCAAGCTCCTTCACAACGTTGTGGGGCGTGAACGGCCACTCGCGGTGATAAAAAATCCCGGCTCCGACGAAAATGACGCCAATTCCGATGGCCAACAAAAGCCAAAGCGTTCGCCGCCCGCCCGTCTTCATCGAGCGCGGTTTGGGCGCCTTTATTTCCTCAAGTGTCGCAGGCATCTCGGTCCCTTCGCCACGGGCTGGCTTTTGAGATGCTTTCAGCTGGACCGGAAGACAGAAAAACTTCCTACGAGATTTCCGGAGCAGAACTGCGGTCTCTTCACAATGGCGGAGAAGCAAATTTCCCCGCACAGGTTTTCGGCGCGAGGGCAAACCTCAGCGACTCATGCCGGAGATAGTGCCGAGTCGAAGAATCGCGGATTGGCGACGCAAAAAGGCCGCCCAGAGGTCGGGCGGCCCGCTTTCGTTCCTTCCGATTGATTCGGTCACTTACATTTTGACTGGCGAGCCTTGACTCGCAACACATTGCCATTGTCCGTTCGGCATCTTCACCCAAGTGTCGGTAAAGCGTTCCTGAACATCGAGAGGCTTTCCTGCCGGATCGGTTCCCTTAGCCTTGAAGGCACCGGTAGCAATGGCCGTGTCGCCAAAGACGGTTACCTTCAGGTCGTCGTAGTCGACGCTCTCATATTTGGTAGCTTTCGCATTTGCAAGCGACTCGGCCCTGTTGGTGACTTTTCCATCGCTTCCCGTGTTTATGAACTTGTCGGCCAGTAGTGGGGCGACCAAGTCCGGATTATTTGTCTTTTGCGACTGAAGCCATTTTTGCTCCATTGCGGCAACCGCCTGTTCGGTCCCGGCTGTGTCTTGGGCTTGCGACCACGCCGCATTCGCCAACACGACCAAACCGAGGAAACAGCATGTCAAGATTCTCTTCATTGAGACTCTCCTTCAGGTTGCTTTGCGATTTTCGAAGAAACTGTCCTGTGTGCCGAGCCATTGGATACCCGGGGACTGGAGATGTCAATGGACTGGGCCAGTCTCCCTTCGCATCCCATCTGTTTACAATAGTTGGTCCACGAAGCATCCTTAGGGAGGACAGCGATGCGTATTCCTCTACAATTTGTTTTCTATTTTGCGGTGACTCCTGAGAAGGTCTGGGAGGGATTGTTTTCGCCGGAGTCGAACCGCGTCATCTTTGCGGGCGCTGACTTTGAGGCCGACCTGAAACCGGGCGGTTCGATGAGATGGATCGGGCCGGGAGCCGATGGCAAGCCCGCTGCCCTCGTGCAGGGCGAGATCCTGCAGTCTGAATCGCCCAGATTGCTTCAGTACACTTTTCAACTCGGGCAAAGTCCATTGAAATCTCGGGTGACTGTCGAACTTCAGCCAGAGACGGAAGCCACAAAGCTCACGATCACCCACGATCAGTGGGATGAAGGGGATCCTGCCTACGCATTTTGCTCTGACGGATGGCCGCGCATCCTCTCCCGCTTGAAAACACTGCTTGAAACGGGCAAGACATTTAGACCTCACTGATCGAGCTTTCAAACAATGCCGGCGCCGCTGAGATCACGGCGCCGTCATGAACGACAATCCCGCTTCGCTCAGACCCTTTCAATCACCTTGCGAATCCGCGAAAAGGCCCAATCGATTTCGTCGCGGCTGATGGTCAACGGCGGCGCGATGCGAATGACATGGTCGTGCGTTTCCTTGCACAGGACGCCTTGCTCCTTCAAAGCCTCGCAGTAAGGACGCGCCGCCTCGTGCAGTTCAATGCCGATCCACAAGCCGATGCCGCGAACCTCCTTAACGTTGGGGCTGCGCATGGTTTTCAGCAGGGTCAGAAAGTACGCGCCCAGTTCCGCCGAACGCTCCACCAGGTGCTCCTCGATCAGCACGCGTAGCGCCGTGCGCGCCACCGCGCATCCCAGCGGATTGCCGCCAAACGTGCTGCCGTGATCTCCGGGCTTGTAGACGCCTAGAATTTCATCCGAAGACAGCACCGCCGATACCGGATAGAACCCGCCAGCCAGCGCCTTGCCGACGATCAGGAGATCGGGCCGGATGCCTTCGTGCATGTAGGCGAACAGCTTCCCCGTTCTCCCAAGGCCCGACTGGATCTCATCGGCGATCAGTAGCACGCGGTTCTCGCGGCAAAGCTCAGAGGCACGCTTCAGAAATCCTGCTGGCGGAATCACGATCCCGGCTTCGCCCTGCACCGGCTCCACCAGGAAGGCGCAGGTATTCGGATTGATTGCCTGCCGCAAGGCCTCGATGTCACCGAAAGGAATGACCTTGAATCCGGGGGTGAATGGCCCGAATCCGTCTCGATATTGCTCGTCGGTCGAGAAGCTGACGATGGTCACGGTGCGCCCGTGGAAGTTGTTCGCGCACACGATGATCTCCGCATTGTTTTCCGGTATGCCCTTCACCTTGTAGCCCCACTTGCGCGCAGTCTTGATGGCGGTCTCCACGGCTTCCGCGCCCGAATTCATCGGGAGCGCCTTGTCGAAGCCTGTAAGTTCGTGGAGTTCGCGGTAGAACGGTCCGAGCTGGTCGTTGCGAAACGCGCGCGAGGTGAGCGTGACTTTGCCAGCCTGCTCGATCAGGGTTTGCTGAATCCGCGGATGGCAGTGCCCCTGGTTCACGGCGGAATAAGCCGCAAGACAATCGAGATAGCGCTTGCCTTCGACGTCATAGACCCACACGCCGTCGGCATGCTCGATCACGATGTCGAGCGGATGGTAGTTCCGGGCGCCAAACTGGTTTTCGAGTTCGACGAAGTCGCGGGTGCTCCGTTCCGTAATCGCTTCGACCGTCATGGAAATCCTTTCCTGCGAATTATTCTTTTTCCAGCAACATGGTCAACAACGCCATGCGCACATATAAACCGTTGCGAGCCTGCCGGAAATAAAGCGCCCGCGGATCGTCGTCCACCGATTTGTCCAGTTCCACCGTACGCGGCAGCGGGTGCAGGATGAGCGCATCCGGCTTCATCCGGCGCACAACCGACGAGTCAATCGCATAGCGCTTCAGCGCCGCGCGGTCGCAGAGACGCTCCGGGTGGATTCGCGTCTGATACACCACGTCCACTTCTCCCACCACGCGATCGAGATCGGTTTCCTGCACGTACTGGACATCGTGCTCGTCAAGGTAGGCGAGGATGTCGCTCTTCATCTGCGTTTCCGGCGGGCTGACGAAGTACAGCTTGACGCGCTCAAACTTTGCCAGCAGGTAGGCCAGCGACCGGGCGGTGCGCCCCTTATCCAGTTCACCGATCAAAGCTACGCTTAGCCCGTTGAGCGTGCGTTCGCGATAGATGGTGTAAAGATCGAGCAACGCCTGGGTGGGATGCTGTCCTCCCTCGCCGTCCCCCGCATTGATCACCGGCACGGGCGAAACCATGGCCGCGCGCCGAGCCCCGCCTTCCTGGTGATGTCGGATAACGATGACATCGGAGTAGCAGCCCAGAATGCGGATCGAGTCCTCCACCTGCTCTCCGTCCATTTCCGACGAAAACACCCGCGCGTGTTCGGTGGAAAGCACTCGACCGCCCAGCCGGTGCATCGCCGCTTCGAACGAGAAGCGCGTGCGGGTCGAAGGAGCATAGAAGAGCGTCGCCATAATGCGGTTCTGATAGTCGAGCGAACCGCCGCGCGCCACGATGCGCTCCATACCGCGCGCCCGGTCGAACAGTTCCATTAGCAAGGGCACCGTGAACTGCTGTGACTCGACCACGTGCTGCAGCTTCGAGCCGCGCAAGTTTGTCACGGGCGATCCGGGCAACGCAGTCATTGGCTCTGCCATGGTCAACGGCCTCCCACAGGAATTTCGGCGCCCAGGTTTACGTCGAAGCGCACGCTGCTCTGGGCGGGCAGAACGTGCGTGCCGGCCGAGCCGCCCACGGCCTCCCGCAGATGATCACAGGACGTGATGATGGCTTCCTTGCCGCCGCTTTGCAGAAAGCGCAGTACCGACTCGATCTTCGGCCCCATGTTTCCGGGAGGGAAGTGTCCGGCTTCCATGAATTGTTTCAATTCGTCCACGCGGACCTGGCGCAGCGGGCGTTGTGACGGCTTCTTGAAATCCACGTAGACGAAATCGGTGTCGGTGGAAATGACGAACAAATCGACACCCAATTGCGAGGCGAGCAGCGCCGAAGCCCGATCCTTGTCGATGACGGCTTCGACGCCCGACAACCTGTTGTCATGCCACATCACGGGAATTCCGCCGCCCCCGCAGGCAATCACCAGCACGTTGCGCTCGACCAGATCCCGAATGATCTCGAGTTCGACGATCTCGAGCGGCGTAGGGGAGGGCACGACCCGGCGATACCCGCGGGAGGCGTCTTCGACGATCTTCCATCCGAATTGCCGCTGGCGCGATTCCGCTTCCTCCAACGAATAGAACGGGCCCACCGGCTTGGTCGGCGACTGCATGGCAGGATCCTGCGGGGAAACGACGCACTGCGTGAGAAGGGTAACTACCGGAACGTGCAGACCGGCGGCCTTGAGCTCGGTTTCAAGCGATTGTTGCAGCAGGTAACCGATTTCACCCTGCGTGCAGGCATCGCACACATCGAGGGGCTGGCCGGGAACTTCGCTGGCGCCTCGTTCCGAGCGCAGCAGGGCCGCGCCCACCTGCGGGCCGTTGCCATGAGTAAGGACGATCCGGTAGCCGGCAGCGCACAGACCAACGATCTGCGCCGCGGTCCGGCGGGCATTCGCCAGTTGCTCGGCGATCGTGCCTTTCTCTCCCGCGCGGATCAGCGAGTTCCCGCCGACTGCCAATAGGATCGTTTTCATAGTTACCGGCCAGCAACCGGAGAATCGCCACCCAGCAACTCCATCGGCCGCGAGCAGCGGTCAAACGGCTTTAACAGTCTGCGAAGAAAGGTTCGTATTCAGGGCGCCGCTTTAGCGGTGCTGAAACCTGCTTCCTTTCAATCGCCCCTTGAGGGGCCGGCCCTGTTCAAGCCGCCACCCGCTCAGACGTGCAGCGTCTCCTGCAACTCCACCAGGCTTGGCAGCCGCACGAACTCGCCCTTCATCAATTCCAGCATGATGGCCTTCTGCGCGTGCAACCGGTTTTCAGCCTGCTGAAACACAATGGACCGCGGCGAGTCGATGACTTCATTCGTCACTTCGTCCCCGCGATGCGCGGGCAGGCAGTGCATGAAGATGGCATCCTTCTTTGCCTTGCGGAAAAGCTGGGCGTTCACCTGGAACGGACGAAACAGCTTGCTGCGCTTCTCGGCTTCCGCTTCCAGGCCCATGCTTGCCCAGACGTCGGTGTAAACCACATCCGCACCCGCGACCGCCTCCACGGGATCGTTCGTGATGGTGCAGCTTGCTCCTGTGTCGCGTCCGCGCTGGCGGGCCCACTTCACGGCGTCGGCTTTCGGCTCGTAACCGTGCGGCGTGGCCACACTCACATCGACGCCCAACTGCGCGCCGGCAAACATCAAGGAGTGCGCGACGTTGTTGCCATCCCCGACGAACGCCAGCTTCAATCCTTCCAGGTTGCCCTTCGCTTCCCAGATGGTCAGGTAATCGGCCATCGCCTGGCAGGGGTGGCTGTAGTCGGTCAGCCCGTTGATCACCGGGATGCTGGCGTACTCCGCCAGCTGCTCGACGATTTCGTGCGCGAAGGTCCGGATCATGATGCCCTGCACCATGCGTTCCAGATTCTTCGCGACGTCATAGATCGATTCACGCTTGCCGAGATTGATCTCCGCGGGCGACAGGTAGACGGAGAATCCGCCAAGTTGCTGAATACCGACATCAAACGTGACCCGGGTGCGAAGCGACGGCTTCTCAAAAATCAGCGCCAGGGTTTCCCGCTTGAGCGCCTCGCTGTAGGTCGTCGGGTGCGTCTTGATCTGGCGGGCAAGAATCAGCAGGTAGAGGATTTCCTGCGGGGAAAAATCCCTGATCGAGAGAAAGTCCTTGCCTTTCATCGGGCGCCTCCCGCCACCACCGGCTCGTGCTCGTGCACAAATTTGGCGAGCAGTTCCGACAAGCCCGGCGTCGTGCGTTCTTCCACCTGGTACGCGACCCGCATATTCGGGCGGTCGATCTTGATCACGCGTGCCAGATCAATCGGGGTCGCGACCAGAACCAGATCGCAAGGCACGCGCCGGATCGTCTCTTCCAATTCGTGCCGCTGCATGTCGCTGTAGCCCATGGCGGGCAACAGGCTGGTCAAGTGGCCGTATTTCTCGTAGGTGGTTCGAATCGAGCCCACGGCGTAGGGCCGCGGATCGATCAACTCTGCTGCTCCACACTGCCGTGCCGCCACCACTCCGGCGCCATAGGGCATCTCGCCGTGCGTGAGCGTCGGGCCGTCTTCCACCACCAGCACACGCTTTCCCCGAACCAGTTCCGGATCGTCGATGGTCACGCGGCACGCGGTGTCGCATACCACCGCACCGGGATTGCTCTGCCGGATGTTGTAACGGACGGTGTCGATGTCATGCTGCTGCGCGGTGTCGACCTTGTTGATGACCAGAACATCCGCGCGACGCAGATTGACTTCACCGGGGTAATACGACAGCTCATGTCCGGGACGATGCGGATCGACGACTACGATTTCCAGATCCGATTTGTAGAACGGCGTGTCGTTGTTACCGCCATCCCACAGGATGACATCGGCTTCCTTTTCGGCTTCGCGCAGAATTCTTTCGTAGTCCACACCGGCATACACCACCGTGCCCTGCCGGATATGCGGCTCGTATTCCTCGCGCTCTTCGATGGTGCACTGGTGCCGGTCGAGGTCTTCCATCACGGCGAAACGCTGCACCGCCTGCGCGGCCAGATCGCCATACGGCATGGGGTGGCGGATGGCCACCGGTTTGCGCCCTAGCTGGTGGAGCCGATCGGCAACCAGGCGCGACACCGGACTCTTGCCGCAACCGGTGCGCACCGCGCAGACCGAGATCACCGGAAGATGGGAAGGAACTTGCGTGTGTTCGGCGCCCAGCAGCCAGAAGTCGGCGCCGGCCGCGCCCACGCGCGAAGCAAGGTGCATCAGATTCTGGTGCGAGATGTCGCTGTAGGAAAATACAGCGATGTCGACCGAGAACTCGGCGATCAGGTTCTCCAGATCCTTCTCTTCAAAGATCGGTATGCCGTCGGGGTACAAGCGCCCCGACAGCGACGGCGGATAAACCCGGCCCGCAATGTCGGGAATCTGGGTGGCTGTGAAAGCCGCAACTCGGTAGTCAAGGTTGTGGCGGAAGAAAACGTTGAAATTATGGAAGTCTCGGCCCGCAGCGCCAAGCAAAAGGACGGTTTTCATGAAGACCTCACCGCGCTGAAGTTACCCTGCATCTTCCGATGGAGGGTGGGCCTCCGGCTGTGTTCGGTATCACATGCGGGTGTGACCTATGTCTCCGGCCGCACCCGAGCACACACATCATTCCTGCCGGCTCTCAGGAGGGGCGGTCAAAGTCCGACCGGCCCAGTCGTATTAACTATAAGATAATATTTCACATACAGAGCGTTGTGGTGCACGATGAGGGGGTTGGGTGACTTTGGAGGGCCAGCCTGGCCTCTGAGGGCGCTCTACGGCCCTGTTAGGGCACCTGCCGTGGGCTTTATGCGATGACCGCGAGTTGTTTTCAAGGGGGTAACTCCCGCGCAACGAACTTTCAATAACTTAGCTATAAGAGAATTAAAATGAGATGGACGACTCGCCGGTGGAGCAGCGGGCGTCCTCGCCCGCCGAAGTGGGAACCGGGCAACCGACCAATCACAATTTTGGGGCGGGCGCGCGGAGCATGGAGGTGTCGGGGCAGGACGCCGATATTTGGCACACGCATCAAGTGGGAAAGTGGATAAATCGGTTCTTCTTCCCCTAGCCTTGCCGGCGCGCAGTTGATTCCCGGACCACCAGCTCGGGCTCGACCGCAATCTCTTTGGGCCCTTCCTGGCTGGCCTCGATTCGCTCGAGCAGTGTTTGGGCCGCGATCGTGCCCATACGGGCGAGCGGCTGGCGCACGGTCGTCAGGCTCGGAGTGTTGTAGGCGGCGCCCTGAATGTCATCAAAGCCTACCACCGAGATGTCGTCCGGCACGCGCAAGCCCGCCTCCTGAAACGCCCGAATTGCTCCCAGCGCCGAAAGATCGTTGTAGGCAAACAGGGCGGTAAAAGGTGCTTTGCGCTCGAGCAATTGTTTTGCAAACGGATATCCGAGTTGCGGCGTGGAATCGTTAATGTCAATCTGCACCGTCAGTTCGGGCCTGATTTCAATATTCAAGTCCCTTGCGGCTTCGCCGATCGCGCCCCAGCGCACCTCGGAGTCGGAACTGAAACTGGCACCCTTCATGAAAGCGATCCGGCTGTGGCCCAGGTCCACCAGGTGCTGCAGGGCCACATGGGCGGCATGGTGATGATCGAGCACAATGTTGGTCACGCCCGGAAAAACCTTGTGCCCGGCGACCGCCACGGTAGGAACGGTGGGGGCTTCACGCAACTGCATATCGATGGTGATGAATCCCTCAACCCCGCGTTCCAGGAGGATTTGTGCGTACCGGTCCAGTAGTTCGGGATCGTGGCGGTGCACGACCGTCAGAAAGAAAAAGTTCTTCGATCGCAGATACTGCTCAATCCCGCTGATGACCAAGGAGCCGTAGGCGTCCCCAATTTCCTCCATGATCACGCCCACGGTATAAGTGCGCTTCCTGCGCAAGCTCTGGGCGAAGAAATTCGGCTTGTAGTTCAGCTCGCGCGCCGCCGCCACGATGCGACTCTTGGTTCGCTCAGGGATGGAGCGGGACGAAGGCGCTCCGTTGAGAACGGAAGAGACGGTTCCGGGGGTCAGCCCTAAATGGTTTGCCACGGCTTTGAGTGTGACCACGCCGGGTTTCTTAGGGCGTTGCTTTCTGTCTTGGGCCATACATTTATCGAAAAAACTTCCGCGAGAGGTACGCTCGGGTTTCGCTGGCGCGGAATTGTAACCGGGAACCGGTTCCCGGCGCCAGTGATGCGCGGGAGCATTGTATCTTACAAAATCGATTTTATTGCGATACTGCCCGACCATTGCGCGAGCCTTCCGAACCGTGTGAGGGACGGAAGGCTCTGTGCGCAATCGTACATGTCCTTGTTCCCTGGCTCCCGGACCTCCCGTGCGAACCTGCTCCACCTCCGTAACTTGCTGCAACGATTACCGGCTACTAGCCTGAGAGCAATGGATCTCCGCGCGCTTCTTTTCACATCTGACGGAGGCAGCACAGCCACGCTCTGTCGACTCCTTGCCGAGTTGGGCATCGAAGCCGAGATCTGCCCCGAATTGCTGGTGGCAGTGGGGCGACTGTCGACCGAGCGCTACGATGCCATCCTCGTGGATTGGGCTCATGAGGACGAGGCCGCGTTGCTGTTGAAGACTGCGCGCGAGAAAAAAGCGCAAGGCCTGAACCTGGTGCTGGTTTCCGACGACGGCCAGATCGCCCGCGCGCTGCAGCAAGGCGCGAATTCGGTCATCAAGAAACCCATCGACGCGGCGCAGGCGCGCGACACGCTGTCCACCGCGCGCGATCTGATTCTTTCCCGGCGCTTCGAACAGCGCGACAAGGAATCCCGCCACGCGGCCGTGCGGGCGGAGTCCGAAGCCGTTCCCGAAATGCCGGTCATGGCGGAAGAGCCCGCGCCAAAGTCCGGGTTCCTCCCGCAAACCATGATGCAGAGCGCCCTGGAAGCGGAACAGAAAGTGGTGAAGCCCGTCTATTCGACTCCGTCGAATTTCCAGGTCGCGCGCGGTCCTGCGTCGCTTCAGCAAGAACAGGAAGTCGAAGCGTCCGCGCCCGAGCCGGTCGGCAAGAAAAGATGGGACGATGTGCGCGCTGTCTTCCGCGAGACTCCCGAGGAACCGAAGCCCGCGCCCGTGACGGCGCCGCGCGCACCGCAGGATTCCACCGGCGTCTTTTCATCGTTGCCGGAGGAAGCGGAAGGAGCGGAAGAGACGGAGCCGGCAACTTCGTCGCCCCCCCGTTACCTGATCTTCGCGGTGGTCGCATGCCTGCTGGTCGCAGCCGCGCTGTATGTGTGGGCTCCCGGAGGCTCGTACGTGGGCAAAGTCAGTTCGGCTCTGCACGCGTTCTCGACGAAGTTCCATGCGAACCGGACCCAGGAACCGAAACCGCAGCCGCAAGCGCCAGCAGAGGTAACCGAAAAACCTTCCGCAGCCGAGGTCGCCCCGAATTCCGACGATGTCGCCGCCGATGATCCCGGACCGATTCCTTCGGCGGACATTGATCCCAGCAAGATTCAGATCATCGAGACCAAGGTGATCCCCAAACCCGGGTCCCAGCAACCACCTAAGGATGGGCCCACCGATCCGGACGCAGCGCAGCAGCCACCGCCCGAGCAAACGCCTGCGGCGACGACGCCCTCGGCTGTGCCCGATGCGCAAGCGCCTGTGGAAGGGCAGCCCGCGCAACCAACGCCCGCGCAACCAACGCCTGTGCAGCCACCGCCTCCGACACCGGAGCCGGTTCGCGCTGCACCACCGACACCCGCTCCCCAGGTGCAGTCAACACCAACAGAGCCGAGGAGCGGCGTCATCATTCCCGACAGCCTGAGGAATTCTCCATCGGCCGCTCCGGCAAGTTCGTTGGAGCCCTCGAACGTCCCGGAAGAAACTTCGCTGGCTTTGCTGGTCCACAAGGTGGATCCCGCCTATCCCCAGCAGGCGTTGAGCCAACATCTCGAAGGGCCGGTTGTTCTGCAGGCGTGGATTGGGCGCGATGGCACGGTCCGCGACCTGAAACTGGTGAAGGGATATTTTGTGCTCGGCAAGGCTGCCTTCGACGCAGTCAGACAGTGGCGCTTCAAGCCTTACACCCCTAACGGCAAGGCGATCGACTTTCAGACTCTGGTCACGGTAAATTTCAAGTATCCCAACTAGGTGGCATGCCTTCCGCTAAGCTGATCAGTACAAGAGGCTTACCAGATTTCTGATTTCGGCTCCCAAAATGGGCATGGCCGGAAGTTCCTGCGCAGTGTTTCGGGGCAGGTTACCACCGTGTCATTTCAAGCAGCCGTTGGGCTGGAACCTACATCAATAAGGATATAATGCGAGTATTCCTCTGGAAGTGAACTCCCCTTCCTGCGCTGGATGATCACAAAGCGATGTCTATGAAGGCTAAAGCTGCAATTCTTGTTTCGTCGTTCGCTGTTCTGTTGTTCATGGTTGTCGGTGGGCTGGGTGGCGTGCGCGCCTCCTCCAACGATGGCGCTTACCGCCAGCTGCAGGTGTACAGCGAAGTGTTGTCGCGCGTGAATAGCGAGTACGTCGAGGACCCGAACATCCCCAAGGTAACCGATGGTGCGCTGCACGGACTGCTTGAGGCGCTGGACTCGAATTCCAGCTATCTCAGTCCCCGGGAGTACGACGACTACAAGTCGAAGAAGAACGACGCCAAGGCTGACATTGGGGCAGCCATTTCCAAGCGCTTCGGCTACGCGGCCGTGATTGCAGTGGTGCCTGGCGGCCCAGCGGACAAGGCGGGTATTCAGGGTTCGGATATTTTTGAAGCCATCGACGGTCACAGCACACGGGAGATGTCGCTGGCTGGAATTCGCGCGCTGCTCAGCGGGCAGCCCGGATCGAACGTGACGGTTTCCGTGGTTCGCGCGCGTCGCGCCGAGCCGCAGAAGCTGACCGTCACGCGCGACGTGGTTGCTATCCCCACGGCTACCGAGAAGCTGATGGAAGATGGCGTGGGCTACATCAAGGCCGACACCTTCACGAAGGGCAAATCGCAGGAAATCGCGAACCGCATCAAGTCGCTGCAGAAGCAGGGCGCGAAGAAATTCGTGCTGGATCTGCGCAACAACGGCGAAGGCGAGGAGTCGGAAGGCATCGCGACCGCTAACCTCTTTCTGAATCACGGAACCATCACCTACCTGCAGGGACAGAAGTATCCGCGCGAAGCGTTCACCGCGGATCCCGCGAAAGCCATCACCACGTTGCCGGTGGTCGTGCTTGTCAATCGTGGAACGGCGGGCCCGGCGGAGGTGGTCGCGGGTGCGATTCTTGAGAACGCGCGCGGCGACGTGGTTGGCGACAAGACTTTCGGCGACGGCTCGGTGCAGAAGCTGATCGATCTGCCGGATGGTTCGGCTCTGATCCTGTCGGTGGCGAAGTATTATTCGCCCAGCGGCAAGGCCATCCAGGACGTGGCCATCACGCCCAACGTCCTGATTGCCGATTCGGATGATGACGCAGCGGGTCCGGATGAGGAGCAGGACTCGACAGCTCCAGTCGACGAAAACAAGGTTAAAGCCCCGCAGACCGACGAACAGCTGCGTAAAGCGATCGAGGTCCTGAAGAAGCGGGAAGCGAAAGGCTAGGGGGAAGTCGTCAGTCTCCAGTCGTGAGTCGTTAGCAGGATCGAACCGCGCGCCTTGGGCGCGCGGTTTTTGTTTGTGTTGCGACACGGGAAGGGCACGACTTTACAGATTGCGGGAAATTGAGGAATTGGGAAATTTGGTAATTGGGGAATTAAAAACCAGATGGCGGCCATCAGAGGTTTTCAAATTACAGAATTGCAGATTCCGGTTTACCTCAGCGGCTGAAGCCGCGAGGTTTCTTCGACTCTTCCGGGCCGACTGAAGTCGGGCTTTTCCCCACCTGGTTTGCCAACGACCAACGACCAACGACTAGCGACCAATGACTACCCGGCTGGTATCCTGATCTCATCCCCATGAACACGCTTTTCCAGGACGCCCCTCCCGCCGAGGTTGCGGGTCGCAAGCTTGTTGGACGCGTGTTGCTGGGGCTGCTTGTGCTGGCCGCGGCGCTGATCGGTGCGACGGCCGGATTGCTGCTGGTGTATTCAACCGACCTGCCCCAGGTCGATGAGCTGGAACATTACCGGCCCGGCTCCATCACCGAACTGTACGACGACCAGGGACGTATCATCGGGACCTTTGCCCTGCAACGGCGGGTGGTCGCGAGCTACGACGATTACCCGCAGATTTTGCGCGACGCGCTGATCTCGACCGAGGACAAGGACTTCTTCCTGCATTCGGGCGTGAATGTCTGGCGCATAGTCGGAGCCGCTTACCGCGACATCGAGTTCGGCGGCAAGGTGCAGGGCGCATCGACCCTCACCATGCAGCTGGCGCGGAATCTGTTTCTGTCGCCCGATCGCTCCTTCCACCGCAAGATCCAGGAGACGTTGCTGGCCATCCAGATCGAACGCCGTTTCACCAAGCAGCAGATTTTCACGCTCTACGCGAACCAGATATTTCTGGGACACGGAGCATACGGATTCGAGTCAGCGTCGGAGTATTATTTCAGCAAGCCCGCGAAAAAGCTGACGCTCGACGAGGCCGCGCTACTCGCGGGACTGCCCAAGGCGCCGGCATACTATTCGCCGGTTCTGCATCCCGACCGCGCGCTCAAGCGGCGCAACCTCGTCATCAACGCCCTGCTCGAAGACGGCAAGATCACCGCGCAGCAGGCAACCGAAGCCAAGGCGAAGCCGCTGCAGCTGAATGTCCAGCACGATCCCAATTCTCTGGCCCCGTATTTCGTCGAGGAGATCCGCCGTTATCTCGAAAACAAGTACGGCAGTGACCAGGTGCATGAAGGCGGGCTGCGCGTCCACACGTCTCTTGATATGGACCTGCAGAAGGCGGCGAACCAGGCCGTGCTGAATGGGGTCGCCGCCTACGAGCGTCGCCACGGCTGGAAGAATCACCTCACCAACATTCTTTCAGGCGAGATGACGCTCGAGCACTACAGCCATCCGGACTGGGACGACGAGCCCGAGGTCAACGGCTACATTCATGCGCTGGTCATCGCGGTGACGCCGGCCTCGGCTACGGTGAAATTTGGACGCTATCGCGCGACCATCACGCCGCAGGACGCGGCCTGGACGCAGAAGCGGCTGCCGGAGTTGTTCAAGCTGGGCGACATCTGCTTTGTGAAGGTACTCAGCCTGGGCGAGAGCGGGACCGCGCACGTCTCGCTCGAGCAGGATTCGGGCGCGCAAGGAGCACTCGTTGCCATCGACAACGTGACGGGCGAAATCAAAGCGATGGTGGGTGGGCGCGACTTCAACGAATCGAAATTCAATCGCGCCACGCAGGCGCTGCGGCAGGTAGGCTCATCGTTCAAGCCATACGTGTACACGGCGGCCATCGACCAGGGCGGCAGCCCCGACGACACGATTCTGGATGCGCCCATTTCGTTTGAGACCGGGAACTCGACCTACACGCCGCACAACTACGACGAGAAATTCGAAGGCACGATCACGCTGCGGCGCGCGCTGGCGCAGTCGCGCAACATTCCGACCCTGCGCCTGGCCGACCGTCTCGGGATCAAGAACGTGATCGAGTACGCGCGGAAGTTCGGCATTACTTCAAACCTCCCGCCTTATCTGCCGGTCGCGCTGGGCGCGGCGGAAGTCACGCTGGTTGAGCAAACCAGCGCCTACAGCGTCTTTCCCAACGACGGTGTGCGCCTGATTCCGCGCTACATCACGAAGGTCACGGACTACGAAGGCCGCGTCCTCGAAGAGGATTTTCCCGATGCCAAGGACGTGATCTCCTCGCGCACCGCGCGCGTGATGACCGGGATGCTGCAGGAAGTAGTGCAGCACGGCACCGCCGTCGCCGCCTCAGGATTAAAGCTGCCGCTCGCCGGAAAGACGGGCACGACCAACGATTTCACCGATGCCTGGTTCGTGGGATTTTCCCCGACGCTGACCTGCGGCGTGTGGATCGGTTACGACGAGAAGCGAACGCTGGGCGCGAAAGAAAGCGGAGCGCACGCCGCCTTGCCCATGTGGATTGAGTTCATGAAGACCGCGCTCGCAGGAAAAGATCCAGGTACGTTCCAGACCACGCCGATGACGCCGCCGAATCCGTCAGCGATGAAAGTCGACACGCCCGACGCCGCGCCCGCCGAAGACGAAGTGCATTGAGAGAGCCGGTCGTTGGTCATCGCCCTAGAGACTCTAGACTTAGATCGAAAAAAGTTCGTGAGCTGCTAAAGCCGCTTTCAGACGGAGCACGGAGTTTTGGTGTAATAGCGATTTTTCGCCAATTGACCGATTACCGAAGAAGACCTGATCCTAAGGCAAAGAAACCGAGGATGACTGGCGTAAGTAAGAAGACGCGTCGGGCTGTCTGCCAACTTCCTCCAGTCAAGACACCTACGAGAAGTGCGATGGCGACGTATAACGCCACAATCACCCCCGTTGCACCAACGACTAGGCCGGAGAGAGGTGCGTATCGACGAGAAAACCAGAGAAATGCGATGGCCCAGTTGCATCCAAGACCGACAATGACAAAGTAGGCGACAACGGGCCAATCGAGCGACCGACGCTGTTTTGCCCTCGCGGTTCCTTTTGCTTTCGCTTCAGCTTTGTTAGCAAATCCCGGGAAAACAAAGAGAAATAGAAACCAGTCTCGCCAGGACTTAGGGGGTATCGTCATCAGGAAGTAAGAGGCGAGTAGGAAAACCCAGGGCAAGGCTGTTCCCAGTCTTCCCCCATGCAGAAAAACTAAAAGTTCTGAGATGAAGGCCCACAACGCTACGATCGACGTGATGCCACGAAAAATTAACCAAAGAGACAGGCGCCCTTTCCCTTCTTCCACCATACCTTGGTCTTCGATGGTTGCGGGCATTGCCCAATTATCAGTGAGCATCCGCACCAAGCACAGGTGACTGTCGTAACCAGGCCATTTCAGTGCGCCGTGAAAAGGCGCTGGTCCACAGCGGGATGAAAGACCCGCCCGGGAACTGGATCGCTCCACCCGGTAGCAATCGGAGCGGCGGTGGAGACAACAAAGCCGTCGGAGCCTCCGGTGTAGAGGGTCGCATAAGGCGACTTGGCGAGTCTGTAGGTCGTAACGTGAGTGAACGCTGAGCAGGCCACGAAACTGATAATGCAGGAGCCGACCCAACTGTAATGTGGGGAAGGCCGAAGTCAATGGAGCAGTAATGAGCGAATCGGTTCCATCGATCCTGCCGGGGTAGTGGCGACGGCATGCAGACATAGTGGAACAGACGCAACACGGGAAGCCCCAGCGGTGATTGCAATGGGGATCAACCGGCAACTCGCGAGAGCCAGGCCGGGCCGTATGGGGTGGCGGAGAGGTTCGCAGTACCGTTGAAGCCGGGTAACTCTGGTGGAGGGAAGGGACCTCAGTTAAAGACCAACGCAAGAAGCAGCGAAGGACATGGGGATTGACGATGAGTCTAGCCACCCCAGGGTGTGTTCAGAAGTTGCAGAGGGCGTTACACGCCGAATCGGCGTGCGTCTTTTCCGAGAGCCGGATGCGGTAACTCCGCCTGTCCGGTTCGATAAGCGGGGGTGTGGAAACGTGGCATGGTGAGGCTATTGAGGCACCGGCAAACGAAAGGGCCGGACTCGGCTAGGCCGCACCTAAACCGTCGCGCCACCCCTCGACTTCACCCAGCATGCGCCGTTTGTTCGCCTTTTCGCAGGTCAATGAGCGCTATGGGGATGTTACGCCAACAATCGTGTAATCTCTCCACCAGACTTGGGAGAAACCACTTGCTGGATCGCAATTTTCTGGCGTCGTTCAAAAGTGCTACCGAGGAGAGGTGGAGTCAGCGGTCGATCAATCCAACGATTTCCGGGTTTCAGTTTCAAGCCGGTACACGCTGGAATCCGGGCCTCTCTGACGACAAGGTCGCCGAATACGAAACTGTCCTCGGGGTGCGGTTTCCCCATGATTTCCGTGCCTTTCTCGGGGCGATGAACGGAACCGACCTCCCGACACTCAATGTGTATGCTTCTTGCGGCGAGCCGCCCCGCGAATCGGTCGGGGGCTATTGCTACCCGAGAGATCTGGGAATCGTAAAACAACGGATTGAAGATGTTCGCGAAAGTCGGAATGAAATAGCCACCGATTTTAAGGGAACAAGGCTTTGATCTTCCCACCGAGGCTGACCTCGTGCCCATTTACCTCCATCGCTACGTGGTTTGCACGGCAGACCCCAATAGCAGCGTTGTATTGTCCATCGTCGTCCACAGTACTGATGCGATTGTTTATGGAAACTCGTTGCAGGAATATCTGGAACGAGAGTTCCTCGGAGAGTCGTGAGCGACGACGGGTTCTGGTGTTCTCGTTGATGTAAACGAGCGATAACGCTCATTGATCCACCGGAGTGATCGTTGAACATTGCCGTCAAAACCACGAGAGCCCGGATTTCTCCTTTCCGCCCCCTTGTCGTAATCTTCTACACCTATGGACCTCAAGCATCGCAGCCGCGGTATCACCGACGGGCGCGACCGCGCTCCGGCGCGCGCCATGTTCAAGGCGATCGGTTTTTCCGACGACGATCTCCGCAAGCCTCTCATCGGCGTCGCCAACACCTGGATCGAAACCATGCCCTGCAACTTCCACCTGCGCCGCCTCTCGGCCAAGGTGAAGGAAGGCATCCGCGCCGCGGGTGGCACGCCCATGGAGTTCAATACCATCGCCATCAGCGACGGCGAAACCATGGGGACCGAAGGCATGAAGGCCTCGCTGGTGAGCCGCGAAGTGATTGCCGACTCGATCGAACTGGTGTGCCGCGGCCAGTTGTTCGACGCGGTTGTGTGCGTGGTGGGCTGCGACAAAACGATCCCCGCTGCCGCCATGGCCCTCGCCCGCATGAATCTTCCCGGCCTGGTGCTCTACGGCGGCACGATCGCGCCCGGCGTATATCGCGGCAAAGACGTCACCATTCAGGATGTGTTTGAAGCGGTAGGCGCAAACGCCGCCGGCAAAATGACGGACGCCGAACTGCTCGAACTCGAAAACGTCGCCTGTCCGGGCGCAGGTGCCTGCGGCGGCCAGTACACGGCCAACACCATGTCGACGGTGATGGAGTTGATCGGCCTCTCGCCCATGGGCTTCAACGGCGTGCCCGCGATGGAGCCTCGCAAAGACGATGTCGCGTTCAAATGCGGCGAGGTTGTTCTCAACCTGCTGCAGAAGGGCATCACGCCGAAAGACATCCTGACCCGCGCCGCGTTCGAGAATGCGATTGCCGGCGTCGCGTGCACCGGAGGATCGACCAACGCAGTCCTGCACCTGCTGGCGATCGCGCGCGAGATGGGAGTTCCTCTCGCCATCGACGACTTTCAGAAAGTCAGCGAGCGCACGCCGCTGCTTGCGAACCTGAAGCCCGCGGGCAAATACGTCGCCGCCGACGTCGACAAAGCCGGAGGCATTCCGGTCATCGCCAAGCGTCTGCTCGATGGAAAGCTCGCGCAGGGATCTACGATAACCGTGACGGGAAAAACTTTTGCCGAAGAAGCGGGTGCGGCGAAAGAAACTCCTGGCCAGCCCGTCATCGCGCCCCTCGATCAGCCTCTCAAGAAAACCGGAGGCCTCGTCATCCTGCACGGCAACATCGCCCCCGAAGGCTGCGTGGTCAAGATCAGCGGCCACGAGCGTCTGACTCACCGCGGCCCCGCGCGCATCTTTGAGTCGGAAGAAGCCGCCATGACCGCCGTCACCAGCAAACAGATCAAAGCTGGCGACGTGGTCGTGATCCGCAACGAAGGCCCGAAAGGCGGTCCGGGCATGCGCGAGATGCTGGGCGTCACTGCCGCTATTGTCGGCGAAGGCCTGGGCGATGCGGTTGCCCTGCTCACCGACGGCCGTTTCAGCGGCGCCACGCGCGGCCTCATGATCGGCCATGTCTCCCCGGAAGCCGCGCTGGGCGGACCGATCGCCGCCCTTCACGAAGGCGACACGATCCACATCGACATCAACCAGCGCAAACTGGAAATCGAAATCAACGATGCTACGCTGAAACAGCGCATGGGCCAATGGAAGGCGCCCAAGCCGAAGTATCCAGCGGGCGTATTCGCCAAGTACGCGGCCCTGGTGCACTCGGCGTCAGAAGGCGCAATCACCAAGCCACGGTAAGCACCACGACTCACGTAGGGACAGGCGCCCTCGCCTGTCCAGCCGAGCGTCCGCGCTCGGCACCCGGCCCCGGAAAACTACACCCCCGTGGCTGGGTGAATGTCAAATCAGGGAACGCCTGGGATCTAAAGACATAAGCCTAATCTTCGCAGATGCACACCCCTGAGACCCCGGCAAACCCTGGCCGAGCTATCGCTCAGCCGGACAGGCGAGGTCGCCTGTCCCTACGTGGTTCGAGACACGTGGTTCAAGATACATGGTTCGAGGCACGGGGCTCGTGACCTCCCAGTAACTGGCCCCCACTCCCAATATTCGGTATCATAGAGCCATCCGCGATCATCCAATGGGTCTGGTGCCTGGTTTCGATTTCGATTAACTTGTTCATTTAAAGAGGGAAAGCGCGCACATGGGTGTTCCGGTCTCACAGATGTGGACGGTGGCCAGCTACGTCATCGGCCAGAAGCTTCGCGGGCGGAGGCAGTTTCCCGTCGTCCTCATGCTGGAGCCCCTGTTCCGCTGCAACCTCGCGTGCGCGGGTTGCGGGAAAATTCAATACCCGGCGCACATCCTGAAGACCGACCTGACTCCAGAACAATGTTTCAAAGCAGCCGAGGAGTGCGGCGCGCCCCTGGTCAGCATCCCGGGTGGCGAACCGCTCATGCATCCCCAGATCGGCGAGATCGTCGAAGGGCTGGTCGCGCGCAAGAAGTACGTCTACCTCTGCACCAACGGCCTGCTGCTGAAAGAAAAGATCGACCAGTTCACGCCCAGCAAATATTTCTCGTTCGTCGTCCACATGGACGGCCAGCGCGAGCATCACGATTTCGCCGTCTGCCGCGAAGGCACATATGACAAAGCTGTCGAGGGCATTCAGGAAGCGCTCAAGCGCGGCTTCCGTCTGACCACGAATACGACTTTGTTCGACGGCACCGACGCGAAAAGCGTGCGCGCCTTCTTCGACGAGATGATGGACCTCGGGGTCGAGGGCATGATGCTCTCTCCCGGCTACACCTACGATAAGGCGCCCGACCAGGATCACTTCCTGAGCAAGAAGAAAACGCGCCGCCTGTTCCGCCAGATTCTGAGCAACCGCCGCAAGCAGTGGCGCTTCAACATGAGCCCGCTGTTCCTCGAGTACCTGATGGGCCGCCGCGAGTACAGTTGCACGCCCTGGGGCATGCCGACCTACAGCATCTTCGGGTGGCAGAAGCCGTGTTACCTCATGGCCGACGGCTACGCCGACACGTTCGAAGAACTCCTGCGCGACACCAAGTGGGAACAGTACGGCACCGAAAGCGGCAATCCGAAGTGCGCGAATTGCATGGTGCATAGCGGTTACGAAGCCAGCGCAGTCAACGACACGTTCGGTTCGCTCAGCGGGTTCGCCGCCACAGTACGCGCGACGCTGTTCGATCGCTACAACGATCCCGACGTCGACGACGACACGCCGATGACCCCGCGCCGCAGCCCGGGCCCGCTGGTCCAGATCGGCGCCGCACCCGACGCGTAAAACGTGTAGCGCGGGCGCCCTCGCCCGCGAAAACCTGCAAAGCATGACGGAACCAACCCCCAAAATCGCACCCGAAGAACTCGAGAACGCACCGGGCACGGTGCACGAAAATCTGGAAGGCTGGATTCCCCCGCTCGCCACCGAGCAAGAGGTCCGCG
Organism: uncultured Acidobacteriota bacterium; assembly: GCA_963733805.1. Taxonomy (GTDB): domain Bacteria; phylum Acidobacteriota; class Terriglobia; order Terriglobales; family Acidobacteriaceae; genus Gp1-AA133. The sequence continues at coordinate 3,059 of CAVTEO010000012.1, read as the reverse complement.
AAGCCCTGGAAAAAGCCTTCGACTACCGCGGAGACCTCACCATCACCCTGAAAAACGGCGAGAAGGTCGAGGGCTACCTCTTCGATCGCAAGAACGACGGCGCCACGCTCGCTGATTGCAACGTGCGCATGATCCCGAGAGGCCGCCCCGAGAAACTACGCATCCCCTATAGCGACATCGCGGCGCTAGCCTTCACCGGCAAAGACACCGCCGCCGGAAAGAGCTTCGAAGCCTGGGTGAAGAAGTACCACGAGAAAAAAGCCGCAGGCGAAAAGAACATCGGCATCGAGGCCGAGTCGCTCGACGAAGACTAGATCGAAACTATCGGTATCGTTGGTGCAGTGGCGATTTTTCGCCAATAACGCTCATTGAGAAAAGTCCCACCAGTGCCCGTTTAGGTGGGTCGCCTGAATCTCTTAATGACTAAGCCGAGCGCATTGAACAGAATCCAGCAAAGAACTGCTGCTGCGAACGAAACTGGGAAAGCGACCCCCTGCGAGTACCGCCCTTGGAGAACCAATGTGGAGAACCAATGTAAGGACTATCCAACACAAGGCTGCTGCCAAGAGTGCTGCTGTGTCGAAGAATGAACGTCCCTTCCGTCGTAGTCCAAACCACAGCGCACCGAAGCCCACGACAATCGTCAGTGGTCCAATGAATGTCCCAAGTGGGTTCTCCATGAAAGTCTCTATCCATGAATGCATTGGGATCTAATACCCCGAAGCAAGGGTTTTGACGGAATCAATCATAACTGTTGTGATCCGGAATCCCACCCGACGCTCAATTGGTGAAACGGGGATGGTACGTCAACAATCGTCAAGGGGTACCGCGCACAACCCAGGTGGCCTGCACTGAGGGGCCATGATTTAGCAACATGCGGAATGGTGCTGGACTGTGAACTCGATCTTGGAGTAAATTCCTCGCGTTAACCAACACTACCGGATCGGTACCCCTCGGGTGGAATCGTTACGTATTTACATTTTTGGCACGCATCAGCTTCGCTTGGGTTTGACTAGACCTGCCGGAACTTCAGAACGCACACAAGGGGATGAGTTATGTCCCTCAGATCACTTTGGCAAAAGCTTATTCTCCTCACCTCAACAGTCCCCACCTATACTCCACCCGCCGAGAATCTAGTCGAAACGCCTGGCGAAGGTCATGAATCTTCGTCAACAGTCTGGAAAGGTTGGGTGTGTGCGACGGTAATAGCGCTGTTCGGTATTTCAACCCTGGAGCGAGAGCATCAGTTGTTCTACCAACTAGTTGAAGCACCAGACCCGGTAGGGCGCGATTTCGCAGTTTACTACGTAGCTGGCAGGGTTGCCTCGGGGGAGGGAGAGGGGCGGCTGTACTACTCTCCGTCGGGAAATAAAACTGCTAGGAGCAGGGAGCTGTTGCAAGGCAGTATTCCTTCCAACACAGCCTGGTCAAACGTGGCTGCCAGTTCCCTGGGACGCACGACGACGACCTATTACATCTATCCACCGTTTTTCGCTGTGCTGTTCTCGCCGTTGGCGCGATTGAGGCCCCGAGACGCTTACTTTCTGTGGCGCGGCCTCAGCTTGGCAATGTTGGTGATTTCTGCCAACTTGATCTTGAGAAGCTTCCTGCCCAAGAAGGATCTGTCCGTCGTTTTGATTGCGACCATCGGGGTGTTGTCCTTTTTCCCTTTTTGCGGAGACCTTGTACGAAGGACAAGTCAGTTGTTTGATTTTGTTTCTCTGGACCCTTGGATTCTACTGTGTCCGAAACCGCAAAACTGCTCTCTCAGCCGCTTGCTTCGCGATCGGGACTGCCGTGAAGCTCACACCTGCGATTGTGGTTCCGATATTGATCCTCCGTCGCCAGTGGAAGTGGTTAGTCTCATACTTCGCGACCGTCTCGGCACTGCTGCTTTTTTCGATCTGGCGGATTGGATGGCAAGCGCACAAGTTCTACGTCTCTGAAGTGCTTCCGTCTATGTCCGCCGGTATTGCAGGATACTTGCCCAAGTCGCTCGGTACGGTTATACGAAATATCTATTGGGAAAGGGCAATATTCGGCCCCTCGGACTCGTGGGATCTGCCTCCGTATCTAAATCTTCTCACTAAGACTTGCAGTTTAGCTCTATATGCGGGTGTGCTGTGCTACTTTTGGAAGCAACGAAAATCTGGTGAGGTCGCCCTGTCGCGAGAATTGGCGATCGCTGCTCTACTCAGCTTGTTAATTTCTCCCCTTACATGGCGGCATCACTTTGTCCTTGTGCTACTGCCGCTAATCTGTGCGTGGCTGCAATCGAGAGCGCATAGTACCAAGACTCGGCTGTATACATTGGCACTCGTAACGATTTCCATAGGAACGCCGTTGGCGGATTTCATTTTTTGCGTGTGCACCACGGTCTCCTACAAGCTTTTTTGTCCTCTGCTTTCCTGCTCGGAGGCTCAACACTCCTCCTGTTGTGCCTTCAGGACTACCGGCAAACTGAGCATGTCCCTGCTCCCGAGGCTCGCCAACCAGCCCCGCACCACCTCCGTCGCGCCGCTTGACAGCAAGACACCGACGCCATCCAATGTGTTCCTCCCTGTCGTAACCAGCGATTGCACCAATATCCCCGGTCGCAAGTTCATCATTGGTGACGGGACCGCTATTTGACGTAGTCGATCTTGTAGCTTGATTCCGGGCACTTCACGATTATCGGTCCCATCAAGATTCCCCGAGGCCAACGCTCTGGACGAAAGCCTGTTCCACTACTTCCAGTGCCTCCGTGTTAATCATTCAAAAAATCGAAGAAGGGATCAAAATCGACAGTCGTTTCGCCTTGCCGCCATTCGTGAATGGTCCATTTTTCCGTTAGCTGCCTTGTTTCACCGGATGTTGTCCGCACGCTCTGCACGAACGAGTGGTCCTGCTTCACAGCAAGCGTTATCGTCACGCACGGAGCCTCTGCCTTATAGGTTCCGACAATCGACCGTTCGCTTGTGACGTGGCAGCCTTACCCCCGAAAGGATCAGGGGAGGCAAGAGAAGGCCCCGGATTAAGGCACTAAATCTGACCACGGCAAAGGATGATACGACACAAGT
>CAVTEO010000011.1:0-502725 GCA_963733805.1 uncultured Acidobacteriota bacterium | reverse complement strand
TATAACAATCCCGTAAGAACTGTGAAAATCAGCGTCAAACGAAATCCAGGTCCGAGTTCCTTAATCATTTGCTACTCCTTATTCTGGCAGGCTCCAAAAGGAGCCCGCATGCTTGAAGCCAGATGCAGCGCAACGATGATCTTGTCAATCAGCCAAATGCCGGGAAATGGCACGATGATTCCACCGAGGCCGTAAATCAGAAGGTTCCGACCCAACATCTGGCCAGCGCTGACCGGCTTATAGCGCACACCTCGAAGAGCCAAAGGTACCAAAGCGATAATGATTACCGCGTTGAAGATGACCGCCGCCAGTACCGCACTTTGGGCGAGTGGAGGCCCATGATGTTCAGCCTGTTCAGTTCAGGAATCTATGGACGCGAACATCGCCGGAATGATCGCGAAATATCTGGCTATGTCACTCGCGATCGAGAAGGTGGTCAACGAAGCCTCGCGGGTAATGAGCAACTGTTTCCCGATGGCTACAGATCTCGATTAGCTTCGTCGGTTGCTGTCAAGGTCCACCATATTTCCTGCTTCTTTTGCTGCGGCGGTACCGTGTTTCATGGCCACGCCCACATCGGCCTGAGCCAGGGCGGGAGCATCGTTGGTGCATCGCCGGTCATGGCCACGAGCCGCCCCTCGGTCTGTTCTTTGCGGATATATTCGAGCTTGTCCTTCGGTTTTGCCTGGGCAATAAAGTCATCCACACCTGCTTTTTCAGCGATGAATTTAGCAGTGAGAGGATTATCACCGGTGACCATCACCGTTTATTCCCATGTTGCGCAGCGACGTCAAGACGTTCATAGATCCCGGGTTTTATAATATCTTGGAGATGATACAACCCCATGCACTAGGATTTTCTGAAACCACGAGGGGAGTTCCGCCATTTGTAGAAATTCTGTAGGATATATCTCTGAAGAGACTGAGGTACCTTGCCGCCCGCATCCTTCACAAACATCTCGATGGCATCGGTTGCGCCTTTCCGCAGCCGACGGCTGTCCATGTCAACGCCGCTCATTCGTGTGTACGCGGAAAACGGAATGAACTGAGCATTATGGTCGGCGACTTCGCGACCACGGAGGCTGTACTTCTGCTTGGCCAGCACGACAATTGACCGTCCCTCTGGAGTTTCGTCGGCAAGGCTAGAGAGTTGCGCGGCATCTGCGAGTTCACTTTCGCTCACACCGTCGACCGTTATAAATTCGACCGCCTGTCTATTGCCGAGAGTAATGGTGCCGGTCTTGTCGAGAAGCAACGTGTTCACATCACCCGAAGCTTCCACCGCCTTTCCGCTCATGGCCAGAACATTGTGTTGCATCACGTGATCCATACCAGCGATCCCGATGGCAGAAAGCAATCCGCCAATAGTCGTCGGAATCAGGCACACCAGAAGTGATACGAGAACGGCAACTGTCGGCGCACTGCCGCTGCCGACCGCTTGGATTGCGTATTTCGCATAGGGCGGCAGGGTTGCGACCGCCAGCAGGAAAATCAATGTTAGACCAGCGATTAGGATGTTGAGAGCAATCTCGTTCGGAGTCTTCTGGCGCACTGCGCCTTCCACCAGAGCGATCATCCGATCCAGAGAGTCCGGCCAGGATTCGACGTAATGCGGATCTTGATGTTGTCGGACAACACTTTCGTGCCGCCCGTTACTGCGCTGCGGTCTCCACCAGACTCACGGATAACGGGCGCGCTTTCTCCGGTGATGACCGATTCGTCCACGGTGGCGACGCCGTCGATAACTTCGCATCCCCAGGAATGAGATAACCCGCCTCGCAGTAGACTACGTCTCCGGCCCGCAATTTTGACCCGGACACCATTTCGAAGGCCCCATTCGACGTGACCTTTCGGGCCATTGTGTCCGTTTTAGTCTTGCGCAGACTGTCAGCTTAGGCTTGCCACGGGCTTCAGCCATGGCTTCCGCGAAATTGGCGAACACGACGGTAAACCATAACCACAACGCGATTTGAATGCCAAATAGAAGACCGCCAGCGCCTGTGATCGCGTCCTTGATCACGTAAATCGTCGTTAAGGCAGCTCCGACCTCCACGACAAACATCACCGGATTCTTGGCGACCATTCTTGGGTTGAGCTTTACGAACGCTTCCTTGGTCGCGCGTCGCACAATTTCCGGGTCAAACAAGGGACGGGCGCGGACGCCTCTCGAGATGAGTGGCGAACTATCCTGCTTCGTTTCTCGCTTGCTCTCCACCGGAGGAGCACTAACTGTAGACATTTTTAAACTCCTCAATCGCAATTCATTTTTGTGAATCGCTCTAGTAGAGCGTCCACCTTTTAGAACAATTTCCCATTTATCATTTGCAGGTGCTCAACAATCGGGCCTAAAGAGAGCGCCGGGAAATAAGTGAGCGCGCCCACAATGATCACAGTCCCGATAAGCAGCACTACATACAGCGGACCATTCGTCGGCAATGTGCCGCTGGTTACGGGGACCAGTTTCTTGGTAGCCAGGCTGCCGGCAATGGCGAGAGCCGGAATGATGAAGAGGAACCTACCAACCAGCATGTCAATGCCGATCGTCAAGTTTACAGGGCGTGTTGCCGTTAATCCCACCAAAGGCGCTGCCATTATTCCCCGCCCCACTGGAGTACGCGTACATGATTTCGGAGAAGCCATGCGGCCCTCCATTATTTGTATTCGCGATGGCCGCCCCGGGCGCATTCCAGTAGCCGCCTTTCGCAAACGACCCCACCGAACTGAGCGCAGTAAACCCGAGAATGCAGAGAGAGGTCGCGAGGATCGCAAGGATGGCCATCTTGATTTCCTTTTGCTCGATCTTCTTGCCCACATATTCAGGCGTACGGCCGACCATCAGGCCTCCAATGAAGACCGCGACGACGGCATAAATCAGCATGCTGTAGAGACCGGCGCCAACCCCTCCAAAGATCACTTCATCAGTCTGAATATTGAACAGCGGAACAAGCCCTCCAATGGGTGTAAAGCTGTCATGCATGCCGATGACAGCCCCGCAGCTGGCGTCCGTCGTTACGGTGGCAAACAACGCCGTCATCGGGTTGCCGAACCGTACTTCTTTACCCTCCATGTTGCCGCCCGGTTGGCTCCCCGTATAAGCGTTTTCCACTCCCATCCTGGTCACCATCGGATTTCCGCTTTGCTCGGCCCAATAACATATGAAGGCGCCAGCAAGAAACATCGTGGCCATCGCCGCAAAGATCGCCCAGCCCTGGCGCGTATCACGCACCATCTTGCCAAACATATACGTCAGCCCAGCCCCGAGTGAAAAGATCAACATCATTTGCAGGAGGTTCGCCAATGGCGTCGGATTTTCGTATGGGTGTGAAGAGTTTGCGTTGAAGTATCCGCCGCCATTGGTTCCCAGCATCTTTATCGATAACTGAGACGCCAAAGGGCCTTGCTCAATCACCTGGGACGCCCCTTCCAGAGTCGTTACTGTGGCAGGCCCCTTGAAGTTTTGGATGGATCCTTGCCACACGAAAAACAGCGTCGCCAAGATACAAATGGGAAGCAGGATGTAGATCGTGCAGCGAGTTACGTCGACCCAAAAATTTCCTATCGTCTTCGCAGTGTGACGCGCAAAGCCGCGGATCAGTGCAACCGCAACTGCAATTCCCACAGCGGCGGAAACAAAGTTCTGGACCGCGAGTGCTGCCATCTGCGTTAGGTAGCTCATGGTGGTGTCCGGCGAATAGGCCTGCCAGTTCGTATTCGTCGTGAAGCTGACCGCTGTGTTAAAGGCCAGGTCCGGAGTCATCGCAGTCGCGTTTTGCGGTGACAGCGGCGTTGAAAAGTGCATCGGGTTCAGCGGCAGATATCCCTGCAAACGCTGCAGCGCGTAGACGAAAAGAAAACTGAATATGCTCAGCGAGATCATTGATGCGGAGTACCTTATCCAGGATTGCTCCTCATCCTCACGGACTCCTCCAAGCCAATAAATTAGGCGCTCCAGCGGACGAAAAATCGGATGAAGGAAAGTCCGCTCACCCTCGAAAACCCGGTGCATAAAAATGCCAACAGGCTTTGTGATGGCGACCACGATGGCAAAAAAGATCACGATCTGCGCAATTCCGAGTACAGTCATTTCACCACCTCAAAATTTTTCTGGTCGAAGCAAGGCGTACATCAGATAAACGAACAAGAACGCCGCGACGACTCCCGCAATCACATATTCCACTGGGTCCTCCTACAGGCGTTCGGACGCCTTGGTAAATCCCCATAACAGGGCAAAAAAGACGATCACAACAGCGACATAGAAAATATCCAGCATGTTCACCTCACTCTGGAGCTTGAATTTGCAGTACGGACGCGCATCGTGATCGACCCGGCACACACAAATGACGCGGCAACGACGTTAACTTCCATAGCGAAACAGGGGGCGGTGCCCCTATGCCTACGACCTTGCGTTGTCGCGGAATCCACAAGTTCTGAAACCAATGTGGCATTTGGAGCCCCCCCGAGTTGGACTGCCAACACTTCCTCTCCCGGAAGGCCGAAAAATAGTGGCGTTCTCAGGTTCTTTGCCAACAGAATTGCTGTTCGAAGCACCGCCTTAACATCCTGCCAATCTCCCGTTAGAGTGACGCCCGCGACGACCGATGAATTTGGGGAAATGTCATCCATGGAATAAGAAGGCGACTCCATTCTGTCAACTGCCCGTTGAGTTAAAGCCTCCGTCTTCATGGCAGATCCGACTTCTTTCCTCTCTTTAGGCCAACAAAAATAACTTGATGTCCTTTAGATCGAAGGGCTCTCACCTTCCGACGTTCTGGCGTGGGCCACCAGCGTTTGCGCCCGCAAATAACAACCAAGGAGTTTGGCCTCAGCACCCGCAAGAGAGTGTCGACCTGATCTCGACACAGATACAAATGAGCGTTGGGCTCGAAGGTGCTTAACTCCGGGCGGCAAACCAAGTCGGAAAGAAGGCGCTCTGTAAAAGGAACCGAGACTAGCGGCGCGTCGGGAGGCAATGCATACGGAACCGCGATGGCGGCTCGTAGTCGGATGAATGCTCCAAGATCCCGTGCTAGTGATCCGGCTGTCTTCAAGGCGACCACTGTGGCCTGGGGATCAGTAAAGATGACGTTTACTTCCAGCTGTCCTGGCCCAAGCCCTTCAGCCGCGTCCCAACCAACCGGTGGCTGCGCCGGCTTTGCTGTTGCACTGATGCACTGAGTTTCCATTCCGCTCATCCGCTACGGATTGTGCAGCGCAGGGGATAAACAGCGCATAAACGGGTCCTTACAATCGCATAAACCAGCTGTAGCTAAATCCTGTGTGGGCTGATGGGTCTCTTCAGTGTGGGAGGTGAAAGCGGTAGCCGGCCCAAGCATCGGTAACGAGGAAGCGAGGCTTGGACGGATTGGGTTCGATTTTCTTGCGTAGGCGATTTACAAAAACTCGCAAATATTCAAGTTCTTCCCCGTAGTCTGGCCCCCAGACTGATTGCAGCAGCTCGCGATGAACAATTGTCTTATTAGGCCGCGCGAGGAAGTACGAGAGCAAGTCGAACTCTTTTGCTGTGAGGCGGGAAGTGCGGCCGCGCACGGTTGCTTGTCGTGAGGGAAGATCGATTTCAACGCCTTCCAGCGTGAGTTGTCGTAATCCCGCGTCATCCGGACCTTGCGGTAATCGCCGCAAAGTCGCCCGGATCCGAGCAAGCAGCTCTGGTGTGCTGTACGGCTTAGTTACATAATCGTCGGCGCCGGCATCGAGCGCTTCTACTTTGTCTTGTTCTGTGTTGTTGACGGTCAGCATGACGATTGCAATGTCAGAACTAGAGCGGATAAGTCGGCAGGTTTCCATTCCGCCGATTCCCGGCATGTTCATATCGAGCAGCACCAGGTCGAAGGCTTCCGACCGCAGCTTGTCCAGGGCCTCTTCCCCGGTACGTGCATCACTGACCTGATAGCCACGGGCGGTCAGGGTACCTTTCATCGCACGCCGAATCTGCGGATCGTCGTCCGCGACGAGGATGCGGCCCGCGCTCATCCAGCACTCTCCAGTGGGGCGATCGGCAGCGAAAAGAAGAATTCTGAACCTAGGCCGGGGCTACTTTTGACCCAGATTTCCTGACCGTGCGCACGAACAATTTCGCGGGCAATCGCGAGCCCCATGCCTGTGCCCTTGAGGTGTTGTCCTCTGCTACCGCGATAAAACTTCTCGAAGATTCGCGATTGCTCTTCCCGGGCGATGCCTGGCCCTTGATCGGCCACGTGAATGATTACAGCTTTCTCGCTAGCATGTGCGCCAATCACGATAGGGCTACCTTGCGGAGTGTACTTCACTCCGTTGTCGATCAAATTGGCGATTACCATCTGTATCAGTTCGGCGTCCACGAATACCAAAGGCAAGCCATCTTCAACCTCTAGCTTGAGGTCTCTCCCGTCGGTTAGAGACTTCGTCTGCCGCAGCGCCGCAGAAAGCAAAGCGCTTGGAAAATGAATTCCCCGATTCAATTGAAACTTGCCACCCTCGATTCGAGCCAGCTGAATCGCTTCGGTGACTAGTCGGGCTAGACGGTCCGCCCCCTCATCTGCAATTGTGAGCAATCCGCGCTGCTGCTGTGAGAGCGATTCGTCGGGATTCGAAAGCAAGTCGGTCGTAACGGCTTTAATCGACGTAAGAGGAGTCTTGAACTCGTGAGCAATGGCATCCAGAAGAGTGGATTTCAGTTCCTCGCTTTGGCGAGCAACTTGCGCTCGGTTGACCTCCTCCTGGGCTCGTGCTTTTTCCAGTCCCACTGCCACTAGGTTCACAATAGACTGCAGTGCGGCGTCAGACATGAAAGCGTGTTTGACTGCCAAGCTGCCGATCGGCTCTCCGCCGAGTCGGATTGGCGTTATAAGAATTTCGTCCCCTTCCTCGTGTAGCACACTCGATCGAACGGCGGACTCGCGCAATTTAGCGTCAATGTTTGGAAGTACTTCTGGGCCGGCAACATAGACTTCATCGCTATTGCGATCATACAGCGCCAGTGCGGGGCACTCAAACGCTTGTGCGATTTGGTGCGCGATCTGTTTCGCTGTGGGCTGCGTCGTATCGGTCAACAGTATTGAGCGGCTGAGGACGTACAAGCGTTCCATCTCGCGCTGCCGGTCCAGCGCTGATTGTCTTTGTCCTTTCAAGCGAGCTGAAAGCTGACTAGCCGTCAGCGCAGTGGCCAAGAAGGCGAATAGGGCAACCCAGTTTTGGGGATCGGCAACCGTGAATGTCCCAACGGGTGGGAGGAAAAAGAAATTGAAGCACAACATCGCAACCACGGAGGACACGCTTGCTTCCAGAAGTCCCCCTAATGTAGCAATCACGAGTATGGCGACGAGGTAGAAAAAACCCACGGTTGTGGCATTCACGTGGATCAGGCGAAAAAACACAAACGTGATCGCGGCGACAAGACTCAACGCAAGTAAAAAACGTAGACTTAAGCGTCCGGCTTTGCGCGGAAGGCGTTTGGAGACGGAGCTAATCGTCGATCCAGTCGAAGAGACCATGGCATGAGGATACCGCTTTCTAATTCGCAGTGTTCAGAAGGCGGGAGTCCCTTGAAGAGCGGATTGATAGCGTAGCCACCACTAAAGCACCAGAACGGTTCAATTGCGCCTGGCGGTAACCAAGAGCATGATAGAAACGACAACAGGAATCATCGCGAACATCACGTACATCAAAATCGTTCTTGGCCGTGAGGAACGCCGCAGCTTCCAGTCCTTTAATTCATGGCGCTCGGCCACGCCGATCCTGTCAAGGTGCTGCAAGCCCCAAACCACTTCATGAGCATTGCGGTAGCGGTTGGCGGGATCGCGTTCCAGCGCGCGATAGATGACCTGTTGCAGCTGCGGCGAGATGCTGGGATCAATTTCGCGCGGGGGTACGGGATTGTTCAGAGGACGGTCATTCATGATGAGCAAGGGATTATCCCCGGCAAAGGGAACCTGGCCGGTGAGCATTTCGTACAGGATCACGCCCAGAGCATAGACGTCGCTGCGTGCGTCGCCGCGCTTGCCCTTGACCACCTCCGGAGAGATGTAATCGGGCGTACCCATGGTCTGAGAAGACTTGGCAAAGCTCAGGCGGCGCGAGCCCGCGTTAGAGGCAATGCCGAAGTCGATCAGCTTGATGTTGTCATCAGCGCCGATCATGATGTTTTCTGGCTTCAGGTCGCGGTGAACAACACCATGCTGGTGGATATACTCGAGGGCCCCCGCGATCCCGATTGCGATTTTAACGGCGCGCTCTGAAGGCAGGTTCTTCTGCTCGTTGAGCAGTTGGCGGAGTAGGCGACCTTCAACCCACTCCATGACCAAATAGACGCGGCTGCGTTCTTCGTTCTCGAATGTCTTTATCACTCCCGGGTGATTGAGCCTTCTGCCAATTTCCTCTTCCCGCCTGAAGCGATCGTAGAAGAGTGGGTCACTTTCCATCTCAAGGTGCGGCACTTTGATCGCCACATCCCTACCGTCTTGCAGGTCCTTAGCACGATAGATCGAGGCCATCCCGCTTTGCGCCGTGAGGCTTTCAATGCAGTAATGGTCGAGTTGGTCGCCAGACCGGAGAGATTGCATGGGACACGCCAGGCCCGCGCGGTTGCGGCTAGTGACAGTTGATCTGACCTCAAAACATAAAGCCCACTTCAAGGACGCCACGTGGCTGATTTGGGTTCGTGCCAGAAGGACCAAAGACGTCGCCCGGCGTGAAGCTGGTGGCCCGAACAAACGAAAGGTCTCCCCGAGTGAAGAAACGTTGGTATTGAAAAGTTGGTGTCAGCGTAATCGACCAGCTCGCACTGCCCGGACCGTACATCAGGTTGACGGAGTTTGCCGTGGTGCTCCCCGTGCTCGCGATGTATTCCCCGCGACCTGCGAGCGCGAACCCGTGTTTGAAGGTACGACTCACTAACACTGCACCGCCATTCGTCGATGCCCCGCGCACGACGCCCACAGCAGGGTTGGTCGGTACGCTACCGTATTGGTAATACGGCTGGACGATCCAGCTTCCTTTTGTGAACGTGTAAATCAGGGCATACATACTACCGTTGTTCTGGACGGGTGTTGCAAGCGTCTGGCGCACTGTCTGCCCGAGATTCCCCATGCCTATGAACGACAGGCTATGGGGCCCGTTGACATAAGTTAGGGAGCCGCTCAGCCACGAGTAGCGGTTGGAATAGTAACCGTCATTCCAACTTAGCGATGCGGTGAATTTGCCCAGCGTCTGATTCACCTGGATTCCGCGAGTAATAGCATTCTCCTGGTTCCACAACAGGCCGCGCTCGATGTTCATGTTCTCGAAATCAAAGGTGTACTCAGCGCCCATCAATGTTGGCAGCGCTCCGACCAGAATGGAGGTGTTCTTCGCCGGCGCCAGCTTCAGGTAGGCAACGGGCACGGCGCCGTAGAGGTTGGTGATCGCCTTGTCGGTGGCGAGAAACGGCGTCCCAAGCGCCAAAATATTGTAGGCACCCGCTTGGACGTAAAACTGCCACCAGCCAGTGGTCTTCTGAATAAACACCTGACCGTTACTCAGAGCCGCTTGTGTAGGGTTATCACCTGCGACGTGGTTCCCCTGCCACAAGCCTATTCCGCTGACGATACCGTCTAAGTCGAGCTTGCCCAAAGGCCCGGCATCCAAGGTAATTGGTGGGGCCGCATGCAGTGGGCCCGTTATCGCAGGGGTAGAGAGCGGGCTTGGGGCAGCGGGGGTGGCAGGCTGACCCGCGTTTTGCGCGGACAGGCGAACCGTTGCCGATAGGACAAGACCCATAATCAGCCAGCGCATTTTTTTCCCGTTCTGGCCTAAATTCTTGTCGGCAAGCCTAAGAACTTGTAATTGAGTGCACGACACAGGTGTTCGCGGAGATTTGCTTCGAGTGTGCCACATCGGATCCCTCACCGACCTCCGAGCTACCTGATTGATCCGCCGGTACTTCCCGCTCGTAGCGCGCAGTCGCGCTCGGCGTGACTGCGCTTGAACCCGTGTTAAAAATGTGCATAGAGATGTATATCCAAGCAAGCGTGCTTCTCCCTTCGATTCGACCCACAGACCGCTAAAGCGTTTCGGACAGCCTCCCGGATCCGAAACCATGCCACTACTAAATCACTCGGAGTACATCAGGAAGGTTGTTTCCGATCAGGGCATGTCCGCAACATTAGAACCATGGCCGTAAACGCTGCATAAACGACGGCTTAGAATTTCGTAAACAGTTTTCGAAGACGGTCACAAGTCCCGGTAGGGGCTTGCCGATTCGCCAGATAACTAGTTGACGGGCTCCTAATGAAATTCCGCCTTAAATTGGCTTCTCGGAAATTGAGGTTCAGAGGCCCACATTTGGAAAAATTGTCCCGGCGCGTTTACCCCAGTGCTGGCCAAGCCCTCGAAGTCGTTCTCCCTAATCGACTGCATCTCCGTAGGCGTCGATAGAATGCAACGGAACTTCGAACCGATGCGAAAGCAGGTGGAAGCGTGGCAGAGAAGCGAATTGACCGACGGTCAGCGCGAAAGTCGTGATCTACGAAGCGTTCGTGGAGGGCAGACTCGAAGCTCCAAAACACCTCGCCCGAACCGTGCACGACCTGTACTTCGAGCCGAAGTACGAGGAATTCCAGCCGCGAACGATCTGGAGTCTCTCAAATGCATTCACTTCGGCTTCAAAGAACTCGATCCCATCCCCCAGTTTAAGGCGACTGCCAAGCTGGGAGAGTTCCTGGAAGCTCGGTTCTCAGAGTCGTTCTAGCTCTTAAGACGAGATCGGCCGACCGTTCCTTCTTGACTAGCAAACGTCGTGGCGGAGAACTCGCGGCAGCCACGACTGACTTCCAACCCTGAAGTTTTATTTCCTAAGTGACCGTGTCCTGAATTTGTCAGCTGCTAAATTGAGGCGAGTCGCACCGCTATGCCGATGAGGACGATGCCTCCAACTGCGGCTGCCGAAACCCCGAATCCAGGCGAGCGCCGATGAGCGTCGGGCAACAAATCTCCGGTGGCCGTAAAGAGGAAGAATCCAGATGTCACTCCGAGAATCAGCGCAAGGTGATGCGAAGGTAGAGCAGAAAGAACTACAACTGTGCCACCCACCATGGGTGCAATCGCGTCCGCGACAAGAAATGCCAGGTCTTTCTTGCTGGCTGAACCCCCGCGCGTCACTAGCAGAATCGTGTTGAGTCCATCGGTAATGTCATGGACGATGATGCCAACCGCAACGATGAGTCCCATCCGCCAGGAAATCATGGTGGAGGCGGCAATGGAGGCCCCGTCCATCGTGCTGTGTGCGATCAGTCCGAGTGCACTCATGCGGCCAATGTGGCGATCGGGCCCGCAGTCGCCATCCGGGCAATGTTGCAACGAGAGAAACCGCTGGCCGAGATAGAAGATTAAGAATCCCACGACAGTTAGGCCTAGAATTTCGCGGCTCGTCCATCCCGCCTGGCCCGCAGCGTCAATCGCTTCGGGAAGCAGATCGAAGAACGTTGCTCCCAGCAGGACGCCGGCACCGAAACCGAGCAGCAAGTGGATGTGCTTGCGCGCGCGGAGAGCGAGCCATCCGCCAAATAATGTTGAAAGAGCTGCAAACGCGGTGAGCAGTATTGCTCTCATGTGGTTTTGTTTTTCTCGAATCGGCTAGTGCTGTGACCAAGTTGTTCAATTGAGCAAATGTTCGTGAGTCTCGAACCATTGCACCAGTTCGCGCCAGTATTTCAATAGAAGCACAAGAATAGTGATTCCGATTAGGATGAGCAACGCGAGTTGTCTCCGGTAGCTCAAATCAGCTCTTGATTAAAATTGCTGATTGGTTCCGCCAGTTTCTCTCAGTCGCTTAGTTCCGGGTAAGAGCCGGGCGGAATTCAAAATGAAGGCAAGCTCCGAAGCCACATGGATAAAGGCGGCTAACAGCGGATTCAACATGCCGAACGCGGCCAGCCCCACGCCGACACTGTCCACTGCCAGAGTTCCCGTAAAGTTCTGCATGATGATGCGACGGCAGCGCCGGGAAATCTTGATGGTGTCCACCAGGCGCAGCAGATCATTGCCAATCAACATGATGTTCGCGCTTTCGCGTGCGACCTCAGTGCCTGATCCCATTGCGATGCCAACCGTTGCCTGCATCAGTGCTGGCGCGTCATTGATCCCATCGCCGACCATTGCAACTCTTTTCCCGCCGCCGACCAACTGCTTGATGATGGCGTTCTTCTCATCCGGCAGAACCCCCGCATGAACCACGTCGATGCCAACTTCCTGAGCGATAGCTTGAGCAACCGGTCCGGCATCACCGGTCAACAACGCAGTTCGCAGTCCCATGGCGTGGAGGGCACGAACTGCGTCGCAAGCTTCCGGCCGCAGCGTATCCGCTATCCGGATGGTTCCGACATACTCGCCGTTCGAGGCAACCATAATTTCTGATGAGTGTTCGCCTCCGCTGCCTTGTCGGTCGAGATGGATCTGTTTCTGCTGCAGGAAGGCTCTGCTTCCCACCAGGATCTGCCGGTGGTCGAGAGAGCAGGAGATACCTGCGCCGGGAATGTATTCGAAGCGTTCTGGTGGGGTTACCGTCAGCCCGGCTTCAGCTGCTTTGCCGACAATAGCCTTGCCCAAGGGATGTTCGGACCTCTGCTCCGCAATCGCGGCAAGTTGCAAAACGTCGTGATCGGTCCGCCCTGTTGCCGCAACAATGGATGTGACCACAGGGTTCCCAACGGTGAGCGTGCCGGTTTTGTCGAAGACGACAGTGTCCACTGAACTCAGCAGTTCCAGATACAAACCGCCCTTGACGATCGCGCCTTCGCGAGCAGCCCGCCCAATTCCTCCCAGGACAGCGAGCGGGGTCCCAGCCGCAATTCCGCAGGCACCCGCGACAATGATCACCGAGATGGTCGATGTGAGATTACGAGTAACGATGAACGTCAGAACTGCGCAGCCAAGGGCAAACCAGACCAAATAACCGGCGAGCCGATCTGCGGTCTTCTGGATCGGGGCGCGCGATCGTTCGGCTTCCTCAACCGCGTTCAAAATGCGGCCGAAGGCGGTGTCGCGTCCGATTCTCGTGACTCGAACTTCCAGTGCCCCGGACTGATTGACTGTGCCGGCAAAAACTGAAGTGCCAGGTACTTTCTCGACCGGAAGAGATTCTCCGGTGATAGCAGACTGATCGACGAAGGAATTACCGCCCACCACGTCGCCATCGACGGGTATACGCGCTCCTGGATTGACCTCGATCAACTCTCCCATATTGATGTTGGCCGTGCTGCGCCGTTCGGTCTTGCCGTTTCTTCGAACCGTCACTTCGCTGGGCAGAAGGTTGAGAAGATCACGAATCGCGGTGCGGCCGCGTCGGACGGTAAGACCTTCCAAAACCTCAGCGATCAGCACAAATAACACGATCACCAGCGCCGTGAAGAACTGTCCGATGGCAAGAGCCGCGAGGATTGCAATGGTCATCGACAACTCCATCGTCATCCGGCGCTCCATCACATTCTCAGCGGCTTCTTTGAGAATGGGATAAATTCCAATCAGAGTGCCCACGACCCCGATGACGCTGACGCGCGCAAAGGGTTCCCACACCTTCGCCCAGACCAAGCCAGCCGCAACCGCCACTAAGGCAATGCGAATTCCATCCTGCAATTCGAATCCATGGTCGTGGCCCTCGTGTTCGTGATGGTCATGTTCGGGGGCTTCAGCGGGATGTACCTGGGAGGCAGTCGCGCCTACTTTCGTATCGAAGGGCGGCAAACTTTCTTGTACGTCTGGCATGGCTTCTCTTTACTTCAAATAGGATTTGGTAACGCTGATAACTTCTTCAACGGCACTGCCCTTATGTGCCTTATGGTTCTCCCGGCGATCGACCAAATGGAAACGGATATGCCCCTCAAGGACTTCCGACATCAAAGCGTTAATTGAGCCTCTGCACGCGGCTATCTGTTGGAGGATTTCAGAACATTCGTTTTCGTTCTCCAGCAGGCGTTCGACTGCCTCCACCTGACCACGGACTCTGCGGACGCGATTCAATAGCTTCTTCTTGTCTCGGATCGTGTGCGCCATGGCTCTACTGTATACTGGGGGGCAGTATATTCGCAATGTCTCGCCGTGATCTTGCGCGAGCTGATTGGATTGCCGGTGCTGACCACAAAGCGGAAAGTAATTGCGCAAGTGCTTGTTTGTCAGGGTTGCTGTTGCGGTCAGGTCGAACATGGACGACCCGAAGTCCCGGCAGAATGGCTAAAACAGGAGTGGAGAAAACGTGGTCTGCTCAAGCGCGTTCAGCTGACGATAAGCGGATGTCTCGGCCCCTGCGATGTACCGAATGTCGTTGCCATCGTTGCCCAGCAGAAAACAGTGTGGCTGGGAAATATCACTCGGCAAGATCAATATCAGTCGCTGCTCGATTGGGCTTTGCGGAGCAAAGAGTTGGGCCGTGCCGACGCAATTCCAAAAGAGTTGCTGGACCACTTGCTAGAAGATCCGATCTCGGTGTGACCTTCGAAGGAGTGCAGTTCGCGTTGAAAAGAGCAGCTTGGATTCGCATGCTCATGATGCCCTGATATGTTTCGCAACGGGAACCCCCGAAGTCCAGAAAACCCAGCTGGCGGTTTCAATCGACTCCAACCAGCGTATGTGATTTGAGTCACAGAAAACTGAATTGAGCCTCACATAAACTCCCAACGGAGTGTTGTGTGAAGAGAATCAGATCCTGGCTTGCGCTTTTGCTGTTTCTGCACGCGGTGGTGCATCCGCTCCTGCACACGGCTCCGCTGCTGGCCGCGCAATCCAATTCTCCAACGCTGTCGTCACCAGCTGTCAAGAAACAGGCGCCGCCCCATGATTGCCAGCTTTGCCGCACCGCGAACAGCGTGGTTCGCGTCGTTGCATTTGCCGTACAAACGCCCGGTAGTTCCTCATCTGCCCTCGTTTCGCAGCCGGTGTCCGAGGTTTTCGGCAGCGCCGAACTCCAGTTTCCCGCTCGCGCTCCTCCTGCCAGCTAGACCTCAGGCCTAACTCAGAGTCCCCAACGCTCTGTCTGCGGTACGCCCGCTTCCGAGATCGGCCGCCCGCAGGCGCTCCGTACCGTCCGGCGAATCGCGACAGACGGCCGCCCGACATGGAGGTTTTACTGGCTAGCTTTAAGGAGACAATAATGACCCGATTTATTGCAGTACTGTTATTCATCTCCGGCTCAATCAGTCTGTTGGCACAGTCGGTCGGCGTCGCAGGAACAGTGCAAGGTTCCGTCGTCGATCCGACCGGCGCAGTGGTTGTTGCCGCGACAGTCAAGCTCGAGAACGACTTCACCCACTATACGCAAGCAAAGCTTACAGACGAGGCAGGTAAGTTCCTGTTTACGAATATACCGCCCGCCTCCTACCACTTGCTCGTGTCCGCTCCCGGATTCGAGCGTTCCCACACCGACCTCCTCGTGCGCTCGAAAGTTCCTCTGGATCTGAGGATCTCCCTTATAGTGGGCACTCAAAGTGAGATCGTCCAGGTAAGGGGCGAGACTTCTCTGGACTCCGTGCCGCTATCGCATGCGAGTGTGGGCGAAGATGTCTTCAACAAGCTGGCCACGACCACGGTCGCCTCTGGCCTCAGTGACATCATCACGTTGTCTACTCCCGGAGTTGTGGCTGACTCCAACGGATTCTTTCACCCCCTGGGTGATCACGCGCAAATGTCTCTCTCCGTGGACAACCAACCGATCACCGACCAGCAAGGCTACATCTTCTCTACCCAACTCCCACCCAACGCGATTCAATCTCTGGACGCCATTTTCGGCGCTACTCCCGCCGAGTACGGCGACAAGACCAGTCTTGTGGTAACGGCCATCACACGCTCGGGCTTAGGGCAGAACCAAGCGCATGGAGATCTGCTTACGCAGTACGGGTCCTTCGGCACTGTTGGACAGAGCGCGAGTCTGGGATTGGGGAACAACAAGATCGGCAATTTCACGGCCTTGAATTGGATCCGCTCCGGCCGCTTCCTTGACCCTCCCGAACTCGCGGTGTTCCATGCCGTGGGCAACAACGAGAACATATTTGATCGGGTCGACTTCCAGCCGAGAGCCGCAGATGCTTTGCACCTGAATCTATTCCTCGCTCGTTCCTGGTTTCAGATCCCCAACACCTATGATCAGGTGAACTCCGGACAGGACCAGCGTCAGCGAGTCCGTTCCATGAGCATTGCGCCCGGCTGGGTGCACACCTTCAGCCCCTCAGCGCTGTTGACGGTGAATCCTTACTATCGTCAGGATCTGGTCGACTATTATCCCAGCGCGTCGTACATGTCAGACCAACCGGCCACGATGGGACAGAATCGCCGCTTGACCAACTTTGGTATCAAGGCAGACGTCGCATATTCCAAGGGCAGGCACAACGCAAAGGCCGGCATTCAGATCAATCAGACAAACCTGCTGGAGGACTTCAGGTTGGGTATTACCGACCCCACCTACCCCGATTTCGTCGACGGCAATGGCAACCTTCTCCCTGGCCTGGTCCCTTACGACCTGACGCAGCCTGGAGGAACACTCTTCCACTTCCATCAGGGCGCCCAGATCAAGGAGCAGGCGGCCTTCGTGCAAGACACCATTGCCCTGGGCCATTTCACTGTTAATGCCGGTCTTCGTCTGGACCACTACGACGGCCTGAGCAGCGCGACGGCGTGGCAGCCACGCCTAGGCATTGCTTATCAGGCCCGGACCGGAACCGTCTTGCGCGTTTCTTACTCGCGTTCACTTGAAACACCTTTCAACGAGAACCTCGTGCTCTCCAGTGCCACTGGTACGGGAGGACTGGCAACCAACGTCTTCGGTGCTGCCGCTGCTGTACCGCTAAAGTCCGGGCGCAGAAACCAGTTCAATGCAGGTTTCCAGCAAGCGATTGGCCGCAAGTTAATCCTCGATGGCGACTATTTCTGGAAGTACACGCACAACGCCTACGATCTGGATACGCTGCTGACCACGGCGCTCGTGTTCCCGATTACATGGCGGAAGTCGAAGATGGACGGTTTCGCCATCCGGCTGACCATGGCTGAGACGAAAGGATTCTCGCTGTTCACTACGTTGGGACACACACGCGCCCGCATCTTCGGCCCCGAGAATGGAGGAATCATATTCAACCAAGACGATCTCACCTCCGTGACCGTCCAGCGCGTCGACCATGACCAGGCGTTGCAGAGCACAACCCACCTTCAATATCAGCTCCCGAAGCGGCTTCCCTGGGTGGCGCTGACCTGGCGTTACGACAGCGGAATCGTTTCGAATGCAGTGCCTGATCTCGCCAGCCTGCTGGGTCTCACTCCAGACCAGCAACAGATGATCGGGTTCTACTGCAATAATCAGGTGGCTACGCTCGCCAGCCCGATCACGTCTTCGACCTGTCCGGAGAGTTCCACGAATTACGGATCGAAACTCGTCAACATTCCCGCGCCGGGTACGGAGAACGATGACAAGAACCCGGCGCGCGTCAAACCGCGGCACCTCTTCGATCTCGCGATCGGGTCCGACAACCTGTTCCATTCGGACAAGGTGAAATGGACGGGACGCTTCACTGTCCTGAATCTTACAAACAAAGTTGCAATGTACAACTTCCTGTCCACATGCGCGGGGACCCATTTTGTAGCGCCGCGAACTTTTCGAGGTGAATTTGGTGTGAGGTTCTGAGATCCACTAGAGAGTACCCGCGCCAAAGTATAGGTTCGTCGGTGTCCGACTTGGCTTCTATGTTCAGATGACAACCTTGGCTCAAGAAGAATGCAATTGCTCGGAAGACGGCGACCAGTATAGCCCCGGATCACTTTCGATCGATTAGGTCGTTTAATTTGCGTGCCAAGCAAGCCGCGCGATGGTTGTCGGCGGTCGAGAGGAGGATGACCTAGAATATCGACCGGGAGGACTTAGGTGCCTCGTAGACTTCCCGTGCGGGTACTAATCGCGCTATGTGGCGTTACCGCGGTCACATTTTTGGGCTACAGGGTGATCCCAGTGAACGCGACCACGGTAGGATTTGCCTATCTGCTCGTGATCCTGATCGTTGCGAGCACTTGGGGATTCCTCGAGGCTGCGCTGGCTTCAATTCTAGCCACGCTGGTCTTCAATTTTTTCTTTCTGCCACCAGTCGGAACCTTCACCATTGCCGATCCACAAAATTGGGTGGCTCTGTCCAGCTTTCTGGCAACATCGCTCATTGCCAGCCGATTGTCTGCGAGGGCGAAAGCCAGAGCGTCAGAGGCGGTTGAACGCCAAAGGGATCTCGAGCACCTTTACGCATTCAGCGGTGCAATGCTGCTGAGCGACAAGAGCGCTCCTTTTGCACAACAACTGGTGGAGAAACTGGCAGAGATTTTTGATCTCGATGGAGTCGCGCTGTACGAACGGCACAGCGGCGAATTTTACTGCGCAGGGCTTCCGGGCCGTGTGGGGACCGGACTACGGAGATCAAGTCGACTATCTGCGCGTCTTTGTGAAGAACCTGCGTAAGAAAATGGAACCCAATCCGGAGGAGCCGCGGTATATCACCACCGAACCCTGGGTCGGCTATCGTCTCAAGGGTAGCGTCGAGTCTTTATAAAATCTTCATGCTTTTCCCAGTACTTCTTTAGGCGCTTTTGCCCATGATTAAAGGGGTAAGTCTCGAAAAGGACTGGCTCATGATTGTGTACTCGCTTGCTCTTATTCTGATCTTGGGAATTCCATTCCTCCTGTATTGCCTGTGGAACTTCGCCCGCGAGCTCAAGCCCCACAGGTCCACCGCCGTTTTGACTTACGGTTCGCCGCACCGGCATGCGCTTCGTGTCGCGCCAACGTCTCGATTCAGAAGCCAACCGTCCGTTGTGCAGTTGCGAGACGAAGGTCACGCGGCGTCTTAAATCTGGATCTCCTTTATTGGGAGCGCGGTAGTCTTAGAGATCACGCCCTCGCGTTCCCACCCCGCGCCGCACGCGATGCCGATTCGAGCCCTAGGAAAGTCAACCCTGGGATTACTTCTGGATAGCGATTTCTCTAGTCTTTTAGGGCACTAGTTATCGATTGGCAACGACACACCCGCGTGAGCACGCCTGATGCGTGCCGGCCTTGAACACGGTTCACTTTTGGTGCACACCGCATGACCAAGGATGTAAACATAGGGAAAGGAGCGTTCGGTCCAACGCCTTTGCCGACCATTCTTGCAAAGCCGCTTCAGCGGGACGGGTGAGAGCGCCAATCCGGACGTCACGAACCAACTATCTCCGGCCGCCTTTCTAATCAGCTGTACCGAAACTGTATCAAAACCCCTTCTGCGTAAGGCTCTGGAGATTAGCTTGAGCGAAAAGCAGACTCCCCAAGTCATTGTTTTTCGAGAAGTCGTCAGAACGAGAAGAGCGTTTTAAACGGGGCGGGCGTGCGCCCGAGGCAGACGATCGGCCAGCCGTTTCCGTTTCGTTAACTCGGAATCAGCAAGAAAAAGTTGATGATGATAATTATTTTGGTTCCGCGGACGTGGACCCGTGTGGAAAGAACTGAATGAAAACTGAATGAAGAACCTGCCTTTCTCGCCTATTTCGGCATTCGCGCCGGTTGTGGAATCAATAAGTTACATAGAATCAGTGGCCCGCTGGGGAACAAATCCACCCCCCGCAACCAAAACTTTCGTGGTCCAGCCCGGAGACATGGGTGACAGAATGTACCGGCTACATGGGTAACACTTTCGGGCCGAAGGGATTTTCCAGCGGTTCCAGCACGCGCGTCTCCAAATCGAAGTATCCCAGATCATAATCCATAAAACTGACCAGCCAGATGTCGTGGTGGACTTCTTTGATGCCGACCGCCTGGCCGGCAAAGACCTGGCTGAAGTTAATCTTTTTGTTGCCCAGACAAATTCGTCCACAACGGGTGACCACGATGGTCTTGTCGTGGAAGGGACAATCGAGGTCGGGCAATCCCTGGTAGGCGCGAGTCGAAGGCTGATAGACCTCGGCGGGACACTTCGTGTCCAGGGCTTCGTGCGGACGTTCATGATTAAAAACTTCCATGAAGTCTTCGAAGCGAGCCTGCTGCTGAAGGAAATTGGTGGCGGCCGGCTTGGTTGCTTCTTTTTTCAGGGTAAGATGCATGCGTTCATGACGGCCATTCTGCTGAGGATGACCAGGCTGGATGCGTACGATGCCAATGCCCAGGCGAAGCCACCAGACGGCGAGCTTGCTCAGACTAAATAAAGCGTGCGCGGAAGCGAAAGGCACGCCGTTGTCGCTGCGGATGTTGGCGGGCAAGCCGCGCTCTTTAAAAAGCCGCTCAAACACAGTAAATGGGTGCGTTCAGCGCACTTGAGCAAACGTTTGCTCGTGCGTATAGTTGTGGCGGTTGGGCTTCGTTTGAGGTCAGCCAGTTACCCCATCTAGGCAGGTCCCTGCATGTTCGCGAAAAGATCACAGTTTGCCATTTGGACGTTGAGTGTTCCGCTGTTTCTTCTTGCAGTAGCCCACCCGGTTTTTTCCCAGACACCGGTCTGGACTGAGGCAAGGGTCACCACCTGGTACGAGCGACAGCCGTGGCTGGTGGGCAGCAACTACATTCCCGCCGACGCGATCAATCAGCTCGCAATGTGGCAGGCGACGACCTTTAATCTGGAGCAGATGGACAAAGAACTGGGTTGGGCGGAAGGGATCGGCATGAACACCATGCGGGTTTTCCTGCATGACCTGCCCTGGCAGGAGGATGCCAAGGGGTTTACGCGGCGGATTGATCAATTTCTGAAGATTGCGGATCGGCACCACATCAAGCCTTTGCTCGTCCTGTTCGACTCGTGCTGGGACCCAAATCCAAAATTGGGCCCACAGCATCCTCCCATTCCCGGAGTCCACAACTCTGGCTGGGTGCAGTCTCCGGGGGCGGCAGGCCTTCAGGACCCGTCCCGGGAGGAAGGTTTAAAGGACTACGTGACCGGCGTGATTAGTGCGTTCGCAAACGATTCACGGGTGCTCGGATGGGACGTCTGGAATGAGCCCTCCAATACGAACGAAGGCAGCTATTCGAGGAGGGAACCAAAGAACAAGACGGCGCTCGTTGAGGCGTTGTTGCCGAAGGTTTTTTCGTGGGCTCGAGACGCACATCCGTCGCAGCCGTTGACCAGCGGCGTGTGGGACATTGATTTCGAACACGGCAAGGAGCCCTCGAGGATCGCCCAGATCCAGTTGGAAAATTCAGACGTGATCAGTTTTCACAACTACGGCTGGCCGGAGAGCTTCGAAAAGGAAGTTTTGTTCCTGCAGAAATTCAAGCGTCCGCTGATCTGCACGGAGTATATGGCGCGAGGTGCGGGCAGCACATTCGATACAGTTCTGCCGCTAGCCAAGAAATACAAGGTCGCGGCCATTAACTGGGGATTCGTCGCCGGGAAGACGCAGACTTTCTATCCATGGGATTCCTGGCGACATCCTTATATTCTGGATGAACCTACAATCTGGTTTCACGATGTGTTCCGCGAGGACGGAAAACCCTACCGTGAAGCCGAGATCAATTTGATTCGCCGGCTCACCGGACGTGGAAACTTGTCAGAGCCAGAGTCTCGCTAGAGCGGCTGCAAATGAGGCAGCACGAACCCACCAATGCGGTTGAACAAGACCAACAGAAGAAATGGGCTGCGCTTGCACTGGCTCTGCCGCGTCGCGTACAGACGCGCAGAGCGAGTATCACGTCCACATCGCCGGGACGAACTAACCCTGCTGGAATCGCCGCCTGTCGCCCCGGCTGTCAAAGCTCTCGAGCCTTGCCGCCCGCGAGCCAAAGACTGAACGACAGGACACCAAGCGACTGCAGAATTTCCTGTCGTAGGGTCAACGGGCTACTCGCCATTCAATCAGCACGATGCCGTTCACGGTTCCTGACTGCCGACGGTTTAACTCGGTATCACTGGCTCGCTGAGTGGTTGCTGTCTGAGGACCCAGGTTCTATATTTTTGTGGCGCCGAGACTCGGCGCAACCTGCGGTTCTTCATGTGGGAACTCCCAATTTTGGCAGAAGCCATTGAGTCACGAGCACGTAACCGATAATCAATACAACCAGCCATACCCACTCAGGCATGCGTTAGGTCCTCCCGGCCACCAACTCCCAGTTTACGCAGAAAGGTCATCATCGGGCACCAGTTGGTGAAACCTGACTGGAAAAGGTTGAGGCCCACGAAGGCGGTGAAGAGATACCAGTACTGGTTCACCCAGTATCCCAGCGCCACCGAGACCAGGATGAAGAATCCGGCGATCAGGCGGAGAGTGCGTTCAATCGTCATGTTGTGTTCTCCTTTAATTGGTCACTTCGCACTGCGGCGTTTCGCACTCCGCAATGTTCTCGGGCGAATGAGGATGGGAGGATGGCACTTCTTTCGTCCTCTGCGAGAGGTAATAGAGAACCGGCACAGCCATTCGGGACAGAACGGTGGAGGCCACCTCTCCCGCCATGAGCGACAGAGCCAGTCCTTGAAAGATTGGGTCGAACAGAATGACGCTGGCTCCCACGACCACGGCGGCGGCCGTCAGAAGCATCGGACGGAATCGCACTGCTCCCGCGTCCACAACAGCTTCTTCCAGTGACATCCCCTGCGAACGGCGCAATTCGATGAAGTCCACGAGGATGATCGAATTGCGCACGATGATGCCAGCGCCGGCGATGAACCCGATCATCGAGGTCGCGGTGAAAAAGGCGCCCATCCACGCATGGGCTGGCAGAATTCCCACCAGGGTCAGGGGAATCGGCGCCATGATAACCAACGGGGTCACAAACGACCGGAACCAGCCCACGACCAGAACGTAGATCAACACCAAGACAGCCGCAAAGGCAAGTCCCAGGTCGCGGAAGACTTCGACCGTGATGTGCCACTCGCCATCCCACTTCATGGAGAAGCGGTCGGTACGTTCGGGCATGGTCGTGCCCTTGTATTGTTTTACGCCGTAGCCGTCGGGCAGCTTGATTTTGTCGATGGCGTCGCTCATCTTCATGATGGCGTAGACAGGACTTTCTTCGCCTCCCGCTACATCCCCGGTGACGTAGACGACCGGCTGAAGATTCTTGCGATAGACACTGGTGTCAATCGTGGTGGTCTTAAGCTGGGTGACTTCCTGGAGAGCGATCAGGCCGCCCTGCGGTGTGGGCAGCTTCAGATTGCCCAGGTCGCCAATGGACGAGCGGGAGGCGCGGGCAAGCCGGACCTCGATCGGGATGTCTTCGCGCGATTTCGAGTCGTGCAGGAGTCCGGCATTCGCGCCGCCGAGTCCAACCTGCAATGTCTGATTCACGTCGGCCGGAGAAATTCCGTGCAACGCCGCTTTGTCGAGGTCGACTCTCATGTCGTACTTGGTTTGGGGATCTTCCACGTACCAGTCAACGTCAACCACGCCCGGGGTCTGCTGGAAGATCTTCTTGATTTGCGCAGCCAGCGCGATCTGGCCCTTATAGTTCGGCCCGTAGACTTCGGCGACCAGCGTTTGCAGCACCGGCGGGCCGGGTGGGACTTCCGCCACCTTGATGCGGGCTCCAAAGGATTCCGCGATTTTGTCGAGGCCCGGCCGCAGGCGCCGAGCGATCTCATGACTCTGCGACTTACGCTCGTGGCGGGGCAGCAGGTTGACCTGAATGTCGGCTTGATTGGACTGCGAGCGCAGAAAGTAGTGCCGGACCAGTCCATTGAAGTTATACGGGCCCGAGGTTCCGGCATAAATCTGGTAGTTCGTAACCTCCGCTTGCCCGCTGAGGTATTGTCCGAGAGTCTGCGCTACGCGAGTGGTCTGTTCGAGTGGAGTCCCGTCGGGCATGTCGATGATGACCTGGAATTCGCTCTTGTTATCGAAGGGAAGCATTTTCACGCGCACCCACTTGAGGGGCACGAAAGCCACCGCGGCCAGCAGGAGCACCACCACGCCGACCAGGAACATCGCGCGGCGGCGCGGATCGCGCACCAACGGGTTCATCGTGTTGCGATAGAGTCGAGTTGTCCAGCTTTCCGCTTCGTGATGGGAACCTGCGGACCCGTCGGCGTATCGGCGGAGCAATCGCAATGCGGCCCACGGGGAGACCACGAACGCGACAATCAAAGAGAACAGCATGGCCGCCGATGCGCCGACCGGAATAGGCCGCATGTACGGTCCCATCAGGCCGCGCACAAACGCCATCGGAAGGATTGCGCCAATCACGGCAAACGTAGCAAGAATCGTGGGGTTGCCGACCTCATCGACGGCTTCAACCGCGACTTGCGCCAGCGCGCGGCCGCGATTCTGCGGAAGGCGGAAGTGCCGCACGATATTTTCGACAACGACGATGGCATCATCCACCAGGATGCCGATGGAGAAGATCAGGGCGAACAGCGTGACGCGGTTCAAGGTGTAGCCGTACAGATAGAAGACGGCCAGCGTAAGCGCCAGCGTCACGGGCACAGCCAGCAGGACAACGCCCGACTCCCGCCATCCGAGCGCCAACGCAATCAGCAAGGTTACTGACAAGGTTGCGATCAACAAATGTTTCAGGAGTTCGTCGGACTTGTCTTTGGCAGTTTCGCCGTAGTTTCGAGTGACCGTGACATTCAGATCGCGAGGAAGCACATACCCGCGAAGGCTGGCGATCTGGCCCAGCACGCGCTGGGAAATCATGGTGGCGTTCGTGCCCTTGCGCTTGGCGATGGTGATCGTGACCGCGGGATAATCGGCTCCGGCGACTTGGCCTGCCTCGCCACGAGCGGTTCCATAAAGCACGTAACTATTCGGTTCGGCCGGCCCGTCTTCGAGTTTCGCGGCCAGGTCGCGAAGATAGACCGGGCGACCTGAGTGCACGCCGACCACGACCTGGCGCAAATCGTCGATGCTGCTGAGGAAAATCCCGGCCTCGACCTGCAGTTCACGATTGTCGCGGGAGAAACCGCCGGCTTGCGAACGGCTGTTTGCGCTCTGCAGTTGGGCGACAACGGCAGATGGGGTCAAGCTGTAAGCGGCCAAACGCTGCGTGTCGAGCACAACGCGAATCTGGCGGGGCTGTCCTCCTGTGATTTTGGTTTCCGATACGCCGTCCAGCGGCTTCAGCGAGTTCTCGAGTTCACCCGCGACCCGTCGCAGCTGGTAGGAATCGTAACCCTTGCCCCAGAGCGTGAGCGCCATGATCGGGACGTCATCGATGGATCGAACCTTGATGATTGGTTGCGAAACTCCAGGAGGGATGCGGTCGAAGTTCGAATAGAGCTTGTTGTAGGTCTGAATGATCGCATCTTCTTCTTTCGTGCCCACATAAAAGCGCACCACGAGCATGCTGACGCCGGGATGGCTGATGGAGTAGATATACTCGACGCCTGGAACTTCCCGCAGCAGACGTTCCATAGGCAGGCTGACGCGTTGCGCCACTTCATCGGAGGACGCGCCCGGCATCTGCACGAAAACGTCAAGCATGGGGACAACAATCTGCGGCTCCTCCTCGCGCGGCGTCTGCATGATGCTGAACGCACCCAGCAGCAGAGCCGCCACAATGACCAGTGGGGTCAGTTTGGAAGTGATGAAGCCGCGGGCAATGCGACCCGCCAGGTGCAAGGTGTCTCCCGCGGGAGGAAGGTTCGTGCTCATTGCTGCCCCGCAATCCGCTTGCCGTCGAGTTCAAGAGTTCCAGGCTGGGCGACCAGCCGATCTCCCTGCTGCAGTCCGGTGAGCACTTCCACCTGGTTCTGCGCGGATTTTCCCAGCGTCACGTAACGCAGGGCGGCGACCTGGTTCTGGTCAACCAGAAAGACTGCCTGCATCTGCCCACGCTCGACGATCGTAGTCTGCGGGACGAGAAGGGAGAGACGCTCTCCACGAACAAACTGCGCGCGTGCAAAAAGGCCAGAGCGCAGCCGTTGGTCCCTCGGCAGTTCGATCTTGATCAGGAAGCTGCGGCTCACGGGATCGGCAGCCGGAACCATCTGTACAACCTTTCCCACGAGTGGCGACACTCCCAGCGCGTCGATGACGACCGGGACAGGTTGGCCGATCCGCACATAGACGAGATCGCCCTCGTTCACCGCAGCTTCCAGGCGGTAACGGCGGACATCTTCCAGCGTAAACAGCGGCATCCCCGGCGAGGCGAGGACCCCGGAATCGGCTTTCCTCTCGGCAACGATCCCGTCGAAGGGCGCGCGAATTCGCGTGTAGGTTAACGCGGTCTTTGCCTGAGTGACGGCCGCTGTGGCTTGTCCGTGGTCGGCCCGCGCCATATCTCGGCGCGCAAGGGCTGCCTGTTGGCGGGCCTTGACTTCATCGAACTCCTGGGGACTAACAGACTTTCGCTCGTACAGGGTCTGGAAGCGCTTCAAGGTCGACTCGGCAAGAGCGAGTTCGGATTCCGCCGCCAGAAGTTGCTGCCGACTGGCCGTGTCGGCGGCCGTGGCGCGGTCGAGCGCCGCCCGCGGTTGGCTGTCGTCGATGACGGCGAGCACCTGCCCGCGCTGCACACGATCGCCTTCACGAGCGGTGAGTTCGACTAGGTTGCCCATCATCTGGCTGGCGAGCGTGCTTGTCTGGGTGGCGCGCACCGTGCCCACAGCTTCGAGCACATCCGGCACAGTTTTTTCCTGCACTTCAATCAGAGAAACATCCCGCACCATTTGGGGAGCGGGTTGTTCCTTGCTGGCCTGCTCCGAGCAGGAAGCGAGCAGCAACGTGGAAAAAAGGATAGGGGCGAGTGCGTGGGTTCGAGTCATGGGATCACCGCGGCGGATTGCGAATTTAAAGTTCCGGTTGCGAGTTCGAGGGCGGCATAACTTGTCCGCAACTGGCGTACCGCATTCCAGTAGTCGATCTGGCTGCGGCGCACGGCTTCCTCCGCGCCCAGCAGGTCGGTAATTGTGATCAGTCCGGTTTCATAGCGGTCCTGATTGATGCGCAGACTTTCTTGCGCCTGCGCGATGGATGCATGCGCCACTTCCACCTGCTGACGGCTTGCGTCCAGGTCGTAGTAGGCTCGCCGCACTTCCAGTCGTATGCCGTCGGTGGCCGCTTGTTTCATCGCTGCGGCCTTGTCTTCCAGCGCCCGCTGGCGGGACAACTCGGCCCGCTTGGCCCCGCCTTGAAAGAGATCAATCTTGACTTCCAGGCCACCTACCCAGTTGTTTCCGCCTCCGCCTGCGAGAAGCGTGGGATTGTCTAATTCCCAGCCGGCAAAAGCATTGAGTTGCGGGCCGAATGCGGACTTTGCGATCGCGACTGTCTGTCGCTGCGCATCTTCCTCGGCTGTAATTCGCTTGAGGTCGGGGCGGCTGGTTAATGCCAGAGACTCCAGTTCCTGCAGAACGAACGGGGACAGGTGGGGCTCCGACAACGGCTGCTTCAAATCGAACGACGATTCGAGGGGCATCCCCATGGCAGCGTTCAGCTGGGCGAGGCCCAGAGCGAGGTCGTTCTTTGCGCGGATGACTTCCTGTTGCCGCGATGCCAATCGCACCTTGGCCGTGAGAAGGTCGGACTCTACCGCCAGGCCGCTATCCACCCGCGCCTGGCTGCGCTGGACAATCGCCTGCGCGGTCGTCGCGGCGTGCTCGGAGACCTCCAATTGTTTCGCGGCCAGCAGCGTCTGGTCATAGCTTTCGATGACGCGGAAAACCACTTCTTGCTCGGTGCGGTCCAGTTGGTGTCCCGCGGCTTGGTCCATGAGTCGCGCCCGTGCCAGGCCGTGCCAACTCGCAAACGAATCGAACAGATTCCATGTGCCAGCGAAGCGGGTCGTGAAATTGCCGAAGGGGGCGGGACGATTCAGACGATTCAGCGCGAAGTCGGCTTGTGTGAAGCGCTGCTGCCGTAAACGCCCGCCAAAGACATAGACCGGGTCATTTCCTCGGGTCGCGGTTTCGGAAAAAGCTATGTGAGGCAGGAGAAATGAGCGCGCGGTTTGCGAGCCGGCTGAGGCTACCCGCGTGTCGGCGAGTGCCGCTTTGCGCAGCGGGTTCTTTTCCAGGGCAATCCCCACGGCATCGGGCACAGTCAGTGGAGCGGCGACTGTCTGGCCGAAAGCCGAGACCAGCAGGGTCGCGCTGACCGCGATTCCAGCAGCGAACGGGAAGCGGAGTCTCAACGCCCGACTCCCGCTGGCTCAGCGTGGATCCAGGACGTGGCGTCTTCGACGATTTCGTGAGTCGTCTGGAACGCGGCGGTCTTCTGCACCATCGCCCCCACCGAGCAGTACTTCTCCTCCGACAGCCGAATCGCCTCCGCCAACGCTGCTTCATCGATGCCGATCCCGGTCACGACGTGGTGAATGCGAACGGTAGTAAAGACCTGAGGGGGACGTTCCGCCTGGTCGGCCTCGACGCGGACTCGATACCCGGTGACCTTTTGGTGGTATTTCTGACGCAGCACGGTGATGACATCAAAGGCCGTGCAACCGGCCAGGGCTACCGCTACCATCTCGATGGGTTTAGCGCCGGTACCACCGGCCGAATCGTCCAGGATGAGATTGTGGCCGCTGCCGGTACGGGCCACGAATTGACGCTGTTGCCGCAGTGCCTGAGTAAGTTCGACTTCCGCTGAGATCATGAGTGCCTCCTTCCATTTCATCGGCAAAGCACATGAATAAATGCAGGAGGAACGGATTTGTTACAGCGAATTTGGCGGGGACCCTAAAAGACGGAAGTCGCCTAGGATCTGAATTTTAGCGCGGCTGAGGCCTGGCGGTAATCCTGCATCAGCCGTTGCCGGAGCCGGGCTGAACGCTGGCGCGACGGGTTATCGGTGCCCGCGTTTCGGCACCCTTCGATAGTCGCTTCGAGCGTGGCGAGGAACACCTGGCAGGGACTGCAGTCCCCAATGTGCCGTTCCAGTTCTTCGCAGAGGGAATCGTCGAGCTGATCGTCCAGATAGTTCGAGAGCTCGGCGAACATGGCTTTGCAGCGCGGCGGACGATGCGCCGCGGTGGACTTTGCATGTGCCACCGCGGCTCTGGCCTTCCGACGCCCTTTCCAAGACCGCATCAGTTCCTTGCGAACAAACAACCGGGCACGATGCAGACGAACTCGCACGGTGCCGGGACGAAAGCCGGTGATCTCGGCCACTTCATCGTCGGTGAGGCCTTCCATATCGCGCAAGACCAAGACGATACGGTAGGCGGGTGGCAGCTTTTGTATGGCTTCGCGCAGCCGCGCAGCCTGTTCGCTGCGAATCGCAAAGGACTCCGGGTTGATTCTGCCGTCGGCGGAGAGCTGGTTTAGCTCGTTGCGATCGGGCATTAACTCCTCTAAAGACAGTTCTTGCGGGGGAGCGAATTTACTTCTGCGCCGGCTCATAAGGCAACGACTCTTGGCCACTTTGTACAGCCACACGACGAGCGCCTTGGGACTGTCGAACTTGGGCAGCTGCGGAACAGATTTCAGCAGGACTTCCTGCATCGTGTCTTCGGCATCCTGGCGGTGCCCGCACACCCTCATGCTGAACGAGAACACGGTGTTCTGGAGCAACTCCAGAGCCTGCTCGAGTGAGGCTTCGTCACCGCGCTGCAACAGGCGCACCGCTTCTTCGATTTCCGCACGCATGAGTCAATCTTACAGGGAGAACCGGATTGGGCTTGCTATGTCGAAAACATCCGCGTTCAGGAAAATTGGGCCGGGTTGCCCCCGGCCCAATCCGTGAGGATACGAGCGGCTAGAATTCCGCCGTCAGCCCGAGCGTCACCATGTTGGCTGAGTCGTATCCGGGGAAACCAAGAAGGGGAGTGGAATCCAGCCGCTTGGGTTCGCCGATATGCCAGCCCGATCCCGACCAGGTGTACTTGTAGCGGATGTAGTCCGCCTTGAAGAGGAAGTGGTCCGCGATGCGGTGCGTTAGGAAGGTCTCATACACATTGCCGCGGGTATTGGTTTTGGGCGCGATGATGTCGTCTTCGGCATTGGAGAAGTTGAACCAGTACTTCGTGCCGTGGTTGAACTCGAATCCAATCTTGGTGCGGCCGTCATCCTTCGGAATGTTGTAGCGGAGGCCGAGGTAATACATCTGGCCCTCGTGATTCTGCGGTGTGCTGAAGGGATCGCTTCCCAAACCGCCGAATGGTGTGGTCTGGCCGTTTGGTCGCAGGCTGCTCCAGTTCGCGCTCCCGTAAAGATCGAACTGTTGCAGCTTCTTCTGCATGACCATGCCATAAAGGTTGATCCCGCCCAGGTTTGCCGAGGGCGTGTAGCGCATGATGACCGGAGCGGAAGATGGCTTCTCCCGTCAGTGGATTGTTGGGCAGCACCATCAGGCCGTTGAACCCGTCCGTGACGTTCCAGGCCCGCGCCACCAGCGCCTGGACGAAGGTGCCATCGCTCTCATAAAGATCGACAACTCCGCCGGCCAGATGCACGTCCTTCAGCCGGTCGGCCGGAGTCTTTAGCAGGTTCCCATTGCCGAATCCCGAAGAGTAACCCATGCCATAGCAAGCCCGCAGGGTCGTCTTATCGGTGAGGTGATATCCGAACGTCATGCCGTCGTACTGGAAATCGAACAGGGCTCCGGAAGGCGTGCCACCGCGGAGTTCGTCATTGCGGAAATGCAATGGCGGTCCGCCTACGGCAGGCCTTCTGCCGATCGAAAGATAGAACTTCGATCCGCCGATGTTGTTCCAGTTGAAAAAAACACGCTCGACACGAACCTGGTCACTATTAGGGACGCCCGCCGAGGTGCCATCGATGTTCAGACTGTTCGGTTGCCCGTTGAACATCTGGACCCCGGTGCCGTCGCCGAACACTTTGTACATGCTCAAGCGCGCTCCGAAAGTGATGTTGTCGGCCACCCGGGTCTCGAATTTCAAGCGCAACCGGTTGGTCAGCAGCGTGTCGGTATTGGCCGAGTACCCGGCCTGGTAAACGCTCGAGACACCCTGCAGATACTGCATCAGCATCTGCTGCATCTGTGGCGAGAATTGGCCGATGGCACTTTTCAGGGCCGGGAAGGTGAGGTTGCTGGAGAAATATTGATACTGAGAATAGTTCTGTTGTACAGCCTGGTTGAGCATGCCCGCGAACTGGTTCGGGTCTGGCGGCAGTGCATTGGGATCCAACGCCATCCCCAGTCCCCCTTGGGTGGCGGGCGCGATCATCCACAACGTCTTGACCATCAGGTTCTGTAGCTGCATGCCGTCGTAGTGCGCTGGCACGTTGCCGCGAATCGTATGGGCCTCGAATCGATAGTCTCCTCCCCAGTCCAGACGGTCTTTCAAAGATCTCCGTTCAGTTTCCAGAACCCTATCATTGAGGTCGCGAACACTGGTCTGCAGTTCCCCGGTGGATACTGCTTCCTCTTTAACAACAGCGGGTGGTGTGGGAGTGGCTGCAGCCGATTTTTCTTGCGCGTTCAGTCGCAGTTCAAGCTGGTTCACAGTTTTCTTAAGTTGTTCGATCTCCTGCCGAAGCTGAGCGGCATCATCCCCCGCTGGTGGCGTGGTTTGAGCCCAGAGCCCCACTGTCAGCAAGACCGTGGAAACGATTACCAGTAGCTTCTGCATAGGTATGAATCCCTCTTGTCGATGAATTGCGCGGCCGTGGCGGAGGTTTGCCGAAGGGCCGGGCCATGCAGAGCGGTGTGACTCGGTGGCTATGGAGCCCAGCATGACGGGTACATGATCCAGCGCTTAAGAGAGAAAATTCTGTGACCACTGTCACATAGTTGCGAAACTGCGCAAGTACGAAAGTATCGATATGGAACTGTCTTCCGTGCAGCACAGGCACTTGTGCCCGAAATCACAGACAGCGCCTGCGGCCAAGTCCCTAGCATTCCCATAGTTGCAATCTTTCGAAAGTTATTGGGATGGAGGTATTCATGCGTCGCTGGAGTGGATTGGCTATAACTCTACTGGCGGTGGTGGTGGCCGGCTTGTTCTCCTCGACCTATGCCGCCCAGAAAGGCAGCGAAAACAAGGGGCGCCACTTCTTCAAGGACACTTGCCGCCAATGTCACACCAAGGGGGCCGCGGGCGGTGAACTCACTCCCATGAACAAAACCATGGCGCAGTGGCGCGGCTATTTCGCCGCCGGAACGCACAACCACGGGAAAGAGCCCCTCAGCAAATATCTGCCTGCGGACCAGTTGCTCGATGCTACTGCGTTTCTCATCAGCCACGCTGCCGACTCGCCGCAGCCGGAAACCTGCGGCAAATGACGACGAAGAAGGCAGGCTTCTGCCGGTCGTGAGCCTTTCGCTGCCCGAGGAGGCACAGTTATGCTTGGACTCGTAGGGAAACGCTATGCGGGTCTATTCCGCGCTTTCGAGCCTCTGATGTACCTGGCTCTAATCATCGTGCTGTGCGCCGGGTCGCCCGGTCAAAATGAAACGGGAGGCGCTGTAACAGCGGGAGCAGCCCGCGCGAAAGCCCCAAGACTGGCCCATCCACAGATTGTCCTGAAAGACGAGGCCGGAAAGAATGTGCTCATAACCGGCAAGCCAATCAGCACGCGCCAGACCTGCGGCGGCGACTGCCACGATTACGACTTCATCGCCAACAGCTTTCATTTTCAGCAGGGCAAGAACGAAATGGATCGGGCTCTGCTAGCCTCGCATGGCGCGCCCGCGTTCAATACTTCTCCGGGAATGTTTGGAAAATTCTCCATCATTCCGAACCGCCAGCTCACTGCCGCGGACATCCGGGATCCCGCTGATGCCGATATGAGCCAGCCGGAATGGCTGACCAAGTGCGGTGGATGCCACACCGGTGGCGGCATCTCCGAATATGACCTTCGCGGGAATCGCTTCCTCACCGCGGACGCAAAGCCCAGGGGGACGCTGGATCCGAGTTACACGACGCGTGACCGGGATAGCGGACAAGTAGTCCCATGGGATTGGCAAAAGAGCGGCATCGCCGAGGCGGATTGCTTCCTATGTCATGTTCCCAAAGCCAGTCGCGGCGAGAGAAAGAAGGAAATGGGGGCGGGAAATTTCCGCTGGGCGAACAATGCGACTCTCCTGAATACGGCCATCGTCGTGCGCCAGGAAACGGGAAAGTTCGCCTACAATCGCGCCGCGTTCAATGCGGATGGAACGGTGAAGGCCGAAGCCCTCGACCTCTCCGATCCTACCCTTGAGAACTGCGCCCAGTGCCACGGCTTTACCGCGCGCAGCACGACAACCATTCAGCCCATTCAGCATGCCGACATTATGCGGGGCACGGAAAAATCCGGCTGGATTTACAACGGCGCTAAAATCAGCGACACGGTCTCCCCGAACATCGTTGGCCGGGAGAAGATGGCTTTTCCCTGGGATGTCCACGCGGCCGCCAACTTGGCCTGCATTGACTGCCACTTCTCTCCCAACAATCCCGGGCGCATGATTCACGAAGACCCAAAAAAGAATCTACGCTACAGACCCGCGGAGCAAGACTTGGCGGTTTACTTGCGACGCCCTGATCACAATTTTGCCCGAGGCAACATCCCCCCTGAAACCGTGAATCTCACGCGACATGACACCATGCGGGCGTGCGGCGACTGCCATGACGCCGCCAAGGGGCACTCCTTCCTTCCTTACAAGTCCACGCATCTTGGATCATTGGCTTGCCAGACCTGCCATCTTCCCGAAGTCCACTTCTGGGCCTATCGAAGCGACGATTGGGGCTTCGTCATGGACACGGGCGGCAGCCGCATCACGTACCGCGGAATCGAAGGCTCCATTGTCGATCCCGAATCCGAAATCAGGGGCTACCTGCCCGCCTACATTCCCACGGTCGATAAGAACAACCATCAGCAAATCCGCCCCACGAATCTGATCACCGGGGTTTACTGGTTCGATAAGCGCAAAGGCAGGCCAGTCTTCACCTGGCAGGTGCAAAACGCTTTCTACGCAGGCAAGAGTGCGGAAGGAGAATTTCCGTATCGGCCGGAAATACTCAAAGCCTTCGCCGACCAAGATGGCATTATCGATATCCCCCAGGCCGTATATGACACTCCGGAGAAAATTGCGCTCGTAAAAGGGCTTTTGCAGAAATATTCCGGGGTCGCAGATCCCGAGTTGCGAATTGAAGTCGTGCCGTGGGCGATGACTCATGGGATCGTTGGCAAGCAGCAGGCGATTCGAGACTGCGTGGCATGTCATGCGAAGAACAGCATTCTCGCTCGCCCCGTGGATCTAAACTCATCACTGCCCGCGGGGGCGCCCGTCATTTATCGCGGGAAGAACCTTAACGTCGTGAATTTCGCCAGCGAAAGAACCGAGCTTCGATAACCGGGTCTTGCTGAACTCGTTCTACATCGTGGGCTACAGCAGAGCCGTTTGGGTGGAATGGATTGGGTGGCTTTGCGTAGCTGCAGCCATCTTGTTCAGCATGCTGCACGGCGCCTTGCGCCTCTTGGGTGTCCGCTTATGAATCCTCAAACGCCCCTGTACTCACTCCACGAACGTATATGGCATTGGCTGCAGGCAGCCGGAATGATATGCCTGATCCTTACCGGCATGGCCATTCACTACCCGGACCGTTTTGCAATCTTTGGCTCCATGGCAAACGCGGTTCGCTGGCACTGGTGGATCGGGTTCGCGCTGATCGTGAACGCCTTGCTGGGCATCTTCTACCACCTGACGGCGGAGAAGTATCACCACTTCCTTCCACGCATGGACGATTTCACCGGCGCCGCAGTCCGGCAAGCGCGCTTCTACTTCTACGGCATATTCAAGGGAGAGAAGCATCCATTTGAGGCCGACCCCAGGCGCAAACTGAACCCGCTGCAGAAGGTCACGTACCTGTTGCTGCTGAATGTCCTGCTTCCGTTTCAAATGTTCACCGGAGTCCTAATGTGGGGAGTTGACCGTTGGCCAGGAGTTTTTGCGCGCATGGGGGGGCTCTGGATGCTCGGTCCGGCTCACACCCTGGGAAGCTTTTTCTTTCTGGCATTCCTGATTGGCCACGTTTACCTCGCTACTACAGGGCCAACCCCGGGAAGTCTTCTGCGGGCGATCGTCACCGGGTATCATGTGGGGGAGGAATAGCTGGGATCCACCGGCCAAGGGGGACGCGAATGAAAA
Source organism: uncultured Acidobacteriota bacterium (assembly GCA_963733805.1). Lineage (GTDB taxonomy): Bacteria > Acidobacteriota > Terriglobia > Terriglobales > Acidobacteriaceae > Gp1-AA133. Next base: position 467,812 of record CAVTEO010000011.1, on the reverse strand, counting down.
ACCGCGACGGGAATCGCAGGCCGCAACAACTGGAAGAACAACTCTATGAAAGGCGTGCTGGCATCTGCAAAGCTTTCGCAAATCCTACCCGGCTCAAGATCCTCGACCTTGTGGCCAGGCGGACACGTCCAGTCTCGGAACTTCATCAACGCTTGGGGATCTCCGAAGCGAATCTATCGCAACATCTGGCCGTGCTCAAAGCCGCAGGCGTGATTGGGACTCGCCGTACTGGCAAGCAGGTCCATTGCTATCTGGCCATTCCGGAAGTGAAGCAAGCGTGCGCCCTGATTTCTGATGTACTGCGTGCGCAAGTGAAGAACGGCCAACGTCTCAGTGGCTGATTTCGAATTAGACTACTGGTAGTTCCAGTTCTCAGGCGTCTGAAAAATCCCTACGCCCTTGCCTCCGTGTTCCGTCCTTTGCTGTCCGTAGCGCATCCAGGGACAACGCTCCTCCGCCGACCAGAAGAAGGAAAATGAGTCCGACCAGCATGCTCACATCCGTGCGAGCCTCGTGCAGGGTGTTCCACAGCCCATTTTTCGCAAGTGTGACAATCTTCGTGGAATAGAGCGCAACGCAGATGGCGATGAGCAGCGGCATAGCCGCCAACTTCTTTATGAGCCCGATCAGGAGCAGGGTTCCGCAAACAATCTCGACCTACGCCGACGAACGGTGCCATGTCCTGCGGCCAGGGAATGCCGATGGGGACGGCATCATCGAGGCCGAAGATCCGATGCGAAAGTCATCCCAGGATGAAACGAATCGCACCTCTCAATTACTAGTTGCCAGGGAAGAGTTCAAGAAGACCGATCACGCCGATGGGTATAGGCAAGTCCGAACAACTCTATCGCTATCGGAACGTTAGTATCTGCGTTGCAGGAGAATCCAGGTTGTCGGTTTTATCGCGCTTCCAGTGATCAGAAATGTTCACCTGCGATGGCGCGTCTCCAGCCACTTGTATTTGTCTGACCTTGGGCACAAAAGAGTACTCATAGCAGCTCGCGACTACACCTACCCGAGCATCCTGTCGACGATACCCACGCCAACGAGATCCTCATCGGAGCCAACGCGGCAGAACCGTTATTGTGCCCAGACGGTTCATGGTTGCTGCCCGAGATTGCGAGTTGCTGCGCAGGCGGCATCGAATTCTGACTTGCTCCCCGCCCGCAGGCTCACCGACGCATGCTCCATGATCAGTCCCGATCGAAACGGGTGGGACCACTCGCCACGATCGTCCATGACCAGTTGCGGCCCGTGCCAATATCCAAAAAGGTCAACATATCCCCCATCCTGGATTGCAGGAAAGTTCCTGATCCTCTCAATCAGGCGAAATTCCAGCAGCGCGCCATCGGTGGTACGCCAGGCGCCATACATCGTCCCACTTACGCGAAGACGCACTGTCGTGCCCTGGGGAGTGCACAGCCAGCCCCAACCGCTGAGGCCGCCGGCGGAACGCAGCCCATCCAGTCGCAGTCGGGAACCATGGGGAGATGGACTTAGTGTGACCATGAGGGGATACGCTCCGCTGGCCGTGACGAGCTTGCCGGTTGCGTTCCAGATCAGCAATGGCGTCCACCGGCCGCCCATGTGAATCGCCCACGGATTGAGCAGAACGATGGCACCGTAAATCAAAGCCAGTAGGAAAACCAGCAGAGCCATTCCTCGACGTCTGCGTGGGCGCTGCATTCGCCTGCCCTCCACCGGCAGCGCGTTGGACGTGGCACCTGATAGCGAACTCACGCTATCTCAGATCGCCGCAGCTGGGACCCAGCCACTTGGAGGTCCATGTACCCTCCACGTTCATCGTGTGACCATCAGCGTTCACCGTTGAGTGGTACGAACCGTTCACGTGTTCTGGATCAGCCGCCACCAGTTCAAGGGTGCCGGTCGCGTGCATACCTTCCTGATCGCATGCAAGTTTTGCCTTGACCGTGGTGGTCGTAGTATTGAGGACGGTGGTGGTGCATTCCTTTGCTTCAGCGAGCTTCAATCGGTCTCTCTCCAGGTCCTCTCGGGTGAGACAGTGCTTTTCAGTGGTGGTGTTTTCGTGTGCGGCCGAGTTTGCCTTCATTCTCTCTTCCATCCTCGCGCGCTGCTCGGGCGTCAGTCGGTTCAGCATTTCTGCAGGGATTGGCAAAGCGCCTGCCCTTTTGATCGTTCGCGTGCTCTCCCAGAGACCGGTTTTGACATTCAGGGGCTGCAGCTTGGCGGCAGGTTGCGAATCTTTCGCCGATCTCTGAGTCTGCGCCCAACAAAGAGAGAGTGAACAACCAGCTACCGCGATACTCGCAACGACAAACAACCTTCTTGCAATCGATATCACTTTTGGCCTCCTGAGGCGATTTTCGGGCTCGCATCCCGCACGTGTGATCGCGGGTTTCGCTTGCCACGCGGGCAGAATGCGTCTGGAAAAAAGAAAGTTCAAAAGAAATGCGGGTTAAATCTGCCTGACACGACAAAGCACTCGTAATGAATTGCTTACGAAACCTGCTGACACGCTTTGGGGGCGATGCTATCATCCAGCAACATTTGTGGGGACGGGTCAATGGAGCGCGGCTTCGCCTGGCATTCGATATCGCTTCGGCGTGTTCGAAGCGAACTCTGCCGATGGTGCGCTGAGCCGTAGCGGCACAAAAGTCAAAATCCAGGAACAACCTTTCCGCCTTCTTCTTCTGCTCCTTGAGCGGCCGGGGGAAGTCGTCACGCGCGAGGAATTGCGCCAAAGGCTCTGGCCGGAAGGGACCTACGTTGATTTTGACGGGAGCCTGAATGTAATCCTGAAGAGACTCCGAGGGGCAATTGACGATGATCCAGAGAACCCACGCTTCATAGAGACGATTCCGAGGCGCGGCTACCGGTTTATTGCGCCGGTCTCTGTTATCGAAAAAGCTACAAAGGATCCAGGACAAGTTTCTGCACATTCCGCATCGCGTGTAACTCCAACCACCCTCGCTCCCCCTGCAAAGTTGTCTGACACGGCGGCCGCCCGGACCGGTAGCCGGCGGTGGGGGCAGCGCCACCTTATATATGCGGGATCTGCACTTGCAATTCTCGTGGTTGCGATCGGCGGATGGCTCACATGGCATTACAGATGGCTGAGGGAACGGCAGTTCTCACAGAACACAGCGGTGCACGCACGCAAATCCCTCGCAATCCTGGGGTTCCGGAACCTGTCCGGGCGCAACGAGGATGCCTGGCTCGCCACCGCGCTCTCGGAGACCTTGAGCACAGAGTTGGCGGGCGGCGAGAAGCTTCGCTTGGTCTCCGGCGAAGAGGTGGCCAACCTGCGGCTTACCTCACCATGGTCGCAGACCGACACGCTGGTTCGCAGCACCACCACGCGAATAAGCAACGCCCTGAATAGCGACGTGCTGGTTCTGGGCTCCTATTTGACGATCGGCCCTGCCGATCACGGTCAAGTGCGGCTCGATGTGCGCATGCAGGATGGCAAGTCGGGCGAGATCCTGACGGAAGTCGCGGAAGTGGGCGGCACGCAGGATCTGTTTCATCTGGTCTCACGCGTGGGTGCCAAGTTGCGCGACCGTCTGGGAATCCAGGAGTTGCAAAGCACCGAGCAGGCCGGGGTGCTGGCTTCGCTGCCACTGGATCCGGAAGCGGCGCGGTTCTATGCGCTGGGGATCGCCAGGTTGCGTGAGTTTGACGCCCTTGCGGCCAAGGACCTTCTGGAGCAGGCTTCGCAGGCTGACCCAAAATTTTCACTCGTACACAGCATGCTGGCGCGGGCCTGGGCAGAACTCGGCTACCAGCAGAAGCGTCGCGAAGAAGCAAAGAGAGCACTGGACCTCGCGATCGATTTGCCGCACGGCCAACGCATGCTCGTTGAGGGTGAGTACTACGAGAGCTTGGGCAAGCAGGAACAGGCTGCGTCGGTGTACCACGCGCTCTTTGAGTTGTTTCCCGACAATCTTGATTATGGATTGAGACTGGTTTCGGCACAGAACTTGTCGGGTCACGGCAGTCAGGCCATGGAAGTTATCCATCAGCTTCGGAGGCTCCCTCCTCCTTCCTCCGACGATCCGCGCATTGATTTAGCGGAAAAGCGCGCGATGAAGTCCAACAATCCAGCCGAACTGGCCTTGGTGCAGGCCGCCATACGCAAGGCATCCGAGCGAGGACAAAAGCTCATTTACGCGCTGGCAAGAAAAGAGGAGTGCACGATTTTGAATTACGGCGAGCACCCTGATCAGGCGCTGGCCCCCTGCGAAGACGCGTACAGCGTATTTCTTGCCGCCGGGAACAAGTCTGCTGCCGCCGACGCGCTGCGAGAGAAGGCAGATGTCATGGGCACGGTGGGAACTTACCAGCAGGCGATTGAAACCTACGAGCGAGCGCTGAACCTGCTGGAGGGACTTGGAGAACACAACAAGGCTGGCGCCGTCTTCAACAACATGGCGATCGCTTTCGAAAATGAGGGCAATCTGGATCGAGCGGAGCACTTGTACCGGGCCGCGAAGGTCGAATTCGAGCAGACTGGGGACGTAAACAACCAGATCACCGCGCTGGGGAATATAGCGGATATCCTGTATCTGCGGGGTAATCTGGCCGGGGCCGATAAGCTCTATCAGGAGGCGCTGCGAATCGCAGGCTCGGTGGATAGTAGCGAACCTTATCTCTTGTACCGGGTTGCAGACCTGAACCTGACGCGTGGCCGAGTTCAGGACGCTCGCAGGCTGGCGCAGCAGGCCGTGGATGCTTTTCAGGCAACTCAGGGATCGTATCAGTACCTTACCGCCGCCATGCTTGACCTCGGCGAAGTTCTGGAGGCGCAGGGGGATCTGTCCGGAGCGCGCTCGCAATTCGAGCAGGCGTTGGCGATTGCCCAAAAGATTGGGGCCACGGTCAATTCGGCCGAGAGCCAGGAAGAACTTGCGCATCTCGCGATTGAAGAGAACCGCCCGGAGCAGGCCGAAGCCTCCCTTCGCGTTGCCATTGCGGAATTCGAGAAAGAGAAAAGCGATCCTGATGCGAGCAGCGCTTACACGCTGTTGAGCCGGGCATTGTTGATGGAGGGGAAGCTCGACGAAGCCCGCACCGCGGTCCAGCGAGGGGCTGAACTCAGCCTAACCAGTTCAGATCCCGCGTTGAAACTTCCTGCAGAGATTCAGCAAACCCGCGTCGAGGCGGCGAGGGCCGAGACTGACAGGAAACGTCTAGCGGCGGAGCGGCGCCTCCAGTCGGTGATCGCTACTGCCAATCGGCTGGGGTACTACAAGCTGGCGTGTGAGGCAAGGCTTGCGCTCGGGGAATTGGAGCTGAAAACAAATTCTTCTGCGGCCCACAAACATCTCAGAGTCCTCGCCTCAGAAACCCGCAGTCGCGGCTTTGAGCTCCTCGCTCGCCAGGCCGAGGGCGCTGTGTCCAACGGCACGGCAGTCGCTGAGAATCGTTCAGGGCGCTAAGCTCGCTCGTTAGGAAATGGAGTTCATTCAGGACCGAACCTCACGGTCCGGGTAGGCAAATCCTCGTCAGAAATTGCCCAGCCGCACTCCGGCGGAAGAATGATGGCGGGTCCGCTAAAAAGTAGTTCAGCCGTCGGATGCCGCCGCAGCAGTCTCTCTTTCCGGGCTATTGGCCCATGAGCCCGTGTCATCGATCGTCGCAACCCATTCAGGGCATGACAATTAGTGTGTCACCTTCGTTTAATTTGCGTGTCCTTTGACCGGCGACCAACCCCGGCGTATTCATGCGGCAGTTCCGGGGATGGAACGGAAATGCGAACGTTGCTCAGTGCAATTTGCCTGCTCGCAATCCTGGTAAGTATGCCCGCGTCGGCGCAGCGGGTGTCACAAACTGCGCCTACGCGGAACCGGGCTATCGCTGCACCGGGTTCGCAGCGACCGCCTGGAGACCATCCCGAGAGCGAGTATCCACTCGCGTAGAAAAGCTGGGTGCGGGGAAGTACAACGTGTCGCCCGCTTCGGAGTTACAGCCGGGCGAATACGGAGTCGTGCTGCGGCCGATTTCGAAAGACAAGAAGTTTTCTGGCGGCGATGTGGCGCGAGCGCAAGGTGACGGGGGATGTTCGATGCGCTCTGGACTTTCCAGATTTCGGACGAGGCGGAATAGCAGAGCAGAAACCCTGGCGGGATGCTCCTGGAGCAAGGCACCTATGAAACCAATACTGTTTTGCTGTCTCCTCACACTTGCGGCGCTGGTCGCCTGTGCCAAGAAGAGCGCACCGCCGCCGGCGGCGTCTGGCATCCCGGCTGCCCGGCCATTTCGTGATCTTCGGGAACTGCCAGGGACGGTTGCTGACTTTACCCTGACCAGCAACACCATACGTATTGATGAGAAGACGACCCGGCGCATTCTGAAGAGTGTTGGTTCTGATGGAAACATCTTCGTCTTTGACGATTCCGACCAGCGCATCCAGAGCGTTCATGAAGGGCAGATTCTGTTTCTTGAAAACGTTGCCGTGCAGAAGGTCCTGGCGATAGCCAGGAAAGACAAGCTCATCGTCGTCGGCACCGACTACGCGTCATTGCCCGATTTCATTCAACAAGGGCGCTTAAAGTGGGATGCGCCCATCCAATTTGCTTCCTTGTTCGCACAGGCCAGCGAGCCGCACCCGTCCATAACCCCGGGATCCCTGGCGTGGTGGATACCACCAAGCACGGTGTACGCCGCGGGCAAACAGCTTTCCTACTCGGGAAAAGTTGACGGGTGGGATACGACGATGAGCGTAACTCCGGGTTCAAACCGCCTTGACATAGCTCTCAAGGTGTCCCGCAGTTACCAGGACATGAGCGTGATGGTGTCTTCGAAAGGATACCTTCAGGATTTTCTGAGCTCGGCGGATATTCAGATTTCTCCGGGGAGTCTCGACAACTTCTCCTACGTGGCCAAAGGGCTGAACGGAGAGACGAATGTAGAGTATGCCGCAACGCGGGGAGAGGGTGACGCCGCCGGTATTGACAAGCCCAATATCAAATTGCCGCCTTTGGCAAAAATACCGATGCCGATTGGCGGCATTCCTTTCATGCTCACCATTAACGCGAACCTGATTCTCAAACCGGGTTTCGGAGCAAAGAAAGAAGCCGCCAGCGGATCTTTTCGTATTACCTACAGTGGCGATGAAGGATTCCAAATCAAAGGCGGCAACTCCCAAGCAAGTGGCTCCATTGACGGCACTGGGAAATTTGAGCACATCACCACCGCGTCGCTGGCGCCGCACGCCATCCTGATTGGAATGGCCGCTCCGAAAATTACTCTGAGCCTTGGTCCCGGATCTGCCATTGATGTGCTGCAGGAAGCTTTTCCGTCGCAGATGGCAGATGCCATGGCTGACTTCCTGGCCAAGTCTGCAGCCGGTAAGTGGGCAAAGAAGAAGATAGACCCCACCTTTAAGACGGAAGCAGCAGCCTCAGTGCAGACGGTGGCTGTCGGAACGATGACGGCGGCGGGATCTCTTGCAATGGTTCCCTGCAAACTCACGCGTCTTTTGCTTGAGTTCAAAGGCGGTGCCGATGCATATCTGCTCGGCATCAAGGGATTCGACAAAGAAATTGTTTTCGCCAAGAAGGAGTTCGTCACGCGTGAGCCCGACATCAATGCCTGCGGAGATAAATAACGTGCGAACTCCTTTGAAATCGCTGCTCACGCCGCTGGTCTCTACGACTCTCCCGGGGCCGGCCGGCAAATCCATAAAAGTCGTGCTGGTGGGGGCCGCTTTGCTTGTGATCTTCCTTTTGGCCGCAATGGGAAGCTGCGCATACAGCGCTTATCACGCGAAACAGAAGGCGCAAGGAATCGACGCCTCTGGCAAACTGAAGGATCGAAGCAAAGTTAAGGATGAGGTTGGAGCAAACCAGTCGCGCGAGCAGGATTCCTCGCTCGTAAATGTAGTTCCGCCAGGCGCGGCGCCGGCGAATTCTGCGGCGCCCGCCTCTGCAGACACTGTACCCGCAGACCTGGGTACTCCGGCCGCGCCCGTTGCATCCAAGGGAGATCCAGCTCACGACTGGGCTCTGCGCTATGAGCGAACACAAGGCGGTCCAGAGGCAGATCTGGTGGTGCGCACGGGAGACATCAACAATCTGGGATTTGGCTGGCCCAAGAACTTCGATCCGTTTTCCGGTAAGTCCACTCCCGCGCATCCGTTCCCGTCGGTGCCGAAACCAGGGTCGCCGGACGGCACAGATCGAATCCTGTTGGGTTCGGCCGTCACTATGGCTGACTTCAATGAGCATCCGTTTGCCGGCGACGGCTATACCAGCAGTACTCTGCGTCCCTGTAAAGAATCTCCGGATCCCTCTTCCTGCAAAACCCGCCAGGATGCCATGCCGCAGCCGATCGTGCTCTCCGTCGGAGCTCTTCCGGGCAAGATCGATGCGGTGCTCTTCCAGATTTTCGTGGATGATTTCCAGGCGCCATCCTTCCACTCGCATTTTCAAGCGACCTTGAATGGCACGCGCATCCCCAGCCTCGAGCAGGCGCTGAACGCGCTCGAGCAGACCGGGCCTATCGGCAAGCTGATCTCGGTCAATCTGCTGCCGGAATATTTTCCATTGCTGCAATCCGGCACCGTGAAGCTCCTTATTGATGACCCCACCACCCATGCGCAAGATGGGTACGCAATCGATTTCGTCCGCATTCTGGTGAATCCGCGCAAATTCCAGTACCTGGTTTCAGTCGCGGTTACAGTCAAGGATTGGGACAAGAACACTCCCATTGCCGGCGCGACGGTAACCGCCGCGCTTCAAGCTGGCTCAACGGATACAAATGGAAATTGCGAATTGAACGGGTTGCCTGCGGGGCTGGTGGTCGCCACGGCGGTAGCACCGGGCTACGATGCCAACTCGGCAGCCGCGGACGTCGTGGCCGGGCAGAGTGGACACACCGAAATTCAGTTGCACCGTCATGAAGAAGGCACGTCTGCGCTTGAAAAGACCATCGCGCAAACCGGGTCGGCTGCTGTTTACGGAATTCATTTCGACAGCGACTCCGCCAAGCTCAGACCCGATAGCACGCCGGCGCTGGAAGCCGTGCTTGGGCTTATTAAGAACCATCCAGGATCGCGCTGGATGATCGGCGGCCACACCGACAATCAAGGAAACGGCGAGCATAACCAAATGCTTTCGCAGAATCGTGCCACCTCGGTCATTGCATGGTTGAAGGCTCACGGTGTGGATGCGAATCGCCTCGCTCCCCAGGGTTTTGGTGCGAGCCGTCCGGTCGCGGATAACGCCACCGCGAATGGCAGGGCACTGAATCGTCGGGTGGAAATTGCGACCGCGAAGAGGTAGTTGGGCAGGCCGGTGCGCGCTTAACGTCGGCGATGTTGCGCACGCGAGAGATTTAATGTGCGATGCCGAGTGTATATGTCAGATTCAGGAATCCGCGCAACCGAGGAGAATACAGATGAGATTGCTCAGATATGGAGAGACACGGGCGAGAGATTATGTCGTAGCGGTGCTGGCGCTCACCACGATGTTGGCCTGCAACTCCACCCCGTCTAAAACCGTGGATCAGGCGTCTGGATCTCAGCAAAAGAGCGTTGCGACAGCAAAGAACAGCGCCGATCCGGACATTGATCTGAACTGCGTCGTCGAACACATTCAGAACCCGCCAGACTCTTTCCATTACGCCTTCAAAGCCCAATCCGACAACCCTTGGGAAGAAGAAGCCGACGTTACGCCTCAACGGATCGACGGCACCTTCTCGAACAGTTCTTTACCCACGCCCCAGCAATTCCATGGCACGCCGCGGGAAGTCTCGTCCAATCTGATGGCCATTGGGCGAATGGCAAGCCTGTTTGCGACGGTGCGCAACACTTCAGCCGTGATCAACGAGGCTCCGGAAAAAGGAGTGAACGGCTACAACACCGTCAAGTATTCGATCGACACCGCGCGTGGCAGTGCGACCGAGCAGGCGCTCTACAAGAGCATTCTGGGTGCCGGTGGTTTCGAGAAGGGATCCGTGTGGGTGACTTCACAGGGATGTCCGGTTCGCATCATTCTGGACGAGGAGTTGCATTCGAAGGATGGCAGCCTGGCCGGTAAGACTCATTATGAAGAGGCGATGATCAAGAAATAAGACGGGGGTCGATTCCGGCAGACGAAGGTTTCGCTGTACTGATTGAGCCGGCTTGACAGGATGTTGTTCGTGTACCGGTCTTGATTCAGGTTCCGCTATCGGGGACTCGCTCCTTTTGCTGGGGAATCGCTAGGCTGGCTGGCATCCAGGTGCACACGTCCTGCGATCCGCAATTCGGGAAGCACGAACTCCGTGAATCCATCGTGCTTGATTGGGACGAGAGACTCGCAACATTTACGGTCAGGTGTCTCGTAACGGATCGAAGCAAAGGAGCCTTTGACTTGCACTTGAACGCTAAGGGGCTCGTCAGCGTAGTTAACAAACTCGAGGACCTTCAACGTTCCGCCGCGTTCGCGATAGGGCGCAGTAATCGTCGTCAAGCCGTTCCATAGGCTTATCAGCACATCGTCTTTCCCCAGCAGCCGACGAATGTCCTGGGCAAACGTCTCCGGATCGATGACCGGTTCCGAGAGCTCAAGCACTTTTCCTTTTCCGAAAACATAGGACACTGCGTGTTCGTTCAAGCGGACCGCGTCGCGGCTTTGCCATGGGTACGAGCCATGTGCGTCTACCAGAACAATAGTTTTGCCCTGAGTTGCAAGGTTGGCGATTCGGTTGCCAGCGCGTTCGTCCGGCTTTGCAAATACGACGATCACGTCGAAAGCTTCGAGATCGCCCGATTCCAAGTCGGAGGGAAGTAAAACCGTGAAGGGAAGATTGTGACGCGCCAGCAAATTGAGCACTTCATCAGTTGGATCGAGGTTGTCGACCACGACCGCGAGGTTGGCAGCGGCTTCCATCCCTGGCTCGGCCGTATGCGAGTAAAAGCCTGCGTAGGACCGCACTTGGTTCCATAGTGCCCAGGCCCCAGGATCGTGTTCACTGAGCGCTTTCTGCAGGCGGTCATCAAGGTTCAAGATGAGATCGGCATGAAAGGCGCCTGCCTCGGCGACTGCCAGCGAGTAATCCGCCGCGGTTAGCGTTGATGGTGGCCGCCCGGCGTCTGACGATTCTTCCCACGAAAAGCTGTAGAGCGGAGCCTGCCCCTGATACGACCGCTGTTCAGTCTTGACGAGAGCGAGGTTCGTATCTATCCAAGGTTGGGCGGTGGGACTCGATACCTCGAGCACGGAGCCCCGCTTCACCACTAGACTGCCTCGCATCTGCGGTCGCTTACCATCGGAATTGAGGACTACGAATTGGAGCTTGGGGTGAGCTGCACGCAATCCAGGAAGAGACTTCTCCAGTTCTGCTCGTTCCGACTGGCGAACTATGAGGATGATGCCATCCAAGCCGCTCGCCTCAGATTCAGCGGCAGCCGCAGCCTGCTGCAACGGGACTTCTACATACACTCGATAACCCTGCCTGCGCGCCGTTTTCGCTTGTTCCGAAAAGCCGTTATTCCAGGTGAGCACCAAGTCGTTGAACCCGAGTTGCTTCGCGGGGAGTATGGCAGATCTTGTCCAATGAACGAACACATTGCTCCATGCGAAGCTGGAAACCAAAACGAAAATCCATACGCGAATCACGACACGAATCTTCATGGAATTTTGCCGAGAGTAAGGGGAGTCTGTAAGCCACTGCCAAACTGGATCTGCGGACTGCCGGTCACCGTTTCAACTTGGGCCCCAGGTGAAATCCAAATCGCGGAGACGTCGGGCATACCCTTCATCACAGCCCTGCCCTTGGCCGGGCCGAGCACCAGCAAGGTAGTCGACAATGCGTCCGATGCCGACGCGGTTTTTGAAACAGCGCTCACCGCCAACGCTGTCTTGAGGGGCATTCCTGTCTCAGGATCGATGATATGGCCAGCTGAATCGTTCCCTAGCAAACTGGGCGCGCTCTGCTCCGACGTGGAAACACTTTGATTGTTGAGTCTGATCTGCGGATCTATCTTGTTCGAGGGATCCCTCAAGTGTACGAGCCAGCCTGTCTGGCCAGGAGGAGAGCCCATAGCGAGAATCGTGCTTCCCCCCGCGACGACCAGAGCATCGCGGATTCCCATGGACTGCATGATTTCAGCAGCCCGGTCTACGGCGTAGCCTTTGCCAATAGCGCCCAGATCCAACTGCAAACAGGCTGAGCGAAAACTGATCCGGTCGGGAGGAGTCAGTTCGATCTTCTCATAGCCAATGCAATTTCGAACTTCTTCTTGCTGCGAGCGCGAAGGCGTGCCATCGCCACGCAGCGCGGCTTTCCACAAATTCACCAAAGGCGCGATGGAAATATCAAACTTTCCGTCCGAAAGCCTGGAGAACTGCACGGCCTGGTCGATGACCCGGTATAAGTCCGAAGGAACCTGTTCCGCGTGGAAGTGAGCGGAGCGGTTTAAGCGACTCAGGGCGCTGTCCGGTTTGTAGTTGCTCAGCAGATCATCCAGGCGGACAATTTCCTGGAAAGCCCTCTCAATCGCATGGGAGGCATGTTCCGATGATTGGTCATAGGCAGCGATTTCGAAGATCGTGCCCATGATGTACTTTTTTTTGTAAACGAGTTGATTTTCTGAGCTGTGTACGAAGGAAGCGGCAAATAAAAAAATGGCCAGCGCCGCCGCTCGCCGCTTATCGCACCGCATAGACCTCACCGCTCAGGCCTGCTAGAAAGATAGTCTCTCCGGTAAGCACGGGAACCGACTGAACAGTTCCCGCCATCGCGGCTCTCCACACGACTTTGCCGGTCGCGATGTCGAGGGCGAACGTGCCTCCTGCTTGAATACAGACAACACCGTCGCCGATCACTGGAGGCGCGGTCACTACTTCGCCCACGGCGGTTTTCCAGCGCAGGCGTCCCGTCTCAGTCTCCAGTGCATAGAGAAAGCCGTCCTTGCTGCCGATGAATGTGAACTCGGCCGAAACTGCGGGTGAGGACGCGATGCCTAACCCGGTTTCGTACTTCCACCGGACTTCTCCCGTGCCGGCGTTCATCGCGTATAGCCAGAAATCTTCAGAACCGATCAGAACCAGGTCGCCAGATACGGCAGGCGACGAGTCGACGCCGTTGCCGGTCGGCGTGCTCCACAAGGTTGCTCCAGAGGAGGGGTCGAGACTGTAGACTTTGCCGTCTCCGCAGCCTACATACAACTGATGCTCGGCTGCATAAATCGTGGAGTAAATTTTCCCGCCAAGTTCACGAAGCCAGCGTTGCCGGCCGCTCGTGGCGTCCAAAGCGTAAACCTTCGCGTCCGCACTTCCAAAAAAAACAACTCCGTTACGGACGACGGGGGAAGTCCAGACTTCAGCCCCGGTCGGCGCTTCCCACAGCTTGCTTCCAGCATGGCGATCCAGGGCATACACCTTGCCGTCATCGCATCCGAACAGGATTCGATTTTCGGAAAGGGAAGGCGTGGAATGAATCTGACCCGGGGCCTGAAATTTCCATTTAGATGTGCCCGTGAGCGCATCGATGACATGCAGTACTCCATTAAGTGACGTGACATACAACATGCCGCCCTCAAGGATCGGGGCGGAACGCACCGAGCTTCCGGTCCGAAATTGCCAAACAACTCCTTCCGGTGACTTTGCTAGATTTTCCCCCTGACCTCCCGTGCGTGCGTTGTCTTTGAGCAGGGTGGGCCAGTCGGAAGGAGCTTTGGGTTTGGCAGTCTCCATCATCATTCATTCAGGCTGAGAGGTTGCGGTGATCGATCTGCTTCAGGTCTCCGACGCCCAGACCGAGCTTGCCGGCCGCTGCAACATGTCCGGGCTGGCGGAAGAACAAGTTTTTCGCCGGGTCGTGATAAAAGACATTACTGTCCGTCGTTATGCTGTTCGGATCATGGTCGCCTAACGAAGGGGCGCCCTTTTCGTGGCGCTTCGCTTCAATAGCCTCCAATTCGATGGTGTCCATCGCAACTGGATCCGTCGCCACCAGGAGAATGCCGGGCTGATCGATGAACTCCTGGACCTGGGTAAGCGGACCACCGTGCCATACCTGCCGCATGCCGTCCATGATATGCAGCACAGACTTCGAGCGTAAGGGTTCCACCGTGCACATCAACCCGATCAGCGGGTTGGTAGAGGAATAGGGCGCGCGATGTGTGCGCGCCACATTGTTGAATGTTCCGTAGGCCAGGTTCTTGAGAGCCCCGGTGACGCCGGAGGCCGAGTGGTCCTTCATGGTCGGTACGTTGATAATCTTCGTTACTTCGTGAGCGACGATGGTTGCCATGTAGGAGCGAGTTTCCCACTCGCCAAACAAATTGGCCTCGCAATAGACATTCGATTCGTAGCCCGCGGCGCCCGCGAAGGCCTCCTGGATGCCGACGATTCGAACCCCTGGAGGCAGCAGCGCCTGGTAGCTGGCGATGTCGATTTCGTACGAATACCGGTCATAGACCAGGATGTTACGCGCGGGAACCCCAACGGACTGAACTGCGGCAATAATCTCGCGGACGATCTCGGGAGAAGAACAGCATGCAGGCGCGCCCGAAGGGTTGATCTTGATTCCCACGATGTCGTGGGGTTCCACAAACTTTGCCCACGCCACCTGTGCAGATTTTTCTCCCGTCAACTCCTTCATGGCGTGTTCCAGCATCCGGTGCACGATCGGCTGGGAAACGCGGTTCCGTACGATTGCCTTTGGGTCGCGTACTTCAATCACGCGGCCGGGAAATAATCCTGGCATGCCTAGCGGCGAAGGTTTGTAATCTGGCAGTCCGTGGAGTTCGACCGGGGGTGAGACAGGTGGAGGCACGTCCGCCCGCATCGCCGGATCGAGTCCTTGCATCAGCAACGAGGCGCTTCCGATGCAACCAGCCTTGACGAAAGTACGACGATCCATGAGTCCTTTCCGATCCGCAGTATGCTTGTCGAGCCCCAGAAAACAGCGATCAGATTACGATAGGGCGATCTTCTTTACAACTTGCCTGAGATTAACTCGCTGGCAATGGTGACAATCTTATTCCTACTGAGTACACTTTCGCTTCGAATAGCAAGAGAGGCCTATGCAGAACTCGATCAGAATGCGACTCGCAGTAGTGATGGTGATCGCAATTGCCCTTGGATCGCCTATCGTGATGTTTGCCCAAGCGCCCCACTATGACCTGCTGCTGAAGGGCGGCCACGTGATTGACCCCGCCAATCACATCGACGAGGTACGAGACGTCGCCGTTTCCCAGGGCAAAATCGCTGCCGTGGAAAAAAACATTCCGGCTGACCAGGCGGGAAAAGTTGTGGATGTGTCGAAGCTTTACGTTACGCCCGGGCTCATTGATATTCACTTTCATGTGGGCCATGGAGGGGCGCCGCTGAACTGGTTTGCGCCCGAGGCGCGAGCGCACCTCCTGCCACTGGGGATCCCGGCAGACCTGGCGTTGCAGTCAGGAGTGACCACCGTGGTGGATGCGGGGACCTCTGGCGCGGAGACATTCCTTCAGGAAAAAGAAGAAGTCATTGACCGTGCCAAAGTGCGAGTATTGGCTTTCCTGAACATCGTGTCCAATGGGATGAATGGTGGACTCGAGCAGAGTGTGGACCAAATGGGTGCGAAACTTTGTGCCGACACGATCAAGAAATATCCGGATCTCATTGTCGGTGTGAAGACCGCGCACTACTGGACGGACGAAGCTTGGGATGCGGCACACGCGCCTTGGACTGCGGTTGACCGTGCGATTGAGTGCGGGACGATGGCCAAGGTTCCGGTCATGTTCGATTTCTGGCCCCGGCCGGAACGGACTTACGCGGACCTGATCCTGAAAAAAATGCGGCCGGGCGACATCCATACCCACGTCTTTGCCCAGCAATTTCCCATCCTCCTTGAAGACGGCAAGCTCAACCCAATCATGACGGAAGCTCGGGCCCGCGGCGTGATTTTTGATGTGGGGCATGGGGCGGGCAGCTTCTGGTTTCGCAATGCGGTTCCCGCTGCGAAACAGGGGTTCATTCCCGATTCCATCTCCACCGATTTGCATACCGGCAATTTCACCATCCTCAGCATGAACGACGTGATGTCGAAGTTCCTGGCGATGGGGGTGCCCCTGGACGATGTCATTCGCCGATCAACCGTCAATCCGGCGAGTGAGATTCACAGACCCGAGTTGGGGACGTTGTCTGTCGGGAAGGAAGCAGATATCGCCATTCTGGAATTGATGCATGGCCATTTCGGGTACGTGGACTGCGGTGTGGCCAGAATGGATGGAGACGTACGGTTGATCGCCCGCATGACAGTCCGTGCCGGACGCATTCTGTACGATCCCTCGGGACTGAGTATGGTGGAGTGGGAGAAAGCCCGTCCCCAGTATTTCAAGATGCCCGATCGGGGCAATTCATTACCAGCCCGGGCCGATGATTATCCGAGGGACTGAATTTCGAACGATCAGGATGCACAAAAGGGGGAACGTAACCATGCCACGCATAACTCGGCGAAAGCTTATAGGCAAGGGCGCACAAGCGGCTCTAGCGGGAAGTGTCGCGCTCTCCGGAATCTCGACTCTGGAAGAGCAGGCATCGGCCAAGTCGGCTCCTCAAGCCGTGGACTACTACCAGAAACTTGGGGTGACCCCGCTCATCAATGCGGCCGGCACTTATACGGTCCTCTCGGCTTCCACCATGCCGGATGAAGTACAGGCGGCGATCGCGCTCGCGGCGCGACATCCGGTCAACCTCACCGAGCTCCTGGATGCGTCGGGCGCGTATCTGGCGAAGCGATTACAGTGCGAGGCCGCTCTCGTCACCGCCGGCGCTGCCGCTGCGCTCGTAGTGGGCACGGCAGCTTGCGTCAACCTGGGAAAGGAACAGGCCATTCTGGACATTCCGACCGACATGGCTGGCCTTAAAAATGAAGTGATTGTCCAGAAATCTCATCGCTACGGATATGACCATGCTCTCCGTAACTGCGGAATTCGCTTTGTGGAGGTCGAAACTTTAGAGCAGTACGAACAGGCGTTCACTGAGCATACGGTGATGGCTCACTTTTTCAACGCGGGTGCAGGGAAAATCAGCCGGGAAGACTGGGTGCGGGTGGCTCACCAGCACGGAGTGCCTTGTTTCAACGACGCTGCTGCCGATGTCCCCCCCATTTCCAATCTGTGGAATTACACGAAGATGGGGTTTGATCTGGTGACGTTCTCCGGAGGAAAGGGTCTTCGGGGCCCGCAATGTACCGGCCTGCTGTTAGGCAGAAAGGATCTGATCGAGGCGGCAAAGAAGAATAATTCACCAAACTCAAACACCGTCGGGCGCGGGATGAAGGTGGCGAAAGAGGAAATTGTAGGCCTGGTCGCCGCCATCGACTGGTTCCTGAGCCAGGATGATGCCGCCATGGAAGCAGAGTACCGCAAACGGGCGGATCGCATTGCCAAGCACCTGAGTACGATTCCCACGGTGCAGACTCAAATCTTTGTTCCGGAAATCGCAAATCATGTTCCGCACCTGCTCATCACTTACGATCAGAACCGGATTAAGATTACGGGCGCGGAAGTCATGCAAAAGATGCGGGAAGGCAAGCCGCGGATCGAGCTGAATCCCTCTACCGGAGGAGCCCCTGCCAGCGCGGGATTGCCGGGCGGACCCAACACGATCGTCGTCGGTGTCTGGATGCTGCAGCCCGGCGAAGATATGGTCGTTGCGAAGCGGTTGCGCGAAGTTCTGCAGCAAAGTGCGGGGACAACCTAAGGCCTGGATTCCTGCAGCAAGACGACGTCGGAGTCGGTGTGCCCGCGGACGATACCGAGCCTCTTGCCATCCGGCGACCAGTGAAAAGAGAGGATTCGTTCCGAATTGAAGTGTGTGATCTGACGCCCGCGAGAGCCGTCAATGGGCTGAATCCAGACATTGTCCACACCATTCTCAGCGACTGGGTAGGCTACGAATTTTCCGTCTGAAGTGAATTGCACGCCCTTGGAGATTCCTGGATTGGCGTCGAACATGCGAGACGACCTAAGAGTAGCCACGTCCAGCAAGACGATTTTCGCGGTGCTCCTTCCGGCCCCCGGCTTCATGACCCCGACTACATACGCCAGGGTCTTGCCATCGGGCGAAATGCCGATGCCTCGCCCCGCCAGGAAGGCACCCTCAACGGCGCTGCCAGGAATCGGTTCCGGCTTGCCGGAACCGTCCAGCGGAACCCGCGATAACTGCTTAACCCCAGGCCAGTAGTACACCCAGTTGGAGTTGGCCGAGCATACCGGGAACGTGTCAAACTTCTCGTCTGCCAGTTTTACGGGATCGGCGCCATCCGCCCCGACACGCCAGATCCCGACCGAGTTGGTGTTGTTATGAAAAGCCCAGGGAAAAACAATCGACTGGGTGCCACACGCCCACAGACTGAGGATGCCCGCCGCCGGGTCGCTGACTAGCTGCACCGGATTTTGCCCCTTGGCATCTCTGCGCGTGAGTTGGGTGAGATCCGATGTCAGTAAGCCACCGTCAGATGCCCAGTTGAAAAACTGGATGCGCTCGCCGCCCGAGCCGATTGGTGCGATGTCTGTGGACGAGCTGCCTTCGCCCGGCAAAATGTAAAAATTGCTCGCCACCTTCTGTTGCACCGTGGCCAGTGTTTTGCCGTCTGCCGAAAGGCTCAAAGTGAAATAGCTATTGGTGTCCCGGGAAATGGCACGCAGCTGTCCGTCGGCAAGAGCTACAAAGCCGATCTGACGGCGATTGTAGTTCGGCCCTTTTTGCTGATAGACCACAAACAAGCCATCCCCACTGGACGACCACATCATTTCGCCAATTGTCTTATCAGCAAATGTGAGGGTTTGAATTTTCCCCGTATCCAGGTCGTAAAGATTGATTCCACCGAGTGCAGTGCCAGGTTGGGCCTCAGGATAGGCGAGCTGCTTGCCGCTGGGGGACCAGGCTAACCAGCGAGCGAGAGCACCCATGGCTGCAATGTGCAATACCTTTTCATCGCTGCCATCCAGATTTGCCTCGAGCAGGCGATACTTACCCGTTTCCGGATTGTTGGCGCGAATATACGCCAGCCTTCGGCCGTCGGGAGAAAATGCGAAGGCGCTATCCACGTCACGGACCACCGGTTTCGGGGTGCCACCCAAAACCGGGGCCCGGTAGATATTGAAGTCACTGGCGATGGCATTTTCGGCTTTGCGGAAGAAGATGTAATTTCCGTCCGGCGAGAATGCAACATTGACGATTGCGGCCGAAGGCGGGAGCACCTGGGTGTCGCTTCCAGTCGCCACATTGCGTAGCCACAGGCTGTTCAGTCCTTTGTCGTCCATCACCGTCAGCACATATTTACTGTCGGGAGATATGGCGGTAACCACTGCCCGGCTTGAATTGGTGACCTGCGTGATC
This sequence comes from uncultured Acidobacteriota bacterium, assembly GCA_963733805.1. GTDB lineage: Bacteria > Acidobacteriota > Terriglobia > Terriglobales > Acidobacteriaceae > Gp1-AA133. The sequence continues at coordinate 448,505 of CAVTEO010000011.1, read as the reverse complement.
GCGAAGTTCAGGAATGGAGTCGGCACTGCACGATGCATGAACCAATACAGGCCCACTCCCGCCGCCAACAGAATAATGACCGCCACCGTGCCAGCTGCCCCGTACCACCATGGCCGCCGCGGTGCGGCCGCTGCTATGGCTGCGCTGCTGGCAGTGTGTGCCGGCTGACCTGTTGTCGGTACCGCGGCTGCCACCTCTCCGCTACTGGCGGAAATGTGTCGATTCGAATCCGTATCACGCTTCAGTCGTTGCAGTTCCGCCCGCATGTCGGAGGCATGCTGGTAGCGCAAGTCGCGATCCTTCTCCAAGGCCCGGTTGATGATTCGTTCCAGTTCCGCAGGCACGTCCGGATTGAGCCGTACAGGAGGTAGCGGAGCGCGGTTCAAGACAGCTTCAAAGATCATCCCCGAGGTGTCCCCCCGGAAAGGCAATGCGCCAGTCGCCATCTCATACAGCAACACGCCGAATGAGAAAAGGTCAGTGCGGGCATCCAGGTCCTTGCCACGCACCTGCTCAGGAGACATATAGGCGACGGTGCCGAGCGCTGTTCCCGGGCTCGTAAGATGCGGCCCATCGAGAGTCCCAGTCTGTGTGTAGTTCGCTACAATTTGGGTTGAAGAATTGGCCCCTGCCGTGACCTTGGCCAGACCGAAATCAAGAACCTTGGCGTGTCCGCGCTTGGTAAGGAAAATGTTGGCAGGCTTGATGTCACGATGGACGATGCCTTGGCTGTGAGCTGCGTCCAGCGCGTCCGCAATTTCGATTCCCAGACCGAGCAAAAGGTCGGTTTCCAGTGGTTTTCCGGCGATCCTATGCTTCAGTGTGAGCCCGTCCAGAAACTCCATCACAATGAATGGCTTGCCATCTACCTGTCCGATTTCATAGATCGTGCAGATATTGGGATGGTTGAGGGCCGAGGCGGCTTGCGCCTCTCGCTGGAAGCGGGCCAACGTCTGGGGGTCTTGGGCGACGTTATCAGGCAAAAACTTCAAGGCCACATACCGGTGCAGAGTTACATCCTCGGCCTTGTAGACGACACCCATCCCGCCGCCACCGACCTTCTCCACAACGCGGTAGTGCGAGATTGTTTCGCCGATCATTCCGGAGATGCCTGGCTTTTGGGTGGCCTCATCTTAAAGAGGTGGCTTCCCACAGTCAATGAAAGACGGCCTGACTGACCCGTGGCGAAGCCGAACGCTCGAGCATGGGTCGGATTCATCCGAAGAGCAGCCTCAGAAGACGCGGGCGTGGTGATCACTTCCTGATGCTCCGTCTACGCTACAGCCTCAAGAACGCATCTCAGGCATTTCAAGCAGCGGGCTTTTTCTTATTCGATGGCAATGAACTTCAGGCATACGGGCGAGGGGACTTGCAGCGGCTGCTTCGTGGCGGTTAATCGGCCGTTGGAGTCGATCCGAAACACCACAACGTTGTTCGTATTCTGATTCGCGACGAACAAGAACTTGCCGGTGGGGTCGATTTCGAAATGGCGCGGCGTTTTACCCTGTGTGGGGAACTGATCTACCAGCGTCAGAGCGCCGCTTTTGCTGTCGATGGAGAACAGGGCAATGGTGTCGTACCCGCGATTAGAAGCGAATAGAAACTTGCCGCTGGGATGCACCTTGATCTCGGCGGTGTCGTTGCTCCCCGAGAAGTTCTTCGGAAGGGTTGACACTGTCTTGAGCTTCTGCAGGCTGCCATGGCTGGCATCGTAGGCAAATGCGGTGATGCTGGACTGTATTTCATTTAACACGTACGCGAACTTGCCGTTTGGGTGAAAGCTCAGGTGACGAGGGCCAGCCCGGGATCGAGCTTGGCGAAGGGAGGATTGCTCGGGGTGAGAGATCCGTTCTTTGCATCGAAACGATAGATCAGCAGTTCATCCAGGCCCAGATCCACTGCGATTGCGAAGCGATTGTCGGGAGTGGTCTCGATCCAATGCGCGTGCGGACCTTCCTGGCGCTCGCGATTGACGCTCGACCCCACGTGTTGAACAAAAGCTGAGGATTCACCGATATGGCCGTCGGCCTGAACCGGAAATACGGCCACGCTTCCTCCGGTGTAGTTGGCCACCAGCGCGTACTTCCCGGTCTTGTCGAACGCGATGTAGCAGGGGTCGGCTCCGCGCGAGGCAACTTCGTTCAGGAAGTGCAGCTTGCCGGTTTGGTGGTCTCCCTTCTGATGCTCGATGGCGAAAGCGCTTACTACTCCGCTGTCGGCATTCTTATATTTCCCGACTTCGTTGACCGCGTACAAGAAGCGGTGGCTCGGGTCGATCGCGAGGAACGAGGGGTTGGTGGTTTCTGCCGCCACGCCTAGCGGAGTCAGTTCCAAGGAAGCCGAGTCGAAGCGGTAGGCGTAAATGCCTTTGCTTTCCTTCTCGGTATAGGTGCCGACGAAGAGAAGATACTTGCCCTTGGGAGGCTCATTGCCAGCGGTTACGCTGACCAGCGAAAAGACGAGGAACCAGAGAAGGCAGCAACGGCGGGAAATGGTCATGGGTTATATGAAAGCGTATTCGAAGGTTTAGCGCAAGCCGTGCGCGGCCAATGGCGCTCGTCGAAAACGCGAATGCCACGGCCCGGCTCGTTGCCGTATACATACTTGAGCCCGAGGTTTTCCGTTCCGCTTTGATGACTGCTGCTCAAGCGGATTGTTTCAACTCGCGAACGGCGTCTCCAGCACCGCTAAGATCGGCCAGCCGCATCTCGGAATACTTGCGCGATAGAATTACGCCCGGTGCACCGGCACGGAACGCCGCCGAAACTGCCGCTTTTACAATTTGCGGGGTGCACTTGCTGTTGTTGGCCTCGGTTGGGATATCGATGTCGATGCCTGGCCAGATCAATGTCTTGGTGCCTGCCACCCCATCCAGCGCCCGTTTCGTCTCGCGGTACACATAATCCGCCGAAAGTCCTGTGTGGGGAATCTGGTCGTAGCTGCCCTCCTTGAATCCCATCAGCGCATAGTTGAAATCGAGCAGACTCTGCTTGGAGAGATCCCCATAGAGCGTCGAACCGATATTGTCGGCATACAACGCCATCCGTTCGCCGCCGCAGTTGTTGTACATGACGACTTTAATAAAGTCCGAATAGGCCGAAAGCTCGTGCAGGTCCTGTTCCGCCCGGTAGATCGGATTAAAAGAGTTGTTGTGCCAGATGTGCCAACCCACTGGAACGTTTTGTTTGGCTGCTTTTACGGTTTTGTAAATCGCGGCGTAGGTTTCTCGAAGGCTGTCGGTCCAGAGCATCTCCCATGCGGCCAGTTCCGGATAGCGCAACAGGATGCGCCAGAATTGAACGAAGTAGCCGTCCACGGGGTGCCGGCCGCTGCGCGCCGCGCGGACGAATTTCTCAAGCTCGAGAAATCCTTGCCGTGCACGGTCCACGTTAATACCGCGCTCTTTCGCTTTGCTCTGACAAAACTCACAGAAGCAGGTCACGTTCCCGGGATCGACCGGCGGCATGTCATGAGTGGCGCCTAAACCGTCGCAAAGAGCGCCTTGCCGCTCCGAGCCCCACATGATTCCGTCGATCTCATAGGAGCGGGTATAGTCCTCAACCAGACCGGTCAGAAAATGCCGGTAGTCCGGATTGTTGACGCACAGCGTCTCGGCATTTCGACCGTATAGATCCCGCTCCTGAAGCTTCTCGACGTTCGGCAAGTCTGTTCGAAAGACGTCCTCCAGCCAGCAGATGACGTTCATGCCGCGTTTCTTGGCAGCAGGGAGCACCTCGGCCAGGATGTCCAGGTCGCCATGGTCGGGCGCGCGCGTGTCCTTGAGAACCGTGTTTTTGTAGTACTGGGAATGGGGAGTGGCGAAGTTGCCGCCGTGAAACTTGAGATCGTATTCCTGTTTGCCATGATCCGGCAGGGGCTGGCCCGGGATCTGCCTTCCGGCGATGCCACGACCGTAGGTGAATACCGCAAGAAACAGGGTATTCACTGAGGCGCGTTCCTGAAGGATATCAAGGACTTTCTCGGTGCCTTCATCGACAAACGAAACTGCTCCCACCTGGATGCCGATCATTTTGGAGGAAACAGCCGTATGCCCTTGAATGGGCATTGCCAACGCAGCGCCGGCACCCGCTGCGATCCTCAGGAATTCGCGGCGATTTACGTCTGGTGTCATGGATATCTCCCATTGTCTTGAGTTGCTGTCGATGATGTGTCCGAGATTCGATTCGAGATGATCTTACAAGAGGGCAGTCCTTCTGACAGACGAGCCACTGTGTGACAAGTTCTGCGGCAGTCTCCCTTCCGGGCGAGAGGCTGGTCTGTTGAATTGTTCAACACTTGACAGATTGAACATTTGAGGCCAAGATGACGCACTAATTTTTCCTTTCTGCATCGATGGAACGTTCCCAAATTCACCGTACCAGCGTTGCCGACCAGGTGGCCGGCGTCCTCAGGCAGAGAGTCCTGAATGGTGAACTGCGCCCAGGAAGCTCGCTGCAGGAGATTCCGCTGGCCGAGTCACTGGGCGTGTCGCGGAATACGATGCGCGAAGCGATGCGCATCCTGTCGCTGGAAGGCCTTCTGAAGCGCAGCATGCATCGCGGGATTGCGGTGGCGCAGTTGTCCCTCCGGGATGTGCAGGAGATTTACCACGTGCGCCGGGTACTGGAGATCTCCGCGATTCATGCCGCGAAGGCTCCGGCGCCGGAATTGCTGCGGGAATTGCGGGCGGCGCTCGAGCAATACGAAGCGGCGGTTCGCGCACGGAACTGGGTCAGTGCCGTGACCCATGACCTGCACTTTCACAGCCTCCTGATCCATTTTCTTGGGAACAAACGGCTGGAATCCTTTTATCAGAAGACCATCGGGGAGCTACGGGTGGGGATGGTGTTGGTCGACCAGCGGCATGACCATCCCGGCATCCTCATTCCCGTTCATCGCAAGCTTTACCAGTTGCTGACCGCTGGGAAGTTGAAGGAATGCGCCAGGATTCTGGTCCAGCACCTCGATGATTCAGAGTCACGTTTGTCGAAGGTCATGGACAATCACCGGCTAGCCAGGCCAGTTGGAGCGTCGACGTCAAGATCGAAGACCGGTTGAATCAAACCTTGATCGAGTTCAGGACGAAGGAGACGACGATGAAGTCGAACCGCAGTCTGCTCACCAGGAAGCCTTATGCGAGGGCGTTGGCTCTGCTTGTTTGCGCCGTCATCATGTTGATGGCTTGCCTTCCGGTCATGGCGCAGGTCGTGACGGTGACCGTGCAGGGGCGCGTGTATGACTCCAGCGGCGCCGCGATTTCCCAGGCGACGGTCACCGCCGTGAACTCGGCCACGGGGCTCAGCCGCGGAACGACCGCCAGCCCGGTAGGCGACTATCAGATCCCGCTGTTGCCGCCGGGTGATTACACCGTGACCGCCGATAAAGCCGGCTTCCAGAAGTCGGCGAAGAAGATTCATCTCGATATCGGTGCGGCCGGCAGCCTGGATTTCTCCCTGTCCCCGGGCCAGGTGATCGCGCAAGTCGAAGTACAGGATGTTGGCGAGCTGGCGGAGCCCACCCGCACCATGGTCAGTTCCGTCATTGACGAACAGAAGATCGAAAATCTGCCGGTGAATGGGCGGCAGTTCATTGACTTCGCTCTGCTGGCGCCGGGCGTGACCATCGGGGATACAACCTCGGGCAGCACGGACGTGATCATCGAACCGGTGACCAAGCTTTCCTTTGCCGGACAGAACATTCACTACAACTTCGTGGCCATCGACGGCGCGGACAACATGTCGACTGCTTCCGGGATTCAGAAGACCACGCCTTCGCAGGAGGCGGTGCAGGAATTCCGCGTGATCAACAGCGATTACAGCGCGCAATTTGGGCGCGCGGTGGGCGGGATCGTCAACATCATTACCAAGAGCGGATCCAACCGCCTGCACGGATCGGCCTACGAATATTTCCGCAACGATGCGATGGACGCGAAGAACGCACTGGCGGCCGGGTTCAACAAGCTGCGTCAGAATCAGTTTGGCGGCACCCTGGGCGGACCAATTCAGAAGGATAAGACCTTCTTTTTCGGCAACTACGAGGGACAGCGTCATGTGGAGTCGCCGTTCTATAACTCGGCCGTGCTGACCAACCTGACCGACATTAACAGCACAAAAGTAAACTTCTTTGGCCTGCCCGCTGAAAATCTCCAGGTGAACCGTACCATCAACTACGACAATATGCTGTTCCGTGTCGACCACAACTTCAGCGAGCGGGAAGTCCTTTCGGCACGGTACTTCTTTAATGACCAGCGGGGGACCAACCTCTCTCCGCTGAACGATGGATTCGACCTGCCCTCTGGCTTCAAGAACAACACCTTCCGCGATCAGTCTTTCGTGGGAAGCCTGACGTCAATTTTTTCGTCGTCCCTGGTGAATGACCTCCGTGTCCAATATGCCCACCGGAACTTTGACTTTCCCACTGTGAGCACGCAACCCCATTTGGAAGTTTCCAACGTGTTCACAATGGGCGTGAACCGCGGAAATCCCGATCTGTACACGGAAGGGCGGTTCGAGATCGTGGATAGCGTGACGAAAACTTTCGGCCAGCACACGTTTACCTTTGGCGGTGACTTCAACCATGTGAACACGACGGAGTCGTTCCCGTTGTTCTACCCGTTTGAGGCGGACTTCGGCAGCCTGGCCGAATTTGAGGGAAAAGTCTTTGGTGCGCCCAATCCGTTCGTGATCTTCTTCGAGCGATTTGATGCAGCCTCCGGTTTCAATGAGCCGACCTTCAAAACGTCGGTGTATCAGGGTTCAGCAATCTCACAGGCGGTGCGCAACCAGGCCAAGGGAACGCTGGGCCACACCTACGAGGGACTATTTGTGCAGGATAAATGGCGAGCAACCAGCAACCTGACCCTCAACTACGGTCTACGCTGGCAGGGAGAAACATGGCCCAGCGCCGCGCTTAACAATCCGCTAAAAAACTTCGATCCGCGTGCCGGGTTCTCTTATGCCATTCCCGGTAACCACTCGGTAGTGATTCGAGGAGGCGGCGGGTTATTTCACGGGATGATTCCTTCGCCATTGTTGATGTGTCAGATCCCCTCGTGCGGCGGGACGATCGGAAAGTTCCCAGGGCGTGAAAACAAACAGGACGATTTGAATGCCAAGACACGGCTTTCGGCATTTGGATCGGACCCCTTCACCATGGTGGGAGCTTTGTCCAGCCTAATGGGCCCCACACTAGGAGACACCGCCACCTATCCCGTTGGGTCGCTGGATGCGGTCATCGTCCGCTTCGCGAAAGATCACAAGCCTCCCTACGGAGCACAGGCCAGCCTCGGCGTCGAATTCCAACCCTTTAAGGACGCAGTTCTGGACATCACCGGCCTGCATGTGCGGGGAATCCATCTGGGCAGTTTCTACAACGTCAACCAACCCAACCCCAGCGGCCAACTGCCCTTCCATGATTCCCGGGGCGGTGTCGGCATGAAAGACATGTATTGCGCCAACTTCCCCTGTGGCCCAATTTTCCCGGCCTTCATTAGTCCCGGAGTGCGTTGCGCGATCTTCACCGGGTGTCCGGTACCGACAGGGTTCCTGGGTTTCGCGGTCGATTTCGAGGCAGATTCCAAGTGGGATTCCCAGTGGGACGGCCTGCTGGTCACCTTCAATAAGCGGATGAGCAAGCACGTCGGCTGGGGCGCGAGCTATACCTGGTCCAAAGGAATCGACAACGGGCCCAATCCGAGCTTTGTGTTAATACCGCAGGATTCGACCTCGTTCGAGAAAGAGCGCGCCCTGTCCGCCGATCACGTCGCACATCGCTTCGTGGGCAATGCGACCTTTGAAGGTCCGACTCACATGAACGCCCTGGTCAACGATTGGCAGTTGGGAATGATTGTCACCCTGCAGACTCCCCACTACTTCACTAAATTCGCCGGTTTTGATGCGAACGGCGACATCTTTGGAAACAACGACCGGGTTGGCATTGAGGGGCGCGATACCTTCCGGGGAGACACCTACCAGAGCGTCGACCTGCGGCTGTCGCGGACGTTCAGGCTGACTGAGGGCTTGCATCTCCAGGCGATGGCGGAAGGGTTCAATCTACTGAATACCCTGAACGTGAATTACTACAACACAGCCTACGGTGCCTCTGATTTCTGCCCGGCGGGCGGTCCAGCCTATTGTCCGGCGGGGCCTCTTTACAAGGAGGGCTCGCCAAACAAAGACTACGGCACGCCGCGCTCCCTCTTCAACCCGCGACAGATTCAACTGGCACTGAAGCTGACCTGGTAGAGAAGCAGTAGGAAGGCGAGAACGCGAGCAAGTTGGATGACGACCATGCGATTTGGCATCTACTGCGAAATCCAGACACCGCCGGGCAAGTCGCATTACGACATGATCTGGGAGATCATGCGGCAGATCGAGCACGCCGATGACGTTGGCTTCGACGTTTATTCGGTGATCGATCATCATTTCTTTCAGAAGTTTTCCATTTCCGCGAATCCACTGGCCATGTTTGCTGCCGCCGCGCAGCGTACCAGGCGGATTCGCTTTCGAACTGCGCTGCACACACTTCCGCTGGAAAACCCGATGCGGTTGGCGGGAATGATTGCCGAGACCGACATCCTCACCAATGGCCGGCTGGAATGTGGGTTGGGGCGCGGGCATGCGTGGCTCTTTGGCCCTTCGGCTTTGCCTCTGGAAGAAAGCCGTCCGCGCTATAACGAGGCCATCGACATCCTGGAACTTGCTTTTGCGAAAGATAGGTTCTCGTACGACGGCGAGTACTACAAAGTAAAGGATGTCAGCGTGGTGCCTAAGCCGGTGCAGAAGCCCCATCCGAAGTTCTATACGGGAGGCACGAGCGACATCACCTACCAGATGGCGGGTGAAAAAGGCTGGGGCATTTTCGTGCCGCCGCTATTGCCCTGGAACGTGCTCGAGGCGCCGCTGAACATCTACAAAAAGGCGTGCGCGGAGCACGGGCACGCTCCGGACATCGTCTATATCCGGCCGGTTTATCTCGACGACGACGAAAGGGCGATCCGACGCGAGGTGGAGCAGGCCCTGCTGAATTTCCTGGCGTTCAACGCCTCTCCGGTGGAGTCCTTGCAGGATGAAGAGAAGAAGAAAGAGCTTCGCGCCAAGGGCTACGGCTTCTACGCGAGTGGAGCTTTGGAGTCGTTGACGAAGCTTACCTACGACGAAATCGTGGATCAGGAGATCGCTTTTATTGGAACGCCGGAAAAGGTCGTCCAGCAGGTTGCGAGCTTGCAGGCGAAAGGCGGCATCGGGGAACTGGCCATCGTCTCGAATTTCGGCGGACTTGAAAACTGGAAGAGCATCAAGACGCAGCAACTGTTCGCGCAACGAGTGATTCCCGCGTTTCGAAGTTCACGCGAAGATGTAGCCGCAGACTGATAACTGGATCGGGATACCGCAAAGTTACACCCATGTCCACCCAGGCATTGTCGACCAATATCGCTGAGACGTTTGCGCCGATGAGCGCGCGCCGGCTGCTGATCTTTGGCGGCATTGCCCTGATTGCGGGCGGCATGTTCTTTGGCGACATTTTCGCCGTGTTTGTTCTGCACCAGAATGGCGGACAGACCGGGCAGGCGCTGCTGGCGGCCGCAGAAGCGGCGCGTGCCGGGAATCCGCTGGCCGTCAAGGAGATTTTCCAGCGAGTCGGAGGATTGCTCGAGGATCGCGGCACGAAAGTGGATGCGCACGTCCACATGACCGATACCGGCTATCTCGCACTGCTTCTGGCTCTCGTGCAACCTTACGTCGCGCTTCCCCCGAGACGTAGGAAGCTACTGGCAGGACTCTTCGTCCTCGGCGGATTGTGCCTGCCAGTAGGGATTTTTCTGATTCATTACGTGGGCATGGCCTACAGTCCGTTCGCGGTGATCGGCTGGGCCAGCGTGCTCGCGGATTCGGCTGGTGCCCTGTTGATCTTCGTTCTCATGGCCGAGGCGTATGGTCTCTGGAAATTTCTTCAGCGGGCTGGCAATGGGGAAGAGGCCGCAATGCCCACCGACCGCACCTGGGAGCGGCGAACTCTGATGACTGGCGGAGCTCTCCTGATGCTTCTCGGCTTCCTGTATGGCGCGTGGTATGCAGGCGTGGATCTCTACCGGCACGAAGCTCGCGAGTCGGAAATCCTGAAGAATATGTTGGACGCGGCGGCCGGAGGAAACGGCGGCACGGTGGTCGAGGTCGCCAGCTACGGATCGTTGGCAGCCGAGCGAGCGGTCAAGATCGCTGCCCATTCGCACATCATTGAGTTCGGGCTTCTGGCGATGCTCTTATCTTTCATACAGCCCTACGTCGGGCTGAGCGATCGCTGGAAGCGACGCTGGGTGATTGTACTTCTCGCCGGATCGGTCATTCTTCCGGTGTTCGTGTTGCTCGAGTTGAACCTGGGGCTCGTGGCTGGAGGAATCGCCGATGTCGGGGGATTGCTGGTGATCGTCGCTTTGATCGGAATGCTGGTGGGAGTGCTCCGCTACAGTGGCCGTCTGGATGCCGGATCGGGAGTCGCAGCGTGAATACGGGGCGCAAAGTCCTTCTGATTGGAGGTCTAGTCCTGGCGTTGCTGGGCATGCTTTACGGACTGCACTATGCCGTATTCGTGGAGCACCAGACACTGGATCGGATGGGCGGATCTCTGGCGCAGGCATTTGTGCACGCCGCGGAACGAAATTCGGTGCAGGCGCACAGCGCTCTTGACAGCTATACCGCGACCAAGTACGACTACGTGCGGCAGGTGGATATTCATTCGCACTGGATCGGGCTGGCCATGCTGCTGATGGTGCTGGGCGTGGTCTTTGACGGCGTCGCGTTCCACCAGCGAACTCAAACCGGGATCGCGGTGGCGTTGGTGGCGGGATCGTTCCTATTTCCGCTGGGAGTGATTCTGCAAACCGTGAGCCGCGGAGGAAGTTTGCCTTCCGCGCTGGCGATTGTTGGATCGGCAACCGTCACGATCGCACTGGGAGCGGTAGTATGGGGATTCGCGCGTTCGCCCAACTCACCGTAATCGGACGAGTCGAACCCTGAAGGGAATCGACAGAGCAAGACTGAAATACCTGGAGCAAGGATGTACCCTCGACCCTTTCACTATCATCGGGCAGCTTCGCTGAAGGACGCGGCGAACATCCTCTCTCAGTTGGGAGAGGATGCCAAACTGCTGGCCGGTGGTCAGAGCCTGATTCCGCTGATGAAGCTGCGTTTCGCCAATCCCAGTCATCTGGTCGACTTGAACTTCGTTCCGGGCGCCTCCTATATCAAGGAAGAAGGCGGGGTACTGCATTTCGGAGCGCTTACTCGACACGCGGAGATCGAGAATTCCGAGGCCGCGGCTCGAATTCCGATTCTTCACGATTGCGCCGCGGGGATTGCGGACGTGCAGATCCGCAATCGAGGCACCATCGGCGGTTCCCTGGCGGAAGCCGATCCCAGCGGAGACTGGGCCGCGGTTCTTCTCACGCAGAAAACTGACGTCCACTGCCTGGGCCCGCGAGGCGAGCGCACGGTTCCGCTGGCGAATTTCATCCGCGATGCCTATACCACGGTCCTTGCGCATGACGAACTGGTGCGCGAGGTTGTGGTGAAAACTCCGGAGAAGGGAAGCGGGGGAGCTTATCTTGCGTTCAAACGCTCCGCGCCGGTGTATCCCACGGCCAGTGCGGCTGTTCAACTGTCGATGGAAGGCGACAGTTGCAAGGATGCAGTGATCGTGCTGGGCTGCGTCGGACTGGTTCCGGTGAAAGCGACTGCAGCCGAGGGGGCCCTGCGCGGGAACAAGATCGACGACAAGGCGGTCGGCGCTGCGATGGAAGCAGTGCGTACCGCGGTCGACCCGCAGTCCGACATGCGCGGATCGGCAGAATACAAACGAACGTTAGCCGCAGCGCTGGTAAAGCGCGCGATCACAGTGGCGCTGCGTCGCGCACGCGGCGAACGGGTCGAGGTCAGCCACATCTATGCCTGAGACGTTTGACAAGGTCGCGATTCAACTGAAGGTCAATGGCAGGCCGTATTCGGCCAGCGTCGAACCGCGGCTGCTGCTTGTGGAACTTCTTCGCGAGGAGTTCAACCTTACGGGCACGCATGTAGGCTGCGACACCACCTACTGCGGAGCCTGCACCGTGCTGATGAATGGCGCGATCGTGAAATCGTGCACCATGTTTGCCGTGCAGGCGGACGGAGCGGAGATTTTGACGGTCGAGGGGCTGGAAAAAGATGGGACGCTGCATCCCATCCAGAAGGCCTTTGGGGATTCCTATGGCCTGCAGTGCGGCTACTGCACGCCCGGCTTAATGCTGTCGACCTATCAGTTAGTCAGCAAGAATCACGAGCCGAACGAAACTGAAATCCGCAAGGCCATCGCGGGGAACACCTGCCGCTGCACCGGGTATCAGAATGTCTTCAAGGCCATTCGACTGGCTGGGCAGAACATCAAGGGGGCTTAAGAAGTGGCCATCAAGTTCGCCGGCGCGTTTGATGTGCAACGCACTCCGGAAGAGGTCTACGACTTCCTTACCGATCCGAATAAGTTTGCCCCGCTGTTGCCAGAGTTTCGAGGCGTGTCGGTGGAGGATGCCGAGCACTTCACCGTCAAAGTGAACGTGGGTATTTCTTACATCAAAGGAATCGCGGACGTGAAGCTGCATCTGTCGGAGTCGGACCGTCCCAAGCGAGCGCAATATAAAGGACAAGGCAGCGTGGCCGGGGGCAACGTATCGATGGTTGCCGCATTCGACCTGGCGGTCGCCGGAGCAGGCACGAAAGTGGTCTGGGAGGGAGAGGCGCAGGTCTTTGGGCGTTTAACGTCGGTGGCGGGCGGGTTGCTGGAGCCGCTTGGCAAGAAGCAGGTGCAGAAGTTGATTGATGGGCTGCAGGCTGCGCTGCATGCGGCCAGCGGGGGCACATTGTGAGCGGGGACGGCAAGAAGTGGGTCGGCAAGGCGGTGCCACGCAAGGAAGAAGAGCGCCTTCTCCGCGGTCTGGGCAAGTTTGCCGACGATATCAAGCTGCGCGATATGCTTTATCTGCGCTTCGTACGCTCGCCGTATGCGCACGCCAAAATTGTCAGCGTCGACACTTCGGAAGCCGAGAAGATTCCAGGTGTGGTTTGCACGCTCACCGGCTCGGAAATCGCTTCCCAGACGCAGCCTTTTATCGAGATCGCTCCCGACGCCGGCGGCAAGATTCGCGATTTTCCGATGGCGGTGTCGAAAGTCCGCTACCAGGGCGAGCCCGTGGTCGCGATCCTGGCCGTGTCTCCGGGAGTTGCCGACGACGGCGCCGAAGCCGTGCAGGTGGAGTATGCCGCGCTTGATCCGGTGGTCGACGCCGAGCAGGCCCTGACCGATGCCAGCATCCTGCACGAGGAAGCAGGCACGAATAAGGTCTGGAACGGCGTGTTCGAATACGGAGACGTGGAGAAGGCTTTTCGACGAAGCGGCGTCGGTGGTGGAAATCGACCGCATGCACTTCCACCGGTTTTCGAGCACCCCGCTCGAAAATAATGTAGTCATCGGTCAGTGGGATCCGAAAGACGAGCGCATCTACTACTGGTGCAATAACTCGTTTCCATCATTTGCCATCCAGTTTCTGGCGGCCGCACCTCGGCGTGCACATCGATCGCATTCGCGTGCAGACCTTCGATATTGGCGGCAGCTTCGGGATCAAGATCACCAGCTATCCGCAGATGGCGGTGTGCGCGCTCGCTTCAAAAAAAGCAGGGGGCCGGCCGATCAAATGGGTCGAGACGCGCTCAGAACACATGACCTCGAGCGCGCACGGCAACGAGCGGACCTTCCGCGACACCCGTGTGGCTCTCGATAAGAATGGGGTCATTACTGCGATTACATCCCGCCATATCGACGATTGCGGCGCTTATCCGCGGTATGAACCGCTGGGGTGCGTGATCTGGTCGCAGGTTTTTCCTGGTGTCTATCGACTCAAGAACGCGCGCATTGACTTCAGCCAGGCGGTCACGAATAAGTGCCCGGTCGGTCCGAATCGTGGTTACTCGCGCATGCAGCATCTGTGGTTTCTTGAGCGTGTGGTCGATATCTGCGCGCACGAACTGGGAATTCCGGCCGACGAGATGCGGCTCCGCAACTACATCCGCCCGGAAGAATTCCCATACACCACGCCGAACGGCTGCATCTACGACTCGGGCAACTATCCGAAGATGCTGGAGGTCGGCAAAGAAATTGATCGGTTGGGATAGCTGGAAGAAGAAGCAGGCGGAGGCGCGCAAAGAAGGTCGCATGGTCGGAATCGGCATTGGCACGACGCTCGATTCCGGGACCAACAACTTCGGCCAGTCCCAGATCGTGAATCCGGGAGCTCCTTTTTCCGGCAACTCGCAGGGGGCGAACTGCAAACTCGATATTTACGGAGAAGTGGTGGTGGCGGTCGGATCCTGTCCGCAGGGGCAGGGCCACGAAACGACCGCGGCCCAGGTGGTCGCCGATGTGCTCAACATCAGCCCTGATCTCATCACCGTGCGCACGGGTTTTGATACCGAACGGAATGTGCACACGGGATTCTCCGGCACCTACGCCAGCCAGTTCGCGGTCTCGGGGCTATCCGCGGTCCACGGGGCCGCGCAGAAGCTGAAGGCGGAGATGACGCGCCTCGGCGCTTTTGTGCTTGAGAGCAAGCCTGAGGAGGTCGAGTTCGGCATCGGAGCGCAGGGGCCGGAACTTCGCTCGAAGTCCAACGGGAAGTCCATCAACTACTGGGGACTGGCGAACATTGTTAACGTCAACAGCGCAGTCCTGCCGCCTGAGCTCTACGAGGTCACGCTGAATTGCCGCTACATCTGGCGCGCACCCTTCAAGGTGCCCGACACGAAGAAGAAATACGGCAATCTCACCATGACCTATGCGTCGCAATTGCACATCGCTGTGGTCGAGATCGATCCGGAGACTTTCATCCCCAGGATTCTTGATTACGTGGCGGTGGACGACTGCGGCACGGTCATCAATCCGCCGATCGTGGAGGGGCAAGTGTATGGTGCGACGGCGCACGGGATTGGCGCGGCATTGCTTGAGAACTGTGTATACGACGCCGTTGGAAACATGCTGACCAGCACCTTCAGCGATTACATTCCGATCACGGCGATGAACATGCCGAACGTGAAGTATGGGCATATCGAGACGCCATCACCCCACAGCTACAGCGGCGCGAAAGGCATGGGCGAAGGTGGCGCGGCGCCGATCCACACGATTTCCGCCGCGTTGCAGGATGCGCTGTTCGAGAAAGGAGTGTTTATCGAAGATTCGTTCAATAACCCGGACAGCTTATTCCGCGCACTTAACGGCGAGATCGGCAAAGTGGCTGACCTGGTGAAGGTGGAGCGGCGAGCCTAGCGCGAGCGCATGAAGCGTGTTTGCATTATCGGCTGCGGCGCGATTGGGAGCCTCTACGCTGCCCACTTGGCCCGCGTGGCTGAAGTTTGGGCGCTGGTGCGGCGGAAGGAGCAGGCTGAGGCTTTGAATCGCGACGGCCTCCGAGTTTCGGGTACGCATAATTTTTCCGTAAGGCTGCGCGCAACCGCCGATCCGCGTGAATTGCCGGACTTCGATCTCGGCATCGTCGCTACCAAGGCGACGCAGGTGAAGGAGTCTGTCGCTGGAGCAGGGAAGCGATTTGACCGGGGAGCATTGATTTCAGCCCAGAATGGCTTGGGCAGCGAGGAAATCATCGCGGAGCATACTCGCGGACACGTTATTCGTGGAACAACTTTCATGAGCGGAACCCGGCACAGCGATACGCATGTCCAGTACGAACTGAACACCGCGACCTGGCTTGGACCCTTTGAGCCGCGAAACACGCCATTTACCGTGGTCGAGCAGGCTGCGGACCTTCTGCTGCAAAGCGGGCTCAAAGCCGAAGCACTGCGCAGATGCGCGGCCGGCACAGTGGTCGAAGTTGATTTTCAATGCGTCGGTAAATGGCGTATCGGCGTTGACGGGCCTGCCGCACTCGCCCCATTTCGCGGCTGAAGCAGAGTTTTCGCGATCTCGGGCACTTGCTCCATGCGCTGATTGAGGAAGGCAAGAGCGTGGCTGTCGCCGCGGGAATCGTGCTGCACGAAGATCCGTGGGCGATGAACAAGATTGGCGCGATGACGAACCATCCACCGTCGATGCTATCGGATGTGCGACACCAGTCGCCGACCGAGGTGGATTTTTTGAGTGGCGCCATTGCGCGTGAGGCGGAACGTGCGCATATCGATGCTCCGTTGCATACCGCGGTTTACCGGCTCATTAAAGGTAAAGAAGCGGCCTGGACTTTCAAGGATGAGAACCGGCCCGTGGCCGCGCACGAAGGAGCGGGTACACATTGATTCGAGGCGACGGATGATGCGCCTCGAGGAAAACGATCATGTCTTGGCCCAATGATGAGTCGAAGCTAAACCGGGTGCGCACCCTGATGAAAGATCAGGACGTCAGCGCCCTGGTCGTCCGCGCGCCCGACAATATCCTGTACCTGACCAACTATTGGTGCATGAAGGGTTACGACGCCGTGGTTTTCCCACGCGAAGGGGAACCAACGCTGATCGTTCTCGAGCCCCAACTCGCGGACGCGCAGCGCAATTCGTGGACCAAAGATCTCAAGCTTTTCAAAGGATACGACGAGCGCGATCCGCGACCCGCCCCGTTCCGCTCGCTCGACTTGGCTCTGGAAACGTTGAAGCAGCGCGGCCTCACCGACAAGGTGGCGGTTGAACTCAACATGGGGACGCAGAGCGCCGATCGCATGGTGGGCGAGCCCACTACTCCCACGCAGTCCTTCTTCGACGCCTTTCGCAAGGTTTCTGGTCGAGGTCGTGGACGCGACGCCGCTTGTTGAGCGAAGCCCGCGCCATCAAGACCCCGCAGGAAATCGAGCGCATGAGGCTGGCCAACGAACTGGCCGCCCTGGCGATGGACTATACCCGCGAGCACATGCGTCCGGGCATGAAAGAAAGCGAAGTCGGCGGCATGTACGAAGGCTTTGTGCACGGGCTCGGCGTCGGATACAAAGGCAAAGTCGAGATGGCGCGGGCCTTCACGCTGGTGTGGTCGGGCAAGGGAATTGCGACTTTCACCGCAACCGGCGACCGCCCGATTCAGGAGAACGAGCCGACGCTGTTCGAGATCTGGGTATGCGTCGACGGCTACTGGACCGACCTGACCAAGAATGCCTGTCCCGGGAACGTTGACGCTCCGAGTATCAGCAAACTGCTCGACCTGCTGCTGAGCGTGTTCAACGAAGCCGTGGAGTTCGCGCACGATGGCGCGAGTTTCCCGGAACTGGATCGCCTGGTCCGCGCGCGCATTGCCGAAGGCGGGTATCCCGGGCAGCCATCGCATCCGATCTGCCACGGGGTGGGAGCACGCGCGCACGAACCGCCCTACGCGCACCAGGCCGGAACAGGCACGATTCACAAAGGCATGGTGCTGGCCATCGAGCCGGGCATTTACTGGCCGGGCGGCGGCGGACTGCGCCTGGAAGACAATTTTCTGATCACCGATAACGGCAACGAGAAATTGTGCTCCGTATCCCGACGACTTTCGTCTGGCGTATCGGCACTAGGAAGAGGCTTTAGCAAAAACATTGTCAACACCGACGAAAGCCCGCAAGACGGATCTGAACCCTGACCTGGCGGAGAAGATTCTCGGCCCAGGTGCGCGAGGACGAGATCGTCGCCATGTGCTGCGACGTGATCAACATTCCCAGCCCCACCGGCGAGGAGCTGCAGATGGCCGAGTACATGCAACGTGCGCCTGCAGCAGCTCGGGCTGCATGTCACGTGGCAGGAGGTGGAGGAACAGCGCGCCAACGTCGTCGGCCGCTGGATCGGAAGCGGGCGGCGGCAAGAACCTGATGTTCAACGGCCACATGGATACCTCGAACACCGGGCGCGAAGACTTTCTTACCGGCATCGGCTACAAGCCGCACGCCGTGGTGAAGAACGGCATTATCTACGGTCTCGGCATCTACAACATGAAGGGCGCGCTGGTGTGCTACACGCATGCGGTGAAGGCGCTGCAGCGGGCCGGAGTCGATTGAAGGGCGACGTCATCCTCGCGCGCGGTCGCGGGCGAGATCGAAAAGACGCAGTGGGGCGAGTTCAAGGGCAAAGAATATCGCGGCTATGGCTTCGGGCACGCATTACCTGGTCAATCACGGCATCCTGCCCGACATGTGCATTCTGGGCGAGCCCACCGACATGCAGCTGGTGCTGGAGCACTTCGGCTCCATGTGGGTGCGCATCTCCTGCACCGGCATCTACGTGCACACGGCGTTCTGCGAAGGGCAAGGAAGAGATGAACTCCATCCGCCGCATGCACGACTTGATGGAGCCGATGTATGAAGTGGATCGCCACGTGGGAAAGCAAGGCTGCTACGGCGGCAAGAAGGCGATCGTGAATCTGGGCGGCATTCGCGGCGGACATGCCTGGCGCGCCAGCCGGACGCCGGAGAAGACCGACCTGTTCCTGGACGTGCGCGTGCCTCCGACCATCGCCATGAGCGACGCGCGGCGCGAAGTGCAGCAGACTTTTTCTGGAGCTCGAAAAGAAGCATCCGGAATTCGGGCTGGAGTTTGAAACCTATGTCTCGGTGCCGGGCGCCGACATCGACGAAGAGCACGAAATGATTCGGGCGATCGACGCGAATCACGAGCGCATCATGGGCAAGCCTCCGGAGCGCGAGGTGGTGCCGTGGTGCTCGGACGCGAGCGTGCTTCGCCGCTTCGGATGTCGAGACCGTGAACTACGGGCCGTCCAGCGGGCCGCGCGATCACGAAGGGGAAAAGGTCGCGATCAAGACGCTGGTGGATATCACGAAAATTTATGCACTGACCGCCGCGGAAATATGCGGGGTGCAGCAGTAGTCATAGCGTGGGCGACAGATTCGACGCAGCTGAGAGTCGCACTTGCCGAGTCAGAACGAAATTGAACGGCGCTACAAGAATATCCGCGCCACGCATGGAGAACGCGAGGACTCGACGCACTGCATGGTTTGCGGAAACCAGTATGCCGGATTCGAAGGCGCGGTCTTCTACGTCTCGGGATTCGAGATCGTGCATCGCTATGTGTACGTCCTGTTCCCGCTCGCGGGCGAGCCTACGCTGGTGTTTCCGCGCGAGGCGCGCTGGATCGGCGACAAGAAGAAGCCCTGGGTGAAAGATCATGTCTGGCCGGAAGTTCCCGGCCAGTGGATCCGCGAACGCGCGCGCGAACGCGGCTGGAAGCGGGTGGGCGTGTATGGGATGAATTTCGTCATGGCCGTGCGCGACTATCGCGAGCTTGCGCAGCGGATCGCTGCGAACTGATCCCGTTCGACTTCCGAATTCGATATGGCGCGCGCAGTCAAGAGCGAAGAAGAACTCGCCGAAGTGCGCGATGCCATGGACATCATCCTTGACGGCTTCTGGGCGCTGGTCGCGGCTTACGCGCCCGGCAAAACCGAGGCCGAGATCATGGCCCCTGCCGTCGAACGGTTCTTCGCTCGCGGCGCGGGTCCGCGCATGATGAACATCCTGCTCTCCGGCGCGAACGGCGAGGCGGAAGCGCATCTTCAAGGTTCCCGGACACCGCGTCGTCGAAGCGCGATGACCTGCTGCTGTACTCGCTGGAAATCACCGGCGCAGGCGGATACTGGGTCGAGTTCTCGCGCGCCCTTGATGCGCGGCCAAGCCTAGCACGCGCACACAGAAGATGGCCGATGCGTATCCCGACGCTCTGGAGGCGGCGCGCAAGCAGATGCGCGCTGGAGAACTCGCCAGCAACGTCCATCGAGTGGTGGCCGAGACCTTCGCGAAACACGGCTTCGCGCTGGGACATCTGTCGGGACACTCGCATCGGAACCACCATGCTGGAATATCCCGCCATCGGCGCGCAAAAGCGACGTTCCACTCGAGGAGAACATGATCTTTTCCCTTCATCCGCAGGTCGTCGATCAGGATGGCAAAGTCTGCCTGTACACGCAAGACACTTATCGCATCGGCAAGACCGAGGGCGAGTGTCTCGCGAACGTGCCGTGGCAGTTCTTTGCTGGTCAGGAAACGCCAGCGACTACTGCCCCCTAAAGACTGGTTTGAACGCGAAGAAGGTTCTCAGGATGAAGATTTGCATCGTGGGTTGCGGAGCAGTGGGCAGTTTGTTTGCCGCGCACCTGGCCAAGGCCGGAGAGGTGGAGGTGTGGGCCTACGACGTCTGGAAGGAACATACCGATGCAATCCGCAAGAACGGCCTGCGACTCTCCGGCGCCGCGGAATTTACTGCGAGTCTTCAGGCGACCAGTGATCCCAGGGATTTGCCGCACTGCGATTACGGCATCGTCGCCACCAAGGCGATTCACACGAAGAGCGCGATTGCGCAAACGGCTCATGCCTTTGGCGACACTAGCGCGGTCTGCTCGGTGCAGAACGGCGTCGGGAACGAAGAGATTCTCGCCGAACACGTGAAGTATGTGATCCGAGGCACAACGTTTCCGGCGGGCCACCCGATTGCTCCGGGACACATTGGCTTCGACATCAAGGGCGATACGTGGATCGGCCCGTTCGAGCCCACTCACACGCCGATGAGCCGCGTCGACGAACTGGCGGGACTGATGACGCGTGCCGGCATGAATACCATTGCGCTGCCGGATGCTCGCGGAGCGCAGTGGACCAAACTCATCTTCAACGCGTCCACCAACCCCGTGGGCGCACTGACGCTGCTTCATCACGGCGCCGCCACCCGCTTCTCAGCGACCGGCGAACTGTTCGAAGACCTGATCGCGGAAGGCGAGGCGGTCGCCAGGAAACTCGGTATCGAACTGCATGGCGATCCTCGCCAGATGGTGCAGAAAGGCGCGAACGCTCCCGGAAAACACAATGCCAGCATGCTGCAGGATGTTCTTGCCAAACGTCAGACCGAAGTCGATTTTATGAACGGCGCGATTGTGAAGTGGGGCGAGAAGGCCGGAGTCCCGACTCCGCTGAACCGCGCACTCTGGGAACTGATCAAGGGGTTGGAACACTCCTGGACCGATCCGGACTGATCCGACCCAATTTTCGTAATCATAAGGAGCCAATCGCAAAACTCATGACCCTCCCCTTCAACATCGGCGTTCTGCAACTCAGCATGGAACCGGTACGCGAGACGGTCGCCATGGCCAACGCCTGCGAGCAGGCGGGATTCGATGCCTTCTGGATCGCCGAGGCTTATCCCTGGTGGCGCAAGCATGGATTCGAAGCGCGCTCCTCGACCGCCGTTCTCGCCGTGATCGCGGCGGCCAGACGAACCGCATTCAGTTGGGCTGGGGAATCATCTCTCCCTACACGCGGCATCCGGTGCAGATTGCGCATGGAAGCTCGCGTCATGCAGGACCTGGCGGGAGATCGCTTCATGCTGGGCCTGGGAGCGTCGAAGATCTTCATGAAGGAGATCGGAGAGGGCGAAGGCGAGAAGGTGGGGCCGGCCACGGTGATGCGCGAGAGCATCGAGATTGTGAAAGGTGTCCTTGAGGGCGGTGCATTCCAGTACGAGGGGAAAGTGTTTCAGGCAAGCGTGCCGCCGTTGAAGTCCGACGCGCACACGCCGCGCGGCATTCCGCCGATTTATGTAGCGGGCACCGGTCCCGTCCTGCAGAAGATGGCGGGATCCGTCGGCGACGGTCTGCTGACCGCCAGCATTACAACGCCGGCCTTCGTGCGCTATTCCCGCAAGAATCTGGAGGAAGGGGCGCGCAAAGCAGGCAAGGACCCGGCCAAGCTGATCCTGGGATCGGTGATCGTAGGCAGCATCGGGCGTGATGCGGTGAAAGGCAAAGCAGGGCGCCCGCGAACAGGCAGCGATGTACCTTGCGAACAAGGTACAGAACATCAAAGGCTCAGCAGATGTATTGCTGCAAAGCGCCGGCTTGACGTTTCGAGGAACTTCAACCCGTAGCCGATGCCATGGAAAAGGGTGGCAGGAAAGCAGCCGCCGATGCCGTCACCGACGAAATACTAGGGAAAGTGTGCGCAATCGCTGGTACGCCGGAGGAATGCATCGAACGCCTTGAGGAGTATCGCGATGCCGGGTGCACTCACATCATGCTGGAGATCTGGGGAGACGACCGCACCGGGCAGGCGAAGTTGTTCGGCGAAGCGGTGCTGCCGCACTTCAAGAAATAGTCAGTGCTTCAAGGCGCTGGCGTGCTCATCGATGATCTGGCGGAACTCGTCGTTGCTTAGCAGGCCCCGCTTAGCGATCGCCCGCTTCTTCACTGCCGCCAGGATGGGCGCGCGCTGATCCTGCGGGAAGGAGAGGTTGAGTTCCTTCGCCTTGAGGTCGATGCTGTCCAGACCGCTCTTCTTGCCGAGTACGATGTGGCGCTCCGCGCTTACGAGTTCCGATGAGTACGGCTCGATCGCCTCGGGAATGTGGAACTGGCTGGCCACGGCGCCGCTCTCACGCATGAAAAGGTTCTCGCCCACGAGTGGTTTCCATGCTTCCAGAGTGTAGCCGCCCGCCTTCTGCACGATCCCGGAGACCTCTCGAACTTTCGTCAGGTCCAATACAACCGGCACATCGTAGAGGCAGCGAAGGGCCAGCGCGATCTCACAAATGTCGGCGTTGCCGGCGCGCTCTCCCATTCCATTGATCGTGCCTTGAATCCACGAGGCGCCGCCCCGCACCGCTGCGACTGCGCAAGCCGTGGCCATTCCGAAATCGTTATGCCCGTGGAAATGGACTGGCACGCCCGGCCCGACCCAATCCCGAGTCTGCCGAACCAGGAACTCCACTGCCTCCGGTCCACAAGCACCGATGGTGTCGACGACCACAATTTCAGCGGCGCCTGCTTCGAGTGCGGCCGTGTAGACCCTCCGCAAGAACTCGAGTTCCGTACGTGTCCCATCGACCGCAAAGAAGGCAACGGTAATTGCATTCTGCTTCGCGAATGAGATGGCTTCCGAAACACGGCGGAGCACCTCGTCACGCGTGATGCCGTAAGCCTTCAGCTTGATGTCGCTGGTAGGAGCTTCGATCACCGAAGCCCGCAAACCCAACCGGACCAGTTCTTCGACGTCGGCTTTGACCGCGCGGGAGAATCCCCAGAGTTCCGCTTTCAATCCCGCGGCCCGCATGAGTTGAATGGCTTCGCCGTCTTCCGCGGAAACTCGCGGGAAGCCGGCTTCGATGCGGCTCACGCCCAGTGCATCCAGATGCCGCGCGATCTCCAGCTTCTGCTGCGGCGATAAAACTACGCCGACGGTCTGCTCTCCGTCGCGCAACGTCGTGTCATAGAAACGGACTTGACTCTTCGGGAACGCGGAGCGAATTTCCGTTCGCGCGTTGAGTTCGCTGACCCAAACCTGATCTTTGAATGGCGCGTTCATAGGGGACAGTCCCTTACCTAAGGCTTTCCTGCGTGGCCATGGCTTCTGGCTTATGCCCGTAAGCTTCCTGCCAGGAGATGACGCGATTGCGCAAGATACCAATCTTCTCGATCTCGCACTCCATCACGTCTCCGGGCTTCAGGTACCACGCCTTGGGATCGCCGCTGAACGCGGCCACACCCGACACGGTGCCGGTTGAGACCACATCGCCCGCGCTATAGCCCATCGGCGAATAGTGCGACAAAATCTCGGGAATCTTCACCGACATTTTTCCGGAGTGCGACCTCTGGCGCGATTCACCATTGACGCGCAGTTCCATGGCCAGATTGTGGGGATCCGGAATCTCATCGGCAGTCACGATCCACGGTCCCAGCGGACAAAACGTATCGATCCCCTTGCAGAAGCTGAAAACACCGGACTTCATTTCCCGCCGCTGGATGTCGCGCGCGGTGATGTCGTTAAAAATAACGTAGCCGCCTATGTGGCTTCGGGCATCCTCCGGGGTGAAGTGCTTGCCGCCCCTCTTCAGCACCACCGCAAGTTCCAATTCGTAGTCCAGTTCCTGGGTAAGGTGCTCAGGGTAGATTACCGGCTCGTCGTGCCCAATGATGGCGTCAACGTTCTGGAAGAAGACGATCCATGGCATTACCGGATGTGAGAATCCCGCCTTGGTCGCCTCCTCGTGGTGTTCCCGGAAGTTTCCCGCAGTGTGAAAGAACTTCTTGGGGATAATCGGCGCCTTCAGGGTGACATCGGCGGCAGCGTA
Organism: uncultured Acidobacteriota bacterium; assembly: GCA_963733805.1. Lineage (GTDB taxonomy): Bacteria > Acidobacteriota > Terriglobia > Terriglobales > Acidobacteriaceae > Gp1-AA133. The sequence continues at coordinate 424,403 of CAVTEO010000011.1, read as the reverse complement.
GAAGACCGGCTCCCCGTGGACGCCCCTCGCAGCCGGGCCAAGGTTCAAAGCGTGCTCGAGCGCGGTCCGGGCCGCATCCAGGCTGGTGTCGCCACCCTCAAACAGGGCGCGCATCTCGGCGGGCACCACGGCATCCGCCAGTCTCGCGTAAGCTCCTTCCCGCGGAACGTCTCGCAGGTAGAGAGCATAAGCGGCGTTGAGATCGACGATGCGCTCGTTGCCGGTCAAGGCGCCGATACGTGATTGCCGAACGGAGTTCTCAAAAGTAACGAGTTTCATTGGAAATGGTGGGTCCGCGGGAGGCGGCGAACCCTTCGAGTTTATTGCGCGAGGATGCGAGTTGTCCATCAGTGGAGGCACGCAACCAGTCCTGGAAGCGCTATGGGTGGTACGATTTCTTCAGGCTGCCTGTGGCGCCAGAGGACCCCGCATACGACATGAACAAAACCGAAGAACTGCGTAAACCCATCCTTGCCGGGCAAGGAGCCTCCGACTACGAGCGGTACCTGCGCACGGACGAACTCCTCGCGCTGCAGAAGAAGCCGGCTGAACTTCTTCACCCGGACGAGATGACCTTCCAGGTTGTGCATCAGGCCTCCGAGCTTTTGATGAAGGGTGCCGCCTTCGAACTGGAAAGAGCTCTTCAGTACGTCACGGAAGGGGATTTCCAGAATGCTCCCCGCCTCATTCGCCGCGCAAACACCGAACTGGAATATCCGATTTCCCTGTTGCACGTTCTGGAAACGATCACCCCCTACGACTACCACATCATCCGCGGAGGACTGGGACACGGCAGCGGATTGGACTCCCCCGGTTTTCTCGCATTGCTGCATATCGGGCCGCGGCTGGGCCACGCATTCGATCAGCAGTTGCAAAAGAACCACTTGACCGTCGATGACGTTTATCGCCGTCATACCGAGTTTTTTGGTCTCCACGATCTGGCCGAACGGATGCTCGATTTCGATGAGCGCATGCACCTGTTTCGTTTTCATCACCTCAAGTTGGCGCAACGCATCATCGGGGGAGGAGTGATCGGCACCATGGGAACCCCGGTGGAGGTCCTTCATCAGCGGATGGAGCACCTCTTTTACAAGGAGTTGTGGGATATTCGCAACCAGATCACGGCTCGGACGACTGAGCCGGCTTGATTGCCTTGACCTAAAATCCGCTGCGCTCGACCGACAAGACGAGCGTGTTCTGCCTCTGAGTTTAGCGTCGCGCTGTCTTGCGGATCGCGATGAGCGACACCTGCTCGAGGTCGGGGTAATGATCGTCCTTGTCGGCTTTGCGCTCGGTCGGCGCAATCTGCTGAATCGTTGTTCGCGCGGGCAGAGAGGCGCTGAAGTACTGGGCGTAAACTTCGTCGAAGGCGGACAGGTCCGACAGATTATCCAGGTACACATTGGTGGAGACGACCTGGTCGAAGTTCATCTCCGCTTCTTCAAGGTTGTCGAGAAGGTTGCGCATGGTCTGCCGCACCTGATGTGGGGTGGTCGACGCGTAAACCCCGCCATGCGGTCCGGGGATAAAGCCGCTCTTCGCCGAGCAATACAGAGTATCGCCGGCAAAAACGCAGGGGCTGGCCGTGGGGCTGGGCTGCATGTTCTTCGGGCGAACCGCCTTGCGTTGCTGGAGGTCACGCACAGCGACACCCGTGTACTCTATGTGCGCGCCATTGGGAAGGCTTGAAACCTCGATGGTGGCCCGGGCCGGGGTGTTGCCAAACTCAAAGCGGCGCGCGTAGCGCTCATTCATCACGCGCATCGGGATTGCAGACGTCAGGTACGGATTGACGAAAACCATCTGATTGAGGTCGAGGCCCGCCGCCTTCGTCACTGCCTCCACACCGTCGAGCGCCAGGTCCACCTGCGCCGCAGGATCGTCGGGAACCTTGCCGCTGACGGGATCTCTGCCTTCCATACTGGAGACAAAAAGCCGGTCATGCGTAAGAACGCCGGGGGACGCGGTCTTATCTCCGCGATAGTTGGGTGGGGAGACGGCTCGCCGGTCCGTTAAATCGCGCACCGCGACGGCGTTGATTTGAATCGGCGAGTCCGGGACACGGGCAACACCGAGCACGGCGCGGGCGGGCGGTGTCTTCGGAAAATACTCTGCGAAGGCCGCATTCATCTCGTCGTACTTGGTGATGTCCTCCAGATAGACCTGCGTATAGACGATGTGCTCCATCGTTAAACCGGCAGATTCGACGAGCCCTTTGACGTTGTCGAGCGCCTGGCGAACCTGCGCGCCAAAACTCGCAGGGGAATTCCCGCCTGGCTGACGAGGTCCCTGTCCTGAGATATAGACGTAGTCTCCCGCATCCATGACGGGAGAATAGAAGCGATTCGTTTGGGAAGCGGGTTTCGAGGCTGCGGAGGGAAGGGCTGGCTGCTGCGCCGCCAGCGTTGACGATAGCAGGCATCCTGTGAACAGCCACAGCCAATGAATTTTCGCGAGCATGGTCTTCAAAGAAGTTTCCCTGGCTATGCCGCGGCCTTTTTCTGAGCCGCGCCTAGAATCGCTCGCAGTCGTTGGCCCACGATGATTTCTTCGCCCGGCTTGATCGTCATGGCAACGATTTCGATGTGGTCAGGAATCCTGCGTTCTTTTCGAGTGGGATTTCCTTCGTGAACGGCTTTCACAAGGCTCGGGTTGTCAATCCCAACCACTTCGATGATCGGATCTTCCGCCCGCAGTTGTTCCACGCAGTCGGGAATACTGAATTTCCACGCCTGCTGGTCCCATGAAACCTTCAATGTCGGGTAGCGGTTCCCGTCGTCGGGAATGTAGATCTCGGTCTTCACACCGGGGATGGTATCAACGAGCTTCCGGATGCGCTCCACGCGAGCGTTCCATTCTGCGTAAAGCTTCTTGTCATCCAGCTTCAGCCACGTTTCAAGAGCTGTCAGGCAGCCGATGATCTCCTCTTTCCCGACTTTCATCGGGCGGCATACGGCTCCCTCCCGCGGGCTGCTGTTCAGTAGCGCAGCTTCGATGAGATCCTTCCGGCCTAGCAGCAAGCCGCTGCACTGCGGGCCGCACAGCCCCTTCCCTCCCGAGAAGCAATAAAGATCGAGCCCCATGCGAGCGTAGAGCTTGGCATTGTCGGCAGGCGGGATGCCCGCGGCGTCGTCCAGCAACATCGGGACCTTGTGCTCTTTGGCAATGGCGAGATTTCGCTGGAGTTTCTCGCCCAGGTCGGTGGTGTAGATCATCGCGGTGTTTTCGTTGATCGCGTTGGCAAGCTCCTCGGGCGAGTAGGTGAGCACCAGCTTGGCTCCCGTTAGGCGGATGGCGCTGTCGAAGGCGCTCCGGCCTCCCACCATGATCACTTCATGTTTCAGGCCCGTGGTGTCGGGAAGTTGCCAGATGTTCTTGTCGTCGGTTCCGGCCATGCATGCTGCAGTGGCTGCGGCCATCGCACCAGCTGCGCCGGAGGTGATGATGCCGGACTCCGCTCCGGTCAACTCCGATAACCGCTTGCCGACGGCACGCTGCAGCTCCAGCATGTTGACGAAGTGCTGCGCCGCTTCGACCTGCGCCTGGCGAACTTCCGGAAATTCCAGCGACCCGCTCAGGTAGGTCCAGGTGCCGCGGCAATTGATGACGGTTTTCACGCCGAGGCGGCTGTAGACATTTTGCCGCGGATCCTTGCCCAAGGCGGTGGCGGCCTGCGCGTAGAGGTCGCGAGCTGCAATCTGGCTCAGCAGCGGCGCAGCTGCCATTAACTTCACAAAAGATCGCCGGCTGGAACTCCCGATGCGCACGGACACCTCCTCGGAAGACTTGCGCAGTGATTTCAAACCGTTGTGCATTCGCGAGGCTGGTATACCACAGAATCGGCTGCCCGCAAAATCGAAACCTTTCGGTTTATTGGTTTTTCTTTCGTTTTTCGATACGCGGCCGTTTGAGGATTCCAGCGTGCGTGTTACCCTCGACCGCTACCAATGCTGAAGGGGACGTTCATGACAAGCTCCATTCCGCCCACCAGCCGGGTGCGATCTCTCGCCCTCGTGCTTGCCCTTGGCGCGATGGCAGGAACGCAGGTCCGGGCGCAAGCCGGAACTGCAGCGAAGGCTGCCAGGGGCGTGGAGTGTCGTGTCGATGCCGTGGACTACAAAGGCTGGCATGCACAGCAAGTCTCGAATCAATGGGTCCAGCTGGTCGTCCTGCCACAAAATGGAGGCCGGGTAATCCAGGTTAGCTTCGCAGGGCATCCCTACCTGTTCGTCAATCCCAAGCTTGCGGGCAAATACTTCCCTCCGACCGAAAAGGAGTGGTTCAACTACGGCGGCGATAAACTCTGGCTGCTGCCCGAGGGAAATGACGACGAACAACATTGGGCAGGGAACTCCGACCTGCTGGATGATGGGCCATTTTCGTTTCGAAAGCTTTCGGAAGGTCAGCGTTGTGAGATTGAGCTTACCGGGCCGGCTGATCCGCATACCGGAATCCAATTTGAGCGCACGATTCGTTTGGATGCGGATTCTCCCCGCATCCGCTTTCACGCGTCGATGAAGAACGTGAGCGGACACACTCTGGAATGGTCGATGCAGACGGTCTCGCAATACGATACCGGGGCGAATGATTCATCAGGCTCATCCGCTACAGGAGCGAGCAATCCCGCGCCCTTCAATCACGATTTCTGGACATTCACTCCGGCGAACCGCTCGAGCAGCTATCTCAACCGGTATCACGTTCGCTTTGGCCCCGCGGAAAATCGCGCCGTTTCCGTGCAGGACGATGGCCTCGTTGCCGTGCACTATGTGCACATGGCCGCGGAATTGTGGCTCGACTCGACCGAAGGCTGGCTGGCAGTGGTCGATGGCGCCAGCCGGTATGCTATGGTCGAGCGCTTCCAGTACGAAGAGACGAAATCTTACCCGGGCAAGGCTTCTGTCATCTTCTGGACCAACGGCCCGGAAATGAAATTGAGTAGCGATGGGACCCCTTCGATGAGCGGAGACTCAGAATCCGGTCCTTACTATCTCGAAGCCGAAATTAACAGTCCGATGTGCCGTCTGCGTCCCGGAGAAGCCTGCAACCTCGATACGGAATGGTTCCCCACGCGCGCCGGAAGCGAATTCCATGGCGCGACCGATGCGGGCATTGTTGTCCGTCCGCTCCGCGCGACCGGGCTGGAGAATGGGAAGGTCAAGCTCTCGGGATCTTTCGGAGTGTTCTTCCCCGGACACCTGGTGGCGCATTTTTACGACGAGCACGGAAGGAAGCTTGGGAACGTACCAGTCATGGATGTGAATCCCGCCGAACCAGTGTCGCTGGAAACAGAAGTATCCCCGCCAGGAAAGCCCGCGCGAGTCTCGCTGCACCTGGAAGACGAAGCCGGACTCGATCGCGGTTCTCTTCAGGAAGTCCGAGTGGGCAGCGGGGAGAATCGCTGACATGCAGAGGCCTGGTGGCGCATTCCTTCGCACCCTGCTGATTGCCATCTGCATAAGCCTGCCCATGACGGGGCAGGAAGGGAAGTCTCCAGCTCCGCACGACATTCAGGTAAACGCCAACGACTTGCTGGCTCAGCCCGTGGGCGCAAACTGGACTTCCTATAACGGGGACTACAGCGGCCGCCGTTTCAGCAGCCTGAATGAAATCAACCTCTCCAATGTCGCGCAACTCCGCGCGGCTTGGGTCTTCCATCCGGGCAACTCGCAAATGGTGGAAGCGACCCCCGTGGTCATTCGCGGCGTGATGTATTTGACCTCCGCCAATGATGTGTTCGCGCTGGATGCGCGCACAGGGCGCATGGTTTGGCATTATCAGCGGCCCGTGAGCCCCGGCTTGCTCGATGACGCGGCCGCTCACAAGAGCCGTGGCGTGGCGGTATGGAAGAATTTCGTCTATTCCGAGACCGATGATGCCCACTTGCTCTGCCTCGACGCACGGTCGGGCAGCTTGTTATGGGATGTTCAATACGCCGATAAGACCAAGCACTACGGCGCCACCAGCGCTCCGCTGGTCGTCAAGGACGAAATCATCGTGGGAACTTCCGGCGGTGATTCCGGAGTGCGCGGATTTCTGGCGGCCTTCGACGCCCTCACTGGAAAACAGAAGTGGAAGCTGTGGACGATCCCGGGGCCGGGAGAATTCGGATCCTCCAGTTGGCCAGGAGATGCTTACCTGTATGGAGGCGGTACTACCTGGATGCCGGGGACGTACGATCCGGAACTCGACACGTTGTACTGGACCACCAGCAATGCGGCGCCGGATTTTGTCGGAGAGGGCCGGCCGGGAGATGATCTCTACACCGCTTGTGTCCTGGCCATCGATGCCGCGACCGGCAAGTTGAAATGGTACTTCCAGTTCACGCCCCACGACCTGTTCGACTACGACGCCAATGAAACCCCGGTGCTGTTGGACACAGAAGAGAACGGGGTCGTTCGTCACCTGCTGGTGCAGGCTGACCGGAATGGCTTTTTCTACGTGCTCGATCGGACCAACGGGAAGTTCCTGCGTGCCACCCCGTTTGTCGAGAAACTGAACTGGGCGAAGGGCGTGGATGCTTCGGGAAGGCCGATCCCATCGGGTCGAGTCCCCACGGCTGACGGAACCTATATCTGTCCGGGCGTCGTGGGCGCCACAAATTGGTTTTCGCCTTCCTACAATCCCAGCACCGGGCTTTTTTATGTGATGGCGCTGGAGGGTTGCAACACCTACTTCGCGAGTCCCAGAAAATTCGTCAAGGGCGAGACTTATTACAATACGGGCACCAAGGTTCCCGCCGGTGAGCGCTTCCAGAAAATCCTGCTGGCACTTTCTGTAGCGGACGGCAAGCCCGCATGGCGTTATCCGCAGACCGGGCGCGGCGATTCCTGGGCCGGAACAATGACGACCGCCGGTGGATTGGTTTTCTTTGGGGATGATGCCGGATCGCTGGAAGCCGTGGAGGCGACAACGGGCAAGCCGCTCTGGCACTTCAATACCGGACAGAATATGAAGGCCTCCCCGATGACTTATGCAGTGGACGGAATTCAGTACGTTGCCATCTGTGCGGGAAGCGACGTTTTCAGCTTTGCCCTTCCTCACTGAGGGGCAGACTTGTCCGCCTCAGTGTTCGAGGTAAGGCAGAAATCCCTGTGCCTTGGTTTCTATCCGGTACACTGAAGTGGTTGCCGTGATATAGAGCGTGCGGTAATCCTTGTCGCCCCACGTCAGGTTTGCCGGCTGCTCCGGCATCACAATTGTTCCCAGATGATTGCCGTTCGGGTCCCACACCCAAATCCCCTTGGGTCCCGTCACGAAAAGGTTGCCGCTCTTATCCACCTTGATGCCGTCGGGAACGCCGTCACCTTTACCGCCCGGCTCCTTGCCGAAAACGCGTCCATTGATAAGCCCACCGTCGGGAGCGACGTCGTACACGCGAATGTCTCTGCTTTCATCGTCATCGACGTAGAAATGCTTGCCGTCCGGGGAGAACGCCAACCCATTCGGCTGCCCCAGGTCTTTGATGAGAAGCCGCAAGGTGCCACTTTCGTCCAGCCGGTAAACGCCTTGAAAAGGAGTTTCCTGTTTCTCTCCGGCGACCAGGTCGAGCGTTGGGTCGGTGAAGTAGATGGCGCCGTCGGGTCCGATGATTACGTCGTTCGGGCTGTTGAGTTTTTTCCCTTCGTAATGGTCCGCGAGAATCTTGTATTTTCCATCGGGAGTGACATGGATAATCGCCCGCAGTACGCTGGCACAGTCAATCAGACGGTGCTGGCGATCGAAGGTGTTGCCATCGGGGTCGCCCAGCGAGATGACTTCTTCCTTCCTGCCGTCAGGGTAGACACGGAAGATCTTGTTGATCGTTTCATCGCTGACGTACAGGAATCCGGCCGGATCCCACATGGGACCTTCCGTAAAGCCGAAGCCGGTGGCGACATTCTCCAACTTTGCGTTGCGATCGATGAGGTCCCAGAACTTCGGAGATAGCCCCTCAAGCCCAAAGGCCCTGGTGTTTTGGGCCGATGCTGTTATGAAAGAAAGCAGCACTGCCGTCAGTAGGATTCCGCTGTTTCGCGCAGCTTTCATTCGGATGGGTCCTCTGTCTTGCGGAGATTTTGTGCCTTCGTGGACGCAGAGCCCGGATTCATCAGGAAACTCACCAGATCATTGAGTTCAGCCGTGCCCAGCCGCTCGCCGTAGTTGGTTGGCATGGGCGATCGTCCTAGATGTTCAAAGGCCTGCAGGTCAGATTTTTGAAAGAAGTGGAAGCCACCATCTCTGGTCTGAAGCTGCACGGAGAAATTGTCTTCATTGCGAAGAACGCCTTCCAGGCGATTGCCGTCGTGGGTGACCAGCGCAGCGGACCGGTAGCCGGGCGGTTCGACCCGGTTGGGCTTGACGACTTCGTCGCGAATCACTTTTGCCGGCAGATCCGATCCATACGTGGAAAGGTCACGGCCAAGAAACCCACCCTCCCCCGACATGGAGTGGCAAAGAGAGCACTCGCCTTTGCCAAAAAATACTTCCTTGCCCCGCATTGCGTTGCCCGGAAGGGTACGGGCCTCGAGCCGCCCCTGAAGAATCCGGATGTAACCGACAATGGCGCGGGTTTGCTGTTTGCTGAGGCTATGAAAGGCCGGCATCCCGGTTCCGGGAATTCCTTCCGCAATGATGCTTGAGACGCGTGCGTCCGACAGATGCCGCACATTTACGCTGGCTGCGATGTTGGGTCCCTTGTCGCTCCCGCGACCATCCAGACCATGGCATCCGGCACAGTTGGAATTGTAGGGGCGTTGTCCGGGCACCTCTGTCGTCTTATGGTCATCACCCCAAAAATCGTGTTGTTGTGCAAACGAGAGGAAGGGCTGAAACGTTCCGGCACACAGCACGATCCTAAAGACGACACGCGTGAGTTTATGACGTGAGATCATGAGCCTAAATGGGTGAAGGTGAGGCTACAGAAGTCGCAGGTTTAGACGCAAGGGCATTCTTCCGCGCCCTGTCTTTCCAATCGCGCGACCGGATCACCAGTAAGGCAGTGCCCTCATTTGTTTTTGACCGCGATGGCCGCAATCTCGATCCTGGCGTCATTGACCAGAGCAGCCGCCTGAATCGTCGCGCGGGCCGGTTTTGGATCGGGAAGGACGGTTTTATATACCTTGTTCATTTCCGGAAAATCGTGGATATCGGCCAGATATACCGTGACGGAGACGACGTCTTTCAGGTCGTAGCCTGCCGCTTTCAGGATCTTGCTGATGTTGTCGAGCGCCGCCTTGGTTTCCGGGCCAATGCCCCCGGCGGCCAGCTTGCCTGCCTCATCCGTTCCTTCCTGGCCTGCGACATACAGCGTGTTGCCCGCGACGATGCCATCGCTGAACGGGAGGCCTCTGGCAGTTGATAAATTGATGGCCTTGTGTTCCTGCGCGCGGCTACGCTGGGTCGCGGCCGCCATCATGAACGACAATCCCAGAACCACCATGAACAGCCGCAGAGCTTTCGATTGCATTGTTTTGATCTCCTTTAAAGTGATGATGAGTCTTCCCAATGGGGTTCCAACGGTGTTAGAGTCCGCGCACATGTATACAACCAGGAGTGGGCAATGAACAAATCTCATCGGAAGGTTCGCACGCTGGCATTTATTTTCGCGGCATTGGCAATGATGCTGGTTGCCGGGCGCGAGGTTGGTTATCTTCGTGCACAGTCCAGTTCCGCAGCTCCTTTGTCGGACAGCGACCTGCTTGCAGAGTATCGCCGCGTCGAAGTCGCATCCGTCTCGGATGCGCTCGAACAGATCACCGGCAAACGCATGTACATGAGCCACCGCATGCAGCCGATCTTCACGGCAAAGTTTGCAGGTCTCGCACGCACCGTGCAGCTCAAAAAGGACGAAGGCAACAAGGACCCTGAGGCTCTCAGCGGCATGCTGGAAGCCATCGACCAGGGATCGACCGATTCGGTCTACGTGATGGTGGTTGAGGACGGAGAAGACATCGCCGGCATGGGCGGGTTGATGGGGACCGCGATGGCCGCGCGAGGCTACTCCGGCGCGGTCATTGATGGCGGGGTCCGCGATGTCGCGTATCTGCGCAAGATCGGTTTCCCGGTCTTCGCCACCGGCATTGTCCCGTCTACCTCGGTCCACCACTATCGTTTTGGAGGCGCGCAGATTCCGCTGGTCTGTAACGGTGTTCCCGTCAATCCCGGCGATATCGTGGTGGCCGATAGCGATGGTGTGGCCGTGGTCCCCAAAGCGCAGGCGCAACCGGTACTCACCCTGGCGCAGCAGATGGACTATAAGGAACATTCCATGTATGCGGTGATCGAAGAGCTGAAATCGATCGTCGCCGCGGTGAAAAAATTCGGCCGTCTGTAGGCGTGATTGCGGATGCTGAGGGTCGGTTTACTGCGATAATTTGCAGCTTCCTCCGCCGGCAATGCCTTTTTTCCGCTCGCCGGGTTTATGATGTCAGGCCCGAGTTCCTATATTGAAAGGAGCAGTCCTATGAATCTCTCTCTTACTCGCAGAATGTTTGCGTCCCGGCTCACCTCGGTACTCTCGGCTTTGGGCATTACCGCAACGGTCGGAGCCGCAACTGGAATGGCCCAGACTTCTGGTGCGCAAGAGGCGAACGCCATCCGCAAGATGAACAGCGAAGGCAAGCCGGGCAGTGAGAAAGACGTCATCATGCCGGTCATCGTCCACAATGGCTTGATTTATGTTTCGGGCCAGGGCGCGCACGACAAACGAGATCAGAAAGAATGGACCATCGAATCTCACACCACGATGGTCATGGACAAAATAAAGAAGCATGTGGAAATCGGCGGGGGAACCATGGATACCGTTCTCCAGGCCAACGTGTTCCTGGTGAAGATCGAACACTGGGACGGAATGCACAAGGTATTTGGGACCTATTTCCCTCATGGCGGACCGGCGCGGACGACCGTCGCCGTGGCTGCACTGCCGGGAGATTCGCTGGTGGAAATTAATTGCATCGCTGCCGTCGCGCGCAAGTAAGGGGACAAGGGATAACCGTTATGAGACTCAGCTCAAAATGGAACCGTCGCGGATTTCTGGGTACTGCGGCCGCTCTCGCAGCATCGATCCTTGCGCCTCGCAGGCTTTTTTCCAGCGGCGCTGCCGGGAACGTTGATGTCAGCGGCTTTGGGCAAACTGGCAATCCTTACGACGAACTCGGCGTGCCCACCGTGATTAATTGCGAGGGGACGATGACCATGCTGGGCGGCTCCATCCTTCGGCCCGAACTGGAAGCCGTGATGGCCATGGCCGGTCGTCACTTTGTAAGTATTCCGGACCTGGAAGTCGCGGCCGGGAAGCGCATTGCAGAAATGCTGAAGCTCCCCGATAGCTACACCGCGCTCGTGACTTCCGGGGCGGCAGCAGCCATTCAGTCAGGACTCGCCGGCATTCTCACCGGCGATAACGAGGCCCTCATCCGGCAGCTTCCTGATCTGACGGGCATGAAGTCCGAGGTCATCATTCAGAAATCCCATCGCAACCCGTTCGATCACCAGTTGCGGACCACAGGCGTCAAGCTGGTTGAGATCGAAACCCGCGACCAGCTGCGGCGGGCGGTGAGTGATCGCACGGCGATGATGCACTTCTCCAACTTTGCCAACGCGGCGGGTCAGATCAAAGTCGATGAGTGGGTCAAACTCGCCAAGCAATACAACGTGCCCTGCATGAACGATGCGGCGGCCGACACGCCTCCTGTTTCGCATCTGTGGGACTACACCAACATGGGATACGACCTCGTCACGTTCAGCGGCGGGAAGGCAATGCGCGGACCGCAATGTGCCGGGCTGCTGATCGGGCGCAAGGACCTGGTGGCTTACGCGCTCCTGAACAACAGTCCCCACGAAGACACGCTGGGCCGCAGCCAGAAAGTGGGCAAGGAAGAGATTATTGGCATGATCAAGGCGCTCGAGATTTACCTCAGGGAAGACCACGATGCGCTGGCCAAAGAGTGGCAAGACCGGCTGACCAGGATTTCCGCAGAGCTTACGAAGATTCCCGGAGTGAGTACGTCATTCTTCACCCCGGATATTGCCAATCACGTGCCTCACATGCAGATTACCTGGGACAGCAAGATCTCGGTTACTCCCCAAGAAGTATCGAAACTCTTGCGCAGTTCCAAGCCAACCATTGTGATCGGTGGAGGGGAAGGCAAGCCGGGACTCTCCATGTGCTCGTTCATGCTGCAACCCGGCGAAGACAAGATTGTTGCCGACCAGCTATCGCGCGTTCTGCGGGATCATTCTTCGTGACAGATGCAAAGACAACGCACGTGCGCTGGTTTCTCGTGTTCTGGCTGTTTGTGCTCAGCGCGGTGTCCTACCTCGATCGAGTCAACATCTCCATCGCAGGCGGATCGATTGTCGATGCTTATCATTTGACCGACGTCCAACTGGGCAAGGTTTTCAGCGCCCTGGTGGCCGGCTACGCGCTGTTTCAGACGCTCGGCGGCCACCTCGCGGATCGATTCGGGGCACGGCGCGTCCTGACCGGCGGCGTAGTCTGGTGGGGAGTCTTTACCGCGCTGACCGCGCTGGTCCCGGCCGACGTTAGCCACGCGCTGCTGGTATTCGTGGCTGTGCGATTTCTGCTTGGCGCCGGCGAAGCGGTAATCTATCCCGCCGCCAACCAGTTCGTCGCCCGATGGATTCCGGTGCGCGAGCGCGGCATTGCCAACGGCTGGATTTTTGCGGGTGTCGGCGCCGGGGCCGGGCTTACCCCTCCGCTCATCACTTATTTCATGGTTCATTACGGCTGGCGTTCGTCGTTCTGGGTTTGCGCTGTCATCGGGCTTTTCGCTGGAGCCGTGTGGTTCGTGCAGGCTCGTGACAATCCAGCGGACCACCCACGCATGTCCGCCTCCGAGCTAGCCACGATTCAATCCGGACTCTCGACATCGGCCCCTTCCAGCCTAGCATCTGCGGCAAGCACCTTGGTGCCTTGGAAACGAGTCGTGCAGAGCCGCGAGGTATGGGCCCTGACGGTCAGCTATTTTTGCTACGGCTATGTTGCCTGGATTTTTTTCAGCTGGTTCTATCGCTATCTCGCCAAGGTGCGCGGACTTGATCTGAAGGCAAGCGCGTTTTATTCGATGTTGCCCTTCCTGGCGATGCTGGTGTGCTGTTTGCTGGGCGGGACAATCAACGACCGGCTGACGAAGTGGCGTGGACCACGACTTGGCCGCTGCCTGGTGGCGGCAGTTGCGATGGCTGTGGCAGGCGTCTTTATTGCGTACGGCTCGCAGGTTCAGGGAGCGCGGGTTGCCAGCGTAGTGCTGGCCGGTGGAGCGGGAGCGCTGTATCTGTCGCAAAGCTCGTTCTGGTCGGTGACTGCCGACATCGCAGGTTCCTCCGCCGGGTCGGTCTCGGGCTTCATGAACATGGGTGGTCAAATTGGCGGAGCCGTTACCGGTTCTCTGACGCCGTGGATCGCGGCTCGTTACGGCTGGACCGCTTCATTCCTGGTGGCGGCTGTTTTGTGCCTGGTGGGCGCGGCCAGCTGGATTGCCGTGAATCCGCTGAACACATTGGTGCCGGCTAGCGCATCGTCAGGGAAAGCGCAAGTCCTGGTCAGCACGCAAAAATGAAATCCATGCGCGCCGGCGTTGGAAGTCGCCGACGCTGCCTCACCCCAAAGCTCGGCGAAAACCACGGCCAACATCGGAATCCAGACCAGGCATCCAAATCGGTGCGAGGACTTGGCATGAACGCGATTTCCATCAAAGTAAACGGGCAGTCGCATGTACTCGAAGTCGATCCCGATACGCCGTTGCTCTTCGTGCTGGGCGATGAGCTCGGACTTCGAGGTCCGAAGTTCGGCTGTGGCATGGCGCAATGCGGAGCCTGCACAGTGATCGTTCGCGGCCAGGCGACGCGGTCTTGCGTGATGCCGGTCGGCGCTGTTGGTAACGATGAAGTGACAACCCTCGAGGGTCTCGGCACGCCCGAGAAACCGCACCCGATTCAGGAAGCCTTCATCAGCGAAGGCGCAGCGCAATGCGGCTTTTGCCTGAGCGGTGTGATCCTGACGGCCAAAGTGGCCCTCGACGAAAAGCCGCAAGCTACCGACCAGGAGATCAGCGAAGCGCTGGGAGGCGTCCTTTGCCGATGCTTCGCGCATGTTCGCATGCTGCGAGCGATTCGAAAGTACGCCGATGCGAGGAAGCCATGAACGCTTCCCGTCGCGAGTTCCTGAAAAGCTCAGGCGCCTTGATCGTTAGTTTCAGTTCAGGGTCGATCTGTGCACCGTTGTCCCTGGCCCAGGGTCCGTTCGATACCCATCCTTCGCACATTGATCCCAGGAAGCTCGACTCCTGGATCGCCGTCGCTGCCGACGGCACGGTAACCGCCTACACGGGAAAATGCGATTTCGGACAGGGCATGTTCACCGCTCAGACGCAACTGGTGGCAGAGGAGCTGTGTGTGCCGGTCGCGCGCGTAAAGTTGATTCAGTGCGACACCGCCGTTGCGCCCGATCAGGGAACAACTTCCGGAAGCCAGTCGACGCCTACAAACTTCAACTCCGGCGATCTTGCCCAGGCTGCGGCCACAGCAAGAGAAGCACTCATGAAGATGGCCGCCCAGCAATGGGCGCAGCCAGTCGAGGAACTCACGGCGGCAGAAGGTGTCATCACCGCCAAGAACGGACGCCGCGTCAAGTATGAGGACCTGATTGGAAGCAAGCGATTCAACATTCCATTGAGTCCAACTGCAAAGCGCCGGCCCCCTTCGCAGTGGACGATTCTGGGCAAGCCCGTTCCTTCGCTCGACCGGCCCGCTCTGATGACGGGGCAATTTGAATTTGTCCATAACGTGCGGGTACCGGGAATGCTCCACGGCCGGGTTGTACGTCCGCCCGAAGTGGGCGCGACCCTCGCCGGCGTGGACGAGAGTTCGGTGCGGAACATTCCCGGAGTTGTAAAGGTGGTCACGCGCAGAAACTTCGTTGGAGTGGTGGCCGAGAAGCAATGGCAAGCCGTGCAAGCTGCGCAGCATCTGAAGATAAAGTGGAACCCCGGCTCAGGGCTGCCGTCGCAAAAGACATTCTACGACAGCATGCGCAAGCAACCGTCCCAGGACACTCTGGTTGTCGACTCGAAAGACCTCGAGCAGCAGTTCACCGCGGCGCGTACCGTGATGCGCGCGACTTATGCCTATCCATTTCAAATGCACGGCTCCATCGGCGCATCGTGCGCTGTAGCGGACGTCAAGCCCAGGCAGGCAACCGTGTGGTCAGCAACGCAATCGGCTTATCCGACCCGCAGCGTCGTCGCCAAGCTGCTGGATTTTCCCGTCGACAATGTGCGCGTTATCTACGTTCGGGGATCCGGTTGTTATGGACTTAATGGGGCCGATGCGGTCTCATTCGATGCGGCGCTGTTGTCCCATGCCGTCGGCAAACCGGTCCGGGTCCAGCTGTCGCGTCAGGATGAGATGGCCTGGGAAAACTTCGGCTCTGCCTTCGTCATCGATCAGCGGGCCGGGATCGATCAAAACGGAAACATCGTAGCGTGGGACTGCGAAAGCTGGATGGCGTCGCGCGGGAGTCGGCCCGATTACGACCAGCCCGGAAACGTAATCACCGGGTTTTTGCTGGGGTACGAGCCGGAACAGGTCACTCCCGGTCCCGCAACCGAACCGAAGGAGCAACTCAACAACCGCCACAACGCCGCACCATCCTATATTTCAGGCTGCGTCCAGGGTAGCTGTCGCGGCGCAGGAAATGTAAAGAGCGAGCGCGTTCTGTTGCACACGGTCGCTTCCCCGTTCTTCACCGGCCCACTGCGTTCCCCGCAGCGCATACAGAATACCTTCGCCCACGAGTCCTTCATGGACGAAATCTGTACGAGCATGAAAGCGGATCCGCTGGAGTTGAGATTGAAACATCTCCGCGAGGAGCGGATCATCGCTGTCCTCAAGTCCGCGGCGGTGGCAGCCAAGTGGGAGAAACGGCCCTCGCCCAAACCCAACCGCCCTCGAACTGGTATCGCCAGCGGACGCGGAATGGCATGCGTCGCCTACGAAGGCAACAATGGCTATGCCGCGCTGATTGCCGACGTTGAGGTGAACCTGGAAACCGGACAGGTCAACCCGAAGAAGTTTACCGCGGCGGTGGACTGCGGCCCCATTTCAAATCCTGATGGCCTGCGGAATCAAGCCGAGGGCGGCATCCTGCAAGGCATGAGCCGCGCACTCCTGGAAGAAGTAACGTGGGATGACAAGCGAGTTACCTCGACCGATTGGGAAACTTATAACAGCCTCTATCTTGGATTCGAGCTCCCGGGAATCAACGTCGTCCTTATCAATCGCACGGACGTGCGCGCAACCGGGGCGGGCGAAACCGCCATCACCATTGTTCCTGCGGCAATCGGCAATGCGATCTTTGATGCGACTGGCGTCCGCCTGCGGGAAGTCCCATTTACCGCTGAGCGCATAAAGTCTGCCCTTGCAAGCGGGAAGTCTTAATGGGGCTCCAAAAGCAACTCCTTGTCCGGCCGGATCGAACGAGCCACCACTTTTCGCTTAACCACCAAGCATCCGCTCCGCCGACTAACGTTGGCCGTCCTTCCACCAAACTGACAAACAATCCCCCTTCAACCCGTCGGGTCGAGGCCGTTCGGCTACTAGGTATCGTGAAATGAATATGATATAAGCCTCGCAAGAACACACGGCATTCCCGTTCTAACAGTGACGGGTAGAATCCTGTACTTAGCGAGTACCTATGGCAGAGCTTGTGCTCTTGCTGTTTGCTTTACTGGCTTTGGAATCGCCATCCGTTAGTATCGGCTTCCTGCTGGTGGCGATCGGTGTGGGTGTTTGGCGCCAATACAAGCTTCGCAAGAGGCTCGAGGAATTTCGTCAGGACTGGCACGCGCAAAACGATGCCCTGCATCGTGAACTGATCGACCTCAGGCGGCAAGTCGCCGCGTTGGAATCGCCCACTACCGAAAAAGATCGACCGGCTGTCGCGCCCACCGAGACGCCGGCCCAAGCCGCGGATTCTCGCCTCCCGGTTGAAAAGACCAAAATTGCCGTGACCGAGCCGGCGGAACATGCTCCTCTTCGAGTTGCGCCAACGCCTGAGCCCGTCTTCACGACGGGCGCGGAGAGACCTGCCAGAACCGAGCAACCAAGGCACGACTCAGAAACAGCTGCCAATGTCGCGACGCCTCCGATCGCGCCTCCGTCTTCCATTCCACCGCTGTTTGGAGCGAAGCCTGCGCCCCCCTCATCGGCCGCTCCGCTGATTTCACCGTTGCCGACGAAGTCACCTTCCGAGCCTGTAGGAGTTGGGCCCAGGCCCATTACGACTCCTCCGCCCGTGCCGCCACCCCTTGATCGCATTCCGATAAGTCCGAAACCGGTAGCGCCACCACCAGTTTCCGAATTGCCGCGCCCGTCGCTTCGGCAGCGACTGATGTCGGTGTCCGGGCTTGAAGAAACGCTGGGCACCAACTGGCTGAACAAGCTGGGAATCGTCATTCTTGTTCTGGGCATCGCGCTCTTTGGCGTTTACGAACTCGGAGAGCTGGGGCCTTGCGGAAAAGTTGGGCTTTCGTGCCTGGTCTCGGCAGCACTCCTTGGGGGCGGCATTTACCTTGAAAAGAAGGACCGCTACCGCATTCTCGGTCGAACCGGCATCGGCGGAGGGTGGGCGCTGCTGTTCTTTACCGCTTACGCTCTCAACCATGTTGGGGCGATGCATGTCCTTGATTCGGCCACCACCGATTCCATCCTGATGCTCGTGGTAGCCGGCGCCATGACGGCACACACTTTGCGTTACAACTCGCAAGTGGTGACCGGCCTGGCCTTTCTGCTCGGCTATTCGACCGTTGCGCTCAGCCACGACAACGTCTACAGCCTGACCGCAGGAGTGATCCTCGCTCTCGGTCTGGTCAGCATCGTTTATCGACGAGGGTGGTACCAGCTGGAATTCTTCGGCATTCTCTCCAGTTACCTTAACCACCTGTACTGGCTGTACCGGCTTCTAGGTCCCGACGGCGCGCAGGGTCATACCTTCCCCGAGTATCACGCCAGTACCGCGATCCTGCTGTTCTACTGGGTGACATTCCGTGCCTCTTACGTCGTTCGCAAAATCAAATCAACTTCAGCGGAACACATCTCTACAGCCGCGGCCCTTGCCAATACGATCCTGCTGCTGTTCACGATGAAGTTCCAATCCGTTCAGCCCCAACTGGCCTATATCGCGTTGTTCGTGATTGGAGCATTGGAGTTCGCCTGCGCCCAGTTGCCAATGGTGAAGCGGCGCCGCGAAGGCTTTGTGGTTCTGGCTGTGCTCGGATCGGCCCTGATGGCCGCCGCCGTTCCCTCGCACTACTCGGGAAACAACGTCGTCGTTCTTTGGCTGATTGGTGCCGAGGTGCTTCTCGCCACCGGGTGCGTGGTGAACGAAGTGGTTTTCCGTCGCCTGGGAATGCTGGCGGGTTGGCTTGCCGGGGCGCACCTGCTTTATGTCGAATTCTCGGGCCTTATCGAGCAACGCCGCGGCAGCGAGAGCCTGGAACTTGCCGCGGGTATTGTTTTCACGTTATGCGCGATCGTCTTCTATTTCAACGCACTCTGGATTGGCCGTCGCTGGGCACGGTTCTTTGTCGACACGCCGGACTATCCAATGCTCACCGGTCATTCTTATCTTGGCGCGTTCTCCGCCGCGGCCGCGGCATGGGCTCTCTTTTCAAACGACTGGACAGCCATCGGTTTTTCGGCGGTGATGCTGACAGTTGCAATCCTGAGCCGCAAGCTCGAAAGCCGGCACTTGCAGTTCCAGTATGGAAGCATCGGTTTGCTGACGCTCTCTCGCGTATTCGCCGTGAACTTGCACGCGGAGAGCGCGACGCACTCTCATCTTGGTTCCCGGCTGCTCACGCTTCCGTTGCTTGCGGCAACCTTCTACGTGACAGCATGGTTGGCACAAAAGCGGGATGACCCGGACCAGCGCGCCTTCCGTTCTTTCTTTGCAATCGTCGGCACAGCGCTCGTAACCGCGCTGATCTACTTCGAAGTGCCTGTGCTGTGGCAGCCGTTGGCCGCAATCGCCTTCGCTGCAGCGCTCACTGAGGCGTCGATCCTCCTGCGCTATCGAACTCTGGCATGGCACACGCACGTCATGACCGCCCTGGCGGTTGCGGCGTGCTGGAATGCCGGGGAGTCCGATGCTTCCCGCTGGCATGAGTTGCCGGTTTATGCTCTGGCGGCGCTGCCGGTGGCTGCGGGAGCCTATTGGCTCGCAAAGCGCATTGCCGCGGCAGATTCGAGTGTCGAGGGTCGGGGAGCGGTTGCATACAGTTGGGCTGCCACTGGCGTCATGGCATGGATCTTGTACTCGGCTTTGCAAGCTCCGTGGGTAGCAGTCGGCTGGATAGCGTTCGCGGTGCTTCTCGTGATCGCTGGCCGCATCGTCCCGTTCAAACACCTCGGCTGGCAGGGAAGCGCGGTTGCTTTCTGCGCGTTTGGCATTACGTTTTTTAACAACTTTCCAGCACAACAGGAATTCGCGCATGGCATTTCACTGCGCATCGTCACCATTGCGTTGGTCGCGGCCGGACTCTACGGAATCTCCCGCAAGGCGAACGCGCGGGATTTCGAGACCCGTGGGCTATCGGCGCTCGCGCAAACTTGCGCAGCTACTGGATTGCTCGCTCTGCTTGCATGGTATGAAGCTCCCCACGGCTGGCTCGCCTCTGTATGGGCTCTGTTTGCACTCACACTCGCTTTGGTGGGCCGAAGGTTCCAGCTGGATGATCTGGGATGGCAAGCGCACGTGCTGGCCGGATTAGCCGTGATTCGCGGCGTGACCGTCAACCTGTACGTAGTAGAAAACTGGCACGGTATCAGCGTTCGGCTGTTGTCGCTTGCCATCGTGGCGGTCGTGCTGTACGCGCTCTCGCGGATCATTCACATGCCTGAGGATTGGCGACAGCGGGACCTCCATCATATCTATTCGTGGGTAGCGTCGACCCTCGTTTCGCTTCTGTTGTGGTATGAACTGCAGCCCCTAAGCATCGCGCTGGCGTGGGCAATCTTTGGATTGGTTCTGTTCGAATATGGGCTCCTGCGCGGCATCAAGCAGTTTCGCTATCAGTCGTATGTCGCATTCACGGCCTCGTTCCTTCGTATCTTTTTCGCGAATCTGGCAGCGGAGTCTACTGGACCATTCTGGAGCGCGCGGGTTTACACCACTCTTCCCCTGGCGTTGATTTTCTTCTTCGTCTATGCACAATTGGCTACCGAGGAGACGGCCATTGACCGTCGCCTCCGCTTGGACACGTGGCTGGCCAGCCTCGGGACTGCCACAATTGTCGCCTTGTTGTACTTCCAACTGCCCTTGGACTGGGTCGTGACCTCATGGGCGGCGGTTGTATTTCTTCTGTTAGGAGTGGCTCGATTCACAGGCCGCCGGCTGTTCCTGCACCAGGGATCGCTGCTATCGATCGCCGTGCTGGTGCGAGGAATTGTCCACAATCTCTTTGGAGCAAGCTATTTCACCGGGACGGATTGGTCCGGACGCTATTTTGTCCTGGGATCGGCGGTCGGAATACTCCTGGCCGCGCTGCCATTCGCTTTTTATCTTCGTGACCGCGGGCCGATCGGTCCGTTCTCCTGGAGAAACGTATTCCTTGCGTTGTCTCGACGCCCCGAGCAACTGCTGTTTTATGTCGCCATCATCCTGCTCACGCTCATGCTGGCGCTGAAAATGCGCGCGGGAATGGTCACCGTTGCGTGGGGGATGGAAGGCGTCCTGATCATCTGCCTGGCGCTGCTGGTTGGCGAACGTAGCTTCCGTCTCACGGGCTTGATTTTGCTGCTGGCATGCGTGGCCAAGATCACGGTGCGCGATGCCTGGGGCCTGGCTCCACGGGATCGCTACATCACTTTCATCATTCTGGGCGCGGCGTTGCTCCTGGTCTCTTTCCTCTACAGCAAATACCGCGAGACCGTTCGGCAATTGTTATGAAGCGTGCTCTGCTGTTTCTTGGAGTTTTGCTGATATGCCTGGGCGCGCTGTTTCTGAGCGAACGCTCCGAGCAGCGCGACCACGTCTCGCCGAACGCCCTCTTAAACGCGGCTGCGGACGTGCAACGGGATCTCACGCGCGTTCCAATGCATTTCAGCCGTCTTTCCGATGCCGAAGAAATTCGCATTGGCGATGAACTGGCGGCGCGCTATGAAGCAGGTGTGAGCCTGACGTCCGAAGAACAATCCCTCGACGCCTACGTTCGCAAGGTGGGCGGCAGCTTGGCGCTCCATGCGCACCGCAAGCTGCCTTATCGATTTCATTTGCTTCCCGATCCATCGATGATCAATGCATTCTCTCTTCCTGGTGGGCAGATCTTTATGGGTGAGGGGATGCTGAACTTGATGACGAGCGAGGATCAGTTAGCCAGCGTCCTTGGGCATGAGATCGAACACGTCGATCACTATCACTGTGCGGAGCGCGTGCAGGTTGAAGCCCGGCTCCGCAACCTACAGCTCGGAGCGGTCGGTGCGCTCGTCCAACTTCCCCTGGACCTTTGGGAGGCGGGGTACAACAAGAACGAAGAACTGGAAGCGGACCGCGAAGGGATGCGTCTGGCGGTGCAAGCTGGATACTCACCCTACGGTGCTGTCGCCATGTTTGAGAAGTTGGCGAAACTCCACCGAGAGTACGTGATTCACGCCGAAAGCCCGGAGCAGGAGTTGTCGCAGTTGGCCATCGCAAGCCTTGGAGGCTATTTCCGCTCGCATCCCCTGCCCTCCGAGCGCCTCGCCCAGGCGCAGAGCTTGATTGCCGAACAACACTGGCAGAAGTTGATTCCTCAAAAGCCGTTTCACGTTGAACCCGAGAAGTCCGGGCGGAAAGCTGCTGGCAATCAAAGCCCACAGGCCTTTAGCTTCGGATCATACAGGGAGCCGCTCGAGCATCAGGGAATGTGTCCCTTTGTCCTCGCGGAGGCCCCTTCACCCGCGTTCCGAAAGTCCCGATACCTTCGCCGATTGTTCCGCCCCTGGAGTTAGGTAACACTTGGTAACTGGGGTGAATCAGGTTGCAGGACGCGGGGAATTGTCTGCTTCAAATTAAATCGCTGAAGGTGGCGTTCTCGCCAGAGAACGGCGAGACGGTACGCGCTCTCCACGGCGTGAGCCTGGCCCTTAACACCGGGGAAATCGTCGGCATCCTGGGCGAGTCCGGTTGCGGCAAGAGCACGCTGGCGAACGCAATCCTCGGCTTACTCCCCGGTTCGGCGGCGATCGACGGAGAGATTGTTTTTGAAGGCGCAAATCTGCTGAGCCTGTCCGAAGCGAAATTCCAACCGATTCGCGGAGCCAGGATTTCGCTTGCTCCCCAGGAGCCCGCATTGGCGCTCAACCCTGTGATGACGGTTGGTACGCAAATCGCGGAGGTGCTGCGCGCACATCTCCCTCTGAACCGCCAGGAACGCCGGGAACGGGTCAACGAGTTGCTCCGGGAAGTCGGCTTCGATAAACCCGATCAGACTGCCGGTGCGTATCCTCACCAACTCAGCGGCGGACAGCGCCAGCGCATTGTCCTGGCCCAGTCGATCGCCTGCCGCCCGTCGCTTCTGATTGCCGACGAACCGACCAGCAAACTCGACGCCTCCCTGCGCACCGACATTGCCGGCCTGTTCTCGCAGCTGCATCAGAAGCATGGCATGGCTATCCTTCTCATCAGCCATGACGTGGGTCTCGTGACTTCACTCTCGAATCGCATTGCCTTGATGTATGCAGGCTCTGTGGTGGAGGTCGGGTCGCGCTCGGAAGTTCTTGCTCGCCCCCTTCATCCCTACACGCAAGATCTTCTTCGTCTCGCGCGCTCGTCGGTGGCAGTAACCAATTCGAGCAGGCGCTTTCCTACCATCGGCGGCCCGCGTTTGGATGCGGAGCGGCCCGCAGTTGGCTGCCATTTCGAACCCCACTGCTCTGAGCGCACGGCGGTGTGTACGGAACGTGCTCCGCAGGAAGTGAATCCGGAACCGTCCAGATCGGTGAGCTGCTTCAAATATGGCGAATAGCTTGACGACCGGCCAGAAAAACACCGAACCCCTGCTGCGAGTCCAGGGACTTTCAAAGAACTACGTCGCGGGCGGGCGCTGGCGCAGGCGTGTGCCCATTGCGGCAGTGAACGAAGTCGAGTTCGAGATTCACCCGGGCCAGACTTTCGCGCTGGTGGGCGCCTCAGGGTCCGGCAAATCCACGGTCGCCCGATGCGTAACACGCCTGGAGCGGCCCGATTCCGGCCAGATCTGGTTCGCGGGCCAGGATATCGCCCACCTCAGCAACCGGGAACTGCTCCCCATTCGAATGGATGTCCAGATGATTTTCCAGGATGCAGTCACGTCGCTGAATCCGGGATTCTCGGCGGCGGAGGCAGTGGAGGAGCCCCTGCGAATCCAGGGCCGGAGCCGCTCCGAGCGCAGGGCGGTCGCCGAGGCTGTCGTAAAAGAAGTCGCGCTCTCTCCCGCCTGGCTCGACCGCTCAGTGATGGACTTCAGCGGAGGCCAGCGACAGCGCTTGGCGATCGCGCGCGCGCTCACAACCCGGCCGAAGCTGTTGGTTCTCGATGAAGCGTTCTCGGGTCTCGACTTGCCCACCCAGGCGCAGATTGCCAATTTGCTGATGGATCTGCAAGCCGCGCACGCCCTGAGCTACCTGCTGATCTCTCATGACCTGGCGCTGGTGGCGGGCATGGCGGATGTGGTTGCCGTGATGGCGGACGGCCGAATCGTGGAACAGGGAATCGCGCGCAACGTGATCAACAACCCGCAGTCCGAGGAAACCAGGAAGCTCCTGCTGTCGACCAGAGCCGTTGAGTCGAACCTTGCTCTTGCCACGGGAGCCTTTGCGTGAAATATCTGGGACGCAGATTGCTACGGGCGATCGTGATGCTGGCAGGCGTGTCGGTCCTTTGCTTCTTGTTCAGCGAAATGGCCCCGGGAAGTTTCTTCGACGAGATGCGTCTCAATCCCCAGATCTCGCCCGAGACCATCGCTTCGCTGCAATCCCGCTATGGACTGAATCAGCCGCTCATAGTTCGATACGGACGATGGGTGAAATCAGCGCTCCGGGCCGACTTCGGATATTCCTTTGCCTACAACACTCCGGTGGGGCCGTTGCTGCGTAGCAGAGCCAGGAACACGTTGGTCCTGACGTCCGTGGGATTGATTCTAACCTGGCTGGTCTCGGTGCCGCTGGGCGTTTGGGTGGCAGCGCGCCGCGGCAAATGGTTGGACAAGCTCGTTGGTGCCGGAAGCTCATTCGTTGTTTCCATTCCGGAAGTAGTTCTTGCCGTGGGCCTCCTGGCGATCATCGTTCACTGGCGGCTTCTTCCCATGGGCGGGATGGGGTCGGCGAACACGGATGACCTCTCGACCTACGGCAAAGCGCAGGATTTCGTCAGGCATCTGCTTCTTCCTGTGTTCATCCTCACAGTCGTGGAGAGTGCAATCATCGTGCGGCATGTGCGCGCGAGCGTCCTCGAGGTGCTGAACATGCCGTTCGTGCAGGCCGCACGCGGCTTTGGCATCGGGCAGGGGCGCTTGCTGTTCCGCAGCGTGCTGGCCGCGGCTGCCAGTCCGGCAATCTCGCTCTTCGGATTCTCGCTGGGTGGTCTCATCAGCGGCTCTCTCCTTATTGAGGTGGTCTGCGGATGGCCCGGCCTCGGTCCCCTGATCCTGGAAGCAACCTTGTCGCGTGACTTCTATCTGGTCATCGGCGGCATCATGTTGTCGGCGCTTTTTCTGGTGGCCGGCAATCTCGTTGCGGATGTCATGCTCCTTGCCTTCGATCCGCGGATTCGCACGGGGGCGCTCGATGCGCGCTAGGACCGCCCTGCTGATCGCGGCCGCGGCTGGCCTGCACCTGGTTCTTCTTTTTGCGGGATTTCTCGCCCCGTGTGATCCAGCCGTACAGGATCGCGAACTGCCTTACGCACCGCCGACACGCATCCATTTTCGCGACGATGCGGGATGGCATGTTCGCCCCTTCGTATACCGCTGGACCATGGCAGCAGACGGCTTCGTGGAGGACAAAGGTCAGGCCTTCCCCATCCACGTTCCAGCGCGCGGCCCTGCATTCCGGCTGTTCGGAATCTTCGAAATCCACTGGCACCTTTTCGGTGTCGACGAACCGGGACGAATCTCGCTGTTTGGCACGGACGGATTTGGCAGGGATGAATTCTCGCGAGTTCTGTATGGAGGGCAGATCTCAGTGGCGGCCGGCATTGTTGCCACTCTGATCACACTTCTGGTCGGAACCGTGCTCGGCATCGTGGCAGGCTACTACGGATCGTGGAAAGACGAGTCCATGATGGCGGCTACGGAATTGTTCCTATCCTTGCCCTGGCTTTACTTCTTGCTGGGCGTGAGGGCGTTTCTACCGTTGCATCTGAGCCCTGCAAGAACCTTCCTCGTATTGACCTGCGTTATCGGCGTGATTGGCTGGGCGAGGCCTGCGCGATTGGTGCGCGGCATGGTGTTGAGTGCCCGCTCCCAGGGCTATGTCCTGGCGGCGCGGGCTTTCGGCGGGTCCGACCTCCATGTCATTCGGCGGCACATCCTGCCTCAAGTTTCGGGACTTTTGCTGACCCAGGCAGCGCTGCTCGTTCCGCGCTACATCGCGGCCGAAGTCGTGCTCTCGTTCCTGGGGCTTGGCGTCAGCGAGCCGGTTGCCAGTTGGGGCAACATGCTCAGCGCCCTTCAACAGTACAGCGTGTTGATGTCTTATGCGTGGTTGCTGGCGCCCGTCGCCGCGCTCGTAATTACCTCCGTAATCTACGCCCTTCTCGCCGATACCCTGCACTCCCGGTTAGAATTTCGCTAAACCTGGAATTTAAGTTCTGTGGGGATAGGGGTCTATGAAAGTCATTTCTCGCCTAGCCCTACTCGTGTGCCTGCTGGCTGGTGTGTCGTTTGCGGCCGGTCCCGCGCCTGAAAAACCGAAGCCAGGAGAAGAGCTTCTGCGTGCTGCCGACGTCTCGGGCCACTACGGCGGACGTCTTTCCGTTGGCGGGCGCGCAGAACCTAAGACATTCAATCCAGTTATTGCGACCGACGCTGTTTCCCGCGAGATCACCGGCCGCCTCATGGCCGATTTGATCGAGATCAATCGCTCTTCGCAGCAGACTCAGCCCGCGCTGGCGAAGTCCTGGAAAACATCGCCTGACGGCCGCACCTTTACCCTGCAACTCCGGAAGGGCATCCGCTTTTCCGATGGCCATCCGTTCGACGCCGATGACGTCGTGTTCTCCTTTGCCGCTTTACATGGACGAGAACGTCGATTCGCCTCAGCGCGACCTGCTCTTCATTGACGGCAAGCCGATGGCGGTCACCAAGCTGGATGCGTACACGGTGCGCTTCACCCTGCCTCGTCCGTATGCCGCCGCCGAGAGGCTCTTCGACGGCCTTGCCATGCTTCCCAGACATCTTCTGGAAAAGCCCTACCGGGACGGGAAGTTTGTGCAGGCCTGGTCGCTCAGTGCGGCGCCCGGCGAAATCGCAGGATTAGGGCCGTTCCGGCTCAAGCAGTATGCGGCCGGCGAGCGCGTGGTGCTGGAACGCAACCCTTACTACTGGAAGGTCGACAGCCATAACGAACGCCTGCCATATCTGGATGAACTCACCTTTCTTTTTGTCGGCACCGAAGACGCGCAGGTCATGCGCTTTGAAGCGGGCGAAACCGACATGATCAGCCGCCTCAGTTCGGACAATTACAACCTCCTCCATCGGGAACACGAGCGCACCCATGCCCAGCTTGCCGACATGGGGCCCAGCCTCGAATACAACTTCGTGGTCTTTAACCAGAACGACCTGAGTTCGAAGAAACTCGACGCCATTGCCCGCAAACAGGCATGGTTCCGCGAGTTGAAGTTCCGGCAGGCGGTTTCGGCCGCGATCGATCGCGACGCGATTGTCCGGCTGGTATATGGAACGCGCGGAGCGGGCCTATGGGGGAATGTTGGCCCGGGGAACAAGCTGTGGGCCAACACCTCCATCTCGCATCCGAAGGCGTCGACGCCCACCGCCCGCCAGTTGCTGCAGTCGGCAGGATTCTCATGGAACAAGACCGGTCAGCTCATCGATCCGTCCGGAACGCCCGTCGAGTTCTCGATCATCACCAGTTCCTCCAATTCGCAGCGCATGAAGATGGCGACGCTGTTGCAAGACGACTTGAGCCACCTGGGGATGCAGGTTCACATGGTCCCGCTGGAGTTCCGCGCCCTGGTGGACCGGGTCTTTCAGACATTCGATTACGAAGCGGCAATCATGGCGCTGGGCGGCGGCGATGCTGATCCGAATCCCGAGATGAATGTGTGGACCAGCACCGGCACATCGCACCTGTGGCACCTGCACCAGACGCAACCGGCCACTCCGTGGGAGAAGGAAGTCGATGGCCTGATGCAGCAACAGATGGTCACCCTTGACTACGGAAAACGGAAACAACTCTACGATCGTGTGCAGCAGCTGATTGCCGAGCAACTGCCCTTCATCTTCCTGGCTACGCCCAACATTCTCGCGGCCGCCAATCCGCGGGTGGGCAATTTCCATCCCGCCATCCTGGACCCGTACACGCTGTGGAATGCTGACGAACTCTACATTCGCACTCCGCTGGAGAATGCAGGAGCGCGATGACGGGAACGGCAGCCAAGAGGCAGTTGCAGCGTGCTCCCGTTCTCAGCGACGAGGAGTTGATCGAGCGCTGCCTGGCCGATGATGCCGACGCATGGTCGGCGCTCATCGATCGCTACAAGAATCTCATCTATTCCATTCCGATTCGGATGGGAATGCATCAGGAAGCGAACGACATCTTCCAATTGGTATGTGTGGACCTGCTTTTGAAACTTCCCCAGTTGCGGGAGCCCCGCGCCTTGCCCAAGTGGCTCATGCAGACCTGCTATCACGAGTGTCTGCGCTATCGCCGCACGGGCGGTCGCGAAGACAGCCTTGACCCTGAAGCTCCCGAACCGTCTGCTCCCGAGCCGCCCGCCGAAGAGTCGCTCATCCAGTTCCAGCAAGAACAAACTTTGCGGGAAGCAATTTTCGAGATGCCGGCGCGCTGTGCTCGGATGATCCGCATGCTGTTTTTCGAATCGCCCATGCGGCCTTATGAAGACGTCGCCAAAGAATTGGGCTTGGCGACGGGATCGATCGGATTTATCCGCAGCCGATGCCTCGCCCGCTTGCGGAAAAATCTCGAGAAAAAGGGCTTCTGATGAGCGTTCAAGCGGCGCGCCAACAAGATTCCGATGCGCTCATCGAGCAGTTGCTCGCCCTCAATGACGTCGCCGGCCGTAGGCACCTGGTCGCGCAGCATCCGCATGTGGCATGGGATGAAGTCGTACGCGTCCTCACAGAGCGAGTCTGGCAGGAGGTCCGGGTCGATACCCATCGGGCGAATCGGTTGGCCGATGCCGCACTCGAGGTGGCAGACATTCTGGCAGACGCTCCCTCCCTGGCCCGGAGCCTGCGCGCCAAGGCCAACGCCCTGTATGCGCTGGACCATCACTCGGAAGCCATTCAACTGCACGAGCGCGCTATCCACTTGTTTGCACAGGTGCGGAGACGACGCGGAACTCGCGCGCACCCTGAGCGGCTCCATCCAGCCCTTGCTGCTGATTGGGCGTTACAACGATGCCCTCGCCTGCGGGGAGCGAGCGCGCAAGATTTTCGAGCGCCAGGGAAACACCCGTCGGCTGGCCCGCCTCGAAATCAATATCGGAAACGTCTATCACCGGCAGGATCGCTTCAGCGAGGCCGTCGAGTTTTACCAGCGCGCCTACGACGAACTTCTGAAGCACGACGACTCCGAAGGGCTGGCGGCCGTTCTGAGCAATCTATCCCTCTGCTATATCAGCCTCAACGATTTTCCCAGGTCTCTCGAACTGCACCGGATCGCGCGTCAGCACTGCGAGCAGAGAGGCATGCCCATCCTGGTCGCCTACGCGGATTACAACATCGCGTACCTGTACTTCTTGCGCGGGGAATTGGGCCGCGCCATCCAGATGCTGCGCGATGCGGCAGTCAGTGCGAAGAAAGCAGACGACACCTACCAGCAAGCGCTCTGCAATCTTGATTTGTCGGAAATCTATCTTGAGCTGAACCTGAGCGCGGAAGCCGGCGACCTGGGCCGGGCCGCCCACGACGCATTCAATGCCCTGGGTTTTGGCTACGAAGGCGCGAAGGCCCTCGCATTTACCGCGATCGCTGCCAGCCGTACCGGCCAGGCCTTCGAGGCCGTCAAGCTTTTCGCGCAAGCGAAGCAGATGTTTGTGCGTGACCAGAACCAGGTATGGTCAGCCCTTATTGATTTGTACGAGGCTCTGGTGTTGTTCAATGAGGGCCGCTTATTTGAAGCCCAACGGCTGTGCATGGCCGCGCTCGAGTTCTTTGAGCATTCGTCCATGCCGGGAAAAGCAGTGTTGGCCGAACTGCTCCTCGCCCGGATTTCGCTCCGCGTGAACGACATCAATCTCGCCGACCGATATTGCCGGACGGCCCGTACCCGGCTGGAGAAAATCGACTCCCCTCTGCTGCTGTACCAGGCGGAATTCCTGGCCGGCGAGATCGATCGAATCAGCCAGCGGCCGCAGCAAGCCTATCAAGCGTACCGGCGCGCCCGCGAAGCCGTGGAGCAGTTGCGGGGCAAGTTGCGCGGCGAAGAATTGAAGATTGCGTTCTTCCAGAACAAGCTCGAGGTCTACGAAAACCTTGTAGATCTTTGCCTGCGCCGACAGGACGGTTTCGAAGAGGCTTTTTCCTACATCGAGGAAGCCAAGTCGCGGGCCCTGATGGACCTGTTGCGCCAATCCGTGCACGTGCCAACGGCTGCCGACGCCGGCCAGAGCGAGCTGGTGCGATCCATCCGGACTGCGCGCGAGGAGCTGAACTGGTATTACAACCTGATCGAGCGCGAGCAGTTGCGCCCCGAGGAACGCTCGCAGGACCGCATCAAGCTGCTCGAGCAACAGGCGCGTGCCCGGGAAGCGGATCTTGTTAAAGCACTGAAGGAAGCGACCGTCGCCGAGGCGCACGAAGCTGGTTTCCAGGTCGCTTCCAGCATGCCTCTCGAGGAGATTCGAGCCGCATTGCCCGCCGATACTGCCCTGGTCGAATACTTCCGCATTCAGGATCGAACCATCGCGTGCGTCTTGACGCGTGAGCGGATTCACATGGTTCCGGTGACCTTGAGGACCAGGATTCAGAAACTCTTGCAGTTGCTTCAGCTTCAGATGTCGAAGTTCCGCCTTCATTCAAGATATCTCGAAGCATTCAACGATCCTTTGCTGCTGTCGACCCAGGCCCACCTGAAGAACCTCTACCAGGAACTACTGGCCCCGATCCAGGGCTTTCTGGAATCGCGACACCTGGTTTTTGTTCCGCACGGCTTGTTGCACTACGTGCCATTTCACGCGCTCCACGATGGCACATCGTATGTCATCGACCGGCATACGGTTTCGTATGCGCCCAGCGCCAGCGTTTACGCGCTTTGCCAGGCCAAACCACGAACGACAGCAACGGATTCGCTGATTCTCGGCATTCCCGATACGCAAGCTCCCTCCATACGCGCCGAAGTGGAAGCGTTGCATTCGATTCTGCCAAACGCCAGGCTCTTTCTTGGAGATGCGGCGACCGAAGAAGTCCTGCGGACTCACGGCCGGAACAGTCGCGTGGTGCACATTGCGACCCACGGATACTTCCGGCAGGACAACCCGATGTTCTCGTCGATCCGTTTGGGAAATTCGCATCTGAGCCTGTACGACCTCTCTTACCTGCAGTTGCCGGCCGAGCTCGTGGTATTGAGCGGCTGTGCGACGGGTTTGAACGTGGTCACTCCCGGCGACGAACTCATGGGCCTCGTGCGCGGCCTTCTGCAAGCCGGCGCGCAATCCCTGGTGTTGAGCCTGTGGGATGTCCATGACGACAGCACCAAAGACTTCATGGTCGGACTTCACACCCGATTGCAGGCCGGGGCTCCAGCCGCTACCGCCATGCAGGCGACCATGCAGGAATTGCGCAAAAGTTACCCCCATCCCTATTACTGGGCCCCTTTCTCCCTGATAGGAAAGGGGTAAGACGTCGCCAAATTTATTTTGCGGAATCTATATTTTTCGCCGCCCACGCTGTCTCTTATTCGTGAATGGCAGAAGTCCATTGCGACATAAGTGCGGCGGCAAGCCTGAAGCCGAGGATCGAGATGGAGCATTTTTCAGAACAGAACTGGGTGGATTTCGTGCGAGGAACTGGTTTGTTAGGCACGAGACAACGCGTCGATAAGCATCTGGCGACGGGTTGCTCGACCTGCAAAAGCGCACTCGAGTTTTGGAAACGGGTTGCCGGGCTCGCCGCCGAAGAGCGTGCTTGCGTGCCTCCGGCAGACTTAGTCCATCTGGTGAAGGCTGAGTTCCTCGCCGGATTCCGGCCTGGGCCGCAAACCTTCGCGGGCATGGTTTTTGACAGTGCCACTCAGCCCGCGCCGGCAGGCCTGCGTAGCGCCCGCGCCGCTACCCGCCAGGTCATCTATGAAGCCGAAGGTCTGACGGTGGATTTGCGTTTCGAGCGTCAGCAGCAGGGCAACATGGTCTCCGCATGCGGGCAGGTACTCGACAAGGAAGCGCCGCTGTGCTGGCTGAACAACGCCGCGATCCTGTTGTGTACCCACGAAGGCCGCATGGTCACGAGAACCGAAACCAACGAATACGGAGAATTTCAGTTTGAGTTTGAGCCGCAGGATCAGCTTCGCATGTCGGTCGTCACCACGGGTCGCAGGACCCTGCGGATCGCGTTGGGAAATCTCGATTGATGCGGGATTACCCCAATAACAAAGGCTTGGTTACTAGTACGGATTACGGGCGTAAGTAGCGGCTGGTGAATTCCCATTTTAGACTTGCCGTCATTCCCCCAACTGAAAAAGCCCGTTATCAGAGGGGAATTGCAACAAATGAAAGACCTGAAATCACAATTCGGCGGCAAGCGACTTGGAGTGTTGGGATGCCTGGCGCTGATGCTGATCTCTCTGGGTGCGCCGGCGGCGCAAGCACAGACTCGCCTGATCGTGCGCGATTCACTCGGCCTGCCGGGCATCAATCTGAGCTGCCTCCTGACCGGCTGCAAAGTGGTCACTGGCCTGGGCGACCCTGACGGGCAGTTGTTCCTGGTTACTTTTCCACCAATTCTGAACCCGGTCACCAGCCTGCTTCGGTTGAGCCTGCAGACCAGCATTCTTTCTGTAGAAATCGATCAGCAGGTCAATACGCAGGACGCCTACGCGGACTCGACACCCGCGTACTTGACCGACAAGCAGCCTGTTTCTTACTACGGCACGACGGTCTGGCACGGCTATGTGACGCAGCCCGCCGCGCAGTTGATCCGCATGAACCAGGCACACACCACCTTCAATGCCGCCGGAGCGGGCGTGACCGTTGCCGTGATTGACACCGGCGTGGATCCAACCCATCCCGTGCTGAAGAGTGTGCTGCTTACCGGCTACGACTTTACCCGCAACACCAGCGGCGGCTCCGAACGCGTGGACGTGAATGCCTCGCCCGACACCAGTTCGGGATCGACTGGCGAAGTGAACCAGCGGACCGTCGCCGTGCTGGACCAGCGCACGGTCGCAGTTCTGGACGGCACGCAGTATGCGGCCTTCGGACACGGCACCATGACGGCCGGCCTCGTGCACCTGGTTGCGCCCCAGGCCAAGATTCTGCCCCTCAAGGCATTCCATTCCGACGGCACCGGCTACGATTCGGATGTGTTGCGCGCCATCTACTACGCGGTCGCGCACGGCGCCAGGGTGATGAATATGAGTTTCGACTACTCGTCCTATTCACCCGAACTGGCCCGCGCTATTAAATACGCGAACAGCAAAGGAGTGGTTTCCGTCGCCTCGGCCGGAAATGATGGTCAGCGCAAGGTTGTTTACCCGAGCGCATTGCCCGGAGTGGTCAACGTCGCCTCCACCTCCAACAACGACATTCAGTCGACCTTCACGAACTATGGAGCACCCCCGGTTTGGATTGCCGCTCCTGGCGAGGGTGTCGTGACCACTTACCCGTGGGGCACCTATGCCGCGGGATGGGGAACTTCGTTCAGCACCCCGCTTACGGCCGGGACGGCCGCGCTGATGCTAGGCACAAACGGCGGCTGCCGCAGCACTTCGATTCCGTTGGGTCTGGCCGCC
This sequence comes from uncultured Acidobacteriota bacterium, assembly GCA_963733805.1. Taxonomy (GTDB): domain Bacteria; phylum Acidobacteriota; class Terriglobia; order Terriglobales; family Acidobacteriaceae; genus Gp1-AA133. The sequence goes on along the minus strand of CAVTEO010000011.1, from coordinate 391,238 downwards.
GCCGACTATATCGGAGACATCGATATGGGATTCGGGCGGCTCGATACCTACCAGTCGGTATTTGCGTGCCGGATCCTGCACTGAGAATCGGCGCACTGAGCACATGGCAACGACAACCAATTCGGGATTCGAGGTGTCCGAGTTGCTGCTCCGGGTAAAAGAACTCGAGGAGCAGCAACTCGGCCTTCGCAATTCCGTGATCTGCGCCTTCAACCAGCTCCTGGACCTGAAAGACATCAGCACCGGAGTGCACAGCACGCGTCTGGCGGAATGGGCGCTGCGGGTTGCGCGGGAGATGAACATTCCCGAGAGCCGCTCCTATCAGGTGGAAGTCGCAGCCCTGCTGCACGACATTGGAAAGGTCGGCGTCCCGGACGCCATCCTCAAGAAGAACGGTCCGCTTACCGCTGAGGAGCGGGCCATCATCAATCGTCATCCCGAATACAGCTGGTCGATCCTGCGATTGTTTCCCGGACTGGAGGAAGCCAGCCTCTATGCGCTGCACCATCACGAAAGCGTGGACGGAACAGGCTATCCGGCCGGGCTGAAAGGTCAGGATATTCCGCTGGTCTCGCGAATTATTTCTGTGATTGATGCGTACGATGCGATGGTTTCAAACCGCTGCTATCGCAAAGGCCTGCCTCACGAAGAAGCGGTTTCGCGCCTTGTGAAGGCGAGCGGCACGCAGTTCGATGCTGAGGTTGTGCGGGTCTTTACGCCCATCGCCGAGAAAGAAGCGGCGGATGTATTTGCGGCGGCCGGCACCAGCATGTCAGCCGCCCTGTAGCTCACCAGTTCATTCCGACAAACCCAGCGATCTCAGGCAGCCTTCTTTTCGTCGCACAGTTGCTGGTAGTATTCCCGTCCTCGCTGGTAGCCGCGCGTGAAGGGTTCCTCGACGTTCACGCCGGGATACTGCCGCTCGAGTTCTTCGACCCGGTTGGCCATCTCGGCGGCGACTTGGTCAAACTCCATGCAGCGCGTGCGCGCATGCAGAGCCGATTCGAAGCCCAGGCGGTAGAACTTTTCGTCATCGTTGAAGTGCCTTCCCGATTCCGAGTAATGCTCCTGCTCCGCGCTGCGCAAGCCGATCCACCACTGCTCCCGCGCCGCATCGACGGCTTCCGCTCCGGCTGACTCGAGTGTCTTTCGCGACTGCGAAGCGGAGTCGTTGTTGTCTGCCAGCACGATGATCACGCTGTGCCCCTTGCGCAGCGCGTCTTCGTACACAAACAGCTCATCCTCAGGGACGCCCTGGCTGAGGGAATTGTCGAGTGTTTCTCCTGCGACCGCGCCTACGCCGGCTCCGGCGGCAGTCAACACGGCCGCGCCCAGCAACCCCAGGGCCGTGACCGGGCCAACCCCGGGAACGATTGCGACCAGCGCAGCGCCCGACAATCCCGTAGCCGCGCCCACTACGGCTCCGATGGCTTTTCCGATTCCGGGTTGCTCCGCAGCGTCGGTCGGAACCGAGGCGGGCTGCGCCTGATTGTGCGCCCCGGGAGTAAGTAAGGTGATTTTGTCAGACGGGATGCCTTGAGATTTTAGCGTCGCAACGGCTCTCTCCGCTTGCGCCTGGGACGAAAAAATTCCCGTGATTGCTTGCATGGGGTCCTCCTCGAAGGTGGACGAATATATACCAAGTGGATGATCCGGTGCCGCGTTGGGATTCGCGCCATAGGGGAAAAACCCGAGAAGCCCGAGGAATTGCGGAATACCCGCCCCACAGCGTACAGGATGGCTGTTGGATGAGTTCTTCAGGGTATCCAAAGAGAACTTTGGTATTCGGACTTCATGCCACGCTTGCCTTGGGTGAGCGCAGGCATGCCGTAACCTCCCGGATGACCTGCTCATGATCAGCGGCTACCGCGCGCTCCACATGAACACGAGCGCCCTTTGCGCCGGCTTCTTGCGCCAACCTCTTGAACTCAACCTGAAGGAAGGCCTCCAATTGCTTGGGTGTCAAGACGGCAATGGGGACAGTAGCGGACCTGCCGGTCGCGGTCTCGATCTTCACGCAGTACGGAGATTCAGACGGTTGCGTTTCCGGAGTCATGCGACACTCCTCTTTCTAACGAAAAGTAGACGGAAAAATTACGCGTCCTGAGCGGGACCAAAGTGGCGAGAAAAACAATAGTATTCTAGCGCGTCCTAGCACCCGGGCTACATAAAAGTCGTGCAGAGAACCAGGGCGTGTGCTGGCCGAGACAGCGGCACTTTTGAAAAGGTTCTTCAGATCTTTGTTGTGGTTGTCATTGGGACCGCGTACCGTGATGCGCTCGCGGTTGCGTTGCAGTTTGCGGCGCACACAGCGGTACTCGCCGCTGTCGTGAGTCTCGACTGCGAATACCTGTCGATAGGGGCGTTCACGCTCATCTTCCCTTCGAGCAGGGGTTTGAGCGTAATTGCGATTTATCGCCAGCTGAGAAGATGGCCTATCAGTTGGCGGTTTACTTCCTGTTGGCCACCATCCGGATCGAATTGCCACCATCGACCGGTACTATGACTGGACGTCTGCTTTTCTCGGGAACGTCAGCGCATCACAGCGTATATACCCCCGGTGGAGCTACACTGCGCACGAGTAATCGTCCGTCGACTTGTTTTTCCTGCTTATAAGCAAACGAAGGAGGACTGTCGTGCATGCCCAACGTGCATTCCTAATTGCATTCTTTGTTGTCGCCATTTGGAGTCGGCCAATTCTTGCAAGCGAGCCCGAGCTCAAGCTGGGGCAGGTTCGGGAAAGCAGTCTGAGTCCAGGTCAAGCGCAGTCCTTCATGTTTTCGCTCGGAGATGGCGATTTTGCCCAGATCGCAGTGAACCCTCGCGGCTTGGCGCTCGTTGTCAAAACCTACGATCCGTCGGGCAAGCCTTTTCGCGGAGCCCAACTGGGGCCGCAGGAGGACAAACTCAACCTGGTCGCCGAAACTTCGGGCGCCTATCGGGTGGAGCTTGCGGCCGTGGACAAGCGCGCTGCGGGGACTTACACGATTGCGCTGGAGAAAGTGGTTACGCTGGCGGCACGGCTCTCGCCGCTCGTTCCCTTTGTGGAGAGTCAGCGGATGGGAGCCTTGCGCGCTTCGGTCGAGCACGGGGATCGAGACGGCGTCAATTCCTTTTGGAAGGAGATCGAGAAAGCCGGCGCGCCGCTGATCGAGCCGATTGCCGGCGATCGAGAGAACATGGCGGTCACTTTTCTTTGGAAGGGCAAGCCCGGTACGGAGAATGTCATCGTGCTCTGGCTCCCCTACGTCGCCGTGGCGCCCGATGAGTTCCAGATGACCCGCCTGGGCGACACCCATGTCTGGTACAAGACGATCAAAGTGGACCGGAAGATGCGACTTGCGTATACGTTGGCTCCGAATGCCGCACGGCTGCGTCCTTTGTCGCTAGGCATAGACAACGAGGCGATCACCATGATCGCGGCGGCGGCCAGGCCGGATCCGTTGAACCCCAAGCGCTATCGCGTTGATCCTGAGAGTGTGGATGCGCCGGAATATCGCGGGAACTCGGTGCTCGAAATGCCTGGAGCCCAGCCGCAGCCGTGGCTTGACTCGCGGCCCGACGTTCCCGCGGGACGGATAGAAAAACACCGATTCAAGAGCGCGGTGCTCAACAACGAGAGGGAAATCGCGCTCTATCTGCCACCGACGTATTCGCCGCGAGCGGAGCCCTATCCGCTGCTCCTTCTATTCGATGAAGACGCTTATCTCAGCCTGGTTCCCACGCCCACCATCCTCGATAATCTGATCTCGGAAGGGCGCATTCCGCCCGTGATCGCACTCCTCGTAGGCAATGCAAAGGACGACGCCCGGGACCGCGAACTACTGTGCAATCCCGGGTTCGCAGGGGCTTTGGTCACCGAATTACTGCCTTGGGCGCATGGTCTATACAACTTCACGAGGGATCCTCGCCAGACCGTTGTGGCCGGGTCGAGCTTGGGAGGACTCGGCGCCGCCTGCGCCGCTCTGTGGCATCCGGAGACGTTTGGAAACGTCCTGGCGCAGTCCGGTGCTTTCCACCGCACGCCGCCATCAGCCAGCGATGCCGGAGACTTCAGCTCGGAACCAAATTGGCTCGTCCGCCAGTTCATCTCCAGCCCCAGGAAGCCGCTGCGGTTTTACCTGGATGCTGGGAGCGCGGAATTCAATGCTACTGGTGGAGGTGACGCCATCTTGTTTTGCACTCGCACAATTCGCGACGTACTGCGCGCCAAGGGCTACGAGGTACACTTCCAGGAGTTTGCCGGCGGACACGACTACCTCTCGTGGCGTGGCACCCTCGCCGACGGAGTGATTGCGCTAATGGGTGATGCGAAGACGCTTCGAGAACGCCCCCCGACGCAATAATTTCAACGAGCGCCAGAACCATCGAGGAATTGAACCAAATAGATTCATTTGTACTGATTTGCCAGTCGATTTCCTTGGAGTTCCTCCTCGATGACGAGCCAAGCGGAAGTTAATTGTCGCTATCACGTTCGCACCAGCGTGCGCTGTCTCTTCGCCCCAACCCGAGCGCAATCGCAGCGTTGACAAGCTTTCCGTCTCGACATTCCAGTTCCCGCTTTCAGCCAAGGGAGGCTCGCCGGGTGACGCCATTGCCCAGGGCCGCTACAATCCTGAAGACCGGTTATGCGCAAGATATTCCATTTCGATTCTCCCGCCGAACCTTACGTCGCGGATGCCGCGGTGCTGTGCTGCTTCGACCATCGCATCAGCCAGACGGTGCGGAAGTTTCTGCGCAAGCAGAATATCGAGCGGCCTGACATGATCATCGTGGCGGGGGGCGCGAAGACTCTGGCCTCGCCCCGCAATGATTTCGAACAGGACTTCATCCTGGAACAGGTACGCATGTCGATCCGCCTGCACCAGACCAAACGCGTGCTGGTGATGAGCCATTCCGATTGCGCCACCTACGGCGGCCTCGCCCACTTCAGGGGCGACCGCGTCGCCGAAGCCGAACATCACCGCGCTGAACTGCAACGCGCAGCCCAGTTGCTGACGTCGAACTTCCCCGATATCTCGGTCGAACCCTACTTCGTGAAGTTTGACGGGGTTTGGGAAGTGCTGCCCGATGCCGGCGTGCAAGCGCGCAGCGCCGACTAAAGAACGGGCAAGCCAATCGCTATTAGCTTATAGATACAATTTACGCATTAGAGCCTCTCAGGCGAGCTCCGGTAGTCCAGATGACCTTCTGGGCTGTCCCACGCCTCGTTCGGCGCTCCTGGGCCCTCTAATCGCCAGCAATGGGCATTCTGCGAGTCGGTCGCCGGGTTTTCGCCAGCCTTCCGGCCGGCGCCGGATAATGGATTTATATTATCTATAAGCTATGTTACTACAAACAAGACAGAACGCTGCCCGAGTCTTGTCACAATACTTGCGGAGGGCACGAAGGCCCGGCCAGCCATTGGTCCCGCTACTGCAAACCCACTCCGCGCGCCAGGGTCTGGAAACGCGAGTCGCCTTGAAGAACATCGAAATCCGGTTCGGCCCTCAAGGTCACGATGGAGGAGCACCGGTTCTTGAAGCAGCTTTCCAGCAGGGCAATGGCTTGGTCTTTCTCCGCAATCTGCGCGTAGCAACGGGCAGCTTCCACCAGCGCGCCGCCTTTCTTGAAGTCCTCGGCGTTCTGGCGAAGCAGGCTTTGAAAGCCCTGCTTCCGGAACTGTTGTTCGAGAGCGGTGGATTGTTCCGGATGCACAGCCTGTCGCAGAGCGACCGCTTCGCGGAATAGTGCCTTGTGCCGCAGAGAGCCTTCCAGCCAGAACAGGGCGACGCCGAACTTGGGATTCAGGTCGAGCGTCTTGCGCGCCTGCAGAATCGCTTCCTCGTACCGGCGCCCCCAATACAAGGCGCGTGCCAGGTTCGCGTTGACGATCAGGGAGAATGGCTCGATCCGGCGCGCCCGTTCGTGCTGCTCGATCGCCTCGCTATGCCGGCCGAGCAGCGAAAGGTACCCGCCATACCAATTCCGGCCAAGCGCATCGTCGGGATTCAAGGCCAGAGCGCGCTGAAATTCTTTTTCTGCATTCGTCCAATCCCAGTCGTACCAGGTGTAGGCCGTGGCCAGCGCGTAGTGGGCGCTGGCAAGCTGATCGTCCAATTGCAGAGCTTTTTGAGCAGCGGCCTTCCCCTGGGCCAGAGCCTCTTGCGGCGTGAACATTCCGTAGGCGCCAGCGACCAGGTACGTGTCGGCCAGCCCGGAGTAGGCGGGCGCGAAATTCGGATCGATCGCGATGGCTTGCCGGAAATGATCAATCGCCTGTTGCCAGCCGTGCGATGAGTATTGGTAAAAAAAGTACCTGCCCTTCAGATAGAGGCCGTACGCCTGGGGATTCACGGGGCTGGAAGACTCCAGCGGACGGATCATGAGATCCACTTTGTGGCTGATGTCGGCAGCGACCTGGCGCTGCAAATCCAGCGCTTCCCCCAGGTCCTGTTCGTACGCTTCGGCCCACAGATGCATGTCGGTGGAAACCTGGATCAACTGGGCCGTGATGCGAACGCGCTTGCCCGAACGCGTGACCGTTCCCTCCACAATGGCATCCGCATCCAGTTCGCGCCCAATTTCCTGAATGCTCTTCCTGGTTCCTTTGTAACGGATGATCGAAGCGCGGGAGGTGACGCGAGTGCTCCCCATTTTTGCCAGGTCGGTGATCAGTTCATCGGTCAGCCCGTCCGCGAAATATTCCTGGTCGCGATCGCCCGAGAGGTTCTCCAGTGGAATGACGGCGATGGAGGAGATCCGCGGGGGGCCCGGTTGCAGGCGGTTCATGATCCGGGTTCGAAGGCCGCCCAGATTTGCAGCCAGAGTGATCGCAACCAGCGCCAGAATGACTGGGACTGCGATCCAAAGACGGTGTTGGGAGCGCAGCGGTTGAGATGGCGTTGGGCTTAGTTCGGGCGGACGGTCTTCCTCTTCAAGCTTACCCACAAAGCGGTAGCCCTTGCGCGGCAGCGTCTCAATGAATTGCGGATGTTCCGCCGAATCGCCCAGCGCCTCCCGAAGGTGGTTCACGGCCTTATTCAAGCCGCGGTCAAAATCTACAAAGGTATTCGGTTCCCACAGACGGCCGATCAGTTCCTCGCGGGACACTAGCTCGCCCGGCTTCTGCAGCAAGGCAAGCAGCAGTTGAAGAGGCTGCTCACGGAGAGGGGTCCGGTTTCCGTTGCGAGCCAGTTCGCCGGTGTGCGCGTCCAGGGTAAAGTCGCCAAAACGGTAGAGCCGCTGAACGGGGATTGGGTTGCCCATGGAACCACATCCAGAATGGGTTGCCGAGGAGTTTACCATTTGCTGCGTATTCACCGCACTGCCTCATTCTGGCGTCCGCTCGCGAATTCCAAGAGGCCGGAATACTGTGGCGGTTCGCATCACTCCGATAGTGCACCCCGACGACAAGTCGTTTCGTTTCAGAGATAGCCAGCCCGGGAATGCGAATTCCACCAACAGGGAAGATGCCGGGAATTGACCAAGTCGGGGGTTGGCGCAAGAGTGCTCGCACCAGAAATCTCCGCGAAAGGCCGATGCCCGTCGTGCCTGGTCGCACCCCTAAATTGTCTGCGAGCCGTAACGGCTTCATCCCACGAGGAGCGATATGACGTCGAGCCCCAAGCTTCGTCCGGCGATTTTTCTTCTCTCGATTCTGCTACTGACTGCTGCTGCCTTCGGTGCCGACCATGGCCGAGACGACCGCAAGCACGCTCGCCCGGAGAAGACGCTCTACGTCTGGGCCAGCGACCAGGCCCGGGTAGCTCCCGACTTCCTTGCCGTCGTTAATTTTGACGAGGATTCCGACGACTACGGCAAGATCATCCGGACCGTTCCCATCCCCGTCCCGGGCAACACCAACAATGAGTCGCACCATTGCCACCTGTCTGCCGACAAAAACGTGTTGGCGTGCGGAGGCTTGCTCAGCCTGTTGAGCGGGCAGAACAGCATTTTCTTCTTTGACGTTTCCAATGCGCGTCACCCGAAGTTCATGTTTTCCGCCAGCGCGTCGCAGTCCAGTATCACCGACGACTTTCTCCCGCTCGAGCACGGCGGGTTCCTGGTCACGCAGATGGGTTCGGCCATGGGTGGGGATCCCGGTCGCCTGGCGGAATTCGACCGCCATCTGAAGCTGATAGAAGAATGGCCGGTGAATCCGCCGATGGATGGATTCAATCCGCACGGAATTTCTGTGCGGCCCGACCTCAATCTCATGGTGACTGCGGACTTTATCCTTCCAGCAAGCACGCTGAATGTCGTGCCCGGCGATCCCGTGCTGCGCGGAGCCATCCGCGTGTGGGACTTTGAGAGTCGCGAAATCCTTCGCACGATTCCGATCCCCAGCGCCATCGGCACCATGGACGTGAAGATGATTCCGGGTGATCCGCAAGGGCGGGCGATTACGGCGGGGATGTTCGATGGGTTGGTCTATCTGGTCGACACTATCGGCGGCACCGCGCAGGTCGTGTTCGACTGCGAAGATATTGTTCCCCATGTCGAGGTCCCGGTGCGCGGCGGCATGACCCAGTTGCTAGCCATCACCTCGACGGGCGATCGGCTTCTGTTCGGCTCATTCCAGGCTGGGCAGGTGGGTATGCTCGACATCAGCGACCCCGAGTTGCCGGTGCAGTCCGGCATCGTGAGCTTTGGGATGGATGCGGGCCCGCACGCGCTGATTCTCACCGACGATGATCAGCGGCTGGTCGTGGCGGATTACTTCCTGAACGAGGACAGCTTCGGCAAGATCCATTTCGAAGGAGACCATCACGTCCACGTCGTCAAAGTGTTCAAAGATCATTTACGGATCGATCGTCGCTTTGACCTGAACTTTAATACGGCGTTCGCTTCCGGCCCGGCGCGACCGCACGGCTTGGCTGCGAAGTAACACGAAATACAAGTCTCCGCGTGAACCGGCCGGTCCGTTCTAAAAGCGGGCCGGCTCTGTTTTTCCAGTGCAAATGCTTGGCCAGGGAAATCCAATGCGGTCCTGCCGGACATGAACCGCCTATCGTGCCGAAGGGACAGCAACGACAGTGCTATCCAGGTCGCTCCCGCAGCCCCTTTTTTTCTCAAGGTCCCACTCACTACCGTCGATAGCCATTGTAGGCAGTTTGCTATGCCGCAGGCGGCATCTTGCGTCGAACGGGCGCCAAGGCAGCCCCGGCAGGTCGTTGAAAGTCCTTATGGCGGGCCTATCGACATCCCCGGATCCATGTGAGCCTCAGGCCCCATGCAGTTCTCCACAACCGTTCCCTGCAGGTCCGGCTCCGCCAACTGCGGGCGGCGCGGCGGCGGACCTGGCGCCGGGCACCTCGCAAGCCAAGGCGCCGACGCCGGCCAGAAGCAGTGGCCGGTTGCGATTGTTGTTCGTCGAGGACGAGCCTGTGGATGTTGAACTGGCGGTGCGTGCCCTTCAGCAGCGGCAGTTTGAAGTGAGCGCAGACGTTGTCCAGACCGAGGCTGAATTCACCGACCGGGTGCGCAGCAATTCCTATGACGCGATTCTTGCCGACTACAAGCTGCCCAACTGGAATGGAATGGAATCGGTCGAAGTGTTGCGGCGGGAGGGCCTCGATATCCCGGTCATCGTGGTCTCGGGTTCGCTGGGCGAGCTTACCGCCGTGGAGTGCATCAAGCGGGGCGCCGCCGACTATGTGCTGAAAGACGATCTGCCCCGGTTGCCCGAATCCGTGCGGCGCGCTCTGCGCGAGAAACGTCTCCGCGAAGAGCACGAACAAGCCCAGCAGGAACTGGCCCGCTCGAATCGGGATTTGGAACAATTCGCCTACGTGGCTTCCCACGACCTGCAAGAACCGTTGCGCATGGTAGCCACCTACACCCAACTGCTGGCCGAACGCTATCACGGCCAACTCGACGCCAACGCAGACAAATACATTCAATATGCGGTCGACGGCGCTCTGCGCATGCAGACGTTGGTGCAGGACCTGTTGGCCTTCTCGCGGGTGGGGCGGCACGAACCGGATCGGCAGAGCACAGATTGCAATGCGGTGGTGGCCGCCGCGGTGCAGAATCTGGAAGCCGCCATCAGTGAAAGCGGCGTGCAAATTTCTTGTGACGACTTGCCCGTCATCCTGGCGGACGGATCGCAGTTGCTGCAGGTATTTCAGAACCTGATCGGCAACGCGATCAAGTTCCGCGGGTCAGACCCACCCGTAATTCGGGTCAGCGCGCATCAGGAGGCCAAGAGCTGGGTCTTTTCGGTGTCGGACAATGGCATCGGCATTGCTCCCGAGCATAGCGAGATCATCTTTGCCATCTTCAAGCGTCTGCACGCGCGTGCTGAATATCCGGGCAGCGGCATCGGGTTATCGATCTGCAAGAAAATCATCGAACGACAGGGTGGGAAGATCTGGGTTGAGCCCGGGCGCGGGCAAGGCTCAACCTTCCAATTCACAATTCCCATCGCAGGACCGGGGAGGCAATACGCGCAGCACGATGAAAGCGGTGCCTGAGGTGCTGTTGGTGGATGACAATCCCGCCGATATCGATCTTATGAGCGAAGTGCTGAGTAAGAGCAAACGGCATTTTCATATGAACTTCGTCAACGACGGCGAGCAAGCGATTTCCTTCTTGCGCCGCCAGCGGGAATATGCCGACGCTCCGATCCCGGACCTGGTGGTTCTGGATCTGAACCTGCCGTGCCGCGATGGACGCCAGGTGCTGGCCGACATCAAATCGGATCCCAAACTGGCCAGGATTCCGGTAGTCATCTTCACCACGTCCGAGGCGGCGTCTGATATCGGCAGCAGCTACCAGCTGGGAGCGAATTGCTATCTCAGGAAGCCCGGCAACCTTGCAGACTTCACGGAGGTTGTGCAGTGCATGGCGGATTTCTGGCTGGGCTTCGCGACTTTGCCACAAAAGGAGAGACCATGAAGGATCCAGCAACCCATGTGCTGCTGATCGAGGACAACCCGGGAGATGCGGATCTGGTCCGGTTGCGTCTGGTGGAAGGCAAGCATCCGGTGGAAGTGAACTGCGTGGAGCGGCTGGCCGACGGACTGGCTGCCTTGGCGAAGGAAGCGCCCTCGCTGGTGCTGCTGGATTTGAACCTGCCCGACAGCCAGGGTGCGGAAACCTTTCGCAAGGTGCTGGAGAAATCGCCCGGGGTTCCCGTGGTCATTCTTTCTGGACAGGATGATGAAGGCCTGGCCATGAAGGCTCTTCACCAGGGCGTGCAGGATTACCTGGTCAAGGGCAACATCACCAGCGGGGCGCTGGATAGGGCCATGCGCTACGCGGTCGAACGCCAGGCTCTTCTGCGTTCCCTGGAGATAAGCCGGAAGCAGCAACTGGAGTTCAAGAACCAGTTCCTTTCCCACGTGTCGCACGAACTGCGCACGCCTCTGACCTGCATCCACCAGTACGTAACGCTTCTGCTCGACGGGTTGGCGGGGGAGATGAGCGTCGAGCAACGCGGACATCTCGGCACGGTTCTGAAGAGCGTCAACCAGCTGGGGCGGATGGTGCGCGATCTGGTCGAGGCCACCCGTGCCGAGTCCGGAAAGATACGGCTCGAGCCGCGCTGCGTGTCGCTCGACGAGTTGACCCGGTCGGCTGCCAAGATGCTGGAGAACACCGCTCGCGAGAAGCAGGTGGGACTCGAGCTGGGCATGGACGTGCGCATCCCTTTTATCCACGGCGATCCAGAGCGAATCCTGGAAGTGTTGATCAACCTGATGGACAACGCCATCAAGTTCACGCCCGCGGGGGGAGCGGTTACGGTGCAGGCATGTTTGGTTCCGACGGATCCGGAATTTGTTTACGTCTCGGTCACCGACACCGGGTGCGGCATCAGCCCCGAAGCTCGCAATCTGATTTTTGAGCGCTTGTATCAGGATCCCAACGCGGTCGATAACCAGCGCAAAGGCCTAGGCCTGGGACTTTATATCGCCCGGGAACTGGTGGGGCTTCATGGCGGACGCATCTGGGTTGCCAGCGAGCCTGGCCGCGGCAGCAATTTCACGTTCACTCTGCCGCTTTATTCGCTGCCGAAACTGTTGCAGCCGGTCATTACGGTTGGGCAACGGCTGCGCAATGACCTGGTTCTGGTCAAGGTCGATTTGCGGCCGCGGGCCCGGGCGCCGCGCGGCAACTGGAAGGATCTTTGCAGCCGCAGCCTGGCGCTGTTGGAGCGCTGCGTGTACCTCGACAAGGATCTGGTTCTGCCGCCCATGACGGCCAGCGGGTTGGAACAAACCTTTTACGTAGTTGCGTCGACCGATTTGCCGCGTGCCGAGATCATGATGGCTCGCATTCGGGAACAGATGAGCAAGCTCGCGGAGTTGCAGGCCGGGGCGGAGTTGCAGGTCTCGGCCCGCGCCGTTTCTTTGCCCGATCCTGCGTCGGGTCAATCGTTGGAGCAGCAAGTGCAGGAGGTCGCCGCTCGTGTGACGGGCATGGCCCGCGCCCAAGCGGACGGCAGTCAAATTTCATAAGCGTTAAGGAGCAGTTGACAGTTGATCACAACAGCCAAAAACCAGAAGTAGACAGGAAAAAGGAGCAGAAATGGATATGCCGAAAATTCTCATCGTGGATGACGATCCCGATCTATGCCAGGCGCTGAAAGTCCGATTGCGGGCCAACCACTACGACACCGTGCATGCCGTGGACGGCTACTCGGCAATCGCACTGGCATACAAGGAGCATCCCAATCTCATCATTCTTGACCTGGGCTTGCCGGCAGGAAATGGTTTTGTGGTGCTGGCGCGGTTGCAGGACGACGACAAGCTTTCCCGTATTCCCGTGATCGTGCTGACTGCCCGGGATCCCCAGGGCAATGAACAGCGTGCCCTGCAATCGGGTGCATCTGCTTTCTTCCAGAAGCCGGCCGACAACGCGCAGCTTCTGGACGTGATCCATGCCACCCTGGCGAATGCCGCTGTGGGTGGCGGTCTGCCGTCCTGAACGGATGCTGAGTTGATGGCGGCCGATGGGTATCGGGCCGCTGGAAAGGCGGAGCGGCAGGCTATTGGGGGAGCCTGGCCTGCCGCTTCGCTCACGTTAATTGGCATGGGGTTGAATCGAGCCGCAAGGTTCGGGCTTGGCTCCAGGAGGGATGCAATGTCGGTGCACACTGCGCGAGCCACGATGTCTGCGAACGAACCTGTGCGAAGGTTTCCGCGAGCACTGTTCAGCATTCCCATCAAATTTCGCCACCTGGTCGCGGGAGGGGTTCAGACCTCGCGCGGCATCACGCTGGATATCAGTGAAGGAGGATTGGGCGCCTTGGTGCAAGGCGACCTGCGTCTGGGCGAAACCGTGGAACTGGACTTGCAGTTGCCGGAACAAGCTCTGAGCGCGATTGCGATCGTCCGCCATACGTCACAAATTCGTTCCGGATTCGAGTTTTTAGGGTTGACGGCGGAGGAGCGCGCGCAGATCACGACTGTTTGCGCTCGCCAACAAGCGATGCAACGATCACGGCATTGAAAACTCAGCTGGAATCTTCTGCGCCTGACACGGCGTCGAATCCTAAACTGCGCCTCGGTCCCGCTTTGGGACGACACCGCCCATTCGTGTGTTAGTCATCACAATCGCGCATCCCTGCCTCCTCCGATACTGGCTTTGAGGGCTATAAGTATGGCGAGTCACAGCGATCCGCGGGTCGTGCGATGTCTGAGGTTTGTGGCTCCCTGTATCAGTATCTTCTCGGTGGCCTTCGGTTTGTTCGTGCTGGGCGGATGGCTGTTTCACCTTCATGCAATCAAGACTGTCTTTTTGGGTCAGGTGACAGTCAAGATCAATACCACCCTGTGTTTTGCCCTGATCGGAATCGCACTCTGGCTGGTGCGAGCCGAAAATCAAGAGCGCACGACGGGAAGCAAATGGACCTCTAAAACGTTGGCTCTGGTCGTCTGCTTCGTGGGACTGGTTTCGTTCCTGGAGTTCTGTTTCGGATGGGACGCAGGCATCGATGGACTGTTGTTTCACGTAGGGACAGAGGATGCCGTGGGCAGCGTCCGTCCCGGATTGATGTCTCCCATTACGGCGGTGGGTTTTGTTTTGCTCGGGACGGTTGTGTTCCTGCTGGATTCCAAATCACCGCAGGTACGCCGGTTGGCTTCACTGCTGGCGGTTTTGGTTGCCATCATATGCGCGTTTGGGATTCTTGAGTTCTTGTTGAACTTCAACACAGCCCACACCCACATCGCTCTGTCCACTGCGCTGCTGCTATTCGCCTTGTCATTTGCAGTAGTGTGTGCGCGTACCGAGTGGGGCTTAGGAAGACTCCTGGCCAGTTCGACCATGGGGGGGGACGTTGAGCAGGCGCTTGCTGCCGGCCTCGATTACCGTGCCGATCCTGATCGGTTGGCTCCGCTCCAGAGGCGAAGCAGCCGGACTTCTTTCCGATTGGGTCGGGCTCGCGATCATGATTGTGAGTGCCTCGGCCCTGTTAGGCGGCATCACCACCTGGACCGGCTTCGTCATCGACCGCACGGATGCGGATCGGAGAGGAGCGGAAGAATCCGCCCAGCGTTTAGTTTCGATCGTCAGCTCGTCGAACGACGCTATCTTCGGCGAGGACCTGGAAGGCACAGTGGCCAGTTGGAATGCCGGGGCGGAGGCCATCTATGGCTACTCGGCCGAGGAAATAATCGGAAGGTCCATTGCCATAGCGGTCCCGCCCGAGGGGTTGGACGAATTCAGATTGGTCATGCAAAGAGTGGCGCGCGGCGAGCAGGTGCGTCATTACGAAACCCTTCGCCTGCGAAAGGATGGGGAGATCTTCCACGTGTCGCTCTCGATCAGTCCGGTAAGAGATGAGGGCGGAACCGTCGTGGGCGTATCGACGGTGGCGCGGGACATCAGTGAACGCAAGCGTTCCGAAGAGAAAATGCAGCGCATGAATCGTACGCTTCTAGCGCTCAGCGAGTGCACGGATGCGCTGATGCGCGCCACCGATGAATCGGCGATGCTGCAGAAGGTGTGCGATGTGGTGGTGAACGTGGCCGGCTGCCGGATGGCGTGGGTCGGGTACGCGGAGGCGGACGAGAGCAAGACCGTACGGCCGATGGCGGCCGCGGGCTTCGAACAAGGATACTTGAAAACGGCCAACATCTCGTGGCGGGATGTGGAACGGGGGCGAGGTCCAACCGGAACTTCCATTCGCACAGGCAGGACCACTGCCGCCCAGGACTTCGCCCAGGACTTCGCCCAGGATCGCAGTTTGGAACCTTGGCGCGAAGATGCGCTGCGCCTCGGCTATCGTTCATCCATAGCCGTGCCACTCAAGACTGGCACGAACGTGATCGGAGCGCTGACGATTTACGCCGCCGAACCCGGCTGGTTTGAGAGCGACGTCCAGCGCCTTCTCGAAGAACTTGCCAGCAACATGACATACGCGATCATGACGGTGCGGGCGCGCGCCGAGCGCGAGCGAGTTGAGGAAGAACTGCGCCAGACTTCCTCGTACGCCCGCAGTCTGATCGAGGCCAGCCTGGACCCGCTGGTGACCATCAGCAAAGACGGCAAGATCATGGACGTCAACCGGGCCACCGAACAGGCCACCGGGGTTGCCCGAAAGAAATTAATCGACAGCGATTTTGCGGATTACTTCACTGAGCCCGAAAAAGCCCGCTCCAGCTATCAAAGGGTGTACAGCGACGGTGTCGTCCAGGATTACCCGCTGGCCATCCGCCACGTTTCCGGGAAAGTGACCGACGTCCTGTACAACGCCAGTGTATTTAAGAATGAGGTTGGAGAAGTCCAGGGCGTATTTGCCGCGGCGCGCGATGTGACCGAACGAAAGCGGGCCGAGGAAGCGGTGGCAGCGGAGAGGCAGAAGTTCAACACCATTTTAGACGTCCTGACGCCTTACGTCGTGCTATTGACGGCAGATTACCACGTGGCCTTTTCCAATCAGGAATTCCGCGAGCGTTTTGGCGAAGCGAAAGGGAGGCGCTGCTTCGAGTTTCTGTTCGAGCGTACGGAACCTTGCGAGATTTGCGAAACCTACAAGGTTTTGAAGGTGGGTAAGGCGCTGGATTGGGAATGGACCGGTCCGGATGGTCGACATTACGAAGTTCACGATTTTCCTTTCACCGACACCGATGGATCGAAGTTGATCCTGGAAATGGGCGTTGACGTCACCGAACGAAAAAAGGCCGAGGCCGCGCGCCAGGAAAGTGAAACAGACTTTGGCATGCTGGCCAACTTCGTCCCGCAGTTGGTTTGGATATGTACGCCCGATGGCCTGAACATCTACTTCAACCAACGCTGGGTGGAATACACCGGGCTGACCCTGGAAGAGAGTTACGGAACTGGCTGGAACAAACCCTTTCACCCCAACGACAAACAGGCTGCATGGGACGCCTGGAATCACGCTACGAAGACCGGGGATCCATATCGCGTGGAAAGCCGTTTGCGGGCGGCCGACGGAAGTTATCGTTGGTTTCTCATGCGAGGCTTGCCCTTGCGCGACGCAAATGGAACGATCGTGAAATGGTTCGGCACCTGCACCGACATCGACGACATGAAAAGGGCGGAAGAGCGCGTGCGCCAGCTCAACCGCGAACTGGAAGAGCGGGTGGAACAGCGCACCGCGCAGTTGGTCGAAAGCGAAAAGCGAGTGCGCAGAAAACTGGAGAGCATCCTCTTGCCCGAAGGTGATCTTGGGCAACTGGAATTGGCCGACGTCCTGGATATTCCGGCGGTGAAGTCGCTGGTCGAGGATTTCTACGCCGTAACCCGCATTCCCACGGCGTTAATTGATGTCCACGGCAATTTTCTGGTTGCGGTTGGTTTGCAGGAGGTCTGTACAAAGTTTCACAGGCGACATCCCGAGACATGCAGAAACTGTGTGGAAAGCGACATGTATCTCTCGGCCGGGGTCGAACCCGGCGAATTCAAGGTCTATAGGTGCAAAAACAATCTATGGGACGTCTCTACCCCGATTATGGTGGGTGGCCAGCATCTGGGAAATCTCTTCACCGGACAATTCCTTTTTGCGGAGGAAGCTTTCGATGAGGAATGCTTCCGGCTCCAGGCCAGGAAGTACGGGTTTGACGAAGACGAATATCTCGCCGCGTTTCACAAGGTGCCCCGCCTGGCGCGGGAATTTGTCAATGAGAGCATGGCTTTTCTTGCCAAGCTTGCGCAGGTGCTTTCGCACACCGGGCACAGCACGGTCAAACTGGCGCGATCGCTCGAAGAACTTCGCCGCGTCAATAGCGAGTTGGCTGACTCCATCAAGGAACTGGAGTCCTTCACTTACTCAGTGTCCCATGACTTGCGAGCACCGCTGCGCCACATCAGTGGCTTCTCCAGGATTCTGACGGAGGAGTTCGGCGCCAGTCTTCCACCCGAGGCGCAGCACCATTTGCAGCGGATCGCAGAGGGCACGCTTCGCATGGGCACGCTGGTGGATGATCTTCTGAATCTGGCACGCGTAGGCCGCCGTGACCTCAGCCTGCAAGTCGCCGGGTTGCAGTCGGTGGTGGACGAGGTGATCAGCGGCCTGAAAGCAGACCTTGCCGACCGCCAGGTCGAATGGAAAATTTCCAGCCTGCCGTACGTCGAGTGTGATCCGGGATTAATGAAACAGGTCTTCCAGAACCTGCTTTCGAATGCGGTCAAGTTCACACGCCCGCGCGCACCGGCAGTCATCGAGGTGGGTCAAGAGGAACAGGATAGCAAAACGGTTATTTATGTCCGCGATAACGGAGTGGGATTCAGCATGAAATATGCGGACAAACTATTTGGTGTTTTTCAGCGTCTGCACCGGCCGGAAGACTTCGAAGGCACGGGTGTGGGCCTGGCGACGGTGCAGCGCATCATCCAGAAACATGGCGGCCGAATCTGGGCAGCCGCCGAACTGGATAAGGGGGCGACGTTTTACTTCACTCTTGGAACCGCCGAAAAAATTGAAGCCCAAACCATGGTGGCGAAAATAGGAGAGAAAGCATGACCGACCGACAGATCGAGATCTTGCTGGTAGAAGACAATCCGGACGATGTAGAACTGACACTCCATGCTCTTCGCAGAGAGAACCTTGCGAACCACATCCATGTCGCTCGCGACGGAGAGGAGGCTCTCGACTTTATCTTCTGCAACGGAGATCACGCCGACCGCTCCTTTGAGCGACCTCCAAGATTTGTGCTTCTGGACCTGAAACTGCCCAAGGTGGATGGGATGGAGGTCCTGAAGCGGCTCAAGGCCGATCCCCGGACCAGCGCGATCCCGGTCGTGATCCTGACCTCATCCAAGGAGGAACGGGATCTCGTGAAAGGCTACGGCTTGGGAGCCAACAGCTACATTCAGAAGCCGGTCGACTTCCAGCAATTCCGGGAGACCGTGAAAAACATTGGCTTGTACTGGCTCCTTATTAATCAGGCACCGGTGCCGCAACCAGCGACCCAATCCGCGGCAAGATCCTGATCCGCCGAGTTGAGACTTGTGGAGGTTCTTCAAAAGGAACTGCTGGGTTCAAAAATCTGCGCGGAATGGCCTCGTCCCCAGAATATACGTCGGCTGGTTACAGATTCTCCCGTAGGGTAATTCTGCGTCCCCTGCTGTAAGAATTTGCGAGTTGCAATTTAATAGCGCGGGGTTACAAGAAATACGTCCATTTGGCGGGTTCGGTGAACCTGCCGGTGTCGTCCAAGTCTGTGACCCGCAAAAATTTACACATTCCAACCAATGAGGCCGAGAAAAGGCTTGGCCGTCAGCCAAGGATGGTTTACTTTCTCCGGCATCAGATTTTTGGGGATCACGGGGCGCACGCACTGGAGTGGCCAGGTTAGCTTAAATTCGGCAGGCAAAGCGGCGTTCGGGTTCACGCCGCGGGGCCGACTCGAGCCAAACGACACACTCTCTCCCCTTGAGCGATTCGGCATTCCGACCGCGCAGCCTCGAGGTCCCAGAGGGTTCCAGCCGTGAAATCTCCTTTCTGTCTCCGGCTCGTGGTGGCGGTATTCCTTCTCGTTTCTTGCGGATCTCTGTGTGCGCAGACTCAGGCTGCAAGCATCGATTCTCACGGTCCGATGCCGCTGGCTCGCAATGAGTTAGTGGGCAACATTTCGGACACCGGCGTTCCCGGCCCGCTACGATCTTTTCTGCGGATGGCGGGCATCAGCCAGAAGATCTCCACGGTCGATGTGGTTCCGCTGTTGGCTCGCAACATTTATATGCAGGGCTACGAAGGCGGAAACCGGCCGACGGAATTTCTGGTTCTGCTGAATCGCTACGTGCAGCAGGCAAGGGAACTGGCGGTGCTCGCCTCACCGGGCGGCGCGATTCGGGTGTCGAATTGCGAGGAAGCGAAGCCGCTGTTGCGAATTCTCGGCTACCGCGTGCGCGAAGAATGCGGAAAGAGCGATACCTCGCTTGAGACGGCGGATCCGGAGCGGGCTTTCGTCACCATCGATTCCGGGTTCCCACTGCCGGCTTTGGAACAGACCCTGCAGGGCGGCAAAACGTTTGAGTATCCCTACACAATCGCACGCGCCCCCATCATTTTTCCGGAAGCCGAGTGGCTGTCGGCAGCGACTAAGAAAGACCAGCGCTACAGCAGAGACCTAATCGATACCCTGTTGCACGATCCCGGAATGGCGCGGCTGTACTGGTCCATGTCGCGTCTGGACCCGGAGACCCGCGATGCTCTGCAGCGGATCGTCGGGCTCGGGGATCTGATGCCCAACGCAGCCGTTCTTGATTTCTACGGCAGTTACATTTCTATCCGGTCTGGGCACGTCATTGTTCCCGGCGGCGAAAACGCGGTTCCCGCCTGGAAAAGCCTGGTCGGAGCGAGTCCCGATTCACCCCGCGATTTCGTCCGAGCCTTGCTATCGAAAGATATGGGCTGGATGGCGGCTTATTTTGACGTGCTGTCGCGTGCCAGCCGTGCACAGCAAGCGCACTTCACCGAAGGCAAGCGACTGCGGACGTTCTACGATGCGCTGCGCGCCGCGGATCCAAATGCGACTGCAACCAAGGGAGCGTTTCGGCCCGCACCCGGTTTGTTGCTGCTCGTGACCCGCCAGCAATGGGAGGCGAATGGAGATCCGCATGTGCCCGGTGGGGTTGCGGTCTGGAAAGATATCCTGCGGCAGAAGAGCGATTCGAAGCTGGTGCGGGCCTGGGGTAAGCGCGCCAATCGGCTGAGTACTCCGGAACAGCTCCTCCAAGCCATGTTCGCTCTTAGCCGCGCCACCACCGAGAGCGGTCCCCTCCAGGCTTACCTGATGCTGAGCGAGTTGGATATGCGGCGCTCCGAGAAGCACCAGTTGGGTCCCGAGACGGTGAAACTGCTGGCGCGGAAATTCGAACTGTTCAGCGACCAGTACCGGGTATTCGCGGAATTTCCGGAGCTCACCGACGGGTCGATCGAACTCTTCCTCGATGTCGCCAACAGCGTCGACCACATCGACAACACCGCCCTGCGCGGCAACGCTTTAGGTACGCTGCAGGCGAACATGGGTATCTGGCAGATTCTGGCCCGCCAGGGACAGATCCCGGTGGCGGGGCTGAACGAATCCTGGCACGCCGCGATCAAACCGTTCGCGAAAATTCGCAATCAGGCGCAAGTATATGAAGCCGGAAATGCGTCCATCAGCGAGGTGTTGCGAGCGGCCACCGGCAAGCCCAGAACTTCTCAAAACGAATTGATCGAGTTACTAGCCAGTCCGCAGCAGACTACTCCGGACGGCAAGAAGGTGCATGACGAAGTCGCAAATGCCATGCGGACGGTGCTCGACAGCCAGCGCCTGGTTTCGCTCGATGTGATTCACGGGCTTGGCCAAGGCTTACAGGACAAACTCCAAGGCAAGCCCGTTGATCCGTCATTGCAGACTTTAGCCGAACAGCTCCGTGAGTTTGAAATGCCCCGTCCTATCTTCAAGGGCAGCGAACGGAGCGAGTGGGCGGCGGGGATTTACAACAACAGCCACACCGATGCCGAAATGCGTGCGGACATTGGCAAGGATCTTGCGTCGTCTTCCTCGCACAAAGATCTGGAAGAAGCGCTTGGTCAGCTGGCATCATTCCAGCGCGACACGCTGGTTGGTCTGAATTACGCGTATTATGCACCGCCCGGCGCGCAGGCGCTGCATAACAATCCGCTGCTGGTGCGCTCGCATGATTTCTCCGCCGAGACGGTGGGCGGAATCAAGGCCGTCTGGCAAGCGTCGCACCTGTTCGGGGAGGGATCGCCGGCCGGCGGAGGCGCTCATCTGGTCGGCTCGCTCGCCGACTTGCCGTATGTGCTCGCCGAGATTGAACAGGACTTCATTGTGCCGGAGAATGTGCAGGCCCTGATCTGGCGCGAGCTTGTGCCCGGTTTGATGACCAGCGCGGTTCTGCCGCGCTGGTGGGGCGTCGGCGGCAGTGAACTGCACGCCATCACTCTCTACCAGAAAACCGGAGAAGAATTGCTGACCTCCGCCGCGCAGAAGCCGGAACTGCGGGAACAGGTACTCACCATCCTGGCCGACCGGATGACGCCGCAAAGGTCGGAACGAGTGGAGCGCGCACTGCGTGCCGGCCACGCGGACGAAGCCTTGCTCCAGGTCACACCCGCCGATACCTTGTATCTGGCTGCAGAATTCCGGCTCCGTTCGCCGAACGTGAAGGATGCCTGGGGCTCCGCGGGCAAGGAATTGGATTCTCTCGCGCAAGAG
Organism: uncultured Acidobacteriota bacterium; assembly: GCA_963733805.1. GTDB lineage: Bacteria > Acidobacteriota > Terriglobia > Terriglobales > Acidobacteriaceae > Gp1-AA133. Next base: position 369,615 of record CAVTEO010000011.1, on the reverse strand, counting down.
CACGCCCATGAAATCGAGTGGACGCGGTTGTCACGTGATTTCGGAGTTCCGCATCCGACGCTCGCGCAAACCTACACTCGCGAGCTGCTGAACATGGCCCCGGTTCCGGCCTTTGCCGGATACTCCAGCCGCCTGCTTGCCGAGTCGTGGGATTCCGGCAACCTGTATTGGGCGCGGCTGGCGGACGAAACGGGCTCTTCCCCGGAAACGTTGAATCGCCTGGTGCCGGAGCTGACCCGCCGCATGGTGGAGAAAGTGTTCGCGACGGATTTTGAAGACTGGCCCGCTCTGGTGCGAGCTTTGCGCGAGACGGGCGATGAATTTCGGCGCACAGGAGTTGCGTCAGTGACGGCCGGCGGAAACTCATCCGCTCGCTGACTGGTCGTTGGAGAAGTGGAGATTTCGATGAAGCAAGATCAGGGTGACCCAGTCCGTGGACGCAAGCTGGTAGCACGCGTACTGCTGCTGACAGGAATATTTCTGCTGTTGCTTTCGGGTGCCGGAGACAGAGTCGCCGCGCAGGACAGCTCGCACATTCACGTGATCGTGAATCTGGTTCAGCTGAACGTCGCGGTGACCGACAAGAACGGCAAGTACGTGACCAACCTGCGGCCGGAGAATTTTTCCATCACCGAAGACGGCATTCCTGAGAAGCTCGCCACTTTTGCCGAAGGCAATGGACCGACGCGAGCCTTGTTTGAACTGGCGCAGGGAGATAAGTCCGCAAAAGGGTCCGACACCGCGGACCCGCCCAATCCGAACGAAACCGCCGGCGCTCCCATCACCTTGGATTCGCTGATCGCGGGCGCCAACGTGTTCATTCTTTTCGACACCAGCAACTACATGTATCGCGGGTTTGTATTTGCGCAAGATGCGATCGCCGACTTCGTTCGTTCCCTCGATACGGCTGACAAGATCGCCCTCTACTCCTACAGCCGCGATCTTTCGCGGGTGGCTACGCTCACCCCCGACCGTGGCCAGGTGCTGCGCGCAGTTCGCACCACGGTGGCGGGAGACGAGGCGGCGCTCTACAACACGCTGTTGCTGACTCTGCGCGATGCGTCGCAATATAAAGGCCGGAAAGTTGTGGTCGTGTTCTCCAACGGCCCCGACAACTCCAGCGTAGTTCCCCCGGAGGACGTGGCTGAGCTGGCCCAGTCGGCGGGAATTTCTGTCTACATGATCAGCACGCAACAAGCGAGACTGGAACCGGTGTCGACGGCCGTTTTTGAGCGCATGACCGCGGCCACCGGCGGGAAGGCCTACTTCGCCAAAAATTGGAAAGACGAAAAACGGGCCTTTGCCTCGATTCGTGACGACCTCGCCCACCTGTACTCGTTGAGCTACTATCCCCGCGCGAATCCGAATCGTGGATGGCGCGCGATTACGGTGCGGCTGGTGGGAGATGAATTCAAGAAGTATCACGTGAGGACGAGAACCGGGTATCGGCTCGCGCCCACGCGCTTTGCATCGGACACGGCCAGCGCCGAGTCTCGCCCGGAGGCGACGCCGCAGCCGCAGCCCTAGGCAGCAGCTTCGGGAATTCTGCCGCCCTCACCCCCGCACTCTCCTTCGAGGTTGCGGGGGATCAACTTCAACTCCCCTAAAATTGGTAACCCATTCACCCCTTGGATCAGGAGAGGATCATGCGTCGTGCATTGGTGGTGCGCATTTTGTGTTGGGTACTCCTTGGTGGGGCTGCTGCCATCGGCTATGCCCAGGATTTCTCCGCGGAGGTGGTGAACACCAGCAGCAAGGATGGGGTGAAATCGGGAAAGGTGTATGTGAAGGGCAATAAAATGCGAATCGATCGCGCCGACGCGGGCTCCGAAGTTGTGCCCCTGGTTCTGGTCGACATGGATAGCCATGTGGTCACGATCATGGATGCCACCAATCATGCCTACATGAAAGCGGAAGTGGGTCCGGAGCAGGGTCTCTCGTTTTTCCGCGCGAAGGATGCCAACAACGCATGCCCAGATCTGCAGAAGATGGCCAGCTTTGCCGGTTGCAGGAAAGCGGGGAATGAAGCGGTCAATGGACGCCAAACGGTCAAGTACACCGGCAACTCCGAGGACGGAAAACCGCTTTTTGTATGGGTGGATCCTGAAGTGAATTTTGTTGTGAAATGGCAAACGAAGTCGGACGAAACCGGTGAGTTGAGAAATGTTAAAGTTGCGCCGCAGGTTGAAAGTCTGTTCGAAATCCCGTCCGGTTACCACAACGCGGTGCCCCAGCCCGAAGGCCAAAAGGAAGACCAGCCCGAGACCAGGGAACAGAAGAACGACACCAAGGAAGCGTCCCCGCAGTCAACTCCGCAGTAGGGCTACGAGGGGCTGTGGCGGTTACTTTCGCGTAGTGACTCGACCCCGCATAACCAAACGAAGCAGAGAGTTTTGGATGCCTCCCTCATCTCTTTGGACGGTAATCTACGGTCGCGCTCATGGAATAACCTTGGCCTTGTGAGCAAGCCATTTCTTCTTGACAAGCCAAACTACGCATGTTGTAGTTCTGAAACCTCCCGCTAACCTCTCTATGGCGAATAGGTTGGTTCAGCCGGGCACGACATCGGAAAAATAAAAGGCGAATCGCTCCCCCTGCGATCGCAGGAAATCTCCCCATCTTGAAGTGCAGGACACGAGTGCTGCCAGAGCGGCATTCCTGGAGCTTTGCAGCGATGGCAATTTTGCGTAGCCTGCCAAACCTGGCATCGAGAACTCCCGCAATGCGGGATCCGCGCACCGAAGAGAAGACTCCCGCGCCAATTGGCAACGATATTTCCACAAGTGATGTCACAGACTCGAATCGACGTCCCTACCACCTTCTGATCGCCGGATTTGAAGCGTTGGATCTGGTGAATGTAGGCCTGATCGTTACCAGCGCTTCCGGCCAACTGTTGCTTGCCAATCGCACTGCCGAACAAATCCTGAAAATCCGCGACGGAATCGAGTTGGGTCCCACCGGCCTGGTGCGCACTTCTTTAAAGTGCACGCCCAGCCTGAACGCCTTGATGGAAACGGTGATCAAGGCCGGCGGCGGTTCCCGGGATTCGGTTCTGCCGGTCCGCCGTCCTTCAGGGAGACGGCCGCTAACGGCGATCGTCCGCGCTGTCGAAGGGGCTTCGCTGCAACCGGATCCGCTGGCTCCTGCGACCTTGCTGTTTGTTCTCGATCCGGAAACATCGGTCGAAACCCTGGAAGCCGAACTTCGCCAGCTCTACGGCCTGACCACGATGGAAGCCTGTCTCGCCAATCTGCTGATGGAAGGCAAGGCACTCGATGAGTGCTGCACGATTCTCAACATTCGCCGCACGACGGCGCGCACTCACCTGCAGCACCTGTTTGAGAAAGTCGGCGTGCAGCGGCAGAGCGAGCTGGTTTCGCTGCTGCTGAAGAGCATCGGCCTGGTGGGTGCGGCCAGCAAGCCTGCGGTCGCGAACAACGCAACCCGCAAGTCGACGAAGTAGCCCCCGTAGCACTCCACACTGATTTGTCCGCGTTTACTCCGTGTAATAAATAAAGGTGAAAACAGTTTCACTCGTTGCGACTCGAGTGATGTCAGGCTGCGAGTTTCAGATTGCGGGCCCCGCGGCAATTGCGACATATTTCTTGCCATTGGGCGATCCAGGTTGGGGCAAAATTTAAGCAGACGCCGCCTTCCTTGCCAGTTTCCGCGAGCGGATCGGATTAAGCCGAAGGTGCTGGCGGCTTTCTTAAGTGACTGAATATAATAGACTTCCTCTTCCACCAAAGTCGCATTGAGCTGGAAAAAACTCGTGGTAGAATGTTTCGTCAGGTATCCTCCTCCCCCGAGACCTAAGAGGAGCGATCCAATCGATGTTTCGTAAAAACCTTCTGTTTTTGCTAGCCCTTTCACTCACTTCCTTCTCAACACTTCCTGCGGGCGCGCAAGCGAAGCTCACGGCGGCGCAAGTGGTGGAGAAAAACCTTGCAGCCCGCGGTGGTGCGCAAGCGTGGCATGGTGTCCAGACGATGTCGTGGTCGGGGAAAATGGATGCCGGCGCCGGCGATTCAGCCGAGCGCAGCCGGCGTTTCGTCCAGAATCAAGGGCACTTGTCTCCCACTGGCCGTGTCCCCCACGACACCATGGCCGGCGACAAAGCCGACAAGCAGGTCCAACTTCCTTTCAAGCACGTAATGAAGCGGCCCAACAAGTCCCGCACCGAGATCGAATTCGCGGGCAAGACCGCGGTGCAGGTTTATGATGGCTCGAACGGATGGAAGCTACGCCCCTTCCTGAATCGCAATGATGTGGAACCATTCTCAACCGATGAAGCCAAAGCTGAGGGCGAAGAGCCGGGCATCGGTGGCTATCTTCTCGACTATGCCACAAGAGGATCGAAGGTCGATCTCGACGGCATGGAAAAGGTGGAAGGCCACGACGCTTACAAGCTGAAAGTAACGTCCAAGAGCGGAAGCGTGAGATACCTTTGGATTGACGCTCAGACCTTTCTCGACGTCAAGGTGTCAGGCACCCCGCGCCGCATGGATGGGAAGATGCACAATGTCTACATCTTCCAGCGAGATTTTCGCGACGTGCAGGGTTTTAAAGTCCCCTTCGTTTTCGAGACCGCGGTGGACGGTTATCGCGAAACTCACAAGACCGTGCTGGAGAGTGTGGCTGTGAATCCGAAGCTTGAAGATTCGTTGTTTACGAAACCTCAGGCGAAGTAAAAGATGGTGGACGAGGGCGCTGCAGGCGGGCGCCCTCGCCAAACTGCAGGAAAATGTAGCAATCTTCGCGGCGGCGTTCATCCCGCTCCCCCCAAAAGCACGCCGATTGTGATCGAGATTGTCTCCCTCATTCCCCTGCATGATAAGTGACGCATGTCCCAGACAAGGTCCACCGCCGGGAGTAAGCTCTTTCTGCGGAGACTCTGGTAATCCGTGATTGCGGGGTAGGAAATCATGAATAAGCCGGCGGTTGTCGGTTCCCTGGTCATCATCGCGTTGGGCGCCTTTATTGCGGGACGCTATACCGGTGGATCCAGCTCAAAAAATCAAACCAGTGCGAAACGGATTCTGTACTACGTCGACCCGATGCATCCGGCGTACAAATCCGACAAGCCGGGAATCGCCCCGGATTGCGGCATGGCGCTCGAGCCTGTATACGAGGGTGACAACCTTGCCGCAAAACTGCAGTTGCCTGCTGGAGCAGTCGCTATCACCGCGGAGCAGCAGAAACTGATTGGGGTGCGCGTCGAGAAGGTCGAGAAGAATGCCGGGTCGCGCGTAATCCGGACCACCGGACGGGTAGCTCCGGACGACAATCGGGTATTCCGGCTTATGGCCGGGACCGATGGCTGGATTCGGGATTTGCAGGATAATCCCGCCGGCAGCGTGGTGAAGAAAGACCAGCAACTGGCCACGTTCTTCAGCCGTGAATTTCGCAATGCAGAGCAGGCTTATCTGGGCTCACTGGCGAGCATTGATCGCGTGAGGGGCACTCGCGATGCGGAGGAACAAAACCGGCTCAGCGACTCCAGCGTTCGCGTGAATGAAGAGCAACTGCGCACCCTGGGCATGGGTGACCCGCAGATTCGTGAGCTTGCGAAAACGCGCCAGGTCACCGGAGACATTGCACTGGTGGCGCCCGTCGACGGCGTCGTGCTGAGCCGCAATATCACTCGCCAGCAACGCTTCGAAAAAGGGACCGAGTTCTATCGCATCGCCGACCTGAGCAGGGTCTGGATCATTGCTGACGTCTTCAGCGACGAGACTGCCACCCTGCGGCCTGGATCCAAAGCCACGGTCATGGTCCGCGAACTCGGGAAGACGGTTACGGCGACGGTCAGCAATAGCCCTCCGTTGTTTGATGCGACCTCGCGCACGCTGAAGCTGCGCCTGGAAACGGATAATCCAGGTATGTTCCTGCGGCCCGATATGTACGTCGATATAGAGTTCCGTGCGCCAGCGCCCGCAGGGATCTCGGTTCCGGCCGAATCAATCCTCGACAGCGGGATGCAGAAGATCGTGTATCTGGAAACCAGCGATGGCGTCTTTGAGTCGCGGCCGGTGGAACTGGGCGGATCGTTTGGGAATCGGGTGACCGTGAAACGCGGCCTGGCTGAGGGCGATCGCGTGGTCACGTCCGGGAACTTCCTGCTCGACTCCGAGAGCCGTATGAAACCTGCCGCCGTGCGGACGGTGGATGAAAAACGGGATACTTCCGGTCACGCCGCGCCACCTTCCCAGGCAACGCAAGCAAGCGTCAACGATCCGGTGTGCGGCATGTCCATAGATCGCGAGAAATCCCTGGCCAGTGGCCTCAAGGAAACGTATCGCGGCGAGACCTATGTTTTCTGCTCCGACAAGTGCCACAAGCAATTTCTGGAAGATCCCGCGAAATACATTAATGACCGGTTAAGGAGCGCCGCCGAGTCCGGATCGGGGCACGGCGAATGATTAACCGGCTCATCACATTCTCGGTACGCAACAAGTTCCTTGTATTCGCGTTTGTGGCCGCGGCGTGCATCTGGGGCACGTGGTCGATGCTGCACTTGCCGCTGGACGCGACGCCCGATCTGAGCGAGACCCAGGTCATCATCCTTTCGCGCTGGGATCGCAGTCCCGACATTATCGAAGACCAGGTGACTTATCCCATCATCAGTGCGATGACGGGAGCGCCCAAGGTCAAGACGGTGCGGGGCATCTCCGACTTCGGCTTTTCGTACGTGTACGTGGTGTTCGAAGAAGGCACGGATATCTACTGGGCGCGCTCGCGGACCATTGAATATCTGTCCTCAGTCAATTCGCGATTGCCGCAAGGCGTAAAGACCGAGATCGGCCCCGACGCCACCGGGCTGGGCTGGGTTTTTCAATACGTGCTGAAAGATGAATCCGGCAAACACAGCCTGGCGGAGTTGCGTTCGTATCAGGACTGGTACCTGAAGTACTACCTGAAAGCGGTTCCGGGCGTGGCGGAAGTGGCGTCGCTCGGTGGCTTCAACCAGCAATACCAGATCAATATCGATCCCAACCGCCTGCGCTCTTATGGAATTCCGATTTCGCGCGTGGCCGACGCGGTGCGCGATGGAAACAGCGAGACGGGCGCGCGCCTGCTGGAGTTCGGCGGCGCGGAGTACATGATCCGCGGGCGTGGCTACGTCAAATCGACGCAAGATCTCGAAGATATCGTTCTCGCCGACCAGAGCGGAACCCCGATCCGCATCAAGGATGTCGGCGAAGTCGTGTTGGGCCCCGACATCCGCCGCGGCGCTGCCGATCTTGACGGAACCGGCGAGGCCGTGTCCGGAATCGTGATCATGCGCGAGGGAAGCAATGCGCTGGAGGTAATCGATCGCGTCAAGACTCGCCTGAAGGAGGTCGAACCCGGGATGCCGGCGGGAATGAAAGTGGTTCCCATCTACGACCGGTCCGACTTGATCCGGCGCGCGATCTCGAACGCGAAATGGACGCTGATTGAAGTCGTGGTCACCGTCGTCATCATTATCCTGATCTTCTTGTGGCATTTCCCCAGCGCCGTTATTCCGGTCGTAACTATTCCCGTCGCGATCCTGCTCACCTTTATACCCCTGCAATACGCCGGCGTGAGCATCAACATCATGTCGCTCGCCGGACTGGCGATCGCCTGCGGGGAACTGGTAGACGCGGCCATCGTTGTGGTGGAACAGACACACAAGAAACTGGAAATCTACGAGCGCTCGGGCCAGCCTTTCCGATACGAGGAAGTCATTCTCGAAGCGGTGAAAGAGGTCGCAGGACCAACCTTTTTCGCTCTGCTGGTGATTGCGGTTGCCTTCCTGCCGGTGCTGGTGCTGGAAGGCCAGGAAGGCAAGCTATTCCGGCCGCTCGCCTATACGAAGAACTTCGCCATGCTGGTGGCGGCTGTGCTGGCCCTGACGCTGGATCCTGCTTTGCGGCTGCTCATGGTCCGCAAACCGCGTGCGCTCGGGCTTGAACAAAGCTGGTGGCAGAAGATGACCCGCGTGCTGCTCGGCGGCAAGATCCGGCCGGAAGAGAAGCATCCGATCACCGGACCGCTGATGCGGATCTACGATCCGGTCGTCCGTTGGACGCTGCGCTGGAAGACCCAGGTGATTGCGGGCGCTGTCGTTATTGTTCTACTGACGGTACCGCTGTTCTGGAAAATCGGGTCTGAATTCATGCCGCCGCTGGAAGAGGGCTCATTCCTCTACATGCCGACGACAATGCCGGGCATTTCGATCGCCGAATCGCAGCGACTGCTGCAGGTCACCGATGGCATTCTGAAAACGTTCCCGGAAGTCGATCACGTCCTCGGCAAGACTGGTCGCGCCGACACCGCCACCGATCCGGCGCCGCTTTCGATGCTCGAGACCGTCATCGTCCTGAAGCCACATTCCCAGTGGCGCAGAGCGCACACCTGGTACTCCTCGTGGGCGCCGAACTGGACTGTGCCCATGCTCAGGCATATCACGCCCGATCGCATTTCGGAAGCCGAGCTGGTTGCCGAGATGAATGGGGCGCTCAAGATTCCCGGCCTCTCGAATTCCTGGACCATGCCGATCCGCGGCCGCATCGAGATGCTCACCACCGGCATTCGCACGCCCGTGGGGTTGAAGATCCAGGGTGCCAATGTTCAGCAGATTCAGGAAATCGGCCGGCAGGTGGAAACGATCCTCTCCAGTGTGCCCGGAACGCGCAGCGTGTTCTCGGAACGCACGGGCGACGGCTACTTCCTCGATGTGACCTGGGACCGCAAGGCGCTTGCCAGCAACGGGCTTTCGATTGAAGACGCGCAGAATGCGTTGTCAACCGCGGTGGGCGGCGAAAACGTCAGCACTACGATTGAAGGTCGCGAGCGCTATCCCATCAACGTCCGCTACAAGCGTGACTTCCGCTCCGACGTGGACGCGCTCGGGCGGGTGCTGGTGACGGCCGGCGGCGACAAGCAGATTCCGCTGTCGGAATTGGCGACCATTCGCATGCTGAATGGTCCGGCGATGATCCGCAACGAAGACGGACTCCTCACCGGCTATGTGTATGTCGATCTCGCCAATCGCGCGCCTGGCGACTACGTCGCACAAGGCCGGCAGGAGTTGCTGAAGAAACTGCAACTCCCCGCCGGATATAGCATCTTTTGGAGCGGCCAGTACGAATCATCGGAACGTGTTACGCAGCGCCTGATGCTGGTGGTTCCGGTCACGCTGGGAATCATCCTGTTCCTGCTCTATTTCAATACGCGGTCCGTAGTGAAGACCGCCATCATCACGCTGGCCGTGCCATTCTCGGCAGTAGGCGCCCTGTGGATAGTCTATCTCCTCGGCTACAACATGAGCATCGCGGTCTGGGTCGGCATCATCGCATTGCTTGGCATTGATGCCGAGACTGGCGTGTTCATGCTGTTATATCTGGATCTCGCCTATGAGAAGGCGAAGCGGGAACGTGCGCGGCTCACCCGCACGCAGCTTTATGAGGCAATCGTCGAGGGAGCGGCCAAGCGGTTGCGACCGAAGTTCATGACATTTGCGACGATGAGCATTGGGCTGATCCCAATCCTCTGGTCCACCGGCGCAGGTTCGCAGATCATGAAACGAATCGCCGCGCCCATGGTGGGCGGTATCGTGACTTCTTTCCTGCTCGAACTGCTCGTGTACCCTGCCATCTATGCCTTCTGGCGTGAGCGGGAACTGACTCCCGAAGCCGACAACGAACTGGCCGGAGGATCGCGCTCCACCACTTCTTATCTGGAACTGGGAGCGATCAAGAATCGCGGAGTTGTTCCGGTTTCTTCTTCCGAGTAATGGGAAAAGGGGCGCCCGCATCGGCGCCCCACACTTCCAAAGCGCAATCCGCAAATTCCATTCACAAGCTGCAATAGATTTCGGCAAACATGCCATTGACAGGGCGGCGACCGGACCTTAGCATCCCCAAATCGGCGGCAGTCGCGTGGTTTCTGGCGATCTGCGGCCCTCGGGAGTGAGTTCGGCTATGAGCCTGCGTGATTTTCTCTCCAAACAATTTATTGATGTCATTGAGTGGGTAGAACCGGCGGATGGCCTTCTCGCCTACCGCTATCCCATGGAAGACCGCGAAATCCAGAACGGCGGCAAGCTCACCGTGCGCGACTCGCAGATGGCGGTGTTTGTCAACGAAGGCAAAGTCGGCGATGTGTTCGGACCGGGGCTCTACACGCTGAACACGCAAACGTTGCCGATTCTTACTTACCTCATGAATTGGGATAAGGCCTTCAAGTCCCCGTTCAAGTCCGACGTGTACTTCTTCATCACGCGCCTGCAGACCAACCAGCACTGGGGCACGCAGAATCCCATCACGATTCGTGACAAGGAATTTGGCGCCATTCGCCTGCGCGCGTTCGGGATCTATACCTACCACCTCGCCGATCCCAAGCTGTTCTACACAAAGGTTAGCGGCACGCGCGACGCCTACGGGGTTGCGGATCTCGAGGGACAATTGCGCAACACGATTGTGGGGCGGATCACCGACACGTTCGCCGGCAGCCAAGTGCCGTTTCTCGACATGGCCGCCAGCCAGGTTGCGCTCTCCGAAAAGATTGCAGGACAGTTGAAACCGGCATTTACCGATTTCGGCCTGGTGCTCGACAGCTTTGTGGTCGAAAACCTTTCCCTCCCGGAGGAATTGCAGAAGATCCTTGACCAGCGCATTGGCATGAACATGGTCGGCGAAATGGGACGATACACCCAATACCAGGTTGCGCAATCGATCCCGGTTGCGGCCGCGAACGAAGGCGGCGGCGCGGCGGGAGTCGGTGCCGGACTTGGTGCCGGAGTGGCCATGGGACAGGCCATGATGGACGCCATCCGAAAGGGAAGCGCGACTTCCGGCTCCGAAGGTGGTGCGGCCGCTGCCGGCGGCGCGGTGTCCGCCGGCACGGAAGCGAAGTTCTGTTTGAACTGCGGAAAGTCGATTCCAAAAGTCAGCAAGTTCTGCCCCAATTGCGGCCAGGCTCAACCGTAGCCCATACATGAACGGAATTGAGTGGATTGTTGAAGCTCATGGGTGCTCGCCCGCGTCGCTAGCCGACCTGTCTTTGATGCGCGCCTTGTTTCAGAGGATCATCACCGACCTGAAACTTCGGCCGGTGGGCGAGACCCAGTGGCATCAGTTTCCGCGGACCGGGGGAATCACCGGCCTCTGCCTGCTCGCCGAATCCCATCTGACCTGCCACACTTTTCCGGAGTTCGGCTCGATCTGCCTCAACTTGTTCTGCTGTCTTCCGCGCACCGAGTGGAACTTTGATGCCTGCTTGAGTGAGATGTTGGGCGCCACATTTGTAAACGTCCGAACTGTGATGCGTCCTTATGGGGAAGGAGCCTCCAAGGGCGATCATCTTCCGGACGTCCCTCCCATGGGGAGAATCGCGGGATGAGCCAGCCGGCGGGGAACTGCCCTAACTGCGGCGCGAAGATTGTTTTCCGTTGGTCCAGCAGCGTGCAGACGGTATGTGAGTACTGCAAGTCCATCCTGGTTCGGATCGACGTCGACCTGCAGAAAGTCGGGCAGGTTGCGGACCTTCCGCCCGACAGTTCGCCCATCCAGATCGGCACGGAAGGAAGCTACAACCACAAAGCCTTCACCGCCATCGGCCGGATCATTTACGAATACGAACTGGGCAACTGGAACGAGTGGCACTTGATGCTGAATGACGGCACCAGCGGATGGCTCTCGGACGCGCAGGACGAATATGCTGTCTCGTTTTCCGCACCCGGACGGAAACTCCCTGCGACGTGCCACGTCGGTGATCGCTTCGTGTGGGACAACGTTTCGTACGAGGTGACCACGATCACCAACGCACACTATCGCGGCGTACAAGGGGAATTGCCTTTTCAGTACTGGGCCAAGAACGACGTGGTATTTGTGGACCTGCGCTCCCCCGTCGGCAAATTCGCGACCATCGATTACAGCGATGAGCAGCCCGCGCTTTATCTGGGGGAAATGGTGGAGTTCGACAGCCTGGCATTGAAGAACCTGCGAACATTCGAGGGCTGGTCGTGAGCGCGGGAGGTCCAACTCCTCCCGGCAAGCCGCAAGCTCGAGCGTTGAACTGTCCCGGCTGCGGCGCTGCCCTGACGGTGCGCTCTTTCAATAACGCCGTCACGATTGTCTGCGACAGCTGTCACTCCATCCTTGACGCCAGGGATCCGAATCTCCAGGTTCTGCAGAAATTCGCCGCCGCCACGCACGAACACAAACCTTCGATCCCGCTGGGTACGCGCGGGAAGATTCGCGGAACCGACTACGAGGTCATCGGTTTTGAGCGCCGCACGATTCATGTGGAAGGCGTCGCCTATAGCTGGCATGAATACGTTTTGTTCAACCCGTTCAAGGGCTTCCGCTACCTGACGGAATACGATGGTCATTGGAACGACGTCAGCACTCTGAAAGCTCTGCCGGAAATCTTGCCGTACGCGAGCCCTCCCAAAGTCCGATACCTGGGCGAGACTTACAAACATTTTCAAACCGCGAGGGCCGGCACCTCATTTGTGCTGGGAGAATTTCCGTGGCAAGTCCGCGTCGGTGAATCGGTCGAGGTCACCGACTATGTATCCCCACCGCGGGTTCTGTCGAGCGAGCAGACCGGAAACGAAGTCACCTGGTCGATGGGCGAGTACATGTCGGGCAACGACGTCTGGAAAGCGTTTGGCCTGAGCGGCAATCCTCCCCAGGCAATTGGTGTCTACGAGAATCAACCCTCTCCTCTGACCGCCGCGACCAAGAATATCTGGATGGCCTTTGCCGTGTTTGCACTTGCCCTGGTGGTCATGATGATCGGGCTTGACCTCTCCGCCCGCAACGAGCAGGTCTTCACCGGATACTACAAGTACGATTCAAATCAGCGCGGCGAGGCTTCGTTCGTGACGGACGAATTCGAGGTGAAAGGGCATACGTCGAATGTGGAGTTGATGACCAGCACCGACCTGAACAATCGGTGGATCTATCTGAATTATGCGCTGATCAACGAAGCTACCGGGCAAGCCTTCGATCTTGGAAGGGAAGTGAGCTACTACCACGGTTATGATTCCGACGGTTCGTGGTCGGAGGGCAGCGTGAATGACTCGGTCGCGGTGCCCAGGGTTCCGCCCGGACGTTACTACCTGCGCGTTGAACCCGAAGGAGACCCGGGATACGGAATGACCTACTACACGATCTCGGTCAAGCGGGACGTTCCGCAATACAGCTTCTACGGAATTGCCCTCGGAGCATTGTTTCTGCCGGTGCTGGCGCTCACCTGGCGATCCCTCAGCTTCGAGCATTTACGCTGGGCGGAGAGCGATCATGCGCCGGTCAGCAGTGGAGATGACGAATGATTCGTGTCCTTTACTTGATCTACGGAATTGCCGTGCTCGCGGGACTTGGCGTCGCGCAATACCAGGGCTGGAGCCTGGCCTCGGTGAATGAGGTAAAAAATGTTCCGCGGTCCGTGCGCGACAATCCCGGATCCTACCGCTCGGTCTACGGTTCCTACCACCATTACACGGGAGGCAAATGAAATGAGCTCTACGCTGCTGAGCAGTGTGGTGAATGCGGTGGTGTTCGCATTTCTCGGAATTGTGGTCTTCACCCTGGCCTTTATGGTGATGGACAAGCTCACGCCGTATCACCTGTGGAAGGAGATCGTGCAGGAGCACAACACGGCGCTCGCCATCCTGGTGGGCGCGATGTCGATCGGCATCTGCATCATCATTGCGGCGGCGGTCCACTAAATCGTGGGAATCCTGCTCTTCATCACGGTGTTGCTCATCGCGGCCTGCGGGCTGATTTATGAGCTGATCGCCGGAACGCTCGCCAGCTACCTGCTGGGCGACAGCGTGCTGCAGTTCTCGACCATCATCGGCTGCTATCTTTTCGCGATGGGCATCGGCAGTGCCCTCTCGCGCTACATCCATCGCGGTCTGGCATACCGCTTCGTCTGGATCGAGTTAATGCTCGGCGTGATTGGCGGGTTCTCGTCGGCGCTGCTGTTCCTGGCTTTTGCCTATACGCAGGGCTTTCAGCTGCTCATGTATGCCCTGGTGGTGATGATCGGGGTGCTGGTAGGACTCGAGATCCCGATCCTGATGCGCATGGTGCGCGAGCGTTACCACTTTCGTGATGTGGTCGCGCACGTTCTGACGTTTGACTATCTGGGAGCTCTGGGAGCTTCCTTGCTGTTCCCGATCCTGCTCGTGCCACGGCTGGGGTTAGTGCGTTCTGCCATGTTGTTCGGACTGATCAACGTCGGGGTCGCGTTGTGGAGTACGTTTCTGTTCGCGAAACAGCTGCCCTCGGCTCAGGTGCTGCGGGGACTGTGCCTGGTGGTGATGTGCGCGCTGGGCATCGGACTGGCGCAGGCGAAGCGGATCACGGCGGCAGCCGAAGACAATATTTATGCGGACGAAATCATCCTTGCTCGCGATACCCGGTACCAGCATATCGTGCTGACCCGCTTCAAAGATGACATTCGCCTGTTCCTGAACAGCCATTTGCAATTCAGTTCCCGCGATGAGTATCGCTATCATGAAGCGCTCATCCATCCGGGGCTGTCAGCGATCGCCGCGCCCCGGAGGGTGCTGGTGATGGGAGGCGGCGACGGGCTTGCGGTGCGCGAGATCCTGAAATATCCGCAGGTGGAGAGCGTCACGCTGGTTGACCTGGATCCGGAGATGACGCGCCTGTTCTCGACCCACCCCATGCTCACGGCGCTGAACCAGAAATCGTTTCTCTCCCCGAAGGTCCACATCATCAACGCGGATGCCTTCCCTTGGGTGGACTCGAATACCGATAGCTTTGACTTCATCGTGGTTGATTTTCCCGACCCTACAAACTACTCGCTGGGCAAGCTTTACACCACGGCGTTCTACAAAGCGGCCGCGCGGCATCTGAGCGCGCAGGGGTTGATGGTTGTGCAGAGCACTTCGCCCATGTTCGCCCGGGATTCGTACTGGTGCATCGTCGAAACCTTGAAGCGGGCCGGGCTGCAGACCTACCCTTATCATGTGTACGTGCCGTCGTTCGGCGAGTGGGGATTCGTCATTGCTTCGACACGCGAGTACTCCCCGCCGACTCTTCTTCCTACGGGATTGCGCTTCGTCTCGGTCGACGGCCTGCCCGGCATGTTTCAGTTCCCGCCCGACATGTCGCCGATGCCCATGCCGCCCAATCGCCTGAATGACCAGGTCCTGGTGCGGGCTTACGATCAGGATTGGAAGGACATCAGCCATTGAAGGTTTCGCGCCGGAAGTTTCTGCAGGCGTCAAGTGCGGCGCTGGTGGGACTTTCTGTAAAAGGCGATCGGCCGATTGCCGGCGGGTTCGTAAACGATTCCTACCAGTTCGGCCACCTGTTGCGCGATCGCGCCTCCTTTCCTCCGGCCAGAAGAATTGAAAAGCATGCGGTCGTCATCGTGGGTGGCGGCATTGCCGGCCTGAGCGCGGCGTGGCGTTTGAACAAGCGCGGCTTCCATGATTTCGTCTTGCTCGAGATGAACGATCAAGCGGGAGGCAATTCCCGCTGGGGCGAGAACGAGGTCACCGCCTATCCCTGGGCCGCGCACTATGTCCCGGTGCCCGGACCCAAGGCGGCGTACGTTCGTGAATTGTTCGAAGAACTGGGCGTGCTGAAGGATGGCGTGTGGGATGAGCGGTCTCTGTGTTTTGCGCCGCAAGAGCGGTTGTTTTTGTACGGTCGCTGGCAGGACGGAATTGAGCCGGCCATCGGCTTGAGCGATAAAGATCGCGATCAGTTCCGCCGCATGGAAGATCTGATCCACAAATTCCGAGCGACCGGCGGCTTCACCATTCCAATGGAGCGCGGACTCTCGCGCAAAGAGGCCGATCTCGATCGCATGCCGTTTAGCGAATGGCTGCGCAGCCAAGGAATGGACTCGAGAATCCTCAATTGGTATATGAATTACTGCTGCCGCGACGACTACGGCGCCCTTGCCTCCGAGACATCAGCATGGACCGGCATTCACTACTTTGCCTCCCGCGAGCCAGAAGAGAAAGGACCTTTGACCTGGCCGGAGGGCAACGGATGGATTGTACGTCGCCTGCTCGAGCGAATAGGTCCATACGTGCGCCCGTCGCAGATGGTGCATCGCATCGCAAGGAGAGGGAATGCCCACAGCGTTTTCGCGGGCGATACCGAGCACCAGGCCGAATTCGTGATTTTCGCCGCGCCCACGTTTCTGGCGCCCTACGTTGTCGAGAACTTCGCCCCTCTCCACGATTTTGAGTATTCGCCGTGGCTAACGGCCAATCTCACCTTGGAAAAATTGCCTGCCGCTTACGATCCCACCTGGGACAACGTCGTGATGAATTCTCCGACCTTGGGCTACGTCGATGCCACCCATCAGAGCGTACGCAGTCACATCGAACGCACGGTATGGACCTTCTATTGGGCATTGGCCGACGCCCCGCCGCTCGTGGGTCGAAAGCTGCTTCTGGAAAAAGACTGGAATTACTGGAAGGAAGCAATTCTGCGTGACCTGGAGCGGGTGCATCCCGACATCCGACAGTGTGTCACGCGAATCGATGTCATGCGTTTCGGTCACGCCATGGCGCGCCCCGCGCCAGGCGCCATCTTCTCGGCGGAGCGCCGCAAACTGGCAAGTCTTGAAGGCCGCCTTCTATTCGCAAACTCAGACCTGAGTGGCTTTTCAATTTTCGAGGAAGCCCAATACCGGGGCGTGCGCGCCGCTGAAAAAGTGCTGAGCCATGTGAGCGGAAAAGCGCACGGGGACTAGGCGTTGCTCATTCCGCCAGCGCGAACGCGATGATCGTGCGACCCACATAGCCACCGGCCTTCTCCAGTTCTTCCAGAAGCTCCGCCTCAAGGTCATCAGGATCAACGCTCATTTCGCAGGCAGCGATCTGCTGCTCGCTTGCTCCGTGATAGCACAGTTCGCACACTCCTAGCCCGCCCTCGGATCGCACCGGTGGCCCGAAAGAACGGCAGGTGATCGGCCGGGATGCATACAACGCACACATCCCAGTTTCGGGATCGAGAACCGGGCAAGGCTCATCGTTGGCGAAATCCTCAAACCGGCGTTCAGCCTCCTCGTCTTCAGCGAGGATCCCCGTCTTTGGATTACCGGGGAAATCCGGGGACAAGCGGACGATCGCGTCGCGAACGCGTACTCGGACAGCATCCGCATGCCGAGGATCGCGTTGCTGCAGTTCGTCCAGCCCATGGCGAAGCCGGACTGCATCAAGTTGGCTGATGGAAAAGACTCCCATGCAACACTGCGTACACCCGGGTTGGCACACCAGCCACGAGCCGCTTCGCTGAGTCGCGTCAGCGAGGGCCGTATCCACGATCTGGACGAGTT
Source organism: uncultured Acidobacteriota bacterium (assembly GCA_963733805.1). GTDB lineage: Bacteria > Acidobacteriota > Terriglobia > Terriglobales > Acidobacteriaceae > Gp1-AA133. The sequence goes on along the minus strand of CAVTEO010000011.1, from coordinate 352,305 downwards.
TCTGATCCCGGGCTGGCAAAGGGAGCGATCGCATCTGGAAAGGATAACGCAGCAACAGTGCGAGCGCGGATGGATTAGCTGTGCCCGCCGCCCGTCAACTCACGCACGATGCCTCCCACAAACGCTTTCGCGTCCCCAAAGAGCATGAGCGTGTTGTCGAGATAGTAGAGGGAATTGTCGATACCCGCGAATCCTGGACTCATTCCGCGTTTGATCACCATCACGGTGTGCGCCTTGTCGACGTCGAGGATGGGCATGCCAAAGATGGGACTTGTTGTGTCGGTGCGGGCGGCGGGATTGGTGACGTCATTGGCGCCGATCACGAGCGCGACATCGGTCTGCGGGAAATCGCCGTTGATCTCGTCCATGTCCATCAAGCGGTCGTAGGGGATGTCGGCTTCCGCAAGCAGAACGTTCATGTGGCCCGGCATGCGGCCGGCCACCGGATGGATCGCGAAACGGACATCAACGCCGCGCTTGGTGAGTGCATCGTAGAGTTCGCGAACTTTGTGCTGCGCCTGCGCCACCGCCATGCCGTATCCAGGCACGACTACCACCTTGTTTGCCGCCGATAGAATCGCGGCCGCTTCTTCCGCCGTTGCGCTCTTGACGGACTTGGCCTCCTGTCCGGTGGCCGCCGCAGGCTGCACCTGACCGAAGGCGCCGAACAGAACGTTGGTGAACGACCGGTTCATGGCCTTCGACATGATCACGGAAAGGATCAAGCCGGAGGATCCGTCCAGCGCACCGGCCACGATTAAGAGCTTGTTATTCAGCACAAATCCCATGGCGGCGGCCGACAATCCGGCGTATGCGTTCAAAAGCGAGATGACCGTGGGCATGTCCGCGCCGCCGATCGGAATGACAAGCAGCACGCCGAACGCCAGCGCAATGAGCAGCATGAACGGATAAAGCTGCTTGGCTTCCGGATGCAGCACCAGGTAGACGGCCAGCACAACCGCGATTGTGAGCAGCAGGAAGTTGACGAGGTTCTGGCCTTTATAGGTGAGTGGCCGCTGCGGGAGCACCTCCTGGAGTTTTCCCGCCGCCATCAGGCTGCCCGTGAAGGTCAGCGAGCCGAGAATCACCTCCATCGAGAGGACGGCCATCATGAAGCGCGGGATTTCGGGTGTCCGCAGGTAGAACTCCGCCGTGCCCACCAGCGTCACGCAAAGCGCGCCGAACGCGTGGCTCAGAGCGGTTCGCTGAGGCACTGCCGTCATCTGCACGCGGCCGAGCGGAATCCCGATAATCGTGCCCAGCACCAGGGCGATCGCGATCCACTGGTAGTCAATGATGCCGTGGTGCAGCAGCGTGCCGCCGATCGCCAGCAGCATGCCGAGTTCTCCGGCCCATACGCCATGGCGGGCCGTGGTCGGCGAACTCATCCACTTCAGGGAGAGGATGAACAGCGCGCTCGCCACCAGGTAGATGATTTCGATGATCAGCTGATTTCCGGCGAATTCGTTCATGATTTCGCTGCCGGGCGGCTGGACTTGAACATCTTCAGCATGCGGTCGGTGATCAGAAAGCCGCCGACGATGTTGCTGGTGGCGGCCACCACCGCGATTGTTCCGAGGATCGCCGACAGTGTGCTCTTGTGCTCTCCGACTAGCACGATGGCCCCGACCACCGCGATCGCATCCAGCGCGTTGGTCAACGACATCAGCGGTGTATGCAGTAGCGGAGACACCCTCCGAATGACCTCGAATCCGATGAAGCCCGCCAGCATAAAAATGAATAACCCGTTGATCAGGCTGGAGCCACTCATTTTTCCTCCCTGAATTTTCCTCAACCCTGTGAGACTGGAGCTGCCATTCCGAAGAATTCACGAACCCGCGCATTGACCACGTCGCCCCCGCGGGTGATTAATGTTTCGCGCACAATCTCGTCGTCCATGTTCAGCTGAAGTTTCTGTTCCTTGATAAGGTGAAGCAGAAATGCGGTCAGGTTGCGCGAGTACATCTGGCTGGCATGGTAGGGAACGCCGCTGGCCACGTTGATCGCGCCGATGATGGTGACCCCATGCTGCACGATGGTCTCGCCCGCCTTCGTCAATTCGCAATTGCCGCCTCGTTCCGAGGCGAGGTCAAAAATGACTGAGCCGGGCGCCATTCCCTTCACCATTTCCTCGGTAACCAGCACGGGCGATTTCTTCCCGGGAATGACGGCCGCCGTGATGACGACGTCGCTTTCCTTCACCACTCGGCCCAGAAGCTCCCGCTGTTGCTGGTAGAAGCTCTCGTCCTGCGCGCGGGCGTACCCGCGTGCGTCCTGCGCGTCCTTGGCTTCGATGGGCAATTCGACGAAACGCCCGCCCAGGCTCTGCACCTGCTCTTTCGCCGCGGGGCGCAAATCATAAGCGGAGGTGACCGCGCCCAGCCGTCGCGAGGTAGCAATGGCCTGGAGTCCCGCCACCCCGGCGCCGATGACCAACACCCGAGCCGGTGTGATCGTTCCCGCAGCGGTCGTCAGCATGGGAAAAATCCGCGGATGGCTGTTGGCCGCGATCAGCACAGCTTTGTAACCGCAGATGGTTCCCATGGAGGAAAGCGCGTCCATGCTCTGGGCTCGCGTGGATCGCGGCATCAACTCCACCGAGAACGATGTGACACCTCGACCCGCGATTTCCTGGATTACTTCCTTCGACCCGAAAGGACGCAAGAACCCGATCAGAATCTGGTCCTCATGCAGGAGAGGCAGGTCATCCCTCCCCGTGAGGTCATTCGACCCGTAGCAGAGAACCTGGATCACGATGTCTGCTTTCCCAAACAAGGCAGCCCGGTCGCCCACCACCTGGGCTCCTTTTTCTGCGTACTGGCTGTCCGGGTAGCCGGCCTGCAGACCAGCGTTGCTTTGTACGACGACCTCGAAGCCAGCTTTCGTCAGAGTTGGAATGACCATCGGAACCAGCGCGACGCGCCGTTCTCCGGGATACGTCTCTTTCGGAACGCCGATGATCACGTGCGGTTTCCTCCCAGGCAAGCTCTCTGCGGCAAACGCATCATTGTATCGGGGACCGCGCAGTCGAGAAAGTGACGACTTGAGGTAGTCGTCGGCAGTCTCATTTGCGAGTTCCAGGCCGCATATCACCGTGCGAGGTGATTTTCATCACTGCTTTGGTGTACCGATTGCAGCGATAAAGAGGCTCGTTGACGCCGCGTCCCGGGCAGCGGGGTACTGCGGATCGAGGAGGCAGGGCGGGAGGAGAAGGGGTGCGCTGAGCTCAAGGGCAATCGCAAAACCGGTTCTGTTCTTTCATAAAAGCCAGCGTTGCAGTTTTCATAAAAAGAGCGGCGCGCACAACCTCAGGTTCCCTAGTGGTCTCGCCAGCAATTTCTTCGTCCTCAGTATCTCTCAGCGCGACGTGACGCAGGTCACCGAGCGACCGTACCTACGCGGCAGCCAACCAGAACTCGCTCCGAGACTGAGGAAGGCTGCATGCCCAACCAGACTGATACTCCGAAGCCCACAATCGAACAGCACCTGACCGCGTGCGGCGTTTCCCGCCGCAGTTTCCTGCAACTCTGCACAGCCCTGATGGTGACCGCGCCCGTAGGGATGGCGCTGACCGAGAAAGCCAGTGTCCTGCAGATCGCAGAGGCCATTGGTAAGGCGAAGCGGCCCTCGGTGATCTGGCTGCATTTTCAGGACTGCACCGGCTGCACCGAGACGCTCCTGCGGACCTCGCACCCCGACGTCGCCGACCTGATCCTGAATGTGATCTCACTCGATTACCACGAGACGCTGATGGCGGCCTCGGGCGCGCAGGCGGAAGCAGCCTTGCGCAGCGCCATGGAAGAGAACGCCGGCAAGTATGTGCTGGTAGTCGAGGGCTCGATCCCCGCGAAGGACGATGGCGTCTACATGGAACTGGGCGGCCGCCCCGCGATACAAGTGCTTCGCGAAGTCGCCGCCAAATCAGCGGCGGTGATCGCCATGGGTTCGTGCGCTTCGTGGGGAGGCATTCCTTCCGCCGATCCCAATCCCACCGGCGCGGTGGGTGTGGACGCAATTGTTTCCGGGAAGCCGATCGTGAACCTGCCGGGTTGCCCGCCGAACCCCTACAACCTACTGGCGGTGGTTCTGGAATACGTCACCATGGGCAAGCTGCCCGCGCTGGATGAATTCAGCCGTCCCAAGTTTGCGTACAACCGCGTCATTCACGAAGACTGCCCGCGGCGCGCGCACTTCGACGCTGGGCGCTTCGCGACAGCCTTCGGCGATGAAGGTCATCGCAAAGGATGGTGTCTCTACAAGCTGGGCTGCAAGGGTCCGGTGACCCATGCCGCGTGTGCCAGCCGGCACTTCAATGAAACGCCAGGCGTGTGGCCGATCGGCGTGGGCACACCATGTGTAGGCTGCACGGAAAAAGGCGTCGTCTGGCAGATGGGCACTTTCGAAACCGTCCCCATCCACCTGGCAACTCCTCCCGACACCTATCCCGCGATTTACAGCACGGCCGGAAAGCTGGAGGTGGGAGCGGCCGCGCTGGTAGGCGTAATTACCGGGGCGGTCGGCGGTGCTGCATGGGTTGCGTCCCAGCGCTTTCAGAGCAGCGCCGAAGCCGGTGTCTCGCGCGTCGCCGCCGACATCGCGCACGCCGAGAAGCTAGGCAAGCCGGCTGACAAGAAGGGGGACTGACGTGGCCATTACCCGGCGTGAACTGATCACGGGAGTCGCCAAGGCAAGCGTGCCGGCAGCCGTCGTGGTAACGGTCGGCAAGGAAGCGCTCAAGAGCGAAACCATTCCCGTCCCCAATGCGGCCGTGGGACTGCTCTATGACGCTACCATTTGCATCGGCTGCAAGGCCTGCGTAGCCGCCTGCGCCGAGGCCAATAACACTCCGCCCGACACGCGCACGGACGCGCTCCATCAGGCGCCGTCCGACCTGAACGACGTCACCCGCAACATCATCAAGCTTTACAAATCCGAAGACGGCTCCACGTTTTCGTTTGTGAAGCGCCAGTGCATGCATTGTCTCGATCCCGCTTGCGCCGCCGGTTGCCCGTTCCAGGCCCTGTCCAAGGATCCTGAATCCGGCGTAGTCAGCTGGACGGCGGAGAAATGTATTGGTTGCCGCTACTGCACAATCACGTGCCCGTATCACATCCCGCGCTTCCAGTGGGTGGGATTCAATCCACGCGTGACCAAGTGCGAACTCTGCAGTCACCGCCTGGACGCAGGTCTGAAGCCCGGTTGCACCACGGTTTGTCCGACCGGTGCCGTGATCTTCGGTCCGCGCCCGGTTCTCTTGCTCGAAGGCAAGCGCCGTATCCAGAACAATCCGGGGCGCTATTACCAGAACCGGGTTTATGGGGAGCAGGACAACGGGGGCACGCAATCCTTGTATCTCTCGCGCGTTCCATTCGCGAAGTTGGGATTGCCGGAATTGGGGCCGGAATCCGTTCCCGCCAGTACACTGCGCTGGCAAAGGCGCTTCTACCAATACTTCGCGCTGCCAGCAATTCTCTACGCCGGTCTGGTGCAGGTCATTCGCAAGCGCCTCAAGGGCCATGAAGAAGAAGCGCACGAGCACGAAAAGGCAACCGGATTGAGGGCGCAACTATGAGCAGCGCTGTAACACACGTGGATCAAAATGCCGGTGAACGTTGGGAACGGGCGGTCCCTGTCTACGGATTCCCGCTGGTGAACGGATTCTTTCTCGGCCTGTTGGGCATGGTCATCATCGCGCTCGGTCTGACCGCCTATCGCGAACTGGCGGGCTTGGGACCAGTCAGCGGAATGAACGACGCCTACGGATGGGGAATCTGGAAAACGTTCAACGTGATGGTGCTGACTGCCCTGGGGTCCGGCGCCTTCGCGGTGGGAATCGGGGCCTGGGTTTTCCGCCGGAAGCGCCTGCACGCGCTCATGCGCATGGCTCTGCTGACCAGCTTTCTGGCATATGCCTGCGGCCTGCTGTTGCTGGGCATCGATGCAGGCCGGCCGTGGAATTTCTACTGGATTGTCTTTCCGTGGAAATGGAACATGCACTCCCCGCTGGCGGAAGTCGCGATTTGCATGTCGATCTACGCCATGATCCCACTGGCGATTGAAAACCTCCCGCCCGTGCTGGAGCGCCTATGGTATTTCGACTCGCGGCTCCGGCCGGGCGTGGAGAAGATCGAGCGTCGCCTCTACTCGGTCTTCCCGTGGGTGATCGCGGCGGCGTACTTGTTGCCGGGCATGCACCAGTCCTCTTTGGGAGCCTTGATGCTGCTGGCTGGCGAACGAGTTCACCCGCTCTGGCAATCACCGTGGCTGCCGGTGCTCTATCTGGGCGCGGCAACGTTCATGTCATTCGGATGCGTGGCGGGAACCACCATGCTCTGTTGCCTGGTGTGGAAGCGGGCGATGGATATGGAAGTCCTCGATGAGGCTGCGTGGATCACGTCGTGGCTCATTTTCGGGTGGCTGGGATTGCGCCTGTTCGACATCCTGGTGCGTGGCGCATTCCTGACCGCATTTCGCTTTGATCGCTTTGCGGGAGTGTTCTGGCTCGAGGTGGTGCTGGTTGGCGTTGGAGGCTACCTGCTGCGCCGGTCGTTGCAGGACCGCGATCGCCGAAAGATGTTCCTCGGCTACATCCTCAGTTCCGCGGGCGGCATGATCTACCGCTTCAGCCCCACCACGCTGGCATTCCGGCCCAATCCCGAAGCTTTGTATTTCCCGGTCACCGCCGAAGTCCTGGTGTCTTTGGGTTTCATTGCCCTGGGCGTGGTGGGCTTCCTGATTGCGGTGAAGCGCCTCGCCATTCTGCCCGCGCCGTTGCACGAGTGGCACGACATGGCGAGCTACTTCCGGTTCCGGAGGCCGTACATCCGTTGGACCGGCTATTTCAAGTTCGGATACTTCGGCGAAGACGACCCCGACTCAACAAAATCCTGATCGAACGGCAGGCATCATGGCAAAACGAATCACCATCGACCCCATAACCAGAATCGAAGGCCACCTTCGGGTGGATGTCGAAGTCGACAACAACGCGGTCAGCAACGCGTGGGCTTCCTGCACCATGTGGCGCGGTATCGAAAAGATTCTCCGCGGCCGCGATCCCCGCGATGCCTGGTTGTTCACGCAGCGCTTTTGCGGAGTCTGTACCACCGTGCATGCCATGGCCAGCGTTCGCGCCGTGGAAGATGCGCTCAAGCTGGAAGTGCCGCTCAACGCGCAGTACATCCGCAACCTGATTCTGATTGCGCACGCCTTGCACGATCACATCGTGCACTTCTACCAGCTTTCCGCGCTCGATTGGGTCGACGTGCTGCAAATCCCGAAAGCCGATCCTGCCGCGGCCTCCAAGCTGGCGGAGAGCTTGTCGCCCTGGCCGCGCAATTCGCGAAATGAACTGAAAGCCGCCCAGGACAAGGTGAAGGCTGTGGCCGCCGGCGGACAACTGGGAATCTTCGCCAACGGCTACTGGGGACATCCAGCGATGCGGTTGTCGCCCGAAGTGAACCTTCTCGCGTTCTCGCATTATCTGCAGGCCTTGGAATATCAGCGCAAGGCTCTGCAGGTCGTAGGCATGCTGGGAGCGAAAACTCCCCACGTGCAGACCCTCACCGTGGGCGGAGTCACCAATGCCATCGATCTGGACAGCCAGTCGGCTCTCGGCATGGACCGGCTCGAGGCGATCCGCACGCTGCTCGCGGAGGTCAATCAGTTCGTGCAGCAGGTCTACCTGGTGGACGTGTGTGCCGTGGCCGCGATGTACCCGGAGTGGTTCAAGATTGGCGGCGGGGTCCGCAACTATCTCGCTGTCCCAGACCTTCCCTTGGACGGTCGCGGATCGGCCTACGACCTTCCCGGCGGCTACATCATGAACGGGAACGTCGGCGGAATGCATCCCTTCAAGACAGCGGCCGATCCGGAATTTCGCGACGCCGTGACCGAAGATGTAACTCACTCGTACTACCAGGGCGCAAAGCCTCTTCATCCGTGGAGCGGAGAAACCGAGCCCGAATTTACCGGGTGGAACGGCGAACAGAAGTACTCCTGGGTGAAGGCGCCGCGCTTCCAAGGACATCCGATGCAGGTTGGCCCGCTCTCGCAGGTGCTGGTGGGTTATGCCCAAGGCCATTCACTCACCAGGAAATATGCAGAGCTTGCGCTCAGCAAGGTGTCGGCGATCGCAGGAATTCAGGCGACTCCTGACATGCTGCACTCGACGCTCGGCCGCCATGCCGCGCGCGCCATCCGCGCCGGCATGTTGTCCGAACTCGCCGACAAACACTGGCAGCTTCTGGTCAACAACATCGCCAAAGGCGATTACACTGTGCACAATCAGCCTGTCTTTGGATCCCATGAAATCGAGGGCGTCGGCACTCACGAAGCGCCGCGCGGCACGCTCTCGCACTGGGTTGTGATCAAGGATCAGAAGATCAAGAATTACCAGGCAGTCGTTCCTTCCACCTGGAACGCCAGCCCGCGTGACAACAAGGGGGCCTCCGGGCCTTACGAAGCATCGCTTCTGCGCAGTCCGATCGCCGATCCAGAGCGGCCGCTGGAGGTTTTGCGCACCATCCATTCCTTCGACCCCTGCATGGCGTGCGCTTGCCATACCTTCGATCCCGAGGGCAAGCGGATCGCAGAAGTGAAGGTGTTATGAAGCGCGTGTTGATCGCCGGCATCGGCAATGTCTTGCTCGGCGATGATGGACTGGGACCGTACGTCCTTCATCAGCTCGAGGCCGGGTACAGGTTTGACGAGGGTGTGCAATTGGAAGACCTGGGCACACCTGCGCTCGATTTCATTGATCACATTGCCGGCCTGGACGCGCTGATCGTGGTCGATTCCGTCGAAACCGACCGCGCTCCGGGCACAATTACCTTGTATCGGCGCGAGGACCTTCTCTGCCACAAGACTTCCATTCGCATGGATACCCATTCTCCTGCCATCACCGAATGCCTGGCCGCCGCTGAGATCTTTTTCGGCGTCTCTCCCGCGGAAATACTTCTGATCGGGGTCAGCGCTGCGAGCTACGCCGCCGGATGCACATTGAGCGAAGCGGTCAAGGGCGCGGTCGAGCCTGCCGTGCAGGCTGTGCTGGCTGAGCTCGACCGGCTCGGAGTCACCTATCAGAAAAGAGCGAATGTGGACTCGCGTGTCTGGTGGTCGGAGGCCCAGCCCGCCTGACGCGAACGGCCGTTGCGCCTCTCTGCGCCTTGTGATGCAGGTCACTGCAGGCTGTTTGAATGCAGCTAATAATCCTCCCGACGAGTTCGAGAACTGACATGGCAAAGCAATCACATTTCGCCGCTTATACCGCGCCTATCCTGGTGCTGGCCCTCGGAAAAACGGGCTGCGGAGACGAAGCCTGCGGGCCGGCCCTTCTCAAGGAACTCACCGACCGTTATCGCTACGCCGGCGGTTTTGTGGAATTTATCGACGGCGGGACCGAAGGCGTGGAACTGCTGAGTTGTTTCGCGGGCCGCCAGATCGTCGTCATCCTCGATGCCCTCTCCGGCGGACGCCCGCCCGGAGCCGTCTCGGTCCTCGCCGACGCCGAGGTTTTGCGTTACGCCAACGGAAACTCCGACGTCGTGCACCCGGGAGATGCCCACGAACTGTTGTCCACGGCCGCGTTCCTTGGCGACCTTCCGAAGCATTTTTATGTGGTCGGCGTGCAGCCCAGCGATCTGCACCAGGGGGATGCATTGTCGGGCGCGATGCGCCAGGGATTGCCGACCGCAACCCTCCAGGCTCAGGAGCTAATCGACCGCTGGCTGGTCGAGCTCTCCGAACCGGTGCCCGCCTAAGGAGTGTCCTATGTGTTTGGCCATCCCCGGCAAAATCCTGAGCAAGGAAAACATCGGTGGGGTTGACGTCGGACAGGTTCAGATCGGCGCCATCACCCGGCAAGTTGCCCTGGGCTTCGTCCCCGAAGCTGAGGTAGGCGATTACGTGATGGTGCATGTCGGGTTCGCCATCAGCCGGATCGATGCTGAGGAGGCCCAGCGCACCTATGAAATCCTCGAGCAACTGGGCGCCGTGGAAGAAGAGCTAGGCCTGCCCGAGCTGCCCGCCACGATTCTCTCCTGAGTGCCCGTTCGCAGCGTATTCCAGGCCCGCCAGGACCTTCGCCCTACGACCTTCCCCACATAGCTCACCAGCCCATGTGATCCGCGTCACCGATGGCATGTTCATCGCGGGCTACAGTCGACTGCAGACGGATCGCTGGGGCCGCTATGAAATATCTGGATGAATACCGGGACGGTCGGATCGCGCGCGCGCTCGCGGGCCAGATCGCCACTTGCTGCACCCGACCCTGGGTGCTCATGGAAATTTGCGGCGGGCAGACCCACACCATCATGCGTTATGGCATCGACGACCTGCTTCCCAAGGGATTGGAACTGGTCCACGGTCCGGGCTGCCCGGTTTGCGTGACGCCGCTGGAAACCATCGACAAGGCCATTGCGCTTGCCCGCCGTCCGGACGTCGCGCTGGTTTCTTACGGCGACATGCTGCGCGTTCCAGGATCAGAATCGGATCTTCTCCACGAGAAAGCGCGCGGCGCGGACGTTCGCATCGCCTATTCCCCGGCAGATGCTGTCAGGATCGCCGGCACGCATCCGGATCGGAAAGTTGTTTTCCTCGCCATCGGGTTTGAAACTACAGCTCCCGCCAATGCCATGTCGGCCTGGATGGCGAAGCGGCAAGGGCTGCGCAACTTCTCGTTGCTGGTGTCGCACGTTCTCGTCCCGCCTGCCATCCGTGCCCTTCTGACGTCTCCCGAGAACCGCGTGCAAGGCTTCATCGCGCCCGGGCATGTTTGCACGGTCATGGGCTGTCGCGAATACGAAACTCTCGTGAACGATTTTCGCGTCCCGATTGTGGTGGGTGGATTCGAACCGGTCGACATCCTGCAAGCCGTCCTCATGCTGGTGCAGCAACTTGAGTCGGGAGTCGCCAGGCTTGAGAACCAGTACGTGCGCTCGGTCAGCTTTGCGGGAAACGAACTCGCCCGTCAGCGCATGCTCGAGGTTTTCGAAATTGCCGACCAGAAATGGCGCGGCATCGGGATGATTCCGGCGAGCGGGCTTCGCCTCCGCGACGAATATGCCGATTATGATGCGAACCGGATTTTTGATTTGCAACTGATCACAGCCGACGAGCCCGCCGAATGCATCAGCGCGCAAGTGCTGCAAGGGCTCCGCAGGCCGACCGACTGCCCCGCCTTCGGTTGCCGCTGTACCCCCGCGAATCCTCTGGGCGCTCCCATGGTTTCGTCCGAGGGCGCCTGCGCGGCGTACTACCGGTACCGACGCCACGCGCCCGAGGTGGAGAGCGATGTCTTGAGGCAAAGCAATGGCTGACGCCGTCAAAACGATCGCGAACCTCTCGTGTCCAACGCCGCTCCGCATCAACGACACGATCCTGCTCGGTCATGGCAGCGGTGGAACGCTAAGCGGCGATCTCATTCGCGAAGTCTTCCTCGCATCGTTCCAGAACCCGGTACTCGACCGCCTTGACGACCAGGCCATCGTCTCCGTCAACGGCACACGACTCGCCTTCACCACCGACTCCTTCGTCGTGAAGCCGCTTTTCTTCCCCGGCGGGGACATCGGTTCGCTGGCCGTGCACGGCACGGTCAACGATCTGGCCATGGGCGGAGCCAAGCCTCTTTTTCTGAGCGCAGCTTTCATCCTCGAAGAAGGCCTCTCTATGGATGTCCTGCGCCGAGTCGTGCACTCGATGCGCGAAGCCGCGGCGGCCGCTGGAGTAACCATTGTCACCGGCGACACGAAGGTAGTCGAGAAGGGAAGCGGCGATCAGATGTTCATTAACACCACCGGCATCGGCGAGGTGCCCGACGGAGTGAATCTCTCGGCGAATCGCGCGCGCCCCGGTGACACCGTGCTGGTAAGTGGAACCATCGGCGATCACGGCATCGCCATCCTCGCGCAGCGCGCTGGACTTGAGTTTGAGTCGTGCATCCAAAGCGATAGCGCCGCGCTGTACGGCCTGGTGTCTGACATGCTCGCCGTCAGCCACGATATCCGTTGCATGCGCGATCCGACTCGCGGAGGTATGTCTAGCTCTCTCAATGAGATAGCGGCATCATCGAAAGTTGGCATTGAACTCGTGGAGCGCGAGATTCCGATCCGCGAGGAAGTGCGCGGCGCCTGCGAAATGCTGGGCCTCGACCCGCTCTATGTCGCGAACGAAGGCAAACTGATCGCAATCGCTCCGCCCGAAACCGCGCCCAAACTGCTGGCCGCCATGCAGCGCCATCCTCTCGGACGGAACGCCCGCATGATCGGCAGAGTGTGCGAAGCGCACCCCGGGCTGGTCACCATGCGCACCGATCTGGGAACGCACCGCATCGTTGACATGTTGTCGGGAGATCAACTCCCGCGCATCTGCTGAATGCCGTCATGCACGAGATGGGTATCGCGAACTCGATTCTGGAAGCGGTCGCTGGCGAAATGCGCCGGCGTCCGGACGCGCGAGCCACCAGGGTGGGAGTCCGCATCGGGGAACTCGCCGCCATCGATGCGGAGTCGTTGCGTTTCTGTTTCGACGCGCTCAGTCGCGACACGAACCTGGAAGGTTTGCAACTGGAGATCGAATCCTGTCCCCGCCTCCATCGCTGCGATCCCTGTCAGCGGGATTTCATCGTTCGCGATTATGAGTTCGCATGTCCGCAGTGCGGCTCGCCGGCGACGAAATGCATCAGCGGAGACGAGTTGGAACTGGCGTACCTGGAGGTTGAAGAACATGAACCAAGTGCTCTTGCAGAAGAAAGTTCTTAGCGAGAACGACCGGATCGCGGCTTCTCTGCGCGAGCGTTTCGCTCAAAACGAAGTCCTGTGCGTGAACCTGATCAGTTCCCCTGGTTCCGGCAAGACCGCGCTGCTGGAGCGCACGCTCGAAGTACTGCCGCCGGAGGCGCGCGTGGCCGTCCTGACCGGCGACATTCAGACCGAGAACGACGCGGCCCGGCTCAAACGCTTCGGATTTCCGGTGAAGCAGATCACCACCGGCGGCACCTGTCACCTCGACGCGCGCATGATCGAGCGTCACCTAGAAGACTGGGATCTGGCGAAACTGGACATCCTGTTCATTGAAAACGTCGGCAATTTGGTATGCCCTTCCTCCTACGATCTCGGCGAGGCTGCCAAGATCGTGATTCTCAGCGTCACGGAAGGCGAAGACAAGCCACTCAAGTATCCCTCGATCTTTTTCAAGTCCGAGCTCCTCGTGCTGAGCAAAATCGATCTCCTGCCGTTTGTGCCCTTCGATGCAGACCTCGCCGAACGAAACGCGCGTCGCGTGCACCCCGGAATGGATATCTTGCGAGTTTCCTGCCTCACGCGCATCGGCATGGCCGGCTGGATGAACTGGCTGCGGCATAGGAGGAGCACGGAATTCGAACTGAAGCAGGAATCGGTGGCCCTGGGGTGAATGGTGACGGTTCGCCGCCAGATCGAGGTCGCCGGAATCGTTCAAGGCGTTGGCTTCCGCCCCTACATCTACCGACTGGCGATCGAACGCAACCTGTGCGGCAACGTATCGAACTCGCCCTCCGGGGTGACCATCGAAGTGCAAGGCCCCCCCGAAGCGGTTGACGAGTTTGTGAGGCGCCTGCCTGCGGAAGCTCCCCCGCTGTCGCAAATCACCGAAGTGCGGGTCCACGAAGTCTGCTGCAATGCGGATCGGGATTTCCGCATTGTAGCCACCCAGCGCGGCGCGCCGGTCCGCACGTTGATCTCGCCCGATGTCTCCATCTGTCCGGACTGTCTGCGCGAATTATTTGACCCGCAGGATCGCCGTTACCGGTATCCGTTCATCAACTGCACCAACTGCGGTCCGCGCTTCACCATCGTGCGCGACATTCCTTACGATCGCCCGTACACCTCCATGGCGGGCTTCCACATGTGCCCCGCCTGCCAGGCAGAGTACGACAATCCGCTGAACCGCCGCTTCCATGCTCAGCCCAATGCCTGCTGGCACTGCGGGCCGCAAGTCGAACTGTGGGATCGGCAGGGTCGCAATGTGTCTTCGAAAGACCCGATTGCCGAAGCAGCCGCCGGACTCGCGGCGGGCATGGTCGTGGCCGTCAAGGGACTGGGAGGATTCCATCTGGCCGTCGACGCCGCCAATCCCGCTGCGGTTGCGCTCCTGCGCGAACGCAAGCGCCGCGTGGAAAAGCCGTTCGCCGTGATGGTGCCTTCTCTCGAAGCTGCCGCCGATTTCTGCGGAGTGAATGAAGCCGCCGCGAAGGCCATGTCCTCTCCGCAGCATCCGATCGTACTTCTGCCGAAACTTTCACACGGCGCAGTGGCCGATGCAGTCGCCCCGGGAAATCGATATCTTGGCGTATTTCTGCCGTATACGCCGCTCCATCATCTGCTGTTGGCCGATGGCGGCTTCCAGGCTCTTGTTATGACCAGCGGCAATCTCAGCGAGGAACCCATCGCCATTGATACTGGCGAGGCGGTCGAGCGTCTGCGCGAACTGGCCGATTGCTTTCTGGTTCACGACCGCCCGATTCTCCGGCGCTGCGACGACTCGGTGGTCAGGATCGTAGACAACAAGCCGCGCCAGCTACGACGCTCACGCGGGTTTGTTCCAGTCCCGATCTTTCTTAAGGACGAACTGCCCCCCATCCTCGCGGTGGGCGGAGAACTCAAGAACACCGTCTGCCTCACCCAAGGCAAGCACGCCTTCCTCAGCCAGCACATCGGGGACCTCGAGAACCTCGAGAGCTATGGTTTCTTCGAAGAGGCGGTCGAGCACTTGCAGCGCATCCTCGAAATCAGGCCGCAGGTCGTTGCATATGATCTTCACCCCGGATACTTCTCGACCAGGTGGGCGCTCGCGCAGGGGAATGTGCGCCTGGTCGGCGTCCAGCATCACCACGCGCACATCGCGAGCTGCATGGCCGAAAACCTCCTCGAAGGTAACGTGATCGGCTTCGCACTCGATGGCACAGGCTACGGGACAGACGGAAACATCTGGGGCGGGGAAGTGCTGATCGCGGGTTACGAAGACTTCCAGCGCAGCGCGCACTTCGACTATATCTCCATGCCCGGAGGCGACCAGGCCATTCGCGAGCCCTGGCGCATGGCCGTCGCGTACTTGTTCCGCCACTTTGGTCGCGAGTTCTTGAAATGGAAGATCCCCTTCGTCGAGAGTCTTGATTGGTCCCAATTGGAAGTTGTTCTCCGCATGATAGAGGGCAACGTGAATTCCCCCCAAACCTCCAGCTGCGGACGTCTCTTCGATGCTGTGGCAGCCCTGGTGGGGATTCGATCCCGCGTAAACTACGAAGCGCAAGCCGCCATCGAGTTGGAAATGGCGATGGACGATGTGGGCGATGAGGCCCGGTATCTGATGGACCTCAAGGTCCAGAATGGCTCGCGCATCATCGACACGCGTCCGGCCTTCGAACAGATCCTGAACGACCTGGAACAGGGAATTCCCGTCGCTGCCATCAGCCGCCGATTCCACAATGCGCTGATCGACGTGTTTACGCGCCTCGCCGTACTGATCCGCGCGGAGTCCGGACTTATCTCCGTTTGCCTTAGCGGGGGAACCTTTCACAACTCGTATCTGCTGACGGGCCTGCAAAGACAGCTGGAGAGGTCTGGATTCAAGGTCTACACGCACCGTGAAGTTCCCGCGGGGGACGGAGGGCTCAGTCTGGGACAGGCCCTCGTTGCCGCGCACCAGGTGAACGGTTGACGAAAGATTTCGGTGAAAAGATTTCCTTCAGAATGAGCGCTGTGTTCCTTTGTGTCATCTCCTCGTGACCACCGTCACATACCTAATTGTTCCGACCACCTAGGCTAGGTTGTTAAGAAGTTAATACGCCGCGTTCGCGACGCGAAGCGGCATGTGACAACCACCGTCCCCAGGGGGCCCCGGGATGATCACGGACTTTTCCAAACCGACTCCACCCAGTCTCGACAAGCGCTGGCGCCTGGTGGATGCCACCATGCGCCGTCTTGGAAATCACTCTCGCGGTCTGATTGAAACCCTGCACACCGTGCAGGAGACCTTCGGATACCTCGATGAAGGCGCCCTGCGCTATGTGGCGATCTCGCTGCGCGTGCCTTTAAGCCGGGCCTACGGGGTAGCCACCTTCTATCAGTTCTTCACGCTTAAGCCGGCGGGCGAGCATACCTGTGTGGTGTGCATGGGAACGGCCTGCTACATCAAAGGCGCTCCGCAACTGCTCTCCGCCATGCAGCGCGATCTGGAGATCAAGCCCGGCGAGACGACAGCTGACGGCAAGGTTTCCTTGCTGACTGCCCGCTGCCTGGGATCCTGCGGACTGGCGCCTGCTGTTGTCTATGACCATGAGGTCGCGGGCAAGGTTTCGCCCGCCGATCTGCGCGATCGCGTCAAGAAATGGGCCCGCAATGACTCCTGAAGAACTCGAGCAGATTGCCGAAGACGAACGCGCGGCCCAGGAGCAGGTTCCGCACCACGTCAATGTGTGTGTCGCTGCTGGTTGCATTTCCTGCCAGAGCTTGAGCGTCAAGGAAGCCATCGACAAGGAAATCGTCAGCCGGGGCTGGGAAAAGAAGTGCCAGTCCAAGGGCGTCGGATGTATGGGGCTGTGCGCAGAAGGACCGCTGGTCTCGACCGGCACGGGCACTCTCTACCAGCACGTCGCGCCCGCCGATGCGACTGACATTCTGGAAGCGCTCGAAGGTCCACCCGTCAACCGGCTAGTGTGTCGTACGGATGTGCCTTTCTTCCAGCGGCAGAAGAAAATCGTTCTGGAAAATTCCGGTCTCGTGGATCCCGAGCGCGTTGAGGAGTACGTGGGTGCTTCCGGGTATGGCGCCCTGATGCGCGTGCTCACCGAGATGACGCCCTCCGAAGTCGTGCAGGAAGTGGTAAAGAGCGGTTTGCGCGGCCGTGGCGGCGCGGGCTATCCCACCGGCCTGAAGTGGAGCACGGTTGCGAAAGCCGCTGGCCAGCAGAAATACGTCATTTGCAACGCGGATGAAGGCGACCCGGGCGCCTTCATGGACCGCAGCGTGCTCGAGAGCGATCCCCATCGCGTGCTCGAAGGCATGCTCATCGCGGCCTTCGCCGTCGGCGCCTCCGAAGGCTACATCTACGTTCGCGCCGAATATCCGCTGGCAATTAAGCGGCTGCGTACGGCCATCCGCCAGGCAGAGCGCATTGGCCTGCTGGGCACAAACATCTGCGGAACGCGTTTCAACTTCCGCATCGACCTGCGGCTCGGTGCCGGGGCCTTTGTGTGCGGAGAAGAGACTGCCCTGATCGCCTCAGTCGAAGGCCGCCGGGGGACGCCACGCCCGCGCCCGCCCTATCCCGCACAGGAAGGCCTGTTCGGCGAGCCCACCCTCATCAACAACGTGGAAACCTACGCCAACATTGCGCCCATCATTCGCAGCGGCGGCGACTGGTATGCGCAAATCGGCACCGAAAAGAGCAAAGGCACCAAAGTCTTCGCGCTAGCCGGAAGCGTGCTGAACACCGGCCTGGTCGAGGTGCCGATGGGCATCACGTTGCGCGAAATCATTTTTGACATCGGCGGCGGCATTCCTGGCGGCCGTCGTTTCAAGGCAGTGCAGACCGGCGGACCTTCCGGCGGCTGCCTGCCCGCTGAATTTCTGGACATGCCCGTCGACTACGAATCCTTAGCCAAAGCCGGGTCCATCATGGGTTCGGGGGGCATGATCGTGATGGACGAATCCTCCTGCATGGTCGACGTTGCCAAGTACTTCATGGATTTCTGCATGACCGAGTCGTGCGGGAAATGCGTGCCCTGCCGGGTGGGCACTTACCAGATGAATGAACTGTTAGCCCGCATTACCGAGCGCACTGCGACCACGCAGGAGATCACGATGCTGGAGGAACTCTGCGACCTGCTGCGCAACACCAGCCTGTGCGGGCTGGGCCAGTCCGCGCCCAACCCGGTCCTGAGCACACTCCGCTATTTCGCCGACGAATACCAAGCCCACGTCGAACAGAAAACGTGTCCCGCCGGTGTTTGCGGACACGAAGGGAAGGAAGCGTCATGAGCCCGGGCACCAATATCAAGACGCTCAAGATTGACGGCAAGGACTTCAGCGCCCGCCAGGATGAAACCATTCTCGCTGTCGCCCGCCAGAACAAGATCTTCATTCCGACCCTGTGCGACCTGCGGGGCCTTTCCACCGTCGGCGCCTGCCGGATGTGCCTGGTCGAAGTCAAAGGCGTCAGCAAACTTCTTCCCGCCTGCGTAACCCGGGTGGAAGAAGGCATGGAGGTTACAACCACTTCCGAACGCCTGGACCGCTACCGGCGCTCGATCCTGGAACTGCTCTTTACCGAGCGCAACCACATCTGTTCGGTCTGCGTTTCAAACGGCCACTGCGAATTGCAGACGCTGGCGCAGCGCCTCCAGATCACGCACGTGCACTATCCCTACCGCTATCCCAAGGTGGAGGTAGATGGTTCGCACGACCGTTTTATTGTGGATCATAACCGCTGCATCCTGTGCACGCGCTGCGTTCGCGTGTGCGAGGAAATCGAAGGCGCGCATACCTGGGACGTGATGGGCCGCGGCATCGAGGCCAAAGTCATCACCGATCTCAACCAGCCTTGGGGATCGTCAGAAACCTGCACTGGTTGCGGCAAGTGCGTGCATGTCTGTCCCACCGGCGCGTTATTCGAGAAGGGCCGGTCGGTCGCAGAGATGCTCAAACGCCGTCAATTCCTGCCCTACCTGACGCTGATGCGGGAGGAACAAGAGTGAGCAAGATCCGCCTGGCAACGGTTTGGCTCGATGGCTGCTCGGGATGCCACATGTCGTTCCTGGACATGGACGAGGCTTTGATCTCCCTGGCCGAGAAGATTGAACTGGTCTACAGCCCGTTGGTCGACGCCAAGATTTTTCCCGAGGAAGTTGACATCACATTGGTGGAGGGCGCGGTCAGCAGCGAGGAAGACCTTCACAAAATCCTCCACATCCGCACCCACACCAAAACTCTGGTTTCGCTGGGCGACTGCGCCGTCACTGCCAATGTGCCCTCGATGCGCAATCCTTTCGGCGTGAAAGCCATCTGCGATCGCGCCTACCGCGAGAACACTACTCTCGACGCGGGAGTGCCCGACGAGGTTGTCCCCAAATTGCTTCCTCGCGCCGTGCCCGTGCACGAAGTGGTGGCCGTCGACGTATTTGTTCCGGGATGTCCACCGCGCGCCGATGTCATCTTCTACTTGCTGAGCGAACTGCTCGAGGGACGTTCCCCGGAATTGAGCGCGAAGACGCGCTTTGGAGCCTAGCACGTGCCAGATGTTGTCCAAAAAACGATAGTGATCGACCCGGTGACCCGCATCGAAGGGCATGCCAAGATTACCCTGCATCTCGATGATCGGGGGCGGGTCGAAGACGCCCGTTTCCACGTGACGCAGTTCCGCGGATTCGAGAAATTCTGCGAAGGCCGCCCCTTTTCCGAGATGCCCGCCCTGATGGCCCGCATCTGCGGCATCTGTCCGGTAAGCCATCTCATGGCTTCCGCAAAAGCCTGTGACGCGCTGCTGGCGGTCCGCATTCCGCCCACCGCTGACAAACTGCGCCGCATCTTCGGACTTGCCCAGGTCGTGCAGTCGCATGCTTTGAGTTTCTTCTATCTCTCCTCGCCCGACCTCCTGCTGGGTATGGACGCGGATCCCGTTCGTTCCAATATCTTCGGAGTACTCGAGAAGAAGCCCGAACTCGCCCGCGACGGCATTCGCCTGCGTCAGTTCGGCCAGCAGATTATCGAGCGCCTGGGCGGAAAACGAATTCATCCTGCTTGGGTTGTTCCAGGAGGAGTTAGCGAGCCGCTGACGGGGTTGAACCGCGATGCCATCCTCTCCGGTATCCCCGAGGTGCTCGCGATTGCCGAGCGCACGCTGGAGTGGTTCAAAAGCATCACCGAGGGCTTCCGCGAAGAAATCGCCAGCTTCGGAACGTTTCCCACGCTCTTCCTGGGCATCGTCAAGAAAGACGGGGGCCTCACTTTTTACGATGGTGGCATTCGGATCATTAATTCCGCGGGCGACGTGATCGCCAACGGGCTCGATCCCGCAGACTATCTCGAGTACATCGGGGAGAAGAACGAATCCTGGACCTACTTGAAGTCCCCCTACTACATGCCCAAGGGCTACCCCGATGGCATGTATCGCGTCGGCCCGCTGGCGCGCATGAATGTCGCGGACCGCTGCGGCACGCCTCGTGCCGACCAGGAGCTGGCCGAATTCCATGAACTCCAGCGCACCGCCGTGCTCAGCAGTTTCCACTACCATCACGCGCGCCTGATCGAAATTCTTTATTGCATCGAACGCATGGAACAGTTGCTCACCGATCCCGAGATTCTTTCCAAGCACGTGCGCGCCGTCGCCGGACCGAACTGCGAGGAAGGCGTTGGCTGCTGCGAGGCGCCGCGCGGCACGCTCATGCACCACTACAAAATCGACGAGCAGGGACTGATCCGTTGGGCGAACATGATCATTGCCACCGGCCACAACAATATGGCGATGAACCGCGGCATTCTGCAGGTCGCGAAGCATTTCGTGCGCGGCGAGCGCCTCGCCCCGGGCATGCTCAATCGAGTGGAGGCTCTCATTCGCGCCTACGATCCCTGCCTCAGTTGCTCCACGCATGCCTTCGGGGAAATGCCGATGGTTGTGCAGCTCTTCAACTCCGCGGGCGAAAAGCTCGACGAGACCCGCAAGCCACTTTGAAGGGAGACACTATGGCGCGCATTCTCATCCTGGGTTATGGCAACCCGCTGCGCTCCGATGACGGCCTGGGATGGCAATTGGCCGTTGAACTATTCCGAGCGAACCGTTCTCCGGAAGTGGAGATTCTGCCCTGCCACCAACTCACACCGGATCTCGCCCCCGCCGTCAGCCGGGTGGAGACCGTGATCTTCATCGATTGCGCCCAGGGCGGCAACCCAGGCGAAATGTGTTGTCAGGAAGTGCGCTCCGATTTCGGGGTGACTACGTTCACCCATCACCTGACGCCGGCTGCGCTTCTTGCGATGAGTTCGGAGCTGTTCGGCGCCTGTCCGCGCGCGTACTTGTTGTCGATCCAGGGTGAATGCTACGGGCCCGGCGACTCCTTCTCCGCCGCGGTCGCCAACCGCCTCGACGATTTGAGAGCCAGGCTTCGCGAATTGATACGGGAGAGCCTGCGGCCTGCCACCTTGGCCAGCTAGTCGATCTTCCGGTCCGAATTTTCGAACCCAGTTTGTACCTGCCGGCCTTTGCGCTCTGTGCAAAAGTTGGAAAACTTCCGCTTTTCCGCCAAACCCGCGCCCAACAAGGCTTTCGGCATAGCACGTTGGTGGGGGGATAAGTAGCACGGAAGTGCTATTTGCAGCCGCTTGCCCAAGATTTATTTTTTTCGCGAGCAGTTCTGGGGGAGGGCTGCCCGGGCGCCTGTGACTCGAAAGAGTCCGGGCGCTCGTTAATTTTTACGCGGAATTTCGACCCGCCTGCGCGCCTTACAAAAATAAAGGCGGTGCAGGACGCACCGCCTTCTCACAACTTCTTAATCGATTTAGTTCTGGACGCCGATAGTGAAATCCACCGTCACCCGCGCCTGCGTCGCCACGGGCACGCCATTCTGCAGGTAGGGTTTGAACCGCCACTGCTTGACGGCAGCCCGCGCCGCATCGGCCAAAATCGCGGGTCCGCTATCCACCTGCAGATTTTCGATGCTGCCATCCTTGTCGATGAATACGGAAAGCACCACGGCTCCCTGCACTTTCATCTGCCGTGCCAAGAGCGGGTATTCCGGCCGCACCGGACGCGTGAGCGCCTGCCGCGTGTCGGTCGACATCTGCACGCGATCACCCGTGGTCGTAATCGGCTGAGAGTCAGGAACAGCGACAGGCGCGTGCGGGCCTTCCGAAGCCATTCGCCCGGGCGCGCCATTCTGCAGTTCGACCTTCACCGAGGGACTTCCCGGGCGCACCACCTGGTGTTGGTCGCCGGCCACCACTTCCACTCGTAGCGGAGGCAGAACAGCTCTCGAGGCCGTCACCGCGGGCGCTGCCGGAGGCGCTGGCTCGGGCGTCCTGCTGGCCGCTACCGGCGCGGCGCGTTTCTTCCTGAGGGTGGGGGTCAGCGGGGCCGCGGACGTAGCGGCTGGGGCAACGGCTTGGGCTGTCTCATCGGCCGATGCCGTCTCGTCAAAGACTTCCGATTCAGTCGTTTCCGGGGCGGGGAACCAGAAATCTCGGTCCTTGATCAGGACCAGCCCAAGCGCCACCAGCAGCATAACCAGCGCGATCACCATCCGGCGACGCTGGGTCTGGTCATGTTCGACCAATACCGGAGCAGGGGCCGCGATTTCCAGCCTGGGGACGACCAGTTGCTCCTGGGTAGTTTCCTGTTGCTCGAGTTCCTCTAACATGGCGGGCAGCCACCTTCCTGGGCGCCGGGGAAGGGCTTCGCCGCCTAGTATGCCCTGAAATCGCCTGCAAAGCCAGAAAAACCACGCGCCCCCGAAATCGGTTCCAAAGTCCGAAAGCGTACACCTCCTGGGGCCCTGTGAGCCAAGTCACATCCAGTTGTGCCGGGAGTCACCGCAGTTGGTTCGGCCACGGCGGACACTGATGTCGTGACGCTGGTCACAGCGGTCTGGTAATCAGGCCAGCACCCCCCGGAAGCCCACGGCGCAGATCGTTTGCATGCCGGGCCTCCTTGCGGGCATACACGGAGGACCTTGTGCTCTCACCCTACGGGCTCGACATCATCGAAAGCTGCCTGACCTGCAAAATGCGCTCGGAACGCATTTTCTGCGACCTGCCAACCGCTTCGCTCCAGTCCTTCGAGGCCATCAAGTATGCCACCGCGTACCCCAAGGGCGCTGTCCTGTTTGTGGAAGGCCAGGCCCCGCGCGGAATTTTCGTACTGTGCAAGGGACGAGTAAAGCTGTCGATCTGCGCCACCGATGGCAAGACGCTGATCTTAAAAATTGCCGAACCCGGCGAGGTTCTCGGACTGAGCGCCACCGTTTCCGGCAAGCCCTACGAGTTGACCGCGGAAACGATTGACCCCTGCCAGGTGAATTTCGTCAAGCGTGAAGATTTCCTGCGCTTCCTCAAGGACAACTCCGACGCCTGTTTCAAGGTAGCCGAGCAGCTTAGTGAAAAATACAACAATGCCTGTCACGAAGTGCGGTCCCTGGGGCTTTCCCATTCTGCATCCGAGAAATTGGCGAAGCTGCTTTTGGAATGGAGTTCCAAAAACGGCGAAGCCCTCAAGCAGGAGCCCCGTCTCAAGCTGGCCCTCACGCATGAAGAAATCGCGCAGATGATCGGTACTTCGCGCGAGACCGTCACTCGCTTGTTTGCCGATTTGAAAAAGCGTCAGATCGTGCAGGCCAAGGGTTCGACGCTGGTGATTCGCAACAAGGTTGCGCTGAAAGCGATGGCCACCAACAACTGATCGGCCTCTGCATCGGTCCCCTGTGCCAAGGGTCACCCATTCGGGTGACTGCTATCACTGTGCTTTTCCCTCCTGAGGCATATCAACCTCATATGGACTGCGCGATTCAGCAAAATTGCCTGGAATGTGCGTTACGGCCGGACCGGGTTTTTTGCGATCTGCCGGCCAACGTCTTGGCCGCGCTCGATCACGTCAAATCCAAAATCGCCTGTCCGCGGGACACCGTTCTGTTCCGCGAAGGGCAGCCCGCGCGCTCTGTCTTCGTCTTATGTGAGGGCCGCGCCAAGCTCACCGTGTGCTCGGAGTCGGGCAAACGGCTGACCCTCCACATCGCCGCGCCCGGGGAAGTGCTCGGCCTGAGTGCCGCCTTGTCGGGAACCGCCCATGAGGTGACTGCCGAACTTCTCGATGATGCGCAGGTCGCGATGATCAAGCGCAAGGAACTCCTGACTTTCCTGCGCGAACATCGGGACGCATGCCTGCACGTGGTCGACCTGTTGAGCCAGGACCTCCACATCGCGTATGACCGCGTGCGCTCGGTTGGACTTGGGCGCACCCGGCGTCAGCGCGCCGTGCCGGCCTAGGATCCGGCTTCCGGCCTCGCGTCGCAAAGCATTCTGATCTCGCCCGGGACTCGTGTTTATGGAGCTTTCCGCTTTCCGTCAACTCATCATTTCTTTGCGGGTCGTGCCCTGCATTCTGTTCGCCTTCGCGGGGCTGCATGCCCAGAACGACGCTCCCCCTTCCAGCGTAGATTCGTCCAAGTACGTCGGCGTCGAAGTCTGCCAGGGATGCCACGAAGATGCCTACAACAGCTTCATGAAGTCGCCTCATGTCGAGACCCTTAAGAGCAAGAATGTGGCCAAGCTCGGTTGCGAGGGATGCCACGGGCCCGGCGCCAGTCACGTGGGCGCGGGCGGTGATCCCGACCAGATTGAACGCTATGCGGGCGCCCAGCCCGCGGTCATTCTTGCGCGTTGCGAGCGTTGCCACGAAGGCAAGATCAGCAAGGCGCACGTGGATGCGCACTTGATCTGCCTCACTTGTCATTCCGCTCATCACGCCCGTCCGCAGACGCGCTTGCTGGTCAAGTCCGCCCAGGAGCTGTGCCGCACCTGTCATCATGACCGCTGAAGTCGATTGCGCCCTTGGGATTCCGAGCAAATCCAGCCCGGACGCCCGACCACCTACCCTGTGATCTGGGTCACGTCCGCCGGTGAGATGACTCACTGCCCCTCGGCCCCGCGCCCCCCAACAATAGAACTGCCTTTCGATCGCCGTTTGGGGAGGAGGATAGGCACGAATGCCGGCATCTCACGAAAATTTGCGGATGGGGCGAACGCTTCGCGTCTGCCAATTTGGACTGTTGTGTCTGGTATTCGCCGGGGCGGCCCTGGGTTCGACCAAAAAGCCTGAGCCTCCCAAGCCTACCAACGAGGAATGCTTAGCCTGTCACGGCGATCCCACCATGACCAGGGATGTGGGAGGAAAGCAGATCAGCATTTCCGTCAATCCCGATGCTTTCAAGGCTTCCATTCACGGCGGGATGTTCGCCTGCGTCGACTGCCACACCGACGTAAAAACTTCTCCCCATGAGACCACTCCTGCCAGGATCACCTGCGCGACTTGTCACGCCGACCAGCAAGCTGCCTACGATCGCAGCTACCATGCGAAAGCCATCAAAGAAGGCGATGGCCAGGCGGCCACCTGCGTTTCCTGTCACGGCAGCCCGCATGAGTTGTTGCCCGCGAGCGACCCCAACTCGCGCGTGAGCCATGCCAACATCCCGGCGACCTGTGGAACCTGCCACGGCCAGAAATACGTCATGGAAGCCAGCGGCCACAGCGCCCAGCCGTTCTCCTCCTACCTGCAAAGCGTCCACGGAAAGGCGGTCGCCTCCGGTTCCGAAAAGGCGGCGGTCTGTACCGACTGCCACGGCGCGCACGAGATTCTGGCCGCCACCAACGATAAGTCTCCGATCTTCCGCTTCAACGTGCCGGCGACCTGCGCGAAGTGTCACGAGAACGTGGAGCAGGAATTCATGCAGAGTATCCACGGGCAGGCCATCGCGCGCGGCAACAGCCAGGCCCCGGTTTGCACCGATTGTCACGGCATTCATTCCATCAAGGATCACAAAGATCCCAATTCCTCCGTCGCCGCCGCCAACCTGGCGAGCATCACCTGCGCGCGCTGTCATGAAGGCGTCCGCCTCAACGAAGAATTCGGAGTCGCAGGCCGCCGTTCCACCACGTATCTCGCGAGCTATCACGGATTGGCTTCCAGGCTCGGTTCCCAGATCGTGGCCAATTGTGCAAGCTGCCACGGCGTGCACAACATTTTGCCTTCTACCGATGCGCGGTCCACCATCAACCGGGCCAACCTTGTGAACACCTGCGGCCAGTGCCATCCCGGGGTCACTGAGAAGTTTGCCCTCAGCAAGGTGCACGTCGATGCGCCCCTCTCCGCCGACGTCGGCAGCGTCGCGGTGCGCTGGATCCGCAAGTTTTATCTCGGCATGATCTTCGCTGTGATCGGAGCTATGCTCCTGCACAACCTGATCATCTGGAGACACAAGGCCCTGCTGCGCCGCCGGCACGAACATCGCCTCGTCGAGCGCATGTCGCTGCATCAGCGCTGGCAGCACGTCATCCTGTTTACCAGTTTCATTACGCTGGTCATCACCGGCTTCGCGCTCAAGTTCCCCGATTCCTGGTTTGCCACGCTGCTGGGAATGAGCGAAAGAGTTCGCGGCATCACGCACCGGGTTGCCGGCATTGTTCTGATCGGGGTCGGAACCTACCACATGTTTTACGTTGCCTTCCGGAAGGACGGCCGCCGGCTGTTGCTCGATTTCCTGCCCACGCCGAAAGATGCCACGGACGCCATCGGCTGCCTGCTGTACTATCTGGGGCGACGCCGCGAGAAGCCTGAGTTCCGCCGCTTCAACTATGCCGAGAAGGCGGAATACTGGGCGCTGGTCTGGGGACTGTTCGTCATGGCCGTTACCGGCATCATGCTTTGGGCGAAGGTCTTCGTGGGCGTTATGCTGGCGCGCTGGTGGCTCGATGTCGCCACCGCTATTCACCTTTACGAAGCCGTGTTGGCGACGCTGGCGATCGTTGTATGGCACTTCTATCAGGTGTTTTTCGATCCCGACGTCTATCCCATGAACTGGGCATGGTGGGACGGGAAAATGTCCTACGAGCACTACCGCGAGGAACACGGACTGGATTCAGAAACCCTGCTCGCCGCTGCCCGATCCGAACTGGCAGCGGACCTGAACAGCAACGCGCCGATTGCCGACGCGGTCGCGGCCGAGCGCCCCAACAGCGAACCGGCAGACCAGGTTGTGGGTTCGCCCAAGTGATCCTTCAGGAATGTCGGGAACCGGTGTTGTCAGGCAGGATGCCGGATCATAAATCCTGCCACTTGAAAGTGGACCTCGAGGTCCAAGATCACAGAACGGACGGTATTGCATGACCAGTGACAAGCCAGACACCAATGCTGTGCCCGCCACCGGTTTCTCCAAATTGCGCGAGTGGATTCGCAACCCGATCTCTCTCATCGGACTGGCGCTCGCGCTGGTCGCTTTCGGCAATTTCCTCTTCTTGTTCTTCATCGATCTGACCAACGATCATCCCAGCCCCTACGTGGGTATCCTCGCCTACATGGTGGTTCCCGTATTCCTGGCTGTGGGTCTGGTATTGGTTCCATTTGGCGTCTGGTACGACCGGCGGAAGCGACGGCAGCAGCCCGGTTCTGAAGTGCGCTACCTCCACCTCGACTTCAACGATCCCAGCCAGCGCGGCGCTCTCACCTTCGTCTTCACTTTCATCATTGCCTTCATCGGCCTGAGCGTAGTCGGAAGTTACAAGGCCTACGAGTTCACCGATTCGGTCCAGTTCTGCGGCCAGCTCTGTCATTCCGTCATGGCACCCGAATTCATCGCTTACCAACAGTCGCCGCATGCGAGGGTTGCGTGCGTGGACTGCCATGTCGGCGCCGGCGCTACCTGGTACGTGAAATCCAAACTCTCCGGTGCGCGCCAGGTCTTCGCCACCGCCCTCAAAACCTATCCCCGCCCCATCCCCACCCCCGTCCACAATCTCCGTCCCGCCGCCCAGACCTGCGAGCAGTGCCACTGGCCCAAAAAGTTTTATGGCGCGCAATTGAAAGTGTTCAACCACTACGCCGCTGACGAGAAGAACACGCCCCGCCAGCTTCGCATGTTGATCAACGTCGGGGGCGGTGATCCTGCCACCGGAGCCGTCGAAGGTATCCACTGGCACATGAATATCGCCAACGAGATTACCTACGTGGCCACCGACGAGACCCGCCAGGTCATCCCCTACATTCACCTGAAAAATATGCAGGGCCGTGAGACGGAATATTTCGTGAAGGACTCTCCGTTAACCAAGGAGCAGATTGCCAAAGCGGCGAAGCACCACATGGATTGCGTGGACTGTCACAACCGCCCCACGCACATCTACGTCCCGCCCGATCTCTCGGTCGACAACTCGCTGCTGGCCAAACGGTTGGATATTTCTTTGCCATTTCTCAAGCAGCAGGCAGTGGCCGCTCTGTCGGCTAACTACGACACTACGGAGCTCGCCATGCAGGGCATTGCCAAGGCGATTGAGAGCTTCTACGAAACCAAGTACCCTGCGCTCAGCCACAGCAAAGAACTCGAGATTCGCGCCGCCGTCGACGAGGTCCAGAGAATCTATCGCAACACGATCTTTCCTGAGATGAAGGTGAACTGGCAGACCCATCCCAACAACATCGGCCACTACTACTTCAACGGCTGCTTCCGCTGCCACGACGGCCAGCACGTCAGCGCCGACGGGAGAGTCGTCACCAAGGATTGCCAGACCTGCCATAGCGTGCTCAGCCAGCAGGAGGGCGGCGTCAATATGGCCTCCGTGCAGAACGTTTCCTTCCAGCACCCCATCGACCTCGGCGACATGACCCAGGTCAATTGCAGCGACTGCCACTCAGCCGGGGGAACCCAGTAAGGCGTGATCCCTCAATAACTTGGCCTCGTGATCTGCGTCACAGGTGCGGGTGATTCCAGTCACCGCCCCCATGTTCATAGCCTTTTATGGTTGCCTGCGAGGGTGGCAGCCAGCTTCCGCCACACAGGAGGGGTGCGATGGATTCGGCAAGGGGCAATGGACACAGCGCCGAGAACAAGGCGCGTCTGGTTTTCTGGGAAGTCACCAAGGGCTGCAATCTTCGCTGCATCCACTGCCGCGCCACCGCCACCGAACTCAGCTCGCCCAGCGATCTCTCTACCGCCGCCGCGCTCGGCATCATCGACCAGATCGCTGCGGCCGCCAACCCGATTCTGGTTTTGAGCGGCGGTGAACCGCTTTACCGCTCCGACATTTTCCAGCTCGCGCGCTACGCCACCGACAAGAAACTCCGGGTAGCCCTCGCCACCAACGGCACCCTGGTCACCAAAGACGTCGCCCGCATGATCGTCGACTCCGGCGTGCGTCGCGTCTCGATCAGCCTGGATGGCGCCGATGCCGTGACGCACGACGCCTTCCGCGGAATCCCCGGTGCATTCGACGCAGCCGTTCACGGCTTGCGCAATCTGAAGTCGCTCGGCATGTCGGTGCAGATCAACATGACCATCGCCCGGCACAACGCGCATCAATTGCCCGACGTACTCCAGTTAGCCCGCAATCTGGGTGCCGACGCCCTGCACACCTTCCTGCTGGTCCCGGTGGGCTGCGGCGTCGACATCGCTGCCTCGCAGATGGTGCCACCCGAAGAATACGAGCGCATGCTGAACTGGTTCTACGATCAATCGCTCACCGGTGGGATCGAGTTGAAAGCGACTTGCGCTCCCCACTACTTCCGCGTAGCGCGGCAGCGACGCGCTGCCGATCGTCGCGCCGCCGAGCAGTTGGCCCGCATCGCGCCCGCGCAAGCTCAGTCCTCCCCCAAACCCTCCTCCATCGGCCCTACGGAAATGACGATGCCTGGCTCGACCGGCATGGAACTGAAGCCCCAAGGCGTTGGCCAGCCGGTTGGCCATCCCGGGGGACATCCGTCCGACCTCAACGCCATGACCAAGGGCTGCCTGGCGGGCACCGGGGTCTGTTTCATTTCACACGAAGGCGAAGTGTATCCCTGCGGCTATCTGCCGGTCGTTGCCGGCGATCTGCGCAAACAGGCCTTCTCCGATATCTGGGACAATGCTCCGGTTTTCCATGCCCTGCGCGATACCGCCGGACTAAAAGGGAAGTGCGGCTGCTGCGAATTCCGCAACGTCTGTATGGGCTGCCGCGCCCGCGCCTACGCCGCCACCGGAGATTTTATGGACGAGGAGCCGTTCTGCGTGTACGAACCGCGCACCAAGAGCCTGTGCGCCGATAAGCCGGAAGCCGCCGGTACCCGGCGATAGATCATTTTCCCACCCCCAACGCCAAAACGCCCGGCCACGAATCACACGTGCGCCGGGCGTTATTGTCTTTGTGCCGCTTACCGTTCAGGCCGTTTTCTTAACCGGAACCGGAAACGCGATCACTTTTCCGCGCTGCTCGGTCGGCACCCATTTCACTTTTTTGCGAAACCGGTCGGGTACGTAGAACTCAATCACCTGTGCCATAGCCATCCTCCGATCCAACATCCGTCAGTCTCGGATTGATCGTTCTGGTCACCATGGCCGAGGCTGCCGGCTCTTATTTCGTTAGATGCATAAACCCCGCATTTGGCGACGAGTTGCGATACCTGTTTGGGCAACGCCTTGCCCTTCCGTAGGCCACTGGTCCCGCGTGAAAAACTCCTTGAAATGCTGTAACTTTCCCGTATGCTGCGAATCCCAAGGGCAGGACTTATTTTGTCCCCACGGTTTTGGGGTTTCTAATGGACGAGCGCAAGTTCAAAAAAATGAATCGCCGGGAACTTCTCAAGCTGGCCCCTGTGCTGGCCCTCGGCGCTTTTGCCATTCCGAAACTTCGTGAGCCACTTCTCAAGGAAGGCCTCGCGTTCAGCGACTGGGCGTCCGACAAATTGTTTCGTCCCGGACATCTTGCGACCACCTTCGCCGACTCCGACCTCACGCCCTTTGAGAAATTTCCCATCAACGGCTACGACGTCGACGATCCCGGCGTGATCTTCGAAAACTGGAGTCTTACCGTAAGCGGCGCCGTGCAGAAGCCGGGCGACTACACGCTGTCGCAGATTCAAGCCCTCCCCAAAAAACGCCAGAACACGCGTCACGTCTGCGTCGAAGGCTGGGACGTCATCGGCCGTTTCGGCGGCACGCCACTTTCCGAGTTCCTTAAGTTGGTGGGTGCTGATCCGACCGCGCGATTCATAACAGTCGAATGCGCGGACGACTACTACGAATCGCTCGACATGGCGACTGCCATGCACCCCCAAACGCTGCTGTGCTACGAAATGTACGACCAGCCGCTGACCCGCGAACACGGTGCGCCGGTTCGTCTCCAGGTGCCTACCAAGATCGGCTACAAACAGGCAAAGTACTTAACCGACTTAAAGGTCAGTCATGTTCTGGAGAAAGTCGGCTATTGGGAAGACCAGGGATATTCATGGTTCTACGGACTCTAAAAACGAGAATCGACCGAGAACTGAAAATCGATCGACACTTAAGAATCGATGGAAAATCAAAGAATCGATGGAGCGGCGGGCGTCCTCGTTCGCCGGAACCTAACCCCGTGCCGTAACCATTGAGGTCTCTGCATTCATGCGAGCGCAAGTTATCGAAATCGAATCAGCCAAAACCGAAGAGCCCCTCCTGGCCGTCTACGAACACCCCTGGCTCGTACGCTTCACCCACTGGCTGAACACAATCGCGCTCTTCGTCATGGTTGGCAGCGGTCTTCAGATCTTCCGCGCCTTCCCCAGCTTCGGCGCGAAAATTCCCCAGAAGGACCTCCTCAACTGGCCGAAGGCCTTCGCCATCGGCGGCTGGCTGGGCGGAGCCCTGCAATGGCACCTCACCTTCATGTGGATCTACCTGGCGACCGGCGTCTTCTATCTCGGCTATCAGATTTTGTCCGGAAACTACCGCCAGGTTCTGTTCTCGCGCGGTGATGTCCGCGGCGTCTGGCCAATGGCGCGCCATTATTTTTTCTTCGGAGCCAAGCCTCCCGCGACCGAGCCCTACAACCCGCTGCAGAAACTCGCCTACACCTCCGCCATCGTACTTGGCATCCTGACCGTGCTCACCGGATTCGCAGTGTGGAAGCCCGTGCAGTTCTCCTGGCTTGCCTGGCTGATGGGCGGCTTCCACCTCGCCCGCCTTTGGCATTTTCTGCTCATGTGGGCGATTCTGTTCTTCCTGCTTGGACACCTCGTCATGGTGGTCTTGCACGGGTGGAATAACTTTGTTTCCATGCTCACCGGATGGAAGAGCGATCCGGAATATCCGCCTCGCTAGCCGCGCCTCATAGAGGAACCCGATGGGCAGCCTGCCCGACAGCATGAGCATCAGCGTGAAGCCTTCCGACCCCGCAGTTCTGCGCGAGCAGGAATTGCTTCGCCGCGTGCAAGCCGGCGAGAAGGAATACTTCTATGAACTCATCAAGCCCTATCAGCGGCGAGTCTATTCAGCCGCACTTTCGGTTCTGCGCAATGAAGCCGAGGCCGAAGACGCGGCCCAGGAAGCCTTCCTGAAAGCCCTTACCCACATCCAGCAATTTCGCGCCGAGGCCCGCTTCAGCACCTGGCTCATCCAGATCGCCGTCAACGAAGCCCTCATGCGCAAAAGGAGAGCCCACGCGGAAATTATGGAGCCCATCGGAGAAAAGCAGGACGAAGAAGGCGCCTACACGCCCAGGGACTTCGCCGATTGGCGCGAGATTCCTTCCGAGACTCTTGAGCGCAAGGAGATCCGCTCCAAACTGGCGGCAGCCGTCGCCGCCCTAGCCGAAAAATATCGTCAGGTGTTCGTGCTGCGCGACGTGCAGCACTTGAGCATTGAAGAAACGGCGGAAGCCCTGGGCATTTCCCAGGCTTCCGTGAAAACTCGGCTCCTGCGGGCCCGTCTTATGCTTCGAGACATGCTCGCTCCGGGCCTGGGCAGCCCCTGGTTCGGCCGGTTGCCTTTCGAAAAAGGGAGCAAGCCATGGTAGTCAATTGCGAACATGTCTGGAGAGAGATCTCCAACTATCTGGAAGGCGAAGTCGACGCCGAAACGCGCGCCGCCATGGAGGTTCACTTCGCGCAGTGCAAGCATTGCACGGCCGTGCTCGACGGCGCCCGCAATGTGGTCCAACTCTACGGCGACGATCGCCTGTTCGAACTGCCCGCCGGATTCAGCCGCCGCCTGCAGCGCCGCCTGGCTGATGCAACTCCTTCCTCCCACTTCGCGGGCTGGAGATCCTTCTGGATGCTGGCTGTGGCGGCGGTCGCGCTCGTTATTGGCACCGTTTCCTTGGGCAATTCCAGCATCTTCTCCCATCCGAACACGCGCTCGCGCCTCGCGCAGCCTGCCCACAAGATTCCTCCTGACCTTATGGTCGCCGTCTCCAGCGAAGGAAGAATCTTCCATGTGCCCGGATGCAAATATCTCCACAACAAGATCGGCGAAAGCCCTGAATTGATGACCGCCTCGCAAGCCATGCGCGAAGGTTACGCCCCCTGTTCGCGCTGCCTGCGCCAATATCTCAGCGCCCAAGTCGAGTGCCCGCGCAACGGAACGAACATGCAGGTGTCAAGGTTGAATGGGTACGGCCTGGTCGGCAGTACCGGGGTTCGTGGTCGACCATAAGCGGATTTCTTTATCCGCTATACGGGCTGACGATTCCTGGGGACAGGCCCGTTCATGGGTTGCTTGCACGCTTGTACATGAGAATTTCGTGTTCAATGATGCGAGGCACGGCCGGGGCCGTGCCTGAAAAGGACTCTCTCACAAAACAGATTTTAGGGGTCTGAAAGCGCTTCGTCCCCAAAGACCATCACGGGACTTAGTTCTTCTTCATCTCGTCTTTCTTCATGTCGTCGTGCTTCATGTTGTCATCCTTCATCTCATCTTTCTTCATCGAGTCTTTCTTGGCCTTCTTCGGCTTCTTTTCTTTCTTCATCTGATCTTTTTTCGCATCGTCGTTCTTCATCGTGTCCTGTTTCATGTTGTCATCGTTCTTCATCTCCCTGCCCGACGATTGCGCCACCGCGCTCAACGAAGTTGCCAGTAAGCACATCGCCACGATCCCGCAGAAAACTTTCTTCATACACTCTCCTTGACCATCGATTGGCCCTCGAACACACGAGGACAGACCTGAGATGTGCCGCAACACTGGAAGTTACAAGCAGGAACTGAGATGGATGAAAACAGCTTAAACAGCACACGTGCCCCACGTTCGTGTTTTTCGAACGCGGGTCTCAACCCAGACATGGGAATAGAAACGAAAGAAGGTGAGCAGGCTTTGTGAGACAGGCGGGGGTATTCGCAGCCCAGGGACAACCAAAAGCAGGGTACCCCGTCCCCGCCACTTCCAGTATAGAGCGCACCCGGGGGCTTGCAGCAAGACCCGGGTCGTGCCGTACAGTCGCCAGAACTTCAGGAATGGGAGAGCACGAAATGGGTGTGTTGTTGTGGACGTATGGGGCGCGCAGGGACGTCGAACCGATGGTGGGACTCGAGTTGGTCGCCGACCAGTTCGACACCGTCGCCGCTGCGGTCGAGGAATGCGATGCGGCGGTCGCGACCGGTGTGATGCCGGCCGGAGGGTGGCGATGACCGAGCATGCGGTGCTGATCGCCGGAGGAGGCCCGACCGGGCTGATGTTGGCGGGGGAACTCGCGTTGGCGAATGTTGCCGCGGCCATTGTTGAGCGGCGCGCCAGCCAGGACCTGGCCGGCTCGCGCGCAGGCGGTCTGCACTCGCGCACCATCGAGGTGCTCGATCAGCGCGGAATCGCCGACCGGTTTCTCTCGCAGGGTCAACTGCATAAGGTTGTGCGCTTCCACGTTCCGCTGGATATCAGCGACTTTCCCACGCGGCACAACTACGTGCTCGGTCTGTGGCAGAACCACATCGAGCGCATCCTGGCCGAGTGGGTCGGCGAGCTGGCGGTGCCGATCTATCGCCAGCGTGAAGTGGCTGGCTTCGCGCAGGACGACACCGGCGTCGACGTCGAGTTGTCCAACGGCCAGTCCTTACGGGCGCAGTATCTCATGGGGTGCGATGGAGGACGCAGCCTGATCCGTAAGGCGGCTGGCATCGAGTTCTTCGGGTGGGACCCGACGACGAGCTGGCTGATCGCCGAGGCCGACATGGCCGAGGAGCCTCCATGGGGCTTCCGCCACGACGCCGTTGGTAGCCATGCGATCGGCAGATTGGAGGAGGGAAGGCGGGCGCGGGTGGTGCTGATGGAACCACAGCTCCGACTCGACAGTGAACCGAGCCTGCGCGAGGTCAGCGAGGCGCTGATCGCCGTATACGGGACAGACTATGGGATCCACAGTCCCACCTGGATCTCCAGGTTCACCGATATGACGCGGCAGGCTGCGGCGTATCGCGACCGCCGGGTCCTTCTGGCCGGCGACGCCGCGCATGTGCATCCTCCGGTGGGTGGACAAGGCCTCAACATCGGGGTACAGGATGCGGTGAACCTGGGATGGAAGCTGGCCCAGGTGGTAAAGCGGACAGCACCAGAAAAACTCCTCGATACCTATCACGCCGAGCGTCACCCGGTTGCTGCCCGCGTATTACGCAACACAATGGCGCAGGTCGCGCTTCGTCGTACAGACGACCGCACCAAGGCCTTGGGCGACACCGTTTCTGAACTGCTCGGCATGGACGGGCCTCGCAGGCGAATCGCCGCCGAGATGTCGGGCCTGGACGTTCATTACGATCTCGGCAAAGGACACCCGCTGCTCGGTCGCCGCATGCCCGATCTCGACCTGATTACCACGGACGGCCCCCGGCGTATGTTCACCCTGCTCCACGGCGCCCGGCCGGTGCTCCTCAACCTCGGTGAGCCCGGCGGCTTCGACATCGCTCCATGGGCAGGCCGCGTTCAGTCGATCAACGCTAAGTGCGTCAGCACGTGGGAGCTTCCGGCGATCGGGGCGGTCTCGGCTCCCGCTGCGCCGTTTTGGTTCGGCCCGACGGATATGTGGCCTGGGTGGGAGACCTAACTCGGGTGGGGCTCGCCGACGCGCTAGCGACTTGGTTCGGACCGCCTGCTGCGTCGTAGCGTACTGGCTTCCAAGATCATTCTGTCAGGAGTCTTCAGGAGGCAAGCCTAGCAGGCCAGTTGTTCGCGGGACATCTTCAATCCGTTCAAATTCCCCAGGGCCGCGACCGCGATGGCCTCGGTCCGGAAGAAGTCGTTCGCCATCTCGTGCAGATCGTCGGCCGTGACGGCCTCAATTTTCTCGATCACCGCATCCATTCCGTAGAACTTGTCGAAATACATATCCTGCCGCGCCAGGTTCGACATGCGCGAGGTTGAGGACTCGAGCGACAACATCAGGCTGCCCTTTAGCTGATCCTTTGCCCGCCGCACTTCTTCCGCCGGCAGTTTCGCAGACTTCAGTTGCTTGAATTCCGACACCACTGACTGCACTACTTTCACCGCCGATTGGCGCGATGTCCCGGCATATACAGAGAGGCAGCCCGTGTCCAGATACGGATTCAAATCGCTGTAGATCGAATACGCCAGACCCTGCCGCTCGCGAATATTCTGAAAGAGGCGCGAACTCATGCCGCCCCCCAGCAGCGTGTTCAGCACGTACGAGGCGAACCGCTTCTCGTGCGCAATGGGGTGCGATGGCACTCCCATGCAAATCTGCACTTGCTCCAGCGACTTCTTGTTGCGCAGCGTGATGCGCGGCACAATCTTCGGCACCGAGCGGTGGAAGCCGTTCTTCAGCGGCTTCAAGTGCTCGAAATGCTTTGCAACCAATTCAACGAAATGCTCGTGTTTCAGATTCCCGGCCGCCGAAATAATGAAATTTCCCGGCGTGAAGCGCTTGTGATACAGGTCAAAGACCGCGGGCTGCTCAAATCCCTTCACCGTTTCCTTGGTGCCCAGGATCGGCTTGCCCAGCGGATGATCTTTCCAGAAATTCTGCGTGAAGATCTCGTGCACGAGGTACTCGGGGCTGTCCTCGTCCATCTTGATCTCTTCCAGGATTACGCGCCGCTCGCGCGCGATGTCGTCGACCGCAAACACCGGGTTCAGCACCAGGTCCGACAGCACATCAAACGCAATCGGAAGATGTTCGTCCAGTACCTTGATGTTGAAGCAGACGCACTCTTTCGCCGTAAACGCATCCAGGTTTCCGCCGATCGAATCCACCTGCCGCGCAATCGCTTCCGCCGAACGGTGCTTGGTTCCCTTGAACACCATGTGTTCCAGGAAATGGGAGAGTCCATTCCACTGCGGTTCCTCGTCGCGCGAACCGGCCTTGATCCAGATCCCGATGGAAACCGACCGGATGTGTTTCATCTCTTCCGAGATGACGGTCAGCCCATTGGGAAGCACTTGCCGGTGTATGTTTCGCAGTTCCGCGACCATAAGATCGACGCCGTCCGAGCCCAAGCCTGCCCGGTTCCAGAAAGTCCCTCTATTGTCACATACCCCGAACATGCCTGTCGGAGGTAAACATTGGGCGAGAAGAATCAATGCTTTGCGTGCCTTTCTTGAGATCCGCCCCCTGACGCAATGATTTTCCCGTGCGGATTCGCCCAAGCTGGTACTTGCCGGGCCCCTGGATCTATCCCTGAGGCCGGGAGAGGCATTCCTCGCGCTCCTGGATGTGTGCAGCGCCTTCTCCTCAGGGCGAGGCAAAATCAGTCACGGCACGGTCTAGATGTCACTCCCGAAATAGAACGCGCGCAAAAATATATCCTGCAAACCTGGCACTTTGCACAGATGTTCCATGTGGAACACTTACAAAAAAGCGCGTTGACGCCCTCCCGCCCCGTTCCCCGTCCCTCAGCTAAAATCAAGGGAAGCGTAAGCATGGCCTCTCTCATTCCCAACTACCTGCTCGGTCTCGATAAGCAAGAGCTCGCCGCGCTGATGGACGAGCTCAACGAGCCCGCCTACCGGGCGCAACAAATCTTCGAGGCGCTTTATCGCCAGCGCGTCAGCTCAGCCGAGCAAATCTCTACGCTGCCCGCGAGCTTGCGCCGCGAGTTGAGCGAGCGCAGCCTCGTCGTCGGCGCGCCACAGATCGAAAACAAATTTCAATCCGTGGACGGCACGGTGCGCTACCTGATCGCATGCGCAGATGGCCAGACGGTCGAGACCGTCTGGATGCCCGAAGGAGATGGCGGGGAAGCGGGCGACGGTACCGAGGCCGGCGAAGAACCGATGCGGCGCTGGGACCGCGCGACCATCTGCGTCTCGAGCCAGATCGGCTGTGCGGTCGACTGCCAGTTCTGTCTGACGGCACTGCTCGGCGTAAAGCGCAATCTAGGTCCGGGCGAAATCGTTGGACAGGTATGCGCCGTATTGCGCGACCAGCAAGTCTGCCCGCCGGGGGACCGCATCAATCTTGTCTTCATGGGAATGGGCGAGCCGTTTCTCAATTACGAGCACTGCATGAAATCTGTTCGGCTGCTGGTCGAGGGGGTGGGCATTCCCGAGTCGCGCATGACCCTTTCGACCGCCGGCATCGTGCCGCGCATCTACGATTTCGGCGCGGAGCCCTTGCGGCCGAAGCTTGCGATTTCGCTGAACGCATCGAATGACGAGCTGCGCACGCGACTCATGCCCATCAACAAGAAATGGAATCTGGCAATCTTGCTGGACGCCGCGCGCGCTTTTCCGCTGCGCACCCGGGAGCGTCTGACCTTCGAGTACGTCCTGCTCGCGGACGTGAACGACTCGGTCCGGAATGCGCGGGAAGTGGTGGAGTTGATCCGCGGCATTCGTGCGAAGGTCAACTTGATCGCACTGAATGCCGGGCCGGGGATTTCGTTCGGCATGCCTGCTCAAGACCGCGTGCTGAACTTTCAGCGCATCTTGATTGCGGCAGGAGTGCCGGCCTTTATTCGACGTCCGCGCGGCCGGGATATCTACGCCGCCTGTGGGCAGCTGAAACGCACCTTGGAGATTTCCGCTGCCGAGTCTGGCATGGTGCAACTTGGCTAGTTGACCAGGGGCGGGGACACGGTCGTGCCTTCCGATGGAGCGGGAAGTTTGCCGGCGGCTTCTGGCGCCACCAGCGGAGGCGTTCCCGCGACCGGCAGTTCAATGCGGATCGTCATTCCGCCCTCCACGCGATTCGTGCACAGGATGCGCCCGTGGTGGTCTTGAATAATCCCGTAGCACGCGCTGAGTCCCAGGCCGGCTCCCTTGCCGACCGAACGCGTCGTGTAGAACGGATCGAACACGCGCTCCGGATCGCGCGCTCCGGGCCCGTTGTCCGACAGATCCAGGATGACCGCGTCATCCTTCTGGCGCGTCTTCACGGAAAAGATTCCGCCGCCCACCTCTTCCAGGGCCTGCTGCGCGTTGCTGGCGATGTGCAGGAAGACCTGCAGCAACTGGTTGGGATCGCCGGAGACCTGCTTTAAATCGTTGGCGAGGCTGACCTGCAGCTCGATCCGACGTGAACTGAACTGGGGCTGGTTGTGTTTCAGGGCGGTCTGCACGACGGAGTTGATGTCGACCAGAACTTTTTCGCCGGGCACCTGCCTGGCAAAATTCAAAAGGCTGGCGATCAGTACCCGGGTGCGCCGGACCTGGTGCGCGATCTTCGATGCCAGCGTGCGTTGTTCCTCGGTGAGGCCGGAGGAGGCCAGCAGTTCCGAGTAGCCCAGCATCGCGGTGAGCGGGTTATTCAGTTCATGTGCCGCGCCACCGACCAGTTGTCCCAGCGATGCCAGCTTTTCTGATTGAATCAGCTGCGTCTGCAGGCGTTTCAGATCGTTGAACGATTCTTCTGAACTGCGCAGCAGGCGAATGAGCTCGCGATCGAGCAGATGCTGCCGCAGGAAAACGATACCGCCCATGATCATCATGGTGATGAGCGTGAGCACAAGGCGGAAGTTCCGCACACGGCCCGGCGCACTGGAATTGAACACCGACCACGCCGCGAGTACGGGCAGCGAGAGAATCACGATCATGCCCAGTCGTGCCACCCACACGCCATGCCGTCCGCTGGCGGGTGTCTGTTCTTCCTGCGGATGGAGATCCTGGCCCACGACTCCCACCACGCTGATCCAGCCCATCGACGCGGCAAGCGGCAAATCATACAGGCTGCCTGTGAAGTACACGTTGCGCAAAATCGCCCAGTTCGCCACGTAGGAGCTGAGCGCATACAGCAGGCTGGCGCCGAACCAGTGCGCGTAAATCGTCCGCCATCCTTTGTGACTGCGGATCCCGACGACGGCAAGGGCCACAAGGAAAACCAGCTTCTCAGTCAAATACAGCGCATTGAGACTGCGCCCGTAAGCGAACTCATCCCGTTGCGCGTACTGCCACGGAA
Source organism: uncultured Acidobacteriota bacterium (assembly GCA_963733805.1). Classification (GTDB taxonomy): domain Bacteria; phylum Acidobacteriota; class Terriglobia; order Terriglobales; family Acidobacteriaceae; genus Gp1-AA133. The sequence continues at coordinate 312,459 of CAVTEO010000011.1, read as the reverse complement.
TCACTGCGAACAAATAGAGATACACCCACCAGGTCAGCAGGAGCACGAAATCGAGATGGCCGAGCCGGGCCTCGTGTTCATTCTGCTGCGCCTGGGGCTGCAACGCGAGCGCCGCCATCATGGGCACAATGTGCAGGAAGATCACAATGTCGCCCACGAACGGCTGCGGCACTTCCTGGCGCAGCATAACCTCGATATAAGTCCACAGCAGCTGATAGGTGAGCCAGAAGAAGATGCCCAGCGTCATCAAGGTCCAAAACAAGCGAGCGCGGCCACGATTCCTGGAGATGTTCGGCAGCAGGGCCGCTACTCCAGACAGGAGAAGGACGCACTGCGTGACGTCGCTGAAGACGTTAAGGGCAAACCCGGGTTCGATGAGCAGCGAGGCGCAGCCCTGCGCAAACACAAGGCCGGCCGCCGCCAAAATCCAGAGTTTGGAGCGCTCAGACACGACTGTTCCTTCGCGCCATTCTAGACGGCACACAAATGTTTCGAAGGTTACTTAGGTAATACGTCAGCGAGTGCGGATCGCCGGGAAAGATCCGAAGCGCGCCGCTACGGCGGTGCCTGATACAACCAGCAGATTTTGGGCGTTAGAACAGTTCCCTGATACGACAAATTCTCGGTTGCCAGACCTTCTGCAGGCAGGCCTTTTCGGCGTTTGATTTCCTCAACTTTGTCTTGCTATCGGGCTGTTGAATCAATAATATCCGTGTTCATCCCGCGAGACCCTTGGGGAAGTGTGATCAGTTCACCGTTCCATCCCAACACATATCGTCTTCATTCCCGATTGCGGGGTCCCATTGTTCCTGGGGAAGTGCGGCGCATCGAACGCTGGCTGGCGTCAGCGCGCGTGTTTCTGGCGATTTCGGCTCTGGTTGCTCTATGGATGGATCCGGGGGAACTGGGTTACTCGCCGTGGGCTTACTGGATCCTGGGCGTGTACATCGTGCACGGCGTGGTGGTCATGCTGCTGTTGCGATTCCGCAAGGAATCGACAGCGGCGTTCCGGATGCTGGTCCATGCCGGGGACGTTCTGTGGCCAACACTGATGTTGCTGTTTGCCACCAGCCAGGGCGGGCCGTTCCTGCTCTTCTTCGTGTTCGTGCTGGCGGCGGCCGCGTACCGATGGGGACTCTGGGAAACCTTCGGGACCGCCATGGCGACCATGGTGCTTCTGTGGGTCGAGAGCCTGGCCATCAATCACGGAGGGCTCGCATGGATGGATGGCGTTTTGACCCGGCATGGGTTGCTGCCGCTGGGAGTTCGCACGTGGCAGTTCGAACCCAAACACCTGTTCATGCTTTCCGCGTATCTGCTGGTGATGGGACTACTGTTGGGCTACCTGGCCGAGCAACAGAAGCGGCTGCGCGCGGAGCGCGCCATCATCACCAGGGTGCTGGGGCGCGCGCGGGTCGAGGCCGGCCTGACGGTCACGCTGCAAGAGATTCTGGCCGAACTGCTTTCCATGTATGGCGCGCGGCGCGCACTGATTGCGTCGCAGGAAACGAATAAATACCGCGTGTTTGTGGGCGACCTGCAGCCAGTGAATTCGGGACCGCCGCAGTTGCGCTGGCTCGACTCGCAACCCACAGATCGTGAGATGTACCTGTACGAGTCCGACGAGGATGCCGCGCTGCTGATTCGCAAACGTGAAAACACCCAAGTGGTTGCCATGGACCGGGAAGGCACGCGGATGCGCACTCCTTCCGACAAACCGTTGAACGCGCTGGCCAAGGCCTATACATTCGACTCGGTAATGGCAGTGTCGTTCCTGTTCGGCCAGGAATGGTGGGGAAGGATTTTCCTGCTCGACCCGGTCACAGGAGGCGATCGCGAAGAAGAGTTGAGATTTCTGCAGGAACTGGTGCGCCAGGTTGGGCCGGCGGTTTATAACGTTTACCTGCTGCGGCGCCTGCGCCAGCGCGCCGGGGCGGTGGAGCGAGCCCGCGTCGCCCGCGAACTTCACGACGGGGCGGTGCAGTCGCTGATCGCGATGGAGATGCAGGTGGACGTGGTGCGCCGGCAGTCCGCCACCCAATCCAGTCCCATTACGGCGGAGCTGGGACGCATCCAGGGATTGTTGCGCGAAGAAGTGCTCAAGCTACGCGAGCTGATGCAGCAGATGAAGTCCCTGGAAGTGGATTCCTCGACTCTCATCCGGTTTCTTCTGGACACGGTGGAGAGATTTCAACGGGAAACAGGGATCGGAGCGCGTTTTGTATCCAGCGTGGAACATGTCAACATTCCGCCCAGAGTTTGCCGGGAACTGGCGCGAATCGTTCAGGAAGGCCTGGTCAACGTGCGCAAGCACTCCGGCGCCAAGGACTGCCTGGTGCGCCTGGCGGAAACCAAAACCCACTGGGTGCTGACGATCGAGGATAATGGGCGCGGCTTTCCCTTTTCCGGGACTTTGTCCCCGGCCGATCTGCAAGCCGGCGGCAAGGGTCCAACGGTCATCACCGAGCGCGTACGTTTGATTGAGGGGGAACTCACGATAGAATCGAATCCTGGCCGTGGGGCGCGGCTCGAGATTCGGGTGCCTAAAAGTCGAGAAGCTCAATATGGACAATAAAAGATCGCAAAACATTCGCATCGTAATTGCCGACGATCACCCGATCTTCCGCGACGGCTTGCGGCGCCTGCTGGAAGCCGAGCCCGGCCTGAAGGTGATTGGCGAGGCTTCCGATGGCAACGACGCGGTGAAGCTGGCACGCCAGCTGAAGCCGGACGTTATGCTTCTCGATCTGGCCATGCCTCGTCAGCCCGGCCTGGAGGCTCTGCGAGACTTAAGCACCGGGGGTGCAAACGGGGTGAAGGTCATTCTTCTGACCGCGGCCGCCGAGAAGCATCAGATCGTCGAAGCCCTGCAGCTGGGAGCGCGAGGAGTCGTACTGAAAGACTCCGCCACGCAACTGCTGCTCAAGAGCATTCACACCGTAATGGCCGGGGAGTACTGGGTGGGCCGTGAGGCTGTTTCGAACCTTGTGCAGTATCTCCGGACACAGATGCAGGCCTCGCACGAGGAGTCTCGCCAGAAGAAGTTCGGCCTGACGCCTCGGGAGCTCGAGATCGTTTCCGCCGTGGTGGCCGGATATTCCAACAAAGAGATCGCGGAATACTTCAAAATCAGCGAAGACACGGTGAAGCACCACTTGAGCAACATCTTCGACAAGCTGGGGGTGTCGACGCGACTGGAGCTGGCGCTGTTTGCGGTAAACCAAGGTTTGCCGATCAAGGGAATTCCTTGAGTCGCTGTAACTGTAAGAAAAGCAAGGAAGTACCGAGCCGTATGGCACGAAAGTGCTATATCTAGTCACTTTGGTGCCATTGGTTCTACTAGCGCGAAAAACTAGCATTATGGCAAGCTACGCTTAGGCAAAAGTTTGCGCTTTCAGTCTGAGCGGTTGGACGATCGCAAGATCGGCTGTATTCGTGAGGGGGAGGAGCCCGTGACTAAGTTCTTGCAGCAGTTGTGGTCAGATGAATCCGGCCAGGACATTGCCGAATACGCGGTGATGTTGGCGGTAATTCTGGTGATCGTGGTGGGCACGATCCGTTTGATCGGATCCAATGCCAACACCGTGTTCTCGCAAGTCGGAAGCTCGATCCAGTAAGAGCTACAATTTCGTTCGGCGCGACCCTCCCAGCCAAGGTCGCGCTCGCCCGTGCTTGGTTCCCGGAGTGCGGGTTCCCCAAACAATCGAATCGAGGCAAGGATCTGGCCTTACTTTGCGTCCGGGGCCGGAGCGGTGGAGGCGACTTTTTCTGTGCCTGAGTTTGGCATCCGGGTCAGATAAGGGAATACAGGGGTGACTTCAAACGGCATCTTCTCGCGTGCCGAAAGCAGCGCGACTGGCTTGGTCTTTGCCAGCGTGGCGGTATTGCTCCAGGGGTCGACCTTGATGCGCCCGCCCAGAGGCAGGGCCGCGATCTGGTCTTTCTTGCGCTCATCCAGTTGCGGCGCCGTGCTTAACAAAGCCGACATGCGCAGCGTCTTGCCGCTGACCAGCCCATCGCCGAGCCGGGCCCGAATCAGATTCTTCAAGTCTGGCGCGCGATCCTGCAGCGCGCGCAGGAAAAGGCCGGCGTTGCTCAGCTTGTCTTTGTAGGGAGAATTGGTCAGCAGTTCGAGAGCTTTCTTGTCGGCTTCCTCTTCATCCAGGCGGCTGCGCTGGAAGTTCATCGTCGAGAAAGTATCCTCATCCGCAAAAAACATCCGGTCGTTGAAAGCAAACTTCGTATCCAACTGGTGGCCCAGGGCAATGTGGCTCAGTTCGCGCGCCAGGACCATCGCCAGCGAGGCTTCGTCGGGAAGCACGTCCAGCAAGCCACGGCTGACGACGATGGTGTGGCCGATGGTGAAGGACTCAAGAGGCGCGGTCAACAAAACGCGCGCACGAATCTCAGGCTGAATATCCAGATTGTTGGTGACGATGAGATTGTTGACGACGGTGGTGAGGACCTTGTCGACGTCGCCGGCAGGCGCGAGCAGACCGATCTTCTGGAGACGTTCGACGGCGTTTTCTTCCGCCTGGTGCTGCCACATGCGCTCGGCTTCCACGGGCGTGGCATCCTGTCCTGCTTCGCTCTGGTCTTTCACCGTTTGCGGTGAATCAACCTGGATGGATGTGTATTCATCGGTCTTGCCCAGGTTCTTGAGGTCGTAACCCCACAGGCGGGTCTGCGCCTTGAAGTGGAGGTTCTGCGACATGCGGTACTTCAGGTCCGATTCCTCGCTGTACACGTAGGCGGGAAGCCAGACACCCGGCCGCATGTTCAACCTCCAGCTGTCAAAGTGCAGGTAGAGCGAAGTGCTGGCATGCGGGGAGTAAGTGCCATTGAAACGTACGATGTTGTATTCCTGGTCCTCGACCCAGATGCGGCCCAGGAAGCGGCCCTTGCCGGCGGAGTCCTTGGGTTGCACGTCGATGACGAGGCAGCGCGTCTCACCCAGGAATTCGCGGCGCACGAAGGTGAGCTTGTAGAACTTCTTTTGAAAGTCGTCGTCCAGCATGACCATCTGGGCGAAACCCAGAGGGAGGAAGTGCATGGAGTAAACGCTGGTCAGGCTGCTCAACATGCGGCGCCCGAATCCAGGACGGCCGATGAAGGTGCGGTCATCGGTACCGTTGGTCATGTCGAGGCGGCCGAGGAAATAGTGGTCGGCAACCGGGACCGAGCCCATTTCCTTGTCGGACTTCATGTTCTGGATGTAGGTCTCGACCAGCGGATGCATATGGCGCATTTGGGCGACGAAGAAGTGCTCGCGCTCAACGATGCGATCCAGCACCTGATCGAAGGAAGCGGGCGCGGCCGGACTGGTGGCCGCGGGTAATTGTGTGACGGTTGCCGGCGTCGTGGTGTCGGGATCAGATCCCTGGGAGGGTGCGCTTTGAGCTGCCAACCCGGAGACCAAACAGAACACTGCGAAAAGAGGGAACCACACCGATTTCAGACTACGCATTCGATCCCTTCATGAGCGCGAAGCTTCAGGCCAACTGGAAAATAATATGTAACACGGCAGTGGAATCGGAAGGCTGTCCGTCTCGCAGAGCCGGCTTGAAATTAATTTGCTCGGCGGCGCGCACGGCAGACTCGTCCAACCCGTGACCCAATCCACGCACCACGCGCAACACCCGCACTTTTCCCGAGGCTTCCAGAACCACCTCGAGCAGAACCTCGCCTTCCACCCGTGCGTGGCGAGCGTCGTCAGTGTACGCCGGAGTGGGCTTGGAAAGGATTTCAGCAGGAACGATTCGTGGAGCTGTCTCGGCGACCTTGGGCCGGACCGTCTGTACGGCGGCAGTATCGGCGTCTCCGAATCCTGCTTGCCGGACGACACCGTTGCCGCGGGAAGTATTGACGCGGCCGCTGCCGTCGCCGGTCGCGACGCCATTTCCAAAGCCAGTGCTGGCGACTACGCCACGGACGCCTTTGGCGCCGCCCGTGCCGTTGCCGTATCCGGGGCCCGCGGGCAAATCAAACGAGCCAAGCTGCGCGATGTTGGCGGGCTTGCCGTTTGCATTTCCCTGCGCGGGCACGCCATTAGGATCGCCGAACCCGCCCGTCTGCACCTTTTGAGGGGCTGCGGCGATCGTGGGCGTGGCGGAGCTGCCAGTGGAGAATACGTTGGTCTGTACCAGCCGTTTGGGAATTGCGGGAGCAGTCGTCGGCAGATTCGGCTTGGAGGCAGCGGCAATCTGTACGGTAGGCGCCTGTGTTTCTTCCACGATGACTTTGGGTTTGGGAGTGGGCGCGGGCAAGCGCAGATTTTCCGGGATAGGTGTGTTGAGTTGCGCCACGGGTTCGGGCACTTTGAACTCACGAACCGGGGCCGGCTGGTGATTGACCGGCGGTGGAGTCGTGACTAAGCCCATGTCGCGATAGTCGTGCTGCGGAGCCCTCAGAATTTGAGGCCGAAGACTAAACATCCAAAGGATCAAGACACATGCGGCTCCTTGAGTCACCATGCTGAAAACGAACTCTTTCCATGGGGGCCTGCGATATGGAAGCAGAGCGAACGGAGTCTTCAAAGGGTCCGAAGCCATAAGGGTCCTAGATGTCCGGCAGCCCGTTCGAGCTGCCCTCGGCTGAAATTCTGTTGCTTACAGGCATCCGATCCGATGGGGTGGTGAACCTGGAGAACGGACCGGGACCCGCTTAGTTTACAACTCCAGAGGACGTTTGCTGCAACCAGAAGGCCAATTCTCCCGGAAGCAAATGTACTAACCACTTATGCCGTAGCCGTTTACGTGCCAAACGGGTTTTCTGACGTTATAAGTCCCAAAAAGGGGCAAAAATTTACAGCTTCTGGGAAGGATTTCTTGCCGAGCAAGGAAATTAGCAAAAATTCGTACATATCCCGGACTCGAAACCTAGCAGCGGACCACCTTGTCACTTTTGATGCCCTTGGTGGCGTTGCGCGAGTCGACGACCAGCTGCGACTCCCGCACGATCCTGGCGTAGTCGTAATCGGAGTGGTCGGTAACGATGAGGACGCAATCGTACTGTCCCAGGTTGTCAAGCGAAGCGCGTTTCATCTGCAGGTCGTAGCGGCGGCCCTTGCCGATGGTGGGGAAATAAGGATCGTGGTAACTGACCTGCGCGCCTTCCTTCTGCAGCAGTTCGATAATGGTGAGAGAAGGCGATTCGCGGAGGTCGTCGATGTCGCGCTTGTAGGCCACGCCGAGAACCAGAACACGCGCACCGTTCAGAGATTTCTTGTGGCGATTCAGGGCGCCCACCACGGACGCGATGACATGGTACGGCATGCCGGTATTGATCTCGCCGGCCAGCTCGATAAAGCGGGTGCGGAAGTCCCATTCCTTGGCTTTCCACGAAAGGTAGAAGGGGTCGACCGGAATGCAGTGCCCGCCGAGCCCCGGCCCCGGATAAAACGGCTGGAAGCCGAACGGCTTGGTGGTCGCGGCCTCGATGACTTCCCAGATGTCGATGCCCATGCGCAGGCAGAGCAGTTTGAGCTCGTTCACCAGCGCGATGTTCACGCAGCGGTAGATGTTTTCGAGAAGCTTGGTCATCTCCGCCGCGGCCGGGGAAGAGACGCGCACCACGCGCTTGAATATTGTGCCGTACATGGCGGCGGCCAGGTCCGCGGCCTGCTCATCGAGCCCGCCGACCACCTTTGGGATGTCGCGGCGCGCCACGCTGGTGTTGCCCGGATCTTCGCGTTCGGGAGAGAAAGCGACGTAGAAGTTGTTGTCCGAAGTCTGGCCGTTGCGCGCGGCTTTCAGTCCGGCTTTATTTTCTTTTTCGAGAATCGGCACGAGCACTTCTTCGGTGGTGCCCGGGTAGGTGGTGCTCTCAAGAATGACCAACTGGCCGGCCCGCAGATGGGGAGCCATGGCATGGCCGGTGTTGGTGATATAGCTGAGATCGGGCTCGTGATACTCGTTCAGCGGAGTGGGGACGCAGATGATGATCGCATCCATTTCGGTGAGCCGCGAATAGTCGGAGGTCGCGGTCATGCCGCCGGTCCTGGCGGCGGCAATTTCCTCGGGCGTGATGCGAAAGATGTAGGAACCACCGCGTTGAGCGTGTCCACCTTGCGCTGGTCGATGTCGAAGCCGGTGACCCGCAATTTTTGCTCGGTGTACAGCAGGGCCAGCGGCAAACCAACGTAGCCCAGTCCGATTATGGCGATTCGGGCCTGCCGGCTTTCGATCTTGGTCTTGAGTTCAGTGGAAAGAGAAGATACAGTGCGCATCGTCATGATTTGGCGAGGAATCTTCCAGATTCTAGCATGTGGGAATCGGCCACCGGGTGAGGCTTTTGGCTCCGCACCTGGATCTTGCAGAGGACTCTCCTGTCTTGAAGCAACCTTTGCATCAGGCAATAGAAGGCTGAGTAGTGCCGGCAGGTTTTGGATGGAGAGGCAGGTCGATTGAAATTTTCGCGCAGGCTACGGCTGGCGGTATTGGTGGTTTCGTTCTTATGGCTGGCGGCGAACTCCGCCAAATTTCTGGTGGTCGATCAGCCGGAAAAATCTGAAGTGATCCTGGTACTTGCCGGCGAGACGGACCGGCGGCCAGCGCGCGGCCTGGAATTGTTGAACGAGGGGTATGCACCGCGGGTTGTTATGGACGTTCCTGCCGACGCGAAGGTGTACGGCTCGACCTACCTGCAAATCGCGCAGCAGTGGGCGGGCGCGCAGCCACAGGCGCCGGCCATTACAATCTGCCCGATTCATGGACTCTCGACCAAGACGGAGTCCTGGGACGCGGGGGAGTGTCTTCGCAAGATTGGAGTGAAGTCGGTGCTGCTGGTGAGTTCCGATTTCCATACTCGCCGGGCGTTGAGCGTCTTTCGGAGGGAAGACCCGGAGTGGAGATTCAGTGTGGCGGCGGCTTATGACCCGACAGAGTTTGGGGCGCAGTGGTGGCGGCAGAGACAATGGGCGAAGACCAACGTGGATGAATGGCTTCGAATGTTCTGGTGGCAACTGGTAGATCGCTGGAAGAAGTGACAGTGGCGGTGCACACGGACGTTCATGAGCGGTGACGTAACTTTGATTGTGTAAAAAGCAAGAGGGTGTAAGTTGGCTTTGGCCTCGCAAGCTAAAGCCTTTTCCGAAAAGGAGACCTACACCCAATGGCGAAGATAATCACCGATCACCGAGCATTACCAACATTTTCTGGCGGAGATGAAGAGACTGTTTCTGGGGAGATCTGTATGGACAGACGCGGCAAGCCTGGCAGCAGTTTTTCGAGCTGGAATCGGAGCGGCAACGCGACCGCTTTTCCGGCTGGGGGCGCTACGAACGGAGGCGGGGCAGGCGGCGCGTGTACCGCAACGGGTATTACGAACGGGATTTCGTGACTCGCTTCGGAACGATCCGGTTACGCATTGCGCGGACTCGCGAGAAGAGTTTTCTGCCGGTGGGGCTGCGGCGGTTTCAGCGGCGGGCGGAAGAGGTCTCGCTGCTGATCCGGGAAGCGTTTTTGCGGGGCATCTCGACGCGACAGGTGGGGCGGGTGGTGGCGACCATCACGGGAGAAACGGTGAGTGCGCAGACGGTATCGAAGCTGACGCGCGACCTGGATGAGGCGGTGCGCCAGTTTCATCAGGCCGGGCTGAGCGATGACTATGTCTATCTGTTTCTGGACGGGGTGAGCTTGCGGGTGCGGCGGCCCACGGGACGCAAACGGGTACAGATGCTGGTGGCCTATGGCATTCGCCAGGACGGGAGCCGGCACTTGCTGGCCTTTCTGCGCAGTCAGGGAGAAGGTCAGGCGGACTGGGGAAGCTCTCTTACAAGACCTCTACCGGCGCGGACTGGAAGGCCGATCGCTGCAGTTGATTCTCACCGACGGCTGTGCTGGTCTGGCGGCAGCGATTCGCACCATTTATCCGCGGGTGCGACATCAGCGCTGCTGGGTGCACAAGATGCGCAACATTCTGGAGAAGGCACGGAAGTGCGACTACGACGAAGTGAAAGCTGGAGCCCAGCTATCTACAAGGCCGAGAGCCGGGCGCAGGCCCAAGCCGCATTCCGCAGATTCCGCGCCCGCTGGCATCGCACCTATCCCGGTGTGGTGAAGCGCCTGGGCCGAGACTTGCCCGAACTGCTGTCGTTCTTCGCTTTCCCCCGGCACCTGTGGCGCAAACTGCGCACCACCAACGTGATCGAGCGCTGTTTCGTCGAGGTGCGACGGCGAACCAGGCCGATGGTGTGCTTCGTGAACGTGGAAAGCGTGGACCGCATCATCTACTCCATCTTCCAAAGATTCAACCTGGAATGGAGATCCCGCACCCTCAACCTATTTACACAAGCCGCTTGACGTCACCATGAGCATCAGACAGATTGACTCTCAACAGGTTACGGGCTAACATAGCGCTCAAATTCCGAACTGCCGTTGGAGAAGCGATGCGAATCTTGACGTTTCGCGGGGTCCTGAGTTGGCTGCTGATCATGGTGATGGCGTCGCCGGCATGGGCTGCGGATTCCGCCGCCGCGATGCTATACACCAACGGCACGGCGTGGATTAACGGGGGCTACATCCCGAAATCGTCCGCGATTTTTGCGGGCGACCTGGTGCAGACCAAGTCGGATTCAATCGCCAACATCAAGTCCAGCGGGACCAGCGTGCTGGTGCTCTCCGATTCGCTCATCCAATATCAAGGCAGCGCGGTAAAGCTCGAGCACGGCAGCCTGAACGTAGCCACCTCGAAGAGCATGGCGGCGCAGGTTGGCGGTCTCAAGGTAGTGCCCGCCGAAGCCGCCTGGACGGAATTCGAAGTCCGCGACACCGACGGTGCGGTGCGGATTATCGCCCGCAAAGGCGATGTGAAACTGATCGACGCAAACGGGACCACCACCTTAGCCGAGGGGCAGGAAGCGACCCGCGACGAGAGTTCAGAGAAGGAGAAAAAGAAACGTGGCGCCGGGGGCGCCGTGCCCGGAGCTGCCGGCGGAATCTTGGATTCGCCAGTGGCTATTGGAGTCGGCATCGGGGTCGTGGGTGGGATGGTCGCGTGGTCGCTGCTGCACGATGACGAACCGGTCAGTCCTAAAAGGATGAATTAGGCGCAATTTCCCCGACGCGCATTCCTGGCTCTGGCGGTGCCCAACCTGAGGGGCTGAAGCCGCTTTTCCTTTTCAGTGTTCGCGGCGCGGCTGAAATCGTACTTCCCAGGACTCACTGGCAACGAGACTTCTTACGCGCCTGGGAAGGCGTACCTTTTCGAAAGCTTTATTCGAGATCGGCGTGCGTTGCACTGATCTGAATTTCTGACCGTTCCGCCTCCTGTACCTCTCGCATTTTCCGCACCAGGGTTTCGGTAGAGAAGGGTTTATTAAGCAGGATGGCGTCCTTGCCGATGTTTGCGTTCTCGAGCACGGCGGCTTCTGTATACCCCGACATAAAGATCACATGGAAGCCGGAGCATTTCTTCCGTAATTTTTCGACGAGTTCAGGACCACCCATGCGTGGCATCACGATGTCAGTGACGACGATGTCGATCGGTCCCGCATATTGATCGACGGCTACGAGAGCTTCCAGGCCATTCCCCGCGGCCAGGACGTTATACCCCAGGCGCTTTAGAGTCTCGGCCGCCAGGACACGCAGCGGAGCTTCGTCCTCTGCGAGCAACACCGTGCCGTGCCCAGTGGGAAGGACGTCGGCTGGCTGGTTTGGCGCTGCCATAGCTGGCTTGTCGACCGCCGGGAGGTAAATTTTGAAGGTAGTTCCCACACCGACTTCACTGTAGACGGTGATGTGTCCGCGGCTCTGCTTTACGATCCCGTAAACCGTGGAGAGGCCTAGTCCGGTGCCCTTGCCGGGTTCCTTGGTTGTGAAAAAGGGCTCAAAGATTTGCGCGGCGATTTCGCTGTTCATCCCGCAACCGTTGTCCGTGACGGCCAGCAAAACGTAGTCGCCAGGCACCACCTCGTTGTGGGTGGCCGCGTAGGCTTCATCCAGACTGCAAAATTGAGTTTCGATGATGACCTTGCCGCGGCCAGGAAGCGCGTCGCGCGCATTTACGGCGAGGTTCATGATGACCTGCTCGAGTTGGCCGGGATCGGCTTTCACTCGTCCGATTTGCTCGGAGAGGCTGGTGAGCAGTTCGATGTCTTCTCCCAAAAGCAAGCGGAGCATCTTCAACATGCCGCGCACGGTGTGATTGAGGTCCAGCACCTGCGGCTCGAGCACCTGCTTGCGGCTGAACGCCAGTAACTGCCGGGTGAGGCCGCTGGCGCGATCTCCGGCGCGCTTGATTTCCTCGATGTGCGGACGGGTTTCATCGTTTGCCGATTCAAGAACCAGGTCGCTGTAACCCTTGATGATCATCACCAGATTGTTGAAGTCGTGAGCGATGCCACCGGCGAGTCGTCCGACGGCTTCGAGCCGCGCGGACCGCAGCATGCCTTCGCGGGAAAGGCGCAGGCTCTTCCGCATCTGCGCGAAAGCTCGCGTCAGTTCCGCAACTTCGTCCTCGCCGTGCACAACGATAGGAAATTCGAAGTCGCCTTTTTCCATTTGACGACTGGCCTGCACCAGGTCTTCCAGTGGCCGGGTGATCTGCCGCGAGAGTGCGAAGCCGAACAGCGAGCCCGTAAGAACCGCGAACAGTCCCATCATCAGCAGCATCTGGTTCAAAGAACCCAGGAAACTGGTGGCCTGGTCATAAGACATCAGGCAATAGAGGTGAACCGGATGGTCGCCGGACAATTCGATGGAACTGCCGAGATAACGCTCGCCGCCAAGGTCGATCTCATGAATCGCGCCCGAAGACAGGGAAGACCGGGAAAGCCATTTCTGGAAATCGTTCCACAGCATGGGGTCGAGCGAACCGACTAGTACCAGGCCATCCCGCTCAAAAATGATCGGCCCACTCTTCAGGCCAACGGCGCTCGCGATGCCCTGCGGCGTGACTTCACGACCGAGCGCGACGATTCCGAGAGAGCGCGTTTCGGAGCCGGACCCGGCGGTGATGTGCGCGAAGGTCAGATCATACAAATGCCCGTTGACGAACCACCAGTCGTGTTTTTCGGAAGAACGAAACAGCAACATCCGTTCCGTGGATTGGGCGACTTTCTGCGACTTGGAATGCATCGCGAGCGTGTTGCCTGCCGGGTCCTGAAGAATCAGGACATCGGAGCCGCTATTGTCGAGAATCGACTCGGAAGCGTCTTGAATGGTAGGCGCGTCATGAATCGCCATCATGGCTTTGAGGCCCGGCATGTTGGCGATTAGCGCGGCGCTCTGTTCAGTCTGCTGCCGGCGAGCTTCCTGAACTTTGGTGTAGATCGATGTTTCGGTGCGCAGCGCGGTGGCCAGGTCCTCGGCCACGTGGGCACGCATTCGTATCTGCACGAACGTCAACACCGACGCGGTGAGCAGGAAGACGACCGCCAGCATCGCCGCGAGCAGCTTGGTTCGCAGATGTTCAAAGGCTCGGGGAAACATGGCCAGGGAGAAGCTTAACGGTCATTTTTTTGGACCGCTAAACACTTTAGTAACCTCGCCAAACACGAGTAACATTGCGCTGAGTACTTTCGGGTTCGACGATCCCTTTACCCATGTTTCCCGCACATTTTGCAGGGGAAACCAAGCTCCCGAACCGGATCGTGTCCTCGCGGTCCTCTATGGTTAAGAGTTTCATGTTAACCACAGAGGGCACCGGGAAGCACAGAGGAAGACAAAGAGCAGCCGAGGGTCGAAGCAGGCGTGCCGATCGAAAAGGCTTTCGCGGGTGGTGACTACAGGGACGGGCTCCACACCATGGACTCACGCGCCACGTCGTAATCCCATCGTTGCTGACCGTCGGTGAACACGACCGTCTTGAATCCCAATTGCCTGGCATTGTCTGTGACGCTGGAGTTCACAAAGTAAAAGATGTCACCGCGGCGAACAGTGGTCCATTCCACATGCAGAACGTCGCGCGCATCTCCGTCCAGTTGAACGCGCGCATCGACGCCACGCTGGCGCAACTGATTCTCCATGCTCGTGGCGAAGGCGGAACGCGAGTCCATCGAAGCCGCAGCATTGACCAGCGACGAATAGTTTTGCGATTGCGCAACCGACACGATGACCAGGGAGGCCATCACCAGGCAGATGCCCAAGGTTGCCAGATTGGATTTCGTCATCTTCATAGGGGTAACCCGACGTCCAAACTATCGCGTTCATAAGCAGGGCACCTAGATGACGGAAGTAACAAGGGCGAAGATTTTACAAAGTTTCGACCCAGATGAGGAGCATCGAGGTCGTACACCACTGCAGAATTTGGGAGCGGTCGTGGAAGATGCACTGTCGAGGCCGTCGACGAGTCGTGGGGAAGGGGCCCTTCTTCTACCTTTGTCATTTATCATGTACGCTTCGGGGCGTTGGTCATGACGGGCTCGCATTCTACTTCGAGGTTCTTCTTTTCGTGATCACAGTGGTGTCGGGCCTTCCGCGATCGGGTACCTCTTTAATGATGCAGATGTTGGTGGCGGGCGGGTTGCCTCCCCTAATCGATGGGCTGCGCCCGGCCGATGAGAATAATCCCAAGGGGTACTTTGAATGGGAGCCGGCGAAGGCGCTTAAAGAGCATCCGGAAGTGATCGCGGCGGGCGAAGGCAAGGTCGTAAAAATTATCTCTGCTCTCCTGGCACATCTGCCGGCAACCCACGAGTATCGCGTGGTGTTTATGATCCGCCCGCTGCAGGAAGTCGTGGCATCGCAGAACCGCATGCTGGAGCGGCTCGGCAAGGAGGTGCCAAGCACTGCCACGGGAACCGTGGTCGGGGCATTTCAAAAACATCTGCGGGACGTGGAGGGCTGGCTGGCGAACAAGCCCTATCTTTCTGTGCTGCGCGTGGAGCATTCCACGGTGCTGGCGCAACCTCGGGAAGAGTCGGAACGCATCGCGAAATTCGTTGGGGTGCCAATGAACGTCAACGAGATGAGCCGCCAGGTGGAACGGTCTTTATATCGCGAGCGCGCAGGTACGATGTCGTCGACCAGCAGGTGAGGGATCAGGAAGGCCCGGGCGCATGGCTGAACTGACCGGAACCCAATTCGTCAGGGCCTGGCCTCTCGATCTCAACATCCCGGGAATGCGCCGACTGCGAGCGCCGCACGCGCTGCCGCGATTCGAGACGATAGGAAGAAGCGGCCACCGCGCTGAGTACGTAGAACCACGCAGCATTCGCGGGGATTTGCAGGTTAAAGTCCACGAAACTGTGCACCAGGATGCCCGTGCAACCCAGCAGGCAGGCGAGCGCGACCGCACCGTTAATATCGTCGGGCCAGTCAGCAAGTTTCCGGAAGGCCCCGCGGTATATAGCAACGACAAACCACAAAATCACCACCAGGCCGACCGCGCCGGTTTCCACCACAATCTGCAAATAGTCATTGTGCGCATCGTTAATGAAGAAGGTGGTGTAAAAGCTGCGGAACTGGGGGTACGCCACTGGAAAGGCGCCCAGTCCCCAACCCAAAACCGGTTTGTGCGCAAACATGCGGATGCCGTCTTTGTCGATGGTCCAGCGTAAGCCTCCGGAGAGTTCCTGCTTTGCTTCCGTGCCGATAGTCGAGACGCGCTTGCTGAGTTCCATGCCGCCAACCCAGAGGAGCAGTGCAGCCGTGACTACGGCGAAGATGCCAACGCCGGCGGCCACCTTGGCGCCTTTCTGCATTTTGATCAGCACGACGGCAAACAGGATCATCTCGGCAACAAAAGAAACCATGCCCCCGCGCGATCCGGAAAGAAAAATCGTACCGGCCATCAGGGCAGCTCCGGCGGCGATCTCCGTTCGTATATGTCCCTGGGTGTAACGCGTGAGGCAGAAGACCAACGGAATGGGAACCAGCATCTCCATCAACCCGGCGTAGTTGTTATGGCTGACGTATGGGCCGTAAATCCATCCACCGGAGCGCGGTGTGAAAAGCCAATAAACTTTGCCGTTGGGCGAGAGCCCCTGTAGCAAGGCAAAAGCCGCCACCGCAATCCCATAAATCGTGATCGCTACAGCGAGTGCCTTTGCCTGCGAACTTCGGCGCAGGGTCTGCATGGTCAGGAACACAAGCAGGCCGTAGGTCAGGTAAAGCAGAGCCTGCGAAAAGGTGTCGTGGCGGTATGCGGTCCGGCCAAAGATGAGTTGAATGACGACCGCTCCCGCGAACAACGCCATGGGCTTGAATAGTGGATTGTCACGGACGTGCCATTCTGCGCTGCTCGCCTGTCGCCACACCCAAAGGGCAAAGAGCAGGATCGTGCCGGCTTCCAGAATGAAAACTGACCAGCTGTCGGTCGCACCGAAAGCCAAGGGAGCAAAGAACAGCAGACCAAAAACTCCTGACAGAAGGAACGAGTCCGTCGCGAATCCCTGGCGGGCGCGTGCCGGCGAAGTCTTAGGTGCGGATGGGGCCAGCGTGGGGGACATCAGGAGCGGCCCTCGGGCGAGGACTTCTCAACCAGACGAAAGTCATCAATCCACAACTTGCCGCGAATCGGGCTGCCTGCCGGCACGCGCGCCACGCGCAGGACAAGCATTCGGGTATCCGCATCACTGGCGAAGGTTCCGGAGACCTCGCGCCAGGCCGACCCGAATTTCAGGTCGTCGCTTTGAAAGAAAATCTTGTTGCTATAAAGATCCTGCAAAACGAAGTGCGGGGCGCCGGCCCCTTCGATCTCGCCGTTTTTGTAGTAACCGGTGAAGTCATAGGTGGTGCTGGGTTCGACGGCAATCAACTGGAGGATGCCGGCTTCCGCCACGCCAGGTCCGTCGAATCTGATCGCGAGGGAGCGGTGGCCGGCATGGAATTCGCTGGTGTCCAGCGTGAGCGCAACATCGGATTGCCTGCGATATTGCCAGTCGAACCCGCCGTTGAGGACGTCGAGATGAAAATCCCCGTTCACGATCAGATTATTTGAAGACGGCAAGTAAGCATTCAGGCCCAGCAGGGACGCGGCCTGCCGCCATACCTGGCTGGCTTCGTCGGTATCTTTCTCCAGCAGCAGGTAGCGGATGTACTCAAACACAGGCTGGGTTCCGATCGGCTCGTGGAGACGAATGAGCGCATTCCATACCTTGGACGCGTCGGCCGTTTCCTTCTTGGCTGTGAGTAGCTGAAGAAACGAGAGGTAGGCGGCCGGGGTCGCCGGGACCACATTTTTCAGCAGAACGTCTGCGTCCGGCTTTACGCGCCAGCAATACTGCAGGGCGAGCCCACCCAGATTGGGCGTTCCCTCCATGACCACCCGGAATTCGCGCAGGGCATCATCGGTGCGACCTTGCACCAGGTACAGGTTGGCGGCTTGCCAGGCTACGTCGGGTCCGGTCGGTTCGAAGTGGATGGCCTGCTCCACCGCCTGACTCTGATGAGCCGTATCGTCGGTCATCTGGTAGGCATCCGCGAGTTTCAGCCAATACTTGGCGTAGTGCGGATTGAGGCGCGTGGCCGCCTGGTATTCGCTGATCGAGGCGCTGTAATTGCGGGCCAGGTCGTAATAAAGACCGAGTTGGTTGTGATAGTCGGCGTTGCCGGGATCCAGCCTAATGGCGGCGCGCAAGCTTTGCGGATTGGAACGCGAGCCCAGCCAATCGCCGACAAAGTGCAGCGTAACCGTCAGCAGGTATATCGCGGAGAGAAAGAGCAGCCCCCAGCGGAGGGTGCGTCTTTTGGCAGGCGAATCCAGAGCAATCTGCATGAACTTACGCAACCAAGCGACTCACGATCGCGCGAGATGGTAGTGTGTATCCCGGCTCGACGCTAGTCGCCCGCCGAACGATCCTCGGACGCAGGCTCTTCCGGAACGCTATCTTCCCGGTAGTAGCTGTCGTGATATTTCCCCTGGTACTCGTAATAGTAGTAGTAATCCGGGGAGGACAAATCGACCGCGTTCAACAGTACGCCCGTGATGCGAGCATTGACCTGCATCAGGATATCGCGCGAGCGGCGCAGGGCCTGCTTGGTGGTCTTGCCCGAGCGGATGACCAGGATGATCGCATCGACCCGCTGCGAGAGGACCACGGCGTCTGTGACCGAGAGCGTCGGCGGCGTATCGATCACGATGTGGTCGTAGTGCTCCGCGAGATCGGTGAGCAAGTCGCGCATATTGGAGGACGCCAGCAATTCCGCCGGGTTGGGCGGCGGAGTGCCCGCGGGCAGCACAAACAGATTCGAAAGAATGGGCGAACGCGTAATCGCCTGCTCCAGCGTGATGCTGCCGGTCAGCACATTGCTGAGCCCGCTGCGCGGGCCCATGCCGAGAGTCTTGTGAACGCTGGGCCGGCGCAGATCCGCGTCCACCAAAAGAACGCGAACGCCCTTCTGCGCCAGCACGATTGCCGTGTTGATGCTGGTGGTGGTCTTGCCTTCCTGCGGGCGGGCGCTCGTGATCATGATGATCTTGGGCGGCGTTCCAAGATTGGAAAGCAGCAGCGACGTGCGCAGCGCACGGTAGGATTCCGCCATCTGGGACTGTGGCCGCGCTTGCGTGACCAGTTCCACGGCCTCGCGCGAGGAAGCCAGGGTCAGCAGTTTCTTCCCGGCCGAGTCGAGCCCATTCTTTGAGCCCATCGGGATCATGCCCAGCGCGGGCAGTCCGGAAATCACCTGTGCCTGCTCGGTGGTGCGCACGGTGTTGTCCATGTTTTCAAGCAGGAACGCCAGGCCAATTCCCGAGGTCAGTCCCAGCACCAGGGCGAACATGAGGTTGCGGGGGATATTCGGCTCGGTCGGATAGGTGGGCGTGCGGGCAACATCGACCACGCGGATATTGTTCGACTTCAAGCCGGCGGTGACGCCCGCTTCTTTCAATTTCTCGAGCAGGCCCTCGTACAGCTGGCGATTGACGTCGACGTCGCGCTTGAGCAGTTGGTATCGGATCGCGCTTTCATTGAGCTTGTTGGCTTCCTGCTTTTGCTGGTCGAACTGCTGGCGAAGCAGCGCTTCCTGCTGTTGCGCTGCCAGGTACTGGCCGCGCACGCGGTTGGCGACTTTTTTGAGTTCCAGCTGGATTTGGGCGTCGACTTCCTTGAGCTGATTGTTGAGTTGTGCAACCTTCGGATAGGACGGACCGAATTGGGTGCTCAGTTCCGCGATCTGGATTCTGGTATCGGCCTCCTTGGCGCGCAGGCCGCTGATAAGCGGGGCAATCCCGCCGGAGCCGCCCGCGCCGCCGGTTTCCAGCGCTCCGGCAGTGGAGGCGAACACGTCGGGATCGCCCGACTGCAAGAGCCGGTACAGCGACTCCTTCTCCATGCGAGCCGCTTCCGCCGCGGTCAGTTCCTTATTCAACTCGGCGAGCTTTTCAGTGATGATGTTCTGCTTCTCGTCGGCTCCCAGAATTTCGTGTTCTTTCTGAAACCGGACCAGTTTCTCCTGGGAAGTCTCTACCTTCATCTGCAGATCGACCAGCTGTTTGGACAGCCAGTCGGAAGCTTGCATGGTGGACTCGAACTTGGTTTTGAAATTCTGCTCGGTATAGGTTTCGGCCAGCTTGTTGACGATGGCCGCAGCAAGCTGGGGATTAGCGCTGACGTACCGGATCTCAACGATGCGCGTATTCGGCTTGAGCGCGACGCGCAGGCCGCCCTTAAACCCGCCCAGCAGGGAGGAAGTGCGGGCAGAGTCCGCAAGCAGCGGATCGGGCGCCAGATTGTCGGTGGGACCGGTGGCTGGTTTTCCGCCGTACTCCGGCAGTTTGTCGAGGTTCAGCGCCTTGATCACTTGCAATGCCAGCAAGTCGCTTTGCAGGATGGTGACCTCGGTATCCATGTCGGTCGGATCGGAGAAATCCCCCCCGCCATTTTGAGAGTCTTTGAAGTTCACCAGGTTTGAGTCGGGCTTGTTGATGGCAATGCGGCCGACCGCCTCATAGATCGGGGTCATCTTGAAGCTGGCAACGGCGACGATGCTGAAGATGGCGACCAGGCATCCGATGACTGTCCACTTGCGCTTGATGAGAACGCGGAAGTATTCCCGCAGCGCCGATTCCTGTTGCGGAAGCCAAGGCTGCAGCGGCGGGCCGGCGGGGCCGAACTCAAAGGAATTGGCGGGCGGAACCTCGCGGATTGTCGAGGTCGTCCCCCTCACCAAGTGACCTGAATCCATCAAAACTCCTCATTGAAAAATCGCGCGGGAGCGTCGAACGCGTGGTTCCCACCTGGACGCCCGCCACTTCAAGGATCGAAGCGATGGGCCCAACGAGCGTTCTTCCAAGACCACGCAGTCGGTAGCGATTTGCGCCATTCTAGCATTGGTTGACATAGGGACTCGTTCTATTTTCAGAACGTTGCGCAGTCGGCGGGACAGGACTCTGGGCCGGACTCAATCACACAGAGCAGTGGGCGTAATGGATGCAAAGCCAGACTGGAGCGCGGAAGCGCTGCTGGACACACGAACCCCTTCGCGATGTCGTGTGAAGAGACCTTGTGGCGGACACGTGGTCGGTTTTCTACGGAGCGGTGTTGTTCAGCCCCTGGTAAATAAACATACCCGCCAGTACCAGAAACATGAGTCCGGAGGCGGCGCCCAGGATCTTCACGAAGGGGTTGATCTTGTTCACCTTCTGCATGAGTTCAGCTTGCTCCTGTTCCATGGCGGACTTGGTGTCGTCCAGGAACAGCTGGTCATCCTCTTGCATGGTGAGAGTGCTGCGGTAGATCAGCAGGATTACCAGAAGACCGGTGAGAACGCCCCACACAGTAGCCATCCAGCCCATAGGAGACATACGCCACCTCGGTACTGATTTCGAGCCAGCCCCGCGGGTCCTGCTGTCAGGCGAAAGGGTTTCAAAGTCCCACAGCCAGCGTCGGGGAAGGGCCCATCCAGCGGCATTATAGCTCTGTTTTCCAACCTGGGAGACAGGCCTTTTTGCGGTCTTGGAGAGCCCCGCGTCCTTTTGCGGAAGTTGGCATCTAAGTTATTGAAGGGATTGCTGGAGACGGCACGTCCCAACTTAGGATTACAGGGGTTTCGGCGACTGGCAATGCTATAATCGCTGAAATCGCCTTAAGGAGAATTGAATGGCAACGACCACAACACCCACGACCGGAACCCCGACTCCCGAAGTAAAAAAGGCGCCGATCACCCTGACCCCGAACGCGACCGCGAAGGTGAAGGAAATTATGGCGCAGCAGAATCCGGCCCCGGCAGGTCTGCGCGTCGGTGTAGTGGGTGGAGGATGCTCGGGATTCTCTTACTCCATGCAGTTTGAAAACAGCGCCGGCATGATGGACAAGGTTTTCAATTTCGATGGACTGAAAGTGTTTGTCGACGCGACCTCCGTGATGTATCTGAATGGCTGCATCGTGGACTACGTCGAGACGCTGGAAGGCGCCGGATTCAAGTTTGAAAATCCGAATGTGAAGAGCACCTGCGGGTGCGGATCGTCCTTCAACGTTTAAGGATCGGTTGTTTTCAAAGCCTCGCCCGTGTGGGCGAGGTTTGTTTTAGTGGTAGCGCTGGGTAAGCAGGTAAAAGGAAGACGAGTCCCGCAGGGGCGGCACAAAAGCGATGCGGGCGCGAGCCAGAGGGTGAGTTACCGCTTTCCCCCCACCGGCATCCCTTGCCCCATGGTTCCTTGCCCGAATCCGGCGCCGTTCTGACCGAATGGTGAATTATTTCCATTCACGCCATTGATCCCGTTCACGCCATTGATGCCATTCAATCCGTTCTGCATTCCCTGCAGTTGTTGGTTCATCAGAGCTTGCGCCGGATCATAAGGACCCCTGGGCAGACCGCCCCGGTCACCGGCCGGGTTGTAGGCGAAGAGCCAATCGTTGTAGTGATCCTTCTTGTTGTAGACGCGAATGCTCTGCTCGGTGCTGATGCTCGCGACGCCGGCGATCCCGCCTCCGCCCAGGGTTTGAGCCGCGGCTGGCTGTCCGGAGAGCGTCGCAAAGGGCATCGTGTTGCTTGAATTCTGACTTGAATTCTGTTGCGGCTGATCCCCGCTGCCCGCGGCGTCAGAATTATTGGTGCTGGGATTCGCCGTCGGCGTGGGCGGTGGCGCATTCAGGCTGCTCACCGGCTGGCCAAGGGTCTGCGCGCCCGTAATTCCTCCGCCGCCAATGGCGTTGCCGAAGGCCATCATGACGTCCATCTGGTGCAGGACTTTGAAGTCTTTTCCAGTAATCGGATCTTTGTAGCGCTTCCGCAAAAAGCGCATGTGGTTTGAATCTTCCAGCATTTCGACGGTGGCCGGATAGCTGCCGAATTTCCGGTAATACTTCCGGATCGCACGCTCGTACTCCACGCCTCGATGCACCAACTCCTCTTCCTGATCCCGCTTCATCTGCTGGTGGTAGTAGGTGAGCATGGGCAAAGACACGGTAATCGTGAGCAGCGAAACCCAAAGCAGGATCGTGAGCAGGATGTAGCCCTGTTCGCGCTTTCGGATTTTGATGGGAGCAATGAATTTGCGGATCATGGTCTGCAACCTATCCGGGCGCCTGCGTCAGAGGAATGTTCTGACGGTTGTTGTAAAGGACATCTTCAATTTCAACCGAGGACGGCCCGATGTGCAGGACCTTGTAACGGCGGTCGACGATGTCTCCTTCCACCGCGATGAATACGTCGTCCCCCTGTGAGAGGAAGACTTTCTTCGGTTCGCCCGGCTTGTTGGCGAAGCCGAAGAACTTGAGATTGATGGGAGGCGGTGGCGGCGGCGGCGGAGGCGCCGGAGGGCCGATGGGGCCTAGATCCTCCTTGATTCCCGAGGCGATCGGTTTCGGAATGTCCACCTGCGCAACAAAGATATTGCGGCCGCTGCCTGCGTATTTGGTCTGTTCGGTTTGCGCCAGCAAACGCAGGTCGAGCGTCGGATCCAGTCGTTCCTGCACGACCCGCTCCTTCCCGCCGCGACCCACGCTTTTCTTGGGCTTGCCGGCTACGGTCGTGGTGGGCTGGGCGGCGGTCACAGGAGCAGAAGGACCGCTGAACAGTTCATAGACAATCAGGAGCAGGGCGATGCCGCCGAGCGCGCTCGCCCAGATCACCTTGTTCTTATTCTCGGACCCGATCTGCACGTTTAACTTCCCACCTTCTGGTAGGTTTCCAATTTCATCTGCAACTGAATCGGACCATTCTGTTGCGCCAGCGCAATGCTGTTAATAATGAAGAACACCTTCGATCGTTCCAGCCCATTCAGAAATTTTGCCAGCGGCTGATAGTCGCCTTGGATGGATGTTTCAATCTCTACGCGCCGCAGGCCAACCGGCTCCGGATCTCCCCACTTGAACTTCTGGGACTGGATCTTGACGTTGGTTTCCTTGGCCAGAGTGTTTAAGGCTTCGGCCACTTCGGAATCGTGCGCGGCAAAACGTTCTTTGTAGAATTCATCAATCTGCTGGGTCGCGAGCGGGATCTTCTTATCGAGCCCGCGCAGCGGTTCGACCTGCCGGTTCTTGGCCGTGAGTTTCGCCCGCAATTGATTCAGGTCCTGCTGGCGCGCGCCGGGCGAACCGACCAGCGGCGAAATCAGCAGTCCCCCGGCCAGGGCGCTGATTCCGCCCAGCACGCCAGCCGTGATCTTTAATTTTCGCCGTGTCTCTCTGAGATCGGGCATTACCGGACCTTCTCCTGATCAAGCGTAGGTACGTACACCGCCAGGATGTTTACTTGTACTCCGTCGGCCCCGGGCTGCGACGTTTCCTGTGTTCCCTCAATGCGCGTTTCGCGGAAATGTTTGGATCCTTCCATGCGGCGCACCAGTTCAAAGGCTCGTTCCGAAGACTCTCCCGCTACCACCATCTTGATGGCCAGCTGATTGTCTTCGTTGAGTTCGGGAGCGATCGAGACAAGATGAATCTTTGCCGGCATGAGCCGTTCGAGCGTCTCGATGGCCTGCGTCCAGGAGAAAGCCTTTCGCGCGATAAGGTCGTTGAGATATTGCGACTTCTCGCGCATAGCTCGATTTTCGGGCCGGTTCAGCAGTGCTTCCGCCGTGGCCTGCACCTGCTCGCGCTGCGCGATCTGAGCTTTCAGATCACTGATCTTCTTGCGATCCACTCGCGCTTCGTACCAGCCCGCGATGGAAACAATCAGCAACCCCAGCGTTACCAGTCCGAGGACAGCGACTCCCGCGCCCCAGCGCATCCAGAACTGCCTGGAGTCTTCATAGGCGTGGGTTGCGAGATTGATATCCAGGCGCATGTTAGGAAATCAGAGCCCCCACCACTCCTGCCATTCTCCAGCGGGGAATCGAAGATCCGCCGTTGGAACCCAGCTGAGAATTCGCCACCAATTCGCGAACATCGGCTCCGGTCTGGGCGCGCAACGCGGGTGCCGCTCCCCCCGACTCAGGAAGACCCGCAACATAAATGCGCTCGATGTTAGTGTGATAGGTGTCCTGGAAAAATACGACGGACGGATAAACCTCCTCGGCCAACTGCTCCCCGGTGATGGTCACGCCGCGCGTATTTTCGAGCGTGCGGAACAGCAGAAGCTGCTGTTTGTCGAGAATCGCAAGGCTGGTGGTCCGGGCGTCTACTTTGAGGACCAGTGTGGGAGAATCGGCGTCCGCCGCGCCCAGCGCCGCCAGCATCGAGGGCAGAATGACGCCCGCGCTATAGCCCGCATCGCGAAAGGCGGCTTCATAGTCCTCGACCACGCTGGAAAGAGCTACCGCCGCGACCAGCCGCAAACCACCCAGTGACGCTTGCACGTGATACGAAACCTTTGCCTTGTCCACGTCGAAGGGCAGAGACTTCTTCAGCCGGAAGCGGACGACTCCTTCGGCTTCGGCGGGGTTGGGAGGCAGGGTATCGAAATCGAGCAGCACGACGCGCACGGCCGCATCCGGCAGGATACCGATGATGTCGCGCGAACGGCCGGCCACGCTGCCCACTGCGTCGTTGATGGCCTTGCGAACCACTTCCGGCTGCAGGATGTTGGCCTCGGTGAGGTCGGGCACGACGCTGCCTGGAGGCAGCTCGCGGACCGCGCACGCCTCGACCAGTCTGCCCGTGTCGGCCAGCTTTCCGGCCAACACTCGGTCTGCGGAAATCTCGCAGGCAATTCGCGGACGCGCACTCGATTTGGATTTACTACTCATTCGATAGTTGGTGCCGGGCAGAACTCGGGCATCATCTGCCCAGGAGCCCTGTCCACATTATAGGAGAATGGTCGCCTACCGCATCGCCTCGATGAAGGTGACTTTATTGATCTCCTTCAGGGTCGTCAATCCAAGCCGGATCTTGTCGAGCGCCGATTCGCGCAGGAAGCGCATGCCTTCCTCGCGGGCCGCCCGCCGGATCTCGGATGTTGGTTTCTTGGCGAGAATCATTTCCCGAATGCGGTCGCTCAAATCCAGCAATTCGTGGATCGCAGTTCGTCCGCGGAACCCCGTACCCGAGCACTCGATGCAGCCTTGGCCTTCGTACAGCGCGACCTGGGACCACTGCTGCGGATCGAGCCCGCTGGCTTCCAGCACGTCCGGCGGATAGTGCACCACCGTGCGGCAGGATTCGCAGATCAGACGCACCAGCCGCTGCGCCAGGATGCAGTTCAACGCAGACACAAAGTTGTAAGGCTCGACGCCCATGTTCAGGAAGCGGCCAATGACGTCGACCACGTTATTGGCGTGGACGGTCGTGAACACCAGGTGGCCGGTGAGGGCCGAGTTGATGGCGATCTGCGCGGTTTCCATGTCGCGGATTTCGCCGACCATGATCTTGTCGGGATCGTGACGCAGAATCGAACGTAGCCCGCGCGCGAAGGTCAGTCCCTTCTTCTCGTTGACCGGGATCTGTGTAATGCCGCGCAGCTGGTATTCGACCGGGTCTTCGATGGTGATGATCTTGTCTTCGTCGGTCTTGATCTCGTTGACCGCGGCGTACAGCGTCGTGGTTTTGCCGCTGCCGGTAGGCCCGGTCACCAGCACCATGCCGTAAGGCTCTTTGATGTAGCGCCGAAACTTGCGCAGGTCTTCAGGATCGAAGCCGACCACATCGAGCGTGAGGGTGCGGAACTTCTCGCTCATCGACTCTTTATCGAGCACGCGGAGCACGGCGTCTTCGCCGTGGATCGAAGGCATGATCGAGACGCGGAAGTCGATGGCGCGCCCGTTGAAACGCACGCGGAAACGGCCATCCTGCGGAACCCGGCGCTCGGAAATGTCGAGCTCGCTCATGACCTTGATACGGGAAATGATGGTCGAGTGATGCTCTTTGCCGATGGGCGGCATGGCCTGCGATAGCACGCCGTCAATACGGAACTTGATGGCCACCGAATCGTCGCGCGTCTCGATGTGAATATCACTGGCGCGACGCTGCAGCGCGGTGAAGATCGTGGTATCGACCAGCCGGATGATCGGGCTGTGGTCGCCCGTGCTCTGCGTCAGCTTGTCGATCGAAATGGTTTCTTCGCCGGTCTGCTCATCCTCGCGGATGACATCCAGCGCGAAACCTTCGCTGGCTTCCTCCAGCACGCGCTGCGACTGCTCGGTCTTCTTCAGGATGTCGGAGATTTGCTTGAGCGTGGAAACCTTGGTGATGATGCGCTTGCCCAGCAGCAGGCTGATCTCGTCGATCATCATCAGCTGGCTGGGATCGGCGATCGCGATTGCCAGTTTGCCGTCACGGGTCTCTTCCAGGGGGATGAAGTTGTACCGGAACATGAGGTCCACCGGCACCTTCTTGAAGAGCTCGTGCTGCAACTGAAAGTCGTTCAGGTCCACAAACTCGCACCGGTAACGGCGCGCGATATCCTGCGCGCGATCCGATTCGGTAGCTGGCTTCTCGGGGACCATGCTGGCTACCTTACCCCCGTTTCCGCCGGTGATCATTGGTTTCTTTTCCGCCATTGCCAAAATGCCCATCTACCTTCTGGCGCCTGCCGATTCCCCCTGCGCAGCCGCCTGCCAGTTCCGCTTTACTGCACTCCCGCTCCCAGCGTGAAGATCGGCAGGTAGAGCGAAATCAGCACTCCCCCAACGAAGATCGCCATGAAGATCAGCAGGATTGGTTCAATCAATGCCATGGCCGCGCCCAGCGCGGTCTGCACATCCTCTTCGTAAAACTCCGCCACCGAATTCAACATCGCCGGCAGCGCGCCGGTCGATTCGCCGACTTCCATCATTTCGACGGCAAGATCCGGAAAGATGCCCTGTTCTTCCAGACTCTTGGCCAGCCCTTGGCCTTCACGAACCCGGGTTGCCGCCGCCGCGACGCCGTTCAGTACTTTCCGGCTGGTCATGGATGCGCCCGCCGTCTCCATCGCCGGAACCAGGGGGATACCGCCTTGCAGCAGGGTCGACAGCATGCGCGACAAGCTCGCAACCTGGTACTTGAGGCGAATATCGCCCAGCAGAGGAAACGCCATCAAGGCGCGGTCGATCATCTCTGCTCCGCGATCGGTGTTCTTCCAGCGCCACAGCAGGAAAATGGCGAGTGCGAGTCCGGCCACGAAAAACACGACGTACTTCTGCGCTGCCGTCCCGATCGCCAACATAATCACGGTGATGGTGGGCAGCTTCGCTCCCAGGTTTTCAAACAGCTTCGCAAACTGCGGAACCACGTACGTGACCAGGAACACCACCATGATCAGCACGACGGAGATCAGCAGCGTGGGATAGACCAGCGAAACCAGAAGTTTTTTGCGAAACGTCATGGCGATGCGCTGGAACGCAATGTAGCGGCCCAGCACTTCTTCCATGTTGCCCGACTTTTCGCCCGCCATCAGCGTGGTGGTGTACATCTTCGGGAACATGTTCTGCGCTTCGAAGGCGTCTGACAGCAGTTCACCGCCCTTGACGCGCTCGCGCACGTTCTCCAGAACCGCCTTCAGCGTTTCGTCTTTCTGGCGCTTGATCAGCAATTCGAGCCCGGTCAGGATCGGCAACCCGGCGCGAATCAAAGTCAGGAATTGCTGATTAAAAACCAGAAAGGAACCTTGGCGGACCCGGCCGCGGCCCAAACCGCGTCCCGGGCTGAACATGCCGCGCGGCTTGACCGAGTACACCAGGTAGCCCTGCTGGGCGACCCGCTCGCGCACCTCGGTTTCCGAGTAGCCATGCTCCAGCTGCTCGCTCACGTGACCGCGTTCGTCCGCAAGTTTTACGAGAAATTCGGCCATTTTGGTAATCGTTACCGAGACTCGGGGGTCTTGCCCAAGTCTAACATTGGTACTGTATTCCGATTGTCTGTCCCGTTACTCCAAAGTCTTGCTCCGGGATGCTCGAAAGTACCCGGTTTTTCAGCCTCTTTCCCCCTTTGTCCCGGAAGCCAGAACGGCCTCGTCGCGACCCTCCGGCCAGCGTCCCGGACTCGGGGCTAAGGTCCAATTTCTCCATCGATAGTTTCCACGCCCGGGGGAGGGGTGAAGCGGAAGAGCGTGTCCGCGAGAGCCAAGTCTTCCTTGGACTGACCGAAACGATACTCCGTCGTCGACCCGTCGACATCGTCGATCTGAATGCGACGGATCCGGTTTTCCGGTGTAACCTCAAGTAAAATCTGGGTGATACGGTCTGCCATCCCCTTGGGTACGCCGCGCAGCATGTAATTTCCCTGTTCCAGCGGGGCTATGTCCGGGGCAAAGCCCAATCCCTGCAATTCCTTCTCCAACCGGGTCTTACCCAGCAGGAACCCCAGCGGCGACCGTAAGTCCTCTAATTTCCGTACCGGCGTTTTCCTGACCTGCTTGTCGCCGGGCACATAGAACCAGGCCACCTTGCCGTCGCTGAGAAACAGCTTGTCCTTCGGAGAACGATATTCCCACCGCATCTTGCCGGGTTTTTTCAGCCATAGCGTGCCGGATTCGGTGCGATCCATGCCCGCGCCGCGGTAGGTTTCGGTGAACTCCGCCTGCAGGCTGCGCAGGTGGTTGTAGTGCTCGTCCACCGCCTGGGCCAGCTTGTGCAGGTCGGGGGTGGACGCGCGGGCTTGCGCCAGGCATAGCCCAAAGACAATGATGAGCTGCGATATGCGATTCGATTGCACAGATTCGACGCGGGGTCTGCTCTCCGGAAACATCAAGTGCAGCGGGTGGGGGGGATGGATCTTCCCGGGGCTCGAACGACTCGCTGCGGAATGCTCATTGTAAGCGATCAGTCGCCAGGATGGAACTGCGTCGTCGGAAAGCATGGCCTCACAGTACTGAGATGCGGCTGAGCCTTTTGCCGGGTGCCAGCAAACGCCATCAAGATTTCGTCTGCAGGTTTGTGTAGACGGTGTATTGATGCGTGCCCCCGCATCTCCGGAAAAGCCCGACGCCGGCAAGCACCTCGTCATGCAACGGATTGTGATAGAGCACGAAAATAGGACGGGGGCTTTCTTCCAGCGACCGCTCCAGGTTCGCAAGCACCCGGGAGAGGCCGGCGGGTGGAAGAGGATTGAAGAGATAGAGAACAGTTGGTTCGGCAGGGAACTGGAACTGACGCGCGTTCCCGCATCGCGCTTCGATTTGCCGGCATCTTTGCGACTGGGATTGATAATTGTGCAGGTTCTTCTGCGCAACGCGGTCCAATTCTGGCAGCAGTTCGATGCCGATGATTCTGCGGAACGGATATTCCGAAGCCATCAGCAGCGTGCGCCCCTTTCCCGATCCCAGATCGAGGAACGTGAAGCTCGCGAAATCGATATTGAGAGCGGCGAGCATTTCGTGAAACAGGGCGGGCTCGCTGGGCTGGTACGGCGAATGGAAAACTCCCAGCAGCCGGTCCCGCCAGCCGACGGTCGCGCTGGTCGTGTCCACCTGATGATCCCAGTCGTATTCGACGTCACCATATCGCCGCCTGCGTTGCTCGGGTGTTGAGTCCCGCAGAAATCCCCAAGCTTCAGCGACGAAAGTTTGCAGTGTGCGGCGGAATCCGTTGCAAGCTATGCCCTGTGTCCACCAGTCGTAGAGCGTACGAGCAATCGTTGGGGCGGGCGACGGTGCAGGCATGCGCAGAAATGGTATCGCATCCTCATGATGCAATTGCTCAGGCGCGGAGCTAGCGGCTGCTGAGCGCCTCGAGATTCTTGGGGCGTGGTGGCGTGTAACCTGGAGGAGCGCCCTTCTCGATGAAAGGAATGTCGTCGGGAACCTCGACTTGCACCGTGCCATCGGGCATTAGCCGGTATGGATGTTTTGCCGGATCTATCGGCACAAACTGCAAGTAATGGGCGCTTACCAATTCTTCGAGAGATGTCGGCGTTCGTCCGGTGATTTGTCTGTACTGTGCGACCAGGGCTTCGAGGGCAGTGACGTCGTCGGCCACCTGGAGCGCGCGTAAATGCGCCAGGGCGTTACCGCGAATCTGGCGGTCTTGCGTACTCTGATACGTCGTGGTCCAGAGGGCGCGCGCCATTTGCGTGTCGCCGGCATGCTGCGCCATCTGCGCGGCCATCACTTTCAGGAATGGGTGAGCGTCAGGCACCTGCGAACCCCGCGCGAAGGCTTCCGCAGCCTTGGCGTAGTCCTTCACGTCCATGTAGTAGATGAAGCCCAGCTCGTAGTAGAGCTTCCAGTCATTCGGATTGTTCTCGATGCCAAAATTCACCAGCTGGATCGCCTTGTCTGGCATGCCCGCGCCGTTGGGTGGTTTGGGCGAAAGAAAGTTCGAACCAAACTGGTATGCGACCACTAGATGCGGATCGAGCGTAGTCGTGATCTCAAGCAGGGGAGCCAACATCCGGTAGTGGCTTGCGCGCGCCACATGGCGCCCGCCAAAGTACTGCACCGCGCGCGTCCAGTAGATATCCGCCAGCAGGCCTTCATATCCCAGGCTCAGCTGTTTGACTGCTTTTGGCGAAGTAATGAAGAGGACGTCTTCGAGAGTCGCCCCGCTGCGAATCTGGTCAATCCGCCGCAGAAAGAAGATGGATCCCGCCAGGCATACGATCAGCAAAATTGTGGCCGTGATCGTGACTGTGCGCGAGCCGTTCATTTCAGATTGCGCCGTTGGAAGATCAGCACTGCTCCGCACAACGCCATGCTCGCATATAGCAGGGCATACACCGTGTTGTAGACGATCAGCTGTCCGGAGACCGGCTGGCCATGGGCTACCGAACTGATTACGTTCAGCGCCGAGAAATTAGGCACAAGGTAAGCCACCCCTGTCGCCAGCCACTTGGTTGCGCCATGGGCCATGACGGCAAAGTTGCGCAAGTCTTCCGAGAACGTTCCGATCACGAATAACGAGAAGGCGAACACCGCGGACAGCAGCGGTGAAGAAAAGCTGGAAAACAGCAACGCGAGGGAGCAGATGATCAGGAACTGCAAAATGATGAAGTAGAGCGCAACCAGCACCCACCCGTCAGGCTTTTGAAATTTGTGGGCGACATAGAACAGCGCGCCGAACACGCCAATCGCCATGAAGAAAGCATTGACCACCAGCGTGCCCGCGAGTCCAAAAAACTTGCCGATGATGAATTCCCACCGCCGCACCGGACGCGATAAAACGGTGTACAGCGTCCGCCGTTCCATCTCCTTCGAAACCAGTCCAATGCCGATGAAGATGGCGATTACGATTCCGAACAAGGAAACTGCCGTCAATCCAAGATTGATGACCACCAGCTTTTCAATGTCGATGGAAATCTGGCCCACCAGGATGGCAGCTCCGGAAAGCAGCACTGCGAACGCGATCAGGTTGTACAGCACGCGATCGCGCACGGCCTCGCGGAAGGTGTTAGAAGCGATGCAGGTGATCCGCTGATTCATGCCACGCTCCCTGCGCTTTTTTCCGACCGCTTCAGTTTCTCGACGAAGTACTGCTCCAGGGTTGTGCGCACGGGCACCAGCGACACCAGGTGCAACCGCTCGCGGCGCAGCGCATCCACCGCCAGATCCTGGCTCTCTTCGGACAGCACAGCACGCACCGTATCTCCGGTGACATGGCACTCCGCACCCAGTGCCTTGATAGAAGCCGGCACGCTTGTGCCTTCCCACACGATCTCGATCTTGCCTTGCACTCCCGAGGTCAGGTCAGCGACGGCTCCCACCGCGCGCAGCTCGCCCAGATGGATCACCGCGACGCGATCGCACAACGCCTCGGCATCGGACAAGATGTGGGTTGAGAAGAAGACCGTCTTGCCTTCCTGTTTCAAGTGCTCCATCAGGTCGCGCACCTCACGCCGGCCCATCGGATCCAGTCCCGACATCGGTTCATCGAAGAAGACAACCTTGGGGTCGTGCAGGATGGCCTGCGCAATTCCCACTCTCTGCAGCATGCCCTTCGAGAATTTGCGCAAATGCACGCCGCCAACATCCCGCAGCCCGACACGTTCGAGAACCTTCTCCACCCGCTGCGAAAGGTCCTTGCCGCCAACTCCTGAGAGCCGCCCGTAGTACGCGCACAACTCGTGGGCGGTCAGATAGTCGTAGAAGTACGGTTGCTCGGGCAGGAAACCGATCTGTGCTTTGACCTTCGGATCATTCACATCCATGCCCAGGATGCGCGCTGAACCGGCAGTAGGGAAGACCAGGCCCATGAGCATTTTGAGCGTAGTCGTCTTTCCGGCGCCGTTGGGCCCAAGGAATCCGAAGATCTCGCCTTCCTCAACGCTCAGGTGGAGAGGCTTGAGCGCACACTTGGGCCGCTTGCGCCAAAAACCGACGCTGTAGGTCTTCTCCAAGCCAAGGATTTCAATTGCTGGCATCGCGGATTCTCATGGAAATTATAAGCAAAGCAACCGCGGTACTCGCGGTGCGAGCAAACGCGGAGAAGTACCATCGTAACCAATTTGGTGAACGGCAGTGGCCTGCAAAATTAAGAAGGCCAGGACTTTTGCCCTGGCCTCCCTTAGCTTTGTACCCTCCCCCAGGTACTTCGCCAAGCTTGTTAAGATCAATTTGGTACGGCTAAATCTCAATTTGGAACTTTATTGCGCGACTGGATACGCCAGGCACGCTGGAACCGTTGTTATCGGATTGCCGCCAATGCCCGGATTCGACCGCAGAATTCCGTCGCTGGTTGAACAGAAACTCTTGATCCCCGTCTTATTCAGCGTGACTGGCGCCGCCCCTGCGGCAAAGTCCCCGTTGGTTGCGGTGCCAGCATTAATACCCGTTGCCGCGAATACAAATCCGTTCTTGCCGGTCGTGCCTACGATCGCGGTGGACAGCGATGTGTCAATCAAGCAGGCCGAGACCGCCGACGCGACACAGGGCGAGGCTCCTCCCAGGTCGGCCAATTGCGCCGCATAGCCAACCGTCGGATATGCAGAGTAGTAAGCGTATTCGGCCGTCTTGATCGTCCGCAGGCAACTGGCCGCGGAAGATTCATTGGCCGCGATTCTCGCCCGAAGCAGGCTTGGAATTGCGATCGCTGCGATGATCAAGATGATCGCAACCACGATCAGTAGCTCAATCAGCGAGAATCCTCGTTTTGTATGTTTTGGGCTCGCTTTCATAGTTTTGGCCAGTACCGCAAGCTGTTCTCACCCGGATATGTAGCATTCCGGGGGCCACCGCTAGAGAAGATCAATGACCATAGTCACGATCTAACACGTTGAAAACACAATCCCGTTGGCTGAAGTTACCTGGAAGACCGCGCTCCTTTGGCCCCTTTTGTTAGTGCGATGACGGAATCTGGCAAGGCTCGGGTTGGTCGCAAAACCCCAAGGTACCTTTGAGCTGGCCGGAAAAAGCAAAAGGGCGGAGGATTTCTCCTCCGCCCTGCTGTTGCTCCCGAAGGAGCAGCCTGAGTTCAGGTTACTGATTGAGCGGGTTCAGAGCCTGGCAAGGAGCCACGCCGGCGATCGCTGCGCCCGCGGGATCCACGCGCACCACAGCATCTTCATACGAGCAGAAGCTGCGGTTGCCGGTCTGACCGATCGTGATCGGGTTGCCCTGTACATAGTAGGAGCTGCCAGCATTGGCCGACGCGCCCACGAACAGGTAGCCGCTCTTGCCGCTGCCGGCCGGGTTGCCGTTGTTGGCCAGAACGCTGTCAATCAAGCAGGCGCTGGCAACCGCAGGCACGCAAGCCGCACCGATGGGGCCGCCCAGAGCAAGCAGGGTTGCCGCATAACCGGTGGTCGGATAGGTGGACTGATAGGTGACTTGAGCAGTGTTAACGGTACGAACGGAGCTGGCCGCAGACGACTCGTTGGCCGCCATACGGGCGCGCAGCAGGTTCGGAATGGCGATCGCAGCAATGATCAGGATGATCGCAACCACGATCAACAACTCGATCAGTGAAAAACCCTTTTGTTTCCGCATTTCGTTGTGTCCTCGTCTCTATTTGTCGGTTTAGATGTCTGTCAGTCGATCCCCGTCGTGCCCTGACGCCCGTAGATCTCGCAAGCCAGTCGCCAACGCCAACTCCTTGGTTACCTTTGTGTCGCGCTCGCTAACAGATTGCGGTGAAACAGCTTCCCATGCGCACGGGAGGAACCGATGGATATCGGGAGGCTCTCACGATGTAAAAACTCGCAGTCCTGACAAATTGCGTCAGGTTTTACGACGGAGTTTTGTACTTTTGTACATGTCCCTAAGAACGCTCTCACAGAGTTTCTTTGCAACGCGCACTCGGTCGAAAATCTTGGGCGCGCGCCGCCAGAAGGCATCCTGGTGCGCTGGCCGGAAAAAGTAAAAGGGCGGAGGATTTCTCCTCCGCCCTGCTGTTGCTCCCGAAGGAGCAGCCTGAGTTCAAGTTACTGGTTGAGCGGGTTCAGAGCCTGGCAAGGAGCCACGCCGGCGATCGCTGCGCCCGCGGGATCCACGCGCACCACAGCATCTTCATACGAGCAGAAGCTGCGGTTGCCGGTCTGACCGATCGTGATCGGGTTGCCCTGCACATAGTAGGAGCTGCCAGCATTGGCCGACGCGCCCACGAACAGGTAGCCGCTCTTGCCGCTGCCGGCCGGGTTGCCGTTGTTGGCCAGAACGCTGTCAATCAAGCAGGCGCTGGCAACCGCAGGCACGCAAGCCGCACCGATGGGGCCGCCCAGAGCAAGCAGGGTTGCCGCATAACCGGTGGTCGGATAGGTGGACTGATAGGTGACTTGAGCAGTGTTAACGGTACGAACGGAGCTGGCCGCAGACGACTCGTTGGCCGCCATACGGGCGCGCAGCAGGTTCGGAATGGCGATCGCAGCAATGATCAGGATGATCGCAACCACGATCAACAACTCGATCAGTGAAAAACCCTTTTGTTTCCGCATTCTCTTGTTCCCTCATCTCCGGTGGTGCTTTTTGGAATGGTCTCTTACAGGACCTTGACTCTGTAACATCCTCGCACTCAAGGGGCCAGATGATTGCGTTACCGTCGTAATCGATTCCCCTTCCACTAACGCCCCTATTTTCAATTATGCCTCATCCTTCAGTACTCCAGCGCAACCATCCGCTATCAGGCGCTTCCGGGCAGATTTGACAAATCCGGTCGACAAACATTGTCATCCAAACTACTGAGGCAAAAAGAAAAGCAGCGGAAGTTGCCCTCCGCTGCTCTCCGGCTTGTACCCTCCCCCAGGTACTTCGCCACTTTGTTAAAAAGATCTCAATTGCACTATGCCTGGTGGCACGTCCCATGCCAACCTGCCTCACTGCTTCTGCTCCCATGGGCGCGTGCCTTGCACGCACGGAAATCAGAAACTTAGCGCTCCCTCCATCCAGAACATCGGCGCTTTTTGCCAAGACTTGATGTGAAGAAACGTCGGGCATGACAATTTTCGACAGTCAAATTCTGTCGTAATCACCGTAACCGCAGGTTGAATCTCTATTCCGAGGCCGCCCGTCACGGCCATCTTCTTTACATCCTCGGATTCCGGCTGTCGCCCGCACGCGTTTGGTTATTCGAACACTTTCTTTTTGCCGCTGCCTTACAATGGCTCGCACCCGTACCCCATGACCCTGCTCCCATCGTCTTTGATCCACCTCGACATTGCCCGCGCCTGGACCCTTCCCGCACATTTCTACTTCGACCGCGAGGTCGCTGCGCAGGAACAGGATCGTATTTTCAGCCGAACCTGGCAGGTCATCGGACACCGGGACCAGGTCGCCCATCCCGGCGATTACTTCACGACTCAGCTAATCGGGGAACCCCTGCTCGCCGTTCGCGGCGCTGATCACGTGCTGCGTGCTTTCTTTAACGTCTGCCGCCATCGCGCTGGACCGCCGGCCGAAGGCTGCGGATCGCGCAAGCTTTTTCGCTGCCTCTATCACGGATGGACCTACAACCTCGACGGCTCCCTCAACCACGCCACCGAGATCGACGGGGTCGATGGATTCCGCCCCGAGGACTTCGCGCTCGCCCCCGTCCGCTGTGCGGAATGGTTCAACCTCGTGTTTGTGAATCTTGATCCGGAGGCGCGGCCTCTGGCCGAGAGCCTCGCTGAGCTTACGCAGCAAGCCGAGCGATTCCCCTTCCAGAACATGAAGCTCTTCGAACGCCGCACTTACGACATGAATTGCAACTGGAAGACCTACGTCGACAATTACCTCGAGGGCTATCACCTGCCCACCGTGCACCCCGGCCTGAACCGAGAACTCGACTTCGATGCCTATACTGTCGAACCCTACGCCCATCACGTCCGGCAATGGAGCCCGATCCGCGGCCCGCAGCCCGGCGACCGCTCGCCACGCCGCTACCAGGAAGCGCGCCCCGATCTCACCACCGATTATTTCTGGGCATTCCCCAACTGGATGCTCAACTGCTACCCGGATAATGTTTCCCTGAACATCGTTCTGCCGATCGACGAACAGCGAAGCCGCGCGAGTTTTCGAGTGGTACCTGCCGGAAAAAGATTTAGGCAGCGAAACTGCCAAAGCCTCCGTACGTTTCAGCGACGAGATCCAGATGGAAGACGCCGCAATATGCGAAGCCGTGCAGAAAAACCTGCGGTCCCGCAGCTACCAGCGCGGTCGCTACAGCGTAAAACGGGAGAAAGGCGTCCACGCGTTTCACCGTTTGTACGCAGCCGCCATGACCACGAACTCGCCGACGCTATCATCCGTGCCCACGTAGGTACAGACGCCTTATCTGTACAGCCGAGCAAAGCTCGGCAATCTTTTCATGTGAAGGGAGCCCGCAACCTTGAAGACCCGCCGACCCTGGGCCGTAATCATTCTCGTTCTTCTTTCCAGCGTTCTAGCCCCGGCCCAATCCCCCGACCCCGTCGACACCTACATCCAATCCGAAATGCAGAAGCGCCACATCCCCGGGCTCGCTCTGCTCGTCATCCGCGACGGCACGGTGGTCAAGCAGCAAGGCTACGGCCTGGCCAACGTCGAACTGGAAGTTCCAGTGAAGCCCGAGACGATTTTCCAGTCCGGTTCCATGGGCAAGCAGTTCACGGCGACCGCCGTCATGATGCTGGTGGAGGAGGGCAAGGTTTCCCTCAATGATCCGCTCACCAGATTTCTTCCCGACGCCCCACGCGCCTGGAAGAACGTCAAGGTCCGTCACCTGCTGAGCCACACCGGCGGCTTCACCGACTATCCCGACAAGTTCGACTTTCGCCGTGACTACACCGAGGACGATCTCCTGAAAATGGTGCAGGCCCAGCCCCTCTCATTTCCGCCAGGCTCGGCCTGGAAGTACAGCAATCTCGGATACCTCACGCTCGGCGTCCTCATCCATCGCGTGACCGGGCAGTTTTACGGCGACTTTCTGCACGACCGGATCTTTCAGCCGCTCGGCATGGAAACCCGCATCATCAGCGAGGCCGACATCATCCCCAACCGCGCCGCCGGGTACCGGCTTGTCAAGGGCCAGCTGAAAAATCAGGAATGGGTGTCGCCCACGCTCAACACCACCGCCGACGGAGCGCTCTACTTCAACATCCTCGATCTCGCCAAGTGGGATGCGGCGCTTTACACGGAAAAACTCGTCAAGCGATCCACGCTTGAGCAAATGTGGACGCCCATCAAGCTCAACAATGGCAAGCCGAACCCCGATCACTACGGCTTCGGATGGTTCATCCGCGACATCGGAGGCCATCGCGTCATTGAGCACACCGGATCATGGCAGGGATTCAATACCAATATCTCCCGTTACGTGGATGACAAGCTTACGATCGTAGTGTTGACCAACCTCGAAGACAGCAAGCCCGGTGTCATCACC
The DNA here is from genome assembly GCA_963733805.1 of uncultured Acidobacteriota bacterium. Classification (GTDB taxonomy): domain Bacteria; phylum Acidobacteriota; class Terriglobia; order Terriglobales; family Acidobacteriaceae; genus Gp1-AA133. The sequence goes on along the minus strand of CAVTEO010000011.1, from coordinate 274,515 downwards.
CATCACGTAGCCGGAATCTACATCCCCGCGCTGATGCCTTCGCCAGAACAAGACAAGAAAGACTGAAGAGGACCGGCCCTCAGCCCCCACTCCCGACGCCCTCGCGCCCATGGTTTCTTCCGGCGCGTCCGCCACTGGCTGCGCGAGAGCCAGCCATCTCGCCAGTTCCTCGCGTTTCTCTTCCAGCAGGGCGCACCGCCGCAGCGAGTCAACCGCCTTGTTCCGTCCCGCCGACACCAGCCACGCCCGTGGATTCGCGGGCGTGCCTTCGAGAGGCCACTGCGCTAGTGCGGCCGCAAAAGCCTCCTGCACGCCTCCTCGGCAAGATCAAAATCGCCAAGGAGGCTGATCAGCGTAGCCAGGATCCGGCCAGATTCTTCGCGATAAATTCGTTGGTGTGGGATTGGCCAACGACCGACGACCGACGACCAACGACCAACGACCAACGACCAACGACCGACCTTCCACGACCGGTGACTGTTTTTCTAGGGGTGATCTCGCCCCACCAGCGGACGCACCTCGATCGACCCCATGCGTGCCGACGGGACGCGTGCCGCAATGGCCACGGCGTCGTCCAGATCCTTCGCCTCGATCAAATAGTAGCCGCCCAGTTGTTCCTTGGTCTCGGCGAACGGCCCGTCGGTGATGAGCTTCTTTCCATCCCGCACCTGCACCGTCGTGGCCTTCGACACCGGATGCAACTGGCTCCCCGCCCGGTAGTGTCCGCTCTGGTGGATATTCTGCGTGAAGTCCCGGTACTCCTTCATCATGGATTCCTGCTCCCCCGCGCCCAGCTTTTCCCAGTCGCTCTCCTGGTCGTAAATCAGCAGCAGATATTGCATGTAGGTCGGGCCTCCCAGCCCTTCACCGGCTAGTCGAACGGCTCCATCTGATATCGACAATCGCTCCAAAAAATCCAGGCCGAAGCGGTCATTTTTACTTACACCCAGACTTATCACCGCAGTCATCGGCTTTACTCATTGTCATCCCGAGCGAAGTGAGGCGCCAGCCGAACGCAGTCGAGGGACCCTGTGTTTTCTCCCGGTCCTCAGCCTATCGTGCCTATTGCGAAGGCTGGGTTTTTCAGCGGTCAGAGGACGGCAAAGGCAACCTGCAGACCGTGACCACGCCTGCGCCCGATGGGAGCACAACTGTCAGCGTGACCCAGTTCGGCTACGACACGAAGGGCCAACTGGACACCATCACCGACCCGCTCAATAACGTCACATATCTCGCCCATGCGACAACCGGGCTAATCCAGATCATCACTGATGCCCAGAATCATGTCACCAGCTACACGTACGACACACGCGGCAATCGCACGAGCATCATTGATCCCGTCAACGGCAGCGCTCATCCGACGACCTTCAACTACGATGTGATAAACCGCCTGACCGGCATCATCTATCAAGACGGCAGCACCGTTACTTCGATTACGACACTTTCGTCGGATCCAGCACGCCCGCCTTCACGAGATCTTCATAGTCGCCGGTCAGCGCGTTGTACCCGAAGTTGTTGTCTTTCGAGTCGTTGATCTTGCCCCGCACAATCGCGCCTTCTTCCACCGTCGCCCCGTGGCGCGTTACCTCCACTCAATCGCAAACTGCGCGATTGATTGGGCTACCCCGGCCATCGGGGCACCCGGCAGCTTATGAGTGCTTAGGATTTGGAAAGGCGGGACGGCCGCTCGTCGGTAGGGAATTGGTTGGAGCAGCCGTGTGGGAACGGCTGCTCCGTTGGTTGTTAGAACTCGTAACGCAGGGCGAACTGCATTACGCGGGGTTGGGTCAGCAGGCCGGTGTAGTTGCCGAAAGTACTCGCGTTGGTGAGTGATAGAGACAGGGCTTGCACGTTGAAGCGAGTCAGGTTCAACACATTAAAGACCTGCCATTGGAACCGGATGCCCTGGGACTCGCGCAGCTTCCATTGCTTGCTCAGTCCCAGGTCCAGACCCGCGAAGCCGTCGCCACGGAGCGTGTTGCGTTGGCCGCTCTCTCCGGGGAAATCGCCGCGGAAAGCGCCAATCCCATTCGGACCCGCAGGATCCGCGAACAGGTTCACGCTTCCGTCCGGGGCCCTGGTTTTGTGAGTCCTGGGTGTTCCGTTGGTTTCCGCAAACCCGCTCAGTTCCCAGTTGGTTGGCCAATTGGCGCCGTTTGAAACGCTGACCGGGAATCCGCTGGTCCAACGAGCGACACCGGAGAGTTCCCAACCTCCGATAACGGCATCGAGCAAACGTCCGGAATCCCGGGCAATGTATTTGCCCCTGCCGAAGGGTAATTCAGCAATCCAGTTTGCGTTGATCTGGTGAGTGGTGTCGAAGTCGGAGACGCCGCGATGCTGGTTCGGGTCCCAGACGTTGATGACCTGACCGCCCAGCCCGCCGGTCGTGCCCTGGATGCGCTGCGCGTCCGAGGCGAGGTCGATCGACTTCGAGAAGGTGTAGTTGAAGTCGAACTGCACGCCCTGCGACATGTTTTTGCGCAGGTTGAGCTGCAGAGCGTGGTAGCTGGAATTGCTGTTCGACCTCCACGCATATAGGGATGCAAACTGGGGGCTTAGCCAAGTGTATGCTGACTGGGTACCCGCGTTTGGTTCGTTGGCGCCGATGCCTTTGTAGAAGACCTGCTGGTCAGGCGGCAGGCTGGCATTACGGAAATCCGAGAGGCCAATCTGATCCAGCACCTGAATCGTCGTGGTTTCTCCGACACCTCCGACAAAGGGGCAGTTCCGGTCGTACACAGCCTGTGCTGCGCTCGTCGTAGGCAGGGTTGGCCGAATACCTGTGATTGGATCGGGAGTGGTGCATCTCCGCATGAGGTACGATCCACCCGGTTGTAAGGGCTGGATCATGTTCGTCCAATACTGGGCGGCTGCCCCAATAGTGGATGGATCAAAGTTCTCGCTAGTACACGCCATTAAGGGCGGCTTCTGAGAGCGGACGAATCGCCTTGAAGTAGTCCAAACCGCTTTTCGGATCCACCAGATCCAACGGCATGGCCAAGTCAGTTTGGGTCAAGAGCCGATGGGCCAGCCGTCCCACGTAAGTGGCCTGCAGAGCGAATCCATGGGGCAGTTCATGTCCCACTGAGAAGTCCAGCATGTAGGAGTAGGGTGTTTTCAGCTTGTCGTCCATTCCCCAATAGACCTGGAAGGCTTCTGGGGGGAATTGCGTTGGGAACGTTCCGCCCGGACTGTCGGCGAAAATCTGGTTGCCGTCATAATCGGTATGCGGAATGGTATGCAAATCAGTCACACGCGGTGCGCTTGCCACTGTCTGCACTCCACCCCCATTACTGAGGCTTGTTGCCATTCCAAAAGAGCCCTGATTGTCAAAGGTGGAGAGCAGAGTTTGACCGAGATGGTCGTAGACCATTCCGAATCCGGCGCGTACCGTGGTCTTTGGCTCGGGACTCCATGCGACGGCCAGGCGGGGAGCAAAACCCTTCTTGTCCCAGTGATAGAACCCCGCTTTTCCGTTGGCAGGACCCGCCAAGTCGAAGGACAACAGCGGGTTTTGGTTTGACGGAATTCCTTGCAGCATGCCCGCGCGGCGCTGGTCGAACCAATTGCTCAAGCTGATCGTTGGGGAAACCTGCAATCCGTTGGTCTCCCAGGGCGGAGAAAACAGGGAATAGCGAAGTCCGAAGGTAACGGTCAGATTGGGCCGCACTTTCCAACTGTCCTGCCCGTAGAACTCGTAATAGTTCTGCGCGAACCGGCGCTTTACGGCCGTTCCATCGGGCAAAGCACTTCCGTCGCGCTGGAAGTTGTACTGCGCGTCCACCTCAGCCACCATTCCAAGCAGGGTAGCCAACGGGTAATCGTAGCCTTGAGCAAAATCGGGGAAGACCTCAGGGAATCCATTGGCTCCCGGGTCCATGTGATCCGCGCCCTGGCCCACCATGCCTCCAGTGTCGAGCCAGGAAGCGTTGGTTACACCCTGGCTGAAGGAGTTGACGAAGCTGGATTGCGGCTGGCGCGCGAAGCCAATGTTTGTGCCGAATTGCAGGGTGTGCTTTCCTCTGGACCAGGAAATGTCGTCGATGAAGTTGTGAATGGGAACCTGGAAGCTCTTGCTGCGGACGACCGCCAAGTCGGAGTTGTCGCCGACCTCGTTATTGTTCAGGGTGCGGAAGAAGATGAACTGTTGGGTATCGTCGTTTCCGATCCTGCCGACACTCTGCCGTGTGTATCCCCAACGGAAGGTATTGAGAACGGTGTTGCTCAGGGCAGCGGAATAGCCCAACGCGAAGCCTTTGCTATAGTCCACGAAGCTCTGGATTGGCGGAGTTCCTGGCAAGTACGGAACGTCATTGCGCTTATCGTTGCGCAAACCACCGCGCCAGAACAGGGAGTGAGTGCCGCTGGCGTTCAGTTTGTAGTCAACGCGCGCGATGTACCAATCATGGTCATTGGCAATCGGTCCCTTGAAACGATAGCCCTGAAAGTTGACGCCGTAGCCAACCGAATTGTCATTCGGATGCGGGAAGGTCTGAAGATAGGCGAGCATCACCGGGTTGGGACCTTTCGGTACCGCTGTCACCGGGTCCATGCCGGAAAGGTCGGAGGGCGAAAGCCCAAAGTAGCCATCTTGCACGGGGTACGACTGCCCGCTCACTCCCTGCACTGTCCCGCCAGGGCATGCGGTGGCAACGTCGCACTGATACATCATCACGCCGTCCCGGAACGCATCGGTAGGCACCACGCGCAGGGCGCTGTTTTCTTCGCGTTGCCGGCCACCTTCGTAGTTGGCAAAGAAGAAGAGGCGATCCTTGATAATCGGGCCGCCGACTGCCGCGCCGAAGATATTGCGGATCAGCTTGGGCGGGCGGTTGCTTTCGCCGGAAGAGATCTGCGACTGCTTCACGAAGTAATCGTTGGCGCTGGTGACTGTGTTGCGGTGGTACTCATAGACAGCCCCGTGAAAGCTGTTGGTGCCACTCTTGGTGACCAGCGAAACCTGCGCACCGGACGATCGTCCCTGGTCAGCGTTGTAGTTGCTGGTGGTAACGCGGAATTCCTGCACTGAATCGCCGGTAATCGGCAGCACCGCGTTAAATGCTTCGCCATTGGCATTATCGTTTGAGTCCACACCGTCAATGGTGATGTTGCTCTGGTCGCTGCGCGCTCCGTTCACGGCGCCACTGCGAGTGTCGACGGTTTTATTGATGTCGGGCCGATTTCCGGTATAGGCAACGCCCGCCTGCAAGGAGAGCAGGTCGGGAACGTTGCGACCTTCCATGGGAAGCGACTTGACCTGGTTCTCGCTGAAAGCATTTCCGATAGTTGCGTCGGTCGTATTGATCACGGGAGCTTCGCCGCTGACTTCGACGGTTTCGGTGGTGGCGCCAAGGTCGAGTTTCACATTGATGGTGGAGGGAGTGTCGACCAGCAACTGGATCTGCTTCTGTTCCGCCTTGCGGAAGCCCGTCATGACAACGGTGAGCTGATATGTTCCGGGTTGCAGTTGCAGAAATTCGTAAGCTCCGGAGGGGTTCGTGGTGACCGTGCGCGAAAAGCCACGCTCCGGACTGGAGAGCGTTACCTGGGCACCGGAGATCGTTGCCTGGGTCGGATCGGTAATCGTTCCGCGCAGGGAGGTAGTGCCCGACTGGGCCAATGCGAACGTGCTGATCGCAATCAGAAACCCGAACAGGCGAGTTACTGCAGATGGGACTGAGCGCATTAGAAAACTCCTCGCACCCGGATGCGGGTGTTTCTTTTGGGTCGCCTCTCGCGATGTCATTCGCTGGGTGAGCAACCTGATGGCTGGGAATTTTGCTAGGAAAGGATGGAGACTTACAAGACAAAAATCATTTGAAGTGTAAGAAAGTAAAGGACTTAACTAGACATTGCAGAGTTGTTATGTGGATCGGAAGCTAGAGGTGGCTTGGTCATCGGTGTGTGCTGCGAGCTTCGGGAGACACGACGGCGTGAGGGATATGCGATGGAACGAGTCTGAGCAGAAACCTATCCAACTACGATGGATTCCAGCCGTGCAGGCGCGGCAGCCAGCGGCGGACGTTCTGACAATATCGTTCGTAATCGGCCCCGAATTTTTTGAGAAGCGTAGGTTCCTCGTAGAAAACCACGAACAGATGCACGCCAAATGCAACTGCGCAGACCGCGGCGATTGCGTCGGGGTTCGCGCGGCCGAATACGATCCATAAGCCGATCCAGCCCGCGGCGAAACCGACATACATGGGATTGCGGACATAACGGTAGAAACCAACGACGACCAGGCGCTGGGGCGGAGCGATGGGGGCCGGAGTACCGCGGCCGGTCCAGCCGAAATCCCAAACGCAGCGCAGCGCGACTGCAAATCCGAGAACTGGAAGGGATGGCGGCCAGCCATCGCCAGCGCGCGGCCCCGGCGATTTCCACCTGGAAGCCGAGCCAGCCGGGAAGAAGCCAGAACCAGAGAGCGAAGAAGGCTGCGCCGACCAGCATGGCTGCGAGTGCAGTCAGGTATTGCGACCAGCGTTCCGCGGGAGTTGAGTCTTGCGGACTGAACACTCGCCATAACTCCTCCTGCCAAGATTCCCGCGCGATCACCCGGCGCGGGAACGGAAGAGGCCGAACCTGCTCGCAGTCCTACTGGGCCGGCGGAGCGGCCGACGGCTTATCGAAAAGCTTGGGGTCGACCTCGGGATTAATGTGGACTTCGGTAAAAGTCACTACGCTTGCTTCCTTTCCATCTTGCCGGTTGGTGTGCCTGGTGGGCACGTTAACTCCATCGAACATCTTCCATTCGGAGAGGTCGGTCTCGCCTTGGAAGGGGCCGGAATTGTTGGTTGCGCTATAGGACTCACGAAGAATCAGGCCGCTGGCCGGATCGACATACCATCGAACCGTGGTGCCATCGGCATTCACGTCGACAATCTTCGCGTCGATGTTGCTGATCTTCTCCGAGCCGTTGGCAGTGAAGGTGAATTTTGGGTCGTCACTGTGCGAGGCGATGAAAGTAGGATCGCGCTTGATCTGATCGAGGCTTTCTTTGGCGGCGGATGCCGGAATCGGGCGGACCTGCCCTTGCGCGGACATGAAGGCGCCGGTCGGCGCAAAGACCACGGTCATCGGACCCATGGGCGAGTCCATGGCGAGGTGCATGTGGTCGGGGTAGAGGATCGTGAGATCCATCTGCGAGGCGGGCTCGTCTTTGGCCTGCTGGGCGAGCCTGGCGTGCATGGAGCGGACGGATTTCAGCTTGGCGGCACCGCCCATCTTCTCGACGATCTTGGCGGCGAGAGCCTTGCCTTCGGGATTGGACGCGGCCGCTGCGGGCGGTGAGGCTGCGTTCGGTGCTCCAGCGGTTCCGGACGGGGCTGCACTTCCGGCGGGCTCGCCGGGGGGTGGCGGGATGGTGATATCGATGTTGGTCACCGGGCCGAGTTCAGACAAGGGCTTGTCGAAGTCTTTTGGGTTGCCGACGACCAGCACGGCGAGTTGGTCTTTGTGGAGGTATTTGCCGGCGACGCGGTTCACGTCGGCCACGGTCGCCTTCTCGATGCCGGCGTGGTACTGTTCGAGAAAATTCAGTGGGTAGCCGTAGAACTCGTAGGCCATGCGTTCGCGGAGGACCTTATCGGGCGTATCGAAATTGAAGATGAAGGAATTGAGGATGGAATCCTTGGCGCGCTTGATTTCGTCGTCGGTGATGGGCTTTTTCTGGAGATCGTCGACGTCTCCGTAAATGGCCTGGATCGCCTGGACGGTGCTTTCGCTCTTGGTGCCCAAGACGAAGCGTGTGACTCCGGGATGGTCAAAAGCCGTGCCGATGCCGCCGCCCACGGAGTAGGCGAGGCCGAGTCGGGTGCGGATGTCTTGCACGAGGCGCGACGAGAAGCCACCGCCCATGACTTCGTTGAAGACTTCGATGGCGAAGTAGTCGGGATTGCGGCGGTCGGTGCCGGGCGCGACCATGCGCACGTTCGACTGATTCACATCTTCCTTGCTGACCAGGTAATAGCCGGGTTTCGCGGGATGAATTTCAGCTTTGGCTTTGGAAGCCGCTGGGACCTTTGGGCCAGGATGCGAAAGCGGCTTTCAGCTTGGCTTCCATGGCGGCGGAATCGAAGTCGCCATTGATGCCGACGATCATGTTGTTGGGATGGACGTACTGTTTGTGCCAGGCGAGGAGATCGTCGCGCTTCACGGCAAGGATGGTTGCGTATTCCGCCTGGCGCGCGTAGGGACTATTCGGACCATAGGCCAGCTTGAGCGACTCGCGGGCGGCGATGGAGGCCGGGTTGTCGTTGCGGCGGGCGATGGATTCTTCGAACTGGCTCTGGGCAAGCTCCAGCTTGTCGGCGCGGAACTCGGGATTTTGCAGCAGATCGACGACAATTTTGAAGACATCATCATAGTCTGCCTTCAGGCACGACCAACCGATGGAGGTGGAATCGCCGCCCCCGTTGGTCTCGACTTTGGCGGCGCGGGCTTCGAGGTAGTCGTCGAGCTGATCGCCGGTCTGCGACTTGGTGCCGCCGGTGCGCCAGACTTCGCCGTAGAGATCGACGAGGCCGATTTTGCGCGCGGGCTCTTCCTGCGAGCCGCCGCGGATGCGGATGGAACCGTCGATCAGCGGCAGTTCGTGGTCCTCCTGCAGGAAGATCACCATGCCGTTGGGCAGCGGAATGCGCTTGGGCTCGGCTGGGATGGAACGGCGGAAGTGGCGGGATCGGGAATTTGCTGCCAGCCGGTGGCTTGGGCGTGCGCGGACGGAATGGGTCCCGCCGGAACACAGAATTGCAAGGGCGATGGCGGCGAGAAGAAGACGGACGCAGCGAGTTTTCGTGGAGGCGGTTGTCATTGCGCACCTCCGGCCGAGGGACCCGCAGTTTTGATGGTTTCGTTGATGCCCACGGTGCGATTGTTCTCCGTAAAGGTCTGGTTGGCGACGCGGCGGATGTCGGCCTTGGTCACCTTGTCGATGCGGTCGACGGACTTGAACAGCTCGCGCCAATCGCCGATAGCGCGACTGGTAGATGGCAAGCTGCTGCGCGAGGCCCTGGTTGTCGGCGAGGCCGCGGATCAGGTCGGCCTTGGCGCGGGTCTTGATCATCTTCAGTTCGTCGTCGGTGATGTCTTCTTTCTTGATGCGGTCGATCTCGGCGTGAATGGCGTCGCCCAGTTCCTGCGGCGTGTGGCCGGGCACGGGCACGGCGTAGAACGAGAACAGGTGCGGATACTTGCTGCCCGGCAGGCCGGAGAAGCCGGCGGCGAAGGCGGCGATCTTCTTGTCGCGAACCAGCGCGCGATAGAGGCGCGAAGTGCGTCCGTTCGACATCAGGTCGGAGATGGCGTCGTAGACGGCGTCGTCGGGATTGCGGTAGTCGGGCCGGTGGTAGCCCTCGATGTAGAAGGGCTGCGCGGCCTGGCGGAGCACGACGCGTCGCTCGGAATTCTGGGGCGGCTCGGTGGTGGTGCGTTCGTCGGGCGTGGGCTTGGTCGGCAGGCGGCCGAAGTATTTTTCGATGATCGGCATGGCGTCGGCGGCCTTGATGTCGCCGGCAACCGCGATCACCATGTTCGACGGGATGTAGTACTGATCGAAGAATTTCTGCGCGTCGGTGGCGGAGAAGGAGTTGAGGTCCGACATCCAGCCGATGGTGGGACGGTGATACGGGTGGGCAGCGAAACTGGCGGTGATGAATTGCTCGACCAGGCGGCCGACGGGATTGCTGTCGGTGCGCATGCGGCGCTCTTCGATGACGACGTCGCGCTCCTTGTAGAACTCGCGCATGACGGGATGCAGGAAGCGCTCGGATTCGAGATAGGCCCAGAGTTCGAGGCGGTTCGACGGGAAGGAGTAGTAGTAGTTGGTCTCGTCGTCGCTGGTGTTGGCGTTCATGCCTTCGCCGCCCTCGCGCTCGACGATCTCGCCGAATTCGTTGGGCTTGACGTATTTCTGGGCTTCGGCGATCGCGTCTTTGCAAGCCTTCTCGAGTTCCTTGAGCTTGTTCTCGTCGCGGCCAATGCGCTTGTCGCGCTCGGCGATGTACGCGGAGTAGGCGTCTTCGACTTTGGCGAGGGCGGCCTTCTCGGCCGGGTAGTCGGTGGTGCCGATCTTGTCGGTGCCCTTGAAGGCCATGTGCTCGAACATGTGCGCGAGGCCGGTCTTGCCCATGGGGTCCTGTACGGAGCCGGCATCGACGTGGGTGAAGAACGAGAACACCGGGGCTTCCGGGCGCTCGAGAATGACGACGGTGAGGCCGTTGGGCAGGGTTTTGACGGTGGTGCGCTTTTCGAAGGAAGCGACGTCCTGAGCGGCGGCGACGGAAACGAGTAAGAAAGATGAGTACGGACAGGCGAACAGCGGCTTGCTTCATCGGTCCTCCACTGCAGGTGGATATGGGTTCACGAAACAGCATCCCTTGATTGGACGGGCCAGAAATTGGGAAGAAATCCACAGTACGTGGTAGGGAAGGGGGATGTCAAACGAGCCAGTCGTCGGTCGTCGGTCGTCAGTCGCCAGCTGAGAACGTCGTTGGTGGTTGGTTTGCAAGAATCTGCCACGAATGAGCGTGGTGTCAACCCGGTTCGGTATTGCTGTCAGCGGGGGCGTAGCACCTGGTAGCGAGTAATGGTGTAGCCGAGGGCTGCTCCCAGGAATACGGTCTGAGGGGAAATGGGCACTCGTGGTTACGCGCGAGAAGCTGACGGCGGTTGCGAAGCCGTAGGCTAGCCATGGCACCCAACGGTGGTTGCGATGGCGAGTGGCGACGACCGTCGCTACGGAGAAAACGCCAGCGGCGTGCCCGGAGGGAAAACTGCTCCCTCTAAGGGGAGACTTGCCGCCACTGAAAAAGGTGTCATTAAAAGGTGCGCCGGGGGCAACATCTACAGGACGCTTCCTTCGAGTAATGGCTTTTATCGCGAGGTCAACCACCGCACTGTCGGCGTACGCCTCGGCCGCTAACAGAGCCGTACTGACCTGATCTGATCATGTCTTTTATAACCTGCAATCATCAGAGCAGCGGGCAGGGCGATCACTTCCGCGGTGGTGGTGGCGGTATCGAAGTAGTCGTTCACATCATCGAAGGTTCGAGCGTGGGAACGAAAGTATGGCATCACATGCGGATCGGCTACGATCAGACCCCGGTGGCGCCGGTGATGGCTAAAGTGGGCATCCATCCCTGACCTCTTGCCAGCTGAGTTGGAAACAGCCAAATAGCTTTTTGATCCTGGATAAAGTCTGCCGGGAAGCTACGCCAGGTTGTCTGTCTGTCGGCCTGTTCTCCGTGTTTTGAATACGCGGATAACTGCGATGGGCTGTCCGGCAAATTGGCGCTGTTGTCTTGCGCCTCAGCCCAGTTCGGAAGAAAAGAAAGGGCAGCCCAAACGAGGACAATGCATCGAAGTCGTCCTCCTCGGAGGCTATCGATTTACGGGCCATCGGATCCCTTTGATGTCATTTCCTGCCTTAAGGTAGGTACGGAGATCACCCGATACGGCAATGCTGCGAGGATACAAACCGAGATACCGCGACGAACACTACGCTTATCCTTTTATCCATCCTTTGTGTGTGGGCCAGCCAGCCCGCCGACCACTTTAATCAGGGCGCCGGGACCGGAGTCGCCCGAACAGGACGAAGGCGAATGCGAGCAAACTCAGCGTGATTGGTACGATCCAGAGCAGAGCATTGAAACCCTTAAAGGCCGGCGTCAGGAGGACCGTGGCTCCATGCCGGGTGCCCATCAGTTCAAGGATCTGTTCGTCGGTCTGGCCTTGCTGAATCGCGTCCGCCAGTTCGTGTTTGAGGCTTCCTTTGCTCTCACATTTGGGGTGCGAGCACTCCGCCAGAATTTCTGCACAACCGCAATTGCAGCGTAGCCTTGCCGCAAAAGTTTTGGCGGACGACACGAGCGCCATCAAGGAAACACTCTAAGACCGAATCGAACAACGGACTAGCCGACTGGAAGTGATTCTGTCGTTACCCGGCATTATTTCACTCATCATCCCGGTTCGCGGGGTAGTTGGGTGAAATGAATCCACGCCTTTCGCGAAAACTTGCAGCCAATTAGGCCTTCTCGGGCACCATGAGTGGTGCCATTAGTGCCGGTCTCCATCGGCGCAAAGGGTCCACTGCGACACGTTCCTGCGCGCTCTCGTGTCACCAGCCCATTCATCCATGTGCGAAACTTGATGTCCGCACCGCACATTCCTCGCATCGTACTCAAGAGCGTTACTCGCCGTCGCCGCTATACTCTCACGGCGGCACCAGGAGGATATGTGCCTAAGGGAGGCAGCTTGGCGATCTCGCCCGTCGTCGACGTGGAAGGCAAACGGCTCAGCCTGTCGAATCTCGACAAGGTTCTCTACCCGGCCAGCGGATTCACCAAGGGGCAGGTGATCGACTACTACGCGCGGATTGCGCCGGCGCTGTTGCCGCACCTGCAGGGGCGACCGGTGACGATGAAGCGGTATCCCAACGGCGTGGAAGCGGAGTATTTCTACGAGAAGAACGCACCCAAGCATCGGCCTGACTGGGTGAAAACCGCGCCGATCTGGAGCCGGCACAACCGGCGGCACATTAACTATCTGCTGGTCGATGATCTTCCCACGCTGATCTGGTTGGCGAACCTGGCGTCGCTGGAGATTCATCCGTCGCTCGCGCTGGGGAAAGACATCAATTGCCCGACCATGCTGGTGTTCGATCTGGATCCAGGGCCGCCGGCGAACATTGTGCAGTGCTGCCAGGTCGGGCTGTGGCTGCGCGAGATTTTTGAGCACTGGGGGCTGGAGTGTTTTCCGAAGACTTCCGGATCGAAAGGCCTGCAGATCTATGTGCCATTGAATACGCCCACCACGTACGACGTCACCAAGCCCTTCGCGAACGCGTTGGCGCGGTTGCTCGAGCACGATCACCCGGAGATGGTCGTGTCGGAGATGAAGAAGGAAGTGCGTGCCGGAAAGGTGTTTGTCGATTGGAGCCAGAATGACGAGCATAAAACGACGGTGTCGGTGTACTCCTTGCGGGCGCGGGAGCATCCCACGGTCTCGACCCCGGTGACGTGGGAGGAGGTAGGGCGCGCGCTGAAAAAGAAAGATGCGAGCCTGCTGGTGTTCGAGGCGCCGGCGGTGGTGGAACGCTTTGAGAAGATGGGCGACCTGCACGCGCCGGTGCTGGAACTGAAGCAGAAGCTGCCTGATTTGCGGGGTGTGGCGGCCGCGACGCCGCCGCAACCGGCGACTGTCGACCTGGCTGCACAGGCGGACGAAGAGCCGCGCCGGGTGGCGACGAGTGCACGGACGAGGTCCAGTTCGAAAAAGACGGTTGGTCCGGCCAAGCGGGCACCCAAGAAGACATCGGGTACGAAGCCTGCGACCAAGAAACGCCGGGCGGTATAATCCGCCCTTCGGTCGCTGACGCTCACTCAGGGCACGCTGAAAGCATGGCGCAATTGTTTGCAGGCACGTCGGGATGGGCGTATCCGAGTTGGAAGCCGGACTTCTATCCTCAGAAGCTGGCGCAAGCAAAATTCCTGAGCCACTACGCCACGCAGCTGAACGCCGTTGAAGTGAACTTCACCTTCCGGCAGCTGGTGAAGGAAACGACCCTGGCGAAGTGGATGGCCGACAGCCCGGCGGGGTTTCGTTTCACGATCAAAGCGCACCAGGTCATCACACACATCAAGCGGCTGAAGGGGACGGAGGATTTCGTTCCTCGTTTTCTGGCTACCATTGAGCCCCTGGCTAGCGCCGGGAAACTCGGGCCTGTGCTCTTTCAATTGCCGCCAAACCTTAAAGTAGATGTTGAGGTCCTGAAAGGCTTTCTTGCAAGCCTACCTCGTCGCCTTCAATCGGCTTTCGAGTTCCGGCATTCTTCGTGGTTTCACGACGATGTGTATGCGGCCTTGCGGGAGTGCGGGGCTGGGTTGTGCGTGGCTGAGACCGAAGAGATGACGACGCCCGAGGTGGTCACCGGCGATTTCGTGTATTACCGTTTTCGCAAGCCGAATTATCCGCCGGACGAGCGGGCGGCGATGGTGGAACGCATTCAGCAGCATCTTGCCGTGGGACGCGATGTGTTCGCTTACTTCAAGCATGAAGAGACGCCCGAGGGCGCGATCTATGCGCGAGAGTTGCTGGGGAGTTTTCGGCCAAATGCTTTAGCGCGGGCGCCCGCGCCGCGCGAAACGCTGAACAGGGCAGTTTCGCAGATTGTTTCTGCAATGTGCGAGATCTGCTATCGACATTGAATTCGATGTCGCGCTGCTGCGGGGTGCGCTGAATCTCGCGGAGCACTTTCCGGGACTGTCGGTGGGCTATATTCTGTTAAGTGCCGCGGGCGAGGGCACCCGCGCTACACATATGCCTCCCGAAGCCAATGCGCGCGTGATGTCAGCGTTTGTCGACTACCTGAAGGTCGAGAAGGGGCTTGCGCCCCTGAGCGTTTCTGCCTATACGACGGATATCTGCCAGTTTGCCGAGTTTCTGGAGACTCGTAAGCGTGTTTTTGCGAACGCCCAGCGCAAAGATGTCGGGATTTCATTCAGCAGTTGTTCTCCAACGGAGTGGATGGGCGGTCGGTGGGTCGGAAGCTTTCGGCGCTGCGGCATTTGTACCGGCATTTGCTGGTAGACGGGAAGATCGATCACGATCCCGACCTTGAATATCGACTCTCCGAAGCAGTGGAAGGTGCTGCCCAAGGCGCTGGCACGCGACGAGATCGAGAAAACATCTGGCTGGTCCGCAAGCAGTTTCGGATTCGAAAATCGCAAATGCGATTGCGGCGCGCGATCGGGCGATGCTTGAGGTCTTCTATGCGGGGGCGTTGCGGGTGTCGGAAATTGTGAATGCAAAACTTGAAGATTTGAAACTGGAGACGGGGTATATGCTGGTGCGGGGGAAGGGCGACAAGGAACGGATCGTGCCCTTGGGGAAATCGGCGCAGCACGCTTTGGCCGGATACTTGTCCGCGGGCGTGCGGCTCTCGCGTCCGGGAAGAGTTCGCCATATTTGTTTCTGGCGCGGGGAGCCCACAAGCTTACCCGGCAGCGGGTGTGGCAGATGGTGAAAGCGGCCTCGGTTGCATCGGGCCGATCCGCTTCCCCGCACATGCTGCGGCATTCCTGCGCGAGTCACATGGTGGAAAACGGCGCGGATCTGCGCACCGTGCAGACGATCCTGGGGCATGCGGATATCTCGACTACGCAGGTGTATACGCATCTGGCTTTGGATCGGCTGAAGACCGTGTATCAGAAGCATCATCCGCGGGCTAAAGCAAAGGCTTGATTCACCACAGAGACACAAGGCAATGGGAAATTGGATGAATTCTTGTTGCGGAGTACGACGTTGTTAGGACTACGCGATAGGCACGAGCGAGAGAACTTTTAGAAAGCCGTAGATTCTCGTTTTCTCCGTGCCTCCGTGTCTCTGTGGTGAAAAGGCGGTTGTCACGATATGAGCGGCACTGCTAGTGGCAAGCGCACCAGGGTTGAGAAAGCCACGGACCAGTTTCTGCGCGTGTTGCGCGAGCGGAATTCCTCCGCGCATACGATCAAGGCGTACGCGGGCGACCTGGAGAATTTTGCTAATTACGTCGGGGCGCGCGACTGGAAGAAGATTGATCATGTCGCGATCCGCGGATTCTTGTCGCATCTCTATGAGAGAGGATTGAGCAAGGCTTCGGTGGCGCGGTCTCTGGCGGCGGTGCGGTCGCTTTATCGCTGGCTGGCGCAGGAAGGCGTGGTCGAGCAGAATCCGGCAAAGCTGGTGGCGACGCCGAAGCTGCCTAAAAAGCTGCCGCGCGTGCCGACCATCGAGGAGATGAACATGGTTCTCGACGGAGCGATGCCGGAGGTGGCGGCTTTCCCCGAGCGCGACCGGTTGCTGCTGGAACTGCTGTATGGGTGCGGAATACGGAACTCGGAGTTGATCGGGATCAACGTCGACGACATTCGCGTGAGCAACGAGGCCATTCTGATTCGCGGCAAGGGAAAGAAGGAGCGGTACGTGCCGTTTGGCGGGGCTGCGGCTGCGGCCTTGCGCGTTTATTTGCTGGAGCGGGCTCGGATGCTCGCTGAGAGGAAGAAGACGAGTCCGGCATTGCTTCTCAATCAGCGGTGCGGACGGCTCACCGTGCGGAGCGTTGGGCGCATCGTGAAGAAGATTGCTGTGGCGAAGGGCCTGTCGCCGGATGTGCATCCTCACACATTGCGCCACGCGTTTGGGACGCACATGCTGGAGGAAGGCGCTGATTTGCGGGCGATCCAGGAATTGCTCGGGCACGAACGGCTGGCCACGACCCAGCGTTATACACAGCTTTCGATGAAGCACGTGCTGGCGGTGTACGACCAGACGCATCCCAGAGCAAAATGAAGTCGGAAAGTTCCAAAATTTCAAGAACACGTTCACCACAGAGCCGCAGAGACACAGAGGAAATCCAAAAACTTCGTATCCCCACCTCGAAATCCGCGTCTCGGCACAGAAAAAAGAGAGTTGGTTTTCTCTGCGTCTCAGTGGCTCTGTGGTGAATTGATCTTGGCCTAGGTCTTGTCAGCCGTTCGCGGGCGAGGGCGCCCGCGCTACACACAGCTAATCTGCGGCTTTCGTTTCTTGTACGGGCGCGGTCTGCTTCTCCACTCAGCTCGTGCCACATCTCGACTACGCGCTCTTTCACTTTTGTGATGTGCGCTGCGTAAGCTTCTTCGGAGGCTTCCGACTCTGGAGGCGGATAGATCGGATCGCCGATCATCATTTTCAGCGGGGCGAATTTCTGGAAGCGCTTGCCGCGGGGCCAGGCATCGTGAAAGCCGTCGATCGCGATGGGCACAATTGGCACTTGCATGTGCACGGAAAGAATCGCGGCGCCCTTCTTAAAGGTGCGGGGGGTGCCGTCGATGCTGCGCTCGCCCTCGGGATAAAGGATGAGATTGCGCGCGTGGCTCAGGCCATAAGCTCCGGCTCGCATCGCGGGCATCAGGTTCGCGTCGGGGTCGACCACGACCACCCGCACCGCGCGCGCTAATTTCCGCATGATGCCGGCTCCGAAAATTTCACTGGTGCCTACGGCAAAGCAATTCACAAAGCATTCGCGAGGCAGGACTGCGGCCAGGGCTACCGGGTCGAGATAGCTCTGGTGATTCGACGACAGAATGTAGGTGCCGGTTTTCGGGAGCTTCTCGAGGCCGGAGACGGTGAGTTGGAAGCGATCGCGGAAGATCAGCTGCAGCACGCGGGTCACGAAGTACCAGAAGCTTTCGACGATCGGATGGGGACGGGCGAGATCGAGCACGTCGGGATCGGTTGGCTCTTCGCGTAGCACGGCGCTCCAGCCGGCAAATTGCGCTTTGGAAACTGTTTTCCCGCTGGCCGCGCTTTCCAGAACGGCATTGACTAAATCGCGGACCGTGTAGATTTCGGCCAGTTGCCCTTCTTCGACGTCGCCGCCGAGTTCTTTTTCGATTTCTACGAGCAGTTCGACGCGCTGCATCGAATCGAAGCCAAGATCAAGCTCGAGGTTATCGGTGGGGCGGATGGATTCAGGAGCATTGCGCGAGTTTTCGCGAATAATGGCGAGGGCCCGTTGCACTTCGGGCTTTTCGAGCCAGGCCTCGTCCTCGGGCGTCATGGGGCGCTCGCGTGGGCACTTCGGCTTCTCCGGAAGTGCCCACGCGCCTGGTTGGCACGCACGCGCTTTTCAATTTCGAAACGCTTCAGTTTGCGCGTGGTAGTGCGGGGAAGGTCCTCCTGCCAGATTTCGTAATTGCCGATGCGCTTGGTCGAGGCGAGTTGCTGGGACAATCCTTCGATGTCGAAGCGGATCACTTCTTTGGCGTTGACGACCTTGCGCTCTTTAAGGACATCGAAATTCGGCACCACCACCGCGTACAGGCGCTCGGAACTGGGGTCGCCCGGTTTCGCCTCGAGGCCCATCACGCAGATTTCCTTGATGTAGGGCGACTTCAAGTAATGCGTTTCGATTTCCTCGGGATAAATGTTTTTGCCGTTGGCCAGGACGATGAGTTCCTTGCGGCGTCCGGTGATGAAGAGATTGCCGCCGGAATCGAAGTACCCGAGGTCGCCGGTGTGCAGCCAGCCATCCTGGATCGCTTCGGCGGTTGCGTCGGGACGGTTCCAATAGCCCTTCATGACGATGGGGCCGCGGATGATGATTTCGCCTACGGGTGGCCGGCTTCTTCGGAGGGCTGAGGGTCGAGGACTTTCGATTCAATGGTGGGCAGTGGCGGGCCAACCGAGCCGATGACCACGTGGCCAGGAGGATTGAGAAAGGCACAGGCAGAAGTTTCGGTCAGGCCGTAGGCATTGAGCAGGTCTATGCCGAAATCGTGGAAGTCGCGGGCAACCACGGGATCGAAACGCGAGCCTCCGGTGATCAGGTAGCGCATCCGGGTGCCGAAGGTTGCGTGAATTTTTCCGAACAGCAACTTTGCCGGCGTTGAGGTGAAGCTGCGCAGGAAGCGGTTCACGTTCATGAACGCACGAAGAACCGATTCGGCGATGCGGCCCTGCTTGCTGACCTCCTTGAAGATGCGCTCATGAATCAGGTAAAAGAATTGCGGGACCACGGCGAAAGCGGTGATCTGCCGCTCCTGCAATGCGCGCAAGAGTTCGGTGGTATTGAGCGTTTCCAGATACACGACGCGTGCGCCTTTCACCAGAGGCAACATCAGGTTGGCCATCTGCGCGAGCACGTGGAACATGGGCAAGATGCCGAGTACGGCGTCGGTGGGGCCGATCTGCAGAAGGCCGAAAACGGCGTTGACTTCACCCAGCATGTTGGCATGCGTGAGTTGCACCCCTTTGGGGTCGGCGGTCGTGCCGGATGTGTAGAGCAACGCAGCGACGGTGTCGGCGGGGCTTCAACGGCGCGAAAGTTGGCGGGTCCGGCGGCGAACATCGTGTCGAGATCGCCGATCCAGTTGGCTTGACGGTGCTTGTCTTCTTTGCCGGTCGCGGACTTTAAGGACGTGGGATCGGTGAGAACCAACTGCACTTTCAGTCCTTGACTCGCCTGGTGCGCCGTTCGCGAGGTGCTTTACGTCGGTGACGAGCAGGGAAGCGCCGCTATCCTTCAGGAGCTTGGTGACCTGGTCGGCGTGGAAAGCGGTGTCGAGGGGAACGGCCGTGTAGCCGGCGGCGATGGCACCGAGGTAGGCAGCCACCCAGCGCGGATGGTTGTCCGCGAACAGCGCGACGCGCGCGCCCGCGGGGAGCTTTTTCCGGTAAGCCAGCGGCCGACCGATTCGGCCATCTTTCGGGTCTCGGCGTAGGTGTAGCTTTCGACCTCGTCCTTGCGCTGGATTTCAAGGGCAATGCTCTGGGGGCCGCGCTGCTTCGGCTTCAACAAACTGGTCGTAGAAAGTTGGCATGAGGGGCGGGGAAAATATACCTGAAAAGGAAGGCGATTGAAGGGGAACGTGCCTCGAATGATCGCAGGACGTGCGCAGCTCCACCGCTAGAGTGTGATTTTAGCCCGGTTTTCCCTGATAAACGCAAACAACCTGTCCGCAATCGGTTCGGCGTTTTCGTAGTATGCATCGTCGTAGCGTTTGAATCTTTCGTCACGCTTGGTAGTAACGGAATAGACGGCGGATTCGATGTTTTCCTCGGTCAGGTCGGTCGCGCTAAGCGCTTCGATAGCATTCTGAGTGATGTTGGCAGTTTGGAGGCAGCCAATGGTCTGCAACGCGGCAACTATTGCCGTAGCAGACGCGGGAGAATTAACAAAAAACTGATCGTATCCACCGTTGTTCACCTCCCGTTCCAGCGCCTCGACGGTCAAAACGATACGCTCTTCAGGAGTAAGATCGTCGCCTCGCTCGGCCTTCTGCAGGATCGCTTGCTCGAATGCGGCAACCAACGAGTCGATTCTATACTTCCCTTCGAGCGTGATGAGTTCTTCGACAGTCTCGCCCGAATAGCCACTCAGCCATCTGGGGTTGCGCTTACTAATCCCCTCGAGGGATGCTTTTGCTGACTCTTCGAAAGTGGGCCTCAGCATTGTGAGATCCTGGCTGCGAACGTCCCCATGCAGCGAAGCAATGAGGCCAGCGATCTGTTTCCAGTTCGGATGGTCTTCTCCTACATCGAAAGTGACGGCCTCTCCTCGAGATCCCTTTGTCACGTTCGTGAACGTCACTCCTGTCTCTAGCAACCGAGCTTTCTCGGACTCAGTGATTGAGAACACCGTGATGTGATGATAGAGAGTCATATCCAAATTTCCCATGTGATTTCAGGCAACGTTCGGGCGATAACGTTTTTCGTTGCTCTCAGGTATTCTATCTTCGTGAGCAAAACTACTTTCAGCGCCGACGAGGATGCTATCGACCGCGCCCGCCAAGTCGCTCAGTCTGAAGCCAAAACGCTGGACGAACGCCTTCAGGGAGTGGCTGGAATGGTATGCCTCACGCAATGTAACCCGTGCGGAGATCGAGGCCTTGTTCGGAAGCATAAAACACGTCAAAGCTGGGCGGAAGTTTACCCGCGATGAGATGAACGAACGGTAGACCCTATCAAGCATCTGCAACATGTCAGGACCGCTGCCCGTTCCAACATACCCTTTCCCCGCATCCAATATGCTAGGCTAATCTAGGATTTATACTATGGGGTACGTGTCCCCCTCTGAAGGAACCCAGATTTGATTAACAGCTTAGTTGCCAAGGTCTTCGGGACCAAGAACGAGCGCGAAGTGAAGCGGCTGCTGCCGCAGGTCGAGGCTATCAATGCGCTCGAGGCCGCGATGAAGAAACTGTCGGATGCGGAGCTGCGCGCCAAGACGGACGAGTTCCGCCAGCGAATCCAGGAGCGGATGGCGAAGATTGCCGACGAGCCCGATGCCGATCCCGACCGGCAAAAACAGATTGAGGCCGATCGCAGCCAAGCCCTCAAGGAAGTGCTCGACGAATTGCTGGTGGAGGCCTTTGCGGTGTGCCGCGAGGCCAGCTGGCGGGTGCTGAACATGCGACATTTCGATGTGCAGCTGATCGGCGGCATGGTGCTCCACTCCGGCAGGATCTCAGAGATGAAGACCGGCGAAGGCAAGACGCTGGTTGCCACTCTACCTGTCTACCTCAACGCACTCGGCGGACGCGGCGTGCATGTTGTAACCGTCAACGACTACCTGGCCAAGCGCGACTCGGAGTGGATGGGCAAGCTGTACAGCTTTCTCGGGTTGAGTGTCGGCGTGATCGTGCATGACTTGGACGACGAAGAGCGGCGCGAGGCGTATGCCGCCGATGTCACCTACGGCACCAACAACGAGTTCGGCTTCGACTACCTGCGCGACAACATGAAGTTCGATCTCAGGGATTGTGTGCAGCGGGTGCACAACTACGCCATCGTCGACGAGGTTGATTCGATCCTGATCGATGAGGCGCGTACCCCGCTCATTATCAGCGGGGCGAGCGAAGAATCCACCGATAAGTACGACCGCGTGAACCGGATCATTCCGAAGCTGGAGAAAGGTGAAGAAGTGGACGTTCCGCCGGGGGAGCCCAAGATTTACACCGGCGACTTCGTGGTCGACGAGAAGCACAAGAACATCATCGTTTCCGACGAAGGCTGGGAGAAGGTCGAAAAGCTGCTCGGCATCGGCAACATCTCCGACCCGGAAAATTGGGACTTGAAGCATCACGTCGAAACGGCGGTGAAGGCGCATGCGCTGTACCGGCGCGACGTCGAGTACGTGGTTAAAGCGAAGGAAGACAACCCGCGCGAAAAAGAAGTCATTATCGTCGACGAGTTTACCGGGCGCATGATGCCGGGGCGGCGCTGGTCCGACGGATTGCACCAGGCCATCGAAGCCAAAGAGAACGTCAAGATCGAGCGCGAGAATCAGACGCTGGCGACGATCACGTTTCAGAATTACTTCCGCATGTACAAGAAGCTGGCCGGCATGACCGGTACGGCGGAAACGGAAGCGCCTGAGTTCGACAAGATCTACAAGCTGGAAGTCGTGGTCATCCCGACCAACAAGACGCTGCTGCGCAAAGAGAATCCGGACGTCGTCTACCGGACCGAAAAAGAAAAGTACTTTGCGGCGGCGGATGAGATCCAGCGCTTGTACGAGAGCGCACAGCCGGTGCTGGTCGGCACCACGTCGATCGAGAAATCCGAGCGCCTCTCGGACCTGCTGAAGAAGAAGGGCATCAAGCACGTCGTGCTGAACGCCAAGTTCCACGAGCGCGAAGCAGAAATTGTTGCCCAGGCCGGACGCAAAGGTGCGGTCACCATCGCCACCAACATGGCCGGCCGCGGCACTGACATTCTCCTCGGCGGCAATCCCGAGTTCATCGCGAAACAGGAGTGCGTCAAGAATGGGGCGGCGCAGCCAGTGCGAGCGGCGCAAGGCAAGGTGGAAGCGAGCGTTGACGACGCCAACATGACCAAGTGGTATTACGGCGGCAATGAATACATCGTTCCGACCGACAAATGGACCGAGGCATTCAACCGCTACAAGGCGCAGACCGACATCGAGCACCAGGAAGTCGTGGGTGCAGGGGGCCTGCACATTTTCGGCACCGAGCGCCATGAAGCTCGCCGCATTGACAACCAGCTTCGCGGGCGCGCGGGACGCCAGGGCGATCCTGGCTCGTCGCGCTTTTACCTGTCGCTCGAAGATGACCTGATGCGCATCTTTGCCAAGGAGTGGGTGTCGAACCTGCTGCAGCGGTTGGGCATGGAAGAAGGAGTGCCCATCGAGTCGAAGATGATCACGCGCCGTATCGAGTCCGCGCAGAAAGCGGTCGAGGCGCAGAATTTTGAAGCCCGCAAACATCTGCTCGAGTACGACGACGTCATGAACAAACAGCGCGAGGCCGTTTATGGCCTCCGCCGCAGCTTGCTGGAAGGGCTCGATCAGAAGGACCTGATACTCGAGGACTATGTTTCAGGAATTCTGGGCGACCTGATTGATCAGTACTGTCCTCTCAAGGAACACGTCGACAACTGGGACTTGAAAGCCCTGAAGGACGGCATCTTCACGCGTTTCGGCGTGGACATCTACGCCGAGGGCATCAAGCCGGAGACGCTCAATCGGGGAGAACTTGGCGACGCAATCTTCGAGAAGCTGAAGGAACGCTATACGGCCAAGGAGCAGATGATCGGGCCGGAAGCCATGCGCTACCACGAGCGCATGATCATGCTGAGCGTGCTCGACTCGTTGTGGAAAGACCACCTCCTCAACATGGATCATTTGAAGGAGGGCATCGGGCTGCGCGGCTACGGGCAGCACGATCCGCTGGTGGAGTACAAGCGCGAGTCCTTCGACATGTTCGAAGAGATGATGAAGAAGTTCCAGGAAGAGACCGTCCGGTATCTCTACCTGATGCAGGTGCTGGAGCGCCCGTCCGAGGGGGGCGTTGGCCCGGAAGGCGGGGGTGGATCACTGGGACAAGGTGGACCGGAAGCGGGGGTCCCCGTGCTGCGACCGGGCGGTGGCGGAAATGGAAGACCACCACGGCACATCGCGACGTCGGTTGACGATCTGGAGGAAGCTTTCCAGCGAAGGAAACGGCGTGAACTGGAACAGGCGCGCATGGCCGGAGGCGGCGAGCAAAAAACCGTGCAGCAGGTGGTGCGTGGCGCGGAAAAGGTAGGGCGCAACGACCCATGTCCATGCGGATCAGGGAAGAAATACAAGAAGTGCCACGGAGCGTAGGCCGGATTGAGTAATTTTGTAATCTGGTATTTTGTAATCTGGTAATTGTGTAATTTGGGATCACGCGGCGAGCTTGGCGCGTCGCAAGAAGAATGATGAATCATTGGCTGTTGAAAACAACAGCCGAGTTCGCTGTCCCTCTCACGCGTATCTTTCCCGAACCGGGTCGCAGCCTGAATTTGAAGCCGATTCCACGGTGCGATCTGTTCCAAATTAGTGGTTCATCCCTGGCCAGCAGTCGTACAATACAAGCAGGCAGTGCAGGAGGCTTCCCATGATTGCACTTCGCCTTGTGCGTCTCATCGAAACTCATTCTGAAGAACTGGCCGAAGGACTCACCCTCAAACTTTTGTCTTCTGACCGCACGCACGACATGCGTCACGTGCCGGCCAACGAATTGCATCATCGCTGCCACGAGATCTACCGCAACCTGAGCGATTGGCTGCTGAACAAGACCGAGCACGACATCGAACTGGTGTACAAGAGGCTCGGTGCGCGTCGCGCCGAGCAGGGAGTCTCGATGGCGGCGCTGACTTGGGGGATCCTGCTCACGAAGGAGCATCTGTGGAGTTTCCTGGAGTGGGAAGGCGTGCACGGCGGGCTTCACAACGTTTTCGGAGAACTTGAGTTGTTGCGGCTGCTGGACCAGTTCTTCGATCGGGCGGTGTACTACGCGACGGAAGGATACGAAGAAGCCGTAGCCGTACGTGCTGCGTAGTGAAAACCTTTACCGCAGAGATCGCGGATAGAGGTGACGGAGCGCGCAGCGCATTAGGCGCGTCATTTTATCGATGTCCGTTTCCAGAGATGCCTGTGCACGTCAGGAACGGGATCGCCCGTCGCCAGAAGATCGACGGCCAATCGCGCGGAAGGTCATCTCGTTGGCCCCGCTGCGTGTTTTGCGTTTCCACGCGAAAAACAGCCCGGCGTAGGTGTCGGTAAGGTAGTGCTGCGGGAGAATTCCCAGGGTCTTTGCCGTTTGGTCGATCCAGCGCGGCGGACCTTCAATCTCACCAAAGTTTCCAATCGGAGTCTGATCCAGCACGACGTGGCCACGGCCATCGCTCCATTCCGCGCGATATTTTTCGTATCGGAACGTGGGTTGAAAGTGGAGCGCGCGTAGAATGGCATCCATCTTTTCGCCATCTTCCAGCTTTGTTTCCAGTTCAACACGGGTCTTGTGGCGGCCCACCTTGCCTTTCGACTTGTGGGTGAGAAGCCAGTCTTTCCCGTATTTGCGAAGGCGTAGCAGGTCGCCGCGCTTGCGAAGGGGCTGTCCGGGCATATCGTAAAGCGTATTCATTTCGTGGGTAGACGGGGTGACCCGGCGAAACTTGGCCGCACCCAAACGGCGGGTCAGAGCACGCACGTCTTCTACGCGAAACTTGATTTCGATTTCTTTGGTGGATGACATTGTTGTATAGGCTCTGGGCTCTAGATGGTGAGGAAAAGCGCCCTCCTTCTGAACTCGCTGCAGCCGAGCGTCCAAAGCCTGGCTCTAACTAAACGTCGGCAACTTCACGAGATCAGCGGGCGGCACGGTTTCCACGGGCTGTCCCGCCTTGCGCCATGCGGTCAGGCCTCCGACCAGGATGAACGCGTTGAATCCTTTTTCCCGCAGCATGTGCGCCACCCGGGCGCTTGTGCCTTCACGTACTCAAGTACAGTACAGATAAATGTCCCTGTCCTGGGGCAGCTTCTGGAGTTCTGCTTCGAGGTTGTTGGGTTCGATGCGGATCGATCCCTTAATGCGGGCGGTGTCGGCGTCGTAGTAGCCGTGGCTGCGAACATCCACGAGCATCACTCGCTCAGCTTCCTGAGAGGCCAATTTGTCGATCAGTTCCTGCACCTGTACACGAGGCACGACACGGTAGACGCGGTTCCTCCCCACCAGCCAGATTCGGTAGGCGGCATACAGGATCAGACCTAGGAGCAGCACTTCTTCAATCGCGTGTCCCGCCGTTTGAAAAGTGCTGCCGATGGCCTTGAGAAAATCCCGGCCGAGGAAGCCGAGTGTGAAATAGGCAAACACGTAGAGCGCGGCTCCCATCAGATCGAATCGCAGGAACTGCAGGAAGGGCATCTTCATGCTGCCGGCCAATGGAGGCCCCATGGTGTTCACGCCAGGAATAAACTTGGCGATGACGAGAGTGGTTTTGCCGCGCTTGTAGAAGGACTCGGCGGAGCGCAGGATGCAAGTCTCTGGATTGGCCGACACCTTGCACAAGAAACCGAGCAGCGTCCAACCGGTCCACTTGCCGGCCAAGAACAAAAGAGAGTCGCCCAACACCATCGCCGCCAAAGCCAAGAACAACAGGATGGGCCCGCGCAGCACATGACCGGCGACCGCCGCCCCTGCGGCGACCAGCGCCAAAGCCGCCGGAACGGGCAGGCCGATCGCCTCCGCGAAAACAAGCGCGGCTACAATCCCGTATCCGTGCCGCGAAATGAGAGAAATCAGATCGGTCATGACTCGCATTTAGACTAACGGGGAAGGGAAACAGAAGTCCAGCCAGCCAAGGCTGCAGCAGAATCGTCGAATCCGAGACGTGTGGATTGCCATCCAAGGCTAAGAAATGTCTTCCAATCGAGGCGCTATGTCCAAGTCTTCCGTGTCTGAAACCCGTCGCCACGTGAACCTTCCCGGCCGCCCATCGTCGCTTCCATTCAGTGACGGAGTCTTGGTGGGCGACACTTTCTACCTTGCCGGCCGCATCGGCATTGACCCGGTTACCGGCCGAGCGCCTGCCGACGTCGACGCCGAGATCAAGCTGCTGCTTGACGGCGTTCAGGCTGTGCTGGCCGAAGCCGGAATGACCATAGACGACCTGGTCTCGGTCCAGATTTTTTCTCCAGACCTGACGCTGTGGGAGCCTTTCAATGCCGCGTACGTCAAACGTTTCAGCCGGGAACTGCCAGCACGGGCTTTCATCGGTTCGGGGCCGCTGTTGCTCGGTGGACGGTTCGAGATTATGGGCATCGCGGTTCGGCGATCATAGTTTGTGAACTGAGTTGCCGCGCGACTCCTTGCCCGGCTAGTTCATTTGCCAGATGCGAAAATTCAGATAGGAAGCGAAGAATACCCATCCGAGGTAGGGCATCAGGAGCCACGCCGCCAGTAAGGAGATGGGGAGAAACGCGACCGTGGTGGCGACAATCATCATCCACAAAAGAAGGATTTCCCCGAACGCTGGTCCCACCTTGCGGAGGCCAAAGAACACCACCGACCACAAGGAATTCAGGACCAATTGAATTGCGAAGAGGATGAGGGCGAACCTTGCGCTGGACCAAGTCGTACTACGCCACACCAGCCATGCGCTGATCGCCATCAGAAGGTAGAGGGTGGTCCACACGGGACCGAAGATCCAGTTGGGTGGAGTCCATCCGGGCCTGCTCAGTTGCGCGTACCAGGTTTTGACCGATGTGGCGGTGAAGAGCGATCCGATTCCCGCCGCTGCAAAGCACACTACGACGAACGGCACCAGCGAGACCCAGGATTCGCGGTCGAACATTACACGGCCCTTCCGATTCGCGGCTATGGCGCTTAAGGCAAGGTGACTGTCACTGCTTTGCAAGGCCGTTTGCCGTCGCGCCGATCGCTATGTGGCACGGCGGAATCGATATAGATGGCGTCCCGGCTTCGAGCGGGAAGTCTTCGTTTCTTACCTTTATATCCAATGTGGCGCTCAGTACATAAAGGAACTCAACCCCGGGGTGATGATTGGGTTTCATGTTACCCGGCGATGCGTTCTGGAACTCCGTGAAAGGCGCATTGAATTTGCACTCCGTCGCAGGATAGTCGAAACGTTCGCAGGGTAGGAAACATCACCGTGTTCGGTCTTTCGGGAAACCGAAACTGCAACCGCAACCGCTTGCCGGTTTAGTGGGGCTTTTTCTTTCCAAAAAGTCCGCCTAGCGCATCGACCGCGCTGCCGGTCTTTCCCCCACCCGACTTGCCACCGCTCAGAACCCCCTGGAGGGCGCTGCCGGCCATGCCACCAGCCATGCCTTTGAGGTCGGGCATGAACTCTGGCTTGGATGTTGTGCCGGCGATCGAAAACGGAATGCCGCCTTTTGCGCTGCTCATGCCAGCCACTTGAGCGAGGCCGCCGGCCATACCGCCCTGGAGGTTGGCGAGCATTTTGAAGTTCAATGCGCCAGCGGGACTCACGGTGCCAGCGCCGGTGATGACGCCGATCGCTGGAACGGTGAGGTTCAGATTGTCCGCGCGAGTTCCTTCCGGGGCTACGCGTGCGGTGGTGCTGAAGTTTTGGATGCTGGTGTCGGGATGCGAGGCCGCTTTACCGGTGAAGGCCGATAGCGCTCCGAGCTTCGAGCCCAAATCGAAGCCCGCGAGTTTTGTGTCCGACAGGCGCACCGGGCCGGTGATGACCAGCTTGTCGATGGGACCCACGATGCTTAGGTCGGTGGATAACGTGCCACCCTTCAATTGCGAACCGGAAGGCAGCACCACACCGAGCGCGGGAAGCATTGCCTGCAACTCCTCCACGGGCATGTTGGGTCCATTCAGCTTCATGTTGAGGATTTGAGTTTCCCCTTGCGAGCGGAAGCTGCCCGTCAAGTGGGCCACGGCCTTGCCGATCTCGACATCGCCCTGGGTGATATTGCCCGACTGCTTGTCGAGATCAACGTCGACGGCATGCTTGATGACGACGGTCTTCGACGCCGGAGAGCCCTTGGGCGAGAACTGGAGCTTGTTGCCGGTGAATGTCCCGACGGCTTTGGCCACGCTGCCATTGGAGTTCAGCGTGCCATCAAAATTCGCAAGGCCGGCGATGCCGCTGCCGGGATCGATGAAGCCAGAGGCCACGATGTCCATGTCGTTGACTTTAACTTTGGCCTCGAAGGGAGTCTTGGCCGCGTCGGCGGCGTTGATCGGTGCGGCTTTCCCGGAGATGTCGGCACTGCCGCCCGCAGGCAGCTTTGCGGTCAGGCTAAATGGGAATTGGGAGGTGGGCGAGAAATTCGTCACCCTGATGTTGACCTGGTCGTAAATGTGAGGTTTGGCGGAGGAATTCGCTTTCCCGACGATCAGCTTTCCGTCGGTCACGCTGAGCTTGCCGACCGACAGGTTGCCGGACGCGGACGACCCGGAGCTTGATGGCGCGGAAGGCTTCTCACTGGCTTTCCCGCCCAGGCTCGAAAAATTCCACTTGCCATCGGCCGTCTTCAGCAGCGTGATCTGCGGCTGCTCCAGCGTGATGTCGGTTACACGCAGTTCTTTGGACGTAATGCAGCGGCATCAGCTCCACGCCGACCTTCAGGGATTTTGCGGTGACGAAGGGTGTATTGCCGAAGGCCGGGTCCTCTGCGATGGAGATGTTGTCGGCTGAGACGCTGCCGGAGAGGATGGAAAGGCTGAGATTGCCGACCTTCACCTGCCGGCCCACGGCTTCGCTTGCGGTCGCCTCCAGCTTGGGACGGAAACTGTTCACGTCGATGAAGAAGGGAAGGGCGATCAGGATTACGATCAGTACAGCAACGACAATACCCACGATCTTGAAAGTGCGCTTCATAATTTCCCTGCCTTCCGAGTGAGGGTGGGTGGACTGGAAAGAACGAGTGGAAGATGCACAGCCCGGAACTGCGACTTGGTGGCCTAAAAGTCTACCAAAAAACAATCACTCCCTACTTGGAGTCCTGAGGCAGATTGGGATAGAAAACGGAATCCATTTTCTCTTTTGCGTAGTGCCTTATCGCCAACGGGAAGCACCCGTTGGACGCCCAATTCTTGACAGCATTCGCGCTCTGCTGTAGTGTCCGCCAACGTCGGGTTGCGCGCAAACGAGCGACGATTGGCGCGCCCAGTCCGCGGTTTCGAGGAGCAGAAGGTATTCATGGTCACCATACGTGACGTTGCCAAGGAAAGCGGATTCTCCTCGACCACAGTATCCATCGTACTGAATAACGCACCCTTGGCGCGGTACATTCCAGCCACGACCAAGAAACGAATCGAGCGGGCCGCCAAGAAGCTCGGCTATCGGCCAAATCTTTTCGCGCGCTCGCTGCGGAGTAAGCGCAGCCACACAGTCGGCGTCATGGTTGTGGACATGACCGATCCGTTCTGCACGCTGGTGCTGCGCGGGATTGAAAATTCCCTCTATCAGTCCTCCTTTCTGCCGATCCTCACCGACATGCATAATGAGCGGAGCCGGTTTGAGCGTTATCTGGAGATGTTGCTCGACCGGCGGGTAGAAGGCCTGATCGTGGTCGCCAATTGGCTCTTCCTCGATATCAACCTGCTGGCCGATCTGGAGAAGAGCAGTGTTCCGACGGCCATTATTGGGTGCGAACTCAAGAACGAGCAGATCAGTTCCGTGATCGTCGACAATGAACTCGGCGCGCACCTAGCGGTCGAACACCTGCTACTCGCTCGGACATCGCAAGATCGCTTTCATTCGAGGTCCCAAAGGCTTGGTGGATAGCGGTCCGCGGTGGAAGGGAGTCCGCAGCTTTGCCAAATCAAGCGACCTGGAATTGGATCAGCGGCTCATCCTCGATCTGCCGGAGTCGCGCGACCCCATTTCCAGTTTTGAAGCCGGGTACAAATTGACCGAAGAACTGATCAAGCAGAAGCGGCCATTCACGGCGCTGATGGCGTTCGACGACATGACGGCGTTCGGAGCGATTCGGGCGCTGAACAAAGCGGGCATTCGCGTGCCGGAACATTGTTCGGTGATAGGTTTCGACGATGTTGCGACCTCTGCTTTCTATACTCCTGCCTTAACCACGATCCGCCAGCCCCTGGAAACGATGGGGGCAATGGCGGTTGAAATTGTGGTGGACGGCATTAATGGCGCGCTCGAAAAAAGGGAAATCACCGCATTCCACCGGCAGGTAGCGCCCGAGCTCGTGGTACGGGAATCGACCCACAAATCTCGCGTAAATATCCTGCTCCTACTTCGCGGCGACCTGTTCCTTGACTCCGCTCCCCACTGCGGCAAAGCCTTTTTCCAGGTCGGCAATCAGATCATCCACGTGTTCGATTCCGACCGACAAGCGGATGAGTTGCTTGGTCACTCCCATCTTTTCGCGTTCTTCGGAACGAATCATGGCGTGGGACGTGATGACCGGAATGGTGACCAGTGACTCCACCCCACCGAGGCTGGGAGCGAGCGAGAACAGCTCCAGAGATTCCGCATAGTGGCGCGCATCTTCACCACTCCCATCTATTTCGAAGCTGAGGACGCCACCGCCGCCCCGCATCTGCTCGATGGCAAGAGCCCGCTGCGGGTGACCTTCCAGAAACGGATAATTCACGCTGCGGACTCTGGGATGCGCTTTCAAATACTCCGCGACGCGAAGCGCGTTGTCATTCTGCCGCTGACACGCACGGCCAGGGTCTTGATTCCGCGCAGCAGCAGCCAGGCGGCGTGCGGGTCCATGTTGCAGCCAAGAGTCGTGCGGGTAGCATGAATAGTCTGGATCAGGTCCCGCCGGCCGGCGATGATCCCGCAGATGATGTCGGCGTGTCCGCCGAAATACTTGGTGCCCGAATGCATGACCAGATCGATTCCGTACTCCACCGGACGACAGTTAATGGGGGTGGAGAACGTGCTGTCGATAAGGGTGATGATGCCGTGCTGCTGGGCGATGGCCGATACCTGTTTGAGATCTACCACTCGCAAGGTCGGGTTGGTCGGCGATTCCAGGTGGATCAGCTTTGTGTTGGGCCGGACGGCAGCTTCGTGCTGTTGATAGTCAGTCGTATCGACAAGGGTTACTTCGACACCGAACTTGTTGAGCCATTGGGTAAGAAACTTCGTTACGCCGCCATAGATATCGCGCTGGGCGATGATGTGATCGCCGGCTTTCACGAGCGAAAGAATCGTGGTACTGATCGCCGACATGCCGGACGCGAAAAGAAGAGCGGCGTCGGCGCCTTCGAGTTCCGCGATGGCTTTTTCCGCGACTGTGTGGGTCGGGTTGCCGTAGCGCGTGTAGAAGCGATCCGTCGATGTAGCGCGAAGTTGCTCCTCCATGTCGGTGACTTCGAAGGTGGAGGTCTGGTAGATCGGCGTAGCGAGCGGACCGTTCTTCTTGCGCAGGTCGATTCCGCCGCGAACCGCTTCGGTTTCCGCGCGACGTTGATGCTTCTTCATGGTTCCCTCCCTTCGATCGTGGATCGCGGCGTGCGATGAGGAACGACCGTCGGATCTAGCCCTTCACGGTGGCTGGATCCAACGCGGGAACCAGTGAAAACCATTGCTTGGATCGCGCGTGCCTGCCGCTGGTCAGTTCGTCAAACGCTTTTTGAAGTTTTCGTGTTACCGCGCCGGTTTTACCACTGCCAATGGTACGGAAGTCAATCTCACGCAGCCCGATGACCTCGGCAGCCGTTCCGCAGACAAAAACTTCGTCGGCAATGTAAAGTTGATCTCGGGATATCGGTTCCTCGATCAACGGTGTAACCCATGTCTCCGGCAATGGTGATCAAGCTGTCGCGGGTGATGCCTTCCAGGATCGAGCCGCGGGGCACGGTGTAAATCACATCATTGCGGACGACGAAGATGTTTTCGCCGGTGCACTCCGCGACGTAACCGCTGGGATCGAGCATGATGGCCTCATCAAAGCCCAAGCGCTGCGATTCGGTTTTTGCCAGGATCGAGCCAACATAGTTGCCCGACACTTTCGCCTTGGTCATCATGATGTTCGGATGCAGGCGGGTGAACGAAGAGATGTTGGCGCGAATGCCCCGTTCCTTGGCCTGTTCGCCGAGAAATGCTTTCCATTCCCAGACCGCAATCAATAGACCGCGGCTTGCCGGCATCGACCACCATGCTCATGGCGCCGTCCAGATAAATCAACGGCCGAATGTAGCAGGACGAAAATCCGTTGGCCGCGATCAGTTGGTGGATCGCGTCTCGAGATCTGACCTTTGGAATAGGGCAAGTCGCGAAAGCCGACGACCAGAGCCGAATCCAGCAGGCGGTCTACGTGTTCTTCCAGCCGGAATACCGCAGGGCCGCGGTCGGTCGCGTAGCAGCGAATGCCCTCGAATACGCTGTACCCGTAATGCAGACCAGCATTGACGAAGGGCACAACGCCCTCAGACGACGGCCGAAGTTCGCCGTCGATCCAGATGTATTGCGGGGTCCCTGACATAGCTCTCCTGCAAGGCGATAGAAGTGTCGCACGCAAAGACGCCTTCACCAGATTAAGCTGCCCCTCCAAGGGGAGCAAGAAAAACCCGTGCAAAGCGTCCCAAGCCGTTTCTCCATGGGTTGCTATAATCCCTCGCCTATGGAAAGCGGACTTCGGAATCGTGTGGCCATCGTGGCGGCCTCCAGTCAGGGAATCGGGCGCGCAACGGCTGAGGCATTTGCGGCGGAAGGATGCCGGGTTGCGATGTGCGCGCGCAGTGCATGCCACCCTGGAAATAGCGGCCGAACATATCCGGCAACAGTACAAGGTCGACCTGTTGAGTCAGACGGTCGACGTCACCAATGCGAATGCCGTGCATGCATTTGTGGAAGCCGTCGTCGCCGAGGTTCGGAGGCGTCGATATCTGCGTCACGAATTCGGGCGGGCCTCCCGCCAAGGGATTCCTCGCGGCCTCGGTGGAGGAGTGGCGCAAGGCGATCGACTCGAATTTCCTCAGCACGGTGTATTTCGCGCGGGAAGTGATCCCGCACATGCGGAAAAAGCGCTGGGGCCGGATCGTTACCATCACTTCCATCACGACCAAGCAGCCCGTATCTGACCTGGTGCTATCGAATGCCGTCCGCGCTGGCGTGGTGGGACTGGTCAAAAGCCTTGCCAACGAATTCGGGAAGGATGGAATTCTGGTGAACAATGTGGGGCCGGGATTCACGGCCACGGATCGTTTGAAGGAATTAGCGAATGCCCGGTCAACAGCCTCGGGAAGGTCGCAGCAGGAAATCTTCGACGAATGGGCGGTGGACGCTGCCCAGAAGCGTATCGGCGAACCCCGCGAAGTAGCGGACACGATTGTATGGCTGGCTTCCGAGCGCGCCTCGTTCATCACCGGGCAGACAATTCTTGTGGACGGGGGAGCTTACAAAGGTCTGTGACCCGAGGTTGGGCCGACCCTGTAGAAACTATTCTGGTTCCACTCGCGAACGAATATTGCGAACAGTGCCCCGGTTTTAGTAACCTGTCGCACAACTCCCAAGCCAGTTTGTGTTTGACCCCGGATCACATCTCTCCGGAACCATGGGGCGGGAAAGCTGTTGGTGCGGGGACTTCGCTGAAATTTCAAGCTCCCCGCGGTGATCGGCCAGCGAGTGAGGGCGCTGGAGCAAGATGTCGTCACCTCTATCCATAGAGTTTTCAACGGGAAGCCGGTTCAATCGTCGAGCCCCACGGGGGAGGAGTGTATGTCCAAGTTTCTACGCAGCATGCTGTGGTTAATAGTCCTCGGTATTTCCATGCTCGGTCAGGCATTTGCCCAAGGTGGTGCCACGGGCGCGATCAACGGGACGGTCGAGGATGCGAGCGGCGCAGTTGTTGCTAACGCGGATGTCCGCATCATTAACCAAGACACCGGTACGGTTACGCGCGTGACCAAGACTGATGCAACCGGCTCCTTCGTCGCGACCCTGCTCCCGGCTGGGGAACTATACGGTGAATATCACGAGCGGCGGGTTTCCGGGAAGCGAAAATCCCCGGCGTTGTCGTGCGCGTTACGGAGACTACCCGGATGACAGCGAAGATGGTCCCGCTGCAGGTGCTGGAAAAAATCGAAGTCCAGGCGCTGGTCCAGACGGTAGAGACGACCACCGCAACGACGGGCCAGGCCATCGAGTCGAAGACTATTCGCGATCTTCCACTGGCGACGCAAAACTTCCAGCAACTGCTGACGCTTTCGTCGGGAGCTCAGAGCGACCTGAATGCGTCCGCCCAGCTGGGCCGCGGCAACGTCCGCGTGATCGTCAATGGGCAGCGCGAGGACAACAACAACTACCTGATCGAGGGCATCAGTGCGACTGATTACAACGTCGCCCAGGCGACCAACATTCCCCTGCCCAATCCGGATGTGATTCAGGAATTCAAGGTGCAAACGTCGCTATACGACGCCTCTCAGGGACGCAACGGCGGCGGAAATGTCAACGCGATTCTGAAGACAGGTACAAGGAATTTTCACGGCGACGTTTACGAATTCTTCCGCAACGACAAGCTGAATGCCAACGAATACTTCTTGAACCGAGCGAGGCAGGCGCGGCCGCCAGTGAAGCAAAACATCTTCGGGGGAGCTTCGGTGGGCCGATCGGGAATGACGCGCAGGCCGGTTTCTTCTTCGTGAACTACCAGGGCACGCGGCAGCGCAGCGGGTTGTCGCCGGGGACGCTGATCAGCAGTTCCAACTTCCCGGTTCTATCCTCGGACCGCTCTGATGCGCGGATCATGGCTGACTTTGGTGTACCCAGCGTAGATCCTGTCATTCACAACCTTCTCAACCTGCAGAGCGATCAGTTTGGACCGTCGAACGGCGGGTTTCTGATTCCTTCGATCACATGCCAAGCCTGCACGCCCGGGGGCACCGGGTCATTCGTGGTGAGCAAGCCCGGTAAATTCACCGAAGATCAGTTCACTGCGAATTGGGATCGCGAATTCCATGGTGGAAATGACAAAATTTCAGCCCGGTTCTTCTTCTCTAACGGCGAGCAATTGTTGCCCTTCGGCGCCGGCGGACTGCAGGCTTCCCTCGGCGGCACTCTGGCCAGCAGCATCAGCGCAAGCGATCTGAATTTCCCTTACGATCTGCCAGTTAACGCGCGTTTCTTCTCTGTCAACGAGACGCATCTATTTTCGCCTGCGGTCGTGAACGATTTTCGCTTTGGCTACGTGCGCATCAACAACAGTCTGGTCAACCAACCTCCGGCGGGAGTTACCGCGGATGCAGTGGGCATCGACCGCCCCAGCAACAATATTACCCAGTCGATCTACAAATTCACGTTTGGCAGTTCCGGATTTCAGATTGGGCCGACCCCGCCGGCGGACCAGTTTCAGACCCAGAACAATTACAACTTTGTAGACACGCTGAGTTGGGTGAAGGGCGCGCACAGCATTCGCGTCGGCGGCGAATACACGCGTGTCATTTTGGATAAGCTCTTTCCCCAGACCTTCAATGGGCAACTCTTCTTCGTGAACGGTCAGCTGACATACGGACGCCACCAGTCCTTTCTACACCGATTTTCAGAAGTGGCTGATGGGTGCACCCGACTTCAGCTTCGGCGGCGGCGGTGTCTACAACCACCAATACCGCAACAATAACTTCGGATTTTTTGTGCAGGACGACTGGAAAGCTACCCAGAACCTGACCCTCAATCTCGGATTGCGCACCGAGTTTATGGGCGCCTTCAAAGACAATCTCTGCCACATTGGAAACTTCGATTTAGGCCTCGCGAACGCCGGCCAGTATCCGCTGATTTACGGCAAATGCGCTGACAAACTCGGTGTCTCCGGGATGACAGGTTCCGGCAGCAGTTCGACGATGAAGAACGACATCTCGACCGGGCTTGGTCCGCGAATTGGATTTGCGTGGGATGTGTTCGGCCATCACAACACCACCATCCGTGGTGGTTACGGCATCTATTTTGTGCGTGAAGATGTGGGGACGGCTGATCAGCTCTCATTCCAGGCTCCGATTCTGCCCATTGCTTTCGGACCCGGGGTGCCAGGTTGCCTGAGCACGTTTTTCTCGTCTGACTCCAGCGGCAGGTTGCCCGACTCCTAACGGGAACGGCTTGCCGAAGGCGGGCGTGCTCGATGGCAATTTCTTGCCCTGCCTGGGAGCCATCAAAGGTTTCTCCGAGGGAACCGATGCGTTCGCCGGACATCGGCTGCGCGAATGGCAGCCCCGGAGTCGTTCCCTCCCAATTCCTATTTGCGCTGGCCGTTCCGCGTAATTTTGTTTCGCCCAACACCCAACAATGGAACCTCACGATCCAGCGCGACTTGGGCAAGCAATGGGTGCTGGAATTGGGTTATGTAGGTACCCATGCGGTTCACCTACGCGAAACTCGCACGAACGTGCAGGCGCAATTGGCGACCCCGACGAACCCGCTTACGGTCACGGCCGAAGATGGCACTCCTTTTCAAATCACGGAAAGCACCGTCGCCAACGGAATTGCGCGTTCGACGCTCAAAGGCGTCAATGGCTACAGCGGCATGCAGCTGTTCGCAGACGATGCGTACGCGCACTATCACTCCTTCCAGACCACCCTCTCGCGCCGATGGTCGAGAGGGTACTTCCAGGGAGCCTACACCTACTCGAAATCCACCGACGCTACTTCGAGCGGCAATACGGCGCTGAATACGGCGTTCAACGATGAAAGCGATCTGAAGTTTTCCCGCGGCCTTTCCGACTATGACCGCACGCACCGCCTGACCGTGAGCTATAACTACGACCTGCCATTCTTCGCAAGTGAATCGGGGTGGAAGAGGACCGCGCTGGCGAACTGGAGTATCAGCGGCATCACCATTTTCCAGTCGGGCACGCCGTTTTCGGTTACCGACTCAGGGGCCGGGCACAGCCTACCTGGGACCTGGCATAGCGTCGGCGACGCTGGGCGCGCAATTGGCGGACGGCGGATCGATCGGCGCAGGCACGACCTCAGGTGATATTCACTCCCGCATTGACGGATACCTGAACATCAACAACTTCGTTCCCGCCCCCGCCGCATATTCGGGCGCCGGCGTGACAGCTTTCGGAGACCTTCGCCGGAATCTGTACCGCGGACCGTTTCAGCAAAATTGGGACTTCTCGCTCATCAAGCACTTCCGCATCACCGAGAAGCAGGATCTTCGCTTCACGGCGGATTTCTTCAACATCTGGAACCACGCCAACTTCGGCAATCCGGGTCTCAATGACGTGGAAACGACACTTTGCAGTACTCCCGGCGTGGGAGATTGTTCTGCCGACGGCAGATTGGCGCAGACCGCGACGCCCTTCGGCAAAATCAACTCCACCGTCGGCACCCCGCGGCTGATTCAGCTCTCGCTGCGGTATGCTTTCTGATATGAGCGAGAAAGCGGCCGCGCCTCGGATTCCGCTTCTGGAGCGCGACCAGGTTTCACCCGGAAATTGCCGCCGTCTATGACGCCCTGCTGAAACAGCGGGGCGTCGTTCCCAACATGTTTAAGACGCTCGCGCACACTCCTGCCCTTGCGCTGGGAGTTGCCGGCTTTCTGAAGTCGTTGCTGAGCGATGGCGCCCTACCGGGCTGGTACAAGGAATTAGTCGCCACGCGCCTGTCCGTTCTGCTGCACTCGCGCTACGCAGTCTCAGCGCACGCACTCTCTGCGCAAACAGAAGGGAGCGAGCGATGCCCAGATTGCGGCCGTCCAGGCCGACTTCGAGACCGGCCCGTTTACGGAGGCGGACAAACTCGGTTTCCGTTGTGCCGAGCGCTTGCACCAATCGGCGCAGCAATTGGATGATCCATTCTTCGCTCAGTTGAAGGCCGTCTATACCGATTCCCAAATCGTAGAATTGGTAGCCACGGCGGCGGCATTTGAACTGTTCCCGCGTTTGGTCGATGGTCTGCGGATTCCGACCACTCTGATTCCTGAGTCGGTCGCCGGAAAGAAGGATTAATGCGTTCGCTTGCGTGCAAGACTCTCCGTGATGAGCGGCGAAGGTGCCCTCTCGGTTTTCGCCCGCGCCAAGGAACTCGAGCGCCAGGGTCGCTCCATTATTCACCTGGAACTGGGGGAGCCAGACTTTCATCCGGCTGGCCCAGTGCTGGACGCGCTGGAAAAAGCCCTGCGCGACGGCAAGGATCGTTACTGCACCGTATCCGGAATTTCCGCGCTCCGCGAAGAGCTGGCGCGGTATCTGCTCCGCACGCGCCGCATCCAGGTCGACCCCAAGAACATCGTGATGGCTCCCGGCTGCAAGCTCTCGTTGTTCCTTACCTTGATGGCCATCGTGAATCCCGGCGACGAGGTTCTCTATCCGGATCCTGGGTTTCCCGGCTACTCCTCGATCACGGCGGGCTTCGGTGGCGTGCCGGTGCCTTACGAGCTTGCCGAGCGCAATGGATTCCAACCTGATCCGGCCGAGATCGCCAGGAAGATCACGGGGCGCACGAAAGCGATCGTGACCTGCTCGCCCAATAATCC
This sequence comes from uncultured Acidobacteriota bacterium, assembly GCA_963733805.1. Lineage (GTDB taxonomy): Bacteria > Acidobacteriota > Terriglobia > Terriglobales > Acidobacteriaceae > Gp1-AA133. Next base: position 235,772 of record CAVTEO010000011.1, on the reverse strand, counting down.
GACCGGGACCGTGTACACCGATGCCGTCCAGCGACGCATTGCCGAACTGGCCGTGGAGCATGATCTGTACGTTCTCTCCGACGAGATTTACGCGCGCATCATCTACTCCGATGCATACGTTTCGATGTTCAGCTATCCGGGCATGGCGGAACGGACGGTGATCATCGACGGCTTTTCGAAAAGCTTCGCGATGACTGGGTGGAGGCTTGGCTACGCGGTCGCGCCGCCGGAGATTGCCGAGCAACTCGACCTGCTCGCCGTCAATAGTTACACCTGCACCGCCGAATTCACCCAGTACGCTGCGATTGAAGCACTGAAGGACAGCTCCGGTGCTACTGCAAAGATGGTGAAGGAATTCGCTGGCCGCCGCGAACAGTTTGCGCGCGAATTGAATCAGGTCCCCGGCTTCCGGTGCCCGGCGCCCGACGGGGCGTTTTATGCCTGGGTTAACATTTCCGGAACTGGTATCAGCGCTGAAGAAGTTTGCCGCATCATGCTGGAGGAAGCCGGGGTTGCTGCGATCCCGGGCGCCGCGTTTGGCGATGCGGGGCGGGACTTCGTGCGATTCTCGTTCGCATCTTCGAATGCCACGTTACACGAGGCGGTCGAGCGAATCCAAAAAGTTTCAACTGCCTGGCAAGGAGCGCCGGCAACCAGGTAGTCGTTCTGACTGATCTGACTAAATTCTTGCTTATTCCGCGACGTTCGCACCGGCTTTGCGTCCTTTGCGGTCAAAAGCTTTTAGGGATCCACGGAGCACTCGAAAATGAAACTTCGCCCGGCCGCGTACCTGGCATCTGCAATCATCCTGCTGGCTGCGTCCGCCCTCGCGCAGTCCCGTCCGCTGGCTGCTTCCGAGCAGGTCCAGGAAATCTACACTCGACTTCTCCCGCAGATCGAGAAGATTCCGATCTTCGACCATCACGCGCACCCTGGTTTTCCTGATGATCCGGACGTGGATGCCATGGCGTCGCCGCCCGGGAGCGCACCTCTTCGGGAACGAGACTCGAATCCGGAACTGGTTGCGGCCGCCAAGGCGCTTTTCAACTATCCCTTTGAAGACCTCTCCGCCGAACATGCGAAGTGGCTTGTCAACAAGAAGGCCGAACTGAAAAAGCAGCAGGGCACTGCTTACTTCTCGAATCTTCTGGACAAGCTCAACATCGAGCAGGGCGTCGCCAACCGCGCCATGATGGCGGACTATCTCGATCCCAAGCGCTTCGTCTGGGTCTTCTTCGCCGACGCGTTCATGTGGCCTTTCGACAACCAGAAGGAGCACGCCCGCAACGGGGACCAGGCGGTTTACATTCCCCTGCAGGAGAAGATGCTGCGCCGCTGGATGGAGCAGGAGCACATCAAGCAAGCGCCCGCCGGCTTCAACGACTATCTGAAGTTCATCAGCCAGACGCTTGAGGACAATCAGAAAAAGGGCGGTATTGCCATGAAGTTTGAAGTCGCCTATTTCCGTTCGCTCCGTTTCGGAGATCCAGACCGCCAGCAGGCTGAGGCGATTTATAAAAAGTACGTTGCCGGCGGGGTTCCGTCTGAGACCGACTACCGCACGTTTCAGGACTATATTTTCCGCTACCTGATCCGCGACGGTGGCCGTCTGCACCTGCCGGTTCATATTCATACGGCGGTGGGCATTGGAGACTACTTCAACATCTCCGAGAGCAACGTGATGAACCTGGAGAATATCCTGCGCGATCCCCGCTATGCGGACACGGTGTTCGTTCTGATCCACGGGGGTTATCCGCTCGAGCGCGAAGCGATCTGGCTGGCAGTCGGTGAAGAACGTCTACATGGATTCTTCGCTGATGGAGGTTGTCATGTACCCCGCAGCCTTTAAAGACTCGCTGCGCCAGTGGCTCGAAACCTTTCCCGACAAAATTACATTTGGCACGGATTCATTCCCGTACAATGACGCTCTGGGCGCGGAAGAGAGCTACTGGCTAGGCGTGCAGACTGGGCGTACCGGCTTGGCCGCCGCTTTAGCCGAGATGGTTGCGACTCACGAGATTAGCGAAGCCAAGGCACTCGAAATGGCGCATGCTTACCTGCACGACACAGCCGTCGGCCTATACCCGGGAAAGGTTCACTGATGCCAAAGACGAAGAAGAAAGCTACCCCGAAAAGGGCAGTCGCCAAGAAGGTTCTGAAAATGACGAAGACGTCGGCGGTTAATCGCGGCCCCGCCAAGGTATCCGCGAAAACGGGGCAATTGAAATACGTCCCTTGGAACAGCGTGGAACTCGAGAATCTCAATCCCCTGCTACAGCGGCAGCTTGTGGTCGGCGAAGACATCATGGTTGCTCGGGTATTCATGAAGAAGGGATGCATTATCCCGCTGCATAGTCATTACAACGAGCAGGTGACCTACATTCTGGAAGGCGCGCTCAAGTTCTGGATCGACGGCAAAGAGATTGTGGTGAATGCCGGGGAGGTCCTGACCATCCCGCGCAACATGCCGCACAAGGCCGAGGCGCTTGTGGATACGGTGGATCTTGACGTTTTTAATCCCCCGCGGGCCGATTGGATCAACAAAGCGGACGAATATCTTCGCACAGAGAAAGAAGAACACCGCGACCGGCTTTGGAAACAAGGCTGATTTCGCTATCCTGATGATTGTGGAGCAGCGGGCAGGCAGCCCGCCTGACCGCAACCCACGATGAGTTCAACACTTTCCGACACTAAGAGTGCAGCGGCGGTCTCCCGTCTGCGCTGCATCCAGCTGCGGCACCATCGCGGAACGCGCCGAGCAGGATTTTCGCTGCCCGAAATGCGGCGACCTCTTTGAAGTTTTCTATCCCGGATGGCAGACAGAGCAAGACTTGAGGGCTGGGGGCTACTCGGCCGACGCCCTGAAGCAACTCTGGCGGGACAGGAAGACTTCGCTAGCCGGAGCAGACACCAGCGGCGTATGGAGATTTCGTGAACTTCTGCCCAGCCTGAAATCTGGGCACGAGCCGATTACCCTTCGCGAAGGGAATACCCCGATTTACGATTTGCCACGCTGCGCTGTTTCTGCTGGCGTGGACGCTTTGCTAGCCAAACATCAGGGAATGAATCCGACGGCTTCCTTCAAAGATACGGGCATGACGGCCGCAGCATCGTTTGCCCGCCAGGAAGGATTCCAGTGGGTGGCATGCGCTTCGACGGGCAACACGTCCGCGTCGATGGCAGCGTATGCCGCCCGCGGCGGCATGCGCAGCCTGGTGCTTATTCCGGAAGGCAAAATCTCATGGGGCAAGCTTTCGCAATCGTTGGACTACGGTGCGATCACTTGCCAACTGCGGACGGACTTCGATGGGTGCGTCAAAGTCCTGAACGAACTGGTAAAGCGCAAACCGATCTATCTGCTGAATTCCGTCAATCCCTATCGCATCGAGGGCCAGAAAACCGCCGCCATAGAATTGATGGAGCAACTGAATTGGCAACCGCCCGACCACATCATTGTTCCAGGCGGGAACCTGGGAAACTCTTCCGCCATCGGCAAGGCCTTGGTTGAGATGAAGGAACTGGGACTTGATTGATCGCTTGCCGAAGCTCTCGGTCATTCAGGCCGAAGGGGCGAATCCGTTCTTTCGCAGCGTTCATGAGCACGCTGGCAAGAAACTCGTGCCGATGGAGGCTGAGACGCTCGCCACGGCGATCCGCATCGGCAATCCGGCGTCCTGGAAGAAGGCATTACGAGTCATCCAGGTGACGGGCGGGGCGGTTGAGCAGGTCAGCGAAGTGGAGATGGCACTGGCCAAAGCGGAAATAGGCTCGGATGGAGTCGGCTGTGAGCCTGCCTCGGCGGTTACGCTCGCCGGCTTGAAGAAGCTGGTGCAGCGAGGATTTGTGAAGCGAGGCGAAAGTGTCTTCTGATCCTTACCGGGCACGTCCTGAAGGACCCGGAGTTCACCCTGAAATTTCACCGCGGAGATCTGTTCGCGGGCACGCCCGAGGAAAAAGAAGCACAGTCCCTTGCTCCCCACCAACGCGCGCCGCTTGTGCTCGAGGCGAACGTGGACGCGGTCTTAAAGACGCTCTCCGAGCTGGGAAGGCAAAGAGACTACCCGATGAGTCAACGCGTGTCCGTCGAAACGGCTCAATAGCAATGCCTGCCAGCAAGAAGTCACACTCCACGAAATCGTTCCGCATCACGTTACCAGCGACCTCCGCAAACCTCGGTCCGGCCTTTGACGCGGCGGCGCTGGCCTTTGAGCTTTACCTGAAACTCGAGGCCCGCATTGCGGATGACTACGCCATACAAGCCGCGGGCCGGGATGCTGAAATATGCGGGCGGGTGGAAAACCATCTGATCCTCACGACGTACCGAGAGGTGCTTGAGTCTGGTGGTCGGGACCCCAATCCTTTGGCGCTGAAGATCGCGAACAACATTCCGATCGGCAAAGGGTGCGGATCATCGGCCGCGGCTCGGCTCGCGGGTATCGCGCTCGCAGATCACTATGGGAATCTTCATTGGACCGATGCCCAGATCGTGGGAGAAGCGTCCCGCCGCGAACATCATCCCGACAATGCTTCCGCCTGCTGGATGGGCGGCTTGACGGTCGCTCGAATGGCAGGAGAGGCCGAGGCGCAAGTCGCGCGTATTCGGCCGAAAGGGAAGTGGCCTCTCTTGCTGGCCGTTCCACCGGAACCGCTCTCCACCGAAAAAGCTCGAGGAGTGCTGCTGCCGCAATACACTCGCGCGGATGCGGTCACGAATATCCAGAACTCCATGTTGCTGCTGGCGGCGTTCACGCAGGGCAAGCCGGAACTCCTGGCCACGGCTCTTGATGACCGAATCCACCAGCCTTATCGTGCCGCGCTTTGTCCGCTGCTGCCTGCGATGCAGGTGTTCAATGGCGACAAAGGCGTGCTCGGGACAGCGCTGAGTGGTGCGGGACCTTCGGTTCTGATTTTTCTGGATCCCGGCAGCAAGACTCCTGCCAAAAAAATCGCCGCCAAAGTAGCGGCGTATCTCAAAGAGAAAGATCTGGAAGCCGAGCTTTTTCTAACCGCCATCGCCGACCAGGGCGCAGCCGCAAGCCGCAAATCATAAACAGCTCAGCGTGAGCGGCTGTCGAACTTCCACCCTTAACGCATGTACTCCGATAATCCGCTGCGCCTAGTTTGGCTGCCCGCTCTCCAGCACGGTGAAACGCTCCAGCAGTGCGCTTCAAAGCTCACCTGCGGTTCGCGCGCAGCCCGTGCGGGATACGATTCAACCGCCAGGAAGTAACTCAAAATTTCGTGCTCGACTTCACGTCGCCGAGCTTCCTCGACCAGTTCCAAACTCGTTTTCGCTTCATGGACCTCCATCCCAACCTTTCGCCCGGAGCGATCGACAAGGTCGCGCGCTTCAGCATTCAGATTTCTCGGGAAAATTGCCAAAAACCTGTCAGGCACTTTTGCCTTCGATTGGGGGGAAGTTGCAGATTAGTTGCCGAGGAGAGTGGTCGTAAATAGCACCGGCGTGCTACTGCGGAGAACATGGAAGCTTTACTTCATCCGAAGGACCAAAGAGAAATTAGTAGAGCGACGGGCATCCTCACACGCCGAAGCAGTTCATCCCTTGCTCATCGGCGGCACCATCCCGTTATGCCGCAGATACACCACCATCTGCCCGTAGTGATCAAAAATATGTGCCACGGTCAGCGTTGAGACGCCCGAGCCGCGTGATGGTGTTTTGTCCCCAAGGGCTCCTCAGAGACTCAGTCGCGTTTTTCTCGTTCATGCTGGCGATCGCCTTGTGCATGTAGACGAACGAGCCTTTTAAGAACTCCACGATCTCGGCTTTGGTCTTTATGGAAGCTGGCCCTTCCTCTCCCCCGAAATCGACCGGAGGCTTCTCCTGCAGAATTGCTCCTCCGAACTCATAGTTCGAAGCGGCCACGTGCTTGATCTGTCCCGCGAATGTACGAACGCCCTTGAACTCACCATCTGTGGGGGCATAGCCATACTTGTCCTCCGGCATTGCCTCAACGACCGACATAAATTCCTTTTCCGCGTTTGTCAGGGAGCGATCCATGACCTGGGTGAGCGTGCGGGGAGGCTCGGGCTTGGGCATCTGTTGGGCGAAGCCGGCTGCAACAGGCAATCAGTAGAATTCCGGCACGAATCAATATTGCTTTCATATTGTCCCCCTCAATTGCTCACAACCCGGCTCAATCCCGTCACGATCGACGGCGCCATCGCCAGATGGTGTGCGCTCAAGCGATGCTTTCGGATCGTTGCCAAGCCCGCCAGCAGAGCCAGCGCAGAACACAACAACGCATTCGGAAGCCCCACGCGCGTCGCCAACGCTCCCCACAGTGTACTGCCAATCGCCATTCCACCTTGCAACACGAGCAAGTACATCGACAAGGCCCGCGCCCGAACCCACGACGGACACATGGTCTGGGCCGCCGTGTTCAGGCATGCAAGAATTCCGATCCACGCGGCTCCCGCTGTCGCCAGGGCTGCGCATAGCCCGCCGAAGGAAGAAATGCGTCCCGCTGCGAACGTCATGCCAGCAAAGACAACGATCGCTGTGGCCACCAGACCGTCAACCGAAAGCTGCCGCCGCAGCCGAGGCAAGATGGTCGCACCGGCAAGGGCTCCAACCCCGAAGCATCCCAGCAACACTCCATAGCCGGTCGCGCCAAATGGACGCGCCAGAATCGGCAGCAAGGCCAGCAGGGCAATCGCTCCCACGCTGAAAGCACCGGTGCGGATCAGCACGGACCGCACCAGGGGCGATTGCCCCACGTAGCGGATCCCTCCGCGCACCGCATCCCACAGGGCTCCGGTCTCGATGCGTTCCGGCGCAGGGCGTTTCCAATGATACAAAACGAGAATCACGCCGAAAAACGATACGGCGTTCAACAAGAAGGCTGTACCCAAGTCTGCCCGGGCGATGACCATGCCGCCTAAGGCGGGACCGATCGCGCGCGCGACGTTGAACCCTGCGGAGTTGAGCGCCACGGCGGCGGCGTGCTGCTCGTGCGGAACGAGTTCCGGGGTAATCGCCTGCCATGCCGGGTCGTTCATCACGGCTCCGAGGCCGAGCAGGAATGTAAAGGCCAGCAGGATCCAGGGCGTCACCAGGTGCAGCAAGGTCAGGATGCCGAGCGTGCCGGCGGCCAGCACCATCCATCCCTGCGTCAACAGCAGGAAGCGACGCCGGTCGACTAGATCAGCCAGAGCGCCGGCGGGCAAGATCACAAGAAACACCGGCAGGGCTACGGCCGCCTGCACCAAACCCACCATCAAGGGCGACGATGTGAGCATTGTCATCATCCAGCCCGCGCCCACCGCCTGCATCCAGGTGCCAATGTAAGAAATGATGGCGGCAATCCACAAGGAGCGGAAGAGCGGCTCTCGCAAGGGCGCCCACGCGGAAACGCTGTGCTCCCTGGGAATCGGGGGCGGCAGCGTTTCGGGCGTCTTCACCATTTCGGCCATTTAGACAGAGCCCCCGAGAGCGACGGAGGCGCGTCGGAAAGGCCATTCGCCACCTCGCCAGGCGCGCGCCATGTAAATGAGGATGCCGAGAATCAGAATCACCAGCGCGTATCGGATTTCCTTCAAAGCGTTTGCGCGCACAAACAAAATATAGCCGAAGCCAACGGAAGCAATCAGGGCCGGCAGGGGATAGAACCACATGCGAAATGGCCGTGGCATGTCCGGGCGACGTACGCGCAGAACAATCAGCCCAATGGCCTGCACCAGGAACTGCAGCATGATGCGGATTACTACCAGTGCGGCGATGACATCGGCGAGGCGAAAAAAACAGAAGATTGCGGCGACCGCTCCCAGGCTCAGCAGCGAGACGTACGGAAACCTGTGTTCTGGATGAACCTTGGCGAAAATCCGAAAGTAGTTTCCATCGAGAGCAGCCGCATAGGGAACCCGGGAGTACCCCAGCATCAGGGAAAAAACCGAAGTGAACGCCGTCCACATCACCAGACCAGTCACGATGCTGGCGGCCCAGGAGCCATAGGTCCTCTGCATAAACAGCGACACGATGTGCAGGCGGTCATTGGCGCCGCCCACGGTCATCATCTCGCGCCAGGGCACCACGCCCAAAATGCTCAAATTCATCACGATATATAGACAGGCAACGAGCGAAATTGATAGCAGCAGGGCGCGGGGAATATTCCGGGCTGGGTCCTTGACCTCATCGCCCAGAAAACAAACATTGTAGTAACCCCAATAGTCGTACGTGGCGATCAGCATCGCGCTTCCCAGGCCGTTGAAAAAATTCCGCGAAAAAGTAAACGCTCCGGCTGGGAAAGTCGAAGGCCAGCGCGGTGTTGAAATGAGTCAGGCCGGCCACAATAATCCAACCGATCGTGCCCATGACCACCACCCACATGATCGTCGAAAGCCGGCCGATGGCCGTGATGCGCCGATACAGCAGAAAAACTGCCAGAAGGCACGCGCCTACAGCGACTGCGGTTCCGGGATTGACAAGCCAACTGATCTCCAGATTGCCGACCAGGGGGATCCGGGCACTCGCGGTATGTGAGATGTAAACGTGTCCCAACCGCGGCCAGAAATAGCCTGCGTAGTCGGCAACCCCAATACAGCCGGATGCGATCGACAAGGGCGCACTGAAGGAGAGTTGCCAAATGAACAGGAATGAAATCAGTTTGCCAAGACTGTTCGGCCCGTAGATCTCCTTCAGGTAGCGATACGAACCGCCCGAGCCGGGCATGGCCGCCCCCAACTCGGCCCATACCAGTCCGTCACACAGGGCGAATCCGGCGCCCAGGATCCATCCCAGCATCGCTTGCGGTCCGCCCATGGCGCTGATAATCAGCGGCACCGTGATGAATGGGCCTACCCCGATCATGTCCAGCATGTTCAGAGAGGTGGCTGAGGATAGCCCCATGCCACGAATCAGCTGGGAAGGGTCCGCAGCTGTTGGCCTAGCGTCGATGCCGGGCTTGGATGTCAGCATGTTGATCGTGATCCGCCGCCGTTATCCACAGCAAAGGACCGCCACTGCGAGACTCGAATAACTTTCTTGCTGGAGAGCTCTTCCTGGAAACCTTTTTTGCTATTCCGTTATTTTCCGGCACCCGCTTCGTGCCCGGCAGACAGAAGATTGACGTAGAGACGCAAAGCCCCAGGAACCCCCGCCGGTAGCTGTCGAAAGAACGCGTACCCGGTGTAGATATAGGTTCCCTTGCCATACGGAGCCACCAGCAGGCCGCCCTTCAGATCAGCTTCTCCTGGATCGTGCGACGCGAGCAATGGCGTGAACTTTGCGTCCCAGGTATCCATGAAGTAGAGTCCGCGCTCCTGCACCCATCCGTCGAAATCCTGCGGGGAGATTGCGTTCGGGAAATGAAAGATTCGATTTTCCGGCGCCAGAATCTTCACGGGAGCCTCTTCCACCGAAACCCGTCCTCGGCTGAGAGTTGCCGGATAAGGAGTGAACGACCCACCATTAAAGTTTCCAGTATCAGTTTCGTACTGCACGAGCAGGGTGCCGCCGGCGGAAACAAAATCGAGCAATTTCTTGTTGTTGGCGATGACTTCTTTCTGCGTATCGTACGCGCGAATACCGAGGACGATGGTTCCAAAGCGGTTCAGATCCTCGGCGCCAACTTTGTCGGCTGGGATGAGAGCGACGTCGAGGCCGGCCTGTCGAAGCACCTCGGGCATGTCATCTCCCGCGCCCATGATGTAGCCGATTTTCAGCCCAGAGGGGATCTTCACGTCAACTACGCTCACCTTTTGCACCGCTGGCTGGTAGTAATAGAAAGTGTCCAGGTCGTCACGTGTGACGATCGAATAGCCTTCGGCGTATTTCTTCCCTTGATATTCCAGCGACGCCTTTATCAAGGAGCGTCCCTCGCGAACTGCTGAGGGCACCACTCGAAACTCGCAAGTCTTCACCTCGCCAAATTTTGTGAACGCGACGCGCTGCGTTGCCGGCTCCACTTCCCAGCCCTTGGGAGCCGCGAGACGAACCATCGCCGCCGAGTCTCCTGCAAGACTGCTCCGCACTTCAACTTTCACTTGGCGAGGATCGTGCTGTCCAACCGGAACGACCTGCGATATCGGATCAATGGCAAGCGAGAAGGGCGGTCCAACCGCAAGTGCCCGTCGCTGTTCTCGCCCGGCAGTATCTTTGTAAGCGACTGTCCCAACACCGCGCATCGCACTCTCGAGCCCTTCGATGGAATAGCCCACGTGTGCTTGAACAGGCGCTGGGGGAAAGGCGAGCGTGGCATATCGCGGGTCGTCAATCGTGTTGAGGCCTTCCGCCTCTGGATCGTTCCGGTGCCAGTACGGCCGCGTATAGGCGGCATTCTCGGGAACCGTGACGCGGAACCGCGCTGCCCCATCCTTGCCAGGAGCTATGGTTTGCAATTTTTGGGATGTCGCCGCCGACAGCCAGCCAGGAGGCAGGTCAAGGGAGATATCCCGGATCGTGAGCGTCTGTGCGCTGGAGTTGCGCGCCCGCACTGTGATGCCAAATGCCTGGCCGGGCACTGCCATAAAGGCCTCTTGCGCGTTCGGTGCGACGGCGGCATCAACTTCGACATCGACCGTCAACCCCAACGCAAGATTCGCCGCCTCTTCGAACTGATCGCGCTTGAGCCGGAGGTTGCCGAGCAATTCGTGCTGCTCAATCTCCGCGAGTTGCTTTTCCGCGGCTATGCGCGCAATGAGGGCGTTCACATCGCGGAGGCCTCGTAACAGAGGCGTGGAGGCCGTTGCGGGCTGTTCGCTCGCCAGCTTCTTTGCCTCGGTGACGTGCGTTTGCAGTTTTACCAGTTCGGGCCGAAGGTATGGCACCTTTGCTTCGTCGGCTCCAAGACGCCCCGCCAACCCGGGAAGTGTTGTATCGATTCCGTCGAAGAAATCCTGTTCGTGCTTAGCCTGGTCGTTGCCGGGCAGCACCGTGTCCACCAGTTTGTAGAAGGCGAAGTGCGGACCGGCGTCGACCGACCATCCTCCCGCGCCCTGCGAGAGTTGATGGCGCAGTCCTTCCATGGCGAACTGAAGATACGTCATCCCGAGCAGGGGATCCTTTTCGCCCGTGGCCAGCTTGACGGTGTAATTTTCGGGCGGACACTCATTGCTGCGGAAGGGACAAACGTGGTCGATATAGAGCTTCTTGGCTTGCCACGGCAAGAGGCCTTCCGCAATCTGTTCCGGAAACTGTTTGAAATCTGCGGCTGCCCGAAACGCTTCGCGCGTTAGAATTCCGGAAGCCTGGTGGTTGCCGTGACCGTCGCCGTCGGTGCCCTCGAAGCGCGACACCAAAACGTCAGGTCGGAAGGTTCGGATCACTCGCACGATATCGGACAGGCCGGCCTCGTGACCGTGCCACTTATCAAAGGTCTCTTCGGGATTCTTGGAAAACCCGAAATCCGCGACGCGCGTGAAGCGTTGCTCTACTGCGTAGTAGCGATCCGAACCCGTCAACTCAAGCGAGCGCAGAACGCCGAGTACGTCAAACAGATTGCTGCCAACTTTGTTTTGACCGCCTTCGCCGCGATTCAGGGTCAGCAGCAGTACGGTGTCACCTTCTCCGCGGGACTCGCGCGTCATCATGCCGCCGTCTTCGTCGTCCGGGTGCGCGGTTGTGTGCATGAGGCGCGCGGTTGTGCTGAGCCGCCGCAGCATCAACTGCAGCCCCGCGTTGCCGGAGTCCTGTGGGAGCGGGCCGAACGGGCGGGCGGCCTCGGGCGCGGTCTGCGCCGAGGTTCCAACCAAGCAGATCAGCCCAAGAAGAAATGTGGAAACAATAGAAAGTATCTGCATGAGCCGCACATTTTGGTGCGTTGCCCGGCTCCAGCGAGGCTTGTTAGCGATCATGTTATGTACTAGATGGAAAACCCGGTTGATTGGACGCAACTTTCTGCCTGAAACGCCAAGTGGTTAAGACTTTAGCAGAAGGGAACGGTTAGCAACCACGCCGGCCTTCGCGGGGGCTCGGTGACCGCACGATGCGAGCTATGCGCGTTCATTTGGCTTGCGCCAGTAGCGGCTCCTGGCAGAACCTGGCGGCGCGTAACAGCTCGGCAAACTCCGGCGCGGAACGCAGCCTTTCGAGCAGAGGATCGTTCTCGAGTGCGGAATACGCGCAATAGTTCTGCTCGATCGCCATCCGCAACATGTGAACTGCCGCCTCCTTCTTTCCCGCGTAGGCTAACTCAGCACCCCGCTGGTACGAGGTCTCCGGATCGTCTCCCGCGGTCAGAGATGTTGTGTCCTCCTGTGCTATGCGGTCCAGTTCGGACGCAGGCCGAACCCCGAGGACGGCTTCGGTCAGGTCGCGGTGATAGCGCACACCGGAGGGCACCTTCTTCACGGCTTCACGCGCCTCTTTCAATTTGCCCTCGCGCATCAGGATGGCAGGCATCACCCAGTTGGCCCATTCCGAGCCCGCGTCCAGCAAGATGTACTCGCGAGCCCGTTCGGTCTTGCCCAGGTATAGAAAAGTCCAGGTGCACGAGCGGAACAAGTAATTTCCCGGATCCAGAGCCATTGCGGTATCGCATTCCCGACTGGAATCCTCGAGCAGTCCCGCGTAGCGGTCCACATAAGCAAGCGTGAAGTGGGCTTGTGCGCTCTGCGGACGTCGCTTTACCAACGTACGCGCTTCCTTGTACGCCTTCGACAAATCGCTGCGCTCCACGCGGTTGGTGATGAGTTGGCTCGCGGCCAGAATAAGGTTGGGATCAAGCGCCAGCGCCCGTTCGCACGAAGAATTCGACTTCTGAAACGTTTCTTCGCCCCCACTCGAATATTGCGAATCGAAGTAATAGCGAATACCAAGCGCCTGCCAGGCCGGTGCGTAGCTTTGATCGAGCCCGACCGCCCGTTCCAACATGGCGATCGCTTGCTTATTGGGCTTCTCGTCGTGCGGAACCGCTGCACTGCGCAGGTAGAGGTCGTACGCTTCCTGGTTCTTGGGGGGAGTACTGGTTTCGAGGAATTCCGTGCCCGAGCCGAGTACGGGCAGCAGCCCAGTGCGCACCTGCTTGCTGAGCAATTCCTGCAATCCAATGAAGTCCTGGCTGGAGGCGATGATTGGAGCGCTTTGCCAGGTCACACTGTCGGTTTGCACGTTGACAGCCTGCAATGTGACCAGCAGTTGATTGCCCTGCCGCATGTAGTGACCGGTCACGACATTGGCCACCAGCAACTCGTGACCAGCCTTCTGGGGATCCATATCCGCGCTTACGTATTTGCGGGTAGTCGCCGTAGGACGTACATCCAGCGTCCGGTTGTAGGTCAACACCGACGCAATCTCGTCCGCCAGCGCAAATCGCAGGTATTCCATGCTGGAGTCGCCCGTCATGTTCTGCAGCGGCAGCACAGCGATGGTGTTCTTAGCAACCATGGGCGGCGGCGCCTTGCGATGTTTAAACCACCAGGCGCCTACCGCCCCCAACACGGTCACCAGAACCGCTGCCATCCCCAACAGGAGATAAGTTTGGGTGTTGCTCGAGCTCCGAAACGTTTGCGTTGCGACTTTCAGCGGCTGGACAATTTTCGCACCGGTTTTCACCAGGCCCGAATCGGTTTCGCGCTTGAGGTGCTGGAGAGCCGACTTCATTTCGGTCGCACTCTGGAAGCGCTTGGCCTTGTCCTTTTCCATCGCCCGGCCGATGATGTTTTCCAATTCGGAGGGGACTTGGGGATTCAGGTTGTGAGGAGGTTCCGGTTTTTTGTGAAGCACTGCATCGAGCGTGGTCACGATATTGGTACCCGAGAAGGGCTTCTTCCCGGTTGCCATCTCGTAGAGCACTACGCCGAAGGAGAACAGATCGCTACGCGGATCCAGGGGCTCGCTGCGAGCCTGTTCGGGAGCCATGTAAACGGCGGTGCCGGGGATGACTCCGACCGCCGTGAGCGAGTCCTCGATGCTGGTATCGGTCGCCGTGGCAAGTTTGGACTCTTTGGTGAGCTTGGCCAGGCCAAAGTCCAGCACCTTGGCCTGCCCATTGGTGGTCAGAAAGATGTTTGCCGGTTTAATGTCGCGATGAATGATCCCCTTGGCGTGGGATGCCGCTAACGCATCCGCGACCTGAACCGCAATCTCCAGAATCCGATCGCAATCCATCGGGTTCCCGTGGATCAGCTGCTTCAGGCTCTCGCCTTCCAGTTTCTCCATCACGATGAAGGGATGGCCGTTGTTGTCCTGGATGTCGTGAATCGTGCAGATGTTGGGATGATTGAGCTGAGAGGCCGCTTTGGCTTCGCGTTCAAAGCGCTCCAGGGACTTGGGATCTCCTGCCAGATTGTCAGGGATGAACTTCAGGGCGACGCGGCGTCCCAGGCGAGTGTCCTCCGCCTCGTACACCACTCCCATACCTCCGCCGCCGAGCTTTCCGAGGATCCGATAGTGGGAGACCGTTTCGCCGATCATTTCACGCACAATCTGGCTCGGCGGCCATGTTAGGACTCTGCCGTAGTTTGGTCAACCAAGTTAAGGAGGTTCTGCCGGATGTGCGCGGCCGATCTTTACGGGGAGGGGGATGCAGGCATGCCACCATCCTCACATCAGCCCGGCTGAAGATCCCACCCACTCCATGTTCCGATTGTGATCCACGCCCATCATGAGCCCGCGGCCCATGCGCAAGATCGTCAGGACCGGTGTCAATTCGTCGACCCAGATGTACATCACACGCACTTCCACCTTTGTTCCACCGAAGGGTGTTTCGATCACGGGCTCGAAATGCAGCCGTTCCTGCAAGATATATTGCGATCTCCGCTCCGCGGGCACGGAGGCGATGTCTTCTTTTTTTGGGGCGATGACGACCCCCAGGCCGGCAAACGAATAAAGAGGTTTCAGCGCGTAGTTCTCGAGATCGGCCGGAATCTGTGGCAACTGGTCCAGGAACCATGTCTTAGGGACCGATGCGTGCTTCAGGTAGGGGATGGAGAACTTGGAAATGCGGAAATACCAGTTCGGATGCCCAGCCCACTCAACGTCCAGGTCGTCGCGAAAATCAAAGCTTAATCTCGCTCCCTTTCGCTCCAGTTCATCCACGATCGCCCGGTTGTAGATGCGCTTGATGGGCACCTGCTTACCCGCTTCTTCCCAGTACAGTCCGTTGCCGGCTTTCTTGATCCGGGTGATGTCGACCGTCCGGATGCCCAGCAACTTTTCGGTCAGCAGGAAGTCCGGAAGGGTCTTCTGGTGACAGGGGTCGATCTCCATCAGGATGACATTCTCCGGATCCTGATTTCCGACGATCGCCTGCCGCAGCAGCGAGAGGTACGAGGCGGAATCCAGTCCTCCCAGCAAATATCCCTGCCCCTGATCGAGCCCATAGACATCGATGAAAGTTCTGGCCAGAACCGGCTGGTACGCATAGAGGGAAGGGAAAGCCTGCAATTCCACCAGTTTCGGGTGGAGCGTCCCACCCGCATCCCGCACGAGACCAAAATCCACCTGGATGAACATCGGATGAGCCGATTCGCGCGGAACATTGAATTGTGCAGGGATGGACTCGGCAGATTTAGCGCGATACTCGGGATTGTCGACCAATTGCCGAATCAGTTCTTTGCCGTCGTTTGCCATCTTTGCGATCAAGTCGACGGGCAAAAAGCACGGAGTCTCGGAAACCCGGAATCCGATCGAGACGCCGCAACGTTCCGCGAGCAGCGCCAGCAGTTGCGGATACTTGTCCGGCTTGTAGTTCGAGTTGAACGACTTGCGCAGGGAAGGAATCATGACCGGACAGTGTAGCGCGCCCCTTGCCGAGTCGACGCCTCGATCGAATCCGACAGCAGCAGACAACCTACGGAAAAGCCTTGAACCGCAAAGACGCAAAGTCGTCGCCAAGCGCCCAAAGAAACCCACGAAGATAGGTGCTCACGCTCCTCTTCGCGACCTTTGCGGCATTTCTTTGCGCCCTTTGCGGTTAAAAGCTTTTCTTGGGTTCGTCGGGGTCTCAGGCATAAAAGTCTTGGGTCGACAGCCGACGACCGACGACCGATGACTGTTTATGCTTCGATCAAAAACTTTCCACCGCGCATGATCTGTTCGCGATCCACCCATATATCAAAGTTACGGCCCACCACGTCAATGTGCGTCGAGGAATACCACTGGGCACCCGTATGCTCCCCGTAAGGGTTACCGAACGCAATGTGCACGCCCGGGTATTTTTCGTCCTGCAGGATTTCTCCGATCACATCCTTCAGTTCGATGTTGGTGCCGATGGCAAACTCGCCGACCCGGTCGCTGTTCTCATCGGTATGGGTGTAGGCCCAGAAATCGTCGCGCAATTCCTGGTTGCGGCTTTCTGCTGAAACCAACCGGTTCTTCTCGACGCGGATGGTCAGCGGATTTTGTTTCAGGTCGCCGAATTTCGCGCACAGATAATCTCCCACCACGCCGTCAATGACGAATGTTCCATTCACTTCGCCGGGAGTCGTGAAGATTTCACCGCCCGGCAGATTTCCCCACTTCTCGCGACTGATGATTCCTGATGTCTTCAGCCAGTTGTAGTTAGGATTCAGATCCGCGACCAGGTCGGTCCCCGCGGGTGTGGTGGCCCGAATCTGGGAAGCCTTGCGCACCATGTCCACTACTTTCTGACTGATGCGATCGACCTTGGCAAAATCCGCGCGCATGCCTTCCAGCATGATCTTCCGGTTTATGTTCACCATGTGCGCGTGCCGGATTTTTCTTCGATTCACGACCTCGGTCATCTGCATGCGCGATTGCAGTTCGTTGCGCTGGACACGCACTGCGAAAATGCTGACATCCGCTGTTTCCAGGTCGCCGAGAATTTCCTGCGGCAGCCTTGCCAGCGGGCGATTCGCCAACTCTTCGAGTACGAACGCATGGTAGGGAGCGCCCACTGTCTCAATTTCCCGCACCAGGGAAGCGGCAATCTCGAGGCTTTCCTCGTCCGTGATAACGGTAACTCTTTCCGAAGGCTGGACCCGCAGGCACACCCGCACCGCATTGCGCGCGCCCGGTGTCAGTTCGGAATCGAAAGGAATGGAATGCAGAGGGATGAGCGTGACTGACTTTATCCATTAACCTGCTTTTTGTTCGGAAACCGGGTCTGCCTCTTGGGCTACGCCCGCTTCCGTCTCCTCGATGATGTAATCGACCACCTTCTTCAAATCGCCCGTCTTCTCGAAGACCTGCAGCTGACGGTCCGCCCCGCTGCCCATCTCGAGAATCTTGTGGACATACTCGATTTCTTCGCGCGAGCCGAGTTCGTCGACCACATCGTCGACGAACGTCAGATACTCCAGGATAAGATCGCGCACCGGAACCTGGGTCTGCTTGCCAAAGTCGATCATCTTTCCGTTCAGCCCGTAGCGCGCCGCCCGCCACTTGTTCTCCATGATGAGCGCGCGCCGGTACAGGCGGAAACCCTGGTTCGCTTCGTAAAGCTTGTAAAGCTTCGCCACCGTGGCCTGGATAAGCGCCGCCAAAGCAATCGTTTCATCCACCCGCATCGGAATATCGCAAATACGAAACTCAATTGTGTTGAAGAAAGGATGGGGCCGGATATCCCACCAGATCTTCTTCGCATTGTCGATGCAGCCGGTCTTGATGAGGAGCTTGATGAAGTTCTCGTACTCGCCGTAACTGGGAAAGTAATCGGGAATATTGGTGCGCGGAAACTTGTCGAATACCTTGCAGCGATATGACTTCAGACCCGTATTCATTCCCAGCCAGAAAGGCGAATTGGTCGACAGGGCCAGGATATGGGGCACGAAATACCGGGCGTGATTCATCATGTGGATGGCCGTCTCCCGGTCCTCCACGCCAATATGTACGTGCAATCCGAAAATCAGGTTCGCCCGTGCTACCAGCTGCATGTCCTCGACGATGTTCTTGTAACGTTCGTCGGGATAAATTTCCTGCACTCGCCAATCCGCAAACGGGTGCGTGGCCGCCGACGCCAGCCGTAAACCGTTTTCGCGGGCCAGCGTAATCATGTCGCGGCGCAGTTTCTTTACCTCGTCTTTCGCATCCTTGATGTTGCTGCAGACCGAGGTTCCCACCTCCACCACGGACTGGTGCATCTCCGCCTTCACGCGCTCTTGCAGCAGCAACTTGCCTTTTTCGATGATTTCCGCGTGAATGTGCGACCGGAGATCACGAGAAACGGGATCTACCGTCTGGTACTCTTCCTCGATCCCGATGGTGAAGGTAGGTTTCATGCAACGAACCAGATTGCGGATCCTGATCTCTGAGCCGGTGGAGCGACGGTGTCCACCCCTCGAGCCGGGGAGCTCAGAGGCGCCAACAGTATATCAATGGTCAATTTCAAGGAGTGTCATCCTGAGCGAAGTGAGGCGCCAGCCGAACGCAGTCGATGGACCCTGTGTTCGTTGAGGCCTTCGCGAGCTCCAAAATGATTTTCTACCGCAGGTTCACTCGGGACCTCAGACCCCGGCCAGAGGCGCAGCCTTCGAACTCGCCTTGCGAGTGGGAGTCTTTTTCTTTACGGGTTCCGGTTTCTCTCCTTCCAGGAACGAAGCCCAGCGCAGTTCTCGCGCCGGGCTAATCCCGCTCAGCGCCTTCTTCACCGCCATATCGGCCACGGCATTCACGACCCACTCAAAGTTCTCCTGGCCCACCGAATTCACGTCCGCGTCCGGAGCCGGATTCATGAAATCGATGGCATACGGTACGCCCTTCTCCACGGCGAACTCCACGGTATTCAGGTCGTACCCGAGCGCCCGGCACAAGGTTAGCGCATCTTTCTCGATCCGCTCCTTCAATGCCGGCCGTGGTGGCGGGTTACCTTTCACGTATCGTTCATGGAACGAGGCCTTGGGGTCGTAGCGCATGATGTGCACTTTTTCCTGGCCGATCACGTAGCAGCGGAAATACTCCTCGAACTCCACTCCCCGCTGCAGCGTCATGCACAAAGTGCCCGTGTCGTTATAGGCCTTGAAGAACTCATCGGGCGAATGCAGCTTGTAGACGTGCTTCCAGCCGCCACCGTCGAAGGGTTTCAGGAAGGCCGGCCAGCCCACGTAAGAAAATACCTCATCCCAGTTCAGCGGAAACATCAGGTTCCGCATCGACTGATCGGTAGTCCCGGCAGGATGCTGGTTGTGAGGCAGCAGCACCGTCGGCGGAATGGCGACTCCCAGTTGTTCCGCCAGCGCGTAGTTGAAGAACTTATCGTCCGCCGTCCACCAGAACGGATTGTTGATCACGATGGATCCGTGAAGCGCCGCATTCTTCAGAAATGCCCGGTAGAACGAGATATCCTGCGAAATGCGGTCGATGATCACGTCGTATTTCTTGGGCTGATCCATCCGGATCCCGCCAACTTTCACAAATTCAGCCGTCACGCCCTCAACGCCCATCGAGTTGATCTTGTCGACCAGCGCCGGTGGAAAGGTGTTTTCCATCCCAAATACAATCGCGATCTTTTTCATGACAACTCCCTCATCATCAACCAATCATTGTCATCCTGAGCGAAGCGAAGGACCTATGCAGTTTCCTCGCACAGGATTCGCTACAACCCATCAGCGGTCCAGCCCCACCTATCCGCTGCTAACCACTGCAGACGAGCGAAATGACGACCTAAAAGTATTTCTCCGCCGCCCTTAACCAGAAGGGCCAATCATGCTCTGCATGATCTCCCCAGATATCCAGCCAGTTGGGCACAGCTTTTCCATTCAATAATGCAGACAGCTTGACGTTCTGGTCCAGGCACATATCCCATTCGCCCGAGGCCAGCACAATCTTCATCTCCCGATACCGGCTCAGATACCAGTCATCATGCATATTGGGCAGGTAATCGGCAGGACAATTGAAATAACAATTGTCGTCGTAATACCCATCCAGAAACTGGTGGATGTCGAACGCCCCGCTCATGCTCACACAGTGGCTGACGATGTCCGGATGTTTGAACGCAAAATTGACGGCATGATATCCCCCAAAACTACACCCGGTCACGATCAACTGGGTCGCTGGATTCCGCCAGCGCAAATAGGGAAGCAGTTCGTGCAGGATATAGCGCTCATACTGCAGGTGCCGCAACACGCGAATCCTGGGATGTGCCGACTTGTTGTACCAGCTCTCGGTATCGATCGCGTCCGGGCAGAAAACCTGCAATTCTCCCCGATCGATTTTGCCGGCAAGCACCCCGATCATGCCCCGGTCTTCGTACTCGAAAAATCTCCCCATCGACGTCGGAAAGACCAGCACAGGAGTGCCGGCATGTCCGAAGATCAGCATCTCCATCTCCCGGTGCAATTCCTGGCTGAAGCCCTTGTGGTATTCGCGATTCATGAGCCGAAGTATCTTACCTGAACCCGCCGACCTGATCGATTGCATCCTTCCAGCGGGGTTGAGGAGGCGTTGGTTCTGGGCGGAACTTCCCCCGCGGGGATCTCCCACTTCACGTAATATGCTGTCGAGGTTTTCCGCTCGTGCACGTCCTCACGGAAGCTGATGTCCATCGCCTGCTTGACCCGCGATCGCTGATTCCAGCCATCGAGGAGGCATTCCGTTCGCGCTATCCCTCCACCCTGATGCCCACCCGAACCCAGATGAAGGTGGGCGATGGCGTCTTCCTGATCATGCCGTGCTACGACCGCGTCGGCCGGGGACTGGGCATGAAGCTGGTGAAATTTAATGAGAACCCGACGCTCGCGGCGGATCGTATTCAGGCCACCTACATCCTGTTAGATGTAGAGTCGGGCTGCTCCAAGCTCGTCATACCCGCCAACTACCTGACCGATGCGCGGACTGCCGCTACTTCCGCTGTCGCCACAAAGTTTCTGGCGCGTGAGGACGCCAGGGTGCTTGGAGTCTTCGGCACGGGTCGGGAAGCGCGCGCCCACCTGCAAGTCTTGCGCCACGTTCGACCCTTCGAGCGGGCGCTCGTCACCGGCCGCGACCCCGGACGCACCCGCGAGTTCGCCGAGCAAATGGAGCATGAACTCGGAATGAAAGTTGAGTCCGTGTACTCGCGAACCTGCGCCGCCGAGTCCGATGTGCTGTGCACCTGCACAACCTCCAAAACGCCGCTGTTTGACGGCAACATGGTTCGGAAAGGAACCCACATCAATGCGGTGGGCAGCTTCCAGCCAACCGTTCGCGAACTGGATGACGTTTGCGTCCGCCGCTCGAGGATTGTGGTCGACACCTACGACGGCGCCCTGGCCGAAGCCGGGGACTTGCTGATTCCGCTGAAGGCCGGCATCCTCAAGCGCGAGCACCTGCTGGCAGATCTTCACGAGCTGACGGCGAGGCAGCGGCCGGTTCGTACCACCCCGGCCGAGATTACCCTGTTCAAAAGCGTCGGCAATGCGCTTGAGGATCTGGTTGCCGCCGAGTTGCTGGAAAAAACGATCCTGGCCCTGGGACCAGAGGCGGTCACTACCCCGGTCGAACTCCCACCCTGACTTCGTGGAAAGCGCCTTCGAGGCGGGCCTTCGCTCACACCAGGTTGCGCATCTTTTCCATCAGAGCAAGCCATCCGGCGATGGTCTGCGCCTGCTTTTCGAACGTGACATCGTAGATGAGTTCGTGAGCGCCGATGCTGGCGCAGGCCTGCGCATCTTCGCGAATTTGATCGAAGCTTCCAGCGAAAATGCCTCGATCGGCTCCCAGGGGCTTCTCGGTTATGTGAAGGTTGGCGCGAACCACCAACGCCAGCGATGACGGATCCCGGCCGGCATCCTTTGCCATTTGCTTCGCCGCACCGAACATCTGCTCCATCCCGGCCGCGGGAATCGCGACCGGGTTCCACCCGTCTGTCATCGTGGCCATGCGCTGGAGCGCCGCTGGAGCGAACGCTGCCATATAGATCGGTGGATGGGGCTTTTGCACGGGCTTCAAGTTGATGTAGGACTCCGGCACGCGGAAGAACTTGCCCTCGTATTGGACCGGATTCGTGGTCCAGATCGCTTTGAGAACCTGGAGAAACTCGTCCGCAACTGCGCCCCGCTGTTTCATGTTGGCGCCGGTCGCGTCCATTTCATCCTTGGACCAGCCTAGGCCTAGAGCGACCCGCAGCCTTCCATTCGAGAGCACGTCAATCGTCGTCAACCGCCGCGCCAGCGTAACCGGGTTGTAATACGGAATATCGAGAACACTGGGACCGAGCGCGATTTTCTTCGTGCGAGCGGCCACGAACGTCAGCGTGTCAAGCGGGTCAAGAGAAAGCTTGTAGCCTTCGGGAAGTGACCCGTCGGCGGTGACAGGGTAGGGCGTTTGCGGCTTGATCGGCCACAGCAGACGCTCGATTGTCCAGAGGCTGTCATATGCAAGGGCCTCCGCGCGCTCCGCAACTTGCAGAAGGTTTTCCGGAGAGACGAGAGGTCCAATGTTGGGAAGGCCGAAACCAATTCTCATGTCGAATCATACCCTGCAAAAAATGATCAGAGCGCTTGCTTATGGAGGCTCCCGAGATCAAGTCGAGCCTGCGTTCGCGGAGTATAGGAGGACGGGATTGGAAGGGTCAAGCTCGCGACCGGAATCTGTAGGCGCAGTCCGGTTGCGGGTTCATCGCGCGCCTTATATTCTTGCCCGTTATGTCTACGCTGGTGGAATGCGTACCGAATTTCTCCGAAGGCCGTGACAAGGCAAAAGTTGACGCCATCGTCGACGCGATGAACGTAAGCGGCGTCTACCTCCTGGATCGCGAGATGGATGCGGATCACAACCGCTGCGTGATCACGCTGGTGGGCGAGCGCGAGGCCATCCAGGAAGCTGCCATCCGTGGAGTCGGCCGAGCCGCCGAACTCATCGATCTGACAAAACACCAGGGCGCTCATCCGCGCATGGGTGCTTCCGACGTTGTGCCGTTTATCCCGATCGATGGCGTCACCATCGAGGACTGTGTGGCAATGGCGAGTCATGTCGGCGAGCAAATCTGGAAGCGCTTCCAGATCCCGGTGTACTTGTACGAGGCAGCAGCGACTTCGCCCGAGCGCACGAATCTGGAAAACATCCGGCGTGGGCAGTTTGAAGGGATTCGCGACGAGATCGCTACCAATCCCGCGCGTCGTCCGGACTTTGGGGAACCGCGCGTTCATCCGACGGCGGGCGCGACCGTCGTGGGTGCGCGGAAGTTCTTGATCGCGTACAACGTGTTCCTGAATACGGCCGATGTTGACATCGCCAAGAAAATTGCCAAGGCGGTGCGCTTCTCAACCGGCGGCATGCGCTTCGTCAAAGGCGCTGGCTTCCTGGTGCGCGGCATGGCTCAGGTTTCCATGAACCTGACGGATTTCGAGCAGACACCCGTGCATCGCGTGTTCCAGATGGTCAAGCGCGAAGCAGCCCGCTATGGCGTGGTGCCGGTCTCGTCTGAGATCGTCGGCCTGATTCCGAAGAAGGCACTCGAGCAGGCCGCGGAGTGGTTCCTGCAGGTGGAGAACTTCGATTCCTCGCTGATCCTCGAGAATCGCCTCGCGGCCGTGATGGGTGGAAAGATGGCGGTGGGCGGACTGCGGGCCGGCGTGGAGCCGTTCGTGGAACAACTGGCGGCCCCTACGGCGACTCCGGGGGGTGGAAGCGCAGCCGCCGCCGCCGGAGCAATGGCCGCCGGTCTGGCTCATATGGTGGCCTCGATGTCGCGAGGCAAGAAGGCCTACCTGCAGCACGAGAATGAGCTTAGCGCCGCCATAGCTCGTCTTGCCCAGCTGCGCGAGGAATTGAAGTCTGCAGTCGATGGGGACGCCGAGTCCTACAACGCCGTGATGAAGGCGTATAAACAGGCGCGGGAGTCGGCGGACGGCGACGCCATCATCGACGCGGCTTTGAAGCAGGCCACCAGCGTTCCCCTGAGCGTGGCGGAGCAGTCCCAGGAAGTTGGCAAGCTGGCGGAGAAGTTGGGCCCGATCACGAATCCGAACATGAAGTCGGATTTGACTACGGCGTCCGCATTGGCGCGGGCCGCTGTGGAAGGGGCGCTGGCGAATGTGGACATCAATTTAGCGTCCATCAAGGATGCGGAATTTGTCGGCGTGACCGGTAAGAGGGCTGCCGCCCTCGCCAACAAGTGACAGCTTCAATCCCTTAACAGGGCTAGGTGTCCGACCCGTCACCGCCATCCCTGTACTTTCGTTTGCTGCCGGAATCGCCCAACGGCATACAATTGATGCACACGGAGTTAACGCAAAGGGCTGATTCGGCATCCAAGTGTTTATTCCCAGAGGTCTTATGAAAACTTTGATGATTTTGGGTTGTTTGGTCGTGCTGGGTGCCGCCGCTTTGGCGATGCCGCTGGGCACATCGTCGCGAGCCGTCATTCCATCTGATATTCAGCAGATCATCTCCGTCGATTACCGGGCGCTTCATAATTCGCCAACGGCCGAAGCGTTGAAGGAGCAGGTGCTGCCCGAGAGCCTCAAGCTGTTCGAGAAAGCGCTCAAAGGCGTGGGCATCGATTCCGACCGCGATGTGGACCAGTTGACCTTCGCTGCCTATCGCAAGGGCAAGCAGGGCGTGATGGTGGTGGGCATGGCGCAGGGCTCGTTTTCCGCGAAGACCGTCCTCAGGCGCATGAAGCTCAAAAAGATCGCGCCCGCAAAGTATCGGCTGTCGAATCTCTACGCCATGGGAAACGGCATGATCATGTCGTTCCTGGACGAGAATACCTTGCTCTTCGGCGATGACGGTGCTGTGAAGGGGGCGCTCGATGCGCGGGACGGCTATACCCCGACGCTCGATTCCAACTCGCAAATGTCGGACATGATGGCCGCCGTGGATGGCTCGCCAGTCTGGAGTCTGCTCGATCAGCAGGGAACCCAGAACATGATGCGCTCGGCCCTCGGTGATGCGACCAAGGTGGCGGACTACGAAACCGTGAAGAAGCGGCTGCTCGGCTCGCGCTACACCATGGACTTTTCCAGCGGCGTGAACTTCAACCTCGACGTCATCACGTCAGACTCAATCACTGCCGCCACCATGTCTTCCCTGGTGAAGGCGGGCATGCTGTACAAGAAGATGACTGCCAGTCCCATCGAGAAGGTCGCGATCGACGCGCTCACGGTTGACTCCGACAGCTCCAAGCTCCTGCTGCATTTCAAAACCGATGACAAGCAGTTCCAGGCGCTCATGAAATCGGACTTGTTCGCCGCGGTATCGAAGTAAAAGACCGTCCCTAAGAGATCGGCCCGGGGCCATAAGGTCCCGGGCCTTTTTGTTTTGATCCGCACGTTTTCCGCGTGCACAGTAGCTTGCGGTCATACGATCAGGCCAGTGCGAGGATGCCAAGCAGCGGATATCGGCCGCCTTCTCTTACAAACGGCCGGCTTCCGAAGATCTCGAACTCTGCAGCGCGCAACGTCGATTCAATCTCCGCCTGTGTCCATTCCTGCACGTACGTGTCACGCTCCATTCCGGAAATCGTCGTCTTGACCCATGCGGTCTTAGGACCTCGGTGCAAGGCGATGCACAAAATGCCTCCCTTGCGAAGAACAGATTTGAATCCCGCAAGCGTCACAGGAACGTCCGGAGCCCGGATATGCAGGAGGCTGAACGAACACCAGATGCCGTCAAAACTGCCCTTGGGAAAGCTGAGTTGCCGCATATCCATCTTCTGGACAACGGCCTGCGGGACGCGCCGCCGGGTGAGGCTCACGAAACGATCGGACAAATCGATGGCATGGACCTGGTAGCCTAACTGCGCGAATTTCTCGGTATCGAAACCGGGCCCGCAGCCGCAATCGAGCACTGTCGCACTGGCGGGGAGTCTCTGAATAAATTGCTGCCGTTCGGGTTCTGTGAAGGCATGGGCCTGCTTGAAGTGGCCGCTATAGTCATCCGAGCCGTCGTCGTAAGTCTGCTCGATGTGCGCGTAGTCAGGGTCGTTCGTGGTCACGCCTATTATCCTAACCACAGAGGGTAAGCTGCGAGTCCTTGTCCCGCGTGGGGCTACGTCTTAACAGCGCTCTTGAATGATTCTCGTTTGTTTTTAGCCCAGCCCTCTTTGTTGGTCTGCCGTGATCGACCCAGAGCCAGCGAGTCCTCGGGTACATTTTCGGTGATGCACGAACCGGCCGCAATATAGGCGCCCTTGCCTATCTTCACCGGAGCCACCAGGGTCGAGTCACTTCCCACGAAAACTCCATCCTCGATCTCAGTCTTGTGCTTGTTCACGCCATCGTAATTACAGGTAATTGTCCCCGCGCCCACATTGACCCCGGCTCCGATTTCCGCGTCGCCCAGATACGTCAGGTGATTGGCCTTTGATTTCTTGCCGAGCTTGATTTTCTTGGTCTCGACAAAATTCCCCACGTGCGCACCCTCTCCGATCTCGCTGCCCGGGCGCAGGTGGGAATAAGGCCCGATGACCGCGTCAGCGGCGACCCGTGCGTCGTCCAGAATCGATCCCGAACGCACCGTTACGCGGTCACCCGACCTCTGAATCCTGAATCACGCTGTAGGAGCGCACGCGGCAGTCGCTGCCGATTCGGGTGCGACCGAGCAACTGCACAAACGGTTCGATGACCGTGTCCGCTCCCACTTCCACGTCCGCGTCAATCACGCAAGTTTGCGGATAGAAGATGCTGGCCCCGGCTTCCATCAATTCACGGCACTTTGCCATGCGCAGGAGAGCGTCAATCTCCATCATCTCCGCCCGCGTGTTGCTGCCCAGAATCTCCGCCGGGTTGGTCGTCTTCAGCGCAATGACTTTGGCTTTCGCCTTGGCGAACACTCGCAGCCATGTCGGTGAGGTAGTACTCGCGGTGAGCGTTGTCGGTTTTAAGTTCGCCAATCCTGGCATATAGGGGCTTCACGGCGAAAGCGTAGAAGCCCGAATTGATCTCGCGAATCTTCTTTTGCTGTGCGTTGGCAGCCCTTTCTTCAACGATTGCTTTAACTTCGTCGCTCTTCGGCGATTTGCGAAGGATTCGCCCGTATCCCGTAGGATTTGGAAGTTCAGCGGAAAGCAACGTCATGGCGGTCGATTTTTGCAGATGGAAGTCGCGTAGTCTCACGATCGTTTCCGGTGTGATCAGCGGCGCGTCCCCGGAAAGCACGATGACGTGGTCATAAGGGGTCAGCGCTTCCCGAGCGACCATCAACGTGTGGCCGGTCCCGCGCTGTTCTTCCTGCACGACGAAACGAACGCCGGTACCTTCGACCGCCTGTCGGACGCGCGCCGCTTCGTGGCCGATGATGGCATAACACGTCGGCGGGCGCGACAACCTTGGTAGCCGCGGCGATCACATGCGCCAGTAATGGCTTGCCACCGACTTCGTGCAGCACTTTGGGATATTTCGACTTGAGCCGGGTACCCTTGCCGGCCGCCATGATCGCGACCGCGATGCGAGGTGTCTTGGTAGTGGGCATGGTCTTCCAATATAGCGCGAGGGATAGGAAAGCAGTATGGAAGACCGGGCTGCCGGCACCGGTGAAGGCAAGTGCGCCCTTTCGTCACTCGCGGGCTATAAGGATGACCGCTATTGCGCCGGACTTGGCGCCACGGCTGATCGGCGCGGCCCGCCGGCAGCCTGGCTGGCAATTTCCAACAGATCCCGCGCCACCACATCGGTGGCATGTCGGGCGACTCCGGCTTCTTCGAGATACTCTCCCAGCACCGGACAACAACCCAGTTGCTCGATCGCTTCCAGGTCCGCCACAATCTGCGCCGCGCCCTCCAGAGCGTACTTGGCCTTCAACTCTTCCGACACCGGCGTGCGGTTGATGAGGGCATAGTCGAAAAGTTGCGCTTGCGCGTGCCGGTTGAGTGCGCGAATGTGTTCTGCCGCCGTCAGTCCCAGGCTCTCGTTGGCTTGCGTCATCAAGTTGCAGATGTAGATTTTGACGGCCGGCGAGTTGGCGATGGCCTGGGCGATGCCGCGCACCAGCAGGTTGGGAATCAGGCTCGTGAACAGCGATCCCGGGCCGATTGTGATCACATCTGCCCGCGCGATCGCTTCCATTGTCTGCGGCAAAGGCTCGACGTCGGCTGGGACGAGCGATAGCTCGTGAATGCGTCCCTTGCTGGCGGTAATTTTGGTTTCGCCGCGCACTCGCGTTCCATCTTCCAGCAACGCCTCGAGTTCGATGTTGGAAGTAGTTGCGGGATAGATATGTCCGCGGGTTAGCAGGATTTCCGAAGATAAGCGCACCGCCTCCGCGAAATCCTTGGTGATCGAGGTCAGGGCCGCAAGAAAGAGATTTCCGAAGCTGTGACCTTCCAGGCCCGACCCTTTGTCGAACCGGTGGCGGAAAAGTTGCGACAGCAGATCAGCATCTTCCGACAAGGCGACGATGCAGTTCCGGATGTCCCCCGGCGGCAGCATGTTGAGTTCTTTGCGCAGTCGTCCGCTCGAACCCCCATCATCGCTTACCGTAACGACCGCGCTCAGTTCGCTGATGACGGGCTGATCGGTGTTTGAACGAAAAGGCTCGCCGGGCGTCGGCACGAAATTCTTCAGCCCCTTGAGCAAGGTGGACAGGCCCGTGCCGCCGCCAATCGCCACCACCCGCAGAGGAGCGCTGTAAACGGAATTCTCCCGGGGTAGCGGGTTCGGCCGCTGCTCAGATTCCATGGGATTGGCCTAGTAAGTCTCTTCTTCCGGGATGGCCGCCTCGGGCTCCGCCTCTGCTCCCGGGTCGGGATACAGCAGTTCAGTGAAGCGGGGATCCTCGGACAGATTCTGGAAGTCTGAGTCGTTGCGTGCCTGAAAACGCACTGCCGGATTCAGCTTGATCGCCTCGTCAAGGTTGCGCAGCGCATCTTCCACATGCCCGGTCATGCAATCCAGGGCGGCGATGCCATAAACGACGTAATCCGCCTTGGGAGACTGCTTTTGGAGCTTTTCCAGGTGCTCGCGAGCCTGAACGTAGTCGCCCAGGTTCATGAGCGAAACCGCATAATCAAAGTGCTCTTCCGGCGTCTTGAACTGGTGGCTGACTTTCTCCAGATGTTGATTGCACGCATTCAAGTGCACCGACGCGCGGTCGGAGAGTTCCTTGCTGGGGCCGCCGATGACCTTCTGGAAATGGGTCTTCGCCTTGTCGAACTTGTGTTCCTGCATTGCACGGAGACCGGTCTCGTAATTCTGAATGCTCTGCGTCATGCGGGGATCGTCGGCCATGGACTTCTTCGCGGTAGGTTTCTGGGCCATCTGTAGAATTCTTCCTGTGCTTTTCGTAACCGCTCCTTAATTCTGCAACTTACGGGTCATTCCTTCAACTGCCGGGCTGCCTCGGCCGGGTGGGACCACCGAGCAGGTTTATACGCGTGTCTCGGAGACCGCGTCAAACTGGGGTTCGCCTTCGGACTTCGGTCAGTGAATGTCGGCGGCTGTTTGCAGGTCGACTTGCTTCCACTCGCCCTTCGTGATCCCTTGACGAATCTGCGCGGGAGTCTTGCCCTTCTTGGTCTGGGAGTACGAGTAATAAAGTTCTTTCAGGCAGACGTCGCATTGCGCTCCGTGGGTGTTTTCGAAGCAGCTACGGAGGCTGTTGTGACCCATGCCGCGATCGCAATAGCAGTAGCAGGGCTCCTGGTGAATCACATTCGGAATCTTGGCGGCCAGTTCATAGGCGTGCGTCTGGTAAGGGAACTGCGCATTTTCCGCCCACAGGCTCTCTTTCGGCAAAATGGGAGGCAGTTTCTTTCCCTTGGGCGGAGGGGCGGCATTGTAGGCCGGCACCCCCTGGTCCTCCTGGTTAGCCGCCCACTGGGCCGAAACCGTCAGAGTGACCACAAACAGGAACATCAAAGTGAACGCACGCTTCAACATAGGGACATAACCTCGGTCTCGATATTGTAACCCGGGCTGCAGAAACCTTGCACCCAGCCCTGTACCCGGGAGTGCAACCTCGGATCTATCCAAGCACGTCGCCATCGACACGGTCCCGCAACCCGTCGGTGGAGCGGCGGGCGTCCCCGCCCGCCCAAGCCTGAAAAGCTGGGAACATCCTCCCCGGCAGTCATTCGGAAATATCTTCGCCGGTTGCAGTTACTTTCCATGACACCGCCGGTTCCGTAATAAAATCAAATCAGGTATGGCATCACCGGGGTCCTCGCACACATCCTGCAACACCGCAGCACCGGTTAAGCCTCTGCAGCGCAAGGTCCCGGTGATCGCGGTATGGCTTCGTGACCTGGTGATTTCGCTCGCCATCTCTGCCTTCATCATCATCTTCCTGTACCAGCCAGTGAAGGTCGAAGGCACCAGCATGATGCCTTCGCTTGACGATCAGGAACGAATCTTCGTCAACAAGTTCGTCTACCGCTGGGAGCCGATCGAACGCGGCGACATCGTCGTTTTCCGCTACCCGCGCGACCCTTCCAAGAGCTACATCAAACGAGTGGTCGGCGTGGCCGGAGACCATGTCCGCATTGATGCCGGGCAGCTCTACGTCAACGGCGAGGCCATCGAGGAAGATTACGTTCCGCCCACCTATGCCGACGAGCGCTCTTACCCGGAGATCGTTGTCCCGTCCCATAGCTACTTCATGCTCGGCGACCACCGCAGCATGTCGAGCGACAGCCGCGAGTTCGGTCCTGTAAAAGAGAGTTCCATCTACGGCAAGGCCGTCTTCGGATACTGGCCCGTGGACAAGCTGGGACGCCTGCGGTAGTGCAGTCGCCAGCCTCGTCTCTCCGCCAGAACTGCCCACGTAGGGACAGCCGCCTCGGCTGTCCCGCTTGGCTGCGGACCTGTTTCCAATTGCGAATGGCAACTAACCTTTCACGAAACGGGTCGTCTGAGTGCTCATGCTGCGCTTGACACTAGTCGCGTACTTAGCCCTCACCGGGCTGCTCGTCGAAGTCCATGCCCAGGGCGCGCCCTTGGAAAAACGCGCGGGTGATCGCTGGGTCCTTGCGACTCCCGACTCTGAGGGGCTTTCTGCCGAGCCCCTCGCTGCCATGGAGAAGGCCATCCGGTCAGGGGAGTTCAAGAAGATCGGCAGCGTCCTGGTCGCTCGGCACGGGAAGCTGGTATACGAAG
This sequence comes from uncultured Acidobacteriota bacterium, assembly GCA_963733805.1. Lineage (GTDB taxonomy): Bacteria > Acidobacteriota > Terriglobia > Terriglobales > Acidobacteriaceae > Gp1-AA133. The sequence continues at coordinate 204,902 of CAVTEO010000011.1, read as the reverse complement.
CCTACTTCGACGGCGATGCGAACACGCTGCGGGACACGCGTTCGGCCACCAAGAGCATTACGGACATCCTGGTCGGGATTGCCATCGGAGAAAGAAAGTTGAGCGGCGTCGATGCGCGGGTCTTGGCCTTGCTGCCAGAGCGGGCCCGCAAAATGCAGAATCCGGATCCCCGCAAGAACAAGATCACCATCGAGGATTTCCTCACCATGAGTTCTCCGCTCGAGTGCGACGACTGGAACGACGCTTCCCGCGGTAACGAAGAACGCATGTATGTGGTCGAGGACTGGGCCCAATTCATCCTCGACCTGCCCGTGCGCGGGCGCATGCATGTAGGCGAGAGGATCGAACCGCCACCTTACGGCCGCGACTTCAGCTACTGCACGGGCGGGGTGTTCACGTTGAGCGAAGTCCTCGCGAAAGCAACTGGCCTGCGGACCGATCGCTACGCCCAGGAAAAACTATTCGGTCCTCTGGGCATCAAAGACGCCGTGTGGGTGTTCTCGCCGCTGAACGTCCCACAAACCGGCGGAGGCCTGCGCCTGACCAGTCGCGACCTGCTGAAAATCGTGGAACTCTACCGCGCCGGTGGCACCTGGGAAGGGAAGAGAATCGTCGACGAAGGCTGGGTGAGGGCCTCGACCACGCCCCACGCGCGCATCGACGAAGAAACCGAGTACGGCTACCTGTGGTGGCTAAAGAAATTCAAGTCAGGCGACAAGAGCCACGCCGCGTTCTTCATGAGCGGAAACGGCGGGAACAAAGTGATGGTGTTCCCGGACCTCGACATGAGCGTCGTGCTGACCAGCACGAACTACAACACCAAGGGCATGCACCAGCAGACCGAGCAACTGCTGACGGATTACATCCTGCGTGCTGTCCAACCATAGCCAATTCGTAGCAATATCATGCGTACCATGCAACTCGTACCAAGCCAATTCGTGCCGGACAGTTCGTGCCAAATCAACTCGTCCAGGTAGAAAGAGGTTTCGTATCAGGGCGCGCCTTCTGACGCGCCGTAGAAACATCCCCCGCGATGCGCCTTCAGGCGCTGCCACTCGCGGCCGAGAAATCCACGGACAGTGGAAAACTTCCTCGCAAATCCAATTGGAGGAACGAAACATCCCTGCTAAAATCTCTAAAATCCAATCCCGGGAGCAGGAATGCAAGCTATCCTTGCCCTTGAAGATGGGCGCATCTTTCGAGGCAAAGGTTACGGCGCCAAAGGCGAATGCTACGGGGAAGTCGTTTTTAATACTTCCATCACCGGTTACCAGGAAATTTTCACCGACCCCTCCTACTCAGGCCAGATTGTTGTCCTGACCACACCCGAAATCGGCAATTACGGCACCAATCCAGAAGACAACGAGGCCACGCATCCCTATATCGAGGGACTGATCGTGCGCGAGTTCTCCAAAGTCAGCTCGAACTGGCGCTCGCAGCAGGTGGCCGAAGAGTATCTGGAGCAGTTCAAGATCCCGGTGCTGGCCGACATCGATACGCGCGCTCTGGTCCGCCACCTGCGCGACCACGGCGTCATGCGCGGCGTGATCTCGACCATGGAAGCTGATCCCGAAAAGCTCGTGGCCAAAGCGCTGTCGATTCCGAAGATGGACGGCACCGATCTCGCCAAAGTCGTCAGCACCACGCGGCCCTACGTCTGGGAGGTCGGCGAACGCTCCCACGAGCCGGTGGCCGTCGTCGGCGTGAAAGACGAGCCAGCCGCGCTTCCACGTCGTTGCCTACGACTACGGCATCAAGCAGAACATCCTGCGCAAGCTGCGCGGCGAAGGCTGCAAGGTGACGGTGGTCCCGGCGCAGACGCCCGCGGAAGATGTTCTGGCACTGAAGCCGGACGGAGTGTTTCTCTCGAACGGCCCCGGCGATCCCGAGCCCTGCACGTACGCGGTTGACAACATCCGCCGCCTGATGGGACGCCAGCCGATCTTCGGCATCTGCCTGGGCCACCAGCTCACCGGCATTGCGCTCGGCGGCAAAACCTACAAGCTGAAGTTCGGCCACCACGGCGGCAACCACCCGGTGAAGCAGTTGGGCACGGGCAAGATCGAGATCACCGCCCACAACCACAACTTCGCGGTCGATCCGGACTCGCTGCCGCAAAGCGAAGTCGAATTCACCCACGTCAATCTGAACGACAACACGCTCGAAGGCCTGCGGCACAGAAACCTGCCGCTCTTCACCGTGCAGTATCACCCAGAGGCCGCCCCCGGTCCGCATGACTCGCATTATCTGTTCAAGGATTTTGTGAAGATGATGGAAGAGTATAAATCATAGTGTTTGAAAGGGTGTTGATATTGATTGGGTGTGCTCTGCTTTCTGCTTGCTCGCACAATCGTGCACATAGGAAAGAGGCCGGAGGTCGTGATTGATGCTTGTGGCGTGATGGTCAGCAAGAAGGGACCGCCGGTCGCGAGAGCGCTGGTTGAGTTGCACGAACTCCCTAAGGATACCCTCGACGATGTCAGGGCAAATCGATACGAACTGGCTGAAACGGATGGCAACGGTAGCTTTCGTTTTGTGGGAGTTACTGCAGATCGCCAATATTGGCTTGGTGTTAAGAACACTCATTGGTGCGAAGGGCTAAGTATGCAAGTCCGGGAGACGATGCGTCTCGCCGATCGTATTTCGGCGGACAGCGGAGGGGCCCGAATGCCAGGCGAACATCGAGGTTCTGTTAGACGCTGACTGCCATCTAAGGTTGCAGTGAGCCGAGTGGTTTTGAAGCACGCGGCTTTAGGTGTCCGGCGAAAGGTCTTTGAAAGGGCGCGCCTTCAGGCGCGCCGTACGATGTCGAAAAGAATTGGGGCTTTAGCCCCTGAGGTTCGCTGTTGAGACCGCCACGAGAGCACGCGACCAACACGCAGCAGACTTACATGATCACGACTAGCACGTGGGAACGGCGTTCTCTCTTCAAGAATGAACGTTGGGCGGATCTGATACTTGACACGATCTATCACTACCGAGGAACGGCTTATCTACTGCACGAATTTGTGATCATGCCAGATCACATTCACGTGCTTCTGACGCCCCTAACGAGTCTCGAGAAAGCGGTGCAGTTCCTCAAGGGCGGGTTCTCGTACCGCGCGAAGAAGGAGTTCGGTTCCCATTTAGAGATTTGGCAGAAGGGATTCTCGGATCATCGTATTCGCGATGCGAGCGACTATCGCATTCACGAGATCTATATCCGACAAAATCCAGTTAGCAAGCATTTGTGCGAACGACCGGAGCATTATCCGTATTCTTCCGCCAGTGGTCGATATGAAGTCGACAGCGCACCTCAGGGGCTAAAGCCCTTGAGGAGGGCGAACTTGTCGGCGCGCCTGAAGGCGCGCCCTTTCACAGCAAATAGCAGACACAGTAAGCCTATGGGCGACTGAGCCAACGACTAACGACTAACGACTAACGACCAATCCATGCCTAGACGAACTGACATCTCCAAAATCCTGATCCTCGGCTCCGGCCCCATCATCATCGGCCAGTCCGCGGAATTCGATTACTCCGGCACGCAGGCCTGCAAGGCGCTCAAGGCCGAAGGCTACGAAGTGGTGCTGGCGAACTCGAACCCGGCGACCATCATGACCGATCCCGAGATCGCCGACCGCACTTACATCGAGCCGCTCACCCGGGAGTATCTCGAAGAAATCATCCGCATCGAGCGCGAGCTTTCGCCCAGCGCCGGCTTTGCCATTCTGCCCACCGTGGGCGGACAGACGGCGTTGAACCTTGCCGTCGAACTCTCCGACGGCGGCGTGCTCGAGAAATACAATGCGCAACTCATCGGCGCAAACATCGCGGCTATCAAGAAAGCCGAAGACCGCCTCTTCTTCAAAGACGCGATGCAGAAAATCGGCCTCGACGTCCCCAAGTCCGCGCTTGTCAACAATCTCAAAGACGGCCTTGAGTTCGCCGGAAAGATCGGCTTCCCGGTCATCATCCGTCCCTCGTTCACGCTGGGCGGCACGGGCGGCGGCATCGCCTTCAACCGCGAAGAGCTGATGGAGTTGCTGGCGCGCGGACTCGACCTGTCGCCCGTCCACGAAGCCCTGATCGAGGAATCCGTACTGGGTTGGAAGGAATACGAGCTTGAGGTGATGCGCGACCTCAAGGACAACGTCATTATCATCTGCTCGATCGAGAACTTCGACCCCATGGGCGTGCACACCGGCGACTCAATCACGGTCGCGCCCGCGCAGACGCTCACCGACCGCGAATACCAGGCCATGCGCGACGCCTCCATCGCCGTAATCCGCGAAATCGGCGTCGAAACCGGGGGATCGAACATTCAATTCGGCGTAAACCCCGAGACCGGGCGCATGGTGGTCATTGAGATGAACCCGCGCGTCTCGCGCTCCTCGGCACTGGCTTCAAAGGCCACCGGCTTCCCGATCGCGAAGATTGCCGCCAAGCTCGCCGTCGGCTACACGCTCGACGAAATTCCCAACGACATCACGCGCAAGACCCCGGCCTCGTTCGAGCCCACGCTTGACTACGTGGTCGTGAAGATCCCCAAATGGCAGTTCGAAAAATTCCCCGGCGCCGACGAGAGCCTGGGCCCGCAGATGAAGTCGGTGGGCGAAGTGATGGCCATCGGTCGCACTTTCAAAGAAGCCCTGCTCAAGGGAGTGCGCGCGCTCGACACCGGGCGCAAAGCCGGCTCGGAGAAAATCGAGCCCAAAATTCTCACGCAGCGGCTGGTCACGCCCCATCCCGAACGGCTGAGTTACGTCCGCTATGCGCTGCGCCAGGGATACACGGTCAAACAGCTTGCGAAAGTTACGTCCATCGATCCTTGGTTCCTGTACCAGCTGAAGGAAATTAACGACATGCAGCTGGAGCTAGAAAAGCATCCGATGGACTCGATGCCGGCAGAAGTCTTGCGCGACGCCAAGCGCATGGGCTTCTCCGATGCGCGGCTCGCGAACATCTGGCGCCTCGAGGGCAAAGGCGGACAGGAGAAAGTTCGCCACCTGCGCAAGAAACACCGCGTGCAGCCCGTCTACAAGCGAGTGGACACCTGCTCGGCCGAGTTTGAAAGTTACACGCCGTATCTTTACTCGACCTACGAAGACGAAGACGAGGCAGCGCCCACCGACCGTAAGAAAGTCATCATCCTGGGCAGCGGGCCAAACCGCATCGGGCAGGGAATTGAGTTCGACTACTGCTGCTGCCATGCCTCGTTCTCGTTGCGCGAAGACGGCTTCGAGACCGTCATGATCAACTGCAATCCCGAGACTGTCTCGACCGACTACGACACCAGCGACCGCCTCTACTTCGAGCCCCTGACCCTGGAAGACGTCTTCGCGGTTTACGAACATGAAGCCTCGGGCAAGGCCTCGGTCGGCGTGATCGTGCAGTTCGGCGGACAGACGCCGCTGAACCTCGCTCTTCCTTTGAAAGCCGCCGGCGTGCCCATCATCGGCACCTCGCCCGAATCCATCGACCTCTGCGAAGACCGCAAGCGCTTCGGAAAGTTGCTCGACGAGTTGGAGATTCCGCAGGCCCCGGGCGCGATGGCGACTTCGCTCGAAGAAGCCGTCGAAGGCGCCAAGCGCGTTGGCTATCCGGTCCTGGTGCGGCCGTCTTACGTTCTGGGCGGCCGTGCCATGGTCATCGCCTACGACGAAGAGACGGTCGTCCGTTACATGAAAGAAGCGGTCGAGTACTCGCAGGATCGTCCCGTGCTCATCGACCACTTCCTCGAAGACGCGATCGAGGTCGATGTGGACGCGCTCTCCGACGGCGAGGACGTCGTCATCGCCGGCATCATGCAGCATATCGAGGAAGCCGGCATCCACTCGGGCGATTCCTCCTGCGTGCTGCCCGCGGTCGATATTCCCGCGCCCCTGCTGCAGCGCATGCGCGACTACACCTTCAAGCTGGCCCGCGCGCTGAAAGTTGTCGGGCTGATGAACATCCAGTTCGCCATCCCTCGAACCACCAATGGCGGTTCCGAAGGCGGCAAGGTCTACGTTCTCGAAGTCAACCCGAGGGCATCGCGTACTGTGCCGTACGTCTCGAAAGCCACCGGCGTGCCGCTTGCACGCATCGCCTCGCGCCTGATGACCGGCCGCAAGCTCCGCGAGTTCCTGCCCGAGAACATTGAGCGCGGCACTGACCTTGATACCGGGCGCGGCTATTACGTGAAGTCGCCCGTCTTCCCGTGGAGCAAGTTTCCGGGTGTCGACACGGTCCTCGGGCCCGAGATGCGCTCGACCGGCGAAGTCATGGGTGTGGCCGACAATTTCGGGGAAGCCTTCGCCAAGGCGCAGATTGCCGCCGGGCAGAAACTGCCAACCCAGGGATCCGTTTTCATCAGCGTGACCGATCACGACAAAGCCGGAGTCGCCGAGGTCGCCCGCCGCTTCGCCGACATGGGCTTCAAACTGGTGGCGACCGCCGGTACCGCCGACATCATCGAAAGCGCCGGCCTGAGCGTCGAACGCGTCTACAAAGTCAAGGAAGGTCGCCCGAACGTGGTCGACCTCATCAAGGGCGATCGCATTCAGCTCATCATCAACACTCCCCACGGCGCCGATCCCTGGTTCGACGAGAAAGCCATCCGCCGCGCAGCCGTCACGGCTCGCATCACGACCATTACAACGCTATCGGCAGCGCGGGCCGCGGCCGAGGGCATCGCCGCGCTGCAACGCGGAGAAGTCCGCGTGCAGGCCATTCAGCATCTCCACGCAGAACGGATGGCAGCGAAGCGACGTTAGTCCCGCCAGTTCGCTGATCGCGCGCTGCGGGTTGCGTACAAGTCTGCGGTATCACTATCCTGCTGATGTACGCTACCTGAGGACCAACCCATGCTTCTCTCCGGAATCTTCCCGCCCATCACCACCCCGTTCTACCCCGACGGCAAGGTCTACTACAAAAAGCTCGAGGCGAACCTGGAGCGCTACTCACGCACGCCCGTAGCCGGCGTCGTGGTGCTCGGCTCCACAGGCGAAGCCATTCTGCTCTCTGACGATGAGCGTCGCGAGGTTCTCAAGTCGGCCCGTGCCGCAACCGCCAACCACAAGGTTCTGATCGCGGGCACCGGCATCGAGTCGGCCATCGAAACCCTCCGCCTCACCGACTACGCCGCGGAACTGGGATATGACGTCGCCATGGTGCGCACCCCTCATTACTACAAGGGGCAAATGAAGCCGCCGAACATGCTAGCCTTCTATCGCTTCGTAGCCGACCGTTCACCCCTGCCCGTCATCATCTACAACTTCCCGCAGGCCACCGGCTACGACATGCCGGCCGAACTCGTCATCGAACTGGCCGATCATCCCAACATCATTGGCATCAAGGAGTCGAGCGGCGACGTCGAGAAAACCCGCAGGATTGTCGAAGGCACCCGCCACGTGAAACGCAGCGCCACGGTGACCGAAACATTTGAAGCCGTAACCGCCCGCATGCTGAAGGCGGCCTCCGAGGGAACGGGGCCGGGCGGGGAACTGGTGCCGGTCGCGGCGCTCGCAGGGGCGCCGAAGCCATCCTCGGCAGCGGTCAGCGTCTTGGGCGCTCTGAAGACTCGTCAGAAAGAAGTCGGATTTCAGGTGCTGGTCGGCGCGGCACACAAGCTGGAAAGCTCCCTGCAGGCTGGCGCGGTGGGCGCGATTCTGGCCTTTGCTGTGGCGGCGCCGACCGCCTGTTATGAGATCTGTGCGGCCTGGAAAGAAGGCGACTTCGAACTCGCCCGCCTCAAGCAGGAGCGCATCGCCAAGGCCGCCGAGCGCGTCGTGGGCGGACTCAGCATCCCCGGCGCCAAATACGCCATGGACCTCAACGGCTACTTCGGCGGGCCGGTTCGGCTCCCCTTGCTTCCTCTCACTGCCGATCTGAAAGCAGAAGTCGAAGGATTGCTGGCCGATATTCGAAACTAACGGGGTGGAGCGTCCGCCCGACAGATTGTCCGAGGTTCGCCGGTGACAAATGCTGCCCGTCCCAAGCTTGTCCCCGTCTCCGAGGAGATGAAGGTTTGGGCAGCCGCTTTGGGTACGGAGATGGCTGCCTGGCCAAATGTGAGCACCCGCCCGATGTTCGGATTCACGGCGTTTTATCGCGGGAAGGGAATTTTTGCGATTCTTCCGCGAACCCGCGGCATGGGATCGTCAAGTTCGCTGGCTTTTAAATTAATGAATGCCGGACCGCGGCTAAGGGCCAGGCTGAATAAGGACGCTCGCATCTCCACTACCATCATGCAAGCCACCCGATGGTTTGTCTTTGACGTTTCTTCCGAATCCGATTTGCGGGATGCCCTGCAATGGCTTAGCCGGGCTTATGAGGATATCCGATAGCCAGCCTCGGAACTTCTTGAATTCTACGAACTTCCACCACCGCCCTTTCATCCGGTCACAGCCTCTTGTGACGTTTGTCACAATGGGGCTACAATGGAATTCGAACGAACGTTCGATAAATGCCTGCCTCCCCATCCCGCAGATCATCGGCCCGGCGCGTTCAAGCGCCCCGCCCGAGCCATCCCCCCACCCGCTTCGACCGGCGGCTTTCGGAAATCCTGGCTCATGCGACCGCTGTCTTCGACGAAAAAGGGTACGAGGGCGCTTCCATGCGCGACCTCTCGCGCGCCAGCGGAATGTCGCTCGCCGGTCTTTACTACTACTTCGAATCCAAAGAAAAGTTGCTCTATCTCATCCAGCGCCACACGTTCACGACCATCCTCGAGCGGTTGCGAGCGGGGTTGGAAGGAGTGAACGCCCCGGAGACGCGCATTCGCGTTTTCATTGCCAACCACCTCGAATATTTTCTGGCCAACCAGAAGGCCATGAAAGTCCTCTCCCATGAGGACGAGATCCTCAAGAACGGTTACGGCGCCGAGATCGCCGCCATCAAGCGGGAATATGTGCGGGCGTGCGTGGAGTTGATGGATGACCTCAAGCGGTCGAAGGGACTCGACTTCTCCAGCCGCACCGCAGCCCTGAGCCTGTTCGGCATGATGAACTGGATCTACACCTGGTACAAAGCGCGGCTCGACGGGGATGCGGATGAGCTTGCGCGCGAGATGGGCGACATTTTTTTGCACGGCTTGGGTGGCCGCCAAACAAAGAGGAAATGAGGAGTTGCATATTTAAGTTGCATCTTTAAAGTGAGGACCTCTATTTCATTGTCATCCTGAGCGAAGCGAAGGACCTGTGCACTTCACACGACCAGACATCGAAATCACCGAAGAGAATTTGAAAAAAGGAGCCTGACATGGCGACGACAACGCAACCGGCATCCGGCGAGACCACCAAAAAACTGATCAACTACCGCAAGGACGGCGGCGTGGGCGTAATCGAGATGTTCGACCCGCCCGCCAATACCTACACCTACGAAATGAATCGCCAGCTGGACGAGGCCATCCTGGCGGCGCGTATGGATAACGACGTCTACGTGATCCTGTTGACGGGATCCGGCGACAAGTTCTTCTCCGCCGGCGCCAACATCAAGATGCTGGCCAGCGTCGATCCCACTTTCAAATACTACTTCTGCCTGCACGCCAACGAGACCTTGCTCCGCCTCGAGCACACTCCCAAGCTGGTCATCGCCGCTCTGAACGGGCATTGCGTAGGCGGCGGCCTCGAGATCGCCATGGCGGCCGACCTTCGCATCGCGCGCAAGGACGCCGGCAAAATCGGGCTGCCCGAAGTGAACCTCGGCGTTCTCCCGGGTACCGGCGGCACCCAGCGCCTCTCGCGGCTGGTCGGCAAGAGCCGTGCGATTGAGCTGATGGTCACCGGCAACACATTCTCCTTCGAAGAAGCCAAGGAACTGGGCATCATCAACGACATCTACGAGCGCGACGGCTTCATGGAGAACGTCATGGAGTACGCCCGCCAATTCTGTCCTCCCAACAAAGCAGCGAAAGCCGTCGGGCGGATCAAGCGCGCGGTGCAGACCGGATGGGAGATTCCGATGGAGTCGGCCCTTGCGGTCGAGCGCGAAAATCAACAGATTCTTTTCCAGAGCGACGACGCCAAGGAAGGTTTGGCCGCGTACGTCGAAAAGCGGCCGGCTACGTTTACGGCAAAGTGAGCGTCGCGCAGCTGAGCAAACGATCATGATTACAGCGACAAAAGCAAAAATTGCCAAAGGTCGGCTATTGATCGATGGACAATGGGTGGACGGCGCGAAGACCTTCGACACCGTCAATCCCGCTTCCGGCGAGGTCCTTACTCAGGTCATCGAAGCCTCCGCGGCGGATGTCGATCGGGCGGTTGCGGCAGCCCGCCATGCATTCGACGACAAGTCCGCCCCGTGGCGAAAGATGTCCGCTTCCGAACGCGGCCGTCTGGTCTGGCGTCTGGCCGATCTCATCGAACAGCACATCGACGAACTCGCTGAACTCGAAACGCTCGACAACGGCAAGCCCATCTTCGAGTCGCGCAACGTCGACCTGCCCATGGTGATCGACGTCCTCCGCTACTACGCGGGATGGGCCACCAAAATTCATGGCGAGACGGTGAATGCCTTTGATTCGGCTTTCACCTACACCCTGCGCGAGCCGGTTGGAGTCGTGGGCCTGATCATTCCGTGGAATTTCCCGCTTCTGCTGGCTTCCTGGAAATTGGGTCCAGCCCTCGCCTGCGGAAATACGGTCGTCATGAAGCCTGCGGAACAGACTCCACTCACCACCCTCCGCCTCGGGGAACTGGCTCTCGAAGCCGGGATTCCCGCCGGAGTCCTGAACATCGTCACGGGCGGCCCCGAGACCGGGAAAGCCATCGTCAAGCATCCCGGGATCGACAAGATCGCCTTCACGGGTTCGACCTCCGTAGGCAAGGAAATCATGCGCGGAGCCGCCGACACACTCAAACGCGTGACCCTGGAATTGGGCGGCAAGTCGCCGAACATCGTGTTCGCCGATGCCGACATCGATAGCGCAGTAAAGGGCGCCATCAACGGCATTTTTTACGGCAAGGGTGAAGTATGCAACGCAGGCTCGCGTCTCTTTGTTGAAAGCAAGGTCCGTGACGAGTTCCTGGAAAAGCTGGTCGGCCGAGCCAAAAAGATGGTGCCGGGTGATCCGCTCGATCCCAAAACCCGCATGGGCGCCATCGTCAGCCAGGAACAGATGCAGACTGTGCTCGGTTACATTGAGGCCGGAAAGAAAGAAGGTGCAAAGCTTATTGCCGGCGGCAATCGCACCTCGGTCGACGGCGGGAAAGGCTTCTTCATCGAGCCGACCGTGTTCGGCGATGTGACCAACGAAATGAAGATCGCGCAGGAAGAGATTTTCGGCCCGGTGCTGGCGACCCTCAAGTTCGACGACGTAGATGATGTGGTCGAGTTGGCGAACCGAAACCAGTATGGCCTCGCGGCCGCGGTCTGGACGCGCGATGTGAAAAAAGCCCACCAGTTGTCGCGGCAATTGCGCGCCGGCACCGTGTGGATCAACACCTACGGCCTGATGGATGCAGCGCTTCCGTTTGGCGGCTACAAGAGCTCAGGCTTCGGCCGCGAGCTCGGCCAGGCCGCGCTGGAGCATTACACCGAAGTGAAAACCGTCTGGATGAACATGGGATGAAAACCCGTCTGGATGAAAGCATGAACCGCAGAGTAGCCAAACCTAGCACAGAGTTGTGATTCCTCTGTGCTCCTCCGTGCCCTGTGGTTAAAGGATTTTTTTTATGCCAGGAAAAGTAGCAAAAATCGGAACTTTCAGCGACTGGGTCGGCTTGTTCGATGGCTGGCGCAAGGAAATCGGCGTCGACCGCGATGAAATCGCCAGCTTCAAATTCGACACGCTCTACGGTGCAATCGAGACCGAGGAAATCCAGTTCGGCTCCTACAAAGGCCGCCCCAAGTGGGAGAACCTCCGCCAGATTCCCACCCAGCAAATGCGCGACGCCCTCATGAACATGATCGTCTACCAGGGCGACACCGAGTTTGCCTCGGTGGAGCAGCAGCGTCATTTGTTCGAAACCGCCCCTACCGACTGGGATCGCCGCGCCCTGACCCGCGTCATGATCGAGGAAATGCGGCACGGCTGGCAGATGTGCGCCCTCCTCCTCGATCACTTCGGTTACTCCGGCAAGGTGGAAGCGCAGAAGATGCTGGAGCGCCGTGCCTTCGAGAATGAACGCCTGCTGGGCGCGTTCAACGTCGACGTCGACAACTGGATGGACTTCTTCACCTACACCGACTTCGTGGACCGCGACGGCAAATTTCAGCTGCAGATGCTCAAGTACTCCGCCTTCGCGCCCCTGGGACGTTCCATGTCCTACATGCTGCGCGAGGAAGCCTTCCACATGGGCACCGGCAACGACGGCCTCCGCCGGATTGTGCAGGCCGGCATCATTCCCGGTTGGCTCATTCAGAAGTATCTCAACAAGTGGATCTCTTGTTCCTACGATCTTTTCGGCACGGACCACTCGTCCTCCGCGCATTGGGCCTACGTGTGGGGCATCAAAGGCCGCTACGACGAACTCAAGAACGAAACGCCTGCCAGGCTGGATGAGCTCAACGACTACAACCGTCACTTGTACCGCGACGAAGTGGCCGGCCTCGTGGATCGCTTAAACGGCTTCCGCAAGGCGGGCGAGCCGGAGTTGTATGCGCCCGACATTCGCTTCAACCGCGCCATCGGCCAGTTTGCCGGGCAGAAGTTTCACGCAAAGACGGGCGTCCTGCTAGGCGACAAGGAGTACGAAGAACACTTTGCCGAGGTCATGCCAACCACCGAAGACAAAAAAGTTCTCCTGGAAATCATTGCCAATGAGAAAAAATGGATCGCCGAAAAAGAAGGAGCCCGGGATCCTTTCGACACCATCGGCGAGCCGCGCAAATCAGCGATCAACCTTTAAAGCGACCAACCATTAATTGTGGTTGAGCCGCCAACCAGAGCGTTACCACGGAGGGCACAGAGTTTACACAGGGGAAGCAGTGCTTGCCTCCGTGTTCCTCTGTGTGTGGTTAGGGTTTTGCGATTTCCACCCCAGCGTGCGGTATCCTTCCTTCGTGTCCGCCGACTTTGTCCGAATCCGTTGCGACCTCCAGCCGCCTGCAGCCAGCATCACGCTCAGCAATCCCCCTATCAACGTCATCGATATCCCGATGATGGAGGAGCTTTCCACGGCTATTGCCACGGTGGAAGCGCAGTCCGAAATTTCCATCCTGGTCCTCCGCGGCTCAGAGAAGACATTTTCCGCTGGAGTCGATGTCGCAGCTCACACTCCCGACAAAGTGGCCGAGATGCTGACCAGGTTTCACGCGATCTTTCGCGCTCTGGTGGCTTCGAAAAAAGTGCTGGTCGCGGAAGTCCGCGGTCATTGCCTGGGTGGCGGTGCTGAGCTGGCAATGATGTGCGACGTGGTCATCACCTCAGACACCGCCACGTGGGGTTTCCCTGAAATCCAGCTAGGCTGTTTCCCCCCGGTAGCCGTTACCGCCCTGGCCTCGATCATCGGTCAAAAGCGCGCCGCCGACTTGATCCTCACTGGCCGCAAATTCAATGGCCGAGATGCGTCATCGCTGGGCCTGGCGAACGCTGCGGTTTCAGATGCGGAAGTGGGCAGCAAAGTGAGTGAAATCATCACGCACCTGGCCACCCTGAGCCCAGCGGCTCTGGCCGCCACCAAGAAAGCGATGTATGTCTGGGACGCGATGCATTTCGACAAAGGCCTGGCCCGCGCCGAGAAGATCTACCTCGACGAGCTGATGCGGACCGAGGATGCTCATGAAGGCATTCAGGCGTTTCTCGAAAAGCGCAAGCCCAAGTGGAAAAATCGTTAACCGCAAAGTGCGCGAACAAGACACGCAAGGAAGTCTTCCTCACTCCTGTTTACTGCATTTCCTTTGCGTCCTTTGCGGAGCTTTTCTTTGCGCACTTTGCGGTTAGAATCTCGAGCGCTCCGTGTCCCAGCCCCAGCGGTTCGTTTCAATGATCACCGACTGCCACATCCACATTTCGCCGATGGATATGTTCAAGCCGCAAGCGCTGGAATTGATGCGGGCGCGCCGCCCAAATTTCGCGCAGATCGAAGAATACTGCCGCTCCCCGAAAGCCTTCCTCAAGTTTCTGGACTCATCCGGAATCGATCGCGCCGTGCTTATCAATTACGTGGCGCCGGACGTCATCGGCTTTACGTCGGAAGTCAACCAGTTCGTTTCCGAGTACGTAAAAGAAGACCCCAAGCGCCTGCTCTCGTGCGGCAGCCTGCATCCCCGCCACTCGGCCAACATTCTTGCCGACGTGGAACACTTGGTCCGCCTGGGGATCCGCATGATCAAAATCCATCCGCCCCATCAGCTGCTCTTTCCCAACGACTACCTGCGCGGAGTCACGGAACTGGAAATCATTTACCGGGCCGCCGAAGCCAACGGCATCCCCGTGATGTTCCACACCGGCACGTCGATCTTTCCCGGTGCCCGCAACAAGTACGGCGACCCGATTTATCTCGATGACGTTGCGGTCGACTTCCCGAAAATGCAAATCCTTCTTGCCCACGGCGGGCGTCCCTTGTGGATGGATACCGCCTTCTTCCTGGTGCGCAGGCATCCGAACGTTTACCTCGACATCAGCGGAATTCCCCCCAAGAGTCTGGTCAAATACTTCCCGCGGCTCGAAGAAATTGCTTCCAGGACGTTGTTCGGGACGGATTGGCCGGGACCGGGCGTCCCGGATGTTCGGAAGAATTTGGAGGATTTTCGCGCGCTCGGATTGCCCGACCACGTCCAGCACCAGATTCTCAGCAAGACCGCGCTGCAAATCTGGCCCGAATAAGATGCCAAGACGGCCGGGGCAGGCCAAAAGCCCGCCCCATGCCGTGTCATACCTTCACTTATTTTGCGGTTGCTCCCATGAGTTCGTTCACCAGTCCTGTGGCTCGGTAAACCTGCCGCAGCGCCTCCACGATTCCTCGGGAATCCACGTGGACCGCCCGCGCCTGCTTGTCTTCATACACGAAGTTCCACTCCAGCGATTGAATGTTTCCGTCGAAAATGATGCCGACCACCTCGCCTCCTTTGTTGACGGTCGGGCTGCCGGAATTCCCGCCGATGATGTCGGCCGTCGACACATAGTCGAGCGGCGTCCTGAGTTGCAGCTTCGATTTCGCCTTCATCCAGCTGTCGGGAAGCTGGTAGGGCGGTTTGTTCTCGTGCTGGGCGGCATGCTGAAACGCGCCTCCCATTTCGGTGAAGTAGGGGATCTTCTTTCCGTTTTCTTCGTAGCCTTTCACCGTGCCGTAGCTGAGGCGAAGGGTGAACGTCGCATCCGGAGGCTGGTCATATCCGCTGTGCGCGAAGCGGGTTCTTGCGATCTGCGCTCCGGCGCGCCGCTCGACGGCATCCACCTGATCGTCGTACTGCTTGCGCAGTTCACGGGCCGCCGGATCAATGTTGCGCATCAGCACGATCAGCGGATCCGTCGACGCCTGAACGGCCGCCACTCCTCCCTCGTAGAGTTGCTTCCGTACCGAGACCTCGTCGAGTCTGGTATTGGCAATCAGGTTCTGGGCGGCGTCGGTCGGCGATTTGCCATTCAGCGATTGTTTGACGACTGCGTTATCCGCGCCCAACGCTTCCTGCATCTGCGCCAGCGAGTCGCCGAACGTCACCGTCTCGAGCGATTTGTAAATCGGGGCGGTCGAAAATAGCTCTTGTTCGAGCGACGGCAGCGCCGAGTCGCGATACTCCCGCAAGCGCTTTTCGTTAGGCTTGGCCTTCTCTTCCACGACGCGGACGATCCAGCGGGCAAAATACGCCAGTTTGGTGTTGAAGCCGCGGTTGCGCTCGATGTAAGTCAAGGGAAGATAGATTTTTCGCTGCTCGGTCACGCTGTCGGCAATCTCTTGCCACGGATTTTCCGTGTCCTTGTTCTTCGGATTTGCCTTGAACGCAGCCTCTACCTTCGTTTCCTCGGCCTGCTTGCTCGCCATGACCGTCCTTATCCTTCAAAGGCTCCAGGTATCCTGAGATCGCCTTGAAAGAATTTTGATAGCTGAACAGTTCCTCCTTTGCGATGCGGGCATTCTCTTCCGACTCGTTGCCAAAACTTAGCAGCAGCGCGATGCGGCGCTGGTAGTTCTCCAGCCGCGATGGATAGTCCACATCCCGCAGGAATTCGAGTTGCGCCATGGTGCGTTGCCGCCCGGTCGAGCCCGGGTGGCCGGAAACGAAAATCAGATCGTTTTCCTTTACCCCGTCCTTCGACCATCGCAGGTAATGATCGATATGCGCCGGCTTGTCGTTCTCGTAGACCCGGAAAAATGTGATATCGAGGTCGTACCGCGGATAGGTGAAGTTGTCGGGATCGCCGCCGAAGAATGCAATATCGAACTCAGGCGCGAACACCAGCCGAACGTCCGTGTATTTCTTGTATTTGTACAGGTTGTAAACTTCGCCCGAGTAAAACGTCACCACATCGCAACGCAGCCCGGTCGAGGTCGTGCATTCTTTCTCAATCCTCGACATCGCCGCGCGCTGTGCCTGTCCCGCTTCGGCTGACGACATTCCAGCGCCGGCCGAATCCTTGATCTTGTCCGTGACGTCCTCGATGCCAACCAGTTCGTTCAGCTCCAGGTCCGGGCACTTCGCTTCTTCGGCCTCGGTCTTGGCGTAGAAGCCTTCTTTGATGTAGTCATGCCCGTGTGTCGAAAGCTGCTGCACGCACACCGCGCCCACGTGATGATTGGTGAAGGTAAGGCCGTCGGCCGAGACAAACGATCCTGAGCCGCCATTGTTAAACCGCACCGAGCCCAGTCGCACATGGTCCAGCCACTGCTGGCTCGGTTTGAATCCGTATTTCTTCTGCACTTTGTCTTTCGGAAAAGCGTTGAAAAGCCACATGCCCTCGTCGCCTCGGCAAAGCGGGCCGAGACTGCAAAGGCACAACAGAGATAAGGTAATAGTGAAAAAGACGCGCTTCATCCATGACTCCGATCAATGAAAGATGCCAAGCTCAGGCTCGCCCGCAGTATGAGGCCAAACCCTTCAGTATACGCCGCAAATCCCGCATGGATGTACTAGCGGCGGTTGGAAACTGTCCCATTTTGGCGTATAACAAGGGGTTGCGGACCTTCGTGCAAATCCCCCGTGGGCCGGCAACTGAAACCATCTGCAGCTCTTGCGAGGGAGTATGTCCAGCGTGACCACGACGCATGCGCCTAAAGGTCTTGAAGGCGTTGTTGCTACCACCTCCAGCATCTGTTACATCGACGGCGAACAGGGCGTCCTGGCGTACCGCGGCATCGATATTCACGATCTCGCCGACCATTCCAACTTCGAGGAAACCTGCTTCCTGCTCTGGTTCGGGCGCCTCCCTAAGCGCAACGAACTGAAGGAAGTCCGCGAGCGCCTTGCCGAAGAGCGCAAGCTGGATGCCTCCATCCTGAACCTGCTGCGCGTTGCTCCCAAGCACGCCCTTCCCATGGACGTATTGCGGACCGCCGTGTCCGCACTCTCCTTCTACGATCCGGAATTTCAGAAGAACGATCATGACGCCAACGTTCACAAGGCGATTCGGCTGACTTCCCAGATCGCCATGATCGTTGCGGCCTATGACCGCATTCGCAAAGGCAAAGAGGTAGTCGAACCGGACCGGAATCTGTCCCACGCGGCCAACTTCCTGCTGATGCTGAGTGGTACAGCCCCGTCGCATACTGCGGAACGTGCTCTCGACATCGCATTGATCCTGCACGCCGACCACGAGCTGAACGCGTCCACCTTCGCAGCCCGCGTCACCGCCGGCACCCTGTCCGATATGCACTCCGCCATCACATCTGCCATCGGCGCGCTCAAGGGCCCGCTTCATGGCGGAGCCAACGAGGCTGTCTTCCACATCCTGATGGCGATTGATGCCGATGGCGCTGACCCGGTCGAGTTCGTGAAAGGCATGCTGGCCCAGAAAAAGAAGATTCCCGGCTTTGGCCATCGCGTCTACCACACCGAGGATCCCCGCGCCACCCACCTCCGGAAGATGTCGCAGGATCTCGGCCAATCGAGCGGCGAACCGAAGTGGTTCGAGTTCTCCAACAAGATCGAAGGCTTCGTGAAGGCCGACAAGAAGCTCAACGCCAATGTGGACTTTTACTCCGCCTCCACCTATCACACGCTGGGCATCGAAGTGGATCTCTTTACGCCGGTGTTTGCCGTGTCGCGCATCAGTGGATGGTCCGCGCACGTCATCGAACAACTCGATGACAATCGCCTGATTCGGCCGCGTGCCGATTATGTTGGCCCCATTTATCCGGCAAAATATATCCCCATGGACAAGCGCTAGCCGGCGAACGGTTCTGGCGGGCCTCCCCGGTTTCCTGCCATGGCTTCACTTTGTAGAACAAGGTCAGACGGAATTGTCAAAATTGTAAAAAGGTCGTAACACGGCGTTCTCCCCAGGGTAATCGACCTGGGAACTCCACTTCTTTTCCCGCAAAAACCCTCGATTTCCGGCCCTTTCCTCCCCCCTCGGTACCACTTCCCCGGTGGTAACTAGACCTTTGGTACTTGAGCAACAAAAGGCTGCCTTATTACCCTTATGTCAATGGCAATAGCGTTGTTGTGAGGGGGGAGTGTTCCGGAGGGGTCCGGGATACACGATGTGATCCAAAACACGACAGTCGCCGCCATGGTGGGGGAAGAACATGTCCCCTCCGACTCAGGGTTTCAGGGCTCTTTAGAAAAAACGCCCTGCACTCTCCGAGAGGTGCGGAATGATGAAGTCGACGATAGTTTCTCTGTTCGCAACTCTTCTGGTCCTGACCGCGACGCGCACTGCGGCGCAGTCCGGCTACCAGACTGTGACCGTCAACGATGGCGGCACCATCACCGGAACTGTGAAATGGAGCGGACCGGTCCCCAAGATACCGACTGTAGCCATCACCAAGGACGTCGAGGTCTGCGATCCACAAGCTCAGAAGAAGCGGGACCTTGAACGCCTGATCGTCGCCAATAATGGCGGCGTTGCCAACACGGTTGTTTTTCTTAAAGACATCAGCAAGGGCAAGGCCATGGACCTGCCCGAAGGCCGCCAGTTCCTGAACCAGCGGACATGCCGCTACGAGCCGCACGTCCTGCTCGTTGCCGACAACGGAACCCTGCAACTCAAAAGCAGTGATCCCGTTCTTCACACCGTCCACATGACGGGCGCTTCCGATTACAACCTGCCCTTTCCTTTCGCCAACCAGACCGTATCTCGCACCATGAATCGCGAGGGCGTCGTCGACCTGCGCTGTAATGCCGGCCATACCTGGATGAATGCCGAAATGCTGGTCGTGCGCCACCCCTATTACGCCGTCACCGATGAGGACGGGAACTTCCGCCTCACTGATGTTCCGCCGGGAGAATACGAAATCGAAGCCTGGCATGAGGGCTGGAAAGTTACGGGGCAGGGCGCCGTGTATGACGTCATGACCCAAGTGCGCGTTCAGCGTCCGATCTTTTCCGACCCCATGGAGTGGACGAAAAAAGTCAGCGTTCCATCGAACGGCACCGTCGATGTGAAATTCCTGATTTCCGACAAACGGCCGGAAATGGCTTCTACCCGCTGAAACCACTGGGCCCGGGACATCGCACCTGGGTCGGGCCACTCCCCTCGGCGAACTTATCGACTGAATTTCATCGGTCAGTGGAGCGGCCGCCGTCCCACCCCGCGGTTTTGCCAGAACTATGCCCATTTGCGCTCGCGTCGGGCGCGAGCCTAAAAGAGGCCCTGCGCTCTATCGCAGGGTAAAATGGAATGGGGCGTTTACATTCCATGCGACGGGTCTACTTCGACAACAGCGCGACCACTCCGGTTCTGCCCGAAGTTCTCGAGGCCATGCGGCCTTACTTCGGCGAGCGCTTTGGGAACGCCTCGTCCATTCACCATCATGGGCAGGAGACCCGCGCCGCGGTCGAGGCCGCGCGGGCGTCAGTGGCTCGCCTGCTGGGTTGTCGACCTCCGGAAGTCGTGTTCACCAGCGGGGGCACGGAAGCCGATAATCTCGCAATTTTTGGAGTCGTCCGCCCTGGTGATCACGTGATCACTTCCGCAGTCGAGCATCATGCCGTCTTGAATGCATGCAAGCATCTGGAATCACAGGGCTGCGCCGTCACTTGTCTCCCCGTCGACAACCACGGCCGCGTCGACCCCGACGACGTAAGGAGCGCCCTGCGGCCAACCACCAGGCTGATCACCATCATGATGGCGAACAACGAAACCGGCGTGATGCAGCCGGTGGAGGAGATTGCCAGGATCGCGGCGGAAGCCGATGTCTGCTTTCACACCGATGCCGTGCAGGCTGCCGGCAAAGTACCGTTGCACGTCGACGACATCGGGTGTGACTTGCTCGCAATTTCCGGCCACAAGTTGCACGCTCCACAGGGAGTCGGCGCACTCTACGTGCGCAAGGGAACTGCGCTCGAACCCATGTTGTATGGCGGTCGCCACGAGCGTTCGCGCCGCGCCGGAACCGAGAACGTTCCCGGAATCGTGGGCCTCGGAAAGGCGGCGGAACTTGCCCAGTCTCGGCTCGCAAAAGGCGACTCGCCCGCGAAGATGCGCGACCGGCTGGAGCGGGCTCTCCTGCAGATCGCATCCTCCGGCGTGCATGGCGGCAATGCCCCACGCGTGCCGCAAACCTCCAGCATGTACTTCGATGCGATCGATGGGGAGTCCCTGGTCATCGCCCTCGACCTGAAGGGACTGGCCGTTTCAACGGGAGCAGCATGTTCTTCCGGCGCCATCGAGCCGTCGCACGTTCTGACCGCAATGGGCGTTACACCCGATCGCGCGCGATCGAGCATTCGCCTCAGCCTGGGGCATCAAAATACAATGGAGGAAGTGGACCTCGCGATCGCGCTCGTGGGGGAGACCGTCGCAAGACTGAGGGAACTGTCCCCGGTGTGGGGACGCGCGGCCGTCAGTACGTAACGCCACGCCGAAATCTGGAGATGATTGCACACTCCGTGAACACTAAGACCATAGTCGTTGCCATGTCGGGCGGTGTCGATTCTTCCACCGTCGCGGCCATGCTCCGTGCCGATGGTCACAACGTGGTCGGGTTGACCATGCAGCTCTGGAACCAGCGTCGCCTCGCGGGTAAGGAAGGCATGCCCGAGGCCGTGCAGGGCCGTTGTTGCTCGCTCGACGACGTTTATGACGCCCGCGCCGTCGCCCAGTTCATCGGCATTCCGTATTACGTCGTCAATCACGAAGAGCGTTTCGAGCGCGAGGTCGTCCGACCCTTCGTGCAGGACTACCTCTCCGGACGCACGCCCATCCCCTGCAGCCTGTGCAACAACCATCTCAAGTTTGATCAATTGCTGATTGTGGCTCGCCAGATCGGTGCTGACTTGCTGGCGACCGGACATTACGCGCGCGTGGAGTTCGACGACCAGCGCGGCCGCTGGCTCCTGAAGCGCCCCGTCGATCTCGCCAAGGACCAGACTTACTTCCTGTTCGGACTGACGCAGGAGCAACTAAGCCGCACGCTCTTCCCGCTCGGTGGCATGACCAAGCCCCAGGTCCGCGAACTGGCCCGCCAGCAGGGCTTGGCCCTGGCCGAAAAGCCCGACTCGCAGGAAATCTGCTTCGTTCCCGGCGGCGACTACAAGCGCTTCCTCGACGCCTATCTGGAAGAGCAGGGCGAAGCTTTGCCCGATACGGCCGGCGCACTGGTCACCTCAAGCGGGGAAGTGGTCGGCGAACACACCGGCATTCACAACTTCACCGTGGGACAGCGCAAGGGACTCGGTGTCGCCACCGGATCGCCTCTTTACGTGATCCAGATCAAGGGCGATTCCGGCCAGGTGGTCGTGGGTCCGAGCGAAGAGCTGTACACCAGGACCCTGCGTGCCCACCGTTATAACCTGATCGCGGTTAGCGATGTTCCCGCCCCAATCCGGGTCACAGTGAAGATTCGGCATCGCCACGAGGCTGCTCCCGCCTGGTTGGAGAAGGTGAACGAGGAAGAGTTGCAAGTGACCTTCGATGAGCCGCAGAGAGCGGTGACTCCAGGACAGGCCGCCGTTTTCTATGAAGGAGAAGTTGTGATCGGCGGCGGCTGGATTGTCTGACGGGCGTATTTCGGCAAATACTAAATAAAAAGCTCGTCCTGCGGAACACCCATCCCATCGCGCGGCTGCCGGCGCTTGCGACCCAGGAAAAATTCCAGTCCCGCGCTCACGCCCTGCATTAAACCCGACAACTGCCGGATCGGCGACACCACCGTGCGATGCACCATCTCGGTGGTTTCCTCGACTTTGTCCATCGTTCGGTTCACGAGCTCATCGGCGCGGATAACCTGTAGACGCGTGCGATCGACGATGTCATTCACTGTCGCGTCCAGCCGCTCCATCTGGCTTCGCGCCATACGCGCGGTCTGCTCCGCATTGACCACAATGTCTTCGACGCGAGGCTTGACCGTTGCCAGAAGCTGTTGCGCCGTGTCGATCGCAGGCAGCGCTTTACTCGTGACCTCGCTGGCTAAGGCCTCCACCCGCCCGCTGGTCTTGCGGACCGCGACAAACAGGGCCACCAGAATGCCGGCTTGGATCATCACGGCGACCGCCGTGCAGATGATGAACAAAGGTACGAGCTTATCCATAAGTTGCCCCGCTACCGTTCCTGCTCGTGGAATCGCGGAGAATCGTCTCTACAGGTTCTTCGCCGCACCGCCCGGCTCGGTGGTTGCTTCGTGGTACGCCTGGCGCCCCGCATCATAGGCCGCGCGGAACTGGTCTTTTTGCTGGCTCAGCAGGTCGCGCCCGCGATCCACCCACTCGTTGGCCTGCGAGCGAGCGGTATCGGCGCGATTGCGCATGTACTCGCGTCCCTCTTCCGCCTTTGAACGCAGAGCTTCTCGCGTCTCATTGCCTGACCGCGGCGCATAAAGTACGCCCGCCACAGCGCCCACGCCCAAACCCGCCAAAAACCAGAGGAAACTGTTGCTGTTACTGTCCGACATCTTCTTCCTCCCGTTATCTCAACCGTTACTCGAATGTTAGCACCCGCTACTGCGAAACACAATTCGCGGCGCTTTGGCAGGCGTTTTTGGAATTCCCACGTTGGATGCTGCCTCCCCGCACATTCGGATGTATTGTTTTTACAGTCTGGCTCTTGTGATCCCCTCCAACAAGCGAGACAATGTGGGCCGTATCAGGAGATTCTCTTGTCCGACCGGAAATACCGGCAGCGCGGTTACCAGGACACCGGGGAAAAATCCCAGAAATCCGGGGAAAGGTCTGGCGATAAGCCCGCCAAAAAAGACACCTTCGGTCCCCGCCCCCTTCAGATGGCGCCCAAGCGCACCGTTTCCCGATGCTCCCAGTGCGGCACCTTGCTGTCCGCGGCGGAAACCCCGGAGAAATGTCCCAAGTGCGGATTCGAACTGCACTCCTGCAAGCAATGCCTGTACTTCGATCCCTCCAGCCGCTTCGAGTGCATGCAACCGGTCCCCGAACGCATTCCGCGCAAGGACGTGAAGAACGACTGCACGTTCTATTCGATACGAGTTACTACCGAAAAGGAAACCACCACCCCGGTAGCCGCCAAGCCTGCCGACGCGCGCGCCGCTTTCGACAATCTTTTCAAGAAATAGCCTCTGCTCCAATCAGGGTTTCATCGTAGGCCGCAGCAGCACCTCGCTGGCGAACGACTGCGCAGATTGCGTGACCAGCATCTCGACCACGTGGGCCACGTCGTCCGGTTGCAGCATGCGGTTGGGATCCTTTCCCTCGTGGGGCGATAGATCCGTATTCGTCGAGCCCGGGCAAATCACCGAAACCCGGATGTTGTATGCGCGCAGCTCTTCCGCAACCGAGTACGTCAACCCGTTCAGTCCCCATTTCGATGCTGCATACGCCGCTCCCTTGGGCAAGGGGTTCTTTCCGGCCAGCGACGAAATGTTGATGATGTGCCCGTATCGCCGCTCGATCATCAGTGGCGCAAAAGCTCGGATCGCATAGAACACGCCTCGCAGGTTGGTATTCAGAATCCGGTCCCAGTCTTCAAGGGGAAACTCATGCAGCGGAGCGGCAAACGCGCCCACCCCGGCATTGTTCACCAGTATGTCCAACCGTCCGTGCTTGCTCCGCACCGCGCGGGCAACCTCGGCCACGGCCCGGTCGTCCACCACGTCGCATGGCATCGCCTCGGCCCGGTTCCCGGCCTGCACGATGGATTTCGCCGTTTCCTCCAGGGGTGCAGCCGTTCGTCCGCACACCACTACCGACGCCCCCAACTCGGCCAGCCTCCGGGCGATGGCCGCGCCGATGCCTCGCCCTCCCCCTGTCACCACCGCCACTTGCCCGGCAAGCCTGCTCGCCGTATCCGCCATTGAGTTGCCTCAGAAAGCGAAATTGTTCCCGCCGCAAGTAACCAGCCGGGAACGCCCTGTCCCGCATCTTAACAAGAAGGAAGGTCGGCGGAGTGTGAGCGGCTTGCCTTATTGACGAGCAGGTCCTTATAATCCGCACACCGGAAAAGCGCCTTGGGTCTCTTCACCTTACAAGGGAAGCGGAGGCGGTTCCGGCGTCCTGCAGCACACGTATCGGGTCGCAAACGCTGTGAAGTGTGCACGCTTCGGCAGGATGACGTCCTGATCTTCCCGAGAACTCAAGGAGCTATGCGAATGAACAAGACTCTTCTCACGATTGTGCTTGGATGTGCTGTTTCCGCGGCTGCTCAAAACCCCGCGCAGCCACAAGCGCAGCCTGCGCCCCAGTCCACCGCACCGGCGGCGCAGCCGCAGCAGGCACAACCGTCCGTGCAGCCCGCGCAGCCGGCCGCACCTCAACAGAAGAAGGAAATCAAGGATCCCGCCGAATACAACGCTTACGTCGGCGCGGTTCAGCAATCGGATCCCGCGGCCAAGATCAGCGGTCTCGAAGCCTTCCTCACGCAGTATCCCAACAGCGTGATGAAAGAAGACGCCCTCGAAATTCTCATGGGCACCTACCAGCAGAAGGGTGACCCCAACAAGATGGCTGATACCGCGCAGCGCCTGCTTCAACTGAATCCGAACAATGTCCGCGCGCTCGCTTTGCTGGCCTACAGTAAGCGGGTGCAGGCGCAGGCTAATGTGAACCCACAGCAAAATCTCGCGGATGCCGAGCAGTATGGGCAGAAAGGCCTCGCCGCGCTCCAGAACTTTGCCAAGCCCGAAGGCATGAGCGATGCCGACTACGCGAATTTGAAGAAGCAGATGAACGGCATCTTCAACGCCGCCATTGGCGTCGCCGCCCTGCAAAAGAAGGATTTCCCCACCGCCACCAAGTCATTGCGCGTCGCTGTTGAGGCGACGCCGACCGATTTCAGCATCGTCTATCCGCTGGCACTGGCATATCTGCAATCCAATCCGCCTGATGTCGTGAACGGCTCCTGGTTTGCTGCGCGCGCCGCCAGCCTTGCCCCCGCCCAGATGCAGGCCCAGATCGAGAAGTACGGCAAGTCGCAATACACCAAGTATCACGGTTCTGACCAGGGATGGACCGACATCATGGCCCAGGCCAAAGCCTCCACCACGGGCGTGCCTCCCGATGGCTTCACCATCACGCAGTATGTGCCCCCCACTCCCGCCGAACAGGCCGCCGAGATCGTGAAGACTAAGAAAGTGGAAGAAATGAGTTTCGCGGAGTGGGAACTGGTCCTGTCCGAAGGAAAGCCAGAGGATGCCGAAAAAGTCTGGAGCGTCCTGAAAGGCAAGCCGCTTCAAATGGCTGCCCAGGTCATTGCTATCGTCTCTCCCAGCAACCTCAAGTTGGCCGGGAGTTCGGATGACATCGAGGCCAAGCGCGCCGACATCGACCTGACGATGACGGCCGCCATCCCTGCTCGCTTGATGCCCAAGGAAGGCGCAGATTTCCAGTTCGAAGGAACGCCTGTTTCCTACGAGCCCAAGCCCTTTGTCATGACCATGAAGGACGGCGCCATCCTGACTGCGAAGGCCCCGGCCGGAGCCAAGAAGCCGCCGGCCCGCAAGAAGCCGGCGCAATAGACAGGTCGTATCCAGACGAAAAGGCAGCCATCCGGGCTGCCTTTTTGGTTGAGTCTGAGATTTATCTGACTCGAAAGCCTTGCCCGATTCCTAGCGCGCCGCCTTCTTTTCGAATCCCATCGGCCGGGCGCTCCGCGGCGGCCTCTTCACGCCATCGCGCAACTGGCGCACGTCAATCTTCAATTCACTTAGAGTCCGGCTGAGCGTGTTGCGGTGCATGCCCAGTTCGCGCGCCGCGCGGCACTGGTTGCCCTTGTTTTCCTGCAGAACCGTCAGGATAAAGCGCTTCTTGAATTCACGCACCGCCTCCGAGTACAGGATGTTGCTCTTGTACATCTGCATGATCAGCGCTTCCAGTTGATCTTTCACAGTCTCTCTCTTTCTCTGGCAAAGCAAACGTCAGGAATCAGATTTTCATCTTCACCGCGGGACTTTCGGCATCAGCGCAGGTGGATCGGGAACGTGCGCATGACGAACCAGGTCAAGTCCCTCAAAAAACTTTGCTCGCAACTGCGACGGCGCCAGCCAGATCGCGGCTCGACCCACAACCAGAAAGTATGGCGCTAGCTGCGATCCTTCCAGCAATGGCGATGACGGCGTAAATGCTGTCATGCCCATCAGAATAATCGCAACGAATAACGATCCTTTCACCACGCCCAGCAACGCGCCCAGCAGGCGGTCAATCAGGCTCAAGCCCGCTTCCTTCATCGCCCAGCGCACAATGCGCCCTATGACAGCAGCAACGATCACCACAACAAGAAAGATCGCGCCAAACGCTAACATGTCACCGAGCAAGGGCGAGTTCAGATGAGGAGCAAGCCATGCGGCCACGCGCGGATACTGCCACGCGGCTAGCAAATAGCCCACGACCAAACCTGCCATGCCAAATACCTGGTGAAAAAAGCCTCGGAAAGCCGCCGTCACTGTCGATACGAGAACGACAACTACTATCGCCCAGTCCGCGGCGTTCATGGCCGCGTCTCGCGAGCCGCTTCCCGCTTACACATCCAGCTTGCGCCCCGTCAGTTGCTGATAGGCCTCCAGGTACTTTTCGCTGGTCTTGCGCGCCACTTCGGCCGGGAGCGCCGGAGCCGGTGGCTGCTTGTTCCAGCGGATCTCTTCCAGGTAATCCCGGACATACTGCTTGTCATAGGAGTCTTGCGCCTGTCCCGGACGGTACTTGTCTGCCGGCCAGAAGCGCGACGAATCCGGCGTCAACACTTCATCCGCCAGCGTGATCCCGCGCGCGGTCCTTCCGAACTCAAACTTGGTATCGGCAATGATGATGCCCTTCGTGCGCGCGTAATCGGCCGCCTTCTTATACACCTTGAGCGTCAGATCGCGAAGCTGTTCGCTCGCCTCGGCACCCACCAGCCGGACCATTTCGGAAAAGGGTATGTTTTCATCGTGACCGCTGGTCGCCTTGGTTGCCGGAGTGAAGATCGGTTCCGGCAGTTGATCCGATTCCTGCAATCCCTTCGGCAACTCGATCCCGCAAACCTTGCCGGAAGCTTTGTACTCTTTCCACGCTGAGCCGGAAATGTAGCCGCGAACCACGCACTCCACCGGAAACATGTCGGCGTTCATCACGACCATAGATCGTCCGCGCAACTGGTCCGCGTATTTCCGGATCTCCGCCGGATACTGGTCCACGTCCGCCGTGATCAGATGGTTCGGTACGACATCCTTCAGAAAGTCGAACCAGAAAAGCGAAATCTGGGTCAGAACTTTCCCCTTGTGCGGGATGCCGGTTGCCAGGATGTAATCGAACGCCGAGATGCGGTCGGTTGCCACGAACAACAGTCGGTCGCTATCCAGCCGGTACACATCGCGCACCTTTCC
The DNA here is from genome assembly GCA_963733805.1 of uncultured Acidobacteriota bacterium. Taxonomy (GTDB): domain Bacteria; phylum Acidobacteriota; class Terriglobia; order Terriglobales; family Acidobacteriaceae; genus Gp1-AA133. The sequence goes on along the minus strand of CAVTEO010000011.1, from coordinate 177,135 downwards.
GCTGGCGTGAAGTTGAAGATCTGGGAAGTCTGTACGCTGGAGGACGGAGTCGAGAACTTGTGGGCTCATGAGATGAAATTTTACAGGCAAAAAACGTGGCGTATTCTAGCTGCCCTAGAATTTTTTGTCAACGACTTCCATCATGCCTGCAAGTGATAGCTCCATCCTCTTGACCGGAAAAACCTTGACGCCGTCCGCATGTCGCGAAAACCGCACGCCAGATACGGCTATTTATGAGGATTTGGAAGTGTGGAAAACCTGAGGAAGAGCGTGGATATCTCGGCACACCAAGAAAATGACACAGCGCCGCCGCCGCCGAGCGAACCGGGCGATGGCTTCCGGGCTTCTACCAACTTACAGCTTTGAAGTTTTTGCGCTTCCGCCGTCGCTTGCGCAATCCGACGGCTACGCCGTCCCGCCAAACCGTACCGACACGAGTTTCGATACGCCCGGCTCCTGCATCGTCACTCCGTATAACACCGGAGCAATACTCATCGTCTTTTTGCTGTGCGTGATGAGCACGAACTGCGTTTGCACGCTCATCTCTTTCACCAGGTCCGTGAACCGTCCGATATTGGCCTCATCGAGCGGCGCATCGACCTCGTCCAGGATGCAGAACGGGCTCGGCGCATACTGGAAAATTCCCGACCAGCAGCGACAGCGCCGTCAACGCCTTCTCGCCGCCGGAAAGCAGAAGCACGTTCTGCAGCTTCTTTCCCGGAGGCGAAGCCACCACGTCAATGCCGCTCTCCGCGCTGTTTTCCTCGTCCGTCAGTCGCATGAACGCATGCCCGCCGCCAAAGAGCTTGCGGAAAGTCAGCTGGAAGTTCTCGTTGATCTTGTGGAACGCCTCTTCGAATTTCTGGCGCGACACAATGTCAATCTCCTTGATCGTTGCGATCGTATTCTGGATCGAGTCAAGCAGGTCCTGCCGCTGGGTCTCAAGGAACCCATGCCGTTCCGCGGTCTCCTTGTACTCCTCGAGTGCCATCATGTTGACCGGACCCATATTGTCAAGACGCGTGCGCATCTCGCGGTAAACCTGGTCTTCTGTCGCCAACTGCTCTCCCGCCACCATCGCAATCGTGGTATCGGCCATCAGTTCGTGGCGCTGAACGCCCAGTTCGTTCAGGCAGGATTCCGCCATGTACTGTGCATCCGATTGCAGCTTTGCTCCCGCCGCCGCCAGTTCGCCCCGCCGATCGCGGGCCTGGTCCAATGCCTGGCGTGCATTGCGGAGGGCCTCATCGATTTCCGCCAGCCGCGCCCGAATCTGCTCCGACTCGAACTGCAGCAGCCCTTCCCGGGCCTCGCCCGCATTCTTCTCCACATCAAGTTCCACCAGTTGGCTGGCCAGCATCTGGTTTTCGTTCTCGCGCTGGACCTTCTCGGCCGCCGATGCGTCGATCTGCGACCGCAATCCGTAAACGCGCTCGCGCATCTCCGACACCAGCGACTGCATCCGCTCAAGAACCGCCGCCGCCGACCTATGCCGCTCTTCTAGTCCGGCCACGCGCGCTACATGCTGTGAGGTCCTTTGCGCGGCCGCATCCCGCCGTTCCTTCAGGGAGGCAATCCGCTCTCCAACCCCGGCCAGCTGCGCTTCAATCGCCGCCCGCCGCTCATCGGAAGCCGCAATATCGCCGGTACGCGCCACCACAATCGACAGCTGATCGTTCCGTTCCGCCGCCAGCCGCTGCAGTTCCGAGTGGCTGACCCGCAGCCGCTCGCTCACTCGCCCCATCTCCGCGTCGAGTTGCTGCAGCATGTGCCCCGACGTCATCGCCTGCTTCTCGGCCTCGCGCTTTTCGTTCTCAAGCCGGTCCAGCAGTGAGGTGAATTCCTTGATTTCCCGGCCCAGCATCAGCACCCGGGCCTCGCCATCACGCAGCGCCCGCTCCAGTTCTTCCAGCATGCGCAACAGTTCGCGCAGCTCGCGCTTCATCGAAAGCGGGCCCTCGGCGCGTTGTTTTCCACCCGTGACCGTCACGTTGTGGAAACACTCGCCCGATTGCGACAGGAAGAACGCGTCCGGATTCTCGAGCGCCAGCTCGCGCCCCAACCCTGCGTCCGGAACGATGTACCCATCCCGCAGCTTGGGCAGAATCACTTCCAGCGACTTGCCGAACCCGTTCAGCACCCGTATCGTGTTCTTCAACGGAAGAATCGACTGTCCCGGAGGCGCCGAATGCGCCGCCTCATCCACCACGAACGAGAACCGCGCCTGCGAATCCTCAGGATGCACAAGGAAAGTCGCCCGCCCATCCACATCGTTCCGCAGCAGCCGCAGCCCTTCATCGGCCGCATCCCACGACTTCACCACGATGTAGTTGAGTTCATCGCGCAAAAAATCTTCCACCACGCGCTCGTGCTGTGGCTCCACCTCCAGAAAATCCGCCAGCACTCCCACCGGCGCCAGCCCGCCCTGCAAAAACCCCGACTGAAACAGCCGCCGAACCGACTCGGTGGAATACCCGTGCTCGGCGATGACTGCCTCCAGCGATCCCTTTTTTCCCAGCGCTGACGCAAACTCCGCGCGCAGCCCGTCCAGCCTGAGCTTCGCTTCGTTTTCCTCGTGTCGTCTGGCTTCGAGCGTGCGCCGCAAGTCGGCAATCTCCGCCGTCAGCCCGCTCACGCTTTGCGATACACTTTCAAATTCCAACTGCAACTGCCCGCGCTGCCCGCCAAAGGCCTGCACCTGCGACGATGCCGTCGAAATCTCCGCCTGCAACCGCTGCGTCTCGCGATCAACCGCCGCCAGCCGTTCCTCCGCCTGCGTCAGTTGATTGCGCAGCTGCGAAGCCGCTGCCACCGCTTCCATGATTGCCACCCGGCCGCTCTCGATCTCCCGTTCCAGGCTGGCCAGATCCGCTCCCGCCGCGGCCGCTTCCTGTTGACACAGCCCAAGCTCGTGCTGCGCTCCCGCCAGATCGACACTGGCTGACTCCAGAATTTGCTGGTTGGAAGCAAGTTCTTCTTCGAGCGCCGACAGCCGAAGGCGCGCCTGTCCAAGTTCCGCATCCGACGATGCCGACCGGGCCGTCAATTCCGCGCAGCGTTCTTCGTTCGTCCGTCGCCGCGCTTGCCCGCGGTCAATCTCCATGGCGATCTGGCTCAAGCGCTCGCGGTTCTGCCGATGTTCGCCGTCAATTTCATACCCGCGCTGCGTCCGCTCGCCGTGTTCCGCCTCGAGTTGGTGCACGCTCTCGCTGCGATGGTGCATTTCTTCCGCCAGGCTGTTCAGCTGCGCGTCGATCTCCGCGCTCTCCACGTCCAGCTGCGTGAACTTGCTGGCCAGCACCACTCGCAGCTTGGCCCGCATTTCATCGCGCAGCTTTGCGTAGCGCTCGGCCTTGGACGCTTGCCGCTTCAGCGAATTCATCTGCCGCGTGACTTCTTCAAAAATGTCGTTCACGCGGTTCAGGTTGAGCTTGGCATCTTCAAGCCGCGCTTCGGCCAGCCGCTTCTTGGTCTTGAACTTGGTAATGCCCGCGGCCTCCTCGATGATGGCCCGCCGGTCCGTCGGACGGCTCGACAGGATCTGCCCAATGCGCCCCTGCTCGATCAAGGCATACGACTCCGGCCCCAACCCCGTGCCCATGAACAGTTCCTGAATGTCGCGCAGCCGGCACAGCTTTCCATTCAGCAGGTACTCGCTGTCGCCCGACCGGAACAGCCGCCGTGTCACTACCACCTCGCCCATATGAAACTGCTGCTGATTGAACTTGCGCCGCCGAATCTTCAACACCACTGCCGGAGGCCCCGTCAACACCGCAGTCGCGGTCGGACCCGCAGCCTCGCCGCGGGCAGGCTGAATCTCTTGCCCCTCGATAACCGCCGGAAGGCCCGCTTCTCCACTACCTGCTTCTAAAACAGCCACACCCGTCCCGCCATCAGCCGCTCCCGCCACTTCCTCCACCTTCCCAGGCTGCGCTTCTTCCACGGCGCGCTCGGTCTCCAGCGCCGCCTGCGTCCGCAACTCGGCTTCGTCCCAGTCTTCACCCGGCATCTCGTCGCGCACTTCCACTTCGGTCGGCGCATTCTTGCCGGGACCGTCGTACTGCTCCGGATCGATCAGCGTCAGCGACACCTCCGCCATTCCCGTCGGCTGCCGGTCGCGGGTTCCCGCAAAGATCACATCCTCCATCCGCGAGCCGCGCAGGGTTTTGGCCGACTGCTCGCCCAGCACCCACGAAATGGCGTCGGCGATATTCGACTTGCCGCATCCGTTGGGCCCGATAATGGCCGCCACGCCGTCCCCCGGAAACTTCAGTTCCGTGCGGTCGCAGAACGACTTGAAACCAAGGATTTGGAGCTTTTTCAGTTTGAGCAACTTCGACTCCTTCAACGCTCCATCATGCGGACATCACGCGCGATGACAGGCCGTTCTTGTTGCGCTTCTGGCTGCGCTGGCTGGGGCGCGTCTGCACGACTTCTGGCTGGTGGACGCTCCCGGTTGGCCCTGTTTACCAATCAGATGCCGGCCTGAAGCAATCCAGACATGAACCTTCCTCGCATAGGCAGGGAAGGCACGAATTGCAATTACTGTAACGGCGATGTGAGGCATGGGTCAAGAAAGAAAACCCCATATGTTGTGGGTGCCTTTCCGATACTACGCCTGATTGCACACGCAATGCAGCAATCGCAGGCTTTTCGGGTAAATGAAGACGAAGGCGGGGAGAATCGCGAGAGCCATTTCAGCCTAGCGCAGCCCTGGGTCCCATATCAATCGCGAAATAGTTCCATCCCCATCGGTGACCCCGCGTTAACACTTCCCCGGCCCCGGGCGTCTATCAGTTTCGGGGGCCTGACCGGATGATCTCCAGGTTCGGAGATAGACTTTACCTCCCGGCGAAAGCCTTGGCGTTTTCGCGCGCGAGGGAACGATCGATGCCCGAAATCTCCGAAGAGGCGACCCTCGTGGGTGCCGCGCAGCGCGGAGACCGTGCCGCCTTCGGCGCCCTCTACCAGCATTACGCGCGGATGGTCCACGGCGTCCTGCTGGCCAGAGTTCCCATTGACGATGTGGACGACCTGGTCCAGGACGTCTTCCTGATCGCGCTCAAGCGATTGACCACGCTCCGAGAAGCCGACAGCTTCGGTCCCTGGCTGGCAGCGATCGCACGCAACCGGGCGAATGACCACTACCGTCGATTCGTGCCCGAGGACCAGCTGCCGGAAGACGACCCTGCCGCTTTGAGTGCGAGAGCAAAACCACGCAGCGCAGGCGTAACGGCTGCCGAGGTTCTCGAAACGGTGCAGAGCCTGACGGAGGCGTACCGCGAACCATTGATCCTGCGGCTCGTGGAAGGAATGACGGGCCCCGAGATCGCAGCCCGCACCGGCTTGACCCCCGGCTCCGTCCGAGTCAATCTGCATCGCGGGATGCAGCAACTCCGCGCGAAGTTAAGCCTCATGCCGACCCGTGCGGCCGAACAGGAGAGGTCCTAGTCATGGATACCGGCAGGCAACAAGATAACCAGCCCATCAGTGACTACCTGTGGGACAAATCCGGCGGGCCGGATCCTGAAATCCAGCGACTCGAGTCGCTGCTTCAGGAATTCCAACACGACCAACCCGTGCCGGACTTTCCAGCAGTAAACGCAGGTCGCCGATGGAAGTGGATTCCGCGGGGTGTGCGATTCGCTCCAGCCATGGCGGCCGCAGCCGCGGTCGTCGTCGTCGCCGCTGTCGTCGTCTTCGTCACACATCAAAAGCCGGCGGCCCCGGCGAACCTGGCTGGTTGGGATGTCTCCGTCGTATCAGGAAAGCCGCGCGTCGGCTTCGACTCGCTCGGCAGCGACACCGGCCGCTTCTCCGTCGGACAAATTCTGGAAACCGATCAGGCATCAAGCGTCAGCCTTCAGGCGGGCGATGTGGGCCAAATCGAAGTCGAAAAGAACACTCGCCTTCGTCTGCTCACGATGGCCGCCGGCCTGAAGCGAATTGCCCTCGACCGTGGAACCATTCACGCCCGCATCTGGGCGCGCCCGGGCGAGTTTGTGGTCGATACACCTTCGGCCCTCACCGTGGATCTCGGCTGCGTCTACTCCCTGCACGTCGATGATTCCGGCTCGGGTCTTGTCCGCACCTCGTTGGGCTGGGTCGGTTTCACCTTGAACGGCCGCGAGTCCTTTATCCCTGCCGGAGCTGCATGCGCGACCCGGCGAAACATTGGCCCGGGCACTCCTTATTTCGAAGATACATCCGAGAAATTCCGGACCGCATTAGCGAGATTGGATTTCGAGGATCAGACCGCGCAAGCCCGCGCCGCCGATCTGGCCGTCATCCTCGAGGAATCCCGTAAACGCGACGCGCTCACGTTGTGGCATCTGCTGTCCCGTGTCGATCCAGCTGAGCGTCCATCGGTCTACGACCGCCTTCAAAAACTGGCTCCGCCTCCCGCTTCGGTGAGCAGGGAAGCGGTCCTGCGCCTCGATCGACCAGCGCTCGACCACTGGTGGAACGAACTCGGGTTTGACGACATGGCAACGTGGCGTCATTGGGAGCGCGCCTGGCCCGAGGCGTCGGCGCAAGGCGGGAAGAACTAGGTCACTCGCCCCGGTTAACACTTGCCCGCCCATCCGCGTCTTTCTGCGCATGGAGGTGGGGTCCGATGACCAATCGAAAACACGCAACCAATTTCGCGCTGATCCTTGCGCTGGCTACAACTGCGTTTGTCCTTTGTCTGGCCGCTTTGCTCGCCGCAGCCCAGCAACGACCGGCTCCAGACCTGACCGCGCACGAATGGGGAACATTCACGTCCGTCGCCGGGAACGATGGCCGCGCCGTCCTCTGGTCGTCCTTCTACGATCCCAGCGAGCTTCCCGGGTTCGTCGAGCACACCGATGGGGCGAATCTCAAGGTGGGCCTGCGCGGAACCATTCGCATGGAAACCCCCGTGCTCTATTTCTATTCTCCGCATGACGTTTCGGTATCCGTGAAGGTCGCGTTTTCCAAGGGAATCCTCACGGAGTGGTATCCTCGCGCCGCTCGCGTCGAGCCACGCGGCCTGCTGCAAAACGCAAGCCTGAGCGAATTGCCCCACGACGGAACCATCGCCTGGAACGACGTGGCCGTATCCCCGAACCTTGCTCCCCAATTCGTGCGTGAAGGTTCGTCGAACCGCTACTACACGGCGCGCGACACCGCAGCCACTCCACTAAGCATCAAGACGCCGGCCGGCACGCAAAAAGAAAAGTTCCTGTTTTACCGAGGCGTCTCGGCCGCCGCCCTGCCGCTTGCGGCAACCCAGGACCCCAGCGGCCAGCTGTTCATCAAGAACCTCAGCGAAAACGAAATTCCGGCCCTGGTTCTCTTTGAACGCCGCGGAAATAAACTCGGTTACCGCTGGGCCCGCGCGCTCACTGATGAAACTGTCCTCGACCCACCGGATCTTACCGGCAACCTGGATTCACTCTGCGCCGATCTGGAAGGCGTCCTGGTCAATCAGGGCCTCTATGCCGACGAGGCCCACGCCATGGTGCAGACCTGGCGCGATTCCTGGTTCGAAGAAGGCAGCCGCCTGATTTACCTCGTGCCACGATCCTTCGTCGACCAGGTCTTGCCCCTCGCTATCACGCCCGCACCGGAACGGCTCGAACGCGTCTTCGTCGGTCGCCTTGAGATCGTGACACCCCAAACCGCGAGAACAGTGGAAACCGCCTTCGCCGCCAACGACGAACCGACCCTGAACAAATACAAGCGCTTTGTGCAACCAATCCTGCAAATCGCCCGCGAAAGATACGCCCAGGCAGAGCGCCAAAGCAAAGCTCAAGCACTCTCCCAATAGCGATGCGCAGTATGTTTTTGGAGGGTAGCCAAATGAGAGTGAAAGTTTCGGGTGGCTGAATGAGGTCGGAAGATCTCGTTCGGGTAGGCTCATGATGACGGAGAAATCTCACGAGTCCCGAAGGGTGCCCCGTCCAAGCTCCGCTTGGGCGGGGATTTCAATCAGTGAGCGCCACAAAGAAACCACGCCCCGCCATTAACTAACACGCAGGAATCCCGCGAAACCCCGCCACCATTTAAGACACAGGAATCTCGCAGAAGATAAGCCGCGAAGCGGCGGCATTCATTAGCCCGGCGCGTAGTGCTGGGAAAAGCTCCATTCCGGCGAATCACCGGTGACAGGCCTCGCTGATCTGCGGATCGCAGCGCATGTGGAAGATTTTCGCGCCGATCAAGTATCCCAGCGCGCTGCCGACCCAAAGGTCGGACGCAAAGTGGTTCCTCCCTGTAAGCCGCGATACCGTAAGAGTTCCAGCCGTGCCGTAAGCAAGAATCTTCACCCAGGTGCGCGGATACTCGTGCGCGATCACAGACGCCATCGCCCAGGTGAACATGGGATGGCCTGCAGGGAATGAGGTGTTGAAGTTCCGGTGGACCCAGAAGCGGCCGTTGCCGGTTCCATCATCCGGGCGCTCGCGGCCGGCAATAAATTGCATCGGGGTGTAAATCAGGAACGTGTTGGCGAGCGTTTCCAGAGTCAGTTCTCCGGTCTCATCGGCGTGCCGGTTGCCAGTCTTTAAGCCGTAAGCCCAAATGCCACCTGCCGCGGCGCTCGTCCCCAACAGAGTGCCCAGCGCGATGGCATGACTGACGTCTACATTGTCATTGGAGATTTGCCGGGAAAGCTGGCGGTCGCCTGCGAGCAATCCGCCCGTCACGCCCAAAAAAAGAATGTCCCATTTGATGTTCTTCACTTTGAACGGGGCCGCGTACAGGCTCTTCTGGTCGGCGAGCCCCCGTCGCAAATTTCGAACGATGAAGCCCTGCTGCTGACCGGACACAGCTTGAGGGTCGTCTCCGGGCGGGGCGTCGAGCAGATCAAACCTCGGCGACGAACTTGCCAGGACGCGGATCGAGACATACTGGCGGCTGGCCTGCGTCCAATCCACCGAATGACTTCGTTCTACCGGCGTAATCTGCGCAAAACCCGAGCCACACATAACGAATCCGATGCAAGAAACTAGTCCGACCCGCAAGAAATGATCTGCGAACTTCCTCAATGCACGCCTCCGTTCGTGGGTTACGAGACATTGGGATGCATTCCAGTGGACGCATGGGAGGATTTTTGCAAAGGAACTGCGTGCTGGGTGGCAGAGTTCGGGACGATATAATGACGGGCCAATGACCCTGAATACAGGCACGAAGATCGGACCGTACGAGATTCAGTCCCCGCTCGGTGCCGGCGGGATGGGCGAGGTCTATCGTGCCCGCGACACGCGCCTGGACCGCGAGGTTGCCATCAAAATCCTGCCCGAGTTATCGGCGCGCGACGCGGACCGCATGCGGCGCTTTGAGCTGGAAGCCCGCGCTGTAGCAGCCCTCAGCCATCCCAACGTGGTCGCCGTGTATGACACGGGAACGCACGACGGCGTGCCGTATCTCGTATCGGAATTGCTCGATGGCGAGACCCTGCGCGAGCGGCTCAAAGTTGGACCGATCACTGCGCGCAAGTGTGTGGAATACGCGCTGCAGATCGCCGATGGTCTGGCGGCCGCGCATGCCAAGGGCATCGTGCATCGCGATCTGAAGCCGGAAAACGTGTTTCTAACGTCCGGCGGACGCGTCAAACTCATCGACTTCGGACTCGCCAAACTCGATCGAACCGACCTCGGAACCACGGCCACCGCGTCGCTTTCGGCCGCCCAGTTCAATACCGCCGAAGGCGTGGTGATGGGAACCGCGGCCTACATGTCTCCGGAGCAGGTGCGCGGTCAGGTTGTGGATTCACGCTCCGACGTTTTCAGCTTTGGAGCGGTTCTGTTCGAGATGCTCACGGGCAGTCGCGCGTTCGCGGGGCAGTCCTCGGTCGAGACCATGAATGCGATCCTCAAGGAGGATCCTCCCGAGATCGACATTTCGCGAATGAAGATTTCCCCTGACCTGGAGCGAGTGCTGCGCCACTGCCTCGAGAAGAATCCTGGCGGACCGTTTTCAGTCGGCTCGCGATCTGGCCTTTGCGTTGAGCGCTTCTTCCGGATCGCAAAGTTCGGCGGTGCTGCGCGTCACCCAGCGTCGCGGCCTGCCGTCCTGGTTACCATGGGCGCTGGCCGGAGCGTTCGCGATATTGGCAGCAGCCTTCTGGATCGTTGCCCGCTCGCATACCTCGCAAGGCGATGGCATGCAGTTTGCCATTACCTTGAAGGACGAGACCGGGAATCTCGCGATCTCGGCTGACGGTCGTATGCTGGTGTACGCCGTCCACGATGAGGCGTCTGGGGCGAACATCCTCAATGTTCAGCCCATCGGATCCAGTACGGTCACGACGCTGGCCGGAACCGAGGGCGCAAGCTATCCGTTCTGGTCGCCCGACGCCGGTTTCGTCGGCTTTTTTGCAGGCGGCAAACTGAAGAAGGTCAGCGCATCGGGCGGATCCGTGCAAGTGCTGGCGAATGCCTCGAGCGGACGCGGCGCGACCTGGGGCAGAAGTGGCGTGATCGTGTATGCGCCCGATGCAGGCGGAGCCCTGTGGCGCATTAATGCCAATGGAACCGAGGCCGGACCATTGACCGCTGCGCAATTTGTGAAGGGAGAGGCTTCGCATCGCTGGCCTTTTTTCCTTCCCGATGGTGAGCACTTCCTCTACTGGGCAGGTCAGTTCGCGAATTTGCCGGATGACCGGATCAGCGGCATTTATATGGGTTCGCTTAAGGGCGGCGGGAAAAAATACGTCACTCCCTCCCGTTCGAATCCGGCCTATGCTGAGGGCCATCTCTTTTACATGTCCGACCAACGCACGCTGGTGAGCGTGTCGATGGATCCCAGCAACGGGCAGGTGAGCGGAGAAGCGCGCGTTGTGGGAGAAGGCATAACCTTTCAGCCGTCAACGTACTGGGGGTCGTTCACGACCTCGGAAAACGGGACGTTGGTCTACAGCACGGCGACGGGGAGCACGCTATCCGCACTCACGTGGTTTGACCGCAGCGGCAAAACGATTGGCCATGTCGGCGAAGCTGGTGTCTATGCCAACCCGGCGCTATCGCCAGACGGCCGTCTGCTGGGAGTAGACGTGACCGACGTCAAGGCAAACAATGTCGACATCTGGATCACCGACCTGCAGAAAGGCACCAGCACGCGATTCACGTTCGATCCGGCGGAAGACGTTGCCGCCACCTGGTCTCCCGACAGCAGTGCCATTGCATACCGCTCGGCGATCGCAGGAATCACGCTGCACACCAAGAACGTGCGTGGACTCGATCCTCCGAAGGTTCTGATTCAACGTCAGGGCCAGGATGACATTGTGCCGAATTCCTGGACGCATGACGGCAAAATAATCGGTACGCTGCAACTGGCAGCCGGCGGTTCAGACCTGGTGCTGCTGCCTTCAACCGGTGGCGAAGATACCCGCTTCCTCAGCACGAAAGCTTCTGAAGTGAATGGCATGATTTCCCCGGACAACAAGTGGGTTGCCTACGCCTCGAACGAAACCGGCGACTGGGAGGTGTATGTCACCAGCTACCCCAGTGCTGCGGGAAAATGGCAGATCTCCCGCGGAGGCGGCACCGAGCCTCGCTGGCGAGGCGACGGCCATGAACTCTTTTACGTTGCTCCCGGAGGTGTCATCACCGCGGTTCCGGTCAACGGTGATGGAACCTTCAGCAGCGGCACGCCGGTTGCCTTGTTTCAGGAGCACGCCCGCAGCGGAATATCCTCCACAGACCTTTTTACCTACGACGTTACCAAGGACGGCAGCCGTTTTATCGTGAATCGGTTTGTCAAACCCGAAAATACGACTCCCTTAACGATCGTCCTCAACGCGACCGCAGAATCTCGCAAGTAGAGACGGTGCAAATTCTCTAACAAACACCGTTCCGAAATGGGCCTCGGGTAGCCTGAGTCCGCGTGGTCCGATCTAGTAACGCCACCTATTCGGCCCTAAACTGACAGCGGCCTTACTGCCATTGGAGTCCCCATGCCAAAGCTACTTCGTCTCGTGGTATTAGGAGCTCTCGCTCTCATTCCCGTGATTGCGCGAGCTGGTCAAACAGTTCTGATCCTCAACAGCCAGCCCGGTGATTGGGTCGGCGCTGGCCAGCAGCTGTCTTTCACGCCAGCTGACGGCCCTTTCACAGTAGTAAGCGCAGGCACGGGAGGACTTCAGGTTTCCTTCCATACTCCGGACTACAGCCACTTCTGGTATGTCACGTTCGGTCCGCCAAAGTCTCGGAAGCTTGCCACCGGGCAATACGAGGGAGCACAGAGTGTTGTCTATCCCTCGACTCATCCGGATCTGAACGTTTCCGGCGATGGCCGCGGATGCGAGACAGTAGGACGTTTCTATCTCTCCGACCTCGCGTTCAACTTAGACGGAACCGTTGCCAAAGTGGCAATCGATTTTGAGCAACATTGTACCGGTGTCACTATCGGTCCGGCGCTATACGGCTCCGTTCGCTACAACTCTGGCTCGAAACTCGTTCCCCGTCTTGGCATCGGAGGCGGGTCGGCGATGAAGGGAAATGCTGGCACAAGCGGGGGACAGATCATTGCTTCCCTCTCCATGCCCAATAGCAGTGCGACCACCGTTCATTACACCACCGTGGATGGATCCGCTCTTGCGGGCCGCGATTACATGGCGGCTTCTGGAACCATAACCTTTCCCCCGGGTGCAACAGCTGTGCCGATCACGATCCCGATCGTCGGTGATCGGCTGCCCCGCGGCAACAAGTCATTTCGCGTTCAGTTGAGCAACGCTACGGGAGCAATCGTCGGTCGGGTCCGGCCTGCTGCCAATCCAAGATCCAAATGTTAACGTTACGGTCTTCTCGATCTACGGCCAGCCAGGCGCCTACATCAGTCTGGGTGAAACGCTAATCAGTGCTCAGTATGGAACCTTCGTGGCGTCGCACTACGCTGATAATACTGTCCACGTTTCGATTACGACCGCGCGCGATTTGTGGTCCGTGAACTTCGGAGCGCCAAACAATGCGCTTCTTACGAAGGGCTTGTATCTGAACGCACAAGGATTGCCCTCCACGCCTGGCCTTCCACTAATGAACGTCTGGGGAGCAGGCCGTGGCTGCAATACCGTGACCGGCAATTTCAATGTGCTGCAAGCGACCTATGACACCGCTGGTAACGTAAAAGCGTTCGGTGCGGACTTCGAACAACATTGCGAGGGGATGGCCCCGGCGGTGTTTGGCTCCATTCGCGTGAATTCGAAATGGCGCCAGATTTCCGTATCGGATGCCGTCATCGATCAGGCTCAATCGACCGCCACCTTTACCGTCACTCTCAACCCATCGAGCGCCACTTCTGTCTCCGTGCAGTTCTCAACGGCCGACGGAACTGCGCTGGCGGGGGTCGACTACGCGGGTCTTTCGCAAACCGTCGCGTTTTCCCCGGGAGAAGTGGAAAAAACCGTTATTGTACCGCTCTTGAATCCAGGCCCGGGCAACAAGTTTTACGGACAGCTTTCCGATCCCAGTGGAGCGCCGCTATGGATACAGAGGGGTTCTGCTACGTTCTAAACAAACCGCGCGGGCTTGCAAGCCCGCGCGTCATACGAACTTCCGTCTTTGAGCCGAACGCTAATTTCCCAGCTTCTCAAAGAACAAACAAATCGATTCAATCCCCCGATGGAAATTCGGAATATGAAACTTCTCATTGGGCGCGTGCAGGTTGTCGTCCGGCAGTCCGAAGCCCATCATCACGCTGGGAATTTTAAGCACGTCCTGAAAGTCGGTGACAATTGGAATCGACCCGCCTGAACGGATGAACACCGTGTCTTTCTTGAAGATGTCGTGCATCGCGTCCGTTGCCGCCTTGATGTAGCGGTTGTCGGTCGACACCACGCACGCCGGACCCTTGCTCCACACCTTGATCTTGGTTTCGATCCCCTTCGGCGTAAGCTTCTTGACGTAGGCCGTGTAGCGCTTCAGGATGTCGTCCGGGTCCTGGTTCGGCACCATGCGCATGGAAACTTTCGCCGACGCCTTCGCCGGAATCACCGTCTTGGCCCCGGGCGCCGTGAACCCGCCCGGCATGCCGTGGACTTCCAGCGTTGGACGCGCCCAGGTCCGGTACAGCACCGAGAATCCCGGCTCTCCCGTCAACACCTTCGACCCGACTTCGGTCTTGCGATAGTGCTCCTCGTTGAAGGGCAGCCGCTTCCAGGCCTTCAACTCGTCTTTGGTGGGCGCCTTCACCTTCGAATAGAAGCCCGGGATCAGCACCTTGCCCTTGGAGTCTTTCAGCTTGCTGATGATCTCAATCAGCGCGAAGAAAGGGTTGGGCGCGGCGCCTCCATACATGCCGGAGTGCAAATCGGTTTTCGCGCCAAAAGCTTCGATCTCGGTGTAGACCAGTCCGCGCAGCCCGACGCACAGCGTCGGAAGATTGGGCGCAAACAATTCCGTATCGCACACCAGCGCGAAGTCCGCCTTCAGCTTGGCTTTCTCCTTGCGCACATAGGCCGCGATCGACTCGCCGCCCACTTCTTCCTCGCCTTCGAAAATGATCTTCACGTTGATGGGCAGCTTGCCGCCATGAGCCTTCATCAGCGACTCGAGCGCCTTCACTTCCATCCACAGCTGGCCTTTGTCGTCGACCGCCCCGCGCGCGTAGATGTTATTGTTGCGCTCGGTCGGTTCGAAGGGCGGGCTCAGCCACTCATCCAGCGGATCCGGCGGCTGCACATCGAAGTGCGCGTACATCAGCACCGTCGGTGCGCCCGATGCGTGCAGCCAATCGGCGTACAGAAGCGGGTGTCCTTTGGTCGGAATGATCTCGACATTTTCCATCCCAATCCTGCGCAGTTCGCTGGCCACAAACTCGGCTGCCTTCTGGACGTCCGACTTGTGCTCCTCGAGCGTGCTGACGCTGGGAATGCGAAGCAGGTCTTTCAATTCACTGACGAAACGTTGTTGATTCTGACGGGCAAAATCGAGTGCCGGAGAAGCCATAAGAAAAACCCTTTCTGGCGAACATGAAATTCGCGGAGGTGAGTCTCATCTATTCAAACGCACAAGTATATCCGAGCGGATGACCGTAGCAGGGAGCCAAACAACCTTTCCAATTTTCCAAGTTCCATTGTGGGGCCCGCCTTGAAACTATGAAACCTTGAAACTATGAAGCCTTGAACCTTCCACCGCCTCGAACCTGTCCAAAGCGAACGGCGCCAGATCATAAGCGCACCTGCCCCGGTTGATCACCTCTGTCATGATCCGCGCAGTCACCGCCGCCAGCAGAATTCCATCCCGAAAGTGGCCCGTCGCAACAAAGTACCCGGGCATCGACGTACCCCCCAGAATCGGCAGGTTATCCGGCGTACCGGGGCGCAGCCCCGCCCAGTCTTCGAGCAGGCGCGCTTGCTGAAGCGCCGGCAGCATGGCAACCGCCGCCCGCCTCAATTCCAGGATCGTCTCCGGCACCGTTCGTTTATCGAAGCCGGCATCCTCCACGGTTGCCCCAGCCAGCAGGCGCCCATCGCTGCGCGGGATCAGATAAATTTCCGGCGACCGCACAACGTGTCGCAGCAGTTCTTTCTGCGGCATCGCGTAGCACACCATCTGGCCTTTCACCGGCCGCGCAGGCACTTCCAATGGCCGAATGTGTCCCGCCCACGCCCCTGCGCAATTCACAACCGCCGAGGACCGATAAGCAGTCTTGTCGGTGATGACACCAGTAACGCGTCCACCCGACACATCCACCGATTCCACTGTGGTTCCCGACGAGACATCCACGCCGCGGTGCTTGGCGGAAATGAGTGCCGCCTTCGTGAGCGCGCGCGGACACACGCTCCTCTCCTTGAGAAAGACCGCGGTTCTGCCAGATGCGGTCAGCGCAGGTTCCAGATCATGGAGAGGCGCAGACAGTGGCGTCGCGCCCGTAATTCGATCAGCCGGGTGGCCCGGAGCGGGGAAGAGCAGCGTTCCGTGCGAACGCAAATCCACGTTGATCCCCGATTCGTCTTCCAACTCATGCACGAACTCGGGATACATCTCCGCGCTTGCAGTGGCGAGTGGCTGCAAAACACCGGGCGTCTCGTCCCCGCAATTGGCCAGCATGCCGCCCGCTGCATAAGACGCCTCCCGTCCCGGCTCTCCGCGCTCTACCACCAGCACGGTCGCGCCCTGCTTGCGAAGCTCCCGGGCAACGCTGAGCCCGATAATCCCGCCCCCCACGACGATGACGTCCCAGGTCTTCACAAGGGCATTGTAGAAGAATGTAGGCAACCCCGTTCGGGCGACAACTCGTGGTCCCACCAGTCCCACCAAATGGGAAGGTACAGCCTTTCCAGGCTGCGGAAAAACTCCGGAAATCTGTTGGTTTGATAGGGCTCGGCTTTAGCCGAGCCAAAAAGCTAGCAAACAGCGCGCGGCTTCAGCCGCTGAGGTCGGAGCTTTACCTTTGGAACCATTTTTTCCCGCAGCCCGCAGAGCGCTTGCATTTACGAGACAGCCGAGCAGTTCTAGCGAGACGCTTGCTTGTGCGCGGTGCGCCAGGCATCCACCTGGCGTTCCGCCTCCGAAATTTCGCTGGCCGCCATCGACGGACGAAGATCGTTCAAGGCCTTGGTGGCCGACGGAACCGAATCCTGTGCCAGCATCAGCCACTTGTAGGCCGACACCCGGTCCGCCTCCACGCCAACGCCTTTCGCGAGCAGAACGCCGATCCGGTACTGCGCCTTGACCACGCCCTGCTCGGCTGCCCGTTGATAGTAGTACGCCGCCGAAGGCAAATCGGACTCCGCGCCCTGTCCCAACTCGTACATGACTCCCAGATCGTATTGCGCGTCTGCATGTCCCTGCTCGGCCGCGGCCTTGAACAAGCGCATGGCTTCCGCCGGATCGACAGGGGTGCCCTGGCCCAGGGTGTACCGAACGGCGAGCCCGAACTCTCCATCGCGCTGTCCCTGATCGGCCGCCATCCGGTAATACTTCGCGGCCTGCTCGTAGTCGGGCTTTACAAACTCGCCGCTCGAAAATATGTCGCCGAGGATGGCTTGAGAAATCGCATCCCCCAACTCCGCGGCGCGCTTGTACCTTTGCAGGGCAGTTGGAATATCCGCCGCTGATCCATCCCAGGGATTTGAGGCTCGATATCCCAATTCCCTTAAGGCTGGGATGAAGTTGTGATCGGCGGCTTTTGTGAGCCATGCCACAGATTGCTTATCGTCTTGCGGCACACCATCGCCGCGTCGATAGATCAACGCCAGGTTGTATTCGGCCGACGCTCCGCCCGCATCCGCCGCCTTGCGAAACCATCCAATCGCCGCGGTCATGTCCTGCGGCACGCCGTCCCCGAGCGCATACATCGTGCCAATGTTGGTTGCCGCGTCCGCCGATCCTTTCTCGGCCGCCGCGGTATACCACTGCAGTGCTGCCTGCGGATCGGGCTTGTCCATGCCGATGCCCACGCTATAGTAGATGCCGAGCGATTCTTCGGCTGGCACATAGCCGCGCGCGGCCGCCCGATGCAGCAAGCGCAGCGCCTCCTGTTCGTCATTCTTCAGCAGAACGCCCGCGTGATAGGCAAGCGCCATCAGCGTTTCCGCCTCGGGATCGCCGCCCTCGGCCTTAGCCTCGAGCGCGGGCAACTGCTCCAGCGTCACCCCCCGCGCCTTCTCCAGTACCTCATATTCTCCAGCCGGCTTTTGATTGGCGCGTCCATCGGAAGCCGGCGGGATCGATGGCGACGGACCAATGGGCCGCGATGCCGCAGGCGGAGTTGCGGGCGGAGCTTTTTTGGATTGCGCTTGCTCGAGCTGCGGAGTCTCACTCTCAAAGGGAATGCGAATCACAATCTTGTTCTCAAACGGCTGCAACTCCACGCTGGTCGATTCTTTCAAGTCGATCACAATCCGGGTCAAGGGAGGACTGGCTTGAAACAAGGAAGCGCGCACCGCCGACACCGGACCTTGGTTGACGGTGATGTGCTGCGGCGGTCCCTGCAGCGAGACTCCGGGAAAATCAAAGACCAGGCGGTCTGGATGTTCCAGCCGTTCCGTGTCGGGAACAACCGGCGAGTTCGTCAGAATCTCAATGCTCAAACCCCGCTGGTCAGTCGCCACGCTGATTTTGCTGATGGTCGGCTTGCCGGCTGCCGCCGAAGTTGCCGGCGCTGCGGATTGAGTGGCCGCCTGTTGCCCAGCAGTTTGAGCAACGCAGCTAAAGACAAGAGCCGAAACCATGACCCATCGACGCATAGCCCATCGACTGCCCGGGATCGGTTGTGCTTCCATAACTTCGTTCCCGCTCGCAATCCTGCCACGCCCCCCGCAACTTTCCAAGCGCGCCCGTTAGTCAAAAGGGTGCCCCCGTCCAAGCTCCGCTTGGGCGGGGATTTTGATCTGCCAAGCACACATCGTGACCACGGGACGCTGCAGGGGCGCTGGTCTGCGTAAGCCCGCATGCCCTACACCGGCGGCCCCGGCGGCGCTCCTGATGGCCGAAGCTTGGGCAAATTCCGCTGCGGATTGCTCAAAAACAACTCAATCTCCCGATTCAATCGCCGCCCCTGCGCATCCGACCGCGCGCGCACGATCTTCTGAATATCAAACACTCCTGCCAGAGCCGCCGACTGCACTTCCGAAGTGGCGTTCGCGTTCGCCGACAGGATCATCAATCGCCCCGCAACCTGCGACTGCACCACATCGCTGCCAATTCCCCCGCTCGGGAACGCCACACGCACCAACGCCGAAACAACATCGCCAGGCAATAACGCGCCCTTCGACTGGCGCGCAATCACCGCCACCCGCTCCATGCGCTGCGCATCGAGCAATCCCACCCACCACGATTTCCGAAATCGCCCGCGCTCCATCCTGCGGACTGAACAGATAGCCGGCGGACGAAGTGAAACGTTCCGCATCCTTTCGATCGCCCTCGGGCGGCGCCAGCATTTTCCAAAGCGATGCGGGCACTTCAAGTTCCTTGGGATCAAGCGCCTTCAGGACGAGCTGAAGCGCCTCCCGCTGGCTCGCGGCCGGCCACACGGCCATCGGCTCCTGCCCGTCACCCGCAAGCGACGCCGGAATTTTCGCGCTCCCCACCACATTCACAGCCGAGCCAAGCGCATAACGGTGGAACAGGTAAATCAACGGAAAGCGCGACGCCAGCAGCGAAACCGGTTCTCCGGGCCTGAGCAGGTGCGCGTCATAATGCGCCAGCAACGCATCCCGCACCGGCCAGACTTGCTTCAACCATTCCACCGGATCGGCCGCGTCGTCGTATGCATTCCATCGCGGATCAGCGTCGTTCCCCCAGATGATCCCCGCAGCCAGCGCTTTGTGTACGATCCCTTCCAGCCGCTCATGCTCCTGCTCAGGGCTGGCTCCCGGCTTGTCCCCTGGCTGTAGCCCCACTCGATCGCGTACTTGTCGTAACTTCCGGTCCCTTGCATGTAGGCGTCCGACAGATCCGCCGACCCGTCCGCGCGCAGTTTCACCCGCGGAGCGTAGTAGTCCATCACCGATCCCCGCCCGAATGTGCTCGCAACAAAGTTATGCTCGAGCCCCAGAACGTGCCCCATCTCATGACAGGTCAGCAGCGCCAGACGGTTCAGCATGACCGTCTCATCGGAAGTTTGCGGATCCAGGTTATCGAGTGCGGCAAACGCATCGAGTGCCGGTTCGTCATTTCCTTTGCCCCGAAGGCGTGGTCGCTTCCCAATAATTGTTCGCCGTCCGCATGCGGTGAGAATCGAGTTGCACAACCGCATGCACAATTTCACCGGTTCGCGGATCGGTCTGCGTCATGCCGACCGACCAGCCTCGCCCGGACCGGTTCGTCCACTGAATCGTCGGGTAGCGTGCATCCAGCGGGTTAGCGCCCTCCGGCAGATCTTCAATCCGAAGGGCATCCTTGAATCCCGCCTGCTCAAACGCCGCGTTCCACCACAAAGCTCCTCGCTTCAAAGCCGACCGCATCGGCTCCGGAACCGCGCGATCCAGGTAAAAGACAATCGGCTTCACCGGCTCGCTGACGGCCGCCTCAGGATCCTTCTTCGCCAATCGCCAACGTGCGATGTATTCCCGATCTAGCGGCAGGTTATAGGCTTGCGCGAAATCCTTAAATTCTTCCCCGAAGAATCCAACCCGCGGGATCCGCCTCTCGTGGCGTGTACCCCGTCTCCGGGAGCGCGACGAAACGAATGGTGCTCGCGCACGCTCAGCGAGTGCGCATCGGGCTGGTTGAAGTCGACCTCGCCATCGTTGGTGAAAGTCAGCAGCGCCTCAATCTCGGTATTGCGCGGAAAACTTCCCGACGCATCGAGATCGACAACGCTCCGCATATCCTCCAGCTTCCAGTTCGAGTCGTGCGCCTCCTGCCGCACCATCTGCCCGTTTACCGCCTGCGTCGGCCGCCGCATCTGCGACAGCAGGTCGGCGGCGTCGCGCACAACCAGTGGCCTTGCATTCACAACTAGCGTGCCGTCCTGCTCCGCCTCTACCGGAAGAGCAGCCAGTACCGACGTCGGGAAACTCAACTCCACCGACTTCTTCAAATCGGAACTACCACGCTCCGCACGAAAAGAAGAATTCTCCGCGATGACGAGAACCCGCGATCCCACCTGACGGAACCGGCACACCACCCCGCGCCCAAGTGTCCTGCGATCAGCAAAAACGCGTCGATCCCACTCCGCTGCCCAGTCCCACGAAGTAAAGAAACTCGCGTTCCCGCGCCGCCGCCGACAGCTCCACCAGCAGCATCCCCTTCTTCGCGTCCCAGTAATAAGGAAGAAATCCATCCTGCTTCTTGAGCCCGGAAGTCCGCGCCGTAATGCGTGTCCGCCGCAGCAGCTTCCTTCATCACCTGGGCGCAGCTCAAGGAAGCATTCGAGAAAAGAGACGCAAGTGTTACGAGCAGACAGCATCGGTCCTCAATACGCATAGGCGTGCCCTTATACAACATGCGCCCTCTCGAGTCCAAAACGCCATCAGTTCTCCCCCTGGCGGATGAACGGCTCGCTTCGCTTAAACAGCATCCTTCTTTGCGTCCCGCCGCGCCCTCCTTAGCGCCCTTTGCGGTTAAAAGCCTTTTCCGTCCATCGCGTCGAATTCTCGCATTCCTCACGTTACTTTCGGCACATGAGCCACGCCCCAGCATCTCCCTATAATCCGCGCAGGGTGAACTCCACCCGCACTCATGCCGAAATCCATACCAACGGCCAGCCCTTCTGGATCTACCGTCCCTGGCTCGACATGATCGTCGGTTGCGGGGCCTGGTCCGCGCCCCTGTTGCTGATCGCTTATCTGACCGCGTCCTCCAGCACCCTGACCTGGTCAGTCTCCTTCTACGTACTCGCACTATTCTTCAATTACCCGCATTACATGGCGACGGTCTACCGCGCCTATCATCGCTCCGAAGACTTCAACAAGTACCGGATCTTTACCGTCCATACCACGCTGCTGATCCTGCTGACCGCGGTGGTTTCGCATTTCTGGTTCCGCGCGCTCCCGTTTATCTTCACGCTCTACCTCACCTGGAGCCCGTGGCACTACAGCGGCCAGAACTACGGCATCCTGATGACTGTTTGCCCGCCGGGCCGGCGCCCGTCCCGTCAATGATGTCCGCCACGCGCATGTATGCCGCATTCCTGCTTTCCTACGGCATCCTGTTTCTCAACTTCCATACCGGCCCTTCGACCGACCCGCTGTTCGTATCGCTGAACATCCCGGGCGTGGTGAGCTCGCAGCTGCAAATTGTTTTCGCAGTAGCTTTCCTCATCTGCAGCGCCTACGCACTCTCGCGCCTGGTCGGCGAAGTCGGATGGCGGGGCATGGTTCCGTCGCTGACACTATTCAGCACGCAGTTCCTATGGTTTCTTCTCCCTACGGTGCTTTCGCTTGGGGAACGTCTTCGCGTGCCGCAGAGCCGCTACAGCACGGGCGTGCTGGCGGTGATGCACTCCGCTCAATATCTCTGGATCACCAGCTACTACGCCGGCCGTGAAGCCCGCGCCGAACGGCCGCCAGAACTGGCGCCCGTTGGCCTATTTCGCCGTGCTTATCGCCGGAGGCATCGCGCTGTTTATTCCCGGCCCCTGGATCGCCAGCCACGTCTTCCACTTCGATTTCACGCGCAGCGTCCTGATCTTCACCGCGCTCGTGAATCTGCACCACTTCATTCTGGATGGAGCGATCTGGAAATTGCGCGACGGCCGTATCGCGAATCTCCTGCTTCATTCGACAGGAAGCCATCTCCGACGCGACCAGCGACGCTCGCAGCGCGTTCGGCGCGGCCTATCGCTGGCTGCTCAGTCCCGTGCCCGGCGCGCGCGCACTTCGCATAAGCGCCGCCGTAGCCCTGCTCGCCTGGGGAAGCGTCGATCAGGTCCGCTACTACCTCGCCCTGCACGACGACAATCTCCCCGACCTGCAGCGTGCCGCAGCTCTCAATGCTTACGACTCGACTTTGGAGATGCGTCTGGCGCACAAGGAGCTTGACGCCGGAAAACCCGAAGCGGCCGAAGCCGCATGGAAACGCGCCATCCAGGCGAATCCGGTCGATCCCGCGCCGCGCAACGCGTTCCTCCAGTACCTGACCAATGAGAAGCGCTATAACGAAGCCTACGACCTGACACGCGTCGCCATCGAGCGAACTCCGAACGACGCGCAACTCCTCGCCAATCATGGCATCCTGGCCATGCAACTGGGCCATAACGACGAAGCCCTCAAAAGCTGGGCGAAGGCCATCGCCCGAGATCCATCGCTGGCCGACGCGCAGCTTTATCTGGCCGCCGAACTTGATCGCCAAGGCAAGCCCGCCGACGCCGCTCCGCACTACGGAGCTTTCCTCGAAATCGTCGCGCACCACGGCGCCGACATGCGTCCGCCCGCGCCCAAGCTCATCGGCGTCGCGCTGAAACTGGCCGACTGCCAGAATCGCGCCGGGCATCCCGACCAGGCCTTGCGTTCTTTCGATCTGGCCCGCCGCATCGCCGCGCAAACTGGCGAAGGCAAACTCGAAAGCTTTGCCACCATCGGCGAAGCTACTGTCCACGCCCGCTCGGGCCGCACCGACGAAGCCCTGCGCTTCTACCAGCGCGCCCTGCAACTGGACGCCACCATGGACGACCGCCATAACGAAGCCGTCGACTGGTACAACTACGCGCTCTTCCTGCACGAAGCCGGATTTCCCCCGCGCCTTTCCTACGCAAGCCTGCTCAAATCGCAGGCGGGCCTGAAATTTTCCCCCGATTCCCCGGAAGGCAAGACCTTCGCGAAAACCTTGGAAGAATTTGAAAAACCTCTCGGCAGCGAAGCGGCCAGAATCCGCCAAAACCCCGAGCCCATCCAGAAACAAGCCCTGACGCTCTCGCGCCCCTCCATCAAAGTTCGGCTGAACAACTAAGATCGCGAACCATTCGTATTGCAACTCCGCGAATGGGTGCGCAGCGTTCCCGTCCACATTCGCAATCAGGGATGACACAAGACTGATATCAGACCTGAAGGGTGCCCCGTCCAAGCTTCGCTTGGGCGGGGACTTTTGTCATGCAACCTGATCGAAGTGCTCGTGGATTTGTGCGGAATCCTGGCGTTCTCTGCGGTGGTCTTTTCGGAAAGCGTTTGAACTGCTCTCTTACTGCTGCTGCTGCTGCTGTTGTGGCTGCTGGTCGGGTGGAGGCTCGGTGGGAGCGGGTTGCTTCGGCTTGGGCTCGCGGATGCGCGCGACCAGCTGTTTCATCTGCTGAAACTGTCCGGTCTGAAAGCGGTAATCCTGCTTCGGAAGGCGTTCGATCTCCTGCTCGATGGCGCGCTCGCGGTTATCGGGGTTCGGGTGATCGGAGAAGAATTGCAGTCCGCGGCTTCCGCCCTGCGCGTTGAGTTTTTCAAAGAAATGAGCCATCTCGATCGGGTTGTAGCCGGCTTCCGCCATGAGGTGAGAGCCCATCAGGTCGGCCTGGCTTTCAGCCGTGCGGGAAAACTTCAGGAGCACGCTGTTAGCGCCGAGTCCGATGCCGAGCTGAGTTAACTGTCCCACCAGAGAACCGCCCGCCACCTGCGAGCCGAGCACTGCCGGCAACTCGATGAGCTTGCTTTTCGAGGCCTGGTTGGTACCGTGCCGCAGGATGACATGCGACATCTCGTGGCCCATCACCCCGGCCAGTTGCGCTTCGTTGTCGACCGCCTTCAGCAGGCCGGTGTTGATGAACATCGGGCCTCCCGGCAGAGCGAAGGCGTTGATGGATGGATCGGCCACGACTTCAAAGGTGAAGGGGAAGCCGCTCTCCTGGGCCTCGCGCGCACCGACCAGGCGATTGCCGACCCGGGTCACGTACTCGGTGAGGAAGGCATCGTGAATGACCTTCATCTGCTTGCGAACATGGGCGGCGTTCTCCTGGCCCAATTGAATGTCCTGCTGCTTGGAAAAAAGATTAAAGCCGGGATGAAATTGGCTCGGGCCCTGCGCCCACGCGAGCGCGATCATGATGGCTGCGACGATTGGTAACGCGACGATTCGTTTCACGATGGACCTCCTACCCGAGTGACTCAGAAGAGCCGCCCCCAACAAAGTGTACGATTTCCAGGCGATCGCCGTCCGCGAGCTGGGTTTCGTTCCACCGCTGGCGCGGCACGATGTCGAGATTTAATTCGACCGCCACGCGGTCGGGTTTCATCCCCAGGTGTTCGATCAGGGTACTAAGAGTGATCGGCCCTTCCACAAGCTGATCGTCGCCATTGATTACGAGTTTCATTTGCAATTGATGTTCGCAAGGGAAGAAGGGTTGGCGCAAGGGCAGGCAGGAATATAAGCGTTGACTGGCTGCTGGTTCCCGGGTTGGCTTGCTAGTGGCCGGTAGCTAGTAGCAAGAAGCTGTTGAGATCACGGCCTGTTCAGAGTCCAGGTGTCACATTTCGTTCGGGTCGCGCGCCATGTTCGTTGTTATCGACCTTCCTTTCGTCTTTGCTTTTCATCATCGCCTTAAAGCGATGTGGAGTGATCACTCCCGCTGCGGGTACGGTTCACGCATGCTATGAGCCCTGTATGACTCAGTAGCGGGTGAGTCGGCCTACGCCGCATCAGATGTCCGGCTTGGTCTCCCTCGGGTCCAAGTTACACGGTAAGGGTCCGCGCGGTTCTGCCTAGGACACGCGGAACAACACCATCTCTGGCCTAATTTTAGAATAGCAATTTCGAGGGGGTGATTGTGACACGGTGGGGAGATTTATATTTGGCGCGGATTGAGGGAGATGCGGGGAATTGATGGGTTTTGGGGGCTTGACAGGAAAATCCTTCACCAGAGGACGCTGGCGCCCTCAATCCGGGGGAGCGACCTTTGCGGCTAAGGTCTTTTGCCCGGTTGGGTAAAGCTTCTAACCGCAAAGTTCGCGAAGAAAGGCCGCTAAGGACGCGGAGAGAATCACTCCCGTTTTTGATTTTCTCTGTGCCCCTGTGACTCTGTGGTGAAACGGGGTTTAACACGGGGCGCTGAGCATCACAGGGGCAATCGTTCGCCACTGGGAACCGTGGTATCGCTGCGCTTCGACAGGAGCGGGCGCAGCTTCTGCAATGTTGCCTCCACGCTGATGCCGTACTTTGCGCGCAGCGCGTCGGGCTTGCCGTGCTCGATGAACTGGTCGGGCCAGCCGATACGGATCACCGGGGTCGCCAATCCGAGATTGCACAGGCGCTCCAGCACCGCGCTGCCAAAGCCTGCCTCGAGAACGTGGTCTTCCATGGTAACGATCGCGTCGACGCTGCGGCCGTAGAACTCCAGCATGGCTGCGTCGATGGGCTTGGGGAAGCGCGCGTTGATGACGGCAGCGGAGACGCCTTCGCCTTCCAGCTTGGCCGCGACTTCCTGCGCCATTGGCACCAGGGCGCCGAGCGCGAAGATGGCGATGCGATCGTGCTCTCCGTGCTGCAGAAGCTCGGCCTGGCCGATCGGAATCGCACGCGGAACGTCTTTGACCGGAGTTCCGGGACCAACTCCGCGGGGATAGCGTACCGCAATCGGGCCGTCATGCTGCATGGCGGTGAACAGCATGTCGGCGAGCTCGTCTTCGTCTTTAGGGACCATGTGCACGAGGTTCGGGATGCCGCGCAGGTAGCTGATGTCAAACAGGCCGTGATGCGTGGGGCCGTCATCGCCGGAAAGACTGCCTCGGTCCATGCAGAAGACCACCGGCAGGTTTTGCAGGCAGACGTCGTGAATGATGGGATCGAGCGAGCGCTGCAGGAAGGTGGAGTAGATCGCGACGAAAGGCTTGAATCCCTTGGTGGCTAACCCGGCCGCGAAGATGACGGCGTGCTCCTCCGCAATGCCGACATCGAAGTAGCGATCGGGGTGGCGCGGCTGGAAGCGATCGAGCGCGGTCCCGTTGGGCATAGCGGCGGTGATGGCGACGACTTTCGTGTTTATGTCGGCGAGCTTCACCAGGGTATCGGCGAAGACTTCCGAGTAAGTGCGCTGGCCCAGTGGTTTGGTTTCGCCAGTCTCGGGATCGTAAGGGCCGAGGCCGTGAAACTTTTTTTGCTTCAGCATCGCGGGCTCGAAGCCTTTGCCTTTTTGCGTGAGCACGTGCAGGAGTACGGGACGATTTTGGGTTTTCAGGAATTGGAACGTCTTGATCAGGGTGGCGATGTCGTGGCCGTCGATCGGCCCGTAATACTTCAGGCCGAGTTCCTCGAAGATGACGCTGGGCCAGAAGATGCTCTTGGCGGCTTCCTCGGCTTTGCGCGCCATTTGCAGGGCGGTCTTGCCGCCCAGGCGCTCGACGAAACGCCCGGCTTGCTCGTGCAGGTAGTCGAAACGCGGGTTGGTGACGATGGTGTTGAGATAGCTGGCGATGGCGCCGACGTTCTTGTCGATGGACCACTCGTTGTCGTTGAGCACGACGATCAGGCGGCGGGTGCTGTTGGCGATGTTGTTCAGGGCTTCGTAGGTGATGCCGCAGGTGAAAGCGGCATCTCCGGCCAGGGCGACCACGTGTTCCTGCCCGCCGGTGCGGTCGCGCGCCACCGCCATGCCAAGCGCGGCCGAGAGCGCAGTACCGGCGTGGCCCGCACCGTAGCAGTCGTGCGGGCTTTCGGAGCGCAGCATGAAACCGTTCAGGCCGTCGGGCGTGCGGATAGTGCGAAACTGTTCGCGGCGCCCAGTGAGCAACTTGTGAACGTAAGCCTGGTGGCTGACGTCGAAGACAAAATGGTCTTGCGGGGTGTCGAAAACGTAGTGCATGGCGAGGGTGAGTTCGACGACGCCGAGGTTCGGGCCCAGGTGTCCGCCGGTCTTTGAGAGCACCGAAATCAGCTCTTCGCGGATGTCTTCGGCAAGAACTTCCAGTTGGGGGATGGTTAACTTTTTGACGTCGAGTGGGGAATTTATGGAGTCCAGTAGATGGGCCATAGGGTTGAATGGTGCTGGTCGACATTTTAGATGAAGGGCGGCGAGGGAAGGATGCCGGGTACGAGTTGGGAAGATTCGTATGGAGAGCTTTTCAACGCAGAGGGCGCAGAGAAAGGCCGCAGAGTGCGCTGAGAGGGATGGGACGCACGACGCTATATTCGCGAGGCTGACGTGACCGGTGGATTCGGTATACTGATATTGCATGCCAGTGCTGAAGAATATCGCCGCGATCGCGAAGGGGATGAGCATCACCTTTATGGAGATGTTTCAGCCGACGCAGGTCGAGAATTATCCGGACGGTCCGGGGCCGCTGCGGGGAGCGCGCTTTCAGGAGCGCTATCGCGGAATGCACGTGCTGCAGCGCGATGAGAACGGGCTGGAGAAGTGCGTGGCCTGCTTCCTGTGCGCGGCGGCGTGCCCGTCGAATTGCATCTATATCGAAGCGGCAGAGAATACCGAGACCAACCGGGTAAGCGGGGCGGAGCGCTACGCCAAGGTTTACAACATTGACTACAATCGATGTATCTTCTGCGGGTATTGCGTAGAGGCCTGTCCCACCGACGCGATCACGCATGGACATGGATTTGAGCTGGCGTCGTTCAATGCCAGCAACCTGATCTACCGGAAAGAGCAGATGCTGGCCGCGGCGCCGGCGCATATGGGAGCCAACGCGGTGTTCAACAGCGCCGACGTTGCCGGAGGCGCACCGGCGTTGCCGGTGCAGGGGAGCTGAAAGCTTTCGAGATTTCTGCACAGCGCAAGACGCCGGTCCGGTAAGGACCGGCGTTTGTGTTGGAAAACCGTCGTCGGTCGTTGGTCGTCGGTCGTTGGCTAAACAACCAGATGAACTCATTTTGTGGTTGTTCGGTCAAAGCGAGGTTGCAGGCAAGGGCTGAAGAAGCAGGTCCTTCGCTTCGCTCAGGATGACAAATTTATTGAGATGGCGAAGGGCAGTTGCTGGACGCTAATGGCTAACAGCTGATTTTCTATGGCGGATTTTTTACAAACCGTGAAGGAGCGCGTGGTGGTTTATGACGGCGCCATGGGGACCAACATTCAGCTGCGGAATCCTTCTCTGGATGATTACTGGGGCAAGGAGAATTGCAGCGAGGTGCTGGTGCTCAGCCGGCCGGATATCATCCGCGACATTCATGCAGCTTTCTTTGCGGTGGGGTGCGACGTCGTCGAGACCAACACCTTCGGCGGGACGCGGACCGTTCTGGGTGAATTCGATCTGAAGGAGCGAGTGGCTGAGATCAATATCGCGGCCGCAAAACTTGCAAAGGAAGTGGCGGCGCAATTTTCGACCAAGGACCGGCCGCGGTTTGTGGCGGGGTCGATGGGGCCAACCACGAAACTGCCGTCGCTGGGACATATCTCGTTTGATGAAATGGTGGCAGCTTACGAGGAGCAGGCGGCGGCGCTCATCGAAGGCGGTGTCGATGTGTTGCTGGTGGAGACGGCGCAGGACCTGCTGCAGGCAAAGATCGGAGTCATCGGGTCGCTCGAAGCGATGCGCAAGGCGGGGAAGCGTCTGCCCTTGACCGTCCAGGTGACGCTGCAGGAGTCGGGCACGATGCTCCTCGGCACCGAAATCGGCGCGGCGCTCACGGCGCTCGAACCGTTTGATGTGGACGTGATCGGGATCAATTGTGCGACCGGACCGAAGGAGATGAACGATGCGGTCCGCTACCTTGGGCTCAATTCCTCGAAGCAGATTTCGGTGCTGCCGAACGCGGGGTTGCCCTTCAACGAGGGCGGACACGCGGTCTACAAGCTCACTCCCGAGGAATTAGCGAAGTATCACAAGCATTTTGTCGTCGACTACGGCGTGCGCATTGTGGGCGGCTGCTGTGGAACCAAGCCGGAGCACTTGAAGGCGGTGGTCGATGCCGTGTCGGGCATTGAGCCGGCGGCGCGGGACGTGAAACCCGTGGGGGCGGCTTCGAGCGCCTACACATCGGTCCCGCTCGATCTTGAGCCGAAGCCTTTGATCGTCGCGGAGGAGATGAATACCACGACGCGGGTGGAGCATTTTCGCAATCTGGTGCGGGGCAAGAAGTACGACGACATCCTGGCGCTGGCGAAGAAGCTGGTGAACGACGGATCGCACATGCTGGATTTGTGCTGCGCGATCGTGGGCGAGGACGAGAAGGGCTACATTACGTCGATTCTGGAGCGCGTGGCGACGCGGGTTCCGGCGCCGATCCTGGTCGATTCGACCGAGGCCGACGTGGTGGAAGAGGCGCTCAAACGGATTCCCGGGAAGGCCATCATCAACTCGATCAACCTGGAGGATGGCGAGAAGCGGACTTCTCTGGTACTGCCGATGGCGAAGCGGTACGGGGCGGCGGTGATTGCGCTGACCATCGATGAAGATGGCATGGCGCTGACGGCGGAAAAGAAAGTCGCGATCGCCAGGCGCATTTACGAACTGGCGACCAAGAAGTATGGAATTCGAGGCGTCGACCTGATCTTCGACGCGCTGACTTTGCCGATTTCCACCGGGCAGGAAGAATACCGTTCGGCGGGGATGGAGACGCTCGAGGCCGTCAAGAGAATCAAGCAGGAACTGCCGGACGTGAAGACGATTCTCGGGGTCAGCAACATTTCGTTCGGGCTGGATGCGTATCCGCGGCGGGTTTTGAACAGCGTGTTCATGCACGAGGCGGTCGACAACGGTCTCGACATGGCCATTGTCAACTACACGAAGATTTATCCGCTGTACAAGATTCCCCAGGAAGAAGTGGAGCTTGCCCGCAAGCTGATCCATCGCGACCGCTCGGGCGGCGATCCGCTGCAGACCTATATGAACCACTTCGCCGGGATGAAAGGGAAGCCGCAGGCTTCGACCACGGCGCACGTGGAGACGCTGTCGATCGAAGACAAGCTGAAGTTTGCGATCATCAATGGCGAGAAAGCGGTGGGCGAAGGCGCCCACAGGCAGTCGCTCGAGCAACTGCTGGATGTCGCGCTCGGGCAGTATTCGCCGCTCGACATTATTAATACCGTGCTGCTCGACGGGATGCGGACGGTGGGAGAGCTGTTTGGCGCGCGCAAGATGCAGCTGCCGTCGGTGCTGGATTCGGCGGGCGTGATGAAGCAGGCGGTCGCTTATCTTGAACCCAAGATGGAGAAGAAGTCCGGATCGCAGCAGAAGGGAACCATTGTGCTCGCGACCGTGAAGGGAGATGTGCACGACATCGGGAAAAATCTGGTGGACATCATTCTTTCGAACAATGGATTCAAGGTCGTCAATCTTGGCATCAAGCAGCCAGGGGATTCGATTATCAGGGCTGCTGATGAGCATGAGGCCGACGCGATCGGGCTGAGCGGGTTGCTGGTGAAATCTACGCTTGAAATGAAGTATGTGATCCAGGACCTGGAGCGGCAGAAACTGGAGTATCCGGTGATCTGCGGCGGGGCGGCGCTGACGCGGAAGTATGTGGAGGACGATCTGCGGCGCGAGTATTCCAATGCTGTGTTTTACGCCGATGACGCGTTTACCGGTCTGCACATCATGGAAGACCTGATCGCGGAGGATGGGCAACGTTCGGCGCGGCTGACCGAAGGGAGGACCGTCAAGGAGTACGCAAAGGCGGCGGCCGTGGATGAGGAGACCGGCCCGGTGTTCGCAGAGCGCAGCGCCGTGGTGGGCGATGCGCCAAATATTCCGGAGCCTCCGTTCTGGGGCGTTCGGGTGAAAAAGGATTACGACCTGCGGGAATTGTTCGGGTATATCAACGAGACCGCGCTGTTCAAGAATCAGTGGCAGTTGAAGACGGCTTCGCAGGAAGATTATCTGCGGCTGGTTGAGGAGAAGTATCGGCCGATTAAGAAGTCGTTAGAGGACGAGGTTCTTGCTAGCGGATTGTTTGAGCCTCGGGTCGTGTATGGATATTTCCCGGCCCAGGGGGATGGGAACGATGTGGTGGTTTACGCCCCTGACGGGGCGACGCGGGCGGGGGCGCCCGCGCTACACGAGTTGTTGCGCTTTACGTTTCCTCGACAGCGGGAGGGGCGGCGGCTTTGTATTTCGGATTTCTTTGCTCCCAAGGCTTCCGGGAAGATGGATGTGCTGGGATTGTCGCTGGTAACGATCGGGTCCAGGGCTTCGGTCGAGACGCAGAGGTTGTTTGAAGGCGGGGAGTACACAAAGTATCTTTACCTGCATGGTCTGAGCGTGGAAACAGCGGAGGCGCTGGCAGAGTTCCATCACCGGCTGATGCGACAGGAGTTGGGGATCGCAGGCCAGGATTCGCCGCATATTCGGGATCTGTTTCATCAGAAGTATCGCGGGTCGCGGTACTCGTTCGGATATCCCGCGTGCCCGAATCTTGAGGATCAGACGAAGTTGTTTGCGTTGCTGCATCCGGAGGAGAACGTTGGAGTGCGGTTGACTTCGGGATTTCTGCTGGAGCCGGAGCAGTCGACTTCGGCGATTGTGGTGCACCATCCGGCGGCGAAGTACTTCGTGGTGTAGGCGGGGAGTTTGCCGGCGGCTGTGGAAAAAAACTCTGCAAGAGCATTCTGAAGTCGAGGGATTCGGGGTCCTTCGACTGCGTTCGGCTTGCGCCTCACCTCGGTCAGGATGAAGTGATGTGAGGCCAGGGGCGAAAAAATCACTTCCCATCCAGCAAAACTTAAAGATGTGAAACGTTCGCGTGCGGACCTTCACTACGCATTGGGGCGAGGGGTGCTTGCGTCCCAGGAGGTCCACAATGATTTCACGCAGACTTGAGGTTGCGATCATCGTCCTGGTGTTGGGAGCGGGTTCGGCACTTGTTCAGGGGCAGGAACGTTTCCAGATTGCCGAGTACTCGGCAAAATTCCTGTGTGGCGTGGTCGAAGAAAGAGGTTCCGCTCCGGTCCGGCCGGGAACGTACGAGACCTCGATCAACATTCACAATCCCGAGATTGTTCCCAGCGTTACCTTCTTCAAGAAAGTTGTGCTGGCGCCTCCCGAGCCAGTGGCGCAAAAAGAGCCAGCTCGACCCTCAAAGTACCACCGCGATGTCCTGAAGGCGGATTTTGCCGAACACGTGGACTGCAAAATTATCCGCTCCATGCTCGGGGCGACTGGCGGCGCTGCCTTCGTCGAGGGATTCGTGGTGCTCATCGTAGTTCCGATCAAAGGCATTCCGAGCGATCTTGACGTAGTGGGCGTTTATACCGTCAGCAATCAGCAGGGACAGAATCCTGATCTCGAGATGCTTCCGGGGGCGCGGCATGTGCTTACTTTCCCGGCAGCGGCAGGTGCGAAGCTGCGAGATCAGATGTTGGAAGAGTCGAAGCAGGAATAGCTCCGATTGCGGATCTTCGGAAAGAAAATCCAAGATCGCGGCGTTCGTGGAATCCCACCCTGGCGCACAGAACGCACCAGGGTGAGGCACCTCGGGGCGGCAGGTCTATCTTGAGAGTTGCGGGGCATGCAGAGACTGCATTTTTTGCACGCACAGCAGGGCGGCTTTCGAATCCAGCGGGGAAGAAAAGAAATATCCCTGTGCCAGGCTGCAGCCCATGGCGCGGAGGGTTTCGACCTGGGCGGGCTTTTCGACTCCCTCGGCGATCACCTCGCAGTCAAGTTTCGCGGCCAGCGTCAGGATCATGCCGACCACGTCCTGGCTGATGCGATCGGCTTGCATGCCGGAGATCAGCGACCGATCGATTTTCAGAATGTCGTAGGAGCAGCGACGGAGAGAGGCCAGCGAGAGATTGCTGCTGCCGAAGTTATCGAGCGCGGTGGTGACGCCGAGGCGTCGAAGGTGGGATAGCGTCACGGCGGTGTGATCGGGATTTGAGGCTGCGACCGGATCGGCGATCTCCAGTTGAAGGCTGCTGGGCAGGATGCGGGCATCGCGCAGGCAATTCTTGATGCCGTCAATCATTTGCGGGCTGGCGAAATGCCGGGCGGAGAGATTCACGGCCACGCGCAGCGGAACGCCGCCGTTGCTACCCTGCCAGAGAAGCAACTGACTGCTGGCTTCGCGGATCACCCATTGATCAATCATGGCCATCAGGCCGGTGTCTTCCGCGGCGGCAAGGAATTCGTTGGGCGCGATGAGTCCCTGCTCGGGATGTTGCCAGCGCAGCAGAGCCTCGAACCCGGCCAGCTGGCGAGGCTCGATCCGGAAGATGGGTTGATAGAGGATGCGAAACTGGTTGCGGTTGAGGGCGGTGCGCAACTCGTTTTCAAGCTTCAAGCGGTGGACGGCGCGATTGTGCATAGCCGAATCAAACAGCTCCGAGCGTCCGATGCCAAGGGCTTGGGCGCGCCGGAGAGCGGTCTCAGCGTCCCGCAGGGTATCGTCGGCGCGGGTATGCGAAGCAGCGCTGATCGCGCTGCCTACACCGAGCGTGCAACGGATGAGCCCCTGGTTCAGCAACAGGGGAGCGGCCACGGCTGCTTGTGCGCGCTCGGCGATGCGCAGAACATTGCTGGGCTCAGCGCAACCTTCCAGCAGAATGGCAAACTCATCGCCCCCAAAGCGGGCGACCAGGATCTCCCCCGTGGGGGAATCGACGGGACGGGCGACCACATCTCCCTCGCGCAGACAGGCCTGCAGGCGAAGGCTCATCTCCATCAGCAATTGATCCCCGGCGGCGGAACCGAGCGAGTGGTTGAGCGCTTTGAAACCATCGATGTCGGCCAGCAGAATCGCGTAATGGAAATCAGGATCGCGGCGGGTTTGGGCGTGGCAGCGCTGCAGCCGGTCAAGGAAGAGCCGGCGATTGGGCAGTTCGGTCAGGGCGTCGTGGAGTGCATTGTGGGCGAGTTTTTCCTCGGCGTCGACCCGCTGCGTGACGTCGCGGTTGACGATGACCAGCTTCTCGACCTCTCCGTGGTCATTCTTGATGGTGCTGGCGGTGGATTCGAGAATGCGCCAGGTTCCGTCCTTGTGGCGCAGGCGATATTGCAGGCTTTTGCCGACGCCGGTGGCGCGGGCTTCGCGCGAGGCTTCGAGCACTTTGAAGCGATCGTCCGGATGGATCTGTTCGAAAACGGAGGTCTCGGCGAGCTCGCGAAGGGAGTAGCCAAGAACCCGCTCATAGGAAGGGCTGTTGTAGAGGCGGCGGCCCTTGGTGTCGACCAAGGCAATCATGTCGGCGGCGTTTTCGGTGATGATGCGAAACAGGGCTTCCCGCTTCTGCGAGCGCCGGTGGTTCAGATAGATCCAAAGATATTGCGAGGCTATGACCACTAACAGGACTGCCAGCGGAATGGAGATTTGTGACATCGGGCGACGAGCGTACTGGGTCTCCAGTGAATGATCGGCAGATTTCTGGTCTGGCTTGAGAAACGCGCGGGCAGCAAAAAGCCCGGCACTTTCGTGCCGGGCTGATCGATAGTGTGGTCGCGCTGAGCGGGAAGTCCGGTTTAGTGCTTAGCGGTTCTTGTCCGGACGATCCTTCTGCGGGCGATTGTCGGGCGGCCGCGGGGCGTTTTGACGTTCTTGCTGCTGCTTGGGTTGGGCTTGCTGCTGCTGCGGTCGCTGCTGCTGCTGTTGTTGGCGTTGCTGTTGCTGCCGTTGTTGCTGCTGTTGTTGCTGTTCCGGTGGGCGCTGCTGCGGACGCCCCTGCTGCCAGGTGCGGAACTTGTTGGCTTCGCTCTGGTCGACTTGCGGACGTTGTTCCGGAGCAGGAGCCTGGCGTACCAGCGGGTGCTGCGGCTTGGGAACATCCTGACGAGCCGGAGGGGCAGGTTCCTGAGCTCGTTCGGGCGCATTCGGGCGCGGAGCATTTTGCGGTTCCGGACGCTGCGGTTCTTGCCTCTGCGGCTCGGGACGGTTGGGTTGCGCTTGCCGCTCCGGCTGGTTTTGCTCCGGCGGACGAGCGGGATTATTCGGGCGTGGAACGTTCGCCGGCTCGTTGGGCCGGGATGGTTGATTCGGACGTTCCGGTTCATTGGCTCGAGAAGGCTCGTTCGGACGCGCCGGCGCATTGGGGCGAGGCGTATTCGCCGGTTCGTTGGCACGCGCTGGTTCATTGGGACGAGCGGGCTCGTTGCCGCGAGCTGGTTCATTCGGCCGCGCCGGTTGATTCGGACGAGCGGGTTCATTGGCACGCGCGGGTTCGTTGGGACGTCCAGGTTCATTTCCGCGCGCGTTATTAGCGGGCTCCGCGGGCCGACCCGCTGCGCCGGGGCGCGTCGGCTCTGCCGGAGCATTCGGCCGCATCGGTTCGGTGCGGACGTTAGGAGCGGGCTGACGCGCTTCCAACGGATTTCTGGGCGGCGTCGGATTCCTGGTCGCGATTACCCGGCGGTTTTCGACCGCAGCCGGAGGCTTCGCCCGGGCCGGCGGAGCGGCGCCTAATACGCTGGCCCGCGCCGGTTGAGCGGCAACCGTATGGCTTACGGGCGCGTCCGCAAGTTCGCGAGCGTTCACCTGTGCCAGATTCCGATTGACCGGGCGGGCGTTCACGAATGTGTCGTGCGATACCGCCGTCACCGCCCTGGGATTGCGCTGGTTCACGTAGGTCACGCGGGTGACGTTCTTGTTCGTGACATAGGTGTTGTAAACGTTGGTGACCTGGGTGACGTTCACGCGCGTGTTGGTCACGTTGACGTTGTCGACATAGCGGCGACTTACCCGATACGGCGGCACGTAGACTTCACGCGGGCCAAGCGGGAACCAGGCAACGCCTTCACCGACGCCGATCGAAAGATGGAATCCGCCGCCGCCCACGAAGGCGACCATGGCGGGCGCGTAGACCGGACGCACGACCACCGGTCCAGGGACCCAGCACCAGCCGCTGTCCACAAAAGCCCAGCGTCCATAGTGGAAGGGCGCAAAGCCCCAAGGCTCATCTTCCACCCAGGTCCAACCCCACGGCGAGACCCAGACCCAGTGGCCATTGCGGTAGGGAGCCCAGCCTGAGTCGATATTGTTGGGCGACCAAACCGGGCCGTAATCAGCAACGTAGTGCCAGCGTCCATAGTCGTCGAGATCTTCGTACCCGGTCATCTCGGACGAAATGTAGTTGGACGACTCGTCGTGATCGTCGCGCGCGTCGCGCTTGAAAGCAAAGTTGTCGAAGTCGTCGGAAGGATGAATCTGCGCGATCTCGTGATCAAGCTGATCGGTTCCGGAAAAACTGGCTTCCTGGCCGGCGACCACGGTGTAGGAGTAGCCGCCTCCGGTAGCCTCGCCGCGGCCGTGCCAGACCGTCGCAATCGTCTGGGTTCCATCCTGGTTGACATCGACGCGGTATTCGCCGGTGCGTTGAATGGTGAATGCGACGTTGGGAGTATCGACTTCCAGGAGATCGCCGTCATCCAGGTGCCGCACGCGCAGGATCAGGGAGCCCAGTGAAAGACGCAACTGGGTAGTGTGATCATCCAGGTCGAGGAAGGTCAGGCTGGTTTCCGAATTCATGCGAATGGCCAGCGAGCCGACGTGCAGTTCGGCGCGGGAGTTCTGATCGGCCCAGAGATTGTCGCCGGTGGTCAGCGGCCGGTTCGTCATCGCCGTTACCCATTCGCCCTCGCCGCCGGGCTGGAACGAAACCGAGCCGGTGGAGTAATTGAGGCGAGCTACGCGGGCAGGCGGGTCCTGGTCGTTGTCGTCCTGATCTTGCGCGAAGGCAGAATTCGTCAGGCAAAGCACTTGTAAAGCAAATGTAAAAACCAATGCCAGCCACAAAAATCTGTGAGTCTTCATGGGGTAGTGCTCCTTGCTGGAGTCTGCATCTCACGTTGGTATAAACCCCAGCGACCATCATAAGTTTCCACCCGTAGGTGGATGATTCGAAAAGAGAAACGCCCACGTTGCGAGACCGTGGGCGTGGCGCGCGCTGCGCGTAACAGAGCGCATCTGTTCGCGATCAAAGAACAAGAACTACTGCTGGAGTCTGGATGGGAACGGTGGGCCAGTCTATACCGTCATCGCTGTAATCGGCCGACGGGTATTTTTGGGTGCTAATCGAGTGGAATGTTCCAGTCAAAAAGGCGAAAAACGCCACTACAACCTGCAACTAACAGAAAAAAGACGATACAAATTTTGGCACGCCCCGTGCATTACTTTGGTAACGCGCCCCTTCAGTCAAAGAGAAGTTCCGAGGTTGTTGTGGAGGACGAAATGAAAAGAAGTACTTCGCTGGTTGCCTTAGCCCTTGCGGCGCTGACGCTGGCACCAATGGCACTGGCACAAAGTTCGCAGAAGCAACAGCATCCGAACATGCGGCCAGGTACGGAACTGGTCGCTTGGACGCAGGACCAGAAAACGGAGCCGATGCCCTCGCAGACGACGACTGCGCCTCAAGAGAAACCCAATACCCAGACGCCCAGCACCCCCACCGGCCAAGCGGATGACACGCACAAGCAGCCGGCCGCTCAGGCGTTTACGGGCACAATCATGAAGTCAGGCGACAACTACGTTCTGAAAACCGCCGACAACATGACCTATCAGCTCGACGACCAGAGCCGAGCGAAACAGTTCGAAGGCAAGCAGGTGCAGGTGACCGGCAGCCTGGATCAGAGCAGCAGCACGATCAAGGTACAGGACATCAAAGCAGCCTCCTAAGGTCCCGAGACGTTTTGAAAAGCTCCCTTGCGAGGGAGCTTTTTCTTTTGAGGGGAACATGCGGGAAGTTCCTCACTTCGTTACTTCGTTTCATCTGCGCGGCTGCTGGTGGAACGAGAGTGGTAGCGGGGTAGGCTGGAGGTAAAATCCATCGGGCGCGATTGCAGACAACATCGGCGCTTGATGGAATGTAACTTCCCGGGAGGATTGAACATCCAATCACAATGGCAAACGAGCAGACAGCGATTTTGGGCGGCGGCTGTTTCTGGTGCGTGGAGGCTGCGTTCAACCGGCTGCGCGGGGTGAAATCGGCAGTGTCGGGATATATGGGTGGCCATGTGGATAAACCTACCTACCGTCAGGTTTGCAATGGCGACACTGGCCACGTGGAAGTGGTAAAAGTCACGTTCGATCCGAACGAGATCAAGTTTCGAGATCTGCTCGAGGTGTTTTTCGCGGTGCATGATCCGACCACACTGAACCGCCAGGGTAACGACGTAGGCGAACAATACCGTTCCGTGATCTTCTACACCTCGGACGAGCAGGAGCGGGAGGCGGAGGAGACCATTGCCGCGCTCAACCAGGACAAAGCTTTTCCGGAGCCGATCGTGACGACGGTCGAGCCGGCCGGAACTTTCTTTGAAGCGGAGGGATACCATCAGGAATATTTCGATAATAACCGCTCCCAACCTTATTGCCAGTTCGTGATTGCTCCAAAACTGAAGAAGTTTGAAAAGGAGTTTGGAGAGAAGATGCGGGCATAAGCCTGCATCTTCGTACGATTTCACCCGCGGCTTTGGCTGCGGGTTTTTCTTTGGCCCGACGGACCGCGGTGCCGTCGAGACGTAAGGCATAGAGAAGAGTGGACAGCACCTCTTTGATCTCAGGACGCGGGTGGGATGGTGCAACGAATCGCACGGGCAGGGGAAAGACGGCAGAGCGGTAAACCTGTTCTCGTTCAGAATGATGAGTGACACTCGAATAGAGTGTCAGAATGCAAATTCGCGGGGGGAAACCGTCTGGTTCGGGGCCGATTGACCCGAACCGGGGTGGAACTGAGCGCGAGTGCCACGAGATAACCCCGAGACCTGAACATAGGTGCGGAAAAATCAAGCGCTGCGGCCGGGGAACGCGGCGCCGCTGACTTGGCAAAACACCACGTCATACAGTAGGTTATTGGTAGTCAAGATTTGTCCCCAAATGCGGGCGCGTAGCTCAGTTGGTAGAGCAATGCCCTTTTAAGGCATGGGTCGAAGGTTCGAGTCCTTCCGCGCCCACCACTTTCCAATGGTCCAACCCGGAGACATGGGTAACAGAACGTACCGGTGACATGGGTAACACTTTTGGGCCGAACGGATTTTCGAGCGGTTCGAGCACCCGGGTCTCCAGATCGAAGTAGCCCAGATCATAATCCATAAAGCTGACCAGCCAGATGTCGTCGTGCACTTCCTTGATGCCGACCGCCTGGCCGGCGAAGACCTGGCTGAAATTAATCTTCTTGTTTCCCAGACAAATGCGTCCACAGCGGGTGACCACGATGGTTTTGTCGTGGAAGGGATAATCGATGTCGGGCAATCCCTGATAGGAGCGGGGGAGGGCTGATAGACCTCGGCGGGACATTTCATGTCCAGCGCTTCGTGCGGACGTTGTCGTTGAAAACTTCGAGGAAGTGGTCGAAGCGGGCCTGCTGCTGCAGGAAGTTGGCGCGGCCGGCTTGGTGGCTTCTTTTTTCAAGGTGAGGTGCATGCGTTCATGGCGGCCGTTCTGTTGAGGATGGCCGGGCTGGATGCGTTCGATGCCGATGCCCAGGCGCAGCCACCAGACCGCGAGCTTGCTCAGATTAAACAAGGCGTGGGCGGAAGCGAAAGGCACACCGTTGTCGCTGCGGATGTTGGCGGGCAGGCCACGTTCCTGAAAAAGCCGTTCAAATACAGCAAAAGCTATCTTCCCTGGTGGAAGAAAGAGCCTCACAGCAGAGCAGATAACGGCTGGCATGATCGGTGACGGTCAGGGGATAGCAGTACTGGCGATTGCCCAGCAGGAACTCGCCCTTGTAATCGGTACACCAGAGATCGTTGGGTTGCTGGCCCAGGGACAACGGCGTGCCCTGGGCGCGACGACGCACCCGGCCGCGGCGCTCGACCAAGCCATGGCGGTCGAGCACCGCATGGATGGTGCTCTTGGCCGGGATCGGAATGCCAGAGAACCGGCGGAGCAGGCGTTCCCGAATCTTGCGAGCACCCCAGCTGGGGTGCTCGCGCTTCACGTTCAGGATGTAGTTCTCCACCTGAAAGGGAAGTTGGTTGGCGTAGCGATAGGGGCGGCGGCTGCGGTCAGTGAGTCCTTGCATGCCGCATTCCTGATAGCGATCGAAGATCTTGTAGCCGGTCTTGCGGGAGATGCCAAACTCCCGGCAGAGTTCCGCCATCGGCTCGCCGGCCAGCCGGCGAGCCACAAACTGCAGTCTTTCATCCATGACCGAACACTCCTTCCAAGGCATTGCACCCCTCCCCTAAAAGGGGGAAAAGTGTAACCTATGTGTCCGGTACGATCTGTCACCTATGTCTCAGGTCGCTCAGATTTACTCTCCCACCGGTCAGGAAATCCGAATCCTCAACTTTGCAGAAGCGTTCGTGCAACTTTTTCCTCGCCTTGACACATTCCTATATAAGCATATAAATTCTTTCCGATGGCTCGGGCTTCCACCACCTCTGACGCTTTCAATGCCGTGGCCGAGCCTCGGCGCCGCGAGATTCTGAACTACCTCGCCATCGAAGAACGAACGGTCACCGCTATCGTCGACGGCCTTCGGATCGACCAGCCATCGGTCTCCAAGCATCTGCGCGTGCTCCGCGAAGTCGGACTGGTGCGCGTGCGGCGAAACGGGAGACATATGCTTTATCGAACCAATGCCGACGCCATCCGCCCGGTTCACGACTGGGCCAAGACGTTCGAGCGTTTCTGGACGCACCAGTTGATTCGCATCAAGCAGCGTGCCGAGGCAAGAACAGGGAATCGCAGAACACTTAGCAGGAAAGCCGCCAACAGGAGACCAGCATGAGCGCGACTTCCATACCCGGGCTCGAATTTCTAAACATAACGCAGGAAACTCACGTGCGTGCGACGCTCCAGCAGACCTTCGCCGCCTTGCTGGAGGAACTCGGGCCGGAGAACGAAAACGCCGAGGGCGTCAAGATGCCGATGAAGATCGAGCCCTGGCCGGGAGGCAGATGGTTCCGCGACCTGGGCGACGGCAACGGCCACTGCTGGGGACACGTGCAGGCTATCAAACGGCCCACTCTGCTCGAAATCTGGGGGCCGCTGTTCATGTCGTATGCAGCGGTTTCGAATGTCCAGTACCGGCTGAGCGAGGAAAAAGGCGGCACCCTGATCCAGTTTCACCACAAGGCTCTGGGCGTCATTTCGGAAGAGCATCGGCAGAATGTCGGCCGAGGCTGGGCACATATGCTTGCGGGTACTCGCGCGCGCGCCGAACGCGGCTCGCGATAAGGCGGACGTTATGTGTCCAGCGTGCCTGGCGAATGCCGCATGGATTGTGGGCGGCGCGATTTCAACCAGCAGCGCCAGCGCGCTGCTGCTGAAAACTTTCCGTTTCAAGTCAACCACCGATTCAAAGCAAAGGAGAAAGCAAGATGGCGACGGCAACAAGCGAGAAACTGGTCGGCAAAGTAGTATCCCCAGCGGAGTGGCTGAAGGCGCGCCGGGAACTGCTAACCAGGGAGAAAGAGTTTACCCGCCTGCGCGATGAACTCAGTCAGCGCCGGCGTGATATGCCGTGGGAAAAAGTCGAAAAGTCGTACGTGTTCGAAGGAGCTCGCGGCAAGGAATCACTCGTCGATCTCTTCGAAGGCCGCAGCCAGTTGATCATTTACCACTTCATGTTCGGTCCCGACTGGAAAGAAGGGTGTCCGAGTTGCTCCTTTCTTGCGGATTCCTTCGATGGCAGCCCGATTCACCTGGCGCAGCGCGACGTGACATTCGTCGTGGTGTCGCGCGCGTCCCTGGCCCAGATCGAAGCTTTCAAGAAACGCATGGGATGGCACTTCAAGTGGGTTTCCTCAGGTGGAACGGATTTCAATTTTGATTACCAGGTATCTGCTTCGAAAGAGGAACCAGCCTCGGGCAAGGTGTACTACAACTACGAGTTCACGGAATTTCCTTCCGACGAACGTCCGGGCGCGAGCGTGTTCTACAAGGACGAACAAGGCAAGGTCTTCCATACTTATTCGACCTATGGCCGCGGACTCGACATTCTGCTGAATGCCTACAACTTTCTCGACATGACTCCCAGAGGCAGACATGAAGAAGGTCTGCCGCATGGCATGGCCTGGGTCAGGCACCATGACCGCTACGGCAACGCGCCCGCTCACGACGATTGGCTCAGGCACGACCAAGCAACCATGAACTGATTCGCGTCCCGGGTCGATGTGCTTTAAAAACCAGACGCTGCCTTCCACAGAAGGCAGCGTTTGAGTTGCCATTGGAGCGGCGGCGTCCCGCCCACCGCAGCGTTAACGTTTCTTACAGAGCTTGTCGCATGTGCAGAACCCCGCGAGCCTTTTACTCGGAACAGCAAGCCAACGTGGTCTCCGTTCTCGAATGGCTTGCGATCGGCGCGGTCGGAGCAGGGAATTCCG
The DNA here is from genome assembly GCA_963733805.1 of uncultured Acidobacteriota bacterium. Lineage (GTDB taxonomy): Bacteria > Acidobacteriota > Terriglobia > Terriglobales > Acidobacteriaceae > Gp1-AA133. The sequence continues at coordinate 134,657 of CAVTEO010000011.1, read as the reverse complement.
TAATCTCGAACACCGAGTCCATCCCGGTGACGCGCAATACTTCGCGCACGGCTTTCGTGGGATTCTCCAGCCTGAGGTAAACGCCCGCAGTTTGCAGCGCGATCAAGGCGCCGATCCCTCCTGCATCAATCGTGTTCACATGCGTCAGATCCAGAACCACAGTCCGGCCATAGTGGCCGACCGCCGTGCACAGAAGATTGGTCTCCTCACCCCGCACCAGCGCACCGATACAATGCAGGACGACGCCTCGTTCGTTCTCCTCCACGTTCAGATTCAACATTGTGCGTTCTCCAGAATGATTCCGTCCCCAGGTCGATTTGTCCGATTATTGTAGGCGAATAAAAAGCGAATACAAGTGTCAACTTATGCAATACAATCGGCGTCACGGGCCATCGTCGAATGGTCTCAAGCCTTGGTTTCCGCCGATGTGCGCCCGAACGGTCCGCAGCCCCCGCGCATGCCCTCGCGGAATTTCGCGCGCTCCTCGGGCGTCATTTGTTCCCAGCGCTCCATCATCCGGCGGCGCCAGGAGGGATGCCATCCCGGGCCGCCCGCGAAATCCGCCGAGCAGGATCTTGCTCAGGATCAGAATGCCGACCGCCTGCCAGAACGTGATCACGTGCCAGCCGAACAGGCCCGGCGTCAACCAGTTCCACAGCCGCATGACAATCAGGCCCGATACGGCCACGAACAGCGCGGCAAACACCACAAACTTCAGTCCCCGGAGCAACCAGTGAGTTCTCATAATTTCATTCCTTATCGTCTCGTAAATTCTTCATAAACCGACTGCAGCCGCTTTCGCAGGTACAGGACTGCGTAATGTTTGCGTGACAGCAGGGTATTCACGCTCGTGCCCGACTGCTCGGCCAGCTCTTTAAAGCTGTAGCCCATCAGCTCGTGCGCGATGAATACCTCGCGCTGCTCCGCGGGAAGCTCCTCCAGCGCATCGTCCAGAGCCTCGACCAGCACCCCGCGCGCGTATGCTGCGTCCGGGCCTGCGTCAGGCGAGGGAAGCAATTCGTCCAACAAAAGTTCTTCACCCTGATCGTTGAACTTCGCCGGCTCGGTTGCTTGCGCCTCCCGCGTTCTTCTGCGAAACAGGTCCGTAATCCGGTTGCGCGCCACCTGGAACAACCAAGCCGTCACCCGCTCCACCGGCTTCATCATCCGGTAAGCTTCCACCAGTTCGAAGAAGACCTCCTGCAGGATGTCTTCCGCATCGCTCTGGTCGGCAACGCGTTTGCGGATGAAGGCCCGCAAGCCCGGATATTCCTTGCGAACCGCGTCGGAAATCCGCTGGTCTTGGTGTGCCATCAGCCCGTTTCTGAGCGCTTCCTCCATCCACATGTGTAGACGATGGGACGAGGAAAATATTGTATGAGAGCGCAGCCTTTGATTGAAGAATGTGCGCGAACTGGACGCGGGTAGCGCCTAACCCAAAGAATTCATGGCACCAGGAAGGATATGGTGAGAAAACAAAATTTCTTCATCGCCCCAAATGTCATTGTCCAGATCCCGTGGAGCGGCGGGCGCCCCCGCCCGCCGAAGCGACTGCGCTTGATGAAGTCCGAGACCCCAGCCTAAGCATCGCCTTGCGCAAGGAAGCATGCCTCTGCAGAAGCCGAAGATAACCCATCTCGTCCGCCCTAGCCTTAGCTCGAATAATCTCGCGCAGCAAACTTTTTTCCGCCACACTCCACGAACCGATCTCCGGAATCAGACGAGACACGAAAGCAAAGTCAAGAAACGCCGGCCGCGCCACGTCCGACTCCCCCGGCACCCGCATCTTCAAAATACGCGCCAGCTTCGCCGCCGCGGCGTTCGTAAAACGTTCGGGATCGCCGCCAGATTCCTCAGCCATCCTGCGATTCACCCGCAATCCGATGTTCCGGGTGGAAAACCGATCCCATAGACCAGCTCGACCTTGTGCAAGGTCGTAGAAAGCATGCCCCTCCGCCAGCCGTCGCAGCGTGCGCGCCGGAGTCTTGTAGTTGGGATCGCCCGCAATCCGTCCCTCTTCCCGCTCGACCAGCTTCACCAGATCCGCGCGCCCCGGCCGGAAGCCCAGCTTGCGGTAAAACCAGAACGCCCCCGACTCGATGGCCTCTTCATTATGATGTCCGAGCTGGTAGGGATACATGGAAACGCACGTCGTCCCCATCCGCGCAGTCAGGCAACGCAGCACCTGGGCAAAAATCCACGCCACCTCGCCGCCGCGAAATGTGTAAAAAGTGTTGAAGCCGATCTCCATCCACTCAAACAGCCCAATCGCTTCGATGTAATTAATCGGCACGCCATTCTTCAGGGTCACTCCGGCGACATACGCACGCAACGGCAAACGACGCTCCAGCGGGAGCCCCCACAGGTAAATCGACACGCCTCGCCCCACATCCGCGCGGGTCACGGAGCGAGGATCGCCGAGCGTGGTTCCATACAATTCGCGATACCGCACGAGCATCACTTCGCGAATGAGGTCGATGGTGTCGTTTCCCTCCGCGCGTGAAAGCCGCACCAGCACTGGAGAACGGCGGCTGAGTTCCTGCTGCAGCGACACATCCTTGCGCGTCAACAGTGGCCCCGGGTGATAGAACACTTGCCGCACGGGACGCGAATTCCGCGTACGAGACATTCGCGAGTTTTCGAGGCGCCAGCGGATCGGCATCCGCAGGGACTCGTACAGGCGGGCTTTCTCCACGCCCGAAAGAGGCAGGGCATCGAATCGTTCGATCAACCAGGCGGGGCTGTTGCGCGTGCCGCCCTGCGCCGCCTCCAGCCACTTGCGCCACGGGATGTCGGCTTCCACCGTCGCGTCTTCGTTCAACAGCGGAATAAAGCGCGGCCACACCGCTCCCATTGCGCGCTCATCATCGAAGTCGTCCCATGCAATTTCAACTTTTCCCGGCAGCCGCGCCACCAGCCAGCGCGCCAGATCGAAACCCAACGCGTCCTGCATGACCGTGCCCGCGATGCCCGAAACTTCGAGCGGATCGAAATCGTCCATGTCGGCGCCCATTGTGCGCAGGCGCTCCACCCGCTTCCAGAAGTTGGCAAGAAGTTGTTCGCTGGAGCGCAGCACCCCGGCGCTGGGCGGGAACGCCCGCAGGACGAGCAGCGCCTCGTGAAATCGAATCAGGGAAGCAACATCCTCAAAGCGCGCAGCCCGCGCCCGGCGGAGAAGCTTAAGAGTAGAGGCCGCCTCGGCGCGGCCGAAACGGTAGCGGCTGTTCTCGAGCTCAGACAGCAGTCGGTTGGTCGATGCCATTCAGCGACTGGCGTACTGGATTTCTACATCGTGCGCGGCCGGCGTCCAGGCCAAGCCATCTACCGTGACCACGCCGCGCTCGCTCTTCCAGGTTTTTACTGCCTTGCCGTCCAGTTGCACTCCACTCACTTTGCCGGGCCCGTAAACCGAGACCCGAATATCTTTGAACCACGGATGATAGGTGCCTTCCGCCGCCGCAATGTGCAGAGTCGTTTTGTCGCCGGCGACTGCGCAAGTGAAGTGTGTGCGCAGATAGTCGCCCTTCCGGTAAGCGAATGTATTTCCATCGTCTATGTAGAGATTCCCGCTGCAATCCGGGCCGGGGTACACCCTTATTTCCAGCGGTCCATTCGGCGCCTCATCGATGTTCTGAACGACCGGCTGCTGTGGAATGATAGAGCCCGCGCGTACGTACACCGGCAAGGTATCGAGCGGCGGATCCACCTTCAACGTCTGACCGCCGGCCAGCATTTCTCCCGTCCAGTAGTTGAACCAGTTTCCCTTCGGCAGGATGACGTCGTACGAATCAAGGAAGGGCCATACTTTCGGAGCCACGAGCATCGCGCTTCCGAACATGTACTCCTCGCCGCTGGTGGCGACAGTGGGCTCCGATGGAAATTCCATGTACATCGGCCGCATCAGCGGAACGCCTGTGCGGCTGGCTTCCTCCATCCCGGTGTAGATATAAGGAAGTATCCGATAGCGAGTTTCAATGTATCTCTTGCGGATCGCCTCATGTTGGGGGCCATCAACCCAGGGCTCGCGGTTGCGTGTCCCCTTGGCCGCATGATTTCGATAGATCGGATTAAACGCTCCCAGTTCCATCCAGCGCGTGAGCAGATCAGGAGTTGGGCTGCCGTTGAAGCCGCCGATGTCGTCACCGACGAACGCGTATCCCGATGTGCCTAGTCCCAACAACTGCGAAAGCGATAAGCGCATGTGATTCCACGACGCGGTATTGTCGCCGGTCCAAGTGGCTGCATAGCGCTGGGTGCCGGCATAGGCTGCGCGGGTGAGGACAAAAGGACGCACGTCAGGCTGCAACTTGAGCAGGCCGTCGTTGGTGGCACGCACATTTTGCATGCCGAACACATTGTGAATCTCGCGATGATCGGTTTTGCGGTCCTCGACGTAGTGCACTGTGTCGAGCGGCATGGTCTTGGTCGGAGTGACGAACACGGCCGGTTCGTTCATATCGTTCCAGAAGCCGCGCACGCCCATCTTCACGAAGTCGGTGAAGAGCGTACCCCACCAGTCGCGCACCGCGGAACGCGTGAAATCAGGGAAAACGCTCGGCCCCGGCCAGACCGGACCGACATAGACCGAGCCGTCAGGATTCTTCACAAAATAGTCGTGAGCCATGCCCTCGTCGTAGGGTTTGTAGCCGCCCCCCTCGACCTTTGCGATGTGCAGGTCCACGATTGTGATTACCTTGAAACCTTCTTGTTTCAGATCCTTGATCATGCCCTCGAAGTGAGGGAAGCGTTCGCGATCGATCGTGAACGGCCGGTACTTCTCCTGGTAATCGATGTCGAGATAAATCACGTCAGCGGGAATCTTGCGCTTGCGGAATTCGCCGGCCACTTCGCGCACGCGCGCTTCGGGATAGTAGCTGTAGCGGCACTGCTGGTAGCCCATGGCGAACAGCGGCGGCAGGGGTTCGCGCCCGACCAGCGCGGTGAAATCACTGACCACGCGCTTCGGATCAGGACCATAGAAGAAGTAGTAGTCGAGTTCGCCTCCGTCGCTGCCGAACGAGTACGCGTCACGGAACTCCTTGCCGAAGTCAAAGCTCGAGCGATAGGTGTTATCCAGAAAAATTCCGTATGCCGCGCCGTTCAGCATCCCGATGAAAAACGGAATGGATTTGTAAATCGGGTCGGTCGACTCCTGGTAGCCGAACATGTCCATGTTCCACAGCGAGAAGGAGAGATCGCGGCGGTCGAGCGGTCCCATCTTGTCGCCCAGGCCGAAGTAATGCTCCTCGAGCGGCATCGACTTCCACACCCGGAAGGATTCGCCGTTGAATGAAACCGGATAATTTGGTCGATCTTCGGAGATTACTTTCCCGTTCGCATCCAGAAAGGCGACGCGCATCGGGGACTTCGAGATCTTTGCCTGTACCGAGCCCGTATCGACCAGCACGGCGTCGGCGGAGTCCCTGATCTGCACTTTCGCGCCATCCGGGAAAGCATTCGGGACAACCGCGAACGAATGGTCCGCCGGGAACGATCCCTGCGGCGCATACCGAACCCTGATCACGGTGGACGACAGCGCGCTCACCCGCACGCGAGCAGAGCCCGCGCTCAACTCCACGCCGTTCGGCTGATTCTGCACCGCGGTGACATCCCCCAGGGAGCGCCATTGGGCATGTGCGAAGGGAAGGAAAGAAAGAAGGAGGGCGATCGAAAAAAGTACTCTTCCGGAAGGTAGCATTCAATTTTTCCAGGTAGCGGAAAATCATAACCTGAAAGGCGTGGTTGGAGCAGGAAACTGCCGACTATTTTCTTTGCGACCTTGCGCAGGGCTCCGTCACCTTTGGCTGTTAAAGGTCCTCAGCGAGTTCTTTGCCCGCCCGGCAATCGGGTGTCTCAATGCATAAAGATCGTTCCGGCGTCCAAAATCCATAAATACGAAGTTGACAGTTATGACGCCTGCTCATACTGTGTTCCATCGCTAAGGCTTTGCACTAAATCGGTGAAATATCGATCCCGCAAGGAAGTTGTGAAATTCCTGAGCCAGAACTGACCGGAGAATTCATGAACGCAACCGCAGAGATCACCCATCGGGCGCTGGCGCCGCTCGATATGGCAATCATCGGCGTCTATTTTCTGATCGTTTTCTGCATTGGCCTCTACTTCGCGCGCAAGGAGCGCAGTTCCACCGACTACTTCCTGGCCAGCCGCGACGTCGGTTGGTTTTTCATCGGGGCCTCCCTGTTCGTGTCGAACATCTCGACCGAACACTTCATCGGCCTGTCGGGCACCGGAGCTTCCTCGGGTCTGGCGGTCGGGCACTTCGAATGGCTGGCCTGCCTGATTCTGCTGATTCTCGGATGGGTGTTCGTGCCCTTCTATCTGCGTAGCAATGTATTCACGATGCCGGAATTTCTGGAGCGCCGTTTCAGCCGCCATTGTGCCGTATACCTGGCCGCCATTTCGATCATCGCCTACATCTTTACCAAGATTTCCGTGCAACTCTATGCGGCCAGCGTGGTGCTGGAGCGCATCGCCGGCTGGTCGCTGGTGAAAACCGCGATCGTGCTGGTGATCGCAACCGGCATCTACACGGTCGCCGGCGGATTGGCGGCCGTCATCTACACCGACACGGTGCAAACGCTCATTCTCATCACCGGCGCAGTGGCGCTCACCGTGATCGGCCTCAACAAGGTCGGCGGCATCGAACACCTGCGTACCATGGTGCCGCCGGGCTACTTTCATATGATCAAGCCGGCCTCGGATCCGGCCTTCCCCTGGACCGGCATCTTCTTCGGCGCGCCCATTCTCGGCATCTGGTACTGGTGCACCGATCAGGTCATCGTGCAGCGCGTGCTCTCGGCGCGTGACGAGGGCCACGCCAAAGCCGGAACCATCTTCGCCGGCTTCCTGAAAATCCTGCCCGTCTTCATGCTGGTTCTGCCCGGCATCGTCGCGTACGCGCTGTTTCCCGAACAGATGGCGGCCAAGCCCGATGCCGCCTATCCGACACTTGTTCTCAATCTGCTGCCCGTCGGACTGGTGGGGCTGGTCATGGCAGCGCTGCTCGCGGCCGTCATGGGCGCCATGAGCTCGGTCTTCAACTCGGCGTCCACCCTGGTCACGCTCGACTTCTATAAGAAGATTCGTCCCGACGCCTCAGAGAAGCAGTTGGTGAATTTCGGGCGCATCGCCACCGGCGTCATGGTCCTGCTCGGCCTGATGTGGGTGCCCTTCATCCACCTCATCAGCAGCCAGCTCTATATTTACCTGCAGAGCGTGCAGGCCTACATCAGTCCGCCCATTGCTGCCTGCTTCGTGCTCGGGATTCTCTGGCCCCGGCTCAACGGCCAGGGAGCGATCTCATCCCTGCTGACGGGCTTTGTCCTGGGCGCGGTGCGCTTCATCGCGGAGTTAGCGGCTGCGCAGGGCACCCAGTTCACCGGCATGATGGAGTGGCTGGTAAAGATCAACTTCCTGCACTACGCGATCTTCATGTTCGTCGTGTGCTCGCTGGTGCTGGTTGGCGTCAGCCTGATCACGCCGGTACCCGACCGCCGCAAGTTGGCCGGCCTTACCTTCGCGACGGTCGACGACCAGATGGACACAATCCCGGTCGGCATGCCCGTGCGCAAGCCCGCGCATGAAACTCCCATGGAGCATCGCCTCAACGTGATCTTCAGTTTGCTGCTGCTGGCCACGGTGGTCGGACTGTGGATCTATTTCCGCTGAATTGGCGGCGAATTGAGTGTAGGGCGGGCGCCCTCGCCCGCCTTCTTTCTGAGGCGGAATTCCCAGCTCTAAGAAATCACGATTCGCGGAAAGAAGAGGGAAGAAGCACGAACTACTTTTCCCGCGCCACTACGAACTCGGGCGCCCACAACAGCGCCCGCTTGATTTCGGAATCGGGGAAGGTGCAGATTGCCTTGCGCGCCGCTTCGGCGTACTGCGCCGCCCGGGCATGGGCGGCCTCGAGCGCGCCGTACCGATTCAGGATGGCAAGAATATCCGCGTGCGTCACCCCGTTAAACGCGCGGTCCTGCAGGATGGTTGCGATCTTCTCGCGTTCCTCCGGCGTGCACCGTTCGAGCGCGTAAATCACCGCCATGGTGACTTTTCCTTCGCGCAAATCGCTGGCCACCGGTTTGCCCAGCACGCTCTCGGACGCGGTCAGGTCCAGCACATCGTCGACGATCTGAAACGCCATCCCCAGATTGCGGCCGTAAGCGCCGGCTGCCTCTTCCTGCTCCGGCGTGGCGTTCCCGAGAATCGCGCCCAATCGCATGCAGACTGAAAACAGGCACGCCGTCTTGCGGAAAATCAGGTCGAAGTGCTCGTCGAGCGAGATCAGCTTGCCGAGTTTCTCCATCTGCAGCAGTTCGCCTTCCACCATCTGCTGCGTCAGCTCGATGAGGGCATCCAGCACGCGAAAATTGCGTTCCTGCACCGCGATCTTGAACGACTGCATGTACAGCCAGTCGCCGGCGAGCACGCATTTCGAATTTCCCCAGCGCGTGTTGGCCGCCGGCCGCCCGCGCCGGGTCTGCGCCTCGTCGATGATGTCGTCATGTACCAGGGTCGCCGTATGAATAATCTCGACGACCGCGCCTAACCGCACTGCGCCCCTTCCCTGGTAGTTGAACAGCTTCGCCGCCAGCAACAGCAGCGCCGGACGGATCCGCTTTCCGCCGCCCTCGCGCAGGTACTCGCCAATCTCCGTGATGGCCGAGACGTTCGAGACCGTGTCCCTGCCAAACTCCGCCTCGATGGCCTGCAGGTCATCGTGCAGAAGCTCGAAGACTTCTTTCCCGTTGATGGCGGAGGGTGTGCTCAATTTCTCTCTCGAATTGCTACAACAATCTCACCACTGAGACACAGAGAAAATCTTCTTCTGAATTCATAATTCTCTACCACACGATCGAAGCGCCACGAATCTCTCTCATTCGTTTTCTCTGTGCCTCTGTGGTAAAAGCTCTTTCAATTCGAACGATAGTTCGTAAACTGCAAATCAATTCCGAAGTCCCGCGACTTGAGCAGTGCAATAATCTCCTGCAGCGTGTCGCGATCCTTGCCGCTGATCCTCACCAGGTCGCCCTGGATCGAGGCCTGCACCTTCTTCTTGGTGTCCTTGATCAGCTTCACGATCTCGCGCGCTTTTTCAATTGCGATCCCCTGCTGCAGGGTGATCTTCTGTTTCGCTGTTCCGCCTGCCGCCGGCTCAACCGGGGAATACGTCAGCCCCTTCAACGACACCCCGCGCTTCACCAGTTTCTGCTGCAGGATGTCGTTCACAGCCTTCAGCTTGTACTCGTCGGCCGAGTGCAGAATGATCGCGTCCTTGCCTTCCATTTCGATCTTCGATTTGGAGTCTTTCAGATCGAAGCGGGTTGTGACTTCTTTCAAAGCCTGCTGGATGGCGTTGGCCACCTCCTGCAGGTCGACCTTGCTCACCACGTCAAACGTGTTCTCGGGCATGGTATCGGCTACCTGATCAGATTCTTGCTTCCCCAATAAAGTCGCAGCTTACAAGCTAAACGGTCGTGCGCTTTTCGTGAAGCGAAAAGAAGCGGTAGAAATTTTGCGTGGTTTGCGCGCCCAGCTCTTCCGGTGAAATCCCGCGCAGGTCTCCCAGTTGCCGCGCCACCTCTTTTACGAAGGCCGGCTCGTTGCGCTTGCCACGGTGGGGAACGGGCGCCAGGAAGGGAGAATCGGTCTCGATCAGCATGCGGTCGAGGGGAACTTCCAGCGCGGCGTCGCGAATCAGCTGCGCCTTGGGGAACGTGATGTTCCCGGCGAACGAGACCATGAAACCCATGTCGAGAGCCCGTCTTCGCCTGGCCGGAGTTGCCGGTGAAGCAGTGCAGAATTCCGCCCAGCCCGCTCGGCGCCCACTGCTCGCCAATGAGCCGCAGGCAATCGTCCCAGGCGTTCTCACTGTTGTCGGAAGGGCGACAGTGGATGACGATGGGCAGCTTTGCATGGCGGGCGAGTTCCATCTGCTGGATGAATGCGAGCTGCTGCACGTCGCGCGGAGAATGATCGTAATAGTAGTCCAGCCCGATCTCACCCCAGGCAATGACCTTGGGTCGTTTTGCCAGTTGCTCCATATCGTCGAGCGCAGCCTGGTCCGCGAGCTTCGCTTCATGCGGATGAATCCCGATCGTCGCATAAATGAATTCGTACTTCTCGGCCAGCAGAATTCCGCAATCAAAGTTAACCGGGCCGTCGCCATTGCCAATGGCGACGATGGTCTCGATGCCGGCCTCGCGCGCCCGAGCAATTACCTGCTCGCGATCGGAATCGAAGCGGTGGCCTTCGAGATGGGCGTGGGAGTCTACGAACACAGTCGTCAGTCGCTAGTCGTCAGCCAAACTGCTGATGGCTGATAGTCGTTAGCTGATGGCACAGCTTGTGTAGGGACAGGCGCCCTCGCCTGTCCAGCCGAGCGCCAGCTCGGCGAACCCGGCCGCACAAGCAACCCGAAGCGGTTGAAACTTTGCAACCAAAACTCGCCCTACTTCAGTCTCGCCCCTACCGGCACGTCTTCCAGAAATCCCGCCAGCACCGGCTGGCCGCCTTCGGGCGACGCGGCGACGATCATCCCGTTTGACTCCAGCCCGCGCAGCTTGCGCGGCGCCAGGTTTGCGACGATGACTACTTTGCGGCCCATAAGCGTTTCCGGCGCATAGGCTTCGGCGATCCCGGCCACAATCTGCCGCACTTCGGTCCCGATGTCGACCTCCAGCCGCAGCAGCTTGTCGGCGTTCTTCACCTTCTCCGCCACCTTCACGACTCCTACGCGCAACTCGACCTTCACGAAATCGTCGATGGTGATTTTGCCATCGGGCGGTGCCGTGGGCGGCTTGGGCGTCGCGGCTTGCGTGGCGCTTGTGGAGAGGCCGGCATCCCCGCCCGCCGCGACGGGCGAAACTGCCGTCGCTCCACCCGCTTGCGTGGCGACGGGTGGTGTGGAAGACTGCGCTCCGCTCTCGGCGACAGCCGGGCGTCCTTGCTCTTCCATCATCTGCATCCTTTCTATAGCACTCTTGTCTTCACGCGGGAACACCGGCTGCACTTCGCCGAGCCTCGTCCCCAGATGAAGTTGTCCCCACTTCAAAGTCGTCAAGTCAAACTTGCGGATGTCACCCAGTCCGAGTTGCGTCCAGATGCGAGCGGTCGAATCCGGAATTACCGGGTGCGCCAGCGCGGTCACAATCCGCAGCGCCTCCGCCGAGGTGTACAGCACGGTCGCGAGACGCGCCCGGCTGTCTTCATCCTGCTTCTCGCCCAGCGCCCACGGCTCGTTCTCGACGATGTACTTGTCGACTGATGCCACCAGCCCCCACGCAACCTCAAGGGCCTTCGAGAATTGGAACTGATCGAACAGCAGGTTGTAGTCGGCAATGATGTCGCGCGCGATCTCGGCGATGGCATCGTCGGCGGGCCGCCGGGCCGCTGTGTGTGAAGGATATGGAACCTCACCCTTAAAGTAACGGTTGATCATGGTCAGGGTGCGGCTGGCGAGATTCCCCAGCCCATTGGCGAGATCCGAGTTGTAGCGCTGCACCAGCGCGTCGAACGAAAACGATCCGTCAGCGCCGAACACAACTTCGCGCAGCAGGAAGTAGCGCAGCGCGTCCGCGCCCAGCACATCCAGGATGGTTTCGCTGCGCACGATGTTTCCCCGCGACTTCGACATCTTGCTCTCTTCAAACAACAGCCACCCGTGCGCCACGATGCCGTTGGGCAGCGGCAGCCCAGCCGCCATCAGAAACGCGGGCCAGTACACGCAGTGAAAACGCACAATCTCCTTGCCGATCATCTGCACATCGGCCGGCCAATACTTGTCATACTTGGTCGTGTCCGCCGACCCGTAACCGAGCGCCGTGATGTAGTTGGCCAGCGCATCCAGCCAGACATAAATCACGTGCCTGGGATCATCGGGAACCGGAATGCCCCAGGAGAACGTGCTGCGACTGATGGAGAGATCCTTCAGCCCGCTCTTCACGAAGGAGATGACTTCGTTACGCCGCGTCTCCGGACGAATCCAGTCCGGATCATTGGCGTAAAGTTGCAGCAGCTTCCCCTGAAATGCCGAGAGCTTGAAGAAGTAGTTCTCCTCGTGCACCGTCTCGGTGATGCGACCGCACTCGGAGCAGGGAGCGCCGGGCGGGACGTCGACATACATCTCGTCCGACACACAATATTGTCCCGTGTAGCTGCCCTTGTAGATGTAGCCGTTCTCGCTGAGCTTGCGAAACAACGCCTGCACGCTCTTCTTGTGACGGTCTTCGGTGGTGCGGATGAAGTCGTCGTTGGTGAGGCCCATGCGCTTCCACAACGCTCGGAACTCGCCCGAAACCTCATCGGCGAATTGCTGGGGCGTCTTGCCGGCGGCCGCCGCGGCGCGCTCGATCTTCTGTCCGTGCTCGTCGGTTCCGGTCAGGAAATAGGTGTCGTCGCCCAGCATGCGATGCCGCCGCGCCAGCGTGTCGCAGGCGATCGTGGTGTAGGTATGCCCGATATGCGGCCGGGCATTCACGTAGTAGATCGGAGTCGTAATGTAGAACTTCTTCGCCATTTTGTTTTTCTGAACGAAACCTAAAAACGCAACCACAGAGGACACAGATTCTCACAGAGTAATTCCTCAGTTTATCTCTGTGGCCTCTGTAGCTAAGGTTTTTCCCGCCCCTGCAGGTAGCGCTGCGTAGCCTCCTGCATCACGGTCTTGAGCGGAACGTGGTTCTCGGCGGCAATCCGGCGGCAGTCTTCGTACTCCGGGGCAAAGTTCGTGACCCTGCCGTTCAAGCTGGCAATCTTCATGCGGACGTCGCCCCAGGAAGTGGTGACCGAAACCCAACGCCGCGCCAAGGTGTGCCGCTGTTCGGTGCGCGTCCGCACTCCCAGGGTAGTTGTCTCCGAGAAAATCATTTGCGTCAGCTTGCCCGCATCTTCCGGCTTGCACAAAACCGTCAGCAACGTGCCCGGCCGGTTCTTCTTCATCTGCACCGGGACGCCGAATACATCGAGCGCTCCCTCCTCCAGCAACCGGTCCAGCACGTACCCGAACACCTGCGGATTCAGGTCGTCGAGATTCGCCTCGAGCACCGTGATGGTGTCTTGCGCGGTCTTCGAAGCCAGCGAAGGCGTGGCCTCTCCAACTGTGAGCCGCACGACGTTCGGATTCCCCGGAAAATCGCGCGCCCCTGCCCCGTAGCCGCTCTTCTCGATCCTCATTTCCGGAAAGGCTCCAAAACGCGTGGCCAAAGTTTTCACAATCGCGGCTCCGGTCGGCGTCAGCAGTTCCTCCTGCATGCCAGAAGAGTAGATGGGCGCCCCGGCCAGAAGTTCGACCGTTGCCGGAGCGGGGACGGGGAACACCCCGTGCGCGCATTTCACCGACCCGCCACCCACGTTCAGTGGCGAACAAACGATCTCGTCGGCTCCAAGCGCCTCGGCTCCCACGGCCGCGCCCACGATGTCGACCATGGCATCCACCGCGCCCACTTCGTGAAAGTGAATGGACTCAATATCCATGTTGTGAATCCTGGCTTCCGCCGTGCCCAGAGCCTCGAAGATAGCGATGGCCGTTTTTTGGCGCGGGCGCTGATGCCGGCGCGCAAGATGATCTCCTTAATTTCCTTCAGACCCCGTGCATGGGTATGCGGCGCAGGCGCTCCCGCCCGCGAAGAATGCATCGAATGACCAGATCCCTCCGCGATCCGCTTCATCGGCCTCATTCCCCTGAGGATGGTCATGCTCATGCCATGGGGATGCTGATGATCATGCTCATGAGGGTGGCCATATTCATGCGACGGCGAACTCTCCCCTGGCAACTCCTTTTCCCCATTCACCAATACATCAACCTTGGTAGCCGTAATCCCGCTGCGATTGACCTTGGAAATCTCCAGCCGCGCTCCAACGTTGAGTGCCGCCACAGCCTTCTCCAGCACCTCGGGAGACACGCCCGCATCGATCAAGGCGCCCAAAAACATGTCGCCGCTGATGCCCGAAAAACACTCAAGGTACGCAATGCGCATGGAGTAAACCCGTTGTTAGTCGTTGGTCGTCGGCCAAGCCCATGCCGCCTGCAGTAGGGCTGAGTCTGCAGTTTCTTTCGGGAAGCGGCGGAAAGGTCTGCGTTTAGCAGATACTTGTTCTCGTGGGATTCGCCAACGACCAGCGACCAACGACGATTTTCCATCATAGGGAAGGCTTGCCATCACCGTCAAACAGTCCCGCGCTTCTCCCTTTGCTACAATCAGTATTTTATTCAACAAGATAGAGGGATTCCTTGTATCGTTCGCTCGAGCGCCGTCTTGCCCAGCATGTCCGCGATTTTCTGCGCCGCAGCTACCAGCTCGACGTTTCCAAGATCGTGATCGAGCAGCCTCCGAAGGTCGAGCTCGGCGAGTACGCCATGCCGCTCGCCTTCGAGCTCGCCAAGAAGTTGCGCAAAGCGCCCCGCAAGATCGCCGAAGAGATTGTCGGAGGCATCGGCGTGGTAGACGGTTTCGAGAAGCTTGAGGTTGCCGGCGCTGGATACATCAACGCCCGCGTCAAGCGCTCCGAGATGGCCGCCGCGCTCCTTGCTGATGAACAGCCCAAGGCCGATATTCCCGAGGGCAAGATTCTCGTTGAGCACTCCAGCATTAATCCCAACAAGGCCGCGCACATCGGGCATCTCCGCAACGCCATCCTGGGCGATACGTTCGTCCGCCTGCTGCGCTTTGCGGGCAGGGAAGTGGATGTCCAGAACTACATCGACAACACGGGCGTGCAGGTCGCCGACGTGGTGGTGGGATTTGTTTATCTTGAAAAGAAATCGCGGGCTGACATAGAACAACTCGCCGCCCAACCGCGCTTCGATTACCACTGCTGGGATCTCTACGCGCGCGCCTCGCAATGGTACGCCGAGGACAAGCAGAATCTGCAGCATCGCCTCAAGACGTTGCACGAGATTGAGCAGGGCGAAAACGAAACCTCCGCGATCGCAGACCTGATCTCGATCGCAGTTCTGCGCCGGCATCTGGAGACCATGGACCGGCTCGACATTGAGTACGACTTCCTGCCGCGTGAGAGCGAAATCCTGCGGCTGCACTTCTGGGATGCGGCCTTTACCAAGTTGAAAGATTCGGGCGTGTTGTTCTTCGAGAACGAGGGTAAAAACAAGGGCTGCTGGGTGATGCGGCGGGCGGGAACGGGAAAATCTGAAAACGCAGAGGGCGCAGAGAAAGCCGCAGAGGGCGCAGTGTCAAGCGAAGACGTTTCTGAAGAGGACCAGAAAGTTATCGTCCGCTCCAACGGCACCGTCGGCTATGTCGGCAAGGACATCGCTTATCACATGTGGAAGTTTGGCCTGCTGGGCCGAGACTTTGCTTACCGCAAGTTCTACAAGTATCCCAACGACCATCAGGTCTGGATCTCTGCGACTGAAGGCGATCCCGATCACCCTCATTTCGGAGACGTGGCGGAGATCTACAACGTCATCGACGCGCGCCAGTCGGAAGCGCAGAGCACGGTGATCGAAGCCCTGCGTGGGCTCGGCCACAACGACGCCGCCAACCACTACACCCACTTCTCCTACGAAATGGTCGCACTCACGCCCCGATGCGCGGCCGAACTGGGCTATCAGTTGTCGGACGAAGACAAGGCTCGTTCGTACATCGAAGTTTCGGGACGCAAGGGCTTCGGGGTAAAAGCTGATGACCTGCTGGACCGCCTGATTGTGTCGGCAAAAACCGAGGTGGACCAACGCCATCCCGAACTCGCCAACAATGAGCGTGTCTCCATCGCTACCCAGATCGCCATCGGCGCTCTGCGTTACTTCATGCTGAAGTTCACCAAGCAGTCGGTGATCGCGTTCGACTTCAAGGAAGCGCTGAGCTTTGAGGGCGAGACCGGACCCTACGCGCAGTACGCCGTGGTGCGCGCCACCAACATCTTTCGCAAAGGCGGATACGATCCGGAAACCTTTGGCGCGAGCGCTGCCGATCGGCCGACTGCGGACGACTTCGCAAAATACCTGGCGGGAACATCCGGCGACGAAATCTGGGAACTCTGGCTGACTGCGTCGAAAACCGCATTCCTGGTCGATCAGTGCATTGCGACCACCGAGCCCGCGTATCTCGCGAAACACGCTTTCCAGTTGGCGCAGCTTTTCAACTCCTTCTATCACCACCATCCGATTCTGAATGAAGCCGACGAAGGGCGAAAAAGGTTTCTGCTCGCGACCGTGGCGGTGG
Source organism: uncultured Acidobacteriota bacterium (assembly GCA_963733805.1). GTDB lineage: Bacteria > Acidobacteriota > Terriglobia > Terriglobales > Acidobacteriaceae > Gp1-AA133. The sequence continues at coordinate 118,455 of CAVTEO010000011.1, read as the reverse complement.
TTCGGCGCGAGTTAATTCGCACGCTCGCGGTTCTGGGAATTACCGTCCCGCCGGTGATGTAGATCACAGCGGGGAATGCGCACCAATATCTTGCAGCTAACATAAACGCGCTTTTGCGATTGGAGCCTCTCAGGCAGCGCGTCGGCGCCAGCATGAGCTCTGGGTCGCCCGGAGGCCCGGTCGGCGATTGTAGGGCCGATTACGGCCTCACAATGGCCATTCTACGGTGCCTCAGCACCCCGTTTTACAGCGTTCCTACGCTGGCAATATATATTATCTTATAGCTACAGATATTTTCAATCACTTACGGGCGACCGCCCCTGGCGACGCAACCAGGGCAACCTGACAAGCATCTAATCAAACAGAAGTCAGGGAGTGGGGGAGGTTGCGGTGAAAACGCCTGGACGAATCTTCAGTGCGATGCTGATACTGGCCGCGATGGCCTGGGCGGCGCCGAAGCCTTCGACCCCGGATCGGCCCTTCCCCGCAGTTCTAAAGAATGCGCGCTTCGTCTATGTTGCGGCCTACGATGGAGACCAGTTCAATCCGAACCTGTTTCCGCAGGACCGCGAGGCGATCAGCGCCGTCGAAAACTCCATTCGCAAATGGGGAAAGTTAATGGTGGTGACGCGCCCGTCGGATGCCGACATCATCGTGCTGGTACAGAGCCGCCCGTCGGAAGACGTGCTTGCGGTTTACGATGCGCACATGCACGGTGGCCAGTATCTCTGGCGCACCATGGGCCGCGACGGATTGCAGTCGGGCGAAACGCCGATGGCTACGCAGTTTGAGAAAGGTTTCGAGTCGGTCCAGGCAAAGTAGCGGGCCCTCGAACAAGGTTGCAGTAAGCGAACACGGACATTGCATCTGCCAGGTTTCGAACCTGATCCTGGCACGTGCGTGGTCCGTGTTTTCGCCATTCAGGGCTTTTTGGGACGGCGATACTCCGCGTCGAACGTGGCTTGCCAAGTCTTGCCGCCGTCGCGCGAGATCTCGATCAGCTGCCGCACTCGATCGCCACTTAAGGGCGTCAAGGTGGTGCGGTCGAGATACGACGTCCCATCCGGCTTCGGAATCTCCCCCTGGAATCGGACGGCGCCATCCTTCAACTCCTCTTCCAGTTTCTTTTCCTTGATCGGCCCAGCCGCCGTGACCCAGACCTGTTTCCATTGTTTGGTTGCGCGCTGGTAGTAGAAGAGGCTTTTCCCGTCGGCGCCGCGTGGATCCAGTTCATGCCAGTTTTCGATAATGGCGCAGCCATCCAGAATCTTCTCGATAAAGTTCTCGCCGCCTTTGCTGCCGTCTTGCGCATCGACCACGTCCCAGTGCCCGAGCCAGAAGTCCAGCTTGTGATAGGCCGGATCATGCTCACAGGGGTGGTCGGGCGGGGGAGACGCAGTTTGCGAGAACAACCGTGGGGTGATGGTGAACAATGCCAGCAGAACAAACATTCGGGAAAGTCGTCGCATGCTCGTCGCTACCCAAAGACTCGCGAAGCCGGAAAAGGTCAACGACTAGATTCCGTTCTAAACATTACGGCTTGGCCGTGCTCTGTTGCAGGACGATGGTACTGCGGCGGTCATCGGCAATCATCTGTTCGTAGGCAACACATTACCTCTGTAACCCTTTTTGGGCGAATTGCCATCTCCTTCGGCCCAGCCGTTGCCACAATTGATGTAAACACGGTCGACAAAGGGGATCGAATGCGAGCACCACTTATCCTTGCCACCCTGCTCTATGCCGCGGTCGGCACAGCGCAGGCGCAACTGCCGCCAAGAACTTTCGGCTGGGTGCGCGCCAGCGACGAGGTCGTGCAGTTGGACCCGGCCGACTATCATGCGGGCCGGGTTTACCATGCCGGTCCGGATGGCGGAAACATGCACGTCATCATTCAGGCAAAGCGGCCCGTGACATTGGCGATGGTCGATACCGAGGGATGGAATGCCGCGCAGCGCAATCCCGAAGCCGGGGCCAATCTTGAGTTTCGCTGCATGCGCGAGCACGTGAGCAGCACCACCTACGAATGCCACCTCCCGCCCGACCGGCCCATGACACTGGTAATTCACGACGAGCGTTCTCCCGACCGTGCGGCCCTGGAGGGAATTGGAGCCATCCTTACGCGCGGTGCGAGCCGGGCATTTATCTCTCCTAACGATGTGCAGATCACGTATCACAGCTGGTCCTGTGTCGCGAACTGCATTCAGCCGGAGTTTCAGTGGGTGCGGCTGGTGAAGGAGAAGTACCAGCTGTCGGCGATCCCGAAGCTGTACAGCATCCTGGCACCCGAACAGGATGGCCAGAAGTTATGGATGAAGATCAAAGCGCCGGTGCCGATGACGCTGGCGGTTCTGCCGACCGCGACGGCCGATCAAGTGTACGACAAGCCCGAGCAGCTGGGTTCAGCCCTGGCCCAGACTGCGTGCAAGCAGCGCGGCGTGCAGACCATGGAATTTGATTGCCTGTTCAACCTTGCCGATGGTCCGCAGTCGTTGCTGATCGTGCCCAATTTAAAGTCGCACAAGAAAGCCGAAATCGACGTGCAGACGTACAAGTGCGTTGCGAACTGCGAGCTGTTGACAATGGGCGGGTCGGAGCCGCAATAGATTTGGTCGGTGGCGCGGCGGGCGTCCTGCCCGCCGGACGTGCGCGATAGCAGAGAAGTGCCAACAACTGACTGACGGTCAATTCTGTAACGGGAGCGCGCGCAATAGAGTGACGTCCAATTCGCGCACACCATCATGAGACATGAAAGTTATCTGGTGTTCAAGGTATCCGGCTTTTTCGAATCTTATTTTCTCTTGAACATTAAACGGCGAATGCATCATCGAGATGCGATAGCGTCCATTGGCGTCCGTTCGAACTGTTGTGCTGCGTTCTCCCACGAACAAGGCAACCGACACATCCGAGAGGGCGCCTCCTTTATCGCGAACGCAGCCTTCTACTCGCGTTCCCCCGTCGCAGCCCAACGTTGTCAATACGAACAGGAGGACTACGAGAAGTGCGCCTACACGGAAGTGAGATGACATTTCATTTCCTTGCTGTGCTCTTACTTAACTCCAACACACCCACGACCACCGCGCATTTAGAGATGGAGGAACGGGCGTCTCACCCGTCCGGCGGGCGAGGACGCCCGTCGCTCCATCGTTCGAAAGCTAGCGACTAGCGACTGACGACTAGAGACCGACCGGCGACTAGCCCTTGAAGTCCTTCACAAACTCCACCAGGCTTCGCACGCCAATTCCCGACGGTCCCTTCGCAATCCACGGCTTCGCCTCTTCGGTCCAGGCGGTGCCGGCGATGTCGAGATGCAGCCAGGGTGTGTCTTCCGCGAACTCCTGCAGGAACATGGCTGCATTGATGGCGCCGCCCCAGCGGCCGCCGGAGTTCATGATGTCGGCAATGCCCGAGCGAATGACCTCTTTGTATTCGTCGTCCAGCGGCAAACGCCAGAATTTTTCTCCGGCCTGGTTTTCGGCTTTCGTGAAACGCTCGTACATTTTCTCGTCATTGGCGAAGATGCCCGCGTTCACGTAGCCGAGCGCGACCACGACGGCTCCGGTCAGCGTGGCCGCGTCGATCAGGTGTGTGCAGCCCAGCTGCCGCGCGTAGTACAGGCCGTCGGCGAGGACGAGGCGGCCTTCAGCGTCGGTGTTGATGATCTCGATCGACTTGCCTGACATGGCGATCTGCACGTCACCCGGCTTCTGCGCTTTGCCGGAGGGCATGTTTTCGGTTGCGCATACGATGGCCGTGACTTTGATCTTCGGCTTGAGTATCGCGATGGCGCGCATAGCGCCCAGCATGGCGGCGCCTCCGGCCATGTCGTATTTCATTTTCTCCATGCCGTCGGCGGGCTTGATGGAAATTCCGCCAGTATCGAAGGTGATGCCTTTGCCCACCAGCCCGAGCACCGGCTTTTCAGGGGCGCCCGCGGGTTCGTATTTCAGAACGATGAGCGCGGGCGGCTCGTCCGATCCCTGGGCCACACTCCAGAATGCTCCCATCTTTAATTCCTTGATTTTGTCGGCGCCATAGACCTCGCACTTGAGGCCAACCTGCTGCGCCATTTTTTTCGCGTGCTCAGCGAGCATGGTTGGAGTCATGCGGTTGGAAGGCTCATTCACCAGTTCGCGGGTGAAGTTCTGTGATTCGCCGATGACGCGGGCTTCGTCGAGGGCCTGTTGCAGCCTCGCGTTGTCGCCGCCCGTCACGATTGTGAGTTCGTCGATCTTCTGATCCTTGCGGTCGCTTTTGTAGGTGTCTGCGTCGAAGTTACCGACGAACGCGCCCTCTACGATTGCCTTGATGGCCGGCTCGCCCGTGAGTCCAGGAGGAACTGCAAAAGCGAAACTCCGCAGACCGCGTGACTTGAGCGCGCGGACCGCGGTGCCTGCCACCCGGCGTAATTCGAACCCGGAAAAAGTGGCAGCCTTGCCTCCACCCAGCAGCAGCAGGCGGCGGGCTTTCACCCCGGCGGGATGGTGGATGAGGGTGACTTCGCAGTTCTTGCCGGTGGCTTCGCCGCTTGCGATGACCTCGGCGGCAGCTTTCTTTACGGCTTCGTCGGCGATTTCGATGCTGACTTCGGGTTTGTCCTTGCTGCCGCGGTCAAGCGCGACCACGACCAGGCATTCGGTATCCAGCTGGGCGGGAGTTGAGGAAGACAGTGTGGTTTTCATGAGTGTGACCATTTTCATCAGGCGCGAAGGAAACTGCAAGGTCGCTGGACGGAAGGAATCGAGTTTTGAAGTGAAAAGCCTTAACCACCGAGGGCACGGAGGGGACAGGGAAGAGCTTTTAACCGCGAAGGACGCTAAGGGGACGGGAAGGTCGCAAAGAAAAGCATAAAGTCGGCAGCGCCTGTTCCGGTGCCGTCGGGCTCGCGGGGAGACTAGCAAGAGCATTCTGCTTCCTTTGCGACCTTGGCGGCAGTTCTTCGCGAACTCTGTGATTTCATGACGAGATCGGCTCCCGGACCCGAGTAAAGTTGTTTTTTGCGGAAACGACCAAGACTCGGGAGAAGGAGCCGACATGTGGATTATAGGCTGTGATTATCACCCGAGGTTTCAGCAAATTGCGTTTCTAAACACGGAAGGAGGAGAATGCGGCCGCCGTCGTCTGGAGCACCCGGCGGAAGCCGAGCAGTTTTACCACCAGCTGCAGGGCCAGATGGTGCGGGTGGGGATGGAGGCGGGCGGTCATGCACGTTGGTTCGAACGGTTGCTAGCGGAACTAGGGCACGAGTTATGGGTGGGGGATCCGGCCAGGATCCGCGCCGCGGAAACGCGCAAGCAGAAGTACGATGCGCGCGACGCGGACCACATCCTGGAGTTGCTGTGCAACGGGCAGTTCGAAAAGCTGCGCATCCGGGTGCCCACTCCGCAGGAATGGGACGTGCGGCAGTTAGTGTTGCATCGCCATCGTCTGGTGGGGATGCGCACCCGCCTCAAGAACCAGCTGCGCTCGGTGGCGCTGAACGAAGGGCTGGGCCCGAAGCCGGGGCTGTGGAGCCGGAAGGGGCAAGCCCAGTTTCGCGCGCTCGAGTTGTCGCCCTGGAGCGAGCGCCGGCGCACCGACAACCTGGAATTGCTGGCGGAGTTGCTGCGGCGTACCCAACCGCTGGACCAGGCGGTGCAGGCCGAGGCCGCGCGTCGGCCGGAGGTGGTGCGGCTGATGACCCATCCCGGGGTAGGCCCGATCACGGCACTCAGCTTCGTGCTCATCATCGGTGATCCCCTGCGCTTTGCCAGCAGCCGGAAACTGACCAGCTATCTGGGCCTGATTCCGGCGGAAGACAGTTCCGGGGGCAAGCAGCGCCTGGGGCACATCAGCAAGCAAGGCAACACGCTGCTGCGCAGTTTGCTGGTGGAAGCGGCGCACGTGGCAGTGCGGCGTGAGCCCGAACTGGGGCGCTGCTATCGGCGCTTGGCGATGCGCAAGAATCGTGGCATCGCAGCCGTGGCGGTGGCGCGCAAACTGGCCGTACGTTTGTGGTGGATGTGGAGGCGCGGACTGAGCTATGAACAATTCCGCACCTCCGGTTCGCATGCAGGGTAAACCCGACTTAACCGCTGGGGTGTAGTCCATCCCCGACTTTGTGAATGGGACCCCTGCCTCCCTCGAGAGCGAGGGAGTTCGAAAAACGAATCATGGTCTCGCCGTTGGCGGGATCGAATACATGGCTGGTGGGACCGAGCGCCCATCGTAGGATTGGACAACGAGCCTTGGTCGGCAAAGCAAAAGCAACACCAAAAGCAAAACCGCTGGGGAAGAGGAACGTCAAAAGCAAAACCCAAACCGATTCCTCCTCCCAACGCCGACGTGTGCTTGACAACGCCGATTTCGTCATACACGGTTAAAAGCTTTTCTGCCTTAGCACTGACAACGTTGCGTCGATTTGTCTGCGCCTTATCACTTTGTCATGACGTTGCAATCACCAAGGTTTTACCTGCTGCAGACACAGTAATGACAACCGCAGTCGTTGCTAACGCTACGCTCTATTCACCTTAAGACATACCCGTCGCCCCGGGGCTTCGAAACATTGAATCGGAGGAGATGCGGTGAAAGGACTTTCTTGGATTTTGACTCTGGGCGTGGTGTCGCTAGCGGTGGCGACAGCAGCCTTTGCGCAGACTGGGTACACACAAACGAATCTGGTCGCTGATCAAGCCGGCGTCGCAGCACATACCGACGCGCAGCTTTCGAACCCGTGGGGGATTTCGTTTCTGCCCGGAGATGTTTTCTGGATTGCGAACAATAACGGCGGTACCTCGACCACGTACGACGCGGCCGGCAACAAGCAGACCATCACCACCGGAATTCCGGTCGCGGCGCATAATCCGTGCGCGGTGGGTTGCCCGACCGGCACTGTGGCCAACACGGTCGCGGCCGATTTCGGCGGCGCAAGTTTCATTTTTGACACTGAGGACGGAATCATCGCCAGTTGGAACGGGACGCTGAACGCTGTCACCAAGGTGGACAATTCAGCCAACAACGCGGTCTACAAGGGGATGGCGCTAGTCACGAATCCGCAGGGAAATTTCCTGCTGGCGGCGAATTTCCGCAGCGGCGCGATTGAAGTCTACGACCACAACTTCGCTCCGGCCACGCTCAGTGGCGGAACCTTTACCGATCCCAATCTGCCCGCGGGCTTTTCGCCTCATGGGGTACGAGTGATCGGTCCGAACGTGTTCGTGGCCTACGCCACCCAGGACACAGCCAAGCACGATCCCACGCTCGGCGCCGGGCGGGGCCTGATTGACGTCTTCAACAACCTGGGCCAGTTCAGGCAGCGCTTCGCTACAGGCGGCACGCTGAATGCTCCATGGGGATTCGCCGTGGGTTCGCCCAACTTTGGAGAATTTTCGAACAAACTGCTGGTAGGCAACTTCGGCGACGGCACGATCAATGCCTTCGACGCCGACGGCAATTTCCTGGGACAGCTGAAAAACTCGAACAACCAGTTGATTGCCATTCCGGGGTTGTGGGACCTGGTATTTGGCGCGGGCGGCACGGGTGATCCGGACACGCTCTACATCACCGCGGGCGGCTCCTCGCAGAACCACGGATTGTTCGCCGCGCTGGTGCCCACTCCGGCTGCAGGCAAAGACTTCGCGTTGCAACTCTCGGTTCCTTCGGCAACCGTGGCGCGTGGCAACTCAACGACCGTCAACATCGCCTCCACGGCTTCGGGCGGATTCGCCGACCCAGTGAATCTTTCCTGCACGGGATTGCCCGCGGGGGTGACCTGCGCGTTCCATCCGACCACGATTGATCCGGGCGCAGCCGCGTCAACTTCGCAGCTCACGATTGCGGTGGGCACCACCTACATTCCGCCGAATCCGTATGTGGCGGGCTCGATGCTCATGGTGGGCATGCTTGGGATGCTGTGGGGGACACGGCGCAAAGAGCAGCCTGCGAAGTCAGCCAATTCCTGGGCCCTGGGGGCAGTGATTCTGATGGTCGCACTTACAATGGCAGCGGTCGGATGCGGGTACTCGTCCAAAGGACGAACTCAGCCGGGCACAACCGTGATGGTGGTGGGAACGTCGGGCGGAGTCTCGCACGCGACCCCGCTGGCACTAACAATTCAGTAGTCGATTGTTCGTTGGGGTGTACCTCTCTCCTAAGGGTCCGGGATTTTCCCCGGGCCCATTTTTTTGCGACTGAGGGCGGACGCCGAGTGGACAAAAGAAGTTAGCGCGGAGGAAAGCTCTTAATCACCAGCGTCGCGAAGAAAGGCCACAAAGGGCGCTAAGAAAGGGTGTCATTTCTTTCCTGGTTTAAGGGGTCTTGACGCACTCGTGGATTTCGATTTTGCGACGCAGCTTAAGCGCTTTCGGGGAGGAAGAGGGAAAACGTCGTCCCGCTTTGTCCCGGACGCGCGGAACTGCGGACCCGGATACGCCCATGGTGCTTGCGGACGATGCCTTCCGAGAGCCACAGGCCGAGGCCGGTCCCGGACTCTTGCTTGGTGGTGTAGAAGGGCTCAAACAGGCGGGCTTGATCCTGGGCAGAAATGCCGCTGCCGCTGTCGGCCACAAGCACACGCACTCCGGATCGGCCGTCACCCGAATATTCGCGTCCGCGGCAGACCCGCAAGCGCAGGCGGCCGCCGCCAGGCATGGCGTCGGCGGCATTCACGATCAGGTTGGCGAATAGCTGCCGCAACTCGCCGGCGAAGCCACGAATTTCGCAACCCTCGCAGAAGTCCCTTTGCACTTCAATGTGGCTGGTGCAGAGCTTGGCGGAATAGAGCTGCAGCACTTCGTCGAGAGTGGAAGAAACGTTGAGCGCTTTGGGCTCGGAGACTTCGCGCACGAAGCCCAGAGTTTGCTGGGCGATGTCGGCGATGCGTTGCACCTCGCGTTCGGCCATCTCCAGATGCTGGTCGGCGCGCGTTCGATCGCGGCGCGCCAGGTACAGAAGATTGGTAATCGCTTCGAGCGGGTTGTTGATTTCGTGAGCGATGGCTGCCGTCAGACGGCCCGCGGTGGCCAGTTTCTCACTGCGCTGCAAGGCCTGCTCGGCGCGCAATTGCGCGGAGATGTCACGCGCGATGGCGGACGCCCCGATGACATTGCCTTTCCGATCGCGCAAGGGAGAGACCGAAAGCAGGATATGCACGAGGGAGCCATCTTTCCGGCGGCGTTGCGTCTGGTAACTCTCGATGCTCTGCCCTCGCGCCAGCATTTCGAAATGGGAGCGGGTTTCGTGCGTGCGGTCTTCGGGGACAGTAATGAGAACGGGCTTGCCGATCACTTCCTGCTCCCGGTATCCGTAGAGTTCTTCGGCGCCATGGTTCCAGCTAGTAATGATTCCAGCTGTCGTGGCGCTGTAGATGGCATCGTCGGAGGATTCTACGATGGCCGCCATCTGCTCGAGAGTCTGGTCGGCACGTACTTCGGCTCGCGACTTCTGCCGTGCCAGGCTGGCCGCGAGCAGGGAAATGATGACGAACACGGCGAGCCGTCCAAAATCGGAGGAGTGGAGGCCCATCGAGAAACGAGGCGCAAAGGCAACGTAATCGATGGCGATGACCGAAACTGCCGTGCCGAAAACGGCCGGCCCGAATCCGAGGAATCTCGCGATCACTACGACCGCCAGCATGAAAATCGCAAAAGGATCATGGTGCATGATGCCGGTGAGCGACCACACCGCGACTGCAGCCGTCACCGCGCACAAGGCTCCCCCATAACGGGTCAGCCAGTTAAGCCGGAAAGAGCGCTCGAGAGAAGACATGTTTTCGGTATCGCGATTCATTCGAGCAAAGCCGGGTCCTGCCCCAATTGAGGGCTCAATACTTGGATGCCTGCACCTTATGCGCGGCTGTTCGGGAGATCCTGCGTGGAATGTACCAAGGCAAAGTTCGGCAGCGCAATTACACGAACGGGGGATAGACGCAAAGAAAACAAGGGAGTGCACAGATTTGAACTGCGCACTCCCTCACTCCGGAGCGGTTGGCCGGCGCGGATTACTTCTTCTGAATCGACTCAATGTATTGATTCAGATTCGCGACGCGTTGCTGGACTTCAGCATCATGACCCTGGCTCAGGTTCCGAAACAGCGGTCCCCACACTGGCATATCTTTGCTGCCGTGAGCCGGAGTTTCCGCTTCGCCGCGCAGCACGCTGGAAATGTGCAGTGACGGGTACTTTCCGCCATTCTTCTCGGCCAGCGTGGTCAGATCCGTAGGAGGGATCTTGAGAGCCGACGCGGCTGGGCCAGCGCCTTTGCCATCGGTGCCATGGCAGACCGCACAATAGCTGTGGTACATCTCTTGTCCGGAAGCCGCACTGGTCTGCTTCACCGGGACGTGCTTGATCACTTTCTCTTGCGAAGGCGCCGACTGCTGTGCCATGGCGATCATGGCCAAGGCAACAACCACGGCGCTCAAACCGAACCACTTGCTAGCTTGCATGATTCCTCCTAGAAACTGCCGCACAGAAAACTGCTGCCAACAGGCTAGTGTAGGAGGGGGACGCCACGCCCGAATGTGAGGGATATCACATCAACAGGTGACCACGTCACCGGGCCGCGGAACGGAAGCGGAGCAAGTCGCCCTCCAACAAGAGGCTACGCGGATCGTGCTGGGGGAGCGGGCCGTCCCAGAGTGTCCAAATCTTTGGTACCAGCCGGGTGCTGGTCAAAGGATTAGTCCAGCTGTTTTTCGCCTCTTGCTTCACGACGACCGAGCAGGAAGAAATCTCGGCGACTTCCGCGGGCGGATAAAGCTTCCATTCAAACAACGAAGCTTCGAGCGATTCGGTAAGAGTCTCGGAAGGAAGCAGGCAGAAGATCCAAGGGTGGCGGGCCAGCGGGAGCCAGCTGAAGAGCGGCTTGTCCAGGGGGGAATTGTGAATAACCGCGCCGTACTCGCGGGCGATGTGCAGGGTATCGTCGCTGGAGTTGTGATCGACAATCAGAATTTCGTCGCAGGGGCGCAGGCTCTCAAGGGCGCGGCCGAGGTGCAGTGCATCGTTGCAAGTCTGCAAGATGGCGGTGATGGGCGGCATCGCGTAGGCGTAATCAGAACATAGAGCGGTGTGCCGATCAACTCACGAAAAAGGGCACGGTCAAGACCGTGCCCCTGGAAAATGACCCTGGCCAATTACTGAGGATTGCTGGAGTCGCTCGAAGGCGTATCCATTTTGTGGCGATGCGAATCCGGACCCTGCGCGGGAATGACGGTGAGCGGATTCTGTAAGGTGAAGTTCACGACGGTTTCAGAAGGCAGCTTGATCTGCTGTCCCTTGGTGGCCGCTTGCACGCCACCGCCGAGACCGCCGCCCGCAGCGGCTCCGATGCCGGCACCCTTGCCGCCGCCAGCGATGCCGCCAATGATGGCTCCGATCGCCGCGCCGGCCCCAACCTTCGCAGCCGTATTCTTGCCACGCGAACTACCTTCGCGCTTGTACTGGTCCGTCTGAATGCTGTAGGACTTTCCGCCGACTGAGATGCGATCCAGTTGCATGACAACCACGGACTGTCCGGCGAATTTGCCGGCGCTCTTGACTTCCACCAAGTGGCCTTCGACGTCATAGCCAGAGGGGATAGCGATGTCCCCCTCCGCCGACAAAGGCGAATTCAGAGTCGCGCGAAAGGTTTCACCCGTCTGATTTTTTTCGGAATCAATGCCGTCCACCAGCCGGACGGCGAGCGTGGTACCGGCCGGGATGGTGACCTTCTGCGGCGGTGGGGGAGGCGGTGGTGGTGCGGGAGTGGCCGGGGCAACCGACTGCGGCGAATCCTGATGGTTCATCGCCATGCCCGCGGCGCCTGCTCCGGCACCGGCGGCCGCCATTTCCGTGGTGTCACGGGCGATGTTGCGCTTCTTGGGCGCGGGTTCGCGTCTCCGGGTCGGAGCCGGCTTGGGTGATTCCACGGGCGCCGGTTCGGGCTCAGGCGCAGCCGCCGCTGTCGAGGGCGGTGGTCCCACCTGCAGGTTGTTGACAACCTGCTTCACGCCAGGAAGGGCAGAGGCATAACGGGCGGCGGCCTCGCGCTGGGTATCGTTCTCCACGGAACCGGAGAGCGTGATCGTGCCATTTGCGGCTTGCACGCTGAGCTGCTTGCCCTGCAAACCGGAATCGCTGTTGAACTTGTCTTGAAGCTGGCTGCTCAGTTGGGCATCGTCCGGAGCCTTGTTGCAGGCTACCGTGCCCGCCACTGAAATGAGCAGAAGGATGCAGAGACATGCCGTGATTCTCGCCTTCATAAGGCAACTCCTGGGGCTGGATACAGTTCGGATAATACTAGCTTAGATGCTTTGAGGTTGTCTTGCTTACAGAAAATCGTGGTGATGGGGAAGGGGTTGAAACGTTTGCCTAAATCGGCTCCAAATGCGACCTTCGGCCTCCGGCGCTCCTGCTGGCGACGTGCAACACTGCGATTTCGCTCGGTTTAGGCGAACAAACGGCGCACGCTGGTGCTATGGCGTGGTTACGACGGTTGACGAGTTGTCCCTCTCTCAGGAATCCGACTGCGATGAGATGTTCAGTTCGGCCTTCTCCCGTAAATCAGCCGTTTCCTTCGGATTAGACCAGTAATGCCTGCCAGCCCTGTTGCCATTAATCCAAGCGTCCCGGGCTCTGGGACAGGTGTTGTGGGGGAAGCGGCATAGAAATCGCCGTGGTTGAACAAATACCCACCGGGAGAGTCTTCATGGGGAGGGTAGTAATCGAAGTAGAAATTCCATGCTCCTCCAGTTTCAGGTAACGCAAGCTCGATTTCTTTTTCAAGCCCTCCCTGGTCAACAAATAGGACAACCGACGAGTTTAGAAGACCCCCGGGCATAAAAAAGCTAGCCGGGTCGTAATTGACGACATTGTAGGTCTTTCCCCCAATCATCACCGGTCCGTAATTTCCTAAAGTAACGTAAATGTCCCCGATGGGAGTAGAAGGAATTTCGGGCAGCAATCCTTGGTCGGCGTAGCACCAGGGGTAGCACAGCAGGAAGCCGGATGCCTGGATTGTGGTACCCGGACCGGTGAAAGTGAAAGATATGTTGTCGGATGCGGATTCAAACTGCGGGCCCATCAAACCCGTCACTTGGGTGATTCGGAAGCTGTCAGCGTAGGAGCACGGCACAAATACGACAACAAGCATCACAACTTTCCAGAGTAGATGCTTCATGGATGGTTCTCCTTCACTAGTGGTCGTGCGTTAATCTCGAGGGGGCGACTATTTGCTGCGGCCTCCGGGGAACACCAAATACGGAAGAGAATTTTACACCTAAAGCTGACATGCAAATCACAAACCTAGGAGTGCTTATCCGCCAATTGCTACCTGTTGATACACCCCACTCGCTGAGTTCGCCCGTGTCGGTATTCAGGCACGCAATTCGCTGGAAGCCCGGGTGATAGTCACAACCTATACTGATCATGTTCGGCTCCTTTCTCCCGAGCCTGCTTGGTTGGCTTTGCACCACCAACTTTACTCGGGCCGGGGAGCCGACATTGTTATGGAATCATTACGCTCAAGACCCCTCAATGAGCTCTATAAAAAGGGATGTCAAGAAAAAAGCTCCGCCTCGACCGGAGGAGATCTTTTCTCGAGATCCAGCCCACTCTGTTTCGTGATCTCTGAAGCGGTTTGGCGTGTTGTCCCATTCTCATGAGGTTTCTCCGGTGCTGTGGCAAAGCTCGAGTGTGCGAGACGCGGCAAGCAGGACGACGTTAACCATGGTTCTATCCGAGGCTCGTGGCCTATCGCTATTTCTGGTTATCCGAGGGGGCATAGCGTGTAATGGGTGACTCGGTGCCGAAGCACACGGGGCCGATCTCATTGACTGATACTCACCCTCGAACCGAGCATCTGCAGAACCCGGCCGCCTACCAGCGGAGTAAACCGCAGAGATGGAAAGCCTGTTCCTCAGAGATGCTCAAGCTGCTGGTCGCTGCAATTGTTGAGGGTCGAACTCCACTCCTTTCTTCCAGAGGGTTAAACTGATCGCGGCTATCTTCCGTGCCAAGGTGAGACGGGCCATGGTCGGTCGCATCCCTTTCTCCACCCGAGCCACATAAAAATCGCGCAGGGGGCCAGGACGTGTGCTGGCAGAGATGGCAGCACTTTTGAAGAGATTCTTCAGATCTCGATTGTGGTTGTCATTCAGACCGCGAACCGTCATGCGCTCGCGGTTGCGTTGCAGTTTGCCACGCACGGAACGGTACTCCCCGCTGTCGTGGGTCTCGACTGCGAAACCACTGTAGGCCCACAGTTGGCGCTTGGTACGAAAACGGTGCGGGGTTTGCAGTAAGGCCACCAGCAAGGCTGAGCGAATCGGACCGATCGAAGGAATCTGGCGCAGTAACTTCACGGCCGAATGCTTGTGGCTTTCCGCCAGTAACTGGCGCCGTGCTTCCAGGCGCACCGGTTGCAACAGATCGAGCTGCTGATAGAGCCGTTGGGCGCGAACCCGCACTCCTGGTTCAGTGATCTTAGCCAACCACTCGGCGCGCTGACGGGGAGAGTAGACGGTTGCACCCGCGCAGGGAATCGCCCAACTGCGGTACAGAGCTTTGATGCGATTCATGACGCGGGTGACATCTTGGGTGATGGTCAGATAACAGCGCCCCAGTTCTTTCAAGGTGCGAACCCCATGTTCTCCGTGATACACGGGATGGAGTTGGTTCCCGCGTAACAGCTCCGCCAGCTTGCGCGCGTCGATCCGATCACTCTTGTTGCCATCCTTTAAAAGAGCATTCTTTCGCGGATCGCACACTACCAGCCGGCTAACGTGGGGTCTCAGAAGATCGTGGAGCCAGGCTGCGGACGTGCCTTCCTCGAAGGTCAGAGACAGAGTTCCGTGCAGTCCTCTGATGAACTCGACAATCGTGGCCGCCTTGGTCTCCAGCAGGCATTCCATAATCAGCTTGCCTTGCGCATCCATCACCGCCACCGAGATGGTGGCTTGGTGCACGTCCATACCGATATACTTTTCCTGACTCATAAAGGCGCTCCCTTTCGCTAGGTTGGCGATGCGAACAATCTCAACCTACCGCAAAAGTGGGCGCCTTTTTATATTGCGTGTTATGGCCTGTTTACGACACTTGACCGGGGCCTTAATATTTCTCCGTTGGAGCAATGATGGAATCGCTGCTTAGGTGGCCCACGGAAGAAGCGGCAGAATACTCGCGCACCGACATCGTGCGATGGTGGGAAGCGCGTCGCTTGCGCTTTAACTTCTACGTCGGTGCGGTCGCTGTGGTCACTTGGCTCCTTTTGATGATTGCAGGTTCCGCTGCGGTGAAGCCGGGCGAGGACTTTGAAGAACCGCTTGCGATGATCTTCGGCCCCTTCGTATACGCCTTTTTGGCGAACGTCTGCTACACACTCGGTTGGGTTGCGGATACGCTTGCGTTTCAAGGGGGGCCGCGAGTCGGCCTCTATAAAGCGGGCGTGGGTTTTTCAGTGGTTCTTACTGCATTGCCGGGTATGTGGGCTGTGGTCGCATGGCTGACCACCCTAGTCACCGGGCACAAAATCGACTGATTGTTGTTGAAAATCGCCTTACACTCATCCTATGAGCCTGATGCACATCCCTCCCGGCGGCGGATTCGCCAGCAAAAGGGTCTTTCAAGAGCGAAGGAAGGTTCGTTTCATGTACCGCGAGACGCCTGACAACAAGAACGACAGCGGGTGGCGTTTCTTCAGTGGCACTGAGGATCAAGCGTATTCGGATGACCCTGCTAATTTTGCGATCTGCGCGTTGACGACGATTGCGGAAATTGATCCCGATGTTGTGGGGTACCTTGACACACCCGCTCCCTGTGCATTTGAAAGAGCGCAGGATGACGACTCATTTCACGAGTCCCGCGATTACCGATTCGAGCCTGAATAGACCCAGAAAAATCTTGCAGAGTCCCATGGCCGAGCCGCCAACTGGCGAAACATCCCCATTGCACCAACTACCCACGATCAAAAGCCTTTTCTCGACGGTTACTGGTGAAATGGCCTGATTTCGTCAGTTGATTTCAGCTACGCATTTTGCGGTGAGTCGGCGCAAAAAACGGGGTCAGGAGCTCCCAGCAGTCCTAGAGTTGCGCGTCGAGCCGTGGAACGCCGACCAAATCGGATACGCAGCACTCAGAGCAACGCCGGCAAGCAGGACTCCTGATAACACAAAGGGTGGTCGCGCAGCACGTTCGATCGTGTTGGCGTGCCACAGCGCAGCAGCACCGACTGCAAACACAAACGGGGTCAGGAATCTGGTTGCCAGCACAATTGTGCGCCGGGATTCGCGGCTCATCCATGCTTGGATGACGGCCCCAGCCAAGGCCAAGCAGATGGCCAAGAGTGGCATACGAACAAGTATTTCCGACGACGCTTCCAAGATATTCCTCACCCGGAAGGCAGCTCGATCGATCATGCCGCTGGCGGCAAATGCCTCGCGCAATTGCCAGTCCACACGTGCCGCAAAAAGCAGGTTAAAGGAAATCGCAAAGCAGAGTGTGATGAGAGTCGCGACGATGGCAGAGCAAACTCCTCAGACTACCGCCAGTGCCAGCGATCCCGTTCGTTCCCACGCCGCCGCACCTGCCATACCTAGCAGCCCCAGCGTTAGCAAGACAGGGCTGATGATGACAACGAACGGTCTGGCCGGAACAAACGCCTCAACTAGGTGATTGGCGATCGCGACAGCACCAACGATCAGGCCGATCTGTGCCCCAGCCATCGCCGCAGTGATCGCACTGCGGGACCTTTGATTCCAGACAAACAGTCCTGCGAACCCGTATACCACCAGCAACGCAAAGTCCGTCTGGAGTATCCCAACTCCAGAGCCTTGAGTGCTCGCCCGATGCTGCATGACGCCAGTGGCAATGAGCGAAAGCACAAGAATTGTGCTAACGATTATCCCCAAGCCAAGCATCTGTTGCCGGTGCATCTCTTCAATCCTTTTGCACTTGTATCATGAAAACGAGCTTGGGGGCATGTCTTACGGACTACAACTCAGGGACGCGCTTCGATAAGAAGGACCCGTAGGTGTTGAAACATCGCCATTGCACCAACGATGCCAATAGTGGGTCGGGCAAAACCGCAGGCGTAGTCGCGCTTCAGCCGAACTTCGTCAGCTTTGGTGCAGGAATTTGTAATCGAGGATGGAGGCGGCTAATCCCGATGCGGATTCGCGGCTATGGGCGTCTTTGGACCGGATGATCCGGCCCTGGCACAGCACGTTGCTGTTTTTCTGGCCGGAAATTTCTTCGGGCATCTCAAACACCATCTCGACCAGCGCGTTGACCGGCAACTCCGCTGCACCATCAAAAAGAACTCCCGATTGGCTGATGTTCAGGATCGTGCCTTCCGACCACGTATTCAGATTCTTGACGCGATAGCGCAGTGGCAGACTCAGCTTAAGGCGACGCGCGCGCGGAACCCAGCTTGGCTTCTTCTCCCGCGGACGACGGCGTGCGGCAGGCTCCTCGGTGCTTAGAGGAACACGCTCGGTCCGGCGCATGGTGGACCAGTCATACTTATATTCAGCAGCACACAGAAGGCACACCTGGTAATAGTGACCATCGGCGGCCCGCCGGGGCCAGGAGAATTCGTGGGAACAACGTCCGAGTCTGAGCACATCAATCAATTTCTGAGGCATGATTTTTGACTGCCGGAGGAACCACCCGGACAAGGGTTATGATCTAACGGCGGGCACCAGTTGAACAGGTTACTTTCGTGTTTGCCTCGGGTGCGGGAGGGCACAAACGCTGATGCCTCAACCGCTTGGGCTGTGGATTTTTCGTTCGGCGAGTGGCTTGTGTATGATCGCCGCATGGGTGATGTCAGCGCCTTCGTACTCGCTGGCGGGCAGAGTAGCCGGATGGGGGCGGATAAAGCATTCGTCCAACTGGATGGGCAGTCGCTGCTGATACGGGCCCTGAACCTGGCTACCAGCGTCGCGCCAAAGGTGCGGATCCTGGGAAGCAAGTCCAAGCTTGGCTCCTACGGCGAAGTGGTGGAGGATGAGTTCCCGGATCACGGACCGCTCGGAGGAATTCACGCAGCGCTGCGCAACTCGTCTTCGGAACTCAACCTCGTTCTGGCGGTTGACATGCCGTTGGTGGAGAGCCGCTTTCTGCAGCATCTTGTGCGTGAAGCGCAGGAGCACAACGTGGTGGTCACCGTGCCGAGGGTGGGCGGTCAGTGGCAGCCGTTGTGCGCGATTTATCAAAGGCGCTTTGCCGACCTGGCGCAGGACGCTTTGCGGAGAGGCCGCAACCGGATTGACGCGCTCTTCCGCGAGACAACCTTACATGTTCTCGAGGAGTGCGAACTCGAGCGGGAAGGTTTTTCAGCAGAGATGTTTCGGAATTTAAATACTCCTGAGGATTTGCGGGAAGCGAATTCCCGAATGCGTGAGACGTTTCCGGCTTCGAAAGGTTGATAGACCCGGCTTTAATTTCTGAGCGAGTGATAGCTACAACCATGCCCGACGAACCTCAAATCGCGCCTTACATCGATTTCCAGCACGTCAGCAAGGCGTTTGGCGACAACCACGTGCTGGATGACGTCAGTTTCAACGTCCGCGCGGGCGAGACGGTTTGTATTCTGGGGCGCAGCGGGGTTGGGAAGTCGGTGTCGCTGCACCATATCATGGGTTTTCTGAAGCCGGATTCCGGCCGCGTTATCGTCGCGCATGAAGACATCACGGACTATACGGAAATGCAATTGGAAGCGGTCCGCAAGAAAGTGACGATGGTGTTTCAGAACGGGGCCTTGTTCGATTCGCTGACGGTGGGCGAGAACGTGGCGTTCCCGCTGCGCGAACGCAAGGACCTGACCGAGGACCAGATTTATCAGATTGTGGATGGACTGCTGGAGATGGTGGGGGTTGGGCACATGCGCGATCTGCTTCCGTCGGATTTGTCGACCGGCATGAAGCGCTCGGTGGCGATTGCGCGGGCCTTGTCGGCGCAGCCGGAATGCGTGCTCTACGACGAGCCGACGACCATGGTGGATCCCCTGATGGCGCAGCTTCTGGGCGATTTGATCAAGCGGCTCAAGATTCAGCTGCATTTGACCAGCGTGGTGGTGACGCACGATATGCGGCTGGCCAAGAAGCTGGCGGATCGGGTGGTGTTCCTGTATGAGGCGCGTGCGATTTTCTTTGGGACGTATGCGGAGATGGAGAAGTGCGGGGAGCCGATCGTGCAGGAGTTTCTGGAGTTGGATGAGTTGAAGATCGAGGCGTGACGCGCATTCTTTTTCCTCTCTTTCGCAGGTTTAGAAGTGGCCCTCAGCGGCTAAAGCCGCATTGATTTTTGCGCCACGTACGGCACGCCTGAAGGCGTGCCCTTTCAAAACACGATCGCGATCAGGCCACGTACGGCACACCTGAAGGCGTGCCCTTTCAAAGACGATCGCGATCAGGCCACGTACGGCACACCTGAAGGCGTGCCCTTTCAAAGACGATCCTGATCAGGTTCTTTCCGCAACCTGTGATGCCGTGCCCCTCCCTGAACGTGCCTCCCAATAGAAGGGAACAGGAGTTACTGACTTAAGGCGCGAAGCGTTCTCGGTGCGCTCTGTGGCTCTGTGGTGAAATCGGGTTGGTCTTTTGCGGTTGCTTAGCGGAAGTTCTTGACCACCACGATTTTTGCTTCTTCGAATTCGCTTTGCACGAACAGGACGGATTGGCTGTCGGGGGAAACCGCCAGGCCCCATCCCCAGGGTTTGTCCAGTGCGAACAGGTGGCGCGTCTTTCCAGTCGCGAAGTCGAAGAAGTCTACCGTGGTCTTGGGCTCGCTATCGGGGTTCAGGAAGTAGATGCCGCTTTCAGCGAGGCCCCAGTTGAACCATTCGGTGCCGTCTGGTTGAGCGGATACGCGCGTCTCCGGGCCGCCCGAGAGCGGCATTCGCCAGATGCCGCTTGTTTCGTACTTGGAGTAATAAAGAAAGCGGCCGTCTTCTGATTCCGCAGCCGCGATCCCTCCACCGTGCGTGATTTGAACCGGGGCGCCGCCGCTGACGGCGATCTTCCACAACTCAAAAGGATCGCTCCCGCGTTTGGAACTGAAATAAAGCCAGCGTCCATCGCGCGACCAACTGGGCGCGAGATTGTCGGCGTCGGGCAATGTTGGAATCCGGCGGGGAACTCCACCCTGCACGTCGACCACGTAGACGTCCGAGTGCTCGCCCGGGTGAAATTCGAAGGCGATGGTTTTTCCGTCGGGCGACCAGCGCGCAGTTCCGGCTGTGCCGTGCAGCGAAGTGATCTGCGCACAGTTGATGCCGCGGCTGTCGCAGGTCCAGATTTCCATGGAGCCGAGGCGATCGGACTCGAACGCGATCCTCTTTCCATCGGGCGAGAAACTGGGACGGAGCTTGCGGCCTTTGGCGGCGATGGCGATCGCCGCGTTTCCGGGCGCGCGCCGGCCATCGCGCACAATAAGCCGCCAGATGTTGTCTTTGCCGACCGCCTGCTGGTAAGCCAGTTCGTTTCCACTGCGCGAAATCGACGGGGAGTAGGCCATGAGGCCGGCATCGGAGACCAGGCTCGGCGTTCCCCCAGTCGAAGGAACTCTCCACAAAGCAGCTGAACTCCCGCGAATCGAAGCGTAGATGAGTTCGTTGCCGCGGGCCGCTGCCCATGTCACTCCGGCGAGCGGCCGATTTTCGAAAGTGACCCGCCGCGCTGCGCCACCGGAAACCGGCATGACGTAGACATCGTTCGCTACTCCGGCGATCGTGCCTCGGATAAACGCGAGCTGTGAGCCATCACCAGAGAATGCTGGATTGCGGTCGAGATAGGCATCCGGGGGCGTGGTCAGCGTGCGCGTGCTGGAATCCGACAACGAGAGAAGCGTGATATGCGTGCTCAGATTTCCGGTAGCGCCTTCGGAAATAGCCAGCGTGCGTCCGTCCGGGGACCAGGCCAGCGAGGGATATGCCGTACGGGAAGTTGAATAGAGTCGACGTTCCGCGCCTCCGATGGCCGGAACCACATAGACGTCCTGCTGGTCGTCGTGCCGCCGTAGGAAGGCCACCTGGCGGCTGTCGGGCGACCAGGCCACGCAGCAATCTCCGCGATTGCTGGTGAGGCGCAGAGAACCCTCACCTCCAACAATCGAGGTGTAGATACCGGAGTTCTGGCGGCCGTTGATTTCGGTAAAGGCGACCTGGTTGCCGTCGGGAGAAAACGCAGGGCCGACTTCGTATCCCGCGAGGCCGGCAAGCGGAATGATTTCCGGGGAAGGCAGAGAGGGCGCAGTCTTCTTGGCTGGCGAGCCGTGGGTTCGGAGCACCAGCAATAAAAAGACAAACAGCACGCTTCCTAAAGCACCCCGGCGAAAACCAGTGGGCAGGAAGAGTCCTGGATTGTGTGCAACCGCGGTGACATCAGGAGATGCGAGCGCAGTCTCCGGCTCTTTTACCTGGCCGATAAAGCGGTAGCCCTTTCGAGGAACGGTCTCAACAAAACGCGGGGCATCGGCGGAATCGCTCAACCTTTCCCTGAGACGCGCGACGGCGGAGTTCAGCCCGTGGTCGAAGTCCACGAAGGTGTCTGCGGGCCACAGACTCAGGCGCATTTCCTCGCGGGTCACGAGTTCGCCAGGACGCTCCAGCAGCATCGCGAGGATGCGGAGAGGTTGTTCCTGCAGGCGCAGGCGGCGGCCATGCTTGCGCAGTTCACCGGCGCGCACGTCGACCTCGAAGTCGGCAAAGCGGACCACCGAGGGTTCTACGTCAGGCTGAGGCATTGCATCCCTTGCGCATTGGACGAACATCCGTCCCGTGTAGTTAGCGAGGCTTGTAAATCCAGCCCGCAATGGCTGGCTGATCCATTTCTAAATCCATCCCGTTCAGGATGTTGGCTCGTGATGCACGCGTGTGGCACGCATGCGCCCGGTTGCATTGTCCAAAACAGACCGCAGGGTCCACATTCGCTTCGAGGATGGCTCGGGAAATTTGAGCGTGACGTGGCGTTCGTCCTGAGTGACCTGATTCCAAGCGAGGGAACCCCCCTGTGAGAGTGCGACTGTTGTTTCTTAGTACGCTGCCGTTGCTGACTTCGTTCTGTGTTTCTGCGCTGGTGCGGAAACAAAACGCACAACTGAACGGCATTCAACAAAGACAGGAAACACAAGTTATGAGCCCTGTCGCGTTCAAAGATTTGCTGGAGCGCGCGCAGCAAGGGGATGCGCGCGCGCAGTGGGCGGCGGGGAATGCGTTTCGGGATGGAACGGGTGTTGCGCAGAATTATCACGAGGCCGTTCGATGGTACGAAGCGGCAGCGGAGCAGAATTTTCCCGAGGCGCAGCTCGCACTGGGACATCTGTATCAGCAGGGCAAAGGCGTCGCCAGGAATTACCGCGAAGCGTTCCGCCTTTATCAGGCAGCTGCGCTGCAGGGGGACTTAGTGGCGGAGAACAATCTGGCGTCTTTGTATGAGCATGGCCGGGGTACGCGTCGAAATCTGGATGAAGCGATCCGCTGGTATCTGCTGGCTGCCGAGGCCAAGTATCCCGTGGCGCAATGCAATCTCGCGTCGCTGTACTACCGCCGTCATGGCGGCGCTGCCGATCAAAAGCAAGCGGTGCGCTGGTTTCGGGCCGCTGCCGAGCAAGGCGTTCCCGAGGCGGAAGGTATTCTGGCGGTGCTCTACTACAAAGGCGAGGGAATGGCGGTCGACTATGCCCAGGCGGCGGAGTGGGCCCGGCGAGCCGCGGAGCAGGGATATGCTCCGGCGCAGGCTGACCTTGCTTACATGTTCGCGCACGGCAAGGGCGTGCCGCTCGACTATGTGACGGCCTATACCTGGTATAGCCTGGCGGCGGCTGCGGGAGATCGGCGCAGCAGTGCGCGGCTCAAAAGCCTCACGCAAGTGATGCTGGCGGAGCAGATGCGGGTTGCGAAAGTGCGGGCGGAGGCATGGCAAGCACTGCATGGAAGGGCTGAGTCGCAGGCGCAGGCGCCGGGGGCGTTGTCGTTTCTGCCCGAGAAATAGAAGGTCGTCGATACCCTGTGGCCGATCGATGGAGCAGGTTGTCGTCACCGGACCGTTGGCTCGTCGGTACTGTGGAGATCCCAGGTTAGCGTCCAAAAGGCGGACGCGAACCTGGGGCACCGATCACTCTAAAAGCCTTGTTCGACAAGCCTTTCAAGGGTGAGCGGGCTGTTGGCCGACTCGCCCTTCATCATTTTCTCGACGTACTTGGCGATCATGTCGACTTCGAGGTTTACCGGATCGCCGGGCTTCAGCGAACGCAGATTTGTCATCTCGGCGGTGTGGGGAATGATTGCAACCGCGACATCGGTTCCTTCGATTTTGGCCACCGTCAGACTAATGCCTTCGATGCTCAAGGAACCCTTGAAGATGATATAGGGTTCGAGTTGGGTGGGGATGCGGATGCGGAGCCAGTAGTCGTCCGCACCGGCGATGCGTTTCAGGCTCACGAACTCTCCGGTGCCATCGACGTGGCCCTGGACAATGTGTCCGCCGAAACGGCCATCGGCGCGCATGGGGAGTTCGAGATTCACCAGCGCTCCTTCATGCATGCGGGAGAATGAGGTGCGCGTCCAGGTCTCTTCGGCGAGGTCGAATGCGACGGAGTTGGGAGTGATTCCAACCGCGGTCAGGCAGACTCCGCTGACCGCAATGGAGTCGCCCTTCTTCAATTCTTTGATCAGCTGTGTAGCGGCGACGGTGAGGCGGCGAGTGCCGCGCTCTTCCTTGATGCTGGTGACCTTGCCCACTTCTTCGATGATGCCGGTAAACATGATGACCTCCAACCTATTTGGCTGCTGCAGAAAAATCCGTCACACAATTAACGTCGAACCTCAGCGGCTGAAGCCGCAGCGCTTTTGGCGCTTTTCGGCTCGGCTAAAGCCGAGCCCTTTCAAAGCAATAGACCCTCCGGACGTTTCCGCAACAGATCAATCACGATAAGGATCGCGCAAATATCCCTCCACGGCAAAGTCTTCGCCAAAGCGATGCAGGCGGATCGACTTCACATAGGCTGCCTCGTTGAGACTTTTGAAGCCCGAGGTGGTCGCAAAGGGGATCGCGCCGGTACCGGCGAGAACTTTTGGCGCGTAATAAAAGAAAACCTTGTCCACAATGCCGGAATGCAACGCGGCCCAGTTGATCATGGCACCACCTTCGATGAGCAGGCTGGTGATTTCCAGTTGCCCGAGCAATTGAAGGAGGCTGGTGAGATCGGGGCGTCCATCGGCGGTGGCGGCGGGAAGTTGCTCGACGCGAATTCCGTGTTCGCGCAATATCTGCTTGCGCTTTTCTTCGGCGAAGGAACAAACCACCAGGACGTCCTCGCGTCCGCTGTGAACCAGCCGGGATTCGAGAGGCAGGCGGAGCCGTGAGTCGACAATGACGCGCAGCAGCGGACGCCGTCGCGGATGCCCGCTACGGTCGGTGAGCAGGGGATCGTCGGCGATGATGGTGCCCACGCCGACCATGATGGCATCGCTCTGGTGACGCAACTCCTGCACGTGGGTGCGCGCGACTTCGCTGGTGATCCAGCCGCCGCTGGCGGACGCAGATCCAAGCGCGGTCGGGTTCTCGGACTCTCCGGGCGGCGGCGCGATTTTGCCGTCCAGCGTCATTGCCGTTTTCAGGGTCACGAGAGGCGTTTTGCGGCGGATGTAGTTCGCGAAGGCTTCGTTGAGCCGCTGACACTCATCTGCCAGGAGGCCAGAAGCGACCGAGACGCCGGCTTCGCGCAATCGAGCGAAGCCTTGTCCGCTGACCAGCGGATTGGGATCGGGAACTCCAGCCACGACGCGTCGCACGCCGGCGGCGATCAGGGCGTCCGCACAGGGGGCGGTGCGTCCCTGATGAGAGCAAGGCTCGAGGTTGACGTAGAGGGTCGCGCCGCGGGCGCGTGCGCCGGCCTCTTCCAGGGCAAGAATTTCAGCATGCTTCAATCCATCGTAGGTGTGGGTGCCGGTGCCGACGACTTCGCCACTCTCAGAAACAATGACTGCCCCGACGTTGGGGTTCGGAGAGGTCAGACCGATGCCGCGGCGGGCGAGGTCGAGCGCCTCGCGCAGGAAATCTTCGTCTGTATGTCGGTCTGGCATGGATTCATGCACTGAAGATGCAGTCTCGTGTGCGTCTTTTCGAAGCGTGGGGACTTCGCGTTTGGGCAGGTTCAGGCTCTTCGCCGCCACGACCTTTGACCCCGAACCTCGGTGACCGGTTCTCCACCCGGTTCGGCGACGGCTGCCGCTCCGCTTCGTCCTTTGGGCCCGCGTCGAACGGGAGCCATTCGAGGAGCGAATGGATCGGCCGGCAGGTCAGGCGTTTTCTTCCACCAGCGACGCACGCGATCGAGCACTCTCTGCAACCCTGAACGGGACGTGCTTGCCATGCATTCCTCCGGGATACAGATCCAGCTAAGCAAATAGCGAGTCTACGAATTCCTTCGGGTCGAACGGCAACAGGTCGCTGGCTTTTTCGCCTACGCCGACATAGCGCACCGGAACTCCCAACTCGCGCGAGATTGCCACCACGACCCCGCCCTTGGCAGTGCCATCGAGTTTGGTAAGGACGATGCCGGTGACACCTGCGGCTTCCGTGAACAACTTTGCCTGCTGCAGGCCGTTCTGGCCGGTAGTGGCGTCCATCACGAGGAGCGTCTCGTGAGGCGCGCCGGGAATGATGCGCTGTGCGGTGCGGCGCATTTTTTCCAGCTCCAGCATCAAGTTCGTTTTTGTATGTAAGCGGCCGGCCGTGTCGACGACGACGTAATCGGTCTTGCGGGCGGTCGCCGCCTGCAAGGCATCGAACAATACGGCAGCCGGATCGCCACCGGCCTTCGTCTTAATCACCTCGGTGCCGGTGCGTTGTCCCCAGACTTCAAGCTGTTCGATGGCGGCAGCGCGGAACGTGTCAGCCGCGCAGAGCAGAACATTCTTTCCCTGGGACCGAAAGACCTGGGCAAGCTTGCCGATGGTGGTGGTCTTGCCCGTTCCATTAACGCCAACGACCAGGATGACTTCCGGAGTTCCATCCACTCTCTGGACAGGCTGCGAATTGGCCGAGGTCAGAATCGCCAGCAGTTCCTCCTTAAGCAGGCGCTTGAGCTCGTCGACATCCTGGATCTGTTTGCGGTCGGCTTTCTCGCGAAGTTTCTCGAGGACCTCGTGGGTTGTGGTGGTGCCGAGGTCGGCGCCGATCAGCGTTGCCTCGAGGTCGTCCAGGGTGTTGCGGTCGATTTCTTTGCTGAATGAAACGGCTTCCTCGATGCGCTCGGCGAGATTCTCGCGGGTGCGCGTCACCGCTTCCTTCATGCGGTCGAGGAAACTAGGCTTTTGCTGTTCTTCGAGGCTGCCGAAAAGGGTCTGAATCATAAATACGTTGAATACGAAGGGAACTTCTCATTATACGGGCGAGGCCGCGCTTGCCGTGGATCGAGAGGAGTGCGGTGGGAGAGTGCGCAGGGAAGTGATTAGAAACGAGTAGTTTCCAGAGAATCGCCAGTGGAGGACGAAGCGGTGGCGGCGGCTGCTTTGGGGGCGGCCATCGGAGGCTCGGTTGCTGTCGCGACGGCTGGTGAAGTTTCTGGGGACGCGGCTGGAGCGGGAGCGGACGTGACAGCAGCCGTTTCCGGAGGCGGCACGGCCTGCGCGCGCACCAGACGGCGGACTCGAATCTCGCCTCGCTCGTAGACCGCACTCAGGGCGGCGACTGGAATTGGATCGAGCCGTTTGCCGATCAGGTTGTGAATAATGCGCAGCGCCTCGGGCGGATCGTAGGCGCGCTGGTAAGGGCGGTTGGTGGTCAGGGCGTCGAAGGTGTCGGCAACCGCAATTACGCGCGCCAGCAGGGGAATCTGATCACCCTTCAAGCCATAAGGATAGCCGCGTCCGTCGAGCGCTTCGTGGTGCAACTCGATGCCGGGCAGCATTTCCTTGAGTTGGCTTACCGGGCGCAGGATGTTGGCGCCCTTGGTGGTGTGCGTCTTCATGATTTCGAATTCTTCCGGCGTGAGCGCGCCAGGCTTCTTCAGGATGTGATCCTCGATGCCGATCTTGCCCACGTCGTGGAGCTGGGCAGAGATGCGCAGGGTCTCGAGAAACCCGTCGTCCAGTTTCATCTCGCGAGCGATGAGAAGCGAATAGCGCGTGACACGATCAGAGTGACCGCGAGTGTAGGGATCCTTTTCGTCGACCGCTCCGGCCAGCATCTGGATGGAACCGATGAACAGCGCACGGTTTTCTTCGGCGGCTCGTTGCAGGTCCTGCACGAACTGCTGGAGTTCGTCGGACATCATGTTGAAGGTGGAGGCGAGTTCGCCGATTTCGGTGCGGCTGCGCAGCTCGACGCGCTTGGAGAAGTCTCCGCGGGCGATGGCGCGGCTGAATTCCGTAAGGACTTTCAGAGGATTCGTGATGCGGCGCGCCGCGTAGAAGCTCACCATGATGCTGGCGAGAACGGCCAGCAACGCGAGCAGCCGCGCCGTGTGCTGCATTTCAAAGACGCCGCGATAGGCTTCCAGGCGCGGCTTCTGCACCACGACTGCCCAATCCAGTTCGGTGACCGGGCTATAGGTGCCCAGCATTTCAGTGCGTTCGCCGCCCTCCTGAATGGTGAATTCCTTGGTGGCTGCGAGTTGTGCCTTGCTGCCCTCATCCACGAAGTTCCTGACGATCTCGAGGTGCTTCATGTCCTGACCGGTCACGTAGTTGGAGTGACTGGCGGCGACCAGGCGGCCTTGCGCGTCGATCACGTAGGGCGTGAGACCCGAACGGCTGACTTCTTCGAGGCGGCGAATCAGGAATTGCAGATCGACGACAGAACCCACCATGCCCAGAAATCGTCCTTCGTACATGACCGGGCTGCTGACCAGAACGACGGTGCGGGCCGACTTGCCGTCGCCCACGACCAGAGCCTGCCCATTGTAGGTGCGGTTTTCGCGCGCTGCGGCAAACCCGCGTTCCAGTTCGCGGCGCAGGAAAGCGTCGGGAGCGATCCGTCCGGCGGATATGCCTTTCGCATCAGAATTCAGCAAGGTGGCGTAGGCAATGTCGTCGGAAGCAGAAACGAAATTCTCC
The DNA here is from genome assembly GCA_963733805.1 of uncultured Acidobacteriota bacterium. Classification (GTDB taxonomy): domain Bacteria; phylum Acidobacteriota; class Terriglobia; order Terriglobales; family Acidobacteriaceae; genus Gp1-AA133. The sequence continues at coordinate 90,441 of CAVTEO010000011.1, read as the reverse complement.
AGCAGGGCGCGCAGTTCACGACGCTGCACTTGAGCAGCGTCAATTGCGCCACCGCTGGCAATCTGTATGGCGGAGGAGAGGTTGCCGAGCATGAGGCGGAGTGATGCTTCATGCTGGGAAATGTCGTCGGCCAGCGAACGCGTCACCGTATTCTGCAACAGCATCTCGTTGGTCTTCAGGCGGTCGCGGTTGATGGATTCGACCTGCGCTGAGTAGAAATACATGGGCACGACACTGATCGCCACCAGTACGCCCAGGATCACGTACAGGATGGGCACGCGCGCCGGAATGGACACTCTTAGAGACACGATGGCACTGTGGCTGCGGACGTTGCGAAGTGCTGGGGGATTGACTGAAATTTTACTGTGAATTGGACGAAGACCGGGCAAACTGACGGGGTGTCCCAGTTACGAAAGTACGGTGCAAAGCAGGATTTTGCGGACGGTTTGGCATTAGAAAATGGCACTCTCTTTCTATTAGTAAATTCAATAACATGCGAGTCTTAATTAAAGTACTGACATGAGCTGTTTGAGGTGTGATCCATGAATGTGACGGGAAGTCGGAGATACGTCGTCATTTGGGAGTTCCAGCCTCGACCGGGGATGGAGGTTTCTTTCGAACAGGCGTATGGGCCGCGTGGGTCATGGGCCCAGCTGTTTTCGAAGGGGGAAGGGTTTGTTATGACAGAGTTAAACCGTGACTTGAAGGATCGGAACCGCTATCTCACGCTGGATTTCTGGGAATCGAAGGAGGCCCACGAGGCCTTCCGTACCAAGCACGCCGCCGACTATGCAGCCATTGACCGGGAATGTGAGGCGCTTACTTCGGAGGAAAAGCAAATTGGTGCCTTCGAGAGAGTCTGATAGCAGGGGGCGCCTGCGGGCTCTGTTCGGATGCGGGTTTCCTTGTTGATAGCACCGCTTCTGGTCCGCAAAAGTCGCTCCACCGACAAATTCCGAATTCTGCCAGGCGCCCTGGGTTCACGACCGCGTGTCAGGACATCAGGCTAGAGTTCGGTTTCGCTTTTCGCGCTGCGGGTCATCAGTTCGTGGATTGCCTCGCGTGGCGATTTTCCATCGTGCAGGATGGCGTGCATTTTTTCGCTGATTGGCATTTCGACGCCGCGTGCCTTCGCGAGGCCGACCGCCGCGTTGGTGGTCAGCACGCCTTCCGCGACCATGCCGTGCATTCCAGTGATGATGTCGGTTAAGTTGCGACCGCGGCCCAATTCCACGCCGACGCTGCGGTTGCGCGAGAGCCCGCCGGTACAGGTCAGCACCAGGTCTCCCAATCCCGCCAAGCCCGACATCGTTTCGCGTTGTCCGCCGCACGCGACTCCGAGGCGGGTGATTTCTGCCAGGCCGCGCGTGATGAGGGCAGCGACGGAATTATGGCCCAGACCCAGGCCGTCGCAGACGCCGGCGGCGATGGCGATCACGTTCTTCAATGCGCCCCCCAGTTCCACGCCCACTGCATCGTCGTTGGTATAAAGACGGAAACGGGGATCGCTTAATTCCTGCTGGATGGTGTAGGTGAGTTCTGCGTCGGGCGAGGCGATGGTGACTGCGGTGGGATCGCCGCGGGCCACTTCTTTCGCGAACGATGGCCCGCTCAGGGCGCCGAGCCGCGGGCGAAATCTGTCTCCGATCACCTGCGCAATCACTTCGGTCATGCGCAGGAGGGATTGTTCTTCGAGTCCCTTGGTCGCGCTGACGAACAACATGTCCGGCCGGAGGAAGGCGCCCATGCTTTCAAACAGACGCCGGCAGTGATTGGACGGCATCACGCTGATGACGATGTCTGCATTGGCGAGGGCTTTTTCAAACTCGCCCGTGACGATGACATTTTCCGGAATGAGTTGGCCTGGGAGGAAAAGGCTATTTTCGCGGTGCTGGACGATAGACTCGCGAACTTCGGCCTCGTATGCCCACAGACGGACGCCATGATGGCCGCTGCGCGCGGCCACGATCGACAGTGCCGTACCCCAGGCTCCCGCTCCGATAACAGCGATCTCGCTCATTTGGGTCCCGAACGGAACTTGTTTTCAGTCCCGGCCAATAGCCTGCTGATATTTCGATGATGCTTCGTGATGATGAACAGCGAAGAGGCTGCCATGAATGCCAGCATGGCCGGCGTTTCATGGTAGTCGTGCAACAAGCGCGCGGCGGCTGGGAAGATGGCGGCGGCCGTGATCGAGCCGAGCGAGATGTAGCGGAACAGCGCGACCATGATGACAAAGACGATGACCATCACCAGCACGCCCCGGGGAGCGAGTGCGATCCAACTGCCCAGGCCGGTAGCGACCCCTTTGCCTCCACGGAAACGCAACCACACAGGGAAAACATGACCGACGATTGCGCAGAAGGCAGCCAGGGAAGCGAGCACGTAGGGATCTTCGCCAACCCGCCGGGCGAAGGGGAGAGCCAGCATCACGGGCACCAGTCCCTTGAGCGCATCGAGCAACAGCGTGACGAGCCCGAGTTTGGGAGACCTGCGGGAAACGTTGGTGGCGCCGATGTTGCCGCTACCGCTGGCGCGGATGTCTTCCCCTCGAAAGATGCGCACCAGCAGATAGCCGAACGGGATCGATCCGGAAAGGTAGCTGAGAACGGCGGTGAGAAGGTAAGGGATCACAGGTTATGTGGCCGCGGGCCCGCGTCCGGCGAGAGCGGGAACCCATGCAGCCTGGTATAGCGCGAACCGGACCGCGAGAGTTGGCTCTGGTAGAGAAAGAACTCGCGGGCGGTCATGGTACCAAACTCAAGTGCCGGCATCGTGGCCAATTTTTCCTGCAGGCGGTGGAAGACCCGGTTGGGGCTGTCGTTCTTCTGCCGCCGGGGCGCGCCCGACGCTCCGCTCTTGCGAGCCAAGGTCAGATGCGGGCTGAAGGCGCGATCCTCTTTCGGAATTCCAAGTTGCGCAGTGATGTCGTCGACGGCAGCGGCCAGCTTTTGGAGTTCAGGGCCTGCCTGAATGCCGATCCAGAATACGCGCGGGGACTTCGGCGTCGGAAAGAAGCCGACGCCCGCAAAAGTTAGTTGGAAGGGCAGTGCGCTGACGCCGTTCAGCTTGTCCTGCAAAGTTGAAACTATCTCGGGCGGCTGTTCCCCGATGAATTTCAGCGTGATGTGAATGGATTCGAGCCGAACCCAGCGGGCGTCGGGGGCAAAGCCACTGACACCATCGACGAACCGCCCGATGCGCTGGCGGACTTGGTCGTCGATGTCGAGAGCGATGAAGAGTCTCACGTTGAGCGATCAGCGGTCAGTTATCAGCTGCAAGCCGCCCCTACATCAATTTTCTTCGCACCATGTCGAGAGCCATCTGCGACGCGAACCAGCGCACGCGCTTGCGGTCGCCGGGGAACTTTCGCTCTTCGACCTGGGTCTCTCTTTCGCCGGCCAGCGCATGGTAGACGAGTCCCACTGGTTTCTCATCACTGCCGCCGCCGGGTCCGGCTACGCCTGTGATTCCGATACCGAATGTGGCCTTGCAGCGCTTGCGGATTCCTTCGGCGAGCGCGACGGCGACTTCGCGACTGACCGCCCCATGCCTGGCGAGCAGGCTCTTGGGTACACCCGCGAACTCGGTCTTTAATTCGTTCGAATAGACAATCGCTCCCCCCAAAAAATAACGGGAGCTTCCGCTCACGCTCGTGATGCGATCCGCCAGTAAGCCTCCGGTGCAGGACTCGGCAACGGCCAGCGTGGAGTTCCGCATTTGCAGGTAGTAGCCCACGATTTGCTCCAGTGACTCGCCCTTGCTGGCGTAGAGAGCGTCTCCCAATTCATCTTCGATTTCTCCGGCGAGGTCATCGACGCGCTGCTGGGCGGTTTCCATGGAGTCGGCGCGCGTGAAAAGATTGAACTGGACATCGCCTGCACCCGCCAGAATGGTGGTCTGGACGTCTGTGTAGCGTTTGTAAATAGGGGCCACACGGGAGTCGACCAGCGACTCGCCGAGCATGGCGACCTTCAGAACGCGGGTGGCGATGTGGGCCTGCGGAAGCTTGGCGCGCAGACGGTCGACGCATTGCTCCTCGAACATGGCGCGGAGTTCAAAGGGCGGGCCGGGCAGAAGGATGAGCAGGCGGTCGCGCCCCTCATACTGCCCGGTGATCCACTGGCCGGGAGCGGTTCCGTTTGGATTCGGTAGGACAGCGGCTCCGGAGACGACGTCGGCTTGCTGGAAATTGTTGGGAGTCAGCTTGTAGCCGCGAGCTGCAAAACGCTGCCTCAGCTTCTCCAGTAGTTCTTCACTGCGATGCAATTCCAGGCCAAGAGCTTCTGCGACGGATTCGCGGGTCAGGTCGTCTTCGGTGGGCCCAAGGCCTCCCATGAAGATGACGAGGTCGGAGCGAAACAGGGCATGCTGTGCGACCGAGACCAGCCGGGAGCGGCTGTCACCGACGATGGTCTTGATCACCACTTCGACGCCCAGCTGATTCAGTTTCTCGGTCAGGTAAAGCGAATTGGTGTCCTGCCGGAACGGGGTCAGGAGTTCCGAGCCAATCGCAATGATCTCTGCATTCACGCTAGCAGTTTAAATGATGAGATATGTTCGGGAGGAAAGCGGCGATTCGGCGTTTGCCAAATTGATTCGGAATAGCTGGTTTGCTAAGGTCGTCGTCATGTCCGAGCGTGTCATATCCGAGCATTCCGCCGAGCCGATACGCGAATTGCTCGACTCCCTTTATCGCGTGGATTCGGGACGAATCCTGGCAACTCTGATCCGCTTGCTCGGTGACTTTGATCTTGCCGAAGAGGCGATGCACGAAGCCTTTGCGGCCGCGCTGAGCCTGTGGCCGAGGAGTGGAGTACCCGGCAACCCGCGGCCATGGTTGATTTCGACGGCCCGATTCAAAGCTATTGATACTCTGCGCCGACGGGCAAGATTGGATGCGTCTCAAGACGAGCTCGTGCGATATCTCGAAGCGCAATGGAGCTCGGCGGAAAGGTCCAATAAGAATGAAGAGGACAGCCTTGAGGATGATCGGCTGCGCCTGATTTTTACCTGCTGTCATCCATCTCTGGCGCCGGAAGGGCAGATTGCGCTCACTCTGCGCGAAGTCTGCGGCCTGACCACCGAGGAGATCGCAAAGGCCTTCCTCACCACTCCGCGTACGCTGGCGCAGCGCATTGTGCGCGCCAAGGCGAAGATTCGAGAGACGCGGATTCCTTACGAGGTGCCGACCCCGCAGGAATTGCCAGAGCGACTGGGCGCGGTGCTTCAGGTCATCTATCTCGTCTTTAACGAGGGCTATTCGGCTGCGGCGGGAGCGGAAGTAACGCGGGCCGAGCTAACCGGCGAGGCGATTCGACTGGGCCGGTTGCTGACCGAACTGCAGCCAGAGCCGGAAGTCATGGGGCTGCTTGCCCTGATGTTGCTGCACGAATCCCGTCGCGCCGCGAGAGCCTCTCCGACTGGAGAGCTGATTTTGCTGGAGAACCAGGATCGCTCGCTCTGGAACCGGGAGCAGATCGCGGAGGGCTTGGCATGGCTCGAAAAAGCCCTGCAGTCCCGCCGCTTCGGCCCTTACACATTGCAGGCTGCGATTGCGGCCGTTCATGCGGAGGCGGAATCGGCCGCTGCGACCGACTGGCGGCAGATTGTTGCGCTTTACGACCGATTGCTGCGAATTCACCCTTCGCCAGTTGTACAACTCAACCGGGCCGTGGCCATTGCCATGTGCGATGGTCCAGAGGCCGGCCTGACGCATATTGACGCGGTGCTGGAACATGGCGAATTGGCAAATTATTACCTGGCGCATTCCGCCCGTGCCGATATGTACCGCAGGCTCGGCAGGATCGCTGAGGCCCGTGCTTCGTACGAGAAAGCTCTGGCGCTGACCCAACAGGAACCAGAGCGGCAATTCCTGCAAGAGCGGATTCGGCAGCTGAAATAAAAATTGGGATAGCCGTCGATTTTCCGTCTCCCCAACGACTATAGGACAAGAGAACGATGAGCTACGGTTCCTGAGTGAACAGGAAACGAGTCATCGGAAACAAACCGCAGAAACCAAGGAGAAAGAGTCATGCCACAGTATCTGGTTGCTAACTACCTCCCCGACGACTTCGACCCGTCCGCCGTAACCGAAGCGATGATCGAAGAGATCCACGCGCTCAACCGCCAAATGATTGCTGCCGGCGTGAGGAAGTTCGCCTGCGGCATTTCCCCGGTTGGCAGCGCGAAGACGCTGCGGAAGCAGTCCGACGGCAAGGTGCTCGTCACCGACGGGCCGTACACCGAGACCAAGGAGCACATCGGCGGATTTTGGATACTGGAATGCGCTGATATCGACGAAGCGCTGGCATGGGCGAAGAAGGGTGCCATCGCTTGCGATGTGCCGGGCGAGGTGCGCGAGCTTCTTTTCTACCCGGCTCCGAAGGAAGCAACGGAATAGTCTTACCCGCCGAGCCGAACTGTACGTTTCGCGCTTTCGAAACGTGGCATTCCACGGACCTATCCCTCTTGGATTTTCCGGAATCTGAGCTAACCCAGGTTAGCGTCCAACAGTCGGACGCGAACCTGGGGCACCGGGCGGTAGCTACTCCACCGCCAATCCTCCGGACACGCCACCAGTCCGCGGCAGCTAGCCCGGCTTAGGCGTCGCCCACAACCTAGAGGGTGCCCCGTCCAAGCTCCGCTTGGGCGGGGGTGTTCACCGGTCCCAGACCACCCTCGGCTCCGGGAGCAAACTCATGGAGTGCCCTGGTCCCTGAAGCACTTCCAGCAATCCGGTCAAAACCATTACCTCACCTTCAGCTGTTATCACCGCTAGCCAAAACTTGGCACACCCGCGCCACGGGCTCTATTCATCAGCGCTCTGGAGACGGTGCGCCAGCAATATGAATTGTTCGTCTATGACTTCGTGGTCATGCCTGAGCACGTCCACTGATTGGTAGGTGAACCAGAAAAGGGCCAGTTGGCACAAGCCTTGCAGTCGTTGAAGCAATCGGTGGCGCGGAGACTGGCGCTGCGCGCCGCGGAGCCTTTCTGGCAAGCGCGCTACTACGACTTCAACGTCTGGAGCGAGTGCAAGTTTAGCGAGAAGCTGCGCTACATTCATCGCAATCCCGTGCCGCGCGCACTCGTGGATCGCCCTGAGCATTGGCCGTGGTCGAGTTTCCGGCACTATCGGACGGGAGAACATTGTGGTGTGGAAATCGAGTCTCGGTGGACGGCACGGGCACGAGAACGCCTCAGAATTTTCCCGACCGTGCAGAACCGCAAAGAAAAGCCCCGCCCAAGCGGAGCTTGAACGGGGCACCCTCGAGAGTCGGGGAGATGATTTAGGGTCGGCGACCCGCCCTCCAAGTTGACGACCAAATTATGTTAATTGGCTAAGTATTGCGTCAACTCTCGACAACAATAGGGGCCTGCGGATCTTCTTGGAAAAGGCAGTAAGACTTTTCTTCAACATCGCCCGCAAGGGGCCATCCTTGCTCTTCGCCATTGCTTCTACCTCGTGGAGCCGGTCAAGTAAGATCTCTTCCCTTAGCTCGTGAAACAGCGACTTGAGATGAGATCTTGACCGTTCCGCATCATACAGCAGCGCATGGTAGAAGCGTCCCAGCCTCTGAAGGCTCGGATCCGAAGCGAAAAGTAGCGTTTGCACAAATTCCGTAAATTCGGCAATAGATAACTGTGTCAGCCCTTGTGCCATTGATTACGAACTTCACATTGCTCTTCGAACTCGAAGAGTCTCTTAATTGTCCGGAGTTCTTTGTTGGTCAGATGTTTTTGGCTGAGAAGCAATGCAGCCTGTTGTCTGACATACCAGTCGCTTCGTTTGGACCTCAAACTCTTCTTACAGATTGCCCAAGTCGCATCCGGCACAATTCTCATATATCGCAGCAGGAAGAAGAAATTGGCTTTTTGATATGGGAACAGTTCCTGCGGCTTTTCCAGAAATTCGACAATTCGACTTCCGACACGAGGAACCCGATATTGACTCTTAAGATAGTTAAACGCCGTCTTCATTAGACGAGAATCGGGGTTCCTATCAATTTGTTCGAGAACCCTTGAAATCAAGCCCGAGTGCTGCAGGGCCGAGAATGCCGTGACCGCGCGTCGGAAGAGCCGCAGTTCCTTTCCCTTCAATATCGGATGTTTTCTCCATAGCGGCCGAAGGTCATATTTTATCTCTTCCACATATTTCATTCGGGTTGGTGCAATCAATACCCTTTTCCTTTGAGTGTCTTTGATCACTTTGTTAACTTTGTCAAGCCTGCTGTCGAAAAGCTCTTTGCGAATTTGCTCATCCTCGTGTATTTCGGTTTTTGCGGACTGGATATTTAGGTGGAGTCCCCTGAGTTCGTTGTTCATCAAAAACAACGCATCCCGTGCCGTTGCGGAATCTCTGGCAAGTACTTTGACGTCGTCGACATACCGAAAATACTTGATGTTCAGGCCACTCCGAAGGAAAGCGCGATCGAGAGGTAACAGGTAGAAGTTGCCTAAAAAACTGCTCACACCGTTCCCTTGGGGTATACCGCGTGGAATTGGGCGACCGTATATCGATGGCCAGCTCCAATGTTGCAATATTTTGAGGAGAAAATTGATGATTCTATGTTGACCCCTTAGTTCTTGTAGCAACAGGTCTCGCAGAAGTGAAAGATCAATATTTTCAAAGTAGGACACGATGTCGGTGGTAACGAGATACTTGTAGCCCTCTTCTTCGTAGGCGTATTTCATGTCTTCAATGAATTCTGGCCAAGCCGCGTACCACGGTTCAATGATCTCTATTCGCCGAGCGATAGTTTTGGATTTCAGGAAGGGCAACTTAATGATTTCGTGATCGTGGAAGAGTTCACGCTTGTCGTCGCCAGTTTTCACTCTCCACGAATACACCCCTTCGGGAAGTTTCTTGTCCAATGGCGGGGCGATGAGTCTCGTGATTGCGAATAACACTATGGCGTCATCGATTGAGAGTACGCTTCCAGGACGCACAGATAGGCTTGATTTTGGTATGTCTAGCTGTAGCAGGGGCTTTGGATAGTATGACTGTTGCCGTAGGCCGTCGGAAATTGCTTTTAAATAATCATCCAGCCGGAATCCGAAGTCCGAGTGTCCGACTGCATCTTGCGCAAAAGACTTCTTGGCATCATGCCGCGCGAGGTGCCACGCTCTGCGTAATAAGCCAAGGTCAGAAAGTTGATCGTAGAAATCTGTAGCCAAGGTAACAACTTCCACTGTTTACAGTATTCGATAAAATGCAGGGCCCGGTGGAGAACAGATGGGAATCACCAGCATTTCAGCGTGCCTCCAAGTGGGCAAGGAAAATTGTTCCGGTGATGCACAATAGTAATACTTAACGGACAGGTGAAATGCGGGCACAGACGGGACGTTCACCATCGTCACAGCCGCTGATCGGAAACTGGCAAAGACGTGGATTCGAAGGGAAGCTGAAATGTCCAACAAACAACCTAACCGCGCACAGATGCCTTAGGGCTTTGCGGGCAGCGGCTGCCAGAGCTCAATCTTGTTTCCATCCGAGTCATAGATCCAGGCAAAGCGGCCGTAGGATTCATCCATTCGTTTGGCGTCAATCTTGACTCCCTCTTGCTTTAAGCGGTCGAGCAAAGCGTCCATATCGTCCACGATGTAATTGATCATGAAGGGTGCGGGGCTGGGATCGAAATACTTGGTGGAGGCGGGAAAAACCGTCCAAACGGTAACGTGTTCCTTTTGCGGGTCGTCGTGTTCGCGCCATGGAAGCATCGCGCCCTGGCCTTGGTCAGCGAGTCCAAGATGCTTCGCATACCATTCGCGCATCTGATCACGATTCGCGGACTTGAAGAAGACACCGCCGATTCCAAGGATGCGCCCGCGCTGCTCCATCTTCACAGGCGGCTTCGACTTTTCAGGTTGCGGAGCTTGCACTTCCTGTCCTCCCATGGAGCGGGCTGAGATGAGCAACAGCGAGCCGAGCGCAATTGTGCTCCAGGGTAATCCTTGCATGTGTGGATTATACGAATTTCGGAGTAGCTGTCGATTTTCCGTCTCCCGAACGACTATCTGATAACAGAACGATGAGCTACGGCTCCGAGTCACAGAAAACAAGGAGTCGCAGGAACAAGGAGGAATCGATGAAATACATCTGTTTGGGATACCTCAAGCCGGGAAAATTCGAAGGGATGACCGAGGACGAGCGAAACGCGGTGCTCGACGAATGCTTTGAGCACAATGACCATCTGCGCGCCAACGGACATCTGGTTGCCGAAGTGCCTCTTCAGCCTTCGGAGACCGCGTTGACGCTGTACTGGAAAAATGGCAAAGTCGCGACCACCGATGGCCCCTATGCGGAAACCAAGGAACAGCTTGGCGGCATTCAGATCCTTGAGGCGCGAGACCTCAATCAAGCTATTCAGCTGGTCTCACAGCTACCAGGCTTTAAGTATGGACTTGGACCGGTTGAGGTACGGCCGGTTGCGGATATCAGCGAGATGGTGAAGGAGAGCGAGCGGCGGCGAAAGATACCTCGCGATGAGGGCGGCCTGCGAGTGTCCTGAGTCTGATGTTCGTTTAATAAGCATGGAGAGCTTAGATGGCTCAAGAGATCGTCACCTCAGCGGCTAAAGCCCTGATTGTCAATAGCTCCGAATCGGCGCGGCTGAAGCCGCGCCCTTTCAGATCCCAGGCGAAAGGGCTGCCGCCGATTCTTGTGTTCGCAGTCGAAGTTGCAAATTGGTCCGACGGAACGGCCGCACCCAGGCATCAAGAGTAGGTGCTGCTGTTTGATCTGGCTGAGGCATTTATGAGATGGGTAGTAGTTTGCCGCGTTGAGTCACCGGCGAAGGATTTCGACAAGCGAACCGACCAAGGCGTACGTTGCTGTATTCGCAAGGAGCACCCAAAAGAGGGACACGCCGATATGGAGATAAGCACCCAACATGACCACGGGGCAACTGAACCGTACGAGAGTCCACACGATGGGCGCAGTCATCGTGATTGGCGTCGGGGCCCACGCGAGCGCGTAGATCCACCACGCGATGGCTACCAGAAGTCCGACACCTGCCCAGGCTGCAATTCGGCGTCGCAAGTTACCTCATGTCAGGCACGTGACTCTGACGGGTGCCACGCGCAACGTGAAGATTTTAGCCGCGAAGGGCGCGCAGAAAGGCCGCGAAGAGCGCAGAGGAGTTCAGTGGTTTTCTTTGCGGACTTCGCGCTTTCTTCGAGAGCTTCGCGGTCAAGAGCTTTTGTTTCATTCCACGGGCAGGCCTCCAGGCCCCTGACGCAAGAATTCTATTCCGGCAACAAGGGCAGGCCCGCGATGTTCCAGGACAGATGATGCACAGCCCCCGTGGTTGCCAACACGGCGGAACGTCCCGGCGCGAAGCACAGGCCCACGAGATTTTGTCCGGCGACCTCCAGGGAGGCTTTTCCGTCGGACGTGATTTTGACGATGCCGCGCTTGCCCGCGAGCGAGGCGGCGACGTAGAGATTGCCGTCGACATCGAAGGCAAGTCCTTGCGGACGTCCCAGACCGCGATAGAAGTTTGTGACGGTCCCATGCGTGTCAATCCGGTAGACCGCATCGAAGCTCGAGGTGGTTGGTCCGGTCACGAACAGATCCCCGGCGGGATTGAAGGCGAGGTGATAGGCGGAGACGCTCGGTTCCAGGGTCGCGAACACGAAGGTCTGGCGATCGCGGCCTATCTTGAAGATGGTTCCGCTGCGGTCGCCGACATAAAGATTCTGCTCGCGGTCGAAGGCGATGCCGGTCGCGACCCCCATGCCCTCGGCGTAGGAGGACATGGTGCCGTTAGGGGCTACCCGGTAGACGGTTCCATCATGACGCGAGGAGACGTACATCTGGCCTTCGCGGTCGAAAGCGATGGAGGTGGCGTTCATCAGATTGCTGAGGAACGGCTTCACCGCGTAGTTGGTGTCGATCTTGAAGAGGGAAACGGGAACTTGCTGGCCGCGGCTGCCGGAGAAGGTGACGAAAATGTTGCCTTCGCTGTCGATGGCGGGGTTGGTGACGGGATGCAGGTTGTCGGCGATGGGAACCGCGACGCGCACGACTTGCGGATTGCTGACCGCTCCGTTGGTGGCGACAACGACTGGTCCCGAGGTTGCGCCCTCTGGAACACGGGCGACCACAAAAGCGTCGGAGCTGATGACGACCGCTCCGTCGATCTCACCGAATTGCACGCGGGGGCGCTTGAGTTCTGTCGGCCGCAGGCCGCGGCCGTTGATTCGGATTTCGCCTCCGGGCAAGGCTGCGCCGGGCGACACGCTCTCGATGTGCGGCTTCCCGTTTACGTTTTTCTTGCCCAGCAACGAAATCCCCATGAGACCCAGCTTGCCCGGTTGTGTTTGGATGCAGCAGACTAGCGGCCGAGCAGGCCGAAATGCAGAAGCAATTGCATGACGGCCAGGCCGTACAGGCCGGCCGCGACATCGTCGACCACGATTCCGGTGCCTCCCGGCAAGCGTTCGAGTTGCCGCACCGGCGGTGGTTTCACGATATCGAAAGCGCGGAAAAGAATAAAGCCCGCTAAGAAAGATTTCCAAACCAGGGGTGCAGCAATCAGGGTAATCAATTGGCCGGCGGTTTCGTCGATGACCACGAACTGCGGGTCTTTCAGGCCGGATGCGCGCGCGACCCGGGTGGCGGCCGGAATGCCTAGCGCTATGGCCAGAGCCGCCAGGGCCAGGTTGACCGGGACCAGCCACGCAGTGGGAAGGAAATGCGATACGACCGCCCAGACGGCTAAGGTAGCTAACGATGCCCACGTGCCCGGCCCGGGTTTCAGGCGGCCCGTTCCGAAGAATGTTGCCACCAGTGTTGCCCAGGTCGGGGCGGCAACGCGCTCGGTATCGGGGGACAAGGCCATCATGCGATCAGTCGTCTTCCGATCGGTCTGCCTCGGATTCCTGTTCGAATTCCTCGGCCGTGTCTTTCAGCGGGGAGGAGATGACGTACTGTCCGCTGGCCCATTTACCCAGATCGATGGTGCGGCAACGTTCGCTGCAGAAAGGGAAATCCGGGTCGCTTTTCTTCACCGGCTTCTTGCAGATCGGGCAGCTCAGTTGGAGCGGGTTGGGCATGGCGTACTAGAAATGATCTCACAATTGGGGGTGAATGTTCGTTCCTGAAAACCTGTGGGTGGCGCGGACGCTGGTTGGATTTGAGGCTTTGCCAGAAAATCTTGAAACGCAGAGGGCGCAGAGAACTGCCGCAGAGGACGCAGAACAAACCAGCTGAGGCGAAGGTCTGCTTCTTGGTGATCCTCGCGCGGCAGTGGAGATGACGAAGGGACTTGCCAATCGTGCTCTCGCCACTACGATCGCGATTTCTGCGGCGGAGGGGCGCCCTATCTATCCCTGGGCACTGGTTCTGGCCTTGATCAGGCGGTAGACCCAGAGGATCACCACCGCGCCCAGCACAGACATGAGGAAGCCGGCGGACTGACCTTGCCGATACCAGCCAACCATCTGGCCAAGAAAAGTTGCGCCCAGGGAGCCGGCGACTCCAATCGCCATGGTGACGAAAATCCCGCCCGGATCCTTTCCCGGCATCAGGAATTTCGCCAGCGCTCCGACGATCAGACCAATCAGTGCTTCCCATAACAGAGCCAGCATTGAGTTGCCTCCTTTTTAGAGAATTCTGGCGACGAGGTCGTAGTCGTGGGCTTCGGTGATCTGGCACCGGTAGAAGCGGCCGGGCTCGGGAATTGTATCTTCCGGGAAGTCGCTCACGAACACTTTCCCGTCGATCTCGGGCGCGTGCATGGGCGTGCGGCCTTCGAGCAGGAGGTCGGTTTCGTCGGAGGTTCCCTCGAGAACGAGATCGAATTCTCTGCCGATGAGGGCTTTCTTGTTCTTCTTGCTGATCTGCCGCTGCATCTGCATGAGGCGTTTGCGGCGGCGCTCGATTTCCTTCGCGGGAACTTTCTTGTCTTGGGAGTGGGCCGCCGCTCCTTCCTGGTCTGAGTAGCTGAACGCGCCCATCCAGTCGAACTGGGCTTCTTTGACGAAGTCGCAGAGTTCTTCAAATTCCTTCTCGGTCTCGCCGGGGAAGCCGACGATGAAGGAACTGCGCAGGGTCACGCTGGGGATGGTACGGCGCATCTTTTCGATGGTGCGGAGGAAGACGTCAGCGCCGCCGCCTCGCTTCATGCGCTTTAAGACGCTTGGCGAGGCATGCTGCAGCGGCACATCCACGTAAGAGCAGATCTTATCGTGGGCGGCGATAGTTTCAAGCAGGCGGTTGGTGATCTTGTTGGGATAGGCGTAGAGGAACCGGATCCAGCGCAGGTCTTCAATCCTGGAAAGTTTCTCGAGCAGCAGGGCGAGCCCGTCTTTCAGGCCGAAATCTTCGCCGTAGCAGGTGGTGTCCTGCCCGATGAGAGTGACTTCGCGGACACCGCGGCGAGCCAGTTGTTCCGCTTCCGCGATCACCGACTCAAAACGGCGCGAGCGAAACTTTCCGCGCAGCTGGGGGATAATGCAAAACGTGCAAGGATGGTCGCAGCCCTCGGCGATCTTGATGTAGGCAGTATGCGATGGCGTCGCCAGCACCCGTGGAGTGGTGTCGTCGTAGAGATAGTTCGGGAGATCAGCGATGGCGCCGTCCCAGGTCTCACGCGAGAAGCGTCCCTGAGTTTCGCGGGCATCTCCTTCGGGTCGAGATGTCAGAATTTTGAACGGGGAGTGGGGGCTTTGTGCGGGCGCGACACCCGCAGCCGCCAGGATTTTTTCCAATTCCCCGGTGCCCACGACCGCATCGACCTCGGGGATGTTTTTCTGGATCTCATGGCGAAAGCGCTCCACCAGACAGCCAGCGACGACCAACTTGCGAGCGCGGCCGTCGGTCTTGTGGCGCGCCATCTCGAGGATCGTATTCACGGATTCCTGCTGGGCGCTGTCAATGAAGGAGCAGGTATTGACGACGATGACCTCGGCGTCCTCCGCGTTTTGGGTCAATTGGGCGCCCGCCTGGGTCAGCATGCCCATCATGACCTCGGAATCGACAAGATTTTTCGGGCAGCCCAGGCTGACAAAGCCAACCTTCTTGGGAGACGCGGCTTCTGACGAACCAGTATTTTCCTGGTCCAGAAGGTCTACAGTTGGGATTCGGTCTGACATGCAATCTGATTATTTTAACATCGGCAGGTGCACCTGCTCGGCGGCACTTGCCCATAGGGTGCGGGTATCCAACAAAGCAGCAGGCATGAGTCGTGAAATGATGGAGGGCGTGCTACCCTATCCCGAGCCAGAATCCCAACAGTTCAGCATTCGCCCTGGAGGAACGATGTCCCCGAACCGGCTTTTGATGACAGCCTTGGTGACAGTAACCATGCTGACGGCAAGCGCTCTCGCTCAGAAGAATGAACTCACGGGCATCATCGGGCGCACGTTCATCAGCGACCAGGGCGTGAAGGGCTCGAATCTGTTCAACAACGACGTTCACTTTGGAAAAGGCGTGACCTTTGAAGTGAACTACGGACGGCAGATCTGGGGCGAGGGCTTCACCAAGCTGACGTTTGAAGTGCCCGCCGTGTTTGATCTCGATGAGGACCTCAGATTCGTCGCCAACGCGGTTCCCGCCGCCTATTCCTCCTTTTTTGTGACGCCTTCGTTGCGGGCAAACTTTTTTGCGACCACTGCGATTTCTCCCTGGCTCAGCGTGGGAGGCGGTTTCGGCCATTTCAATCCTGCGGACCACCTGGAATTTGGCGGGACCAGCGGAGCCAAGGGGTCCACAACCGGAGTGATGCAGATCGGGATTGGGCTTGATGTGCGGCTGAAACAACGGTTTATCCTTCGCGGAGAGGCGCGGGACTTCTGGTCCGGTACTCCGGATATCCTGGTAGACACCGGCAAGAGCCGCCAGCACAACTACCTGGTGGGTGGGGGCCTGGTGTGGCGTTTTGGGAAGTAAGGCTGTCTACTTTTCTTCGGCAGTCGTAATTTCCTCGTACAAATCCGGAAGCCGGCGCGCTTCTTCGGACGAATCTCCAAATCGGGCAGCTTCGTAGGCGCGGGTAAAGGATTCCACGCGGCTGCGCATGAGCGGATCTTCGATGCAGGTGAGAAATTCCTGCGGCGTCTGCACGTGTATCTTTTTCCATCCCTGGCGTCCGAGCCATTTCAGCAAGCGCTGATACCAGAGCACAGCCGCCAGGCTGGGGGCAGTCTCGGGATGGACCGCGAGTTTTCGTTCGTTCATCCAATGGCGGAGCCGTTTGAGATTGGCGCACACCAGCAGCGCGATGCAGGCGGCAATGCCCAATCCGCCCCAGCGGCGCGGCGATTGCGAGAAAATCTGCTGCGCGTGGCGGGCCCGGTTCAACATGCGTGCGTACCAGTGTTCGGCTCGATCGCGCATGCCCTGAATCAGGGACCGGCTGCCCTGCATGGCATCTTCGCCGAGCGATTTTTGATGGCTGGCGTCGTAGTTGACGACCCATTCCCGCCAGAAAGAAGCCATCGCATCAACGTAGAGGCTGACACGATCCCATCCGGTGGCGCTGCCGAGCGGAGCACCGGGAGTCGGGTCAAAGGTAATCCAGCCGTATCCCGGGAAGAAAGCCTCAACCCAGGAATGGGCGCTGCTGGCGCGAATCACGTAGTTCCCGGTGACGTCGTTGAACTCGGAGGTGCGGAAGCCGTTCACCACCCGTGCGGGGATGTCGAGGGTGCGCAACATGATGGCCATGGAAGAAGCGAAGTATTCGCAGTGGCCGCGCTTGCGCACGAAAAGAAATTCAGCGAGCGGATCGCTCTGCGTTTCACGCGGCAGCTCGAGCGTGTACGCAAATCGGGTCATGAGATAACGTTCTAGGGCGGTCGCGCGGTCATAGGGATTGTTCGAGGAACTGGTGATCTGGCGGGCGAGCTCGGGAATGCGCGGATCCAGCGCCGGCAACTGCAGGTACTCCAACGTTTCTGGAGGATTTGGCTCGGTAATCTTTTCAAGTTCCTGCGGCTTGGGCTCCGCCAGATCGGAATCCACGTCATAAAGGCTGACGGTATGGCTGGGGTCAAGGTTGTAGATAGCTCCGCCCCGGTCGGTTCCCAGCACACGGTACACGCCGGTGAGGAACTGAGGTCGGGAGGCGACAAAGAAGATGTTTGTTCCAATCGGCTCCATCAGCACGCGATAGTGAATCGGGCGGCTGGGCTTGCGACGGGATGCAGGCTGGTTGCGCCACAAGGGATAACGGCCGTCCGCCTGGTGCAGGATGGGATATTGCTCGGTCGGGTTGCTCCAGACTTTTCCATCAAAGCTGCTCAGGGAAACGCCGCGCCATTTCAGGTCAAAAGCGCCGTGGGTATCACCCTCGACTTGTACGTGCATGACGACCGCCTTGGACTGTTGAATCTGGCCGATGCGCCCCAGCTGCACGCGGTCGCTAAAGCCGGTTGCCATATCGCTGCCCGAAGCGAATGACCCGAGATAGCCTGCCGAGGTGCGCGGCAACAGAAAAAAGATGGCGGATGCTCCGGCCAGTATCAGCAGCACGAGGACCGGAGACGTGCCCGCCAGAAAGAACGCCATTCGCCGATAGGTGAGGCGGTCGCTGGGCTCGCGTGCGGGAATGTTGGCCGTTAACGAGGAGCGGCGCATCTCCATGAGCACAAATGTGACCACCGCCATCAGCATGAATGCAGCGAACGCGAACAGGAATACGCTGTCGACGGTAAGGACAGCCGCGGCCAGCACCATCAGGAACGCGAGTACCGCAAGCATGTAGTAGTCGCGTTCCTTGTGTGCGGAGAAGATTCGTATCACCATGCCGAACAAGACAAGGTGAACAGTCGCCGTCAGGAAACTGCGGGAGAGCATGCTGTAGTCGGCGAGGAAGAAAGCGACGTAAGCCAGAGTAAGGTAGTTGGTCCAGCGTGTGGGCATCTGGTAGTCGCTTCGCTTGCTAAGCAGGAATCCCCGCAGCAGCAAAGCGATGCCGACCAACACGACGGTAGGAGCATCGACCGCTCCGGTTCCCGCCAAGGTGCCGAAGCCGGTCAACACCAGCAAGTACAAAGACACTTGGAAGTAGCGCTCAATGGCGGCGGAGAGCGTGATGGTAGCCGAACTGGCGCTGACTTTCGGCATGGAATCGGTCTATTCTTCGCCATTTCTGGCGGGAAGGGAAGGGTACGTTGGTTCCCGCGACGGATGGTAAACTACTGAGGGTCAGGTATCGGTCCCGCGCGACGCGTTCTCGCCAACCCCGCCAGGTCCGGAAGGAAGCAACGGTAACGAGCTCTTGCGTGTGCAGTGGGTTCCCGGTGCCTGGCTTTTTGTTTTCTTGCCCGACGGTAAGGCCGCCTCGCCAAAAATGCCCCGTATTTGATCGTGCGTTACAGCAAATACCTGATTCGTGGAAACCATCCGGGCGTTTATCCATGGACTGCACGCGTACGGGTTCTTCGCTGTGTTCACAAGACTGCCGATTCCCGCGAAGACTTCCTTCAGGACAGACTAAGTTGGTGCTCGCGACGGCCGGTATTCAAGCTCGGGATGGGCGCTAAAGCGCGAAAGGGGAGGCAAAATGAAAGGCTTAACCATGGTAGGGGTGATCTTGCTGGTATTGGGACTGCTCGCGTTTGTGGTTCCAGTACCCCATAAGGAAGATCATGGTGTGAAGATCGGCGATGCCAAGATCGGGGTGCAGACCGAGCACAGTGATCGCCTGCCACCCCTGGTGGCTGGGGTGCTCGTGCTCGCCGGAGTTGTGTCGTTGGCTGCCGGAACGCGAAAGAGCGCGTAAGAGGAAATATTGAGGCGACGTATCCGACAATGTTTGCAGAGGCTGAAAGAGACCGCGTCGATGAGGAAACGCGGTCTCTTTATTTTTTTGGGGGAGAACTTTGGGGGAGCGGCTGAAGTCGTTATCCCATGATCCCCAGCGTCTGCGTCGGAAAGTTGGCGAGGTTCGGGAAGATCGATGGCAAATCGGCAGCAGCCACACCGAACCACGAGGCCAGCGTTGCGGCGTACTGATCCACTGACGTGGTTGGAACCCAGCGGCCCTGACCAGCGCCATCGTCGGGACCGTTCACGGCGAGCGTGGGGAACGTTCCATAGAAGTCGCCGCCCTTTACTGCGCCGCCCATGATGAGGTGGTGGCTACCCCAGGCGTGATCGGTGCCGTCGCTGTTCGGGGAGTAGGTGCGGCCGAAGTCGGACAGGGTGAAGGTCGTGACGTTGTTGGCGACGCCCATCTCCGCGGTTGCCTGGTAGAACGCGTTCAGCGACTGGTTCATGTCGTTGAAGAGCGAATCCTGCTGGGTCAACTGACCGCTGTGGGTATCAAATCCGCCCATCGAAACGAAGAAGATCTGGCGCTGCAAGCCGAGGGCGCCGCGCACCTGGATGATTTTCGCGACCTGCTGGAGTTGGCTCGCGAAGTACGAATTTTGGGGAAACTGCGTGGCCAGTGGAGTGCCCGTGGCGAGTGCAGCGGCCAGGGTCTGGCCGTTCTGAATGGCGTTGCCGGTGGTGGTGCTGGCTGCCTGGATCAGTGACAAGCCGTTGTCGAAAGTCAGCAGGTTCTGCAAAGCCGAGAGGCGCGCGGTCGATTCCGCACCTCCACCGAACCCGTTCAACAACCTGGTCGGGTTGCCGTTGGACTGGATTGACTGCGCCACCACGCCTTCGCAAAAGATGTTGGTGCCTGCCAGCGAGATGATGATGGGGAAGTTTCCGCCGTAAATCGATTGAATCTTGTCGGCTGTGCGTCCGGCCCAGCCTGTTTCCGCGACTTTGTCCAGGATGGCCGTCTGCATCTGCGCTTCCTGGTCGGAGTGCGAGAACAGATTCATGGGCACAGCGACTCCGCCCTTGCGGAACTGTGAGGCGGTGGTCGGCTGAATCAGCGTTCCGACGTTGGCCAGGACGGCGAGGTGCTTGTTATTGAACAGCGACTGCATCGCTGCAAATCGGGGATGGAACGCAAAGGGGGAGCCGATGCTTGCGGGAGTGATGGGCAACAGCGAACCCTGAGCCAGCGCCAGGCCGCCGCGCGCCGATTTGTAGGCGTTGTAGCCAGTGGTGTCGTACGGGATCACCATGTTGTTGCTGTCGTTGCCGCCGAACAGGAAGACGCAGACCAGGGCCTTATAGTCGGAGGCGTTCTGGGCGAGCGCGTTCACCAGCCCGAACCGGCTGAAACTGGCGGCCGCGAACCCGGCGGCTGCCGAACAGCAAGTAGTCTTGAGGAAATCTCTGCGATTCCATTTGCCCATGATGCTCTCCCTTAGTGTGCAACCTGGAACTGCGACGAGCTGCCGATCAGGTACAACGCGGCCTTCGCTCGTTTGGTGTTGTCGGTAAGATTGGTGACCGTGGTGATGATGGTGGTGCGGGCGCCGTCCGAAAGCGGACCGTGCGTCAGCACATTGCTCAGCGAGTCCACCAGCACCGTGGGATTCGAAGCCAGCGCCACGTAGGCGGAGATGTCGGTCTTGGTGGTGCTGCCCACGCTGCCGTACACCAGGTCGTTCACGAAATTGACTCGCGAAATTGCGGTTGTGCTGTTGAAGATCCGGAACTCCGGTCCCAGCAACGTCGTTCCTGGGATGGCATTGTCCGGCGGATAGAAGTTGAATACCGTGGGCGACTCGAACGGTTCTTCCTTCATGTCGGAAGCGTAGTTGTTGAGGTTCGCTCCGTCCGAGGTTGCGTTGGTGGCGCGCAGCAGGTTCATCATCAGCAGGACCGGTTCTTTCAGATGACCATCGCCGGCCTGCACCTGCGTGGGATCATCGCCCCGGCGCGCTTCGCTATCCATCAGGATGGCGTTGACGACGGCCTTCATATCGCCGCGCACGCCGCTGCCGTTGTCGTTGAAGACAGCTGTGACGCGCGACACGTAGGCGGGGCTTGGGTTGCTCATCACCAGGTGCTGAATCAGCTGCTTCGAGATGAATGGTCCGACGTTGGGGTGGGTGAAGATGTTCTGCAGCGCCGCCGTGAGATCGGACTGCGTAGTGCCGCCTGAGCCCAGAATGACTCCATTCAACAACAGCTTCTGGCCGGTGTCGTGGTGGTTGTCGAAAGCTATCATCGGCCCGCCATAGTACTCACCGTTGTAGAAAGAGGGTGTCTGGCCTGCCTTTGTCGGATAAGCCCAGCCGGTAAAGACGTGGGCGAACCCGATAATCGTGTCCTGTGTGTAACTCGGGATGGGAACCCCGTTGGCATCGACCTGCGGGGTTCCGTCGGGATTCAACTGGGAAAGGCCAACCGAGAACAGCTGGAGGATCTCGCGGGCGTAGTTCTCGTTCGGCTGCGCCCCTGAATTTGGATCGGGCTTATCGTTGCGGACCATGTCGAGGTAGCGGCCCATGGTCGGACTGAGCGTGACGTCATTCAACAGGGTGGAGAAATTGCCAAAGGCATCCTTCTGCAGCATGTTCATCCAGGAGGTGAACGCGCTGGGATCGCCGATCTTCTGGTTCGACACGACAAAGATCTGGGCCAACGACCACGCGACTCGCTGGCGCAATTGATCCTGTCCGGTGAGCGCATTGGTGAAGAAACGCTGCTTGACGACGGTGATGTCGTCGTTGGCTCCCGGCGTTGGATACGTGGAGGCCGTGGCGGCGTACTGCTCATTCAGGAAGGATTGCATGCCGACCTGCTGAACATGCTGAATGCTGGCCGGCGTCGGACCGAAAGTCGACTGCTCGAGCAACCTTGCGGCTGCGGCCGGAGTGACTCCGCTGTTTCCGGAACCGACCTGCACCTGCAGTATGTTCGAGGACGGAGAGCCGGCGCCCGGGTTGATGACCTGCAACGGGATCGTGCCAGGATTGGTGGAGGTTCCGGTAGCGCTGAGGCTGGTCGACGAGACGAAGGTCGTCGGCAGCATGACGCCGTCAAAGATAATCTGGGCGCCGTTGAGGAAGTTGCTGCCACTGACTGCGATGGTAAAGTTGCCGACGGGTAGGGGAGCGGGGAGGGCTGCCGTGACGACGGGGAGGTTGCTTAACAGGTTGACGTAGGAAGGGGCCTGGTTCGACTGTGGATCATCCTCCACGCTGGGTGCGGTGATGGTGACGGTGGATCCTGTAAGACCAGCGGGCGCCCTATACAAGCCAGTATTGGAAATCGTGCCGACCGTCGCATTGCCACCTGGCGCGCCATTCACTTTCCACACTACGTTGGGATTCGTCGTGCCCGTGATGGTTGCCTTGAACTGCACCGTCTCTCCCGGACGCAGGCTTGCGCCGCCAGGAGAAATGCGAACCACGATGCCCGACGACCCGATTTTGACCATCATGTTGGCTGACATCATGGACCCGGGATCGGGATTGGATACGCTGACCTGTATCGACATTCCATTCTGCGCGGAGGTTGTCGTGCCAGTGGCGGTCAGCCGCGTCGCGGAGACGAACTTGGTGGTCAGCGTCTGGCCGCCAAACATGACCTTAGCGCCGTTCACGAACTTGCTGCCGGTGATGGTGAGGGTGAAATTTCCGACTGGGACGGCGGTGGGGGATACCGCCGTCACAGTCGGCACCGGATTCTCCAGCGTGACCATGACCTTGCCGGAGAGGGTTTGGTCGGACGAGGACGTCGCTTCGATGCTGACTGAATTCGGATTGGGGAGGGCGGCGGGCGCCTTATAAAGTCCGGTCGTGCTGATAGTGCCAACGGTGGAGTTACCGCCCATCACGCCGTTGACAGACCACGTGACGGTCTGATCCATCGTGGCCGTCACTTTCGCGGTGAACTGCTGGGTGTCGCCCGCGCGTATGCTGCTTCCGCCGGGAGAGACGGTCACTCCGGAAGAAGTCTGACCGCTTGAACCGTTGCCGGCGCCCATGGCCGCGCATCCTGTAAACAGCGCGCTCAACAGGCACAGGGCGAGCGTCACAGCGATACGAGTTCGTTGATCTGTAGCCATCCTCAGCATCTCTGATCCCCTTTCCAAGCGACCCCGAGCGCAGAGCTGTTGCACTCGCAAGAGGCTAGCCGAGGTGGAGGATTTCGCGACAGGTCCCATGAGTCCAGAGCCGGAACGCGGCGTCTGGCGCGCCATTTACTGACATATGGCTGCGATTCGTGGGGCTATACGGCCATTTGGAAAATGCCCACCTGCCGTGGACGTACATGTCCGCAGGTAACATAGGGTTGGACACGCCGACCGCCCGTGCCGCACAATATTTGTTTCCTATTCCATCCCTGGAGACTACCGAGTGAGCCAGCTTGTGCGCGCCAAGATTAGCGCCCTTGGGACCTATGTGCCGCCACGCGTCCTGAGCAATGATGACCTGGAAAAAATGGTGGAGACCTCGAACGACTGGATCCTCGAGCGCACCGGAATCCGCGAACGCCACCTGGTGGACAAGGGCGTGGCTACCAGTGACCTGGCCGCGGAGGCCGGCCGCAAGGCGCTGGCGGTGCGGGGCATCTCCCCAACGGACCTGGAGGCGATCCTGGTCGCGACCGTCACGCCCGACATGTTTTTTCCCTCGACCGCCTGCCTGGTGCAGCACAAGCTGGGAGCCCAGGGAGCGTGGGGATTTGATCTTTCGGCGGCGTGCTCGGCGTTTTTATATGCGCTGCAGACGGGGGCGCAATACATCTCGACCGGGATGCACAAGAAAGTCATGGTGATCGGGTCGGACGTGATGTCGTCGATCATCGACTACACCGACCGGGCGACGTGCGTGATTTTTGGAGATGGTGCTGGCGCCGTGATTCTGGAGCCAGCGGAAGACGGCGTGGGCCTCATCGACTTCGTGCACGAAGTCGACGGCTCAGGAGCCAATTCTCTCTACATGCCCGGAGGGGGAAGCTTGAATCCGTCCACACGCGAGACCGTCGAAAAGAAGATGCATTACGTCCACCAGGACGGGCAAGCGGTCTTCAAGTTCGCGGTGCGCAAGCAGACCGAGCTATGCGAAAAACTTCTTAAGCGGAATGGATTGCAGGGCAAAGATATCGACGCGTTCATTCCGCACCAGGCGAACCGGCGCATCATCATGGCGACCGCGGACCGTTTAGGCTTGCGTCCGGAGAGCATTATCGTAAACATCGACCGCTTCGGGAACACCACGGCAGGCACCATTCCGCTGGCGATGGGGACAGCCATCGAAGAAGGAAAGCTGAAGAAGGGAAGCCTGGTGATGCTGGCGTCCGTGGGTGCGGGGTTTACGGTGGGGGCAACGCTGTTGAGGTGGGCGTACTAGGATGCGGTGTGAGTTGCGACGCCTGACGAATGAGCTCAGGCCTATTCAGCCTGGATTGTCATGGCTGAGTCGAGAGGCAGCACATAAGATTTTATTCCCGCTGTCTGGGTCCAGCATGGAGTTTGGGTTGGGGGTTAATGACAAATTGCAAATCCACCGTATTGGTTCGCAATCTCACGCCATATAGGAGCATGTTCTGGAGAGACGGCTCTCGTTCAATCTTGATCTGCTAAGGGCTGTGGCGGTCACGCTAGTCCTTGCGCAGCATCTCTTGAACCGATTTTATTTTGAAAAACTCGGATTGTCTTGTCCCCCAATTGGAACCTTCGGCGTACTGATTTTCTTCGTTCACACGTGCTTGGTTCTGATGTATTCGATGGAGCGCAGCCGCCTTGACGGTCTCTCTCTGGCGCTAAATTTCTATATACGACGTATCTTTCGGATTTATCCCCTGAGCATAGTCGCCGTGCTGGCTGCTGTTGCCCTTCACCTAGATTCAGGGCGTAACGGAGTGCCTGGGTTGTCCCATGTAGCAAGCATCGAGTGGGGAAGGATCACTTCAAATCTCTTGTTGATTCAAAATATGGTGAGACCCGGCTCGATCATCAACGTGCTCTGGTCCCTTCCTTACGAAGTGCAAATGTACGTATTCCTTCCAGTTCTGTTCGTGTGGATCCGTAGAAGGGAGATTACAGCTCGGTTTTTGTGCGTACAGTGGGCTCTGTTTGTCATTTTGGCTTTCGCGCACATGCAGTTGTCGTGGGGTAGCTGGTACCTTGTTGCGCTTCAAAGGTTGAGCATCGTGCGGTTTTTTCCGAATTTCCTGCCAGGCGTTATTGCATTCAGAATCGCGACGGTTCCTAAGTTCAAGTCGTTTCTTTGGCTCCCCTTTATTTTCGTTCTGGTCATCGTATACGTCCTGATTCCTCACGCCGTTGTGGGTTGGATATTGTGTTTGGTGCTGGGAATTGCCATTCCCCTTTTTGGCGAAGTCACAACGCGCTGGCTGCGCTGGACTAGCCATCAAATTGCTACCTACTCCTACGGAATCTACCTATCCCACCAATTTGCCATCTGGTTTGTGTCGGATCGAATGCCATCATTCCCCGTCTGGAGTCGTATCGCGATTTTGGTTGTCTTATTAGTCGGGCTACCGTTGGCTCTATATCACAGCATTGAAAAGCCGATGATTAGAATTGGTGTCCAGCTGGCCGAGAATTCAAGTGGTCGCATCGACGGGTTTGTGAAGAACGCCAACAACCTGTCACTCGAACGCCGAGATTCAGACTCGAAACCTATGGCCTCGTCATCTTCTCCGGCTGTACCCATTCGTCAAACTCCTCCGCCGTAAGATAACCCAGCTTGAGGGCGGCAGCCTTCAGACTGGAGTGATCCACGTGTGCGGTGTGTGCGATCTTGGCGGCCTTGTCATAGCCGATTTTCGGGGTCAACGCCGTCACCAGCATCAGGGAATGTTCGAGGTGGTGCTTCATCTTGGCGTGGTTGACCTCGATCCCTTTCAGCATGTACTCGACGTAGCCGTGGCACGCGTCGGTAAGCAGCGTTACCGAGTGCAGGAAGTTGTAGATGATCACCGGCTTGTAGACATTCAGTTCGAAGTTTCCCTGCGATCCGGCGAAGCCTACAGCGGCCGTGGCGCCGTGCACTTGTACGCAGACCATGGTCATGGCTTCGCACTGTGTGGGATTCACTTTGCCGGGCATGATCGACGAACCTGGTTCGTTTTCGGGGATGATCAGCTCGCCCAATCCGGCGCGCGGGCCGGAAGCGAGCCAGCGTATGTCGTTGGAGATTTTCATCAGCGAAGCGGCCAGCGTCTCGAGTGCGCCTTGCGCAAAAACAATTTCATCGTGGGCGGAGAGCGCGGCGAATTTGTTTGGATGAGACTTGAAGGGCAGGCCGGTGAGTTCGGCAATCTTCCTGGCCGCCCGTTCCGCGAATTCCGGATGAGCGTTTAAACCTGTGCCTACAGCGGTTCCGCCGATCGCTAGGTCATAGAGACCCTGCAGAGCTTGCTCAAGCCGTTTGATGTCGCGTTCGAGCAGGCTGGCCCAGCCGCTGAACTCCTGGCCCACTGTCATCGGGACCGCATCCTGCAGGTGTGTGCGTCCGATTTTCACAATCGACTCGAACTCCTTCGACTTGGCGGCGATCGCGTCGTGCACCGATTGGATGGCCGGGATCAAAGCGCGCTGCACGCGGTCGGCCGCCGCGATGTGCATGGCTGCCGGGAAGGTATCGTTCGACGATTGCGACAGGTTGACGTCGTCATTGGGATGGATTGGCTTCTTCGATCCCATCACGCCACCCGCGATTTCGATGGCGCGGTTGGAGATGACTTCGTTGACGTTCATATTGGTCTGCGTTCCGCTGCCGGTTTGCCAGATGCGGAGAGGAAACTGGTCGTTCAGCTTTCCGGCAATCACCTCGTCGGCGGCCCGCACGATGAGCTTGGCTTTGTCGGTGGGGAGTTTGCCGAGGTCCTGATTCACCAGGGCGCAAGCTTTCTTGAGGAAGCCAAAGGCTTGTATCAACTCGGGCGGCATCGTGTCGCGGCCGATGTTGAAGTGCAGCAGCGAGCGCTGGGTCTGGGCGCCCCAATAGACGTTGGCCGGGACCTCGATCTGTCCCATGCTGTCGGATTCCATGCGCGTGCGGGCGATGGGTTCGGTGGTGGTGGCCATAGGATTCCTGATGCAGCTAATGGAGTACTGAAAAGTATATCGCGGATGAACATCCCGCTTGTGCGCCTCGGCACCCCGCTCTGTGACGTCCAAAAAAGGCGCTCCGCGCGTGCGTGCTAGAATCGCAGATTGTAAGCATTGGCGGGACGTTGTGAGTGCCCCTCGCCTTCCAGGACCTATATCTTGGCCACCACCGAATATATCCCCGTCACTTTACCCCGCAAACAGCCACGCCATCACCCGGATAGCTGGGCCGACGTGCTGGTGATCGGAGCCGGGCCGACTGGCTTGGCCTGCGCGATCGAAGTCCAGAAAATCGGCCTGAAAGCGATCGTAGTGGATAAAGGCTGCCTGGTGAATTCGGTCTATAACTATCCCACCAACATGACCTTCTTCACCACGCCTGAATTGCTTGAAATTGGGGATATTCCTTTTGCCTGCGCGGGTCAGAAACCGACGCGGCAGGAGGCGCTGGAGTACTATCGGCGCGTCACCGAGCATTTCCACCTGCACGTTCACCAGTATCAGTGGGTGAAGACGGTGACGGGCAAGGATGGCGATTTTCGCGTGACCGCCACCGATCGCTCGGGAAAGATTCACGACTACCGCACGAAGAAGGTCATCGTCTCGACCGGCTACTACGATCTGCCAAATACCCTTGGCATTCCGGGCGAGGATCTGGGGAAAGTGCATCACTATTACAAAGAACCCTATCCGTACTACGACAGTGATTTGGTCGTGGTGGGCGGGAAAAATTCCGCGGCTGAAGCGGCTCTCGATTTATGGCGGCACGGCGCGCGTGTGACGCTGGTGCATCGCGGCGACCAGATTTCACCCGGGGTAAAGTACTGGGTGCGGCCGGACCTGGAAAATCGCATCAAGAACGGCGAGATCACGGCGTACCTGAAAAGCTCGCTGCAGGAAGTCGGGAGTGAT
This sequence comes from uncultured Acidobacteriota bacterium, assembly GCA_963733805.1. Taxonomy (GTDB): domain Bacteria; phylum Acidobacteriota; class Terriglobia; order Terriglobales; family Acidobacteriaceae; genus Gp1-AA133. The sequence continues at coordinate 62,635 of CAVTEO010000011.1, read as the reverse complement.
TTCGTTGTTCTGAACACTCCCAAGGGATCCGTGCGGCTGGCCAACGACTTCGTGTTCGCGTTGATCGGCTACCATCCCGACTACGATTTTCTGAGCAGCCTTGGCTTGGAACTTTCAGATCTGCAGCACCGTCCCGTGTGCGATCCGGAAACCCTCGAGAGTAATGTGCCGGGCATCTATGTGGCAGGGGTGATTGTGGCGGGTTCCCGCACCAGTGAAATCTTTATCGAGAATGGCCGGTTTCACGGCAAGCAGATCGCCGCTCACCTCCGCCACAGGCTCGAACCGACCCGCGACGTCGCCGAAATGTAACCTGGTCTTGTCCGGTAGGGACTTTGCTGTCACTCCCGGATGTGACTCGTGTCCTTTCGCATTGTTTTCCTTGCATGGCAGGCTGGCGTTGGAAGAGGGGGACACAGCATGTGGCTTAAAGTTGCGGCGACGAGTGCGATCCTGCTATTTGTGGTTTGACTGGTTGCAGTGCTCCAGGGCTGGAGCAAAAGCACAGACTCGGGGCGGCTGATAGGGGTCGTCTTTGTTTTCGCGATGGGCGCTCTGGCGGTTTGGGGTGCCCGGACCCTCATTGGAACTCATCGCTGAGGCTGCCTTGTGCAGTTGGTCGGTGGTGGAAAAAGCCTATCGGTACTTCTACTTCAATTCCACCGTCTCGCCCATTTGCTGGGAAATCAGGCGCCCCATGAGAGGCTTCAGCCGCTCTCCACTCTTGCTCAGCACGAAATCTTTCTCGGCCTCTGACCAATCGAGTTTAAAGCTGGTGGTGAGCGCGGAAATCCAGATCTGGCGCACCGGCGCGTTCGGAGAAACCACGAAGCGCGCGCCATCTTCAAAGCTGATGTGCAGCGCGCCCGACTGGTCTTCGACCTCGATGTCCGCATCGTCTTCAGCCGCGAACAATGATTTCTTAAGCGAAGCAAACGCCTCATCGGAGCGCTTGCGAAATTCCAGTTCATCCATCATGTGGAGATTATAAGGGCGGGCGGGGCCGCACTTGCGCCTGGCCAAATAGAGTCTTTCTGGTGGTCGGCTGCATTTTACGGATGGGCTGGCTGCGCGCGTCAACGTGTGCCTGCATTAAAAATGGCCCGGAGGACTTGCCTCCGGGCCGTACGAGTTTTGAGACGAGGGTGAAGTCGAGAACTTATTTTTCGTCCGCGTAGTGGCGGCGGGTCGCCCCGGCCAGCATCACCAGCCCGCTGCCCAGCAGCATGAGCGAGCGCGGAGGATTCGGTCTTTGCACCGGAAGAAATGCCGATGCCAATAACACCGTGGAACAAATCAGCATGAAACTCTTGAGAGCTGTGGAACGCATCGCGGTTTTCATTGTTCGCATGGGAGTAGAGCAAAATTTGGCCCAAAGTCCAGGCGACAACCTCGCCAGGACAGGTATTGGGCCAAGACCGTAAGCCTCTGAAATGCCTATCGGTTGGCGGCCCTTCGGTGAAACTGACAAATCTTGTCATTCGATCTGTGATGTGCAATCGGTTGCACACTGGCCAGTTTCCTTGCCCTGCTTCCAGTTCTCAGCCGGCTGCGGGTGAAAATTGTGCGGATCGGTTATCTTGAAGGACCTCTTCCCTGAACATGGATCCGGCGCCCGAACGCGAAACGAATTCGATCTCGTTTGCCTCCTATGTGCGGCTGCTGCGGGAGAACCGAAACTTCCGCCGGCTGTGGGGGGCGCAGATCGTCAGCGAAATCGGGGACTGGTTTTATACCCTGGCGATTTACAGCCTGCTGCTGCAACTTACCGGGCACGCGAGTTCGGTCGCAATCGCGCTGGTGTTGCAGGTTCTGCCCCAGACGTTTATCGGGCCGACCGCCGGAGTGGTGAACGACCGCATCAGCCGCAAGCGTGTAATGATCGCCGCCGACCTGATTCGCGCCGTGATCGTGCTCTCGATGTTGCTGGTGCGCTCGCGCGAGATGGTGTGGCTGGTCTATCCTCTGCTGCTGCTGGAGACGATCATGGCTGCTTTTTTCGAGCCGGCGCGCAGTTCGGTGATTCCGAACATCACCAGCCGGGAAGATGTGATCGTCGCCAACACGCTCGGGTCCACCACCTGGTCGATGAACCTGGTGCTGGGCGCAACGCTGGGAGGTGTTGTCGCCGCGTTGCTTGGGCGCGATGCGGTGTTCGTCCTGAACGCGCTGTCATTCTTGCTTTCCGCTCTGCTCATTACAGGTATGCATTTTGCCGAGCCGCATGCTCAGGCGGGACCTCTGAGGGCGCGAGAGTTATTCGACTACACACCCGTGCTGGATGGAGTGCGCTATATCCGCAGCCAGCGCGGACTATTGGCGACCGTGTTTGCCAAGGCGGGCAACCTGGTGATCGGTCCCAGTTGGGTGCTGTTCACGGTCATGGGGCAAAGGTATTTTCCCGTGCGCTGGCACAACATGGATCCTCAACGCGGTGCGATGCTGGGCATGAGCCTGCTGCTGGGCTCGCGCGGTTTGGGGTCCCTCATCGGACCGTTGTTCAGCGCGCCCTGGGCCGGGAATCAGGAACGCCGGTTGCGGCTGGGAATTCTCTACGGCTACCTGGTAATCGCGCTGGGTTACGCACTGATTGGGAAGGCTGGGAATGTCTGGTTTGCGTGCCTGTGGGCTGCGGTGGCGCATTGCGGCGGAGCAACGGTTTGGGTGTTCTCCTCGACGCTGCTGCAGCTGCACACGGACGATCGTTTTCGTGGACGCGTGTTCTCCGCGGACCTGGGGCTTTGCATGCTCACCATCGCCGCCGGCGCCTGGATCTGTGGCTTGCTGCTCGACATGGGCATTTCGGCTCTTACCCTGGTCTCGGCCGTGGGAATCGTGATGCTGATCCCTGCTGGATTGTGGGCCTGGGCGATGCTGAGGCTTGGACCAGCGCGCGCGCCCACAATTAGCGAGTGAAACTTGGCTTAGTGATGCATTCGCCGCTCCGTCGCATTGCGCAAAAGCGTCATGGAAAGGTATGCGCCAATCCACGATCCGATCGCGGCAAAAACGACGTACACCCAGTTCTTCGTATAGCTGATCACTGCGAATGCCGAGAGCAGATACCAGACGCTGCTCCAGGTAGCCGCCGGTACCCGGCGGCCCGCAGAAACCGACGCATTGAACATCACGTAGACGGCGTCCGTCGCTGCCGTTGACAGCAGAACGCCTAACGCCAGCCAGAAATCCACTCGCCCCATGTCCGCGCCTCCTGCCCGTGCTGCCGGAGCATAAACGTGCCCGCCCCAGGGCGCCATCGATGATACGGGAATTCGGAACAGAGCGGTCCCGCCATCAATCACAGATGCGCAGGTCGATTGGAGGGATATCGCTGGCCACCAAGGGCGGGCCTAAAGCTGGTCGATTTTCGCGGCCAGGACGAAGTCACTTTCGGTGAGGCCATTCACCTTGTGAGTCCAGATGGTGATTTCGGCTTTGCCCCAAGTGAGCAGGATGTCCGGATGATGTCCCTGCTCTTCCGCAATGGCACCCACGCGGTTCACGAAATCGAGGGCCTTCTGGAAATCCGGGAACTTGAAAGAGCGGGTGAAGTGGTGCTCGTCCACCACGTTCCAATTCGGCAATTGGTGGCTGAGGTCGTGGAGTTGGTTGCCCTTGAGCGCCGGGACATCGCCCCGGCAGGGAACGCAGTTCTTGCTGGCTAGAGTCGACATAAGCTTGCTCCCTGCAGGGGCAACGACGATAGGTGACGTTGCCCCGACGGCGAAGGGCTAGAACGGGATATCTTCGTCAGTAATCGGCGACGCTCCGGCCGGTTCCGGTTCCGGGGCGCGTTGGTCGAAGTTGTCGGCCGCTGGGCGCGATCCTCCGCTATGGCCTTCGCCGCCACTGCCGGCGTCTCCGCGGCCACTCAGCAATACCAGATCATGGGCTACGATTTCGGTCATATATTTCTTCTGGTTTGTCTGCTTGTCATCCCAGGAGCGGGTCTGCAACCGGCCCTCGATGTAAACCTTGCCGCCCTTCTTCAGGTACTCGCCGGCGATCTCGGCGAGACGCTGCCACAGGACCACGTTATGCCACTCGGTACGGTCCTGCCAGGCGCCACTTTTGTCTTTAAAACGCTCGTTGGTCGCGACGGTGATCTTTGCAACGGCCGTGCCTTGCGGCGTGTATTTTACTTCGGGATCCTTGCCAAGATTGCCAATGAGGATGACTTTGTTGACGCTTTTAGGCATGAGTGCAGGCTCCTTAAGAGGGTCACTATAGCAGAAAGGGACGGGTGGAAATTGTGGTATCTGGACCAGAGCGTTGTGACGAGTGCGGGCCTTGGCGTGAGGCTGCAAGGACTGCGTCAGTAGGAACCTCAGCGCCTAAGGCAGTTCCCTTAAGCTTTGGAAAACGCGATTACCACAGAGGACACAGAGAAACACGGAGGATCGCACGGGTGGGTGCCCTTAGTTTGTCTCTGTGAGATCTGTGGCTCTGTGGTGAAGAATTTCCAACCGCACACCTCAGCGGCTAAAGCCGTGCGCTTCGGGGAAGGCTTACGGTCCGGCTGAAGCCGGGCCCTTTCAAAACACTCTCGCGCTTTTTCATATGTTTTTCTTGCAATACAGTTCTGTCCTAATTGCCGGAGAATCACTGGTGCCACTGCGCTTGACCGGCCGAATTCCAGGGTGCTTTTCGGGCATGGTTTCACGGTATAATCCAACCACCCTATGGCTGCCGAAACCGCGAATAAAGCTGCCGGGATGGTCCCGGACGAACTTAAATTCGAACCAAAATCAACGGGCCTGACTACGCCGCGCAAGAAGAAACCCAAAGAGCTGGCCGTGATCACCGAGTGCTGCACGGGGTGTGCGGGATCGCCGGCCTGCGTCGAATATTGCCCGGTCGCCGACTGCATGTTCTGGGTGCCGGACGAGGATCATCCGCCGTTTGGCCGCATCCAGGTGGACCCGATTCTCTGCATTGGCTGCAAAAAGTGCATCAGCAAGGGACCCGATGGGTGCTTCCTGGATGGATGCCCGTGGGATGCGATTGTGATGGTCGATACGAGCGAGGTGGAGAAAGAAGTGGGAGTGATGGCGATTTAGCTTTCAGCCGTCAGCTATCAGCTTTCAAGGAAGAACGAGCGCGCACTTCGGTGCGCGTTCTGTTTTTGCGGTGAAAGGCTTTCTCGCGGCTCGATTCTCTGAGTGGATGGGAGGTCAATGGCCGGTGCTGGTCCGATCTTGGATCGCTTTGTCTGTTAAGAGAGCCTGCTGGCGGATGTGGTCTGGGACTTCCGGAAGGTCGCGCTCGTAACGAGCGACGGCGGGGAGATCGTCCAGTTGGCCGACAAGGTAAAGAGCGCGCAGCGCTTCCCACACCTGATCGACCGCCGGGTCCACGGTGGCGATTTCGGCTCCTGCGTTTACCGACGCACCCGTCTGCGCGAATAGAGTGCGGATGCGTCCGGCGATTGGAGAGCGTACTTCGACCGTCTGCTGATCGCTCTGGAGTTTCGCGATCAGCCCGCCCTGATGGATGGCTGTACCGGCCTTGTCGGCATCGACCACGCGTCCCGCGATGGGTGCCTTCAGAGTGACGGGTTGCAGCAGCGCAACAATCTGCTGGCGGCCAGTCGCGTCTCCGTAACGGACCAGCGATAGGGCAGCGTTGCCGCGCACCAGCGGCGACTGGTCACTCAGCATTTTCAGAAGAGCGTCGTGAAATCCCTGCCCGGATGTGTCCTGTCCCAGCACCCACGCGTCCGTGTTGCGAACTTCGTCTACCGAGTGAGTTGCGAGTCGAACCAATTCCGGATACCACTGCGTTACCGCCGTGTCGTGCCGGGACATGCGTTCGCCCATCTGGACAAGCGCATGCTGGATGTGGCGAGGATGCTTGTCGTCGCGCAGATATTCGGCGACCTGCTTGTCCGAAAGCGTGCGCCCGAACCAGGTGTTCCACCAGAACATCACCGGCATGAAGGCAATGAACCATGCCGTCACGAAGAAGAGGATGCGGTGGCGGGTCGACATGCCAGCTTTCTTGGCGGTAGATGCGTTGTCAATGGGTGAAATTGAAGTCATTAGGTAAAGTTCGATAGTAGGTGCGGTCCGAGTTCGCGCTTCGCCTCGACCTCAGCGGCTAAAGCCGCGTTTTTTTTGAGTGTGTTCCCGGCTCGGCTGAAGCCGAGCCCTTTCAAAGCAAACTCTCTTGTCTCGTTGTGCTTCGAGCGGCGGCAATCGAGAAATATACATTAATCCACCACGTCGGCGTCGAGCACGCGTTCCTGCTCAAGGTAGTGCGAAACTGCGTATTGGGCGAGCAACGGCGTCTGCAGCGTGATCTCGGCGCCAATCCATTCCCCTTTCTCGTGTGGGGTGCCGGGCGGATGCTTGCAGGACCCGCTTGAGCCGAACTGCGGGCCGAAGGCGGATTGCTGGATCGGGTCGAATTGCTGGAGGTTCGTCCATGCTTCGTTGCCGATTGTCCCCGAGACATCGATTCTGAGTTTGACGCTTGCCATTAACGACTATTTTATCCACTTCGAGGAGTTTGGAACTGCGAGGTCCAAAGCTGTGCGAAAAGCTTTTGAACGCAGAGAACGCAGAGGCCGCCCGCAGAGGACGCAGAGAAAGGCGCGTCACGCCGCGAACCAGTGATAGAGCATGAAATAGACGATCACGCCGGTGACGGAGACGTAGAGCCACAAGGGAAACGTCCAGCGGGCGATGGCGCGGTGCCGGTCGAAGCGCTGGTGCAGGGCGCGGGTGAGGGTGATGATCACCAGCGGTACGATGGCAGCTGCAAGAACAACGTGCGAAATCAGGATCGTGAAGTACACGGGCCGCGACCAGCCCGTCCCTTGAAAACGTACTGACCCGACGTGCGCGTGGTAATAGAGATACGAAATCAGGAACAGCGTTGATGTGATCACGGCCGTGATCATCGTCACGCGATGGGCCGCGATGCGCCGCTGGCTGATGAACCATCGGCCGATCAGCAGCAACACGGTGCTGGTGCTGTTCAGGCTGGCATTGATGACCGGGAAGATAGCGTATTGAGCCGGGATGGGCATTAGGTCTTGGTTGCGGCCGGTCTAGTGGCCGCGCCGGAACGAGCCCTCCGGTGTCAGTATTGAGAAGTCGTTGGAGGGTACAAGTCGTATCTCTACGTCGTAGTTGCGTTCTCCGTGTGACCCGACATTTTCTATTTCCCACAAGCCCCAGACATTTCGGAACTGTTCAATTCGCGCGACGTGATAGTGGATTTCCAGAAGGTGGTCTTGTTTCCAGACCAGCTGTCCACCACTGAATGGGTCCGCCTGCAAAACTTTTCGTGCTTTATCGATTCTTAGGGGAACCGTTTTTCGCACAATGTAGACGTCTGATTCCACCCCTCCCCCAATTGCGCCTCCATAAAAGTTTTGCACGAGAACGGCATCCAATAGGCCATTGGGTGACGTTACACGCGAGAGTTCCACTACCTGTGAGTCGCGGCCAATGGTCGAACGGTTACACGCAACGAGGGTGTACCCCAAAACTGCATACAGAGCCAGCATGACGGTTCGTAACACAGTATTGCCAGCCTTTTTTGAAATGAAGGTCAGATGCAAATCTCACGCCGCCGGCTTCGTGCTCCGGCGATTCGCCACCACGAACGCCAGGCCGAACATGAACAGCGAAAACAGCACCAGCGTGGCCATCGCGGAGGCGAGCGAAAATTCTGCCGGGGTGTTGGGATAGAGCAGTGTGCGCAACGCTTCCACCCCGTAGGTCAACGGGTTGATTCGCATCAGCACGCGGAGCCAGCCGGAGGCGCTGGATAGCGGGAACAGCGCGCCGGACAAGAGCCACAGCGGGATCAGGAACAGATTGATAATGGCGTGGAACGCCGAGGTCGAGTCCATCGGCCAGGCAATCGCGAAGCCCAGTGCGGTGAGCGCGAACGAAACCAGAAAGACCGTCAGGACGATGAGCGGCAAAGCGGCCAGGCTGATGTGCACTCCGGTCAAGGGAGCCAGCAGAAGGAAGATCAATCCCTGAACGGCCGCCAGGGTCGTGCCTCCCAGCACTTTTCCTAAAACGATGGCCGAGCGCGGCACCGGTGCGACCAGCACGGAAAGCAGGAAGCCTTCCTTGCGGTCTTCGATCACCGACATCATGGTGAAGATGCTGGTGAACAGCACGATCATGATCAGCGTGCCGGGGTAAAAGTAGTCGAGGTAGTGTTCCTGGCCGTGCCCGCTGCCGGCGCGGAAAGACGATCCGAAGCCCGAGCCCAGAACTACCCAGAACACGAGCGGCGACGCGATCACGCCAATCACCCGGCTGCGTTGGCGGTAGAAGCGCACCAGTTCGCGCCACCAGAGCGTGAAGGCGGGCAGGGCCATGCCGGCGGAAGCCGGGACGCTGCCTGCGGGAAGAGTTGCGGTCTGCGTGGCCAATGCTTATCTCATTTCTTTGCTGGTGGCGTTGATTTCTGCTTGCCCGGCAGAAAGCCGCAGTCGCGGCATTCCCAGAATGCGTTCAGGAAAAACAGTCCCGACAGGCTTAACAGGATCAGGGTCATGAAAAGGCCGTCGACCGTGGTGATGGTGCCGTTCAGGATTGTCCAGACTATTCCCAGCAAAGGGAGAATGCCGAGTACCACGGATACCAGGAGCATCATGGGCTGCACGCGTCCTCCTTAGGGGCTGATGTTTCCAGCGCAGCGCAGAAGCAGATTCCTCGCGGCGCTCGGAATGACAAGTCTTTCGAGAACACTTTTTCTAGAACCTCAGCGGCTGAAGCCGCGGTTTTATTTGATACCCTTTCGGCTCGGCTGAAGCCGAGCCCTTTCAAGGCCGAGCTTTTTCAAAGCCGAGCCCTTTCAAAGACCGAGCCCTTTCAAAGCCGGCCTATTTCAATGTTACTGCGTTACTCTTTTGTTTCATCGCCCGCTTCCGTCCAGAAGCGATGGCCGGTGCGGTGAATGAACACGTCCTCCAGGCTTGGCTTGCTCACGCGGACTGCCTGAATCTCTCCAGGGAATGCTTCGACCAATCCGGTAATGAAGCGATGGCCGTTTTCCATTTCAATCCGCACCTGGTGGGCGCGGGACTGGTTTCCCATCACCGTGGCGTCAACGTTGAAGCGCGTGCTGATGCGCTGCGCCAAAGACTCGGCGTCTCCGGTGACGTCGAGCAGAATCACGTCGCCACCGATCTCGTGTTTCAGTTCCGTGGGAGTTCCCAGCGCGACCAGTTTGCCTTCGTTCAGGATGGCGAGGCGGTCGCAGCGTTCGGCTTCTTCCATCAGGTGCGTGGTGACGATGACGGATACGCGCTCCTGGTCTCGCAGGACCTGGAGGTACTGCCAGAGATCCCGGCGAGCGCCCGGATCGAGTCCGGTGGTGGGCTCATCGAGCAGCAAGACCGATGGGTGATGAAGTAGTCCCTTGGCCAACTCGACGCGGCGCGCCATGCCTCCGGAAAAAGTCTCGACCAGTTCCTTCATGCGATCGGCCAAGCCGACGCGGCCGAGAATTTCTTCAATGCGCGACTTGAGTGCCGCGCCGTGCAGGCCGTACAGGTGTCCCTGGTGCCACAGGTTCTCGTAGGCAGTCAGCTTCTCGTCGACGCTTTGCGCCTGGAACACTACCCCGATCTGGCGGCGGAGCGCGGCCGGTTCTTTCGCGGCGTCAAAGCCCATGATCAGGGCCCGCCCTGCAGTTGGGACCATCAACGTAGACAGGATCCGGAAAAGCGTTGTCTTGCCGCTGCCATTGGGGCCGAGCAGGCCGAAAAGCTCGGCGGGGCGGACATCGAAAGAAACGTCGTCCAAAGCAGTGCGCCCGTCGTAGCGGTGCATGATGTTCTGCACCGAGATGACGGCGCCGGCGGTGGTATCCGCTTCGGGGCCAACTTCCACGATTGCAGGGGTCTTCAAAGCCACAGACTATTCTACGACGAGATGCGGTTCAGCATCATAAGAACAAAGAGCAAAGGGAGGTATAAGACAGTTGCCTGGAGTAACTGGCGGGCCCGCTGTTTAGAGCGCGCAGCGCTGACCGGGACGCGGAGCGTCGTCAGGCGTAGTCCGATATAGAGCAGCGCAACGTCGAGCAGCAGGGCGCCGACCAGATAGAGGTTGCCGGACATTCCCAGGAATGTCGGCGCGAGGCTGACGGGGATCAGGATGAGCGAATACAGCAGAATCCGGCGGGCGGTGGAGCGGCCGTCGGGCTGCACGACGGGGAGCATCCGGATGTTGCCAGCGGCGTAGTCGTCGCGGTAGAGCCATGCGATCGAAAAGAAGTGCGGGAACTGCCAGAAAAAAACAATGGCGAACAATGCCAGGGCTTCCCACTCCAGATGGCCGCGAGCCGCTGTCCAGCCCAGGACGCCGGGCATCGCGCCCGGGAATGCGCCGACGAACGTGCAGACCGGGTGAACCTTCTTCAGCGGCGTGTAGGCCGCAAGGTAGACGAAAGCGGTTAGCAATGCCAGGGAACCGGTGAGAGCGTTGAGCGTGACGTCGAGATAGACCGCGCCGCCGACTGTCATGAGCATGCCGACGATGGTGGCGTGCAGGAGGCTCATGCGTCCCGTGGGCAGCGGGCGTTGCGCGGTGCGGCGCATGCGGCCGTCGATATCGTGCTCCATGACCTCGTTCAGGGCCGCCGTGCCGCCGGAGACAAGGCCGATGCCGAGCAAGGCGTTGAACAATCCCCACGACAGGGAAGGGATGCCGGACTTCAGGCATCCAAAATAGTATCCGCACCATGCAGTCAGGACGACCAGCGTCGTGACCCGCATCTTGGTGAGTTCCGCGTAGTCACGCGCGAGGATCGCCAGCGCGCGGGAGGGGATATTCCAGGATTGGCTGGCGGAGCTCATGCGGCTTGGGGCGTCCGTTCTGCGCCCGGGATCCGTTCGGCAAAGGCGACGGGAATGTGTCGCCAAATCTGAATGGTCAGCACGACAGTGGTCGCAAGCAAGAGCGCCCCGACGGCCACATGGGCGACGGTCGAGATCACCATAGGCAGTTCCGGTTGCACGCTATCGCGGCCCCAGGCAACGCGGGTCAGGAACGCTGTGAATCCAAGACAAAGCTGCGTGATCAACAAAGAGAGCATCAGGATTGCCGGTCGTCGAATGGCTTCGATGTTGGAGTAGACCGACATCGCCCGAATCGCAGTCCAGGTGAGAACGAAAGCGACCACGGGAGCGTGCGCGACGTGCGGCCACCAGCTCATCCCGTGGTGGCGAAACATGCCCCCCAGGATCAGCTGAACATAGAGCACGACGATGGAAAGCATGGCGAGTGTGAACAGGCTCGGACGTCGCGTGTCGAATTCAACCCGGGGAACTTCCTCCACCCACTTGCGGCCGGTGAAAAGGGCGATGGCGACAGCGATGCAGAAGAAAGTCTGCGCGACGGCGGCGTGCGCGGTGGAGATCGCGGGCGGCTGCAGCATCAGAACCGTCATCCCGCCGAGAATGGCTTGTACGATCACCGTGCCTAGAGCGGCGAGCGCAAGTTTCCGCAGCCAGGAACGTCGCTCGACCAGCAGCGTCCAGCCTGCGATTGCCAAGGTAAGAATCACAAGCGACCCGGCCACCATGCGGTGGCTCCACTCAAAGCGAACTCCGCCGACCAGGTGCGGAACTTTGATCAGATAACCGAAAGAAGTCGGCCAGTCCGGTACCGACAGTCCTGCATCATTGCTGGTTACAGACGCGCCCGCCGTAATGACGAGAAACGCAAAGCATGCGGTGAAGACCGCAAAGGCGTGATGGGCGCGATGATACTGGGTGGCGATCGCCTTCAGAGCAAACTCCTTGGCCGGTGAACCCGCTGCGATGAAGCTTTATGAACCCCACGAACCCGGTTCCCGAGAGGGTCGGGATGCGCTACCGACCCTCTCTCGAGAACGGAGCATTCTAGCAGACCGAACGGCTACATTCCGCCAGCTTTGAAGGACTGATCGGCGGTCTTTGATTCCTTGGGACCGACGGTCACCTTTTGGGTCTGTTCGCCCAGCTTTTCGTGCACGAACGCGATCGTGTAGTCGCCCGGAGGAAGGCCCTTGATCTCATACTTACCGTCCTTGTCGGTGACGGCATAGAACGGGCTCTTCACCACGTTGACGTACATCTTCATCCACGGATGCTGGTTGCACTTTACGGGCAGCATGATTTCTTCACGGGCGAAATTCTTCTCGATAGGCGCGGCCTGCGGAGGCTGCGATTCGTTCCACTCGCGATTGTCCTTGGGGGTCGGGTGAATGTTGTGCGTGGTGGGATCGTCGTTTTTGATCTGGACAGTCTGTCCGGCCATCACGCCCAGCACGTGAGGATGATAGCGGCAGCCGTTCTGGTCGAGCACGACCGGATCCTTGGGAACGTCGAAGGTGCGGTTGCCGAGCCCATCTTTTACGTAGACGAACACGTTCGCGAGGTTTCCTTTGTCAACGACCAGAGTTTCCGCTTGGTTGCTGCCCTTGCAGGCCGGGTCCTGCGACATGTCGATCTTCGACGGCTTGGGCGCTGTGCCGTCGTACTTCACCGACCCGCTGATGGAGCCAACCGTGGCAGGATCGATCGGGGTGGCAGCGGGAGCCTCAGGCGCTGAGGCCGGGGCCGAAGTGGATTGCTCGGTGTTTTCTTTCTTGTTGCAGGCCGCGAGCAGCAATAAGCCCGCAAGGGCTAGCAGGGGAAGGAGTGCTAACCGAAAATTCTTCATGATGTGCACCTTTCTTGTAGTTTCAAGTCGCATTGCGAAAACTCTCTATTTTAGCGCGAACCTCCGCCGGCTGCGCCCGCACGCGGGGCGGAATGGCGGGAGGCGCCGACCGAAGGTTTTTTGTTCGCTGGAGCATTCTTCGCCGGAGCAGCGTTTGATGCGGTGGAGCGTCCCATGGAAGCGGCCACTTTTCGTTGCTCTTCCGGCGTCAGCTGCATGATGTAATCCACCAGCAGTTTGGTGTGGTCCTGCGTGTAGCCCTGGAACGACGGCGGCGTCGGTCCGGCGAACACCCATTGACCATTGACATGGTTGAACAATCCCGAGGGCATGGATGTTCCCGGGCTGATCGCTTGGGGATCGGTGATCCAGCGCTCCACCCAGTCCGGCTTCAAGCGGTCTCTCGCGAGCAGGAAGTTCGGAGCGGTGGCATGCGCATCGTGTTGCGCGTCGCCGGTTGCGTGGCACTTCAGGCAGGGGGCTGCAGTGCTCGAGAACAGGCTGCGCGCCATCTCGGTTTCTTTCGACGTGAGGGTTGGCACGGTCTGCGGAATGTAGGGCATGGGTTGCTGCGAGAGCGCCTGGAAGAAGCGCACCAGCTTGCGCAACTCGTCGTCGGAGAACGAGAACGTCGGCATGCGGACTTTAAGATAGTTCCGGACGCCGTTTCGGTTGGTATCCGTATTACTTAAAGACGGGTTTGACAGGAATTGGCGCAGCCACTCCGGATTGACGCGCGCGCCTTCCGTGTAGAGCTTCGGCGGCAACTGTTCTTTCCAGTCAGGGTCCTGGTACTTCTTCATCTTCATCAGGCTCGATTCCTGACCAGGGAAGAACTGGTGGCAACCCTCGCAGTTGTACTTGGTGACGATCCACCATCCTTCCTGGATGTCGCGCCGAGTATCTTCGGGCTTGTACTGATAGTTTGCAGGCAGGCTGCTTTCCTGGCTGCCGAGCAGGAAGGTGGTGAGCGCCTGCACCTGGTGCTTGGTCAGGTGCAGGTTGGGCATGCGAAGGACCTCGGTTTCCGACTTGACCATGCCCTTGTCGTAGATATCAGGCTCGGCAAGCTTGTGCTCGAAGAAGCCCTTGTGGTCGTACCAGGGAGCTTTCGCGGGGCCCTCGGGCAAGCGCGCGACATCTTCCGGATTGCTGATGGGTTCCTTGCCGCCACGCTGCGCCGATTCCGTGTAGAGTGCGAAGTCGAGACGCTCGATTGGCTTGCTGCCTTCGAAGGTCAACTCCGTGCCAATGCGTCCTTCCTCTTCCATGCCGGCAATCTCGTGGCACCCGGCGCACCCGTAATGGCGAATCCATTTTTTGCCTTCTTCCTTCAGCTTGGGGTCGTCCATGAAGGAAGCTTCCGCGTAAGCAGAGGGTTCCTGCTTTTTCTGGGTCAGCAGGTAGGTAGCGATGTCCTGTGCGTCTTCGACGCTCAAGCGCAGGCTTGGCATGACGGTCATGTTCTGCACCTGCAGTTCGTGGCCGTCATTGGGGCACTTGCTATGCGTCAAATCGAACACGAAGGGAAGATTCTTCTTCGCGTAGTCCTCGGGACCGATGTCTTTCTTCTCGTATGGGCAGTAGGGCCGGGTCCGCTGGCGAGCGTTGTGGATCCAGCGCACCAGGTAGTCGTAGTTGGCTTTTTCGCCGACCCGGGTGAGATTTGCTGAAAAGGTGCCGCCTTGGGTGTCGTCGCCTTCGCCGATCGAGTGGCAGGCCAGACAGCCGCGGGTTTCGAACAGTTCCTTGCCGTGATCAGCGTTGCCCGGCTTCTGGTGGGGAAGGGAATCAGCCAACCCCGACTGCCAGAGGTAGGCAGAAATGGCCTGGATCTGCGCATCGGTCAGGCGGAAGTTCGGCATCTTGGTGCCGGGACGAAACTCGCTTGGTTTCTTCAGCCAGACTGGAATCCAGTTCTTGTTGAGCTTGAGACGGGCATCCTTCAGATTCGGCCCAACCTTTTTCATGTCCTGCATCAGGTTGTGGGCGCGGAAATCGATTTGCTGCAGCCGGCCGTCAATCTTGCTGTTGGCGACGCGCAGTCCGACCGCCTGATCGTTAAGGCGATTGGCTTCCTCGTTGCTCTCCGCCGCGTCGGCCTGCTTCATCAGGTAGGCGGATTGCTTGGTGTTGTCGCGCTTTTCATTTTCCAGTTGCTTGGTCTGCTGGGCGAGACCCTGCAATTCTTCCGGCTCCTTGTCGTAGCCTTCATAGCGATGGCAGCCCATGCAGCCGCGCTGGCGGAAGAGAACTTTTCCCTCGGTGATGGTCCAGCCCACTTCACCCGAGATCAGAACCATGTCGGCCGCGTGGCAGGTCTGGCAGCCCGCTTCGAAATTCTGCCTGGTATAAAGCGGCCACAGCCAGTGTTCGTAGTTGCCGTGCGCCTTTTCGACGCTGGTGGTGGCGCGGCCATTGCCCTGGTGGCAGGGTGAGCACCCAAACTTGTCCGGATCGTGAACCTGCAGCAGGGCCGGGTTCGGATGGCTGACAAAGGCCTTTGCGTAGTCGTCGGGAGTCTTGGCGCCTTTTGGACTTAGAGAGGCGGCCGTCAGCTTTACCGGTTCGCGAGCTCCCATGTGACACGACTCGCAGCGGTCGACAATGTTGGCTTCCGCAACATTGATCTGCTGAATTGCAGGATCGAGGTCCTCGGTTTTCTTTTCCAGGCCTGCGATTTGAACCGGAGTCAGATCGACCATGTGGTCGTTGACGTAGTCATCCAGCGCGGTCTTGGCCTGTGTCACCGGCTTCAGCGTTTCACCCAATTCGGCATTGAGCTTGGCGCGCTGATCCTTGAGGTCGTTGTAGGTCTCTTCCAGTTGCTGGAAGTTGTATTTCTGCCTGCTGCCGTCGGGATATTCGACGGTGGCCGTCTCCTTCCTATACTCGTCGAGGTCTTTCTGAATGCTTTGCTTGGACGAAGGGTTGCTTTCGATCTGGTAGGTGAGGGCATTCACATAGGCGCGGCGGTCGGTAAACACGCTCTGCACAGCGAGAATTTTGGCGCTGAGGTCGCCAATCTGTTTCTGCAATTCCCGCATGCGCGGGGCGGCCGCCTGACTCGCCTGATCGAGATCCTGCTTGAGCTTCTGGTAGTCGGAACTGCCCTCCACTTCTTTCTCAGATGCGTCGGACTTCGAGCGGGCCGACTTCAGAAACGCCGTGTAGCGCTGCTTCCATTCATGCTGGTATGCCTTCCAAGGGCGCATTCCGAAAGCCTCGTCCCACAGCGCCCAGAGAAGGGAAGCCGTAAGCAGAGCCACGGCGATCATGTAATGCGCTGCGTAAGACTTGCTTACGATCGGATCATTATCGGGGACAGGTTTGTCGGGCACCGCTTCCTCCGAAGTGCAGTCGTCAGTCTTCAGTCGCTCGTCGTCAGCTGAACCATCGCAGAGTCTCCGCCACTTGCAGTTGCTTGGCTGACGACCGATGACTGACGACCGGCGACTAAACGTTAAACCACGGTGTAATCCACACGTACTTGATGTGCCATAGCAGCCGCAGCATCATCTTGAGCGGCAGGGCCACCATGATTAACAGGAATACCTGCGTGATTGAGAACTGGAGCACACTCATGCGCGCAAAATCTTTCGGCATGTAGCGGCGGAACAGCGAGAACATGGCAAAGCCGCCCAGCGCAAAATATCCGCCCACCACGATGGCGCCAAAGATACTCTTGGCAAGGTTCGATGTGATCTGCAATGCACTCGGCAGATACCTGTTCACGAAGTCAGGCAAGTCAATATTCACTTCATAAATCAATCGATTGTGATCCCACGTTTGCCCCGGCCAGAACCATTGCCAGCCAGGCCCTCTTATGAAGGTGCCGATGATGATCATCGAAACCCACAGGATGATGAAGCCGAACAGAAACGTAGAAATTGCAAATCGACGCTGCTTCCAGGTGTAGTAGCCGCTGCCCATCGGATTGGTATCTATATAAGGAATCACCATCAGGCCGACGATGATCAGCGTGGGCATGACCACGCCGGCGATCCATGGATCGAAGTACACCAGCATTTCCTGGAGCCCGAGGAAGTACCAGGGCGCTTTTGCCGGGTTCATGGTCAGATTCGGATTCGCCGGCTCCTCGAGCGGAGCGTTCAGCGTGATGGACCAGATCATCAGGATGATGGTGACGATGATGGCGGCGAGAAATTCAATGCGCAGGAGGAATGGCCAGACGTGGACTTCTTTTTGCCAGCCGGGCTTGAACGGCCAGGTTTTGCGGTGATGAGTCTTGGCCATGGCCGGATCGGCTTCGAGCTGGGTGACGAGCTGATCGTTGGCATGCGCTTGCTTCCAGGCAAGATAGATGTAGAAACCCAGGAGTGGAATCAAGCCCACGATCGGGACGTTATCGGGGGCGGACATGATTTCCCAAAGTTGACGCCAGTCCATGCTTGCTCCTCGTAGCGAAACTAATCTTCATTCCACTGCCGAGCATTGCTCGGCTCGACCCTTCGACTGCGCTCAGGGCAGGCTCACGAGGGCGGCCGCCCTACACAAACTCAGGTTCCTGCGGCCGTTGGGCCTCTGCGCGGCTTGTCCGCCTCGGCCTCCAGCATCACCGGGGCCGGGCCGGAGATGCCGCCGTCTTTTCGTACGCGCCAGAAGTGAACGATCATCAGCACCGAAGCCACGATCGGAATGCCGATGCAGTGCCAGATGTACGATCGCAGGAGCGCGTTCGCATCGACGATCGAGCCGCCCAATAGACCGAAGCGGACGTCGTTATACGGGGTCATGTGCAGTTGCGGCCCGAAGGGTCCTTCGTGACCCAGCAGCGGCGTGGCGCGCGCCATGTTCGTGCCGACCGTGACGGCCCAGAATCCAAGTTGGTCGTCCGGCAAAAGGTATCCCGTGAACGAAAGCAGCAGCGTGAACACCAGCAGGAGAACGCCGATGTTCCAGTTGAATTCGCGCGGTTTCTTATACGAGCCGGTCAGGAACACGCGAAACATGTGCAGCCACACGCCGATGACCATCAGGTGGGCCGCCCAGCGGTGCATGTTGCGCAGCAGCTTTCCAAAGGGAACGTCGTGCTCCAGATAAAGCACGTCGCGGAAAGCCTGCACCTTCGTGGGGTGGTAGTAAAACATCAGCAACACGCCCGTGAAGGTGAGCACAATAAAGAGGTAGAAGGTGATTCCGCCCATGCCCCAGGTGTAGCTGTAACGCACGGCGTCGCGATTGATCTTGGCGGGGTGCAGGTGCAGGAAGACGTTCGACAGTACGCCCAGCGCGCGATTGCGGGGCGTGTCGTCGTGCTTGTGGCGGAAGATTGAGGTGTAGACCTGGGTCTTGGTGGGATCCTTCAGGCCTTCAATCTGCTCTTTGACCTTGGCAGGCATTTCGGTCTTGAGCGATTGCACATCGCTGGCAAGCTGATCTTTAACTTTATCGACCAGTCCAACTTTTCCGCCGTTTTGTCCGTTCTTCTCTTCTGGCATTAGGTCCTCTGCTGCCGCAAATCTCAATTACCGTGAGGCGAGTCGCTCTCGCTGGCTGCCGGCGAGAACCGGCACAAACTGCTTGCTACGTCGTCAGAAATGATCCCGGATCGTTGAACTGGCTGGGTTGTCCCTTGGGCCAGGAATAAAGCTTGGCCACGTCGACGATGATCTGCCCGTCGGGGGCGAGTTCGACTTTGGCGCGATCCATCGGGCGCGGCGCCGGTCCTTCGAAATTGATGCCTTCGCTGTCATAGCCGCTGCCGTGGCAGGGACATTTGAACTTGTTTTCGCTGGGCTTCCAGTCGGGAGTGCAGCCGAGGTGCGTGCAGCGCGCGTAGATCACGAACAGGCGATCCGGCGTGCGATCCACCCAGATGCGGAACTTCTGCTGCCACTTGGTGTCGACGCCCAGCGCGTAGTCGGAGGGATATCCGATCTTGAAAGACGTACGCGGCTCAAACAGAGTGCGCGGCAGGAAAAATCGGAAGAACGCCAGGAACCATGCGCCCAGAAACGCGGTGATGCCGATCCATGCCAGGCGACGGCGCCGTTGATCGACCTCCGAGTTCTCGGGGCCCACCGCGGCAATGCCGCCCGCGGCGGCTGCTTTCGAGGTTCCAACCGCCGGCGTGCCCACATACTTGGTGGCTGGCACGCTTGCGGGAGTGGCCTCCTTTGGTGCTTGCGGATTCTGCTTGACCGGATCGTTCTCCGGACCCGCCATGGTTCCTCCTATGAAGATCTCTCGACGTCGTTACCCTAATCGGCAGCCATCAATGGCATCGCCACACCGCCCTGATTGGGCAGGACCGGAATCTTCGACTGTCCGCCGGCTTCCAACACCAGGTGAGCGAGCGCCTCTATAAATTTTGGCGAATCGTTGAGACCCGCCGTCATCTCAAACTGTTCGATGCCCAATGCGGCTGCTTCCTCGCGTGCTTCATGATCGATTTCGCCCAGCGTCTCGACGTGGTCAGAGACAAATGAAACCGGAACAATGCACACAGCGCGCACCTTTTCGCCCGCCAGATCCCGCAGCGTCCGGTGCAGGGACGGCTGCAGCCATTTGCTGGCCCCAACTTTACTCTGGTAGCAGAGGCGGTGATGGTTCGGCCAGCCTCCCCGTTCCATCAGAAGCTCAACGGTCTCCTCGATCTGCCGCTGGTACGGATCACCCTTATCGATGATCGACTGAGGCAGGCTGTGCGCGCTGAAAACGATCTCCGGCGAATGCGAAGCAGGGAAGCGGCCCAGAGCCTGGTCGATCTTCTCTACCAGCGCATCGAGGTACCGTGCGTCGCGGAAAAAGCTTTTCACCGTGTGGACGGGAACGCCGCCTCGGAAATGGCGATTCCATTCGTTCAGGCTGCTTCCGACCGTGGTGCTCGAATAATGAGGATAGAGCGGCAGAAGAACTATCTGGTCGCATCCCACGCGTTCGAGCTGTGCAACGGCTTCGGCAGTGAAGGGATGCCAGTAGCGCATCGCCACAAAGCAGCGGGCATTCACTCCCATCGATTCGAGGGCGCCTTCCAGCGCACGGGCCTGGGTTTCGGTGAAGCGCCGGATAGGCGAGCCGCCGCCGATTACCGAATAGTGATGCTCGACCTTCTTGGCGCGCGTGGTGGCGATGAGCCTGGCGAGGGGACGGCGCCCGATGCGGGCGAACGGAAAGTCAATGATGTCGGGATCGCAAAACAGGTTATACAGAAAAGGTTGGATGGCTTCCAGCGTATCGGGTCCTCCGAGCTGGAACAGAACTATCCCCAGACACCTCTCGGTTTGTGACATCCCCACAGGTTCCCCAGAAAGCGACCGGATGTTAACTCGTTTGAGGGCAGCGCGTCAAACGGCGCCGATCGTTTTTCGTGAGCGGAGAATCGTGTTCATCAGCGTGCCGCCTCGTGGGCCGGTTGTTCGCTTCCAGCCCGCTGCATTTCTTCAATGACGGCGTCAGCGAATTCGGTTGTTCCGTTCTTGCCTCCCACGTCGCGAGTCAGCTTATCGCGAGTGCGGTAGACGCGTTCCAAAGCTCCTTGCAGGCGGTCCGCCGCTTCGTCCTCGCCGATGTGGCGTAGCATGAGCAACGCAGAGCGCAGAACGGCCGTAGGATTGGCGATGTTTTTGCCGGCGATGTCCGGGGCGGATCCGTGCACGGCCTCGAAGATCGCGCACTCGTGGCCGAAGTTCGCGCCCGGTACCAGACCCAATCCTCCCACCAGTCCCGCGCACAGGTCGGAGACGATGTCGCCGTACAGGTTCTCAAGCAGCAGGATGTCGTACTGGTACGGGTTCATCACCAGCTGCATGCAGGTGTTGTCGACGATGTGTTCTGCGTAGGTGATCTCCGGGTACTCCTTGGCCACTTCGCGCGAGCATCGCAGGAACAGTCCGTCCGACATTTTCATGATATTGGCTTTATGAATGCAATGGACCTTCTTCCGCCCAAACTTGCGTGCGTACTCAAACGCAAATTTCGAAATGCGGGTTGACGCCTTCGCAGTGATGATCTTCAGACTCTCCACTACGCCCGGAACTACTTCGTGCTCAATTCCGGAATAAAGGCCTTCGGTGTTTTCACGAAACACGATCAGATCGATGTCGGGGTAGCGGGTAGGAATGTGCGGCAGGTTCCGCACCGGACGGAAGTTCGCGAAGAGTTCAAAGCGTTTGCGCAACTGCACGTTGATGCTGGTGAATCCGCCGCCCACCGGAGTGGTTACGGGACCCTTGAGGCCCACGCGTGTACGCTCGATCGACTCATTGAGTTCTTTCGGAATGTATTCCCGATAGCGCTCGAAAGCCTCGGCTCCGGCCATGAACGTTTCCCATTCGAACTTGATGCCGGTGGCCTCGAGGATGCGCACCGTGGCATTCGTGACCTCAGGTCCAATGCCGTCGCCGGGAATAAGAGTAATGCGATGCGTCATGAAGGTATCGTTCCTGTGCCGTGGGGATGAAAATCGTTGCTACTTGGGGCCCGCCTTGGTTGGTTTCGGTTCAGGTTCCTTTGTCTTCAAAAGATCCTTCAGTTCCGACATGAACTCCTGCACGTCCTTGAAATCGAGATACACCGACGCAAAGCGCACATAGGCCACTTTGTCGTAGCGTCGCAGCCGGCTCATGATGAGCTCGCCGACCTCGCTGGTTTTCCGTTCGCGCTCGGCGGATTCAATGACAAACGACTCGGCCTCGTTCACGATCTGTTCGAGCTTGCTGATCGGTACCGGCCTCTTCTCGCACGCGCGCAGAAGGCCATTCAGTACTTTCTGGCGATCGAACTTCTCCCGCCGGCCGTCTTTCTTGACGACCATGTAGGGAATTTCGTCGATACGCTCGTAGGTGGTGAAGCGCCTGCCACACTTCAGGCACTCGCGCCGCCGCCGGATGGATTCGGCTTCTTTGCTCTCGCGCGAATCGACAACTTTATCTTCCAGAAACCCGCAAAAGGGACACTTCATGGCGCTTGTTGGCTGATCTGATGCAGCTGGGTCAGTACATCAAATTGTAGCAGGCACTTGCCTTAACTTCGGAAGGGGAAGCGCGAAGGTTATCCAAAATTACAGCAAACATGCGGGATTGAATCTCAGGCGGCGGGGCTGTCGGCGCTGGATTCCTCCGCCTCGTGACTTTCCTTCGAAAGCTTGCGAAAGGAGAGCCGTTCGCGGTGGGCCAGAAACAGCCCGACGGGGACGATTGCGATAAACGTTACCAGCCACAACATGATTCCGCAGCTGGTGGCCAGTTCGGGGGGAACACCAAAGATGCGGTTCAACGTTTCGATCGTGGCGAACTGTGATCCGCCACCCACTCCCGGAAGCTGGACCAGGGATCCCACCATGCTGGAAGCCATCAGCAAGAAGATCTGTGTTTGGGGGATTTCCAGCCTGGGCGTGTTGTAAGCGTGCGCCACTTCCTTGTAGGCAACCGCGATCATGGCCCACATCAGCACGGAAACCCCGATCAACAGCAGTAGAGATTTCTTGTCATGGATGGTGTTGAGCCCACTTCGGAACTCACGGATTCGCATCGCAATGCGGTGACCAAGGTTCGAGGCGTGGTGAGCGAAACGCCGTTCCACCCATCCCGCGAGCCCCTCGCCGCTGCGGTGTACGGCCAGCGCGCCCAGAGTCAGCCCGACCACAATCACGATCAGCACGACCGCGATTTCCTCGAAAATGCCGCGGGACTGCATTCTCTTTGGGGCGGTCGCAAAGAAGGCCGCAAGCACGAACAGGAACGTAAATCCGGCGACATCGAAAATGCGCTCTACTGCCCAGACCGCAAGCTGTGAGGAAAAGGGCAAGTTCTCACGCTTGGCAATCAGGTAGGGGCGGATGATTTCTCCCGGGCGGCCCAGCAGGGCCAGCCCTGTGAAGCCGATGACCGTGGGGGCCACCAGTCCAACAATGGACGCCTCGGGGCGCACCGGCCGCAGAAATATCTTCCAACGCACCGCACGCAGCACATAGGCGAGATAGATCAGTGCGATTCCGTGCAGAATGTGGAAGGCGCTTACGCTGCGCGTCTGGGTCAGAAACAGTTCCCAGTCGAAGTTCTTCCACATCCGGAACTGCGAGTACACCAGACCCGCCAGGATGGCGAGCGCGATTCCGGTAATCGCTGTGCGTCTTCGGTCCATGAATTCGAGGGATCTCCGGCGATGGTGCCACGGATCACTTCAGAAAGGCACAACACAAGGTAACTGAGTCGGACTTGGGGGTCAACGCGAAGTGGGTACAGATCCTTGCGATCAGTTCCCCGTCGTCGAACTCGATCGCTTGGTGGTGGCAGCTGTTACCGAGCGCGTGGTTTTGGTCGTCGGCTTCGAGACTGGCGGCTGCGCCTTGGCTCGGTTCTGCGCTGGGACCCTGGCGGAGTTCGGGCTGGTTGCCTTTTGCTGGGCTAGCTTCTTGCGGTTGAAGTCGCGCACGATGCTGGCCACGTACTTGCGGGTCTCGCGATATGGAGGGACCCCATGATATTGCTCGACCCGGTGCGGTCCGGCATTGTAGGCAGCGAGCGCCTTGATGAGATCGAAGTTGTACCGCTCGAGCAATTCGCGCAGGTAACGCGTGCCCCCGTCGACATTCGCTTCCGGATCGAAGGCGTTCGGCACGCCAAGCTTGGAAGCAGTTCCCGGCATGAGCTGCATCAGTCCCTGCGCGCCTTTCGGAGAAATAGCATGAACCTTAAAGCCGCTTTCCGCGCGAATCACGCTAGTGACGAGATCTGGATCGAGACGATAACGGTCACTGGCTGCGTTCACCACCTGCGAAACATCCACGTGCTGCGACGCACTGGGCGTGGGAACCGCAGAAGTCGGCAACGCTGAGCCGGACGCTGCCGGGGTGAGCGCAGGTCCCGCCGGATTTTGTTCCGGAGCCGGCTGAGGAGTCAGATCCACTTCGATTTGGACAATCTCGGCGGTGGGCACATCCACAAAACTGGAACCGTCCGCCGTTAGAAACAAGCGGGTCGTTTCGCCCATGGGTGCACGGCTCTCGTGACGGATCGTGAAGCCATTGCGGAGCGTCGCGACATCGGTAGCCGAGGCCTGGATAGCGGCGGCGCTCAGCAACAAAACGAAACCGAAGCTCTTGGTCAGATTCATCGATACCGCTACCCAGATTCGCAAAGTCCGGCGTGGGGATGCAGCCGAAATACCACGGAATGAATGCCGTTACGTCTCTACTCCAACTCGCGCCAAAACCGGTTCCAAAGCGGCCGCTACCCCGTCCTGATCATTGGACAGAGTTACCTTCCAACCCCGGCTGCGCAGGTCTTCCGACGCATTCCCCATGATAACCGGGTATCCCGCAAAGGCAAGCATTTCTATGTCGTTGTAATTGTCACCGATGGCCATGACCTGCCCCCGGGAAAGCCCCCGAAAGGCCGCCCAGCGCTCCAATGCATGCCCCTTGGAGCAGTTCTGGTTGAGGATATCGACAATGGACAGGTCCCGGATCGGGTATTCGGTTCTCAGCACAGTGATTTGTTCGTACAGGTGACAGCTCCGCAGGGCCGCCAGGGCCTCATGCATGCGGGGGATGGGACCGCAGAACATGGCCTGCACGGGGTCGGTTACCAGCGAGTCTTCAATCGGAATCACGAAGTCGATGTACTGCAGATTCTTCTCGAGCCAGCGCCGGATGCTGTTTTCCAGATCGTCCATACGCTCGAGCACGATCGACCCCTTGGCCTGTTTATCAAAGGTCAGGACAGTATTGCCCCGGAAATCGATCATCGCCTGGCATAGTTCCCGGCAGCGATTGGCGGGAAGCAGGTCCCGGTAAAAAGTTTCCCCGGAAAGCGAACGGGTGATGGCGCCGTTGGAACTGATGAGCCATAAATCAAAGCCAAGTTGCTGGGCGATCGGTAACGCAAAGTCGTGGCGGCGTCCGGTCACCAGCGCGATCTCGATGCCCGCATCGTGCGCGCGCCGCAGCGCCGACAGGTTGACGTCAGAAATCTGAAATTGGGAGTTCAGCAGGGTGCCGTCGATATCGAGTGCCAGCAGCCGTATGGAAGGCGAGATCACACAAGATTTTACCATCCTGGCGAGCCCGGTTAGACTGGCTGCGACGGGGCGAAATGTGCATGCTATAGTGCAGCACATTCATGGGCATTTTTAGCGCGCTTTATAGTCCGTGGAGTTTTCTCGTCATCGCGTTGGCGATCATCCACTTCATTCGCCGTCGGCCCGATACTTACTGGCTGTTTATCATCCTGTTTCTGGGACCGCTGGGTGCGACGATCTACTTACTGGTGGAAGCGTTGCCCGATGTGGGGCTGCTGCGCCAATCCTTCAAGGTCTTTCCGCGCAGGCGCCGAATTCATGAACTGGAGGCCGCCGTCCTCGACAATCCCTCCGCCGGAAACTACGAGGAATTGGCGGACCTGTACATGTCGGACCGGAATTTCTCGAGAGCGCGGGCTTGCTACGACAAAGCCATTTCGTCGCGGACGGATTCGCCCGATCCGTTCTACCGCCGCGGCGTCTGCGAAGTGGAATTGGGCGATTTCCCGGCTGCCGTTTCGGATCTGGAACGCGTTGTGGGGAAAGACCAGGGGTACGATTTCCACCGCGCCAAAGGACTGCTGGCGCACGCCTACGCGAATACCGGGCAACCGGCGAAGGCTGAGGACTTCTTCCAGCAAGTGACGGTGATCTCCACGTTATCGGAGACTTACTACAACTACGCCTTATTTCTTTCGGCGCAGGGAAGGGACGCAGAGGCCCGCGAGTGGGCGCAGAAGATTCTCGCCAAGAAGCCGACCATGCCCGGATACTTGCGGCGCCGCGAACGTCCCTGGTTTCGCAAAGCGGCGGCGCTGTTGAAGAGACTCAAGGCATAGTCGACCTTCGACCGGACGCCTCGAGTGCTAGACTCAACCGCCATGGCTCGCTTGACGCATCTGGAGTGCACACGCTGCGGGCAATCGTTGCCCGCCGACAAGCCGCAGACCATCTGTCCGAAGGATGGCGGCGTGCTCTACGCGCGCTACGATCTCTCGACCATCAAAAAGATTTTTTCCCGCGAACAGCTGTGTGGCCGCCCTGCCACCATGTGGCGCTACGCCGAAGTTCTGCCCGAGGCGCGGCCGGTTTCACTGGGCGAAGGCTTCACTCCCATGCTGCCGAGCCGGGAGTATTCAACGGTTCTCATCAAAGACGAAGGGCTGAATCCGACCGGATCGTTCAAGGCCCGAGGGCTGTCTGCCGCCATCACGATGGCGAAGCATTACGGAATGAAGAAGGTGGCCATCCCATCTGCCGGAAACGCTGCTGGAGCTTTAGCGGCATATGCCGCCGCCGCGGGTATCGAAGCCCACATCTTCATGCCGAAAGATGTGCCCATGGCCAATCGAATCGAGTCGGAATACTACGGTGCGCATGTCACGCTGGTCGACGGCCTGATCAGCGACTGTGCGCGCATGGTGGCCGAGCGCAAGGAAAAAGCAGGCTGGTTCGATGTTTCCACCCTCAAAGAGCCTTATCGCGTCGAAGGCAAGAAGACCATGGGCTACGAAGTCGCCGAGCAATTGGGCTGGAGCCTTCCGCAGGGGATCATCTACCCGACCGGCGGCGGCGTTGGCCTTCTCGGCATGTGGAAAGCCTTTGATGAGATGGAACAGCTGGGTTGGATCGGTTCGGAACGCCCAAGAATGGTCACCGTTCAGGCAACGGGTTGCGCTCCAATTGTTAAAGCATGGGATGAAGGCAAGAATGTTTCCGAAATGTGGGCGGATGCAGCCACCTCGGCTTCCGGGCTGCGCGTCCCGAAGGCTTACGGCGACTACCTGATCCTGGATATTTTGCGGAAGAGTAGCGGCACTGCCGTGGCGGTGTCCGACGAAGAAATCATGGATGCGCTCCGGCACTGGGCACGCGTCGAAGGAGTTTTTGCCGCGCCGGAAGGAGCGGCCGCGCTCGCCGCTTACCGCAAATTGCGGGCAAGCCAGTTCTTCAAGGAGAGCGACCAGGTGGTTCTCTTTAATACTGGAACCGGTCTCAAGTATCTGGATACTTTGGACACCAAACGCGCGAAGCCCGCCGCTCTACCCACCAGCCGGCAAATCGCAGGAATCATCGGACCGTACTAGGCAGGCCCTTTTAGGGGACAGCCCCCGCCCGCGCGAGGAATCGGGCGATTCTGCGTGCACGAACGGTTGGGAGCAACCGGAGTCACCATCCATATAAAATGGATGCGTATGACCGACCGGCTCTACTATCACGATTCCTTTCTGCACGAGTTCGAAGGCGAGATTACCGAAGTCGTGCCTGCGGGCGATATCAACGCGCGCCACGGTGTGTATCTCGACCGCACGGCGTTCTATCCCACCAGCGGCGGGCAGGTGCACGATACCGGATGGCTATCTCCCGAGGGCAGTGCGGATCGGAAGCGGTTGCGGGTTGCGGAAGTTGCCGAGACAGAAGACGGCCGGGTCGTGCATTACATCGAGGCCGACAAAGCACCCGAGCGGGGAACAAAGATTCGCGGCATGATTGACGGCGCGCGCCGGCGCGATCACATGCAGCAGCATTCCGGACAGCATGTTCTCTCTGCCACCTTCATCCATCTCTTTAACATGCCGACCGTCTCGTTTCACATGGGCGAGGAAGCGTGTTCGATCGACCTCGACACCCCCGGTATACAACCACGGCAGGTGGAGGAAGTCGAGTTGTTTGCCAACCAGATTGTGCAGGAAAACCGTCCCGTCGAGATTCGATTCGTAACCCAGGAAGTGGCGCGCGATCTCGGTCTCCGCAAGCCACCCAGGACCGACAAGGACGAGCTGCGGCTCATCGACATCCAGAACTTCGATCTATCGGCGTGCGGAGGAACGCACGTAGCCAATACCGGCCAGATCGGCAGCATCCTGCTGCGAAAAGTTGAAAAGGCTCGGCAGGGTTGGCGTGTGGAATTTGTTTGCGGTCAGCGTGCCATCAAGACCGCACGACGCGACTATGCCACCCTGGTCGAAGCCGCTGGCCTTTACTCCGGGCACATCTGGGACGTGCCGCAACAGGTGAAGAAGTTTGTTGACGATCTCCGAGCCGCGAACAAAACGACCGAACGCCTGCTGGAAGAACTAGCCGAATTCGAAGCCGTGCGTTTGCTGGCCGAGACGACTCCCGTTAACGCCCGCAAGGTTGTGGTTCGACTCTATTCAGATCGCGAACTCGCCTTCATACGTCTGCTCGCGCAGAAGTTGACGCGACTGGAAAGCAATGCAGTTGCCCTGCTGGCGGCAAGTCAGGGGCAGCCCGCCCTGGTCTTCGCCCAGTCGAAGGGGGGATCTCTCGATATGGGAACGCTTCTGAAAGAGATGGTCGCAACCCGCGGAGGCAAGGGCGGGGGCGCCCGCGATATGGCGCAGGGCGGTGTTCCCATTGCGGATTCGCTGGCGAGCGCGCTCGAGGAAGCCGGTGCCAAAGTGAAGTCGCATCCTTAATCGTCAATCGTCGCCCATTTTTGGCATCGACCGTCGCTATCTCCGTCCTTGTTCCTCCATCCCGCTCCGGCGCTTCGTGCTACATTTCCCTAAGCCATCCTCATGCCTGACCAGAAACTGATCCTCGTCAACTTGCTGGTCAAACTTGGCGTAGCTGCGGCCGTTTCGAGCACCCTGGTTCGCTCGCTCGAATTCAAGAAATTGCTGTTTCGCGAGGAGCGCACCACCCGGCAGAAGATCTACCTGACTATCTGGTTTGGTATGCCGATCGCGCTGGCGGTCTGGATTCGATTCATCCAGAAAAGCTTCATGGCGGGCGACCTTTCTTTTGAGACGACCCTGCTGTTAGGCGTGATCGGTGGCCGCTTGGCGGGCGTGTTCGGCGGGGCATTGATGGCTCTCCCGGCGTTGCTGCACGGCGAATGGATCATGCTTCCGTTCAATGTTCTTTGCGGGCTGGCCGCCGGACAGTTACGCAGCCTGGCGCAGGACAAAGAAGATGTGTGGTCCTTCTCGCCGTTCATTGACCTGAGCATCTATCGCTGGATCCGGCGCAACCTGCCCAAGCCGCGTTTCGACTGGCAGATCATGTTCTTTGCGACCATCGTTGGTCTGCGTTTCCTGCACAGCGAACTGACGCGCGTTTTTCCCCGTGCCATCTTCAGCCTGGAAAGCACGAACCTGTGGGTGGAAGTTGCGATTTATGCGACGTCTGTCATGGTCATCGGCACCGAACTGAAAATTTTCAATGGCGTCCGCATCCAGATGAAGCTCGAGGAACAACATCTCCTGCTTCTTCAGGCGCGCATGGAAGCCTTGCAGAACCAGATCAACCCGCACTTTCTCTTCAATACCCTGAATTCAGTCTCGTCGCTGGTGCGCTTCGACCCCGATACGGCGCGCGAATTGATCATCAAGCTGGCGCGGATTCTCCGCCGTTTGCTGAACAGTTCCGAATCCTTTGTACCCCTGCGCGAAGAGGTTGAATTCATCGACAACTATCTGGACATTGAAGTGGTGCGATTCGGACGCGATAAGCTGCGGGTGGTGAAAGAACTGGAGCCCGAATCGCTCGAAATGCTGGTGCCCGCGATGCTTCTTCAACCGCTGGTCGAGAATTCGATCAAGCACGGACTGGCGTCCAAGATCGAAGGGGGCAGCATCTATCTGCGCAGCCGCCGGGGCGCCAAGGCGGTCATCATCGAAGTCGAAGACGACGGGGTCGGAATGGGCGCTGCCCAGCTAATCGAACGGCCGAATGGCCTGGGCGGCACGGGTATCGGCATGGCCAACGTCGCCGAGCGCCTGAAGGTTCTTTATGGAGACACCGCGCGCATGACCATCGACAGCCAGGACGGGAAGGGAACCCTAGTGCGTCTGCGCTTGCCGATCCTGCAGGAAGGCTCGGGAATCCCGCCCGCGCTTTACGAAGAACGCTCCAGCACCCGCCGGTAGAACTGCTCATAGAGCGGAATAATTTTGGTCGAACAGAAGCGCGCCTGCGCCCAGGCCCGGGCTTGCACCGCCATGGTGTTGAGCTTCTTTTCGTCGCTTAGCAGATCAATTGCGTACTGCGCCATGCTACCGACGTCGCCCACCTCGGCCATGAAGCCGTTTCGCCCATGCTCGATCACTTCCGGCAGTCCGCCAACGCGCGTGGTGATGGGAACGACTTTGCAGGCCATCGCCTCAAGCGCCGCCAGTCCGAACGATTCCAGTTCGCTGGGCAGCAGCATAACGTCTGAAATTGCCAACTTCTCCTGCACTCGGTCCTGCTTGCCGAGGAAAACGACGTGATCGTGGATACCCTTCTGCACGGCCAGCCACTCTGCCTTGGATCGGTCGGGACCGTCGCCGACCAGCAACAGTTTCGACGGAACTTTCTTGCGGACTCGGTCGAAGATCTCAACCACATCGGTAAGACGCTTCACGGGGCGAAAATTGGAAAGGTGTACCAGGATTTTCTCATCAGGCGATGCGTATTCCTTGCGCCGCGTGGCTGCATCGGCGTCGCGGACGTAGATGTCGCAATTCACAAAGTTGTAGACGACTTCGATATGGTTCTTGATATCAAATTCCTTCAACGTGATGTCGCGCAAGTACTGCGAGATCGCCGTCACCCCGTCACTCTCCTCGATGGAATAACGGGTGATCGGCAGATAGGAGCGGTCGAGGCCCACCAGGGTAATGTCGGTGCCGTGGAGCGTAGTGACAAAGGGGAGCCGCCGCCGCGATGGCCCGGCCGCGAGCATCTGCCGCGCGAGCAAGGCGCTCACCGAGTGCGGTATTGCATAGTGCACGTGCAGCAGATCGAGGTCGTACAACTCCGCCACTTCTGCCATGCGGGTGGCCAGCGCAAGATCGTACGGAGGGTAATCGAACAACGGGTAGCGCGAGACCTCCACTTCGTGGAAATGAATGTGGGGCTGCGGCTCGGTCAGGCGGATGGGCTGGGCGTATGAGATGAAGTGAATATCGTGCCCCCGCTGGGCCAGTTCGAGCCCAAGTTCGGTGGCAACCACCCCGCTTCCGCCGTAAGTCGGATAACACGTGATGCCGATCTTCATCCGCCGCGCTCTCCCTGCCCCGTAGGTTCGATGGCGAGTTTACACGCGCGATTCAGTTTTTGAGGAATCTTGCGGCAAGTACCCAGGGGAAATGCAGGGTTTACGGCTGCGGTGTGCGCTCAAAAACATTGGCCCGGAGCGGGTCCACCTTATCGAGATGGGTCTGCAGGCGCTGTTTCGTTTCGGGCGTCATACCTGTAAATTCGACGCCATTGCCAACCCCGGGGTCGCTGGTACGGACAATGGCCGAAGTAGAGATCTTCTCTTCGTTGATCCAGAACTCAACCCGCAAGGTCGTACCCAGGGCGAGCGGGAGAATGGTCTCGACATAGCAGCCATTTCCGCTGACATCGGTGGCATTCACGCGCATGGGGGTCTTCACTCGTTCGTCGCGCAATTCGAGCGGAAAGGAGATCCGGTGGCGTGCGAAACGCCGGCGGTTGTTGGGTTCGGCAGGCGGCGTAATCTGGTCGGGACTCAGCTCGCTTTTCCAGGGACAATCCTGGTCGGCAACGATCTGCACGCCCACTTGCATTTTCTGAATGGGCCCGCCATCCATGACCCAGATCACGCGGCAGCGCGACTTGCGTTCGGCGTACTGGACGCCGATGACATCGCCCACTTTCAGTTCGTGTTCGAGCCCGGAGAAATGCGCGCCGGAAATGCTGATGTTGCGCGCGCGCACATGCTGGGAAAACGTCTGGCCACTGGCAGCCATCCCCCAGACCCGCACCGAGAGATCGGCCTTGACTCGAGGATCTGGTCGCTGTTCGCTCATAGCCGCTACGCCGCTGGACCGCTGCTGTTCATCATAGCCTGACTTGGCCGTACCGGAGATTACTGAAGTGACACGCTTTGGTTCGAAACCCTGTCCGGTCCGAGTAAAGGAGGCCATGCCTCACAGTTGCCAGTAAGAAATGAGTTCGATGCCCCGGCGCTCGAGCGCGTTTCGCGCGTCAGAGGAAGTCAGCACCGCCAACTCTTCCTCGCGTTGACTTCGCAGTCGGGTGCGAATTCCGTCCAGGTCCCCATCCACATATCCCGGATGGCAGACGAACTCCCACGTCCCTTCCGGCATGTGGTCGGCAATGTTGCGGAAAAGATCAGGGTTGAGATGGCCGGTCGCGACAATGCCGAGCGTGCCATCGGGGGTCTTGAGCCCCGCCTTGCTGACCGCTCGCCGGAAACCTCCCGCCAGGCCGCGCAATGTTTTCACTTGGGCGTAGCGCTTCCATAACCCGCGCTGGGCCCGCGCGAAATTTGCGGCGACCACCTCGAAAGGATTACGAATCGCGGTGATGCCGCAAGTCCTCGCCGCGCGCAGCATTCCGCGCAGGGCAGCCGGGAACATGTGCGTATGTTTGTGAGTATCGACGTGCGACACGGCGACCCCATTCGCTTGCAGCTTGCGGATCTGCGCAGTTGTCTCAGCTTCCACTTGATCGGAATCGATCCGGCCGGAAAGGGCACGAAGCGCAAACCCTGCCACCCCGTCGCGAAACTCCTGACCGTTCTTTACGGCTACCAGGGTGCTGACTCTCGACGGGGCAATCAGCGCCTGACCATCGAGCAGCACCACGTGGCAGCCTACGCTCCATTGGGAGTCGGCTTTTGCAAGGCGCGCGGCTTCGTCGAATGCCAGCGAGTTCGCCATCAGGGTGGTCGAAGTCACGATTCCACGCTCATGGGCCTCGACGATCGCCCGATTGACGCCCGGGGTCAGGCCAAAGTCGTCAGCATTCACAATGAGTCGGCGCACGCGTAGAGTCTAGCAGCCCGTCCGAACAACTTTGTCTGCCCCCGCCTTAGTTTGACCCTCGTTTTCGGCCCACGTATACTCGAACTTCGGTCCGTTCATGTAGTTTTTTCCCGCCAAAAGCACCCGATCTTCGGCGTCATCGCGCGCGCGGGCGGTTAGCTCAGTTGGTTAGAGCGCCTGCCTTACAAGCAGGAGGTCGCAGGTTCGAGTCCTGCACTGCCCACCAATTTCACGCAAACGCATTAGCAAGCTTCTCCGCAGACGCAATCTTAGCCATACTCCCGAATTCCCAAAAAGCTCAGATCGTCCAGCGTTGTTGCCCCGGAGAGCGGGGCCGTCCGCGCCCGGCGGCTTGATGCGTGCTAAGTCGCGTGCCGTACCAACCTGGCTGCGACAATCAGTCAAATTTCCCCGAGTACCAGCAAACTCTGCAACCCTTCCTCCATGCGATTTCATCCGAGCATTAGCTCAACCGCTGCACCGGGACCGAAATGCCAGACGAAAAAAACTTACCCGCAGACCACCTGCTTCCATACCAAGAGCCTCAGAAACAATGTTGACCGAAGTGAACGACCACGTGCGAGGACGATTCGTGCTCTAAGTCGAAGGAGGAAGCATGCCAGCGAAAAAGAAATCCAGGCGCCGCCGATACAGCCAGGGCGCATCCAAGACGGTTGCCAGCGCAATGCGCCGCAAGAAGCGCGGAACTCTGAAGTCAGGCAAGGGAGGTAAGGGCGGCACGGTGAAAAGCCGCAAGCAGGCAATCGCCATCGGCCTTTCGGAGGCACGCAAGAAAGGCGCACGAGTTCCCAAGAAAAAATAAGACCGGCGGGGGAGTCGCGCAGTGCCGTCCCAAGACTGTGCGAAACAGACCAGCGTCTTCCGAGCCGGAATCGATCCATTAGAGGCGCCTTCGCTGTGAACGTGACCGCGGATCAGGCATTGAAGTTCGCCGAATGGCTGCATGGGGCGATCTCGATCGCAGCAAGATCACGCCGTCTGATAAAGTGCGTGAACTGGTTTTAGACTCTGCGCAGCCGCACCGGGGACCAATGTCGATAAAGAAACTTCTCTCGGAATGGCCATTGCTCCAGCAACTTCGCACCGGAGCCGACGGTACCGGTGCGGAGTCGATGACGGAACGAACGCGCAACTTGCGTCCGAAAACTGACGGAGCCGAAGTAGCTCGATCGATTTGTCCGTACTGCGGAGTTGGTTGCGGCCAGCTTGTGTATCACAAGGAAGGCAAGCTGATTTCCATCGAAGGCGATCCCCAGTCGCCGATTTCCCGCGGCCATCTCTGTCCGAAGGGAGCCGACACCCACGAACTGCACACGCATCCTGGGCGACTGAAGAAGGTGAAGTACCGCGCCTCCTATTCCAAGGTATGGCGCGAACTCGATCTGGATCAGGCCATGGACATGGTTGCGCAACGCCTGTGGGAAGCGCGTGATCGAACCTTCCACGAGACTCGCGACGGCGAAGTGCTCATGCAGACCACCGCGGTTGCCCATCTTGGTGGCGCGACTCTTGATATCGAAGAGAATTATCTGATCAAGAAGTTGTTCACGGCCGGGCTGGGGATGGTCTGCCTCAGCAATCAGGCCCGCATATGACATAGCTCCACGGTGCCCGGTCTGGGCACATCGTTCGGCCGCGGCGGCGCGACCACCGCGCAAAGCGATCTCGCCAATGCCGACGCCATCCTGATCATGGGCTCCTCGATGGCTGAGAACCATCCCGTAGGCTTTCAGTGGGTTATGGAAGCCCGCGAGAAGGGCGCGAAGATCATCCACGTCGATCCGCGTTATACACGAACCTCCGCCATGGCGGACATATGGATTCCTTTGCGCGCCGGCACCGATATCATTTTTCTGGGTGCGCTCGTCCACCACGTCCTCGAAAACAACAAAGACTTTCGCGAGTACGTCGTCGCCTATACGAATGCCTCCACGATTTTGCGCGAGGACTTCCGCGATACCGAAGACCTCGACGGATTATTTTCCGGCTGGGATCCCGACAAGAAGAAATACGATCCGGAAACCTGGCTCTACCAGGGAGCGCCCAGTAAAGGCACCGACGATCAACCCGGCCACGATGAACAAGGCGGCGGTCACGGGAAAGATCGCGGCGGCGAAGCGCAGGATGCCGGAAAGTTCGAGTCTGATCCCAGCCTGCAGCATCCGCGCTGTGTATTCCAGGTCCTGAAGCGTCACTTTGCCCGCTACACGCCCGAAATGGTGGAGCGTTTCTGTGGCATTTCCAGAGACGTCTTCCTCAAGGCCGCCGAAACCTTCACCTCTGCCTCAGGGCCGGATAAGACCGCCGCCATCTGCTACGCGGTTGGATGGACACAGCACTCCAAGGGCGTTCAGATCATTCGCACCGCGGCCATCCTGCAACTGCTGCTTGGCAACATCGGAAGGCCGGGCGGCGGGATTCTTGCTCTGCGAGGCCACGCTTCAATTCAAGGCTCAACGGATATTCCAACTTTGTACGACATCCTGCCCGGCTACATTCCGATGCCGTTCTTCGAAGCAGACTCGCACAAGTTGAAAGATTTCATCAAAAAGCACCGCGCCCGAACCGGCCTGTGGGCCAACTTCGACAAGTACTTCGTCAGCCTGATGAAAGCCTATTACGGCGATGCCGCGACCAAACAAAACAATTGGGGCTTCCACTGGCTGCCCCGCGTCACCGGCGATCATTCGCACTTCGGCTACTGGCTCGACATGGCGGACGGCAAGCTGGACGGCCTCTTCGTGATGGGCCAGAATCCCGCCGTCGGCGCCTCGAATGGCCGTTTGGAACGCAAGGCGCTCGCGCGCCTGAAGTGGCTGGTCGTCCGCGACATGGTGGAAACGGAGACGGCTTCGTTCTGGTGCGACTCTCCCGAGGTCGAACGCGGCGAACTCTCTCCGGAGAATATTGGCACCGAGGTTTTCCTGTTCCCGGCAGCCGGAACCGCGGAAAAAGCCGGAACCTTCACCAACACGCAACGATTGCTGCAATACCGCGAAAAAGCCGTGGAAGCTCCAGGAGATTCCCGCAGCGATTTGTGTTTCATCTTTCACTTGGGAACTCGGCTCAAGGCGAAAGCCAAATTGGATCAGTTGCCCCGCAATGACGGCCTCCGCGCGCTCACCTGGAATTACTCCACGGAAGGCCCTCACGATGAGCCTGACGTCGAAGAAGTGCTGCGGGAAATCAACGGGTTCTCGCTGCCGGGGCGTGCGCAGCTCGCACACATCAAAGACCTCAAAGGCGACGGCTCCACGGCATGCGGGGCTTGGATTTACTGCGGAGTCTTTCCCGAGGAGAAGCGAAACCGCGCCCTCGAACGAAATCCGAAAGACGCGTTGGGACACGGCTGGGGATTCTCGTGGCCCAACGATTGCCGGATTATCTACAACCGCGCATCCGCTCGTCCCGACGGCAAGCCCTGGAGCGAGCGCAAGAAGCTTGTCTGGTGGGACGAGGAAAAAAAACAGTGGACCGGCCTGGATAACGCCGACTATGAAAAGGAAATGCCTCCCGATACGCGCGCCAACATTCACGATGGCAAAGGCACGAAGGCACTTGGCGGAGCCCGGCCATTCACGCTGCATCCCGACGGGGTAGGCTGGCTCTACGTGGCGAGCGGTCTTAAGGACGGACCGCTACCCACGCACTACGAGGCGCTCGAATCCCTGGTGGTCAACCCTCTTTACAGACAACAAAGCAATCCCGTAGCCGATAAGAAAACGCGCCCCGACAATCCGTATAGCAAGTCTCCCGGAGATCCGCGCTTTCCCTACGTGCTGACGACCTATCGCCTGACCGAGCATCACACCGCGGGAGGAATGACGCGTCACCTTTCGCATCTAAGCGAGCTGCAGCCGGAGCTGTTCACCGAGGTCTCTCCGGAACTCGCGTCCGAAATTCACCTGGAGCATGGAGATTGGGCCTGTATCGTGACTCCCCGCGCTGTCATCGAAGCGCGGGTGCTGATCACTCCGCGCATGCGTCCAATGCAAATTGACGGCCGCACAGTCCACCAGGTCGGCTTGCCGTACCATTGGGGCTATCGTGGACAGGTCACCGGGGATGTCGTCAACGATCTGCTGGTTATCAGCGAAGAGCCAAACGTCCGCATCATGGAGACCAAGGCCCTGGTTTGCAACGTAGTCTCAGGCCGGCGTGCCCGCGGGGCCGCCGCCATCGATCAGCACAATGCTTTGACAGGAAAGGGCGCATGACGGCAACGGCATTTTTAACCGATTCGACATTGTGTATTGGCTGCAAAGCCTGCGAAGTGGCTTGCAAGGAATGGAACGACGTCGGTCAGAAAAGCCTCGACTGGAGCGGCTTCTCCTACGACAACACGGGAGCGGTTGGCGCTTCCACCTGGCGGCACGTCAAGTTTGTCGAACAGGCGCCCATTCCCGGCCTGGGTGGCAACGCGGGCGAACAGGCGTCCTGGATTTTCTCATCCGACGTTTGCAAGCACTGCGAGAACGCCGGCTGTCTCGAAGCCTGTCCTACCGGATCCATTGTGCGGACCGAGTTCGGTGGCATTTTCATCCAGCCCGACGTGTGCAACGGCTGTGGCTATTGCGTGACGTCGTGTCCATTCGGCGTGGTCGAGCGTAATGAAAAAGATGGGCGCGCCTTCAAATGCACATTTTGCTACGACCGCCAGAAAGTCGGCCTGCAACCTGCCTGCGCGAAAGCTTGTCCCACGGAGTCGATCAAGTTCGGCGAGATCGAGGAACTGAGGCAACAAGCGCACCAGCGCATTGACGAACTGCATCGCCGGGGCATGGATGACGCGACAATCTATGATCCCAGCGAGACTAGTGTCGGCGGAACCCACGCGATGTTCATCGTGCGCGGGGATCCGAGGAGCTTCAATCTTCCACCGGCGCCTGAGGTCCCAACCGTCTATCTGAAGAAAGCCTGGTCTGCGTCGGCCCTTGCCGCTGGGTTGCTGTTTGGAGGAACCCTGTTGGCGTTTCTTGCCAATGGAAGAGACGGAAGATGACCGACTCCATTCCACTGCAAGACAGCCGCGACGACCAGCGCGAGCAACGACTGGACGAAATCCGTCGTCAGGCTGAGAGAGCGGGACAGCTGAAGGTTGTGACTTCGCGGCCAGCAGGGGCTCCGTTCCCGCAGGCAACCCCCGAAAGTGGGTACTACGGTATTCCTCTTTTAAAGGAAGCTCCCTGGAGCTGGGAAATCCCTCTTTATTTTTTCGTTGGTGGCGCATCGGGCGCTGCCGCGGTGATCGGGGCAATCGCCGACTACACCGGCGGAGATCGCAAGCTGGTGCGCCACGCGCGATGGATCGCCGCCGCTGGCGCCGTGATTTCACCCGTCTTGCTCATTGCGGATCTGGGCCGTCCCGAGCGGTTTCTCGCGATGTTGCGGGTGTTCAAGCCGCAGAGCCCCATGTCGGTCGGCACCTGGACACTGCTTGGGTTTTCCAGCGGCGCGGCGGCAACAGCCTTCGCTGAAATCTTAAAGTCACGCTATGGCACGTCAATCCCGGTCAGCGTTCTGGAAAACGCCGGCCAGGCTGCATCGCTGGTTTTCGGGCTTCCATTCTCTAACTACACCGGCGTGTTGATCGGTGCCACGGCCATCCCGGTCTGGAACCGCAACGCCGGTGACCTTCCCCTCCACTTCGCTGCCTCAGGGCTCGGCGCAGCGGTTGGCATTCTGGAACTCATGGGACACGAGAGAAATCGTGCCGTGCAAGCGCTGGGACTGGGGGCCGCTTTGTTTGAAACCTGGGAGGGTTTGCGCATCGAAGGCCGCTCCCATTCGCATCTTGATCCACTCAAACACGGCACCAGCGGCTGGGTGACACGCGCCGGCGGAGTATTGTCCGGCCCGGTGCCCGCCGCGCTTCGCATTGCCAGCATGCTCGCATCGAACAAAAGGTCGCGCTCCCTCCGTCGATGGGCTGCAGGCGCGTCTGTCGCGGGTTCATTAATCACGCGCTTTGGCTGGGTCGCCGCCGGTCGTGCGTCGGCAAGGAATTGGGAACTGCCTCTCAAAGACGAAGGCCCACTGTTGCGCAGCGATCGTTAAGTCATCCTCACAACAGAATTGCCTACGTAGGACCGTGTCCAGCCATCCTTGCCCGGGTCACACCGCCAACGCCACTACCTGACATTCGCGAGACACAAAATCCAACAAACGATGGTATTGTTCCAAACCAATACCGCCGCCAACAGAAGCGGAAATGCATGGGACGGGTCTGTTCACAAGATATTCAGCGCCACGCCTCTTGGGGCGCCACTGATGTTGTTGTCACTTTCCGCATTTAACGAATCTGACCGTCGATTTAGATGAACGTATAGGAGGAACGAAGATGCCAAATCTGGAGTACGAAGTCCGTAATGACGATCCAACCAGCGTCCGAAGTGTCACGAAAATCGATATGAAGTTCGAAATCGTTGTTATCCCGGTCTCCGACGTTGACCGTGCGAAAGCGTTCTACGCGCGGCTGGGGTGGCGGCTCGACGCCGATTTCGCCAGCGGCAACGACTTCCGCGTGATCCAGTTCACGCCGCCTGGCTCCGGGTGCTCGGTCATCTTCGGCAAGAACGTGACTGCGGCGGTGCCCGGTTCTGCTCAAGGTCTTTACCTCATCGTCTCTGACATCCAGGTCGCCCGCAACGAGCTGCTCCGCCGCGGTGTCATGATCAGTGAGGTGTTCCACGATGCCGCCGGCGTGTACGCGGGCACGGACCAAGCCTACCTGTTTGGGCGGGTGCGCGTTGGTGGATCGGACCCGGAGCATCGCAGCTACCGCTCGTTCGCCTCGTTCAGTGATCCAGATGGCAACGGATGGCTGTTGCAGGAAGTCACGACGCGGTTGCCCGGTCGCATCGATTCCGCAACCACGACCTTCGCTTCCCCGAGCGACCTGGCAAGCGCTCTCCGGCGTGCGGAGGGGGCTCACGGCGAACACGAGAAGCGTACCGGGCAGCGTGACGCAAACTGGCCGGACTGGTACGCGGAATACATGGCGCGCGAGCAATCCGGGGAGGAGCTGCCGCAATGAACGTTCTCAACTAATTGCAGTCGGCGCGCCCGGGGAAGCACCGCATCGGTGAACTAAGGTGCCCTCGCTCTTCCTCAGGCGCGCCTCGTTTTGGGTCATACGATTTGTCGACCTTCGGGATATGTATCGGCCGCGAATGTGCAGGGGAAAGAATGGAAAATCTATTTTTTCTCTACATCGACTGATGCTCTCGACGCAAACGTTGAAAGCACGGCACGGACTTTCGCGTTCTCGGAGAAGCTGTTAGGATATTTCTGCGCTTGTTGAAATTTGTGTGCGGTTGGTCCAAGGTGGTGACAACCTGGACCGTGCGAAACCGGCGGCGCAAGCTCTTCGCTCATCGCAGCGCGAGGAGCGAGACTATCTAAGCGTTCGGCC
Source organism: uncultured Acidobacteriota bacterium (assembly GCA_963733805.1). Lineage (GTDB taxonomy): Bacteria > Acidobacteriota > Terriglobia > Terriglobales > Acidobacteriaceae > Gp1-AA133. The sequence continues at coordinate 22,766 of CAVTEO010000011.1, read as the reverse complement.
GGATTGCAGGTCCGGTTATCCGGCACCGACGCTGCAAGTCGTGCAAAACCGCATCAACACTGGCGATTGCGCATCTGGTTGATTTGGCGAGTGGGGACGTAGTTCAGTTGGTTAGAACGCTGCCCTGTCACGGCAGAGGCCGCGGGTTCGAGTCCCGTCGTCCCCGCCATTCTTTTCAAGCACTTGCAACCCTAGCGTCCGGCAAATCAGGGGATGTTAGGGGACGATAAGCGCCGAACGAGAATGGTCCCATCCGAAAACGGTTCCAAACAGCGCTCATTGGATTAGGTTTGTCTTGGGCAAAATACCCGTCGGCAAAATCGCGTCGACCAATTTGTCCTGTGCCAAACGTTTGGTCTTCGATGTCGCCTGCAGGTACTTGTTCGTGACATGAAGGTTGCTGTGCCGCAAGTAGTCGCGGATGGTGAGTTGATGTTCGCCCATTTCCGCCAGCATTGTTCCGACCGAATGTCGAAACGTGTGCCAGCCCACACCCGTGATTCCGATCCGTCTGAATGCAGGCTGAATCTTCTTCTTTAACACTGAAGCTAGATCTAACGGCTTGATGCCTTGCAGCCTTTCGGAAGGGAATACAAAATCTTCCGGTTTGTTGTAGAGGCTTTGCGATCTTCACTCCTGCAAGGAATATTTTAGGCTTGGATGCATCGGCAACTGTTTTGCAGACGCTTCCGTTTTCGTGCTCTTCAGGTTTCCACCTCGACGCCAGTAATACGAATGTTGGACGCTGATGCTCATGTTGTCGAAATCGCACGACAACCAGCGTAACGCCCCGAGTTCGCCTTGACGTATACCCAAGGCCCCTTCTAGAAACACGAGCAACTGATCCCGAAACTCTAACTCTGCCAATCCGAGCTTGACCTGCTCCGGTGACAAAACCAAGGGGGATCTCTGACGTTTGGCGCTGATCCGTACGCCAGTGCTCGGGCCTCGCTTGCCTCCACTCCCTACCGGTATCCCTGAAGAGATGGGATTGTGGCCACAAAACTCCCACCGAACGGCGTGCGAAAACAAAGCCGACATCACGCACTTGATCTTGGCCTTGGTCCCATCCGCCACTCCGGTCGCCCGTAGCCAGCGTTCTACCTCGACAGTTTTGACTTGTTCTAGTGGCAGATTGCCCCAGCGTGGGACAATCCAGTTCTTTGCGTAAATTATGTACGCATCCTGTGTGGATAATGCTTTGAGGGGCAGCTCCTCTTGAGAGTAGTGCTCCCAGAGCGTGTTGATTGTGGTTCGCCGCAGGTTTCTGTGTTCGCAGCGATTGTTGATGGTTAGCCGAAGAGCGTCTGCTGCTGAGTGTGCCGCAGACTCGGTCGGGTATTTCTTGACATCCCCAACCTGTGCTTTGCGATGCACCAGTTTCCCGTTGATGTCTTCTTCCCACCATCGGTAGACCCAGACTGCCGGTCCCTTCTTCCGCTCTTCTCGTTCGACGCTTCCGTGTTGGTAACGTGTCCGTCTAAACAAAGTTTCTCCTTTGTTTAAACGGTGTCGGCGGACACCGTCAGAATAGATCGGCGATTCGTTTCGGTCGAGATGTTTTTTGTTCCTCACGGTGCCGATGGTCAGCTGGCGAGTTTGCCGAGCCAACGATCCAGCGTGGAGGCACGAAAGCGCCAACGTTTTCCAACCTGGACAGCGGGAATTGATCCACGCCGCGCTTTCGTGCGAAGAGTTCGAGGGTGCATTCTGAGAAGCCTCGCGGCTTCTTCGGTGTCTAGCAGTGGCTCAAAATCTCTTTGACTCTGAACCTGTTTTCGATCTTTAATGCCCTCGGTTGCCAGGTCGATAGTTTCATTCGCGTTCTCTAGCATTGGAGTACCACCTCACACCGCTGCGCTGGGTTAAAGTCCAGTTGATCTCCCAGCTAATCATCGGGTTCTAAACTGGAAGTAGACATTGGTCAAACGGGCTTACGCGGCGTTTTTCGCGTATTTAACTGGTCGCGTGAAGCGTGCTAGTAACCGGTTGCCGCGCAATCATTTAGCGAGTTCTATCAAAGCCCCCCGGATGGCACGGTGATTGAGTGACGCCCTCGTGTGTTGGGGGCTGATGCGTCCGCTGCGTGCTACTCGTAACCGCTTTGAACTGTGCTGGTTGCGCCAGATAACCGTACGTACAGCAACAGGGGATTCGAGTGTTGCTAACTGGGTCACCACCCGTAGCGATCTCAGTTGAAAAGTCCCATCGATTAGAACGCGATTGACTGCTGGACGCAGAGTCTGCCAATTCGCCCTAGAAACGGGATGGGCAGTTCCTGCCCGTTTGACGAATTCCGAACACTACGGTAAACAGCGGCATGAGGTGCGACATGAAGATCGAAAAAGTAACTGCCGGTTCAGGGACCACGAATGAGGCCAAGAGAAAGACAGTTGCGAGCATCGAGTTCGCAGTCCAGGCCTCGTTGCACGAAGATTACGTTGACACAGACTTCGTCCATTCCATTCTTGGGAAGATTTCCGCTATGTCGGATGATCGGGGAAACAAAGAGGACGTTGGTTACATAAAGGCGTCGTTGGTGCAATTCGGTGAGGCTATGGATCATGGCATTGGCACCGAGAGGCTGGGAGATGGCATAGACGGGAGTATTGCTGAATATTGGGAACTCCTGTTCGACTTGGATACTGGCGGCTGGAAAGAAGAAGTGCAAGATGAATATGAGGCCTCCGGATGCGACCTGCTAATCATCGACTGCATGGAGATCAGCCCGAAATTTCGAGGAACGGGAGTCGGCCCAATTGCCATCGACAGGACTATCGACATCTTCGGTCCAGTTTGTGGATTGATAGCGTGCAAACCTTGGCCGCTGCAATTCACTCCCGCCTTCGCCCGCGATCGGAAAGCCTTGAACAGATTGAAAGCACCCGGCGTTGTACAGGATGAGGCCGTCCGCAAACTGAGGGCGTACTGGTCAAAGCTAGGCTTCTGGCCGCTCGGTGAGACCGGGATTCATCTGCTTGGTATGGCTCAGAGAGGATCAGTTCAGTCACGCGAAGATCGCGTAACACTTGCTAACCGAGCCCCGGGATTGGCCGACAGACGAGTCTGTTAGAACGCTGCCCTGTCACCGACTTCCGACACACAATCGATCGGGTATTCGCTGTTTCCTCGCAAAGCGCACCTTTAGCCCGCCAATTCTCTCTTACGTTCGGCACGGGCCGCTTCACTCAAATTAGAACGCCTGCCTGTCACGCAGGAGGCCGCGGGTTCGAGTCCCGTCGCTCCCGCCAATTCTTCCGCAACAAGCTCCGCCCTGGTAATGGATCCGACTGTGCTACGAAGCAGTCCGTCGCAGCCGCACTCGAGGTTGCTATCCTAAGGCCATGGTTGAGGTCGTCATAGACCGGCAAGCCGTGGCCAAGCGCGGAAAGTGTCTGGAGTATTTCACCATCGCATGGAACTGCCTTGAGGGGTTGGTCGCAGTCATCGCGGGCGCGATTGCGGGCAGCATCTCTTTGGTTGGTTTCGGAATCGACAGCTTCATCGAGGTCACATCCGGCGCCACCCTACTGTGGAGAATGGCTGTCGACTCCGAAGAGCAGGCCCGTGAACGCAACGAGAGACTGAGCCTAAGGATTGTGGGTGCCTGTTTCCTTGGGCTATCTACCTATATCGCCGTCGAATCGATGTCAGACCTCATTGGCGGAAAAGCCCCTGAGCGCAGCGTGGCAGGAATCATTTTGGCCTCTGTTTCTCTGATTGCGATGCCGATCCTGTCGCGAGCAAAGAAACGGGTGGGCAAGAAACTTGGCAGCGCAGCCATGAATGCAGATGCCAGACAAACAGACTTTTGTGTGTATCTATCGGGCATTTTGTTGGCAGGTCTGCTGCTCAACGCGATGTTGGGATGGTGGTGGGCAGATCCGGTTGCCGCCATCAGTATGGTTCCGATTATCGCTAAAGAAGGAATTAAGGCGGTGAAGGGGCGGACATGCCGCGACTCCTGTTAATGTCTACTCCTTGTTGATACTGCCTCCTGCAGGACTCTCCGTCCAGCAGCTAGTGGTTTGTTTATGCGGGCAACAACCTCCGTTCCAACTGCCTTCGCAAAGCAATCGTGCTTTTGCATATTTGCGACAATCCGCAAAGTCTTATCGATGTCCTGCCAGGAACTACCCTGCTGCAACGCACGATTGACCATGTTCTCAGCACACGGTTCGCAGCCCCCTACAATTACCATCACAATGGGAGTCAAGTCTTGAAGCCGAGCTTCCGGCAGACGCTGGGAAGGTTGTGCTTCGCCGGCCGTGACAGACACGTCTGTTCCTTTGGTGGGTAAAGCGTTTAGGACAGCGACTGAACCAGAATTATTCATCGGAACCTCCTTAAATTCAGCTAAACGGCGACATCCGAGATGCTACTGTTGGTGTCCATTGCTGTGCGTGTGACTGCAACATCTAGACCAACACCCTCCACACATGCGACGCCCGAAGACGCACACTAGCACGCAAACGAGCATCATCACCAACGGTACGATCAGGAACAACCAGCCAGAATGGAACCAGAACCACATAGGAACCTCCGTTTCACCTGAGCAGGACGAAGCGGACGCGAAAAAGGATACAGACTGCTCGTGTATCTATTTCGCTGGCTGGATCGTCCCGCTCAATGAAGGGAGACGCCATGCAATATGAAACAGTTCAAATCGAGAAAACGGCGAACGTTTGCTCCTTATGTGAGGACTATGCAAAACGCCAAGCCTCCAAACCGATAGTGGTCATGTCCTGCGAGGGAGGTTGCCTTAGGGGAGAAGTGGCAAGGCGGGCGGCCAATCTGCTCACTTTTGAGCTGGTGCCGGAGAAGACCGCACGCCTCTGCCTCGGTGGAGCTTTCACGAAGAACACCGGGCAACGCTCCTTGGCACAGAATGCAAGTCGACTTGTGGCAATTGAGGGCTGTTTTATCGAGTGTGCAACTCGCATGATGAAGGGGGTAGTGCCCGGACTTCGACCGGAGTTTGTGATCGCTGACCGTCTGTATGATTTCGACCGAAACCTCTTCGGCATCGACGAGATGCCCGAATCGCAGCTAAACGCGCATGCTCGTGAAGTCGCCAAAGCTGTAGCGGCACGGCTTTGAGGGCTAGTCGTTCTTTGGCTTGGGCTCGCACACAAATACGCCGCGCTCATCACGTCCGAAGGCACAGGCATCGTCGAGCGCCGTCTGGAGTTGTCTCCGAGCCCGGTGAAGGCGCATCTTGATTGTGGTGAGAGGCAACTCAAGCAGATTAGCAATTTCCTCTGCCGTGAGCCCGTCTGCGTCGTGCAGTAGCAATACTGCTCTGTGCGGATCGGACAGCTTGGACACGTACTGCTGCACGCAGCCGCTCATCTCATTTTGCTGAACAATTGCCAACGGGGATCGCTTCTGGTCAATGATTGGCAAATCCTCGGCGGGCTTGTCAGTCAATCGTGCTAAAGATCGTGCTCTCTGACGCATCCGGTCAATGCTGATATGGGTGGCGATCTGGTACAGCCAACTTTCCAGAGCCTCCGCGTCTCTCAATGTCTCCCGTTGCTGATGCGCACGTAGGAAGGTTTCCTGAGCTAGATCCTCGGCCTCGGCGGCATCCCGAATGAGGTACCGAATGTACCGTGTGACAGCTGGGCGGTACTGCTCGACCTCATCTGCTGAAGTGGCAGGTGTCGGCACTCTCTCAGTGTACCCCCAGGCTTGTGTGGGTGGTCGCGGCTGGCCGCGACGGAATTCCCCTTGACATCTGCCTGTATTTCTGCAAGTATCGAAATATGAGATTGGCTCAAGCCAAGAAAGTTTCAGACCGCATCCCCAAGTACGCGGACATGTTGTCTGCGATGGGGACCGAGTCGCGCCTGCGAATCATGCAACTGTTGCTTTCTGCGCATCCAGAAGGGCTTGTGGTCGGTGATATCCAGGAGGAGTTGGATATCCCGAATTCAACCCTTTCCCACCACCTCGAAAAGCTCAAGAACGAGGACCTCGTGCGTGTCCAGCGCGAAAGCACTTTTCTGCGGTACACCGCAAATTCTGAAGCGTTGCAAGAGCTGTTGAGTTTTCTATATTCCGAGTGTTGCACTCGAAACAAAGCAATTAAGCCCGAAGAGATAGTGCAAATTAGCAAATAGGAGATCGGATAATGAGCACCACAGATATCAAGGAAGTGGTTAAAGAAAAATACGGCCAGGCAGCCCTGCGTGTAAAAACCGGGGGCAGCGCTTCTTGTTGCGGTACGGATTCTGCCGCGAACAGCGGATGCGGTTGCGTTGATCCGATGACAGCCAACCTCTACGATTCCTCACAAGCCGGGCAGATTCCGGAAGAGGCACTTCTTGCGTCGCTTGGATGTGGTAACCCCACAGCCTTAGCACAGCTAAAGCCCGGCGAGACAGTGCTTGATCTCGGGTCCGGGGGCGGCATTGATGTGCTGCTCTCTGCGAAACGGGTCGGCCCGACAGGAAAAGCCTATGGCCTCGACATGACGGACGAAATGCTAGCCCTAGCGAATGAGAACAAGCGCAAGGCGGGCGTAGATAACGTGGAATTTCTTCGAGGCGAGATCGAGCAGATCCCTCTGCCTGACAATTCCGTGGATGTCATCATTTCCAACTGCGTCATCAATCTCTCCGCTGACAAGGACAGAGTATTGCGGGAAGCCTTTCGAGTTATCAAGCCAGGTGGGCGTTTTGCCGTGTCCGATGTTGTCACTCGCGGCGAAATACTCCCCGAGATCCGCCAAAGCGTGCTTCTTTGGGTCGGATGTGTGGCTGGAGCGCTCGAAGAGAACGAATACCGTAGCAAGCTGGCTGCCGCCGGATTTGAGCAGGTCGATGTCGAGCCTACCCGCATCTACCGGGCGGAAGACGCGCGTGACTTCCTGTCAGGACAAGGCATCGATGTAGAAGCGCTTGCACCACAGGTAGACGGCAAATTCATGAGCGCTTTTGTCCGGGCCGTGAAACCCAGCAGTGCAAGGGCTTGCTGCGGTCCGACATGCTGCAATTGACCTCTTCGACTTTCAGCTGATCGAGTGATCGGTTGTTCGCGGTGGGCTTCCGCGATTAGTCCGGGAAAGCGACGAATTGCACGTCAATCTGTGAGCCGGCGCTAGCATCGGTACTCCGGACCGTAACCGTGTAGACGTCCCCCTCGATTTCTTTCACCATCGACATGTGGTGGGAGTCTGCGAAGTTATTCGATACTCCGGGCCCAGTTGGCTTTTGAGCCACCGAAAATATGCTCCGCTTTCGGATTTCGTTTGAATCTCCCAGGTAGCCCGAATATTTGTCTCATTCCGTATCGGCTCCGACGTGCGAAGTAGCGAGGCGTCACCCGGCACCGTCCGGATTCTTACTTCCTGGATTTCGCGCGCGGTTGGGGAGAGCCAAAACTCCTGATGTCCTGTGCAGGCGACTAGAAACACACCCCCATGAGGCAGAGAACTAGCACCCGGCATTGATGCAAGCCGATCATGTCCCGGAGCGTTGCGCTTCTTGCTGAGGCACCAATTCCTCGTCGATTCTGTGTGCGATCTCGTCTCGAACGCGGCGGAAGACTGCCAGCTTCTCTTCGTGCGAGCCCTGCGCAGCAGCGGGATCCTCGAAGCTCCAATGGAGGAATTTGAATGTGCGGGGGAAAATCGGGCACCGCTCCCTGGCGTTGTCGCAAACCGTCACGATGTAGGGAATGTATTGCCCTAGAAAGCTCACTACGTCCTTCGATGTTTGATGGGAAATATCAATCCCGATCTCTTGCATTGCTTCGATCGCAAGAGGACTGAGACCCTTGGGTTCGATTCCTGCGCTGAGCGGCTCGAATCGGTCTGCCGCTGCATAGCGAAGATAGCCCTCGGCCATCTGGCTGCGCGCGGAATTGCCCGTACAAAGAAACAGGACTTTCGGTTTCGACGACGGCATGTTCCTAACCTCCGGAGTAAACACTCGGGTGTGACTGGCATCACAGTGCGATTCGCGGATGATGCTATCATATGTCTATACGTGTAAGCGAATATACATAAAGAATGTTATTTGGGCCTGACGTGATATCACCGACAGTCGAGTCAGGGAAGATGCTGAGGATCTACGACGTGTTTGCGCGTGTTCTATTCCCGACTGACTTCTCGCCCGAAGCGGACCAACTCGCCGGTTGTTTGAACGAGATGAAGCCGTTGGGGATGGAGGAAGTTGTCCTCTTGAACGTCGTCGAGCTCGGGCCGCAGATCGGCTTTGCCTCTGACACGTTTGAGCAGATGCTTGCCTGGAAGAAGGACGCCGAGCCCAGACTGGCCGGTCTGAAGAACCGCATTGAAACGAGTGGCATTCGGTGCCGTTGGCGTCTCGAATTGGGCAAGCCTTCACTAGAGATTGTTCGCGTTGCGGAAGAAGAGCGTGCTGCCTTGATTGCAATGGGGACTCATGGGCACGGCTTTGTTCGTGGTGTCCTTCTGGGCAGCGTTACTCATGATGTCGTGCGCCACGCGTCTGTTCCTGTGCTAGTTCTCAAGGTCACAGTCATGGACAAGTTGGGGAGGACCGACTGCGACTTCGTGTGCCAGCACATATTCCGACGGGTACTGCTTCCGACAGATTTCTCCGAGTGCGCGGGCGAGGCGCTCGCATTGGTAAAGAATTTAAGGCTCACGGGACTCCCGGACGTGGTTGTGCTTCATGTCCACGACACCCGAAAAGAGGATGAACTGGACCCGCAGGACGTGATATGCGAGCGAATGGAACGGATCCGAGGAGAACTTGAATTCTTTGGATTCGCGGTAAACAGCTTGGTGGTTGATGGCAATCCGGCGAAAACTATCGACCGCGTCGCTCGGGAGCAGGACGTATCCCTGATAGTGATCGGGTCACGTGGCCGAAGCGCCACAGAAGATGTCTTGTTGGGGAGTGTGTCGGACGCGGTGATTTGTCAGCATGCGCGGCCGGTTCTGGTCGTCCGGCCCGGTATGCCAAAGATTTGTTGAACGAATTAGGAGGACTCATACATGGCTAAGCTGCAAGTATTCGATCCGCCGATGTGCTGTTCCAGTGGAGTGTGCGGTCCTAGCGTTGACCCGACGCTGGCCCGCTTTGCCGCTGATTTGGAGTGGCTAAAGAGTAAGGGTATTGAGGTTGAGCGGTGCAACCTCGCTCAAGATCCTGGGGCCTTCGTGCACAACCCGATACTCAAGATGGCGCTGAATTCCAAAGGCATGAAATGCCTTCCCCTAGTCTCACTGGACGGGAAGATTATTACGTCAGGCGCGTACCCAACTCGCGAGGAGCTTGCCCGTCTCACAGGTGTGCAATACGAGCCGGGTCCAGTGATCAATTCGCGGAAAACAGATCTTGTTGGCATCGGGTCAAGCAAGGGGAAATGAAGGACGGTCATCATGAAGCTGCTGGGGAAAGTCACTCGGAACCTGCTCTTTACTGGTAAGGGTGGGGTCGGCAAGACCTCGATCGCCTGCGCTACGGCTGTGTCCCTCGCTCAGGCGGGACATCGCGTCTTGTTGGTCAGTACTGATCCGGCCTCTAACCTGGATGAAGTCCTAGCGACCAAGCTCGGCGTTCAGCCAACGGCCGTACCAACTGCTGCCGGCCTCTTTGCCATGAATGTTGATCCGGAGGAGGCTGCGCGGCAGTACCGTGAGCGTGTGGTCGGGCCGTACCGTGAACTCCTCCCTGACGTGGCTGTCAGAAACATCGAGGAACAGTTGTCCGGTGCGTGCACAGTGGAAATTGCGGCTTTCGACGAATTTGCCAAGTTGTTAGGTGATCGGCAGACGACCTCGGACTTCGATCACGTCATCTTCGATACCGCTCCTACCGGGCATACCCTTCGGCTATTGCAGTTGCCTGCTGCTTGGTCGGGGTTCATCGAGAACAGTGTCGGTGGAACCTCCTGCTTAGGTCCTCTGGCCGGGTTGCAGGCTCAGCACGATCTCTACGCGAACACAGTTCGCGCACTGTCCGATGGAACGGATACAACTGTGTTCCTTGTCAGTCGGCCAGAACAGTCAGCTTTGGCAGAAGCGGAACGCACACGCAATGAGTTGGAGTCACTCGGACTGAGAAACCAGCGTTTGATCGTGAATGGCTTGTTCCGGGCGCGTGTTGACCATGATCCAATTGCCAAGGCGCTTGAACTCCGTGGCCACGACGCACTCGAAGCGATACCTGCTGGATTGAAGCGACTTCCGCGTACTGACGTGCCGCTCGTTCCGCGGGCGCTAATCGGCGTAGAAGCGCTCCGTCGACTAGCGGATGGCGATTACAAAGGCACCAATAGCCCGGTGCACACGCAAAGGCAGAGCCGGTTGCCCGCCCCACTTTCAGAGCTGATTCCCGAAATTGCGAGGCGAGGCAAAGGCGTGATCATGACCATGGGGAAGGGTGGCGTGGGCAAGACCACCGTTGCCGCGGCAATCGCCGTTGCGTTGGCTCGTTTGGGACACTCGGTCCATCTGACGACAACTGATCCGGCTGGTCATGCATCCGTCCTCGGCGGCGTCGTTCCCGGTCTGGAAGTCAGCCGCATTGATCCCGTGGCGGAAATACGCGCCTACACCGAAGAAGTCTTGGCCGAATCTGGCAAGGACCTCGACGAGAAGGGCCGTGCGCTGCTGGAAGAGGACCTGCGGTCTCCGTGTACTGAAGAGATCGCTGTATTTCGCGCCTTCGCTCACAAAGTGGACCAAGGCAACCACGGTTTTGTAGTGATCGACACTGCGCCGACGGGACACACCCTGCTGCTACTGGATGCGGCAAACGCTTACCATCGCGACGTCGAGCGTAACTTGAGCTACATCCCCGACAGTGTGCGGAGATTGCTTCCGCAACTCCGTGATCCGGATTTCACCAAGATCCTGATTGTGACCTTGCCGGAAGCAACCCCGGTACACGAAGCGGCTCGCCTCCAGGATGACCTCAAGCGTGCGAACATTACGCCTTATGCATGGATTATTAACCAGAGCTTCCACGCTGCTGGCACTCATGACCCCGTGCTCGCCGAGCGCGGTGCTCTAGAGGCTCGCTTCATAGATGAAGTACAGCACAAACTGGCCAGCAGAACTGCGTTGATCCCGTGGCAAGCAGAGACGGCTCTGCACGCAGATGCGTCCGCGGAGACGATGGAAGCAGTTTGATTACGAATCATGGTGTGGTGAGGTGCTCCGAATGAAGGAACTGGAACAGTATTGCAAGGGTATCGCCGACAGCAATCGGCTTCGCATTCTTAACTTGCTGCTCCATGGCGAGTTGTGCGGTTGCGACATCCAATACGTTCTGGATACGTCACAGCCAAACATTTCACGTCATTTGCAGTACCTGAAGAATTCTGGGCTCGTACTGGATCGGAGGGATGGCTTCCGAATTTTCTATCGCCTTGCAGAACCGACACAGGGGGCGAAGAAGTATCTATTCGAGTTCCTGCAGCAGGCATTCAAGAACGAAGAACCTTTTCAGGACGATACCCGGAAGCTCAAAGAGGCCATTCAGCACGGCTCCTGCACGCGTACGGAGTGGCGTCCCTACGCCGCGTTGCACCGCTCAAAGGCGGGCAGCGCGACAAGCGTGTAGCGGTCGGCTCGCGATTCTAGGAGTTTGAACGAGGGATGCACTCATGGGAACGATAGCTCAGAGGTACGCCGACAACGGTTGCACCGAAGCGACTGAATGTTTTCGAACGGTATCTGACTCTTTGGGTCGGGCTCTGCATGCTTGCGGGCCTCGCCCTCGGCAAATGGGCGCCTTCGGCAGTGCAAGCTCTTCGAAGCATGGAATTCGGCAAGGGCAGCCAGGTCAATGTTCCAATCGCCGTGCTCATCTGGCTGATGATCATTCCGATGATGATGAAGGTGGATTTCAGCGCCATCCTGAACGTCCGCCAGCGACCACGGGGGTTGCTTGTCACGCTGTTCGTGAATTGGCTGGTGAAGCCATTCTCCATGGCTCTGATCGGCTGGGTATTCTTCCGTCATGTATTCAGCGCCTGGATTAGCCCAGCGGAGGCGGACCAGTACATCGCAGGCGTGATTATTCTGGCTGCCGCTCCGTGTACCGCCATGGTCTTCGTCTGGAGCTACCTAACCGATGGCGATCCTGCCTACACCCTCGTACAGGTATCCGTTAATGATTTGATCATGCTGTTCCTGTTCGCTCCGATCGTGCGCTTCCTTGTGAGCGGTGCCTCCTCGTTGACGGTTCCGTTCATGGTCCTCTTGTATTCGGTCATCGCCTTTATTGTGATTCCTCTCGCAGTTGGAATGACGCTCCGTATCTGGCTCACCCGTACCCGAGGCAAGAACTGGTTCGAGCAGGAATTTCTTCCAAAGTTCAGCCCGGTGACGGTACTCGCTCTGCTGGTGACATTAGTATTCATCTTCGCGTTCCAAGCAGAGAACATCACCGGCAAGTACCTGCACGTGGTGCTAATCGCAGTTCCTATTCTGATTCAGGTCTACTTTAATTCCACGCTGACGTACGGATTGATGAGATTGCTACGTGTTGAACACTCCGTTGCCGCGCCAGGAGCCCTCATCGGTGCGAGTAACTTCTTCGAACTTGCGGTCGCAACCGCCATCGCGCTGTTCGGCCCCGGCTCCGGCGCAGCTTTAGCGACGGTAGTGGGAGTACTGGTGGAGGTGCCGGTCATGTTGTCAGTGTGCAACGTTTGCAATCGTACTCGACATTGGTTTCCTGCCGCACAGGCTGTGGGTCGCCCAGAGCAGGTTGGGTAGAGGGAGGACTTGTGCACTGCTATGAATGCTTACGGGCGGGTGAAACACGCGATGCGGTTGGCCTTTGTCATCATTGTTCCGCTGCGCTATGCGCGGAGCACATCTGTGTGGTCGACGACCCGGTTACCGGTGGTGTTCCGCTTGTACGAACGATAATTCTTCCCAAGCAGGCTAGGCTCTTGCTGTGTGGCACCTGCAAATCGGCGCTAGAGCAACCCCGGTCGGGCTACGCGGAATACGTAGGAATCGAGCACTAGGAATCGGCAGATAAGAATGACTAACCGTCAAAGAATTCTCTTCCTCTGCACGGGCAATTCCGCTCGCAGCCAAATGGCGGAGGGGTTGCTACGGTATATCGCTGGCGATCAGTTCGACGTATTCAGCGCGGGTACGCGTCCCGTCGGACTCAACCCGAATGCTGTCACGGCGATGTCTGAGATCGGAATCAACATCGCAGGAAGCCGTTCGAAGTCGGTAGATGAATTTGCCGGCCAGCAGTTCGAATATGTCTTCACCGTCTGCGACAGCGCCAAGGAATCGTGCCCGATATTTCCCGGTGGCGGGAAGCGGCTCCATCAAAGTTTTGAAGACCCTGCCGCTGCCCCGGCGGATCGGCAGCTCGCAGTCTTTCGAGAAGTGCGAGATCAGATTGCTGAACGGCTGCGCAGGTTCGTTCGCGAGGAATCTTAGATCCATCAGTAGTAGTGCCAGAGATGGGACAGAACGTTTGGGATCATGCCGTTTGCGGGGTTCAGGGGTTCACTACTTTTCGAACGTTGACGAGCGAAATCTGGGTACGATAAGGGGACGTTAAGAGATGACGTCCGGTATCCTTTGGCACCAAACGAAGTCGGCTGACACCGTTTGATATCAATCAGTTACATCTCGTTGCTGCCCTGTCACGGCACGGCCAAATGGTACGGCAGGGAATGGGAGGCCATGGAGGGAACGGAATAATAAAGGAGGTAATGCGGGGGCGTAGTTCAGCTGGTTCATCGCTAAACACTTTCCGCTAGGCAGGCCAGCCATGCTAGAAACAATGCTCAAGGCTCTTCGCTAGGTGGCATCCACTGGTCGCCCTAGCGCAAATTTTGCGACTTTGTATCCTATGTCGCTGCGCGAGACTCCCAGCATCCGGGCTGCTTCGGCCTGCACGCCATTAGCCTGTTCCAATGCGCGCTCAATGAGACCCTTTTCAAAGGCGGTGAGCAGTTCGCGGAGATCGACGCTAGCTGGCAGGGTTCGAAGCCAATCGCGCATCTCCATCGTCTGGGGCCCAGGTTCTGTATAGCTTTTATCGTCTACCGGAAGTTCATCGGCAGCAATTTCCTCAAGGTGCCCCAAGATGTGCGCCCGCTCCAAAAGATTCCGCAACTCCCGTATATTCCCGGGAAATGTGTAGTTTGCGATCTTCTGCAGGGCTTCGGGGCTCATGCGCTTGGGCCGGACCTTCAAGTCCTTCGCAATCTGGGCTGACAATATCTCGCAGAGGCCAGGAATGTCCTCTTTGCGTTCGCGGAGCGGGGGAATGCGAATGGGAACCACCGCCAGCCGATAGTAGAGGTCCTGACGGAAGAGTCCCTGCTGCACTCGTTCCTCAAGGTTTCGATGGGTCGCAACCAGGACCCGCACATCAACCTTGCGGGCCTGCGTGGATCCCACGCGCAGTAATTCGCCATCTACCAGGACGCGAAGCAATTTGGCCTGAGCGGCTGGGGACATCTCGCCAGCTTCATCTAGAAAAAGGGTTCCGCCATGGGCCGCCTCAAACAACCCCTGGCGGGCTCGATCTGCACCTGTAAAAGCTCCTCGTTCGTGTCCGAAGAGTTCGCTCTCTAAGAGAGTTTCTGTGAAAGCCGCACAGTTGACGGCAATTAACGGCTTCTGGGCCCTGCGGCTGTTCCGATGAATTGCCCTGGCTACGAGCTCCTTGCCAGTTCCAGTTTCGCCCACAATCAAGACGGTTGCGTCTGTTGGGGCAACGCGGGCAATCTGGTCGCGTACTTCCTTGATTTCGGCGCTGTCTCCGTAAATAGTATCGGCCCCAAGGAGGTTGCCGACCGTGGACTTGAGGAGTTGATTCTCGCGAACGAGATTCGCGCGCTCACAGGCGCGCCGCACGGTCGCCCGGACGACCTCCGGATTGAAGGGCTTTACGATGAAATCAAAGGCTCCCTTCCGCATGCTCTCGACAGCAAGCTCAATCGTCGGAACCGCGGTGAGGAAGATTACTGGCAACGACGGATCGTTCTCCTGAGCGACCGATAGAACTCTCAGTCCATCTCCATCCGGCATTTTCTGGTCTGTGATGACCGCGTCGTATTCTCGCTCCGTCAAAAAAGGCACAGCCGCTATAACGCCGTCCGCCTCGTCGACCGTATGACCGTCGAGGTGAAGCTCTGAACTTAGGACACGGCGCAAGTTAGGCTCGTCATCCACAATCAATAATCTACCCATAGCTGATTGCTCCAGAGCCGAATGGCTCTCCGTCAGAAACCGTCATTGCGAAGCATACGTGCCCGGGTTCATTCCGGGCCACGACCAGGTCGCCACCGTGAACTCTCGCGATGTTTCTCGAAATCGCTAGTCCGAGACCTGTTCCGTGCGGTTTGGTCGTATAGAAAGGTTCAAAGATTCTGGACAGCACTTCTTCCGAAATCGGCTCACCCGAATTTTCGACCTGGAGTTCCAGACTTTGGGCCGATGGACGGCTACTGCGAACCGCAACCTGTCCCCCAACGGGCGTGGCATCGATCGCGTTGAGCAGCAGGTTCAGGAGTGCTCGCTGCAGCTGCTCACGATCAACATTCGCCTGCAACCCATCTTCACCTTCGACTGCGATCCTGATTCCTCGCTTCGAAGCATGCACATTAGCAATCTCAGCGATATAGCCCAACACTTCCGCCATGGGCGCCAGAGTTCGCTTCGGCTGACTTGGACGTGCATAGAAAAGGAAATCACTGGTCAGTTTTTCCAGCCGGGCGGCCTCGCTGCGTGCGATAGCGAGCATCTCTCGTCGTTGTTGTTCCCCGACCTCAGGACGGTCGGCGGTGACCAGTGAACTCGCAATGATGGAAACTGGATTCCGAATTTCGTGTGCCACTGCACTCGAGAGACGGCCCACAACAGCGAGTTTCTCTTCGACCACTAGTCGCTCACGCGTGCGCTCGAGTTCTCGCAGATTATCGGCCAGCTTTCTTTGATCACTTCGAAGTTGGTTGACGAGCAGCCAAACCAACGGTCCCACGATTGCGTAGACAACGGAAATGACACCTGCTTCGAAGTACTCGCTGACATGGACTGGCGGATGAAACGCCGCAAAATGCGAGACCCAGAAGAAGGTCACGGAATCCGCAACTGCAATCACACCGATGCAAGCGGGAAGACTGAAGCGGTGAGCTGCCTGCAAGACAGGCAAGGCGAGGAGAACAAAGTATGGACTGTCTTCCCGGTTGGTGAGAAATGTTAGAAGAAGGCTTAACCCGATGTTCAGAGAGATCGACGCCCAGGCGAGGACGTCCTCTGCGGTTTTGCTCAGCGGCCGCGAGCGCCCCCAGAGCCAAAGCAATTCCAGCATCTTGAACAGAAAGGCGGCCCCCAGGGTGACCAGCAAGACGGGCGAGGGTTCGCCTAGTAGAGAAGAAAAGAGGGAGTGCAGAAGCAGGAGTGCGGCCAGAACAAAGAGGTTCAGAGTTGCAAAAACCATCTCCTGCTGGCGGAACGATTCATTGAAGCGGGCCAACAGGGCGACGGTTCGCGACTCTGGTCTGTGTTGTAACACTTTCGATTAGAGTACTCCCTGATGGTCTAGTCAAGAGAACAAGACTCTGGCCCCAAAAGATGGCGGCCAAGTATGCAAGTCGGGCCGCCTCGGGATTCGGATTGCTTCTGAGCCAGCCTTCATTTGGCTTAGTCCTTATCTTGTGTCTCCGCCGGAAGCGTAGCGGTGGCTTCTGTGGGAGCCGATCACCATTGCCCGGACGCCGAATTCATGCACGAGCCTGCCTCCGTTGTGGGCGGTATTGACCAGCAGCAAGGCCCCCGCGCTGTACAGGACCAGGAAGGCCAGCGGCAGAATCGTTGTTGTCAGACGAGTGTCTGCCCTTTTCAGCGACCAGGGCACCGCCAACAGCGCAAGGAATATCAGCTGACAGCACACTGAAAACGGCTTGCGTGCGCTCGGCGAGGGATTCGTGCGTTTCGAGGACTCGTGCCATCCCAGGGGTCCGTTCGGCAAGTTTGCCCGCGGCTTCCCCGGTCTCGACCGCCACGAAGATTGCCGCTGTTCCAACCAACAGCAAGACCAACGCGGCAACCAGGTAAGAACGGCCCTTCGCGGGCGTCAGCACAGCACCAATGACGATGAAGATCGGAGCAATGAGCAAAAGAGCAATCGGAAAATGAATGATCAATGGGTGCAAGGCATCCCAACTCGGAATCGGCGGAAATTGAAGCATATGAACTCCTTAATCCGAAGAATCGGGACGCCCTCTTGACGGCCCGGTTGCTAGCTGACTTTCTCGTACCTGTCTTTGTGACTGAAACACGACGGACACTTGGAGAAATCCAGGTGCGGCGTCGTGTAACCACAAACGACACACACGTAGTAGTCCTTCGCTTTGGATCCTTTCAGTTTGGGGAGATTGTTCAAGAGCTTCGGAATACAGCTTCGCGTGTTCACCTTCCGCTGTTTTTGCGAAGTTAAGAGACTGGACCGCATCTCTGTTCCCGTCGGCGCGAGCCTGCTTGAGGAATTCCGGATACATGGTGTCGCGCTCGTAGGACTCTCCCTTAATCGCCGCCTCAAGGTTTTCCTTGGTCGACTTGACCGACCGGAGTCTCGATCTTTGCCTCGGGCGTACCGCCCATCTTCTTGATCACAGCTGCGTGGTTGGCGGCGTGAACTTCCTCAGCCTTGGCTGCAGCGCGGAACAGGCTTGCAACTTCGCCATATCCTTCCTGGTCGGCTTTTTCTGCGAACGCGAGGTAGCGCGCATGGGCATTGTTTTCGCCGTTGAATCCAGCCTGCAAGTTGTCGAGTGTTGTTGTCGCGGCGGTAGCCCCGCCTGGCAGGGCAATCAATGCGAGCGTCAGAGCGAGCACACTATAAATGAACTTCTCCATACTCAGTATTCTCCGTTTCAATTTCAACTTTCGCGACCTTTATGCAGATCGCTCGCCTTAGAGAAGGGCACGGCATGGGCCAAGCATCGACTTGCGCTAAGTTGTACGGAACAAACAGCGAAAGCCACCACGATTTCAGCCGCAGTCCCCCATGTCAGAAGAATCGGACAGAGGTTGTCCGAAGCGTCAGACATAACCGCGCGTCCGGCGTCCGTTCGGTCATTCATTCATCGTGACGCCCAAGTTGGCGAAACACAGTTTCAGAGTGAGAAGGATCCTATCGAGTTTGTTGTCTGTCAGTTGGCGACTCCTGGCCGAGATCGGGATTCCGCGAGTAAAGACCTGTAATTGCTCCCTACATCGATCCTTCTCGGCCCTCAACCTGCACCCAATAGTGTTGACGTCCAAGTTGCGAAAAGCACTCGTGCGAGACCGGCGGGCCTATTTCCGCATCTTCGTGCCTGGGATGCCATTCCGCTTGATGGCACGGTAGGCGGGACGCATCCCAGGGTCTGAGTACGTTTTCGAGGACATCAAATATGAAGCTTCTTCGACGCCACTGGTTGATCGGAATTCTGGTAGTGCTGGCAGTTACTGTCATAGCCGCATTTCGATTGAAGGGGAACGACAATCCGCAATATTTCACGGCTAAGGTCGACCGCGGCGACATTCGCCAGGTGGTCGAGGCCACCGGCACCATCAATGCCGTAACCACCGTCCAGGTCGGATCTCAGGTCTCGGGGACCGTTTCTCGTTTGTACGCAGATTTCAATTCCCGTGTAAAGAGAGGACATGTGATCGCGCAGATTGATCCCTCGCTCTTCGAAGGATCGTTGCTGCAGGCCAAAGCCGATCTGGCCAATGCGCGGGCCAGCGTTGCCACTGCCAAAGCAAATCTCCAGAAGGCAATGGCTTTGCAGATTCAGACCGCCGCCGACTACGAACGCGCCACAGCCTTGACTGCACAGCGCGTCATGAGCACGCAGCAACTCGACATGGCCAAGTCCAACTATGATTCCGCGGTGGCAGGTTCATCTGCGGCTGATGCGCTTGTGAAACAATCCGAAGCCCAAGTGCAGCAGCGGGAAGCCGCTGTCAGGGTAGCCCAGACCAATCTGGACTACACGACGATACGTGCTCCCATCGATGGCACCGTTATTGCACGGAACGTGGACGTAGGCCAGACGGTTGCAGCCTCCTTACAAGCGCCAACGCTCTTCACGATTGCTCAAGATCTGACCAAAATGCAGGTCTATGCCAGCACCGATGAATCCGATGTAGGCGCGATGCGGCCAAACCAGCTTGTTACCTTCAAGGTCGACGCATACCCCAAAGAGAACTTCAGTGGGCGGGTATCTCAGGTCCGTATGAATGCCACGACGGTTCAGAACGTCGTTACCTACAACACGATCATCGATTTCGATAATCCTGAAATGAAGCTGTTTCCTGGTATGACGGCCTACATCACAATTCCGGTGGCTTCGGCAATCGACGTACTCCGAGTTCCGAATAGCGCCTTACGCTACAAACCCGACCTGAAAGCTGAGGAAATACGCGCTCTATACAAGAAGTTCGGGATCGAGAATGCAGGCGAGCTGCAGCCTGCGGCTAGTCGCGCGGCGGTCACGAAGAACAAGGAGCCGGGGGGAACGTTGAAGCAAGTTAACCACAGCCCCGCCGGAGAGCAGAGTGACACGGTCGGGCTCGCACCAACGTCTGCTCCGTCTCTTGATGTGGCTGTTCTCTGGAAGCTGCGTCCGGACAAGACTGTGGAACCGGTAAGAATCCGATCGGGCATAACCGACCACACGGTGACCGAGGTGGCCGAGCTATTCAACGGATCGCTGACAAACAACGACGAACTGATCACAGGTGCCGTTCTCACCGGACCAAGAATGGGGCCGGGAGCGACGGCCGCAAATCGGCACTAGGAACAAAAATGCAGAGGAATTTATGGTCACGATGAGCCGAGCGGCGATCGACATCGCGATCCCGCAACCGAGGGAAGCGACGATCCGCGTTCTGGATCTCCACAAGTATTACGATTTGGGCGAAACGCGGGTTCATGCCTTACGCGGGATCACAATGGACATTTCCAGTGGCGAATTCGTGGCCATCATGGGAGCAAGTGGGAGCGGCAAATCCACCTTCATGAACATTCTGGGCTGCCTCGACCGGCCCAGCTCTGGAAGGTATTTCCTCGATGGGATTGACGTATCAAGCCTTGCCAAGGACGAGTTGGCAGCGATCCGGAATCGAAAGATCGGCTTCATATTTCAGGGATTCAACCTGCTCTCGCGGACCACGGCGCTGGAGAACGTGGAGTTGCCGACTCTGTACGCGCAGGTGAGCAAGACCGAGGGTGGGAATCGGGCGCGCGAGGCGCTCGATCTTGTCGGACTCGGAGATCGCTCGACACATTTTCCGTCACAACTGTCTGGTGGACAACAACAGCGAGTCGCAATTGCGCGCGCCCTGGTAAACAAACCCTCGATTCTGCTGGCGGATGAGCCGACCGGCAATCTCGACAGCCGCACGTCAGTGGAAATCATGGAGATCCTTGAGAGGCTGAACGACCGTGGACTGACCATCGTTTTGGTGACCCACGAGCACGATATCTCGCAGTTTGCCAGGCGCACCATCCAGTTTCGCGACGGGAGAATTCGTCGAGATGAGCTCGTGGTAAATCGCCAGACCGCGTCCCAAATGCTCCAGAATCTTCCGGTGGAAGAGGATTAGTGGTTCCGAGCTGTCCGGGGAAGAGGAATCAAGTATGGACTTAATCGCCGTAGCGCGAATCGCAGTGCGAGCCCTGGCTCGCAACAAAATGCGCTCCATTCTTACCATGCTGGGCATCATCATCGGCGTTGGTGCTGTTATCGCCATGGTAGGCGTGGGGCAAGGGGCACAGCAGCAGGTACAGCAGCAAATCGCTGCGATGGGTTCGAACATTCTATTCGTTGGCTCGGGTACGGTTACACGCGGAGGAACCCACATGGGTTGGGGTGCCACCAAGACTTTGGTATATGCGGACATGCTCGCCATTCTTAGAGAATGTCCGGCCGTCAAGGCCGCTGCCCCCGGCAGCAATACCAGTTCACAAGTTGTTTTTGGCAACGACAACTGGGCCACTCGAATCAACGGCACCGAACCGCAGTACTTCGACATCAGGGACTGGCCCTTTCAGGAAGGGACCGCATTCACACAGGAAGATGTGGAGATGGCGGAAAACGTGGCCGTCATCGGCGAGAGCGTGCGCAAGAACCTGTTCGGCGCAACCGATCCGCTGGGCCAAACCATCCGGATCAAGAGTCTCCCTTTCAAGGTCGTGGGCGTCCTCGCTCAAAAGGGGACCTCAGCGGCAATGGGCGATGATCAAGATGACGTGGTACTTGTTCCGATCACAACCCTGCAGAAGAAGATAACCGGGCAAGATTGGCTGCGCTGGATCATGGTCTCCGCCACTTCCCGTCAGGCAAGCTTTGCCGCGCAGGAACAGATTACATCCCTGCTGCGGGATCGTCACCGCATTCGTGCGGGGCAGGATGATGATTTCATGGTACGGAACATGGCCGACATGGCTGACCTCGCGGACCAGGCCGGTAGTGTCATGACCATGCTCCTCGCTTCGATTGCCAGCGTTTCATTGATCGTCGGGGGTATTGGCATCATGAACATCATGCTGGTATCGGTTACTGAGCGTACTCGCGAGATTGGAATTCGCATGGCGATTGGCGCCACGGAGCACAATGTGCAAAGCCAATTTCTGACCGAGGCGGTTGTGCTCAGTCTCATCGGCGGCGCGATCGGAATCGTCTTTGGTATGGGCGCCTCCTATCTCATCACCAATACTTTGGGGTGGGTGGTGTTGATTTCTCCGCTCGCGATCGTAACGGCGGTGGTGTTCTCGATGGCGGTGGGGATCTTCTTCGGTTTCTACCCCGCGCGGAAAGCGGCGCGCCTGAATCCGATCGAAGCTTTGCGCTACGAGTAGACGCTTGTCCCTGAAAGCACGGGACAGGTCATGGTTCCGCGGAGAGCAAGCTGGCACTGAAACGGAATCCAGCAGGAGGGCAAGGTGAAACGTGAGCACTTCATTCAACTAGTGGAAGAAGTGTTGGATTCACTCCCAATGGAATTCCGAGAACGGATGCACAACCTCGCTGTACTCGTTGAGGACCGTCCAAAACCCCGCAGAAAACCGCGTGGGCCTGCAGGTAAGATCGACCCACGGCCCCGCAGTCTAGTTCTGGGGATTTTCCAGGGTGTCCCTGCGACCCAGAAGAGCGTGTTCGACCTTAGCACGGGACCGAGCCGCATCGTCCTCTACCAGAAAAATGTCGAGGCTGTCTGCCGGAACGAAGCAGAAATCCGTCATGAGGTCCGGCAAACCGTGCTCCACGAACTAGGGCACTACTTCGGAATGAACGAATCCCAACTTAAGGGCGTTTAGCTCCGTAAGAAATCTCTCGCCGACATCTGCATCACCTTTCTGCCATCTTTCTGTGACCCAAAAGAGCCCCACTGAAATCAAACACCGCGTTCGGTGAAGGGAGTTGTTGTGTTCTGGCTGGCAGCTTTGGGCACGCACGCCAGAAATCCCCGGGATGACATCTGGTGGAGAACTCACTTGTCGGCTCCGATCGCGTAGAGGACTCCTAAGAAATGCGAAGCCGCGTCCATTTGGCGGCGTTCAGTCGTTTCTGTCGCTCCCCCGTACCACAATTCCCGGGCGCGGAGACCGATTGCAGCTTGAGCTTGGGCGACGCGTGTCTTGACTTGTTTACGGTCGGGCTCCAAAACGGCTTTTCTGTAAAGAACCAGCCAATTCTGATTTCCGTCTGAATTCGTCATTGGCGATCTTCCTTAAAAGATGAGTGTGAATTGCTCTTCTCGTGGCCCGTGAGTTTCATGGCCG
>CAVTEO010000010.1:0-947021 GCA_963733805.1 uncultured Acidobacteriota bacterium | reverse complement strand
GCTACGGTGACGTGGGTCACATAGGCCTGTGAGTCGGCAGAGGAAGATTCATGAGGAGCTGCCGTAGAGTGTGCAATTCTGACCAGACACAGAACTGGCACTGCTGTAGATCGCCTACCTACCAAGGCCGATCATGTATATAGCTGGGGATCCACAACTCAGGGTGCCCACGGCCCAGAACTCCAGCCTCGTCAGCCCGCGTCGGGTTTTGGCTTTGCTTCGCCCGCTACGAGGCATGTGTATCGCCGATTAGAGGAACAGAGGTCCATACACAATCTGGAAAGTGTCTCGCTAGCTAATCACGCTCGTATGTCATGGCCGCAGGTGACTTTTCGATCAACGGTGACATGAGTCACACGGGCCTGCGACTCATGAAATGGCGAAACCCAGAGTGGTTGGGTCTGCGCGATCGGTAAGCGGGCACCGGCTATGGGGAGATTCACGGCCCGAACATGCTATCAAGTCCATCTAAAATGCCTGGCTAATGCCTAGTGTTCGAGCTGGAGAATCGTGCCCATATCTTATTTGCTAAAAGTGAGCAACTTTGAACAGTTGCACCATGGCTTGCAGTCCTACCATTACGGTAGTGTGGTGTCGAGTTCCTAACATTCATATTCCCAGAGGTCGGGGCTAGGCAACTTCATCGACCCGTAGCCTCTCAGGGAGAGAAGGAACGCCCATGAACTCGCCTTACGGTCTGCCTTGCGTTGAGAACTGTCTGCCCTGTCTTCTGCGCTCCGAGAATTTCTTCTGCGCCCTGCCCAAAGAATCTCTGGATGTTTTCAACCAAATAAAACACGCGGCCGTCTACCCCGAACACGCTGTCATTTTTCTTGAAGGACAAGTACCGCGTGGCATCTTCATGCTATGCCAAGGGCGAGCCAAGCTTTCGACCACCGCGCGAGACGGGAAAACTTTCATCCTGCGGATTGCAAAAGCCGGAGAAGTTCTCGGCTTGCACGCAACCGTTACAGGCAGGCCGTATGAGTTGACGGTGGAGACGATGCAGCCCTGCCAACTGAATTTTGTGAGTCGAGAGGACTTCCTTCGGTTCCTCAATAAGCACGGCGATGCCTGTCTGCACGCGGCCCAGCATATCAGCCGTGATTATCAAGACGCATGCAATGTCGTCCGCTCTGTCGGATTATCGCACTCGATCTCGGAGCGGCTTGCTAGGTTCTTGTTGGAGTCATCAGCGGAGGGGCGGGTCGCCAATGGAGTACTCCGCACAAAGCTCGCGCTGACCCATGAAGACATTGCCCAACTTATCGGCACCAGCCGGGAATCGATAACCCGCACGCTTTCGGAGTTTCGGAAAATGGACATCGTCGAACTGAAAGGATCCACATTGATTATCCACAACAAGACGGCACTCGGCAGACTTGTGGCGGCTTAAGCGTCGGGAGCCAGAGTCCTGCCCGGGATCAACGTGCCGTCGAGAGTGGAAGATGGTAGGTCCGTTTTGGACGATGCTGCTATGCGGCAATCCGGCTAGCGTACAGTAGAGCTCCACACACTCAACCTAACCACAAACTGCGGAAAGCTAGGTTTCCCCGATGACAAAGAGCCAGCCCACGTCTCGCGGCTTGTCCCTGGTGGTAAAGTTGGCCTCATGGCCGACCCCACAAATCCCGAAAGCTTTGAGGAAATTGTAGAGTGGGCATACAGCACCCTGCCACAGAGGATCAGGGACCTGCCAGATTTCCCCGGCATTCAAGTCGTTGACGAGCCTCCTTCGGACGTGTTGGAGGACATATCGAATAGAAAGAAATCGCGCCGTCGAACTGAGTTATTGGGGTTGTACAGCGGCACATTTCGGACGAAACAGTCGTACACCCAGGTGAAGTATGCCCCCGACTTGATATTTGTCTTTCGTGGCCCCATCATGCGGTGTTCAAAAGGAGATTTGCGCGCCGAAGTGAAACGGGTGGTCTGGCATGAGGTTGCACATTGGCTCGGCTATGAAACCGAGGAGCAAGTGAAGACCTTGGGTTTATGAGCCACCACCCACTCGTCACCCTACTGGATTCTCGCCATTAGCACCAACTGCGGTTATGAGTCTAAATAGGGATTTTTCACCAGGTGAGATGGTCGTCCGGCGGATGGCGATTCCGATAAATCCGTTGGGCCGACCATGCGTCCCAGGATCGCGATCGCGTTAATTAGGCTCAGGCCCGATCCTCGCCAGCTATCAACCGCGTTTTCCGAACGCGCTCTGCCGGAGAGGAAAGGTCCCGCTCGTCTGGCGTTTGCGCCTTTTTCTTTCCGAATTCACCAAGGCCAGGCGGGCGGCAATAATGGAATATACCGCGGGATTAAACGCCAGCCCGATGTGCGTGCCCGAAACTGAGAAGTCGCTCTCCGGTCGGTCTGTTTTGCAGTAACGCCAATCAACCACTCCGTCGCTTTCGGTGTAAACCGCAGTTTCTAATACCGACGCGGGCATAGCACAGCTGAGAGATTCCAAGAAATCACAGGTGCAACGACCCGTGTAGCAGTCGGGAAGCACCACCCTGCTGTGTTTCGCCAGAATCCGATTTCGAACCATCTCCGCGGCGCGCAAAATGCTGCGATGGGCCACGGTACCGCGAAAAGGTGCACCCAGAGTAGTCACGGAAGCGATATCTCCTGGCCGCTGAGCGGCAATTGCACGCCCGATAATCCCTCCCAGACTGTGGCCTATTAGATGGACTTTCCGACCGGATTTGGTGAGCGCTTTTTCAATTGTTTCATTCAGTTGCTGTTTGATCAGAAGGTTCGGACACTCCGTGTTGAAACCTATACCTGAAAAGAAAGGCATGTAGCCAATTCGCGCCAGCCATTGATGCAATGGCGTCAAATAAACATCCGGGCAAAGAAATCCAGGAATGACCACCACGGCGGAGTCGTCGCCGTGCGGTATTCCTAGACCGTAATACAAAGGTGTGGCATGCAGCAGAACCAACTCGGCCGCAAACAGCACCTCGGCCAAGATTGGAACGTCCGCTTCCTCATAATCCTGAGTACGAATAGGGGAGTCGCAATCCCGGAGGTCGACGTGGGTTCTTTTCATTCCGACGCTGTTCCACTGTACGTGAGACCCTGACGTTCCACAATGAAGCTTTTGCGCGGGCTGATCTCCGCAAAAACTGGATCTGAACATTGACAAGCAATTGCCCCCGGATCACGATTGACACAAGGTCGAGAACAATGGCGGCGCAATCTGCAAAGCCTGTACAACTGAACCCGCGAACCCTAGAAGCCTTTGATGCCTACATTCATGGCGCGGAAATGGAGATGGAGCAGACTCGGCACGGAAACGGCCCGTTTCTTTGGTCTCAGCAGACACCGGAGCGAGCGCAGGAGGTCCGTCGAGGGAAAGTGGTTGCGCAATTCTGGTATGGCCGAGGCCCCGTCAAAGTGCCGAGCGGTTTGATTCACGACTGGATTGCCGCCGCGTTCATTCCTGATTCGACTATTCAAGAAATCTTCGCAGTGATCCAGGACTACGATAACCACAAGAACATCTACAAACCTGAAGTAGTTGACTCAAAGCTAGTCAGGCGTGAGGATCACGATTTCCAGATTTATCTGCGGCTGCTGAAGAAAAAAATTATCACCATAGTCCTCGACACCAATCATGAAGTGCATTATCGTCCGGTGGACCGAACACGCTGGGTGTTCCGCTCGTATACAACGCGAATTGCAGAAGTGGAGAACGCGGGAAGCCATGACGAGCGGGTCTTGCAGCCTGACACCGGTTACGGATTCCTATGGCGCTTGTATTCCTATTGGCGATTCGAGGAGCGTGATGTTGGGGTAGTCGTCGAGTGCCGTGCTATATCACTGACCCGTGACGTGCCACTTGGACTGGGCTGGGCCATTGAACCGATCATCCAAAAGCTCCCTAAGGAGTCGCTCATCAATACGCTGGAAGCCACCCGCCAGGCACTGCACGCCAATACAAGGTAGTTCCTGTTCAGTTTTAAGAAAACGGTTTCGGTCGATTTTCCGTCATCCTCTGGGCATCGCCATTTCATTCGTTGAGGTGCAGGTCTAACTCCGCTCCGAACCAATCTTCCCAGTCGTAACCATTTTCACAGCCTCGCATCCCAAACATCTCGTAGGCACGGCGTGCGATCCTGAGGTGCTGCTGTTGCATCTCCCATTCTCGCACCTGTTGAATCTGTGTTTGGAAATCATCTACCACGAGAATGTGAAGAGAGGAATGCGCATTATCAGCGCTCGCCATAGCATAGATGATGCGTCATTGTGGTACCGGGCTTAACGCTTCGATCAGGTACCCAATCTGCTCACTGCTGGCCAGAACTGGCGCTGGTGGACGACCGAAATACGCCGGCATAAAGCCCGGAACTGCTGGCGGGGACGGCGGAATAGTCCACGACCCCAGCCAGTTTCGAGGAGGCAACTGCTTGTGGTGCATCAACGGTGGCACACGGGAAGCAGTCACGAGCGGCAACTTAACTGCCACCATCCGATGCTGTGATGATCCGATATGCATGTGGCGGGCACGAGGGATGTGGTGCAATTGTGGCCAGTCATTGCAGGTCGGATTGTGAATACTCATGTCTCCGAATTTTGCTCATTCGCCGGTGCCTAGATTTCAGCTCACACCAAAAAGAGACCTCTGTCTGAGAGCTATAGAACTGCCTCGATGGTGCCCTCACTGCCTCGCTTGATGGGACTTCGGATGTGATCCGAATCACAGCCAAAGCGCAAAGATTCTGGAAATATACATGGAGGCCCCTTCCCCAGGACTTGCATTTCAGAAACTGAGAATTTCTATGAAGGCTGTGACGGGCCACGAGCAGATCAGTGTTCTGATAGCCGACTGCAACCTGACTCAGTCAGAGGTCTTGCACAGCGCACTTCGCCGCCAGCCGAGTATGAAAATTGCCCGCTGCCGGAGTGAGCTTTCCGATTGCCTGCAGGTGTTGCGGTCCACCCATGTTGATGTTGTGCTTTTGAACGGCAATTCCAATGATCGCGACCCACTAATGAATGCACTCCGCGTTCTACACGCGAGCCATCCGCAAGTCAGTTTTGTTCTGATGCTGGATGGTTACGATCGCAAACTTGTGGTCAATGCCATGCGCACGGGAGCACGCGGTCTGTTTGACCGCTCCCATCAATCCTTCCGAGCTCTTTGCCGCTGTATTGCAGTCGTTCATCAGGGACAGTTCTGGGTCGACACCAAAGAATTAGGATACATCGTCGAAGCAATCAACTCGACAGCCCCGACGCGCGTCATCGACGCCAAACGGAATCGTCTCCTGACAACACGAGAGGAGCAAGTCGTTAGCCTGGTGGCAGACGGCGTGGGCAACCGAGCAATCGCAAAGCAACTGGGCATCAAAGAAAATACGGTCAAGAAATCTCTGATGCGAATCTACGACAAGCTAGGGATGTCCAACCGCGTGGAACTCGTCTTGTACGCATTGACCCACCGGGGTGTCGAACAAATTGTCACTTCCGCAACTCCAGTCGCGGTTGCCGAACCGCTTACGATGGACGCGGTGGAAGTGAGCCAGCAACATTTGCTGGTCGATACATTGAAAGTGAATTGACAAGGGGGTCACTGTAGATCCCTGCGTTCATGCTGGGACTGAGCTCTGCTTTCGTCGAGCATTGGTGGGAGACGATCGCCCATAGTACTAGCCATTCGTTAATAAAGAGTTTTCGATCACGCGGCTTCGTTACTGCAATCATAACCATCAACTTTGCGCCGCGCGATGCTTCTCACCAGTGCGCGCGGATGATTGCGCAAATTTCCGTTTTGCCTGCCCTTGTTGGCGAGTGCCAATGTAGGAATTTATTTTACGTAGTTTACCTACAATTTACCTCGCCAATACCCCACAGAGAGTACACTGCTGTTGCCCACCCCCGAGGCTTGCTCCCGGAGAGTAGCCTCATGAAACCCTTATCTGGCTCGAGTCGCGAATCGATCCGCGTTCTCATAGCAGACTCCAACCAGACTCAATCGCAGTTGCTTAGTAGTGCTCTGCGCCGACACGCAGCCTTGAAGGTCACTTGCTGTCGGAGCGTGGTATCTGATTGTTTGCAGGCTTTGAAGTTGGTTCCTGCTGATATTGTGCTCCTGGGCGACGGACCTTCCGAACACGAGGAACTCATCAGCACACTGCGTGAGCTGCATAGCATTCATCCGGAGATTGGCTTCATTCTCTTACTTGACAGCTATGACCGCAACCTGGTGGTAAACGCAATGCGCGCAGGTGCACGCGGATTGTTCTGCCGCGCCAGCCAGCCGTTCCGCGCGCTTTGCCGCTGCATCACCGTGGTGCACCAGGGCCAGTTTTGGGCCAACACGGAGCAGATGGGCTACGTGGTGGAAGCTCTGAATCACTCCACCCCATCGCGCGTGCTCAACGTCCGCGGCGAGGGTTTGTTGACTCCGCGCGAAGACCAGGTGGTCAGGCTGGTAGCGGAAGGGATTGGAAATCGCGAAGTGGGACTGCAACTGGGCGTCAAGGTGAATACGGTAAAGAAAGCGTTGCTGAGGATCTATGACAAGCTCGGCGTCTCGAACCGGGTCGAACTCGTCTTGTACGCGCTAACGCACAGCGGAGCGTACAGGAGTACGCCCTCCCCCCCGAATCGCACAGGGACTTGGACGTCGTGGTCGAGTGCCTGGACCCGAGACATGTCGGGCTCCTGGATGCTGCTTTCGACAAACATTCGGAGAACTAACCGAGCATAGCCCCGCGAAGTGGAGCGTCGCCCCGTCCCGCAATTCCGGTCCCGGACCACGACGGTCAGTGCTTCGACAGAATCGATCGAATCTGGTCGACATGGTTCATATCGTGACCGGCCATGTGCCGTGCCAGGTAACGCACGCTGATCCGACCGCGCTCTGCATGCACGCCGAATCGATCCCACTCTTCGTTGGAGAGGCGCTCCAACATGTGCAAGTTGGCAGCGCGCAGCAAACGGAACATATCGAGCGCATCCGCTGCTTTCCATGATCGGTAGTCTCCTAACCTCGCCCATTGATCCTGATCAAAGGACGGCAGCGCGCATCCACTATTCTCAATCATCTGACGATAGCGCCAACTGGTGACCAATTCGTCCTCGGCCAGGTGAGCGATAATTTCCGTAACCGCCCACTTGTCAGAACGCGGTCTCTGGCCGAGTTCGGCGTCTGTTCGTCCCTTGATCAAGGTTGCGATGAGTCGAGGAGTGTCCGACTGCATCGCGATCGGATCCTTCCCTGCCACGTGCGCTTGCAGTTTGGCTTGATAATCGTCAGCGTGGGACATGCAGTTCTCCCTTGCTTCATCGCACAGGCACGCCACGTAACGTGCGCGCGGAACATTGCTGTTTGACTTATTACATATCCTCGCGGTTTATTCGGAATTACCGGCTCCGTTCGGATTCTTGCCAGCGTCGGCCGCCAGCCGGGCAGATCTTATCGGCACAATGTCCTACACGAAAAGAAAGAGATCTCAGGCGATCAGGCTAGTTCGAGGTCGATCTTCTTGCTTTCAGGATCCAGTTTCGTGATCCGGAAGCTGCGCACCTGGCCCGTGCGAACCGGTTCTGCCTTGGAGGTGCCCGGTGCAGGGCCACTCTTCCACTTCGCATTGAGCATCGCGCTCAGCGAAGCCATATCCAGCGACGGCGCGGGTGGGGCGTCGGCGCTTCCCTGCCTGCTCTCCGTGTTCAAGCGGCAATCCGCCAGGACGCCCTCGCCCAACTCCACACGTGCTTTGTTGCCAGAACTCTCCACCATGCGGCCCGTGACGATATCTCCTTGTTTATGCTCCGCGATGTATTCATCCAGACCGCTGGGAACCAATTGCTTGATGCCGAGTCGCAGTTGGCGCTTTTCGTTGTCAATGGCGAGCACCTGCGCCTTGACCACCTGCCCGACGCGCAGCATGTCGCTCGGATGATTCAGGCGCTTCTCGGCGCTCATGTCGCTGATGTGCACCATGCCCTCGATCCCCTCAGCCACCTGTATGAAGGCGCCGAACTTCTGAAGGTTTGTAACTGGCCCTTCGATCACGGACCCGACGGACAGTTTCGTGCCGACATCCGCCCAGGGGTCGCCCAGAGCCTGTTTCAGCCCAAGAGAAATTCGCCGCTCAGCAGGATTCACTGCGAGAACAACGGCATCAACCGTCTCCCCTGGTTTCACCACATCACTGGCAATGCGAACTTTCTTCGCCCACGACATCTCGCTGACATGGATGAGGCCTTCAATGCCCGGTTCCAATTCCACGAAAGCGCCGAACTCAACTACGCGCGTGACGGTGCCGCGAATTCTCTGACCGGGACTGAGCTTCTGTCCAACCGCATCCCACGGATGCGCCTGAAGCTGCTTCATGCCGACGGCGATGCGACGCTTGTCGGAATCGATCTTGAGGACCTGGACCTCGACCTCCTGCCCGACGGTCAGGACATCGGCAGGCTGGTTGACGCGGCTCCAACTGATGTCGCTGACGTGCAAGAGGGCGTCGACCCCGCCGATGTCGACGAAGGCGCCATAGCTGGTGAGACTACGCACCGTACCACCCACGGTGTCGCCCTCTTTGATCTCCGCGTAGCGCCGATCTTTGACAGTGCGTTCCTCTTCCTCCGCGAGCACTCGCCGATCGACAACGACGTCTTCGTCTGCGACATCGAGCTTAATGATGCGGCAGCGGATTTCCTGACCGACCAGCTTTTCCATTTCGGCAGCATCGCGCGCGCCGCTGCGCGAGGCCGGCATGAAAGCCCGGACGCCGACATCCACGGTCACGCCGCCTTTGATGACCCCAGTGACCGTGCCCACAATGGCGGTTTTCTCCGCGAAGGCGCGCTCGAGCGCCGACCAATCCCTGGGTAACTCGGTGCGGAAACGAGTGAGCTCGTAGTAGCCTTCCGGGTCACGCCCCTTCACCGAAACAAGCACCTTGTCGCCGGGCTTGGCGGGTTCCCCGCACTGGAACGCGCTGATCGGAAGAATTCCTTCGCTCTTGAAGCCAATATCGAGAATTACCGAGTCGGCGGAAACAGTAATGACCGTTCCCTCGAGTTGCTTGCCCGCATCTTTCGCCTTGCGGGAGTGATTTTGCTCGAACTCGGTGAGAATCTCTTTGAATGATTCAGTAGTCTCTGGAGTGTCAGATTCTGAGTCTGGAGTATTGTCGTTCGCCATTCGAATTTACGGCCTCAATCTGCGGTACAGGCAGGATACCATCAGCGGATCGTCCGCCTGCGATCACCTTTGGTGACTAACCTTGACGCGCCTGTTGCACCATTTGAACCAGAACCTCCCGTGTTTGCTGAGGATTGGCAACCTCGCGGAGGAAATTGATGCGCGCGCCGCGCATGCGCTCCGGCGTCTTCAAGCGGACATTGAAGCCCAGGCGGTCGACCGCGGTCATCCGGGCCTCCTGAGCCTCTATGCCCGCAAAAGCTTTGGCGAGCAGAATGAGAGCGTCGCCGTGATCGTCGTTCATGTGGCGGATAATCTCGGCCGCTGTATCGGATAGCGGATCTGGCTGCGCCTTTCCGTATTGGGGAGCGTCCACCCAGCCCATCACCCCGAATCCACCAACATAATAAAGATCGACCACATCCATCCGGTAAAAGTGGAAATCCTCGAAATCAACCCAGTATTTGCTGTTGCTATGACGAGCTAAGTAGATGTCCCGCGCCTGAGATCGCTCAGACTCCCCAAGCCTTTGCGTGTTTCCCACCAGCGTAACCCGCGAGGCACCAAGCGGATCCTCGTTTGGTTGGAAGTCGGTAACCAGAAGGCTCGAACGCGGGTCGGCCTGCAGATTCTGCGTGTGCATGGCCATGGTGCTGATCAGGAAGACCGGACGTCCCTGGGAATCGAGAGCGTAGGGCATTACCGATCCGAAAGGAAACCCTGGTTGCTTGCGCGAGACGGTCGATAAGGTTCCGACCAATCCGAGGTACAGCTGAGTGCGGGCGCGCTCGGCAAAGGTGGGTTCGGGTACCACCGGTCCCTGGCTGGCCGTGGCGGCATGCTTTCCGGGTAAAGAGGACATCGTTCGCCAAGTATAAATAACTCGGTCCCATCGCGCTGCGCATGCCTCGGACCCGCACGGGCGGGTACCCGCACCCTACTCGCTGGTAACTTGCCGGTTTTTCGGAGTGTTCGTAGACTCTGGACACTCTTCCCTCCCCAAAGAAAGAGCCGTTATGTCAAGGCTAGCCAAAGGCTTATTGGGGACCGGCCTGCTCGGCGTCGTGTTGCAGATCGTTGTCCTCACCGGGGCGGATCATCGTCTGAACGCCGGTCTTGCGTCTAACGTCCTCGCTATATGCCTGGCGCTGTTGGCGACAAGTGCGGCGCTGGTAGCGGCTCGCGCTTCGGACCAGTATGCACGGTCGTTCTGGCGGCTTTTCGCAAGCGGATTTGCTCTGCTCACCGTTGCGGAACTGTTGGGCGCGTACTACGACAGCGTCGTGCATGCAGACATTCACTCGGTATGGCCGAGCGATGTCCTTTATTTTCTGGTTCCAGCCCCAATGGCCCTGGCTCTATTTCTGCGTCGCAGGGATCGGGGCGCGCAACCCGTCAATTGGGTTCAGTGCTGCGATTTCCTGCAAGTTGGAATTCTGACGACCGCCGTCTATCTCTATTATTTCTATCTTCCGTCGCACTGGCGTGCGCCCGCGCAAGAAATGGAGCGCCTGCAGTGGGAAGTTGCCATTGCGCGGGATGTGTTTCTGCTATTGGCTTTCGGATTTCGGCTCACCTTCGCACGTTCGAAGGTAGAGTGGTCTTTACTGGCAAGAGTTGGAACCTTCCTGTTGCTCTTTTGTGCTGGCAGCGCGCTGTTCACTCGCCGCCAGATGTATCAGGGTCTCGATGCAGGGACCCTCTGGGACTTGTGTTTTTCTCTACCGCTGCTGGCAGCGATCGCAGGCGCGAGTACCTGGAAATTGCCGACAATGGCATTCTCCAGGGAGGATATTCCGGAAGCGAGGCTCGAGACCTGGGGATCGCTTTGGATGTCGGTGCTGCTGCCTCTGGTCGTTCTCGGCGTAGCAAGCCGCCTAGTGCATGAGAGGCCGCTGCTCGCAACCATCGTAGTCGTTATCACGCTGGCCTTGTCGGGATCGCGCAGCCTGTTGACCCATCGCCACGAACAACAAACGGCGCAGGCAATGGTCGAGGCCGAGAAGAAGTTCCGGCTCCTTTTCGAGGACAATCCGCAACCCACTTGCCTGTACGACCCGACCACTGGGAAGTTTCTCGAGGTCAATCGGGCGGCGACCGAAAAATACGGCTATCCCCGCGAAGAATTCCTCAGTCTTTCGATCGCGGATATATCCCCTGACTTGCCACCGGAGAGGACTGCGGCCGCCCGTCATGGGATCGAGATCCGAGGCGAAGTCTGGAGGCAGCGTCGCAAGGATGGCAGCTTTCTCGAGGTCACGCTGTTTGCCCGCACGATTGAGTTTGACGGACGCCCCGCTCGGCTGGTTGTGACGCAGGACATCACGGAGCGGCGAAGGTCGGAACGCCTTCAGTCGGCTCTGTATCGCATCGCCGAAGTCTCCACCACAGCCGGCGACCTCACGGAGATGTATCCGGCGATTCACAGGATTGTCGCGCATTTGCTGGATGCCAAAAACTTCTACATCGCACTTCATGAACCGGAAACAAACTCATTGACCTTTCCCTACTTCGTTGACGAGTTCGATATGGCTCCTGCTCCGCGACCGCTTAGAAAGGGGTTAACCGAATATGTTTTGCGAAGCGGGGAGCCATTGTTGGCCACGGGTGAAAAAATCAACGAGCTTGCGGCTGCGGGCGAAGTGGAGCGTACCGGTTCCCCGGCGGATGATTGGCTCGGGGTTCCTCTCAAGAACGGAGACACAGCCTTCGGAGTGCTCGCGGTCCAGCATTACGCGTCGCGGACCCGGTTCGGCGCGCGGGAACGGGACGTTCTCACATTCGTTTCGCAACAGGTTGCAACCGCGATTCAACGAAAAAGAGGTGAAGAGGCGCTCATGCGCTCGGAATCGCGTTACCGCTCGCTGGTGCAGAGTGCGGTGGTGGGAATCTTCCGCGCCACCCGTGAATGGCGGTTCCTCGAAGTGAATCCGGCGCTGGCGACAATGCTGGGATATGCCTCATCGAGTGAGTTCCTGGCGTCCGGACAAGAGAACATCTTTGTTGACCGCAAGGCAAAGTCAGAAGCGCAGAGCGGCTTTCTTCGCCGGGGCCGGTTCGAAAGCGTCGAGACCCGCTGGCGCCGAAAGGACGGGTCGGCGATCACAGTGCGGCTCAGCGGCCGCGGCGTTCGCGACGAACGGGAGGGTACTGAAGTCTTTGAAGTCATCGCGGAAGATGTGACGGAGCGAAAGGCACTTGAAGATCAACTTCGGCAAGCGCAAAAAATGGAAGCCGTCGGCAAACTGGCCGGAGGTGTTGCTCACGATTTCAACAATCTGTTGACCGTGATTACCGGCTATAGCCAGATCCTGATGGACCAACATTCTGAGAATGCCCGGGCTTCGCAATCGGTTGAACAGATTTTCAAGGCGGCCGACCGTGCAACGTCCTTGACCCGCCAACTCCTCGCTTTCAGTCGCAGGCAGATGCTTCAGCCTCGCCTGGTCAGTCTGAACACTCTCGTTCGGAATGTCGAGAAGATGCTCCACCCGCTATTGGGAGAACGCATCCAGGTCATTGTTCGCGCTGCGGCGGATCTCGGTTGCGTCCGCGCTGACCCCGGCCAACTGGAGCACATCCTGATGAACCTGGCGGTGAATGCCCGGGATGCCATGCCTCGCGGCGGCACCCTGAGGGTTGAGACCGCCAACGCAGATTTGGATGAGGGGTTCAGCCGATCGCATGCCGGAGCGTCCCCCGGACAGTACGTGATGTTGTCGGTCGCCGACACCGGAGCCGGCATGACCGAACACACGCTCGTTCATCTCTTCGAACCTTTTTTCACGACCAAAGAGCCGGGCAAAGGAACGGGTCTTGGGCTCTCCATGGTGTACGGCATTGTGAAACAAAGCGGAGGATACATCACGGTCGATAGCCGCGTAGGCGATGGAACCACTTTTCGTATCTACCTTCCGCGAGTTAACCAGTCCGAAGAACCGCAACCGGTTGAAACGCGCCCCGTCGCACGTAAGTTGGGCTCTGGGACAATTCTGTTGGTTGAGGATGAAGACGCAGTACGCAGTCTTGTGGAAACGATTCTTACCGCGGACGGGTACAAGATTCTGGTAGCGAGTTCTCCTGAACAGGCCATGCAGATCTGCCAGTCCTCTGCCGTGACGATCGACGTTTTGCTCACCGACGTCGTAATGCCGGAGATGAGTGGTCCAGAATTGGCAGAAAAACTCCTTGGTCTCCGACCGGGACTAAGAGTGGTTTATATGTCCGGCTATGCCGGTGAACACCTCGACGAACAAGGAGTGAGTGCCGAGGGTGCTTCCCTGCTTCAGAAACCCTTCACCGCAGCTGCTCTGGAAGAAAAGATCCAACAAGCGCTCACTGCCGCCGTCACGTCGTAGTTCCCAGCCCGCTGAAATCGCGACCCCAATGTTGACGCACGTGGATGCTTCTGCTACGGTGCCCCCCTTAGCGGAGGTCCTTCGCAATGCGCCCCGTCGGCATCACGTTGATTGCGATACTGAACTGGCTTCGGGCTTCCATGTTCGCCTTGGGCGGTCTGGCACTGATTGGCGTAGGCCACCTGAGCGCACGACTGGTTGCTGCGGTGGCTACCGACTCGTTCTTCGAAAAATTGATTTCTTTCCTTGGAAAGAGCTTGGGAATCGGCGCACTTCTCATTGCGGCTGTTTTCGCCGCTGCAGGCCTGGGATTGTGGCTGCTCAAGAACTGGGGGAGATCACTCACGCTCGGGCTGATCGCTGTGTGGTTGTTTTTTGGGCTTCTCGGCCTGTTGCGCCATCCCGGCCCCTTCCACATCCTACGGGCAGTCATTGACGGGGCAATCCTGGTCTACCTCATGCTTCCTCAGGTCAAAAGCCTGTTCCTTCCGTCGTGAAAGTAAACCGCAAAGCCTCCCGTAGAACGCAAACGTTTGGGCTCTGTGTGCACATATTTGCAGCTCCCGATGGCACGGCAGTGTGATAGTCCGCTGTAACCTTAAGAAAACACACGGTGACATCCATTGGTTACTTTTGGCACCATAGATGCTTCCTTTAGTAACCCAGCCGTTTTTGTGCACTAGGAAGGGGTCTCGATCCCCCGAGATTGAATTGAGCGGTTAGCAGTAAAAGTGAGAGCAGTGGGTTCAGGAGGGTAGTTATGAGGCGAGTAATTCTTTTGGCGGTGCTGGCATTGGCGTTGCCATTGATGGCCTACGCTGACAGCAGTATCGACGTGTCGAATGCGGGTGGCACTATCACCGGGAACTCATCTGGTCTGTCCTTGACTGGTTCAACGCTCTTCAAGTTCGGGTCAGCAGTGGGTTCAAACCTCGGGTCCGTTAGCTTTACGACCGGTGCGTTCACCAGCGGCGATGCCCAGAACGGTGGGACACTGGCAGCTGGCGGCTCATTCACCATCACGGGTAACGGGACAAACGGCGTTCCGAACGGCGTGATTTTCGACGGCACCTTCTCTTCTGCGACGTGGACGCTGGTAACCCTGGCGAATGGAACCCACAACTATACCCTTTCGGGCGCTCTCACGGACTCCAGTGGGCGAGTTGGGGCAACTACGCAGATCACCATCAACACTGGGAAGGGCCTCTTCAACGGCTCCATTGGCCTT
Source organism: uncultured Acidobacteriota bacterium (assembly GCA_963733805.1). Classification (GTDB taxonomy): domain Bacteria; phylum Acidobacteriota; class Terriglobia; order Terriglobales; family Acidobacteriaceae; genus Gp1-AA133. The sequence goes on along the minus strand of CAVTEO010000010.1, from coordinate 932,275 downwards.
TCAAGTGGTGATACCAACCTTGCTGTTCCGGAGCCTGGCACCTTGGGCCTGCTCGGAACGGGCTTGCTGGGCATCGCGGGATTGATGCGCCGCAAACTATTCTCGAAATAACTCAGCCAGAAAGCAAAGGCCCCCGTTTGCGCGACGGGGCCTTTGCCTTTTGGAACGCTTCCCGGAACTCCTTCTGTGATAAGCAACTGGTAACCGTCCTCTTTCCCCATACTTCGAGACAGACCCCTGCCTGGGTAAGCCCTGCATTCGATTGAGTACAAATGGACTTCGCTTTGCCGCCCGCATCTGCTTGCAGGGTCACAGATTACTGCCGTAACCCGTCGCCCGGGGTTTCGTATTGACCCCTCCCGCCTTGGGCCATAAATTCGCCTGCAGGGGGTTGTATGAAGGACATCCATGAGGTTTTGCGCCGTAAGCAGGCGAAGTACGCGCAGCTGGCAAAACAGATCGAAGCCCTGCAGCAGGCCGCCGAAAAGCTTCGTGAAGTTGCGCCTTTGCTGGCCGAGAACGAGGAAGATGACAATGTGGTACTGGCCGAGATGGACGAGGAGACCTCTCAGCCTGCTGCCATGGCAGCGAAAGCTTCCGCTTCACAAGGAAGCCCCGCGCCGGCGAAATCGGGCCGCCCTGTGGCTCCGCGCTGGCCGTAAAAGCTCTGTTTCACCACAGGTTGCGGTATGACTCTTCAGACACTGCTCGTATCAAAAGACGATGACTCGGCCGAGATTCTCTGCCGGGTGCTGGCCAGCTTCGCCGTGGCGGTGGAACGCTTCAGCGAGGTCGAGATTGCCCTGCAACGTCTGGGAGAGCAGCGCTTTGACGGGTTGATTGTCGATTTTGATGAGCCTGAAACTGCCCGCCAGCTCCTGCAGGCTGCTTTCCTGAAACCCGGCGCTCTGATCACGATGGCGTTGGTGAGCGACGAAAGCAGTGTTCGCGATACGCTGCAAAGCGGAGCCAAATTCATTCTGCACAAGCCAGTAGCCGCAGAACAGGCTGCTGCAACCCTGCGCGCTGTAACCGCCATGCTTCGGCGCGAGCGTCGCCGGTCTTTCCGCGTACCCGTGCAGGCGCCCGTGCAACTCAGCGTGCAGGGAGGCGAGCCTCTGGAAGGAATCATGCTCGATCTCAGTCAGACGGGCATGGATGTTCTGGCTGCTCAACCGCTGTTGCCTGCGGCCTTGATCGGCTTGCGGTTCGACTTGCCTGACGGCAGCGCGGAGATTGACGTTCATGCCGAAGTGGCATGGGCCAATCCGAACGGGCAATCGGGCGTGCGCTTTCTCGATCTCTCCGACGACCAGGTCGAACACCTGAAAACGTGGCTGCTGGCGAACAGTCCAGATGTTCCGCTGGAGGAAGCCGATCCGGTTTCGATATGCAAACTGACGGATCTGAGCCTCGGCGGCTGCTACGTGGAAACAGAATCGCCGTTCCCCGAACAAGCGCTGGTTGATCTATGTCTACGAGCGGGAGGCATGGAAATCCATGCCGACGGCATGGTGAGAGTGATGCATCCAGGATCAGGCATGGGGGTTGAGTTCCCGAGCCGTACGACCGAACAGCGCGAAACCGTGGCACACTTTATCGAGTTTCTTACCAGCCGGCCCGGCACGCTTCCGGAACTGCTGATCTCTCCAAAGTCGCTCGTCGCCGACGAGAATCAGTTTGCGACCACTGGCACTCCTGGCGAAGAGCATCTGGAAGATCCCCTGCTTGACCTGCTGAGAGGAGCACAATCGCTCTCGAAAGATCAGTTCCTGGCGGAACTCCATCGCCAACGCAGTTCCGAAACTGTCACTTCCCAGTAGTCGCCAACCTCTTCGAAAGTACCCGCGCGGTCGGGCCCTGAGCATCTCCCGGACAACCAAGGGACTCACAAAGTCTGAACCCCGTCTCGGGTTCAGGCTCCGGGAGTCCCTCGTGGTCTGTTCCACCTCGATGCAGCTGAAGTTATCCGGATACCGTTACGGGCAGGTTGCACGAGGATGAATTTTCAATAAAAGCCGAGATGGGATCTTGCCCCGCGGCTCACCCGCCGCAGTGATGTGCGTCACTGTCGATAGGTTTACGCCGTCGTAGCGTGGAATCAGAACTTCAGTGTGCGGGAGGTAGCCATGCCGACTGCTCAGGCCAGTCTTCGACTCACATTCCACAATGTGCTGGTACCCACCGATTTTACCAATGCGTCTGTAAGGGCTTTGGCTTATGCACGCGCTTTCTCTGAAGATTACGGCGCCAAGATCTACATCAGTCACGCCATAAATCCGGCGCCACCGGTCTTCCTACCCATGGAGCCGATTCCCATTGACCTTGATGGAGAGTGGCAGGATGCTCAGGAGCAGCTCAACAAGTTCCTGGCGAATGACTTGTTGAACGGTACGCGGCATGAGGGGGTCATGAGCCGCGGCGAGACCTGGAGTGTCATCGAGGACGTGATTCGCAGGCACTCGATTGATCTGATTATCCTGGGAAGCCGAGGCAAACACGGTCTGAAGAAGCTGGTCATGGGATCGGGAGCAGAACAGATCTTCAGGCGGGCAGATTGCCCGGTCCTGACAATCGGCCCGAACGTCGCATCGCGCGCCGGTGACGTGGCAGCCTTCCGACATATCGTATTTGCAACCGACTTCTCGGCAGGCTCGCTGCACGCGCTTCCTTACGCCCTCTCTCTGGCCGAGGAAAATCAGGCCAGCCTCAGTTTTCTGCACGTCATGCCGATGGTGATTCCGCAGCAGCAGGCCGCGGTGGCGGAAGTAGTCCGCAAGCGCCTAGAAACTCTTATTCCAGCGGAAGCCGCAGACTGGTGCCATCCGGAGCCGGTTGTGAATTTTGAATTCCCCGCCGAGGGCATCCTGGACGTTGCCGAGGAACGCTCTGCGGATCTGATCGTGATGGGAGTTCACAAACGCGCGCCGCACGCCGTTTCACATCTGCCCTGGGCGATCGCGTACGAGGTCATTTGCCATGCCCATTGTCCGGTTTTGACCGTGCGTGGTTGACAGTAAGTCTCCTTGAATCAGAGCGGCAGCCTCCCCGGTTGTCGCCCTGTTTTTTCAGTGCTATTCCAGTGTTTCCGGCTACCGCATTCACACGTCGCACCTGATACATTCACATACAGTTGAACGATTCAGTCGGAGAAGGCCAACTGAAACTGGATCCCTCTTCCAGCGAGCCCGGGCAATTCACTGGCGGGTTGCGTCTCAGCCTGCCCCCGCTTTTCCCGCTCCCGGCGCTGTTTATTGCCGCCGCCGCGTTCGTGGTCGTTCTTCCATTCTTCTTTCTGGGAAATCCTTCAGGCCACGATTTTGAGTTTCACGTTCTGTCGTGGATGGAGATCATCAACCAATGGAAGCAGGGAGTGGTCTACCCAAGGTGGGCGGAGTATGCACACTACGTCTACGGCGAGGCTCGATTTCTCTTTTATCCGCCGACCTCTTGGTCGCTGGGTGCATTGCTCGGCACCGTTCTGCCCTGGAAGATGACGCCCGGAGCATACGTCTGGTGCGCTCTGACCGCGTCCGGCTGTTCCATGTTTCTCCTGGCCCGAAGATCTTTGCCGAGGAACGATGCGATCTTCGCGGCCGCTCTGTACGCCGTTAATCCCTACTACATTGTGGTTGTCTACTGGCGCAGTGCTCTTGCCGAACTGCTCGCGGGATGCCTGTTGCCCTTGCTGTTATTGGTGATTCTCCGCGACCGCGGCGATGGCCGGCGCCTGGTTTTGCCGCTGAGCCTGGTGGTTGCGGCGGCCTGGCTTACGAACGCTCCTTCCGCAGTGATGGTGAACTATTCCCTGGCGTTATTGATCGTGGTTGTGGCGGTCACGTTTCGCCAACCAGGACTTGTCCTCTACGGAGCATTGGCAGTAGCACTCGGAGCTGCATTGGCGGGTTTTTATCTGATCCCGGCGGCCTATGAAGAGAAATGGGTGAATATCGCCGAAGTCCTCGCGCCCGGCTTGCGCCCGCAGGACAATTTCTTTTTTACATTCATTAACGATGCAGACCACAATCGTTTCAATCTGGTGGTGTCGATTGTAGGCGCTGCCGAAGTGGCCCTGTTTGCCACGGCCGCTCTCATGACGCGCCGATGGCGAGATGAATCGCAAGCATCTTGGCGAACCCTCACGGTCTGGGGTGCGGCCGCAACGGCGCTCATGTTGCCGATTACGTTGATCTTCTGGCAATACTTGCCAAAACTGCGATTCGTGCAGCTTCCGTGGCGGTGGCTGCTTTGCCTGAATGTGGCCTTCGCCATGCTGGTAGCCGTAGCATTCCGAAGGTGGCTGGTTCGTGCGTTGGTTTGCGTTGGGATGTTGGCCGTGCTTTGGACGGTATGGCACCGCGTGCAGCCGCCATGGTGGGACACCGCGGCCGACATCCAGGAATTGCATGACTTCATCGAAGACGGCGCCGGCTACGAAGGCACCGACGAGTATGTGCCGGTGGGCGTCGACCCTTCGAACGTGGACAGGAATGCACCGCTCGTCTCTACAAGCAGCGGGAGGCCGCTGACAGTGCATATCCAAGACTGGACCGCCGAGGATAAAACCTTTTCTGCCGAGAGCTCTGGCGCCGAGACTCTTCGGCTCCGGTTGTTCAACTATCCCGCATGGCAAGCGGAGGTGAACGAACGAAAAGTGAGGAGCTCATCCCAGCCCGACACAGGAGAAATCCTGATCCCCGTGGCGGCCGGCATCAACCACGTTCACGTGCATTTTGGGAGAACCCGTGATCGATTAATCGGAGGACTATGCTCTGCGATGGCCCTGCTTTTGATTCTTTGCTGGCAATTTCTGTACAAGAGAGGCGAGACTGGCATCAAACCGTCGTGATCCCCGGAGCCGGTGCTGCGTGAGCACAAAACGAATTCTGATTGCCACGTCGAATCCGGGCAAGCTTCGCGATTTTGCCGGAGCGGCTGCCAGCCACGGAGTTAACGTAGCGGCCCTCCCAAATTTTTCGACCCTTCCGACCGTCGTCGAGGATGGCGCGACCTTCGAAGCAAATGCCCGGAAGAAAGCCGAGGAATACAGCCTCGCAGCGCCGGGAGAAATTGTGCTGGCTGATGACTCCGGTCTTGAGGTCGATGCTCTTCATGGGGCGCCGGGTGTCCATTCGGCGCGCTATGCCGCCGATGATCCGCAGCAGGCCGGAAGCAACACCGATGACGATGCGAATAACGCCCGCGTGCTGCGCGAGCTGAAGGGAGTGCCTGCGGAAAAACGAAGCGGTCGTTTCGTATGCGTCATTGTGGCGGCTCAGGACGGGAATGCCCTCGCCAGCTTCCGGGGCGTGGCGGAGGGTACGATCCTCGACCACCTCCGAGGGAGCAACGGGTTCGGATACGATCCCATGTTCTACTTCCCTGCTATCAAGAAGACTTTTGCGGAATTGACCACGGAAGAAAAAGCACAGTTCAGCCATCGGGGCGCGGCATTCCGGAAAGTTCTCGACTGGCTGGATGCGGCGGGCGAGCGTTGATTCGACACTACGATTGAATTCGCGCAGTTTCTTGATTCGTGCGAACGAGACCTGCCTGTTGCCTGGTTTACTACCCTTTCTTGACTTCACGCGCATCCGGCCAAGATAATAAAAGGTTCGCTTGTTCAATCCAGACTTACAAGGAGCGGTCATCGTGGCGACAACCGCCAGTCCTGCGGCTCCGGTTCTCAAGCGCGGAGTGGCTCCGCTGCGTGCCGGTCAGGGAACGTCTTTCCTGCTGCGCCGCCTGCATTCGCTGACGGGAATAATCCCGGTGGGCGCGTTTCTGTTCGAGCACATTCTGATTTCGAATTCCACGGCGATCAGCGGCCCTGAAGCCTACGCCCGGCAGGTCAGTTTCCTGGCAAATCTGCCGCTGGTTTTTTTTCTGGAACTGTTCGGCATCTGGATTCCGATTCTGTTTCACGGCCTGTACGGCTTCTATATCTGGTACCGCGGTGACGGGAATTCGATTCAGTATCCCTGGACCGGAAACTGGATGTACACGCTGCAGCGCTGGACCGGTGGAGTCGCCTTCTTTTACATCGTATGGCACACCTACACCATGCGCTTTACTGGCGTCGATCTCCACGAAGCCGCAATGCAGTCCTTCCCCAAAGTGCACAATGAGGTACAGCATCCGCTACTGTTGTTGTTCTATATCGTCGGACTGATCGCAGCGTCGTGGCACTTTGCTTACGGCATCTGGCTGTTCTCAGCGAAGTGGGGAATTGTTTCAGGCGAGAAGGCGCAGCAACGGCTGTTGCGTGTGTGCCTGGCGTTCTTCCTTTTGCTCAGCGTGGTGGGCCTGGTCAGCCTGTATACGTTCCGGAGCCGCTTCCAGCAGCCGACAGCTGAGGGCAATATCGTGCATTTGAATCACGGCGACGCCACCCTACCGGAAAGGCCGGTGAATTGAGATGGCAGCAGCTCCGAAGATTGTTGTCGTAGGCGGCGGCCTGGCCGGCCTGGCAGCCGTGATCAAGATCGCCGAGATGGGTGGCAACGTCGACCTGTTCTCGATCGTGCCGGTGAAGCGTTCGCATTCGGTCTGTGCGCAGGGTGGGATCAACGCCGCGAAAAACTTGAAGGGCGAAGGCGACTCCACCTGGCAACACTTTGACGACACCATTTACGGCGGCGACTTTCTGGCCAACCAGCCTCCGGTCAAGGCCATGTGTGACGCGGCGCCCGGAATTATCGACCTGCTCGACCGTATGGGCGTTCCCTTCAACCGAACGCCGGAAGGCTTGCTCGATTTCCGACGATTCGGCGGGACGCTTTATAACCGGACGGCCTTCGCCGGAGCGACCACCGGGCAGCAGCTTCTGTACGCGCTCGATGAGCAGGTGCGACGGTACGAATCCGAAGGCAAGGTGAAGAAGTACGAGCACTGGGAGTTTCTGTCCGCTGTGCTCGATGGAAACCGCGTCTGCCGTGGAATCTGCGCGATGGACTTGCGCACCATGGAGATTCGCACTTTCCCGGCCGACGCGATCATCATTGCTACCGGCGGCGTCGGCGCAATCTTCGGCAAGTCCACGAATTCGGTGGTTTGTACCGGATCGGCCCAGTCGGCCCTTTATCAGCAAGGGTGCTACTACGCCAATGGTGAATTTATCCAGGTTCACCCCACCTCGATCCCGGGTGAAGACAAACTACGCTTGATGTCGGAGTCCGCGCGTGGCGAAGGTGGACGGGTCTGGGTTCCGAAGAAGCAGGGTGACAACCGCGACCCGAAGAGCATTCCAGACAGCGAGCGCTGGTATTTCCTTGAGGAGTGGTATCCGAAGTACGGAAATCTGGTACCTCGCGACGTCGCCACCCGCGCCATTTTCAAAGTGGTCTACGAGCACAACCTCGGCATTGACGGCAAACCGATGGTCTACCTCGATCTGACCCATATCGATCGCAAGATTCTCGATAAGAAGCTCGAGGGCATCCTCGAAATCTACGAGAAGTTTGTCGGCGACGATCCGCGCGATACCCCCATGAAGATTTTCCCCGGCATGCATTACACCATGGGCGGACTGTGGGTTGACTACAAGCAGGCCACGAACATTCCCGGAATTTACTCGGCGGGCGAGTCGGAATACCAGTACCACGGTGCCAACCGCCTCGGCGCGAACTCACTCGTGTCGTGCATATGGGGCGGATTCATCGCCGGCCCCGCCGCTGTGCAATACGCTCGCGGTCTGCAGAAGGTCGAGAGCAACGGGTCGTTCGAAGCCGAACGCACGCGCCAGCAGGAAATCAACGACGGCCTGATGAAGGCCGACGGTTCCGAGAATCCGTTCAAAATCTGGCAGGAACTCGGCGACGAGATGACCAAGAACTGCACGGTCATCCGCTACAACAAGAACCTCAAGGAGTGCGACGCCAAGCTGGTCGAATTGCTCGAACGCATGCAGAAAGTCAACTTGAGCGATCGCAGCCGGTGGGCCAACACCACGATCGCGTTCGTGCGGCAGCTGTACAACATGCTGCAGCTATCGCGTGTGATCGCCCAGGGTGCCGCCATGCGGGACGAGTCGCGCGGCGCGCACTACAAGCCGGACTTTCCGGACCGGGACGACAAGAACTGGCTGAAAACAACCAAAGCAACCTTCGCGCCCGACGCCGACGAGCCCAAGTTTGAATTCGAGCCGGTGGATATTTCGCTGCTTCCGCCCCGGCCCAGAAAGTACGACGCGGCGAAGTGAGTGCCTGACAGCGCCATTGTTTGCGTATGTCATCCTGAGCGAAGCGAAGGACCTGTGTACTCTTCGCTACGAGCAAAATGCCTGGGTCCTTCTCTACGCTCGGGATGACAACGATTTTAGTTCGGGATGATCGTGAAGGCTTCAAAAGAAGGGTTGCAAAGCTAGCAGCTAAAGGCTAAGAGCTAATGGCTAATTCTGTTGTCATAAAAATCAAACGTCAAGACACTCCCAACGGTAAAGCCTATTGGGACGAGTTCGAACTTCCGTACAAGCCCGGCCGGAATGTGATTTCCGCGCTCATGGAAATTGCCGCCAACCCGGTGACCCGGGACGGCAAGAAGACCACGCCGATCACTTACGACTCAAACTGCCTGGAAGAGGTCTGTGGTTCTTGCGCGATGCTGATCAATGGCAAGGCGCGCATGGCTTGTTCCGCCCTGCTCGATAATTTGGAACAACCGATTCGCCTGGAACCGTTCTCTAAGTTCCCGGTGGTGCGCGACTTGGCCACCGACCGCGGCGTGATCTTTGAAAACTTGAAAGCCGTAAAAGCCTGGGTGCCGGTGGATGGCAGTTACGATCTCGGCTCCGGCCCGCGCGTTTCGCCCGAAGATCAGGAGCGGATGTATCCGCTTTCGCGCTGCATTTCATGCTGCTGCTGCATGGAGGCTTGCCCGCAATTCAACGAGGATACGGGCTTCGTCGGCGCTGCGACGATTTCGCAGGTCCGACTATTCAATTCGCATCCCACCGGCCAGGTCTTGAAGCGCGAACGCCTGTCAGCCCTCATGGGCGATGGCGGAATTCAGGAATGCGGTTACGCGCAGAATTGCGTGGAGGTTTGTCCGAAGGACATTCCGCTCACCACTTCCATCGCCGAAGTTGGTGGCGAGGTGATGAAGCAGGCCGTGGGCGACCTGTTCCGCAGGTAACCGCGTTACGTTGGTTCCACGGCGAACCAATGATTTAGCATCGGTAATCGGTGATCCTGTTACCGGTGATTCACCCCTTAGTAACGGCAAGAAGGTGCTTTCTGATTGGCTTTCTTGACAGCTAGGGTAGACTAGCATCCTGCTCTGGGCCACCGGAGCCTCTCCCCGAAACGGTTCGAGGCCACTTCGTTGCGAATGGAAACTGGGCGTATTCGACTCTGGGCCGCACTGGTGACGCTGCTGATCAGCAGCCAGGCTTTCGGTCTGCACAGCTATACCGCAAAGCGCTCCACCAGTCGGAAACTCGGCAAGCATCATGTTCGCCGGGTTCGATGGAACCCGATGTTCCGTCCATCGCACGAATCCCTGCTCCGCCAGAACGAAGAGATTGACCGTCTGGACCTGCCGCGCATCCAGGATGACGATGAACTGGAAGCGTTGAAAACGAGCCAGGCGCTGGTCGCGATCCGAACCGGGCATACGCTGCGCATTGATCCGCGCCTCGATCCCAATCGCCGCTTCTGCCGACCCTGGACTCGCGACTTTGTGGAGGATCTGAGTCAGGCCTACTATCGCCAGTTCCATGACCAGATCCAGGTGAATTCCGCAGTTCGAACGGTGAAGGTGCAGAAAAAGCTCCGCCGCCATAATCGCAATGCGGCTCCTGCCGAAGGTGAAACCGCCTCCTCTCATCTTGCCGGCTTGACACTGGATATCCAGCGTCGCGGGATGTCAAAGCAGCAGATCCACTTCGTCCAGCGCTACCTGTTTTATCTCCGCGCTCTCGGACTGGTGGAACCCGAAGAAGAACGCCGCCAATGGGTGTTCCACGTGATGGTTTCCGACCGGTACTCCAGCTGGCGTGAAACTCAGGACGTGGTTCGCTGGAACAGCGAACCCTTCGAAGAACTCAGCCAGAAGTAGTTCCTTTCAGCACAACATGATTGTCTTGATGGCCGGACTCCCGGGCACCGGGAAATCTGCGTTAGCCGAAGCGCTTGCGGAACAGCTCAGTGGTACCGTGCTGAGCAAAGACCGGATCCGGCATGCCTTGTTCTCTCCGCGCGACATCGAGTACTCCACCGAGCAAGACGACTTCGTCATGGACGTCATGCTGCTGGCTGCCGAACGCATCTTGCGGAAGGTCCCCGACCGCGCTGTCTTCCTCGATGGACGGACCTTCTCACGGCACTACCAGATTGAGCGCGTGATTGACATTGCCTCCCGGCTAAGGCAGAGTTGGCGGATCCTGGAGTGCGTATGCAGCGAGGAGATTGTCCGGGAAAGGCTGGGAGCGCAGGCGGACAAAGGGCAGCATCCTGCGGCCAACCGCACGTATGCTCTTTACCTCGAGATCAAGCAGCGCTTTGAACCGATCACTCGACCTAAGACGGTAATCGACACGAACCAGCCTCTTGAACACTGCGTGAACTTGGCCTTGAACAGCTTGCGTTAACCTCCTGCAGCACTCCCGAAGCTCCTATACAATTCTTCTGTTGGCCACCCTGACACAAACCCTATGAAATCCCTTTTGCTAGGTTTCCTTTTCAGCTTGGCGTTGCATTCTTCTGTCCTGCTGGCGCAAAACAGGCAGGCACCGCCGGCTGTCAGCCTCAAGGCGCAGCAGATCCACAATTCCGCAATAGTTGTAGATACGCACGCCGACACGCCGCAGCGGTTCCTCGATGGAGGCTTCGACATTGGCAGCACCGACCCGGCGGATAAGGGTCACATCAGTCTCGACAAGGCGCGGGCCGGGAACCTGGGGGCGGAGTTTTTTTCGATCTGGGTTGACCCAAGAATCAGCCAGAATCACTTTGCGCAGCATACGCTGGACCTGATCGACTCCGTTTACCAACAGGCTGCACGCCATCCCGATCGCATGATGATGGCTTTTACTGTCGCCGACATCGAGCACTCTCACAAAGAGCACAAATTAGCCGCCCTGATGGGCATTGAGGGTGGGCATTCCATTGAAAATGACATTCACCTGCTTCGTGATTTTTACCGCCTCGGTGTGCGCTACATGACCCTGAGCTGGTCCAACACGAACGAATGGGCCGACTCTTCCGGCGATATCACTGATACAAAGGTGCAGCATCACAACGGGCTGACGGCTTTCGGCAAAGAAGTGGTTCTTGAAATGAACCGGATCGGGATGATGGTAGATATCTCCCATGTTTCCGACAAAACCTTCTGGGACGCCATCGCGACCACCAAGGCTCCCGTCATCGCGTCCCATTCCTCCGCGCGCGCGCTTGCGAACCATCCTCGCAACATGACCGACGAGATGCTGCACGCGGTAGCGAAGAATGGCGGCGTGGTTCAAGTCAACTTTTTCTCCGGATTTGATGACCCGAAGTTTCTGGAAGCCGCGTCAGCGCAGGCCAAGGAGCGGGACGCCGCGGTGGAATTGGCTCTTGCCAAAAAAAGGGCAGAAGGCAAGCCCATCACGTATCTCGATGAGGACCGGATTCAGGAAGAGTGGCTTTCCAGGATTTCCCGGCCGCCGTTTAGTTCGCTGATCGATCAAATCGACCATATCGCCAAAGTCGCAGGCGTAGACCACGTGGGTTTGGGATCCGATTTTGACGGGGTGAGCGGAGCCACTCCGACCGGTATGGACTCGGCCGCCGATTTACCGAGGATTACGCAGGCGCTCCTGGACCGAGGCTACTCCCCTGAAGACATCCGAAAGATACTGGGTGGCAACCTGCTGCGCGTGTTTCGAGAAGTGGAGCGCGTCAGTTCCGAGATGCAGCTCGCACACTCATCCGCTGCGGCAAGGTGAAAACCATAAACCACATGATACAGAGCGGCACAGAGCTCCTCCGTGCGACGCTGTGTCCTCTGTGGTTCAGGGCCTTTCCCGATGAAAGCATCCCCTCGCGAACCCAAATAATCATGGCAGTCGGTATCGTACAATTCGATGACCCGTCATTACGCCAATTCACCACCAAGGAGTCTGCATGCAACAAACAATCGGGCTAGCTCTCGTCGTTGTCGCGTTTTCCTGGCCGGCATGGTCGCAAGCAAAACCTGCAACTACCACCCCTCCTCACCGGGCGACGAAAGCGACTCCCGCTGCCGCGGACGATGCTCCTGCCCCGATCGCCATTATCGACACGACCGCCGGAAAAATGACGTGCACCCTCTTTCCGACGAAAGCGCCTATTGGTGTCGCTAACTTCATCGGCCTGTCGACCGGCACCAAGGACTGGACAAGTCCCGCCACCCACACAAAAAAGCACGGGGTGCCGCTGTATGACGGAACGATTTTCCATCGCGTGATCCCCGCCTTCATGATCCAGGGCGGCGACCCCGAGGGCACCGGCCGAGGCGATCCCGGCTACAAGTTTAAGAACGAAACCTCGCCGGACTTAGCTTTCGACAAGCCTGGACGATTGGCCTATGCCAACGCCGGCCCAGACACCAACGGATCGCAGTTCTTCATCACCGAGGTGCCTTATCCGAGCCTGAATGGCGGGTACACGATCTTTGGTCAATGCGATGACGCCGCGGTGGAACTAGTCAAGCAGATTGCCCGCATGCCCAGCGATCCCCGCGATAACCGGCCGCTGCGTCCCGTGAAAATTAATCACATCTCGATCGTGAAGGCGGGGTCGAGCGCTCCGGCCGCCGCTGCCAGGCCGGCTGCGAAAAAGCCCGCTTCGGCAACCAAGCCTTCGGACAGTGCCCCTCCGAAATAGAACAATTTTTTCAGTACGCTGCCGGATTATTCGGTACCAACCGCAAAACCACGAAAGGATTCTCATGGCTCGCCAACCCGGTACTTATGCAACTTTGCAGACCTCAGAAGGAACAATTGTTTGCCGCCTCTTCGACAAGGACGCTCCCAAGACGGTCGCTAACTTTACCGACCTTGCGGAAGGAAAGCGCGACTGGACGCACCCGGTAAGCGGCAAGAAGAGCAAAGACCGCCTGTACGACGGCACCATTTTTCACCGGGTGATTCCTGACTTCATGATTCAAGGCGGAGACCCGGCCGGCAACGGCATGGGGGGCCCGGGCTATCAGTTCGAGGATGAAACCAGGAACTCGCCGCACAAGTTCGACAAGAAAGGCAAGCTGGCGATGGCGAATGCCGGACCGAATACCAACGGCTCGCAGTTCTTCATCACGGTCGCGCCCACGACTTGGCTGACTGGCAAGCACACGATCTTCGGCGAGGTAGTCGAAGGGCAGGACGTGGTCGACAAAATCTCAGCGGCTCCTCGCGGCCGCCAGGATCGGCCCAACAAAGACGTCGTTGTCCAGGCGGTCACCATCGAACGCGTGTAGTCTAACGATTGGGCAGCGAGCGGATATCCGATAAAGCCAGCAGCCGATCGTCTGCGGTAATCAACGTCAGGTCGAAGACTTTTGCAGATGCGGCAAGAAACTGATCGGCCGGGTCCTGATGCGAAAACTTTATGGTTGAAATAGCGAGCGCCACTTCCATAGTAAGTGGCGCTTCTACAATCTGCAGATCCGAAGTACTTGTGGCAACCCACGAGGGAATGTCGGGATACACTCTGAACCGCTTTTTACGGCACAGCAACGTAAGCTCCCAGATGCTAATCGGTGAGAGCCACAACTCATTCTGGGTGTCCGCGAGAATCCGGGCTACTCGTCGAGAGAGACGCTCCGTTTGCAGGGCGCTCCACAGCCAGATGTGAGTGTCCAGAAGATATTTCATTCTTTCCAGGCATCCCAATCTTCAAGGCTGCCAGTTGGGCCGACGATGTCTCCCAGGATTTCACCCGTTCCCACCATACTTCCGAGACGCCTGCCCTCCGGCTTCCCCGGAGACGGGGGAATCACCTCCGCAACCGGTTTTCCGAATCGCGTAACGCGTATCGGCTTACGTGTTTTGCGCACTTCCTCAAGCAAACCGAGGCATTTGGCCTTAAACTCGGAGATGGCAATTTCTTTCATGAAAGAAATTTTACCATGGTCAACGACCATGGTCAACTCAGGCCGCCCTGCTGACAGGCTATTCTGACGAGCCAAGCCCAGCCTACACCCCAATCACCGCCACCAGTTCCTTCACTGCAGCAGCGCTCCTGTCCAGTTCTGCTTTCTCCTGCGGAGTCAGCTTGATCTCGATAATCTGCTCAATCCCCTTGGCGCCCAGTTTCACGGGAACCCCAACGTACAATCCCTTGATTCCGTACTCGCCATCAAGATACGCCGCGCAAGGGAGGATTTTCTTTTTGTCCTTGAGGATCGCTTCCACCATCTCGGTGACTGCTGCCGAAGGCGCGTAATAGGCCGACCCCGTCTTCAGATACTTCACGATCTCCGCGCCGCCGTCGCGTGTGCGCTGAATCAGTTTTTCCAGCGTCGCTGCATCCAATAGTTCAGTAATTGGAATTCCCGCCACGGTCGAATAGCGGGCGAGCGGCACCATGGTGTCGCCGTGTCCGCCCAGCACAAAGGCAGTCACATTCTCAACGCTGACCTTCAGTGCTTCTGCGATGAAGGTCCGGAAACGCGCGGAATCCAGCACGCCAGCCATGCCAATGACACGTTCTCGCGGAAACCCGCTCAGTTTGTATGCAGCTTGGGCCATGGCGTCGAGAGGATTAGAAACGACAATCAAAATGCAGTTGGGCGAGAATTTCACCGCTTCGCCGACAACCGCCTTCATGATGCCGTGATTTGTGTTGAGCAGGTCGTCGCGGCTCATGCCGGGCTTGCGAGGGATGCCTGCCGTAATGACGACAATGTCTGAATTGGCCGTATCCCGGTAGTCTTGTGTACCCATGATGTGGGTATCCCGCTTCTCGATAGGCATGGCTTCGAGTAAGTCGAGCCCTTTGCCTTGTGGGATGCCCTCCACGATATCAATCAAAACAACGTCTGCGAGTTCCTTGGAAGCAATCCAGTGGGCGGCAGTCGCGCCGACATTGCCGGAACCGACGATCGTTACCTTCTTTCGCATGTATCAGTCCTCTCTCAAAAGCACCTGGCAGTTGGCACGTGGCATTTAGACAGTGCACCTTGGGAGTTGAGCAAAAATGTTAAGAGCCAAATGCCAAGTGCTGAATGCTTGCTCTACACCAAAACTCCGGCTCCCATATTGTCGATGATGTGCCCGGCGAACTCGCTGGTCTTCACCTTCTTCGCGCCATCCATCAGGCGTTCGAAGTCGTACGTGACCTTTTTCTGCGCGATGGTGCGTTCCATTCCGTGCTCGATAAGATCAGCCGCCTCGTTCCAACCGAGGAATCGAAACATCATGACGCCCGACAGAATGACCGAGCCCGGATTAATCACATCCTTATCGGCATACTTGGGGGCGGTCCCGTGGGTCGCCTCAAAAATCGCGTAGCCGTCGCCGATGTTGGCGCCGGGAGCAATCCCCAGACCGCCCACCTGCGCGGCGCATGCATCGGAAATGTAGTCGCCATTCAAGTTGGGAGTGGCCAGCACGGTATATTCGTCGGCTCGCGTCACCACCTGCTGGAAGATCGAATCGGCGATTCGATCGTTGATCATGAGTTTTTTCTTCCAGGCACCGTTGCCATGCGTGTTGTAGATGGCGTCCAGCACCTCTTTTACTTCCCGAGCCACCGATTTCCGAAATTCTTCCGGCGCAAACTCCAGACCGGGCTCTACCAGAGTTGCGTTCTCTTCTGCCGAGAGATTGGGATTCTTGTCTTTGTTGTCGAGAATCCAGCTTTCGCGCTCAGTGACAACGTGGTCGCGGAATTCCTGGGTCGCCAGCTCGTAACCCCACTTGCGGAAAGCCCCTTCCGTGAATTTCTGAATATTCCCCTTGTGGACCAGCGTCACGCTCTTGCGGCCACTCTGTAGAGCGTGCTGAATGGCCATGCGTACGAGGCGCTTCGTGCCGCTCACGGAAATCGGCTTGATGCCAACGCCTGAGTCCAACCGGACCTGCTTTTTCCCGCCCTTCAGCATGTCCTTGTTCAGAAACTCGATTAGCTTTGCGGCTTCGGCAGTTCCCTGCTCCCACTCGATGCCGGCGTAAACGTCCTCAGTATTTTCGCGGAAGATGACCAGGTCCATGCGCTCGGGATGTTTCACAGGCGAAGGCACGCCCTGGTAGTACTTCACCGGTCGAACGCAGGCATACAAGTCAAGGATCTGGCGCAGGGCGACGTTCAGCGACCGGATGCCGCCTCCGACGGGCGTTGTCAGGGGACCTTTGATGGCCACGCGGAATTCGCGGATGGCGATCACGGTGTCGTCGGGTAGCCAGTTATCAAATTTCGCCTTGGCTTTTTCGCCGGCAAACACTTCGTACCACGCCACGCGTCGCTTGCCCTTGTACGCCTTCTCTACTGCCGCATCGAACACGCGCACGGATGCCTTCCAAATGTCGCGCCCGGTCCCATCGCCCTCGATGAACGGTACGATCGGATTGTCAGGGATGAGGTACTTCCCGTCCTTGTAGGAAATCCGCGCGCCCTCGGCGGGCACAGCGACGCCATTGAAAGAGTCCCCCATTGCTTGCTCCTTGCTTGGATGGAAAACTTTACATTATAGAGAAAAGTAACGATTTCCCCTAAGCGACTGCCCAGTCAGCAGTCCACTGGCACAGTGCTTCAGGCTCAGACCTGCCTCGATGAGCCGTTGCCTGAAGTTGCAAATGCTAGAATCGCGCGCGAGTTCCGGAGGGCGTTCCATGCGGCGAGGGATCACAACTTTTCAGACTGTTCTGATTTTGAATCTTCTATTCGCGCCCGGTGTTTTGGCTCAGGAAGCGACGGCACCCAAACCCGAAACCAGTGAACGCCACGAGTTCGTGATTCCCAATTTCAAGACTGAGAGCGGAGTGACTTTGCCGCAGGCCCGCGTGGTGTACGGAACCTATGGGAAACTCAATGCCGCCCGCGACAATGCCATCCTGCTGCCCTCCCACTACATGGCGGACTACCGCGGTTACGAGTGGCTGATGGGTCCGAATCATGCCCTGGACACATCGAAGCTCTTCCTGGTGACCACCGAACTATTCGGCAGCGGTCATTCTTCGTCGCCCAGCAACACTCCGGAGCCGTACCACGGCCCTCGCTTCCCGGTTACGACCATCCGGGACAACGTGGAAGCCGTTCACCGTTTACTGATTGAAGAGCTGCACATCACCCACCTGCGGGCAATCATCGGGTTTTCCATGGGAGCCCAGCAGGCCTTTCAATGGGCGGTAAGCTATCCGGATTTCGCGGATCGGATCGTGGCGACCGCGGGCACGGCGAAGACTTATCCCCATGGCTTTGTAAGGCTTGAGGGCCAGATCGCGGCACTCACGACCGACGCGGCCTTCCAGAACGGAGACTACGCGTCCCCACCGAAAAAAGGGCTGGAAGCGTTCGGCCTCGTATGGACGGCGTGGCTGTTTTCGCAGGAGTGGTGGCGCAAGGAATTGTGGCGCGAGGGAGCCAAGCCAGGCACGACCTTTGAGTCCACCCTCAACGAATTTCGCACCAATTTCATCCCCGGGGCTGACGCGAACGACATGATCCTGCAAGCCCGTACCTGGGAGAAGCACGACGTCGGGGCCACTCCCGGGTTTGGCGGAGATGTCGGCAAGGCTGTGGCTTCCATCAAAGTGCCATTCCTTTACATGCCCTCTGAAACTGACCTGTACTTCCCCGTGGGCGATGCTCGCTACGAAGCGGCCTTCATGCACACGGTTACTCTTATGCCAATTCCGTCACTCTGGGGGCACACGGCAGGCGCCGGAGCAAGTCCGGCAGACGAAAAATTCTTGAACGACAATATCGGCAAGTTTCTGGCCGAGAGTCCCGCACATTGAAAGAGTAAACATGGAAACGACCTTGCCTTGACATCGTCTAAGACCGAGGTGAGAATTTCCGTAGGTGTTACGCGCGCTTCCCAGCCTGTTTAGGGGTTAAACATGACAGTTTCACTCGTGCAACGTCTTTGCCTGCTGGTACTGGCTGTCGCTCTCTCAGTTCCGGCGGCCTTCGCCAAGAACGACGGCTTTGAGGTCACCCACTTCGGCCATGACATAAGAATTGGTGCCGATCAGAAAGCTGCAGACGTCACCTGCATCAATTGCTCGGTATACGTCGAAGGGCAGGTCGCCGGGGAAATCACGGCGATCCATGGGAATATCGTGATCCAGGACGGGGCCATGATTGGAGGCGAGGTAACTGCGGTGCTCGGGGACGTGCGGATGGCTGAAAATACTCAAGTCGCGGGAGAGCTGACCGTGGTTGGCGGCAAGCTGCGCCGTTCGTCGACAGCCAGCGTTGCCGGAGACGTCACCGTCATGGAAGGCACGACTGCGGTGTACATGATGCTCTTGACTCCGTTCTTGTTCCTGGCGGGTGTAATTGCGCTCATCGTCTGGCTGATCCGCCGCCGCAAGCCGGCGCCGGTCTATGCGAGGGCAGCATGAAGGAATTGAATCCAAGTGTGCCATTCACGGCACGAGGCGCCCGTTTGGCGGGCGCCTTTGCTTTGGTGCGCACCCTGACTTGCGCGCTGGACTCCTTGTCAGTCCGCGTCCCGATGGCCGAAGTATTTCCGGACTCCAATCACGTTGTATCGTCCCCAAGGTCCGTTCAGTCCCAAGTCTGCTGGACCGAGATATCGGTCTCGGGCACCGAATCGTTGGAACAGGAAGTGCTGCGTCACGCGGAGCTCGAAGCCACGCCCGATCGTAATGCCTGCTCCCCAGGAACGTTCCCATCCGATGGCATCTGGAGACCATGTGTAGAGCGTGTGAGGCAGGTTCTTGCCGAATAGGAAGGTTGGCGCGCCGAAGAAGAACAGGCGGCGCAGTTCGGTGCGAGCAAACGGTCGCACCTCCACATATCCGGACAGCATGTAGCGCGCAAAAGCATTGCAAGGGGCGTCCTTGCCCCCGAAATCGGCGGCATTGGCGGCGCAGAGATTGGGATCGGGCTCATTGTGGGGAGGTGCGATGTCGAACTGGCTGTACCCCCAGATGAAGTTTCTAGGAAAAAAAAGGCGCCCACCGCCGACTGCGGAGGACGGTTTCTGTTGTGCAGTAGCGGCGATGATCCAGATGAATAACAGGCCCAGCAGACGAATCGCGCGTTTCATGAAGGCTCCCTGAATTTCCGGCTTCCGCGACGCGAGGAAGAAGTTAGCTGCCGCGGACTGAATTGGGACCGTCACGGCAAACAAGGGCTATCGCAGAAAGCGCGCCATTGTATCTTGAAATCTCGCGGGGTGCAGGATGGGCTACGACGCCTGAGGGGTTAGCTGCCTCGTTTCCGCTAGCGATGTTCGCGCCTAAATATCGTAATACAGAAGGAATTCATACGGGTGCGGCCGCAGTCTCACGGCTTCGACTTCCCTCTCTCTCTTGTATTCGAGGTAAGTCCGCAGCAGTTCCTCTGTGAAAACATCTCCCTTCAGCAGGAACCCGGAGTCTCGCTCGAGCGCATCCAGGGCGTCTTCGAGAGAGTTCGGCATGGACGGCACCTTCGCAAGTTCTTCCGGCCCGAGATCGTGAAGGTCTTTATCCAGCGGCGGGCCGGGGTCCATCTTGTTTTCGATGCCGTCGAGTCCGGCCATCATCATCGCGGCAAATGCCAGGTACGGATTGCAGCTCGGGTCCGGCGGACGGAACTCGACTCGCTTCGCCGCGGGCGAGGCGGAGTACATCGGGATCCGGCAGGCGGCGGACCGATTCCTCCGCGAATACGCCAGGTTTACGGGGGCCTCAAAACCCGGCATCAGGCGCTTATAAGAATTCGTCGTAGGCGCGATCAAGGCCGCCAGCGCCGGGCCGTGTTTGATCAGTCCACCTATATACCAGAGCGCCGCCTGGGATAGGCCAGCGTAGCCATCCCCTGCGAACAGCGGCTTGCCATCTTTCCAGAGCGACTGGTGAGTGTGCATCCCGCTGCCGTTATCGCCGTAAATCGGCTTGGGCATGAAGGTCACGGTCTTGCCGTATTGGTTCGCCACGTTCTTCACGATGTATTTGAACAACAGCATGTTGTCGGCAGACTTGACCAGAGAGTTAAAGCGAAGGTCGATCTCGGTTTGTCCTGCGGTGGCCACCTCGTGGTGATGACATTCCACGGTCATGCCCGCGTTCTGCATGGTCACGACCATTTCGCTGCGCAAGTCCTGGTAGTGGTCTGTGGGCGGTACTGGGAAGTAGCCTTCCTTGTAGCGCGGGCGATAGCCAAGATTGTTTTCAACCCTACCGGAATTCCAGCGTCCTTCTTCTGCATCAACGAAGTAAAAACCATGCTGTGCGCGCTGGTCGAACCGCACGCTGTCAAAGATGAAGAATTCGGCTTCCGCTCCGAAATAGGCCGTGTCGGCGACGCCGGACGCGTTCAGATAGAGCTCAGCCTTGCGGGCGATATAGCGCGGATCGCGGTCATAGCGCTGTTTGGTTACGGGGTCAATCACGTCCGAGACCATAACCAGCGTTGACACCTCCGTAAACGGGTCCAGCAGGTAGGACCCTGGATCCGGGATCAGCAGCATGTCGCTCTCATGGATCGCAGACCATCCGCGAATCGAAGAGCCATCCATGCCGAAACCTTCCTCGAACGAAGCTTCGGTGAGCTGCTCGATGGGATACGAGATGTGATGCCAGAGGCCGGGAAGATCCGTAAATCTCAGATCAAGGATCTTGGCGTCATTGCGCTTCGCAAAATCCAGCACCAGTCTGGGATCTGCCATGTTCTCCCTTCCAGAGGCATTGAGGCTACGAACACTCCACGGGACGCCGCGCACCGCCTTCGAATCCACGGCATCAAACGCCTGCGATGCCGTTCGCGCCCGGCCCTCCAGAGGCACAAACAGAGGCTGGCAGCGTTACTTCTTAAGCGCCGTTAGAGTGTAGAAGGTCGCCCGCAGGCACTCGAATTGATTGTTTTTATGGAGGGAATAAGCGGAGTTTATTGCGACTCGCGCCGGATGAAGGAACAAGGCAGGGCCGCGACGCAAGCCCTGCTTCGCACGCCAATTCTCGGTTAACGGCATGTTACAGGCGTTCCACCAGCATGGCCAATCGATTGTTTCAATGCTTGCGATTCGAAGCGTTTATGATAGTGGGCGAAGAAAACTCCGACTTCAGGATGCGGAAGTGTGTTTCTCCGCTGGGTCGCCAGTAGACGCACAACCCAATGGACTTTGACCAGCTGGAAACTTTTCTGGAAGTAGCGCGTCTTTGTTCGTTCTCGCGGGCTGCCGAGAAGCGCTTCCGCACACAGCCGGCCGTCTCCTCGCAGATTCGGGCATTGGAGGAGGAAGTTGGCGCGCGCCTGCTTGACCGTTCCGGCGGAAAAGTCTCGCTCACCGCTTCGGGCAAGCTGTTCTTGAAATACGCGGAAGACACTGTCGAAGCTCGACGGGCGATCTGTGTTGCCATCGCTGAAACCGAGCGTATCCCGCGCGGTGAGATCGTTGTCGGGGCGAATGAGGGCACCTGCCTCCACGTGCTGCCCGAGGTGTTTGCCGAGTTCAAAAAGAACTATCCCGATGTGTCAGTTGGCATCAAGCGCGCCGACTACGCAAAGACCCTGGATTCGGTTATCGACAATTCCGTCGATTTCGGCGTCGTTTCCCTGCCCGTAACCGATCCCCGTCTCACTGTTGTTCCGATTCACCGCGACGAACTCGTCGTGATTGCTCCGCCGCACCATCCCCTGGCCCGCTCGAAGTCGACGACCGTCGAAGAAGTAGGCGTCTATCCCCTCCTCATGCCGAAGAGCGGACATACCCGCGATGCGTTGGAGAACCTTTTTCACGAGCGGCGCATGAAGCCTCAAATTTCCATGGAGCTCGACTCGAGCGAACTCTTGAAGCGCTTCGTCGCGGCTGACGTTGGCGTCGGCTTCATCGCCCGGTCGAATGTTGCCGAGGACGTGCAGGCCAATACCCTCGCCGTGATTCCACTCTCCGATACCCACATCCGACGAGACTTGGCCCTGGTGTTCCGCAAAGACAAGGCTCTCAGCCGTGCCGCGCTCGTTTTTATCGATACGGCGGTCAAGATCAAAGCACTCGATCCCTCTTTGGAGACCATAAAACGCGGACGATGACCGTTGCTGATCCGATGCGTCCACCGCAAGCCCTGCGTAATCGGCTAGAATTCTTGCAGTGACGAAGCTCGCGATCTGCCGAATTCTCACATTCTGTTTTCTGACGGTTGCTTCCTTCGCGCAGACGGCCCGAAAGCCTGCCGCCAAAGCGCCCGCCGTCTCGGGCAAGCTGGCGACCATCCATGTGGGCGGAACACACCGGTACACACCCGTCGAGGTCATCGCAGCCTCCGGCCTCGAGGTGGGTGCCGTGGCGACCGAAGACGACTTCCGGAAAGCCGCCCAGAAACTCGTGGAGTGTGGATTCTTCTCGGACGTTTCCTACAGCTACTCCACTGTGCCTGCCGGAACCAAGCTCGATCTGGAACTGGCCGACAGTGACAAGCTTGTGCCCGCACACTTTGAAAACTTCGTCTGGTTCACCGAGGACGAGCTTCTTACCAGGATCCACGAGCGCTTGCCCCTTTTTAAGGGGCAGGTGCCCATCGGAGGAACACTTTCCGATCAAATTTCCGACATTCTCCAGAACCTCCTGGTACCGCTGAGCCTGTCGGGACGCGCCGAGTATGTTCGCGAGAGCAAAGATCCCGGGGGCCCGATTGACGCCATCAATTTTAAAGTCACAGGCGTAAATCTCACCGTAACCGAGATCAACTTCCAGGGGGCTGGACCGCAGGAACTGAGTGAGCTGAAGTCGGCATCGGAGAAACTGGTAGGCAAAGACTATTCGCGGTCGGCAGTTCTGGCTTATGCGACAACGAATTTGCTGCCCATTTACCTTGCTCGTGGTTTTCTGAACGCGAACATAACGGACCCGCAGCCCAAGGTAGTCGGCGATACCGCGGACGAAACCGAAGTCTCGGTTCAACTGACCGTTTCCCCAGGCGATCAATACAAAATCTCGGACATCCAATGGGAAGGCAACAAGACCTTTCCAGCCGACAAACTACAGACGCTGGTTCGCGCGAAGCCCGGCGACCTGGCGAACGCCCCCCAGCTCAAGACGGACATGGACTCCGTTCATGACCTCTACACCAAACGCGGCTACATGATGGCGGCCGTCAAGGCAAACGCCAAGCTCGATGATTCGGCGAAGACCGTGGCGTACACCCTGGTGGTTTCCGAAGGCGACGTCTTCCACCTCGGCGATCTGGACATCCAGGGACTGGATCCCAAGACGGTAGACCGCCTGAGGGAAGCCTGGACTCTGCGTGAAGGAGATCCGTACGACTCGACCTATCCCAGACGCTTCTTCGAAGACACAGTCAAATTGCTGTCCCGCGATGTGACCTGGACGATCAGCATCCACGAAGGCATCAACGAAGATGACAAGACGGTCGACGTAACCCTGCGCTACGGCATCAAACCACCCTCCTGATGCCTTCCCATGTCACCGTTTACGCCTAAATGGACTCTGTGCAGTCCGCGGAAGTTTCTCCGCGTGCTCTGCACCCTTGAGATTTCGCGCTTTTCATGCCAACGCGACCCCCAACCCCACTTGCCACCCTAGTGATTCAAGGCCGCGACAAGACCAACCCCGCTTGTCTGGTAGTCTAGCTAGAACGAGGTCCCACAACCTTGGCCCCAAAGGCCTACCCTATTGCAGGAGACATTTGGAATGAAGATTCGCATGCAACAATTCGGACTCTTTCTGGCAGCCGTGCTTATTGCTACCGTAGCCTTTGCCGCCGACAAGGGCCAGAGCTTCACCGGAAAGGTGAGCGACGCTATGTGCGGGGCCCATCACATGATGTCGGGTCCTGAGGCGGACTGCACGCGCGCGTGCGTAAGCAAGGGCTCCAAGTACGCCCTGGTGGTCGGAGACAAGGTCTACACGCTGGACTCCAGCGACAAGGCAACCCTGGCCAGCCTCGACAAGGCGGCCGGATCCACTGCTACCGTGACCGGCGCTGTCAACGGCGATACCATTCAGGTCGCCTCCGTGAAATAGGCCTCGCGCGGTTTTGGCTGAATACCAGTTCGGGAGCTTCGTGGAAGCTCCCGTAATTTTTTTTGCTCACTCCAGCACTTTTCACCCAACGTTCACAAATCGACGTGTTAAATTTGCGTTTTCCTTAAACTCTCTCGCATCGCTGGAGGCAAATGAATTGAGCAAGGACATGGTCCCGAAGCGGATCTTTTTCACCAAGGGAGTCGGCAAACATCGCGAGCGCTTGACTTCCTTTGAGTTGGCCCTGCGGGACGCTGGCATCGCCGCTCAAAACCTGGTTCGGGTCTCCTCAATTTTTCCACCTAATTGCAAGCTCGTGCCTCGCGCAACTGGACTGAAATTTTTGCACCCTGGCGAAGTGGTGTTCGCCGTGGTGGCCGAAAACAGCACCCGCGAACCGCACCGCCTTCTCGCTTCCAGCATCGGCGTCGCCATTCCTTCCGACCGCAACACGTACGGCTATCTCAGCGAGCACCACTCTTTCGGGGAATCAGAAGATGCGGCCGGGGATTACGCCGAGGAACTTGCCGCCGAGATGCTGGCCACGACCCTCAACGTCGATTTTGATCCGGACCGTTCGTGGGACGAGAAAAAACAGATTTACCGCCTGTCCAATAAGATCGTGCGCACCGCGAACGTGACCCAATCCGCGGTCGGCGACAAGCGGGGTCTGTGGACAACCGTGATTGCTTCGGCGGTGTTGATCTTCGATTAGGCGACTGTTCCCAAAAAATGCAACTAGAAAGGGACGCGCCAGGGGCCGTCCCTTTTCCCTTTCGTGCAGAACACGACTTCGAGCGACATGCAAGCGATGCTTCACCCAGAAGGCACTATGCGACCTTACCCTGCCGCGGAGCGGCGGCATAGGTTAGGCCAGTGCGTAAGCACTGGGAAAGCCAGCGGATCCAACGCGAGCCCCGGGAGGGCGCGGCACCGAGCGGGGCATGCGTGAGCCCGCCATCCCACGACTTGACGCAACGGGAATCCTTAGCTTGAAACCCTGCGCGCAGGAATTCGCTGACGACTAGCGACCGAAGACTGCCTCCCTACTTCGCTGCCATTTTCTTCTTCGCCCTGCCTTTAAGGGATTTGTCCTTGTCGAGCCGCTCCAGCACTGCCGCGACAATCATGGGCAAGCCAACCGTTGCGTCGACGAATACCTCCCCGAACTTCCCGCCCTCCGCAGGTGGCACGAACTTACCCCACGAAATAGCTTCGCTGTAGGGACTTCCCGACAAGCCGCCCCAATACACCGGCTCGGGGCAGATTCGCACGCCGTAGTGATAGCGCTTCAAAGGAATGTTCTCTCCCAGCCGGCGATGGCGCAATTCGACAAAGGGCCCAAATTGTTGAGACCAGTTGCGCGGCACGCCCCCGCCAATGGTAAGAATCCCGAGGCGCTTCTGGCGCAGCAATGTGGCGGCAAAATGCTCGAGATCGACGAAGGGATCAAACCGGATCTTGTGCCGTCCTGTCGACTCGCGAAGACGGTTGTTCAGGGCGACGTCAAGCCCCAGTTCCGAGTCGGTGAAAGCGGGCACGAATACCGGCACGCCCTGCTCGTACGCCGACTTCAGAATGCCTCTCTGATCCTTGGCAGTCCTGGCCAGATGCGCGCCTATCGTGTGATTCAACTTGTAGGAGCAAAGCACTTCGTTGTGGTCCCAGCCCTCCAGGATCTCCGACATAACCTCCTCGACGTGATCGAGGTTTTGCTCCGGCTCCAAAGTGTCGTAGACGCGGTTGTAGCCCTGTTCATAGAGGTCCTCGTCGGAAACTTCCGGATTCACCCGAAAGTGAGCCCGACCGGTAGCTTCGACCAGGCCATGCGCCATCAGAGCGCCCGTGGAAACCACGGCGTTCACGATACCCCGGTCAATCAGCTCGGCGATGATCAGGCCCTGCTTTGCGACCGTCATTGCCCCGGCCAGCGTCATCACGACAAAGCATTCTTCATCGCGCGCCATCGCTTCGAGCACATCCGCGGCCTCTCCCAGTTGCCTGCCCGTAAAAGCCGTTCTCGACATCGCCCGCACGAGATCATCGATGGAGCGCACCTTGCCGAGGTCGAGTGGTTCCAGCGGAATCAGCCGGTCTTCGATCGGATTATGCAGCTCGCGCTCGATGCCGGATCCGTCGCTGCCGTTCGCATGTTTCTCCGAATGATGACGCTTGTCATGATTTCCTTGCTTCAAGGCACACCTCCAAGCAAAAACCCTTTTTTATGTGTAGGACTACTCTACTAGAAGGCAGCAAGGTCTAGCCAACCCTAACCCCACGACTTTGCTATGCTATCTTTCCGTTCCACTCGGGAGGTCGCCGGCTTGTCGCCAGAAAAATTTATTGCGGCTTTGGTGCAGATGTCATGTGGCCCGAGCCCCGAAGAAAACCTTCAGAAGGCCATCACGCGGATCGGCGATGCGGCTGCCAAAGGTGCCAACGTAGTTTGCCTCCCGGAGCTTTTCCAGACGCAGTATTTCTGCCAGCGCGAAGATCATGCGCTGTTCGATCTCGCCGAGCCAATTCCCGGCCCGTCGACCGAAAGGCTTGCGACCGCCGCTAAAAAACACGGGGTCGTCCTGGTGGCGTCCCTTTTCGAAAAGCGAGCCCCCGGCGTTTACCACAACACCGCCGCCATGTTTGATCGGGACGGAACGCTGCGCGGCATCTACCGCAAAATGCATATTCCCGACGATCCCCTCTACTACGAGAAGTTCTACTTCACCCCGGGAGATCTGGGTTTCCGCTCGTTCGATACGGCAGCCGGGAAAATTGGAACGCTGGTCTGCTGGGATCAATGGTATCCGGAAGGCGCTCGCCTGACCGCGCTGCAAGGAGCCACGTTGCTTTTCTACCCCACCGCCATCGGATGGCATCCGGCGGAGAAGGCGGAATTCGGCGAGGCCCAGTACGACGCATGGAAAACAATTCAGCGCGCCCACGCCATTGCCAACGGGGTGTACGTCGGTGTTGTCAATCGCGTAGGTTTCGAAACCGGCAACATTCGCGGAAACGAGGCAAAGGGAGCGGGACTCGAGTTCTGGGGCGGTTCCTTCTTTTCTGACCCTTTCGGCCGGGTTCTGGCGCAGGGCTCCCACGAGAAGGAGGAAATCTTGGCTGCCGAGGTTGATCTGCGCAAGCTCGAGGACATCCGCCGCAACTGGCCTTTCTTGCGCGACCGCAGAATCGACAGCTACGCACCGATTACCAGCCGCCTGATCGATTGACGGTTAGCTGAGGCCGCCTTCCTGCCGGAGAGAGAAACTGAAACGCCGAAGGACGCAAAGAAGAACCGCTGAGGATGCCAGTAAGCCGTCGCAACTGTCAGCCGATCTTTCAAGTAATACTTTAACTTTGTCTTCAGCTGCTCTCCGCATGCCTGCGGAATGGGAACCCCACCAAGCCACTTGGCTGGCCTGGCCTCACTTTCGCGGCGACTGGCCTGGCAAGTTCGAGCCCATCCCCTGGGTTTACGCGGAGATTATTCGCAACTTGTCCCGGCACGAGCGGGTCGAGTTGATCGTCAACGACGCCACCTCAGAAAAGCGCGCGCGGAAGACTCTGCGGCTTGCCAACGCACTGAGCAAGAACGTTCGTTTTCACCGCTGGCCCACCAACCGAGTCTGGACCCGGGACAACGGCTGCACGTTCATTTGTAGCGCGGACGCCCCCGCCCGCGAAAAGTCGGGAGCGCCGCAAGATCCGTCGGCACCGGACCCCGGCAACGCAGTCAGTGGAGCGGCTGCCGTTCCTGCCCGTAGCTCCCGGCAAAATGCGGCAGCCCTGCAGGCCATCACCTGGCGCTTCAACGCCTGGGCCAAATATTCGGACTATCGCCATGACCAGAAAATTGGCGCGCTGATGGCACGCGCCGCCCACGCCCCGGAAATCCCCGCCCACCACAACGGTACGCGCGTCGTGCTCGAAGGCGGCTCCATCGATGTCAACGGGAAAGGCAGCATCCTGACCACCGAGGAATGTCTCCTGAGCAAAGTCCAGCAACGCAATCCTGGCTTCACACCCGAGGATTACGAGCAGATTTTCGCCGCCCTCTCGGCATCCAGAAGGTAATCTGGCTGGGCCGCGGCATTGCCGGCGACGATACCCACGGGCACGTCGATGACATTACCCGCTTCGTCGCGCCCGGCACGATCCTCACCATGGTTGAGCCAAATCCCCAAGACGCGAACCACGAACCGCTCGCCGAGAATCTGCGTCGCCTGAAGGCCGCGAGCGATCAGGACGGCAGGCCATTCACGATCGTCGAGATGCCTATGCCGCGTCCGGTTATTTTCGAAGGCCGCCGCTTGCCGGCCAGCTATGGGAACTTCTACATCGCAAATGGCATCGTTCTGGTTCCAGTGTTCAACGATACTAACGATCGCATCGCCCTCAACACACTGGCCGAGTTGTTCCCCGACCGCGAAATCGTGCCCATTTATTCCGGCGATCTGATCTGGGGCTTCGGTGCGATGCACTGCATGACGCAGCAGCAACCGGTTGTGAAAAACTAGTCGTCAGTCGCTAGTCGTTCCTCAGCCTTCAATGCAGCATCCGGGACTCCGTAACCGGCCGAATGTTCACGGCATTAAAAGTCCGCTAGATATTGAAATTGGCTGCTGAGTGATTGTGTTCGCATTATTTATCGTTTGTCAAAAATCATAACCGACCAAAATGATCGCAAGCGCATCAAAGGCACGGAGCAATCCAATGAAGGACAACGAACTGAAAGACCGCCTCACCCGCTATCGCGAGATCAACCTGACTGTGACCGGTCGAAAATCCGGTAAGACTATCAGCCATCCCGTATGGTTCGTGGCCAAGGGCAACAAACTCTACCTGCTGCCTGTGCAAGGTTCCGATACCCAGTGGTACCAGAACGTGCTTAAGAACCCTTCGATTGAGGTGAAAGCGCGGGACGCGAAAGGGAAAATTCAAGGCTGTTCCCGCGAAGAATGCCGCAACGGTGAAGTCGATCGTTGAAAAATTTCGCGAGAAATACGGTGCCGCTGACGTAAAGAAGTATTACTCGAAATTCGATGCGGCAGTGACTGCAGACATCGGCTGAAGCTGGCCATCAGCTCTTGGGTAGGCTTGAGGCCGCGGACCTATTTCCGGTAAACCGTTGGCCGCGGGCCTTTCTCCAGCGTCTCACGATCCCAGATCATGTCTTCGCGGGAGTAGTTGGCGAGTTCGAAATCCTGGGTCAACTCCAGAGCGTCGGTCGGGCAGGCATCCTCGCATAGACCACAAAACATGCACCGGCTCAGGTCGTAGGTGAAATTGGTGAGTTCCTTGCGGCGGGTCTTCTCGTTGCGTTCACTGGAGACCACGATCAGGTGCTCTGGGCATGCCAACGCACACAGATCGCACGCGATGCACATGGTCTCGTCCGTGTCGGGGTTGACATTCAGACGAGGCGCCCCACGGTAGCGTTCGGCCACCTGCGGCCTCTCCAGCGGATACTGCTCCGTATAGTTTTCCTTGGGATCCTGATAAAGGAACGTGACTTTCAGTCCCTGCAGCAAATCCAATAGAAAGATTTTGCGGAGTAGGTTCGGCATCCCCATAACGCAGTTAGCATACCTTAAACGGCGCCAGCAGCGCTAACCCCCATATCCCTCGTTGATTCAGCACGGTGCAACCGTCGTAACGCCCGATTCGACTTGGCACGGATCCGAGGGACATAGGGAACATTTCGCCCCATGCCTGCGTACCTATGCCCAGGACGGATTCATGAAGGCGTTTCTACCATCCCGACCAGAACTTCGCTGGATTGCGGTGGGGGTTCCGGCGCTTTTTCTTGGGCATTGGATGCTAACCACGCT
Organism: uncultured Acidobacteriota bacterium; assembly: GCA_963733805.1. Taxonomy (GTDB): domain Bacteria; phylum Acidobacteriota; class Terriglobia; order Terriglobales; family Acidobacteriaceae; genus Gp1-AA133. The sequence continues at coordinate 902,330 of CAVTEO010000010.1, read as the reverse complement.
GTGCCACCGACTCCTTGGCGTCATCCCCGATAGCCTTCGAGCCGTGCTCCACGTCCTCTAGCCTCCCGCCAAGTTCCGCGTCGAGCCGTTACAATGCATGCCTAAGACTTCCCTGCAATGGACAACGACAAGCTACCTGCGACGAGCGGTCGCGCGACGGGCCAGGGCTCGCCCTCGACTGACCAGTCCGACGAACTGTTCATGGAGGAGGCTCTGCACGCCGCGCAACGTGCGCTTGAGATCGGAGAAGTCCCGGTTGGCGCCATTGTCGTCTACGACGGGCGCATCGTCGGTAGAGGCTGGAACCAGAACCTCGCAGGCAGCGACCCCACGGCTCACGCCGAGGTCGTGGCCCTCCGCGAAGCTGGTGCGAACCTCGGCAACCATCGCCTCGAAGACTGCGAGCTGTTTGCTACAATTGAGCCTTGCGCGATGTGCGCGGGAGCATTGGTGCACGCGCGCATCAAGCGCCTGGTTTACGGCGCCGACGATGCCAAGGCCGGGGCGGTCCATTCGGTGATGCAGGTTCTGAATCATCCCCTGCTCAACCACCGCATGGATGTGAAAGGCGGGGTGCTGGCAGGCCGCAGCGCTGAGCTATTGCAGGCTTTCTTCCGGGAAAGAAGAAAAACTAGTCGTTAGTCGTCAGTCACCCGTCGTCAGCAAGGGCATCGATCACTATGTATTGGCCAACGACCAACGACTAACGACTATAGGCTGGTTTTAATGCGGAGAGGTGCGTGAGTGGTTGAAACGATCCGCCTCGAAAGCGGACATACCTTAACGGGTATCGTGGGTTCAAATCCCACCCTCTCCGCCATACTCTTCCGATCGATCCCGCCCTGCCGTTCAGAAAAACGCGATGAGGATCTAGAGCAAGCTGCCGTAAGCGACCGAGAAGGCTCGTCGAATCCTCTTCGACAAGCCTGCCAGCCTCAGTTCCGTGCCGTAACACTGACTTTTGCGCGAGCTTGAATTAACTCGGGCCGCTCGTCGCTAACGGCAACCTCGATCAACTCGCGGAAATATTCGCGAGCGATCTCTCCTCTACCCGCAGCATCGGCGGCACTGGCCGCTCCGTACAGCGCGTTGAAACGCTTCGGGGCAACCTTGAGGACGGCTTGAAATGCTTCCAGCGCCGATTGCGGCTGTTTCTGCACCAGCAGCAACTGCCCGAGCATCTCGCGGGCAGGGGCCACAGCACCTGGCGTAACTGCGTGCTTGTCCATGCTCTCTTCAAGCTCCGCGGCGCTCGTCATTAGAGTCAGTGCTTTTTCCCCGTCTCCGCTTTGTTGTGCGATCCAGGCATCGACCTCTTGTATCTGAACTTCTATCTGCTTCAACCAGTAATTGTTGTCCCGCTTCGCGGTTTCCTCGCGCAGAGCCTCGAGCGTCTGCTTAGCCTCAGACGCGCGCTTCACATTCCCTGACCGCGCTGCTCCTACGCCCACCGCCGTCCAGGTAATCGCCTGTGCCCATGGCACACTTTCTTTCCGCGCCATCAACATGCTGGCCTTATCCCATTTTCCCAGTTCTATCGTGTAACGCGCTGGGATTGCCGCGAATGCATAGTCTCCCGTGAAAGTCAGCCCGCTTACTGGCGGCAGAGCACTGGTGCTGGTCATTACGCTTTCAGCATCGGCGACCCGTCCACTCTGCAGATAGGCATATTCCATGTAGTCCATCGCGTGCAAACGCTGGTCGCGCGCTTCGCCGTTCTTCGAGTTGGCTTCCGCGGCGGCAGCCAAGGCTTCCGCCCTCTTGTTGGACTGGACCGATTCCTCCCAAGATCCGACCCTGGTGAAGATGTGAGACGGCATGTGATTCGCGTGAGCCGAGGCCGGCGCAATCTTTGCGTAGGCTCGCGCTGCTTTCAGACCCTGCTGAGCTAGAACAGGATTGTCATAGCAGTGGATGATGTAGTGCGCCACTCCCGGATGGTTCGGGAACTTCTCGAAGATCGGCTCGAGAATCTCCCCGCACTTGCGCTGGTTGGTGAAAGTCTTGTCGGTTTTCGGAGCAATGATGTCCAAGGAGAGGGCGTAAAAAATCGCAGCCTCCGTATCGTCGGGATAAGACGAGTGCAGTGCCGCAATTTTCTTTTCGAAGGCCATGGAATTCGCGCGGGAATCCTTGCTATCTTCGCGATAAATTTCGCCCAGAGCTTCGATGTACGCTTTCTCGCGAGCCGTGGTCTTCGGATTCGCGGCGGCAACCTCAACGGCCTTACGCTGGGCTATACGTCCCGCAGCCGTATCGCCGTTATCCCAAAGCCCGTGATAATGCGACATGGCTACGCCCCACCAGGCCATGGCACAGGAAGGGTCTTTACGGGTGATCTCCTCAAAGGCATGCCGCACTTGTTCGTATTGGAATGAGTGCAGCAGCGCCACGGCGCCGTTGAAATCACCTTCCACTTCCTTCGAACAGGAGGTCGTGAAGTGGACCGAACCGATTTCCTTTTCGGTGAGTTGGTGATGATGCTGTTCGTCGCCCCAGCCTGCAACAGAAACCAATAGACACGCGCAGAGAAACACCCCAAATATTCGCATAATGGACTCCCCCGAGAGTGCCACGATTTTACAACCGAAGATGGCCCGCGAAAAGGCCGAGATTCACTTTGACCTTCACTTTTTGGTGCGTTCCTCCGCATCGCGTCAGCCGTTCATTTGGCTTTTGAATGAACGAGCGACGGTCGATCACAACCAACCGGAAAGCAGCCGTCGTCATCCAAGGGTCGTGAAAAGCCAATCAAAGCCGGTCGTGCATCTCGCCCGCTTCTGCTCCGCCATCTTACTGCTGGTCTCCTTGACGGCCTGTGTCCAACCGCGAAACTCTGAGGATCTGAAGGAGAAAACGGCGCAAGCCACCGCCAATATGAAGCGGGACGCGAAAGCTGTCGCCGCTGGCATTCGCGAGGGATGGAGCCGCGACAAGCCGCTCGATCTGAATTCCGCTTCGAAAGAAGATCTGGCAAGTCTGCCTGGCATAACCTCTGCAGATGCCGATCGAATTATTGATGGACGCCCCTATGATGCGCCCGTCGATCTTGTGAACCGGCGCATCCTGCCGAAGGGAAAGTACGACCAAATTTCCGATCGGATCAAGGCAAAGAAATAAGCGCACGCCGGCTGCGGAGCCATCCCGCTTACGCCTCGTCGCTCTCCTTCAGCTTGGCAATCACGCCGAAGTCCTCGAGCGTTGTGGTATCGCCTTTCACATCGCCACTTGTGGCCAGTTCGCGCAGCAGACGGCGCATGATCTTGCCGCTGCGCGTCTTGGGAAGCATGTCGGTAAACCGGATGTCATCGGGCTTGGCCAGTGCCCCGATTTCCTTTGCAACCCACTTTCGCAGTTCCTCCTTCAGTTCGGGCGAAGGTTCTCGACCTTTTTCGAGGGTCACGAAGGCCGAAATGGCCTGCCCTTTGAGATCGTCCGGGCGTCCGACCACGGCGGCCTCGGCCACCGCGTCATGCGACACCAGCGCGCTCTCCACTTCCATCGTGCTCAAGCGATGGCCGCTGACGTTCAGCACATCGTCGACCCGCCCCATGATCCAGAAGTAACCATCCTTGTCCTTGCGCGCGCCGTCGCCTGTGAAGTAGACGCCCTGTATCTGCGACCAGTATTGCCGCACGTAACGATCCGGATCGCCATAAATGGTCCTCAGCATTCCCGGCCACGGTTTGCTGATGACCAGAAACCCGCCCGAGCCATCGGGAACCGGTTTGCCGTCCATGGTGACAATCTCCGGCACGACTCCTGGAATTGGCCGCGTCGCCGATCCTGGCTTGGTCGCAATTGCTCCGGGAATAGGTGCGATCATGATGTGCCCGGTCTCGGTCTGCCACCAGGTGTCGACGATCGGGCAGCGATTGTGGCCGATGACTTCGCGGTACCACATCCATGCTTCGGGATTAATGGGCTCTCCCACCGTGCCCAGCAGTCGCAAGCTGTCCATCTTGTGTTTATTTGGCCATTCATCGCCCCACTTGATGAAGGTGCGAATTGCCGTGGGGGCGGTGTAGAAAACATTCACCTGATGCCGGTCAATGATCGACCAGAAGCGATCGGGCTCCGGAAAGTTGGGTGCGCCCTCGTACATCAGGCTGGTCGCGCCATTTTGAAGCGGACCGTACACGATGTAACTGTGACCAGTGACCCACCCGATATCGGCGGTGCACCAGTACGTGTCGTCTTCTTTCAGGTCGAACACTAGTTTGGTGGTGAAATAAGTGCCCACGGAATACCCGCCCGTCGTATGCACCACACCCTTGGGCTTTCCCGTGGTCCCGGAGGTATAGAGGATGTACAACGGGTGCTCAGCATCAAGCGGCTCTGCCGGGCATTCGTCGGAAGCCTTCGCCATCAGCTCATGCCACCAGTGATCGCGTCCCGCTTGCAGGTTGATCGGCGTTCCCGTTCGCTTGTAAACCACTACGTGTTTCACGCTCGGGCACGACTTGAGCGCCTCCTCAACCGCGGGAAAAAGGGTCACCTCCGAACCGCGGCGATAGGATCCATCCTGCGTAATCACTGCGACCGCTTGCGAATCGTGGATGCGGTCCACCAATGCGTGTGAAGCGAACCCGCCGAAAACGATCGAGTGCGGTGCGCCGATGCGCGCGCACGCCAGCATCGCGATCGGCAATTCCGGCGTCATTCCCATGTAGATCGCGACCCGGTCTCCTTTTTTCACGCCCCGAGACTTGAGGACATTGGCGAATTTCTGCACTTCCTTCCAGAGCTGCTGGTAGGTGTAGGTGCGCACCTCGCCCGGCTCGCTTTCCCAGATGAGGGCCGCCTTGTTCTTCCGCCAGGTCTTCACATGCCGATCGAGGCAGTTATACGAGAGATTGAATTCTCCACCCGAAAACCACTTTGCCCACGGCGCGTTCCACTCCAGCACCCGATCCCACTTCTTGAACCAGTGCAGATCCTCGGCAATGCGGCCCCAGAATTTCTCAGGCTCTTCCACTGACTCCTTGTAGAGATGCTCGTACTCTTCGAGCGTCTTGACATGGGCCTTCTCCGCAAAACTCGGTGGGCATTCGAACTTGCGGTCTTCATGAAGAACGGAATCAATGCTGGTATCGGTGGAAACAGTTGTCTTATCTGCCATCAGCGGCCTCGTTGCATGGGCTGGTTGCTGGGGAAAGTTTACTGTGCTGAGGGTGGAAAAGTCTCCCTGCTGGGCACTATGCCAGAAACTTGTGGCGGTGGCGGGGATTGGGCAGCGGACAGGTGTCGAATTTGCCGAAAACCCTGTAGCGGTTGCGGGCGACCAGATTGTAAGCGGCATCTCGCAGGATACGAGGAAGCACGCTAAAAATTGCGCCCAGAACTCGCCAGCCAGCGCCCAGTTCATGGAGGACGAACACCACGGCGTCCGAGCGCGCGAACAACTGCTCCCCGGCTTGATCAAAATTGGTGGCTACGTAGAACGTGTCCAGATCTGCCGCAGATGTTCCGTGCCGTTCGAGAAGGCGTGAGGCTAGCGGGGATTGCAGCGCGGCGAATCGAAATCGGTCGTGGTCATCGTGCCTCAGCGTGAACTGAACGAGTCGATTGCACAGCCCACACACGCCATCGTACAAAAGCACCGGGTTCGCCGAGGGTGGCACAGACACATCCTACCTCGACCTCTGCGCTCTTCATCGACATTGCGCCCAAGGAAGCCGTCCGAATCACAGTTGCGCCTTCCAATACCTCGTGTGACGGGTGTCACAACCGTCTGTGACCCACGCACACGACGCCACCCGCCCCTCCCCCTCATGCTGTAGACAACCGGTGGCTTCGGCCTACCGATCCGGGGTCGGGTCCTAATTCTGGCAAGCCCCGCAAGATGAGGCGAAGGGATCAACATGAAGCGTAAATTCAAGACCATGGACGCGAATGAGGCGGTTGCTCATGTCGCGTATCGCCTGAACGAGGTCATTGCGATCTATCCCATCACCCCTTCCTCACCCATGGGCGAGTGGGCGGACGAGTGGGCGTCGGAGCGTGTTCCCAACATCTGGGGAACCGTACCCCATGTCGCCGAGATGCAGAGCGAAGGCGGTGCCGCCGGAGCCGTTCATGGCGCCCTTCAGACCGGGGCGCTGGCCACGACGTTTACGGCCTCGCAGGGCTTACTCCTGATGATCCCCAATATGAACAAGATTGCCGGCGAGTTGACGCCGGCCACGTTCCATGTGACGGCGCGCACCCTGGCGACCCATGCCCTGTCGATCTTCGGCGATCACAGCGACGTGATGTTCTGCCGCGCGACGGGCTGGGCAATGCTGTGTTCGAACTCCGTCCAGGAAGCCATGGACCTGGCCCTGATCGCCCATGCCGCCTCACTGGAGACGCGCATCCCCTTCCTGCATTTCTTTGACGGGTTCCGGACCTCGCATGAAGTCAACAAAATCGAGGTGCTGACCGAAGACGACATGCGGGCCCTAATCAACATGGATCGCGTTTTCGAGCATCGCCAGCGTGCCTTGTCGCCCGACCATCCCGTCATTCGAGGGACGGCCCAGAATCCGGACGTGTTTTTCCAGATCCGTGAGACCGCGAATGCGTTTTACGATGTATGCCCTGGCAAGGTGCAGGCCGCCATGGACAAGTTCGCCGGGCTGGTTGGACGAAAGTATCGCCTGTTCGATTACGTGGGAGCACCCGATGCAGAGCGGGTCATCGTCATGATGGGATCCGGCGCTGAAGCGGCCGAAGAAGCGGTTGAGGCGCTCACTGCGCGGGGAGAGAAGGTCGGCCTTGTGAAAGTGCGGCTGTATCGCCCCTTCTCCGTGAAGCACCTTTATGAAGCTTTGCCGGTCACCGCACAGTCCATTGCGGTGCTCGATCGGACCAAGGAGGCGGGGGCTGGCGGAGAGCCTTTGTACCTCGACGTAGTCAATGCGCTGCAGGAAGGTCAACGCCAGGGCTTTGGTTCCGTCAAACTGTGGCCTGTCGTGATCGGGGGCCGTTACGGACTCTCGTCCAAAGAGTTCACCCCCGCCATGGTGAAGGCCGTCTACGACAACCTGACGCTCGCGAAACCGAAGGAGCACTTCACGGTCGGCATCCATGACGACCTGAACCACACCAGCCTCGACTACGATCCAGACTTCTCCACTGAGCCGGACTCCGTGGTGCGTGCCATGTTCTACGGTCTCGGCGCCGATGGCACCGTAGGGGCCAATAAGAATTCCATCAAGATCATCGGCGAGAACACCGACAACTACGCCCAGGGTTACTTCGTTTACGATTCCAAGAAATCCGGCGCAATGACGGTATCGCACCTGCGCTTCGGGCCTAAACCAATTCACTCCACTTACCTGGTTTCGAAAGCCAACTTCGTCGCCTGCCACCAGTGGATATTCCTGGAGCGCTACGACATGCTCAGGGCGCTCGTCCCCGGAGGCACGTTCCTGCTCAATAGTCCTTTCGGCGCAAACGAAACCTGGGATCACCTGCCCCGCGTCGTGCAGGAAGAACTGATCGCCAAGAAAGCGAGACTGTTCGTAATCGACGCCTACCAGGTTGCCCGCGACAGCGGTATGGGCAGCCGCATGAATACCATCCTGCAGGTGTGTTTCTTCGCGATTTCCAAGGTCCTGCCTCGCGACCAGGCCATCGAGGCGATTCGCGAGTCCATCCGCCACACCTACGGCAAGAAGGGCGAGGAAGTCGTCCAGAAGAACATGAAAGCTGTAGATGAAACCCTGGCCCATCTGTTCGAGGTCAAGGTGCCTGATACGATCACGAGCACCGTTGAAATGCCACCCGCCTTCTCGAGCGGAGCGCCGAAGTTCGAGCGCGAGGTGCTGGGGGCCATCTACGAAGGCCGGGGCGATGAGCTGCCCGTAAGCGCGTTCCCGTGCGACGGCACCTTCCCGACGGGAACTGCAAAATGGGAGAAACGCAACCTCGCTCTCGAAATTCCCGTATGGGATACCAAAACTTGCATCCAGTGCGGCAAGTGCGCCATGGTCTGTCCGCACGCGGTCATTCGCATCAAGGTCTACGATTCGCGAGAACTGGAAAAAGCGCCCTCTACCTTCAAATCGACGGAGGTGCGCGACAAAGAATGGGCCGGAATGAAGTACAGCATTCAGGTGGCGCCGGAAGACTGCACGGGATGCGGCATCTGCGTTGAGATTTGCCCGGCGAAGAACAAAACCGAAACCCGCCTGAAAGCCTTGAACATGGCCCCACAGCCGCCCCTGCGCCTGCCAGAGCGCGAGAATTGGGATTTCTTCCTGAACATACCAGACTTGGACCGTCGCAAAATAAAGCCGACGAGCATCCGCCAACAGCAAGTGCAGGAGCCTCTATTCGAATTCTCGGGCGCTTGCTCCGGTTGTGGCGAAACGCCCTACTTGAAACTGCTCTCCCAACTCTTCGGCGATCGCGCGTTGATCGCGAACGCGACCGGCTGCTCTTCGATTTATGGCGGCAATCTGCCCACGACTCCATGGGCGAAGAATGCGGAAGGCCGGGGACCGGCCTGGGCCAACTCGCTCTTCGAGGACAATGCCGAGTTCGGCCTCGGCTTCCGGCTCTCCATTGACAAACAAACTGAATTCGCCCGCGAACTGGTGCTGTCATTAGGCGGCCAGATTGGAGATGAACTGGCCGCGGCGATTCTCGCTGCTTCCCAGAAAGACGAGGCGGACATTTACGAACAGCGCCAACGTGTCAGCCTCTTGAAAGAACGCCTGCAGGGCAACCCCTCCTCCGAGGCAAAGCAGTTGCTCGCCCTCGCGGATTTGTTGGTCAAGAAGAGTGTCTGGATCGTCGGAGGCGACGGGTGGGCCTATGACATCGGCTATGGTGGCCTCGATCACGTGATTGCCAGCGGCAAGAACGTAAACCTGCTGGTCCTCGACACCGAGGTCTACTCCAACACCGGCGGCCAGGCGTCCAAATCCACTCCTCGCGCGGCGGTCGCGAAATTCGCTGCGGGCGGCAAACCTGGGCCGAAGAAGGACCTGGGCCTGATCGCCATGAGTTACGGCAGCGTCTACGTGGCGTCGGTTGCAATGGGAGCAAAAGACGAGCACACCCTGAAGGCATTCCTCGAAGCGGAAGCCTACGACGGGCCCAGCATCATCATTGCGTACTCCCATTGCATTGCGCACGGAATTGACATGACGACCGGCATGTCCAACCAGAAAGCCGCGGTCGAGAGCGGCCAGTGGCTGCTCTACCGATACCACCCGGATCGAGCGGCTGCTGGCGAAAATCCGCTGACGCTCGACTCGCGCACACCTACACGCAAACTGCAGGACTACATGCTCATGGAAACGCGCTTCAAGATGCTGACCAAGAGCAAGCCGGAAGACGCGAAGAGACTTTGGGAAGAGGCGCAGCACGATGTCGAGGCGCGCTACCGAATGTACGAATATCTCGCGCAGCGGAAGACGGCGCCGGATCCGAAGGCAGCTGACTAAGAAGAGTAGTTGGCGCAGCCTGCGAAACACACCGCGGTAGCTGCGCCCGGAGTTTTAGGAGAAGCCATGATCGACCTCACCACGCAATATCTTGGACTCACCCTGCGTACTCCACTGGTCCCTTCCGCGTCTCCCCTGTCGCAGGAGATCGCGAGTATCCGCCGCCTGGAAGACGCCGGCGCCTCGGCGATCGTTCTCTATTCCCTGTTCGAAGAACAGCTGCGGCAAGACACGCTGGAGCTCGATCATCATCTTGCAACCGGCACTGAGAGTTTTCCTGAAGCCTTGTCCTTCTTTCCCCAAGCCAGCGAATTTCGCCTGGGACCCGAGGGTTATCTCGAACATATCCGTAAAGCCAAGGAAGCGGTTGACATCCCCATCATCGCCAGCCTGAACGGGGCCACCGTCGGAGGCTGGTCAAAATTTGCTCAGCAGATCGAGCAGGCGGGCGCGGATGCGTTGGAATGCAACATCTACTACATCCCCACCGATCCCAACCTGAAGGCTGCCGAAATCGAGCAGACCTACGTTGATGTAGTGTGGGCTGTGAAATCGGCAATTTCCATACCTGTAGCCATCAAGATCAGTCCCTTCTTCACCAACCTTGCCAACGTCGCCAAGCGGCTGGATGACGCTGGGACGGACGGGCTCGTGCTCTTTAATCGCTTCTACCAACCTGACATCGACCTGGACGAACTGGAAATCCGTCCCAACGTCCTGCTCAGCACACCACAAGCTCTCCGACTGCCGCTGACCTGGATCGGAATTCTGTTCGGCAGGCTGAAGGCGAGTCTCGCTGCCACCAGCGGGGTGCACGACCCTCAGGACGTCATCAAGCTGCTGATGGTAGGCGCCGACGTTACCATGCTCTGTTCTTCCCTGCTCCGCAACGGTATCAACCAGCTCCGCCACATGGAACGCGGCATCCTCGAATGGATGGAGCAGCACGAGTATGAATCCGTTAAGCAGATGCGGGGCAGCATGAGCCAATCGCGTTGCCCGGATCCCAGCGCCTTTGAACGCGCGCAATACATGCGTGCGGTCAAGAGCTTGCAGCATGTGATGTCCAGAGGATAGGTGGGCTGACTACTTCAATCGGAGCAGGAGTTCCGGAACGGGCAGATCTTTCCAGTGCTGCGCCAGGTTCTCAAGGCTCGTGAAACTCCGGCTGAGCATGCGATCGATATAAAGCATGCCCTGCAGATGGTCGACCTCATGTTGCACGATGCGAGCGTGCCATCCGGCTGGGTCCTGCGTTCGACGCGTGCCATGCTCGTCAAGGTACTCCACCCGCACAGACAGTGATCGCGGAACCAGCGCGCAAAACCCCGCCAGGCTGAGACATCCTTCAAAGAAGGTTGCGCTCTCGTCAGACCGACGGACAATGGTCGGATTGATCAGCACCTGAAATGGAACCGGCCGCCGCTCCCGTTCTTCCAACTGGCTGGCGGTGAGTTTCTGGTGATAGTCGGCCCGATCTTCAATGACGGCCAGTTGGAGGGGATATCCAGCCTGCGGTGCAGCCAGGCCCACGCCCGGCGCCGAGCGCATCGCCTCCCGCATCTCTTCAATCAGGTGTTGAATTTCCCGGCTGCGGATTTCTTCGTCTGTCAGAAGCCGGGCGCGTTGCCGCAGAACCGGGTCGCCTGCCTGCACAATGTCGAGTGGCATGAGGAGAGTTCGTCAGGATGGTCTGGACTCGCGGTTTACGGTGATTGCTTTGCGAGCGGTCTTGGCCTTCTCCTTCGCGCGCCGCTCGAGTTCTTCCTCACCATACATGCTTCCCCTGCAATCTTTCGCCCCGCAGTGGCACACTGCCTCATCGTCGTCATCGCCGTCGTACAGGTTGTAGTCATAGGTGAGTTCTTCCCCGGCCGCGATATCGCGGGTCGCAATGATCCAGATGTGCTCCCCGAATTCATCGGTTTCGCAGTTCGCATCGCAGCAGTGATTGATGAACGCAGCCACCGAGTCCCCGTCTACTACGTAATCCCCTTCTCCAATACAGAACAGGTAAGTATCCGGGCGCTCGTTGTAAAGTTCGTCCGCCTGGTCCTTGGACAACCGCGTACCCGTGTACTCGACGATGTGCGTTCCTTCGGAGATCGGGACAGTGGTATAGCAGCCGCAGCCGTGAATTCCCGACCTCCGGATGAGCAGGTCCGCTGGATTAATCGAAGTCATAGCGGTGTAGGATCGCTGGCTAAGAAGGTTAGCACGGCGAGTCTGCGCCCTATGGGGTTGGATAGTTTTTTCGGACACGCCACCTATCGCCCAATCTCAAAACAATCTTCCCAGCCTCTCAATGCCAATCCCACCGGTAATGCGGAAGTAATTCTGGGTACTGGTCGAGAAGGGATGCACGTAGTCGGCAGTCCCCCGGATGAAGAAATGCCGGTACACACCGTATTGCACGCCGGCTCCCGCGATCACCGCCGGATCGGTTGTAGTGCTGCGGAACTTGGGCACCAGAAAATTGAGTGCCTTGCGGGTCGTGTCGTCCATGCCCAAAACGCTGCGCGAAGCTCCACCCAACCCGCGCACAAACACCTGCGCGCCGTGAATCTTCACCAGATTGAACTGCGGTCCGCCGGTGATTGTGTAAACCGTGGAGCGGAATGTGGAGAGTTGCGTGGTTCCGTTCGTGATGTAGCCGAGCAACTGGAAGTATTGCGACAAGTCCGCATCTTTCGTACCGTTCATTCCGCCGATATCCAGAACGGCAGCCCACCGCTTCCCGACATTCTTCTGAATGCTGAAGTTGCCCCCCGTCATCGTCAGGTTGTGGTCGACGCTGATGGACTGCCCATAGTTGTTGGCGATTGCCGTCGCCGCGTCCTGTATCGGACCGTAATCGGAAAAAGTGTATTGATAGCCCCCAAAAATCTCCCATTTGGGACGATCCTGAGCGGCGGCACATATGGTAAGGAGAAGAACAATTGCTCCAACGCAGGTTTTCTTCATCGATGAGAACGAAAGAAGCATTCCCCTTTGGCGCAGAGTCACCGCGCAAGTTGAGTACAGAAACTGTTGATCGAATCGATGATTCTAACGTGCGCCGAGATGGCCGGTGAACAAAATTTGCGTGAAGGAAAGTAAAGACTGGACAAGCAGCGCCCTGAAAAGATGGCAGCCCCGTAGGGATTCGAACCCCAATACTCTGCTCCAGAGGCAGATGTCCTACCGTTGAACGACGGGGCTGAAAACAGTGTAACCCAGGAGCGGAGCAGGACGGAAGTAGGCTTACGGTGCGCGGTCGCTGACCAAAGCGTTAGAATTCTGAGAGTACCCGCGAGGCGTTATGTCGATGCTTGGAAACATTACCCCGCCCGTTACGGACTATGCGGAAATCGCACGCCGCTCACTCGACCCCGCGCAGTGCGCCCTCATCGTCATCGACGTGCAGGACAAGCTGCTGCCGCCCATTTTTCAGAAGGACCAATTGGTACGCAATTCCCAGTTGCTCATCCGGCTCGCCAGCATTCTGAAAATTCCAACCGTGCTCACCACGCAATATTCGAAAGGCCTGGGACATACTGTTGCCGAGCTGGCCTCTCTTCTGCCTGATACGCAGGCCATTGAAAAGCAGATTTTTTCCTGTTTCGGCAGTGAGGTGTTCTGCTCCGCTCTGAAGCGGTTGCCAGGTAATCGCAATACGGTGATCCTCTGCGGAATGGAAAGCCACATCTGCGTAGCCCAGACCGCGCTGGCCGCCCTCCGCGAAGGGTATCTGGTCCACATCGCCTCCGACGCCGTCGGTTCGCGAACCGAGTGGAACTGGAAAATAGGGCTCGAACGCATGAAGGCCGCTGGCGCCGTAATCTCCTCCACCGAGATGGTCATCTATGAAGCCCTGGGGTCATCCGACACCTCAGCATTCAAGGATATGCTTAAGTATCTAAAGTAGTTACGTATATCAAGCCGTAATCCCTGGTTTCAAGCCCCGGCAACCTCCTGCCAACGCCTCGCATCTCGCCAAACCTCGCTGACAACGCAACTTACGACTCCGCGCCGGGTTTCTACATTTGGCAGCGGAAGGATCGCTCCCTCTGCCGAGTGGCCTCGGAGGTCCGGTCGGCGGGTCGGAGGGGCAAGGAGAGCAGGTTATGAAAAAGTTCAAGCGCACGATGCTGGCGATGGTTTTGACGCTGTCTCTGACGGCGATTTCGGCATTAGCGCAGGACGATGATCCATATCCGGATCAGGCAACAGTTCCGGATCAGGCTACGGCTCCAGATCAGCAACCGAGCCAGCCTTCACAGTCCGACCGGTCAGATCAGAACGATCCCCCCGGAAGAGCGGCGCGTCTGCAGTACATGTCGGGATCAGTTTCGATCCAGCCACGTGGGACTGAGGATTGGGTTGCAGGAAGTTTGAATCGTCCGCTGACGATTGCCGACAACGTGTGGACCGACAAGGAATCGCGTGCAGAATTGAACGTCGGCACTGGGGTCCTCCGCATGGGCGATGAGACAAGTCTGACCCTCACCAATGTGAGCGACAACACCGTACAGGTGGAATTGCACCAGGGGACTCTGTATCTGCACGTCCGCCATCTGTTTGGCGGGGAAACTTACGAGATTGATACGCCCAACACGGCATTCACCGTCCAAAAGTCCGGCTCGTATCGCGTCGACGTCGATCCTAATGGCGATGCGACCGTCGTTACCGTGCGCAAGGGTGAAGGCGACGCGACTGGCCAAGGGCCTGCCGTCCGGATCAAATCAAACGAACAGGTGAAGTTTACCGATGGCACTTCGATGGCCCATTCGGAAGCCGAAGCTCCTCCTTATGATGGTTTCGACGACTGGTGTGCGGTGCGCGACAAGCGTGAGGACAGTTCCCTGTCCGCCCGCTACGTTGCCCGAGGGACCGTTGGCTACGAAGATCTGGACGACTATGGTGTGTGGCGCGAAGAACCGACGTATGGCCGAATCTGGGTTCCGGTGGCCGCACCGGGCTGGGCTCCCTATCAGTTCGGACACTGGATTTGGGTTGAACCGTGGGGATGGACCTGGGTTGACGACGCGCCTTGGGGATATGCCCCGTTCCACTACGGCCGATGGGTATACACCAGCGGATATTGGGGATGGTCCCCGGGTCCGCTCTACGTTCGCCCGGTGTATGCTCCGGCCTTGGTCGCATGGTTTGGCGGGCCTGGCTGGGGCGTCAACTTCGGCTTCGGCGTTGGCGGGGGATTGGGCTGGTGCGCACTGGGATGGGGAGAGCCTTTCTATCCCTGGTACCACGGCGGATATAACTACTTCCGCGGGGTGAACATCAGCAACACCCGCATCGTGAATATCAACAACTATTGGGGACATCGGCCGAACCGGTTTGGCAACGGCGGCTACCGTTATGCCAACATGCGCGCTCCGGGCGGAATCACGACCGCACCGATCCGCAACTTGCAGAATGGCGTGCATGTGCGAGGAACGGCAGTACGAATGTCAGCGAGGGATTTCAACAACGCGCCGATGGGTCGCGTTGGGGTCACTCCAACGCGCAATGCAATGCTCGGTGCGCATGCAGGCCAACGCGCCGCCGCGCCTCCGGCGAGAAGCGGAATGCGCCCGGTCGTTTCGCGAATGTCGCCGCCGGCCAGCTTTAACCGCGGACGCGCCGTCGCCGGTGGTCAGAAGCCATTCGCCGGGAGAAATGGACCGTTGACGCCGTCGCGCATCATTCAACATGGGTCGGAAAGCGCTGCCGGACGGGTTCCATCCCCTGCTGTTAGAGGAACGGCCCAGCGGGCCGAGAATAATGTTCAGCGGCCGATGAATGGTGCCGAAGCGGGACGTCCCAACAATCCGCAGGTGGCTCGCAACGTTCCGCGCCCGCCTATGGGCGGAATGCAACAGTCACGCGGAACAGGACCGAGGAGCACGGAGCGACCCGGAGGAGGGCAGCAGTCACGCGGCATGCAATCGCCAGGCGGATCGCAGCCATCGCGCGGGATGCAGGCTCCGCGGGGACCCGAGGCAAAAGCTCCCCAGTCTCGTGGCGGTTTCTCCAATGGACCGAGGGAAAGCTCTGTGCCACGGCCACCAGCAGGATTCGGGTCCCGCTCCGGCCAAGCGGGCGCATCGCGCTCTGAGTCACGCCCCGGCATGAGTTCGTATGGCAACCGTCCGAACACGGCGGTGCCCCGACCGACTGGCCCTGTAAGACAGGCCAGCCAATCCGACCGCAGCGGAGGCTGGGCAACGAACCGTGGACAGGATTCATCGCCCGCGTACCGCGGAGGTGCCAACAACTCGCCGCGGTACGGTGATTCTGCCCGGTCGAGCGCTCCGCCCTCGTATCGAAACTCTGGCCCGTCGAACGGCGGATCTGCGCCGCCTGCACACCGGAATTCCAACCCGTCGCCTCGGGGATCGGCTCCGGTATTCCGTGGCAATTCCCCAGCATACGGGGGTGGGTCGCCTTCCTATCGATCGGCACCTTCTTACGGAGGCCGCTCGCCTTCTTATCGATCTGCGCCTTCCTATGGCGGCGGTTCCCCGTCATACCGGTCGGCACCTTCTTACGGGGGCGGCTCCTATCATGGTGTCGCAGGCGGCGCGTCCGTCTCGCGTGGCGGCGGCGGTGGAGGTGGATACCGCGGCGCAGGTGGCAACGGCGGTGGTGGTCGTTCTTCGTCCGGCGGCGGACACGGAGGCCGGCGCTAGACGGCGTTCAGAGGCAAACAGAAGCGCCGCTCGAGACGAGCGGCGCTTCTGTTTTCGGCTCCAAAGGACCGCTGCTACGTCGCCGTCTCGACGTCCTTCTTTTTCACCCGGACTACCGTCACCTTCGAAAATCCTTCTTCAAACGTTGGCGGCTTCAATTTTGCAGCCATTCGTCGCATGACGTCTTCATCGACCGTGCGATCCCGGCGCTGGTTGCGTTCCAGGCAGACTTCGAGCGGAACATCGAAATAAACGGCCTGCACTTCGTAGTCATAGTCTTTCGCAAGCTTGATCCAGCTGCTGCGCTCGTGGGGCGTGAGGTTCGTGGCGTCGACGTAGTTCAGAGGCCGGCGCGCAATCAATCGGGCTTTCAACATCGAGCGCAAATTCGAGAAGACCAGATCCTGAAAACGTTGCTCCTGGGAGTCGTCAAACAACAGCAGTCGGACCATATCGCTCGAGAGCGGAGTGATGTTGTTGCGCTTGAACCACGAGCTCTTTCCAGATCCTGGAAGTCCGATTGCCAGAACCACTGTGCCCTTCGATGGGCGTGGCGGAGCAGGTGGAATCGCAGAAGGTGTAGCGGCCGCCACTGGAGCTTCCGGAGAAGGAACGACTGGCGGCGCGGCGGATCTTGCGCCTGACCGCTGTCCACCACGTCCTCGTCCGCCCCTGGTTCGGCGCCGACGAGGGCGCTGCTGACCTCCCTGAGGCGCATCGCTGGCGCTCGGGCGCGGGGCTGTGGCGGCCTGCTCAGGCTCAGGAACTTCAGTCAGCCCGGATTCAGCTTCGGGTTCAGGCGCTGGCGAACTGACCGGCCCGGCGGGCGCAGCTTCCGCGTCGAAATATGCGGGCTGCAGAGGCGCCTGCGTAGGTTCGCCGGACTTCGACTCTTTCGGCTTCGACTCTTTGGTCTTTTTGCGACGTTTTAAGCGGTCGCTCATCCATTTACGCATGTAGGGCTTGTAACACATGGACGGCGCTGGCGGCAATGCAGGTGCGGGTTCCGGAGCGCATGCCCTGAAACTGCAGTAATCCCAAAAGGGAAAGACACATTGAACACATTACCTGCCGAGTTCCGGGGGCAGAAATACCTGAGCCTGATCACGTTCCGCAGAAATGGAACGGTTGTTCCCACGCCGGTGTGGTTCGCCGAAGGTGATGGCAAGATTTACGTGATGACGCGCAGCGATTCGGGAAAGTACAAACGCATCCGCAACAACCCGGAGGTACGAATCGCGCCCTGCAACATCCGGGGCAAAATCACCGGCCCCGAGTTCCCCGCCCGCGCGCGAATCCTTCCTGCAGAAAACTGGGACCCGGCCCGCCAGGCGATTCGTGCCAAATATTGGATAACCCGCATTACCGCACTATGGAGCAAAAAGAATATCTATCTTGAAATCACGCTGTGACCGTCGGCAGAGCACACAATTTCGGTTCACCGGTCACAACTGGACTGTGCAGCCCGCCATTTACCGTAACTCGCTTCGCCTGATACCATCAGAGGTTTACTAAAGGCACCCGGTGTCGGCGGAAGTGTCTTCATAATCTTACGGAGGCAACATGGCAATTAAAGTAGGGATTAACGGCTTTGGACGCATCGGTCGCAACGTTCTGCGCACCGCCCTGAACGATTCCAACCTCGAGTTCGTGGCCGTTAACGACCTGACCGATCCCAAGACGCTGGCTCACCTGCTGAAGTATGACTCGATCCTTGGAAACCTTCCTCACAAGATTACGGCCGGTGCGGACAGTATTTCGATTGACGGCAAGACCATCAAAGTCTTTGCCGAAAAGGATCCCGCCAAGCTGCCCTGGGAATCGGTTGGCGCCCAGGTTGTGATCGAGTCGACGGGACGTTTCACGGATGCGAATGACGCCAAGAAGCACCTGCGCGGACCGGTGAAGAAGGTCATCATTTCCGCGCCCGCCAAGAATGAAGACATCACGCTGGTACTGGGAGTGAATCACGACAAGTATGACGCCTCGAAGCATCACGTGATCTCCAACGCCTCCTGCACCACCAATTGCCTGGCGCCAATCGCCAAGGTCCTCCACGATACTTTCAAGATCGTCAGCGGGACCATGACCACCATTCACTCCTACACGAATGACCAGGTAATCCTCGACTTTCCGCACAAGGATCTCCGGCGGGCTCGCGCGGCCGCGCTTTCCATGATTCCAACCTCGACAGGAGCAGCCAAGGCCTTGAAACTGGTCATTCCCGAGATGGCCGGCAAGTTGGACGGGTTCGCGATGCGCGTGCCCACCCCGAACGTCTCGGTGGTCGATCTGGTCGCCGTGGTCGAAAAGCAAACGACAAAAGAGGAAGTGAACGCCGCTCTGAAAAAGGCGAGCGAGAGCGGCTCCCTGAAGGGTTATCTGGCGTACGAAGAGGAGGAACTGGTTTCGGCCGACTTTAAAGGCAATCCCTTCTCCTCGATCGTGGACGCGAAAATGACGCTGGTCGTGGGCGGCAATTTGGTGAAGGTGATCTCCTGGTATGACAATGAATGGGGATACTCCTGCCGCGTGCGCGACTTGATCAATTACATGGGCTCCAAGGGCCTCTGAGAATTCAAGCGCGCCTCACAGTATTGGGGGCGCGCCTCCGAAATTGATGGACGCCCCTTTGCAGGATAGCTGGCAGGGTGCCGGCGCTACAGTCTACGAAGGACCAGCCATGTCCAAGCTTTCGATTCGTGATCTGCCGTTAAACGATCACCGGGTCTTCATGCGGGTTGACTTTAACGTGCCGCTTGAAGACGGCCGTGTGATGGATGACACGCGCATCCGTGAAACGCTGCCCACCATTGAATATGCCCTGCGCCACGGGGCACGCCTGATCCTGGCATCGCATCTGGGCCGCCCCAAGGGCAAACCGAACCCCAGGCTCAGTCTCAAGCCCGTAGCCGAGCGCCTGCGCATGCTGCTCGACAAAGAGCTTGCCCGGGGCGAAAACGTAGGTTTTTGTCCTGACTGCGTTGGTCCGGAAGCCGAAGAGGTCGCCGGAAAACTCGAGAAAGGACAAACGCTCCTCCTTGAAAACCTCCGCTTTCATTCGGAAGAAGAAGCGAACGACGAGCAGTTCTCCAAACAACTGGCTCGTCTTGCGGACTTCTACGTCAATGATGCGTTCGGAACCGCCCATCGCGCCCATGCGTCCACCGTCGGCATGACCAAACATGTGCAGAAAGCCGCCGCCGGCCTGCTGATGCAGAAGGAACTCGAATATCTCGGGCGCGCTCTGCATCATCCCGAAAAACCTTTCGTGGCGATTCTGGGCGGCGCCAAGGTGAGCGACAAAATTCCCGTCATCACACATCTACTGGACAAAGTGGACTCCCTGATCATCGGCGGAGGCATGGCCTACACGTTCCTCAAAGCTCTGGGTGAGCAGGTTGGCAAATCGCTGGTCGAGGAGGACAAGCTCGAACTGGCCAGGCAACTGTTGCAGGAAGCCAAGACCCGCAAACTGAAGCTCTTGCTTCCGGTCGATCACGTGGCCGCAGAGAAAGTCGACGCCAACGCTCGCGTGACCAAGATCGATCAGGGCCAGCCGATCCCTTCGAGCCTGATGGCGCTCGACATAGGCCCCAAGACAATCGAAATGTTTGAAGAAGAGATTGCCCGCGCGCGCACGATCCTCTGGAACGGCCCGATGGGCGTCTTCGAGTTGTCGCCCTTTGCGAAAGGCACGTTCAAGGTTGCCCGCGCCGTGGCGGACAATCCCGGGGCGCTATCGATTGTGGGCGGAGGCGACTCGGTGTCGGCCGTTCGCGCCGCCGGGGTAGCGGACAAGATTACCCACATCTCGACTGGTGGAGGAGCCTCGCTCGAATTTCTTGAAGGCAAGATACTGCCGGGCGTGGAAGCGCTCAACGACAAGCGGTAGCGAAGGACAATCGCGTGTCTGAATTTGCTCTCCGGGTAAGGTTTGACCGTGGCAAAACCCTCGATTTTCACGGACCAGCCGACATCACCAAAGAAACCACGGAAGCCATCGTGAACGCGGCCAACTCATACCTCATGGGCGGAGGTGGGGTGGACGGCGCAATTCATCGCGCAGGCGGTCCGTCAATTCTCAAAGAGTGCCAAAAAATAGCCGCGGAGATCGGGCAACTGCCCGCGGGCAAGGCGGTTCTGACCACCGCGGGCCGGCTTCCCGCAAAGTACGTTATTCACACGGTCGGGCCCGTCTACCGGGCTGGAGCGCAAGGTCAAGCCAAAGTGCTGGCCGGTTGCTATCGCGAATCGATTCGCATCGCAGACGACCACGGCGTTCAGTCTCTTGCCTTTCCGTCGATCTCCACCGGTGCGTTCGGATACCCCGTAAACGAGGCTGCGCAAATAGCTGTGCGCGCCTGCGCCGAAGCTCTCATTTCCGCGACCCATGTGACGCATGCGCGTTTCGTCCTGTTCGATGCCTCGACCCTTAATGTCTACCTGGGTGCCTTTGAAAAGCTGCAAAAGTCTGGCGATCTATCCCCGATCGAAATCGAGAGGAACACTCCTTGAGAAAAAAAGTCATTGCCGCCAACTGGAAAATGTTCAAAACGCCCGATCAAGCTCGCGATTTCTTTCGCGACTTCCTTCCTCTGGTCGCAGGCCACGATCGCGATGAGATTGTGGTCTGCCCGCCGTTTTTGGACATTGCCGTGGCGGTCGAAGCCACGAAGGGTTCGAACGTCGCCGTTGGCGCGCAAGACATGCATTGGGAGAAAGAAGGCGCTTATACCGGCGAGATCTCCGGCAGCATGCTGCTGTCGGTGGGCGTCACGCATGTCATCATCGGTCACTCCGAAAGGCGCCAGTATTTCGGGGAGACCGATGACGTCGTCAACCTCAAATTGAAAGCCGCCCTTGAAGCCGGGTTGACTCCCATCGCGTGCGTGGGTGAAGTGCTCGAAGAACGCGAGGCCGGGCTCACGGAGGACGTCCTGCGCCGGCAATGCTTGCGCGCCTTTCACGCCATCTCCGGCAAAAAAGCGACCAAGCTGATCGTTGCCTACGAGCCTGTCTGGGCAATTGGGACCGGCAAGACGGCCACGCCCCAGATGGCCGCCGACGCGCATGCGCTCATCCGCTCCGAGGCCGCCAAAGCCTTCGGGGAGGAGTTCGCCGGGAATCTTCGCATCTTGTACGGCGGCTCGGTGAAGCCCGAAAATGCGAAAGCCCTCATGTCCGAAAGCGAAATCGA
The DNA here is from genome assembly GCA_963733805.1 of uncultured Acidobacteriota bacterium. Lineage (GTDB taxonomy): Bacteria > Acidobacteriota > Terriglobia > Terriglobales > Acidobacteriaceae > Gp1-AA133. The sequence continues at coordinate 881,019 of CAVTEO010000010.1, read as the reverse complement.
TGGTGCGCTGGTAGGCGGAGCCAGCCTTTATCCTAAATCCTTTGCCGCGATCGTCAAATATTGAAGCGCAAGGTCGCCCGGCCGTCCGGTCCCGCATCGTCAGCCGGGTTGGGAAACTGTCGTTTGCTATAATCTTTTTTGCTCTCTTGCGGAAGTGGTGGAACTGGCAGACACACCATCTTGAGGGGGTGGCGCCGAAAGGCGTGGGGGTTCAAATCCCCCCTTCCGCACCAACGTATTCATTCCATTTGAGATAGAAAGGCCGGCAGCCCCGGTTTGGATTTTGATCGTATGAGTTACCTGATTGGTCTGATTTACGCAATTCACATTCTGGTGTGCTTTTTTCTGATCGTTGTTGTGCTGCTGCAGAGCGGCAAAAGTGGCGATATCGCGGCCGCTTTCGGCGGCATGGGCAGCCAGACCGCATTCGGTCCGCGCGGAGCTGCAACGGCTCTGTCTAAGGCCACGACCTGGTCAGCGGTCCTGTTTATGCTCACTTCAATCACACTTTCCATTTTTGCGGTTCGCCAAACCGGTACGACGAATTCATCTGGATCGGTGCTCTCGGGAACCAAGCCCGCTACGACCAATACCCAGCCGGCAAATCCCGCGCAGCCACCTTCGACGCCGGCGTCTCAGCCGAACCCGACAAAATAGCTTCGCGCTTTCCACAGTCCAAGTCCTCCCCAGCGGAGGACTTTCCTTTTGCCAGGCTTTCCCGGCTGTGCATTGCCTCGTCTAGAATGTCGTCATGATCCACGAGATCATTCCCGTCGGTCCCCTCCAATGCAATTGCTCGATCATCGCGGACGAGGCCACTCGGGAAGCCATCGTCATCGACCCGGGCGACGATATCGACCAGATCCTCGGCCTGATCAGGAAGCACAAGGTTCAGGTCAAGCAGATCGTCATTACCCACGCGCACATCGATCACGTGGGCGGGGCGATGAAGCTGCGCGCCGCCACCGGGGCGCCAATCCTCCTGAATCAGAATGACTACGCCCTTCTGAAGATGCTCGACGTGCAGGCTGCCTGGGTCGGCATGCCAACGCCCGGGAAGGTCGAGGTCGATAACAGCCTTGATCAGGCCGACACGGTCAAAGCTGGTTCGCTGGCGGCCCAGGTGCTACATACTCCGGGGCATACCGAGGGAAGCATCTGTCTTTATTTTCCACTCGAGAAGAAGTTGATCGCCGGCGACACGCTCTTTGCAGGAAGTATCGGACGCACAGACCTGCCGGGAGGCTCCTACGAGAAGATCTTGCATTCGCTGCACGATCGGGTTCTGGCATTGCCAGACGAGACCGTCGTAGTCCCCGGCCACGGGCCGCTTACAACCATTGGCGAAGAGCGGGAGAGGAATCCGTTTTTACAGCGAATATAGGAGGGAACACATTCTCGTTTCTGCTTCAAATAGACTTAGACGGTCGCATTTTCATCGTGCAGCCCCTGACTCTCACTCATTGAGTACACCCAGAATCCGACTGACGCCTTCCCGGAACTCCTCCGTCGGCGTGATCAAACTCAGCACGAGATACCCGTCTTTCGGAAAGTCGTAGAAGTGACCCGGGTGCACGAGTACAGCAACTTTCCGCAACAGATCAATAGCCAGGTCCTCATCCGACTGCAACGCAGGTACTCGTAAGACGGCGGACCAACCGCCGTCCACGCGCAACCGTTCGCACACCTTCTGATGAGCCAACTGCCGGTCAAACTCCTGCACGTTGCTTCGTATTCGATCCAGCAGCAGGGGCTGAAGGTTTTTGCGTTGGTCCAGGAGCACCGGGATCGCCAGTTGCAGAGGAGCGTTCATCGAGAGATAAGCATCGGCAATCACCTCCAAACGTGCCAAAGCCTGGTTCTTGATCTCTTCCGGACCGCTGGCCGCGAGCCATGCAACCTTCATCTGTGGCAGGCCCGAAATCTTGGATACACCGCTCAGCGTAAACGTGAGCGCACTGTCGTTCGATACAAATGAAGAGCGAGGCGCTCCATCGATGGCGTAGTCGAGAAAGACTTCATCCACAATGAGCGGAAGGTCGTACTCGCCGCAAAACCGATTCAGTCCATCGACCTCCCCACTGGACGCATAGGATCCCGTCGGGTTGTTCGGGTGCACTACCACCACAGCGCGCGTCCGATGATTCACCGCCTTATACAAAGACGGAAAATCAATCTGCCACCCCGCGTCATAGATCAGCGGATAGGGCATGAGAGTGACGTCTTGCAGGTCGGCCAGAAATTCGAAAAGTGGGTAACTCGGTTTTGGAACCAGAACTTCGTCGCCCGGATTGCAGAGCAATCGAAAGATGTAGGAATACCCTTCACTAGTACTGGTAGTGAGAATCACCGATTCCGGATCCACACCAAAGACGTCGTGAGCATCGTGGTAATACCGTGCAACCGCCTGCCGCGCTGCCAAGAGCCCTTTTGGTTGCGGATCGTAATCCAATGCTTCAGGTTGAGCGAGAGCCTGCAGGATGGCGTCCTGGTCCAGCGGAAATCCTGCACGCGTGGGATTCGAAAGACTCAGGTCGAGCACCTCCATCCCCGATGCTCGCAAATCTGCTTGCACCTGAGAGAAGCGATTGGGCGTGAGCTTCCATTCTGTGCGTTTGGAGAACATGAGGTAAATGCTCGCCGAGAAATGTCCTGGCGCGGCCCCGGGTTTCTATTTCGAGAAAGCTTCCTTGTTCACGACGTAGGGCATCTTCGAGATATCGCCACCGTAGTTTTCCTCCAGGACGTCGATGAGCCCCTGCACGCAGCGCCCAGCCATACCCTTGTCCGGATCAGTAGACAACCGGGTGATCTTGGCTGCACTGGCGAAATGGGGAAAAAGCCGGCAACGATCTTCGATCGACGGATCCCGCAACGGCGAATCAGTTGGCAAAGGCTCGCGCTCGTACACGTCGAGTGCCGCCCCCGCAATCCACTTTTCCCGCAGAGCTTTAGCCAATGCGGCTTCGTCCACTACTGGACCTCGCGAGGTATTCACCAGGTAGGACGTCGGCTTCATCTTGCGAAAGGTCGGCTCGTTAAACAGATGGAAGGTTGGCGTGGGGCTTTCTCCTTCCCGAAGCAGCGGAACGTGTACGCTGACAAAATCAGCGCCCGCCAATGCGTCGTCTAGTGCCACATATCGAATCCAGGTCTTTTCCCGACAGATTCCCCGCGCATGCCGCAGGTCATTGGTCTCCTGAATAGCCCGGACGTATTCATGATTCTGGTAGGCCGGGTCGTAGCAAAGGATATTCATATCGAACCCGGCGCACTTCTTGATCATCGCCAGCCCAATTCTGCCCGTACCGATGATCGCCACCGTCTTCCCGGTCACTTCATCGCCCAGGAACGGCAGATACGGATGCCAGAATCCCCATTTGTTCTCACGCGTCAGATGCTCCGCGCTCCACAGTTTGCGCGCCAGCGCCCCCATCATGAAAAAAGCAAACTCGGCCGTAGCTTCGGTCAGCACATCGGCGGTGTTGGTGAAGGGAATCTTGTAGCGATTGGCGTCGGCGCGGTTGATGTTGTCGAAGCCTACCGCATACTGCGCAACCACTCTGAGCTTCCCTTTTCCTGCCTCAAACAACTCGGCGTCCACCTGATCGCGCAGGGTCGAAATCAGTCCGTGAATGCCGGATCTCAGTTTCTCGACGATGAGTGTTTTGGGAGGAGCCTGCGGATCTGCATAAACCTCGACGTCATACCCGCGATCGCGTAAAAGATTGATCGATTCACCGATATCGCAGGTGGCGAACACACGTAATGGCTTGGTCATTCGTTCTCTCTGGATGGTCGTTCAGGAGCGCGCAATCCCCCGCGCCGACAAAGAAGAGACAGTGTACTCCAAAGGAAGGAATTGCTGGGACGATGGGGCCAAGCCAGTCCCTACTACAAGCCGAACCTGGCCCACATCTTGGCTAACGCTTAGCGGTGAGTTCCGGCCAGTAACCGTTCGTCAACCGGCAACCGATGATTCTTCTTGATGTCAACCAGTTCGACCGCCTTGTGAGCGATGTGCTCGGCACTGACTTCGAATTCCTTAATCAGTTCCCAGGGAGCGCCCGAGTCGCCGAATCTGTCTTTCACTCCAATTGCCCCTGTGATTATGGGTTGGCCGTAGAGCACGGGACTGCTGGTTATGACGTTGCTCACGCGCCAGGCCAGCGCGCCGATCTGGTGTTCTTCGGCTGTCAGGATGATCCCGGTCTGCTTCGCAGCCCAGATGATGGCGGATTCATCGAGCGGCTTCAACGTATGCAGGTTGAGTACCCGGGTTTCGTATCCGAATTCGCGCTTGAGGATCCATGCGGCACGCATGGCTTCGGGAACCATCGGCCCGCACGCAACGATGGTGAGATCTTCCCCTTCGTCTTCATATTTGCTCTCTAGCGTGGTTTCAAATGCCTTCAGGAAGCTGTCTCCCGGTTGCCGCAACCGGATCACGTTCGCCTTGCCGAACACGAAAGGCGTCTGCTCGTCCGTCACTACCGGCGTTGCCTCGCGCGCGAACCGGATGTATTTTGGTCCTTTGTGCTCAAGGAGCAGGTGTTTGGTTGCCTTGCGTGTCTCCACCGAATCGCAGGGCACTACAACCGACATGTTCGGCAGTCCGCACATCGCAAACAGATCTTCCAGCGCCTGGTGAGTCGCTCCATCGGGACCAACCGACACGCCCCCGTGAGCGCCCGCAATCATCACATTAAAATCGCCATAGCAAATTGACGTTCGTATTTGATCAAGATTTCTCGCGGCCGCGAATGTGGCGTATGTGCCGAACACCGGCAACTTCCCTTCTCTCGCAAGTCCGGCTGCCACCGAGGTCGCGGATTGTTCTGCGATGCCCATGCTCAACCAGCGACTCTTACGTTCCGGTTTCGATGCGTAGAAGTCGCTGATCGTGATCGAACCCGAAATATCCAAGCCAAGGCATACCACGCGCTCATCGTCCCCATTTTCTGCCAAGGCCTGGCCAAATCCCTTGCGCGTCGGCTCCATCTTCACTTTCATGTTCAACGCGCGGTTCCACCAGTAGTCATGATTGAACTGCGGCATCTTCGCGTGGAGTTTGCGATCGATCGCGCCTTGATAATCTCTTGCCTTGTCTAGCAATGCCTGCACGGGAATCCGATGCGCGACGCCAAGTTCACCCAGTCCCTTGGCTAGTTCCTCGGCATTGGGAGTCTTTCCGTGCCATCCGGCGATGTTTTCCATGAAGCTCACGCCTTTGCCCTTTACCGTGTCCGCCAGAAGCACCATAGGCTTGCCGCTGTGCGCCTTTGCACTCTCCAGCGCCTCAACCACCACTTCCATGTTATGGCCGTCGATCCGACGAACTTCCCAGCCGAACCCGCGGTATTTTTCTTCCAGCGGCTCGACGTTCATCACTTCAGCCACCGGCCCGTCGATTTGCAGCCGATTGCAATCCACGATACCGATCAGGTTGTCGAGCCCATGATGGCTAGCTTCCATCGCCGCTTCCCAGACTTGCCCTTCCTGCTGTTCACCGTCGCCCATGATGCAGAATGTCTTGTATTCCTTGCCATTCAACCTGGCGGCCAGCGCAATTCCCACCGCAATGCTGAGCCCTTGCCCGAGCGAGCCTGTCGAGACCTCCACGCCCGGCAACTTCAGCCAATGCGGATGCCCCTGATAAGGCGATCCCAGTTTCCGCAGCAGCACTACATCGTCGAGTGGACAGAAGCCAGCGAATGCCAGCCCCAGGTAAAGGCTCGGCGCTTTGTGTCCCGTGGACCAGATGACCCGGTCTCGATCCTCCCAGTTCGGATTCTCCGGATCGTGCTCCGCCACCCTCAGATAAAGCGCGGCCGTGATGTCCATGATCGATAACGTGCCGCCGGCATGCCCGCTTCCCGCCGCATTCAACGCGACGAGGTCATAGCCCCGCATCAGTTTCGCGGCATCTTTAATTCTTCAATGGAGTAAGGGCGGCGGACCGTGCCCGTGACAGAGTTTCTGAGGGCCATGAATGCTCCTTCGCTGGCGCGCGGACGAAGAACGTCCCACGCTCCCTGGGTTTGCGAACCGAGCTTATCGGGAATGTCTCTCGAGACAGTGAGGATAGTCACAAGGAGGAGTGACGGATGACAGGGTGCGAGCGGCTGGGCCCCACCACACTCTGCCGAAAGAAGACGCTTTTTAAGGAGAGCTACGAGCTCAACCCGGCAGGGTTCGGCTTTTTCCTCGAAGCTCGTGGCTCGTGGCTCGAAGCCTCTTAGAGATTCTTCCCCGTCCACTGCTGGATTCGGTCCAGCGCCTTGTTCAGGTTCTCCAGCGAATTGGCCACGCTGAAGCGGAGATAGCCTTCTCCAAAATCGCCGAACGCCGTTCCCGACAAGCAGGCAACTCCGGCTTCCTCCAGGATCGCATTCGCCAGCTTCTTCGAGGGCCAACCGGTCTCGGTGATATTCGGGAACGTGTAGAACGCGCCTTTCGGCATTCGGCAGGAAAAGCCCTTGATCTTGTTCAGTCCTGCGACGAATACGTCCCGCCGTGTCTTGAACTCGTCCCGCATACGATCAACCGAGGACTGATCGCCGCGCAGCGCCTCAACTCCGGCAATCTGCGTAAAGCTGGCTGTGCAAGAGTTGGAGTTAGTCATGAGCCGCGTGATGTGCGCCGCGAGATCGGGCCGCATTACGCCGTAACCCATGCGCCAGCCGGTCATCGCATACGTCTTCGAAAAGCCATCCAACAAAATCGTCCGGTCCTTGAAACCCGGGATCGACATGATGGAAAAATGCTCGCCTTCGAACAGCAGCCGGCTGTAAATCTCGTCCGAGAGCACCATGACATTCCGGTCGCCAATGGCCGCGGCGATAGCATGGATATCGTTTTTGCTGAGCACCCCACCGGTAGGATTCTGCGGCGAGTTCAAGATGATGAGCCGGGTCCGGTCGTTAATCAGCGAGGCCAACTCATTTACATCGAGACCAAAGTCGCGATCTTCGCGCAACTGGATCGGAATCGGGCGGCCGCCGACGTAATCGATCATGGACTCGTAGATCGGGAATCCAGGATTCGGGTAGATCACCTCATCCCCAGCATCCACCAATGCGAGAATTGTGAAAAAAATGATGGGCTTGCCGCCTGGAACAACAACTACCTCGTCGCTCGTCACCGGTACGCCCCGCGTCTTCGCAACGTAATTCGCGATCTCCTGGCGCAGCTCGGGCAAGCCCGCCGAGGGACCATAATGCGTCCAGCCCTTGCGCAGGGCACCGACCGCGGCATCGACCACGTTGGCGGGCGTGTCGAAGTCCGGTTCCCCGATCTCGAGATGCACGATGTCTTTGCCCTGCCGCTCGAGCGCCCGCGCCTTGTTCAAGACTTCAAACGCGGTTTCAGTGCCGAGCCGCGACATGCGGCTGGCTAAGCGGAGTTGGTGCTGGGTGGCATTTTCCATGGTGGCAAACCGAGGCATTATACCCTCTCAAGCGGCTGGCTTGGCCGTCCAGGCCATTATCTCCCGCTAAGGGGCAGAGGTCTGGGCTGAAGATCACCAGGCTTTGTGACCTGTATTTTAGGGCGCGGAAGCGACGCCAGCACTACTCCGAGACCGAGTGTTCTTCGCTCTGAGCCCGCAGGACGCGATCGACCGAGTAGGGTGCTCGCCGGGTTGGTTCGTGGTAATGCCGCACCTGCATCTCTCCCAATAACCCCACCGCCAGCATGTTGAGGCCGGCCAGGAACAGGACGGCCGCGAAGATCATCAGGGGACCATGCTGCACCAGCAAATGCGAGTCGTGAAAGACTTTCTGCACGGCCAGCCATCCAGCCACCGAGAAGCCCGTCAAAATACTGAGCATCCCCACCGTGCCGAAGAAATGCAGCGGACGGGACAAATACCGGAGCAGGAAGCGGATCGTGATGAGGTCGAAAAACACGCGGAACGTTCGCGAGATGCCGTAGTGCGATGCCCCGCGCTCGCGGTTTACGTTGCGGATGGGTACCTCAATAATCGATGCACCGTGCCACGATGCCAACGCCGGGATAAACCTGTGCAGTTCGCCATACAATGGAACTTGCTCCAGAATCTCCCGCCGATAGGCCTTGAAAGTCGTTCCGAAATCGTGGATATCCACGCCGCTCAGCTTGGCCATCATCCAGTTGGCAATCTTCGAAGGAATACGGCGCAGCCACAGGTTGTCTATGCGCTGCTTGCGCCAGCCGCTGACAATGTCATACCCCTCCCCAATCTTCTGGAGGAACATTGGAATATCCGAGGGGTCGTGCTGCAGATCGCCATCCATCGCGATGATGTATTCGCCCCGGGCGTGGTCGAACCCGGCCGCCAAACCCGCCGTCTGGCCAAAGTTGCGACGCAGCTTTACCACCGTTACCCGGCTGTCCACCGCTGCGATTTCGCGGAGAAGTCCGAAAGTCGCATCCGTCGAACCATCGTCGACCAGCACTATCTCAAAAGTCTCGCCGCTCGCCTCCATGACCGCTTTCAGACGATCGTAGAGATCGGTGACGTTTTCCTGCTCATTATGCAGGGGAACCACAATCGAGTACTTTGGCATGAATGCCCTTAATTATACGGGAATCAGCCGCAAAGCTCTTGTTTCTCAGTAGTCACGAAGGTCCAAGGACACCAAGTGGGTAACATCCCCATCGAAAACCGGGCAGTCTCCAGGAATACAAACACGCACCGCGTCCGTTGCCACCTTCATCCAAGAGATACAGTGCAAACTGTTCATAATGAGATGCGTAGTCCCGCTGCGCCGACTCGGCAAATTGCATGAAGGGCCCCATTTTTTGCCGAGAGACGCCCAGGAGAGTTCAGAATGGCCAAAGGTGTTCCACGGACGACTGTAGACCTGTCCAAATTCCCCGACCTCGTCGTCATTTACCTCGGCATGCGCGTTCACAGCGTGCGTGGTGTGAAAACGGTATTCAGTTTCGGCCCCAAGATCGCGAATGCAGTCAATGCCAAACCGGAAGGCCTCCTTCTGCACGAGAGCATCTACTACTCCCTCTTCCCGCTGCACGTGGGCATGCGCCAGTATTGGAGAGACTTCGATTCCCTCGAGAACTGGTCCCGCTCGTTGCCGCACCAGGAATGGTGGAAGAACTTTCTAAATGATTCGGGCGGAGTGGGCTTCTGGCATGAGACCTATTTCATCCGCGGCGGCATGGAAGCGATCTACGACGACTTGAAGGTTCCGCTTGGCTTCTCGGCATTCGCTCCGGTGGAGCCTGCTCGCGGCCCAATGTTTAACGCTCGCAAACGTCTTGGAGTCGCGGGAGAGCCGGCCATTCCAACCCCTGTTCCCGAAGACTCAAGGCAGGTTTGACTACTCGTATCGCAAAGCCTCAATCGGATCGAGGTTTGCTGCTCGTACTGCCGGAAACATTGCGCTGACCACACCGACGACTGCCAGAATGCTGACTGCAATCAGCAAGATCTTCGGGGCCACGATCAGCCGGATGTCGCCCGCATCGGCATGCTGTGCGATCGCGCTGTACAGGGTCAGAGAGCCTACCGAGAATGAGATCAGGTACGAGATCAAAATTCCGAGCACGCCTCCCACCGCGGTGATGACCATGGCTTCGGCGAGAAACTGGAACAGGATGTCCCGTTTCCGCGCTCCCAAGGCTTTTTCGACGCCAATCTCCCGCGTGCGCTGAGTCACCGAGACCAGCATGATATTCATCAGCCCGATGCCGCCGATGCCCAGGGTGATGGTTCCAATGAAAGCCAGAAGAATCTTCAACCCCATCGTGATGATGTTGAATTGGGCGAGCTGTTTCTGCGCGTCAAACACGTGTATTGCCCGCAAATCTTCCGGCTTGAAGTCATGAGCCATACCGAGCGAACTGCGGATCGTTTTCGTAACCTTGTCGTGATCCAGACCTTCGTAGTCGAGCCAGATGCCGCCCAGGTAGTGCGTATCTTGCAGCGCGCTCATCACGCTGAACGGGATGTAGAGCTGCCGGTTGATGTCGTTGTCCCCCTCCTGCATGCGTGCCGCCACGACGCCCACTACCTGGAAGGGGACGCCATCGATGCGAATATCTTTCCCGTACGGGTCCATCCCCGAAAATAACTTGTTCTTGGCGTCATAGCCCAACACGACAACCCGCCGGTGTGCGAGATTATCGTCGTCGTTCAGGAAGCGGCCCTGGTCGATGTCCAGATTCCAGATCGCGCCCGCCGGGGGATCGACGGCCGACACCGGCAACGTGAAAGAGCGCGCCCCATTGACGACTGTAGACTGTTTGTCCGATCCGCGAGAGATGTGCCGGATCAACGGGACCACGTTCTGCAACAGAACGATATCGTCATTAGTGAAGCGAACCGGTACGCCGGCCTTGTTGCCGCCCGCCTCCAGCGTGGTGCGTCCGGGAAATATGCCCACCGCCTTCGCTCCAAAGCTCTGGAAGATGTTATTGATTGCCTGGCCGAAACCCTCTCCGTAGGCAAGCAACAGCACGACCGTGGCGATGCCCCAGGCCATGCCCAGCATGGTGAGCAGCGTCTTGCGGAGGTCGTGGCGCATTGCGCCGAACGCTTGCTGAAGTAGGTCGCGATGCATGCTATTCCTTGCGCAGGGCCTCCACCGGTTGGAGCATCGCGGCCCGGCGCGCCGGATAAAGTCCCGCGGCCACACCCGCAATCGCCAGTGCCCCGATCGCCAGCGCGGCCGTCGAAGGCACCAGTTTGGGAGGGTCGAAGCCCGGAGGCGACGGCAACGTCGACAATGCCGACATCAGTCCAGCTGCAAAGGCCATTCCGATCCCGCCGCTCAGCAGCGTGAGAAACGCCCCCTCCACGAAGAACTGGAACATGATGCTGCCATTGGTGGCGCCAACCGCCTTCCGCAGGCCAATCTCCCGCGTCCGGTCCGCCACCGCCACCAGCATGATGTTGATAATTCCAATTGCCCCCAGTGCCAGCGTCACCAGGCCCACGCTGCCCAGAAATGCATTCATGGCATCGAAAATCTTGCCAACGTTGTCGGCCGTGCGAATCGTATCCCACTCATCGAATGCATCCGGGTTGGAAGCATCAAACCCATGGTTGCGCCCGATAACCTTGTGCACCTCGAGCTTGGCTGTCTCGTGCAGGGCACGCGACTTCGGCTGGTAGTTGATGAATGAAATCGCATTCCTCACGTCGATGGCCGGTGGGAAATCCTGCCTCATGGTACTGAACGGCACGAACATCCGGAGGTTGAGGGTGTTGTTATCCCCGTGACCGATCGGCGCGAGCGTGCCGATGACTTCAAAACGGATTCCATTGATCGTAATCGTGCTGCCAACCGAGGGCCGGCCCGGAAAAAGAATCCGTCGCGCCTCGTCGCCCAGAATGATGACGTGGCGCCGTTGGGCGTCGTCAAGCTCATTCAGCCATCGTCCCTCGCGGATCGGAATGTAGCGAATTTGATTGAACAACGGCGGCACGCCCAGCACCTGCCCGCTGCTTTGAAAAAAATCGCTTACCGAACGAAGGTCCTGCCGCGAGATGACCGGCACCGCGGCCTTCACGTCGGAACAATCCCTCAGAATGTCGAGATAATCCTTATAGGTGAGGTAATACTGTCGCAGTCCTGTGAAGCTGCCCTCGACGGCTGGCGCCCGGCCGCCCCACACAAACATCACGTTCTCGCCCAGAGAATCGAATTGCTTGCGGTTCCCCGAACGAAATCCTTCGCCCAAACCGACAAGCAAGAGCAAAGAGCCCACACCCCAGGCGATGCCGAACATCGTCAGCAGAGAACGCAGTTTGTGCGCCCAGAGTGTGCCCAAGGTTTGCCCAAAGATTTCGAACAGAATCCGCATGCTTTCATTTGATGATACGTCATCGCTCGCCGGAGTGTCGGTGATACCAATTGGATGTCAGGTTGGGGAGAAAAGCTGATCGCTCCGATACAATCGATGCAGTGGGGCCCCATTTGTTTTGGCCGGATTTCTATTCACGTGCTTGATCGCAGTAAGGGAGTCCTTATGCAGAGAGCCCTTTTTGCATTCTTCATTGCAGTCTTGGTGGTTGCGGCTCCGCGAGCAAAGGCTGCGGCCTGTCCTAACTTGAACGTTCACCCGGGCATCACCACCATTTTTCTCCAGAGCGATTTCGGCGACAAGGATGCTGCGGCCAAAATTTATGTATCAGGGCTGCAAGACGCCATCAAGAAGTCCACCGCCTTCTGCCCGGTCGAAGATCTGCGGGCAGCCACTTACGCGCTGGACGTAGCGGGGGTGGATACCGGCGAGGAGCACGAGCGGGCTGCCCTCAGTGTTGTTCTGGTTTCCGAAAAAGGCGCGTTGGTGAGCCACTGGGTGCGCCTCTCCTCCATTGACAACGTAGAAAAGAACGCGACGGACGACATTGCGAAGGTCCAGCGCGCGGTCTTAAAAGCGAAGAAGCACTGAGTGTGTGTGGCTCGCGGGCAGACTCCTGAGCGTGCCTTGCCGCAAGACTCGCTGTCAGCTCTGCTTATCGCCCAAGTCTGTGCCCACGCGTGCACCCAAACACCTTCTGCAAAGCGCCTCCCGGTGTTTCATCAGAAATTCACCAGCCTGTAACCCTCCTGTAACACAGCACGCATAAAACCGACTGGATTCAGAAAACAAAGCTACGGCAAGGAAATACCAAGGCATGGCACTAGTTTGGCAAGGCTAGTGTGCTGTTTTTATGTTAACCAATCACTGTCAAAACCGGGAGATAGGGAACGATGAAAGCTTCATTCGCGTGGCTTTTTGTGCCACTGTTGGCGGCGAGCCTCGTCGCGCAGACGGCGACACCGCGTTCTAAAACGAAGAAAACATCCAAACCCGCTGAGCCCGCGGTCACTGCCGCCGACGTCCAGGCTTTGAAAGACGCGCTCGCCGCACAACAGCAACAGATTCAACAGCTGCAGCAATCTCTGGCCCAACGAGATCAGGCGGTGCAGTCCGCCCAGCAGGCTGCTCAACAGGCTCAGGCTGTCGCCACCGAGGCCGAGCAGAAGGCTACTGCCGCCGCCAGTGCGGGCGCCGATAAGGATTCGGTCGCCAAACTCAACTCCGACCTCACCGACGTCAAAACGACTGTTCAGAATCAGTTGCTGAGTTCGCAGGACGAACAGAAGCGGGTCTCGTCGATCGAGAGCGCCCTCGGCCGTTTCCGCTGGTCGGGAGACGTGCGGGTGCGCGGAGAAAGCTTCTTCCAGAAGGGCGCCGCCGACCGCAACCGCGCCCGCATTCGTGTCCGCTTCGGGTTTGATGGCAAGCTGAACGACGATTTTATCGGAGGCATCGCTCTCGCTTCCGGGTCTTTCGGCGATCCCACCACCACCAACGAATCGCTGACCAACAATTTTGAGCGCAAGACCATTGGCATCGACCGCGCTTACGTTACCTATAATCCGCTCGCGCATCGCTGGCTCTCGCTGACCGGCGGCAAATTCGTCTACCCCTGGCAGAGAACATCCATGACCTTCGATCCCGACCTCAACGTGGAAGGCTTCGATGAGAAGCTGTCATTCGACATCAAACACTCGCCGGTTGTGAAGAACCTTACCGTGCAGGCTATGCAATTGATCTACAACGAAGCGTCGGGCACCGGCGGCCTGTACCATGGCCATGACTCGTTCGCAGTCGGTGGCCAGGCATCTGCAAGGCTCGAGTTCGGGCGCTGGACGGCGACCCCGTCGTTCACAATTCTGAACTGGCGTTATCCGGACGCGATCCTGAACTCCAGTGCTTTCGCGGTCGCGGCCACCAACGCGGGTTTGAACGGCAACCCCACGACTACGCCGGCAGGCGGGAACACTGGTCCAATTCCAGTGCCCGGCGAGGGTCCTGGTTGTTCGAATCCGGCGGTTACGGGCGCCGGCAACGGCTTGCCAACCGTACCGCTCAACGTGCCGGGTTCCAACGGGTGCGTCTTCGCGCCCAACGGAATGACCAACTCCGCGTGGGTAGACCTGACCAAGCCCAACGCCCCGGTCTGGCATTTCCTTTCGAACTTTCTCTACGCCGACTTCATCATCAACAATCAGATCAAGACACCCTCGGCACGTTTTCCCATCAACCTCCTGCTGGAGTATGAGAACAACCTGAACGCCGCCGACCATCCCTTCGACACTACGGCGCGCAGCGGTTGTACCCAGGATCCAGTCACGCTGATCGTCACTTGCACATCGAGCCGGCCGGCCGTGAACACCAGCCTGGGCAAACAATCCCACGGGTATCTGGTTGACGTGAGCGTGGGCCAGCAAAAGAACCGGGGCGACCTGCAGTTCGGCTACGCCTGGGTGCGGCAGGAACAGGATTCCGTGATCGCCTCCATCAATGAAAGCGATCAACGCGCTCCTACCAACATCCTGCAACACCGCATCTATGCCCTGTGGAAGATTCGTGCCAACACCGTCGCGGGCTTCACGTGGTGGCACGGACGCACTCTCAATTCGAACTTGCTCAATTCCGCACTAGCCCCGGGCGTGACAGCCGGACAAGTCGAACCGTACCTCAATCGCCTGCAGTTCGACCTGATCTACTCGTTCTAAGCTGTCGAGATCACGCGGGCGCCGGTCAATTTGACCGGCGCCCTTTCTCTGTTTCAAGGCAAGATTGAGAGGATTCGGCCAGCATGTCAGCCATGTGACCGGTACATTCTGTCACCCATGTCTCCGGGCTGGACCTGCGAGATATGGTGGCCAGGGACGGAGTTGAACCGCCGACGCCAGCCTTTTCAGTGCTACGTTATGCTGTATTTTAAACAACTTAAGTGACTTCAGGTGGCCGCCTAAGTACTTGAGAAGTCGTGAGAGACAACAGAACCGTGGGTGGAAATCGTGGGTTCAAATGCAGTCGAGTCTTCGGAATAACCCGTGATTCCAACTGGGCGGATTCAGCCCGACTCGTAGCGTAATGCTGCGCTCGCCGTGGCGGACTTGGCACGCTTGCTGTCACGGATCTGTTCAGTATTAAACTCGCGCCCGCAGACGCCGCACCGCCATCCAGGAGATGCAGCTTGCGCGATTCCTGCTGGTTGCTGATCGTTGCGACTGGCTCTCACCAATTCACTATTGCAGTTGGGACACTCTCGGTGAATCATGAACTCCCTGCAGAAGAAACATCTCCTCACGCTCCGGAGGATTTAGTTACTAGGATGGATCGTTCGAGCTTCGTCAACAGTAAGCCGTGAAGGATCGCAATAGCCGTAGCCTTTTAGACAGGCCGTATAGTTGCGCTTATGCTCGGCGTCACCCAGGGCTTTGGCTTCCGAGACAGTCAGCGCGCTGTAGTCACAAGTTTCCTGCCCATCCTTGCACGACGTTAGATTACGTAAGTGCTCCGCGCGGGCTGTTAGTCTTGCCTCCAACGGAGTGAGTTTGGAGTGGTCGCAATCATTCCAGCCGTTGCTGCAATTCTGCGCGTTGCGCTGGTTTTGCGCGGCCAGGGCGTCCTTGGTTTGCGAAGGGGATAACTTGGCGTGATCACACTGGCCAGAACCGTTCTGGCAATCGGATGCGTTGAGCTCGCGCCGGGCGCTGTTCACTTCCGCAATTTCCGCCAGAGTCAGTTTGGAGAGATCGCAAGCTCCCGTCCCATCTTTGCAGGCGGCGAGATTCCGTTGTTTCTCTGCTACCGCCGTTTCGCGAGCCTCCAAAGGGGTCAATTTGGAGAGGTTGCAGGACAGCATTCCGTCGGTGCAGTCAGTCACATTTCGTTGGTGGTCAGCGACGGCCAATGCAATCGTTTCCGGCTCAGAGAGTTTTGAGTGATCACAAGAATCGTAACCATTTCTGCAGTTTGCAACATTGCGTCCATGAGCGGCGAGGGCTGAATCCGCCAACCGCGCGCTCAACTTTGATTGATCACAGGATTCACGGCCTGTATTGCAGGCCTCCAGGTTCTGCGCGACGTCAGACGACTGAGCAAAAGCCAGAATCGGCGAGAAACAGAAACCAAGACAAGCTACTTGCGCCCAAAGATGTTTCCGGAGACTAGTATTCATGTTTTCCGCCTTCTGAAGATTCGTTCCACCAGTCACGAGGGACCGAAGTCTATGCGTCTGTTGATCTGGCCGGAACCAGCATGCGCTCCGGCCAGTCACAAATCCGCCCTACCGACAGTTTCTTGTTGAAGCTACTTCGTGTCTTCTTTTGCTTCAGCAATCTTGGCTTGTTGGCCTGCTTCTGAAACGGCTTTTAGGAAGGCATCTGCACTTCGCGGAGTTGTCGCTTTTCCCGAGAGGATGTTCCGAAACATCAAGTGCTTGCCATAAATCGCATGAGTAGAGTCGTTATCCTGCTCTACAACTGCACCTTCCAGAGTTAAGCCGGCGAACACGCCTTTGGAGCGCGAGTAGGTCAGCATTTCAGTGTTCATCTTCCAGTCCGTTCCAGCGGATGCGTGACGACCGACTGGGCCAGCTGCAACGGATCCTTCACCGGTGAGTTGGAACTTGCTGGAGAGCAAATGCTGTAAGCCTTGGTCGTTCATGACCAGCATAACCAGGTCTACGTCTTCGACGCCGATCTGCAATCCCCAGCTTCCACCACCCACGGAGACAAATGCGGGGGCACTCCAACCATTCGCCGTGCGGCAGGTAGCCACACCCCGTCCATGCTTGCCACCAAAGACGAAGCCGCCTTTGATCAAGTCGGGCACAACCACGATGCATTTTGCATTGCTCAGCACTTCTTCTGGGATACCTTTGTCCGGCGTTGCCATGATCGCGTGTAGAACATTCACAGACCTGTCCAGGCGTTCGACTGAATCTTCGCGGGCTGAACCCGCAAACGCGTACGTTCCAACCATACCAATTACGCTCATCAGCAACAGTGACATTGTTTTTTCATTGAGAGTTTTCCTTTAGGATCGCAGAACTAAGGAGGAGAAAGCTTCAGATAGCTGACTTAGTTCAGAGGACCTGAAAGAGAGAGAAGAAGTGCTCGTCTCCGTAATCATCATCGCTCAGGCAGAAAGCGATAGCTGGTCTGAATTGCTCAGTTCGCAAACGGGCAGAATCGACCTCTCCGCAATCGCTGATTGAAGAACTACACGGAATGTGAGCAATCCTGCTCAGAATTCCGGGCTTTGCACTGTCATCGTTGTAATCATCGGAGATTAACGCAATCAGCCGAGACTCCCCGCAAAGGTGAAATCCAATGGAACCGTATCGTCCTCCCCTCCGCCGGCGCCTCGCTTCCCTGCGGGAATTCCTTGGAAAGTTGCTGACGCTCTTTAAGCCGCGGAGCCAGGAAGTGCGATTACAAAGGATGTGTCCGTTTTGCGGGCTGATCACGCCACGTGCCAAGCGAGTTTGCCTGGAATGCGGGAAGTCGCTCAGCGCTGTTTCTCTTGAGAGGATAGAAG
This sequence comes from uncultured Acidobacteriota bacterium, assembly GCA_963733805.1. GTDB lineage: Bacteria > Acidobacteriota > Terriglobia > Terriglobales > Acidobacteriaceae > Gp1-AA133. Next base: position 863,682 of record CAVTEO010000010.1, on the reverse strand, counting down.
CAAGACAAGGATAGACACAGGAGATTGGTCTGATCATAAGCCATACCTCCATCGAGAATAATTCTTTGCAATGTTGGGAAGGACCCACAATGAGGAAGCAATATCTTCATCTCTCCGCTTACCCGTGTGACGCTTGCGCCGGCCCAGTCATCGCTGGCTCGCTGGGTGTGCGCGAGAACGAAATATCGAAAGAGACTGATATCCGGCAAGTGGGAGCGATCTGTCTCTCGTGCGGCCATCGGCAATGTGCAGCGACCGAGCCCGCACGCGCCCGTCACTTGATGCCGATGGAGTGGGCCCCCGCGGATGCAGTTACGGCTTCTCGCCTGACAAGCGCCTTCGTGGGAGCGCTCAATCTCGCAGAACTGCATTGAAGCGGCCTGCGTCCTCATTGATTTTGTCATCTAGTCGTGCAAAACGACATTGAGCAGTGAACTGTGGACCTGCAGAGCGCCCTCGGAGCCGCCCGCGTAGTGAATGAAGCCCAGCTTCCGGAATCGGTTCATAAAGAAGCTGACACGCGAACGAGTCGTCCCGACCATATCAGCCAGCGTTTCCTGGCTGATCTTGGGAACTACGGTTTCGGGAATGCCTTCCTTGCCAAAGTGAGCGAGCAAGAGCAACACGCGAGCCAGCCGTTTTTCGCTGGAGTTGAAAAGCTGATCGACGAGGTCCTCTTCGTAACGTATGTTGCGTCCCAGCAAATAGGCCACGAACATTTCAGACAATGCCGGCTCATGATGAAGAGCGTCCATCATGGTCTTCTTCTCGATTCGGAGAATCTCGCAATCGGTCATTGCCGCGGCTGAGCCCATCCTCAACAACTGGCCCGCCAACGAGCCCTCCCCGAAGAAGTTTCCCTGGGTAACGATCGCAATGGTTGCTTCTTTGCCGATCTTCGACACAACCGTGAGCCTCACTCTACCTTTTTGCACGTAAAAGATGGCATCGGCTTCATCCCCTTGGGCAAATATCGTCTGCTTCTTCAGAACCGCGAGGATCTTCCTGCCGTCGCCGATGGTTGCGAGAAACACATCGGGGTCGAACTTACCGTTCTTCTTGGTTGCTATGGAAGGAGGCATCTTCAGCAAGTATAGTCCGCGGTGACAACAGCAACTGCATAAATCGCCGATACTCCCATTTCTGAACGACCCACCCTGCATAACGAGCGCTAGCAAGGGTGGTCACTTTTGAGCAGTTTCTTGCTCGGTAGTGGCCCATCATCGGTACAGTACAACGGAGACACAGCGGATTATGCCCCAAGCCTTAAAAGTAGGCACAATTCTGATGAAAATGAAAGAGTGGGCCGGAGTGCCTCATTGTCCGGGTCTGGAAACTGAACCCTGCTTCGGGGAGTGGAGCGTGGTTAAGGTTCCGGATGCATTCGCTCTCGATCGCACGATCCACGCTGCGGGATGGAACTTCTTTTTCATGGCTACGGAAGTCAAGGCGATGTATTTCGGCTTTCTTGGGGAAGAAAAAATACAGAGCGCGTTGAAGAGGATCTTGGCAAAGGTGAATCTGCAGCACTTCAATGGTCTTGAGGTCACGAAAATCGCCACCCGGCGTTTCCTCGGCGTGCCCTACGTGACAATTTCCGCGCACTCTCGGCATATGCAGCGGAGTTGCAATCTAGACAGCTCCGAAGCGCGGCGTACCTCTCAGAATGACGCTGCGTGGGCAAGAGGTTGAGTTGCCCCTTAATCAGTCTCCAACCCATATGCGCTGTTTCATTGATAGTGCACGAGGGTGAGAAGAACCCGAAGAGCGAACGCTGGCGAGGCTTGCGGATCGCTCATTTTTCGCAGGCTGCCAAGCGCCGATCCCGATGAGGTTCTGTTCGGGGCAGACCCGTGCTGAGTTCGCACTTTTCTCCCGGTTTGGCGCCACATGTAGGACAACGCACCGCGAGAGCTTGCATGGGTTTGGCTTTCATGCGTACACAATGCGGGGTTGCCCTCCAAAAAGATGGTCAATTGTGACCATCGCGCAATCTTTGTAAGTTGCATAATCCCTAGTAGTGGCTATCGGACCATCAATGAAGTTCTGGCGCAACGTGTTTCCGCTGCCGAGTCTATCTCATTTGAAACGTTTTCGACCATCCTTCAATTAGAAAGAACTGGAGAAATCATGACCAACATCAAGTTTGTGATAAGAGTGAGCCGCGGCACGCGCGCCCCTTCCTACGTGCAGAACGTTGATCGAGCTTCCGTCCAGATGACAACCGATCGTAAGCAGGCACTGATGATGGGAAAACTGACGGCCGAAGACGCGGCTAAGACCATCGAAAACTCTCGATGTGTTCCGGAGTTAGTGCCCGTCCAAACAAATGCCTAGTGGACTTGACCCCACTCTCCCACGCAATTGATCTGGCGACTATCGGTGGTCCCGGTCGGGGCTGGTCAATTTTGACCAGTCTCAAATAGCCTGCTGCGGAATACTAATAAAGAGAAGAAGTCCACCGGTGGATGCAATACAGGCTGAGAACGCGCCGCAGCACATCTTGAACTTAAACATGTTGGTGGTTGCTTGCTCTCGATCGGGATAGCGCCCCCTTGGTCGTGTTTCCCCGCAGGCTTCAGAGTGAGAATGTCGCTATCAAATACAGCACTACCTAGCGTTCTGTTGAAAGTCGTCGCGCCCCGCCCTTCTGTGCTTGAAGATGTGCCGGCACCTCGCTCTCGACCGCTGTCGAAGCCGTCGCTCCCGAGTCGAATCGCCGTGATCGGAAACTATCTTCCGCGGCATTGTGGAATCGCCACTTTCACCACCGACCTCTGCAGTGCCATTTCCGCGGAGTATGGGACTGCTCGGCTGTTGGCGCTTCCGGTAAACGACACCGAGGAGGGGTATGACTACCCTTCGCGTGTGCGATGGTCGCTGGCCCAGGACGATGTGAGGTCGTACAAGGAAGCGGCTGAGTTCCTGAACTTCAACAATATCGACATGGTGTGCCTGCAGCACGAGTATGGAATCTTTGGTGGTCCAGCCGGGAGCCACATTTTGCATCTGCTGCGTGGCCTGAAGATGCCCGTCGTGACAACGTTGCACACCGTTCTGCGGGAGCCCGACCCAGACCAATTGATGGTCATGGAAGAGATAGCCGAACTCTCGGACCGCCTTATTGTCATGAGCCAGCTGTCGTCCCAGTTCCTGCAAGAAATCTTTAAGGTGTCTGGCAGTAAGATCGACATGGTTCCGCATGGAGTTCCCGACCTGCCATTTCTGGACCCCAACTTCTACAAGGATCGTTTTGGCGTCGAAGGAAAAGCAGTTCTGCTCACGTTCGGCCTGCTCTCACCGAACAAAGGAATCGAGAACGTAATTCAGGCGTTGCCGCAGATTCTTTCCAAACACAAGAATGTCGCTTACCTTGTCGCGGGCGCGACTCATCCTCACATCCTGCGCCGCGAGGGAGACAAGTATCGAGCCAGTTTGCAAGCCTTGGCGAAAGACATAGGAGTAGAAGCGCAGGTGATCTTCCACAACCGTTTCGTCAGCCCCGAAGAAATGGTCGAATTCATTGGCGCCGCCGACATCTATATCACTCCGTATCGCCACGAAGCTCAAGTGGTTTCCGGAACGCTCGCCTATGCGCTGGGTGCGGGCAAGGCTATCATCTCGACTCCTTATTGGCACGCGATCGAGTTGCTGGACGACCGCAGGGGCGCGCTGGTCCCATTTCAGAATCCCGACGCGATTGCGCATAAGACGATCGAACTCCTGGACACTCCTGCGATACGCCACGCCATGCGCAAGCGCGCTTACCTGTTCGCGCGGGAGATGGTGTGGAAGCGAGTGGCGCAAGGTTACATGGAAAGTTTCGCGCGGGTTCGGAGTGACCGCATGGACGCTCCAAAGGTACAGTTCGCAGCCAGAATGATTCCCAAGTCGTTGGATAAGTTGCCGGAATTGAAGTTAAATCACCTGCGTCGTCTGACCGACGACACCGGATTGCTGCAGCACTCGATCTTCACGATCCCGAACCGCCGAGAGGGATACACCACGGACGACAACGCGCGAGCGCTCATTCTTGCAGTGCTGCTGGGGCAAGAGCAAAAGACTCATTCTGGTAAGGTCAGTCCATCTACGGAAACATCAGCTCTCTGTTATTCAGCATTTCTGGAACATGCCTTCAACCCTGCAAAGGGTAGATTCAGGAATTTCCTTCGCTATGATCGCCGGTGGAACGAACCCATCGGTTCCGAAGACTCCCATGGACGCGCCTTATGGGCCCTTGGGACGGTTCTGGGTCGATCCCAAGATGATGGACTCAGAGGCGCAGCCGGGCGACTGTTTGAATTTTCGCTTCCCGCGGCGGTGGAGTTTAGCAGTCCGCGGGCCTGGGCGTACACCCTGGTCGGAATTCAGGAATACCTCGATTCGTATCCGGGAGATCGCGATGCGCAGAAGGTCCGATCCTGCCTCAGTCGGCGATTGCTCGAAATGTACGAGTCGATCCGGCGGCCGGATTGGAAATGGTTTGAGAACGTTCTGGCATATGGCAACGCGAGATTACCCCAAGCCCTGCTGCTGGTAGGCTCGGCTTGCTCGGATGACCGCATGGTTTCTGCCGGCCTCGAATCGCTCGATTGGCTATCAACCGAGCAACACTGCGAGATTAATCGCCACTTCGTTCCGATCGGTTCGCAAGGCTTCTATCGCCAAAATGGTGAGAAGGCTCGCTTCGATCAGCAACCGCTGGAGGCCGCCGGCGCCGTCTCTGCCTGCCTGCAAGCGTACCGTGTTACTGGCGATGGCCGATGGCGCACCGAAGCCTGGTCGGCTTTCAACTGGTTCCTTGGCGACAACGATCTTCAACTGCCTCTTTACGATTCCGTCACCGGCGGCTGTCGGGACGGTCTGCACCCCGACCGCGCCAATGAAAATCAGGGAGCAGAGTCAACGCTATCGTTCTTGATGGCACTCCTCGAAATGCGCTCGCTGCAAGAGCCCGAACAAAAGGAAGTCCTTTCATGACCGTACCCGCAGAAAAGCAGTGAGCCTGCTGAGTACTCGTTTCGAACCTCTCCTTCATCGTCATCCCACAAACCCGATCCTGACGAGTAAGGACTGGCCCTATCCGATCAATAGTGTCTTCAATGCGGGCGCAACGCTCCTTGCGGACGGAACAACTCTGCTGCTTTGCCGCGTGGAAGATCGACGGGGACTGTCGCATCTCTGCGCTGCGCGATCTCCCAACGGAGTCGATGGATGGCAAATCGACCAAGAACCCACGTTGATGGCCGATCCCAAGAATTTTCCGGAAGAAATCTGGGGCATCGAAGATCCTCGAATCACCTTCGTTCCCGAACTGCAGAAATATGTAGTCACTTACACGTCCTATTCGCGTGGCGGGCCCGGCGTGTCGCTGGCTCTAACCAAAGACTTCCGCACCTTCGAACGGTACGGCGTGATTATGCCGCCCGATGACAAAGACTCCGCGCTTCTACCTCGGCGAATCGACGGTTGCTGGGCCCTAATTCATCGACCCATGACGACGCTCGGGTCACACATGTGGATCTCCTATTCACCTGATCTGCGTTATTGGGGCCGCCATAGACTCATGCTTGAAGCTCGCCGCGGAGCCTGGTGGGATGCCAACAAAATCGGATTGTCGCCGCCGCCAATCGAGACCTCCAGAGGATGGCTGGTGTTCTACCACGGAGTAAGGCACACGCCCTCGGGTTGTCTGTATCGCTTGGGCTTGGCCCTGTTCGACTTGGAGAATCCTGAGAAGTGCCTCCTCCGAGGAGATTCGTGGATTTTCGGGCCAGAAGCCGAGTACGAGCGCCACGGCGACGTGGATGGCTTATGCATTCCTCCGTTGGCACGAACAGATTTTGCGTCCGGAGGAGGTGCAATATGACACGGATTCCTTCCTCTTCGAGCCGCTTGTCCGGTTATTTAATGATCTCGTGGCTGCGCGTACCCGAAGAGGGTTGGTGCAGGATTATGTCCGGCACGAGGAAAACCTCTCTTTGATTAGGGGCAAGCTGCTATTTCGCGAGCACATTCAGCGAAATGTTGGGTATCCAAACCGAGCTTACTGCCGATTCTTTGAAAACACTGTAGACATCCCAGACAATCAAATTATTAGGCGAACGCTCAAGTTGCTCCTGTCAAACGGGGGTTGACAATATAGTGTCGTGGTGGCGCAACTTTGACAACGGATTCACTGTGAACAAATGTTGGCCTTCGTTGGCACGAGAAGATGGAATGACAATGAATTTTAGTTGGACGAGGAAGGCGGCGTCCTCCTGTGAGAGTTCCACTTCCTGTTCGGCCTGCTCTACAAGCTCAACTCTCGTTCTGATGCTCATGCGCCTGTTGCCTTCTGTTGGTTCGCAACACGGCTTCGAATTGCAGAAAGACCATACTTTTGCTCGATCTCAGCAGGCTTTAGCTGATATTCGTATTCCGAAACGAGCGGGACGACGTAATACTTCCAAAGGAATTCCAACATTTCAGGTGAGAATCGTCTTTCAGCACGTGCCTCATCGACCATGAAGTAGCTGTGACCGACCATAAGGGCATCGTCGCGTTCAGCAACCAGTTGGTTCAGAGCGACGAATAGTGCTTCCACCGTGGTCGTCATCGATGAAGGACACAAGACGTATTCGATGGCTGCGGTAAAGACCCTATATGGGTTTAACCCTTGTTTTGCGGTGGAACTCTCAGCCACACCCAAAGATCACCCGAAGGAGCACTTTTATAGCAACTGGCTTGTGGATGTACGTGGGACTGACCTCGACCGCGAGGAGATGATAAAGCTCCCCATCAATGTGAAGGTTAAGGGCGGCGACGACTGGCAGAGTTGCGTTCAGGAGAGTGTAGAGAAGCTTAAATCTCTCCAACAAACCGCTGAAAAACTTCAAGGCCAAACAGCCCGCTATGTCCGGCCGATTCTGCTGGTGCAAGTCGAGAGAACTGGCAAGGAGCAACGTGAGGCTGGATTCATCCACGCCGAAGACGTAAAGGATTATCTGCTACGCATCGGTTTCACGGAACAGGAGGTTGCCTTCAAAACCTCGGAAGTGAACGAGCTTAAGAGTGCCGACTTGTTGAATCCAACCTGTGGTATTCGGGCAATCATCACCAAACAGGCTCTTCAGGAGGGCTGGGACTGTCCGTTCGCCTACGTTCTGTGCTCCCTATCTGCGAGCAAGAACCTCTCGGCGATGACGCAACTCGTTGGGCGAATCCTGCGCCAGCCAGACGCCTCGAAGGTCGATAAGAAGTTCGATGATCTCAACGAGTGTTACGTCTTTTGTCACCATACGACAACGAAGGAGATTGTGCAGGCTATCAAGACGGGGTTAGAAAACGACGGCATGGCGGATTTGGCAGTCCAAATCAAGGAATCCGATGGCCAGAGCGGCGGAAAAAACGTGAAACGGAGGGTCAAGCGCAGAGACTCGTTCGTGAGCACCGAAATCTACCTACCCGTGGTTAACTATGTCGAAGGTGAGCACGTCCGGGAGCTTGATTACGAGCGTGATGTGATGTTCGGGGTGAATTGGGACACCATCTCCATTGACGAGCTTGTTGAGAGTAAGTGTCAGAGGAAGCACACGGTTGACAGGTTGAGTCCGCAGCCAGCGTGACTTCGCACTTCACCAGCAAATTCTCAGGCTGCGGAACGCTGATTTCGCCAATTATCCCCATCCGGCCGTTTGTAAAACCAGCTTTCGTTCCGGGCGGATTGCTTCCCGTTTGCCCGTCGGGTGGAACCACCTTCTGCACACGAAGAGGAATAGGAGATGCTGGAGTTTACACTGCTATCCCGCTGATGGGAATTACTTGCTCTCCAGCACCACCCGGTCATACAGCGGCTGTGTCGGTCGTGCATCGTGCCGGTACAATTTCGCAAACTGCTCGATTTCTTCTCCCGTAACCGTAACCGGATGTTAATTACTTGCTCTCCAGCACCACCCGGTCATACAGCGGCTGTGTCGGTCGTGCATCGTGCCGGTACAATTTCGCAAACTGCTCGATTTCTTCTCCCGTAACCGTAACCGGATGTTTCAGCACGAACCAGGTCACGTTCTCACTGCAGGGCGGCGTGGTGAGTGACCCGGAGAATGTGTAATAGCTAGGGTCAGCAGGCAGCAGATTCGCCGCGTTGATCGTGATGGTGTCCAGCCGTTCTTCTTTCTCCTTTTCCTTGGGCAAGTCGTTCCACAGTTCTTTGATGAGAGGGTTGTTTTTACCGCTTTCGAGCACGATGGCGACCACGGCCAAGTTTCCGTCCTGGTCGGCATGAACTAGGTGGACCCCCATTTCGTGAGTCTTGCCGTTGATTTTCTCTTCACTGGGCCGGTGAAAATGGAATTGTTTCAGGGCGTACTGCTTGTCGCCCACGCGGATGGCACTTCCTGGCGCATAGTTGATCATGATCGTATGACCGTTATCGATGATGTGCAACGGGGAAGGCTTGTAGTCGAACTGAATGGGCGGCAGGTCGGCCTTCTGTGGATTGCGAATGTCAATGGGGGACTGGCGGTGTCCAGTTTTGCAGGGAGCGAAATCCGGGCTCAGGTCACCCCAGTGGCTGGGGCCCTCGTCTCCGTCGTAGCTCCAGTGGCCGGATTTGTGCTCCTGGGCGTATGCAAGCGCTGCCGATAGTAAAGTCAACGCCAGAACCGCCCTTGAGAGATGCGGGTGAGTGTGCAGTGGTTTGATCCTTGCTATTGACATGTTGCCTCCCAAAGCACCCAATCTGCGCCGCAGCTTCAGTCCAGACGGTATTGTACGCGCCAAGTTTCTTCGGTTCATCAGTGACGGGCAGCGCAGGATAGCCTGAGACGTATACGGCCCTGGGCAGCATGCGAAAAACTGGTTTGGAGGTCACGGGCGAGATTCCTCTCTCGTGGTCAGCTAACCGAAAAAACTATCCAGCGGCGCCGGTTTTTCCCTTTAACAATCGAATGAACCGCAGGATTTGAAAGAACTTTTCCCCTCACGCACAAGAATGGTTCGCTATTACGGTCATCAACGATTTCGGGTCTTGGAGTTGGACATTTCGTAGGTCGCGACCGCTTGCAAAGGCGACAAATCTTGCCTGTCACTTCTAGCAGTTATGGCGAACGCGTCGGCTGGATATGCTTCGCTCCACTTGAAGACCACACGAGCACCTACATAAGGAGACGCGCGATGACTAGTTCGAAATCCTGCTTCGTGGTTGTCGCCTGCAGCATCATTTCTCTGCTGACTCCGGCGATCCTGCGAGCTCAATCACCGGATCTGCAGCAGCGCGTGGCTGCGCTCAAGCAATCCGCGGCCCAAGACCAGCAGAGCATTCGGCAGTATGAATGGATCGAGACCACAGTGATCAGCCTCAAAGGTGAGGAGAAATCGCGGCAGCAGAAGAGATGCTATTACGGCGCAGAGGGCTCGTTACAGAAGGTCACGGAGTCAGCGGCTCCAGCGCCGGAAAAGAAGCGAGGCCTGAGGGGCCGCGTCGCCGAGAACAAGAAGGAAGAACTGACGGACTACATGAAGCAGGCGGTGGCGCTGGTGAAGACCTATGTTCCGCCCGACCCGACGAAAATCCAGGCCGTGAAGGAAGCGGGCAAGATCAGCCTGGACATGCCAGGTGCGGGCAAGGGGGCACGCTTGAATTTCCGCGACTACGCCAAGCCCGGCGACGTGTTGTCGGTAGAAGTTGACCCCGCCAGCAACCGGGTGATGGGGCTGACTGTAGCCACGTACCTGGACGACGCCAAGGATTCGGTCACCCTGGACGTTCGCTTCTCGTCTTTCCCGGACGGGACAGGATATCCGGCGACCCAGGTTCTCGTCGCTAAGGCAAAGAATCTTTCGGTAAACGTAACCAACTCCGGATACCGGAAGGTAGGACACTGACAGAAGATTTTTCAACCTTCGGGGTGCATCGCTCGATGTCGTACTTCTGTGCGGTGGGACAATGGCCGCGGTTTCATTGACCCGGTAATTGCTGTAAACGCCTGTTTACAACAGCCACTCGCTAAACACGCGCCATCGACCACAATCGAAAGGTTTGGAGGAGGCAACAATGCCGAAGACGCGTATCAAAGCTGTCGTGACTGTCGTCAGCATACTGTTCGCGTCCACTCTATCGATTCGCCCAAGCGTCCCAGAAGCCGGCGGCACAGAGCGTTTCGGGGGGAAGCGAGCAGTCGAGTAACGTTAGGGACCAGGATATCGAGATGCTAAGGGCGGACTTACGAGCGCAGCGGAAGCAGGTCACCGCGCAAATTATGGCCCTCACCGCCGAGGAGGAGGGTATGGACTGAACGCGCTGGTTTGCCGAGCGCATGTTCGTGCTCGCGCCCGCGGGCGCCTACGTCGGCCAGTGGCTGCAGAGCTTCCGCGAATTCCCGCCGCGCCAGAAGCCCGGCAGCTTTAACCGCGACCGGGTGATGGAAGCGGTGACCAGCGCCCACAAGGCACAAAACTAACGCCGCTCTCGATGACTAGCTAACACCACGCCCCCGGCCCCAGCGGTCACAATGGCGGGTTCGGCCTCGACAAATGCCACATGGGCCGAGAAGCGACACTCTGATGAGGATGTTCCTGATCGTAACCGGAGTGCTTGAGGCCGCCACCGGCATTGCGCTTGCTGCGTCTCCGTCACTACCGGTTTCGCTTCTGCTTGGTCCATCTCTCGATACGCGCGGCGGGCTGGTGATAGGGCGGTTGGCGGGGACGGCACTGCTGACGTTGGGCTTGGGCTGCTACCTGGCGCGGAATGACCCGGCGAGCCGCGCGGCGCGCGGACTGGTCGCGGCCATGCTGTTCTACAACATCGCCGCCACGACTCTTCTTGCGCACGCCCGACTCGGGTTGGGCCTTTCCGGCATCGGCCTTTGGCCGGCGACCGTTCTCCATGCGGGATTGACAGTGTGGTGCATCGCATGTCTGTGGCCTAGGTAACGGCAACGATCAAAAACGAACGTGAACAATGATTGACGAGTCGAATCCGAAGCCAAATGGCTGCTGCGCGCGCGCCAGAACTTTATCCACTACCGTACAACCATCTGATGAAACCGTAACCGGAGACAAGCCATCACCAAAAGGATTCCCGTAACTGGCAGTATTCACAGTAGTAGCGGGCACGCCTTGCGTCGATACTCGCGTCTGCTGAGATCATCTCTGCCCAAAAGGCGCCCCCATTCGCAATATGGGGAAAACACCTTAAGGAATAGAGATGGGGGTACGCGAGGCGAGGCGAAGTCACTACTGGGCACAAATCATCTCGGCTTTCACTGCGGCCTTCACCGCTCTGAACATAGCCAATCCGTAAATAAGGAGAGCGAGAAAGAATGACCGTCAGAACGGTAATCGCAGCTTTTGCGACCACTGTTCTGTGCTGCGGATCGGTCTTGCAGGCACAACAGAAAGAATCGCTCTATGCCATCGTGATTCCAGACGGTGCAGCCTCCGATGCGAAGTTGACCGTTGGTTCGACTCCTGCGATCGGAAACGAAACATCCACTGACCCAGGTGGCGCCAACTCCCCGCAAGGTGGAACAACCACAGGTGGGACAACACCAGTTTCGCCCGTCAGCGACAACCAATGGCATATCGCAGTAAGCCCTTATCTCTGGTTTCCGGGAGTCCACGGAACCGTCGGCGCGCAGGGCCATGACGTCGGCTATAGCGCGAGTCCCGGCGACCTTCTCTCCAATTTTCGTTTTGGACTGATGGGGGTGCTCGAAGCGCGCCGCAACCGGTTATTGACGACGGTCGACATGATGTGGATACGACTCAAAGACGACAAGGCGCTACCGTTCCCGAACGTAGGAGCGGATTCAGCGACGCTCAAAATGACCGAATTCCTCCTCACTCCAAACGTCGGTTTCCGACTGATCGATGGAAAAATGATCAAGGCGGATGCTCTGGCAGGAATCCGATTCTGGCACTTCGGCGAGAATGTGACGTTTAGTCCCGGCACTCTCGGCTTCGATTTCTCAAAATCACAAAATTGGGTAGATCCCGTGGTGGGAGGAAGAATTGAGACGGCTCTTTCACCGAAGGTCGGGATCACGGTTGCGGGTGATGTCGGGGGCTGGGGAACTGGCTCCGAGCTCGAATATCAGGTAGTCGGTCTTCTCGGATACAAGGTCAAGCCGAACATAACTCTCCAAGCGGGATATCGCTATCTGTATGTGGATTACGAGAAAAATGGCGGCATTGACGCGTTTGTTAAGGCTACGACATCCGGCGTCATCTTTGGTGTGACCATAATTCTCAGGTGAGTACAGGCCGAGTATATCGTCGACGCGGAACTGTTAGCGTTTTTTTTTTTTTTTTTTTTTTTTTTTTTTTTTTTTTTTTTTTTTTTTTTTTTTTTTCGTGTGAGCTTTGAGTTAGGGGCCAACTAGGCCGAAGAAAATCGTGTTCCGCAGGGAGAAACAAAATGATCCGAACGTTCGCGAAACAGCTTCTATCAACGGTGCTCTCTTTCCTGCTGGTCATTGCCACAACCCCATTGGAAACCAGAGCTCAGCAACCGGTACCCGCAGGGTCGCCGGCGGGACAAGGGGCGCCTCTGACCGCGGAAGAGCTGCAGAAAATTACCGCCCCCATCGCGCTCTACCCGGACTCGCTGGTCGCCCAGATTCTGGGGGCTGCAACCTTTCCAGACCAGGTTGCGTTCGCCGCTGACTGGCTTCACCAGAACAGCTCTCTAACGGGCAAGCCACTGATGCAGGCGGTAGATAAGCAGACCTGGGATCCCAGTGTAAAGGCGCTCACACAATTTCCCGCGGTGCTCGACGACCTGGCGAAGAATCTCAGTTGGACCTCCGCACTCGGCGAGGCGTATCACACGCAGGCTGCCGACGTCATGAAAGCCATTCAGGTCTTGCGCGCCAAAGCGCAAGCTGCGGGCAACTTGAAATCAGGATCGCAGATTGTGGTCAAGCAGGAGTCGCCGCAGACCATCGTCATCCAATCTGCCAATCCGCAGGTAGTGTATGTCCCCGTGTACAACCCCACGGTCGTTTACGGTTATCCCTATGTCGTTCCCGGGTACGTCTACGTTCCTCCTCCTGCGGGAGCAGCGGTGGTTGCTTTCGGAGTCGGGGTCGCGGTGGGCGCGATGATGAGCAGCGGATACGGCTGGGGATACAGCAGTTGGAATTGCGGGTGGCACAGCACCACGGTGGTATATCGCGGTGGTTCGTACTACGGCAATGCTGCCTGGCACGGTGGCTACTATGGCTCCGGCGGCGTCGCGCACCATAGCGCCGGTTATAACCCATCCACGGGGACGTATGCACGTGGCGCCACGGTCTCGAACGGCTATGGCACCGCGAGCGCCGGCCAAGCATACAACCCAAGGACCGGAGCGTCCGCCGCGACTGTGCAAGGGTCCAATGCCTATGGGAGCTATGGAGCCTCGACGGTTTCAAAGAACGGTAACACTGCCTACGCCCAGCATCAAACGACCGCTCAAGGAACGACAGGCTCAATACAAACTTCGAAGGGAGGCTCGGCTTATGGCGCGTCGGGTAAGTACAACAGCGCTGCCGTGGGTCAGACCGCAAGCGGCGACAAGTATGCGGCCGCGAACGGCAACGTGTACAGCAATACCGGGAGCGGTTGGAGCGGAAATTCGAACAATACGCAGCCGTCCCGCAACTCAAGTGCCTCCGGCCAAAGCGCATCAAGCCATTCGAATAGTGCCGAGAAATCCAGCGCATCAGGCTGGGGAGGGCAGGAAAAGAGTGGCGGATCATCGGCCTTCAGTGGAGGTGGCGGAGGTGGCTGGGAGTCGAGATCGGCGAGTGCGCGCGGTTCAGCAAGCAGGGGCGGCCGTAGATAAAAGCAAACCGTCCAGTTGCACAAGAAGACGAATGTGGTGAGTGGTGATTTGTGGTGGTCAATGGCTTCACAGTGGAATGTTTGGAGGTTCGGTATGTCGCATGAGATCCGCAGAGTCACGGTTGCCAAGTGGCTGATCTTTCTGGCGCTGATCATTTTCTTTGCCGCCTGCAGTAAGCCGGAGAAGCCTACGTTCAGAGTGTTTGCGTCCGCAGACGATTCCGGCAATGCGCTCCTGGAGGCGGCAAAGTCAGGCGATCAAAACGCGCTGCTGGCGATTTTTGGACCGGACTCGAAGGACCTTATCTCTTCTGGCGATCCCGTACAGGACAAGGCTGCGGTTGACAGATTCGTGGGGGCCTATCCGGTCATGCACCGCTGGCGCAAGATGGTGGATGGCGCCCAGGTCCTGCTCGTCGGAGCGGACAATTTTCCGTTTCCAATCCCCCTGAAAAAGAATGCGAGCGGCCAGTGGTTCTTCGACACAGCGGCGGGCAAGGATGAGATTCTGTCCCGCCGTATTGGACGGAACGAATTGGCGGTCATCGACATCTGTGGCGCGCTGGCGGACGCTCAGGCCGAATATTTTTCCCAGCGCCATGATGGCGGCAGTGCGAAGCAATATGCGGTGAAGTTCATCAGCGACGCTGGCAAGCAGAACGGTTTGTATTGGGAGTCTCCAGAAGGCCAGCCCAGAAGTCCGCTAGGGCCGATGGCGGCATTCGCTACCGACGAAGGTTATACCGTAAAAGCGGACACACACGCAGCTTTCCACGGATACCACTTTCGTATTCTAAAAAAGCAAGGTAGTCACGCACCCGGAGGCGCGAAGGACTACGTGGTCGCCGGAAAGATGGTCGCCGGATTCGCTTTCGTGGCCTATCCGGAGGAGTACGGAAATTCCGGAGTGATGACCTTCATCATCAACCAGGATGGCGTGTTGCTGCAGAAAGATCTGGAGAAGACCACAACAGAAACCGCCACCGCAATGACCGAGTTTGATCCGGATAACACCTGGAGTCCGGTCGAAGAATAATTGGGAGCAACCCCAAGACTTTATCTCGGGTGTCACTTCTATTCTTGATCGCAGAGGCCACAGCGACGCTTTAGCTTATGTTTGTCGCACTTCCTTCTCTGATTTTATGCGATAAGCGGCGAAGTACGGTTCCTTCTGCTGTGTAGCTGGGATATCACCAAAGAAGACAAAGTCAGCACCGACCCTAATCTTGTAGTCATTGTGTGAGTGCACCCGCGCACATTGCACGGAAAGGTGTGGCGTCGGGTCGTTAGCGATGATTTCAACACAATCGAGAACGTATTCGACACTAGCATCTTTGTCCTGCGTGTAGCCTTCGACTGTGAATCTCGTCGCCGAACATTTGCCCGTCGTGCAATAGTCTTTCGCCTCACCCTGCTCGACGCTGGTGACGTGGAACGACACCGTTTCGGACTGGCCGGGCGGAGGTACGACCAAACCGACAAGAAAGAATGGGACAAGTGCCAGGTATTTCATGCAAAACGGGTTCCTCAAGGCCGGGAATGTTAGCACTGGAATAAGGCGGAAGCGATACACAAATTATTCAGGACAGGTCGCCCCATCGAGCACCTTGGCTCGGAATGAAAATCCGCAGCCGGGTTAAAAGTACAGGTTGAGCGCGATTCCCAAAGCATTCGACCTGGCGATTCGGCGATTTGCCGGTGTCGTTCTGATGCTCGTAGTAAATTTCGATCTCGGTATGCTGACTTATGGGGAACGCACCGCCCAGGGTCCCAGAGGTTCTGCTCCATTTCTCATAATTGCTGTCGAAGTACACCTCGCCGCGGACATAGGGTGAGAAATGGTAGGACAGAATGGAGACTGTTCTTTCTACTGTCAGCCGGTTGCGGTAGCGCCACGAAAACTCACCGTCAATGAATCGGAGATCGGCTCGGTTCCTGTCTGACACTAAGAACCCGGTCATCAGCGGGAAGCCGGCCGGTCGCCTCCAGCACGCCCCGATGTTCAGCCGGCCCATCGGTGGAGGGTAGATAGCGATACCCCAACCTCAGCAACAAAGGCCTGGATTTGGATTTGTCCAGTTGGGAAATAGTGATCTTTTCCAGCTTAAGCAGCGGCTTGAGATAGAAGTCGATGTTTGGTCCGATCTCGGCACTCGTACCCTTACTGTTCTCTCGGGTTGTAGTTGCGATGAAGTACAGCCTGACATCCGAGTTCAGCTTCACATAGGTGCTGATCTCCGGCCAAGTCTGATAACTTTGCGCCTCGGCTGGTGGCGAGATGAGGACAAGCAACGAAATCATGCCTGCCAACTTGAAGCGCAGTGGAAGCAAATCAACGAAAGTGAATCGGGCTATGATCATGTGGTCCCAAGTGCCGCGCCTTGGTTACGAAAAGTAGGACGAGCAGGGGAGAGCACAAGGTTTGGCGTGGATGTGGTTATTTCTGCGTTCACTCCGCCCGCTGCAACGGCGACTCGGTCCACTTCCCTTCCAGCGCTTTGTCTTTCGGCCAATAGATGCGCATGACCATCCAGAATGGTCCCTCCTGTGTTTCGCTACCGGATCGAGGTCTGATGCTAGTGACGAAGAAAGCTGACCGACACTGTCAGCTTTCACAGGCGACTAAGCAAGCCCGCTTGCGTATCCTCATCGTCCCGGACCAGGCAAGCGCGAAATTATCGTTAAGGCTGCGAACGAGAATTTGGGTCAGGTTTTTTTTTTTTTTTCTTCCCAATGTCGAGAAGGTGAAGGGCCAAAGCCAGTTGAACACCGAAAGGACACAACAATAATGAAGATCGCAACCATGAGAACCAAAACGCGACTCGCAGTCCTCAGCCTTGCGCTGAGTCTGACTGGCTACTCGCTGCCAGCGTTCTCCCAGGACACAGGCCAGCCAGACAAGGAGGCGATCGGGAAGTCCTTCCCGGAGAAGCGTCCGTATTCGCCGTACGCGGGGAGATCTTTCCCAACCCGCGTCTACTGGGGTGATACGCACCTGCACACGGATCTCTCTTTCGATGCTGGCGCGGCCGGATGCCGCCTTGGCCCGAGAGACGCTTACAGACTTGCGAAGGGTGAAGAGGTCACGGCGTCCAGTGGCCAGCCCGTCAAGCTCTCACGGCCGCTTGACTTCCTGGTTGTCGCGGACCATTCGGACAACATGGGCTTCTTCCCAGATTTCCTTGCCGGCAAGCCAGAATTGCTCGCCGATCCGCAAGGCCGCAAGTGGTATGACATGATCCAGACAGGGAAAGGCGGGGAAGCGGCGTGGGAGATCGTGATGTCGTTTTCGCAAGGGAAGTTCCCGAAAGCCCTTGAATATGCACCGGGTACTCCGGGGTTCCGTTCCACCTGGAAGGCAATCATCAAAGCTGCGGAAGAGGCCAATGATCCGGGACGATTCACGGCGTTCATTGGGTACGAGTGGACGTCCCTCTCGGCGGGAAATAATCTTCATCGCAACGTCATCTTCAGAGACAACGGCGACAAGGCCAGCACTATCGAGCCTTATACCACCACGAAACCATTGGGCAGCAATAACCCGCGCGATTTGTGGAAATGGATGGCTGGATATGAGCAAAAGACCGGCGGCAACGTGCTGGCCATCGCTCACAACGGGAATTTGTCGAATGGGACCATGTTCCCGCTCATCGAGTCATTCAATGGCAAGCCCATCGATCGGGAGTACGCCGAGACGCGCGCGAGGTGGGAACGCCTTTACGAAGCCACCCAGATGAAGGGTGACGGGGAGACTCATCCGTTCCTATCTCCAAACGACGAGTTTGCCAACTACGAACGCTGGGACAAGGGCAACCTCGACCTAAGCGAAGCCAAAAAGCCGGAGATGCTGGAGTTTGAGTATGCCAGGGCGGCCTTGCGCAATGGACTGAAACTCGAGCAAGAGCTTGGCGCAAATCCCTACAAGTTCGGGATGGTCGGCAGCACTGACTCGCACACCGCTCTCGCTGCAGTTGAGGAGGACAATTTTTTTGGCAAGATTAGTTCCAGCGAACCGAGTGCAGAGCGCGCAATGCACCCTTTCATGAAGAACCCGAAATTGGGACTGAAAATCATGGGCTGGGAAACAACCGCTTCCGGCTATGCCGGCGTGTGGGCGACGGACAACACTCGTGAGGCACTGTGGGATGCGATGGAGCGCAAGGAAACATACGCGACGACCGGGCCGCGCATGATCGTGCGCTTTTTCGGTGGCTGGGAATTCGTGGCGGCGGATGCGAACACTCGCAGCCCGGCGACCGTCGGTTACGAAAAGGGAGTGCCCATGGGTGGCGATCTTCAACAGTTAGTCCCAGGCAAGTCGCCAACATTCCTGGTCGCTGCGCTGAAGGACCCTATCGGCGCCAACCTCGACCGCATCCAGATCATCAAGGGGTGGCTCGACTCCAAGGGCGAGACGCACGAGAAGGTCTACGACGTCGTCTGGTCAGGGGACCGCAAACCCGACGCGAAAGGCAAGCTTCCTTCCGTGGGCGACACCGTGGACGTCCCCAACGCAACCTACACCAACACCATCGGCGCTACCGAACTGATCAAGGTGTGGAAGGATTCGGAGTTCGATGCCTCGCAACGAGCTTTCTACTACGTGCGTGTCCTCGAGATTCCAACCCCACGCTGGACGGCATACGATGCCAAGTATTTTGGAATCAAGATGCCTCCGGAGGTCACCATGAAGCTTCAGGAGCGGGCCTATACGTCGCCGATCTGGTACACCCCGGAGAAGTAAGCAGATGAAAATCATTCTGCGAAAGCTGATCCGCGAGCCGCTGGTTCACTTCCTATTGCTGGGGGCGGTGATCTTTCTCCTGGCCGGACGGGTGCGCGGCGGCAGGGTCGGCTCCGGGGACAAGATTGTTGTCACGCAGAGTCAGATCGAGAGCATTGTTGTTGGCTTTAGTCGTACTTGGATGCGTCCGCCGAGTCAGGAGGAACTGCAAGGACTGGTGGATGACTTTGTCCGCGAGGAGGTGTTCTACCGCGAGGCGAAGGCCATGGGTCTGGATCAGGACGACGTCATCGTCCGTCGACGGATGCGGCAGAAGTTCGAATTCCTGGCCGAAGATCTGCTGGGGAGAACCGGTCCGCCAACCGATCAGGAACTCGAGGCGTATCTACGACAGCACGCCGACAGGTACAGCGAAGAACCCAGCTTCCGCTTCGAACACATTTTTTTTAGTCGTGAGAAGCGCGGAGCATCCGCCGGCGCCGAGGCGACAGCAATGCTGGCGCGCCTGAGAAGCAAAAGCGCTATCGACATCGAGAAGCTTGGGGACGCCTTTTTGTTGCCTTCGCAATTCGAGAAGACATCCGCAGGGGAGACTGCACGTCTGTTTGGCGAGAAGTTCACTAACGAGCTAACCAAGACCCAACTTGGAACTTGGGCGGGGCCGATCGAGTCCAGCTACGGGCTACATCTGGTGCGTGTCAATGCACGCATTCCGGAAGTGGCCCCCCCGCTGGCGAACGTGCGCGAATCCGTTCTCCGGGACTTACTCAGCGACCGGCGCAAACAGGAACTAGACACCCAGTATGAGAAACTGCGCGCCCGCTACACGGTGGTCGTTGAGCCGCCCGAAGCGCCCAGGGTCGCGGAGGTACGTTGATGGGGCGCTGGCGCAACTTCACGGTGGTCATGGTGATGCTGGCAGCGCAGGCCCTCTTTGCCCACGAGGTTCGGCCGGGATATCTCGAACTGCGCCAGACGGCCGCTAATACCTACGCTGTGTTATGGAAAGTGCCGGCGGTGGGCGACATGCGGCTGAGCATCCACCCCCGCTTTCCGGAGAACTGTAAGCCGGCAGGCGATGTCGCCAGCTACCGCGCGTCCGATTCCTACACTGAGCGCTTGAGCCTTGCGTGCCCCGGCGGCCTGAACGGCGGGACGATCGCGATTGATGGCCTCGCCGCAACCATGACCGATGTTTTGGTGCGCATCGAGCGAACGGACGGTTCAACCCAGGTCGCGCGTCTGACCCAGTCGATGCCAGTGCTGGTAGTTGACGCTTCCCCCGGCAGGTTGCAGGTCGCACGCGTCTACTCCGTGCTGGGCGTGGAACACATTCTGACCGGCGTGGACCATCTCCTGTTCGTGCTCGCCCTCCTCATCATCACGCGCGGCGGTTGGAAACTGGTGAAAACAGTCACTGCGTTCACCCTGTCTCATAGCGTCACGTTGACCGCGGCAACGCTCGGTTTTGTGCATGTGCCACAACGGCCGGTCGAGGCGGTCATTGCCCTGAGCATCGTCTTTGTCGCAGCGGAGATTCTTCGCATGCGGCGCGGCATCAAAAGCATCACCATCTCCGCGCCATGGATGGTCGCGTTCTCCTTCGGGCTGATACACGGGCTGGGATTTGCGGGCGGGTTGAGTGATGCCGGACTGCCGCTTGCACACATTCCAACGGCACTGTTGTTCTTCAGCCTAGGCGTCGAGTCCGGCCACTTCCTGTTCATCGGCGTGGTGCTGTCGTTGATCGCCATGGTGCGTCGCGCCCCCATTCCATTTCCGCGCTGGACCGAACTCATCCCACCCTACGCTATTGGCGCCATCGCCATGTTCTGGGTCATCCAACGCACCATTTCGATTTTGGCATTCTGAAAGCACAACCATGAATACGACACGCAAACAAAAACATCTCGCCGCCTGCTTGCGCGGCGGCGATCATCAGCGTTCAGAGCGAAGAACTCGCCAACCTGCCGTTCAAGGAAAACCGCCGCACGAAGGAACCCGCGCAGACGCTGCGGGACAAACTGCAGGCTCCAGCAATTATCGCGGCAGCTATACGTCTCCCAACGGCGCGGCCAAAGGAAGGCGGAAGCTGCGGTTTGCGCGGCTTACTTCCGACAGGGATTCCGGTCCTGAGTGCTCGAAGCCATCCGCCGGTCCGCAAAATAGGGAGAATGAAGAATGAAATCTAACATCGCTTCATCCAAGATTGAAAGACTCAAGCAAGGAAAAGCGCTTCGCGAAAAGTGCCCACGCACTTTGCAGGCTGAGTGGAAGCCTCGTTCCAAGTCGCAGGACATAATCAGACTGCTTGAGGAATCGGATGCCGATCGAATTGCGGGTCTGATCCCGGTCAAGTATCAGAGGATGTCTGCGTCACCTTTCACATTCTATCGTGGCACAGCCATCATCCAGGCGCGGGACCTCGCGAATGCGCGCGTGTCTGGGATCACCGTTCAGGCATGCGGCGACTGCCACCTGGCGAACTTTGGCGGCTTCGCGTCGCCCGAACGAGTGCTGGTTTCGACATCAACGACTTCGATGAGACCTTTCCTGGTCCATGGGAATGGGACGTGAAGCGGCTGGGGGCCAGCCTCATCCTGGCAGCCCGGGACCGGAGTTTTTCCAAAACAGCGGCGGACGAGGCAGCGCGAGCGGCGGCTGCATCGTACCGGGAGCGGATGGCGGAATTCGCCGAAATGAAAGTGCTCGACACCTGGTACGCACAAGTCACCATCGACGCCATTAAAGAATATTTCCGGAAAGATCCGGACATTTCAGCCCGGTTGGCAAAGAAGCAGAAGAAGGCGCTCTCGCAGACTTCTGAAGCGGTAATCCCCAAGCTCACGGCGGTGGTGAACGGGCTCCGGAAGATCAAGGACAACCCCCCAGTCATCTACCATGTCCAGGAATTTATTCGAAATTTTGAAAAGCAGCACGTGAAGTTCATCGAGGAGTACAAGAAATCACTGCATGCGGATCGACGACATTTGTATGAACGCTTTCACTGGCAGGACACTGTAATAAAAGTTGTTGGGGTGGGTAGTGTCGGGACGCGCTGCTATCTCTCGCTCCTTCTGGCCGATGACGATGATCCACTCTTCCTTCAAGTCAAGGAAGCGCGCAGGTCGGTGCTGGAGCCGCCGCGCGGCAAGAGTCGCTATGCGCATCAGGGTCGCCGCGTGGTGGAGGGCCAGCGTGTCATGCAAGCCGCCAGTGACATCTTTCTGGGCTGGACCGGCACTACGGGGCACGACTACTACGTTCGTCAGTTCCGTGACATGAAAGTCTCCGCCGAAGTTGAAACCTTCCGGCCTGGCACTCTGGTTGCGTATGCCCGCTTGTGCGCCTGGACCCTGGCGCGAGCCCACGCCAAGGCTGGCGATGCGGCCATGATTGCTGGATACCTGGGATCGAGCGAGCAGTTCGATGAGGCCTTGGCCAAATACTCGGAAGCCTACGCGGACCAGGCGGAACGTGACTTTAAGACCTTTCAGGTGGCCATTCGTTCCGGGCGCCTGTCGACGGAACCAGCAAAGAGTGCCGGCCTGGAGTTCTTGGCTTAGCGGACAGGTGCAATCAAAGACCATGAGAGGGATCAAAACTATGAAAAGCACTAAACTCACACTCCTCGCGCTCGGCTGCGGGACGATCTTCGCTCTCATGACAACCACGGGCTGCAACAACCAGCCTGCGTCCCCGGCTGGCACCACGTCCGGCTCATCAACGCCCGGCTTCAACAACAAGATCCCTGAGAAGACCATGATGCGATACCGTGGAAACCCGTCTCGGTAAACGAACTTTGAGAATGGATACCCGACCGAGGAGACTGCGCGGAAGCTCTTCGACGAAATGGACTATGAGCGCGCTGATATCAACGACATGATCATCGCCGACAACTTCGCAGACCCAAAGGGGTAGCCCCGCTGCCCCGCCGGAGGTTTCTTCGACAACGTGAGTTGCCCCAGACCCGGCCAGCCGCCCCAGCAAAGTAGAGCACTTGATCTCATTGAAGTTTGAAGGCAGGAGACACTATGAATGAACCCGCAATGCTTCAGGAGGCGCCCGACTTCTCCTTGGTCCTGGGCGGTCCCCTCTTTCAGCTTTTCCGGCGGGCCCACTTATCCGGCGACGCAATGGAACTTTTAAAGCGCCGTATTGTCTTGATCACAACGATCGCGTGGCTCCCGCTGCTGATTCTGTCATGGCTGAGTGGACACGTTCTTGCGGGCGTAGCGCTACCTTTCATGCACGACATCGAGACTCAGATTCGATTTCTAATCGCGTTGCCGACCCTGATTGCCGCCGAGTTGATCGTCCACTTGCGTCTGCGTCCGGTGGTACAGGCCTTCGTCAAACGAAACATTGTCGTCGCGGAAGAGATGCCGAAATTCCGCGCGGCCATTAACTCAGCGAAACGATGGCGCGATTCCATCCCCTTGGAATTGGCATTGCTGATTTTCGTCTGTACCGTCGGACACTGGCTCTGGCAAAGTCAGATTGCGTTGGGCACCTCGAGTTGGTACGCGACACCCGAGAGTGGGCATTTGCATCTCACTCCCGCTGGGTATTGGAACGCCTTCGTCAGTATTCCAATTTTCCAGTTCATGCTGCTGCGGTGGTATCTGCGGTTACTTATCTGGTTCCGATTCCTTTGGCAAGTTTCAAGGCTGAGCCTCCACCTCGTTCCCACTCACCCCGATCGAGCGGGGGCCTCTCGTTCCTGGGCAAAAGCTCCTATGCTTTCGGTCCAATTCTCTTCGCCCAAGGCGCCATGCTCGCCGGCCTGATTGCCAGCCGGGTGTTATACGGGGGCGAGAACCTGCTGTCCTTCAAAATGGAAGCCGTCGGCCTGATAGGCGTCTTCATGTTATCTCATTCTCGGCCCACTCACCGTGTTTACGCCGCAACTCGGGCGAGCGAAACGAAGGGGGTTGGCCGATTACGGACTGCTGGCGAGCCGCTATGTCGAGGAATTTGAGAAGAAGTGGGTGCTAGGAAGTGCATCGCCGCACGATGAACTTCTGGGAGCCGCCGACATTCAGTCACTGGCCGATCTCGGCAATAGCTACGCCGTTATTGGTGAGATGCGCGCTGTCCCCTTCGGACTCCAGGACATGACCCGACTCGCCGCTGCGACCGCCGCGCCGCTTGTGCCGCTCGGCCTTACGATCTTTTCGCTCGAAGAGTTAGTGATGCGCCTGGTAAAGATAATTTTCTAGAACAATCGGCCTTCTATTGAAAGGATAGATGTCGATGAATCCGATGCTTCTCGTGTGCTCTCGACCTGATTCAGGCGTCGGCAATAGAGAGCACGCTGGACTTCTGCCAGTGGGACGAACATGCCATCTCGCCTTTGGTCTGAGTATCACTCTTGCAGGGTCCGGAGGAGAGATATTTCAAAGCCCTGAAAGCCGGGCCAAGAAATCCATTGACGGGGGAAGGTAGCAATCGGCGTGAAATTTCGGGCTCAACCCCGTCTCTTGAATCTATGAATGCTGGGCGACCCACGCAGCGGGAGTAAGGGCTGGGAGGCGCTGGATCGGGAGATCGCCAAACCCGGGGAGAACCGCGGCCAAATAGTCGCGCACTGGGAGTTTCAACCTGCGGCAGCTTTCCACGACCGAGAGAATCGCCGCAACCTTAGGTCCCGCCCGTGGACTGCCGACGTGCATCCAGTTCTTCCGGCCCAGAGCCACGGGACGCATTGAATTTTCCGCAAGGTTATTGCTCAGCTCAAGTTCCGGATATTCCAGGAATCGTGTAAGTTTCCTCCACAGCGTGAGCGCGTATTGGCAGGCCCTGCTTAGTGTACTGGAGGGCAATGCAACGGATCGTGCTGCCTCGATCTTGCTACGGATATCATCCAGGAGAGGCTTGGCTTTTTCCTGACGCAGAGCATGACGCCCAGTGAGACCAATTACTCTGCGGCGAGCTTCGGCGTCGACGGCAAACAGCTCATCCATCCGCGTTACAATCGGAGTTGCAACCGGGTCTCGTGGATTTAGCTGCACCACCTCCAAAAACTGTCTTCTAGCATGAGCCCAACAAGCGGCATGCACCATTCTCGTCCCGCCGATCTGATCGTAGGCCGTATAGCCGTCAGTTTGGAGAATGCCTTCGAACTGTCCCAGGAACCGCTTCGGTCCATCGCGTCCACGGCCCAGACGGAAGTCGAACACCACGCTTCCTCCGGGTCGGCCGTACTGCCACAAATAGGCTTGATGATTCTTTCCTCGGCCCTCGCGCCTCTGTACATCGACCGGGGTTTCGTCCGCCTGAATGTAACTTCCGCTAATCAACTCTCGCCTCATCGCGGCGACCATCGGGATCAGCAACTCGCCGACTTTGAGGACCCAGCCGTCCAGCGTCGCTCGGCTGATTTCCAAGCCGATGTCTCTTGCCAGAATCACGCTCTGCCGATGCAGGGGCGTGTGATTGCAATATTTGCCGATGACGGTGTCGATAACGATCCGGTCACTCGCCAGGCTCTTCTCGATGATCCGTGGCGGCAGGGGTGCCGAGACCACTCCGAGTTCCTCACACGACCGGCAAGCCCGTTTCTCTCGTTTCGTAACCAGCACGAAGTACCTCGCCGGCGCCACATCCAGCTGGGAACTCTCCTCGTAGCCGATCACCACCATTTCTTTGCCGCAGCGTTTGCACGCACGCTGAGTCGGCGTGCAAGGCACAACCCGCTCTACACGGGGAAGATTCGGAGGCAATTCCTGGCGGCCCGGATGCTTGCTGGGTCTGTTCGTCGAGCGACGCACCTGCACGCGCTCACTCTCCGACTGCCCTATCGCTTGACTGACGACGGGCTCAAGGTCGAACAATTCCATTTGCGCGTCCGAGAGCTTTTCGCCGCCCGCTCCATACTTCTCGATCCGCATCAACCGCAAACGCTCTTCTAGCATACGAATCCTCAGTTCCGCGTACTGCAGTCGGCTCTTCAGTTGTGCAATCAGTTCCAGATCGGCTGGTGCTGAAGGAATGGGAGCTACACTCACAATGGGCTACTGATTTAACAGAGTCGATCGAGGCGTTCAAGTGAGTTATGCGGCAGCATGTCCTTCTGGCGGACCTTTCCGGTACCACCGCTTGCTCTTCGTTTCCACCAGATCGATCCCGCCTAGTAATAGGGATAGCTCTTCGTGACTCAGGACGACCTTGCCCTGCGCGTCGCCGGATTGCGGCCAGGTGAAACGCCCTTTCTCTAACCTCTTGGCACAGACCCAGAGTCCGCTCCCATCCCAGACAAGGACCTTCAACCGATTGCGCTGGGCATTGCAGAACAAGAACAGGTGCCCGCTCAGAGGCTCACAAGACAATCGATCCCGGACCAGACCGTACAGCCCCTCGAACCCCTTGCGCATATCGGTGATTCCGGCGGCCAGGTAGATCCGGGTGGCTGGACCCAATCCAAACACGGCTTACGCCCGCTCCAGTGCACTCACCAGGCGCTCGAGCGTATTCGTGTCAAAATCAGGATGTACCTCTATCCGGCGCCCGCCCGACAGCACTACGGCCAGCCCACAACTCGGTTGGTACTGCGTCAGAGATTTCCCAGCGGCCAACTCCACCGGCACCAACCTGCCGACCGAAGAAGCTCTCCTACTCATCCTCTTCCCATGTTGCTTTTTCAGATGACGATTCAGCGTGCCGAAGCTCAAACCCCGACTCCGGCAAAACTCGCTGCGTCGCATTCCGCTGCTCACAAACTCCGCCACTAGCTGCTGAACTTCCGCGCGCGTACGTCGCTTAGGCGCCACCAACTTCTTTTCTACGGTCATCGAGCTACTTCAACACGGACACATCTACTCGAACAGGTGTGTTGGTCAGACGCTTACTTTGTTGAGAAGCTCACGCCGGATGCCCATGAAAATGCCACACAGGTCACGAGGGTCAGTTTTGCTACTTCTGGTGAGGAGTTCCTGAAGGCCGAGGAAGGCCAAGCATTAAGAGACGATCTAGTCTTCGATCCGGTGTACGCTACCCGAATCATCACCGACATCGTTCCGAACCCATGGTTAGCTCGTGAATTGGTCGGCAAACTCTTGACCAAGCTGGAGTTGAAAGGATTTACCGAGCAGAAGTTGGGAGAACTCAGCAGCTTCATTCTGGACGAGCTTCGCAAGCACCTGTTCAAGGAGCGCGACCGTCTGTCGGAACAGAAATTCATAACGGACGTTGCTGAGCAAAAAATTCAGTTTCGGCTTCGTACAGATAAGAACAACTGGACGATGCCGGAGGATGTCGAGACGGAGGTGCCCGAGAACTCCCCCCAGCTTATCCGTAAGGATGGCAGAACTGTTCAGATGAATATCTTCTCGCCTGAGTACCAAGCGAATTTCAATCCCGATGAAGCGGAGTTCGCATGCTACATTGACGAAGTTGGGGCATTGCTGTGGTGGCACCGTAACGTAGCTCGTGCCGGACACTACTTCGTGCAGGGGTGGAGAAAGAACAAGGTGTATCCGGATTTCATCTTCGCCCTGCAAAGGAAGAACGGTAAGGAGCGGCTCGTCGTGCTTGAAACGAAGGGCGACCAGCTTGCGGGGAATCTAGACACCACCTACAAGCGTAAATTGCTGGGGGAACTGACAAAAGCGTACGAGCAGGACGAAGTGGTGAAGGCGGGGGAGCTTCAGCTTGTCAGTAATGGAAAAGAGGTCGTGTGCGATCTCGTGCTTATTAGTGAGTGGAAGACGAAGTTTCACCATCTCGACACGACGCAGGAGATCGCTCGACCTGTCTCTGAATGAGAGGTACGCATCCCGAAACAGTGCCATCCAGACCTGTTCATTGCTCAGGTTGAAACAATCAATCGCCGATTGGGGACTCGATGAGAAACGGCAAAAACGGGCTCCCGCAGCAGCCTCAGCACTTGCTCCAGCGTGAAGGGCTTCCGCAACAACGCCGGATGGTGTCTGGAGAAGCTATTTGGAGCGCGGAAGCCATTCGGGGGACTATTATCGCTTGACTCCGTAGTTTTCCCGAAACCTCCCGACAGTCCTATTTTTCCGCATGCAACTGCTGCGCGAGGTAAGTGCCGATGCCCATTTCCTTGAGGGAATGAAGCTGTGCGTCCAAGAAGTCCGCGTGCCCTTCTTCGTCCTTGAGCATCGTCTGAAATAAGTCGCCTGATCCGTTATCCCCTGCTTTGGCACAGACATTGATAGCGGAGTTGTAATGACGCACGGCATCTTCCTCGTCCTTGAGGTCGCCTTCGAGTTGCTGTTGCACGTTAGCGCCGATCTTGGGAGTCAGCGCGACATCCACCTTTGGCGCGGCATCCAAGAATACGATGCGTTCGATCAGACCCTCGGCATGACCCATTTCCTCGATTGCACGCCGCTTAAGGTAGCCGCCTATCCGCACGTATCCCCAGTTTTGGCAGGTCTCTGACTGAACCATGTACTGAACGATTGCGGTCAATTCAGAAGCGAGAGCCGCGTTCAGTTGCTCGATCACCTTTTCGTTGCCATGCATAGTATTGCCCTCCGTCCTTCCTATACTGCGGTCTGGGCAAACAGGGACGCTGTGACCCAAAGCACAGAGATCGGTTAGAGCGGAGGGGCCCGCGAAGGTGACTGTTATCACTGCCCACTGGCTATCGCCGCTGCATACTGTGGGTGACGACAGCAGTTCAGTTCTTTGAGGAGGTTGCCGATGACCGCTAAACCGAAATCTTTGGGACCTCGCTCACCGAAGCCTGCCCTCCCAAGCAACGCCGAGGAACGTATCCGCCGACGCGCCTATGAGTTGTACGAGCAGCGCGGCAGGGTTGACGGATTGGCATTGGACGACTGGCTCCAAGCAGAATCGGAAATTCGCGGAACGAAGAAGTCCGGCTCCAAAGCGAAACAGAGTACGAGACGACGATAATCTCAATGCTGACAGCGATCAAACTCTTGCACACGGTGATTTGGGCGTTTCTGGCAGCGAGCATTCTGGCCTTGCCCGTCTTAGGCGTGTTGCGTCGATTCCGTTGGGCTGCGATCCTGACCGGGCTCGTGGTGCTGGAGTGCATTGTGCTCGCTGTCAATGGCGGTAGGTGCCCGCTGTCCGACTTGGCTCAGCAGTTCACCGCGAATCACCCCGACAACTTCGACATCTACCTCCCGAACTGGTTAGCCCGGCACAACAAAACAATCTTCGGAACGCTGTTCGTTGTCAACGAATTGATAGTGCTGTGGTGTTGGCGGAAGCGAGCGCGATTATCGTCGGCCAACAACGGCGGCACCCTGTGATGCAGGTGTTGAAGGCGGGCGTACTTTATTTCGCACTGGTGTTCGGAGCGGGCTTCGTGCTTGGAACTATTCGCACGTTGTGGGTCGTCCCTCGCGTCGGCACGAGGAAAGCCGAACTTATGGAGATGCCCATCATGCTCATAGTCACCATTGTGGCGGCTCGTTGGACAGTTCTGCGCATGTCGGTGCCAATGGTGTGGTCTGCCCGACTTGAGATGGGCTGCATGGCAATAGTCCTCATGCTCATCGCGGAGTTCGGGTTCGTGCTCTGGATTCGGGGTCTCTCGATCAGAGAGTATTTCGCGACCCGCGACCCGGTATCGGGAGCAGCCTATTACCTGCTGCTCGTTGTGTTTGCCATCATGCCGCTTCTGTTGGCTAGACGATGAAGCTAGTGTCAGGGAGGAACCGATGCGTCAGATTGCCGAATTCGTTGCTGTCCTGTCGTGCAGCCTGTTCGCGGGAGCCTCCGTCTACATCAGTCTTGTCGAACATCCAGCCAGAATGGAATGCGGCGTGGAAATAGCCACTGCCGAATTTGCGCCCAGCTATCATCGAGCCACAGTCATGCAGGCGTCCTTGGCGGCTTTGGGTCTGCTATCCTCCATCGCAGCATGGCTCGCCGGGGCAACATTCTGGTGGCTCGTTGCAGGAGTTCTGCTGGGAAGTGTCATCCCGTTCACGCTGTTCGTGATCCTGCCCACCAATAAGCTGTTGCTAAGCTCGACACTTGATAGGCAGACACTCGAAGCAGAGCGTCTGCTCGCACGCTGAGGTGCCTTGCACGCCGTGAGAAGTGTACTCAGCGGCGTCGCACTGCTGCTATTCCTGTACTTGACGATCTCCAAGAATCCGCTGTGAGAGTTGACTCTGCTTCGGTCTTCACCTGCTTGAGAATTGCCTTGCGCATCAGCCCAGAGAACGGACCGACCAGACTCCAGCAGAAGCGAAACTTCCACAATGCCGCCCAACCGATGCACTTGATCCTCGTTTCGGTTGAAAGCACCGTACACTTAGGCGACTCCGTTCGGAGCCTGAAATTCCAAGCTACCTTTGCATATCCGGCGCGAGAAAACCCGCCAAAATCACCCGCAGCAAGGTCGAGACAACGCCCGCCATCGAGACGCCAAAATCGTCCCGCAACGCCAATGACAATCTCCTCATTTGGAACTTCCGACAAGATAACAAAGCCCGTACCTTGAAGTCGCTGATGTAGGTCGCCGGGAGCGCGATTCGGGGACGGTCGCTTCCCAGTTCTGATGGTCATCAAGAGCCGCACTACCGACGGTTTGTTCAAGTCGGAGCGCAGAAGAGACTGATAAACCAGCGAAGGCGGAGCACTGATTCGGACTTCGTGGGACGCACTTACATCGTAGAGCGGCAAGAATTCGTCGATCTGCGAACGGGCTTTAGTCGGTGTGCTCGTCGTTGCCTCAAATTTATGCCGACACAAACTCAGCGCCGCCTGCGCCAACCGAGCAACATGCCGAGACCGATGCCCGCGAGAACTGCTCCAGCCAATCTCTTGCGGTCGGTAATCGGAACGAAACGGGTCTGCTGATCACTTACTTCTATGACACCCACGGGAACAGCCCGTACTCCTCCGCCCCCGCCCCCACCTTCGCCGCGTGCGCTGGTATCACCCACACCGCCCGTACCCGCCCCCGCTCCGTAGCCGTACATGATTTTTGCGACCGGAATGACCGTTTTGCCGTGGGCTGCGATGGGTTCGCCGTAGATGGCTTTCACGTTCGCTTGGCTTAGAATGCTTTCCTTCAGCGATTGCAGAAGGGCTAGGCTGCTCATTTCAGAACTCCTCGTAAGGCAACTATTATCCTCCTTTCCTGATCTTGATCTGGTGGTAGAGCGGTAGGCGGTCGTTGAGGCTGTCATCGGCGATCACGGGCGTCGAGGACCGGAGGTAAACTAGGGTATGCGCAAGCGCCTAATCACTCCGAGTCCGCAGGACGCTGTGGCTCACGACGAAGGTTGGCTGGACCTCGACCGTCTCGCAGTGGTCGAGGTCACATCGGAAGATAAGGATTACCCAGTAGAGTCTGCGTTGGCCGCAGAGGAAGTGCGGGGCTGGCGTGCTGCCGCTTCTGGAACTCAAACAGTCCGGCTAATCTTCGATGAGCCACAAAGACTTACACGCATCGCGCTCGTCTTCGAAGAAACCGAGACGGAACGTACCCAAGAGTTCGTCTTGCGATGCTCTGGGGATGGTGGACGCTCGTTTCGAGAGGTTGTGCGCCAGCAGTGGAATTTCAGTCCCCCCAACACAAGTCGCGAGGTCGAGGAGTATCAGTTTGACTTCTCCGGGGTCACCGTTCTTGAATTGATCATTGTGCCCGACATCAGTCGAGGAGCGGCTCGCGCCTCGCTCAAGAGTCTGCGCGTGTCTTGAATCGCTGTCCACCGCTATCCACTCGTACATCGGAGGACGCGAGCCACCGCAGGTCATTGCTGCTGAAACGGCGAGTCAGGCCGAGAAATGTTCACCGCATAGAATGATCGCCGCCCCCAGATGCGGGCTTCGTGAGCATCTGCAAACAGGATATCCACGACCGAACGAGTTTCAGTTTGTGCCGTGCGGTCCACAAAACGTGCGAGATGCTTGCGGGCGCGATTTCGTGACATGAGAACAATCATGTCGTTCAGGTTGGCATGCAGCTTCCGTTCAGCCATCGGTGACAGTGCTACGTTCAAAACTTTCTCGGCAGGAAGAGTGTGCTTCGGCACCGCATAGGCACTCCTCGCGGGAGCATTGTTGGAGAAGACCGGATCGGGACCGAAATCGTCGGTCAGAGCATACGCTGTCACCTGAACGCGGGCTTTAGTGAATTCGAGGAATCCGAGTCTTTTGTTTGCCTCTGATAGTAGAACAGTAGCCTCAGCAAGCTCGGATTTCGTCTGCGCCAGTTGATCACTGAGTTGACGTATAACCGCCTCGTGTCGGACGTTTTCATGTTGGTGAAAACCCACACCTGCCGTGAGCACGAAAGTAATCAGAGCCATCGCCACCTTTCGGATCGTCATAGCGGCCTCCGGTTCGATGGCATGTTTCCGGTGCTCGCGATATGCCATTCCAAACCAAACAAGCCGCTACGAACCGTTAAGGTGAAAAACAACCCTAATACGCGGTGTGGAAGGGAGTTGTACGTCTATCTGGCGGCGAGAGTCACTTGGATGCGAGGTAGCCGGACTCCAATCTTTCATAGTCATCGAGAAAGTAACATCGCATAATGTTGCACAGAAATCCGAATCGCTGGGACATGGCGGTCATACTGGTAACTCTCACAATGATTACCGACAATCCGTCATACAAGGCAAAGCAGGCAGGGTTTCTCGAAAGTGATCGAATCACGAGAGGCAAAGTTTGCGTTAGTAGCAGATGGTCACCGCCAACCCCTTCTCGTCACGCTCTGCGGGGCAAACGCACTTTGCTTCACCTCGGTGTCGCCTTAGCGCAGTCCAAGCGGCCGCAGCCGCGTCCAGTAGATCGTCCTTGCCGACTCCCTGTGGTCGGCTGCCGAGGTGGTGCCCGATTTTAGGAAAGATCGGGTTCAGGACAGAGAGCCTATCAGCCGCTCCCCCTTTGGTCTTCTTGTTGTGAGCCATCGGGCGATCCCCGTTGAGCGCCCAGAAGCATACATCCGGATGAACCTCGAACGCCCACTGTTGGGTCTCTGGCGTGATTGCGTCGTCCACCTGCTTGATTTTCGACCCTATGCCGAACGCCTGTTGGCTCAGACCACTCCCGGTCTTCTGTTGATTGATCGTGCTCGCCTCAGCGTGGTTCTTTGCGGTTAAGGACGCCCGACACGGCGCGGCGAACACGCTGGTGCCACGTGGCTGCCCCACCAGTTTCCGGGATGCCTTATCGCACGCTCTGGAGCCATCGAGCAGACCAATCGGGATATCGATGCCAAGGAGAGAAAGTTCAGGCGGACGTTTTCTCAGCAATACTGGGAGATCGATCAACTCGACCGAAGTGACGAGGGACGGTAGTTCGACCTTGAAGGCGACCCATCCAGCACGACAACCATCGACGCCTGCTACGAACATCTTGTAACTACCTCGTCAACTCTATTTAAAGATCGAGTTCAGGTCTTCTACTTCGATCCAGTCCGCAAGAGCTTTTGCTTGTCTCTGTCGCAAGCGAAAGAAGCGTGCGGCTTTCCCCTTAGTCCAAGCCGCGAGCAGTACTCGCTTGGCTCGGTGGTGTCGAGCTACGGCGCGTAGGCGGTGACCGTCCTCCGCAGTTGGCATCGGCGCTTGTCCGCCCTTGACCTGAATCAGGATGATCTGAAAGGCATCGCCCCGCTTCGTGTCGGGGAGTGGTTTGCGGTGATCCTTGCGGATCGCCATCAGGTCTACGACCCCGACTGATTCCGCTCCCGACACCCCGCAAAATGTAACTAGCTGCCAGCGAGTCCGAGCCAGTGCTTGGCGGATACGCACCTTGGTCATGGTGACGGCCCAGCGGGCGGTATGAGCAGCTTTGCGCTGCGCTTTCATCCAGTTCACGGTCATCGCTCTGTCCTCACCGCCTTCTCGAATCTGGTAGCGCCCGCGCTGGGAGATTATGGCAGATCGGATAGCGTCACGATTATGGGGGTGTGGTCAGAGGGCTTTTCCTGCGCTCGCGGTCCTTTATCGATCTCGCAGCCTTCGAGTCGATCTGCCAGCGTTGGGGATAATAAGAAGTGATCGATTCGTATGCCTCGATTGTTTTGGAACGCCTGCCGAAAGTAATCCCAAAATGTGAAGTGTCCAATTTCGCCCACGTGCAACGACCGGAACGCATCCGTATAGCCCATACCCAACATCGCACGATAGCGGGCTCGCGGCTCCGGCTGAAACAAAGCATCGTGCTCCCACGAAGACGGCTTGTGACAGTCGATGTCCTCAGGAATCACGTTGAAGTCGCCGCCTATTAGCGTCGGCACATCGTCCTGCTTCCATCTAATCATTTGCTGAGTCAGTCGATCCATCCAAGCTAACTTGTACGCAAACTTGTCACTCCCTACCGGATTGCCATTGGGAAGATAAATATTGACGATGCGGATGCCCTTGATGATTACCTCCAAGAACCGCGCATGGCTGTCGGAATCGTCTCCGACGAGAGCCTTAGCAATCGTCTTCATCGGATGTCGCGACAGAATCGCAACCCCGTTATAGGCCTTCTGCGTCACCGCGACACTCTCATAGCCGAGCGACTTGAAGGCTTCGGACGGGAACTCCGTCCCCTTCAATTCTTGCAGCAACAACACATCCGGTTCGCGAGCTTTCAGCCATGTCGTGACATGGGTCAGCCGAGAGCGAACAGAATTCAAATTCCAGCTAGCGACTTTAAACATCAATCCCATTTCTGACCTTATTGTGGCATGAGAGTCCGGACGGTTCCATCGCGAGATTTATCCAAGACAAGGTAAGCAGAACCCACCTCCAAGCTGTCTCCCGCATACAATGACGCCATGAAAGACCTTAACAATCGAGTTGCGCTTGTGACTGGCGGCAGCCGGGGAATCGGAGCCGCAGTCGCCATCGCGCTGTCTGGTGCTGGTGCCAATGTGGCCGTTAACTTCCGTGAGCATGCCGACGCCGCGAATGCGGTGTGTGCCGAAATCACGCAGATGGGAAGGAAGGCAATCGCGATTCAAGCCGATGTGTCAGTCTTAGCCGACGTGAGGCGCATGGTAGCAGTGGTCGAAGAACAACTTGGCGGCATCGACATCCTCGTCAACAACGCGGCTATCGCTCATCCGCGCAAATTGGAAGAGATCACGGAAACGGAATGGGACGAAGTGCTCACGGTCAACCTGAAGTCGGTGTTCTTGGTGACGCAGGCTGTGATCGGTGGAATGCGGCGAAGAAAATGGGGACGCATCATCAACCTGTCCTCAGTCGCAGCACAGACGGGCGGGGCTGTGGGGGCGCATTACGCCGCGTCCAAGGCGGGAATCATAGGGCTGACGCACTCCTGTGCCTCCTCATTTGTTAAAGACGGGATCACCGTGAATGCCATAGCTCCGGCATTGATTGAGACGGATATGGTAACCAGCAACCCCAACGCCAACCCGACCTCATTCCGATGGGGCATTTTGGCTCGGTGGACGATGTCGCATCGGTAGCCGTGATGCTGGCAACGAATGACTACATGACTGGGCAGACGATTTCGGTCAATGGTGGTTGGTATATGAGCTAGTTCCCGCCAGTCCAATGGTCGTCGTTCCAGTTTGACCCATTCCCGCTTCGTACTAGATGATTGTGACGCATGGACGTTGAACATACGATTGCTGAAATCGAATGGCTGGAGCGCATCTTCGGAATGCCGGACACGAGACCGCTGAGCCCAAGCGACCTCTCGGCTGCCAATCGCAGGCACGACGATATGCTCGCGCACAGCCCTTGGTTTCGGCTTTGGCAGCGGTACGGGGTTTGTTGCCGCTCGTGAGCGCGTTTGACCGCCTACCGCTTAAAGTTCACCACAGACTCTTCCTTCTCGAAATCAGTCGGTAACTTTTGGAGGGCACCATGTCGCCGCGCACACTTTTCCTTAGCAGGCTGATCGGGCTGTACTGCATTCTCGTCGCGTTATCCATGATGACTCGCAGACAAGCCACCGTGGAGACAGTGACCGCCCTTCTTCAGAACCCATCGATGATGTTGATCCTCGGTGTAATCACGCTGGCCGCTGGGCTGGCGATGGTTCTCGCGCATAATATCTGGTCGGGGGGTGCGCTCGTGGTTGTGGTCACCCTCGTCGGTTGGATAACGCTCATCAAGAGCCTATTCTTTCCATTCCTGCCCCCTGAGATGGAAGCGGGCCTTTTCCTTGGGCAGCTTCACTACCAGCAGCTTTTCTACCTATACTCAGCTATTTCGCTCATCCTCGGCGTCTACCTTACCTACAGTGGATTCACGTCGAAGTCACATTAGCCAGCATCTCAACGAGGCTCCCCAAAGGGAGCTGTCTCGCCTGTTCGAGTAAGCATTTGTCCCGATTCACTGCGCATACCAATCCGAATGCACCGACCAGCGCCTACACGATAGGCATTGCGTCGAAGTCCAACGATGAAGGCATGCGGGGCAGACTCCACCTGTCTCAAACGTGTTCCATTCATGTCTCGATCACTCTGCTCAACCAGGTGCGTACAAGACTCCAGAGGAACGTCGCCTTCATTCGAGAGCAGGGCTGCAACACGTCCTGGGCACCACCTGACAACGGGAGAAACCCAGATCCTCGTGCGCCTATGAGCGGACCATGGTTAGCAGCATCTTGAAACGAGTAGTCGCTTTAACAGCATGTGGCTTCTCCGCAGGCAACAGGACGACTTCGCCTGCTTTCAACACAATGGGCTTTCCAGCGACAGTGACGACCGCCCGTTTCTTCTCAGACTAGCCAACAGCCCCGAATACCGCCTTTGCGGACGGTCATTGCGGACCGCGATGCCCAACGCCTTCTTCTGCCCGATCAGCACGAGCAGCCGCTTGCCTCGCGTGATGCCCGTGTAGATCAGGTTACGTTGCAGCAGCATGTAGTGCTGAGTGGCAAGCGGGATCACAACTGCCGGGAACTCCGATCCCTGCGACTTGTGTATCGTGATCGCGTAAGCCAGAGAAATCTCGTCCAATTCCCCGAAGTCGTACTTCACCAGTCGGTCGTCGAATCGCACCGCTACCTGCTGCTCGACCATATCGACCCGCTCGACGATCCCCACGTCGCCATTGAACACGTCCTTGTCGTAGTCGTTCTCTGTCTGGAT
This sequence comes from uncultured Acidobacteriota bacterium, assembly GCA_963733805.1. Classification (GTDB taxonomy): domain Bacteria; phylum Acidobacteriota; class Terriglobia; order Terriglobales; family Acidobacteriaceae; genus Gp1-AA133. Next base: position 827,101 of record CAVTEO010000010.1, on the reverse strand, counting down.
GACCTTGTCGCCGATTTGGAACCGCCAGCCGAGCCGCTCCACGGCAGGTTGACCGGGTCGGGTCGGGTTCAGTACCTTCTGCAAGGCTGTGTTCAGTTCGCGCACGCCGAGCGATCCACGGTTCATCGGGCAAAGAACCTGCACGTCGCGGATCGGGTCGAGACGAAACCGTTCTGGAATCCTCTCCTGCACCAGCTTGACCAGCGTTGCCGCTATCTTCTCCGGGTCGTCTCGCTCGACAAAATGGAAGTCGGAACTCGGCTCTGCTCCCCGCATATCGGGCATCTGCCCTCGGCGGATGCGGTGCGCATTGGTGATGATGTGGCTGTCCGCAGCCTGCCTGAACACCTCGGTGAGCCGCACGACTGGCACGACGCCGCTCTCGATCAAGTCCCCAAGCACCGTCCCCGGACCCACGGACGGAAGCTGGTCTATGTCGCCGACCAGAACCAATCCGGCGCGGTTGGGGACAGCCCGCACCAGCGAGTGCATCAGCGGCACGTCCACCATCGAGGTTTCATCCACGACCAGAAGACCGCAGGCGAGCGTGTTCGACTCGTTTCTGCTGAACCGCCCTGTTGCGGGGTCAATCTCCAGCAGGCGGTGGATCGTCTTCGCCTCCAAGCCCGTGGTCTCGGTGAGCCGCTTCGCCGCCCGTCCAGTTGGGGCACACAGCAGACACTTCACGCCCTTGGCACGCAGGATCATCAGAATCGAGTTCACGAGCGTCGTCTTGCCCACGCCCGGTCCTCCGGTGATGACAACCACACGGTTGGCGAAAACCGTTTTCAGTGCCTCGCGCTGGCTAGGGGCAAGTGTCTTGCCCGTCCGCCCCTCGCACCACGCGACCGCCTTCTCGAAATCAATTGGCGGATAGATCGGCTCCGCTTCAGCTAGGCTATTGATTCTTGCTGCGATGCCTTCTTCCGCCTTCCGGAGATGCGGCAGGAAGATCAGGGCCTCGCCGTCGATCTCCTCCAGCAGCAGGGAGCCACTCGTGAGCATCTGCGACAACGCCTGCCCTCGTCCCCAAAACGGAGATTCTTGCTTAGCCTCCGAGAAATGCCGAGCAGCGCGTTCGTTAGTTCAGACTCAGAAACTTTGAAGGCGTGAGACACACTCCGTCTTTCCACATTCGAAGGTCAGGTATCCGGCCCAGACCTCACTCAGCTAGTGGCCATTCGAGGTCCACGCCTATTGCTTCTTGGTCGTCTCAAGAAACACGAAGCCGGGGTCGGTCACGATGAGATGAACCTCGCGGTTCTTTCCTTCGCCAGTGATCCTCCCCAACTCGTGTACGATGCCGACAGCCGTGCTAGTAATCTCAACCGACACGGTGCAGTCCGAGCTGACGGTATAAGTCCCCGTAAATGTGTCTGGGACCAAGGTGCCGTTTAGCATGATCGTGTCGCTGCCGAAGAACCTTCCCGCGCCATCATAAGTGACGATCCCCACATGAGACATCGGCGCGGGCGGAGTGTAGGCTGTAACCGTCCCCTCCCCAAACAGAGAGTAGGAACCCTTAAGAGTTGAGACAGAACAGGACTCGGGTTGAATCCTTTTGACGGTTCCCAGGGCAACCCATCCCGGGTCCGTGATTAGGTAGTGCGTTTCTTGCAGCCTTCCGGTGCCAGTGATTGTTCCCACGAAATGAAAGGTCGTACCGTCCGGACTCGTGAGCTCGCCGGAATAGGTGCAGTCTGGGTTTACCGTGTAGGTCCCGGTGGCCGGATCTCCCGCACCGCTCACCCCCCACCCCTCCACGTTGGTTATGGACACGAACGAAGAATTGCCACTCCCATCAAATTTGACAATCCCATTGGTAACCATTTGCACCACGGGCTCGCCGATCAGGATGGCACGTTCGAAGAAGGCGTAACTGCCGTTGAGAGTTGCCAGCGTGCAGTCTTTTGCATGCGTGGGATTCATTTGTGCCGCAAGTGGAACTGCGAGTAGGACGAGCGCCCACGTGAGAATGGATGCTTTGCTGAATTTCATACAGAAACCTCCGCTCAAACGACGTTAGGGGCGGCCGCAAGGACTAAAGCGGCGCCCTTTTGCAGAGTCTCGTCGAGTACAGAATCAATTGAAACAAACTCCAGCTTGACTCCTCCTTGAATTTTGCCTACCGCGCAAGCTACTGAGAACGCGTGTGATGCTCGTCACTGAGCCGCATCTGGGAGGCGTGTAAGCTGCCCGTAGCACGCGTTGTGGGAGCAGGACAAAATGCCCGCCTTCGTCCGCTTCGATTCGTTCGAACTAGACCTCAGTGCAGGTCAACTCCGCAAACGCGGAGTGAAGATCAAACTGCGCGATCAATCTTTCCAGGTGTTGGTGTCGCTTCTCGAACACCCAGGGCAAGTCGTGACTCGGGAAGAATTGCAGCGGCGCCTCTGGCAAGGCGATATCTACGTGGACTACGAAAACAGCCTGAACACGACAATCGCTAGACTGCGGGAAGCGCTCGGTGATTCGGCGGATCATCCGCGGTTTATTGAAACCCTGCCCAAGCGTGGTTATCGCTTCCTGAAGAGTGTTTCTGAATCTGCTGGAGCACCGGAACTGAGCGCGGCAAAAAAGGTCAGGCTCGTCGTTCTGCCATTCATCAACCTAAGCGGCGATCCGTCACAAGAGTACTTCAGCGATGCGATAACTGACGAGATGACCACCGCGCTCGCCACTGTGCCTCCCGAGCAGTTCTCCGTTATCGCGCGCACGACTGCTATGCACTACAAGGGGAGCAACAAGGATGTGACCCAACTTGGCAGCGAACTGGACGTGGACTATGTGGTAGAAGGCGGTGTCCATCGCACTGATGAACAGGTCCGAATTACTGTGCAACTGATTCAGGTGAGCGATCAGACAGATCTCTTTGCCAGGACCTACGAGGCCTCTCCGCACGATCTCGTCACGATGCAAGGTGGCATTGCGGACTCGATTACTGCGCATATCCGCACTGCTAGGTCGGACAGGGGCGACGGTAGTGGATTGCCAGTTTCCCCACCCATGCAGACGACCCACGCGTTCATCAACGAGAAGAAGAGATCTCGCCCTATCGATCCCGACGTCTACGACGTCACTCTCAGAGGCAAGGCGACGATCGAGTATGCGACTCGTGAGGAGCAGGTTCGTCAAGCGATAGAGCTTTTCCAAGAAGCAGTCGACAAAGATCCGACATACGCACCGGCATGGGCGGGCTTAGGGGAAGCCTTGTGGTACCTAGCCACTACAGGTCTGGAGTTTGTCGCTCCGTCAGACGTACGCGAAAAGGCGATCGGGGCGGCGGAGAAGGCTCTGGGACTCGATGCAACTCTCGCGGACGCTCACAAAGCACGCGCGGTTATCGCCATGGACGCAGAATGGGATCTCGTCAAGGCACAACATCACTTCGAGCAAGTGCTTAAACTCCGGCCAGGCCACGCGGCAGCACATAATCTATATGGCCAGCTCCTCTCGGCCCCCCTTCTTCGTTTTGACGAAGCACATAAGCACTTCGACCGAGCCCGTGAACTCGATCCGCTGTCTCCTTGGAATGATGCCAATCTTCTTGGATGGTGGATACACCAAGGACGACCAGAAATGGCCTTGAAGGAAGGAGATCGGGCACATCGGTTGAACCCAACCCTCTGGATTATTCCTTGCTTGCTGGGATTCGCTCAACTCCTTCTCGGGCAAGCGGATCAAGCGGTACCTGAATTCGAGACAGCCCTCAAGCTCCTTCGCCCTGGCCGTCCGTCGGCGGTATTGGCTGCTGCCGGATTGGCGTATGGTCTGGCGGGTCAACGAGAACAAGCAGTGAGGATTCTGAACGAAATGCAGCAAGTGCCACATAAGCGCTATCTCTCTCCGTTTCAACTCGCTGTTGCCTATTCAGGACTCGGACAGATGGACGACGCGTTTCAGTTTCTCAATCGCGCTCTTGAGGAGCGAACTCCCTATCTGGTCTTTTGCACGCGCAACGACGGCAATTCTGTTGCCCTCCGGCGTGACTCACGTTGGAAGCCCTTTATCCAGCGTCTGTTTCGGATGGTTAGGCTTCCTCCAAATACTCCTGACCCGTATTCGGGCCCGTGGCGGCATCGGGACCAGGGAGCGTGAACCAATTGGAGCATACGAAGATCAGAGTGGAATCTCGTTCAAGCGAACGTCTGAAGGCAGATCCACACTCTCCGATTCACCCCTATCGATGGCTGGCTCCGTTTTATGACGATCTTTTTTTGTCCTTTCGACTTCCAATCGATGCCGCTCGAAAAAGAATTCTCGGTCGGATTCTGCCAGATGTCCAATCCGCATGTGACTTGGCATGTGGTACGGGAACGACCGCTCTGACCTTGGCGCGGCAAGGCATCAGGATGTATGCCATGGATCTGTCAACTCATATGACGCGCTTAGCGCGTAACAAAGCCGATGGCGCTCACCTGCCTGTGCAGGTGTTCCGTGCCGATATGCGAACTTTCCGCCTGCCGGAGCCGGTGGAGCTGATCACTTGTGAGTATGATGCCCTCAATCATGTTTCACGCAGAGCGGATCTGCGGAGGGTAGCGCAGGCTGTTCAGCGCGCACTTCGTCCAGGGGGCCACTTCTATTTCGATGTCAACAACTCTCTTGGATTTAGGCGCTACTGGTTGGGGACGGTGTGGTTCGAAAAGCGGGGCGTCGCAGTGCTGATGCGAAACGGACACAACCGCAAGGCGAATCGAGCCTGGAGCGACATTGATCTGTTTATCCGAGAGGGTTCATGCTGGCGACGGCATCATGAACGGGTCGAAGAGGTATGTTGGACATCTGGCGAAATCCGGCGAATTTTGCGGGAGACGGGCTTTGATCAGGTGCGCAGCTGGGATGCTGCTCCTTTCTGGAAGAGTTCGCTCATTGGTGCCGGTTGTCGCACATTTTATCTGGCTCGCAAATCCCTATAGTGAAGTTCCCTGCAGGTGAACCTTGTCGGGAAGTTGGCAAAGAATGTTTACCTGACCATCGAAGGGGACTTCGATAGCTTGGCGATCAGGCGTCGGCAAATCGGAGTGCGCCGGGATAAACCGGCATGTTGTAGGGGATGAAAGAGCCCTACAGGAAAGGAGAACAGCGACTCCATCCTGGCCTCGAGTCTTGCAGGGGTCACCGCGAGGTGTCCCGTGAAGCGTAGACCAGAGGTACCAGTGGGCCGGGCTATTGAGCTTCGAAAAGCCGATGGATCAGGATGCCGACTCCTTTCCGAGATGGAGGAAGGCAACACGGCAGCCACGGTGTTCGCGAGTGGCTGCTCGGTCCTGCGTAGTCTGAGAACCCGCGCACGCTGAGAGACAACATGCACGAGAACCGGGAGATCTCCTGTACGTCTTGGACGAAAGAACAAGACCGGTCCGCAAAGGCCATGAACCGAACGGCGGACATGCACGTGCTGGAGAAGTCGGACTGCGCCGTAGTACCTGTGAACCCGCCGAACAAGGGAGGGCAACCAACTGCGGAGGCCGGGGAGGGAAGGGCGCAGGCAGGGAAGAACATCGTTCGATCACACATGCCTCCGACACAGAGCGGAACACGCATGTCCCAAGGGTTGAACGGTGTGCGACGAGCAGCATCAGTAAGGAAGCAGGAACGGTTCACCGCTTTATTCCACCACCTCAGCATCGCCCTTCTTCGCGACAGCTTCTACGCATTGAAGCGTCAAGCTTCGCCGGGAGTCGATGGCGTAAGGTGGCAAGAGTACGAAACTGGACTGGAAGATCGACTCACCGATCTGCACAGTCGAGTGCATCGTGGAGCGTATCGGGCACAACCGACGAGGCGAGTCTACATACCGAAGGCCGATGGGCGGCAACGCCCCTTGGGCATCGCGGCAGTGGAGGACAAGATCGTCCAACAGGCTGTGGTGACGGTCCTCAACCGGATTTACGAGGCCGACTTCAAAGGCTTTTCTTACGGTTTCCGACCCGGTCGCGGCCCGCATCAGGCGCTAGACGCCCTGACTGTGGGCATCCAGCGAAAGCGAGTGAACTGGGTACTCGATGCGGACATTCGTGGCTTCTTCGACAACATGAGTCACGAGTGGACGATGAAGTTCATCGAGCATCGGGTGGCCGATCGCCGCATGCTCCGCCTCATCCAGAAATGGTTAAAGGCGGGAGTATCGGAAGATGGCCAGTGGTCGGAGACAAAGCTAGGTACGCCGCAGGGAGCAGTGGTTTCACCACTGCTCGCGAACGTGTACCTGCACTATGTGTTCGATCTGTGGGTTGAGGCCTGGCGCAAGAAAGTCGCACGCGGCGAAGTTGTTGTCGTGCGTTATGCCGACGATCTTGTCTTGGGCTTTCAACACCGAGCTGACGCCGAGCGCTTCCAGAGCGAGTTTCAGGAGCGGCTGGCAAAGTTCGGTCTGGAACTACAACCGGAGAAGACGCGTCTGATCGAGTTCGGGCGGTTCGCTGTCCGAAACCGGAAGCAACGTGGCGAGGGGAAACCCGAGACCTTCACGTTTCTGGGATTCACGCATTTCTGCGGAAATCTCACCAGCAGCGGAGCTTTTAATGTCTGGCGCATCACCGCGAAGAAGCGGATGGTTGCGAAGCTCAACGTCATCAAGGCAGAGCTTCAACACCGGAAACATCATCGTACGAGTGAGGTCGGCACATGGCTTCGGAAGGTCGTGCAGGGCTACTACCAATACCATGCTGTGCCCGGCAACACCGGTCAGTTGCGCGTCTTCAGGCGTCGCATATGCCGATTGTGGCGGAGCGTCCTAGTCCGTCGCAGTCAACGCGCGAAGGTGGGCTGGGACAGTCTCAACCATGACAACAGGACTCGAACGAATAGCAGCGAGAGCTCGGTGTGAACCAAAGCTCCGGTTTACGTCTCTGGCCCATCACATTACCAAGGAACGAGTTTGGGAGAATCTCTGTCAGATCGCGACCGACTCGGCCCCTGGGGTAGATGGACAGACCGTGCCGGAAGCGAAGGAGAGCTTCGAGGTATGGATTGAAGCCATGCTTCAATCGGTGCACCGCCAGGGATATCCAGCGCCGAATATTCGGCGAGTGTATATCCCGAAACCCGGGAAGCAAGAGAAACGCCCGTTGGGCGTGCCTTGTGTTGCGGACCGGGCGCTCCAGAGAAGCGCCGCGCAGGTACTGTCGGCCATTTATGAGCAGGACTTTCTGTCATGCTCGTTTGGCGGACGGCCTGAGCGGGGTGCCCATCAAGCGCTGGCCAGCTTGCATGAAGTGATCTCTGGCCGGAAGGTGGAATGGGTGCTGGAGGCGGACCTCAAGAACTTTTTCGGGAGCTTAAGCCACGAATGGATGCTCCGCTTTGTCGAACATCGGGTGGGAGACCCGCGTCTGATCAGCCTGATCCGACGCTGGCTGAAAGCAAGCATTCTGGAAGATGGGGAGGTCCGTGCGAACGAGGAAGGCACCCCACAAGGTGGTTCGATCAGCGTCTTGCTGAGTAATGCGTATCTGCACTATGTGCTCGATCTGTGGTTCGAGCGCGTGGTCAAGCCTCGGTTACGGGGGGAAGCCTATATGGTGCGGTACCTTGACGACTTTGTGTTGTGTTTCCAATATCGCGCGGATGCTCTACGTGTCCAGAAAGCACTGTGCCAGAGAATGGGGAAGTTTGGTTTGACTCTGGAATCGTCAAAGACCAAGCTCGTCGAATTTGGTCGCTTTGCGCAGCGACACGCGAGCAAGCGTGGCCGTAAACGCCCGGAGACGATTTACTTCTTGGGGTTCACGCTGTACTGCACGCGCAATCGGAAAGGCAACTTTCGGGTTGGGCTGCGTACGGAAAAGTCACGCCTGCGGCGTGCGTTGATGCGCTTGCAAGACCAGATGCGGCGGATGCGGCACTTGTCGATCCGGGAACAAACCGAATGCCTCAATCAAATGCTCCGCGGTCACTATGCGTACTACGGCATCGCCGGGAACATACGGGCGTTGCAACGGGTCCATCGGGCCGTGGAACGTTACTGGCGCAAGATGCTGAGCAGCCGGAGTTGGCAAGGAGAGGTCTGGTGGAAGCAATTCCAGCAGATCAAGGAGCGGTTTCCGTTGCTGCGACCAAAGCTGTATCTCCCTTACTCGGAGCTGCAAGCTATCGCCGCGCTGTGAACCAACTTCTGACGAGCGTAGTGCGGGAAATCTGCACGCTACGTTCTGTGGGAGCCGGGGAGCGGGCGACCGCCCCCGGCCACCCGGTGGCGGTCAGCAATGGCCGTCCCTACCGCGACAACTACCAATTGGCATGCAGCCGAAGATTCCCTGAAGACGAATCTCATCTCGCCTGCGCCTATCGGACAAACCTCACACTGCCCCACTTTTGTCTGCAGCGCTGAATTCTTGTCGCCCCTCTCGCGTCTCACGTTTGAGAATGTTCGACAATCCGTACAGCATTCGCTTTACCAAGGAGAGACGACAATGGCGCAGAGACATCAACGCGGCTGGCTAAAAAAGGAAAAGCGCGCTCAAGGCGAAACCTGGGTGTTCTTCTTCCGCACTACTCGAAAATCTGATGGCAAACGGGTCGAAAACAAAATCCCTATAGGCTTGGTCCGACACCTTCCCGACGCAAGCAGTGCATGGGCCCAGGTCGAACGAGTCCATGCTCCTATCAATCGGGTGGATGTGCGACGCGGATTAACCTTTGGAGACTTGGCTCAGCACTACGCAGAACACGAGTTGGTTGAGTGCTCCGAATCGATCCGCCCAAAGGCGCACACAACCGTGAAGGGCTACGAGCGAGTTCTCCGCAACCGCCTGCTCCCACGATGGGGGAACAGAATCGCACTTGGCATCGAACCATTGGAAGTCGAGCAATGGCTGAGGGCCTTGAAAAAGGAAGGCGAACTTGCCAATCCCACGCTCGACAAGACTCGTCGCGTCATGTCCTTGGTGTATAAGCATGGCCAAAGATATGGTCTAATTCCGCGAAACGAGGAGTCGAACCCCATGCGCTTTGTCCGGTGCAAGACAACTAGCGGATACGAAGCGATGATTCTTACCCCCGCACAGGCATACGCAATCGCGTGCAACCTGCGAGAACCGGAACGCACTCTGACGCTTTTGGCCGCCGGCACAGGACTTCGTATATCGGAATGCTTGGGCTTGCAATGGCAGGATGTCAATTTCGCTGAAGGTCTGATCCACGTGCGTCGTACCTGGACGTGTGGCCAAGTAGGTTTGCCGAAGAGCAAAGCGTCGAAGGGCCCGGTGCCACTGCATCCGTTGCTCGCCGAATTTATGCTCCTCTGGAAACAGAAGACGACCTATTCCCAGACCGGTGACTGGGTGTTTCCGTCATCCCGACTAAAAGGCACACAGCCGCGTGTCGCGAACATGCTTGTCGAAGATCATCTGCGGCCAGCCGCTGTCAAAGCAGGCATTCTTACATCGCACCTGGACAATCACGGCCGACTCGTAGATGACGACCCGCGCCGATTCGGTTTTCATAATCTGCGCCACAGCCTCGCGTCATTTCTTATCCGAATCAGAACCGATCCAAAGACCGTGCAAACTCTGCTTCGCCACAGCGATGTCAAGTTGACGCTTCAGTTCTACACCCACGCAGTCAGCCGCGATCGCATGGTCGCTGCAGGGAAAATGCTGACTGCGATTCTCAGCCATGCCCCAGACAAAAACGGACTGAGAGCGGACTGAGTGATCCAGCAACTTCTCCACAAGATCATCGTGGATCTCGTACGAGACGATTTAAGAGCCATGGTGGGACGGCGGGATGACGACTCGACTCCCACGGAGGCGGTCGTCCAATTCGTCGCGGGAGGCCTCTTCGGGCTAGCAGTGTTGTGGGCGGGTGGAAAACTGCGGCTATCTGTGGAGGAGGTAAACGTGCTGTTTCGGTGGCTCGCGATGCGAGCAGTCAAGGCAGCGCTGAGCTGAAGAAAATGCGGCCGCTTACGAAACGTTGTTGCTCGGCGAGCCTCTGCAGTTTCACGTCGACTCGTCGGCAGCCCTTTCGGTCCGACAAGCGGACCGAAAAGGCTCTGTCATTCTAGAGGCCGACTCAACCCCCCTCGACTCAGGGGGTTTGGCCACTGAATGCCTGGCACGAAACGTTCGGGTGCCAGTTCACGAACGCGCCGTTGCGATTCTCCTTCCACGCCCAGACATGCAGCGTGTAGAACGCCGGCAGCCCGAAGCGATTCGGAGTGTCGAACAAATGGAAAAGCTGTCCCATGAGCTGCGGCGGATCATGCGGGTGCTTCGCATCCCACGCGTCGGCGAAAACCAGGAAGTCAGCGCCGACCAGTCGCAGACGCCCGTCTGAGGTGGGTTCGTAGAGCACGATCTGGGGACGCGTGGGGTCGAAGGCGCTGCCATTGTTCACCTCGTTCAGCAGGTCCCCGTTCAAGAAGTGGAGCCCCATTGCCCCGGCGTCGGGCCCGCTCACGCAGCCGAACAGAAGTGAATAATGCTCTCTCTCAGCCTGCGCCACGTCTTTGAAGCGCTCGGTCGCTTCGCGCACCTTTTGGAGAAGGGCGCTCGCCTTGCCCTGCTGGTCCGCGGTCAGTTCTTGTTGGGGCGGAGTCAGCATGTGCGAGTGGTCATCTTTCGCCGCGGCCGGGCTCTCAGCGAAGCTGAGGGAGCAGAGAAACAGCATTGCAATTGCAGGAACTAACTTCTTCACTAGACAGTCTCCTTATAGTTAGTGTTCATTATTGTTTTTTCAGCTCACTACGTTCTGAAAGTACAACGCGAGTTGACGGAACTTCCGAATCAACCTACTCCATCTCAGGCGCGGGCCTTCGCGGCAATTCAGCGTTTTCTCGCCGCCTTGAGGAACCGATGGGCAGGATCATCGGCACGCGGCGGCGATATTCGCCGTACTCTGCATGAGCTCGAACCAAGTCCCGTTCCTCTAATTGAATCGCTATGAGAATGTACGCGGTGGTGGCGATGGTGAAGACCAGATGCGCAGCCGTCATCACAGGTGCTGACCAGAACACCATTAGCCAGCCGACATAAAGAGGATGCCGCACAAGCCGATACAGGCCCGGTGTACGGAACTTGAGCGACGTGTAAGGACGACCGACCAAATGCAGCCACACTTGGCGCAATCCGAACAGATCGAAATGGTTGATGAGAAACGTCGCAACCAGCACCGTTAGCCAGCCGGCGGCAAACAGCGCATTCAGGGCCAGCCGTCCTGCCGTGTTCTCCACACTCCAGACCACTCCACCCATCGGTTCCCATTTCCAGAACAATAGGAGCAGAGCGACGCTGGAGAACAGCACATATGTACTGCGCTCGACAGTGGCAGGCACGATTCGAGTCCACGCACGCTTGAACCACTGCCGCGCCATGAGGCTGTGCTGAAGAGCGAACAATCCCAGCAACGCGGCATTGATTGCTAATGCCTTTATGAATGGTGACTGCGGACCAGAATCGATGGACTTCGGGACGGCGAAATTCCCCAGGAAACCAATGGCGTACAAGAAAGTTGCGAAAAATGCCAAATAGCAAACGACACCATAAAAGAACGCTGTGATTCGGTTGAACATGTCGATTCCTTCTCCTTCGGATGGCCTTTGGGCTACGGTATTTCCCAAGGCAGAACGACTCCCCACGCTGCCTATTAACTCTCGGAAAGGCCGTCTGCGTCCTTGGAGGGAACCTATTTTTTTCTGTTATTTTTCTGACGCGATCTCAGAGCGTACCAACGTCGCTGTGAATTCGCACTTCCGATTGGTCAGAACGTCTCGTCTTTCGTCTGAACATGAGCGACGCCAAATTGACATGGATATGACGGGATCACTAGAGTGTCGACTTGGTGCCGGTAGCGGAGAGGCGTTGCATCAAGGCTCGGAAGCGGGGATGGTCACGCAGTGAAGCAAAATCCGGATCGTTTTCGAGCCACTCCTTGTGGCCATATCCGTTGCGCACCGCCTTTTCCATCAGGTTCAGTGCTTGGTCCTTTTCTCCCATAAGGGAGTAGGTACAAGCCGCATTGTAGAGGATCGTGGTCTCCTCGGGATCGATCGCCAACGCTCGACCTAACCATTCCACGCAGCGATTTCGGTCGCCGTGCAGTAGCCAAGCGGTAGCCCCTAGATAGAGAGCACGCGCGTCCTCGGGGTAGAGCTCAGTGTGGCGCTCCATGACACGCAAGGAGTCCTCGTTTGCTTTGCGCGCCTCTTCGTGACGATCCAGATGCGCGAAGGCACATTCCAACATGCGAAAGCGCCTGATAATCAGCGGGATTCAATCCGCTCGCCTTCTTGAACCAATCGAACCGCCTCCTCCATCTTCCCCTGCGCAAAACAGGACCGCGCATAAAAGTAGCAAGGGTCGAAGAGCTTCGGATTTAGTCGCATGGCCGCCCTGAATTCCTTTCAGCTTCCTGATAATTCTTGCTCAGAGATTCCGCCAGCCCGCGCGCGGTGCATGCGCTTCAGCCGATTCCGGATCCAACTCGACCGCGCGGCGGCTGGCTGTTGCAGCCTCTCTCAAATTGTCTTTGCTCGCTTCAAAATACATGTACAGGAACGAGGAAACATCAGCGACCCCGGCAAAGGCAGCGGCGTAGCTCGGGTCGATAACGATGGCGCGAGCAAACATCTGCCGCGCAAATTCCAAGCCCTTGCGGCGAAACTGATAAACAACCTGGCGGCCGCGAAGATAGTAATCGTATGCCTGCACGTCGCGCGTGGGGACCTTTTCAATTTCCCGCTTTTCCTGGTCGCTGAGCATCACGCGCAGGGCACGGGCGATGTTTTGCGCGATTTCGTCCTGGATAGCAAAGACGTCCTCAAGTTGCCGGTCATATCGCTCCGCCCACACAGAGTGACCGGTGCGGGTTTCGGCGAGCCGGGCGGTGATGCGAAGACGGCTGCCCGCTCGACGGACGCTCCCTTCGAGCACGAACGCAGCCCGTAACTGCTGGCCAACCTCTGTTACCGACAGCGGTTTGTCCCGGAAGGCCAACACCGCCGAGCGCGGGAAAAGGCGGAGATCCCTGATCTTGGCGAGTTCCGTGATGACGTCTTCTGTCATGCCGTCGCGAAAGTACTCGTCACTCCTTGTCCCCGCTCAGGTTCTCGAAGTAGAGCACCGCTACAGATTTTTCAGGCTCAAGTTCCGGAGCTACGCCGCCGCTCGTAGTCTGCGCGGATTGTGGTAAGGCCATTTGCCTGACATTTGCGACAAAGCGGTATCCCACACGGGGCACAGTCTCGATGTAGGACTGGCCATTTGCATCCTCCCCGAGTGCCTTGCGCAAAATAGAGACATTGGCATTGATGTTGTTCTCTTCGACCATGGCATCAGGCCACACCTGACGGAGCAGCGCTTCTTTAGTCACCAGGCGCCCGGCATTCTCCACCAGCATACGAAGCGTTTCGAACGCCTTAAGGCGCAGGGGCACTTGAACGCCATCCCGGAGCAGCCTGCGCTCGGTAGCATCCAACTGGAAGGGTCCGAATTGATAGACGTCCGCGCGGCTGGGCATACAGAGTACTTGCCGGGGTTCATTGCCCACCTCCAGCCCACGCGGTTCCGCCGCGTACAATCGCAATGTGTTTGGAACTCACAACACCTCCCCCGACTGACCTTTATTTGTTCGAGCCCTCGTGGTGAGAATTCCACTCACCCGTCGGTCAAAACCAGGATGCCCCCGAGCCCTGCGGGGCCGCGGACGAGCGTTTCGCGCATTCTGATTGCCACATGCAGGCCGGAAAGCAGAGTTAGCGCCGCTACGACTTGAATTGCGGCCCGCATCCCCAGCAGATCGGCGATAATCCCCGAAATGAGAGCGCCGATGGCGTAGCCCAAGTCCCGCCAGAAACGATAAACGCCCATGGTAGTCGCCCGCCATTCAGGATGGGCAACGTCGCTAATCGCCGCGAGCAGCGTGGGGTAGACCATCGCCGTACCGACCCCCTGTATCAGAGCCGCTACGATCCAAGCTGGGTACTTCGGAACTGCGACCGTAAGCCAGATCGCACCGGCTTGCACGATCATCCCTCCCGCGATCAGCCACTTCCGTCCCCAGCGGTCGCTCAGCGGCCCGGTCAAGACTTGCAGAGCGCCCCAGGCCGCAGGATACACAGCTTTGATAGTCCCGATTGCCGCTACTCCCAGACCGAGGCCAGAGAAAAACAGTGGATAAATGCCCCACGACATTCCATCGTTAAGGTTGTTCACCAATCCGGCCTGGCTACACGAAAACAGATTCCGGTCTTTCCAAGATGCCTGGGCAAAGATCTCGCGCATGGAAGGGTAGCGAAGTTGACGGGCCGTTCTCGCCTGCCGAGACAGTCGCCACAGATGAGTGGTGCAGCTTCGCTTCCAGCTAGGCGTACTGCCGCGTTTCCTTCGCCAACAACAACGACAAGAGTAAGCCTGCAAACGCCACCCCGATACCGAGATAAAACGGTTGTGGCCGAAGAGCGTACACGGACGCGATGTAACCGGTAATCCAGGCAGTAAATCCGACGGCAAGATAGCCAGCGAACTCGTTCAGTCCTAGCGCCAACCCGCGCCGCTTCGGGCCAACCAAATCCACTTTCATGATTACCGTCATCGACCAGCACAATGCCTGATTGACGCCAAGCAGCACGTTCGCCACATCGAACCAGAACCAACGATTGGCAAAAATAATGATGAACGGGACAGGAAGGCCAACCAACCACCCAGCTACCAACAGCTTCTTGCGGCCTAACGTTTCTGAGGCCCGAGCGGCAAACAGGTTGCAGATGGCCTTAGTAATACCGAAGCTGACGATGAAGGAGACGATGGCGGTTTTGGAGACAAGCCCGAACTCCTTCTCGCCGATCAGAGGAACGACGGTCCTTTCCAATCCAACCATCATCCCCACAAAAACGTTGATGAGGACAAGGATGGAGAACTGTCCCAGGTTTTCGTGGAGGCCTAAGCGGATGCTCCCGTTTCCGTCATCCATGACGATGTTCCTGCCATGACTTGGAGCATTTCGGAGAATCCTGAACGGTGAGGGTACTCATCAGCTTCCCTGTACTCCCATATTGATGGCTCGAATCGTGGCCGCGTCTGGCGGTGGCGTCGGGATGTTCTGGAGCATCTGACGCACAAACTCATCTTCGTCGTCGATCTGGAAGGCCTTGTTGAACCTGCGCTCGAAGCCAATTGTGGACATGGGCTTACCGCTCAAGGATCGGCCGCAAACCGAGCCCGAATAGGCCCCCGGCAGAACTTCCAGATAGTCAGGCAGTGACTTCAATTTCTTGACCGTTTCGAACAGTGATCGGTGCTCCCTGTTCGGCACTTGAGGCCAACTCGGTTCGTCCCAAATCCCCAACCATCAGAGTGTGACCGCTGAGCAAGAACCAAGGCTCCAGCCCGCGAGTCTTGTCGGTAACCAAAAGAGAAATGTGTTCGGGAGTGTGGCCCGGCGTGTGCAATATGTGGACCTGCACATTGCCTAGATCCAAGTTGCCGCCGTCCTCCACGGGAAAGAACTCGTACCCGGCCCCGCAGTTGGCGTGAAGCACGTACCTGGCCCCAGTCATCTCGGCCAGTATGCGACCTCCGGAAATGTGGTCGGCGTGGATATGCGTATCCACGACGTAGCGGATTTTCATTCCGGATTCCTCGGCAGTCCGAAGGTAGAGCTGAGGCTCATTGATTGGGTCGCACACGGCGGCCAAGCCTTTGCCCCCTCAACCGAAAACATAAGAGGCCGCTATTGGGTCGCGGTGAAGCAGTTGTCGCAGAATCATCGGGTCCTCCTCTCCAAAGCCTTGATTGAGCTTTGTTCCATGCCAGTTGCCACGGGAAGTCCACGGGCTCGCCAGTCCTGAACGCTGGCTTCCAGCCGATGCGCCCGCAGCCCGCGCGCACGGAGAAGCCTGACGGCGTCAATTGCCAGCACGCAATACGGGCCGCGGCAGTAAGCGACAATCTCTTTGTTGCGAGGCAGTTCGGAAAGGCGCCGTTTCAGTTCCTGCAACGGCAGGGCCAAGGCTCCCGGAATATGAGCTGTTTTGTATTCCTCGATAGGGCGCACATCAATCGCGACCACTTCACCCTTTTGAACTCGATCGATCAGGGCTTCCGCGTCAACCGGATCGAGGTCCGCGCCCGCTTCGAGGAACCGGCGCCGGAGTTGTTCAATCTCAGCCAGACGATCTTCAGCCAAGACACGGAATGCCCTGAAAAAGTCGCTGACTAGAGCGTCCGCCAGCGAATACACCACAAACCGGCCCTGCTTCTTCGCTCGTACCAGTCGCGCCGCCTCCAGCACTTGAAGATGCTGGGAAGTGTTCGCGAGGCTCATCTCGGTTTCACGAGCCAGAATCTCGACCGTTCTGTCCGTTTGGCAAAGCAGGTCCAGCAACTCCAGCCGTTTCGGACTAGACAGCGCCTTGCCGATTCGGGCGAGCTGCCCGTAGGCCGAGTCCTTAAATTCACGTTTATCGATGGGATTTGACATATTCAATCATTCGCTTGATTATTTGATAGTCTGCATCTTGGAGGCTATTCACGTCAAGAGCCATCGCGTCGCCCGAGAAGCGACGACATACATGAGTCAGAAGCGCATCGCATGAACGCACGAGCGCTATAACATCTAGAGGTACTCTTATGCAGAAGCCGGTAGGAACCCCACGCATATATTTAGATTTCAATGCCAGCACGCCCCTTGCACCCGAGGTGGCAGATGCCATGCGGGGCGTCTTGGCTGAACCATTCGGCAATCCTTCCAGTGACCACTGGGCCGGCGAACAAGCAAAAAGTGCCGTTGAGAAAGCACGTGCCCAGGTTGCCGCTTTACTCGAGTGCATGCCGAACGAGATTGTCTTCACCAGTGGGGGAAGCGAATCCAACAATCACGCGCTGAAGGGCGTGTTCTTCGCTAAGGGGCATGCCAAAGCTCACTTCATCACAACACAAGTGGAACATCCGGCCATCATCAATCCGTGCCGGTTCCTTGAGCGGCTCGGCGCCACAGTGTCGTATTTGCCAGTCGATGGATACGGCCGCGTCGATCCTGACGACGTGCGGCGGGCGATTACCCCGGAGACCATTCTGATTTCCGTGATGCACGCTAACAATGAGGTCGGGACGATTCAACCGATTCCTGAAATTGCCCGAATTGCCCGTGAACACGGCATTCTCTTCCATACTGACGCAGCGCAGTCAGTTGGTAAGGTCGCCGTTCGCACCGACGAGCTTGGAGTCGACCTCTTGTCGGTCGCAGGTCACAAGCTCTACGGACCAAAAGGAGTCGGGGCCCTCTTCGTGCGCGAGCATGTCCGATTGGAACCGCTGATTCACGGCGGAAGCCACGAATTGGGCCGACGCTCTGGAACTGAAAATATTCTGCTCGATGTCGGCTTAGGAGCCGCGTGCGCGACAGCCCAGTCGTGGCTAGGCATGGAGTCCGCACGCCAACTACGCGATCTCTTCTGGAACCTGATGCAAGACGTCTTCGGTGACCAGATCGCCCTCAATGGACATCCCACAGAGCGGTTGCCAAACACGTTGAACGTCAGCTTTGTTGGGAGAGCCGGATCGGAGATTCTGGCTCGTATGGAAAACGTTGCCGCCTCCACTGGTTCCGCTTGTCATTCCGGTTCGGTAGAGTTATCGCCGGTATTGAAAGCGATGAAGGTCCAACTTCAAATCGGAATGGGCGCGATCCGGTTCAGCCTCGGGCGGACGACGACACGGGAAGAGATAGAGTCCACAGTCGCGCTACTTACAAAAGCCGTAGCGCAATCACATGCCTTAGCCTAGAGGACGGCATCACGGCGGCGGTAAGATTTGTTGGCCGATGTCAGTGGACTGGAGAAGCGAAGCCACGCGGTGTGTGGACAAACGCAATTCATGAGGCAGCTATGCCATTCTACAAAGACCATCTCTATCCTTATCTCGTAAGCGCGCTGGGAAATCCAAAACCGATCGCCGACATTCGGCGGCGCATCGTCCCCTTGGCGCAAGGAAGTGTTCTTGAGATCGGCGTCGGGCCCGGCGTCAACTTCACTCACTATGATCCCGCAAGGGTAAGCAACGTCTATGCGCTCGAACCGAATCCTGGGATGATTCGGCGAGCAGAGGAACAACAGCGGCAAACGGAGGTAAAGATCGAGTTTCTCGATCTGCCAGGAGAACGCATTCCCTTGGCAGATGCAAGCGTCGATACAGTTGTGAGCACCTTTACGTTATGCACGATTGCCGGCGTGGCCGAGGCTATTCAAGGTGTACGCCGGGTCCTTAGACCAGGCGGCAAGCTCATATTCTTCGAGCACGGTCTGTCGCCCGATCCTGCGGTACAGCGTTGGCAAAAGCGATCGGAGCCCCTCTTTCGCTGGGCGTTCGAAGGCTGCCACGTGACCCGTGACATTCCGGCTCTCATCGGCAAGGGTGGCTTCGATATCGAACAGATCGACGCAGGGTACGTTTCTCCTTTTCCAAAGTCGGGGTCGTACTGCTGGTGGGGTGTAGCCCAACCAGGACTACGCAAGTAAGGTTCACACTGCTGTGGGCAAAGAGGATCTTTCGCAAATCTACCTGTTTACTCCGTCTTTCACACGGATGAAAGTGACTGACCATGTCGGCGCACGAATCTGAGCCTAGTACGTTTGGCCTCGTTGCCGGTCTCGGCATGGGCGCAGGCATCTTCTACTACCGGTCTCTGGTGAGCGCTCACCTTGCCCGCGGTCTATCGCCTAGCATTCTGATGGTGCACGCGGATGTCCGCCGCGTGATGGCTCATGCCGCCGCACGCGAAAGACGGTTGCTCGCAACCTACCTGGCCGAATTGCTCCGTCAACTGGCAGAAGGAGGAGCGCAAATCGGGACTATTCCTGCCTTCTCACCTCAGATTTGCGCGCAGGAGTTGGCGGAGATGACTCCGCTTCCGCTTGTGAGTCTCCTCGATGTGATCGTCGCAGAAGTTGAGCGGCGCAAGCTGCAACGTGTCGCGATATTCGGGGCACGCGTCACCGTGGAGACGAAGTTGTTCGGGCGACTCCAGAATGTGGAGGTCGTGAGCCCAAGCCCGGTAGAGATCGACCTGTTAGGCAAGACCTATGTCCGGATCGTGGAGGAAGAGCACGCTTCTCGGGAGGACTACGAGAACCTGCGGGTCCTGGCCCACACGCTCATTGATCGCGAACGTCTGGATACGATCCTTCTTGCCGGCACCGATCTTTCGTTTGTCTTCAGCCCCGAAAATGCCGACTTCCCGCATCTGGACGGCGCGCGTGTCCACATCGATGCCATCATGCGCAGGCTTGCGCCGGATGGTGGTTGAGCGGGAAACGAATGCTTCCGGTCTATAGTCCATTTTTGCATCATCCACGGGCACTGAGTGTCGCATATCGTTGCGCCTCGCCCGCGAGGAATGGGGTTCCAATGGCGAGTGTCGGAGCGTTTGAGCCAATCAAGGGTCGAGGAGGGGGTGGCCAATGAACGTTGTGATTCCTGATTGGGCCGCTGTGCAGACGGCTCGGCAGTTTCTTGAGGGGCATTTCGCTCCCACGCGGTTGATTCCAACCCCCTCACTGACCAGATGCGGTGCCGCGCCTGTGTACCTCAAACTTGAATCAGAGTTGCCAACCGGATCCTTCAAAGCGCGGGGAGCTCTTTACGCGCTCCATGCCGAGATGGCGCGGACGCGGGTCGCGGAGGTCGTTGCTTCCAGCACCGGAAACCACGGCGCGGCGGTCGCATGGGCGGCTAAATCCGTCGGGATCCCCGCAAAGATTTTCTTGCCTTGTGACGCGAATCCGACCAAGCAATCGCGCATCCGCGCACTGGGTGGCAATATCGTGGAGCATGGCAAAGACATCAGCGAGGCTGCTGAAGCAGCCGAACAGTACGCGCGCAACGCCCATGCGTTCTTTCTCAACGACGCCACAAATTCTGACGTTCCAGCCGGAACAGCAACCATTGCGTGCGAAATACTGGAACAATTGCCTGAAGTCGCGGCCATCTGGGCGCCTATGGGAGACACAGCGCTGATCCGCGGAGTTGCGTCTGCGGCGAAGCATCTTCGGACTGGGATTCGAATCGTAGGTGTTCAAGCTGAACGTGCTCCTGCTTACTACCGGTCCTGGAAGCGCGGCGTTCCCGTTCCGACCTCCACGTGCGATACGGTTGCTGACGGACTGGCAACCCGTACTCCGATTCGCGAGAACGTGACTGCGATTCGCGCACTCGTGGATGATGTTCGCCTCGTGACGGAGTCGCAGATGCTGGGAGCAATTAAGCATCTGCTGCTGGAGGAACACCTGGTCGCCGAGCCCGCGGGCGCCGCAACCACCGCCGCTTGCATCGCCGATTCACTCGCTGCGACGCAAGGACCCCTTGTGTTGCTGTTAACCGGCGCGAACATCTCCGAGGCAGTTCTCGGGCAGGCTGTGGGATTTGGTGAGAGCCCCCGGTAAATCGCGTGAGACTCTTCAGCCGGGCGTCTATATCAGACTTCCCAGTGTACGGCGACTAACCGCGATTCTCAGCCATGCGCCAGACAAAAACGGACTGAAAGCGGACTGAATTAGAAGACAGTTCAAGATAAGTTCTTCAAGGACATGGACGTATGCGTTGGTCTCCTTGCACCACCTTCCAGACGCGGACTGAGAGCGGACTGAAAGGTCATCGAGGTGAGTCATGCAACTTCTTTTGAGCGACCCGAGACATAGGTAACAGATCGTACCGGACACATGGGTTACACTTTTCCCCCTTTTGGGGAGGGGTGAATGCCTTGGAAGGAGTGTTCGGTCATGGATGAAAGATTGCAGTTTGTGGCTCGCCGGCTGGCGGGCGAGCCGATGGCGGAACTCTGCCGGGAGTTTGGCATCTCCCGCAAAACCGGCTACAAGATCTTCGATCGTTACCAAGACTGCGGGATCGAAGGCTTGACAGACCGCAGCCGGCGCCCCTATCGATATGCCAATCAGCTTCCCTTTCAGGTGGAGAACTACATCCTGAATGTGAAGCGCGAGCACGCCAGCTGGGGCGCCCGCAAGATCCGAGAGCGTCTGCTCCGCAGGTTCTCAGGCATTCCCATCCCGGCCAAAAGCACCATCCATGCGGTGCTGGATCGCTATGGCCTAGTCGAGCGCCGCGGACGGACACGTCGTCGTGCTCAGGGAACGGCTTTATCGCTGGGCCAGCATCCCAATGAACTGTGGTGCACCGACTACAAAGGCGAATTTTTGCTGGGCAATCGGCAGTACTGCTATCCCCTGACCGTCACCGATCATGCCAGCCGTTTTCTGCTCACCTGTGAGGCGCTTTCTTCCACCAAAGAAAGCTACGCATTTCCTGTGTTTGAGCGGCTTTTTAAAGAGCGCGGCTTGCCCGCCAACATCCGCAGCGACAACGGCGTGCCTTTCGCTTCCGCGCACGCTTTATTTAGTCTGAGCAAGCTCGCCGTCTGGTGGCTTCGCCTGGGCATTGGCATCGAACGCATCCAGCCTGGTCATCCTCAGCAGAATGGCCGTCATGAACGCATGCATCTTACCTTGAAAAAAGAAGCCACCAAGCCGGCCGCTGCCAACTTCCTTCAGCAGCAGGCCCGCTTCGATCACTTCATGGAAGTTTTTAACGGCCAGCGTCCCCACGAAGCCCTGGACATGAAGTGTCCCGCCGAGGTCTATCAGCCTTCGATCCGCTGCTATCAGGGATTGCCCGACCTCGATTATCCCTTCCACGACAAGACCATCGTGGTCACCCGTTGTGGACGAATTTGTCTGGGCAACAAAAAGATTAACTTCAGCCAGGTCTTTGCCGGCCAAGCCGTCGGCATCAAGGAAGTGCACGACGACATCTGGCTGGTGAGTTTTATGGATTATGATCTGGGATACTTTGATCTGGAGACCCGAGTGTTGGAACCGCTCGAAAATCCCTTCGGCCCGAAAGTGTTACCCATGTAGCCGGTACATTCTGTCACCCATGTCTCCGGGCTGGACCTTGAAAATATGGTGGCCAGGGACGGAGTTGAACCGCCGACGCCAGCCTTTTCAGGGCTGCGCTCTACCACCTGAGCTACCTGGCCACTGCCTGGAACTCCCGCACCATCAGGCTTGCTGCGAGATTGCTCGCGCCACGCTCGATGGATGAGTAGGGTTGTCGTTGGGCCGGCAACCGGAAGTACTCGCAGAGCGTGAGGAACGCCCTCGATTATAGCAATCGAGTCTGAATCCCTCAAACGGAACCGGCGCCAAAGCGCGATCCCTACGCAACCTCTGCAAGCCTTGACGTGCGGAGCGAATGGCAGGACCAATCCCCGGGCGAGTTTCCACCTTGTGGAGCGATGCCTGTTCAACCTTCTGCCCTAACAGTAAGGCTCAACGAAATCCGCACAGCTTACCTCCCCGACGCCGCGCCCCGCTTTTGCAGCCACTGCGACAATTCCGGAGTCTGTCGCGCTTTCAGATCCGCACAGTTGTGGATGCTTTCGAGCGATTGCTTCAGCGTACGCTGGGCGGTTGGGACCGCGTGCTGCGTAAAGAAGTCCTGCACCTGGTCATGCATGCCTGCCTCGCAATACACATTGGTCGCCGCAACCACTTCCCCGCTGGTAAAGCCACCACCCACCTTGTCGATCTCGGACCAGTGAGCCTGCACAAATTCCCACCCCAGTTTTCCGCCAGCCGGATTCCTCATCACGGCGGCGATCATGCCCAGCGTGTCCTGGCTGCGCACTGAGGGTGAGATGGCATACTCCAGCGTCCGCTCCAGCAACTTCGGATTGCGGAACTTCGACAAGGTCTGGAAATACAGGTAGTAGTTCTCAAGGCTTGTCCCGCTGGCCTGCATCTTCGCCATCAACTTGTCGTACAACGCAGCATCGCCATGCTGCGCCGCTAAAGTAAACGCAGTAATGCTCACGGTGGAATCCAGCGACGTCGGATCCAGCAGGGCCTTCTCAGTCAGGCTGCGCGCCGACGCAATCACTTCGGGATCCTGCCCCGCATAACCCAGTGTGTAAAGCACGCGGGCCCGCAGGCTCTTGGTCTCATCGCCCTCGCCCGGCTTCGGACGCCAGCCCAATTCCTTCGCCGCGGGCGCCAGCAGACGCCGCACCCACTGCTCGTAGCCCGCCCGATCCGCTTCGCTGACCAGGTAGGTGCTGATGTAGTCGAGCTTCAGTGTCATCTGCGCCATGACCGCACGCGTCCGATCCGCCTGCAAGCCTTCCGCTAACGCGAGGAAGTCCCCGATCTCCTGCTCGCCCACCCGCACCGATGCCCACGAATCGTTAAGCACCGCAACTCTTTCAGACGGGGTCAGGTCTTTTTCGATGCCGCGGCCCATGGCGCGAATCCCGTCCGACGAATATCCGGAGCGGTAATATCCGCGCGCGCCCGCATTCACCATCACCCACGATCCGCAGCCCGGAAGCGCAAAGCTCTCCTGCTTCCTGGTCAGCAGAACGCACTTCTCGGCGCCCTTGGCGTTGGCATTGCCCTG
The DNA here is from genome assembly GCA_963733805.1 of uncultured Acidobacteriota bacterium. Lineage (GTDB taxonomy): Bacteria > Acidobacteriota > Terriglobia > Terriglobales > Acidobacteriaceae > Gp1-AA133. The sequence goes on along the minus strand of CAVTEO010000010.1, from coordinate 803,687 downwards.
CTTCATGCAGACCGGCACTTCCCACAACTGCGAACCGCCGGCTTCAAACAGCTTTCGATCGTAGAAGTAACGGGTCTGCGACAAGGTCACCGACGTCGTTCCACCTGAGCACTGCGCGCGGGCACTCACCATCGGCGCACCCGGCTGCTTCACGAACGTGGGCATGATCTCATCCACCGGCTTTTTTGAAACTACCGCCAGCGTCTTCCAGAAATCATCAGCTGTCGAGTTTCCGTACAAATGCTCCTTCAGATATTGGTTCACGCCCGCCCGGAACACCTCCGGCCCCAGATAAGATTCCAGCATGCGCAGCACCGAGGCCGCCTTGTCGTAAGCGATGCCGTCAAACAACTCCTGGATCTGCGCCGGCGTGTCGGCCGCCTGATGGATGGGGCGCGTATTGTTCAGCGAATCGAAATTCAAACTGCCCGCCGTGCCCTCGACGTCGGCCAGTTCAAAGTGCCATTCCGGCTTCCATGCGCCCACTGCTTTGTTCTCCATCCAGGTGGCGAAGCCTTCGTTCAGCCAGATGTCGTCCCACCACTGCATCGTCACCAGGTCCCCAAACCACTGGTGCGCCATCTCGTGGGCGATCACCGTCGCGACCAGCTGGTGCAGTTCCACCGACGCCACTTTATCGTCCAGCTGGAGTTCCGCCTGCCGGTAAGTAATGAAGCCGGTATTCTCCATTGCGCCCGCGGAGAAATCAGGCAGGCCGATCATGTCCAGCTTCTCGAACGGGTACTTGATCCCGAAGTACTGGTTGAAGTACTTCATGCACCACAAGGAAACTTCCAGCGCATACGTTCCGCTCTGTTTGGTTCCCGGCGGGCCCCACACACGAATCGGAATCCCGTCCGCCTCGCCTTCTACGTATTCGAAGTGGCCAACCGCCAATGCGACCAGATACGACGACATTTTCGCCGTGGTCGCGAACTTGACGGTGTGCTTGTCCGCGGCCGGTCCGGGAGTGTCGGAGATAATCTTTGCGTTGGAAATTGCCGCCATATCCTTGTCGGCAAGCACGCTGATATCGAAGGTCGCCTTGTAGGCAGGCTCGTCAAACGAGGGAAACGCGCGCCGCGCATCGGTCGCTTCAAACTGCGTCACCGCGTACTTGCGTGATTCCTTGTCCTTCCCCAGGTACAGACCGCGCAACTCGTCGTTCAGGATGCCAACGTACTTGATGTGAATGGTCGCCGGCCCGGGCTGAATCTCGGTGCCGAACGACAACGTGGCCATCTCTTTTTCTTTGTCGACGCTGACGTTCGCTTTTTGAATTGCACCACCACTCGAAACCGTGGTCTCCAGGAAATCAATCTCGGCTGAGTTCAGCACAATCTGCGAGGTCGCCTTCAGGACGCGAACCTGAATGGTTTCTTCCCCGGCAAAATTGTCTTTCTGAAAATCGGGAGCAAACGATAGCTGATAATTTTCCGGGACCGCCAACTCCGGAAGCCGCTGAGCCGCTGCCGCTCCGTACAGCAGCACTAAAAACGCACACGACCATAGAATCCGCTTCATCTTGATGTATGAACTCCAAATTTCATTGCATGAATTCGACGAAAATGGCCAACTGCACACAACAAAGCGTGCCCCGTTCCTGCAGGCACACTGCTTCGAGCATCCTTCTCTTGCCTACTTATACGGAAACCGATCCACGGTCCGTTCACCCAAGATTCCGGACCCGCCCGAGGCGACCAGAGCGCCGTTCATCACGGCCAGCGCACACCGATTGGATGCAAACCAGTAAGGTATCTCGCGGTAATCTTCTACGTCGAACACCGCCAAGTCCGCATCCTTGCCAGGCTCGATCGACCCTTTTCGATCCTGTACCCGTAGCGCACACGCGCCGTTGATCGTGGCTGCGGCCACGACCTCTGCCGGCGACATTTTCATGTGCGTGCACGCCAAAGACATGACAAATGGCATGCTGGCGGTGGGAGAACTACCTGGATTGTAATCGGTTGCGAGCGCCACGGGAACCCCCGCATCAATAAATTTGCGCGCCCCCGGGTATTTCTCCAATCCTAAGAAGTAGTTAGCGCCAGGCACAAGGGTTGCCACGGTATTACTCCTTGCCAGCCGCGCGACATCTTCGTCGCTGACGTGGTCCATGTGATCAAGAGAAGCCGGACCGAACCCCAGCAACCTTTCCAGCGGAGTTTCCGATAACTGCCCCACGTGCGCCCGCGTGCTCAACCCATGCTCGCGCGCCGCCGCGAAAATGGCGCCCGTCTCCCCTTCCGAAAATGCCCCCCGGTCACAGAACACGTCCACGAACTCAGCAAGCTTGCGGCGAGCCGCCTGCGGAATCATCTCTTTACAGACGATCTCGACGTACTTTTGTGAGCGTCCGCGAAACTCCGGTGGGACCACGTGAGCCCCCAGCAGGGTCGGAACCACCGTTCCCGGCCATTGTTTCGCTGCCCGCCGAATGGCTTCCAGCGATTTCAGTTCCGCATCCAGGCTGAGTCCGTATCCGGACTTGGCCTCAACCGTCGTCGTCCCCTGCTCCGCCATCTCGCGCAGCGCTTCAAGAATCTTGTCCGCCAGCACACGCTTCCCTGCCTCGCGAACGGGTTCGACGCTCGACCGAATGCCGCCACCAGCTTCAGCAATTTCCTCGTAGGTTGCACCGGAGGTTCGCTTCTCGAAATCGACCAGCCGCGGATTCATGAACGCAGGATGCGTGTGCGAGTCGACGAAACCCGGCAGCACGACTTGGCCGCTGCAATCGATCTCCAGGATTCTCTTGCGATTCTTCTTGATCCACGGATCGCGCAGGGCATCGCGCGTCTTGCCGACAGAAACAATCTTGCCGCCGAGGCAAAGCACGGCGGCGTCTTCAAGGATGGAGAGGTCGGACAACTCATTCCCACGACGAGCATCGGTTCCGCATGGCGAGCGCAACGTCAGTAACTGGCCGATGTTGACGAGGAGGACGGCACCAGGTTTAGACAAGGCTTCTCCGTTCGGTCAACACCCACCACGGAGACACGGAGACACGGAGGCAGGTCTGTCTCATAGGACCCGGCGCATGATGCCGCGCTGCAAGATCGAGACATTGAAATTGATCATAAGGCCCACGTGTTTGCCGGTCAGCTTCAAATATGTAAGCAACTGCGCTTCGTGGACGTTCAAAAGTCTTTCGACAGCTTTCAATTCGACTACAACCTCGTCAGCAACAATCAAATCGAGACGGTAGATGCCTCCGGTATTGCGACCTTTGTAAATGACCGGCAGTTCGACTTGCGCTTTGAACGGAATATCGCGCAGGCGAAGTTCCTCACACATACAGTCCTCGTAGACAGATTCCAACAATCCTGGACCGAGCTGCCGGTGGACCTCAATTGCTGCACCGATGATTCCCTCAGTGAGCGCTTCGGAAAGAAGTCCCGTTCCCCTCCGTGCCTCCGTGCCTCCGTGGTAGGTGTTCATCGCTTTCCCATCGGAATCCGAACGTCCTTCTTCTCTGCAAACGCTTTCGCCTCGTCATACCCCGCATCCGCATGGCGAATGATTCCCATCCCCGGATCGGTGGTCAGCACGCGTTCAATGCGCTTGGCCATCATGTCGGTTCCGTCGGCCACCAATACCTGGCCAGCGTGCAGCGAGTAGCCAATGCCCACACCGCCGCCGTTGTGCACCGACACCCACGACGCGCCGGCCGCGGTATTTAGCAACGCATTCAGGATCGGCCAGTCCGCCACCGCGTCCGATCCGTCTTTCATGCTCTCGGTCTCACGGAAAGGCGACGCCACTGATCCACAGTCAAGATGATCACGCCCGATCACGATGGGCGCCTTGATCTTCCCTTTCTTCACGAGGTCGTTCATCGCGAGCCCGAACTGTGCACGCTCGCCATAACCCAGCCAGCAGATGCGCGCAGGCAGTCCCTGGAATTTGATCCGCTTGCGGGCAAGTTCGATCCAGCGGCGCAGGATGCGGTTCTCCGGAAATAATTCGAGCACCAGATCGTCGGTCACAGCGATATCCGAAGCCTCGCCTGACAGCGCCACCCACCGGAACGGCCCTCGGCCCTCGCAGAACAGCGGACGGATATAAGCGGGGACGAACCCCGGAAAGTCGTAAGCAGCTTTCACGCCGCGCTGAAACGCGTATGTGCGTATGTTATTCCCATAATCAAAGGTCACCGATCCCATCTTCTGCAGGCGCAGCATGCCTTCCACGTGCCGGGCCATCGCGTCGAATGATTTCTCTTCGTAGGCCTTGGGATCGCGCTTGCGCAACTCGAGCGCCTGCTCGAGCGTCATGCCGTTCGGGACATAGCCGTTCAGAGGATCGTGCGCCGAGGTCTGATCCGTAAGTATGTCGGGCACCACGCCGCGCTCGGCGAGTTCCGGAATGATGTCCGCGCAATTCCCCACCAGCCCAACCGACACATTCTCCTTCTTGCGCACGGCATTCTTCAGGATGCGCAGCGCTTCGTCGAGCGTCGTCACCATGAAATCGCAATAGCCAGTCTTGATGCGTTTCTTGATCCGTTCGGGATCAACGTCAATCCCCAGAAACGCCGCACCCGTCATGGTCGCCGCCAGCGGTTGCGCTCCACCCATGCCGCCCATGCCGCCGGAGACGATCAGCTTGCCTGCAAGATCGCCGCCGAAATGTTTCTCGCCCGCCGCCGAAAAGGTCTCGAACGTTCCTTCCACAATTCCCTGCGAGCCGATGTAGATCCACGAGCCGGCGGTCATCTGCCCGTACATCATCAGCCCGGCGCGTTCCAGTTCGTTGAATTTCTCCCAGTTCGACCAGTGGCCGACGAGATTGGAATTCGCAATCAGCACGCGCGGCGCATACTCGTGTGTCTTGAATACGCCCACCGGCTTGCCGGATTGCACCAGCAGCGTCTCGTCATTGGCGAGTGTCTTGAGCGTCTCGACGATCACCCGGTATGCCTCCCAACTGCGCGCCGCGCGCCCCGTCCCGCCATACACAACCAGGTCTTGCGGCCGCTCGGCCACTTCCTCGTCCAGATTGTTCATGAGCATGCGCATGGCCGCTTCCTGCTGCCAGCTCTTGCAGGAAATCGAAGTCCCGCGCGGCGCGCGAATCGGCGTGTAAGTCTTGGGAGAAATCTCAGTCTCTACCGGCATGCCTCAATGGTATTGCTTACGGGAGATGGGCGCAATTCGTGGGCTGGTGCGTAGCTTCGCTATGAGTTTGATCGAGAGACGGGCGTCTCGCCCGTCGGCGGACGGGGACGTCCGCCGCCCCATCGTTTCATTTATATGAGGCGGTCTGCCTACGTAACGGTGAAAGAGTATGTTTTGCCAACGACCAACGACCGACGACCACCGACGACTGCCCTACCACGACGAATAAAGCGTCCCGTCCGTGGCCGTCAAACCCGACGAGCTGTGCACATCAATAATCCCCGGCTCCTGCTGATCGACAGCCTCGGTCGCCTCTTCCTGATCGACCGTCCAGTTGGCTTCGTTCGTGAAGGGATCTTTCGGCACCGACTTGAGATAGCCGGCCGTAACGATGTCATCGAGCGCCTGCGGCGCCTTCTTCTTGTCCAGCGTGTACTGGTCGATGACCTGCCGCAGGGTAAACAGATCCTGCTTCAGCACGCCTTCTTTCGCGCGCAAAATCGAGCGGTTGTACACCGGCAACGCAATCGACACCAGGATGAGGATCAGGCTGATCACGATCATCATCTCGATCAGCGTCCAACCGCGGTTCCGCCGGCCTGTGAAAACGCGTCTCATCTACCAGTCCTTGTATTTGGTGCCGTCCAGCGCCGTCCCGTCCGACTGGGTGTAGACGTCGAACACGCTCTCCCCGCCCCACGAATCCGACGTGGGATCGTCCTGCATCGAGCGCATCCCCCACTCGGCCTTGCCGGTCATCGGGTCCACCGGGATCCGGCGCAGGAATTTCAATTTCTTTCCGTTCGAGTCCACCCCCTGCACCAGCGTATCCAGATCCGGCGGATAGCCTTCGCTGCCCAGCTTGATCTGGAACTTGGCCTGGTCGGCCGCGTCCTTGTAGCGGTCAATCGCGTCCCGGATCATCCACAGGTTGTAGCGGAGTTCGCGTTCCCGCTCGCGCTTGATGACTTTCGTCGTCACCGGCACCGCCATCGCGACCAGAATACTCATGATGATGGTCGCGACGATCAGCTCCATCAACGTAAAGCCGCGCGACCCGCCGGCCCGGATGTTTTTGATTGAATGCTGCAACCTCATTTCAAAACAATCTCCCGCCAAGAACTACTGAATCGTCACCACGGCCTGCGCGCCATTCACCGTGATCGCCTGCATTGCCGGATCGCGCGCGCCGCCCCGGGTAATCGTCAGGGGCGACTGGCCGCTGGCCTTCGCCATGAAAGTGAGCGTCACCACCGACCCTTGTCCGGAAACTCCGCCCGAGTTCGGCGGACGCGTTGCCGTGATTTGCAGGGTACCGCTGGTTTCATCCTCGCGATGCACCAGCGCCACCGTCTGTCCATCCTGCGACAGGAATCCGCCGTTGGACACGTTCATCAACTGCAGCTTGTTCGGATCGTAGTTGAGCTGCAGCGGCACCGAGTACACGTTTTGCGCCCCGGAAATCAAAATGTTCACCGTAAAGGTCGAACCCTTCGCCGCCGAGATCGTGCCCGGATCGAACAGGAAGCTGGTGCCTGCTCCCGGAGCAGTGGTGGGCGCCGGGGTAGGTGCAGTTGTTGCCGGAGCCGCAGTTGCTGGACGAGGCTGCCCGGCCTGTCCGCCAGTTGCCGCTCCCGCCGCCCCGCCCCCCGGAACCGCTTCGGTCTTTGCGGTGCGCCGCAGCTGCAGCGAATTGGCCGTGCCTACATCGATCAGCCGCTGGTTCGAATCGTTGACCTCGGGCCCGCGCACGATGTGCGGAATCAGCGCAAATACCAGTTCGCTTTCCCGGTGGTCCTTGGTCTCGGATGCAAAGAAGTATTTCAGGAACGGGATCTGCGACAACAGCGGCAACCCGCTCAACGACTGCGTCTGTGAATCTTCCATCATGCCGCCCAGAAGGTTGACTTCGCCTTCTTTCAGGCGGATTTCATGCTCGACCTTGCGTTGCCCGATGATGGGCTGGCTGATGCCGCCGATGTTCGAATTCCCCGTAACCGAAGAAATATCCAGACTGACCTTGAGCGTGACTTCCCGGCTCGCATGCACGCGCGGCGTAATGTCGATGTTCACGCCTACATCCAGATACTGGAACTGCGTGTTGACCAGCGGGTTGATGCCGACGCCGCCGATGCCGGGCTGAAACGATCCAGTCGCGACCGGCACGCGGTCGCCGATCTTCAGCGTAGCCTTCTGTCCGTCGAGTGCGCGGATCTGCGGGTTCTGGATAATCTTGGTGTTGCTGTCGCCCATGATGGCTGAAGCCGTGATGCCCGGTATGGTGATGGTAAAGTCCGTGGCGTTCAGGTTGCCGATGCGGTTCAGGTTGATGCCCCCGTTGGACCCGCTGCTGCCACTCGACGTCCCGGTGCCGGTCGTCGTGTTGTTGATATTGTTATTCAGCGAAATGCTGGTGCTGGTCGGCGGCGTAATTCCCAGGGTCCGGTTCTTGTCGCGGCTCACCTGCATGACCACCACGTCAATGACGACTTCCGGCTTCGCCTTGTCCAGGTCATCGACAAACTTCTGCGCCAGCGCGATCTGATCGGGCGTACCTCTTACAATGATGGCGTTCTGCGATTGCAACTGCTGGATGCGCTGCACTTCCAGCAGCGTACGCATGGCATTGACAATATCCTGCAACTCGGTCGCCTGCGATAAGTTCGAAAGATAGAAAGTCTTGATGACGCTCTGATCGAGTTCCTTACGCTTGGCCGGATTGTCGGCGGCAACAAAAATCGTGTTCGGCGTCACCGGACGCCAGAAGGTTTTCGATTCCAGCGCGATGATCCCCAGCGCCTCTTCCAGCGTCACTCCGTTCAGGTCAATGCGAATCTTGCGCGAGGTGTAATCCGGATCAAACAGAACGTTGATGCCCGCCAGCTTGCCCACGATTTCGTAAATCACCTTCGTGTCTTCGGTCGACTTCAAGGTGATGGGCACGTTCGAGATCGCGGTCAGTTCCACCGGTCCCTGCGCCTCTAAAAGCCTCTTCCGGAGCGTGTTCGGCGGAGCCGCCACCGCCTGCGGAGGATTGGTCGCCTGGTTCAGCAAGTCCTGTGTGCGGCGCAACTCCTGCTGCGCAATGAAGCTTGAGGGGTCGATGGACGAGGCTTTCTGAAATTCAACGATGGCCTCTTCCAGCTTCCCACCATCCCGCAGCAATTGCCCACGATGCACGTGCGCAGCAGCAGCCAGGAACTTGGTGTGTTCATAGGCTGCGCGGTAGCGGAGATCTTTTGGCTTCTGGCGGAAAGCCTCCTGGAAATACTCGAAAGCGCGCTCGTAGTCCTGCCGCTTCTCGGCGTCTACTCCCTTGTTGTAGTTGGAGTGGGCACTGTCGGCGGCCAAGGGTAGGGATGCGGCCAGGACGATAAGCAGCATCGCCACCAGGCTCAACAAACGTCTCATGGACTCATTCCTCGTATGCAAGCGGAATCCGGGACGGCAATCGCCCCTCGGGGGAGGTTCATCGCCTTTGTATAGGCAGAAATTCACGGGAAGCTGCGTGATTATAGCATCGTGCCTCGATAGTTCCGAAGTCGCTGTTGCATCGGCAGTTACACTCTTTGGTCGTAGTCCAAAGGGTGCTCGGTCCCCGGCTTTCGGCCTCTCGCCTCCTATTCCCGATGTCTCACTCTCAAGCCCGCGACCACCCGACTTGCCTAACCCAATATCCAAAAGCGGTTGAAATCCGCGACCTGCGCGCCATGTGATAACGTTTTTCCTGAACATGGCGCGCGCTCAGACCCATCAGACCAAGCCCAATCCGGAGAAAAATCCGCGCCGGGACCCGACCGCCTCCGGACAGAGAGACGCCGCCGTCAATAGGATCGCTTCGCACAACTACTTCTTGCTGGAAAAATTTGAGACCGGCATCGTTCTTACCGGCACGGAAGTCAAATCGGTTCGTGGCGGCCAGGCCAACCTCAAGGATTCCTATGGTTTAGTAAAGGATGGCGAGCTCTGGCTGCTCAATGCACACATCGGCCCATACGACCATGGCAACATCTTCAACCACGCTCCCCTGCGCACCCGCAAGCTGCTGGTACACAAAGACGAGGTCCGCAAACTGATCGGCAAGACCCAGCAGAAGGGCCTCACCCTCATTCCCACCCGGATGTATTTCAAAAACGGCAGGGTGAAAGTTGAGCTGGCGCTCGCCAAAGGCAAGCAGCTCTGGGACAAGCGGGAAACCGAACGCCGCCGCACTGCCGATAAAGAAGCACGCGAGGCGGTAGCCCGCGGACGCAAACGGTAGCAAAGCCGTGCCGGGAACTCCGGCGAACCGGCAGGTCCGCACTTCTGCTCGAAAAGTCATCATGGGCCGGATTTTCAACTACTTACAAGCCCCCGTCCAGAAGGCCAGTGACTTCAGTGCCCGGGGAAAGCCCCGGCCCCGACCTTATAATCAGGGGACAACTGTCACCCATATTGGCGTTCTTAAAGAGCGTGGATCCTTTACTGGCATCGGCGAGCGTGGTCTTCGGGCTGATCTTCGGCAGCTTTCTGAACGTGTGTATCTACCGCCTGCCCAGGGACTTGTCGGTCCTTAATCCGCGCTGGTCGGCCTGTCCGGCATGCAAGAAGCCGATCGCGTTCTATGACAACATTCCGGTCCTCAGCTGGCTGCTTCTCCGCGGACGTTGCCGCCAATGCCAGGCACCGATCTCGCCTCGCTACCTGATGGTGGAAGTTCTCACTGCGGTCCTGTTCCTCGCGTGCTCGTGGTATTTCGGTGCAACCCTCGCCACCGTCAAATATTGCGTGCTCGCGTTTCTCCTGCTCGGCCTCATTTTTACCGATGCAGAAACCAAGCTTCTTCCCGATCGCATGACCTTGACCGGGCTCGGGCTCGGAATTCTGTTCAGCCTGTTCGTGCCCGTCAATGACCTGGCATCGCAATTTCTGCCCGGCGTCGTTTCGCTGCCGATGAGTTCAGAATTTTCGTCGCGCCTGCTATCGTTCGCCGATTCCCTGCTGGGCGCCATCGTCGGCGCATCGTTTATTTACGGCGCCGGCGCCATCTACCTGCGTGCCCGCGGGGTCGAAGGCATGGGCTTCGGCGACGTCAAGCTGATGGCCATGATCGGCGCATTCCTGGGAGTGAAGCTGACCGTATTCACTATCTTCACCGCGTCGATCGCCGGATCGGTGTTTGGCGTCGGCACCATTTTGCTCGTCTGGATCAAGCGCACGAATCGCTTCGCGCATCGCCGCAACTTTACTCTGCGTGAAGCCCGCAAGCGCGCCTGGCAATCCGCGCAAACCATGTACCGCCATTACGAGATGCCCTTTGGAGTCTTCCTGGGCAGCATGGCGATGGTCGCCTTTTTCTTCGGCAAGACTTTTCTGGATTGGTACTGGAGGCTGCTGTGAAGCTGCTTACCAATCCGATTTTCCTGAAGATGGTTCTGCTGCTGTTTGCCTCCGGCTTCGCACTGGTGATGGCGTCGTTCATGATGCGGAGGGTGCGCAAGAGCCTGAGCGATGGCGACTCTCTTCCGACCGTCGCCGCCTCTGCCGCGCAGCTTCCCCTGCACACTTACCACGCTGTGATTCAGCAACTGAAGCAGCAGAAGTACGAACTGACCAGCATGCGTGACGCGGAGAACCGGCGCGCGCGCAGTTCCGAAAACATCAGCGCGGCCGTGCTGTCGAATCTGTCCAGCGGCGTGTTGTTCTTCGGACCCAACGGATTGGTTCGCCAGGCCAACCAGGCCGCCAAGTCCATCCTAGGCATCGCCTCGCCCAGCGGCATGAGTCCCGAGGAAGTGTTCCGGCAGACCTCGCTGGCTGCGCCTTCTGAAAACGGTTCTCATCTGCTTGCCAACAGCATTCATGCCGTCCTGCGCGATGGCATGCCTCTGCAGCGAATCGAGGTTGAATACCTCACTCCGGCCGGCGAGCGCCGCATGCTCTCGATCACTGCCTCGCGCGTGCCGGCAGCCGACGGCACGCCCCTCGGGGTCGCCTGCCTGGTCAACAACCAGACCGAACTTTCTACCATTCGGCGGCAGATGGAATTGCGCGGCGAGCTATCGGCGGAAATGGCTCTGGCGCTGCGCACCTCGCTGATCACGATTTCCGGCTACGCCCAGCAATTGGCCAGCAACCGCGATCCGGAACTGGCCACGCAAATTGCGGCTGATATTGCGGCCGAAGCGAAACATCTCGATCACACCATCGGCGGCTTTCTCGCCGATAGCAAAAATGCACCTGCCGCCACGGCGGCTCACGGTTAGGAATTCGCGCGACGGCGCAAGCCGCCGCGACTTTGATGAGGACAATGAATATGAAGCGCATCGCATGGCTTACCGGCATTTCAATCTTTCTGGCGGCGCTGGCCTCGGTCGCCGTCGCTCAGGACGGGTCACTGGGCGACTTGGCACGCCAGACTCGCAAGCAGAAGGGTCAGAAGGCCCCCGCCGTAAAGAAGTACGACAACGACAATCTTCCGATGAACGATAAATTGTCTGTAGTCGGGCAAGCCCCCGCCGAGACCGCCGACGCCAGTGCCCCCGCGACCAGCGGAGAGCCCGCGCCCGCGGCGGCCGACTCTGCAGAGCAAGCCGGGACCAAGGAGGGTGCCTCCGGTGAGAACACGGCAACTCCCAAATCCACGACCGCCGAAGACAAGAAGCCGGCCAACGATGAGCAAGCCCAGAAGCAGCAGATGTTCAAGGAGTGGCAGACAAAGATTCACGAACAGCAGAACCAGATCGACATGCTGACCCGCGAAGTCGACGTCGCCAATCGCGAGTACCGCTTGCGCGCAGCCGCCTTCTACGCCGACGCCGGCAACCGCCTCCGCAACGCGGGCGCATGGGATAAAGAGGATTCCCAGTACAAAGAGCAGATGGCCGAGAAACAAAAGAAGCTCGACGACGCCAAGAAGCAACTCGAGGATTTGCAGGAGCAGGCCCGTCGCGCCGGCGTTCCGTCATCGATGCGCGAGTAGCGACAAGCGGTGGCATTTCCACAATCCCGGCGTGCGCGCGCTGGGATTGTGTTTTCTTTAGCAAATCCCAGAACATCTTGTCACTCTGAGCGTAGAAGTTGTTCTCCGCAAAAGCTTCTAACCGGCAAGGCCACAAAGAAAATCTGCAATGCACGCGAAGAACAGCCGCTCCAATGTCTTCTTGGCGACCTTCGCGGCCTTCCTTGGCGAACTCTGCGGTTAAAAACTCTCTGTGAAGTCACGAAACAACCTTCGCAAGCGCCGCGAATCCCCCCGATGGCGCGCATAGATTTTTTTGATTGGACTTACCGCGCCCGCTCTCGCATAGTATTTCCATCCTGCCTGCAACGTAGCAGAAGGATCGCGCGAACTACGTTTTGCGGGCTCCACCCCGTTGTTCCGTCTTACCTCCTGACCTCGTCGTCTTTCCATAAACCGCACGAGCACGCAAGCGCTGAGCTTGCATGCCTCGGCACTCGACTCTTTAAGGAGGGTTTTGTCATGCGCTACACGAGCGGTTCCGGGAAAAAGTTCCTGCTCATTGTCATCGGTGTCCTGGTCCTGATGCCAACGCTGGCACAGGCTCAAGAGGCTGGAGGGAAATTTACTCTGGCCAAGCAAGTTCGCTGGGGAACGGCCGTCCTGCCTGCCGGTGAGTACAACTACAGAGTCGAACGTCATGCGGCCGGCACAGTCATGTTGCACAGTTTGACTGGGGGGCCGAGCGCGATCGTGATGTCAACCTCGTCTTCCCTCGCCAGTGCCGACGCTGCGCCAAGCTTGCTCCTGACCCAGCATGGACAAGACTGGTTCGTCACTTCCTTTATTCTGGGAGGCGACGGCGAGGAATTGCACTTCACCCCCCACATCGCGGTTGTATCCTTGCCGGAAGCAAAATCGGGCCCCAGGGTCGCCGACGTTACCACCAACACGACTCCGTAGTACAGCTACCGTCCGCGGGGGAAAACCATCGCCCTCGCGGACGATTTTTGTCGAACCAAAACGCAATCTCGGAAAAAAACGATGCCCAAGAACGCACCTCCACCCCCGAACTACAACCTGTGACGCTGCGCACGGTCGTCGACTTGGTCGGCCTGGCGCCCGGTTCACTGTCAGCCATTCTCAACAATACGGCGGCCGTATTCCGCAGCAAACCAGGGAACGCGTCTTGCGCGCCTTGCGCATCCGCCGCACCCGTACCATGCTTATGCCCGGCATCGGATACGCACCAGCAGCGCGCACTGCGGCCGGCGCCGCGTCCGATCAATTGGTCCCCGACCCCTTCCGTATCTCTTCCCCCAACACCACGGCCTCCGCAATCTCCTTCAGCGTCCTGCGCTTCTGCCGCGCCTGGCGCTGCAATGTAAGATAAGCCTGTTCTTCATCGAGTCCCAGATCGCGCTGCAGGATCCCCTTCGCGCGCTCCATCAACTTGCGGGTTTCAAGCTTCTGCACGAGCTGCAAATTTTCCACCTCAAGCCGGGCCATTTCGATTTCCGCGCCCACCAGAAAGCCGATCATCGAGATCAGCCGGGTCTGACGCGGCGTGTAGGTATGCGGTTCGCGATGCTGCAAATTGATGACGCCCACCACCCTTCCGCGCGACAAAATCGGGACCGACAAGAACGCCTCGAAGGAATCTTCCGGCAATTCCTGAAACATCCGAAAACGGGCGTCTTCGGAAGCGTGCTGCGACACGGCGACGGGCTCGCGATGTTCCGCCACCCATCCGGTTATACCCTGCCCGAGTGCCAACTTAAGCCGCCCGACCACTTCCCCATGCGGATTCTTGGAGGCTCGCAACACCAGGTCATCGCCTTCGCGAATGTAGATGAAACAGGAGTCACACTTGACCACTGCGGAGGCGAATTCGATGATCCGTTCCAGATCCTGGTGCAGCGGATCTTCGGCCGCGAAACGGCTGCTTATGTCATGAAGAAAATCGAGATCGACATCATTGGCCAGCGTATGAGTGCTCATGTCCCAAACGTAGCGGCTGGAGCGCAATGATGTCAAAACGCGATTTTAGATGTGAATGATCATTAATAGAGCTGCGGGCTTCGGGCTGTGAGCTGCAAGCAATCCTCGTCCAGCAAATCCCGGTCGTTTGTGAAATTGATGTCTGATTGCAGCGCCTCAACCGCGGGGAGAATAATTTGAATCCTGCTCGCTCGTGGCTCGAGGCTCGTAGCTCGCCGCTTTCCGCAGCCTCTGCAGCTGTTTCAAATGATGCCGCCCGTGCACCCAATGAAACTTCCTCCATTGTTGTGCGCGCAACGGACCAAGAATGGGATGATCGAGCAGCGGAGCTTCGCTTCCGAATTTCTCTTCCGCTCTTGAGATGATCGCATCCATGGCAACAATCTTCTCCGCGAATTCGGCCAGCACGCGCTCGCAAGGCATGCCGCGCGGTTCCGCATTTTTCGGAGACTTCCGGCCTTCGGGCATATATCCGAGCCCCACCACTAGCCCAGCCCGCGCGCGATCGTTCCATGTCCGGGCGCGAGCTAGCGGCTTGCCGCCAGCCAGGCATTTCTCAAATCCCTTGATGGTTCCGGTATAAGTCAGGTAGAGATGCTCGAGCACTTCGGCGGCGCTCCACTTTTCCGCTTGCAGACGCCGCGTCAGCATTTCCGCTGTCATGCCCGCCGTGACCGCACCGATAGCATTCTGGAGTCGTCGCAGATAGAAATCCATGGCGCGCTTGGTTCCTTCGTTTAGAATGAGCGTGCACTCCAGCATCTCAAAAAACTATTACAGGATGGTAGCGATGAAGAAGCTGCTCCTGGCCCTCTTCGCCTTATCCCTGCTGACGGCCTGCTCCTCCGAAGCTCCCAAAAGCGGTGAATCCGCCAAGCCGCAGCCCAAACCGCCCGAGATTCTGACCGCCCGCAGCGCCCTTCAGAAACTCTACATCTCGGCGCATGGTTGGGCGGCGGATGCTCGTCCCTACCGCCTCGAATCCACTCCTAACGCCGATTCCAATGGGCACGATGGCAAGTCGGCGATCTGGCGCGCCGGATTCGCTTCGGTCATGCAACGTGGCACCAAGCCCTACACCTGGTCCGGATCCGGCACAGACCGCGGCATCAATCCCGGGATCGAGGACACCTACAATCCCAGCAATTCCTCGACCCACGCTTTTGACATCGCTTTCCTCAAAACCGATTCGGACCAGGCCTTCAAAGTTGCGCAGGAACACGGGGGCGAGAAACTTCTGGCCAAGGAAGCCGACACACCCGTTCTTTACATTCTCGAGTGGGACCTGGTCAACAATCAACTGGTGTGGCACGTGATCTACGGCAATAGCCGCAGCGACTCCAAGCTAAAAGTTGCCGTAAACGCCACGTCGGGAGAGTTTCTGAGGATAGAAAAGTCTTAGCTCGCGGCTCGTAGCTCCTAGTGCGACTCGGCTTTCTTTTCGGCAGGTGCGCCCGCATCCAGCGACTTCAACCGCTCCAACCCCTGGCGCGCTTCTGCCGCAAACGGTCCCTTCGGAAGAATCTTCAGATACGCTTGGTACGCCTTGCGAGCTTCCTCGCCCTCGCCAATCTTTTCCTGGCAGACCCCCAGCCGGAACATCGCCACCGCGTCGTCGTACTTGAAATAGAGCGCCTCGCGATAGCGGTCGAGCGCGGCGCGATAATTTTTGCGTTTGAAATAGAAGTCGCCGACCTCCACATCCTTCTCGGCCTTGTGCGGATTCCAGACGCGGAACTCCTCTACGCCGCCGATCTCATCCCCTTCGTAGAGCCCCGCGGCGTCTTCGGCCTCGTGCAGCGCGGAATTGCTGTCGGGATGATCCTTGGCATCGTTCTGCGGAGGAGACAGATCGGGCGGATCTGCCTTGCTGGAACTTTGCGGCCCGCTACCCGGGCGCGTCCGGAGAACCGGCTCGTCATTGTCCGGCTGCGACCGCGGCGGCGGCTGGTTTGGCGGAAGCTTGGGCGGCTTGCTCCCCTGCTGCTGCGCTGATGCACCGGCAAGCAGAAGAGCGAGGATCAACGGAATACAACGCTGCGACATCCCTTTAATTCTACCTCTGCCGGGCCCCACGCGAGAATCCCCGGCAACTCCTGTGCGCCAATTACCTAGCGAGCCGCCGGAGCGTTGAGCATCGCCAGCTTGGCCTTTTCCGTGATGGCGGCTGCAATTTCGCTTTCCAGCGCCAGCAAATCACCGCTATCCCGGTCAAAGTCTTCTCCCCAGACGCGCGACTCGTCCCTGACCCGGATCAGTTCCACCGTCACGCGAACCCGCTCATCATCGGCCCGCAAGTTCCCTTCGATCAGGTAATCCGCGTGCAGTTCGCGAGCCACTTCCGCCACCGTCTTCGGAGTGTGCCGGTATGCCGACGACGCCGCGTGCGGAACCACCGACAGCCGGGCAGGATCGGCTTGTCCGGATTGCGTGATCAATTCCTGTGTGATGCCTTCGCACAGCAACGCATGGCCGGCATCCTCGCTCCAGTCTTCCAGCGGGAGAACGGCCAGGACCATCTTCTTCTCAGCGGAATCGCGCGCCGTGTCTCTTCGCAGCGTGCCCAGCAGCGCCACCGCTAGCAGCACCGTCGCTACCAGCGTCACCGTCACCGGATTTCTCCGCAACCATCGCCCGACACCGGCTGCACCCGTCATTTGCTTCGAATGGGAAAGCGTTTTCTCCATGACTTCCACGGGAGCCAGAAACCGGTATCCACGCTTGGGAATGGTCTCGATGTACTCCGGAGACGTCGCACAGTCGCCTAAAGCAATACGGATTTTCTTGACCGCCGTGTTAAGCGCGTGATCGAACTCCACAAACGTGTCCTCGGGCCAGACCTGCTGGCGCAGATCCTCCCGCCACACCAGTTCTCCGGGTCGCTCCAGCAGAGCAACCAGCACCTGGAAGGGTTGTTCCTGCAGCGACACTTTGGCGCCATCCCGGCGCAGTTCTCCCGCCTGGACATTCGCCTCGAACGGACCAAACCGAAACACGCGACACGAGCCCGGCCGCATGGATGCCCACCTGCAGGTTATTGACGAAAACCGCACAGCTTTGGTTCAACCTATTTCGAAAATTTCTGCAAATTATCTCCTTCAGGTGGCCAGCCCATGAACCGGCCAGCCATGCGCAATCTCTGCAGAATCCAGACGCCGGACATGTTCGAACCTGAACATTCTTCGTCTCTTACCCCGCGCTGAAGTTTTGGGAGGGTGGGGTCATGGGGCGACACATTTCATTGTCACTGTCTTTCGGTCTGTTGTTCCTCTGTTCGTCTGTCTGGGCTCGGTCGAACACTCCAGCTAACGTCTTGCCTTTCAAGATCTACGGGCAGCAGTTGATCGTTGTGCAGGGCTCAATCGGTTCGCTTGAGAAGCGCAACCTGGTGATCGACACTGGAGCTTATCCCAGTGTGCTTGATCGTGACGTCGCCCAGAAGCTCTCTTTGTCCGGACACAAGGAGGAATTGGATGCCATCGACCGAACCGTGTCCAGCCTGGCCGTGACGCTGCCGGAGATCGAGGTCGGTCCCGTCCACGCAACGAATGTGCGCAGTCTTGTGCAGGACTTGTCGGACGTCTCCCAGCGCGCCGGCATCCGCATCGACGCACTGGTCGGCCTGGACGTCCTCGCCCATAGCAGCTTCGTCATTGACTACCAGGCGAAGAAAATCACGTTCGGCCCGCTCGAACCGCTCCCTTCTTCCGTTCCGTTTGCAATGGCGAATGGCAAGCTCTGTGTGGATCTGCAAGCTGGACAGTACTCCGTGCGCCTGATGGTCGACACGGGCGCCGAAAAGCTGGCTCTGCTGGCTTCTCATGTGCCATGGATCCCGCATTCCGACCGCGGCCGAGCCTTCGCCAACCTCGGCGGCAGCTTCGTCATGCAGGAGGTGCGGCTCGGTACGCTGAAGCTGGGGGATACCAATCTCGGGGCAGAACCAGTATACGTGTCAGCCAGGCCGGTACCCATTTACTCCTTCGATGGATTTCTCTCCACCATCCAGTTCCGGCAGGTGGCGTTCGATTTCGAGCGCAAACAGTTCGGCTGGATCACGAAAGAGGAACGCAAGAATCGCGTTAAGGTCGCCTCGAAGTCGAAAGGCACTCCGCCATTCGCTGCAGCCCTAGCCGGTCAATTAACGAAGCCGAAAGAGTCAGTCTCCATACCCGCCGCCTGCGGAACGGCACCCGACAGAGTCTGTAGCCTGCAATAACAGTTCGTGTGGGAACTGCTCGGTCATCGAAAGATCACTTCCGGATCGCCCGTAATTGAAGACCAGCTGGTCTTGATTTGTCTTCGGATTGGATGCCTGCGATAGAGTAGTACGGATATGAACGGCCGATTTCTGAAGTCTTTCTCAATCCTGTTAATCAGCGTCGTTGGCTGGGCCCAAAGCGATGACCGCGCCGCGTCCGACCAAAAAGCATGTGCAGCGCTGGTCCGAGCAGGCAGTCCGGCAGACTCCGCCGAATTGATCCAGCCACCGCTCAACGTAACTGAGACATTTGGGCCTAAAGAGCACTGGAAGACCTACACCGTAACTGTTCCGTTCTGTCGCGTAATCGGCACGTTGAAGCCCGAGCCTAAGTCTGAGATTCATTTTGAGTTGTGGCTTCCTTCGCGCACAGCTTGGAATGGGAAGTTTGAAGGAGTGGGAGCAGGCGGGTCGGTAGGAACCATTCTGTATCGAGATTTGCTCCGTGGCCTTATGCGGGACTATGCAGTGGTTGCGACAGACAACGGCCACACCAGCAACTTGTATGACGTGAGTTGGGCAGCGGGTCATCCAGAACGAGTTGTAGACTTCGGATATCGCGCAGAGCATGTCGTAACGCAAGCGGCCAAAGAGCTCACAAGGGAATTCTATGGTCGCACTCCAGAGCACGCATATTTCGTCGGCTGCTCCCAGGGCGGGCACCACGCGCTGATGGAGGCACAGCGTTTTCCAGAAGATTACGATGGCATCGTTGCTGGCGCGCCAGTTTACAGTTGGACCGAGGAGATGGTGAACCAGGCATGGAATGCACGCGCCCTCCAGCAGATACCTGCACACGCGCTGTTGAAAGAGAAACTCGCCTTGTTAGCAAAATCCGTCCCGAAGGTATGTGCAGGTCCAGACGGACTCATCGATGATCCGGGAAAATGCGCCTTCGATCCGTCCACTCTCCTTTGCACCAGCGCAAATACCGACCAGTGCCTGACCGGTCCGGAGGTCGAAGCAGTGCGTGAAATGTACACGGGCCCCAAGACCAGTGCTGGCGTGCAGATATCACCCGGTCTGACGCGCGGTAGCGAAATTGCCTGGGAAGGTCTTTGGTCGAATCCAGAACACCTGGGAGGGAGCTGGCAGGGAGTATTCAGATACATGGTCTTTGACGACCCAGCATGGGACCTCCCGAAAATGAATTTTGATCGTGATCCGGAGCTGGCACGCATGAAACTCGGAGCCAATCTCAATCCAGAGAACCCTGATTTGTCGAATTTCGCGAAGCGTGGCGCGAAGATCATCGTGTATCACGGGTGGGCCGATCAAATGGTCCCCTCACAAGGTTCAACGAAGTATTTCGAATCCGTAGTCAAAACTCTGGGACAAGCTCACGTGAACGAGTTTTATCGGTTGTTCATGGTTCCAGGAATGGCCCATTGCGGAGGAGGGCCCGGTACTGGTGTGCTGTTTCATTCAGAGCTCGCGCCGAATATCCCTCTCTCCCCGGACCGAGACATGCTCACAGCGCTGGAGCATTGGGTGGAGAAAGGGGAAGCTCCAGACCAGTTCATCGCGTCGCGGGTGGCGGAAGACGGCACAATCGCACGGACTCGACTTGTTTGTACTTATCCATCGGTTGCCGTTTATACCGGTACAGGGGATCCCAAACAGGCCCAAACGTGGAAGTGCCCGAAGTAGACGCGACTGAGCACTAGCGCCTGTGTGAGCATTCGTCGCTAGCACCCTTCCGGACGGGTTGTGCCAAACCGATCAGCCCTTCCCATTGAGTGCCGATCTGAAAGAGCGCGCGGGGGGAATCCCGCGAAACACAAAAAAAGCAGGCCACTCATGGGGGTGAGTGGCCTGTGTTGGCGAAGATCCTCCGGGGAGGAGGGAACTTGGTTACATGCTCGGCGGTGTTGTGGTGCTCGCCGTCGGAGCGGCCGGCTGTGCCGGGGACGCATTGTCGCCACCAGTCGTGTTCGTCATCAAGCGAACATCAACCCGGCGATTCTTGGCGCGGCCATCGGCGGTCTTGTTCGAATCCACAGGCTTATCCTTGCCCAGGCCGATCAGGTAGATCTTGTGTGCCGGAACGTTGTGCTCCGACGCCAGGTACTGAATCACAGCATTGGCGCGACGCTGGCTGAGATCGTAATTGTAGTCCGACGGACCAACCGAGTCGGTTCCACCTTCCACGGTCACGATGTAGCCCTTGGTGTTGGGTACGTCGGTCGCGAGCTGATCCAGAGCTTCCTTGGCCTTCTTGGTCAGGTTGTCTTTGTCGAATCCGAAATGTACCGACGTCTCGGCCACGGGACGGTAGTTATCCAGATTCACGACGGTCTGCGTCAGCGTGTCAACGCGCTTGGTGGCGGCGTTGGCGGTCGTCTGAGCATCATCCGCAGTCTTGCCGGCGGCCAGGGCCTTTTGGTCGACTTCCGTGGCTTTCGCCTGCACAGCCTGGATTCCGGCCTGCGCGCGGGCATCGACGTCCTTGATGTCCTTGGTGTTCTTCGCGGTCAGGTCGTCGAGTTCGTTCGTCTTGTTGATGAGCGGGGTGGTCTCATTGCGAACGTACTTTTTCGTGCTGCAACCCACAGATGCGACCATGCCGGCCGCTAAGAGAATCACTAACGAAGTGCGAGTCATATCTTGGAGGGCTCCTTCCTCTCTGTTGATCCTGAAGATCTTAAGCTTCTTTGAGTCCCTGGGGGCCATGAACTTTCGAGTCCCGCCCCTACTAATGCACGGACGATGCCAATTGCCAAAACTGCAGTGATAGATGTAAATGACTGTATCACAATGATTTGCGGGATGTTGCAAATCCTTATCCCATGCCGAATGTAGAGCAAAGGCAACACACGGGATAGAAATTTTATACGGTCATCTGCGGATGTAGCCCAATGCTGTTACTCGAGGCAGTCACAATCCCGGAGGGTATTTTCGCGAGAAGCCTTTTCGTGATGGAGAGATCTGGAGGGCCGGTGACGACGCCCGCGAGATCGAGAAAACGCTGATTGCCATCGTTCGCCATGTCACTTTCCAACTGCTCCCGGATCAAGCGGCTGACTGGAATGCCACTTCGACGCGACCGATCCTTGAGCCATCGCAAAAGTTCATCGGTAAGCCGAATTGTCAGTCTTTGACTCATCTCATCCAATTGCAGCACAAAAGTGCCATCACCGCTCATCTAATAAAATAATAGCCTCCCGTGGATCTCCTCCAGAAAATCCGCACCATCCCCACCGAACCCGGCGTGTACCTCTACAAGAACGCCGAGGGCGAGGTGATCTACGTCGGGAAGGCCAAGAACCTGCGCAGCCGGGTGTCGTCCTATTTCCACGAAGGCCGCTGGACCGACGCCAAAACCGGGACGCTGGTAAAAGAAGCCGTCGACGTTGACTACATCGTCGTCGCCAACAACAAGGAAGCTCTCGCGCTCGAAAACAATCTCATCAAACAGCGCAAGCCCCGCTTCAACATCCTGCTGCGCGACGACAAAACTTACCCCTATGTGAAACTGACGCTCGGCGAGCGCTACCCCCGCGTCTACGTCACCCGCCGCCTGCGCAAGGACGGCAGCGCTTACTACGGCCCGTACTTCCCTGCCAATCTCGCCTACCGCATCGTCGACCTGATCCACCGCCACTTCCTGGTCCCGTCGTGCAAAGTGGATCTCACCCGCTTCCATCCGCGCCCGTGTCTGCAGTACTACATCCGGCGCTGCCTCGGCCCCTGCGTGCAGGACCTCACCACGCCCGAGGCTTACCAGGAAGCGGTTCGCGACGTGAAACTGTTTCTGGAAGGCCGGCAGACCGACCTGGTCCGCTCCCTGCGCAAGCGCATGGACGAAGACCGCCACCTCCCAGGAGTACGAACGCGCCGCCAAGTACCGGGACCTGATTTCCACGGTAGAACAACTCCAGGAGAAACAACGCATGGCGGGCGTCGAAGGAGACGACGCCGACGTTTTCGGCTACCACTACGAAAACGGCATGCTGGCCGTAAACCTGTTCCACATGCGCGGCGGCAAAGTCGTCGACCGGCGGGAATTCTTCTGGGAAGACCTGCCGGAGTTCGGAACAGACGCCGTGCCCACCGCGACCCACGTAGGGACGGCCGCCTCGGCTGTCCCAGCCGAGCGAAGCGAGGCGAGTTCACCTACGACCCACCCGCCCAATCCCACATCCGGCGTAGCCGACATCGTGCAGCCCAGTTCCCATGACGTCTACTCAGCTGCTTGCACGGAACCGAACGAAGAGGCTCTCGGAATCGATGCCAGTCCGGCAGCCACCTCCGTTAATCCCAACACAGCGCTCTCTGCCGACTTCGACCCCAGCGCATTCTTCTCCGCTTTTCTGAGCCAGCTCTACATCGGCCAGCCCTATGTCCCGCGCAACATCTATGTCCCCACTGACTTTGAAGACCGCGCGAACCTCGAAGAACTCCTCTCCGAACAACTGGCCAACGCCGGAGCGAGGGCCACCCGAGTGCACATCGAAGTTCCGTCTCGCGGTGAGAAGCGCTCGCTAATCGACTTGGCTGGCAACAACGCCAAGCAGTCCTACGACCAGCGCTTCCGTGTGATGAAGCCGAACACGCGCGCCATCCAGGAAGCCCTGCAGGACGCCCTCGGCCTCGCCGATTGCCCGGAGCGCATCGAGTGCTTCGACATCTCGCACATCCAGGGCGCGGAGACGGTTGCTTCCATGGTCGTGTGGGAAGACGGCCGCATGAAGAAGTCCGACTACCGCAAGTTCATCATCCGGACAGTGGAAGGTGTCGACGACTTCGCGTCCATGCGCGAGGTGGTGACGCGCCGCTACAAGCGCATTCAGGAAGAAAAGAAGAAAATGCCGAGCCTGATCCTGATCGACGGAGGCCTCGGCCAGTTGCACGCCGCCGCGCAGGCGCTGGAATCGATCGAGATCATCAACCAGCCGCTCGCGGCCATCGCCAAGCGCGAGGAGATCATCTACGTCTACGGACAGGAAGACGAACCGGTGGCGCTCGACCACCACTCGCCCGTCCTGCACCTGGTCCAGCAGATCCGCGACGAAGCCCACCGCTTCGCAGTCACCTTCCACCGCAAACGCCGCCAGATGCGCGACCGCTCGACGGAATTGCTGGAGATTCCCGGAGTCGGCGCCAGCACGACGCGCCGTCTGCTCGAGCACTTCGGTAGCGTGCAAGCCGTCAAACAAGCCGACGCAGCCGCCTTATCCGCAGTCGTCACCCGCGCCCAGGCGGAAGCGATCATGGGACATTTTCGGAAGTAAGCTGCGTGAGCTTTGAACTGCGAGCTACTGGCTACTCGCCGCGCGGGCCGCACTCAACCTTGTCATCCTGAGCGCAGTGAGGCGACAGCCGAACGCAGTCGAAGGACCCCTGCACTGTCTGCGCCATTCCAGCCGACCGCACCTTCCTGCATCAGTCGCCGAAATGGCCGAAGCCCCCAAGGAAAATCCGGCAAAGTATCCCCACGAACCATGTTTTCTCTGCGTCCTTTGTGGCTCTTCTCTGCGCCCTCTGCGATTTAAGATTTTCGGCACAAAATTACAGCCCGTCCACCCAGCACGCATCCCAACCGCGCATTGGGCATGAGAACGCACAGACACTGCATCTTCTGCTGCTAAACTAACCACATCAATCCATGAAAAGCCTTCTTCTCGTGATCGCCATGATCGGGCTTGCGATCCTGCTCGCCGCGGCACCGCAAAATACCCCTGCACCGGCACCATCGGAGCCCCAGCCCGAAAACCATCTGCGCAACATCAAGCAGCTCACCTTCGGCGGCCAGAATGCCGAAGCCTATTTCTCCGCCGACGGCAAGAAACTCATTTTCCAATCCACGCGCGAGCCCGTGAAGTGCGACCAGATCTTCGTCATGAACACCGACGGCAGCGATCCGCACATGGTCTCAACCGGCAAAGGGCGAACCACCTGCTCGTTCTGGTATCCCGACGGCAAGAAGATTCTGTATGCCTCCACCCACCTGGGAAGCCCCCAGTGCCCGCCCAAGCCTGATTATTCCAAGGGCTACGTGTGGGGAATTTATCCCAGCTACGACATCTTTACCGCCAAGCCTGACGGCTCTGATATCAAGCAACTCACCAAGGAGCCCGGCTACGATGCCGAGGCCATCATCTCGAACGACGGCAAAAAGATCGTCTTCACTTCGACCCGCAACGGCGACCTCGACATCTACATCATGGACGCCGACGGCTCCCACGTGAAGCAACTCACGCACGAACTCGGCTACGACGGCGGCCCCACCTTCTCGCCCGACGCCAAGCTGATCGTCTACCGTGCCCACCATCCCAAGACCGAGCAGGAAATCACCGACTACAAAGATCTCTTGAAACAAAATCTCATCCGCCCTACCTATCTCGAGATCTGGACCATGAAGTCCGACGGCAGCGACAAAAAACAAATCACCGACCTCGGCGCAGCCAGCTTCGCACCGGCGTTTTATCCGAACGGCAAGCACGTCATCTTTTCTTCGAACGTCGGATCCACCGGCGGGATGGGGAACTTCGAACTCTACGGCGTCGACCTCGACGGCAAGAACCTCGAGCGCCTGACCTTTACCGACGGCTTCGACGGCTTCCCCATGTTCAGTCCCGACGGCAAAAAGCTGGTGTGGATTTCCGGCCGCAACGCCAAGGTCCCGCACGAGACCAACGTATTCATCGCGGATTGGGTTCCTTAAGGAGCAAAACCTTTTAACCGCAAAGTTCGCCAAGGTAACGCAAAGGGCGCAAAGAAAACCTTCAAATCTTCTTTGCGAACTTCGCGCTAACTTGGCGGCCTTTGCGGTTAAGAGCTCTGTTGCACGAGACCAGCATGCTCATCGCCGATCGGGTGCAGAAGAGAAATCCACCGTTGTCGTAGAGCCGGACTCTACCCGCTTGGCATCTTCCTGATCAGCTTTTTTCTTCTTGATCGAGAGCGTCATATCAACCCAGCGATCGGCATTCTTCAGATCTGAGGCATTGGCCTTCGGATCGCCACACTGAATGTCAGCCCGCTCACGATACATCAGGTTCATGTAGGCCATGGCGTCGTCGTAGTCATGTTTCAGGTCGATCGCCTTCTTCAACATCTCCATCCCTTCCGCAACCTGCTCGGTATTGGTATCTCGAACCTGCGCGCATTCCGGATACTGAATCATCGGTTGTTCGGGACGCAAACCCAGCTTCGCCCTGACCTCCATCCGAGGCTGGTAGGTCTGGATCCAATCAATCACTGCGATCGAATAGTAGGGCTCCGGATCATTCGGATCGATTTCCGACGCCTTGCGATAAAGCCGCCTGGCCGTGTTGAATCTTTTCATCTGCAGATGTAAATACGCTGCTCCCTTCGTCGCGTTCATATTCGACGGATCGAATTCCATCACCTTCTGATACTGCTCAATCGCCAGCTCCCCCTGCCGAACATTGTCACGGGACTGCACCCCCGGAATGTAGGTCTCGACCAGTGCGGAAGCCATCCAGAGGTGCGCGGCGATACTCTCCGGTTCCGCCAGCACGGCCTTTTGAAAATGCTGGATCGCCTCTTCGTATTGTCCCGCCTTGAACGACAAGACGCCAAGCTCGAGTTGTGTATTGTCTTTGGTTGTTTGCGGCGCCGCGGTCGCGACGATTGAAAACAAGCAGAGCCCAAAGAGAGAAAAAGCTTGCAAACGCATGGCATCCTCGTCTGGGACAGGGGGAAGGTCTCAGCCCATTAGACACCAGGATTTACGAAACCGCTTCCTGTTTTTGGAGACTGACGCTTTGCTGAATCTCCGTCTGGGCTTCAAGACCGATGGCGATTCAAAGTTGTGAGCTGTCCGACAACGAAGAAGGGGAGGAGGATGACTTCCAACTCCGCCACACAAACCACCCCACGACGCCCAACATGCCGCACCATCCCAGGAACCGCACCACTCCCGCAATCGTAGTGTCGTACTGCAGAACGCCCAGGCCGGAAAAGATCGCGTTCCAGTCGTGCTCGATATGATCCGGGTCGCCAGTCGTCACCAGCGGCAGCGCCATCGCCCGCGCGTCAGCCATGTAGGTCGCGGTGTACAGCCAATTCTCGAAGAAGAAAAATGCGCAGAACGCAAACGACGCCGCCTGTCTCTGCGTAAAGAAATATCCAGCCAACAAAAAAGGCACCAGCCACTGCAGCAAGGTTCCGCCCCACAGTCCCAGCGTCTGGCCAAGCCATCCGAACAGCATGTGGCCGCCCTCATGCACCACCAGGTTCGCCAAGTCGATGAAAAGAAACCCGCCATGACTGTGGAAAACATAGGCCAGGAAGACGGCGTAAAATGACGCCCACGCAACCAATGCCCAGCGCGGCACCGGTTGCCAGTCCGCTTTCCATAACGCTGACCAGTTCTCAAACATGAAGAAGCCTGCCGTAGAAATCATAGGCCGGCTCCCAGCGACGTTTAAGTTACGGAAGTTTGCATGCGACAACCCCTCATTGCCGTCGCTTCGTCACGCCACTTCCCGTTCCTTAATTCATTCCAAAGGAGTACACCATGGCTGACCTGAATCAATTGAAGCAGAAATACCAGCCCGTCCTCAATGTTCTCGCCAAGGAAGACGCCACCATTCAGGCTCTCGACCTGCAGGGCGACAAACTTCATCTCAAGGCAACCGTTGTCTCCGAGGCCAGCAAGAACCGCGTATGGGACGCGATCAAGCGCGTCGATCCCAACTTCTCCGACCTCGCCCACGAAATCACCGTGGCCCAGGGCGAGCAGACCTACACTGTGAAGGCGGGCGACAATCTCTCGAAGATCAGCAAACTCTTCTACGGCGATGCCAACCAATACCCGAAGATCGCCAAGGCCAACAACCTCGCCGATCCCGACAAGATCAAGGTCGGCCAGTCTCTGCGCATTCCTGCCGCCTAGCTCACTCCGGGGCGCCTGCCATCGCGGGCGCCTCGCTTCCCTCGCACCGAAAAGTTTTTAATCACAAGCAACGCCAAAACGGCCGCCAAGATCGCGAAGAAAGAACCACACTGACCCACGTCAGTGGAGCGGCGGGCGTCCGCACCCGCCCAAGCACCGCGTACTGCATGATGGCGTGAAACCTGCCAACAGCTTCCCCGTCACCCTAGGGCTTCTCATCCCCGCGATCGTCAATCTCCGCCAGCACGTGAGCCTTCACACTCCCCGGTAGCCGGGAACTGTGCAGAATCTCCCGCACCAAAGCTGCTGGGAGACCGCGGGCAATCGCCGTCGCTCGCGCCAGCGGCGTCTTTTCATTGCGAAGCAAAGCCATGCGCACTTCCCGGCGCGGCGACCATTGCGCGTGATGACAGACCGCCTCTACGAAGGCACCCGAAGCATTCGGGCGCACCAGGGCGCGCACGATCGCCGCTTCCGTCAGACGCGGATTCTGCAATGCCGCCTGCATCACGCGCGTCTCGGCATCGGCCAACAGCGCCTCGGCGATTCGTCCCGATCCGCGGTGAGCCAGCGTCACGCGTTCTCCCTGCGAGATCGTTTCCAGCCGGGCGCACAACGCGTCATCGGCAGCCCGCTTCACATCCGCCGGGACGACCGGCGTCAGCGCCACCTGCACCAGATCGAACGTGTAAAGCTGCCGCACCAGGGGCAGCGACACATGGCGCGGAGTCTTGGGATGCTCCACCAGCGCCAGCTTCACCTTGCGGTGCTTCAGGACATTTCCGTTTTTCGAGAGCTGTTCCAGTTCCTCGGAGGAAACATCCGGGCGCTTCAGCAGGCTGAGTGCAAGATCTTCGGAGAGGGCCGGATCGCTCGCCACACGCGCAGCAGCGCTATTCGTCGAAGGCGCGGCCGGTTCCGGCTCGCCATACTTGGGAGCCCGCCGTGCGCCGGTGCTGTCGTCAGATGCCATGCAGTCAACGCCCACGCCGGCTATCGGGCGCGCCCGGCCAGCGCTTTCCGCGCGAGGGCGAGCGCTCCTTCGACCGGATCGACCACCCCCGGGTGCACGTTCGCACGTGGGAATTCGGCGGTGACGTCATTGTAGAAAACCTGCCGCACCACTTCCGACTGACGAAAGACTCCCCCGGTCATGGCTATCGGGACGCTGGCCTCCCCGCCAAACAAGCGCCGGATCACATTGCCCGCCAAAGCGGCCAATTCGCTTCCGGCCCGCCGCAAAACGCTTTCCGCCACCGGATCCCGAGGACCCCGAGGGTGCCCCGTCCAAGCTTCGCTTGGGCGGGGATTTTGCGCAGCAGAATCTTCGGCAGCAGACAGAATCGCCGGCACCAGACTGGAAAAATCGGGCGGAGGAGAAGCGTTGGCGTGCCGCACCAGCTCATCCAGCGACGCCAGCTTCCAAAGGGAGAGAATCGTTTTCAGCAGTGGTGGATTTTCCCCCGCGTCATTCGCATTGAGCACGGCGCTGACCGCCGCCCGCCCGATCCACTGCCCGGAGCCTTCATCGGAAATTGCGAGTCCCCAACCGCCGGCGCGCGCGGTCTTACCCTGCGCGTCGCGCCCATAGGCAATGGAACCGGTCCCCGCGATCACGATCACTCCCAGGCCGCCGCCAAACGCGGCTTCCAAAGTAGTCTCAAGGTCACTGACCACTTCGATCCGGCCCTGTAGAACCTCGCGCATGATGCCGGCAATGACATCACGCACCTCCGGACGCCCCGCTCCCGATAGCCCGATGCACGCACTCTCCACTTTTGCCGGATCGATCCCGGCGGCGGCGCAAGCATCGCGCACCGCCGCATGCAGCGCTTCGCGCACCCGGGCCTCGCCCAAGCGCGTAATGTTGCTGCCCGCGCTGGTGGCACCGCCAAGGGTTTTCTGTTCGTCGGCGACAACACAGCTAGTCTTCGTCCCGCCGCCGTCAATGCCGAGATAGATGTCCACGTGGTAGTTCTAACATAATGGGCAATGCTGGGGTCGGGCGCCTGCCAAAAGCTCGTAACCGCCAAGTTCGCAAAGAACACGCAAAGGCCGCCAAGAAAATCGCCCGAGTCTAAGTGCCGTCCCCATTACTCCCCTTTGCGAGCTTTCTTTGCGTCGTTTGCGGATAAAAGCTTCCTCTGCGTACTCTGCGGCCGTTCTCTGCACCCTCTGCGTTTTAAGATTTTTCTAGACGTTCTCACCCCGGTCGGCGCAAGGTGACCGAACTCTCACTCCCAAAGCCTACCCGCTGCCCGTCATAATGAAAGCAAGCTCCGCCAGACCATGGGCCTCAACCACCTCGACCTCGCCATCATCGCGCTCTACCTGGTCGGCATCACGCTGTTCGGGCTGCGCTTCCGCAAGAAGCAGCGCACGCTGCGCGACTACTTCCTCGCCGACCGCAACATCCCGTGGTGGGCCATCGCGCTCTCGATCGTCGCCGCCGAGACCAGCACACTGACCATCATCAGCATCCCGGGCCTCGCCTATGACTCGAACCTCACATTCCTTCAGGTCGTCATGGGATACGTTGTGGGCCGCATCATCATCAGCTTCGTGCTGCTGCCGCACTACTTTCGCGGAGACCTCTACACCGCTTACGAACTCATCGAACGCCGCTTCGGCAAGCGACTGCGGACGCTGACCGCTTCCCTGTTCCTGCTGACACGAGCTGCGGCCGAGGGCGTGCGCGTCTATGCGGTCTCGATCGTGGTGGCGATCGCCCTGGGCACCGGCGAGATCGCTTCCATCGCCATCATTACCCTGCTGACGCTGGTCTACACGTTCGAAGGCGGACTGGCAGCCGTCATCTGGACCGACGTCGTGCAGACCTTCATCTACATCGGCGGCACGCTGGTGGGGGTGTTCACGATCCTGCACCTGGTGCCGGGGGGATGGCCCGCGATTCATTACCTAGCTGCCGGCATGGACAAGCTCCGTGTCTTTGATTTCTCTTTCACGCTGGCGCGGCCCTACACCTTCTGGGCCGGAGTGATCGGCGGCGCTTTCCTCACGACCGCCAGCCACGGCACCGACCAGCTCATCGTGCAGCGCCTGCTGGCCGCCCGCAATCAACGGCAGTCGGTCACTGCACTGCTGACCAGCGGGATCGCCATCTTCTTCCAGTTCGCGTTGTTCCTGATCGTCGGCGTCATGCTGTGGGCGTACTACGGCATGCCTTCATCCATCTTCGGGAAGGCTGACTACATCTTCCCGACCTTCATCGTCACGCGTCTGCCGCACGGAATTTCCGGACTGCTGATTGCCGCTATCCTCGCCGCCGCTATGTCAAACCTGAGCGCGGCGCTGAATTCCCTGTCGTCCAGTTCCATGATGGACTTCTACCTGCGCCGCCATCCTGAGACCGACGATCGCACCCAGCTGCGCCTCTCCCGCATCTCGACCATTCTCTGGGCGCTGGTGTTGTTCGCACTGGCGATTCTTTCGCTGCACAAGGTCTCGCGTGTAATTGAAGTCGGGTTAACCATTGCGTCGGTCGCGTATGGCGCATTGCTGGGCGTGTTTCTGTTGGGAGTACTCACCAAGCGAGCCAACCGAACGCGGCTCGATGGTCGGCATGCTGTTCGGCTTCGGCATCGAGCTTTATCTGTGGCTCGGCACCAAGTTGCCATGGACGTGGTACGTGGCCGTGGGAACGGTCGTGACGTTTGCGGTCGGGTACGCCGCCAGCCTGCTGACGAGCGCACCCGAAAAGACCGTCGCTTAGCCGAATGGGACGATGTGTAAGTCTCACCTTGATTCGCTCCAAGCTAAGTTATTGATAAGACGCTCTGGGGATTTTACGAGGGCAGAAGTACATCTGCAGACACCACGCAGAATGCCCATTCCTGGCGCTTGCAGGCCCGTAGGCGCGTTTTCGGAGGCGATACCGAAGCCCAGGTCGTCCTGGCCCTCAGTCGTGCATCTGAGGGCTCCTAATGCGATTCTGTTAACCACGAGCTAATATCGGGCCGCGAACTACAAAATCTTAAAACGCAGAGAGCGCAGAGAAAGGCCGCGGAGGACGCAGAGAGAAAATATGTAGCGCGGGCGCCCTCGCCCGCGTCACGGCAAGGCCGAGACACCCCTCGCTTGAGAGTTAGCTTTGACTGCTGAGAGCGGACGGCTGAGAGGTTCCCGACCAAATGCTAACTGCCAAATGCCAAGTGCCATCTCTTCCCGTATACTGCAACTCCTCTCATGTCGCCCGCCCCCGAACCGCAACTTGCCCGCGACCTGGGCGTGAGCCACGCCTCGGCCGTTGTGGTCGGTACCATCATCGGCAGCGGGATTTTCCTCGTGCCCACGCAGATGATGCAGGCCGTCGGCTCCGCCAAGCTTGTGTTTCTTGCGTGGATCGTCGGAGGCTTGCTGTCGTTCTTCGGCGCGCTGACTTATGCCGAACTGGGCGCGATGAAGCCCCAGGCAGGCGGCGAGTACGTCTACGTGCGCGATGGTTATGGCCCGCTCGGCGGTTTTCTCTACGCCTGGACTACGCTGCTGATCTCCAAGCCCGCCTCGATCGCGACCATCACCGCCGGCTTCGTTTTGATCCTGGGCACGTTTCCCGTCTTCGCATTCTTCTCGCATCCCATCGTCGTCACGCCGCTCACGATCACCTACGGCCAGCTGGCCGCCATCGCCGCCGCCGTGTTCATTTCGTTCCTCAATTACATTGGCGTGAAGAAGGCGGGCGAGTTCCAGCTGATCTTCACTCTCTTGAAGATCGCCATCATCCTCGGCATTGTCGTGATGTGCTTCGGATACCGCGGCGGCGCGGGCTGGACCAACTTCGCCACCGACCTTCACCGGCGCGAAGGGCGGCATTGCGGGATTCATGGCCGCGCTGGTTGCCGCGTTGTGGGCCTATGACGGGTGGAACGACCTCAACCAGGTTGCGGGCGAGATCCGCGACCCGGGCCGCAATATCCCGATCGCGCTCATCGTCGGCGTGGCGATCGTCGGCGTGCTTTACATCCTGGTGAACGCGGGCGTGCAATATGTGCTGCCCGCCCACGCGATTGCCGATTCCCCCCGCCCAGCTTCCGACGCGGTCGCGATGGTCCTGGGCGCTTTGGGGGCGAGCATTGTTTCGGCGGGCATGGCGTTGTCGATGCTCGTACACTTGAACGGCACCACCATGAGCGGCGCGCGTGTCCCATTCGCAGCGGCCCGCGATGGTTATTTCTTCCCCGGCGTCGCGCAAAGTCCATCCCCGGTTCCTGACGCCTTCGGTCGCGATCCTGCTGCAACTCGGTCTGGCGGTCGCGCTATTACTGGTGGGGCAAAACTTTCGTCAGCTGTTCACGCTGGCCATTTTTGCGGAATGGCTGTTCTACATGATCACGGCCAGCACGGTTTTCGTCTTCCGGCGGCGCGAACCCGACGTCCTGCGTCCTTACCGCGTGTGGGGCTATCCTGTTGTGCCTGCGCTGTTTGTTTTCGCGTCCGCGATTCTGCTCTATTACACCTTCACCGACAATCTTCGCGAACTCTGCCCTCGGATGCCTGGTGATTCTGGCGGGTGTACCGGTTTTCTACCATTTTCGCCGGCGCGGGCCAGCTTAAAGCAACCGAAAACGCACGTCCTTCGCCCGCTTTGGAACACCGGTTCCACCCTGATTTTCAAACATGGTTACCAAGGTACACCAGCGGCAGACACGTTTACCCCTCCGCCCATTTCCCCTACCGTAAGGCTTCCACCCGCGCAATCTCCCCGGCCGGGTTCCCATATTGGAGCTATTGCATGGCCACGGCTTATCGCGGACCACAGTTCGGCCTTCTTCCCAATAAACGGATCAGCTGGCAGACCCTTGCCACCAGCTATGGGATCGAACTGGCTTTCATTCTCCTGCTCGTGAACATCGGTCTGCTGTTTCCGGAGAAGTTGAAGGTTAAGACCAGTTATCACCTGACCGCGGTGATGCCGTTGACCGGGCGCGAACCGAAGCCCATGCCGAAGCCCAAGCCGCAGATCACGCACGCCAAGTTGTTGCCGGCGGTGCCTGTCGCGAGTCCGCACCTGATCGTTCCGCGGGAAGTGCGGGTTGCGCAGCCCAGGCCCGAGCCGGAGCCGGAAGCGCCCAAGGTGGTCGTGAACAATTTCCAGGCGCCGCAGTTGAAGCAGGTATCCGGCGGCGCGCGCCCGCAGCTGATTCATACCGGAGAGTTTTCCACGGGCAGTTCCGCCACGCCGACCCTGAACGTTCCTGTGCAGAAAGTGCAGACGGGCGGGTTCGGCGATCCCAACGGCTTGAAGGGTGAAGGCAAGCCCAACGCGCACCTGGTAGCCGCGGCCACCGGTTCGTTCGACATGCCGCAAGGTCCGGGCTACGGCAACGGCACCGGCGGCGCAAAGGGAATGAAGGGCACGGTCGCCAGCGCCGGTTTCGGCAATGGCGTGGCGATTGGCGGAAACGGCGATGGCCGCAGCAATGGGCGCGGCAACACCGTCGCGACCGGCGCATTCGGACAGCAGGAGCTTTCGCACGGAACGCCGAAGGCGCAGCTCCCCGATTCCGGACCGCCGACCAACGCGGTCGAGATCACGTTCAAACCGAATCCGGTTTATACCGACGAAGCTCGCCAGCTCAAGCTGGAAGGCGAAGTTTTGCTGGAAGTCATGTTTGCGGCCAACGGACAGTTGCACGTGAATCGCGTCGTCCGCGGGCTGGGTCACGGGCTGGATGAAGCCGCCATCTCGGCAGCCAACAGGATGCGCTTCAAGCCGGCTCTACGCAATGGTCAACCGGTGGATTCCACCGCGATCGTACACGTTGTTTTCCAGTTGGCGTACTGAAGAACTTGGTTTTTGAAGAATCATGGAGATAAGAGTTATGCGCACCTTGAATTGGATGGTCTCTGCTACCTTGCTGGTTTCGCTGAGTGCGGTAGCACAGCAGCCGGTGGATTCGCAGCCGACGTCGCAGCCGGCTACGGTACAGATGTCCGCTCCAGCCCCAACGCCCGACCAGGCGCAACCTGCCACGGCACAACCGGGACCGGCGTCAACCGCTCCGGCGAACACGCAGCCCGCGCCTCCGCAGGCCGCGCCCCAGCCCACCACCATGGATCAGGTGGTGGACCGTTTCGTCATGCGCGAAAAGGGCCTGATCAAGATGTTGCAGACCCGCACTCCGGTCATCGAAACGTATCTGCAGAATTTGACTCTCGATCCCGCGCTCGGTCCGGTTCCGCAGAATGACAAGTATTTCCTCGGCCGCATGGACCTGAGCACGACCATCGACCGCAAGGACTACATCAAGGACGATGCGAGCATGGAGAAGCACCTGCTCGGCGGCTTCAGCAAGCTGTTCAAGATCCAGTACCAGCCGCTCGGCTTCTCCTGGATGATCTTTGCCGACCGCAACGATTTCGATCGCCAGCACTATGACTTCCGCTACGTGCGCCGCGAATTCCTGGGCGACGTGCGCTGCCTGGTGTTCGACGTGACGCCAAAGCCGAAGAGCGGACAGGGCCGTTTCCTGGGCCGCATCTGGATTGAGGACCAGGATTACAACATCGTGCGCCTCAACGGGACCTACGCGCCCCGTCCACGCAACGCATACTTCTTCCACATGGATAGCTGGCGCCTGAACCTGATTCCCGGCTACTGGGTGCCTGCATTCATCTACAGCGAGGAAGGCGACTTCAGCGCCGGCGTAAAGAATCAGATGGCCTTCAAGGCGCAGACCCGCATCTGGGGCTATGACCTGAAGAAAGACGGCGCCTCCGACGAACTAACCAATATCCGCGTCGACAGTGTGCAGGACGACAGTCCGGCCGCGCAGGATGCTACCCCTCTGGCCGCCTCGCGCGAGTGGCAGCAGCAGGCCGAAGACAACGTAGTCGAGCGCCTGCAACGTGCCGGATTACTGGCTCCCGAAGGCGATCTCGACAAGATTCTGCAGACCGTCGTCAACAACATCGAAGTCACCAACAACATCGATCTGCCCCGCCCGGTCCGGACGCGCGTGCTGCTTACCTCGCCGCTCGAGACCTTCAGCGTGGGCAATACCATCATCATCAGCCGCGGCCTGATCGACACGCTGCCCGACGAGTCAAGCCTGGCGATGGCGCTCACGCACGAACTGGCGCACATCGTGCTAGGCCACAACCTGGGCTCGAAGTACGCCTTCAACGACCGCATGCTGTTCTCTGACGAATCGACGTACCAGAACCTGGGCTTCAAGCACATTCCGGAAGAAGAAGCAGCCGCCGACAAGAAAGCCGTCGACATGCTGAAGAACTCGCCCTACGCGCAGAAGCTGGAGGGCGCCGGGCTCTTCCTGAAGATGCTCAACACCCGCGCAGGCGCGCTGAACGCGCTGCTGACCGCGCACCTCGGCAACAACATGGCCGAGGCCGGGACGGTCACCCGCATGACTACGCTGATGACCTCGGCTCCGCAGATCGACTGGAACAAGCTCGACCAGATCGCTGCCCTGCCCATGGGCGGACGCGTCAAGCTGAATGCGTGGGACGACAAAGTCGAACTGGTGAAGTCGCAGCCGGTAGCCATCACGTCGGCCCGCGACAAGATGCCGTTTGAAGTCACGCCGTTCTTCCCGCGCCTCACACGCCAGGGAACGA
Source organism: uncultured Acidobacteriota bacterium (assembly GCA_963733805.1). Classification (GTDB taxonomy): domain Bacteria; phylum Acidobacteriota; class Terriglobia; order Terriglobales; family Acidobacteriaceae; genus Gp1-AA133. Next base: position 767,901 of record CAVTEO010000010.1, on the reverse strand, counting down.
CGGATGGCGCAGGCACGAACGGCAACGCAGTCACCGGCGCACCCACGCCCACGACTGCCGCGAACACCAAAACCAACTAGCTCACGTAGCGAAGTGAGGCCCGCCCACGACGTTATGTAGCGCGGGCAGCCTGCCCTGAGCGTGGCGAAGGGCCCTTGCCCGCGGACTTTCGAGGTTGAAGGAAGCGAAGGCTGGGAACCGGGAGAAATTCCGGTTGTCCCGGCTTTCGTTGTTTAGAGGCGGTCGTTGGTCGTCGGTCGTCGGCTGACAGCGGGGTGCCCCGTCCAAGCTCCGCTTGGGCGGGGATTCTTCTCGGGAACTCCGCATGAGAACTGAGAACTGCCGTTAAGATCGGGAAGCGAAGATCAGTCGTGGCCGCCCGCGCCCGTTTCTAAGCCCAGGTTAGTGTCCAAAGGGCGGACGCGAACCTGGGGCACCGGGCCGCCGCCATTTCCCGAGCAAGAGCCGCGCAGCGGCGGCAGAGGATAGCCCCGGACGTAAGTCCGGGGTAAGCTCGCCTCCAATCGCCAGTCCCGTAGGGACGACACCCAGCGCAGCGGGCATGAGCCCACCAGCCGAGCTTCGAATCCGTTGCCGGAGATCGAATCCCGGTGGACAGCTTGAGATCGGGAAACGAAGATCAAGGGCGGACGCCCGCGCCTGTTCCTAAGCCCAGGTTAGCGTCCAAAGGGCGGACGCGAACCTGGGGCACCAGGCTGCCGCCATTTCCCGAACAAGAGCCCCGCAGCGGCGGCAGAGGATAGCCCCGGACGTAAGTCCGCGGTAAGCCCGCCTCCAATTCGCTAGTCCCGTAGGGACGGCACTCAGCGCAGCGGGCGTGAGCCCGCCAGCCGAGCTTCGAAGCCCGAATAGGACTGCTGGAGATCGAATCCCGGTGGACAGCTTGAGATCGGGAAACGAAGATCAAGGGAGGACGCCCGCGCCTGTTCCTAAGCCCAGGATAGCGTCCAAAGGGCGTACGCGAACCTGGGGCACCGGGCTTTGCTATCCTCTCGGCGGGGGGCAAAGGCCTTAAATATGCCAACCATGGATGAACAGGCAGTCGTCATCAGAAAAGTCCTGGGTAAAGAGCAGCCATTCGACGAAACTGACCTTGACCTATTACGCAAGAACACAGGTGCAGCATCTTCACTAAGCGGCAAGTCCGACTACTTCGTTTTCCGAATGGAAATTGAGCTTATTCACTCAATACTCAAACTAAACCAAGCGAGTACTCGCCTGACAACCGTCGCAATAGCGGTGGCTGTCGTCGGCGTCTGCTTCACGCTTCTCCAGGCAGGCATAGCTATTGCGAGTCTGTTGAAGCACTGACGCACAGCATTCTTGCCCCGTGACAGAATGCATGACGCCGTACGACAGGCTTGCAGACCGTCCGCGGGCGTTATGAGGCCACAGTGGCTCTTTGCATGCTGTGCACAATGAGGACATGTCCACTCTGAATTGGGAATCAACCCACACCTCAAGGTATGGGCAGTCAAGGATCGAATTGTCCAACTCACATTTGTGGTTGCTGGGCAGCCCAATATCGGACCGATCGACGTCAGTCCTGCCGAAGCCATCAAAGCCGGTGGAGATATCGCCAAAGATTGCTCATCGGAGCGAATCCCAAGAATCATCTTCACCCGCGAAGATGCTCATGTCTTCGGTCCGTGGCTGATGAGATTTGCTGCATAGACGAGGTTTGGAGCTATGTGATGAGCGTCGCAAAGTGGTTCGATGGTCAATCGTGGCAAGTCAAACTAGGCCTGATTGCCCTTGTCATCTTCGCCTGACACCGAAGTGGGTGCCGCTCATTGTGCAATTATTGAACGCCTACCACGGGAAGTGACCTACACAAAATGCCCAAACCATAATGACTGTGGACGAGAAGGGGAGAGACGAAGAATAAGGGGACGAAGAATAAGGGAAGAATAAGGGGATAGACGGGACGTATCCCGTTCGGTAGGCCACTCGTCCACCCGTCCGGCGTCACCTCACACTTTGTTAAAATGCCCGCCATGAAACGACGCACATTGCTCCAGGCGGCGACATTTCTTCCAGCATTGCTTTGGGCCGCTTCGCAGCAAGACAAGGATAATCCGATGCAATCGTCGAAGGTGGTCTACGAGCTCCGCATCTATCACGCGGCTCCGGGAAAATTAGCAGAATTGCTGGCGCGCTTCCGCGACCACACGGTAAAGCTTTTTGACCGGCATGGAATGAAAAGCGTCGCTTACTGGACGCCCATCGACGAGCCTCAGAAGAGCAACACCCTCATCTACATCCTCCAGCATCCCAGCCGTGAAGAGGCAGCCGCCAACTGGAAATCCTTCCAGGGCGACCCGGAGTGGAAGAGTGTCAAGGAAAAATCTGAACTTAACGGGAAACTGACCGAAAAAATTGACTCCACCTTTCTCGTCCTGACTGACTTCTCCCCACTTTTGCGCTAAGGACGGGTTCTATAAAAGGGGATGTCAAGTAAAAACACTTTTCCCTTCGCAGGAAGGTTTTGTTTTTCTTGGCATCCAGCCCCTGCCGGCAACTCCACGCCGCTTCGATCGTGTTGTTCGCATGACCACGCATTTCCGGATCACACCTGGTTCGTTCGGTCTTCCTCTGCGCGCCGACAAGCAACTCGGTGGCAACATGGCCAACCATGGTTCTATCTGAGGCTCGCGTCTGAGCGCGGCACTATGGCTTTGTTGGGTTGTGCGAGGGAGCATATGGTGGCCCATGAGACTGATCCGCCTATCCCGCCCAGGATACTTGCCCTCGAACCCGTGCGCGCAGCTCTCCAACCTTCGAACGTCAGGGTTACAGTTTCCGGACTTGGTGGTGGTGCGCGCTTATGCTGCTTGTAGCTTCAGATATTCCGCTGCGAACGTCTCTCCTCTCTTCCACAGAATCAGTGCAATCGCCGCCATCTTGCGGGCCAGCGTCAGTCGTGCCATGGCCGGCAGCATCCCGTTAGCGACTCTCGTTTCGTAGAACGCGCGAAACGGACCGTCCATCGCGCTCGCCGTCGTGGCCGCGCTCTTGAACACATTTTTCAGTTCGTGACTGTAATTCCAGTTCAACCCGCGGATGTACACTGGCTTGCGCCGCCGCAGGATTTGCCCATCCTTCTCCACATAGTCGGCGCTGCTGCGCGTCTCTAATCCCAGACCGCAGTAGGTCCAGAACTGTCGCTTCGTTCGAAAGCGGTGCGGCGTCTGCACCCGCGCGATCAGCACCGCCGCTCGCAGCGGACCGAAGAACGGCATGGAGCGCAGCAACTTCGCGGCCGGATTTTTCTGGCACTCCACCATCACCGCTTGCCTGGCTTCCCGTCGCAAGACCTGCACGGCGTCCAATTCCTGGTAGAGCCACTCCGCACGTCGCCGCTGCCCGCTGTCGGTCAGTCGCGCCAGCCATTCCCCGCGATGCCGCTTGCCGAATGGCTTCTTGCCCGCGCACCCAATCGCTTGGCTGCGATACAGGGCCTTGATCCGCCGCATCGCGCGGCCCGTGTCCTCGGTCAGCGCGGTGTAACTGGCCACCAGTTGTTGTAAGGTGCGCGTGCTCTGCTCCCCGTGATACACCGGCGCTAGCATCCCGGCCCGCAGCAGTTCCGCCAGTTTGCGCGCATCGATCTGATCGCTCTTGTTGCCCGACTTCAGCAGTGCATTCTTGCGCGGATTACACACCACCACCCGCGCCACATCTCGCACCACCACGTCATAGAGCCAGGCCGAGTGCGTCCCTTCTTCGAAGGTGACGTGCAGCACTCCGCGCAATCCCTTCAGCAGATCTCGCACCGCAGTCGCTTTCGTTGCAATCACCGACTGCATCATCACTTTGCCTTCGGCATTGAGCACGGCCACGCTGATCGTGCTCTGGTGGACATCCAGGCCAACGTACTTCACACTCTCCATGGGTGTTCCTTTCCTTCGGTGTAGTTACTGTTGCCACAGCAACTGCAGCCTACTCCGAAAGGGGCGCCCTTTTATATTGCGTGGCCCGGCTTAACGATCGCTCCTACACTCGCGGGTGCCCCGTCCAAGCTCCGCTTGGGAAGGGGTTTTCGTTGCAGTTCGCACAAGCGAATACTGTCCTCGAAATCGAATTGGAATCTGTTTCGGGAGTCTGCCGTGAAGGGCCGACGACCGAGAACCGACGACCGACGACTAAGGAAGCGCGCTGCTGCTGAGTGACAATCGCCCCAGCCAGCTTCACCAAACGTCACCTGGACCCGATGTCATCCATTTGCTTTTTGAGTGACAGGCGGTCGAGAGACTCCATGGGAAGGCTCAGCAAGAGGCTGATTCTTCGGTCGAGCACCACGAAGGCCTCCCGGAAGGCGCGCGCCACTTCCCTGCTGTTGCCTTGCGCGGCTGCGGGATCGGCAACGCCCCAATGGGCGGTGATGGGCTGGCCCGGCCATGCCGGACAGACTTCTCTCGCGGCGTTGTCACAGACCGTGATCACGAAATCGAGCGAGGGTGCGCCGGGCTGGACAAACTCGTCCCATGATTTGCTGCGCAACCCGGTGGTCGCGATCCGGGCCGTGGCCAGTTCGTCGAGCGCCTCGGGCCGGACCTTTCCGGACGGGTGGCTGCCCGCGCTGTAGGCGGTGAATCGCGGCGCGCCCTTGGCATTCAAAATGGCTTCGGCCATGATCGAGCGCGCCGAGTTTCCGGTGCACAAGAAGAGCAGGTTGTAGTGTGACTTTGGCATTCGATTAATTGCAGCACGCCGGACCGCAACAGGGTTTCTGCAACGGTTTTACGGCGCGGACGAAGGCGCTCATGAATTTCCCGTCCACCTGGGGCGCGATCGCGTCGACGTCCACGTCCCGGCTGGTCAGAAACTCCCGCGCGTCGTCGATGCGATAAACGCGGGTGGGCTCCAGTGTGATCTGTTCGAAGCCTGCGGACGCGAGCAACGAGAGATATTCGTTCTCTTCCATGGCTCCGGCAATGCAGCCGACCCAGAGCAGGACGCTTTCACGGATTTCCGGCAGCATGGCGCCACGCGTCACGATGTCGGAGACGGCAAAGCGGCCGCCCGGCTTGAGCACGCGAAACGCCTCGCGCAACACGCGGCCCTTGTCGGCTGAGAGGTTGATGACGCAGTTGGAGATGATGACGTCGACAGAATTGTCGGGCAGCGGAATGTTTTCGATTTCTCCCCTGAGGAACTCGACATTGTCGACGCCGGCCTTCTGCTTGTTCTCGTTCGCCAGGGCGAGCATTTCGTCGGTCATGTCGAGACCGTAAGCCTTGCCCGTCGGCCCGACGCGCCGCGCCGACAGCAGCACGTCAATGCCTCCGCCGGAACCGAGGTCAAGCACAACCTCGCCGGGATTCAATTGCGCCAGCGCGGTCGGATTCCCGCAGCCCAGCGAGGCCGCCAGCGCTTCCTGCGGGATCTGATTCGCCTGGGCCGAGTCATAGAGATTGGCGGTGATGGGATCGCAGGTCCCGGTGGCGCTGGTCGCCCCGCAACAGGAACTGCCCGTCGTTCTCGCGCGCATTGCCGCCTGTCCGTACCGTTGTTTCACAACTTCGCGGATATCTTGAGTCATGGATGAGTCACCTGCAGATTGAAATGATGGATTCGGGCTTGAGAGCTTTGTTTCGCGAGCAACATTCGGCGTACAGAAACTGAAGGATCTCCTGCAATGCTTCGGTGTTTGCGGTGTAGCGCAGGAAGGTACTTTCGCGTGTCACGCGCACCAGATCTTCGGATTTCAATTTGTCGAGATGGTGGGAGAGAGTCGAATTGGGGATCTCCAACTCGTCCTGGATTTCACCGACGACCAAGCCTTCCGGGTGGGCGGCGAGAAGCAGTTGCATGATGCGCAACCGGGCCGCGGTCCCCATGGCGGAAAACATGTCGGCGTACTTTTCGACCTTCCCGGACTGGAGGCGGCGTTCCATATTTCCATATTTGCAGAAAGATGGAATCTATGCAAGAAAAAAAATGCAGGATCCGCAAGCTCTAGTTGGCCAAGCGGTTACGCCGCCAACTTACGCTCAGGATCCTGTGATCAAGGATTTATGTGTTTATTTCACTGCTGCGGTCGATCGTCTGATCGATCGTCGTGTCTTTCGTTTGGCGAATAGTCATCGGAGTCGTGATCGCGGGCCATCGGCCGCATCTGGAGATTCTGTGCCAGCTTGTAGCTCAGCTCAGTCTCGGCAGGAATTTCCTTCTTGCGTCCGGTGTAGACCTGGGCTCCGGCTCCGCCTGCGCCGCCGACGAGCGCTCCAATGGCAGCACCCTTGCCGCCGCCAAGGAGAGCGCCCAGAACCGCGCCAATGGCGGCCCCGCCGCCTACGTACTTGGCGGTGCGCTTATTGGCGCCCAAGCCGCCGGGAGAAGAACTCTTGTCTTCCGTGGTCAACATGTAGCGTTTTCCGTTGACGTTGACCGACTGCAGGTCGAGGTTGGTGTCGTCGCCGTTGGCTTCGGCGACCAGGCGCGCGCGCGATCCGCGCGGGATCACCACGTTGCCGGAGCTGTCGGTCACGTCGTTACTGACGCTCGCGGAGTAGTGGCTGTTCGGTGCGGGCTTGGCCGGGATGGCTGAATCGGTGCGAACCTTGATCTCGGTGTTCTGGGGCAGGGTCTGCGCCCACGCCGACGATGCAAGGAAAACGGCGATCGTAGCAAACAACAGTTTTGCTGATTTCATGGCTGTGCACTCCCAGGGAGATGGATGACCGGGGTACCGAGAGGTGTTGCGTCCTCAGGGAAGAACCGTAAAGGACAGGGCTCGGGCGAACGCCGTAGGTTCAGGGGAGGTTGAGATCGAGCGCATAGACCTCGTCGGTGCTGCGGTTGCGGACAAAAAGTGGAGTGTCGGTGGGATCAATGCCGCTCCAGCCCGGATCCAGTTGCGCCAAATCCTTGAGGTCAACCACCAGCTCGGAATGATGTTCGCCTAACTTTACGCGGCGGTATCCTGCGTTTTCGCTCGAGCGATTGCCGTAATAAACGTACCCACCGTCTTTTGACCAGCTGGGAAGTATGACCGAGCCGGGTTCTGTGACCCAGTCAGACCACGTTTGCGAAGCGAAGTCATAAAGCAGTAGTTTCTTGGAATCAGCCGACATACCCGCCAGGTGTTTTCCGTCCGGCGACCAGCGCGGCGCATATAGGCCGTCGGACCCGGGAACCATCGTTACCTGCTTCGTAGAAGTATCCAGGATATAGATAGCGATGGTCTTGGAACTGCCCGGAAGAAACGGAACCCTGCCAAAGACAATCTTTTTGCCGTCGGGGGACCAGTGGGCGTCGATCTGGTAGTCCTGTTCCGCCAGCATCTCCAGCGGCTGTCCGCCTTGCGCCGAGACAAAGAAAGTCTTCCAGGGTTTCCCGGTTTGCATGTCAGTGAAGGCGATCTGTGTTCCATCGCGCGACCAGTGCGGCAGAAACGCGGCGACCGGCGCTTGCGTGAGTTGCAGCCGCTCGCTGCCATCGATGCGGCTGCGCCAGAGAGCTCGGTCGGGATAAGTTACGTAGGCAACCCACTTTCCGTCGCTGGAGAAATCCGCTTCGCCGGCTGAAATGCCTCCGAGATACGGTTTGAATTCACGCGCCTTGCTGTCGTAGCGGATCAGCTCGCCGCGCGGCACGAAACCATCGGCAAAGATCCTCTTCGCCTTCGGGCCCGCGACAGCGAGGGGAAACGACATGGGGCCAGTCGTCAGCTGAAATGGGGCGGAGGGACTGCGCTGAAAAATTCCGGAAGGCTCGCGGATCACCCAGAGATTGGAGACGGTCGCCAGGTTGCTGATGAAGAAAAAGTAGCGGCCATCCTGACTCCAGAATCCGCAGCATTCCGACGACGGGCTGTGCCATCCGGGGAGAACGGGATGGGGATTGCTGCCGTCGGCCTGTACCTCCCAAATGGAAGATGAATTGTCCCTGGGATCGCTGATGGTGAAACGGATGCGGCGCCCGTCAGGCGAATACGCGAGGTAAAACGCCTGGCCCGGCAGGCTCGCCAGTTTTCGGATGTTGAGTCCTTCGGAATTCGCAAGGTAGAGATCGAAGTCCCGGGCGAATACGATCTGGCGACCATCGGGCGAGTACCCGGCATAGTGTCCGAATACTTCTCCCAGGCGGCGCGGCGGTCCGGAGGGAAGCGGGAGAATCCATCCCTGCTCGGCGGCCTCGGTGCCGATAACGTCGGCGGCGAGCAGGTGCGAGTGATCGGGCGCGATGTCGGCGATGGCCACGCTGCCGAACGGGGTCGGGATCTGGGATGTTTCGCCACCGGCCGTCGATGCCTGCACGAGGATCTGCTTGTTGCCCTGCGTTTCCGTGATGTACAGGCGGGTGCCGTCGGTGAGAAGCCGCGTCTTGGGCAGGTCGTCGTGCGTAAGCTGCGTTGTGTTCAGGATGCGCGGCGGAGGCAGCGAGCGCGCGTTCCACAGCAGCGCACCGGCGGCCGCGAGGAGAAGAACGAGCGGGATGGCGGGGATCCATCGACGCGACTGGCGCCGAGAAATTTCCTGGGCGCCTGAGGTAAGCACCTTTCCTGAAGCGGTGTCACGGCTCAGCCGCTTCAGATCGGCACGCAATTCTGAGGCGTGCTGATAACGCACGTCGCGGTCTTTTTCGATGGCCTTGGTGATGATGCGCTCGAGGTCGGCGGGAAGATCGGGGTTGAGACGAACGGGCAGAGTGGGCGCGCGATTCAGGATGGCATCGAAAACCACGCCAGAAGTGTCTCCGCGAAAAGGCAACACGCCGGTTGCCATCTCGTACAGAACCACGCCGAAGGAAAACAGATCGGTGCGACCGTCGAGCGCTTCGCCCCGAACCTGCTCGGGCGACATGTAGGCCACCGTGCCGAGCGCGGTTCCTGGACTGGTGAGATGCTCCTCTTGAATAATGGATTGCGTCTTCTCCGCATGGATATGGCTGGAAGAGCGCGGCGAGATCGATACCTTGGCCAAGCCAAAGTCAAGAACCTTGGCGTGGCTGTTCCGAGTTACAAGAATGTTGGCCGGCTTGATGTCCCGATGGATGATGCCCGCGGAGTGGGCAGCCTCGAGGGCGTCGGCGATCTGGATGGCCAACGGCAGCAGCGTCTCGTTGGGAAGCGGGCGTCCCCCGATCAGATGGCGCAAGGTCTGGCCATCCAGATACTCCATGACAATGTAGGCATGACCGTCCTGCTCGCCGATATCGTAAATGGCACAGATGTTGGGGTGGCTGAGGGCGGACGCGGCCTGGGCTTCGCGCTGAAAGCGGGTAAGCGCCTGCGGGTCGCGAGCGACTTCTTCGGGCAGAAACTTCAGCGCGACGAAACGACGGAGGCGCGTGTCCTCCGCCTTGTACACGACTCCCATCCCGCCCCCGCCGATTTTCTCGACGACGCGGTAATGCGAAATGGTCTGCCCAATCATTCGAATTGGCCATGTTAGGAGGTGCGATGGGGCAAGTCAACGCAGGGGGAGAAGGGGGAGGGGCCTCCAAACCTGTATGCTATCGAAAAACTCGATCGTCACGGAGCGCAACTGATGAGCAAGTCTCGAATGTTCAGGTCAGCCGGTTTGCTGGTTCTCTGCCTGTGTGTGGCGCACTACGCCGTCGCTCAAATCCAGCTTCGCGTAGGCGCGGCGCGAGTGGATATCACGCCAGCACCAGATTCGAGCAACCCGCCCTCTGGTAAGTATGCTCACGAAAAGCTCTATGTGCGCGCGATCGTTCTCGACAACGGTGCGACCCGTGCCGCCCTGATCGGAGCGGACCAAGGCGGGCTTTCGGAAGTTATCTGGCAGGCCGCCTCCAAGCAGATTGCTGCGGAATTGAATTGCCCGGTGGCGAATATCATCATGTCGGCGACGCACACCCATAGTGCCTGGGGCCCTGGTGGTTTCCGTGCTGTCACCGATTCCAATGCGCCACCACCTCCAATTATTGGTCAAATGGTGGATGCGGTGCGACAAGCGAAATCCAAGCTTCAAGCGGCACGCGTTGGCTTCGGAACAGGCAAATCCTATCTGAACGTAAATCGGGATGCGATCGATCCGGAGACTCACCTTTGGACGCAAGCTCCCAACCTCGACGGCCCATCCGACAAAACGGTCGCGGTGGTCGAATTTGTCACGATGAGTGGCGAGCCGATTGCCGTTTACATGGACTATGGAATGCATCCCGTGAACGGTTTTCTTAGCGGTATCACCAGCGCGGATTTTGCGGGAGCGGCATCACGGTACGTTGAGGAGGCTTTCCAGGACAAGCCGGTCGCGATTTTTGCGCAAGGAGCGAGCGGGGATCAGAACCCGTTGTATCTCCGTCCCGCCACCAACGCCATGGCGGCGCGCAGCGGCGTGCCGATCACGGGCTTTGTTTTGAGCCGGGAGCCGGTCGAGGCACCGATCCGCGACGAAAAGGTCAATGCCGGCCCGCTTGATCCTCGAAGGCGCGATCAACTGGAGCGCGTCATGGACAGCGAAGGTGTATTGCTCGGCGAGGAAGTGATCCGGGTGATGACAAACACCAAGCGACTGGATGCGGCTCCCAGCATCGCCGGCGAGCAGCGCACAGTGACGTGTCCGGGACGGAAGCGGACCGACTCCGGACGAGAGGGGAAAGCCGGCAGCTATGCCGACGGAGATCCCGTCGAAATACGCCTGGGGGCATTGCGAATTGGAACGGTAGCCCTGACATGGGTCGATGCCGAGATCTACACGCCGATTGGACAACGACTGAAACGCGAATCGCCCATGGCCAATACGGTCTTGGCAACGCTGGCGAATGGGAGAGCAGACTCGGGATATATCCCAAATGACACAGCTTTCGGCGCATTTACGTTCCAGGTGCTGGGATCCAAGTTGAAGCCCGGCTGCGCGGAGACGGCGATTGTCAATGGGCTGGTCGATCTGATTGCCGCAACCCAGAAGTGAATGGCACCGTAGTACATCGGGAGGAATCGCGATGTCGCTGGGCGTTTTCTGTCAGCCGACCAGCGCTACTCCTTTCCCTTCTCCGGTCGATGAATGCACTCCTTGGCCGGTTGGCGTAACAGTGGCCTAGTTCTGGTCCCCTGCCCCGTGCTTCTCTTTGCACAACTTGCAGTAGGTTGGCGGCAGGGAGTTGTCGACGCGGTGTTTGACCGGGGGCAGCGCCTTCAAATACGCGAACATAGCTTTCAAATCGTCGTCGTTGAGGTTCCTGAACTCGCCGAAGGGCATGATCGCGCTCAGTTCCCTGGCGCCGACGTATCCGGTGCGCATGGCAGTCATGAAAGTCGCCTCGCTGTAGTAGCCAATCCCGGAGGCATCGGGCGTGATATTGGCGCTGGTGACGTCGCCCCACGGTCCGCGCAAGGCCTCTCCGCCCGCGTACGGGAGATTTTTCTTCGCATCGTGGCAGCCGCATCCTAGAGTCACAAGGTATTTACCGCGCGCCAGAGCGTCGGCGTTATTCGGCTCGGGAACTGGTTCGGTGACGGGTTGCGGAACCCCGCGCACCAGGTAGTTGACTGGAAAATTGATTTTGGTGGGCGGGAGCGAATTTCTCACCGCGGGTAGCGAGCGGAGGTAGACCACCACCGATGCCAGGTCCTCGTCCGACATGCTTCGATAGAGCATGTACGGCATCATGGGAAACACCGTGGTGTCGTCGTGCGTGATTCCTTCGCGGATGGCGCGCGCGATCTGGTCGTCGGTCCAGTGGGCTGCGCCGGTTTCAGGATCGGGGGTCAGATTGGGGGCCGTGATCGTGCCGGGGAAACCGGGGAGATCCAAGGATTGGCCGGCAAGCTCCATGCCAGCCGGCATCGGGGCGCCATGTTGATTCCAGGCGTGCGGCGAATGGCAGCTTTCGCAACCGAGCAATCCCTGCGTGAGATAGCGCCCGCGAGCCAACCGCTCCGGCGTGCGCTCGAACTGCCGGTTGGTCGTTGCCCGCTTTCTTGGTCCCAGGAAGGGGCGCCATCCAATCGTGAAGTTGATGGCGGCGATTAACGCAACAAAGATGACTGCCAGAATGATGAGCAGAACTTTTCTAAGCTTTGACATGCGACACTTTCAATATTGAAATGAATTGTTGTTGTGTTTTTTATGATAGGAGGCGCAGCGGAGGGATACAAACGCGCATCCATCCGCCGCTCATACCGCAAATGCCGTAGCAGGAGCCTTACATCTTGGCGGCTAGGATGTTTCTACGGTTTCCATTGCCCGACGTAGGTCAGCAGCTTATCCAGATCCGTCTTTTTGAGAATCTCGGCCACAGCCGCATGGTCGAGAAGGCTTGCAATCGGCTTGGGATCCTCGGCAATCGCCCACGCGGTCACGGCAACAATGGCGGCGCCCGCTTTGAGGTCGATCGGATCCACCTTGTCGTAGGTATCGCTGGATTTGTGATGCACCTCGCCGTAGTGGCTCATGTCGACCCACAGATCGAGCGCGGGCACGCCCTGCAGCATGAAGGGCCCGTGATCGGTATCGTAAGTAGTCTCGAGCGACAACGCGCCCCCGCTAATGTCCTTCAGCAGATCATCGCTGATGGGCTGCATCGCGTCTTTCACGTCCGTGCGGCTTTCGACCTTCCAGCCTTTCGGGTGGCCGGCGCCGTTGTCGGTGTTGAGCACGGCGACGCACTTCGACATCTCATTGAGATGCGCTTGGGTGTAGGCGTAGGAACCCAGCAGTCCCTGCTCCTCGCCGCCCCATAGCGCGAAGCGGATGCTGCGGCGCGGCGGCTTGCCCATAGCCGCGATGGCGCGCGCAACATCGAGCACCATCACGCTGCCCGTGCCGTTATCCTGCGCGCCAGTCCCGTAGTCCCACGAGTCGAGATGCGCGCCGATGATGATCCACTGGTCGGGCAGTTCGCTGCCGCGAATCTCGGCCACCACGTTGTTCACCTCAATCGGCCCGCTGGTGGTGTTCTGCAGCTCAAACTGCATGGTGACCAGTCCACGCTCCAGCGAACGCCGGATCAGCTGAAAATCTTCCATACCGATCTGCGCGCCGGGCATCAGCAACAGGGATGAACCCCAGTTGGGATCACTCGCGCTGAGCACGTTATTGCGATCTCCGCTGGGAAAGATCAGGGCGACGGCCCCGTTGTCCTTGAACACTTTGTAAGAGGCCTCCAGCGGCTCCAGCACCTTGACCCAGCCATGGGCGAAAATCTTCCCTACTTCGATGATGACGATCTTGCCCTTCACCTTCGGCGCGAGTGCCTTGATGGCTTCCGGGGAAACGTCATCGACAATCAGGACCTCGCCCTTCACGCCACCGGCAGGCGTCGAGGGCGACCATCCCAGCGATTCCAGGTGCAAGGAGCGCGGCACGGGGGTAAGCAACTGTCCGCTGGCTGTACCGCGCGTCCAGCCGCTATCCATCATGAACGGCTCAAGCCGAACGTTCTGGATGCCGTAGCTCTTGAATTTCGCGGCCGCCCACTCGGCGGCGTGGTTGTAAGCGGGTGATCCGGTCAGGCGGCCTCCGAAGCCGTCGGACAGTTCGCGCAACGTGCGCATGGCGGGACCGGTGTAGATGGAGGCAACCAGGTGATCGGCGCCGTCCTGCATTTCTTTGTTGGGCGCGGCGAAGACCAGTCCGCAAAAAAGAATAACGAATGACGCAACCAGGCCGTGACGCAGTTTCATGACACCTTCCCAGGAATTTAAGTTGAAATCACGAGACGAATGCCCCAGGCGGGGCTTCTGATTGTGCGATGAAACACTCCACATCCGCAAGCAACGACAGGTCTCCGCTGTCTTAGACGAAGCTTGAGCGTTCCGGATAGCATGCTAGACTCGATTCAGGCGACACGCCCCGCACCATGCGGATCCTGACCCGCTACATCCTGCGCGAAGTGGTGTCTCACGCCGCGATCGGCGCGGGTATTTTCACGTTCATTCTCTTTACCAAGGATCTGGGTCACATTCTCGAGCTGGTGGTGCGCAACAGCGCTCCGGTGGGCAGCGTGCTGGAGGTCGTCAGCCTCAGCCTGCCGCTGGCGTTCACGATCACGATTCCGGCCGGCGTGCTGGTCGGCGTTCTGATCGGGTTGAGCCGGCTGGCCGCCGACAGCGAGATCACCGCCATGCGCGCGAGCGGGATCGGGGTGTGGAGCTTTTTGCGGATTCTGGCCATCTTTGTGCTGGCCGCATGGCTGCTGTCGATGGTCAATGGCGTTTACCTGGCGCCGTACTCGCAGGCTGCGCTGGGACGGCTTTCGGATCGCCTGAAGACCGCGCAAGCCTCGTTTGAAGTGCAGCCGCGAGTCTTCTACGAGGGCTTCCCGAAGATCGTGCTCTATGTACAGGACGTGCATGGGGGCACGCGCGCGGCTGTTTGGAAAGGCGTATTCCTGGCCGACAACAGCACGCCCGGCTCGCCGCGCATCTGGCAGGCCGAGCAAGGAATCCTCGTCAGCGAAGGCCCGACACGCCTGCACCTGCACCTGGTGAATGGATCCACGCACGAAACCGACGCGAAGGATCCGGATCGCTACCAGATTTCCAGCTTCCAGGAAACCGACATTCCGATCGAGCTTCCGGCAGCAGACAACAAGCCCGACGTGGAACCCGTGCCGGTGTCGGAGATGACTACGCGCACGCTGCTCGAGCAGGCTAGCAGCGCCCCGCCCGCCACGGCGCGCTGGTATCTGATCGAGTTTCATCGGCGGCTCGCCCTTCCCGCGGCTTGCGTCGTGCTCGCGCTGGTCGGCATCCCGCTAGGGTTGTCGTCGAAGAAGGGCGGGAAGTCTTCGGGATTCGTGCTGGCGATCGGCCTGGTCTTTCTCTACTACTCGGCTTCTCTGATCGGACTTTCACTCGCGCGGCAAGGACGCGTAGCGCCCGGCTTCGGCGTGTGGTTCGCCGACATCGTGTTCCTGATCGGCGGCGCGTTCCTGTTGTGGCGCGCCGAGCGTCGCCCGCTGGAAGCTGCGCAGTGGCTCAACCTCAAGAACCCGTTCCGATCATCCCAGCCCGACACGGGAGCTCCCAGCCTGCGTAGCCGCGCAGGAGATGCCTTCCAACGCGCTTTCTCGCGCCGGCGGCTGTCGGGCGTGGATTTTCCGACCATTCTCGACGACCTGGTCCTGCGCGATTTCTTCACCTACCTGGGCATGATCATGGCGACATTCCTGACGCTCATGCTGGTGTTCACGCTATTCGAGTTGCTCACCGACATCATGCGCAATCACATTTCGGCGTGGGTAGTGGGCGACTACCTGCTGAACGTGTGCCCGTACTTCATCTACAACCTCGCGCAGTACGGCGTGCTGCTGGCGGTGCTGATCACGTTCGGGCTGATGGAGCGTTCAAACGAAGTCACGGCCATCAAGGCCACCGGCATCAGCATTTACCGCGTGATTGTTCCGGTGCTGGTGATCTGCTCGGTTTTAGCGGGCAGCCTCTTCTTCTTCGACCAGTTTTACCTGCCGCACGCCAACAAGCGCCAGGATGCCCTGCGCAACCAGATCAAGGGCAAGCCCGCGCAGACCTACTTGCGTCCGGATCGGAAGTGGATCTTCGGGCAGCACTCCGACATTTACTACTACCAGTTCTTCGACGCGGACCGCGATCAGTTTGCCGACATTTCCGTCTTTCAGTTCGATCCGCACACTTTCGCCATCACCCAGCGCCTGTACGCCGAGCGCGCGCACTGGTCCCAGGTCACGCAGCGTTGGATCTACGAGCAGGGCTGGGTGCGGAAGCTGAGCGGAGACTCGATCGAGAGCTATCACCAGTTCGACGTCACCGCATTTTCGCAATTCAGCGAGCCGCCCACTTACTTCAAGAAAGAAGTAAAGCAGTCCTCGGAGATGAGCTTTGAGGAGTTGCGCCGCTACATCCACGACCTGCAGCAGAGCGGGTTCGACGTGGTGCGGCTGAAGGTCCAGCTGCAGCGAAAGCTTTCCGTTCCGGTGGTGACGCTGGTGATGGCCGTTCTGGCGATCCCATTTTCACTTTCCGCCGGCAAGCGAGGCGCGGTGACTGGAATCGCGACCGCGGTGGGGATTGCGGGCGTCTATGAAGTGGTCTCGCGCCTGTTTGAATCGATGGGCAACCTGAGCCAGCTTCCACCGGGGCTCGCGGCGTGGTCGCCGGATTTAATCTTCGCGATGCTGGGGGCGTACCTGATCCTGAAAGTTCCTACCTAATCTCTCCCGCTCCTCGAAAACAAAGCTAGCGCGACGCGATCCCATGAGGCGCGACCGGACCCGTCAATTGGGGCAGAGCGGAAAGCGCTCCGGTCGATCCATTCAGGGCATAACTGGAAATCGTGTTCGCTCCGAAGTTGGAGGTGAACATCCAGAAATTGCCGCTGGTGCTGCCGTCGGACTGCAAGGTGAAGGCCACCGGATTGGCGCCGGTAGAAACCTGGCCGCCGTTCTGCCCGATGGAAGTCAGCGCGCCCGTGACACGATTGATTGTGTAGGCGTTGATCTGGCTGCCTCCGTACGACAGGGCGAACAGGTACTTGGCGTTCGGGTCGGTCAGCATGGCGACCGGGCCCACTCCGGCGGAAATTTTGGTCGTGGTGTTCGAGACCGGCATCAGGCTGCCGTCGGCATTGATGAAGAACTCGTAGATGTCGTCCGACCCATTGTTGGCGACATAGAGGAAGGTGCCCTCCGGCGGCGAGAGCACGGCATGCGGATTTGTTCCCACCGCCAGGAATTGCCCGGGAACGGAACTCAAGGCGCCCGAGGTGGAATCAAACGCGAAGCCGACGACCGTATTGTTGACGCCGTCGGTGACGTACACGTAGTTCAGGCCGTTGGCGACCGCAACCGCTGTCGGCTGGGGAATGTTGCTGCCTGCAGGCCCCGGAGGAAATGGAATCGCTGCGGAGACCGGAGTGCCGAGCGTCCCGCCGTTCGCAGGGTACGCCGTGATGTAACCGGGCCCGGGGGTTCCATTCGACGGATTCCCTGGACAAGATGCCCCGCCATTTACGTTATAGAAAGTCTGGACCGCAACGAACAGGAACTTGGCGTCCTTATCCATCGCCAAAGCAACCGGGTTGGAACTGAAGCAGTCGTTGTTGGAGGGCGCCGCGGGAATGGTCGTTCCAATGCTGGCCAGCGATCCGTCCTTGCCAATCGAGAACGCCATCACATCGCCGGTCTTCACGGTGTTATCAGTCCCGGTGTCCAGGGGGCTTCCGAAGTCCGCCACGAAGGCAATCGTTTTGGACGGGTCGAAGATCAAGTCGGTGGGCTGGGTACCGGTATCGACGCTGTTACCTCTCGCAGTCAGGGCGCCGTTGGAAGAACTTAGCGTGCCTTTTTTCAAGTCGAGCTTGTAGGCCGAGATCGTTCCGGGGGTTGTGCCCTGGCTGGCGATATAAACCAGCGCCGATTTGCTCGAGGAACCGCAACTCACAAACATCGCCAGGCTGCCGACCATCAGCACACACCGAAGCCATCCAGACCTCATCAAAATAAACTCTCCTGTTGATTTTCTGCGGCGAGGGCCCGCCCGGGCCTCGAGCCATCCAGTTTTGAGGGCTTGATTACCTTCATTTGTGTATCAGGAATTTCCCGGAAGAGCAAACTGCTGCAAAGACTTATTGGAATCCGGCGGGGTTCGCGGAGTTGCCCGGGTCGCGGAGAAGGGTTGAGATTCCGACAGCGAGGAAAAGCCCTTGACCGCAAGCAGCGCCTAAGGCTTTGCGAAGCAAGCGAAGAAAACCACGCCGATCCTCCGGCCAACGGCGAGATCTATGCTGTGTGGAGCGGGAAGGCTTCCTTTGCGGCTGGAATGTGCGCCGCATCGCGGGCTTCGGCCGGCAGGCGGATTTCCACCATCAACCCGCCTTCGGGGCGATTCGCGGCACGCACCGATCCGCCGTGTAGTCGCACCGCTCGTTCCGTAATGGCGAGCCCCAGGCCGACGCCGCCGGTCTGGCGGCCGCGGGCATCGTCAAGTCGATAAAACGGCCGGAACAACTTCTCCAGAGACTCCTGGGGAACGCCCGGGCCGTGATCGGTTACGCGCACCACCGCCTCCTGCTTGCCATTCGCCGACTCCCGCGCCAGCACGATCTCCACCTCGGTTCCTTCAGAGGTGTGCCTCATGCCATTGCGAACCACGTTCTCGATCGCGCTATGCAAGAGCGAAGCGCTGCCGAAAACGACGGCTTGCTCCCGAATGACGCAGTGCACCCGGCAGTGGCGGCTCTGCGCCTCAAAGTCGGCGTCCTCGGCGATGTCGCGGAGCAGTTCATCGAGCGCAATGCGTGTGCGGCCAATGCCGTCCTCGCCGCCCTCGAGCCGCGCCAGCGTCAGCAGCCGCCCAATCAGTTCGTTCAGCCGGTTGGCTTCCAGCTCGATTCGATCGAGCGCGCTCTCCGCTTCCGTCCCGGCGCGCTGCCAGGCGAGACCGAGCGCAACGCTAAGCCGCGCCAGCGGCGAACGCAACTCATGGGATATGTCGTTCAACAGGCGGGATTGCGCGCTGACCAGGTCCTGCAGCCGCGACGCCATGGTGTTAAAGTCGCGCACCAGTTCAGCAATTTCGTCGCTGCGGCGGCGTTTGGGCTCGACCGCGCGGGCATTCAAATCGCCCGCGGCCAGTTGCTGGGTTGCCGCGCGCAGACGCCGCACGTCCGAAGTCAGGTAGCGGGCCAGCACGTAACAAACGAAGCCCGACACCAGAACCGCGAGGGCGAGAATGACCAGGCCAGTCCCCGGCGGCTTCTGGCGAAGCAACGGCAACCATGGGCGGGGCGGAACTTCCGCCACCATCCTGTACTGATGGCCGCCGGCGGTCGTGACTTCCTGGCTTACAAAACGGCGCGGTGAGAAGCGATGAAAAAACCTGCTGCCCTGCGGATCGAGCCCGTGGCTCAAGCGCTCCGCCCAAGGGGGCGTGTGCCTTCCGGCCAGTTCTCTGCCTTGATCATCGAACAGGTAGGCTTGGAAGCGAAGCGTCGTTCCCATCTGATCGATCTTTGCGTCCAGCAGTTTGGGCCCGCCCGATTCATACGCCTGCACCAGCTGTTCAGCGGTATTGGTCTTGATGTAGTCCCAGAAAGGCGACTCGGTCTGCGGACGAAACACGACCGTGGCCAGCACCACCAGCGCCACGATCAGTGCCTGCGCCAGCCAGAACGACAAAAAGATTTTCAGGAACAGGCTTTTCATCGCGAGCCGCTCTTCACCTTTTCGCGCGGCCGGGCCAGAATATAGCCTACACCGCGCACGGTCTTGATGTGTTCGGCTTCCCCGTTGATGTCGCCCAGCTTCTTGCGCACCTTGCTGACGTGCATATCGATGCTGCGGTCAAAGGGTGAAAATTTGCGGCTGAGCACTGCGCTCACCAACTCTTCGCGGGTCACCACCCGCCCGGCCTCGCGCAGCAGGACTTCCAGCAGGTTGAACTCAACCGAGGTGAGTTCCACGGGCTGGCCGCCGTGCCGCACGGTTCGCGTCGCCGGATCCAGTTCGATATCCCCAATGCGCAGGATCTGAGGAGGACGCGGCGAGCCGACACCTTTGGGATCGGCGCTGGTCCGCCGCAAAACGGCGCGAATGCGAGCTACCAGTTCGCGCGGGTTAAACGGCTTGGGCAGATAATCATCCGCCCCGATTTCCAGGCCAACGATGCGGTCCACGTCCTCGCCGCGCGCGGTCAGCAAAAGCACCGGCACGCGCGAGGTAGCGCGAATGCGCCGCAACACGTCAAAGCCGCTCATCCCCGGCAACATCACGTCCAGAACCACCATCAGGTAGTTCCCCGTCAGCGCTCGCTGCAATCCGGTTTCCCCGTCATGGACCGACTCGACCCGAAAGCCTTCCGGGGCCAGGTACTCGCTGACCAGGCTGCACAACTCGAAGTCGTCATCGACAATAAGGATACGGTCCATCCTGATCATTGTTGTACAACAGCCCTTCGGAAATCCGGGTAAAGAATTGTCAAGGGGTGCCGGGCAGGCGGGAGCGATGGCTAGCGGTTCAGGTCGGTGCGTAAACTCAAGGGCTTAGGGCACCCACGTTATCGGTTATTTCTGGGATGCCGCCCATTCAGGGCGTGTGGGCTGTTGTAGGAGTTGTCTCCAAAAGCGGCGGATTCAAGTCCCTCGAGTTGGGGTTGCGGCGATGCGGGCTTCCGGATGCCGAACTCGATGTCCGACAAGAAATCGAGCCCTGCCGCTGCGGCGAAGACCCAGATCGCACCTCCAATAAAGCCGACCGCGGCACCCAGCAGCAGGAACTGCTCGGGAGTTCCGCGCCTCAAGCCGTTGAGGCTGAATAGGAAGACGCCTAAACCGATGACCAGGGCAAGGGCGGCGTTGATCTTCGAGAATGCGACCAGTCCTTCATATTTGCGTTTCATAAGTCCTCGGGACGCAAACCAAGACGGGGCCTAACCGGAATCATCGATTCGGTCAGCCCGGTCGTCTGTGACCGGGCGCACCGGGATCTGTGTCATGGATCGCCCGGCGGCCAAACATGCCTCTGTGATCACCGTCACACCGGAGCCTTTGTTTGCGGAGCAGAATCTGTCTCAGGAAGGAACGTTGCGGCTTCGCCCTTCAGGGGGTGGTTATGAACCAGGTCAACGTTTTCTTGCTGGCACTTGTTTTTGTCTACGGATTCTTTGGCATGTGGGCCTTCGTGGTCCATGAGTTTCCGGTAGAAGGACCAAAACCCGGCGCCAGGTTGCGGCCGATCGTGGACAAGCTTTTGTTCTGGTTTGTTCTGGTTCCGCTCCTGGGCGGGATGATTTACGCCGTGTTGCGGTAATCCGTCGCAAGCGTTTGTGCAGAAAGCATGCCTTGGCAGACGCCTCGGCAAACGCAATCAGGCCCGACGCCTGATCGCATTGCGTGCGGGTGTCAAGTCAGCGGGTGGTCGGGGCCTCCCGTACGCCGGGGTCTTCGCGTTCGGGCAGCGGAAGAAGACATCCCAGACGAAAAAACCGCCTAGCGCGAGCAGGGAGGCTTTCGCGGCAAATTCGCGGAGCTGAGCGAGCTTGATCTGGCGGCACTCGGCGCATCGCACCTTGCTCAGCAGGCCGTCGGTGCACATCCGTGCCCGACAGCTATCGCAGTTCACTTCGGACCCCTCAAATTTCGGGGAATACTCCCCGCTGGACTGCCTGATGCTCCCTCCCCCGAGGTGGCTCACGGTCTGATAGATTCACCGCCAGCACGCTCAAGCAGCCCAGCGCGACGCACAACCCGAAAATCCTGTGACAAATTTCCCGGGGAAACCAACCACAATCTAGGGGCCCGATCGGGGGAGCAGGCTCTCTTAACCGAGAGCCTCTGGGGGAATACTTACAACGGTGACGCTAGTCGTGCATCGCACCGTCGTCGGTGACTGGACTCACAGCGGAGCGTGACATGACGCCAGACCATCCCCATTTCGGGAACAGCGCCGCATACTCGCCTGTTGCGTGGAGTCACTCGCCTTGACAAAACTTTACTTCGCTTGACCGAGTTTTTACCACGAACCGGGCGCCCTCCGTGTTTGTATGGATGCAAGAGATTTCAGGGCCCGGCCGAGAACCCGGGTGGTGGAGGAACTCAATGAAGGTTAACCGATTCAAAGTTCTGGCGGTCGTGTTGTCGCTCGCGATGTCGGCGGCGGCTTTTTCGCAGACGGTCGTCAAAACTCACCAGGGCATGGGCCATCGCGGCGGCTTCGCGCACATGCTCGGCTTCTATACCGACTACCTTGACCTGACCGACGCCCAGCAGGCGCAGATGAAGGACATCATCGCCAAGGAGAAGCCCAGCATCCAACCGCTGGTGCAGCAACTGAAGCAGGGCCATCAGCAGATGAAGCAACTGGAACAGGCGGGCACATTTGACGAAGCGAAGGTGCGCGCGGTGGCCAGCCAGCAGACGCAGGCACTGACGGAACTGATGGTGCAGAAAGCCCGCATCAAATCGGAACTGATGGCGCTGCTGACACCCGACCAGAAGGACAAGATGGCGAAGTTCGAAGCGCGGCGACAGGCGCGGTTTCAGAAACAATTCCAGCAAAACACAACTCCTCCAAGTGAGTGATGCTGGTGCGGGGTGGACGGGGCGGGGGCCGTCCCGTTCACCCTTTTACGGCAAGCTCCGCTCCGCTGCCCGATTTACCGGAAGAGGCAGTCGCTAATTTCCGGAAACTCAGGCTGGCGCTTCAGGGAATTCTTTTCCTCAGAAAGGCTGGGTACGGCTTTGGCAACCGTTGTGACGGATCGAGAGCTGATTGAGGCGGTCATCGTCGAAATGCAGGACGGCATCGAGCGCGCGGTTGGTTTCTGGATGACGCAGATCGAACAGGCCCTGCGCGATCCCGCGCTCACCACGCTCGGCCGGATGAATGCCGTGCAGGAAGTCGTCAATCGTTACGCTGCCTATCGAGCCGGTGAGAATCATGGATACGCCGCGTAGCGGCCTACGCGTGATTGGCGCTGCCCTTACGAACAGTGAATTGGTCTACTCGTTCCTGATGGGAGTGGGATGGTTTTTCCTGCTGGGATGGGCGGTTGCTCTAGTCGTGGCTTGCGCTAGGGTGTTTCGTCAGGATCAGAACGTACGATTTGCCGGGCAGGCCCAGAGTTGGCGGGTGAAGTCTAGCGCTTCGGGTCGAAGGTGAACTCGACCTGCGTCTTGGTTTCATTGTCGGCGGAAACGTACTTCCATTTGCGGACTGCCGCGCTGGCCGCTTCCACCAGCACCGGATTTCCGCCTAAGGGCGAGACCGACTCCACGTTGCCTTTGGGTGAAATTACGATTTCCAATCGCACGATGCCGCCGATATGCGCTTCCCGCAGCGTCAGGGGATAGCCCGGGTTCTCTTTGTAGACGAGCTTTCTGACAACTTTGGCCTGGGCGGAAGCGGACGTGGACAGGCTCAGAATAGCCAGCAGGCAGAACATCGCCCACACCAGCCACACCAGGGCCGTGCTGCCCCGTCGCGATGAATTGGAAACACCCCGCAAACCAACACCCCACTCACCACAGATTTCCCCTGGGTTCGGCCTTGGTTGATGTTATGGAACCTGCGGCAAGAGCGGCAAGATTACCAACGTACCTGCGACTATCGAAGGTTTGGGCCGCAGGAGAAATGCGATAACCACTGAGGGCACACAGGTTCACAGAGGAATTCTCGATCCCTCCGCTTCTCTGTGCCCTCTGGTGAAACCTTTTATCGGGCCCGGACTTGGCTGACAACTCGCTGCACCCGCCGCTGGTAGAATCGCATCTACCTAGCAATGCTGCCCAAGAGCCTGCGTCCCCTCTATCCCTACCTGAGAAAGTACCGCCGGGGTCTCCTGGTGGGGGCGTTGTGCGTGTTGCTGTTGAATGGAATCGCCATACAGTCCCCGCAGGTCATCCGGGTGGCGATTGACTACCTCGAGCAGGGTGGCGGGTCGACCGGCAAGCTCGGCTTCTACGCGCTGCTGATGGTCGGGATCGCGCTGAGCAAGGGCATCTTCCAATTCCTGACGCGCTGGATCGTGATTGGTATTTCCCGCGACATCGAGTTCGATCTGCGCAATGACCTTTTCCAGCACCTGGAACGGCTGTCGTTTCCCTACTACCAGCGCACCCGCACGGGTGACATTATGGCGCGGGCGACCAACGATCTGAATGCGGTGCGCATGTTGCTCGGCCCGGCCATCATGTACTCGGCAAATACGCTGGTGTTCACGGCCGGGGCGTTGGTCTACATGTTCAAGATCAGCCCAAGGCTGACCATGTACACCTTCCTGCCTCTGCCGGTCGCCAGCATTGTCATTCAGTATTTCGGCCACCAGATTCACGAACGCTTCGAAAAAATCCAGGCGATGTTCTCCGACATTTCGGCGCGCGCGCAGGAGAACTTTTCGGCGGCCCGCGTGATCCGGGCTTACGCGCAGGAGGGAGCCGAGGTCCGCCAATTCGAAGCCGCCAACAATGAATACATCAATCGCAGTCTCCCGCTGGCGCGCCTGATGGGCCTGCTGTGGCCGACCCTGGAATTGACGCTGGGATTGGCCATTGTGCTGGTGCTGTGGCTGGGCGGGCGCGAGGTTTTGTTGAAGCGCATCACGGTTGGCGATTTCGGCGCGTTCCTTACCTACATGATCCAGCTCACCTGGCCGGTCATTGCGCTGGGCTGGGTGATCAACATCTTTCAGCGCGGAACGGCTTCGTTGAAACGAATCAACGAAATCATGCTGGAGACGCCAGAGATAACCGACAGCGCAGGTGTGGCCGCGGCTGGACCGCCGGAACCGGAACTGCGCGGGGCCATCGAATTCCGCGGCCTCAACTTCGGCTACAACGGAACACCGGTGCTGCACGACATCAACCTGAGCATCCCGGAAGGCAGCAGCCTGGCCATTGTCGGCCCTACCGGCTCGGGCAAGACAACGCTGGTGAACCTGATACCGCGGGTCTACGATGCCGCGCCCGGTTCGGTGCTCATCGACGGGCATGCGATCCGCGATTTCCCAATCGACTTTCTGCGCCGTAACATCGGCTTCGTGCCGCAGGAGACTTTTCTGTTCAGTGACACGGTGCGCGAAAACATCGCCTTCGGGGTCGAGGAGGCCAGCGACGACGCGATTCGCAATGCCGCGGAAGCGGCCAATATCGCGGCCGATATCGAGGGCTTTCCCGACCAATATGCAACCATGGTGGGCGAGCGCGGCCTGACGCTCTCGGGCGGGCAGAAGCAGCGCACCGCCATCGCCCGCGCCATCATTCGCAATCCGCGCATCCTGATTCTGGACGACGCACTGTCGAGCGTCGACACGCACACCGAAGATAAGATCCTGAATCACCTGCGCGAGATCATGCGCGGGCGGACCACCATCTTCATTTCGCACCGCGTCTCCACCGTGCGCAACGCTGACCGGATCGCCGTGTTGCATGGCGGACGCATCGTAGAACTGGGCACGCACGATGAACTGATCGCGCGCGAGGGCTATTACACCGACCTCTATAACAAGCAATTGCTCGAAGAAGAACTGGCGGAGGTTTAGGGTAAGTCCGGGGTGCTGCCAGCTGTCGCTGCGCCAATGCATAAGGTTTCATCGCCTTTTTCCCGAATTATGAAGCGCGAACCCAGCCAAGAACTGCTCGACAGCGACGCCGGCACGCCGCAGGAAATCGCCGGCAGCATGACCGACTTGCGCATGTTCAACCGCTGGTTTGGGGGCCTGACCTGCACGACCAGCCTGGTGGAGCGGGTCGCGCGCGACACGGGTGTAGATTCGCTTTCCTGGCTCGACGTCGCCGCCGGCGCTGGTTACGTTCCGCACACTGTGAGGGAAAATCTCTCGCACCGCAACCTTCGCCTGAATGTCACCCTGCTTGACCGTTCGGTGTCTCACGTGGGTAACGGCGGGCGTTCGGTGGTCGGCGATGCGCTGACTCTTCCTTTCCGCGACGGCAGCTTCGATCTGGTGAGCAGTGAGCTGTTCGTGCACCACCTGTCTCCGGATCAAGTCATAGAGTTTGTGCGGGAAGGATTGCGCGTTAGCCAGCGCGCCTTTCTGATCAATGACCTGATCCGCGATCCACTGCACCTGGCACTCGCCTACGCGGGATTCCCGCTATACCGCAGCCGCATCACTCGCAACGATGCGCCTGCCTCCGTGCGCCAGGCTTACACGGTCGAAGAGATGCGCGGCATGATTGGCCAGGCGGGCGCTGCGCATATGGAAGTGGATACCTGCTTCCTCTACCGCATGGGCGTGATCGTATGGAAAAAGTAACCGGCGCTGGCGCGGGAAAAGGAAGCACGGACTTCGATCTCGCTGTCATCGGGGGCGGCCCCGCGGGAACGTCCGCCGCCATCACCGCCGCCCGTGCCGGCGCGCGCGTACTCTTGCTCGAACGCGGAAAACTTCCACGCCAGCGCGTCTGTGGCGAGTTTGTGTCGCCGGAATCCATTAGTCTTTTGGCGAGTTTGCTCGGCCCGACCGATCTCGTCGATCGCGCTCTGCGGATTCCAGAGGCGCGCCTGTTCTTCGATGGCCAAGTAGTCTCCACACGGGTCGAGCCCTCGGCCGCGAGCGTAGCGCGGTTGGATCTCGACATCATGCTGTGGCATTCCGCCGTCGACGCGGGCGTGGACGCGAGAATGCAGACTACCGTCGAGGCCCTTGCGAAGAATGATTCCTTCCACCTCTCCACCTCGGCGGGCACCTTCAAAGCGCGGGCGGTGATCGACGCCACCGGCCGCTGGTCAAACTTGCGGAACCTACAACATTCAACACGCAAAGCCAACGGCGAAAAGTGGCTGGGAGTGAAAGCCCACTTCTCCGAGGACGACCCCCATCTGTCGGTCGACCTCTATTTCTTCGACGGCGGATATTGCGGGGTGCAACCCGTGACGCTGAGCGGAAAGGATCCCGGGGACCATGGCCAGGACAAGCGCGTTAACGCCTGCGCCATGGTGCGCTCCGATGTCGCGCGCTCGCTGCCCGAAGTCTTCGATCTGAATCCGGAATTGAAGCGGCGTTCGCAAGCATGGCAGCCGCTCGGCGAACCCGTCACCACATCGCCGCTGATTTTTCGGGAGCCGACGCCGGTTGTGGATGGAGTTCTGATGGCAGGCGACGCGGCCGGATTTGTGGACCCTTTTGTGGGAGACGGGATTTCCCTGGCGCTGCGCAGCGGAACCCTGGCGGCTGAGTCCCTCGCTCCTTTTTTCAACGCACAGTCGTCGCTCGAGCAAGCTGCGGCGCACTACACCCTGCAATACCGCGAACGCCTGCTTCCCGTCTTTCGCAATTCGTCGAAAATACGCCGCCTGCTCAGCCTGCCTCGCCCCATTCGCTGGTCCGTGGGTCATTTGCTGGCAGCGCCGGCAGTCTCGCGTCTGCTGGTGCACCTCACCCGCTAGTGGGGTACCCAGGTTAGCGTCCAAAGGGCGGACGCGAACCTGGGGCACCAGATCTTTTACACCGCGTGGCGCTTCAGAAATTGCAGTGTCTTCTCGTTGAACTCTGCGACGCTCTCATAGATCGGCGCGTGCGAACAATCCTCGAATACCAGCAGTTCGGAATTGCGAATCGTCTTCAGCCGATCCGCAAAGCGCAACGAGGTCGCCGTATCGCGGCGCCCGAACGTAATCAGCGTGGGCGCTGTGATCCGTGCAAGCTGTGCATCCGCATCGTGTCCGATCACCGCATTCGACTGCTGCAGGAAGCTGGCCACCGACTGTGCCGGTCGGCTGCGCACGAAATCCGCCAGTGACTGCACATATTCCGGCTTGGCCGCATAGAGTTCGGGGGTGAGGCACCAGGGAAAAAGCGCGCGAATCACCATTTCCTGCACATTGCCCAGCGCCTTGGCGACGATCTGGAAATTCTCCGCGATGGCTTTCAGGTACGCATCCGTCTTCGGCCACGCGCTGGTCAGGGATAGAGACGAGACCATTTGCGGATTCTTCGCGGCCAGCCACATGCCGATTGCAGCACCCAGGGACAAGCCGGCGACGTGGGCTTTGGCGACCCCAATCGCTCGCATGAACGCAGCCACGTCATCGGCAAGCGTTTCGGTGGTATAGGCTCCTTCCGTTACATCGCTCTCTCCGGTACCGCGCAGGTCCAGCGAGATGCAGGTGAAGTGCTTGGAGTATTCCGCCACCTGGAATGCGTAGCAGGCGTGGTCCGCGCCCAAGTAAGGAATCAGGACGAGCGGCTCACCATTGCCCTGCTGTTCGTAGTTGATGGTGATGTTGTTGGCTTTGACCCGAGGCATGGAGTGCTCCTCGCATGTGGATTTGGGCCGATGGTCAGGGCGGCGCCATTATGACAAGAAGGCGACCATCCTCCAAAAACAAATCACTCACCCGGATGATCGCGAATGAGTGATCAGGTCTCTTGCCGAAGTGTGACGTCCGCTGCTCAGTGAATGCTTATTCCTCCCTGAATCTCGATGATTGGCCGCCGTACCACGATCCTTCCTTCATCATCCTGGTGGTAGTAGTATTGCCGCCCTTCATACACGTATGCCTGGCAGCCGCGTTTTTTCGCCTGTCCCGGGGGCAAACCGCAGTTGCCCCAGCCCGTCTTTTTCCCGTGTCCCCAGCCGGGAGGCCGCTCATCGCCCTCATAGGTGCGGTACTCGTAACCGTTTCTGCGCTCCCATCGTTCATCTTCGTGCTTGTTGCCATGCTTGCCGTGCTTGCCGTGGTCACCGTGATCGGCGAACAATGCCGGAGCACTCCACGCGAAGACAGCCAGGAAAGTCAAAATCATCAGAAAGCGCTTGCCCATAGGTAATCGCTCCTACAATAAGGTTCCTCGAATCGGCTCATGAATCGTGCAGAGGAAGTCTAATTCTCAAAGAGACAACCAGCAGGTTACTGAAGTACCCCTACCAGCGATGCGAGCGTGAATTGCTACCGGATGAGTTCCCAAATCCGAGCCAAATGGTGATCGTCGTGTTCGGCAACGAAATACAGGTGGTCCACCAGGCGCATCGGCTTCTGCAAGCGCGGGTGGATCAGCACGCGGGAGTAGAAGTCAGGTTTCAAATCTTCCGCCCGCTGCACCAGTAGCGCGCGCGCTCCACGAAAACCCTCCAGAACCTTCTCCAGGGACTGCGCACTGTAGTTAGCCTCGTACGTCTTCCGATTGCTCAGGTCGGTTGCGCTCAGTTCGGGGCCGCCGCCCACAAAGTCTTCGACTCGTTTCAGCCACAGCGGCTCGAGATCCAGCAGGTGCCCTACATGTTCCTGCGCCGACCATTTCTCTTCCGGCTTCCGGATCAGTGCCGCGAGGGGTCGGCCTCGGAGCAGTTCCTCGACGCGCGCAGGAGTGCCCCGCAAGCGTGCACACAGGTTGGGATACACCTCCGCCGGAAAAGTGAATTCGAAGTGACGATCGAACCATCGGGAAACGCTGCTCATTACAATAGTCCAGAGATACTGCACATGGTTAAACAGGTAGAGCCGACCGTCGGTTTACCCAGGGAATAGAGCGCAGCGTCCTCGTCAAGTCGCCATATTTATGGGCTCACGGGAAAGTATTGGCTTTGGCTGCGGACCTTCAAGTCCTTTCGACTGGTGTGTAGCTCAATTTTGTGGACTTGCCCTGGTTGCACACCAACTTGCGGGATGAAGCTGGCGATGAATTGATTTTGAACGTCTGCTTGAATCTGGGCTAGATAAGATTTCACATCGTTGATAATCGGAAAATATCGGCCACCGGTCATTGTGGCAAGGCGTTCGACTTTCGTCTCGCCAGCTCTGTTAGCCAAGTATCCTTCTGACATCGTATTTTGCAATCCTGCAGCAGAATTGTGAATGGCAACTGTGTATACGACGACACTCCCGCGTTGGTATTCGGTAATCTCCTTCATCTGCGCCGCTTCAAGTTCTCGATATGGCGCAGGACCCCACTCGACCATGGCTTCGTTGCGTGGGTCACGAAATGAGATGACGATTCGGCGGAACAGCCTCTCGGGATCCAGCGCCAACATCTTCTGCGCAATTTCTGGGGTTCTTATAAGAGCGGAATCCCATCGCAGGTTGCGCACAAAAGTTACCAACTCTGATGGATTGGAATTCCAAACTACCTGATCCTGAGGCCAGGCGCGAGACTGAGAATTGTCCGGCCATGCACTGGCATTGTTCGTCGCTGCCTGCGTAAGTACGAAGGCTTGATCCAATTGAGGACGTAGCTTCCCTAAGAGTTGAATTGCGGCTTCTTGTTGAGTCTTGAAGCTGGCCCCATTGGAGTACAGTAGAATGGCGAGCCGGATGGGAACATTTTGCGCCGACTCAACTGCCGTAATCCTCGCGGCGGAGCCGTTGTCCAAAAGCGTGAATTCATCCAACCTCACATCCCGAACGACAGTCGCGCTGTTACTTTGCACAGAAAACAAGAGTTTGTTCGTGTTCGGCGGTGACGGAAGCTCTTGCGCTCGTGCTGCTAGGAAGCAAGAGAGAACCCCCGCACAAAAAAATGCTTTGCCCGCCTGAACGCAAGCGTTTCCCCACTTGAAAGTCATGGCCTGATCCTCCTTACCGCACGACCAGAACTTCGCGAATATTGTCACGGCTCAGGAAGAACTTGATGGAAGCAAAATCCCGGAAGAGATTTTCGATGTGGCGATTATTGAAGACGCGCTGCAGGCGGAACCCCGGCGCGACCGCCCTATGGATCGCTCCTGTCGGCCCGCGACGCACTTCCCTCTGCGGAACGATGGGCTGCATATCCAGCACGTCGGGTCCCATGATGTGATAGCGGTAGCAGGGAGCGTCCGGCCCCGCATCGCGCGTGTGGAAGAACGCCAGCAGCATCCCGCCCGGCTTGAGCACCGACCACAACCGTCCGACCACCGGCTTGACCAGGCTTTCATCCATGTAGTCGGGCAAATTCCAGCAGAGAACCACGTCGAACTGCGCGGCCGGATACACCAGGTTGTCTTCCAGGAATTGCCGGCTATCGAGCACGACATTGCCCTGCTCATCTTTAGTGACCAGCGCCGGATCGGTCGAGGCCGTGAGCAGGTCCTCGCTGTACATCTTGTGGGAACGTTCCGTGAAGTAGCGGATATTCGCCGGAGAGGTCGCACCCAGGTCGAGAATGCACAAGCCCTCCTCCGACGACCAATAGCGGGCCAGTTCGCCCAGGCCGCTCGAGCGCCGTGACAACTTGTGACTGGTTTGTGCCGGGGACGAAGCTTTGTCTGGTCCGGACGATGGTCCGCGAAACAGTTTCATGTAGCTGTGTTCGTCGCTAGTCTTCGGTCGACAGTCGCTAGCCGTCCGTCTTCAACATCAACATCGTTCGCCAATAATCAAGGGGCTACGCTGGCGACTGACGATTGATCTACTTCCCATCTTTGCCCACGTCGACCTTGCCCTTCAGGTAGGCACCTTCTTCAATGGCGATCCGCTGGGTGGCAATGTCGCCATTAACGATGGCGGACTTTCGCAGTTCGACCCGGTCGGTCGCGTGCAGGTTGCCCTCCAGCTTGCCCTGAATGATCACGCCTTTGGCGTCGACGTTGGCCTTCACCTGCCCGTTCGGGCCGACGGTCAAATTGTTGCCCTTCAGCAGAATGTTGCCTTCCACCTGGCCGTCGAGATACAGGTCCTCGCTCCCGGAAAGCTCTCCCTTGATCACAACCGACTTCCCAATGTGTGCGAACTCACCAGTCTTGGGCACATCCATGACTGCAATCTCCTTGGCCAATGGCCGGTGGCGTGCGGAATCCGGATTTGCTGCTGCCCTCCTGCCCCGGCTGCGCTCTGCCGCTGACGTCAGGAAAGGGAACTTGATGGGAAACCATGATACTAAACCATTTCACAAGGATTTTCGCATCTGTTGCGAGCGCCTGCACTGACCTAAAGGCTCAAGTGAGCGCCGTGGCGGGTCAAGCCCGGCTTTGTCCTTTTGCGTATGCTGGCAAATACAACAGTTGTTGGAATTGATTCGTCTAACGGTACACTATGCGGGGCACTGCATTGAGATCCAACGTCTTGCGTCCGCCAAAGTGCGCGATCGTTGCTATCTGTCTCAGTTCCTGGGCCCAAGCCGGGCAGACTCCCGCCCTGCCTCCCGGTGACCTGGTCCGTGCCACCATCCAGAACGAAGTCAAGGCCTCCACTACGCCCAGCACCCACCATATGTTTGTCTCGTTGAAGCAGACCGCGCACGGCTCCCAAACGAGGCTTTACTGCGAAACCAAAGACGCGATGGCTGGCATGGCGGTCGCGTACGATGGCAGTCCCCTGACCGCCCAGCAGCGCCAGGCGGAAGAAGCGCGCCTCGAGCAGCTCATGAATAGCCCTGAGGAGCTGGCCAGGAAACGGCAACGCGAGAAAGACGATGCGGAGCGCGTTACCCGGATTGTGCGCGCTATGCCGGACGCGTTCCTCTTTGAATACGCGGGCACGGAACTCGGCAAGTCCGGTGTCGGCAAGGAAGGCGATGAACTGGTCCGCCTCAATTTTCGTCCCAACCCGAAATATGTACCGCCCTCGCGAGTCGAGCAGGTGCTTTCCGGCATGCAAGGCGTTCTGCTGATCGATGCCAACCGGCGTCGGATTGCGCGCATCGACGGCACCCTCTTCAAAGAGGTCAGCTTCGGCTGGGGAATTCTTGGCCACCTCGATAAAGGCGGTCATTTCCTGGTGGAGCAAGGCGACGTCGGCGATGGCAGCTGGGACATGCGCCGCATCGGTCTCGCCTTTACCGGGAGGATCCTGCTATTCAAGCGCCTCGACATCCGGTCGACGGAAACCTATAGCGATTTTCGCGCCGTCCCGACCGGCCTCAGCTTCGCGCAGGGAGTGGAGTTGCTGAAGAAGCAGGAAGCGACACTGGCCGAAAATCGGCGCGCCGACAACGATCGCAAGTAGTAGATCATCCTTCCTTATTTCACTCATCCTTTTGAGCCGGGACGACGCTCCAGCGCTACCATCGCCCGCCTGACTCCCGTTATTTAAGTTTCCCGATTACCTTCGCCGCTTCTAAACGTCCATACCCCGTTCTGTTGGGACCCGCCTCAAAGTACCGGTAGCAAGCTTTTCTGCACGCTTCGACGAACCCGGCCCCTGATTCAGATACGAACAGCACCCGTTCAACTTTCACTTCGAGGAGAGAGCATGTCTGGAGGAAACATGAAGATTTTGCGGTCGTTTGGAGTTGTATTCTTGGCGGTGGCGGGCGGCCAGTTGGCCGGTGCGCAGCGGCTGAAGCCTATCCCGCATGCCGTTGGTGCTCCGGCTCGAGCGCAGGCACGGGTCGCAGCCGCCACAGCGTCTGCTCAGAGTAATCCCTGGACTCCTTTGACGAACCAGCCTAGCTTTCTAGCTGACGGCGCGTCGAACCCGATCCTGCTCACGGATGGAACCGTTCTTATTCAGGATGCCGCGTTCCCCGACTGGTGGCGGCTCACGCCCGACCAGTTTGGCAGCTACGTAAACGGAACCTGGTCGCAGGTTGCATCCACGCCGGATGGCTACAGCCCCCTGTATCACTCTTCTGCCGTACTTCCAGACGGGCGGCTGATCATCGAGGGTGGAGAGTATTTGTTGAGCGCCGATCAGACGGCCCTCATACCATCCTGGACTCCGTTGGGCGCCATTTACGATCCTATCGCCGACACGTGGACCCCGGTGAACCCGCCTCCATTTTTCGGAGGCTTCGGACCATTCCCGCAAACCATCGGCGACGCTCAGAGCGTAGTGCTTGCCGACGGAACGTTTATGCAGGCCAACTGCTGCACAACGCAGGCTGCCTTTCTCGACCCGAAAACCCTGACCTGGACCGAGACCGGTAGCGGCAAGTTCGACATCAACGATGAGGAGGGCTGGACGCTGCTGCCTAACGGCAAAGTGCTGACCGTGGATGCCTACGTGGGCGCCTTCGATCCTGTCGGCACCGGATCGGAGATCTATGACCCGAAGACAGGAGTCTGGTCCAGCGCCGGCAGCACAATTACGCAGCTTTGGGATTCTTCCGCGACCTGCACGATCAGGCGCTCCAATGAACTTGGGCCTGGTGTGTTGCGGCCCGACGGAACCGTCTTCTACACCGGAGCCAACCAGTGCGGCGCCGGGCACACGGCGATCTACAACTCACGCAACGGAAAGTGGAAAGCCGGGCCCGACTTCCCTGACAGCCTCGACATCGCCGACGGACCCGCCGCGCTCGAACCGAACGGCAAAGTTCTCATGATGGCCAGTCCCGGGTTCGGACTCCCCGGTTCCGCCTTCTTCGAGTGGGATGGGCGAAGGCTGATCCAGGTTCCGGGAATTCCGAATTCCGCCGGCGACTCTTCTTTCTTCGGCAACATGCTGGTGCTGCCCACTGGCCAGATCCTGCTCACAGACTTTTCCAATGACATCGAGATCTTCAATCCCTCGCGCAGCCACCAAGACGACGATGTGCCCTCGGGAAAGCCTGTAATTGCCTTCACCCGGAACGTCCTCAACCGCGGCGGTTCTTATCAGATCTTCGGATTCCGCTTCAACGGCCTGTCGCAGGGCGCGGCTTACGGAGACGATGTGCAGGCTGCGACCAACTATCCGCTGGTGCGCATCACCAACTTGAAAACTGGCCACGTTTTCTACAGCCGGACGCACGACCACAGCAGCATGGCCGTCGCATCCGACAAACTCGTGTCCACCCACTACGACGTTCCAGCGAACCAGGAAACTGGAAGAAGTAAGCTGGAGGTTGTCGTGAACGGGATCGCATCCGCACCAGTGTTTGTTTCCGTACGCTAGAAGATGAATGCTGGCATGAGAGTCCCGCCTCAGCGTTTCGACGCGCGAGGTGGGACTCTCTCTTACTGCTTTTTTCGAAGAACTCAGAAGTACATCCTCGGGGCACGCTTAAGGTTGGCTTCAGCTTTCACGTGGTAGCCTGCCCCAAGTCGCTCGGAGGCCCTTCCCCTGTTAAAGATCGTGATGGTCGTCTTGTTGCTGCTGTGGGTGCTAGGCTTCGTCACCCATCACACGATGGGCGGATTTCTTCACGCGCTCCTGGTTTTGGCGGCAGTGCTTTGGCTGATCAGCGTCGTTCGGGGAGGTAATCCGTAAGGGGGTGTAGTTTGCCCAAGAGGAAAGGATTGCTGGACCGCACGCGCAGGCTTAGCCAACGAGAAAGGCGAGTTACCGAGATGGTGGCGCAAGGCATGAAGAACCATGAAATCGCCACACAGCTCGGCATTGGCGTGTATGTCGTGAGGAATTACCTAAGCACGGTTTATGACAAGATTGGCGTCAGCAATCGTGTGTAACTCGCGCTTTGGTACGAGGCTCGAAAATACGAAGGCAGATTTCCCGCGTTGACGCATTGAGCGAAACCAGCCCACACCCTCCGCTCTCTCCGTTACGCGGTCGTTCAATTAGGGCTCGCTGCCGGGCTTTCCGGCCTCAACGTGCACTTGTGTCGCGAGAATTGCAGCTTGAGACTTTCGCGAGCCTGCACCTCGCTGTGAAGAGCCGTCATCGGCACTTTGAACTCGCGCCCACAGTGCGTGCACTCGGCGAAAACGGGCACAGTTCGCATCCACTTGGTCACACGAAGAGTTGGCTTTCCCGCCATCAATTTGCTCCGACTTCCTGCGAGACACTCGCAGGAGCTATTTCAGCAAAGCAGTGTGACCAAACTGAGAACGTGCAAGCGTTTCGCGCACACTCCGGCGCGAGGCTAACGCTCCCTGAGCACGAGCCCTCGTGCGAGAGGATGACACTACGGCCTCTTTCCTTCCTCCTGCGCCGACACCGCCATCAGAAACCATGACGCGTGCGGCAGCCACTGCTCCTGCCAGCGCCAGTCGTTGTCCGCGCCGGTCGCGGTGTATCTCAGGTCATAATCGATGCCCTCTTCATCGCGGAAACCGCTGGTGATGCCATTGGAAATGCCTCCCGGCGAGTTGGTAAATTCCCACGAATCGAAAAACATGTACTGCGGATTGTTCCGGCCCACGCCGTACATCATGGAGGAATCGAACGGGTTCAGACCGAGAATCCAGTTGATCTGATCCGCAGCAAACGCGCGGAGCTTCTTTTGAAATTCCGGATCGTCAGGAAACTGCTTTGCGGCCAGCTGGGCGGCGGTCGCAAGCGAGGCAAGGCGGGCATTTTCTCCCTGCCACCAGGGCGCTGCGTCGCTGTTGTGCGGGAAGAAGAAGCTGGTGTGGCGATTGCCGGACTTGTCCTGCACAAGCTGGCGCGCGTACCCGAAGGGATTTGTGACTTCGGCATTGAGGACGAGCTGGGCATTCAGTGATTTCTTAACAGCGTTCAGGACATCGCCTCGGACCTGGGCGTCGGCGATCTCGGAGTAATAGAGCAGGCTCACCACGGGCAAACCGGCATCGGATGCGTGAAAGAATGGCCGTTCTTTATCGTCGGCGCGCCAGTAGTCGTGGAAATCTCCGCTCGAGATGAGCCGTCCCATCAGGCTTTGCGCGCGGCGATCGGCGGCCGCCTTGTATTCCGCTTTCTTGGTCGCTTTATAAAGCTCGGTGGCGGCGGCCAGCGCGCAGTAGTCGTCCAGGATGTTCTCCTTGCCATCGTTGGTCATACGCGGGTTGTTTTTCTCGAGATACGCGAAGCCATCTTCGGCGGCCTTGCGGTATTCGGCGCTCTTGAATTCCCCGGAGAACGGATAGCTGCTGGCCATCGCGAGTGCGGCAATCGCCATGCCACCGCCAGAGCGATAGCTCGCCTCGTACTCCCGCTCGTTGCTCGCCTGCTGCACCATATCCGTGGGCGCCTTGTCGCTCGACTGGTAGATGCCGAACTTCTTCATCTCCCCGGCGACTTTGCGTTCTTCGGGAACCTGATTGACTCCGCCATTGCTGATGGAACGATAAAACGATCCCTGCGGATTCTTGACGCGCACCAGGTAGTCGGCGCCATACATGGCTTCGTCCAGCGCGCGCGTCTTGTAGCGGGCGAATTCGGGCACGGGCCGCACATTCATCAGCTCATAGCTTTTGAAGAGCGCAAACACGGAGAGCGGAATCTGCTGGGGGTTAAAGTAGGTCGAGAACGAGAGATGCGACAGGTGCTTGCCGTAGTCTCCGGTCGCGTCCCACCAACCGCCGTGCGCGTCGAGCGTGCCCGGCTTGCCGTCGAACGGCAGATGATGGTCGGATTCATCCATGCGGCCGGCGCTGCGCTCTTCTTTAAAGTAGTTGATCGCGTTTGAAATCGTGTTGCGTTCCAGGATCAGCTTCTGAATGCGAAATGGAAAAGAACGAACCGGGCCGTTGCTGGCTTTACAGTCGAGATAGTATTCGCCCTCCGTCGTGAACGAATCGAAGTCAACCGTCCAGAAATACCAGTCTCTCCATTTTTTTACGGGACCGGCCGCATGCGCGGGCACCGTGAGGACTGCCTGATCACCAGCGTAATTCTTCAAAGCACATTCCGGAATTTTGTCGGTTTCCTTGCCGAGAATGACGGCGTGCTTCGGGCCAGTGGGTTCGTAGCCGAGGTGATTGGTGAGGACCCTGGTGTCGGCCGCAAGCGCCGCCACGGAAAGGAACAGAGGTAAGAACGAATAAAGAGCAGGGCGCGAACGCACGTCAGTATCCTCCCTGGAAAACAGCGTCAATGTGACGGAACCAGACTGACCTTCGACTCCATGATCTTGATCTACAGCGTGCCTCCCAACCTCGAGATCAATTCGAGGCAGGCACGGGTGACATGGTACGGAGCTTTCCAGGGACCAACTTTCTCATCGTCGATCCTTCCATCGTGAAAAATGGCAGTGTAGACCTCGCCGTATTGATGGTCCACGAAGCGCTCCGTGAAGAAGCGGGCCTCAAGGTCAAAAGCCTGCCAGTACTTCGCGTCTCCGGTGAGTTGGTAAGCGTTGAGCAAAGCCACCAGAGCCTCGCACTGTTGCCACCACTCCATATCTTTGTTTTTTGCTGGCTCGGTCGCGGGACCGAAGCGGTAAACGCCTCCGTGCTCCTTGTCAAAGCCATAGCGTAGGGCGTGATCGACAAGCGCCAGACTGGCGCGGCGAATGCCAGGGTCTTGCTGCTTTCCGACACGCTGCGCCGCCTCCACGATGAGCCAACTGGCCTCCAGGTCGAGCCCGTATTCCGATTCTTTCGAATCGCCGTCGCGATCCGCCACGCTCCAGTCGTCGTGGAAGTAATATCGGCCGTAGCCGATGTCGGCATCGATGATCTTGTTCACGAACAGGTTCAGTAGTTCTTCTAGCCGCGCCCGCACCTGGGAATCGCCGGTGACGTCATAAAGAGTCGCCAAGGCTTCTACCAGGCCCAAATGCCAGTCGTAGGATTTTCGCCCGAACGATCCGGCGCCGTTCGGACCATCTTTATAGTTTTCGATGAACTGCCAGTCCGCGGTGAACGCGATGCGATAGCCGCCGTACTTATCGTCGTGGGCGTGACGGTCAATCACCCGGAACAGCTCCAGCGCTTCGCGAGCCGCGTCATTGTCGTGAAAAGCCAGAGCATATTCTGCCAATCCCTCCATCACGTAAGACATTGGGTTCAGCTGCTTGGTCGAGTCGACGACCTTGCCTTCGCGGCTGACCATGAAGTAGTAGCCGCCGTGCTCCTTATCCCACATCTTGTCGCGCAGGAACTTGAGGCATTCGGCAGCCATCTTCTGATATGCCGGATCAGGGTAACGGCGGTAGGCCTCCGAGAACGACCAGAGGGAACGCGATATCAGGACGACAGATTTATCGCCGGAGCCAGTGGGCTCGCCCCGCCGGTTCAACTGGCCCAGGAGACCACCAAATTCCTTGTCGACAGCGTGGTCAATCCAGAATTGTAGGACGCTGTGCTGCAAAGTGTCACGGAAGACAACGAGCCAGTCGCGGGCGGCTTCCCCGTTCATTTGGGCGGAGAGGAGCGACGATGAGCACAATACAATCAACAATAAAGCGGAAGAGATGAGTCGCTTGTAGTTGAGATTCACGGGCGCTCCATCATCGTCAGGCTTGCGATGCGATTGAGTAGAGAAAAACATAGGGCACGCTACAGAGCGTGCCCTTCATGCTTTACGCCTGGTGGGCTAGAAAGATAGCTTTAACCCCAGTTGGCCGATGCGGGGATCACGAGCGCTGGTGACCTGTCCCATGCTGCTGCCAGCAACATCGCCGTCGGGGTTTTCGAACTGTGCATGGTTGAAGGCGTTGAAGAGTTCGCCGCGAAATTCGAGCAGAACCCTCTCTCCTATGCGGGTGTTCTTGTGGATTCCAATATCCCAGTTGTTAAGTCCCGGACCATGGAAGAAACGCCGCTTCACGTTGCCTATGGTTCCTAGGTCTGAGGACGAGAAAGGGGATGGATCAAAGAAATAGTGTCCCCCCGTCACCGGGTCGATGCGTCGCGGGTCTATGAAATGGATCGGTGTACTGTCATATTTCGGCACATCGGCGCCACTGCACCCGCAAAGCGACTGATCATCACTCTCGCTAAGCGTGATCGGGAAACCGGTGGTAAAGCGCGTAATCCCCGAAATTGTCCAACCCCCAAACAGCTTGCCTGTGACACCGTGACCCGACTTTGCGAAAGGCAGGTCGTATTCGTAGCTCACGACAAAGTTATGTGTCAGGTCGAATGTCGAGAGCGCGCGGCTCAAGTCGGGATTGTATGGATTAATCGCATCAAAGAACCCGGAAGAGTTGTCAATCGACTTCGACCAGCCGTATGCGCCCCGGACGCGAAAAGCTCCAACGTTCTTGCAAGTTGAATCTGGAGGGAATTGT
The DNA here is from genome assembly GCA_963733805.1 of uncultured Acidobacteriota bacterium. Taxonomy (GTDB): domain Bacteria; phylum Acidobacteriota; class Terriglobia; order Terriglobales; family Acidobacteriaceae; genus Gp1-AA133. The sequence continues at coordinate 728,753 of CAVTEO010000010.1, read as the reverse complement.
AATTGGAGTTCGCGACCGTCGCTTGCCATGCGTTGTTTGCGAAATCGAGGGAGCCAACTCCGGTGTTCTGATCGAGTTCTCGCCCCGAGGTCACGGAATAGGGTCGAGTTCCGAGCCAAATTCCCGCCACCCAAATCGTAGATTTGGTCTTCCCAAATGGCTCCGCAATCCGGTTGAAGAGTCGCAAGACATAGCGCGGGATTCCCGGGGTTCGACTCGACAGTGGTAAGCAGATGTCGTCCGCGCGAGCCCACATACCCGATGGAGAACAGGAAATTCTTCGGAAGCTCGCGTTCCACCACCAGATTGAACTGAATTGAGTACGGCAATTTGTTTTTGGACGTTGTAGCCGGGCGTATAGGCAAGCGGCAAGTACTTCGACCAAATTCCGGTCGCGCCCGGGGGCGGAATCGTGAACGGGAAGCGGTTGCCGGCGGGGTCTTGCTGTCCGACTCGCCGTTTGTATGGTTCTTCGATGTAAATGGGAGAGGGACTCACCCAGAACAATCCAAAGGGGGCGTCGCCGACTTCGTTGAACAGCGTAACGTCCTCGATCGCCGTGTAGTAAAGGCCAGAGCCCACGCGAATACTCGTCCGTCCCGGACCGCCCGTGAGTTTCGCGATGGTTCCCTCGGTGGCTCCCGGCGAATAGGCAATCCCGAGCCGCGGCGCAAATCGGTTGTATTGGGTCGGCGCCAGGGTACGGGGTATGCCTGGATCCTTTGGGAACACTAAGCCTTCCGGAGAATCCGGGTACACCTGAGACTGGACGCCGGGGACAAACGTCTGGATTCTGTTTTTGGTGTCGTAAAAAGGCTGGCTCACATCCCAGCGCAGTCCGTAGTTGATCGTCAGATCGCTGGTAGCCCTGAACGTGTCCTGCGCATACAACCCAAAATACTTGGTACGGGAGTCCAGCAGCTGCGGCTGGTTTGGTTGAACAGATCCGGAGCACCCAAGAGGTAGTCGGCGAAATCATTTCCCGTTTCACCCCCGTCGAACTCAAACCACCCATTGGAAGTGTAGGTATTGCGCTCGTTGACCTGGATGTATCGGATATCACCACCAAACTTGAGCGTGTGCTTTCCCACTATCTTGGAGAAGTTGTCTGTAATTTGGTAAGTGTTGTTGTACTGTCCGGTTGTGCCGTCGGGCAGGCCAAAGTAGGAACCCATCTGCCCGAAGCTTATGGGAGCCACTCCCTCATACTTGGAAACTGTCGGAAAGACCCCCAAAGGATGGGTTGCGTCCCCAGGAATGTAGCCGAAGTCCGTGATTTTTCCTAGACCACCTACGGGCTTGTTTCGCAGCAGCCCAAGGCGCGTGTAATTCAACCGCACTTCATTGACCGTGTTGGGATTCAGGAGAGCGGTGTTGCTAAGCTGTGCTTGCTGTGCGCGAGAGAGAGAAACGGTTGCAAATCCGGGTGCCGTATCACCAAAGCAGTTGCAGAAGGGATTGAGGTAATTGGTGTCGTCGAAGTAGTAGTAGCCAGACCAAGTGCCGAATCGACCTGCATTGTAGTCAACGCGCAAGCCAAACTTTTCGTCCCGCAAATGGAGTTTTTCAGCGGACGTGGAGAAAGTGTTCCCGCCTGCATTCGGGTCGGGAAGGAACTTGAGGGTGGCGACTGCTACGGGCGACCACGCTGACTGAGGAATAATCGGCCCGTTGGCGCCCGGGAAGACGCAACTGTGTCTTGTCGGTGCAGGCACCCCTACGGAACCAATACGCGGTTCATGTCGGTTGGTGAGAAATCATACGGTTCACTGGGGTTGACGGGTATCCCAAGCGCTGGGTTAATGTGTTAGCGAAGTTTTCTGGGCTGTTGTCGCCACGCACGGGGTGGGGACGACGATGGAATTGTTGTCGGGGTCGTTCGGATCCGGGATCTCGGTATTAAACTGTGCAAACCCTGTGTCCGCTAAATCGGAAAAGTCACCAGTTTTCTCGAGCACGGACGGAACAATCAGAGAGTGGGTTACACCACGTATTTCCCGAGTACCCTGATAGTCGCCAAAGAAGAACAGCTTGTTCTTCACGATCGGGAAGCCGATCGTGCCACCGAACTGATTGCGTTTGAACGGCCCTCGTTCCTGATCAAAGTAGTTACGCGCGTCCAGCTTCTCGTTTCTCAGGAACTCGTAGGCCGAACCGTGAATCTGGTTCGTCCCGATTTGGTGATGACATTGACGATGCCACCGGAGAACCGGCCGTACTCCGCGTTAAAGGTATTTGTCAGCAAGCGAAATTCCTCAATCGAGTCCAGGGTAGGAACGATCGAAGCACCGTTATAAACGCTCTCCTCGACATCACCGCCATTCACCATGAAGGAATTGGCGGACTCTCGTTGCCCGTTCACCGACAGCTGGCCGGAGTTCTGATTCCCTGAGACGGGCCGATCCGCCAGCCCCGCATCCGACATGACCGGTACGACGCCTGCCTGCAAACCGAGCAGGTCCAGATAGCTGCGACCGTTCAGCGGCAGGGTGGTGATTTTCTTTTCACCAATGACGTCCCCAAGTTGCGTGCTGCTGGTATCGACCTGCGTAATCGCACCGGTGACTTCAACAGTGGCCGTAACTGCGCCGACCTGCAATTTGAAATCCGCTCTGTATTTCTGGTTCACTTCGAGCTTGATGCCGCTTTGCACGGCCGCTCGGAACCCGGGGCGCCTCCACGCGGACCGAGTAGTTTTCTCCCACAGGCACGGCGAGAAACTCGTAGGCACCTTCCTTATTGGCCTGAATCTTGCGCTCGAGCCCCGTCTCCCCGCTTCTCAGGATCACGACGGCATTGGGCACGTTTGCGCCGCTCGGGTCCGTTACGACCCCGGAAATCGAGCCCGTGACCTCTGCGTAGAGAACAAATGGGAAGAGGAGGAATAGAGCAAGACCGCTGCCAACAATCTTCCACGGCAAGTGGGGATTCATGAAGGCCTCCAGCACTTTATTGGGAAATTGGGCTACACCCCTAGAGTGGCCATACGATTACTCATAACCCCTCAAATAGTCAAGGTTAAATCGTTTTAAACCGGTGAAATTCTGGGCACCTCGAGCCGGCTGTTGCGCTCTGAAACAATCACGCCCAAGTCCCCAATCCGGCATAATGACCAGAACACAGCGAGTCCGTGTCGGAGCGAGATCGTTTGTTGACAGCGGGTTTCATTGCGGTTTACCTGGCGGCAAGTTCACAGTCCCCTCGGGGACAAGCGATTTCGAATTGCGCTCAAGCCCAACCTTACCTCACCGGAGCTCAGGCGGCCCTTAAGGTGAACGATTCGGCCGGTGCGATCGAAAAACTGAACGCTGCCGTCGCAATCGATCCGAAGTGCCCCGATGCATATCTTCTGTTGGGACTCACGGAGTTTCAGCGCGGAGAGGTGGCGAAGTCGATCCAGCATTACCGGCAGGCTCTTAAGCTGAATCCTCGTTCCTACTCCGCCCACTACGACCTGGCTCTTGCCTTCCTGAAGGACAAAAAACTTAAGCTCGCCCGTGCGGAACTCGAGCAGGCCGCTGCTTTGGATCCCAAACAAGCCAATGCCGCCTATGACCTGGGCATTGTCTTGCTCGAACTGAAGCAACCGGTTGCAGCGCTTCGTTCATTGCGCCGCGCTCATGCGCTGACCCCGGACCGTCCTGATGTTTCTTTTAACCTCGTCCGGGCGTGCCTCGAAGCAGGACGGCTGGAAGACGCTCGACAAGCGGCCAGGCAGGCCCCCGCGCGACTGACGTCGGATTTCCAGTGGAATGCGGCGCTAGGCCAGGAATTTCTCCAGCATGCTCAACCCGAGGATGCGCTCCCCTATCTTCGCGCAGCGAATACGGCTCGTCCAGATGACACTCATGTGCGCAACCAGCTCGCGACGGCTTACCTCGCGTCTCGGCAACCCGAAGCCGTGTTGGAATTGATCAAGACGCCGACCACCGCCGACGAACATTACCTGCGGGCAAGCGCCTTCTACCAGAGCCATCGCTTCCCTGAGGCGGATGAGGAATCGGATGCCGCCTTGACTCTAGCTCCGGAAAATCCCAAGGTGTTGGCCTTGCGGGTTCGTCTTCTCCAGCGGGCCGGGCAGCAAGAGGCGGCCCTGGAAATGGCGCGTAAGGCAACTGCCCTGGCGCCCACGTGGGACGAGCCTTTCTACCTTACGGGCATCAGCCAATACCTGTTGCGGCACTATGCGGACGCGCGCCGAACCTCGTGCGGGCCTTTGAACTCAATCCCCGGTCAGCCAAGACCATCTTTATGGCAGCGCTGGCGTCCGCCGGCGAAGGCGAACCGCGGGAAGCGGAACGGTACCTCCGGCGCGCCATTGCACTGCAGCCCGACAACGCCCGATTTCACTGCCACCTCGGCATTCTGCTCATGCGTCTCAATGAATACGCGAAGGCGGAGGAGTCTCTTAAAAAGGCTGCGCAACTCAAGCCGGAATACCCGCTCCCGCACTACGAACTCGGGAAGCTGTCGGTCTACGCGAAGCGATGGACCGAGGCCCGCCAGGCATTCGAGTCGACCATCGCTGCGGATGCGGGATTCACCTCCGCTTACTACCAACTGGCGCGCGTGTATGCAAAGCTCGGAGAAAAAGAGAAATCAGAAAGCGTGCTCGCCGATTTCAAGAAACTCCATCAAAAAGAGATGGATGATTCGGCAATCGTAGAGGAAGACGCGAAGCGGGAATCCGACTAGCGCGAATCTGCGCCGGCAATTAAACAGGCAGGATGGTTTCTTCGGACGCGTCGGAATGATGGTTGCGGCGCTGCTTGCGTAACTCCTTCATGAAGAGTTCGGCAGACAGCGTCGACTTGGTCTGGAACAATTCGAGGAGGGGATCCTCGATCTCGGGCACCTGCGCAGGCGATCCTTTGCTGGACCCGGTCGCACTTTCCAGGCCTTCGGGCTCGACCAGCAGGTCGGGCAGAAGATCGCCGGCCTTCATTAAAGTCTGAATGAATTTTTCCACGTGATTGCGCTGCTCCATGGTGGTCTGGTTGAACTCAACCCCCATGCCCAGTTCGGGATGCATCACGCGCACCACGCCTTCCACGCGCAACTCCAGGTCCCCCGCACGCATGGACAACACGATCCGGGTACGCGGCGGAAAGGGCGAAGCAATTTCCAGGTAGCAGCCCCCCAGGCTCAGATCCGTAAGCTTGCAGCGAACCGGTGGATCATCTTTCTCGCTCTCCGGAGACTGCTGGTTGAGCCACTGGCGCAGGTCATGGGAAAGATCGACTTCGATGTTCGAAAATCGGATTCCGATCTGGCCCCCGGGATTCTGCCAGGCAACCTCGCCCGTCACTTCAATCGCTTTATCGGAGCCCGGCAAGCGGAAATGCACTTCCCAGGGCCCGGGATCTTTTTGCTGCTTCGGGAACTGCACGGCCATGCCGCCTTCACTCAGGTCGGTGGTCGGAACAGTTTGCATGAAGCCGGTCCGGTCGTTCTTGAGCGAGACCGAAACCTGGATCGCAACCCGTGCATTGCGCCGGCGTTCCCGCTTCATCAGGGCACGGGCGGCCCGAAAGCTGGAACGGGCGCGTTCGGTCGAAACTGGCTTGTACAGGACGAAATGCGCGCCCATATCAAAAGCGGAGCGCAGACCGGTATGACCATCCATGATGGCGACCGCAATGGCACGTTTGTTCGCGGGGGCGGAACGCGCGCTTTTCAGGACAGAAGTTGCGGTCTTGAGGTCAGTGCAATCGATGATGACGGCTTCGAATCGCTGACGGGTCAGCTTATGGATCGCCCCGTCAGGATCGGTGCAGTGCTCGATGCCGATTTCCAGATCGCTCAACACGCGCCGTAACACGCGTACGATCTTCTCGTCGGCGCACAACACCAGGGACTTCAAACTCATAGGAACGTCCAACTCCGGGCGAAGGTCACATCGAAAGGCTCTTAGCCCTGGTGCGAGCCCTTGTCTTCTTCCTCCTCCGCGTTCAGGAGGTGAGCCACGCTGCGCAATTGTTCGGCAGCCGTTTGCAAGGCTTCGATCTGCTTACCCAATTGGGCCTGTTCGGCCTGTTTCTTACGAAGCACCTCGTAGATATCTCTCACGGAACTGCCTCCCAATAGGCACTTTACGGTTCGATTACTACGTCGTCAACGAACGCCGATACCTTCTGGTTACGGGCGTAATCGAGGCAAACGTAAAGGGCTCAGCCTATTAAAAACCACAGGCAGGGATTCTAGGGAGTCAACAGGCGAAGAATTCCTTGTAATAGACTGATAATAAGGCTATTAGATCGACGCTGAAGCGGCTGCGTGCGCCAGAAAAGCGTTGACTTCCCGGTAAAAGAGGCCTATACTCTTGTGTCTCCAATATCCCATAGGTTGCCGTCAACTGGATCTTACCTTTTGCCGTCCTTTCGGGTTTTGGTTTTGCATCTAACCTAAGAGCCAGTGAATCTAAGGGTTTAGGTACGTTCTTCAGGCAGTCGAACTTATTCCAACGTAACGAGGTCGTAGATCTACATGGCAAAGCGACGCGGAAACCCAAACTGGGGTAAGCCGGAACCCATTGGGCCGATCACCCCCACGATCACCGAGTTCGAGCAAGTGGTTCGCGAATACAAACTCTCCCCCGACCAGTATTTGCGGTCGACGCGTTTGCGGGAGTGGGCACGCCGGAACAAGAATTCCAAATACATCCCGGAGCCTTTGCTGGAAGCATGGGGCTTCGAGATCGAGTCCACCCTCTAAGAGACGACGAAATCCAAATTTCAGGCCGCCTTTTTGGCGGCCCTTTTTGTTGCATGCTGGCATATGCTTGAGGTCGCCCGTAGGTTCAAAGATTCACACAGATGCTGGACGCGGTAAGACTCTCGCCCAACGAAATTGCGGCATCGCTGGTCGCCATTAGTTTCGCCGCCGGGCTCAACGTGTATGCCACCCTTGCGACACTGGGGCTGCTGGCACATGCTGGCGTTCTGCCCTTGCCCCCGGCCTTGCATGTGCTCACCAGCTGGTGGGTGATCGGCGCGAGCATCGCATTGTTTCTGCTGGAGTTTTTCGCAGACAAGATTCCCGCCTTCGATTTGATCTGGAACGCCCTCCACACGTTCATCCGGGTTCCGGTAGCGGCGTTGTTGGCTTACGGAGCGACGTCACAGCTTTCGCCAGAAAAGCAACTGGTGGCCACGCTGGTAGGGGGAGCCATCGCGCTGGCGGCGCATGGCGGCAAAACAGCGGTGCGGGCGGCGGTGACGCCTTCTCCGGAACCGCTGTCGAACATCGGCTTGAGCCTGGGCGAGGATGCACTGGCAATTTTCTTGACCTGGTTCGCGACGCGCCATCCTTACATTGCGGCGGGCGTAGCGATCGTCTTTCTTGTTGCGATTATTCTGCTTGTGCGCTGGGTCGTACGCGCGCTGCGGGCTCTATTTCGCGGCGCCGAGAGCGAGCTTGTTCATCACCAGCGGCCCGGTTGATGGATGCCTGTTTTGCTAAAATCGCAGCTATATGAGCCCCCAGCCGCCATTCACCGACGTCCCCACCGCGATTGAGGAAATCCGCGCCGGCCGCATGGTTGTCGTGATCGACGACGAGGATCGCGAAAACGAAGGCGACCTCACGCTGGCGGCGGAAAAAGTCACTCCCGAAGCTATCAACTTCATGGCGAAGTACGGCCGCGGGCTAGTGTGCCTGGCCATGACCGAGGAGCGGCTCGAGCACCTGCGCATTGGGCCGATGACGGCCGAAAATACTTCGAATTACGGCACGGCGTTTTGCGAAGCGATTGACGCGCGCGAAGGAGTCAGCACCGGGATTTCCGCATACGACCGTTCGCGCACCATCCAGGTGGCCATCGATCCGGCAACCCGGCCTTCGGACCTGGCACGGCCCGGTCACGTCTTCCCTCTTCGCGCCAAAAAAGGCGGCGTTCTCGTACGGGCTGGGCAGACCGAGGCGTCGGTAGACTTGGCGCGGCTCGCCGGATTGATCCCCGCGGGCATCATCTGCGAGATCATGCGCGACGATGGCACCATGGCCCGTGTGCCCGACCTGGTGGAGTTCTGCAAAACACACGGCATGAAGATGCTGACCGTGGCGGAACTCATCCGCTACCGCATGGCGCACGAGCGCTACGTACATCGCGTCGGAGAGGCAATGGTCAGCACGCGGCATGGCGAGTTCCGCCTGATCGCCTACGAAAGCGAAGTCGAAGGTGGCGAGTCGCACGTGGCACTGGTGCGCGGTGATATTGAAAATGCCCCGGGCCCGGTACTGGTGCGCATGCATTCGCACTGCGTGATGGGCGACGTCTTCGGCTCGACCGCGTGCGATTGCCGGGCGACCATTGAGGGTTCGATGCGTGCCATTGCCGAAGCGGGGCGCGGCGCGATTATTTACCTTCACCAGACTTCGAAAGGCTTCTCCGTGGACAAGATCGGAGACCGCCCGGTGCTGAGCTTCCACCGGGATCGCGCTCTTCCGACCTTGCCCGAGAGCGAACGCAAGACCCAGCGGGAGATCGGCATTGGCGCGCAGATTCTGTCGGATTTGAACTTGCGGCGGATTCGCCTGCTGACCAATCACCCCCGCCGAGTGGCGGCGCTAGAAGGGTTTGATATCGAGATTGTGGAGCAGGTTCCGGTTCCGCTGGAGAGAGTCAAGGTGTAGCGCGGGCGCCCTCGCCCGCGGAGCGACAGATCACTTCTGCTAAATTGGCTTGCGGGGCACGATTTCGCTGTCGTTGATAAAGAACTGCGCGGAGCACTGGTCGGACCCGCAGATCACGGCCAGCAGTCCGGCCACCTGCTTGCGGGTAACCAGCCCCAGCGTTCCGCAAGAGGGGCAGGAAAGCACCGCCCAGTAAGGATCTTCCTTCTCGCCGACCTGCCCGGCGTTTTCCAGGACAAACAGAGTACCCGGGGCCATCTGTTCCGGGATCCATTCGTTCAAGAAATCGAGTTCAGCATTCATGAAACCTCCCCCCATGGCTCAGGCTTCGCTAGGACGCATTTTTCTTCCGGCTTTCGGCGCCCGGCGCGCGTCTTGCCGGGTTACAGCGTTTTTTGCCACCCTCGATGTTGGCGCGAACCCGGCGAACGGCGTCGCTGAGACAGATCGCCAGCATCGGTTGACGAGCGTTCTTGAGGATGTCCACAATCTGCTGCGCTGAAGTTTCAAGGTAAAGGCTTCTCCCATCCGTCAGCAGGTGATACTCGGAGGAACCGCTGACCGTTTCCGCCAGGCGCTGGTTGAATTCGTGCTGCAGAAAGCGAATCACTTTGCGGAGGCGCTGCAACGAAAAGCCGCGATCGCGTAATTCGCAGATCACCGCGATCTCGGAGAGGTCTTCCATCGAGTAAAGGCGGCGGTGGCCGTCACGCGCCGGCACCACGATTCCCCGCTCGTCCCACCACTGCAGCTGGCGGGCGCTGATGCCGGTCCACTGCACCACCTCGCGGGATGTGAATTGCGTCTTCAAAGTTCTGACTAAATTCATACCGTTGAAACAATCCAAAGCACAAATGTTTTAAACATATTAGGTCCACTTTGCTTGATGTCAACAAAGAGTCTTGCACAGGGGAGTAATTAAGAGGATTCAGAGGGTGTGGCCGCGCAGCGACCTTCGCGCAATCTTCGCGACCATTGCGGTTGGCAAAACACTCGGAGGAATCCGGCCCCTTTCACCCCAAAATTTGCACAACTCTCGACAGTGCGTTTCGCCGAGTTGCGAAATTCTGCCGTAACGCTTTTCGCTATGGCAAACTTTTGTGCGCACAGGTAGGCTCGATCCGCTTTCATCTTCATTGCTGCGAGGAACGATGCATCCCTTAATCCTGAAAGTTCGTCTATGGAGCGCTCTACGAATCGTCGCGTTGGCGTGGACAGCATTTTTGATGATGGGTATCGCGGTTTGCGAAATTCAGCCGCGCTTGAACGTGATGCCCATGCCGGCGTCGGTGCAGATGGGCAGCGGGCAACTTCCTATCGATCGCACTTTCTCGGTCATTGCCACGGGTTTCCACGACTCCATGCTCGATGGCGGCGTGGAGCGCTTCAAGGATCAGCTTTCGCGACGGACAGGGCTTTTGCTGCAAAGGCCGGTTGACCCCTCGCACCCCACACTTTCGGTTCGCGCCGAGCACGCCAGCGAAAAGGTGCTGAAAGTCGGGGAAGACGAATCGTACGAATTGGCGGTGACCTCGTCGGGCGCGACACTCACGGCTCCCAACACGCTGGGCATCCTGCACGGGCTCGAAACCTTTCTGCAGCTGGTGACCGTTACGCCGACCGGGTTCGTGGCGCCTGCCGTCACAATTCATGATCAGCCGCGCTTCGTGTGGCGCGGAACGCTGATCGACGTGGGCCGGCATTTCATTCCGATCGCGGTGCTCAAGCGCAACATCGACGGCATGGCCGCCGTGAAGATGAACGTCCTCCATTGGCATCTTTACGACAGCGAGGGGTTCCGCATCGAGAGCAAGCGCTTCCCGAAACTGCAGGGCGAAGGGTCGGACGGGCGCTACTACACCCAGGAAGAGATTCGCGACTTTATTGCCTATGCGCACGATCGCGGCGTTCGCATCATGCCCGAGTTTGAAATGCCCGGGCACAGCCGGTCCATGTACGTTGGCTACCCGGAACTGGCCAGTGGAAGCGGTCCTTACAAGATGGAACCGGGGGCGCCCGACGCGGAGATGGATCCGACAAAAGAGGAAACCTACAAGTTCCTCGACAAATTTCTGGAAGAAATGGCAAAGCTGTTCCCGGACGAGTACGTCCACATCGGCGGGGACGAGGTGGCGGGCAAGGAGTGGGAGGCGAATCCGAAGATCCAGGCATTCATGCGCGAGCATGGCATGAAAAACAAGCAGGACCTGCAGGCGTACTTCAACCAGCGCCTGCAGAAGATCGTGAGCAAGCACCACAAGATCATGGTGGGCTGGGACGAGGTGCTGCATCCGGATTTGCCGAAGAGCGTGGTGGTGCAGTCGTGGCGCGGGCAGGAATCGCTCGCGACCGCGGCCAAGCAGGGCTACCGCGGCCTGCTGTCATTCGGGTATTACCTGGACCTGATGTGGCCCGCGTCGCGGCATTACGCGGTTGAGCCGCTCAGTGGCCAGGGCGCGATACTGAACGCGGAGGAGAAGGCCCGCATCCTGGGCGGCGAGTCATGCATGTGGTCGGAATTCATTACTCCGGAAAATATTGATTCGAGAATCTGGCCGCGCAATGCGGCGATTGCCGAGCGGCTGTGGTCTCCGGCCAGCGTGCAGGACCCGGCGTCGATGTACGAGCGGATGGCGCAAGTCAGCGAGCGGCTGCAATGGCTGGGCTTGACGCACCGAACATCGCTGGCTCCGGCGCTCGATCGCATGGCCGGAGGCGGAGATGTCAGCGCGCTGCGCACTCTTGCCGACGTTGTCGAGCCCGTCAAAGACTACACGCGCATGGACAGCATGAAAGGTCCGCTGGATTTTCGCGCGCCGTTGAATCGCCTCGTCGATACGGCGCGTCCGGAAAGCGATCAGGCACGAAACTTTCATGACGTGGTGCAGGCCTACGTGGCGAGCGGCTACAAGGATCGTGCAGCGGCTGCAACCATACGCACGCAGCTGACGGCATGGCGCGACAATGATCCGCGGCTGCATCCCACGCTGGAGAAATCTTTCCTGATGGGTGAGCTTGCCCCTTTGTCTGCCGATCTTTCGAGCCTGGGCTTCGCCGGGCTGTTCGCCCTCGACTACCTCGAAAAGGGAGCACCGTCTCCGGCACTCTGGAGAGCCCAACAACTTGCCGCCATCGACCTAGCCGCCGCCCCGCGCGCGAATCTGCTGATCATGGTCGCCGGTTCCGTCCGGCAACTTGTGGAGGCTAGCGGGAATGCGCCGGCGGGGCCATAGGCTAAGTTGCAACGCAAAGGCTGTTCCGAAAAGTGGCCGGGATTCCCTTGCCTTTTCTGCACTGCTGGAACAGCCACCCGCGGCCTCACAACTTGCGCTCTAACTAACTGATAGAGCGACGCTTATATCCAGTCCAAGAGGCTGACAAATAGGCTACAATAATGATCCACTACTGAATAATAGCGATTGACATTGATCCATTAGTGGATCATGCTGGGGGTACGCGACTGCCCCTGCAGGAGGCACCGTGCCGGCGGACGGCAGCGTGTACAAGACGATCCCGCAAGCGCGCTATGCGGAGGCATTGGCGCGGGTTGAGGATCCGCAGGCGCTGGCCGAGATCAAAGCAGCGGAAGAGGCGATCGGCGCCCATCCGCATCATCCCGAGCCGGGGGCCGCCTACAAGTTGCTGCCCCAGCCCGAAGGGAGCGGCGAGGCCGAGCCATTGCAACTGTTGGTGATCCTACGGCAGGTGCAGATCCTGAAAAACGGGTTCGTTGTGAGTTACACGATTCGCGAGTCCGGACAGCTGGTTTACCTGGAAGATCTCGACCTTCCCTTCAAGTACCGGCTGCCCAAGTTTCAACCATGAGGGAGATATGAAATTCGAATTGGCCGACAAGGATGTGAAGTTGGTGGACGGAAAGTTTGTGCAGCTTCCGATGAAGCGCTTTGTGGCCCTGACCGACTACGTGGAAAATCTGGAATCGCGGTTGCTGGCGGCGGAAGTCAATCTGCGTGAATCCGCCCGCGTGGGCACGGAGATGGAAGCGATGCCGGCCTCGGCCGCGAAGGAGGGACTTCCGCAGGAAGAAGTACGGCAGGTAGAGAGCGTGTTGCGACGCCTGGAGCCAGCCCAGTTGCGGAAGGCGATGGATGAAAAGCGTGTCTCGGTGCGCCGGCTGGCGATTCTGACCGGGATCCCCTACGCGACGCTTTACCGGTACGTACATGGAGCCGCCGTGCCCACGCATGCGGCCAAGAATATCTGGCTGACGCTGAGCAAGCTCAAGAAGCGTCATTGGCAGCAGGGAGCGGCTGCGAGCGCGGCAAAAGAACGGCGGTGATGGATGGCTGAAAAGACAGGGCCTAAGTTCGGCACTGACGACTCGAACAGCATTGGAGCCGCCGACAAGCTGAAGTTTTTCTCCGAACACGTCCGGGGCGTGCTTACGCTGGCCAGCGCCGCCGTGCCCGCGATCGTAGGCGTGTTCGGGCTGCTGTTCCGGAAAGATGCCGGCGGCAACGAGGTACTTCCCGGCTTCGCGAAGACGTGGCTGATCCTGCCGGCGCTGGCGGTCCTGTCGTTTCTGATCTCAATTCTGGCGGGCGTGGCCTACAGCTACTACCTCTGCAAGAAGACGGATCAGCTCGAGATACGCATCCCCAAGCTCGATCTTGCCTCGATGGCGCTGCACGTCTTCTTTGGCGTCGGCGTGGTGCTGTTTTCCGCGTGGGCGTTCCTGATGATCTTCGAGCTTCGTTGAGCACGAAAATACCAGCGCGCACGATCGCACAATTTGTCGTGGATACCTAGGGGGGGAAGCGGGGGAAGCGGGGGGAAGTACCGCTTAGTTGCTCACGTGATCCACTACGAAGGCGCGCAGGTCGCGCAGCATCGACTCAACATCGTCCTTGGAAACTTCCGACCACAAGCCGCTCATGGCTTTTTCGGTCAAGCTGGTGAACTCGGATAGCTGCTGTTCGACGAGGCTGTCATAAACGCCCTGGCGAGCCAGCTCCGCAATCATTCCATCCACCGTCGGACGCGAGAGCGACACGCTATTGTCGGCGCACAAACGGCGCAAGGTTTCTTCCATCGCATCGCCTGCAAGAATGGCCGCGCTCTGATGACGACCCATATCCAAGTAGTTTTGCGCTTCTGTCAGAAACTCTCCCGAAAGGTCGGCCGCGCTGATTTCCTCAACGGTCGCGGTTTCGACCGGAGAATCCGTAGAATCGAAGCTCCATGCGGCTTTCAATACGGCCATGCCGCGAGTAATGTCCATCCACATCTGAATATCCTTTCTTCGTAGGGCAGTTTTAGGTTTTTCGCCGTACGTTACAGGAGTATTCGCAGGTAACGTTCCATCGGTTTCAAAACGGGACTTACCGTCGGTTACCTTCGGATAGGTGGTCGGGTTTCTAGGGTTTACGGACGCCAAGGGACGGTCGGCAGTTTGGCAAGAGTGGAACAGCAGCCCTCGGCGACTAGCGAATTAGCCGGATTCCGTCATTTGTAAAGCGATTATTTGGCAGATGGCACGAAGGTGCCATGTGGCGGTGAGCTTGTAACCGGGCCCCACCTTACTTACACAATTCCGTGGTCAGCACTTCGCGACGTCGAGCCGCTAGCCGATCAACGTGGGTGAGAACGAACAGATAGACGCTGAGGGAAAACGCCGCGAGCACGAAGAAGATTGCAATCGCCATCCATTCACGCCCGTAGTAGCGGGCGGCCAGCAGAGTAACAGCGGCAACGCCGACGACGAAAATCTGAATCGCGAAACTGGCCAGCACAGTCGTTTGCGAAGCGCGCTGGCGTCCGAATGTTCCGAACTCGGTTTTCTTCGGAGAATAAAGCGATAGCAGGTTACCCGCCGCCAAATTGATGGGCGCCGCGAACAATAATCCGCTGAACGTGATCAGCAGCATCTCGGCCGTCGGTCGACGAAACAGCAGGGACACACCGATCCACAACGCGATCAACTCGACGGCCAGCACACCCATATGGGCAATATTCTTGCCGAGCATGACGCTGCGAAAGCTGGCGGGCGACACCAGGAAGAACTGAATGCCCCCCGCGTCGTGCCCGAAGTTGTTATAGATGAGATTGGTCAGCAGCAACAGCGCGTAGGCGCCGCCGACCGGAAGCGCAAGGTCCGGCCAGTTCTGCAGAAAGCCCGCGTTGTTGCCGGAACGTCCGCCTAGACCAAACACGAAGAGCATGACAATGGGCGTGATGAACGTGAGAAGAACGGGCCCGCTGCGCGACAGGTAGCGGAACTCTTTTTCGGCCACTGCTCCAGCTTCTGGAGGAAGTCCTGGGAGGTCCCACCCAAGCCGGATGTCGGCAGCCGTTCGATGCGCGCCCCGCTGGCCGACAACCTCGCTCAGGTTCTCTCCGCGGAATTGCGCATGCAGCCGAACGCCCAGCACGCGCAGGAAGGCGATCCCGTACAGGCCGAGCGCCCCCAGAAAGCACAATGCCGGCACCCGCTGCCCGGATGCTTCACTGGCGAGCGCGCCGGCTGCGATTCCGGGCGGCAGCACCGCCTGCACCGGGTTGGCAAAACGCCCCGCCCAATGAAACGCGGCGTTGGAGCGATCGCCATACCGGCTCAGCATGGGGCCCACCAGTTGCAGGCTGATCATTGCGACAAAGAACAGCACGGCAAAAATCTCGCGCGTGCGCCTCTGCGCCAGCCAGCGCTCTACCCAGGCAAAGACCATCTGCGTGAGCAGCATGTTCACGATTGCGAACAGGAACAGCACGAGAAATGCCCACGGCAGGAGAACAGGACGCGCCCAGCCGATGCCCAGCAGGATCCCAATCAGCCAGAGGCCGCCTAGCAAGGTCGCAGGGTCAAACGCTCCATAAACAAACCTGACCATCACGTAAGAGCGATAGCCCAATGGAAATCGCAGCAGGTTCGAGGCGTCCACCGACTCGGTCAAAGCGGTCGCCATGACCGGGAACAACTGCCAGAAGAGGAATACCGGCCACAGCAGGAGGGCCAACGCTTCGGGCTTGCTGTGCGCTACAAAGAACCAGGCGCCCGTGCCCAGAAGAATCGAGCCCCCCAGGCCGCCGCAGGTGATTACGATGCCGATAACGATGCGCGAGAATAGTTCCATCGCCCCGCGTTTGGAACGAAGCGAGTGTGCGAAGATCTGCCAGCGCACGCGGGCAATGGCCGCAAACTGCGACCGCGACTCGGCCGATACTAGCCCAGCCACGACAACTCCTGTTCCAGCGAGCGCGTTCCGCCCACGGTCCGAAGAAAGATTTCCTCGAGCGTCAGCTTGCCGCGAGAGTCTGACCCTCCGGCCGGCGATTGCGCTTCCACACCGGCGCGCAGTTCCTCCAGCGAGCCCTGGGCGACCAGCTTCCCGCGATCAATAATGGCCACGTGACTGCACAGGCGCTCTACGATCTCGAGCACATGCGACGTCAGAAAAATGGTGGCTCCGCGCGCAATCATCCCCTGCAACATGGACTTGAGCGTTCCGGCTGCGATCGCATCCACGCCTTCGAAAGGCTCGTCCAGAAACAGAATTTTCGGCCCGTGAATCACGGCTGCGGCTAGCGCCAGCTTTTTCTGCATGCCGTGGGAATAGTCGGTCACGAGTTTACGAGGCTCGTTGGCCAGCTGCATGAAATCCAATAGTTCCGCGGTGCGCTTCGCGGTAGTTTCGCGATCGAGCCCGTACATGCGGCCCACGAAGGTGAGATATTCCGCGCCAGT
Source organism: uncultured Acidobacteriota bacterium (assembly GCA_963733805.1). GTDB lineage: Bacteria > Acidobacteriota > Terriglobia > Terriglobales > Acidobacteriaceae > Gp1-AA133. The sequence goes on along the minus strand of CAVTEO010000010.1, from coordinate 712,417 downwards.
CAGCCGTCCAAACAAAGCCAGGCCTTCGGGCACGACACCGATCTGCCGTTTCACATCCGTAGTGCGCTCGGCGAAATCCATGCCGAGAATTTCAATGCGCCCCGAAGTCGGAGCCAGCAACCCGGTGAGCATCCTGATCGTCGTCGACTTCCCCGCCCCGTTAGGTCCCAGAAATCCGAAGAACTGGCCCGACGCCACCCGCAGATCCATGTTCTCCACCGCGAGCAGTTCCCCGAAGCGGCGGGTAAGGTTTTCTGTGGAGATCGCGGGAAGATTCGGAGGAGAACCGGAATCCCCGTTCGGCTGGAGACTTTCAGGCATTGGGCTTCGAATCTAGCACATGGCGGCGTACACCGGTAAGCTCTGCATTTTAAAAGACATCAACGTTGCGAACTGGGAGTTCCCACAGGCACGCAGCACTTGCCCCTTGCACGTAACACAATGGTTGCTAACGCGCTACACGACTCGACCGTCCTAATCATCGGCGAACCACACGCATTTAAAATGCGTATCCATCAGTGCGCCAGTGTGGGGTCTTTGGTATGGAAAGCAATGACTCAAAGCAATCCCTTGTTTGTTTTGGTCCTTATGAGATCGACCTGCGTACGCAGGAGATTCGCAAGCACGGCACCGTCATCCGGCTTACCGGCCAGCCTTTCCAGATTTTGGAGATGCTGCTCTCCCGTCCCGGTGATCTGATCACCCGCGACGAATTGCAGCAGCGATTGTGGCCCGGCGAGTCGCTGATCGACTGTACGCATGGGTTGAACGCCGCGATCAACAAGCTTCGCGAGGCGCTGGGGGATTCGGCAATCACGCCGCAGTACGTGGAGACCCTGCCGCGGCGGGGCTATCGTTTTATTGGAAGGCTGCGCGCATCGGAGGTAGCGATGCCTGCCGTTCCGGCCCCGAAAATTCCGAAGTCAGGGTCCTCGATTCAGCCTGCAGATGTAACTGCAACCAGCCAGCCGACGCCTCCACCCACCGCTTTCATCTCGCGGCATTGGGCGATTGGACTAATCAGCCTCGTCGCCCTGGTGATCGGTGGTGTGGGAGGGATGGAGCTCAGTTCGCTTCGGCCGCAGGTCAATGAAGTGGGGCGGCAGAATACGGCTGCTCACCCCGAGTTTGGCGAGTCCCAACGCAAAGAACAGGCGGCCGGGCGTGCGCCGATACCGGAAATTCCAGGGCAGCGCATGAGTCCACTTCATGGCGCGATCGCCCAGCCGGCAGTTCTGCGCGAGCCCGTTCTGAATTCCCCGCGGCACGATCCAACCCTGCGCACTGTCGTCTCGGGCAGCGGCAGCGCCGGCCCGCAGTTTTCTCCTGACGGCAAGCACATTGCGTTCATGTCGAACCGCGGTGGCCCCTGGCAAATCTATGTAAGCTCCGTCGACGGTTCTAATCCCGTGCAGATCAGTTCGACTGACAGCGCAGGAACTCCGCGATGGTCCCCTGATGGAAACAAAATTGTTTTTGACGCGCCGTGTGACGAGGGCACCTGCGTCTTCCTCGCATCCATCGATCGCCGAGAATCCGCGCGCCGCCTCGACGAAGGTTTCGTGCCCAGCTTTTCGCGCAACGGCAAGTGGGTTTATTTCGCTTCCGAGCGAAGCGAAGGTTGGCAAGTATGGAGGATCCCGGCTCGCGGCGGGCTAGCCCAGGAAGTTACCCGACAAGGCGGGTTCGCGGCGTTTGAGTCCCCCGACGGCTTGGTCTACTATGCCAAGTCGCGCGATGCAGCGCCGGAGATCTGGCGAGTGCGCCCCACTGGGGGCGAAGAATCCCTGGTCTCGGGGCGCATTCGCCCGCGAACCTGGGCCAGTTGGACGGTTACGCAAAAAGGAATTCTGTTTGTGTCGGACGCCCCCGGAAAAGGCTCACAGTTGAGCTTGTACGAGGCGGCCACAGGGCAGGTCCGCCAACTGCTCGCATTGCCTAGTTCTCCGTTCTGGATGGGAGCCAGCGCCGACGGCCACCGGGTGGCCGTCAACGATGCCGCGGAACGGCAAATTACTCTGGTCGAAAACCTGCGCTAGCGATTTCGTCCTTTAGTGGATCACGTTCATCGCGGAAAGGGTGCGGGCGTCGGCTTCCACCAGATCGGGCGTCAATCGGATTTCGAAGGTTCCTCTGGTGATTTCCGGCGGGCGGCGCCCAGCACCCAGCGCGCGCAGCAGGGGCAGGGGATCGGCGCCGAAGGGCACCGAACGCTCCTCGCCATCGAGCGCCACCGCGATGACCGCGCAATCGTAGTCCAGCACCTCGGGCAGAAACGGCACGTACGGTTTCTGATCGCGCAGGAAAGCGGCGAAAGCGTGCGCTTCATCGAGCGCAAACGGCTGGGGCGGATGCGTTCTCCAGAATTCCGCCAGCAGCTGTTCCAGATAGGCAGTCCCGCGCTCGAGCATGATCAGGCGCGACGATAGCCGGAGCGTCCGCACCACCATCGATCCCCGAAACCTCTCAACCATTTCGCGAATCACGGCGAGCCCTGGATCGTGCCGCAGTTCGTCAGCCAGGGGCGTGGAACACGGGCGGTGGACAGTCAGTCTGGCCAGAGTCTGCTCCCACTCGCACGGTGAGGGTGCCGGATCGGCTTGCGGAGGATCGCGCCGCGCCGGCGGTCGCGCGGACGTTTTCGAATTCCGCCGGTCCCATAGCCGCCGGAGCGCTTCCAGCTGAGGCCGGTATCCGCTGCCTCCGAGTTTCGGCAGGTAGGCGGGAAACAGCTCGAAAACGATGGCCTTCAGATTCGGCAGGCGCGGAATGATGCGCGCCGCCAGTTCCATCAGGTCGGAGGGCACCGCGCCCGAATGTGCGTCCAGCCAGAATCCACGATGGCTGTGGCCTCCGGCAACGTGAATTTCCCAGACGCGCTCCAACGGCAACTGCTCCATGTAGTCGGCGAGCGACTGGCGGCCGTTGCGTTCGTTCGTCCACACATTGTGCAGATCGAGGAGAATTCCGCAGTCGGCGGCCTCGGCCACGCGCGCCACAAACTCGCCGTCCGGCAGTTCGTCCGACCGGGGACGCAGATAGTTGACTCCCGTCTCAATCGCGACCGGTACCGGCAGGCACGCCGACAATGCGCGGGCCGACGCCACCGCCGCTTCAACGCCCGCCAGCGTTTGCCTTGGGGGCAACAGGAAGCCCGAGTGCCAGGTTCCGGTCTCATCGGCAACGCGATTAAAGCTGAGATGTTCACTGACCCAAGGTGAGGCAAGCTCTCGCGCGATTGCCGCTACCTGTTCGGGTTCGGCGCCCGGGGCAGCCAGCGTGCCGCCGATCGGGCACGCGACGCTGTGCACCAGCTTGGGCACGCGCTGCCGCTTTAGTCCCTCCAGCGCCGTGCGATCCAGGACCAGGTCGCTGGCGTCTCTCTCACGACGCCAGAACGATTGCGGCTCGACCTCCAGCACATCGATCAGTTCCTCGTTTGCCTTCAACACCGGCTCAAGCCCGGGAAACCAGTTCAGTCCGACACCAAGTTCAGGAAGATTCATGGGGCCTCATTACTCAGCCCTGGCCTCCGTCACCTGCAGAGAGGCCGGGTCAATGACAAATTCGCGCATGCGGCGAAGTGCAATTCCGATGCCCGGGGCGTGTTGCACGCTCCCCAGCGCCATCGCAACGTTCGCGAGTGCTCGTTGAAACTTGTCGAGATCGCACGCTACCGATACCGGCAGCGTGACACGGATGGGGCCAGCGCCCGCTTTTTCCTTGCCCTTGCCTCCAGCCATGACAATCTCCTTTGACTGCACGTGGTACTTCCGCACATCGTTCGGGAGAAGTCTTCGCTGAATAGTGCCTGGGAGAGAGGCAGCGTTTCACAGCACGGAAGGGAAAATGCGGTGCGTTGAGACGGGGATGGTGGGCCGCCATCCCCGTTTGTTTGCAGCAAATTTTCTAAGCCGCCTTCAATCCCTTGATGTCGTTCAGCAACACCTGCTCGTGGCCCTCGGGGTTTACCTTTTCGTACACCTTCCGGATCACGCCCTGGGGATCGACCACGAAAGTGGTGCGCTCCCAGAACTTCATCCCTTTCCACTCCGACTGGCCGAGCCCGAGCGTCTTCATGAGGTGGGAACTGGTGTCGGCCAGCAAGTCGATGGTGAAGGCAAACTTGGTGCAGAAATTCTTATGCGAGTTCGGATCATCGGCGCTGATGCCCACGATCTGAATGCCGGCTGCATCAAATTGCGATTTGCCGGCCGTGAAGGCTTTGCCCTGAATGGTGCAGCCGGGCGTGTCGTCTTTCGGATAGAAGTACACCACCAGCCAGTGCCCCGCGAAATCGCTAAGGCTCATGGTTTTGCCGTCCTGGTTAGGAAGGGAAAAATCAGGGAAGGGACTGCCCGCCTGCATCATGGGTGAATGAATTTCCTTTCAAAATGGGGTGAAAAGATTGTAGCAGCGAGCATCCAGCGCGCCACAAGTTCGAACCCCATGAAGTCCTCGGCTGCACGCTTCACACTTCAAGAAATCAGATGGCGCGCCAAAAAGCGGCGATGCAGATAGCATCGACAGTGGTCATGCTATAATGACTATGGTCTTTGGAGAAAGTCATGAAGAAAATCGGGGCGGGAGAATTTAAAGCCAAGTGTTTAAAGATCATGGACGAAGTCTCCTTAACCCGAGAGCCCGTGGTCATTACCAAGAACGGACGTCCGGTTGCGAAGCTGGTCCCAGCGCACGGTGAATCTCCAGACTTTATGGGATGTCTGGCCGGCATCATCCAAATCAAAGGTGATATCGAGTCTCCCGTGATGGCTCCGGACGATTGGGAAGCGACGCGATGATCATGATGGACACCCACGTATTGGTGTGGTCCGTTGCGGAACCGAGTCAGCTGTCACGAACAGCCGCCAGCGCGATCCGGCGTGCTCGGCGTGCTGACGGAGTCGCCATCGCATCAATCACGCTGTGGGAACTCGCTTCGTTATTTTGGCGCGGACGTCTCCAAGGGCGGGGCACGGTCGAGGCGTCCATCCGACTCATTCTGGAATCCACCGGAGCCATCGTGCGGCCCATCACAGCTGAGATCGCCAGCCTCGCGATGCAGTTCCCGGACTCCTACCCCAAAGATCCAGCGGATCGGCTCATCGGAGCGACCGCGCGGGCAGAAGGAATGGCGTTGATCACGCACGACGAGAGAATTCGCTCCAGTCTTCTCCTGCAAACAGTCTGGTGAATTCCTGCCGGCCTTTCACGACGCTCGCGAGGCCTTCCACTGGGCATGAAAGGCTTTAACCGCGGAGGGCACTGAGAACACGGAGGAACAGACATTTATTTGCTTTTGTCAACTATTGTGCTTGATACTAGCATCGGTTGAACGAGGCTTTTGCCATGCCTGCAGCTTCCCTTCTCTCTTCCCGCGCTATCAACGAAGTCCGGCACTTCAATCGCTTCTACACAAAACAAATCGGCCTGCTGCAGGATCGTATGCTGAGCAGCCCGTTCTCGCTCACGGAGGTGCGGATGCTGTACGAAATTGCGCACCGAGAAAAGCTGACCGCATCCGATCTGGCTGAAGAACTGGGATTGGACCCCGGATATCTCAGCCGCATGCTCGCCAAGCTCGAACATCAGGGGCTGCTGCGCCGGGAGCGCTCGTCTTCGGATGGCCGTCAGAGTTTTCTCAGCCTGACGCGCAGGGGACAGAGCGTTTTCCGCCCGCTCGAAACACGCTCCAATCAACAGGTCGCGATGATGCTCGACCGGCTGACCAGCGTGCACCAGAAGCAGTTGCTCTCCGCCATGCACACGATCGAAGGCCGGCTGGGCGACGCTTGCCGCCCGGACAGAATGCCTTACCTGCTGCGCGCGCACCAGCCTGGCGACATGGGGTGGGTGGTCCACCGGCATGGGGAACTCTACTGGCAGGAATATCGCTACGACGAGCGCTTCGAGGCGCTGGTTGCGAAAATCGTCTCCGAATTTATCGAGCACTTCGATCGCCGGCGCGAGCGCTGCTGGATTGCCGAGAAGGACGGGGAAATCGTAGGCTCGGTCTTTCTGGTTCAGAAGTCCAAGACGGTCTGCAAGCTTCGCCTGCTGCTGGTCGAGCCCGCGGCCCGCGGGCTGGGCATCGGCCGCCGCCTGGTCGCCGAATGCGTGCGCTTTGGACGCGAAGCTGGATACAAGAAGATGATCCTATGGACGCAGAGTGAACTTGGCGCAGCCCGTCACCTCTACAAAGACGCCGGCTTTCGCCTCGCTGGCCGCCAGCGTCACAACAGCTGGGGACGTCATAGTCTGATCTCCGAGGTGTGGGAATTGAGACTGTGACTACGAATTCAAAATCGTGAGTGCCAATTGACGAACTCACCAGAAACTCAATGCCGGCTAATCAAAGCCAGGCCCACCAGACACAGCCCAATGCCTGTCAGGTTCCGAACCGATAGCTGCTCACGGAAAAACAATAGCCCGATCGCCACCAGCAACAACGCGCTGGCAGTGTTGCCGATCACCGACAGCAAGCTCACGCGCCATCCGCTCCTGTAGGCCAGCAGCACTGCCAGTTCCACGCCCACAATCGACACGCCCACCGCCGCGCTCGCCCAGTTGACGCCCCGGATGCTCCAGGGCCCAGCCGAGCGCGACGGGTAGAGCGGAATCAGCAGCAACGTACCCGCCAGCGCGGTGAGGTAATTGATCACCAGGGAAAACACCGGGTTCACCTGCGTGGGCACGGACTTCTGCGCGATGTGATAGGTCGTGGTTCCCACAATCATCAGGATGACCGGAAGATAAAAGAGCATGCGTCCCCACTTTCCCCGTTTCGGCGCGACGAGGATAAATGGAAATCACGTGGAAGGACAGCAATCGTTGCGGGAGGAGCAACAGGCCTTTCGGTTGCAGAAGGTTGAGGGCCGCGTATGTCGGACAAGGCGTCGCCACCGGGCGCCCGGCCTTACGCGGGAACCTGAAGTGGCTGGTCCGGGCTCTCCTCGGCAGAGACCGTCTCTCTGGGAACGGGAATGCGGAAAGAGATTCTCGTACCGGAATCGTTGGATTCGATTTCCATGGTGCCCTGGAAAGGATGGATTCGTTCGCGCATACCACGTATGCCCACACCTCCGCCTTGCGCCTGAATGGAGGCGAGCCGTTCGGGCGGAATCCCCCTTCCCTGGTCTCGAATTTCGAGGCCTAACTCGCGATCGTCAGCCCACACGCTGATGTCCGCGGTCTTGCTTCCCGAGTGGCGATGAATGTTGGTCAGGCATTCCTGCACTAAGCGAAAGATGGTTAGTTCCATGTCGCGCCCGAAGCGCCCCAGGTCTTCCGGAACGTTTACCGAAATTTTCAGGCCGCTGCGCTCCGCCAGACCTTCTGCGTACCAGTGCAATGCCACCGGCAACCCGCTTTCATCGAGCAGGGGGGGATGGAGGAGATACGACATGGTGCGGATTTCCTTGCTCAACTGGTCGACCAGTTGCTGCGTCTCCTGCAAGCCTGCAACCACATGTGGCGCACTCGTGCGAGCGGTTTGCGCGACGTGAGCCAGGCTCATGCCCAGTGCGGCCAGGATCTGTCCGGCGCTGTCGTGTAATTCGCGGGCGACGTGGCGGCGTTCGTCGTCCTGCATCTGCAGCATCTTGTGCGACAGGTCACGCAATTGCTCCGATTGCTGCACCACCTTCGTCGTACGCGTTTCCAATTCACGCGTGCGCAGACGCACCTGCTCAGAAAGCACCTCTTCGGACTCGTTGCGGAGCCGTGCCATCTGGAGGTGAGTATTCACGCGGGCCAGCAGTTCACGAGCGCTGAACGGCTTGATAAGGTAGTCGTCGGCACCCTGCTCCATGCCTTCCACGCGGGCTTCTTCGCCGGCCCTTGCCGAGAGCACAATGACCGGAATCTTTTTTATCTTTGGATCAGACCGCAACTCCCGTATAAGCCCGAATCCGTCCAGGCGCGGCATCATCACGTCGGTCAGAACAAGATCGGGCGCGTCCTCTTGAATGGCGGCCAAGGCCGCTTCCCCGTCCTGGGTCGACCGGACTTGGTAGCGGTCCGCAAGCAAGTGTACGAGGTACTGGCGCATGTCAGCGTTGTCGTCGACCACCAGAACGCGTGGCCCCTTTTTCTCAACTGCATCGCTCTGGGGGGAATCCTGCAAGCTAGTGGCGGGCTGTTCATTGACCAAGGCATGCGCGCCATCCGGCAGCCAGCGCAGCGCTTCCTCTACGAATGTAGCAGCGTCACGAGCGATCGAAACCTCGGAATGGGTTCCGCTGATCCGCTCAGCCAGCAGGTGATCCTTCCCCAGCGGCAGGGTCACGGTGAATGTGGTTCCTTTGCCGAGTACACTCTCCACCCGGATCGACCCGCCATGCAGTTTGACGAGCTCCTGGACCAGGGCCAGGCCGATGCCGCTGCCTTCATGCGTCCGGCTGCGGGTGTTTTCGATCTGGTGGAAACGTTCGAATACCCGTGGCAGTTCCTCTTGCGGAATTCCGACTCCTGAATCGCTGACTCTCAACTCCACCTTCCGGCCTTTCTGTTTTATTGAGACAGCAATCTTCCCCTCGAACGTAAACTTGAATGCGTTCGAAACCAGATTGAGAACGATCTTCTCCCACATGAGGCGGTCGATGTAAACGGGCTCGGTGAGGGGCGGACAATCCAATTCCAGCCCAAGACCAGCTTTTTCCGTGGCCGATCGGAATACACTCGCCAGTTCAATAGTGGACGCTGAGAGATCGGTCGCCTGATAGGTAGCCTGCATCCGCCCCGCTTCCAGACGGGAGAAATCGAGCAGCGTGTTGACCAGACGCAGCAGCCGGTCTCCGCTGCGATTCACCAGTTCGAGTTGACTCCTGGCCGCGGCCGAGAGATCGGTATTAGTCCCCGACAGCAGTTCCTCCACAGGCCCCAGCATGAGCGTGAGTGGCGTGCGAAACTCGTGGCTTACGTTGCTGAAGAACGCGGTCTTGGCACGGTCCAGCTCCGCTAAAGCATCCAGCCGCTTCCTTTCCTCCTCAGCGGCGCGTGCGTTTTGTATGGCGGTAGCCACCTGGTCGGCAACGAGATCAAAAAATGTCTGATACTCAGCATCCAACCGACGCGTGGGATTTATGCCAGCAATCAATACTCCTACCGGACGACCCTCCCCGCGAGACGTGACCGGCAAGACGATGGCCTGCGATAGACGCTGCTGGGCCGGACCCAGAGGAAATCCTTCGATGTGTGCGATGGGGACGGCGCGCGGCTGAATCGTCTTGAGCACGTCGGCCAGCGGCCACAGAGAACGACGACCGCTGCCCGAAGTCAATTCAATGACTCCTGGACTAAGTTCCGGCACGCCTTGGTCGAGCCCGCAGGCGCGTTGCAATCGGAGTCGTTCGTTCTCGCCCTCCATCACGTACAGCAGGGCAAATGGCATGTCATCCGGATTTTTGGCCAGCGTTGCCACGGCAGAGGCGCACGCGGTTTCGGTGGTCTTTTGCACGAAAGCATTTGCCGAGAGTTCGGAGAGCGTCCGCAGCCGCCGCGCATTGATGACTTTGGGCGTAACCTCCGTCGAAACGCAGAACAGACCGCCCACCCGCCCCGATTCGTCGCGAATGGGACTGTACGAATACGAGTAATAGGTTTCCTCGAAGAAGTCGCCGCGATTCATGAAGAGGCGAACCTCATCCACAAAGGACGCCTCTCCTTTTTCGAAGACCTTGTCGGCCATTGGTCCGCAGTAATCCCAGATCTCCGCCCACACTTCGGCCGCCGGTTTTCCGAGCGCCCAGGGATGTTTCGCCGAACCCAGCACCTGGATATAGGCATCGTTGTAAAGGAAAGTCGCGTCCGGTCCCCACCCGATCCACATCGGATGTTGCGAACTGAGCATAAGGTTGACGGACGTCTTCAGACTCTGGTTCCAGTTCTCAATGCGCCCGAGCGGTGTTTTCGACCAGTCATATTGGCCCATCAACTCGCCGAGTTGTCCGCTGCCCGCAAGCCAGTCTGGCGCCGGCAGATTCGTGGCGGCTGGCTCCGGTCGCGCCGACTTCTCCGGCGTCCCAATCAATCGCTCCAGCACGGGCAGCAGCGTTCCAAATAGTTCTTGCTTGGCAACATGGGCCGAGGCACGCACTTCGCGTGCCTGGATGCTGACGATGGCCGGGTCGTTCTGGCTGACGATGACCACCTTGGTGCGCGGGAGTTCCTTGTGCAGGATGCGAGCCGCCTCCAGCCCGTTCATGCGGGGCATGGATACATCCATGAGGACGACGTCGGGACGCAAGGCGCGCGCCTTCTCCACCCCCTCTGCGCCGTCAGAAGCTTCTGCGCAGATCTTCCAATCGGGGCGGGCGCCGAGCAAGGATCGAATTCCGTTGCGAACGGAAGGCTGATCATCTACCAGAAGAATTCGTAGGGCCATGGTCCGTTCGCGAGTGAGCAAAATCTTCGTTCCGGAAACGACCAGATACTCGCCGTCAGGTGCGCGCCCGACTAGCCTTGAGAGTCACAAAGGAGGGAGCTCCCCAGCCCGAGCCTCTAGGTCTTGAAGATATATACCGGGAAGCGCGAGCTTCCCGGTATACAGTGTTCACCTGATTTGGCTAGATTTGGCGCGATTTGGTTTGCTGCTCGATCAAATCTTTTGCTTCTTCCAACGGCCGCGCCGGAACAGGATCATTCCCGCCGCGGCGATCGAACACTCCGCGATCACAATCGAAAGGAACACTCCCTTCGACCGCAGATTCATAGGAATTGCCAACCAATACGCAAGCGGGATCTCCAGGAACCAGAACCCGAACAAGTTCACCCAGGTCGGGGTGATGGTGTCCCCGGATCCGTTGAAAGCTTGCAGCATCACCATCCCGTAGGCGTAGCCGATGTTGCCGTAACTCAGAATCCGCAAGCAACTCGCCGCCAATGGCACGACGTCAGGATCCTGCGTGAACAGGCGCACGGTCGGTTCCGCGAAGAGGATCAGGACGACGCCAACCGATCCGAGGAAAATCATGTTGTAGAAACCGGTCCGCCAGACCGAGGTTTCCGCACGATCCGGCTTGCCTGCTCCCAGGTTCTGACCAACCAGGGTGGCTGCCGCGTTGCTGAGTCCCCAAGATGGCAGGATCACGAAAATCAGAATTCGAATCGCAATGGTGTACCCTGCCAGCGCAGCGGCGCCGAACGTGCTCACGATGCGCACCAGCCCAATCCAACTGGTGTGCGCGATCGCGAACTGCAAGATTCCCGTGATCGAAACCCGGATCAGGCGCCACAACACTCCGAGATTCACACGCAAATGCCGGGCCAGACTTGGCAACCGCTCGGTCCCGCGTCCCAGGCGATAGAACTGGTAGAGCACGCCAATGCTGCGGCCTGTGAAAGTTGCGAGCGCCGCGCCGGTGACGCCCATCCGCGGGAACGGCCCCAATCCGAAGATCAGGCACGGATCGAGCACAAGGTTGATGAGGTTCGAAACCCACAACAGCCGCATGGCGATGGCCGCATCCCCTGCGCCGCGGAAGATCGCGTTGTTCAGGAACAACATCAAAACCGCGCCCGAACCGCCCAGCGCGATGCGCGCGTAGCCCGACCCGGTCGCCACGATCTCGGGCGCAGCCCCCATCAGTTGCAGCAGCCGCGGAGCGTAGATGAAACAGGGCACTCCCACCAGTAGCGACACGCTTAACCCGAGAATGACGGCCTGCACGCCCGCAACCGAAGCGTCTTCCGGATCTTTTTCCCCGATCCGCCGCGCGACCATCGCAGTCGTCGACATGCTCAGACCGATGGCCACCGCGAAGATCAAACTCAGCAAAGATTCCGTCAGCCCGACCGTGGCGACCGCGTTGGCGCCGATCCGGCCGACGAAGAACACATCCACCACTGCGAACAGCGACTCGAGCACCATCTCGAGCACCATCGGAATGGCAAGCAACAATATGGCGCGATTCAGACTGCCGGAGGTGTAGTCCTGGTGCGACCCGCGCAGAGCTTCGCGGATCGAAGCCCACAATCCGGGTGGTGAGAGATCAGGGACAGAAGTGACTGCATCCATGGAATTTCCTTCCAGATTTTGCGCATGGCCGGGGCCGGGCCCGCTGCTTGAAAAGTTTTTGGGTGCGCAAGGCGCAGGAACCTGCCGGCCTCGCGACGGATCAGTGCGTCGAGAAGAGCGATTTAGCGAAGACGTACGATGAGTTGCATAGCGCGCACCCCAGTTGGCTGTAACTGAAGTTTACTCGATTCCCAGTTCCTTGGCGAATGCTTTCCATTTGGAATCAACAAGAGCCTTGGTCTTGTTATCCATCGTGATCTGGTCGGGCCATGGGCGCATGAAGCCCTCGCTCGTCCACTTGCGCGTGGCATCGACGCCCATCTTCGATCCGTAATTCGGCAGCCGCGACGCATGATCCAGCGAATCCACCGGGCCCATAGTGAATTGAATGTCGCGTTCCGGATCGATGTTATTCAACACCTTCAGCGTGACCTCGCCGATGTCGTGCACATTCACGTCTTCATCGACCACCAGAATGCACTTGGTGAACATCGCCTGGCCCAAGGACCAGATCGCATTCATCACCTTGCGCGCCTGTCCGGGATACGACTTGCGGATGGAAACAATCATCAAGTTGTGAAAGACGCCTTCGAGCGGGAGATTGACGTCGACCAGCTCCGGAATGGTCAGCTTCATCAGCGGGAGAAAGATGCGCTCTACCGCCTTGCCCATCCAGCCGTCTTCCATCGGAGGCTTGCCCACGATGGTCGTGGCATAAATCGGGTCCTTGCGATGGGTCACGCAGGTGACGTGGAACACCGGGTACAAATCCTCCAGTGAGTAGAACCCGGTGTGATCGCCAAATGGCCCCTCGACGCGCAGCTCGTCAAGTTTGACATATCCCTCGAGCACGATCTCCGCGTCGGCGGGAACTTCGAGATCCACCGTCTCGCACTTCACGAGTTCCACTGGCTTTTGCCGCAAGAATCCAGCGATGATGAACTCCTCGACGTCGGGCGGAGCCGGCACGATGGCCGAAAATGTGAGTGCCGGATCCGTTCCGATCGCCACCGCCACTTCCATCTTGCCCGAAGGGCGGTCGCCCTCCGCCAGCACCGCGCCTCCTGACGACCGCGCCATGATGTCGACGCCCGCCTGCACAGCCGATCCCGGCTGCCCCGATTGTGACGCAGCCGCCCGCAGCGCCTCCCGATAATGCTCCGCGGCGACTTTCTGCCGCTGCCAATGCATACCGGTCGTGCGCTCGTCATAAACCTGCATGCGGTACATGCCAACGTTGCGCTTACCCGTCTTCGGATCGCGGGTAATCACACAAGGCAGAGTGATGAATCGTCCCGCATCTTTGGGCCAGCATTGCAGGATGGGAAATTCGAGCAGCGAAAAGTTGTCGCGGCGGATTACGTCCTTGCACGCTCCCGTGGTAACGGACTTGGGAAAAAAATTTCCCATCTCCGCCAGCATGGGAAGCATTTTCACTTTGTCGAGGAAGCCCTGCGGGGATTTGACATCCATGAACGCGCGAATGCGATCCGCGATCTCGTCCAGGGCAGCGACCTCGAGCGCCAACCGCATGCGCCGCTCGGACCCGAACTGGTTGATGAGCAGTTGCGACCCCGGATGTCCCTTGACGTTTTGAAACAACAGCGCCGGCCCGCCCGGCCCGTACTTGGCAGGCGAACTCTTGCTGACCCGATCGGCAATCTCGGCGATCTCCAGAACCGGATCGGCTTCGGTGCGGATTTTCTTCAGTTCGCCCGCGCGATCCAGCGCAGCGATCCAATCGCGAAGATCGTTATAAGCCAAGCGGCGCTCCCGGAAAACACATGATTATACGGGAGTCGCATTCGGCAAACTGTGGTGAGCCGAGTTTCCATCGCTTTCGTCAGCAGAGCGGCTGGAACTGCACGACCATGAATGTCGTACCTCTGACAGGTGCCACGCTTAAGACGACTTCGCCTTGTCCTCCTTTTTGTAGCGGTCTACACGGTGCTTTGCTGCGTCTCCGGGGTGTTCATTGCTGACGCCACGCTTCATCCCAGACGACGGCCTCTGCTCGGGACGGATCAAATACAAGCAGTAGCGATGGCGCAACGGCATAATTCTCAGTTGAGAGAAGTGGAGATTCCCGCATTCGATGGGATTGCTCTGCGCGCATGGGAAATCCGCCCTTCTCGCGAGAATGGCAAAGCCGTAATTCTGTTCCACGGCTTGAGCGACAACCGCATGGGCATGATTGGCTATGCAGAGATGCTAACGAGTCACGGTTTCACTGTGCTGCTTCCCGACGCGCGGGCACACGGTGCCAGCGGCGGTGAGTTGGCAACCTACGGCCTGTGGGAGGCGGACGACATCCATCGCTGGCTCGACTGGCTCCAACAGAAAGAACAGTCAAACTGCGTGTTCGGCCTGGGTGAATCCATGGGGGCTGCGCAGCTTTTGCAATCGTTGAAAGATCATTATGGATTCTGCGCAGTTGTGGGCGAATCTCCTTTCTCAGATTTTCGCGAGATCGCGTACGACCGAGTGGCAGTTTTTTCATACCGGCCCGTGGCTCGGAAGGTCGCTGTTACGGCCAGTGATTGAAGTTGCCTTCCTCCGCGCACGCTGGAAGTATGGTTTGCGCCTGGATGAGGTATCTCCCCAGCAGGCGCTCGCTCGAACAAGTATCCCTGTCCTGCTTATTCACGGGCAGCAAGACGGCAATATTCCAGTCCGGCATTCCCGGGCAATCGCCGGGCACAATGCCAACATAGTCTTGTGGGAAGTGCCGGGAGCAGACCACTGCGGGGCCATCAGTACAGCGCATGAGGTATTCGAGCAGAAACTTCTCAAATGGTATGACACCCATCCCCTCCCAAAATCAGCCATCTCGGCGAATTGACAATTTCGTGGCCATCACGCTCCCACAATCACGCATCTTTCCCGTATAGTTTCCTGCCGACACTTAGGAGGTGAATTTGCGACGAGTCGTGGTGACAGGAATGGGGGCCGTGAGTCCAAATGGAGTGGGGCGCGAGGCCTTTAGCGCGGCGGCGGTTGCCGGCACCTCGGGCGTACGCCGCATATCGCACTTCGATGCCAGCGCGATTCCGGTACAGATCGCCGGCGAGGTGCGTGATTTCGACGAACTGGCGTGGATGGACAAGCGCGAGCGCAAACATGTTTCCCGTGTCCTCCCGCTCGCTCTTGCGGCGGCGAGTGAAGCGCTCGACCAGGCCGGCATCGATACTGCCTCCCTGCCGCTCGCCGAGCGCCAGCGTTTCGGGGTC
The DNA here is from genome assembly GCA_963733805.1 of uncultured Acidobacteriota bacterium. Taxonomy (GTDB): domain Bacteria; phylum Acidobacteriota; class Terriglobia; order Terriglobales; family Acidobacteriaceae; genus Gp1-AA133. The sequence continues at coordinate 697,171 of CAVTEO010000010.1, read as the reverse complement.
ATCGTCGGCTCGGGTGGCGGCTCGCAGGAATTTACCGAGGAGCAGTACCGATTGTTTTTTCACCAGGACTACCGGCACATGAGCCTGTTCTGCGTGCCCACGGGCGTGATGGGAACTTTCTCGAGCGACTTGAGCATCCGCTTCGGATTGCGCGGGCCGAGCCAGGTGATCACGACCGGCTGTACCTCTTCGACCGATGCGATGGGCTACTCGATGCGCCTGATCCAGGGCGGCCGCGCAAATTGCGTTCTGACCGGTGGAGCAGACGCCCCGATTGCACTCGGCATCGTCAAGGGTTTCATCCTGATGAAGATTCTCACCGATTCCTGGAATGCCGAACCCGAGAAAGGTTCGCGCCCGTTCTCGGTGAACCGCGATGGCTTCGTACTGGCCGAGGGAGCGTGGATGTTTGTTCTCGAAGAATACGAGCATGCCCGTGCGCGCGGGGCTAAGATCCTGGCCGAAGTGGCCGGGTACGGCTCAACCTGCGAGGCATTTCATCGCGTTCGCCTGAAAGAATGCGGCGAAGAGCCGGCGCGCGCGATCGGACTGGCGATGAAGCAGGCGGGCATCGCGCCGAGTAATGTGCACTACGTAAATCTGCATGGAACGTCGACACAGTTGAACGATCGCATCGAGACCCAGGCCCTAAAGCTGGCGCTGGGCGAGCAGGCTCGCAATGTTCCGATGTCAGCGCTGAAATCGCAGATCGGCCATCCGCAGGGCGCATGCGGGGCGGCTGGAGTCGCCGCCACCATTGTCGCCATGCAGCACGGCCGGATTCCGCCAACCATCAATCTCGACACGCCGGACCCCGAGTGCGATCTGGATTATGTTCCCAGAGCTGGAAGAAAAGCCACGATCGAACACGCGGTGTGCAACTGCATCGCATTCGGATCCAAGAATTCCGCGCTGGTGTTGCGGAGCGCAGCCTAGACATCGGGAGGGAAGATTTGCTGAACGAACTCGTCGCACAAGGTTTTGCCGCACGCTATGAGGAACTGGGAGCGAAGATTCAGGAACTAGCGAGCCCGCTGAGCAACGAGCAGTTCTGGACCAAGCCCTTTGCATTCGGCAATAGTTTCGGGCACCTCGTCCTGCACCTGACCGGAAATCTGAACTACTACATCGGCGCCGAGGTTGCAGGCTCAGGGTATGTCCGCGATCGACCGCGCGAATTCACCGAAGCCGACCATCCGCCCAAGAACGAAGTGATGAAGCGGCTCGCCGATGCAATCGCCATGGTGGCGCGCACGGCTCGCGCTCAAAACGAAGAGGACTGGGCCAAGTTCTACAAAGCGGCAGGCGAAGAAGACGCCGAGAACCGTTTCAATGTCTTCCTGCGTTGCGCCACCCATCTTCATCTGCACATCGGAGAGATGACTTACCTGCAATTTGCCCTGGTTCGAAAATAGCCGCGCGCGCGATAACACTCTGTACATCTTCAGCGCATGCCAAGTAACTCCAGCACCGCTGCCTCCACCTGCTTCCATGCCGCCGACCGGGGATCGATCAAGTCAAAGTGGTCCGCGTTGGCGACTTCGACCAGTTTCGCAGCCTCGCCCTTTTTCCGCTTGGCCTCGACATACTTTCCGCTGAGGGCGGGGGGAACAACGTCGTCTTTCGAGCCGTGAATCAGGACTTGCCGGGCGCTGACCGGCAGGCGCATTGGGTCTGCTTCCTGAAAGTGCTCCGGGACTTCGGTGGGCTTGCCTCCCAGAAATTCCACGACCGCGTCGTTGCTCAGGTGCAGTTCAAAAGCCTGCTGCAGATCGACCAATCCCGCCAACGACACCGCGCGCTTAACACTGGGTTCATGCGCCGCAAGACAAACGGCCAATTGCCCTCCCGCCGAATGCCCCATCACCAGAATGCGGGTCGCATCCAGTTTGTATTGCCTGGCAATCTGCGGCAGGAAGCGGTATCCGTTTCCAATATCTTCGAAGGTCCCGGGCCAACCTCCACCCGAATTTCCCACGCGCCGGTATTCCAGGTTCCAGGTGGCAATTCCCTTCCGCGTCAACGCAGCGCACAGATGTCCCGCATGCAGCAGATCATACTTCGCGCGCCAAAATCCGCCGTGGATATTCATCACCACCGGGAACGGCCCGCTCCCGCCGGGCAGCCGCAGATCGCCGAACTGGTTGAGATCGGCTCCATAGGCGATCCGGTGATCGGCCGGCGGCGGCGCAAGCGTCAGAATTTCTTCGCTCATAAGCGATCATCCACTGGAGGAGAGTTAGTGTATCCGTAGTCCCTTCATCCTTCTACAACTGCGACATCGTCAGTGCGTATCTTTTAACAATTCGATGACTTGACAGACTTACAGCGAAGTTATAAAGTCGCCGCGCTTGATCGCAAAATCGTTATTTCGATTTGCGACCGAGACAAGGCCCAAACAAGGATCAGGCGGAAGGTTCGCGCCAACCTCCCCAACATCCACAGACGACGTTCCTCTGAGCCCCCCAGTGTCCTCTGTGGTTGATTTCTTTCAGTCGGCCCCAAATCCCTGATCCGTTCCCCTACGCCCGCTGAAACTCCCCGGCCCAAGAAAGTGCCGGACGGCAAACCGATGTCCCCGCCTCATCAGGGACCATCCATCAGGAGGAATCTGTGTTGAATCTTAGTAAGTGGACCTTGATCTTCAGCTTGACCGCCATGCTCGCGGTCATTCCAACCTTCGCGCAAACCTGGAGCACGCCACAATTCGTGGCGAACGGCGGCGGCATCGCCGTCTCCACCAACGGCTCGACCTCCGCGGTACTGTTCATGCCGCCCTCCGGCGGCCTGCAGGCCTCGGTGAAAACCGGCAGTTTGTGGAGCACTCCGGCCACGCTCTCTTCCCTTGGGCCCTTCGGCGTCGGAACTGGAAACATCATGGTCGCGCCCAACGGGGATGTGCTCGCGGTCTGGAGTTTCCGCACCACCAATACCTATATCCCTAATCAGGCGCAGGCCGCGTTCTTTACCGGCGGACACTGGGGCAGCCCCATCACCATCTCGAGCAATGTCTACGGTAACGTGAATAGCTTCGGCTTGCCCGGCATCGGCTTCGACAGCCACAGCCAGGCAACTTTGATCGATGAGGAAATCACGACTCCCAGCCCGATCGCCTGCGCCCTCAAAGCCAGGACGGGCAGCGCGGCCAGCGGATTCGGCTCCCCGCAGACCATCTCCAACGCTACCACCTGTTTCGGTCTCGCCAAGCTCGCCGTGAATTCCGGAGGAGAAGCGGTCGCCGTGGAAGGCGCCACCGGGATTCTGACTGGACCCGTTGTGGCCATCAGCCGCAGCCTCACGGGCGCATGGGGCACGCCGGTCACCGTGGCCGCCTCGGCGTATCGCCAGAACAATCCCAACATCGGATTGGGGAACAACGGAACCGCCGTCACCGTGTGGCGCACCCGTTCCGGCGTGTCGTACGCAGTGCGCTCTGGCGGGACGTGGAGTGCGGCCGCGCCGTTGCCCGTGCTCGCAGGACAAGCGGGCGGAGTCACCGGCGTCGCCGTCGACGGCAGCGGCAACGCGGTCGCGATCTTCACGCAGGTCACGATCGCTCCCGGAACCTATGCAACCTATCGCCCGGTTGGCGGAACCTGGCAGACCAAGGTTCAGCTGAGCTCCGGTGTTCCCGTGGCCGCTACGCCGGCGGGCACGTTTGTAGCATCCGGCACAACGGTGTCAACGCGCCTCGCCGGAACTTCGAACTGGACTACGCACACCTTCTCAGGAAGCGCGATTGTGAACGCCGGCCCAGGGACTGCGATCGCGCTAGTCGGTCCGCAAGTCAGTGTTTCGACCGCGGCCGTCCCGTAAACTCCGCTTCACGAGAGCAAGCCAAAATGGCGCAGCCGAGCAAGCTGCGCCATTTTTTCCGAGCACCTGTTCCCCTTCCTGGCTGCTCCCGCGGCCGACATCACACTTAAGAAGAAGCTCCCGGGCCCCATCGGCCCTGTCACATCCATGAAGTACCTACGTCACTGCATTGCAGACGCCGGAGATGCATAGTCCGGGAGGCTGGAAAAGAAAGTTTGTTGAACCCCCGACGCCGGGGCCATCCTCTCATTCATTATCAACACAAGGACGACGGCAAGGAGGCTCCCCATGTTTGCACGCATCCTGGAATTCCCGGTGCGGATGGAAAGGAAAGAGGAGTTCGTTACGCTGTTCAAAAACGAGGTCCTCCCCATCCTCAAAAAACAACCCGGCTTTCTCGAGATGATCGCATTGTTCCCTGAAATCAAGAAAGAAAAGGTCGTCACGATAAGCCTTTGGACCGACAAACGCGATGCGGAGCGCTATCATCGCAACGCCTATCCGGAAATTCACCAGATTCTGAAACCCTACCTGCTGGCCGCAGTGGAGGTGAAGCCGTATCTGGTGGAGACCACGCTTTGTGAGCATTTTGTAAATGCCCTGGCGGCATAGCGCTCACGAAAAAGCGCGAGTCCACGGCCGGAGCAGCCCGAATGGTTGCTCCGGCCTTTTCTTTGAGATGTCAGCTTGTGGGCTGACGGGTCACATCTTCCGGCCTGATCTCCACCACCGTCCCTTCGCCCCAGCCATACTTGCTGCTGGAGAAGGCGCGGATCTCAGCTAGAATTCTCGCGTCGTTATCGGCCGAGAGCACGCGAGCGCGCGCCGCAAAACTCTTCCCTGCCACTCGAACCTTGACCTGGGGATCAGCACGCAGGTTCTGCAGCCACTGCGAGGTATCGTATTCCGCGATGATGTAGTAGATACCATCGCGCTCGGTGAACCAGATTTCAATTTCCCGCGGAAGTCCGGTCTTCCGTCCGCGCGTGGTTAGATAGAGATATTGTTCCTGGCTGATGGTCCTGGTCCCTGAACCGCGCTTATTGGCCTTTCAGCTTCAGCTTGTCTTTGTTGTCTTCCAGAAATTGCCGGAGATTCTCCGCCGCATCCAGCAGTCGCGTCCACTGCTCGTAATATAGGGTGACCGGGAATCGTCCCAACCCATAGACGCTCACGCCACCCTTTTCGGACACGCGGAATTCCATGGCGCCACTGCGCTTTTTGGTTTCAACCTGCTTTTCCAGATCCAGCAAACGTGCTTTCAATTCTTCGTAAGTCGGTTCAGTCATGGCAGCCTCATAAGATTCGAAAGATGACGGGATCGCTCCATCATAGAAGCCTAGCGCCCAGCCGTCGAGCAGGTCGCCGTCAGAAATAGCGTCCCAGCTGAAAATAAAATTTGTGATGCCCGCGATCGCCCACACTGCCTCCGAATACCACCGGGCCAATGAACGACTGCACCAGCACGGCCGCATTGAAATCGTTCGGCAGGCGGGAACTGGTGGTGTTCAGCGAGCCGTAAGCCTTCCCGATCTCGTAGTTGGCAATCAGGTAGACATTGTTTCCGAGCAACGGCGACAACTCCTTCAGGCGCCGGATGTACCCCGGCTGAAACAGGAAATACTGGTTGGTCAGAAGCTCGTTGGTTCCGTAAGCGGCCAGTCGCTGCGGACCGCCCAGCCCGAAGGTGGGAAGCCCGGTGTTGCGGTAACCCATGGTGGATCCGCCCGAAGCAATCAGGAAGATTGAATTCGTTTTCAGGATCGGATGAAAATAGCCCGCGCGCAATTCCGCCAAGGGAAAGTGCTCGGTCGCGTCCGGATTCGCATCGTAAAACTCAAGTCGTGATTGCACCAGGTAACCTCGCCGCGGCAAGGTCGGATCATCGGTGTGATCCACGACGTAGCGCACCCGGCTGAAGCCCTGCTTTCCGCTCACGTTGGTCAGCAATCCCCGAATCCCGATGCTGCGCGTCAGCGAAAGGTGTTCCAATTGGTAGCCGAATCGCAGTTCGGAGAACCGGTTGACCGCGATGCCGAAATCGAGGCCGCCGCCGGCATCGTGTTGGCGATAGGTCGCAATCCGGCTGTCGTCAAAATAAAGATCGAATGGCTTGGAGGCAGCGAACAGGCGCGGGGCAACAAAAAAGTGACTGAACCAGTTGAGCGGGTGGTAGTACTCTGAAAATGCTCCGTAGCTCGACCCCACGATGAAATCGTTGCGCCACTCCGACCCGAACCCGCCGATATCGTGGAACGTAACTCGTGCGCCCAGTGAAAAGCGGACATCGGTGTAGTCAGACCCATCGATCACGAACAGCGGATTCACAGTTGGTGGCGCGTAATCTTTCTCATCCGCGCGTATGAGAAGGCCCTCTTTTCCATCCTTGCGCGTAAGCTGAAACCCGGCTCGCAAGAAGCGCCCCAGCCCGGTCACGTCGGTTAAATCGGAATCCAGACGCTTGAAATCCACCGGCTTGCCGACATTGTTCTCGAGGCTCTTCTGAATTCCTTCCGCGATCACCGGCGCCGTACCCGTCACCTGAATAAATTGCGGTACCGGAACGGAGCGCTGTCGAGCTTTGCGCAGCTCCACGTATTGCGCCCAATCGCTGTCATTCAACGCGAGCCGCTCCAGCAGCGCTGACCGTTCCTGCGCCCCGGCGTAGCCGACCTGGATCAGCTTGTCGGCCAGGTGGTAGTCGGTCATGTTGTAGTTCTGGGTGTGCGCGGGAATCAGGATGTCGGCCTTCTCGATGCTCGCTAATTCATTCGCCCCGATGATTACCCCTACCGAGCGCTGCAACACGGCAAACGCGGACAGGCTCTCATCGGGTTTCAGCGGCGGAACCTCCAGGTGCACCGCGATCACGATCTGCGCACCCATGTTGCGCGCCACATCGACCGGAAGGTTCTCCACGATTCCGCCATCCACGTACACGTGCCCATCCAGCCGCACCGGGCTGAAAATTGCCGGCAGCGACATGGTGGCGCGCAGCGCTTCCGACAGCGAGCCCTGCCCGAACACAGTCGCCTGCCCACTCACCAGATCTGTCGCCACGCATCGGAAAGGAGTAGGCAGGTCGTCAAAGGTTTTCAGATTCGAATACGGCAACGCGATTCGATCGAGAATGAGGCCCACCTGGTGGCCGGAGTTGAAGCCGCTGGGAAAAGCAATCCCGTGTTTCAAGCCAAATTCAAGATCATTGGGATAGTCGCGTTTGTCCTCCTTGCGCCGGAAGGATCGCGCCTGGTACGGAAGTTCGTTGCGGAAGGAGCGGTTCCAATTGATCTTCTCCACGAAATCCGCAATCTCGTTACCCGACATGCCGGTCGCATACAAGCCGCCCACCAGGCCTCCCATGCTGGTGCCCGCCACGTAATCGACAGGAATGTGGTGCTCCTCAAACCACTGCAGCACACCCACATGCGCCAAGCCGAGCGCTCCTCCTCCTTCGAGCACCAAGGCAATCGAGGCGCGCATTGGAGATTGCACTACGGCCGGCGCCGGATTGCGTTGTGGCTCGCTTGTTTCCTGGGTCCAACTGAACATCGCGGTACCAATCACGACAAGAAAAGCACACAGGCAGGGACGGAACTTCATGGCATCTCCGGAGTGAAAACAGGACCCTGAGTATATCGAGGGAGCGTTGCTGCGGTGAAGCGAGGAGAACCGGCAAAGGTAGCGCGATCGGGCAAACGCAGACCCCACAAGCCTGCGTTCCAGCGATCAAGGCGTGCGAAGAGCGATCAGCAAAAGCGGACAGCGCGGTTCATTTCAGTTGTCCGTCATTCCGACCGGCGAACGAAGTGTGAAGGAGCAAGCTGCTTCTCACCGGGAGCGACAGGCGCACACGCATTCATACGCGCTGCAGATAAGCAACCGACAAGAAAGCGCGGCGAGGCGCACTCCCCGCACTACTTCTTCTCAATATGCTTCGGCGAAGCCTTGGCCAGGATTCCAAGCAGCCGCCGCGACGCCGCCGGTACTGGCACCTTCCCTTCGCGCACAATTTCCTTCGCGCTGATTTCTCTTCCATACAACGACTTGTTGCCACCATCATCGGAACGCAAAGTAGAACCGGCCAGCGAAATCCCGGCAAAAAGCCCCTTGGCCCGCGAATAGGAAAGGATCTCGGCCTTCAGCACAACATCGGTTTCCGCCGAGGCGTTGCGTCCAACCGGGCCGGCCACCGCCGACGCATCCGCTCCCAGCTTCACCTTGCTGCCCATCACGGAGTTCGCTCCGCTCTCATTCATGATGAGCAACACGAAGTCGGTCGCTTGCGCGCCAATCTGGAATCCGAAGCTTCCGCCTTCCAAGGCAAACATCGCAGGCGCGCTCCATGGCCCGCCGAATTCTTTCCCCGACCGGCACGTGATGACGCCGCGCCCGTAGCTGCCGCCCACAATAAACGCCGCCTTCTTCACCGAGGGATACACCACCACGCAGACGGCCTTGTTCAGCAAATCTTTCGGAATACCTTCCGGCATCCCAAGGATCTCCTTGAGCACCACCGCCGACTCATTCAGGCGATCGACCTCCTTCTTTTGCTTCTCCTCTTTGTCCGCACCGAAAGCCGACAGCAAAGAAGACAAAACCAGAATCGCCAGCAGCACCTTCTTCGTCATGAATCTCCCCCGATGCAATGAGCGTGTCCGCCACGATCCAAGTCAGGTTCTGCCCTCCGCTATGTTGAACCGGCGACGGCGAGAGAATCTTATGCGTACCAGACTGGAAGAACAACTGCGGGGAGCAGGAAAGCGCTAAAGAAACAGCAATGTTCCGCTGCGTTTCAGGATTTGTCCGATTCTAGAAACTGAAACTGGCCTGCAACTCAATCTTGCGGCTGGCTGCCGCGCTGGAGAACGGTCCGCCCGCCAACGCCACCGACTGTCCAAAGTTCGGCGAACTCAAATTCCCAATGGGCGCGGCAAGATTCTCGCGGTTCAACACGTTGCGCGCGTTCACGCTGAAAGTCAGATTGTAACGATGGTTCGTATTCCCGGGCCCGAAGATCGCGCCCATTCCGGCGCGCGGACCACGCCCAAAGCCTCCGCCTCCACGGGGCCCGCCGCCGTGCCCGCCGCCTCCACCCGGTCCGCCGTTGCCTGTCGTCTCTTTTCCGAATCCAAAAGTCTTGCTCAAGCGCAGATTCAGAACGAACTGAGGCGGTCCGGTCAGGTAATTGATCGGCACCCGCGGATCACCCGGCGCCGGATTCCGGTTGTAGAAGCACGTGCTGGTTGGCACCGAGCAGGCTCCCGAGAACGATGGCCGGTCATTGTTCACTGAATCGCCGTTCAGGTCTTGCCCCACGCTGACGTTATAAGGCGACCCGGAGGTCGCAATCAGGAACGGGCTGAGCCGAAATCCATAAGGCGCTGAAATTGAACCTCCGAAAAATACCCGATGCCGCACACTATAGGCGGCGCGCCCGTAATCCTGATCGATGCTGTACTGGTTCGAGGGAAATCCCCCGGACGTGTTGCTATGCACCGAATTCAGCGTGTAGTAACCAAACAGCGTAAGCCTCGTGCCCGCCCGCACGTTCGAACTGATGATCAGCTGATTCTGCCGGAAGATGCCCTCGGTGGTGTACTGGTAAATATTTGCTAGAGGGCCAAAGCTGCAGTTCGGTGACGTCGCTGGTGGCGCACAGGGTCGAACGTCGGGATCGGTGGGGTCGGTAGCTGGCGGAATTGGCGCATTGACATTCCGTGTAAAGAGCTGGTCATAGCCGCGCGAGTTCAGATAGGACACGGACAGGTTCGCGACCTTAGTAAGCTCATGCTCCACCGTAACCGCGGACTGCATCACGTAGGGCGAGCGCAATCGCGGATCAATCTGGTAGAGCGTGGGCGAACTCGACTGCAATTGCGCTTGGCTGGGGATGTCCGGATATGACACGGGAGGCGGGATCGGCTGTCCAGGTTGCGACGCTTGTGCGACGTACTGTAATTGCGTTTCCCCGTTCAAGCGGGTCGCCTGCAGCACGTCGCCCTCTTCGAACCGGTCGTAGAAGAGGCCAAAACCGGCACGCAGCACAGTCTTGGCCGCGGTCTTCCCGCCGCCGCCGATTCCCCAGGCGAGCGCCACGCGGGGCGCGAAGTCGCCGTGATCGCGAATGGCATTTTGCGTTTCAAAACGCAAGCCATAGCTTAACGTGAAATTCTGTCGCACCCGCCAGTCGTCCTGAATATAGAGACCAGCATCCACCACGTTGACCGTAACAGTTGGAATGATCTGGGTAGTCGCATTCGGCACAGCGTTCAGCGAAAACTGGAAGGGCTGCGACTTCTGAAAAAACGCCAGATCCTGGAAGACCCACGTGCCGTTGAACCCTCCCGCCTCCGTACTCACCTCGCGTGTCGCGCGCAACCGGCCTCCAAATTTCAGAAGGTGCGCACCCCGCGCCATCGAGGTGTAGTTCTGAAACTCGTAGTGTTGCTGCTGGTCGGTCGACGTGCCCCCGCTGCTCCCGCCCGACGTAAATGCGCCCGGCACAGAAATTTCAGCCGCCGTGCTCAGAGGAACATCCCGGGTGTTTTCCCGCCGGAACTGGAAGCGCGTCTCGTTGATCACATTGGTCGAAAGCACCTGCGTGTCGCTGATCTGCACGGTGTGCTCGGTGTCGGTGGTGTTGACGCCCATATCCTGCAATGAAAATCCGCCCACGCCGCCATTGTCGACTGTGTTGCGGAAGAACTGGTAGCGCGCGGTTAGCGTGTTGTTCTTCGAGACCTGGTAATCCAATCGAGGGCTCAGATTGGTGCGCGTGTGCGGTTGCGAGACTGCTGCCGTGTAGGGCAATCCCAGGCAGTCCGGCTGCGGCGTGCAATCCAGATCAGCCGTCTTATTCAATATGGTCGCATTGATAATCGCCACTTCATCGATATTGCGCCGCTGCACATCGAAAAAGAACGACGCCTTCTTCCCCAGCGGCCCTCCAATGTTGCCCATGTACTGCAGTGAGTGATAGGCCGGTTCGGTGCCAATCAGAAATGGATTCTGCGAATTGAAGGCCGATGAGTTTCCCATCACCGACACCTGGCCGTGATACTTGTCGGTCCCCGGCTTGGTGAAAATCTCGATCCGCCCGTAGCCCAGCTTGTCGTACTCGGAAGAAAATGGATTCTGGTTAATGCGGATCTCGCGGATCGACGACTTGGGTGGAAGTTGCCCCCCGGTAAATCCATCGATATAGAGCTGGCCGCCATTGGGGCCCGCCGACGGCCCGGCCAGAGCCTCCAGATCCGTTTGCAGTTCATCGGGATCGTCGGCAAGCGCGTCCAGATCCTTGCCCGAAAGAACAATCGCTCCGGCATTGGCCGCGGGAGACGTATCCACGGCCGTGCCCTCATCGGTAACGTTGACTTTTTCTTTCTCGACCGCGATCGACAGCGGGATGTTCAGCAGCTGCGACGCACCGGCAGTGACGTCTACGTCATCCTGCACAAAGTCCGAGAATCCGGTAGCGTTTACCGTAACCGTGTATTTGCCGGGAGCCAGGCCGGTGATTTCGTACGCCCCTGTGCGATTCGTGGTAGCGGTCTTGGCTTGTCCATCGGGCGTCAAGGCGATGACGGCCGCACCCGTCACAGCCGCGCCCGAAGGATCGGTCACCGTGCCGTGCAGGCTGCCCGTGTTCTGCGCAAGCACGCGGTTGGCCATGCCCAGCAGAGCCAGCAACGCGACCAGCCGAACCATCCGAATACAGAACTCCATTCTTACTCCTGCGCGAGATGCAAATTTATGAGATGAGCCGGACTGCTAAGGGTTGGCCGCCGCTTCCGCGTTGCCCGAGCCGAGGCTCCAAGGCGAAAGCATCATCGCCTGGGTCGCGTTCGGCGCGGCGGTGAGAATGGGTTCGACCCCGGCCAGCAACGTGATGGCGTTGACCGCTCCCGACCCGTCGCCTGCGGTGGAAACGATCATGACCACGTCCCCTTTCTGAAGGTTGTCCAGAGTCGCGGGCGGCATGCGGCTCAACATTTGTTGAATGTCGCCGCCGTTCCGAACGCCTCTCCCTGGACCACCGCCAGCGGATTCGCCCAAACCTCGTTCGCGTCTGTCCTCGTCCGCCGTTCCACCCGTGGCGGCTGCGGCTCCCGGAATTCCGTTGGCGGCTGCGCCCTTGAGCCGCGTGGCGATTCGCTGCGCGAACTCAGGGGGCAGTTTGCGAAGCTGGGCGTCTTCGGTCACCTTCACGACGACATTCTGCTTGCTGATGGAATCCTTTAGAGTAAGCGTGTTGGCCGCGGTATCGACGGCCACAATCGTTCCCGCCAGATTGCGGAACGTGCCCGACACGGCTTCGTCGGCTTCGATCTCGGTGTTGTCCGCGTTCTTGGTGCCGCGTGCGCGAAGCTGATCGCCAACCTTGATCTGGTCGAGCGGCGCCACCTTCGCGTCATCAAACTTCACCGAGTTCGGCGCGTAGCGGCGCAGGATTGTGTTCTTGCCGGTACGAACCGCAATCGTCTTCGTTCCCGTGAACGACGTGGTGGAAAGGGTGATTGTGCCCGTTGCCGGATCTACTGCTGTCACCAGGCCGCCGACCCCGCGCTTCACCCAGTCTTCGCGGTCCTTCTGCTGCTTGGCGGCAACATCGGCCTGCTTCATGACGACCACGGCACCCGCCGCGATCGAATGCGCATCCGCTCCGGGCTTGCCGCGAACCAGAACGCGGTCCCCCACCTGCAGGTCCTGCTTCTGCAGCGGCGTGGCATTCTTGAGGTCCTTCTCTCCCGGCGCCACACCCACAATGCGTGTCGAGTCCTGGAAACTGACGTGCACCTCATCTCCGCCATCCGAAGCAAGAGTAATGCCCTTATCGGTAATCGCCTTGATGGCGCCGACAGCTCGCTGCGAGGACGCATCGGCAGTTGCGCGGCGACCGCTTGCGTGCGCTTCCGCACAGGCGATAGCGACCAGGCCGACCATCACCACACCGGCGCGGAAGAGGCGAAAAAAGCCAAGGCCCATATGTACCAATGTAGCATCGGGCAGAGCGCTAATGGCTTGTCTTTACAAAGTTTTACCCATTGGGGGTGATGTTAAAAATGCGGGGCTGATGGAAGTGTTCCACGCATGGCGGGGTAACCGGGGTGAGTCCAGAAACGATCGTTGAAAGGCAGAACGATATTGCGAGATGAGCGAAGACAAAAAGCCGAGCCCAGTCGGAATGTGTGCTCTCCCCCACGAGACCACAAGGACCGATGGCTCGGCCAAAGCTTCGCCATCATACGCTGGGCGGAGGAAAGGGCAAGTAAACTTTCACTTACAAATCAGGCCGAACGCCAAGCGGGACGGGCAGTTTCAGCGCTTAGCAGCGCGGCGCACAGACTCACAGAGTAGTTAATTTCTGTCTGAAGGTACGGCCGGCGCCTAGTTCTTCGCAAGGGTGAAGATTTGTGCGCTTTCGCGTCGTGAACTGACCTGATCGAGACGTCATTGTCGGAATTTCCATGAGGAATTCGGGCCGATCCCGCCGTGTTCTTGCCTTGCTATACTCACTCTCCATGCTCCGAGACACTCTGGAAGAAGGTCGGGTTGCGGCCGATCGGGCGTTGGAGCGTCTGCTTCCGGCCGAAACTCAGCATCCAACTTCCATCCACAAAGCGATGCGCCACAGCGTGTTTGCCGGGGGCAAGCGCCTGCGCCCGATTCTGTGCCGCGAAGCTGGACGGATGGTCGACGGCAGCCTTCCCGATGGCGTCGACGATCTGGGCGCCGCGCTTGAAATGCTGCACACCTATTCGCTGATTCACGATGATCTTCCCGCGCTCGACAATGACGACTTGCGGCGCGGCCGCCCGACTTGTCACGTAGCGTTCGGCGAGGCGACCGCGATCCTGGCGGGTGATGCGCTGCAGACGCAAGCGTATGAAGTCTTGGCCCGGCTTGCCTGCCCGCCGGAAGCGCGCGTGCGCATCATCGAAGAAATCGCGCATGGCACCGGCACCATTGATGGAATGATCGGAGGCCAGGTCGTCGATCTCGAAGCTGAACATTCCAAACCCGATCTGCAGACACTCGAATATATTCATCGCGCCAAGACCGCCGCCCTCATTACGGCCAGCCTTGTCACCGGCGGCATCTACGCAGGCGGTGAAGGCGACGAGATCAAGTGCCTGCGCTTGTTCGGCCAGCAGATTGGGCTGGCTTTTCAGATTGTCGACGACGTGCTCGACGTCACGCAAACTTCCGACCAACTAGGCAAGACCGCAGGCAAGGACACCGCCGCCGAAAAAACCACGTATCCCGCGCTGTTCGGCGTCGATGAATCGCTGAAGAAAGCCGACGCGCTGGTGGCCAGTGGGTTCGCTCAACTGAACCCCTTTGGAGAACGTGCGGCCACTTTGAAGGAGATTGCGCGGTATCTGGTGGAGCGGAAGAAGTGAGGCGGGTGGCAAAGAAATGCGCTTGCCTGGAGTTAGATATCCGACCGTTGCAGTCGCATTAACTAAAAGATAACAATTGCGCCAGGATGCGTTCTGGCGGCGTCGCAAGGAGCTTGTCTGACCCAAAACGGCCAGGCCCTCAAGTCGTTCCCCATGGGCTCCAGAACGCCAGTAATGGGCATTCCATGCGATGATCAGAGGGCGTTCAGGGACTCGCGAGGCCAGTCCGACAATTTTCAATAACTTAGCTATAAGAGAACCAGCTCTACAAGGACCCGATGCGGTGGCGCCATTACCCACCAGCCCAGCATTGCCCAGGGGATTGGCCTGAGACCCGACACCTGGGACCTGCACCTACTTGAGATCGGCCGTCCAATTCAGAACCAGGGTCATGGGCGAGGGAGAGACTTCGGGCTGGGTCAGGACCAGGAACCGCCGTCCGTCGGGAGTAATGTCGAAAGGATCGCCTAAGGGGAAGACGTTGCGGACCTCGAACAAGGATTGGAAGTTGCCGACTTCGAATCCGCCGGCGCGCGGGTTTGCGCTGACAGCGGTCAGATGCGAGTCGAGTCCGATGTAATAGATTTCTTTTCCATCGTGGCGCCACACGGGGAAGGTTCCTCCATCACGCGAAATCTGCCATCGTCCATTTCCAGAGGGAAAGGAGGTCACGTAGATCTCCTCGCGCGTGCCGTCGAGGCTGCTGTAAGCGAGCCAGTGGCCGTCGGGAGAAATGCGAAAGAAAGTCACTTTACCCGCAGGCGACAGCGGCTTGATGACCAACTGCGGCTTCTTGTCGCCCGAAGTTGGCATTGCCCAGACCGTCGAGCCGGTTGGACCCGCCTGCTCCATGTAGACAAGGTAGCGTCCATCCGGCGACCACTGCGGCCACGTCAAGCTGACCGGCTCAGCAACATTCTTGATCGAAAGCAGCACTTCATCCTCGCCTCCCCCATTGGCAAGGCGCGCGTGCAGTTCCGTGCCCGCCATCGAGGTCGCGCCGGATTGCGCCATGTAGGCGATGCGCTGGCCATCGGCCGACCAGGACGGCATCACGTGGGTCGCGTCGTCAAACGTTAAACGGGTGCGAGCGCCGTTTTCCAGATCGAAGATCCAGATGTCGGATTTGGGATTGCCCATGGCGATCGCCAGCCGCTTGCCATCGGGCGAGAGTCGGCCTCCACGATAGCCGGAGCGCTCGGCCGCATGGCCCAGTATTTTTCCGCCGCGATCCATCCAGAGGATGTCCGTGTCTCCGATGCCGTTTTCTAAACCGGGCTCGTACAGCAGCGTCCCGCTGCCTGCCACCGTAAACACCGTGTGAAAGGTGCCGGCATCGTGCTGCACGTCGTTGGCAAGGGTAATCGGATCGCCGGAGAGAGTACCGCGGTCGGGATCAAACCTCTGCGCCATGAGCGCGTTCTGCTGATGGAACAACACGTAGCCGGCGGCAAAAAGTCCTCCACCGTCGGTTGCCAGGACCAACCTGGGAGCACCTCCGTCGAGCGACCCAAAATAAATGCCGTTATCCTCGCGGCGTCCACCGGCGTGATTGGTGGCGAAATACAGGAAATGTTTTCCATCGGGTAGAAAACTGGGCCAGCGGTGCGTGCTGTGTTTGCTCAGATCGAGTTGCGTCACCCGCGCGGGTGCGCCCCCACCGGCGTTGACTTTCCAAAGCGAATCGCGGTAGTCGGGCGCGTACACGATGGTATTGTCGCCGTTCCACGCGCCTCCGCGGGCGTTGGGCGCGTCGGCAAGGATGGTGACCGGTCCGCCGGATGCGGAGATCTTGCGTAGCTTACTGTCGGCAAAAAAGCCGATTGACTTGCTGTCTGCCGACCAGAACAATGCGAAAGCGCCGTCGGTGCCAGCGAGTTTTTCGGCGGACGCGTTGTCGAGCCTGCGTATCCAGATCGAGTTGCGTCCCTTGGCTGCGCGAGCCGCAAACGCCACCCGGCTTCCGTCTGGAGAGAGCACGGGTGGCCCAGAGAAGTCGCCCATGAAATCGAACGCAGCCTCGGGGGGCGGCGTAATGGAGGCGCGCACGACCCGGGGGTGCGACCGGGCAGACAATGCAAACCACAGCACCAGGGCAACCAGCGCGGCGACAGCGGCCATCCACCA
Organism: uncultured Acidobacteriota bacterium; assembly: GCA_963733805.1. Lineage (GTDB taxonomy): Bacteria > Acidobacteriota > Terriglobia > Terriglobales > Acidobacteriaceae > Gp1-AA133. Next base: position 680,822 of record CAVTEO010000010.1, on the reverse strand, counting down.
GGAACGCTCGCGCCATTTCGGATGCGGCAACGCAATGCGCGCCATTCCCGACGACGAGTCGGCGGAAGTGATCCAGCGCAGTTGCCGGGCAATGTCGGCCGCACTCTGCCAGCGCGAGTCCGGGTCCTTCATCAACGCGCCCTGCACGACGTGTTGCAAGTTGGGCGGCGCTAAGGGCTGGTGTGCCGAGATCGGCTCCGGATCTTTTTCCAGAATCGCCGACGCGACCGTGACCTGGCTTTTGCCTTCAAAGGCGCGGCGGCCGGTGGCCATCTCGTACAGCACCGCGCCGAAGCTGAAAATGTCGCTGCGCGCGTCGGCTTCGCGGCCTTCGATCTGTTCAGGCGACATGTACTGGTAGGTCCCGATCACGGTGCCTTCAGCAGTCAGGGGCTGCGAAAGATGCGGCGAGGTCATGGTTGCTGACAATCCCGAGGACTGCGGCATGACCGGCGGCGCGGTTTTCGCCAATCCGAAATCCAGCAGTTTGGCCCCGGTGCGAGTAAGCATGATGTTGCCAGGCTTCAGGTCGCGATGCACGACGCCCATGCGATGCGCCTGATCGAGCCCTTCGGCCACTTCGGCGCCATAACGCAAAACCAGTTCCAGTGGGAGCCGCCCTTTCGTCAACCGGGCGCCGAGGGTTTCCCCTTCGAGGAACTCCATGACGATGAAGTGGATTCCATCCTGCTGACCGAGGTCGTAGAGCTGGCAGATGTTGGCGTGGCTCAACTGCGAAATGGCGCGCGCCTCGCGCTGGAAACGCTCGAGCGCTTCCGGCTTCTCGGAAAGATGTGCCGGCAGAACCTTGATGGCGACGGTGCGATTGAGACGAGTGTCGACTGCGCGGTACACCTCGCCCATGCCACCGGCGCCCGCAGGCGCTACGACTTCGTAGGGGCCAAATTTTGTGCCGGAGGGCAGAGGCATGAAGATGGTGAGGATTATAGCGTGAGGCAGCTGTCAGCCAACAGCTCTCAGCCGTCAGTTAACCGATCCCGGCTACGACCTTCGAGCGATCCGTAGACACAACCCTCAGTTCTTTGCCAGATGCCGGAGGGCTTAGTGGCACAAGCTGAAGGCTGACAGCTGACAGCGCAGTGATATAGCCGACCTCCCATCCTCTGTGATAAAACTTCCCCACGGCGATGGAGTTCGCCATAACCGCCCGCAAGGGCTGATAACTCCTACCAGAACATCTGTTCCGGAGGACTCCATCGTGCTCGACTTCCTCGCCATTTCCCTCGGCGCCGTGGTGGGCGCGAACCTGCGCTACTGGATGAGCCGCTCGGCGATGCGCTGGCTCGGACCCGTCTTTCCTTATGGCACGCTCTCGATCAACGTCCTCGGAAGTTTCGTGCTCGGCTTCTTCATGATGTGGACAACGGAGCGCGCCATGGTCGATCCGCGCTGGCGTATGCTGATCGCCGTGGGCTTTTGCGGGGGCTACACGACGTTCTCGAGCTACGCGTACGAGACGGTCGCGTTCATCGAGCAAGGGCAGTGGACGCTGATGGCCGCAAATTTTTTCGCCAACAACCTGCTGGCCTGCCTGGCCGTGATGGCAGGCATGGCGCTGGCAAGGGTACTGTAAAATGGCCGGCGCGATGGCAGTGCAAGTCACGATGTACCTGAACGAAGGCGACCAGTGGCATCACCGGCCTCTGCATCTGGAGGTTCTCAACTATCTGCGGAAGGAAGGCGTCTACGCTGCAACCGCCGTGCATGCGGTGGCCGGCTTTCTGGGGCGGCACAAAGTGGAAACCTCGCACCTGGTGGATGCCGGCGGGAAGCTTCCGGTGATCATCACCTTTGTGGATACCGACGAGCACGTCAATCGCGTGTTGCCGACTTTAAAGGAGATGGCCGGGCACCGGCTGATTGTGCGCGAGAACGTTGTGCTTGAGCAGGGGAATTTAGACTGAGATAAGTTCGTTACCGATTGCATGTGCACCTCAGCGGCTAAAGCCGCATTAATCTCTCTTACTTTTGGCCCGGCTGAAGCCGGGCCCTTTCAAATCGCAACTCGCCGCCGCGCACAGTGACCGGCGGCGGAAGACGAAAGATCAATGACATCCCTCGACATTCTGGCGATTGCCGCACATCGCGATGACGTTGAGCAGACCTGCGGCGGCACATTGCTCAAGATGGCCGAACGCGGCTATCGCACCGGCATTCTCGATTTGACGCGCGGCGAAATGGGCACGCGCGGGTCTGCGGAGGATCGCGAACGCGAGGCGGCAGACGCGGCGCGCATTCTGAAAGCTTCGTGGCGCGGCGCGCTCGATATTCCCGATGGGCGCGTGGAGAATACCTGGGAAAACAAATTAAAGGTGGCGGGGGTACTGCGCGAGCAGCGTCCGCGGGTGGTCATTCTCCCTTATTGGAAGGGGCGGCATCCGGATCATTACACGGCTTCGACGCTGGGGTATGAGGCTTGTTTCCTGGCCGGGCTTTCGAAGTTGGTCGTCAGTCCTCAGTCGTCGGTCGTCGGCTCTGAGGGTTCGACAGGGGAAGACGCTCGTCGCTACGCCCACAAGGCTGCTGATGTGGCGCTGGCTCCGCACCGGCCGTTCAAGATTATTTATGCGACGCTTTATTACGATGTGCGTCCGACGTTCGTAGTCGATATTACCGACCAGTTCGAGGCGCGCTTTCAATCGCTGATGGCGTACAAAACGCAGTTCTCCGATCAGGATGCCGGGAAAGACCTCTTCCCAGCTCAAAAAGAAATTCGGAATCGTGTGGAAGCGATGGCGCGCTTCTACGGAATGCTTGGCGGGGTCGAATACGCAGAACCGTTCCTTCAGAAGGAAGTGGGGCTGGTGGACGATTTGATGATGATCCCGGTGAAGTCGATCTAGAAAACGTCGTCGGTCGTCGGCTTTCAGTCGTCGGCCAAGCTCTAATCCTACAGCTTCAACGCTACTGCCACCCCATCTCGCACGGGCATGATTGTCGTGAAGAAGTCTTTCGATTTGTACAGTTCCCGATTGAATTCCCGAATCGCTTTCGTGGCCGCATCGGGATTCTTTGTGTCGGTCACGCGCCCACTCCAGAGCACGTTGTCGGTCACAAACAATCCGCCCTTTTTGACCCGTGGCGGGACCATGCGCAGCACACGTGGGTAGTCATCCTTGTCGATGTCGTTGAACACGATGTCAAACGCTTCTTTCTGCTCGGAGAGCAACTCGATGGCGTCTCCCGTGTGAATCCTGATGCGGTCCTCGACACCCGCCCGCTGGAAATAGCGGCGCGCTTTGTCGGCGTTCTTGGGGTCGCCGTCGGTGTAGTGCACGACGCCGCCCTCGCCCACGGCGCGCGCCCACCAGATCGTCGAGTAGCCGATGGCGGAGCCCATCTCGAAGACGGTCTTGGCGTCCGTCATCCTGACCAGCTGCTGGAAGAACGTCGCCACCACCGGGCCGACGATGGGGATCTTGTATTTCGTGGCTTCCGCTTCCATTTCCGCGAGCACTTCGTCGCGCGGCGGAAGCAGCGAGTAGAGGTAGCTGTCGACGTCCGGCTGCGTAACGAATCCGTGATGACGCCAGGTGGCGGTGTCGGGTGCGGTGGACAAGGGGATCTCCTAGGCTGCTGGCTTGTGGCTCTCAGCTCGCAGCTCGTAGCTTTGGTCAATCGGGCCGCTGTTCGATCTGCAATCTTAAATCACAAATCTGCAATTTAGAGGGTCTGCCCCGGCTTCATCTCCAAAACTTCTACGTTCGGCGCCAGTTTCTGCAATTCACTCGGCCGGCCGGTCAGCACCGGGAATGTGCCGAAGTGCATCGGGATGACGGTTTTTGCCTGCAGAAGGTTCGCGGCATACGCGGCCTCGCGCGGCGACATAGTGTAGTGATCGCCAATGGGAAGCATGGCGATCTCTGGAGCGTACAGGTCGTGAATGATTTTCATGTCGCCGAAGACGTTGGTGTCGCCCGCGTGGTAGATTTTCACGCCGTTTACGAATTCGATGACGAAGCCCACCGCTTCCCCGCCGTAGAGGATCTGATCACCGTCCTGGATGCCGCAGGAGTGGTCGGCGTGCACCATGGTGACCTTGATGTCGGCGACTTCGACCGTACCTCCCTTGTTCATCTCGACCAGATTCTGCAAGCCTTTTTTGCCGAGCCAGCGCGCGAGTTCGGGAATAGCCACCACCGCAGGCTTGTGCCTGGTGCCGATCTCGACCGCATCGCCGATATGGTCGCCGTGTGCGTGGGTCACCAGCATTACGTCGAGTTTTTTGAGGGTCTTCTCTTTCTCCGGGCACATGGGATTGTTCATGACCCAGGGATCAATGAGGATCGTCTTGCCGCCGGGCGTCTCGAAACGAAACGTCGCGTGGCCGAGCCAGGTGAGCTTGATGCCTTTCAAATTCATGGTCGTTGGTCGTCGGTCCTTGGTCGCTGGCGAAACATAGTTGATGGCGAGTAGTCGCTGGCTTATAGGATGCTGCCGGTTCGATGGCTTAACCGAAAGGAAGCGTTGTGTGCTTCGGGCTCGGCGCATTTTACTACCAACGCGAAGGCGTATGCCCGGCAGCTCTCGATTTTTGCCAACGACCGGAGGCCAACACTACCCTTAGATTTTTCTGTCGCTCCCGCCGGAATTTCTGTTACATATGTGTGCCGTGTCGAACCTGAAAGTCCTTCTCACTCGCCAGCAGATCGCCCAGAGAGTCAAGGAACTGGGCGCGGACATCACGCGCGATTTCGCTGGGCAGTCGGTCGTGTTCGTTGGAGTGCTCAAAGGAGCCGCGATTTTCCTGAGCGACCTGGCGCGCGCCGTGGAACTTGACTCGACCTTTGATTTCATCGGCGTCACAAGCTATGGCAACCGTCCCGAACCGGCCCACGAATTGCAGCATGGCTGGGACTCGACGGGCGAGGTGAAGCTGACCAAGGACGTCGACCAGTCGATGGAGGGAAAGAACATCATCCTGGTGGAGGATATTCTCGACACCGGGCTGACGCTGACCTTCCTGAAAAAATTCCTGATGGCGCACAAGCCGAAGGCGCTTAAGATCGCCGCCCTGCTCGACAAACCTTCGCGGAGAAAGCTGCCGATCGAAGGAGACTACGTGGGCTTCAAGATTCCGGATGAGTTCGTGGTAGGCTACGGCCTGGACTATGCCGAAAAGTACCGGAATCTAGCTGACGTTTGCATTGTGCCGCGGGAATAGCGGGCTGTCTTCCGCACTCTAGGCTTAGGTCGTACGACGCAACGCTATTGCGATCAACCCTACCCACATCGTTATCAATAGCCCACCCGAAAAAATGTAATACGGAATTCTCACCTTGGGCCAAAGCCACATCGGCAGCCGATCAGCGAACTTGTCGGCCAAGGTCTCACCCAACCGCGGGGGTAACTCAGCCTCGGCGGACTCGGGTTTCCAACGGGATGCTATCCAGGCCGCCCTCATATTGGACAGCAGGAGTGCCCCAAGCAGGATTCGCAATACCCCGGCTCCAGTAAGAAACGTGTCGACCACATACATCATCAGGACGGCTGCGGCGGCGTATCGGCTGCGCTCGCGCACTCCGACCCCGCCCATGTAGAAAAAAAACAGCACCACGGTGGCGGTCACGGGCTGGCTGCTCACCAGAATCACGAACGAGATCACCCCTACCACGGTGCAGACCCAATATCCTTGCGTACCTAGATAATCGACGTCTGTGCCAGTTTCAATGGACGGCCAGAGTAAGCTCTTCAGGCGACCGTCGGTTCGAGTGGTGGAACCGGACAACCCAAGCGTTTCCATGCGCGGCATTAAAACCCAGTTCTCTAGCGGCAGTCCAGCATAATCCTCTTCGTCTCTATCCACCTGAAGATCGGTCGGCGCTTTGAAAACGGGACACCCAAGATGCAACAGGTCCCATGGGACTGGCTGCTATCATATCCACAGTGGATTCCCTTTCAACCCAATCAGATCTGCAGCTTAAGATCGATCCGTTGCTGCTGGAGGTTGCGGACGTGGTGAACACCACGCTCGACCTCGACACCACCCTGCGGCGCGTTGCGGAACTGGTTCGCAAGGTTATCGATTACGAAATCTTCGCCATTCTTTTGCTGAACGAGCGCGCGCAGGAACTGCGCTTTCGCTTCCAGGTGGGCTATCCGCGGGAATATGCCGACCGCGCCCGGGTCAAAGTCGGGCAGGGGGTGACGGGCCGCGCCGCGCAAACGCGCCTGGCGATTCTGATCGAGGATGTGACCAAAGAGCCGGACTACATCGAGGCCATCCCCAACGTCCGCTCGGAGTTGGCTATTCCCCTGATCGTGAAAAACCGCGTCATCGGCGTGATTGACCTTGAAGCCCGCGCGCCCGGGTACTTCACCGAGGAGCACAAACGCCTGTTGACCCTGATCGGGTCGCGCATGGCGGTGGGAATCGAGAACGCGCAACTGTACACGCGCACCACGCGGCAGGCGCGCACGCTGCTGCTGCTGAACGAGATTGCGCGGGAGCTGACCTCGATCCTGAACGTCGACGAATTGCTGAAGCGGATTGCGGAACTGCTCAACCGCATCATCGACTACCAGATGTTCAGCATCCTGCTGATCGACGACAGCGGGGAGAAGCTGGTGCACCGGTTCTCATTGCGGTTTCAGGAGAGCATTCACCTCAAACACGACATCGCCATGGGCAAAGGAATTGTCGGGGCCGCCGCAACCGAGAAAGCCGCCGTGCTGGTACCCGATGTCAGCAAGGATCCGCGCTACGTGATGGCGAATCCGGAAACCAAGTCGGAACTGGCAGTGCCGCTGATTTACAAGGACAAGGTCATCGGCGTGCTCGACCTGGAACATACGCGGCGAGGGTTTTTCACCGAGGATCACAAGCGGACCATCACGACGCTGGCCGCACAGGTGGCAATCGCGCTCGAGAATGCGCGGCTGTACGAGCAGATTGCGCGCCAGGAACGGCGACTGGAACGCGACCTGTCGCTGGCCCGGGAGTTGCAGTTCCGCTTGCTGCCCGACGCCATGCCCAAGGTGGCGCACCTGGACGTCGCTGCGCGATTTGCTCCCGCGCGCGCGATTGGCGGCGACATGTATGATTTCGTGCATTACTCGCTATCGCGGCTTGGCATCATTGTGGGCGACGTCAGCGGAAAGGGCGCGCCCGCGGCCATCTATGCCGCGCTGGTGAGCGGAATTCTGCGATCCCATGCGCCGATTGAGCCAGCCCCGGCGGAAATGCTTTCCGCGGTGAACTTCTCATTGAGTGAGCGCCGGATCGAAGCGCAATACGTCTGCCTGCTCTATGCGGTCTGGGACGATGAGAAACGCACCCTGCAGATCGCGAACTCGGGGCTGCCGCGGCCGATTTACGTACACGACGGGAAGATGGAAATCATCGAAGCCACCGGCCTGCCGCCAGGTTTGTTCGACGACGCGGACTACGAGGAACTGACCTTCCGGACCAAGCCCGGCGACATGTTCGTGTTCTTCAGCGACGGCATTCTTGACGCGCGCAACCGAGCGGGGGATACCTTCGGCCGCTCCGGCGTGGAGCGCGTGATTGCCAGCTGTCCCGACCAGTCTCCCGACTGCGTGGTCGCTTCCCTGTTCAAGGCGGTGGAAGAACACGCCGCCGGCGAAGAGGCCTTCGACGATCAGACCGTCGTCGCCATCAAGGTTAAAGGGGACGCCCCGAGGCGCAAGTGACCCCATCCCCTGAGATCCCTGAAGGACGTCCTCCCGCCTTTACATATCGCGAGGTGCGACACGGCTTGCTGCGCCGTAAGGCGGGCGCCGTTCTCTATTGCGAAGAGATTGCCCTTCCCAAGCTCGCCGAGCGTTTTGGCACGCCCTTATACGTCTATTCCGCGTCCACCATTCGCGATCGCATGCGGATCTTTCAGCACGCCTTTCGCCGGGTTCCTCACACAGTCTGCTATTCGGTGAAGGCGAATTCCAACCTGTCGATCCTGCGCCTGCTGGCCGCGATGGACTGCGGGTTTGATGTTGTTTCCGGCGGCGAACTGGAGCGAGTGTTGCGAGTCGACAAACAAGCGGCGCGGAAAGTTGTGTTTTCGGGCGTGGGCAAGACGCGCGAGGAAATGCGGCTGGCGTTGAAAGCCGGCATCCTGCTGTTCAATGTCGAAAGCGAATCGGAGTTGTGGACCCTGGCGGAGTGCGCAGGCCAGATGCACGCCCGCGCTCGCATCGCATTCCGAGTCAATCCCGATGTGCCGGCCAATACGCATCCCTACATTTCGACCGGATTGCAGAAACACAAGTTTGGCGTACCGATCCACGAGGCGCGCGAGTTGTACGCAAAGGCGTCGAGCACACGCCACCTGCAGGTCGCGGGAGTCAGCGTGCACATCGGCTCGCAGATCACCGACATGGAGCCGTTTGCCGACACCATGGAGCGCGTGGCCGACCTGATCGAGCAGCTCCGCGACGATGGTCACGAGATCAACTACGTGGATGCGGGCGGCGGCCTCGGCATCGCCTATGATCCATCGGGAAAGGGTCCCGGCGTGGCTGATCGCGGCAATGGGCGAGAACTTTCCAAGGCAGAGCGTTCTTCTCCACCCGCGACTGAATTGTTTTTCGAGTACGTGGCTCGCTATGCCGAAGCCTTGTTGAAGCCGCTCCGCGGGCTGAACCTGCATCTGCTGCTCGAGCCTGGCCGCTCGATCGTTGGCCCCGCCGGAGCGCTTGATCACTGCCGTCCTCTACCGCAAGACCAATCACAACAAGAAATTCTTGATCACCGATGCCGGCATGAACGATCTGCTGCGCCCTTCGTTGTACAACGCCTTCCACGAAATCGTAGCCGTGGAACTGCACAAGGACTTCACCAGCGAAGTCGTCGACATCGTTGGGCCGGTGTGCGAGACAGGCGACTTTTTCGCGCGCGACCGCAAACTGCCGATAGTTGATGAAGGAGACTGGCTCGCCGTTCTTGACACCGGCGCATACGGGATCGCGCTCGCTTCTCACTACAACACTCGACCTCAGCCCGCCGAAGTGCTGGTCGAAGGAAAGTCGGCGAAGGTCATCCGGCGGCGAGAGACGACGAAGGATTTGCTGCGGGGGGAATAGATAAGGACCTTGCCCGACGTCCTACACATTTTTGAAATCATTTTTCAGCGAGGAGTCCGGACTTCTTGCGCTTGTCCCACAATTCCCAATACTCCTCGTCCTCTTCCTGGGCCGCTTGACCGATTTTGACGTCTCAGGCCACAAATGAATGATAGCCCGGCCCTGCGCGCAAGACCGGCGCAAATCTCGCCGGCTGAGGTGAAGGCATGAGTTTCAAAAACCTAATGACCGACTGCATCGATGTGGTCAAGCCAGATGGACGGAGGTTCCGGGTTAGCAACGCGCTTGTGGAAGGGAGCACTGTGTTCTTCGACGACGTATCGGTTCCGGTCGAGGAGGGCGATGTCGTAGAGCATGCCCTGCCGAACGGGCTCATCCAGAAGTTCGAAGTGCTCGATCGAGGGTATCACGCCGCTTTCAAGAGGATACCGGCGGGGTACGACATGAGGGTGCGTCGACTGCGCTGAAGCAGAGAAGAAACGCAAGGCGATAATCTTGACCTGGCCGCGCCCTCACCCGATTAACGGGCACACAGAGAATGGTGCTCTAGGACTGCTCGGTCCGCTATTTTTTCCTTTCGGCGTCCCATACAACCTTACCGCCCACGACAGTCATGAGCACTTTCACGTCGCGAATCTTCCTGGGATCGATCTTGAAGATGTCGTCGGTCAAAATCACCAGGTCCGCGAGCTTGCCGGGCGTGATCGAGCCCTTTTCTTCCTCCTGAAACTCGGCATATGCCGAGCCCATCGTGTAGGCCTCGACCGCCTCCGCCACGGTTAATTTCTGCTCCGGAAACCAGCCGTTGGGATTTTTTCCGTCGAGCGTCGCGCGTGTTACCGCGGCGTACAGGCCAAGCATCGGGTTGAGCGGGGCAACGTCCCAATCCGTGCCGAAGGCGAGCCGGACCTTGTGGTCAAGGAAAGTGCGGAAGGCGTAGGTGCGGCTGGCGCGGTCGTGGCCGATCCGTCCTTCTGCCCAGCGACCATCGTCGATCGCGTGGTAAGGCTGCATGGAAGCGATCACTCCCAGTTGTGCGAAGCGGTCGAAATCCTTGGCCGCCATGTGCTGCGCGTGCTCGATCCGGAAGCGGCGATCGGCGGCGCCGTGTTCCTTCACGATGTCGGCGTAGAAGTCGAGGATGATGGAAATCCCCTGATCGCCAATGGCATGGGTGCAGAGCTGGATACCGGCGCTGTCCGCCTTCATCATGCGATCGCGCATGGCCGCGGGTGGCTGCATTTCACTCGACAGCAGGCCGCGATTCTCAGGCGTATCAGAGAAGGGCTCGAAGAAATACGCGGTGCGGGAACCGAGCGAGCCGTCAGCGAAGCCTTTCACAGCGCCTATTCGCAAGTAGGCATCGCCGTATGCCCGGTGGACTCCGACCTTGGTCAGCTTTTCGAAATCGACGATCGACGGCGCCACATAAATGCGGGTCGTCAATTCTCCCCGATCGCGCAATTCGTCGTAAACCGCGATGTCGGCAAAGTCGGCGCTCATGTGCTGGACGCTGGTGACGCCCAGCGAAGCGGCGTGGGCAAGGGCGCGCTTCACGGCATTCATCCGCTGGTCGTGCGAAAGCGGAGGCACGTGCTTATACATCAGGTCCAGGGCCGCGTCCTTTAATGCGCCTGTGGGATTTCCCTTGGCGTCTCTAACAATTACCCCGCCGGGCGGATCGGGAGTTTGCGCAGTGATGCCGGCCGCATGCAATGCCGCCGAGTTTGCCAGACCCATGTGGCCGTCGTAGCGGCTAACGAACACGGGCGTGCTGCCGGCGACCGGATCGATCAGCTCTTTGGTGGGGAGTTCGGCCGGGGTCCACTTGGTTTCATCCCAGTCGCCGCCAAGAATCCACGATCCTTTCGGCGTCGTCTTGGCTCGTTCTCCGATGCGGCGGGCGAATTCTTGGGCGCTCGTCACGTCGTTCAATTGCACGTTGTCGAGTTGCGAGCCGCCGGAGACAAAGTGCACGTGCGAATCGTTGAAGCCGGGGAGGACGAGTTTGCCGGCGGCATCGATGATTTTCGTTTGCGGACCTCGCCAGCTGGAGACCTCGGCATCGGTGCCAACGGAGACGATGCGGTCGCGGAGGACAGCGACGGCCTGGGCTTCGGGACGAGCCGCGTCGACGGTCCAGATCCTGGCGTGGGTGATGATGAGGTCGGCCGCAGGATTGGACTGGGCCCCTGCGGTGACAGCGGCGAGTAACAGAGCGCTTAGGGTGAGAACGAGTAGTCGCATGTTCATGAGATTTTTATTCGCACACGCATTGCGGCCTGGGCCTGAAAATCACAAAATGGCCTTGCAGCCTCCCGAGCACGCGGGGTCCTTCGACTGCGTTCGGCTGTCGCCTCACTTCGCTCAGGATGACATTGGTGATTCCGATTGGCGGCTCCGGAGCTGCCCAGCCGAGTTCGTTTCATGGCGTTCTGTTCTTATCTCTGGCCCCACTTCAACTTCGTGCGCAGGACTTCGAAGAAAGCCCGGCGGATGCGCAGCAGCTGAACTTTATGTTCGGCTTTGCGGCAGATCACTTTGTCTTCATCGCGCACCGGCATACCGACCTGGCCGTCAACGCTGAGATAGGCTTCCTCATCGCCGGTTTTCACGATGATTTCGATCTCGACCGAATCGCGAACTACCAATGGGCGGTGCGTCAGCGAATGCGGGGACACAGGCGTGATCACGAATGCATCCACCGACGGCGTCAGGATCGGACCGCCGGCGGCCATCGAATAGGCGGTCGATCCGGTAGGAGTCGAAATAATCAGGCCGTCGGCCTTGTAAGTAGTGACAAACGCTTTATCGATGAAGAGCTCGTAGGTATTCAGACGAGCGAGCGCGCTCTTGTTGACGATCACGTCGTTCAGGGCAGAATAGCTCATGATGGACTGGTTGTGGCGCAGCAGTTCGCATTGCACCAGCGAGCGCGCTTCGACCGTAGCGCGTTTCTGATCGACGTCGTCCAAAGCCTGGTAAAGCTCGGGCAGCGGAACTTCGGTCAGGAAGCCGAGCGATCCCAGATTCACGCCGAGCACCGGAATACCCGACTGAGCGACGGCGCGGGAGTGGAGAGCAGCGTACCATCCCCGCCAAGCACAACTACAAAATCGAGCGGCAGAGTCGCCATCTGCTTGCGGTCCACGACTTCCGGGCCCGGGCTGTATGCGGCCGTTTCACGGTCGATGACCACCCGGTACGAGTGCTGGTCAAACCATAAAAACAATGGTGGAAGAATCTCGGCGAGTTCCGGTTTCGCAGGCTTGGAGATGATGCCGACAAATTTCTTGCGGCCGGAAGAAGTCGTCGCGCCAGTGGGCATGAAGCCAGCATTGTACTGGACTTAGGCTCAAGGCTCTAGGGTTTCGGAGTTGGTCACATTATCGAGAAAGGCTTTACCGCAAAGGTCGCAAAGAAAGGCCGTCAAGGACGCGAAGAAACACGGCTGCTGGCTTTGCCTGCTTTGCGGATCTTCTTCGCGACCTTTACGGGTTAAAGGCTTCTGCGGTTCAACGGTTGTGCCTGATAACGCAAACGGCGCCCATTGCCGCCCTGCCGAAACTGGAAACCAGTAACTGTTGCTAAAACTCGGCGTACAGCAGGAACTCCCGATTTCCTTCGGCGCCCGTGATGGGCGACTCGGTTGTATCGGTTTTCTTCGCGGCGAGCTGTGACACGCATTGGCGGACGCGCGTGACCGCATCGCGGTGTGCTTTTTCGTCGCGGACGATGCCCCCCTTCCCGACTTCCTCGCGCCCAGCTTCGAATTGCGGTTTCACCAGCACGACAAGGCGGCAAGGTGCAATGCGGACTTCGCTGGTTGGGAAGGCGGAAGCAACCACCGCCGGCAAGACCAGAGTCGCCGAGATAAAAGAAACATCCATCGCCACGAACGGGACATATTGTCCAACCATCTCGTGGGTCAGATAACGGGCATTGGTCTTTTCCAGCAGGCGGACGCGTGAATCCTGGCGCAGTTGGAAATCCATCTGACCGTACCCGGTATCGATCGCGATCACGCGCGCAGCGCCGTGCTGCAACAGGCAGTCGGTGAACCCGCCTGTAGACGCACCGACATCCATACACGCAAGTCCGGTGACATCAATCCGCCAGTGCTCGAGCGCGTGCTCCAACTTAAGTCCGCCACGGCTGACATACTTCAGATCATGACCCAGCAAGCGAATGTTGACGCCGGACTCGACCGACGCCCCTGACTTCACGACCTTCTGCTCGTTGACCAGAACTTTTCCAGCGAGAATGAGCGCCTGCGCCCGCTCCCGCGAGGGTACGAGCCCGCGCTCCACCAACAGCTTGTCGAGTCGCGACTTCATTCCGCTGAATTGCCGGATTTCATCGTATGGCTGAGAAGTTGTACCACGAACGTGCCAGCATCGCCGACTGTGCAGAGTGTTAAACCGACTGTGGTTCAACGAGTTGAGCTACCACTTTCCTCGTTTTCCACAGAATTATCCACGAGTGTGTTGAAAACTACAGGAAGTCCTGTAACCGCGGCGAAAAAAGAAAAGCCGCCCACGCGGGGCGGCCTGAAATTCGTGTTGTCGCACTAGCCGGCGACTTCCTCGAGCAGCTTTTGATCGATATCGAAATTCGCGTGCACGTTCTGCACGTCGTCCTGTTCTTCCAACGCTTCCAGCAGGCGGATCATCTGGGTGGCAGCCTGTCCCTCAAGCTTGATGTAGTTTTGCGGGATCATGGAGACGCTGGACGAGGTGGGCGTGATGCCAGCTTTCTTCACCGCTTCGAGCACGCCTTCGTAGGCTGAAGGCTCGGTCAGGATCTCCCAGTTGTCGCCATCGTCCTTGAGATCCTCGGCGCCCGCCTCCAGCACGATTGCCATGAGGTCGTCTTCTTTTGCGGCCGCCTTGGGAATCACGATGTCGCCCTTCTTGTGGAACATCCAGGAAACGGCGCCCGCCTCTGCCATGTTGCCGTTGTTCTTGCCGAACACGTGGCGGATTTCGCTGACCGTGCGGTTGCGATTGTCGGTATTGATTTCGGCGAGAATGGCAACGCCGCCCGGCCCATAGCCTTCGAGCGTGAATTCTTCGTAGGTCGCGCCGGGAAGTTCGCCGGTTCCGCGCTGGATGGCGCGCTTGATATTGTCGGCCGGCATATTCTCGGCCTTGGCGGCAAGAATAGCGGTGCGCAAACGAGGGTTGGTGTCCGGGTCGCCGCCACCGTTTTTGGCAGCAATGCCGATTTCCTTAATCAGACGCGTGAAGATCTTGCCGCGCTTGGCGTCGAGCGCGCCCTTTTTATGCTTGATGGTGGCCCATTTTGAATGGCCGGACATAGCGATACCTCGTCTCTAAAGAACTGGAATTGCGCAGGATTCGCCTTTGGAGGAATCACACGATAGCCTCGGAAACGGAAGCAGGCGAACCCAGATTATAGCATGGGGGTTTAGGGGGAGCTTTCGGCTCTCAGCCGTCAGCCTTCAGCTTTCGGACGTACTTTTACTGACAGATTTGGGCTGCCTCGCGCCGTTAAAGCTCGCAAGACAGCCCGTGAGGTTCTTAGAGTGGACCCGGGACGGTGATCTTTACAATCTGTCCCACACCCGCTGGAGCGGGAACCGCGCCGAAATTCGAGACGTACAGATTGCCGTCGGGTCCCATGGTCATTCCAGTCGGAACCGTCAAGCCAGTTGCGATGGTGAGCAGTGAACCGGAGCGCAGGCGTACGACTTTGCCGTTGTTCGGGCCGGGAAAGCCGGGGGCGTCGTTGAGTTCCAGGAAATAGGTGTCGCCGCCGCTGACCACCACGGCAACCACCGTGGTAAGGCCCGGAACCACCCTCGTGATACCACCGAGCGTGTTGATGTAGTAACGCGAAGCACTGCCGGGGGTGATCGGGAAAGTGCTCAGGTTGCCGACCAGGAATCCGCTGGCCGTGCGCACAATGGAGGTGGGAACCACGTGCCCCTGGGTCTCGGAAATGTCGATCAGGCGCGTGACCACACCGCTGGTCGTGATCGCGTCCACTTCCCCATGATTCGGTTCCACGGCGTAGAGCACACCGTCGGCGGCAATCAGGTTGTACCAGGTGCCATCCGGCTCAAAGTCGTCGGGCTCGGGATTCTTGGTGGGATGCAGTTTTTGAAATGCGCTCAGGTTGGCAAGTCTGGACCAGCTTCCGTCGGAATTGACCTTCAAGATTCCGTTCGGAAAACTGGGATGAGCGTGGGAGCATCCCGCTCCAGAGATCAGCGCATACATCTGGTCCCCGATGAATGCGATGTCCGCTACACCCTCAACATCACCGATGGCTGCACTCGTCGAGGGCAATCGGTCCAGCAGCGTGGAGCGGGTTCCGTCCGGCGTCACTTTCGAAATGCGCGCGTTCCATCCGGCAGTGTAGGGACCGACCGGTGGGGGAACCTGATCGCAGGTGCCCGCCCCCGGTGTCTTTCCTCCCGTGCCGCCCTCCGCGACATAGAGGTTGCCATCCGGCCCCCACTTCAGTCCTCGAGGATTGGAAAAACCGGTTGCGAATACAGAAACGTTTGACGAGGTTTGCGCGTTCGCGCTTAGCATACTCAGCGCCACCACAGCAGCAACGAGCCACCTGGAAGTTTTCATTCGACCTCCCTTCGTTAGAGCGGGCGGAAGTATAGGAGCGTCATGACAGCAGGTCAACGAAAACCAGGATGACTAGTGACGATTTTGCCAGCCTGCAAGAAGGAATTTGCGGTCGGCTCGGGGTCTCCGTGCAGTTGGTCTGTATTTTCAACAGATTAGCCCTGAAACCGGCGCCCAAAGCGTGCTTTGGGCGAATCCGGAAGTCTCCCCATGCCCGTTTACAGGTCTGTGTTCCCAGCCGCTTTCGCCTGATGTTCTTTGTAGGCATAAACCACCGCCAGCAAGGGGGCGGAGATCAGCACTCCCCAGAATGGAATGAGCACTCCCAACACAATGGGCGTAAGGATCGATGCCCAGATGGGAACGCGGGCGGCGCGCTTCATGATGTAAGGCTGCAGCAGGAAACCGTCAACGATCACGATCCCGGCATACAGAATGAGCACGTACAGAGAGTGCTGAAGATTACCCCAGTGAATCCATGCTGCTAGCACCGGGCCGAGCAAGCTGAGCACGGGCCCGATGTGCGGTACGATCTGCAGCGCCGCGGCCAGCACGGCCCAGAATGGCGCCCAGGGAACTTTCAGGACAGAAAGGCCAATCCACCACAGCACTCCCACAGCCAGCGAGTCCTGCAGTTGGGCGATAGCCCAGTTTTTCAGTGCGCCTCCGGTGATGCGGGCATGTTTGGTAAAACTCACAGTGGTTGGATGCTCCCGATTTCGTGAAATTCGAGAAATTCCGTCGCGGTGTCAACCTTCGATCCTGGAAATTCGTCCATACTACCAGCAGCGAGAACCAAAATTTATGGAGACCGCACTGCCCTCCGCGATCGGCGCCGCGGCACAAAATATCACGGCTGAGGAGTTCGACGCGTTTGTGCGTCGGCACCAGCGCCGCGTTCATCGGTTCCTGCTGATGCTGCTGCGCGATCCCGAGGAAGCGGACAACCTTACCCAGGAGTGTTTCCTGCGCGCGTATCAGAACCGGTCGAGCTTTCGAGGCGACTCGAGCCTGGAAACCTGGCTGCTGCGGATCGCGGCGAACCTGGCACGCGATCATGCGCGTAATCGCAAGGCCGGTTTCTGGAAACGGTTGCTTGGCCTGGACGATGAGGGCGAGGATGGGGCGGCACGGAACGTAGCGTCGGGAGAGGCTTCGCCCGAGCAACAGCTGCTGGCTCGTGAAGATGTGCGCGCCGTGTGGGAAGTGGCCAACCAGTTATCGCAGCAGCAACGGGCAGTCTTTCTGCTGCGTTTTGTCGAGGAGATGGAGTTAACCGAGATTGCGGCGGCCCTGGGACTGCAAGTGGGCAGCGTGAAGACGCATCTGTTCCGTGCTATGCAGACGGTGCGCGGGAAGTTGAGGGACTTACGATGAATTCCAACGAAAACACGCACGATCCGCTGGTCGAACGGGCGGTGGTAAGCTTCGACCTGGCGGCCGAGCACCACATTGCCAATTGCCAGCCATGCCAGGTGGAACGCGACCGCGTGGAAGACGCATTGCGCCAGTTCGCGGCGGCCAATCGCGAGTACGCAAGCCGTCCTGAGAATTTTTGGGAAATGCAGGCCGTGCGAATCCGGTCCGCGCAAAAAGAGTCCGAAGCGAAGTCGCGCCGGACTATGGCCCTGGTACCAAGCATTGCGGTGTTGCTGCTGGCTGCGGGCGCAATCCTGGGACGCTCTCCGGGCGTTCGTCCGGTAACCACTCCCAAGGTGGCGACGGCGCAAGTGGACCCCGATCACGAGTTGTTGCTCGAGGTAGAACGCGCGATCCAGGCCGATACCCCCCGGGCGCTGGAGCCTGTCATGCTGATGGTCGAAGAGAGTGAAGGCAATCTGCCGCTGAATACGAGTTCAGAAAGGAAGGAGATTCGGTCTCATGAAAACTAGATGGGTGATCGTTGTGAGCACATTGGTATTGGCGGGCGTCGGCTGGGCGCAGGAAACCGGAGCGGCCGTAGGCGGGATGACAACCGGCCCCGGACACCCCGGCAAAGGCGCGCATGTGATGATGTTCCGCCGCGAGATGGGCAAGTGGTGGCAGAATCCGGACGTGGTTTCGAAAGTGGGATTGAGCGAGGCGCAGGTTACCCAGCTCGACCAGGTCTTCTACAACCACAAGATGAAGTTGATCGACTACGGCGCCGACATGGAGAAGCAGGATCTGAAACTGCAAAACCTGCTGGATGCCGACCAGCCCGACGAAGCGCAGGTGAACGCGCAGGTGGACCATGTGCTGGCGGCGCGCGGGAAGCTGGAGCGCGAATTCACGGCGATGAACCTCGACCTTCGCAAGCAGCTTTCACTCGAACAGTGGCGGCAGTTGAAGACCGTGCGCGGCGGCGATGCCATGCAAGGCGATCACTTCTTCTTCAAACAGAAGCTCATGCCGCCCGGTGGACCTGACGAAATGCCCGTTCCGCCACCGCCGCCACCCGGACTCGATTAAGCTTTTCTGCCGGTAACAATTGTTGTACCTGCCGCCTGGCTCTTCCCCCATGAGCCCGGCGGCGTGGTTTTTTGCGTGATAAACTCGAAATATTCCATTCACAGGGGCCCATGGCATGAAATTCGGCGTCCTCATTTTTCCCGGATCGAACTGCGATCACGATGCCTACTGGACCATCCAGCAAGTTGCCAGGCAGCCCGTAACATTCTTGTGGCACGAGTCGCACGATCTGGAAAACTGCGACGCCATCATCGTGCCGGGGGGCTTTGCGTTTGGCGACTACCTGCGGACAGGAGCGATCGCCAAGTTCTCCCCGGTGATGGAGTCGGTGAGGAAGTTCGCCGACGGCGGCGGGATTGTGCTGGGCATCTGCAACGGCTTCCAGATTCTGTGCGAGGCGGGCCTGCTGCCCGGGGCCCTGATGCGCAATGTCGGCCTGAAGTACATCTGCAAGCCAGTACAGGTTCGCGTGGAAAGCACCGACACGATCTTCACGAATGCATGCCGCCAGGGCGAAGTACTGACGATTCCCATCGGGCACATGGAAGGCAATTACTTCTGCGATGAGGCGACGCTTGCGGAATTGCAGCGCGACCAGAGGATCGTGTTCCGGTATTCGACACCGGACGGGCGAGTCACGCCTGAAGCGAATCCGAACGGGTCGCTCGATAACATCGCAGGAATTTGCAGTGCCGGGCGGAATGTACTGGGTATGATGCCGCATCCCGAGCGCGCGGCCGAACCGGAGCTCGGCGGCACGGATGGCGTGAAAGTGTTCCAGTCGCTCGTGGGTGCGATGGCGACCAAGTAGGGCCCGCATTCGCCGTAGGTACGTAGAGTCTGACGTGATCGAAGTTCGGCGGGCGAGGGCGCCCGCGCTACACTGTCCTGAGCATAAGGTATTTAAACGTTCGTAGTCTTCATTGGCAGCCACCGTCCTTGGGGCCCCGCGTCACTTCTCACTTCCTATGGTCCGATTCGGAATAGCAGGTTTTGGTTTACATGCGGTGCGGCGGCTGATGCCGGGATTCGCGCTGGCCCGCAGCTGCAAAGTCACGGCGCTCTCGCGTCGCGACATGGCGAAAGCGAAGGCCGCATCCGCTGAATACAAGGTCCCGCTGGTCTTCCCTTCCACCGCCGAACTCTGCCGGTCTCCCGAGGTGGATGCGGTGCTGGTAACCACGCCGAACTCGCTGCATCTGGCTGATGTTCTGACCGCCCTCGAAGCGGGCAAGCCTGTGCTCTGCGAAAAGCCGATGGGCATGAATGCCGCCGAGTGCAGGCAAATGGTGGAGGCGGCGCGCGCAGCCAGATTGCTGTTAGGCGTTGCCCACATTTTTCGCTTCGAAGACAGCACGGCGCGGCTCCGGGAACGCATCGCCGCCGGACAGATCGGCCGGCCGATTTTTGCCCGCTCAGAATTTTCCTACCCGGGAAGAAGTCACGCGCGAACCTGGCTGAACGATGCCAAGATCGCGGGCAGCGGCCCGATTGGAGACGTGGGGGTGCACTGCATCGACACCCTGCGCTACATCCTGCAGGATGAAGTCGCTCGCGTCGGCGCGCGCGGCATGTGGGATGCCGAATCGAAGGACGTCGAAGCCGCGGCCGCGCTCACCCTGGAGTTCTCGCGTGGCACGCTGGGCGCAGTCCTGGTCTCCACGCGGGCCGACTATCGCACCCCGATCGAATTTATCGGCGAGGGCGGTGTGTTGCGGGCGGACGATGGATTAACCGTCGATCGGCCAATCACTCTGCACCTGCGGCGAAACGGCTCCGTCGTCGAGAGCGAATCGATTTCCAACCAGTACGCCTACGCCCGCCAGGTCGATATGTTCGCTGCGGCCGTACAAGGAGAAGCCGCCTTCCCGGTGCCGGGGGAGGAAGGCTGGCAGAATCAGGAGGTGCTCGACGCCGCACTTAGAAGTTTGAAGAGCGGCAAAATGGAAGAGGTCCCGCGCGTTCCAAGAGCTTGAGCATTCAACCATCGTAATCAGGCATGGTCGGCACGATGCGTCAGGTCCAGGAAGCCGTCTCCTTCGGTGGTCTCGATCCACTGACGAATCTGCCTCAGCATCTCCGCGAGCACCTCGGGATCATAGAGTTCGGATGCGTAGACGGTCATGCCCAGCTCGCGAGTGCGGAAACGCTCTTCATCGATGCTCTGCTCCAGCACCAGCTTCAACAGGATCGTGTCGCCAGTCTGGGATTCGGCAGCGCTGTGAACGCTAATCAGCCAGTCGCCCTCAGAGCCATCAATTCTGCTTAAATGAAGCGGCAATTGCTCGGGCGGGATCCGCATGCGTAGAGAGTATCCCACAAGATCCCGCTGCTTTCTCGTTGAGCAGCGAATCGATGCCGGCTAGACGGTCAATTACTCATCCAAATGGATGGATGTACTTCCGAGTATTCTTTGTCTCCGAGCTTTAACATTTCGGGAGTAACCTGACCGAAACTCCAGTCCAGGAGCCAGCCATGGTCAGAACTCCCCGCTGTCCGTACTGTGTCAGTTTTGATCAATTCATGCTGATGAGAGCGCTCAACAGCAAGAGCTACGTCTGCGATAAATGCGGACACGTCGCCTCGCCAGACAACAAGGTCTTCCTTTGTCCGTGTAACCACTGCGAGCAAATGCGAAGCTTCACACCGCTCGATGCGCGCAACTCGCGGTCCGTAAGCCTGTAGCTAGCGTGCCCATCATTTTTGCTACGGAATCACGGTGTTGGCCGCAGGGGCCAGTGGTTGGCTCAAGGAGGAGTCTTCTGGCCGAGGCGGGATACCGCGCGCCTGCACGATCGCCCAGTGCCACTCTTCGTCAGGGCCAAGGGCGGATGTCAGGGGGGCTTTGAAGACGGTGGTCGAGGAAGGCATCGCCTCGGCCTTCAGGTGATAGAGCGTGGTCACGTCGGCGGATTTCTCGGCAACAATCGTGGTTTCAGACGCGGCGGGCACGAGTTTCGCCAGTCCGCGGTGAGCGACGACTGAGTTCGCGTGCCGCACCAGAGTTACGCCGACCGTAATTTCTTCGACCTTCCAGCGCGTCCCGTTGAAAACCGAAACCTGCAAGCCCTCTTCGTTGATGATGGCGGGCCCTTCCAGTTTGCGAGTTTCCTCGTCGGGCATGTCGACGGGAACTACGGGACGAGCCAGCAAAGAGCTCATGCGTCCGTTGAAGGAAAGACTGCAAGTCACATCCGGAGAAGATACCTGGAACATCTTTGCTCCACCTTCAAATGAATACAACATGCTGGTATTGGCGAGGTGGCGGCTCTCGGCCTCTTCCAGGACCTGCGTGAAATTGTCGTTATCGATGACGGTCTTGGATGGTGCAATGGGAGCCAGCGTCGGGGCCGCGGTGGATGACGAAGATTGAGGCTGCTCTTTCTTCTTACGCAGCGACCGCGCCAGATCTCCGAGTGACACCGGGTGATCTTCGGATTGGGCCTGGACGGCGGAGGTCCACAGAATTCCGCAAAACCCGAGGAGCATAACCCGGCCCATCGCTCTCCGGGAGATGGTTCGCCAATAGATCGCTGCCGGGCGAACGTCCCGGCGAATCAATCTGCCGCAAGTGGTTTGGCCCAAGGTCCCAGACACGGTCATTGGAAAAGGTTCTCAAAACCACGCGGCGTTGGCGGGAGGAGGCGCGTCGATGGCCGCAAGGCGCTCGAAACTTACAGGGAAATTGTAGCGAGTCTGGGCAGGGAGAAAACGAACGTAGGTGCTAGAACCGTTGCATAGCCCCTGTGACCATTTGGTGTGGGTTGGTATATGTGCGTAAATTCAACGTTTTACGCAAACGCGCTACCAACCCATACCACCCTTCTGCACCGTTACCCACTACGTTTTTCACTACACTCGATTTTGTCGGTGATTGCTGCCATTTCCCAGTGCATAATTCCCACCACGGATGCCTACTAACAAGGAGCAGTTAGACGACCTCGGTCGCCGGATGCGCACCGTCGAGACCGAGTTGAAACTCCATCCCAAGCAACCAACTTGGTATTCAACAGCTGTGGAATGATCGCGCCAGCATCCGGTGCTGTCGCCAACCTTGGTTCTCTTCGCCACCGCCGTTATCGCTATCTTTGCGACGCCTCTTTTTCAGCACCACTTGGATCATGCGGACGACGGGTTCAATGACGCTGTGGACAAGCGATTGGCAATGCAACTCGGTCCGACGACCGAGAAGCTCTCCCAAATTGGCGAGCGACTCGCGCGTCTCGAAGGGGCGGCGAACATTTCCATTTTGCAACGGGCATCCGCGCAGCCGGATAAGCCGGAGAGCGCGAAGCAAGCGATCCAAGTGTTCAACGCCATCCAGCACAGCAATCAGCAGATCGAGCCCGACTTCTTGGCCTCTGTGGGCAAGAGCTTCATCGACGCCAATCGGTCGTACAGGAAGCCGGACTCATGGCAAGCGGCGCTGTCGGCAATCGACTATCGTACAAAACTGAATTTCTCATTCAAGCCGACCATTGAAAGTGCCAGAGTCGACCCTAAATGCATGGTGCCTTTCCCGGCACTGAAACCAAACCCTAACGCAACAACACCCGGTGTATTTTACGTAGCAGTGAGCGTCACCCTCGCTGGCAGCGCCTCGCCAGACGAATCGGCCAAGATGGAGCCGCTGAATCGTCCCAACCCAGCTTGCGCGGGAGCGCACTACATCATCGTTGAGGGGAGGACCGACACTATTTCACTGGACGGGATGTACCTCAAGAACGTCGTTATCGAGAACGCCACCGTGGCATACGACGGCGGTCCTGTGAAGTTGGAGAACGTGCTATTCGTGAATTGCAAAATTCAATTTAGCCCGGCACCAAGAAGTCGGGACCTCGGCACGATGCTGCTTACCTCGACGGCGGTGTCCTTTTCCGCAAAGGGCTAGGGACGCCTCTGATAAGGAGACCGTCGTGACGAGGAACAAATGCAACCCAGTGGGCGAACTGTAGGCCGCACAGGTCGCGCCCCGGTCGAACGCAGTAGTTCCCTATAGCCTTTCCACCCATCGCTCGATGAAACGACCCGCCGAAACCTACAACTTCGCTAGCGGAAGCTATCGTGTCGCTAGCCGACTGGCTGCACTGTTTTTCCGCGCTGTTGGCGCTCCGTCGCGGTAAGCCGGGCTTCGGCTTCGACGGTGCGGAGCAGTTGACGAATCTCACTCTGATCGAACGGAATCGGGTCGGCGAGCACGGCGTGGCGCTCGAACTCTGCTTCCCGCGCCAGCGAACGCGCAACTTCTGCTGGCAGTTCCAGTTTGGTGGCCAAAAACTTTTCCAGATCGGCGCCTTCCCCGGTCAGTCTGAACTCTTGCGGCCGCAGCCTGCTCGGACATGTCGGCACCGGAACTTTGGAAAGGTACGTTCATCCCGAGGACGAGCACCGCAATGCAGCCGTGAAGCGCCTCGAAACCTTCAACGTTTCGGCGGAAATCGCCGAACATGAACGAATTGCCCAAAAAAGTGCCAAAAGTGGCGAGTTGTCACTACAGAAATCACTACAGCGACCGTCTGCGAAAAGCGGACGTTGGTCGTATATGGTTGAAAATTATAATGGTTACATGGCAATCATCAACGAGGACGTGTAGGTGCTAGAACCTTGGCCGGAAAATAACGAGGGCGACCCGTCCAGAAGTGGCGTGCAACGGGGCGGGCGCCCTCGAGCGTTCAGTGGGTGTTACAGGAGGCCTGAGGTGCGAAAACGCGATACAGGATCTACCACCGGCTGACGTTTGAAAATCCAGCGGGCCACCGCAAATCCCAGCGCCGCGTAGCAAACATGCATAATTCTCATAAGCTCACCCCCGAGAACACAGATGCGGCCTCGTACGAAAGGGGAGGAGCCTCTTACAGGGAGAAAGTTAGCAGCGGGACACCAATGGTGCAATGCACCAAAAGTGCTATCCGGTAGCACTGAAGTAATACGTCGTCACCAATTCGGAACCGTTACCGGACGCCTAAGCCCCATGTCACCGGCGGCTTTCCAGCGCCGGCTCCCGACGGGCTTCAGCCGAAGTTGCCCCTTCCAGAACATGCGCTTTGCGGCCATGGAAGAACAGCACATGAACCAGGAACATCAGGATGAGCACCGCGCCGAATGTACACACGATGGTCGCGCCCGTGGGGGTATCGAGGCCCACGGAGAAGTAGACGCCGAGGGCCGAAACCAGCGTGCCCATGGTCCAGCCAATCGCCAGGCGTGGGCCGACGCGGTCGGCGAACAACATGGCTCCCACCGAGGGCACGATCAGGTAGCAGAACACCAGCAAAACTCCGGCGATGGCCACCGAGGACGTCACGACAAAACCGAACGAGGCATAGAACAGGAAATCCCACAGGCGAACGTTCAGGCCCTGGCGCTCAGCCTCAGCGGCGTTGGTCGAGATCAGCAGAAATTTGTGCCGGAAGATGTAGTGGAACAGGCCGACCGCACCATACAGAACCGCGGTCTTGACGACCTCGCCACGCGAGACCGCCAGGATATTTCCAACCAGCATGTCCTTGAGGTGCTCGGTCTCCCCGGTGGCCTTGCTCATGGCCAGGATGGCGGCTGCTGACGCGACCGCGTAGGCAATGCCGATGAAAGCTTCCTGTGGGATGTGGCCACGCCGCGAGCGTGCCAGCGCAAAGATGGCGGCCCCCAGAAACGTGAAGCCCAGGCTCAGGAAGTAAGCGCCGCGCCCGTGCGGGTCCATGCCCACCAGGATCGCGATGGTGGCTCCCAGGGCGGCGATTTGCGCGAGCGCCAGGTCGACGAAGATCACGCCGCGCTCCACGACGTGCACCCCCAGGTAGGCGTGGATGCCGGTCAGAATCAGGCTGGCTACAAACGGCCAGATCAGAAAAGGAAGAATCTCCATCGGTCTCCTCGAAACCTACTGCGTTGCCTGGAATGCCTTGCTGAGCAATCCGATATCGTAATCGAACAATTTGAAATAGTCGGTCACGTCTTTTTCGCCGCCCACCGAAGGCAGATACTGGACGACTTGCCCGCCAGTCTCGCGCGCAATGGACTGCGGCGTCTTCAAGTCAAAATATGGCTCGACCAGGATGAGCTTGCAGTTCTCGCGCTTCATCAGGCCGATCAGTTCGATGGTGTGGCTCGGCGTGGGCGGAATCCCGGGGCGGGGCTCGACGTAGCCAATCACATTCAGTCCAAAATGATTGGCGAAGTTCGGGAATGAATTGTGATAGGTAACGACTTTGCGGCCGCGATAGGGCTTCATGTCGGCGTCCCATTTCTGCTCGGCCGCGGTAAGGCGCTTGTCGAAGTCCTGAAAGCGCTGCTGGTAGTACGTCGAATTGGGCGGATCGAGTTCTCCCAGCTTGCCGGCAAAGCCCCGAGCGATGCGTCGGCCATTGTCGGGATCGAGCCAGTAGTGCGGGTTGCCCAGGGGATGCACATCACCCATGGCGCGCGTCACCTGGCCAGTCGGAATATCGAGAATCTCAGCGAACTGCGAAGCGTCGAGATAACCGGCGGCCCCCACCTGGATACGGGCGTTGCCGCTCTGGTTGATCAGCGGCGGCAGCCATCCGATTTCAAGCTGCAGGCCGACTACGATCAGCAGATCGGCCTGGCGCAGCTTCAGCAGAAAGCTGGGCTTGGCCTCCACGAAGTGCGGATCCTGATAGCCCTTGGCGATCGATTCGACCTGGATCTTGTCGCCGCCGACTTCCTGCATCAACGCCGCCAGGTCGGTCGTGGCAGTAACGACGTTGAGCTTTTTGGCTTCCGCCCAGTTTGGCAAAAGCATGACTGTCAGTAACAAGACGGTCAGGAGCGTTCTGAAGCGATTTAACATTCCCATCCTTCCATGACTAGAACGGGTGCGCACCATGCGCCCCCAAAGAAAAGATCAATTGCATGAACAATTCATTGGCATCGATGTTATTCGCATAGTGCGTAAAGCGATACTGCCCGCGCAATTGGCTGAACTCGCTCGGCCAGTAGGTAAGGGTCACCGAGCCTCCCTTATCGGTCAGCCCGTCGTTGCGGCTGCGGTCAGAATGATCGAAACGGCCGCCCACGAACCAGCGCCGGGCCAGCTGGTAGTCGGCCGACGCATAATAGCCGAAAGACTTCTGGGTTGCCGGGAACTGCCGCCGATCGCTCCAGATGAACTCGCTGCGCCCCACAAAAGAATGGTAGATGGAGCGGCGCAGAGGCTTCCAGCGCAGCGTAGCATCGACGCCATACAAGTGGGTCAGGAAGTTCGTGCCCAGATCGTTATGGCCACGCGCATAAGAGACTCCGAGATCCAGATTCGTGGACTCATTCAGATCGCGATACCCACGCAGGTGCGCGACCGCACTCACATCGCTGCGCTGCGAGGACTGGAACACGTCGCCAGAATCGCCGCGGAATAGTTGGCCTGTCGCCTGCAGAAAGATGCTCTTGGGCGCAGGCAGGATGCGCTCTACCGAAAAGCCCGCATCATTGATTCCGTCCTCGCCGGCCACCAGGTTGTTGGTCACCAGCGGACGATCCACCCAGGGCAGGACGTGATTGTGCATCGTATTCACCTTGCCGAAAGCGGAACGCATCTTGCCAACCTTGGCAACGAAGCTCCCGGGCAGGGCCGTAAAAGTGATGTATCCCTCTTCCAGGTCGACCCCTTCCTCTCCAAACGAAATGAAGAAATCCCCGCGCGCATAGGGGTCGATGATCGACTGAAATCCGACCTCAGACTCGTGCATCTGGAACGCGGGAATGGGCTGGAGGGACACTGTGTTCTGCTCGGAGTTGCCGCCCATCGCCCCGATGAAGTCGCCGATGACGCTGATGTCGGGATTCAGAGCCTTGGCGGCCGAGCCACCCGCGCCCCCAAGAGTCGGACCCTGCGTAGCAGCCAGAGCTTCGGCTTGCGTGACCGGAGCCGCAGGAACCGCGGCCGGCTGAGGAGCAGCAGCGGCTTGCGCGGGGGATTCGCCGGACTGAGCCGGAGCGGGTTCCGCAGCAGCAGCCTTCAGCATGCGCACCTGTCCCTCGAGCGCGATCACGCGATCTTCGAGTTCTCGAATGTGCTGCGCCAGATCGGAATCAGACGAAGTGGCCGGGGCGCTCGTCGCAGGCTGTTGTCCGAAAACGGTGAATGGCAACAATCCGAAAATCAGCACAGCCCAGACATGTCTCATGCTCGTAGCTCCTTAGACGGTTGCAGGCCGTCGAGATAGCAAGCTCCAGCGCGCCGCTTCAACCACAACGACGACGCGAGTTGTCGCTGACAAACTCGTCCGTTCGCGCACAGACTTCGCGCCTGCCGCAGAAAAGACTCGGTTCGCCCCAGTGTCCGAGAGTTAGTTGCGATGCCTAGCAGGTTGCGGAAAAACTCTGATTCGAGTGGCATGGCCTACCAACGGGACGGCGAAACAAGGACAGGCACGACTAGCGATGTAGAGCGAGATAAGCGATGTAAAAGAAGAGCGTAGCTCCCGCGATTCCAATCATCCCGGCGAGGCGCAATCCCCAATCAGGCATCTTGTACGGATGCCAACTACCCTGCTTCCAACTGTCGGCGAAACGATCCAAGTTTGCTCTAACGTAGCCGGGTCGCAGAATCATGGTCAGCCCGAACGCTAAGAAACCGGCACCCATAACGAGTGCGGCAGGCGCATCACTTGGGCTCATGCTTGGCACGGCAGCAGAGTACCAGAAAACTCTCTTGTTTCCACAACACAACCTGATAAGAAGAAGGCATGCGCGGAAAAGACGAGCAGCAGTTGGATGTGTTCAGTTACATCAGTCCCGAGCAGCGAGTTCCGCAGGACCACCCATTGCGTTCGCTACGCGCCATGACCGATGAGGCATTACGAGATTTGCAGCCACGGTTCAACAAGTTGTATGCCAAAACTGGACGCCCCTCGATTGCGCCGGAGAAGTTGTTGCGGGCGCTCCTGCTGCAAGCGCTGTACTCGGTGCGAAGCGAACGGCTGTTGATGGAACAGCTCGACTACAACCTGCTGTTCCGCTGGTTCGTGGGCTTGAACATGGACGACGCCATTTGGGATGTGACCGTGTTCACCAAGAACCGCGAGCGTCTGCTCGATGGGGACATTGCCGAAGCCTTCTTCCAAGCCGTGCTCCAGCAGGCACGCGAGCGGAGTCTGCTCTCGGACGAACACTTCACCGTGGATGGAACGCTACTGGAAGCTTGGGCGAGTGTGAAAAGTTATCAGCGCAAGGATGCGAAGAACGACGTTCCGCCGGACGATCCTGGCAATGCGACGGTGGACTTCCACGGGGAGAAGCGGTCGAACCAGACGCACGCATCGAAGACGGACCCGGATGCGAAGATGGCCCGCAAAGGCAAGGGCAAGGAAGCCAAGCTGAGTTACAACGGGAATCTGCTGGTGGAGAACCGCCACGGACTGATCGTGAACAGCGAGGTGTTCGAGGCCAACGGAACAGCGGAGCGCGATGCCGCTCTGGTGATGCTGGAACAGATTCCGGGCACGAAACAAGTGACGGTGGGCGGCGACAAAGGGTATGACACGGCGGATTTCGTGGCCGAGTGCAGAAACTTAAAGGTCACGCCGCACGTGGCCCAGAACCTGCAGCGGCCCGGTGGGAGTGCCATTGATGCTCGCACGACGCACCACGTCGGATATGCCATCAGTCAGAGGAAAAGGAAACGCGTTGAAGAGTGCTTCGGCTGGCTGAAGACGATTGCGCTATTGCGGAAGGTTCGGCATCGTGGAATCTTTAAGGTGGGATGGGTCTTCACCTTCGCGGCTGCGGCCTACAACCTAGTCCGTATGAGGAATCTGGCGATTCAAACAACGTAAGCCGAGATCGTAGTGCGTTCGCAGGAACGAAAAACGAATCGCGAACTACCCACGTCAGCAGTCAAAACTCTTCCCTGAGGCACACAATCGAAGAATCAGGAGAGAATCTAACTTGCATCATCCATTTTTCAGCAGCCTGCTAGAAGATGCACGTGGGATCGGTTTTTGGTGTCCGAAATTTCGTCATTTGGGCCGAAATCGCGGGGCTTTCCGGGCAAGCGGTTGGGTTCGAACCCCAGTTCGACCTCTTCCGCCTTAGCTTGGATGCAGAAAACCCAAATCTAACTGCCTTGTTATCAACAGAGATGGAAGAATCTTATCACCCGGAGGTGCTTAGGGCGGGCGGGATTGCGTGGGGGAAGGATCGGGAGCCTCATTCCACGGCCACTCGCGCACGTTGATCCTCCTGCAAGCGCAACCCGAAGTAACATCGCCTTGTGAACTGGATCACTTCGAAACCAGTCCTGGCCACCTGAGAATAGCCGGGAGGGACACCGCATGCGCCAAGTTTGCATTGTGCTGGCCGGTGCGATGATGTTCGCGATCCTGATAAGTCAGGCGGTCGCGGCCCCTTTTGTCCTGTTCCCCAAGGCGAAAGAGTTGGCGTCACCCGACGGCCGGTTTATTGTGCGCAATGCCGAGCGAAAAACCGCGCCGAATGAATTCGTTGGAACTTCCCTTTCGCTCTGGCTGGTGGAAAAAGCTACCGGTCGCGCCCGCAAACTTTGCGATTACATCGGAGTAGCGGCGGTCGCATGGTCAAACAGTGACTTCCTGGTCGTCACCGAATATGTGGGCAAGAGGACGTCGCGTGCCTTGGTATTTTCCGCGGCGGATGCTATCGATCCGGTTGTGCTCGACCAGCGCACTCTACTCCGGCTCATACCGGTGGACCTGCGAGCCACGCTCCGGGAAAATGATCACGTATTTGTCGAGGCGTCCCATGTGGCCGAGCAGACTCTCCACCTCCGAGTCTGGGGATATGGGCAGCATGATCCCAGCGGTTTCCGCTGGCACTGCGAATACGTTTTTCGCGAAGGCGCGGTTTCCTGTAGTGATGACCTCCCTCGGCACTACTAGCGCCGTGAGACATGAAACCGAGGGAGCCGCCGAACGCTTTGGATAAATGCTCGCAAGGCGGCGATTCCCTTCCTTGCTCTCAAACTGTTTGTCGATTTGGAAACGCTTAAGGCTCGTTCTCTCCTGAACTGACCCTGCTGGTGGGTGCGGGAATCGCCACCGGCTGCATGCCGCGATCCGCGGCCAGTTTCTGGAATGCGGCGACATCGCTTTTCTGAAGATTGTTCCACTTGGCGATGGCGTCGTCGGTCTGCTTCTTCAGGTCGTCGAAGCGCTGGCGGGCGGCTTCGGTGGGACCGCAATCGCATCCGCTGCCCACGATGATCGACAGGAAGGCCAACTGCCCGTCGATTCCCGGGCGATAAGCGAGCGAGTCTTCATTGGCGGAGATTTTAAGATTCACCAACGGTTCGCGGGCCGACACAAGCTTGGCGGCTAATCCGTCGGCGGAGGTCGCCACTGCGCGCGACGCGTCATCGTCGGGCAAACGACGCTTCAGGCCTTCGGCTTGCGAGCGCACATCTTCGATCTGGTTCACGGCAGCATAAACTCGATTCAATTGCTCGCGAATTTCCATGAGCAGATTGAACTGCGCTTCGAGATCGGCCTGTGAAGTCTTAACCCGCGGATCCAGTTTTACTTCCAGCGGCACGGTCTGGCTCTGTCCATCGACCGTGAGCTTCACCTGGTACGCGCCGGGCAGCGCCAACGGGCCACGCGCGCCCGAGTTGTATTCCCACAGGTAGTAGCCAGGGACGCGGTTCGCGTTTTCGTAATGAAGATCCCACACGAAGACGATTCAGCCCGGCTTCCACCTTAAGTTCCTTCTCGGGCTTTTTGTCGTCCGGATCAAGCGGTTCGTCGGGCGTCTCAGTCTTCGTACTCGAATATTTGCGAATCGTTTTGCCCTGGCTGTCGAGAATCTCGATGGTGCTCTCCTTGGGAGCGGTCTTCACGTAGAAGTCGATGACCGCTCCGGAGGGTGGGTTCGTCCCAACCAACTCAGCGTGGTGCGGCGCCTCCTCGGGATTGTGAATGCGTTGCGCGACCGCCGGCGTATATAAATGCATGGCCTTGTTTCCAATGTCAGGAGTGAACTGGCGAACCGGGCTCAGGTCGTCGAGCACCCAGAACGAGCGCCCGTGGGTCGCCAGCACAAGATCATCGTTCTTGACGATCAGGTCATGAATCGGAACGTGCGGCAGATTCAGCTGCAAAGGCCGCCAATCGGCCCCACCATTAAAAGAGACATAGACTGCATGCTCCGTGCCGGCATAAAGGAGGCCGCGCTTCTTGGGATCTTCGCGCACGGCCCGCACGAAGTCAGTGTCCGGAATTCCCTTTGCCCCGCTGGTCCAGGTTTTGCCGTAGTCCGTGGTCTTGAAGATGTAGGGACGCACGTCATCGTCCTGATGGCGGTCGACGGCAACATAGGCAGTGCCGGCATCGAACGGCGAAGCTTCAATCTGGCTGATGCGGCTCCATTCGGGAAGATCTTTGGGCGTGACGTTAGCCCAGGTTTTGCCGCCGTCTTGCGTGATTTGAACGAGGCCGTCGTCGGTGCCCACCCAGATCAGGCCCTTCGCGACCGCAGATTCCGCCACCGCGAAGATGGTGTCGTAATACTCGGTGCCGGTGTCGTCGAGGGTGATCGATCCGCCCGAGGGGCCCTGCTTGGATTTGTCGTTGCGCGTGAGGTCGGGACTGATCGCCTCCCAGTGCACGCCACCGTCGGTGGTTTTGAAGAGCTTCTCGCCCGCGTGATAGAGCGTCTCCGGATCGTTAGGAGAAATCATCACCGGAGAAGTCCATTGGAAGCGGTGTTCGAGAATACCCGCGCCGCCCGCATCGGTAAGGTGCGTCTGGTTCGTAATGTTGCGAAGCTGTCCCGTGCGCTTGTCGAAGCGTGTGATCAGACCTTCGTAGTCAGCTGCATAAACAATCGCAGGCTCAGGCGGGTAAGGCGCAATGTAGCCCGCTTCCCCACCTCCAACCGGGTACCAGTCGGAACGGTCGATCAGTCCGTCGTCGCTGCGGGTGGCGATGGCGACCGTGCTGTTGTCCTGCTGCGCGCCGTAGATGTAATACGGCGTCCGGTTATCGGCGATCACGTGGTAGAACTGCGCGGTCGGCTGGTTATCCTGGCGGGACCAGGTCTTTCCGCCGTCAATGCTCACAGTCACGCCCCCATCGTTGGCGGCAATCATCCGGTTGGTGTCATTCGGGTCGATCCAGAGTCCGTGATTATCGCCGTGCGGAAGCTTGAATTTGTTGAAGCTGCGTCCACCGTCGGTGGAGCGATAGGCGTCCACGTCCATAACGTAGACAGTGTCGCGATTCTGCGGGTCAGCGATGATATGCATGTAGTACCAGGGCCGCTGAATCAGGCTGTGACTTGCATTCACCAGTTGCCAGGAATCGCCCCCATCGTCGGAACGATAGAGGCCGCCCTCGGCAGCCTCGATCAGCGCGTACACGCGATCGGAATTCGCCGCAACCGACACGCCGATCCGGCCGTACGGTCCTTTGGGCAGACCTTTTTCCGCGAGACGCTTCCAGGTTGTGCCACCATCGTTCGAGCGGTAAAGGCCGCTGCCGGGGCCGCCGCTCGATAAATTCCAGGGCACTCGACGAACCTGCCATAGGGCGGCAAACAAGATGTTCGGATTATGCGGATCGAATGCTACATCGACCCCGCCGGTATTCTCGTCTTTGTAGAGAACTTTCTCCCAGGTCTTGCCCCCGTCGAGCGTGCGGAAAATTCCGCGCTCCGGATTCGGGCCGTAAGGATGCCCCAGCGCCGCAACAAACGCGATGTCAGGATTCGCGGGGTTGACAATCACCTTGCCAATCGCACGCGAGTCGCGCAGGCCGACATTTTTCCAGGTCTTGCCTCCGTCCAGAGTCTTGTAGACGCCGTCACCTTGCGAGATGTTGCCGCGCAAGCAAGCCTCTCCGGTCCCGACGTAAACAATGTTGGGATTCGAGACCGCCACGGCCAAACTGCCGATGGCGGGCGAATATTCCTTTTCAAACACCGCCTTCCAGGTGAGAGCGCCGTCGGTCGACTTCCAAACTCCGCCTCCAGTCGCGCCGAAGTAATAGGTGGTAGGATCCCCGGGAATGCCGGAAGCAGTCAGAGAACGGCCGCCGCGGAACGGCCCAACGAGCCGATACTTCATCCCCTTGAACATCGGGTCTTCGTGCTCGGCGGTCGCCGGCGTTTCCGGCTTGGGCGTAACTTGCGCGGTGGGCTCGGTATTCTTGTTCTCGGGCGACTTCTTTTGAGCGGCTGCGGTCAGCGAAAAGATAAAAAGCATGCTGACAAACAACGCGGCAGTTCGCGACAGGCGATGTGGGGTCACCATGGATGCTTGCTCTCCGGCAGAAGTTTTTGAATCGGCTATCGTAACGCGTAGTGGCATCAGAGGGAAAGCGAACCGGATTATTTCTTCTGCTCGAGCAACTTTCGCGCGGCTGCGAGTTCCTTGGCCTTCGCGTCGTCAACCTTGGGGTAGGAGAGCTTCAGTCCCTGGAGCGTAGCGATGACGGCCTCGGCAACCGCGATGCGGGTGAACCACTTGTTATCGGCGGGAATCACGTGCCATGGCGCCTCGGGGGTTGCGGTGTGGCGGATCATGTCTTCGAACGCTTCCATGTAATCATCCCAGGAGGCGCGTTCCTTGACATCCGCGGCGGAGAATTTCCAGTTCTTCTCAGGCTCGTCGAGGCGGGCGAGAAATCGCTTCTTCTGCTCTTTCTTTGAGAGGTTGAGAAAGAACTTCCGAATGATTACGCCATTGCGCGTGAGGTAGCGTTCGAACGCATTGATGTCTTCGAAACGCTCCTTCCACACATCCTTGGTAACCAGGTCGGGAGGTATATGCTGGGCGGCCAGCAACTCGGGGTGAACCCGCACAACCAGCACCTCCTCGTAGTACGACCGGTTGAAGATTCCGATGCGCCCGCGCTCAGGCATGCGGGTCATGGTACGCCACAGGTAATCATGATCGAGTTCTTCCGGGGACGGAGCCTTGAAGGAATAAACCTGGCAGCCTTGTGGGTTGACGCCCGACATCACGTGCTTGATGACGCCATCTTTTCCGGCGGCGTCCATGGCTTGAAAGACCAGCAGGAGTGCCCAGCTATCCTGGGCGTAGAGCTTGTCCTGAAGATCGGCGAGTTTTTCGATGCCTTCTTTAAGCAGCTTTTCGGCTTCGGCCTTGCTCCGCACTCCAGCCGTGTGTCCGGGATCGTGATCCTTCAGGCGGAAATGCTTGCCATGTTCAATGCGAAAGGGTTTGATGAGATCTTTTTTCTTCATTGAAAAGCCTTTCGCCGTACGCCGCCACTGGCAGGCAATGCAGACCCTTGTCGCCACAGACACACAGAGTCACCGAGAAAAGCCGATGATTTCTCTCTGTGTCTCTGTGACTCTGTGGTGAAATTGTCCTTGTCACCCGCGACGCGAAAGTCTACACCACGAGTGTGCGGGGATTGAAAAAGCACATGGCCAACCGCGCCCTCACTTGCCCGCCTTGGTCGCGGCTTCCTTGGCGTCGCGGAATGCTTTCAGATTACTCTTGTCAATCAGCGCCGTACCGGTGTCAACAAACGCCGGGACCGGAGCGAAACTATCCTTCGACCAATCGTTATCCAACTTGGAAATCTTGTTGTGGTACAGGTCGTCGAGCATGTGCAAACCGACCAGGCTCATGGTGTAGGGCTTCTGTGCGATGGTGGCCACAATGACTCCCTTGTCGATCCAGTCGAGCGTATCGGCATCGGTGTCCATGGCAATCACTACTTTGTTTTTCACGTTCCGATTATTAAGCACGGTCGCTACCTCGCGGCCACCCTGCGCTTCCAGACAGACGAACGCGTTCACTTTGTCGGCATCTTTTCCCAGGATTTGTTCCGTGGTATCGAAGGCAACGCGCGGATCACCCGCGATATCAACCACGCGCACCACATGAATGTCGGGGAACCGTCCCAGCGCCTCCCGGTAGCCGCGCAACCGTTCCGCAAGATTCGCCTGTTCGGGAATCGTAAAAAACACAACGTTGCCCTTATCCTTCAACTCTTCCGCCAGCCGCTTGCCGCCGAGCAGTCCGGCCTGGTAGTTGTTGGTGCCCACGAAAAACAGGCGCTTGCTGACGGGCGCATCCGCGTCCATGGTGACCACAGGAATCCCGGCCGCAATCGCGTTATTGATTCCGTACATAAGCACTGCGGGATCGCCGACGCTGATCAGAATTCCCGCTGGTTTTTTCTTCACGGCATCCTCGAACGCAGCCAGTTCCGCCTTCGGATCGTAGCTGTCCGGTCCCACGACCTTGGCTTGCACGCGAAGCTGCTCCGACGCCTGCATGAATCCCGCCTTCGCCTCCTGCCAGTAGGGCAACTGGACGTTATTGGTCACCAGGAAGTATTTCTCGTCACTGTCGTGCCGGCCGCAGCCGGTGCTGGAGATCAGGATGGTTGCCAGGACAATCAGAATGGAAAAGTGACGCCGAGGTGACATGAGAGGCCTCCAGGGGAAAGTTGGGGTCCGGCTTGTCAGGGATGCAGTCAGCGCGACCAGGCACGGATGATCCCGGTCGTCTGCCATCGGGCAGAGAGTATACGCCTAAATGCAGTCACACTCGCGCCCATGCGCCGCACGTGGAAGGTAACCACATGCGCAATCTATCCAGCGTCCTTGCCAGCCGGCGGGATGGCGACGCGAGTTCGTTTTCGAGAGCCGAATGAATCTTCAGGCTTCTTCCGCTTGTGACGTCCTTGGGCGCGCGTTCTTTCGTGGTTTGCGGAACAAAAGCAGTTTGCCTCTCTGATCCTTATCCCGCAGATCTTTGGATGAAGCTGAAGTTCGTGGTTGTGTTCGACGAGGCGTGTTGTCCGAGCGGGACGATCTTTTCGCCTTTTGCGGGTAGGTGAGTTTTTCAAGGGCAGCAATCGCCCGGTTCAGACGGCGGCGTTGCGCTTTGAGTTCGGCCAGAATCCTTGGGATATTCAACGTGGGTTCTCCTCGGTCTCCAAGATTCTTGCCGAAGGAAAGGTACAGACGGACAAACCGATCAGCTTTGTTCCGTTTTCCGAACAAAACGTGAACCACGCAGGACGCTGAGTGCGACAGAGTAGGGTCAAAGAGCCGAAAAAACGGGTACCTTACTGGCGAAAGCGGACTATCGGGGCTCGTGGACGTCCGTAACTAGCAGTGAGCGATGGTCTGGGCGACACTCGTGGCCGTCGAGAACAGTATCCGGGCCGCAATCCCCACCGCCCGACGGTTCTCGCGCGGGACACTCAAAAGCGAACCAGAAAGCCCGCTCCCTTCCTGCTGAACGTCGCGGAATGGCCGCGGACGAGCGCTCCCGCAAAAACCAATACCCGGAGAAAACCTTCATGTTGAGGAAGATTTCGATGCTGTTCGTGTTCGCACTGGTGGGGGCAACGGTTGCCTTGGCGCAGAACCCTCATGCCCGTTTCGATGGCCGATCCACGATTACGGTCGCCGTGGACGGCTTCACCTGCAACAACAACCAGGGGGTCATTCCCGCTCTTTCCTGGAGCTTCGGCGTGTCGAATCCTACTGTCGTTAGTGCCGGCGGCGGAGCCGGTGCTGGTAAGGCCCACTTGAGCGACCTCAGCGTCTCCCGGCGCGCGGATGGCTGCTCGCCTTTGCTGTTCGCTGCTTCGGTGACGGGCAAGATATTCAAGTCGGTCACAGTCGTGCAACAGGACGTCCAGAAGGACGACATTTTCACCGTGACCCTGCAAGACGTAATCATCTCCAGCTTCCAGCTCGGCGGCGATCACTCGAACGAGGTCCCTTCCGAGCAGATCGGCTTCAGCTACGAGAAGATTTGCGTCGCCGACAACGGCACCGGCACTAAGGCCTGCTGGGATTTGACGCAGCAACGCGCGTTCTAAGACTTGCTATGAAGACAAGAGAAGCCGCCCACCAAGGCGGCTTTCTTTATTCTCACCGTTCGACCCGGTCATCCTGACCGGAGTGAGGCATCAGCCGACCGCAGTCGAACGACCCCATTTCGGTTACCGGCCGCACCAGCCCTGACGGCCATTCCCACTACGCGTCGCACTCTTCATTCGTTGAGAACTATTTCAATTGCACATCCATATTCAGATTCCGTGCTACGAAAGCCCACGAGTCTCCCGTTTCTTCAATCATCTTGGAGATGGGCTTGCCCGCGCCATGTCCGGCCTTGGTTTCAATGCGAATCAGCACTGGCGCCGTTCCTGCCTGATCCGCCTGCAGGGTGGCCGCGAATTTGAAGCTGTGCCCTGGGACCACGCGGTCGTCGTGATCCGCCGTGGTCACCATGGTCGCCGGATACTTCGTCCCCGGTTTGAGGTTATGCAGAGGCGAATAGGCGTACAGAGCCTTGAACATGGCAGGATCGTCCGAGGAACCGTAGTCGGAGGTCCACGCCCACCCAATTGTGAATTTATGGAAACGAAGCATGTCCATCACGCCGACAGCGGGCAGGGTAGCTCCAAAAAGATCGGGCCGCTGGGTCATGCAGGCCCCGACCAGAAGACCTCCATTGCTCCCTCCGCGAATGGCCAGCCTGGCCGGAGAGGTGTACTTGTTCGCAATCAACCACCCCGCGGCGGCGATGAAATCATCAAACACGTTCTGTTTTCGTAACAAGGTTCCGGCCTGGTGCCATTCTTCGCCGTACTCGCCTCCCCCGCGCAGGTTGGGCTGGGCGTAGACGCCGCCCATTTCGAGCCAGACGGCGTTTCCGACCGAGAAGGCCGGGGTCATCGAGATGTTGAAACCGCCGTAGGCGTAAAGCAGGACAGGATTCTGGCCGTCGAGCTTCAGCCCTTTCTTCGCCGTGATGAACATGGGCACACGCGTGCCGTCCTTGCTCGTGTAGAAAACCTGCTTCGTTTCATATTGGCTGGAATCGAAATCGACCTTGGGCTGGCGGAACACGCCCGACTTCCCTGCCGCCAGATCGTATCGATAAATCGTGGTCGGTGTGACGAAGCTGGTAAATGCGTAAAACGTCTCCTTGTCCTTACGCTTTCCGCCGAAACCTTCCGCCGTCCCAATCCCAGGCAGATCGACATTACGGATGAGCTTGCCATCGAGGCTGTAGATGCGAACCTCGCTCTGCGCATCCTTGAGATAGCCGAGAACGAATGTGTCGTTGACGACATTTGCATGTTCGAGCTTGTCTGGGCTCTGGGGAACAATCGTCTTCCAGGCGGCGCGCTCCGGATCGCTGGTATCGATCGCAATGACGCGCCCGCGCGGTGCATCGAGATCGGTCTTGATCCAGAACATGGAGCCATCGTTATCGAGAAACTGGTAGGCGGCATCGAAATCATCCAGCAGCTTGACGACTTCCGAATCGGGCTTCGACAGATCCTTGTAGTAGAGCCGGTTCTTCGGAGAAGTGCCCTGCCACACGTGGATGATCAGGTAGCGCCCGTCGTCGGTAACGCCGCCCCCAAAACCCAGTTCCTTATTGTCAGGCCGATCGTAAATCAGATGGTCTTCCGACTGCGGCGTGCCGAGCTTGTGGTAATAGAGCTTATGGAAGTAGTTGGCATCGCGCAGCTTGGTGCCTTCCTTGGGCTCGTCGTAACGGCTGTAGAAGAAGCCTTTGCCGTCCTTGGTCCACGACGCGCCGGAGAACTTCACCCACTTCACCAGGTCTGACAGATCCTTGCCGGTGTCCACGTCACGCACCCGCCATTCCATCCAGTCGGAACCGGAAGCTGAAGTCCCATAAGCCAGCAGCTTGCCATCGTCGGTAACCGCGTGCCCCACAAGAGCGACCGTACCGTCCGCGGAAAGCGTGTTGGGATCGAGCAGCAGCCGAGGCTCCGCCGTCAACGAGTCGGCCACAAGAAGAATGTTCTGATTCTGCAATCCGGTATTGTGTTCATAGAAGTAACGGCCACCCTGCTGCTCGGGCACGCCGAAACGCTCGAAGTTCCAGAGCTTCTTCAAACGGTCGTGGATGACCTGCCGGTAAGGGATCTGGTCGAGGTAATGGAACGTGACCTTGTTTTCCTCTTCGACCCAGGCGCGGGTATCAGCAGAATCGGTATCTTCCAGGCCGCGATACGGATCGGCGACCTTGGTACCGTGGTAGTCGTCGACCTGATCAACGGTCTTGGCCTTCGGATAGGTCAGGCTAGGCGGAGCGTCTTTGTTGGCGGCCAGCAGGGTCATGGCAAGAGCAAGCGTGCAGAACACAAACAGGAGCATCAGAATTCCTGGACGGGCGAAATGCATGGACGTCCTCTTCCGGAAGATGTCTGGGGTTACAAATCAGTATAGCGTGCCGGGAAATTGGCTGGATTCGTATCAGGGCGCGCCTTCAGGCGCGCCGCAAGGCTCCCGCTAATCAGCTCCTTTAGGGGATGCATGCGGAGGTAACCGCGGCACATCCGTCCGCCTGGACACACACCTGATGAACCTCGGTAATGTCCTTCCTACCACGGACGGGCCATACCCCATGTCGGGGGGTACAAATAGGATGATGGCCATGGGTACGCTGATGATTGAAAACGATTTTTCCGAACAACTGATTCATCGCCTGGCCGAGCGTTACGAAGAAGACCCCACGGAGTACACGCAACTGCCGCAGCCAACCGTCGCCTCGTCGTTTGCCCGGCAGACCGTCTCCGAACTCCGCAACGAGGGGCTGGTCGAAGAGGAGGTTCGAGGCGTAATCCGCCTGACCCCGCGGGGCTACAAGGAATACAAGCGAAAGACGTCATTCGCAGCCAAGGCATGGGCGTAGGACTGGCCTCAGCTGTCAGCTTTGAATTTTCAGGTGTCCAGGCCCTGCTCTAATCTCAGTAGTTCAGTCCTTCTTTCCCCCCTTCAACCTGCAAGACAGCAACAACCACCGGCAACCGTCCGTTAGGCGCAACTCTGTCGCTTTTGGCATCCAAATCATAGATATTCGCCTGCATATAATTTGGGGGAGCTCGTCGGAGGGGCCATGCCACCGGCGCGGCTTCATCCCGCGCTGCTTAACAGAAGAAACGTTATTTCTTCGTTAGATCGCAGACGCTGATTCAAGGCACAAAAAAACGGGCCGCCTTTCGGCGGCCCTTCCCTGACTACAAACTCGTTCAGCGACGGGTCTACGCGGGCGAGGGCGCCCGCGCTACCAATATCCTTAGTCTCCCAGCACCGGCTCGCTGACTTCCGGCGTCGGCGCCGGAGCTATCCCGCCATTGTTCTTCAGAGCGTTCAATGGAATGAACCCGCCTTCCGACGTCGGCGTCTTCTCCTTCAGAACGACTTCGCGATACAGCGCGGCCATGCGCGCGTTGTAGGCCGGGTCGTTTTTCTGTTTTTCGTCGCGGGCGCGCATCTTCTCTTCCCGGGCAGTCTTCGCGATGCCCAGGTTGTCGAGATCGTGCTGCACTTCCTTGGTGACGATTTCATCTTTCAGCACCAGCGAGTGCTCGGTGCTTTCCAGCTTGACTTTCTTGCCGCCCGCGAAGATCTCATGCCGCCCGTGCTCTTCGTACCACTGGGTGAGCGTAGCGGTCATGTGCATCTTCTCGATGATGTTCCGCCATCCCACGCCCGTGTTGTAGGCGCAGAACGAAATCTCGCCTTCCTGCGTCGCGTAAGGAATGATGCACTGCTCGGTGCGGCGGAAGTCGTAATTAAACAGATCCTGGAACCACATTCCGGCAATGAAAAGGAAGTTCCAACGGTCCTTGCGGCGCTTCATGACGTCGTCGATAGTGCGCTCCGGACCCACTTTTCCGTAATTGCGGCCCGTCACGTTGTAGTTCTTATCGAACTTCTGCAACAGGTCCATCAGCTTGAAGTGCGTGGGCGACTGGAACGGATCGTAATTCTTCATCAGGCACAGCGCCATGCCCACGCCGGTCCAGAACTTGCTGCGGGCCGCGTCGTTCACCTTGGCGATGTCCTTCGCGAGCTGATCGCCTTTCAGGAACGCCGTGACCGGGACCGCCTCCTTCGTTTCCTTGTCGATCATCACGGCCATGCCAGTGCCGCAATTTGGATGGCAGCCGCAGGACAGCTGTCCCCAATCATTGTTGGCGTCGTTGGCGTGCATCACGTCGGCCCAGTCGCTGAAGGTGCCCATGAAGCTGATCGGGAACCAGTCACGCGTGGGCTCGCCCAGGCCAGTCTGATTCTTCACGTCGTGCGCGAGGTGGCTCAGGGTGTAGCGCTGAGCCTGGCGGCGCTCGTCGGTGACCGCTTCGTCGCGTCCCGTGAAACTGACCGGCTGGAACGAAAGGAAGCCGATCTTCTTGGGATTGTCGAGCGCGAACTTGATAATGTTGCCGACCTGCTCGTTGTTGATGCCGTTTACGATTGTGACAACCGGAACGATCTCGCAGCCGGCGGC
Organism: uncultured Acidobacteriota bacterium; assembly: GCA_963733805.1. Lineage (GTDB taxonomy): Bacteria > Acidobacteriota > Terriglobia > Terriglobales > Acidobacteriaceae > Gp1-AA133. The sequence continues at coordinate 639,434 of CAVTEO010000010.1, read as the reverse complement.
GTGCAGATTCTCAATCGCCTTCAGTTTCACATCAAACAGGTTGCCGACCGCGCGGTGCGAGTTGGCCGCATTGCCGATGCCGTCAAACTGCAGATAGGCATAGCGCAATCCGGCTTCGACGGCCTGCTGCGCGAACTCGAGGCTCTTGGCGAACTCGATCCCGTTGGTCGCGGCCTGCACCGAGTTGTATCCAACCTTGCGCGCGTAGCGAACCGCATCCAGGAAGTAAGGCGACAGCGTTGGCTCGCCGCCGGAGAACTGCACCGACATCTGGCGGCGCGGCTTGATGGTGACGGCGTTGTCGAGAACGGTCTTGATGTCTTCCCAGCTCAACTCATGAACGAAGCCCACCTGGTTCGCGTCCATGAAACACGGATCGCACATCATGTTGCAACGGTTCGTGAGGTCAACCGTCAGCACTGATCCACGACCGTATTTCACGGTGGAAGATCCGTGGTTGTGCAGCTTCTCATCGTTGTGGGCGCGGATGTCGCGGCCCGGGAACACTTCCTCGAGGTGCTGCGAGAACTCAGGGTCAATCGACATGACATCTTCGAAGTGACCGTGCTTCGGGCAATCCTTCACCATCAGGATTTTGCCATCGCGCTCAATGATGGTGGCCTTGATCTCGCCGATCTTTTCGTTGAGCAGGATTTCGTGGGGCAGTTCGCCATCCAGAATCTGCTGGCGGATTTCCGGCACGCACTTCGGACAGAGCGAGTCCGTGGTGCGCGGCCAGCCAAGCGGCGGCTTGGATTTCTCGTAGGACTTCAGCAGGGGCTTGTCAGACCACTTTGGTGTGGGAGAAGGATTCGGCTTGATGCGGTTCAGGCGTTCGAAAACCGCCCAGACTCCCGTCGCGGCGACGGTAACTGCCTTTTCAACATATTTCACGGGTTTATGCATCATGCTCTCGCTTTCACTATGCAGGCTCTAGGCTTTCGCACCTAGGCTTTGGGCTTTGGGCTTCGGGCTCTAGCTTTTGATCCCCGCCGTTCCGGGTTTTCACCGCGCTCTTCAGGTTTGCAGGGACGAAATGCCGCAGCGCATTGCGCGGCGTTATGACTCCCTGGATTGAACCTTGGAGCGCCGGTTGACCCGCCCCGGCCAACACTGCTTCGGCACTTATCCTATTGAGCAGGCAGGCCTATAGGCCCCTGAAAGGCAATAAAACGCTCAAAATCGGGGCCCAGTGGCGGAATCGTGCATTGAATGGAAGGTCTTCTTCAAGGGTAAAGCATTGAAAAGAAGAGGTCTTGTCACGAACGAACGTCACCGGCTCATCCATCCGCAACAAATGTTTTTCTCAGCGAATCGAGGCGCAGCCGAACGCAGTAAAAGTGCCGCATGCAGGGCAGCAGCACCGCCGACCGGCGAATTCCTCAGCCGGGATCTCCCTAGCGGCCTGCGGATTTTCTTTGCGCCCTTTACGGTTCGAAGCTCCGTCGCCCGTCTAAACTGTCGCCTCAACCCAGAAGAGAGCGCACGCCTGGAGGATCCAATGAAGACGGCACTGCAACGCGTGACCATCCGCATAATCACAATGCTCTTGCTGCGTGCATTTACCTACGCAGGCGACGTCACCACCGCCGACACCCTTATCCGGGCTATGCACGATCGCTACAGTTCCTCCTGGTACGACACGCTGACCTTCACACAGAAAAGCACCACCTACAATCTCGACGGCACCACCAAAGTCGAAACCTGGTACGAAGCCGCTCTGCTACCCGGTAAGCTGCGCATCGACATCGGCCCGCCAGCCGATGGCCGTGCCTATCTCCTCGCCAACGGCAACGCCACCCTGTTCGAGAAAGGCAAAGATCCGCGCTCGCGCCCGCTTGTCTACCCGGGCGGCGATCCAGGTTCCCGCGAGCGGTTGGTAGTTGACGAAGCGGATGTCGTCGATTTCGGCTGGGTTGGCGCGCGCGGGTTGCAGGAGGCGGACGAAGAGCAGGCGGTCTTTCTCGATCCAGAATTGCGCTGACTTCGTGTCGCCCTTCTCGGCGCCCACTACGTAGGCCTCATGGCCTTGCCAGGTCTCTTCGTGGAACTTGCTGGTGTCGATCTTCTCGGACTGCACGATTTTCAGAGTTGTTTCGGGTGGTTGCTTGTAGACGTCGAACCCCAGGACGAGCAGCAGGTTTAGAAATCTGGAACGGCGAGAAACTTATTTTCACCGAGGACTACATCGACATTAAAGCCAACCCGAAACTCGATCCGGCCCTATTCGATCCCAAACAATTCAGCGCAGACCGCCGACCTTAACCGAGGATGGCCTTTCTGTATCTGACTCGATTTACTTTTCTGTACCTGGATCAAGGAGGGGCGTCAACCTCCTTCAAACTGTCATCTCGAGCAAAGTGAGGCGCCAGGCGAAGGCGTCGACACACCCCGAGCACCCCGGCTATCACCCCGCGCCCAAGTTTCTCTCTGCGCACCTTTCTCTGCGTGCTCCGCGTTTAAGCTTTTGCCAAAGCGCTGAGGATCCTACCCACCTAATCCGCCACCGCATCCGCCTGATACCGGCTCAGCACGTCCTCGCGAGTCACCACGCCCTCCAATTCGCGCAGGTCCGCCCGGTTCACCACTGGAATCAAATCCGACTGACTCACGCACCGCAACGCAGCATCCAACGGCAGGTCAGGATAAAGATACGGCAGGCGCTGGTTCGGCAACACCGAGGCCAGCGTCAGTTCTCCCTTCCCTTCTTTCATGGTGCGATCCAGCAATTCACGCGAGACCGCGGTCCATCCGCTGGGCTCCATGCGGACCAGGAAATTCTTTTCGGTCAGGTCGCGAGTCTGCAGTTCTGCCTGTTCAATCGCGCCGGTGCCGTCTAGAACCGTAGCGGGCACGGGCTGCATCGCGTCCTCGACCCGCAGAATCTCCTCATCTCTCTGTTCCTCGAGCGAGGGCAGTACCAATCCATCCTGGCGGGTCAGGACATCGAAGATCGGCACCGGCTGCAGGCTGCGCGAAATCAGATAGGCGACGGTGTTGGCAACGATCACTGGAACGATGATGGAGTAGTTGCCGCTGGTTTCCAGCACCATGAATACCGACGTCATCGGCGCGCGCAGGAACGCCGCAAACAACACGCCCATGCCCACCAGCGCGTACGTTCCCGTGGAGACCGTGAGCAGGGGAAAGAAATGCCGCTCGATGCCTCCGATAGCGCCACCCAGCATCGCCCCGACGAACAACGTAGGCGCGAACATACCGCCCGGTGATCCACTGACGAAGGAGAGCGTGGTCGCCAGAATTTTCAGGCCGGCGAGGGCCGCCAGCATCTTCCAGGTGAACTGGTCGTGCATCGCCTGGTCCATGAACTCGTAACCCGCCCCCATCACTTGCGGAAAGCCGAGCCAGCCGATCAGTCCGATCAATAAACCGGCGACCGCAGGCTGGAGATACTGTGTCCAACGAGGCAACGCGCGCAGCCGAGGGCGGAAGAAGCCGATCGATCGGGAAAAAATAGCCGAGGCGAAGGCGCCCGCGATTCCCAGTCCCGCATAGGCGATCAACTCGGCCGGGCGCGCGAACGCCGTGACCGGGATCCGAAACAGCGCATCAGCTCCGAGAAACCAACGCATCACCACCACGCTTGAAATTGCCGACAACACGACGGAACCGAGAATACCCGCGCTCCATCGCCCGATTACCTCCTCAATGACGAACAGCACCGCTGAAATGGGCGCGTTGAAGGCCGCGGCCAAACCGGCAGCGGCACCGACCGGCGCCAGCAAACGCAAGTTTTCGCGCGAGAGTTCCAGTCGCCGCCCCAGCGACGACGCCAGCGACGCCCCAATCTGCAGCGAAGGGTCTTCGGGCCCAAGAGACTGCCCCGACCCAATCGCCAGCGCGGAGCATATGAACTTCCCAACTGCGTTCTTGAATGGGATGAAGCCGTTATAGATGTACAGAGCGGCCTTGGTCTGGTTGACGCCGCTCCCCCGCACCGCCGGGAAAAGATGCACGACCAGCACGGCCACCAGTAAGCCAACCGCCGTGGGAGCCCCGATAATGCGCAAGGCGGAGGGATGCGGTAGCGGTCCCATCAACGCGATGCGGCACCAATCGATGGCTACGCGAAAGCAAACCACTGCCAAGCCGGAAAAAATCCCGATAAAGATGGAGAGAATCAGAAAGAAACGCTCTTCCTTGAAGTCGGTGTGAAAGGTGAGCCGCGCCAGGCTCCGGCTCAGCCCGTTCTTTTCTCTTCCAACCGCGGGAACAGTGGCATCGCCGGCCAGATTCGAATTCTGAACGCTGCTCATTGATCCACGTCCTCGCGATCGCGTGAAATCAGAAGCAGCGCAAAATCCCGGCCTGATGGATCGCCACACTGCAGCGCTGTTTGTTTCTCAATCTCGAAGACGATGTCCATCAGGTTGTCGCCCAGATCAGCCTGGTTCGAATTGCGCACACCACGACGCGGACGAGCGACGGAGCGACTGCCGGCCCTGAGCGAAGCTGAACGGCCCGCGCCCGCCGAACGCTGCCAGCGGTCCCAAAGAGCCTGCAAGTCAGTTCCCTGCGAGGGCCCGCTTCCGTTCTGCGCACGGTCGCGGGACGCAGAAAGATCAATGCCCTTAGCTTGTGCGCAGTTTCTTAGCCGATCGCCTGCCTGCGAGAAAGCGCTCTGAATGCGACGGTTGCGCTCCACGTCAGAGATCCGGCGTGAAAACGGATCCGCTTCCAACACCAGTGTCGCGGTTTGCAGTAACTCCCGCGTATGCGCATCCCCAGGATTGGCTTTTGCGCTTTCCCGCAAGTAGCGTTCGGCGGTTCGATACCGGCCTGACTGAAAGGCCGCCTCACCGGCGCCCGCCAGCGCGACCGGATCCTTGCCATTGAGCTTTAACACCAACTGGTACTGTCGAAGCGCATTCGCATGGTCGCGAGCTTCTGCGAACAACTTCGCGACCCTTAAATGCTGTGCGGGATCGGACGGCAGCACTTGTGCAAGCGCCAGCAACTCCGCCTGCGCCTGTGCCCAGGCGTTCTGCTTCAGAAGGAACTCAATCAGTTCGAAGCGTGTCTCCCTGCGGTTTTGATCAGGATCGCTCGCCCACACTCCATAAATCGCGTTGTGATAGTAACGGAGCGCGTCGTCCACCGACCCGCGCCGGGCCGCCAATCGCGCCAGCGCCAGGTTGATCGTGCTGTCTTGCGGCGCGGCGTTCCACAAGTGAAGCAGGTACGCTTCCGACTCGTCGAGCCGTCCCGTTTCCCGCAGTGCGCGGGCGAGATTAAGCTGGTAGATGGAATTGGCGCTGTCGTAAACAAGGGCGGCGCGAAAATCGTCCAGAGCGCGCTCGTTCCTCCCCGTTTGCATCTCCGCAAGACCGGCTTCGTACGCATGCCAGGCAATCTGCTTTTCGTTTGCCTTCAGCCGTGTAACCAGGCGCGAAACCAGCGCAAACCCAACCACCGCAATCAGGATCAACGCGGCAAGGACCAACGGAGTGCGCCGGGCCAATGGTCTGGGAGAAGTATCGTTCATCGTGCAGTCTTCCATCGTAAAGGATGGAAACAAGTCATGGGAAGCGAGGGCGTCAGATTTGGAGGTGTGGGGTATCAGGCGCTCTCAAGTTTCTCGCGTGCAGCGGCAGCAAATTCATCATCCCAGTACGCTGCAGACAACCGAAGCCCTTGGCGGCGGCATCGGAGAGTTGGGCCCAATCGGAATGTCAAAATTGCAGTATCGACCTGGATATCTCCATCTGCGCAAGGCCAGTCTGCTCGCCGGCATTGTCGCAGTATTGCTTGCTCTCCTTGCTTCCCTGGGCTGCGGCGCTACGCCGACGAGCGGCACCACGATCTCAACGTCGGCGCCTTCCGCTCCGGGAACGGTCCCGCACTTTGGCCACGTCGTGTTGATCGTGGAGGAAAATGCTGATTACTCGGCCGTCATCGGCGGCTCCTCGATGCCTTATCTGAACAGTCTGGCGTCGCAATATGGATTGGCCACCCAGTACTACGCGAACACGCATCCTTCGCTTGGAAACTATTTCATGCTCACGGCCGGCCAGATTGTGACCACCGACGATGGTTTCACGGGAACCGTCGATGCTGACAATATCGTTCGGCAATTGCTGGCTGCCGGCAAGACGTGGAAATCCTACGCGGAAAGCCGGGGCAACTCCCAGCTCTACGTCAAGCGCCATGACCCTCTCTCTTTCTTTTCGGACGTAGTCAACAGCAGCGCACAGAGGCAGAACCTGGCTTCGTTTTCGCAATTCAGTTCAGACCTGGCGAACGACACACTGCCTGACTTCTCATTCATCGTGCCGAATCTGGTAGACGACGGGCACGACGCGCCCTTGCCGGTGGCCGACGCATGGCTTAAGACCAACATCGCCCCCTTAATCTCCAACCCCAGCTTTCAGAATGATGGATTGCTGATCATCGTCTTCGACGAAGCGGACGGGAGTGATTCGACGCACGGTGGCGGTCACGTGGCGGCCGTCATCGTCAGCGCCAAGGCCAAAAAAGGATTTCAGTCGAGCACGTTCTACCAGCACCAAAGCACTTTGCGCTTGATTCTGGAAGGGCTGGGCGTATCAAATTTCCCCGGGGATTCCGGCACGGCTCCCGACATGGGGGAATTTTTCTGAGTTCGTGAACGCGACAGACGTCCGCCCGGGCTACTCTTAGTTCAATATTCAATAATGAATGTCTTGGATTTTCGTCGGATTGCCTTGAGCCTTGACGGTGCGGAAGAAGGCTCACACATGGGCGCGGCTGACTTCCGCGTGGGAGGCAGAATCTTCGCCACGCTCGCCTCGCAAAACCAGGGCTACGGGAATTTGCTGCTAACCCCCGAGCAGCAAGCTGACTTCGTGCGCGAGTTGCCCAACGTGTTTCTGCCGGTTGCGGGTGGATGGGGAAAGATGGGCGCTACCCACGTGCGGCTGGCGGAAGTAGATGAGGATGTGCTGACCGGCGCCCTGCGTACTGCGTGGAAACTTAGAGTTGAGAAAAATGTAAGCAAGGGGAAAAAGAAGAACTCTCGGCGCCCCTGATCGCGTAATCCGTAATGCCTCCGGACCACTTTGCTGATCTCCACAGGTGTTGTTGCAACCAGAAAATGTCGTATTAACTGCAACGAGACTCTGTCACCGCTTATCGATTAAGTAACGGCCGCCCATGCGGGACGACCGGAGAGGTTGTAGATGCGGGGCAGGGGTGTTTTTCTTTTCTGCGCCGAGGTCAGGAGCTTGGGACGGCGCTCGGCGTGTTCTGCGAGCGGCAGAGGCAGAGCGAGGAGGAGCCGATCTCCCCGATAAACGCGCAGCGTGCCGTCCAAGTGATGGGCGAGTTCGACGGTTTCTCCCGCGTAGCCGCGCTGAGCGGGCAGGGGCGGCAGGGCGATGGAGGTCGCGCCTAAGGTGACGGTGTGATCGGGGGCGACGATGCGGCGGTAGTGCAAGGCGAGACAGCGGGCCAGATCAAAGCGGCGGGGCAAGGAGCGGAAGTCGCGAACTGAATCGGCGGCGGGATGGGCGAAGCGCCGATTGTAGTCGGCGCAGAACTGGGCGAGCACAGCGTTGGCCTGGGACAAAGTGGTGGCGCGGGCCAGACGAAGCTCGCTGACCAGTCGGTCCTGGCAGGTACGCCAGGCGCGCTCGATGCGGCCCTTGGCCTGAGGGGAGTAGGCGGGGATCTGCTCGATGCCGAGTTCGTCCAGGGCGCGACCGAGTTGGGTGGGAGCTTGTTGGCCGGCGAGTTGTTCGGCGAGAGTCCAGTAGGAATCATTACGCTGGAAGATGGAGTGACGGTCGCGGTAGAGGCTGAGGGGGACGCCGTGGGTGGTGATCATGGCGTGCAGGGCGCGGAGATAGCCGAGAGTATTTTCGGCTTCGAGTTGGAAATGAGCGGCCAGGATCTGGCTGGTGGCGTCATCCTGGAAGCCAATGAGAGTGAGCTCTGGACCGCGGCCTTCGAGCCAGTCATGGCGGCTGGCATCGGTAAGGGCCATCATGCCGAAACGCGGGCGGGGCGGTGGTCGGGAGCGGTACTTGCGGGATCGACGCTTCTGCGGAGAGAGCAGTTTGGCGGCGCGAAGGATGCGGCGCACAGTCTCGCGGCTGACCGAGAGATTTTCCTCATCGCGGAGTTTTTCTGCCAAATGAGAATCGTTGAAGCCCTGATACTTGCCGCGCGCCAGGGTTAAGATCAACTGCTTCTGGGGCAGAGGCAAAGCCCAAGGCCTGCGGCGTCCGCGATTGCCGTGCTGCACCCAGTCGAGGGAATCGGGCCGATAGCGGCGCTTCAGCCGTTGCACCTGCCGTTCACTGAGCTGCGAGCTTCGCTACGCTCAGCTTCCCGCCCGCTGCATTCTCAATCACCTTCACTCGTTGGAACTCTTTCTGACTCATCGTCACCATCCTGAGAGGGTGACAAAATCTCGTTGCAGTTAGGGGGTGACATTATCTTGGAGCATTTACACAGCTGATCTCCACAGGTTTGCCCCCTGCCAACCCCTCTGCTAGTCTAAGAAGTTTTCGCGCATCCTCCGGATTTCATCAGGGGTCAAACGTCATGTCTGCCATCAAATTCCGTGGTGTAGATTTCATCCAGTTCGACGGCTTGCTTTCCGACGACGAGCGTCTGGTCCGGGATACCGCGCGCAAGTTCATCGAAGACAATCTCATCCCGGTTATCGAGGAGTGCAATCGCGCCGGACGCTTCCCGCGCGAACTGGTGAAGCCCATGGGCGACCTTGGTTTCTTCGGTGCCAGCCTGAAGGGCTACGGATGCGCCGGCATGTCAAATGTGGAGTATGGGCTGGTCACGCAGGAACTGGAGCGCGGCGATTCGGGTGTGCGCAGCTTCGTCAGCGTGCAGTCGGCGCTGGTGATGTATCCCATTTACTCCTTCGGCTCGGACGAACAGAAAAATACCTGGCTGCCTGCGCTGCAAAAAGGCGAGAAGCTCGGCTGTTTCGGTCTGACCGAGCCCGACTTCGGCTCGAACCCGGGCGGCATGCGCACGCGCGCGAAGAAGGTGGGCAAGGAGTACGTGCTCAACGGCGAGAAGATGTGGATCACTTCCGGCACCATCGCCGATGTCGCCGTCATCTGGGCAAAGGTAGAAGACGAAGGCGACATGGTGCGCGGCTTCCTGGTCGAAACCGACCGGCCCGGCTTCAAGGCCGACGACATTCACGGCAAGTGGTCGCTGCGCGCGTCGGTCACCTCCGGCCTGTCGCTACAGGATGTCCATATACCGGAGGCGAACCTGCTGCCCCTGTCGGGCGGGCTGAAGTCTCCGCTGATGTGCCTCAACCAGGCGCGCTATGGAATCGCGTGGGGCGCGATCGGCGCGGCCATGTCGTGCTACGACTGCGCGCTGCAGTATTCCCTGCTGCGCAAGCAGTTTCGTGACCAGCCCATCGCCTCCCACCAGCTGGTGCAGGAAAAGCTTGCCTGGATGATTAACGAGATTACCAAGGGACAACTGCTCATTCTTCAAGTCGGACGTCTCAAGGACGCGGGCAAAGTCGAACACCAGCACATCTCGATGGCCAAGCGCAACAATGTGTGGATGGCTTTGGAGTGCGCCCGCCTGTCACGCGATATCCTGGGCGCCAATGGCGTCGCTGATGACTATCCGATCATCCGCCACCTGATGAATCTGGAGTCCGTAAAGACCTACGAGGGTACCCATGACATCCATACCTTGATCATTGGTCAAAGCGTCACGGGCATCGACGCCTTCTAGAATATTCTTGCAACCATGACCAGAACCCCACGTCCCGCTTCGCTTGCGAACCGCTGGACCATCGCCGCGCTTTTGTGCTTAGCCCCTCCGCTATGCGCTCAACAGATTTCATTGCAGGCGTTGGTGACGCCCTCGACGGTCATCAGCAAAGACGGCCGCACCACCAGATTCGCCCTGCACGGATTCATCGAGTTCAATACTCTTGCAGAAATGTTCCCCTACATCGACGCGCAGACCCGGCGTTGGCCGGATCTCGACATGAAGCAAAGCCAGTCTCTCGCGACCGACCTTTTGCGACGCGGAGTGGAAAGCCGCGTAATCTCCATGACCGACGAACGGCCCCTGGAAACCCTCGTCACCCACACCGCTGAGGAACTCCGCCAGGCGCTTGCCAGCGTTCACGAACCAACTCCGCCCGGATACGCTGACGCTTTTCTTGCGGTTCAAAAGAAGTGGAAGGTCTCCCTCAACTGCTGGAGCGCGGCCCCGTCGATCCCCGCCCGTGTTCTCTCCAACTGGTACCCCATCGAGGAAGGCATCGACTTGTACGGAGCGCGGTACGACTCGACCGAACACTTCTGGCAGGCCGTGAAATATCACCCGGACGTAACGGTCGCAGACCTCTCGGCCTTACTAGCGGAATTCGGCAAGAGCGACTGGTCCGCATTTCTGGCGAGACTTGACGCGGATCCCAAGCTTTATCTGCCCAACGCCTATGCGGTCGAGTTCCTGCGGCACAATCTGGCGGCAGACCGGCTCCGCTGGTTTAACAGCGAACTTCAGAAGCACAACCTCCTGCCCGACGAAAACGCCCGCAAGGCACAGCAGCGTACATCAACGCTTTTTCGTTTTTCTGCTTTCGAAGAAAAGGTGCTTTGGGGCGATCTGGCTGACGTGTTTCATCTGGTCTATTTCTTTTCGCTCCCCGATGATCCAATCCGCGCCACGCTCGCCAGGTATCACTTCGATGGCATCTATCTCAACGACCGGAAAATGGCATTTATCGGCGAAGACTATCGATCCCTGATGCTGGAGATCTGGAAGGTCAAATACCTGAAGATGCCTCGTTTCCGGGAAGTCATCAGTTCCATCCCACTGGAGATCCGGCTCTCGCACTTTCTGAACGACGGCGACTCTCCCGACATCCCGATTCCGGTTTACATCGACTATTTGAACCAGATCCGCGTGATGGCCCGAAGAAAGTGATCGGAGGTGCATTTCAAACCAGCGTCAAAACAAGTTTGGTGACTGAGGCAGCCGGGAAGGTCACCGTGAGGAAACGTCCCTTCCCGTCGAGCGCCTTGGTTTGCGGGCTCACCACGTTTCTCTGTTCGAAAGAATTGTGCGCATGAATGTCGCTATGCGTCAGCGTTGTAACCGTGCCCGATTGAATGCTGGCCCCGCGCACAAGAATCTCCGATTCGCGGGCGCTTCCGACGTCAGGATTTACGACGGTCAATACCAATTGCTTGTCACGCAGTGAAGCAGAGCCCCTTAAGCTCCAGAACCGCGCGCGTTTTCCGTCGCGGTCATAGGTTATCTCTGGAGCGGAAAAGACGGTGCGCAGGCTCTGCCCGCCCTGGTGATCGGCATACATCGCAAAGACGTGCCCGACCGGGGTCACGCAGAACTTGTCCTCGTGCGCAAGATACAGGCTGTTCAGGCAATTGATGAGCTGGGCACAATTGGCCATGGCGACTTTTTCAGGATGCCGATTGAAGATGTCGAGCGTCATGCCGCTAAAGACTGCGTCGCGCAAAGTGGGAATCTGCTCGAGTTGATTGGTCGGGGTTGCTTCGCCTCCGGGACGATACCAGGGACCCCACTCGTCGACCACGAGCTTGATGTGATGCTCCGGATCCAGTTCGCTCATGATCTGCCAATGGCCGGTGATGAGACCTTCCATCCGGTCGCCTTCACGGAGCAGTTCATACCAGTCGACTGCTTCAAATTTAAGAGCATCCCCTTTGCCTTTCACCCAATCGTTTGTAGCGCCGCGGCTCAGATTCCATGCGTAGTGATGGAGCGCCATGCCGTAGATCGAGCGTAGTTGCCCTCTTCCCTTCTTGAGGATTTCTTCGAGGAAGCCACGCGTCCAATTCCAGTCGTCCACGTTCGGACCAGAGGCGATGAAGGAAAGCTCCTGGTGGTAGCTGGGCACCCAGGTGGTCCAGCGGCGATACTCGACGGCATATTCTTCGGGCGTAAAATTTCCGCCGCATCCCCAGCTCTCGTTGCCGACGCCCCAATAGTGAACATTGAAGGGCTCGGAGAACCCCGCCGCCGCGCGCATGTCGGCGAGCGTAGTGCTGCCGGCGGGCGAGTTGCAGTATTCGATCCAGCGATAAAAATCCTGGGCCGTCAGGCTGCGCACGTTGCCTGCCAGATAAGGCTCGCTTCCGATCAGCTTGCAGAAACGAACGAATTCGTTGGTGCCAAACTGGTTGGGATCGTATTTGTGGCTCGCAGGAGCGCTGGGGGATTCGTCGCCCTCCCAGAAATTGGTGCGGCGAGGGCGCTTGTCGGCGGGACCAACGCCGTCTCTCCAGTCGTAGCTGTCCGCAAAGCAGCCGCCCGGAAAGCGCACCACCGACGGTTTGATCTTGCGCATTTCGTCGACGAGTTCCTTGCGGATGCCGTTGATGTTGGGAATCTTCGAACCCTCGCCCACCCACATGCCATCGTAAACAACACCACTGAGATTTTCCGTGAAGTGTCCATAAATGTTGGGAGAGATCATGCCCAGCGGTTCGTCCGGCAGTACTTCGACCCGGGCGGCGGTAGACCCAGACTCAAACCCCGCCGCAAATGGGACGCTGCGGCTGGCCAGCCATGCACCGCCTCCTACCAGGGTATTGCGAAGGAAGTCTCTTCGTCGAATCATGCCGCGCCTCCACGACTGATTTTCGCGAGAATTGGTTTCCAGTTTTCACGATGATGGACTTAAGCACGACGGCTTCACCACTGCAAAGCCGTCGTGGCTAGCAGATTTGTCTAGCGTGTCGAAAATTTAAAGACCGTAGTAGTGGAATAAATCTGGCCCGGCTTGAGCGTGGTTGAGGGAAACTTGGGATGATTCGGCGAATCGGGAAAATGCTGGGTCTCCAGGCAGAATCCGTAGCGATGGTTGTAGACCTTGTCGCCCTTGCCCTGGATGGTTCCGTCCAGAAAATTCCCGCTATAGAACTGGACGCCCGGTTCGGTGCTCAGTACTTGTAGAACGCGCCCGCTTTTCGGTTCGTACGCTTCGGCCACCAATACCGGAGATTTTGCCCCATGATCGTTCAGCGCCCAGTTGTGGTCGTACCCTTTGCCTACTTTCAGCTGCGGATCATCCTGATTGATTCGCGCCCCGATCGCTGTGGCGTGGGTGAAATCGAAAGGCGTCCCTTTGACCGCCCGCAGTTCGCCAGTCGGAATTAACGTCTGGTCGACGGCTGTGATGTGGTCGCCCTTGATCGTCAATTCGTGGCCGAGAATGTCGCCAGTTCCCTGGCCTGCCAGATTGAAATAGGAGTGATTAGTGAGATTCACCACGGTGTCTTTGTCGGTGGTGGCGGAATACGCGATGGTCAGTTCATTCTGGTCGTTGAGTGTATACACAACTTTGGTATTCAGGTTGCCGGGGAATCCTTCCTCCCCATCCGCGCTGAGGTAGGTCAGCTCCAGCGCTTGCCCTTTAGCGGTAGAAACATCTTTTGCAGTCCACAAACGCTTGTTGAATCCCTCCGGGCCGCCGTGCAGCGTATTGTCGCCATCATTTTTGGGCAGGTTGTAAGTTTGCCCGTTTAGCGAGAACTTACCGTGCGCGATGCGGTTCCCGTAGCGTCCAATCAAGGCGCCGAAAAAGGCCTTGTTGGTGAGATATCCATCGAGGCTGTCATAACCCAGCACTACGTCGTCGAACTTTCCGGCCCGGTCCGGCACTTTGAGGGAAACAACGATTCCGCCGAAGTTGGTGATCGCAACTTCCATGCCCTTCTTGTTGGTGAGGGTATAGAGGTCCACCGGTCGCCCGTCGCTGGTTTTTCCGAACGATTGCTTCTTCATGGTCGATTTCGCCTCTGAGTTGGCAGGCCAACTTCCAATCGTAATCGTGGCGGCAAGAAATAGTGCAGTGATCCACAAGCGAAGTTTCACGATTTCCTCCCTAACTGGTCTGTCGCAACTCTCTGAATCTTTCGCAGATCGTTCACCGGGCGCGGCCCTCGTTCCCTTGCATAGATGAGATCCCGTACAGCACCACGCCGTGTGCGGGGACCATTGCCATCAGGCCAGTGGCGGTTCCGAGGTCGCGTCTCTCCCACAGGTCCCGAAGCTTGTAGTTCGACCCTTCAAAACCCAGATCTTTCCACGAGTATTGCAGTTTCGACGTACTGTCGCTCAGATTAAAAATTGCCAGGTACTTGAGATTCGCGGATGTCGCGGTCGACACCCACGCAACCGTCTTATCGCTGGTAATGACGGGGTGGGCGGAGGTCGAGTGTTGGTCGACGGAAATCACTTCTGGATTAGTCAGCAGCGACGTCGTCCATGCATCGCTCGATGGAAGATCGCCTCCAATCATCAGCGGGGAGCGAAACATGGCCCAAAGGGTCAACAAGGTACGCTGTTCATCGTGCGTGAAGCGCGTCCATCGCGGCGTCCCCCAGCCTGGAGCAGGCCCAAGATAGCCGAGCGGCAACATGTCCGCGTCGGGCCAGTGTCCCGGTTCAGAATAGGCCGCCCATCTGGCGACCCGCGCAAACTGGTCACCCGGACCCTGCGGATAGTCGACCGTACTATGCCAGAGATCCCAGACATCGTCGGAGATTCGCCACATCTGCGCATACTGGCGCATTTCGTCAACTTTCTCGATCGGCGCCGCGCCGGGAGAGAGACTCAGCACTATCGGGCGTCCGGTTTTGCCGATGGCAAGACTGAGCATCCGAATGTCCTCGCCCTTATACGGACGACTGCTGATGCAATCGACCTTGATCAGATCAACTCCCCAACTCGCGTAGAGCCGGGCGATCGAATCGTAGTATGCCTGGGCTGCGGGCTTGCCGGGGTCGGTCCCGAAATTGTCGGGATTCCAGGGACAAACATCGTGCGTGTCAGCAGCGTCCGCGGCATGGTAGGGCGAGCCTTCGATGGGAAGATTTTGTTCGACAGCTTTCTTCGGAATTCCGCGAAGAATGTGGATTCCAAACTTCAGGCCGAGACCATGCACGTAATCAGCAAGCGGCTTGAACCCTGCGCCGCCAGCGGCAGACGGAAAGCGATTGATCGCCGGGGTATACCGTCCCTGGTCGTCCAGGCTGAATTGGGATTTGGTGGAATTCCCTTCCGGCGACGGGTTGGTCACGAACCATTCCATGTCGACAACGACATACTGCCAGCCACTCGCCTTCAGATGGTCGGCAAGCCACTGGGCATTCGCCTTGAACTGGCTTTCATTGACCGTCGTCCCGTAGGCATCCCAGCTGTTCCAGCCCATGGGCGGGGTCGCGGCCAGCCCTGTGTTGTGCTCAACCCTTGCTTGTGAAACGCATCGTCCGGCCACGCTTATTACCAGCAGAATCGCCACGAACACCGCTCGGCAGCGAAACGGAGCAAAGTGCATCAACTTGAACCTGCTTCCCGTGTTGCACCAGGGCGACTGCTCACGCCTTATGAACTGATTCCGCGATGCCGATCAGTTTCGGCAGCACGTTCGCCAACGGATTCTCGCCCGGCTCGCCGAGTGCAAAGTAAAGATCGCGATACAACGGGTAGAGCTCGTTATACACACGCTGGGCTGCGACATCAGGTTCGTAAGCCTTATAAGAAGGGCATATCTTGTCCTGTGCGTCTTCGAGGGACTGGAACGTTCCCGCCGCAAGAAAAGCGAAGATGGCAGAGCCCAGACTGACGACGCTTTTTGACGGCACCAGGACAGGACATCCCAGAACGTTGGCGTACACGCGGTTGAGGACGTCATTCTTCTGCGGGATTCCGCCCGCATTGATGACCCGTTTGATGTGAACGCCGTTGCCCGCCATGCGATCGAGAATCACTCGGGTGTGGAAGGCCGTGCCTTCGATCGCCGCGAACAGTTCATCCTGTGCAGTACTCTGCAGATTCCAGCCCAGCGTGACGCCGCGCAAGTTCGGATTGACGAGCACGGTTCGGTCGCCGTTATCCCAGGTTAGCCGAAGCAGCCCAGTCTGACCTGGCCGGTAATTCTCCAAGCCCTTGCTAAGCGTTGGAACATCGGTGCCTGCGCGGGTAGCAATGGCGTTGAAGATATCGCCCACCGCGGAGAGTCCCGCTTCGATCCCCGTGCGCTTGGGGTGGACGCTTCCCTGCACCACGCCACAGACGCCCGGCACCAGATTCACGGACGGGGTGATACCGATAATGCAGGTGGAAGTTCCGACCACATTCACCATATCGTCGGTACGGCAACCGGCGCCGATGGCGTCCCAGTGAGCATCGAAGGCTCCCACCGGCACGGGAATTCCCGCCTTCAGGCCCAACTGTTCGGCCCAGTGCCCGGAAAGAGTTCCGGCAATCTGATCGGAGGTCGCATATTGCCCGTCAAGCTTTTCGCGAACACCCGCCAGCAGTGGATCCACTTTCACGAGAAATGTTTCGGGGGGAAGGCCGCCGAGAGCAGCGTTCCACAGCCACTTGTGTCCCATGGCGCAGATGCTGCGCTTTACCTTTTTCGGGTCGGTGATGCCGCAGAGAGTGGCAGCCACCATGTCGCAGTGCTCAAACGCAGAGGCAAACTGTGATCGCTTGTCGGGGTTGTGGCGCAACCAGTGCAGAAGCTTGGAAAAACCCCATTCCGACGAGTAGACGCCGCCACACCACTGAATCGCCTCTAGTCGTTCGCGATGCGCGGTTTCCGTGATCTCAGCGGCTTCACCTTTCGCGCGGTGGTCGCACCACAGGTAGTATTCGCCGAGCGGCTCAAGGTTCTTATCGACTGGAATGACCGAGGAACCGGTCGTATCCAGCGCGATCGCTTCCACCTGATTCCCGGAAATGCCCGCGCTCTTCACGGCGTCGCGAGTGGCAGTCGCCAAGGCGCGCATGTGATCCGAGTGAGACTGTGTGGCATATTCAGGGTCTTCGCGCTTGCGATGAAGCGGATACTCGGCAACCGCCGAGGCCAGCAGCCCTCGCTCACTATCGACAATTGATACGCGAACGCTGAGCGTCCCAAAGTCGACTCCGGCCACGATCGCCATCAGCAGGCTCCGTTGGAACCTTCGTGCCAATACATATCCCAACCCAGGTAGCGAGTAGCGGCCTCGTGGACCGAAGCGGCGACCGTAGATAGATTCGCTGCCACGTGATGTTCAAAGCCATTCGCGCAAATGAAGTGCAGCAATTTCTGCATTCCGGGAATTTCGACCACGCCCGCGCCCCCGAACGTGTTCAGCGGGTCGTCGGTGAACTTCCCTTCTCCCACGTAACCGCGCATCTTCCCCGCAGTGTCGTCGGTGGAGAAGCGCGCGAAGCTCATCTTCTCGGGCTTGATCAGCCCTACACAGGTTCCGAATGTATTTTCTTTCCCCACCGTGCCCGCGATGATTTCCTGAAAGTCCATCTTCACGGAACGAAAGAAATGTTTCGGCAGGTTGGAACAGTGGAAGCACACCGCTTTGTTGGGATCGGCTCCGTAGTTGTTATTCCAATCCAGAAGAGCAGAGGGAGTACCGGAAGCCAGCCTCAGGGCGTGCATGCCGAGTACGCCGCAGATATCTACCTCGCAGGCACTCGACAGCAGGCTGTCGCTCATCATGCTCATTACGGTGCACGGAACGACGCCCAGATTTTCCTCGATGGAAGTCCAGCACTGCACGGCGCTGATGGCGACTTCGGTGTCCGCCATCCATCGATCGACCACCGCGCCCAGCTTAGCCATCTTCAACAAAGCCACTTCTGGAACCGAACTGGCATCTACGTACTTCTTGATTGCCGCCAACTTGGCCTGGGCCGAATCGTCTTGATCCTTCATGCGCTCGATCCTGCCCAATACTTCGGACAGATCCAGAGTCTCGATCGAGATGCCCTGCGATTCCAGAATCTTTTCGCTGTAGCGCACCGTGTTAAATGCCGTGGGTCGCGCCCCAATGGCGCCGACGCGCAGATTCCGAAAACCGTTGACCACCCGGCAAGTGCCGGCGAACCATTCGAGATCCTTCGCGAATTCGGGGGAGTCGGGAGCTTCGGTATGAAGGCGCGTAATCGAGTAGGGAATCCCGTATTGCCGGAGATTGTTGCAGGCTGACATCTTTCCGCAAAAGCTATCGCGGCGGAATGCGATGGTCATTTTCTTCGGATCATCGGGCGTCGCTTGTATCAGTACCGGGACGCGCAAGTCCGCCAGGCGGAGCGCGTCCGCGATGGCTCGCTCTTCGCCGAAGTTGGGGAGAGTCACGATGATGCCGTCGATGCGATCCCGATTTTTCCTGAAAAGGTCGGCGCAACGCCGGGATTCCTCGCGCGTCTCGACCGCGCCGTGTTTACTCTCCTCGGGTGTGAGCGCGACAACGTCGATCCCGGCAGCGTTCAACACGCGCAGCATTTCTTCGCGGCCGCTCTTGGCGAGATGATCGGGGAAAAAACCCCGATTCCCCACGATCAAACCCATCGTCATTTTCCTGTTCGCCATAAACATCCCCCCGCCACATCGACGAACCCTGCTAGGACTGCCTCTTGGGAGCAAACCTCACGCAGTAAATCAGGCCCAGGAGCAGCAAAAGCGCTCCCCACCAAACATTGGCGTGATACTGGAACAAAACCACACGATCCACCGGGGGAGAAATCAGCTCCCATATTCCGGCGCCCGTAATCAGAATTCCATTGACGAGCAGAGAAATGCCAATGAAGAACCAGATTGAGATTCCGTGATCGTGCATGGCTTCGCTCCTGAGTCGCCTTACCAGAAGATGATGTTGAGAATTACGAAGATGCTCGCCACTACGACCGCCCAAAAAATCGGCCGCTGGTAGAGCGGCACTTCGGCTTCATGTGGAATGGCGGTAGCACCGTAGACCAGACCGTTCAGCTCGCTGTCGGGTCTGGCCTTGGTCATGTAGCTCACGACTATGGTGACCGCAAAGCAAACCATACACGACCAAAGCGCGCGGTACATGTTCTCCGCCATATCGCGCGCATTCGGCGAGAGTGCCACGTAACGCAAGGCGGTAGGATCCAGTTTCACCCAGGCCCACATTCCGATAGAAGAAAGCGTCCCTGCCAGCAGTCCCCAAAAACCCCCTGGACCGGTCGCCCGCTTCCACATCATCCCCAGCACCACCGTGCCAAACAAGGGCGCGATGAAGAAACTGAAAAGCGCCTGCACATAGTCCATGATGCTGGCGAACTGCATCACCAGGTAAGCAGTGCCGACGCTGATGAGAACACCGATCACAGTCGTCCAGCGACCCATGCTGACGTAATGCGAATCGAGGGCATCCTTGTGGATCAGCGCCTTGTAGATGTCATAGGTCCAGACGGTCGTGAAAGCGCTCACGTTGCCCGCCATGCCCGACATGAAGCCCGCGATCAGCGCTGTAACCCCAAGCCCGAGCAGACCAGGACCACAGTAGCGGGCCAGCATCAGGGGAAGGACTTCGTTGTAGCTGTGGCCGCCACTGGCAACTGCCGCCGTCTCCCCGGTAAGTTTCACAGGCAGAACCGCAAGCCCGAGTAAGCCTGGCAGAATCACGATAAATGGGACCATCATCTTGAAACCCGCGCCGATGATGGGAGCCATCTTCGCAGCGCGCAGGTCTTTGGCCGCCAGAACACGCTGGACGACGAGAAAATCCGTGGTCCAGTAGCCGAATGAGATGATCGCGCCCAATCCAAAAACAATGCCCGTCCAGTGAATGCCCATCGGGTTGGTGTTGAACGAACCCAGGGTCGACCATAAATGAACGTATTCGTTGGACGCATTGTGCGTAATCTGCGCCTTGAGATTGCTCCATCCACCGGTCTCGATCAGTCCCATGATGGGGATCAGCGCGGCGCCTGCCCAGATCAGAATGAATTGCAGCACTTCATTGAAAATGGCGGAACGCAGGCCGCCGAGTGCGACATAGATCGCCACCGTCAACGACGAAACCCAGATACTGAAATGAATATCCCAACCAAGTACCACTTTCATGACCAGGGCCATCGAGTACATATTGATGCCGCTCATCAGGACGGTCATGAACGCGAAAGAAACTGCGGAGAGAGTACGGCTGGATTCTCCGAAACGAAGCTTCAGGTATCCCGGCACAGAGTGGGTTCGGGAAATGTAATAGAACGGCATCATGACCAGCGCCAGGAACAGCATGGCCGGAATGGCGCCGATCCAGTACCAGTGGGTGGCAAGGATGCCGTACTGGTACGAAGCCGCGGCCCAGCCCATCAGTTCAAGCGCACCCAGGTTGGCGGAAAGGAAGCTGAGACCTGCGACCCAGGCCGTCATTTCGCGGCCGGCCATGAAAAAATCTTCACTAGTGTTGGCCTGGCCCTTCAGATAAAAGCCGATCGCAAGCACCAACGCGAAATAGAACACGACAATGACAACATCTACCCGAGACAGATGCACGAGCCGGTCTGCGACAAACATGGCCAACGTTGTTGTCATTTCCGTTCCTTTGCCTGCCCGTAATATGCCTTCGAACCGTGCTTCCTTAAGTAGTGCTTGTCATGAAGGCTTCGGCCCAGCGGTTCTGCCAGATCATTAATGCGGAGCGTGAAGTATGCCATGCGCGCCACTCCTTCGAGAATCGCCGCGTTATGCGCTGCGGCCCCCGCATCCGGCCCCCAACAGAACGGCCCATGATTCGCCACCAGAACCGCCGGGACAGCGGCATAATCGATATTCTTGAAAGTCTGGACGATAACATGCCCGGTATTAAGTTCGTAGTCTGAAGCAATCTCGGCATCCGTCATGCTCTCCGTTACCGGCACCGGGCCATGGAAGTAGTCGGCATGCGTAGTCCCGAAGCAAGGGATGGGGCGACGAGCTTGCGCCCAGGCCGTGGCATATTCAGAGTGCGTGTGGGCAACCCCTCCGATTGTGGGGAAGGCATTGTATAAGGCCAAGTGGGTGGGTAGATCCGAGGATGGCCTCAGGTCCCCTTCAACAATCTTTCCGGCAAGATCGGTCACCACAAGATCAGCGGGCGTCATCGAATCATAAGGAACGCCGCTTGGCTTGATGGCCACCAGACCCTCTTGGCGGGCGATGCCGCTGACATTCCCGAAAGTAAAAAGCACGAGGCCCCGCCGGACCAACTCCAGGTTGGCCTGCAACACGTGAGCTCGCAGGACGGGCAGCAACATGAGGAGATAAGTCCTTACGGGGTCCTAAAAGAGCGTTGGTAATCGTTTACCACGCCCCGTGACGGTAGAGCAGCGGCCCTGCATTTGTCAATGGCGCAACCAGCTTATGCCAGTAGTAACAATCTTTTAAGCTCTGCACGCCTTCCCAAGCAAGCTTGAGTAACAAGGCTTGCTCCAGCCCCGCCCTCCTTCCGAGGAGGGGAACGTTTACCATGCTAAAATTCCGTCGACTAAGAGCGAGACATGGACATCCGGGAAATCGCGAAACGGGCACGCGTCTCCACAGCCACCGTATCACGCGTTGTCAATCGCGTTCCCACCGTCAACCCCCAGATGGCCAAGCGGGTATGGAACGTCATTGAAGAGCTTGGCTATTACCCAAACACACAGGCGCGTGCGCTGGTGTCCGGCCGAAGCCGCATCTTTGGATTAATCATCTCTGACATCACCAACCCCTTCTTCCCGGAGATCGTGCAGGTATTCGAGACGATCGCGGTGCAGCATCGCTACGAAATCCTGCTTAGTTCGACCAGCCATGATCCAAAGAGAATGGAGAGTTCGGTCCGGCGAATGATCGAACGGCGGGTCGAGGGTGTCGCAGTATTGACATTCGGTATGGAAGAACCTTTGCTGGAGCACCTCCACGTGCGGGAGGTGCCTTTGGTCTTCGTGGACGTGGGACCGCAGCGTCCATGGGTAAGCAACATACGAATCGACTATCTCCATGGAATTCGCCAGGCGGTGCAACACCTGGCCGCTTTCCGGCACGAAAAGATCGCATTTGTCTCGGGTCCCCTGAAACTCAAGTCTTCTCTGGCGCGGCAGCAGGCCTTCCTTCGTTCGACGAAAGAGATTGGATTGGACATTGACCCAGGCTTCATGATCGAAGGCGATCACACTATGGAAGGCGGCATGGCAGCGTTCGCGACATTGCTGGACCAGCGCGTACGCCCCACCGCCGTAATGTGCTCGAATGATATGACGGCGATCGGTGTGATGCGAAAGAGTCACGAAGCCCACATCGCAATTCCGCAGGACTTGTCGGTAATTGGCTTTGACGACATTCGGCTGGCGCAGTTCATGATTCCGCCTCTCACCACCATTCAGATGTCGCAGGCGGAGTTGGCCCGACTCGCATTTGATGCGCTGATGGCCGATGTTGAGCGAGAAAACCCGGCACCCAATGGCACCGAATATGTGCTTAAGACCAATCTGGTTTTGCGGCAATCTACTCATCTGAATTCGCCAATCTCAAACGCACGGCGACAGGGAAAGCCCGGAGACTAAGTGGAAGACCGGCGGACCGGCGGAATAGCTACGGTCTAACCTGACCTGAAATTTGCCGCAGGGCCGGATAGATCCTGCGGTAAGTTGAGTAGGCTACGTTGAGGATCGCAGAATTGCGTGGGTGTGGCTCGACTACCTTGGCGGTCCGAACGATCGCATCGCAGGCCTGGTCGACCGAACGCCAATTCCCTGCCCCTACTCCCGCCAGGATTGCAGCGCCATAGGCGGCGCCTTCCTCGGCTTGCACGACCTCGACAGCATGTTGATAAACGTCCGCCTGAATCTGGCGCCACAGGTCGGATCGAGCACCCCCTCCTCCCAAGCGGATACGCTCCACCGGAACATTCATCTCATCGAAGATGGTGAACGTATCTCTCAGACTGAACGCCACACCTTCCAGGATCGCCCGGACAACGTGAGCGCGGGTGTGGGCGGCGGACAGACCCAGCAGCGCTCCACGCGCGTGGGGATCGCAGTGCGGAGTCCGTTCGCCCATCAGGTAAGGCGCCCAGAACACGCCGTCGGAACCGGGCGGAGCACCCGCAGCCTCCCGCGAAAGTTGCTCGTATGGATCGCCCTCTGCCTGCGCTACGACTCCGAACCGGTCACGAAACCAGCGCAAGGAAAGACCGGCGGCCTGCGTCACCCCCATCACATGCCAACGTCCGGGGATCGCGTGACAGAAGGTGTGCAGTCTCCCCTTGGGGTCCATTGCCGGGCGGTCGGTGGCCGCAAACACTACGCCTGACGTGCCGATCGTTGCGCTCACCGTTCCGGGACCCACGATTCCCATCCCCACAGCGCCCGCAGCCTGATCCCCCGCACCAGCCACCACGGGAGTTCCTGCTCGCAGGCCCGTGGTCTCAGCACCATGTTCGGATACGCGTCCGCATATGGCAGGTGACTCATGCAAAGATGGAAGCAGTTGCCGGTCGATCTGCGTGCGGGTTAAGACTTCAGCCGACCATTCGCGTCGAGCAACATCCAGCAGCAAGGTTCCCGATGCATCCGCCACGTCGATGGCGCGTGCTCCGGTTAATTTGTAGCGCACATAGTCTTTCGGCAGCATGACATGGGCGACGCGTTCCCAGTTCTGGGGCTCGTTCTCGCGGACCCAAAGCAGTTTGGTCAGCGTGAAATTCGTCAGGGGTGCGTTACAGGTGAGCTGGACCAGTTGATCGGCGCCGAACAAATCAGAAAGCTCTTGTACTTGCGGTTCAGTGCGTTGATCGCACCATATTAGAGCGGGTCGAACCACTTCATCATTCGCGTCCAGCAGAACTGCGCCATGCATCTGCCCGGAAAATCCGATGCAGGCAATCGTGTCGTCCTTGCCGATGCCTGCGAGAACCTTGCTCACGGCAACGCCGCAAGCCCGCCACCAATCGCGAGGATCCTGTTCTGCCCATCCCAGTTGTGGTGAGGCAAAGGGAACATGCTCCTCGGTTCCGGAAGAAACGATTCGGCCGGATTCGTCCATGAGGAGAGCGCGTGTGCCGCTGGTCCCAACGTCGATGCCGAGAAACCTGATAACGCCTCCTCTTGCGATCTTTTGCGAGACCGTAGCGGTCTTTGCGGTTCAAGAAATCTCGTCCTGGTCGAGGGCTGAGATTAAATCGAAAAAGCCATTAACTGCAAAGTACGCGAAGGAAAGCTCGCAAAGGACACAAAAGGCATACCGTCATCTTACGTCCTCACGGTACATTGGCTCGATTTCTAACGCGGCAGCTTTTTGGTACCGCGGACGTTGAACTCGATTTCCGATTTGCTGGAAGTCTCTCCGGGCTGCGCGCTTCCAACACTGAGGTGATAGCTTCCCTGCAGGATCGACCGTTCACCCTGGTCGTCGACGCTGGAGAGCGATCGCGGATTCACCTCGAGCGCGACCTCGCGACTCTCGCCTGCGGCCAAGTGGACACGTTGGAAGGCTACCAGCGAATGAATGGGACCATTCGGCTGCGGCGTCTTTAGATAGGCTTCGATCACCTCGTCCCCCGGAATGGAACTGCGATTGGTGACAGTGACGGTAGCGGTCAGGGAATCACCCGCGGTGATCGAAGAGTTCGAAAGCTTCACCGGTCCATAGCTGAATGTCGAATAGCTCAATCCGTAGCCAAAGCCCCAGAGTGGTTTTCCGGAGAAGTAGCGATAGGTGCGGTTCTTGAGTGAGTAATCGGCGAATGGGGGCATATCGTTGGTGCTTGCGTAAAACGTAACTGGCAACCGGCCTGCCGGATTATTCAGGCCCGCCAGCGTTCTCGCGATTGCCGTTCCACCATTCCCGCCCGGGTACCATGCCTGCATCACGGCCGCTGCGTGTTCCTTGGCCCAGGTAAGCGCCACCGCACTGCCGGTCAGCGAGACGACGATGACGGGTTTGCCGGTTGCGGCCACAGCCTCGAGCATCGCCTGCTGCGCGGCCGGTAGCGCGATACTCGTACGATCCCCGCCGTCGAAGCCCTCGATTTTGATCGGCATTTCTTCGCCTTCGAGGTGTGGCGATAGTCCGACAAAAGCGATCACCAATTCGGAAGCCTTCGCAGCGGCAACCGCTTCCTCAAGCTGTGCTTTTGCCGGCGGCTCCCATAACAAGGTCACACCTCCGCCCGCCCGGTCTCCAAAGTGGCTGTACTCGAATCGAAAATCGTGAGGCTTGCTGTCTGGCAGCGTAACCTCAATTCGCGCCGGCTTCGGTTCGGCCATGATCGGCGGGGCTGTCGGCGAGGCACCCTCTGCGACCTTCAAGTCGGCTGCATTTCCGCTGCCGCCTGTGAGCGCACCTTCCGATAGCACTTTGCCGTCCAGCACGAAACGATAAGCCTCCCTCGCCGAGTAGGGGAAACTATTCCCGCCTTGGACGATAAACGTGTACTGCCCAGCGGCAGGAACCTGAAGGTGGCCGGTCCAGCGGACCGAATAGTCGTGGGTCTCGATCTCCGGCACAGGCGCGGACTCGCGCCAATCGTGCTGAATTCCGGAATCGCTCCCACTCGCCACCGGCGCTCCTGTCCAGTCCGGGGTCGCGAAATATTCGGTGCGCAGGCCCTCGCCGAAAACCGTGCGAGGCACCGGCACCCGGAAGCCCTCGGCCAGAGTAGCCCCCTGCGCGTAGTGAATCACCGAAAAATTGAATTGCTGCTTGACACCGTCGAGCGGATACACCGGATGCAATGGCTGGCCGTTATAGTTTCCCTCGAGCGAAGTCAACAGTTCCGCGGTCGGCCCGATGACCGCGATATCACGAGGAACCTTGTTCAACGGCAGGATGCCGCTGTTCTTCAACAGGACGAGCGATTCTTCCGCGGCTTTCAGCGACACCTGCTCGTGTTCCGGCGAGGCGATCGCAGTGGGCGGAATCCTGTCGCGTACGCCATTTCCAGGAGGGTCGAACATGCCCAGTTCAAAGCGCGCTGTATATAGACGCTCAGCCGCCTGGGTCACGAGGGTCTCCGGCACAATTCCCTGCCGCACAGCGTCGCTCAGCGTACGGAAACCCTGCGACCAGATGCTGCAGGAAAGATCGGTGCCGGCCTGCAACGAGATCGCCGAAGCATGGAGAATGTCGGGCGCGTTGTGATGTCCGTCTGCAACGTTCACAATGGCTCCGCAATCCGAGACGACGAACCCCTTAAAGCCCCAGGCGTCGCGCAGGTGCTCCTTGAGCAACATGGTATTGGCACACGCCGCCTTGCCGTCGATCGCGTTGTAGGCGCACATCACCGACTTAACATGCCCATCCACCACCGTGGAACGGAAGGCCGGCAGGTACGTCTCTTCAAGATCGCGCGGGCTCACATCCACATTGGCGACGTGGCGCGTGGACTCGGGCCCGCTGTGCACCGCAAAGTGCTTGCTGGTGGCGACCGCAATCGGGCGATCGGGATCGGGCCCTTGAACCCCGCTCACAAAAGCCACTCCCATGCGCCCAGTCAAGAATGGATCTTCTCCGTAGGTTTCCTGGCCGCGTCCCCAGCGCGGATCGCGGAAGATATTGATGTTTGGCGACCAGAAAGTCAGGCCATAAAAGATGCGATGGTTGCCTCGCCGTTGCGCCTGGTCGTACTTGGCCCGGCCCTCGCGCGAAATGACCTCTCCCATCTTCTGCACGATGGCGGTATCCCAGGTGGCCGCCATGCCGATCGCCTGTGGGAATACCGTCGCGTACCCGGCGTTGGCCACGCCGTGCAGAGCCTCGCTCCAGGTCTGGTAGTCCGGAATGCCGAGGCGTGGTACGCCAGTTGCGTAGTCCTCGAGTTGCCCCGCTTTCTCCTCAAGAGTCATTCGTGAAACCACATCGTGTGCGCGAGCGGCCGCGGGAAGTTCGGGGTCCAGATAAGGCAGGTTGGATTGCGCGAGAACCTGTGTCGTCGCGAAGAAAAGGTTTGCGATTACAAGAAATTTCATGCAGGGCTTCTCCCCGATCGCCAATCTGCCAGTGCAACCATACTGATACTGTGACATCGGCCCGGCGAGGATAACCCCAACAGCGTTTCTACTCAACTGTTCGACTGCATCCCCTCGGTTGATAGCAGCAGAAGCAGGAACACCTCGATGCGTCACCGCTCCAGGGCAGGCCGTCTATAATGAATTGTGAGCTCTTCGAACCCAGTCCGGCAGTTGGCCTCGGCCGATTTTCCCACCCGTTGGGGCACATTCCGCATTTACGGATTCGCCACCACTCCCGAAAACGGCGAGCAGTCGGCGCGCGAGGAGGCTGTCGCCCTCGTGATGGGTGACGTTGCGGGCAAGCCGCCTCTGGTGCGCGTCCACTCGCAATGCCTTACCGGCGACGTGTTCGGCTCCCTGCGTTGCGACTGCCGCCAGCAACTCGAGATGGCTCTTTCCATGATTGCCGAGGAAGGCGCAGGCGTTCTCATCTACGAACAAAAAGAAGGGCGAGGCATTGGCCTCATGGCCAAGTTGCAGGCCTACGAGCTGCAGGATGCCGGGCTTGATACCGTGGAGGCCAACGAGCGGCTGGGGTTCAAGGCGGATCATCGCGACTTCACTCTGCCGGGCGAAATGTTAAAGGCTCTCGGTATTCATCAGGTGCGCCTGCTGTCGAACAATCCCGACAAAGTGGCGGCCTTGGAGCAAGCTGGTATCGAGGTGGTCGAACGGATACCCTGCGAGGTTGTTCCCAGCCCCTACGCGGAAGATTATTTGAAGACCAAGAAGCAAAAGCTTGGGCACCTGTTCACCTCGCGCTAGCCAGAGGCGCGGCGTCCTGTCTTGCGGCCTCTACCCCACCGTGCTCTAATCCTGATTCCATTTGCCCATGGCTGTAGCTTTCCTGCCAACTCGTCCATCCTCCAGGCTCAGTGTGATTGCGTTGGCCCTCGCGCTCATCGGCTCGGCGGCCATGCTGAACTACTACCTGAACTGGTTTCTACCGCGCGCGCGCGAGGTAAGGGCTGCCAGGCAGCTTGTCGGATACTCCTTCGGCAACGACCTCTATACAGTCTGGTACGGCGCGCACGCCGAGATGCAAGGGCACCGTGATCTTTACAGCCCTGACATCGCACACGAAATCCAGATGGCCCTTTACGGCAGGTCTATCGATCCCTCCCGGCCCGGCGATCCGAAGGACCTGCGGATTTTCGGATATCCCGCGTTCACCGCGCTGTTATTCTGGCCGCTGAGTATATTTTCTTTTGAGATTGCGCGCCTCGTCTATCTCTTCATTCAAATTCCACTGATCGTCGCCACAGTTCTCCTTTGGATGAGGGCGCTGTCGTGGCACCCCGATTGGACCTGGACGAGTGCCCTGTGCTTGCTGGTGCTGACCAGCTATCCAGCTCTCGAGGCGCTTTACGCGGGACAAGTCGGCGTAGTTGTCAGCTTTGTGCTCGCCGCCTCCATCGTTGCGCTGCAAAGAGGCAGGCTGTTGCTCGCCGGGGCCCTGATGGCTTTAGGAACCATCAAACCCCACGTCATGTTGCTTCCGATTCTCTATCTCGGATTGTGGACTTTGTACGACTGGCGCAGGCGGCGCATGTTCTGCGCGGGTTTGCTCTTGACCGAAGCTTTGCTGGTTGGAACCGCCCTGATCGTGTGGCCGAACTGGATTCAGTCCTGGATCAATGTGGTCGTTCGGTACCAGGGCTACACACCGCCGTCGCTGACCATTCAGATGCTCACTACCTTGGCGGGTCCTGCCGTTCGACCTGCTGCGCTGCTTGCTATGGCGGGATTGCTTCTTGTCTCGATCGTGCTTTCATGGAAAAACCGGTCGGCATCGCCTCACTCTCCAGAGTTCCAGTTCACCCTCGCCATTTTGCTGAGCATCGCAGTCGGCGTGTTGCTTCCCGGACACGCTGTTTACGATCATCTGATCCTCTTGCCCGGAATTTTCCTGCTTGCGATGTCGTGGCGAAACTTGCCTGAGAATTGGGCGATGAAAACCATGCTGATCACTGCGGTTGGAACGCTCGTCTGGCCTTGGTTGGCGTCCATCATTCTGATTCCAATTCACTCGCTTCTGGCTCGACGCGAGTTCTATTCGATGTCAATCCTTGGGCTCCCCTTGCGCATGGCCGCCGGGTTGCCCTTTATCGTGCTGGCGCTGCTTGCCCTGGCGTATCGCTCGAACTCGCGAATAACAGACGGGAAACTATCTTTCGAAAGTTCGCTCGATCACGCGTTGTAACCCGTCCTTGTTCTTTGCCGGCAAGTATTCGATGGCAGCCTGAACCAGCGCAGCATAAACCTTTCGCGCCACCGGAGTGGATTCGAGCGCGCGCAGATGCCGTTTGACCGTATCGATATCGCCCCGCACGATCGGTCCGCTAAAGCCTTTCGGTGCGCCGAAGGAATGCATAGTTCTCGATCGTCTGCCGGACAATCGGCGACATCCAGCGTCGCGCCATGGTTCGCGAAATCCCAGCAGCTCCAGCCACTTCTTCGCTGGACGCCAGCAGGGCGGTCACCAGCGGCGACACCAACGTTCCCCACGCGTGGTAGAGACCCTTATCTCTTTTCGCAATCAGGAAGCTTTCGCCTCCCAGCCGCTTGACAATTGCTTTGGCGACGCGCACCGCTTCGCGATCGCCCTCCATCGCGAAGCCGACGCCGGTGAGCGACGGCGTCACGTCCGCCACAAACGTCATCATGGGATGCACGGAGGCAACTCGCGCGCCCCGCTTGCGCAGCACATTTAATTCGTCGCTGGTAAGTGCGCCGGAGGAGTGCAGAACGGTTTTCCCTTCCACGGGGACCAGCGATTTCGCGCATCTGGCGATCGCTCCGTCTGGAACGCACAACCAGACCAGGTCCGCGTTCAGGCCATTCTTTCCGAGAATCGCCGCGCGAGCTCCCACGCGCCGAGCAAGTGCCCTCCCTCGCTGGCGCGAAGTCCTTCCTCCACGTGACACGATTTCCGTGATCGAATACCCAGCGCGCCGCAACGAAACTGCGAGCGCCGTCCCAAACTTTCCCGTTCCAACAATCGCAATTCCGGGACTCCGCCTCTTCTCCATCGTCGTGCAGCATACCAGCGGCCCCGCTCGGCGCGAAATATCTGGCCGCGGCGGGACCGCTCCGCATCCATGCACGATCTCGCTTATATTCGTTTCATGGAGAAAACTGTCTGGTCCAGGAAGAAAAGAAAAACTGCCCGAGTCCTTTCCCGCAAGCTCGTCTACCGGGGTCCGGTTTTCTGGGTCACCTCCGAGCAGGTCATCGAGCCCTCGGGCGTGCGCGTGCTGCGCGAGGTCGTCCGGCATACCGGTTCGGTGGTTATCCTGGCCACGCTGGATGGCGCTGACGGCCCTCAAGTACTACTCGAACGCCAGTACCGGCACGCGGCCGATTCCTACCTCTGGGAACTGCCCGCCGGGCGCATCGACAAAGGCGAGAAAGCCTTGCCGGCCGCCAAACGCGAGCTGATCGAAGAAACCGGCTACAAAGCTTCCCGTTGGAAGAAAATCTTGAAGTTCTACGCGAGCCCGGGTTTTGTCGCCGAACCCATGACCATCTTCTGGGCCCGCGGCTTGCGGCCGGGACCAGCCCAGCCGGAAGCCGACGAAGTGATTGAACAAAAACTGGTTCCCCTCTCCCAAGCCGTGCGCATGGTTGTGCGAGGGACAATTCGGGATGCGAAGACCATTTGTGGCGTGCTGTGGCTTTCCCACCAAAGGCGGGCAAGATCGGGAAAATAAAGGCCGCTCTCTGTGATATGGCTCCTTGACAGCCCCTACCCCCCGCCGCACAATGTGCCCAGAATTCGGCAGGTACATCCCTGACTCCCTGTGACTGCTGAAGGTCAGGTGCGGACTGCCGGAGGGGGCGCACGTGGAACGAATGAAAGGTACGGTCAAGTGGTTCAATAATGCGAAAGGCTATGGTTTCATCGGTCGTGACGATGGACCGGACGTCTTCGTGCACTACAGTGCGATTACTTCCGAGGGCTACAAGAGCCTGCAGGAAGGTGACACGGTGGAGTTCGAGATCACGCAAGGACAGAAAGGTCCGCAAGCAGCGAACGTCAGCAAGCCTTCTTGAAGTGTTGCCGCTCTGGCAACCCATTTTTGCACGTTCGGCCTGACGCCCGATCCGAACCACACGCCAACCTCCCCCAAGCCGGTCGCGTCTCCGGAGAACCCTGCCCAGCCCTCTACCCGCCTTCCGCTCCCGCCGCAACTTGTTTAATCTGTTTCTTTCCATGGAAAATAAAGCCATCGCCACCCTGCTCTACGAAACCGCCGACCTTCTGGAAATCGATGGGCAGGACTCCTTCCGCATTCGCTCCTATCGCAACGCCGCGCAGGCCATCGAGAACTTACCGCAACGAATGTCGGACCTCATCGCCGAGCCAAAGAAAGTCCTGGACATTCCCGGTATCGGCAAGGGAATGCTGAACAACCTGCAGGAGCTTTTCAAGAGCGGCCGTCTCGCGCTGCATGCGGAGCTGCTCGAGAAATATCACCCCTCGATGCTGCAGCTTCTCAAGATCCAGGGCCTGGGGCCGAAGACCATCGCGCTGATCTGGAGCGCCTACAAAGTCTCTGACGTCGACGGCGTCGAGAAACTCGCGCGCGCGGGCAAGATTCGCGAGCTGCCGCGCATGGGTGAGAAGCACGAACTCAAGCTGATCAAGGCCATCGAAGATTACCGCCGGATCGGCGGCCGGTTCCAGATCGATCATGCAGAGGTCGAGGCCGAGAAGCTCACCAAGTATCTCTCCACGATTTCTGGTATCGACAAAATCACGCCGGCCGGTTCCTTGCGGCGAGGGCGGGAAACCGTGGGCGACCTCGACATCCTGGTCACCGGCGCCTGTTGCGTCGACGACGGCCAGCGCGCCGATGCCATCCAGCACATCGCGCAATACCCGCCGCTGATGGACGTCATCGCTAAAGGCGACAACAAGATCAGTTTTCGCCTGCGCAGCGGAATGCAAGTCGATGTCCGGCTGCTCTCGCCCGCATCCTTCGGCGCGGCCATGCAGTATTTCACCGGTTCCAAGGCCCACAACGTCACACTCCGCCAGCGCGCCCTGAAGATGGGATTCACCCTTAGCGAGTACAGCCTGGCCGACCTGAAGACGGAACAACCGGTCGCCGGAGCTACTGAGGAAGAAATCTACGCCAAACTGAATCTCGACTACATTCCGCCGGAAATGCGGGAAAATCTTGGCGAGATCGACTTAGCCGCTCAGCACAAGCTTCCGCAGCTGATCGCCGCAGAGGATATTCAGGGCGATGTGCACATGCACACGGTCGAAACCGACGGCCGCAACACCATCGAGGAGATGGCCGAGGCCGCACGGGCGCATGGCTACAAGTACATGGCCATCACCGACCATTCGAAGAACCTCGCCTTCGCGAATGGGCTGGACGATCAGCGCGCCCTCGCGCACATTCAGCGCATCCGCGAAGCCGGCGGCCGCGTGGACGGGATAAAGATCTTCGCGGGTATCGAAGTCGACATTCTGGCCGACGGTTCGCTCGATCTATCCGATGAAGTGCTCAGCCAGATGGATATCGTCATCGCCAGCGTGCACTCGCATTTCAATCAAGAACGCGACCAGATGACCGACCGCCTGCTGAAAGCCATTTCGAACCCGAACACTTCGATCCTGGGACATCCCACCGGCCGCCAGTTGCTTCGCCGCGATGCCTATCCCTTCGACATGGACGCGATCTTGAAGACCGCCGCCAAAAATAAAGTTGCGATGGAGTTGAACGCTTACCCCGATCGCCTGGACCTCAACGACGTACACCTGCGCCAGGCGAAAGAGCATGGCGTGAGAATCGTCATTAATACCGACGCACATCACACCTCGCATCTCAGCAAAATTCGATTTGGGATTCTGCAAGCGCGGCGGGCGTGGCTCACCAAGGAGAATGTTCTGAACACGCTGCCGGTGGAGAAATTCGCGAAGGCGATGAAACACGAGTGGTGAGGAGTTCAGGAGTAGAAGTTTCTCCACCAACGACTCAGCTACAAGAGAACGCTGACCACGCCGGTGCCGATCAGGGCGATCGCCCAAACCAGATCGAGATTAAACCAGGCTTTCCGCAAGATCGCAACCCCAAGCTTTTCGAACACGACTAAGGCAACTAGCGCGGTAATCGCCAGATAACCAATCGCGTGCAGTGCAGTCGCGAGCAATGCAGTCGCCGGCGTTGAGCCCTGCATCGTCATTCCATGATGAGCCTCGTGCGCGGCGGCGGGCATAGCCATTCCAAGAAACAGCGGTACCACCATTAACCCCGCCCCGTGGGCCGACGCCATCAGGAACGACCACCAGGTTAGCCCTGCCTTGTTGACCCTCATACTTGCCCAACTCGGATGCCGGTGACGAAAAAGGCGGCTGGCGCCGAACAGGACAAGAATCGCGGCTACGATCCAACGCACCAACTGCAGCGGCATCGCCGCGCCCGCCATCATCGCGAGCGCGATGGCTGCAGCTACGGCCAGCGCATGCCCGACGCCCAGAGGTAGCAGCGCGCTGAGAACTGCGCCGCGGCGGCGCTCTTGCAGTCCAAGCGCCACCGCAAACAGCCAGCCCATGCCGGGATTCATTCCATGGAAGGCTCCCAGTCCCAGCAAAGCAGCCCACGAACTTGTCATCTCTCCCATTTCAAACCTCAGGAGAAGCAATACGAATCCGAAGAAGCGTCTCCGCCTTCAAGGTGAACCTGGTGCGGACGGAACTTCTCCACTTCCAGAAAGAGTTTAGGGTCAAGACGCATCCCGCCATTGTCATCCGTGTCGATCTTCGCCATCCACCCGCGAATGCCATCAGGATAAAACTGCTCGTCCCAGGTGCGATAGAGTGAGTTCGTGACATACACGCGCTTGCCATCCCGGCTGATTTCAACCATCTGGGGCGCGCCATTCAGCGGCTTTCCCGCATTTTTCGGATGCGGATTCTTCTTGACGATCCCGCCCAAGGTCACAGTTCCGGTCAGCACAGGATTGAATGGATCGGAAACGTTGTACTGGCGCAACTCGCCGCTACCCCAGCACGAGACGTACAGGAAGCGATCGTCGAGAGAAAGATTGATGTCGGTCACCAGCGGCGGTACTGCCTTGAAGCCTTTGAGCAAGGGAGGCAGCTGCTCCGGATCCGCCGGTTCGGCGGGAATCTCAATCACCTTGCGAATCTTCCACGTGCCATTCCCATTGCTGCCCTCGCGGTACCAGACCCAGATCGATGACGACAGATCTTTCAGCGAAGTCACCACTCCCACGAACCCGTACGTCTTGTTGGGATCGTGCGACGGACGCAGTTCGAGCACCATCTGGTACTCCGGTCCCAAGTCCATTGTCTGCT
Source organism: uncultured Acidobacteriota bacterium (assembly GCA_963733805.1). Taxonomy (GTDB): domain Bacteria; phylum Acidobacteriota; class Terriglobia; order Terriglobales; family Acidobacteriaceae; genus Gp1-AA133. Next base: position 605,314 of record CAVTEO010000010.1, on the reverse strand, counting down.
GGTGGCGGCGTTTGTGCAGGTCCCAACGATGCAGGGCGTGACCGTATTTCCCTGCGAGCAGCAGCTCGGGATTCACGCCATCCTCCACCATCGAAGGCGTTCCCCATTCGCTGGTGATCATGGTGTCGTGGCCGAGATGCCACCAGAAATCGTAGGCCAGATATTGCGGTCCACGGTCGGCTTCCCAGGCGCCTTTGATGTCGAAGGTCTCGGGGTCAATCATGAGAATGCCACCCGGCCCGTTGCCGTCCACCGATCCGAGCGCGTTCAGATAAATACCGTCGGGTCCGCAATGCGCGGTGTGCGGCCGGCTATAGCCGGATTTCCTTTTCACTTCTTCCGGCTCGATGACTTTCACGATTTTCGGATTGCGGGGGTCGCCCTTGGTATCGAGAATATGAATCCGCGACGACCGCATCCCCGGCACGACCAGATAGCGACGTTCCATGTGCGGATGCGGCGAGTGCGGGCACAGGCAGGAACTACAGGCGTTCCATCCGAAGTGATGCAATTCATCGCCCGCGTTCGGCATGTCCACGCGGCTTACAATGCTGCCGTAGGTTTTCGATGCCGGGTCGAGGTCCACGACCGCCATGGCATCGGTCCCGTCATTGGCAGTGGGATTCAGCATAGCAACGTAGGCCAACTTCTCAGGCGCGGCCGCCATTGCTGTTTTCGCCGAGGTATAAAAAGTCTGGTCAGGAAGTAGCTTTGCCATATGGCAGTTCCCCCATTTCGGTTGGATGTGATGGCCCCACGAAAAGCGCTAAAATAGCGAGCAACTTGGGGTGATCTGAGCGCTTCGCATCTGTCTGATCTGGGCACTATACTCCATGGAAACCTGCCCATATTGTTTGTTTTTTGTTACTTTTTTCTGACTACTATGCCGGGTGGTACTTCGCGTTATGAATTCGCCGGTTTTGAGTTGGACGTACCCGAGCGCCGGCTCCTGCGCAATGGCGTGGAGATCGATCTGGCGCCCAAAGCCTTCGACACCCTTCGCCTGCTCGTAGAGAACGCCGGCCACTTGATGACGAAAGAGGATTTGCTGCGCCGGCTTTGGCCGGATTCGGTCGTGGAGGAAAACAACCTCAACAAAAACATCTCTATCCTTCGCAAAGTCCTTGGGCAATCGCCCAGTTCCGAGTCCTACATCGAGACGGTGCCCCGCGCTGGCTATCGCTTCGTGGTGAAGGTCAGAGATTTGAATGCTCCCCCCGTCGCCGCACCGCGGCCCGCAGTGCATCCTGCCACGTCCCCTCTACGCCAGGAGATCCGCTTCTGCACGACGCGAGACGCGGTGCGTATTGCGTACGCGCGGGTCGGATCGGGTACTCCGTTGGTCAAGGCTGCGAATTGGCTCAATCATCTTGATTTTGAGTGGGAAAGTCCGTTGTGGCAGCACTGGATCCACGAACTGACGCAGCATCACACCTTCATTCGTTACGACGAGCGGGGCAATGGCCTGTCAGATTGGGAAGTGGCTGACATCTCGTTCGAAGCCTGGGTCCATGATCTGGAAGCGGTGGTGGAAGCTTCGGGAGTCGAGCGGTTTGCTTTGTTTGGCCTCTCTCAGGGCGGGGCTGTTGCCATCGCCTATGCGGCGCGGCACCCCGAACGGGTCAGTCACCTGATCCTTTGCGGCGCTTATTCCCGCGGCTTCCATCACCGTCAGCGCCCCGAAGCCCTTGCCGCACGCCATGCCCTTGAAATATTGGTGAGATTGGATTGGGGCAAAAATAATCCGGCATTCTCCGCGATGTTTACCAGCCTCTATATTTCCGAGAATGCCTCACCCGAACAGCAGCGTTGGCTCAACGACCTGCAACGTGTTTCCGCGACGCCCGAAAATGCCGCTCGCATCATGGAAGCGTGTGATGTCATCAACGTACGTGACTTGTTGCCGGCCATCTCGGTGCCAACTATCGTCTTTCACTGTGATCGCGACCGGGCCGTGCCCCCGGAGGAAGGACGACTCATTGCCGCGGAAATCCCAAACGCGAAGTTCGTTCCTCTGTCCAGCCCCAATCATCTCCTCCTGGCCGAAGAGCCAGCCTGGCGGGTCTTCCTCGAGGAGCTGGGACGCTTTGTTGGTTGGAAAACTTCCCTGCCGAACCCAGAGATTGCAGGCAGAAGCCTCGCGGTCTGAGACCATGCCCTTGTGCAGTGAGGTGGGCTACTTGCCCGCCTGCTGAAATTCCTTGTTCTCAGGATCAAGCGATCGCGCTTTTTCGTAGGCGACCTGGGCAGCGGGCAGGTCGTTCTTGGCTTCGCGCGCACGGCCCAGATGATAGTAAGCGGACGCGTGTTTCTCGTCGATCTGAATTGCGCGCTCCAGTTCCGGAATGGCGTCGTCGACGTGCTGCTGGCTCAACAGCATCACTCCCAGGTCCAGGTGCGCCGAGCAACTGTCAGGCAGATTTCGCACGATCTCGCGGAACTTGGCCAGCGCTTCTTCATTCCGGCCCGCATTGGCAAGGGTATGTGCAATTTCTGTATGGTAGGTGGCCGCCGTCGGATTCAGGGCTAGCGCCTCTTTGAGTTCCGCGAGCGCCTCGTTATAGTTCTTCATCGCACGCAGCGCCCGGGCCAGTTCGTAATGCGTCGAGGCGCTCTTGGGATTAATCTCCACCGCCTGGCGAAGCAGCGAGGCCGCTTCTTCGGGATGACGCTCTTCGTTCAAGGTCGACCCTAGCCACTGCAGTACGCTTTCGCGGTTGGGCATGAGTTGAAGCGCCATTCGAAAAGCGACCTCCGCCTCGTCCATACGGCGGGCACGATAGAGTGCGCGGCCCAGTTTCTCCTGCGCCTCCCCGCTCTTCGGGTCCATGCGGCTTGCATCCCGGTACGCGGCCGCTGCTTTTGCATAGTCCTTACGTGAAAATTCCACATCGCCCAGCATCACGTAGTTGCTCGCCTTGTCAGGCGACCAGCGAATCATGTCCTGCGCGACCTGCACGGCTTGGGCGTAATCGGGAATGGAAACCATCGCCGCGGCGAGTCCCCTCAGCGCCTCCTGCATCCCTGGCTGCAACAGCAACGCAAGCTGGTATTCGTAGGCCGCGTTGGCATCGAAGCCCAGTTCCCGCAGCGCGGTTGCTAGCCGCTCGTGGGTGGGAGCGTAGCCGTAGTCGTCGCGCAGGGATTTGCGCAACTCCGCCACCGCCTCAAACAGCTGATCGCTGCGGGCCCCTCCCTGTTTCTTTTGCGCTGCCTCCATCCAGTCGCATCCCCGGTTGTAGCTTTTGTTGGCGGCGTGCGTCGGCTGCAACGGTTGTGCGGACGCAAATGCCTGCAGTTCGAACTGCAGGTGATAGATCAGTTCCGCCCCCGATCCATTTTCCGTGCCGGAGACCCACAACGCTGGATCTTCTCGCTGGAAGGCATCCCGTCCTTCCACGACCTGGATGGCAGTTCGCACTCCGTGAAACTGCCGGCTGTAAGTGCGCGTGTCCCACTGGTACACAACCATCACCAAGTCCGCTTCCTGTACCTCCTGCACGAACTCCATGCGACCCCAGCCGGTCATCTGCTGATGTATGAATCCCATCGCCGATTGCAGGTCGCTATACGTGCCGATGCCGACAGCCTTTTCGAACTTGCCTTGCTCGCCCGACGCTCCTTTGCCGCGCAGCGTGTAAGTCTTCGCCCGGTTGATGATCTCGAAGGGAGGAATGTACTTGGACGGCCTCGTCTTGACCTCCGGTTGCGGTGAGATCACGGGTGGCGGCAACGCTGCAGGCCGGACGATCGGAGCCGGGACGTCCCCACTCACCGCAGCTGCCGGTGTCGGAGACGCGGGCGCTGCAGGGGCGGCTGCCGGCACGGACTTTTCAAGATTTTCCAAATAAGCGCGGAACTTCGCAATCACCTTGGGCGCGCCCGAAGTGGCAAAAATACTGCCACTCGCGTCGTCATCCCACAGCGGCAAGTCTCCACGCCTGGGTGGTTCCCCTCCAGCCACCACCGACAATCTCGCAGTTCGAATCACCCCACCACCGCTCGCCGCGCGATTCCCCTCAAACAAGATGAGAACGAGGTCGGCCTCCCGGGGGTTCTCAATAGTGGTGAAGCGCCCCCATTTGCGAATTTCTTTTTCGAGCAGTTCCTGCGCCTTCGTGGCGCTCGGATTCATCGCCACACCCCTCTGTGCGACATGCCCGAGGGTACCAACCAGGGCAACCTTGCGCGCACCGATCAGAATCTGCTCCTTGCTTTTCGGGGACACTGCATTGTTGGCCGCAGATCCAGTGTTCCGGGAGTCGACCTGAGCTGCTCCAAGCGTCGCGCTCAGCAGCAGGACGATCAGCAAGCGTCCTCTCATTGCCTTTCCCTCTTCATCATGTTCTTAGTCCGGACAATCGCCGCCCGCCACTGCGCAGTAGACCAGCACGAATGGAAAACTCGGAATCCGCCACAGCAGATCAGCACTGGGACGGTAGCTATAACCTCCGTTGTACTTCGCGGTGCGATCATCACGTTCCACCACTTCCATTGGAAACTCGAAGGTCACAGACTCGACCGGCAACATGCCGGTTGCGTTGACGGCTTGCCATGAAATTCGGCCGGAGATTTTCTGCAGACCAAGCGGATGGTCCGCAGGCGCTTCAATTCTGACTTTGAATTCCGCGGTATCGGTGCAGTTCGAAACCTTCGCGCCCTTGACGACCGCTTTCTTTCCGGCTCCGCTTTGCCGCACGACAGTCATCACCAGGCCCGGGCTGCCAGTCATTTCCAGCTTCAGTCCGCGGCGTCCGAGCGAGGTGTCATCGATCACGACAAAACATGCATCCGGCCGAATGAAAATGTCGTACTTCAAGTCAATCGCCGTGCCCCGGCGCAGCTTGTCGTATGAAACGGCGCCCCAGCTGGACACTTCCTCACCGGACCTCAGGTGGATGGGCTCGCTACTCAGATTTGCGGTTTGACAGGAAATGATCCACGGTGGGCTTATCAGGCCGAAGGCAACCAGCACGGTCGCGATTCGCATGGGCGCGCTCCCCGGGAGTCCGGCTTGCATTCAGGCGAACGCATGGTCCGGCTTCGCCGGTGCTCGGGAATTGCGACTTCTGCCCGGGCCAATATGCCGCTGCCAGCAGGCGCACGAATCCCCGTCCGCGGTCTCTCCCGCAGACGGCTTGGACTCAAGGAAGCGTGTCACGACAGGAAGTGACACGCTCCCTTTGCTACTCTTTTCCGGCCGGCGGCTCGTGATCGTTCAACGCCGACTTGAAGCCGCGAATGCCTTCGCCCAGGCTCTTCCCGAGGCCAGCCAACTTGCTGGGACCAAAAATGAGAAGTCCGATCGCCAGCACAATCAGCAGTTCCGGAACACCGATCTTTCCACCAAACATAACTCCTCTTTCTATTCACCTGAACGTTCGGGACAAGCCCCGCCCGCAATGAGCGGGGCTCACCGTACTACTCGACTACCAACGGCCTCATCATATCGTGTTCTTCGTGCTCGAGGATGTGACAGTGCCACACGTACTCCCTGCCGCCCGTCCGAGGACTCACGGCCTTCCGCATCGCGTGGGTGGGCAGGTCCGGGAGGTTGAACTGCATGATGACGGTGGTCACTTCACCCGGGTTCATCCTGACCGTTTCCTTCCACCCAAGTTCATTTGGATCCGGCGGTATCGGATCGCCGGTGTAAGTCCAATTATCCGGTAATCCCGTGAACGGCTGCCGCTGGATCAACTGCACGTTGACCAGGTGGAAGTGGATGGGATGGGTATCCGCGGTGAGGTTCATTATCTGCCAGATCTCCGTGGTTCCGGCTCTCGGGTTCTCGGTGGTGGCGTCCATATAGCCCCGGCCCCAGGTAGGCAGCCCCTGGTTATTACGGCCGTTTGGCTCTGCGGTTCCTATCGTTTGGATGAGACGGCCGAACTCGTCAAAGTCCTCGTTCAGCGTCAGCAAACGATGCGGTGTGCTACGGAACGCAAAAGCCGGTTGCGATGGATCGCCGTTGTGGAACAACAGTCCCGGCTGATTCCCATTCAGGAAGCTGCTGCGCAGCTGCGTATTGATCTGATCGAGCCACACCGGCGTGCTGACGCTGTCTCCCACTCCTGCGGAGACAGTAATTGTCATCAGCGTGCGTGTGTTGGCTCCATGCCCCAGAGCGGTCGTCGGCGCCCCGCCAATCTCAGTCTGGTCCGGACATCCGGTGAAGTAGTCGTTGCGCGGATCGCCACCCGGGAACGGTCCTGGCGCATCGCTATAGAGAATGAAGCTTGAACCAGCGGACACTCCGTTGAAGTCGATGACAACATCGGCGCGCTCAGCCGGCGCAAGCAACAGATTGAAAGGACCGCCCGCCAAAGCGGTGTTGCCAGAGGGATCGCTTGGATCAAGCGGAATCTGCGTAGTGTTGTCGAGGACCGCCACCGCGGGCAGGAATCCTCCCTCCGAACCGACCTGGTACATGACCGGCCCTGGCGTTCCTACCTGGGCCTCGCCCGGATTGACACGGCTTTCTGGATAGAGATTCAGGTGATAGAACCGCGCCTGCGATCCGTTCAGCATTCGGAACCGGACTCGCTTTGGCGGCACACTCACCTTAGGATAGACGCCGCCGTTAATCACGATGGTGTCCAGGAACGCCTCCGGAACAGCGGAGACTCGCGGCAGCGGCATGGTGCCAACCGAAGGCGGCTCGCCGTCGGTCGGTCCCCAGTCAAATCGGCCTTTTGGATTCCCGACTCCACCCTCGAACGTGTTGACCTCATACTCGTGCGGATACCACAGAGATCCAGGATCACCCCATCGCCAGGTTGGATCTTGCCGCAAGATGTTCCTGGGCACGAAGCCTTTGTCCTGGATGATCAGCGGAATTCCCACCAGATCCGGCAGCAAGCCTGAACTCACCAGGCCGGTCTCGAAGTCGTCGACGATGATGTAGGCGGACGCAATTCCGGCATACGCATTGAGCCGGGTAATGCCGATCGCGTGATCGTGGTACCAGACCAGGCGCGCGCTCTGATCGTTCGGATAGTAGTAGGTTCCCGTCCCCGGCAGTGCCGGGAACCCGGGCACGTTCATGAAGCTCGCTCCGTGCCGGCCAGTGGGCGTAAACCACTGGAATGGAGTTCCATCGCTGAACCACGGCGTCAGCCCACCATGCAGGTGTGTTGCGTGCCGGTTGGTGGGGAGATCGCCCACCAATTGTCCATGCGGTCCCGCCATGATTGTCGGGTCGACCGGCAGAATATGTCGGGGAGGCATGAGATTGGTGACCGTCAACAACACGGGCGTCCCGCGCTTGGCCACAATCGCGCCACCCAGGTATTTGCGATCGAATGTCGTTAGATCCGTGTATCCAAAAAAGTCGGTCTTGCCGGGCAGATCCGGGTGCATGAATTGGCTGAACTGCGTGACAGCCACGTTGTAGATATCGGTAGGCTTGCCCGCAAAATTGAAGGTTCTTTTCGTGGCCAACGGAATGTACTGGCCGATTTCATTCTTGGCCGACGGCCCCAGACCGGGCAGCGATACTACGAACTTCCGAATATTCGTGGGGCTTTGCGCGAAGGTCCAAGCCCTTCCCTTGCCCACAGTCTGGTAAAAAGCCGCTCCTGCGCCAGCCAGTGCAGCTCTCTTCAGAAAATCTCGCCGATTGCTTGCCATGTGCCCTCCGTGAAGAACTTAGTTCGGAAACTGGGCCTCTCCCCTGTCCTGGTAGAGCCAGAACAAGGGCACACAAAATGACGATTGCTTAGGACAGCCAGGAGAGCCCTGACGAAGTGGCGCTCCATGCTGCGGTTCTCCAGCTGCTGCATGCAGGGCTATACGTCCTTAGCCAGAGCCTGCGTGGAGTGCGCTGGGGGCTTGCTCACCTCTCGATGTGCGTGCCGGCACACGTCACCCTCGGCGTGTAGCACGTCTTGGAATCCGTATTTTTGAAACGGGCCCGGGAGTTGCGTCGCATCAGCACATGGGCCTGGGGGGGAACTGCTGCAACGCTACACGCCTTGTACAAAATATTGCGGCGCTCGGCAGTGATCCCGGACACGGGGGTCCGTGATTATGATCACAAGGAGAAAATCCCTGGAGAGAGGGGCTGCAACGGATGCGATGGCAGGAATGACCCAAAGCGGCGAACGTCCCGGACCCAGGTTCGAGTCGCGGGGCGCTCGTCTCGAACAGCTCCCCCAAGAGCGCTGCTCGCGGCCAAATGTTGGGCGCTTTCGCTGCGCGCGCAAAGGACGGCCATCACGATAGCGTGTGTTTTGGATCACTTCCAGCAGGTGCAGGGAACGCATAGTTTTGCTCGCATGCATTGCAGCCTGGAATCTCGCGTCGAGTCCCTGCTTACCGAACTGGACTCTGTTCCCGTGTCCACCGGGAACGAATCCCAGACCCGCCGGTCTGAAATCCTGGAAGAAATCCTGCAACTGGTAGCAGTCTCGATCGCGGCCCGGCGCAAAGCGGAAGCAGGCCGGTGGGTGTGAGCGGCGCTATCGGAACGATGTGTCGTCCAGAGCGAAGCGAAGGACCGATGCACTTCTTCGTAACGGACAAGTAGCTCTCCCGGGCATCCAACGAAAAAATCATTCCCGCCTTGGCCTAGTCGACGACCACCGATTGCTGCGATACCACGGCTTCGCGCTGCCTACCCACTGTTTTTGGCTGCCATGAACAGCACGGTTCTTCCGCGAACATGTCGCCGGTCAGGGCATAGGCGCGCGCTCGCGATCCCCCACACACTTCCCGAAACTCGCAGATCCCGCATTTGCCTTTCAGATTGGCGCTTTCGCGCAGTGATGTGAACAGGGGCGAATGCCGGTACAGATCGCTCAAGGATTGTTTTCTCACGTTCCCGGCTGACACCGGAAGAAAACCGCTGGGAAACACTTCCCCGAGATGGGACACAAAGACAAAGCCCTTGCCGTCGTTGATTCCGCATGCTGCCCGGCCGATTCCATCCGGAGTGCTCATGCCCAACATCGGCGGCAGTGGGGAGCCGTTGCCTTTGCGCTTCTCCTCGGTTCGCCTCTGGAGGAGGAAACGCCGGTAGTGCTGAGCCTCTGTGCTCTTGATATCGAACTGCACGCGCCGCGAGGTTTCGTGCAGCTTCGCAAATACCTCTTCAACTTCTTCCGCCGAGATCAGATCGACGGACGAGCCCCTGCCCGTCGGTACCAGGAAAAACACGCTCCATAAAACAATGTCGAGGTGCTCGAGCAGCGCAATCATGGCGTCCAGATGCTGAAGATTGTGCCGCGTGATGGTTGTGTTGATTTGGGCGGGAAGTCCGATTTCGTGCGCGCAACGAACGGCATTTAACGTCCAGTCATAGGAGCCCGGCACGCGCCGGAAAGCGTCATGAATCTCCGCGCTCGGCCCGTCCAGGCTGATGGCCAGCCGCGCGAGGCCGTTGTCTTTCAGGCGTTGAATGGCTTCCGTGGTCAGCAGAGGAGTCGCGCTGGGTGTCAGCGAAATCCGGACTCCGTGACTAGACGCATACTGCACAAGTTCAAAAATATCCGGCCGCTTCAGGGGGTCTCCCCCGGTCAGCACAAAAACCGGCGCGGCCATTGCAGCCACGTCGTCGATGAGCCGCTTCGCTTCCTCGGTATTCAGTTCCAGGGCGCTGCGAACCGGCTGGGCGCAGGCGCGGCAGTGTACGCAGGCCAGATCGCACGCCCGCGTGGTTTCCCAGATCACGATGAAGGGCCGCTCGTTGAAATCCAACATGGGCTGCACTTTGGACTGTCCCTCCACTTCCACAAAACCCTGGAAACGCTCGATTGATGGTTCCAGACTTGTCACACATTGCATGTGACCTATGTCACACCGGCGCCAGGAGCACGACATGGCCGGAAGGCCAAAGAAAAGGCCCGACGTTTGCCGTCGGGCCGAGCAAGTTGTGGAAGGGTGCCTGTAGATGATCAAGAGGTTGTACCAGGATCCGAGCGGCTGATAGGCGGCTGGTAGTGAAGGCTACCATGGGGCCTGGAGAAGTTGTAGTAGTGGGTCCAGGGAGCGAGGGCGAGGTTGCGCTGCTCGGAGTCGGGCCAGTGAGTGGCGTAGGCCCACTCGCGCAGGGCGGTCTGGATGAAGCGTTCGGCTTTGCCGTTGGTTTGTGGGGAGTAGGGGCGAGTGCGGCGGTGTTTGAGGCCCATCTGGAAACAAGCCCGACGAAAGTGGTGAGAGCGGTAGCTGCTGCCGTTATCGGTGAGCAGGGCGCGCACGGCGATGCCGTGGCGAGCAAAGAAGTCAACTGCATCCCGGAGGAAGGCGATGGTGGTTTCAGTCTTCTGATCGGGAAGGATGCGAGTGAAGGCCATGCGAGAGTGGTCGTCAACGGCGACGTGCAAGGCCTCCCAGCCGGGATGCTTATGTTGTCCGCGGCGGCGGCCGTCACCACGCCAGGAGACTTGCTGGAAGCGGGTCATGCCCTTGATGTCGAGATGGAGGAGATCGCCGGGAAAGGGATGCTCATAGCGCACCACCGGCGGCAAGGGATGCAGATCGCGCCAGCGGCTGAGACGAGCGCGGCGCAGAATGCGGCTGACGGTGGCCGGACTGAGTCCGGTGCTTTGTGCAATCTGATAGGCCGGACGATGCTGCCGGCGGAGCTCAATCACCAACCCGACCTGACTAGACGAAGTGGCTCTTGGGCTACGATGCGGACGAGAAGAGCGATCGCGTAATCCGGCAGTTCCTTCCCGCTGATAACGGCCAACCCACTTGGCTGCGGTTTTGGGAGTCACGCGAAAGCTGGCGGCGGCACGGCTGAAGCCCAGGCCGCGAGTCACGGTTTCAACCAAGGCCTCTCGACTGCGAAGAGTGAGTCGGGCATTCTGGTGGATGTCCATTCGGTCTGTCCTCGGAAACTGGATTGCTCGTCACAATCAGCTTCTCTGGTTCCGATCGAATGGACAACCTCTTGAAAGATCACAGGTGCCCCCCGTCCAAGCTTCGCTTGGGCGGGGATTTTTCATGCAACCTCGCCTATCTGTGCAATGCAAGTTCCTCTTCTTCGCGGATCTCCCATCGGCCCTCGCCCACAAATCCGCGATCGTCATAGGAATGTCCGGTGACCAGTCCGAGCACGAACCAGCCCAGCACCAACGCGCCCAGGGCGAAGATGCTGTCGCCGATCATGCGCATCCAGCGTAACTGGTTCATCCCGCTGGAGTGCAGGAACTCGGCCGAGCGCGCATACCACGTACCGTATTCCACCGAGGCCCAGGCCTGCATCAGCCCGATCGGCAGCACGCTGATCAGCACCATCAACGCAAGTCCGATGTTGATCGCCCAGAAGGAAAACGCGAGTGGCCCGTTCTTCCACGCTCTTCCCGGACGCAGCGCCCGCAGGCAGAACAGCATCAGCCCCAGGCCCAGCATCCCGTAGACGCCGAACAACGCCGTGTGCCCATGCACCGGAGTGGTGTTCAACCCCTGCATGTAATACAGAGCAATCGGCGGGTTGATGAAGAACCCAAACAATCCCGCGCCTACGAAATTCCAGAAGGCTACCGCCACGAAAAAGTAGATCGGCCACTTGTAGGCCGCGACCCAGACGTGCTGCTCACGCGATCGCGACAGCCGGATGTTCTCCCAGGCTTCGAAACCAATCAGCACCAGCGGCACCACTTCGAGTGCGCTGAAGACTGCCCCCAGCCCCAGCACGATATTCGGCGTCCCCGCAAAATAAAGGTGGTGAAAGGTCCCGATAATTCCACCCGAAAGAAATACGACGGTTGAGAATAGAACCGCTCGGGTCGCAGTTACTACCGACAGGAGTTTCAGGCGGGTCAGCAGGAACGCGATCACCACGGTGGCAAACACTTCAAAGAAACCTTCCACCCACAGGTGCACCACCCACCAGCGCCAGTATTCGGCGGTCACCAGGTGACTGCGCTGCCCGTACATCAATCCGGCCGCGTAGAACAATGGGATCGCGATGCTCGCAATCAGGAACATCGTCAGCAGCGGGCGATTCTCGTCGCCGCGTGCCAGAGCCGGTCGCAGCGCGCGCCACATCAACCACAGCCAGAAGACAAGCCCGCCGAACAGGAGAATCTGCCACAACCGTCCAAGATCGACGTATTCATAACCCTGTGCTCCCAGCCAGAACCACAGGTTGCCGAGCTTCTGCTGAATGCCCAGCCACTCCCCAGCCAGCGACCCCACCACCACAAAAATCAGCGCGCCGAACAGTACGTTCACTCCCAGCCGCTGTCCCTTGGGTTCCGCCCCGCTCACCGCCGGCGCAACATACAGTCCTGTGGCCAGCCAGGAAGTCGCAATCCAGAAAATTCCAATCTGCAGATGCCAGGTGCGGGTCACGCTGTAGGGCAGCCATTTTGCCAACGGAATTCCGTAAAAGCTGGAACCCTCGACGCCATAGTGCGCCGTGACCGCTCCCAGCGCCACTTGCACCACCCACAACGCCGCAACCACAAAGAAATATTTGATGGTCGCGCGCTGCGAGGGCGTGGGACTAAGCCCCAGTAACGGGTCCGACTCCGGCAATAATTCTTCCGCCACCGTTCTTGGCTGAGATCCGAAGTACCAGACCATGCCGCCCACTCCGCCTAACAACAGCACGAAGCTGACGACACTCCAGACAATCGTGGCCCCGGTCGGTTCGTTCCCTATCAATGGTTCATGCGGCCAATTCTGCGTATAGGAGACGTCGCTTCCCGGCCGGTTCGTCGATGCTGCCCACGCCGTCCACCAGAAGAACGCGCTCATCTGGCGCAATTTCTGCGGATCGCTTAGCGCATTCGCCTGGATGGCATATTCGTCGCGACCGCGCGTAAACACGTCGGCGTAGTAATGTTCCAGTTCCTCAAAAGCGCCCGCACGCACGGGATCAACCGTAATCGTTCCCGTCGTGGCGTCGTAGGTATTGTGGCGAATAATCCCTTTCAGGCGCGCCTGCAGTGCCGCCTGCTGTTCCACCCCGAGCGCGGCATAGTTCCGCGCGCCAGTCTCGGCAGCCCACCGATCCAGTATCAGCACGCACTCCCGGTGCAGCCAGTCCGCCGTCCAGTCTGGAGCAATGTACGACCCATGTCCCCAGATGGTGCCGACTTCCTGTCCGCCGATCGACTGCCAGGCGCCCTGCCCGTCTTGAATCTCCGTGCCCGTAAACAGCACCCGCCCGTCGCTCGTAATCACCTGCGAGGGAATCGGCGGAGCGTTGTTCAGGACCTTGACGCCCACCCCACCCAGCACGGCAAAAGAAATCACCAGCACCAGGCCCAGTGCAATCCACAGTTTTCGATAAGACATCAGGATGTCCTCCCTTTCCAGACACTACGCGAAGCCCGGCAGACAATGTATCGTACCTCGATACATCTTAGTCCCCGCGATCGGGATTCGACCAAGACTTGAATGAAGACCGCACCTGCGCGCGCTTAGGTCCACAGTCGTCGGCAACGATGCCGGACTAGTGGCTGTTATCTCCCTCGTTCCATCGCCAGCGCGCGCGGAAAAAGAATGTTGTTCTCGAGGTGAATATGCCGGTGCAGGTCGGCTTCAAACTCGCGCAGCGCCTGATAGAGTGCCCGGTAGGTGACGCAAGCTTCCTCCGGTGCCGTATATTCCTTGGTTGCTTTCCGCATGGTGCGCAGCGCCTCGCCGGCGGAATCATGCTCGTGCTCCATCATGAAAATCGGATTCTGCACGGTCCCAAAAGGTGGAGGCACGACCGGCGCCTTTTCCAGCACCGCTTCTTCCATGCGGATCACGTGCGGGAACAGCACCATCTCTTCTTTCATCAGGTGATGGGTAAGGTCCTGCGCCAGCCCGCGAAAGATCGTGCGCGCCTCGAGAAGCTCCGGATGGTTCTTCCCATGAACGGAGCAGACCTTGTCGAATAACGGTCCCAGCCGCTCCATTTCCGCGCGCGTGAATTTGTGGTGAGTATCCTGGATGTGCGCGATCAATTCCGACAACGGCTCCTGACCCCAGTTCCGGTCAACCTGTGAGGCCCGAAGCTCCTGCTCGGCCATCTCGAGCGAGTCTACAACCTGGTCCAAGTTCAGATGAACGGCCTGGCAGGCTTCCTCCAGCGATTTCCCGCCGCCGCAGCAATAATCAATGCCCAGGCGCTCAAACACCCGCGCCGCCGCCGGATTTTCCAGCGCCACTTCCCGAACCGTCTTCGTCATCGTCTGGCTCATCTCATCTCCTCCCAACGCCCACATCCTGCTGGAGTGATCGCGTTTGATGAAGGGAGATTACCGACCCCCCAAAGCCATTCCGATGACTTTTGTCACACCTTGGGAAAAAACAGAAATAGATAACTTCCGGAGGGACACATTGTGCAGGAAACCCCTTCAACTTTATTCATTCCGAGGCGGGAGCGATGCGACAGGAGAAATCCCCTCCCCGGCGCGCCTACCCGGCCTGCAACTCCTCCTCCAGCGCCTTGGTATCGCAGAGAACTACGCTACGTCCGTCCATCTTGATCAGCCCTTCCGCCTGCAAGCGCGACAAATTCCGCGAAACCAGCTCCCGCACCGTGCCAATCTGCGAAGCCAATTCCTGGTTGCTGACCGGCAATGTCACCTCAATGCCCTGCGCGGTCTTCTTCCCTTCTCTTTGCGCGAGCCGCAGCAGAAGCGCCGCCAGCCGGTGGCGCACGGTGGTGAACGACAGCTCCTCGATAATCCCCACCAGCCTGCGCAGCCGCGCGCCCACCACGCGCAGCACCTTCAACGCGACCTGGGGATGCGCCAGGCACAGCGCCTGAAAATCCTGCTTGCTCACGAACAGAAGGGTTGCCTCGTCGATGGCAACCACCGAAGCCGGATAGTCGCCGCCGTCGAACACCGGCAACTCCGCCACCGAACTGCCCGGGCCGTCAATGCTTAGCACCTGCTCGCGCCCGCCCGCCGAACTCTTGAAGATGCGCACGTGTCCTTGCGCGACCACGTACAGTCCTGTACACGGTTCGCCTTCGCCGAACACGATCTGTCCGGCGGAGTATCGGCGCGGCACGGCGCGTTGCGACACAAATCCCAACTCATCTTCTGCCAGGCTGGAAAAAATCGGAACTTTGGCGAGTACTTGTCCAGGACTCAGATCGGCATCGGGCACGCGGGTATTGTAGCCGACGTCTGCACGCCGTAATTGACGCGGAAAGACAGGGCCGCTCCCCCAGGTCACGAGAGCGGCCCTTCAAGTTGGCTATTCCGGATCGCTCGGATCGTTAAACAGCACCGTCAACTTGATGCTGCCGTGGCCGAATTGCGGGAAGTTTGGTTTCGACGGATCTCCCGGATCGAGCGTGGAAGCCGTGTCATCCGGCGGAAACAACACCAGCGAATTCAGGTACGCCTGCAAGGCTGCCGACTTGCGCGAAGATAACGCCGCATATGCGTCGCGGGACGCCTGTGACTCTCCGCCGTGCCGCAGGATCACGTCGTCGAGCGTCATGCTGCGCCCGTCATGTCCGTAAGGAGCCGTCGAACCCACTCCCCACAGCGGACGCGTCATGAACATCGTCTGCACCGTGCCGTCCCAATTGCGTTCGTAAAAGTTTGGACCGAGGTCGTGCCTTTTGAAATCCGTCAGCAGATCTTTCACAACGAATGAACCTCCAGCCGGCAACTTCATCAGGGGCAAGCCGCTGCCGTCGTCCTGCGTCACAATCAGCGGAACTGCCGTGGCGAACAGGCTATTGAAGATTCCACGCGCCGGATCAAACACAGTTTCCAGATCTGCAACCCGCCGGTCGTGATTAAGCGTCAGGTTGGTTACGTGGCACGAGGCACAACCGATTCGCCGAAACACTTCACGGCCTGTTTCGGTTGCGTCGTTCTGCTGTCCGTGTCCGGGCTTGAAGTAGTTCAGCAGATAAAATTCCAGGTGATCCACCACCGCCGGATCGACCTCGTTGCCGTTCTGCAGGTCCGCCGCCGGAGGTGGCGTGATCTTATCGAGGAAACCGTCGAGCACCATTCCTGAAGGCGTGACGACCCGTCCCCCAGCGCTGGCGGCCAGAAGATCGGGATCTTCCGAAGCCTCCAGCCCCATCTCGTTGTGCAGCGCACCCACAATGAATCGCCGGATGGAGAACTCGCTGCCTTCGGCGAAAAACGGCTTCACGCGCAGGTCCGGATCGACGCCGGATATTTTCGACGTATCCACTGAACCATCGGCATGCGCCGTAATTGAGCCGTAGTCAATTCCCTTGCTTCTGAGAGGCAGCGTCACGGTTCGCCGCATCTGCGCCGCCCGGACCACTGCCACGTTCCGAATGTTCCGCAAGTCCGTCGTGATCTCATCGGCCAGCATTTCCCGCAAACCCAGCCCGAAAAGGTGCGGAGCATCCCGGCTGTCGGGTCGCGATACGACGTTGCCTCCTACTCCAGCCGATCCGCGAGGCCGCCCGTGGCACAAGGCGCAGCTGTCTGCCAGCCCCGCCCCGATCGCGTTGTCGGTATTGATATCCCCGACGCCGTCGCTCTCGTTCGGCCCCTGCCCCTGCGCGTGCGTAAATTTCCGCTGAAACAGCTGCCGACCCCGCCGGATCGAACGAAAGGGGTCGTGCGCGATCATGCACATCGAGGATCCTGCCGTGCTCACGGTTCCCCGCCCCGCACCGATTTCGTCTTGCAACGACTTGTTGATGCCGGCCTTGGCAATGTTCGGCGCCTGGTTGTTGTCGACCATCTGGGCTGGAGCAGCCGTTGCGATCAACAGACCGGCAGCCATCACAAAAGACACACCTCTCCCGCAAACTGCCATAACACCTCCAGACATACCCGATTGGTTTCTGCCGAAGTCGCGTGGGGAATGGCGCGGCCTTCGCGTAATTGTTGGTGACAGTTTGCCCAAAACCGTTTCGATCTCCAATAGCGAACGTCTTAAGATCGTCTTAAGTCTCCTGGACCCATCACGACACGATTCTCGGCATCCCCACCGCCTACGGATTCAAGACCGGTGCGATGGCAGGATTCCTCGCCTATGGCCACGGCTATGGCTTGATCCAGCACGACATGACGCGCGAGGCCCTACTCCTGCTGTATTCCGTAATGGCGCACCAATACACGCGTGGCACCTGGACCGCGCCCGAAACTCGTCCCACATTCAACGAGTCGCCCGCCGCCCCGTATTGCACGCCCGCCCAGTGGGTGGTCGCTCTGCTGACCCGCTGGATCCTGGTCTTCGAAGATCCAACCTCGGAAACGCTCTGGCTCGGAAAAGCCATCCCGCGAAAGTGGCTGCAGGATGGGAAAACAATTTCCATCGCCGACGCCCCCACCCGCTGGGGACGCATCGGTTACTCCGTGGTCTCCCATCTTGAGCAACGCAACATCCGCGTGACCGTAAATCTCCCGCCAGTTCACTTCGGAGCAACCACAAAGCTCCGGCTGCGGACTCCCGGCCATCTTCCTCTGAAGTCAGTCCAGTTAAACGGAAAGCCGTGGTCGCAATTCAACGCCGACGAGGAGACCATCAGCATCCCGCCCAACACGGCCAGCCCAGTGAAAATCATGGCGGAATACTAACGAGCACCCGTTTTCCCAGCGATCGTCTCAGGTTCACGGATCACAGACCCCTGTATCCACCATCGCTATAATTTCGAGGTCATGCATTCTTACCTCCGTTCCATCGGAGTGACTCTTCTTTTTTTCTCTCTGCAGGCGGCGGGTGCCGCTATCCCCGGCGTGTGGACCGGCACGCTCTACGACGCGCGCAACCACCCCGTCGCCGCCGCTACTCTCACGCTCGCCAACCTCTCCGGCGGCCCCTCCTACACCGTTACGACCACCGCTAAGGGCGAGTTCGTTTTCCCCAGCGTGTCTCCGGCCGCCTATCAGATCTCGGTTGCTACCTCGGTTGCACACTTCAAATCCCCCATCGCCATCTCGATCAACGATGGCGCCAAACTGACTTCCGATCTCGCGCTCTCGACACCCGACAGAGCCCTCGTCACCCAACAGGAGGCCTCTACCGCGCCCCAGGCCAGCGGTGGAGAACGCCTTTCCGCTTCCAAGGTTTCCAGCCTGCCGCTCAACTCCCGCGACTTCAGCAAGCTCCTTCTGCTCGCGGCCGGAACCATGACCGACGCCAACGGTGCCGCCAACTTCACGCAGCAGTTCGCGGTCAACGGCCAGCGCGGTTCCACTACCGTCTTCGCCATGGACGGCGTCGATACCACCGACCCTGAGATGGGCGGCGCCACCTTCTCCAACTTCAACGTCGACGCCATCCAGGAAGTCGAGTCCAGTTCCGGCGTCATGCTTCCCGAAATCGGCCACGGCGCCGCCGGATTCACCAACGTCATCACGCGCTCCGGCACGAACAACCTGCACGGCAGCGTCTTTGAATTTTTCCGCAACGCCTCGCTAGACGCGCGCAACTATTTCGACAAGGTCGGTATCGATCGCCATCGCATCCCGCCTTTCATTCGCAACGAATTCGGCGGCACCATCGGCGGCCCGGTCGTGCTCCCCCATCTCTATGACGGCCGCGACCGCACCTACTTCGTCGGCGAATATCAGGGCTTTCGCCAGATCCTCGGGACCACCCAGGTCTTCCCCGTTCCCACCGCCGACGAACGTAACGGAATCGTAACGGTCTGCTTCCCCAACGGATCGAACCCCTGCATCCCCGACACGCTTACGGTTCCGGTCGCCGCCGCCGTCCAGCCGATTCTCGATGCCTACCCTCTGCCCAATGATCCAGCCGGACCCTACAGCGCCCGCACCTTCGCCACTTCGTCGAAGGTCACGACCGTCACCGATCAGTTTTCCGTCCGCGTCGACCACCGCATCTCCAGCAAATCCCAGCTGTTCACGCGCTTCAGTCTGAACCAGGTAACCGGTCCGGTCACCAATCCCGATCAGACCGCCCTCGATCCCAGCTTTGCCATCCAGTTCTTCGATCATCAACGCAATGCCGGCGTGAGTTACACACGAACCTTCAGCCCGCACCTCAGCTCGCAAACCTCCTTCGGCTACATTCGCAGCACGCCGTTCTTTCCCGCTGCCAATCACACCCAACCGGCAATCCAGTTCGGCGACGGACTGCTCTCTGCTTATGGCGCGCCCGCCGGGTCCATTTTCGGGTCTTATTCCAACCTCTATCAGCTCAAGCACGACATGACCGGCATCCGAGGCGCGCACACCTTCAAGTGGGGAGTCGAAATCCGCGTGAACCGCGACTCGACCATCTTCGGCATCGCCCCCAACGGCGCATACTTGTTCGGAGGCGGCATCGCCTATTCTCCGGTCGACATCAGTTCCGCCAGCGGCATGCACAACATCAGTACCGGAGAACCGCTCCCTGACTCCATCACCGGACTACTCACGGCCACGCCCTACTCCTACAACATCGTCGTACCCGCCGCCTTTACTCCCGTCGGTAACAAATTCGACGAAGCCGGCGTCCGCCGCGAAGCCTATAACTTTTATTTTCAGGACGCGTGGAAAGCCACGCCGCGCCTCTCGATTTCCTACGGCCTCCGCTACGAGGTGAACACCCGCATCCACGAAGCGACCAGGCGCACTTCCTTGCCGTTTTTCTACGATGCGAACGGCAAGCCCACCTCGTACCGGAATCGCGATGCCAGGCAGACCTTCGTTGTGAATCCGCAGCCGCCGTACGACAAGGATTGGAGAGGCTGGGGTCCGCGAGCCGCCATCGACTACTCACTCTCCAACCACACCGTGTTGCACGCAGGCGCTGCGCTTACCACCCGGCTTTCCAACTTGTGGCAGGAAAATTCCCTTACCGCCGGCATTCCGTTCGTCTTCAATCCGTACTTCACCGCTCAACCCGGCATTGCCGTGCCCTTCATCAATTCCGTCGTGCAGGGGGTTCTCCCGCCTGCTTACGACGTGAATGGCAACTTGATTTTTCCGAATGGGCAAAGCACCGATGCCAAGCCGAATACGGTCATGGACCTCGCCCGATTTCAGAATGAGGTCGCCGCGCTCACGCCCGGCCACCAAACCCAATTGCCGGTGATCTACGGCATCGCAAAGAACTTCCACAACGGCATGATTGTCAGTTACACGGCGGGGATCGATCACGATTTCCGCGATTTCAAGGCCAGCGCCTCTTACGTCGGAACCACCGGTATCCATCTGCCTTCGATGTTCTACCCAAATAGTTACACTGGCGCCGATCCCGAGTTCGCGCCCTTCACCGAGTTCGACTCCGCCGGCAATCGCATTGGAGGCCTCGGCCAGGAAAGTCTTATGACCGCCGATTCGCACTCCACCTACCATGCCCTGCAGACAAGCCTCACCAAGAATTCCGCGCGCGCCGGGCTCGGCTTGCAGGTGAGCTACACCTTTGCAAAATCCATTGACGACACCAGTTCCGTCCTCGGAGGTTCGATCGCGGGAGCTGGCGTCGTTTTGCAGACACCGCCCCAGGATCCCTGGAACCCAAGCGCAGAAAAAGGTCTGTCGACCTTTGACGTCGCTCACGTCTTCACCCTGAGCTGGATCCAGTTGTTACCGTTCGATCGTATTGGATTCTTGCGTCCGCTGGGCAAGACATTGACTTCAGGATGGCAACTCCTGAATATAACGACCTTGATGAGCGGCTCGCCATTCACGGTGTACTCCGGTGTCCAGCAAACCGGAGCAGGAGCCGGCGGAACCGATCGCCCCGACCTGGTTTCGACGCCACACTTTTCCACCAGCCGCGCCGTGCGCAGCGACTACTTCGGCCGCGGCGACAACAACCCATCCTTCTTCAACATCCCCATCAACCTGCCCGACGGCACCGGTCCGAACCACGGCCGTTTCGGAACCCTGGGTCGCAGCACGTTCCGCGGCCCCGCCTTTCACAATTTCGACGTGGCGCTGATCAAAGACACACCCTTCGGCCATCGAGCCAGCTCCGAATTCGGCACTCTGGAATTCCGCGCCGAATTCTTCAACGTCTTCAACATCGTGAACTTCGGACTGCCCTCCAACATCGTCCGGGGCAGCGGCTTCGGCTTGATCAGCAAAACCGCCGGCTCCTCCCGCCAGATCCAGTTCTCAATAAAGTTGATCTTCTAGCAGGATGCGGACAAACTCGGCGGGCAGCCCACACAATTGAGGGTGCCCCATTCAATCGCGTCCTGTGCGATTGAGTGGGGTAACGATGCGGCCTGCGGTTCCCGATTTCACCCTCATTTGTCAAAGACCTTCTTCCACAATCAAAGTAGCCTAGCACCGTGCTTTGTCGATGCAAATGCCTCTCTGACGCTATCCCTCTGCATGTCATTCCATGCCATCATCTGTGAGTGAAACTTTCAGGGATGGGACGGAAGATATCAACTGAAGATCGGAGGGACTTGAGTTCTTCAGGGATCGACAGCATCGTAACCCCACTCAATCGCAAAGGGCGCGATTGAATGGGGCACCCGCGCCAAGATATTCGGAGGCATAACGAAGATCCTCGTTCTATATAGCGCCTACGAAGCTTTGCACGCGGTCCGAGAGGAGTACAAAACGTGCATGGACTGGATAAATAACTGAGGAGTTAAATGGCCCGTCAAAAGGATTTCACGATCTTAGAATGGTGCATTCTCTTGGGCCTGACTGCTTCTGCCGTTGCAGTTTCTGAACTGATCGGTTTAGCACCCCAATGGAAAGATGCCCTTGTCTATACGGTGGTTGTTTTTGGGGTCGTACTCACCGTTTTGCGTCCAGCATGGGGCCGCAAAGCGTTCTGGAGAAGTTTCGCTCTAATACTCGCGGGACATACAGTTGTTGTGCTCGTGGCGATCCAAACCATGCCTCCTTGGCGATTCGGTATCCCTAAGCTTCTGCTAGTCGCAGTAGGAGGCCTGGAAGGCGTTTTCATAGCAGTGATGCTCAGGAAACGAATGTTGGCGTTAAGAACTCCGAGGCCACGATCATAGTAAATTCGATGCGAGGGTGCCCCATTCAATCGCGCACGTTGCGATTGAGTGGGGTTACGATGCAGCCGAGGACTTCCCAAACGTCTCTTGCTTCTTGGTCTTGATCTTCAACTCCCATTCCTGAAAGTTCACCCGCACCGCGCCGCTCTCGCCATAGGCATACGCTCGAAAGCTGCTCCACGCCCACTGTTCCGGCGACTCCACCAGTCCGCGCTTCACCGGGTTGCGATGGATATATCTCAACTTCTCCACCCGCTTGCGCTCGCTGTGTACATTGAAATCATAAAACCGTTTTTGCCAGACATGCTCCAGCCCGTCCTCCGCCCATAAGGCCATTTGCCTTGTGCACCGCTTCTTGCGCACCTGTCGCGAAAACCTTTGCTTCACCACCTTCATGACTACCGAGGGA
This sequence comes from uncultured Acidobacteriota bacterium, assembly GCA_963733805.1. Lineage (GTDB taxonomy): Bacteria > Acidobacteriota > Terriglobia > Terriglobales > Acidobacteriaceae > Gp1-AA133. Next base: position 583,061 of record CAVTEO010000010.1, on the reverse strand, counting down.
TCGCCTTTCTCCGGTTCGCTGATCAGCAAATGAAAATGCTCGGGCATCACCACATAACCTACCACCACGAACTGGTACCGCTGCCGCGTCTGTTCGAGTATCCTGAGAAACTGATCACGCCGCCCCGCCGTGCCCAGCAGCGGTCGACGACGATAACAACTGCAAGTAATGAAATGAAGATCGCGTCCGGTGTAGTAGCGTTTCAGGCGGGACGGCACTTAGGCAGGGTAGCTGGTGAGTACCACGGAGTCTGTGACGGACGAACTTCGGAAAAGCGTAAACCGCAGGCTGTCTGCCTACCCCACTCAATCGCAAAGGACGCGATTGAATGGGGCACCCTCAATTGTGCGGGCCACCCGTCCAACATGATCAGTACTTCCAGACCCGACAGGGAACGTTGATGGATTCCGCTGCCTGGCGCGTCGGCAACAAACACGACATCAGGCCGCTCTACTCCGAAGACCAGAAAAAGATCGAAGAACGTCTCAAGCCGATTAATCGGAAGGATGAATAGGTGCCGTCATGACCGCAGGAACAATCCAGACGCAGAACCAAAGGGGCATTCGCTTTGCCCAACTACCAGCTATTCTGATCGTGCTGCATGCCACTGTAATGATGTGTGCCGGAATCGCGTGGGCCCGCAATGCCGCTGAGATGGGCAGTCCGATGGCTGGGCGTGGAGCGTATTTTTGGTACGACTTGACGCGACTGGAGTCTTTTCCGGCGAGCTATCTCTGCCGCCTGCTGGCTGAGTTCCTCGTTATACAACTCCGCAGCTCGACCCCCGTCTCGGCATCCTCTGCGATTAGCATCGTTTACTGGGTACTCCTATTGGTGCTTGGAGCTGTGCAGTGGTACCTCGTGGGGAAGCTCGTCGTTTGGATCCGGCGGCGAGGTGAAATACATGCATGATGCGTCCGAGTTTCACGTACGATTCAGTCGGCAGTGTCGTACAAGTTTCACCGGCAAAGAACGGGACTCCGAGTCCGGCCTCGACAATTTCGAGGCTCGCTACTACGCTTCCAGCTTGGGGAGATTCATGTCGCCCGATGAGTTCCCAGTCGGACCAGTCGACCCGTTTGACGTTGATGACCCTACGTCACAGGCATTGCCATACGCTGACATTACCGATCCCCAGTCGCCGAACAAGTACACCTATACTTACAACAACTCTCTGCGGTACACCGATCCCAATGGGCACTACCCAAGGTGTATTGGCGCAGCAATCGGAGCAGAACCAGGATTTGCAGGCTCGATCATTGTCCAGAAATGGCGAGGGTGCCCCTCGATAAGAGCGAAGTTTCTGTCAAGGCAAACTTCTCCCTGGCGGTGTTTCAGCACCGTTCGGTTCGCCAGAGAGGTTGAGGACCAAGACTCTGGAAATCTCACCGTGAATCACTCTGCGGTGGAAGATCGTTCCACCAACCATCGATTCGGCCTAAACATCGACCATGATTCTGCTATGCGAACATCCCGCCCCGTGCGGGATGCGAGAGCGCCCAATCAATTCAGCGGTCTAGCTCGCGCCGACCAGGGGCACCCGCGGGCTGCTCTCGATTCGAACGATCTCTGGATACGCCACCTGCGTGCGCAGCATCCAGTAGAGTCGTACTGCCAACTTGCGCGCCGCCGCCACCTTGGCCACACCCTTGGGCTTCTTATGACAACGGTGCAGATACTCTCGCCGCATCTGTGGATCACAGCGCACCGCCACCTGCGCCGCTTCCACCAGCAACGAGCGCACCAGTCGGTTGCCTTGCTTGGTGATCGCACCCAGCTTCTGCCGTCCGCCCGAACTTTCCTCGCGCGGAATCAGTCCCAGGTAGCTGGCCACTTGCTTGCCTCGTTGGAATCGACTTACGTCGCCGATCGTCAGCACGAAGGCCAGCGCCGTGTTCGGCCCCACTCCTGGTTGCGTCATCAGCAATCGGGTCTGGGCGTGTTCCTGGGCGGCTTTCTCCACCGCGCCATCCAACTTGCCGATCTGCTGATCGAGCATGGCCAGCAAGCCCAGCAAGTTTTCCCGCCGGCACCCGGCCCAGGGTTTCAACGGCAGCGCGCGCAACAACTGCATTCCGCGCTCGCTCCACAGCTTGCACTTGCGCTGCATTCCCTTATTCAAAGAAAGGTGTTGCAGTTCGTTTTTCACCCGGCTCCGTATCTCCACCAGCTTGTGCCGATGCAGCACCAGTTGCCGCAGATCGCGTTGTTCCCGGTCTGGTGTCCACAGCCGCGGAAAACGTCCTTCCACCACCAGTTTCAGAATATGGGTCGCGTCCCGCTTGTCCGTCTTCTGCTTGCGCACGTAACTGGCCCGGATCTGCGCCGCATCTCCGATCCAGATCTCGTGCCCCAGATCCTCGACTAGCTCGATAAACCACTGGCTGTTGCCGGTGGCTTCCATGCCGATCAGCGCCGGGGCCGCCCACTGCTGATAAAACTGCTGGGCTTCTCCCACGGCGTGCACCAGTTTCTGCTCCCCGGTCTCGCCCGTCTCGGTATCCAACCAACTCACTTGTTGCCAGCTGGGATGAAAATCACATCCTATAATCATCATTGGCGAAGGCTCCGTTCTTCCCCAGCGTCTTTGGTCCTCAAATCAAGACTACCGGGTTTCGAATCGAGTCTTCGCTCTTATCCAATCAATTGAATCGCGCACTCTGCGATTTGAGTGGGGCTGCGATGCAACCTGCGATTCCCTTTCTCTCACGGGGTGTAGCATTTTCCTCTCAATGCGTAATACCCCCGCAATTCATTGACTCCCCACCCCTTCGCCCCTAACATGGTCCCCACTCGATGATCGGGCAAACGGTCTCCCGTTATCACATCCTCGAAAAGCTGGGCGGCGGCGGGATGGGCGTCGTCTACAAAGCTGAGGACACCGAACTCGGCCGCTTTGTTGCCCTGAAATTCCTTCCTGACGATCTGGCACGCGACCCGCAGGCGCTGGAACGCTTTCGCCGCGAGGCACGGGCGGCTTCGGCGCTGAACCATCCCAATATCTGCACCATCTACGAAATCGGGCGGCACGAGGGACAGTCCTTCATCGCGATGGAGTTTCTTGAGGGCACGACCCTCAAGCACCGCATCGCCGGGCGTCCGCTCGACAACGAGACGTTGCTGTCTTTGGCGATCGAAATCGCCGATGCGCTCGATGCGGCGCACGCCAAGGGCATCGTGCATCGCGACATCAAGCCGGCAAACATTTTTGTAACCGCGCGCGGGCACGCGAAGGTGCTCGACTTCGGACTGGCGAAAGTTGCGGATGGCTATTTCTTCGGGCACGGCGGCGTCGGACCACGTAACCCGCACCATCGACGAACAGCACCTGACCAGTCCGGGCTCGACCCTGGGCACGGTGGCTTACATGTCGCCCGAGCAGGCGCGGGCGCGGGAACTCGATGGCCGCAGCGATTTGTTTTCCTTCGGCTCGGTGCTGTACGAGATGGCGACCGGGTTGGTGCCATTCCGCGGCGAGAGTTCCCCGGTGATTTTCAAGGCGATCCTGGATGAGACGCCGGTATCGCCGTTGCGGCTCAATCCGGACTTGCCTGCCGACTTCGAGCGCATTGTGAGCAAGGCGCTCGAGAAAGACCGCAATCTTCGCTACCAGACGGCTGCCGATCTGCGCAGCGACCTCGCGCGCCTTAAGCGGGATATCGATTCCGGGCGGTCGTCGGGCGTCTCATCTTCGGCAGCAGTCGCAGCATCGTCGAGCGCTGCCGTTGTGCCCGCAGCCGGCCCCGCCGCCTCATCGCGCAGGTGGATCTGGGGAGCGATCGCAGCTGCAGTGTTGCTCATCGCCGGTGCCGCGATCTACTTTCTGCGCGGCAAGCCGGCAAGCGACAAGGTGTCGTCGATCGCCGTCTTGCCCTTCGTAAACGCTACTTCTGATTCCGGCAACGAGTACCTTAGCGATGGCCTAACCGAAAGCCTCATCGGCACGCTCTCGGAAGTCCCCGACCTGAAGGTAATGGCGCGCAGCACGGTGTTCCGGTTCAAGGGCGACCAGGAAGATCCCCGCCAGATCGGTGAGAAGCTTAAAGTTAGCGCCGTGCTCGTGGGCCGAATCACGCAGCACGCGGACGAAGTCTCCCTGCAGGCCGATCTTGTCAACACCTCCGACGGCTCGGAGATGTGGGGAAAGCGCTACACGCGCAAGATGGCCGACATCACCCAGGTGCAAAGCGACATCACGCGTGATCTTTCCAGCCGGCTTCGCGGGAACGCAGCCGTCGCAGAAAAGCAGCACATGGGCAGCGCCGGCACCACTAACGCCGAGGCCTATCGTCTCTATCTCGAAGGCCGCCAGCTCTGGTACGGCCGCACCCCCGAGGGCCTGAAGAAGAGTATCGACGTATTCCAGCAGGCCGTCGCCGCCGATCCCAACTACGCGCTCGCCTACACAGGCCTGGGGGAGACCTACACGGTCGCACCTGCCTATGGCATCGGCATCACTTCCAAACAAGCGCGGCTTTTGGCGGACGACGCGACTCGCAAGGCGCTCGAACTCGATCCGTCGCTGGCCGAGGCGCACACCGCGCGAGCCATGGCCCTTTGCCAGGAGTGGAAGTGGAGCGAAGCGGAGCAGGAGTTCCAGCGCGCGCTGGCCCTGAATCCGAACGGAGCCAACACGCACTACTTCTACGCCATGGAATTCCTCGTTCCTCAAAAGCGTCTGGAGCAGGCGCTCAGCGAACTCCGTACGGCCATGTCGCTCGATCCGCTCTCTCCGATCCTGAACACGAACTACGCTTCAGTGCTGACCATGGCGCACCGCTACGACGAGTCGCTTGCGCAGTTCCAGAAGGCCCTGCAGGCCGATCCCGGGTTTAGACCTGCCCATTACAAGCTGTCGTTGCTGTACGCAGCAATGGGTCGTTTTGGCGACGCCGTAAGCGAGTTGCAGAAGTTTGTTTCGACTCCCGGTTCCTTTAGTCCCGACGCCAAGGGGTATGTTGCGCTTTGCCGGGCATCGGAGCTGTTCGATAGGAACGAGTGGTTTTCCGCCATCGCAGTCGCTTATGGTTACGCGAACGACCGCGAGAAAACACTGGAATATCTCGAGAATGCCTATTCCGCGGCTGACGAAGAAATTCTGTTGGCAATCCGGCTGCCGGCGTTTGATTTCATCCGCGGCGATCCCCGCTACGCTGACTTGATGCGACGCATGGGACTACCCAAGTAGCCAGATCGAAAAGCCCTAACCAGAGGAAACAGGATCACCAAGGATTGCCTCCGTGGTCCCCCTGCGGTGATCGGGTTTTGTCCGTATTGACTGTTAACTCGGAAAGCGATATAACGAATTCCGAGTTATGAGAGAAGAAGCCAATTCGTTCCTGCCGCTTTCGCCCGCGACCCTGCACATCCTGCTCTCGCTTGCCGGAGTCGAGCTCCACGGCTATGCCATCATGCAGGAGGTCCAGCGCCAGTCGGACGGGAAATACAAGCTGGGACCGGGGACGCTCTACGACAATCTGCAGAAGATGATCGATCGCGGGCTGGTGGAGGAACTGGGAAAGAAGCCTGGAGATGAAGATCCGCGCCGCCGCTACTACCGGCTGAGCCCGCTGGGGCGGGGCGTGCTGACCGCGGAGATCTCGCGGCTGGACGACGTGGTTCGCGAAGGGAAAATGCGCCTGCAGGCGAAACCAAGGAGGGCCTGATGCTCCGCTTCCTGTATTGCGCGGCGCTGCGCGCGCATCCGCAACATTTTCGCGAGCGTTTTGCCGAAGAGATGCAGGCGATTTTCGATCAGGCTGAGAGCCCGCTGCAACAGGCCGGCTTGCTCGCCGACGCCGTGCTCTCCCTGTTCCGGCAATGGACGCTCCGTCCGGAATTTCTTCACGAACGCGCAACCGCCGCGCCGGAAGGCGGCGGGTTGCTGTTCTCCTCGCTGGGAGATTCCAAACCCCGGGCAGTGGCCCTCTTCTACGGCGCTATCTTGTCGGCGTTGGTGCTCAACGGCGTTTCCCTGACCATCGGATATGCGTGGGAACACCCGATCTTTATCGAGATCCGGAGGCCGGTCATTGTTCCGCCCGCGGCGTGGAAGGCGCGGCCCAAAATGCAGCCTGTCCCGACCGCCCCTGCAGAGCCGTCGCTCTATACCGATCAGGGTCGAGTGATTCTGATATTCGGTTCACCATCGCATCCGGCACCATCAGCACAACCTGTGAAGCCTGCTCCGCAGGAAGCTGCGCCCACTGCGGAAACAGCTCCTGCCCCTGTGAACACCGGCGTCGCCATACCGGCCGAGGTTCTTCAGTCGTATGCGGGAATTTATGTTGGACAGGCGCCCGGCAGTCAGCGGGTGCGCGTGACCATCGATAGCGGTCGGTTGCAGCTGGAGGTGGTCGGCGAATTCCGCAGCCCGCTGGAGCCATTGCCGAATTCGCAGCTCTTAGCGTGCGTGGTCGGAGATTGCTGGGTGAAGTTCTCTGCAAGCGCCAGGGGAACAGTAGACCGCATCGAGATCCACCATCTGGGAAGGGAAATCCTCGCCCTGCGCGAACAGGGCGGGATGGTCTTCTAGACCGGCGCACACGCGTCGGGCAATGGGATCGCTGCGTCGGTGGTGCCCCAGGTTAGCGCCCATAGAGCGGGCGCGAACCTGGGGCACCTTCTCAGATCCAAGAGCGAAGACTTAGTTCTGTCCGATGCGAGGCATCGCCTGCACTCGCTCGGCCGTGTGCTGTTGCACGCGCGCCGCGACAGGCACGACTTCCTGCGCTCGTCCTGCCGCCATCCTCACTGCACGGGCAGGGAAACTGGCGGACGAGGACGTCGCCCACATGCTGGGAGCCACCCAACCGGTTGCGCTTCCATCCCCGCTCGTCCAGCTTCGCCAGTCGGCCAGAGAGCGAGTCGGCGCTGCCATCAGGGTCATGGAACTCGAGCCATACTGCACCCCCATCTGCCCGCCCGGAGAGCTTGGCAGGCTTGCGGTGGAAGGAGCCGAGGTTGAGTGCATTTGGGCTGCGCTGAATAAGGAAAGGGACAGTACTGCAAAGGCGAGAAGAAGGGTCTTTTTCGCGTCCATGGGCCTACCCTGGGTTCGATATCCGGGGGAGAGCCGTTAACCTCACTCTAACCTGAAAAAAGGCGGAATCCAACGAAAAGTTGATGGCGTGAGCAGGTTTTCATTCCAGGGCGGGACAAGACACTAGTTGGTCCGATCATGTAGACTTTCCAAGGCGAGTACAGACGCACACTCCTCCGAGCGTGCCCATCCTGCCGGTAAGCACTCCGGCGCCCAGGTTACTCCCCAAACACCAGGTAGAACCGCGGCTTTCCCGGCCGGCGGCACATTCCTGTCAGGAGAAGAAGATGGCGAAGATCGCAAAGACAGCCGACCGTAAGAAGGTCATGGACACCAGCAAATCCACCGCGTGCCCGAAGTGCGGCAAAGATACCCGCATCGTGAAGCGCACCAAGGACCGGGAACGCGGAGTTCCGGGCGGGATTTACATTTCGTGCTCGGCATGCGAGTTTTACGAGAAGTTGTGAGGGCCACGAGCTGCGAGCTTCGAGCTCCGAGCAAACAGAAACGAAAAAGCGCGACCTGAGTCGCGCTTTTGTTTTTTCCCAAATCCTAAGACCCAAAACCTAAGACCTGCTCTCTACCCGATCTGGGCCAGAATCTCCCGTGCTTCCGCGGCAGGGTCGCTGGCTTCGGTGATGGGCCTACCCACCACGATATAGCTGGCTCCGGCAGCGATTGCTTCTGCCGGTGTGACCACGCGTGCCTGGTCGCCGTGGTCGGTGCCCGAGGGACGCACGCCGGGGGTCACGATCAGGAAATCGTCACCCAGTTCATTGCGAAGAGCGGCGGCCTCGTGAGCGGAGGCGACTACTCCATGGCAGCCGCTGGCGATTGCCAGAGCGGCCAGGCGCGATACCTGATCGCCAACCGTTCCGCGCACGCCCGCATGTTCGAGGTCGCGATCCTCGAGGCTAGTCAGCACCGTGACGGCAAGAATGTTCGGCGAAATATTTGAATTGCGTCCGGCTTCGATGGCTGCGCGAAGCATATTGGTTCCGCCCGACGCGTGTACAGTCAGCATGCTCACGCCGAGCTTGCACGCTTCTTTCACGGCCGCGCCGACGGTGTTGGGAATGTCATGCAGCTTGAGGTCGAGGAACACCTGGCGTCCGGAACTCACCAGATCGCGCACAATCCGCGGGCCCTCGGCGGTGTAGAGCTGCAGGCCAACTTTGTAGTAACGGGCGGACTCGCCCACGGCCGCCACTATCTTCTGGGCGGCGGCCGCGGACGAAACATCAAGTGCTACGATCAGGCGCTCGCGCGCATCACGCATCTAGAGGAGTGTAAAGGGAATTACTGCAGACGCGCTACTGGCCGCAGCATAGCTACGGTCTGAGGCTCGGAAACCAGGTCCAGACGAACCTGTTGGATGCCCTGATGTTCCAGGTGCAGAACTCGAGCCGCTTCGTACGACAAATCGATGATCCGGCCATCAACGACAGGACCACGATCGTTAACGCGCACCACAACCGTTCTGCCATTCCTCAGATTAGTGACCTTTACGTAGGTCCCGAGAGGCAGCGTGGGATGTGCCGCGGTCAGGTCGTACATGTTGAAAGCTTCGCCACTGGCGGTTTCTTTGCCGTGGAAATAGCCTCCGTACCAGGACGCCGTCCCGATTTGGTACGGACGAGTCCGCTTTTTAATGAGCGTCGACTTGGTGGCTGGTTTCGGCTGGTTTGGAGCCGGACTACCTCGGTCGTGGGCCGAGCCCGAGTTGCCCTGAGCCGCTCCCATGCCGGCGACGCACAAAAACACCGCCAGTCCATGAGCAATGCGTGTTCGCATTCAGTTCACCTCGCGTACAAAAGGTTCGGTCGCTACGTAGGTCGTTCACAATTTTGGCCAAAGGTTAGGTCAGCCTAGCGGACGGGTTGGGAGGTGTCAACGAGGAATTTCCTGTGGCAAGATTACCAGCTAGTTACTCATAGCTTACGTAACCTATTGCAAAAATTGAGTAACATTCCATAGAGAGCTGAAAATAAGCGGCTTATGTATTTAAATAATGGTAAACATACCGTTGCGGCGAGTACTGGAAATTCTTACAAGTCTTTACGAATCAATTGGTTATAGCGACTACAACCGCAAACTGCCCAGAATCATCGGCTTGGGAGGGCGTCGCACCGCCCCGGCTCCAAAATTTTTCTTTGCGCGACTTCCACAGGGAGGTCCTGGCAGCCTTTTAGGGTAGAGTGCGAGCGTATGCCCGAGATGCCGACTATAGTGCTTACCATCGCCGGCTTTGATCCCTCTTCGGGGGCCGGCGTGACTGCGGATATTAAGACGATTGCCGCCCATGGGTGCTACGGGGTGGCTTGCATCACTGCCATGACGGTGCAGTCGACCGCCGGGGTACGGCGGGTGGATCCGTGCGATCCCGGGCTCGTGGCCGACACCCTCGAAGAACTGGCCTCGGACGTCAAAATCGCGGCGGTACATATCGGAATGCTGGGTTCAGGGAAGGTGGCGCGGTCGGTGGCTGAATTCCTAGGGCGCAACAAGCTTACAGGTGTTGTCCTGGATCCGATCCTGAAGGCGTCCTCGGGCGCCGACCTTCTCGATCGAGACGGAGCTAAGGTCCTCGCAGCAGATCTTCTTCCGCTGGCTGCAGTCGTGACACCCAATGTGGAGGAAGCTGCGGCCTTAACCGGGCTTCCCGTGACCAACCCGGATCAGATGCGAGCGGCCGCCGCCCAACTCCACCGGATGGGAGCCGAGGCGGTTGTCATCACGGGGGGGCATCTGGAAAAAGCCATCGACTTGCTCAGCTTTCAGACCAAGCGCGGCATCGAGCAAGAGGTTTTTAAGTCTGAGCGACAGCGCTCGAATTCGACGCACGGCACGGGCTGCGCATTTGCCACCGCCATGGCCTGCCATCTCGGCCTGGATCGCGGCCTTCCAGAAGCAGTGCTCCTGGCAAAGGCTTACGTGTCGGCCGCTATCTCCAAGGGCCAACCGGTCGGAAAGGGTGTCGGTCCGGTGCACCACCTCTATCGCATGCAGCAGCAGAGACGCGGCAGCACGGTCGTGGCGGAGGCTGAGCCGGTTCACTGATTTCGTCGTAATCGTAGGATCGAATCGAAGGGTGGGTCGCAGAGAGATGTAGTTCAGGAGGGCTTTCGCCGGAGAGCCGATTTGAGAACTGGGGGAGGGCCCAAATCGGTGTTGGCCGGGGCGCTACTCGGCTGATTTCTTCAAAAGAATGCCGGCCAGGAACGATGCGCTCGCACCCAGCAGCCACTCAATCCGCCAGACCTGCACAGCCTGCCAGTCCAGCGTGGTTTGCACGGTGAAAATCAGTCCCACCAGGATAGCGCCCGCAACACAGAACAGTCCGATTGCGAAGGAAACCAGCGCCGCCGTTGGCAGGCCCAGCCATTCCCGTGTCTTCACGATCCAGCGCTCAATGTTGTGAAACTCGAGGTGCCGAGCCCAGGAGAAGGCCACACTCATCCAATTTGCCAGGCCGCGGTTGGACGGACGCTCGGAGCGTTCCGCACCGCAGGCGTGGCAAAAGCGCGATCCGGGAATGAATTCGGTCTCACAGCTGTCGCACGCCTCAACCAGGGCAGGGCCGTCTGCCTGTTCGATCACGACCGGAGACGGAGCTGCGGGGGGTTGCCAAAACTCCCTTTCCGCGTTATGCGCAACTTCCGACATTCGGAGAAACCTCCTGCATCATCTACAGGGCAAACCGGGGTCCAAATACAGGGTTTCCGTAACTTTCTGAAAGCAGGACCGTTGGTTGAGGCTGCAATGGCTGAAAGTTAAACGCGACGAGCAAGATTTACCGAAAGCTGGGGGAAAGATGCACGGCCTGCCGGATTATAGGCCGATTTGGACCCGTGAATCGGAAGGACGGGGATGATCTTCTTGATTCTGGCGAATCGGGTAAAATGATGGAAATCTGTGGGAGTACCAAACCAAGGTACGTTGTCCGGCTGGTACCAGAGGAGTGCGCTCGCGTGCATATTTCTGGCAATCTTCGGCACGCTGGTTCCGCATGGATTGGCGCAGCAGCCGACGGACCCGGGCAAAGCCCCGATCTATCGGCCCGCGGACCCGCTCAACAATACCGCGTTCGATCGCTTCTACAACATGGACTATGACCGGTCCGTGCAAGACTTCCAGAAAATTCTCGATCGTCATCCCAACGATGCGTTTGCGATGAACCACCTGTTGACGGCCGTGATGTTTCGCGAGCTATACCGCATGGGTGCGTTGAACACCGGCGACTATGCGAGCGACAGCTTCATTGGGACGCCTCACCATCCCGCCGATGCCAAAGCCAGGGAGCAGATCAAAGAACTGGTCGACCGCGCAGAAAAAATCGAAGAGGAGAAGCTCAAAGCAAATCCCAATGACGTTGACGCGCTTTATGCTCGCGGGAACACGCGAGCTCAGTTTTCTACCTACACGGCGCTGGTGGAGAGGGCATGGTTTTCGGCGCTGCGGAACGCGGTCGGAGCCCGTCATGACCACGAGCGGGTGCTGGAACTGTCTCCCCAATACACCGACGCCAAGCTGGTGGTCGGCGCCCACAATTACGTGATGGGAAGTTTGCCATGGGGAGTCAAAGTCGCCGTGTCGCTGGTTGGCCTGAGCGGCAGCAAAGAAAAAGGTATTGAATACTTGTACGAGGTCGCGCGCGCCAATACGGAAAACAGCGTGGACGCGAAGATTGCACTGCTGTTGTTTTTGCGCCGCGAGCATCGCTACAGCGAAGCTTTACCGCTGCTTCGCAGCTTGATCCAGCAATATCCGGGCAACGTTCTGCTCGCACTGGAAGAGGGAGCACTGTTGCGTTCACTCAATCAGAATCAGGAAGCCGCGGCCGTTTACCGCAAAGTGTGGGAGGCGGGGAAGGCCGGAAAATACCCTGGGCTGCATTACGAATTTGCCGCCGATTACCTGGGAGATTTGCTGCGCAGCGAGAAGGACTACGGCGGTGCGGCGGCTGCATACGAACTGGTGGCGCAGGCTGCGCAGCCTGATCCGGAAATACTGCAAAAGGCAAATCTGGGTGCTGGCGAGATGTATGACCTGCAGCAGAAGCGCGATCTGGCAACGCGCAAGTATCAGGCGGTGATCGCGGCCAATTCCAGCACTCCTCCTGCCGACATTGCGCGCAAGCGGTTAAAAGAGCCGTTCCGGGAAAACTGATTCAGTCACCGGACAAGTTCCTCAGCTTGGCAGGCATCCGCAGGGAACTTTCCATCCGGATCCGGCGTATCCTAGAGCAGAGGAGGCCGAGCTATGTATTGCAACTACTGCGGCAAAGTCATTCAGGATGACGCCAACCTCTGCGCGTATTGTGGCCGGCGTGTAGGCGCGGTGTCCGCGCGCAAGCGACTGATGCGGCCGCGCGCCAATCGCAAGATCGCGGGCGTATGTGCCGGCCTTGCGGAATACTTCGATCTCGATGTAACCCTGGTGCGTGTGCTTTGGCTGGTGATTACATTTTTCTCTGCGCTGATCTTCGGGACAGTTGGCTATATCGTGGCGTGGATCGTCATGCCGGAAGAGCCGGAGTATCTCCCGGTCCCGCAGGGGCAACAGGCTACGAATCCCTAGGCTTCGCCGGCCGGTTTCAAGGCGAGAATTGCGGTGCCCGCGGGCGAGGACGCCCGCCGCTCCATCGCTTTCTCATTTGAAAACGGTTGGTGGCATTTAAGGGGGGAGCTTTTCGTATCGGCCTCGCATTTAGAATCTGGGCATGAACCGCATTCGTAGCGGAGATGCCGAGATCGCATATTCTGTTTTGGGCGACGGACCACCTGTCGTCCTGCTTCACCCTTTTCCCGTACATCATGAATTCTGGCTGCCGGCGGCGCAAGCTCTCACCTCGCGCTACCGAGTCATCCTGCCGGATCTGCGGGCGCATGGAGAATCTGAGGCGGGAGAGGGACCGGCCACCATGGAGAAGCACGCCAACGACATCGCGCGCGTACTCGATGATGCTCAAGTGGGACGCGCCGTGTTCGCCGGAGTATCCATCGGCGGCTACATCCTGTTCGAGTTCTGGCGGCGCTACCGTGGTCGCATGGCCGCCCTCGCCTTATGCTGCACGCGCCCGCAAGCCGATGCAGCCGAGGCGCGCAATGCGCGTCTGAAGACTGCCGGGGAGGTGCTCGAGCGCGGCACGGAGTGGTTCGCCGATCTGATGCTTCCGAAACTTCTCGGCAAGACGGCCCGCGACTCCCGGCCCGACCTGGTCGACGGTGCGCGGCACATGGCGCTGAAGATGTCGCCCACACACATCTCACAGGTGCAGCAGGGGATGGCGGCGCGACCTGATTCCGTGCCCACTTTGAAAACGATCAATGTTCCAGCGTTATTGATGATAGGAGAAGAAGACGGAGTCGCAACGCCCGCCGACGGCGAGTTGATGCGGCAGCACATCATCTCCAGCCGATTGATGGTTGTGCCCAAGGCCGGGCACTTCGCCGCATGGGAGCAACCAGAGGCCGTAGGGAAGCTGTTGCGACAGTTCGTGGATTCGTGTCAGTAGCCCCTCACCGGCTCATCCCGTATGCGTTTGCTACAATTCTCCCGTCATGGTTGATACCTTCCTGGTTCCGGAAAAAACTGTCATCAACGCCAAGGGCGACGGGGCTGCGGTGGATGTGAGCGCGGCCGCAAATCGGGTGTTCCTCGCGACCCTGCATATCACCAACATCGTCGAGCAGGAATCTCTCGACGTGAGTATCTTCGGATCGGCAGATGGCGCAACCTGGCCGCCGAAACCGATCGTCTCATTTCCCCAGAAATTTTATCGGGGCGAGTACCCATTGCTGCTGGATTTGACGGCTCATGCCGACGTGAAATGGGTGCGGGCCCACTGGGAAGCAAATCGCTGGGGCCGGGGCACAGAGACCCCGATGTTCGAATTCCACGTCACGTTGAAGGAAGTCTCTGCCCAGGTTTTGCGAGAAGCCGCGGCGGAAGCGAAAACCTTCGCTTAGACCAACAAGACTTCTTCACCACAGAGTCACAGAGGAGTTTCTCCGGTTTCTCTGTGGCACTGTGGCTTTGTGTTTCTATGCGACCTCTGGGCGGAATGGGTTATCCGATATATTGGATAGACCAATGAAACCCGGCTCCAGCGTAACAGTGCGCCCAGCGCGACATATCTCCGGAAGTTTGCGTCTACCCGGCGACAAATCCATATCGCACCGCTACGCCATGCTGGCCTCGCTGGCGGAAGGCAAATCGCACTTTGAAAATTATTCCACCGGGGCGGACTGCGCGAGCACGCTGAGCTGTATGCGTCAGCTGGGCGTGAACTGGACGCTCGTCGATAAAGCTGCCAACGTTATCGAGATCGAAGGGCGTGGTCCCCGGCTCGCGGCTCCCGGCAGCGCGCTCGACTGCGGGAACTCCGGATCGACCATGCGCATGCTGAGCGGCATTCTTGCGGGTCAGGAATTTACGTCGGAAGTTTACGGCGACGAATCACTCTCGCGGCGGCCGATGGCGCGCATCATGAAGCCGCTCACAGAAATGGGCGCCAGAATTACGTCCGCGGAGGGCGAGCGCCCTCCCCTGCGCATCAGCGGCGGACATCTGCAGCCGATCCACTACAAAATGCCGGTGGCCAGCGCACAGGTGAAATCCTGTGTGCTGTTTGCCGGATTGTTCGCGAATGGAGAAACCCGCGTCGAGGAGCCACTCCGGACGCGTGACCATGGCGAAGTCGCCCTGCGCGCGTTCGGTGTGGATCTGAAGCGCAACGGTAATTCCACTCAGATCGCAGGGGGACAGAAGCTGCATGCCATTGAGGCCCGCATTCCCGGCGATCTTTCGAGCGCGGCTTTCTTCTTTTGCGCGGCGGCGTTGTTCCCGGGCTCGGAACTGGTCATCGACTCCTTGCTCATGAATCCAACGCGGGCACGGCTGCTCGATATCCTGATTGGGCTCGGCGTGAGGATATCGATCACGCAACTGGAGGAGCAGCATGGTGAACTGGTCGGAACGGTGCGGGTCGAAGGCCAGCACCTGAAGTCGGCCGATATAGCGGGAGCTGATTCGGCCGCCCTGATTGACGAGATTCCGGTGCTGGCGGCAATCGCTCCATTCACAGAGCAAGGGATTCGAATCCGCGATGCTAGGGAACTGCGCGTCAAGGAATCGGATCGCATCGCGGCCATTGTCGCCAATCTGCGCGCCATGGGGGCCGAGGTCGAAGAACATGAGGACGGTCTGACGATTCCGGGGGGACAGACCCTGCACGGCGCCGAAATCAATTCGCTGGGAGACCACCGCATCGCAATGGCTTTCGCAGTGGCTGCCTTGCGGGCTCAAGGAGACTCCAAAATCAAAGGAGCGGATGCCGCCGTCATCTCCTTTCCGGCATTCTTTGAAACGCTGGAAAGCCTCGTCCAGCGCTGATTCTCAGGGCTTTTAGGGTTTCCGGCACCGGCTTGTCCTACCCGTCACCTCCAGCGGTTACCCCCGTTATCTTCCGCGTCCAGGCCGTTCCGGAAAACAATGACTTCGGTCTCGAACTGCTGACCCGCCGTTGACCCGTTCGGAGACGAGGGAAGATTCATGAAAACGAAACTGGCACTGGCGGTTCTATTGCTTGCGTCCCTGGCGCAAGCCCAGGAACAGAAGAAGTACCACACCGGTCAATTGCTGCAGATGGAATCGCTGCAGTGCACGGTGTTCGAGAACGCGTCGCATGAAACCGACGCGACCGATCAGACCTTGTGCCAGGAATATGTTTTGCAGGGCGACGACGTCCTGTTTCACCTGCGCGCGAAAGATGCGAAGCATCCCGTGCTTCTGCCGGTCGGCAAGGATGTTGACTATCGAATCGAAGAGGACCGCTTTTATCTACACCTGACAGGCAATGACAAGAAAGAACACGAGTATCTTGTGTTGTCGATGGAAGCGCGCGAGAAGGCTGCCACAGTGGTGCAGACCGCGATGAAGGTAAATCATCTACAGTAAGTCCGACGATAGTCCCGAATCGCGGCGCGGACGGCCAGGTCCGCGCCGTTTTGTTTTTTGTTCTTTGGCCTCAGGTTAATCCCAGGCCTAGAATTTCTACGGCAAAGTCTGCAGGAAATTAAGACTTTGTACGTAGTAATGTGCTCCATCAGCGTGGTCGCTCCATTTCAGCCGCCCGCGCGCCGCGCAGACCAACCTTGGTTACAGGCGGGGCATCTCATTCGCAACCGCCCACCCATCCTCCTTCTGCCCATGCTGTGGCGCTCGGAGGAGAAGCTTGGCCGGAGCAAGTAAAACCAGATTTGGGGAGCATTACCCATGCAACGCAGCCTTGTCCTGACAGTCTTGGGATTTCTGTTGGCGGCGCCGGCTCTTGTGGCGCAGGAGTACGAGAATCATGTGGAAGTCGGAGCTTTCGCCGAATATTTCAATCTCAGCCGCACCAGTCCACACATCAACTTTGTGGGTGTGGGCGGACGCGCTGCCTTCAACGTCCGCAGCAACGTGCAGATCGAAGCCGAGATGGCGTACGACTTCGAACGCAACTTCACCACCACATTTTCCGACGGCATTACTACCCAATTTGTAGACACCCGCTTGCGCACGCTGCATGCTTTATTCGGCCCGAAGTTCGGGACCAGCGGTGGCCCGGTGCGCATGTTCGGAACCTTCAAGGCAGGGTTGATCAATTTCAGCGTTTCTGGCCAGAACGCGACCAGCGGATTTCAGGGCGCGATTGGAGAGGTAACCACTGGTAATACAGCGGCCGCGATCTATCCTGGAGTCGGTGTAGAGGGATTTCTGGGACCGATTGGGTTGCGCGCCGAAGTGGGCGATGAGATCTATTTCAAGAACGGAACCCACAATAATCTGAGGGCTACCTTCGGGCCGACTTTGCGCTTTTGACGCGCGAATCCGTGTTTCACCGGCGGCCGCGATATCGGCCGCCTTTTTTCTTGCCACAAAGTGCCGGCGCGCGGTTGTGGCCGGCAGACTCTGTGGTAAAGTACCAGTCCAACTCCGCTGCGCCGGTCCCGGCCGGGTAGCCATCAGCCACTCTCCAGAAAGAGATCCAGGAGGAATTCATGTCGACTGTCTACGATCTTGTGAAGGACCGGCGCATCTATTCGATCGACGCCGAGAAGACCGTGTTGGAAGCGGCACGCTTCATGATGGAACACAGCATCGGCGCACTCCCGGTATTGCGCGAAGGACAACTGGTGGGGATCTTCTCCGAGCGCGACGTGATGAACCGCGTGGTCGCGGCCGGACGCACTCCGGGAACCACCAAAATATCGGAAGTGATGACTCCCAACCCGCGCGGTGTCGACGTGGAAGAGTCGGTCGAAGAATGCCTGTTCCTGATGAAGGAATTCGGATTCCGCCACCTGCCGATCGTGAGCGGCAAGGAATTGAAGGGCCTGGTTTCGTTGCGGGACCTGCTGCTGAAAACGTCTTCGCAGCAGCGCTCTGTGGCTTAGCCCGACACTTCCTACGGCGTGCGCTGGCGCAGGATCAGGTCTCCCTGCTGCGCGGGCAGCGCGAACGGGAATTCCACCATTTGAGAGCCCAGAGGAATCCGGAACAGGAATTCCTCGGGCTTCTTCCAGTCTCCAATCCACTTATTGTGCGTGCTGAACAGGATCCAGCCGCTGATCTCGGTGCGGGTGCCATCTAATTGGACCGCAGGCAGAGTGGAATGACTGAGGAAGTCCTGTAACTCAGTGACTTCTTTCTGCCAACCCTGCACAAATTTCTCACGCTCTTCTTTGCGCTCGGGATGCTTCTCGACCTCGCGTTCGGTTTGATGTTCGAGTTCATCCACGTCGTTTTGGGCTTTCTCGGCGAAGCTTTCGGGATCGAGCGCAGGCTGAATGATTTTCGAATGCTTCACGAATTCGAGCGTGGCCTGGCCGGGATCGACGGTAAGCAGAGACCCGCTGCGATTGCGCACCGTGAGGTGGACGCTAAAAAAACGCTCCCCGCGTTTGTGGACCAGCTGCAGTTCTTGCGCATCGACGGCGAGGATCGCACCGAAATCGGCCGTCCAGAGCGCGTAGCGGTACTTGCCGTCGCGATCGAGGGAGACCGTGCACCCCGTGCGGCTCTCGGCCCAGCGCACGGTTGGGAACGGGTTCTTCTTCGCGGCTGCCGGCGTTGGGACGAGGCTTAGCAGAATCGCGATCCCGAGGCCCGCAAGATTCCTGCGGCTCAGGCCGGTCTGAGCTGCCGCCCTATTTTCACCGCGATCGAAATTCATTTTCACCACAGAGTCACAGAGCACAGAGAAAACTGTGCGTTTGCTTTTGGATGCTGTTTAGACTATCGATCGATGGGTAATCGGGCAACCGCGGGTTCTTGACGAAGAGGCACAAAAAAGACCGGCCCGAAAAGGCCGGTCCCCAGTGCTTGTAATTGGATCATGAACGGGAAAGGCTGCTCGCCTCTTCCGCCGCGTTTTACGGCGTAAACTTCGCCGCGAATGCATCGCCGGTGCCCCCACCGAAAGAGCTTTGCGCCGCGCTTTTCGTGGGCAGGCCGCTCGCGGAATCCGTTGTTCCCGCAACAAAAATGTTCGTTGTATTGGCGGCTATGGCGCCACCCGGGGTGGTGAGCGTTACATCCTCAGTGCCGCTACCCCCGTAGAAAGTGGAGAAGGCCACCGTGGTGCCAGTACTGTTCAATTTGGTAACGAAAGCGTCGGAACTTCCTTGCTTGGCAGTGCCACCAGTGATGGCATTCTGCAGCGGGAAGTTTGACGAGTCCGTAGAACCCGTCACGTAGATATTCTGACTGGAGTCAATCGCAATGGCTTGTCCTACGTCGCCATTGCTCGTTCCTCCGAGGTAGGTGAAAAAGCCGATCGACCCGTCAGCATTGATCTTCGTCACGAAAGCGTCTTGCGTGCCTTTGAGCGATGGCTGGAAGACTCCGCCCGTGGCTAAGTTTGAGGACTGGGTGGACCCTGTGATATAGGCATTCCCACTCGCAGCGTCGACCGCGATGGCAGTTGCCACATCATCCCCCGTCCCTCCTACGTAGGTGAAGTACTGCTCGGTTCCAGTGGAGTTGAACTTTGCGACGAAGCCGTCCTCGATTCCTCCTCCAAATGTACTGGAGACCGGATTGCCCAGGAGAGAGGAGGAAGTGCTTCCGCTAATGTACACATTGTTGCTGCCGTCGAGCGCGATGCCCGAAGCAGAATCGGCCATGGTGCCGCCGAGATAGGTCGAAAAGATCGGCGTCACACTTCCCAACGCGACCTTCAAAATGAAAGCGTCCGACGGTCCGCTAAGAGCATTCTGGAATGCAGCTGCGAGAGGAAAATTGGTGGATTTTGTTTCTCCTGCGATGTAGACATTCGCGACTCCGTCCACTGCAATGCCTAACGCAGTGTCTTCCAGGCCGCCGCCAAGGACGGTGGTGGTAGTGAGACCGCCGGTGGCATTGAGCTCTGCCAGGAATACGTCCTGACCACCGCGTGGTCCGAAGCTAACGGTAGCTGGGAAGGCGGAGCCGGCCTGGGTATTTCCGACAATAAGGATATTTGCGCCTTGCAGCACTATGCCGGTGGCCGCATCATCCAAAGTGCCGCCAATGAAGGTAGTGAACTGCACGGCGCCGGAGGAATTCAGCTTCGTGACAAAGGCGTCGTGTGCTCCGCCCCCCGGACCCACAACTGTGGGTGGTCCCGGAAAGTTGCTAGATTTAGAATCGCCGGCGACGAACACATTTCCGCTGCCGTCCACCGCAATGGCGAGGCCTTGATCGTCGGCCGATCCACCGAGATAAGTGCCGAAGGTCAAAGCTCCGCTGCCGCCGCCTCCACCTCCGCCACCACCCCCACCGCCGCCTCCGCCACCTTGGCCGTTGCCGCAGGCGACCAAAACCGCCAGTCCTGCGACGGACAAGCAGAGCAGCAGCGCGGCAAACAGTCTTTTTCGTTGCACTGCGCCCACGCCGGCCAATGCGATACCCACCATCGGCACCCATGCCAGGGACAACAGCCCGGACTGATTCGTTGCCGCAACATCGATCTTTCCGCTCGCAGGACCTGCCTCAACCACTAAATCGCGGCTGTGGTCGTAAGTTCCCAGCGCGAGCACAACGCGGCCGTCGCGAACCTCAAACCAAGCGTCGACGGCCTGCCGTTTGCCTCGAATTTCCTGGTAGGCGCGCAGCGCGCGGAAATGCACAATGCCCGTATCCGCTGCGACCGCCAATCCGCCATCAGCTTCAGTGTTCACGCTCGTAGCCCCACTGAAACGCAGATGGACGCGGCTCGGATCGGCGCCCGCCGCCACCACAAAGCCGAGCCCGACCTCCGACGCTTCACCGCTGAAATGAAGGCTGACACCGGGATAAACATCGCGGTAGTTGACCTGAGCGTAGTGCGGCACGCCGCTCGCCCAGCGGTGCGGATCGTTTCCGATGAAGTAGTTGCTGACACCCGGCAACACATCCCTCGCCGAAATCTGTGGCTGGTCCTGGGCGCCTTCGAATTCCATTTGCACGACCGAGGCTCCTACGGTTGCGGGCGTTGTCGCCTGGTCCGAATCAGATCGAGGATTCATCTTGCGAGGATGTGCCAGCGACATGACGGCCTTTGCCGGAGTCAGGAATAGCTGGTAGCCGTTGCCGCGAGCCGTGAACTTGACCTGCGGATCGCTTTGGCCCAGGTTCGGTTCGAACGACAGGGGACCAGTTCCGACACTGGACGAAATGCGCGCCTGCTCGGCCGGGCTTGCCGTGCGCAGCACAGAGCCCTTCTCAACCGTGCCCACTGACTGTCCTTTGAAGTACGATCTGGCCGGACCGGCGAAGATGCACACCGCTCCCACGACCGCCAGCAGCGAAATGCCGGCGAGCCAGCGGCTCCTGTTTCCGAAACGATCCTTTGCCTGCTTGAACAACATGTTTTTCCTCCGGTAAAGCTTCGCGCAACGAATTGGATAGCGAAAAAACGCGAGTGCACGAGGTTTCCCCGCGCGTCAGGTCAAGCACTTAGAAATGGTAACCGTAAGCGGAGTATCAACTTGTGATTTTGGGATGTCAACGAAGCTGGCATTGCACTTTAGGTACCACCGTAACCCCTTCTAACAAAGCATGCTTATCTGTTGCCATGCAAGGACATCGCAACGCACAAGGGGATGTTTTCCATTCAACAAGGGCCAGAAGTAGCCCTCGTCATTCTCACATTGCGACAATGTGGGTCGACCGCAACGGTCGATGGCCCCTATTTCAACCCAGAAGGACTGGGTTAGTTTCCCGCGCCGGAGGCGAGAATCACAGGCCTCGTTCGGGGGGCCAGGGTGGCCGCCCGGTTCCTCAATTGAGCCGCCGTGGTGGCGTCGAAGAGGAGATTTCCCGTTTCCATTCTCTTTAACTGCGCTGAGCTCCACTGAGCCTGCATCAACCCTTCTCTCGAATGGGAGTGCTCCCCGAGCAGGAGGTGTCCGAGCTCGTGTGCGATCACGGAGCCGAGCAACCTCGAAAACGAAATCTGGCGATTCTGCGCGTGAAGCTGCAGCACACGATCGAAAAAGATGTCAGCGAAAACCCCGCCCCCGGCATCGACAAAGGAGACGCCAAAGACCGAGTCCGCCGCATGCTGTGCGCGGGGGACAACTTGAATGACAAGATCGGCGGGCGTAGTGGCCGCGGCGCATGCCTGGTCCAGAAAAGCTCCGCCGCGGTGGAAGCAGTTCAGCCACTGGACTGATACGCCAGCTTTTTCGAAGATCCGCATAGCCGAATCTTCGGCGTCGCGTAGCAGGGCGCTCGGGATTTCCGCGGTGGACCTGACGATAACAGTGATGTGTGGATAAGCCTGCGCTTGCGCCCCGGAGACCAGCGCGAGCCCCAGAATCGCAGTGAGCGACACAATTCGAAATTTGCCTGCCATGGCCGTCCTCCCCGTTTTCTGGGAGAACCGTCGCTGCGGCCGGGGCGTATCTCAAGGGGGGCGGGGTAACCGGGCGGGAAAATCTGGGTAACGAGATATTCGCTTTCCCGTCAAATAGTTGCGGGGTGAGGTAACGAGCAAAGAAGATGGGATTGAGTGCTAAGATTCCGATCCGACCGAGACTCATGACGGACTCCGGCGCAGATTCGGCGACCATTCGCTTCGGCATCTTCGAGGTGGATCCGAAAAGCGGAGAACTTCGCCGCAACGGAGTCCGGGTCAAGCTTCAGGAACAGCCCTACCAGATCCTCATAACGCTGCTGGAGCGCCCGGGCGAAGTTGTGACGCGCGAGCAGTTGCGGGCCCGCCTGTGGGCCGAGGATACCTATGTCGACTTCGATCACAGCCTGAATGCGGCAGTGCGCCGGTTGCGCGATGCGCTCGGAGACACGGCGGAAAATCCTCGCTTCGTTGAGACGGTGGCGCGGCGCGGATACCGTTTTCTCGCTCCCGTCTCAGGCAATGGGCAGACATCTTCTATTGCACAGCCGAGGCCGGTGGTAGCGCATCCGTGGTGGCTGCTGGGCGCGGTAGGGCTGGTCATCCTTGTAGTGGGAGTAGTTCTGGGGTGGCATGCCGGACACGCCACGCCGCCGCCAAAGGTGTTGAGCGAGCGCCGCCTCACGGCGAACGGCCCTGAGAACCCGGTAAGCGACGGCGTCATTTCTCCGGATGGAAAGTACCTCGCGTTCGCCGATGCACGCGGTTTCTTTCTCCGGGTGATTGACACGGGCGAGACCCACTCGATTGCGCTGCCCAAAGATTTTCATCCCAAGCCCGCTGCTTGGTTTCCCGACGGCGTGCACATGCTGGCCACGTGGGTGGCGGGACCGCAAGAATCGCCGAGCATCTGGTCGATCTCGGTGCTGGGCGGAACGCCGCGCAAGCTGCTCGACAACGGCTTCGCGCCCGCCGTCTCTCCTGATGGATCCCAGATCGTCTTTCTTTCCAGACACTCGGAAGCTGCGCAGGGCTTCCTGATGAAAGCCGACGGCACCGATGTGCACCCGATCATCCCCGACGACAAGCTCACGTTCCTGGGGCCGCCGGTGTGGGCGCCGGACGGCGAACACATCGCATACACACGCGGCGCGTACGCGGCGGGCTACGCGCGTATAGAGGCAAAAATTGAAGTACTCGACCTGAGGAATCTTCATGCGCAGGTTGTGCTCTCTAAGAACGGATTGGGAAGCACCGTCGCCTGGAGCCCCCACAACCGCTTGATTTATACCCAGCAGGAATCCGTGACCAATCGTGATGACACGAACCTTTGGGCGGTCCAACTCGATTCTCAAGGACGAGTGCAGGGACAAGCGATGCGCTTGACGCACGGAGCCGGTGTTGCGTCGCTGCCGAGCATTACCGCCGAGGGAAAGCGGATGATTTATTTCCGCGGACAGATTGAGCCGGATGTCTATGTCGCCGACATACTCGCGAACGGAACGAAGCTCGGCAACGAGCGGCAGCTGACCTTCGATGAGCGGTCCGACATGCCCTATGCCTGGACGCCCGATAGCCAGTCCGTCCTGTTCGTCTCGAACCGCAATGGAAACTACAACATCTTCCGGCAGAGCGTAAACGATACCGAGCCTGAGATCCTCGTGGGCGGCGCTCAAGATGCCACAATGCCGCGTCTGACTCCCGATGGCAAAAGCTTCCTGTATAAGATTTCACCCAAGCCTGGAGATACTTCGCCCGATGTACGCCTGATGCGGATGGCGCTCGCGGGAGGAGCGCCGCAAACTGTTCTGCTGTTACCAGAAGCCAATAACCAGCAGTGCGCGCGCCTGCCCTCCACGGTCTGTATCATCAGCAGGATTCAATCGGGCCGCGAAGTCTTCTACTACTTCGATCCGGAAAAAGGACTGGGCGCAGAAATCAAGTCCGCGGAGGTTGAGTCCACCAATTCGTTCGACTTCAACTGGACGCTCTCTCCCGATGGAACGCTGCTGGCGATGGCGCGGAAAGAGGGCGGCAAGGAAGATTCGGTCATCCTCTTGCTTTCATTATTGGATGGATCGAAGAAGACGCTCCCCGTACCTGGCGACTGGCTGGGCATCGGCAGCATCGACTGGGCCGCCGACAGCAAGAGCCTGTGGGCCCTGGCCTATGCCAATACGGGGCCGCGCCGCTTGCTGAACGTCGACATCTCCGGCCGCGTTCGCACGTTACTCGACGAAAACCGGATGAAGCTGGGCTGGGCTATCCCTTCACCCGACGGAAAACATCTCGCCATCTGGAAGGCCAGCGGCAGCTCGAACGTCTGGATGCTGGAAAATTTCTGAACAATCCTGAAATCAGCGGGCACGCGAGTTCCCCGGAGAAATCGCGCGCCCGGTTCATCCCGCTCGACACAAGGGGGGATTACTCTGTGTCGGCAGCGGTTGAAGCCGCGTCCTGCGACCGATCCTGCCGCTCGCATCGCGCCAGGAATTGCCGAGCCCGGAAGATGATCGGACCGCTCACAATGGCTCCGGTCGTGACGCCATCGGCGTTGATTGTGAGCGCGACCGGATCAGGAATGCTCAGCAGGTCAGCGCATCCCAGGATGTCGTAGCTCGATACGAACCTCTGTGCGAGGAACGTAAACAGGGAATCGGCCACGCCAGGATCGGGTGATAGCCCGCGCGTGGGATGAGTTGCATCCGGCATGAGAAACGACTGATCCTGGATCATGCGCGCCGGAGCGATGCGCAGCATGTTCCGGCAATAGCGCGCGGTGTCGGCCTGGAAAGACCATGCCACCGGAGGTTGATCGACGCCACGCCGGTAGGCGTTCAGTTTCACAAGGTCTTTCCCCCCGTTGCTCAGCACCATCGGATCACCCGCAGGAACCAGGGCGACCGGGAATCCCTGGTGTGCCCGCGCCTGCAACTCGTTCAGCGGCAGGGCAGGCACCTTTTGGCCCGGGTCCGCAAGGTCGGGGGCCTTCCACGGAGTGCAACCCAGCGCTCCGTCGAGTGCCACGTCAACCAAACGATTGTCGCTCGGATTGCCGAGCGTTACCGCGTCCGGATAGTGGCCCATATTCGCTTGCGTCTTCTGCGCCATACCGTCGCTGGTTATCAGATAACTGGTGGGGAGGTTGTCGCTCTGATCCTGGTCTACGGCATAGAAGTCGCGCACCGAGGGGCAGGGGCGGCCGTCGAGCGCAGTGCCGAGCGGCGGAATTCTGAGTTGTCCTCTGCGTATGGCCCGGTGCGCCGCCTTGAAGAACGCAGGAGCGTTGCAGTAGGCGAATTGGCCGAAGTTCGCACCATCGGCCCCGTTTACGCAGGACGCGGCCGACAACAGACCATCGGCAGCCTGCAGCGTCAACGTGTCGCCGTTGTATCCGAACCAGAGGGCGACGATTGCATTCGCGGGAAGCGTAGGGATCACGGGAGGAACCCCCGGTGTGGCGAACTGGTCCACGACAAGCGGACTGTAAATGGAGATCTGCCCGGTCGCCGGGTCAAGAATTCCAGCTTCCACGAAAGCCGACTGGTCCGTGTTGGTCTCGTGGCAATCACCGGCGGTCGGATCGGTTGCCACCAGTTGATAAGGGGTGGCCAGACCCTCGGCGGAGAGCGGATTGCTGGGAACGATCAATGAGCAATTGGGGTTGGGGTCGCTCTGCGCGCGTACCAACTGCGGGGCGACGACGAACAGAATCAGACACAGGTGCCGCATCAAAAAACTGTGGTGCTTCATGACACACTCCTCCATCGGCGGAGGCACACGCACTCCGTCTTGCTAGGTCGATTGTCGGGAGCTGAAGCGAATTTCGTCCTTACCGCCGGACGCTGCGACTCGTGGGGGAGGGCCCTTCACGACGAGAACGAAACCCCGTGCGCGTCGCGGGAAGACCTCGAGTCGACGAATTCACCAACCACAGTTACAAGTAAGTTGTAAGCAACTTAGTCGGAGAAACAATCGCGAGCAAGGTGCGAGTAGTACATTTTGAACGCCGGCCATTTTTATTGTGTGCAGAGTAACCTGCGCGAAGGTG
This sequence comes from uncultured Acidobacteriota bacterium, assembly GCA_963733805.1. Lineage (GTDB taxonomy): Bacteria > Acidobacteriota > Terriglobia > Terriglobales > Acidobacteriaceae > Gp1-AA133. Next base: position 557,102 of record CAVTEO010000010.1, on the reverse strand, counting down.
ACGGAAGGACATCGACACGAGAACAGGCTAGGTCAGCCACCTCCAAAACGGGCCTTGGTCCAAAGCGGGAAGCATCCTCCCCTGGTGCGGAGGCGCGAGACCTGGCAAACTCGTCTGGCACGCATTCCCTATGGACAAGAATCGGTTTCGCTCAGCGTATCCATTGGGGGAGCAATCTTTCAGAAGGACGCAAGGGTCGAGGAGTTGATGGCTCACGCCGACAAGATGCTTTACGCCAGCAAGGAGAACGGCCGAGCCCGGGCGATGGTGGAATTCGGTTAATAGCACAGCCTCGAATCCATCGGCTAGAACTCATCACATGCATTCAGGTCACTGGTCACAAGCGGTCGCCGACAGGATACGGTAGGTTCCCAGTCAGGTTACTTCGTGCTCATAACCGCGCGGCAGCCGAAAGCGCCCTCAGCGGAAGGGATTCGGGTGCCGCGTCAATTGTTGCCCCGCCGGCTCTTGCTAAGATCCCATCCAAGACCAGGGGGCACCCGCCACCCGCAAAGAAAATCGTCGAAAGTTCATGCGATGTCTAGGGCGGGCCACCCGCCAGGGTTTGCACTGTGAGCGAGGTTACAAGTCGTACGGGCTTCTGTTGTGAACTCCAATCATGCCGACGACAACACATTTGCCCGACTCCAAGTTGGCACCGGAAAAAATCGAGCAATTGTCAGTTCGATAACCTGGGTAGCGTTTTCGCGGATTGCCGAGTCCTTCGGTCCGGTGCCCAGCTCATTCTTGGGAAACCTCATCAACCTTACCAAGTGTTGCAAAGCGCGAGCGCGCGCATTGATCACATCCTTCCGTGCGCAACCTAGAAGAATTGAACACTCGTGATCGGAATAGCGTTCCAGAGCACACATTACGAAAACGAAGCGTTCTAGCGGCCTTAACTCGAGAATCGCAGAAACCTCTGCCTGTGACTCTAAAGGCAGTTTATCCATCGTTTGCACTGTATCAGGGTTTCGCATTGCGCCATCGGAGTGCTGTAGTGGCGCAATAAGCCGGATCGCACTCTGAATAATCGTGCGTCGAGCCCAAGAGCGCGCCCATGCCTTGAATACGCGGTTCGCTTTTGCAGATTCCGCAATACTACTCACAAAGCACTGTTCCGCTTTTTCTCGGTCACCGGTCAAAAGAAACGACAGGAGATAGAGAGTACTCATTTCCAGCGTGAAGATCTGCTCGAAGTCAGATGCGGTTGCGTAAGCGCCAGAGCTGACGCCCTCTCTGATATTTACTCGTTCCACGTTCGCTTTGATGCATGCGTCGCCAAATCGACTCAGAATCTCGGGACTTGAAGGGTGCAACAGATGCGCAGCGATGGCGCCAGCGGCACACGTGTATACTCTCGCGCAACTATGACACTTCACAAACTTCTTCTTCTCCTGCTGCTTTCTGGCTTGCTGGTATGCGGGGCGGCACTTGGGGGCGCGGAGGCCCAGGATCACGTGGCTTCTGCGCTGGATTCGCTTCCCACAATCAAGAAGATTGATCAGGTTGCCATTTCGCCGGATGGAAATCGGGTGGCTTACATCGTCGAGGGAGAACTCTCGGTGCAGGGGCTGAGTGGAGGGGAGGCGCGGCGGGTTGCCGGCGATGCGAAGCTGGCGGCTCGCGATGTTGCCTGGTCGGCAGACAGCAAGAACATTGTCTGGCTGGGAGATCTGCCGACCGACGTGCCGGCGTCGGAATTGTGGACTGCGTCGGCTGATGGCAGTGGGCCGGCGAAATTGGCCGATCTCAGGGGGTATGCGCAGGGCCCGAGCTATTCGCCCGATGGTACAAAGATCGCACTGCTTTACATGGAAGGGATGCCGCGGATCGCGGGACCGCTGCAGCCGATGACTCCGTTGGCGGGGGTGGTAGGCGAGAAGGTCTACGAGCAGCGGATTGCGGTTGTGGATCTGCAGACGAAAAGTCTTAAGGCGATCTCCCCGGTGGACATTTACGTTTACGAATATGACTGGACGCCGGATTCGAAGGGCTGGGTGGTGAGTGCGGCACACGGCGCGGGCGACAACAATTGGTGGGTGGCGAGGTTGTATGCGGTCGATGGCAGCAGCGGGCAGATGCGGGAAATCTACAAGCCGAAGTGGCAGATGGCCGATCCGCGTGTTTCTCCGGATGGAAAATCGGTAGCGCTGATTGAAGGCTTGATGAGCGATGAAGGGCTCACGGGTGGGGACGTCCAGCTGATTCCGATTGCAGGGGGCGCAGTCAAGAATCTGACCCCGGGAATCAAGGCGTCGCCCTCCTCGATTGCCTGGGTCGGTGCGGACCGAATCGCGGTGATCGCGAATGTTGATGGGAACACGGGCTATGCGGTAATCAGCACGGCAGGGCTTCCGGAATCCTCGGCTTTCAAGGGTTGGACGGGTGAAGAAGTGATCAGCACGATCACGGATGCATATGCGCTGGGCGCATCCCTTTCTCGGGATGGATCCGTGAGCGCGGTGGTTCGCCAGGCGGCGAGCACGTCTCCGGAACTGTGGGCGGGGCCGATGGGATCGTGGAAGCAGATCACGCATGTGAACAGGGACGTGCACGCGACCTGGGGCGAGAGCCGCAATGTTCATTGGAGGAATGGCGATACGCGCGTGCAGGGCTGGTTGATGCTGCCGAAGGATTACGATCCGGCAAAGAAGTATCCGTTGGTGGTGAGCGTGCATGGCGGGCCGTCGTGGGCATGCCTGTCGCAATGGAAAGCGGGAAAGATGGGCGACATGACGGCGGCGTCGTTGCTGGGATGGTTCGTGCTGTGTCCGAACCCGCGGGGAAGTTATGGGCAGGGAGAGGCGTTCACGCAGGGCAACGTGAAAGATTTCGGAAACGGGGACTATCGCGACATCATGGCGGGTGTGGATGCGATGATCCAGCAGTTCCCGATTGATGCGAAGCAGCTTGGGATCTGGGGGCACAGCTATGGCGGCTACATGACGATGTGGGCAGAGACGCAGACCACGCGCTTTGCGGCCGCCGTGGCAGGCGCGGGGCTTGCCGACTGGCAGAGTTATTACGGGCAGAACGACATTGACGAGTGGATGATTCCGTTCTTCGGAGCGTCTGTGTATGACGATCCGGCGGTGTATCAGAAATCGGATCCGATACGGTTCGTGAAGAGGGTGAAGACCCCGACATTGATCCTGGTGGGCGATCGGGATGGCGAGGTGCCGATGCCGCAGTCGATTGAGTGGTACCACGCATTGCAGGCCATGAAGGTGCCGACGCAAATGGTGGTGTATCCGAATGAAGGGCACGTGTTCTACCGGCCGGCGGACGCGCGGGACTACACGTTGCGGACGTTGCGGTGGTTTGAGGAGTGGTTTGGAAAGTAGGGGAAGATCCCATGGATGAGAAAGTTAGGAATCCCACGCTTCGAAAGGTTGTTCAGTCTCATGACATCCTTTACAAAGTGTCCCTAGACGTTCGTTACAGTCGCAACTGAACGTGATGTAGTGGAGGGTCGCCGGCTCCGTAGAAGCGTTTGAGTCCCCGCGCCATGGAGACGGGCTAGGCTGTCGAGGATCGATGGTGCTGTGACGCTTTTCCCAGGTCGAGGTGATGGGATCCCTCGAAAGAATCAAGTCAGGCCACGGAAAAGCCCGAGGTCTCGAAAAACGCGAGACACCCCCATTTGTTAATTAACGGATCAAGAATGGACGGCGAAGAAGCGGGCCGCCCGCCGGATAGCCCCGCTTGCGATCGACGGCTACCGCATCACCAGATTGGCGGCTTGTTCTTCGCCTTTTCCTTTGCAATCGCATTTCGACTCGACGGTCGACATCTGGCACCAGAAACTCTCCAGCGGACTCATGACTCGCTGCGGCTCAACGGGCTTGGCTGTAATCGGCAACGCCGTCTTCAAACCGGCATTCACAACTGGCAGTTTTCCATGCGCGGCACCATGGGGGCGCACGCCACTCCAGGGCTTGCGAGAGGCGATCACAATGGGTGGGACTTTGACTTCAGGCTGGCGTGCGACTACCGGAGCTTGTGCAATGCGGTGGGACGGCCTCGCAAAGTGTTGCCGGTACGGTCTCCACAACAGATAAACAAGAGCCAGTTCAACGATGATGATGGACGTCCAAAACAGACGCTTCCCTGTCACAGCCATTCTCCCCTTGGGGAAGGCAGAAATGACTTCCTGAAAACATCGGCACGTTATTCAGCAACAGGAACATTGAAGATCTCCGCTCACTTCACAGCTTGATCTTCGGGCCCTAACTCTCTCTGGTCCATCACTACGACTCTGATGGGGCTATGCGTTCCTTACAAAAGCCGATAATACGGCTCCTGGAATCCTGGCCGGGCGCCGGACGAATGCAAAAAATAGAGCCTAGGCCTCCTCCCCCGAAGAACCTTGGGCCAATCCTCGATTTACTTAGAAATCGACGAAGCAGTCTATCAACGGCGCGCGAGCGGAGGTTATGTCACCCCCGCCGGCTTCACAATGGCGCTTAGGTGCCAGAGCATATGGCACGAACGAGTTGGACCCCGTCCATGTCCGCAAATTCCGTGCTCCCGATCCAGCGCCACAAGAACCTCAGCCCGATCCGTAAAATTACGCAAGCCATTCAGCCACAATGATTTGGTGCTAGCGTATTCCGTTTCTTCATGTCCGCCGACACGCTTGCCTCGAGCACCATCCAAGTCGCAGCCGAGAGCGGAGTGAGGCGCCAGCCGAACGCAGTCGAGAGCCTGCCCTGAGTGAAGTCGAAGGGCTCTGACGTTTCTCTGGCTTGAGTACACCAGCAGCATGCTCTTTCAAGAACGCTCAGATCTTATCCACCGTTGTTGACAGCACCCGCCACTTCGTAGAATCTTCCCCGGGAGGCTTCCCATGCCCAAATACGTCATCGAACGCGAGATCCCGGGCGCAGGCAAAATGACGCCCGACCAACTCACTGCGATCTCGCAAACATCCTGCGGCGTTCTGCGCAAGCTTGGCCCCGAGATTCAATGGGTCCACAGCTACGTCACCGACGACAAAGTCTATTGCGTCTATATCGCACCCAACGAGGAAATGATCCGCGAGCACGCGCGCCAGGGAGGCTTCCCCGCCAACCGCGTTTCGCAAGTGCGCAGCAGTATCGACCCCACCACTGCCGAGGGCTGAGGCATCAAGTCGAAAAAATGGGAAGGCACGGCTTCACAGCTTGCGGCAAAGAAAGTTCCGAGGATCGGGAAGGGCACGAGTTTACTCGTGCCGCTAAGGCACTCAAAATACGTGGCGCTTTTAGCGCCTGAGGTTTGCTCTTTCCCGCGTAGAAGAGTCTGTCTCGCAACCTGTCCGGCCGTGCCAATCGCCCCAAGAAAAGCACTGAGTCTCGGAGTGAGCTCTTCCACTATTGCTTTCGAGGCAGAAACTTCCCAATCCCCAGCCGAACCTGAAACGTATTAATCCCCGGATTCGGATTGGCCAGCCCGGCATTGGAAATGTGCATGTAACGCGCTTCGATGCTCCAGTTGCGCCGCTCGCCTAGAAAGTGAACCCCAAAAACACCGCTGCTCGTAAAATTCACGGCATTCGTGCCAGTCGGCACGCTGTGATTGGTGAACAAAGTCCCACCATCGATCTCAAGGTAAGGAACAACCGACCCGCGGGTCGCGAAATCCCACTTCAGGTCGATGGGATTAAATCCTGCGCCATAACTGGTATTCGCGGGCTGAAAGACCAGAAACATCGGCACGGCATCGACCGCGTATTCGAAGCGCCCTTTCAGGAATCCGGGGCCGTGCGGCCGCGTCAGAATCCAGCCATAACGAACTCCCAGATTCCAGACGCCGGTATTCTTGGTGCCGCCCGGAACGGTATACCCGCCGCCCGTCCAGAGCTGCACCTCATGGCCTCCCTCCTCGGGATGCTCCTGCGCCAACGAAATACCGCCAAGACCAGCCACCAGAGCGACAGAGACGAGAAGCCATCGGAAAAACGTGCGCATGATTGGGTTCACTGCACGATACCGCAAGCGAACCGGCCTCAGCAATGGCGCACGCTCGAGGACTTATATGAGTAACTCGCCCCGGACAATGATGTTCCGGGCCATCCAGGTCAGCCCAAACCCAACCCGCCATCGACCGTCAGAATTTGCCCCGTAATGAAATGTGGCGCCTCGGCAAAAAACCGCACGGCGGCGGCCACCTCTTCTCCGCTGCCATTGCACTTCATGGGGGTGACCCGGGCCATTTTTCGCATGAAAGGCTTGGCGGCCTTTTCTCCCAGGTCGATCATGCCGGGGGCCACCGCATTCACGGCGATCTCCGGGGCCAGCGCTTTCGCCATCACTTTCGTCAACATGTGCAGGGCGGCCTTCGACGAGCAGTAGTGCGCGTGCGTCTCCCATGGGATGAACCCGCCGAGCGAGCCCATATGAATGACCTTGCCGCGTTGTTGCCGGAGATGCTTCAGCGCCTCCCGCGTCACCAGAAACGGCCCGCGCGTGTTCGACGCGAAAATGGCGTCCCACTGTGCAACCGTGATCTTCTCGAACTCCACGGTTTCGTAGTTAGCCGCGTTGTTCACCAGGATGTCGATCCTGCCCAGCTCTTTTCCGGCCTCTTTGATCATCGCCTTGACGCTTCTTTCGCTGGTGACGTCGCACTGCAGCGCGAAGGCCCGCACCCCCAGGCTCGCCAGATCAATGACCGTATGCTGCGCCTCGCCGCTGGACCTATGAAACGTAATCGCGACATCCGCCCCGGCCTGAGCCAGCGCCAGCGCCGATGCCCTTCCCAACCGTTTCGCCCCGCCTGTGATCAGCGCAGCTTTGCCGAGCAGCGGCAGTTCCAGGTTCTTTTTCATGGCTCGGATTGTACCGTTTGCGGGCAGAACCAGTTACTGTCAGGCTATTACCCAGTTATGATTTTCACTTACCTGGGCCGCGCGACCGCAAAATCCCAGCGGCTAACCCATCCGCTTATCGACCGGCCGGATTATGAACTTCTTTACATTCCGGACGATTGAAATTTAGCCCGAAAATGCTAAACTCCGCGCATGGCTGACCCTCGGCAAGTCCTCGTCTACACCCGCAAGGGCTGCCATCTTTGCGAAATCGTGAAAGAAAGCCTGGTCAAGCTGGAGCGTCGCGGCTTATTCCGCTGGCAGGAGGTGGACGTCGACACCGACGAACAACTCCGCCGCCAGTTCACCGACGAGGTGCCCGTCGTCTTCATCGACGGCCGCAAAGCCTTCAAGTACCGCATGGACGAGCGCGAATTCCTCCGCAAGCTTGCCAGCTGAGCCCATCGCAATCACCAACCAACTCCTGCAATTCATGTCATCCCGAGCGAAGTGAGGCGCCAGCCGAACGCAGTCGAGGGACCTTGCGTTCGCGCCGCCGTCAGATTTTTGAGCCACCCGCCACCCCCATGTCCTACAATCTCCCCGGCCCATGCTCCGCACCCAACTCTACGCCGACCCTGCCAACCTCTTTTTGCACGATGTCATCCTCGATGCCTGCCGCAAGTTCCCCAACAAAATCGCCTTGCTCGATTCCTCCATCCATCGCCGCTTCACGTACGCCGAATACGGAGAAACCGTCGAAGCCCTGGCCCGCGGCCTGATCGCCGCCGGTCTCAAGCCCGGCGAAGTAGTCGCCATCTTCCTCCCCAATTCATGGGAATTCGCGGCCGCCTACCACGCGACCACACTAGCGGGAAGCTTCCCCACCCTGCTGAACCCAACGTATCGCGAGCGCGAAGTACGCTACCAGTTGGAGAATTCCGGAGCCGTCATCCTCATCACCGACCGCGCCGTCCTGGGCGACATCCATCTCACGAGGCTTCCAAACCTTCGCCGTGTATATAGCACTCGCGAGCATGCGAGCGGTACGGAAGACTTTTCCGACCTCCTTAAGCCCGCCACCGCAATGCTGCCGACGCCTGTCCAATCTTCCAGAGAAACAATCGCCGCCCTTCCCTACTCAAGCGGAACGACTGGACTTCCGAAGGGCGTGATGCTCTCGCACTACAACCTGATTGCGAACATTTACCAGCTCATTGCTCCGAACGGCGTGCCTCTCACTGCGGCCGACACCATGCTGTGCTTTCTGCCCCTCTACCATATCTATGGACTCAACGTTGCGCTCAACCCGATTCTTACGCTCGGCGGCACGCTCGTGCTTATGCCTCGCTTCAACGTCCCGCAACTTCTTGGCTTGCTTGTCTCGGAAGGCGTCACCATGATGCCGGTCGTTCCCCCCGCTCTCAACGCGCTAAACCATGCTGCCGAAGCGGGTAACTTTCCTGCAGGACACAAAGTCGGGTGGGTGAAATGCGGTGCAGCGCCGCTCGCGCCCGAACTGGCTCGCCACTTTACCGAGCTCACCGGCATCCCCATCAACCAGGGATATGGCATGACCGAAGCGTCTCCCGTAACGCACGTGGGCTTCGTCCAGCCGGAGCTCAACAACCCCGTATCGATCGGACAGCCGCTGGCGCAAACCGAATGCCGCGTCCTCGATCTCGCCGACCGCGAAGTCGCGCACGGTGAGCCGGGAGAGCTCGTCATGCGCGGACCGCAATTTATGTTGGGATACTGGAAGGAACCGCAGGCCACTGCCAGCGTCTTGCGTGACGGATGGTACTGGTCGGGCGACATCGTCAACCGCGACGCCCAAGACTTCTTCTACGTGCTCGACCGGCGCAAGGAAATGATCAAGTACAAGGGCTTCCCGGTCGCCCCCGCCGAGGTCGAAGCCGTACTGATGGAGCATCCCGCCGTTCGAGACTGTGGAGTCGTCGCGCGACCCAACCCGGAGGCCGGCGAAATTCCCTGCGCCTTCGTCGTGCTGCGGGAAGGCCAGAATTCCGACGAAGCTATGAAGAGATCGTTATGCGGCTTCGTCGCCGACCGTCTCACGCACTACAAGCAGCCGCGCGAAATCCTCTTTGTCGACTCGGTGCCCCGCACCCCCTCGGGCAAGATCCTGCGCCGGGAACTCAGAAAAGTCTTCTCCTGATCTCCCTCAGCCTCTTAAGATCTGGCTTTCGCCGTCAGTTATTCGCCCAGGGCGGAGTCACTCCCGTCATCCGCGCATAGGCAATCAACTGTCCCATGTGCTCGTTGTCATGAATGATGATGCGCAGAAACATCCCGTCCACGGTCGCATCCCGGTCCGCGACGTGTACCTTGCGCTCCAGGTCCTTGGGCGTCTCCGCGGCGTGCGCCGTCTTCACCGCATCCAGCGAGCGCTTCAGCCACTGGATCACTTCCGGCTTGGAAGTCACCGACTTCTCCATCTCCCGCGTAAGGTCGGCCGGCATCTTCGGCCCCGTTATGCTGAGCAGATAGAAGTTCGCCAGCGCGATGTGCATGTAGACTTCACTGGTCGAGCGGACTCCAGCCGCCGGCCGCCACGCAAACTTCTCCGCCGGCGTCGCCTCCGCCAGGGCAATCAACTGGCTGGAGACATGCTTCCACTCGCCGTCGTATCCCTGCCAGATCCCTTCCGGTGCATTCTGCGCAAACATTCCAGATGTGCCCAAAGAAACCGATAACAATGCAACCCACAGCCCCGTCTTCATGACACGCTCCTCCTCTGCCCGCTTTAGACTGTCGCGCGAGACTTTCGTCGCATAGGGCGGTCATTATAAAGAAGAGTCCTCGTCCGCACCGCCACCTTCTGGGCAATCTCCGCCCGCTCCCCGGATGCTACACTCGCTCAGGCATGCGGACGGACATCCTCCCTCTATGTGACAAGCATTTCCGCACGATGGAAGCCTGCATCGCCCCCTACAGTTTCGACTACTCCATCGATTTCTTCCGCTGCACCGAGAAGTTCTGCGGCCGCTGTTTCGGAGAGCGCGTGGGCTACGTGAATCCAAAACGCGATGTCCCTCCTGAGATCACTCCCGACCAGCCCCGCTGCGACATGCACGGCCGCCCCATGTTCATCCTCAGCCTCGACCGCCAGCACAACCGCATCACCTACGCCTGCACGGAACCGGGCTGCTCGCAGCGCGTCCTGAAAGCATAGCCGCGGAATGAGACTGTCAGTGGATTGCCCGCGCTCACCGCGCGCCTTACTTCCTGTTCAAAAAAGAATGGCTAGCCCCCGACTGCAGCCGATTCAACGATCCTCTAAGTTCTGGTGCCGCTGCAAACACTCCCCGACTACTTGTTGAGCTTCGCATTCAAATTCACTTCCGCACCCGGCAGCACCTTCACGTCACGTTCCCAGTCGCTGTAGCCGGACGACTTCACTGCCACCTTGTAGGTTCCTTCACGCAAACTCAAAACCGCGGGCGTGGAACTTACAAAGCTGCCGTCCAGGAAGACATCGGCGCCGTTCGGGTCGGACAAGATCTTAACCGGAACCAGAGCCTGCGCATTGCGATCCACAGCGGTCAGTTTGCCCTGTTCCATCGTGATGCTTACCGCCGGGTACGTCAGCCAGCGATGGTCGCCGAATGCCACCTCCTGCAACGGAATGCCAAGCGTATTGATAATTTCGTCTCGCGTCATCCCGGGCTGGAGGTCAACCGCCTTGGATGCAGGCTTGGCGGCCACCGCCGCAGGTGCGCTCGAAGCTGAAGCGATAGAAGAAGCGGGCACCGTCGTGCTGCCTTCTGGAAGGATCCACTGATCAAGCACTGAGTAAACCTTGCCCATGTCGCCCTGCGCCAGCGTATCTTGCGCGAAAAAAAAGTTGACGCTGCACCACACTTGCGACGGCTTGCCCTGCCCGGGAATCATTCGCGTGCTGAGCAGCCCCAGGGTTACGACGTCGGAGCCAACGTGCGCGGCATTCACGTAGAATTTTTCCCCACGAGCCAGCTCCACTTCTTTGTCACCGGAAGCCACCGTGGACCTTCCATCCTGAATGGCATTCGCGACCAATCTCCTTCGGTCATGCGTGCCATACAAGCCGTCCCGCAGCAGGATCACTGTGCCTCCCGCCTTGCGAATGGAATCTTCGCCGTGGACCCCCATGAGCCCGCCCCCCAGGCTCGTCAGGCGATACCTCGCCTGCAGGCTGTCCTCCACTTCATCGCGTCTCCCCCGATCCTGGGCGAGGGCGGAAGACAAAGCGGTGTAAACAAACAGTGCAATCGCGATTGTTCCTTTGAAAGACATGTCTGGAAGATTAGCAAACGAGACCAAAGCAAACCAAACGCGACGTCATTCCTCAAACAAGAAAACCCGCCCCATCGGGCGGGTTTAACATCACGATCCCTGTCTAAATTAATTCTTCTTCTCGGAAGGCGGCGGAGTCGCGGTCGTTCCCTGATCCTTCTTCTCGTCACCCTGGTCCTGCTTCGCGCCGCTGTCGCTCTTGGTCTCGGCCTTGGGTTGAATCGACACGAGTTCGACTTCAAATACCAGCGTCGCCCCCGGCGTAATGTCAGGTCCAGCCTGCCGGTCCCCGTAGGCCAGGTCGGAAGGAATGAACAACTGCCAGGTCGAGCCCACGGGCATCAGTTGCAGGGCTTCGGTCCACCCCTTGATCACTCCGCCCACCGGGAACGTCGCCGGCTGGCCGCGCTTGAAGGAACTGTCGAATTCCTTACCGTCAATCAGTGTGCCTTTGTAGTTGCAGACCACCGTGTCAGTCGCGGTCGGCTTCGGACCGGTGCCCTCCTTGATGATCTTGTATTGCAGGCCGCTGGGCAGCGCAACCACGCCCTCTTTGGTCTTGTTCGCTGTCAGGAAAGCCTCGCCCTCTTTCTTATTCTTGTCGGCCTTCTCCTTGGTCAGCGTCGCCTGCCTCGCTTGCAAGTCTTTCGTCAGGTCGGAGAGGGTCGCGCGTATCTCGTCATCCGTCATGGCCGACTTGGCGCCGGTCAACGAATCTTTCAGGGCCCGCGTGAGGACGTTGGGATCCACGTCGATCGAGGACGACTTCAACTTGCCGCCCAGATCCGCACCGATCGCATAGCTTACTTTTTCTTTTTTGGTCGTCAACGCGGGAGCGGCGGTCGCCGGCTTCGCCGTTGTCGCTTTCGCAGCTCCGCTGGTCGCGGGCTTCTTGGCCGGCGCTTTTGGCGCGGGCGCAGGGGTGGTGGTTTGTCCGTAAGTCAGTGCAATGCTGCCGACGACGAAGGTCGCGAGCAACAACGGCTTGGCGCAGAGAGTCGGGATTCTTAGCATCACTGGATTATTCTACTTTGGCGCGGCCTTGAGGGGATATAGCTCAAAAGAGGCCCCCGAACCTTCGGACAGGAACCGGATTCCCCTGGGCAGAGTCAGCCCCGGGTCAGATACTCGTACTGTTGCGCATCGAGCGGAACCACCGACAGCCTTCCCTGCCGTACCAGGGCAGAGTCCGCAAACAGCTTTTGCCCCTTGATGTCGGCCAGGCTCTTCGGGGCCGCGATCGGCTTGCCCGACTTGATCTTGACCAGGGGCGTTTTGGCATCCGAACTATCGACGGACACGACCTCGGCCGTCCCGACGGCGCGCTTGTCATCCCCCGTGTGGTAGATGATCAGCCGATCCCCGGGCTGCATCCCCCGCAAATTCTTCACCGCGACCGGATTCGTCACCCCATCCCAGATGGTGGTCTTGTCGCGCAGCAAATTGTCGTAGGAGTAAACCGATGGCTCTGTCTTAAGAAGGTAGTTCATGGTGGCTTTGTTACTTTGCTGATGACCCTCGCAAGCAGCCATCCTTCAGCCAATGCTTACTGCGGCTTGTTTTCCTTGCTCTCCTGGGGATTCTCCGGTGGGGGCGCGGGTTTCTGATTCTCCGGATGGTCGTCGTAAATGGAATATTGCTTCTGCGGCCGCTTCAGGCGAACCGTGATTTCTTTCTCCGCCTCCGCAATGTCGTAATCTTCGCCGAAAGTCTGAAAGCCTGACGCCAGCACCTGCACTCGCAACTTCCCATAAGGAACGCCTTCAAAGTGCGTTTTGCCGTCACTGTCGGTTTTGAGCTCGAAGCCGCCTCGTCCTTGCTTTCCGCGCGAGTTCACCGGGTGCAACACCACGGCCGCATTCCGGACCGGCTTGCCGCTTTCATCCTTGACAATAATGAAGCTGAGCGCCGCCGTGTCGCCCGCCAGAGCCGCCACCGGCCACAAAGCCAAGACAAGCGCGACCACCATGAAAGAATATTTAATCCGCATCGTGCCCACATTCTAAGCAGTCCGCCGCAAGCTGTCACCTCGACGCCACCAACACCACAGGACAGCCGGCCGATCGCACCACACCCACCCTACTTGACAATCCTCCGCACAAATCCGTATCATTAGCACTCGCAAGGGATGAGTGCTAACAAAGGTCCCTGTCGGCAATCTAACCAAAACAAAACACTTAAGATAGCGAAAGGAGTCGAAAAACTATGGCTACCAAGTTTACCCCCCTGCACGACCGCATTCTAGTCCGCAGGGTCGAAGAAGCCGAGACCACCCGAGGTGGGATCATCATTCCCGATTCGGCAAAGGACAAGCCGCAGGAGGGCGAGATCATCGCCGTCGGGCGCGGCAAGAGCAATGACGAAGGCAAGGTGTTTCCTCTCGCAGTGAAAGAGGGAGACCGGGTCCTGTTCGGAAAGTATTCGGGGACTGAGATCAAGATCGATGGTGAGGACTTCATCATCATGCGCGAAGAGGAAGTGCTCGGCATTCTGTCGGGCGCAACTTCGGGCGCCAGCAAGAAGGAACTCGCCGGCTCGCGGAAATAGTTCTTGGCTGATGGTCGTTGGCTTGTGGCTAGTGGCTTACGACTTTGGCTAATAGTAGGTAGGGCTGGAGTGAGGTCGCAGCGTAGTTTTCCTGAGACCTGACACCTGTGACCTGAGACCTAATTTTCAGAGATCGAATTTTAAGAGATCGAAACACTTTACAACTTCAGGAGAAAAGCAATGGCTAAACAGATTGTTCATGGCGAGGAGTCGCGGCAGGCGATTCTTCGTGGCGTCAACCTACTGGCAGACGCCGTGAAAGTTACGCTCGGTCCCAAGGGCCGGAACGTAGTTATTGAGAAGAAGTTCGGTTCGCCGACCATCACCAAGGACGGCGTCACCGTGGCGAAGGAAATCGAACTGAAGGATGCGCTCGAAAACATGGGCGCGCAGATGGTGCGCGAAGTCGCCTCCAAGACTTCCGACGTGGCCGGCGACGGCACCACCACTGCCACCGTTCTGGCGCAGGCGATCTATCGCGAAGGCGTGAAGACCGTGGCGGCCGGTGCGAATCCGATGGCACTGAAGCGCGGCATCGAGAAGGCGATCGCTGTGATCGCGGGCGAAATCGACAAGAAGACGGGCGAGCGCGGCAAGGGCAAACTGGACGAGTTCTCCAAGCCGGTGACGGGCGACATGATTGCCCAGGTCGGCACCATCTCGGCCAACAACGATGAGACCATCGGCAAGATCATTGCCGAGGCCATGAAGAAGGTCGGCAAGGACGGGGTCATCACCGTCGAAGAGTCCAAGACGCTCGAGACCCAGTTGGAAGTGGTCGAAGGCATGCAGTTCGATCGCGGCTACCTGTCTCCTTATTTCGTGACCGATCCGGAGCGGATGGAAGCCAGCCTGGAGAACGCCTACATCCTGATCCACGAAAAGAAGATCAGCTCGATGAAGGACCTGCTCCCGCTGCTGGAACAGATTGCCAAAAGCGGCAAGCCGCTGCTGATCGTGGCCGAAGACGTGGAAGGCGAAGCGCTGGCCACGTTGGTGGTCAACAAGCTGCGCGGGACCTTGCAGGTGTGCGCGGTGAAGGCGCCGGGCTTTGGCGATCGCCGCAAGGCCATGCTGCAGGACATCGCCATTCTGACCGGCGGCAAGGCCATCACGGAAGATCTCGGGATCAAGCTGGAGAACGTGCAGGTCTCGGACCTGGGCCAGGCCAAGAAGCTCACCGTCGACAAGGACAACACCACCATCGTCGAAGGCAAGGGCAAGCATGCCGAGATCGAAGGCCGGGTGAAGGAGATTCGCGGCCAGATCGACAAGACGACCTCGGACTACGACCGTGAGAAGCTGCAGGAGCGGTTGGCGAAGCTGGTGGGCGGCGTGGCGGTGATCAAAGTGGGCGCGGCCACCGAGACCGAGATGAAAGAGAAGAAAGCGCGGGTGGAAGACGCCATGCACGCGACCCGGGCGGCGGTGGAAGAAGGCATCGTACCGGGCGGCGGAGTGGCGCTGGCGCGCTGCATCGCGGCCATCGACAAGCTGAGGGTGAATGGCGACGAGCAGATCGGCGTCAACATCGTGAAGCGGGCGCTGGAAGAGCCGCTGCGCCAGATTGTGGGCAACGCCGGCGAAGAGGGTGCGGTGATCCTGGGCAAGGTGCTGGAGGCCAAGGACACGAACTACGGCTACAACGCGTTGACCAATGAATTTGAAGACCTGGTCAAGGCGGGCGTGCTCGATCCGACCAAAGTAGTGCGGACCGCGCTGCAGAACGCGGGCTCGATCGCGTCCTTGATGCTGACCACCGAAGCGCTGGTGTCGGAACTGCCGGAAGAAAAGAAAGCACCGGTAGGCGGCGGCGGACACGGCGGGGGCATGGGGGATATGTACTAAGGGCGGCTGCTAGCTACTAGCTGCTGGCTTTAGCTTGCGAAAGGCCCCGCTCGGGTGAGCGGGGCCTTTTTTGTGGTTGAAAGTCCTTGATGTCGGCAGCATCGCAACCCCACTCAATCGCAGAGTGCGCGATTGAATGGGGCACCCTACAGTTGTATGGGCCACCTGTGATCTTTCAAGAGGTTGTCCATTCGATCGGAACCAGAGAAGCTGATTGTGACGAGCAATCCAGTTTCCGAGGACAGACCGAATGGACATCCACCAGAATGCCCGACTCACGCTTCGCAGTCGAGAGGCCTTGGTTGAAACCGTGACTCGCGGCCTGGGCTTCAGCCGTGCCGCCGCCAGCTTTCGCGTGACTCCCAAAACCGCAGCCAAGTGGGTTGGCCGTTATCAGCGGGAAGGAACTGCCGGATTACGCGATCGCTCTGCTCGTCCGCATCGCAGCCCAAGAGCCACTTCGTCTAGTCAGGTCGGGTTGGTGATTGAGCTCCGCCGGCAGCATCGTCCGGCCTATCAGATTGCACAAAGCACCGGACTCAGTCCGGCCACCGTCAGCCGCATTCTGCGCCGCGCTCGTCTCAGCCGCTGGCGCGATCTGCATCCCTTGCCGCCGGTGGTGCGCTATGAGCATCCCTTTCCCGGCGATCTCCTCCATCTCGACATCAAGGGCATGACCCGCTTCCAGCAAGTCTCCTGGCGTGGTGACGGCCGCCGCCGCGGACAACATAAGCATCCCGGCTGGGAGGCCTTGCACGTCGCCGTTGACGACCACTCTCGCATGGCCTTCACTCGCATCCTTCCCGATCAGAAGACTGAAACCACCATCGCCTTCCTCCGGGATGCAGTTGACTTCTTTGCTCGCCACGGCATCACCGTGCGCGCCCTGCTCACCGATAACGGCAGCAGCTACCGCTCTCACCACTTTCGTCGGGCTTGTTTCCAGATGGGCCTCAAACACCGCCGCACTCGCCCCTACTCCCCACAAACCAACGG
Organism: uncultured Acidobacteriota bacterium; assembly: GCA_963733805.1. Lineage (GTDB taxonomy): Bacteria > Acidobacteriota > Terriglobia > Terriglobales > Acidobacteriaceae > Gp1-AA133. The sequence goes on along the minus strand of CAVTEO010000010.1, from coordinate 540,622 downwards.
CAAAGCCGAACGCTTCATCCAGACCGCCCTGCGCGAGTGGGCCTACGCCACTCACTGGCCCGACTCCGAGCAGCGCAACCTCGCCCTCGCTCCCTGGACCCACTACTACAACTTCTCCAGGCCCCATGGTAGCCTTCACTACCAGCCGCCTATCAGCCGCTCGGATCCTGGTACAACCTCTTGATCATCTACAGCCACCCGCCTTCTCTGAAGCCCAGCATCCCGCGATTTGCCCCTGGTTCGATCGTCAGCATCGGAAGCTCAACTGCCTTTCATTTCCTGGAACTCTCGCCATGATGCGGTGGTTAGCACGTAAACGTGATCATCGCCCGTCGGATGCAGTTTTACGAACTCCTCCGCAAAGCAGTTGTTGGCTTTGACGTAATCCGCCCAGCCCGCTTGCTGTTTCGGCCCGCTTCCCATGTGCTGGTCGTAATCCGAGAGGCTCTTGGTAAAATACCCGCTCGGACGCACTTCGAAAATCTCCACACCTAACACGGCGATTTCGTTCTCCGTACAACGCCTAATTACCTCGGCTACCTCCGGGAAAGTGAAAGCCAACTCGTCGCCGATGGTTTTCCCAGAGGCGGCGCGAACGATTGATTCAACCTGCTCTAAATCGTTTGTCATTGCACTAAGTGGTTCGGAAGGAACCCAGGCCCGGATACCTGGATCACCTGCTTCGTTGCGTTGTCCACAACTACGAATTTTCCGCTGGCGCTCACGTATTCGGTCGCGGCACCTCCGGTTGCTTTGTTAACGACGGGGAATGCTTTCCCAGCCTTCACGGTATCGAGGATTTCTTGCTTCGTCCATCCTCGGCTCACCATTTGGCGGACAATTTTGTTGCTGAGGTTGTCGACATCGGGCACTATCTGTTTTGCGGCGGTCTCAGCTGCGTCCTCTGCACCCTTCCCAAGAATCGACCCGAAGATTTTTCCAAAGAACTCAGTCACGTACGCCGGTGTCTTTACGCCACTGAACAGAATGAAATCGCCTGGTCCTAACAGACCGGGAGAAATTCCTCCGTTATCCATTCTTTGTGTCGGTTGCTGGATGACTCCTGCTCCGAAAGTGCCAGGGGCAGCATCGTCCGGCGAGTAAGAAAACCCGATGCTATTGCTCTTCGGGTTGTATGTGAACGAATTCAGGTCAATGGTGCCGTTCACATAGATGCCGTTGTCCTTGTCACTGAGGCAATCGCCGCGCACCACCGAGATGCTCGACCCCACATAAACACAATCGTGTCCGTCTGGATCAACGTTCGTCGTCGGGTTGTTCATCACATAGCTGTAAAGATTCCAGCTTTGAGGATTGGCCGGGTCTTGTGCTGAGTCATCGTCCGCTGACATGAACCTGCCGAGCGAAGAGCCGAAGTACCTAAAGTCAAAATTGTCTAAGCCAGATTCGGCATCCCGTTCTTTGCCGGTAAACTTGTAGTGATTGGGATCGCTGCCGACTGTGGACTGCTGCCCACCGTATGGATAGTAATAGTAGCGCGTCGGGTTTGCACCCAATGCATCAGTGATCACGCTGGCTGAGCCGAGTTGATCCGAAAAGTAGTAGTGGCGGGTGGCCCATGTCTGCAGCATACTATCCGATCATTACGGAGGCGGAACGCGAGGAAAATGGGGGTGCCCCATGTCTCGCGTTTTTCGAGACGTGGGGCTCTTCCGTGGCCTGACTACAATCTTTCGACCGATCCCATCACCTCGACCTGGGAAAAGCGTCACAGCACCATCGATCCTCCACGTCATAACCTGTCTCCATGCCGCGGGGGCTCAAACGCTTCTACGGAGCCGGCGACCTGCACTACATCACGTTCAGTTGTTATCAGCGCAGGCCGCTGCTGGGCAGCGCCCAGTCCCGTGATTTGTTTCTCAAGGTGCTCGAGCAGGTGCGGCGGCGCTACCAGTTTGTGGTGATCGGCTACGTGGTCATGCCGGAACATGTTCACCTGCTGCTCAGCGAACCTCAACAGGACACGCCGTCCAAAGTGATGCAGGCTCTGAAACTCGGCTTTGCGCGCCGCCTGTTGGCCCAGCAACGGCGACGCCGGGACGCGCAGCAACTGTCTCTGTTCGAGCACGCACCGCGCCATGTCTGGCAGGCTCGCTTTTATGACTTCAACGTCTGGACCGAGCGCAAGCGCATCGAAAAACTGCGCTACCTGCATCGCAATCCGGTCAAGCGCGGACTGGTCGAGTCTCCCGAGATGTGGCGCTGGAGCAGTTACCGCACCTATGCCTTCGGGGAACCCGGTTCGGTGCGGGTCAAACCCGGTTCGGTGCGGGTCAATGAGTGGCAAGTCCTGAAACTGAAGATACGATCGCCGGCACCGCCCACGTCTCGAAAAACGCGAGACGTGGGGCACCCCCATTTTTCTAGCGTTCCTCTTCCGGAGTGATCGGATAGTATGCTGCAGACATGGGCCACCCGCAAGAACCTCCAACCACCGTACCCACGAGCTCCTGACGAGGTCAATGCATTATGAGAGAGCGGCCCTGCATGAAGGTGGGCAAATCAGGTAAATGATGACACTGTACCTTGAGGGAAAGACTCCGTTGAGCGCGATGTTCTTTCCCCCAAGGAGGCAACTTTATGAGTCGCGACATCCAGTATATCGGCATGGACGTGCACAAGGAAGCGATCGTGATCGCGGTGTTGAATGGCAGTGGCAAGCTGGTGATGGAGTCGATTGTGGAAACCAAAGCCAGCAGCATTCTGCAGTTTATCCACGGTCTGCGGGGCGAGTTGCATGTGACCTGGGAAGAAGGGACCTGGGCGGCTTGGCTCTACGATCTGCTGAAGCCACACGTACACCAAGTCCTGGTATGCGATCCCCGGCGCAATGCCTTATTAAAGGAAGGCAACAAGAGCGACAAGATCGATGCGCGCAAGCTGGCCGACTTGTTGCGCACGGGAATGCTGCGCCCGGTCTATCACGGAGAACACGGACTGCGGACGCTGCGCGAGCTGGGGCGCAGTTATCGGACCATCAGTCAGGACCTGAACCGAGTGATGAATCGGATCAAGGCTCTGTATCGCGGCTGGAGCATTCCCTGTGCGGGTACCCAGGTCTATGCTCCGCGTTACCGCGAGGAATGGTTACACAAGATTGAACATGCCGGCGTGCGCCGGCGAGCCCAGCTGCTGTATCAGCAGTTGGATGGATTGCAGACCTTACGACGAACCCTGCGTCCTGAGTTATTGGCGGAGAGCCGGAAACACAAAGCCTCGAAACTGCTGCGCCAGATTCCCTGCATCGGTCCGATTCGGGCTGCCCGCCTGATCGCACTGATGCAAACCCCGCACCGATTTCGTAGCAAGCGGCAACTCTGGACCTACAGTGGGCTAGGCATTGAAACGCGCGACAGTGCGCAATACCGCTTTGTCCGCGGACAACTGCAACCTGCGAAAAAACCGCAACAGATTCGTGGTCTCAATCAGAATCACAACCACGAGATGAAAGAGATCTTCAAGGGCGCCGCGACCCGAGCCAGCTGTGGGGTAGGTCCGTTACGCGACTTCTATCTGAGTTTGCTGGCCAAGGGAATGAAGCCCGAGATGGCGCGTCTGACCTTAGCCCGAAAGATTGCGGCGATTGCCTTGACACTTTGGAAGAAGGAGGAACGTTTCGACGCGGAACAACTGAAGCCGCAAGCAGCTTGAGCGTTGCACAGAACGCAGGTGGTCTCCCGGGTTTCACGCCTCGGTTGTGACCCATCGGTTCCGGCGATGCTCGGGTTCGAGGGAGAGTATCCATTCACTCATTAGGCGTTCGGGTGCTGGAATCAGCACCCAGTCTCCGGGTCAATCCTATGCCCCCTCGGATAACCCAAAAAAGCCATAGGCCTCGAGCCTCACATAGGATGATGGTTGGCACTTAAGCCAACGGTTAGCTTGTGCAGCTTCGCCACGAATGGTGTCGGGACCGCTACATGAAACCACTCAAGGAAGACCAGCAACCTATTCACATCTGTCGTACTGTGTTGCACTCCTGGCGTCAAACCCAAAATCCTCTCCACGAAGAAGAAGGGGGCCTGGATGCGCAACGATCGAGGTCTCACCGAGAGGAGTGGAGAAGTGTTTTCGCTTGACATCCTCTCTCATAGGATGATTGAAATGGCGATGTTAAACCAGCAATTCCCACAACCCGCTTCGTGGGGGCCCGCTTGTCCGCCTGAAACAACTGACAGTATCCAGTTCTTGCAAGGAAAGTAAGATCACCCGCTGAGCAGGCCCTCGGGGAAGGCTGCTCAAACTACGTCCCAGGACTCTTGGAGACTGGGACGTTCTGTTTCGCTTCAGATTAGGCGTTACTGAGTGTAGTGGGGGTTGTTCGCCAGTCATGGCACATCGGGTGCACGATTCACTCATGTGAAATAGGGTTATGTTTTATGTGCGATGACGCAAACGAACCGCGCTAAGGTATGCTTGGAAACGATTCGTCAAACGGCTGTGCCTCACGATGGGAGAGAGGCACGCATGACAAACCTCAGTAGCCGCATTTTAAACAGCAAACCGTATTTTGATTCCCGTTCGACGTTGCTGGTGGTGTGCGTAACAATCGCATTCTCGTACCTAGTTCCAACTCTGGTTGGGATGCTGGTTTCGAATCCCCAGACAGTGTGGCCCCTTTGGCCAGGTTGCGCGATTCTGGTAGCAGGGTTGTTGTTGGTCCGCATCAACGTCTGGCCAGTGGTTATCCCCGCATCCTTTGTGGGGTTTGCTGTTGCTGACCTGCAGGCAGGCGTGCCGCTGAGTTCGATTGCCCGGTTCATTCCGGGCAATACCGTCGAAGTGCTTATTTCGGCAATTGGTCTTCGATATTGCTTCAACGGTGTGCCTAGGCTCAACAGCGTGAAAGCCTTGGCCAAGTATTCGTTCTTCGCCATCATCCTTGCGCCATTCGCAGGAGCATTTTTGAGCGCGCCTGGCATCGCCAGCGACTATTGGACGGGCTGGAAGATTGTTTTTTTGTCCGAGGTTCTTGCCTTCGTCACGGTGGTCCCGGCCCTGTTGAGTTGGGTAAGTGAAGGGCCTGGATTGATGCGAAGATCGCGTGCCCATCAGCTCGAGGGATTGATGCTCATCGCGGGGCTGGTTCTTGTCAGCTACATCGTGTTCACGGCCCCTGAGGACAGCAGATCGCCTGCACTGTTCTATACACTGGTGCCCTTTCTGCTCTGGTCCGCATTGCGATTCGGATGGTTAGGAGTCAGCACTTCGCTGATTACAGTGACCTCTCTATCCATTTGGGGCGCAGTCCACGGCCGAGGTCCGTTTTCCGCCATGGTACCCCTCACTCACCCGTTGCCGCTCCAGATGTTCCTGGTTTTCGCTTCGATCCCTTTTATGGTTCTGGCAGCCCTCGCCGAGGAGCATGAACAAGCTGCGCATGTAGTCCGCGAGAGCGAAGAGCGCTTCCGACTGGTTGCCAACACAGCCCCGGTAATGATCTGGATGGCGGGAACTGACGGGCTATGCACCTACGTGAACCAGCCGTGGCTGGAGTTCACTGGGCGACCGCTTGAGGCACAACTAGGAGACGGCTGGGTGCAAGGGGTACACCAAGAAGATCTGAAGGGCTGCCTGAAAACTTACTCGGAGGCTTTTGATGAGCGTCAATCGTTTGAGATGGAGTATCGCGTCCGGCGTAAGGATGGAGAGTACCGTTGGATCCTCGACATCGGTGTGCCGAGATTCAACTCAGATGGCAACTTTGCTGGTTACATTGGATCTTGCCTGGACATCACCGATCGAAAGCTCGCCGAGGAGGCTCTTGCCAGCGTGGGGAGTAGGTTGATCGAGGCACATGAAGAGGAACGTACATGGATTGCCAGAGAACTGCATGATGACATCGTGCAACGAGTCGCACTAGTGGCGGTGGAACTAAAGCGACCCGATCAGCAGGGTGTAGACGATCGCATCCGGCAAGCCTGCCATCTCCTCGATGACCTCGGGCAAGACATTCAGGCACTCTCACATCGTCTGCATTCTTCGAAACTCGAATACCTGGGTCTTGTGACTGCAGCCAAGAGTTTCTGCCGTGAGTTGTCCGAGCAGCGCAATGTTCGAATTGAATTCAAGCACTCGGATATACCGAGCGCAGTTCCGAAGGAGATCTCACTTTGCTTATTTCGAGTCCTTCAGGAAGCTTTGCAGAATGCTGTCAGGCATAGCGGTGGGCAGGACTTCGCAGTGGAAGTGCACGGCACTCAGGACGAAATCCGTTTGATTGTGAGTGACTCAGGAATTGGTTTCGATTGGCGGGACGCGATCAATCGTCGAGGGCTTGGTCTGATCAGCATGCGTGAGCGGCTCCGTTTGGTGAGTGGAGAATTGTCCATCGAATCGCAACCTGGTCGAGGTACTAGTATCCTTGCTCGCGTACCCCTCGGACACGAGGATCATTCCATAGCAATCGCAGGATAAAAACACCTCTTGCATCAGACCAAAATTCATTCCGTGCCACACGATGATTGGCGTAATCAGGCGATTAAACAAGCTTGCGCCGTTTGTTCGCCAAAATCCGGGTCAATGAGTTCTATAAAAAGGGATGTCAAGAAAAAAGCTCCGCCTCGACCGGAGGAGATCTTTTCTCGAGATCCAGCCCACTCTGTTTCGTGATCTCTGAAGCGGTTTGGCGTGTTGTCCCATTCTCATGAGGTTTCTCCGGTGCTGTGGCAAAGCTCGAGTGTGCGAGACGCGGCAAGCAGGACGACGTTAACCATGGTTCTATCCGAGGCTCGTGGCCTATCGCTATTTCTGGTTATCCGAGGGGGCATAGCGTGTAATGGGTGACTCGGTGCCGAAGCACACGGGGCCGATCTCATTGACTGATACTCACCCTCGAACCGAGCATCTGCAGAACCCGGCCGCCTACCAGCGGAGTAAACCGCAGAGATGGAAAGCCTGTTCCTCAGAGATGCTCAAGCTGCTGGTCGCTGCAATTGTTGAGGGTCGAACTCCACTCCTTTCTTCCAGAGGGTTAAACTGATCGCGGCTATCTTCCGTGCCAAGGTGAGACGGGCCATGGTCGGTCGCATCCCTTTCTCCACCCGAGCCACATAAAAATCGCGCAGCGGGCCAGGACGTGTGCTGGCAGAGATGGCAGCACTTTTGAAGAGATTCTTCAGATCTCGATTGTGGTTGTCATTCAGACCGCGAACCGTCATGCGCTCGCGGTTGCGTTGCAGTTTGCCACGCACGGAACGGTACTCCCCGCTGTCGTGGGTCTCGACTGCGAAACCACTGTAGGCCCACAGTTGGCGCTTGGTACGAAAACGGTGCGGGGTTTGCAGTAAGGCCACCAGCAAGGCTGAGCGAATCGGACCGATCGAAGGAATCTGGCGCAGTAACTTCACGGCCGAATGCTTGTGGCTTTCCGCCAGTAACTGGCGCCGTGCTTCCAGGCGCACCGGTTGCAACAGATCGAGCTGCTGATAGAGCCGTTGGGCGCGAACCCGCACTCCTGGTTCAGTGATCTTAGCCAACCACTCGGCGCGCTGACGGGGAGAGTAGACGGTTGCACCCGCGCAGGGAATCGCCCAACTGCGGTACAGAGCTTTGATGCGATTCATGACGCGGGTGACATCTTGGGTGATGGTCAGATAACAGCGCCCCAGTTCTTTCAAGGTGCGAACCCCATGTTCTCCGTGATACACGGGATGGAGTTGGTTCCCGCGTAACAGCTCCGCCAGCTTGCGCGCGTCGATCCGATCACTCTTGTTGCCATCCTTTAAAAGAGCATTCTTTCGCGGATCGCACACTACCAGCCGGCTAACGTGGGGTCTCAGAAGATCGTGGAGCCAGGCTGCGGACGTGCCTTCCTCGAAGGTCAGAGACAGAGTTCCGTGCAGTCCTCTGATGAACTCGACAATCGTGGCCGCCTTGGTCTCCAGCAGGCATTCCATAATCAGCTTGCCTTGCGCATCCATCACCGCCACCAAGATGGTGGCTTGGTGCACGTCCATACCGATATACTTTTCCTGACTCATAAAGGCGCTCCCTTTCGCTAGGTTGGCGATGCGAACAATCTCAACCTACCGCAAAAGTGGGCGCCTTTTTATATTGCGTGCAAATGTTACGACAGTCGAGGGTGGTACGTTTCCCGCAGCTCCTCTGCTTCACTTTAGACAGGAATCATCGCTGAGTGCTGTGAACAGATCGTGGCGTACGGTTGACCCCCTTGTTCTCCTTGGAAGCCACTGGCGGGGTAAGCACAAAGCAGGTGGAAGGAGTGGGCTCTGGCAAGGTCATTCCACAGCTGCTCGAGCCTGATGGTCGCATCAAATTTCGCCTCTGCCCAGAGCAAGGCAACCATTTCCCCGACGATCGTCACGCGGTTATTGGTTGCGAAGGCTGCCAACTCTGCGTCACGAATCACCGATCCCAGCAACGACGCAAACTCGCGCTGATTGGGCAGGTCGGAGTCCATGAACCTCAAGAGAGTGTCAGCCGCGTCCAGAGTAATGTAACGCCCAACCTTCTCAAGCCCCTGCACGTCGATATGGTGCGCCTGCATGCTCTCTTGAAGTGCGGTGACATGGAGTCCTGTGGCGCATACGATTACGGATTCCCCCTCGCTGAGAGCAGTGCATAGTAATTTACAGGCGTTGTCCGACCAAAAATTATCGTCCGCGTAGAACTGCACGACGTGCGTATGTTCGTTACCCCTACCGGCCTGCGCGTCTGTGGAATCGCTGAAATGTCTTTCCGATACTCCGCTACCAATAAACTGCCTGCCGTGGCAGACCTCTTCCACAGCGGCTAGCAGTTCGCTTGCGGCGCGGGTCTTAACCAAGTAGCCCAGAGCTCCCAATCTGAGGGCTTCTTCCACTATGTCAGCAGATGACTCTTGGCTGACAAAGAGTATTTTTGATTTGGAGGAGATCTTGGGGATTCGTCGAGCGATTTCGATTCCATTCAAGGTGGGAAGCCCGATGTCGAGGATAATCAAGTCTGGTTGCAGTTGTCCGGCCTTTTGAACGGCTTCTAACCCGTCGGATGCCTCACCAATAATCTGCAAATAGGCGATTGTTCTCAACGACGAACAAACAAATCGGCGGAATGGCGCATTATCATCGACCACAAGAACGCGGACAGCCGAACGCTTCTCCATTGCGGCTTCCTACGAACCAAGATCGTCTGATTTCGCATGAGGCGTCACCCAACAACACCACGCAAGGAGGGCGGTGCAAGGATGCTAGAAGAGACATCTTGACACTACACTTTTCCTTGCATACCGTCACCTATTAATAGTCACAGTCGATGGATGCCTTTCGGGAAAAATTCGGCTACACCCCCCTGTGAGCTTGGCCTGTCCGGGCATTTTCAGTGAGCGTAATGGCATGGTTTCGCCAAACTACGCGTGCTACGCTGCTCGACCATGGGATGGAATGGAAGCGCAGCTAAATACCCCTTTTCCCTATTGACGGGATAGGAGGTAGAGCGATCCGAAACCGGTCTCCATAGTAACTAACTAGTAAAATTGCAGACTCCCGGGGCATCAGTTCGCGTTATAGCCAAACTCGCGAGACAGAAGAACGTTCTTCCAATGGCACTCGCGCGCGCAGATTTCCTCCACTGAATCCTGAAGGTCAGCAATTTCAAGGATGGAGTACTGAAAGTTGTCTGCGTATTTTGTCCCCTGCTGCGTAAGAAGAACTCTCAGTTCGGTATTGTTGCCGTGTCCGGTCTCTGCATAGGCTCGCCAACGTTGCCAAATGCCGCCTTCGCCGCAAGCGCTTCCGACGTACAGCTTTCCGACCATCGTATCTGTAATTAAGTAGATACCTCCAACGCTGGAGAGGGCAGCTTTCCAGGATGGTTCTTCTTTTGAAACAAGCAGGCTCAGCTCCGCATGAGACATCCGGACATTGTTGTAGCCAGGAAATAACCCGATGGAGAGCGGTGAATCCCGAATTTCCGCCACTTCCAACTCGTCTCCATATTTATGCCCCCAGATGTATGACGCACGGTACTCGCGTTTGTATCGGACGATGATCCTTCCAATCAGGTCTGCTTGTCCTGGGAGCAGCTCTGTGGCGTACTTGAATGCAGTCGTTTGACCCGCTTGAACGTCGATCACTCGATAAACACCCGCGAAAAGCCATCGATCGCCCCCGAGATGAATCACACCCCCGCCCCGCCTGGACTCAATTTTACTAGTTAGTTACTATGGAGACCGGTTTCGGATCGCTCTACCTCCTATCCCTTTTCCCTATTGACCTCCCTCTCTTCACCGTTTTACGATAGGCGAACAAAAGGCGAACCATATGTCCACCCTCCCTCTGCTTCCCGACTCCGGCCGCCCTCGTCTCATCGGCATAGCCCGCCTCGCGGCCCAGGGTGAGTCCATTCGAGAAGGCCACGACATCGAGTACTTCACCCTTCCCACCCGTTCGCTGCTCAACAAAGTTGTAAGCAATCGGAATCTGCCGTTCACCTGGGCGATCAATCCCTACCGCGGTTGCGAATTCGCCTGCAAATACTGCTACGCCCGTTACACGCATGAGTTCATGGAGATGACCGACGAAGATTTCGAGCACAAGATCTTCGTCAAGCAGCACGCCGCCGACCTGCTTCGCCAGGAACTCAAAAAAGTCAAGCAGGGCGAGGAGATTGCCATCGGCACCGCCACCGATCCCTACCAGCCGGCCGAGCGCCGCTACGAAATCACGCGCGCCATCCTCGAGGAGTTCGCCCGCCATCGCGGATTCGAACTCGGCATCGTCACCAAGTCGAACCTCATCCTCCGCGATGCGGAACTTCTCCGCGAGCTCGCGCGCCACAATCGCCTCTTCGTCAACGTCACCATCACCACTGTGAACGCAGAGCTGGCGCGTATTCTGGAGCCACGCGCGCCGCGCCCTGACTTGCGCCTCGAGGCCGTGCGCCAGCTGAATCTCGCGGGCGTTCCCGCCGGAGTGATCTGCGCCCCCGTGCTCCCCGGCATCACCGACGATCCTCGCGACCTCGAGGCGCTCGTCGAAGCGGCCGCCCGGGCAGGGGCAAAATACCTGTTCGCCAACGCGCTCTTCCTCAAGCCCTGCTCGGCCTCGATCTTCCTTCCCTTCCTCGAAAAAGAATTTCCCCACCTGGTCGCGAGCTACCGCGAACGATACGAGCAACGTGCGTTCCTTCCGCCCGCGTTCGGCAAGCGTCTGTCGCAACTCATGGCCCGCCTGCGCGCCAAGCACGGCATTCAAAATGAATACGAGCGCTACGCCCGCCGCGCCCATCCAGTGCCATCCAGCGCAGACCAGCAGTTCAGTCTCTTCCCTCCGCAACAGAAATTAAAAATGAAACCGTTCGACCCTCCTAACCTCGAAACTCTTGAAACTTGAAACCTTGAACGCTGCTCCTCCGTATCCCTCTATAATTCATGGTTGCTTTTATGTCTTCCTCTTACCCACCATCGACGGCAACCGGTCCCGCTCCGCCGCTCTCTTTCCGGGAGAAGGTCAACCGGTTTTGGCTGCGCGTGACCGAAGGTCTTGAACTCAATCAACTCTGGTCGCAGTTCGAAAAGGAGGCGCGAACCAGCTACCGGCTGTACTCCAAGGATTTCGCCGGGGCCGACGAACAAGTCCAGCGGCCCATGCACAGAGCCTGGCACGTCGCTCAGCAGTTTTTCTGGGCGGTGCTCGAGAAGCTGTCTCCTGCGCGGCGCCTGCTCCTGCTGCTTGCGCTGATTCTGCTGGTCTTCAATCCCGTATTCGGTTGGCATGACCAGTCGGGGGACATGCATGTCTTCAATCTTGATTTTCGTTTGTATGGCGGCCTGCTTCTGCTGCTCGTCCTGATTCTCGAAGTTGGCGACCGCGTCGTCATGAAGCGCGACCTGGAAATCGCGCGCGAGATTCAGAACTGGCTGCTGCCCAACCAACCGCCGGCCATTCCCGGCATGGAGGTTGCTTTCAAGACGCGGCCTGCCAACACCGTGGCTGGCGATTATTATGACGTCCTCATGCGCCCCGGCAAGACGCCGGAAGAAGATCGCGTGCTGCTGGCGGTCGCCGATGTTGCCGGCAAAAGTATTCCCGCGGCGATGCTGATGGCAACGTTTCAGGCCAGCCTGCGCACGCTCGCGGTCACGGGGTCGTCGCTGAACGAGTTGATCGCGAGCATCAACCGCTACGCCTGCACCAACAGCCAGGGCGGGTTGCGTTTCACCACCGCCTTCCTTGCCGAGCTTGATCCCGTCACGCGCACGCTCACCTACATCAATGCCGGCCACAACCAACCCATGCTGTGTCGCAAGTCGGGCATGCTCGAACGTCTCGACGCAGGCGGTCTGCCCATTGGCATCATCGCCGATGCGCCCTACCAGTCCGGCAGCGTCGTGCTCGGGCCCGGAGACTGGCTGGTCATCTTTACCGACGGAGTTGTGGAGGCGGTGAACACACGCGACGAAGAATACGGCGAGCAGCGCCTGCTGGCCGTGGTCGCGAACGGCGCCGATGCCACGCCCGCGGACATGATGCAGCGCATCTTCACCGCGCTCGACGTCTTCGTCGGCAACACGCCGCAGCACGATGACGTCACCTGCTTGCTGCTGAAGGTCAACTAACCAAGCCGAGATATGTTCCACGTGGAACACTTTCGCTTTTGTCGTTTTATTTATATATTAGCGATAAGCTAACATACGAGCCTAAGTGCTTGGCAGCGAAGGCGCTGCGGCCCGGCTAACAATGGGGCCGCAATTCCGGCTATCACAAACTTTCGCCTCGCAGAGCCAACATTGTGAATGTTCCACGCGGAGGCAACCAAGAGTCGCTTATTCCTGGCAGAGCAGCACGATCTTGCCGGTGACGCGCGCGTGTTCGATCAACTCATGGGCACGTTGCGCCTCGCGAAGCGGCAGGCGCTCGGAAACTTCCGGATGGATTGTTTTGTTGCGCAACAAATCGAACAAGTGCGCGAGATCCGCCTGGAACCATTCCGGATGGCGCTTCTTTTCAGTGGTGATGGAGTACCAGCGGGCGGTTTTGCCGTCGGGAAGAACGCCAAGCAGTCCCATGAGGGCGAAGCTGGCGAGGCCGCGCAGTTTACTTGGTCTTCCCTGCTCGATCACCGAAGACATACCGAACCCGATCAGCTTTCCTCCGGAGTTTTTGCCGCCGGGTCGCAGCGTCTTGTATGACCTCCACCAGTTGCTGCCTGCCACGGCATCGAAGACGGCGTCCACGCCTTTGCCGCCGGTCATCTGCAGCACTCGGGTTACGAAGTCATCGGACTTATAGTCGATGAGAATGCCGCCGAGCGAGGTGACCAGGTCGTGTTTGCCGCGGGAAGCTGTGCCGAACATCTTCAGACGAGCAAGCTTGCCGAGTTCAAGCGCGGCGGTCCCCACGCCTCCGGCTGCTCCGTGAATGAGGACACTCTGTTCCGGCTGCAATTGGGCAATGCGGTGGATCATCTGCTGGGCGGTCACGTAATTCAGCACGAGGCTGACGGCCTCGGCCGGATCGACTCCCGCGGGCACTCGTGTCAGTTCATGCGCGGGAACGCAAAGGTAGCGGGAGTATCCGCCGAACATGGTGAGAGCGGCAACGGTGTCTCCAGGGGCGAAATCGTTCACGTTCTCGCCCAGCTTATCGATGACACCGACCACGTCGTAGCCGGGAGAGAAAGGCAGCGGCGGCGTGTTGGGATACATGCCATAGCGCATCAGGACATCGGCGAAGGCGACGCCGGTGACGAGAACCCGGAGGCGAACTTCACCGGGGCGGGGCTCGGGGAGTTGGTCTTCGACCAGCTTAAGGACTGCGGGGCCGCCCTGGGCAGTGATGAGGACGCGAGTGTTGTTCATAGTGGCGGTTATTGGATGTGGGGATGGCGCCGGTGGATGCGACCATGGATTCGGTTGACGCGGTTAATTCCTTTTCGTACGAAACTGTTGAAAGATCGATCGCAGCGTGACCCCACCCCATCGCAATGGGCGTGTGCGGTCTCATGACATCCCAGAAAATCGATCGCAGACAGCAGTTCAATCTTTCCTATCGAACGTCTTCGGGAGCTCCGGAGCGAAGGGAAATTCTCGTTCCGCGGTAGCGGAGTACGTCCCGTCTGTTCCTTTATTTCGTCCCCTTATTTCCCGGGTGCCCCTCGCGCTGGCTGGGGCACCCGTCTACTCCTGCCAAGCGTATCGGTACTGCTATTCGACGCACAGGAGCTGGATGTCGGCCCGGGACGTCAAAGCCGAGCCATCGGAGTTCGTGCACTGGAGAAGAACTTCAGGACCATGGTTGGGGTCGTTCTGATTGTAGCCCCCAATGGCTTGGCAGCTCACGCCCCAAGTGGACGAATACCTGACCGTCGTAAAACACTCGTAAGCAGTTCCCCATGACTGCGGCTGGCCTTGCGGCAGGTTAAAGTCAATGGAGCATCCGGCGCCGGCTGGTGTTCCAGGCGCCCAGGGATAGGTGACACCGCGGGCGAAAGGAACCGTGCAGTTGTCCGTCGCGCCTTGCTCGGGATTGATAATGACTTCCGCAAACAGCGCGGCGTCTATCCCTAGCGTAACCCCTGGCGCCCCCTGTTGGCCCTGTGGACCCTGTGGACCCTGCTGGCCGGGCCCTGGGGCCCCTGGGGACCCGGGGGTCCGTCTGAATTCCAGGAAATCTTCGTTTCATAGATGCTACACGGTGTGTTGGCAGAGACAATCCGAATCGTCCCCAGCGAGTTCAATCTGCAGGCGTAGATCGTGGCCGCACTCGCGTAGTTCGGATGGACGAGTGCTAGCGCGCCTACCACGAACATGGACGCCAAACCCAGAATGCTTTTCATTTTGAATTCCTCCTAGATTGGAGATGACTTTTCCAGTCCTTCAACGTGAATCCTCCGCCCCCACGCTTTGGATACCATCTCGGTCTGGTGCGGAACTGGGCCACCCCTCAGTCTAGTAATGCGAAAAACGCGGGCGAATCATTTCACAGTTGCACAAAAATATTCTGCGGATGCCTCTCCACCAGACGGTGGACGATCAAACCGAGGAAGACGCTGGGCATGGGTACCGCCGAACGGTACACAGGTCCGGAAATTGGATCGAGTGCTATTCGTCTCAGGTTCCTGCCTGAGACGGCTTCGCGGACGTCCCCCCATCTACTGGAATACCGCGACCAACGAGCGCGCGGCAGAGGGCATCAGAGACGAAGCGCCCGGAGAGCGTGGGTCCCAAGCAGCACCGTAGAAGTGGATGGAGAGTCGTACAGGCAATGCCGCAGGGGATTTCACGACGGGCGAAGCAACGAGGCGGGACGATGTCCGATTCGATGCTCAGTACGAGCGAGCAGATCAAATCGATCTGGGACCTGGGAGGGCTGCACTGGAAGGAACTCGCGCGGCGGACCTGGGGCGGCATCAATCAGAATGATCTTCTCAATCGGGGTTACGAACTGGCCTACAACTTTCTGCTGGCCGTCTTCCCGCTTCTGCTTTTTCTGATTACTTTGCTCGGAGTGTTTTCTTCCCAAGGCGGGCGCCTGCGCGAAGATATGTTCTTTTATCTCCAGCAGATTCTGCCGCCGGCGGCTTACAACCTGCTGGTGAATACCTTGCGCGAGGTTACACAGAACGCGACGGGCGGCAAGCTGACTTTTGGATTGCTGTTCGCCTTGTATGCAGGAACGGGCGGAATGACGCAATTGATGTCGACGCTGAATGCTGCCTATGAAGTGCGCGAAGGGCGTTCGTGGATCACGGTGCATCTGATTTCCATCGGCCTGACGATTGCAATGTCGATCCTTATTATTGCCGCCTTGTTTCTCGTATTGGGCGGCGGGGCGTTGCTGCAGTACGTGGGGCAACTGCTGGGCCTGAGTTGGGCGGTGTTGGTAGCGGCGAAGATACTGCAATGGGTATTAGCACTGGCGTTCGTCGTGCTTGCCTTCGCGATCATCTATTATTTCGCGCCCGACGTGAAAGAGCGGCACTGGTACTGGATCACGCCGGGATCGGTGATTGGCGTCCTGCTTTGGGCGGCGGCTTCCGGGGGACTGCGCGCTTATCTGCATTTTTTCAATACCTACAGCAAAACCTATGGATCGCTGGGAGCGGTGATGATCCTGATGCTTTGGTTCTACATCACTGGACTGGCGTTTCTGATCGGGGGACAGATCAACTCCACCATTGAGCAGGCGGCAGCGGAGCACGGGCATCCGGAAGCGAAGGCTCCCGGACAAAAAGCAGCTTAAGGCGCGGCGAGCCTAGACGATTTCGCCTAGGGGGACCCCTGGGTTTCCATTCATTTGCAGGAATTAACGGTGATTTCGCCGAAACCCGAGCGCCGTCGATTCATCAAACTACTATAGTAAGGATGAGCGGGCACGGATCCGCGGGAGGGTGTCATGCGCAAGGTACTTATCGGCGTGGGCGTTTTTATTGTTCTGGTGATCGCAGGCCTCCTGATTTTTGTGGCGACTTTTGACGTCAACCAATATCGCGGATCAATTCAATCGCAGATGGAAAAGAGGCTCGACCGGAAGGTGACGCTGGGGGAAATGCACCTCAGCCTGTTTCCGCCGCGCTTTCGTGTACAGAATGTGCAGATCAGCGATGATTCCAAATTCAGTGAAGCTCCTTTCGTCAAGGCACAGGAGCTGAATGTATCGGTTCAGCTTATGCCGCTTTTGCACAAAGATGTGGAGATCGACTCGCTGAATCTCGATCGGCCGGTGGTGAACCTGATCAAGAACAGTGCGGGGATCTGGAACTTTGCGTCCATCGGACAGGGGTCGGAGCCTGCTCCAGGCACTCCCGCACAACAGGGTGCGCCCGCGAATCCTGCGCCCCCTTCTTCAAAGCCATCGGCTGCCGAGCCAGGTTCATCCCCTGCGGGACAGTCGTTTACGCTGGGTGCGCTGACCATCACTGACGGTCAACTCTCGATCCTTGATCAGGCGAAGGGCAAGACGCCTTCGGTCTATGACCACATCGACGTGACGCTGAAGAATTTTTCCCCGGCGAAGCCGTTTAGTGTGGATGCGTCGGTCCGGCTGGCAGGCTCGTCGCAGGAAGCCAAGCTGAGCGGCGAGGGCGGCCCGATCGTGAATGGAAATCCGGTGGCGACTCCCTTTCATGGCACGCTCAGTCTGAAGCAGATTGGGCTGAGCGATTTTGCGAAGTTCATGAACTCGCCGGCCCTCGAGGGAACCGACGGAACCATCACCGGCGAGACCAGGATCAATAGCCAATCGGGCAAGCTGACCGCGCAAGGCCAGACTGAGATCAAAAATCCAAAAGTGCACGGCATGGAACTGGGATTCCCGATCGCGGCCCAGTACGATTTGACGGGCGATTCTGCGAGTGACCTGCTTACCATTCAGAACCTGCTGCTGAAGCTTGGAAGCACCCCTGTGGAACTGAGCGGGACCGTGAATGCGAAGCCGACTCCGGCCATCCTTAATATAAGGGCGAAAGCTACGAATATTTCGATCGCGGAGGCGGCGAAGCTGGCGGCGGCTTCCGGTGTGGCTTTGTCTCAGGGAACGACAGCCACGGGCAACGTAAGCGCGAACATCGAGGCGCGCGGGCCTGCGGACAAGCCAGCTCTGAATGGGACGATTAGCGGAAGCAATATCCAGCTGAGCGGTAAGAGCATCGCGCAGCCCGTGCAGATTCCGTCGGTGAATTTGAATCTGACGCCTTCGCAGGTACAGTCGAATGCGTTCAATGTCAACTCGGGCGGGACGACGCTGAACACGCAATTCACGGTTCGGAACTACACGGCGGCCAATCCGGCGGTTGAGGCCACGGTGCGCGCGCCCAACGCACAGCTTCCCGCGATTCTGGCGATGGCTAAAGCCTACGGCGTGACCTCGCTTGACAAAATCAGCGGCGAGGGCACGATGAAGCTCGATATGAAGGCGTCAGGGACGGTGAAGTCTCTGAGTTCGAACGACCTTATGCGCGCGTTGAACGGCACGGTCGATCTCAACTTCAACAACGTGAAGTATTCGGGCGCCAACATCAGCCACGAGCTTTCGACCATTGCGGGGTTCCTGAATCCGAATGCCGGGTCACAGTCGACCGCGGGCGTCACCAACATTTCGAAGATGACGGGCAACATCCTGGTCAAGAGCGGGATCGCGCAGACCAACAACCTGAATGCGGCTCTGGATATCGGAAACGTAGGCGCGTCGGGCACGGCGAACCTGGTGGATCAGACGCTGAACCTGCGCGTGACGGCGGTGCTTTCGCAGGCTGCTTCGCAGAAGGCGGGCGGAAACAGCGTGGGCGGATTTATGCAAACGGCGCTGGCGAATAATCAAGGGGAGCTGGTGGTTCCGGCAATCGTGACGGGAACATTCTCGAACCCGAAGTTCGCGCCCGACGTGCAACAGATCGCGCAGATGAAGCTGAAAGGCATGGTGCCGAACCTGCAGAATCCGGGGTCGCTGGCCGGAGCACTGCAGGGTTTGCTGGGCGGGCAGAAGCCCAACCCCGCGGGCACGCAGCCGCAGACGCAACAGCAGCAACAGGAGCAACCGCAGAACCCTTTGGATCAGGTGATCGGACTCTTCGGGAAAAAGAAAAAGAAACCCCAGAACTAACTGGGACGCGGCTTGAAGTGGTAGACCACGTCCTGCTTGGAAGGGATGGGTACGCCGTCGCGGGTGGCGGGATGGAAGCGCCAACTTTCCAGGGCGGCGAGAACCTTGGCGTCGATAGCTGGGCCCATGCTGCGCATGACGGCTTTGCTGACGATCGCGCCGCTCTCGTCGATCGTGATTTCGACGACCACATTGCCTTCCGAAATTCCCACCAGGTCTTCGGGATTCACCCGGGGCTCAGAAGTCACCGCAGGCAACGCGGGGCGAACTTCTTCTCCCCCCGAGGCTCCATCCGACAAAGAGCCGTAAGGGGATCCGGCGGTGGGAGCAGGAGCGGCAGCGGCAGTCTCGGTTGGGCTGGCGTCATTGGCATTCGAGTCTTTGGATTCGGCACGCGGGAACTTCCGGAAAATCAGCGGGTGCTTGGGAGCGGTATCTTTCTCGGCTGTGTTCAGCGCCGATGTGCCCCTTGCCCAATAAAGATGCGTGACGGTGGAACCATGCACTCCACCCAGCATGGCGGCAGGCGCGACAAAAATCGGCGTTCGTCCGCGCAACAGCAATATCAGTATGACGATATGCACAGTGATGGCGAGCGGGAGCGGACGGCGGGGCCTCCAGGTTTCCCCAACGGCGCTCTGGGCGAAGATGTCCGACGGCTCGCGCATAGAGGCTTAGACGTGCGGCAAGTGAAAGCGTCGCACGGGTCTGGGGCGAAATCCAGTGTCTTTTTGGATTGGAACATTGGGCCTGCGACCCAGCAGATCGCCCGCCAACCACGCCGCATATCTAAAAGAAGCGCTTGTCTCGGCTCGCCTCCGACAAGCCTTATGCCACAAAGAACTTCAGGGACATTGGCCTCCGGGGACGTACTTGCTATTTCGCATTCGGAATAACAGTTTGCTACGGTGAGGATAGTAAGTTCAGGTTTGGCGGGATGACCGCTCGAGGGACTCCCAGCATGAGCACGAACTGACTATCCAAATCACGTACCTCGAGGGGGTTTTTGATGTTGTTTCTCGGTGTCTTTTTCCTTGGACTTTGGCTGGCTGGGCTGGTGACTTCCTACACCATGGGCGGCTTTATTCACGCGTTGCTGGTCTTGGCAATTATGGCTTTGTTGAGCAGCCTCATTCGCGGTGGAAACTCCCGTCGGCTGGCTGAACTCACGGCCTCGGTGGAAGCGTCCGGTCTAAACCAGAGCTCCTAGATTTTCCCTCCCCCAGGCGACATCCGTCGCACTTGCTCGCGGAGCCCCCATTTTTTGGGGGGCTTCGCGTTCAGAACTGTCTTGGCCAAAACTCGGGTATCGCCTGTATAGCCGTCCGGCACCGCATCCTGAAATCATCGCACTCCTGGCCCTTGTCTTGACTTCCAGGAAACAGTTTGGTTGGCGTTAACCGGAACAATGCGCGCAACACACTTGCTGTGCGTGGATGACGATCCTGGCACGTTGCAGGTCAGGAAACTGCTGCTCGAAGACAGCGGATACTCGGTCACGACCGCGACCTCCGGCGAAGATGCCTTGCGGATACTGGAGCAGGGCCGCTCTTTCGACCTGGTGCTTCTGGATTACCTGATGCCGGCGATGACCGGGAATGAGCTCGCGGAAAAACTGCGCCGGCAGTACCCGCATTTACCTTTGGTGGTCGTGTCGGCGGTTGGGCAGCTTCCTCCATCTCTGTTAAGGAATGTGAACGCCAGTGTGCAGAAGGGACAAGATCCCGAAGCCCTGCTGGGCACGGTACGCTCGGTTCTGGCGAACCCGGAAAAACGCCCGGAGCCGCTTGCCGCCAGTCCTACGGAAAAGAAGATCGTGCTCTGCGTGGAGGATGAGAAGGTTCAGTTGAAGCTGCGTAAGATGCTGCTGGAGTCGGCGGGGTTCGATGTACTGGAAGCACAATCGGCCCGAACCGCGATGGAAATCTTCCGCTCCTCGCACGTGGACGCGGTGGTGATGGACTACTGGCTGTCTGGACAGAACGGGACGGCATTGGCAGAAGAGATGAAGGGGATGCGGCCCAGAATTCCGATCGTGATGCTGTCGGGCTTTGCTTCCCTGCCGGGCGAGGAGGCGATTGTGGACTCCTGGATGCGCAAGGCGGAGGTTGAGCCGGAAGATCTGATCAACGAGATTACCAAGCTGATTGCACTTCGCAGCACGTCGCGACAGGCCGAAAACACTGAATGAATACGCCATCCCTGGCACGATTGCCGGCGAGATGTTCGAACCAAGGCACTTCTCTCCCTTCCCTGCTCACGTTTGCGTTGTTGCTGATTGCCATGTCTTGCGCACAGGCTCGCGCTGAAAATCCCTCCTCGGTTCCTGAAGAACAACCGTTGAAGCAGCTCACGCTGCAACAACTGGGCGAAGTAGAAGTCACAACCGCCGCGAAGACACCGGAACAGGCCTGGAAGACCCCGGCGGCGATTTACGTCATTACCCAGGAAGACATCGAGCGCTCGGGAGTGACCACGATTCCGGGCGCATTGCGGCTGGCGCCCGGAGTCGAGGTGGCGCAGATCAGCAGCGACAAGTGGTCGATCGGGATACGCGGGTTCGGCAGCCGCCTGTCGCGCGACGTGCTGGTGCTGATCGACGGGCGGACGGTTTACACGACCCTGCTGGCCGGCACTTACTGGGAAGTGCAGAACGTTGTCCTCGAGGATGTGGAGCGGATCGAGGTCATTCGCGGTCCGGGCGGCACGATCTGGGGGCCTAACGCCGTGAATGGCGTGATCAACATCATCACCAAGAGCAGCAAGGGCACGCACGGAGTGATGGTCAGCGCCGCTGCTGGAAATGTGAACCGCGGAATTCTGAACGCGCGGTATGGTGGCGGCGCGGGCGCCTTCCATTATCGAATCTACGCGATGGGATTCGATCGCAGCCCGCAGTTCCATCCAAACGGGGACCACTATGACGAGTGGCGCGCCGCCCAGGCCGGGTTCCGCATGGACTTTGACCGCGGCGACCACGACGCTTTCACGGTGCAAGGCGACATCTACGATATGGGCGCAGGCGAGAGCGTGATGGCTACGACCTATACGCCGCCTTTCTCTCAGATACTGAATGGCACGGCGCGCTTGTCTGGAGGAAACATCCTCGCCCGGTGGCAACGAACGCAGGGGGAAGGCAAGGATTTTCAAGTCCAGCTCTACTACGATCGAACCAACCGGCACGAACCGAATTTCACAGACCTGCGCGATACCATTGACGTGGACTTCCTGGATCGCTTTCGCCTGCCGGCGCGCCAGCAAATCTCATGGGGGTTCGGGGCGCGCTTCAGCACGGGCGCAAATCCCACCGTGGTGTCGGGGCTTTTCTTTCTTCCGGAAAAAAGGACGGACAAGCTCTTCACCGGATTCTTTGAGGATGACATTGAACTGGTGCGCGACCGGCTGACCTTGTCGCTGGGCACAAAGCTGCTCAACACGAACTACACCGGCTCGCAATGGCAACCGAGCGCCCGACTCTTGTGGACACGAAATTCCCGCCAAACATTCTGGGCTTCCTTCACGCATGCGATCAGGACACCCTCAGCCGCCGAAAGGGCGTTCTTTCTCACCGGTTTCCTCGGGCTTCAACCTGATGGCACGCCGTTCTTCGCTCGTTTCAATGCCAATCCCCAATTCGGCTCGGAGCAACTCAATGGCTATGAGTTCGGATACCGGCAGCTCTACAACAAGGCGATGTTCGTCGACGTAGCGGCTTTTTACAACCACTACAACAGTCTCTTCAGCGAGGACATCATCGGCGCGCCATTTGTCGAGGACTCACCCGGCCCCATGCACCTGCTGTTGCCCGCTGAATTTGGCAATGGATTGCATGGGACCACCAAGGGAGTGGAGATCGCTCCGGAATGGCGGCCGGAATCTTTTTTGCGCCTGCGCGCGTCCTATGCGTTTCTGCAGATGCGCATCAAGAAAAATGCGAACTCGTTAGACATCGGAAGCGGCCCGTTCATCGAGGGTTCGAGTCCACGGCATCAGGTAACGGCGCAAGCTGCGCTGGACTTCACGAAGACCTTAAATTTCGACGTGACTTACCGGTACATCAGCGCTTTGCCGGCACTCTAAGATCTGGTCGTACTCCACGGCGGACGCGCGCCTGGGCTGGTGGGTGCGGCCATCGATCGAATTGTCGCTGGTCGGGGAGAACCTGTTGCAGCCGCATCATTACGAGTTTGCGAGCGATCCGGGACCCAACGTCGGGATCAAGCGAAGCGTGTACGGGAAGATCACCTGGCGGCGATGAGAATGGCCATGAGGCTCGCAAGCTTGTCGGCGCGCTTCCTTCGGCGCACCAGTCGACCCAAGCGTCCGAGGCGAAGGCTTGCGGTGGCGGGAGTGCTCCTGGTCTGTACAGGTTTCTCAGCGGCACAAGTGACCCGTCCTACCGAGTCTGAAGTCAAAGCGGCCTACCTCTACAACTTCGGCAGGTTTGTTACCTGGCCGCCCGACCGGGCCGTCGCGGGCAATCCCTTCGAAATCTGTATCGTCGGAAAAGATCCATTTGGAAAAGTGCTCGATGCAACGGTGTTGGGCGAGCGAATTGGCGGCCGGACGATCGCCATCAAAAGGCTGTCTCAGGTTCAACAAGCGGAATCGTGCAGCATCCTGTTTGTGAGCTCTTCGGAAGAAGCACGCCTCGCCACCATTCTCGATTCCTCGCATCGTTTCAATCTCCTGACCGTAAGCGACCTGAAGCATTTTGCCGAGCGGGGCGGAGTCATCGGCCTGGTGGTGCAGCAGGACCGCGTGCGCTTTGAAGTGAACCGCACGGCCGCGGAACGCTGCCACCTCCAGCTCAGTTCGGAATTGCTGAAGGTCGCAGTCAAAGTGATCGACAAGGAAGTTGCGAACAAATAGATGGCCACGGTACACACCAGTTCGATTCTGCAGCGCCTCACGATCATGAACATGCTCGTGAGCACCGTGGCGCTCTTACTGGCGTGTGCCGGATTCTTTGCCTACGACCAGGTCAGCTTCCGGCAGGATCTGGTAAGGAATCTGTCTGCGCAGGCAGAACTGGTCGGCTCTGCCAGCGTGTCGGCCATCGTCTTTGATGATCCGCAGACGGCCGAGATCACGCTTTCCGCGCTGAAGAATTCGCGAACCATCACGTCGGCGGCGATTTTCGACCTCAATCACAAGCCGCTCGCACAGTACTCACGAAATCCCGTGGATGAACCTGCCACTGTGCCTGCATTCGCGCCGAACCATGTCGAGGAGCACTGGTTCGAAGGGCGGCAGCTCACCCTGGTGCGGCAAATCGTATCCGATGGAAAGACCATCGGCTTCGTCTACTTACGCGCCAATCTTAAAGAGATAGATCAGCGATTAAGGCGCTATGTTTTGATTGCCCTTTCGGTGCTCCTGATGTCGCTGATTGGCGCTATTCTGGTTTCTTCCAGGTTCCGCAAATCGGTCGCGCATCCGATCGTTATATTGGCGGAGACGGCGCAAAAGGTGACGCGCGACAAGGACTACAGCATCCGCATGGCTCGGCCAGAGCATAAGGACGAACTGGCCGTGCTAGTCGATTCGTTCAACGAGATGTTGAAGGAATTGCAGAAGTCGCATGATGAGCTGGAACAACGCGTTCAGGAGCGGACTCGCGAGTTAGTGGCGGCCAATCGGGAGTTGGAAGTCTTTTCGTATTCCGTTTCGCATGATCTGCGCGGCCCGCTGGATTCGCTGAACGGTTTCAGCTACCTGCTTCTCAAGCAGCACGCGGCCATGCTGGATGACCAGGCTCGCGATCTGATCGAGCACATTCGCGACAGTGGCAGGCGCATGACGGAATTGATTGATGACCTGCTCAACCTGTCCCGCGTCAGCACCAGCGCCATGCGCCGGGAGCAGGTTGACCTGAGCGCCCTCGCCCGCACCTTTATGGAGGAACTCTGCCTGACTGAACCGGACAGAAGGCTGGACTTTGTTGCGGCCATGACGGACGAGGCCTACGGCGATCCCCATCTGTTGCGGATTGTTATGGAGAATCTTCTGCGCAATGCATGGAAATACACGTCGCATCATCAACACGCGCGAATCGAATTTGGACGACTCCAGGAGAACGGTAGAGTCATCTATTTTGTTAAGGACGATGGAAGCGGTTTCGACCCGAAGTCGGCCAGCCGGTTGTTTACACCGTTCCAGCGCCTGCACTCATCCAATGAATTTCCGGGCAACGGGATTGGCCTGGCCACCGTTCGGCGCATCATTCAACGGCACGGAGGCGAGGTCTGGGCGAAGGGTGGAGTGGAGCAGGGGGCCACTTTCTATTTCACGCTGGGCACGTCAAGAGGCGACCAGCGCGCGGTAACAAACTAGGAGGAAGGTGAACGCTGCTATGACGTGGAGGGCGCGATATGCCGGATAGTCCGGAACGCGACTGGAAGAAGCTGGCGCAGCTGGCTTCGACCGAACAGGACCCGACCAGGCTTCTGGAAATTGTCGAGGAGTTGAATGCCACATTGCTGAACCGGGAGCGGGTCCGGTCTGGCAAGTCGATTCTGAAACGGGCGCTGCTGGTCGACGATGATGCCAATCTGCGGCTGACGCTGTTGCCCGTGCTGAACAGCGCCGGGTTCGACGCCCAAATGGTCAGCACGGTGTCTGACGCGCTGCAGATCATCAACGATGGCGGCCTGGAAATTCTGATTTGCGACT
Source organism: uncultured Acidobacteriota bacterium (assembly GCA_963733805.1). Taxonomy (GTDB): domain Bacteria; phylum Acidobacteriota; class Terriglobia; order Terriglobales; family Acidobacteriaceae; genus Gp1-AA133. The sequence goes on along the minus strand of CAVTEO010000010.1, from coordinate 515,384 downwards.
TGAACATCGCTGAGCCGAACGACGGCTTCGCGGTCGTTACCTCGATGCGCAAAGCGAATCCGCGCAGCGTTATCGTGGTTCTGACGGGGCATCCCACGTTTGACAGCGCGGTGGAAGGCATTCGTCAGGAAGTTGATGCGTACCTCGTGAAGCCCGCCAACTATGACGATCTCATGACCTTCCTTGAAAAACGCCTGGCCGCCAAACGCGCAGCACCCTAGCCCCCAAATTACTCGGGATATCCGATCACATTCTGGCTTTGCTCACCCAGGCCATCGATCGCGAGACGCATGCGATTTCCCGGACGCAGGTACACGGGTGGTTTTTGCCCAAACCCAACGCCGGGCGGTGTACCCGTGGAAATGATGTCTCCCGCTTGCAGGCTCATGAAGCGGCTGACATAGCTCACCAGGTACTTGACTCCAAAAATCATCTTGGCGGTGGAGCCGTTCTGAAGACGCCGTCCATCGACTTCGAGCCAGAGAGCAAGCTTCTGCGGATCGGGAACCTCGTCGCGCGTGACCAGCCAGGGTCCGATGGGGCCAAAGGTATCTGCGCTCTTCCCTTTCACCCACTGGCCCGTGCTTTCGAATTGGAACGCTCGTTCGGAAAGGTCGTTGATGACGCAGTATCCCGCGACGTGCGACAAGGCATCCTGTTCCTGCACGTATTTGGCGGGCTTACCGATGACGACTCCCAGTTCAACTTCCCAATCGGTTTTTTGCGCGCCGCGCGGAATCACGACGTCATCGTTGGGCCCGCAGATCGCGGAAGTAGCCTTCATGAACAGAACCGGCTCCGAGGGGACGCTGGCGCCAGACTCGGCAGCGTGATCCGAATAGTTGAGGCCGATGCAGATGAACTTTCCGACGCGTCCCACACAGGGCCCGAGGCGGACAGGAGCTTCCACCGCCGGCAAGGTCGAGAGATTGAGCCGCTTTAATTGCTCAATCGATTCCGGAAGGAGAGTTTCCCCGGCAACGTCGCCAACCACGTTACTCAAGTCGCGAATCTTCCCGGTCGCATCGAGCACGCCGGGCCTTTCATTGCCCGGCAAACCGTATCGGAGCAGTTTCATTTTTCGGAGGCCTCGTTCGAGCGTCGGCAGTCCTGGCAGCACCCCAATTCCGGACCGTCCAATCCCAAATGATATTCTGGCATGTCTGAAGCCCCGAAGCCCGGGTGACGAAATTGGCAGACGCAGCGGACTTAAAAGCGGATCTGTCCTATCATAGCTATGAAATCAGACAGCCACGCGGGCGTGGCGGAATGGCAGACGCAGCGGACTTGAGAAAAACTTGAGTGCTCGCTCGGGAAACCGGCGATGCAGAACTGCCCAAACTCGGGGAAACCTCAATATTGTGGCAATCCCGAGCCAAGCCCGGCCAGACATTAGCCGGGAAGGTGTAGAGACTAGACGGGCAGCACCTAAGCTCCGGATCATCCGGGAGAGGGTGAAGGGATAGTCCAGACCGCAAACCGGATGCAACGTTTCGTCCGGGCGGCGAAAGCCGTAGACGGTAAGAAAATCCGCAGGGCTCACAAGGCCTGTGAGGGTTCGACTCCCTCCGCCCGCACCACATCACAAAGCGACCTGCCCGGTGATCAGCGGACAAAGGCCTCAACTCCGCCTGGGCGTTTCCAATTCCACTGCCTCAGCGGACTATTTTCCGTCGCACACGAATCGCCTGTTTCGAGCTGCAATGCCATCTCGCACATTCGGAACAAGTGGCGTTAATACTCCCATGGCGACAGGTATCCCGTGCCGGTAAGGTCACAGGGGCTGCCGCTGGCGGTAAAGTTCCCCCTAATCAAGCCATCTGGGTCTGCCGTTCCCAGAAAGGTGAAAGTGCCATTGGTAGTCTTGATTTCAAGGTTCACCGACCTGCCCATGATGAAACTGGCAGTCGGAAACATTCCTGACGTGATAGTGCCAGAGTCAAAGCACCCATCGAAACTAAGAGTTCCTGTCAGTCCAAAGCTGCCCTCAGAACTGGGGCCGTCCTGAGCAAGCTGACCATCCCAGTGGATGGTTTCCGAGCCCGCAGTCGTCAGGTTGCCGGCCCAGTAACCCGCGAGTGAATCCACGCTGGCACCGGTGAGGTTGCCTTGCTCGCCGTCCGCACAACCGCCGTTGATGGCATAGGTCCCGTTAAGGACATACGGGAAGCCGTCTTTCTTACTGACATTCCCGGTGAGAGCAATGACCTGTCCATCAACAGACGTCGAAGTTAGCGAGATACTTCCGTCCGTAACTGTGCCCGTTAGTTCGATGGTAGTCTGCTGATCAAAACAACTCCAACCGTTCACGTGCACCGCTGCGGTTACCGCAGTGCCTGATTGGGCAATACTACCGGAGATTGTCGCGGGTGGAACCCCCGTGGGCACTGTGGACGTTGAGCTGAATTGCCAGTTACTCGAAATGTTCTGGCTCTGCGCTGGCGGCCCTGAGGGTGGTCCTGCAGGGGCCCCCGCAAGTGGATGCGAAGTTTTCACTTCTCCTCCGCATCCCCAGAGTAGAACGAGAATCGAAAGCAGCCAGATTGTGTTTGATTTGGGTCTCATCGACCATTCTCCTATGACGTCTCCCGCCTCACCCGGACTTGCTCACTCCTGAATCGAGCGCATCGAGTGTCGCAGTACAAAGCGCGCAACCTCAGCTCCAAGGGCATTCCCGTCCAGGCAAGAGGTGCGATAGTGGATGCCAGCGAAGACGCGGGCATCGTTCACTTCCAAAACAGCATTCGAGAAACTTCGACAGAACCATTGGGACAAACTGCCCCGGTTTTGCGGAACCCGCTTAGAGACAGAGCAGGTAAACGTCCCGTTTGGCCCGGAGTTTCCCGCCGTTAGTCCTCCACCTCGAGCTTGATCCCCTCTTCCGTAGTAATCGTGTCCGGCCCCACGCTGAGTACGAAGAATCTTTTGCCTCCGTCGAGGACGACGAAGTTATTGGTTTTTGTACCGTCCGCATCGAAGAACGATCCAGTACAATCCGGATCTACCGTGTAGTAGCTTCCGTTCGGCGGGAAATCGGTCCAGTCTCGAATTTCACCGTTCGTACTTCTGGTCGCGCGAATGAGGCCACGGGTCCCATCTCCGTTAAAGACGTCGATGCCAATTTGGGCGATAGGGCCACCCACCGCATTGTTTACGCACGTCCTACGGAAGGCGTAGGTCCCTTTGAGGCTGGCAACGCTACAGCCGCGATCGTGGGCATGGACCGGCGTGGCATGGACCTCACGAGGGCGATACAATGCTGGAACCACGATTGTGACGCTGAACAAAGTTATCCAAGTCAATCTTCGCTGCATTTGAAGCCTCCTCTTTGTTCTATTACGGCGGCAGATGCCGACGCCTTATTCGGCTGTCGAAATCACGTTGCGGCACAGCGTGAGTCAATTTCCACAACGAGAAGGCTGGACCAACGATGGCCCAGCCTCCACCTGCAAAGATATTCAGTCCTCTAACGCGCGCATCACGTGGGTCGAGACGTAATCGGCGACGGCTTGCCCGAGCAGATTCCCACGCACGCAGGAAGTCCTGAAGTGAATCCCGCCGAAGACCCGCGCGTCAGCGATTTCCGCCACCGCGGCCGAGAAACTCGGGAACGCTCGGGTGCCGGGCCTGGTCTCTGAGGTGACGGTGAACGGAGTCGAGTCGCCGAATGCGGCGGCGAGAACAAAAGCTGCCGAACCGCTGATCGACGAATGGGCAGATGGGTACTCGGGATGAGCCGGGGTGCCACTGGGAAAGAAGTCGAGCCAGGGCGTCCACGTCGGGTCCGGGTCCGTGCTGGGATTGTCATCGGTATCGCCGGCCCGGATCGCGGTAATGGGCCGCCAGAAAACGTATCGGTACTTGCTGTCGAAGCAGGCGATCGCAGCGTCGGCCATGGTGACGTCCAGAACCGCGAACAGGTGAGCATTCTCTGAGAGACTCAGCGAATCGTTGACCGAAACCTGCGAGGCGATGCGATTCCAGAGCAGCGCCGTGTTACCCGCCCAAAACAGTACCAGCTCCGATTGATCCGCCGATCGCCCTGATCCCGCAAAGGAACCCATGACTTTGATCTCGTTGTAATCGGCGGCATACTCGGCGCTGGTGAGGGCGTACGGGGGGGGAAGTCGGAACTGGGATGGCCGCTGCAGCACCCACGGCGTCATGGTGGCGAACTGCGTGGCCGCGCCGGGCGCATTCAGTAGAGGTGTGGGCCGCCACACACCGACGGCGGAGGGCGCACCGACAATACCCAGAACACCCAGGAACGGAGGTGGGGGCGGCGCAATCCCGTCAGTCAACCGCCATGCCCAGATGCTGTCGGCAACACTTTGCCCCCAAGTGATGCCCGCTCGTATCGATCTTGCATTTTCCGACGAGGCGAGTGCTGCGATCGAGGCATCATGGCGGGTGGTAAGGGATGCGATCTGGGCCGGATACTGGTTGATGAGGATCGCATAGGCTGCCTGAACGGCGGCTGCGCGTTGCGAGGCGTATCGGGGCGCACGAGGCCTGACATGCAGCGGTCTATAGCGTGGCTTGATCCCATTCACGGCGTCGAAAACGGATGCCGACACCATCGCGGCGACCCGGGTCGAGGCAAACGGACTAGTACCACCGGCCAGGACCGTGTCGTTCATGATTGCGGCCCACTCCAACACCGGGTCCGCCGGGACAGCGGCTGCCACTGGCAGAGAACCGGCGGAAAGGAACGCCCCCGTAACAAGGATCAGACCCAGAAACCCAAAAGTCTTCTTGTTGCTTCTTCCTGCCATGCGTTTCATTGCTGCCTCCTAGGTGTATCACTGGCTTCGATCAGGTTCGACCTTGTGTTGGCCATGGACTCAGTATTTAGGGCGCCTATTCTCCTTGAGAGGGAAGAGCCGGAAGCCTGGGAAACAAACACCCCGCGAACGAACGGTGGCATCATGGCCGATCCAGGGGCCTGATGGTCCATAGCGAATCGTGTGTCGGAGCGTTAATCTTTGTGTCGGGCTAACATAAAGAATCAATTCGCACTTAACTAAGTGCTTCGAAGCTGGTGTAAAATCGGGTCCTCTCCCCGGGGTGTTCTTATGGCTTCCGAGCCAATCAGAGTGGAGGAACGGGTCAGCTTCGGTGATGACTTCGAGTTGGAAGTCAATGCCCGCCGGTTGCGCCGGCGCGGTCACACACTGAAGATGGAGCGGATCCCGCTGGAGATCCTGGTTCTGCTGCTCGAGCACCGGGGCGAAATCGTCACCCGCGATGAAATCGTTGCCAAGGTGTGGGGCAAGGGCGCTTTTCTCGACACCGACAACAGCATCCGAGGCGCCATCCGCAAGATTCGCCAGGTCTTGAAGGACGACCCCGAATATCCTCAGTTCATACAAACAGTGACCGGACAGGGATATCGCTTCATCGCACGACTCCGTGCAGAGGAGGAAACGAAGGCGGACCCGGCGCTGGTTGCGGACGCCGACAGCGCCCCGAGCCGAATACCGGGAGCGCGTACCTGGCTGGTGATCGGTGGTGTAGTGATCCTCGCCCTGCTCACTGTCACCGTCCTCAGAAGCCGGAGTCACTCGACGGCGCCCAAGATCAGATCGCTGGCTGTGCTGCCTTTGAAAAACTTGTCGGGCGATCCCGGTCAGGAATACCTGGCCGACGGAATGACCGAGGCGCTCATCGGACGCCTTTCCGCAATCCACGATCTGCGCGTCATTTCCCGCACCTCGACCATGCGCTTCAAGGAATCGAAACTTTCCGTGCCCGAGATTGCTAAAACACTCGGCGTGGATGCTTTGGTCGAGGGGTCGGTCATACGCGAAGGCACTCGGATTCGCGTCACCGCGCAATTGATTCGCGCCGCCACCGACGACCACTTCTGGTCCGAGACCTACGACCGGGAATTTGGAGATACCCTTGGACTCGAGGGGGATGTAGCGCAATCGATCGCCGAAAGGGTCGAAGTAACAGTAAGTGGGGAAGAGCGCGCTCGCGTAACTGCATCGCGTCGCGTCTTGCCCGAAGCTTACGAGAGCTATCTCAAAGGGGCTGGTCAATTTGGAAGTGACACCCCGTCTGGGGCCGAAGCCAGCATCCCCTACTATGAAGACGCGATCAGCAAAGATCCGACGTTTGCACCGGCATACCTCGGATTGGCAGAAGCCTACGACAGACTCGGATCAATTCTCGTGGGCGCTCCTCCCGGCGAAGTGCGCCCAAAGATAATCGATGCCGCCCGAAAAGCGCTGGAACTTGATCCGGGACTTGCCCAAGCACACGTCTTGCTGGGCATCACGCTGCAGAGGGACTGGCAATGGGCCGAGGCTGAAGCTGAATTCCGCCGGACCCTCGAGTTGGATCCGAATAACGCTGGTGCTTATCGGGGACTGGCTTTCTGGCTACTATGTCACGGGCGAACAGAGGAGGCGCTGGATTGGTCCCGGCGCGCCCGTCAGCTTGACCCGCTGGGGGTTCCCGCCGCGGGTCATGGGCGAATACTGTTTCACGCGCGGCGCTACGACGAGGCCATTCGGGTCTATCGAAGCGTACTGGCAGGAGACCCGGACCATGCACCTGCCAACACGTTCCTGGGAATGGCGCTGATTGCAAGCGGTCAGCCCGGGAAAGCGATTCCTCCGCTGGAAAGGGTCGTGTCTGGCTCCAACCACACGATCGACGCCTTCGGTATGCTCGTCATGGCATACGCCCAGGCTGGCCGACGCGCGGATGCACTGCGGCTCCTCGAGCAACTGAAGAAGCGTCAGCGGACCGGCTACGTTCCCGCTGGCGCCTTTGTGAACGCTTACTTGGGGCTCGGCGATTATGAGCAGACGTTTGTCTGGCTCGATAAGGCCACGCAGGAGAGGGCCAACCTTCTGGAATACGTCAAGGTGCATCCCTTCTTTGATCCCCTGAGAGGTGATCCTCGTTTTACGGAACTGGTCCATAGGATCGGGCTCGACTAGAGTTGGTATCCCTGTCTTCGCGGTCTGTTCATGAAAAACGCAGTCCTGACCCTGCTCGCGCTGAGCCTGGCCATGCAGGGTCTGCTTTATGCGCAGGCTCCCGTTGGAGCCATCTCTGGTTTGGTCACGGATGCCACGGGGGCGCGGATTCGGGGCGCGACAGTAATCGTCTCCAACAAGGATACCGGACTGAAGCGCGCACTTCTGACGTCGGACGCAGGGGATTACAGCGCTCCCGCACTCATCCCCGGGATGTACGAAGTAACTGGAGATGCGAGGGGATTCAAACAGATTTCCCGCGAAGCAGCCGTGGAAGCGGGAAACACGACCAGTGTCAACCTTGTCATGCAAGTCGGCGCAGGCACGGAGAGTGTCACGGTCGAAGACGCCTCAGCACAGATACGCTATGAGTCCCACGAGATCGATGGGATGGTCACCCGTTCCCAGATCGAGGGATTACCACTCAATGGGCGAAACCCCCTTGAGCTCGCCAAGTTGGAGCCCGGGGCGCAGCAACCAACGAGGGTAAACAACAACCGAACCCTAGTACCGCTGTTCGGCGCTCCAGTGGGCCTGAACGGGCGCGCCACGCGTGTGACGGTCGACGGTGGCAGCGTGATGGAGATCGGCAATGGCGGATCGGCGATGGGATTTTCTCAGGAAGAAGTGGAGGAGTTCGAGGTTTCCACTGTCAACTTTGACCTGAGTACCGGAGCAACCGCAAGCGGGGCTGTGAATATCGCCACCCGCTCCGGCAGCAACCAGGTCCATGGCTCGGGCTTTTTCTTTTTTCGGGATCACCATCTCTCTGCCTATCCGGCGCTACATCGCAACCCGTTCAACCCCGACCCGTTTTTCCAGCGCAAGCAGTTTGGAGTGTCAGGGGGAGGGCCAATTCGAAAGGACCGCTTTTTTTTCTTTGGTACGTTTGAACGCCTCGACCAACGCGGCGTTATCAGCGCGGAAGAGTTCGCCCCCGACTTTACTCAGTTTAGCGGCATCTTCCCCAGTCCAACTTACGTGAATCAGTTCAGTGGCCGGATGGATTTCAAACTGAGTCCAACGCAATCGATGTTCGTGCGGTACTCGCACGAAGGCACCTACGCCTACGCCGGCGGCGGATACCCGTCCACCTGGCCAAAGCAGAATGACTGGACCGACCAGAGTGTTCTGGGATTAACGTCGCAGTTGGGTGCTCACGTGGTGAACGATTTGCACTTCTCCTATTTCTTCGTGAGTTTTGACCAGCACACGCCGGAGATAGCAGATTGTCCAACGTGCGTAGGAATCGGTGCGCCCTCGATTGACGTCGACTCAGACTTCTCGGTTGGAGTTTCCACCATCACAGCTGTCCTGGGTCGGCGCTATCACCTGAATGATGTAGTCAGCTGGCAAAAGGGCCTGCATCACGTGCGTTTTGGTGGCGATTGGGAGACCTCGAGAGGAGGACGCTTCGGCCTCTTTGACGAACCAGTCACGATGTCTTTGTTCTCGCCTGAGCTTGTCAGGGTTTTCAATGACACGCAGACACCAGCCTCCCAGATTCCGTTGCCGGCAACCTTCCTCACCGTGCAGGACATCCTGCAGTTGCCCGTCGAGAACTTCACCGTTGGCATTGGCAATCCGTTCGTGCCTCAGGCAGGATTTGGCAAGGCTCGGGTTGCGCCACTCGTCCATCTCTTCTTTCAGGATACGTGGCATCTGCGTCCGCGCCTGGTCGTCGATTACGGCATGGCCTGGACTTATGACGCTCCGCTCAACTACGACCTGACCAAGCCGCAGTACCTGGCGTCGGTGCTGGGCGCGTCGGACCTGCGTCCGACACACAGGAACTGGAAGAATTTTTCGCCGTCGTTAGGCTTCGCCTGGAACGTAAGGCGCGACGGAAAAACGGTCATTCGTGGGGGCGTGGGCATTTACTACGATTTCCAGGCATCGACGGGCATCTCCGACGAGGAACGGGTATCCCTCGGGCCGCGCGGAGTGGGACGCGGATCCTACTACAGCGGCGGAATTCGCAATCCGCTCACCGATGTCCCGGGCATCCCCGAAGGGGCATTGTTGGAGTTCTTCGATCCAACGCTATTCACGGGCGCCGCGGCATTACGAGCTCTCCCCGCCATCCGCGCGAAGTTAGCCCAGGAAAGGGGCGATCCAAACAATCGGGACTTCTCCGTCACCAACATCGAAACGGATAAACAAGGATTCGTGGTTGCAAGGGACTGGCCCAGTCCCTACGCCGTGCATGTGAGTCTCGGTGTGCAGCGCGAGGTCATGCGCGATCTGGTCATCAGCACAGACTTTGTCGTCCGGCATTTCGAGCACACCAGCGGACCTGGCCTCCTGGATGCGAATCACTTCGAGAGCGTTCACGGCCGGGTGCTGCCCCTCTGTTCTGACGTTGAGGCAACCGATCCGAAGGCACTTTGCTCGCTCGGACCGATCAGGTTAACGACGGGATTCGGGAGCGCGACCTACCGCGGTCTGCGGGTCCGAGCCGAGAAACGCTTTTCCCACGGATTGCAGTTCCTCGCTTCCTACGCATACTCGAGCAATGTCGGCGACAACCTCGCGAACGGTTTCAACATGGACAACCCGTCGAGCAACCGGGGCCCGCTCGATCGCGACGTCAGGCATATCCTGAGTATCTCCGGACTCGGCGAGTTGCCCAAAGGCTTCAAGGTGGGACTTTTTGTCAGCTACATTAGCAAGCCGCCATTTTCCGCCTATCTCGGGGGCTTGGACATGAACGGCGATGGCACGTGGGACGACCTGCTTACGGGCACCAAGGTAAACCAATTCAATCGCGGCCTGGGCAAGCAAGACCTGCGGCGCCTGGTGGGCGAGTTCAATAACACCCATCCGCAGGTGCAGGACCCGAAGGACGCGCAAGGAGACTTGATTGCGCCAATTACATTGCCCCGCAAGTTTGAATTCGGCGATTCGTTCCTCACGCAAGATCTACGCTTGAGCCGTGAGTTCAAATTGCACGATCGCTGGCGAATGAATCTGATCGGAGAAGTCTTCAACCTGTTCAACATCCCCAACCTCTCCGGCCGGAGTAACGATCTGTATGATGCGGGGTTCGGGCAGGCCACCAGCCGCGTGTCACAAGTGTTTGGATCGGGCGGGCCTCGGGCATTTCAGATAGCAGCGCGTCTGAGTTTCTAAGCTCCTGTCGGCTAGAAGAAGAGCGCTCAATCATCACTATGAGCATTAATGCACACGCTGCAGATTTGGCGACTAATGCTTGCATTCTGCGAATCGGCATCTATTTCATGAAGGCATTCTCGTAAATGCGATGCACGCCGCGCCGTAACCAAATTCTTCCCAAAAAAGAAGCGCTCGAAGCCGCTGGGCGCTTTTAGTGCTGGGTCTACTTCGATTCCTTAATGATCGCGTCCGCAGCGTTGCCGGCCACCACCCAGCTTGCCGACCCGGCCACGACGGCTTCATCCTCAAACCACAGGAATCCGAAGTCGTCGATGCACTCCGGAAAATCCGGCTTGATGATGATGTATCCTGGAATCACGGCGCCCGGGATGTAAGCATTGTCGGCGCGATTGTTGCTGTACGTCAGCGTCTTCGAGACCGTACCGACTCCGGCTACATATGAAGTGCTCGATACCGGGTGCGTGCCGAGAATGTAGTTGGCGGCGCGAAGTGTGTATTCGGGGCTCACAAGACCCGGAAACGCCTTGTGCAGGAAATACATTCGGATGGCCATGTCCACCACGGCGCCCGATCCGCCCCAGGTGCCGAGGCTCGGGGGCACGCCGAACGGGGTGGCGTCCAACCGCTTGTCCAATCCCGCCATGTATGCCTTCACCGCTTCGCGCATTTGATCTTTCGCGCTCGCGTCCAGATAAGGCAATGCCCGGACTGCTGTCCAACCATGGAGATCGATCTGCTGCGGGGTGATCATCGGAGGGAACAATTCCTTCAGACGGGACTTGTATGGCTCCGCACCCTTCGTGGCGATGGTCAATTCCAGAGCCGCAGCCCAGTCCAGTCCAACCCCAAATCCGCCACGGCCGAAGCCGGCCGGCGCAGCTGTTTGTGCGCTAGTGGTGCCAGAGCTTGTCGGAGCGCCCGAGTGCCTGAGCGCCAGAGACCACACCCTGAGACGCAGCCAGCACACCACCTCCGGGGGCACCTGCCGGAGCCTCTCCGTCTAAGCCGCCGCCGACCGGATACTGCGTTGGGTGAGCCTTGGCGTCCTTCCATGCTTTGATCGCGGTCTCGATGCAGTTTTTCGCTAATGCGTCGTCCCAGCCTTTCAGCGTATCCGCCGCTGCAGCCAGCGCCGCAATGGCATTCCACTGGAAATACGGGTTGTTCGTAGTGAAGATCCAGCGATCGTCCGGCGTGCCGGAGTAGTCGCCCTTCGCTTCGTTCGGGCCGAGCTTCGGGTCGTAAATGCGGCCGTCAGTTTTCGACGCTCCGTCGCCCAGGTGCGTGTACTGGCGCAGATCTGGCTCGTGAGTGCCGCGGATGGCGTGGCCGATGTTGTGGAACTGCGCCAGGATGAGCAGTGCGCCGTGTTTGACTTGCTGCACCGTATCCGGCACGCCATCGGGACGGTGCATCTCAACCTCACGGGCGGCTTCATCCACTGTAAGCTCGTCGTACGTAAGATTGAATTCGCGATACGCCAGAGCGAGGCTCTGAATCACGCTCAGCTGCGCAGGCTCCTCGAGGTCGAAGTCGCCGGCATCGTACCAGCCACCCACGTTCATCCCAGGAATGTGATCGCCGCCTTTGTACTTCCCGTCGGTTGCTGTGACCTGGTTCCAGCCGTCGAATTGCTCCCCAACTACGGGCGCCATGCGGCCATCATCCAGGTGCGAAGCGCCATGCCACACGCGGTAGCCTTCGCGAACGGAAACGTGATCCATCTGCTCCGCAATGTGATGATCCAGGCTGTCCTGCCAGATGTTAGCGTAAGCGTCCTTTGCGATGGGGAAGGGCGCCGTACGCTGGTCTCCATACTCGACAACATAGAGGCCGGGGTCATTCACGGGGGTGAAGTCGAATTTCGAGTAGACGTAGCGCAGCCAGGGTGTTGAAGGCGTGATCGGGCCCTCGAACACCTGCTTGTAAGATCCGTCTTCCATCAGGCGCAGCACTCTGGCCGTCTTCGGGGCCGTTGTACTTCGGGTCGAGTTCGAGCACCGCCACCTTTGAGAAGCCCGGCGCATAACCGACCTGGCTGTGCGCGATCATCGGCGGCCGCGTCCAGTTCGGAATCACGTCCGGCCTGATGTGCCAGACGATGGCGCCGGTGGTCTTGCCCGAAGGGATCAGCGAACGCAACACGAACCAGCCGTTCTGTGCGCGGTCGCGTCCATCGAACAGCATGAGGTTGGCCGTATCCGATACTACATTCACCCGGGCCAGCGCGTCGTCGATCCCCAGGGTGATGCTCTTGCCCTCGGCGAACGGCAGCGGCTGAGTGTATCCCTTGGCCTTATCCCAGTCCTCCAGGTAGTACGCCTTTTTCGGTTCATCAGGCAGGGGCAAAACCTTCGTCATCGGATCGTTAGGCGTACGCGGGAAGATGCCGGCTTTGGTTCCGTCCACCAGGTAAGCCTTGCCCATGTAGATCGAGGGCAGGAACTCCAGGTTGAAGCCCGCCCGCCCCGCCAGTTTCTGCGGTAGAGGCTTGTCGAGATTGATGCTGACCTCCACGCCGCCTGGCTCCGCTGCCACTTCCAGTGTGTAACTGAAGTCGAACGTCGGGAAAGCGAGGTCGGCGGTGAGCCGGCTGTTCGCCTTGTCGGCATGGCGACCTTTGAGGGTTGCCACCAGGTCCCACTGCTCCGGCGTTGGCATCAGGCGCACGTCGCCGTTGGTGGCGATGCGCTGGCCGTGGAGAATCATCTCCATGGCCGTGTTCTTTTGGTCCACAAAAACGGGATGGTACGTGCTGTCGTAGAGAAAAACGCTGAAACCTTGAGTATCGAGGTAATTCTTGTCGGTCACCTTCATGGCAAAATCGGCGCCGGACAGGCCTCGGGCCGAGATCAGGGCCAAGAGGAGACAAACTCTGATTCGCGTGAACATAGATTGGGATTGATACTGCTCCTTTGCCCCAACATGATATGACATGCACACCGTCTGGGTGCCGTTTGTTCCCCTGGCGCGGCGATTTCTGAGCGGGGTAGCTAAACGATGAGCGGCCCAGCAATCGAAGCTGGTGAGACCGCGTAACCGACATCTCGGTACCAATCAGGGTCGATGAGTGACTCGGCGATTTCGCACTCGTCGCGATTCCCGTAGTGAGCCAACTGGAAAACTTCAGCTGCCAAACTGCCGGTGATAGATCGAGAACAGGTTCCAGAGACAATCCACACTCCCCCGGCCCCCTGATGCCAGCGGCTCACCCCTGCCGGCTCGCGCTCCTGCGCAGGCTGCGGTGCACACTTTAATCGTCAGATTAATGCGCTATTGCCCGAGGAAGCCTATTCCCTAAACCATGCACCCAACTGCGATGACACCGCTGATGGGGAAGCCTGGATTAGCGCAGGTGTCAGGGTTCGGGGATCAGTGAACAGAAATCAGGGATCGCAAAATTCACGCTTGACATTGACAGACAATCCACTACCATATGGTTGTGGATAAATTAGGTACAACGTTTGCGGCTTTGTCTGATCCAACCCGGCGGGCAATGATCGAACGCCTCTCCCATGGGCCTGCCTCTGTGCATGGATTGACGGAACCGTTTGCACTTTCGCAGCAGATGATTTCAAAACATATTGCCTACCTGGTGCGGGCGCGGATTGTGATCAAGACGAAGCGTGGACGAGAGAGTGTGTGCACGCTTAGGCCTGCGGCGATCAAGACGGTCAGCGACTGGGCGGCGTATTATCGCCGGTTCTGGGAAGAGAGTTTCGACAAGCTGGATGTAGTTGTGAACGAAATGAAAAGAACGGAGGTCCAGAGATGACAAAAAGCACGGTGAACGAGACAGAGCGGATGGTTGTCACAAGAGTTTTTGATGCCCCACGCGAATTGGTTTGGAAGGCGTGGACAGACCCGAAATACGTGATGCAGTGGTGGGGGCCGAAGGGTTTTACTTCGCCATTTTGCGAGATTGATTTTCGCGTGGGGGGACAATTTCGCTGCTGCATGAGATCGCCCGATGGGCAGGAGTTCTGGAATGCTGGTGAATATCACGAGATTGTTATGCACGAGAAGATCGTTTCCTCGATGTACTTCGCCGACTCGAAGGGAAACAAGGTTGAGCCTGCGCAATTAGGAATAGAACATGAGGCTATAGACGGTGCGTACGACGTGACCATCTTTGAGGATCTCGGGAACGGCCAGACGAAACTCACCTTCATTGGAAATGAACCCATGGAGAGCGCGAAAAATAGCGGTCAAATGGAGGGCTGGAACCAGATACTCGATAAAGTTGCCGCAGTTGTTACCAAGCTAGCGCAGGCGAAATAAGAAGTTGGAGTTTTGATGAGCCGTGCACACCACCGCATGGCCGACATGTCGGTACCAATCGGATTCGGTGAGTGCATTGGATCATGCACTCACCGAGATCCGCCGATGGTTCTGAAGACCGGGGTAATGTCGGAATGGCGGAAGCTTTTTGAAGCGAAGGATTCTGACTTTGGCGGCGGGGCCTTGGTGCCATGGAAGTGTGTGTTCTTCCACTGGAAATGGGTGCCCCAGGTGCCTCGCATTTGGGAACGGGAGACCACGGACCCAAAACCGACCGAAGCAGACCACGATCAGTCCCGGTAAACGCGCTTCGGGGAAATTGCTCCAACGGTTCCCGCCCAGGCCTGACACATTCCAGCGCTCTTGGTCGTGCACCAACTGACCGGCGCAACCCTGCAATCGAAAAGGAGCGCAGCATTGGGTTCGTTGCCGCCATGCGCCTCTAGTTCCCGGCAGGTACCTCCTGAAGTTCGGTCCTTGCTGCGTCGAAAACCGGCCGGTACCCTCGCATCGCAAAATAGAGCACGTACAGGTGGCAGGCGAAAGGAACCAGAAAAGCATAGCGAATGTTGCTCGCGTCCGAGATGTAACCCATGATGGCGGGAAAAATGGCCCCGCCGATGATGGACATCACCAGCACGGACGACCCTAGTTTCGTATGCGGGCCCAGGTGCTTCAAGCTCAGGGCGAAGATGGTCGGAAACATGATGGAGTGAAAGAAGCCAAGCAACACAAGTGCCCACATGGGCGCCATTCCGCTCCCTAGAAGCACGAGCATAAGGCAAAGCAGAGCCGAGGCTCCAAAGAGAGAAAGCAGCCGCGCCGCCGGAATATGTTTCATGATGGCGGATCCGGCAAACCGGCCCAGCATGAATCCCAACAGATGAAGTTTCAAGAAATCCGCTGCATGTTTTTCCGGCATGCCGGGAACAGTGTACTGCGCGAACCGAATGATGAAACTGGCTACCCCGACCTGCGCCCCGACGTAGCAGAACTGCGCCAGTACTCCTTTCTGCAGATGCTTATAAGGCCACAAGCCACCCCAGCCGGCGCTTGCAATCGCGTTTTCCTTCGGTTCGCCTTCCTCCCGCACTTCGGGCAGGTGCGCCAGAAAAATCAGGATCGCGACAGCAAGAAAGAGTCCTGCAATCACCAGATAAGGCACTTTGACGGTGGCGGCTTCGGCGATCCCATATGCCCGTAACTGAGCCGGAGTCATGGCAGTCAATTGCGCGCGCGTATACTCCACACCGCTGAGGATGAAAGCCGCGCCGACGATGGGAGTGATCACCGCCCCCACCGAGTTGAAAGATTGTGCCAGGTTCAGGCGGCGCTCGGAACTCTCCGGCGGACCAAGGATGGTCACATACGGATTGGCGGCTACTTCCAGAACTCCCTGTCCGCAGGCCATGACAAACAATGCGAACAGAAAGAATCCATAAAGGCGAACCGAGGCCGCCGGAATAAAGAGCAGCGCTCCCGCGGCACAGGTCAGCAGGCCCACCAGGATTCCCCGTTTATAGCCGATCTTCTCCATGAGCCAGCCCGCTGGCAGCGCCGCCAGGAAGTATCCCCCGAAGAACGCACTCTGAATTAACGACGAACGGAAGTCCGTCAGATGAAATGCCTTCTTGAGATGAGGGATCAGAATGTCATTCAGGTTGACGCCAAAAGCCCAGAGGAAGAAGAGACTGGTGACCAGGACAAAGGGAACTACATAGCGGCGTTCTGTAATCGGAACCGAAGAATGGTTCATGATTTTCCGTCACGTCAAAGCGCGATCGAGATGCACATACCCGCCGTCGACGAACACGTGTTGCCCGGTGATGTGTCCGGCGCGCGGGGAGAGCAAGAACACGGCCGTGTCGGCGATTTCACCTGCAGTGGTCATCCGGTTTCCGAATGGGATCTTGGCGGTGACGTCTTTCAGTTTTTCCTCCGGAGAAGGAAAGCTCTCCAGCCATTGCTGGTAAAGAGGTGTCATCACTTCGGCGGGCACGATCGCGTTCACGCGGATGCTATAGGGTAGAAGTTCAGCAGCCCACTCCCGGGTCATGCCAAGGATTGCACCTTTCGACGCGACATAACCGGAGGTTCCGCCCTGGCCGGTCAGCGCAGTTTTGGAGCTGATATTAAGGATGGCACCGCGGCTGCGCTTCAGGTGCGGCAATCCGTAGTGCGCCATATTGAAGTAGTGCAGCAGATTGCGTCCGAGTGACGCGACGAATTCCTCCGGGCTGCCGTGTTCGAGCCCGATCTTGTCATTGATGCCGGCATTGTTGACCAGTGCGTCAATGCGGCCGAACTTCGTTACAGTCTGCTGGATCACGTCTTCACAATTCCTGGGCGTGGACAGATCGATACAGAGGACACTTGCCTCGCGACCCTGCGCCCGGAATTCGTCATGTTGCTGTTGACAGGCAGCAGCATCGCGGTCCACCGAGACCGGGATTGCTTCTTCCTGGGCACACGCCCTAACGATGGCTGCACCGATCCCTTTCGCGCCGCCGGTTACCACTACAACCTTATCCTTGAGTTGAAGGTCCATGAAAGTCTGCCATCGAACAACTTGGCTCGTCTTCGTGCAGCGAAGGAAGCCTCAACCGCGCACGGTCAGAAAGCCTCCGTCGATGGGATAGTCGGACCCAGTGATAAAGGACGCCTCGTCAGAACAGAGATAGAGAGCAAGCCCGGCAATTTCCTCGGGCTTTCCCATTCTGCCAATGGGCTGCGATTTCTCCAGTTTTTCAAACATCTCCTGCTCGCGTCCCGGATAACTCCGGTGCAGAAAGCCATCGACAAAGGGCGTGTGTACGCGGGCTGGAGAAATGCAGTTGCAACGAATCT
The DNA here is from genome assembly GCA_963733805.1 of uncultured Acidobacteriota bacterium. Lineage (GTDB taxonomy): Bacteria > Acidobacteriota > Terriglobia > Terriglobales > Acidobacteriaceae > Gp1-AA133. The sequence continues at coordinate 498,129 of CAVTEO010000010.1, read as the reverse complement.
TGTACGCCAGGTAATCCCGCGCGACGGAGTAGGTCATGGCGGCCACCGCGCCTTTGCTCATGGAATAGGCAAAACGATCGGCCAGCCCCGCGGTTGCGGCGATCGATGCCATGTTCAGGATAGTGCCGCCGCCGTTGGCGATCATCTGCGGTACTGCAGCGCGCATGCAGTGATACATTCCCTTCACGTTGACCGAGAACACTCGATCGAAATCCTCTTCTGACGTGCTCTGCAAATTTCCGACGTGCGCGATGCCGGCATTGTTCACCAGGATAGCGAGGGGCGCTTGTTCGGCTATCTTTTCAAACGCAGACGAGACGCTCTGGTCCCGCGAAACGTCACAGGCATAGGCTTCGGCATTGCCGCCACCTTTCGAAATCTCAGACGCAACTTCCTCCGCCGCTTTCTCATCGATGTCGAGCAGCCGAACGAGCGCCCCGCTGTCCGCAAAACGCAGGGCAATCGCTCGACCAATGCCGCTGCCCGCCCCGGTTACGACCGCCAGCTTGCCGTCGAGGCGAAAAGAACTCGAGTTCACTTTCAGAAAGTACCTCCCTCCCGATCAAACACCTCAAGCGACTGCGTGCCCTTCTGCGCCAATTGAGTGTTCGCTGATCCTCGTAGTGCCCATGAATCTCCTACACACAGGAGGAACTGTAGCCAAGGGTCGAAGGCATCGAATATAGTAGGCGCCTTCGGTTGCGGCAACATTCATTTCATTTTTTGATCTCTCTATAGTCGAAATCATCCGGAGAAGGGAACATTCCATGAAGCGCTATGGATCGGTGATCCGAATCAGGCCAGAGTCTCTCGACGCCTATAAGCAATACCACGCGGCGGTCTGGCCGGAAGTGCTGGCCATGATCCTGAAGTGCAATATTCGCAATTACTCCATCTTTCTCAAGGATGATCTCCTGTTCGGATACTTCGAATACCATGGCTCCGACTACGCCGCCGACCTGGCAAAAATGGCAGCGGACCAGAAGACGCAAGAATGGTGGTCGGTGATGATGCCTATGCAAAACCCGCTGGAAACGCGCACAGAAGGTGAATGGTGGGCGAACATGGAGGAAGTCTTTCACTGCGATTGATTGGGGGGATCTACTGGAAACGTAAGGTTAGCGCGCCTGCACCGTATGCAGATCATCGATACCCATCAGCATCTTTGGGACCTGGACCTGGCCCGCTATTCCTGGCTGGATTCCCTGCCCGCACTGAATCGCTCCTTTCGCATGCCAGATTACCGGGCCGCGTCCGAAGGCTTGGGCCTTGTCAAATCGGTGCACGTGGAGGCGGACGTTGACGAACCGTACATGCTCGCGGAAACCCGGCGCGTTCTCGCGCTGGCCGACCAGCCCGACAATCCACTCGAAGCGGTCGTAGCCTGTGGCCGCCCGGAACGCGAGGACTTCCGCAAATACCTGGATAGCATAGTCGGGCATGCGAAGCTGAAAGGGATCCGGCGCGTGCTCCACACCCAGCCCGACGAACTCGGCAAGGGAAAAACCTTCATCAACAACATCGCCGCTCTTTCCGCCTACGGACTGTCCTTCGATATTTGCGTTCTCGCGCGCCAGCTTCCCATCGCGATCGATCTGGTGTCGAAGTGTCCAGGCACACAATTTGTTCTTGACCATTGTGGCGTTCCGCGTGTGAAGGAAAGGGAGCTCGATCCGTGGCGCGCTCACATTGCGGAGATCGCCAAAGCGCAGAATGTTTGCTGCAAGATCTCCGGGCTGGTTGCGTACGCAGATCCCCAGAACTGGAACGCGGAGGATCTCCGGCCCGTTGTCGAACATGTGATCGCGACTTTCGGATGGGATCGCGTTCTGTTTGGAAGCGATTGGCCGGTTTGCACACTCTCTGCAGCTTTCGCGCAGTGGGTAAAGACGCTGCAGACAATCACAGAGACGGCTGGCGAATTAAATCAGAAAAAACTTTTCCACGACAACGCGATCTGCGTCTACCGCTTGCGCGAGAGCCCAAATTAGTTCAATTCGTCTCGAAAACATTTCTTCAATTCCGGCAATCGATCGATTGCCGCCATCCTCGTAATCGAATGCAATTACCTCGTTTGCTCGAAATCATTCCGCCCATGGTTGCAGGCTTGTATATGCCTTGACAGGTATATTCTGAATGGAGTATATATAAAGCGTGCAATCTGCCTTCGAGATCATTGCCGAGCCAAACCGCCGCGCGATCCTAAGCCTGCTGGTTTCGTCACAACGGTCGGTGGGAGAGATCGAGCGCCAGCTTCATATGCCGCAACCGACCGTGTCCAAGCACTTGCGCGTACTGCGCGAGGCTGGCTTCGTTGAATCCACGGTGGACGCGCAGCGCCGCCTCTACCGCTTGAAGCCTGGACCGTTCCAGGAGATGGATGCCTGGCTGGCGCAGTTCCGCCGCTTCTGGTCCGCTCACCTCGATGCTCTCGAACGCCACCTCGACCGCATGGATCCATCCGTATCAACAAACAGGACAACAAAGGAGAAGACGATGCGGCCCAAACCGCGCCCGCACGTAAGAAAGGAGAAATAAAATGAAAATCAAAGTGACCAGCCTGTACGTGGACGACCAGAACAAGGCCCTGCATTTCTACACCGAGGTGTTGGGCCTTGCCAAAAAGACCGATTTCAGCCAGGGCCCCTATCGCTGGCTGACCGTGGCCTCCCCCGAGCAACCCGACGGCCCTGAGCTGCAGCTCGCGCTGAACAACAATCCCGCTGCCCAGGCATATCAGCAGGCGATTTTTCAACAGAGCCAGCCCGCGATGATGTTTTTCACCGACGACCTCAAGGGCGACTACGAGCGGATCAAGGCCCGCGGCGCCGAGTTCACCATGCCGCCCACCGACGTCACCGGCTCGACCATTGCGATGCTGAAAGACACCTGCGGCAACCTCATTCAGCTCACCCAGCTGAAGCAGTGGTAAGGCGAGGAGAAGAAGATGGTCGACCGTGAGCCGTACGCACCGGGGCCCGCCTATGGAGCGCAGGTAATAAAGGACGGGGTGCCAAACGACAAAGACAAGTGGACCCTCATTCTGGTCAGAGAGCTGCGCCACTCGCCGGAAAAAGTCTGGCAGGCGCTGACCGACCCGGCCCAGCTGCGCGAGTGGGCGCCCTTTGTGACCGACCGGAACCTGGATACGGCTGGAACGACGGTGAAGCTCACCTGGGTGGGAGCGCCTACGCCCATCGAAACCAGCGTGACGCGGGCGGACCCTCCCAAGGTGCTGGAGTACGGCGATAACCGTTGGGAACTCGAACCCCTGGGCGGAGGGACGCGCCTGACACTGTGGCACAACATTAATCGCCGCTTCATCGCGTGGGGCGCGGCGGGATGGCACATTGCCTTCGACGTTCTGGATCATCTGCTCGGCGGAACTCCGATTGGCCGCGTCGTCGGACCCGACGTCATGAAGTTCGCCGGCTGGCAGCGATTGAACGCCGAGTACGCCAGGCAGTTCGGCATTGAGCCGCCCAAGTGGTAAGACGGCTCCACTCGTTCAGGAAAGAAGAGACCAAAGACAAAATCAAGGAGTGATATCGTGGCCTCCCATGCAGCAAACGTTATGAACAAAAGCCTCTCGCGTACGATCTTTCGCTGGATTCACATCCTCTTCAGCATTCCCATCCTCGGCTACATCTACAGTCCGTTCGATAAACTTCCCGACTACGCCGCCCCAACCCGGTACGTCTTTCTGCCGGTCATGGTCCTCACGGGATTGTGGATGTGGAAAGGCCACGTGGTTCGACGGCTTCTTTCCAAACGGCCGGCGGAAGACGCCCGGCAGCCAGCCACTCCGATTTAGCGACATCCGTCCCAGGTTAGCGTCCAAAGTACGGACGCGAACCTGGGCCACCTATTTCGGCGGCGGCGCGAATTCGATCAACTCCAGCAGCTGACGGGCGATGGCGTCTTCGTCCAGTTCGGCGATGATGGCGTTCTTGTCGGCTCCCGGCTGGCGGCGGAACCCGGGCGAGAGCGGTCGTTGAGACCCGGGCGCAGCCGGTCGTTGTAGCGCGGGCGGATTGTGTAGCGCGGGCGCCCTCGCCCGCGTCCCTGCGGGGCCCGGTTTCGTCGACAGAGTCGCGGGCGAGGGCCCTTCGGCACGCTCAGGGCAGGCTGCCCGCGCTACACGGACTGGTTCGTCTTCCTCTTCTTCTGTGTTTTCTTCGTCGGATTCTTCCTCGTCCTCGTCTTCTTCGTCGGACTCTTCCCCTTCTTCTTCTTCGCCTTCTTCTTCCTCTTCTTCTTCCTCTTCTTCGAATTCTTCCCTGCACCAGGCGTCGTCGTCCAAGCCGTTGTCGGCAACGGCGCGGGGATCGATGACGACGCTTTCGTGGTGAAAGGGCTCAAGCTTCAAGTGGCGGAGGTTGAGCGAGGCGGTCTGCAGGGCGTAGAGCAGGAGCCCGGCGATTTTCGGATCGAGTTGCCCGGCAAGGATGAGGCGCATGACCTGCATGAGCGCCACCTGGACGGAGTCGGCGTCCTCGAGCACGGGCATGGTGAAGTCGAGCGGGACGGCGGGCTGCGCGTTCAGGGCAATTCGCTGGCCCTGCCAGGTCTTGTGAAAGAAACAGAAGCGGCGTCCGCGAAGAGCAGGGGAGCCGCACTGGGTGCCATTGGTTTTGATATGAGTGCAACGAGGGATATGAACGTCGTACGACATGATAAGAGCTCCACTCCCCTCCCCCACGGTCTAACAGAATGAACGAGATGCGCGAGGAAGGAGGCTAAAACTTTTGAGATGAAAGGGCTTACAGGGAAAATCCTGGAAACAAAAGAAGTACATCTATAAGATAATTTCATATGTACGCCTTATAGCTAGCGTGCCGGATGGTGGACAGGGAGGTCAAGCATTAAGTGGGGAATTTGCGGGATGCGTGTTCCGAAATGGGAGGGAAAAGTTGGGGTGGGTGGGGAAAGGGCTTGACGGGGTTTGGGGCGAGAGTGGCTAGTGCGAAGGACAATCGCACTGTGCGTGGCTGCCCCAAACCAAATGCCCCACGCTCGGTACGTCCACAAGTGTCTGCATTTCGCCTTGTATTCGCCCCTCGAAGATACGATACTGTGGAAGATCGGGACGTCGATCCCGAATCAAAGTAGGCGATAAAGCCGGAATAATCACAGGGTTCCACAAAGGCGAAGGAACGTATGATCACAGATCAAACCGGGAACATGAACACATCGCTCGACATGTCACATGCCGCTGCCCTCGACTTCGCGTCGCGACCGGACAATAAACCGGGAGCAATTCATGAACTGCAGCGGCTAAATGACTGGTATAGAGCTCATCCTTGGCCAAAGGAATACGCCACCACTCACCATCTTTTGAACGTGGGAGATGCGCGTGATCTGTCGTGGATAGAAGATCAGAGCGTGCATCTTGTAGTCACCTCACCGCCTTACTGGACTCTCAAGGAATACGCCCCACACAAGCAGCAGTTGGGTGCCGTAGAGAACTACGAAACCTTTCTCGACGAACTCGACAAAGTATGGCGGGAATGTTTCAGGGTGCTTGCTCCGGGTGGACGGATCTGTTGCGTTGTGGGAGATGTATGTATACCGCGGAAAAGAACGGGGCGTCACTACGTCATGCCTCTTCATGCTGACATCATGGTCAGAACACGAAAGATTGGGCTCGACTCATTGACGCCGATCTTGTGGTTCAAAATTGCAAACGGCGCAACTGAGGCGGTAGGCAATGGTGCCGGTTTCTATGGTAAGCCCTATCAACCGGGAGCGGTAGTAAAGAATGATTTCGAGTACATTTTGTTCCTTCGTAAAGGCGGTTCGTATCGCTCTCCATCTTCGTATCAGAAGGCATTGTCGATGCTGACTAAGAGCGAGATGCAAAATTGGCTGCGCACTGCTTGGACTGACATTAAAGGCGAATCGACGCGCAAAGGACATCCTGCGCCATTTCCAGTGGAACTTTCAGAAAGATTGATCAAGCTTTTCTCCTTCGCCGGGGACACCATTCTCGATCCATTTGTGGGGACCGGAACCACGTGCTTAGCCGCTATGTCGTCCGGCCGAAATAGCATTGGCAACGAAATTGACCGCAGCTACACTCGTCTTGCGAAAGAACGTATGCAGGAAGCGCTACTCACTCGAAAAACTAATCTTTTCGAAATTAAGATACAGTTCGACTCCACTAATAGATGACCATCGCTGATTATGCGCTGCTTCGAGCGTTTCGTGCAGTTTTCGAGGGAGTTCCTTATTACCACCGGAATCCGAACACAGGCGATAAGGTGGCTCAATATCTATACGAAGACCTGTACACCTTAGCAGCCCGGGGTGCAAGTAGTGGATTTCCTGCAAGTCGGGCGACGTAGTCGGCTACCAATCTCACAGCACTTGGCAACGGACGCGGAGATTCGGCTTCTGCAAAAGCGCTTCTGATTCATCCGACACGTGAAGAGTGAGTAAAGGGTCAAAACAAGTCTGCAGAAGCGGTTCTTCCACTCCCGCGGCGTGCCCGCGCCCAGCAGTTGGCGCAGGATCAGGCTTAGATTGAACGCACCCACGTGGATCAGTTGCCGCTTCCAAATGTTTTCCTGTCCGCGCAGATGGCAACGCCGCATTCCGCCCGTCTCGTAGCAGTGCGCGAAGCTGCGCTCCACCAACTCGCCGCGCCGCCGCAGTAAACTCTTGCCATACTCACCCCGCACCCGCCGCCGGTTCGCATACACCGCTTGCTGCTCGGCCTGTTTGCCCGCCCAGTTCCGCCGTCCCTTCTGTTTCTTCTCCGGGATGTAACTGCGCACGCCATACGCCTTCATCCGCTTCACCACCGCGCCGCTGTGATAGCCCTTGTCGGTCACCGTCTCTTCGATGCCGGCTACGTTCACCTTCGGCGCTTCGTTGGGCCGCAACTCCGCCTCGCGCCCGACCTGCTCCGCCACTGCCATCCCGGCTTCGCACAGCGTCTCATCCAGAGTGGCCGTGTCGCCCCGGTCGGCGCCTTGTAGCGTGACCGCCAACACCGCGCCCGTGTCCAGATCCACCGCGTGCTCGGCTTTATGCGCCAGATGCGTGCGCCCATCCTTCATCTTCGCGATCCGCGCATCGCCATCCGCGGGGCTCTTCCACTCCTTATTCGACGTCCGCTTCTTGCGCTTGCGATCTAACCGCGCCAAGTCTTCCCGCGTCGGTGTCGCGATGCCCGAGGCCTTCGCCAGCCCCCGCAGAAACTCCTCGTAACTCTCGCCCGTGTCCCGCCGCACAATCGAGCGCATCGCCGCGTTTGCCTCCAGCGTCGTCGCATCAATCGCGATCCGCTGGCCTTTCAGCAGTCCGCGATCGGCCAGCACGCCCAGCACCCAGGCGAATACTTCGCGATGCGTGTCCAGATCGATCAGCCGCCGCGTGCGCGAGATCGTCGAATGATCCGGCGTGTACTCGTCCAGCGAAATGCCCACAAAGCGCCGCAGCGCCAGCGAGTCCGCCAGCCGCCAAGCAATCCCGCGCTCCGCCCCGATGCCCTCGAAATACCCGATCAGCAACGAACGAAAGTAAATCCCCGGCGTCAGCGACGGACGCCCGTACTTGGCCGCATAGAACTTCGCGCACCGCTTCTCGACAAAATCGTCGAAGCCCTCGGCCTCCAGCAACTCATTCAAACGCTGATAAAAAGGATGCCCCGGCGCCGACGCCAACTCCGTGTGCGCGATCCACAACCCCTCTTGCTTCTCCCGCTGCCTGCGCGTGCCCATCGCCATGCGCCGATTCTACGAACAAACCTGTGCATTCTTTAAAAGTTTTTGCTCGTGAATCCAGACTTGCACCACGGGCTGTTAGGTATTTCGAGGCTGCTGACGATACGAATGAGGGAAAGATCGCGTGTCGTCAATATGCAGAATCGTACTGTGGGCGTAAATCGAAGACGTGGTGACGGAACCTTTGGGGAACTAGTACCCGCTGCTTCTGCAGTCGTCAGCGATGGGTTTCAAGTGGCCAGAGGGCCAGTAGCCACTATCGAAATTGGGGCTGAAACAAAAATTCTCGCCAAAGCGATGATCAAGCAGATTGACCGAGTCATAGGGGATTTGGTCAGACAAACGGAGGAGTTCAAGAAACACAGTGGGCATCCGATCTGTGTCGCCTTAGTCGCCGTGAATTTCGCGGAGCAGTATACGTCGTTTGAGGGAACCAGAACTTACGCTACCGATGGTCGAAAGGAAAAGCATCCTAAACAGGAGGCTGCCGAAGCACTCTCTCGGTTGGAGCAGCGTGCTAAGCCATCGTTCAACGAATTCTTGTTGCTCAGGTTCATCGCAACCAACTCAACTCCCTTTCCTTATGCTTGGGTCAACGAACAACAAACCGTTATGGAGTATTCCGCGCTCCTGACGCGCATCTCTCGCGAGTATGATCGACGCTTCGCGTAGACCCTTCGGTCGGCCTAGCCAGTGGACATTAGGATGGGGGCCCTTCTAGCCACCGGCGAAAATGCTTCGTCAATCGCACCTCCGTCGATCCACGCCAGTCAGATACGTGTTTCAGAATGCCCGCGAGTTCAAGAACCACGAAAGTCACTATGGCAATGCCTATTAGTACTCCGATCAGTCCACCGTGAAGAGGATGGCCGCCGATTAAGACAATCGCACCGGCAACAATTACGAAGCTAAGGGCCCAATAGCAACCGCCGGTTAAGTTTTTTGCCCACTGTCGTGCACGCCCCTCGGTGAGAATCTCTCTTCTTCTCATAGCCTCGGCCGCGCTGCGTTCCACCGCCTCAGCACGCTCTGAAGCCGCTTGCTCTCTGGCCTGCACTTCCGACAGCTTGGAGTCGTACTGCTTAGTGAGCATTTTCATTTGTCTATCGGCATCCGCGGCATACGAGGCAGTCACACGATTCACCACTTCATCGAGCGTTACTGAATCGATATCACTGGGATCATCTTGCTCGATCTCTGCCTCTTTTAGCATCCGATCCGACAGTGACGACACCAGGACTGCTGTAACTTCGTCACTGCTAATCCGATTTGATCGCTGTAGGGAGTCTAGATGACGTTTGAACCTCTCCCAGGTTTCAGACGATGGCCTAAGGGCCGCTGCGCATAGTGCAACAAGTTCGCGCACCTTGAACTCAGAGCATAATGCAGGTTTCTTGAGCCATGCAAAGTTCGCCAACGACCGTATGTGGACAACTGGTCCGATTCCCGTCTCCTGCTCATCCTCCTCCCACCAGAGCTGAACGTTGCGAATCACCAGCGGGGACGATGTCGCGAAGACTGCTCGCGCATCGTCAACACTCGCTGACCGCTGTCCCCTCCTAAGCGTTAAGACTGTCGCGACGCAGTCAACATCGTGAATTACGCGAGGTGCTAGCTCGTCGTTTTTTGTTGGGTCTGCCAATCTAGCCGCCAGTTCCTGTTCTCCGCCCGTGTATTCTTGAACGTGCGAAGGCTTTCGCATGATTTGAAACCCTGCGGAAACTATTTCGCGGTCCAGTAATGCTGACATTTCACGAACATCGCTAGGAGAGTAACGCTCAGTCAGGAAATGCCGAGCCATCGGAATGCCTCGTAAAGACCTGACTCCCTCTGCGGTTGCAAGCCGTGCTTCGTACATCGCGAGAATCCGTTGAATCTCTTGTATCGTCTTATCGAGAACGAGACACTGCACCCCTCCTGCCTTGAGCACGTCAAGTGTCTCTCGCATAAGATTACGCATGGCTACGCCCTCGTAGCCGAGAGCTTGCCGTACTAGCGTGCTGTCAAACAAGACACGTAAATCCTTAAAGCGGCGAGCTGCGGCATTGAGGTCGGGCAAAAAGGCGGCGTGATAGAGAACCAATCCTTCCAGCAGACCTCGCAGAACGCCTAACAAAGCTGGATCATTTCTGACCGAGTCGTGGACAAACTCAGCGACAACCGCGCGTTCGCGGTGGGTGGCGTCTGCCGCGTCAGGCTGGGCGAAATGGGTTTCAAGCAGAATCGTAATCTGCTCGTCTTCCAAGAACCGGAGCAATAAATCCTGCGCAGCCTCCGTCGAGGCAAGAGGAACCCCACGTCGCGAGCAATGCTCCCGTAGCGCTTCGGCTAGTCGTCGCTGGCCGGCTTCAATTTGCGCTTTTTCACCTGCGACACTCGTGGCCGGGAGCGGGTGACCCGAATTACGCCAGAATCGCCCTGCGTCCCGCCGAAGGTATTTTCCCTTCACCGCTCGCTTTAGCAGCGTTGAAACGGTTTGCTGCGGCATGGCCACACCGTGACTTCTGGCCAATGCTTCCTGAATGTCAGCAGTTGTGAAAGTCTGAGCCGAAGACTGTGCGAGCACGTCAAGAACCAGAGGCATGAACATTCCCAGATGATCGCTGCCTCCATCGAGCTGCGCCTTCAAGAACGCGACTGTAACTAGTCCGCCGGGGCGTACTCTTGGATGTCAGGTGTTTGTACCGTCACGAGGACCTCCTACTCCGGACTACAGTTGCTATGCAAACGTCAAATAGGGTATTTATCGTCATATGTTAATCATATGCATTTATGGCTTTCGCTGTTACTAGTATTAACTGAAAGATCCGGCCCTCCTGACCGTCAAGAAATGCCAGGGAGAACATCCGGCGACCGACAAGACGTACACTTACCTTCCGATGGGCAACAACCACTGAACGTCCTCTGTGCCCAGAGTTGGAAACCTAGAGTTGGAAACTTAGGGACAGACGAAACGTTTCCCACTTTGCTGAAGAGAAACGTCCCGTCTGTCTCCGGATTTTTATGCAGCTCGGTGCCCCAGGTGTCGCGTCCGCACTCTGATGTTAACCTGGGCTTAGTGAAGATGGCGCCGACGCCTCCCCGAACGAACAATCGCGAATCCAACATCACAGGCTGTCTGCCTACCCCACTCAATCGCAAACTGCGCGATTGAATGGAGTAGCCGCAAAGCAAACAGCAGGTCCTTCGCTGCGCTCAGGATGACAAGACATTTAGAGGATGAGCCGCTCCCGACGAAAATCCCCGCCCAAGCGGAGCTTGGACGGGGCACCCGGTGGCGTTGACAGGCTCTCTGTCCTGTCTTTAGACTTCACTCCTATCCGGGGACGCCTTCGGTGTCCCGCATACCAACGTCGAAAATTATCAAATCAATACTCCAAAGGAGAAGGCCATGAACAACGTCGTTCTGGTTCACGGTGGCTTTGTAGATGGGTCAGGCTGGGAAGGCGTTTACAAGATCCTGAAGGCGGACGGTTACAACGTCAGCATCGTGCAGAATCCTACGATTTCGTTGGCCGACGATGTGGCTTTTACGAAGCGCGTTCTTGCGGGACAGGATGGGCCCACCATTCTGGTCGGGCACTCCTACGGCGGAGCCGTGATCACGGAGGCCGGGAACGATGCGAAAGTCTCCGCACTCGTCTATGTCGCGGCCTTTGCTCCCGACAAGGGCGAGTCGGTGTCTGCGGTGATCCAGAGTTTTCCGCAAGGCGGGCCGCAGCCGCCCATATTGCCTCCGCAGGATGGCTACCTGGCGCTCGACAAAACGAAATTTGCGGCGTCGTTTGCTGGAGACGTTGACCCGGCCGCGGCAGCATTCATGGCGGACTCACAGGTGCCGTGGGGCTTAGAGGCGCTCGGCGCCAAGATCAGCGAGCCGGCATGGAGATCGAAGCCCAGCTGGTACCTGGTGACCACCGAGGACGGGATGATTCCGCCGGACGCGCAACGCTCGATGGCGAAGCGGGCCGGTGCCACAGTCGTTGAGGCCAAAGGGAGCCACGCGATTTACGTGTCGCAGCCGAGAGCTGTGGCGGATGTGATCAGACGGGCGGCTGAGAGTTTGAAGGTCGCGGCCGCTTAGGAACAGACGCGGGCGTCCAGCAAGGGCAGTTCTCAGTTCTCAGCTCCACCGAGGAAAATTCCTGCCCAAGCGGAGCTTGGACGGGGAACCCGGGCTGAGAACTGAAGGCTGAGAGCTGAAAGCTGAGGGCGGATAGCTGAAAGTTGAGAGCTGACGTTCACCCGTCACGTCTGGCGCGTGACCGCGGTCCTATCTTTGTCCTCATCCGTTCCGATAAAGCTAACTCGCCGGGCGTATCCCTTGGCGGCGGAGTTTCCGCGCGCTAAGTCCTTTGTCCGGAATATTTTGACGATAAGTTCTTTGACATCAAAGATCTTGCGGGATTTTCCGCATAACCTGCTCGTTCCAAAAGACCGGGGGGGGAGGGGGGTCTCGCCCAACAATGGAAGTGAAGATGGGACGTGAGGCCAAGGATTCAAGAATCGGTGGAGTGACAGGACTCTGAAGATCCATGTTTGCTTGCAGGGCGCGCGCAAACATCGGGCACCGCTGGCGCATCTAGAATAGTCCGAGCGCTTCTTAGGAAAGGACTGTTCCGGTGGAATCTGCCTCTGCAATCATCGACGCGAGAATTAGAGAGCTTGGTGACTGGCGCGGGAAAATGCTGGCGAAAGTGCGCGACATCATTCACCAGGCCGACCCGGAGATTGTCGAAGAGTGGAAGTGGGTCAAGCCGACGTCGCCGGGGACGCCCGTGTTTTCGCACGGCGGTATTGTGTGCACGGGAGAGACTTACAAGAACGTCGTCAAGATGACGTTCGCCAAGGGGGCTGCGCTGAAGGACCCGGCGCGGCTGTTCAACTCCAGCCTCGAGGGGAATGTCCGGCGCGCGATCGACATCCACGAAGGCGAGAAGATCAATGAGGCGGCGCTGAAGGATCTGATCCGGGCGGCCGTGGCGCTCAATGTGAAGGGCAAGAGCAAGCCCAAGCCGAAGGCGCGAAGAAAATCCCCACTCTAAATTTCGCAAAAGACGCGAAATTTAGAATGGCACCCGGCCCAAAAGCCCAACAGGGATGGAGCCGTGGAATCCCACGTTTGAGCACAATACACGCAAACATGGGGCACCGGCTGCCGACTCTTGCCAGCGAGTGATGACGGCACCGATCTAGCTGCGAAAGGCTTTCTGGATCAGGGTGTGGCGGGCGGCGCCGAGCATACCGGAGTTGTCGTTCAGCACGATCTTGACCGGGATGTCTTTGAGCAGGCTTTCCATGCGGCCTTTTGCCAGGAAGGATTGCATGAAGACCGGGGCCTGCATCAGCGGGAGAATTTTTGCCGCGATGCTGCCGCCGATGAAGATGCCTCCGGTCGACATCAACATGAGCGCGCAATCGCCGGTTTGCGAGCCGTACACGCCCACGAAGATGGCCAGCGTTCTTTCGCAGATCGGGGCTTTCTTCTCGAGCGCTAATTTCGAGATCAGGGCGGGGGCGTCGGGAGCGCTCGCCAGCTGGTCTTTGAGCCAGCCGGGCTCCTGCTCTTTCTTGGTGTCGCGCAGGAAGTCGTAGATGCTCTTGACCCCCGGGCCGGAGAGCACACGCTCGCAACTAACGCGCCCATGTTTTTTGTGGAGGTATTGGAGCAGTTCGATTTCCAGTTCGTTGCCGGGGGCGAAGCTGCTGTGCCCGCCTTCGCAGGCAAACGGGTGGTGACGGAAGCCATCCCAGTAGAGGCCGGCCATGCCGAGCCCGGTGCGCGCAGAAATCACGGCACGGTTGCCGACCGGGTCTTCGGCGCCTGCGCTGAGAGTTACGAAGTCTTTGGACTCGAGCCCGTCGATGCCATAGGCGTAGGCCTCCAGGTCGTTGATCAGGCCGACCGATTTCAGCTTGAGCAGGGTGGCGAGTTCGTCGGCGTTGATGGTCCAGGCCAGGTTGGAAATCTTGCTGCTGTTACCGCGCACGGGTCCGGCAACGCCAAAGCAGGCGCTGTGCACCGGGATGCCTTCGGTCGTGACGAAGTTGGAGATGATCGTCGGCAGGCTGCTTTCCTGCTGGCTCAGGTAGGTCTTCTCGACCACGGTGGTGAGCTTGTTGCCCTCGGTCTCGAATGCGGCGAGGCGGGTCTTGGTCGCGCCAATTTCTCCTGCGAGAATCATGCTTCGATGTTCCTCCATTCACGCTCGTCGCGCAGCATCAAGTCATCGGCCTCTTTGGGGCCCCAGGTGCCTGCGGCATAGTTGGGGAATCGTCGCGGAGGCAGCACTTTCCAGACGTCGAGCACGGGGTCGACCACGCGCCAGCCAGCTTCGACCATGTCGGCCCGCTGGAACAGCGTCGCATCGCCAATCATGCAGTCATAGATGAGAACCTCATATCCGGTGTAAGCCTCGGCCTTGAAGTACTTGGTGTATTCGAAGCTCATGTCGACCGAGCCCACGCGCAGGATGGGGCCAGGAATCTTGGCGCCGAAGCTGAGCGAGATCGCTTCGGCAGGCTGAATCTGGATGACCAACTGGTTGGCATGCAGCTTGCGCACGGGCCCCTGATGGAAGATTGCGAACGGCGTGGTTTTGAAATGAATGGTGATCTCGGTGTGACGCTCGGCCAGACGTTTGCCGGTGCGCAAGTAGAAAGGAACCCCGGCCCAGCGCCAGTTATCGATGTTGAGCTTGAGGGCGGCAAACGTTTCGGTACGCGATTCCGGCGAGACGCCGGTCTCGGTGCGGTAGCCCGGCACATGCTGATTGCCGATAGTCCCTTCGCCGTATTGGCCGCGCACGGTTTTCTGCAACACGTCTTCCGACTCGAGCGCCTGGATGGCATGCAGGACTTTCGCCTGCTCGTTGCGAACCGCATCCGCCTGAAATGAGATGGGCGCTTCCATCGCGATCAAGCTGAGCAACTGCATCACGTGGTTGGGAACCATATCGCGGAGCGTTCCGGCATTGTCGAAATACCCTCCGCGCTGCTCGACTCCGACGGTTTCGGCGTTCGTGATCTGGACGTGGTCGATGTAGCGTCGATTCCAGATGGGCTCGAAGATCGCGTTATCGAAGCGGAAGACCATGATGTTCTGGACGGTTTCCTTGCCCAGGTAGTGATCGATGCGATAGATCTGGCTTTCCTTCAGGACGTTCTTGATCTGCGAGTTCAGCGCCTTCGCCGACTCGAGATCGGTGCCGAAGGGCTTCTCGATCACGACGCGGCGCCAGCTTCCCTGCTCTTCGCTGGAAAGGCCGGCGGCTCCCAGCTGCTCGACGATGGGCCCGAAGAACTTCGGGGCGGTGGCGAGATAGAAAAGATAGTTTCCACCGGTTCTGAATTCGACATCCAGCTGCTTGAGGAGTCCCGCGAGCGCGCTGAAGTTGGCCGGGGCGTCGAAGGAGCCGCGGTGATAGCGCAATCGTTGCAGGAACCAGTTCCACATATCGGTCTGCCGGTCGGCAGCGTCCAGGAACTGCATTACCTGCGCCCGGAATTTCTCTTCCGACAGATCATCGTGCGCGGTTCCGACAACCACAAAGTCTTTGGGCAGGAGACCTGCCTTGGCCAGATTGAATAAGGAGGGAACAAGCTTCCGCATGGTGAGGTCGCCCGACGCGCCAAAGATGACCATGGCGCACGGCCCGGCGGCCTTTCCCGGTTTTGCAAGAACGTCATCCTGATCCGCCGCGCCTGCCGCCATCCGATGCCCGCCTTATGAAGTCGAAAATCGCGTGAGGTCTTGGGAGGGCATTGTAGGCGACCGGCACGGGAATTTACAGCCTGCTACCTCATCGCGCATCCGCCTTGCAAGAGCAGGTTCTTCGCTACGCTCAGAATGACAAACTGTAAGAGATCTCCTAAACACGGAAATGCAGGCCCTCATCTTCGCCTGTCAAGAATCACACGTTGCCTTTCTTCATTTCGTCCATCAAGAAATCGCAGGAACGCACACACAGCGCCATGATGGTGAGGGTCGGGTTCTGGCAGGGATTGGAGGGAAAGCCGGAGGCGTCCATGACAAAAAGATTCTTGATGTCGTGCGATTGCTGGAACTGGGTCAGAACGGATTTTTTCGGATCGCTTCCCATGCGCGCGATGCCGGCTTCGTGCACGGCCCACCGGCCGTTGGCAGGATCCGCGAAGGTGCGAATATTCCTGGCCCCTGCCGCCTGCAGGAGTTCGCCGGCGCTGTCGGCCATATCCTTGATCATGGCAGTTTCGTTGGGGCCATTGGCCATGTGAATGCGAAGGACTGGAATGCCGAAGCTGTCGACCTTTTTCTTGTCGATCTCCACAAAATTCTCCCAGCGAGGCAGGACCTCGCCGAAGCCGAGAACATTCACCTCGGTCTGCGGCTCGCGTAGCGACTTCTTGTAGGCTTCGCCGAAGCCGGGAGCGAGCCAGTTGAAGTCGATGGAGGTGTCCCCTTCATACCCATACCCACGCAGGAAGTTCTTGGACTGCTCCCCGCCTTTCAGATTGCGGAAGCGTGGAATGTAGAATCCGACGGGGCGATGAGGACCGCCCAGCGTCGGCTTCGCGTCGAAAGATGGCATTTCGCCGCTGCCCCCGCCGCTGCGCACGTGGGCGGTGAAGTAATGGCCCAACACTCCACTGGAGTTTCCCAGGCCGTTTGGATTTTGGCGATCCGCAGAGTTCAAGAGGATTCGTACCGACTCCTGGGACTGCGCGCACAGGATGACGACTCGGGCGTAGACTTCGCGCGTCTCCCTGGTATTGCGATCCACGTACAGAACGCCGCGAGCCTGATTGCGGCCCTCGTCCATGAGGACCTTGTGGGCCATGGCATTCGTAATGAGTGTGCAATTGCCGGACTTGACCGCGTCGGCCACCGTCGTGAATGCCGAGTTGAAGTAGGACCGCGTCTGGCAACCGCGCTCGCAGGGCCCGCAGTAGTGGCAAGCGGCGCGTCCGTGAAGAGGACGGGTGTTGTTGGCGGAGCGCGCGGGGGTTACAGTCCAGCCGAGCTTTTCTTTGGCGCGATTGCGCAGCAGAGTTTCCTGGCAAGTTAAGGGCATGGGCGGCTGGAACTTGCTGTCGGGCAGATGCTCGAGACCCTCGGCCTGACCGCAGACGCCGACATACTCTTCGACCAGATCGTAGTAAGGAGCGATGTCTTTGTAACGGAGCGGCCAGTTTTCTCCGTGGCCATCGTGGCTGGCGGCTTGAAAGTCGAAATCGCTGAAGCGCAGCGAGACCCGCCCCCACACATTCGTACGTCCCCCGGTCATGCGCAGACGGCCAAGCCAGAGAAATGGCTTGTCGGCGGGAGTGCTGTAGGGCTCGTCCAAGTCGTTGCAGAACCAGTCGTAGTTGTATTCGGAGCAAATGTCGAAGCCTGACTGGATAGGCCGGGTTTTCTTCACGATCGAGGGCACAAGGTCGCGATACTTCAGATCGAAGAGTGGCTTGTGCTCGGAGAAATTCTTGTTGGATTGGGGACGTCCCGCTTCGAGCAGCGCGACTCTCAGGCCCGACTCGGCGAGCCGCTTGCATGCCCAGCCGCCCGAGGCGCCCGAGCCCACCACGATGACATCGAAGGATTGCTTGCTGGTATCGGTCATTCCAAATCAGGGTCCTGTTCCATCGAATACGACGAAGGGCGGTCGGGCGGCATTACCGGTGGCCATCCGGATGAGTACACTCGGCGGGACTCTCGAAATAAAAATCGTCGTTCCATCCCAGCTCGCGGAGACCGGCTTCCGATGAGTAATAAGTTGCGACGATCCAGCCCTTAAGATTTTCGAAGTGATCGCGGAGGTTGGGAGGGGCGGTCGCCGCAGTTTTCAGATGCAACTTCCATCCGGGAGCGTCGTCATCGTGTTCGGAGTGCGGCGGCTCCTGGGTGGCGCAGGCGGAGAGAATTTCGTCCAGTTGTGCCGGAGAGATGGCGGCGACGCCGGCGTGAAAGCGCTTGCTGGATTCAGCATCGAGCGCGGAGAGGGCGGCGGTGAACGTCTTGCGGGTGTCGTCCATTTCGGCGGTGAGCAGCAGATCGATCACGCGATTGACATGGGCGGCGTTTGCGCCTGGCAACATGCGTTCGGAAATCGCGATCAGCGCGTCGTTCTGTTTCGCAGTCAGGAATTGAGGCGACCAGTTTGCGTCTTCGGCGCTGGCGGCAGCCGTTTGAAGCAAAGACGGATCCGCCAGATGCCGCGCCATGGGATGCGCCGCCGCGAGAGGAGCGGCCAGCGTAGCGCCCAGCCCGGCGAGAATCCGCTGCAGCATTTCACGGCGAGTGAGCCCGGAGAGCGCGATTGGCGGAGATACGATTCGAAGTTCCGAACGTGTATTCATTGGCGGGTCTTTCTGGCCAGTTCCCTGCTCCGGATCTCTTTTTTATTTGGCATCCCCGAGATAACCGCGCATCACGCGGGCATAGTCGGCGATGGCAATCTCGGGATCCTCAAGTTCGGGATGCCACATCTTCTCCCACTCGAAACAGTAGAAGCCTTCGTAGCCGGAATTGCGCAGGAGGTCGACTTGCTTGCGGACGGGAATGTTGCCACGACCTGTGAGGACGTATTTGCGATTCGGACCATCGCCCACCGCATCTTTCAGGTGGGTGTGATGAACCCAGGGCCGAACGGCTTTGAGAGTGACTTCCGGCGGTTCGTTGGAAGTCGCGAAGGTGTGGAAGGCATCCCACAGGAGGCCGGCGTGGGTGGAGTCGGCGCGCCCGAGAACTTCCTGCAGCACGGCGGCCGATGTGAAATCGTCGTGAGACTCGAGCAAGACCGTGACGTTTTTCGTCCCGGCATACTCTCCGAGTTCGTGCAGGCCCATGGACACGCGCTTCTTCAATTCGGCGTCGGGAAGCACGGGCTTTTCGGAGTCGGAACTCTTTCCGAAAACGCGGACGTAGGGCGCATGCAGCGTGGATGCGAGATCGATGAAGCGGCGGGCGTCGGCCATGCCCTTTGTGCGTTTGTCGTTATCAGGTTCTCCCACTTCGGTGGAACTGCTGACGCAGGCGATGCGCAGGTTGTGCGAAGAAATCTGCTGCAATGTGTCTTTGATGTGATCAGGAGCGAAGACCGCGTGCGAGGGTAGATCGAGATTGCCCTGCAAGCCGCGAAGTTCGATCGCGGCGAATCCGTTTTGCGCAGCGAAGTCCAGAATCTTGCTGAAATCCCACGCGGGACAACCTAACGTCGAGAAAGCAATGGGTAGCTGACTCGCCGGGAGCGGCGGGCGCGCAAAGGCCGCGGACGCGGCCGTGACGGAGAGCGCTTGGATAAAAGTGCGGCGGGTCGTCTTCATGGGGCATCTCCTTGCTTCAGTTGCCGGGAACCGCTTTCCAATAGGCCTGATGCCCAATGTAATCATCGTCGGCGAGATTCGCAATGATCAATCGCCGCAATGCGAGCGGATCGATTTCGCCCTGATGCTTGTAGACGACCTCGCCATCGGGACGAATCAACACGGTGTACGGAACCGCGGCATTCCATTCGGGATCGAAGGCCGCCATCATTGCGTAGATGTCAGTCGAGCCGAGCAACAGGTTGTGACTGGTGGCATGTTGCTTCTGGAGCGCGGCGAGCACTCCGGCCTGCTCGTCAGGATAATTGATGCTAACGGTGACCAGATCGAAGGCGCGATGCCCGTACATGCGGTACATGGTTTCCAGATCCGGCAGTTCCTTGAAGCAGGGACCGCACCAGGTGGCCCAGAAATTGACCAGCACCAGCTTTTTGGTTGAGTTCTTGCGGAGGGCTTTCAGATCGTCAATGCTTGCCGGCTTGACGGTAACAGGCTGGCCTTCGATTTCAGCCAGTTCTTCCTTGCGGCCCTCTTCTTTATAGAGCCACTTGGTGGAGCAGCCCACGGACGGCGTTTTCGCGGCCTTCACGGGCTTGTCCCCGAGCAAGGCATCAATAGCATTGCGTGCATCCTTGACCGTGACCAGCGGCTCCCGGGGATTGTTATCGACGCGGCCTTCGTAGCGCAGCTTGCGCTCGGCATCGAAGATGAATAGGTGCGGGGTGGCGCTGGGGCCGTAAGCGCGGGATATCTTCTGTGTCTCCCCGTCGTAAAGATAAGGGAAATTGAAGTTGCGGTAAGAAGCACGCGTCTTCATATCTTCGAACGAGTCGCCGACATCGGTGTATCCCATTTCATCGAGGCGAACGGCATTGGGATTGTTGGGTTCGATCGCGACCAGCGCGACTCCGCGATCCTTGTAGTCGGCCGCCAGTTGCCTGATGCGGGTCTCGTAAAGCTGCGCGGTCGGGCAATGATTGCAGGTAAACGCGATGACCAGCACCTTGCTGGAGGCGTATTCCTTCAGGCAATGCGTCTGCCCGTCGATTCCAGGGAGGCAGAAGTCAGGCGCGGCGCTTCCGATCGCGAGCGGCGGCGGACCGCCTTCATCGGAAAAGACCGGCAAGGCGGACACAAGAAATACGACCAGGACGGCGCACAGCGCGGGACGCGGCATTCGCGAACTCCAGGTTGACTTAGCTGCCTTTCCAGTATTGAATCGTTTTATCACTGAATTGTAAATACTGTGAGAGGACCTCTTCCCGTGAACCAAATCGCGGTCACCCTCATATGCCTGACATGCCTGGGCCAGTTTCTCACTGCACAGGTCAAGGCGCAATCGGCCGCGCCAGCTGTCGCGACCGTTCGCGTGGACACAAATCCCCGGCATGTGCTGAACTCGTTCGATCCCGACCAGGCGCTGGGCAGCTCGATCGATGTGCTGTCGCGTTCGGGCATCGACAAGGTTTATACGCCGCACATCCTGCAGGAATCCTTGTCGGCCGGATGGGGACCGATCACCTACCGCAATAACACCGAGCTGCGCATGGCGGCCTGGCACTGGACCGAGAATGGGACGTGGAGCGATCCGGCACACAAAAGCGGTTACTTCACGGGCAGCACCGAGTTGAAAGAGCCCATACGCTACATCCTGGCGTATGCGCTGCCGCACCGCGGCTTCTCGACCAGCGGCGACCGGCCCGCGCAGGGACCGAATCTCATCTTCTGGAAAAGCAACCCGTACCTGACCAGCAAGTTTACCGGCGAGAGCGACGCGCTGCATCCGCAATGGGTGATCGTCGATCTGCGATCTCCAAAAGCGGTGAGTGCGGTGCACATCGCCTGGGAAAACCCTTACGCGAAGATTTATCAGGTTGAATACTGGGTGGGAAAAGATGCGCTCGACTTCGATCAGGGACCTGAAGGCGAGTGGAAGGTCTTCCCTTCCGGCCAGGTGAAGAGTGGCGCGGGGGGAGCCGTAACCCTCAAGCTCGCGCTGCAGCCGGTGGAAACCCGGTTCGTCCGCGTGCTCATGACGGAGTCGTCGAACACGTGTGATCTCCACGGATCGGAGGATGTGCGGAACTGCGTGGGCTATGCGATGCAGGAAATACAGGCAGGCACGATCGGTGCAGACGGCGCATTCGTCGACGCGGCAGCCGGAGCGGCCGGCGATGCGGCGCCCAGATTTGCCTCGTCGTCAATCGATCCGTGGCATTCGGAGGGAGACGTGAATGCCACCGGGAGTTACCAGCACAGCGGCTTTGATCTTTTCTTCACCAGCGGAATCACGAACAATCTGCCGGCGATGATTCCGGTCACGATGCTGTATGGCACACCGGAAGACTCGGCCGCGCAGATCGCCTACATCCAGAAGCGGGGGTATCCGATCGGCTACATCGAGATGGGCGAGGAACCCGACGGCAAGCACGCCATGCCGGAAGACTACGGGGCGCTCTACATCCAGTGGGCGGACGCCTTGCACAAGGTGGATCCCACGCTGAAGCTGGGCGGTCCGATTTTTGAAGGAGTCAACGAAGACATTCACGTGTGGCCCGACGCGCAGGGGCGGACCTCATGGATGGGACGGTTTGTCGCATACCTGAAGTCCCACGGGCATCTTGCCGACCTGACGTTTGTTTCCTTCGAGCATTATCCGTTTGAAGGCTGCAAAATCACATGGAAGGACCTGTACGCCGAGCCGAAGCTAATGAAGGGCATTTTGAAGGTTTGGCGCGACGATGGGGTTCCGGCAAATGTGCCGTTAATGGTGACGGAGAGCCACCTGGCGGCATCACTCAGCGGGCCGATGAGCACGATTTTCGCGGGCCTGTGGCTGGCCGATAACATTGGCTCCTTCTTTGAGGGCGGTGGAGCGGCCTTCTACCATTCTCCGATTCAGCCGCAGCCGGTGCATGATACCTGCCTCGGTCCGGCCTCGTGGTCTAATTTCGTCACGGACAACGATTACAACATCAGCGGGTACACTTCGCTCTACTTCGCGGCGCGGCTGATCAACGTGGAGTGGGCGCAGCATAAATCGGGGGTCCACCAGATGTTTCCCTCCACGGTCAACGTCAAAGACGCGGACGGGAATGCGCTGGTAACTTCGTACGCGCTGCATCGGCCGGACGGAAACTGGGCGATCATGCTGGTGAATCGGGACGAGTCGCAAGCACACACCGTGCGGGTGGAATTCGCCGGCGCGTCCAATGGGCCTGGTGGATTTTCCGGTCCGGTTGCGGTCACCACCTTCGGCAGCGAGCAGTATGAATGGAAAGCGGATGGCGTGAACAGTCACGCGGATCCGGATGGGCCGGCGTTCGGCTTCCGTGTCGATGCAAAACCAAATACCAGCTTCACGCTTCCCAAAGCGTCGGTTACGGTGCTGCGAGGAAATGTGAAGCGGGCGACGAAGTAAAATTGGCGAATGGTTTGGGAAGGGCATGGCTTCAGCCGTGCCGCTCAGATTCAACAAGGACGCGGACTTTCGGCCCTGAGGTTTGCTTACGGGACGACTACTAAGAATTCTCTACCGAGGGCTTCCATGAAACGGATTCGAATTGCTCTGATTCCCTTCTTCTTCCTGCTGGGCTCAATGGCAGCGCAGACGCCGCCTAAGGTTGATCGCCAGGTGGCGATAACGATTGACGACCTTCCGGCCGGCGCCGCCGGCGTTATGACCGCCGCAGAAATCACCAGCATGACCACGAAACTGCTGACCACCCTGCGCGATCAGAAGGTGCCGGCGGTCGGCTTCGTGAACGAGAAGAAACTCTTCAAGACGGGCGAGGTCGACGCCAGGATCGGCGCGTTGCGCATGTGGCTCGACTACGGCTTTGAGCTGGGCAATCACACCTACAGTCATGCGTCCCTGAACAACGTAGGACTGAAGGAGTGGGAGGACGAAGTCATCCAGGGGGAAAGTGTCACTCGCCTTCTTCAGGCCGAGCACCACATGCAGATGCGCTATTTCCGGCATCCTTATCTCGACACGGGGCGCGATCTTGAAACGCGCAGAAAGGCCGAGGAGTTTCTCGCCCAGCGCGGTTACCACATCGCGCCCATCACCCTGGACGCGTGGGACTGGATGTACGCGCCCGTCTACGACGACGCCAAGAAACGCGGCGACACCAAACTGCAGGATGACCTGGTGAAGAGCTATCTCTCCTACAGCGATTCTGTGTTTGCCTACTCCGAGCAGCTTTCCAAGCAGATGCTGGGCTACGAATGCAGACAGATCATCCTGCTGCACGGGAATAACCTGGAAGCCGATCACATTGGCGAGTTGCTCGACGTGATGCGCAAGCGCGGGTACCGGTTCGTCACGCTCGAAGAAGCATTGGGCGATCAGGCCTACGGCCTGCCCGACACGTATGTGGGCGCGGAAGGCACGGGCTGGCTGGAGCATTGGGCGATTACGATGGGCAAGCCTCCGCAGGGCGCGCCCGAATTTCCGCAATGGGTGAGTGATCGGGCAAAGTCGTTGCACCATCCGCAGCCCTGACATCGTCTATCGCCGACCTGCTTGGCGAGAGGCCAGCGGGCAAGGACGCCCGCCGCTCCACTGACAAGATCGCCCGAAATTGGTGGATCCAAAGATCCGAGATACAGGCTGCCTTTAGAATCCTGATATGCACCGACAGATTCGATATGTCTTCTTCGATGTAGGCAGCACGCTGCTGTTTGCCAATCGCGAGCGCATGCTGGCCCCGCTTTACGAGCGCGGAATTCGCCCTTCGGAGCGCCATCTGCTCGAAATGGAGTGCCGGGTCAAAAACGAGTTCGACGAAGTTCTCGAGCATGGGGGCAGGGCTGATCACGGGTTCTGGGACATGTTCTATTCGCACCTATTCGGGGACTTGGGGCTGCAGAACGAGCCTCTGCGGCAACAGGTGATTGCGAACACGCGGACTTCGGCGAACTGGAACCGGATTCGTCCGGGGACACGAGAAGCCTTAGAAAAAATCGCCGGCAAGTACACCATCGGCGTGATTTCCAATGCAGATGGCCGGATCGCGGACCTGCTGGCAGGATGTGGAATCGCGGACTGTTTTCGCACGATTACCGATTCCGGGATCGTCGGGCATGAGAAACCGCATCCGGTGATTTTCGAGACGGCGCTGGCTAGTCTGGGCGCGCCGGCGGAGGACAGTTTGTATGTCGGCGATGTCTATTCGGTCGACTATTGCGGGGCGACGCGCGCGGGCATGGACGCAGTGTTGTTTGATGTATGCGGCGCGTATCGCGAAAAGGGGCTGCCCCGGGTAGAGTCGCTGGAGGAGTTGGATGGGATGTTTGCAGCTGGCGGCTAAAGGGCTCTCCGGCGCTGGTTTCACGGCATCACTCAGGCGAAGCCCTCATCCCAAGCCTTTTCCGGTGGCGGGAAAAAGCTGCTAACGCGTGTGGTGACCCGGCACTCAAAAAAATGTAAGATTCTATTTCAGAATCTGGCCGGCGAGTCCAACTCGCGGTCCCCTCAAGGGCAAACCCGCTTGCAGCTTCTAACCCTGTTCCAACAGTTCAACAGCGCGCAAGCGATCGCCACAATTTGGCAGAGCCAGATTCGGCCCCTCTCGTTCTTCGGCACCTTCGTCCTTTTCGAATCCTCTGATAAAAAGGGCGATCTCTACAACATCCTCTGGGCCCTACTTTTCGGTTTTGCCACTCTGAACATTCTCAGCCTGGGGGCCAAGCGCTTCGAGCCCCACCACGACCGCATGAGCTTCGGAGAAGTCCTGGCCGTCGGGACCGTGATCGTCGCGGTCTTCCTGCTGGGCTGGGAGATGCTCTACCTGTTCAAGATCCTACCCATCCGCCTGTCCGGGCACTGACCCTCGCCCAGTCGCCTCGGGGCACGCACATCGGCCCAGTTTTTGGAGTATGATTTTGCTACAGATGGCGAAGAATCCCACATCCTTCGAAGTCACCTGCCCGTGCTGTAACGCGGTACTGAAGATCGATGCCGGCGCCAAGGCTGTTATCGCGCACACCGCCGCCGTTAAGCCCAAAACCTTTCAGGACATGGAAGAAGCGGCGCGCGCCATGAAAGAGCAGGACAGCCGCCGCGACTCCATCTTCCGTCAATCCATGGAAGCCCAGAAAAACGCCGCCGACCTGCTGGAAAAGAAGTTTCAGGAAGCCGTCCGCAAGGCCAAAGAAACGCCCGACACCGGCAAGCCCATCCGCGACTTCGACCTGGACTAACGGCGTCAACTTTGGGCGCAGATTTTTGCATCAAGTGGGAAATAGTTCGGACTCCGCGAACTACCGAACGCCGAGCACACCTGAGAAATCTTCGGTCGATGACAAAGTTGTGAGAGTTGGAAGAAAATCCGCGGGCGGGGCGCCCGCGCTACACTTTCACCGTTAATCACACAGACGGGTGATCCCCACACTTGCGCTGAAGTTGTAACAACTTAATCTCGACGGTGTATTTCGTTCGAGAGATAAGCCACACCGTTCGGACAATCGGGTAATAGAGAAAGGTAGCTTCAATCAATCCAACTCTATGGTAGAGTCTCCCACCCGTTGGTAGTCGCCACTTATGTCACTGCGATCGAGTTTTGCTAGTCTGGGCCAAAGAAAGTACTCAGCATCCTGTCTATTACTGGCGCTCACCCTACTCCTGCCGTTCAATTCAGAAGCCCAACACGGCGCTCTCACGGTTGTCCGCGGACTTGACCAGCTTACCGAAGAAGCGGACGTCATCGTGCACGGCTATGTGAGCTCCACCAGGATTGAACGCCACCCCCAACTTCATAACTTGAATACCATCGTCGTTTCCCTGGAAGTGAAAGACACTTACAAGGGCACCTCGCAGAAAAAGCTGACGTTCCGCCAATATGTTTGGGACCCGGATCCGCAGCGGGAGCTCGCGGAGTATGGAAAGCATCAGGAGTTAGTCCTCTTTTTGAGGCCGGTGTCGGAATATGGACTAACCAGTCCAGTAGGTCTCGAGCAGGGCCGTTTTCGGGTTTACGCGGACCAGAAAAAACAGATGGTTGCGGCCAACGGAAGGGGAAATGTCGGTCTGTTCCATGCAGTAGTCCCCCGAGCCCGCGCGCATGGCGTGACGCTTTCTGCGCGTACCCTCAAGATTGCCCAGCAGGCGCAGGCGTCGCCAGTACTGCTCAGCGATCTCGAAGATGCCATTCGAACATTCGCGGGGGCTCGCTGATGCGCACGCGTCTCCTCGCGCTCTCGCTCGCATTTGTTCTCTCGGTGTGCCACTCCGCCGTTGCCGGCGGGCCGAAAGTCGTCGGTGGTCCCGCCGTCGGAACACGGGCCTCCTTTGGACTGGATGGCCAGCCATTCCTCTGGAATCCGGCCAAGATGCCCATCGCCTACCGCCTTGATCCCGGGCCCATGGCAGCCACCTCCACTGGCACCATCGTGATCGATCACACCGCCGGTGCGCAGCGCGTGCAGAACATGTTCGGAGTCTGGCAAGCGGTTTCGACCGCGACCATCTCCTTCACGAATGCCGGGCCGATCCTGGCGGCGGGCAGTTACACCGGTGGCGACCTGAAAACCGCCCAGCAGTTCAACGATGTCATGGGTTCCTGCAGTTCGGGCGCGCAGAGTCCCGTCATTTTCGATGCTGACGGCAAACTCATCGCCAGCCTGGGACTGCCGCCCGAGGTGATTGGCTTTAACTCAAGTTGCTCCTTCGACTCGAGCCATGGCTACTACGTGAGTTCCGCCATCGTGATGAATGGCAGTTTTCAGGATGAAGTTACCAGTTCACGAAGCCTTGAACTCAGCCCAAATGCGTTCGATGAAGCGATCACTCACGAAATCGGACACCTCCTCGGGCTCGATCATTCGCAAATCAATCTCGAGGAACTCCTCACTTTCCCGACCACCTGTGATGTGGACCAACTCGCGGGCTTGCCCTTGATGTTCCCGATTTCGTTCTGCCAGGCGCGAAAAGATGCGGGTCTGCCCACTCTTTCGCCGGACGACGTCTCGTGGATCTCGCGGCTCTATCCCAATGCCGCCACCGTTAGTGAATACGGGACGATCAGCGGCGTCATTTATTTTGCGGACGGCGTGGCGCCCCTGCAGGGTGCCAATGTCATTGCTCGCCTGGTGGACGATCCCAATACTCCCGAGGATGAATCGCGGCGTATAGCGGTTTCTGCCGTCTCCGGATACCTGTTTACCGGCAATCCCGGCCAGAGCGTGACCGCCAGTTTGGGGACGGCGGGCGAAGACAACACCAACGGCAGCCAAGCCGGATCGCGCACGTCCTCTCTCATCGGGTACTACGAGATCGCCGTGCCTCCCGGAACCTATACCGTTGAAGTCGAATCGGTGTTCGGCGCTTTTGTGGCCGGATCCGGTGTGGGTCCGCTGGATCCGCCTGTCCCGATCCCTTCCGTCAACGAATTCTGGAATCAGGATGAGTCAGCGTTCGACTTCCCGCTGCAGCGCGACGCCATCACGATTCACCCCGGCGACAAGGTCACCGGCATTGACATCATCCTGAATAGTTCGTATCCGCGCTTCGACCAGTTCGAAGACAGCGGCCGGTTGTTCGACCTGCCCATCGCATCTCCCCTGAAACGGGAAGAGGAGATGCCCGGATGACATTGCCTCTTGTGCATCGTTTGCTAACGTTTGGCACTTTGCTGGTGTGTGCGGCCCTGGTGGGTTGTGGCGGTTCGTCTTCGACGGGCGGCGGTGGAACGCCTCCGCCTCCTCCAGCGTTGACGATCACCGATGCAGCTATCTTGCCCGGTACCCTGCAGAATCACACTTACACTGCAACCCTGCACGTCACGCAGGCCGTCGGTGCCGTCACCTGGTCCATCGCGCCCATTTCAAGTACGGCTTTGTTTGTAAACGGGCTGACCATCGATCCAGCCACGGGAGTTCTTTCCGGAAACGCCAACTTCGCCGGGACGGGTGGTTTCGTGGCCAGCGTGACCGATTCGTCCTCGCCCCCACGCACCGCGCATAAGAGCTTCACCATTACCGCTTACGATCCACTCCAGGCTCCGGCCCCACAGTCGTTCACGGTCGGGCAATATCAGCAGGCTTCGACTTTGCCGATCAATCCAGCGAGCGGAGTGCAGCCGCTGTCGTTCACGGTGACCGGGGGATCGTTTCCTGCGGGCTTGCGCCTCGACGGGCAGAGAGGGTTTTTGCTCGGCAGCCCGATGACAATCGGGAAGTATGTGTCCACGGTCACGATCCAGGACTCATTCATGCCTCCGGAAGTCGTGACCGTGCAAATGACCGTGGTCGTCATCCCTCCGCTGCTTCAGTTACCTGGTGCGTTGCCCATCCAGATCCTCCGCAACCGCCCCTTCAGCGGCAGGGCGGTTGCCACCGGAGGCATCCCACCGTACAAATTCACGCTTACCGGAGGCACTCTTCCGCCTGGCTTCAATCCCATCGAAGTCAATACAGGCAGGCTCAGCGGTACTCCAACTACGCTGGGAAGCTATTTCTACTCGATCAATGTTTCTGACTCGAGCTCGCCTCCGCAGACGGCCGTCACCAACTTCTCGACAACCGTCGTAGACCCAATCGGTCGGAACGACACGGTCGCCACCGCTACTCCGATTATTCAGGATGGCTTCTACTCAGCGAGTATTTCGCCCTACATCGATCCGCC
Source organism: uncultured Acidobacteriota bacterium (assembly GCA_963733805.1). Taxonomy (GTDB): domain Bacteria; phylum Acidobacteriota; class Terriglobia; order Terriglobales; family Acidobacteriaceae; genus Gp1-AA133. Next base: position 469,470 of record CAVTEO010000010.1, on the reverse strand, counting down.
CGATAACGCTCCTCTGGCCGCAGACAACGACTATTACAAGCTGGTCGCGGTTTCCGGGTCCACGGTTCACGTGGAAACGCAGGCGCAGCGCTGGCAATCGAGCAACCCCCTCGATACCATCATTGAAGTAGTCGACGGCAATGGCAACCGGCAAACTACTTGCCGCTTGCCCGGAAATGTCGCCACCACCTTCACCTCATCCTGCATCGACGACGACATTGGCGGCTCGCCCTATCTTCTCGACTCCGCACTCGACTTCAAAGTCCCTGGCGCTCCCAGTGCCGCCACTACGTTCTACGTGCACGTGCTCGACTGGCGCGGCGACGCGCGGCCCGATATGTTGTACGGATTGCAAATCTCCGGCGTGGTTTCTCCACTGACCATCCTGACGACCTCGCTCGCCCCCGCCGCACGAACTGTGGCGTACTCACAGAATCTGAACACGCAGAATGGTACGGGAACTGTTAGCTGGAACCTGGCCGGAGGCAATTTACCGCCGGGCCTGATGCTCGCCTCCAATGGATTGATCTCCGGAACCGCGACCACAAACGGCACGTATCCCTTCACCGTCCAGGCCAGCGACAGCAGCAATCCTCCCCAGGCCGTCACCGCCCAGGAATCGATTCAGGTGGTAACTCCGGTTGCCATTGTGAGCGCTGCGACTTGGCCGGACGCGTGCGTCAACCAGCCCTACAGCTTTGCGGTTCAAAAATCGGGCGGCTTGGCGCCCTTCAACTGGAGCTTCATCTCCGGAAACTGGATATCTATCAACCTAAACTTCGCCACGGGTGTCTTCAGTGGAACGGCCGCCGTCATGGGAACCTTCATGGGCACCGTACGCGTAACCGACGCAACCGGAAACGGCGATTCTCAGAACATAACCTTGACCGTTAAGCAGTGTCCGTAATCTTTGCCAGCCGATGAAAGGCGAAAGCCTGCCGAATCGGAAGGCGACCCCACGATTTTTGACTCCGCTATTGCCGGGTGCCTGTAGATGATCAAGAGGTTGTACCAGGATCCGAGCGGCTGATAGGCGGCTGGTAGTGAAGGCTACCATGGGGCCTGGAGAAGTTGTAGTAGTGGGTCCAGGGAGCGAGGGCGAGGTTGCGCTGCTCGGAGTCGGGCCAGTGAGTGGCGTAGGCCCACTCGCGCAGGGCGGTCTGGATGAAGCGTTCGGCTTTGCCGTTGGTTTGTGGGGAGTAGGGGCGAGTGCGGCGGTGTTTGAGGCCCATCTGGAAACAAGCCCGACGAAAGTGGTGAGAGCGGTAGCTGCTGCCGTTATCGGTGAGCAGGGCGCGCACGGTGATGCCGTGGCGAGCAAAGAAGTCAACCGCATCCCGGAGGAAGGCGATGGTGGTTTCAGTCTTCTGATCGGGAAGGATGCGAGTGAAGGCCATGCGAGAGTGGTCGTCAACGGCGACGTGCAAGGCCTCCCAGCCGGGATGCTTATGTTGTCCGCGGCGGCGGCCGTCACCACGCCAGGAGACTTGCTGGAAGCGGGTCATGCCCTTGATGTCGAGATGGAGGAGATCGCCGGGAAAGGGATGCTCATAGCGCACCACCGGCGGCAAGGGATGCAGATCGCGCCAGCGGCTGAGACGAGCGCGGCGCAGAATGCGGCTGACGGTGGCCGGACTGAGTCCGGTGCTTTGTGCAATCTGATAGGCCGGACGATGCTGCCGGCGGAGCTCAATCACCAACCCGACCTGACTAGACGAAGTGGCTCTTGGGCTACGATGCGGACGAGAAGAGCGATCGCGTAATCCGGCAGTTCCTTCCCGCTGATAACGGCCAACCCACTTGGCTGCGGTTTTGGGAGTCACGCGAAAGCTGGCGGCGGCACGGCTGAAGCCCAGGCCGCGAGTCACGGTTTCAACCAAGGCCTCTCGACTGCGAAGAGTGAGTCGGGCATTCTGGTGGATGTCCATTCGGTCTGTCCTCGGAAACTGGATTGCTCGTCACAATCAGCTTCTCTGGTTCCGATCGAATGGACAACCTCTTGAAAGATCACAGGTGCCCCACCGCCCCACCCTAGCGCGCCTTTTGCGCTAGGGTGGGATTCCACGACCGTGTGGTTCTAGGGGTCCAGTGACTCATTATTGTGAGGTTGTGTCTGCGTCCTCGGCGAGCTCGGCGATAGACTCTCCACATTACCCACCTAAACTGCGATATGAGTAACCACAAACGTGCGAGCGCGTTCAGGTTGGAAGTCGTCCTCTACAATGTCCGTCAATGCCCCGCCTTCTCCTGCTCGGCCACCGCGGCGCCCGCGGTACGCGCACCATTCCCGAAAATACCCTCGCCTCCTTCGACCTTGCCCTGGCTCACGGATGCGACGGCTTTGAATTCGACGTGCGCCGCACCGCCGACGGCCGCGCCGTGATCTGCCACGATCCTGAAGTGAAGGACGTCGAGATCGCTCACGCCGGCCCCGGAGATCTGGCCGATTTGCCTGAACTCGATCAAGTCCTGGAGCGCTACCAGGGGTCCGCCTTCCTCGACATCGAACTCAAAGTAGCCGGGCTCGAGCATGCCGTTCTGCGCAGCTTGCGCGCTCATCCACCGCAACGGGGCTATGTCCTCTCTTCGTTCTTGCCGGAAGTGCTGCGGTCCCTCCACGAACTTAGGCAGAACCTCCCCCTGGGCCTGCTCAGCGAGACGCGCTCGCAACTGTCGGCCTGGCCCGGGCTAAGCGTCCAATACGTGCTGCCGCACTATACATTGATCGATATCGATCTGATTCAGAAGCTGCGCGCGGGAACACGCAAGGTGATTGCCTGGACGGTGAACAGAAAACAGGACATGCTGCTTTTGCGGAGCATGGGAGTCGACGGAATCATCTCCGATGACACCGAGACGCTGGCTGGATTGGCTGGTGAGTCTTAGTCGGCCGCGGTTGCCATGCGGACATGCGCGCGCGGCCTGCGCAGGAAGGCGGCCCGTTCCATCTCCAGGGCCTCGAGATGCCCGGCCGTTTCCTCTTCGCTCCATCCCATCACGGCACTGATGCGCAGCGCGGCCTCGCGGCTGCAGGTCTCCGACCAGCACGGGCCCAGAGCGACCGGTACCCGCCGCAACAGAACGTCTCCCAGGGTCACCGCGCACTCGTTGTGATACGCTCCCACCGCTTCCGCCACGATGTGTTGCGAGTGCGGGCAGAGGGGCGTGCGCATTTCAAAGCTCGCGCGTGCGCCGCGGGCGATATTCATTGCCTGCGGACCGTGCCATTCGGCGACGGCTCGCGAGGCTTCTTCACTCAACCCGCCCGCGCTGGCAATCTCGGCCACGTATTCATCCATCAACAGCGCAAGCGTGGTGCCATTTGCGGGCGATGCGGCTCGCGGCTCGGCCGCGCGAATTCCGATCTTGCGCGCGCAATCCCGCGCCACGCTGGTCGCCGTTGCCAGGCTGCCCCCGATCACCGAGATCAGTCGCTTCACGCCGTCTCTTTCGTGGTCGTGCAGTTTATGGCGCTTGCCCGTGCAGTCTCCCGGACCCTTCGCTTCGAAGGGCAAGGAGCGAATGCCTGCGAACGAGTGCCGGATGTCACTGGCCGACACACGCGCCTTGGGAAAGATTGCGACCAGAGAGCGCAGCAGGTAGTCGACCTCGTCGGACACGGCGTGCACCTTGCCGGGGTCGGAAGTGTCGGGCACGTGCGTGGCTCCCACCAGGATCTGCTCGTTCCAGGGGATGATGTGGAGAGGCCGGCCGTCGACCGCCTCGCTGTACAGGGCAGTGCTGGGCGCGCCCGCGAACTGCGGCAACACGATGTGCGATCCGCGCACTCCGCTCATCAGGGGCCGCTCCGTTTTCACCGACGATCTCTGGCACACGCGGTCCACCCACGGGCCACTGGCGTTGATAACCCAGGTGGCTTCTATTTTTTCTTCGGTGTTGCGAGTCCAGTCGCGCAGTAGCAGGCCGCGTGCGCGGCCGTGCGCTACGTCCACCGCCATCACCTGCGTGTGATTGCGCGCCACCGCCCCGGCCGCCATGGCTTCCATCAGCCACTCGGCGACCAGGCGTTCCGGAAATTCGCACTGCGCATCTTCGTAATCGAAAATCGTCCAGCGCTGTCCGGCGTCGAGCGCGCGCTCCAGTTTCTTGCGCTCCATCTCGAAGCCCGCGGAGTCGGCGGCCTTGCCCGCCATGCGCCGGTACAACCACAGCGAGGTGCGCGCCGACATCGCGCTGCGTATGCTCTTCTGATTCAGGGCCAGAAGAAAGTGCGCGGGACAGGCCAGGTGGGAGCGGTCACGCAGCAGGCGTTCGCGCTCGCGCAGCGACTCGCGCGCGAACCCGATCTCGCACTGCTCGAGTGGGCGCAGCCCGCTGAGCAGGCGGCTCGAACGGCTGGTGGTGCCGGAAGCAAAATCGTGCTGCTCGACCAGCAGGGTGCGCTTGCCCGCGCACGCACATGCGCGCGCGATGGCGACGCCCATGATCCCGCCGCCAATGATGGCGACTTGAAAGTGCTGGCCCGCAAGCGGGGAACGGTTTGTGCTGGGTAGCTGCATCGTCTGGGTGGCGCCGCCCGAGAGCGCCTGGGCGCAATAGCCCAGTTAGAGTGTGACCTTTGTGCCATGTCTCGAAAAGGTAACCGTAGTGTCAAGGCGTTGGTGACGAAAAGTTGACATGTTCCAGGTGGAGCACTTTGCGTAATTCGCCGAGTCATTAGAATAGCGAATAGATATTGATATAGATTACAAGTTATTGATAACGCATTGGATAGCCGAGGCCACTGGTCGGTCCCATCTTGGGACGCGATTCGCCGACGGAGCAGTGAAATCCGACCTGCCCCGCCTTCTGCATCCGACTTGGCTGGTTTGCTACCGCGGTGAGCGGTCATTTAGATTGTTTGCCAATGTCCCCGACCACTGGTGAGCGCTTCGAGCGCGCTGTCGAAATCATGGCCCGGCTGCGCGCCCCGGGGGGTTGCCCCTGGGACCGCGAACAAACCTTCGATTCCATCAAGCCTTACACGCTGGAAGAGACCTATGAAGTTCTCGAAGCGATTGACAACCGCGACTGGGATGAACTGTCGGGCGAGCTTGGAGATCTGTTGCTGCAGGTAATTTTCTATTCAGAAATGTCGAAGGAGCAGGGGACATTTACGATCGACGAGGTGCTGGAGAAGCTGACGCGCAAGCTGGTGGACCGGCATCCGCACGTGTTCGGAGATGTGCAGGCCGAGACGGCTTCGGAAGTTGTGCGCAACTGGGAGGCAATCAAGGCCGAGGAGAAGAAAAAGCGGCTGGCGGCTGGCCGGGGCAAGGCGGCCAGGCCGGAGGAGCAAGCGGCAGAGTCGGTGCTGGGCGGAGTGTCGACGGCGATGCCATCGCTGCTGGAGGCGCACAAGCTGAGTTCGCGGGCGGCGCATGTAGGATTCGATTGGCCGAATGTGGAAGGGCTGTTCGATAAGTTGGGCGAAGAAACCCGCGAGCTGCGCGAGGAACTGAAGGAATTTCCCGCGCCGGGTCCGCAGCCGCAGGCGCGCGGCGTCGCCGGGTCGGGCCGAATCGCAGTGCCGGAAGATCTGCGCTTGCGGCTGGAAGAGGAAGTCGGGGACCTTTTCTTCGTACTGGTGAATATTGCGCGCTATCTTTCGGTGGACCCCGAGTCCGCCCTGAAGAAGACCAACCGCAAGTTCAAGCGCCGGTTTCAGTGGATGGAGGAACGGTTGCGCGAGTCCGGACGCAAACTGGAACAGGCAAACACGCAAGAGCTGGAATCCTTATGGCAGCAGGCGAAAGAACTGGAAAAATCCCGAACGTGAAAACCGATTCCATCATAATCCGCCGGTGCGAAGGGATCGACGAACTGCGCGCCGCGGTCGAGTTGCAGAAAGAAGTCTGGAACTTTACCGACGCGGAACTTGTGCCACTGCGCCTGTTCGTGGTGGCAGAGAAAGTAGGCGGACAGGTGCTGGGCGCTTTCGACGGGACGGACATGATCGGCTTCGCGCTGGCGGTGCCGGGGGTTCGCGCCGGGCATTCCTACCTGCATTCGCACATGCTGGCGGTGCGCAAGGACTACCGCAATGGGGGGCTGGGGCGGCGCATCAAGCTCTACCAGCGGGAAGAGGCGTTGGAGCGGGGTTTCGAACTGATCGAGTGGACATTCGATCCGCTGGAAATCAAGAACGCGTATCTCAATATCGAGAAGCTGGGGGCGATTGTGCGCCGCTACACCATCAACCAGTATGGAATTACGACCTCGCCGCTGCAGGGCGGGTTGCCGACGGACCGGTTGATTGCGGAGTGGTGGTTGAAGTCGAAGCGCGTGGAAGGGTTGCTGCGGGATGGGGCATTTCCGCGGCCTGATGTGACGGTGCGGATTTCGGTGCCCGGGCCGATTTATGAGTGGAAAGCGTCGGCGGAGACGCGGGCACGGGCCAAGGATGTGCAGGATCATAATCGCGAACAATTTCTAAAGGCATTTTCGGAGGGGCTGGCGGCGTTGGGGTATGAGCGGGACGATGGCGGGAACGGGAAGTTTTTGTTGGGGAAGTGGGATGAGGGGTGGTCGTATGCTTCGTGACGCTCACTGCGTGGCTGGTGAACGCAAGGTCCCTCGACTTCCTTCGGCTAGCCACCTCACTTCGCTCGGGATGACAGAGCTTAAGGGATGACAGAATTTACGGGATGACAACCGGTGGTTCGGATGACAACGGGTCACTATGAAAATTGAGGCGATCACTTTGCGGGAGGTGCGGATGCCGCTCGTCCACTTTTTCGAGACGAGCTTTGGGCGCATCTACAGCCGGCGGATACTTCTGATCAGCGTGGAAGGAGACGGGCTGCGCGGTTGGGGGGAGTGCGTGGCGGGAGAAGATCCGTTCTACAGCAGCGAGTGGATCGACAGCGCGTGGCCGACCATCACGCGATACCTGGCGCCTGTACTGGTGGGCAGGACGCTTTCGCAGGGGCGTGAGGCCGCGGCGCTATTGGCAAAGGTCCGCGGGCACCGCATGGCGAAGGCGGCGCTGGAGAATGCCGTGTGGGATGCCGAGGCGCGCGAGAAGAAGCAGCCGCTGTGGAAGTTGCTCGGGGGGACGCGGCGCGAGATTCCCTGCGGGGTGTCGATTGGAATTCAGGATTCGCACGAGCAGTTGCTCGACAAAATCAGGACAGAACTTGCCGCCGGTTATCGCCGCATCAAGCTCAAGGTGAAGCCGGGATGGGACGTCAACGTGCTGGAGAAAGTGCGATCGCGCTGGTCCGACATTACGTTGAGCGTCGACGCCAATTCCGCCTACACCCTGGACGAGTTCGAGCACCTTCGCAAGTTTGACCAGTTCAACCTGCTGATGGTGGAACAGCCGTTGTGGAACGATGACATCTATTACCATGCCCGGCTGCAAAAGGAACTGCGGACATCGATTTGTCTGGATGAGTCAATCGAGAACGCGCGCGATGCGGCCTGTGCTGTGGAGACGGGCGCATGCAAGATCATCAATGTAAAGGTGGGGCGCGTGGGCGGCTTCAGCGAGGCCAAGAAAGTGCACGATGTGTGCCAGGCAAACCGGGTGCCGGTGTGGTGCGGCGGGATGCTCGAGAGCGGGATCGGACGCTCGCACAACATCGCGCTGTCGACCCTGGAAAACTTCAGCCTGCCCGGGGACGTGTCGGCGTCGAAGCGTTATTGGAAAGAAGACGTGATTGAGCCCGAAGTGGAGGTTTCAAGCGGGGGGATGATTGCAGTGCAGGATGAGGCAGGGACGGGATACCGGGTTCGGGAAGATTTGATTGAGACGTTAACAGTTAAGAAGGAAGTGGTGCGCCCTCATTAAGTGCACCTGCATCGCGAGGAGTGTCGCCAATCCTCGGGTTCAAAGACCAAGTCAACAACAGAGAGCGCAGAAGAACAACCCTGCGTCGGTCACTTAGTTCATCCTCTCACACAGACTTACCATACCTTCTAACTTGGCATTTCCAAAGTTTCTCAGTTATTTCCCTTGCTAGTTGACGGGAAGAATTTGCGAGAGCACAATTAACATCCATCTTGGGGCCACAGGGAATCTCTTTCGTTGCATATAGCGTTAAAGGAGTGTCCCTCATGAAGCGCACCCTCGTTGCTTGCCTCGCTTTTCCCTGGTTGCTGTTGCTGGGAAATCCAGCGAACGCCCAACCACATCCAAAAACTCCGCCCACCAGCGCCTGCCCCACCACCATTGAAGGGATCAAGGATTGCCCTGATTCCGGATGCGGCGAAAATGGCGATGTGGAATTGAACAAGGCCAAGAATCGTGACGACGTTCCCGCCAGTTCGGCTGTGAAGCACAAGGCGCTTTCTTCCGTGCGGGCGCTGAGTCAGCCCACGCACTGGGATACGGGCGAGGATCGTTCCTCGATCAGAACTGCCGGCAAAGAAGGAACGGCGGTCGAGGTGATGGGGTACGTCCTCAAGGTCAAACCGGGTAGCGGGGAGTCCTGCAATTGCGAACTCTCGCGCCGGGTGGATACCGACATTCACCTTGTTCTGGTGGGCGATCCGGACAACGACGGCGAGGAAACTTCCGTTACCGCGGAGATCACGCCACGTGTCCGCGCCAACGGTCACTCCGACTGGCTGTACAAGAACGTGAAAGACCTGGAAGGTCAGTTTGTAAGGGTAACTGGATGGCTCATGTTGGACACAAAGCATATCCACCAGACTCATCGCTTGCCCGGCGAACGGACCAACAAGGGACTAGTGCGGGCGACCAATTGGGAAGTGCATCCCGTTACTAAACTCGAGGTTTGTCAAAAGTCTGCATCGGCGTGCAAGGCGAACAACGGGTGGGAGGACTTTATGGTGCCATAACAAAACAAGATGCGGACGCCAGGTGTCTGTCGTCTAAATTCCTCCCAAGCAGAAAACTGAATCCCATCCTAAGTCGAACTACACGACATCAGGATGGGAAATTTCGGGGTGGCGAAATCGACCCGGATTTGCTTGCTTGTTACTTCGTCTCCGGAATTCCGGCGGCGAACCAGACTCCGCTTGCTCCGCCGTTCCGGATGAGCAGCACCGGCGTGTCGCAGGTTCCAGGGAAAGCAGGCGTCAGGAAATCGTTGATTCGGAAATCGCCCTCCGCGTCGAGCGCGACACGATTCGAGCTGTGGGCAGTGGCGGTTGCGGCCGGACCGCAGAACAGCGTCGCGAACACGCTTGCGCCGGCGTTGGTTCCGATGCCGTTGCCGGCTGCCAGAAGCAGGCCGCGTCCCTTGACCCGGATGTGGCCATCAGAAGTTACGTCGGCAAAGAGGTCCGCGATCCGCCAGGGGCCCGCGGGGTTAATGCCGCGCACCACGTTGAGGTTAACCGCGCCGGTGGCGGCGACACCGGTGACCGGAATGACGCCGATGCCTCCCCGGAATTTCAGGTCGGTATTTTCCTGCGCAGACGCGAGGCCTGCGACCACCAATGCCACCAGTGCTACCAGAAGGCCGCGGGCGATGATCCGCCCGACGCTGCCACTGTTCTTACTGCGATTGTTGTCCACACCATTCTCCTTGTTGTTGGCTTTCATGCTGAAATTGCCTGGAGGCGTGATCGCCTCACTAGTCAGGACGAGATGTCGGGGGGAATTGCTTTTTGGAAAAGCGGAAAGGCTTCACCAGAGACGAAACAGAGGGGCACGGGTGGGACTGTGATGAAGGACTTGGAGATGTGGTAGAAACACCTTACAGCAGCATAGAAGATATGGAAGGAACGCGGCGTCCCTCGACTTCGTTCGGCTTGCGCCTTACTTCGCTCGGGATGACAAAGTGAAGGTAGATGTCAGTCCAGGGTGATGACCTGGTGGTCGTGGCAGTCGGGGTGGAGGTTTTCGTAGACCTCTTTGAGGAAGTCGGTGCCGTGGCGGGCGATGTAGTAAATGGCGGCGATTTCCCGCTCCTGCAGAGTTTTATTGGGGTAGAGCGAGACGCTCAGCTGCTGGGCATGGCGGGCGGCGAGTTCGCTTTGGCGGAGTTCGGCGCGCGCGGCGCGGCCGCGGAGCGTTTCCAGTTGGTGCTGCATTTTGGAGCCGGCGTTGTCGGCGGCTTCGGCCAGGGTTTTGTCGAGTTTCACCAAGGCTTCCTTTACGGCCACCAAAGATGCGTCAAGCGTGGCCCCGGCCCGGTCGAACGCCTTCTGCAATTCCACGGGCAGAATGCGGGCGGCGATTTTTTCGCGCAGAGCATCTTCTCCTTCGAACAGATCGGTCAGCGTCAGGGCATAGCGGTCGAGCAAACTCTGGAGCTTGGGTTCAATCACGGTCGCGGAAAAGCGCGGGAGGATGGGCGTGACGTGTCCTTTGAGTTCCTGGTAAACAACTCCGGCTTGCGCGAAGTAAGCGACTTCAGCGGCGCCCCCGGTGTAGGCGAGGGTGGGTAGGAGATGGTCTTGCACGACCGGGCGCAGCAGCACGTTGGGGCTGAAGTTTTGCGGAGTCGCGGCGATCTGGTGGAGCAGGTCGTCCTGCGAAATCTTTTCGTCGCCCACCAGGAACTCGGTGGAGTTGCCGTTGAGGCGGCGGTGAATCGGGGTGCGCGCGCCGTCTTTGATGGTGAAGAGTAACGTTGAGGACGGCGTGATCTTGACTTGCTGATGATATCCGGCTTGCTCGAGCTCCTTGCCGCGGGCAAGCAGCGCGTCGTCGAGTTTTGCGGCGCGCTCGATGGCGGCGATGTAGATGGGCCCAGCGATCGCGTGCAATTCGGGGTCGGAGGGATCGAGCAGGATCACTCCCCAATCGGCGAACAATTGCGAGAAGAGGCGTGCGAAAGCGCTGCCTAAAGTTTCTCCAGAACGGTAGCAGTCGCGAAGGAGGTCGGTCGCGGGGGAATCGCCCAGGATTTCAGCGGCGGATTGAACGACGGCCTGAATCTCTTCGCTGAAGCGGATCGTGCCGACGGGAGCATCTTCGACGCCGCGGCTGGTGGTCGCCAAGGGCTGCAGCGTGGCATTCGGTCCGGGAAGCGCGGTGTGATTGATCTCGGCGAGATCGTGATCGGTGGTGGCGATCCAGAAGACCGGGACGGTGTCGTGTCCGGTGGCGGTGGCTTCGTCGGCGAGTTTTACGGCGGTGAGCGCTTTGTAGATAGAAAAGACGGGGCCGCCGAACAGGCCGACCTGCTGGCCCGTGACCGCAGCGTTGGCTCCGGCGCGGAAACGCGCGATGTTGGCGATGGTCTTTTCGGAGGCGTTCCAGTGGCCATTCTGGCGCTCGAGGATGTCGCTGACGCGGGCGCGGCGCGGGGCATCATAACGCTGGCCCGGTGTCTCCTGAGATAGCCATTCCGTGAAATTGGAGGATCGGGGGTAAAACTGCTGAGCTTTGGGCGAAGCCGAGAGGTAATCGAGAAAGAGCCGCGTGGTATGCGGGATTTGCGCGTACGGCAGACACTGGGTCTTCACCGGCAACACTCCCGCGATGGGGCTACATTCGGGTTCATAGTTTGCGATCGATCCCATAGTTTAACCGGGGCACCGTAAATGAGATGTTAGACGTGCGGGGAGGATGCAAGTTAGTTGGGGGCTGGGAGGTTTGGAAATCAGTGAATAAAGGGCGAACCTGGGCGGCTGAGGCTGTGCTCTGATGCGAAGCAGACCCATCTGAAGCCCGATACGCGGCGCTAATCTCACGACACTGCAGAGATCCCAGGTTAGCGTCCAAAGAGCGGACGCGAACCTGGGGCACCGACAGTTGCGCCAGGTTCAACGTGTCCAAAGGTAATGTTTGTGCATCTAATCGGGTGTTTGACTTCCGGCGGGTTGCGACCTAGGCTGGAAGTGGATCTTTACAGGCCAAACCCACCAGTGGGGGCGTCACGGCTTCGACGGAGATGCTTGCGGCCAAGAGGCATGCCGGGGTGCACACACCCGTAATCGTGGGCAAAATGATAATTGCCAATCAACAGATGGCATACGCAGCCTAACTAGTTTAGGCAGCCGTCCGAGGAGGCTTCGCCCGTGGGCCTCCGAAGGACGTCACACAGCGGGCTGCTCTTCCCGGTTACGTCTGGGCCGGGAGGCTAAGATCACAGGCTAGCGGGACGCGTTTCTTGTCCGTTCTGAGCGCGGACCGCGAACGTCCTGGGGTAATGCCCAGGGCATGAACTGGACTACGCATGTAGGCTCTTGACCAGTGACATTTTCGGACGCGGGTTCGACTCCCGCCGCCTCCACCATAGAAACAGTTGCCGGCTGCCAGTGGTCAGTTGCCAGGTCAGGTGGCGAGGATCTGGATCCCAGACCCAAGCCACTCTCCGTTGCTCTTGCGCGGTTTGCGCCGATTTCGGCGGAATTCGCGATCTTGTTCGAGTTGTTGAAAAAGATTTCGAGCCTTTGGCTCGCCCGATGCATCCAATTTGTATCGGCTAAGTTTGGTTCATTTGCAGTTGAAAATCGGTACCGCCAACCAGCGTCACCCCTTCTCACCGGCAGCGACTCTTCTCAGCAGAAAATTCAGAAATAGGAAAAAGAAACACCCATGGAAACAGGAACAGTGAAGTGGTTTAACGACGCGAAGGGCTTTGGCTTTATCAGCCGGCAGAATGGCGAAGATGTTTTCGTGCATTTCTCGGCGATTCAGGCGGGCGGATTCCGCAGCCTGCAGGAAGGCCAGACTGTGCAGTTCGATGTCACCAAGGGCCCGAAGGGCTTTCAGGCAGAGAACGTAAAGCCTCTTTAAGTAGTTGACCGCAAGGGTGCCCATGTCCGAATGGACGTGGGCATTTTTTTGTTTAGGCAGTTTTCTTCTGTGGATATGCTGAGGAAGGGATGCCATGAATTTCGAAGCGTTCAAGATTTCGTTGTCGGGCGAAGAACCGCCCACGGAACTTGGTCCGGCGTTAGCCGGCCTGTGGTGGGATGCCAAGGGCGATTGGGCGAAGGCGCACGAGTCGGCGCAACGGGATGAAGGTCCGGCCGGAGCATGGGTGCACGCTTATCTGCATCGCAAGGAAGGTGACGCTTCCAACGCCGCGTATTGGTATTCGAGAGCGGGAAAGAGACCGTCGCAGGCGGCATTCGATCAGGAATGGAACGAAATGGTTGCTGCCCTTCTGAGATGAGGCGCGGCGGAGGCGGCACTGCCGTATTCCTAAAATGGCCATTTGCCGCAAGTGAGTTGTTTCCGCCGCGTGGGTGATTCCAGTCACATCATTTTCAGCCCTCCTTGATTACTCTTACGGTACCTGTCGAAACATAATGTCTAGTTTCCCTGTAGACATGAATGCTATGGTCCCGACGTTGAAGCCTATGTCTTCCATTCCTGGGAATTCGTGGTACGTCCGCACCGAAGCTCCTATTGGCACGCTGGCCGAGGAAAGACGGGCGGCGGCGCCTCGGAAGCGCGCTGTCCAAGCGACCGGCGCGGCGCCCGTGAAGGCGCTCGTGATGGGCTATTACGGGGTGGGCAATCTGGGCGACGAGATGATGTTGTTTTGCCTGAAGGAGTGGTTGGAGCGGCAGGGCTTTGCTCTGACCGTCCTGTCGGAGCGGCCGGCGGAAGTTTCAGAGGCGCATGGTCTGCCTGCGATTGAGAATTGTCCGCTGCTGGGCGAGTGGGCATGGCGCACCAGTTGGTTCAGAGGCGGGGCCTGGCGCGTGACAAGAGCCATCGCGCGGAGCGACGTGTTTATTGTCGGCGGCGGGGACCTGATTCGCGATGATCTGGGATGGCGAACATTTTTCTACACCATGGAGAAAATGATTGCCGCCATTTTGCTGCGAAAAAAAGTGTATCTGGTCAATACTGGAATAGGAGAACTTTCCACCGGTTACGGACGGGTGGTGCTGAGATGGGCATTGCGGCGGTGCCAGCGCATCATCGTGCGCGACGCGCGATCGGAGAAGGTGTGCCGGCAAGCTGGTGTCAGCGCGCGGGTGGCGCTCGCTCCCGACATTGCGCTTTCCTTGCCAGATTTAATCGGGCGCGGGCGGGTTTCGTCGATTGAACCCAAGCTTGCCAAGCCGTACATCGTGGTCTGCCTGCGGCACAATCCGAACGTGTTCCACCACTACGAGATGACGGAGAGTCGAGTCCGGACACTGGCGCGGAGTCTCGATAATGTGATCGAACGGCGGGACATGGATGTGGTTTTCATTCCGATGCACGCGAACTCAGCGAGCGGACGCGGCGATGCCCTGCTGCATGAGCGGGTGGCGAATGCTATGACGCACACGGAGCGAATCCAATTGCGGCCATGGACAGGCGACCTCGGCGAGGTATGCGACTGGATACGCGGAGCGCAACTGGTGGTAGGCATGCGACTGCACGCGGCCGTGCTGGCTGTGGCGTGCGGGCGGCCCACGGTGCTGATGCCCTATGACCGCAAGATCCAGGAATTCGGGGAATTGATGGCGGTCCCGCATTCCATCGAAGCAGGCACGCTGGATGATGTGGCGGCGGTGATTGCCATCCTGGATGGTGCGTTGCGAGTTGCTACGGGCAAACCGGACGCGGATACCCTGCGACAGGCGGTTTCCCGCACCTGGTCAGAACTCGCGCTCGAGTCCGCATGATTTTCTGGCTTCTTACATAGCCAGCACGGGAACCCCACGAAAGCGCCTGGCCGCAACAAATCCCAGCACAACAAACAGAAGCAACACGATCGCCTGGGCAACCAGGAAGGCTGGCTCCGTCCCGGTGGGCGCCATGGCGTGGAGCGCGGGAATCTTCAGGAACGACTGCACCACCCCGACGAAGCAATTCAGGTAAAGCGCCATGAGAGCGGTGATGACGTAGACGGCGCGCCATTTTCCTGAAAGATGAAATGCGTACAGGGCCGCGATTGCGATGGCGAGAACGATCAAAGAGAGGATGCCTACTTTGTGCGACGGCAGAAGGTGCTCGACCGGAAAAAGGAATCCGGTGACGCTGGTGAGGACCGTGGAGAGGAGAAAGATGCGGGTCCAACCGGGCAGCAGTTTACCGTTCAGCAGGCCAAAGACCGCGAGGAAGCCGGTGCCGATGCCAATCAGGCTGATCAGGACGTGAACGAGGGTAAAGGTTGAGGTGGACATGCCCAGAATCATGAGAAGCCTCCCTCTTGGATCGGGCGATCTTACGCTTGGAGAGGAGATTTGCCAATCGGCGAGAGCGGGCCTCAGCGGCTGAAGCCGCTTTGCTCTTGCGAGCTTTACGGCTCGGCTAAAGCCGAGCCCTTTCAAAGCAACAGATCTCTCCGGAGTTTTCCGCAGCTTGTGAAGCTGTGTTCGACTCAGTCGCGTTCTTCTCTTCTTGCAATACGATTTGGCGGCTCTTCTTGCACTCGACTTGGCGGCGCCTGCGGAGCCCGAGCATTTGTCGCAGAGCATGTCGGACGGTGAAACTCTGCCTCTCCTGACTATGGTCACTGGCGACAGACCGGACACTCCCCCCTTGTTGAACCTGCAGGAAAATCAAAGCGGGCCGAAACTCCCGCGCCGCCGCACAGCCGACACGGCTATGCTTGCATTCTCTTCCTCCCTCTTTCGGCGTGTGATGACCTTCCTCCCCTCTGGTCGTCCAAGGGATGGGTTTCAGAAATGGCCCCTATGACCATGCTCAACACTATGAACACGCTCCGAACGCATATGCTCCGAGGCTGGACGATTCTCACACTGACGGTTTGTCTGTTGGCCGCGCCCCTGTTCGCCGCGCCCATGACCAAGGACGACCGCGAACACCTCCTTGTGCACTTCGAAATGACCACGCAAATGGTGGGTGAGCTGGTGCGTGGCTTATCGCCGGCGCAACTGGAGTACAAGGCCTCGCCGGATCGCTGGAGCATCCGCGAAGTCGTTTCCCATCTGGCCGTGGCCGAACCGGACTATTGGCGCGACATCCACAAAGCCCTCAAGGCCGCGCCCGATATGAAGGAGAAGAAATCGGCGGCCACCGACGCCGACATCCTTTGGTACGGCATCGATCGCGTGGTGCATACCAAAACCGGCGGTGGGCACGAAAAAGTCGACACCTACAAGGACCTGGGCGAGGCATTGGGGAAGTTTCAGGCGCTACGCGCCACCATGATCGAATACATCAAGACCACCAACGACGACATGCGGGCCCACAGCTTCGGAGACCAAGAGGTGATCGATTGCTGGCAGTGGATGCTCGAGATCTCGACGCACGCCGAGCGCCACATTCAGCAGATTCGCGAGATCAAGAACGAGGCGAACTTTCCGAAGAAATGAATCGAGGCCAGGGCTGGGCACTGCGCTACTTAAAAAGAAGAGCGCTTGACGGCCGTTATCGAACGTTTGCCCTAAATTTCGCTGCCGGGGAGAAGACCCAACTTTTCCTCGGGACGTTTGAGGTGTCCCTGTTTCACTGGCAAACAAACGGCGCAAGCTCGTGCTAAGGCCTGTTAACAACAACCATCGCGCCCCTGCCCTCCGCGTGATGCAAAGAAAAGCCGCCAGAAATCGGGGCGGCTAGAGTGTTCGTACCAGGACTGGGAAATTTTATTTCAAGTCTTTTAGCGGCGATTTGCTGGTGGGCTCAACGCAGTTTGTAATACCACCCGTCCTGTCGACAAACTGCGCGATCGGAAATTGCGGCTGGCAGTCTACGTCCAGGCCACTCAGGTTACCCGTTATGCTGGCCGCGAGGAAGGCCGCGAAAGAGCTGTCCATCACTTGGACCCCAACCCCGCCGTTGGCGGTGATTGTCGGCCCCGAAAATATCGCTTCGGAGGCGGCAAGGACTCTTACGCCGTCGAAGGTGTTGCCACTGACAGTACCGCCACCGAGAAACACGCCGCTCCCGCCCGCTTCGATGCCCACACCGTTGTTGTCAAGGCTGGAATTGGTTGATTCGAAGTAAGACCGGTTGAGTACTGCTATCGCTGAACCCCCATTGCCTTGGAAGACGTCATTGCTGCTGAACACTTCCGCACTACCGGTGATGAATGCGCCGCGGGACCAGTTCTGGATCACATTGCTTTCAAGAAACGCGTGGGAACCTCTCAATACATCTACACCAAACCTTCCAGGACCTTGAATCGTGTTGCCAGTCAGGCAGCACACACTTGCGGTATTGCATAGGATTCCCTGGGCCCCGCCATTGATGGTGAATCCCTGAACGGTCACGCTGCGCGAGTCCTCGATATCCACGACCGCTAAGCTTCCGTTGGAACGATCCGTGATCGAGGCGCCGGTTTTAGTGATTAGCGTCAATCGATCCATACTTTGAATTACGAAGTTTCCTTTGCAACTGCCCGAAACAGTTATCTTGTTCGGCCCTTGCCGGCTGGTGATCGTAAGAAGGTGCAGGGCTTTACGAATGGATTCGTGCTTGTCGCAATTCACGCTAAGATTCGCCGCCTGAGCGTACTGGCTTGCCGCTCCAATAGCCGCCAACAGAAAGAATACAAAAAACTTTGCTCTTTGCCTCATGATGTTCTCCTATCTCAAGTCAGTGAGTGTGGTGCTTGTTGTTGAATTCGTATTGTCCCCATCCACGCAGACACGCCCAGAGGCAGTTCCAGTGCACCCCGATAACACAGCGCGTCTGACGTACTTCTCGATGAGTTTGTGCTTTAAAGGCCCAATACGGCTTCGAAAAGCCAGAGCCTAGGAAGGGAAGGAGATGTTCGCTAGGAAGAGGCTATCCACAACGTGCCACGAACAGTGCGCCCAAAGGGAACTGTTGTCAAGGTGCATGTGCCGCCTCCCCTAATCGATGCTGAACTCTGCTTGCCGGATGACGTCGTTTCCTAGAATATGCTGCTTGCTGGGGTGTGCACGGTGATGCGAGTTGCGGTGATTACCCCGATGAGGTGGGCGATCAGGGTGTTGGATGTATCATATGCGTCCAAGGTGAATGTCCCGGCATAGTGTTTTCCGTCTCGACTCACCATGACATCCCCAAAGATGTGGGTGGGGCCAGTCGGGTTCCCAATCCCGGTCGGCGCGTTGGCGGTATCGTAGCCCGTAGCAAAGTGATTGAACCTGTATCTGGATTTTCCAGTTTTTTCCCATACTCCCAAACAGATACTGCCGTCCTGCGGAGGGCGTCCGGAGTTTATGATTTCCGTCCCATCGCTGTGCCACTGGGTGAAACCTATGTCGAGTGGTACGCCGTCGGGGGGCGCGCCGGGGCCAGTATTGCCTTGAGCAGTGAACGTAAATTTCCACATTCCGACAATCGAGTTGTTGGATTCCTCGGAAACGAGCAAGAGCGAGCCTGAACTGAACTCCGCCCCATTCCAGGATTGCGGCGAGACCACGGGGTCGCCCTTGTGGCTCGGAGGATAGTATCCGCACTCGGCATTCGCTTTTGCGATAAGGATCGTTCCAATTAAGACCACGCCCAGACCTGCTGCGAATTTCTTGAATGTCGTTTTCATGTGATCTCCTTCAAGTTGTCAACGTTTCGGATTTAAGTTTGTTCCCCCATTTGTTCGGGGTGGGAGCCGAAGGGGCCGGTTCAGTCGAACCGCTGCGATAGAAGAGTCGGCAGGGAACGGGTGAGCGGGGCAAGTCTATGCTCAAAGTGGCTTGAGTCAAGTTGAATCGCTAGTGCGTGCACTCAGAATGCAGCGTCAGACAGGCTTTTGGGGCACACTTTGACCGCCTGCTGGGTGAGAACGCTCAGTACCTGACCGGAAAGCCGGGTGATACGACTTGGGGGGGACCTGCGAGTCCCAGGTTAGCGTCCACAGAACGGACGCGAACCTGGGGCACCGAGCACCGAGAACATTGAATACAGCAAGGAGGGAGTGTTCGCGATCTCGCTGGCCTAATACATGATGGTTCTGGTTAAGTGGTGCGGCCAGGAGGTGGTGTGGTAGGGGAGCCAGAAGCGGGCGTCGATTTGCGGGATGATGATTTTGTTTTCGGGCGTGCGCTTCTGGTTGATTTCCTGGCAGAGCAGTGCGGTGGCGTAGATGCAGTGGGCGCGGATTTCGACTTCCCACCCGCTATCGCGGGGGATGAGTTGATAGGAATTGATGGCCTTCTCGAGCTTGTCGGAGTAAGTGGTGATGCCCATCAGGCGCAGGCCGACGGGAACGATGTAGTCGGCGAAGGCGGTCATCTTGTCGAGATCTTCGATCTCGAATTTTCCGGACTTGTGGAGGGCGCAATAGGTGATCCAGAGGCCGAGTTGCGGAAGCTTGTAGAACTTGATGGTCTGGCCGTCGTATTGGCTGACGTCGTTGAAGCGCGGAAATTCCTTGACCATGCGATTGACCAGGCCTTTGCCGTTGTCGTAGAGGCGGGGCGGGCAACTGCGGACGAAATTGTGAAAGCGCCCGTTGTAGTTCTTTGCGAGGACCTCGCCGACCTGGTGCCAGACTTCTATTTTCTCATCGAGCATGGGCATCTCGATGTTGCCGGCAAAGATGCGCTGCAGGTCGGGGCGTGTGACTTGCGCAAGAAATTTTCCGTCGAGAATCGGGAAGCCATTGTCCATGGCGCGCTTCATGCAGGCGAAGAGCGCATCGGAGTCGGACCAGTGGCGGCCGGCGTAGTCGACCTGAAATTTGGTATGCGTCTTGAAGTCAGTGAAAGCGGTATCGACGGCGTCGGCGGTCATAACGAAGTCGATGGTGTCGTCGGGGCTGCCCTGGCCAATGCCGAACGGGAGTTGGTAGTCGGGCATGGGGAGGTCTTCGTAGGCCATCCATCCGGCGACTTCGCGAACCTTGGCGACGTTGGTGTGGACGTCGCGGGAATGTTCGATGACGGGCGGAAGGCTGTCGAGGACGGGGCTTCCGGTGAGTCGCGGGAGAGGTTCGTCGGCGTGGAGGTTCGTCAACATGGGGAGAGCAGCGAGGGCAGGGGCAGCTTTGAGGAGGTCGCGACGAGTTGAGATCATGGATTCCGAGTTGCAGTGGCTGAAGCCACGTTCTTCCTTGCGTTACTTTCGGCGCGCCTGAAGGCGCGCCCTGATACGAACCTGGTCGTCAGCGTTCGCGGTACTAGCCGTTCGCTTTCGCGATCAATAAGATTGCCAGACCGTAGAAAACGAACATCCCTGCCAAGAACATTTTGGCCCGGCTGCTCGCGCCTGCGAATTCTTTCCACACGAACACTCCCCAGAGCGCGGCGACCATGGGCGCGGACTGGCCGATCGCATAGGAGATGGCGACTCCGGTCAGGCTGGCGGCCACCATGTTGAACACCGTTCCGGTACCCCAGATCAATCCGCCAAGTACGCCCAGCAGGTGGCCGGAAGCGGGACCGCGGAAGAATCCGCTGAAGCTGACGGGCTCGCCCACGAGCGGATGCTTCATGAAATAGAGATTCCAGATGAAGCACGACAGCAGCGCGCCGAGAGTCAGAAAGATTACCGAACTGTAGGGGCCGAGCGTGCCAGGCGCCGAGGTCATGGCTCGCGTCAAGAAGGGCGCCCACAGTCCCATGAGCACGCCCGACACGATGCAGACGATCACGCTTTTGCGGGAGACGGACTTTTCAGTGCGGGCAAGGCTTCCGTAGGCCTTGCCGTCGAGGATCACGGCGACGAGAGCACAGATTACACCCAGACCGAGAAGCGCGGCGTTGCCTTTGGGTTGCAGCGCGTAGCTGAGGACGGTTCCGACGACGAGTGCAATGCCGATGGAAATGGGGAAGGCTACGGCGAGTCCTGCCATGTCGATGGCTGCGACCAGCAGCAGGTTGGCGAGGTTAAAGATGGCGCCGCCGACCAGGGCATTGATGACATTGGAGGTGCTGGCGGAGTGGATGTTGTGGACGAGATTGTTGGCGTCGTTGCTGGTGGCGCCCATGGTGTGCCCGAGAATGAGCGCCATCAGGAAAATGCCGATGGCATAATCCCAGTAGAAGAGTTCGAAGCGGTAGTTCTTGACGCCTTTGTAGGTGTTGGCCCACGAACCCCAGCAGATGGCGCTGGTGATCATCATCAGCAAAGCGAGCGAGAAAGTTTGCGGTGTGAACATTGCGTCTCCTAGCGGTGTTCGTTGGGCGACAGCGAACCTCAGCAGCTCAAGCCGCGATTCACCTTGCGGCTCACGGCCCGGCTGAAGCCGGGCCCTTTCAAAGCAACTACACGTAGTATGAGACCACGCTACTTCCCTTGAATTCTCGAGACAAAAAGTTGCAGGAAGCGGTCGGCGTCGACGTCGACACAGACTTTGGCGTTGGGCTCGACCTTGTCAGCTCCCTCAATCACATAATGGTCGCCGCGCAGCACATTGCGTTCGATGTAGCCGCGGCGGTTGCCGACGGTTTCGCCGCGGGTAAATTCACCGCGGGTTTCGACTTCCACGCGCATGGCCTGCGTCTTGACCAGCGTGGCATCGATCGCCACGGCGACGGCGGAGGGATCGTACATGGGCGTGCCGGCTTCTCCGAATTGCGCCGAAAGGTCGACCAGATACTTGAGAACCGCCGCGATGAAATCGTTGACCGGTCCGTGCGTGCTGCTGAGCCGGTCGAGATATTTTTTTGTGAACATGGCCTTGTCGCCGACTTCGAGGCCAACCATGGTGACGGGCCATCCGGCCTGGAAGACTACCTGCGCAGCTTCGGGATCGTTGTAGATGTTGGCTTCGGCGGAGGCGTTGACGTTGCCCCCGGTGATCGAGCCTCCCATCAGGATGACCTCGTTCACGAGCGGAACGATGGAAGGATCTTTCTCGACGGCGAGCGCGATGTTAGTGAGCGGGCCAACCGGGACCAGCGTGATCTCGTGCGGGGAGGCATGCACGAGTTGAATGATGAGATCGGGCCCGAAGCGGGCGTCGATCTTGCATTTGCTGGGCGGGAGTTCGATGTTGGCGAGACCATTCTTGCCATGAAAGAACTCGGCGGTGATCAGCTTTTGAAAGAGCGGGTGCTGGGCTCCGGCGGCGATCGGGATGTCGCAGCGGTTGGCGAGGGACACCATACGCAGCGCGTTCTCCAGACCCATTTGCCCGGTAACATTGCCGGGGACGACGGTGATTGCGCGGACGTCGAGTTCCGGCGAGTTGAGCGCGAGCATGAGAGCGAGCGCGTCGTCGGAGCCGGGGTCGGTGTCGAAAATGATCTTCTTCGCGGCGCTGGCGGGGGAAATCAACAGCGCGATCAGGAGCGGGATGAACATCAAGCGCGAACGAGACCGGCGGGCAGGACGAACGCTTGCAGCGAAGTTGGCGATTTTCATGGGGCCTGAAAGGTGGACGCCGTAGCCTAGCCGCGCGAAGTGGGAGTGTCAAGGGATACGACCCGGGTAGGAGTTCACCGCGCGGCGCGGCGGGCGGGAGTCCCGTGGTGGGTGGCGGCGCTTCCCTTTTCGTCGTTCTGCCGTACAATTGCGTGCGAAACGGGCGTGGCCAGGGGGCGGGCCAGTGGCGAATCGCGGCTCCGGCGGGGAACATCCAATGGCAGTGGATAAAACCAAGCGTTATGGGATCGCGGAAAGCAGCCTGAATGCGTCGGCGGAGGGGCTGCAGGGGTCATCGCAAGGCCCGATTGCAACGCTTGCCGGACGTCCGCTGCTATCCAACCGCGGTATTCCTCTCAATCTGGACTGGGTGAAGCAGGTGCGCGTGAACACCAGCGCGGTCGAGCGGCGCGCGCAAAGCCACGTGTTGCGCAGGACCGTGAAGAAAGAATGGCAGGTTGCGTGGCTGCTGCGAGCGATCACTTGCATGGATTTGACGACGCTCTCGGGGAATGACACCGACGAGCGGGTTCGACGATTGTGCGCCAAGGCGCGGCATCCGCTTACGCAGGAACTTACGAAACGGCTTGGGTTGGAGGAGTTGAACGTCCAGGTTGCGGCGGTGTGCGTGTATCACCGGTTCGTGGAGACGGCGCGGCGGGCGCTGGAGGGCAGCAAGGTTCGGGTGGCAGCGGTGGCGACCGGATTCCCGGCGGGCCTTTCACCGCTTGCGGACCGGGTGGATGAGATTCGGCGATCGGTAGAGGCAGGGGCGCAGGACATCGATGTGGTGATCACGCGCGCGCATGTATTTGGCGGACGGTGGCAGGAACTTTACGACGAGATCGTATTGTTCAAGCAGGCCTGCGCCGGGGCGCACATGAAAGTCATTCTCGGGACGGGCGACTTGCTTACGCTGCGTAATGTTGGGCGCGCGAGCGTGGTGGCCATGATGGCGGGCGCGGATTTCATCAAGACGTCAACGGGCAAGGAGACGACCAACGCGACGCTGCCCGTGGGATTTGTGATGACGCGGGCGATCCGGGAGTATGCGCAGGAAACGGGAATGGCGGTTGGGTTCAAGCCGGCGGGCGGAATTCGAACCGCCAAGCAGTCGACCGAGTGGCTGGCGCTGATGAAAGAGGAACTCGGGCTGGATTGGATGAAGGCGGAGCTTTTCCGTTTTGGCGCGAGCGGATTGCTGAATGACATTGAGCGGCAGTTGGAGTTTCATGCGACGGGACGGTATTCGGCGGATTATCGGCATCCGATTGCGTAAATTGAGTAATTGCGAAATTTGGTAATTGAGCAATTGAAGGCCTGATCTTGAATTCTGTAAAGGTCGGGTTCAGCGGCTGAAGCCGCCTTCATTTTTATTACTGTATGGCTCGGCTAAAGCCGAGCCCTTTCAAAGCACGAGATTTTCTGGAGTTTTTTCGCGGGCTGTTAGCCGGGCTTAACCGGCCACAAATGATGAAGGCTTTAGCCGCTGAGGTTCATCCCTTGGGGACGCATGCATGAGCATCGCCGAGAAATTCGTGACCATGGAATACGGGCCGGCGCCCGAGGACTCGAAAGAGGCGCTGACGTGGTTGGACCGCCACCAGCGGCAGTTTGGACACTTCATTCACGGGACGTGGGCAAAGCCGGACGGCGGATATTTCGATACGTCGGACCCGTCCACCGGGGAAAAACTGGCGAGTGTCGGGCAAGGATCGGCCGCGGATGTGGACGCGGCGGTGAAAGCGGCGCGCGCGGCGTTTCCCAAGTGGCAGGCGCTTAGTGCACATGCGCGGTCGCGTTATTTGTATGCACTGGCCCGGCAAGTGCAGAAACATTCGCGGTTGCTGGCGGTGCTCGAGACGCTGGACAACGGAAAGCCGATTCGCGAGAGCCGCGATATCGACATTCCCCTGGTGGCGAGGCATTTCTACCATCATGCCGGTTGGGCACAAATTCTTGCCCAGGAATTTCCGGATTTCAACGCTTGCGGCGTGGTCGGACAAATCATTCCCTGGAATTTTCCTCTGCTGATGCTGGCGTGGAAAATTGCGCCTGCCCTGGCAACTGGCAACACGGTTGTGTTAAAGCCGGCGGAATTCACTCCGCTGAGCGCACTTGCATTTGCTGGAATCTGTAAGGAGATCGGGCTGCCAGCGGGTGTGGTGAACATCGTCACCGGAGACGGATCGACGGGCGAGGCGCTGGTGAAGCATCCCGACGTCGACAAGATTGCGTTCACCGGGTCGACGGAAGTGGGGCGCGCCATTCGGAGTGCGACCGCTCCGAGTCACAAGCGGCTCTCGCTTGAACTCGGCGGGAAGTCGCCTTTCATCGTGTTTGAGGATGCGGACCTGGATAGCGTAGTTGAGGGACTGGTGGATGGCATCTGGTTCAACCAGGGACAGGTTTGCTGCGCGGGATCCCGGCTGCTGATGCAAGAGAGCATTGCCGAGCCGCTGATGGCAAGGATTCGCGACCGGATGAGCACGCTGCGCGTGGGCTCGCCGCTTGATAAAGCCATCGACATTGGGGCCATTGTGGCGCGCGTGCAACTTGACCGGATTCAGAAGCTGGTCGATCAGGGAATCGCGGAAGGGGCGACGTGCTGGCAGCCAGAACTGGAGATGCCGTCCCGTGGATTGTTTTTCCCACCCACGCTGCTGAGCAACGTGCATCCGACATCGATCGTCGCGCAGCAGGAAATTTTCGGTCCGGTGCTGGCGGCGATGACCTTCCGCACTCCGGCGGAGGCTGTCGAGCTGGCCAACAATACCGTCTACGGGCTGGCTTCGTGCGTGTGGAGCGAGAATATTAATGTTGCCCTGCACGTGGCGGCGCAGATCAAAGCGGGCGTGGTGTGGGTCAATTGCACGAACCTGTTCGACGCGGCCTGCGGATTCGGCGGCTATCGCGAGAGCGGCTACGGCCGCGAAGGCGGGAGAGAAGGTCTGGTCGAATATCTCGAGCCGGTATGGTTCAAGAACGCGCCCCCGCTGCCGCCTACGGGACCTGCTCCCAATGAAGCGGGCGAGGATGAGGCCGACACTTCGATTCCGGCAATTGATCGCACGGTAAAGCTTTACATCGGAGGCAAACAAGCGCGACCGGACTCCGGCTACTCGATGCAGGTGCGCGGTGCGGACGGCCAAGCGTTGGGTGAGGTCCCGCTGGGTAATCGCAAAGACATTCGGAATGCGGTGGAGGCGGCGCGCAAGGCAAGTGGCTGGGCAAAGAGCACCGCGCACAACCGGGCGCAGGTCCTTTATTACATGGCCGAGAACCTGTCGCAGCGGCGCGATGAGATTGCGCGACGTCTTGCGCAAGCGGTTGGCGACGCGCAGGCGACCGCGGAAGTGAACGCGGGCATCGAGCGGATTTTCTCGTACGCGGCCTGGGCCGACAAGTTTGATGGCGCGGTGCACAATCCGCCGTTCCGCAATATTGCCATTGCCATGCACGAGCCGATCGGCACGGTGGGTGTGATCTGCCCGCGCGAGGCACCGCTGCTGGGATTCCTGTCGGTGGTGATGCCGGTGCTGGCGATGGGGAATACTGTCATTGCGGTGCCTTCAGAAACTTATCCGCTCATTAGCGGGGATCTCTACCAATTGTTCGACACCAGCGACCTTCCGGGTGGCGCCGTGAATCTCGTAACGGGCTACTCGTCGCAACTGCTGCGCGTGCTTGCGGAACACGATGACGTCGATGCAATCTGGTGCTTTGGGGACGAGGCCAGCGCCGCGGCGGCTAAATCGCTATCAACGGGAAATTTGAAGCAGGTGTTCACCAACGAGGGCCGGGCGATCGACTGGTTCGACGTGCAGCATGCCGAGGGGCGCTGGTTTCTGCAGCACGCGACGCAGGTGAAGAACATCTGGGTTCCCTACGGCGAGTAGCTGATCTCCATGGAACGCACGCGCGTACCCCGGGTAAAAATCTGCTGCATCGGTTCGATTGCGGAGGCGCGCATGGCCATTGAACTGGGCGCGTCGGCGCTGGGACTTGTGTCGGCCATGCCAAGCGGGCCGGGCGTGATCGACGAAGAGCACATTGCCGAGATCGCAGCGACGATTCCGCCTCCCATCGCTTCGTTTCTTCTGACCAGTCAACAGAACGTGCCGGCGATCGTCACGCAGCAGCGACGCTGCCGGACCAATTGCATTCAACTTTGCGATTCGGTGACGTCCGGGTCGCTTGCGGATTTGAAGGCTGCGCTGCCGGGGATTTCGATCATCCAGGTGATTCATGTGACGGGGCAGGAGTCGGTCGATGAGGCGGTTGCCGTTGCGGCTTCGGTGGATGCGATCCTGCTCGACTCTGGAAATCCCTCGCTAGCCGTAAAGGAATTGGGCGGAACGGGGCGGCGGCATGATTGGAGTCTCAGCCGGAGAATCCGGGAGCGGGTCCCGGTTCCAATTTTTCTGGCGGGAGGATTGAAGCCGGAAAATGTTGGTGAGGCGATCCGGGAGGTGGGCCCGTTTGGGTTGGACTTGTGCTCGGGCGTGCGGACTGAAGGGAAGCTGGATCGTGAGAAGTTGAGTCGGTTTTTCGAGGCGGTACGGGCGGCGACGACGTGAATGGGCGGTTGATTTCACCACAGAGTCACAGAGACACAGAGAAAAGCGAGGATGTTTTTTCCTCTTTGAATTCCCGGGGACGCGGCGGGTGGGCAGGTCGACGTTAGATCGAACCTCAGCGGCTAAAGCCGCATTGATTTTATTCTCTTTGCGGCCCGGCTGAAGCCGGGCCCTTTCAAAGCAACAGAGTCTGAGTTTTTCCATCCATGTTTTGCTCCGACACAGATAAAAACCACAGCTGAGTCTTTTTGGCTTTCTCTGTGGCTCTGTGGTGGAGACAAGCTTCTGTGTTCCGTGGAGACGTGCGAATGGCATGAGTGAACCCGCGGGGCAAGGCGTTGACATGGTTCGGAACGCTGACTAGACTCGGCGTTCTTCTTAATTCGGCACTGAATCAATTGATTTTGTGAACTTTATGGCGAAGCGTCCCCGGATTGCGGTGGTGGGCAGTGCGAACATCGACCTGACAACTTTCACGGCCCGGTTTCCGAAGCCTGGCGAAACGATCTTCGGCGACTCGTTTGACCTGGGGTTTGGGGGCAAGGGCGCCAACCAGGCGGTCGCGTCGCGGCTTTGCGGCGCGGACGTGTTCATGGTGGCGCGCGTGGGGAGCGATCTGTTCGGTCCTGCGACCATTGAGAACTTCAAGAAGCAAGGCATTGACGCGACCCATGTCAAACAAGTCGAAGGGGTATCGAGCGGGGTGGCGCCGATTTTTGTGGAGCCCAACGGGCAAAACCGGATTTTCGTGGTGAAGGGCGCCAACGACCGGCTGAAGCCCGCAGACGTGGACGCAGCCGCCGACCTGCTGAAGACCGTCGATTGCATCGTGCTGCAATTCGAGATTCCCCTGGAGACCGTATACCACTGCGTGCGGTTCGCGCGGGACAATGGAATTCGCTGCATTGTCAATCCCGCGCCAGCTCAGCCGGTCGATCTGAAAGCGCTGGAGGGGCTCGACTACTTCGTGCCCAACGAGAGCGAGTCGGAAACCATAGCCGGAATGCCGGTCCGCACTGTGGACGATGCGAAGAAGGTGGCGGAAAAGTTTCTGGCCAGCGGAGTGAAGCGGGTGATCGTCACCCTGGGCGCAAATGGCTCCCTGCTCGCAGGCCGCGAAGGGATGGAACACATTCCGGCGTTTCAAGTGAAGAGTGTGGACAGCACGGGAGCGGGCGATGCGTTCATTGGAAGCTTTGCGGTATTTCTGGGCGAAGGGTTACCGGAACGAGAGGCGGTGCGTCGCGCCAACCTGTACGCCGGGCTGTCGACGACCGGTGTAGGCACGCAGAAATCTTTCTACGATCGCGCGCGTTATGACGCGGAGTGGACGGCGCGCAGCAAGTCGTAGAGTGCGGGTTGCGGGGTATTTGGTACGCGATTTCCACAGGGCGATTCCCTGCTATCGGCGTCTGTCCCGGCAAATCTCCGCGCCTGATCTGAATTGTGGACAGGCAATATCGATATTTTTCCTGCGAGATCAAATTGGGATGCGGCGAGCGAAGGGCAGACTGCTCGCGGCGTGTTGCGAGCCGTGCGTCGAATCGGGTGTGGCAATCTCCACAAAGGGCTTGACTTCACAGGCCTAAATCCAGTTATATCATCGCACTCCGATCAGGGACCTCCGCGCGTGGTGTGGGGAAGAGAGCGTCCCGTTGGTCATTTCGGTGTGGGATCTCCAGGGGGATGCATGCTGAACCGCAAAGCGCTGCTGTATGTCTTCTGTTGCTTACTCCTTTCGACAATTTCTCCGCTGCTGTACGGGCAAGCCACCGGCAGTTTTTCGGGCACGGTGTCGGATAAGACCGGGTCGGTGATCACGGGGGCGACGGTGCGGGTGACGTCGCAAGGGACCTCGCAGACGCGCGAGGCGAAGACTGACGATAGCGGGCATTATCTGATTCCGTTGTTGCCGGTAGGGCAATACACGGTGCGCGTCGAGTCCCAAGGTTTTCAGACCGTCGAACAGAAGGACATTCGTCTGCAAGTGGATGAGCACCGGGATGTGAATTTCACGCTGTCGCCTGCCTCCGTTACTGCGACCGTCGAGGTGAGTGCGACCGAAGTAGCCGTGGAAACGACAAACCCGACCTTAGGGCAAGTAATCACGTCGGAACAGGTTGCCCAACTGCCACTGAACGGCCGAGACTTCGTGCAGTTAGCGACGCTGACTCCCGGGACCACTCAAGAAACCAATCCGAACAGCTTCTTTACAAGTGGGACAAGTAGTGAAGTGGCGACTCGGGGTGTTTATTCACTCTCCGTAGGCGGCTCGCGCGCACAGGCCACAGATTGGCTACTCGATGGCAATGACAATAATGAATTAACCGCGGGCGGTATCGCGATCTTGCCTTCGATCGATGCGATACAGGAATTCAAGGTGCTGACGTACAACTATTCGGCCGAGTGGGGCACGCGGTCGGGACCAACAGTGCTGGTTTCAACGAAATCAGGATCCAATCAATTCCACGGATCCGTTTTTGAATTTTTTAGAAACACCAAGCTCGACGCACAGAGCAAATTCGCCGCCCAAAAAGAGCAATTCAATCTTAATCAGTTTGGTGCTGCCGTAGGCGGGCCGCTGGAGAAAGACAAGACCTTCTTCTTCGTCGACTACCAAGGGAAGCGCCAGCGACGCGGAGTGGCGTTCACAGGTCTGATCCCGACACAGGCCATGATGAGTGGAGACTTCTCCGCAGACCCTACAGGGACAGCCCGCCCAGGTCAGTTTGACTTTGTCAACAATCCAACTAACGCGAACGGCTTCCCCGACCTCTTGAACCCGGTAGGCGGATTTGTTCCATTCCGATGCGATGCGGCAGGCGACCCGATACCAAGCTCGGATGGAACACAGACTGGCGGAGTGCCCTGCAACAAGATTCCCTCCAGTCTTTTTGATCCCGTGGGCACCGCGATGATTCAACTGTACCCGCAAAGCAACATTGTAGGCGGGGGTTCAGTGAACTACGGCAATGTTCCGGTCAGGCGATTGGATGAAGGCAGTTTTGATATCCGCATCGATCATAACTTTTCGGAAAAGGATACGTTGTTTGCGCGTTTTAGCTACGACCAGGCGGTGTCGTTTGTGCCCGGTGGATCACCTGGGTTCGCGGAACAAAGTGCGTTTGGCAGCACGCAGCACATCACCAATCACGGCAGGAATTTTGCGGTCTCAGAGACTCATATTTTTTCTGCTCACAATATCAATCAGCTCAACTTCGGCTTCAACCGGATTTTCAACCACATCAAGTCGTTTGGCGATGGCACCTGCGAATCTGCCATTCTTGGAATCCAAGGAGCGAACCTGAACAGCAAGTGTCCAGGTGCAACGGCGGGCCTGACACAGTCGACAACGGATTGCGTGAGCTGCGGACTCAGTTCCACCCTGATGAATAACTACTGGGCCCTCGGCGATCGAGGATTCGCGCCCTTCCAGGGTGGTACCAACGTGTTCTCCATTTCCGACTCGTTTGACATGATCCGAGGCAACCACAACATCCGCATCGGGGGCAGTGTTCGCGCCCAGCAAATGAACGTGCTTACCAATGCCTTCCAGGACGGGTTCTTCATAAACTTTGGACTTAGCCAGGATGCGGCAGCCGACCTTCTCCTGGGTCAATTGGGTGGCGGTATTCATGATCAGACGTTTTTCGGCGCCACGACCGGCCGCCGGTGGAAACTGTTCCGTCCATTCATCCAGGATGATTGGCGGGTCACCAAGGACTTGACCGTGAACTTGGGGGTCGCTTGGGCTCTGGTAACTCCAATTACGGAAGCCCAGAACCGTCAGGCGAATTTTGATTTTGCGACTGGCAAGTTCTACGTTGCTGGTTCGAGCTCCCTCATAGCTGGCTGTACGATCTGCGTGCACTCGGACGGGCACGTCGGCATTCAGATGGACAAGACGGCGGTGGAGCCCCGCATCGGTATTGCATGGAAGCCTTTCGGCAGCCAGACCACCGCGATCCGCGCCGGCTACGCCATCTTCCACGATTCTTCGTGGAATCAGGGCGGACAAGGACTTTGGGAGAATCCGCCATACTTTGCGGAGTCGGATAACTTCCCGGGCCCGTGTCCCTTTGGTAACACGACCCAGAATTGCGGTCTGCAGAGGATGTTCCTGCAGAGCAATCTGCAGCCGATAACGAGCCCCCCGAATCCGACGGACTTCCCAGGAACCTTGCAATCCCAGAATCTGGATTTCAAGCAGGGCAAAGTCCAGCAATTCAACTTAAACATTGAACGTCAACTTCCGGGGAATATCGTCCTCACCGCCGGTTACGCTGGCTCGCGCAGTTCTCACATCCTGGTGGATGGAGTGAACCTGAATGTGGGCTCGCCTTCGGACTGCGGGGTAGTTGCGGGATACACACGCGGATGCGGACCGGGCGGCACAGCATTTGGACCAAAGTGGGGGAATCCGCCTTTCCTGTTCCCACTGACAATTGCCAACAACAACGACATCGGCAAAGCGCATTACGACTCCGTGCAAGTCAAAGCCGAGACCAAAAGCATCCGAAATGGACTCTACGCTTTGATCGGGTATACCTACTCACGGACATTCGACTCAGGATTGCCTGATGGCTTAGGCACGTTCCCCGGAGCAACTTACTTCCCCTTGCCTGGTTTCGATAAGCTCGATTGGGGACTCTCGACGCTCAATTTGAATCATCAATTCACGGCTAGCGTTACATACGAACTACCCTTTGGGAAGGGCAAACAATTCGGCGGTGGATGGAATGGGCCAGTGAATGCAGTTTTTGGCAATTGGGAAGTTGACGGCATCGTAAGGGTGACCATCCGGCTTCCCCCTGTTTGCCGTGGATAGCGCGAATGGTTCAGGCGTAGCTTTTTCTCTGGAACGGCAATGGATTGAACCGCCCGGATCAAATCAGCGATCCTCATAAGCCCGGCATTGTGCGCGACTAACCCAAATCCCGCCTGTCAGATCTTAACAGTCCCAAGGCGGCTTGGCCCCGGACCGGGTTGGCACACTGGACGCTTGGTTTAATCCTTGCGCTTTTACGCATGCTGATCCGGGGGAACTCGGCAACTGCGAACCGCGCACCTTTGTATGGTCCGACGATTTGTCAATACCGACATGTCTCTGATTAAGCACTTCCCGTTGCCATACGAGAGCATGCGGTTGGACTTCCGCGCCGAATTTTTCAACGTGTTCAACCATCCTCAGTACTACCTCCAGGGAGGCAGCAGCGGCATGCAGGATGTGAATGCCCTATCAAGCTTTGGCGTCGTTAACGGGACGGTGAATAACCCTCGCCTGATCCAGTTTGCGCTTAAGCTGAATTTTTAGATCGGATATCCACCGCACGAGTGGGCTTCAGGCAGACTGCGTAGGGCTGTTCGCGCCCAACTGTCTGCCTTTTATTTTGGTCATCGACTCCCAGAGGGAAGAAATGCCTGCAAACAGAAAAGCAACTCGCATGCTTGTCTTCTTTGTATTCTTCCTCGCCCTCTCCGCTTCCGCACAGAAGGTTAAAGTCATCGTCGATCAGGATGCGCGCGGGCCGGGGACCAGCGATCAGCAGGCGATCCTTGTCTTCCTGCAGTCGGAGAAATTCGATGTGCTTGGGCATCACCACCGTCAGCGGCGATCAGTGGGTGAAGGAAGAGACGCAGCACGTTTTGCGCATGCTGGAGATTGCCGGGCGCACCGATGTTCCCGTGATCGCCGGCGCTGAGTTTCCGCTCCTGAATTCAAAGGAAGAAAGTGAGCGATGGGAAGCTCTTTACGGGAAGTTCGAATACAAAGGCTGCTGGACCGACAAGTTTGCAAGGCCAACGCTCTACTGTTTTTGAGCAGCCTTACCATCGCACCGGAGGTCGTGCCGCCCATGCACGGAAGGGGAGCCGCACATCGAGGCGGCGGAGGGCACGGCGGCAGAGTTTATCGTCAAGATGGTGCACAAGTATCCCGGCGAGGTGGTTCTGTGGGCTGGTGGACCCCTGACCAATTACGCGCTGGCGCTGAAACTCGATCCTTCGGTGGCAACCCTCGCGAAAGAATTCGTCATGATGGGCGGGGGGCTATATGCCGACAAAGGCGCATCGATGCGGGGGCGATTGAAGCGCGGCGGGAATTCAACTGGTGGTTTGATCCTGAAGCGGCGCGCATCGTGCTGCGGGCACCCTGGAAGAAGATGACGATTACGCCCATTGATATCTCGGTGAAGACCCGCTTCACGAAGGAGATGAAGGCGACCATCTCGAAAGCTGGGACGCCGGTCACGAAGTATCTCGACAAGTATTCCCTGCCCGGCTACATGTGGGATGAAATCGCGGGCGCCGCGTTAATTGATCCCTCCATCATCACGGGGCAGAAGCAGCTTTACATGGACATCGACGTGGATCATGGCGCCAGCTATGGGAAGACTATCTTTTGGGACGCGAAGGCGGAGGTTCCACCCTACCTACGGCTGGCGAATGTGCAGTTCGACATTGATGCAGAGAAGTTTTATCGGCTGTACATTGATCTGATGACGCGAGCTCCGGGCGTGAAACCGTAATCAGCGCCCACTGTGGCGACGGGCCCAGGCGCAATCCGAGGTCTCGGTTCAATTCTTTTTGCTCGATTTCCATGAAGCTACCTTTTCTGCGTTTGGCAATTATCGGCTTGCTGCTGGCTTGCTGCGGCGCTTTTGCCCAGCCTCGCCGCAAAGTCATCATCGATCAGGACTGCTCCGGGCCGGGAGGCAGCAACCTGCAGACTCTGCTGATCCTTTTGCAATCGCCTCAGGTCGAGGTGCTTGGGATCACGGTGGTCAGCGGGGATCAGTGGCGGGATGAGGAGATTGCTCATACTCTCCGGCTGCTCGAGATCATTGGGCGGACTGATATTCCGGTGGTCCCAGGCGCTGTGTTTCCACTGGTGCGCGCGCGTCAGGAGACGCATCTGTGGCAGGAGCGCTATGGCAAGGTTGCTTATGCGGGCGCATGGGATGACCGGTGGTGGCACGAGTCCATACGTCGTTCCGCCGCAACCGGAAGGGATGCCGAAGACCAAGGCGATCGATGAGGATGCGGCGCATTTTCTGATCCGCATGGTGCACCGGTATCCGCACGAGGTGACGATTTATGAGGGCGGTCCGATGACCGACCTGGCGCAGGCGATCTCTATCGATCCGCAGTTCCCGAATTGGCGGAGCAGTTGGTGTTTATGGGAGGAAGCCTGAGTCCGCAGAGCGATCATCCGGAGTTCGCCAACACTCCCCGCCACGAATTTAATTTCTGGTTCGATCCGGAAGCGGCTGAGATCGTGCTGCGAGCGTCCTGGAAGAAGATTGTCTGCACTCCTACGGATATTTCCGTTAAGACGCGGCTGACGCGGGAGATGATCAAGGACATCGATTCTGGCGGGACGGTTCTGGCGCATTATGTTGCCCGCTATTACACGCCCGGGCCGGGCGCCGACTTTATGTGGGACGAGTTGGCGGCGGCGGCCTGGATCGATCCGTCGATCATCACGAAGCGTGAAACGCGCTACATGGGCGTGGACCTGGATCGGGGCGCGGGATATGGGAATACGCTCACCTGGAGCGATCGGGACAAGCCCAGCGTCGGTTGGACCGCTGGTGGAGATTCAGATGGATCTTGGACAAGAGAAGTTTTATCGAATGTTTGTTGAGCTGATGAAGGCCCCGATCCGGAGGGTACATTGACGCGCCGCGACGAGTGTGGATCAAGACCGTGAATTTGGAGGCAAAAGACGTCCTTCATTTTGGCACTGAGGCCGCGTTCTTAATCCTGCCCATTCACGGCTTAACAGCTGCGGAATATATAGCACCAATCGTAAAGCTTTCGACCTCAGAGGCTGAAGCCGCGGATAGCCTTTGCTGGCTTTACGGCTCGGCTAAAGGTCTCGAGCCACTATGGTCAGCTGCAGCAGAACGTCGATCGGACGATTTTCCGCAATCTCTAAAGCCGTGCCCTTGCCGTGATAACAAAACGAATTTTCCGTCTCAGCGGCTGCCAGGTAGACGTAGCGCAGGATGAATAGCACGGTAAGTATCCACAGCACGACACTCACTTCGCGATACCTGCCTGTCGCCCACTTTGACGATCGTGTAGGCGATCACTCCCAGGCTCAGGCCGGTGGCGATGCTGAAGGTAAGGGGCATCGCGAGCACGGTCAGGAAGGCGGGAAAGGCTTCGGTGAAGTCTGCCCCATTGAATTTGGGCGATCGACTGGGTCATCAGTGCGCCGACCAGGATCAGGGCGGGGGCGGTTGCGAAGGCGGGGATGGCGCCGGCCACCGGCGCGAAGAATACGGCTACGGCGAACAGGAGTGCGACGAATACGTTGCTGAGGCCGGTGCGCGCGCCGGCGGCCACTCCGGCTGCGCTTTCGATGTAACTGGTAACGGTGGAGGTGCCGCTGAGGGCTCCGACCATGGTGCCGACGCCATCGGCCAGCAGAGCGCGTCCTACGCGCGGGATTCGGCCATCTTTCGACGAACCCGCCTTGCTCGCATACCCCTACCAGTGTTCCGACGTTGTCGAACAGATCGACGAACAGGAAGATGAAGACGATTTCGAGCAGACCGAGGTGCAGGGCAGCGCGGAGATCGAGTTGGAAGAGCGTTGCGCTGGGATGCGGCATGGATACCCAGGCTGCGGGCCGGGCGGTAACCCCCGCAAGAATGCCGAAGAGGGTTGTGCCGGCAATACCGAGCAGGATCGCGCCATTGACCTTGCGCGCCATCAGAATGAGAGTGAGCACAATGCCGAAACAGGCGGCGATCACTTCTTTCGAGGCGAGGCTGCCGAGGCTTACGAAGGTTGCGGGATTCGCGACTACGAGCTTTGCGTTGCGCAGGCCGACGAAGGCGATGAACATGCCGATGCCGGCGGCGGTCGAGTGCTTCAGGCCGTCAGGGATGCCGTTGACGATCTGTTCGCGGACGCGGGTGACGGTAAGCAGGACGAACAGGACCCCGGAAAAGAACACGACACCCAGCGCCGTACGCCAGGGGATGCCCATGCCCAGGCAGACGGAATAGGTGAAGTAAGCGTTCAGCGACATGCCGGGGGCCATCGCGATGGGATAATTAGCGTAAAGACCCATCACGAGTGACGCGACCGCCGACGAGATGCACGTGGCAAACACCACACCTTCGGCCGGCATTCCTGCCTGGGAAAGGATCTGGGGATTCACGACGATGATGTAGGCCATCGTCATGAAGGTGGTGATGCCGCCGACTAATTCCCGGCGGACGGTAGTCTGATTTTCTGTGAGCTTGAAGTAGCGGTCGAGCGGATTGGCGTTCAGGGAAGCCCCCAGTTCCGTTTCGGCTGTCGATCGATTGGTCGCCAGGATGCTCGCTATTGCGGTGCAGGCGGCTTGGAGTCGCGGAGAGTATAAACAAATTGCGGAATTTCGTGGGCTTCGCGTTCGTTCTGCGCAGCTACCTCGCGCGAAATGCGGTTGTAGGCGGCGAGTTCCTGGTCAGCTTTCGCCTTTTCCCCGGTCCGGCGATAGATCTGCGCCAGGCGGTAATGCGCTTCCCGCATCTGCGGATCCGTCGCTACCGCCTCGTTGTAGGCCGAAATCGCACGCGGAAAGTCGTGGCGCTCCTCGTGCAGAATTCCCAGCTGCAAGGATACGGGAGCCAGTTTCGGGTCGAGCTGGCGGGCCTTTTCGAGCAGGGATTGCACTTGAAGCAATGTTGCCTCCGATCTCGCATCCCTGGTGTGCTTCCATAGCGCAACCGCGTAGTAGTAATTGGCGGACGCACTCTCCGGGTCAAGCTTGTGGAAGCGGGCCATGCGCTCAACCACCGCAGGGGAAATTGCTGTTTCAGCCACCGCCATCTTGCCCAGGACCCGGTAGGGATTGGGATCGGCAGGGTTCAGGTCCGAGGCCTGGCAAATGTAGTTCGCGGCCTGCTCGGCGGATCCGCTGGCGTACCAGGCCACGCCGAGGCCCACCAGCATGCGAGATGAATTCGGAAATAAGCGCACGCCGCGCATGAAAATCTCCATGGCAGGCTGCAAGGTGCGGTGGGTCAAAAGCTCCGTCCCCCAATCGAAAAGGTTCGACTCAGCTGGGGTCGAGTTCGGCGGCGCGCTGGTATTCCCGCACGGCTGCGAGCGGGTGCTGCTCCTTCTCTTCGAGGTCCGCCAGCAGATGGTGAAGGTCGGCGCTGTCCTGCCGCGCCAGCAGCGCTTCTGCGGTGGCACGGGCTTCACGGTTTTTGCCGACAGCCGCATAGGCCTTCGCCAACTCGCGTGCGCTTTCGGGATCGTCCTGCCGGAGCTGATGTGCGCTGTTCGAGGAATGGCAGAGCAGCGTTCGATTTCCCGGATGCAAGCAGCAGCGCCCCCAGACGGCGATTCGCCTCGAAATTGCCGGGATCCTGCGCGAGGGCTCCGCGCAAGGAGGCCTCCATCTCCCCAGCAGCCGCTGAGGCAACGGGCTGAGTGTCGAGAGTGGTTACGTCGTGAGTGAGAGTCTGCGTGGTGCGGGAAACGGTGTCAGAACCGTGGCCGCCGTGACTGCTGGCATCGGTTACGCCCGCGACGGTGAACTGCGGCTGGTCGAAGAATTGAGGAGCTTCGGTTGCGTGGCCACCGGATTTCTCATTGGCCGCTTTCAGGGTGAGCTCGATGGTCGTGCTTTGTCCTTCGCGCAACGAAAATGGGCCGAAGTTCGCATCGTGGTAACCGGATTTCTCAACTCGAATGCTGTATTCCCCCACGCCCAGCGAGGAACGTCGATACGACCCCGCTGCGTCGGTTTGCACCGAGACTTTCCTGGGATTCTCCGCGCGCCGTGATGTGAACAGTGGCCGCTGCAACGGGCGCTCCGCTAACATTGTGCACTGTTCCCTGCACCGTTGAGCCTTCCTGGGCTTGACCCAAGGCCACAAGCAGTGTGAGCACGAGGAAGACGGCCGTGTGTGCGGCATGCTTCAAGATTGATGGCCGATTGCTGCCGGAATAGCTCATCGCGCGAGTCAAAAAATCTATCGCCAGACATTCTAGTGCCTTTTTCCGCGACTGCAATCGTTGCGACAAGCGACTCGCATGGAGAGGCGCATGGTTGGCACTGGCTGCGCTGCGGCATTACAATGCGATGCCTGCCCGCCGAGTGCTTGAATGATGCCAGTTCGAGCCCACCGCAAAAGGCAAGAGTCAACACCGAGGTATTGCATGAATGCACGCAAGATCGCACTCCTGGTGGCTGCCGTGTGCATGGCCATTGGGACGTCGCAAGGTCAGAAGATCAAGGTCATCGTCGACCAGGACGCGCGCGGTCCGGCCACTACCGACATGCAGTCGATCCTGATCTTCCTGCAATCCGACAAGTTCGAGGTGCTCGGGATCACCACCGTCAGCGGAGACCAGTGGGTGAAGGAAGAAACCCGGCGCACGCTGCGCCTGCTCGAGATTGCAGGGCCGCACGGACGTTCCAGTGATCGCCGGCGCGGAGTTCCCTCTGCTGAATTCGAAGGAAGAGACGGAGCGCTGGGAGAAGCTGTACGGCGTTCTGCGCTACAAGGGATGCTGGAGCGATTTCTCGAAACGCCCGGAAGGAACTCCGCCTGCGTTTCGCGCCGGATACCACGAGCCAGATGTCGTCCCGGCGCTGGTGGAGGGCGAGCCGCATATCAAAGCGCTGGATGAAGACGCGGCGCACTTCATCGTGAGGACGGTGCACAAGTATCCTGGCGAAGTCGTGATCTGGGCGGGCGGCCCGCTTACCAACATCGCGCTGGCGCTGCGACTGGACCCGCAGGTAGCGACCCTCGCCAAGTCACTGGTGCTGATGGGAAGCGGCATGTATGCGGACAATGGCGGGATCAACGGGATTGATGGCCGGCGGGAATTCAACTGGTGGTTTGATCCGGAGGCGGTGCGTATCGTCATGCGCTCTCCGTGGAAGAGCATCACCATTACGCCCGATTGATATCTCCGTGAAGACGACAGTGAATCCCGCTTTGAAGGCGGCGATTGCGAAAGCTTCCACGCCGGTTGCGCGATATCTCACCGAATACGCGGTAGAGAGCTTTATGTGGGACGAGTTATCGGCGGCTGCCATGATCGATCCATCGATCGTTACCCGGCAGAAAGAGATGTATGTGGACATTGATGTCGACCACGGCCCCAGCTATGGAGAAACCCTCTTCTGGGATCCGGGAACCGAGGTGCCGCCCTACGAACGCAAAGCGATGGTGCAATTCGATGTCGATACGAAGAAGCTTTACGACTTGTACATTGAGTTGATGACGCGGCCGCCGCGATCGGTGAAGTAAAACGGCAAGCAACGAGGATTCCCGGAGGAGGAGGATGGGCATCACGAGGCGAGACTTTGTGGCATCTACAGCTGCGCTGGCGGCGACAGTCTGGTCGGGCAGCGTTGGCGCGGAAGAATCTGCGCCGAGGCTGCGTCAGGCGCAGTGGCGCGGCGGCACACCATCCAGAGTTGTGATCGATACCGATCCCGGAGTGGACGATGCGTTCGCTCTGCTGCTGGCCATGCGCTCCCCAGAACTCAAGATTGAGGCCATCACGGCGGTTGCAGGAAATGTGCCGCTGGAGCTGACGCTTCCCAATGCATTGCGCATGGTGGAAATCGCCGGGCGCACCGACATTCCTGTGGCTGCGGGCGCAAAGGCACCCATGTTTCGACGATTGGTCACGGCTGCGTACGCGCATGGCGAGAACGGGCTGGGAGGCGCTGTGTTTCCCGAGCCCACGATCAAGCCTGTCGCCGAACCCGCATCCGAATTGATTCGCTCGATCGTGCACAAATATCCCAAGGAAGTAACTCTGATCACGGTGGGCCCGCTCACCAATGTGGCAGAGGCGTTGAACAGCGACACGGGACTGGCATCGCTGGTGCGCGGCGTGGTCATGATGGGCGGATCCGCTTTCCGGCGGAAACATAACGCCGGCGGCGGAGTTCAATGTATATGTGGATCCGGAGGCGGCGCGAATCGTGTTTCAGTCGGGCATTCCGGTGACGATGGTAGGTCTGGACGTGACTCGCAAGACTTCCCTGACCGACAAGCACGTGCGCGGCCCTCGAAGCGGCCAAAAATCCGGCAAGCCAGGCGGCGGCGAAGATTGCGCGTCACGCGATCGACCACAATCGAGAGCAAGGCTTTCTGGTGGGCCCAACATGCATGATTCTCTGGCAGTGGCGGCGTTTCTGGACCCATCGATTCTGAAGTGGAAGGAATACTACGTCGATGTCGAGACTAGCGGCGAACTGACCGCCGGGGAAACGCTGGGCTACAGCCCGAGGGCGGGCGACCTGCGACGCAGGCCTGACGCGGAGAAGCAGGCTACTGTGAACATGCCAATCCGCGGCTCCGCGCCAACGCTGGCGACGACCAAGACTTCTCCAGTGTTGCGAGATCAAGTTTGTGCCCAATGCCAATGTGGCCACGGAAGTGAACTCGGCGAAATTCTTCGAGTTGCTCATTGGACGATTGATAGGAAAGAAGTGGTGCGAAGAGGACTGTTAATGACACTGGGGAGACTTGGGGAGTGGGCGGGATTGCTTGTCAGTCTTCGTTGCGTTTTCGTGCGTGATGTGCGCCGCGCAGGAAACCGGCAAGCGCAAAGTCATCATCGATCAGGATGCGGCCGGACCGGCCGGAACCGATCAGCAGTCGATATTGCTGCTGATCCAGTCGCCGCTAACGGAAGTGCTGGGAATCACCGTGGTGACGGGCGACTCGTGGCTCAAGTCGGAAGTTGTCCCACACGCTGCGCACGCTTGAAATCATTGGACGCACCGATATTCCCGTTGTGCCGGGCGCCGAGTACCCGCTCGTGCGGCGCAAGCAGGAAACAGAATTGTGGAAAAAACGCTACGGGTCGGTCGACGTGGGTAGGCGCATGGACCCCGCGTTTTTATCATCCGCCGGATGAACTGGGCGGCTTTCCCGAGGGAAAACCCACGAGCAAGGCCGCGGAGGAAGACGCCGCCGCATTTCCTGATTCGGATGGTCCGCAAGTATCCGGGAGAGATCACGATCTACGAGGGCGGGCCCATGACGAACCTGGCGCTCGCGATTTCGATCGATCCGGAATTTCCGAAGCTGGCGCGAGAACTGATTTTCATGGGCGCGAGCCTGAATCCTCAGACCAGCGATCCGGAGTTTGCCAACAATCCGCGGCATGAATTCAATTTGTGGTTCGACCCGGAGGCGGCGCACATCGTACTGCGCGCGCCGTGGAAGAAGGTTGTGTGCACGCCAGTCGACATCTCCGTAAAAACGAAGATGACCATGGAATTGATTCGTCGGATTAAGGATGGGTCATCGTCGCCAGTAGCGCAGTACATTGGCAAATACGGGAGACTGTTCGGGGAATACAACTACTTGTGGGATGAGTTGACCGCGGCGGCGTGGCTTGACCCTTCGCTCATCACGAAAAAAGAAACCCGCTATATGGATGTCGATCTCGACCGGGGCGCGGGCTACGGCAACGTGCTGACCTGGTCGGAGCGCGACAAGCCCGCTGTAGACGTGCACCCGGTCGAGGTGCAAGTGGATCTGGATGCGGACAAGCTCTACAAGATGATGGTGGATTTGTTGACGGCGCCCACTCCGAAGACGAACGCGAAGTAGTTGCCTGTGCTTCGTGCCGTTAGCGGCTCAGTTCCGCGAGCATGGCCTTGGCGGCAGCATGCTCGGGATGGCGCTGTAGTAGTGAATCGAGAACGCGCACGAGCTTTCTCCCGATCACCTTCCAGTGCGTACACGCGAGCGAGGTTGAGGTAGGCCTGGTCGAAGTCTGGGGCAACCCGCACGCATTCTTCGAAAGTCTTTACGGCCTCGTCGCGGTGGCCGGTGCGAAGCTTCAGCACACCCATGTTATTGAGGGCCTCAGGATAGTCGGGACGTGCTAGCAGCGCGCGCTGCAGATAGTCATAGGCGCGCTGCTCGTCGTTGGTCTGGGCATAGACCATACCCAGACTGTAATTGGCCTCGGGATTCTGCGGACTCACCGCGAGCGCGTGCTCGAGCACCTGGCGTGCTTCCGGCCATCGCTTTTGCTGACGGTACGCGCTGCCCAGGTTGTCGAGCGCGATCAGGTGATTCGGGCTGAGTTTGAGCGCCTGTTGAAAGAACGGGATGGCGGCGTCGGTGTGTCCCTGCTGAGTGGCCAGCAATCCCAGATTGTTCCAGGCATTCGGCAAGGTTTCCGGAAAACTCGCCGGCAGCCTGGTCGCGCGCTCGAAGCAGTCGCGTGCCTCCGTAGTTTTCGACTGCTTCAGGTAGACACTACCTAAGCCGTAAAGGGCCTCGGCGCTGGACGGATCGTCGTGCTGCGCCAACTCGAAGAAGGCCTTGGCCTGGTCAAAGTATTCCCGCTGAAAGAAAACTGATCCGAGAGCAAGGTAGTTGCGCTGGAACCCGGTCGCGTCGGTGACGCCGGGAAATGGGAGCGCCCTGGCCAGCCGTTCCTGCGGGCTCTGCGGAATGTGAACGAAGTCCTGCGCGACGTGCTCCGCATTCACAGGTCCCTGGTAGATCTTCACGATGTGCCCGCGATCATTGATGAGAAATGACGTCGGGAAGAGGCAAGTCGCGATGACGGTCGAACAGGTAGCGATAGAGCAAGTTGTAGATTCCGGCGACGTCGATCGGTGGCATGCAGGACCGGAAAGGGGAATGAGTCGTTCCGTCGTGGATCCGAGAACGCGCAGATTCATTGAAGGTGTCGTCGGTGTTCAAGCTCAGCAACTGAAGACCCTGCTGGCTCCAGCGCGGGTGTTGACGTCGGAAGGTCTCCAGATCTTTCAGGCAGTCGGGGGATGCGCTGGTCCAAAACTGAAGGAGCAGAGGTTTGCCGCGATATTGACTGAGGGTAATCGCCCGACCGGAGAGATCGGGCAGAGTGAAGTCGAGAGCGGCGACCGGAGCAAGCAGCCAGGTCTCAACTTCGTTAGGCAGCGTCTCAATTTTTTTCGGAGCATTGGCTGCTGCGCTGCTGGGCAGGCTTTTCGCAATATACGGTTCTGAAGTCGAGTCCTTTCCTTCTTCCACCAGGACGCGGTAGTTCGGCCGCAGGTCGCGCAATTCCTGCACCAGGCCGCTTGGCCAGCGAATCGAGGCGCGTATCGGACCCTTGGCATTGCCAAGTCCGAAGAAGAGCTCTTTCGTGTGTTGCGAGAGGAAGCCCGATCCCGCCTGAACGCTTTTCGTCTGGCGGCCTGCATCGGTGGTCATGGTCACAACCGCGCCGATCGCATCGCGATTGCTCTTGACGCCGCGAAGGCGGAAGGAGATTGACGGCGGCAGGTCCTGCGCGACGTTCTTCATCAGTCGGACTTGCGGTCCGTTGCGGTTCTTCAAAAGCACTTCGAGACGGCCGTCGTGATCGAAGTCTGCAAGAGCAAAGGAACGGCCGTCTTCGACGAAGTCCATGCCTATCGCTGCTGAGACATCGCAAAATGTTCCGTCGCAGTTGTTCGCATAAAAGACGTTTCGCTCGTAGCCGCTCCAGGTGCCGTCGGAGCGCAGCAGGTCGTTGAGGGCGTTCCAGCCCTGCTCGTAGTCCTGTCCGGGCGCGGATTCGGCGGGAGAGTTTGCCACCACCTGCCGCCAGAAGAAGCTGTTCAGATCGGAGCGCGAAGGGCCCGAGACCATGCCGTTGGTGACGTAAATATCCGGGAAGCCGTCGTGATCGAAATCCCAGGCATCGCTCGACCACGACCAGCGCCCCATTTCGACTCCGGCTTTCCGTTCATTCTGAAAAGCCGATTGGCCGGACTGCGTCCCCCGGAACAGTGAATTCCCCATGCTGTGCTTGCGGTACAGATCGCGAACACTGCTTGCCGCGTCCTTCTGAAATACATTCTGCGCGGTGATGCGCAGGCCGGCGGCCGTCCACATGTTGGCGACGTAGAGGTCGTCGGTTCCATCGTTGTCATAATCCAGCCAGCACACGCTCATCCCGGCGCCGACATCGGCGACTCCCGATTGCTCGGCAACGTCGGTAAAGGTGCCGTCGCCGTTGTTGTGGTAGAGATTCTTGCGTCCGAAATCGTTCACCACGTAGAGATCGGGCCAGCCGTCGCGATCGTAGTCATTCCAGGCGCAGCAAAAGCTGTAACGGGTGTTGTTGCGATTCAGGCCGGATTCTTCGGTGACGTCGCGAAAGGTGCCGTCGCGCTGGTTTCGCATCAAAAAGTTTGGCGGGCCGTTGTTGGCGTCGAAGTATGGAAGCGGGTACTTGTACTGGTCCGTGCCCTGATAGTAGAGGTAAAGGCAGAAGTAGATGTCGAGCCATCCGTCGCAATCGTAGTCGGCGATTGCCGCCCCAGTGAAGGTCCCTTGCGGAGGCTTTGCGAACCGGAAGGCGTCAGGATGCTTGCGAAATTTTCCGCTTCCTTCATTCAGAAACAGCACGGGGCCGTCGGTTCGAACGACGATGAGATCCTGGCGCCCGTTGTTGTTGATGTCGGCAAATAACGCACAGGCAGTATTTTCGAGAATGCCGAGTCCGGACCCGTCCGTGATGTCTTCGAAGGTTCCGTCGCCGCGGTTGCGATAGAGACGGTTGGGCAGGCCTGCAGGCTGGCAGACGTAGAGATCGTCAAAACCGTCGCTGTCGATGTCACCCACCGCAACGCCGTTGTGCCCGTAGATATCGATGCCCGAAGACTGATCGAGCACGGTGCGCCAATAGTCGGCGCCATGCGTCAACTGGTCGGAGTACGAGTTCGCGCTTGAGAACGCCAGCGGGGCGATGTCCACGAAAACAGGAGAGACCGAATGAGCCTGTGTTTCGCCCGTTGCTTGCCAGCGAAGTACGCGGAAATCGTCTGGGGTTGCTCGTTCCCATTTCAGGTCCCATTCACCAACTCGTTGTTCGCGATAAAAATCGCGCCCGGCTGCAACCAGCTCATACCGAACGGTAGTGCGCAATCTGCCGGGTATTGTGGAAGGAGGAGAATTCCGCGAATCCGAAACGACTTCAATCGCTGTGACCTGAAACTCAGCCGTCAGGATCTCAGCAAAGCCGGAGAGCGTTGCGGCCAACGTTTTCAGGA
This sequence comes from uncultured Acidobacteriota bacterium, assembly GCA_963733805.1. Taxonomy (GTDB): domain Bacteria; phylum Acidobacteriota; class Terriglobia; order Terriglobales; family Acidobacteriaceae; genus Gp1-AA133. The sequence continues at coordinate 424,781 of CAVTEO010000010.1, read as the reverse complement.
ACTCATCCTTGTTCAGTTCAGCTTGACTCGAAAAGGCGTTTCGACGGACTTCCAATCCCGCACTCGCGCGAGCCGTTTTCGAATCGATCGGTTTCAGGCTGGCGCCCGAAAACTCGGAAGCCAACGACTTGCGGATGCTCTCGATATCCCGCGCGGACTTGCGCAGGCTCAGGCTCCATTCCCCGAGAACACTCTTCGATCTGTTGCGCGAACTTCTCGGTGACGAACTGGTCGTGTCCGGGCTCAGTCTTCAGTAGCACGGCTTCCATCGGCAGCTTCGCACGATAGCGGGGATGGAGATGAAAATTAGCGGCGGAGCCAGCAATTCGCTTGTCGCGGAAGGGTCCGCGGAAAAACGGATTTGAACCAGTTGGCAGGAAGAAAGGCGGCAGCAGCACACTGAGTGCTACGGATCAGGAAATTGCGGCGGCTTTGTTGCGGTGAAAGAAGATTCTGCGAAAGTTCCTTCTTCCCTGCCCGACTCAGACCGTGCCCCCTCAGAATCCGCTGCGGAAGCCCGAAATCTAACAGTCACGGTTTGCGCGAGTCAAGGTTCGAGCGGGCGCGAGGGCGTGGCGTTTCCTCCGCGCGAACGGCAGCTATAATGAGGGCCCTCGGGGAAACAGCCTCGCATGCGGATTACGTGGGTTCAACGATAGGCAGCGATAGTTTTGACCGCGTTCGTACTCGCCCCGCTTCTTGTCGGCACCGTGGCCGCTCAAGAACAGGCTGAAACGAAGCCTGAAACAGATGCCACCCGCGCTCATCTGGGCAAGGGTTACGATGCGCTGAAGCAGGATCGTTACGAAGAAGCTGCGCAGGAATTTCGAGCGGCGCTGGAAACGGATCCCCGCCTGGTTTTGAGAGCCCGTTTTCCCCTGGCGGTAGCGCTCTTTGAGTCCCACAAAGCCGACGAAGCCCGCCGCGAATTTGAAATCGTTCGCCACGAAGTCGGCGACCATCCCAACGTGCTGTATTACCTCGGGCGCCTGGACCTCGATAGCCTCGATTACGCGAGCGCAGTGCGCGATTTGAGCAAGGCGGTCGTCAAGCCGCCGTTCCCCGATACCGCGTACTATCTCGGGCTTGCCTACTTCAAGCGCGGAGACTTGCCGAACGCAGGAAAGTGGCTGACCGAAGCGGCCCGCGCAAGTCCAAGCGATGCCCGCGTTCCCTATCAACTGGGCTTTGTTTATCGCAAACAAGGCCTAGAGGAGAAGGCGAAAAAGTCTATGGCCCTGTCGCAGCGTTTGCGGCAGCGCGGTGCCGACGAGAGCCGCATCAAAATGGAGTGCGGAGAGAAGTTAGAAAAAGGGTCGCGGGAAGAGGCCCGCGCAATTTGTGATCAGCTCTATGATGCCAACAACGCCGACAAACTCACGGCGCTCGGCACACTCTACGCACAGCACGGGGATCTGGAGGCAGCTCTCGAGCCGCTCAAACGCGCGGCGGAACTCGCCCCGCAGTCACCGCAAACGAAATACAACCTGGCGTTGACTTACTTCCAGCTCAACCAGTTTGAAAATGCGCGCAAGCCCCTTGAACCAGCAATCAAGAGCTGGCCGGACCTTTTTCAAATCAACTTCCTCTACGGCGCCGTGTTGATGAAGCTGGGAGAATTCCGGCCGGCATACGAGACGCTGCGCCACGCGCGCGATCTGAATCCCCAAGATTCCGCGACTGCAGAGATGTTGTACGCCACTACTTTCGATCTCGCACAACAGACCCAAAAAGCGCATCAGTACTCCGAAGCCTTGCGCTATTTCGAAGAAGCCTCGAAGATGCGACCTGAGAGTCCAGATCCTCACCGCCGAATGGCGGAAATCTACACGCTGACCGGACGCCCGGACCAGGCCAGGACCGAGCAGGAGATTGTGGACAAGCTGACGGGCAAAAGTGGGGCGAACTGAACCTGCACAGTCCTCAAAACCACACCTGGCGATCGCCCGAGCCAAGTCTCCAAGAAACAATTCTGCAAACTTCGATCCGGCGTTACAATCAGGCCCACCATTTTCGGCGTTCCGCCGAACTCTGATTTTCGATCTTATGAAAAAGACAAACGCTGCGGACAAACGGCGCCCTGCGCTTATGCGTTCGGCTCGAGCGGCCATGAAAAAGGCGTATGCTCCCTACTCCAAATTCCACGTGGGCGCCGCCGTGCTCACCAAGGATGGCAAAGTTTTTTCCGGCTGCAACGTGGAGAACGCTTCCTACGGGATGACCAATTGCGCGGAACGCACCGCCATCTTTTCAGCCGTCGCACAACTCGGACCCAACGTGGAAGTGACTGCGGTCGCGGTTGCCAATGATCACGGAGTTCCGTGCTCTCCCTGCGGGGCATGCCGCCAAGTGATCTACGAATTCGGCCCCGATGCCATCGTGTTCTTCCAGGGTGCCGAGGGGGAAAAACAAGCGCACATCACCGAATTGCTCCCCGAAGGATTCCGCCTCAAATGAGCGCCGGGCGGGAGAGCGCTCCAATTCGCACCATCGATGTCATCCGAAAGAAACGAGATGGCGGCGAGCTGACTCGGACCGAGATTGAAGCCCTGGTGGGCGGCTATACGCGCGGCGAAATTCCTGACTACCAGGCTTCCGCGTGGCTGATGGCGACTCTGCTCAAAGGCATGTCGCCCGACGAGTCTGCCGCCCTCACCGACACGATGCTGCGCTCCGGCGAAGTACTGGACTTCTCCGACATGCCCAGGCGCAAGGTCGACAAGCACTCGACCGGCGGCGTGGGCGACAAGACCTCACTTGTGCTCGCGCCGGTCGCGGCCGCGGGCGGCTTGATTGTTCCCATGATCAGCGGGCGCGGCCTTGGCCACACCGGCGGCACGCTCGACAAGCTTGAGGCCATCCCTGGTTTCAACGTGAATCTTCCGGTCGCGCGATTCCGCGCGGTGCTCGAAACCTGTGGATGCTCGATGATCGGGCAGACGGCAGAGATTGCTCCGGCCGATCGAAAGCTGTACGCGTTGCGCGACGTCACCGGCACGGTTGAGAGCCCGTTCCTGATCTGCGCTTCCATCATGAGCAAGAAACTGGCGGAAGGGATCGACGCCCTGGTGCTTGATGTCAAAACCGGCTCGGGCGCGTTCATGAAAGAAGAAACGGACGCCGTCTACCTGGCGGAGTTGATGGTCGAAACCGGCGAGCGCATGGGCAAAAAGATGGCGGCGCTCATCACCGACATGGATCAGCCGCTCGGCCGTTTTGTCGGGAATGCCCTCGAAGTGGAAGAAGTACTGGAAGTGCTTCGCGGCGAAGGTCCCGACGATCTGCGCGACCTGTGCATGGAACTGGCGGCGTGGATGTTCCTGCTGGGTGAGCGAGTAAAGACGACCGAGGAAGGCAAGCAGCTATCGATGAAGCTGATCCGGTCGGGAGAAGCTTTCCAGAAATTTCGGAAAATGGTGGAACTGCAGGGCGGCGATGTCCGCGTCATTGACGACCCCGAACGCCTTCCGCAAGCGGCGAACACACTCGAGGTGGTGAGCGGGCGCGCCGGGTATGTGCGGGCGATTCAGTGCGAGCGTGCCGGAACCGCCTGCGTGATCCTTGGCGGAGGGCGTGAGCGCAAAGAGGATTCAGTCGATCCTGCCGTAGGGTTCGTGCTCCATAAGAAAGTGGGCGACGCCGTCTCGTCCGGTGAATCGCTGTGTACGGTCCACTACAATTCCGACGCCCTGGGCGCGCGGGCGAAAGCGCTTCTGCTCGAAAGCTTCACGATCGGAGACGCACCGCCATCACGAAAGCGACCGCTGGTTCATCGCGTCATCAGCAAATCCGGGGAGAAAAAATAAATGGGACGATTCACCGGAATACTCGGCCTTCTGGCCATGCTCGGCCTGGCCTACGCTTTCTCGACCAACCGGCGAGCCATTCGCTTGAAAACGGTGGCCTGGGGATTGGGTCTGCAGATCGTTTTCGCGGTGTTTGTGCTGAAGGTCGAGGTGGGCCGCCGACTGTTTGCGGGCGCCGGCAACGCGGTGAATCGCCTGTTGAGCTACTCCTTTGAAGGTTCCAAGTTCGTGTTCGGCGAACTGGGCAAGCAAGGGTCCTCGATGGGATTCTTCTTCGCCTTCCAGGTGCTGCCGACCATCATCTTCATCGCCGCATTTTTCGCGGTCCTCTACCACTTTGGCATCATGCAGTTCATCATCAAGCAAGTGGCCAGGGTGATGACGCACGTGATGGGCGCGAGCGGAGCAGAGTCCCTCAATGTCGCGGCCAGCATCTTCATGGGACAGACGGAAGCCCCCCTCACGATCCGCCCGTTTCTTCCCGACCTCACAAAATCAGAACTCATGACGGTTATGACCAGCGGCATGGCACACGTCTCCGGCGGAATCATGGCGGCGTATATCGCGTTCGGCATCGACCCCAAGCATCTTTTGAGCGCCGTCATCATGACCGCGCCGGGAACGCTGTTGATGGCGAAGATGCTGGTGCCCGAAACCGAGCAGCCCAAGACCGCGGGGCGCGTTGTGATGAGCGACGAAGAAGTGAACGCCGAGAAGAATGAAAATCTTCTCGGCTCGATCGCGCGCGGCACAACCGATGGCCTGCACCTTTCCCTGAACATCGCAGCCATGCTGATTTCGTTTCTCGCCTTGATCGCCCTGACAGACGGCCTGCTGGGTTGGGCTCACAACGGACTCGCACACGTGGGCATCGGATGGTTCCCGGCGAGCATGGAGCAAATTTTCGGAGTGCTCTTCGCGCCCATCGCCTGGCTGATCGGCATCCCCTGGCACGATTGCTCCGTCATCGGCAACCTGCTCGGGACCCGCATGGTGCTCAACGAACTGGTCGCGTTTTCGATGCTGGGCCCGCAAAAGGGAGTACTCGATCCCCGCTCCTTCACCATCGCCACATTTGCCCTGTGCGGCTTCGCAAATCTGAGTTCGATCGGCATCCAGATTGGCGGGATCGGCGCGCTGGCTCCGAACCGCAAGGGAGATCTGGCGCGCCTGGGCGTGCGGGCCATGCTGGCCGGGACCATGGCGAATCTGATGTCGGCCTCGATTGCGGGACTGCTGTACTGAGCAAGCGACAACCCGGCTGTTTTCGATTGCACGGTCGCACCGGAAGCCCGACGGGCGGGGGCGCCCGTCGCTCCACAGGCTCTCCGCGGCAGGGCCGCGGGCTGGATCAGTGTTGTCCTCCTCCGGTTCTGTACAAGCAGGGGTGGTTCGTATGAGAATTGACGCAACCTGCCATCCGCACTCCATCCGGCGGATTACCTTCGGGGGAACACGGCTTGTATTTCAGACCCAGGACGCTGCACGAAGCGGTCGACACCCTGACGCGCCATGGGGGCCAGATTTTGTCCGGCGGGACGGATTTTTTTCCGGCGTTGGGTGAGTGCCCAATTTCAAACCCAGTGATCGATATCTCTGGAGTCGCCGAACTGCGCGGGGTCTCGATGGGGACCGACGAAATCCGGATTGGCGGGCTCACGACCTGGACGGACGTTCTGCGCGCTCGCCTTCCAAGGTGCTTTGATGGGTTGAAGGCCGCCGCACGGGAAGTGGGATCAGTCCAGATTCAGAATCGGGGAACCGTGGCTGGCAATTTATGCAATGCGTCGCCGGCCGCGGACGGAGTTCCGCCCTTGTTGGCGCTGGACGCGGAGGTGGAACTCGCCTCTCAGGCAGGAGTAAGGCGTCTTCCATTGGCACAGTTCCTGGTTGGCAACCGAAAAACTGTCCGCCGCGCGGATGAGGTTTTGTCGGCCGTGATCGTTCCGCGTGGACTCGAGGATGCCCGTTCTGCATTCTTGAAGCTTGGGTCAAGACGCTACCTGGTGATCTCGATCGTGATGGTCGCGGCGGTCGTGCAGGTAGATGCAGAGGGACGGATCGCGCAGGCTCGCGTCGCGGTGGGATCGTGCTCCGCGGTGGCGCAACGTTTGCTCCAACTCGAGCAAGGCCTGGTGGGACAAGGAGCCGTGCGGGGATTCAGCGATCGGGTTGCGCCCGAGCATCTGGCGGGGCTTGCTCCCATTGACGATGTACGAGCCACGGCAGACTACCGGCGCGATGCCGCTTTGACGCTGGTTAAGCGCGCACTCGAAGCTTGTGTGGAGGCCCGCTGACGTGCTGGCCACCCCACCGATCCCGCATGATCTGCAATCCGCGTTGACTTTTACAGTCAATGGGAAGCCCGTCACGATTTCGACGTCGCTCGGCCGACGCTTATCGCGCGTCTTGCGTGACGATCTCGGCCTGACCGGGACCAAGGTCGGCTGTGACGTAGGCGATTGCGGAGCATGTACGGTGCTGCTGGATGGCGATCCGGTCTGCGCCTGCCTGGTCTCGGCTGCGCAAGCGGAGGGTCATGAAATTACCACCGTCGAAGGCCTGGCGACGCGGCCGCCCTTCTTCGACCGGCTGCAGAAGAGCTTCCTTCATCAAGGAGCCGCGCAATGTGGAGCCTGCACGCCGGCCATGCTGGTGGCGGCCACCGCCCTTCTCGAAAAAACTCCCGAGCCCGCGGAGAACGAAGTCATGGACGCGCTGGGGGGCGTGCTTTGCCGGTGTACAGGCTACCGGAAGATCATCACCGCAGTGCGCGAGGCCAACAGGCCGTTGCCTTCAGAAGCCCTGCCGGGCAAAGGTTGCGCGGTGGGGATGCGACTGGTTCGGCTCGATGGACAGCAGAAAGTTGACGGCTCCGAGATTTACGGTGCGGACCAAACTCCCTCTGGAGCTTTGTGCGTTCGCGTGATCCGCTGCCCGTATCATCGCGCGCGATTCGAGTTTGGCGACCTGCAGGAATTTACTGCCGGCCATCCGGGAATCTGCCGCATTTTCACCGCGCAAGATGTGCCCGGAGAGAATCGCTACGGTGTCATTCCCCGGTTCGCGGACCAGCCGGTGTTCGCCGAGTCGGAGGCCCGGTTCCGCGGCGAAGCCGTCGCGATGGTGACGGGCGAGCAGTCCGCGGTTGAGAATCTGGATCTGGACGGTTTTCCAGTGAATTGGCGCGAGTTGCCTCCCCTCAAAACCATGGACGTTGCGCTCGCTTGCGACGCCGAGCGGATCCACGCCAATCGTCCCAACAACGTGCTCACAGGAGGCCGTGTGGTGCGCGGCGACGTCGAGGGCGCCCTGGCCAGCGCTGACATCGTTGTCGAGGACAACTACGAAACTGGTTTCGTGGAGCATGCCTATATCGAACCCGAGGCTGGATTCGCGCGGCGTGTGGGAGACAGTATCGAGATCCAGGCGTGCACGCAGTCGCCCTACATGGACCGCGCCGACATCGCGAAGATCCTCGGAATTCCGCCCGAGTCGGTGCGCATCATTCCGACAGCTGTGGGCGGAGGCTTCGGTTCGAAACTGGATCTTTCCGTGCAACCGTTCGTCGCCCTCGCGGCATGGCACCTGAACCGGCCTGCGCGAATGGTGTACTCGCGGCACGAGTCGATTCTCTCCACGACCAAGCGGCATCCAGCTCGCATGCGTTTGCGAGCGGGCGCGAACCGGGACGGGCAGCTTGTCGCCCTGGATTTTTCTGCAGACTTCAACACGGGCGCATATTCTTCCTGGGGGCCGACGGTGGCGGCGCGAGTACCGGTGCACGCGTCGGGTCCCTACAAGGTGCCTCACTATCGCGCGATCACACGAGCCGTACACACGCACCTGGTTCCGGCCGGAGCCTTTCGCGGATTCGGCGTTCCACAAACGGCTATCGCGCAGGAACAGGTCTACGATGAACTGGCCGATCGGATCGGCATGGATCGCCTGGAGTTTCGCATCCTGAACGCGCTGGACAATGACTCGCCAACGGTCACGGGACAGGTGCTCGGAGAAGGTGTTGGTATTCGCGCATGCCTGGAGGCCTTGCGGCCCCGATGGAAGAAAGCGCGCGAAGAAGGGGCGACCTTCAATGCCACGGCGACCGGCACAATTCGCCGTGGGGTGGGCGTCGCGGGCATGTGGTATGGCTGCGGAAACACTTCCCTGCCGAATCCCTCGACCGTGCGGGTTGGCCTGAAGGCCGATGGGCGTATTGCACTCCACCAGGGCGCGGTCGATATCGGGCAAGGCTCCAACACAATCATCACCCAGATTTGTGCGGACGCGATTCAGGTTCCGATCGCGCAATTCGATCTCGTTTCTGGAGACACCGCCATCACGCCCGACTGCGGCAAAACATCAGCGTCGCGGCAGACCTTCGTTACCGGAAAAGCGGCAGCGATGGCGGGAGAAAAACTGCGACACGGCATTCTCCGTCTATTGAACGCAAAATCGAACGCGACTCTAGAGCTTGGTCAAGGCTGCGCAAAAACAAAAGATGAACGCGGGGAGCGCGCCATCGATCTCAGCACGTTTTCGCTGGATTCGTTCGGTTATGTGTTCACTGCGGAAGCGACTTTCGATCCGCCCACCAGCGCGCTGGATGAAAATGGGCAGGGGATTCCCTACGCCGTATTCGGATTCGGCGGGCACCTGGCCGAGATTGCCGTCGACACGGAACTGGGCACGGTGCAAGTGCTCAAGATCACCGCCGCTCACGATGTGGGCCGCGCGATCAACCCAACGCTCATCGAAGGGCAGATAGAAGGCGGTGCGGCGCAAGGCCTGGGTCACGCTCTGATGGAGGAATTCTTTCCCGGCAAGGGCGAAAATTTGCATGACTACCTCATCCCATCCGCCGGAGACATGCCGGAAGTCGAATCGATCCTGATTGAAGATCCGTCTCCGGTGGGACCATTCGGGGCAAAAGGAATCGGCGAGCAGGCCATCATTCCTACAGCTCCAGCGATCCTGAACGCGATTCACGACGCGATCGGCGTGCGAATCCGCCGCGTTCCGGCCACGCCCGATCGCATCCGCGCCGTGATTCTTGAGTCTCGCCAAAAGGAAACCCGCCGTGCCTGAGGATGACGCAATTCGCTGCGACGCGTGCCCTGTGCTCTGCTACATCAAGCCCGGGCGCTTGGGGGCGTGCGACCGCTATGGCAATCGCGACGGGCAACTGGTTCGAATCGATCCGCACGTGATTCTCGACCACGCACTCGAGCGCGGCGCCTCGGTCGTTCCCTTTCTAGGTCGTGAACAGGACTGGGACGGGAACATCGTGGGAGCGACTCCGCAGACGTTTGTCACCGCCATCGGGGCGGGCACGACCTATCCCGATTACAAACCTGCGCCCTTCATCATTTCCTCCGAAGTCGAGGGTGTCGATATGGTCACCGTGGTCACGGAGGGAATCTTCAGCTACTGCGGTGTGAAGGTGAAGATCGACACCGACCGCCATCTCGGGCCGGAGTGCAATCTTGTTCGCGCCGAAGGCGAACCGGTCGGCCACGTTACCACCAGCGAGTACGGTTCGCAGATGCTATCCCTCGGCGGTGTGCGGCATCTTACGGGCGGCAGTCGTAAGGAAGGCACCATCACCTGCGATACGCTGCTGAATCTCAGCAACGGAAAGCCGGTGGAGTTGACGGTCGACGGAGGCGCCTCGGTGGTCGTGCAAGCCGGCAAGCCTCCAGTGATCGACGGCATTCTTGAAGAGCGCATGCGCGTGGGCTGTGGTTCGGCGACCATTGGGATGTTTGCGAAGCAATGGTTTGGCAAAGTCGACGATGTGGTGGTGGTCGACGATCACATCACCGGGGTCCTCTCCGAGCACCAGGCTGGCAAGTTGCTGGGCGTGCCGGAGACCGGAATCAAAATCAAGGGCCGCCGCTCGACCCCAGGTAGATATTTCCAGGTTGCCGACCCGGGCACTGCGTGGGGCGGCACGAATATCGAAGACCCCCTCACCATTCTGCAGCCGTTCAAGTCGAAAATCGCGTGGCGCGGGCTTCGCCTGCTCATGGTGAGCACGACCGGCGAGCATCACGCCTACTTTGAGTTGGACGAAGAACTGCGCCCCGTGCGTCGCGATCTTCCAGCCACGCTTACGGAGTCGGTCGCACGCATCAAGGAAAATTGCGAGCCGGCGCTCTGCTCGGTCATCTTCATGGGCGGAGCCGGCGGGTCCCTGCGGGCCGGCGTCACAGAGAACCCAGTACGCCTTACCAACTCCGTCCGACAAGCCCTGACTCGTGTGACCTGCGGTGGAGCACCGGTCTACATCTGGCCCGGCGGCGGCATCACTTTTATGGTCGATGTGAGCCGCATGCCGGAAAATGCTTTCGGATATGTTCCGACGCCGGCCCTGGTGGCGCCGATCGAGTTCACGCTGAAGCTTCAGGACTACGCGGACCTGGGCGGCTACATGGATCACGTGCGCCCGCTGCAGTCGATCGCTCCCGACGACGGACGGCGTCACGTGTCGGCGCGTTCAGAAAATCCCTGGCCATTGTTTTCTACCAAGCCAGAGTCCAAGCAATGAGAGAGCGCGCCCAAATCCGTCTTCTTCCCGATGGACGCCGGCTCTATCTGCACGACGGGCCGATCGACGTGATCCTCGAAGCCTTCGGCTCAACCAAAGAAATCGAAAATGCCTACCGTGCCGCCACGCAGAGATTCGTCACGGTGCTGGATGAACTGTGCAGAGAACTCCCAGCCCTGCGAACCCGTGCCGGGCCTGGCGCTCCCAAGTTAGCAGGCCCAGTCGCGCATCGGATGGCAGCAGCAGTCGCGCCCTACGCCGCTCGATGGTTCATCACGCCGATGGCCGCCGTGGCGGGCGCTGTCGCCGAAGAAATTCTGTCCGCAATGACGAGCGCCGCGAAGCTCGAGCGGGCGTACGTGAACGACGGCGGGGACATCGCGTTACACATTGTTCAAGGACATTTCATCGCCGGCATGGTCGATAAACCTGTGGGCGGGTCTCTGTTCGGATCGGCGGTGCTCGAAGCAGCGCAACCGGTGCGGGGCATCGCTACCAGCGGATGGCGTGGACGAAGCTTTTCCCTGGGCATTGCCGATGCAGTGACTGTGCTGGCGGATCGCGCGGCCATGGCCGACGCAGCCGCCACCATCATCGCAAATGCCGTCGACCTCCCGGGACATTCTCAAGTTACGCGGATCCCGGCCCAGGACCTGGCCCCTGATAACGACCTGGGCCGGCGTCTGGTTACGCAAGCCGTCGGAACGTTGACGTCGAGCGAAATAAGCCGCGCACTTGACGCAGGAGAGATCATTGCAAGCGAACTGCTGTCGCAAGGCCTGATCTGCGCCGCCGCATTGCATCTGCAACGCGAGACGCGTATGGTGGGCGGTCCGTCGCAGCTGAAGCAAGCGGCAATGAGCGATCGGGGATTGGTGCATGCCTGAGGTGGCGGTACGGAAAAAGTTGACGTCCGTGGAAGAAATATTCCACGAGTTTGGCCCGGTGCCGGCAACTCCGCTCCGCCGAGCCGTTGCTCTGGCAGTCATCCGAAACCCCTACGCAGGCGCCTATGTCGCCGACATTGCCGGCTTCATGGACGACCTCAAACCGCTGGGTCTGGAGATGGCGAAGTCGCTGGTCCGCGTGCTGGGCGGGGATGCGAAAATCGTCGAAGGCTACGGCAAAGGCGCAATCGTTGGAAGCGCGGGCGAACTCGAGCATGGCGCCTTGTGGCATGTGCCGGGTGGCTACGCGATGCGCGAAGTGCTGGGCGGCGCCAAGGCAATCGTCGCCTCGACCAAGAAGGTGGGCGGCCCCGGTACCCGCCTGGACGTGCCGATCACGCACATCAACGCGTCGTATGTCCGCAGCCACTTTGACGCCATCGAGGTCGGGCTGACGGACGCGCCGCGAGCCGATGAAATCCTGCTTGCCCTGGTGATGACGACCGGCCCCCGCATTCACGCGCGCGTGGGCGGGCTGAAGAGTTCGGAGATCAAAGGAGAAGACGGGCTGCGATGAAGGCCAATATCCGCAAGATCGCGATTTTTCTGGAAGAAACGCAGAGTGAAATGGGCCGCGCGGTGAATCCGCCCACCCGGCGCGCGGCGGCCGTCGCGGTCATCGAGAATCCCTGTGCGGGAAAATATGTGGAAGATCTGTCGGAGTTGATGACGATCGGCGAGGAACTGGGCGAACTTGCTCACGCAAAAAGCCGTGGCCGCTCTCGGGATTCCCGGCAACACGGCCGAGAGTTATGGCAAGGCCGCAGCCGTTGGCGAGAACGGTGAACTGGAGCACGCAGCGGCCATCCTGCATCCCAAGCTGGGCACGCCGGTCCGGAAGGTGCTGGGCAAAGGAGCGGCGCTGATTCCATCTTCGAAGAAACGCGGAGGCCTCGGCGTCCCGCTCGATATTCCCCTGGGCCACAAAGACGCGGCCTTCGTTCGCAGCCACTTCGATGGCATGGAGGTGCGCATCAACGACGCGCCCCGGGCGAATGAGATCATGGTGGCCGTTGCCGTCACCGACAGCGGACGCCCCCTGCCGCGCGTGGGCGGGCTGACGAAGGATCAAATCAAAGGCGAGGACGGTCTGCGGTAGCCGCCTTGCTCATTTCACAATCTCCGGCACGCGCGTTGCCGGTGGCGTGTTCCGGCTGCGCTGCGCCGCGACCATGCCGTCAATCATCACCATACCGATACCCGGCAAGTCGCCAGCTTGAATACTTTTCAGCAGTGTCGAGCCCGCCGAGTGCTGCGCCTTGTCCATGAAGACAAAGGTCGCATCCCGGCCTGGCGCGATCAATCCACAATTCAGGTTGCGAATCTTCGCGGTATTCCCTGTGGCAAAGCAAATGGCAACTTCCGCGGGGACATTTCCCATCGACGACAAAAGCGCGAGCAAGCGAACAATTCCCAAAGGCTGCACACCCGAGCCCGCTGGTGAGTCCGTGCCGAGAATCAGCCGGTGAATCTGGTTGAGCTCGAACGCAGTTCGGAGCGCCAGCAGTCCCGCGCGCTCGTTTCCGTTGTGAACGATCTCGATGGCTCTCGAAGATTTCTCGCACAGGGTCGTGATCTGGTCATCGGGGAGGGCGGTATGGCCTCCGTTGATGTGCCCGATCACATCGGCATCCGCGGCGAGAACGATGTCTTTGTCGATCAGGCTGGATCCTGGAATCGATGGCCCGCCGGTGTGAATCGTGCTCTGGATGCCGTGTTTGCGCGCCCACGTGACCATCTGGCGGGCGGTCGATCCATCCTTCACGCTCCCCAATCCCACTTCTCCCAGCATGGTGACGCCGGCAGCGGCCAGATCCTTGAAATCCTCTTCCACCATGCCCTGTTCGATCACGGGAGCGCCGGCGTGGATCCGCACACCACCCGGACGGAACGACTGGAAGGCACGCTGCGCGAAGATCGCCATCGCTTTGAGGCCAACGATATCTTTCGGGCGGCCGGGAGTGTGGACCTCGCCGGCCGAGATCATCGATGTAACGCCGCCGTGCAGGTAACTATCGATCCAGCCGAGTTGATTTTGCCGGGGCGTCCAATCGCCGGCCACGGGGTGCACGTGGCTGTCGATCAAGCCGGGAGCGACGGCGGTTCCCTTGGCATCGATCACGAGCGCGGCGCCTTCGCTGTCGATATTCTTCTCTTTGCCAACGGCGGCGATCTTTCCGTCGACCGCCACAATCGTATCGGCATCGAGTATCGGTTGCGCCAGGTCGCCGCTCAACAACAGCCCGATATTCCTGATCACGACGCGCACTGGGGTTTTCGCCTTGGAAGGTTCTTCCTGAGCCATTGTGACATTCACTCCTGTTGCAACGCTTCGACGGGCGATCGCTTGTCACCACGGAGAGAAGCTGTATAAGCTGATTTCAGACGCGCTGACATGCTGCTGGAACGGAGATGGCATGGTACCTCTGGACGTGGTTTTGTGGGAAGTGGACACGCAAGCCGACTTCATGTTGCCGGGTGGTAATCTCTATGTTCCCGGCGCCGAAAAGCTCCTTCCAAAAATACAGAAGCTCACCGACGCCGCCCGGAAGAACCATGCGTTTCTGGTCTCGCACGGCTGCTTTCATTCCCCCGATGACCCGGAGTTTCAGACCTTCCCTCCGCACTGCGTGAAAGGCACCAAGGGCAGCGAGTTTGTGGGCGAGGCCCTGACCGATGATGTGGCGCGCGTGCCCAACGAAACCGGCGACCTCCCGGCTGATGTTTTGAAGCACAAGCAGATTCTGCTGGAGAAGCAGACGCTCGACATCTTCGAGAGCCGGCACGCTCACAAATTGCTTTCGCACTTTCCGAAGGACGCCGAGTTCCTGGTGTTCGGAGTCGTGACGGAGTATTGCGTCCGGCTGGCCGCAAAAGGCCTGCTCGAGCGCGGGCGGAAGGTTTCGGTGATCCACGACGCCATCGAGACGCTGAATCCCGAGGCTGGGCAAAAGACTCTTGCCGAACTGCAGCAATTGGGCGCCAAGCTGATTACCACCGAAGAAGCGCTGTCGAAGATCCAGCGTCGAGCCTGAGTGCCTTGCGGCCTCGCGAAATACTCTCCGGGGGGGTCAAACTTCCTTGCGAAGCGTGGCTTGGTCCACGTATGATGCATCGATTTATGGCTACAAAAAGCACGGCTCCAAAGTCCGGGCTGCGCCAGAAGGCACAGCTCATGTCCGCTTCCGAAATCGAGCGCACGCTGGTGCGCCTGGCCCACGAAATCGTCGAGAAGAACGGCGGCGTGGATGGTCTGGGCCTGGTCGGCATTCGCCGGCGCGGCGTTCCCATCGCCGAACGCCTCGGAAAAATCATGCAGCGCATGGAAGGCGTGCCCATTCCTGTCGGGACGCTCGACATCACGTTTTACCGCGACGACCTCTCCACCCTCGGCCCCAAGCCGGTGGTGCAGAAATCGGAGATCGGCTTCGACATCAAGGACAAGAACATTGTGCTGGTCGACGACGTGTCTGTTTACCGGCCGAACCATACGGGCCGCCCTCGACGCGCTCTTTTCCCACGGCCGCCCCCGGCGCGTGCAGCTTTGCGTTCTGATCGATCGCGGGCACCGTGAGTTGCCGATTGAAGCAGCATTTGTGGGCCGGCTGGTGCAGACGACCATGAACGAGGTCATCGAGGTCAAGTTGACCGAAGTCGACAACGCGGAAAAAGTTTTGTTGATGGAAAAATAACGGCCGCGCTTCTGGCAGAACCGTAAACTCCGGTCATTGGTTGCGTCCCCCTTTCTCCCGCAAAGCCTTTGCAATTCTCACCGTCATCCCATTAATCTCGTCGGCATGAATTTCCCTTCTTTGCAGGATTGGCAGTCTTTCCCTTCTCGTTCTCTTTCTTGGTGGTCAAAGCATGTGGTCGCAAGCCAAGCCCGCAGGCCATCGCGCGGCTACAAAGCGCGGCTGCCTACGGATCCTCGCCAGCGACACCGAGCGTCTAGTGGCGCCGAAAAAGTCGACCTGCTTGTCAGCGGGCGGTCTGGTCGTGACCATGAACGGGCCGCGCACGATCTACGATGACGGCGCGGTCGCCATCAAAGGCGATTCCATTGTCGCGGTTGGCCCTCGCGCTGAGATTGAAGCGAAATACGCAGCCGCCGAAACCATCAACGCCAGCGGCAAACTGATCCTTCCCGGCCTCATCAACGGCCACACGCATGTCCCCATGACGCTTTTCCGCGGGCTGCACGATGACGTCACGCTCGACGACTGGCTGCGCAAATACATCTTTCCAGCCGAGGCGAAGAACGTCACCGAAGAGTTCGTCCGCTGGGGAACCAGGCTGGCCGCGGCAGAACAGATCCGGGCAGGCGTAACGACTTTCGCTGACATGTACTACTTCGAAGACGCGGTGGCTGAGGAAACCAAGGCGGCCGGCATGAGAGGCGTGCTGGGGGAGACCTTCATCGACTTCCCTGCCCCTGACAACAAAAACGAAGCCGCCATGCTGAGCTACACCGAAGCGTTCCTGAAGAAGTGGCAGGGCGATCCCCTGATTCACGCCTCGGTCGCGCCGCATTCCATCTACACCTGCTCGAAGAAAACGCTCGAGGACACAGCAACCCTCGCCCGCAAATATCACGCGCCGATTCTGATTCACGTCTCCGAGATGAAGAAGGAATGGGAAGATTCCGAGACGCAGAACGGCAGGTCACCCGTGCAGTACCTGGAAAAAGTTGGGTTGCTCGGACCGGACGTTTTGGCGGCGCATTGCATCTTCGTCGATGCCGCCGACCGCAAGACTCTGGCCGACCGGCACGTGGGCTGCGTGCACAATCCGTCCAGCAACATGATGCTCGCCAGCGGCGTCTCGCCCGTGCCCGAAATGCGCGCCGCCGGAGTCGCGGTCGGACTGGGAACCGACGGCCCGGCGGGCAGCAACAATGATCTCGACCTGATGGAAGAAATGGACCTCGCCGCCAAGCTGGCAAAGATCACCAAGGGAGACCCCCTGGCGCTGAACGCCAAAGCGGTAGTCGAGATGGGCACGATCGACGGGGCTCGCGCGCTGCACATGGAAAAAGAAATCGGATCTCTCGAAGCCGGGAAGAAAGCCGACTTAATCCTGATCGATCTCGACAAACCAAATGCGGTTCCGATGTATGACGTCTACGCCCAAATTGCGTATGCTCTGAAAGGCAGCGACGTGGAAACCGTGGTCATCGGTGGCAAGGTAGTCATGCGGGATCGAAAGCTCCTCACCGTCAATGAAGCCGCGGCAATTGCCAAAGCCAGGGAATACCAGAAGAAGATCGCCGAGTCGCTAGGCATGCAGTAGGGTCAATCCCGCGACCGGATTTTCCACTGAATCTGTCGCAGCATGCCGAGCAGCAGTTCGGCATCGGCGCCCTGCAGCTTGAGTCGCCTGACCAACCGGCGAATCTTCGCAGTCGCCGTCTCGGAAGGGCCCTTTTCCAGGTAGCCGCTTGCGTGCAAGGTTTCCACCAGCACTGTGGTCAACCGCTCCAGTTCGCCGGACTTGGCGACAGCCGGGTTGTCGGCCCCAGCCTTCACCATTCCGCTGCGAATGATTTCATAGAGACAAACGGCGACCGCCTGCCCAAGGTTCATCGAAGGATGCGCTTCGCGCGTCGGGATATGCATCAACCACTGACAGTGGCTCAGGTCTTCATTCGATAGTCCGACCTTCTCGGAGCCGAACAGCACCGCAACTCGCCGAGAGGCGAGTGAACGCCGAATACGGCGGGCGCCGTCCTCCAACCGGTAGAGTGGCTGATGCCGCTGCCGATTCCGCAGCGTCGTTGTACCCACCACCAGCCCGCAGTCTGCAACCGCCTCAGCCACGGTCGAATACTCTTCCGCATTCTTCATCACCGTGGAAGCGCCGACCGCGGAGCGAGCCTCCCGGAAAGCCAGCGCATAGGGATTCACCACGCGCAGATGAAGAAATCCGAAGTTGCTCATAGCGCGCGCAGCCGCGCCGAGGTTCAGAGGATTACGCGAGGCCACCAGAACGACGCGTACCTGGTCGAGTTCGGTGGGCCGGGGCAAGGCACCTATTCTACGACGCATGGAAGCGCAATTTTGAAACCCGATGTGGTAACGTGGCGAGTCCCGCATCTGAGGATAACACTCTGTCCGCCAGCAAGCATCGCGCGGCACGAGGGATGCAATCTCAGACCCAGTGAGTCTGAACGCCAGACTGCACGCTCTCGGAAGACCAGCCCGCTGCTGATCGCGGTTCACGTCAAAGATCCAAGTTCGATCCCGGCCTGCTGGTGGTCCTCTCCCTGCCGTGGGTCGTCCTGCGTCTCGACACGACCTGGCTGTTTGCCTACGCAACGAGTTCGTTCGGATTCATCGATCCCTGGGTCTATTTCGGCTTCTTCTTCGATCTCAACTCAGCACATTCGAGTCTTTCAAAGGCGCGTATTTCACGACCCGCCTCACCTGGACCGTGCCCGGCGCGGTCCTCTATCACCTGTTCTCCCCGCTAACCGCCACCTATATTTGCACGTGGCGCTCTTCTACGGAGCGACATTCTCCCTCTATCTCATTCTGAAGATCACGGTAAGCCGTCCGGCCGCGTTGCTGGCGACCCTGCTCATGGCGTTTCACTCTTACTTCCTATGGAGCATTGGGTGGCCATACATCGACGGGCCTGCCAATACCTACACGCTGCTGACGCTTGCCGCCCTGACAGTTGCCGCCCGGTCTGCACGCCCGAAGTGGTGGCTGGTCGCCGCCGGAGCGCTCGCGGCCAAGGCTTTTTACTGCCAGTTCTTCCTGATCGTGTTTTCTCCGCTGGTTTTCGGCTTCTATTACTTCGCGCGCCGTCAAATGGGGAATCGCCGGTCCGACCTCCGAGTGGAAGCCTTTCGCGTGGGGATTCGCCTTCGTCACAGTCGCCTATGGCTTATTCAACATGGCCATCAACGGCCGTTTCCTTTTTTTCATCAACTCCGTCGGAACGGCTGCGAAGCTGGTCATCAATCACAATCCCTACAACGATCCGACCTACGGCTGGCTGTCGGGGGCCTACCTGGCTCGTGCTACCTGCGATGGCAGCGGTCGGCGCCGTCATCTGCCTGGTGCGAAGGCAAAGCATTCTCTCGGTCCCCAATGCCGAGTTCCTTCTCTTCTGGCAGCGCTATCTGCTGTTGAGCGTCCTGATCATGGTGTTCTGGCAGCTCGTCGGACAGCCTGTACTGCAGCTCTTCACGTACGCCAGCTACCTGATGCCCGCAGTTTTCCTTGCTTTCGGATCTCAAATCGCAATCGCTAAGCCACCGCCTCAGCAAGAGTTCCCTGGCGGTCATCTATGTAGGCTTTTTTCTCGTCGGCGTCCTGCCGCTTTGCAGTTGCCGATCGATTCGCCTCTCATGCTTACCCTGAAACACCATTCCATCCTTTCTTGACTCTCGCAATCGGCGTAGATCGCTGTCGCTGCAATCAGCGCGGAGACGCAGTACGTGGCAGCCTTGGCGGTACTAGCCCTGTCCATCAGCCTGGGAGTATTGAACGCGGCCACCAGCACGCGAACGTGGGCGCATGGCTCTCTCCCCCACGACGAGGCTTCCCTGAAAAGTATGCAATGCTAGCCATCGTCGACAGCATCCGGCTGACGAAAGAACTCGATCCCAGCGACAACGTCTACTTCTGGTACGACGGCGAAGCCAGGCTCGGCCGCCTGTATCGCTCCGTGGCGTCGACCTATCTATGGGCATACCGCCTGCAAAGCGAAAGCTTCCCCGATCTCGGCCCCAAGGCCCCACCCTTACAGCGCCGCATCCTGATACTCACCGAAGACGCCGACCATGCCCTGCAGCAGGCCCAGGCCTCGCTCAACCAGGCCGGCCTCGAACTGCAAATTTACTCACGCAACGGAAAATTCAGGAGGGCCCTTACCGCTGGGACGTGATAGAAATCCAGATAACCCAAGCCGCACACGCAAACTAAATTTCAGCACTCGGTGCCAAGCACTTGTTCGCTGCCTGGAATCTCAATCTATGGACTGGCAAGCGCTAATCCTTACCCTGAAACTCGACCTGGTCGTCTGCGGCCTGCTAATCCTGATCGGCGTCCCCATCGCATTCTGGCTGGCTTTCTGGCATTGGCGCTGGAAGTTCCTATTGAAGCAGTCGTGGCCCTTCCCCTTGTGTTACCTCCCACCGTCCTCGGCTTCTACATTCTGCTCGCGCTGGGCCCACGCAGCCCTCTTGGGCAAGGCTCTACGAAAGGCTCTGGGGACACGGCCTGCCCTTCACGTTCGAAGGCCTGGTGGTCGCCTCGGTCATCTACAGTCTCCCGTTCATGGTGCAACCGGTAACTGCGGCGTTCGCCGCGGTGGATCCCAAGCTTCTCTCCGCATCGGCCGTGCTGGGTGCCTCGCGGGTGCGCACGTTCGTGCAGTGTCTTGCCGCTATCGGTTTCCGGCTTGCTCACTGGATTGGTGCTGACCTTCGCCCACACGCTGGGTGAATTCGGCGTCGTCCTGATGGTTGGAGGAAACATCCCCGGCGCCACGCGCACGGTCTCCATTTCGATCTACGACAACGTGCAGTCCCTTGACTTCGCGTCTGCCGGACAGACTTCGTTAGTCCTGCTGGCGGCGTCGTTCATCATTCTTTCCGTCGTCTATGCGCCTGAACCGCAACTCAACCCCTTCTGGCCTCACGAAACGTTAGCCGCCGTTGCCTGACTCCGCGAGTCTCTGCTAGTCTTATTCCGCCGTTTTTCGGATTGCCCTTTTTACGATCGGAGAGAACAGAAGCATGAAATACCGCACGCTGGGACGCACCGGTTTCGAAGTCAGCGATATCGGCCACGGCCTTTGGGGGATGAGTGGATGGAGCGAGGCCGACGACCAACAGTCGCGCCAGTCCATCCAGATTGGCCATCGACCTGGGCTGCAACTTCTTCGATACCGCGTGGGCCTACGGCAACGGCAAGAGCGATGGACTGCTGGGCGAAGCGCTCGCAAACAACCAGGGCAAGCGCATCTATGCCGCGTCCAAGATCCCGCCGAAAAATCTTCAGTGGCCGGCACTTCCCAAGTACAAGTACAGCGACGTTTTCCCCGCCGACCACGTCATCAAATATGCAGAGAAGATCCGCGAGAAGCTACAGGTCAAGACCATCGACGTCCTGCAGTACCACGTCTGGGACGATAGCTGGACCGACGAACCCGAGTTCCGCAGCACGGTCGAGCGCCTCAAGCGCGACGGCCTGATCCATGCCTTCGGCCTGAGCCTGAACCGCTGGGAACCGGAGAACGGCATCAAGGCCATCCGCACCGGCCTGATCGACGTGGTGCAGGTCATCTACAACATCTTTGACCAGGCGCCGGAGGACAAGCTATTTCCAGTCTGTCAGGAGCTGAATATCGGCGTGATCGCGCGCGTTCCTCTTGACGAAGGCAGCCTGGGCGGAAAAATGACGCTGCAAACCCGCTATCCCGAGAGCGATTGGAGGTCGAAATATTTCGGCCCGGAGAACCTGAAAGCGACCATCCCTCGCGTTGAAAAACTGAAAGAGGCTGTGCCCTCCGGCATGACGCTCCCCGAGATGGCGCTACGCTTCATCCTTGCCAATCCCGCAGTCAGCACCACCATCATCGGCATGAGAAAGCCGGATCATGTGCGCGGCGAACATCAGCACCAGTGACGCGCCTCGGCTGAGCGCAGATCTGCTCGCGCGCTTGAAACAACACCGCTGGGATCGCAGAGCCGCAAAGGTGGTCGGACTAGGGCAAATTCCGATTCGGCCCGCGTCAGCGAACGAACACGAAAGACGGATCCGCCACCTTGATCGTTGACCGACGCCGCGTACCTGAAACTATGTTGTAAGCAACCAGCAGGTGGTTCTCGACCAGCAGAATTTCTTTCTCGCTGATCCAGCCCACCAGGTAAGTGTGTGGCAGATAAGCCGAGCGCTTGCTCGGATCGGCAGCGCTCACCACCTCCACCGCGGGCATATCCACCAGGGCCTTGCGAATTCTGAGCGACTCCGCCGGATTCGCTTCGCCTTGCTCGGAGAGTTGAATGGGCGGCTCGATTTCGCGCTGGCCTCGATGGTCATCGCCACCCGCGTCATTTCTCGGGCGACAGTTTGGCGTTCTCCGTGAAAAAGCTGACATCATAGTCCGGATTCTTAAACTGCTGGCGCTCGTCAAACAGGGCCACCGTCTTGCCGTGATTCGACAGAGATGGTCTGATCGTTACTTTGATTTTCCCAGCCGCAGCAACCGACATCCAGAATCGCGCTGATTATGATTTCACCGTTGTCCTTCATATCCAGAGCTCGCTGCAGCGCTTGCGGCAGGTCGGTTCCCGTCCAACCTCCTGTCCGCTTCCTTGTAGAGTGTGCTGCTCAGATACTTGGTCTCGGTCTGCCCCTGGATCACGCGGGACACGAAAAAAATAGTTTTCGACCCCGCCGTCCGGCACCCAGAATCGCGCCTCCGGGCAGGTCTCCGTGCACGCTCCAGTCGAACATCGGCACTCCGGAAAATCGAAAGTCGCCAACTCCTGCTTGGCCTTGCCCGTCAGGTCCGATCGCCACGCCCGGAACGTCGTGTTCACACTGAGGTCGACGTTTTCCCGCTCCAGCTTGTTGTACTGGTTCGAGAACCAGTAGAGGTGCGCGCCGTCGGCCGACAGGAATGGCCAGGGCGAGGCTTCGGTCACCTTCTGGTTCGATCCCGATTGCGACGAGATGCGAATGATCTCCCGTCCAAGCTGCGCCCCGGTGTGCCCGTCCCAGAACCAGAAGCGTTCCCCGCTCTTGCCCGCATCCGGCGAGGGGTCGTCGCTGTTGGGGGCATAGAGCATCTGGCCTTTGCGATTGATCTGCAGAATGCGTGCGGCCTTTGCCACCTCATCGGGCACGGTGACCGACTGCTTGCGGGCAAAGGTGGCCGGATCGTACTCGATGACGGAATTGGGCTCGGCGAGCACCCACAGCCTTGGTCCCTGGGCTGACAGCGGACTGGCAATACTGAGCGTGACCACCAGCCACGCGAATGCTTTCACCATAAGAAGAAAACGGCGTTCAGAGTATGCGCAGCATTGTAAATGCCCGGCCTTACAAACCGACAGAGCGGGACGCAGCTGACTTCCGGGGATCTCGCGGGTTCGGACCCGGCGCGGGTACAATAAGTGCGCGACTGAGGATCCACTATGACGACAACCCGACCTGTCCACACCGAGGCTGCGGCTTCGGAAATCCCCGCGGTACCGCTCACCGTTGAGGGCTACAGCGTACTGCACCAGATGATGCGCTTTCGCTGGAGCGCATGGCGCGTGCTCAGCGAACCTGAGCGGCGCGCGATCGTCGAGGAGGCCGTGCCCGTACTGGCGGCAATGGAGAAGAACGCCACGGGCCAGTCCGCCTTCTATTCCCTGCTCGGACACAAGGGCGATCTCATGTTCGTTCACTTCCGCGAATCGTTCGACGATCTGAACCGCGCCGAATTGCAGCTGACCCGGCTCAAGCTGAGCCAGTATTGGGAACCGACCACCTCTTACCTCTCGATCATCGAACTCGGACTCTACGAATCCACGACCAAGGTCTACAAGACGCTGGTGGAGCGTGGCATCGAGCCGCACTCGGAGGAGTGGGGCCGCGAGATTCGCGAGACCCTTGCCCGCCAGAAAGAAGCGATGCGGCCACGGTTGTTCCCTGCGATCCCCGCCCACCGCTACGCGTGTTTTTATCCCATGGACCGCAAGCGCGGCGAAGACAAGAACTGGTACATGTTGCCCATCGAAGAGCGCGCCCGGCAGATGGGCGAACATGGCATGGTCGGTCGGCAGATATGCAGGCGAAGTCCGCCAGATCATCACCGGCTCCATCGGCTTCGACGATTGGGAATGGGGAGTTGATTTGTTTGCGGATGATCCGCTGGTCTTCAAAAAGCTGATCTATGAAATGCGCTTCGATCAGGTGAGCGCAGTGTACGCGCTGTTCGGCCAGTTCTATATCGGACTGCGCTGTCCCGGGGAGCAGATTGGCAAGCTGCTGGAAGGCGAATTACCGGCGGCGAAGTAGTTCGAAGCGGCGGCCCGCGTTTCTCTGCGACCTCTGCGGCTTGCTCTGCGCTCTCTGCGTTTTAAGATTTTTCAGAATTTGCACATGAGGCGTGAGTTGTAAAACACTCCGCCATGGGAGAAATTCAGTGTCGACCTTTGGCCTAATCGAATACGCCGACGCCAGTCCGGAAGTCCGGGCCGTCTACGACGACATCATGGCGACCCGCAAGACGGACTGGGTAAACAATTTCTGGAAAGCCATCGCGCACGATCCGGCCATGCTGAAGCGAACATGGGAAGACATCAAGCAGATCATGGCGCCCGGCGCGCTCGATCCGCTCACCAAGGAAATGGTGTACTTCGCGGTGAGCGTCAGCAATCAGTGCAATTACTGCATTGCGTCGCATACCGCCGGAGCCCGCGGCAAGGGCATGACAGATGCCATGTTCAAGGAGTTGATGGCCGTGGTGGGCATGGCCAACGAAACCAACAAAGTGGTTTCCGGTTACCAGGTGGAAATCGACGAGAGATTCAAGACTCCGTAGAACATCACCACAGAGGACACAGAGGCTCACGGAGGCAGGCAGGGATTCCTAGCAAGAATCCGACAGGCTTTTCTTAGCGTCCTTCGCGTCCTTCGCGCTGCAAGCTTTTCGTCAGCGTCCTTCCTCTTCCCTCCGCGGTTAAGCTTTTCTCCGCGGCCTTCGCGGTCCCTTTGCGTCCTTCGCGGTTAAGGCTTTTCTCCCTGGACTTACCGTTTTGCCACTTCTCCCGAGAACTTGTACTCGTGCAATTTCATATTGACGCGTCGCCCCCGGAAGGTGACGCCTTCCATCTCAAGCCGCAGACGTTGATCAAGCGCCGAATGTCCGCGCAACTTGATCTCGCCGCCCGCGCCGAGAATCCGGTGCCAGGGCAAGCCGCCCGCGCCGCGCAGAGTGCGCGCTACCAGCCGCGCTCCGCGGGGATATCCGGCGGCCTTGGCGATCGCTCCGTAGGTGGAAACATATCCGCGCGGCACTCGCTGAATGGCGGCGATGATACGATTACTCATCTCGATTTTCCGTCTGGCGCAACCTGGTTATTTTTGCACAGCTGGTCCTCGCGACCTGTGACGCGTTGACCGTCAAGGCACACTGGCCGCGGCAAAGCATCTCGGCCGAAAAAGTGTGCATCCGAGGTCCAAAGGGCGTCGGCGTGCGTTTTTACAAATTTTTACAGGAGCGTAGCAATGAGAGGCAAGTTGTCCAAGGTTCTCCCGTTCGCCGTTGCGTTAATTTGCCTGGCTTCCGCTTTGTTGGCCGTGGGTTGTAGCTCGAGTAAATCGCGCTATCGCTTCATCCAGGCCGCCACCACCATTCAGAACAATGTTGACCTGCAGGTTGACGGCAAGACCGTGCAATCGGCGGTGGGTTATGGTCAACCCGGGACCTACCACAGCGCCAGTTCCGGCTCGCGAAAATTCGACATTTTCAATGCCGGTACCACCACGAACCCGCTTGTCAGTGAGGCCGTCAATTTAGGGAGCGGCGACACGACGCTCATTCTCCAAAACACAGACAACACCAGCGCCGCAAACGTAATTTCGCCCTATACCGATGACAATACCGCACCCACCACGGGGAACGCGAAGCTGAGGATCATTCACTCGTCGCGGAATGCCGGGGCAGTTGATATATATATCGTTCCTACCGGACAGGGTATTGCCGGATTCAATCCGCAAATTTCCAACTTCGCTTTTCAAGCTGCAAGCAGCTATCAATCACTTGCAGCAGCCAGTTACGACGTGGTCATGACACAAGCGGGGACGCAAAACATCCTGAATGCTCTGAACGACACGTACGGCCTGACGGCCGGCCAGATCCGGACGATCGTGATCCTGGATGCGTCTTTCGGCGGCGGCCCGTTTTCGCAGCTCATTCTCAACGATCTGAATTAATCGCCAGGAAATCTAAAAACATTAACCACACAGGACACTGGGTCTCACCGAGGAAATTCCAGTTTCCCTGCGTTCCCGTGTTGTGTCTTCTGTGGTTGAGCTGTTCGTCTTAGAGCGCGATCCAGCCCGCGTAGATCAGTCCCAGTGACACCACCGAGATCAGCAACCAGAGCAGCACGCCCTGGATGAGCGGGCGATGGCCGACCTCTTTCAGCGTGGCCAATGACAGGCCGGTGCCGATCAGGAAGAGCGTGGCGGTAAGCCCGAGCCTGGCCAGTCTGGAAAGAATCGTGTAGGCGGGCAGCCCAGCCGGAAAATACGTATTACAGACCGCCGCCAGGCAGAACAGCGCAATGAACCAAGGCCACTGGATCTTCGCCTTGGCATGTTTGACAAGGGCCGTGCCAAGCGCAAGGGGAACGATCCACAGGGCGCGCGCCAGTTTTACGGTAGTCCCGACCTGCAGGGCGGTCGCGCCATACTTGGCGGCCGCCCCGACCACAGAACTCGTGTCGTGAATGGCCAGGGCCGCCCACAGGCCGAATTGCGACTGGGTGAGCCTCAGCGCCCCACCGATCGCCGGAAACGTCAGCAGGGCCACCGAATTGAGCACAAACACCGTTCCTAGCGAGACCGCCATCTCTTGGTCGCTGGCTCCGGTGATCGGACCGACCGCAGCAATGGCGCTGCCACCACAAATGGCTGTGCCTGTGGAAATCAGGTACGCGGGAGTTTTATCCACATGCCACAGCCTGCCCAGCAGGATGCCAGCAGCCATCGCAAAAGTGATGCTCAGCAGGGTGTAGAGGAAGCCGCTGCGCCCGGCGCGAATCACGTCGTGCAGATTCATGCCAAACCCCAGCCCTACGACCGAGGCCTGCAACAACCACTTCGAGGCAGACGCCGACTGCCTGGGAAAGGGATGAGGGAAGATCAGCCCGAACGTGAGCCCGATGGCTAGCGCGATGGGAGGCGAGACATAACCGCTGGCCGCACACACCAAGCCAAGGAAGAAAACTATCTTTGACGTCATCCGAGGGAAAGGCCGGGATCGGATGGTGCCCCCCGGCCTCTGGAAATCAGCTACGCGGCCTTTCGAAAGGATTGAATCGCTTCTTCTTCGGTCTCGTAAACCTCGAAGATGGTGAGCAGCTTGGTGACCTGCAGCAAGTCGCCTACGCGTGGGGTCAGGTTGCAGAGCTTGACGGCTCCGCCGGCATTGTGCGCCGTCGTGTAAAGCGACACCAGGGTCCCAAGCCCGCCGGAATCGATGTAGCTGACGCCGCCGAGATTGAGTACGATCTGCTTGGTCTGGGTGATCAGAGCTTTCACGGTGTCGCGCAGTTCGGCCGATTCTTCTCCGAAAACAATGCGGCCGTCACAGTTCAAGACGAGTACGTCCTGCACGGTACGAGTAGTAAGTTTCAGTTGCATGGGGTGCGCTCCTTGCGCGATTGAGAACAATTGTCCGCGAAAAAGCCTACCCCTTCGGAGGCGGACACGCAAGGGCTAGAAGGCTTGAATTTATTGGACTTTTCCGCTTTGGAAATCTCGCTGGCGCAAGCCGCCGGAAGCGCCCGGCGCGGGCACGCATCACGTATAATCAAGACTTCTTATCCATGAGCTATCAGGTTCTGGCGCGCAAGTACCGTCCGCAGAAGTTCTCCGAAGTCATCGGACAGGAACACGTGACCCGCACCCTCAAAAATGCCATCGAGCAAGGACGCACCGCCCACGGCTACATTTTCAGCGGACATCGCGGCATTGGCAAGACCACCGTCGCGCGCATCCTGGCCATGGCCCTGAATTGCCGCTCCAAGGATCATCCGGTCGTGGAACCGTGCGGGGTGTGCGAGTCGTGCACCGAGGTCCGGGCGGGAAATTCCGTGGACGTGATCGAGATCGACGCGGCCACCAATCGCGGCATCGACGAGATCCGCGAACTGCGCGAGGCGGCCCGTTATCGCCCCGCCCGCGACCGCTTCAAGATTTGCATCCTCGACGAGGCACACCAGATCACCGACGCGGCCTTTAATGCTCTTTTGAAAACGCTGGAGGAGCCGCCGGGACACGTGGTCTTCATGCTTGCCACCACCGCTCCGGAAGATATCCCGCAGACCATCCGTTCCCGCTGCCAGCACTTCAGCTTTCCGGGCGGTGCGCTTTGAGGAGATTCTTGGGCAGCTGCGCGACCTCGTTGGGCGCGAAAAGTTGGAAGCGGACGAAGATGCCCTGGCGCTGCTGGCGGAAGCCGGCGACGGATCGATGCGTGACGCGCTGTCGATCCTTGACCAGGCCATTGCCTCGAGCACGGGACGCGTCAGGGCCGAGACGGTGCGGCAATTGGTCGGCGCAGCGCCTTCGGGTGTGCTGGAAGAAGTCATGCAGGCGGTGGCACGCAGCGGGAGCGAGGAGGTCCTGCGGCTGGCCGACAAGCTGATCAGCGACGGCCAGAACCCGGCGCATTTCGCCCGCCAGATGGTGCGCTTCCTCAGGAATACACTGGTTGCGAGGGTTGCGGGCAAGGATTCTGCCCTGCTGCAGATTTCCGGCGAGGAGCGCACCAGAGTGGCGCGTATTGCGGATCTGTTCAGCGAAGAAGATCTGGCCCGGCACCTGCAGATCATGCTGCGAACCTTCAACGAACTTGGATACAGGCAGGAGCAGCGCTTCCACCTTGAATTGGGACTGCTGAAGATGGCGCACGCGCAGCGCCTGTTGCCGATCGAGCAACTGCTGAGCGAAGCAGGCAGCGCGGCGGGAACCGCGCCGCAGGCACGTCCGGGCGGCAGGCCATCTATCGTGCCCGAAAACCGCGGAGCCTCGGCTCCGGCGCAAGCTCGCGGAAACTTTGTTTCACCCTTCGCGGCGGACTCAGCGCGCAAGGCCAAACCCGAGATGTCTTCGGAGGCTGGGGCTTCGATGGGGCCACGCATTGTCGCCAACGCCACCGCAGCGGCGCCTGTAATCCTCGGCGCCGCGGTGCTGGATCCGGTTGAAGAGCCGGCGGCTGCGCAGGAACCAGTCCAGCAGAGCAATTCGCCGAAGGAAGCCTCCGCGAACTCGCAGTCTGGAGATCTTGCTTCGGTTCGCAATGCGGTGCTCAACGCGCTGGGCGACGCAGGACACCTTATGCTGGTTTCGATGCTGGAAACAGGCGAGTGGTCGATCGAAGGCAGCGAACTCGTCATCAAGGTGGCTGCATCGGCGACCGTGATCGATATGTCGGTCGGCGCGGATGCCAGGCGCCTCGCGATTGCCACCGCGAGTGGGGCGATGGGCAGGGCCGTCAGGCTGAAGGTGCTTCCGGGTGGAACGGCGCAAGCGGCGCCGGCGCGCCCGGCCGCGACTGGCAACGGAGGAGGTCGCGCGCGCGCGGAGCAGGATCCGATCGTGCAGCGGCTGCGGGAGAAATTCGGCGCTGAGATTCGAACCATCATCGACCAGCGCGATAAAAAGTAGCGAGTGAAGGTATGGGCGGATTCAATCTCCAACAACTGATGTCGCAGGCCAAGCAGCAGTACGAAAGCCTGCAGAAAAAAATGCAGGAGACCACCGTGGAGGCCTCGGCCGGCGGCGGGACCGTGCACGTAAAGATGGACGGCCGCAAGCAGGTGTTGAGTCTGAAGATCGATCCCGAGGCGGTGAAGGCGGGCGACATCGAAATGCTGCAGGACCTGATTACGGCCGCGGTCAACGAAGCGGGACGGCAGATCGATCAAGCCATGCAGTCGACGGTGGGTGGCATGCTGGGCGGGCTGGGGCTCTAGGCATTGAGGAATTGGGAAATTGAGTAATTGGGGAATTCACATCCCCAACGACCAACTTAATTTATGTCCAAGTTTGCCGAGCCGATGACACGGCTTATCGATGAGTTGAAGAAGCTGCCGGGAATCGGCAGCAAGAGCGCGCAGCGGCTGGCCTTCCACATCCTGCGTTCGAGCGATGAGGATGCAGAAGGGCTCGCGGCGGCGGTGCGCGACGTGAAGGCCAGCCTGCGGTTATGCTCGGTGTGCAACAACATTACCGACGTAGACCCTTGCGTTTACTGCAGTAGTCCTACGCGCAACCAGCGGCTGGTTTGCGTGGTGGAAGAGCCCACCAACATCGCCGCCATCGAAAAAACCAAACACTTCAACGGCGCCTACCACGTGCTGCATGGTTCCCTTTCCCCTCTGCATGGCGTCGGCCCCGATCAGTTGCGGACGAACAACCTGATGCGCCGGGTGGATGCTGGGGATGTGGACGAGGTCATCATCGCCACCAATCCGACAGTCGAAGGCGAAGCAACGGCGACTTACCTCTCCCAGCAACTGAAGCGGCAGGGATTGAAAGTGACGCGGATCGCCATGGGTATTCCGGTGGGCAGCGACATCGAATATACCGACGAGATCACCATGCTGAAGGCCATGGAAGGGCGGCGGGAGTTGTAGGCATATCGACCGCGCTGAGCGTTCGGGCGCGAAGTCTTGATCCATGTAAACTCGCCAATTCCTGACATTTGCACACTGTGAAAGCAGCATCTCCCTTACTGCAATTTCAGGCCAGTCTTGTCACAGTCGTATGCGCCTCCCATCCTTTAGAATGAGGGCCTCGATGCAATCAAGGTCGTCTCGCAAACCCGTGGACGCATTGCATACGCGGCGAATCGGGCCGCGCGGGAGTCATCGCCGATGAAGCGCATTCATAAAGTTGCAATCCTGGGCGCCGGGACCATGGGCGCCCGCATCGCCGCTCATTTCGCCAACGCCGGCGTACCCAGCTACCTGTTCGATATCGTCCCGCCCGACGCCGATGGCCCGGCGCGCAATAAGATCGCCGCGGCCGGGCTGGACGCCGCCAGGAAATCGAAGCCGGCCGCATTCTTCGAACCGTCGCTGGCCAAGCTGGTCACGGTGGGCAATTTCGAAGACGACCTCAAAAAGCTGGCCGAGGTGGACTGGATCATCGAAGCGGTGGTCGAGAATCTGGAAATCAAGCGCAGTTTACTGAAGAAAGTCGAGGCCGTGCGCAAGCCCGGCACCATCTTTACGACCAATACCAGCGGGCTTCCGGTGGGAAAAATTGCGGAAGGGTTTCCGGAAGAGTTTCGCCGCTGCTGGTTTGGCACGCACTTTTTCAATCCGCCGCGCTACATGCGGCTGCTGGAATTGATACCGACGCCGCACACCGACCGCGCCCTGCTTGAGTCGGTTGCGTGGTTCAGCGACGTCCGGCTTGGCAAAGGCGTGGTTTACGCGAAGGACACGCCGAACTTTATTGGGAACCGCATCGGCACGTTCTCAGTGTTGAACGTGATGCGCCTGATGCAGGAGATGGATCTGACCATTGAAGACGTGGATCAGCTGACGGGAGCCCCGGTGGGCTGGCCCAAGTCGGCGACCTTTCGCACTATCGACCTGGTAGGACTCGATATTCTGGGGCACGTGGTCAACAACATGACTGAAAACGTGCGCGACGAGCGCAGCGAGCTCAGGCTTCCCGATTTCTACAAGCACATGCTTGACCGCAAACTGCTGGGCGACAAAACCAAGGGCGGCTTCTACAAGAAATCCAAAGGGCACGACGGGAAGGAAGAACGGCTTGCGCTCGACTGGAAGACCCTGGAATACCATCCGCGGCAGAAGCCTAAATTCGCAGCGCTGGATATGGCGAAGAACGTCGAAGAGACGGGCGCGCGCGTTCGCATGCTGCTCGGGTTAGAAGGCACGCCTCAGAAGAATGACAAAGCAGGAGCGTTCCTGTGGGCCGCGCTTTCCGATCTGTGGACCTACGCAGCCAATCGCATTCCTGAAATTTCTGACACGGTTGTGGAAATTGATCGCGCCATGAAACTTGGCTTCAATTGGGAGATGGGGCCGTTCGAACTGTGGGATGCGGCTGGAGTGGAATCTACGGTCGCGCGCATGAAGAAAGAAGGCAAGCCCGTGGCGGCTAATGTCGAGAAGCTGATCGGTTCGGGCAAGAAAAGCTGGTACGAAGACAATCCGGGAACTGCTTCCGGGAAGTCGTTCTTCGATCTAGCCGCCGGCAACTGGAAGCCGCTGACGGTTCCCCAGGGCGTGTGGTCGGTGGCGGTCGCGAAGAAGTCCAAGGGTGTGGTGAAGAAGAATTCGGGTGCTTCGCTGGTCGATTTGGGCGATGGCGTGGGCTGCATTGAGTTTCACGCCAAGATGAACTCGCTGGGGGCCGACATCATCCAGCTGATCACGCAGACTTTGAAACCGGGCGGGCCGGGTGATGCGTTCGATGCTTTCGTGATCACCAACGACGCGACGAACTTTTCCGTGGGCGCGAACCTGATGCTGCTGCTGATGGCCGTTCAGGAAGAAGAATGGGACGACGTTGATATGGTGATCCGGCAGTTCCAGGGGATGACCCAGGCGATCAAGTTTTCGCCGAAGCCAGTCGTGGTCGGAGCGTTTGGACTCACGCTGGGCGGGGGAACGGAAATCTCGCTACACGCCCCGGCACGCCAGCCGCACGCGGAACTCTATACCGGGCTGGTCGAAGTGGGAGTGGGCTTGCTGCCGGGGGGCGGCGGATGCAAGGAGATGCTTGTGCGCGCACTGGAAAGCGCCACCTCCATCCGGCCGGACGGGCGCGGCGAGTCAGTTGAATTGCTCGAGGCAATGAAGCGCGCTTTCGAAACGATTGCGATGGCCAAGGTGGCGACTTCGGCGCACGAGGCGCGCGGGCTGGGATTTCTTTCCGAGTCCGACAACATCAGCATGAATCGTGAGCGTGTGCTCTTCGACGCCAAGGCGCGGGCCCTGGAACTGGCGCGCAGCGGCTACGAGGCTCCCGTGATGCGTATCGACCTGCCCGCTCCCGGCGAAAATATTCTGGCCACGCTGAAAATGGGCGTCTACCTGATGCGGCAGGGGGACTACATAAGCGACCACGAGGTAAAGATTGGGAACAAGGTCGCCGAGGTTCTGTGCGGCGGCAATGTCACACCCGGCACGCCGCTGAGCGAGCAGTACATTCTCGATCTTGAGCGCGAAGCCTTTAAGTCTTTGTGCGGCGAGAAGAAGACCCAGGAGCGGATTCAGTACACGCTGAAGACCGGCAAGACTCTCAGAAATTGAAGCTGGGATCCGCTGTCAACAATTCCTCTGACAAATAGAAAGGGCGGCGCGCACGCCGCCCTGATTTCACTTGAGTGTTATCTGGGACGGCTGGGTGGTGGTGCGGACGCGTGTCCCCCGCCGCCTGTGCTCATCCGTCCGCCGCCTCCAGTATTCACGTGGCTGCCTCCAGTGCTGGGTCGGCTGGCTCCTGAACTGGGTCGGCTGGCGCCCGTACTGGCGTGACTCCCGCCGCCAAAGCCGGGAGACGGCATGCTTGATGGTGGAGGAGCCGTGCGAACCGTGGCGGAGCCGTGGGTTTGCACTTGGCGTGAAACTTTACTCAGATTATTCACCGAGCCGCGAGGAACTCCCAAGCCTGCTGCGTCGCCGCGCACCACGATCCGGTTCGGGGCTGTGCTCGAGAATACCGGGCGTCCCACGGCAACCGTGGCCGTGCCACGCACGGGAGGCGCCGGCGGCTTAAACCGGACTGGCGGGTTGGTAACCCGGACGACGGTCGACCATCCGCCGCCGAAACCACCCGGCGCCCAACCCCAGCCGTAGCCGGGCACAAAGTTCCAGCTTCCGTAGCGATAGGGCATCCATCCCCACGGATAGGAGGAGACCCATGTGTATCCAAAGCCGGGATAAAACATCCAGGAACCGTCCATGAAAGGATTCCACCCGACGCCCGCGAAGTAGGGCTGCCACATCATGCCGTAGCCGGGAACGTTGCTGTAGCTTCCGTAGTAATTCAAATCGCTCACGCCGTAGCCGTAAGGAATGTCGCGATACGAGCCTTTCTTGGCGTATTCCTGCTGATACTTGTTTTGCTGTTTATCCCACGCGTCAAAGGGTTCTTCGTCGATATTTTTGGCCAGGGTGGACTTGTTGCCATTTGTAAGGTCAAAGATGGCCGACTTATTCTTGCTGACTTCCACCGGGCCGGAAAGGCCATCGACTTTCAAGTTGCCGTTGAAGACTGCCACCACGGCGGTGGCTTCTGCGAGGTTTACGCGGAAGCGGGCGGCTTCTTCCGGACGAATTTTCTCGTCCTTGAAAATTACCGTAAAGACGTTGTCCTTCTGCCTGGCGGTGTAGTCGACGTAGGCCAGCCCCTGCGTCAGACTGACGGTCGAAACCTTGGCGCCGGAATCCTGCAGGCTAAGGGCGGTGAATTCAATTTTCGTATTGGGCGTGATGCGAACCGTGCTGCCGTCTTCAAATTCCACTTCCGCCCGGCCGTCGGCCTTGGCAGCCAACTTCATGCCCTCGACCAGCGGCATGTTGACGATGGCTTTCTCGTAGCCTTGCCCGGTGTTGCGATCGATCTCGACTGCGCCCTGGACGTCGCTGAGCCGGACGATGCGCGCCTGCGAATCTGCCATCGCGACAGTTGCGGCCAACACACAGATCAGCCCAACCCCCAGAGCAAGCCACGTGCCCAAGCTGCGGTTCAACATAAATTGTCTCCTGGAGACTCTGTCCCTTACTTCATTAGAACACGCGGAGCGTGGCTTGAGTTGCTAGATAGTTGTAATTTCGGGCGGTTCGGGCAGGGGACGGGAGTAGCGCAGGAATTACGGCAAATGCCGGTCAAGTGCGACGCAAGCTATTCAAATCAAGATGGATAGGGTCATGCGCCGCTCGCTGGCGCGCCGGCGCCGTTCAGTAACCGCTGGGCACGCACACGCGTCACGTTCAAGACGCTGTGGTCGGCGATGATGCTTTGCAGGATGGGAGCCACGGCCTGGATTTCATCCAGGCTTTTGGACTTGGCCATTTCTTCCATGCGCTTCAACTCTTCCTCGAGCGCCAGCTTCTGGTGATGGTGGTAAAACTCGAGCCGGCGGCCGAACTCAAGCGTGGACGAGATGTTTTGAAAAATGGCTGTGAGTTGCTGCACGGCAGGGTTGGGCGAGTAATTGTAGGTGGCTTCAGTATTTCGGGAACCCTCCGAATACTTCAAGACCTTGGCGCCGGTGGAGGCTAGTTTCTTGTTGCCGGAATCGACGCGACCCTCAAAATACTTTGCCTTGGCGGCGAGTTCAAAGATCTTCTTGCAGGTGTCGGCCGACATGGTGAAGTCTTCGGCGAAAGGATCGCCGGGATCGGACTGGGGAGTCAGTTTTCCCGTGGACTGGTAGCTGGCGTGGCGGTCCGACGAAACCGTGATGACGTAGTGATCCGGGATCGACTGCGGAAAGTCGAGGGAAAACGAGATCGTCGCGGGAGCTGCGCCTGTTTGCGCTTGCGATGCGGCGGCCATTGACAGAATCAACGCGGTGCGGGCGAGACGAGCGAGGACACTCATAGGGTCTGAATAATTCTAAGGCTTTCGAGAGCGCGCCGCATCAGGGGATTTGTGGGTGGTGGAGGAAAAAGCTTGAAACGCAGAGGGCGCAGAGATCTGCCACAGACAGCTCCGAGGGTTATCTAGCGGGCGTCGGGACTCTTTCGACAATCCGGCTGCTGAGACTATTTATGACCTCAGATCGGAATTCGTTATTCGCGCGGGACGAAAACCTTTCTGGTTAGCGGCGGGCGGCCATCTGTCGCTGTTGTGTGGCGCAGGTGTGGAGGTGGCAGATGGCGATGGCGAGTGCATCGGAGGCGTCGGCGGGCTCGGGAGCCTCCGCGAGTTCCAGCAGGCGGGTCACCATGTGCTGAACTTGCTGTTTCTCGGCACGCCCGTAGCCGACTACGGCCGATTTGATGGAAAGTGGCGCGTACTCGGCGACTTCGAGTCCAGCCACGGCTGCGGCCAGCATGGCGACGCCGCGCACCTGGCCGAGTTTGAGAGCGGACTTCACATTGAGTGCGTAGAAAACGTCTTCGATGGCAACCTGGTCGGGCTGATGTTCGTGGATCAGTTCTTCGAGCCGGGTGTAAATGCGGCTGAGGCGCGCTGGTATCGGGTCGCGCGGAGAGAGCTTGATGGCGCCGCAGGTCAGGTAGTGGAGGCGACCTGAGGATGCGAGTTCGACCACGCCAAAGCCGGTATATTCGGTGCCGCAGTCGATACCCAGGACGCGCATGAAGTCAGTGTATCGGTTGTCCGGCGAGCGAACCAGTCTTCAGTCAAGCACGATGCCTAACAGCAGCGGGGGCGACGTTCGCGTTGCGCTTGCATTTCGCGGAGGAAGTCGGCGTAGGCTTGGGGCGAGGTTGCGATCTGACGGCGTGCGAGAAAGCGGGCGTAAGCGGACTCGTCGAAGATTTCCCTCAGTGTGCAATGAAGCAGGTTGATGGCATTTTGAAAGCGTGTGCGCAGCGAATCTGGTTGTGGAGGGCGCCCCCCAGCGGCTAAAGCCGCTTCTTTCCTCACATTACTGGAGGCTTCCGTACACCTTGAGGCTTCCTCAGTTCTTGATTGTGCGGCGTCCCAAAACTTCGTCGTCTTCATGCTTGCTCCTCGGTCGCGAACCGCGTGGCGACGAAGGGAGATTCGCGGACGACTGGCTGCTTTCGGCCTGCGAGGATGCGAATCCATTCCGCGGCCGACTCAATCAGGATCATGGCGATCATGACGATCAGGATTGCGGTGACGGCGGCGTCGAGGCGGTCGTTAAAGATCAGGCGCGCGGTGGCGGCTTGCGGGGCCGCGGTGGACGCCGCCGATGCTGCCAGTTGGCGGGCGTGCGCCAGGAAGCCGATTCGCGGATTGGGATCGAAAATCTTGTAGTACGACGCGGAAAACGTCACCGCGACCAGCCAGGCCAGAGGCGCAAGCGTTACGGCTGCGTAGCGGGCGCGCCCCATCTTGATGATGATAGTGGTCGCGACGCACAGCGCCACCGTGGCGAGCAGTTGGTTGGAAATTCCGAACAGCGGCCAAAGCGAATTGATGCCGCCCAGCGGATCCTTCACGCCTTGCCACAGAAAATATCCCCAGGCTCCAACGATCAAAGCGCTGTTCACCAGGATGCTGGGATACCAACTGGTTCGCCCGAGCGGCTTCCAGACGTGGCCGAGCGCGTCTTGCACCATGAAGCGGCCGACGCGGGTTCCGGCGTCGAGCACCGTCAGGATGAAGAGCGCTTCAAACATGATAGCGAAGTGGTACCAGATCGCCATCAGCGCCTGGCCCCCGATGCTGTGCGAAAAAATATGCGCCATGCCGACTGCGAATGCGGGGGCGCCGCCGGTGCGGTTGAACAACGTCTGCTCACCGACCGCCTGGGCGAGGGTTTGCATGTCGGCGGCGGTCACGGCAAATCCCCAGTTTGAGATGGTGCTGGTGGCCGCTTCGGGCAATTGGCCAACGATCCCTGCCGGGCTGTTGATCGCGAAATATGTGCCGGGCTGGAGCACGCAGGCGGCGATGACGGCCATGATGGCGACCATCGATTCGCAGGCCATGGCGCCGTATCCCACCATGCGCGTCTCGGTCTCGCGCGCGATGAGCTTCGGCGTGGTGCCGCTGGCAATCAGGGAATGAAACCCGCTGATGGCGCCGCATGCGATGGTCACGAAGGCAAATGGGAACAAGCTTCCGGCGAAGACCGGGCCGGTGCCGTCGATGAAGCGAGTCATGGCGGGCATGTGCAAGGTCGGGCGCAGGGCGATGATGCCGAGCGCCAGCATGGCGATCGTGCCCAGCTTGACGAAGGTGCTGAGGTAATCGCGAGGCGCGAGCAGGAGCCAGACCGGCATCGCGGAGGCGGCAAATCCGTAAATGATGATCAGGACCGCGAGCGTGGGCGCAGTCAAGGTGAAGTAGCGGCCGATGGAGGGAGTGTGGGCAGCCCATCCGCCACCCCAGATCGCGAGCAGCACCAGTAGAAATCCCAGGATCGAGGTTTCCAAGACTTTGCCCGGACGCAGACGGCGAAGGTAGACGCCCATCAGCAGTGCGATCGGGATGGTCATCGCGATAGTGAACGTACCCCAGGGGCTGGCTTTGAGGGCGTTGACCACAATCAGCGCGCAGACTCCCAGCAGGATGACGATGATGCTGATCACGGCCACGTACGCGACGAAGCCTCCCAGGCGGCCGATTTCGTCCTTCGCCATTTCGGTGAGCGACTTGCCATCGCGACGCACCGAGAAGAGGAGAATCACGAAATCCTGGACGCATCCCCCGAACACGGCGCCGGCGAGAATCCACAGGGTCCCGGGAAGGTAGCCGAACTGGGCGGCGAGCACGGGACCAACCAGCGGACCGGGACCCGCAATAGCCGCGAAATGGTGGCCGAAAACGACCCACTTGTTGGTGCGCACGAAGTCGCGGCCGTTCTCGAGGCGCTCGGCGGGGGTTGCGCGCAGGGCGTCCAGCGCAAGCACGCGCGCCGCGATGAACTTGCTGTACAAGCGGTAACCGATCGCGTAACTGCAAACTGCGGCCACCACCAGCCACATGGCATTGATCTCTTCCCCACGATGCAAGGCGATGGTCGCAACCGATAACGCACCGGCGACGGCAACCGCTACCCACACGGCGACGCGTGCTGTTTTAGACATGGGGCTACCGAACTCCGAAATGGGTTTAAGCCGATAGAGGGCGGCTTGGGATTCGCAGTATTGTGGCGAATCTGGCTCGTGCTTGCAAATGTGGGGGAACGATTTCCAGGAGCCAGCACCCGATCACGACGAAATCGCTTCTGTGACCACCAGCACAAGTTCCCGGTGACCGGACGCCCGGTATGCAGCCCGGAGGGCTCGGTGTTTGAAGGCCGCATAGAATCAGGGTTTTTCGCTTACAGCAAAGTGGACCACGATTAATGGTAGTCTTTATAGTTCCGGATCAGGTTCGGCATTCGGCTGTTCTTCTCTGTGCGGAGAAGAGCCAGCACGCGGCGGAGAAGATCCCGCGAACGAGAGTTCATTCCCTGCTATAGGAGCACGAAATGAAGATCGGCATGTTAACTGGCGGCGGCGATTGCCCAGGTCTGAACGCGGTCATCCGCGCGGTGGTGCGCAAAGGTACGTTTCACTACCAGGACGAATTCGTCGGCTTCATGGAAGGCTGGCGCGGCTTGCTGGAAAACAAAACCATGGCGCTCGACTTGGAGACCGTGAGTGGTATTTTGCCGCGCGGCGGTACGATTTTGCGGACCTCGCGAACCAATGCCGCCAAGCGAGAGGGCGGATTGCAGACTTGCGCCGACAACCTGAAGAAGAATGGATGCGATGCGTTGATCGCCATCGGCGGGGACGACACGCTATCGGTCGCCCAGAAGTTGTTTCAGAACGGCGTGAAGGTGGTGGGCGTGCCGAAGACCATCGACAACGATCTGGCCGGCACGGACTTTACTTTTGGATTCGACACCGCCGTCAACGTGGCGACGGGCGCGATTGACCGCGTGCATACGACCGCCGAGGCGCACAACCGCGTCATTGTTGTGGAAGTGATGGGACGCGATTCGGGCTGGATCGCCGTATATAGCGGCGTGGCCGGCGGCGCGGACGTAATCCTGATTCCCGAAGTTCCGTTCGATATCGACAAAGTCGCCGAACTGATACGCCAGCGGCACGCCCGCGGGCGTTACTTCAGCATTGTGGTCGCTGCGGAAGGCGCCAAGTTCGCCGCTTCGAGCGAGCCCGGACTGGTCGTGCAGGACCTGGGCAAAGACGAATTCGGACACGAGCGGTTGGGAGGAATTGGCAACGCCCTGGCGCGCGAGATTGAAAAGCGCACCGGCTTTGAGACCCGATCGGTGGTCCTGGGGCACATTCAGCGCGGCGGTTCGCCGAGTTCTTTCGATCGCGTGCTGGCGACCCGCTACGGGCTCGGCGCCATCGACATGGTGCATCGCGGAGAATGGGGAAATATGGCCGCGATTCGCGGCAATAAGATCGCGTCGGTGCCGTTGGCCGATGCGATTGCGAGCAACCGCAAAGTGGATCCCGAGCTCATCGAGGTTGCCAATGGCATTCTCGACAAGCTTGTGAAAGAAAACGAACCGGCCATGCAGCAGTAGGCCGCCTGCACCTGCCGAGATTTAAGGCGCGGGCTTGATTCCAGCCCGCGCCTTCTTGTTTCCGCAGATCTTGGACTGCATCGCGCGAGACCGTTCGACCTCGCACACCGGCGCCCGCACCTCCTCGGGGTTGGATTCCCCGCAAACGCCCTATTCTGAGGCGCTTCCGACCTGTATCAACAGCACCCTTTGAAGTGATCAAGATCACAGGAGGTGCGGATTGACGGCGTCATAATTTAGCTAAGCCAGGCCCAAGGTCTCGGACCTGTAAGCGAGGAGGGGCAACATGAAAACCTGGCGCATCGGTCTTATCTTGTTGATCGTCGTGGCGTGGGTCACGATGGCAGCCGCCCGGAAACCGGCCAGTGAGCCGGTCCCGAAATATGACAAATCCACCGAAGCCGTCTTCAAGGGTACGGTGGAAGAAGTGAAAGACCGCGAGTGCCCGGTGAGCGGAGGCATGGGCTCGC
Organism: uncultured Acidobacteriota bacterium; assembly: GCA_963733805.1. Taxonomy (GTDB): domain Bacteria; phylum Acidobacteriota; class Terriglobia; order Terriglobales; family Acidobacteriaceae; genus Gp1-AA133. Next base: position 385,069 of record CAVTEO010000010.1, on the reverse strand, counting down.
ACCTTACGATGAAGCTTACAGAAGGCGGTTCGTTGGAAGTGCACCTGGCGCTCACGAAATTCGTGAACCAGTACGAGCTCGTTTTTCACAAAGGCGACGTGCTCGAAGTGACCGGCGTGAAAGTGAAGTTTAATGGCGTGGACACCATTCTCGCGCGCAAGATTAAACGCGGCGAAGACGAGTTCCTGTTCCGCGACGGCGACGGTAAGCCGCTCTGGTAGCAGCTCGCGGGGAGTGCCCCCGGAATTTTTGAGTCCTGCGCGTGGCGGGAATAAGCGGGCGGGCTGTAGAGCGGAAAGATTCTGAGGGAGCATCTTCCTCGATCCGGCGCTGCCCGCTCTCTTCCAATGGAACGAAGTAGTGGAATCCCACCTTGCTCAAAGAACTTGCAGGGCTCCCCAGCCAGCAAATCGCACACGCTATGATGTCGGGGACATGGCCACCGTCGTCCCGACCACAACGCACCCGTGGCTCACCAGGCAACGGTTGCGCGCGCACGGATGGGTGTTTGCTGTATGCCTGTGGGGCGCCTACGCATGGATCATGGCGACTCCGGGAGTGCTCGACCGGCACGGACTGGTAAAGGGCACAGACTTCCTTCACTTTTACACCCTCGGTTCGCTGGCCCTGGAACACCGGGGTGCGGATCTGTACAACATGGCGGCGCAGTCGGCGCTGGCCGGACAGCGCGTTCCGCAGGCACAGCGCATTTACTTTGTGGCGCTTTATGGGCCGCAGGTCGCGCTGTTATTCGCACCGCTGGCCAGGCTTCCCTACGGCGCGGCATTGGCCCTCTGGCTGGTGGGCAATGCTCTCCTTTACGGGATGTGTTGTTACCTGGTCTGGAAAACGTGTGCGAGCTTGCGTTCGGATGGACGGCTCGTTTTGCTTCTGGCGCTGGCTTATCCGGCGTTTTTTCATTTGATGGCATGGGGACAAACGTCGGCGGTGGCGCTGGCTTGCTTCACAGCGGCGTTCCTTGCGCTGCGGTCAGAGAAGAAATTCCTGGCGGGACTTGCGATTGGCTGTTTGATGGCCAAGCCACAACTCGGGCTGGCGGCTGCGTTCGTGTTCGTCGCGTCCGGCGAATGGAAATTGGTTTCCGGCGCCGCGCTGGCTGCATTGGCGCAGTTGTCGGTGGGATGGGCTTACTTCGGGACTGCCGTGATGCGAGACTATTTCGAACGCCTGTTGCGCGTGCGAGAGGTGCTGCCACAACTGGAGCCGCGGCTCTATCAGATGCATTCCCTGCGCGCGTTCTGGGCGCTATTGGTACCGTCGCCGGCGGTTGCATTCTGGACTTGTCTGGCCAGTACGGTTTTCATCTTGTGGGTGACGCTTCGTTGCTGGAAACGCGGGATTGATCTGCGGCTGAGGTACTCCGCACTCCTACTCGCAACTGTGCTGGTTTCTCCGCATTTGACCGTGTATGACCTCGTCATCCTCGCACCGGCGTTTCTTCTGCTTATTGACTGGGCGCACGGGCAACGAGCCGATCTTCCTTGGCTCGGACCGCTGCTGTATGCCTGCTACATCCTGCCACTCGCCGGACCGCTGGCGGGGTGGACACACGTTCAGGTGTCCGTGATTGCGATGGCTGTGCTGTTATGGATGATCTGCCGGAAGGAAAACTCAGCCGAGTTGGCGACTTGAAGTTTTTTCTCGTGGGCTTCGCGATACTTCGCGGTTAAAGGCTTTGCTGTCGCCCGAACAAGAGTTTTTAACCACGGAAGAACGCGAAGAAATTCCGCGAAGGACGCTGAGACAACCAAACACGCCTAACAGCTGCTATCTACAATGAGCCTGGCTGGCTTCCCAGGAGAAATCGCAGGGCATCCGGCAGACGAGCGGCCCAGGCGGCTTCGCTGTGCGTTCCGCCTTCGGCGATTTCCACCCGAAGCCGGCGATCGTCGAGGCCGCTGCGCCGCAGGATGCGCTCCAGTTCGCGTACGTTCTCGACGGTCTGGCGGTCTTTTTCTTCCCGCCCAACTTCGCGTGTGCCGATGGCGAGATATATCTTGTGCGGCCAGAGGCGGGGTTCGCGGGCCTCGCGAAGAATCTGCCGGTTCGCAACCCACAGCGACGGGCTTTCGATCAGGATACTGCCGAAGACTCCCGCAGTCGTCATTGCGACATACAGAGCAATCAGGCCGCCAAGCGAAGATCCGCCCAGCGAAGTATTCTCGGGCCCTTTGGCTGTCCGGTAGTGCTGACCGATGAAGGGGATGATTTCCCTGGTCAGGAATGAGGCGTACTTGGCGCCCTGGGGACGCAGGATGACGGGGTTCAAAGAACGGTAAGGCAAATACTCCTTGAGACGCTCAACGCCGGCATTGTCGATCCCGACGAAGATCGTGGGCGGGATCACGCCCGTGCGGATCAGCCGATCGGCGGTCTCGTCGACTTGCCACTCAACCTTGGTAAAGGAAGTCTCCGCGTCGAACAGATTCTGCCCGTCGTTGAGATAAAACACCGGGTAACGCCGGGCGGAATTTTCTGGAAGATCGTAACCCGGCGGCAGCCAGACACGAAGATTGCGGCGGTTCCGCAAAATATGACTGCTGAACTCATGAATGCGGAGATCCCCGACCACGGTTGCGGTCGGAGCAGTCACAGGCTGAGCCGCGACAATTGGTTGGGATGAGTTTTCCATGGATGGATTCGATCAGAGCCGTCAGGTTCTACGACTTCGATTTACGGTGTGCAGAAACAATACACAGGACAAGACTGCAATGGCGAAGATCGCAAACAGGGATGTCAAGCAGAGAATGCACCACACGCCCAGAATAAATTTCTCGACGTAGGTGAGATAAAGAGCAAAGGCAAGCCCGCCAACCGAACCCGCGAGCAGGATACCGGGAGTTTCGGCTTTTTGGCGGTAGAACGTGGCAAACGCCAGCAGCGCGAGATAGCCGAGAATCCCGATAAGCGCGACGGGCACTCCCGCGACGGTGGAATATTCGCTGCGATTCACGATGTCGCAATTGAAAGTCTGCCCAAAGTCGCAGTAGGATGTCTTGGATTTCCGGAAGTGGTGATCGAGCGAGACCGAGGACACGGCAACGCCGAGCAGCGCGAAAATCGCGATCGCCGGCAGCAGTCGCCGTGAGGTAACGGTCATTGCAGGGGGCATCCAGTGCGCAGGGCGAGATCGTCCAGGGGGATCGCGCCTTCGACCCGTTCGCCCATGGGCGGAAATTGCCAGGTGGGAAAATGCTTGATGCCGGCATCGGTACAAACCTGCTGGATCTTCGTAGTGTCGCCCGGGATGCCGCATTCGATGTAGGGCACATATTCGAACGAAGCGCTGAACATGGCTTTCTGGTCGGAGCAGTGCGGGCACCAATAGGCGCCGTACATCTTGACGTCGTGTTTAGCCAGGCAGCGCGCGAAGTCGTCGTGTGCATGCACGCGCCGGTGATAGCCGACGTAGTACGTCGCACCCAGCGCCGCCGCAATGACGAATCCGATGATCACTTTGCGCAGAAATGCCGGATCCCGCTCGGGAGGGGCTTCCTCGGCCTGTCGTCGTTCCCTTCTTTGCTGAGACATGAAAGTTTTTATACCACGACCCGCAGAGCGGACGGCAACACGTCGAGTTTCTCGAGGTGCAGAGTTAGAGCCTCCCCATCGACCATGACATCGACGGCCTTGTCGAGTTCGAAATCGATGCGGCGGGCAGCCCGGCGCTCGGCCAGCGGATGGTTTACATGAGTGCCGTCGTAGAGAGTCGACAGATTGCGGATCAGGCCAACGCGTCCGATCGGCCCCCAGCGCACGTATTCGATCAGGCCGTCATCTACCTCGGCCTGGGGAGCAATCATCATCGTGCCGCCGGTGAACTTGCTGTTGTTGAACGTCAGAAACAGGCAGCGGCGATGGTCGGTGGCCCCTTCGCCTTCGACGCGAAGTGGAAACGGGCGTCGGCGCAGCTGCGCAAGACGCAGAAAGATCGAGAGAAAGTATCCCGGCTCGCCCCATCCGGCGAACGTGCGGGAACGGGTGGCGTTGACATCGGCGGCGAATCCGACGCTGAGCAGGTTGATGTAGTGGATGGTGCCTTGCTTGTGGCGCATGCGCATAACGTCGCAAGCGTGGGTGCGTTGCGCGAGCAAGGCTTGCATGGCGCCTTCCACGCCGTCTTTAGTGAAATCGCGCAGGAAAGAATTGCCGGTGCCGAGCGGAAGGAATCCGAGCACGGGGGGCTCGCCGCCCTGCGCTTCGGGATAGAGTCCGTTCACGATTTCGTAGGAGGTGCCGTCGCCTCCTACCGCGAGGAAGCGGCGGTAACCGAGGGCATAGTGTTCGCGCGCAATGCGAATGGCATCGCCCGGGCGTGCGGTTTCGAGCACATCGAGCTTGAGGCCGCCGGCGCGCAGCCGTTCGAGCGCGGGGCCAACGAGTTTGCGGCAGCGCCCGCCGCCGGCGGCGGGATTCACTACCGCAAGAAACGTGCCGTTCACAGCGGGACAACCGCCGAGCGCTCCGCGGATTTGCCGATTTCTTCGGCAAGAACGGTGCGCTTGATCTTCAAGGAGGCCGTACGGGGAAAATCGCGATCCCAAACGAGGTAGGCGCCGATACGCTTGAAATCAGCGAGGCTGCGGTTGCGCGCATTTAATTCGTCGATCAGCGTGGCATCGACCTGTTGATTCTGGTCAAGGCGCAAAACCATCACCAGCGATTCCTTTCCCAACTGCTTCGCGGGCCAGAGATAGTTGGCCGCAAACACGCAGTACTCCTTCACCGGCAGGCCCTCGAACACGGACTCGATGTCTTCGGGATAAATATTTTTGCCGCCTTCGGTCACGATCATGTTTTTCTTGCGGCCGAAGAGCTGGAGATGCCCGGTGAAATCAAAGCGGCCCAGATCGCCGGTGAGAAGCCAGCCGTCAACAATGGTTTCGGCGGTGAGTTCGGGGTCGTCGAGATAGTGCGACATGACGGTCTTGCTGTGCACAGAAACCTCGCCAACCCCTTCCGAGTCAGGACTCAGCACGCGCAACTCGACGCCGGGGAGCGGACGGCCTACGGTGTCGGCTCGAAAGGGCTTGAAGTCATTCAGGGTGAGCGCGGTCCCGGCCTCGGTCAGGCCATAGCCGTTGGCGACGGGGATGCCGAGATCGTAAAAAAACTGGAGGGTCGAGGGCTCCATGAACGCGCCGCCCGTGAACAGGGCAAGAAGTTGTCCGCCGAAAGCTTTGTGAACTTGTCCCAGCAGGCGGCGGCTGAGCTTCACGTTGGGACGGCGGCGGGTAAGCAATTTATTGAGTGCAATCATGCGGTCGAGCATGAAGCGCTTGGCGCGGGGCAATTCGTCGAACTTTGCCTTGAGGCCGCGCTCCAGGTTCTTAAGAACCATTGGAACGAGGCTCATGTAGCTGATGCGGTAGCGCACGAAGGCGTCGCGCACGTACTCCGGACGCAGCGTGCGCAGATGGACGACGCAGGCTCCGCACACAAAAGGACCGATGAAGCCAACCATGAAATCGATGGCGTGATTGGTGGGCAGAATGCTCAGGTAGCGCACGCCGGGCCAGAAGGGATACCACGCCGTGAGGGATGCGCATTGCTCGAGATAGTTTTCGTGCGTGAGCACACAGCCCTTGGGCCGGCCGCCGGTTCCCGACGAATAGACGATGCACGCCACGTCTTCGCGCTGGCGTTCGATGAAAATCGGTTCACCCTTGCGGTGGAAGTCTTCCCAGCGATACGCGCCGCCCAGATCCGCGCGCAGTGGAGCCTCGGTTACCAGAACCGTTTTGATCGTGTGCTTTTTGAAGTCGGGCGACTGCATGATGGCGCGCCACAGGTAGTATTCGACAATCAGGAACTTGGCCTTGCAGTGGGCAAGCAGTTGCAGTTGTTCGGCGGCGGTGAGTTTAAAGTCCAGCGGAACCAGAACGCCGCCGCTGAAAAAAATCGCGTAGGCCGAGACCAGCCACTTGGACTGGTTGCTCATGATGATGGCGGCGCGGTCGCCTTCGCGAAAATCTGCGTCCTGCAGGGCGCGCGTCAACGGGCGGGCAAGTTCCTTGAAGTCGGAGTAGGTGAGGCGGGTCTTTTCCTTGTCGCGGTCGGCCTCGATCAGGCAGGTTTCGTTGGGCCAGAACTCGAGGGCATCGCGCAGTGCGGCCCCTAGCGACGGATATTGGCGTAAATCCAGCATGAAGTGACTATTTCACCACGGAGACACGACAGCACAGAGAAGAGCGGTGTTAACCAAACCATTACCTATTCATAACCGGGAATAAATGCGTCCGGCTAGCGTACGGAAGTCTGTCACTCCCTGCAACTCGTAGTCGGGCAACTCGACATGGAAGTGGTTCTCGAGCCGGGTCAGCAAATCGAGCGCCTGCAGGCTGTCGATGTTGAGGGTCTTGAAAAAATCCTCGTCTGGCCGCAGCTGGTCGCGCGAGACCTTGAAGTGCTTGGCGGCCAGATCCATGATTTCGTCCAGGGTTTTCTCTTCAGTTGGCATGATCAAGTCTTTCGATGAAATCCTCGGGCTGCCCGATTCAGGGCAGGTATGGTTGCAGATCCGTGCTCTCCACGAACTTGCGCAGTCCGGCTTCTACGGCAGGTTCTGCGAATAACTGACAAAACAGGTCGATTTCCTGCTTCAACTCGTGGTGCGGGATCGGCTTGATGAACTTCTTGGCGGCGATGGCGGTGCGGCGGTCAAACTTGCCGAGTTGCGCGGCGGTAGCGCGGGCAGCGCGCAGAGCTTCGCCTTCGGCGACCAACTGGCTTACCAGGCCGACCGCATGCGCGCGTGTCGCATTGATACTTCGCCCGGTCAGCAGAAGATCGCGGACCACCGCATTGCCAAGGTCGCGCTTCAGCCGTGGAATTCCGCCGAAGCCTGGAACCAGGCCGAGGCGCAGTTCGGGGAACGCGAAGCGCGCCATCTTGTCGGCGATGATGAGATCGCACACCAGCGCCAGTTCGAAGCCCCCGCCGAACGTCACCCCGTGGATGGCGGCAATCGTGGTCAAGGGCGCGGCGTCAATGGTGTTCAGAACGCGATGAATGCGCTCCAGGAAGTCGCGCACGCCGGCCAGGGCCTGGGCCTTCTGCATTTCCTGCGAACGGTGATAGAGCTCGCGCAAGTCGGCACCGGCACAGAAGCCGGACCGCATGGTGCTGTGCACGATAAGGGCGTGGGCCCGCCGCGCCATCCCGTCCAGCGACTGCGTGAACTTTTCCAGTTCTTCCAGCGAGAGAGAGCCGATTTCGTTGCAGGGGCCGCGGTGCAGCGTCAGTTCGATCACGCCGTTTGCCATTTCCCACGAGATTGCCTGGCCTTGAAGTCGTTCTGTCATGTCTTTGATCGCGTTCAGCGATTTTGCCGTCTAGACCGCGACCTTCACGCGGTACATCTCGTCGATTTCGTCGCGCAGATGGCGCGTGATCACATCCCGCTTCAGTTTCCCATTCGCGGTAAGCAAGCCGTTCTCGATCGTGAATGCCTCCGGCCGAACATGGAACGCGCGGACTTGCTTGTAATGGGGGAATTGCGGATTCGCCGTATTAATCGCGGCTTGTGCCTGCCCGGCAGTCACGGCTCCGGTGATGATGGCCGAGAGATAGCCTTTGCCATTGCCCACCAGCACAACCTGCGCCCCCGCCGGCAACAGTTGCGTCAGCTTTTCTTCGATGGGCTCGGGCGCGATGTTGTGTCCCGACCCGAGAATAATCAGATTCTTGATGCGGCCTGCAATCCGCCAATTCCCGCCCGCGTCGACTTCGCCCTGATCGCCGGTGTGGAACCAGCCATCGCGCAAGGCCTTGGATGTTTCCTCCGGGCGGTTCCAGTAGCCCGGAAAAATATTTGGCCCGCGCACGATGATTTCTTCGTTATCCGCCAGCTTCATTTCGACGGCGGGGATCGCGGGTCCGACGCGGCCCGCTTCGTAGTTCTGGGGATCATCAAGCGTGCAGATGGCGGTGGTCTCGGTGAGGCCGTAGCTCTGCAGAACAGTAATGCCGAGCATCATGAAGAAGAGCTGGGTTTCAACCGCCAGCGGAGCTGATCCGCAGATCAATGCCCGCAGATTCCGGCCAATCATCTTTTTGCGAATGGTCGGAAAGATCGCTGAATTCGCCAGGGACAGCCAGACGCGGTCGAGCGATTTCGATTTTCCCTCCTGTTTGCGGACCCAGGCCGACTTGGCGCGGCTGTAAATCGCTTGCACGAAGCCTCCGGCCTGCCACAGTTGCTCATCGACGGCCCGGCGCATGCGCTCGAGCAACGCGGGAACATTCAGGAAATAATCCGGAGCCACGGTGCGCATATCCTGCGCGATTTTGCCCAGGTCGGTGTTGGCCGTGAGCAAGCTTCCCCGCAGCAGGGAGGTCAGCAGCAGCATCCAGGATCCCGCGAATACGAACGGCAGGTAGTGGAAGACACGATCTTGCTGCGGCCGCGTTCCCATGAGCCGGTCCAGGCGTCCGTTAATGCATTTCAGCATGTGGGCGATGTTGCCCGCGTTCAAGATGACGCCCTTGGCCTCGCCCGAAGTTCCGGAGGTGTAGATGATCGTGACCGGATCGGAGTCCGCGATTTTAAGTTCCCGCTGGCTCGTGGGGGATGTCGCGAAAATATCGTCGAAGACCTGCTGCGGAGGCGCGCCGGGCCATTCGCGGACCAGGGAGTCTAGCAAGGCAGCATCGCCGCAACAAACCAGCGCCGGAGAGCAATCTCTCATCATGGCGGCCAGTTCGGCCGGGGCCTGCCGTGCGTAGAGTGGAACGACGATCAGTCCTTCGGCCATGATGGCAAGATCCATGGCCACCCAGCCAATGCCGTTGTTCGCGTAGAGTGCGCAGCGGTCTCCCTTGTTTAGTTTTTGGGCAGCCAGGAACGCGCGGGCCCTCCCGATCTGGTCGAGCAGTTCCCTTCCCGAGACGGCCTTGATCCGGCCATCGCGGATCTCCTGCAGCACGGCAGTGTCGCCGGATTTTTGCAGGCTCTCGAAGATGTCTTGCAGAAAACTCATCTGAATTACGAATTCCCGGTTTGCCCTGAACGTCCGCGGTTGAACCTAGCTGGCTACGGCGGGCTTTCGGTTCTCGACCGAAGTATCGAAGCGTTCCACCAGTTCCCGCAAACCGCTATGCATCGGGGGCAAGTAATCTTCCCAACTCCAATCGCCGGTGCGCGTCGGGAAGTCGGGGTAACGGCGCTGCACTTCTTCTTCGAAGTGAATGCCCATCCGCGCCATCAGCTTGAGATTCTTCACCACGGTTTTGCCGATGCCGGCCGCCACCGACTCTCCGTCAGTAGCAAGACGTTCCAGCGCCGCCAGCAACCTTGGCTCCAGATCAGGATCGTCGACATTCATCAGCAGATCCTGATGACCGCGCTCGCGCATGAGATTGCGGATACGCTCGTCCATGGTGATTCCGCACGATGGCAGCAGGCCGGGCATGGAGGTCACAATGCCGTGATAGCGGGACGATGCCATCAGGTGGCAGGCACGCAGAATACTTACGACCTGGTACATATCGTAATCATCGGAGCTGAGGACGGGCACGCCCCCCAGCTTCTCAGCAATCCTCCGCGCCGGCCTCGCGTCCAGGCGTTCGGTCGCCACCATCACGACGAACACATTGCGTTTCTGCCGAAAGGCGGCCACCGCGTTGGCAATTCCGGTCAGATATGCCTCGTACTTCCTTTCGGACTCCGGACCGGAATTGTGGAAATAAACCGAGCGGTAGTGGCTGTCTTTGAACGCGCCGGTCGTCTTCCGCGCGACCAATTTTCCGACGGAAGCTTTCACCGGCCATTCGAACGGATTGATTGGGCAGACCACCAGGACCCGGGTGCTTCCGTCCCAGCCAACTTCGCGAAGCACGCGCTGTCCGTACTCAGGCGGCAGAGGCTCGAAGGTCCAGGCGGTATCGGTGCCGAGTTCCGCCGGTACACCAAGTTCCCGTAGGAGCGTGCGGGATTCGTCGTTGCGCGTGATGATCAGCGAATCCTTGCAGTAACGCGCGCACATGCGCTCGACGAGCGGATCCATGTGGCCGGCTTCGGCGCCGTATCCGACCGACAGCTTGTTCTGCACGGCCGCGATGCCAAGCGAGCCGATCATCATGGTAGTGAGCGCATTGGCGAATTTGCTCTTGAACATCGAGCCTTCACAGGCCACCACGCCGTGATGCCTGGGGACTTCCCTTGACAGGAAGGGCGGAAAAATCTGCGGCAACAACACCTGGTGCGTATCTTTGAAGTAGCCTTCCGAGCGTGCGAAGGTCTGGGTCATAACGCTGAAATCGACCTGGTCGGCGCCGAGGATATGGCGCAACTGGCGCAGCATTTCCTCGACCCGGACGTCCGAACCCATGTTGCGCGTGCCGTTATAGCCTGCGAACAGGAGCTTCAGCTTGTCGCCCGGGTGCCAGCTCGAGCCCCCGCCCATCATCCACGATGCGCGCTTTGACTCGATGATGGCGCTGACCCATGCTTCGAGCACAAAGTCCATCATGCCGCGGATCCTCCCGCACTGGCTGCCGGCCAAGGCTTGTAGTTGTAGGTGAAGTTCGATTCCCGGCTGAACTTCAGAAGGCCGTAACTATATTGCGAAAAAGGCACTGGTTTTCGCCCGAGTTCAGTCGTGACCCGGGAGTTGTCGAAAACCGTGTTCCACACCAGGTAGGGCATGAACACTTTCAACAACGCTGCCCCGTGTGCAAGGGATCCACCGCGGTTCGCCAGGGTATTGACCACGCTCGAAAAGGGTTTTTCGAAAACCGGCAGGAACACAGGCCCGCGCTTCTGCTGCGCGGAAGCCAGCGCCGCCGTGACCTCGCGAAAGGTCTGCGATTCCCGGCCGGAAGACAGGTGATACGTGTCGTATTGTGGCTCGGCTTTCTGGTGCAGGGTTGCAATCGCATCGGCCACGAAATCGACGTTCACGATGTCGATCTTGTCGTGCGCACGAAAAGGAAGCGCCTTCAGGCTGGCCAGGAAAACAAAGGCCTTCACCATGTCGAACTGCGTCGTCTCCGGGTAGCGGCTGTCCCCCAGAACGATGCTTGGGCGGAAGATGGTGATGGGAACATCCGGCAACAGTTCGCGCACCATGTGCTCGCAGAATTTTTTGGTGCGGGCGTAAGGATCGTAGTCGGAACGATTCCAATCGATCGAACGATCCTCGGTGACAACCTCGTTGTTCCGCTTGCCGGCCACGGCCACCGTGCTGACGTTACTGAACCGGCGCAGGCCATGGTAGTAGTGGGAGTGCCGCGCCAACCTTAGAACCTCAAGTGTGCCCCGCAGGTTCACGTTCATACAACTCTTTTCAGACTTGCGGTTCAGCGAGGCGGCGCAGTGAACCACCGAATCCGTGGTGTGGATCAGGCGGTCGTAGTCGTCGCGATTCAACCCGAATTGCGGCGAGGTCAGATCTCCGGGAAAGATGCGGATGCGGGTCTGCAGGTGCTCGTAGAAGCGCGGAAAATCCATGTGCAGCTGAATGCCGTTCCAGAGACGCAGCGCAGCTTCTTCCGCGTCCTTGCCGCGGATCAGCACGTTCAACGCCGCGCCGTGCGACTCCAGCAGATTCGCGGCGACATGCGCGCCAATGTAGCCCGTCGATCCCGTCAGGAATATCGCCACGTTGCCCCGTTTGTTCCAGTCTTCACAGTTTCGCCTTGCGCTGTTTCCGGTTCTTGGATGGGTATGAGAGGACGAGGTGGGCGCACGGCCAAGGGACGGCCTTCGATCAACGGATAGGTCCAGCGGCGCAAGGCAGGAATGTGGATGTCAATCCAGTAGGCCCACCAGTCGAGAGCACGAGTGTTGTAGCCGAAGGCGGCACGTTCCTCGGGCACCAAAGCCAGAGAGAGCTTTTCGACGTTGTCCGCGACGAAATCGTGCTCATTATGGAGGATGAATGGCTCGAACAGCTGAACCAGCTTGCCCACCTTCTCAAGGTTTCGTTCAGCACGCGCGAGCGGTATCTTCTTGAGCGACAGCGGAGCCATGATGCGCTGGATCGATTTCACGATGGCCATCTGCGCCGGAGCCGAAAGGCGGTTGTAGCGCGTCTTCGAGACCGGAATCGCGTCCATGCGCAGGCGAAGCCAGGATTCCAGGCCTTCCTGTGCGCGATAGTGTTTGCGATGAGCCAGCGAGGTCAACTCGATTGATCGGCCCATATCGCAAGGATTGGTGACCGAGGTGGCCAGCTGGTACACCGTTTCGTGACGGCGCTCGATGACGGCGGCCGCTATCAGGGTGATGCCCTGGCAGACCGAGTCCACCGGGATGATATCCAGACGCTTGCGCTCGTTGGAAGGCAGTTGCCGGAAGTTGGTGCCTAGCAGATAGGAGAGCGACGCAGATGTGTTGATGCCCTCGTTCCAGCCAGAGAAGGGCTTGCCCACGGAGGTTTCGACGATCGCAGGGCCGAACAATGGCCACCGGAAGGCCTGCAGCGCGGTTGCCGATCAGAGACTCGGCCAGGCTCTTGGTCAATGTGTAGGTGTTGGGCCAGCCCAACTCGGCGGCGCGGCGCGCTCCGGCTTCGGTTAGATAGTTGCGCAGCCAGCGAATGCGGCCTTTGCGAATCTGATTATCGAGGGCGGCTCCGTGAAGGTCCTTGGCCGCGTGCTCTTTGCCAATCGCCTCTTGCATCAACTCGCGCGTGACCTCGGGGCTTTCCGCTTTCTCTCCTGCTTGCTTTACCAGTTGATGAAGGTTTCGCCACTCCTGTTCCGCGTCGTAATTGGCAACTCCGGCGGGCGTGTAATTGGGGCGAAGCTTCTCGCTGACCCGGCCGTCTCGAGCGCCGGCAACATAACAGGTGGAAAGGTGAACCAGTCCGCAGTGATCCGACTGGCGAACGAAGTCGAGCACGTGCACGGCGGCATCCACGTTGGTTGCGAGAGCATCCCGAAGGTCGGGATTAAAATCGGTCAAACCAGAACTGTTGATGATGAGATCGAGATTCTGCCGCAGGCGTGGGGCGACGTCCGGGTCAATTCCAAGCCCTTCCTGGGAAACGTCGCCTTCAATCACCTCAACCTTGTCTTTAAGGAATGCCGACAAGCCGAAGGAATGGCGGTCAAACAGTGGATCGAAGACCGGCGACTCTTCCACGATGCGCTCGAATCGCTTGCCGGCGGGATTGGATTTCTGGCGCCGTATCAGAAGGTAAATGCGGCCGATCTCGGGCAGATCGAGCAAGGTGTTGACCAGCCAGACTTTTCCAATGAAGCCCGTGAACCCCACCAGCATGACATGTTTGCCCGTCAACGCCCGGCGAACGGAAAAGGCCTGCGCATGCCGGTGATTGTCGAAGTAGACGACGGGACGCTGGGCGTTCGCAATCGATCGCTCGGCGGGAACAATGGCGCGGCGCAGCGAGTCAGCGTCGGGCAGATTCAACTCGCGCGCGAGGCGATCCGGTTCCCGCTCACCATCGGGTCCCGCGCCAGTGATCCGGGCGAAGAGCCCCCGGGGCCGTATGACCGGCGAGAGCAAACGTCCCGTAGCGACGCGATCTCGCAAGTCGAGCCGGTTGACGAGCAACCACCTCACACCCAAAAACTGGGCCAGCGGACGCATCACGTGATCGAGTCCCTGGCTCACGAGCACGATGTCGGTGCCTTGCGCTTGCAGTCTTTTCAGGCTCGCCAGCCCATCGGGTTTCAGGTGGGGCTTCAATTTGTACTGGAAGTATTCCTCGCCCAGCAGATCGAGACGGTCCCGGCTCACACCACGCAAAACGGCGTGCACCACTCGGGTGGCGAAAACCCGGTGAGCGGCATACAGAAACGGACGCAGGGCGGCCATCAGGAAAACCAACCCGCGGCGCGCCATGCGGGCGGCGAAGGTTTGCGCGTTCCAGGTGAAAAAGGCCACCGGCTGAACAGTAGTCAGGTCGAGGAGACTGCCTTCGACCCGCCAGTAGACAGGAGCCGAGGGACCGGTCTGCCCGGATTTTTGTGTCGATGGATCCAAAAGTCGAAGTAAGCCCTAATTAAGAGTACAGAGCCCTAGCTGGCGCCCCGGGATCAAACCAAGTCTATTATTGTAAACAATTCCATCACAAGGACGAAGAGCCTTGGCAGTCACGGGGTTGAGATCGGAAAATCCCCCGAAAACAGGGCGGTCCCGGCGAGTAGTCTGCCCTTTTTGGGAAGCCCCTGACCTCCTGAGGCCCGCCAGAGGACTGTCGAGTCCATCCCCTATTTCTGGGAGGCCCAAGGGTCGCGTCCGTTTTTTGGGCACTAACCTGGAGCATTACATCGACGAATCCAGATTGAATTTATGGCCAATTCTACAGGCTGTCAGACGAAATGGCCTGGAGAGCTTTCAAAGTTGAACAAAGGAACGGCGATCGTATCTCCGAAATGAATGGAGGCACGCCGGCTGGACGGTGATCAAGCGGGCGGATAAGTCGAGCGCAAACAAAACCGCCGGTTCCCAGGGCCGCCTTGGTTAATGCAAGCCTCGCGAACCGACGGTTTTAGTACCCTTACATCAAACTTAAAGGACTAAGCGGCAGCCTTTTTTTGCTGTTTGTACTTAGCCCACCGAGCCCTCTGCGCCGCTGCGATCCGGCGCCGTGCTGCGATCGACAGGATGCGCTTCGGTCGAGCGCCAGCACCCCGGCCATTATGGCTCATCCCGCGAAGAGCCGAGATGGCGGCTTCAACCTGACTCAACTTACTTTGCAGAGTCTTCTGCTCCGACATCAAGGACCTCACCACTTTTTCCAAGTTAGGCATGTAACCTCCTCGCCCGAGATTCTAGCAAAAGGATTGCTTTCTCAACCGACAATCGGACATAAAATTTGTCAATACTAATTGACCCGCGGGCATGAGCCCAAAACGGACTGTATGCGAATGTTAGTTCTCTCCCCCGAACAACCTAGTGGACCTGGGTTAGATTCTCGGACAGATCGACTTTAGGGTTCTTACTAGAAAAAAGTAGAGTCGGCTCTCCCCTACAGCCAGTAGGAGCTTTCTTTGCCTCCCATGAATTTCAATTTCCCTGGAAGGCAGGGTATCGGGGTTAATCGTGGCTCCTGCTCAGGATTGCGAGCTTGCGGCCTTGCAGCGGGTCGCGCAATGCAGGGCTAGGCTTTCCGATAACTCATCCAACGGTTCGGCGCCGGCTGTCCAATCGCTTTCGACGTTGAAACCTGTCGGCCCTAACGCTTGAGGTATCGACTAGGACATTGCCCAGAAGGGCCATTCCGGCTTGACGGGGAAATTGAGTAGAAATAGAGTCCGAACAAGGCTTTATTGCATTGATTCGCCTAGCTTAGGCCGATGGATGGTTTTTCATGCTTGGTTTCAATCGCTTTCCTGGCGCGCTAGCGGCCACTATCATCTTCGGATTGTCCTGCCTGGCGGTTGGCCAGGACATCACGGTAGACCCGCAGGCCGCGCAACCCGCTCAGGACGCCCAGGCGGCGTCCGTTCAGCCCGCCCAGGACCCTGATACGGCTAACGAGATTCAGCAATTGCGAGCGGCCGTCGATCAGTTGCAGCAGCAGGTATCGCGCCTCACGTCGGCGGTTGAGGAGTTGCAGGCAGACCGAACCGTGTCCGTAAAACCGTCGCCTGCACCTCGAACCAAGGGGAAAGCCCCGGTGGCGGGCAAGAAGACGGTGGTGATTGCCCCGACTCCGGCTTTCACTCTACCTGAGGTTGATGACAGGACACCCCTGACCGTTCTTGTGTTCCAGGATGGGCACCGCACTGAGGCTCAGAATTACGCGATCGTGGGACAAACGTTGTGGATCTATACAGAACAGGACTCGAAGAAGGTTCCGCTGGCTGAACTCGACGTGGCGGCCACCAAGAATGCGAACTCCGATCGCGGAATCGTATTCCAAGTCCCCAATACTAAATAGTTCGCGCTGTCTCGCAACCTCCGGATGGGTTCGAGAGCTGTGCCCTCTGTGGTGAAGAATTTCAAAAAAAACGATCACCACTGAGCACCCAGAGGACACAGAGGAACTTCGACCTTGCTTCCTGCGCTAGGGCTTGACTTCGCGAATTGACTTCCGTACCCGTTCAATTTGTTCGCTCATGGTCTGATTGTCCAGGCGGGCTGAGGCTTTGGCGATCAGATTGGCAGCAATCATCTGAGCCTCGGTCAGGGTAATCTTCAGCGTGCGGGAACTTAGCGCTCCGGAGTCATAGCTGCGCACCGCTTCCACCAGCAGGCCCGCGGCATAGCTGACCGCTTCGGCGCTGACGCCTTCCTCAATCTCCTCCAGACTGCTGCCATAAGGGATAGCCGCCAAGTTGTCCGGTCGATTGTGTCTCATGGTATGCCTCACTTGGCTACGCTCATCTGCTGCCGGTTCGCGCGCGCCCGTATCGGACCGCCGGTTGGTTGAGGAAGGAGCGCCGAGTCTGGCTCATTCCCGCAAAAGATTTTTGGAGTGTGTGACGGTCGTCACAGACCCTTCCGGCCCTTGCTTACAAGATGGAGTTACTCGGCCTCCACTCTGCGTAACGCGGTTTCTTATACCGATTACCCAACCATCCGGAGGCCGAGGACGTTTGCCTTGATTCGTGGCCGCGTGCCCCCGGACATGCCGCGTGATTGGAGTATGGATATGGTCAGTGATCCTATCAAAATTTTGATTGTGGATGATGACGAACAGGTTTTGATCGAACTGGAGCGGTTGCTGGAAAGCGAAGGCTATCGCACCACCACTGCGTGGGGAGGGCGCGAGGCTCTGGCTCTTTCCGAGCAGGCCCAATCCGACATCCTGCTGGTTGACGAGGACATGGCACATCCGGATTGCAGGGCTCTTCTGCTAGAACTTAAACGCAAACACCCGAATGCCGGCCTCGTGCAGATGCACACGCGCAGGGATCGCAAGAATTCCGCAGCGCCCGGCGTATGCAAGTGGGAGCATGCGGAGATGACGGCGACACTCCGGAACCTGTTTGCCGCTTGAGGGATTTAACGCACAGCTACTCTTTCTGGGATCCGAGCAGAATCTTCATGAGGTCGGTAGCCAGGCCGGATGAGTCAACCCCATCCAGGTTCATGAGGACGACCACACCCGCTTTTTGTTGAGGAGCAAGCATGATGAACGTGCTGGTTCCTTGTTGCCCCCCACCGTGACCTACATCCGGCACTCCCGCCGCGTCTCCCATTCCCCAGCCGAGCGCGTAACTGCCATGTTTCTCCTCGGCGACCTCGGGCACGGAAGGGCGTTGCGGCGTCCACATCACATCGCGGGTGGATCGCTTCACAAGCCGATCGGCAAGAATGGCAACTTCAAACGCAGCCATGTCGTCTGCGGACGAGAGCCAGCCGCCCCCGGGAATTTTGTAGCTGGAATCCAGGAATTCAGAATTGTGTACTACTCCGGATTTTGATTTCGAATAAAAGCGCGTTCGGTGCGGGATGACAGCGAACCGATCGTCCCAGCGCGTGCTCGCCATGCCGGCGGGCCTGAAGATGTTGTCCTCGACGTAGTCCACGTACTTCCTGCCAGACGCGCCCTCGATCGCGCAGCCGACCAGCGTGAATCCCTGGGTGGAATAGCGGAATTGCGTTCCCGGCTTGGCGACCAATGGATCGTTCGCAAAGAACTGAATTCCACCGGCGATGGGATCCTCGAAGTGCTTCGTGTTATTGGTCTCAAGGTCGTCCTTGGGATCAGGTCGGTAGTGACGAATCCCGCCCAGATGCGCCATAAGCTGGCGCGTGCTGATGGGCGCCTCTTTTTGCGGGAAGGCCGGACAATACTTCTGAATGGGCGCTTCGATATCAAGCTTTCCTTGCTCCCACAACTGCATCGCGGCGGTAGCCGTGATTGGCTTGGAGATCGATGCCAGCCGGAACAGAGTTTGCGGCGTGACCGGAACATTGTTTTCGAGGTCGGCCATCCCGAATCCCTCGGACCAGACTTCCTCCCCATTCCATATGAGCGCGGCGGAGATTCCGGGCACACTGTTGGCCGCCATGAATTTTGAGATGGTGTTCTCCAGCAGCGCGCGATCAAAACGGCCCTCAGAGTCGGTGAGCGCGGAAATTTCCGACTGGCTGTTCAGCACGATCGCCTGAACCAGTGCCCTGCGCACTGGATCGCCGCTGACGGAATTCACCACGGTGCCGCTCAGCGCGTGAGTGCGGGAAGGGGGAGGCGCTGCGTCGTCAGAGGAGGCTTCCGTTTGCGATGCAACTCGTTGAGCAAGCAGAAGCGGAAGCACGCAAAGGCAGGCCGCGATCAACCTGAAACTGTGCTTTTTGACGTTCGTTCTGGGCATTGCTTTGGATCGGAGCAGGCTCGGCGAATGAAGGAACAATTCTATGCGATTCCCGGAAACCCGTGCTCGAAGCCCAGTCCCGGCAATGTCCTGCATCCCCAACGATTTTGATGCCACACGTGAGCGGTGAGGTGCCTCGTTGCGGTGAAGCCGTGGACCTTCCTGATTGTGGCCGAAACGCAGGACGGGATTTCTACCGGCTTCCGCGGACGAAGAAGTGCTCCTTGTCGACATTGGCCGGAACCGCCACATCGAAAAAGCCCACCATCATTTCGTTGTAGGTCTGATCTCCCCATTGAACCGGACTATCTGGATCCGGATTGTGGGCGTTATTGGCGGAGTTGTCGTACCAGGCGACGGCCTGCAGCGTGGCCCCCGCCTTGAGTGGCCTAGGCTCCGACAACCGGTAGCTCAATTGCCAGTAGAAGTCATAGTTGACGCGCAGCAGCGTCTCGACCGTGTGATCGGGACCGATCAGGTTGTATTCAAAACGCTTGCCGCGAAGATGCATGTGCGGGAAAAAACTGAGAAGGAGTGCGTCATTTGGCAGAGTGCCGTGCACTTCCACCCGGTAGTTGTCGGTGTTGGGTGGGATCGGCACCGGGTCGTGATCGTTGGCAAGCTGGAGGGTAAGAATTCGCTGCCTGGGCTTACTCTTTGCAAACACCAATCCCACACTGGTTTGATCGTTGCCCGCCTGCCCGTTGGTCGTGTAGTGCATCTGGAATACGAGATCGGAATGGGCGGGGATGAACTTGGCCATGCCGGCGGGCCAGCGATCGGGAGAACTGCCCGGTGCGTAAACAAGCAGAAGATCGCTGGTCGTTTCGTGAGCCTGCTGACGAAGAGCCGGATCGCTCAGGCTGGTGGCGGTGAAGGCTGTGTTGAGAGGCGCGCCGCGCAGCCACTTTGAATCCGGCGGCCGGATGTACACCACGGCGTGGTGTACATACTGGCGACTCGACGGCCGGATCTCGGACATCTGAATCCACTTGTCCTCCTTGAAGTCCGTGGGCACGATTTCGTAGGTGTACTCCACATCGCCCTCCGCCGGCACGGGTACCGGCTTCGGCATTTTCACGATGACGTCGGGCGGCGAAATGTTCCAGCCTTCTGTCCAGTGTGGAGGAGGAGGGGCGTCCTGCGGGTCGCCCGGCGCTTTCGTCTGCGCCCAGGCGGAGAGCGTGGCAATTTGTGCCTCTGTCAATGAGGGATCATCGGCGAAATGGCCGCGGCATGGGTCCGCAAACCAGGGCGGCATCCGTTTGGAGCGGGTGTCATTGGCCATCTGGCGCGCCCATGGTCTCGCGTCGTCGTAAGTGACCAGCGGCATGGGAGCGATTTCGCCGGGGCGGTGACAGGTCTGGCAATGCTGTTGAAGGATGGGCAGGACATCGCGATAGAAGGTGGGCGGGGGAACGGATTCGGCTTTGCCCGGAATCTTTTCGGACAAAAGAATTCCTGAGGCGATGAATAAGGCCAACGCAAGCATGCCGGGGCGAGACATCCAGACTATTGCGGCGCCGCCCACGCCAGGCCATCCACACCATGCCCGGCGTCGATCAGTTTTTCCACTGTCCAGTCACTGGTACGGATCGCAGCAACTTTCTGACTGGCGTCGCACGATACATAAGCTGTACGACCGTCGGACGAGATCAGTACTTCCTGCGGGGCTGCGGGAACGTCGATGGTGTGGGCGACTTTCATGGTGCCGAGGTCCACCACGGCTACCTGTTTGCCGCTGGGCAGCGCGACAACCAGCCAGCGGCCGTCAGGCGTTGGAGCCGCGCCGTAACCTTCGGCAGGGAGGGGAATCCAGGTTTTCAGTTTGTTGGTGGCCGTGTCGATGACGGCAAGCTGCGGCCTGGTCTGGTCGGCGGTGAAGACAAGTTGGTCGTCGACGGAAAGTGCGATGCGCTGAACTTTTGGCGCCACGGGGATCACGGTGATGGTCTTACGATTCTCGAGGTCGAGGACCGAGACGCTTCCCGGCCCGACGTTCGCAGTGTAACCACGCCGGCCATCGCGGCTGATAGCCAACATATGGGATTCGGGGGCGCCGGTTGGAATTTTGGCGACGATCTTTAGAGTGGCAGGATCGATCACGGCGACGGCCTGGTCAATCTCGGTGGTGACATAGAGGAGCTTGTCCTTGGGATTGATCAGAGGGCAATGCGGCCGGACCCCGTGGCCAAAATCGACAGTGCCGACAACCTTGCGGGAGGCTGTGTCGATCGCGGCGAGGGTGCTGCCATCCGTCCCGGGCAAGCCAACTCCGGAATTGCCGTAGATGGGCACGTAGGCGAGGCGGCCGTCGGGGGAGGCGATTACTTCGTGTCCGGTTACGCCGCCTACATCGACGGTCGCGATCTGGCGCCCGGCCGTGGGATCAATCAAGCCGAGGGTATGCTCGCCTTTATTCGCCACCAGCAGTAACGGGTGTTGCGTGGCGTTGGATTGAGGCTGAAGCGCGGAAGACACGGCGACCACCATCACCAGCGGCAGGAGAATACAAAATCGCATGAGTTCGCTCCTGGGAAATCCTACGCGAGCCAAGAGTGTACCGCAAACTGTGGAACAGCAAGGAGGGTTGGGACGGGGCGAGTAGTGCTCGACACCATTCGGCAATTGTCAGCGGCCGATATTCGATACAACCTCGTGCTCGTCCCGGCCCTCAGGAGCCGCGCGATCGGAGGGCGGTTCCTGGGCACAGACCAACAGCAACGTGGCATCGTCGTGCAGATGGGAGTTGCAGAAGTGATTCACATCAGCCAGCAGGTGAGTTTTCAAGTCGGTGGGTGAGAGTGCAGCGGCGGCTTGCGCAGCCCTGAGAAGTCCGGCTTCGCCGTATTCTTCTCCATTCCGATCGGCCGCCTCGGTAATGCCGTCGGTAAAAAGCAGCAGGCGGTCACCAGTCCTGAGATGCACGAGTCCGTCGGAGTAGGCACCTTCTGGAAAGACGCCCAGGACGGCCCCACCTTCGCATAGCTTCTCCGATGATCCGTTGGAGCGCACAAACAACGGCGGAAGGTGACCGGCATTCGAGTATTGCAGGGTACGCTCTCGCGAATCGAGGATGCCGTAAAACAGCGTGACGAACTTATCCGCAGCGATGTTGCTGCACAGGACTTCGTTCACCCGCCGGCACAACCAGGAAGCAGAGGCCGGCTGGGCGGCGTAAGCACGAACGGTCGCCTGCACATTGGCCATCAGGAGGGCAGCGGAGATGCCTTTGCCCACGACATCGGCGATGCAGATGGCGATTTTGCCGTCCGATAAGCGCATCACATCGTAGTAGTCGCCGCCGACCACGCGAGCCGGCTCCCACGCCGCCACCACTTCAAAGCCAGAAACTTGCGCAATTTCTTTGGGGAGCAGGGCGCGCTGGATTTCCAGAGCCCGCTCGAGATCCTGTTCCTGGAGTTCGCGACCAGCCACTTCCCTTTCGACCACGTGCTGCAGTTCGCGATTGCGCTTTTCCAGACATTCTTGAGACCGGCGGAAGAAGTTGTAGGCGACGCCGAACAGGAGCGCCATGACCACCGGCACCTTCCAACCACTCGCCACGTAGTGCCAGTAGGGTGGCGTCAAATAGGCGGGGCCCAACAGGCGGAAGCCGATCGCGGTCGTCAGGAAAAAGAACAGGGGAACCAAACAAAGTTCCGCCGCGACAAAGATCAGCCAGTCATAGACCACGCGGTAGCCGGAGAGACGCAGGCGCATCAGGTCGATGGCGATGGTATTGAGATTCCCCAGCCCGAAGGCAAAAAGGAGCACGACGACAACGACGGGACGCTGGCCCACGGCCCACAAGAGGGCGTACACGGTCACGGCAATCGCGGCATAGAACAACTGGTAGAGCCACGCGTGGCGTAAGGATGGGAATGAAGAGGACAGGGGTTTCTCCTGCGACGGCTAGAGCAATGTTAGGAGTTCTGCAAACACCTGGCAGTGATTGGGGTCACAGGATTGCGGGATTTCGTAATGCACAAAAGAACCCGGCGGGAGCAGACGCAAGCTGGCCGAAACCCCAACAGTTTGTGGCGTGGCGCGGAACAATCAGCTTTGTGTCACTTGCTCCTTTTAAGTAGCCCTTGGCCGGATGCGCCTATTTCTTTCTTTAAGTGTTCCTACTCTACTCTGTGAATACGCCAAGTTTCTTGTTTCATCACTTTGTAAGTGATGAGGAGTGATCACTCCCACTGCGGGTACGCCTTTCGGCGGAGCCTGCGCCGCTCAGATGTTGGTACGGTTCTCCCCTCGGGTCCGGTGTCCACAAATGTCCGCTCGGTTCTGCCTAGGACGGGCGGATCGTTTCCATCTCTGGCTCCTAATTTTAGAATAGCAATTTCGAGGGGGTGATTGTGACACGGTGAGGAGATTTATATTTGGCGCGGATTGATAGGGATGTGGAGAATTGCTGCGTTTTGGGGGCTTGACAAGATTTTTCGCGACGAGCGGGGCGGCCCCTAAAGGGGGCGGTCAAGGCAGGGCTTTACGGCGCACCTGAAGGCGCGCCCTGATACGGGGCATGCGATCTCAGCAACATTTCCGCTGCCACCGAGCCGTTGAATACGCCTGATACAAAATCGTTGGACCTCACGGATATACCAGGCCCAGGTTAGCGGCCAAAGGGCACACCCAAAGGGCGGACGCGAACTGGGGCACCGAATCTTTACCACGGAGGGCGCAGGGGATCACGGGGCGCGAATTTGCTCTCTCCCGAATCCGATCCCTTTCAATCAAGGGCTCTCGCTGGGAAATTGCCCTATACTTTGCCGGAGGAGACACCCCGATGAGAGCGTCTGCCTTCTGGATGGCTGTGGTGTGCGCAGCGTCGTTGTTCGCTGGAGCGCAAGGGACTTCGAACGCCAGCGTGGAAGGGAAAATTGTCGCCCTGGAAAAGTTGTGGAACCAGGCTTACAAAAGCGGAGATACCAAGGCGCTTGACGCTATTCTCGACGATTCGATTGTGCTCATCAATGACGACGGCAGCCAGCAGAGCAAGAAAGAATTTCTGGCCAGCGTGAAGGCAACCAATGCTCAGGAACAACAGGTGGCGCCTGAGCTTCTAAAAGTAAACGTTCACGGCGAGGTTGCGATTGCCAGCGGGGTGTTGCGGGTAAAGGGTGTAGAGGGCGGGAAGGCGTACACACGCCGGGAGCGGTTCGTCGATACCTGGCTGCATAAGGGCGACAGTTGGGTGTGCATTGCTACGGATGCGACGCCGATTCGCTAGATCATCGAGGTCATCTGATCCTATGGGTCCAAGACTCAGGCACTCCAGCCTGGTTCCCTGATCATCGAGACTTCATCGTTCGCAGATCCTGGCCTGTCATTTCCTTCGGTTCGGGAAGGTTGAGCATCCCGAGAATGGTTGGCGAGATGTCCCTTAGAGAGCCGTTGGGCTTCAGGGTGAACTGCTGCGCGTTTTCGCTGACCACGATGAAGGGGACAGGGTTGGTGGTGTGCGCGGTGTGAGGGCCGCCGGTAGCGGGATCAATCATCTGTTCGGCATTGCCATGATCGGCGGTGACGAGTAGGGCGCCACCTCGGGCGCGCACGGCTTTCTCTATTTCTCCTAAACAAGCGTCGACGGTTTCGACAGCTTTGATGGTGGGTTCGATTTTGCCGGAGTGGCCCACCATGTCGGCATTCGCGAAGTTAACGATCATCACGTCGAACGTGCCATCTTCCGTAGCTTTGACGACCGCTTGCGCAATCCCGGCTGCTGACATTTCCGGCTTGAGGTCGTAAGTCGCTACCTTGGGAGATGGCACAAGCACCCGGTCCTCGCCCGGAAACGGCTGCTCGATTCCGCCATTGAAAAAGTAGGTGACGTGGGCATACTTCTCCGTTTCAGCCACGCGCAGGTTGCGAAGATTAGTTTGGCCCATGACGTTGGCGAGGATGTTGGCCATCGACTCGGATGGAATCACAACCGGCAGCGCGAAATTCCTGTCGTACTGCGTCATGCAGACGTAATGCAGGTTTCTGGGCACGCGATCGCGAGGAATGGTTTGGTCGAGTTCTTCGGCTCCGGGAAGGTCACGCCCTTCCTGCGGATTCAAGCCGCTGTTGCGAGCGAGCGCCCGCGTGATCTGGCGGACGCGGTCGGCGCGGAAGTTGAAGCAGATACAGGAGTCTTCGTCGCGAATGGTGGCGAGCGGCTCGCCTTTATTGTCGATGCACACGAATGGAATGACGAACTCGTCGGTGACTCCCTGGTTGTAGGAGTCCCTCATGCCCTGCACGGGATCGACGTACCTGCCACCCTCGCCATGACCGTTGACTATGGCGTTATATGCCTTGACAATGCGCTCCCAGCGGCGGTCGCGGTCCATGGCGTAGTAGCGGCCGTTGACGGTGGCGATCTTGCCGGAGTTGTACTCGCGCATCTTCTGGTGAAGTTGCTCGAGGTAGCCGGCGCCATTGGTGGGCAATGTGTCCCGGCCATCCATGAAGGCATGAACAAAAACGCGGTCGACGCCTTGCTGCTTGGCCATTTTCAGCAGGGCGTAAAGGTGAGTCTGCTGGGAGTGCACGCCGCCGTCCGAGAGCAGGCCGAACAGATGCAGGCGTCGTCCGCCGGTCCGCGCGTGCTTCATGGCAGCGACCAGGGTTGGGTCGGAAAAGAAATCGCCGGTCTGGATCATCAGGTCGATGCGCGTAATGTCCATGTGCACGATGCGTCCGGCACCGATGTTGAGATGGCCGACTTCGCTGTTGCCCATTTGGCCATCGGGCAGTCCGACGAAAGGACCGCTGGTGTGAATCAGCGTGTTGGGGTATTCGCGCAACAGGCGATCATAGGTCGGCTTGCGGGCCAGCGCGATGGCGTTGGCTTCGGTCTTGGGGCTGTAGCCCCATCCGTCAAGAATGACGAGGACAAGAGGTTTGGGACGGGACAAGTTCAGCTCCTGGCTTCTGGCGGCTAGCTACTAGCGCCCTTATTTCAGATAGTCGCGGTCGGTTCTCCGTTGATCGCGATTGACCGGTCGAGCGAGTTTAATTTTTGTCGGTGGCCGGCCTTGGCGAGCCGCCTTGTTTTCTGCGGTCTTCTTCGGCCATTTTTTCAATCCGGTCCATCATCTTGTCCATCATGGCCTGCATACGCGGGCCAGCAGCCTGCATGGATTCGGCTGTCATGGCGGGCATTTCCTTCATGAGCTTCTGTCCGGTTGGCGAAGAGTAGAAGGCGCTCATGGCGTCGACGTCGCCCTTACTCAGATGCTTCTGGTACACGGGCACCATGTCGTCGAGCATGCCGTCGAGCGGCAAGTCCTTCATGACTTCCGCGGTGAATTGATCGAGACGCGCCAGTTCCTGGTCAGTGATCTGGGGCATCCGCTTGCGCATGGTCTCGCGCAACATGTTCCGTTGCTGCTTGACCACCGATTCCAGGACCAGCGTCATCTGGTCGTGAATCTTCATGATGTCGAAAAGCTTGATGACATCTTCGCGAGTAGCAGGCGCGTCGGACTGCGCGATGAGCGGGGTGACGGCCGCAAGAACCAGGATGATGGGCAACAGGCGTTTGGTCATGATGACTCCTCGGGTTGTCGAGAAAATCATTCCACAGGAAAAGCTTCGACCTCAGCGGCTGAAGCCGAATTGATTTTATTAGCCTTACGGCCCGGCTAAAGCCGAGCCCTTTCAAAACAACAGGTTTTTCCGGAGTTTTTCCGCAGAATATAAAGGTGAACATCGCCGGAATTACTCATCGAAAACAACCGGCGAGGACGCCCGCCGCTCCAGATTCTCCGTGACTCAAGCTCTGTAATTGAGCGCCTTGATCCCAAGGTAGCGGGCGCTGTCTCCCAACTCTTCTTCGATGCGCAGCAACTGGTTGTATTTTGCGATGCGGTCGGTGCGGGAAGCGGAGCCGGTTTTGATCTGGCCGGCGCCGGTCGCGACCGCCAGGTCGGCAATGAACGTGTCTTCGCTTTCACCGGAGCGATGCGAGATGACCGAGGTGTAACCGTTGCGACGGGCCAGGTCGATGGCGGCGAGCGTCTCGCTGACGGTTCCAATCTGATTGACCTTGATCAGAATCGAGTTCGCGATGCCTTTGTCGATCCCTTCCTGCAGGCGCGCCGTGTTCGTGACAAACAAGTCGTCCCCGACCAACTGGATCTTCTTGCCGGCTAATTCGGTCAGCGTCTTCCAGCCATCCCAGTCATCTTCGGCCAGGCCGTCTTCGATGGAGACGATGGGGTAGTCATTCGCCCATTTTGCCCAGAAGCGAGCCATGTCTTCCGAGGACTTGGCGGACTTGTCCGATTTTTTGAAGACGTACTTGCCGTCCTGATAAAACTCGCTGGACGCCGGATCGAGGGCGATGGCAATTTCGTCGCCGGGCTTGTAGCCGGCTTGCTGGATGGCTTCGAGCACGACCTCAATCGCCTCGACGTTGGACTTCAGGGAAGGAGCAAAGCCGCCCTCATCGCCTACTGCAGTGTTATATCCGCGCTTCTTCAACACAGCCTTTAAGGTGTGAAACACTTCCACGCCCCAGCGCAGCGCTTCCGAGAAATTGGGCGCGCCGACGGGCATCACCATGAATTCCTGGAAATCGACGTTGTTGTCGGCATGCGCACCGCCGTTGAGGATGTTCATCATGGGGGTAGGCAAAGTATTGGCTCCGGCGCCTCCCAGGTAGCGGTAGAGCGGCAGGCCGAAAGCGCTTGCGGCCGCGCGGGCTGCCGCCATTGAAACGGCCAGAATTGCATTGGCCCCCAGACGGCCTTTGTTTTCGGTGCCATCCAATTCGATCATCCGGGCGTCGATGGCGCCCTGGTCGGTGGCGTCCAGATTGGCGAGCGCGTCGGCAATTTCCCGATTTACGTTTTCGACCGCTTGCAGGACGCCCTTGCCGAGATAGCGCTGTTTGTCGCCATCGCGCAGTTCCACGGCCTCATGCTCGCCCGTGGAAGCGCCGCTGGGAACGATGGCCCGGCCGGTTGCTCCGTCGGCCAGAAAGACTTCGGCCTCCACGGTCGGGTTACCGCGCGAGTCCAACACTTCCCGGGCACGAATTTCAGAAATATTAGTCATGGGTCGTTCTTTGTCCTTGGGATCAATTTGAGTTTTGGGCAGATCGCCCGGGAAAACGTGCGTGCTGGAGGAATCGACGGCGATTTTGCGTCCGGTGAGATAGCCCACACCGGCATACAGCTTTCCCATCCAGCTTCCTCGAAAAGGGCGATTATATCGGAAGCACGGGAGCGGGCGTGTGACGGGTGAACCATTTCAGTGTTTGACAGGATGGGCCGCGAGACCGGTACTGGATGTCAACGGTGTCTCCTCTGGTTCGTTCGCTGTTTCCTCCGTTGTTCCTGCGTTTCCGTTGATTTACAGTCGGCATTTACATGCTCGACCACACGGAAACTTTGCGGGTCGGACAGAGGGCTCCGGAATTCGCGCTGGAACCCGCTAATCGCGCTGGAGTTTTGACTTTGTCGGGATTTCTGCGCCGCGGAATTCTGATCGTCGAGTTTTTGCGGGGGACGTGGTGACCGAATTGCGTCCAGCGCATGGCTCGGGTCGAGTCGATCAAGGACGAGATTGCGCAAGCCGGGGCCGAGTTGGCGTTCATTGCTGCAGAGAAGCGGGATGGGGTGTTCAAGCCGTCTAAGTTTCTGGAAAAGAATCCCGTGTCGTTTCCGTTTCTTTTGGATGAAGACCGAGTGGTTACCAAGAATTATGGGTTGTATCACCTGATTGGCATGGATGCGCTGAACATCGCGCACCCGGCGACGCTGGTGATTGACCGTGAGCGAACCGTGCAATACATCTATCGCGGCGACAACCAGCATGACCGGGCACCGTTGCCGGACGTCCTAGCGGCGGTGAAGAAACTGGGCTGAACGGCTTTGGAGTCAACAGGCTGCAAACAACCACTGAGTTTTGATGAATTCGCAGGAGGAGTCATGAGGAAGTTGGTGGGGAGCTTGAGCGTATTGCTTTTGGCGATCTCGGCCTGGGCGCAAGGCGGGATTTCGGTGCCCGAGGGGACGCCGTTGAAGGTGAACCTGCAAACCACGATCTCCACATTCAGCAGTAAAGTCGGAGATCCTTTCCAAGGGAAGATCGTCGACCCGATCGTGGTCGACGGCAAGACCGTCATTCCGGCGGGAGCAGTGGTCGAAGGCCGCGTCACCAAGCTCAACGAACCGCGGCGCATTTCCGGGAAGCCGACGATCGGCATCTTCCCGGAGCATGTTGTCCTGCCCGACGGCCAGCGCCTCATGCTGAATGCTGTGCTGGTGGACACCAATATCAGCGGAACGGACGTGAACGAAGAAGGGATGTTCAAGGGATCGGGCCACGACCGTCGGGACCAGATTGAGGTAGCCGGAGGGACGGGCGCGGGAATGCTGCTGGGTGGATTGATCGGCGGCGGACCAGGCCTGTTAATCGGAGGCGCCATCGGCGCGGGGGCGGCCAGCACTCATTGGCTGGTCCAGCACCGGTCTGCCGTGCTGCCCTCCGGAACACTGTTGATGATGGAATTGAGCCGCCCAATGACGATGTCAACAACGGCGGCTGGGGCGGGACAGTAGAGGGGCAGTTCTCGGTTCTCGGAATCTGACGAACATTTCACCCGGAGCGCTGCTCCGGGTTTTTTGTTTCTGGACGTCGGTCTTCAACGTGACTGACTGCTGGTTTTTTCAGTACATCGACATCAATTCCCCTTCCTCCAGAAGGTGGAGTTCGATCCATCCTTCCAGAGGCAAAACGTCTACGGGCAGGCGATTCTGCCACAGGCTCAACCGAAGTCGAATGCGATTCGCCACAGATTTCCCCTGCCTCAATTGATCAGGATGCACTGGTCCGGCCGCGAGCCAGGTCAAGGGGACTTTAAACTCGAAATTGCGTACCAGGGCTACCTTGGCTCCATCCTCGCCGGTGGACAGCAAGGAGCCGGCTTCGTCGGGGGCGCCCACTTTCCACTCCACGATTTTGCGATCCTTGACCACCACATCCAGGCGCAACACTTTGCGCGGGGTGGTCTCGTGGTCCGCCCACGATTCCAGATTGACGACGATTTCAAACTGCATCTCGGCAATCTGACCTTTGAAATCGAGCCGCCCGTACACATTGGCGTCGTCGATGCCGGCATGGACCGAATCGAGGAGGAATTGTTTGCCGTGCATTGCGCCCGCGCGGTGGTCGGCGGTGTAGATCGCCGAACCCATCCACTCAAAGTAACGGATCATGTCACCGGTAATGCGCGGGTGAATGTAGGCGGTTTGGGGCGTGAAGGAGGGGCGGGCTACGATTCCGCTCACTGGCTGGGCCAGGTGGTCGGGCGGCGTGGCACCGAGCGCCTGGTACACGTTGGAAAGATGCTTGCGGTATAGCTCATCGAAGTCGCGATCGTTGGCCGAGTGATGTTCCGGCCCGTACCACCAGTTCCAGTCGCTGCCTTCCGCGATGAGCAGTTCCTCGTAGGCGAGTTTGCGCTGAGCGTCGGTACAGTGGGGCGCGTGCTCATCGTAGAAATTGCGCGCCTGGTAGAGGTAGTCCCACGAACGATTGTCTTCCGAAGCACCGATCCAGACGTTGAAATTCGCCGAGATCCACGAGCCCGGGCTGATGGAGGCAAGCTGACCGAAATTGCGATGACGAGCAATGGCCTCGGAAATGGTCAGGGCTTCGATGCCGGGCGTGGTCTGCAGCCGGTCGTAAAACCTGCGGAGAAACTCGCGCCCGGACTTGGGATAGTATTCCCATGCATTTTCGCCGTCGAGGATGATGGAAAAGACGGCATCCTGGCCGCGATCCAGGATGGGCTGGGCCGCTCTCTGGATGTTCTGCAGAAGGTGCTGGGCCGCTTCGTTGGCCGGCATTCCCGAATAGACGAAGCCGATCAGATCGGAAATGGTGTGGTCGCGAAACACCATATGCATGGTGGACGAACCGTTCTCATAACGATAGATGGTGTATAGCCTCTCCGCCAGATGCCTGGCGAGGCGGCCTTCTCCGTCGCGCGCGAAAAAGAGACCCGTGCTGCGGCCGAGAATTCCTTCATCGGTGGCCATCCAGTTGACGCCCAGTTCGTGGCCAATGGCAATCGCCTCCTCCGAGACGCTTCCCTCCGAAGGCCACATGCCTTTGGGACGAATGCCAAACACTCTTTCGTGCAAGTCGAGGCCGCGGCGGATCTGATCGCGCGCATCTTCGGGACGATGAAACCGGTTTTGCGGCAAGGGCAAGCCGGGCGAAGATATAGCACCGATATTCGTGTCGCACAGAAGCGGCAGGATGGGATGGTAAAAGGGCGAGGTCGAAATCTCGATGGAACCTTTGGCGGCGGCGGCCGCGTGTGCGGGTAGCACTCGGCCCAACAATTCCCTCTCCTGGTTAATGACGAAGCGCTGGTCTTCAAGGCTGTAGTTCCGCTCCTTGCGAACCAGTTCGGCGATGTTGGGATCTTCGAGAAAGAACTCGTCGAACCATGCAATCTGGGAAAGAACCTGCAAATCGGTGAAGTCTTGTGGCTGAAAAAATTTCTCGGCCCGTTCCGGAGAGTCGTTCGCGCTGCGAAACCGCTCCCATAATTCGCGGTAGCGCGGGTAACGACCGATCAGGTTGATGGGATTGGCCTGGAAGAGATATTGCAGGGCGAACCGCCGCTCATCGAGGCTGAGATCCCGTGCCGGACGCGCTGCGATCTGAAGAAAGGGATCCTGGGCCGTTCCCGCGACATAATCCTGGATCTGGGTGATCAGGGAGGGGACGAGATTGAAGTTCTGATGGACGTTGGGGAACTCGTCCAGGAGCTTCACCATGCCGTAATAGTCTTTCAGGCCATGCAGCCGGACCCAGGGCAGGCGGTATTCACTGGTCACCAGGTTCTTGTAGTAAGGCTGGTGCTGGTGCCACAGGAGAAGAACTCGCAGCACGGGCATGAAGAGTAGACTCTCGCTCCAAAAGCCGTTGTGGAATTCTGCAGTCTAGCATGGAGGCGCGCCCGGACGTTGATAGTCTAAGATGTCTTCTCCAGCGCGGCCGGGGCCGCGAAGAGCTATGAGCCAACGCATCGAAACACCCGCCAGTCCAGTTCACTACGACGTCTCGTTGCTGAGCGAGCAGGATTTGTACCTGTTCAACGAGGGCAGCCACTATCGCATGTACGACAAGATGGGCGCGCACGTGATGGATCCGGGCAGCGGCGCGGGAACGTGTTTCAGCGTTTGGGCGCCGAATGCGCGCGAGGTTGCGGTCATCGGCGGCTTCAACCAGTGGAATCCAAAAACGCATCTATTACGGCCCCGCGGAAGTTCGGGAATCTGGGAAGGCTTCGTGCCCGGCGTAGGAAAGGGTGCGCTGTACAAATTCCATATCGAGTCACACCATCACGGCCATCGCGCAGACAAAGCTGATCCCTACGGGTTGCTCCACGAAAAACCTCCTCGCACCGCTTCGGTGGTGTGGGACCTGGACTATCAGTGGAATGATGCTGACTGGATGGCGAATCGGGCGGCGCGCAATTCCCTGAAAGAGCCCATCTCGATTTATGAGTGTCACCTCGGTTCGTGGATGCGGGTCTCGGAAGAACATAATCGGCCCTTGACCTACCGCGAGACCGCGCCGAGACTGGCCGAATACTTGAACCACATGGGCTTTACGCACGTCGAGTTCCTGCCCGTGATGGAGCATCCTTTTTTCGGTTCGTGGGGATATCAGACCACAGGCTACTTCGCCCCTACCTCGCGCTTCGGAACGCCTCAGGACTTCATGTACCTGGTCGACTACCTGCATCAGCACGGGATCGCGGTGCTGCTCGACTGGGTGCCCTCGCACTTCCCTTCCGATGGACACGGACTGGCCTACTTCGACGGGACTCACCTGTTCGAACATGCCGATTCGCGGCAGGGTTTCCATCCGGACTGGAAGACGTACATCTTCAATTACGGACGGAGCGAGGTGCGCAGCTTCCTGATGTCGAGCGCCATGTTCTGGCTCGACAAGTACCACGCCGACGGCCTGAGGGTGGACGCCGTTGCATCGATGCTTTATCTCGATTACTCGCGCAAGGAAGGCCAGTGGATCCCGAACAAATACGGGGGCCGTGAAAATCTCGAAGCCATCGACTTCCTGCGTCGCTTCAACGAGGAGTCCTACAAAGAACATCCGGATATTCAGACCATTGCGGAGGAGTCGACGGCGTGGCCGATGGTGTCGCGTCCGGTATACGTAGGCGGCCTGGGATTCGGAATGAAGTGGGACATGGGCTGGATGCACGACACCTTGAAGTATTTTCACGAAGACCCCATCCATCGCCAGTACCACCACAATCTGCTGACCTTCCGCATGCTCTATGGATTTACCGAGAACTTCGTGCTGCCGCTTTCGCACGATGAAGTGGTTCATGGCAAAGGTTCCCTGCTGAACAAAATGCCGGGCGACGAGTGGCAGAAGTTTGCCAACCTGCGATTGCTATTCGGGTGCATGTACGCGCAGCCCGGCAAGAAACTTCTGTTTATGGGGGGAGAGTTTGGCCAGTCGAATGAGTGGTCGCACGATCGCGCGCTGGACTGGTGGCTGCTGCAATTTCCGGTGCATCGCGGAGCGCAAACCTGGCTGCGCGATCTCAACCAACTCTACCGCAACGAAAAAGCGCTGCATGAACTGGACAACGATCCCGCCGGCTTTGAGTGGGTTGATTGCAACGATGCTCCCATGAGCGTGGTGTCCCTGCTGCGCAAGGGCAAGTCGCCCAATGAAATGATGCTGGTTGCGTGCAATTTCACGCCGGTACCACGAGAAAAATATCGTGTCGGGGTTCCGGTTGGCGGCTGGTGGCAAGAGAAGCTCAACAGCGACGGCGCCGAATATGCCGGAAGCGGAATTGGGAACGGCGGGGGCGTGATGGCCGAGCCAATTCCGCAGCATGGGCGGTCGTTTTCGCTCGAGTTGACACTGCCGCCGCTGGCCGC
Organism: uncultured Acidobacteriota bacterium; assembly: GCA_963733805.1. Lineage (GTDB taxonomy): Bacteria > Acidobacteriota > Terriglobia > Terriglobales > Acidobacteriaceae > Gp1-AA133. Next base: position 351,860 of record CAVTEO010000010.1, on the reverse strand, counting down.
AGTGTTCTTCAAGTTGCAGTGAGATGGGAATTCGGCAGCGGCTTACTTCAGGAGCCGGGGCAGTGCGTAGACTGCCAGGGCAATGCTTGCCAGGACCGAGCCAAGCGGAGCCAAGCGCCGCGGATTTAGTTTCGCAGGATGCTTCTGATACTTGGCCATGGCCGACTCGATCTGATCAACCAGCTTGCTCGTAGGTATGCCCTTGGTGACGGTTGCATCCACATTTGCAGACCGCTGCTGATGCAATGCGGCCGAACCCGAAACCATCAGGACTGGCAATTCCGGGCGCATTTTTTTCAAACGCGCAGCCAGTTCAGTGCCGTTCATCCCGGGCATGTCGAAATCGGTCAGCACAGCATCGACTTTGCGGGAAAGGAATACCTTGAGGGCCTGCTTCGCGCTCGCGGCCACTGTGACTTCATAGCCGTAGCTTCCTAGCAGGTTTTTATAGAACTGGCGAAAGGAAGAATCGTCGTCCACGCACAGCAGTCGTCGTCGCGTCATTCTTGCTTTGACCCCCGCCTTTGCAGTCCGTTGGGGCACGAATACAACAAGCCGCGAGGACCAGTGCAGGTTTACGGCCAAAATACAGCCCTGCATTGAGAGTCACTTACGGCAGGCTGTGGAGAAAAAGGACGGTATTTCTGCCACTGGCTAGGCAAAAAAGGGGCGCCAGGGGAATCGGGTAATTTCTGTAGTATTCAGCTCGGCAACTACCGAGCGCGAGGGTTCATGGATCAGAACTATTTTGGCGGTCGAGCGGCTTTTATCACTCTCCTCGGTGTCCTGCTTCTCGCTTATCTCTCGCGTGCGGACGAATGGAAGCCGCGGCATGATCTGGTCTCGCACACGGGCGTCATGAACCTGCCGGAACCGCCCTCGCCGAGCGACGTTTTCTTTGCGGGACCGGCAAGTCCGGCTGAACAGCCCGCGTGGCTCGAGGGGCTGAAGGCCACGCGCAGCGAGAGCCGGGCACTGCTGCGCTACAGCCCGTCGCAGTACGAACGTCCCGAGTTGGAATGGACGCAACACGTTTTTTCCCAAGTGCAATTGCTTATCTGGGATCGCAGCCTGTTTGATCCTGAAAAGGGTGAGTACACCGTCGATCATTTCCTTTCGGAGACGGAAGATCGAATGGGACCGATTGATGCCGTGCTCATCTGGCATGTCTATCCCAACCTGGGCGTCGACGACAGAAACCAATTCGAGCTTTTGCGGGACCTTCCCGGCGGCCTGGCGGGATTGCGGCGGCTGGTGGAACAGTTTCACCAGCGCGGCGTGAAAGTATTTTTCCCGTTTCTCGCGTGGGACACGGGAACTCGTGCGGGCGAAGCGCCTGCCTGGACGGAGATGACTCAACTGCTCAAGGAGATCGGCGCGGATGGAATTAATTTCGACACGCTGGAGAGCGTGCCGCCGCAATTCAGACAGGCTTCAGATGCGATCGGGCATCCGCTGGCACTGGAGCCGCAATTCCAGCCGCGGGATGAGTCGCTGGCCTGGACGAATCTCAGTTGGAACGATTGGGTGACTTGGGAGGGGAAGGCGTATCCCTTCATCCCGATGGTGAGCAGAACGAAATGGATGGAGAGCCGGCACGTCGTGAATGTGACGGACCGCTTCACGCGCGACAAGACCGACAGCCTGCAGCACGCATTCTTCAATGGCCAGGGGTACGCGTCGCTCGAAAATCTCTGGGGATTCTGGTATGGCAACACGCCCCACGATGCCGAGGCGATTCTGCGCATCACGCGCATCGAGCGGGCCATGGCGGCGTTCCTGCGCAGTTCAGAGTGGGAGCCGCATGCGCCGATGGTGCAGCCGGGCGTCTTTGCGAGCCGATTCCCCGCGCCCGGGGGGAGTCTGTGGACCATCGTCAACCGCAATGAATACAACGTTGCGGGCTCTCAATTAACTGTGGCTCACAAGAGGGGGATGCGCTACTACGACTTGTGGCACGGAGTGCAACTGACGCCCAAAGTCGCCGATGAAACAGTCACGTTGAACTTCGAAATGGAAAGTCTGGGGTTTGGAGCGGTGCTGGCAACGAGTAGCGATTCGAAGGAGCTAAGCGAACTACTTCGTTTCATGGCAGAACGCTCACGTCGCCCCTTGGCAAGCTACTCGCGCGAGTGGAAAGCGGTGCCGCAAACGCTTGTGGATATTCCAGCCACCAAGCCGGCGGCGACCGCTCCGTCGGGAATGGTTCGCATTCCGGAGGGAGATCTTGATTTCGAGGTGAACGGCATTGAAGTGGAGGGCGGCAACGATCCCGGCGTGGACGTGCAGTATCCCTGGGAGGGTGAGGCGCGGCGCTTTCACCGTCACATGTTGCATATGCGCGCGTTCTACATGGATCGGATGCCGGTCACTAATGCACAGTTCAAGAAATTTCTTGAGGCAACTGGCTACAGGCCGAAAGACGACCACAACTTCCTGCGGTCCTGGAAGGGTGGAACATATCCGCAAGGCTGGGCCGACAAGCCCGTGACCTGGGTATCGATCGAGGACGCCCGCGCTTATGCGGCGTGGAGCGGCAAACGGCTTCCCCATGAATGGGAATGGCAGTATGCAGCCCAGTCACCCGACAAGCGTGTATATCCATGGGGCAACGATTGGAATGCGGACGCCCTGCCGGCTGTGGATGCTGGACCTGCGCTGGGGCCGCCTGCGAATGTGGGCGTCTTCCCGAAGGGGGCAAGCGCTTCGGGTGTCCTGGACCTGGTCGGCAACGTCTCGCAGTGGACCGACGAGTATCGCGATCCTCACACGCGTGCCGCAATCATTCGCGGCGGAGCGGCCTATCATCCGCTGGGATCGATCTGGTATTTCCCGCAGACTTACAAGTTGACGGAACACCAGAAATATTTGCTGATGTCCCCGGGGCGAGACCGGTCGGGAACGATCGGGTTTCGCTGCGTGGTGGATGCACCGTGAAGGGAGAAGGCGGCCGTTCATCCGAACGAGGATTTCGCTGGTTTCATTTGGGCGGCTTCTTTGATTTCCCAGGCAGGCTCGCGGGATTTTCGTGAATTCGTTCGCGGAAGGTTCCTCTCATGCCTCCGGCGAGACCGACACTTTTTTCACCGAAACGGTCGCGCAACTTGTCGGCTGCGGCGAGGGCCTGTTGCCAGCGCTGGTGGCGTCCACCGTCGAGTAAATCCATCTGGGTGGCCGGGGCTTCTTCGAATGACGAGACCTGCACACCGAGAAGGCGCACCTCGGCGGCTTTTTTCCAATTGCCTCGAAAGAGCTTGCGGATCTCCTGGAAGATCTCAGTATCGAGCTGCGTGGGCGCCGGGAGCGAGTGGGCGCGGGTGATGGTGGTGAAATCCTTATAACGCAGCTTGAGTTGGATGGTGCGGGCGTGCAGGGCGTGCTCGCGAAGACGGCGGGCGACCATCTCGGTCAGGCGCATTAATGTGGATTCCAGTTGCGCCGGGTCAGCCGTATCTTCGTTGAAGGTGTGTTCGTGGCTGATCGATTTGGGATCTTCGTGCTCGCCGACCTCAGCGTCAAACCACCCGCCCGCATCTTCGCCGCGCGCTTTGCCGGCAAGCGCAAGACCCCATTTCCCAAAGCGCTCTTCCAGGGCCGTTTCTTCGAGGGCGGCCAGATCTGAGACCTGCCGAATGCCCATCGCGTGCAGGTTTTGCTCCATGACCTTGCCGACGCCCGGTATGTCGCGGACATCGAGGGGCGCGAGGAACTGGGCTTCTTGTCCGGGAACGACCCACAGGACGCCATTCGGCTTGGCCTTCGCCGATCCGACCTTGGCGATGAGGCGCGAGGTGCCGATGCCGATCGAGCAGTTGAGCTGCGTTTCGGCTTTCATCTTCGCATGCAGGGAGTGCGCGGCGCGCAGTGGGGCCCCGTGCAGACGCTGCGTTCCCGTCATGTCGAGGTAAGCTTCGTCGATGGAAGCCATCTCAACCAGCGGGGAGAATGTGGTCAGGACGTTGTGGACCTTTTCGGAGCACTCGCGGTAGCGATCGGGATGGCCGTCAACGAAGATCGCTTGTGGGCAAAGCTTGGCCGCAGTGCGCAGCGGCATGGCGGAATGCACGCCGAATTTGCGGGCTTCGTAGGAAGCAGCCGAGACGACACCTCGTTCATTTCGTTGCCCGCCGACAACGACCGCTTTCCCCTTCAAAGATGAATCGAACAGCTCCTCCACGGAGACGAAGAAGGCGTCCATGTCGACGTGGAAGATGGTCTTGACGGAGTCCAACATAGAAGAGAAGGCGAAAGTTCTGGGACGAATTTTATCAGCGGGAGCAACTCCAGACACGAACAAAGTCGTGCAGAAAAAATTTGGACGTCCGTCCCAGATTCAACACCGTTTTACAGCGCTGCTGGTGAGATTTATGCCCCGCTCACCGAGCGTGCCAGGCGTGCCCGTTCGTAGACCTTCACATACTCCCTGGCAGAGTTCGCCCAGGAGAAATCCCGGCTCATGCCGTTGCGCATCAACACTTGCCAGGAGGCTTCGTCGCGGAAAGCCTGCAGGGCGGCTTTGATGGTCAGCAGCAGAGATTCTCCGTTGTACTCGGAAAATTTGAAGCCAGTGCCCTTCCCGGTACGCGCGTCCCAGGGCTCGATGGTGTCGTCGAGGCCACCCGTTGCGCGCACGATCGGCACTGTGCCGTACTTCAGGCTGTAGATCTGGTTCAGGCCGCAGGGTTCGTAGCGCGACGGCATCAGGAACATGTCCGCGCCAGCTTCAATTTTGTGGGCGAGCGCGTTGTCGTAGGCGACTTTCACAGCGATCTTCTGCGGGAACTGCTTTTGCAGGCGCAGGAACATTTCCTCGTAATCTTTGTCGCCGGTGCCGAGCACGACCATGATCATGTCCTCGCGCGCGAGCCGGTCCATGATCTGGGAGATCAGGTCAAAGCCCTTCTGGGCGGCGAAGCGGGAGACGATGCCGATTACGGGAAGTTTCGGGTCGGCGTTGGTCAGGCCGAACGCAGCCAGGAGATCGAGTTTGTCTTTGGCTTTCCCGCTCAGATCCATCGGAGAATATTTGGCAGCGATGAACCGGTCGAGGGCAGGACTCCACTCGTCGTAGTCGACGCCGTTCACAATGCCGGTAACCGTGGCGGAGCGGTTGCGCAGAACTCCTTCCAGGCCGAAACCGTACTCGGTGGTCTGAATTTCCTGGCTGTATTTCCGGCTGACGGTGGTGACGTAGTCCGAAAAAACGAGGGCGCCTTTCAGGAAATTTACCTGGCCGAAGAATTCCATCTTTGAAATCGTGAACAGGTCCCAGGGCAGCGTGAGCAAGGGAAGAATTTCAGCGGGAAACAGTCCCTGGTAGCCCATGTTATGAATGGTGAAGACGGTCGCGGTAGCACGGAAGGCAGGGTCTTGCGCGTATTGCGTATGCAGCAGGATGGGCACGAGCGCGGACTGCCAGTCATGACAATGGAATACGTCGGGGACGCCGACGATCTTGGAAGCCTCGATGACAGCGCGTGAAAACAGCGCAAAGCGTTCAGCATTGTCCGGATAGTCTCCGATCGCGGTTCCGTACAGAGCTTCGCGATCGAAAAATGGCGGATAGTCGACAAAGAAGTAGCGCACCCCGGCCTGTCCGCCTTCAGCAACAACCGAAGCGAAGCGGTAGTGATCGTCGAAGGGGATGGTGACGCTGGGCGCCACGGTTTGGGGATCGGTGAGTTTGGTCTGCCGGTAACGGGGGAGGTAGACCGTGATCTGGTGGCCCAGGGCCGTCAGGGCCCAAGGCAAGGCACCTACCACATCAGCCAGGCCGCCGGTCTTGGAGTAAGGCACACCTTCCGAGGCCGCGAAAGCGATATGCATGAAGCCGATCCTCCCTGGAAAAGCCGCGGACGCTGGGCGCAGGATATGATGAAGAAGACAAAGTTTGCGTGGGCCGATGCTGCCCACTGGGAAACCAGATAAGCGTTGTCAGTCTAAACGGGCCAACGAAAGAGGGTCAACGTGCCAAGAGCGGTAGCTCACCGGCCGGTTCGTAAGCCGAAACTCGGGCAGCATTTTCTCGACGATGCTACTGCCGCGCGGCGGATCGTCGAGGCCCTGGGCGATGTGTCGCAAGGCACCGTGCTGGAGATCGGTCCCGGACGCGGGGTGCTGACTTCCCTGCTGGCGAATCGGGTGCGGCGCCTGATCGCGATCGAGCTCGACCGCGTTCTGGCGGCTCAATTGCGCATGAAGTTCGCGCTCTATCCCAACGTGGAAATTATTGAAGGCGACGTGCTGGCGATCGACTTCAGCACTCTGTTCGGTCCGAAACCGGGCGCATCGCGGCCTGGTTTGGTGCAAACACCAGAACCCGTTGCGGTGGTCGGCAACCTGCCGTACTACATTACCTCCGACATTCTGCTGCGCCTGTTTGAATTCCGCGAATCCTTCAGCATGATTGTAGTCATGGTGCAAAAAGAAGTGGCTGATCGTCTGGCAGCGTCGCCCGGGAGCCGGGATTACGGGCTGCTTTCGGCGACTGCCCAGCTGTATGCCAACGTAGAAACTTTGTTCACGCTCGCGCCCGGAGCGTTTTCTCCGCCACCGAAAGTCCACTCGTCGGTCGTGCGAATGACCATGTCGCCGCGATTGGAGAAACTCAAGGTGGAGGAAGAGGGTTTCATCAAGTTCCTGAAACTGTCGTTCGGCCAGAAACGCAAGACGCTTTGGAATAACCTGAAAACGGAGTACGCGGCGGATACATTGAAAGAAGCACTGCGGGATGCGGGGGTGAAGCCGACCGTACGCGCCGAAGCGCTGCCCCTGGAAAAAACAGCAGCCATCTTTCGCGCGCTGGCCTCCAGGAACGGGAACCTCTCTCGTTCTGGAAAATAGTTCTGCTCCCGCGCAGGAGGCCCCGATGGGCACACCAACAATTCGGCCCGCCGCGGTCGCCGGGAAGTTCTATCCGCAGGACCCTAAGAAATTGCTGGCCAGTATTCATTCCTATGTTTCCGAAGAACCGCATGAGCAAGCGCTCGGGTGCGTGGTTCCGCACGCCGGCTACATGTATTCCGGACACGTGGCCGGGGCGGTCTACGCACGGGTTGATGTGGGTCGCCGGTGTATCGTGCTGTGCCCGAACCATACCGGACAAGGCACGCCGCTCTCCATCATGAGCCGGGGCTCGTGGCAGACGCCGCTGGGCAATGCCGCGATCGACTCGGAGTTGGCGGACGCGCTGATGAGTACCTTTCCCTCGCTGCACGAAGATTCGGCTGCGCACCGGGCGGAACATGCCATCGAAGTGCAATTGCCGTTTCTTCAGACGTTGCGGGCGGAGATCCGGTTTGTCCCGATTGCGATTGGGACGCGGCAGTTCGAGGTCCTGGAGGGTCTGGGACTAGCGATCGGAGAGGTGCTGGCTGCCATCGATGAGCCGGTGTTAGTTGTGGCGTCGAGTGACATGAATCACTACGAATCCGACGCTGTCACGCGGGTGAAGGATAACAAGGCGATCGAGCGTATTCTCTCGTTGGACGTGCGCGGTCTGTACAACGTCGTCATGGAAGAAGAGATCAGCATGTGCGGATTCGGGCCAACCGTGGCCATGCTGACGGCGGCGTTGCAGCAGGGCGCGACGCGGGCGGAGTTGGTCAGGTACGCGACGTCGGGAGATGTTTCGGGAGACCGGCAAATGGTTGTGGGATATGCGGGGATTGTGGTGAAGTGAGCTTTATCGTGTTTTGGCGGTGCGGATCGAAAAGGTCCACGGGGCATCAAAAGAGCAGATTGCTCGCTCCGCCTGGAATGGAAGATTGGCTAACGCGAGGCAGGAGAGGTTCTGACAACTTTCCTTATCACTGCGCGCGGGCAGCTGAAAACTTAGAATTGTGCGGGCAAAAAAATGCGACGGTTATCTGAGAGCGGGATACCGGGAAGTGGGACTGATTTTATGAGAGAGGTCGTCATCGTATCTGCGGTTCGTACACCTGTGGGACGGGCTTTTAAGGGCACCCTTCGGGCGACGCGGCCGGATGAATTGGCCGCAGTGGCCATCAAGGGTGCGCTGGAGCGCGTGCCACAACTGGATCCCAAGGAAATTGAGGACGTGATTTTGGGTTGCGCCATGCCCGAAGGCGAGCAGGGAATGAACGTTGCGCGGATTGCTTCGTTGCGCGCGGGGCTGCCGGTGGAAGTTTCGGGACTGACGATCAACCGCTTCTGCTCGTCAGGTCTGCAATCGATCGCCATGGCGGCCGAGCGCATCATGGCGGGCGGGGCCGATGTCATCCTTGCCGGCGGCACCGAGTCTATGTCGATGATCCCGATGGGCGGCAACAAGATTTCGCCGAACCCGTGGCTGGTTGAAAACCATCCCGGAGCTTATTTGTCGATGGGACTGACGGCCGAACGGGTGGGACAGCGTTTTGGTATCACACGCGAACAGAGCGACGAATTCTCCTTGCGCAGCCATCGCAAGGCACTGGCGGCGATCGAGGCGGGCAAGTTTGCGGATGAAATCGTGCCGGTGCCGGTCACGTTCACAACCGTGAACGGGAATGGCGCTTCGGACGGGCGGGGGCGATCCTCGCACAAGCCGGGCCGGCACGAAGTTGTTTTCAAGGTCGACGAAGGGCCGCGAGGGGATACCTCGTTGGACGCTCTGCTCGCGCTGAAACCCGCGTTTCACGTGAAGGGGATCGTGACGGCCGGGAACTCGTCGCAGATGTCGGATGGAGCGGCGGCAGCGGTGGTCATGTCGGCGGAGCGCGCGAAAGTCATGGGGCTGAAACCGCTGGTTCGCTACGTTTCGTTTGCTACGGCGGGATACAAGCCGGAGGATATGGGGCTGGGGCCGGTGTTCGCGATTCCCAAAGCTCTGAAGATGGCGGGGCTCAAGCTGGCCGATATCGATGTCATCGAATTGAATGAAGCCTTCGCCGCGCAATCACTGGCGGTGATCAAGGAAGGCGGGCTTGATCCGGAGAAAGTGAATCCGAATGGGGGAGCAATCGCGCTCGGGCATCCTCTGGGATGCACGGGGGCGAAGCTGACGGCGAGCATCGTTCGGGAACTGAAGCGGCGGAAAGCGCGCTATGGGATGGTGACGATGTGCGTGGGCGGCGGAATGGGCGCGGCGGGGATTTTTGAGAATTTGAATTAAAGGCCTTCACCACAGAAGACACCGAGGTGCACAGAGGAAACTGCGGCGGCTTTCCTTTGTGTTTTTCGTGTTCTTCTTTGGTCAGATAATGTTTGCTGTGGATTACGACTGCGTGTTCAGCGAATAGGCCCAACGGCAGTGGTCTTACATCCTCTCGGCTAACGCCGCCAGAAACACTCCGGTATAGACCGCGATCACCAGCAGCACGAAGAATGCCCCGAACGATAGCAGGTCAACAGGCTGAAAGGCCGGGCTACGCAGCTTTGCACCAGCTTGTAAACTCCGAAGAATTCGGCGCCGACGAGAAGAGGAAACAACAGAAACGCCCATAGTGTCGCGTGCGGAATGCTCGGGTGGAAGATAAGGCTGGTGAATGCGGGAACGATTGCCAGCGCTGGAATCAGCGAGAACGTGGAGCCCAGGTACAGGAGTCGCTCACGCTCCCTCCACGTCATACCGCTCTACTTCGCTTCGTAGACGGTTTTTCCGCCAACGACGGTTCGCAGAACGTGTGTGTCTAAGAGTTTCTGGGGTACCACTGCGGTAACGTCGCGGTCGAGCACGACGAAATCCGCAAACATTCCGGGGACGATCAGGCCTTTCTGTTTTTCTTCGAACTCCGCAAAAGCGGAGCCGGTCGTATAGGCGGCAATGGCCTGGTCCATCGAAACTTTCTGCTCGGGAAAATATTCCTGTTTGCCGTCCTCACTTTTTCGCGTGGTGGCGGCGTACAGGCCGCGAAACGGCGAGATCGGCTCAACCGGATAATCGGTGCCGAACGCCAGGGTCACGCCGCGTTTGAGGAATTCGGCCCAGGCGTAGGAATGCACGGCTCGCTTTTCGCCGAGGCGGGCCTGCGCCCACTTCATGTCACTTAACAAATGACAGGGCTGCATGGAAGCAATGACTTTCAGATCGCGAAACTTTACGACCTGCAGCGGAGTGACCACCTGGGCGTGCTCGATGCGCAGACGATAGTCTTCGCCTCCGTTAGCAGCCTTGACCTTTTTTTCCTTCGCTGTCCTCTCAGCGTCGGCGAAGGCATCGAGCGCCATCTGCGCGCCCTTGTCGCCGATGGCGTGAAAACCAACCTGGAAGCCGGCGAGCACGCGCTCCTTCGTCATCTCGTTGAGCTTGGGAGCGTCGTAGCGCGGCAGGCCCGAATTCTTCGGATCATCCGCGTAGGGCTCGATCAGCGCGGCGGTACGGGAACCGAGCGAGCCGTCCATGAAGCCCTTGAGCATTCCGGTGCGCAACATCGGATCGAAGGCAGGATGCTCCTTGCGTTTCGCGTTCAACTGATCGACCGGATCGTTAAAGGGAAGCCACTCACTCACGCGGGCCGTCAGCTTGCCGTCTTTTTCAATTTCTTGCAGGACGTGGAAGTCATCCCAATCGCCAGAATTGTCCTGCACTGAGGTGACGCCCCAGCGCACGGCTTCGGCCAGCGCGCGTTCCATGGCCGCGCGCCGCTGGTCGTGGGTGGGCGCAGGAATTGCGTCAGTGATCGCCTGGCGCGCGGTCTCGCGCAAGATGCCGGTAGGCTGGCCATTGGAGTCACGATCAATCTTGCCACCCTTGGGATTGCGGCTGGCAATGGTGATGCTGGCGAGCTGCAGGGCGCGCGTGTTGGCTACAGCGATGTGGCCGTCAACCCGCTCCAGAAAAACGGGATGTCCGGCGGATACTTCGTCAACGTCCCACCGCGTGGGGACAACCTTCACCGGCCACAGATTCTCATCCCAACCACCGCCGAGAATCCACGCGCCGGGCGCCGCCGACGCAACGTTGGCGCGGATCCGTTCGCGGAATTCATCGAGCGACTTCACTCCCACGAGATTGACGTTAAGGGCCTGAAATCCTCCCTGGGAGAGGTGGGCGTGGGCGTCGTTGAACCCGGGCATCAGAAATTTGCCGCCGAGGTCGATGACCTGCGTGTTCGGACCCTTGAGTTTGAGGATGTCCGCGTTTTCACCGACGGCCTGGATTCGGTCGGCGCGGACAGCGACGGCCTGCACGCGCTTGACGGCGTTAAAGGCGGCCTTGTCGACAACGCCGGTGTAGATGTTGCCGTGGACAAAGATGGTGTCGGCGCGAGGCGGAGGCTGTTCCTGAGCGCGAACCGAGCAGATGGAGAAAAGCAGCAGCAAGACAGGGCACACTTTCATTCGCCGACTCCGGCCAGCACCAGCAAAGTCAGGAGAATTCTTTTTAAACCGAGTTCGCGTCCCGTGCAGTCGAACCATTCCTGCAGGGTGTGAGCGCCGCCACCGGATCCGCCGCCGCCGATGGCGATGGCTTCGCGGCCCAACGAGAGCGGGATGTTGGCGTCGGTCGAAGCGCGCTGCACCTGCGCGACGTTGCCCAGATGAGCGTCGACGGCTCGCAGCACGTGCAACAGGCGCGCTTTGGGCTCCAGTTCTCCAGCGGGGCGGTCGCCGATGACAACCACTTCGCAGGTCACGGCATGCGTCTTGCGCTGGGCTGTACTGCGATGCTCCGCAGCGTACTGCTCGGCTTCCACCGACTGGTCGAGACATACTCGCAGCGAGCGCTCAAGACGTTCGAGTTCCGTGGAGGAGGTCGAGCGCAGGTCGACGCGCATGCTGGCCGACTCCGGAATGGAGTTCACTGAAGTGCCGCCACGGATTACGCCGATGTTGAAGGTGCTCTTTGGGGCAGAGGAAACCGGTGTCTGGCAGAAGCGCTCGATGGCGCGGGCAAGGATGACGATGGGATTGGGAGCACCAAAGTCGCTCCAGGAATGGCCGCCGGGTCCGCGCACGATGATTTCGAAGCGGCGGCTGCCGAGGGCTTCTGCAACGATGGTGTCTGACCCCGCACCGTCGAGGATAAGGCTGTAGGCGATGGAATCTTTCCAGCGGGGCGTGGCGAAGATGTGCCGCATCCCGCGCAGATCGCCTTCGCCTTCTTCCCCGACGTTTCCGATGAATACGAATGGCATCGCATGGCGGACACGCACTGCACGAAGAAGAGCCGCGATCGCGAGCATGGCCGTGACGCCGGCACCGTTGTCGGAAACACCCGGGCCGTAGAGCCGAGTTCCCTGCTGCCGAATGTTCAGCGGGGTTCCGGCGGGAAAAACCGTGTCGATGTGCGCGCTGAGCGCGATGTAACGCTTCCCGAAGCCAGGATGGATGCCGAACACGTTGCCGACATCATCGATGCGAACGTCGTCGAGCGTGAGTTCGCGAAAACGCTCGGCAAGCCAGGCCGCGCGCGGCCCCTCTCCGAAAGGGGGGGCCGCGATGCGCGCCATTTCCAGCTGCCATTGAGCGAGCTGCGGTTCCTGCGCGCGGAACCAGTTGAATGCGGAACGGACTTCGGGAGCGGCGGAAAGGCGCGCGACTTCGTCCTGAAAGGTGGGGTGAACATCCGACACTTCGCCGCGGGGACTTGAGGGCATGGAGATTGTTTCGCCCAGTTTACAACGGTCGGCCAGTGGACCGGAGTTGCTTCCCGAGGGTCGTTGGTTACCATCGGGTCTTGGCTCGAATCCGGGGGAATATTGGCACATCCTTCGCGGTCAGATTTTCCTAGGGTGGGGATTTACGTCAATAGATCTGGCAGGGCCAAAAAGAATCTTACGAACGCAGAGAGCGCAGAGAAGTGCCGTAGAGGACGCAGAGAAGAACTGCAAAGGTCGTAGAGAGCCTTTGCGACTTCGCTGGATGCTATGCGTCCCGGTGGGGGGCGGTGACGCACTCCAGGATTTCGGCGTCGGTCAGGGTGTGATCGGATTTTTTGGCACGAGCGTAGATGCGATCGACAATTTCCTCCGTCGCTGGAATGCCGCGGCGCTCGAGCCAGTAGTGGACATTTGATTTGCCGCTCATGGGGCCGATGTCAATGATCTGCTCAAGTCCGAACACGTGGGAAGGGACGCCGGAGTAAACGGAGTTGGCTAGTTCGACATCATTTTTCTTGAAGGCCTTCACGATGGCCGCCGCGTGAACGCCAGTGGCCGTGCGGAACGCGTCGTCTCCGACCACAGGGTAGTTGGCGGGGATGGGAATGCCCGTGGCGCGGGCTACGGCGATGCAATAGTCCTTGATGCGGGTGAGATCCTGCGTATCCCAGGGAGCGATGCCCATCAGCTTGAGGTTGACCAGCATGAGATCCATCTGAGTGTTGCCGACCCGCTCGCCGACGCCGAGAGCGGATGCGTGGACACAGTCGGCGCCAGCCACCAACGCGGCCATGGCATTCGGAACGCCGAGGCCACGGTCGCAATGACCGTGCCAGTCGACTCGAATCTTTTCTCCCGAAGGCTTCACGACTTCCTGAAGCACGAAACGGACCAGAGCGAAGGCCCCCATAGGGGTCGCATGTCCGGCGGTATCGCAGATGACGATAGCGCGGGCGCCATTGGAGATCGCCGTGGAGTAGAGCTTTTTCACCATCCCGGGATCGCAGCGTGTGGTGTCTTCGGTGACGTACATGGGAGCCAGACCGAGGGACACGGCAAACTTGATGGCTTTTTCGGTGGTCTGGAGAAGGAAGTCGTCGGTCCATCCCTCGGTGTAGCGACGGATGGGGCTGGAGCCGATGAAAGTCGCGGCTTCGATGGGCAGGCCGGTCTTCTGGACGATTTCGGCGATGGGGCGGATGTCGTTTTCGTGCGTGCGGGCGGCGCAATTCGCGCGGATCTTCATTTTGTGATCGACGATCTCGCGCGCCAGCGCAGTGACGTGTTCGACTGCGCGGGGCCCTGCTCCCGGGAGCCCGAGGTTCAGCGAATTGATGCCGAGCGACTCCATCAGGTGGAGGATGGCAATTTTGTCCTGAATGAGCGGGTCGCGGACCGAGGGCGACTGCAAACCGTCGCGCAGTGTCTCGTCGTTCAGAAGAACGTGGCCGGCCGGCCGTAAGGATTGCGGGTGGCTCTGGTTCCAGTCGTAGATGAGATCGGATTGCAGTCGTCAGTCTCCAGTCGTTAACCCCAGTCGTTAGCAGCGTCGTCGGTCTTCGGTCGTCGGCCTTCAACTGCGAAACTAGTCGCGATCAACGCTCTTGCTGACGACTACTTCTTTTCTTCCTTCGGCGGCACGGTCAGGCCAAAGACCGAAAGTTGACCTTCGCCGGCCACATTCAATCCGCGAGCGCTCTCCGGGTTGGGCAGATAGAGCGTCTTGCAGATCTCGCAGCGGTAGACCTCGGCGTCCGGGCCCCAGGCTTTTTCAATGCAACCGCATTCCTGCTCGACCGCGTCGGTGGTATAGAACCAGCGCTTCAGGTGGCCGCCGCAGAATTTTCCTTTCTCGTCCTTTTCGTTGCACGCACGCTGGCCGGGCTTTTTGATTTTTACCTTGTGGTTGGGAAGCTGCTGGGCAGCGTGCGGAATTGTCGTTTCACCGGTTGCCAATGAGGAAACCCTCGCTTTCACGCGGCGTGAGAGGCAAGCGTTCAGCCACGCATGAGCATTTTACTTGATGGCTTGGGGTGGGCCAAAGTTTGGCGGGCGGCTTTGAAAAACCTTAGAACGCAGTGGGCGCAGAGAAGGAAGTCGGGGGACGCGGAAGGGTCGCTCGGCGGCTCAGCAGATGCGCCGAAACAACGATAGTCTTCGGAGAATGCGAACGCCTAAAGCTTGCGGTTTCTTAAGGCGCCTGCCGACTTCAGGGCCGCTTGCACGCGGGCTGAGAGTCTTCTGGCGAACTGGAAATCGACAAAGGCTTCCATTTGACGGGTGAACCTCTCGCCGTAACCGTACCACCAAAGTTTCTTCATGCGCGGCAGGCGATCCAGGTCGAGATATTTCACGCGGACCATTTCTTCCAGACCAAATCGACCGTGCGAGCGGCCGATTCCGCTGGCCTTGACGCCGCCATGCGGGGCTTCGCTGATGCCGAAACACGAGATGGTGTCGTTAACCATAACGGTGCCGGCCACGATGCGGCGGGCGAGCGCCTCTCCCCTGCCCGTGTTGCAGGTCCAGACGCTGGCAGCGAGGCCGAAATCGGAATCATTGGCCAGACGCACGGCTTCGTCATCGGAGTCGAAGGCCGCGACTGATAGCACGGGGCCGAATGTCTCTTCCCGCATGACACGCATGTCCTGGGTCACGTCGGCGAGGATGGTTGGCGCGTAGAAATTCGGACCTAGATCGGTGACCCGCGAACCACCGGCCACTAAGCGGGCACCTTGCGCAATCGCCTCCTGCACCTGGGCCTCGACCGTGCGCAGTTGGCGTTCATGGATCATGGGGCCGATGTCGGTGTGGGCGTCCAGTCCGTTGCCGACGCGCAATTGTTTTGTTTTTTTTGCGCACGCCTCAAGAAATGGCGCATACAGCGATCGGTGCACGTAGCAGCGTTCTACGGAGAGGCAGGCCTGGCCAGCATTCACGAAGGCACCCCAGATGGCGGCGCTGGAGGCGACGTCGATGTCGGCGTCGTCGAGCACCAGCATGGGATCCTTGCCGCCGAGTTCCAGCACGATGGGAAGCAGGCGAACCGCAGCTGCTTGCGCGATTCGCTTGCCCGTCGGAACACTGCCCGTGAAGATGAGCTTGTCGATGTCGGAATTGAGAAGCGCCGCGCCGGTCGCGCCGTCGCCGGGGATCACTTGAAAGACGGGCTCGGGAACTCCGGCTTGGTGCAGGAGGGTTTGAAGTTTCAAAGCAACCAGGGACGTGAATTCGGAAGGCTTCAGTACCACGGCGTTCCCGGTTACGAGCGCACCGAGGGCGTCGACTGCGGGGATCGAGAGCGCATAGTTCCAGGGAGAGACGATGCCGATCACGCCGTGCGGTTCGCGGAGAATGCGGCCCCGCTTGGTCTTCATGGCCAGGCCGCCATGGGCGAGGGGTTGCTCGTCGAGGAAGCTGAAGGCGTTGTCGATCAGGAAGCGGGTGGCGTCGAGAACCACCAGCACCTCGGTGAGCAGGGCCTCTACATAGGGCTTGCCGGCCTCCTGTGCGATGAGGGTCGCAACCTCCGATTTTTGCGCCTGCAGGAGTTGCTGAAACCTGCGAAGGACGTCGATACGCCGCTCGACGCCCAGTGCATTCCATGCCAACTGCGCATCCCGGGCTCGGGCGACGACGGAGTGAACTTCAGATTCCGATGCGCAATCCAGTTCGCGCAAAGCTTCGCCCGTAGCGGGATTGATCGAGATCACTCTGCGGACAGGGATTTGCAGATCGGTGGCCATTCCAGGTCGATAGTAGTTCGACAGGGAAAGTTTACGCGGGCGAGGGCGCCCGCGCTACACGGGAAACGTTTTGTCACAATGGACTGTTCGTGAGGCTCAAACTCAATATTCTACGTCTACCAGAAACAAGCCATGTGCGGGAGCAGTAGCGCCAGCTGCTGAGCGGTTGCGCAACGAGAGGATTCGCTGAACATCCGACGGCTGTAAGGTTCCCTTCCCAATGAGAATCAGGGTCCCGACAAGATTGCGCACCATGTGGTGAAGGAAACCGTTGCCGCGCACGGTGTAGATCAGTTCCTCCCCTTGCCGTTCGCAGGAAGAAGAAAAAATCCTTCGTATGTTGAACGCCTCGCAATTCTCCTGGCGGCGTTCGGGATCGACCGCGGCGAACGATGTGAAATCGTGTTCGCCTTCCAACAACCTGGCGGCTTCGGCCATGCCATCTTCGTCGAGAGGATAAGGAAAGTGCCACACGTACCTTGCCAGAAAGGGCGGGCAGATGGGTTCGCGGTAAATACAGTAGCGATAGGTCTTCGCGTGGGCGGACCTTCGCGCATGGAAGTCGGGCGTCATTTCGGCCACGTCAAGGATGCGGATGGCCGGAGGTAAAGCGTCGTTCAAGGCCTTCAAAAAGTTCTCCGCAGGGATCGGTGAGGCAGTGGAGACCGTGGCTACCTGTGCGAGAGCATGGACGCCGGCGTCGGTGCGTCCAGAGCCCTGCGGCAAGACATTTTCTCCCGTGAGACGTCCAATAGCGGACGCGAGCGTGCCCTGGATGGTAAGGGCATCGGGCTGCACCTGCCAGCCGGAGAAATCCGTGCCGTCGTAGGACAGGGTCAATTTGAGATTGCGCGCCACTTTTGTTTGATTCGTCAGCCCAAGTCCCTTCATCTAAGTTGTTTTCCGGCTAGGGTTCCGTACCGGGTTTACAAACTTTTACTCGTTTTCGCGTGCGCCGTCACCGGAAAGCCAAAACTGGTCAGATATACTTGGAAACTTCCCGAGGGAACTGCCGTTCAGTGTGTTCCGGCGAATGTGTAGGACCGGAAGGAACCTTCAGCGCACACTTTGCGTATCAGCCTGTGAGAATCCTCCGTCAGGATTCTGACTGGCGCTTGCCACGGATTCAAGCATTCTGCAATAAAACGATTTCATGGACGGAGAATACGAATGCAAACGCATGGTTGGAAATTTGCCAGCAGCTTTTTCTGCGGCCTGGTTTTAGTTACAGTCCTGATTCCTGCCTTATCGGCGCAGAACACGCAGTCAACGCCCATGCCGCAAGCGCCTTCGGCGAGCCAGGCAACGACCGCGCCGCCCAAGCCATTCGTGGTGGGAGAATATTCCAAACCGCGATCGCACTTCCCGAACCTGATCGGACCCTATATCGGCCGATCAGTACCCTCGCCCAATTTGACGAACACGCCTCGACTGGATCAGCTGCTCAAGAATGGCAAGCTGATGCTCTCGATGAACGACGCGATCGCGCTGGCGCTCGAGAACAATCTGGACATTGCGATTTCGCGCTACAACCTGCACATCGCCGACACGGACGTGCTGCGCACCAAGGCAGGCTCCACTCTGCTGGGTGTTAACACCGGGGTGGTGCAAGGCACTCCGGGAGGCGGCGTAGGCGGCTTCGGCGGCGCGACCTCCGCGACGGGCGGCGGCGCTGGAGGAACCACGGGCGGCGGCGGTGGTGCCGGCAGCGGCACGTTGGGCATTGTCAGTTCCACGCTCGGAATTGGGTCCCAAGTGCTCTCCTACGATCCGATCGTGACGGGAACGCTGCAACTCGATCGCAACAACCAGCCGTCCACGAGTTTCTTCTCCGGTGGGTTTCAAACGACGGCCACGGTGAATTGGAATTACCAACAGGCGTTCACGACCGGCACGTTGATGTCCCTGACGTTCGACAACACCCGCTTCGGGCAGGCCAACCCGGTCCCCACCGTAAGCCCGCAGTTGAATTCGAATTTCCGGCTGCAATTGTCGCAACACCTGCTGCAGGGATTTGGTTTTACCCCGAACCGCCGGTTCATCGTGATTGCGAAGAACAACCGTGAACTCACTGACGTGGCGTTCCGGCTGCAAGTGACCACCACGGTCGATCAGATCCAGAATATGTATTGGGACCTGGTGAATGCTTACGAGAACGTCAAGGTGCAGCAGGACGCCCTCGCCCTGAGCGAAAAGACGCTTTCGGATAACAAGAAGCAGGTGGAGATTGGCACCCTCGCGCCGATCGAGATTGTGCGCGCGCAGAGCCAGGTGGCCGCAAGCCAGCAGTCGCTCATCGTGGCAAAGACCGGTCTTGAGTTGCAGCAGTTGCTCATGAAGAACGCGCTCAGCCGTACTGTGCAGGATCCTGCACTGATCGAAGCGGAAGTGATACCTACAGACACAATGACCACACCGACTGAGAAGGAATCGGCTGCGCCCAGCCAGGACGCGATCAACGAAGCACTGGGACACAGGCCGGAATTGGCTGAATCGCGCATTGATTTGAGGAACCGCGAGATCAGTATGAAGGCGGTCAAGAATTCCCTGCTCCCCAGCGTGGATCTGTTCGCATACTACGGCGGCCAGGGCCTGGGCGGCGCGCAGAACCCCGCCAACGTTTGCGGCGATCCGCGCTCCATCCCTGGAATTTGTACTCCGCCGGGGGAAGTGTTCCAGCCGATCAGTATTGGAGGAACCTTGGGACAGCTGGTCGATTCCAGTCATCCGGACAAAGGCGCCGGCATCAGCATCAACATTCCGATTCGCAACCGGACGGCGCAAGCCAACAACGTCCGCTCGCAACTGGAATATCGCCAGGCGCAGCTGCGCTTGCAGCAGGTCGAGAATGAGATCCGGATCGAAGTGCGCCAAGCGCTATTCGCCTTGCAGCAGAACCGAGCCAGCGTTGCCGCAGCGCAGGCTGCGGTGGATCTGGCCCAGCAGTCGCTAGATGCGGAGCAGAAAAAGTACGCCCTCGGCGCTTCGACCAGCACGCTCGTGCTGCAACAGTCGAGCGCGCTGACGCAAGGACGTTCGAACCTGGTGGCGGCCCGCGCAGCCTACGAGAAGGCACGCGTGGAACTGGATCGCGCTACTGGATCGCTGCTCGAGCGCAACGGCATCGATCTGGCGGACGCGCAGTCGGGTGTGGTCACGAAGCTGCCCTCCGTTCCGTATGTGACGCCCCGCACTGACGTACAGGGCTCGCCGCAGAACTCAATCACGCCGGAGACAACGCCGCAGGCACTTCCGCCAACGCAGGCACCGCAGAACTAGCGGATCGTTTGCAGACGGGCCTCGTTGCGCCGCAAGGCGAACGAGGCCTTTTCCTTTTCGATTCTCCAGGGTTCTTGTACTCTTGATGGCGCTTAGGACCTCAGCGGCTGAAGCCGAACAGATTGTGGCTTTGTGGCTCGGCTAAGCCGAGCCCTTTCAAGGCAACGCTGGCGCAAAAACCCGTCTGGCGAAGAATCTTAAAGCCAGACTCTGTAATCCAAAAGGCACATTGCGATCTTTCGGCACGCTGCTCGATTAGGATTTTTCGATCATTCGATCAAAGGACATTCGATGAAAATAGCCAATGACGTCACAGAATTGATTGGGCGCACGCCCCTTGTCTATCTCAACAAAGTGACTGCCGGCTGCCAGGCGAAGGTTGCGGCCAAGCTTGAGAGTTTCAATCCATGCTCCAGCGTGAAGGACCGCATCGGCGTGAGCATGATCGAGGATGCGGAACGGGCGGGGAAAATCCAGCCGGGCAAGACGGTTCTCATTGAGCCGACCAGCGGGAATACGGGCATCGGCCTCGCATTCGTGGCCGCGGTCAAGGGATACCGGATGATCCTGGTCATGCCGGACACGATGAGCCTGGAGCGGCGCGTGCTGCTGAAAGCCTTCGGCGCGGAGCTCGTGCTGACTCCCGGGCCGCTTGGCATGAAAGCCTGCATGGCAAAAGCCAATGAGATTCTCGCGCAGACTCCGAATGGATTTATGCCTCAGCAATTCGCGAATCCGGCCAATCCCAAAATTCACGTCGAGACAACCGGGCCCGAGATCTGGGAAGACACCGATGGCAAGATCGACATTCTGGTTTCCGGCGTGGGCACGGGCGGGACGATCACGGGCGTGACCGAATACATCCGGCCGAAGAAACCGGGCTTTCGGGCGATCGCAGTGGAGCCGACCGAGAGTCCTGTGTTATCCGGCGGCGCGCCCAATCCACACAAGATTCAGGGCATTGGGGCGGGATTCATCCCGGAAATTCTGCGTACCGACTACATTTCCGAGGTGATTCAGGTGGGCAGCGAGGACTCGGTCACCATGGCGAGGCGTTTGGCAAAGGAAGAAGGGCTTTTGATGGGCATATCGTCGGGCGCGGCGGTGGTAGCGGCGGTTCAGGTGGCGCGGCGGCCCGAGAATGCCGGCAAGCTCATCGTGACCGTGCTGCCAGACTTCGGAGAGCGCTATCTGAGCAGTATCCTGTTCGATCAGTTGCGCAAGGAATCGATGGAGATGACCGCGGTCCCAGTGGCTGTCTGATTTCGAGGCTTTCCGGTTTCGAAGAATGGTCGGCTTCTGGCAATCCGTGCGCGAAGACATCGCTTCGGTGTTCGAGAGCGATCCGGCTGCGCGTTCCTACCTTGAGGTATTGCTCTGCTATCCCGGATTGCACGCCTTGTGGGCCTACCGCATCTACCACTGGCTCTGGGTGCACGAGTTGCGGTTGCTTGCGCGCTGGCTCTCGCAGGTGTCCCGTTTGTTCACCGGCGTCGAGATTCATCCGGGCGCGCAGATCGGCCATCGCCTGTTCATCGATCACGGTATGGGAGTTGTGATCGGTGAGACTGCGGTGGTAGGCGATGGAGTCGTGCTCTACCAGGGAGTGACGCTGGGCGGTACTGGCAAGGAAAAAGGCAAGAGACACCCGACCATCGGCAATGACGTAGTCATTGGCTCGGGGGCCAAGGTGCTGGGAAATATTACGGTCGGCGACAACTGCCGGGTGGGCGCCGGGTCCGTGGTCCTGCGGACCATTCCGGACAACTCAACGATCGTGGGCGTGCCGGGGCACATCGTGTTGCGAAACGGCAAGCGCGTGGTCATCACCGATCCGAAAGAAATCAGCGACCCGATGTCGGATGTGTTTATCCGGCTGGCGGCCGAAGTCCACCAGATCCGCGAGCAATTGCAGGAGCACACCAAGGCCATATTGCCGCCCGAGCAGAATCTGACTATCGACGAGGAGTGGGACACGTACTCCGACGGCGGCGGGATCTGATGGGGCGGCGGGATCTCAGAAGTGCAGAGAACATATCGGGTTCTCGCGGGCGAGGGCGCCCGCGCTACATTACACAAAATCTATGACGCTTTCCGTGGCCATCGTGGCGATGGATGAGGAGGCCAACATTGGCCGCACTCTGGCCAGTGTTCGCTGGGCGGATGAGATCGTGCTCGTCGACTCAGGGTCGAAGGATCGCACGTGCGAAATTGCGCGCGAACAGGGAGCGCGGGTGATCGTCGAACCATGGCGCGGATATGTCGCGCAGAAACAGTTTGCGATTGAGCAATGCACAAAGGATTGGGTTCTGCTGCTGGATGCGGATGAGGAAATCAGCGCCGGGCTGGCCGATGAGATTCGCGGCGCGCTTGCCAACCCTGGCGACTGGAATGGCTTCTGGGTCCCGCGCAAGAACCTCTTTCTGGGACGCTGGATGCGGCATGGAGGCTTTTATCCCGACCCGAAGCTTCGCTTGTTTCGCAATGGCATGGGATTTGTGACGGGACACGATCCGCATGATCGATGCGAATTGAAGGCAGGCGTGCCACAGCGGACGCGGCAGTTTCAGAATGCGATGGTGCACTATACGTATCCCACGCTCAGTTACTACATCGGGCACATGAACCGTTATTCGTCACTGGGCGCCGAGTTGGCGGTTGCGTCGGGCCATCGCAGCTTCAGCGTGGCCGATATTCTTCTTCGCCCAGCGGCAACATTCTTCTACAACTACACAGTGCGCCTGGGCTTTCTCGACGGCCGCGAGGGATTGCTGTTGCACCTTTACCATGCGGTTTACGTTTCATGGAAATACGCGAAAGCGTGGGAACTGGCGCGTGCGAGGGCCCCAAACCAACCGGAATCGCAATAAAGTCTGCTGCCTCTGCGACCTCTGCGGAAGTTCTCCGCGTACTCTGCGTTTTCAGATTCTTGTGTCTTCTCGAAAACCTTAAAACGCAGAGAGCGCAGAGAAGGGGCCGCAGAGCACGCAGAGAGAGACACGAAGCCAACCATCCGGTCGGTTGGCAGGCGCGAGCGCGTCTTGTTCGAGTTGAAACGCTCCTCTATGATCAATGTAGAGTTGTGGGGAGCGCATGCCCGATCCGAAGAAACCTTTTTCGAAGCCACAAGTCGCCGAGAGTCCGATCGCCGACGTGTTTGAAGGACGCCATCCATCAGAACGCGAAAAACAATGGGCCGAACAAACCCTGACGCCAACGATTGAGAAGTCTCCCGAGAAACCCATTGGGGCTCCCACCGGTACGAATCTCGACGAACACGGGCAGGCACGCTTCAGCACCATTTCCAATGTGCCCATCCGCCGGCTCTATACTCCCGCCGATCTTCCGGAAGACTGGAATGAAGAGAACTACCTGGGCTACCCGGGCGAAGCGCCCTATACGCGGGGCATTCACGCGACCGGCTATCGCGGCAAGCTGTGGACGATGCGCATGTTCTCGGGCTTTGCGTCGCCCGAGGAGACGAACAAGCGCTACAAGTATCTGCTGGAACACGGCGGCGGAGGCTTGTCGGTTGCATTCGACCTGCCGACATTGATGGGGTACGACTCGGATCATCCGGCAAGCGAAGGCGAGGTCGGCAAGTGCGGAGTGGCCATCGATTCGCTGGAAGACATGGAAATCCTGTTCGACGGCATCGATCTGGAGAAAACGACAGTGTCGATGACCATCAATTCCCCCGCCAGCGTTTTGTGGGCGATGTACCTGGTGGTCGCGGAAAAGCAAGGCGCGGACTGGAAGAAGATTTCCGGCACCATTCAAAACGACATTCTCAAGGAATACATTGCGCAGAAGGAATACATCTATCCGCCAGCGCCGAGCATGCGCCTGGTAGTGGACACGTTCGAGTTCGGATCGAAGTTCACACCCCGCTTCAACACGATTTCCATCAGCGGCTATCACATTCGCGAGGCGGGCTCGACTGCTCTGCAGGAACTCGCCTTCACTATTTACGACGGCGTGGAGTACGTGGAGTGGGCGCGGCGGCGGGGACTGGACATCGACGAGTTCGGGCCGCGGCTGAGTTTCTTTTTCAACGCGCATAACGACTTCTTCGAAGAGATCGCAAAGTACCGGGCGGCACGAAAGATTTGGTACCGTCTGACCAAAGACCGCTTTGGCGCCAAGAATGCCCGCACCTGGCTCATGCGCTTCCACACGCAGACCGCGGGAGTTTCCCTGCCGGCGCAACAGCCGATGAATAACATCGCACGTGTGGCGCTGCAGGCCTTGGCAGCGGTTCTGGGTGGAACACAGTCTCTGCATACGGACTCTTACGACGAGGCACTCGCCTTGCCGACCGAAGAAGCAGCGCGGATCGCATTGCGCACGCAACAAATCATCGCGTACGAGTCGGGCGTGGCGCAGACCGTGGATCCCCTGGGCGGATCCTACTTTGTGGAGAAGCTCACGCTCGACATGGAACAGGGCGCGTTCAATTACTTCGGCAAGCTCGACCAGATGGGCGGGATGGTGAAGGCCATCGAGCGCGGATATCCGCAGAAAGAAATCGCGGAGGCTTCCTATCAGTACCAGCGCGCCGCGGAGGCTCGCGAAAAAGTGATCGTCGGCGTGAACGACTTCACCATCGAGGAAGAGGCGCCGCATATTCTTTACATCGATGAGTCGGTGGCGCGGCAGCAGAGTGCGAAACTTCGCGCGTTGCGGGCCCGTCGCTCGAATGAGGAAGTCCAGCGTGCGTTGGACGACTTGAAGAAAGCGGCGGCGCAGGAGCCGAAAGCGGGCGCGAACGGCAACATCGCGTCGGTGAATACCATGCCATACATCGTCGATGCAGTGCGCGCTTATGCGACCGTGGGAGAAATCTGCGAGGCTCTGCGCGAGGTTTACGGAACCTATACGGAAGTCAGCGTCACGTAAAAAGTCAAAATCGTTTACCACAGAGGACACAGAGAAACACAGGGGAAAGCTCTCGATTTCCTCTGTGCTCCTCCGTGCGCTCTGTGGTTATGTTCTTCCGAGTTGTCTCTCTCCACTATTTTTGGGTGCATTCCTGCGCTGAGCCGATAAAATTTCTTCATGCCTAAATCGCAGTCGGCCCTGGTCATCCCGGTAGAGTCTCGCATTCTCGTGCTGCGTCAGCAGAAGGTCATTCTGGATAGCGACCTGGCAGAATTGTATGGAGTGCCAGTGAAGCGCCTCAATGAGCAAGTCAAACGGAATGAGGAACGATTCCCGCCGGACTTCATGTTTCGTCTGAATGAAGAAGAGCAGGAGAGTCTAAAGTTGCGGGTCCGCAAAGCCGGGACGCGGCGGGCGCCGCTACGCTCCTTACGCCTTCACTGAGCACGGAGCCATCATGGCGGCCACGGTGTTGAACTCCGAACGCGCGGTCGAGATGAGCGTTTTCGTGGTGAGAGCGTTTGTGCGGTTGCGCGAAGTGCTCTCGACCAATCAGCAACTCGCGGGAAAAATCGACGAACTGGAGCAGCGCCTGGACACCCATGACGCCTCCATCCAGGAGCTGATCGAAGCCATCCGCGAGTTGATGGCCCCCGACCCGGCTTCCGGCCGCAGAATTGGTTTCGAGTTGCCCGGGAAGAAAAGTACTGCATAGTTGCTCCCAGCTCTTTGCACATGCTCACCCCACATTAACAAGGTGTTTCGTGTTTTATTCGCCTTTGGGCGGGTTTCTTGTGGTAAAAACTGTATCGATGCGCAAAGCCATTTACCACCTCAAGAAGTCGGACCCGGTCATGCGCGGCATTATCGAGCGGGTGGGGACCTGCCGGATGGAGTACGGCGAGCCAACGTTCCATCACCTGGCCGAGTCCATCGTGTACCAGCAGCTCAATGGCAGGGCGGCGGAGACGATCTTCAAGCGCTTTACTGACGCCGCCGGATCGCCGGTTACGCCCAAAGGCATCCTGAAGCTAAGCGAACAGCAGATGCGGGCGGTGGGGTTGTCGAAACAGAAATCGTCGTATCTGCGGGATCTGGCCGCTAAAACCGACGCTGGCTTGCTCAACTTCGAGAAGCTGCTCGATATGGAGGAGGCCGAGGTGATTGAACATCTCACGCAGGTGAAGGGCGTGGGCGTTTGGACGGCCCATATGTTTCTGATGTTCACCATGCGGCGCCCGGATGTGTTGCCCACCGGCGACTACGGCATTCAGGTAGCGATCAAGAAGCACTATCGCAAGCGCAAGTTGCCAAAGCCGAAAGACATGGAGAAGATCGCTAAGGCGTGGTCCCCTTACCGGTCGGTGGCTTGCTGGTATTTATGGCGGAGTCTGGATATCAAGACCGTTTAGGCTCTCGCGGTCGGCTGTAGTGCAAGTGAGTATTCTTCTACGATGTCGGCGGGCGGGGAGCGCCCGACGCTCCATTGACTATTCAAAATTCAACCAATGATCAAGATTCATGCGATAGCCCTGGGCGGCGCTCGTCCTTGTGCTTCCCGGTATGTTGTGTGCTTAAATGACAGTAATGGCAAATGAGCACAAGATCCGTGTTCTGGTGGCCAAGCCGGGATTGGACGGTCATGACCGGGGAGCCAAGGTGATTGCGCGCGCATTGCGCGACGCAGGCATGGAAGTCATCTATACCGGCTTGCGGCAGACACCCGAGATGGTCGTCACCGCGGCGTTGCAGGAGGATGTCGACGTCATTGGCCTGTCGATTCTTTCCGGGGCCCACAATGCCATCGTTCCGCGAGTGGCCGATCTGCTGAAGCAGAACAAGATGGACGACGTCGTGCTCCTGGTCGGCGGCATCATTCCCGATCAGGATGTCGAAGGCCTGAAGAAGGCCGGCGTGGCGGCGATTTTCCAGCCGGGCACGGCGATGGATGACATCGTGAAGTTCATCCGCGAGAATGTGAAGCCTCGCGGGGTTCCGGCAGGATAAGAAAAATACTGAAGCGGTTGTAGCAGTCGCGCATCTGGAAACTCAGAGGCGACTTCCCCAGAGTCCCTCCCGAGCAAGCCCACTTCTGATGGCAGATATGTCGGCAACGCGGTTACAGGACGTCCTTGCGCACACGATCGGGCCCACGCCGTGGTACTGGCAGACTTTCCCGGCAATTACTTCGGTTGCCAGGCAGCGCTTCGATTGGAGCCACCAGGGCGAAGAAGGCCCGGTCGGATACGTGGTAACCCTCGGACTCGAACAGGAGCCCGGAAAGCCTCGTCTCGCGCTGAATAGCTATTGCCGGCCATTCTTTGTGGCCCCCTCGTACCTGGGCATCTGGTGTCCGGAAGGGAGAGCCCTGCGCATCACCTGTTTTGATCCGGACCGCCTCAAAGCCTTCGACCTTGCGGAACTGGCAGGCTGGTTCAAACAATCCAGCGAGAGGATCTACGCGCACACAGCGCCGGTCGCGGAGTTTGAGGTCCCGCTCGACTTGCCGGCGGGGACGCACAAGATCGACGTTCCGCCTGAATTTGCCGGGGTGGAGGAGTTGATCATACCCAGCAACTACAAGGCGATGTCGAATGACGATCCGGCATTTGCCCTGTTTGTCCTTTACCCGCATGCCGGCCTGGTCGAGGTGCTGCCGCAGAAATGGTTTACGGCGGCCCAGTACCGGGTCGGGCAGCAGTGGATCACGCGAGCGGCGCGCGATGAAGAGTCGCATCGCATCATCGGCGAGTGCCACGGGGTGGGGACGTTTCTTTTGGACGAGGATGGATGTCGTTTGGAACGCTGGTTGCAGAAGGTTTGACCGGTAGGTGCGGCCGCGCACCGCCTGGGAAAAAATGAAAGGCAAGCTTCAGCACGTTGTGCGTGTGACCTTGCTGGCGCTTCTCTGCCTGCCGGTGCCGGCCTCAGCAGGGGGAATCTTCGCCTCCTACATTCTGCATCCCTTACGCCGGGAAATTACCGAGGACGAGATCAAGAACGCCGATCGGGAATTGGCGCGCGAGGGGGCCACACGCGAGGATCTGGTGGTGACGGCGCGCGATGGAGTCGTGCTGCGTGGATGGAAAATAAAGGCCGCGCATCCCAACCAGAAATGGGTTTTCCTGCTGCACGGGCGCTCGCAGAACCGGCTGTCGATGATGGGCTACGCCAAATTTCTCCTGGCGTCGGGCTACAGCGTGGTGATGATGGACGCCCGCGCGCACGGGCAGAGCGGGGGTACGATCTCCACCTATGGGCATGTGGAACGCTATGACGTCGGTGCGGTGCTCGACGCCCTGAGCGCAAGCGAAAACATCAGCCATGCTTACGCGCTCGGTGAATCGATGGGGGCAGCGGTCGCGTTGCAGGCGGCGGCAGTCGATCCACGAATTGAGGCGGTAGTTGCCGAGGGTGCTTTCCGCAACCTGCATGAGGTGATGTTCGACTACGCCGGACTGCGCTGGAGCGCGCTCCTGGGGAAGACGGTGTTCCGGCCCGCAGCCATCCTCGCGGTGCACGAAGCCGAGCAACAGGGCGGCTTCCGCTTTGACGATGTATCGCCGGAGGCTTCCGTGGCCATGAGAAAGTTTTCGGTCATGCTGATTTCCGGTTTGAGCGATCACAACATTCCCAAGCGGCACGCGCAGGCGATCTACTCTGCGGCTTCCGGTCCGAAGGAACTCTGGCTTGTGCCGCGCGCCCACCATCAAGGTGCGCTGAAGACCGCTCCGCAGGAATTCCAGCAAAGAGTGTTACGATTTCTGTCCAGTTCGCAGGCAACTCACGACGAGTCTTCCGCACCCGACCTTGCCAACTCAATATCAGAGTAAAGATGCCGCTTCGCATCGTGAATTGCGTCTGACATCCGACGACTGTAAAAATCGGCTGACGCTCGAACTCATCCGCACTCTGACCGATGCGGTTCTCTCTATGCAGGGGGATGCAAAACCCCTCATCCTCACAGGTGGGGAAAAATTCTTCTCGGCTGGAGCCGACCTTTTTGAAATCCAGGCCCTGAATGCAACCGCCGCACTTGAATTCGCCAAAGCCGGGCACCGGCTGATGAACGCCATCGCGAACTTCCCTGCCCCGGTGTACGCGGCGATCAATGGGTATTGCATGGGAGGCGGGCTGGATCTGGCGCTGGCTTGTCGCCGGCGTATTGCGTCGCCGCATGCCATACTGGGACATCGTGGAGCCGCGCTCGGCTTGATGACCGGTTGGGGCGGTACTCAGCGTTTGCCGCAAATCATTGGCAAGGGACGCGCGCTCGCCTTGTTCGTGGCCGCGGAAAAGCTTCAGGCGCGGGAAGCACTGGATATCGGGCTGGTAAATGCGATTGCTGAGGATCCGGTTGCCGAGGCGGGCCGACGTATTCAAAACTGCATCTCGGCTGGTTCCCTGCTTTAAAGTGATGCCCGCCAGGCTTCGTCGCGCTACAGCCGGCGGTTTGCGCCTGCCCGCTTGGCTGGTATACCGTAATTTGTTTGCACTCATCGACTCATGGCTGACCGTAACGAAGTCTCCCATTCCACGGCCGCATCCACCCTGTTGCCCTCGAAGGTTGATCCGACCTCGGCGCGCTTCGAAGCCAACATGCGCTTCATGGCGGACCTTGTCTCACAGATTCGGAATGAAGAAGAAAAAATCAGGGAGGGCGGGGGCGCGAAGGCAATCGAAGGCCAGCATGGTAAGGGAAGGCTGACGGCGCGCGAACGCATCCAGTTGCTGGCGGACCCGGGCAGCTTCTTCGAACTGGGAAGCTATGCAGCCTTTGGCATGTACGAAGAGTGGGGCGGCGCACCCTCGGCGGGCGTGGTCACGGGGCTGGCGCGGATTCATACGCGACTGGTGATGATCATCGCCAACGACGCGACGGTGAAGGCGGGCGCCTTCTTCCCAATGACCTCGAAGAAAGTGATCCGCGCACAGAATATCGCTATCGAAAATCGCGTGCCCACCATCTACCTAGTGGATTCCGCAGGCGTCTTCCTGCCGCTACAGGAAGACGTATTCCCTGATACGGATGACTTCGGGCGGGTGTTCCGCAACAACGCCGTGATGTCGGCGCTGGGGATTCCGCAGATTGCCGCGATCATGGGGATGTGCGTGGCGGGCGGCGGCTACCTGCCGGTCATGTGCGACCATGTTCTGATGACCGACGGCAGTGGTCTGTTCCTTGCCGGCCCGGCGCTGGTGCAGGCCGCCATTGGTCAGAAATATACGGCCGACGAATTGGGCGGAGCTGAAATGCACGCTGCGATCAGCGGGACCGTCGACTATCGCGAACCAAACGACGAAGCATGCATTGCGCGCATTCGTGCCATGGTTGAGAAATGGGGATACCGGCGCCAGTCGCCCTGGGACCGCCGCAAGCCGGAGGAACCCGCGCTGGCCGCGGAGGAAATCTATGGGATCTACGATTCTTCCCCGCTCGTCCCTACGATATGAAAGAAGTTCTGGCGCGGGTGGTCGATGCGGGCCGGTTCGACGAATACAAACCGGAGTATGGCAAGACGCTGGTGTGCGGATACGCGCGCATTGGGGGATTCGCCGTGGGCATCGTCGCGAACCAGAAACTGCACGCCCAGCAAGTCGATCACGAGGGCCATAAGCGCATGGAGTTCGGCGGCGTGATTTACACCGAATCGGCAGAGAAAGCTGCGCGCTTCATCATGGACTGCAACCAGAATTTGGTCCCGCTGGTGTTCTTTCACGACGTGAACGGTTTCATGGTGGGACGCGACGCGGAGTGGAGCGGCATCATCAAAGCAGGAGCGAAGATGGTGAATGCTGTGTCCAACTCGGTGGTTCCGAAGATCACGGTGATCGTGGGAGGATCCTTTGGCGCGGGGCATTACGCGATGTGCGGCAAAGCCTACGACCCACGCTTTGTGTTTGCCTGGCCTTCGGCGAAGTATGCGGTGATGGGCGGCGACTCGGCGGCCGGCACGCTGGTCGAGATCAAGATCAAACAACTGGAACGCAGCGGCAAGAAGCTGAGCGACGAGCAGAAGAATGAACTCTACGAATCGGTGAAGCAGACCTATGACCAGCAAACCGATCCTCGCTACGGCGCCGCAAGGCTATGGATCGACAAGATCATCGATCCAGTTGAGACGCGGGAGGCCATCGCGCAGGCGTTGGAAGCAGCGGCGCTGAATCCGGACGTGCCGGAGTTTAAGGTGGGAGTGTTGCAGACTTGAATTGAGAGATTGACAGATTGAGTAATTGGGAAATTGAGTAATTTGTAATTCTGTAATTTGGTAATTTGAAACGCCAAATTCTTCGAGCGGAATGGTTTTCAAATTGCCAAATTACCCGATTACCAAATTACAGATTACCCAATTTCTCAATTTCCCAATTACTCAATTCCCTGATGCCGACATCCGTAAAACTCGTCGAATGTCCCCGCGATGCCTGGCAAGGTCTCCAAGGCCAGATCCCTGCTTACATCAAGACCGACTACCTGAAAGCCCTGATCAGCGCAGGGTTCAAACATATCGATGCCGCGTCGTTCGTGTCGCCCAAGGCGGTACCGCAGATGGCAGATTCGGAAGAAGTGCTGAAAGAACTGGATCCACCGGACGATGTGGAGATCATCGGTATCGTGGTGAATGAAAAGGGCGCGCAGAGGGCGGTGGCGACACAGAACGTCAGCACGCTCGGCTTTCCGTATTCCATCTCGCCGACGTTTCTCCAGAACAATCAGAAACAGACGCTGGAAGACGCGATTGAAGAACTCGAAAAGATCGGCAAGGTCGGGAGCGACGCGGGGCTCGACACGGCGGTCTACATTTCAATGGCGTTTGGCAATCCTTACGGCGATTTGTGGAGTGTGGAGGAAGTGGTGGAAGCGGTCGGATTACTCGAGTCCGAGAGCATCCACGCGATTTCACTTGCCGACACGGTGGGTATGGCTTCACCAGCGCTGATCGGTGAAGTTGTTTCCGCAGTGCTTGGCAAGTACGAGTACCTGGAGATTGGAGTACACCTGCACAGCCGGCCCGAGCATGCCATCGAGAAAGTGCTGGCCGCGTTCGATGCGGGCTGCCGCCGCCTTGACTCGGCGATCGGGGGCCTCGGCGGCTGCCCGTTTGCTCAGGATGCCCTGGTGGGAAATATCCCGACAGAAAGGGTTCTGGAAGCGCTGGCGCAACGAGGCGTTCCATCGCCAATCACGCGCCCGCTCGATGCGCTGATCAAGGCAACTGCAGGGATTGCAGCCAAGTACTCAGGTTCGTCGGCCGCTGATTGACTCACAGCAAGTATCGCGTCCACCGCCTTGTATACTTTGAAAGCTTCAAATACGTCGGCAACGCCATCGCCGAGAGAAACACATCAACTGGTGTCGGCGGGAGAAGAAGCTTGCCCTGATTCGATCGACGAACGCTACATGGGAAGTAGTACGCATTCAGTTCGAAGAGAAGTGAGAGAAAAGCAGGTCCTTCGCTTCGCTCAGGATGACAACTCTTAGAGAGTTTGAAAGCAAAGAACATTATCTAGTGCCCTACAACAGCCTCCAACTCACCTACGGCGACGGCGTCGCCACCATCACGCTGAACCGTCCGGACAAGCGCAATGCCCTTAGCTACGAACTGATTCAAGATCTGTTGGCAGCCTTCGGGGAAGTGGCGAAGTCTTCCGCCCTGGTCATGATTCTTACCGGTGCGGGCAAAGCGTTCTGCTCAGGCATGGATCTGGAAGACCTGAAAGCGCTGGTTGGCCGCACGCCCGAGCAAAGCCTCGCAGACTCGCAAATCATGGCCATCCTGTTTCGCACGCTCTACGACTTTCCCAAGCCGACGATCTCCGCGGTAAACGGCGCTGCCGTGGCGGGCGGATCGGGGCTGGCCACGCTTTGCGACTTCACGCTGGCCGTGCCCGAGGCAAAATTCGGGTATACGGAAGTGCGCATCGGCTTCGTGCCGGCCATCGTGTCGACGTTCCTGCTCCGGCAGGTCGGCGAGAAGATCGCGCGTGACCTGCTGCTCACGGGACGACTCTTTGATGCCGAGGAAGCCATGCGCATTGGACTCGTAAACGAGGTCGTCCCTGCTGATCAACTTCTGATACGAGCTGGGGAACTGGCCGCGCAATTGATGGAAAACAGTCCCGCATCTTTGCTGTACACCAAGCGCCTGCTGAGCCGCGCCGCTCGTGCCGAACTCGACGCCCAAATTGACGCCGCCGTTCGCGAGAATGCGGCCATTCGCTCAACCGCAGACTTCCGCGAAGGCATCTCTTCGTTCCTTGAAAAGCGCAAACCCAAGTGGAGTTCGCAGGGATGAGCGATCCGAGCGAAGCCGGCGTGGCAGCCATCCACCCTCTCGCCGTAGTCAACGAAACCCGCATTCGCGTTCGTTACGCAGAGACCGATCAGATGGGGGTGGTGTATCACGCCAATCACTTCATCTGGTTCGAAGTAGGCCGTGTGGAGTTTATGCGGCAACTTGGCTTTTCCTACAAAGAAATGGAATTGCATGACAACTGCTTCATTGCGGTCGTCGACGCGCGCTGCCGGTACAAGGCTCCAGCCATTTACGACGACGAGATTGTCGTTCGCACGCGGCTCAAGAATGTCCGCGATTCCGTGATTCACTTTGGTTACGAACTGGTTCGAAGCGCCGATGGGGCCATGCTGGCGGAAGGCGAGACCACGCACATCGTGGCCGACGCGCAGATGCGCAAGACCGCGTTGCCGGAAAAGTATATGAAAGTCTTCCGGGAAGCCGTTGGGAAATGAAAAAGCCGACTTCACCACGGAGGCACCGAGACACAGAGAAACCCGAGGCGGAATTGTTTCACTCGAGAACTTGAAACCCGAAACTCGAAACTGGAAACTTGGCGCTTTCACCTGAGACCTGATCTTGAACGCCCTTCACATTAACGGAAACGATCTGACGCTCGAAGCGGTGCGCGAAGTAGCAACCGAGCGTCGCCCTGTGCTGCTGGCCCCCGATGCGCGCGAGCGCGTGAATGCTGCGCGGGCGGTGGTCGACGCACTGGTTGCCGACAATCAAGTCTCCTATGCCATCACGACGGGCGTCGGGAAGCTTAGCGATGTGCGCATCGCAGGAGACCAGATCCGCGAATTGCAGATCAACCTGGTGCGCTCGCATGCGGTGGGTGTTGGCGAACCGCTTTCCGTCTCCGAGACGCGGGCCATGATGCTGCTGCGCGCCAATTCCCTTTCCAAGGGGTTCTCGGGCGTACGCGGCATAGTCGTCGACACGATCTGCGAACTGCTGACGCGCAACGTCACGCCCTGGGTGCCGTCGCAAGGCAGCGTGGGCGCGTCGGGGGATCTCGCACCCCTCGCCCATCTGGCCTTGCTGCTGGTCGGCGAAGGCGAGTGTCATGATGGCAAGGGCGGTCGCGTGGCTGGCGCCGAGGCGCTGAAGACTGCGGGCATCAAGCCGCTGGTGCTTGAGGCCAAGGAAGCCGTTTCTCTGATCAACGGCACCCAGGCCATGCTGGCGGTGGGCACGCTCTCGCTGTTGGCGGCGGAAATCCTGGTTGATTCGGCAGACGTGATTGGCGCCATGGCCTGCGACGCCCTGAAGGGCACCGACGCCGCTTTCGACGAACGCATTCACAAAGCCCGGCCCCACAGCGGGCAGATTGCAACAGCGGCGAATCTGCGCCGGCTGCTGGAAGGCAGCGCCATTCGCGAATCGCACCGCGATTGCGGCCGCGTACAGGATGCCTATTCCTTGCGCTGCATGCCGCAGGTTCATGGAGCGGTGCGCGACACGCTGGCGCATTGCCGGTCCGTGTTTGAGACGGAAACCAACTCCGCGGTCGATAACCCGTTGGTATTTCGCGATCCCAAATCCAAAGACGATCAGGCAGACGTCCTCTCCGGCGGGAATTTTCATGGCGAGCCGGTGGCGTTCGCGCTCGATTTTCTGGGAATCGCGTTAAGCGCCCTGGCGGGAATCAGCGAGCGTCGCCTGGAGCGGATGGTGAATCCCGCACTGAGCGAAGGCCTGCCGCCGTTCCTCGCGCCGGGCGCCGGACTGAACTCCGGCTTCATGATGCCGCAGGTCACGGCCGCGGCGCTGGTCAGCGAGAACAAGGTGCTGGCGCACCCGGCGTCGGTGGATTCGATTACGACTTCGGGCAACAAAGAAGACTACGTTTCTATGGGAATGGGTGCAGCTATCAAGCTGAAGAAGATTGTGGAGAACACCCGCAACGCGCTGGCGATCGAAGCTATGGCTGCGGCGCAGGCGCTCGATCTGCTGGCGCCGTTGAAGTCATCCAAGCGCTTGCAACAGGCACAGGCGGCGATTCGGGCAGTCTCCGCCAAATTTGAGAAAGATCGAGTAATGTATCAGGACTTCGCCCGCATCGCAGAGGTAATCGCCAGCGGGAAAGTTGCTGAGGCGCTGCGTTAAACAAATTCACCACCGAGACACAGAGGCACGGAGAAAGATAACTTAAGGATGCTTCCGCAAATCATCCTCTTGCTCGCCGACGCCGGAATCCCAATGATTTTTCTCACCTTCCCGGCGATGATGGTCCTGCTGCTGCCAATCATTTTGCTGGAAGCGTGGCTTTGTAGGAAGTGGCTTGGACTCGACACATGGACTGCCGTCAAATCAAATGCGGTGGCAAACGCGGCTTCGACGTTGATCGGGGTACCGCTCGCGTGGGTAGCGATGTTCTGTCTTGAGTTGGTGGCGGGCTACACGGTTGCGAAAACGCCTGCATTCAGCCAGCTCGCGGAGCAGTGGCACAGCCCAATCGCAAACGCTCTGATGACACTTCTTGCCGCGGCTTGGCTCGTACCCGACGAAAAGAATTCGTACTGGATGGTCCCTATGGCTGTTCTCGGCCTACTGATTCCAACTTTCTTCGTTTCAGTCTGGATCGAGGCTTTCGTTGTGGACCACATGATCAGTATGCCTGAGGGTGATCCGTCCAATCTGACCACTTGTCGCGTTCGACGGGCGGTACGAAATGCCAATCTCGCTAGTTACAGCCTCTTAGCTGTTGGAACTGTCGCTTGGCTCCTGGTTTCAATTCTCAAGCCGCCTCGCTGAGATAGTACCCGCATGCCGCCTGGAGCGGCTCCCTAAGCGCTCTTCGCCGCGCTCCCATCCAACCCCAACTCCCCGGCTATCCCACGCATCGCCTCAATACAGAAAGCAATATGCGGCTCCAACTCGACTCCCAGGTCGGCGGCCCCATTCACAATGTCATCCCGGTTGACGCTCCGGGCAAACGCCTTGTCCTTCATTTTCCTCTTCACCGACGACGCTTCCACCTCGGCCAGCGACTTGCTTGGCTTCACCAGTGCGCAGGCGGTGATGAATCCAGCCAACTCATCGCAGGCGAACAATGCCTTTTCCATAGGCGTATCGCGCGTCACATCCGTGTACTCCGCATGTGACATGATGGCTTTGCAGATTTCGTCGGAGTAGCCGCGCTCTTTCAGTATTTCGTTTCCGCGGTAGGGATGGTCTTCCCGGCTGGGATACTTGTCATAGTCGAAGTCATGCAGCAGTCCAACCATGCCCCACAATTCTTCGTTGCCAGAAAGCTTTCGGGCGTAGGCGCGCATGCACGCTTCCACAGCCAGAGCATGTTTGCGCAAACTTTCTGATTGAGTGAACTCAGTTAGTAACCCCCAGGCGGCAGAGCGATCGTTCATGGATTCTTACCTGTTTTCTCCGGTTTTTCGCCTTGTATCTTCGGCTTTCGTAGACTCTGTTTCTCGTTTTCCCCAGAAATTCCTTGACATCCACAGGCTCACTACGCCAGATTACCTTGAGATTTGGAGCCTGACCACCGGCTCCGCGGAGTGCCAACGCTCTGGCTGCTCCCAAAACCTAGATGGCCACAACTCTTGCCCCGGTAGATTCCAGGGAAGTTGTCCGTTGCGACCACTGCCTGCTCGTTCAATTCCGTACAACCAATGATATGTGCCGCCGGTGCCATGCTTCGTTAGACGAAGAGGAGCCGGAAATCGTAGCCCCAGTTCCGATGCCGGCCATTGCGCCCTCGCACGGGAACGGCCGCGGCCACCTTAACCTCGCTGCATCGATCCGGGCACTACGCTTGCGCAATGGTTTGAGCCAGAGGCAGCTGGCCACGCGCATGGCGGTGCCGCGCACCTACGTGTCGAAAATCGAGAACGAAAAGGCCACCCCGACCCTGTCATCGCTGGAGCGGCTGGCGCGCGCGCTCGAAGTCACGGTGCCCGATCTGTTGACCGGCGGCGAGCGCAACCGGCAAGAGGAGATTCGCGAACTTGTGCAGGATCAGTTCGTCGCGGAAATCCTGCCCTTCATCGCGCAGCTCAATGGAATGCAGATGTCGAGCATCCTGGCGCAAGTAAGGGATCTGACGGTGCGGCCCAGAAGGACGGCGTAAGAAACGCGAAGTTTACGGCAGCCAGATCGAGCTCTGAGCTACGAGACACGAGCTGCGAGCAACCGGTGCGGTGGAGTTTTGAATGAAGCTTGCTCGAGGCTCATAGCTCGAAGCTCGCTGCTCTTTTGACTTTAATCCGGGCAACCAGCCAACTGATGCCGGGGTCTTCGGACCTCGGCTTTTTTACCGCCGCTCCAGCAGCGTATTCAGCCAGCGTGCGAGAAGAATCTTCGGATCCGGCTTTCCTGCCGGTCCGGCATCGGCCAGCGTCGCCAACTGGTGCGCCAGCATTTTCACAGCAACATCTCGCGGCAAGTAAGCCGCATCTTGAGGAAGCAGCATTTCCCAGCCTTTTCCAGCCACACGCCGGATCATGAAACGCTGTGTATCGCGAGGCTTTGCCGATTTCGGCCCTTGCTCGTTGAGCCACACGAATCCGCGAAAGTGAATCTGTGCCCAGCCGATGTTGTCCTTCACGTGGACCTTTTGAACGTCGAAGCTGTCGAACGCTGCGACAGGCTGGTTGGGTGCCGACTGAGCCGACCATGAGCCGACGTCGCTCGTCCGGAAACGCTCCAACATCGCTGTCTTGATCTGCTCCGCCTTCGGGCGAGCGAACTTCACGGTCGGGGGCGCAAGCGGCAGAGTTGATGCCGGTACCACCGAGGGCTCCGGCGGGTCGTCAGAATCAGCGGACAAAGTGATGGCATCATCTGTCTTCGCGGTGCTCAGCCCCGCAGGCCTCAGCCCCGCCAGGCGACGCGCCGCCAGCACCTGCGAAGGACGAGCCTTGATGTATCGGAAGAAGTGCGGCCGCCCGCGACCTTTCCAGTAAAGCGAGTCGTACGGCTGCACGCCAAAACCCGACCGCAACGCGCTGTAGAAAGTGTGCTGCGCTGGATTCACCACGATCCCCGCATGTCCGGGCCACACGACGAGGTCGCCCGCCTGCGGCTGCCACACGCGTTGAAAATCGTCGTCCCCGGCATACAGGTCGCGCGAGCTTGCGTACTTGTACGAGAAGCCCGCTTTCTCGTAGATCACATGCACCAGGTGCGAGCAATCAGAACTCTGCGCCGTTTTGTGGCGCGTTTCAAGCGCTGCGCCGAGCACTGTCAGGCCATCATTTTCATCGAGCAATCTGGCACTCGTGGCCGAGGCCGAGTGTGCACCCGGGCGGACCATCTGCTTCGCAGCGCTAACCGCGGGCTTGTTCTGCGCGCACAACAAAGCCGGCGCACTCAACAGCAGCCAGCCCGCGAGAATAGTCCGCAACCCCATAAACCCTTTGTATCCCGCCCTTTCGCGCCCGCACAGGTCACGGTGGTCCAAATAGCGGCGGTCTCGTTTCTCGCCCTTCGGATGCACCTTTGGACGCGAACAGATGGCCCGATTTCCGCCCGAAAAACCGCATGCGGCGCGGGATCCCGTGGTTTGGGGCTCTCACACCCGGGAGCCGCACCGGGAAAAATCGTCAGCCATCCTACCTGAATCCGGCGTTGTTCTTACGTCATCTATTCGCCATGCAATCAGATTTCGGTACAGGCTTTCTTTCCTTGCTCGACGGCGTTTCCGGCCCACGGGCCAGTGCGCCGGCCAGTGCCCCGCTCGAGGACAGCGCTCTACTGGACGCCTACTCCCAGGCTGTAACCCGCGCCGTGGAACGGATCAGCCCGTCGGTCGTGAACATCGAAGTGCATCAATCTGTCCAGACGCGTCGCAGCGCCGAGCCTCGGGAACGCCGCGGCGGAGGCTCGGGATTCATCTTCACTCCCGATGGGCTCATTCTTACGAATAGCCACGTCGTGCACGATGCCGCCCGCATTGAGGTCACCGTATCCGATGGCCGCAAGCTGCACGCCCGTACTGTGGGTGATGACCCCGCCACCGATCTTGCGGTCATTCAGATAGCTGGCTCCGGTCTTATAGCTGCTACGCTGGGCGATTCGCAAGCCCTGCGTGTCGGCCAGCTCGTCATGGCCATTGGCAGCCCCTACGGATTTCAATCGACTGTCACCGCCGGCGTGGTCAGCGCCCTCGGCCGCTCGTTGCGTTCCTACTCCGGGCGCTTAATCGAAGACGTCATCCAGACCGACGCCTCGCTGAACCCCGGCAACTCCGGCGGCCCCCTGGTCGCGTCCGACGGACGCGTCGTGGGCGTGAACACCGCAACCATTCTCCCGGCGCAGGGCATCTGCTTCGCGATCGGAATCAATACGGCAAAGTTCGTTGCCAGCCGCCTGCTGCGCGACGGGCGCATCCGCCGTAGCTATATTGGCGTCTCGGCGCAGACCGCGCCGATTCACCGCCGCCTGGTGCGCTACTACGACCTGCCGAAAGAAACCGGCGTGATCGTGCTGGCGGCGGAATCCAACAGCCCCGCCCAGCGTGCCGGCCTAAACGAAGGCGACGTTATCGTAGCTCTTGACGGCCAACCTGTCGCGGGCGTCGACGACCTGCATCGGGTGCTAAGCGATGCACGAGCGGGTACGGAGTCAGAACTTACCATCCTCCGAGGAACCGACCGCGTGAACGTAAGAATCACCCCGGAAGAAGCCCGCTAACGCGTGCATGGTGCCTCAGGTTAGCGCCCGTTCTGTGGACGCTAACCTGGGCCCTGCGCCTACTCCACAAGCTGCACTTCTAAAGCTTCGGCGAGCGATTCTGCTTTCTTCCACTCCACCGGCTCAATCTGGCCCACCACAAAAATCCACGTGAGCGCTCCCATCCAAATGACCACAGCTTCGATCAGAAACGGCCAGAAAAAACTACCTGTGCGGTCCAGCAAGAACCCAGCAACTGCCGGAGCCACCACTCCCGACGAGTTCCCCACAAACAGTTGAAATCCGCACCAGCGTCCCACCGCTTGCGGCCCGGCCATTCGCTGTGTGATCGCCCAGAAGTTCGAACTGCTCAGCCCAAACGAAACTCCCGACAGCATCAGAAACACGATTCCCCAGACTTGCGGCGCCACAACGCATGCCAGCAGAAACACTCCCGAGCCAAAACATCCGAGGACCATGAAGGTCTTGCGCACCAGGGTGGGAGTGCCACCCGCCCGAAGCCAGCGATCTGACGCCCACCCGCTCACGCTCGCGGAGAGCGCGGCCATCAGGAAATAAGCGCCGCCGATCTTCGCCATCCCGGTCAGCGAGTAGCCGCGCCCGCGCACCAGGTAAAACGGCAGCCATGTCACCATGAAGTACAGATAGTAGTTTCCGCAGAACAGGCCGATCCACGTCCCCCAAGCCGAGCGCTCGCGCACGATGTCCCACATGCTGGGCCCGGCCTTCGTATCTGCGATCGAGGCTTTGTTCGCCGCGGGCATCCACCACGACCAGGGCAGCAGCCACAGCAGGCTGATCGATCCCAGGCCAATGAAGAACGGACGCCATCCGTAGCGCGCCACCAGCGTCCCGCCAAAGAGCAAGCCGAAAGCCGGTCCCAGCGCCAGTCCCGACGCGATCACGGCATTCGCAAAACCGTGGCGGCCCTCGGGGCAATACAGCGACAGAATTTTCGAGTACCCCGGATACGCGACCGACTCGCCGATCCCCAGCACCACGCGCACGATGAGCAATGCGACCAGGCTGTGCACAAACCCGGTGACCGCGGTTGCGCTCGACCACAGAAGAAAGCCGATGGCGAACACCCACTTCACATCGAAGTGGTCGACGAGCCATCCCGATAGCAGCTGGCAGGAGGAATACGTCCAGAAAAATGCCGACAGCAGAATGCCGAGCTGGGAAGCGGAAATGCCCAACTCGTCTTTCAGGAGAGGCGCGGCAATTGAGAGATTGCTGCGATCGACATAGTTGATGAACACCGACAGAAACAGCAACACCAGGACGCGTGAGAACGCCGACGACATCCGCGAGTTGTCTGTTGGGGAAGCCACAGTCAGTTTGGGGAGGGCGCGTCATTGTGCACCGCGCAGACCTGCATTGCAAGCAGTCAAATGCACGTTCACCACAGAGGCACGGAGGAATTTTGTAATTTGGTAATCGGGTAATTTGGTAATTTGAAAACATGGAGGCGTCGGCAGTACGCCAGCGATAAATCCTTACACAAAGTCCCCCGTGATATCGTCTTTGTCCCCGCTGTCCCTTGTGGCGGTGAATTTCAATGGTTTAGGTTCTTGAAGTTGGGTTTCAAATTACCAAATTACAAAATTACTCAATTACCAAATTTTTTGACGAGTTCAACAGAACCGTTACCTTCGTTCCCGTTCCATTGCCAACTCCCAGACCGTGTGTTAGCGTCTTGAATTAGAAGGGGATAGCGTTTGCAGGCAACAATTCCCGCCGGACTGGATCGCAAGGAAGCCGAAATCTATCGCCAGCTTGATCCAGCGCGGCTCCCAAAACACATTGCCATCATCATGGACGGCAACGGGCGCTGGGCGCGCCGCCGTCACATGCCGCGCATCGCCGGACACCGCGCCGGAGTCGCCGCCGTCCGTTCCACCGTCGAAACCGCCGCGCGCATCCACATCCCTGCGCTCACGCTCTACGCCTTCTCCGAAGAAAACTGGAAGAAGCGTCCCAAGAGCGA
The DNA here is from genome assembly GCA_963733805.1 of uncultured Acidobacteriota bacterium. GTDB lineage: Bacteria > Acidobacteriota > Terriglobia > Terriglobales > Acidobacteriaceae > Gp1-AA133. Next base: position 310,468 of record CAVTEO010000010.1, on the reverse strand, counting down.
AGTCGATTTCCTCATGCGGCTGCTGAGCCGCTATCTGCGCATGGAAGTACCCACGCTGAACAAGAACAACATTCGTTTGGAATACATTGGCCGTCAGCAGGAACTCCCCGAATCCGTGCAGGAGCGCATGGCCGCCGCGCGCGATGCTACTGCAAAGAACACCGGCATGGTGCTGACGCTCGCGCTGAACTACAGCGCACGCACCGAGCTGGTCGATGCCTTCCGCTCACTGGTCGACGCCGCTGCCCGCAACGGGGGGATCGATCACCTCAAGGTCGACGAAGACACGGTCAGCCGCCATCTCTACACGCGGCACCTGCCCGACCCCGATCTGGTCGTCCGCACCAGCGGCGAGATGCGGCTCAGTAATTTTCTGCTATGGCAGTTGGCCTATGCCGAGATCTACGTGACGCCGACGCTCTGGCCCGACTTCCGCGGACACCACCTGCTCGAAGGCATCGCCGAGTACCAGAAACGCGAACGCCGCTACGGCGGACTGAACGACGAACACTCGAATCATCACGGGGCTAAAGCGGCGAAGGGATAGAGTCGTCTCACCACTGGGACAGAGCGATTTTGTAATCGGGTAATTTGGTAAATTGAAACCCGAAAGCGTCGGCCGCGATTTCGAAATTCTCAGACATCAGTATCAGTGGATCTCCTCTGTGCTCCCTTGTGTCCTCTGTGCTTAAGATTTTCGAATCCTCGCACTAGGAGTGCGGCGTCTTGATCAAGCGCATCGCAACCGCAGTAGTTCTCATCCCGATCGTTCTGCTGCTGGTGCTGCGGGCGCCTGTGCCGGTAGTGGCCGCGGTCACTGCCATCGTCGCTTTGCTGACGGTGCAGGAATTCCTGAAGCTCACCGAATCCTACGGCGTCTCGCCGATACGCAAGCCGACCTACGGGGTGGTGGTGTTGTTCTTTGTGCTGCTCATGTTCGACGCGGGCCAGCAGAAACCCTTGCTCTCGACCGACATCTTCGGAGTCGCCGCCGCGTTCGCAGCCGCCATCGTAACGTTCCTCTTCCTCTCCATTGCCATGCGCCGCGACAATCTTGCCTCCGGATACCCGGCCGCGGCCACGTCGTCGTTCGCCTTCGCCTACATCGTCCTGCCACTGGCCATGCTCGTGCAATTGCGCCAGCAATGGGCGGGAGCGTTTTTGATTCTCTACCTGCTGCTGGTGGTCTGGTCCGGCGACATTTTTGCTTACTTCGTGGGCAAGTCCATGGGCCGCCACCTGATGGCGCCGCGCATCAGTCCAAAGAAAACCTGGGAAGGCGCGGTGGCGTCACTGATTGCCAGTATGGCAATTGGCGGCGCTCTGTTCTACTACTCCGCGCAAGTGAGCACGGCATTTTTACAGTGGGGACTGATCCAGCGGCGCGATGGAATGTTTGGGTTGGAAAGGCCTGCAATGCTGCCGATTCTTGTACTCACGGCGGGCTTGAACATCGCCGCCCAGCTCGGCGACCTGGTCGAATCGCTGATCAAGCGAGGCGCTGGCGTCAAAGACTCCGGCGCTATTCTCCCCGGCCACGGTGGCATGCTGGACCGGATCGACGCGCTGCTCTTCGCCGCCCCCGTGCTCTGGGTCTGGGCTGCTTGGCGAGTCACACAGTAGCTGGGGAGAATTGAGTAATTGGGGAATTTGGTAATTGAGTAATTGAAAGGCCGCGCGAAAATCGACCTTCGGATTCCCAATTTCACAATTACTCAATTTCCCAATTCCTCAATCTTTCATCCCCGCAGTAACGAACTTGGCCCCAAATGGCACGATCGTGTAGCTAGCACACCTTGCGTCACCCGCGTAAGATAAAGATTCCCATGCGACGAATCGCCATTCTGGGCTCCACCGGCTCCATCGGCCGGAGCACTCTCAGCGTCGCCGAATCCTATCCCGATCGATTCCAGATTGTTGCCCTGGCAGCCGGCTCGAATATCGACTCGGCGTTTGAGCAGGCGCTGCGCTGGAAACCGCGAGTTCTCTCGGTCGTCCGCGAGGACGATGCGGACGTTCTCCGCAACAGACTCAAGGCCAAAGGCATCGGCCACGACACGGTGGAAGTCGTTCATGGCTCGGCCGGAAATGTACAGGTTGCAACTTACGCCGACGTAGATTTTGTGGTTAGCGCGATTGTCGGGGTGGCAGGTCTGGAAGCGACCTACGAGGCGGTGAAAGCCGGGAAATCCATTGGCCTGGCCAACAAGGAATGCCTGGTCGCGGCCGGCGAGCTCATCACGGCCGAAGCCCGCAAGCAAGGCAAGCCGCTGCTTCCCATCGACAGCGAGCACAACGCCGTGCACCAGTGCATGCGGGGCGGCCGGATGGAGGAAGTGCAGCGCATCTGGCTGACGGCCTCGGGGGGTCCGTTCCTGAGAACCCCGAAATCCGAATTTCCCTCGATTACGATTGGGCAGGCCTTAAACCATCCTACGTGGAAGATGGGAAAGCGGATCACCATCGATTCCGCCACCCTGATGAACAAGGGCTTTGAAGTGATCGAGGCCTGCCGGCTCTTCCATGTACCACCGAGTCAGGTGGAAGTCATTGTGCATCCGCAGTCTACGATCCATTCCATGGTGGAATTCATCGATGGCAGCATACTTGCTCAGTTTTCGGTGACGGATATGAGGCTGCCTATCCTGTATGCCCTGACCTATCCCGAGCGGATTCAATCAGATCTCCGTTTTCCGGTCATGGACTTAAGGCAGCTGGACTTCTACCCGCCGGATATGCAGAAATTTAGATGCTTGGGTCTGGCCTATGCGGCGGCGGAAGCCGGAGGAGCTAAGCCGGTAGCCCTCAATGCGGCCGACGAGGTGGCGGTCGCGGCCTTTTTGGAGGGCCAAATTGGTTTCGATGAGATTCCCAGGATCATCGAAGACGTGCTTTCTGCAACAAAAGCTGGGAAAATGGAATCTATTAAACAGGTGCTTGCGACAGACCTGGAAGCGCGCCGCGCTGCCCGAGAGCGCGTAGAAGAAATTCGCGGTACTTCCCCCTTGCCGCGCGCAGCTTCCGTTTCCTGTCAGGGGGAGTAATCAATACTTTATGACGCACTTTTTCGTGACCGCGGTGACGATGGCAATTGTCCTGGGCATAATGATCCTCATCCACGAGTGGGGACACTACGCAGCCGCCAAGTTCTTCAAGGTCCGGGTGGAAGTCTTTTCCATCGGCTTTGGCAAACGGCTGCTGGGCTTCCGCAGGGGCGAGACCGACTACCGTATCAGCGCCATCCCGCTCGGCGGCTACGTCAAGATGTCGGGCGAGAACCCGATGGACGAACGCACGGGCGACCCTGGCGAATTCCTTTCCCACCCACGCTGGCAGCGTTTCGTAATCGCGATTGCCGGGCCCTTTATGAACATCGTCTTGGCGGTGGGTCTGCTGACCGTCGTCTACATGGTGCACTACGAGTACCCGGCGTTCGTCGACCAGCCGGGGGTAATCGCCTACGTGAAACCGAACTCGGCGGCCGCGCAGATCGGCCTGCAGGCAGGCGACCGCATCATGCGGATCGCGGGCATCGAGAATCCAACCTGGGAGCAGATCGGGCTGAAAGTCATGCTCAGCCCGAACGAAGGGTTGCCGGTCACCATCGATCGCGGCGGGCAGATCCTCGAAAAAACCATCACGCCGAAGCCGATTACCAGTTCGGAAGTTGGTTCCGCCGGCTGGAGCCCTGAACAATCCATCGTGGTCGCTGATGTCGACCCGGGAATGCCAGCCGCGAAGGCGGGATTGCAGGAGGGCGATGAGATTGTCGCGGTCGACGGCAAGCCCGTCCGCGTGATCGACGCGCTGATCGACAATCTTCAGGAAACCAAGGATCAGGTCGTCAACGTCGACGTGCTCCGTGGCAACCAGCGCCTTACCTTCAAGCTGCAGCCGGTTTTGGCGGACGCCGAGGATAAGACGAAACGCTATCGGGTGGGCTTTGAAAGCACCGCCCGCATGAAGGTGGGTCAGCTCTCACTGATCCCGGCGTTCCAGCGCTCGCTCGAAGACAACAAACGGTACTCGCTGGTTCTGCTCGAATTGATCCAGAAAATGGCGCAGGCCAAGGTTTCGATGAAGCAGGTGGAAGGGCCCATCGGAATCGGAAGCGCGATTGGACATGCTGTCACCGAAAAGGGCTGGACACCGTTGTTGGGACTGACCGCGGGCATCAGCTTGAACTTGGGCATCTTCAACCTTCTGCCCATTCCGATTCTCGATGGCGGCGTAATCCTGCTGCTGCTGATCGAAGGCCTCATGCGGCGCGATATCAGCCTGCAGATCAAGGAACGCATTTACCAGGCGGCATTCGTGTTCCTGGTGCTGTTCGCGGTGACGGTGATCTACAACGACATCGCCAAGCGCTGGCCCTTGGGCAGCTGAGAAGTCAAAAGCATTTAGCTGAAAGAGGGTCGAGCGACAACTCGGCCCTCTTTCCTTTTTAAGGCGCCGAGATCCAGGCGCGCCGACACACCATTAAAAATCATTGTCAGAAGATGAATTTGTGTTTAAAGAATGCTGTAGCGCAAAATTTCTATGCCAACGCTGGTACAGCCTTTTCCGATGCGTTCAACGGTCTCCGACCGCGAGGGATGGTTGTGTATCTCGATCCCAGTCCATCAGTTTGGGTTTGCCATTTTCATTGGGTGTTGGCTTGTCCTGTGGACGTACGGCGGCACTCAAATCTTCAGGCAGCTGATCGAAAAGCCGAACCTGTTTGAGGCAGTGTGGATTTGTTTTTGGATATTTTCGCTGCCATATGGCAGCTACGCTCTCCTCCGCACGCTAGGCGGCAGAGACGTCATTTTGGTTGATCAGCACCGCGTCGTTATCCGCCGAGAAATCTTCGGGCTGGCGTTCGGGAAAGAATACACGGCTTCGGAAATGCAGAAATTACGCTTTCAGCCCGAGATTGGCAGCGGCCGTTCGCATCGATCCAGCCGCATCGCATTTGACTATCGGGCGAAAACAATCGCCCTCGGGGATCGACTAGATGAATCCGAAGCGAACCAGTTAATCTCGCTCATTGGTCAACGCAGCAATCTCGTTTTGGGGCTACTGCCGGACCCATTTCCCTTTGGCCCCAAAGGAAGTTAGCAGCACCTGAGCACCCTCTTGCCCGCGTGTTAAAATAGAGCTTCCCATGGCCCAAATTCAGCGTAGAAAGACAGTCACGGCCTCGATCGGCGGTGTGCGCGTCGGCAGCGATGCACCGGTGGTGGTGCAGTCGATGACCAACACCGACACGGCCGACATCTCCTCGACCGTCAAGCAGGTCGCCGCCCTCGCCCGGGCCGGCTCGGAACTCGTCCGCATCACCGTCAACAACGAAGACGCCGCGGCCGCCGTCGCACCCATCGTCGACGAACTCGACAAGCAAGGCATCCGCGTCCCCATCATCGGAGACTTCCACTACAACGGCCATCTGCTGTTGACCAAGTATCCCGAGTGCGCCCGCGCGCTTGCCAAGTACCGCATCAATCCGGGCAACGTCAGCGTGGGCCGGAAGAACGACGACAACTTCCGCACCATGATCGAAGTCGCGGTCAAGAATCAGAAGCCTGTCCGCATCGGCGTGAACTGGGGCTCGCTCGACAGCGCCCTGCTCACCAAAATGATGGACGAGAATTCCCTGCTCCCCGAGCCCAAAGACGCCCGCGAAGTCACCATGGAAGCCATGGTCGTGAGCGCGCTAAATTCGGCCGCGCTCGCGGAAAAATACGGCTTGCGCCCCGACCAGATTATTCTCAGCGCGAAGGTCAGCGGCGTGCAGGACTTGATCGACGTCTACCGCTCGCTCGCCGCGCGCTGCAACTACCCGCTACATCTCGGACTGACCGAGGCCGGCATGGGCGCAAAAGGAATCGTCGCCTCAGCCGCCGCTCTGGGCGTAGTTCTGCAGGAAGGCATCGGCGACACGATTCGTGTCTCGCTCACGCCCGCCCCGGGCGGAGACCGCACCGAGGAAGTTCGCGTAGGCCAGCAGATTCTGCAGTCGCTCGGCATCCGCAGTTTCACGCCGCAAGTCACGGCTTGCCCCGGCTGCGGCCGCACCACCAGCACCTTCTTCCAGGAAATGGCCGAGCAGATCCAGACCTACCTGCGCAAGCAAATGCCGGTCTGGAAAGACCGCTACACGGGCGTCGAAGAAATGAAAGTTGCCGTGATGGGCTGCGTGGTCAACGGCCCCGGCGAGTCCAAGCACGCCAGCCTGGGCATCTCGCTTCCGGGCACCTTCGAAGAACCGAAAGCTCCGGTCTACGTCGATGGCCGGCTGTTTACCACACTAAAAGGTGACAAGATCGTGGCCGAGTTCATCGATATTTTGAACGAGTACGTGGAGTCCCACTACGCAGCGAAAGAAGCAGTCGCCGCGAAGTAGAAGGCCTTTTCGCCCAGAGTCACAGAGGCACAAACAGAGAGAGCCGCTTACATCAATTTCATGATCGACGACGGCTCGAGGTCCCCTGCTGATGAGCGCAACCAGCCGACTTAGCTTTCTTGACAGATACCTGACTGCCTGGATTTTCGGCGCGATGGTTGTGGGTGTATTGTCAGGGTGGCTGGTCCCTGACATCGTTCCCTTCCTGAACCGATTCAGCATCGGTACCACCTCAATCCCAATCGCGGTCGGTTTGATCGTGATGATGTACCCGCCTTTCACGAAGGTTCGCTACGAGGAATTGCCGGAGGTATTCCGGAACAAGCGAGTGCTGGGACTCTCCCTGGTGCAGAACTGGGTGGTCGGCCCGATATTGATGTTCGTTCTGGCAATCATTTTCCTCCGTGGATACCCCGAGTACATGGCGGGCCTGATCCTGATCGGACTCGCCCGATGCATCGCCATGGTGATCGTCTGGAACGAACTCGCGCAGGGCGACACCGATTATGCCGCCGGATTAGTGGCCTTCAACTCCTTGTTCCAGGTTTTCCTGTACTCGGTATACGCGTGGATCTTCATTACGGTTCTCCCTGCGAAACTCGGCCTTCACAGCACGGTCGTGAACGTTTCCATTGGCGAAATCGCAAAGAGCGTATTCATCTATCTCGGCATACCGTTCCTGGCTGGTTTCCTCACTCGCGCGGCGCTGATGCGGTTGAGAGGGCGAGAGTGGTACGAGCACACCTTCGTTCCGCGGATCAGTCCGCTCACGCTGATCGCACTCCTGTTCACCATCGTCATTATGTTCTCTCTGAAGGGCGCGTATATCGTGCGCCTGCCCTTGGACGTTTTACGCATTGCGGTTCCGCTGCTGATTTACTTCGTGGCGATGTTTCTGGTGTCGTTCTATATGGGGCGGAAGCTGGGTGCCGACTATTCCAAGACGGCGACCCTGTCATTTACCGCGGCCTCGAACAACTTCGAATTGGCGATTGCAGTGGCCGTGTCTGTGTTTGGCATTAATTCCGGGGCTGCTTTTGCGGCGGTAATTGGGCCATTGGTGGAGGTCCCGGTGATGCTCGCACTGGTGAACCTCGCACTCTACTTCCAGAGCAGATATTTCGTTCGTGCCCCGGGGGCCGCGATGCAAGCTGCGAGCACCCAGCCATAGAACTTTACTTCATCTGCAGTTGGGCGAGTCGTCCGATAAGGTCTCTTCACGCCAACAACGACAAGTTCGGATCCGCTGCCTCGTGATCCGGGTCGGCGAACTTCTTCAGTTCTGGATAGGTGCTGATCAACTCCGGCGGAGCCTTCACGCGCTTGCCTGTCAGCATCGACTTCAGTTCCAGCGCATTCGCCCCGGCGCGCGCTTCATAGTGATTGTTGGTAATGACGTAGGTGGTCTGCGCCTTCTCCGCGACGGCTTCGATCTTGTCCTTCCATCCGCCCAGTTCGTCGACGCTGTAGAGATAGTTGTAGCGGTCGTTGCGATCGTCGCTGTTGAACCAGTCCTCGTAGTTGCGCCCGTGGAGCCGCACGTAGCCGAGCGGCGACGTGACATGTTCGGTGGGAGCAAGCGAGCGCCCCAGCGTCGGTTGATCGATATTGCAGAATGCGACGTTTTGCTGCGCGAACAAGGCGATAGTTTCGTTGTTGTCCCAACTGTCGTGGCGAACTTCCACCACCCGCGGATACTCAATAAATTGCCGCAGCAGCCGTTCCAGGTACTCTCGGTTCAGGCTGGTGTTTTTGAACGACATCGGAAACTGGATCAGCAGTGCGCCGAGTTTCCCTTCTCCGGCGATCGCGTCCAGCCCCTCGCGCGCTTTTGCCTCATCCTCATCGGTCGGCCGGATCGACGCCGCCGAGGTCGGCTCCATTACCGCCATAGGGGAATGCGTGAACGAGCGGTGCAGTTTTGCCGTGAATACGAAATTCGGATTCCAAGCCACCTTCCGTACCCACAAGCGGGCGAGCTCCGGCCGGATGTGTCCGTAGAACGACGTGTTGATCTCGACGACGTCGAAGAAGTGCGCGAGGTATTCGAGCGCGTGAACTTTCTTACGCTGGACCTCGGGCGGGTAAAAGACACCTTCCCAGTCCTTGTAGGACCAGCCGGCCGTGCCAATGCGAATGTGGGATATGCCTTCCATAGGTTGGACGAAGTGGAGCGGGGTGAAGCTTGTTGGGAGGTTAGCACAACCCAGTGCGGAAGCGCGTCGTCCGCAAGTGGTTCAGCAGACAGGCGCAGTCAGGCCTGCTCGCGTCAAAAGTCGCGAGGGCGAGCCGTTCTGAAGCCTTTGGAATTCGGTGGTCAGCGAACGAGGCTGGGACTCCTCGGCTGCTCTATTTGAAGTACATCCAAGCCGCGAGTGCCACCAAAACCACCGCAAGGATCCAAAGGGACGAATCGTTCATTCCAGTTTTTTTGGCCATGGCTAATCTTACCCCGATCTCGTTATTCTCTGAAACGATGAGAAGTACCGGAAACAGCAACAGGAACCAAACTAGTTTCGGTCTTGACGGTGAGAGTGTACCTCGCCCAGCGGCTCAGTAAAGTAACAATCCTACCCAGTAAACTCCGCTGGGATAGGTATCGGTTCGCGCGTAACAGGCGCCAACCGCCAGGGTATTGAAATTGCGGTTGTCGATCATTTTTCTAGCCCCCGCCGGCAGGACCTCGGGGTGCATATTGGTATAGCTAACCACGGAATAACGTTGCGCCAGATCACGCATCGGCCGTGTTCCCAGCCGATCCTCCTGAGCCATGCTGCAAACGGCCGCACGCAGCGTTGCGTCGGAAGCGCGCGTGAGTGCCGGCAAATGGACTGCGCGCCGCGCGCGATTCACCGCTTCGGCAACCGAGTTTTCGCTCTGCTCGGGCGTGTAGGCGGGCAGGCTGTGCCCGAAATCCTGCACCACGTAAAGGTACTCTCCGCTTCTGACGACGGCGAAACCCGCAACGTTGTAGCTTGCGTCCAACAGGTTTTCGCGATGCGGCGGGGAGCGCATCAGGCTCTGGTGAGCTCCCTCGGCGGTCGAGTTCAACGCAACGTTCTCTCCGGAGCGATCCAGATGCAACACGCTGGAACCTGACAAACGGTGTGGAAGGGAGGGCTCACCGTTCAGTTGGTGCGACAATTGCTGCTCGCGCGCCATGGCGACGGCATGGGCGCGGGCGGCCTGCACCAGACCGTCATCAAATTGCAGGGCTGGGGCTCCGGCCTTGGCGCGGGCCTGATTCGCCATTTCAAGCAGCTCCTGTTCGGCTTGCGCGTCGAAGTCCGGGGAGGGCTGGTAGTCCGAGGCAGAGACGCGATCAGGACTCTTGGAGGCCGCCGCTTTGATCTTGGCTTGTTCCGGTGGAGCGCTCGATCCGAGGACCAGCGCGACGGTAATCAGGGCCCGTAGCATACTCTTAAGTACCCGCGCACCGACCCTGGGAGGCCGTTGGGGGAAGCGCAATTTCTGCTTTGCTACACAGCCACTCTAGCTTCTAGAATCGGAGACACCAAATTACCAATGGCCATCGGACAAGGGATCGCTGTTCTTCTGGGTCTGCTGTTTGGCAGTGTGCTTGCCTGGTTTTGGTTGCGCGCACGCTCTGCCGGCCGCGACACGCGTCTGGCATTGACCGAGAAGGACTTACAGGTCGCCCGCGAGGAACTACGCCGGCAGCAGGAGTCCCACGCTGCGTTGCGAGAACAAGCCGCCGCGCTGCAGTCCACCCTGGAACATGAACGTAAAACGGCCGTAGAAAAACTCTCCCTGATCGACCGCGCCAGCGATGAGCTGCGGCAGGCATTCCAGGCGCTGGCCGCGGAAGCTCTTAAAAGCAATAACCAGTCATTCCTGCAGCTGGCCAGGACCAGCCTGGAGCGGTTCCAGAGCGAAGCCAAGGGGGATTTGGAAGCACGCCAGCGCGCTGTCGAGAACCTGGTCGCGCCGATTAAGGATTCGCTGAACAAAGTCGACAACCAGATTCAGCAGATCGAAAAGGAACGCAGCCAGGCTTACGGAACCCTTACCGAGCAGGTGCAGTCGCTGATCGGAACCCAGAAAGCTCTGCAGACTGAGACTGGCAACCTCGTAAAAGCCCTTCGCAGCCCCTCGGTGCGCGGCCGCTGGGGAGAAATTCAACTGCAGCGCGTGGTGGAGATCGCCGGCATGCAGTCGTATTGCGATTTCGACGAGCAGGTGACCGTGCACACCGGCGATGGCCGCCTGCGGCCGGACCTGATCGTAAAGCTGCCGGGCAGCAAGAACATTGTGGTGGATGCAAAGACTCCACTGCAGGCTTACCTCGAAGCGGTGGAGACGCTGGATGACAACGTGAGGCGCGAGAAACTGTGCGAACACGCGCGCCAGGTGCGCGAACACATGCGCGCGCTGGCTTCGAAGTCGTACTGGGAGCAGTTCGAGTCGACGCCGGAATTCGTTGTGATGTTCCTGCCCGGCGAAACGTTCTTCAGCGCAGCGTTGGAGCAGGATCCAGCCTTGATTGAGCAAGGCGTGAGTCAGCGGGTGATCGTGGCCTCGCCGACCACGCTGATCGCGCTCCTGAAAGCCGTCGCCTATGGATGGAATCAGGAGAAACTTGCCCGCAACGCGCAACAGATCAGCATGCTCGGCAAGGAACTTCACGATCGCCTGCGCGCCATGGGCGTGCACATGGACAATTTGCGCAAAGGACTGGATCGCGCCGTCGAGGCTTACAACAAGGCTGCCGGATCGATGGAAAGCCGGGTGATGGTCACCGCCCGCAAGTTTCCCGAACTCGGCGCGGCGATCACCGAAGAAATTCCCGAACTCGACCAGATCGAAACCACCACGCGCACGCTTTCGCTCGATTGGGGCGAGGAAACCACCGAGCCGCTGCCGTTTGCGCCGCGCCGCGATTCAAAGGATGAGAGCTAGTCGCCCCGGCCCCCTCAACGCACTACTTCCTCGATGGGTCGAGAACTTGTGGACCCTGACGCTTCACATAACTGCTGCGGGCGCGCAGCGTCGAAAGTCCACTGCATAGGGATCCTTGGCGTCCTTTCGATTGAGACCTTTCCTCAGTTGGTTTTACACTTCTGTGATCTTGGGGAGGGCTGGATGGGGCAGTCGACTGACCCCGTTGCGAGCCATGCGCCAGGGGTACGCCTGCCTGCTGAGCGCGCTCGGGTTCTGCTGGAAATCAACAACGCTGTTGTCTCGCACCTCGACCTCGCGCGGGTCTTGCAGGCCGTTTCCAACTGCCTGCGGCGCGAAATTAACAGTAAATTAAGTTGCTGAAAAGAATGGCTCCTCAGGTAGGACTCGAACCTACAACCCTCCGGTTAACAGCCGGATGCTCTGCCATTGAGCTACTGAGGAGTGTGGTCGGGGTCTGGAGTCAGACCTCCGCGCTTCGAACATCTTCATCATATCAAAGCGGTTGCCATCTGAAAACAGTGGCGTGCGTTACTTTTGCGCGAACCGCTCCTGATTCGGTCCAAATCTTTTCTTCTATTTAGCCTCCCCCCAGGATGAATACCAACGTTGCGTCTCCTTTCGAGGGTTTGACCTGCCTTTGCGGGCATGCTATAAAAGCCCGTTTGCGCGGAATTCTGCTTTGGGGCTTTGGTCTCTTCCTGAAAGCGGTGCTCCGCACAACGGAAATTCCGACGCGGCCAAGCTCAGCACTCCTATTTCATGTCTTGTAGTGGAAGCGTGTTCGGAACCCCGGTAATGCACGCACCTGCGCGATTCAGGAGGGCGCTCGGTCGCGGTTGCACGCCGGTAAAGAGGCACCTAAACACCCTTTCAATCCCGCGACGCTCTTCATATCGGAGGACTCCCCTATGCGCACATGGATAGCTACAGCTACGTCTTTGGGCTACCGAATTCGCAAGACATCGGCCTGCGTTTTAGTGCTTCCTTATGACGTCCACGTTTTCTGCCTTTGCGCAAGATACCGGAGAAACCGCCGGCGGCGAAGCGTCCCTCAAACTTCCTGATCTTTCGCAGGTAAACTTTTTGGGCGGCATCGACGGCCACAAGCTCCTGATGATCGGCCTCCTGTTCTGCGTGTTCGGACTGCTGTTCGGGCTCATCATTTATACGAAGCTGAAAAACCTGCCCGTTCACAAGGCGATGCTCGAGATATCGGAATTGATCTACGAGACCTGCAAGACCTACCTGGTCACACAGGGCAAGTTCATCCTGGTTCTCTGGGCGTTCATCGCCGTGATCATTGCTGTCTATTTCGGCTGGCTTTCCCCGGTCCCGGGCAAGTCGATTGGCGTGACATTGCCTATCATTCTGATGTTCAGCCTGGTGGGCATTGCCGGTAGCTACGGGGTCGCGTGGTTCGGAATTCGTGTCAACACATTCGCGAACTCGCGGACGGCATTTGCGGGACTCAAGGGGAAGCCCTATCCGATCTCTCACATTCCGCTCGAAGCCGGCATGAGTATCGGCATGATGCTGATCAGCGTGGAACTGCTGATCATGCTGTTCATCCTATTATTTGTGCCCGGCGATTATGCGGGCCCATGCTTTATCGGGTTCGCGATCGGTGAATCGCTGGGCGCCGCGGCGCTCCGTATTGCGGGCGGCATCTTCACCAAAATTGCCGACATCGGCTCCGACTTGATGAAGATCGTGTTCAAGATCAAGGAAGACGATGCGCGCAATCCCGGCGTGATTGCTGACTGCACCGGCGACAACGCGGGCGATTCAGTTGGGCCGTCGGCCGATGGCTTTGAAACTTACGGCGTCACTGGTGTCGCGCTTATCACTTTCATCCTGCTGGCCGTCAAGGACCCCACCATCCAGGTGCAGTTGCTGGTGTGGATTTTCGTCATGCGCATCATGATGCTGGTATCGAGCGCGGCCGCCTACTTCATCAACGGAGTGATAGCTAAGGCACGCTACGGCAATGCAGACCACATGAACTTCGAAGCTCCGCTGACTTCGCTGGTGTGGATTACCTCGGTCGTTTCGATCGCCCTGACCTACGTCGTTTCCGCCGTGATCATCCCCGAGCTGAGCGGCGATTCGACTCTGTGGTGGAAGCTGGCTTCGATCATTTCGTGCGGCACGCTGGCCGGTGCTGTCATCCCGGAACTGGTTAAAGTCTTCACCTCAACTGAATCCCGTCACGTTCGCGAAGTCGTTAAGTCTTCCCAAGAAGGCGGGGCCTCCCTGGGAATTCTTTCCGGGTTCGTTGCCGGCAATTTCTCGGCCTACTGGCTGGGCCTGGCGATGGTTTCCCTGATGTCGCTTGCGTATTACTTCAGCACCAGTTTCCCTGCCGCCCTGATGCTGGCGCCCGCCGTATTTGCGTTCGGCTTGGTCGCTTTCGGCTTCCTGGGGATGGGGCCAGTCACGATCGCTGTCGATTCCTATGGCCCAGTCACTGACAACGCCCAGTCGGTGTACGAATTGTCCTTGATCGAGCAAGTTCCTAACATTCAGCAGGACATCAAAAAGAATTTCGGCTTCGACGTAAACTTCTCGCGCGCAAAGGACATGCTCGAGGAGAACGACGGCGCAGGCAACACGTTCAAAGCGACCGCGAAGCCGGTATTGATTGGTACGGCCGTGGTCGGCGCTACCACCATGATCTTCTCCATCATCATGGCGCTCACCAACGGGCTGACCTCCAATGTCAATAAGCTGTCGCTGTTGCACGCTCCGTTCGTCCTGGGCCTGATTACGGGTGGGGCGATGATCTACTGGTTCACTGGGGCGTCGACGCAAGCCGTCTCGACCGGCGCCTACCGGGCCGTCGAATTCATCAAGGCCAACATCCGGCTGGAAGGCGTGGAGAAGGCTTCGGTTTCCGACAGCAAGAAAGTGGTGGAGATCTGCACGCAATACGCACAGAAAGGAATGTTCAACATTTTCCTGGCCGTCTTCTTCGGAACCTTGGCCTTCGCTTTTGTGGAACCGTTCTTCTTCATCGGTTACCTGATCTCGATTGCCATCTTCGGCCTGTACCAGGCCATCTTCATGGCCAACGCGGGCGGCGCCTGGGACAACGCCAAGAAAATTGTCGAAGTGGAAATGAAACAGAAAGGAACGGAACTGCACGCGGCGACGGTCATTGGCGACACGGTCGGCGACCCCTTTAAGGACACTTCTTCGGTCGCTCTGAACCCGGTCATCAAGTTCACCACGCTCTTCGGCCTGCTGGCGGTGGAGTTGGCGGTTTCGCTGACCCAAAAAGGCACGGCACTGACCAATGTTCTGGCCCTGATCTTTTTCCTGGTGTCGGTCTCGTTCGTGTACCGTTCGTTCTACGGAATGCGGATCGGGTCCGAACAGCCCGCTCGCAAAGCGGCGCACGCGGCTGCGGACTAGAGCCTGCATACCCATTCTGACCAACGCCACCCCTCCGAAAGGGGTGGCTTTCTTTTGCCCTCCGGATCATCCCTGGCAGTAAGCCATGCCGTTCGTTCACGTGCTAACGTTGGCTCATGTTCATCGGGCATTTCGGTGTTGGTTTCGCCGCCAAAAAGCTGGCGCCGCGCGCCTCTCTCGGATCGCTATTCTTCGCCGCCCAATTTCTCGATTTGCTCTGGCCCGCCTTTCTGCTGGTCGGTCTCGAGCATGTCCGCATCGCGCCGGGAATTACGCGAATGTCGCCTTTCGATTTTTACGACTATCCGATTACGCACAGCTTGCTGACAGCCACCCTCTGGTCTCTGCTAGTAGGAAGCGTCTATTACGCATGGCGCAAACGAACCCGCACGGCGTGGGTCATGGGGCTGGCCGTACTCAGTCACTGGATACTTGATTTTCTGGTTCATCGTCCAGATCTGCCACTTTGGCCAGGCGGCCCGAAAGTGGGGTTGGGACTCTGGAATTCCTGGCCTCTGGAGACCACGCTGGAAGTGGCGATCTTCGCAGGCGGAGCGTGGATCTATTTTTCGGTTACGCGAGCGCGCGATAACGTAGGGCGCTACGCGCTCTGGGCTCTTCTTGTCTTTCTCTTCCTGGGATGGGTGGCCAGTTTGCTTGCCGGAGCTCCGCCGAATGAACGCTCCATGGCATGGGGCGCTCTGAGCATGTGGATCCTTGTGCCTTGGGCGTGGTGGGTGGACCATCACCGGGAGCTAGTAATCGGCTAGCTACTTCCCTGCATCCTTGGCGTGCTCGCTCCCGCCGGAATTCAGTCTGCGCATGAAGAGAACCAGTTGCCACCGCTGCAACTCCGGGAGACGGCTGAAGGACGGCATACCGCGACCCGTGTTGCCACTGGTAATCTTCCAGAACAGGGTTCCGTCGCTTTGCGACTGGACTTCCGGCAGCAAGAGGTCGGCCGCATTCTTCTTCGCCAGCCCGCTACCGTCTTCCCCATGACACTCGACACAGTTTCTCTTGAAGAGCTTCTCGCCGCCCGCCGCAGCTTCAGGTCTACTGAACAGCGGATTGGCCCGCGAGACTGCCTCCGCGGGCGCACGCCAGCCGGCATCCTGATGGTACGAGATGTTCTGGCCGGCAAGCGCGCCAAAAGAGATCGCGCATGTGGCCGCAACCAATATTGACCGGCGCATTAACGCTTGCCTCCGAAGAGTTGCGCGAGTTTACTACTGAATCCACGAAGCTCATAGCTGTAGCCGAAACGAAGCAGGACCGGACTGCCTTCCTGCGTAAGCGCGAACGAAGGCGAGAACCGCAATGAACCGTTATCGCTGACCTGCCAGGAAACCACGGGCGCAACGTAATGAACGGTATTGTGCACGCCGAAGCCATCTTCCGTTGAGCCCAATCCGCCATATATCTCTATGCCGGCGATGAAGTTTTCACGGCATAGCCGACATGGATTTCCGGAGGCCAAACTCGCCAACGGGCGGGAAACACCAAATGCATATCCGAACTCGAAGCCCTCGCTTTGGGAAAGATTCTTCTCGGTGATGAAGTTGCCCGCGATATTCCAGTCGTGGGCGGTTCCGGACAGGATCAGCTTGGCTTCCAGTTCGTGATTCTTCGTCGCCTGGAGTTCGTCATTCGGGGAAGTGACGTCCGGGCCGCCACCGACAATCTCTTTCTGGATGCGCGTTGCTTCACTCGTGCGTTCGTATTCGAGATACAGAACCGGATTGATCCAGTGCTCCCGTTTGAGCGGGCGAAAACGATTTTCCAGTCGCCATCCCGTAAACACCGCGCTGTCGCCGACCGTGCCCTGTCCTTCCAGATAAAGTTCCGAAGTCCATCGTCCCGTGACCCCATATTCGATCTCCATGTAGGGAGCGACATAAGCGACTTGCCCGGAACGCGGGATCCCCGAAGTGGTGTAAACCTCGAGTTCGAGATTCCCCGGCTCTTCCAGATGATGGTCGTAAGTGACAAAGTAGGGGCTCTCCTGCGCCTCAATCAAGCCACCACTGGTCAGCAGAATGAGTGCGAATAAGACTCGTTTCACCGGGGCCCGCTTTCTAGTTGCAACTCAGTTGCAACTGTATCTGCATTTCATACTAGAGATCCATACCGGATCGCGTCAATCCCGGCCGGCATTTTTTGTATCAGGATTTGTGCAACTACTTGCAACAGACAGGATCAGGCGGAAGGATTCGTCCGGCACTCTCCGCAATAGCCCCCGACCTCGAGGCGGCTGACCACGATGTGAAACCGGCAATCCCGCTGGATTTGACCTTTAAGACGATCGAACAGATCACTCTCAAATTCAGTGATCTTGCCACAGCGCAGGCAGGCCATGTGGATATGATCCCGCTGCGGCCGGCGTTCGTAGTAATGCTTCTCACCCTTGAGATGCATGAGGTCCAGTTCATCCACCAGGCCATGGCGCTTGAGCAGGCTCAGGGTCCGATAGACGGTGACGCGATCGATCTGGGGATCGAGCTTGCGCGCCTTGCGCAGGATCTGGCTGGCATCGAGGTGCTGCTTGGCGGTTTCGACCACGCTAAGGATGGTGCGGCGCTGGCGCGTCATGCGCAGCCCGCGCGACATCAGTTCGGCCTGCAGCCGGCCCGGGGCTTCGGTTTGAGGGAAAGGCATAGGTGGCTCTCACAATTGCAACCCAGTTGCAATTATGCCACAAACGTTGCGACCTCCCGAGTAAACTCTTCGTAAAACACTTCCGGGCGTGCCTAATTGGCTTTCATCTTCTCTTTTACGCTATGGGCGAGCTTTTCGATTTCTTCGGCTTTTTTGACTACGTCGAAGGACAGGACGTTCTCGTTGGTCTTGTCAACGTAATCTTTCAGTTCGGTCGCAAGCTTGAGAAGCTTGTCGGTATCGCGCTTCAATTGCGCTTGCCGTTCCTGATTGGCCTTTTTGGCCATGTCTCGTTCGATCTTCGATTTAGCCGCATCCTCGGGCGAGGTCGGCTGAGCTTGCGGCGCTTCCGGCATGGGCGGAAACTTGGGATTCTGCGCGCGCGCAAGAAATCCAAGATTGAGAACCATTCCGAAAATGAGCAGGAAAAACGTTCTTTTCACCGGAAATACTCCGCAGCGAGAATGCACTACCTCAACCCTCAATTATAAGTTGAGGCGAGTCCACTTAGAACGAAGGACCCGCTTACCGAACCAAGAACCGCTCTCGCCCATCCGCATCGTTCGGGAGAGTAAATAGAGGCGAAAGCAAAAGGGCGGGAACCGAAGTCCCCGCCCCACACCTCCGAACAATTCGCCCGGCTTACAGCTGGCTCATCTTCGCCAGGAATTCGCTGTTCGAGGCCGCCTTGGCCAGCCGCTCAATAAGCAGTTCCATCGCTTCGACCGGGCTCAGCGGGTTCAGCACCTTGCGCAGCACCCAGATGCGGGTCAGATCTTCTTTCGGAATCAGCAACTCTTCCTTGCGAGTGCCCGAGCGCTGAATGTCGATGGCCGGGAAGGTGCGCTTGTCGACCAGTTTCCGGTCGAGGATGATTTCCATGTTGCCCGTGCCCTTGAACTCTTCAAAGATCACGTCATCCATGCGCGATCCGGTATCGATCAGGGCGGTCGCGATGATGGTCAGCGAGCCGCCTTCCTCGATGTTGCGTGCCGAGCCGAAGAAGCGCTTCGGACGCTGCAACGCATTCGAGTCGACGCCGCCCGAGAGGACTTTGCCGCTGGGCGGAACGATGGTGTTGTAGGCGCGTGCCAGGCGCGTGATCGAATCGAGCAGGATCACCACGTCGCGCTTGTGCTCGACCAGGCGCTTGGCCTTCTCGATCACCATTTCCGCAACCTGGACGTGGCGGGCGGCAGGCTCGTCGAACGTCGAGGAAATCACCTCGCCTTTCACAGAGCGCTGCATGTCGGTAACTTCTTCCGGGCGCTCGTCGATCAGCAGAACGATCAGCACGACTTCGGGATGATTCGTCGTGATCGAGTTCGCGACGTTCTGCAAGAGCATGGTCTTGCCGGCGCGGGGCGGCGACACGATCAGTCCGCGCTGCCCTTTTCCGATCGGCGTCAGCAGGTCCATGACCCGGGCGCTCACGTTCTCACGCGTGGTCTCGAGCTTCAAGCGCTCCTGCGGATAAAGCGGAGTGAGGTTGTCGAATAAGATCTTGTTGCGGGCTTCATCAGGCGACTCAAAGTTAACCGCTTCGATCTTGACCAGGGCAAAATATTTTTCACCTTCGTGCGGCGGCCGAACCTGGCCGCTGATGGTGTCTCCGGTTTTGAGATCGAATTTGCGGATCTGTGAGGGCGAGACATAGATGTCATCCGGCCCGGGAAGGTAGTTGTAATCCGGCGAGCGCAGGAAGCCGTAGCCGTCGGGCAGGATTTCCAGTACGCCCTCGGCGAAGATGTGGCCTTCCTTTTCGCTCTGCGCCTGGAGGATCTTGAAGATCAAGTCCTGCTTGCGCAGACCGCTGGCCCCGGGCAGATCCAAGGATCGGGCGATCTTGGTCAACTCGGTAATATTCTTTTCTTTGAGTTCAGCGATGGTCATTAATCACCTACGGGAAATTTACAGGGGGGTGCTGCGGAAGACTTGCGACTCGCGGGGCAGGAGGCGGGGCTGGGGTTAAGCAGCCCGCCGTTGCGCCTCGGCGAAATTTTCCGGCTCTGACAGAACGGCTTGCCGCTCCGCGCCAGCGATCCGGTCCAATACCTGATTCATGGTTTCTTGAATGCGGGTGCTAGGCCGATGAAACTTCCGCGTGGCCTTGGAGGCAAGCTGACAGAGCATATAACGATTCCGCAAAGTATGTAAAGCTTCAAAAACTCGATCTGAACGCATGTTGTAAACTTCTCCTTTTACGTGTGTTCCCGCAAAAACCCGTCGCCCGCCATCCCGACACGCCCTCTCGCAACGAGAAGGTAAACCACTGAATTAATATGGGTTTATGCGGATTGAACGGGTCAATCCTATAGATGCTCCACCTACCCTGAAAGTTGCTTTTTTCTGGGTTTATGGCCTGGTTCGACGCAGGGGCACGTCCAGCTTGGACCGCAAACGGCTGGCAAATCCTTTGGAACGCGCTAATGTAATGGCAAAAGCATCCAACGTCAAGGATTTCTTCAGGACCGCCATTAAAGCGATTTAGTCACAAGGTTTACCACATTGGCAGGGCTGGAGAAAGTCCTTGCGGCGACACGGAGTCTGGCGCAACTCACCCCATCCGTTCATCGATTTTGTTATGGTGCCCATAGAGCGCGCATCCGGCAGGCGGAACATAGCGACGGATCGCTCGCACGAGATCTCTATGGCCGACGTTCCCCATGCCGCATCACAAGCTTCCCATACCCACCGCCTGGACAACTGGCTGTCCGCGCTGGTCGCCCGGGCAGGAAGCGATCTGCTGCTGGTCGCTGGAGTTCCTGCATCGATCCGTTTCGAAGGCGTAGTCCAACCGCTCGATGCTGAAAAGCTAAGCGGGGCCGAAATCGAAGCAGCCGTCCTCCCGGCGCTGATCCCGCGAGCCTTGCAGCAATATTAGGAGTGGCGCATCTCGGATTCCTCCTACCGGGTCGAGGGCCTTGGACGCTTCCGCATTAACCTCCATCGGGAAAAAGGCAGGGCGGCGGCCGCGGTGCGCGCCTTGCCTGCCCGGGTTCCGCTTTTGGACGAACTCCATCTGCCTCCCGCGGTCGAGACCCTATCGCGATTGCCGCGCGGACTGGTTCTGATTGGCGGACCGGCAGGGTCGGGAAAGTCCACAACGGTTGCGGCTCTCGTTCACGAAATCAACCGGCGTGAAGCCCGCCACATCATCACCATCGAAGACCCGCTGGAGTATGAGCATCAACATCTGCAGAGCATCGTGGAACAGGTGGAAATCGGGGTCGACGCACCCGACTTCCCTACCGCGTTGCGTGCAGCCCTTCGCCAGGCGCCGGACATGATCGTGGTGGGAGAAATGCGTGATCCTGAGACCATGCGCATTGCCGTGGCCGCCGCCGAAACCGGGCACCTGGTTCTTTCCACGTTGCACACCACCGACGTTGCATCGACGATTGCGCGTATTTCCGATTCCTTCCCCGCCGAGCGAAAGCCGACCATCCGGCAGGAGCTGGCGATGGCCATCTCGGCTGTGCTCACGCAGATCCTTTTGCCCAGCAAGCGGGGGGGACGCGTACCGGTCGCTGAACTGCTGGTTGTCGGTTATGGGGCGAGGCAGCACATTCGCAGAAATGCGCTGCAGCATCTGCACCAGGAAATCACTATGACCAAGAGCAAGGGATCGGTAAGCCAGGAGGAGTCACTGCAACAGTTGGTGCGTCAGGGCGACATTGACCGCGAAGAGGCTCTCTTGTACGCGGGTCATCCGGATGACCTGCTGAGCATGATCCGCAGCGAGGGCCGCAACCAAGCCAGCTGATGCGCGCCTAAAACTCAAAATACCCAGCACGGGCGGGCCGCGCCTCGCCCTCGGTTCCCGTCGCCGGAAGAAGTCCGACTACGCCTCGCAACGCCTCCCATGCAGCTTGATTCAGGGCCGGGTCCGCGCCCACCAGGTCGCGAATCATCTGCCAGGCCGCGATGTTGAGCGCCCCTTCGGGCGCGGGCCCCATGGCAAGCGACACCGAACATTGGGAGCAGAAACAGATTCGCTGCGCCGTCGACTTCTGCCGCGGCCGGATGCCCACGGTTTGCGCGAACATATACACCGCCACTGATTTGTCGCCCGCCTCAAGTTCCCGACTGCAGCGAAGACAGTAAAGGTTCTCCAAAGTTCCTTCCTGGTAGCGATGTGATTTTCAGTCGATAGTCTTGCCTGCGCGCCTCAAGCGCAAGTAAGCAAAGAGATTCCTGCCTGGACGTCCGCCCACGGCACTCAGATAACGGATCTTGATCGGAACCCCGTGCGAGTTTCCGGGAACCAAGCTGGGCGCTAGTCACGCGCGAGGGACTTACGGCACTCTGCTGCTATGAGTACGGGGGACACGCGACTCGCCATCGGCTGGAAGAAGCAAGCTCGGCCGCCTACGAACTTTGTCCGACTGGAGCATCTGCGCCAATTGCGCGGGTCGGAGCAAGTTGCCGCAATCTGTTACCGCCTGACCAAGCGAGGCATTGAATTTCTGCTGGTGCGTACGCGCGGCGGCCGCTGGACTTTTCCAAAAGGCAGCATCGAATCGGGCCTCACGCATGCACAGGCGGCGGCACTGGAAGCCTTCGAAGAAGCAGGAGTCCACGGGCGCATCGAAGAGGCGGCTTTCGCGCGCTACATCCGCATAAAACCGGCATACGACCGTCAGTCTGCTCAGATTGAAGTTACGATCAACGCCCACTTATGCGAAGTCTTGCACCTGAGCACGCCTGAAGAAGACGGCCGAAATCCCACCTGGCTGTTAGCCGAAAAAGCCAAGCGCCGCCTGAGCAAGGGCCGCGCCGCGGATTATGGGGAGGACCTCGCCCGGATTGTGGATCGAGCCGTAGCACGGATTCAGCGCACCTACCGCCAGGATCACGCCAAACCTGCGGAGCGCAGACACGCCGAAATCATTGACATCGCCAACGCGCGAGTGACGCCCAGCAAGAAACGCTAGCGCCGTCCGCGAGAATGACCGGCACCAGAGACACTCGAGGCTTCCTCTCCCAGAACTCCTCTCCTGTGGACTAGGCCCAGTAAGTCCGATCCAGGGTTCGATACTGGATGGCCTCGGCAATATGCTTTGGCTGAATGGCCGGCTGCGCTTCGAGATCCGCTACGGTACGGGCGACCTTGAGGATCCGGTCATGAGCTCGCGCGCTGAGGCCTTGTTGCGTCATGGCACGCTCGAGCAGGCGCTCGCAGTCGGCGCTCAGGTCGCAGAAGGTGCGCACGTGGCTGGAGGACATCTGGGCGTTGCAGTAAACCTTTTGACGGTTTCCGGCAAAGCGTTGTAGTTGGATCTGACGCGCCGCGATCACTCGATCACGAATCCTTGCCGAATCCTCGGGAACGTTGGTCGAACGCATCTCCTTGTAATTCACGGCGGGCACATCGATGTGAATGTCGATGCGGTCCATCAGGGGCCCGGAGATCTTGGCCACGTAGCGCTGGATCATGGGCGGAGTGCAGCGGCATTCGCGGGTGCGGTCGTTGTGGAATCCGCAGGGACATGGATTCATCGCCGTCGCCAGCATAAAGCGCGCCGGGAAAGTCAGGGACATGGCGGCGCGGGCAATGCAGACCGTTCCATCCTCGGACGGTTGGCCTTACTTACAATGCCCCGACGTATCCATCTGCCACTCGCACTAGCGGCTTGAAAAGTGAGCACACGGTTTGCCGTCACTTCCGCGCGATAAGCAGGACCACGATCGTGAGCCACATCGTGATGACAATGACCGCGCGCAGCGCAGTCGGAAAGCCCAACACGAAACCCGAACGCCAGGGGAAAAGGACGGATACGTTACCAGCACTGGTTGCACCATCGAACAAAGGTCGAGTACAGTGAAGAGCTTCCTTGCCCCCCAAGGTAATTAAGGGACCGTGAACAAGCACCCTCAAACTGCCGCTGCACCTGTCGATCCTCGACCAGCTGTTATTGCCGCACATAAGAACATGCGCGGCGAGCAACGCGACAAGCGACTGGCCCTCCTGCAAAAAATCGGCAAAGAGCGCGGCTCCAGCGTTTTAGGTTATGTCACGGCCAGTCGCGGGATCATAGGAGCTCAAATCGGTCTGGACGTGATTAGGCACTTTAGAGAGCAGCTGGGCCAAATTGGGCGCATCAGAAACTGGATCTCATCTTAATTACACATGGTGGAATTATTCTCACACCACTGCGACTTATGAGCCTGCTTCGCGAGTTCGCAAAGAAAGTGAGCGTTCTAGTGCCGTACATGGCGCATCGCGCCGGTACGTTACTGGCGTTGGGAGCATGAAATTGTCATGGGGGCTATGGGGGAATTAGGCCCCGTCGATCCTTCTGTCAGCATTCGTTCAACCCCATACTCGACCCACAAGACATCCAAGGCGCAAGTCAGCAAAAACCAAGACCGCGCATCCCGATCAGCGTTGAAGACGTAACATCTTATTTGAACTTCGCCAAATCTCATGCGCAGCTGGACCCTTCGGGGATGGCCCAGGCGTACGCTGCGCTTACTTCGCAGGTTCATCCCCTGGCGTTGGGCAATATCCTCAGAAATCATAATTTAATCCGGCATCTCGCTCGCAGACTCTTGCTGATGCACATGGATGCAGAGGCTGATAAGGACCAATTGGAATCCATCGTGCGGAAGCTGACCGAAGAACTGTACGCGCATGACTACACAATCACGCGCGACGAAGCACACGGGATGGGCCTCAAAGTAACTAAGCCAAGCGATCAGGTCGAGATTGATCTGTGGGAAATCTTCAAGCTTTACGGGGCTTTCTTGGGGTGGATCGCCCGATCGACCTTGGCATTGAACTGGGTACTGAAAAGCAGAAGTATTTGTGTTTTGACGTCGCTATCGTGGAGAGCGAGAGGGCTTACCTCATTCTGCATTAGAGGAACAGGATACAAAGGGAGCGAACGATTTGGAGTTCAACGCAAAGCCAATTGTGGGAGAATTAGACGGGAAATGTCTATGAAGATAGTTTACCAAAACGTTACGGTCTCGGGATTAATCGTCAAGACGGTTCGTACCCTTGCATTCCGAGACTCGGGTGATGGCATCATCCGAATCGGTGCGAGTAACTGGAGAGCGGTCGGATGCTGTCGTAGTTGAAGTGCGAGAAGCGCCGGCCAGTACGGTGACAGTGAACGACTGCGCAGCTTTCGCGCGCTAGTTTACCGGCAAAACCGAAGGCCTACCTTTGCTCCGATTCTAGGCTTCCCCTCGTTTACCCCTCGCACGCGCCCAATATTCACAGTGAATCTCCGCGCCCCAGTTGGCGCCGCACCAGATTTCCCCGATCTCGCTGCTGAAGACGAGCGCGGGAATGTCTAACAAACTTCTTGCAAGTCAAGTCGTGGCAGTGACCAATTCAGTCCGCGACTGGAGCATTCGCGCCCGCACCAGGCAATGGCGAAGATGTGAGCGCGGCCGCCGGCATTCACGCCGACAACTCCGGCTGCAGTAGCGAGACTCCCGCGTTCTGCCAAAAGTCGAAGGGTAACGGCGTGGGTCGATATGTGCCCCGCAAAAAGAGCAATTCATGACAGTCACTCACTGGCGAAGTTTTTCATCATCCCAAACTCGCGAACGCCGGCCCAGGGACGAACGGCTCCGCATTCCCTGCGCAGATCAGTTCGTAGGCTTCGACGGATCGAACTTCGATCACTTCGCCGACTCCGCACGGGCGCCCGCCTGCCACAATGCCGCGGAGGATTCGGACTTTCTGCGTTCCGTGGAAATCCTTCTCTTCGATGAAGCGCATGACAGTCTCCTAGGTTGCATCCTGAATTGCGGCGAAGGCGGCCGGCTCCAGGAGCAACACGTCGTAAAGGGCCCAACTACTGAGCTCCACCATGCCCTTCTTAATTCCGGCATATGGATCAACCAAAACCTCGACCGCGCCCGAAAATTCTGCGACTAACAACTGGCTCCAGTCGGCAAAAACAATCGCGCTGCAAGTTCCAATGGCGCTGCCCTTGGTCAATGTGGATGGAACGTTGTTGCTCACTTCCGCGACATAGCCCAACATGCGGCCGTTTTTCCAGATGGGCTCACCGCCGCCCGTCATTTCTGGAATCGTGCGCAGCTTTTTTCTCTGGGCAGTCGTGGTCAGAAATGCGCAATTCACGGAGTCGGCATTGGCCGTGCCAATCGCGTCTTCGAGGCTGAGAATGTGCGCCGCGGTGACCGTGCCGCCATTGCTGCCAATCGGTACGTCAGCAACCCCCTGAACACTGAGCAAGCCGAGCGGCTCATTTTCCACGCCGGATCCGTTGATGGCTGCTGCATCGATCGCCAGGGCGTGACCGCGCGCAATGCGGCTCTTCAGCCACGCTTCCATGCTGGGCGAGGCCTGTTGAAGTAGTTGCCGACTGGCGCTGGTGGTCGATTGCAATGCGTGCGGGGACGCGCTGCGGTAGCCGAAAGACACGTCCGACTGAGAAACGTCTACCTGCGGATTCTCAGAAACCCAACTGGTTTGAAGGGGAGAATCTTCGGTCGGAAATTGCTGCGAGTAGCGCAAGCCAGTCATGAACTTCGCGCCCAACGAAAGCACTTTCGACTGGTTAATCAGGTAGTCGATGATGTCGTTGACCTTGGGCGAGGTCAGGAACCCGCCTTGCGCATTCGTGCGCGTGTCGAGTCCGGACATGCTCAGGCGAAGCGGAATCAAATGCCCGCCGTGTTCCGGCGTGCCGACGTCTTTCTGAAGCGACCAGCTAACTTCCCGTTCGAGAGTCGTTTCCTTCGTTTCTTTCACCATGTCGGCGACCAGCTTGCTGATGCTGTAGGTTTTTCGCTCGTGCGCGGAAAGCGCCTGAATTGTGGGCGGTACTTTGCTCCCCGGATTCGTGACCGCGGCCATCTGGTTTCTGATGGTGCGCCGTAAAAAGTGCTCTTCCTTCGCGGAGTCCAACTCGGCTGCAAAGCGAAGTTTTCTAACTTCAATGTTGCGCTCGTCGTCAATGAGACGCTGAGCTTCTCTCGGATCAAGTGTCATAAAACCTCTGGCCAGTTTCCGCGGAAGGGAAAAGCTAATGCGGGCTTCGCTAATTTCAAGGTCTTATGGAAGTTCGAAAGGTGTCAACACTACTGCACAGGCAATTCATCCTGTTCGGCTTCGGTCTCACGCCTCTCGGCAATCGCGGCCGGCGTGAGACCCGCAGCTACGTCAGCAGCGCACCGGTCGCAGCAGAATCGCTCAGGATTCGGTGAGCCTAATTCCGCAGCTATATCGGAACCGAATCGCCCGCCACAACCCGCACAGACCGGCATTCTGGATATCCGGTACATGTCCGGTCCTACGAGAAATTGCTCCGCGACGATCACCGCATCGGAATCACTCATGTGCTTCATCCGCGGTGCGATCTGGCGCGCCCGCTCCCGATCCGCTTCGACCGGGTCAACCTGGCGCCTGCGACCGTAAGCCGCGATCACCCCCCGCTGAATCAGCCGATTGACGTACTGCTGGGTTATTCCTGCCTGTCGCGCGTACGCGGACTGTGAAATCAAGTTGCGCGCCATTATTTGCCCTTAACCTACAACTACACCTTCGTTGAATTTTTCGTCTCTGGCAGTTTTCGTGGGCCGGAAGGCACCCGAGGCGCGCTTTGCGTTTGCAGAACCTAAGTATTGTATAATCATATACTTACATGACATGCAGTGTCGGCCTCGCTAAGTGGCGCAGTGTCAACACATTCATGCTCGTCGATCTTGGTAGCGTGTCGCTGTGCTGCTGTCTGCCTAGCGTGCAAAGGACCGCAGGCAGGCCAGCGACGTGAGGTCTCGAATTGCGGCCGTGGTCATTGCGTGGCCGGGTGCGCTGCCTGCGCTTGCTCGGGTCCAGAGTAGCGACATCGCGCGGCAGTCCTTGGCGGCGTGTCTCATCCGGGTCAAGACCTAGAGCGGCACAACAGTACTCGTAACTCAGCCAGTACTCGACGCGAAGGGGCGGGGGTGGTATCGGTCCATGGTCGCGTGTCCAGTCCAATCGCACTGTGAGCCACTCGACAGCATCGCGTGCGTCCTCGGTGGGCATACCGTCATGCGTCTGACATGCACAACGGAAGGCCTTCTCAACCATCAGGCGACACAACAGTAGAAGTGGGTTGGGGTGCGGACGTCCAGGAGCGGACCGCAGGTTGCGGGGATCCAGAGATGCGGCAGGCTGCATGAATCGCCTCCGTACCCCACGATTATCCAGAAACCGAGAAACGGGCAATGACTGCCCAAAAAACTTGAGGGGCGAAGAAACGGCGCAAGCTTGTGTAATGGCCTGATTTCGACAACCACATGAGACAATAATGCGCTGTAGCGGGCCTGATACCCCGATTCCAGGAGCTTCCATATGCCGTTGCACGACGGAACGCCTCAAGAAACAATTCCGGCTCACGCGCCGCGAACTGGAAATCGTTTCGAATGTGGTTGCCGGTCGTTCCAACACGTAAATCGCTGAACGCTGCAAGATCAGTGAAGATGCCGTGAAACACCACCTTAGCAACATCTTCGACAAATTGGGTGTATCCACGCGTGTGGAGCTAGCACTCATGGGTGGTAAAGACGACGCAGATGAAGCTGGTATCGCCGTCAAAAAGCCCAAGAGGCCAAACTTGAACAGCGGCTCTGCTGCTGCGAGTGCTGAGGACGAACAGTTCGGGTAAGCTGCTCAGTTGGCGAAAAATCGCCATTACACTCAAAATCCCCCCAATCGAAGACAGTCGTAAACCTGATGGCGGGCGTAACCGGCGCTGGTGTCAAAGCGACATCCACACGATTTGCACACGAACGGGCGGCCGCCGTTGTATCCGGGCCAGGGGGACTCATGCGCGTAATAGGTACGCTCACCCCCAAGTGCCAAAGTGCCAGAAGTGCCAGAACTAGACTCCGGGGTGGGTTTTGGCAGTTTTGGCACCTCGCTCTCCGGGGTTTTTTCCATTACGCGCGTCACGGACGCGGTCCACTTGAGCCATCTACTTGACATGGCTCTTCTCCAATTTGGGGTTGACGCACCAGAGTTCCGTCGGCCTTCCTCCCTGGGGGTTGGGCGGAGACTCTTGCTTGCGCACCCAATCGGAATCGGCCAGCAGTTCCAGGGCGGCGCGGGCTTTCTCGGGAGTGCCTAGACCGGTCCAGTGATGCCGGTAGACATGCCGCAAGGCGAACGTGTCCGGCAGATCCCTTTCTGCGAGATGTCGACCCAATTCCTGTGCGGCACTCATTTCTGGCGACGTCAGGCAGCCATACACCCGGCGGGCATGACTCTCCAGGTACTCGCACAGGGCTGCAGCCTGCCGAGCATGATCGAGGCTGATCAGAATGTCGCCTTCCAGATCGGTTCCAATTGCCGCGCGATCTGCCAACTCGAAAAGACCGGCCAGGCGCGGGAGTAGTCCGCGGTACTTCGACAGATGGGCGACGAGTGCGGGCGCCAGGCTGTTTCCGCGGATCTTGAATTCAAGTTCCTGGCGCCACTCACTGAACAACTCTTGTGCCTCAGGATCAAAACGGAGACTGGCGGGCGAGTCTGACGATATCTTCACCAATGTGGAATAGACCCGATCCGCAGCGGAGATTGCATCCTGATTCGGCTGGCGATCGATGTCCACCCATTCATGACTGGTGTCGGGCCATACCATGATCTGAAAGCGCTGGATCAATCCATCGTCCGCGGGCCCGCCGGCCAGAGCTTCGGCAAGATATGCCCGAAGCCTAGCGGGCTGAATTCCACCAACCAGGCTTATGCAGATGTGGGGAACATGGATCGATCCGCGGCCAATGCGGTCGACGGTAGATCCTCCGGTTCCGTTCCAGGCTTGCAAACAGAAACCACGTTCGCTCTCTCGCCCGGGCTTGTCCAACTCCCCCAGCCATCCGGTCAACTCGTCGCGCACGGAAATGACGCCCGCGGGGTTTTGTGCCAGGATCTCGTGCAACCGCTCAAAGGTCGCATCCATCACGATCAGGCGCTGCTGTGCGGGCGCGGGAATGGTCTCGTCCGGTTCGATCGGTAGTGTCTCGGTAACCTTCTTGCATGCTCGCTTGTACTGCTCCGCCCATGCCTGATGACGAAGTTTGGCCTTCTCGAGTTCCCCGTCGTATTCCTGCGCCGCCGTCTCATGATTCATTCGCCAGAGTTCCTCGATCTTGACCAGTGGTCGCGTGATGGCGCGCAGCGTCGGCGACTTAAGGAACCCAGGCGGGCCGATGATCGCGCCCCATAAGTTCAGCACCTCGGTCCAGTCATCCAGGCGCTTCGGTCGGATGGAAGCCCGCCGGTTGACGCATCCGGCAAGTGAGACCAGCGCAGCCGCGGCAGCGAAATCCGGCGGAGTCTGCATACGCTCCGAGGTGTCCTCGATCAGCGGCCGGAAACTGGCAGGAAGCAATTCAAGGTCGAACTCGTCAACTGGAAGCAGCTCCGAACCAAGCGGCTCGGGATCCGGCCAACCGTCGACATCGTCATGATGTCCATTCGGCTTTGGCTCCGAAGTCCGCTTCGGTCCGTATTGTTCATCGATGAGCTTCTGTTCGTGGGGGTTGATCATCGCGCACCCCCGTCGAGCACGTCAGCGATCAGCTTCAGGCGCTGGCGCAGTTCCGTAACGCTGTGCAGGTGTTCGGGAAGGCTTTCGATCTGCTCTCCCACGCTACGCAGCAAAGCGCGGGACTGCACTTCACGGATGTAGACGTCTACGTTGCAGAGAACGACCCCCCGAACCGTGAGCGCGCAATAGACGGCAGCATCGGGGTCGTGAAGTTCGCTGGCGACGAAGGCCAGATCGACAGGACGATTCTCGGCGTGCAGTCTTTCCAGTGTTCGCCAAATTGCTTTGTTGATGCCGAGTAAAAAGTCGTCGGCGGTCAACGCACCGCATCGCGACCATAGCGATGGCTGCTCGAACAAAGCGCCGATCAAGTTCCGCTCCGCTTCGATGGCGGACTCGTGAATGCTGAGATCAAAGCATGATATCTTCGGCATTGACTTCACCTCTCTCTGTCGAGTCGGGGCTGGGCGCGTGGACCTTACCGGGCTGCGCGCCTTCTCTCTAGTTCTGCTCACTCCGCCTACTTGCCTTCATCTCCAGCACTCAACCCCACTAGGCGACGCGCCAACTGCAAAGCCCTGGCATCCTCGCCCCGCTCGAGTGCTGCGCGAAGTTCTTCGAGAACCTGCTTGCGCAGTTGCGCAATCTCGAGCGCAGCCTCAAACACGGGATTGAGTCCTGGCGTCATCTCGCTTATTTCGGCTGTGCCATCAAGGCTTCAACATCCGCGGCCTTGAAACGGACCACGCGGCCGCGCCCGTAGGCTCGCAACACACCCTCACGCTTCCAGTTCCACACTGAGCCAGTCGAGCAGCCGCAGAAAGCCGCAACCTCGCGAACATTCCAGAACGGCGTCTCTGGCTTGTTCCTTTTCACCCGTGCTTCCCGTTTTGCCATAGCGTTCCTCCCTGTGACGCTCGCTAATATGCGTTGAATTGTTTGGCACTTGGTAGTACTTTAGGAACGACGCTTGTACTTGGAAGCGTCGGCACGCGGTGAAGAGATGAATCAGGCGCACGACGTGACCGGGATGGTCGGTTTGGGCCGCTACAGCCGGGAGCGTTTTCTGGCTCGCCTAAACAGCGCCAATCTTTCCCAGATGAGCGGGAATCTGGCGCGGGTACTCGAGATAGTGGGTGGACTCAGCGTGGCCACGGCAGAGAAGCATCCACCGCGAGACGTGAGTATTCGCATTGATGACCATGAAATTACTTTCTTCGGAATTTGCTCTCCCCGTGAGGCCCTGCTTCGGGAGTTGAACGAGCGGATCGAGCGGCACAAGTTGACGCCGAGATTCTCGCTACGGACAGGAATTTTGCGTCTGGGTTGGGCGATTTCTTCGAGCAGGTCTGCGGATGCGGTGCTGTTCGCTCTGATGTCGAATGCCTTGCTCACCGGGGATGTCACCAGACTCAAGCACTGCGAGTGGCCGGACTGCGGAAAGTGGTTCTGCAAGCGACGGGAAGACCAGCGTTTCTGCTCGACTCCTTGCCGACAAAAAGCATTCCAATCGACGCCGGAGTTCAAGGTTGAACGGGCGAAGTATATGCGCTGGTTGCGCGAAAACACCAAGGCCCGCCAGAGTGGCGGGAACAACGTCGATCGTAGGAAAAAGAGGCACAAGAAATGACCAAAGCAGTGATTGAACTATTGCGAGTCTCCACGGAATCCCAAGCTGGCGAAGACAAGGCTGGGCTGGCTGCTCAACGTGCCGCCAACCGACGAACTGCAGCAAAGTTCGGTCTCGAGATCATCGACACAATCGAATTGGTTGACGTGAGCGGCACCAGCGTGTTGTATGCGCCCGGCTATCAGCGTCTGCTGGAAATGATTGCAGACCCGAACGTAGACGGAATAGTAGCCAAAGAATTTAGTCGATTGGTCCGCCCGGAGTCATGGGAAGACGGCGTAATTTTGCAGCGTTTCGTGGATACCGGCACACTCTTGTACCTGCCGGATGGCCCATTGGATCCATCGACCAGGCAGGGACGCATCCTGGCTACCCTGCAGGGATTAATGGCCGGATTGGAAGGCAGTTTAATCCGCGAAAGAATGATGGCTGGAAAGGAAGCTATGCGCCGCAGCGGCCGCTGGGCTGCAGGAAATCAGTGTTTGCCCTTCGGGGTTGGCTACGATCGACCGAACCACCGCTTCTTTTACAAGCCAGAAACTGAAAAGGTCCGCGAGGTGTTTCGGCAATTCCTGGCTGGCAATCAAAACTATGACCAGCTCTCGACAATTCTGAACATGTCACGTGGGAGCGCGCGGAATGTGCTGGAGAATCCCATCTACACCGGCTGGCTGGTGATTGACGAAAAACGGGACTTATCGCCGGCTGCGAAAAAGGTCGGCCCTGATGGACGCCGGCGCGATCGGCGCAAGATAGAACGGACGCCCGAGGAAGTTATCAGGCAACGCGTTATAGATGAACCGCTGATTAGTGAGGCTGATTTTGACCGCGTGCAAGATCTCATCTGCCAGAAGGCTGAACACAATATCCGGATGCGCCAGAAGGTTGGCGAGTTTACCTACAACGGGTTCCTATGGTGCGGCAAATGTGGCGAGAGGCTTCATACCTTCCGGAATCAATTTCAGCGTCACTACTACATCTGCAGCGGGAAAAAGCGCAAGGATGATGCTGGAAACTTCCTGTGCCAGTACAGCCGCTATCAGAGTCGGGACAAACTGGAGCCAATCCTCGACCACCTTTTCGCCGAACAGTTGACTGACCGCAAATTCCTGCACCGACTGTACGACTGCCAGATGGTACAGGCTGAACGGCGCGGATCGCAATCTCGGCTAGTCCGTCTGCGCGCCAACATAGACCGGCTGGAGTCGAAGCGCCGTCGCATTACCGACCTTTACCTAGATGGCGAATTGTCCAAGGATGAGCGGACGTCGAAACTGGTGAGTCTCGACCGGAACTGCGCGAGGCCCGGGAATTGTTGGCAGGCGAAGCACCCCCGCCCGCGGTGACCATCACGTACGTTCTGGCTGAATTGTTCGCGCCGTTTGTCGAGTGGCCGTATCTCGAACGCGAGTAAAAACGCCGCATCCTGACCAGTTTGGGGCCGGAGATTCGCGCAGCAGACTACCAAGTTGAGAGTCTCAGCCTGAGTAGCAATATCGCAACCGTCTTCAAGCGGCTGACGCATGACTTCCAGCACGTTGCGGGGAAACTCGGGCAGCTCGTCCAGGAAGAGAACGCCGTTGTGGGCCAGCGAGACTTCGCCCGGCCTCGGGATCATGCCCCCTCCGATTAACCCGGCATCGGAGATCGTATGGTGCGGTGAGCGGAACGGCCGCACACCCACCAGCCCGGCACCGGCATCCAGCACGCCCGCGACGCTGTGAATCTTGGTCGTCTCCAGCGCCTCTTCGAAAGTAAACGGGGGCAGGATCGTCGGCATGCGCTTGGCAAGCATCGTCTTGCCGGAACCCGGCGGGCCGATCATCAGGATGTTGTGGCCGCCAGCGCAGGCAATTTCCAGGGCACGCTTGGCCGTTTGCTGGCCCCGAACATCTTTGAAGTCAACCGAAGAATGCTGCGCTTCGCCCAGCAGTGTATTGCTGTCGACTTTGAGTGCCGCGATGCCGTTGCCCGTGTTCACAAAGTGAATGACGTCCAATAAGGACTTCACGGGGTAGACATCGATGCCGCTGACCATCGCAGCTTCCCGAGCATTGACTTCGGGAACGATCAACTTTGCGATCTTCTTGCCGCGCGCTTCGATTGCAATCGGCAAAGCTCCGCGCACGCCGCGCACCCCGCCGTCGAGCGAGAGTTCCCCCACGAACACGCAATCCTGAACTTCCTTCTTGTTGAGTCCGCCATAGGCTCCGAGGATCCCGAGCGCCATGGGCAGGTCAAAACCCGACCCTTCTTTGCGGATGTCAGCCGGCGCAAGGTTCACGGTGATATGGGTCGGCGGAATGTCGTACCCGCAATTGCGCAACGCGGAACGAACTCGATCGCGGCTTTCCCGGACA
The DNA here is from genome assembly GCA_963733805.1 of uncultured Acidobacteriota bacterium. Taxonomy (GTDB): domain Bacteria; phylum Acidobacteriota; class Terriglobia; order Terriglobales; family Acidobacteriaceae; genus Gp1-AA133. Next base: position 276,577 of record CAVTEO010000010.1, on the reverse strand, counting down.
GCGGCATCCGGCAGCCCTACGGTGTGGAAATGATCTTCGTTGGTCTTGATTCCAGAAACATCTACTTCGACCTCGATGATATTGGCGTCGATCCCGTAGACGGCGGCGCTGAAGGTCTTGTAAAGCATGGCAGTGCAGTGGCGCGTGCACGGGCAGGCACATGCCCGTCCACGAATGCCTTTCCTCAGCCTAGGCTTTGGCACACGAAACCGATGGTGATTGTTGTCACTTGAGGTCGTGACGATGTGGCCTCTGCCCTGCCCCGAACCCCTTGACGTCCAGTTCATGTACGAACCGATGAACAACGCCGCCACTCTTCGATTTCGGATGTAAACACGTTCTTAGCAAGCACGTACCAAGACTTCCAACAACTTCTCCAACGCAGTCCTGTTTTCTTTGCTCCCAGTGCTCTACGATGGCAACCAGATTCCCGATCCCAGGGTTATAGGTCAGCCTGAGAAGTCCGGGACGAAACGATATGGCTGCGGAAGAGAATCATCCCCCAGGTTCGCAGCGGTCCCCGGGCCACCTGGAGCAAGAAGAAACCCGCCTGTGGCGCCTCGCCCTCTGGTTCATGGTGCTGCTCGCCGCGGCGCTGGCGGTGCTCCTGTGGGAGCGCCTGGAGGATGTTCCCTACCATCTGGGCGCGATTGCCCCGGGCCTGCTCATTCTGGCGATCCTGTTCGCTGCCTACGCCTACGGGCGGCGGCGAGAAGTTTCCGACCTGAAAGTCCTGCTCAAGGACTTGCAGGATCGAGTTGGCGTCGCGCCCTCCGAAGAGCAACTCGACCAGCTCAGCCAGGTCATTCTGCGATCGCAGCGCAGCTTCAAGGAGCTGATTGACTCCTTCGATGACGTTGCCTGTGCCGTCTCGCTCGACGGAACGTTCCGCACCGTAAACCGCCGTCTCACTGACTTGGTGCGCCTGCAATACGCGGATATCGTCGGGCACAAATTCGACGAATTCTGCGAAACACCTTCGCGCCGGGAAATCGAGGCGGGAATTGGCCGTTTCCTCGAAAAGCACCGCTGGTCCGGCATCGTGCCGCTGAAGCTGAAGAGCAATAGTCGCGTCCTGTATTTCGACTGCGTCCTGAATGCCATCATCAAGGGCGACGAAGTGGTTGGCGCCAGCGTGCTCGCGCGAGACGTAACCGAAGAGCGCGAGAAGGAGCGCCGGTTCACCGAGCTCTTCGAAACCTTGCAGGAAGGCGTCTACTTCTGCACGCCCGAAGGAAATCTCCTGGACGGAAACCCGACCCTGGTGACCATGCTTGGCTACGCCAGCAAAACCGAACTCCTGGCAGTGGACCCCAAGGCACTCAACTTCGATCCCTCCCAAAACCCCGTCCTGGGTCGCGGAGCCGATGACCGTGGCGGGGTACGCACCCGTGAGATTACACTGCGGCGCCGTGATGGTACGGCTGCGATTTGCCTTGATACATCGCGCGCGGTCTGGGATGGGGCAGGCACCATCATCCGCTATCAGGGCACCCTTACCGATGTCACCGAGCAGCGCAAGATGGAAGGTCAGCTCCGGCAGCAGGAGCAGTTCCGCCAAAAGCTGCTGGAGAGCTTCCCCGACCTGATCCTGGTGGTGGACCTCGAGGAACATTACGCCTTTGCCAGCTCGCGAATTCGGGACTTGCTCGGGTATCGACCGGAAGAACTGGTCGGCAAGAAGATCGAGGACCTGCAAGATCACTCGCCGGAATTCCTGTCCCTCTACCGCGATGTAGTGTCCGGCAAACAGCTGTTCGCGGCCTCGGAATACGGAGCCCTCCATCGGGATGGCAGTTGGCGAACCATGCGCGCCTCGGCGAGCCAGTTCTTCGATTCCGAGAACAAACTCAGCGGCGTGATCATGTCCGTACGCGATATCACGGTTGAAAAGAAACTCGAGCAGCAGATCATTCAAAGCGAGCGGCTGGCCGCCATGGGCCAGATGATCGGCGGATTCGCGCACGAACTCAACAACCCGCTCACCGCAATCCTGGGAGTCAGCGAACTGCTGCGCGAAGGGGAATCCAACGAGAGCCGGGCCAAACAGCTCACGATGCTGCACCAGCAGGCGCGCCGCGCCACCGAGATTGTTCAGAACCTGATGTACTTTTCGCGCCCGCCTGCGCCCGGCAAAACCCCCGTCAACCTCAGCGAACTGGTCGACCGCACCCTGCACCTGCATGCGTACTCGCTGCGCAAGAGCAACATCACCGTCGATTTCCTGACCGAAGAAGGCCTGCCGCAGATCACGGGCGATCCCCATCAGCTCATGCAGGTCTTTCTGAACCTGATGTTGAATGCCGAGCAGGCGATCCGCGAAGCCAGGGAGAAAGGAACGCTGCGCATCCGCTTGCGTAAGACCAATGGCCACATCCAAGTGACCTTCGAGGATGACGGTCCAGGCATCGCCCCGGAAATCCTTCCCAACATTTTCGACCCGTTCTACACGACGAAGCGTCCCGGCCGCGGAACCGGATTGGGGCTAAGCATTTGCAAGGCAGTGCTCAAGGAGCACTCCGGTAATATCGAAGCTGCATCCGCACCCGGTGGCGGAGCCCTGTTTACAGTCTCCCTGCCGATCCCGGCAAAATCCTGACCGCCTATGTCGCTCCCGGCTACGTGGAGACCGATATGACGGCCGAGTATTTTGCCGATGGGAGCGCACCCCGACGATGTTGCGAAGGTCGTGCTCTTTCTCTGCTCTCCGGAGTCCGGTTGGATCACGGGAGATTCGATTAACGTGAGCGGTGGATTCGTCGCTTAAGGTTCGTCGCGCTCAGCGTTCCACCGCCATAGCGACCGCGTTTCCACCGCCCAGGCAGAGCGCCGCAATCCCGCGGTGCACATCCCGCCGGATCATCTCGTAGATCAGGGTCACCAGCACCCGAGCCCCGCTGGCCCCGATGGGATGCCCCAGAGCAACCGCGCCTCCATTGACATTGACCCGATTCATGTCGAGCCCCAGTTCGCGAATCACACCCAAGGCCTGGACGGAAAACGCCTCGTTTAATTCGTACAGATCTACCTCGTCCTTCTTCCAACCAGTTTTTTTCCAGATCTGCCGAACGGCTCCCACGGGCGCCATCATGACCCACTTGGGTTCGACACCGCTGGTCGCCTGCGCGATGACGCGCACCATTGGCTTCGCTCCCAATTCCTTCGCCCGCTCGGCGCTCGTTACCACCACGGCCGCGGCCCCATCGTTTACTCCCGGAGCGTTGCCCGCCGTGACAGTGCCGTCTTTCTTGAAGGCTGGCTTCAGAGAGCGCAATACCTCGATGGTTGTGTCTTCACGAGGCCCTTCGTCCTTGTCAAAGATCACCGCAGGCGCGCCCTTTTTCTTCGCGGGCAACTCCACAGGCACGATCTGCGACTTGAAACGACATTCCTTCATGGCCGCGAGCGCCTTGCGATGAGAGTTCAGCGCAAACTCGTCCTGTTCCTCCCGCGTGATGCCATACTTCTCCGCAACGTTCTCCCCGGTGATTCCCATGTGGTAGTCGTTGTAAATGTCCCAGAGCCCATCATGGACCATGGAGTCGACAATCGTTGAATTGCCAAGCCGGTATCCCTTGCGCGCCTGGGGCAGCAGGTAAGGCGCATTGGTCATCGATTCCATGCCGCCCGCCACCACGATCGAGCTGTTCTCGGTCTGGATGGCCTGCGCCGCCAGCGCCACCGCTTTCAGTCCCGAGCCACACACCTTGTTGATTGTCATGGCACCTGTCTCAGGGGCCAATCCGCCGAAGATTGCAGCCTGCCGTGCCGGGTTCTGTCCCAATCCCGCGCTCACCACATTCCCCATGATGCATTCGTCTACCTGCTTGGGGTCGAGGTTGGCGCGCTTCACCGCCTCGCGAACTGCAATCGCCCCCAGTTGCGGAGCTGTCAGATCCGACAGGCTCCCCTGAAATTTTCCGACCGGCGTCCGGCATCCTGAGATGATGACGACATCCTTCAAACCCGCCATAAACGCGCTCCTTATGAGTTTCCGCTCTCAATTATAGATGTGGCTCCTGGCGAAAAGTTGAAAATAGAGATCAGTGAACTCCCTCGCGGTGTGGACGCTGGTCGACAAATCACTCCCACACTCCAGGCGTCGCGGAGTTTCATCATCGCCTGTATTCATCAGTGTTCGGAACACGCGCGCTGAAGTGATGCTCGAGGAATTTTTCTGGTAAGAGTACTCGGGGTGACTTTAGTGCACGCTTGAGGCGAACATGCAACACCATTTTTCTCTTGACATCATTTTTCATTGACTCTATACATTCCAATAGTTGCAACAAAAGACCGTTGCATAGTCCATGAACAATGGAAAGGGAGAATAGATCAATGGCAACCAAGAAGAAGGCAGCTAAGAAGAAAAAGAAACACTAGAAGTCGGCTTTAAAAAGGCAAATGGGGGACGCCCAAAGCGTCCCCCAAAGTTTTTTGCGTCGGAACGATTCAATTGTTCGCGGCTCGCTTGCTGGTTGCAATGCTGTGCAGCGGCTTTTCCGTGGCCGGGCAGAGATTGCGGTAGGAGCAGAACCGGCAGTGATAGCCGGGGGTTGGATCGAAGTCGCCTTCCAGGATTCGGCGCGCCACGTCTTCGACTTTCGCCCGCGCTCCCTCCAGTTGCATTCGGTCTCGACGCGTTGCGATCGAGCTGTTCTCTTCGAAGTTATAAAACACCAGCCGCTCCGCCTCGTACCCCCACTTCTCCCGTGCAGCCATCGCATAGATGGAAAGCTGCAGGCTGTCGTCTGCATCTTCCTGGGCGCGAGGTTTGCCGGTCTTGTAGTCCACGATCACAACCCTCCCATTTCCCAGGTCGTCGATCCGGTCAATGCGCCCCACCACGGTAGCCGTCCCTACCTTCACTTCGAAGCGTTCCTCAGTATGCAGCACTCTGGGCGCGGCTCCCCGTTGGGCGATCGCCAGAAAATCGCGCAACTGCTGCACTCCTTGCTGCTCATAAAGCTCCCGCTGATATGGATCTTCGATCACGGCCTGGGCGAAATCCGATCGGAACCGCTCGATCACCTCTTCCTCCGACAATGGACGCTCCAGTCGGACCGACTCGTAATAAGTTTTGAGCACCATGTGCATCGACGCGCCATAGAGCATCGCGGCCGGGACGTCACGCGGAATTCTCCACTCCCGTTCCAATTTGAACTGCAGCGGGCACACCTCGTAACTCTCCACCGCCGTCGCACTCAAGCGGGTGATCGGGAATGCTGGAGGCATCTCCAGCCACTCGGTCGTTCGTGAGGCGGACGCCAGCGGCGGCGCTGCGGCACCAAACAATTCGGGCTGGAACTCCCGGGCGGCGCGGAGCACCCGATTGGGAGCGAGGGCCGCATTCTTCGCCAGCTCACGGGCGAACCCGGGAGGAGTCTTTTCCCTCCCCGTCCCCTGCTTGCCATAGAGAACCAGCGAGTCGCGAGCCCGGGTCATCGCCACGTAGAACAGGCGTCGCTCCTCCTGTTCATGGAGCGTCTTAGCGTCGATTTCCGGAGTGGAATCGACATCCCGAAGCGCCTGGGGGAAATCGATGAGGGACTCCTTGAAGGCCGCGGGAAACGATCCCGACGCCGCCCGGATCACAAACACATGCACAAACTCGAGCCCCTTGGCCGAATGCGCAGTCATTAAGCGCACGGCATCTCGTTCCTCCGACTGAAGGCACACCACTCCGCGCGCCTCGCGGAAGAACCGCATGTACTCCAGGAATTCCCCCACCCCGCCCGTCTTTGTGAGAGGCTTGTCCTCCCAATCGTTGACGAATTTCAACACTGCCAGCACCGGAGGCGACTTGCGGTCAAATCCGAAGGTACTGAGCAGAACCTCCAGGGCTCCGGAAGTCTTTGCGCCCACTGCGTTGATCTGCTCGCGGACTTTTCGCAGCGTAGCGAGCACCGCGGGGCCGCCTTCCACTTGTCCCAGCAGGACCGCAAGCGTTGTGGGCTGGCCCTGCGGCGACTCCCGAGGAACTGCCCGCATGGCTGCACGGAATTTTTCGGGATCAATCCGGAACTGCGGCAAGGCGGCTACTCGCAGAAGGCTGGCTGCATCGGCAGTCGAGTCGACCGCGCCCAGGCAAGCCAGCAGATCACGCACCTCGGCCGTATCCAGGACGTCCATGTTCTCGATCGAAAACGGAATTCCTTGCTCGACCAATTCCTTGGCGATTTCGTCACGGTGAAAATGCGAGCGGTAGAGAATGGCAAAGTCCTTCCACCGGCAACGCAACTGGCGCCGCTGTTCCTGTATGACCGCCACGATGTCGGTGGCCTCAAAATCTTTCCCGCTGAGAGGAACAATCTCCACCGGCATGCCAGACAACGCCTTGCCCTCCTCACGGGCCCTTTCTTCGCGAGCCGACCGCAGAGGTGTGCGCTTGTAGTTCAGATTCCCTCCCGGTCCCCCGGGTGCGAAGACAGCTGGATTGCGGTCAATTAACGCAAACGCGCACTGCAGAATCGGACTCAAAGAACGCTGATTCTTTTCGAGCACCACCAGCCGCGCCCCGGGGAAGTGGCGCTGAAACAATCCGAAAGCTGCGCTGGAAGCTCCACGAAAGTGGTAGATCGCCTGATCGGGATCCCCAACTGCAAAGACGTTGTGCTCCTCCCCGGCTAAGGCCGCCAGAATCTTGACCTGCGCAAAATTGGCGTCCTGGAACTCGTCCACCAGGATGAAGCGCGCCTTCTCTCTCTCCTTCAACAAAACTACCCGATCCTGCTGCAGCAACTCGTACGCCTTGGTAATCATGTGGCCAAAGGTTCCGAGATTATCCGCCTGCAACATGCGCTCGACCGTCGCAAACACGGAGCCAATCTCCTGGCAGCGTCCCAATCGATCTTCGTCGCTAAGGGCATCCGCATCCTTTGATTTCGTCACCCGAGGGACCGGCAGCGCACCGCAACCCAGCTTCGCCACGTATTCCGCGTACTTCTCCGGACCCACGAGCTCATCCTGGCAATGCCGCAAAAACTCAAGAAGATCATCGAGAAATTGAGTAACGTTCGCGGCTCGCACGAAGTAGTTGAGCCCCAACTCCCGGATCCGTTTCCGCAGAAAGATCCAGAGGTCCTTATCGTCCAGCACGCGGAATCCGCGCCCGTGCGCTTTCAGGAGTTCATTGCAATACGCATGAAAGGTAAGGGCGCGCAGGCCAGAAACATCGATGCCGTGCAGTTCAGTCTGCACGCGCTCGCGCATCTCTTTAGCCGCATTGTCGGTGTAAGTGAGGCTGAGAATTTCCGAAGGCCGCGCATGCCCTGCACGGATCAGGGCGGCTATCCGGCGAGTCAGGACCGTGGTCTTCCCGGTGCCCGCCCCGGCCACAACCAGCATCGGACCTTTTACGTGCTCGATGGCTTCTCTCTGGCGCTCGTCGGGCGTGAGGGCAGCCGCGCGGGCGGTGGACTTCGTGGAGGCCATTAGACCGAGCATAGCAGAGCAAGGTGTGAATCTTGCTGTGCGAAAGTCACCCTCTAGGAGAGTTCCGCGATCGCAATCGCAGTGGCGGCGATGGCAGCCGTCTCCGCCCTCAGGATCGTCGGACCTAGCGATGCTGATATCCACCCACGCTTTGAAAACAGCGCAAGTTCGTCATCTTTCCAGCCGCCCTCTGGCCCGAGAGCCAGCAGCAAATCCCCTGCCGAAGCGGGCGATGCCAGTACATCCTTGAGAGACACCCTCTCTTCGGACTCGGCTAGCACGATCCGGGTGCTGGCCGTCAGATTGGCAGCGTCATTCAGCTTGAGCGGAGACTCAACCTCCAGAACCGCTGTGCGGCGGGACTGCTCCGAGGCCTGTTGCGCAATACGCCGCCAGCGTTCAACCCGAGTGTTGGCAGCACGAGCCAGATGCGCGTCGGTCCTGCCCGCAATCACCGGGATGATCTTGGCGGCCCCCAGTTCAGTGCATTTCTCAATCGCCCACTCCATGCGGTCAAACTTGAATACCGCCATGAGCAGGCTGATGCGTGGAGAACTCGCCTGAGGAAGGTCCTCACCCAGTTCAAACTCAACCCGGTCCCCACTGACTGAAGTGATCCTGCCCGAACGAGGGCGATCTCCCGCCACGATCTCGAAGGTCTGCCCAATGCGGGCCCGCAGAACAACCGCCAGATGTTCGGCGTGGGCGCCCACCAGCGCAGCATGATGATCGGAGAACTCGTCGGCAATCCAGCGGCGGCGGGTCATCGTGGAAAGGAGTGTAGCGCGGGCGCCCCCGCCCGCGTGCTCGCGGCCCAATTAGCCAAAGATGTCCTTCATCTTCTCAACCAGCGTGCTTCGCTGCGGCTTGTTCTCAATACGGGTCAAGCCATCGAGCTCCTGCAACAGTTCGCGCTGGCGCTTGGTGAGCTTGGTCGGAGTCTGCGACCGGACTTCCACAAAAAGATCGCCCTTTCCTCGCCCTTGCAGCACCGGCACACCCTTGCTCTTGATTCGGAAAGTCGTGCCCGATTGCGTGCCTTCCGGAATTTTCAACGTTTGGTCGCCTTCGAGAGTCGGCACCTTGATCTCCGCGCCCAGCGCGGCCTGCGTAAAGGAAATCGGAATCACGCAGTGCAGGTCATTGCCCTCGCGAGCGAAAAAGGCATGCTCTTTCACGTGAAGGACCACGTAGAGATCGCCGGGCGGGCCGCCAAATGCTCCCGCCTCGCCATATCCGCTGAACCGGATGCGCGTCCCATCCTCCACCCCGGCCGGCACCTTCGCCTCCACCGTTCGTTGACGCAGCACACGGCCCTCGCCCTTGCACTTGGCGCAGGGATCCGTGATCACACTGCCTACCCCCTGGCACGTCGGACAGGTTCGAGCCATCGAGAAGAATCCCTGCTGATAACGTACTTGCCCTCTACCCTGGCAGGACCGGCACGTCACCGCAGCCTTTCCGGGAGCAGCGCCCGAGCCGGAGCATTCTTCGCAAGCCTCGTGCCGGCGCACATTTACTTTTGTTTCTGTGCCGAAGACGGCTTCCTCAAACTCGAGCGTGAGGTCTTCTCTCAAGTCAGGACCTCGCTGTGCTCGAGTTCGCCGGCGTCCCCCGGCACCCCCGCCGAACATCTCTCCGATGCCGAAGAACTCCCCGAAGATATCGCTCAGATCCTGGAATGCACTCGGATCAAACCCTCCGCTGGCCGACGACGATACGCCCGCGTGTCCAAAACGATCATATGCGGAGCGCTTGTCGGCATCGATCAGCACTGCGTAAGCTTCCGTGACTTCTCTGAATTTCTCTTCCGCATCCGGATTGTTGGGATTCCGATCCGGATGGTATTGCATGGCCAGCTTGCGGTATGCGCTCTTGATCTCCTGTTCGACGCAATGACGCTCTACCCCGAGCACCTCGTAATAGTCGCGTTTGACGTTACTTGTCAGAATGAGCTTCCTCCTGCGTGCAAGGAAAAACTACTGTTAATGCTTGGGATTTTGCGCGACTTTTACCATCGCGGGCCGGAGCAGCCGGTCTTTCAGTTTGTAGCCGCGCTGTAGTTCTTCTACTACCTGATGGTCAGGAACGTCCGTGGTCTCGACCATCTCGATCGCTTCATGCATATGCGGGTTGAAGGTCTCACCCTTGGCGGGGACGGCGCGGACGCCCAATTTCGTCAGGGCGTCCTGAAGCTGCTTATAGATCAGTTCAACTCCGCCGCGAAACTCGTTCACTTGATTGGTGGGGGCCTGCAATGCCCGTTCGAAGCTATCGAGCGCGGGTAGTAGCGCCTTGATCGCGTCGGCAGTTGCGAAGTCTCGGAACTCTTGCTGTTCGCGCACAGCTCGTTTGCGCGCATTTTCGAATTCTGCCTGCAAGCGCGCCAGTCGATCGAGCAACGTATCCCGCTCAGCCTTCAGTTTCTGCAGTTCCCCCGCTTCGGTCGACTGGCCGCTTGCCGCTGTTGCTGTCCCGATCTCAATCTCCTCCGTGTCGTCGGAGGCGGGCAGTTCATGCTCCACATCCAATTCCTGCGGATCCATTTTCGATTTTCCGTTCGTCTTCCCCATAAAACGGCTATTACTCCGATTCGTTCAAAATTTTGTCGAAGAGACGCGCGATGTACGACACGGCCGTCATCGTGTGCTGGTAGTCGATGCGAGTAGGCCCAATTACGGCCAGCGATCCCATGACCTCGCTGCCTACACGCGCAGGAGCACCAATCAGCACAAAATTGCTCATGGAAGGCACGGCCTCATCCAGGCCGATGACCACGCGCACCGCCTCTTGCTTCACATCCAGGTACGCTTCGAGCAGCTGGACGATCTTTCCCTTCTCCTCCAGCGTCTTCAACATCTCCTGCAGCCGTTGGCGATCCTGCTCGTTTGCGACCAGGTTGGATGCGCCTTCCACAAACACCGTCTGCGCGCCCGGCTCCGAGGCCAGCGCACCTTGCTTATAAAGCTGCTCCAGCGACTTCATCAGCCGGTCGTACTCGCTGCGCTCCGATTCCAACCGCCTTTGCAGTTCGGCGCGCATATCGGACATCGTCCAGCCGCGGAAGTTCTCATTGATGTAGCGGGCGGCGGCGTCAAGATCGGGCTGCGAAATATCGAGCCGCAACACCCGATCCCGAACCAACCCAGACTTCGTGACGACTACCGCGAGCACTTTCTGATCGCCTAGTCGCGAGAAGTAAACGTGCTCGAGTGCATTCTTCGCCCCCGGCACCGCAACCGCGACGCCGACGTTCTTCGAAATCAGCGACAACACCCGGGAAGTGCGCTCCAGAAACTCAGCCGCATCGGTTGTTCCAGCCAGGGATTCTCGAATGATGTTCTCGTCGCCAGCCGATAGATGCGTCTCGCCGCTGATCTGTTCGACGTAATATCGATAAGCTTCCGTGGTTGGCACTCGTCCCGAAGACGTGTGCGTTTGTTCCAGGAATCCGGCCTCGGACAAGTCTGCCATCACATTGCGGATGGTCGCCGGACTCAGCCCCTCTCGGTTTGACCGTGAGAGTACGCGGGACCCAACCGGCTCGCCCGTGGCGATAAACGTTTCCACGATCGCGGTCAGAATCTCCCGCTCACGGTTCCCAATTGTCCCCGGAGGCGCCATAACTCCTTGTATCATCTTGCGCCGGACGCCGGAAGTGACGAATGTGGCGTCGCATAGCTCACAACTAAATACTTTAGATGCAAAAACTTAGGATTCGATTCAAGCTGCCGATCCTGCCCTCGATTCTAGGAAGCTGAGTGGAGCACTGTCAAGCGTTGGCACTCCTGAAAGCTGAGTGCTGAACTCTCTACAGTGTCTTTTATAAGCACGCCGCCGATACGGTATTCTGTCGAACCGGATCGCTCGGACGGTCCACATCAACCATGCGAAAACTTCATGTTGCGGTTATCGGAGCCGGAGCGTTCGGGGGCTGGACTTCGCTTTATCTATTGCGCGGAGGCGCCCGGGTAACCCTCGCCGATGCATGGGGGCCGGGTAATTCCAGAGCTTCGTCGGGGGGCGAGACCCGCGTCATACGCGCCACCTATGGCCCCGATCAACCCTACTCCGCCCTGGCAGCGCGTGCGCTCCACTTGTGGACCGCCAACGAAAGAAAATGGAAGCGCCAATTCCTTCACCGCATTGGCGTTCTGTTCATGGCAGCCGGCCGCGACGATGCCTGGGAAGCCGGCTCGCTCGCAATGTTGAAGGAAACGAAGATTCCGCACGAACGCTTCTCCCGCCGCGAGCTAATGAAGCGCTGGCCGCAAATCAACTTTGAGGGCATCGAATGGGGCCTGTTCGAGCCAGAGAGCGGCTACCTCCTCGCCCGGTCATCGTGCCAGCAAGTTGTGGACGGCTTTATCGCAGAAGGAGGAACGTATCGCCAGACCGCTGCCCTGGAAGACGGGCCGGACTCGGGACCACTGAAGACCGTTGCGCTGTCAGACGGTTCCACACTACGCGCCGATCGTTTTGTATTCGCCTGTGGTCCGTGGATGGGAAAACTCTTTCCGAAAACAATTGGGGAAAATCTTCAATCCACCAGGCAGGATGTGTGTTTCTTCGGCCCCCCGCCCGGGGATACGCAATTTAACGAATCGCATCTTCCCGTCTGGGCCGACCACCGCGAGCCATTCATGTACGGCATTCCCGGCAATCAGGGCAGAGGATTCAAGATCGCCGACGACACCCGCGGCCCCTCGTTCGATCCCACCCACGGCGAGCGCCGTATCAGCGACGATAGCCTGCAACGCGCAAGAAACTACCTCGGCTTCCGCTTCCCGGCGATGAAGGCTTCACCGCTGATCGAAACCCGCGTCTGCCAGTACGAGCAAACACCCGACAGTGACTTCATCGTTGACCGTCATCCGGCTGCGGAGCATGTCTGGTTGGTGGGCGGAGGCTCAGGCCACGGCTTCAAACATGGCCCCGCCTTGGGAGAACTGGTTGCCAAGCTGGTCTTGAAGGACGAGCAGACCAAACCATGCTGGGCTCTCAATCGTTTCGCGCAGAAGTTGTAGCGATGTCGAAGTTACCAGACAGTAGCGGCGACGTTTAAGCCGTGCAGAGTTCTAAAGAGTCAGTGGAGCGGCGGGCATCCTCGCCCGCCTGACCTCGTGGGTAAAGCTCTCCCTACTGAATCTGGATCACACTATCCCCAGACTGCGCCCGAATTTCATCCACGCGCGAAACCACCCGTCGCGCGAATTCATACAACGCCTTGGCATGAGGCGCATTCTCCCCGTCGAGCACCGCCGGCTTTCCCGTGTCGCCGCCCTTGCGCAACTCCGGGTCCAGTTGGATTGCCCCCAGGAACGCCACTCCAAATTGCTGCGCCGTCCTCTCCGCCCCACCGCGCGAGAAGATGTCGATTTCGTGATGGCAATGCGGACACACAAAATAACTCATGTTCTCGACTACACCAATCAGGTCGACTTTCATCTGCCGAAACATCTCAATCGCCTTGCGTCCGTCCTGCAGCGACACATCCGACGGCGTCGACACCACCACCGCGCCCGTCAACGGAACCGTTTGTACGAGCGACAGCGCAACGTCTCCCGTACCGGGAGGCAAGTCGATCACGAGATAATCCAACTGCCCCCACTCCACCGAATTCAGAAACTGGCGGATGATCTGGTGCAGCATCGGCCCGCGCCAGATGATGGGCTTATCCCCCGGGTTCAGAAAACCAACCGAGATTACCTTCAACCCCTGCGCGAGAATGGGTTCAATGCGTTCGTTGCTGACCGCTCTCGGCTGGGCATTAGTCCCCAGCATCAGAGGAACATTCGGACCATAGACGTCGGCATCCAGCAGACCGACCTTGTGCCCCATTTTGGACAGTGCCAGCGCAAGATTGACGGATAGGGTGGTCTTCCCGACACCCCCCTTCCCGGATCCGACTGCAATGATGTTTGACACCCCGGGCAATGGTTGTGGGGCGGGTGGTTGCTGACCAGGGGAATGCATGTGACTCACGGGCTCACCTTCCAATCGGGCCGACGGCCAAACCTTGATTATACAAGGCAATTCAGAGGATTCTTGCGCTGGCAAAAGCTGCAAGTAGGGCTACACGGAAAGGTAGCCGCCATCGACCGGCAGCGCCGCGCCGGTCACCCAGGCCGCCTCGTCACTGGCCAGATAAACCGCCATGCCTGTGATGTCTTCGGGTTGGCCCAGTCGGCCGATGGGATGGACTCCAATCCGCTCACGGCGTACGGCGCCGGGATCCGGAGCCTTGCGGATGACCTCAGCCGTCAGATCGGTCTCCACGAACGATGGGCAGATGGCATTCACGCGAATCTTATCGGGCCCATGGTCGATGGCCATGCACTTGGTGAGAAGCACCACCGCGCCCTTGGAGGCGGCGTAGGCCGCACGCAGTCGTGCCCCGTTGATACCCAACACAGACGCCACGTTGACGATGGCGCCTCCTCCAGCCTTCCGCATATGAGGCAACACCGCTCGAGACAGCAGCCAGAGGCCCCGAACGTTGATGCTGAACGTCTGGTCCCATTGTTCCTCAGTGATCTGCTCCGCCGTGCCGATGTGCAGCACGCCCGCGTTGTTAACCAGCACATTCAGCCCGCCAAAATGAACGGTGACCTCGTGCAATAGCCGGTCGATCTCGGCCTGTGTCGACACATCCGCGGGACACACCAGCGCCGAATCGCCGGCTTGCCGCGCAACCAGGTCGAGAGGCTCCTTCCGGCGCCCGACAAGAGCCACCTTCGCACCCTCGCGCACAAAAGCCAGCGCAATCGCGCGCCCAATGCCAGTGCCGGCGCCGGTGATAACGGCGATCTTATTTTCGAGGCGAGCCAAGCGGACTAATGTATCAGGGACGAGCAAGAACAGTCCCAGGTTTCGCGGGGCCGTAATTTAGACATCCACCGTTCGATGGATCAGTGAAAACGCCTAAGGCGAAATTCTCGTCTCCTAGTACCCCTCCCCCTCCAACTGCACCTTCCCGCGGAACATGCGATAGACGAATACGAAGTACCCGACCGCAATCAGCATCCCCGGGATCCACCACACTAGCCCGACGCGAAGCCCATGGGCCCCGGCCGCCGAGTTGTAGATGGTGAGGTTATATGCCGGATGGGTACTGGCCGGCAGCACCACGGGATATAACGCAAACACCGCCCCGACCAGCATGCCTGTGATGTAGACGCACGACGCAAGGAATGCCTGCGTCTCTTTCCCCTTGCGCGTCGCCAACAGCATCACTACGAGGCTGCCAAACACCACCAGAGGAATCAGGAATCCGATCGGATATCCCAGATAGTTCTCCTTAATTGATGGCCGCACGAACCACGTGGCCATCAGGCTGACCAGCGTCAGCAGCAGTTGCACGGGCCAGATTCCCAGGGCTAAAGAACGGCACCTGTCCGCGAGGTCCCCTGCGGTTTTCAGCCGAACATAGAGCGCGCCGTGGGCCGTCAATGTCACCAGCGCCACCACGCCAGCCATCACCGTGTACCAATCCAGAATCCCCGGATGTGGTCCCAGCTTGAAGTTGGTCCACAAGGGCTCAAAGAAGTAGCCATCGGACCCGAGCGGGACACCGCGGATCACGTTGCCCAGCGCTGCTCCAAAGAAAATCGCCAGCAGTGCGCTTGAGGCGCAAAACACGACGTCGAAGAATCCCTGCCACACCGGGTTCTCCATGTGTACGCGCAATTCAATTCCGATCCCGCGTAGCATGAGCAGCCACAGCACCATCATCAGGGGCAGATAAAACCCGCTGAAAGCCGACGCGTACAACTGCGGGTACGCAAAATAGAGCGTTCCTCCCGCCGCAAGCAGCCATACCTCATTTCCATCCCATACCGGCCCGATCGAACGCAATATCCGGCGCCGATCGTCCAAGGTACGCCCCGCAAACAAATAGAGAATGCCCGCTCCCAGGTCGAACCCATCCAGCACCACGTACGCCGCAATCATCACTGAAACAATGACGAACCATACTGTTGGCATCGGATTCCTCTAGTGTGCAGCCGTCGGCAAGGCGACGGGTCCGTTCTCGATTTCGCGCCGAACCAGGAACAGAAAAAGAATTCCCAGCACCATGTACATGCCCATGAACCCCAGCAGCGTGAACAGACCGTTCCCAGCCGAGACCAGTTTGGAGTAACCATCGGCGGTGCGCATCAGCCCGTAAACCAGCCAAGGCTGGCGTCCGATTTCCGCTGTCATCCAACCCGCGGTGTTCGCGATGTACGGAAACGGCAAGCTCAGGAGAAGCACCCAGAGCATCCAGCGCGCGCGAAACAGAGCTCCCCGCCATAGCAGAAATGCCGCGATCGCCATGATTGCGATGAAGATCGTCCCCAGCCCCACCATGATGTGATACGCAGTAATAGAGCAGCGGGATGTTATCGGGCCACGTGTCTGGCGGGAACGCGTTGAGGCCCTGCACCTCGGCCTCCCAGCGGCGATAAGTTAGAAAGCTCAGCATCCCCGGCACCACCAGCGGGTTGTCGATCTTGCGCTGCGGAACATCCGGCTGGCCAATCAGCACCAGCGGCGCGTCCGGGTAGCTCTCGAACAGCGCCTCCATCGCCGCCAGCGTCGTCGGTTGATGTGCGGCCACCATCCTGCCCTGCCCGTCGCCCGTGGAAATAACTGCAGGATGCTTGCGATAACACCCGGCCGCCACGCCCACGCGCACGAAAATCCTTCCATGCTCTTCCCATTTTCCCCACAGCAGATAAAACGCCCCCACCGCCGCCATCACGAACGCGCCGGTGATCACGGCGCCGCTCATATTGTGGGCATATTGCCACCACGCCCACGGGTTCAGCACCAGCTGCCCAGAAACTGCTGAGTTGCACGGATCCGTCCGGCAGCGTTGAACGTAGCCCACCGGATGCTGCATCCAGGCATCGGTCGCGATAATGAAGAATCCCGAAAGCCACGAGCCCAAGCAACACCGCCACCGCCGACCACCAGTGCGCCTTCGCGACTCATGCGCTTCTCGCCATACAAGAACAATCCGAGAAACGCCGACTCCAGGAAGAAGGCGAACATCCCTTCCATGGCCAGCGTCTGGCCGATGACTCCTCCGGCAAAGCGCGAGAAGTGCGACCAGTTGGTGCCGAACTGAAATTCCATCGGGATGCCGGTCACCACGCCGATGCACGAAATTGATCCCGAAAATCTTGCCCAGAACCGGGCCGCCTGGTTATAGATCTCGTCATTGCGCCGCAGCGCCAGCGTTTTAAGCACGACAATCAAGCGGCGCCAGCCCCATCGTGAGCTGCGGGAACAGGTAGTGGAAGGTAACGGTAAAGGCGAAGTGCAGGCGGTGAATCAGAAGTGCGCTGTCCATAATGAGGGCCTTGCTGAACCGGGCAAGAAACTACGAGTATGCCGGGAGCGGCGACCCACAGGATGTGACGGTGATCACAGTAGACGACGTCAGCGGCGGCCGCTGCGGCGCCGCTCCAACTCTACCCGCCGGGCTTCGCGGCGACGGCCCGCGTCCTCGTATCGCCTTTTTTGCTCGTCGGTCTCCGGAATCACCGGGGCCACCTGCACTCGCCCGCCCTTGCCATCCACGGCAACAAAAGTCAGATGGGCCGAGGCCACATGCTCGCACCTGTCCTGGATGTAGTCTTCAACCCAGATCTTCACGCCCACTTCCATCGAGGAGTTGAACACGCGGTTCACTGAGGATCGAAGCGTGACCAGGGAGCCAACTCGAACCGGGATCAGAAAGTCGATGTGATCGACCGAGGCCGTCACCACATAAGCGCGGGCGTGCCGGTGGGCGGCCATGGCGCCCGCCATGTCGATCCAGTGCATCAGTCGCCCACCTAGCAATGCGCCCAACGGATTCGCATCGTTGGGGAGCACGATCTCGGTCATCTCCGACTGCGAGTCGCGCACCGGGCGCGCCACCAGGGAACTGGGATCGCTCATGGAAATTCTCGTCCTGGAACGCCAAGCGAGCCCTGAAATCTAGGTTTGCTGAGCCATGCTTCCAGAAAACACTCCGCCATCTTCTGAATCCGCGAGTCCGGGTGAGAATTCGCGCACGTCCCCTCCTGGACCCGGAACTCCAGATTCCCGTGTTCGACGGGCAGATGATTGCGCTCGCAAACGAAGGTTACGAGGACGCGTACCTCGTTTTCGCTCGATATGGAGAAACGAATTGCATCGGAGTCCCGCTGCACGGGCAGGCGCGGGCATTTCGAAGCGTAACCGAGACTGCAGTCCTGGTGCAGTCTCTCTGGCTCGGGCATCACTCCTTCGTGACCCGGAGCCGTGCAATGTCCTTCCCATCCCGAGCCCAGCGGCAAACGGTCAGGATGAATCCATGCGCCTTCCATTGATCGCGCAGTAGGCATGAAGAACGGACAAGCCACCGTGAAACTCCTTCAACCAAGCGGGGTATGGATTGAACCGCCATTGTACTCAGTCACACCTGCAGTCGCCACTCAAGGAACGACTGGACCACACTCCGCGCTGTGCTTGTAGTAGTCTCCTCTTTGAGCAGCGGGAAAACCGAATGGACCGTATCGCAATCCTCTCTGAAATCCTCGCACAAAACCCCAACGACGCTTTCGCGCGTTACGGCCTGGCTCTGGAATATTCCAACGGCGGAAACGTGGAGCAGGCGATGCAGGAGTTTGCCAAGCTGCTCTCCGTCCACCCCGACTACACAGCCGGCTACTTCATGGCCGCGCAGACCTTGGCAAAAGTGGAGCGCATCGAGGAAGCCAAAAAAATGCTTGGCGATGGAATCCTTTCCGCCAAGCGAACCGGCAACGCGCATGCCCAGTCCGAAATGGAAGGCATGCTCGCGGACTTGGGTTAAAACGTCGGCTCATGCCCCGACTATTCCGTTGGCTTGGCCATTCTCAGCATCACCTGCTCCACCAGGCCCGGAAAGAGTTGATAGATCTTCACCACTGGATGCATGGTCCAGGGCACGATCACTTCCCTCTTCTGCTTGCGATAACCAGCCAGCGTTGCCCGTGCTACGCGCTCAGCGCTGATACCGCGCACTGTCGCCGGGCGGACCTTCTTCAACTCCTGACCGCGGACCGCATTGGCACTGAAGTCGGTACGAACGTATCCCGGACACACCGTGAGCACGTTCACATTTCGCTTCCGCAATTCGATGCGCGCCGCCTTTCCGATGGCGTTCAAAGCGAACTTGGTTGCCGAGTAGCCCGAACTGTAAGGCAACGGAATATGGCCGGCGACGCTTGAAATATTAATCACCGTACCTTCATTCTGCTCCTTCATCACGGGCAGGACGGCCTGCATTGCGGAAAGCGCGCCGAAGAAATTCGTTTCGAACATATCGCGCAACGCCGTCATGTCCATCTGGGCAACCGAATCGATCAGGCCATGTCCCGCATTGTTGACCCACACATCGATGCGCCCGAAGTGGTGCAGGGTGAGACTGATGACCCGATCGATCTCCTCGCGGTGGCGAACGTCGCACGACATTGCCAGCGTTCGTTCAGAGTGGCCGATTCGTGTCCGCGCCAGCTCCGCCCGGCCCGCGTCCCGTGACAGCAGCACAACCCTGGCACCCTGGTCGGCAAACATCTTGGCGATCGCTTCGCCGATACCCATCGAAGCACCTGTGACCACTACCACCTTGCCTGCAATTTCCATGCATGGCTTGTAGTCGGACCGAGCAGGCAAGTCAAGCGGCGGTTGTACAATCGGTGCAGCGCCGCTGTCCGCCAGTACTGTCCCCGGAGGCTGCTTGGATTCCCTGCTCCCGTTGTTCCCGCTGGAAGTCGTGCTGTTCCCCGGCACGCCCTTGCCACTCCATATTTTCGAACCGCGGTACAAGGAAATGATCGGCGAATGCCTGGAACAGAAGAAGCAGTTCGGCGTGATTCGGGCGCAGGAAACGGGCCTGGCAGACGTGGGCTGCACCGCTGAAATCCTGGCAGTCACCAAGACTTACGACGACGGCCGCATGGACATCGTGGCCGAAGGCCGCGACCGTTTTGAACTGCTTGCGGTCAACCAGGACCGCTCATTTCTGCGCGGCTCAATTCTGCTCGTTCAGGACGAGTCGGACCGTCCCACCGCGGCCGAGCGGCTGCGCGCCATCGATTTGCACCGTCAGATCATGGCCCTCGCCAATGCTCAGCAGGATCTTCCCGAAGGCGAAGAGGCCCCCCTTTCGTATCATCTGGTCGGCTCACTTCCCCTCGATCTCGACTTCAAACAAAAGCTGCTCAGTCTTCGGTCAGAAGCACGCCGGATTCAAACGGTGGTCGAATACTTCGAGGGCATTCTCCCCACCCTGCTCCGCACTATCACGATCCGCCAGAAGGCTGGGGGAAATGGCCACGCTCACTGATCCAATGTTTCCTCCCGCGACAATTTTTCGGTTTGAATTTAAAACGAATTCAAATCAATAAAATCCGTGCGCGACGCTGTTCACACTACCCGGCCGACGTGAAGCGGAGCGTATAATCACTCTCACGTTCGTAATCTGTGGGGGTCCCGATCATGAGTCTTCCTCGCACTCTGAGCGAGTTGCGGCAAAGTCCATTCTCCGAACAACGCCTCCGCAATCGTAAGATCAAGGATGAACTGCGCGAAAACCTGATCACTCGCCTGCAGGGGAACTGCCCGATATTTCCAGGCATAGTGGGCTATGACGATACGGTTGTCCCCCAGCTGGTGAACGCGATCCTATCCCGCCACAATTTCATCCTGCTGGGCCTGCGCGGACAAGCCAAGAGCCGGATCCTGCGCGCACTGACCGGCCTGCTCGATCCGCAGACGCCCTACATCGCGGGATGCGAGATCCACGACAATCCCTACGCTCCCCTTTGCAGGGCGTGCCGCGACCGGATCGGCACCGACGGAGATCAGACCCAGATCGCTTACCTGGCGCCCGAAGAGCGCTACGTCGAGAAACTGGCCACGCCCGACGTCACCATCGCCGACCTCATCGGCGACATTGACCCAATCAAAGCGGCTCGTGGCGGACAGCAACTAAGCAGCGAACTCACCGTCCACTACGGGCTGCTCCCGCGCGCCAACCGCGGAATCTTTGCCATCAACGAACTGCCCGATCTGGCCGGAAAAATCCAGGTCGGCCTGTTCAACATCATGCAGGAAGGCGACGTCCAGATTAAGGGCTACCCCGTTCGCCTCCCGCTCGACATCGCGATGGTGTTCAGCGCCAATCCCGAGGACTACACGGCCCGCGGGAAAATCATCACACCTCTGAAAGACAGAATTGGCTCTGAGATTCGCACTCACTATCCTGCCACGGTCGAAGAAGGCATCGCAATTACCGCGCAGGAGGCCTGGACCAAACGCGATGGAAGCCGCCTGCACCTTCCCAAGTACGTGCAGGAAGTCATCGAGCGTGTTGCCTTCGCCGCCCGGGAAGACAAGAAAATCGATAAGCGCTCAGGGGTCAGCCAGCGCCTGCCCATCTCGGCTACTGAAAACGTGATCTCGAATGCCGAGCGACGCGCCATCCGCAACGCAGAGAAGACGGTCGTGCCGCGGATCAGCGACGTCTATGCCGCCCTGCCCGCCATTACCGGCAAGCTGGAATTGGAATATGAAGGCGAAATGAAAGGGGCGGATCACGTTAGTCGTGAACTGATCCGGGCCGCGGTCGCCAAGACTTTTGATGAATACTTCAGCGGCGTCGACATGCGCCAGATCGTGCAATGGTTCGACCTCGGCGGCGAGATCAAGCTCACCGAGAGCGCCGCGGCCAAAGAGGTGCTCGAGACCGTCAAGGGTATTCAAGGTCTGATGGATAAGATCAGCGCCCTGGATGTCTCCCCCAAAGATAATGTGGAAACTTTAGTCTCCGCAGCGGAATTCGTGCTCGAAGGCCTGTACGCCCACAAGCGCATCGGTCGAACCGAAGAGCGAGTCTTCACCGCCGGGGAAAAACAACCCAAGAAACCCGAGCGCACCTACGAACGCGAAGAACCGTTCCGGGGAAGAAGGCCGTATAACTAGCGGATGGCGGATGGCGGATGGCAAGTAACGTGATGACACCACGACTGTCTCGCCAACGACCAACGACCGACGACCAACGACCACTTTCATGAGACGCATCCGTTATTCCAAATACGTTCCCGACCCCGCAGGGGAAATGAGCATGGAGGACCTGCTCAGCGCGCTCTCGGACTACCTGTTGCAGAGCGGCTTCCAGAATTACATGTTCTACGACATGCCCGAGGGCGACCAAAACCTGGACGCCTTGCGCCGCGCGATCGAACAGGCCCTTCTCGACAGCGACCTCTTCGATGAAGCATTGCGCGAGCGCCTGCAGCAGATGCAGATGGAGGGCCAACTCGACGAATTGATCGAGAAGCTCATCGAGCGCATGGAGCAGGAAGATTTCATCTCGATCGACGACCCTCCCGATCCTTCCCAACCGTCAACCACCGGGGGGCAAACCGGTGAAGGTCAGCAAGCCAAGTTCGAGATTACCGACAAGAGTCTCGACTTCCTGGGCTACAAAGCCCTGCGCGATCTCTTGGGCTCGCTGGGGAAATCCAGTTTCGGACGCCACGATACCCGCGACATGGCCACCGGCATCGAAGCCAGCGGCGCCTCGAAGCTCTACGAATTTGGCGACACCCTGAATCTCGACATTACCGCCACGTTGTCCAGCGCAATCCAGCGCGAGGGCCTGAGCCTGCCCTTGAACATCGAGTATTCCGACCTGCATGTTCACCAGTGCGAATACCAATCGTCCTGTGCGACGGTTCTGATGCTCGACTGCTCGCACTCCATGATTCTCTACGGAGAAGATCGCTTCACGCCTGCGAAAAAAGTAGCCATGGCGCTGTCACAACTCATTCGCACGCAGTATCCCGGCGACTCGCTGTCCCTTGTGTTGTTCCATGATTCCGCGGAGGAAGTTCCGCTGACGCAGCTGGCCCGCGTTAAAGTCGGGCCGTACTACACCAACACTCGGGAAGGATTGCGTCTGGCCCAGCGCATCCTGCAACGCCAGCGCAAGGACATGAAGCAGATCGTCATGATCACCGACGGAAAGCCATCCGCCCTTACGATGGAAGACGGTCGCATCTATAAGAATGCTTTTGGTCTTGACCCGCTCGTCGTGAGTCAGACGCTCGAAGAAGTTTCAAAATGCAAGCGGGCCGGCGTGCTGATTAACACCTTCATGCTCGCATCCGACGCAGGGCTGGTGAGCTTCGTGCAGAAAGTCACAGAAATGTGCCGCGGGAAAGCCTACTTCACCACGCCCTACACCCTTGGCCAATATCTGTTGATGGATTACATGTCGCGGAAGACGAAGACGATTCACTAGCAGGATCAAGTCAGCCGGCGGTCGCGGTGCGTATCGCCGATACTAATTTTTCGCGGGCAGGCGCTATTGGGGTTCGGCAAAAGCATTAACCGCAAAGATCGCCAAGAAAATCGAGCTCCGGCACTTCTTCGCAACCTTTGCGCGTTCCTCCGCGTCCTTGGCGGTTAAAAGCTTTTTGTGACGGCTGACGCTGAACAGAAGCTCTATTCTTTCTTCTCCGCCCGCACCGCAGCCTCCGCCGCCTGAAATCCGATCTTGCTGTGCGTCCCATCGCAGAAAGGTTTGTTCGTGCTGCCTCCGCAGCGGCACAACGAAAATGCCGGCTTCCCCGTCAAGTCGTAGGGCGTGCCGTTGGCATCGACCAGTTCAATGCTGCCTTCAGGAGCTTCCACGCGGTAAGGGCCGTTGGGCCGGATGGTGATTTTCACTTGCGCCATAATTGCCTCCAGAAACCAAGCGCGCGCGTCCTGAACGACGCGCGCGCTTAAACCGAAGATACCACAATGCGGTCAGGCCGCGGCCCACCGCTCCCCGGCCAGGCTGCGATAAAGGTGAAGATATTCGTCGATCATCCGCTTATGGTTGTACCGGTCTCGGGCCCGTTGGTAGGCGCGATTTCCATAAGCTCGACACTTCTCGCGGTCCTCGCCCAGCTCGCGAATGGCGTTCGCCAGGCTCGCCGCGTCATTGGTGCGGAAGTAAATTGCGTCGTCGCCCCAGATCTCGCGGAAGCTGGGAATATCGTTGGCGACGATGGCGCAGCGCGACAATGCCGCTTCAAGAGGCTCCATCCCGAACGGCTCGTAGCGCGCCGTTGCCGCGTATACCGCCGCGCGGCTATAGAGATTGCGTAACTGTGCCTCAGTCTGCGGGCCTTTCAACGACACGCAAAGCTGATCGGTCGACACCTTCACATCGGCACGAATCGGAATACGCGGCGCGTTTACCGGGTAGTCCGATCCCACGATGCAAACCGACAGCGGATGCTCATGCTGCGTGAGCAGATGCACCTGCTTCCCGGCATCGAGTAAACGGCCTACCGAAAGCACCGAGTCCTCTTTGCTCACGTAGGGATTAAAGAAAATGGGATTGCGTCCGTTGTAAATCACCTTTTCCCGCGGGGCAGGTGCGTACGAATGCCGCAGGGCATCCAGCATGAAGGCAGACGGCGCCACCGCAATGCTTGCCCCCGAGAGTCCGCGGCCCACTACGTCTCGATACCGGCTGAGCCAGCGCGCCGCCTTCGGCTCCCGCCCATGCACCGCGACCCACCATGTGATCAGATCTCCATGGGCAACAACCACCCGGGGTACATCCACGGCCAGATCACCGTAGCAAAACTGGTTGAAGTGGATAACATCCGGCTGAATCTCTTCCACAATCGACGTCAGGTACGCTGCCGACTCGGCATAGTCCTGCTCGCCTTCGTGCATCCATTCCAGGCGAAACGCCGTCGGCCGGTAGTCGAGGCCATGCAGGCTATCCATCCAGGACGTCTGTTCCGGCAGCGGCACTTCTCCGAAACTGACCAGGGTAACCCGCAATCCCCGACTCACTAATCCACTGACAAGTTCACGCGTGTATGACCAGACTCCGGAAATCGTATCGGTGGTGACCAGAACGTGCATTAGGGTCCTTTGGCCGGCAAACTCGCCAGTCTATTGCCCGTATTCTAGTCGGGAGTCCGAAAATTTGGAGACCTTATTGTGTACGCGCCTGTTTCGTCTGCAAGCATTTGCACAGCAGGCCGGAGCGCAAGGCTAAGAAGATCTCGCAGAACAGCCATGGAAAGTGCTTTAACCGCTGCCTTTTCAATCGCTTCAATCAGGAAAAAACTGCACGGCCTCGGGGAAATAATCCGTATTGACCGACTGCATATTAGGGGTTTAGGGTAGGCCCAAAGACGGCCCGACCGTCGAAGATTCGCTGCCGTCTGCCTTGGAGGCAGCCAACAAGCAGTAATGGACTTCGGCGACCACGCCTTTGTTGGTCGCTCGACTTAGCTGCGAACGATGCCACCTCGTCAGCGCGCCACGGAGCCGGATTCGTCCGCTGCTTCTCAGGCTCTGAACGCACTCATCGTTCCTCGATTGTCTTAGGTTAGGCACGTCGCGAATTCCAACCGCGGAAGCGGTGCTCCGCATCGGATAGTTCCACAAGGGGAGGCTCGGGCGATGGCAGATTTTTATCAGACCGGAATTATCGCGACCCTGCACCGTCTCGGACAGGGCGATCTAGGAATGATCGAGCGGCAACTGGACTATTTCTCGCGCCAGCAGCCAATCGCCGTAGTTTTGCCGGCCCTCTATTCAGAATTCGAAAAACCGGCCATGGAGACGATCCTGAGCGAACTGAGCGGTGCGACCTACGTGCGGCAGTTCGTTTTGACTCTCGCCCAGGCCACTGCTGCACAGTTTGAAGAAGTCCAGCGCCGCGTCAGTACCTTACCCGGTGAAGTGCGGGTGCTTTGGCACGATGGCCCCCGCATGCAGCGCCTCTATCGAACCCTCGACGAAAACCGCCTGCAGATCGGTCCCGACGGCAAAGGCCGCCAGTGCTGGATGGCCTACGGCTACGTCCTGGCCAGCCGCAAGGCATCCGTCATCGCCCTGCACGATTGCGACATCGTGAACTACAACCGCGCAATTCTCGCGCGCCTTTGCTATCCGGTGGTCCATCCTGACATCGGCTTCGAATTCAGCAAGGGCTACTACGCCCGCTTGAGCCACCAGATGCACGGCCGCGTGACGCGTCTGCTGATGACCCCGCTGGTCCGGGCATTGCAGTCCATGGTCGGCTTCCTGCCCTTCCTGGTTTACCTCGACAGCTTCCGCTATCCGCTGGCAGGCGAATTCGCAATGCAGGCCGATCTGGCCCGCGTGAATCGCCTTCCTTCCGATTGGGGACTCGAAGTGGGTGTTCTCGCCGAGGTCTATCGCAATTGCTCCATCCGGCGGATCTGCCAGGTCGACATCGCCGAGAACTACGAACATAAACACCAGGAGCTCTCGCATGGCGACCCTTCCAAGGGCCTGATGAAGATGGCCATGGACATCTGCAAATCGCTGTTCCGCATTCTCGCCGCCGAGGGCGTCACGTTCGACCGCGGCATGATGCTGACCTTGCTCGTCCGCTACCAGCGCATGGCCGAAAACAACATCAGCAAGTATCACGCCGACGCCATGATCAACGGGCTTACTTTCGATCGGCACGAAGAAGAAACTGCGGTGGAAACTTTCTCGCAGGCGCTGAAGCTGGCCTCCGAAGAGTTTTTCTCCGATCCCCTGGGTGCCCCTCCGATTCCCAACTGGATGCGCGTCAGTGCCGCCCTTCCGGCGTTTCTGGAAGATGTGCGCGAGGCGGTGGACGCCGATAATGAAGCTTTGGTGAATGTGGCAGGCATGTCAGCCTGAAACGCCTGGCGAGGCCGCCCGCACCGTAAAATCTAAAGTCAACCGCAAGCTGCTGGCAAAAATCGTGGACGAACTCTTTCCAACTGAACTCAAGGCGCGCCTGGAGCAGATTCGCGACGCCGACATTGTGGTCGGCATCCCGAGTTACAACAATGCACGCACCATCGGCCACGTCGTGCGCGCCGTGTCCGTGGGACTGGCTAAGTACTTTCCCGCGCGGCGCTCGGTCATCGTAAATTCCGACGGCGGCTCCAAGGACAACACGCAGGATGTCGTGATGCAGGCCGAGAGTGGTGCCGATGACTTGCTGCTGGTATCTCACCCAGTGCACAACAGCTATCGCATCAGTACGCCCTACCACGGTGTTCCTGGCAAAGGCAGCGCATTCCGCACCATCTTCGCCGTGGCGCAACACCTCAAAGCAAGGGTCTGCGTGGTGGTAGACTCCGATCTGCGCAGCATTACTCCCGGATGGATCGAACTGCTGGCCCGCCCGGTGCTCGATCACGGCTACGACTACATCGCGCCCTACTACCACCGCCACAAATATGACGGCACCATTACCAATGGCATCATCTACCCGATGACCCGCACGCTGTATGGCAAGTCTGTGCGGCAGCCGATTGGCGGCGAATTCGGCGTCTCAGGGAATCTCGCGGCACGTTATCTGGAAAAAGACGTGTGGGATACCGACGTCGCTCGCTTCGGAATCGATATCTGGATGACCGTCACCGCGATCGCCGAGGGCTTTCGCGTGGGACAGGCTTATCTCGGGGCCAAGATCCACGATGCCAAGGACCCCGGCGCCGACCTCACCAGCATGTTCCGCCAGGTAGTCGGCTCCTTCTTCCGCCTGATGGAAAGCTATGAGGACATCTGGAAGCACGTAGACTCGCACGAGCCTGTTCCGCTGTTTGGCTTCCCTTTCGAAGTCGGCGTGGAACCCTTGACCGTCAATACCGACCGCATGATTCACGCCGCCCAGCAGGGCGTCGCCGACCTGCGTGAGATCTACAGCCTTTTCCTGTCTCCCCAGACCCTTGTCGACCTGACCACCTACGTCCATCGCAATGGCCAGGGCTTCCATATACCCGACAAGCTGTGGGTTCGCATGATTTACGAAGCTGCCACCGCCTTCCGCTACCGCACCATTGATCGCGATCACCTGCTGCAATCGCTGGTGCCGCTCTACCTGGGTCGCACCGCCTCCTTCGTTCTCGAAGTGACCGACAGCAACGCCACCCAGGTGGAAGAACGCATTGAACAACTGGGCAAGGTATTTGAGGCTGAGAAACCCTACCTTGCTCAACGCTGGGACACAGTCCGGAAGGAGAATCTCCATGCGCAGCCTGTTTGACCGGATGTTGATTGACCCATTCAACCGTCTTGCCGATCAGTCGGCCCACGTCGTACCGATCCTGATCATGGTGTTGGTAACCCTGATCATCGGTGGGTTTCTCGCCTTCGTCGCGCGAATGCTTACCCACAAGCTTTTGCAGCTGGCGCGCTTTGACCGCCTGGTGCAGAGGACCGGTTTCTCGAGCATGATCGAACGCACCGGAGTCTTCCGCACTGCGTCGGATCTGGGCGCCCGCTTCGTGCAGGCCCTCGTCTGGCTTTTTGTAATCTTGTTCGCCTTGACCGCTGCGGACACTCCGGCGAGCGCCGGACTGGTAATGCGCTTCGTCGACTACATTCCCAACATGATTGCCGCGGGCTTGGTGCTCCTGCTTGGCGTCGTCGTCAGCCGCATGATTGCGCGCAGCGCGCTGCTGGCCGCCGTCAACGCGCAGTGGCCGGCGGCCCGGCTGATCGCGGGCGGCGTCCGCGTGCTCGTGATGACGCTTGCCATTGTGATCGCTCTCGAGCAGCTACACATCGGCAGCTTGCCTCTGCTGGTTGCGTTCGCGATCGTGTTCGCCGGTATCGTCTTTGCCCTGGCCATCGCGTTTGGCCTGGGCGCGCGCGACATGGCTCGTCAGTGGCTGGAAGCCAAGGTGCGTCATTCGGTCGCCGAAGAGGAGGTTTTTCGTCATCTCTAAGTCGACGCGCACACTCGTCTTCACCGACCTCGACGGCGCCCTGCTTGACCCTCAGTCGTACTCCTGGACCTCTGCGTCCCGGGGTCTGGAAGAACTGCGTCGGCAGCGTATCCCGCTGATCTTCTGCACCAGCAAGACCCGCAGGGAGGTCAAGGCTTTGCGCCGCGCCATGCGCAACCCCCATCCCTTCGTGGTCGAGAACGGCGGCGCCATCGTGATTCCTAGCGGATACTTCCCTGAAATCGCGACCCTCGGCAATCGAGCCAAGTCCTACACGCTCATTCTGGGTCGCCCCTATAACGAACTAGTGCGGGAATTGAAACGGATTTCGCAAGAAGCGGGCATCTCGGTCCGCGGCTTTTACCAGATGACCGACGAAGAAGTCGCCCGCGATACTGGTCTTTCCGTGCGCGAAGCCCACATGGCCCGGCAGCGGGAAACCGGGGAACCCTTCCGCTTTATGAAAGCCAGCCCGGCTGCGATTCGCGGGTTTCAACGCCGGGCTCAGGAACGGGGATACACCATCCAGCGCGGCGGACGTTACTGGCACTTCTCCGGCAGTTGTGACAAGGGTCTGGCGATGAGCGTTCTGATCGGCTTCTATCGAATGGCGTGGCAGACCCGCATCTTCACCATCGCTTTGGGAGACAGCGCCAACGATCTCCCCATGCTCCGACTGGTCGATCGCCCCATCCTCATCCCAAGGGCGGATGGAAGCCTTGCCGAGGAAGTCGAACAGGCGATTCCACAGATCGCGCGCGCTACCAAACCCGGACCGCAGGGGTGGAGTGCAGCCCTTATGCGCGCTCTCCAAGGGCATAAAGGCGCCATCCGGGATTCTGACGGGCGCTCGACTCAATCCCGTAACGGCCGCTCCCTGGCCCGGGCCTAGCCCGCTGCATTCTTCTGTTCTGATGCCGCTAGCTTAGTGCGCATCTGGGCCGCCAGATCATGAATGATCTGGATCTTGTGGGCTGCCGGCGCCGGCACTTCTTTCGACGCCAGCACCAGATCACAGGACAACAGAATCCCCGTAACATCCTCTTTCAGTTCGCTCCAGATCGCCCGCGCAGCCGAGGACCGCGCGATTTCTTCCTCGCGCCGCCGCCTGCTCAAGGCGCTGCGCACTTCTCTCACAATGCGGGCAATCCCGCTGATCGCGCCGTTGATATAAACCGGAAACGCGGTTCCCAGATGTTGCAGCATCTGTTCACCCTCATCCGGTTCAACCTCCATCAGAAATTGGTCCACGACGACCGCGGCGTACTCCTGCTCACGCAGTTTTCCCACCGCCGCTTGCAGAGTCGCGGCAACATCGGTTTGGAGATTGGTGGAGGCGAGCAATGCCTGGGCGCATTCCTGTCCGCGAGTTGAGGGCGTAATGAGAAGAATCATGACTTTTCCATTGCACGCCTTGCGCCAACCACTTGCCAGTTGAAATTGCAGTACTTATGGCATCCGGCGCACGACGACTGTCCCTTTTCGGGAAATCGGCGAGCGAGTCGGAACCAAATTTGGCTCACCCGCGTAGTAAAAACGCATTGCGCATGCGATCGCGCCGTTGCTCAGGACCGCGCTGTATACTCTTTCAGCTTTCGATAAAGCGTTGTCTTTCCAATCCCCAGCATGCGCGCCGCTTTCAGTTTGTCGCCGTTGAGTTGGGCAATCGCGTTCAGAATCGTCTGCCGCTCCAGTTCTGACATGGGCACGATTTTGTTCGCTCCTGTACCATTCGATGGTGTATCCGATCCCTGCAACTGGCTGATGGCTGCTGGCAGATCGCTCACGTGAATCACGGGGCCGGTTGTGAAGGCACAGGCCCGCTCCAGGCAGTTCTCCAATTCGCGAACATTGCCGGGCCAGTCGTAGGCGAGCATCGCTTTCAACGCTTCGTCACTCAGGGTACGCTCTATCCCCGAGGATCGCGATTGCCGTTCCAGAAAATGAGTCGCCAGAATCGGAATGTCCTGACGGCGCTCCCTTAGGGACGGAATTCTCAAGCTCAGTACGTTCAGACGGTAGTAGAGATCGCGTCGGAACGTCCCTTCCGCCACTCCTTCTTCCAGGTCACGATTGGTCGCCGCCAGAATGCGCACGTTGATCGGGATTTGTTTCGTACCGCCCACCGGCCGGATTTCCTTTTCCTGAATCGCGCGCAGAAGCTTGGCCTGCAGGTCAATTGGCAGTTCTCCCACTTCATCGAGAAAAACCGTCCCGCCGTCGGCAATCGTCAGCAACCCATCCTTGGCGTGTTGAGCGCCCGTGAACGCGCCCTTGGTGTGTCCAAAGAGTTCGCTTTCAATCAGGGTGGGAACCAGCGACCCGCAATCCACCGGAATAAACGGCTTGTCGTGTACCGGGCCCGAGAAATGGATCGAGCGCGCCACCAGTTCCTTTCCCGTCCCGCTCTCGCCCAGGATGAGCACCGGGTGCGTGCTGTGCGCCGCCTTGGCCACGATCCGGTAGAGCTTCTCCATCTCGGGCGAGCGGCCGATGATGTTTCCGAATCCCTGTTTCGATTTGATCTTCTCGCGCAGAACACGGTTCTCGGTCTTCAGCTTCAGATGGCTTGCCACGCGATCCAGCAACAGCTTCAACTCATCGAGACTGAATGGCTTGGTGACGTAGTCGTAGGCTCCGTTCTTCATGGCCTGCACGGCCGACTGCACCGTTCCATATCCGGTGACGACCACGATCACCGCATCCGGACGCCGGCTCTTGATCTGGTGGAGAGCCTCCAGGCCGCCCGCTCCCGGCAGCCGCAAGTCCAGCAGCACGGCATCGATGCCCTGCGCGTCCAGCAAGCGGTAGGCGTGCTCCGCCGAGTCGGCGGCGAACGTATTGAACCCAAGCGATTGCGCAACTTCGCGGCAGGCTTCGCGGATGGCGCGCTCGTCGTCAACGATCAGCAGGTTCAGGAAATTGGCTCCCTCGATCTGTGGAATGGCCGGCAAGGTAAGTTCTGCAGTGGTCATGGCTTCTCTCGCTTTCGCTTCTCGGATTTCTTGGCAATTTCTCGGTCTTCCAGAATTTCTCGCAGCTTCTCGAGCAGGGCGGAACTCGTGAACGGCTTCTTGAAAAACACCGTCGCTTCGCTGTCGGCGCTCTTGGCATGCGGCTCGTAGCCCGACATGTAAAGCACTTTCAGATTCGACCGTTCCAGAACCAGCTGACGTGCCGTCTCATATCCGCTCATTCCGGGCATATCGATGTCGGCCAGCAGCAAGTCAATTTCACCGGCATGCGCGCCAGCGATCGCCAGCGCTTCGGCGCCGCTATTGGCTTCCAGCACGACATAACCGCACTCGGTCAGAATTTTGTGCACGGCTTCGCGGATGGCCAGATTGTCCTCCAGCAGGAGAATGGTTTCCCTGACCGGTCCCGACGAAAAGCGCGCCTCCACAGCGTCGGAGTGGGCGGCCCTTATGCGCGGCAAGAGCACCGTGAAGTGTGTTCCCCGGCCCGGTTCGCTCTCCACATTGACCGCACCGTGATTTTCTTTCACGATGTGGGCAACGGTCGCCAGCCCGAGTCCCGTGCCTCGACCGTTCGCCTTGGTGGTGAAGAAGGGTTCAAAGAGGCGCGATCGTGTCTCGGCGGTCATGCCGCACCCGGTGTCCTTCACGGCCAGAAATACGGCCGGAATGCCTTGGTGGGCCCCGGGCTCCGTCGCTGAAAGTTCGCCGTGACCAGTCTTCACCTCAATCGCGCCGCCCTGCGGCATCGCGTCCCGCGCGTTCAGGACCAGGTTGAAGAGGATCTGTTGCACTTGCGCCGGGTCCATCTTCACGTTGCCGAGATTGCGTTTCAGTTTGGTAACCAGCTGGTATTTTTCCCCCAGCAGCCGCGACAGGAGATTCCGGGCACTCAGAATCGCTTCATTGAGCGACAGCAACCGCGGCTCGATGACCTGCTGTCTCGCGACCGCCAGCAACTGCTGAATCAGCGCTCCACCCTGCTGCCCGGCCATGCGAATTTCCTCCGCGTGGTGCATGAGCCGGCTTCCTGGCTCCAGTCCCGCGATCAGCAGGTCGCAATAAAGCATGATGCCCGTGAGCACGTTGTTGAAGTCGTGCGCGACTCCGCCCACCAGTCGCCCAACGGCTTCCATCTTCTGAGCCTCTCGCAAACGCTGTTCGGCTAGCTTGCGTTCCGTGATGTCCTCCGTCATGCCGATGGCGAACTGCGGCTTCCCGTCCACACCCCGCACCAAGGAGACGGTCAGGCGAACCCAACCGCTCGCCGAAGATTTCCCGGCGTAACGGGCCTCCAGTTCGTACGATTCCCGCTTGCCTTCCACCAGCTCGCGGAACAGGCGCGCGTCGCCCCCTGTTCCTTCCGGATGAGCGAAATCATGAAGGTTCATTCCGCGCAATTCGGCGCGCGTATAACCCAGCATTCGCTCCACTGCAGGATTGCTTTCCAGCACAAAGCCCTGCAGATCACACTGAATAATTCCCATGTGCGCCGCATCGAAGATGACCCGAAAACGCCGGTGACCATCGCGTACCATCCGGCGACGTTCGCGCACCGTCACGTCGCGCGCGGTGATCAGTTGGAACTCCCGATTGCCAACTCGGAACGAGGCGCAGGTTGATTCAATTTTCAGCGGCGTACCATCGCGCCGCTTCGAGACGAATTGGCAGAGATGTTGCTTCCGCCCAGCTTGATCCGATTCACTGTGCTCGAATTCGCAGGAATGACCCGCCGGGCGAAATCGGGATAACGGTTGCCCCTCCAGACTTTCCGGAGAAGAAGAGCCCAGCAACTTGGCGAACGCCTGATTCGCGAAACAGATCACGCCACCTTCGGCCACAGCCATCCCTTCGGGGCTGCTGCGGAAAGCGGCCTCGAACATTTCACGATCAAGATCGTTCGGAGCGCCGGCCAGAATCGGGAGAGGCTGTCCCATCAATGTCGTCCTGCGTCCTACGAATCGGGAGAGCCGGGGCGGTCGCCCTACGCGCATAGGGCGGACTTTTCCGATCGCACTCCCTAATTGGGACAACTATAGGGGACCAAACTGGGAATGCTAAGTGCGGTCGTCACTGCCGTTTGTGATAATCAAACCAGAAGGGCTCCAACATGAGCTGTGGCGCGAGACGGGTACTCGGCCGTTGCGAATCACAACACTTGGAAGGATTTGTCTAGGGACGAATCGGCAGGGGTTCAATCAGGCGAAACTTCAACCGGCGTTCCGGGACGATCATTGCGTCCTGCACCCGGACATCGAATTCGGGGTCCAAATCGTTCTCGGCAACAATTGCGTTGTCCATCGCTGGTCCCTGGCCGGTTGCTGCCGCGCCCAACAAGTAGCCTTCGCCATCCGGCGGCAGGGTTGCCAACCGCCTCCTCGGATCGACGCCCTTGAAGAAGCTGCTGGAGGTTCGAATGTGGGCCAGTTTGCCATCGATCGCAATCGAAGAAAGCGTCAGCCTCATGTATCCCGGTGTGTGCACTGAACTTGTGGGCTTTGCCTCCACCACCCGGCCAGTCACCACGCTTCCCCGCTCCGCGAGAACGTGGTCATTCACGATGAGGGGGTCGTCCAGTACCGCAGCGAAGGACTCATTGGAGTGCACGCGGGCACTCGACAGTGGCTTCTTCAATCGAATCACGATCACCGTTCCCACCGGCGCCTGCGCCCCCGGCGGCACAACGGAGTTGGTAGGAGAGATTCCGCCGTTCTGCGCTTCTCGGTTGAACGGCAAGCGAGCACCGTCAGGCGGGGCAACCGCTCCTGACACCAGAACTGGTATAGAAGATTGATGGCCGCAGGCCAGCCCCATCACCATCCCCAGGGTCAGCGCCGCGAGTCCGATGCCCTGTGCAGCCTTCATTCCCGAATCCTCCCCCGCGCGCCTGTGAACACACAAGTCGCAAGGAAGGTGCCAAGTCGCCGCGGTTGAAAACAGATGACTTAAGTAATCACCAGGAGGACGGCCTATGTAGTTTTTGCGGGGTCGCCCGCTCAGTCCGCCGACTGCGGGCACAAAAAAGCCGGAGGAATTGTCGCCCTCCGGCTCCTGATGCCTCGTTAACCCCTTACTTCGAAGCGCCGCCCGCACCTGCGGCTGCGCTCTGTCCTTCGTTCTCCGGCTGCAGGACGACGCCATCGAACGGCGTCGCACCAACGAACCGCCCGTGAACCACGCTCACCCGACGCAGCGGATAGCCGGAGTCCGGACCACGCTGCCAGCTGCGGCCGCTGTCCGTGCTCTGGAAAACGACACCCGTCTGCAGGCTGGTCGCGAGCAGGCGGTTCGCAATCGAGTCAAACGTGATCGAAGTGATGTCTTTATCCGGCAGCCCAGCCACGACATGACTCCATGTGGCGCCCGAGTCCGCGCTCGAAAACGCGCCCTCGCGCGAAGCCACAAAGATCTGTTCCTCAGGCGTCAGCGTGATGCCGCGGATGCTGGTCACGTACTGGGCCATGCTGTGTTCGGTGAAGGTCGTGCCGTTGTCGTGCGAGACATAAACCTTGGTTCGAGCCGCGGCCACGATCGTGTTTCCGCGACCGCGTACCGACAGAAATTCCTTCTCGCCCTGCACCGGGCCGCCCATCCACGTCTTGCCCTGATCCTTGCTGAAGTAGAGGCCGTTGGTCGTGGCTTCCATCCAGCGATCGCCCGAAATGTCGACTTCATTGACGCGGGCATCGAGAGTGGACTTGGTGACCGTTTTGCTCACCACCTGCGTACTCTTTTTGCTGCCCTTCTTCTTCACGGTTTTGGTTGCCGTTTTCTCAACCACTACCGTGTTGATCGGGTGCCACTCCATGCCGTTATGCTCGAGGAGGTAGCTTCCGTGATTGGTTCCGGCCACCAGCGCGCCGCTGCTCGCCTGCCGCAGTGTGAAAACATCCTTGCCGCCCAGACCCGCACTGCGCTGCTGCCAGTGCTGGCCGTTATCGCGCGAAAAGAAGACGCCGCCGAATTCGCGGTCATTCACTACACCGACGTAGATCGTGTTCTGGTCTTTCTGATCCGGAACAATGGCCGTTACATAGCGATGCGTGTAGCCGTGGTTCGATGACGCCCACGTTCCCGTCGCGTTCAGAGCCAGCACACCGCTGCGATCAGTCGCCAGCAGGACGTGGCTGGAGTTGCGCGGATCGATGTACACGTCGTTCACCACGACTTCCGGACTGCTGATGCGCTTCCAGGTCTTGCCCAGATCCATCGTTTTCCATAAGCCTTCTGTGGTTCCGGCATAGACCATGTTTTCGTTGGTGGGATCCTGCTTCAGCACGCGCGTGCGGCGCGCCGAAAACGGAATGCCCTGGATCTTGGAGAACTGCTCGCCGGCGCTGACGCTCTTGTAGATGCCCGAGCACGCGCTGGCAAAAACATTCGACGGATTCGTGTGGTCGACAATGATCGAAAACACGTCCGAGTCATCGATCATGCCTTTATTGATATGCTGCCAGTGGGCGCCGCCATCCGCAGTCTTCCAGGCCAGATGCCAGGTGCCCGCGTACACAACATTCGGATCTTTGGGATCAATCGCGATCGACTCAATGTTCTTGATGTCCGCGTGGGCAGCAGGAGACATTCTCTCCCAGTCGTTCCCGCCATTGTTGGTGCGGAACACACCGTCGAGCGCGCCGGTCACAAGAATCTTGGGGTTCGAGGCGGACATGGCCATCGCGCGAATCGACTTCCCGTGCATCCCCGCCAGCGTCTGCCAGGTCTTGCCGCCATCGTTCGTTCGGAACACGTCGCCAATTTGCTGGCTCTGCGCGCTCCAGGCCGACACGTACATGATGTTGCTGTTCTGCGGATTGACGACGATGTGATCCAGCACATACTCATCGCCCGTTCCCAGATGGGCGAACCGCGACCAGTCCTTCCCTCCATTGCCTGAAACAAAAATCACTCCCGTGCTGGTGCCCAGGAAAACGCGATCCGGGTTCTGCGGGTCGTAGGCCAGGCTCCGTACATCGCCCCCATCCGGCCCCATCACAGCCCATTGCCCAGCCCATAGCGACGCGCTGCAGGTCAGGCATATCGCCAATACAATCAATAACTTGCCAGTCATGGCTCTGGAAATCATGTGTGTCTTCGCCCCTGTTTCGGACAGTATACCTTGCGGTCTGAGAGTGACAGCGTACCCAGTCCCCTTCAAGTTACCGAAGGGCAGCAAAAAAAATGGGCCAGTCGGGTTTTCCGACCGGCCCGGGTTCGGCAAAAAGGCTACTGAGCTTTCGGGGCAGCCTTCTTCTTGGCAGCCGGTTTCGGATGATCCGGGACCGGTTGCACCTTGGTTTCGTCAACGGCCTCGGTGCCGGCCGAGTCAAAGGTCGCGCCTGCCGGCACAACCCAGTACTCCGCCGTCTTGGTGCCGCCATTGCCCGAACGTACTTCGATGCGGCTGGCATCAATGGCTTGCTTGGCTTCGCCGCCCGAGAGGTACGCTTTCGAATTGAGTGCGCGTTCCGCCGCGAGATTCTTGCGCTTCTCGCTCGGATCGGCGTTCCCCACGATGACCAGCTTCGCGTCCGCTTCCTGCTGCATCCGCAGAGCGACGTCGTCCAGGATCGCCTTGCAAGTGTTGTCCACACGCCACGGCTTCTTCTCATTCGGGAAGTCGCACTGGCTCAACTTGCTGGCCTTGGGCGGCGGAGGAGGAGGATTCTCCACTGTGACTTGCGAGGAAGCATTTGCCGTCAAGCCGCGAGAATCCGTACAAGTTGCATTGACCGTAATCTGACCCGGCGCGGCACCCGTCGTGTTGAGGGTTGCAGTGTTGCCACTACCAGAAACCTGACCACCGCTTGCGGTCCAGCCGGCTACCGTCACCGGCACGCCGTCCGGGCTGGTGCAAGTGCAGGTGATCGTGGACGTACCGCCGGTTTGCAGCGACGTCGGGCTCGCCGAGCAGCTCATCGTCGGCGGATTCTTAGGCGGCTCTTTGACCGTGTAGTTCGCCGAGCAGGTCACGTCGCCGTTCTTCTTCATCTTCGGATCGCTGACGTGCGCCGTCACGGTATAGTTGCCGCCCGCGACTCCCTTGGTATCGATCGCGGCGCTGGTGTCCTTGCCGGTCACCGTGCCGCCGTTTCCGCTCCAGGCGTAGGTGAGTGGATGTTTGGGATTGAAGTTGGTGGTTGACACGGTTGCGGTGACCGGTTCGCCCTGCATCACCTCGGTGTGATCGACTGAGCAGTTCGCTGTCGGAGGCACTTCGGGCTCGCCGCCGAAATTGAATACCACGCCGGAACGCAGGCGCGTCCCTTCAAAACTGGATCGCCGCAGATCGGGTTGGCTGGGGGGAACGATGCTCGAATAGTTCTGCCGCGCCCACTGGTAATCCGCTTCAATCAGACGAAGAGTGAGTCGTTTCACGATCGGAAGATCAATGCCGCCGCCTAGAATCGCGCCGAGGCCGTTGCGGGCGCCAACCGGACTGGTCAGGTGGTTGTTACCGAGCAGCGTGTGCGCGAATAGGTTGAAGCCCTCGCTGCGCCACGTAAAACGCGGGCCGATCGAGTACGTACTCACGTC
The DNA here is from genome assembly GCA_963733805.1 of uncultured Acidobacteriota bacterium. Taxonomy (GTDB): domain Bacteria; phylum Acidobacteriota; class Terriglobia; order Terriglobales; family Acidobacteriaceae; genus Gp1-AA133. Next base: position 238,875 of record CAVTEO010000010.1, on the reverse strand, counting down.
GAACTGATCCTTGAGGTTTAGGCCGATGTCCCCTTCCAGCGCAAAGTTCGGATGGAAGTTGTAACCGAACGCCAGGCCTCCGCCCTTGCTCATGCTGGGCAATTTGAACGGCAGAATTCCGCCAGCGCCGTCGGGACCGCCGGGAATATTGCCGCCAGGATTCAGCCACTGATAGCCGGCGAATATATCGAACTTCGGTGGGGTCTGGGTCTGCTGGGCTGAAGCAACACAGGAAAATAAGAGGAACAGTAGCGTCAGAAAAAAGCACAGACGGATCGTCCAGCCGTTTCGTGAACCGCAACAAGGTGACATGGAATTAATCCTCCGGAACTAGACCAATACTTCAACCTGGGGTCACACCGAATCAACGAGACGTTAAAGGATACGCGTGATGGTCGTCGACTGAGACCGCAGATTCTAACAGCAACCCTACCGCAAAGTGAAATAAGCTTCGCGAAATATTACTGTAGCCAGTACCTTCAATCGCAACGGCTTGCGACCATGAATAGCGTTGATTGTCTCACTTTGACATCGGCAAAATGGATGTACCGAATCGGTCCCCAAAACCCTATTCAGCCGTTTCATTGATCCCCTGACCGCGGCCAAAGCAGCATCCAACCCTGCTGCCTTGCTAGAGTGTGCCGGAAATGCGAATAATGGAATCTCCGAGCCTATGAGCCAAGAAAAAGTCCTGATCGTGGAAGACGAAGAAAACGAGCGGACCGGCCTCGCCGAGGTTGTGTCTTCATGGGGATACCGCGTTGATACTGCCGCCGACGGCATGGAGGGATGGGATAAAGCCACGCAGTGGACTCCTTCCATTATTGTTACCGACCTCAAAATGCCCCGGGTCAGCGGGATGGAGTTGCTTGAGCGCCTGGCTGACCAGGCTCACACCATGGCCGTCATCGTCATGACCGCCCAGGGCACCATCGACAGCGCGGTCCAGGCCATGCGCATGGGCGCCTATGACTACATTACCAAGCCCATCGACACCAACCGCCTGCGCACCATTCTTCAGAACGCCTCCGAACTGCTCGGGACTAAAGTGGAACTTGAAGTCACCCGGCGCAAGCTGCGCGATGCGGGCAACCTGGGCCAACTCGTCGGGTCCTCGAAGAAGATGCAGGAAATCTTCCGCCTGATTGAAATGGTCGCGCCCAGCACGGCGTCCGTTCTGATTACCGGGGCCAGCGGCACAGGCAAGGAGATGGTCGCCCGCACCATTCATGAACTAAGCCCCCGGCGCGCCAAGCCATTCGTACCCATCAACTGCGCCGCCATCCCGGAGACCCTGATCGAAAGCGAGATCTTCGGCCACGAGAAAGGCGCCTTCACCGGAGCGCTGGAGCGTCGTACCGGCTGTTTCGAGCTTGCCGAAGGCGGGACGCTGTTACTCGATGAAATCGGTGAGATGCCGGTGGCCACGCAAGCCAAGTTGCTGCGCGTCCTCGAGGATCACAAACTCCGTCGTCTCGGCAGCAAGGTCGAAACGTCGGTCGACGTCCGCGTGCTGGCTGCCACCAACAAGGTCCCCGACGAAGCAGTCGCCCGCGGCGAACTGCGCAATGACCTTTACTACCGTTTGAATGTATTCAACATTCACATGCCCTCCCTGCGCGAGCATAAAGAAGACTTGCCCGAACTGGTGCAGACCCTGCTGGCCGACATGAGCTCAAAACACGGGCGGAAAGTAGCCACCGTCAGCGAAGCCGTGCTGAATCAGTTCAAGAACTATTCCTGGCCGGGTAATGTCCGCGAACTGCGCAATACGCTGGAACGCGCCGTCATCGTCTGCGAGGGAGCGGTCGTCGAGACCAAGCACCTTCCGCCAGGCTTCGGGCAGATCACGGTCCGGCAGGCCGCCAATGATCCCGATGCAGTCCGCCTGGGCGTGGGCACAACCGTGGGCGAGGCGGAAAAGATGCTCATCCTGAAGACCCTGGAAGCCACCAGCAATAACAAGACGCGGGCCGCCGAGATTCTCGGAATCAGCCTCAAGACTTTGCACAACAAATTAAAGGAGTACGGAAGCAACTCTGCAGATGCAGACGCCGATCGGCAGGAGTAGTAGACTCCCCTTAAGCCTTCCCTTGTCGGTTGCTGTGGCATCTGCGTCCTGAATCTGAAACCTGACGATGCGCCGGAAAACGAAAATCATTCTCGCCATCACCTTCATGGTCGTGGTGATGGTGTCGGCGTTTTCCTACCTCTACATCTCCCAGCTCCTTCGCCAGCGCCTGACCGCGGCCGGCGACATCTCGCTGTTGCTCGCCCAGCAACTGGTCTATTCCGCCAGTAATGCTGTCCCGGACCTGGGCAGCACGCGCATCGACACCGACAACAGCAGATCCGTTCAGCTGGCCATCGAGGGCTACCTCAAGACCGACACAAACCTCAACGACATCCTGGATTCGTCCGTTGGTAACGTGCAGATGGTTTATGACGCAGCCATTGTCGATCCTTCCGGCAGGGCGATGTTGCACAGCAACTCCGATCTCGACGGCAAGATCCTCACGCCCCGTCCCAACTTTGAGAAATTGCGCGGTGCGCGCTTCCGCGACCAGCTGCGCATGATCTACAGCCCCTCCGCGGTCTATGACGTAACCGTACCGCTGCAACTGAATGGCACGCCCTTCGGTACGGTACGAGTTGGCATCTCCACTGTGCTTCTGAGAAACGAACTGACCCCTCGCCTCGAGCACGCACTTTACTTTTCAGGCGCCTCGATCTTTCTCTCCCTGCTGCTGGCTGCACTGATTTCGCGGCTTGCGCTCGGCCCTCTGGAAGAAATCAACCGTAATCTCGACTATGCCACCGGAGTCAGCATCGATGAGGACGCCGAATCCAATCACGACGAATTTGGTCTGGTGACCTTGAAGATCGCCAACCTCGGCCGGCAGGTGCGGGATGCAAAGGAAATCTTCTCAGCCCTGAAGGACAACGTCGACCAGCTGATGGCGAATCTGCAGGACGGCCTGATGTTGTTTACCCGCGAATACCACGTGGTGCTGGTCAGCGCTTCGGTGGAGCGCTTCCTCGGCCGCCCCCGGGGGGAAATGCTGGGGCGCAGTGCGAAGGACGTGTTTAAAGCCGGCACGCCGCTGAATGCCGTGCTGCTGGATGCTTTCGAACGCCGCCGCCCCCTGATGCAGCGCGAAATAGAATCCGCCAACGGCCGCCGGGTGCAGGTGTCGCTGGACTTCATTCAGGAAAAATCCACCCAGATTGGCGCGCTGCTGATCATCCGCGACACCGAATCGGTGCGCCGCCTGGAAGACGAGATTGAAATGTCCCGCCGTCTTTCTGCCAGCGGTCGCCTGACTCGCGGCGTTGCGCATGAAGTGAAGAACCCGATCAATGCCATCGTGCTGCACCTTCACCTGCTCCAAAACAAGCTGCAGCAGATGGATCCCGGCACCCGCCGCCACGTCGATATCATCGGAAGCGAGATCCACCGCCTCGACCGCGTGGTCCAGATCCTGGTCGATTTCACCCGGCCTCGCGATCTCAAGCTTGAAGAAGTCGACCTGCGCCGCTTATTAGAAGAAGTTGCAGCCCTCGCCGCGCCGGATGCCGATCAACACGCGGTCGCCATCGTGCGCAATTTCCCCGAATATCCTCTTACTGTGAAGGCCGATCTGGACTTCATGAAACAGGCGATTCTCAACGTCGTCATCAACGGAGTCCAGGCGATGAACAACGGCGGCCAACTCACCATCAGTGCCAAGCGTGACGAAGGCATGGTGCTGGTCGAGGTCGAAGACACTGGCGGAGGAATTCCTCGCGAAGTGCAGGAAAAGATTTTCGAACTGTACTTCACGACCAAACAAGGCGGCAGCGGCATCGGCCTGGCGCAGACTTACCAGGTCATGCAGTGGCATTACGGCACGGTCGACTTCGAAACTGTCGAGGGCAAAGGCACCAAGTTCCATCTCCGCATGCCGCTGGCCGAGTCCACTCTGGACGCGGCACGCGAAGTCGGAGCCCGCACCCGATAGAGACCTGCCTTCATCCCTTGACCGATGCTGAACAACCGATCATCTTCACACCCGGGCCGGAAGCTCATGCTTTGGATGGGGTTACCTTCCTTTCCAAAGCATCGCGCTCAGCATAATATTATTCAGGTACACGATTTGTCAGGGGCGCATCACAGGATAGGTATGTATCTGGCCGGCATACTCGTACTGTGCTCGCTGCTGTACGGGTCCGCAAGCGGACGCGTGCGCGGCGAGTTCTCGTCTTCGGGAACTGCTTTGGCCCACTCCCCGCAAAGTCCGGCGCAGGAACCGGCAAAGCCCGATACGCCGCCGGATTCATCTCAGCAGCCAAAACACGAAGCAACGCCCAGCGCTCCGGCACCGGCTGAACCTCCCCAGCCTGCTGCCAACGCCCCGGCAGATGCTTCGCCCAGCGTCCCACCCGCCCCCTCCGGTCCGAAGGCTGCCGCCCCAGCTAAAAAACCCTCGGTCCGAAAAAAACACGCTCAACCGGAGGGTGAGGAAGCGCAAAAAAAAGTGATCCACCGCGGAAGTACCGTGGAACCGGCGATACAACTCGCCCCGGGCATGACCGAGGAGCAAGCTGCGCGCCAGCGAAAGAACACGAATCAGTTGCTCGTGTCCACCGACGCGTCTCTGCAGAAACTTTCCGGGCGGCAACTGACCAAGGACGAACAGGACACGGTCGCGCAGATTCGCCACTTTATGCAGCAGGTGAAGACAGCCGACGCTGCCGGAGACCTGCAGCGCGCTTATAAACTAGCCGTGAAGGCCCACCTGCTCTCCGACGCTTTAGCCAAGCCCTAAGGCACTCGCCCGCCCTGCCTACTTCCCTTTCGCTCTCGCCGCGTTCACCTTTACCAGCAATTCCTGGGATGGCTGCTGCAGCGGCCCGGAAATCTTGACCGCCTCGCCCAGCACTTCCCGAGCCTCCGTCGTCCTGCTCAGCTTTGCGTACGCGTATCCCAGGCGGTAAAGGGCAGTTGCGTAGGCCACATCGTCTTGCCCCTTGAGCAAGGTCGACGCTGACTTCAATTCCGGAATCGCGCTGGCCGTCTTGTCCTGCTTCATGTAGGCATAGCCAAGCGTCGAGTGCGCCACGCCCGCCGAGAGCTTGCGCGCGCGGTCCGCATCTGGCTCGTTGGCTTTCGCCAGCGTGATTACTTTCTGCGAGTACGTAACCGCCTTCCCCCAGTTCGCCGGCTTCGTTTCCTCCACATAAGTATTGGCCAACATGAGCAGAGCGGGCATGCTGTTCGGATTCGCCGCCAGGCTCTTTTCTCCGAACGTCACCAGCCGCACCGGGTCGTTCAGTTGCCCGGGCCCAAGCGTATACATCGCGTACTGCGACACTTGCTCCTGATATTGCGAACTCGGAAAGGCCGCCGTATAGCGCTCAATGTATGACATCCGCTTCTTCGCATCCTTCTCGTCGGCAATTGCATTGAAGCCAATGCTTTCCAGAAAATCGTGCGAAGACTTCAGCGAATCCCTCTCAGAAGCCGTGCGGTTGGCAAAGTCTACGTCGCTAACTCCCTCCGGCTTTGCTTGCTTCCCGATGCTCTCGTAAGCCAGGCCGCCCTTTTCTGCGTAATCGAGAATCTTCGCGTCATCCTTTAACTGTTGCGCGATGCCCGCCTGCGACACCAGGATGTCGATGTTGCGGGGTGATGCCGCCAGAGCCTTGTCTCCAAACTCGAGTGCCTTGGGGAGATCCCCTCCGCTCTGGTAGGACTGCGAGATCTGCCAATTGCCATAGGCGACCGCGGCGGGATTCGAGGAAAACTTACCAAGAAAATCCTGGTACAACGAAATCTTCTTCTGCGCGTCGGTCTCCTTGGAAATTTCCTGGATCGATTGATCCTCCGGCGTACCTGCCGGGATCACGATGCGATCGATTTGCGCGTCACTAACAGAAGAAAGAACCAAAACCATGGTGAGCGGCAACCAAAACCTGGATTTCATCGGCCACCTCCCTACTGGAGCCAGAAGTCCACTTTCGGGCGACATGCTAGCGCCGATGATCCGCCAACACAAGGGTTGAAATCACGTTTTCGCGGGACCCGCCCCGATGTTTTTGAAGGCAGTCGCCGCTTTGGTGAACGCCTGGCTGCGCTATGCGGAAAACTTTCCTCTCCCGTTTGATTTAGAGTTGAAGCAATGCGCGCCATCCTGCAAAAGCGGGCTCTTCGTTTTGTGCTTCTGGCCAACGTCGTTTCCATGCTGGGCAGCGGCATGAATTCCGCCGCCGTTGCCTGGCACATCCTGCAGGCCACTCACTCCGAGATGGCCCTCGGCACGCTCGCCGTGCTGCAGACTCTGCCCGCCATGTTTCTGCTCCCGTTTACTGGTGTGATCATTGACCGCGAAGATCGCCGGCGGCTGGTCATGATGCTCGACGCCGCCCGGGCAGTAATCATCTTAACCGTCTCCATCCTCGCTTTCCGTGGCAAGGTGCAAGTCTGGCAGCTTTACCTGATGAACACCCTGGTGGCCGCCGGCTTCTGGATGTTCTGGCCTACGATCACCGCGCTCATTCAGGAACTCACGCCCGACGGCCAGTACGTGGAAGCCAACACCTTTCTGCTCGCTGGGATTCAAGGTGGCTGGCTGATGGCCGGAGCCATCGTCGGATTCGTCTACAACCACATCGGATTAGGCGGCGTGCTGCTCATTGACTTCACCACCTACGTCGTTTCGTTCCTCTGCTACTTCGGCGTGCGAAGAGGCAGGCATGTTGTTCCCCGACCCGCCGAAATCAAGGCCGACCTCGCGGCTGCGGAAACCGCCGAGCGCCGCTTCTGGCATGAGCTTTGGGAAGGAATTGAATTCCTCCGCGAACGCCCGGGCGTCGTGCTGCTGGGCATGAGCTGGGCGCTTTTCCTGGGCGCCATGCTGACCGGGGTGGTCGTCACGCCCTCTCTTAGCGATCGCATCTTCCATGCCGGAGCTGTGGGCTATGGCTGGCTGAATGCAGGCTGGGGCATCGGCGCATTCCTGAGCGCGCTGTACGCCCCATGGCTGATCGCCCGCATGGGATCCCGCACCGCCATCGCGGTTTCGATGGGATTCCTTGCCTGCTGCATGACGCTCTCGCCCTACTCGCGCATTCTGGCAATCGCCGTATTCCTGTACGGGATCATGGGCTCCGCGCGCGGCGTCAGCGGCGTCGCCATGAACACCAGCCTCATGGAACAGGTGCCCAAGCACTTCATGGGTCGCGTCCAGAATGCCTTCTACTTTGTGGGCACTTTTCTCCAGATCGCGCTCAGCGTGGCGGTTGGCTGGACTGCGCAAAAAGTAAGCCTCGCTGGTGGCTTCGCGATCATCGGTTTCGTTTACGTAATCGCCTTCCTGAGCGCAGCCTGGCCGGTCAGTTCCGTAGAACCGGTCGCCACCGACGCAGCTCGATAAGTGCTACGGCGAGTAAACTCTGATCGCCCGCTCGTAGCTCGCAGCTCGCAGCGCTCTGATATCCTTTCCAATTCAAAACGACACAGGAGAGCCCTATGTCCTTTCAACTCGAAGGCCGGAATGCGGTCGTCTTCGGAGTCGCCAACAAGCGCTCGATTGCGTGGTCGATCGCGCAAGGCCTGCATGCGGCCGGGATGAAGCTCGCCATCACCTATCAGAATGAACGGCTCGCCGAAGAGGCCAGGGACCTGATCGATTCTCTCCCGGGCGCGGAAGGCTTCATGTGCGACGTCTCCAAAGACGAAGACATCGAGCGCACTTTTGCGACTCTCAAAGACCGCTACGGAAAGTTACATGCCGTAGTCCACAGCGTCGCCTACGCTCCGGCCGCCGAACTGGAAGGCGAGTTTCTGAACACCAGTCGCGAAGGCTTTCGCGTCGCCCATGACGTCAGCGTCTACTCGCTGATCGCCGTCGCCCGCGCCGCCGCTCCTCTGATGGGAGACGGCGGAAGCATCATCACCATGACCTACTACGGCGCCGAGAAAGTGGTTCCGCACTACAACGTGATGGCCGTCGCGAAAGCGGCGTTGGAATGCAGCGTTCGCTACCTGGCTTTTGATCTGGGAAAAAAGAAGATCCGGGTAAACGCCATTTCCGCCGGGCCCATCAAAACCCTTGCTGCGCGCGGCATCTCGGGCCTCAGCGACATGCTGAAGGCTCACCGCGAAACCGCCCCCCTGCAAAGAAATGTGGAAGTCGCCGAGGTGGGCGCAACCGGCGTTTTTCTCGCCTCCGACGCCAGTTCCGGAATTACCGGGGAAACCATTTACGTGGACTGCGGTTACAATATTATGGGATTCAAGCCCACCGCCCCGAACCAGGGCTGACCATTCGATGAAGAACCGCTACCTTGCACTCGCCGTGTTTGCCGCTGCCATCCTTCTTTCAATGACGCGGGAGTGGAACGCGCCCATCGCGTGCATACGCCCGTTGCTTGAGCCCCAGGCTCAACAAAGCATCCCCCCACCGCGATAAAGGTTACCTGGAATCTGCGCTTGGCTTTATCGTCGGAGGGGGCGGACTATCCGGCTTCGACTTGTGAAACTTGCGGCTGATATCGGGCCAGAACTCGTTCAACATATTTCCCGCCATGGCATACGCTACCGCCAGCCCGCTGCGGCTCATGGTCAGTTTGAATCCGCGATCGTCGGATGGGTAGTAAGCATTTGAGAGCGCTCCCGACGAAAATGCTCCCAAAATGTTCGACGCGTTGAATGCCCGGCCACCGCTGTCGGTATGGCAAATCAATTCCTGCGTAAGGCTGTAGACGAACCGGCGCGGAAAGCCCCCGTGTCCTTTCCGAAAGTAGCGGGGGTCCTGTTTGAACAACGACGGGTACATGAAGTTGCTGAAGAAGCCGGTCGACACTTGATCGGTAAACGCCGCCCCAAAGCGCTTTCCGTATCCCTCGGCACCTTGCCCGTAGCCCTTGAATTGATTGTCGGCCTGACTTAGTCCGGCCTGGGCGGCAGAGATCACCACGGTCACCGGATCAAGTGCAGTCTTCGCAAACAGATGGAATTTTTCGCCGGAACTCAGTGGCGGGGCGTCGATGCGGTCGGTTGTACCAAACCGCGGCACAACTCCCAGGGTCCGTTGCGACTGTTCTTTCTCTTCGATCCTCTTCTCCTGCTGAGTCTTCGACCCATCCTGCTCTGCCTTGCTTGCAGAGGGAGCTTGGGGAAGAAAAGCGAATGCCTCGCGGGCGATTTGGCCCCCATCGTCCTTCGTCCCCAGTGAGTGTTCCTGCGCTCGCACTACGCCTGGCAGCAGGGCGATCATCAGCAACGCGCTTTGGCGCGCGATCCGCAGATATTTCACCATCGTTGGGCCCCAGAAAATCTCATGCAGCTTTGATGAATCTCAGCGGCTGATAATCGAAATTTTTCGCTCGTTTTCTCCTATGCGCTCGAGACGAATTTCAACGTCGCGCTCGCGGACAAAACGCGGAAACTTCTCTCCCCACTCTATCAGCAGAACGCTCTTTTCGTTGATCAGGTCATCGAGCCCCAGCGTCTCCAGTTCGCGCGGCGTATCCACCCGATAAAGATCAATGTGGTAGAGGTTCGCATGCGGGCCGCGATATTCGTGCACCAGCGTGAAGGTGGGACTGGTGACATCTTCCTCGGCGGCGGCGTTAAAGGCCGCGGCGATGCCTTTGACCAGCGTCGTCTTGCCCGCTCCCAGGTCGCCGCGCAGCAGCACGAGCTTCGGCGGCGTGAGCAGGTCGCTCAGCGTCCGTCCGAACGCCGTCGTCTCCTCCGCTGAATGAGTGGTGATTTCCCGCGTCGTGCCAACCTGCATTGGCACAAGTATAGCGGTTGCGAACCGGCCGAGACGAAGCCGGCGCGGCTAGTCTAGAACAAAGACTTGGGCGCCGCCGAATGGCTGGGATTCATAGCCAGGTAACTCTGATCCGCCACCGATTGCAACGCCATGCGCAGGTTGCGATGATCGTCGTCGCCCAGTGCGATGAAGCGAAATGGCTGCAGGGTCCCGTCGGTCGCCTTGCGCGTGGGGGAGAGCATCTCCGCCATGCCAATCACGGTGCCAACCTTGGTCTGAAAGCCGATCTCCACGAAGTCGCCCTGGCTGAGTGGCTTCGCCAGTTTGAGTAGTCCGCCGGTTACAGAGATGGAGTAGAGTTTGCCTCGGGAGCGCTGGCCGTCGTCGAATCGGATGGCAGCTAGTACCGAACCACCTAGCTGGACCCGGGCCGCGCGCTGGGTGGGGTGCGGTTGGGGGAAGTGAGTCATAGCCGAAAAGGACTATGACTTATGTGCCATTGTTACGGGAAGATTACGGTAGAGCTAGTCCCGATTCGCGTCCCGGTTACCCGCCTAATCCGCAGGAACCCCTTGTCCCAGTGGAAGATGCGGGTATTGACCAGTCAGGCAATGAACCTCTGGAGAACTCGCCGATCCGCCGCCAGTCCAAAACACTTCACAAGGGTCTAGAGCACAGAAACAATTAAAGTCGTCAGATCTGTCTTAAAGACTTCCTCAGCGTCTCTGTGCCTCTGTGGTGAGGTTTGTTTTTCTTTTTTCAAACGCCCCCGGCGTGAACGAGTTGGCACAGGCCCGCAATCTCCTATTTTGCAACCATTTAGTAATGGAGAAAACTTTGGGGCGCGATGGAGGCTCCGAAGATTGACGCCTCTGCACTCTCCGGAGACAGTGATCCCTGCTTTTGAGCGTTCGGGGCGAACACCGGCCACCTTCGAGGTTGGCGACACGCCGGCATAGGCGAACGCAATCCTGAACACAGGCAGAAGAAGGAGAGGCGGTATGAGAATCACCAAAATAAAATTCGGTCTGCTGGCTGGATGCTTGATTTCGGTCATGGGTATGGGGGCGCTGGCGCAGGAGCGGGAACGAACACCCAATCCACCCGTGCCTGCTCAAGTCGTAGCTCTCGATGAGTGCGACCCGGCTACCTTTAACGCTGCAATTGGACCGGACTTCTGCAAGAACGTGGCGCTCGGAGCTGCCACCACCTTTAACGACCTGTTTGCGCTGGCCCAGGCAGGCACTCCAGATCCAGGCTGGGATTTCGAGCCGGATGTATTGCACATCAAGAAAGGCACGCCGGTCGTCGTCGTGGACCAGGGCGGTGAGCCTCACACTTTCACCGAGGTGAAGGAGTTTGGCGGAGGTTTCATCGGCGATCTGAATCACGGCGAGCCGACAGTTCCCGAATGTGCCGGCGGTTTCAAGAACATCGATGTCGCCAAGACCCGCATTCTTCAGGGCAGCCAGCTCCAGGTCACCGGCCTCTCGAAGGGGGAACATCACTTCGAGTGCTGCATTCACCCGTGGATGCGCATGACGGTCGACGTGAAGTAGTTCTTCTCAGGCAACGAAGGCGAAGCAGGCTGCGGAGATCGGCAACTGCTTCGCCGTTTGCCTGCTCCGCAATCACGTATCATCCCGAAGACGCAGTTCCGGCGCGCTCTCTGATGCGGCGAAAGGCTTCCGGCATTGCCTTGATCAAGTCCGTCGCCACGAGTGACTGTTCACCCGTCGTCTCGCACGCAACGTCTCCCGCCAGGCCGTGCAGGTGGACGGCCGCCGTCACAGCTTCAATCACGCGCTCGGGATTTTGCGCCATCATGCCCGCAACCATTCCTGTCAGCACATCACCGGTGCCACCCGTAGCCATTCCGGGATTGCCGCTCGTATTCACCCACACCTCGCCGTCCGGCCGAGCAATCAGCGTGCGATGCCCTTTGAGCACGACCATGACCGCGTGCGCGCGAGCAAACGTGCGCGCAGTCCCGATCCGATCCCGCTGGACTTCTGGAATGGACAGCCCGGTGAGACGTGCCATCTCGCCCGGGTGCGGCGTGATTACCAGCGCGCGGCCTTTGCCATTCAGTTTATCCGCCACCCCATCAAATGCATTCAGGCCGTCGGCATCCAGCACCATCGGCGTAGAATATTTCTCGACGACGGTGCGCACGAACTCCGCGGTCTCGGTGTGCCGTGAAATTCCTGGTCCGATCGCGAGCACAGTCTTTCCCTTAACCAAATTGTCGAGGTGCTCATACTCGAGCGCGCGCAGGGAAATCGTCCCAGATTCGGTTTCCTCGCACGGTTCGGTCATGATTTCAGGGTGAAACCCGGCAACAGTCGCAAGCACAGACTTCGGCGTTGCCACGGTCGACAAGCCCGCCCCGCTGCGCAACGCCGACATCCCCGCCATCGCCGCAGCGCCAGCTTTGCCGAGAGATCCTCCGATGACCAGCACGTGACCAAAACTTCCCTTGTTGGCTTCGCGCAGACGCGGACCGACCAGCGGCGCGATTTCCTGCGCGGTGATGAGGTTGAGATGTAGAGCCGAAGTGATGGCCTCGTCAGGAGAGCCGATCGGTGCGACCACAATTGGCCCGTCGGTTAAATCACCGAAGACGTGGGCGGGACGCGGCGAAGTGAACGTAACAATCGCATCCGCTCGTGCGACGGCTCCAGTCTGCGATCCCATTACGTCGGCGTCCGCGCCGGATGGGATGTCAACCGCGACCACCGGCAATTCTGTTGCGTTGATCGCCGCAATCGCCTCCGCATAAAGACCACTCACGGGCGGACGAAACCCTGTGCCCAGGACTGCGTCAATGAGAAGATCCGCATCGCCCAGGCGCACAGCGGCGGCCACAAGATTGTCGTGGGTGTTCGCCACCTCCGGCGCTAGCCCCATGCGCTTGAACATCTCGCCGGCATCGCCGCGCAATTCCGCAGGGTCGGCGAGCAGCAGAACCGATACTTCCCTTCCCGCTTCGCGCAGCTTGCGCGCCACGACAAACCCGTCGCCGCCGTTGTTTCCTTTGCCGCAAACCACGCATACCCGTTTGCAGTCCGGATAATTTTCCACCGCAAAATCCGCCACTGCGGTTCCGGCATTCTCCATCAGCGTGAGCGAAGGCACACCAAACCGGGCGCTGGTAACGCGATCAATCTCGCGCATCTCGGCTGCGCTGACTATTTTCATGATTGGGAAGCCGCCATCTGTTCGACCTGGCGAAGTTGCGCAGGCTCGCCCATGGCAATCAGGAAATCTCCGGCTTCAATGCGATCGTCAGGGGCCGGATTGAAGCGCATGCCTTGCCCGCGCTTGATGGCCAGCACGATGACGCCGCGTTCCTGCCGTATGCGGGAGGTTTCTATCGTCTTGCCGGCAAAGCTCGAACGCGCTGCGACCGAAATTTCGCCAATCTCCAGGTCGATGCCCAGGTGCGTGGTGGCGGTGTCCAGAAAACTCACGACGTGCGGACGCAAGAAGGTCTGTGCAATACGCTGCCCCGCAAAGGTATAAGGAGAAACAATGGAATCAGCGCCGGCCGTGAGCAGATGCTTTTCGGCGTCCTCTTCGCTGGCCCGCGCGATGATCTTCAGCTTGGGATTCAGAGCACGAGCCGTAAGAATGATGTAAAGGTTGGTCGCGTCGGTGGTAGTGGCCGCGACCAGGCCGCGCGCCTCCTCGATATGGGCTTCGCGCAGCGTTGTTTCCTTGGTGGCGTCGCCGATCAGCACCAGCCAATCTTCGCTGCTGTACCGAGCCGCTTTCGGCTCGTTATTTTCGATGATGACAAAGGGAACCGGACGGCGCGCCAACTCGCGGGCTGCGCTGCGCCCGACGCGCCCGGCCCCACAAATGATGTAGTGATCATGGAGACGGCCGATTTCGCGTTCCATTTTTCGCCTGCCAAAGAAACTGCGCAGCTCGAATTCTAGCAAAGCCTGCGTGAGCGCCCCGATCGCCAGAAACACCAGCGCCACCCCGGCCACAATCACGCCCACGTTAAATACGCGTCCGGCATGCGACAGGGGATGCGTTTCCTGGTATCCGATGGTCGTGAGCGTCGTCACCACCATGTAAAAGCCATCGAACCAGGGCCATCCTTCGATGAAATGGAACCCCACCGTACCGCCAAGAATCACGAGCGCGAGCGCCAGGCCGATCAGGCGAAGATTGTGAAGAGCCTTCATGAAGACCGTCGTTGGTCGTCGGTCGTTGGTCGTCGGCTAAAACCAAAATCGCCGCTCAATGATGGCGGCTCTCTCCCGCCAGAAATCGTGGGAAGTGGTGTTTGCCAACGACCAAGGACCAACGACCAAGGACTATAAAGCAAAAGGCCCTCCGCGTAATGCGGAAGGCCCTTGGCACGCACGAAAACGTTTCGGTTCAGTCCGCCATGGTCGGAGTCCGATCGACGCTCGGGTTGGGAGTCGAATACTCCCCGCGCTGCACTCGGCTGTTGTTCTTGCCGTAGAAGAAATAAATGCACAGCCCGATCGCCAGCCAGATGATCAACCGCGCCCAGGTTTCCTTGCCCAGGCTGACCATCATGAGCAGCGACACGACGATACCCATGATCGGAGTAAAGGGAATCCACGGCGCCACGAAGGCGCGCGGCACGTCGGTTCCCCGCTTGCGCAGAATCCAGACCCCGGCGCACACGATGACAAACGCCAGCAGCGTGCCAATCGAAACCAGTTCGCCCAGCACATTGATTGGCGTCAACGCCGCCACTGTGGCCACGCAGAGACCCACCAGGATGGTGGAGATATAGGGCGTGCGGAACCTGGGGTGGATTTTGCACGCCCACGGAGGCAGCAGCCCGTCTCGCGACATCGAGAAGAAGACGCGCGATTGCCCCAGCAGCATGACCACCATGGTGGAACTCAGGCCGCAGATCGCGCCCAGTTTCACGAGGATGCTGCCCCAACTCACGCCCGTGATGTCGATGCCGATGGCAATCGGATCCGGCACGTCGAGCGCGGTATATTTCACCAGACCCGTTAACACCACTGCTACCAGGATGTAGAGAATCGTACAGATGACCAGGGATCCGAGAATGCCGATCGGCATATCGCGCTTGGGATTCTTCGCCTCCTGCGCCGCCGTCGAAACGGCGTCGAACCCAATGTAGGCGAAGAAGATGACCCCTGCCGCAGTCGCGATGCCCGACCAACCGAAATCTCCATAGTGACCGGTATTCGCTGGAAGAAAAGGCGTCCAGTTCGCTGCCGCCTCGGCACGATGGCCCAGGATGTAATAGCCGCCTAAAATCAGGAACACAATGAGGACGCAAACCTTGATCACAACAATCAGCGAGTTCAAGTTCGCTGATTCCTTGATGCCAATGACCAGAACGACGGTCACCATCATGATGCCGAGAAAGCCGAACAGGTTGAACGCGGATGCCTGGTGCGGCAGGGTGGATGGATCAATATTTTTTAACGCAAGCACTTTCTGGAACTGCGCGGTCAGGCGTTCCCAGTGCCCGTTGTACATGACGAACGTCGTTCCCGGCGAGCCGGCCAGCTTGGGCGAAACGCGTATGCCAAACTCTCCCAGAAAGCTGAGCACGTACCCGCTCCATCCGCTGGCCACCGTAGCCGCGCCCAGCGCGTATTCCAGGATCAAGTCCCAGCCAATGATCCAGGCGACCAACTCGCCCAGCGTGGCATAACCATAGGTGTACGCTGAGCCCGCAATCGGAATCATCGATGCGAATTCGGCATAGCACAACCCGGCAAACACGCACGCGACGGCTGCCAAACTAAAGGAGAGAATGATGGCGGGACCAGCATGATTAGCAGTCGCCGTCCCAGTGAGCACAAAAATACCCGTGCCGATGATTGCGCCGATACCCAACGAAATCAGGTTGCCGGGACCGAGCGCCCGCTTCAGGCTATGCTCGCCCGTTTCCGAGGCTTCCGCCATGATCACGGGCAGTGGTTTTTTGGCCATTACATTAGCCATTCGCTTCTCCTAGTGAGCTCGTATTGGATTCGCGCGGTTCGAGCAAGTTCAAACCGCGCCTGCTGACGTTCCGCGTTCTGATAGCCCTTGATTCCGATTCCACAGGTAGTACACCGGGATGCCCAGCAGCACAATAATCAGCCCCGGCCACGTGTACTGCGGCTTGTAGCGCAATAGTACGACATCAATAAACAATGCCATCAAAATATATATGGCCGGAAGTATCGGGTAACCCACTGCCCGATAGGGCCTGACCGCGTCCGGGTGAGTCCGCCGCAACACAAACAATCCGCCAATCGTGAGGACGTAAAACACCAGCACCGCGAAAACGATGTAGTCGAGCAACTGTCCATAGCTGCCCGAAATGCACAAGATGCAGGTCCATACCATTTGCACCATCAGGGATACGGCGGGCGTCTTGTAGGTAGGATGCAATTTCGCGACGCTGCGGAAAAACAGGCCATCTTTGGCCATCGCGTAGTAAACCCGCGCTCCCGAGAGAATCAGGCCATTGTTGCACCCGAAGCTGGAAATCATGATGGCGATCGCCATCAGCGCCCCACCCGCCGCGCCGAAGATCTGGGTCATCACCGCCGTCCCCACCCGGTCTTCGGAGGCGTACTTGATTCCGCGCTCGAGGAGTGTCGCACCTGTGGCGCTGCCATCCAGAGGCAGCACGTTGAGGTAGATCACGTTACACAATACGTACAAAAGAATTACAACTCCGGTGCCCATCGCGAGCGACAGCGGCAGGTTGCGCTGCGGATTCTTGACTTCTCCGGCGGTGAACGTAACGTTGTTCCAGGCGTCGGCCGAGAAGAGCGACCCGACCTGCGCCACCGCGAGAATCGTCAGCGTTCCCACCAGCACCATCGGGCCTCCCGCGCCCACTTGCACAGCGTGCTGCGCGCCCAGCCCCGCGTTCTGCCAGAAGTGCCCATTGAAATTCGCAGCCAGCGCCTGCGCGTTTCGTCCGATGAACAATCCGAACAAAACCAGCCCAGCCAGCGCTGAGACTTTCGCGATCGTAAAGATGTTCTGAATGATCGCGCCGGTCTTGACTCCGAAGATGTTGATGACCGACAACGCCACCACCACCAGAATCGCTACCAGATTCTGCGTGCTGAGGCCTACGTCCATATTCCCCAGAACCATTGGGCCAATCGGAATCGGCGGGACTTTCCAGAGATGGACGATCCAGTGCGTAGACGAAATAGAAGGAAAAAAGACACCGAGAAACTTGCCGAAGGCCACGCCCACCGCCGCAATCGTTCCCGTCTGAATCACCAGGAACAACGTCCAGCCATACAGGAAGCCCCACAGGGGCCCCAGCGCTTCCCGGAGGTAAACATATTGGCCTCCTGCGCGCGGCATCATGGCGGCCAACTCGCCGTAGCTGAGCGCCCCCACGATCGTCATGAAGCCCGTCACCAGCCATGCGCCCAGCAGGAGCGCAGGCGAATTGACTTCCCGCGCAATGTCTGCCGATACGATGAAGATGCCCGAGCCGATCATCGACCCCATCACCAGCATGGTCGCGCTGGTTAGGCCGAGCGCTTTGACGAGTTCCTTATCCTGGTGGGAATGGATGTCCCAATCACTGGCGGGCAGCGGAGTCGATGCACTTGTCTGGGTACTCACGTACCTCCCTGTAGGTGGAGCGAGCCTGCCCTGAGCGAAGCCGAAAAGGGTCCTCGCCCGTCGAGTCACTGCCTATGCCCCAAGAAATATGCGGCCACTTTACCCCAGAACGCGGAAAAATTCCTCTGCTGATTTGCGGGGATCCCGTAGCAAATCGGATATCACAGCCACACTGTCTGCGCCCGCCTGAATCACGTCTAAGGCGTTCGCCCGGGTGATCCCGCCAATCGCCACCAGCGGTTTCCGCGTCAATTGTCGCGCTCGACGCACGCCGTCTAAACCAACCACGGGATCCGGACGTTCCTTGCTGCTCGTGGTAAACACCGGACCGATCGCCAGGTAATCCGCGGTCGATGCGTCGGCCTCCCTTAATTGTTCCGGGTTATGCGTCGAAACACCCAGCCACAAATCCGGCCCAAGCACCCGGCGCGCCCCTTCCGGCGAAAGATCATCCTGCCCGACGTGCACGCCGTCGAATTCCGCCGCCAGACAGAGATCGGCGCGATCATTCATGATGAGCCGCACTGAACCGCCAAGCTGCCTTTTCAGTTCGCGCGCATCTTCCAGCATCTGCCGTGCGGGCGAGGTCTTGTTCCGGTATTGCAGCAAGGTAACGCCGTCAAGAATCAAATCCTGGGCCGCCGCCAGCAAAGCCTCGCGACTCGGAAACTGGCCCGCATCAAGAATGGGATACAGCCGCTGAAGTTTTATGGCGTTTTTCAAGAATCGAGAGTGACTTGGAGTTATTGAATTACGCAGCGCTGGTATCCGCGGCGATGAAGCATCGAAGTCTTGCAAACTTGAATCCTACGCCGCAGGTTCTGCTTTCTTCTTCTCGAGAAAGCGCTCGATAAACCCGGTATCGAACTTGCCCTCGCGAAACTCCGGATCCATTAGAATTCGCCGATGCAGGGGAATCGTCGTGTAGATGCCTTCCACGATAAACATCTCGAGCGCCCGCGTCATGCGCTGGCAAGCTTCGTTACGATCTTTTCCGCGCACCACTAGCTTGGCGATCAGCGAATCGTAGTACGGTGGGATCACGCCCTCCGCGTACGCCGCCGTATCGATGCGCACGCCCGTCCCGCCGGGCGGATGAAACGCGGTGATCTTGCCCGCGGACGGCGTAAATTTCTCCGGATGCTCCGCATTAATGCGGCACTCGATCGCATGGCCGCGATGCACCACCGGCCCCTGGAGAACATCCTGCAGTTTGGCCCCGGCCGCAATCATGATCTGGCTCTTGACTAGGTCCACGTCGGTGACCATTTCCGTCACCGGATGCTCCACCTGAATGCGGGTGTTCATCTCGATAAAGTACAGCCGCTTCTGCTGGTCCATCAGGAACTCAATCGTTCCCGCGTTCTGATATCCCACCGCACCCAGGGTCTTGCCGAGGATGTCCCCAATCTGTTTGCGCAACTCCGGAGTCACCTGCAACGAGGGCGATTCTTCAAGCAATTTCTGATGCCGGCGTTGGATGGAGCACTCGCGTTCTCCCAGGCTCACCACATTTCCATGCTCGTCGCCCAGAATCTGGAATTCAATGTGGCGCGGGTGCTCGACGTACTTCTCCATGTAAAGATCGCCGTTGCCGAACGCCGCCGCTGCTTCCTGTTGCGCCTGGCGGTACAGCCCCGCCAAATCCTGCTCGCTGCGCACGATGCGCATGCCGCGGCCGCCGCCCCCGGCCGACGCCTTGATGATCACCGGGTATCCGACTTGCCGCCCCCATTCCGCGGCCTCCTCCTCGGAAGCGATGACCCCGTCGGAGCCAGGCAGAATCGGCACACCATGATGTTTCATCGCGGCCCGCGCCTTTTCCTTTTCGCCCATCAGCCGGATCAGGTCAGGCGAGGGACCAATGAACTTCAGCCCGCTGGTTTCGCAGACTTCTGCGAAATTCGCATTCTCGGAGAGCAGCCCGTAACCGGGATGGATGGCGTCCGCGTTCGCGATCTCGGCCGCGCTGATCACGCCAGGAATATTCAGATAACTCAGCCCCAGCTGCGGAGGTCCAATGCAGATTGCCTCATCTGCAAAGCGCACCGGCAGAGAGTTCCGGTCAGCTTCGCTGTAAATCGCGACCGTACGAATGCCCAGCTCCTTGCAGGCACAAATGATGCGCAGGGCAATCTCACCACGATTTGCGATCAGGATCTTCTTAAACATACGTTCAGACGCAAAAAGAGGGCGCGACACCGCGCCCGATGGAACCTCGTCCTCTCATTTCTTCGCCCGGATGGCAAACAACTCCTGGCCATACTCGATGGGCTGCCCGTTGGTGACGAGCCGCTTTACCAGTTCTCCCGCTACGTCCGATTCGATCTCGTTCATCAACTTCATGGCTTCCACGATGCATAACACCTGTCCCGTGGAGATCATGTCGCCTGGCTTCACAAACGGCGGCGACCCGGGCGAGGGGGACTCGTAGAACGTGCCTACGATCGGCGACCGCACCATGTGCAGATCCTCTTCCGGTTCTTCCGCTGGAGCCACGGGCGCTGGGGGCGGAACCACCGGCACTCCTGCCGAAGACGCGGCCGGAGTAGCAACGCTTGGAACCGCGAAAAAGCGCGTATCCGGGAGCGGCGCCGTCCCTGGTTCAGCGGCGCGCTTAATGCGCACCTTCACATCGCCCCGTTCCAGTTCGAACTCAGCGATGTCTTTCTCGATTAGAAATTCTATAAGTTCTTTAAGCTCTTTTTGATTCATCGTGTGCGGTGGGACTGCTCTCTACCCGCGCGAAAACGCCGGAGCACGAAGACCTTCCGGCCATCTGCAGCGCTCGGTGCGCCTATCCAATTTCTATGAATTCTTTCTGCGTGGGATTCAGCACCTCGCAGCCCTGCTCGGTCACCATTACCATGTCTTCGATGCGCACGCCCCACTGCCCGGAAAGATAAACTCCCGGTTCGATCGTAATCACCATTCCCGGTCGCAGGATTTCCTGCTGGCCCTTGGCCACGCGGGGGGCTTCATGAATTTCGAGCCCCACTCCATGTCCGGTCGAATGAGTAAAGTTCTTCGCTAAGCCATTCTTTTGCAGTGCTTTACGGGCGACACGATCCACCTGTTCGACTTTCACTCCCGGCCGAACGGCGTCAATCGCCTCCAGCTGCGACGCGAGCACCGCGTCATAAGTCCGGCGAGCTTCCGCGGTCGCAGCGCCCACGTATACAGTGCGGGTACGGTCCGAACAATAACCGTGAAGTATAACACCGAAGTCGCAGACCACGAATCCCCCCTGCACGGCCGCGCCCGACGCCCGGCCATGCGGCAACGCTGCCCGCGCCCCCGATGCGATGATGGTCTCGAACGACATGCCCCCGGCGCCGGCCTTGCGCGCCGCGTATTCCATCTCGGCAGCCACTTCCACCTCGGGCACGCCTGGACGGATCGTGGTTAGCGCGTGATCAAAGAGCCGTGCGCCCAATTCGACCGCCCTACGGATCGCGGAAATTTCGTCCGCATCCTTTACCATCCGCGCCTGCTCCACCAGGGCCGGGGCCTCCCGCAGGCGGATATGACGCGACAATGCTCTCGAGAGTCTCTTCCGGGATGAAACGGTCAAGTGCTGGCCTTCAATTCCCAGCAGCGCTGCTTTCGACATGGGGCTGCTGCGTGGCTGCCGGCACATCCACTCCGCTGCCGCAAGGAGCGGTGCCTTCTTCGTAATCACAACCTTCCGCGCTTCTACCTCAGTCTTCGCCTGCTGCGTGTAGCGGCTGTCCGTAAAGAAGACGCCGCCCGCAGCGCTGATCAGCAGCGCGCCAGAACTCCCGGAGAACCCGCAGAGATACCGGATGTTGGGAAGATGCGTAACCAGCAGAGCGTCGTAGTGGGCTTCTCGCAAAGCCTCGCGCAGCCGTGCTTGACGACCCAGGTAGTCCATCGCGAAGGGAGTGTATCAGGAGCGATCTCGGCGCAGTCATCCGGCAAAAGTGTTGCGCCGACTGCTCCCACCCCCATGGGACGACCGCTGCCATTGGCGACGACGACCGTCGCGCAGGGAGGAGTTCGACTTCCAGCCGACGGAAGCTCAAACCGGTACAACTGGGAAGTTCAAGCCGCCGCAGGCGGCGAAATTCATTAGCTCAGCGCGTAGCGCTGGGTCTTTGCCCATCGCGGGAAATAGCGCCGGAGGTGCGAGAGCCACTGCTCCGCAAAACACCGCCGGCTCCAGGACAGGTTCGTCGCTGGAGCCGGCGGAAACTTCTTCTTCAACAACCCGCTTAGGTCTGGATGATGCGCGGGGTGATGAAGAAAATCAGTTCCTGGTTGGAAGTGGTCACGCTGCGGCGCTTGAACAGGTTGCCGAGCGCCGGGATATTTCCGAGCAGCGGAACCTGCGTGATGTTCAGCGAGTTGTTCGTCTGGATAACCCCGCCGATCACCACCGTACCGCCGTCGGTCACGAGCACCTGCGTCGTCGCCTGTTGCGTGATCAACGTCGGGTTGCCCTGCACCGTCCTGCCGAAGTCAGGCGTCGTGTTCTCCACGTCGACGTTCAGGAAGATCGTGCCTTCCGACGTGATCTGCGGAACGACGGTCAGCCGCAGGAACGCGTCGACGTAGGTCACGGTCGGCGGACCGCCCAACTGCGCCTGCGTCACGATCGGCACGCGCACGCCCTGGCGAACCAGCGCCTGGATGTTGTTCTGCGTGACCACCCGCGGACGGGACAGAATTTTCAGCAAGCCGCGCGACTCGGCCATCGTAAGGATGGCATCAATCCGCACGTTGTTGCTGGCGTTGATGAAGCTCAGACCGCTGGTCGGGCTGGTGACCGGCAGGTTCGAGAACAGAGGAATAATCTGTCCCGTACCCGAGCCACCGGCCGTAATGTAGGTCGGGCTCAGGCCGTTGGTGAACAGCGGAGAGTTCGCCGCTGAGCCGCCCACTGCCGTGTGTCCGTTGCCCCAGCCGAAGCCAAACTGCGTTCCGATGTCGCGGGCGAAGCTGCGGGTAGCAGCCACCACGCGCGCTTCGATTTCGACTTCCTGCGTCTTGCGATCCAGCTGCGTGAGCAACCGGTCCAGAGCCGGAATCACGTTCGGAATATCCGAGATGATGACCGCGTTGGTACGATCATCGGAAATCACATCGCCGCGCTGCGACAGGAACTTCTTGATCGTCGGCACGACGTCTTTGGAGTGCGCGTAGCTCAGGAAACGCGTGACCGTGACCTTTTCGACCGCCAGCGCTTCCGATTCCTGCTGGGCGCGCCGCGCATCGGCTTCCTTCTTCAAAGTGTCAACCGTGGCGATGCGCAGAACGTTGCCCTCCAGTTCGCGCGCCAGGTCGTTGTTCTTGAGCACGATGTCGAGCGCCTGATCCCACGGCACGTCATCCAGAACGATCGTCAAGGTTCCGTGCACGTTCGGATCGAGAACGACGTTCAGTCCGCTGATTTCGTGGACCAAGCGGAAGAAGTCTTTCAGATCGACGTCCTTCAGGTTGACCGAGATAGGTTCGCCGGTGTACTTCGGACCGCTGCTGGCGGGGGTTTGCGCCATCTGCGTCTTCTGTTCGGCGGCGAGGTTGACCGCGGGCGTGATGGCCGACGAGGCCGCCTGGGCTGCTTGCGGAGTCATCGAGGAAGCGCTGGCATTGACCGGGAGGAGTGCGGACGCCGGCTTATCGGTGAACTTCGCGGCTGCTTCCAGTGCGCGCACCGCAGGCTCCACGGGCGCGGGCTTTTCTTCAGCCTTGGTCTCATCCTTCGGCTTGTACGAAGGCTCGACGAAAACGTAATCGGTAGCCGGCTTGGAGGCCGTCTGCGCCGGGGCCGCCGCAAGCGCGGGCTGGCTCAGCGCAACGTCCTTCTTCTCCGGCGCCGAGGTCTTCTCCGGCATGGCAGGAGTCGTCACCATCGAAACCGTGGTGAGCTTCGCCCCCGCCGGAGCGGCCGTCTTGGCCACCACCGGGGCGCTGACCGCGGGTTTGGCCGCCGGCTTCGCCGACGTCTTCACCGCCGCCACGCCGGGATAAAGCTTCACGGCGAACTGGTTGTCACTGCCGGGGACGAGCTCGAACTTGCAGGCCTTCTCGAGGTCGACCACCACGCGCGTGCTGGGCGGCGTCTGGCCATTCATGCCGACACGCACTCCCTTCACTCCATCGCTGTCCACCGCGATCTGGTGCTGATCGGTCGCAGCGACCGTGTTCGGCAGATCGATCACGACCCGGGCCGGCGAGCTCAGCGTGCTCAGCTTGGGAGCCAACGCCCCGCGAGCCGAGAACTCCACACTGATCGTGCCATCGCCGCGCACCACGTTCAGCCGCTGCAATGCAGCGTGTTCCGTGGTCGCTGTGCCCGTGTTCTGTGTCTGTGCCGCTGCGGTCATCATCACCAGGATGACCAGCGGTAGAACCACACCCAGCAGTTGCTTTCGCATTTCGCTTCTCCCCCACACGCGCCGGCCACTCAGCACAGCCCGTGTCTTCATCAAGCTCGCTTCCAGTTTAGGAACTCGCCAAAAATCTATACCGCCGGCGTCAAAATCCGTTTCACAACGTCCTTCGTGAACGGTTTTCCCAGCCGGTCTTGAACTGTCTGTTTGAACACGATCGAATCGCCCGTGATCTTTACGACGTACCCGTTAAACACGGGATCGTTCTCCCGCAGAAAATAAGCTTTGTTCAGGCCGTTGGTCACGACCGCGATCATTCCGTTGTCGGACTTCACGACCCCGTGCAGCGCGATCTGCTCGATGTCCAGGCACTTCTTGCCCGTGCTGCAGCCCGATCCGCCGGAGCGGTTCACTACCGGGCTGATGAACGGATCCCGCTTGCCCGTCATCGAATATTTCTTGTCTTCCGGCTTTTCGTTCTTCGCCGTTTCCTGCTCGCCGCTCGCCGCATTCGTGCCCTTCGACGGGGTCGGTGTCGCCGCAATTTTCACCGCCGGCCTAGTGGAAGTCTGGGTGGGCGCCGCCGCCTTGGTTTGGGCAGGGACGCTCGCCTTGGTCGCCGGAGTAGCCGCGGTCTTGGTCGGAACCGCTTTCACTTCCGGCTTAGCGGAAATTGGTGCTGCCTTGGCGGGAACGATGACCGGCTTCGCCGGGTTCGTCTTCGCCGGGACTAGCGCGGGCTTCGCAGTCGTGGTCGCCGCGGTTGCAGGCGCGATTACCGGCTTTGTCGTCGCGGCCTTTGCCGGCACGACTACGGGCTTCGCCGTAGTGGTTGCCGTTTTCGCCGGAGGCGCCGCAGGCTTCGCCGGCATGGCCACCGGACTGATCGAAATCACCGCGGGCTTGGGCCCGGTTTGCGCCTGCGCCGCCGAAGGCTTGCCATGCGCGGTCGCAGCGCCCGTCGGTTGCGCAGCGCTCTGCGATTTCTGAGGGGTGGCGGAATTCTGCCCCCAGGCTGTGCCCGCCGTGAGTGCCAACGCAACGATGCCAATAGTCAGCTTCATAGAATCTCCTACTTCTTCACCCCGGCCTGGCCGGGTTTGCCCGTGCCCGCCGGATCCATATCGTGGCTGAAGAACGTCGTTGCCTTGCAGGTTGCCACAATGCTCTCGTTGGGCGCGTACTGGTAGGTCTTCTTGGCCTTCGCGTCCGACGGCTTGCGCGTGGTCGAAACCAGCAGGCTCGATACGTTCACGATGCGTTCCAGCTTGCCCACGCGATCGAAGAAATTCAGCATCGAATAGTAGGGGCCGTCCAGCTCCATCTCGAACGGAACTTCGGTATAGAAATCCTTCTGCGCCACCGGCTGCGCGGTGTAGCGCCGGATCTCGATGCCCGCTTTGGACGCTTCCGCGTCCAGCATGCGCATGAAGCCGTCGACTTCCTTCTCGTCCGGCACAATGCGTCGCTCGATATCCAGCTGCTGTTTCAGGCTGGCCAGCTGCCGCTCGATCTCCGCCAGCTTCGGCCGGTACGCTTCCAGTTCGGCGTTTTCCTTCCGCTTGGAATCCAGTGCAGTCTGCGCCGCCGTGTTCTGATCGCGCTGGGCCTTAAACAACGTGAAGTACAGACCCGCCGTGATCAGAGCCGCCCCGCCCACGACCAGCGCCCACTGCTTGATGCCCGACATTTCCCCGAAATTCGCCATAGTTCCTGCCTTTAGGACTTTGTCTTCTCGCAGCTCAGCGTGAATTGAAACGCCTGCATGTCTTTGATGGTCTCGTCCTGAATGCTTTCCTTGATTTCCACGTTCCGGAAATAGCCCGTCTTCTGCAGGTTCGATATCAGATTGGCCACCGCATCCGAGCTCAGCGCCATGCCCTCGATATCGACGCTCGTGCCCTGATCCTTCATGTTGTTCAGCCAGACTGCTTCGGTGTTGTTCACGGTCTCGCCCACCATCGCCATCAGGTTGACCGGGCCCGCCTGGTTATTGCGCAGCTGGTCGATCACGTCCACGCGCCGCTTGTAGTTCTCGGCCTCGCGCTGGCGCGCCATGTAACGCTGCTTCACGTCGGCCAGCTCGCGGTTCTTCTGCTCGGCCTGCGCCATGTTCTGGGCGATCGCTTTCTTTTCCGCGTCCAGGTGGTACCAGGTGTAAAGATTGAACGCCGCCGCCAGTCCAAAGGCGATCAGGACCTTCAGCCGCGGCGATCCGACATCGCCGACTTCCATCGACGGCATCGACGGCATCGACGAGCGCTTGTTCTTCGGTTTCGGTGCTTCCAGCAGATTGATTCGGATCATAGGTCGCTAAAACTCCTCAAAGCCAAGCCCACCGCAACCGCCAGCTGGCCCGCGTTCTGCTCGATCAGTTCCGCTCCCATTCCTTCCACCGGAGGCGCAATGCGCTGGAACGGATTGAACAGTTCCACCGGCATCGAGAACTCCTGGCGCAACCCTTCCACCAGCCCCGGCACCTTGGACGAGCCGCCCGCGAGATAAATCTTCTCGATGTGCTCGCCCGCCGCGCTGGCGCGGAAGAAGTCGAACGTCTTCTGAATTTCCAGCACGATGATTTCGGTCACCTGCTGCAGAATCGGGGTCTTGGCGTCTTCGCTGACTGTGCCCACCTTGTGCCCCAGCTTCAACGCTTCCGCGTCCTCGAAGCTCAGGTCCAGTTCCTTCTGCAACGAGTCGGTGTACTGGTGCCCGCCCACGCTGACGTCGCGCGGGAACAGGGGCGTCGTACCCTTCACGATGTTGATGTTCATGACGCTGGCGCCCAGGTTCAAGAGCGCCACCACCTGCCCGGGCGCGGGCTCGTAGTTGTACTCGTAGCAGTTCTGCAGGGCCAGAGCATCGATGTCCACGATAGCCGGGGTCCGGCCTGCCATCGAGAGTACGTTGGTGTAGTTCAAAATCTTGTCCTTCTTGACGGCGACCAGTAACACGTCCATCTGCGGGTTGCCGGCATCTTCAGACAGGATCTGGTAATCCAGATTCACGTCCCCCAGATCGAAGGGAATGTGCTGCGCCGCTTCCTTCTGGATGGTCTCAGCAAGCTCCTGGTCACTCATCGACGGCAGCGAGATCTTCTTCACGATCACCGAGTGCCCGCTCACCGCCGTGGCCACGTTCTTGGCCTTGATTTCGTGGTCGGCGAACAGCTTCGAGATCGCGCTCGACACCGTGCCCGAGTCCACGATCATGGAATCGACCACGATATCTGGAGCCAGCGGCTCCAGGCCGAGATGCGACACTTCGATGTCGCGCCCCTTGCGCTTCAGTTCGACCGCCTTGATGCTGGAGGAGCCCACATCCAGACCTACAATCGTCTTCGACCCGAATCCAAACATGTGCCCGCCTTTACTGTGACCCGGCGGCTTTCATCGCCGCCTTCGGTTTCCGTTTCGTCCGCACTTCCATCTGGTTTGACTTCTCTTCCATCCACTGATCCAGCTTCGATTTTTTGAAACGCCAGCGGTTCCCCAGTTTGAAAGCCGGAATCTTCTGCTCATTCACGTACTTGTAGAGCGTGTCCGGACTCACTCCCAGGTACTGCGAAGCCTGGCGAATGTTCATCACTTCTCGCGAGTCGGCCATAGAGTTCACGTCCCTTCCACAGAATCAACGCCCTCCCTTGCCGGCATCTCCGGCCACAAGGGCAAACCTTGGGAGGAAATCGCTCGTTCCAATTCGTGTTCGAGCGGATTTCGGTGTGCAGAGCATATCTCAACCCGGGGAAACACGAGTTCAAGCCAAATCTCCGCGTTTTACCCGGTTTTATACCTGTTTTCTGGAAAATTACTTTGGTGTATTTGCAGATTACTGCTATGGCTTGTGATTAACTACTTAGTGACCACAATTAGCTGTACCGTTTATACAGAGAGTGCGCGGTTACCGCGTTTAACATAACCAAAGTACTAGCGACGGTACGAAGGTAGTAAGACGCGCGATAAATCTTTGAAAATCATGGAAGTATGCCTCCATCCTCGAAGTCGCTCATCAACTTGCCGAAGCCGCCCGTTGCACATCAGAATACACACTGCTTTTCAGCCACATCCCCCTTCCCGGCACCACCGTCCCCCCGCTATCGACCACTCTTTTGTGTTCCCCTCCGATCAACCGGAATGAATCGGGTCCGCGCATGTGCGCGGCGTCACTTTCTTCTCTCCATCGCTCTGCTAGCGTCAGGGGTCCGGTGTCAACTTCCCTTGCGGTCCAGATTGAGGTGCTCTCTTGAAATTGCTTGTGATTGGTTCCGGCATGATGGGGTCAGCTGCGGCTTACGATATGTCCCGCCAGGCGGAGGTGGATTCGGTCACGCTCGCCGACTCCGATCTGAAACGCGCGCGCGAAGTGGCCGCTCGCATCAACCACATTCAGGGTGATAGAAAGGTACGGGCTGTCGTGCTCGATGCCTCCAGTGAAAGCGCTGCCCTGCGCCTGATGAAGGGACACGATGCCGCGCTCTCGGCCGTTCCCTACTTTCTGAATCTCGGCCTGGCGAAAGCCGCCATCGAAGCGCGCTGCCATTTCGCAGACCTGGGCGGAAACAACACGGTTGTGCGGCAGGAACTCGCTCTCGCCGCCAAGGCGGAGAAGCGCGGCGTTGCGATCGCGCCCGACTGCGGACTCTCACCCGGCATGGCGTCCATTCTCGGTGGAGAGCTCGTGAACCGCCTGGGCGGCCGCGCCGACGCACTGAAACTTTATGTCGGCGGCCTGCCCGAAAAGCCCATGCCTCCGTTCCACTACCAGCTCGTCTTCTCGGTGGAAGGACTGATCAACGAGTACGTCGAGCCGGCCAGCATCCTTCGCAAGGGAAAGATGGTCACGGTTGAGCCTTTGACGGAGCCCGAAGAATTTCACATGGCGGGGTTCGCGCCTCTGGTGGCCTTTCACACTTCCGGCGGCACCTCCACGCTTCCGGAAACCTTCGAGGGCCGCGTCGGAGAATGTTTTGAAAAGACCCTCCGTTATCCCGGACACTTCGATCTGCTGTGTGAACTGAAGGCCCTCGGCTTGTTCTCGAGCGAAAAGATGAAAATCGGCAAGGCGGAAATTGCTCCCCGTGCCGTGATGTCGAAAGTATTCGAGGGAAAATTTGCCGGCAAAGGCCCCGACGTCTGCATCATGCGGCTCGAAGCCCACGAATCGGTGCGCACCCCGGGCGTGCGCGGCCTTCTGGGAGCCCGCCTCCAGGGCCGGGTCGCCAGCTTTACTCTGGTCGACCATTACGATCCGAAAACCGACATGAGCGCCATGATGCGCACCACCGCCTTTCCAGCCGCCATCGTGCTCCACATGCTGGCGTCGGGTGCGATCGCGAAACGCGGAGCCGTCTTGCAGGAACGGGACGTTCCGGCAGACCTCTTCCTCGATGAGATGGCGAAGCGCGGAATCAAAATCCAGTACGCGATCCAGTAAGGGTCTGCAAGCATGCGCCGGATGGATCCGGCCGGGCGCTCCTGGCGGTCACCGATTTGTGCACTTTTTTCAAACCGGCGCCGGAGGTTACCCTTAGTGCCAGCACGGAGGAACTTTGCGCTACCTCGATCGCATGCAACCGCTGGCGCTGGTGGCTTTGCGCCTGACTCTGGGCATCATCTTCATCGGTCACAGTTCCCACAAGGTCTACGGCCATCTGCACGACTATGCCAATTTCATGACCAGTCTGGGGATTCCCGGCTGGCTCGGATACGTTTCCGCCTTCACGGAATTTCTCGGCGGAATTTTATTGATCATGGGTTCGCTCACTCGCCTTGCCGCCTTCGCGCTGGTCGTCGACATGACGGTCGCGATCGCCAAGGTGCACTGGAAGCACGGACTGCTCGGCGCGGGTGGATACGAGTTCACGCTCGCCTTGTGGACGATGGCGTTTGCGCTGATCTTTTTCGGCGCCGGTCCCATTTCTATCGACGCGATCCGCGGCGGCGGAAGAGGCTTCAGCGCGAGCAAGTCGAAATAATATTTGAATTGCTCAAAACTTCTTTTCCCGTTGCGCGACCGCCATAATCACTTCACATACTTAAACTCGAATGTAGACATAACAGTTAGACATAACACCTGAACACCGAAATGGCACTTCGGCAATACTCTCTTTTGTCGTTCGCATAACTCCATCCCTCTCAGCGAACTGCCCGCCATACAAAACCGACCGGCCGTTTTCATGCACTGAAAAGCCGCACCCGGCAAGGGATTCCACGCGTCGCCGCAAAAGAAAAGTTTGGACGCCGCGCGCGACTTCACATAAAATCGCGCGCCATCAGTGCCACTCGTGTTCAAGCCCCGTTCCCAAAATTGATCCAACACATCCGCAAGGAGAATGAAGAATGAGGCGTCAGAAGTCTCTCTTGTTTTCTGTGGTATTCGTGTGCGTCGCTTTTCTGGCGACGTTCGCTGCTGGACAATCCGCATCGCCGAGAGCTCGACTCCCGATCAAGCAGATGCTGAAGCGCACTCCGCAAGCGGCGAGCGCGGCAGCGCCCCTGGCTGCTCCCTCCACGCCTGGCCTGCCTCTGTGGACTTTCAACGTGCATTCGGACCGCGATGGCAACCAATACACCGGGGTCATGGTCGGCGCCAATCCTTTCGATCACGACTCGGGCCGCACCAATGTTGCTACCCAGATCGTGCCCATCATCTTCCGGACACACACCATCGGCACCAGTGTTGACGGAAACGGAATCATCGCCACTGCCCCCGGCAACACGACCTTCAATCCCACGCTACCCGATCAAGCTTGCCTGGGCTCAAGAAACAACAATCCGCTCCGTCTGTTTCAACAGTCTCCCATTTTCCGACCTGCCGACTTCAACTATGGCGGCACTGACGTAGGACGCGCGCAGACCACCGATGCGTACCAGCGGGCCAACTTCTGGAAGGTGATCAATCGCGAGGACTACCACGTAACCCTCGGTCCGGTCTCAACTTTCAATCCGATCGTGATCGACGTCCCGGCCGCCAGCGGCCTGGCCCTGGCAACCACCTCGCTCGGTCCACCCGCGTTCTGCGCCCCGATGGCCATCGTCGACGCCAACCTCGTTGATCTGTTCATCAACAACAACATTCTGCCCGCACTCGCGCCTCACGGCGTGAATCATGGCACCTTCCCGATTTTCCTGCTGTACAACGCCGTGATGTCGGATGGCGATCCGACCAACTTGGCCAACTGCTGCATTCTCGGATATCACGGAACCGGCAACAACGATCCGACCGCCACCTACTCGCCGATGGATTTCGACTCCACCGGATTATTCGGAGTCTCCGGACTCGACATTGCCACCGCGACTCACGAAGTCGCCGAGTGGATGGACGATCCCTTCGGCAATAATCCCACCCCCGCATGGGGTCACACCGGACAAGTCGGGGGGTGCCAGGGCAATCTAGAAAACGGAGATCCCCTCAGCGGCACTGAGGCCCCGCGCATCATCATGCCGAACGGCTTCACTTACCACCTGCAGGAGCTAGCCTTCTTCTCGTGGTTCTACAGCGCGCGCTCCATCGGAGTAAGCGGCTGGTTCTCCGATAACGGCACGTTCCTCACCAACGCAGGGCCCCCCTGCCAATAGCCGAGCCACGGATAAACACGAAGGAGCAGCTTTTGAGCTGCTCCTTTTTTTGGCCGCGACAGGTCGCCTCGACATTGGAACCCAGCGCAGTTACTAATGCGATTGTGCGCGCAAAGTTTGGCCCGTTCACTAGCGCGACGGGCTTGCGGTGACCACGGCGTTCAATAGAGAACTGCCACTCACCGAACCGGCTGCATTCTCTGCCAGCACAAACCTCACCGACACCGGAATGCTCTCTTCACGATTCCCCGCCATGAAGCGCCATTGGCGCCATGCCGATTCCGCAGCCCCGGCAAGTTGTTGATCTCCAGATTGCACATGCACATCCTTCACAGTTCCATCCGCGGCCAGCAGCAGCGTTGCGGTAATGACTCCTTCTTTTCGCGCTCGTCGCGCCTCTTCGGGATACCCAGGAACTACAAACGAAGCGATGCGGCAGACCAAACTCTGCGACGCTGACGTAGGCGATAAAGTTTTGGTCCCGCCGACTTGCTCTCCAGCTAGCGCGCCGCTCGGCACCAGACGGCAGTCGCACGTATCGCGACTCGCGCAAACCCACCGCATCCCCGCGGGCGGCGCCGCATGATCACAAGCGTTCGGATGCTTCACCTGCAACGGCATTCCCGCCATCAGAACAAGCCCAGCCACCCATACCCACGTCATAGCGCCTCCTTCCTGCCGCAACTCTGACACACGTCCTCTGCACTAGGTTGAACGCTCCGCCCCGACAATTTTGCAGAACAAAAAGGGCCGTCCCTAAGGACAGCCCTGAACTGCTGGCGAAGCACAGACTAGTCTTTCGGCAGCCGCAACACCCACGCGCTGCGTCCGTGGGTCGAGGCGTAGAGCACCCGCGCGCTGGGCACGATCGACAGTTTCGTCACTTCCACCATGGGCAGCCCGCCTCCCGCAACCGTCCAGGTCGTGGAATGCCGGCCCAGGCGCATCACGCCGAAATCCGACGAAGCATACAGATCGCCCGTCTCATCATCCAGCACGATGCTGGTGAGCGGGAGGTCCGGCAGATTGTAGCTGATGTCGGTCCAGGTCGCCACGGCGCCGTTCCAGCTCACGTCGAACACGTGGCCGGGGGTCGCAGGCGTATTTATGTTGTAGCCCGAATAGGAGATCCAGGCGTGGTTCTTGTGCTTGGGATCGACATAGATCCCGCTCGGGAAGCGGCTCGGCGAAACTGCCGAGGTGTTGTCGATCCGCGTCCACGCCACCGAACTCGCGGCGTCGTCCGCATTCTTCGTAATGAAGATGCGCCCAGCGCCCGTGGCAGCCCATAGCGTGCCTGTATCCCTTGGATTGGTGGAACGCTGAATCACCGACACCGCACCGCCCAAGCGGTCCGTCCCGTACACCGGGGGTCCGTAGATGCCGGAGTCCACCAGGTCTGTCTGTCCGGGTGGTCCGATTACCACGAAGTCACCGCAAGTCGCGGTCGCGGCCGCGGTTGTGAATTCCGGACAATTCGCCTCCAGGAACGCCTGGTTGCCGGCCCAGTCCTGGGTGCGCCAGATGCTGAACGAGCCCTGGAAGATCGTGCCCCAGTTCTTGGGATTCGGATCGGCAATCACGGGCGGGTAAAAGTAGGAAGCCTCCGGACTGGTGATGATCGGTCCCGACCCAATGACCCACTTGGTGGGATCGCCATTCCGGAAGTTCACATCGTTCGCCTGCCCCGTAAAGGTGTTGAAACGCAGATGGTCGTTGGCCGGGCCGAATCCCGACTGGCCGCCATCTCCGTACATCTCCCCATTCCAGACCACGGCCGAACCGCTGTATTGCCACGTACCGTTGTCCTGGGTTCCGCCCTGCAGGTTGGTCAGCGGATTCTGCCGGCTTACCGACAAGCTCTGGAACTGCAGCGTGGACAGACCATTGTTCACGTTGGAAAGCGATCTCGGCACTCGCCACAGCAGGCTCTTGCAATAAGAGTTCGCACTTCCCGTCAGACCGCGCTGATCGCACTTGTTGGCAACGTTCCCGAAGCGCCCATCCGAGCGCACCACGCCGCCGTCCGAACCTTCCCAATACTGGTAGGGATTGTCCGGGTTGACCACCATGGCGTGCTGGTCGGGGTGCGTGGCATTGGCCTGGTTCGGCTTGCTGTCTTGAGTCAAATCGCTCCAGGTGTTGCCCCCGTCGGTCGAGAGCAGCACCGCACGCCCGTTGTTGAAGCCGAACAGGCCATAGTCGAACGACCCTCCCAAATACACGACATCGGGATGGTGCGCCGGGGTAAACACCAGGTTGTCGTACCAGCACTGGCCGCCGCAGTAGTTATCCACTTGAATTCCGCCCAGCGAAGTGAAGGTGGCCGTCGTGTCGGCGTTGTCGCTGCGGAAGAAATTCGAGTGATGCCCCGTGCCTCCGCCCTGGCCCTCACCCACGTACATGCGCGTCGCTCCGCCATGCAACGTGGTGATCGCGAACTCGGAGCGGTCACTCGCGCTGTTCACCACGGTCGCGTCCTGTGGCGTGAAAATCTGCGTGAACGTTGCTCCGTTGTCGATGGAGCGCCAGATGCCTTGCTGGAAGGCGTTTACGTAAATGTACCCTGGATGCGTCGGATCCACCTGCACCGTGGTGGAACCGCGGGTCGGAGCGGGCGCCGTAAAGATGCGCGTGAACGTGCTGCCGGTCTGCCGGTAGAGACCCCGCGTCACCAGTGGATGATCCGTCGATCCGCTCGACAGCGCGCCGCCGTCGGTGGAGTCGACGCCGCGCACGCCGCTGGCCACCGGGACCAGCAGGTTGCCGTCGTTGTCGATCGCCATCTGCCCGATCGCGCGCTGGAAAAACATGTCGCTGCCCGGGACCAGCGTCCAGCTGTCACCCCCATTGGTGGATTTATAGATGCCCACGCCCGCCTCGGAGTCCGCCGAAGCATTGGGCTCGCCCGTCCCCGCGTAGATGGTGTCACCACTCCAATCGCTTGGGTCGATGAGCAGGGATCCCATCGCGTTGGTGCCGAAGCTCCCCGAGATGAAGGTCCAGTTCGGCTGTGACGCCAGCGCGTTTCCGGTACGCCACACACCGCCACCCGCGGCCGCGACATAGATCGTGCAGTTGCGGTTCGAGCAGCGCGGCGCGATGGCCATCGCCGTCACCCGGCCTGAGAACACGGTTTGGGCGCCATCGCCCAGTGCGTTCAGAACTCCGGGAAAGACTGCCCTGCTGGGACCAATCAACTGCCAGTTCCCGCCCGAGTGCGATCCGCTGTTGAAAGCGGCCCACCCGGTCTGCGCGGCAAACGTAGCGTCCGTGGGAATGTTCTGCTCGGGGTAGGCCCGCTGCAGGTAGGCTTCCACGTTGGGGGAGTAGCCGGAATTGCGTTGCTCATTGGCGCCGATGGCTGCTTCGGCGTTTCGTCCAACCTTGCGTTCGTCAAAATCTCCCTTCTTGGGTTCGTCGAAATCTCCCTTGGGAGAAAGCAAAGCATCGGCCCTGGCCCGATCTACATGTGAGTTCCCAACGGGAACGAAGGTGAGTGCTGTCGCCGCCGCCAACACAAGCGCCGCGAGACTGCCGAGTGGTAACCACACACTTCTCCGCACTTTCACATCGCTGCTCATTAAGCGCCTCCAAGCGTTTCGTAATGAATTGAGGCCCCGGGAATCGACCTTGGGGAAGGCGGACAAAATACTCCTACTATGGGAGTAGTATTGTCAAGAGTAGTCTTGTCTTTGTCGGGAAGATGTCTCCCTTCAAAAACCGCTCCCGATGCGGCTTTGACGGGAAATTAAAAATCCCCCTCAATCATTTTGCAGCTTTGCTGAAACGATTTTCACATCCACGCGCGTTCTCTTCGCGCTCTGTTATGGGATTGTCCCAACGCCGGGCCTTGCCGGACTGAGTAAAGCAACGAGGAAGGATCGCCTCCGCGAAGCGGAAGCGTGCAAAATCTTTGCAGCACCTGAACCCGACCGCGCGCTAGTGTTTGGCTGACGACCAACGACCGACGACCAACGGCGGGTTCCTAGTACTCCGCCAACTCTTTCATCCCGCGATACAAATCATTGGCCTGCGGCAAAATGGCGTCTTCCAGGATGGGCTGGTAGGCGACGTAAACGTCCATCGCGGCGACTCGGCGCACCGGCGCATCCAAATGCGGAAACAGCTTGTCGGCGATGCGGGCCGCGATCTCGGCCCCATATCCCCAGCTCAAGGAATCTTCGTAGGCCACCAGCGCGCGGTTGGTCTTGGCGACCGAGGCGGCAATCGTATCCCAGTCAAACGGATTCAGCGTGCGCAGGTCGATTAGTTCCACCTTCACCCCAAGCTCGCGCTCGAGTTTCTGGGCCGCCTGCAGCGCACGCGGAACGACCGCGCCGTAGGTGATTACGGTGAGGTCCGTCCCGGGCTGCACGATCCGCGCCTTGCCAAATGGAATCGAAAAATCCGGCCCCGGGTAGTGCGAGCGTCCGTAGGTCTCGCGATACAGACGTTTGTGCTCGAGGAACAGCACCGGATCGTCGCAGCGGATCGCCGTGCGCAGCAGGCCCGCCGCATCGAGCGCGTTCGAGGGAAACACCACGCGCAGTCCCGGAATATGCGTGAAGATGCTTTCGCCGCATTGCGAATGGTAGAGCGCGCCCCCCGTCAAATATCCCCCGATGGCCACGCGGATCACCAGCGGCGATGAGAAGGCATTGTTCGAGCGCCACCGGATTACCGGCAACTCGTCGCGCAATTGCATCATCGCGGGCCAGATGTAGTCAAAGAACTGGATCTCGACCACCGGCTTCAGGCCGCGTGTGGCCATACCGGTTGCGCGGCCCACAATGTTTGCTTCCGCAATGGGCGCGTTGAATACGCGATCCGACCCGAATGCCGACTGCAAACCGGCGGTCAGCTTGAAAACGCCGCCCTTCCCTTTCACCAGCTTCTTGTCGAGGTAATCGACCCGGCTGCAATCGGCCACGTCTTCGCCGAAGATCAGGATGCGCTCATCGCGCTTCATTTCGTCCCGCAACGTCGCATTGATCAGTTCGGCCATGGTCTTCGGCAAGGGCGCGGCCGGCTTCTTGCCATCGCCGGTTGCCGGCTGCTCTGTCGCCTGTGCGAATACCGGTTGCGTTTCAAACTGCGCAGAGGTCGGATCCAGGTCGGGCGAATAAATAAAGTTGGTGATGGACTCCGGCGTCGGGAACTTCGCTTCCAGCGCTCGGTCCACCGCGGCCTGCATCTCGTCCTCCACCTGCTTCTCAAGCTGGTTGATGCCCTTCTCGTCGAGAATGCCCTCGCGGATCAGGAACATCTGCATGCGCGTGATGGGATCGCGCGCCGCATCGCGCTGCCGTTCCACATCCGGACGGTACAGCCGTTCGTCGTCCGAAAGCGAATGCGAGTAGGGACGAATCACGTGCGCATGCACGAAGGCGGGCCCTTTGCCGGCGCGGCAATAGTCCACCGCCCGCTTCATCGCGGCATAGCTGACTACCGGATCGGTGCCGTCGACTTCCTCAAAATGAAAATTCGGGAACCCCGACACCAGCCGCGAAATGTTCCCGCCCGCCGTCTGCACCTCGACGGGCACCGAAATCGCGTATTCGTTGTCCTCGATCACAAACACGATGGGCAGCTTTTTGTTCGAGGCCGTGTTCAGCGCTTCCCAGAATTCGCCTTCGCTGGTCGTGCCGTCTCCCAGCGAGACGTAGGTAACCTCGTCGCCCCGGAAGCTGACATCCTTGAACTGCCGGTAATCGCCCTGCGCTTTCTGCGCGGAGTTGGGATGGTTGCGCAGGTAAATGCCGGCTTCCGCGCAACCCACCGCCTGCAGGATCTGCGTGCCCGTCGGCGAAGATTGCGTCACGATGTTCAGACGGTTGTACGCCCAGTGCGAGGGCATCTGCCGCCCGCCGGAACTGGGATCGTCGGCCGCGCCCACCGCCTGCAACAGCATCTCGTACGGTGTGGCACCCAGCGCGAGCACCAGCGCCCGATCGCGATAGTAAGGGTAGAACCAGTCATACCCAGGCTTCAGGCAGAATGCAGCGGCCACGCCGATCGCTTCATGCCCGGCGCCGGAGATCTGAAAGAAAATCTTCTGCTGCCGCTTGAGCAGGATCTCGCGATCGTCCACCCGCCGCGAGGTGTACATCGTGCGATAGGCATCAATAAGTTGCTGGCGGGTCAAGCCGGAATAGGTCTTGGACTTCTTCTCATCCGCGGAGGTCGCATTCAGCTTGGGGTCAGTTTTCGTCGTCGCCATTCAATACCCTATGGGCTGGGGGGATGTGCAGAGTGCATTGTAAACGTAGACGCCAATATCCGGAATACAGCGTTGCCGATCAAAAGTACCGACTGGTCGGTGGAGCTGATGGCTATGGCTGATAGCTGATGGCTGATAGCTGAGACCTGAGACCTGCCCTCATCATTTATCCTTGATTCGCAAATGATCCGCATCAACCGCAAGTTCGATCCGGCCATCATCAAACTGCTGATCTTCGACCTCGACGGTACCCTGATCGACTCCCGCCTCGACCTGATCCATTCGGTCAACGCCACGCTTCGCCATCTCCACCGCCCGGAACTGCCGGGAGACGTAATCGCCGCCTACGTGGGCGATGGTGCGCCGATGCTGGTGCGCCGGGCCCTGGGCGACCCAACCGATGAAGCTGCCGTTCAGCGTGCTCTCGAATTCTTCCTCGCGTACTACCGCGAACACAAACTCGATCACACGCATGTGTACCCGGGCATTCCCGAGGCGCTTGCCTCGATCCGCGCATCCCGCAATGGCCATCCCCGCACGATGGCCGTGCTTTCGAACAAGCCGGTGAATCCGTCACGCGCGATCGTGGAAGCTCTCGGCCTGGGCGAATTTTTCTCCGAGGTCTACGGCGGCAACAGCTTTCCCACCAAAAAGCCCGATCCGCTCGGCGCCCAGACCCTCCTGAAAGACACGGGATACTCTCCGAAGGAAACTGTAATCGTCGGGGACTCCTCCAACGACGTTCTCACCGCACGCAACGCCGGATTGTGGAGTTGCGGCGTCACCTATGGCTTCGCCCCACAGACCCTGGGACTTGCGCCTCCCGACGTCCTGGTCGATTCGCCGCGGGAACTTGCCGAAGTCTTTGGCGGAATGAGTTTATTTTCTTAAAGCTTATATTTTCGCTACGGAGCCCCAGGATCGACGATCGGGCCTCCGGGCGACCCTGAAGTCCCACCCCAGCCTCGAAACGCGCCTACAAGCTCTCTAAACGCTCCTGGAGGGCATCCTGCGAGCTGCCCGCAGAGTATTTTTGGGTTGGAAGCGCCCGGTACTGGCCGTCCATTACGATATCTTTAAGCTAACATATTGAACTTAAAGGGAAAAGCGTTTCGACCCGGAGTTCGCACGGAAAAGCCCCCAAGAGCGACCGCAGTTCTTCGCGACCTTTGCGCATCCTTCGCGTTCTTGGCGGTTCAAGGCTTTTTTTCAAGCTTGGCTTCCAGGCGTGCTTAGAGGGACCTTGTCCGATAACGGAAACGAATGACGGTTGGGCTAAACTCGAACCCAATTGACGATGACCAGCGACCACCCCGGCTTCTCGCCCAAAGAGTTGCGCAAGCTGCGCAGCCTGAAGGATCCACACGGAATTCAGAAATACCTGGACGCCATGCCCTACCACTTGGCCGACACGGCCTGGTCGCCGCGTAAGGTTCTGGCGGAAAACACTTCACATTGCCTCGAAGGTGCGATCTTTGCCGCGGCCGCGTTGCGCGCCAACGGTTTCCCTCCCTTGATCGTCGATCTCGAGGCCGAACATGACACCGACCACGTGATCGCGGTCTATCGCGTCGATGGACATTGGGGCTCAGTGGCGAAATCGAATTACACCGGATGCCGTTATCGCGAGCCGGTCTATCGCAGCTTGCGCGAGCTGGCGCTCAGCTATTTCAACATTTATTTCAACCTGCGCCGGGAGCGCACGCTGCGGCGTTTTTCGCAACCCATCAACCTGGAGCGCTTCGACAAACTCGAATGGATGACGACCGATAAGCCGATCTGGTTCATCGTGTATCACCTGCTTGAGATTCCGCACCAGAGCCTGTTCAGCAAGCGGATCGCTCAACGCCTGCATCGTGTGGACGAACGCGTGTACCAGGCAGAAATCCTGGGCAAGGCTTACAAGCCGGGAAAAACTCCGAGGAAAGCTCGTTAGCAGGAACCGTTCAGGCGGCAGCCCACTCGTGCGTCTTGGGGCTCGAACCGCTTCCGTCTCCGAGCAACAACAGAAGCAACGCCAGCACCACTTCAGGATTGTGGGGAGGCGCCGATGGCGTTACCAACCGCAAGTGCCGGCAGAGTTCGTTTGCTTTCGCTGGGCGGGAATGCACCAAGATCGGCAGGTGCGGCCTGGAGTCGGAAAGGCAATGCCAGATCTCCGGTCGCGCCAGCGACGAAGCCTGGTCCAGCACCATCACGTCGAAGTTCAATGACGCGGCGAGGCATACGGCATCGCTCGCGCCGCGCGCGGTCCAGACGTCGAACCCCGCCTTCTGCAGAGTGTCGGTCAGATCGTGCAGGCGACGCGGCGAACTGTCGACGCAAAGAATGCGGTGAGCCGGATGCGTCATCGAGATACACCCCTTCCAAAGGAAACGCCTAAGTGGAACGCCCAGCTTAGAACAAGTCGGTCACTTTTTTGTTAAAACCTTGTAAAGAAACGTAAAGTCAGCTGCCTGCAGGTAAAAAGCTGTTGGGACCATTTTCTCTCCGCGAAACTGCAGCCTAAGCGGGGTTCGGGCGCTGGCCGAAACATCCGGCGGCGCACCGGGTTTTTTCTGCGAACTGCCGGCCCTCAAGGGACGTAAATCATGAAAATGCGACCGCTTATTATCATTTTCATCCTGCTTTTTGCATCGGCTGCCGTCGGGCAAAACAGTGCCGTCGGAGACGCGGGCGCGGCATCTGCTCAAAAATTGAACGCGTCCCTTGCCCCCCGCACCCTAAACCTTTCGCGGGAGCAGATTCAGGAATTGATCCGCTTGTCGGCGGAGAAAGACATCGAGAACGACAAGCGCCAGCGCGACTACACCTACGTGGAACGCGTCGAAGAACACAAACTCAATGGCAAAGGCGAAGTTTCTTCCACCGAGACGCGCACTTACGACGTGCTGGAAATCTATAACGAGCAGGTCCGGCGCCTGACCGCCAAGGATGACAAGCCGCTCTCTGCCAAAGAGGCAGCCAAGGAAGAAGAAAAAATCCAGAAAATCATCGACAAGCGCAAAAGCGAATCAGACTCGCAGCGCGAGAAACGGCTGAAAGAAGAGGAAAAAGAGCGCGAGCAGAGCCGCCAGTTCGTGAAAGAGGTTGCTGACGCCTACGACTTCAAACTGGCCGGCATCGAAACCTTGGATGGCCGCGAGACCTATGTGATTGACGGGGAACCCCGTCCCGGCTTCGAACCCAGACGCAAAGAGGCAAGAATTCTGCCCAAGTTCCGCTTCCGGGTGTGGATCGACTGCGCAGAAAATCAGTGGGTGAAGCTGGACGCGCAGTGCATCGACACGGTGTCCTTCGGACTCTTCATCGCGCGCATCCATAAGGGTTCGCGCATTGTGATCGATACCACGCGCGTCAACGACGAAGTCTGGCTGCCCCGCCATGTTGCCGTGCATGTCGACGTGCGCGTCGCCTTGCTGAAGAATTTCAATGTCGAAGAAGACATTCGTTACAAGGATTACAAGAAGTTCCATGCCGCTTCGAGGATTACGGGGATGGAGGAAGTGAAGTAGCTGGTGGCTGGTGGCTGGTGGCTGATGGCCAATCGCTGATGACGATGCTGGTAGCTCTTAGCAAGCACCTTCCGCCGACAAGCAGCAAAACGCACTTGTAGCCACCGGCATCTTGTCCTCTCACCTACATCAGTCGGAAGCTGGACGGGCGAGGACGCCCGTCGCTCCACTGGCACAGCCGCGTTATAATAAAAAGATTCTCTATCGCCAAAATCGCTCTCTGTAGAGGCCTCGAACATCTGGGCACAGCGAGCAGCGGGGGATTTGGCCACAAGCCAACGACTATTCGCCATCAGCTGATTTCTATGGATTTCAAACTCGTCAGTGACTACAAGCCGCAAGGGGACCAGGGCTCCGCGATCAAGTCGCTGGTTCGCGGGGTGTTCGATCGCGAGCAGCACCAGGTGCTGTTGGGCGTCACGGGCTCGGGCAAGACCTACACCATGGCCAAGGTGATCGAGCAGGCAAACCGGGCGACCATCGTGATGGCGCATAACAAGACCCTGGCCGCGCAGCTTTACCACGAATTCAAAAGCTTCTTCCCGCACAATGCGGTGGAATACTTCGTTTCCTATTACGACTACTACCAGCCAGAGGCCTACGTCCCGGCCGCCGATCTCTACATTGAAAAAGAATCCACGATTAACGACGAACTCGACAAGCTCCGCCTGTCGGCCACCAAGTCGTTGTTTGAGCGGCGCGATGTGCTGATTGTGGCGTCGGTGAGTTGCATTTACGGCCTGGGATCGCCGGAAGCTTACTATGGCATGCTGCTGTTCCTGGAGAAGGGCCAGAAGATCAAGCGCCAGGACATCACCCGCAAACTGGTGGAGATTCTCTACGAGCGCACCGATGGCGACTTCCGCCGCGGCACGTTCCGGGTGCGCGGCGACGTGATTGAGATTTATCCCACCTACGATGACATGGCGTACCGCGTCGAGCTTTGGGGCGATGAAGTTTCCGGGCTCTCGCAGATCGATCCGCTGTTTGGAACAGTCAAGCAACGCTACGTGCGGCTGCCAATTTACCCCAAGACGCATTACGTGATGAAAGAAGAGACCAAGGCCTCGGCGGTCGCATCCATCAAGGAAGAGCTGGCCTGGTGGGAAGTGGAACTTGAGAAACAGGGACGGCTGGTGGAATCGCAGCGCGTGCACCAGCGGACGATGTTTGATCTCGAGATGATCAAGTCGATGGGCTTCTGCCACGGGATCGAGAACTACTCGCGGCATTTCACAGGACGCCTGCCGGGCGAGCCGCCGCCTACTTTGCTCGATTATTTTCCGCGCGACTTCCTGATGTTCATCGACGAATCCCACCAGACCGTGCCGCAGTTGCGCGGCATGCATGCCGGCGACCGGTCGCGTAAGGAAGTTCTGGTGGAATACGGATTCCGGCTGCCTTCTGCGCTCGACAACCGCCCGCTCACGTTTGAGGAATTCGAGCACCGCATGAACCAGTTGGTCTACGTTTCGGCGACGCCTGGACCGTACGAGCTGACCAAGTCGGCGGGCGTGGTGGTGGAGCAGATCATTCGGCCCACGGGGCTGATCGATCCTCCGGTGGAGATCCGTCCCGTGAAGGGACAGATTGACGACCTGCTGCACGAGATTCGCGATCGCGTGGCCAAGCATGAACGCGTGCTGGTGACGACTCTGACCAAACGCATGGCGGAAGATCTCGCGGAATACTACAGCGAAGTCGGCGTGCGCTGCCGCTACATGCATTCGGAAATTGAAACGCTGGAACGCGTGAAAATCCTGCGCGATTTGCGCAAAGGCGAGTTCGACGTGCTGATCGGCATCAACCTGCTGCGCGAAGGGCTGGACCTGCCCGAAGTGTCGCTGGTGGCGATTCTGGACGCGGACAAGGAAGGCTTCCTGCGTTCGAGCGGATCGCTGATCCAGACCATCGGGCGCTGCGCCCGCAACCTGAATGGACGCGCCGTTCTGTATGCGGACCGCATGACCGACTCGATGAAGCGCGCCATGGACGAGACCAACCGCCGGCGAGCAATCCAGACCGCTTACAACGAAGAACACGGGATCACTCCGGAATCGATCGTGCGGCCGCTGGAAATGTCCCTGGCCTCGATTGTGGCGGCCGATTACGCGGATCTCACTTCGGTCGAGGAGAGCGGCGTCCCGGAATTCAAATCGCAGGAAGAGCTGGATGCTTTCATTGGCAAGCTGGAGAGCGATATGCGCGAGGCGGCGAAGAAGTTTGAATTCGAAAAGGCGGCCAAGCTGCGGGATACCATCAAGGAGTTGCGAACGAAGGAGTTTCTCTTCGCGTGAGATTTTTTCACCACAGAGTCACAGAGACACAGCGGAAGGCAATCCTTAACCGCCGAGATCGCAGAGAGCGCCGAGGGAGATTTGTACTCGGCGTACTCGGCGATCAGACTTTTATCTAATTTCTTGCTCGACGTTGAACAGTTTTGATTTACTGTTTCCAACTGGCCGGAACTTCGACGTACGAATCATCGAGCGCCTCGACCGACGGGCAGCCCAGCAATCTTACAGTTCGTTCGACATCCGCCCGCAAGATTTTTATCGCGCGGCTTACTCCTTCCTCTCCCGCGGCCGACAGAGCATACGCGTAGGCTCTTCCGCACAGGACGGCGCGGGCGCCCAGGCAGAGGGCTTTCACGATGTCGGAACCGCGGCGCACGCCGCCATCCATCCAGACTTCGGTTTGGCCTTGCACGGCGGCCACGACTTCGGGTAGGGCGCGGATTGAAGGACGCACTCCGTCCAGTTGCCGGCCTCCGTGATTGGAGACGCTGACCGCCGCGGCACCTTCATCGACCGCGCGCTTGGCGTCTTCCCCGGTCAACACTCCTTTCACGGCGATGGGCCCGCGCCAATGCTCGCGGATCCAGCGCAGGTCTTCCCATTTCACGGCGGAGGCGGCCAGCGCCGCACCCACGTCCACCATTTGCAGCGGACCTTTTCCGGGGATCACAACGTTGGCCAGTTTCGGCACGCCGCCGTCCAGTAGGAATTGCAGCAGCCATCTCGGATGAGCAAGAACATTGGGCAGGAATGGAACCATCGCGATCGGATTGATGCCGAGCAATTCCTTCACGCCGTTGCGAACATCCCGTTCGCGCAGTCCGGCGACGGGCGTGTCGATGGTCACCACCAGAGCGGAGAATCCGGCATTGCGAGCGCGGTCAATCGCGGCTTCCGCGGCGGCGCGGCCCCCCAGAAGATAGAGCTGATAAAACACCGGGCCGGTCGAAGCCGACTTTACCTTCTCCATCGGGTGGCCGGAGATGGTGGAGAGGATGTAGGCGGTGCCAGCTTTGCCGGCGGCGCTGGCGGCGGCCGCCTCGCCTCCCGGATGCATGAGCCGGCTGTAGCCAACCGGAGCGAGCATTGCGGGAAATGACACCTCTTGTCCAAGGATGGTGGTTTTCAGGCCGCAATCAGGAGCCGCAACCGCGCAGCGCGGACGAAAAATAATGTCATCGAACGCGCGGCAATTCTCGCGCAACGTGA
Organism: uncultured Acidobacteriota bacterium; assembly: GCA_963733805.1. Lineage (GTDB taxonomy): Bacteria > Acidobacteriota > Terriglobia > Terriglobales > Acidobacteriaceae > Gp1-AA133. Next base: position 194,314 of record CAVTEO010000010.1, on the reverse strand, counting down.
TCTCGCCGTCGGCGCCACCATCCAGGTAGTCGAAGACCGCCTTCGGCAGACGGCGCTGGGCCAGCGGACGAAAATCGGTGATGTTGACGACGCGCGATCCAAAGCTTGCAGACACTGGCAGGCCTCACGTCTCTCAGAAGTTTGGCCTCACACGGGCGAACTGGCTCGCCGTGCGAATCCCAGGTTAGCGTCCAAAGAGAGGACGCGAACCTGGGGCACCCATAGATCCTGGGGCGCCAGTGGGACGCGAATCGTACGAGGCCAACCGACAGACTAACATCGGCGTCAATCGCGGCCGGTCGTCCGCCTGGCTTACTTTGGAGGGCTGAAGTGATCGGGATTGGGCTTTGTCTCGCCCAGCACGACATCAGCGATGGCCTCACCAAGGGCAATCCGTTCGGGGCCCGGGATGCCTTCCAGATTGAACATGCCGGCAATCGCCAATTGCTCTTCCGGAACGAAGAATATCAAAGCCGAGACCTGCGCCGTGCCTCCTCCGTAGAGACCTGCCTTCATTCCATGGTAGTCATCGATGAACAGGCCCAACCCGAAATTGTCGATGGTTCCGCTGCGTAGTTTATAGGGCTCGAGCATGAGTTTCATGGTGGGCGGGGAGATCAGGCGGCCTTGCATCCAGGCGTTCATGAAGCGCACAAGGTCGGGGGCGGTGCTCACCCAGCCTCCGGCGGCCATCTTGTTGCTCAAGTCGGACCAGCGCGAGTTTTTCAATTCTCCGCCCTCGAACACGTACCCGCGGGCGCGATTCGGAATGATGGCGCGCGGGTCGTCGTCCCGCGTCGCAGCCATTCCGGCTGGATCGAAAATCGTTTTGCGCATGAACGCTCGATACTCTTCGCGGGACGCGCCTTCCACAACACAGCCCAGCACGACATAGCCCCACGTGGTGTAGAGCATGTCTTCACCGGGCCGCTGCTTGAGGGGATCGTCCTTGAATTGATCGAGGGCGTCGGAAACGTGCTCGTAGTGATGTGTGTTAAACGATTCCGCGTCGACGTTGGGCCCTTCGTAGTGACGAATGCCGCTGGTGTGGGAAATCAGATCGCGCGCGGTCACCGGCCACTGCTTTTCCGGATACCGCGGACAGTACTTCTGGATCGGAACGTCCAGATCGAGTTCGTGCTGCTCCGCCAGTTTCAGGGCCGCGGTGGCCGTCATCGACTTGCCGATGGAGGCGGTGCGATAGGCCGTCTCGGGAAGCGCCTTCACGTGATTCTCAAGGTCGGCGTAGCCGAACCCTTCCGACCACGCGATCTGTCCGCCGAGTCCGATCGCGAAGCTGGCTCCAGGAACGTTGTGAGCTGCAATCGTTTTTTCAATGAGTGCGCGAATGGACTGCAGCTGTGTGGGAGAGAGACTCCTCGGCGGCTCTACCTGGGCGGAGGCGGCCGTGCTCACGAACACCACAGTCGTAAGAACAAAGTGGAAGCAGGTTTTGATCATGAAGGTGTTACGCAGACAAGATTATTAAGGTTGCATGGATTTTGGACCCGGTGTGGATGGTGTTGTCGTCCATGCACCACCAGAACACTCGTCCGTATTTTAAGCGTCTATCGCCGGGGCGCTGGAGCCGGGCCGGGTGGAAGAATTTCCGGTTCGCTGCTCATGACTTCGCGGCGCGTTACGAAAAATACGGCAGTGGTCCAAGTGGGAAACAGATCGAAGCCGGGAAGCAGTTCTGCAGCAAAGGTGGGCAGGAACGCCCAGTGCCAGCCGAGGAGGCGAATCAGGAGCGCAGCGACAATTACGTCGAGGGCAGTGTCGGCGGGCGAGAACACACCCTCGCCGAACATGGGGACGACGGCGATCTGGATCGCGTCCGCCGCCATGGCCACCAGCCAGGCGAGCCGATGTTCGGGCGTTTTCAAGCCTTTCCAGAAATCACGAATACGCATGGCCCGGGTCTCCCGAGTTCAGGATACATGGGTTGGATGTTGTGGGAGAAGCGGGAGATGCCGCGAAAGTTCACCTCGTGCGAAACAGAAGCCCAACGGTGGTTGATGCCACTCACGGTTCTACTGCCGACTGAAACAAGCACCTGTCTTGGCTTGCGGTGTAGTGGCTTTCAACTCGTCTACGAAATAGATACTTCCTCGGCTGGCGTTTTTCTTTGACCCTGCCCGTGGGCTGCGCTATTGTTGCGCGCAATTGGCACGACGTTCGCGGGTGGGGGTGAAACTTGCGAAGGCTCGGGTATGTTCTTCTCGGTATTTGTCTGACCTGTCTTCCGACATGGCAGGCGGTGGCGGCGTGCAGAGTAAGTGTGATTTTCCAGCACGCTCCCAAACGCACGGCACATTTCGAGCAAGTTCTGGCGCGAGCGCAGACCGGAGACCGGAATGCCCAATTTCAGGCCGGACTGGCGCTGGAGACCGGCTCGGGCGCCGATCAGGATTATGACGAAGCGGTGAAGTGGTATCGCAAGGCCGCCGACCTGGGCGATGCCGCGGCGCAGAACAATCTGGGCGGAATGTTTTTGCGCGGATTGGGCGTGCCGCAGAGCGACCACCAAGCGCTGCGCTGGTACTTGCGCGCCGCCGCAGAAGGCTACCTTCCCGCTCAAAACAATGTCGGCTTCATGCATGCCTCGGGGCGTGGGGTTCCGGCAAACGACGTGGAAGCGACGCGTTGGTATCAGCGGGCGGCCGAGAAAGGCTACGCGCCCGCACAGGCAAACCTGGCCTTCATGTATTCGGCGGGACGCGGCGTAACGCCGAATGGAAACGAAGCCGTGCGCTGGTACCGGAAAGCCGCCGCCCAGAATTATGCACCTGCGGAGTACAAACTCGGCCTGCTTTACTTCGAGGGCACGGTGATCGCGCAGGATCTGGCAGAAGCGATGCGCCTGCTTCGCAAAGCCGCCGGACACGGATCGGCGGCGGCGGAAAACGGGATCGCCTACGCCTACGAACATGGCCAGGGCGTGCCGCAGAACTTCGATGAGGCAGAGAAATGGTATCGGCTAGCGGCGGAACATGGCCTGCCCGAAGCGCGGCGGAATCTGGAGATCCTGGCGGCCCGGCGCGAAGCGGTGCCTGCGGGAGGCGTGGATGCGTCCGCTCAAACCAGCGCCGGATACGCGGGGCATGGGCAGGGATTCGTGAGCGACCAGAGACCACGCTGAGTGCGCCTCCTAACATTGCGAAGGACGGGATCGCTTCTTGGGCGCCAATATGAGGATTTGGAAGTTGAAAAGGGGAGCCTTGCGAGTCTCCTTAATTGTTGTTAGCAGACAAGGGCGTTGCACTTTGCAACTGCAGGATGTAAAAGTTCGGAACATTCACCGTAGTTTCTTTTGACCCCGCCTTCAGGCCACGATATGTTCTCCACAACGGCTCCGTGTGGGTGGGGTAATCATGCGATTTCGAAGTTGCGCGCTGATGAGTGTGCTCTTGCTGGGAAGTCTTCCCTGCTTCGGGGGCGGGCCCTGTAAAGTGGGATTCGCTTTCGACCGTGCGCCTGGACCGGTGCGCGACCTTTCCCGGCTTGTCAAGCAAGCCCAGGCTGGAGATCCCAACGCACAATTCCAGGTTGCGCTCGCGTATGAATCCGGCGTCGAGGTCGGACAGGATCTGGCTGAGGCGGCGCGGTGGTACCGCAAGGCTGCCGACAACGGCGAGCCTGCGGCCCAGACAAATCTTGGCAGCCTGTATTTGAGAGGTCTAGGCGTCGAGCAGAGCGACCGCGACGCCGTCAAGTGGTTCACGCGTGCTGCGGTGGAGGGGTTCCCGGCGGCTCAGAACAATCTTGGACTTATGTATGCGCGCGGCAAAGGCGTTCCGCAAAACGACACCACGGCAGCGGCTTGGTATCGCAAGGCAGTGGCTCGGAACTATGCTCCGGCTCAGTCGAACCTGGGCTTTATGTACCTGCAGGGTCGGGGTGTTCCTGCGGATAGCCAGGAGGCTGCAAAGTTGTTTCGCAAAGCGGCCAAGGCGGGTGATGCGGCGGCACAGTACAACCTCGGGCTTCTGTATTACCTCGGCAGTGGTGTGAAGCAAGACTCCGGCCTGGCGGCGAAATTCTTTCACGCGGCGGCCGCCGGCGGTTCTCGGGAAGCGCAGAGTGCGATTGGATCTGGTCTCAACTCCGCGAAGGAAGCCTCTCTCGCTGCACCAGTGAATTAGCATGCGTTTGCCGCGCGTGGTCAACTAAGGCGCACTTGCACTGCGGAAAAGGGCCGGCTTGAGAACCGGCCCAAATAGTTTTTCCGTGAATCGATTTTAGAACATGAATTTAACCTGCAGTCTTCCCTGGAAGCCCGGGTTGAACGCCGCTGGATGGCCATAGCGGGGATCAAGCCCGATTCCACCATTTGCTGCCACGGTTGATGCGGTCAGGGATTTCCAGTCAAATCCTTTCGTGAGATCAACGTTACTCAGGGGGATGCCAATAGAATCCACCAACTGCTCCTGGTTGTAGCGGTCCATCGTGTACACGTTGGTCTTTTGATTGAACAGGTTGATGATGTTGAATTCGAAGCGCAGCTTCTTGGTTTCACTCTTGCCGAGCTTCAGTTCGTGCGCAACCAAAAGATCGGTCTGAGTGAAGATGGGTGTACGGCTCATATCGCCACGCCCTTCGACGTACATGGGAATGCCATTGCTGGTATTCACCTGGGTCGTCATCGGAGTGCCGCTCTGGGCACGGAAGAACCCGCCAATCTCGGTTCCAAACTTTAATGTCTTGGAGCCGTAGAATTTGAAAACGTGCGGGCGGTCCGTGGGCAGGCGGCCAAACAAGCCGTCGTGGCCATGAGCATCGAACACCGCTTCGTCCAGGTCGAAATATCGGTTAGCATTGCCGCCCGGGCGGTAAGTTTGCGCAAAGAACGCCTGATTGCCACCGAAGGCGTAGCCGAGAGTCGCAGGACGAATTTCGTCCGTGCTCTGTAGCCCGGAATAATTGCCATAGAGCCGGCTGAAAACGTAGCTGGCGTTAAACAAATACCCGCCGCCGAAGCGCCTGGCCAACGACAATTCCATGGCGTCATACGTGCGTTTCGCTTTCGGCATAGGAACGAAGCAATTGCCGTCGATTGTGATCGGACAAGCCAGTCCACCAGAAAGCGCCACATTGTTGCGGCCTTCGCCTGGGTTGCCATAGTTGTAGACTTCGCTACCGTTTTCTATTTGGCCCATGTCCTCAATCGTGCGGTTCAGGTTATTGCGGACATACCGACCGGTGAAGACCATGCCTTTCTGCACTTCCCACTCAACGCCCGCGTGCACGGTGTCCGAACTCATCGGCTTAGTGTTCGGATCGATTCGGTCAAAGCCCGGGATGCGACGGTCGCGGTACGCGGTCGGCCACAGATTGGTGCCCGGCATATTGCTGAGGTTCAGGTTGAAAACGTCGGTCGTGTCCAGTGTGCGATAAAAGACGTTCCAGACCTGCCCTCCGAAGGTGCCGCGCGCCAAATCGTACTTGGTCCAGTCGTAGAACCGGCCCCAGCCACCTGAAAGCTTCACCTTGCCGTTGCCGAACAGATCAAAGCTGGCGCCAATGCGAGGAGCGATCTTGTCTCCATAGCCGAACTGAAGGGCGTATTTCTTGATATCGGGCCGGAAGGACGGGATGGTCTCTTTCTCCAACCGGATCCCTGCGTTGATGGTCAGGCGCGGAATCACTTTCCACGAATCCTGAACGTAGAAGTGGTTGATGGAGGAACCGGCGGTTCCCATCGTGCCACCCTGATGCACCGCGTAGTAACCGTAGTTTCCGGTTATTGCTGGCCCGCCGTTCTGCTGGCAGATCGCGCATGAGTTTGGATGGATCCCATCCTCATCGACGGTATTCCAATTGAGCACCACGCGGCCGTTGGGACCGTAGTCGGAGCTGTTCACGTTATTTACGTTCTTAGCAGTGCCGAAACCAAACTTGAAATTGTGCGATCCGGCAAAGCGTACGAATTGACTGAGGTCCGCCTGAATATAGGTTCGGGTGGTCAAATCATGGACGACCTGCCCGGCTGATGGTGAGGTATAGCCGGCTTGCCGTTGAACGGAGTCTGGCACCCCGGGGAGTCCCGCTGGTGACGTGTTATACCAATACTCGCCGTTCTGTTGGACGCCCGTATCCATGTAGTTCAGGTAGTAGCGGCCACCGCGAAAGCTCAGGACGGTATTGACGCCGGGCAAGTAGTCGATCTGACCAGTATAGCTCTGCTCCGGCTGGAAGTAGCCCAGAGTAGCACTCGTGCGCGCATCCGCCACGTAGTTGGTGCTCGTATTCGGTGCATAGCCGTCGAGCGCGTAAATGGATCCAGTTAGACTTTGCGGCGTATACAGCCAGGTAAAGTTCATGCGCAAACGTTGCAAGGGCTCAAGGGAAAGCTTATTGAACCAGTTCATCTGGCTGGCACTGCGTTTCATATCACCGTTGCCGTCTACGAAGTTTATGTTTCGTTTCTGGCGTGACCAGCGTGGGACAGCCGAGGTGTAAAAAAACGCCTTGTCTTTGATGATGGGACCGCCCAGCGAGCCTCCGAACTCGTAGTTGTCGCTCTTCATCTTGCTGTCTTGGAAGTACTGGAAGCCATCGAGCGTCGGATTAAGCTGCAGCCGCTCACTTTGTGCAGTGCTGAGCTTGTTCCCGGCATAATAAAAGAAGAGGTCCCCGTGGAAGGCGTTGCCACCCGACTTGGTTACTGCGCTCACCACGCCGCCCAACGCTCCGCCATACTCGGCATCCAGGCCCGTCGTCTTCACCTGCACTTCCTGAATGTAGTCGAAGGTTGCACTCTGACGCGCCGAGCCATCAATCATGCTGTTGGTAGAGACGCCGTCAATGTAGTAGGAGTTCTCGGCTCCGCTAGAGCCGTTAATCTGATAGCCGCCCTCGACATAGCCAGTGTTCACCGATGGAGAAAAAACAGCCACGCCGGTGAAATCCCGAGCCTTGGGAAGGGTGTCGAGTTCCTCGATTGTGACGTTGTGCGAAATCATGGTAGAGGAGGTGTCAATCGCCACCGCAGCGGCGCTGACTTCTACCATTTCCTGCACCGCGCCGACCGGCAAACCCACATCAACCGTCGTGGTCTGGCCGACGACCACCAGAACGTCCGGGACTTCGCTGCGCGTGAAACCGGTCTTCTCAAACACGACCGAATAGCGGCCGGGCTCAAGGTTGGGGAGAGTATAGCTACCATCAGCACGGCTACTCATCGTGAGTGAACGACTAGTAGCCCTATTGGTCACTGTGATCGCGACGCCAGGCAGTACCGCTTTGCTTGGGTCTCTCACAACACCAGCGATCGTACCGAATTGTTCCTGGGCAAATAAGGGCAGTGCTAGGGCACTAAGAAGGGCCACAAGAAACACTGGAATCAGGACACGTTTGAGATGCATTCCGCCTCCTTTTGGCGTCGAGCAATGGGTCATGGGCGCGCGAACATGTCCTGGGATGGCGATCCAGAAATCTCTCTGGGGGAAGGAGATACACGTCGCATTTTGCGTCTCGTCGAACGCCTCGGCGTCGACTTTGACCATCACAATAATCACTGTGGCGCCACGGAGACGCGGTGATGGGGAACACAAAGTGGGAATAAACTCGATTCCGTTTCCCGGGATGGGACTCGTGCGGTTACGAATGTTGCCCGGATGGAAGATCAATATCGAGGAAGGACGCGGGGAGACTAAGAAAACTTTCCGGCTCGGGCGGCGGCGGCTAATGGCTTTCTGTAGAGGATGCAGCCTCTGCGGGTTTCGGATTGGAAGGGCACATCGGCGTTCGGCAGCTTTTCGCCGTCGCCCAGCAACAAGTAGCCGCCGGGTTCGAGGTACAAATGCAAGCGCTGTGTGAGAGCAATCTTCTGGGCAGTCGAGAATTGGGGGAGGACGTCCATGCAGAAGATGCAATCAAAGCGCCCCAGATACGCGGGCCGCGCCAGGTTCATTTGCGTAAACGTGATCAGGTTGCGCAGGCGGGGCTTGGCCAGGAAGTGCTGGTCGACGCGCGCGAAGTATGCGTGCAGCATCGCGGATGAAATCTGCGCGAGTTCCCGCTGGGAATAGAGGCCACGCTCGGCAAAGGTGAGGGCGCTCTGGCGAATGTCGCTGGCCAGGATATGAATCGTCCAGGCGCCGCCATACTCGTTCAGGTCACTGCAAACATTCAGTCCGATCGAGTATGCCTCTTCCCCGGTGGAGCAGCCAGCGCTCAAGATACGCAGACTCTGTCCGCTCTCAGCGCCTTTGCGGGCACGCAGTTCGGGAAGAACTTCCTTCTCAAAAGCGGCGAAGGCGGCAGGATGACGGAAGAAGCCCGTCTCTCCGTCGAGGAGTTGCTCGAGCAAGCGCTCACATTCCGTGTCGGAAGCCTGCAGGCGGCCCATCAGGTCGGCCACCGAACTGAGCCGGCGGGCTTGCAGGTAGTCGGTGACTTTGGAGATGAGCACATCCTGCGGACTGTTCAGCAGAACCCCGGCCTGGCGTTCGAGAAGCAGACGCAGTTCCGAAAGTTCGTGATCGAGAACGAGGCTGAAGGGACCCTTGGGTCCGCGGTTCGAGCGTCCGGAATGGAAGCCGGTGTTCATCGCAATCACTGAGAGCAAACTGCCTGTAGCGCGTCCTCCAAAATGCGGTCACTTGGGGGTGCTCGCGGCTTGAGGGAGGGCGTTTGCGCCGCGAGGCTTCAAATTACCTGGGCAGGGTCCTACAGACTGACGGCTGCCGCTTGTGGTTTCAGTTTCTGCTCCTTTACTGCCTGTTGTTCGACGAAGGTCAATTCTTTTTCGAGCGACGAAAAGCGCTGCAGGATCTCGTGCATGCGCAGCGACATATTCCGCATGGTATCGAGCTGCGAACGCACTCCCGCCGAGAACGCTCCCGGCTCGAGCAACAACAATTCCGAGTTGCCCAGAACGGAAGTCAGCGCGTTGTTCAAAGAGTGGCGCATCTCGATCATGTACTGCCCGAGCGTGGCATGACACTTCAGCAGCGCGTTGACCTGCTCGGCATGATCGGCGCGATGCGTGGCGTCCACGCGGCGCAAGGTTTCCACCGCCAGCAGGACGACGAAGTCGGGCCAGCCGTCATGGCGGGGGACCGCCACCGCGCGCGGAGATTCACGGCGCAGGGTCTGGGCGATGTCGGAAGTGCCGCACACCAGGATTACGGGCCGGCCGCCGCCTTCCAACGCACGGCGCAGTGCGCGGTGCGAGTCGGGTAGCAGAACATCGACGACTGCCAGATCGAAACTTTCAGGGTTCAGCGGGCCCTTGTTGCCCAACGCGGTGAAGGCGGGCACCACCCGCTCGCTTTGCCAGCGGCCGGAAACCTGGCCGGCAAAATCGGCGTCGTCGGAGATGATGCCAATCCGCTTCTGATTCACGCTCAGCATCGTCCTCAATTGCTTTCCCCGTTGGGATTCCACTTGTCGGTGGAAACTTCAAATTCCGGAGTTTCGTCGGAGCTCGTATTGAACTTCGCGGACGCAGACGTTCCCGCTCCGGCGCGCGCGGCCAGGGGAGCCGGGGGCTTTGCCGAGGGTGCGGGCGTTTTCTTCGCGGAAGCGGTTGCGGGTTTCGACTTCGATTGCGCCACCCCGCGCCCGAGCGCGTCATCGATGGCGGCGCGCAGATCGACCAGCATGCGCAGCGGCTGGCCCGAGGAATATTCGGCCTGGAACATCACTTTCCACGACTGACAGATCATGCGCAGGCGCAAGATAGGCTCTTCGGCGGAGAATTGCGCGCGCCGGCAGTCGATGGTGGTCACGCCCTGCTGTTCCAGGTCGCGCAGGCCGTCGAAGATCGCGTTCAGGTCCTGGTGCATCAGCCGGAAGAACACCCGCCGCATCAGGAAACTGAAGCGCGCGAAGGCGATCATCGCTATGGGCAGAAAATAGTTCTCTCCGCTCTGCACTTTGAACTTGCGGCCCTGCTCCAGAATCCCGCTATGCAGCAACTCGTTCAGTGTGCGGGCCTTCTGCGCCGACTGCAGCACGTTTTCGAGCGGCTTCAGCCAGACCGGAATCGAGGTATCGACCGCGCCCAGCACCGGGGTAAGAGTCTTGGCCACATATTCGATCGTGACCGAACTGTCCTCGAGGCGCGAAGGCGCCGCCAGCGAGAACAGCTGCACAATCAGAAAATCAATCTTGTCGCGATCGGACGGGGACTTCTCGTCCTTGTGCAAGTGGTGCAGCAGCAAAGTCTGCAGCAGTTGCGGCGTGATCATGGTCGTGGTCTGCAGGAACTGGCGCAACTGATGGATCTGGATGCGCTCGTCCATGTCGTCCAGCCACTGCCGAGCCTGCTCCACCGATTCCTGCGGAGGTTGCTCGACGCCGGTTTCCAGGTCGTTGCAGGGCGTCAGGTCGATGACAAACTCGCGCGCCAGCGCGGAGTAGGTCGGATAAAGGATGCGAGCGGCATTCCACTCGGCGGTGAGTTGGCTCAATTCAGTCATGGTTTCTGGATCCGTTGTGGAGCAGGCAAAGCGAGAGCAAGACGGGGAGGGAGGGAGGGCCGAAAGCGTTACGCAGCAATCGGGCTAGGCGCGCCACCACGACAAACAGCGTGGAAGATTCGACAACATGGGCCTGTTTTCCCAAGGTGAACCTCGAAAAGCGGTGACCGGCTCCCCTCTTCCCGGTTTGAAAGAGTTTGTCCGGGAGCCTTGGGTCCGCTTGCTACGGATATCTCTGTATGCACGGCGGAAACCAAAGCAAAAACCAGAAGTACCGGGGTTAAGTCGCTGAAAAGGTGGGATAACATCGAATCACGGAAGACCCAGTCTCGCGCGGCATCGTCTCAATATGAGACTCTAGTCTCAGAATTTCTTAACTCACGCGGCTCATCAAAACCAAAAAGCTCAACCACGGAGGACCACAGAGGGGCACGGAGGAGAGGCTTCTGGGCCCATTGCGGTTGATCACTTCTACTGCAGTGCCTGGCTCGAGACCGCGTGGGTGCGGGCACCGATGTTATAGCGCTTTAGTTTGCGATAAAGCGTGGCGCGACTGATGCCCAGCATTTTTCCGGCCAGCGCCTTGTCGCCTTTTACTTGTTCAAAGACTCTCTCGATGGTCGTGCGCTCGATGTCTTCGAGATCGGTGGTCGACGTCGTCGAGACTGGGTTCCCGGAGTCGACGTCCTGAGGCTGCGCGGTGGAGGCAATGGCCGGCGGCAGGTCGTCGACGTCGAGGACCTGCTGATCTCCCAGGGCGACCGCGCGTTCCACGCAATTCTCCAGCTCGCGCACATTGCCCGGCCAATCGTACTGCAGCAGGGATTTCATGGCGGCGTTGGTTACCTGCACGCTGCGTCCCGGCACACAGCGTTCGAGAAACCAATGGGCCAGCATGGGGATGTCGGACCGGCGCTCGCGCAAAGCGGGCACGTGCACGGTCACCACGTTCAATCGGAAGTAGAGGTCCTTGCGGAAAGTGCCCGCGCGATATTCCTGTTCGAGGTCGCGGTTGGTGGCGGCGATGACCCGGACGTCCACCCGCGCGCGCTGGTTGCTGCCCACCGGGCGCACCTCTTTTTCCTGCAGGACGCGCAGCAGCTTGGCCTGCATTTCGAGCGGCAGTTCTCCGATTTCGTCGAGGAAAATGGTGCCGCCGTCGGCCGACTGGAACAGGCCCGTTCTCGACTTCAACGCTCCTGTAAACGCGCCTCTTTCGTAGCCGAACAATTCGCTTTCGATCAGCGTAGGCACGAGCGAACCGCAATCGACCGCCACAAACGGCCGGTTGGCGAATGCCCCGCGGAAGTGGATGGCGCGGGCCACCAATTCCTTTCCCGTGCCGCTCTCGCCGGTGATGAGCACAGGCGTGCGGGTGTCTTTGAGGCGCGAGACCATGCGCAGGACATCCTGGATCTTCGCCGACGATCCGACGATTCCGTGCAGTTGGGTTTCGGTGTCCATGCGGTCGCGGAGAAACTGGTTTTCCTCGACCAGGCGGACTTTTTCGGCCATGCGGCGCAGGAACAGGCGCAGTTCTTCCAGCGGCGAGAACGGTTTGGCGATGTAGTCGTAGGCTCCCAGCTTCATGGCCTGCACCGCGGTTTCGACCGAACCATGGCCGGTCATGACTGCAATTTCGGTGCGCGGCAACATCTTCTTCACTTTTTCCAGAAACTCGAGTCCCGACATGTGCGGCATCACCATGTCGGTCAGGATCATGTGCGCGGGCTGCTCCTCCAGCAGAGCCAGAGCGGTTTCTCCGCTGGCCGCTTCCAAACAGACAAATCCCAGGGCCTCACCCACGGTGACGCACAAACGGCGAATGCTTTGTTCGTCATCGACAATCAACAACCGGATCCGAAGGTCTTCAGTCAAAGCGCTTTCCCCATGGTCTTTTCTACGACCGAAATAAATTGCTGCACCCGGAAAGGCTTCTCCACGCAGGGAGCGCCGGTGCGGCGCAGCGTTTCGACGGTTTGCTCGTTGGCGATGTCGCCGGTGATGAACACGAGCCTTGCGGCCAGTTCCGGACGATGGGCGGCAATCCAGGCGTGCACGTCGGCGCCGTTGACGCCGCCGGGTGTCACCATGTCGGAAACAACCCCGAGAAATTCTCCTGACTCCAGCATCTGCAGGCCCTCCGCGCCGGATTTCGCGCTGACGACCTGGTAGCCGCTGCGCTCCAGCGTGGCCGAGACGTAAGCCATGACAGCCGGCTCGTCTTCGATTAAAAGGATGGGCAAAGGTTCAGGCTTCATGGCTGGCAGACTCATCGTTGCAGAACTCCCGCGGCCACACCTTTGGAGGCCGACTCAGAAAGGCTGGGAAGGCGAACGATAAATGTCGCCCCCTGGGTTCCGGCGTTGTTGTGGCACAGGATTTCGCCGCCATGTTCGCGCACGATGCCGTAGCAGATGCTCAGGCCCAGGCCAGTTCCCTTCCCCACTTCTTTGGTGGTGAAGAACGGATCGAAGATGCGGTCGGGATGGCTGATCCCATGCCCGTTATCGCGGAAAGAAACCTCGACGTAGGTGCCGAGGTTCGCGGTCATGATTTCGATGCGGGCGGGACGACCAGTTTCGCGCACGGCATCGTAGGCGTTGTTCATGATGTTGAGAAAGACCTGCTGCAACTGGTGGGAATCGCCCACCACCTGGGGCAGGCTCTCATCGAAGTGCTCGACGATCTCGACGCCGTGGCTATTGAAATCGTAGGCCCGCAATTGAATGGTGCGGAGCAGGATGCCATTGAGCTGGACGGGCTTGCGCTGGGGCGGCATCTGACGCGCGAAGCTGAGCAGATTCTGCACGATCTGCTTGGTGCGCTGCGCTTCCTGCAGAATGACGCGCAGATCCTTGCGGGCGGATTCGGGCGTGTCCTGGTTTTCAATCAGAAGATCGGCGAAGCCGAGGATGGCGGTCAGCGGGTTGTTCACCTCGTGGGCTACGCCGGAGACTAACTGTCCGACGGCGGCCATCTTCTCGGCATGCATCAACTTGGACTGCAACATGGCGGAGTCGGTGATGTCGGTCATCACGACCACGATGCTGGTCACGATGCCCTGGTCATCGCGCATGGGGCTCAGGTTTACCGAGAATTGGCCCACCCGGCCATCGCCGCGCAGAACCTGCAGGTCGAGATTGTCGACCGGGTGGCCGGAGAGGGTTGAGTTCAGAGCATCGGCAAGCACAGGACGTCGAACCGGCGAAACCAGATCGGCCAACGGGCAGCCCACCAGCTGCGTTTGCTCGTAGCCCGCCTCGTACCAGCGGCGGTTGGCATAGCTGATCAATCCAGCGGTGTCGACCACCAGGATCAGGCTTTGCGTGTTATTCAGAATCTTCTCGGAGAAATCACGCGCGTGTTGCAGCTCCGACTGGTAGGTCTTCAGGCCGGTGATGTCGAGCATGAGGCCGCGATATTGCAAGACTTGGCCATGAGCGTCAGGAACGGCAAAGGCGTTTATCAACACATGGACGGCGCTGCCATCCTTGCGGCGCAGGACTTCTTCATGATTGCGCAGCACGCCGTGTTGCTGCATGACCAGGTTCAGGCGGCGCAAGCGGTCCGGTGAGGTGTAGAGCTGGCTCGGGATGTCGATTTTGAGAAGTTCTTCGCGATCGTGGTAGCCCAGCATGCGAACCAGGGCGTCGTTTACTTCGATGAAGTGCCCGTCCGGGACCGCGAAGAAGAGACCTTCCTGGATGTTGTCGAACAGTTCGCGGTAGCGGCGCTCGGCTTCGCGGCGGTCGGTGATGTCCTTGAGCACGTGGATGGTGTGCTGGCCTTCGCCCGCCGAGGCGTGAATGCGCGAAGTGGAAACCAGGTACATGCGTTCGAGCACCTGGTGGACGTACTCGTCGGGACCACTGATTGCGTTGCGGCAGAAGGGACAGCCCGGCGCAGGATTGTCGCTGGCGAGCGCAACCAGGGCGCGCATGTTGACGCCAATCAACTCGCTGGGCGGAACGCCGATGAACTCGGCCAGGGATCGATTGACGCGCAAAACATCCTGACTCTCGTCGTGCACGACGATGAAGTCGGTGATGGCGTCGAAAATCTCCATCCAGTGGCGGTTGGCCTTATCCATGCGCGTGAAGAGGCGGGCGTTTTCGAGGGCAACCGACGCGTGACTGGCAATGGCGTGCAGCAACTGCTGATCCGCATGGGACAAAGGCTTGCCGCGACCGGCAAGGCATAACACGCCGACCGATTCGTCACCGCCGCCGCTCAAGCGCAGGATCGAGCAATCTTTCCATTCGAGGGCGGCAGCCAGCGCAGCGCCAAGCAGTTCGGCAGCGGGTCCGGAATAAAGGCGCTCGGGATGCTGCGCCAGAGATTCGGTCAGGGCATGACTGAGACGACGTTCCAGGCTGCGATCGGAAAGCTCGGCTCGCGAAGAGTCGTGCAGAATTGTCGAACCCAGGGTCCCATCCTCAAATAGCGCCAAGGCGGATGCTTTCGCGCCGGACAGTTCCGCGGCGCGCAACAGGAAGCGCCGGTTGAAGTCGGGCAAGTGCACCAGGCTACTGAGTTCGAATGACAAGCCCATCAAGGCTTCGGCATGCTTGCGGTGCTGCTCGGAAAGATGCAGGTTGTGCATCACCTCCAGCGCGACCGATACCTGGGCGGCGAGGGCGCGTGCCCGGCGCACATCCTCTTCGCTGATGCTGGCCTTGTCGAGGCGGTCCAGCACTCCGAACATGCCCAGGACTTCGCCGTCGGATCCGAGCAGGGGCACCGCTAGGATCTGCTTAATGGCAAACTCCGCGATGGCCTGAGCATTGGATCCGGAAAGCTTGCTAGCGTCATCGGTCCAGAAGACTTCCTTGGCGGTCAAGGCTTTCGTCGCGATGCCGTCGGGGAAGGTCAGATCGACGTGGCGGGCTTCGCCCTTCTCGGCGCCCAAACGCACGCGGAACTTGCCATCTTCCAACAGTCCGATAAAGCAGCGGCCGAAGCCGAGGAAGTCGGCAGCGCGTACCACGAAGGCTTCGAGGAATTTGTCGAGGTTGCCGACCGAGCGCAACTCCGAAGAAATCTCCAGAAGCTGATGAAGCTCGTGGGCCTGGTTGCGGGCGGTTGCGTAGAGTTCGGCGTTGGCGACGGCCACGGCCCCGAAGCCGGCGACCGCGGACACCAGCGATCGCTCGTCGTTGGTGAAGATGCCGTCGGGCCGCGGGTAGACCAGAATTGCGCCTTGCGTCCGCGAGGTCCGAAAAGGCGCCGCCAGGAGCATGCCGGCAGGCACCAGGTCTCCGAGAGAATGGGAGGCGGGATCGATCGAGACGGTAATGGGCTCGCTCGCCGAGACGGCGCGGGAGGCCACGTCGGCGGCAAAGCGTAAAGCCGTCCGGTCGTGCCGGGCACGCGCGGAATTTCCCAGCTGCGCACTCTCGGCGGCGACGCCGCGCAATTCGAACGGTCCCTCGTGCCGCATGAAAACGCAGACCAGGCGCGCTCGCAACAGGACGCGGATCCGGTCGGCCAGGGCCTCAATGACGGCGGCCACGTCCGGATTGCCGTGCAGGGCGTGCGCCACTTCCGCGAGAATCTCGGCCCGGCGATGGTCTTCGCGGGAAGCCTCCGAAAGGCGGCGCGCCTCCAGCAGGCTGCCCAACTGACCTGCAACGATGGTGGCCTTGGCGGCCAGGTCTTCGTTGAAGAAACCCGGCTGGGAATCGTGGATGAAAGCGACGGCTCCCAGAACTTCGTTGGAAACGACCAAGGGAGCGGCCATCATGGCGCGGGCGCCGAACTCGGAGGCGCGGGGGTAGCGGGCGACATCCAGAAAATTCACGAATATGGTGCGGCGCCGGCGGACTGCTTCGCCGGAGACGGCACTCTCGGCGGCCTTCAGGCGGAGCCCGCGAAAGCTTTCCGCCAGCAACCCGTCGGCTTCCGCTCCGACCATTTCGTCAGGCGAAAGGCATTGCCAGAAGTAGACGCCACTAACCTGGAAGAATGCGCGGGTCTCGCGACAGAACAGGTGAATGAGGGACGCGACCTCGGTGCCTTGCGCGGCAGCGGCCGAGAAGCGAAGGAGCAGCTTCTGAAAACCTTCGTCAGACCTGGGGTTTGGCCCCTGGACGAGCGTCGTGTCTCCCGCGCGCATGGTTAGAAAAACACCGCTGGACTCTTCCCTGAGGTTCACAAGTTATTTGAATATAAGGGGAAAGTACCCTGCAATCTCAATTTGAGTCAAGTGAATAAGGCTGAAGGTGTCGATCTGTGAAATCCCACGTTTGGGCAGTGTCTCGAAGTCTCACCGTGAGAATCGCCCGTCAAGAAAAGCAAAACCTGAGACGTTTCTAACTTGTCGGAGCGCATTGACAGAGCATCCCCAACGGTACATTCCCTTCTGGCACAGCGACTTATCACGGTCACCAAAGTAACGTTCCCAACGATAAAGCTGGCACGAGCTTTGCGGTTCCCGGGGTAGGATTTTTGCACGGAGGAGCTTGTGTCTCGACAACAACTACAACGCTGGCTGGCAGGGGCCGTCATCTCAGGCGTCGCCGCTCTGTGTCTGCTGTATCCGCTACCGGGGCGAGGGCAGCAAGAAGAGATCACGCGCAAAGTGAAGACCAAGGTAGCGCCGAGTTATCCGGAACTGGCGCGTCGCATGGCGATCGCGGGCGTGGTGAAGGTGCAGGTGGTGGTGGCGCCCAACGGGGCCGTGAAGAGCACCAAGGTCGTGGGCGGGCACCCGTTGCTCGTGAACGCCGCGGTCGATGCGGTCAAGAAATGGCGGTTTGATGCCGCGTCCGAAGAAACCACGGGCGTGGTGGAGTTCAAGTTCGATCCGAATGTTGCCACTCAGTAGGCCGGGGCGGCAGCGCCTGCGCACCAGGGGTACGCAGGCGGGTTCGAGGCCAGCGAGGGAGAAACAGCGATGACGCTGCGCAACAGACTTTACATGAGCTTTGGCGCCGTCCTGGTGATGGTCCTGGTCATGTTCTTCGTCAACTGGAGAGCGGTCAGCCGGGAACACGAGGCGAAGAAGGCGGCCACCACGTCGCTGCAACTGGCGGAAGCGACCGACGCGGTCAAGTTCCAGATGATGCAGAACCGTCTTTACCTCAGCAACTACCTCCTGAGCGGCGACACCCGCGAAGTGGACAAGATGAACGAGGGCATCCGACTGCTGAACGACAAACTCGACAAAACCCAGACGCTGGCGGCTTCGGACCAGCAAAAGACGGCTCTCGAGAAAGTTCAGCAACTGGAGCAAAACTGGGCGAAGGAGTTTGCCCAACCCCTGGTCGACAAGCGCAAAGACGTGGACAGCGGTAACGCCACGGTGGCCGAGCTGCAGATTTTCTATCTGCAGAAAGACGCTTCCTCCTGGGTGAAGAACTCCACGGAATTTCTGGACGCAGCCGACAAAGAAAACAAAAAGATCGTCGAGGAACGCCGCAATTCTGACGAAAAAGCCGCGACCGGGACCATTGTCGCGTCTTTCTTCAGCGTGATCATCGCGCTGGGAGTTGGAGTCGGGATTGCTTTCCGCACTTCGCGCTCCATCACCGAGCCTCTTTCCAAGTTAATGACGGTGGCCCACAAGATCGGCAATACCGGCGATCTGGACCATAACGTCATCATTGATACCGAGCGGCAGGACGAAATCGGGGAACTCGCGCGCACGTTCGCGAACATGGTCACCTACCTGAAGGAAATGGCGACCGTGTCCGAAGCCATCGCCAACGGAGACCTGATGGTCGAAGTGGAGCCGCGTTCGAAACAGGACACGCTCGGGCACGCCTTTCAGCAGATGGTGGAAAGCTTGCGCGGTCTGGTACGCAGCGTGCGCGATCTCGCCTCGCAGGTGGCCAGCGCTTCCAGCCAGGTGGCCGGCGCGTCTGACGAATCGGCCAAGATCAGCCTGCAGGGCTCCTCGGCCATCGATGAAGTCACCAGCACCATGCACGAGATGAGCGTCAACGTGCAGAACATGGTGAAGAGCACGCAGACCCAGGCTTCCAGCGTGAGCGAGACCTCGGCTTCCATCGACCAGATGGTGGCCTCGATCCAGCGCGTAGCCGACACGGCCAAGGTGCTGCTCGATATCTCGAACCGGTCGCGCGAAGAGGTCCATAGCGGCATTACCACCATGGACAAGGCGACCGAAGGCCTGAACAAGATCAACAACACCATCCGATCGTCGGGCTCGATCATCGACGCGCTGGGGCAGCGCGCGGACGATATCGGCAAGATCATCGAAGTTATCGACGACCTGGCCGAACAGACCAACCTGCTGGCCCTGAACGCCGCCATCGAAGCGGCGCGCGCGGGCGAGCACGGACTGGGCTTCGCGGTGGTGGCGGACGAAGTCCGCAAGCTGGCCGAGAAGTCGGCGCAGTCGACCAAGGAAATTTCCGAACTCATTCAAAGCATTCAGAAGGAAGCCCGCAAAGCGGTCGAGAACATGGACGAGAGCACGACCATCGTCAACGAAGGTCTGGAACTGGGCGGAGAGCTGAATGGCGCGCTGCGCAAGATCTCGAACGTGGTCACCGAGGTCTACAAGTTCGCGCAGGAGATTGGCGCGGCCACCAACGAGCAGTCGCACGGGTCTTCGCAGATCGCGCGGGCCACGACACGGCTGAACGAAATCACGCACGAAATCAACTCTGCGGTGGAAGAACAGGCATCCGGCGCTCAGGCTGTGGTGAAGGCCATGGAACGCATGCGCGAGCTGATTCAGCAGAGCACGTCGGGATCGACCGAACTGGCGGCGTCGGCGGAGCAGATGTCCAAGATGTCGGCCGAACTGCTGGATGCGCTGGAGCGCGTGGCCGGACGCACCGGCGAGGTCGAGCGCGGGCGCAGCAACGATCGCAGTTCCAACAAGGTCGCGCGGCGCGCAACCGCGGGAGCTTAAGCGATGAGCGTCGAGCGGCATACCAACCGCGAACTGCAGATCGTCGGCTTCCAGGTGGGCAACGAGACCTATGGCGTGCCCATCACTGCGCTGCACGAGATCGTGCGCGTGCCGGAAATTACGGCGGTGCCGGACGCGCCCGAGTACATGGAGGGCGTGATCAACCTGCGCGGCAAGATCGTGTCGGTCATCGATCTGCGCAAGCGCTTTGGCATCAAGGAAACGGGATTGAGCCGCAGGAACCGCATCCTGGTGGTGGAGTTCAACGGCCGGCTGTCAGGCCTGATCGTGGACGCGGCGTCTGAGGTCCTGAAGATATCGGCCAGCGACATCGAACCGCCGCCCGCCGTTCTGCAGGAGGGCGGGATGAGTTGCGTGACGGGGCTCGGGAAATACAAGGGACGGCTGATCATGCTGCTGGATACGACCAAGCTTCTGGAATTCGGCAGTGCCAAGTCGCAAAAAACTGCGGCCGAGACCAAGCCGGCAGCCACTCCGAAGGCGGAGGTTCGCGGCGCGGCCGCCCGCTAGGCAGGCCCGGGACCGACATTGCATGGGCACATCAGGAGCAGCACCGGCACCCGCGCTGACCGAAGCGGAACTGAAACTTCTGCAGGCGCTCATCTACCAGGAGTGCGGCATGCACTTCGACGAGCGCCGCACGCATTTTCTGCAGGACCGGCTGCTACGGCGCCTGAGAGAGTGCCAGGTCGACTCGTTCTACAGCTATTACCGGTTGCTGATCAGCGATGCCGGGCGCGGAGAACTCGCGCAGCTGCTCGAGAATCTCACCGTCAACGAGACCAGCTTCTTCCGCAATCGCGCGCAACTCGATTTGTTCCACAAGTACGTGCTGGAAGACCTGCTGCGCCGGAAACAGGAGCGGCGGGATTTCTCTTTGCGTTTCTGGAGCGCAGGCTGCTCCACCGGGCAGGAACCGTACACCATGGCCATGCAGGTGGCTGATGCGCTGGCGTACTACTACATGCGCAATCCCCTGCCGGTGGAAACGCCATCGCCCAAGCCGCTGATTCCCCCGCCCTGGAAAGTGGAAATCCTGGCCAGCGATATCAGCTACTCGGTGCTGCGCGCCGGGCAGGAAGGCGCCTACAACGAACACCAGATGGCGTCGGTCGATTACAACTACCGGTTGCGCTATTTCGACAAAGTGGGCGATCGCTATTCGGTAAAAAAAGCTCTCAAGGAAGTTATTCACTTCGACTTCCACAATCTGAAGACCGAGTACCTGCCGCAGCGCAATGACGTCATTTTCTGCCGGAACGTCATGATGTATTTCGACGAAGCCGAGCAGAAGCGGCTGATCAACAAGTTTTATCGTTGCCTGAATCCAGACGGCTACCTGTTCGTGGGGCACGCCGAAAGCCTGCTCGGGCTGACCGACAAATTCCAGATGGTGCATCGCAACAGCGGCACCGCCTACCAGCGCGTCGAGGTAAAGCTATGAGCCAGCCTGACGAGCGCATGGCCGAACTCCGCGAACTCTTCTTCGAGAGCGCGCAGGAACTCCTGCAAGGCCTGAACGAAGAAGCCCTGAAGCTCGAAAAGCATCCGGGCGATTCGGAGATCGTGCGCAGCCTGCGGCGGATCGTGCACACCTTGAAGGGTGACGCGGCGGCCTGCGGGTATCGCGAACTGAGCGAGGTCGCGCATGAACTGGAAGACGCACTGGCGCTGGAGTCGGCGGTTGCACATGCGACGCTGGCGGAGGTGGCTTTCACGGCGGCGGACCTGTTCGCGGCCATGCTGGCAGCCTATCGCAAGCACGCCAAGCTGCCTGCGCGCGATCCCCTGCGCAAGATGGTCAAGAAGCTGACTTCGGAGCCGGGCGCGAAGCGAGGCACAAAAAAGAAAGCCGCGGTCAGCGCGCAGGCGCTGGGCTGGACCGAATACGAGAAGCTCGCGGTCCAGAAAGCGCAGGAAGCCGGCAACTTCGTGTACCACGTGCAGGCGCAGATCGATCCACACTGCGCGATGCCGATTGCCGGACGGCAGTTGGTCCAGAACGCGCTGGCAGGCCTCGGAGAAGTGCTCGCCGCCCGTCCGGAAGCGGGATCTCCGGCCGCCACCAAGCAAGTGGAGTTCCTGGTGGCCACGCCGAGGACGGCGGAAGAGATTTCCGTGAAGTGCCAGATTCCCACCATTGTCGCCAGCGTCAAGACCGATCTGTTGCCGGGAGAGGTTGCCCAGCCGGTCGAAGCCGTCATGAAACATCCGGCGGTCGAGCCCGAGACATCCGGGATGCCTGAGACTTCACGGTGGCAGGAAACCGAGCCCGCCCCGGAAATTCACGAAGGCCTGGCGGAGACTGCGCCGCAGGCTCACGCCACCCCCGCGGAGAACATTTTGCGGGTGGACGCGGAGCGCATCGACAGCGTGCTGAACCTGGTGGGCGAGCTGATTATCGGCAAGTCGATGCTGCAGCAAGTTCTGAACGAGTTCGCGCGGATCTATCCCAAGGATGCGCTGCGCGGACGGCTGGCCGATGCCATGGGCTTTCAGGCGCGCGTGCTGAACGACCTGCAGCGCTCGGTGATGAAGATTCGCATGGTGCCGGTCGAACAGCTGTTCCGCCGCTTCCCGCGCATGGTGCGCGACGTGGCGCGGCAGTGCGGCAAGGATGTGGAGCTGGTGCTGAGCGGGCAGGATACGGATCTCGACAAGAGCATTCTGGACGCGATCGCCGAGCCGCTGACCCACCTGGTGCGCAACGCCATCGGCCACGGATTCGAATCCGCGGAGGAGCGCAAGAAGGCGGGCAAATCCCCGCAAGGAACGCTGCGTCTGAGCGCGTATCACCAGGGCAATCAGGTCATCGTCGAAGTGAGCGACGACGGCCGCGGCCTGGACGCACAGCGGATCAAGGCGAAGGCCATCGAATTGGGGCTAACCACGAAGGAAGACGCGGCCCGCCTCAACGAAGCCGAAATCTTCGATTTTGTCTTTCGCCCGGGATTCAGCACGGCCGAGCAGGTCACGGAAGTGTCCGGACGCGGGGTCGGAATGGATGTCGTGCAGAGCGTTCTGCACCGGCTGAAAGGCAGCATTCACATCGAAACTCATCTGGGAAAAGGCACCACCTTCCGGCTGAAGTTGCCGCTCACGCTGGCCATCATCAAGGCCCTTTTGTTCCAGGTGCAGCAGCGGCTGTACGCGATCCCGCTGAATTCGGTGGTCGAAATTGCGCGCACCCGGGAAGGCGAAGTCCACCAGGTGGACCACTGCGAAGTGCTGCAGCTGCGTAACCAGGTCCTGCCCCTGGTGCGGCTGGGACGGCCGCGGGCGAGCGGGGCGGATTGGGCGAACACGAAGCTTTTTGTGCTGGTAATCAGCGTGGGGGAGAGGAAATTCGGGCTCATTGTGGATGGGCTGGAAGGTGAGGAAGAGTTGGTCATCAAGGCGTTGGACGACCATGCGGTCTCAACCGATCTGGTAAGCGGGGCGTCAATTCTGGGAGACGGACGGGTTGTACTCATACTGAACTTATCCGCAGTAGTGGATCATTTTGCGCGCACGCGGCCGAGCGAAGCCGGTGCGGTCACCTCCGGATTGTTGCTGTCGCACACCGACCGTGCGCGGATCAGCCAGGGAGCGGCGGGAGGACAAGCATGACCACTCCTCGCGTACGCGTTCTGGTGGTGGACGATTCCGCGCTCATGCGGAAGCTGATCCCGCAGATTCTCGAGCGGGACAGTTCGATCGAGGTGGTGGGCACGGCCATGGACGGCAACTTCGGCCTGAAGAAGATCGAAGAACTGAAGCCGCAAGTGGTCACGCTCGATCTCGAAATGCCGGGCATGAACGGGATCGACATGCTGCGCCAGGTCATGCGGAAGTTGTATCCGGTGCCAGTCATCGTGGTCAGTTCGCACAGCACGGAAGGGGCGTCGATCACGCTGAAGGCTCTGAGCTTTGGCGCCTTTGATTTCGTGGCCAAGCCCAAGGATGTTTCGACGCGCATGCCGGAGATCGCGGTCGAGCTGATTTCCAAGATCAAGGCGGCGGCCAACAGCAAGAGCGTGACCCTGAAACCGCTGGCCAGCACCATGCAGTATGGCAAAGCGCCGGTGGCGTCGACCAAGGCGCCCACTAAGATTGTGGCCATCGGCGTTTCGACGGGAGGCCCGCACGCGCTGCAATACATATTCTCGCAACTGCCGGCAGATTTTCCCGGCAGCATCGTGGTCGTGCAGCACATGCCGGAAAACTTCACGGAAATGTTTGCGCGCCGGCTGGACGAAACCTGCGCGCTGCGTGTGAAAGAAGCACAATCGGGCGACCTGCTCATGCCAGGGCGAGTCTTGATTTGCCCGGGAAGCCGTCACCTGAAAGTCAAGAAACTGCCGCTCGGCAATGTAGCCCTGCTCAGTGACGAACCGCGCATTCGAGGGCACCGGCCGTCGGCGGACATCCTGTTCCGCAGTGCGGCGGAAGAGTTCGGTCCGCAAACCGTGGCCGTCATCATGACGGGCATGGGCGATGACGGCGCCGAAGGGCTGGGTACGGTAAAGGCCGCCGGGGGAATGACCATCGCGCAGAGCGAAGAGTCCTGCGTGGTGTACGGAATGCCGAAGGCGGCGGTGGATCGAGGGTACGCCCTTCGGATTGTGGGTTTGGAAGGCATGGCAAGCACGCTGGTATCTCTTTGTGCGGAGGAAGCCGGGCGCGGAGAGACGCAGTCTGGGCACGGCACGGGCGGAAAAGGCGCCAGCGCCGGGCAAAACTAGGGTTATCTAGCCGGCGGAAGCGCCGCGTGGTACGAAGGTTAGCAACAGGGAGGTCGTTATGGAGCAGTTTGCGCCAGTAAAACGCAGTAAGGACGGGCAGCCGATCCGCTATCTGATCGTGGACGACTCGGTCTTTGCGCGCAAGAACCTGGCTCGCATGGTCGAGTCCTTCGGTGGACATCTGGCCGGCGAGGCGGGCGATGGCCTGACCGCCATCACCGAATATGACCGGACGCATCCTGACATCGTGCTCATGGATATCACCATGCCGCAGATGGAAGGCATCGAGGCGGCGGAACGGATCGTGCAATCGCATCCCGAAGCGCGCATCGTGATGGTGTCGTCGGTCGGCTACCAGGAAAACATTGTGGCCGCTTTGCAGCGGGGTGCGCGGCACTTCGTGCAGAAACCGGTAAAGCCGGAAGTCCTTTACGAAGTGATCAAGTACGTGCTGGGCGAAGACGGCGCGGTCGCAAATGCGGCCGGAGCGGGAGTCTAACGCGATGAAGATGGAGTTGATCCAGCCGTTCATCAACTCGGCGGATGCGGTCCTGGCACAGGGCCTGCAGTGCACAACTGCCGTTGGCAGCCTGAGCATGGAGGAAGAAGCCTACCGCCGGAAAGGTGTAGCGGCCATGGTTTGGGTCACGGGCGATATCGAGGGGCGCATCATCATCGACCTCGACCCCGATACCGCGGTGCGGGTAGCCGGCAAGATGGCAGGAGCCGAACTCCCGGAATCGGAACTGCTGGTAAAAGAAACCGCCTGCGAACTCGCCAACCAGATCATCGGCAATGCCATCACGGCGCTGAATGATCAGGGATTTCACTTTCGCGTGCACCCGCCGGTCATGCACGAATCCGCCGAAGGGATCAAGAGCAGCGAGGATACCGAAGCACTGGTGATGTGCTTTGAGACGCCGGTCGGCAGCGTGTTCATGAATATCGCGCTCCGCTACAACCGGCGGCGTCATGCCGAGGCCGCCGCGGCGGGCCACTAAGACACCGAATCCGTTCGGCGCATCACCTTCCTGTGTGCGCGGACCTTCGTCCCTGCTCAAGGTCCTGACCTCCCCTCGCAGTCCAGTCCCAAAACTCTTCACCACAGAGGACACTGAGGAGCACGGAGGATTCTAGAACTTCGTGAGCGTTTTTTGCCTTATGGGGCTGGTGGGCAACCGGCACCTATCCGTTTTTGCCTGATCAATTGGCTCAGAACTGCCAAGTCATCTTACGATCCGGTCAGCATGAAGACTGGATTTTGCCGGGGAGGCTCGCCCACTCCGGTCGCGTTCTCACCCTGGGTTGACTGGCCGGCGGGATTGCTGACTGTAAACGTGCCGTTGCCCAGGCCGGTGACCGTGAAGGTGCCATTGTCGGCGGCGACCGACATGTCGGTGATGCTCACAACCAGGCCGAGGAAAATCGGCGTGCCATTGTTCGGGTCGTAGGTGTAGGTGTAGGTCGTGTCGGAACCGTTCTGCACGGCCGCGGTGATGTTCAGCAGTGTGGGCGAGTACGCGCTGCCCGGAGCCGGCACGGTCGCAAAGAAGACATCGCCGGAAGTGTTGATGCTCCAGACTGCGCTGGCATCGCAACTGGAAACGTAGACACGGGAACTGTCGATCGCGGTGGCAGCGGAAATCCGGAAGCGCGCGGCTGAGCAATTCGCAACCGGCGACACGGAAACCTGCGGCAGCGAGATGGCCTTGGTCACCTGGTTGGTCAGCGCATCGACGACCGTGACTTGGGCTTGGATACAGGCTGTCTGCTGGCAGTTTGCGGAAGTGCTATCAAGGTAGTAGCTCGCGATGT
Organism: uncultured Acidobacteriota bacterium; assembly: GCA_963733805.1. Taxonomy (GTDB): domain Bacteria; phylum Acidobacteriota; class Terriglobia; order Terriglobales; family Acidobacteriaceae; genus Gp1-AA133. Next base: position 168,437 of record CAVTEO010000010.1, on the reverse strand, counting down.
AGGCGCGTGTACCGTCAGGAAGGGCCGTGACGGAAACTGCAGAACATCCTGTGGCCGGGCAAGGAGCGGCGCCTCCACTGGGAATGGCAGCGGTCAAGTCGACAGTTGCCAGCAATGGGAGAGCATCTGAGCTGGCATCGTAGATTCTCACTCTGCCAGTGATTGGATTCGGAATGTAAAGGCGATTGCGGCGGCTGTCGTAGTAGAGGAAGTCCGCTCCCGGGCCCACGGCCGTAGTGCCGATGACCGCATCGGTGGGAAGCAGGGTATTGATGATGCTCACGGTGCCGGTGTCATGACTCAAAACGTAGACACGAGCGCCATCGCTCCTGGCTGCTGCCCATCGGGGTGATGCGCCGACGCCAAGAGTTGCGATCACAGTCTTGTCAGCGCTGGCGATCACTGTCACGTCGCCAGAATCACGATTTACCACGTAAAGCTTCTTGGGCAGATTGCTGGTGGACGTGTTGGTGGGCGTTTCCACCATGGCGATCGGATGGGTGCCAACCGGGATCGTGTTGGTGATCGCATTCGAAATGGTGTTGATGACGTTGACGGTGCCGGTCCCTGAGTTGGCAACGTACATCGTCCCGGTTTCAGTGCTTTCAACGAATTCAGGTGCGGCGCCACTGGCGAGATTGATCTCATTTCCGCTGCTGGCCGTGCTTCCGGCGACCGTGAAGGAACTGACCGAGTCGGCCCCCTGATTCGCGACCCAGACTCGGTTGCCGAGGACGACCGCGTGCACCGGCATGACTGCAACCTTGGTGACGAGCGCAGCCGAGTCGCCCGAGACATCGACCTGCATGCCCGTGCCGGAGGTTACGACGCCATTCTGGTTGACCGTGAAAGTGGAGTGGGAGTTTTTCGGGTCGGGCGTGGGGACCGGTTGCGGAATGATGGTGGGGCGATAAACGTCGCCACAGGAAATGCAGATCAGGAACAGGAACATCAAACCAGGCAATCGGCCCTTAGACACCAAACGCATCGGCACCCCGCGGTGAACAATTAGGAAGAATTGGATATTGTAATTGGGAACGTGAGATTGTCGCCAGTCGTCAGCTGACCGCGAGCGCCCCCTGGGTTAGTATGCGCGTGGCAGGTAGGGGTTGCCTCGAGGTAACGACTCGTCGAGCTTTGCTCGACTGGGCAGCCGAGGGCGGCTGCCCCTACGTGGTTCGTGAAGAACTATCTTCCGCGGCGGGATTTGCCTCCGGCTACTGCGGGCTCGGCGGCGGATTTGGTAGTCGCAGCGGGCTTCTTCTTGCCTTCCATTTCGGCCAGGCTCTGTTTCAGAGCGGCCATGAGATCTACCACCGGCGCCAGTTTCTTTGGCCGGTCGATTTCGACCACCTTGCCGCCTTCGAGCTTGGTCTCGATGAGCTTTTTAAGATTTTCCTGAAAGGTATCGTGATACTTTTCGGGGTCCCAGTCAGCGGCCAGGGCTTCGATCAACTGGTGAGCGACTTTGACTTCGGCGTCCTTGAGTTCGACGTCGGGAGCGCCGAAACCTTCGACCTGGCGAACTTCTTCGGCGTAGTACATGGTGTGCAGCATCATCCCCCCCTCGTGGGGACGCAGGAATACCGTGTACTCGCGGTTGTGCATGGTGAGCTTCGCGATGGCGACGTATTCACTCTCTTCGAGAGCTTTGGTGAGAAGCGCATAGGGGCGGCGGCCGGCTTCGTCGGGAACCATGTAGTAGGAAGACTCGAAGTAGACTGGATCCACGTCGCTGGTCTTCACGAACTCAAGGATCTCCATGGTCTTGGCGGTCTGCGGTTCGATTTTCTTGATTTCTTCGGGCTCAATAACGATGTACTCATCTTTGCGGAACTCGTAGCCTTTGACAATCTCGCTGCGCTCGACCACTTTGTTTTCAGCGGGGCAGATGTATTGCTGCTTCACCCGCTGATGGTCCGGGCGATGGAGCATGTTGAAAGAGATACCGCTGCTGCGGGCGCCCGAAAACAGGCGCACCGGCATCGAAATCAAGCCAAACGTCAGATACCCAGACCAAACGGAGGCCGCCATAAGTTCTCCCCGAACAATCAAAAGGACGCCAGAGCCGCGCCCAGCGTCGAAAGTTTAGCGCACGACATTAGTTTTTGATGCATCAACTTGGCGGGGTAATCGAGAGAAAAAGCCCGAGTCAATGGGCTGGACACAAATCGGGCCCAACCGGTGGTAGTTATCAATTCGATTCCACCCGGTACGGGCCATGGTAGAAGTTGTGGCCGTCTGCTATGCACTTGATTTCATTTAACTTAATCGCTATTTCACCGGGATGGTGGGCGGATACCGCGTCCAGATGGGCCCTGATTGTGGCCATAACGGCGGCTTTTGCGCTCCTGGGATGGCTTGTGCGAGGAGTCTCGCGTTCGGGAGCGGTGGCCGGTGCGGTCGTCTGCTTTGCCCTGCTTGCCAGCGTGGGCCCGGGGGCGTTCGCGGAGTTGTTGGCGGTGTTCGCGGTGACGTGGTTGGCGACCCGGTTTGGGCGGGCACGAAAGTTACGGCTGGGGATCGCGGAGCGCAAGGAAGGGCGGACCGCCTCGCAAGTCTTAGCCAATACCGGAATGGCTGCCGCGTGCGCGCTTTGTTTCTCGGCGTGGCACGCTCCGCTGATGTTGTTGGGGATGGCGGCGGCGTTGGCGGTGGCGGCGGCTGACACGGTCTCCAGCGAATGTGGACAGGCGCTCAAGCGCGAGGCGCGGCTGATCACGACGTTCCAGACGGTGCCGGCAGGAACGGACGGAGGAATTACCCTCGCGGGAACCGCGGCAGGGTCGATGGCGGCGCTTCTGGTCAGCGTGGTCGGATTGTGCGTGCGGCTTCTTCCGCTGCGATGGATGTGGATTGTGGCGTTGGCAGGAGTGGCGGGCATGGTCATCGACAGCTTTCTGGGCGCGCTGTTTGAACGGCGCGGATGGATTGGGAACGACAGTGTGAATTTCATCAGCACGGTGCTGGCGGCTGTGGCGGCGGCCGGGGTGGCTGGGATGTAGGAAGTGCCCGCTCTGGCCTCCGGCTGGACGGGCCAGGGTGCCTGTCCCTACGCGAGATGGGGCGCTCCGACGGCGCCACCGGCTGGTCATGGCCGTTGGTACCTTGAGCAGTTGGTTACTGACAGGCGACAATTTCTGTGTCACCTCCCTCCCGAAATTCAAGTTGCCTGGCTCACCCAGCGGGTGAAACGGACGTCGACCTGGCAGGCGGGATTCTTCGAGTGGGGACCATTGTTTGCGGCAAGACTTAACTTCGTAACGCACCGGTTTTCGAGCGAGGTTTTAGCAAGGAAGCGATGAGGATCAAGACGTTAGTTATCGGTTACGCTCTGGCTTTGGCGCTGCTGTTGTTTGCGCAGCGCCGTCCGGACGCAATTCCCGCGGGCAATTTTTCAGGAGTCGTGGACCTCACGCATCCGATGGGACACGGAAAGCTGCCGAGCATTCATGACCATTCGCCGCTTCGTTCTGCGGGATTGGTTCAGAAGGACGGACTGCGCCGGGTCTCTGCGTCGACCTCCACCAACACCAATATCGATTCTCCGGCGCGGCTGGTGCGTGGCATGTGGACGGTGGACCAGATTCCGCCCGAGCGCCTGATTGCGCCCCTGACGGTGCTGGATGTGACGGCGCAAGTGCGACGCAATCCCGATTACGAAGTATCGGTTGTGGACATCGCGCAGTGGGAGCAGATTCACGGTGAGATTCCTCCGGGAGCAGTGGTGGTGGCCCGCACCGGATGGGGAGTACGGTGGGGCTCGCCCAAGGAATATCGCAATCCGGACAAGCACGGGGTCATGCACTTTCCGGGATACTCACGAGACGCGGCACGTTTTCTGGTGGAGGGCCGCACCGCCCTGGCGCTGGGCATCGACACGCTGAGCGTCGATCCGGGATCGTCCCGCACAATGGCGGTGCATGAATACACGCTGGCGCACAGCGTTTACCATCTGGAAAATGTTGCAAACCTCGAAAGGGTGCCCGACGCGGGCGCCGTGGTGGTGGTGGCTCCGATGAAGCTGGAAGGCGAAGTCGACGGCCCCGTACGCATTCTGGCTCTCACGCGCCGTTAGTACAGTAATGTCCTTCCGGCGAGTTTGAAGGTTACGCTTCCTGGCATAGAATCAAGCCATCATCCACAATCGCAAGGTCAGGCGAGGCATCCTTCACCCTCCCGTATGAATCCATTCCCGAATAGCAAAGCCTCAACATCAAGAACAAAATTCTTTGGGAGTCGCCCGTGCGCTCAAATTTGAAGTTTTGTTTGTTTTTTCTGACGCTGAGCATTGCGCTCAGCGCTTTTTCGCAGACCAGGGCCACCAGCCGCATCACGCAGGCAATCGACGACCGGAACACAATCGCATTGCGGGGCAGCGTCCATCCGCTGCTGCAAAAGGCGGCGGATCAGGGACGCATGGACGGCGCGACCAAGCTCGAGGGCGTTTCGCTGATATTCAAACGCACCGCGGAACAGGATGCAGCAGCGGAAAAGTTCCTCGAAGACCTTCAGAATCCGAGTTCCCCGGGGTACCACAAGTGGCTGACGCCGGAGCAGTACGCGGATCGATTCGGCCTGAGCACTGCCGACCTCGCCAAAGTGAGGGCTTGGCTGCAATCGCAAGGCTTCACGGTAAACCGGACTGCGCGCGGGCGTACGCAGGTGTGGTTCAGCGGGACTGTTTCACAGATCGAGACGGTGTTCCGCACCGAGATGCATCACTTCATGGTGAAGGGCGAAGCGCACTTCGCCAACAGCGTGGAGCCGTCGGTGCCGAGCGCGCTGGGAGAAGTGGTGCTGGGTGTGCACGGGTTGAGCAACTTCCGTCCCAAGCCACGCGTTCGCATGCGCAGGGTTGCGAATGAGGTATTGCGGCCGAACTTCACGAGCAGCGGCGCGCATTTCCTGGCGCCCGATGATTGGGCGACGATCTATAACGTGAAATCCATCCCTGCTCCCGCGGATGGAGCGGGGCAGAGCATCGCGGTCGCCGGACAGTCGGACGTGCTCAATGCGGATCTCGACGCTTTTCGCACAGCGGGCGGACTTCCTCCCAGGACGGCGAGTAATTTCCAGAGGGTGCTCGTGCCAAATTCGGGAACTTCGGTTGTGAGGTGCGACGCGAACAATTGCGACCAGGACGAAGCGAGCATCGACGTGGAGTGGACGCAGGCGATCGCCAGAGGCGCGACCATTAAATACGTATACGTTGGCAACAACTCGAGCACAAACGTGTTCAACGCTTTCCAGTATGCGATCGATCAGAATGTGGCGCCGGTCCTCAGCATGAGTTACGGAAACTGCGAACAGAATCTGCCTTCGTCGTTTCTTACTGCCGTTCAGCAGATGACGCAGCAAGCGGCCATGCAGGGCCAGACAATCGCGGCGGCGAGCGGCGATTTTGGAGCGGCCGATTGTGATGACCTGCCCGCGCTGCCTGCGCAGGGCGGGCTGGGCGTCGATATCCCAGGCGCATCGCCTTATGTGACATCGGTGGGTGGAGCCAGCTTCAACGGAGATTTGGCAAACCCCTCGACCTTCTGGAACGCCGGCAACAACGCCAGCAACGGATCGGCCAAGTCGTACATCGGCGAAACCACCTGGAACAACACGGCCACTCTTAACCAACTTTCAGCAGGAGGCGGCGGTGCGAGCCTCTTGTTTTCGAAGCCCAGTTGGCAGACTGGCACAGGCGTTCCTAACGATGGCGCGCGCGATGTTCCCGACATCGCCCTGGCGGCTGACCCGCAACACGACGGATATCTTTTCTGCGTGACCGATCTTGCCAATACTCCCTGCACGGGCGGCGCCTTTACGCTCAGCAATGTCGCCGGAGGAACGTCGTTTGGATCACCTACGTTTGCCGGCATTGTCGCCATCCTGAATCAGAAGACTGGTTCGCGGCAGGGGAACATCAATCCGGCGCTGTATGCGCTGTCAGCGGCGAACGTGGGCGCGTTCCACGACATCACGACGGGCAATAACATCGTGCCTTGCGATCGGACGACGGTTGACTGTCCCACCTCAGGGACGGCGCAGTACGGATTCAGCGCTGGGCCGGGGTACGATCTGGTCACGGGCCTGGGCTCGCTCGATGCGGCTGCGCTGGTGAATAACTGGGTGAATCCGACAGCTGTCGACTTCAGCATGTTTGGCAACACGGTTGGAATTGCGGCGGCCGGAGGCTCAGGCTCCTCGACCATCACTGTGGATGCGCGCAATGGATACAGCGGGACGATCACGTTCACCTGCACGGCTCCAACTTCGGCCAAGATTGGCTGCACCGTCAGCGGCAGCCCACTCACCCTGGGGGGTGGAACGACAAGCGGGACCGTCACCGTAAGCATCACGACCGCGGCAGCGGGGCTCGCGCCGGGAAGCGCTCCGCTGTGGCTCGGAGGAAGCGGTGCGATTTTCGCGGGTGTACTGGTGTTCGGAGTGCCGGCGCGTCGCAGGAGGTTGATGGCGGCGCTTACCCTGATCACGATTGCCTTGACGCTTTCCGCGATGGGATGCGGCGGGAGCAGCAAGTCTGGCGGCGGCGGTACTGGAACTCCGGCCGGAAACTATACGGTCAGCGTCACCGGCACGGACGGGACCACGTCGCACACCGCCGACGTCGCGGTTAGCGTGCAATAAGCGTCAACACTTCTGACAAAGACAGGGGGAGGGTCGTCGCGACCTTCCCCTTAACTTTTGACAACCATTTCCGCCTTGCATGATCTAATTTTGCGAGGAGGCGGGCATGGACGATCCGCGGTATCCCATCGGCAAGTTCTCTTTCGACGGCACACTCACCGACAAGCAAAAAGCAGAATTTCTGGACGACATCGAGCAGACTCCGGGGTGGATGGAGGAAGCGGTGCGCGGACTCTCCGAGAAGCAACTCGATACGCCATATCGCGACGGAGGCTGGACCGTCCGTCAGCTTGTGCATCACATGCCGGACAGCCATGTGAATTCATATGTGCGCTTCAAGCTTGCTTTAACCGAGGATCAGCCGACCATCCGTCCCTACATGGAAGACCGCTGGGCCGAACTGCCGGAGGCGAAGAGCGCGCCCATCGGACTATCGCAGGCGCTCTTGAGGTCGTTGCATAATCGCTGGATTCTGATGCTGCGCGCACTGCAACCGGCGGATTGGAAACGAACGTTCAACCACCCGGATAACGGATTGATGACGCTGGAGAAATCGCTCGCCCTTTACGCGTGGCACGGGAGACATCACGTGGCCCACATCACCCGGCTGCGGGAAAAGATGGGGTGGTAGGAAAAGCAAGTTTCAAAGCTTCAAGGTTTCAAAGTTTCGAGCTTCAAGTTTTCAGGGTCTGACGCTTCAAGGTTTGGGAGATCAGAGTTTCACAATTCAGAGTCTCAGGTCGTCGTTTCGGCGCCTGGGACTTTTGTTTTCCACTCTGAAACTTTGAAACCTCTGAAACTTTGAACCTCTTCTAACTCACTTTCCATGCGAAATAGCTCAGGGCTTCGCGCAGAACGGCGATCATTCGCTGGGTCGTGCCTCTTGGGCGGGACCCCGTGCGCGGAGCGACGTAGACGGTCATGCCTTCGTGTTCGAGCAGTCTTTTGATCCGGAACACGTGGTATTCGTCACTCACCGCCAGACAGCTTTTCATGCCGTTGGCGCGCATGATGACGCCCAGGCGTTCGGCGGAGTGAGCTGTGTCGGTGCCCAATGTTTCCGCAATCAGGTTGCGTTCGGGAACGCCCCGGCGCATGAGGTAGTCGTGGCCGACGCCACCTTCGCTGTAGCTGGGGTCTTCGGCCGCTCCGCCCGTAGTGATGACGACGGAAGCAAGATGTTTGGCGTACAGATCGTAGGCATGGTCGAGACGAGCGCGCAGGACCGGCGATGGCCTGCCGGCATATTCTGCGGCGCCAAAGACGACGATCGCATCGGCGGAATGGAGTTCCTGCTTGCCAGCGTCACTGACGATCCTGACGCATGTAACCGTCAGAAAGAGAACAAAGAACAGGGCGACTGCCGCCAGCGTCCACACAGGCCAATACTTGCGTGGGAACCGGTTGGCGATCGAGAGCTTCATCCCTGCGCGAAAAACGTGGAGATCTCCTTGGCGGGGATGGCGCCTTCGCGTATGACGCGCCAGCGATCGTCGCCATTGCTGAGATCGACGATGGTGGAGGCAACATCGCGCGGCGAGGTGCCGCCGTCGACGATGATCGAAATGCGGTCCTGCAGTTGGTCGCGGACCTGTTCCGCGGTCGTGCATTCCGAGGCGCCGCTCAGATTGGCCGAGGTAGCCGTAATCGGAATCCCGGCGGCCTGGATGACGGCGAGGGGAATTTTCGCCGAGGGAATGCGCAAGGCCACGTTGCCCGTGTTGGCGGTGACTTTCAGCGGAAGGCCGGAAGCGGCCCGCACGATGATGGTAAGAGGTCCCGGCCAGAAACGGCGCGCCAGATCATAGAACTCTTTGGGCAGCGGGCGGGCAAGATCTTCGGCCTGATCGACACTTTCGATCAGGAGCGAGAGTGGCTTGTGGCGGGAGCGCGACTTGATCTCGTAGACGCGCTCGACGGCGCGCAGGTTCAATGGGTCGGCAGCGAGGCCGTAAAAGGTGTCGGTAGGCATTCCGAGCACTTGCCCTGCCCTGATTTGCTCAGCCGCATACTTCACCAGCGAAGCTTCCGGACTGTCGTGATGGATCTTGATGATCTCCGCGAGCACGGCGTTTCCCCAGTTTTTTCCAGTTGAGACGGCGAAAGCTAACATAACACGCCAAGCGGCTGCAAGCCGAACAAACGGCGTATGATGCTGCTACCGAGCCCGCCATGCGCAGCCCTCATCCACCCTCTCGATCGAGCAAAACAGCGCCAGAACGCCTGCGCCGGGTCGAGGGACGCCACAATACGCTGGTGAAAGAAATGCGGCGGGCGTTCACGCGCGCGGAGTTGACCGAGGCGGGTGATTGCGCGATTGAGGGCGTCCGAATACTGGAGGAAGCCATTCGCAGTGGGCTGCGCTTCCATGCCGTGTTCTTCAGCGAATCGGCGGAGGGGCACGCGAAACGACTGCTGCCCCAGATCGGCGCGCACGTCGAGACGGCGGTGCTGCCCGATAAACTTTTCGCAAGTATTGTGCCGAGCGAGACTCCCCAGGGGGTTGCAGCGCTGGTGCGATACCGGCAGAGTTCGGTCGACGATGTGCTGGCGAAACTCGGGGCAGGGCCAGTGGTTGTGGTCACAGGACTGCAGGACCCGGGAAACCTGGGAACGATTCTGCGCTCGGCCGAGGCATTTGGTGCGGCGGGTGTGATTTTGGGGGAAGGGACGGTGAGTCCCTTCAACTCGAAAGTCGTGCGAGGGTCGGCGGGATCGATTTTCCGGCTGCCGGTGGTGCGCGGGAAGTTGGCGGAGTTATTGCCGCGATTGCGGGAGAAGTCTGTGCGATTGCTGGCTACTTCATCGCACAAGGGAGTGCCGTTGCCGGAGGCTGACCTAAGCAGCCCGATGGCGGTGCTGATTGGCGGCGAGGGGACGGGCATCTCCAGGGAAGTGATGGGAAAGATTGATGAGGTTGTGGCGATTCCGCATACGGCGCAGGTGGAATCGCTCAACGCGGGCGTGGCGGCCAGCATCGTACTGTACGAGATCGCTCGGCGGAAGTTGGAACGATGAACCGCTTGCGACTACAAGAAATCCCTCACTGCGGGCATTCGTGGAATCCCACCCTAGCGCAAAGGGCGCGCTAGGATGGGGCACCCTGACGTTCATGGGGCACCCTGACGTTCGTTGGGTTTTTTAGATCTTGTTTTAGGTTTGTCTGTGGCTCTGTGGCTCTGTGGTGCATTGACTTTACGGGTCAAAAATCGCGAATGAGTCTCTTTCAGACACTTCCCGGCGGTGGTTCTTCGGCGGATGAGACGCGGCCGCTGGCGGACCGGATGCGTCCGCGCACGCTCGATGAGTATGTTGGGCAGGAGCATCTGGTCGGGCCGGGCAAACCACTCCGCACGCAGATTGAACGCGATGACGCGGGCTCGCTGATTTTCTGGGGACCGCCTGGCACTGGCAAGACCACGCTGGCGAAGATCATCGCGCGCATGACCAAGGCCGATTTCATCGAGTTCTCGGCCGTGCTGGCCGGGATCAAGGAAATCAAGCAGGTCATGGCCGATGCGGAGCGGGCCAAGCAGTACGGCACCCGCACCATCGTCTTCATCGACGAGATTCACCGCTTCAACAAGGCCCAGCAGGACGCTTTTCTGCCGCATGTTGAGAAGGGAAACATTCGCCTGATTGGCGCGACGACGGAGAACCCGTCATTTGAAATTAACTCCGCGCTGCTATCACGTACCCGGGTGTATGTGCTGAAGCCGCTGACCAAGGAGCAGATCGAGCAACTGCTGCGAGCGGCGATGGCCGATGAAGAACGCGGCCTGGGCAAGATGAAGTTGCAGGCTTCCGACAACGTCCTAAAGAAGATCGCCAGCTATTCAAGCGGCGATGCGCGCAGCGCTTACAACGTGCTCGAAGTCGCAGCCTCGATCACTAGGCAGAACTCGGGCAAGGACACCGGCGCCGAACTTACGGATGAGATTGTTCACGACGCTTTACAGAAGCGCATCTTGTTGTACGACAAGGCGGGTGAGGAACACTACAACCTGATTTCCGCGCTGCACAAGTCGGTGCGCAACAGCGATCCGGATGCGGCCCTGTACTGGCTGGGGCGCATGCTCGAGGCGGGCGAAGATCCGCTGTACATTGCGAGGCGCGTCGTGCGCATGTCGGTGGAGGACATCGGGCTGGCCGACCCGAACGCGCTGGCCTTGTGCATGGCCGCGCGCGACGCGGTGGACTTCATCGGCATGCCGGAAGGAAATCTTGCGCTGGCGCAGGCCGTGGTATACCTGTCGGTCGCACCCAAGTCGAATGCGCTTTACACGGCATACACAGATGTGCAGATCGACGTGGAACGCACGGCCGCTGAACCAGTTCCGCTTCATTTGCGCAACGCGCCCACCCGGCTGATGCAAAATATCGGGTACGGGCAGGGCTACAAGTACGCGCACGAGCTTGCGAACAAAGTGGCCGACATGCAGTGCTTGCCCGACAATCTGCGGGAACGGCAGTACTATTTCCCTACCAACGAGGGAATCGAAAAGCGAATTCGCGAGCGCCTGGAGGAGATCAAACGGCTGAAAACAGGCCTTCCCGCGCAAGAAGAGGAGGCTCCGGCCCGTTCCAAACAGCGGCCGAAAAAAGAGTCGTAAAGGCTGTCGCCGTCATCTGATACGGAGAGATAAGAGGCTTTTTCTACAAGGGCTTACACGCCACACAGGGGCTCAAGCAATGGAAACCAGTAGCGCAGCGACCTTCGAGGCCGGCAACGATCTGCTGGCAACGCTCACGCCGGATCGTGTCCACCAACTTCTCAAGCTGCAAAAGGCGGCCCAGAAGATCAACTCGATTCTCGACCTCGATCAACTGATCGACAAGATCGTCAACGACATTGCCTGTTCGTTCGGATGCATCAATATCAGCGTGTACCTGCATGAACCGGAAAACAGCGAGATGGTGCTGGCCGGAGTGCGGAGCTGCCCAACACACGAAAAAGGACACCGGCTCAAGGTCGGCAAGGAAGGGCTGGTAGGTTATGTCGCGGCCACCGGGCAGATGCGATATGCGCCGGACGTCAGCGTCGACCCGTACTACATCGCGTGCGGGAATGATATTCGCAGCGAAGTAGCGATTCCCCTGCATGTCGATGGGAAGCTGGTCGGAGTATTCACCGCTTCCCATGATGAACAGGACGGATTTGATGCCGATCATTTGTGGCTTCTGCAGGGCCTCTCGAGCCACATCGCGGTGGCCGTGCAGAACGCGCTGCGTTTTCAGGAGGAACGCAGCGAACGCGAAAAGATGAACCGGGAAGCGCAGGAAGCGCGCGCGATCCAGCAGGCGCTGCTGCCGAAGAGTTCGCCGTTCATCCCGGGATTTGCGGTATCGGGTGTATCGATCTCCGCCGGCGCGATTGGCGGAGATTGGTTTGATTTCATCGATCTCGGCGAAGGGCGCTGGGGTCTGGTGCTGGCCGATGTCGCAGGCAAGGGGACCGCCGCCGCGCTGCTCATGTCGGCCACGCGCGCGATGTTGCGATCGCTGGCCGAGAATTCCTGCACACCCTCGGAAGTGCTGACCAAGCTGAACCGGCTTCTGGTCGAAGACTTTCCTTCCGGCCGGTTTGTGACGATGGTTTACGCGGTGCTCGATTCGAATCGGGGCACGCTCACTTATGCGAATGCGGGCCACCTGCCGCCACTACTGGTTGATTCCACCGGTGCACGCTTCCTGGAAACCGAGATGGGCTTGCCACTGGGAATCCGGCACGGCTCGTTTTCCGAGACGATCATCCCGCTGGGCGAGAAAGCGCGGATTGCGCTTTACAGCGATGGCATCACGGAAGCCACCAATCAAAGCGACGAGGAATACGGGCCGGCGAGGCTGGCGGCCCATATGTTGAGTGGCGGTTCGTGTCCGGAGATGTTGGTGGACGATGTACGGGCCTTTGCCAACGGCGCTGGACTGCACGATGATGCGACGGTGATCATGCTGCGGCGGCAATGAAAACTCGCGGGCGAGGGCGCCCGCGCTACACTAGCGGAAACGGGCCCGGTGCTCGACCAGAATGCAGCGATCCATTACCACGAAGATTCCGACCGCGCGGGCTTTCTGCGCGGCCTTTTCGTGGATAACTTCTTCCTGCATCCAGACTGCCGCAACCTTCAGCTGGATGGCTTGATCGACGATCTCCTCCACGAATTCCGGACGCCGAAAAATGTCGACGATGTCGATTCGCTCCGGCACATCGAGCAGCGACGGATAAGCCTTCTCTCCCAGTGAGCCCTTGATTTCGGGATTGACCGGGATGATGCGGTATCCCTGGCTCTGCAGATACGCGGCCACGCCGTGGCTGGGGCGCAGAGGATTGTCGGACAAGCCGACGACGGCGATGGTGCGGGCTGTCCGCAGAAGATCAAAGAGGCGATCAGAATGAACCGGTGAAGCCATGGACCCTTTTCTCCAGAGGGAACGATTACTTCCTGGTTGTGTCCATTTTTTGTTTGAACATTTTCGTAGCCAGCTTCCGGATAGTGTCAGAAACTTCCTTGTTGCCAGCCAGGTTTTTCAGATCAGCAGTCAGCAGGTTTTTCATGAGGCCGAGCGAGACATCGAGCGGCGTTCGCGGGTTGGCCACCAGATTCCGTATAACTCCATAGTTCTTCACAAAGCGCCGCTTCATGGGAATCTGACGCAGCACAGCCTCAAGCACGTTTTTCTGATTGGCAAACTTCTCCACCTCGCCGTCGGTCACTTTCGGAGATTCCAGCACCGCGAGCGCGACCAGCTTCGTGCTGTCGCGTATGAGAATGGAACGATCTTCCTTGGTGCCCTTCATGGCCAGCTGAATCCGGCCCTTGATGTCGAGCTTGGAGATCTTCTGCAGCGCGCTGCCTCGCTCGGTCTCCGCGCTCGAATACGCCTTTTTGCTGGCCGGAGTCATGCGCGTCGCTGTTGCGGCCTTTGCCGCGGCTACAGGCACGGCGAGATTCCACCGCAGGAATGGCCGGCGCTGTTACCTGTATCTCTTCGGACTGGGTGGCAGCCGGTGTGTAACCAGGCGCCAACACCTCAAACTCCTGAATGCCCCCCAGTGGCTGGAAAGGTTTATCGCCTTCGAGCGCGAGTTCACGCGCGTGCTCGGTCAGGAAAGCATCGAGAATGGCGTCGTCCTCAAGAATATCTTCCTCGGAAGCGTTGTGTGCGAGGGATGGTTGCTCAAGGGTGGGAGCCGGCTGTTCGGGCTCCGGCGGCTGCAATTCTTCGACCGCGGCAACTTCCTGAGGCTGCGGAACTTCGGCCGGCATCGAGTTCGGATTGGCAGCCAGCGCGCGGAGGATTTCAGGAGAACCATGCACGCGGCTGCTGGCACGCATCGCGTCGACCACTTCGCGAGAACCGTTGGCCGCCATTTCCAAAAGAATTTTGGGCTTAATGCTGGGATTCTCGAGCAATGCGGGCAGCAGGCGGGGCCGCAGGTTCTCCGGCGCGATGAGGTAGTCGAGCACTTCCTGCGATGTGTTGGGATTCGAAGCCGCTTCCAGGGATGACTTCAATTCCCATCCCGCCAGAGTCATGCGGGCCTGCTGGCCGAATACTTTATTGTGGTTCGCAATGTGAACGAGGATCTCGATCATCTCGGCGCCCGGGACGGCCAAGGCCCCGCGGGCGGCGGCCTGCATGATGGTGGCAGACACCGACGACGAGCGAATCATGTCGATCATGCTTCGCATGAAGGAGTCCTAATTATGGCAATGAATTGGCGCGAGCGGCGCCATTCCCTGCCAGAGTTTCCAGCTCAGTAACTACCCGGTGCAATTCCTCGATCAACCGGTTGGGCGTGCCTTGGCGCAGGACATCGAGAACGGCACGGTAATACCACAGCGTGCCATCACGCCGGCCGCTGAACCGGTCCCATACAGAATCGCCATCCTTGCGGTAGTCGGCAAGGATGGTGCGCACATTGTGAAGTTTGTCGGCCGCACTGACCAGGCGCACGTCGTCGGTGGCACGCCGCAAGTGATCGAGATACTCTAACTTGCGCGCCTTCCACGGCGGTTTGGGGACCGTGTAGGCATCGGTGCAGCCGGCAACAATGCTCGGCAACCCGTTCGCCGAAACGGGCGCGAATCTCTTCAAGAACCGGATGGCCGCCACAATCTTCGACGACGTCGTGCAGCAAAGCCGCGATGGCCTCATCCTCCCCGCCGCCCGCTTCGAGGACGAGAGCCGCAACCGCCATCAAATGCGAGATGTAGGGGACGTCAGTCTTCTTGCGCTTCTGTGTGGCGTGCTTGTCGGCTGCGTAAAGAAAAGCGTCGTTGAAGCGTCTCCCTAGTTGCGGCGACATCTGCGCGGCCCTCATGACTTTCTCTCCCCGGCGCATGCGCAAATAGGCTTGAATGAAGGGCTGCAGGTCGCCGTCGAGAATACGATCGACATCGCCAACTTCTTCCTTGGTGCGATGATCCTTCACCATGCGATAAGGCTGCAGGACGTAGGAACGGATTTGCGAGCCGAAGTCGATATCGAGTTTGGAATCTTCAATCTTCTTCGTAGCTTCGCGTTTCTTCTCCAACTCAAGTTCGTAGATTTTGGAGCGAAGCATGCTCATGGCCCGGTCGCGGTTTTTGTGTTGCGAGCGCTCGTTTTGACAACTGGCCACCAGCCCGGTGGGAATGTGCGTGATGCGCACAGCGGAATCGGTGGTGTTGACGTGCTGTCCGCCCTTGCCGCTCGAGCGGTAGGTATCGACGCGCAGATCTTCGGGCTTGATGACGACTTCGATGCTATCGTCGATTTCCGGAGATACGTAAACACTGGCGAATGAAGTGTGACGGCGCTTGGCCTGATCGAAGGGGGAGATCCGCACCAGGCGATGGACGCCGATTTCGCTGGTCAGCAGGCCGAAGGCGTATTGCCCATTCACGCCGAAGGTGGCGGACTTGATGCCCGCTTCCTCGGCCGGCTGGTAGTCGTAGACCACCGTCTGGAAGCCCTTGCGCTCTGCCCAGCGAAGATACATGCGCAGCAGCATGTCGGCCCAGTCCTGCGAGTCGACGCCCCCCGCGCCCGCGTGGATGGTGACAATGGCGTTGCGCGCATCGTTCGCGCCGGAGAGAAGAGTTTCGGTCTCGAGGCGGTCGACCAGGCCTTGCAGGCCGCTGATTTCGCGCTGCAAGTCGGAATCGACTTTTTCGCCCTCATGCGCCAGTTCCAGATAGGCAGCGATGTCGTCGTTACGGCGAATGAGTTCCGCATCGGTGGCGAGGGCATCTTCGACGCGCTTTTTTTCGCGCATCACCTGTTGGGATCGCTCGGGGTTCGACCAAAGATTCGGGTCGGAGGCCTGCTTTTCGATTTCGCTCAGCTGTTGACGCAGTTTGCCCGCGTCAAAGGTACTCCTGGAGGGCGCGCACCTTGTCTTTGAGGGCAGTGTACTGCTGTTCTAGTTCTTCGACCATGCTCTAGGACTCTGTCTTTCGCTGGAGTAAGAAGCGCGCGAGCAGCGCTCCTAAAGAAATTATCGCACACAGATAGGCAAACCAGTCGCCGTGCCGGGAGTAGAACGTAGTTACCTTGGTGAGTGCATACGGTGCGGCTAATGCCCCGCGGGTCTTGCGGTCCAGGCGGGCGACGATGCGTCCGTAAGGATCGATCGATGCGGTCAGACCGGTATTGGTATCGCGCAGCAGCCAGCGATTGTTCTCGACGGCGCGCATGCGGGCCTGGTTCAGGTGCTGCGCCCAGGCGCCGGAATCGCCGTACCAGCCGTCGTTCGAAATGTTCACCAGTACTCCGGCGCCATTCGCCACCAACTGACGAACCTCATTGGGAAAGATGGATTCGTAGCAGATGAAGATGCCGAGCCTCTGGTTCCCGGCCTGCAGAGGTTCGTGCAGAGTGCCTCGTGTGAAATTTCCCACGGCCTGGGTAAGCCCACTGGCGAAGGAAAAAACCGATGCGAACGGGACGTATTCGCCGAACGGCACGAGATGAATCTTGCTGTAGCGCGCCGTCCAGTCGCCCGCCGGACTGATGAGGGAAGCGGAATTGAATATGGTTTGCGGGTTATCGACGCCGATCGATCCAATCACCAACCATGTGTTCGCCTTACGCGCGAATTCGCTGATGGGCTGTCGAAAGCTGGGATCGTTCGTCTGAAACGGGGCCGGCGATTCCGGCCAGACGATCAGATCGGGCGGCCGGGACGGCTTGGGCTGAGGGTTAAGGCTGAGCGCGGAGAAGTCGCGGAGGGCGTTCTGCATCTGCTCCTCGGTCCAGGCTTCGGTACCGCCCACGGAGAGATTCTGTTGCAGGAGCACAGCCGTGCGATCCGCAAAGGCGGGGGGCAGCGCCAGCCATCGCCCTGTTTGCAGCAGAAAAGCGGCTGCTAAAGACGTAATCATCAGCGTTCTACGCCGGCTGCGGTGCACGAGAAAAGTCGCGGCGAAGGCAACGTTGACCAGCAGAATCTCGAACGACAGGCCGTAGACCCCGGTCACGGTGGCGATGCGAGTAAGGGGAATGTTGTCGACCTGCGTGATGCCCATCAGATCCCACGGGAAGCCGCTGACGCGCGTGCGCGCCAGTTCGATCGCAACCCAGAGAAATGGCGCGGAAAGGAGCGCCAGGCGGTTTCCGGCATTCTTGCGCGCGAGGACGCTGACCAGCAATCCGAACAAACCGTGATAGAGCCCGAGGTAGAGCGAGAACAGAAGAAGCACCAAAAGACCCACGGGGGCGCTCAGGCCACCGTACTGATGCATCGTGTCGTAAACCCAGTAGCAGGTGCCGAGGTACCACAGGACGCCGCACACGTAGCCGAGCAGAA
Organism: uncultured Acidobacteriota bacterium; assembly: GCA_963733805.1. Taxonomy (GTDB): domain Bacteria; phylum Acidobacteriota; class Terriglobia; order Terriglobales; family Acidobacteriaceae; genus Gp1-AA133. The sequence goes on along the minus strand of CAVTEO010000010.1, from coordinate 151,000 downwards.
ATCCTTGCCACGGGCGGGCGGGGAGCCATTTTCTGGATTCGTCCAGTTGCAGCGTCTCAGGGTCGCGGGCGTAGAGAAGCGCAACCAGAAGAGGCGCAATCGAAATCCACGACAGAACGTACAAGCCCGGAAGCGGGAAACTCAAAATCTGCAGCGCTGCCGAGAAGACCACCAGCAGCCAGGCTTGCTTGCGAATTTGACGCACGCTGGAAGGATAGCAAACCTTATGTTCTGCCACTCTTCAATGCTTGTAACCGCAAAGTCCGCTCAGAACACCCGCTAAGCTTGCAAAGAAATACTGAACACCTCAAATATCTTCTCGGCGCTCTTTGCGGTTCTTCTTTGCGTCCTTTGCGGTTAAAAGCTTTTGCTCTTCCATTGGCCGCGCCAGTTTTTCGCGAACGAAACTTCACGATTTCGGATGTCACGTAGGGAGGGGGCGTAATCCGAAAGATCGGCTTGCCGGATACCGGCTTGAGGGAAACATCCTTCCACGCGAGGTCGGCGATTTTGGATTCGTGGAGAATGGCGGCGTCGGCGCGATCGAGATATTCACGGGCGGAGCTTTTGAAATCGGCGGTCGAGGGATCGAGCACGGTGAGGTACAAGTCTGGGCGAAGAAATTTCAAGATGCTGTTCGATTCCACGATGACGTTCGGCGTGTTGTTTAGTTTTTCGCGAACCGTGGGCATCGCCTCGGCCAGCCTTCCCTGCTCGGTGCGCACCCACCACACCCGCTCGGCTCCGGCCGCCAGGAAGCGAGACGTGTCGGAATCCCCGTTGGGGTTCTTCTCTTCCGTGATTGCCCACGAGTGATCGCCGGTAGCGCAGTCGCATGCCTGTCCATTAGCGGAGCAGATGCCGTGGCCGTATTGCGTGATTTTGAAGGCGGTCCAGGCAAACTCCGGCAACGCCGAGATCAGGCCGGCAACGACACTGGTCTTACCTATGCTCCGGGAATGGCCGCCGATGACGATGATGGACATGAGAGCAGTCGCTGGTCTTCAGTCGCTAGCTGTTCGGCTGATGGCTGATGGTCGTTGGATTATGGCAAGAACCCTGCTCGTACAAAGTTTATTTGTCTTTCCGGCGCAAGCGCGCCAGGATTGCCAGGTCTTTCAGATACTCCTTGATTGGTCTTGCCGGTGTTCCCCAGAACACGATTCCCTTCCCGCGGATCACTTTCTTGCTGGGGATTCCGCTTTGCGCGCCCAGGATGGCGCCCGATTCGATGCGCACGTGGTCGGCGATACCGACCTGGCCTCCGACGATCACGCCGTTTTCGATCACCGAGCTGCCGGAGACGCCGGTCTGGGCGGCGATCACCACGTCTTCCCCGATGTCGACGTTGTGGCCGACGTGCACGAGATTGTCGATTTTCGTCCCCCGGCGGATGCGGGTGACATCGAGGGCACCCCGGTCGATCGTCGAGTTGGCCCCGATTTCGACGTCATCTTCGATTTCAAGCCGGCCGATTTGCGGAAATTTTTCGTAACGGCCGGTCTTCGCGTCGGGTACGTAGCCAAATCCATCGCTGCCCAAAACGGCGCCAGCGTGAACGGCGACGCGGTCGCCAAGACGAACTTGCGGATAGATCGTGACGTTCGGATAGATGCGGCAATCGCGACCAATCGCGACATCAGGACCGACAACGCAGCCGGCTCCGATGCGCGTGCCTTCGCCGATTGTCACTCTCTCCCGAATCACCGCGCGCTCTTCGACCGTGACATTCTTCGCCAGCGTCGCGCCTGCATCGATCACGGCGCTTGCATGCCTTGAACCGGCAGGGTTTTCGACAGCCTGAAGCCACGAGCCTGCTCGGGCAAATGCCAGGCGCGGCTGCGACGCAATGAGGACGGGCTTGCGGTAATCGCCGTTGGCTGCGAATTCACCCGCAATAATCGCGGACGCTCGCGATTCGATCGCTTGCGAAAGCTGCTTCGCGCTCTCGACGAAAACGAGGTCGCCTGGCTGAGCAGACGACAAGCTGGCGATTCCGGAAATCTCCGCTTGGCCATCACCAACCAAGGTCGCGCCGAGGAAAGCTGCGACGTCTTTGAGTGCCCACTTCATGGCTCTTGTATAGCAGCCGGGCAGCCGGAAGGGAAAGTTTTCCGCGACGGGCCTCGGGGTCCATACAATCCCTGCATGCAACGAAAGATCTTCTGGCTCATCGTGATCATCCTGGAACTTGCGACTTTCTGGCTCCCGATGTGGTACCAGCTGTTCTCCATTATTCCAATCGTGGCAATCGCGTGGTGGGTGGCCTACCGGAGCGACTGGTTCTAATAGAGCGATGGTTGGCCGGGAGGGCGCGTCTTCCAGCGACGATGCACCCAAAGCCACTGATCGGGATAGCGGCGCACCACCTCTTCGATCACTCTCGTGAAGTGAGCCGTATTGGCGATGATGTCGGCTTCGTTGTTGCCGGTGCGGATGAGCGGTACGGCCGGATCGAAGCGCAGCCGGTATCTGCGCAGGACCGGGTCCCAGATGGTAAAGCCGGGAACCACCGCGGCATCGGTGCGCAGCGCGATCCGCGCCAGACCGCTGGCCGTGCAGGCGGGAATCCCGAAAAAATCCACAAACACTCCTTCGGGCGGAGTCATGTTGGTATCTATGAGAATGCCCACCGTGGCGCCCGCCTTCATCGCACGCAGAAGTTCGCGGGCGGGATCATCTTTGAGAATCGGCGTGTTCCCGTGCATGGTCCGATAGCGGCGCACCAGCGCATCAAGGTAAGGATTGTCGAGCGGACGCATTACAAAGTGCAGCGGGTGGCCATAGAGGGAGTGGGCAAATGCGGAGAGTTCCCAGCCACCGACGTGGCCGGTAAGAAATAACACGCCCTTGCCACGCTGGGAGGCACGGTCGAAATTCTCATAACCGTCGTAGGTAACAGTGCGATGGACATTCTCGCGCGTGTAGCGGGGAAAGAGACAGACTTCGGCGAATTGACGCCCCAGGGACGTGAATACCCGGCGGACAATCCTGCGGCGCTCACCGGCGGATTTTTCGGGGAAGGCCAGCGCAAGGTTACGCATGCCAACGCGCCGGAGCTTTGCGTGCAGGAGATAAACGGTCTGACCCAGTGCGATGCCCACGGCACGGGCCAAGGATCGCGGAAGCGCGCCGATCGTTTTCACCACGCACCACGCCAGCGCGTATTCGAGTCGGTTCCGCATCGAGCGAAGCGTGACCGTATCATCGGGGATTTTTGACTGTCAATGACGAAGGATTGGTGCGGAGGGGCGGGATTGGCGTGGCCGGGTCCGACCAGACGATTTGTCCAGGGCTTGTGGTGGGATGGCCGGCGGGCGAGGACCCTTCGGTGAACTCAGGGCAGGACGCCCGCCGCTGCACTGACTCTATGAGAGTTCCGCTTCTCTTGATCGAGTGGGCCTGTTTCTCTTGCCTTAGTTCTGCTTTTCCGCAGGCTTGGTTGTGTCCGCAGGTTTCGTGACCTCGGCAGGCTTATCTTTGTCGGCAGCCTTTTGCGCCCACTTGGCAAGCACACTGAGGAAGGGATAGGCGTTCTTGGGTGCTTCGACCTTCCCGGTCAACGACGTCCGGAAAGGAACCATGCGTCCGTAGAATTCGCGCGTCGCGTCTTTGTCCTGCTTGACCACGGCGCCGGCCAGGCTGATACCCGCGAAGGCTCCGCGAGTGCGCGAATAGGTGAGGACCTGGGCGCGCATTTTCCAATCGGTGTCGGCAGCGGCTTGTCGGCCAACGGGCCCGGCGGCTACAGAAGCGTCGGCGCCCAGCTGGAACTTGCTCGACAACAAGTTCCTCAGACCGTCCTTGTTCATGATGAGCATGACCAGGTCAATGGCCTGGCCGCCGATCTGAAAACCGAAGCTGCCTCCGCTGGTGTAGATAAATGCCGGGGCGCTCCATCCCGTGGGAGTGCGGCAGCTGGCGACACCGCGACCGTAGCGGGCGGCCACGATGAAGCCGCCTTTCAATAGCGAGGGGACGACCGCTACGCATTCGGCCGAAGCCAGCACTTCTTCCGGGATGCCGGTATCAGGGGCAGATTCAATTTCATCGAGCACAGTGGCCGAAGCCTGTATGCGATCTTCAGCCTTAGTCGCGTCCTTCTCGTCCGTCTTGTCGTCTGCCCCAAAGGCCAATGCAGACACAGCCAGAATCAGCAGAACCACGAGGGTCTTTTTCATTGCTAGTCAGTTCTCCAGGATGTGGGTGTTCCCCCGGAGTTTAACAGGTGGGGGCGATCCTGGGGGGGTGGGGCAGAACGGTGTAAAGCATTGGTTCCAGGGCTGGAGGACGACGGAACCTCGTGGAATCAAGGGATCGGAACAAAAAAATCGGGGCTGACAGTGGCGACCCTAATCTCCACTCCCAACCCCGTCTCCCAGGTTCTGTGGTAGGTGGATGGAGTATGCGGTACATCCATCCAACCGACAAGATTACCGGGGGCACTGTCCCCTGGTAACTATCGGAATGTCTACTTGGCCGTGACCAGCGAATGGGTAATCGCGTGGACCGACAGCGCAATGCGGTTCTGGACCCCGACTTTGCGCATGAGCTTGGCGACATGGGCCTTGACGGTCCGTTCCTCGATGCCGAGGGCGGCGCCAATTTCCTTGTTCGAACGGCCCGCCACCAGCATCTCAAGGACTTCTTTCTCCCGGTCGGTGAAGGTCACGCGGCCTGCCGGAAAGATTCGGCCCGGGGAAGAACTGACCCGCTCGATGAACATTGACAATACGCGACGCGGCGCCCAAACGGAGCCCTGGTTCACGATGCGGATGGCCTGCACGAATTCTGCGGGGGTGGCGGCTTCGTCGACATAGCCCTTGGCTCCCGACGCAATGGCCTTGAGAATCGTCTCTTCGTCGATGCCCGAGCCGGTCACGATAATGCGCAGGTCAGGGCGGGCTGCTTTCAGGCTGGCCATGACGTCGAACAGGTTCTGGCCGGCACGGCTGCCCAGCAGGACCAGATCGATCCCCTGGAGGGCGCTAATGTCGGGTAAGGTGGCGGACACGAGTTCGAAGTCCGACTCGGAATCAAACAGGGCCCGGAAGCCCACGAACCGCAGCGGGTCGCTCTCGACTACGGCAATTCGGATGAGAGGCTTTTTCGCCATTGCAGCTTTCATTAGCAGGTCCTTGGTAGCATGAAACTGCACTCAGAATAGACGGAATGGCGCGCCCTGCAAAGGGTCCGTAACAAAAGGGAAATTACGGGAGTAACATTGGTACAAGCCCTCAAAGACGGCAGGAGACCATGAAAATTCGGAATTTGGCCTTATTCCTCTCGATACTTCCGGTGGTAGTAACCATCTCGGCACTGGCCCAGGACGCGGCCCAGAATGCTCCTGCGCAAACTCCCTCCGCAGAGCAGGGACAATACACACCCAAGTTTCCCGGAGACCCGGCCCGCTCGGACTCCGAGGCAGGCGCGCTTGGGTATATGCGCGTCGTGGTTCGCGCGCAAAAGCTCTACAACAAGAAACACGATACCTATGCAACTTCGCTCGCCGATCTGGTGAACACCGGATCAGTGACGAAGCGCATGGCGAAGACCACGGAGCGTGGCGACTACACGGTTGGGTTCAAGGCCAAGAAAGATGGATACGTCCTGACCATGACGCCAAAGAATCTGGATGCCCAGCACCGCTCGTTTTACGCCGACGAGGATGGCGTGATTCATGGCGATGAGACGAAGGCGGCGGATGCATCCTCTCCGAAGGTGAAGTAGAGATTTGGGAAAGGTAGAGAAACAGAGTCTGTCAACAAGCAGATTTCGGCAGCGCTGAAGCAGAAGAGTTCTGGAAGACCTGTCAGCCTGATTTTTCTGGCTTGATCTCCACCGCCTTGCCGTCGTGATAGGTGATGGCGATGGGATTTCCTCCGTTCGGATAATGCACCGTCTTCCAGGACGGATCCTGCTGCCGGTCGGGCCGCCCCATGCCAATGGCAAAGTCGGCCTGCAGTTCATTCATTCCCTGCTTGACCTGATGTTGCTCGACCGACTGCCAGACGTCCGCCGGCCAGTGCTGATAGAGTTCGCGCGGATCCTGGATGTACAGCATCGCATCGGAATAGATTTTGTATTCTTTGTCCTTCAGATATCCGATCTGGAAGGAATAGGTTTTTCCACCGTCCTCGAAGAGCGCCATCACCTGCTTTTGCCCGCCGCCGTCCGGCGCCGTGTCGAGCACGACATCCTTGATAGAAAGCTTTTGGATGGGCAGCAGCATTCCTGCCTCATGTTCAAAATCGCTGTGCCGCGTGCCCGGGTTGTACGGGTAGTAGGGATAGCGATACCCCTCCTTCACCCACACCGGTTGCTTGGTGAGTTGGCGCGCCGACTTCAGATCAAAGGGATACAGCTTCTTCGGGGTGACGTAATAATCCGGATTGAGACCAGTCGCGCCGGCTTCTTTCTCTTTGGGCGCGTCCTTCGTGTTTGAAGCGTGCCGCTCGTAAAGGATATACGCCGTGCGAATCCCGGCAACGGCGATGGCCAACGCCAACGCGATCTGAATCTTCTGCTTGACTCCAGGATCCATCTGCATCGCTCCAACTTAACAGAAGTTTCCGAGGCTGCGCGTCCGCGTAACTTTACTCCCGCCTGCGAATCAGACGGCTATCGCTAACTCGGGAGTGCGCTTTTGCTAATGAGAGCAAGCCTGGCCGTCACGCTGTTCACTTTTACGATTACGCTTGCCAGTGCTCAGAAAAATCCGAAAAATGAACTTGGGCTGCTGCTGGGAGCAACCGTAACGCCTCACTTGAATTCGGCTTCAAGCAATGGACCGCTGACCATTGGGACCGGCACTACGTTTCAGCTGAACTATGCGCGACAGTTGATGAGCCGGCGATCGTTGGGGTTGTATGCGGAAGTGCCTGCCTTCGCCATTCCGCTGCAAACGGTTACGGTTACAAGCGGAGTTGCGCCCAAGAACTATGACTCGTTCTTTATCACGCCGGCAATTCGCGCAAGGTTTTTCCCGTCGTCCTGGGTGTCTCTCTGGCTCTCGGTTGGGGGTGGATATGCACTGTTCGAGGAGAGTGCGGAACGGATGGATGGGACGCACAACACAACCCGCGGAACCAGCGGAGGAGCTGCGCAGTTTGGAGGTGGCGTCGATGTCCGAACGCCCATTCAGTTCGTGTTCCCCATTGGGGTTCGCGTCGAGATGCGGGACCTTTACACCTCAAAGCCAAACTACAACCTTGATACCGGCGGCGGATTTCAGCACAACCTGATCATCTCGGGCGGACTGGTGCTGCGGTTTTAACGACGGTTTTTCGTGGCTTCGAGCCCATCGGTTGCCGATCGAAGAGGGCAAGCCACACACACTTCCTTCGGTTTCGTCAGGTAAAATAAGGGGCACGCAGCGTTTGGCTGCGTCATTACGAGATCACAAGGAAGCGGATGCCCGTCACGCAAGAGGAAGTGTTAAGCGCATTGAAGCAATGTTATGACCCGGAAATCCCGGTCAACATCGTGGACCTGGGACTCATTTACGAGGTGCGCTTCGAATCACTGCCTGAAGACAAGCAGGACGTCACGGTGGATATGACGCTCACCGCCCAGGGCTGTCCAGCCCACGTGCAGATCAGCGAGCAGGTGCGCTCGCGGCTTGAGCAGTTGCCCGGAATTCGCACTGCGCACGTGAATATCGTCTGGAGCCCGGCGTGGACCCCGGAACGGCTGAGCATGGATGCGCGCAAGCAGTTAGGGATCCAATAAGGGTTTTTCGTCAGGAAGAGAGCTCGTCCCAGATTCCCTGCCCGCCTTGTTGGGCGAACTGCGTGATCTTCTGACCGACGCGCGAGGTCATTTCCAGCAAGCGCATTCCGCGCTCAAAATATTCCGGAAGCGATCGCCGTACTCCTTCGAATTTCTCTGGATACTCGGACGCCAGAACGGCTAGAGCCACGCCCGCCGTGAGGACCCCGGCAGGATACTTCTTCTTGAGGAAAAGAATCGCCGAAGCTCCGGCGGAACCCGCGACCACCGCTTTCTTCCAGCTTTCCATGCCGCCCCCCGTGCCACGATTCTAACCCGGTAAACCAATCCCTGCTTTATACTTCGCGGGCTTGTTCGATTCAACCACAGAATCAACGATCCGGGAGACATGCATGTTGCCCAGGCCCCACCGATGGACATCGAAGATATTCTCGCTGTGTTTTGCCGTGTCCCTGTCTTTTTCCCTATACACTCCGCGCTCGGCGGCCCAAGCCAAGCCTCGCGCCCGCGATCTGGGAGTGCCTTTCGATGGAGTGCCTGGGCTCAACAACGCGATCACCGATGTGAAAGGCGTTGAGGTTGGGCACACCACCTTGATCTCGGGATCGGGCAAGTTGGTCGTCGGCCAGGGGCCAGTGCGCACGGGCGTCACTGCAGTCCTGCCGCGCGGGAAGGATTCCACCGATCCTGTGTTCGGCGCGTGGTTCACGCTAAACGGCAACGGGGAGATGACCGGCACGACCTGGCTGGAGGACTCGGGTTTCCTGGATGGGCCCGTCATGATCACCAACACGCACAGCGTGGGAGTGGTGCGGGATGCGGTGATCGCGTGGCGCGTAAAGAAAGCTCCGCCGGATCAGAATGGCTATGACTGGTCGCTGCCCGTCGTGGCGGAAACCTATGACGGGGATCTGAACGACATCAACGGATTTCACGTGAAGCCGGAGCACGCCTGGCACGCGCTCGACACCGCCCACGGCGGCCCGGTGGAAGAGGGCAATGTCGGTGGGGGCACCGGCATGGTGTGCAACGAGTTCAAGGGCGGCATTGGGACTTCGTCCCGAATGCTGGACGCGAAGTATGGCGGTTATACGGTTGGGGTGCTGGTGCAATGCAATTATGGTTCGCGCAGCCAGTTGCGGATTGCCGGCGTTCCGGTGGGCCGCGAGATCCCGGACCACAAGGTCCGTGACAATGACGTGGGCTCCATCATCATTGTGGTCGCCACGGACGCTCCCTTGATTCCGACTCAATTGAAACGGCTGGTGCGGCGGGTCTCGCTGGGCCTGGGGCGGGATGGCAGTTTCTCAGGAGACGGTTCGGGCGACATCTTCGTCGCCTTCTCCACGGCAAATCCGGAAGCATCCAAGTCAAAGGGAATACGCCAGATCTCCATGCTTCCGAACGAGCAGTTGAACCCGCTTTTCCTGGCGACCGTGCAGGCGACCGAGGAGGCCGTCATCAACGCGATGGTCGCAGCGGAAACCATGAAGGGGATTAATGATTTCGAGGTGATGGCGCTGCCGCACGACCGGCTGCGCGAAGTGCTGAAGAAGTACAACCGGCTCACAAAATAATGGTGAATGCGCTGCAACCTTCGGCCTGGCCAAGGGGGCGGGCTACGCCGCGGCTCGGCGTCCGGTGATCACTTCTAGGGCGAGGGCCTGCGCCCACTGATTCTGCTCACCGCGGGAAACCAGTTCCTCGACGACGTACAAGCGCCGTCCTACATCGCAAGCCAGTGCATGCCAGCGGCGTTTCCGGGTGGTTGGCTTCGGATTTCTCCAGATCACTTTCAGTCGGTGCATTTCTTGACTCCGGCGCAGCCAGACAAGCTTTGGAAACGGACTATCTTGTCTGCTTTTGTACGGAGTATTGCCTGAGAGTTCCCGGAGAGCAGTTGCGCTTATCACACGCGTTTGTGATTTGGGTCACAAAAGGGCCGCGCGTGCCCGCGCGACCCTGGTATTGACGGATTGTGCCCGCTGCCTAGTCAGTCACCGCCTTGTCGGTGAGCTCGAGACCCTTGTCGATGATGGCAAAGGCCTCGCGTAGTTGTTGCTCGTTGATGCAGAGCGGCGGATTGGTGTAGAAGGTGTTCCAGCGCACCAGCGTGTACAGGCCGTTCTCGCGGAAGAATTTTCCGAGCGCAGCCATCTCTTCCGAAGCGCCGTTGAAAGGCGCCATCGGCTGTTTGGTCTTTCGGCTGCGGATGAGTTCGAAGATGCCGAACAAACCGATGGAGCGCACGGCGCCCACCGAGGGATGTTTCTTCTGCATTTCCGCGCCGAGTTCTTTGAGGATCGCGCCCATCTTGCGAGTGTTCTCGAGCAGATGATCCTCCTCATAAACGCGGATGGTCGCGAGTGCGGCGGCGCATCCCATGGGATGGCTGTTGTAGGTCAGGCCCCCATAGAAGACCTTGTCCTGAAAATGCTGCGCGATGTGGTGGCGCATGCCAACCGCGCCTAAAGGCAGGTAGCTGGAAGTGAGTCCTTTCGCCATACAAATCAGGTCGGGAACGACTTTCCAGTGATCGATGGCAAACCATTCGCCAGTGCGGCAGAAGCCGGCCATCACTTCATCGGCAATCATCAGGATGCCGTACTTGTCGCACAACTTGCGCACGCCCTGCATGTAGCCGTCGGGCGGAACAAGAATGCCGTTAGTACCGACCACAGTTTCGAGAATGAAGGCGGCTATGGTGTGCGGGCCTTCCAGTTGGATGATCTCCTCGATCATCGCGAGCGAAGTTTCAGCCGACTCCCATCCCCGCTCGATGCCATGGTACGGATCGAGCACGCGCACCACTCCCGGAATTCCAGGCTCGGCAGCCCAGCGGCGGGGATCCCCCGTCAATGTGATAGCACCCGCGGTCGCACCGTGGTAGGACCGGTAGCGCGCCATGATCTTGTGGCGTCCGGTGAAAAAGCGAGCAAGCTTGATGGCGTTTTCGTTGGCCTCGGCGCCGCCGTTGGTAAAGAAGAAGGTATCGATATCGCCAGGAGTGATTTCGGCGAGCTTCGCTCCAAGCCGGGCGCGTGGCTCGGTCGCCATGAACGGGTTCGCGTAAGCCAGCGTGGCAACTTGCTCGTTGATGGCCTGGATCACACGCTCATCGCCGTGACCGATGTTGACACTCATCAACTGGCTGTTGAAATCGATGAAGCGCTTCCCTTCTGGCGTCCAGAAGTAAATACCTTTGGCGCGGGCTACGGGGATGGGGTCGACCTTCGATTGGGCGGACCATTCGAATAGAGTGTGCTTTTTGGTGAGATCAACGATCTCCTGGCCGGTGAGGGTGGGATTTATGGCGGTGGTAGTCATGCGGTCCTCGCTGGTGGATGCCAAGTCTTTTTTCACCACAGAGTCACAGAGAAATTCTATATAACTCTTCGGACGATACCTTGCGTTAGTAGCGGCACATTGAAATTGATTAGCAGGCCAACCCGCTTCCCCGAGAGCTTTAAATATGTAAGCAACTGCGCTTCGTGTACCGGAATAATTCTTTCAACGCTCTTGAGTTCGAGTACGACTGCATCCTCTACAACTAGGTCCATCTTGTAACCGCAATCTAGCCGGAGCCCTTAAATGATACGGGGACATCGACCTGCCGTTCGAATGAAAGTCCTCGCAAGTGCAGTTCGTGACAAAGGCACTCTTCGTAAGCGGACTCCAACAACCCAGGGCCAAGCGAACGATGCACTTCGATGGCGGCCGCGATGATCGAACGGGTACGAGGATCCTTTGTTTCCTCGATTTCTCTGTGTCTCTGTGACTCTGTGGTGAGAAGACCCCTCACGTTAGTTTCGCTCCTTATAGAGCTTAGCTAACGACTCAACAAACAGAGTTCTGTGACGACGAGCATCCGATCGCGTGATTAGAACTTCCTTGAATGCTCCTTGGCCCAGCGTTCCACCACGACTTTCTTCTCCGTGTAGAACTCGATCGAGTCGCGGCCCTGGCCGTGCATGATGCCGAAGAAGCTGTCTTTCCACCCACTAAACGGGAAATACGCCATGGGGGCCGCTACGCCGATGTTGATGCCGACGTTCCCGGCAGGCGCTTCGTAGCGGAAGCGTCTTGCGGCAGCGCCGCTCGAGGTGAACAGCGACGCCTGGTTCCCGTAGGGATTACGTTCCAGGAAAGCCATAGCCTCGTCCATGTCATTGGCATGGACCAGGCTCAGCACCGGACCGAAAATCTCCGTGTGCGACAACTCGCTGGCCGCAGGCACGCCATCGAGAATCGTCGGTTTCACGAAGTTGCCTTGTTCGTGGCGGGGAATCTTCGGATGGCGCCCGTCCACCAGGACTTTCGCGCCTTGCTTCTCACCGGCACCGATGAGCGATTCGATGCGTTCTTTACTCTGCTTCGTGATGACAGGCCCCATTTGCACGCCATCTTCCAGGCCGTTGCCGACGCGCAGGTGCGAGGCCGAGTCGGCAATCGCATCGCGAAAAGTCTTTTGAGCTTCGCCGATCGTCACGGCCACCGAAACTGCCAGGCATCGTTGCCCGGCGCAGCCGAAGGCGCTGTCGCTGATGATTTGCGTGGCCATCTGCATGTCCGCATCGGGCAGTACGATGACCGGGTTCTTCGCGCCGCCCTGGCATTGCGCGCGCTTGCCTTTCTCTCCAGAGCGAGCGTAGATGTATCGGGCCACCGGAGTCGATCCGACAAAACTGATCGCCCGCACACGCGGATCGTCGATCAGCGTATCCACGGCGACCTTGCCCCCATTCACCAGGTTCACGACACCCTTCGGCAGTCCCGTTTTCTCGAGCAATTCGTAGACGTAGCGCATGGTCAGAGGAACGCGCTCCGACGGCTTCAGGATAAAAGTATTTCCGGTAGCGATCGCGTAGGGCAGGAACCAGAACGCAATCATGCCCGGGAAATTGAAGGGCACGATGGCCGCCGTGACGCCCAGAGGCTGCCGGATCATCATCTCGTCGATGCCGCGCGCCACATCTTCGAGGTTGTAGCCCTGCATAAGAGTCGGAGTCCCGCAGGCCACTTCCACGTTCTCGATGGCGCGGCGCATCTCGGCTTTCGCTTCGGTGAAAGTTTTTCCGTTTTCCTGGGTAATCAAACGGCTGATGTCGTCGATGTGCTCCTCGAGCAACTGCTTCAGCTTGAAGAGCGGTTGAATGCGATCTTCGGGTGGCGTACGCCGCCACGCTGGATAGGCAGCCGCCGCGGCATCGATGGCCCTGGTCACCTCGCTTGCATCCGATAAAGGAACTTTGCCCAAACTCTCGCCGGTCGCGGGATTTACGATTTCAGACCACTCCCGCGCATTCGATTCGACCCACTGGCCGTCGATGTAATGCGGAACTTTCGCTTCGGTGATGATGGCTGTACTCATGGTAGGTTTGCCTCAGCAATCGTGAAGAGTGTCGGGTCGCGACAGATCCAGAGATCCGGCTCGCCAGCGTTTTGCGTTGTCCCTAGATTACACCGGCTGCGCGGTGGCTTCGTGTTTCTTTTCGTAAACCATTTTCAGCGCCCCTTCGAGCACATCGAGTCCCTCAGTCATCTGCGCGTCTGTGATCACGAGCGGCATCAGCAAGCGGATGATGTTCCCATAAGAGCCGGCGGAGATCGTGATCACGCCATGCTCGTAGCAATATTGCGTAATCTGCTTCGTTTCCTCCGTGGCCGGTTCCCGTTTGTCCGGCGACTGGACGAGTTCGAGTGCCTGCATCGCGCCCAAACCGCGCACTTCGCCGATCATGGGCCAGCGCTTCTGCCACTCGCGAGCCCGTCCCTGGAAGTGGTCGCCCAGTTCGTTCGCGCGCGCGTTCAGGTCCTGCTGCTCGAACATATCGAGCACCGCGAGGGCAGCTTCGCAGGCAACCGGATTGCCAGCAAACGTCCCACCCAGACCGCCGGGACCAGGAGCGTCCATAATTTCGGCGCGACCGGTAATGGCGGCGAGCGGCAGTCCGCCGCCAATGGATTTTGCCGTCACGATAATGTCCGGCTCGATGCCGTAGCGTTCGCTGGCAAACAGCGCGCCCGTGCGGCCGAATCCGCTCTGCACCTCGTCGGCGATGAAGAGCACGCCGTGCTTGTGGCAGATGTCGATCAGGATACGGAAATAATCCTGCGGAGGCGCAACGAAGCCTCCTTCCCCTAACACAGGCTCGGCAATCACGGCCGCGACGCCCTCATGAGCGACCACGCGCTTGAACGTGTCTTCCAGATGACGCGCGCAGTACAAATCGCAGGATGGATACTGCAGCGAGTAGGAGCAGCGATAGCAGTACGCATAGGGGATGCGATACACCTCGCCGGGAAAAGGCTGGAACCCCGCTTTATAAGGATGCGTCTTGCTGGTGAGCGATAAGGCCATCATGGTGCGGCCGTGGAACGCGTCTTCAAACGCGATGATGCCGGGCTTCCCCGTGGCGGCGCGCGCAATCTTCACGGCGTTCTCCACGGCCTCGGCTCCGCTATTCACAAACAGCGTCTTTTTCGGAAAATTTCCTGGCGTCACCTGGTTCAATCGCTCCGCCAGCCGCACGTAGCTTTCGTAGGGAGTGACCTGGACGCAAGTATGAAGGAATTTGTCGAGCTGACGCTCAATCGCCGTAAGCACGCCAGGAGCGCGATGGCCGGTGTTCAGACAGCCGATGCCGCCCGCAAAGTCGATGTAGCGATTGCCGTCCACATCTTCGAGGATCGCGCCTTCGGTCTTCGCGACGTATATTGGCGTGGCATGCGACAACCCGCGCGGCACTGCGCGGGAGCGGCGCTCCGAGAGCGCTTTGGACTTGGGCCCGGGAATCGACGTCTTCAGTTGTATCGTCGCCATCTCAGTACCATCCGATTGGAGCTTCGTTGAGATTGATGTAGACCTGCTTGGTCTCGAGATATTCCTCAATACCCCAGGGACCGAGCTCGCGGCCAAAGCCGGATTGCTTGTACCCGCCCCAGGGCGCTTCGACGTAGGTGGGCTGCATGTGATTCACCCACACGATCCCGGCGCGCAGAGACTTCACGGTGCGGAACGCCTTAAAAATGTCTCGCGTCCAAACCGCGGCGGCCAGACCATACGGAGAATCATTCGCGATCTTGACCGCATCTTTTTCGTCTTCGAACGGAATGACGGAAGCCACCGGGCCAAAGATTTCCTCGCGCGCGATGCGCGCGCTGTTGTCAACATCGTAGAAGATGGTTGGCTGCACGTAGTAGCCCTTGGCGAACTGCTCGGGCCGGTTGCCGCCGAACGCTACCTTGGCTTCTTTCTTGCCGATTTCTACGTAGGAGCGCACCCGGTCGTATTGCTCCTTGCTGACCAGCGGGCCCATCTTGGTTTCGCGGTCGAGCGGCGCGCCCAGCTTGATCTTCTTGGCTTTCTCGGCCATGGCATCGACGAACTTCTTGTAGATCGCCTTCTGGACGAGAATGCGGCTGCCCGCCGAGCAAACCTCGCCTTGATTGATGAACACGCCAAACAACGCGCCATCGATGGCGGCTTCGAAGTCCGCGTCGGCGAAAAAGATGTTGGGCGACTTGCCTCCCAGTTCCAGCGTGACGCGTTTCACGGTGTCGGCCGCTTGCTTCACGATAATCTTGCCCACAGCCGCACTGCCCGTGAAAGCAATCTTGTTCACATCCGGATGCTGAACCAGCGGCGCTCCGGCGGACTCGCCGAATCCGGTAATCACGTTGACCACCCCGGGCGGAAGACCGACATCGGCAAACCAGTTTGCCAATTCAAGCGCGGTCAGCGGGGTCTGCTCGGCGGGCTTCAGAATGCAGGTACATCCCGCGGCAAGAGCGGGAGCCAGTTTCCAGGCCGCCATCAGGAGCGGATAGTTCCACGGAATGATTTGCCCGGCGACACCGATGGGCTCCTTCATCGTCAGGCTGACCGCGTTGTCGGGAACGGGATTGACAAAGCCGAGGATTTTTGTGGCGAGGCCACCATAGTATTCGAAGCAGGTAGCCGTGTCATTGATGTCGAACTCGGCCTCGACGATGGGCTTTCCGCAATTGCGGGCTTCGAGCTCGGCCAGCATGGGCAGGTTCTGGCGGATCTTCTCGGCAAGACGGAACAGTACGCGGCCACGCTCCTGCGCGGTCGTCGTCGCCCAGGGGCCTTCTTCGAAGGCAGCCTTGGCGGCGGCCACCGCGCGATTGACATCTTCGGCGTTCGCATCGGGAACCTGCGCGATGATTTCCTCCGACGCGGGGTCGTAGACCGGAAAGGTCTTCGCCGACTCGCTGGCGACCCATTCGCCGTTGATGTACATCTGGTAGGTCTTGACTTCGGTCTGAACTCCGCTGGGCATAAATCCTCCGCCAGATTCGAAAAGCTGCCGGGCTTTGCCCGGCTGGACAGCCGAGGGCGGCTGTCCCTACGTGGTTCTTGCTACCTCGACCGGCTCGGCCGGCACGGTGCGCGGCGTCTTCAGACGGCCATACACAAAGAAGAAAAAGACCGCCAGCAGAAGAAACGCCAACGTGATACCGATCATGCTGACTTCGTACTTCCAGACAGAAGTGATTTGCTTTGCCGGGAAGAACGCCAGGGCGATGCCGAGGGTAGTGGTGACGAATCCCGCGCCTCCCGCAAATAGAAGCGTTCCACGACTGTAGCGGCCGCCTTGGAGTGGCTTCTTCAGCGCAAACTTCAACAGCGCGGCGAACACATATAGGAACGGCACCAACTGTAGAACGACCGCGAGCGAGAGCATCCTCTGAAACGCTTCCTGCACACCGCCCGAAGCATAGAAGTTGAGCACAACCAGGATCAGCGAAACGACGGCCTGCACGATCAGCGCCGCGTATGGCGTCGCGTAACGCGGATGAATTTTGCCCAGCCACGAAGGCATGTAGGAATCGAGGCCCGCGACAAACGGGATGCGGGCGGAGCCGCCCATCCACGCCGAGCCGATGCCCGCAATCGACAGGCTGAGCATGATCGCGAAGGGCGCGATAATCCACGCCACGCCGACCTTTGCCGCCATGTGGCTCACCGACTGCACGATGCCCTGCAACACGCTGATTTCCTCCTTAGGAATGGAGACCAGCAAGGTCAGCGTCGCACCAATGTAGAGCGCTCCCGCTAATACCCCTCCCCATGCCACGGCTCCAGGCAGCGTGCGCTGGGGATCGCGGATCTCGTCCCCCATGATGGAGGCCAACTCCAGTCCCACTAATCCAAAGCAAATCACGCCGAAGGAATTCAGCACAAAGCGCGGGTCGGCGGGGATGTGGAAGTCGCTGGCTGTCACCGTGGTCCCGAAGCGCAAGTAAATGGTGAGACCGAGAACGATCAGCACCGCGGCCGCAACGAATGTCCCGATCGCACCAACGTTGTTCAGCCACTTGCCCACGCCCAGACCCACAATGTTCAACACGGTAAGCAGGGCGAGCAGGACCAGCGATGTGATCATGGCAAACGTCTTGTTATCCGCCAGGCCCGCATGTGTTGGCCCCATCGCAAATGCCGACACCCCGACGAAATACAGCATCACGGTCGGCACGTACAGCATGTTGTTGGTCCAGTAGCACCAACCGGAGAGGAAGCCGTGGAAGTCGCCGAACACCTCTTTCGCCCACAGATAAACGCCGCCTTCCCCCGGGTAGCGCTGCGCGAGTTCGATGACGGCGATGCCCTGCGGCCAGAAGAAAAGAAGCAGCGAGATCAGCCAGAGCCAGACCGTGACCCCGCCATTGGCGGCGATGGAAGGAACCACGTTGAGATTGAAGACTGCCACCACAAACAGGAGCACGAGATCCCAGCGCCCGAGAACGCGCTTCAGATGGGGTTGTTCGGTCTCGTGATGTTTCTCCGGCAAATCAGGAACTCCATGAGCACGATTATCGATTGACAACTTTCGTAAATCACATGCGGCGGGGATCCGCGAGTGAGTGCAAGGCGGGCGAGGGCGCCCGCCCTACACCGACGTTCTTAGTGCGCGGCCAGAGCTGGTGTCTTTCCGGCGCGTTCCTGCTGCGCTTTTGCGAGCGACGCGGCAATGTCGTCGAACGCGGCGATGTGCTTGTCGATGTCGGCTTCGGTGTGCTGCACCGACATCGTCCACTGCTCATCCTGCCAGTATGGTTGCGCCATCACTCCACGATTGACCATGCCGAACCAGTAGTGACGCCACAGATCGACGTCGACCGTCAGCCAGTCGCGGTAATTGCGAATCTCCTGCGGGTACAGCATGAGAGCGCCATTCGCTCCCGCTTGCGCGATGTAAGCCTGCAAGCCGACCTTCGCGATGATTTTCTTGTAGCCATCGACCAGTTTCTTGCTGAGCTTCTCGACGTGGGCATAGTTCTCGCGAGTTAGAACTTCAGCGAATGTGGCAAGGCCGGCGGCCATCGAAACCGGATTCGTGTTGTAGGTGCCGCCGTGAAAGACCTTGTGTTGCGAGATGAGGTCCATCACCGACTTGTGCGTGCCGAACGCCGCCAGCGGGAAGCCGCCGCCGATCGACTTCGCCAGGCAAATCATGTCGGGCGTGACGCCGTAATACTCCGAGGCGCCGCCCCAGCCGAGCTTCGCGCCGGTCTTCACTTCGTCGAAGATCAGAAGCGCGCCGTTTTTCGTGGCAATTTCACGCAAGCCTTCGAGGAAGCCCGGTTGCGGCATGCACAGGCCGACGTTCATCAGGATCGGCTCGAGAATGATCGCGGCGATCTGGCCGGGATTTTCCTGGAACCGGCGCTCCACCGTGCCGAGATCATTGAAAGTCGCAATGGGAACATTCGCGATGGAAGCCTTGCGGGACACCCAGCCCGCCCGGAACAGAAACCGGATTCTTGATGTCGCCGAAATCGGGAGCATGCGGTTTCACGCTGACCAGGGCCGAGTCGTGCAGACCGTGATAGCCGCCTTCGAACTTGAGAATTTTGTCGCGTCCGGTAGCGGCGCGAGCCAGGCGAACGGCGTGCATGGTGGCTTCCGTTCCGCTGGAACCGAAGCGGACCATCTCGACCGGAAAGCGTTTGCAGATTTCTTCCGCGAGCTGCCACTCCATGTCGTGCGGCATGCCAAACATGGTGCCGGTGGAGAGCCGCTTTTCCACGGCCTTCATCACCGCGGGATGGCAATGCCCGGCCATGAGCGCGCCGAAGCAGAGGTTGTGATCGACGTAGTCGTTGCCGTCGAGATCGCGGAAGTGCGAACCCTGCCCTTCCTTCACGAAGATCGGATAAGGATCGTAAGCGCGGTAGTTGCTGGCCACGCCTAGAGGAAGGCGCTTCAAGTTGCGCTTATGGGCTTCGGCGGATTTCGGCGTGCGGCGCTCGAAGGTATCGAGCTCCTTCTGCAAGTCGGGGTACATCGGGTGTCTCCAGGAATGCTCAGGCCGCGAGGCGGCCGTTAGATTGTGCCCGGGCGGAACGCCGCCCGGGGCTTGGGGTCTGCGACATCATTGTCTCATTTAGAAATAGAACTTTAAAGCCAACTGAATCAGGCGCGGCTCCCTGGCACGGAGAATTCGGCCGAAGTCTGAGCCGTCGGTGGTGTTGCCATCGGGATTTTTGAATTGCGTGTGATTGAACAGATTGAAGAACTCGGCACGGAATTCGAACCGCTTGTCTCTCGCTGCCGCCGATGGGAAGAACCTTGTGCAAGGCGAAATCGAAGTTGTTGATCGGCGGCCCGCAGCATATGGTGCGTCGTGCCGTTCCGATCCGTCCTAGCAGACTCGGCTCGTAGCAGCCAAATGCAGCCTGATCACGTGCAATTTACGATTCCATTGTGCCGTCGGCGCAACCGTCGCATTCTCGGTGAAACTGTTCGGATCGAACCAGTAGCCGCCGTTGCGACTTTGGGTTCTGCCGGGTGAACGGTGCGAGTTGGTCGGGCTCGCCGGGATATTCAAAGAATGCGCTGTACATCAATTCATTGTCGGCGGAAGAAGTGATTCGAATCGGGAATCCGCTCTGGTACGTGTAAATCCCGAGATGTCCCAGTCGTTCAACAGGCCGCCTTTGAAACCGCTGTACTTGGGAATGGGCAATTCCCATATATAGCTCAGCACGACGCGATGGCGGGATCGAACTGCGAAAGTGAATAGGTGGAGTGGAAGTCGAGGGGATTCAACTCGCCTTCAAAGCTGGATGCCTAATCGAACGACTTGCTGAAGGTATAGGCAAATTGCGCTTGCAGACCATGGCTGAAGCGTTTGTCCAGCGACACCTGCAGGAGTTGTAGTTGGAGTTGGCGATCGTGTCTTCGGCGAAAATGCTGGAGAAGACCGGCGTGCCGTCAGTGGGACAGCCAGTGCCGGACAGTGGATCGCAGTTTGGCGAAGAATAAGGACGCAATCCGACCAGCCTGATTCCATTCGAGCCCAGCGTCGTGCCCGCGGGGATTGTGGAATGATTCTGTGCGTATGGCAGGTGGCAGATCGACCGGGAGAACTGTCCCGCCTGGAATGGTGAATGGGCTATCCGCATAGAAAGTGCTGCAAGCGAGATCGTCGTTTCCAGTAGCGTCTGATATGGCTTGCAGATCCAGGCAAGTTTGCGCGATTGCCGAAGTTCACGTCATGGCTGGCAAGCAAACGATGGCCCTGCGATCCCACGTATCCGACTTGCAGTACCAGATCCTTGGATAATTCCGCTGGATATTCAGGTTGTACTGCGCCGAGTATTGTGTGCGCAGATGCGGCTGAAACTGTCCGTACAAAAGTAAAGGACGAAAGATCGCTGCCAGTCGACCGGATCCTGTCCCCTGGGCGGCGGATGATGAATGCCATTGAACGGATTCGGCTTCTGGCCAGCCCGGATTGATCTTCAAATACGGAGTGTTAAACAGGGGATAGCTGATGATATTGCTGCCGCCGAAAGGCGGCTCGGCGCTGAACTGCTCGAGCACCAACTGCTCCATCGGGTTGTAAAACATTCCCCAGCCAGCGCGAATGCTGGTCTTTCCGGAACTTCCCGGGCTGTAGGCGATGCCGAGATCGGGGAGCGAAAGTCTTGTAGTAGGTGGTGGTCAGACCCGCGGGCACGCCCGGTCACCCGGGACTACCACCAGTTGGAACCACACCAGTGTTATTGCAATCTGGGTCTGCGAAACCGATTTGATTCGTGAAGAAATCGATGCTGATTGGGACAGCTGGATAGGATAGACGTGCTGGTCTGACCCGGCCGGAAACTCTGCACGTGCCGCTGACATCGGTCAGCGGAGTAAACAATTCCCAACGCAAGTCCGTAGTTCAGCGTCAGGTTCGGCCGGATCTTCCAGCTGTCCTGCGCGAAAAACGAGAAGATCGTGCTGCGCACCTTTTCAGTCTGTGCGGAACCTTGGCTGAAGCTGTCGGGCAAGCCCAGCAGGTAATTCGGCATCAGATCGTCGAAGCCGACATCGTTCGTGCCACCGCCGTAGAGGCTGATAGAGACCATTGACGTTGTAGTACAGAGTCTGGTCGAACAGTTGGCGGCGCACGTCTGCGCCAAACTTCAGGGTATGCGAGCCCTTTATCCAGCTCAGGTTGTCTGATCATCTGATAGGTGTTGCCGGTTTGCGGAATCTCGCCTTCGAAGTTGTTGCCGATGCTGAAAAGTCCGGACACGTCATAAAAGGCACGCCTTCCCGGCTTGCGCCCAAAGCCGGGTGAATTCCCAAGTGCGTTCCCGTAGCAGTTCCGTCGCTGAAGCAGGCATCGGGTGAGACGGTGGCACATGAGTCTTGCACCAGGTTCGTGCGCTGCGGGTGCAGGAAGTTGCCTTGCGACTCGCGGAAGTAAGTGAAGTGCGCCTCGTTGACCAGGTTGTTGCTGATCGTGAAGTTGTGGGTCACGTTGACTGCTGGTAGCGCTCCTGCGTGCGCGCGCCGAAATTCAGCATGCTCGCGCCACCCGACTGGAATCGCGAGTACGGGTCGAACAATTGCTGTCGTTGAAGTAGTAGTAGGCGGACAGATTCTGCTTATCGTTCATGCGGTGGTCGAGTTTCGCCGTGAACTGGTCGGTGCGGTCCTTGTGAATTCCGGCGACCGTTTGGAACGGTCCCGTCGGGAGCGGTTTGGCCATGGGGACGAACTGATTCATCAGATCTACAGCGGTCGGGTCCATGCATGAGGTCGGGATGACGTTGTTGGGAAAATATTGCAGAGAAGTCCACTCCGGGAGAAATCGCGATCACCGCCGGCGTCGTTCACGTCTTGGCGCGCCCGTACCTGCTGTTGATCAACTGCTCGGCAACCATCATCGTCACGATGTTCCAACGAACGGCGTTCCTGCCTGAAAAATCTCCGTCACGCTCCGCATCACGTCGGTACCGACACGGCATCCGAAGAAATGCCGTTGCGGATCCGCCGCCCTTCATACGAAGTAAAGAAGAACGTTCGGTCCTTCTTGATCGGTCCGCCCAGGGTTCCACCAAACTGGTTCTGATGGAAGGCAGGCTTTTCGATGTCGAAAGTATCCTTTCGAATTCAAGGCATCATTGCGGAAGAATTCATACACGTTGCCATGCAGGCTGTTGGTACCTGATTTCGTTACCACATTGACGACCGCTCCCGAATTGCGGCCATATTCTGCGTCGAAGGTGTTGGTGAGAACGCGGAACTCTTCGATCGAGTCGGGCGTGGGTTGCACCGCCGGCAGGTTCGCGAACTGATCGTTGGCGTCGCCGCCGTTCACGCTGAAGTTGTTGGAACGTCCGCGGCCGCCATTCACGGAAACCACGCCCGCGCGATCGCTGCCGTAAAACAAATCGGTGCCCGTCTGGGACTGGACGCCCGGTTGCAGCGACAGCAACTGATACGTGTCGCGCGTGTTGAGCGGCAACTGCGACGACGGAGCGCTCGTTCACCACCGCACCCATCTGTGTGCTGGTCGTCTCAACCAGAGGAGCTTCCGAGGTGACTTCAACGACCTCCTTGGTCTGCCCCAACCTGCATCGTCACATTGAGAGTGACGACCTGGTTGATCTCGACCGTCACGCCCTTGCGCAGGTTGCTTGTGAAGCCTTGCTGCTCGAACTTCAAGCTGTATTGCCCGGGCTGAACCTCCACGAAGACGTAGTCGCCGCTTCGTTGGTGGTGGCGTCACGGCTTACTCCCGTGGCTTCGTTCGCCAGGTCGATTTTGACGCCCGAAACAACCGCCCCGACTGGCATCCGCCACGCGCCCCAAGATTCTTCCGCCGGTGCTTTGGGCGATCAGGAGCGTGGAACAGACCAGACAGACGAAGAGGACAAGCAGGGCTTGCGTCGCTTTCAACGACCGCATAACAACCTCCGGGAGGCGGGGGAAATTTTTCAATCGGGCTGGCCAGCAGATCAGCTTGCACAGAGATGAAACCTTGCTATAATCGCGCAAGGTTAGAGAACCTGCCGCGCACTGTCAAGCGAAAAATACCGATCCCGGGCAGAAGGAAAACCGCGAAAACAGGCCTCTTACGATGAAGGCGAAGGGCGCCAAACCTTACTTGAAAATCGGGGACGTGGCCCGCATGGTCGGCGTTTCCCCTTCGGTGATCCGCACCTGGGAGAGCCTGGGTCTCACGCGCCCGCAGCGCACCGAAAGCAAATATCGCCTGTACAGTTCC
Organism: uncultured Acidobacteriota bacterium; assembly: GCA_963733805.1. Taxonomy (GTDB): domain Bacteria; phylum Acidobacteriota; class Terriglobia; order Terriglobales; family Acidobacteriaceae; genus Gp1-AA133. The sequence continues at coordinate 127,733 of CAVTEO010000010.1, read as the reverse complement.
GAGGACGTCAAAATTCTCAAGCGCGCCCGTTTTCTGCGCCGGGTGCGCGGGCTGAATGCGCCGGCCATCGTCGAGTTGCTCAAACGCGAGGGTTTGTTGCGGCCCACCCCCGACGGTGCAGTCGGCGCGATCGGCGCCCGCCTGCGGCAACTGCGCATGCGTCGTGGGCTTTCCCTTGCGCAGGTGGCGAAGTCAGCGGAAATTTCTGTAGGATTTCTCAGCGCGATCGAACGTTCGCAGATGAGCGCATCGATCGGTACGCTGCGCAGGCTGGCGCGCTTTTACAGGACGAATATCCTCGATTTCTTTGACCCGGCGGAGAGCAATCGCCGGCTGGTGCGGCCGAAGGAGCGCAAGGTTCTGGAGGCGGGCCCGGGAGTGCGGATGGAGTTACTCGCCTGGGGCAACAAAGTGATGGAGCCTCATCTGTTTCGTATCGCTCCGAAAGCGGGCAGTGGCGAATCGTACACCCATGAAGGCGAGGAATTTCTGATGGTTTTGCGCGGCGAGTTGCACCTCGCGCTGGACAGTCAGGAATTCCGCCTGAAGTCCGGCGACAGTTTCTATTTTGAAAGCGCTACACCACATCGGTGGAAGAATCCAGGACGCTCGGAAACCTGGGTTCTTTGGGTGAACACGCCGCCCACGTTTTAGAGACATTGGTCAGTTCCTGGTTGTCAGTTCCCGATTCCACGTGAGGAGACCTTGGCACCTAACCTGCGATTCTGGTTGCGATCCCGTGAATGTGCCGTGGTTTTTGTTGCTGTGGTGACCATGGGTCAAGCGCTGAGCGCATTCGCGCAAAAAGTCACTGCCGATGTCGTGATTCTTAACGCGCATGCCTACACCGTAAACTCCAAGCAGCCATGGGTGGAAGCGATTGCAATCCGCGGCGACGAGATCGTCGCGGTTGGCAATGCGAAGGACATCGAACCCTACCGCAATGCCAGAACAAAGGTGATCGACGCCGGCGGAAGACTGGTTCTGCCCGGCTTCACCGACTGCCACACGCACTTTCTCGATGGCGGGCTGAGCCTCGAACGCATTCACCTCGACGATGCGAAAGACGTCGCGGAAATGCAACGACGGGTGAAAGCCTATGCCGACGCTCATCCCGATCAGCCGTGGGTGCGTGGACGCGGGTGGACCTATCCCGCAGTCGGCCCCACGAATCTTCCTAATAAGAAGGATCTGGACGCGATCATTCCGGACCGTCCAGTGTATCTGGAAGCCTTCGACGGCCACACCTGGTGGGCCAACAGCAAGGCGCTGCAGCTGGCGGGGATCACCCGCGACACACCGAATCCTCCCGGCGGCGAGATCGTGCGCGATGCCAACGGCGAACCTACCGGCGCATTGAAAGAAGATTCCGCAGACGCACTCATGCTGCGCGTGCTTCCCTTACCTTCGCGGGAAGAAAAACTTGCTGCTTACAAAGCCGGCTTTCGGGAAGCCAATCGCGCCGGTCTGGTACGCGTACACAGTGCCGGCGGAGTCGGCATGGGGATGAGTGACCTGATGAACGCGGACCTGCTTGCGGACTTGCGGAAGTCTGGTGATCTGACCTTGCGGATGTACCTCGCCTATCGCGCGGAGCCGCCGGCTTTGACGCCACAGCAAATCTCTGCAATCGAAGAGGCACGCAGCAAATATCACGACGAGTGGATTTCGGCGGGCGCCGTGAAGTTCTTCATGGACGGCGTCATCGAATCGCACACGGCCGCGATGCTTGCGCCCTACAGCGACGATCCCCAGCTCACAGGCAGCCTGCTCTGGGATCCCGAGATTTACAGGAATGCGGTGGCCGATCTCGACAAACGCGGCATCCAGATCTTCACGCACGCCATCGGAGATCGCGCCGTTCGCCTCACCCTGGACGCGTACGCCGAAGCCGCAAGAAAGAACGGCACAAAAGATCGCCGGCATCGGATTGAACACATCGAGACGATCACCGCCGAGGACATTCCGCGCTTCGGCAAGCTTGGTGTGATTGCAAGCTTCCAGCCTCTGCATGCGTATCCGGATGACGACACGCTACTGGTGTGGCTGAAGAAGGCTGGACCGGAGCGCGGCAAACGGGCATGGGCGTGGCATAGCATTCAGGAATCGGGAGGCGTGCTGGCATTCGGCAGCGACTGGCCGGTTGTGACGCTCAATCCTTGGCAAGGTATCCAGAATGCCGTAACCCGCCAGACTGTAGAAGGCGATCCGCCCGGAGGATTTGTCCCGAACGAGCGCATCAGCCTGGCCGATGCGATTCGAGGCTACACCCTGGGCGCGGCCATCGGCGGGCATCGCGAGCAGAAGGAAGGTACGCTGGAGAAAGGCAAGCTCGCCGACCTGATCATCCTTGACCGCAACCTGTTTGAAATCGAACCAACGTCCATCGGCAAAACGGAAGTCCTGTTAACCATAGTCGGAGGAAAAATAGTTTACGAATCGCCGAACTGGAACCCGGCAACTGCCGTGCATGCTACGGAGGCAAAGTAAGGTATGTGGAGATTGTGTGCTCTCACGGCGTTACTGATCGCGGTTCTCGGCCTCGGCGCGTGCGCAAAGAAGACGCCCACCTTGAACTTGCTGGTATGGGAGGGCTATGCCGACCCACTATTCGTGAAGGGATTTGAAGAGCAGTGCCAGTGCAAGGTCTCCGCCTCTTACATGGGATCGAGCGATGAAATGGTCGCCAAACTCCGCGGCGGCAGCGCAAGCAACTACGACGTAATCTCCCCGTCCAGCGATGTAGCCACCATGATTGCCTCGGCCGGCTTGGCCGCGCCTCTCGACCTGTCGCGCGTTCCAACCTATAACCAGCTTTCGCCCAAGCTCACGTCGCTGCCGCTGGTACATGTCAAAGGCAATGTCTACGGAGTGCCCTTCACCTGGGGTCCAAATCCGCTGATCTACGACATGACCGTTTTCCCTAAGCCTCCCGAAAGCTGGAGCGTGATGTGGGATGCGAAGTATCGCGGGAAGATCTCGGTATGGGATGATCTGTCGACGGTCTACATGGCGGCGCAGATTCTAGGCTACGACAGGCCCGATCCGAATCAACTTTACAACCTGAGCGACGAGCAACTGGACGCCGTGAAGAAGAGAGCTGCTCGAACTGAAGCCGAACGTTCGCAAGATGTGGTCGACGGGCGGCGAATTAACAAATCTCTTCCAGAACCACGAAGTTGTGGCGGCCATGGGCTGGCCGCTGAATACGGTCGAATTGAAGAAGAAGAACTTTCCGGTCGGAGAAACAATCCCAAAGGAGAATACGACCGGCTGGATTGATCACCTGATGATCACCTCGGCGAGCGAAAACAAAGACCTCGCCTATCGTTTTCTCGAGTACATGGTGCAGGCCAAAACTCAAAAAATGGTCGCGGACGTGACCAACTACGTCCCAGCCAATCCGCTGGCTGGTCCGCTGATGACCGCCGAGCAGCGCCAGGGCTTGCATCTCGATGATGTGGAGACCTATCAGAAGCGCATTTACTTCTGGCAGGACGTCCCGCGCCGCGCGAAGTACAACGAAATCTGGAACGAAGTGAAGGCTGCGCAGTAAGGGACCTCATTTGGCAGCTGTCATCCGACAAACGAGCCCTGTCGACAAATAAAACCTCAACCGCACGCAAGAATGCTTACCCAGGAACAATCCGCAGCCACCGTCAAGACGCCCGCTGGAGCAATGCTGCTCGACATTCGCAACGTGGCCAAGAGTTTCGGAAAAAGCGTTGTGTTGCGCGACATCTCGTTGAAAGTTGCCGAAGGCGAGTTTCTCACCATTCTCGGGGAGAGCGGCTCGGGCAAAACCACGTTGCTGCGGATTGTGGCGGGATTCGAGAACGCGACCTCGGGAGAAGTATGGATGGGTGGAGAGCGCCTGGACCACCTGCCTCCATACAAGCGGCGAGTGAATACCGTTTTTCAGCACTACGCATTATTTCCCCACCTCACGGTTGAAGAGAATGTCGGCTACGGGCTGCGCGTGGAGAAACAGAGCAACGTCGAAATCGCTTCGCGCGTGGAGCAGGCTCTTGCCCGAGTAAAAATGACCGTCCACGCGAAGGCAAAGCCGTCAAAGATCAGCGGCGGCCAGCAACAACGAGTCGCGCTGGCCCGGGCGCTGGTGAAACGTCCACAGCTCCTGCTGCTGGATGAACCGTTGTCAGCACTGGACGCAAACTTGCGCCGCCAGATGCAGGTGGAGTTGAAATCCCTGCAGCGCGAAGTGGGTATCGCCTTCGTATTTGTGACCCATGACCAGGAAGAAGCAATGGTCATGTCGGACCGGATCGCCCTTTTGCGTATGGGCGAACTGGAGCAGGTCGCAACCCCGCGCGAGATCTATAGCCGCCCCGCGACAGCCTACACGGCACAGTTCATCGGACACACGAATCTTCTGCGAACCGAGGTCCGCGACGGCGTGGTGCGCTGCCATTCTCTTTCGTGGCCGGCGCCGCCGCTGCCGGCTGGCCCTGCGCTGCTTTCCTTGCGGCCGGAAAATATCCGCGTCGCCGGAACCTCCACCACGTCAACCGCAGTGCGGTTCCGCGGCAAGCTGGGTCACCGGGCGTTTCACGGCGCGACGGAACTGGTGCAGATCGAATGCGAGGATGGACTCAGATTTTCCATGCGATCCGCCTCACGCGCGGACTGGCGCGGTGAGATGGAATTTGAGTTCGATCCAGCGGACGCGGTTCCAGTTCGCGAATCGGTGGCGAGAACCTGACCCCATGTTTTCGCGTGCTTATAAAACGGTGATCACGGTGCCCCCTCTTTTGTGGGTCGCCGTTTTTCTGCTCGTACCCTATCTGCTGATGTTCTGCTACAGCTTCTGGTCGGTCTCGCCGTCGCAGCAAATTGTTCACTCCTGGAATCTGCGGAATTACCACCAACTCCTTACCGTGGACGTGTACTGGCAAACGCTCTTGCGATCGATGTGGATCGCCGCCCGAGTGATGCTGTTCTCCTTGTTACTGGGATATCCGCTGGCATATTTCCTGTCCTTTCACGCTGGCGCCAGGAAAGACCTCTACTACCAGTTAGTCATCATTCCTTTATGGGTGAGCTACCTGGTGCGCGCCTACGCCTGGAAAACGATTTTGGGCAGCGACGGCGTTCTAAACACACTCCTGCAATATGTGCATCTGACCAGCCATCCGCTCGATTTCTTGTTGTATAGCCCCTTCGCGGTGGTACTCACGCTCACACACATCTACACGCCTTTCACATTCCTGCCCGTTTACGCGTCGCTCGAACATATCCCACGGAACCTGGTCGAGGCGTCCCACGACCTCGGAGCGTCACCCGTGCAGACATTCTGGCGCGTCATCTTTCCGCTCTCGATCCCTGGCGTGCTTGCCGGTGCGACCTTCGCATTCGTGCTGAGCCTCGGGGACTTTCTGGCTCCGCTGCTTCTGGGCGGCCCCAGCGGCATCATGATTTCGAACATCGTGGTCAGCCTGTTTGGCGCCGCATATAACTGGCCGCTCGGTGCTGCGATCTCGCTCTGCATGCTCGTTCTCGTGATCAGCCTGCTGTTTGTTTCGGAGCGCCTTGAAAAGAGGTGGAGCTTCTCATGAGCGGAGCGAACGCAATGCGTGGGTCTCGGTGGTTGGGATTGCATGCGCTGGTCGTTTTCGCGTTTCTCTATCTGCCGATTGCAGTTCTGATTGTCTATTCATTCAACGGCGCCGGCGTGGGAGGTTTTCCGCCGCGAAATCTCACTCTTGATTGGTATCGCACCTTGTTCGCCGATGGAGCGATCTGGGAATCGGTAGGCAACAGTTTGCTGGTAGCCGCTTGTGCGGTGGGGATCGCGCTGGGACTCGGCATTCCTGCGGCGCTTGCGCTGGATCGAGCGCATTTCCCGGGCAAAGCTTTGTTTCGGCGACTCGTGCTGTTGCCTCTGATTCTTCCCGGGATTATCACGGGCTTGTCGCTGTTGATGTTGGTCAACGAGGCGAAGGTCAAGCTCAGTTTGCTTACGATTGTTTTGGGTCACGGCACCGCACTCATCTCGGTGGCGACCACCGAAGTCTTCGCCGGGCTCCAGAAACTCGACCGGGCGCAGGAAGAAGCTTCCCTCGATTTGGGGGCGAACTACTGGCAGACATTCTTGCGCGTCACTTTACCGAACCTGAAGTTGTCGATCGTAGGAGCGGCCCTGCTGATCTTCACTCTTTCCATGGATGAGATCGCGGTCAGCTTCTTCCTGATCGGCCGGGATAACACCTTGCCGCTGGAAATCTGGGGACGGCTGCGGCGAGGCATCACTCCGGAAATCAATGCCATCTCAACCATCATCTTTGTCTTCTCATTAGCGGCAATCGTTCTCTGGTACCGGCTGCGCCGGAGCGCGGAAGGATCACGGGAAGTGGCCGCTGAACTGATCGAATCCGCACTCCAAGGAGAGCCATCGTGAGTTCCAACCGCAGGGACTTTATCAAGTTCGTGGTTGCAGGCGCAGTTGCGTCGGGCTGTCCCATTGACACTGCTCTTTTTGCCGCTCCTTCCGAAGTCGCGCCCGCCATCGAAGGCGAAGAAAACAAGATCTGTCATCAGGTGCGCGATGGAAAAGTGTTCACGCGGCCTCCGGTGTCGGCCAGTCATGACGTGGTCATTGTCGGCGGTGGCGTAAGCGGGCTAACGGCGTCCTATCTGTTACAGAACCGCGATTTTCTTCTGCTGGAAAAAGAACCTCATTTCGGCGGCAATGCCTACCTGATGGAGTTCGAGGGCCAAGCGTATGCGACCGGCTCTGCCTTCGGGGATAACGAAGTTGTGGTCGCCTTCGCGAAAGAGGTCGGCCTCGAGCCTCTGCCTGTGAACAATTTCGATCCCACCATCGTCAACGGGGAGTTCGTCGCCGACACCTGGGGCGACGGCATCGACAAGCTTCCCTACCCGCCGCCAGTGAAAGAGGCGTTCAAGCGCGTACGCAAGGAATGGCTCGCGATCGACCTCGCAAGCCGAAAAGACGAACTCTCCAATATGCCGCTCACCGATTTGTTGAAGGCATATCCACCCGAGATCAAGCTGTGGTGGGACGGCTTTGGCGCGTCGAGTTGGGGCTCCCGCTCTGAGGATTCTCCCGCCGTGATAGGCGTAGCTGAGATGCGATGGATGGCCGGCGAGACACGCAAGGACGACCGCTATACGTGGCCGGGAGGACTGGGCGCCCTCAGCAAGCATCTGGTCGAAATACTCAAACCAAAACATGCCGAGCGCATGCAAACGGGTGCGACCATCGTTGCTGTGTCGAACGAGAAAAATGCCGTGAATGTCACCTACCTGCAGGGCACCGAATTGAAGACGGTCTCCGCGAAGGCCGTCATCATGGCAACTCCAAAATTCATTACGCGGCGGATCGTCGATGGAATTCCGGAGAAGCAGGACGATGCCATGCAGCAGATGCGCTACATCCCGTACGCGCTTGTGAATCTGATCTTCGACAAAGAGATCTACCGTAAGGGATATGACAACTGGTGCCCGGGTAATTCCTTCACCGACTTTATCGTCGCCGACTGGGTCATCCGCAACCAGCCCGGGTACAAGCCGAAATACAATATTCTGAGTTGTTACACTCCGCTCTTCGAAGAACAACGGAAAGTGCTGCTCAACGAGCCAAGCTCACGAAAACTGGCGGGCGATGTTCTGAAGGACTTCCAGAAACTGCTACCCAATACAAATGTCGATCCCGTCGAGGTCCACATCTATCGCCGCGGGCATCCCATGTACATGACCACTCCCGGTCTGTATACCAAGGTGCAACCGCTGCTGCGCGCGCCCCTGGATCGGATCTTCTTTGCGAATACCGATTCCGAAGGTCCGGTTTCGAGTACGACGCAAGCGATCACCGGCGCCCGGCGCGTGGTGAAGGAAGTGGAGCAAAGGCTGGCGGGTGGAAGAGTGCCCCGGGTTCACGAGGCGCCGACCGCGGTTGCTTAACTCGCACCTTCTCTAAGCGAAAGTCATGCATGCGAGCCGCGCACTCCTGCGTCAAAACGCATGCGTCCGCCAGACGCACGGGCGATATCCGCGCGAAATTCGGACGCCATAGTAAAGTAGTAGCTGACACTCTCGCTGGTAACCCCGAGACTTCAGGCAAAGGATCCACCTATTTTGAGTTCCAACATTCGCAATATCGCCATTATCGCGCACGTAGACCATGGCAAAACCACGCTGGTCGATGCCCTGCTGCAACAGAGCGGCACCTTTCGTTCCAATGAAGCCCACGTCGACCGCGTAATGGACTCGAACGAACTGGAGCGCGAGCGCGGCATCACGATTCTGGCCAAGAACACCTCGGTCTTTCATGGAGGCGTCAAGATCAACATCGTCGACACGCCGGGCCACAGCGACTTTGGCGGCGAAGTGGAACGCGCTCTCAAAATGGTCGACGGCGTCATGCTGCTCGTGGATGCGAGCGAAGGCCCGTTGCCGCAGACGCGTTACGTGCTGGGCAAAGCTCTTGAGGCCAAACTGCCGCCCATCGTGGTTATCAACAAGATTGATCGCTCCGACGCCCGTCCCCAGGAAGTCCTGAACGAAATCTATGATTTGTTCATCGACCTGGATGCCAAGGAAGACCAGTTGGAGTTCCCGATCCTTTATACGAACGCGAAGGCGGGGACGGCCACTACCAATATTCAAGGCGGCGGACAGGACCTGGAGCCGTTATTCGACGCCATCGTGAAGACCATCCCGCCCCCACAAGGAGATCTGGCCGGACCACTCCAGATTCTGGTCGCCAATCTCGATTACAGCGACTACCTCGGCCGGCTCGCCATTGCGCGCGTCTTCAACGGCAAGATGTGGACCGGAGAAGAAGTCAGCATCGCCAAGCGTGATGGTTCTTTCCAGAAGACGAAGATCACCAAGCTGTTTTCTTTTGCCGGGCTGAAGCGGGTCGACATCACTGAAACCGAACTGGGCGACATTGTGGCGGTTGCTGGCGTGGAGGGCATCACGATCGGCGAGACCATCACCGAACGCCGAAAATCCCGCGCCTCTTCCTCCAATCGTAATTGACGAGCCCACCATCGCGATGATGTTCACCATCAATACTTCGCCGTTTTCGGGACGGGAAGGCAGCTACGTTACATCACGTAATCTGCGCGATCGCCTGACCAAAGAACTACTGACCAATGTATCGCTGCGCGTCGAAGATACCGGCAGCACCGATTCCTTCAAAGTACTGGGCCGCGGCGAATTGCAGCTTTCCATCCTCATTGAAATGATGCGTCGCGAAAGTTTCGAGCTAATGGTGGGCAAGCCGGAGATCGTGACCAAGCGCATCGATGGAAAGCTCATGGAGCCGGTGGAGCACCTGACCGTCGACGTGCCGGAAGAGTTCGTCGGCGTCGTGATGGAGCAACTGGGGACGCGCAAGGGCGAAGTCGCCAACATGCACAACCACGGCTACGGGCGCGTGCGCATCGAGTTCAATGTTCCCAGCCGCGGACTCATCGGATTGCGCAGCCAGCTGCTCACCGACACGCGCGGAACCATTGTGATGAACTCGCTGTTCCACGGCTACACCGAGTGGCAGGGCGAAATTCCCCATCGCCCGACCGGAGTCCTGGTTGCCGATCGAGGCGGGCTCTCCACTTCCCATGCTCTGTACAATCTGCAGGAGCGCGGAGAACTCTTCATTGGTCCGGGCGTCGAAGTCTACGAAGGCATGATTATCGGCGAGAACGCCAAGGACAACGATCTCGACGTCAACGTCGTGCGCGAAAAGAAGCTGACCAACATGCGCGCCTCCACCTCCGACGAAGCCATCCGCCTGGTGCCCTTCCGCCAATTAAACCTGGAGCAGGCCATCGAGTTCATCGCCGATGACGAGTTTGTGGAAGTCACGCCGAAAGCCCTGCGTCTCCGTAAGAAAGTTTTACAGTCGAACAAGCGGAAGAAGAGCCCAGGTGCGGTCATGGCAGAGGAGATGAAGTAATTGGCAAAGCGGCGCAAGCGCCCGGAGGCAACATCCGACAAGCCCCTGCGCATGTATCTGGTCCCCTGCAGTTGCGGAACCAGTTTCTCGGTAGCTGAAGACTATGATCGCCAAGGCACGCAGTGGAGCCGTTACCTTGCCTGCCCGAATTGCGGAAAGCGGCACGATCCTAAGAACCGCCTGCTGCAACTTGGATATCATCGCGCCGGTTACTGGGGTGTGGATGAATGTTAACGGATCAGTACACGTCCGATCTACGGAGAATAAGCACACAACGCACTCTCACATAATTCGCGGAAGCCGACATTCCCAAACTGGACTTCTGTGCTGAATAAATCCTGCTATACTTCCCCCCGCATTTGACTGTCAGTCAACTCGGCCTCGATTCCAGGAAGGGCTCAGGCGCCACCTGCTTCCCCGCCGAAGTGCTCCAACACTCAAATAGCTCACCCCCGAGGCACTCGCTTGAAGAACATCTTTGTTGGAAACCTGGATTTCAACACGTCGGAAGAAGAACTGCGCCAGCTCTTTGAAGTGCATGGGCAGGTGGACCGCGTCAGCATCATGACGGACCGGGACACGGGACGCTCGCGCGGTTTCGGTTTTGTCGAGATGGCAAGTGCCGAGGACGGAGAGAAAGCGATCGCGGCACTGAATGGCTCGCAAGTTGGCGGACGCACCCTGAACGTGAATGAGGCGCGGCCAAAACCGGAACGCAGCAGTGGCGGCGGAGGCGGTGGTGGGCGGGGACGCGAGCGCAGCGGTGGTGGTGGCGGCCGTAACCGCTGGTAGCTTCCTCAACCAATCCCCTGAAATCGGTACTTGAGCGCAGGTCTGCCTTGCCACGCGCATTTGATGACGCCTGACTCCGCATGTAAACTGAAAAGTACGCGCCCGTAGCTCAGCTGGATAGAGCGGCAGCCTCCGGAGCTGTAGGTCGGGAGTTCGAATCTCTCCGGGCGCGCCAGTCCTTTGGGGTCCGGCCCGGAGACATGGGTTACAGAATGTACCGGCTACATGGGTAACACTTTCGGGCCGAAGGGATTTTCGAGCGGTTCCAACACTCGGGTCTCCAGATCAAAGTATCCCAGATCATAATCCATAAAGCTGACCAGCCAGATGTCACACGTGAATTTCCGGTGGTTGCAGATGGCGGCGGAAACTCTACTGAATACGTTCTCCTATCCAGCGATCCCGCCCTGCCCAGAATGGACATTGGGGACAAGTAGTGCCTTCAGGATAATCGATCCCCTCTTCATGTGGGCAGCCGGCGATCCGATCCGGCATAACGACGGACTTGACTGCATGTGACCGGATGAGTTTGAGAACCTGATCCCCGACAGTTTCGTCGAAACGAACGTCCCCGCCAGTGTCGGAGAAAAAGCGCTCCAGTATGTTGCCCTCCCCGCCTTCCGCAAGAAAAATCGCCACGGCCACCTTGGACGCAAAATCGGAGGTGGGCCCGTAGAACACAATGGTCGCGACTGGATAGCCGTGAAATCCGCGCTTGGCGTGCTTTTCGAGATAGTAGCGAGCCGTGCCCATACCGAAAACTCACAGAGCCCGCCAACGCAGGAGTTGCTGGGCAGCGGGCGTCATTTCTGCTTAAACCGGATCACGGAGCCGGCAAGGACAGCTTCTTGAGCCTTGTGACCGGTGTCAACCATCCGCAAGAAGCGCGGAGACACATTCCACCGATAGCCGTCATCCGCTATGACGGTGACCGACTTCGTGTTGTAGCGAGTCAGGACCCCGAGCACAGCAGTTCCCTCCTGGAGTTCGAATGTAACGCGGTCGCCAGTGCGGAACTCCAGCAGGACCTTGTGGGCATGCATCTGACTCATGAGTCTGAGCCGCTGCACGATGCCGTGATTCAAGTCCACGAGTTCACTTCTCAGCGCATTATACGTCCAGAGCAGAACGGGACGAAACTGGGCGAATCGCATTGGAAGCCAGAAGTTCTGAAATCGTCTCTCCGGGCGCGCCAGTTTTCTTCTTCCGTAAATCACCCTTGCAGCTTTGGGAAACCCCCAAGCGAACTTGTCTTCTGGTAGCGACTCCAAGCACAATCCAAAGGTATGCATTATGACGCGTTGCTGGTCGTGTCGTTCGGCGGTCCGGAGTCGAACGAGGAGGTCATTCCCTTCCTCGAAAATGTGTTGCGCGGCAAGAATGTTCCACGCGAGCGAATGCTGGCAGTTGCCGAGCACTATTACCACTTCGGTGGCAAGAGTCCGATCAACGAACAGAATCGTCAACTGATTTCCGCTCTGCGAGCCGAACTCGACCGGCACGGTCTGAAGCTGCCGATCTACTGGGGCAATCGCAACTGGCATCCGGTTCTGTCGGACACGCTCCAGCAGATGAAGCAGGACGGCATTCGCCGAGCGCTCGCGTTTATGACGTCGGCCTTCAGCTCCTATTCAGGATGCCGCCAGTATCGCGAGAACGTGTTGCAGGCCCAGACGCAAGTGGGGCTGGGTACTCCCGATGTGGACAAGTTGCGCGTCTTTTTCAACCATCCCGGCTTCATCGATTCCATGGCCGATCGGGTGCGCGCGGCGCTGGAAACTTTGCCGGATGCCGCCCGAGACGAAGCGCTCGTCATTTACACCGCGCACAGCATCCCGCTCACCATGGCGCAGAACTCCAACTATGGCAAGCAACTGGAGGAATCCTGCCGGCTGGTATCGGCAGCGCTGGGACGAAAGGAAGACAGGCTGGTCTTTCAAAGTCGCAGCGGACCGCCCACGCAGCCCTGGCTCGAACCCGACGTCCTGGACTTCCTGAGGAAAGTGAAACAGCAGAATCTTGCGCCCGGCGTCGTGATCGCGCCGATTGGTTTTATCTCCGATCACATGGAAGTGTTGTATGACCTCGACACCGAGGCCGCGCAACTATGCGTGGAAGTTCAGCTCCCCATGGTGCGCGCTGGCACGGTGGGTACTCACCCGAGGTTCGTGAGCATGATTCGCGAATTGATTGTGGAAAGAATGGATAAGGCGAGTGAGAGAGTGGCGATAGGGACTATGGGGCCAAGCCACGATATCTGCCCTGAGGATTGCTGCCCTGCTCCGCAGCGGCCAATGACGGCACCCCGCCAGTCCTGAGATTACTTCAGGGTCACGCCGCGCATTGATGACTCGCCAACCGGCGAGCCCTCCTGCAGCAGGTGCATCGTATTCAGAATCGTGGCGATCACCTGGTCATCGCCGACCACGGTGTTCAGCATGACGTGGTACAGCGAGCGCGTGGGCCAGTCCGCATTGAAGTAGTGCTTGATGAAGGCCATGCGTTCGCGGTCGACCGTATCCACCAGGTCTTGGGCTTCCTTTGCGCTGATGCCGCCGGCTACAATGCGCCGGAGCTTCTCGTCGCGCGGTGCATAGAGAAACACCCGGAAAGTATCGCTGCGTTCGCGCAGAAAGTAAGGAGCGCCGCGTCCGACGACCACGGCATTTCCCTCTTCGGCAATTCTGGCCGTGATGCTTTCCATCATGTGGACCATGCAATCGGCGTCGAAGTTTTGCCGGCTGTCCATCGGCATCTGGCGTTCGTAGCTTCCCCGCCAGAAGGTCTTGGCCAGGCGATAGAACGCGCTATCGATTCGTTCTTCCCGCTGCTCGACCGTGCCGCAGTCCACGTTCGCTTGCCTGGCAATTTCCTCAGTCAGGGACTGGTCCCAAAGCTTCCAATTCAGGCGGTGTGCGAGTTGGTTGGCGATGCCGGCGCAGCCGCATCCATACTCGCGCTCCAGAGTGATGATCCGGAACATGCCGTCCTCCCTGGTCTCAGTGTACCGCCATCCCGCCGCTGGAACGCGTCTTCTTCATCAGGAAGACCATTGGGATCATTGCCAGGATGGCGTAGCCCAGCATGTGAAAGTTATCGAGATACGACAGCATGGTGGCCTGGCGTTGAACTGAATTCTGGATCATGGCATACGCCTGCCTCTGGGCATCGGCTGGGCTGGACCCGTGACTCACAAATTGCTGCGCCATGCCGCGCAGCGTGGCCTGAAACTGGGCGTTACTGTTGCTCAGGTGGCTCATCAGATCACTCATGTGCTTTTGCGCACGCCGATCAAGCATGGTCGTCACGAAGGAGATCCCAACGCTTCCCCCGATGTTTCGCGCGAGGTTCATCAGACCTGACGCCGCATTGTTCTTTTCCCGCGGAAGGTATGCATACGCTGACGTGTTGATCGGCACAAACAGGAAGGCTAGGCCTACCGCTTGCAGCATGCGAGCCAGCACGGCGGTGCGGAAATCGATCTGCAGGTTGAAGTCGGTCATGTGAAACAGGGAAAACGAGAGCATCGCCAGACCGAACAGCAGCAAGTAACGCGCGTCGTAACGCGACAGCAGCCATCCCACGACCGGCATGCAAACCATGATGACGAAGCCGCCCGGAGACAGCGCCATCCCCGAAAGCTCGGCCGTATATCCCATCAGTGTCTGCAGAAACAGCGGGAGCAGCAATGTGCTCCCGAGCAGCGCGAAGCCCAGCATGAACATCAGCAGGTTTGAGACGGCAAAGGTGCGATCGCGAAACAAATGAAGATCGATGATGGGATCCTTGTGCCGCCATTCCCACCAGATTACGAACAGCAACGATGCCGCGGAGACAATCGCGAGGATCAGGATGAAGTTTGATTCAAACCAATCGTCGCGCTGCCCTTTGTCGAGTACGATTTGCAGCGCCCCCAGGCCGAGAGCGACGAAGCCGAGACCGATGTAGTCGATCTTGGTCTCGCTCAGTTTGCGACGCCGGAAGTAAGGCGGATCCTGAATCAGGCGCGATGTAAGGACCAGCGAGAGAATGCCGACCGGGATGTTGACGAAGAAAATCCAGCGCCAGCTGTAGTTGTCGGTGATCCACCCGCCCAGAGTAGGGCCGATGGCCGGCGCCATAACCACTGCAATTCCGTAAACGGCAAAGGCCATCCCCCGTTTCGCGGGAGGAAAGGTGTCGGCCAGAATCGCCTGTTCGCTGGGCTGTAACCCGCCTCCACCCGCGCCCTGCAGAATGCGAAAAATAATCAACGCAGGCAGATTTGGTGCAAAGCCGCATAGAAAGGAACTGACTGTAAATAATGCCACGCAGCCCATGTAGAAACGTTTGCGTCCGACGATCGACGAGAGCCAACCGCTGAGCGGCAACACGATCGCGTTCGAAACCAGGTACGAAGTCAGAACCCAGGTGCTTTCATCTTGCCCGGCAGAAAGGCTGCCGGCGATATGCGGCAGCGCCACGTTGGCGATGCTGGTGTCGAGCACCTCCATGAACGTGGCCAGCGTGACCGCGAGCGCGATGATCCACGGATTGACGGCAGGCCGCCATTCCTCCGCCGGATTCATCGTGAGGGCCGCGGTGCTCATTCCCGCGTCCAGACCTTGGGTTCGACCGACATTCCGGGCCGCATCTCGTGTCCCTTCGTTTCTCCTTGTTCGAAGACTAGCTTTACCGGAATGCGTTGCACGACCTTCACGTAATTGCCCGTAGCGTTTTCAGGCGGCAACAAGCTGAAACGCGCGCCACTGGCCCCGGCGACGCTATCCACGTGTCCTTTGTATTTCTTTCCGGTCGCATCCACGTAAATCGTGGACTTCTGCCCTGGCTTCATATCGCGCAGCTGGGTCTCCTTGAAGTTCGCCGTTACCCAGATATCTTCGAGCGGAATGAGCTTCAGGAGTTCCTGGCCGGGCTGCACATTCTGGCCAACCTCCACCGTGCGATTGCTGACCACACCGGCAACGGGGGCAACGATCTTCGTATACGAGAGGTTCAACTGCGCCTGATCGAGGTCGGCCTTTTTGCGGGCGGCTGCGGCCAGCGCCGCCGCCGCATGCGCACGCACGATCGTGACTTGTCGGGGCGCGGTGCCCGCGGTACGCTGGTTCGCCATGGCCTGCGCCAGTTTGCCTTCCGCCTGGGTGACTTGGGAATTGGCCGCATCGGCGCTCGCCCGTGCGGCCGCAACTGTGGCGGATCCAGCCCGGGCAGCAGCCACCGCTTGATCGTATTGCTGCTGTGAGATTTCCTGCTTTTCGACCAGCTGTTTGTAACGAACCAGGTCATTTTGCGCTTTCACATTGTTGGCTTCCGCCTGCTGCAGGTTCGCTTTGGCCGCGTCGAATTGCTGCTGCGCCGCTTTGATACCGGCCTGCGCATTCAGAACATCCGCGTCGGCGGAAGACAGTTGGCTGGATGTGCTAATGGAAGTCACCGGTACGTTGACCGACGCCGCATCGGCATTCGCTTTCGCGTCGTCATAGTCGGCCTGGGCCCGCGCGACCGCGACCTGGTAGTCCGTCGGGTCAATCTCCACCAGCACCGTTCCCGCGTCGACGTACTGGTTGTCCTGTACATTGAGCTTGACGACGTGCCCGGAGATCCGCGGACTGATGGAGTTCACATGGCCGTCGATCTGCGCATCGTCAGTCGACTCATAGCTGATGAAATAGCGCCACAGAAAAATTCCCGCGATCACCAGCACGATGAGGACGACGATCACGATGATGCGGAAGCGCGGGTCGTTGCGCCGCCGCAGATGACTGCGCAAATCGCTTACCGCCGGGCCACTGGAAGTTGGGGGAGCAGCAACCTCGTTTTCAGGCATTTTAGGGTTGAATCCTTGTCGAGCTCTTCTGCAAGTACTGCTTCACGCCCTGCTCGGCATTGCCGATAGCACGGGCCAATTCCACTTTTGCCAGGTTGTGAGCATAAAGGCTGGAAATGTAGTTTTCATGCGCGCTGGCGACCGACTCCTGCGCCTGCACCACCTCAAGATTGTCGGTGACTCCCGCCACGAAACGATCTTGCGCCTGGGCCAGAGTCTGCTCGGCGAGATCGACCGAGCTTCGCGCGACCTCCACCTGATCCGCAGCGGCATTCAGATCGAGCAGCGTCGTACGCACATCGTTGTCGATCTGCCCTCGAAGGTCATCAAGCCGCGCTTTCGCATCGCGAAGAGTCGCCTCCGCCTGAAGCACGTCGGCGTGCGCTTTTCCCCCTTGGAACACCGGAACCGTGACCGTACCGGCGACATGAAAGGTGCCGTTGGAATTCCCGGGATTCACGCCGATGCCTCCATAATCGCCTTCCACATCAAACGTGGGATAACGCTCCGCACTGGCTGCGCGGCGTGAAAGCTCGGCAGCCCGCACCTGCGCGGCCGCCGCCTGATAGTCCGGCCGGGAAGCGTACGCGCGCCGAAGAGCTTCTTCCATGGAGGGCGGCGTGTACTGCTCGTATGGCGCTTTGTCGGAGAGCACAAAGTCCTGGCCCAACGGCAAGCCGATGATGCGGGAGAGGCTGAGCTTCTGCTTGGCAAACTCATTGCGCGCAACGATGAGTTGCAGTTGCCGGTTCTGCAATTCGACCTGTGCGCGCAGCACATCGATGGCGGGAATGACCCCCGCCTTCTGCTGATCGGAAGCGCGGTTGAACAAAGTGTGCGAGGTCTTCACTTGAGCTTCGGCGGTCTCGATGCGGGCCGCACCCGCAATGGCTTGCAGATAGGCGTTGCCCGTGACCAATACCACCAACTCTCGCGCGTCTTTATACGAGTACTCGGCAGCCTTCAAACTCTGTGTGGCGGCGCGTTCCTTCTGGATGTAATTCCAATTGAAAACAGATTGATTCAGGAACGCGCGCGCGTCGAAGTAGTTGAACGGACCGACGACCCTTGGCAATCCGGGAAGACGCAAGCCTAAAGCCGACAGACTGGTCTGCTGTGCAGTTTCCTGCCCTTTGGCTGTTACGTTCGGAAGCAGATTACTCAGTTCCTTCCACTTGGCGCCCCGCGCAGCCAGCGTATTATCCCCAGAAAGTAGTAGGCCAAGATTCTGCTTGAGTCCCCGGTCGATCGCATCCAGAAAAGAAATCGAAAGCGGCCCCGAAACCGGACCGGACGCCGGAACGCTTCCCGTAAATCCGTTCTGCGTTACCGAGGGCGGGATGGTGACGGTGACCGACCGCCCTGCCGAGCCACCGGTCTGAGCAACACCCGTCCTCGGCACCACTAGCGCAACTGTAGAAAGTAAGATTCCGAAGAACTGGTTGAGAGACTTGAAAGGCATGGTTGGCAAGGTCAGAAATCGTTCTTCAAATCAGCACACTAGGGAAAAGAACCAACCGTACGACACCCAATCTTGATTCCTGCAAATGATCCTTCGATGCAAACGATTCGGGCCGCTTGACAGATATTTTTTGGGTCCGGGTGCGCCAAGGCACGTCCCAGCCTGAGATCGATGGCATGAGTCTCACTACCTTCGATACTTCCTGTCAACTCCCCGGGCCGATATCCTGCATATTCGGACGGAGCGTCCAAGAAATGGCCGCATTTTTCAGCCGTAACCGGAGAGTTCGCAGGCCGACAGATTGGCTATTCCGATGAGTTCGTCATCTCTTGAAAAAGCGCTCCAAGCCAAGCAGCGGGAATGGAAGCGCCGCTATGAGAGATATCGCACCGACTTTCCTTTGAAAGTCAAAATCCTTCGCGATACCGGCTACGAGGAATTGCAAGGCCGCTGTGGTGACATTGGGCACGGCGGGATGGGGGCGGTATTCACGGCGGAATGTGTGAAGGGTGAGGTGATTTCGCTCGAGTTCACGCTGCCCGAGAGCCCGACGCCCCTGGTGGTGCGCTCCATCGTTCGCTATCGCAAGGGCTTTCTGCACGGTCTGGAGTTTCTAGGCCTTACGGATGAACAGCTGGACACAATCGATCGCTATTGCAGCAATCTGACTCCGTCGGGCTAGCGATCCCCGCCGGGGCTGAGTACTTGATTGGTTACTTACGGTCGTAACCTCCGTCATCTTGTCTCGTAACCGATCCTGCCTCAACCTATACACTGACCCATCGTTGCAATGGGACGGCTCGACGTTTGCCAATTCTATGAGCGATTCGAATACGAAGACTGTGCCGGGCACTGATTGGACCCGGCTACTGACGGATCCAGACCTGGTCGGCCACCTCGGCCAGCTTTTGCAAACGTATCGCGAAGCGCCGGCGGACAAGCGCGAGGAAGCCCTGCTCACGGCCATGCGCGAAATCAAGAGTCAGCCGGCTCCGACGGCACAAGCAGATCAGCCCGCGCCGGTTCCGGTTCCGACACCAGTCACGGCAGCGAACACCCCGCCGTTTGAAGCAGACACCTTTACTCCCTCCTGGGTCGACGACCGCCGTCGCTTTCCTCGCATCAAGTGTTTCGTCGCCGTGGAGTTGAAAGTGGATGGCTCGGAAACTCCCATCTGGGGCAACCTTTCCAATACCAGCATGGGCGGCTGCTATGTTGAAACCGTCACGCCCGTGAAGAGCGGAGCAGATGTTCAGATCGGCCTGTGGGTCGCCAACGGAAAAATCTGGGTAAAGGGGTTCGTGCTGAACGGAATCGTGATCAAGAGCAATCCCTGCTTTGGCGTGCGGGTTAAGTTTGAGTTGGAGCCGTCAGTGCGCGAGAGCATGAAGCAATTCCTCAAGGTTGTCGAAAGCAGCACCAAGGCCGAGCGCAGCGAACGCAGCTATCTGCAGAAGCTCGAAAAGTAGCACTTCCAGTATCCGCAAGTTTGCAAACCAGTTACGAGCAGCTTTGAATTTCCCCGTTTCCGTCTGCGGGATTCGCCCGAAGCACAGTTCCTCAAGAAATTGATACACTCATACCTTCATTTGGGTTGAAACCTCCGTCTGTAACTAGCAATCCAATGAGTTGAGGCCAATTTTCTGCAGGGTGCGACGATCGCGTCGCCTTCCGGGAGGAACGCTACATGGTAGCGAGTGAACAACCAGTTGTGACCGCCGCCCAACTGGACATGCTGTCGATCAACACCATCCGCACGCTAGCCATTGACGCAGTGCAACAAGCGAATTCCGGTCATCCCGGAGCACCGATGGGTCTGGCTCCCGTCGCCTACGCTTTGTGGCAAAACGTGCTGCGCTACGACCCCGAAGGACCGATCTGGCCCAACCGCGATCGCTTCGTTCTTTCCGCCGGACATGCTTCCATGCTGCTGTATGCACTGCTTTACCTTGCTGGCGTTCGGCAAGTGAAGAACGATACAGAAGTCACCAATGATCTGGCTGTCTCGCTCGACGAGATCAAGCGGTTTCGTCAGCTGGGTAGCCGCACACCCGGCCATCCCGAGTCGCACCTCACCACCGGCGTTGAAACAACCACCGGCCCGCTCGGCCAGGGTTGCGGAAACAGCGTGGGGATGGCAATCGCCGAACGATGGCTGGCCGCGACCTTCAATCGCCCCAATTTCGAAGTTTTCAATTACAACATTTACACCATATGCGGCGATGGCGACCTGATGGAAGGGGTCTCCGCCGAAGCAGCCTCCCTCGCCGGGCATCTTAAGCTCAGTAATTTGTGTTGGATATACGACAACAACAAAGTGACGCTCGATGGTCCCGCCCAGTGGTCCTTCAGCGAAGACGTGATGACCCGCTTCGTCGGCTACGGCTGGAATGTCACCCGGGTCAGCGACGCGAATGATCTCGATATGCTGGCGCGCGCTTACCGGACTTTCCTTGACACCAAAGACAAGCCGACACTGATCGTCGTTGACAGTCACATCGGTTACGGCTCCCCCCACAAGCACGACAGCAGCGAAGCCCATGGCGAACCGCTTGGCGAAGAAGAAGTCCGACTCACCAAGCGCAACTACGGATGGCCGGAAGACGCCAAGTTCCTGGTGCCGGAAGGCGTGAAGGAGCATTTCCGCGACGGCATCGGCAAGCGGGGACGCGACCTCCACGCCCAGTGGAAGAAAATGTACGCGGATTACGCGAAGCAATACCCGCAACAGGATGAACAGTTGCGACTTATGCAACGCCGCGAATTGCCAAACGGATGGGACAAAAACCTTCCGTCATTCCCTGCCGACCCCAAGGGCATCGCCACCCGCGAGAGTGGAGGCAAGGCTCTAAACGCTCTGGCCCAGAACATTCCGTGGCTGGTTGGCGGGTCTGCTGACTTGGGCAATTCCAACAAGACGACTTTGAAATTCGAAGGTGCGGGCAACTTTGCTCCGGGTTCCTATGGCGGACGCAACATCCATTTCGGAGTGCGCGAGCACGCGATGGGCGCCGCCCTCAATGGCATGTCAGTTTCGAAGCTGCGTCCGTTTGGCGGGACATTCTTCAACTTCAGCGATTACCTGCGTCCGACCATTCGCCTCGCCGCCCTGATGGAGACTCCCGTGATTCATGTCTTCACTCACGACTCCATCGGTCTCGGGGAGGACGGACCCACTCATCAACCGATCGAGCAGTTGCCGGCGCTAAGAGCCGTGCCCAATACGATCGTTCTGCGCCCTGGTGACGCAAACGAAGTGCTCGAGGCCTGGAAGGTAGCCGTGCAAACCTCGCATGGACCCGTGCTGCTTGTTCTCTCGCGGCAGGCAGTCCCCACTCTGGACCGCACCAAGTACGCCCCAGCCTCAGGTCTGACCAAGGGCGCCTACATTTTGGCGGACGCCCCGGGCGGCAAGCCCGATGTCATCCTGATCGGCACCGGCAGCGAATTATCCCTCTGTGTGGACGCAGCCGAAAAACTGAAAGCCGAGGGCGTCCAGGCCCGCGTAGTCAGCATGCCGTCATGGGAACTCTTCGAGAAACAAGAGCAGAATTACAAAGACAGTGTGCTGCCGCCCGGCGTGACCGCCCGCGTCTCAGTAGAGATGTCGATGCCCCTGGGATGGGAGCGCTACGTGGGGCCCAAAGGGCAGATGATCGGCATGCATAGCTTCGGCGCCTCGGCGCCCTGGAAGGATCTGCAAAAGCATTTTGGATTTACAACGGAAGCGGTAATGGCTGCGGCTCGAAAGACCATCGCAGCGTCGAAATAACATTTCGGAACGGGCGAACCACCGGGGACGTAATCGTTCTCGCAAGTTCGCCCATGGATTCGTCCTCAGGATTACCATCGGCCCGCTGTTCAGCGCTGCGCGTCCAGCTAAGTTTCTCCATGGAGGATCGTTATGAATCCCGTCGAAACACTCGAAACTGGCAAAGCTGTTAATCCCCTCAAAGAGCTCCTGAAGTATGGCCAGTCCGTTTGGCTGGACTACATCCGGCGCAATCTGATCACGACCGGCGAGTTGAAACGGCTGATTGAGGAAGATGGACTGCGCGGCATGACCTCGAATCCCTCGATCTTCGAGAAGGCGATCGCAGGCAGCACCGACTACACCGACTTTCTGAATTCCCTGAAAGGCAAGACTGATCTCGACGCCAAGGCGCGCTACGAACTGCTCGCCATTCGCGATATCCAGGACGCGACCGACTTGCTGCGCCCTGTGTACGACAGCGCCAAGCGCAAAGACGGCTTCGTCAGCCTGGAAGTTTCTCCCTACCTCGCCAACGACACGCAGGGGACGATTGCCGAGGCACGCCGCTTATGGAAGGCGGTCGGCCGCGACAACGTGATGATCAAGGTTCCAGGCACTCCCGAAGGTCTGCCGGCGATCCAGCAACTGGTCAGCGAAGGCATGAACATCAACGTGACCCTGCTGTTCGCGCAGGAAGTTTACGAACAGGTGGCCGAGGCATACATCGCGGGCCTCGAAAAATATGCCGCTAGCGGCGGCGATCTCAGCCGCGTTGCCAGCGTGGCCAGCTTCTTCATCAGCCGCATCGATACGCTGATCGATTCGATGATCAACGAAAAGCTTAAGAACACCAATGACCCCGCGCAGCAGGCTCTGTTAAAGAGCATCCTCGGAAAGGTCGCGATTGCCAACGGGAAGCTGACCTACCAGAAGTACCTGCAGATTTTCAGCGGGCCGCGCTGGGATGCATTGGCGAAGAAGGGCGCGCAAACGCAGAGGGTTCTATGGGCCAGCACCAGCACCAAGAATCCTAACTACCGCGACGTTCTTTATGTCGAAGAATTGATTGGCAAAGACACGGTGAATACCATTCCGCCCGCGACCTTCGATGCTTTCCGCGATCACGGCAAGCTGCGGGAGAGCCTTACCGAGAACGTCGAAGCGTGCCCACGAGACCATGGAGACGCTGCCCAAGGTTGGCATCTCCATGAAGGAAGTCACCGACAAACTGACCAAAGACGGCGTGAAGCTGTTTGCGGACGCGTTTGACCAACTGCTGGCCGCGGTCGAGAAATCGAGCAGCAATCCGGTAGCGCCGCGGGTGAGTCGCCAGACCTACACTCTGCCTGCGCCGTTGGCAGCATCCGTGAAGATCGCAACGGACGATTGGCGAGCCAACGGAAAAGTCCGGCGCCTCTGGCAACGCGATGCCGCCTTATGGACTGGCGCCGACGAAGCGGAATGGCTCGGCTGGCTCGGCATCACCGAAGACCAGCTTGCCGAGCACGAAAACCTCCGCAAGGTCGCTGAAGACGCCAAGAGCGGCGGCTTCTCCGACGTGCTCTTGCTCGGCATGGGCGGCTCCAGCCTATGTCCGGAAGTGCTGCGCTTGACTTACGGCAAGATTGCAGGGTACCCCGATCTTCACGTGCTCGACTCCACCGATCCGGCGCAGATCAGGTCCTTCGACGACAAGATCGATCCAGCCAGGACGCTGTTCATCGTTTCCAGCAAATCGGGCAGCACGCTCGAGCCCAACATCTTCAAACAATACTTTTTCGAACGCGTGAAACAAGCCATCGGCGCGGAAAAGGCCGGCAGCCGTTTTATCGCCATCACCGATCCCGGCTCCAAAATGCAAAAGGTGGCGGAAGCCGACAAGTTCCGCCACATCTTCTACGGGCTGCCCAGCATCGGAGGCCGCTACTCGGCGCTATCGAACTTCGGCATGGTGCCCGGCGCCGTGATGGGCCTCGATGCCAAGAAGTTTCTCGAACGCACCGAAGAGATGGTGCAAGCCTGCGCCTCCTGTGTCCCAGTCGAAGAGAATCCTGGAGTGATCCTGGGATTGATCCTTGGCTCGGCCGCGAAGGCCGGCCGCGATAAGTTGACCATCATCACCTCGCCCGGCATCTATGATCTCGGCGCGTGGCTCGAACAATTGATCGCCGAGTCCACCGGCAAGCAAGGCAAGGGGATCATCCCGGTCGATCGCGAAGCGATGGGCGCTCCGGAACTGTACGGCAACGATCGCGTGTTCGCCTACCTGCGGCTGGAATCCGAGCCCGACCCGCAACAGGACGCCAAAGTTGCGGCACTCGAGAAAGCAGGACACCCGGTCGTCCACATCTCGCTCACCGACACTTACGATCTGGGACAGGAATTCTTCCGTTGGGAGATTGCCACAGCCGTGGCAGGTTCGATCATCGGCATCAATCCTTTCAACCAGCCCGACGTCGAAGCCAGCAAGGTCGTGACCCGTAACCTGACCACGGAATATGAGAAGAGTGGTTCCCTGCCCAGCGAGAAAGCGATTCTCGACGACAAGGGTGTGAAACTCTTCACCGACGATAAGAACGCTGCCGAACTCGCAAAAGCCGCTGGCTTTGAGAAGTCACTCACCGCCTACCTGAAAGCTCATTTCGGGCGCATCAAGGTCGGCGACTACTTCGCGCTGCTCGCGTACATCCAGATGAATGACGAGCATGAAAAGCAACTGCAGGGGATCCGGCACTCGGTACGCGACAAGAAACGCGTCGCCACCTGCCTCGGATTCGGTCCGCGTTTTCTGCATTCCACCGGGCAGGCCTACAAGGGCGGCCCAAACTCCGGGGTGTTCCTGCAACTCACCTGTGACGACGCCAAAGACCTTCCGGTGCCCGGACAGAAGTACACATTCGGCGTCGTGAAAGCGGCCCAGGCCCGTGGTGACTTTCAGGTGCTGGCGGAACGCGGACGGCGTGCGTTGCGCATTCATCTGGGCGCGGATCTCGCAACCGGCCTTCGCACGCTCCAGGCCGCTATCAAGGAAGCACTGGGCTAGATTCATCCGCGTTACCTCCCCGCCCGCACCGTATGCGTCCGAAGCGCTGCGGGCGCGGGCACTTCTTTCTTAGGAGAACTCGCATGCAGCTGGGAATGGTTGGGTTGGGAAAAATGGGCGCGAACATGACGCGCCGCCTCATGCGTGGCGGCCACCAGGTTGTCGTTTCCGACCTCAGCGCCGATGCCGTGAAGGGTCTCGCCGGAGAAGGTGCCGTGGCCTCCACCTCACTTCAGGATCTGGTCAGCAAGCTCAAGGCTCCGCGGGCCGTGTGGATCATGGTTCCCGCCGGAGGCCCGACCGAACAAACCGTCCAGAACCTTGCCCAGTATCTGCAAGCGGGAGACACCATCATCGATGGCGGCAACTCGTATTTCAAAGACGACGTGCGCCGCGCCAAGAGCCTCCAAGAGAAGGGCGTCCACTACGTCGACGTCGGCACCAGCGGCGGCGTCTGGGGCATCGATCGCGGCTATTGCATGATGATCGGCGGCCCGAAGCAAGCCGTGCAGCAACTGGATCCGATCTTCAAGACTCTGGCTCCAGGAATCGGCGACATTCCGCGCACGCCCGGCCGCGAAAAACTGGGCGGCACTGCCGAGCAGGGCTATATCCACTGCGGCCCCTCCGGTTCCGGCCACTTCGTGAAGATGGTTCACAACGGAATTGAATACGGCATCATGCAGGCTTACGCGGAAGGCTTCGACATTTTCAAAAACGCCACCAGCAAGGAACTACCCGAGGAATTGCGCTTCGATCTCAACTTGCCCGACATCGCCGAAGTATGGCGGCGCGGCAGCGTGGTGAGTTCCTGGCTGCTCGATCTGACGGCGATGGCGCTCACGGAAAATCCAACCTTGGCCGAATACAGCGGCTTTGTGCAGGATTCCGGCGAAGGACGCTGGACGATTCAGGCGGCCATCGACGAGGCGGTGCCCGTCGATGTGCTCTCGGCCGCGCTCTTCGTGCGGTTCCGCTCCCGCCAGGAACATACCTTTGCCGAGAAAATGCTCTCCGCGATGCGCCAGAAGTTTGGCGGTCACGTGGAACCCAAAGCGGCAAAGAAACCAGCCTAGCCCGGTCAGCCTGAAGATCGGCGGCGGGAGAACGAAGGAACTATGGCCCAGACCGAGACTTTGCCCGCCACCTCCGGGCAGCCCGTCGGAAAAGTTGCTGACCCTTGCGTGATGGTGATCTTCGGCGCCTCGGGCGACCTGACCCGGCGCAAGCTGATCCCTGCCCTTTACAACCTGGCCAAGGCGCAACTATTGTCGCGCGATTTCGCAATGGTCGGCATTTCGCGCAGCCCCATGTCCTCCGAGGATTATCGCAAGAGAGTCACAGAGGACATCAAGAAGTTCGCCACCGGCGACATCGATCCGGATCTCTGGGAATGGTTCGTGCGCCGCGATGTTTTACATGTCCGGAAACTTCGACGAGAAAGAGACCTACGCGAGAATCAGGCAGCAGCTCGAGAAGATCGACCACGACCTGTCGACCCAGGGCAACTACTTCTACTATCTGGCCACCGCGCCCGATGCCTTCGGGCCCATTGTCGAATTCCTTGCCGAAGCCGGGCTCATGCAGCAGGACGGCGGGCACTGGCGCCGCGTCATCATCGAAAAGCCTTTCGGCCATGACGTTGAAAGCGCTCGCGCCCTTAACAAGCAACTGCTCAAGGTCGCCGACGAAAAGCAGATCTATCGCATCGATCACTACCTGGGCAAAGAGACCGTCCAGAACATCCTGGCCCTGCGCTTCGCCAACGGAATTTTCGAGCCCATCTGGAATCGGCGCTACATCGACCATATCCAGATTTCGGTTGCCGAGACGGTCGGAGTGGAAAAACGGGGCGGCTATTACGACACCGCCGGCGCCCTGCGCGACATGGTCCCCAACCACATCATGCAGCTCATCACGCTGACCACGATGGAACCGCCAGTTTCATTCCGCGCCGATGCCGTGCGCGATGAGCAATCGAAGATCCTGCACGCGATTCAGCCACTCAGCGCCGAGGAAGTCCTGACCCGTACCGTGCGCGGCCAGTACGGTGAAGGGGTCTCAGGCGGACAGCGTGTTCCGGCGTATCGAGCGGAGCCCGGAGTGCCGCCCGATTCGAAGACCGAAACCTTCGTCGCCATGAAGCTGGCAATCGACAACTGGCGCTGGGCCGACGTTCCCTTCTACCTGCGCACCGGAAAGCGCATGCCAATTCGGAACACGCACATCGTGATCCAGTTCCGCCGCGCGCCCTTCGTCCTGTTCCGCGATACGCCGGTCGAAAACCTGATGCCGAATCAGCTCGTGTTGCACATTCAACCCGAAGAGGGCATTTCGCTGCGCTTCGCCGCCAAGTCTCCGGGTGCGCAAATGCGTCTGGGTACGGTCGACATGAACTTCGAATACGCGGACTACTTCGGGGTGCAGTCCAGTACCGGATACGAACGCCTGTTGCACGATTGCATGATCGGGGATCAGACCCTGTTCCAGCGCGCCGACATGGTCGAAGCCGGCTGGTGTGTCGTGAGCCCGGTGCTTGACGTTTGGCGCGCCCTGCCCCCGAGGAATTTCCCGAACTATCCTGCAGGGACCTGGGGGCCGAAGGAAGCCGATGAATTGCTCGAACGCGACGGCCGCCGCTGGAGAAATTTCGAAAAATGATTCTGGCCGGGGATATCGGCGGCACCAACGCCCGCCTTGCATATTTTCAATCGCAGAATGGCCACCTTTCGCTTACGGCGGAGGGCGTGTTCCCCAGCCGCCAACACCGCGGACTCGACGAGATTGTCGCCAAGTTCGTCGACTCGCAGAGTGGGCGTCCCGACGTCGCTTGCTTCGGAGTTGCCGGGCCGGTGCGCAATGGCAAGGTCGAGACTTCAAACTTGCCTTGGACAGTCGAAGCCTCGCGCCTGGCCAGCGAACTCAAACTGCCTTCAGCGATGCTCATCAACGATCTCGAAGCCAACGCATGGGGAATTCCGAGTCTGGGCGAGGGCGACCTGGTGTCTCTCAATCGCGTGAAGGGCACGCCGGTTGGAAATCAGGGCGTAATCTCCGCAGGCACCGGGCTGGGAGAAGCCGGCCTCTACTGGGACGGCAAAGGCTACGATGTTTTCGCCTGTGAAGGCGGACACTGTGATTTCGCACCGCGCACTGAACTGGAAATTGAGCTCCTGCGTTATCTGACGGCCCGCTTCGGACACGTCAGCTACGAACGCATCGTGTCCGGCCCGGGCCTGGTAAACGTCTATCGTTTCCTGCGCGACACCGGGCGGGGCGAAGAACCCCCGTGGCTCACCGAAGAACTGGCGCACAATGATCCAGCTGCGGTAATTTCCCGCAACGCGGTTGGAGGAAAAAACGTTCTCGCCGAGCATGCTCTGGATCTCTGGATTTCGATTTACGGAGCCGAGGCCGGCAACCTCGCCCTGAAACTGATGGCCACCGGAGGCATCTACCTGGGCGGAGGTATCGCGCCCAAGCTGATCGCAAAACTTTCCGGGACCCTCTTCATGCAAGCCTTCGTTTCCAAAGGCCGCATGCAGCCGCTGCTGGAATCGATCCCGGTGCGCGTGATCACGAATGACAAGATTGCCCTGTATGGAGCCGCGCGCTACGCGCTCGCCAAAGGAGCGCAACAACATTGAGGACAGCATGACCGGCCAGCCAGACATTCGGATTTTCGAGGATGCCCAATCACTTTTTCAGGGCGCGGCCGAGGAAGTCGCCAGCCAGGCAACCACCGCAGTGCGCTCCCGAGGCCGCTTCACGGTCGCGCTGTCGGGAGGTTCCACTCCAAGAAGGCTCTACACTCTCCTGGCAACCAAGGCTTCCCTTCCTTGGGACAAAATCTATTTCTTCTTCGGCGATGAACGTCACGTGCCACCCGACAATCCCGAGAGCAACTATCGGATGGCCAAGGAATCCTTGCTTTCAAAGGTCCCGATCCCTCCGGAAAATGTATTTCGCGTTCCCGCCGAGAATCCTGACCCCAAGCAGGCAGCCGAAGCCTACGAGCAAACCCTTCGCAAGTTTTTTAATGCGGCCCCAGGAAGTTTTCCTCGCTTCGACCTGGTTTTGCTCGGCATGGGTCCCGACGGCCACACCGCGTCGCTATTTCCCGGCACCAAGGCGTTGCAGGAGCAATCGCGCTGGGTCGTGTCGAACTGGGTGGAGCAGTTCAAGACGTATCGCCTCACGCTGACACTGCCCGTACTGAACAACGCGGCGGTCGTCTTGTTCCTGGTGAGCGGGCAGGACAAGGCGGGCGTGCTGAAGGAAGTGCTCGAGGGCAGGCAGCCCGGCGAACTCTTTCCTTCAAAACTGATCAAGCCTTCCAATGGTGAATTGATCTGGATGGTGGATCGGGCCGCCGCTGCCCAACTGTGTGGTTCGTCCTAGGCAGCGCTTCGCCAGTCGGCAATTTCCTTCAAACCGTCTCCCGCCGTATGCGCGAACAGCCGGACCATGTGCCGCGAGTGTTCAAACTCGTGGATGTCGGCCCAGACTTCGGCCTGCCACGGTTGATCGTGCACCGCCGATTCCCCGCAGGTAGCGCAGCGCGTATGCAGTCTCACGGCAGCAGCGCTGGGGCTGGGAACCGCTACCGGCCCCGCCGCCAACTCGACGAAGATGCTCCGCACTTCTTCGATTTCTTCGTTCGCCCCAATCAGGTGTTCGTAGCGAAGCAGGTACCCGAAGCCCAGCTTGCGGGCCTCCGCTTCTGCTTCAATCCGGGTGTGGAATGGCCCATATTCGGCCCGCAACGCCTCCGTAGAGTCGCAAGCCATCCAGAATGTTTCCTTGTAAGCCATTGCCAGCCTCGTCCAAGCGATAGGTTTGGAACCACCCGTTCCAGAGGGACTCGAAGAACGTCAACCCGCTTGGTGCAATTCATGGGCCGGACAAATAGTCGCGGTAAGACCCTGCCTCCGCAATGATTTTCAGCCCCAGATCTCGGGCCGGGAAGGGCAGCAATTGCAAGAATTTGCAGCAAGTTCCTTCAAGCTGGGAGCGGCCAGGCTCGGCGCGCATATTTCCGGCGGATCCGCAACACAAGGGAAATAGGCGTTCGAACCAAGTGAAGGCATGGGCCGCATCATCGACTGACAGCAAAGAGCGAGGCTTCGTCCGCGGCGCCCATAACAGCATTGGCCGAGGCGGCCTCTCCGGGGAAACCCACCGCAAATGCCCGAAGAGACCGGCCGGCTGCCCCCGTGGTACTCGTCACGGGAGCCCGCTAACCCACTATTCCTTTACCTTCCCGCATAAGCCAGAGACCCGGACTCGGTTGGAATCGAGACCCCAGCTTGCATGGCAGCGGGCAGCTGCGAAGCCCACCCGGCACCGCCGTGGCTTGCCACGTAGAGGGCCAGTTCGAGGCGGCTCCATACCCCAAGTTTGTCGAAAGCGGTGCGCAGGTAGTTCTTGACGACCTGTTCGGTGGTGCCGACGATCTTCGCGATTTCCCGGTTCGTCAGGCCTTCCCACACCAGCGTGCTTACCTGAATCTCTTTCGCAGTTAGCTGATCCCTTGGCTGCATTGCTCCATCTGCTCCTTGGCGAATACGGCGGTGGCCAGCTTGACGCGCTTGCGGCCCGCGGTGATTCCCGCGCGCAAAAACAACGTGCGCAGGTGTTGTTTGACGGTTCGTGGACTGATGTGCAGGCTTCCGGCGATTTCCTTGTTGCTGCATCCCTGGGCGAGAAGTCGTAAAACCT
Source organism: uncultured Acidobacteriota bacterium (assembly GCA_963733805.1). Lineage (GTDB taxonomy): Bacteria > Acidobacteriota > Terriglobia > Terriglobales > Acidobacteriaceae > Gp1-AA133. The sequence goes on along the minus strand of CAVTEO010000010.1, from coordinate 97,182 downwards.
CTTCGTCGCGGGGAGTGATCTTGACGGCATCCAGATTGATCATTGCAACTACCTCTTGGGGCTTTCTCAACTGCACTCCCACAGATAGCACGTCCTTCGCCAAATCTTCGCCACTGCAAGCGTTTGGATTAGAACCAATGATTTCGCCAACTTAACGAAAGCGCTTGCTCCGCGGCCCAAAGTTCCTCGCCCATTTCGGGCGAAAATCAATGTGCTGCGGGCCCGAATGTGGCAGTGAGATTAGAGGCCATTTATCTCCTCGGCTCGTAAGCTGGCGGCCTTAGTGAAAGCGCTCCACGAAAAATCTCCGATCCCAAGCCAGATGTGCAGTGGATTGCTGACCCTCGGGTCAACTCCTCCCATGACTCACGATTCCCACGGCGAGTCCGAGGATCTGTCTGTAACTTGACCACTGCCGAAGCCTGCGTTTACGCGGGTTCCCGCCACCGGGGAGCCATGCCACGGAGCCCTTCCCGACAAGGCATGGCCCGCCCGTGCAATTCCGTTTGGAGCAGCAATTGCACTACAATGGGCCCTGAAAGCCCCTATGCCCGTGCAAAAAGGGGGCACCTTCGGACCTTGATGACCGCATCCTCCAGCAAGAGTGGCGGCCCTGTGCTTGACGAAGCGACTTTCCAGAAGTTGCTGGCGGCAGCCTACGTCTTGCAGGAACATCACGACCAGACCAAGCCCGCCTCTCCGGTCGAGTCGAAGGCCGAAGGTCCGGATAGCGATTCCGATACCAGCATCCTCGCGCAGATCGTCGAAACCCAGCACGAGATTCAAGCCAATCATCTCGACCTCGACGGCACGACCAGCGTGGTGATGGAACGCATCATGAAGATCACCGGCGCGCAAGGCGCGGCCATCGGCATCCTCGAAGACGGCATGCTGCGCTACCGCGGGGCGCGCGGGGTTTTGATCGGGCAGGTAGGCAAGACCGTGAGGCCGGAGGCCGCGCTCTCCTCCTCGACGCTTTTGCACGACATGATCCTGCGTTGCTCCGACGCCGGCACGGATTTTCGAGTAAACCCCGAAATCGCCAAGCGCCTCGCCATCGCTTCCTTTATCTCCGTCCCGGTTCTTCACAACGGCAAGACCGGCGGAGCACTGGAACTGGCTTTTGCGAAAGCGGACGCATTCCACGATCAGGACGTGCGCACCTGCCAGCTCATGGCAGGCCTGGTTACCGAGACCCTGACCCATACCGCGGAAGAAGAATGGCGCAAGGGCGTCGCCGCCGAGCGCGCTTCGATGCTCGAAGTCCTGGAAAAAATCAAGCCGCAGCTGGCGCGCCTGGCCAACAGCCCCGATGCCGCGCTCGCTCTGTCACAAGACCCAACCCAGGCCGCAGAGTCCGTGCTCGCAGAAGCGCCTTGTCAGCACTGTGGGAATATGTTGGCTGCCGGCGAAGTTTTTTGTGGATCGTGCGGTACCTCGCGCGCTGCGGTGCCGGGAAAGGATCTGCAGAGCAAGTGGGCAACTCTGTGGAATTTAAAGCAAGCGACCGAAGGCTCGCCCACGCCCGCAGCCGACGATACGGATTCATTCATAAAACCACCGTCTTCCCTCGATGCCACCGAAACGGTCGACAACCCCGACACTCATGCGGTCGCGGAATCTCCGTCACTGGAGGCCAACAACAACGATTCCCTCGCGCTCGCCGAGAACAAGTCCGATGCTTTGGCTGCGACTGATTCCACCGCAGACGCATTGGTTCCGGTCCCTGCGGCCAAGGTCGAGCCGCGAGTCTGGCTGCGCTCGATCGCGGTGTCGCCCCCTGCGGTGCAACTCCGCGGATTCTGGCAAAAGACCAAGGTGTTCGCGCGCACGCATCGCGGCGATCTCGCCCTGGGCGCTTCGTTCGTGCTGTTTCTAATTACGATTATCTGGGCCGTTTCCGTCGATCATTCCACTACGTCCGCCGCCAGCGGAGCGGCCACACCGCCCGCGGCGGGCGCCCCGGCGAAACCCAAGCGGAAACAGGCCCCACCCGCACCTAAGCTCTCCTTCTTCGAACAGCTTCTCGTAAGCGTGGGCCTGGCCGAGCCCCCGCCCGCCCCTTCGTATAGCGGGAATCCGAACATCCCGGTGTGGGTCGACGTTCATACGGCCCTCTACTACTGTCCCGGAACCGACCTGTACGGCAAGACGCCCCAGGGCAAGATCGCCAGCCAGCGCGATGCCCAGCAGGATCAGTTCGAACCCGCGTCCCGCAAGGTCTGCGACTGATTTTGTGGACCGTGAAATTAGGTCAGAACCTACAGGATTTTCCTCAGGCAAGTATTTGACAACTGGCGCGCGCGAGAGTGGAATTATCTCGAAGGGTGCTTCGGGAGAAACATTCGTGCCCCAACCACAGGAAAAAACCCCGGAGGGGACTGAACTCCCGAATCCGGAGTTGAATCCTCTTCTAAACCCCACGCTGGGCCGCCATTTAGGGCGTTGGGCTCAGGTTTACTTCACCAGTCCACCGGAGAAGCGCGAAGAAGCGGTGGGCGAATTGCTGCGTGAGTTGGAGGGGCAACCCTCGACCCTGCCGGATCAACCGGCGATCCAGCCTCACCCATCGACAATGGGTCAGAATCTGCCCGCGCTCGGGCGTGCCGAACCCGCCGACGCACTTCGCATCGTTGAGGCCGTTGTCGCCGGCCCCCCCACCTATCCATGCCCGGCTTGCGGACACGTGCACACCAGCCCGCAACGCTTCTGCGGGATGTGCGGAGCGGCGCTTGAGCCGGGTCCCATCAGCGACGTGGTTGCACCGGCCGCCTCGCCCCACCGGAAATCAATCCTTGCTCCCACAGAACTCGCCGGGTTTTCTCCAGCTCATGAATCAGTCCACCCCGACGACGAAAGTTTTTCCGACATTCGATGGCTTCGTGAGAAAAACCTGAGCGGCGAGTCCGCTTCCTGGCGCATCGCGCCACGCTACGCGCCCGCCATTGTTGCCGTGGTGGCGATTGGGATTTTGTTTTACGCGCAGTCGCGGCCTCAGCCGGGCCCTTCGCAAAAGGGACAGCAGGCAGCCGCGAACGCGCCCGGCAGCACGCAGAGTACTGCTGCGAAGACGCCGGCCGAAACGTCCGCGCCTGCTGCGCCTCCAGCAAACGCACCCGTGAAAGCCTCAGAGCGTTCCCCTGGGAGCATGGCCACAACGCCGGCGAGTACACCGCCGTCTCCAGCCGCGCAGTCAACCCAAGCCGCTCCTGCAGAGTTGCCAAACGGCCGCGGGCCGATAGCTCCTGCGCCACTGGCTGCGAACGAGGCACCAGCGGCAACGCGTATCACCACGTCAGGTACGGCAAGGACATCTCCTGCTCAGCCGGCGCCGCCACAAACCGCCTCGGTGCCCAACCCTCTGAATGGCGCCGCGGAGTTGGCCATGGCCGAAGACTTCCTGAGCGGCCGCACCCATCCGCGCAATAGCGAGGAAGCCGCCAAATATCTTTGGAGAGCGGTGGGCAAGGAAAATCCCTCCGCGATTGTGTTGCTTTCCAATATGTATTTGGTGGGAGACGGCGTGCCAAAAAGTTGTGATCAGGCGAGACTACTTTTGAGTGCGGGGGCTCGGAAGGGTGTGCCCCAGGCTGCCGACAAGCTTCGTGATCTTTTGAGGTCCGGCTGCCCGAAGTAGCGGGCAGCCCCTCTCTTGCGCCAATTCTTCCGCGCTCAAACCTCAGTGGTGATGCGTTTCTGCAGTTGTATCTCCCAGTCCCAGGATGCTGTGCTCCCAGGCTTCAGGCTGCTCATGCTCGGGCGACGGTTTCGAATCTTCGGGCCTCGTACCAGAGAGCGAGTTCAACTCGATTCCAGAGTCCAAGCTTGTCATAGATAACTCGGAGGTAGTTTTTGACGACGTGTTCGGTAGTTCCGATTTCGTCAGCAACCTCTTTGTTCTTGAGTCCCTGGGCAACAAGCTCAATGACGCGACTCTCTCGCTCGCTTGGGATTCGCTTTCCGTAACGTTCGCCTCCAAACATAACTGCCTCCGATACAAGAGTGTTGCGAGTTTTACTCGCTTGATGCCGCTGGTGATGCCAAATCGCAGGAACAACCGGTTAAAGTGTGCCTTCACGGTTCGACGAGCCATGTTGAGTTGCCGAGCGATTTCGTCGTTGTCGCAGCCCTGCAACAGCAGCTCGACAATCTGCTGTTCTCGCTGCCCCAGACGTATGGGCCTTTCGCTCATTGAGTTCCCCCTCAAATGTGCTTTTTTGTGACCGAACTGTGCCCCCGACCCCATGGTTCTGAGCGACGGAACATCCAGGCCGTTCACAGGTTTAGGTTGTAGTGAGCTTCTTACTGAATTTCATAGCACTCACTTTGCCAACTTTCCCGGTGCAACACTCTCAGGCGCGGATTCGCGTCTCGATCTGAGAGTTCCGAGGAAAGGGTAGCCTGTGGAAATCACGCCGAAAGCGGCCAATCGTAAGTACCAAAGTTTTGGTTTGCGCGAATTGTGGGGTCGCAAGCCGCCTGCCATAAATTGCGCAACTTATTGATCCCAAAAACTTTTGCGATAGAATTCGGGCTCCCGAAGTTTACGTTTACTCGAAAAGAATCTCCGGCCAATCCCGTAGTGCGGACGACCCCAGTCTTTGCCCGAGAGCGGAAACTTTTCTTGAATTTTTCTTGGGAGTTCTGCCTAGTATCGCAACGGTAAGGTCAAGACCTTAGGATAAAAGTGCACGCGCCTGTAAGCCGATTGGAACCATTTACACTCGTTTACATCGCGCCGAATCCCAAGTGGGACGGCCTGTTTGAACGCTTGCGCACAGAAGAAACTTCGGTTCGGCACCTGTGAATGAATGCTGACTCCCGGCCATCTTTCTTGGCCAGGATGATAGATTGGTTGTCTTGACTGCGATGGAACCGCATCTCACTCGAGAACAAGCAAAAGTTCCGTTGATCAGTGTCGCCGTAACCGCTTGTGTATCAAATAGATAGTCCGTACATTTCCCAATTACCATGGTACCCAAAAACTACCCGTGAAATGATGCAAACCAGCAAAGAGTAGGCCCGGGCTCACGTAGTATTTAGGAAACGGGGAAAAGCCCAAGCACGGATCGCGAACCAGAGTTCGCCGCGCTTCCGAAGGAGAAAGGCTCGCAATCGTGGGCAACGGCAACGACATTCCATCCGGCGCCAATGTCACACCGCTGGTAAGCGTCGTCATTCCTGCCTACAATTCGGCACCTTACATCGCCTCCACACTGGAGTCCGTGTTCGCGCAGACGCTCACCAACCACGAGGTTCTGGTCGTCAATGACGGTTCTCCGGACACGCCGGCCCTGGAACTCGCCTTGCAGGCTCAGCCATCACGAATTCGTTACATCAAGCAGGAGAATCTAGGTCCTAGCGGCGCACGTAACGCCGGCATTCGCGCGGCCTCGGGAAAGTACGTCGCTTTCCTTGACAGCGACGACTCCTGGATGCCGCAGCACCTGGAGAAACAGATCGCCCAGTTGCAGGCAGACTCGTCCTTGCAGATGGTTTATGCCAACGGGTTGTATTTGAGAGGCGACGTTCCCGTGGGCATTTTGTTCGACACGTCGCCGCAGTCGCTTCCGATTGATCTCGACTGCCTGTTGGACGAGCGATCCACGGTCCTCACATCTTCGGTCGTCGTGCTTCGACAGGCACTGGTGAACGTGGGCATGTTCGATGAACAATTAAGGCGCTGCGAGGACTATGACCTGTGGTTGCGCCTGGTGCAGTCCGGCGTTGGGGTTTCCTTCACGCGCGACATCCAGATTCGGCACCGGCAATCCAATGGCCTGGCGGCCAGTTGGAAACTCATGTGCCTGGCCCTGATCCAGGTTTATGAAAAACATGTGTCGCTGGGCGCGTTGAACGAGGAGCAATTCCGCTTTGTACGTCAAAAAGTCCACCGCCTGCGAATGTCGCTCGAATTCCACGATGCGAAGCAAGCGCTGCTTGACGGACAGTTTTCAGCCGCTCTGGATCGCCTGCAGAAAGTACAAGCCTCGGATCCGAGTTGGAAACTGGCCTTCGCGCAAGTGGGCCTTCGGCGCTTCCCTCGTCTGTTGCAGTCCCTGTACCGCTTCCATCTTCGGCGGCTCCAGCGGCAGTATCTTGACCGGAGCGCGCGTTCGCTGAAAAAGGCCGGCTTCGACGCCCTGGCTGCAAACACTGAGACGCTCGGGGATCCGACCCTCACATGAACAAAGTCACAGGGATGGGCGGTTTCAAGAATCTGTCGAAAAGCGTGGTGAAACCAGGAATGTTCTGGAGCTTCCTGCCCGATGATCTACGGAATCAAAACGGTGGTGAAGTACCTTTTGGGAATCGATCTGGCCGGGCGCAATTTTGCAGTTTATCCGGATGACACTTTTGTTGTGTCCTACCCGCGCTCGGGAAACACCTGGACCCGGTTTCTGATCGCGAACCTGGTACACGCTGACAAAGACGTGAGCTTCGCCAACATTGAGAAGCTCATTCCCGACACGTCCTCGCAATCCAGCCGCGCTGTGAAGGCGACTCCTCGCCCCCGCATCATCAAAACCCACGAATATTTCGATCATCGTTACCCGAAGATCATCTATATCGTACGGGATCCACGGGATGTGGTCCTCTCCTATTACGATTTTCAGCGGAAATACATGCAGATCGACGATCAATATCCGCTGGAACGCTATGTCGATGACTTCGTGAATGGCAAATTGATTTCTATCAGCTGGGGCACCTGGAGCGAGAACGTCGCCAGTTGGATGTGCACGCGCGGAAGGCGGGACAATTTCCTTTTGCTGCGCTACGAAGACATGATGCGGGACACTGCCCGCGAACTGGCGCGGTTGGCCCGTTTCCTGGACATTCCTCCGGATGTGGATCGATTGCAGCGCGCGATTGAGCGCAGTTCCGCCGATCGCATGCGCGCTTTAGAGAAACTGCAGGAAGACAAATGGGTCGCCACCAAGAACCGGCGCAAAGATATCCCGTTCGTCAGGGTCGCGAAGTCGGGAGGTTGGCGCACGGATTTGCCTGCCAGCTGTGTTCAACAAATCGAGACCGCGTGGGGCGATCTGATGACCACCCTCGGATACGAAATCTCAGCAACTCGCCTGCCCGAGCCGGTGCGCTGAGACCGTGCTCATGCCCATCCTCAACCATAGCTCCTGGCGGTACCGCGTTACGGATTCTTCGGTCCAGTGGGTGCCCGCGATCCGGGTGGAACTTGATCTGCGAGGATTCGCCAGCTGATGCGCAGGCTCGAAATTCTCAAGAACCTCAGTTCCAGCTGGTTCAGCCTGGGCGTCAACATCCTGGTGGGCGTTTTCCTGTCGCCCTTTATTCTGCATCGGCTCGGCGACACCGCCTACGGCATCTGGATCCTGATCTTTTCTGTCACCGGCTACTACGGGCTCTTTGATCTGGGGATCCGCTCTTCGGTCGTTCGTTACGTTTCTACTTACACCGCTACCGAAGACCAGGAAGGGCTGGCGAAGCTGATCAACACTAGCCTCGCCACCTACACCGCCATCGGCGTGGTGGCTATGGCCGTCACCGTGGTATGCAGCCTGTTCGTCGATCGCCTGTTTCGCATTCCGGCTGATTTTCTGGAGACCGCCCGCCTTCTGTTTTTGATGGTGGGAACGGCCGTCGCACTGGGCTTTCCAGGCGGCGTCTTTGGCGGAATCCTGGAAGGCTTGCAGCGCTTTTATTTCGTCAACCTCACCAACGTCATTTCTACCCTGCTGCGCGCGGCGCTGATCGTTCTCGCCTTGCGGCACGGCTACGGTTTGTTGACGGTCGCTGCCATCACCGTCGTTCTCCCGCTCATCAGTTCGCTGGCGCGCGCCTCGATTGCCCTGCGGGTTCTTCCCGTTCCCTTCGGCTGGAAATACGTCGATCGCAAAGCCTTTCGTGAGATCGCAAATTACAGCGCGGTCAGTTTCCTGCTCATGATCGGGTACAAGCTGCGTTACAAGACCGACGAAATTGTGATCGGCACATTCCTGTCCGTAACCGCCATCACATATTTCTCGATTGGCGACCGCTTGCTGGACTACGCCGGGGAAGTGGTGGGCAGCCTCGCACAACTTTTTGTTCCCATGGCCGGACAATCCCACGCCAAGGGCGACATCAACCGGCTACGCACGATCTGGATCGCCGGAAACCGGGCCTGCGCCATGATCATTTTGCCCATCATTGCCGTCCTGATCATCCTGGGGAAATCTGTTATTACGGCGTGGGTGGGCGCAAAGTACGTGCCGATGAGCTACCCCGTGCTGGTGGTTCTGGCAATTCCGCTGATGTTCACGCTCGCCCAGGGCGCATCCGCACGCATCCTGTACGGCATGGCCAAACACCGGACGCTGGCCTGGGTTACCTTGATGGAGAGCATCGCGAACCTGATCCTGAGCATCCTGCTGATCCGCCCGTTCGGCATCATCGGAGATGCCTTTGGAACCGCCATCCCACTCCTGTGCACGTCGTTAGTTTTTATGCCCCGCCACATGTGCCGGCTTCTCGGCGTTCGTATTGGCACCTACCTGCGGGAGGCCTACACCCTGCCCGTGCTGCTCACGCTGCCGCTGGCCGCAACCCTGCTTCTCATGCGCAAATGGTTCTTCGCCCGCACCTACCTTGAACTTGCCTTGCAGGTTCTGATTGGCTTTCTGCCTTATGGCCTGGGTTTGCTGTGGGCGGCATGGACAAAACGAGCCTGGCGCGTGGGCCAGTTACCCAGCGAGCCTCCCGACGAGGTCGCCGTCGCCTTCATCGATACTTTTCAGGAGAAACCGTGACCATGACAGTGCAGGCCCGCATTGCGGAGTGGCCGAGGATGTCTTGCTCTTTCCAAACTCCTGCGGCCAGCCACGACGGTCAATATCGCGCCAAGTATGTAAGAATAAAAAATTCAACCATTTTCGGAATTGGTGAGTCTCACCGCCAGCACAGGATCCGCGCCTGGACGCCTCAGATGCGGAAGAATCGTGAGCGAGTTTGCCGGATTTCATGCCGGCGCAATCCAAAAATCACAAGAACCCAGGAGGTTCACGGATTTGACTACTAGCCATCTTATTGCCCCGCACGGCGGGGAATTGATCAATCTCATGGTCGACCCGGCGCGCGCGGCGGAACTCAAGAGTCACTCCAAGGAATGGCCGTCTTGGGACTTGACCGGCCGCCAGGTTTGCGACGTGGAGCTGCTTCTCAGCGGCGGCTTCTCTCCCTTGCGCGGTTTCATGAATCGCGCGGACTACGAGGGCGTCTGCAACAACATGCGCCTGAAAAGCGGCATTCTGTGGCCGATGCCCATCACGCTCGACGTCACGGAAGAGTTTGCCAAGGCTCTGAAGCCCGGCAGCAAAGTTGCGCTGCGCGACGGCGAGGGCGTGATGCTCGCTGTTCTGAACGTCGAGGATGTATGGCAACCCGATCGTTCCGCCGAAGCCAAGAGCGTGTTCGGAACCACCAGCAAGGCGCATCCCGGAGCCGACTACGCGATCAACAAAGCGAATCCCTGGTATGTCGGGGGCACCCTCGAGGGCTTGCAAGGTCCTTCCCATTACGATTTTCGTTCCTTGCGCCTGACTCCGGCGGAACTGCGTGCCGAATTCGGGCGCCTGGGCTGGCGCCGGGTGGTGGCCTTTCAGACGCGTAACCCCATGCACCGCGCCCATCAGGAACTCACGTTCCGCGCGGCCAAGCAGGTCGAAGCGAACCTGCTGATTCACCCGTCGGTGGGCATGACCAAGCCCGGCGATGTGGACTACTTCACGCGTGTGCGCTGCTACCAGCTTCTTCTCAACAAGTATCCGCAAGGCACAGTAAGGTTGTCCCTGCTGCCGCTGGCCATGCGCATGGGTGGACCGCGCGAAGCGATCTGGCACGGGCTGATCCGCAAGAACCACGGCTGCACTCACTTCATTGTCGGACGCGATCACGCCGGTCCGGGCAAAGACACTGACGGCACGCCCTTCTACGGCCCGTACGACGCGCAACAGCTTTTCAAGAAGCACGAGTCCGACATCGGCGTGACCATGGTGCCCTTCAACATGATGGTCTACCTCGAAAACCAGGACAAATATGTCCCCGACAACGAGGTCCCCACCGACTCGCGTGTTCTGAATATTTCCGGAACGGAGCTTCGCCAGCGATTGAACGAAGGGCGCGACATTCCCTCCTGGTTCACCTATCCGGAGGTGGTGCAGGAATTGCGCCGGAGCTATCCGCCGCGCCACAAGCAGGGCGTTACGATCTTCTTCACGGGCCTGTCCGGATCCGGCAAGTCGACCATCGCCAATGTGCTGTTGACCAAGTTCCTCGAAACCGGCGGCCGCCCCGTAACAATTCTCGACGGCGACCTGGTCCGCAAGCATCTATCTTCCGAATTGGGATTCTCCAAAGAACATCGCGACATCAACATTCGGCGGATCGGATACGTCGCTTCGGAGATCACCAAAAACGGCGGCATCGCCATCTGCGCACCCATCGCGCCCTACGAGGCAACTCGCAAGGCGGTGCGTGAGATGGTCGAGCCAGTGGGGGGATTCGTGCTGGTGCACGTTGCCACCCCTTTGGAAACCTGCGAGCAGCGCGACCGCAAAGGCCTTTATGCCAAAGCTCGCGCTGGAATCGTTAAGGAGTTCACCGGCATCTCTGATCCCTATGAAGTTCCGCAGAAGGCGGAAGTCGTGATCAATACAGCCGAGCTTTCTCCGGAAGAATCTGCCCAGGAAATCATCCTGCACCTGGAACAGCAGGGCTTCATCGGATGAACGAAGTTCAGTAGAGAAGAACGCAAGTGCGAACCGACCGGGAATACAAATGCCGCTGATCGCCGCCAAAATTCTGGTGGGCTTTTGTGTCGGCACTTTGATCGGCCTGACCGGCCTGGGCGGTGGCGTGTTGCTGCTGCCCATCCTGATTTTCGGCCTGCGCGTGCCTGCCATCGTGGCCGTCGGCTCTGACGCTCTCTTCAACTTTTTCACCAAAATTCCCGCCAGCCTTGTTCATCTGAACAAAGGTACGGTCCGCCGCAAGGTGGTCGTAGCACTCGCGATCGGCAGCGTCCCTGGCTCGGCGGCGGGCGTTGCCTACCTCACACACCTCCGCCACGTATACGGAGATGGCGTCAACAGTGTCATTAAACTCGCCATCGGCATTCTGCTGGTCTGCATTCCCATCCTCCTGATGTTTCAGACGCGCATCGAGGAGCGCATGGTCAACCGGGCTCCAACCCTGAAATCTTTTGTGGGGATGACCATCATTGGGTTGGGATCGGGCTTTCTGGTGGGTATGACGTCGGTGGGTTCAGGCAGCATCATCATGATGATGCTGTTGCTGTTCTACAGCTACCCGCCCAAGGTGAACGTCGGAACCGACATTGTGCATGCCGTAGTATTGACGGGCGTAACCGGATTCCTGCACTTCCGGCTTGGCAACGTGGATCCCGGCCTCGTGTCGGCGTTGCTGATCGGCTCCATTCCCGGAGGTCTGCTGGGTTCGTATCTCAGCACGCGCGTTCCGGTGCTTTGGTTGCGTCGCATCCTCTGCGCCATACTGTTTATTACCGGCGCTCGCATGCTATGGGCCTGACCGCGAATCGACTGCAAAAGGACTTGATGACCTCCGTTTACTCCGAAATCCTGAAGCGTATCGATGCTGCCATTCACGATGCCCGCGCCATCTTCGCGCGCTTCACCCCGGGCGCCATCGACGCCGAGTTCAAGGCGGGACACGATCCCGTCACCGAAGCCGATCGCGCCATCGACGCCGTGTTGCGCCAGAACCTGCTGCGCGACGGAGAGGGTTGGCTCTCGGAGGAAAGCGTCGATGATCGTTCGCGACTGGAGAAAGACCGGGTTTGGGTCGTGGATCCCCTGGATGGAACGCGGGAGTTTGTGAAGGGCATCCCGGAGTTCTGCGTTTCGATTGGCTACGTCGAGAACGGACGTCCCGTGGCCGGGGGAATTCACAATCCTGCCACGAACGAAACTTTCCTCGGCTCCATCGACTCTGGCGTCCTTTACAACGGCAAGCCTGCTCAGACCAGCCAGCGCACGGCACTACAAGGAGCACTTACCCTGGCCAGCCGCAGCGAAGTGAAACGCGGAGCATGGAAGCCCTTCGAAAACGGCCCGCTGCAGATTCGGGCCATGGGATCGGTTGCCTACAAGCTGGCGCTGGTGTCAGCGGGCCTGGCCGATATCACGTTCACGCTGACTCCGAAAAACGAGTGGGATGTCGCGGCCGGCGCCGCCCTGGTTGAGAGTGCGGGTGGCTTTGTTGGAGCCCTGAATGGATCCGCCTTTCGCGCGAACAATCGGGATCCGTTACTGCCGGGCTTGATCGCAAGCGGCCCAAACCTGCGCAATGACTTGTTGGCCTTGCTGGAACCGCATTTGCAGTCGCCCGCGCAACGCTCGAGGGAGTAGATTCGTAATGTCCGCTTCCCTCGCGCGCGCTCCCTTATCGAGTGAGCGCCGCGCTCTGCGCCGGGGAAACTTCCTCGACCGGGTCGCCCTCCAAACACACCCGCTCCCAGATTTCCAGGTTCAAAAGCCGCCAGATGCGATTGCCATGATCCCGTGCTCCAGCGCGGTGTTCGGCAAATAAGGCCTTCACAACCTCAGGCCGGAAATAGTTCCGATCCATGGTGCGCTGCTCGAGCAGCATCCTCTCCAACTGATCCAGTTGCTCCCCGCCCAACCAGTACGCCCAGGGCGTGGGGAATCCCATCTTCTGGCGGTAGATGATCTCTCTCGGCAGCAGGTCCTCCACTGCCGCCTTCAAGATCGACTTCCCGGCCAATCCGTCGGTGTCGTATTTCGCCGGAATGCTGGCGGAGAACTCCACCAGTTCGTGATCCAAAAATGGCACCCGGCTTTCGACAGAGGCGGCCATGCTCATCTGGTCCTGCTTCATCAGCAGCTCGACCAGGTAAGTCTTGATGTCGGTGTAGAGCATGCGGTGCAGCAGATCGCCTGCCGACGCGGCCCAGTAATTCATGGAACCGGCGTACGCATCACCCGCGCCATCCTTCGCTTCCGGCGTCAACAAGGATTCCTGATCGGCCGCGGAGAAGGCTGAATAGAAATTGTCGAAGTAGAAGGACGTCCAGGACTCGCCGCCGCGGATCAGAAACGTATGCTCGAGCTTTCGGTGCAGTTCGTTGCCCAGGCTTCCCGACTGCATCAGCTGGCGCACCCATCGCCGCATAACTCCGGGAACCGCTTTGCGGTAGACGGAATCCATCCGCGAGTTCAGCACGGTCCACGGGTAACGCGTGTAGCCGGCCAGGGTCTCGTCGCTGCCTTCGCCGGTCAGGACCACCGTGACTCGCTCCCGCGCCAGCCGCGCCACAAAATAAAGCGCTACGCTCGAGGGCCAGACGATGGGCTCGTCCTCGTGCCAGATCAGGTGCGGTAGGGAGTGGAAGAATTCCTCCCGGCTCAGTCGCACTTCATGATGCTTGGAGCCGATGTGCTGCGCGACCGTTCGCGCAAACGGCAGTTCGCTGAACGCCTCCTCGCCATAACCTACCGCGAAGGTCTCGATCGGTTCGCGGCGAATCTTCGTGGTCAACGCCGCCACCGCGCTCGAATCCAGTCCGCCACTGAGAAACACGCCCAGGGGCACGTCGCTCATGAGATGGCTGGAAACGCACCCTTCGAGAAGCTCGCGGTATTTGTCGACATAATGCTGGCGCGGCCGCACGTCGTCGTCAGCGTCCACCTGCAGATCCCAGTATTGAGAAATCTCTGGCTCTCCGCCTTCGCCAATCTCCAGCGTGTGACCCGGCAGCAGCTTCTGGATGCCGGCATACAAGGTCTCGGCCTCTGGCACATAGCCGAATGCCAGATATTCCGGCAGCGTCGATCGATTGAATTGCGGCGCCACACCCGGATGTGCGAGCAGTGCCTTGATCTCCGAACCAAACAGCAGCGACCTGCCGTCAAAGCGGTAATACAGCGGCTTGATCCCAAGCCGGTCGCGCGCGATAAAGAGCCGGCGTTTCCTTCGATCCCAGATCGCAAACGCGTACATGCCGCGCAAGTGCTGAACGCAATCACGCCCGTGCTCTTCATAAAGGTGAACGATGGTCTCGGTATCGCTGTGAGTCCGGTAACGGTGTCCGCGAGTTTCCAGGCCTTTGCGCAGTTCCTGATGGTTGTAGAGTTCGCCGTTGTAGACGATCCAGACATCGTTCTCTTCGTTGCTGATGGGCTGGTGACCGGTCTTGATATCGATGATGCTCAACCGGCGCATGGCCAGTCCGATGTTTCCTTCCACGAAGAAGCCGTCGTCATCGGGACCGCGATGAACGATCTGCTGATTCATGCGGGCGAGCGTTTCCCGCTCAGCCCTGCGTCCATCGGTATAGAAAGCCCCGCAAATTCCGCACATGTCTATACGCCTATCCGCCGGGGATCGTCCTCGGCGAGTTTCCCTTCCATCGGGTCCAACGTGGACTCGATATGCACACGTTGCGCATCGGAGGAGAAGAATTCGGCTTTGCCGGCTGTTTCCGTGACTTCGATGAAATCCAGCAGCACGTCGCTCGTGACGACCCGACGCCCTTTCAGGTATGCGTAACTGCCGCCACACATGATCAGAATGCGCTGCTCCCGGTCGCGGTTGTATGCCGAATAGACAAAGTAAGCATCGCTTCCCCAATCTCCCGTCGCCCATGGCTTACCCTGATCGCCAAAAAAGAACCAATGCTCCTCTTTATCGCGGATGTAGCGATAAGCTCGCACACGCGTGTTGGACGGCATCCGCTCCAGGCACCCTATCCGCTCGTTCGCGTTAGGCAGCAGCAGCGTCACAAATTCCGCGGGAAGCTCGGCAACTTTCCCGAACGTCACCACCATTGTTCGTTCCTGTCGGCCATACACCGGAGACCAGATGCCACGCTGCGCGCTCTGGGACCAGCCATGCCCTTCCGCCGTGATCAGTCCAAGGCTCTCCGAGCCTGTTCCAAACACATAGTCTTTCGCGGAAGTGGGCGACAGGCTCGAACCCAGACGCCAGGAGACCTCGAGCTGATGGCTGCCCTCGCCGCTCGCGACGTCTCGCACCAGCCAGAAATAACGCTTCCGATGAAACACCCACCGCTGATGTGTGACGGGGGAACGCAGTCGCCGGTAGCCATCGTGGCTTCCCGCAAAAAGATTGAACGCCTCTCCTGCCACCCACCGTTCCGCGTTCACGGTCGGCAAATCCCGCCAGGCAAAAGGCGGCACGCCTTCGGCCTGATCGCGTTCATCCACCCGCAAAGTGTTGTGCGCGCCCGTGCCCCGGAAAAAAACCCGGTCCGCGGATGTGTCTCCGACATACTCCAGTGTGCCGGGATCCATCAGGAATGTCTCCCCGCCGCCGGCCAGATGGATGCTCAGCGCATCGGCGTGGCCATGGCCGGCAGATCCCGGTCCATGAGGTCCAGCGTCGATCACCAACTGTTGCCCGCTTTCGGAATCCGCCATCACGTAAAGCCCGCTGTCCTTAAGAGCACTAGATGCTCCCGAAGGCTCATAGCTTCGCAATTCCTCAAACTTCCGCAGCCCCTCGCTACCTAGCAGCCACAGCGTCTCTTCCCGCGGGCTACCTGCCATGAACTTGAAGTCCCCGCGCTGGTAGAGCACCGCGCCCGTACTCAAGGGATCGAGTAAATACTGCGAGCGGTTGCGGCGAGTATCAAACAGCCTGCCCCCATCGTCATCGCCAATACTGGGAACAACGCCGGCCCGCCCCAGCAGGCACAACGCATCCAGCATCTTGACCAGCGTGGAATCATACTCGGCCGGAACCTGCACATCGTTGCGCGCTGCCAGAACCCGCGCGTGCAGAAACAAATCGAGCGCGTATACATGATAGTAGGTCGATTGCTCGAAGTAGAAACCATCGGGACGAACCTGTTCCCTGGCCGCGTCCAACACAATCTGCCAGCCACGATCCTTCCACCGCCGCGCTTTTGGAAATTCAGGAAACAGCGTCCCCAGGAAGAAAAGCGCGACGCCTTCCCCAAGCAGATGCGTATTGGGCGAGAAGTAGGTCGACAAGTAGGTTTCGATATGCCGCCCCGATAAAGCCAGTAGCTTGATCCACTCCGATCGAAGCTCGGCGGTCATCGCCTCTGAGTTCTGCATCAGAAAATAGACCCACATCCACGACAGGCTGCGGAACGCTACCTCCAGGCTGCTCGCCCAGTTCATGCCGTTCGGATAAGGATTGGCGGCGCGCCAGCCTTGCCATTGGCTGAAGATCTCATGCGCGTAACGCGCATCGCCGGTCAGGCAATAGGCCTTCGCAAGTGTCACCAGATGCTGATGGCGGTTCAATTCCCACGTTACTTTTGAATCGCCGACCTCCGCAAAATCCAGATACTTGATTTTGAATGCCGGCTTGTTCGGCCCTCGTTTGCCGTGGACCAGGTCAAGATGCCAATCAATCTCCGGCCCGTAGTCGAGATTCTCATAGCCCAGCAAGTCGAAGCGATGCTGCAGGATTTTCTCGGCGTTGGCGACGATGTTGGCGGCCAGTGATGGATATCCCAGTTTTAACGATTCAGCCAGCGCCAGCCCCTCGGACGGCGAAAAGAAGAACTTTCCGCCCTGGCCCGCCGCGAGTGGGTGAAGGCTGACGGCAGTGAAATCGTGGCCGCGCTTGAAGCGGTACGCATCGAGCCGCGCATGGACATACTGCGAAGCGCGGTCCACAAGCTCGTCCTTGCTCATAGAGCCAAGCTTCGCGACACGTAGCGCCCATTTTGACCGGGTGCTCACTCGCTAATTTTTCTCCTGCGACGATTCAGTAATTCTGTGTACAACGCGTCCACTTCCCGAATAAGACGTTCGAAGCTGTAATTCTCAACCGCAAGTTGCTGTCCGCTGGCCGCCATACGCCGTGCCGATTCCGGATCTCGAAGCAGGCGCAGAAGCGCACCCGCCAAGGCTTCCGAATTTTCTGGCGGAACCAGCAACCCGGTTACTCCATCCTCCACCAGTTCCGCGTTGCCGCCAACCCGGCTGGCAATGCTCGGCAGTCCTGCCGCCATGTATTCAAGCACTGCATTCGGAAGACCTTCAGCGCGCGAAGGCAGGACCGCGATGTCGCAGCTGGCCAGCACGTCGGGTATGTCGCCCCGTGTTCCGAGAAACGTGAAGTTCGCTTGCATTCCCAGCTTCGCCACCTGCTCTTGAAACTCCGGCTTCGCCACGCCATCCCCGGCAAAGATGAATTGCGTCCGCGGAAACTCCCGCAACACCGCGGGGGCGGCGGCAATCAGCCAGGGATGCCCTTTCACATCGGTATGCATGTTCCCGACCAGCACGACCAGCGTCTGCTGCTGTGCACCTGGAAACAAGCGCTCGCGATCTCGCCGGGCGCGCTGAAACTTCTCAGTGTCCACGCCATTGTGGATCACGCGCAATTTTTCCGGCGCGAATCCATCCTCCGCAATCAACGCATCGCGGATGGGTGTGGCATTGGCGAGCACAACGCTGGAAAGATTCTGAATTCTTCGCAGCCATGTTCGCTTCGCGCCTTCTTGGTACCAGTCGAAATTTCCCAGGTCGCGGCGGCTCGAGACAATTGCCGGCACGCCCGCCAGGCGCCCCGCCAGTACCCCCATCAGGTTCGACCAGAGATCGTGCGTGTGTACGACTTCGTATTTTTCCCGGCGCAGATGCGCCGCAAGCCGAACCAGTTGGTAAAGTCCTGCCGGAGTATCCAATCCGCCTGCAGGATGGAATTCCCGAAGCGCTACCGCCGACCCCTTCAACCTATCGAGCAACGGGCCCTTCACCCGCAAGCACCCCAGGGTCACCTCATACTCCGATACGGGCAGCCGCAACGCCAACTCGACCGCCTGCGTCTCTGTGCCGCCCACCTCCAGCGAGTCCAGGAAGTGGAAAACCTTCCGGCGGCGACCTTCCCCAGGCTCGGACGCCGCTTTTAAAAACGAATCCGACGATGGCGCCCTTTGCATCTCACCCATTGTACCGATGTCATCCCATTGAAACGCTTCGACTTAGTTACTAAAGAGTGAAGCATCTGCTTTCCAAAGCGGGGCGCTGTGAGTTTAAATAGGCTTGGCCTCTGCGACGGCACCTGAGCGGCATCCGGACGAGATTTTAGGAATTCGAAGTGATTGCCTCGCACGGCGCCCTGCGGCTTGCGAGGACGCCTCCATGCTATTCATATGTGATTGAAATATAAAACGCTAATGTTGCATTGATTTTCGGAAACAACTTTCAGCGAAAACCATCCAGAAACAGCGAAGGAATTCTGCACTAATATGAGCCGTTCGATCAGCGTTTTCGGACTCGGTTACGTGGGCACGGTCACCGCAGCCTGTCTCGCTCACATGGGGCACAACGTGATCGGGGTCGACCTCAGCCCGACCAAGGTGGAGGCGATGAGTGCCGGCCGCAGCCCGATCGTCGAGCCGCGCGTCGGAACGTTGATCTCGGAGGCACACGCGGCCGGGCGCCTGCACGCGACTTCGGATTCAGCGTCGGCCGTCATGAACTCCGAGATTTCCTTCTTATGCGTGGGGACTCCGAGCCTCCGAAACGGAAAACTCGACCTCGCGCACATTGAGCCCGTGTGCCGCGAGATCGGCGAAGTCCTGCAGAAGAAGACGGCATTTCATCTGGTCGTGCTGCGTAGTACCGTTCTGCCCGGCACCGCCGAGACCATCGTTGTTCCAACCCTTGAGAAAGCCAGCGGCAAGAAGATGGACAAGGATTTCGGCGTTTGCGTGAATCCGGAATTCATGCGTGAAGGCACTGCGGTCGCCGATTTTCTGGAGCCGGCCATGACCATCATCGGCGCGGCCGACGCTTACCACAGCGGCATGCTCCGCGAGATCTACAAATGGGCCCCGGGCCGCATTTTCGAAACCTCCTTCCGCGCCGCCGAAATGACCAAGTATGTCTGCAACGCCTGGCACGCCGTGAAGGTCTCGTTTGCCAACGAAATCGGAACTCTCGCCAAAGAGTTGGGGGTCGATGCGGAAGCCGTGGTCGAGATCTTCACCGCCGATACCAAGCTCAATATCTCACCCACCTACCTCAAGCCGGGCTTCGCATTCGGTGGATCCTGCCTGCCTAAAGATGTTCGGGCCTTGAACTATCGCGCCAAGGAATTGGATCTGGAACTCCCCCTGTTCCAAGCGATCATGCCGAGCAACGACGAGCACCTGGAACGCGCCGTCGAGATGGTGCTGGCCACCGGCAAGAAGAAAGTCGCCCTGCTGGGATTGAGCTTTAAGGCAGCCACCGACGATCTGCGCGAGAGTCCGCAGGTGCAACTCGCCAAGCGCCTGCTGGGCGAAGGCCGCGAGCTGAAGATCTGGGACGACAACGTCTCCCTCGGCCACCTCATTGGGTCGAACCGTCAATATATCGATGAAGTCATTCCCCACCTCGGCTCGCTCCTGTGTCCCGATCTCGAAACCGCTCTGGCGCAGGCCGAGGTGGTGATCATCGGCACGCGCGGCATCGATCGCGGGGTGTTGAGCCGGCAGATCCGCGCCAACCAGGTCGTCATCGACCTCGTGAACATCGAGAAGTCGCGTCGCCTCGAGCACAACGGCTCCTACCAAGGCATCTGCTGGTAACGCCGCAATGAAGATTCTGTGGGTGAAGCCGGGCAAGATTCTGCCGCTTGATACCGGCGGCAAACTGCGCACCTACAACATCCTTCGCCAGCTCTCCGCGAATCACGAACTAACCCACCTTTCTTATTACGCCGGTCCGCGCGACGAGTCGTACGAGCGCGAGGCCGCGGCGCACATCCCGGGCACGGTAACCATAGCCACGCCGGCTCAGAACCTCGATGGCCTCCACCGCCATCTCGACTACCTGCGTCATATCACCTGGCGCGCACCCTATGCGGTCAGCAGGTTCACCGATCCCCAGGTCCAAAGGCTCTTGCAAGAGTGGATTCCGCAACGCCGCTTTGACGTGGCCGTCTGCGACTTTCTTTCGAGCGCGCTCAATTTCCCGCGTGAACTGGCGACACCCACCGCTCTGTTCCAGCACAACGTCGAGTCGATCCTGTGGAAGCGCAAGGCAGACGTCGAACCGCGCTGGATCGACCGCGCAGTGTTCAAGCTCGAAGCAGCAAAGATGTCGCGCTTTGAACCCGCGCAGACCCGGCGGTTCCACCATGTGATTGCCGTCTCGGAAACGGACCGCCAGGCCATGAGCGGCATGATCGATCCCTCGCACATCAGCGTGGTGCCGACCGGCGTCGACCTCAGCAAATATCGTTATGAACCCGCCCTGCGTCCATCCGGCTCCCTGGTGGTATTCACGGGCTCCATGGACTGGCAGCCGAACATTGACGGCGTGGAATTCTTCTGCAGTGAAATCTGGCCTTTGGTCCTTCAGAAAGTTCCGCAGGCGCGCTTTCGCATTGTCGGCCGCGACCCACATCCGCGCGTGAAAAAGCTCGCTTCCGGCACGGTTGAGGTTACCGGCAGCGTGCCTTCCATAGTGGACCATCTGCGCGAGGCGGCCGCCATCGTTGTGCCCCTGCGAATCGGCGGCGGGACGCGCATCAAGATTTACGAGGGCATGGCGATGGGCAAGGCCACCGTATCAACCACCGTGGGAGCCGAGGGCCTCGACGTGCAGCACGCGCGCGACATTCTCCTTGAGGACTCGCCGGATCGCTTCGCCGAAGCCGTCGCAACTCTTCTGCAGGATGAAGACATGAGGCGCCGCATCGAGGCCGGAGCCGTCGCGACCGCTCGCAAATATGACTGGTCGGTAATCACGCAACGATTCGTCGAGGTGTTGCAAAAAACCATCGACGCCGCGCACGGCCAGCCCGCCAAGCCCAGAACCGAGGAGACCAAGGCCTAGCCGTTGCAGCCGGGACCGTGCGAGCCTGCCGGGCGGTTTACAAAATAGTCTCCCCGTCCCAAAGTGTTAATCAGAAGGACATGTACTTCCGGGGCGCGAGCTGATTTCCCGTTTTCCACAGCCCTGCGTCTGAGTGCAAGAGCCCCCGGTTTTTCGAGATCACATCTGCCGTCAATTCTGCGGCTTCACAAAGCGCCCATTTCCAGCGCATGGGGACGCGCCCTTCCGCCGCGTAACAAGTTACCCGCCAAATACTTCGCGGTCGGTTACTCAAAAAACAGAAATGTACTTCTGTGTCTCAAGCGTTCACTGCCCTATGGTTATCTAGGTGTTCAACAAGCAGCTCTTTACATTGTCGGAATAGGACTCGCAAGCGCTGCAGTCCCTCAAATACGTTGTTGAGGATGTGTGATGTTGACACTGGTAGCCCCCCGATCCAGAGCGCCCAAGAACCATTCCGAAGAAAATCCAGTAAACCGCTATTCATTCATACTCGTCGTTGCCCTGCTGGCGATTGCGACCGGCTGCTCTTCGCTGAATGCCGGTGGCGACGCCATGACCACGGCAAAGCCCGCGCATCCGATCGCCATCTCGGCCCAATTGCCCACGGCGACGGTCGGAGCCTCGTACAGTGCGGTCCTCGCCGTCAGCGGCGGATCCGCTCCATACTCCTTCGCGGTACGTTCCGGCACGTTGCCGCCCGGCCTCCATCTGAACGCCACTTCCGGAACCATCGCGGGCATGCCGAAACGAACGGGCTCGTTTTCATTTATGGTGTCGGTCGCGGACAAGAGCCGCACCGCCGAAGGCCTGCGAAGCTTTACGATTCCCGTCGGCAAATCTGTCCCCGCACCGCAGGTGAGCGTTGCGATTTCGCCCGCCAGCCTTTCGTTGGCCTCGGGCGCCAGCCACCTGTTTGCCGCGCAAGTCTTGCCGGCTACCAATCCTGAAGTGGTATGGACCACATCAGCAGGCACTATTACAAGCAGTGGCCTGTTCACGGCGCCGACTGTGAGTGCGGCGACCACGGTGCAATTGGTCGCCACCAGCAAAGCAGACCCCGGCAAGCGCGCGCTCGCAACCGTGAGCGTGAGCGCGGCCGCCTCGGTCGCTCCCTTAAACATGGCCAACACCAGCCTGCCGGAAGCAGTGGAAGGCACGCCCTATTCGGCTGCACTTCGTGCTTCGGGAGGGACCGCGCCCTACCGCTGGAAAATTTCCTCCGGAGCGCTGCCCGCCGGAATCGTGCTCGATGCGGCGGAAGGAACCATCAACGGCGTGACCAGCCAGGATGGAGGCTTTCCGTTCAGCGTGGAAGCCAGTGATACCTCCGGCCAGACCGTCACCCGCAAGTTAAGCTTGAATGTTTCCCTCGCGGATTCCGCGAAGACTGACGGTCCGGCTGAACTTCCGCATGTTTACATGAAGAGTTCCCTGGCGGATACGCCCGCGCCGGGAAACAGGCAGATCGTCAAAACCAGTGCTGCTTTGCAGGCTGCCCTGAATTCGGCGAAGTGCGGCGACACGATTTCCTTGCAGGCGGGCGCAACGTTTAACGGCGTATTCGTTTTTCCCGCCAAGAACTGCGACGACAACCATTGGGTCGCTGTTCGTACCAGCGCTCCCGACAGCGCGCTTCCTCCGGAAGGGAGTCGTGTGACCCCGTGTTATGCGGGCGTGGATTCCTTGCCCGGACGTCCGTCCTTTGGCTGCGCCAAGGCCAGCAACGTACTCGCCAAAATCTCTTTTTCAGGAACCGGCAGCGGCCCGCTCGTCATGGCCGCGGGCGCCAATCACTACCGTCTCACCGGCCTCGAGGTCACTCGCGACAAGCCCAAGGCCGTCGTCTACAACCTGTTTATCAACGAGAAGGGTGGAACCTTTGATCACGTGGTGGTCGATCGCTCCTGGATTCACGGAACCGCACAGGATGAGACGACGCGCGGCATGATGCTCTCTGCGGGGACGTATGTGGCGGTGGTCGACTCTTTCTTCTCTGATTTTCACTGCATCGGCTCCTGCGGCGATTCTCAGGCTATTGCCGGCGGTCTGGGCAACACCGCGATGGGTCCCTACAAGATCGTCAACAATTTCCTGGAAGCAGCCGGTGAAAATATTCTCTTCGGCGGCGGCGCCGCTGAGAGCAGTCCCGAGGACATTGAAATCCGCCGCAACTTCTTCTACAAACCGCTGATCTGGAAGAAAGGCCAGCCCGGCTACGTCGGCGGCAGGGATGGACACCCGTTCATCGTCAAGAATCTCTTCGAACTCAAGAATGGCGTGCGCGTCCTGTTCGAAGGCAACGTTCTTGAAAATTCCTGGGGCGGTTTCAGCCAGGCCGGATTCGCTATTTTGCTGACGCCCAAAAATCAGAACAACCTCTGTCCCAACTGCGTCGTGCATGACGTGACCATCCGCTACAACACGATTCAGCATGTGGGCAACGGATTCCAGCTCGCCAACATCCCTTCGGTGGCGGGGGGGCTCTCCCTCGGCCTGTGGAACGTGAGCATCCATGACGTGCTGGTCGATGACATCAGCGGAAAAACCTACAATGGTGGAGGACACATCTTCCAGCAATCCAGTGCCAATCAGGTCACGGTGCTGCACAATGTTTCCGTCAACCACGTAACGGCGCTCGCCAAAGACACCGGCACGGCGATGTTTGTCATCGGCAACCACAAAAGCTTTCCTGAAATGTATGGCTTCGTCTGGTCCAACAACATCTTCGGCGGAGCGATCGGGATGACCACCACAGGCGGAGGCGCAGAAAATTGCGCCTATCGTATGAGTACCGCGGAAGCTCTGCTGACCAGCTGCTTCAAGCAATCTGAGTTCTCGCACAATGTGCTGGTCGGCCCGACCGGAAAGTGGCCTGCGGGAAACTATTCTGCTCCCTCGATGACGGAAGTTAAGTTCTCTGCGTCGAAGGATCTGCTGGCGCGTTACCAGCTCCTGTCAACCAGTCCCTATGTCCGCGCGGGCAGCGATGGCAAGGCCATTGGAGCGGATGTGGAAGCACTGGCTGCGGCCATAGCCGGCGTGCGCTAGGACCGACGATACCCCAGGTTCGCGCCCGTCCTGTGGACGCTGACCTGGGCTTCCATTCTGAATCGCGTTAGTCGACGCCCTTGGTCGCGGAGAACACACCCTCTACATCCGCGCCCAGGTCTTTCCCATCCTCGCCGGCGCGCGCCGCCAGAGACGTTTTCTTGCAGTCCCCATCCTTGTCGCGGCATAACCGGTACCGGCCTTCGCTGAGCCCGACCACGCCGGCTGCCGCATGATCTGACGGGTAAGAGTTCCCGCTGGGCCATCCACCCTTCGAACCCAGGATCGCGTTGTGACTGAATTTGTAGTTCGTCACGCAGCTTTTGAGGACTCCCGCGGGCGACTGCTTTGCCGGCTGGAAGGAACAGTTCGCCGGCCCGCCCCCCGGGGGCACGATATCCATTTGCCCGGCGGCTACCAGATTATTGGTGAACGTGAAATTGACAATCGGGCCTACATCCACTTTCGCGCCCAGGATAAACAGCGCGTGCGGTGGAAATGCCGTGACATGATCGAAAGATACATCTTTCAAGGTGGGCACATCGGAAGTCACCTGCGCGAGCGTACCAAAGCCGCCGTACTTGGAACCTCCCAGGTCGTCAATAATCACGTCATGGATGCTGATGCGCTCGGTCCCGCTGCTGGCGCCCCCCGCACCGGACCGCGCCGTCGCAATCTGAAATCCGCTGCCCGTGTGCGCGATCCGGTTATAGCGAAACGTCACGTCAGTCACGCGGCAAGCCGGGCATTTATTCGACTGGCTCTTCGCCATCAGTAGAACCGCGAACCCGGTCTGGCTGAATCCTCCCCAGCAGTTCTCCATCACATTGCCTTCGAGCAGAACGCGCTGGGCATTCTTGAGTTCGAAGAGATTTTTCACGATGAACGGTTTGCCGGACGTTCCCCCGACAAAGCCCGGATCCTCTTTCCTCCAGATTGGAGGTTTGTACATGTGGTTGCGCCGCACCTCGATGTCCGAAGGCGTGGTGGTCGCGGCGCCCCCGCCGAAGATTATCGTCTCCGCAGCCGCTTCCATGAAATTGTTGACGAACTTGTAAGGACCCATTTCAAGATCGCCCATCCCTCCGGCGACTGCCTGCGAATCCGTACAGGAGCCCAGAGCCACGCAATGGAAATCGTTGAAATAGGAATCCACCACGGCTACGTGCCGGCTTCCTCCCAAAAGAATGCCGCGCACCGTTTCATCCTGAGCCGTCCCGTGTATCCATACGCGATCGAAGATGATGTGGTCGGTTGCTTTATCGTTGGGCAAGGTGACAAGATTGTAGGTCGTGGCGCCCGGAACTCCGCGCGTGATTTCCAGGCCGATCAGGCGGTAATGGTTCGCTCCTCCTTCAAACCCCAGGGGACCGCTCCCTTTGTTCTCATAAATGATTTTCGCCATCGCATTGGACGGAGACGAACAGTCATAACGCGGCCGGCCTGGAAGCGAAGCCACGCCCGCATAACAGGGCGTGAGGCGCGTGCCTTCGGGCGGAAGGCTGGAATCGGCCGCGCTCGTGCGCAACACGATCCAATGCGCATCGTCGCAAGGCTTGGCCGGCAGCTTGAAGTTTCCTGCGAATTCCGCGCCGGCTTGCAGGCGAATCGTATCGCCGCAACTCACCTTGGCAAGCGCCGATTTCAGCTCGGCGCTGTCCTTTACCAGAATCGATTTGCCGGGCGCCGGAGTATCCGCAAGAGCGCTCTGCACGTAAACCCGCGGAAGTTCCGCAGGCCCATCGAATTTACCGGAAGCCGCACCGCCCGCCGCCCCCCAGGCTGTGGCCGAAGCGAACATCAGAATGGTGAATGCGATGCGAAACACAAGCTTCGTCACAGATGCCTCCATGAAGCGCTGCTGGTAAGGTTTCGTTCTACCTCTTCCGGGTTGCCTGGGGAGCGGAGATGAGATTTCCAACCAGCCAATCCGCCATGCGGCCAACATTGTCGTCGCCCGCGTCGGGCTGTAAGCTCTCTTTGACTTTGTCGTAATGCTCGCGCACGAAACGCAGCTTTTCCACCATGTCGGCCGCGTCCGTATCGTTGTAGGTGATCACTCCCGCCGGGCGCCTCCCATTCGCACTGGCAACCACGGGAATTTTCAAGGCGAGAGATTCCAGCACCGAAGCCGCCACGCCGTCGCAAGCGGGCGTCCGCAAATACACAAAACACCGGCTGAGAAGGCTGAGAAACTCGTCGTGCGTCAGATTCCCCAGAAGCAACAAGCTCGCCTTTTCCTCGGCTGGCCAGCTTCTGACGAACTCTTCCGCCGCCGGCATTTCTTTCCCGGGAAAGCCGAGCCAGATGAACCCCGCCTCCGGATCGAGTGCGCGATAACGCCGCATGCCTTCGCGCAACACATCCAAACGATATTCCGGGCGAAAGGAAACGTACGAAAGCAGGATGCGCGGATGCGCCCGCAGGAACCTTTCCACGCGCTCTGCCATCTCTACTCGGGCAAACTCGAGATATTGGGGCGAGAAGGTCGCAATAGAGACCACTTTCTCTGGACGAATACCATACTTGATGATCGCCTCGCGAATCGGGTCGCTGTCGCAAGCCACTTCTCCTGCCATGCGGAACAGCGCGTAGAACGCGAAGTGCGCGAGGCCATGATCGTGGCGGGGAAAATAATCTTGCGAGAGGCCGCCGTGAAACGTCACCAGGGCCGGCCGGTTCACCAGCCGCCCAATCAAAGCGGCGGCCATGGCCAGCCAGTAGCCCTTCTTCGACATACCGTTGACGTGGATGTTAAGGCGATAGCCGCGCAGGGCATAGCTGAAAATTTTCTTCAGGTAGTCGGGTCCGCTTTGCACATCAACGTACTCGCGGCTCTTGATCTGTCGGCCTTCGTTGATTTTGAGCACTTCGCAAACGTGACCGCGACGCCGCAACTCCTCCGTCACCAGCTTGAGCTGGATCGCCCACCCGCACATGGGCGGCGGATAGTTCCCGATCTGCAGGACTCGCACCGTCTCCTCAAAAACCTCGGGAGACTGCGCCGGAACTTCAGCCTGATCGCCGAGAAATTGAAGATCCCCGCCCACCAGCCGCCCCAGCGGTGTCTTCGTCTTCAGGGCGAGTTTTGCGTCGAAATACGCGGCATACATCTTTCTCATTCTTTTCAGAGCGGGCGGGACTTGCTCCGACCGCCGGGTCGTCCCCCGTTCGTAGCCCAGTTCGTCCAGCGTCCGGCCTATCAAACTCTCCACCTGCCCCAGCTGTTGCCCGGAAAGTGATTTCTTCCAGCGCGCCACGGGATGGAATTCGCCCGCATTCTTGTCACGCTCAAAGGAGGTGTTCGGCCGGCTCACCGAACCGACGCCCACGCGCTGGATCTGTTCGTAATCCAGATCCTGCCCGATAAACTGGCCAACCTCTGCCAGTGTCGAATGCGGGTTGGCCACCAGATCTTCATAACGCACTTCCCTGTAATCGGCCCCCAGCGCCTGACCGAGCCTTCGCCCTCGATTGACGATCCATTCCCAGTACAAGGCCGCGGTCAGTAATTCCCTGCCGTGATCCCACGGGAAGGGATGGATCCAATGTTGTTTTTCGAGCGACAGGGCTACATCCCGGCCGTCCCGGATGATGTGAATCACTAGCGCATCCGGGATCGTTTGTTTGATGCGTGGCAAGGCCAGCAGGTGGTCAGGCGTGGTCTCGGCCCAGCGCTCGACTCCCTGTTTTCGCGCCATCTGCTCCATCACGATGCGCAGGAAGTCGCCCGCGTTCTCGCACCTGGCCATCACCTCTTTTTCGACCTCGGCGGCTTCCAGGCCCGTTTTCGTGAACAGGCTGCTGTTTTCCCAGGCCACCAGCAGTTTCCGGCGATTGTGCGGAACTCGAAAATCACCGAAGCGGGGCTCGAGCAGGTTGAACACCTGCGATTCCGCCCGGTAGATCACGAAATTCCCGGCCGACAGCAGCATGTGGTACAGCAACGTCGTGCCCGACCGCGGGCACCCCAGCACAAACACCGGAGCCTTGCTTCTCGCGCGGCCTCCCGCGCCGGTGGAGATCGATTTCTCGGTGGTTTGCGTCGGCATGATGGCTGTTTCTTGTCCCCAGGTTGGCTAGCGAGGATTTCCGCCAGACACGGCGCGCGGCGCGGACGAGGATGCCTCGTGCATCGCGCTAGACGACATGACCGGACTCGTGCTCTGTCTGGCTGATCTTGCCTCCATAAAATTTCGATGCCAGAGTTCCAGCACCAGCATGCGCCACAAAATCCCCGACCGATTGCGCCGCCCGCGGGTATGCTCGTCGACCAGTTCCCGAACCGCCTCCGGCTTGAAATAACCGCGCTGCAACGTACGCGGCTCCAGCAACACCCGCAGGAACTGATCTTTCATCGAATCCCGCATCCAATCCACCAGGGGCAGTTGAAACCCCTGTTTGCGGCGGTGCAGCAGGGCTGCCGGAATGCCGAGCCGCTCGCCCAGTTTCTTCAAAATAAATTTGCGCGATCCCGTGCGCAGCTTCCACTCGATGGGAAGGCTGGCCACCCAGCCCACGAATTCATGATCCAGCATGGGCACGCGAACTTCCAGGGAGGTCGCCATGCTCATGCGGTCCACCTTCGCCAGAATGTCCGCGGTCAGATATGTCTTGGTATCGAGATAAAGCAGGCGGCTCAGCGAATCCTTGGCAGGCGCCTCATCATAGAATCGCTGGCTCTGCTCGAGCGGATTCGGCAGCGTACTTGCCTGTTCCAGGAACTCCTCCGAGAACAGGCCCCGCTCGCGGTGCAATGCGGGCAAATAGGAAACGTCGTCCAGGTATCGATCGCGCGGTGTTAGCGAAGCGTTCCAGGCCAGATTCTTCCCGTACATCGCTCCCGGCAGGCGATGATGCAGGCGATCGCGGTAAATCCGCCCCAGCCAGGCCGGGATGCGATCGTACTTTTGCCGGTCCATCGCCACCAGGTATCGGTCGTAGCCGGCAAACAATTCATCGCCGCCATCGCCCGAAAGCGCTACGGTTACGTGTTCCCGCGCCATGCGGCTTACGTAATACGTCGGCAACATCGAGGAGTCGCCAAAAGGCTCCTCCAGCATCGTCGTTAGGAACGCCAGCGTTTCCTCGAGATTTGGATCCAGGATCAGTTCGTGATGGTCGGTCCCGAATTTTTCCGCAACCAGGCGCGCGTGCTCGGCTTCGTTGAATGCTTCCGCCTGGAAACCGATGCTGAAAGTCTTGACTGGACCCGAACTGACACGGGCCATCAATGCCACAATGATCGACGAGTCGACGCCTCCACTGAGCAGCGCGCCCAGCGGAACGTCGCTGATCAGCCGGATTCGCACCGCTTCTTCCAGGCGCTTCTCCAACTCCTGCAAGCACTCTTCTTCCGACATCGGCCCGTGTGTGCCGTATTCCGGGACATCCCAGAATTGGCGAATGCTGATTTTCTCGTCTACGTACTCGAGGAGATGTCCGGGCGGTAACTTGTGAATCGGCTTGAACGCCGTATACGGATCCGGAATGTAGCCAAAGTAAAAGTACTGCAGCAGCCCTTCCGGATCGACCGAAGCCAGCTCCGGTGCGACCGCAAGAATGGTCTTGATCTCAGACCCAAACAGTAGCCGCCCCTCATGCAAGGCGTAGTGCATGGGTTTCTTCCCAAGCCGGTCCCGCGCCAGCAGCAGGGCTTTGCGGCGTTCATCGTACAAGGCAAGGCCAAACATTCCGCGAAGTTCCTTCACGCAGTCGGCCCCCATCTCTTCGTAGAGATGGACGATCACCTCGGTATCGGAATGTGTATAGAAAGTATGACCGCGCTCCACCAGGCCGCGGCGCAGCTCAGGAAAGTTGTAGATCTCGCCGTTGTAGACCAGCCAGATGCTTTTGTCTTCGTTATGGATGGGCTGGTGTCCGCCCGAGAGGTCGATGATGCTTAACCGGCGCATGCCCAGGCCAACCGGCCCGCGGGCGTAAATGCCTTCGTCGTCTGGTCCGCGGTGCACAATGCTCTGGCACATGAGGTGGACGTCCGCGGCGTCGATGACTTCATCGCGCCGCCCCACCATGCCGGCTATTCCGCACACTGCGCAACCTCCGTTGCCTCGGGTGCAGAATCTGTCACGGCCGTGCGCGGCCGTGTGCCTTGCACCGCAATCGGCTCTCCGATCACGCGCAAATCCTCCAACCCACAGCTCTCGAACCAACGGAAGACTTCCTCATAGGTGTGCTTGGACTGGTACCACGGCGAATACCAGTCGAACGTGTCCAGCACCCGCCACTCGGGGTCCGGATTGTGCGACATCGGAATCGCCCACGCCAGCGCGCTGCTGGCCCGCCTGCCCAGCACGGGAATCTTCTTCAACACTTTATGAATTCCGTAGAGTGGAATAACCACGTTGCACAGCGGGTGCAGCGTCTCAGGCTTCATGCGCCGCGTAAACTTTCGATACACGTCGCTCATCCGGTACCAGGGGTTATAGGCGCTGTATAACCAGATTGCGATGCGTCCGCCGGGCTTCAGCAGCCGGGGCAGCCCTTTGAAGGCCTGCTCGCAGTCCGGAGTATGGTGCAGCACCCCGATGCTGTAGATGTAATCGAAACTCCGGGGAGCAAAGGGAAGCTTGAACACATCCGCCTGAAAGATCGTGGCCGGCCGGTCCGCCAGATTCTTGGCCGCTACCTCGCAAGCCAGGCTCAGGTCGATACCGACAACGTGCGCACCCCAGCGGGTCGCAATTTCCGCAAACCGTCCCATCCCGCAGCCCACATCCAGCACCAGTTTCCCCGCCAGATCCTCGGGACGAAAACCGGTGCGCCGGTAAAACGCCTCTTCCGATCGGCGGCTGGCGGCATCGTCCATTTGCGTCCGCGAGTACAGCTTCCATTGAAAGCCGAAGCTGCCCGCATAGTTCTGCTCATCCACAAACCGCAGCACGCCATTCAACATTGGATATTGGCGCCCACAGTTGGCACACACCAGGCCGTTGCCGCCGGAGTTCAACCTTCCTTGGCAACTGAGACAGCGGAGAATCGCAAGAACTTCTTCAGCGACTCCAGGCGAGTTCACGTTCTTTGTTTCCACCATATCCAAGTTCTTCCCGGCCTCCGTCTCCAGTTTGTCGATCCGTCCCCGTTGTGCCAACTCCAGGTTTGGAGGCGATCTGGTAGAGAGCGCATATGTATCCCACGATGAAATAGGGGAACAGGTTGTACTCGGTCGAAGCGAACATCGCTCCTGCCGCGTAGCCCAGCAAGGCCGCCCACAAGGCGCTCGACCACAGGCGGATTTCGGGATCGGCCCGATAACTGGGGAATTTGCGCACACCGCGGATACGCTGCGCGGACGACCCCAGCAGCGCCAGGAACAATAGCAACGCTGGAACCCCGGCTTCCGCCCCAAACTCCGTATATGTGTTATGTACCACCCGCCATTCGCGGGTGACCGCCGGGAAATTACCCGGACCCACGCCGAAGATCGGATGGCGCACCATCAGGCGAATACTTTCTTTTAGCAACTCAGAGCGCGCCTCCAGCGACCCTTCGCCGTGCGACTCCATGGTGCCGCTGATCTCGGCTCCCGCCGGACGCTGCACCAGGCTTGCAATGCGAGCGCGGTACCGGGGCGATGCCACCAGAAAACCAACCGCCAGGACGCTCAGGATCGCGGTCGTGGCCAGCAATCCGATGCGCTTTCCCTTCACCCCGAACTCCCACAAGCAGATGATGGAAGTGATCACGGTGGCGATCATGCCGCTGCGGGAATAGGTCGCCACCACGCCTGCCATCAGTACGACCAGCGAGAGCGACCACACCACCTTGCGCAGCGCGCCTTTGCCCGCAAACACGAACGCCAGGCAGAGAGGAAGGTTGATCGCTATATTGATCGCAAGATCATTGGGATTTTCCAGAATCCCCTTCTGAATCCCCATCAGGCGCCCGTCATTGGTCCGATGCACAATCAGGGAGCCCAGGGTGAGAAGTGCGACGGCTGCAGCCTGGATGTAAAGCAGTTTGCGCAACTGGCTGATTTGCGTGACCACCAGGGAAATCAACAGGGCAACGATAACTCCCTTGGAAAACTTGTTGAACACCGTATCGAAAGATCCTCCCCTCCAGAAGGCAAACGGGATGGTGAGAATCATGTGTGCCAGCAGCACGAGCAGAATTTTGCACTCCAGGGGAAGCCGACCGCGGTCCTTGCGCTTCACTCCGAAAATCAGCGCCGCCAGCGCCACTCCTCCCGCGATCTTTCCCATCGGTACGTGGTGCAATCCCGGGATGAAATCCTCCGGCCGGAAAAAGTAGAGAACGGAAAACAACACCAGTGCTCGATAGGCCAAGGTCGTGCGGCGCGTTGGGGATTCAACGCCGGGCAAACCGGGTTCCGCAGGAACATAGAGTTGATTCATAATTGGCCTTAAAGTCCTAGCGCGTCCACGCAACCTTTCTTCCCGTCACAAAATTCGCAAAGGCCACGACCGCCGCGGAATTCAGGACTACGAACGTGAAAGCGGCGTCTCCCGCGCGCGCCAACGGTCCCAGTTTCATCCCGGCCAGCCCGACCAGGCTCAACCCATAAAAAACCATTTGCAGCACAAACGCGGTCCGATAGACGGGCTGAGGCAGAAACGCGCAGGCCAGCAGCGCCGCCACCAGCGCAAACGGCACGATGAGCCGCAGGATTTTATGGCTGACGAACTCAAACCGGATCGGGTTCTCTCCACTCAACAACCAGGGCTGCAGTTGCAGCAACTGGTAGTTTCCGCTGAGGGTGCGGACCTTCCGTGCAAATTCCCGCTCGGTTCCCTGATTCGCCAGGTCCCAGGCCCGCGCCTTTGGCTCGAACACCACGCGCTTTCCCGCGCGCACCACCTGCATCGGGATGTACACATCGTCGAGCAGAGTCTCAGGCGGAATCGCCTGCAGCAATTCGCGCCGTACGCCGTAGAAAGCCCCGGTTGCGCCGACCACTGATCCCGACGCCGATTCCAATACCCGGATGACCTTTTCAATCCTCCAGTACAACCCCATGCCACGATTCTTCTCGCCGGCACCAGGGTCTCCCAGCATCAACTCGCCGCTCACGCAACCCACCTGCGAATCGGCGAAGTCTCCCATCAGCACGCGCAAGCTGGCGGGTTCGAGCATCTGGCGCACATCCGTGAACACCACGATCTCCCCGTGCGCGAGTTCCAGCGCGTCGTTCAGTCCCGAGGCCTTGCCTCTCGACAACTGGTTCAGAACGGCGTGCACCCGCGGATTCCGCGCGTATTCACGCAGGATGGCTTCGG
Source organism: uncultured Acidobacteriota bacterium (assembly GCA_963733805.1). GTDB lineage: Bacteria > Acidobacteriota > Terriglobia > Terriglobales > Acidobacteriaceae > Gp1-AA133. Next base: position 64,022 of record CAVTEO010000010.1, on the reverse strand, counting down.
TCCCATCCGTCGATCCGTCGGAAACGACGACCAACTCCACTGCCTCCTCCGGATAGTCCAGCGCCAGCAAATTGTCCAGCTTGCGCTGCAGGACCTTTTCTTCGTTCCGAACCACCATCACGATGGACGCAAACGGCAGATTCGTGCCCGACTGCACCGGGCGAGGCTGCCAGCGGCTGCGCAACCACAACCACACCGGGTATCCGGCGTAGGTGTAGCCGATCACAACCACCGCGCTCCAGAAAATCCACCTCATTGCGCGCCCCGCCCCAGCAGCACGATCTTGATGGTCTGGAACATGATCAGAATGTCCAGGCCCAGCGACGCGTTCTTGATGTAGAACAGGTCGTACTGCAGCTTTTCCTTCGCGTCTTCAATCGTGTTGCCGTACTTGTAGCGCACCTGCGCCCAACCGGTGATCCCGGGACGGACTGCATGGCGAACCCCGTAATACGGAATCTCTTTGGTCAGCCACTCTACGAACTCGGGACGCTCGGGACGCGGTCCCACAAACCCCATGTGGCCTTTGAATACGCACCAGAGTTGCGGAATTTCATCGATGCGCGATGAGCGCAGGAACTTGCCGATGCGCGTGATCCGCGGATCGTCATCGCCCGCCCAGGTTGGACCGGTATCCGCCTCCGCATCCTGCCGCATCGTCCGGAACTTGTAGCAGAAGAATGTGCTGCCCGCCCGTCCCACTCGTTTCTGCCGGTACAGCACCGGTCCCTTGGAATCCAGCTTGATGGCGAGAATGACAAACGGCAGGAACGGCAGCACCACCAGCAGAAGGATCAGGGAGACGAACATCGATAGAGCGCGTCTCATCAGGTTGAAGCTTGTGCTGAAGCGGAAGCCATCTGCAAAAATCAGCCAGCTGGGATACAGCTGTTCCACTTCGATCCGCCCCGAAATCTTCTCCAGCCACGAGGTCGCTTCTTCAATGCGGACGCCGTTGAGCCGCAACTGCAGCAACTCCTCAACCGGAAAAGTGCCGCGCCGGTCCGGCATGGCTACGATGACTCGATGTACGCGATGTGCTTTGCTCACTTCCATCAGGTGAGCAGCTGCCGACTCGCGGGTCAGCGCTCCTTCGACGTTTCCACTCCACCCGATCACATCCACACCCAATTCCTTGCGCTGGCGCAAACCCTGCACCAGTCGCTGGGCGCGGTCCCCCGTGCCCAGAACGTAGACCTTCTCCTGCATGAAGGGCTGTTGCACCAGCCAGCCATAAGCCACGCGCCAACCCACCAGGCCGATGGTGAGCAGCACCAATCCAAACAACGAGGCATTATTTCCCGGAAGCACCTGGGGATAAATCCAGCTCACCGCCGCCAACAGGATGGCGAGCAGCCCCGGCACCAGGAACAGGCGAAAGTACATTTCGCCCTTGGCTTCCAGTCGCGAAGAATCGTACAAGTCGAACCAGTGGGAACAAATCAGAACCACCAGGGTGGCGACGATAACCTTCAGGTACCCATTCTCATAGTTCAGGACGATATACCGGTCGTCCGGGAAGGCAAGCATCATCCCCAGCAGAAACGAGGAAAATACCACCATCGTTTCGACGGCCAGCAGCAGCAGGGCGCGGACCGGATAGTAGACATTGAACAGTCGGATCACGGAGGCCCTCGTTACTACTTTTGTTTCTTCTCGTACACTTCGTAGTAGTAGCGCGAGTAAGTGTCCTGACGAGTGATTCCGTTGAGCACCACTCCCACCATGGTTTTGCCCTGGAATTCCTGACGGGCTCTTTGCGCCGTGTCATACGGCGTCGCATTGCTACGCACCACCATCATTACGCCGTCACAATAGTTCGCCAGCTGGCTGGCATCGGAGACGGGCACGGCGGGCGGCGAATCCACGATGATCCAATCGAACAGCGTTTCGACCCGCTGCATGAGCATCTTCATCCGCCCATTGGCAATCAGTTCCGCCGGATGCGCCACGGTGCGGCCGCAGGGAATGAAGAACAGGTTTTCCATCGGGCCGCGCTGCATGATCGAGAACTCGTCGCTCTCGCCCAGGAGGTAATCCGCCAGGCCCGGCGAAGATGTCGTGCCCAGCGCCGAGTGCAGTCGCGCCACCCGCAGGTCGCCGTCGATCAGCAACACGCGCCGTCCCTGTTGGCGTACCAGCACCTGCGCCAGGTTCGCCGACACGAAGGACTTGCCTTCCTGCGGCAGCGCGCTGGTCACCAGGATTCTCTTGAGCGAAATCTTTTCGCGCATCTGGTACAGACGCGAGCGCATGGTGCGGAACTGTTCCGTGCCCAACGCATTCTCTTCGTGATTGAAGAAGAGCATGGTCTGGGGGTCGGGCTTCCACTCCGTCTGGTTGCAGCGCGCCAGCAGGGTGTCGAAGGTGTAAGGATTCGAGAAGGACGGCATGGCATGGCCGACCCCGGGAGCCGCCGCCGCGTTCACGGGCCCCGCCGGAGCGGCCGCCTGCGCCACTTCCGCGGCCACAGGATTCGGATTCGACGCCGGCAAATCCATCACGGGCGAGGAATCCGTGCGGGTCCCCTGCGACGCCGCCCTTTCCTGTTCGGCTCGTTTCAGTGCTTCGTGAATTCGGCTCATGATTTCCTCTCTTTGGGCAGATCTTGTTCACTCTGGCGCAGCCGGTCTGCCAAGGTGGCCAGCGTGCGCAAGGCTTCTACTAAATCGAATCGTTCGGCTCCCGGCACCGTCGAAGGCGCTGCCGGAACCGTCATGGCTCCCGACGCCACGTTGTCGCTGAGATCAAAATCGCGCGCCACCGCGTCCACCACCGCTTCGTTGATCGTCGACTTCTGATCCACGAACGCGCTCACCAGGCAGTGCTCGCACAGCAGGTTCACCACGCGCGGGATGCCATTGGAGTACTTGTGCACCGCGCTGAGCGCCTCTCCATCGAAAATCTGCCGCCCATCCGACCCCGCGATGCGCAGACGCTGTTGCACATAAGCCTTGGTTTCCTCGATGGTCAGCGGATGCGTTTTCGCGCGCAGCGTCAAGCGCTGCCGCAACTGGCGCAATTGGGGCTGCTTCAGCTTGGTTTCCAGTTCCGGCTGGCCCACCAGCACGATCTGCAGCAGCTTCTCCGTGAAGGTCTCGAGATTGGTCAGCATGCGGATTTCTTCGAGCACTTCATCGGTGAGGTTCTGCGCTTCGTCCACGATCAGCACGGCCGTCTCACCCGCCCGGTAACGGTCCAGCAGCCAGTTGTACAGCCGCTGCAGGATCTGGCTCTTCGATTTCGAATCACATGGAATGCCGAAGTCCGCCATCATGTAGTCCAGGAACTGCGGAACATTCATGCGCGAGTTGAAGATGAAAGCCGTCGCCACCTGTTGCAGGCGCAGCCACTCCAGCAACTTGTTGATCAGCGTCGTCTTGCCGGTGCCGACTTCACCCGTGAGCAGAACGAATCCCTTCCGGCTCTGAATGCCATAGGTCAGGCAGGCCAGCGCCTCTTCCGTATGCCGCGTCAGAAACAGGTAACGCGGATCCGGATTGACGTTGAACGGGTTCGCTCGTAGTCCGAAAAACTCTTTATACATACCGGCCGCCTAGACCCCGACCTTCTCTTTGTCAGACTCCGCCTCGGTTTTGTCGCGGTTCCAGAACTTAATCCCGCCGTTCCGGGGCGCCGTCTCGGTGACCCAGGGCAACGACACCAGAACCGGCATCTGCAGGCTGGCCACGACATCTGCTTCGTTACGAATCGACTTGTCTCTCATTTCCAGCCACAGCGCCAGACCCATGCCGATCACCAACCCCGTACCCAGACCGCCCGCGGCGAACAGCAGCCGGTTCGGAAAACTCGGAGACTCGGGAAGGTTGGCGGCATTCAACAGGTGCATCTGCTCGCCCTGTTGCCGCCGCTCCATGTCCGTCGCCATTTCTGACGTGCTCTTCTTGGCCAGCAGGTCGGTGTAGAACTTCTGCGCGGTGTCATAGTCCCGCGTCAATTGCTTGTATTTTTCTTCAACCCCGGGACTGATAGCTACCCGGCCCTGGTACAACCGAATCTGGTCGCCGAGTCGTTTCTGCTCGCGCGTAGCCTGGCCCAGAACGCTTTCGTATTGATGAATCTGCAGGCGCAACTGCCGGATCTCCGCCGGCTCGGTGATGCTCGCCTTGGCATTGGCGTCGGGCCCCTTCGCCGCCGCATCGTTCACTTCCACCAGCTTCTTCTTCACCTCGGCAATATCGGATTTCGTCTTGATCACGTCCGGGTGGTCTTCGGTGTAGCGCGCCTGCAGTGAGAGCAACTGGGTCTGCAGGCTGTTGAGTTGGGTCTCCAGGCTCTGCGGATTGTTACTGCCCTGCGCCGACTTCCATGCGGCCAGTTGCTGGGCCAGCATGGACTCGGTGTAGGACTTGTCCTGCTGCGCCCGGTTCACGGTCTGCGTGTTCGCGTCCAGCTGCGAGTTCAACGCGCCCAGCACTTTCAGATTGTTTTCCTCATCCCCGGGTAGTTGTCCGGAGTACTGCCGCTTGAAGGCAGCCAGCCTCGCATCCTGGTCGTCCAGGTTGCGCTTGGCTTCATCCAGCTGGCGGGAAATGAATTCTGTTGTGCTCACCGCCACCTGCTCCCGCGAATTCTGGAACTCGGTCAGCATGGCCGAGGTCAGATCGTTACAAATATCCTGCGCGTCGTGCGCACTGGCCGTCGTAAAGTTCACGTAGAACCCGGGCACGCTTCCTCCGCCCTTCCGCTTGCCTCCGCCGGTATTGGCGATCTGGCCCAGATCCGTAATCACGGGCTCGATTTGAACACCCGCCCGGACCTCTTCCAGAACGTCTTCCAGGTTCTTTCCGCCCTTGAACAGGTTCGGCCGCTTCTCGACGATGGGCTGCAGGCGATTGCGTCCCATCACCTGCTGCTGCATGGTGGCGATGCGCTGGGCCAGGTCCGCCGTGACCACCGGCTGCACCACGCCCTCGGGCACCTTCTGTCCTTCCACCAGCACCAGGGACTGCGAGGTGTACTTCGCGGTGAACGCGTACGAGATCAGAAACCCGACCAGGGGCGCCAGCAACGCCGGGATCAGGATCATCTTCAGGCGGCGGCGCAGCATCGCCAGATAGTCATCTATGGTTAATTCACGATTTTCAATCATTCCAATAGTTCCGTTCTGGCCGCCTCTTCCGGGCAGCCTTGAATTAATCGATCCGGATCGGTCGGAAGTGCCAATCCACGCCCAGTGTGAGCACATGTCTTACGGAAATTCGATTGCAGAATTGCTGGCCGGCGATCGGGCAGGTATCGAAGATCTGGTCATTCCACTGATACCCAAGAAAGGCGCCCCAGTTGTACCCAAACTGCCGGCGCAGAGCGAGCCCTGCGAACCCATAGTTGTAGGAGGTCGCGCTCACGCCCAGCAGGCTCGACTGCAGGCGCTGGTTATGCGCAAAGCCAAGTGATGCGTTGGCCGTGTACCTCCGGCCCAGCGTCCGCTCCAGTTCCAAGCGCGCAATGTTGCTGATGGCGCCTGCAAAAAAACCTGAACCACTGGTGTCGTAGCGTTCAAAGCTCAGCGCCGAACCAAAGGTGCGGAACCGGTACCGCAGGGAGAAGCGGCCCGCCACCGACAATCGGTTCGTGTTCCCAGAGACAGGATCATGGATCAGCGTCCACTGTGGACCCGCTCCCATCACCAGGTCCATGCGCCCGGAAACCCGATGCCCGAACATTGCCTGCACCACGTGGGCAGTAACATTGTCGGAGCCAACCTCGGCCGGAAACTGAAATGACTGGAAGCCGTAACTCAGAGCCAGCTGATTTTTCTTACTGATCTGGTAGCTGTATCCCGCTTGGCCGCCTGCCTGCTGGCTGTTGATAAACCCGTCCGTGCTGTCGGTAAAGTGAATGAGTCCATAGGAACCGGCGGCCGTGACCGATGACCGCGGGCTCAATGCCTGCACCAGGTCAACCAATGCGACATTCCCGATGCGGGGCGCCTGCCCGAGTGATCCCAGCTGTTGCGACCCCAGGAATCCGTAATGGCCTCCGACGCCCATCATGCCCATGCCCTGGTTCAAGCCGCCCAATCCCAGATGAAATCCGCCAGCCCCGCCGTAAGCACCGTATCCAAACGATCCTTCGGGCAGGTAGCTGAACGAGTCCCGCATGGTGAGCTGGCCGGTTCGCCATAGAACCGATTGCTGTCCCTGCAATTCGTGAATCTGTTTCAGTCCATCGCCGGCGCGGTTGTAATAGCCGACGCCGCCCACGTACGCAGCCGCCAACTGGTAACGGCGCCACAACCTCTGCAACGTTAACCCCCCCAGGCCGCGTGTCACCGAGTGCAGCGCCGGTCGCGCATCGCTGCCGATGTTGGAATCCAGCGACTCGCTGCCCTCCACACCCCCGACCAGCATGCTGCGGGGCTGGAAGTTTGGCTCAAGCGATGGCTGGTCCAGTCCGGAGATCGGCGGATTTTCGTTCACGATCACGGGCGGCTGGTCCTGGCCGAATGCAGCCGGGGGCGGCGTCCTCTGCGAATCATCCGCGGCGGGTTGCTGGGCATTGTCCTGTCCCGGTTGCTGGGTATTGTCCTGCGCCCAGCCCATCCCGGCCGTCATCGCCAGCCACAGCAGCACCCACCCTGTCTTGTTCATCTTCATGATCCGATCCTTACGGGACGACAATTGTGTCTCCGGGTTTCAGGATGATGTTCTGATTAATTCCCTCGCCCTTGAGCAATTCCCGATAGTGGACCGGGATCTTCTGTTGCTTGCCGCTTTCCGTGCGCAGGATGTAAATGCCCTTGGTGTTGGCGAACTGTGAGAATCCGGCGGAAGCCAGCGCCTGCAGCACCGTCATGCTGGGCTGCAAGGGAGCGGCGCCCGGATGCTGAACTTCTCCCAGGATGTAGATCTTCTGGCTGTTCATGGCGGTGACCACCACGGTCACGCGCGGATCGGCAATGTATTTCTTCAGTCTGGTCGTGATGGAGTCGGCCAGTTGCATGGGCGTCAAACCAGCCGCGACCACATCGTTGAGCAGCGGAAGAGAAATTTTGCCGTCCGGCCGCACCGGAAGCGATTCCGTCAGATCCGGCTCCTTCCACACCGAAATGTGCAGCGTGTCATTGGCCCCGATCACGTAATCGGGACCGGCCACCGACACTGGCTCACTCTGCGGCTTGTCGGCGGTCGCCTTCGCTTCGGTGCCGGGCTTGGCTTCATCGGCGGCCTTCGCGGTGGCCTGGCCCCAGCCGCTGGTCACCATCGTTCCTGCCAACAGAAAAACTGCAAAATGCTTGCTGCGCTTCATGTCTTCTCCTGAAACCGTTTAGGACGCTGAATAATCCTGGTACCCGATCTGCTTTAACTTGTAGAGCAGTGCCTTGTAGCTGATCTGCAGTTCCTGCGCAGCCCGCCGGCGATTCCAACGCGTACGCTGCAGCACTCTGAGAATCAGTTCTTTCTCCGCTTCCCGCGAAGCCGCGCGCGATGCCTGCTTCAACGAAATCCGCTCGCCGTTGCCATTGCGTTCCGAACGCGTGAGCAGCGATCGCAGTCCACCCATGGCCACCGACTCATCGCCCAGGGCCACGATTGCCTTCGTGGCGTCTTCCAGTTCCCGAATGTTTCCTGGCCACGCGTAGTCCTGGAACAGATGCTGCGTTGCCGGGCTCAACTGCGGAACCGGGCGCCGGAAATCGCGCGCATGCTTGGCCAGAAAAAAATTCACCAGCGCTGGAATGTCCTCCCGGCGCTGTCGTAAAGGCGGCAAACGCAGGCAAACTCCGCTCACCCGGTAATACGTGTCTTCGCGAAAACGTCCAGTCTTTACTTCTGCTTCCAGGTCGCGGGCGCTCCCGCATATCAGCCGTGCCCGCGCGGCGTGCCCATTGCCATGTCCTTCCCCGCCACACAGCACCGACAGCAGAAGTTCCTGGCAAGACGCATTCAGATCTGCCAGTTCTTCCAAATAAACCGTACCCGCCTCGAACAGTCCGCCGGTAGCGCTTCCCTCGTTGCTCAGCATCGGCTCGCTTACGTCCGCGCAGGCGATGACCCGGAACGGTTCGGCATGGTGCGCCGACATCTGATGGATCCGCTGCGCCGTCGCCTTCTTGCCAGCGCCCGTCTCGGCCAGCAACAGCACCGGTACTTCGCTCCGGGCCAGTTCCCGGATCACCACGTCCAATGCCTTCATGCTTTGGCCAAGTCCCTCGATGAAATTACAGCCGTTCGCCTCCATATTGACGGCAACAGCTTTCGCCTCAGCAAATTCTGGGAATTCTTTTGCCATATTGGCCCTAGTTGGCAGCCGGGGGAATAACGCCAGTGAGTCGGATGTTTTCCTGTCCCTCTCCCAAGCAAGGCTTGTGCCATCCGCAGCCCGCGCCGCGCCACCCTCGAAAAGCATTTACGCTTAGCGTTTTCAGCAACTTGGAGGAAAACCACGAACTATCGCATCGGCGCCAGCCTGTGCCTCACAGCCTACTATAGGGTCACGGGAAGGGAAAGTTTTTACCCACGCCGTGGTAACCAAATGTGGTTACTTTTCCCCAAAAACCATTGCTTGCTCCCGTAACTGATTGGTTCCAAAACAAGCCGCCTGCCAACAAGCGCTCTCCCGACGGCGGACTCTTGCAGGAAAGTTTAACCTCAAGCGGTAAGCAAACATTTTCCCTTTAAGTACCAGGCTGGGATGATGTTTTTCGGCCCGGCGACTTGAAAAATTGGATAATTTTCGTGCTGTAGCAGACAGAGTCGTCCAAGCCACTGCTCAAAACGTCTTCCTGGTCACATTTAAGTCCAGGTCGCTTGTTCCGACCATTCGCCCCCATATATAACTTGGTGCACCGTGACGCGCGAAAAGACGGTTGTGATCGCTTGCCTGCTTTGGTACGTGGTGCTGGCGGTGATGCTGGCCACTGTCCGCTCACCCCAAAGCGACGAGGGCCACTTTGCCGAGGGCGCCGCCAACATTGCCACCTCGGGCCATTTCGTCATGCCCACGTGGACCCCGTGGCTCCCCACTCTGGATCAACGCGTCTACGCCGCAATGCCGCTGTACTTCTTTGCCCTGGCGGGATGGTTCCGGGTCTTTGGCATGGGCATGCTCACCATGCGGTACTTCACGGTCCTGTGGGGCGGTGTTTTGGTTCTTTCCTATTACGTCCTGATGCGAAGCACTTCCAAGGACCGCGTACTCGCTATGGTCGCGCTCCTGGTCCTGGTCTTTAACTACGACCTCATCAACCTGACGACCGCGCGTTACGACGGCATGAGCGCGGGACTGACTGCGCTCGGGCTCGCGAGCTACTCCTTTCTGCGGGAGCGGAATCTGTCTTTGGCCATCCTTCTCTCCAACACGTGCGTTGCAGCCGCCGCGATGACGCACCCCTATGGCGCCCTGGGCTTCCTTTACCTCGTTATTTTCTTCTTCGTGTTCGATCGCAATCGTTTCAGAATGCACTACCTGGCGCTCGGGGCTCTCCCTTACTTCGTTGCTTTGGCGGCCTGGGGGCTGTACATCGCGCAAGATCCGATAATGTTCCGCGCCCAATTTGGCGCGAACGCCTCAGGACACGTGGTCTCCGTCTTTCATCCCCTGGCCGCCATTGGTTCCGAAGTGCGCGATCGCTACTGGCACTCCCTGGCGGGCATGGGGCAGAGCGCATCATCCTATATGCGTCTGAAACTGGGGCTTCTGCTTCTGTATGTGGTGGCTTTTGTCGCGTCGGTGCTGACCCCGGAAATCCGCCGCGAGAAATGGAATCAACTGGTGCTGGCCTGCGCAGCGTCCGGCTTCCTCGCCCTCACATTTGTCGATGGATCCCGCTTTTACATTTACCTCGTGCACGTCATCGGCTTCTACTCCCTGCTTGTGGCCATCTGGGTCCGCAGTCTCCTGGGCATGGGAGGCTGGAAGCGTTGCGGGGCCATCGCGATTCTATGCGGATTGGCGGTCTTTACGCTCGCCACCATCGGATACCGCGTGCGGCAAAATTCGTACAAGAATGCCTTCCTGCCCGCTGCGAGTTACCTTCACCAGCATCTGACCGGCCAGCAACTCGTTTTCGCGGGCGGCGATTTTGGCGTTCCCCTCGGATTTGCCGAACATGTTCTGGATGACCGGTACCTCGGCCTCAAATCCAGGAGGCGCGCGGATTACATCGTCATCGACCGGGACTCGGTCAACACCCTTCAGCAGATGAAAGCGAGGAGTCCCGAACTCTACGAAAAGGTCATGCAGAATCTGCAACCCTACAAGCTTGTCTTCGAAACCAAAGCGGGGCCGGATTTTTACAAGGTATATGCCCTCGATGATGTGAAAGCCGGACAAAGTCATGACGACTCAAGCCCCAGCTCGCATCCCTGATTTCCACTCGCTGCAAGCTATTGTCACCGATGTCGACGGCACCCTGTACGATCAGCGGCAATTGCGCGGGAGAATGCTCGCGTCCCTCGTGCGCGCGCATCTCGCCAACCCCGTGCTGGGGTGGAAGACGGCGCGCTGCCTGCAAGCCTTTCGCGAGGCTCAGGAAGAAATTCGCTTGCAGACCACACCCGACCGTCCACACCCGCAAGCGCAATACGCCACGACGGAACGAACCACCGGGTACACTCCTGCGTTTGTGCGGGCTACCGTTGCCCGCTGGATGGAACAGGAGCCGCTGTCTCATCTCCCCATCACGGCCGCGCCCGGTGTGCGGGAATTCTTTTCCTGGGCAGCCGGACGAGGACTGTGGCTGGCCGCGTTGTCCGACTATCCGTTGGAGCAGAAACTGCAAGCACTCCAAATGGCGGATGTATTCCCCGTCAAGGTCAGCGCCAGTGACGATCACGTTCTCCGCTTCAAGCCGCATCCGGCAATTCTGGAATACGCCTTGCAGCGGCTGGGAGTGGAACCACGTCATGCAATCTACCTCGGCGATCGCCCCGAGGTGGACGGGGCTGTCGCCAAGCGCGTAGGAGCTTTAGGCGTAATCCTTTCCCACGGGAAAGCGGGAAGGAGCGGTTGGTACGACGATCTGCTATACGTGCGCTCGTTTTCTGCGTTGCGATCGCTCATTGAAACCAGCCAGGAGCGCCCTGAGAGATAAGCAGTGCCCGCCCCTCGTGTGCAGACGTCTGCATACTTCTTTTCTGAGAATGAGCGCCCAGTGAAGTGTTTTCATGTGCAAAACAAATCGAACGTTGGTAGTGTGATTGCACTCGCCAACAACAGCCGAAAGCAACCGCCGGGTCATTCGTCTTTGCAGGAAGGTCCTCACGATATGGCAAGCTCCTCCAGTTCTGTCACCTCAAGGCCCAGCCGTTGGGGCACTCTGACGGCCTACCTCAGCATCGCCCGGTTCGATCACTGGATCAAAAATGTATTCGTCATCCCAGGCGCTCTGGTTGCTCTGACGGTTTCGAACCATCCGCATTGGCTGCTCATCGCACAACATTTCCTCATTGCCATGTTGGCCGTCGGCTTCGTCGCGTCCAGCAATTACGTCATCAACGAAGTGATGGACGCTCCCTTCGATCGTCACCACCCCACCAAGTGTCTGCGCCCTGTTCCGTCCGGACGAATCTCTTTGCCTTACGCCTATGCCGAATGGCTCGCCCTGATGGCTCTTGGGCTCTGGCTGGCATCCCTGGTTTCCAGACCATTGTTGCTTACGCTGCTGGTGTTGTGGATTATGGGCATCTTCTACAACGTCCCTCCGGTTCGCAGCAAAGACGTGCCGTATCTGGATGTGTTGTCGGAATCGGTCAACAACCCTTTGCGAATGCTAGCCGGTTGGTACATCGTTCAGCCCGCTTCCGCGCCGCCCCTGTCCTTGCTGGTCAGTTATTGGATGATGGGGTGCTTCTTTATGGCCACCAAGCGATTCGCCGAGTACAAGGAGATCGGGAACCCGCAGCGCTCGACCGCCTATCGACGGTCCTTCGAGTTCTACAACGAACAACGCCTCCTGGTTTCGATCCTGTTCTACTCCTCATTTGCCATGCTGATGCTGGGTGCCTTCATCATCCGTTACCGTCTCGAATGCATCCTCGGCTTCCCGCTGATTGCCATACTTATGGCCGTTTACCTGTCGCTGGCCTTCAAACCTGACAGCGCGGTCCAGCGCCCCGAGAAACTGTACCGGGAACCAGCGCTGCTGATCTCGGCAACCGCAGCGGCGGTCGTGCTGACGGTGTTTCTTTTCGTGGACGTGCCGATTCTTTACCAGTGGTTTGCCCCCCTGCAATCCGGCTTGATTCCGAGGACTTAGCTCCGCAGCCAGCCTGCCAGGGTTTCGCCTTGGAACCGCCAAGGCTCTGCTAAGCAGTGCTTTAGTTCGCCTCGCCCCGTTCGAAAATGACCCTGTGAATTCATAACCCAGCTCGAGAAGATACTGGTTGGTCGTTCAGGTGACGAAGGTCACACCCCGTGCATTCCTGATTGCGCCTCGCCTACAGTTCGCTTATGCTTTTGATATCTCCTTCAATCAATTGCGTTTTGAGCCAAGCCGTCCAAACCGCGCCGTTGCCCGTTGCATCGCAGCCTTCGTCCCAGCAGAGATTGCCGTGGTGGCAGATCGTCGTCTTTGTCGGAGTCCTCGGGTGGCTCTATGCTTCGGTGTTGCGCCACTTGGTCGGGCAATGGGCGCATGATCCGAATTATTCCCACGGATTTTTTGTTCCGCTGTTTTCCCTGTTCGTCATCTGGAGTGAGCGGGACAAACTGCGCAAGCTGGCCATCCAACCATCCTTTTCAGGCTTGCTCGTTCTGGCTATTGGACTGATGGTCCTGGCCGCGGGCATTCTCGGCGCTGAACTTTTTCTCTCCAGAATTTCGCTCTTGCTGACCATCGCCGGGCTGGTGGTTCTCACCTTTGGCTGGAACCACATGCGCGCCATCTTTTTCCCCTGGGTGTTTTTGCTGTTCATGATCCCAATCCCGACCATCGTCTTGAACCAGATCACTTTTCCCTTGCAGTTGCTGGCTTCGAAGGTGGCGGCCTGGACGCTGCCCCTGGTGGGCGTACCGGTGCTGCGGGAGGGCAACGTCATCCAGTTGCCCGCCATGGCCCTCGAGGTTGCCGAAGCCTGCAGCGGAATTCGCTCGCTCATGTCGCTGGCGACTCTGGCGATCATTTACGGCTATCTGCTCGAGCCGCGCACTTCGATCCGCGTGATTCTCGCGTTCGCCTCTGTGCCCATCGCCGTGCTGGCCAACAGCTTCCGCATCTTCGGAACCGGACTGCTGGTCCAGTACTGGGATCCGGAAAAGGCCGAAGGCTTTTTCCACACGTTCTCGGGATGGCTGATCTTCGTAGTATCTCTGATTATGCTCTTCCTCCTGCATCGTGCCCTGCAGTGGATGTGGCCGGAAGGAGCTCCGCGCCGATGAAGGCTCACGCGCGTTTCGTCATGGCGTTGATCCTTCTGGTGGGCACCGCCCTGCTTCTGCAGGCGCGCAATCGCGGCGAGATCTTTCCTCCGCGCAAGCCTCTGTCCGCATTTCCCAAGCAGATCGGCGACTGGACCGGGACCGACGTTGAAATTGGCAAGGACATTCGCGATGTCCTCGGGCCTGGGGACTTTATGTTGCGCGTCTATCGTCCCGACAACAACCGGATGCCCAGCAGCGACCTGTTCATCGCCTACTTCCCCAGCCAGCGCGCCGGGGACACGATTCACTCGCCCAAAAACTGCCTGCCGGGTGCGGGCTGGACGCCCATCGACTCCTCGCGAATCACCCTCGCCGTTCCGGGTCAGAGCCCGTTTACCGTGAACCGCTACATCATCGCCAAGGGCACGGACCGGTTGCTGGTGCTTTACTGGTACCTGGCGCACGATCGCGCGGTGGCCAGCGAGTATTGGGCAAAGATCTATCTGGTCACCGACTCGATCCGCATGAATCGCAGTGACGGGTCGCTGGTGCGCCTGAACACCCGCATGCTGCCGGGAGAGTCGGTCGACGCTGCCCTGGCCAGGCTCACGCCCTTTGCCGGACAGGTAGTTCCGTTGCTCAACGAATACATCCCGCAATGAATCATCAGACAGGCTTCGGTTCCCCAGGTCGAAAACATTCTTTCTCTCTGCGCGCCAGCCGCAAACATTGCTGCCGGCTGAATGCGTATCGGCATACTCAAGTTTTCGTTGTCTTCATTCCATCCATCGCTGCGCGCGCGACTCGCTCGCTCCAGGAGACTTAGCCATGAGGCGTGCCCCGTCTTACTGTGGGTTGTTCGTCCTGACCATTACCCTTGGCCTGCTGGCCGGATGCTCGCGCGATCCCAACGTGCGCAAGCAGAAGTATCTCGAGAGCGGACAGCGCTATTTCGAGAAAGCAAAATACCGCGAAGCGGCCATCCAGTACAGTAACGCCATCCAGGTGGATCCGCGCTTCGCCGAAGCGCACTACCGTCTGGGACTCACCTACCTGCGCCTCGGTGAGCCAAATCGCGCTTTTCAGGAATTGCAGCGCACCATTGAAATCGAGCCCGCCAACTACCCGGCCCGCGTCGACATTGCCAACATGCTGATCGCGGCCAAATTCTTCAAAGAGGCCAAGGAACAGCTGGATGTCCTGTCCGACAAACAGCCTGACAACCCCGACGTCCACATCGCGCTTGCCAACTACAAAGCCCGCCAGGGCGATCTGCCCGGCGCGCTGCAGGAAATGCAGAAAGCCATTTCCCTGGATCCCAATCGTGCCGAGGCCTTCCTGAACCTCGCCATGATGCAGATTGAGGCCCAGCAATTCGAGGCCGCCGAAGCCAGCCTTAAAAAGGCCGCCGCCCTCGATCCCAGGGCCATGAACGCCCAACTCGCCCTGGGCGGCTTTTACCAGACTCGCGGACGCCTGCCCGAAGCCGAGGAACAGTTCAAACACGCGATCTCCCTCGACCCCAAGAGTCCCAACCCGCGTTCCGCGCTGGTCCGCCTGTACATGATGGAGGGCAAAAAGTCGGAGGCCGAATCTTTCCTCAAGCAGTCAAAACAGGATCTGTCTGACAACTCCGTGGGCTATCGCATGCTGGGCGACTACTACTTCGCCAGCGGCGATCTCGACAAAGCCGTCGCCGAGTACGAGTCCGTTTACAAGGATCATCCCAAGGACGTTCAGACCAAGAAGAACTACATTCAACTTTTGATCCTGAAGAATCGACTCGACGAAGCGCGCAAGCTGGACGACGAAATTCTGAAAGCCAACCCGGCGGACAACGAAGCCCTCATCTACAAAGGTCAGATCAAAATGCGGGAAGGCCACCTGGACGAGGCCGTCAATGCCTTGCAGGCCGCTCTCAAGGGTGATCCCGACAACGCGGTGGCGCACTACCACCTCGGGCTGGCCTTCGATCAGCAAGGAAGTTTATCGCGCGCCGAAAGCGAGTGGCGCGACGCGGTGCGTCTTAAGCCCGACCTGATCGAAGCGCAGCGCGCCCTGGCCGCGGTTTCGGTTCGCAAAAGCGATTGGGACAGCCTCAGCCGCACGGCTTCCACCATCATCCAGGCACAGCCCAACTCCCCCGACGGCTACGCCATGCGCACCATTGCCTATATCAATCTGAAGCAGTTTGCCAACGCGGAGCAGGACATCAACAAGGCCATCTCGGTGGCGCCCCAGAGCCCCGTCGGTTACGTCCAACTCGGCAACTTGCGGTTGCTGCAAA
Organism: uncultured Acidobacteriota bacterium; assembly: GCA_963733805.1. Lineage (GTDB taxonomy): Bacteria > Acidobacteriota > Terriglobia > Terriglobales > Acidobacteriaceae > Gp1-AA133. The sequence goes on along the minus strand of CAVTEO010000010.1, from coordinate 48,409 downwards.
AACAATACGACCCGGCCGCCAAGGCTTACCAGAAAGCCCTGGATGCGGACCCCTCCAATTCCGACGCCTTGAGTGGTTTGATGAATACCTTTCTGGTGCAGAAGCAGCCCGACAAGGCAGTGGCCGTCGCCAATGCCCAGATTGCAAAAGTTCCCAACAGCAGCGCGTTTTACGACCTGCTCGGCACCGCGCTCTTCAATAACAAAAAAGACTATGCGGGCGCCGAAGCCGCGTTGCGCAAAGCCGCCGAGCTCGACAAGAAGAATTCCGACGCGCTCCTGAAACTCGGCCAGGTTCTGAATGCGGAGGGATCGGCCGACAAGGCGATTGCCACCTTCCAGCAGTCCCTCAAAGACAATCCCAACGAAGTCTCGTTCTACATCCTGTTAGGGGAACTCTACGAAGGTCAGAAGAAGTGGGATGACGCGCGCGGCATGTATCAGAAGGCTCTGACCATTCAACCCGACAACCCGGTGGCGTCAAACAACCTCGCGTATGTGATGCTGCAACAGGGCGGAAACATTGACATGGCGATCTCGCTCGCGCAAACCGCGCGCCGCCTGATGCCCGACAGCCCGAACGCCGCCGACACGCTGGGTTGGGCCTACTATAAGAAAGGCCTCTACCCGACCGCGATCGATCTGTTCAAAGAAGCTCTGAAGAAGGTGCCAAACGATCCCACGTTCCAGGAGCACCTGCGGCAAGCGCAGCAAGCTCAGCCGCAACAGTCTGGCAATTAGGCTCCAATCGAACGAGCGGCAGCTGCCTGCCCTCATCTTGCCGGAGGGTTTCGCGGACAGCCGCGAGGGCATCTCGCCCTCGTCTGACGCGCGCGCCTTTCGAGAATCGGTCACTCGCGATGTGGCCGAACGACGCGCCCAGGATTGCTCATCGTTCGCTCGAAGCTTGTAGCCCGAAGCTCGCCAAAAAAAACCCGCCGCATCCCCGCGGCGGGTCTCTCGTTCAGGAGTTGCTTGATGCGAACTAGGACAAGCTCAGCTTGCGGCGGATCGCGCCCGCCAAGCCGATCAGACCAGTCCCGAACAGGCTCAACGTGCCCGGCTCAGGTACTGCCAGGTTGGTATCGCCGCTCGACAGGCCGACGCTGCCATTGAACAGCCCCTTGCCCGTGTTGATCGTGATCTGCGTGGTGGCTCCCACCTGGCCGCTGCCGCTAACAATCGCGCCGGTCAGCGTGTAGTTGTGGGTTCCGTTCGCGAGTGTAATTTCGGTCCAGGTCGCGGAACTGAAGGTGCCGCTGAAGATCACGCCATTCGGAACGCCGTTGGTTCCGTTGCCCGTGATCACAAAGCTGCCGCCCGCCGCCAAGGTTCCGCCGTTCTGAGCGTCGCCGCTCGTGAAGGCGCCTGTGGTGAAGCTCAAGGTTCCGAGGTTCGATCCAACCGCGCTTCCAACCTTGAACAGGGTAGAGCCGGAGAGGGACAAGCCGCTGGCATTCCCCGTAATTGTTCCCCCGGCATTTGAGATGTCGATGCTGCTGTCTGCAAAAGCTGCCAATGGCAGGGCCAGTGCCAAAACAGCCAGCAAGAGTACTTTCTTCAACATTGAATTACTGCCTCCTAGGAAGGTTCCGAATCGCCGGTCTCCGGGGGACGAGACCTTCTGGGGCATCGCATCTCTGGGGGAAAGAGAATACAAGAACACCCGCGCTCACTGGAGCACACATCATACCAAAGGCTGCGCAAAACAACACGCATCTAATCATGTGTTTAGGGTGGGTAACGTTACTTCGTTGATACTAAAGGTGCAAACTGCTGCGCATGAACACAACTTCCGTTCGGCGAGCCCGATTTTCCACCGCCCCAAAACGCACGCGCAGCAAGCATCTGGAGTGATGCTGCTGCGCAATTTTCTACGTTCTTCGAGTTAGTAAAAGAGTAACTATCTTCTAGTCGGCGGCCACTCCTGAATTCGAAGCTTCGCGGCGGCGAACCGTGCGGTTGGAAGGCAGGCCGGCGTCACGAATCTTATACAGCAGCGCGCGGTAACTGATGCTCAAGGCGCGTGCCGCCTGCTTGCGGTTCCAGTGATTCGCCTGCAGCACTTTCAGAATCACTTTGCGTTCCAGTTCCCGCGTCGCCTGGCGCGTCAGTTTCTTGAGCGAGATCGGCCCGTCCAGATTGATTTCAGGATTGAAATAGTCCTGCTGCCGCGTGACCAGATCGCCCGAGATCACTTCTTCCGAGCCCAGGATCACATAGCGCTTCACCAGGTTCTCCAACTCGCGGATGTTTCCCGGCCAGTGATACTTCTGCAGAACCGCCATCAACTCGCTGGACAGCGGCTTGGCCCGGCAGTTGTATTTGCGGTTGTAGTACTCGAGAAAGTAATTGGTCAGGTCCTCGATATCGGAGCGCCGCTCGCGCAATGCCGGCAACGCCAGGTTCACCACGTTGATGCGGTAAAACAAGTCCTGGCGAAACGTTCCGTTTTCAATTTCATTTTCCAGAACGCGATTGGTGGCGCAGACCACCCGCACTTCGACTTTCTTGTCTTCCTGCGCGCCGATGCGGCAGAACTGGCCGTCCTGCAGAAGTTGCAGCAGCTTGGATTGCAGCGCCAGATCCAGCTCTGAAATCTCATCCAGAAACAGCGTGCCGCGATGCGCCATCTCCACGCGCCCGGGCTTCATGCCGTAGGCGCCCGTGAACGCGCCCTTCTCATAGCCAAACAATTCGCTTTCCAGCAAGGTTCCCGGAATCGCCGGGCAATTCACTTTCACGTAGGGCCCGGTTTTCCACGGAGAGCGCCCATGAATCATGCGCGCGATGATGTCCTTGCCGGTGCCGCTCTCGCCGTGGATCAGCACGGGAACGTTGGCCGCGGCTACTTTGTCCATGCGCGCCCGCAGCGCTTGCATGGCTTCGGAATGTCCGAAAACGATCGACTCGGGAGGAATCTCCCCGATCGATTGCACTAAAGAACTGACAGAGTTTGTGGTTGTCATGGCTTGATCAGCAGCCTTACCCGCCGTCACTGGGCGTATGTGCACCCCGGACGCCAAACTGCCCAGACCAGGATTTCGGCCTCGACTTGTAGACTTAAATGCTTGATCTGGATGACGTTACTAGAGAAGGTTCGAGACGGCTAGTAACTGCGAGAGGGCATCTTCCGACCAGGAAAACCGGACAAAACTGTAGGAAAAAATTTTCACACCGCAGAACCAAGTTTCCCTCGCCCCAGGCGCACCTTGGCCGTGCCATTGAGCAGGGGCCGGGAGAATTTCAGGCCCAGCAGGTGGTATCCGTCGGAGTGGTTGACCCGCACGGCCCGAGCTCGCAGCGTCCGCGCAGCCCGTGGAAGTCCCGCGGTCGCCGCCAGCGGAGCGCTTGGGATTTCCAGCATGACCTGGGCCGCTTTCGGCAAGGAGCGCCGCACAGCCACCAGGGCTCCCCCTGCGCTCACATTCAGGGCGGTGGCAAACTCGAGGAATTCCTTGCCCTTTTCGTCCCGGCTTCGTACAAAAACCGGTATCGCCAATGGCAGTCGAGTCCACTTGCGGCGTTCTTTCTCGGCCCTGAGTCGCAAACGCTGCTCCCTGATTCTGGCGATTTACGGTGTCCAGTTCGCATCTAATGGGCCAAATCTCTGTACAACAACTTGAACCGCTGGTTTGCACCCTTCGAGCACCCGGATTGCCCCGGGAAACATCGCTTCCTGCACCGGATTCGGCGTTTTTGTGGGATTTCTTGGGGGTTTCTCCCGGAATTCTGGACGGCTGTTTCTATCCTGTTGAAAAGTGCAATGATTTACCCTAGTGTGGCAATTCCGGTGCATTTTCGTTGACAATCCCGGGACACCCATCCTACGATTTAGCCACGTCATCCCCGAACGTGAAGTAGGTGAGTTCTTTCTGTTCCCTCCCCGTACACCAAGCCACGAGTGTCTCTAACTATGGCTGCCAACCCGGATAACGCTAGTCTTTCCCGGACTCTACAGGCGAAGGCAGAGGCCGAACCTCGCCCGCATGAGCCCTTGCCCGGCGAGGGTGGACCAGGTGCGGACTACCCGCAGGACTTGCTGCAGAACTACAACCAGCTGTCAGAACGCTACCGGCGCACCACGAATGCGCTTGCCTCGGCTGCCCATGACCTCAAGACACCTCTGGCCATTTTAAATGGCTACATCGAATTGCTGCAAAGTGAGAAGCTCGGTGCGCTGAACGATCGCCAGCGTGAAGTCATCGGCGACATGCATTCCAGCGGGCAAAGGCTGCAACGCTTCATCCAGGATTTCCTCTCATACACAGTGCTCGAGACCGGAGAACTCCGGATGCAATTCGAGCACGGCGACATCAATGCCTGTCTTTCGGAAGTTTGCCGCTTGTGGTCCCATCGGTTTCAGGAGAAGGGCCTGGCGCTGTACTTCCTGGCGAATGACAAGCTGGCGCCGTTTGTGTTCGATTCGCCAAAGATTCAGCGAGTGATTTCAAATTTGCTGGAGAATGCGTCCAAGTTCACGCCCTCGGGCGGCACCGTCTGGTTGCATGCGGAGCCATACATGTGGGAACGCCGCGGAGCGACCAAGCCCGGCGTGGAACGCGAACGCCGCCGTCAGCCGCTCTCGGCTCCCAACGCCGTCAAAGTCAGCGTTGCCGATACCGGACCGGGCATTCCTCCCGAGTACCACGTGGAGGTCTTTGACGATTTCTTTCGCTTGCCGAGCAATGAAAATCAATCCGACGGAATGGGCCTGGGACTGGCGATCGCTCGCCGTCTCGTCAACGCCATGGGTGGTAAGCTGTGGGTGGAAAGCGAGCCGGGCGGCGGATCCAAGTTTTCGTTTCTCGTTCCTCTCAAACCCTCCCTCAACAGCTCTGCTAAAGGGAAAACGAAATGACTGAAACGACCAACATTCTGCTGGTCGATGATGAACCGGGAATGCTCCGGTACATCCGGACCTTGCTCGAAGTCGACGACTACAAAGTGGAGACCGCCTCGACCGGCGAAGAAGCCCTGCAGCGCGTGGAAAAGGGCCTCGAGCCCGACATGGTGCTGCTCGACGTGCTCATGCCCGGCATCGATGGCCTGGAGACCCTCGAGCAGTTGCGCCAGATGAAACCGGGCGTGAAAGTCGTCATGCTGTCCTGCGTGAGCGACACCCGCAAGGTTGTGCAAGCGATGCGCCTGGGCGCGCAGGACTATCTCACCAAGCCCTTCCAGAAAGCCGAGCTCGACGCCGTCATCGATCAGTGTCTCGGCAAGAATCAGCAGGCCTACGCCGGCGAAGTCGAAGAACTCTGCGACGACGTGTTCTTCGTGGCCGCTAGCCCGGCCATGCGCAAGATCCGCTCACAAGCCGCGCTGGTCGCCAATGTCGACATTCCTGTGCTCATGCTTGGCGAAAGCGGCACTGGCAAGGAAGTTCTGGCCCGCCTGGTTCACAAGCTGTCTCCGCGCGCCCACCGCACGTTCCTCAAAGTGAATTGTGCCGCCGTGCCGGCCGATCTGCTGGAGAGCGAGCTGTTCGGTTACGAAGCGGGAGCCTTCACGGGCGCAACCCATCCCAAGCCGGGAAAATTCGAGTTGTGCAACAAGGGAACGATCCTGCTCGACGAAATCGGCGAAATGCCGCCCATCCTGCAAGCCAAACTGCTGCACGTCCTGCAGGACCAGCAGTTCTCGCGCCTGGGAAGCCGCACCGTGATCAAGGTGGATGTCCGCATCCTCGCGGCCACCAACATCAACATTCCGGAAGCCCTGGCCACCAAGCGCCTGCGTGAAGACCTCTACTACCGGCTCAACGCGTTCACCCTGAGCTTGCCCCCTCTGCGCGAGCGCAAGGAAGAAATTCCAATTCTCCTGAAGCACTTCATGTCGCGCATGGCCGAGCAGTACGCGCGCGCTCCCCTGCCGCTCTCGCCGACCATGATGAATGCCTGCCTCGAATATTCCTGGCCCGGCAATCTTCGCGAGCTGAGCAACTTCATCAAGCGCTACCTGATTCTGGGCGACGAGAAGCTGGCGATTGCCGAACTGAATCCTAAGAACGACGTGAACGGCGGGCCGCGGCCCGACGGCGCTGGCAAATCCGCCGCCGACACAAATGCTGGAGGCCTGAAGTCGCTGTCGCGCAGCGCCAAGGACGAGGCCGAAGCCGCCGCCATCACCCAGGCCCTCGAGCAAACCAACTGGAATCGCAAGCAGGCCGCCGCGCTGCTGAAAATCAGCTACAAGGCGCTGCTTTACAAGATCCGCCAGTATGGCATTGCCGAAGCCCGCGGCCACCACAAACTTTCCGCGGGCGCATAACAGAGCGTCGCTTTACTGTTGCTCGTCGCTGCATTTACATTAAGTGACTGGCCGCACTGACTGGGAGCGGCTGCAAGTATGCGCACGGCACGACCCGCGACTGACAAGCCGAAATCCCCGCTCCCCCCCGGCACGACCGCCGAGATTCTTCTCTCCGGGCAATTCCTCGAAACCATTCCCGACGCCATCGTGGCTGTCAATGCCGAGGGCACGATTCTCCAGGTCAATTCGCAGACCGAGGAAATGTTCGGCTACGCCCGTGGCGGATTGATCGGAAAAAAGATCGAGGTGCTGGTTCCGCAGCGCTTTCGCGTGCAGCATCAGGGCCATCGCGCGTCCTTCGCAAGCTCCCCCAAGACACGCCGCATGGGCGCAGATCTCAACTTGAAAGGCCGGCGCCGCGATGGTTCCGAGTTCGATGTCGAGATCAGCCTAAGCCCGGTACCGACCGAAGATGGCATGGTCGTCCTCAGCGCCATCCGCGACGTGAGCGACCGCAAGCGAATCGAAGAAGAACTCCGGCGGGCTCAAGAGGAGCTCAATCGCCGCACCACCCAGGAAATCGGCGAATACCGCGCGCGTCTGGCTTCCATCGTCGACTCCTCGGAAGACGCCATCATCAGCAAGGATCTCGACGGCACGATCACGGCCTTTAACCGGGGCGCACAGAAGATGTACGGCTACACTCCGGATGAGGTCATCGGAAAAAATATTTCCCTGCTCACCTCGCCCGATCGTCCCGATGAGATTCCAAAAATTCTGGAGCGGATTCGCCGCGGCGAGTACATCACGCACTACGAATCCGTGCGTGTCACCAAAGACGGACGACGTTTGGATGTTTCCATTTCCATCTCTCCAATCCGGGACGGCGCGGGCAAGATTATTGGAGCTTCGGCGATTGCCCGCGATTTCACCGAGCAGAAGCGGGCCGAAGAGCACCTTCGCCAGGCCCAGAAGATGGAAGCGGTAGGCAGGCTGGCCGGCGGCCTCGCGCACGATTTCAACAACATTCTCGGCATCATCACGGCCTGCACGGAATTGCTGCGCCCCGGCGGCGAATCCAGTTACGACAACTCGCCTTACATCGCGAACATCCGCAAGGCGGTCGTGCGCGGTTCTTCCCTCACCCGCCAACTGCTCGCCTTCACGCGCAAATCCGCCGTCCAGCCGCAGCTCATCGATCTGAATTCGCACTTGAAGGATGTGACCAAGCTGATCCGGCCACTCATGGGCGACGATGTCGAGATTGTGACTCAGCCCCGCTGCCCCTCCGCCATCGTGGAAATCGATCCCGGCCAGTTCGATCAGATTGTCTTAAACCTGGGCGTCAACTCCCGCGACGCGATGCCACGCGGCGGCAAGTTCATCCTGGAAACGGCTGTGCTGGAACTGGACGACGTGTTCACCGAACAGCATCGTCCCATGCGGCCGGGCCGCTATGTGGTGCTCGCCGTCAGCGACAACGGCGTCGGCATGGATCAGGCAACCGCCTCGCGTATCTTTGAGCCGTTCTTCACAACCAAGGAAGTCGGCAAGGGCACCGGCCTGGGGCTGGCCACCGTATACGGCATCGTGCAGCAGAATGGCGGGCACGCCTGGGTCTATAGTGAACCGGGCCGCGGCACCACTTTCAAAATCTACCTGCCCAGCGCGGAAGAAAAGCTTGGCGAAAGTACCGAGTCCATGACCGAAGCCCCCGTTCGCCGCCGCGACGGCACCACCGTTCTGCTGGTGGAAGACGACGAAATCATGCTCAGCCTGACTCGCCAGCTGCTGCTCGAAAACGGCTACCGCGTGCTCGAAGCCAAGGACGGCAACACCGCCCTGGAAATCGTCCGCTCCCATTCCGGATCGATTCATCTGCTGCTCACCGACGTGGTCATGCGCGGTATGAGCGGCCCGGAACTGGTATCTCAAATCCGCAGTTCCCATCCCGAGGTCAAGACCGTCTTCATGTCCGGCTACACCGGGGAGTTAATCGCCCAGGACCAACCGGCAACTCAATCGGTCCCTCTGCTGGAAAAGCCGTTTACCCGCGCTTCCCTGTACAAGATCCTCGACTCCGCACTGGGGTAACCACTTACCCCGTTCCCTCAACGAAATCACAGGCACGTGGTGATGGAGATCACACACAACTGTGGGAAATAACCCACCCCGGCCCCTTCTCGGTGCCCAAGCTGCCCCAGAGTCAAAACCCAAAACCACTCGTAAACATTTAATAGTAAGCCACTTATACGTCCATAACCCAAACCTCAAAGCCCGCCTGGCGGTTGGCCCGGCAGATGCCCATGTAGCAGGTGTGTACGGAGGCAGACCAATGGCAACTCAACCGATCAAACCCCCACAGAAACTCTCGACAGCCCAATCGGCGTTCAGCGATCTGTCTCCCGCCATCGCTCGCGAACTTGAGACTCTCTCCCTGACCAACCACTATCCCACCGGCGCAGTGCTGTTTGGTGAAGGCCAGCCCGCTCGTGGAATCTACGTCGTACAACATGGACTGGTAAAACTCTCGGTTTGCGCGAGCGATGGCCGTACACTCATTCTCCGCATCGCGCGCGGCGGGCACGCGCTGGGCGTGGCTTCCACCATCGGAAGCCGCGACTACGAAGCCACCGCCGAAGCGCAGCAACCCTGCGACGTCACTTTCATTCGCCAGGCTGACGTGCTGCGCATGATGCGCGTCCACGGCGAGTTCGCCCTGTGGATTACGCAACTGCTTAGCCGCGACTACAACTTCACATGCCGCGAAATCCGCACCTTGATGCTTTCCGGTTCCGCCACCGAAAAACTGGCGCGCCTGCTGGTAGGCTGGCTCGATGAGAGAACGGTCTCGCAGAATCCGGACCGCATGAAGGTACCCCTCACCCACGAAGAAATCGGACAGATGATTGGCACCTCTCGCGAAACGGTCACGCGCCTGATGGCTGGCTTCCGCAAACAGCACATGATTGAGCAGGAGGGGGCAACGCTGGTGGTTTCCAATCGCGTCGCACTCGAATCGTTGATTACCGCGTAAAACAAAAATGTAGACCCCACGTCAGGAGAATTCCCGTTCAACATTTCCCCTGACGTGGGGTCTGCGCCACTTCGTCTTCCATCAAGCTACGCTTTCCAGAAAAACTCGCAATACAGCGAAAGCCGTAGAACCCATGCAGAACAGCCCGATACTTTTACGCTGCCGCGAAGTTCGCGATCGCTTCCTCTACCGTCGTATGAAACGGAACGATTCTCGGGATCTGCGACGAATGCGCGATCTCCGCAACGATACCCGTGGCCCCCGCCACCCGCAATTCCCCGCCTAACTTCTTAAGCTTGCCGGACGACATCACGATGGTTCCAAACCCGGTGCTGTCGACGCGATCCACATGCACCAGGTCCAGAACCACCTTCAAAATATTCTCGCGGATCAGTTCATCCACCTGCGCGTCGATCTCCTGGCAGGGCTTGCCCATCGAGATCCGGCCCGACAGATGAAGCACAGCCATGTCCGGGGGGATGACTTCTTTCTTCATTTCGAACATTCCGTGCATGGCCTCCAACGGGTCGGCAGGTTTTGATATGGGCCTTAACTCTAACAGACGATTCTGCAACGCGGGGAACACTCAGCGTTCAGAATGACAATCAGATGTTACTGCGAGGAGTCGTGTGTAGTTTGGTAGTCACAAAGCGGCCAACCGGCTAAGAAATCTCAGCCCCTCTGCGATCTTTGCGGCCGTTCTTCGCGACCTCTGCGGTTAAAATCTTTTCGTCAGTCCTGCGAATATGGCTGCCCACTCCACCCTACTGCACCACCAGCGTGATCGGCGTGGTCTGCGAGAACGATCCTGAACTCGCCGTCACGTTCACGGTATAAGTGCCGGCAGGAGTTCCGCTGGTAGTCGTGCTCGAACTGTGTCCTCCACAAGCCGGTTGTAGCAGGATCAATGTCGCCAGCGTCACAAACAGCAGGCCACCGAGCACCCGGCGTCCGCGACCGAACCGGCTGCCGACTCCCAGGCCGAGGAAAGCGATTCCTGTGATCGGGAGCCAGCTTGCGTAGAACAGTCCGCCTCCCGGCGCGGTGCTTGCTGTGGTCGTTACCCGCGGGGTCGTGCTGATCACCAGCGTCACAGTCGAAGGACTCGAGCCTTGCAACGTCACCGGATTCGTGGAAGGCGTGCACGTCGAAGGTGTGGGCAGGCCCGCATTGCAGCTGACCGAAATGGAAGCCGTGAAATTCGTCAGCGGCGTGAGCTTGATGGGATAGCTCGCGGGATTCCCGGCCACCACGGTGTTGCTGGCTTTTAATGCCTCCACCTTGAAGGTGTTCACCGTGACCGCCGTGGGCACCGCTGTCGTCGAGTAGGACCCGACAGTGAGGGTTCCGCTGTTGCCCACGGTTCCGCCCCCGGTTGGAGTCAGGTTGATCGTGACGGTGGACGTTCCGCCGCCCTTGATGGTTCCCAGGTTGCACAGAACCTTATTGTCAGTCGGGGTCGAGGCGCAGCTTCCTCCGGAAACCGACGCCGAAACAAATGTGACCGGCGCGCTGCCGTTGCCGCCGGAAAGGTTATCGGTAAATGCGACGTTCGCAGTCGTGTCGCCGTTGTTCGTAATCGTGTAATTGAAGGCGATCTGATTTCCCGCGTTCACCGAGTTCGATCCCGGAGCGTGTCCTTGGACGTCGAAATTCAGGCTGGGCCCCAGCTTGGTAACGAACGCGTCGGGAACGCCCGCCCCGCCCGCCTTGGCAGCCTGTTTTGGATTCTTCGTCGGGAAATCGGTGGGAGATGTTGTTTCCCCCGTCACGTACACGTTGGAGTCGCTATCCAGCACAACCCCGGTACCGGTCTCGGTCGCGCTTCCGCCGAGATAGGAAACGTACTGGCTGGCGCCGGTGGTCGTGCCCAGAGTATCGAGCCGCGCCACGAATGCGTCCTGCGGTCCCTTCAGCGTAGCTTGCAATGCGTTGGACACCGGGAAACCCGACGCGGACTGCGTTGTGCCCACTACCTCCGCACCCTGCACGTTGTCGACGGCAATCGCGTTGCCCACGTCGGTCCCCGAACCGCTCAGGTACGTGAAGTAGGTGAACTGCACGTTGGTGCTGCCGTTGCTGCCCGTGCCGGTCGCCGGGTTGTTGATCTTGCCGACGAAGGCGTGCGTTCCCCCGGACGCGGGAGTCTGCTGCGGCCCGAGAATGGTTTTGCCGTTGGTGCCGGTGGCGACCGGAAAAGTCGGTGAGTCCGTGGAACCCGTGATGTAAGCATTCCCCGAAGCATCTAGCCCGATGCCAAGGCCAACGTCTGTCCCGCTTCCACCCAGGTAGGTGCAATAGAGCAGCTGCGCTCCGGTCGTCGTGCCCGGATTCAGCTTCGCGATGAAGGTGTCGGGCAGCGTGACGTTGGTGGGGCAAGTTTGCTGCGTTCCCGGTGTGGGCGCCGTGTCCAGACAGGGCTGGTACGCATTGCGAATCGGAAAGTCGGTCTGGCTGTTCTGCCCGGTGTAGAGATAATTCGTGCCGCCCGTGAAGTAAATGTTCGACACGTTGGCGTTATTGTCGACCGCAATCGCTCCGCCGGTCACCGTTCCGGTCGTCGGGAAGCCTCCCCCGAAGTACGTCGAGAAACTCAGGCTGTTCGCGCCCGTGCTGGTCGGCGCCACCTTGCTGATGAAGAATGCGTTCGCGCCTTGCAGCGTCGACTGGAATGTTCCCGCCACCGGCGCCAGGGGGAAATCGGTTGAGTCCGTGATTCCGATGACGTAGACGTTGCCTTTGTTGTCGAGCGTCATGCCCGTTGCGGTATCGGTGTTGCCGCCCGACAGGTAAGTCGAATAACCCAGCGAATAGCTGGATGCGGTCGTGCTGACCAACTGGGTAACGAACGCATGCGGATTGCCGGGCGCGTTCGGCATCGCCTGAAAAGCAGACGTGCTGGTCGGAAAATTCGTGGAGGTCGTGGTGCCTGCTACATAGATGTTGGTGGCCGCATCCACCGCAATGCCCACCGGCGAATCCGCTCCCGTTCCTCCCAGATAGGTCGCGAGCAACAGGTTCGCACCCGTCGGATCGTACTTCGCAACAAATACGTTCGTGGTCGCACCCGCCTTGAATGTGCTTCCGTCCGTAACCGGAAAGTCCGTGGAACTGGTGGCCCCAGTGACGTACATGTCGAGCGCGGAATCCACCGCAATCGCCGGATGCAACTCCTCGCCGCTCCCACCGAGATAGGTGGAGTAGGTCAGCACGGGATCAATGACCAGAGGCCTGCTTCGGTCGTATGGGCCGATGTCGAATCCCACGCGATTCGCGGCTAGCAACGTGAATTGCCCCGCGACCGGCGTGCGCACATTCCCATCCTGCTGGTAGACGCGCGGCGCTTCCAGGCGAACATCTCCGGCGGCCGTTTCCAGCACCAGGTCGCCCGCATCGAGTCTCAGCGCGCGCGATCCCTCAAAGCTTACTTGAATGCTTTTGGGATCGGTTCCCGGAGCAAGATGAAAATCGTATTCAAGGTGTCCCTGGCTGCCGTAATAAACGAGATCGACTCCAGGATAGATCTGCCCGTATTCCACCCGCGCGTACTGTGGAATATCGCGGCGCCAGCGGGAGGGATCGTTGCCGATGAAGTAATTGCTCTTGCCGGGAAGCATCGCGGTGCCGTGAACTGCGGGGTGCTCGTTCGCGCCGGCCAGCGCCATGCGCACCACGGAAGTCTGCCGCGCCTCCGCCTTTCCAGCCGCCGGCCCCTGCAGCGAGAGCACCGCTTCCTGTTCGGTCAGGAAGAGTCCATACCCGCCGCCGCGGGCAATAAACCGCACTTTCGGGTCGGTCTGACCCTGGTTCGGTTCGAACATCAGAGGAAGGTGGCCGTAGTTCAGCTTGTTCCTGGTCGCCAACGCTGGTTGCGTGGTTGCAAGGTGATCGAAGGCCAGGCCGTTCGCGGGAGTTCGAGGGTGGGAACTCAGCGACAGCAAGGCGGCTCCCGCGATCAGCAAAAGCAACCCGGCCGGCGCGATGCGGCTCCCTAACAGGCCTGTACCCGACCCACGGCGATTCAGTCTCACGAGTTCCTCCGGTCTATTCAATTCAGGTGGAGAGGGATGAAGAACGGCACAAAAGTTTCCCGCGGCCCCGGGTATGCGGGGCGGCAGGCACAGCCTCCAACTTCGTGTGAAAAATAAATAACTACTTAAACATCCAGCGGATAGCAGTGTCAAGCGAGCGCACCACCCTCGCCGTTCAAGCGTGATGAGATGCGCACACCGCCTGAATAAGATGCGCGGTCGAACTCCAAAAACGTTGCTCGGCTTGGGAGAGCAGAAACACTTTGGCTGCAAGGAGCAATCCGTTGCACTGAAGGGTTTCCCACGTGGCGCCGGGCTGTTCAAGAATCGGCATTTTTGCAGCGATTTCGGTCAAACCTCTCTGGCAGCGCGATTGCTGCTGCAACGCCGCGCAATCATTCCCGCGCACCTCCCTCAAAGTCCACCGTCGGGTGGACGTCCGCAGCGCGACTGAGTTAACCGACTCAGTTCCCGATGCTTTTTGCTGTTGCAAACTGCTGATAAATAATGGAAATTGGCGCTTCACGAAGAATTTAAAGTCCCGGACCGGCCAGCCATCCCGGTCCCAACACCCTGCAGTTGCGGTCCGCGCCTTTCCTGGACTGCATGAATTTCGCTTCACGACCGTTCGTTGTGAGAGGCGTTCGATGCCGCAAGAGTCGACAGACCGACGCTCCATGAGACGTTTCGACATGCGCCTGCCTGCTTCCATCCGCTTCTCGGAAGCAGCGCTGGGAGAGTTCTTCACGGAAACGCAGAACGTGAGCGCGCGCGGAGTCTTCTTCTACCTCGACCGGGTGGTCGCCGCCGGATCCCGAATCGAAGTGACCCTGACCTTTCCGCCTCACGTAACTCTGACCGACGCGGTGCGGGTACGGTTTGCCGCCCGGGTGATTCGTGTCGAAACCCCTTCCGCATCGGCGCGCATCGGGATCGCCGCCATGATCGAGGAATACGAATTCCTGCGCTCGGGCCCGAATCCAGACTTCACCGCCGCCTTCCCGCCGCAGTGGAAGGCGCCAGGGTAGTTCGCTCCGGAGTATTTCCCCGTCTGTCGGGAAAAGCTTTTAACCCCGAAGTTCACAAAGAAAATCCGCGAAGCGCGCCAAGCATTCATGGGAACGGCTCCGCGACCTTTGCGAATGTTCTTTGCGAACTTTGCGGTTAAAGGCTTTTCGTTTTCGTCTACCAGGAATCGTGTGCGTTGGCCGCTATTCGTTTTCTTAAAGCTTATATTTGCGCCAGGAAGCCCCGGGATCGACGATCGCCCCTCGGATGACCTCCGCCATCACCTCGCCGCCCCAATGCGTCCATAGGCCTTCTAAACGCTGTCAGCGGGCATTCTATGAAGTGTTGGCGGGGTATTTTCGACGGCAAGGATGAGGGATCAACTTCTGAATGTCAATATCTTTCAGCTAAGTTCGTGAGGACAAAGAGCGTAAAGCTTCTAACCGCGAAGCTCGCAAAGGATTCGCGAAGTTCGCAGAGAAAGTCGCAGCCGGGTGAGCACTGCTCTGCGCCCTTCGCGGCTTCCCTTCGGATCCTTTGCGGTTAAATGCCTTTCCGGCGCACGGCTGTGACCGACACCACCACCAGCCACCGACCAAAAGCCTTCAGCTACCCCTACTTCTTTTTCAGTTCGTCGACTTCCTGCTTTAGGCGGGAGTAGCGCCGCACCAGGGTGATCAGGTACAGGATGTGAATGGCCCAGGTGGCGCCGTAGGCGGTGTAGAGGAAATTCATCGCGTCGCGCTCCTTGGTTCCCTCAGCGCATCCAGGGCCTGGGCTTGTTCCACTTCGCGCTGGACGATCTCCAGCCGGTAGCGCGACCAGCACACCAGATACCCAAAGCACAAGAACGCGAGCCAGTTCATCAGCAGCACGTGCAGCATGCGCGGATCAATTGATCCCCCGCCGCCGACCACAGGCTGGGGATGCTGCGTTCGAAAAATCCAGATCGAAAAATAGACCAGCGGTACATCTAACGCGCCGAACACGGCCAGCGCCGCAGCCATCACGGGCGTTTGCCCGCTCGACGAGAAGCGCCGGAGAATCAGGTAGCTCACATAGATCAGCCACAGCACCAGCGTCGAGGTAAGCCGCACATCCCACGTCCACCAGATTCCCCACACCGGTCTCGCCCAGAGCGGCCCGGTCACCAGCACGACCGTGCAGAACACGACGCCAACTTCGGCGGTCGTGACCGCGAGCGCGTCGACAGTTTCCACGGAGAAGAGTTTGCGGACCAGAAAGTAGGCGCCCGCAATAATCAGCCCGGTGGTCGCGATCGAGGACGGAACATCTTTCGGCATGGCCTCTTTAAGATCAGGCACCATGGCGATGACCACCGAGGCGACGCACGTCACCACGGCCATCGTAATGACGACCCAGTTCGCGACTTTGTCGTTTGATGGATTCCGGCGTACCAGGTACTGGATCGACGCCAGAAAATTAATGAAGAACAGCAGGAACGCGGTCCACGCCGAGGGCACGTGGTAGTAGAAAATGCGTTGTACGTCGCCCATGGTCTGCTCCCGCGGAGCCACGACCAAGCCCAGGTAAAGCGCGTAGCTCAAAAGTATCGCGGTTAGCACTCCGAGGATGGGGAAAGCTTTTTTCATTCCGCGTGCAACACCGTTTCAAACAGCGCCAGGCAGGCCATCGTAAAGACCGCGTCGTAAGTCGCCAACAACACGATCCAGAATTTTGCCGAAGTCGCCGGATCTCCCACCAGGATGGTGGTCGTGGCCTCTACGGTGGATAATAACGCCGGAATCGTAATTGGGAATAGCAAGAGGGGCAACATGATCTCGCGGCTGCGGGTGCGCAACGACATGGCTGCGAAGAATGTGCCGTTTACCACGATCGCCCATGTACCAAGGACTGCAACCGGGATCAATTGCCACGCCGGGCCGAGCACCCGCAGTTTGTAAAAAACTACGAACAACGGAACCATCAGCGCTTCCAGTACGGCCACGAAAATAAAGTTTCCCACCGCCTTGGCGAGAAACAAGGCATTCGCGGGGGCGGGCGAAACGCGGTAAGCGTCGAGCACCTGGTTGCGAATTTCGCGGGCCCAGGTCTGGTTGAGCGCCACCACCGCGGCGAATAAGAACGCTACCCATACCAATCCGCCGGCAATCAGGCGGGATTCTTCAGCATTGGGATCGAACGAAAAACTGAATACCACGACCACCAGCAGCGCGAAGAACAGCATCGAGTTGATGGCGTCTTTCGACCGCCACTCGAGGCGAATGTCCTTGGTCAATGTTGCCCGCATGATCCCTCGGGGCGCGCTCATGCGGTCTCCATGAACTTCAAGTCTGGAGTGCGGTTGATGATTTGCCCGGCGTCCATCCAGATGAATTCGTTGGCCATGCCGTCGAGCAGCGACGCCTGGTGGGTGACGACGAAGATGGTCTTCCCTCCATCGCGCATGTGGCCGAGCAGCTTCACCATTTCGCGGGCGGAGCGGATGTCGACGTTCGAGAAGGGCTCGTCGAGCAAAAGGATTTTGGGATCGTTCAGCAACGCCCGCGCCAACGACATCCGTTGCCGCATGCCCTGCGAGTATTGGCCCACCGGCCGCTGCAATTCCGGGTCGAGACCAACCGCGGTGATGCTGTCGGCGCAGCGCTTTTCATCCTGGAGGCCGTAAAGCCGCGCGAAGTAGCGCAAATTCTCCATGCCGCTCATCTCGTCGTAGAGCAGCGATGGGTGCGCCATGTAGCCAAACTCGCGGCAGACTTCGCGGGGATTATTCTTTCCGAGAATGGTGATTTTGCCGCGCGTGGGCGTGACCAATCCCGCGAGCATCCGGAGCAGGGTAGTTTTGCCGGCCCCGTTGTCGCCGAGTATGCCGTAGAGACGGGCTGCCTCGAACGAAGCGCTCACGCCGCGCAGGGCAGCAAAACGCCCGAACTGCTTGACCAGGTCGGTGACAGCAATGATGGGAGCGGCTTGGGGATGCGCCGTTTGGGAATCGTTCACAATCGAATTGGTTTCGTCAGAGAAGCCAACCGCGTGTTACAGGGTCACGCCTTTCGAGCCTTCTTTTTCGGTCATGCTCTTGGGCGGCTCGGTATTCGGAGTACCCGTGGCCGGATCGCCGGGCTTGGCCGGCGCGTACTTGGACGCACACTTCGCCTGCAGCGCCTTGGCGTGGAACACGCCGTCTTTGCCGAAACTGCCTTCGGCAAGCGCCTGGGAATTGTCTTTGAAAGTGTCGGGCGGCGGCTCAGTGCCGGCGTAGCTGACCGGCAAGGACAGGTTCTGCTCCACCAGGATAAAGTCAACGTGCGTGCCGCTGCGCTTGATTGATCCGGGCTGCACGTTGCCGGCTACGCGCAGGCGCTTGGTGTAGGCGCCGTCGCCCAGGCCTTTCAGTTCCTTGATGGTGACGTAGTAGCTCTTGCTTTCCTGAACGCCCGTGTAGGCGAGATAGCCCAGCATGAGCAGGATGACGACCGTGGCGCCGCCGAATTTCAGATATTTGCTGGTTTCACTGGACATAAGAAATTTCCCCGAGCCCCATCTTTAGAAACTCTACCCGCCCCCGCGGATGGGGTCAAGACGCAAACGGGCATCGGGCCGGGGACCGCGCTGCGTGTAACCCATTGATTTTTAGAGATTAAATGGCGGGCCCGGGGCGCAGGAGAGCCCTGGTTGGTAAAATCGCGGATTACATTCCACCAAGAAGGCCATCTCGACAATGATTCATCCCTGGCACGACGTGACCCCGGGCGACAAGCTTCCGGGCGAGTTCAGCACGGTCATCGAAATTCCTTTTGGCTCGAGCGTGAAGTACGAGCTCGACAAGACCAGCGGCCTGATCAAGCTCGACCGCGTCCTCTACTCCGCCGTCTACTATCCGGCGAACTACGGCTTCATTCCGCAGACCTATGCCGAAGACGACGACCCCCTCGACGTGCTGGTGCTGTGCCAGGAGACGGTCGTGCCGCTGACGATCATCCACGCCCGGGCGATCGGGCTGATGACGATGATCGACTCAGGCAAGAAAGATCACAAGATCATCGCGGTGGCGACCGAAGACCCTGAGTTCAACAGCTATCACGAAGCGAACGAAATGCCGCAACACCGCCTGCTGATGCTGCGCCGCTTTTTTCAGGACTACAAGCAGCTCGAAGGGAAAGCAGTGGAGGTGGACGAGATTCGTCCGGCGGCGGAGGCGTACCCGATCATCATGAGCGCGCTGCACGGATATAGCGAGCAGAGGCGGAAGGGATTTAAGGGCCAGGCGGGTAGGTCTTAGGCCTTGGCTCTTGGGTCTTAGCTGGTCAGATACAACGTCTCAGGCGTCGGTGCCGTGTAGGGACAAAGCGCTCGCGTAGGGACAGGCGCCCTCGCCGGTCCAGCCGCGGCGTCCTGTGCCGCGGCAGCGCCGCTCCGCATTCCCAGCGGCTTCATGCTTGGTGAAACTCGGTTGGCAGGCGAACGTCTGATTGCACAGATCAACGAGATTCAGCAACAGAATCTCAAATCTGTTGAACTTGACGTGCACACAGGCGATTTGATGTACGTGCATTCATCACCGAAATGTTCTTGCGACTGTCCTGTCAGACGAGATCTCGAGGAATTCAGGGTTACCATCCGTTTGATGGGTTGGATACATTGATGGCCACCGGTGGCAACAGTTCGAAACGCCACTGAGATTTTTGAGCATCACTTGAGTTGCGGGTGTGCTCAGACCCTGCTCAAGTAAGGAATTGAAGTCTAATACCCGCTGATGGGCGGGCGAGGACGCCCGCCGCTCCATTGTTTTATTTTCTAGAACCCATGGCTAAAGGCTAAGAGATAACCGTTGCTTTCCTCACCACACCCTACACGCATTCTCCGCCACCATCGGCTGCCCCGCTTTGCAGCCCCAGGCTTTCTGGAACTCGGGCATGTTCTGCACTACGCCGTTAATGCGGTACTTGCCGGGGGAGTGCGGGTCGATCGTCACCAGCGTGCGCGAGAATTCGGGGCGGCGTTTTTCGCACCACACTCGGCCGAAGCCCAGGAAGAAGCGTTGCTCAGGCGTGTAGCCGTCAATTTTTTCCGCGGCCTTGCCTGTTTTGTCTTGCGCGATCATCTGCTCCAGCGCGGCCAGCGCAATGCGGGCGCCGCCGTTGTCGGCCGTGTTCTCGCCTAGCGTCAGGCGTCCGTTCAGCTTCAGGTCGTCGACCGCGACGAAGTTGCCGTACTCGTTGGCCACGCAGGTGGCGCGCGTCTCGAACTCCTTGCCGTCTTTCTCCGTCCACCAATCGCGCAGATTGCCCTGCGGATCGAACTTGCGGCCCTGATCGTCGAAGCCGTGCGTGAGTTCGTGCCCGATCACGACGCCAATGCTGCCCATATTCACGGCATCGTCCATCTTCTTGGCGAAGAAAGGCGGCTGCAGAATTCCGGCGGGAAACACAATCTCGTTTCTCGAGCCGTTGTAGTAGGCGTTGACGGTGGGCGGGGTCATGCCCCACTCCTTGCGGTCGAGCGGCTTGCCAATTTTCGCGATCTGGCGCTTCGATTCGAAATCGTTCGCGCGCAGGTAGTTTCCAATCAGGTCGCCGGGCTTGATTTCCAGTGAGCTATAGTCGCGCCACACGTCGGGATAGCCGATCTTGTTGCGGATGGCTTCGAGCTTGACCTTGGCTTGTTTCTTGGTGTCGTCGGACATCCAGGGCAAGCCCTTGATGTCCTGATCGAGCGAGACTTCGAGCGCGTCCACCATCTTCAGCATGCGCGCTTTGCCGTCGGCGCCGAAAGTTTCTTCCACGTATTTCTGGCCGAGGGCTTCGCCGAGCGCGCCGTCGGTGGCGTCCACGCAGCGCTTCCAGCGGGCCTGGATTTCCGACTGCCCGGTGAGTTGCTGCTGCATCTTGAAATTTGCGTCGACGAAGGGCTTCGAGAGCCAGGGGGCCGTGGAATCGAGCAGGTGCCAGCTGACATACGTTTTCAGGGCGTCAAGCGGTTCGGTTGCGATGACGGCATTCACCTGCTTGAAAAATTCCGGGTTGGAAACGTTGAGTTCGGTGAACTGGGGTGCTTTGACCGCGGTGAAGTAGCGGTTCAGCGAAAAATTCGGAGCGGCGGAAACGATTTCGTCGCGCTTCATCTTATGGTCGCGGTTCTTGGGATCGCGGCGCAGGGTGCGGTCCATCTCGGCCTTGGCAAGGGCGGTCTCGATGCGCAACACGGTTTGCGCGGCTTCGGCGGCCTGCGCGGGCGTTTTGCCGGCCATCGTAAACATCTGGGTGACGTATTCGACCAGGTGCTGGCGCATCTCTTTGTGCTTGTCGTCGTCTTTGATGTAGTAGTCGCGATCGGGCAAGGTCAGGCCGCCCTGGTCGAGGTAGGCGATGACCAGGTCGGCGTTGTGCAGGTCGGAGGAGGAATAAAAACCGAAGAGCGCATTCGCGCCTACCATGTGCGAGTGAGCGACCGTGTCGATGAGTTCGGGCTTGTCCTTAACGGCGGCAACACGCGCCAGCTCAGCCTTGAGCGGGTCGAGGCCCTTGGCGTCGGCGGCTTTCTCATCCATGCAGGAGCCGTAGTAGTCGCCGATCTTCTGCTCAATGGCGCTGCGGTTCGGGCCGCCGGCCGCGGCTTTTTCCAGGATGCCGCGCAGCGTGACGAGATTGCGTTCGTAAAGCTCGGTGAAGCTGATCCACTCGGTCTGGTCGGCGGGTATCTCGGTGTTCTTGAGCCAGTTGCCACAGGCATACTGGTAGAAGTCGACACAGGGGTCGATGGACTTGTCGATGGCTTCGATGCTGAAGCCGGGGGCCATCTTGTCGTTGGGGGACTGGGCGACGGCGGCGGCGGCGGTCAAAACAACGATTGCCAGGAAAGACATCTTGAAGGTTTGCACAATCACCTCGCGGGATGAACAGAGGATTGTAGGGTGCGGTTTGTTAGACGGACAAGGGGCGAGAAGGTGAACGGGAAAGCTTTTAACCGCAAAGATCGCAAAGAAAAACCGCCAAGCACGCTGAGAGAGTCCTTCTCTGCGATCTTCGCGAAACCTCCGCGATCTCTGCGGTTAAGATCTTTCTCTTAACCCGATCCCAATTGCCGCCCAAGCCCCCTTCATTCGAAAAGACTCACACAATAATGTATGGACGATCACAAACTACGCTCTTATGGGCGAACTACTCTGACCGCAATGAGAACTTCCGACTTGACTCACGAAATCATCTCCGCCGCCATGAGAGTTCATCGCAAAGTAGGGCCAGGTCTGCTCGAGTCCGCATACGAAGCCTGCCTTGCCCACGAACTCCAACTGGCCGGAATGCGCATTGAACGCCAGAAGCCTGTCCCGCTATTCTATGACACGGTCAAACTAGATTGTGGGTTCAGAGCAGATTTGGTCGTAGAAAACCGGGTCGTTGTCGAACTGAAATGTAAAGATGCATTGCACCCAGTGGATGAAGCTCAACTTCTTTCGCATTTGCGCCTCCTGAACATCCCAATAGGGCTTCTCATAAACTTTCACGTCGCGCTTCTGAAAAACGGTATCCGACGAATGGTTAACAACTATCGCGAAGTAGAACTTGAGCGAGAGCTCTCAGATCAAAACTTCGCTAAGTAACCGCAATGATCGCAAAGATGATCTTCTTGTAGTCCACTTCGCGTCCTTCGCGGCCTTTCTTAGCGGCCTTGGCGGTTAAGGGCTTTGAAGAACGCTCACCCGAAATGATCTCCGATCCCAGCGTATAATCTGGCTATCCACACTTTGAGAGGTTGCGCAGTTCATGACCCCCACCGATGGCACGCCCGCAAACGGTTCCCCGGCTAACGGCAACAATGAAAAAGGCGAAGTTCCCAAGCCTCGGGCGGAATGGCTGGCCCGTCGCAAAACTGAGAACCAGGACGGCAATTTCTCCCAGATGCACTACGCCCGAAAAGGCCTGATCACCGAGGAGATGGTCTACGTCGCCGAGCGCGAGAAGATTACGCCGGAGCTGGTGCGCGACGAAGTCGCTCGGGGCCGCATGATTATCCCCGCCAACGTCAACCACCCCGAACTGGAACCGATGTGCATCGGCGTCGCTTCGCTGTGCAAAATCAATTCAAACATCGGGAATTCGGCGGTGACCTCGAATATTGACGAGGAACTCAAGAAGCTGCACACGTCGGTTCACTACGGGGCCGATACGGTGATGGACCTCTCGACGGGTGGCGAGATTCACGAGATCCGCGAGGCGATTCTGCGGCACTCGCCGGTGCCCATCGGCACGGTGCCGATTTACGAAGCGATCTCGCGGGTGAAGCGGGTCGAAGATCTGAATGCCAGCGTAATGCTGGAAGTGATCGAGGAGCAGGCCGCGCAGGGTGTGGATTACATGACGATCCATGCGGGCGTGCTGATCCAGTACCTGCCCATGGTTTCCAAGCGCATTACGGGGATCGTGAGCCGGGGAGGCGCGATTCTGGCGCAGTGGATGGCGCATCATCACAAGCAGAATTTTCTCTACGAATGCTTCGAGGACATCTGCAAGATTTTCAAGAAATACGATGTGAGCTTCTCTTTGGGCGATGGGCTCCGTCCAGGATGCATTGCCGATGCCAGTGATGAAGCGCAGTTTGCCGAACTGAAGACGCTGGGCGAACTGACCAAGATCGCCTGGAAGGACGATGTGCAGGTCATGATCGAAGGTCCCGGCCACATTCCCATCGACAAGATCAAGGAACAGGTCGATAAGGAAAACGAACTCTGCTACGAAGCGCCGTTTTATACGCTGGGCCCGCTGGTCACCGATATCGCGCCCGGCTATGACCACATCACGTCGGCGATCGGGGCGGCGATGATCGGATGGTATGGCGCGGCGATGCTGTGTTACGTCACACCCAAGGAGCACCTCGGCCTCCCAAACGATAAAGATGTGAAAGACGGCATCATCGCGTACAAGATTGCGGCGCATGCGGCGGACGTGGCGCGGCATCGTCCGGGAGCGCGCGATCGCGACGACGCGCTCAGCTACGCCCGCTACAAGTTTGATTGGGAGAAACAGTTCGCCCTGTCGCTCGATCCAGAGACCGCGCGCGCCATGCACGATGAAACACTGCCCGACGACTATTACAAAGAGGCGGCGTTCTGCTCGATGTGCGGCCCGAAATTCTGCTCGATGAATTACTCGTCGAAGGTCGACGAGTACAACAAGCAGGTGCACGGGCTGGAGAAAAGGGATTATTCGGAACTGGTGGAGAAGCTGGTGACGTTGAAGTAGGAGCTTTTCACCAGAATTTGTTTCACTCTACTTGAACTCGGCCACCCCGTCCCACACCAACTGCACGGCGATCGCCAGGATCAGGAAGCCGAAGATTCTGCTGATGGCGCCCACCGTGCCCGGCCCGAGCTTTGCTACGAGAGGGCCGCCTAACCGTAAAAACAAGTAGACCGTAAGCGCCAGGGCGGCGATGCCGATCACCATGCCGAGGTAGGCGGTCATGCTGTCGACGTGCGCGGCCAGGCCCATCACTACGCCGATTGAACCAGGCCCGGAGAGCATCGGCATCGCCATCGGGGTGAGTGAGATGTCTTCTTTCGTCGTCGCCTCATCACTCTCAGCCGCCGTGATGCGATTGCCGCCCGTCACCATTCCCCAGGCAGTGTTGGCCACGATCAGGCCTCCGGCGATCTGCAGGACAGGGGAGCGAGATGCCGAAGAAATTCAGGACGAAGCGGCCGAAGAACATGAACGTCACCAGGATCACGAACACATAGAAGCCGGTCTTTATGGCGGCGCGGTAGCGGTCCTTGGGAGTGAAGCCCGACGTGATCGAGAAGAACAGAGGGATTCCGCCGAAGGGGTTGACGATCGGAAACAACGCCAGAAACGTTGCCGTTGCAGCGGCCGGGATGGTGAGTAGCAGGTGCTGGATGGCGTTGGCCGCTTTCATCGTGCTGTCCTGATGTCGGCGGGAGGATAGCGCGCGCGGAGGTGAAGGGGCGTGCTCAAGGTCCGGTCATAATACGGGTCGTCGACCAAACGGTCAACCTTGCAGCGCCTGTAAATAACTGAAATATAGCAACTTGAACATCTGCTTCTGCGGGCGGAACCGTTCGAGAGGCTCAGGGGCAGGCTGCCCGCCGCTTCCCGTCAAAACATAAATCGCTCCGCTCCGAAAACATGAATCGACATTAATTGACATGTCATCTATTCTTCCATGGCCACGCAGGCACCGCGAAAAACGAAGAGTTTGCGGGACGAGATTCGGCAGTCGAAGCCCTTCGGTTCTCCGGCGCAGGAAGCCATCCTGGCCCTGTACCGCACCAGCGACATGCTGCGGAGGCGTTTTTCGCAACTGATCGAGCCTCATGGAATTTCCCTGCAGCAGTACAACGTGCTGCGCATCTTGCGCGGAGCCGGCAAGACCGGCACGCCAACTCTGGATATCGCTGACCGCATGATTGAAATGACGCCGGGCGTCACTCGCCTGCTCGACAAGCTGGAGGCCAAGCACCTGGTTCGGCGGCAGCGCTGCCCTGAGGACCGGCGGCAGGTTCTCTGCTGGATCACAGAATCCGGCTTGCGGCTGCTGGCCGAACTCGACAAGCCGCTGACCGCGGCGGGCGTGAAGTCGATGGAACCGCTGTCGACCGCGGAACAGAAAACACTCATCCGGACCCTGGAAAAAGTGCGGGAAAATCTGACCTAGTTTTTTTGGAGGAATACGTGACTAGTCAAGTAAGTGCACCCGGTATCCAGGAAACACATCCATCCGCGCCCCGCGCGGCCGACATCAAGAGACGTGACATCCACAGGAGGAAAGACTCGATGCTTCGCAAACTGCTGGCAACCTCGAACGACTGGACTTTAACTCTGCTTCGCCTGGTGATGGGGGTTGTATTCTTCGCGCACGGCGCACAGAAAATGCTGGGCTGGTTTGGCGGCTACGGCTTTTCAGGAACCATGGGGTTCTTCACAAACATGATGCACATTCCCGCCATGTTTGGGTTTCTCGCCATCTGCGCCGAGTTTCTGGGCGGCATCGGATTGGTTGTGGGTGCTCTAACCCGCATCGCGGCCCTTGGCATCGCCACCAACATGGTCGTCGCTACCTTGTTGGTGCATGCGCCGAACGGCTTCTTCATGAACTGGACCGGGCAGCAGAAGGGCGAGGGCTTCGAATATCACCTGCTCGCGATCGCCATGGCCGCGGTCCTGATGGCGCGCGGTGGCGGAGCGTTCTCGGTCGACCGGGCACTCAGTTCGCAGGTTCAGTGAGGTTTAGTCGGAGTAGCGCTTGACGTCAGAGGGCGGCGGCAACTTCGCTTCGTGGTGAGCAGGTTTGCGGTTATAGAAGATGACGGTGTCCTCGGCGATCCGGCCGTCGTCCGAAGCGGAGCGGTGGCGGGGCACGACAGCCGGTGGGTTCTGGGACGCGGGCATGCTCGCTTTTCCGGCGATCGTTTTGCTTCCGCCCACAGGACCGGAAGCAGCGGGGGCGGCGTGCTTGGAAGAATCCGCGGTAGAAGCCTCCGCCGCAGGCAAGAAGACAGGCGAATTCGAGTTGGTCACGGCTTTTGGTCTGCCGGGCTCCACTGGGGGCCGCACGACAACCACGGTTGCGATCAGTCCAGCCAGCACCAGCAAAGCGAGCGTGACCGATGCCGTGCGCCACAACTTCGGGCCCGACTGAAACGCTACCTTGTAGGACTTTCTCGGGCCGCGGATTTTTTGTTTGAGCGGCGCCGGGCGATACAAAAAGAGCTTCGGCTCCACGCGCGCAGGCACAATCGGAATCTCTGTGGCGTGCTGCGTGACCGGGATGTGCCGGATGCGTTCCAGGGAGTGGTGAGCCGCCGCCGCTTTGACATCAACCTTCTTGATTTCGACCGGCACTGCGATGACCGGCATTTGCGCAGCGATCGGCTTCTCAATCGCGGGCGGAGCGTCTGATACGGCCGCCCTTGCCGCCGGCGCCTGCATCTCCAACTCGCACAGGAGCGGATCATCCTCCGGCTCGGGCGCGGGAATCGTCACTTCGACCACGGCGACTTCAAGCTTGGGCTTCTCGGCCACCGCTGCTGCAACCGGTTCGGGAATCCGGAACTCAGCCACCTGCGGGATCAAGGGAATGACGCGCATCGGACGCGAGCGCTCATCGAGCGCTCCCGGAGCCACAAAAACCCAGAGGTCCTCGCTCTCCTTCACCACGGCAGCTTTGGTGAGGACGTCTTCGGGCGCGCACTCTTCCAGGCACACTTCGAGATCTGCCGGGCCGGCGGGAATGTGATCCGGAGAAACCGTCTCGACCCGGAACCCACGCGACCGCAACTGCATGGAAAGCTCCAGGGAGTCGTCCGCAGACTTCGTAATGATGCGAGCCAGGGGCATTGGGCCGTCGGTGTGGGCACTACCCAACAACAAATAGAAGGGCAGCAGTTATATGAAAGCGGGGAAACCAAATCCGGGGAGACAGTGCCACCTCCCCAGCCATCACCGTGGAGCAAAGTTTAACCCAACTTGACCCCGGGTTCCAAGGTAAACGCTGGTGTGCAAAAAATTGCAGCCCTCACCGGTAACTCTCCAGAACGTGGGTTGCTCGCTGGAGTGCGGCGGTGAGCACAGCCATTTGCTTCCGGGTGCGTTCCAGGTCGCCGGCCTCGATCCCTTCGTTCACTCCGGGTATGACGACGGCTGCGTAGCCGGTGTACTGCCCGGGTGCGTAGATGCTGTGCTTGTACCAGGGACGGTTGGGCAGGCCTTCAGGGACAAGCAGGGCGCGCTCGGTGTCGCGCAAAACGCGATTCAGCCGGGCGCTGTCCTCGGGCGGTTTTCGTTCTTTCCCCAGGATTTTTGCTCCGGCCTCCTCGAAGTGCTTGGCCGCTTCCGCTGCCTGCGAGAAATCGGGTGCCTGCGCGCCGAACTTGGCTTCGGCTTTCTTCTTCGCGCCGTCGATGTAGGCAAGAATCTCCTTGCCATACTCTTCATAGTCGTAGGGCAGGACGTCGGCATTGGCCATGCGCACGGCCTCAAGCCCGTAGACGCGGGCCATCTCCTGCTCATAGACAAAGTTGGGGTCGCCAAATTTCTTGAACCAGTTGAAGTTGTCGAAGACCGAGTGATAAACGCCGTAGGAGCCGGTCGAGCCGACGTCGGTGGAGGGCACGCCAAGGTGCTGCAGAAACACGGTGTAGTCGGAACCGCTGCCTAAATCGCCGACGGATACATCGGCGCGGGCCTGCGCGGCCGGCGGACGAAACGTGCTGCTGGAAGTTTCCTGCGGATTGAAGATGTCGGGTCCGGACTGCGTCGCTTTGCGCCACGCCTCGTAGACCGTCCCGCCTTGCGGACTCTGCACAGACTTGGTGACGTCGCGAAGGAACTGCTTCAGGCTGGGCACCGACGACGCTCCGAACTTCGGGCCTGAGACCGCGACGTCCATGTTGAAATAGGCGGCCGCTTGCGCAAGATCGCCGGCGTGTTGCTCGCCCCATTCGGTGGAACCGATCAGGCCTTCTTCCTCGCCATCCCAGCTGGCGAATACCAAGGTGCGCTTCGGCTTCCATCCGGATTTGAGCAGTTCGCCCACTCCGTGGACCGCCTCCAGCATGGCCGCGGTTCCGCTGTTGGGATCGACCGCGCCGTATACCCAGGCGTCCCGGTGATTGCCAGACACAACCCATTCGTCGGGCGATTCGCTGCCGCTGACCCTTCCGATCACGTCCCAGATGGTGCGGAACTGGAAGTCCTGCTTAAGGTGAAGCTTGATTTTTACCGGTCCGGGACCAACGTGGTAGGTGAACGGGAGCGAGCCTTGCCAATCGCGCGGCGATTCAGGTCCCCCCAGATGTTCCAGCACAGGCCATGCATCGCCGTAGGAAATTGGAGTCGAGGGAATTTTGGGAAGCTGCGCCGACTGGTCCGCGGGAATGCGCTGCGCTTCGGGCAAGTTCGGGATGGAGGCGATGCCGGGAGTGGTGGGGTCACCCGGAAACTGAAACATGTAGCCGACCGAGCCGCGCTGCGCGCCGGTATCGGGACGCCACGGGCCTTGCGGATATTTGTCGCCGCGCTTCCAACCGTCGTCCGCCGGATCAGAGTAGATGATGACGCCCGCGGCTCCGTGCTCCTGCGCGACGAAAACTTTCACTCCTCGAAAGTTCTGCCCGTAGCGCATCAGGACGATCTTGCCGCGGACGTCGACCTTCATCTGCGCGAGTTTCTGGAAATCCTCCGGTGAGCCGTAATTGGCGTAGACCACGTCGGCTTCCACATCGCCGGAAGGTGACATGCCGTTATAGGGCGGGACCACGCGGGGATTGTCCTGGAAAGGATCGCCATCGACGTGCTCACGCGACGGGCCGTGCATGGTCACGCCTTCGGGAGCGGTGACGTCTACGCTCAGTTCCGTCGGGTAGTTGAACCAGACGCGGTATTCGACGATTTCGGTATCGAGTCCGGCCTCGCGGAATTTCGAGGCGACGTAGTCGGCGGTGGCTTTGTCTTCGGGGGATCCTGCGATATGCGGTTCGCGGGTCAGGATGCGCAGGTGATCTTCGGCGAGTTTGGGGTCGGGAACGGCGAGAAAGCGTGTCTCGGCCTTGAGCTCCTGGCTTGCATCGCGGAAACCGAAGAGCACGCCGTCTGCCTTGCTGCCATCCGGAACCGGAGAACTGGCGCCGCTGAGATGGAACAGCAAAAGAGCACACGCCAGGCCACTGGCCGGGAAAATTTTCATGACGCTCCTGGAAGGAATGAGTAGTTTCGTGAATCTGTTATGTGGGGAGGCGTTCTCAAAGTTTTCGCAAGGCCTCGAGCGTTTCGGAAAGTGGCGGAAGGTCCCCGAGGCCGTACACCTTGCTGAATGCGACGCGTCCCCTGCGATTGACAACGATAATTGCGCGCTCGCTGGCGCCGGCCTGCGGGCCCTTCTCGCGGAACACGCCATAGCTCCGGCTGACTTCGCCGTGCGGCCAGAAATCGCTACATAGCGGGTAATCGAGCGGGCCGATCTCGCGTTCCCACACGGTGGTATTCATGATGGAATCGACGCTGATGCCCACAACTTCTCCGCCCGGAACAAAGCGGCCGCGTTCCGCCTGGTATTCGGCCAACTGGCGAGCGCTCACCGATTCCCAATTTGCAGGATAAAACGCGAGCACGACGCAGCCTTTCTCGAGTTGCTCGCGGAGGTGAAAGCGCTTCTTGACGCCGCCGACCAGCACGGGCAAATCAAAATCGGGCGCGGCTTCGCCGGGCGGGATCAGGCTGCGAGTTGTTTCGG
The DNA here is from genome assembly GCA_963733805.1 of uncultured Acidobacteriota bacterium. Classification (GTDB taxonomy): domain Bacteria; phylum Acidobacteriota; class Terriglobia; order Terriglobales; family Acidobacteriaceae; genus Gp1-AA133. The sequence goes on along the minus strand of CAVTEO010000010.1, from coordinate 18,851 downwards.
GAGTAACGCCTCTCACGTCGGCCTCTCGCGGACGAATTAAGGATTGTACCGCGAGCGATTGGCCGGAACGAAAGTCAGTGTTCCGGCGATTCGCGGATCTGTCCGCTGCCGAAGACTTCGTATTTCGTCGATGTCAGTTCGGCCAAGGCAAAGGGGCCGCGGCAGTGAAGTTTCTGCGTGCTGATTCCCATCTCCGCGCCAAACCCAAACTCTCCGCCGTCCGAGAAGCGCGTGGACGCATTCCAGTAGACGGTCGCCGAATCGACCGCCCGCAGGAAGCGTCGGGCGTTGGCTTCGTTTTCGGTGACGATGGCTTCGGAATTCTTGGTGGAATAGCGGTTGATCAGCGCGATGGCCTCTTCGACCCCGGAAACAATGCGGATCGCGATGCAGAGACGGAGGTATTCCTCGCCCCAGTCATCTTCGGTCGCGGGCGCAACCGGGAGATCGGGAACAAGTTTGCGGACCGCCTCGTCTCCCCGAAGTTCGACACCGAAATCCACCAGTTTCCCGGCAATCCGCGGGATGTAAGTGGCCGCGATTCGCTCGTGCACCAACAACTTCTCCGCGGCATTGCAGACCGAGGGGCGTTGCGTCTTGGCGTTGATGACGATCTGGTCGGCCATGTCGAGGTTGGCGGATTCGTCGATGAAAACGTGGCAGTTCCCTGCCCCAGTCTCGATGACGGGCACGGTGGAGTTTTCGACCACGAAATTAATCAGGCCGGCGCCTCCGCGGGGAATGATGACGTCGACCAGTCCGCGCGCGTGGATCAGTTCAGTAACGGAATCACGGGTGGTGGAATCGAGTAACTCAATCGCGCCGGGCGGGAGACCGGAAACGCCACTGAGAATCTCGACCAACCGCTGATTGCTGTGGATCGCTTCTTTGCCGCCGCGGAGAACGATGGCGTTGCCGGTCTTCAGCGCGAGAGCCACGGTGTCGACGGTCACGTTCGGGCGCGACTCGTAGATGATCCCGATTACTCCTAGCGGAACGCGCACCTTGCGGATCAGCAAACCGTTGGGACGTTTCCATTCGGCAACCGTCTCGCCGATCGGATCGGGCAGGGCGGCGACTTCGCGCATGCCGGCGGCCATGGCGGCGATTCGCTGCGGGGTCAGCAGGAGACGATCGCGCATCGCGCCCATGGTTCCGCTGGAATCGAAATCTTTCTGATTGGCCTCCTGGATGGCAGCCGCGTGCGTTTCGATCGCGCTCGCCATGGCCTCGAGCAGCGCATTCTTCTCGGCTGTAAAAAGCTGCGCGACGCGAGGCGCGGCTTCGTGGGCACGCTCCAGGTGATCGCGAGTGGAAAGGGCCGGGTTGACGCTGGTCGCCATTGTCAGGTGCGTACTTTCTGAGCGGGGAAATAGGTGCCGATTTTCCTGGCGATCGCCCACTCGATGGCGTGGGCATGGCGTCCGTTGACGATGGCGACGTGCACACCCGCTTCGCTGGCGGACTTCGCCGCGCGCAGCTTGGAGCGCATGCCTCCGGTACCCAGCTTGCCTTTGCCGGCGCAGAGATCTTCCATGGCCGGAGTCAGCTTGCGCACGGTGCGCATGAGCTTGGTCGCTTTACGGCCGTTGGGAACGTAGAATCCATCGACGTCGGTGAGCAGGAGCAGCCAATCCGCTCGGACGGCGGTGGCGAGCAGCGCGCTGAGCTCGTCGTTGTCGCCAAACGCGCCCACCAGTTCGCGGACCGAGACGCTGTCATTTTCGTTGACGATGGGAACGACGCCGAGCTTCACGAGTTCGTGCAGGGCATTTTGCAGATTCTTGTAGCGAACGGGCGAGGTGAAGTCATCGCTCGACAGCAGCAGTTGGGCCACAACTTTCTTCCCGAAGAAAAGCTGCTCGTAGGTGTGCATCAGCAGGCTTTGACCGACGGCGGCGCAGGCCTGCATGCGGGGTACGCTGCTGGGGCGGTCGTGGAGGCGCAGGTTTGACATGCCGGAGGCAATCGCACCCGAACTGACGATCAGGTATTCGTGGCGCGAGAGATCAAGCTGGTCGACGAGCGCGCGCATACGCTCTTTGTCGATGCGCCCACCGGGGGCGATCAGGCTGGTTCCGACTTTGATGACCAGACGCATGTCCGTGGGAATAGTTTAACAAGCGCGGCGCGTCTGATTGACGCTGGGTTGAAGCGGGCTTCGGATAAACTGGAAAATATGCTGCAAATTGATCCCACCCAGCGATTTTCTGCGCGCGTCGAAAACTACATTCGCTACCGTCCCAGTTATCCGCCGCAGGTTCTTGAGACACTGCGCTCCGAGTGCGGTCTGACTGCTTCCTCCACCATCGCCGACATTGCCAGTGGAACTGGAATCTTCACGCGGCTCCTGCTCGAGAATGGCAATCGCGTCTATGGAGTTGAGCCGAACCGCGAGATGCGGGAAGCTGCGGAGCGATTGCTGGCCGATTTTCGCGGATTCTGCAGTGTCGCCGGAACGGCCGAAGCCTCCTCGCTGGCGGATCAGAGCGTCGATTTTGCTACCGCCGCGCAGTCCGCCCACTGGTTCGACTTGCCGAAGGCGCGAAAGGAATTCGAGCGCATCCTCAAGCCTGCGGGGTGGGCGGTGCTCCTCTGGAACGAACGCAGCACCGACACCACGCCGTTTTTGCGGGAATACGAAGAATTGCTGCTCCGCTACGGCACCGATTACGAGAAGGTACGGCACGAGAACACCACCGACAAAATTGACGAGTTCTTCGCGCCCACTCCGTTTGAACAACGTGTTTTCGACATGCGCCAGGATTTTGACTACGCGCAGCTTGAGGGCAGGCTGCTTTCTTCTTCCTATGCTCCGATGCAGGAACACCCGCAGTACGACTCCATGCTGGCGGAACTGCGGCGAGTGTTTGGGGTGTATCAGAAGGACGGCCGGGTGGGGATGAAGTACCGGACCCGGGTGTACTTTGCTCGGCTGAGGTAGCAAAAATCTTCACCACAGAGGGCACGGAGGCGCACGGAGGAACAGAAGAAACTAACCGGGTCATCCCAATCCTGTTTCCGCGGAGACGAGACTTTGTCTGACGAAAAATCGTTTCACATGACGCCTGACGAATTTCGACGACATGGCCACGCCGTGGTCGACTGGATCGCCGACTATTACACCAGGATTGAATCGTGCCCGGTTTTGTCGCAGGCAAAGCCGGGGCAGATTCGGAGTTCATTGCCGGCCGCGGCTCCGACCAAGGGCGAGGCCTTCGAGGCGATTCTTGCCGATGTGAACAAGCTCATCCTTCCGGGAATCACGCACTGGCAATCGCCGAATTTCTACGCGTACTTTCCCTGCAATGCGTCGGGTCCGGCGATCCTTGGGGACCTGCTGTCGTCCGGGCTGGGCGTGCAGGGGATGCTCTGGGCGACCAGTCCCGCCTGCACAGAAGTGGAGACGCACATCCTCGACTGGCTGGTGCCGATGTTGGGACTGCCGGAGAAATTTCTGTCGACCAGCACGGGCGGCGGCGTGATTCACGATACGGCTTCGAGCGCTTCGCTGTGCGCGCTGCTGGCCGGACGGGAACGCGCCACGAACTATGTCAGCAACGCGAAAGGATGCGACGGCAAACTCGTTGCCTACTGTTCTACCCAAACGCATTCCTCGGTCGAGAAGGCGGCCAAGATCGCCGGGCTGGGCGCCTCCAACCTGCGCGCCATCCCGGTAGACGCGAACTTCGCCCTGCGCGCCGATGAACTTGCGCGGCAAATCGCGCAAGACAAAGTGGCGGGCCTGATTCCCTGCTTTGTGTGCGCCACGGTCGGCACGACGTCGTCGAATGCCATGGATGCAGTGCCGGAAATCGCGGCCATCTGTCGCGAGCACGGAATATGGCTGCACGTTGACGCCGCCATGTCGGGCACGGCGGCGCTCTGCCCGGAGTTCCGCTACATTCATGCCGGAATCGATCACGCCGACAGTTACTGTTTCAATCCGCACAAGTGGATGTTCACAAACTTTGATTGCGACGTGTTTTATGTAGCCGATCGCAAGGCTCTGATTCAAACACTCAGCGTGTTGCCAGAATACCTGCGCAACCAGGCAACCGAATCCGGAGCAGTAATTGACTATCGCGACTGGCAGATTCCGCTAGGACGCCGTTTTCGCGCGCTGAAACTGTGGTTCGTGTTGCGGCATTACGGGGTGGAGGGATTGCAGCACCATATCCGCGAACATGTCATGCTGGCCCAGATGTTTGCCGGCTGGGTGCGCAGTGATGAGCGTTTCGAACTTGCCGCTCCCGCGCCGCTCAATCTAGTCTGCTTCCGACTCAAGTCGGGGGACGCGGCGAATCAATCGCTCATGGAACGTCTGAATCGCTCGGGCGATCTCTTCCTGACGCATACCAGGCTGAACGACCGCTTCACCCTCCGGTTCTGTGTTGGCCAGACGAACACGGAGCGCAAGCATGTGGAGCGCGCGTGGAAACGGATTCAGCAGGAGGCTGGCTCGCTTTGAAGAATGCTGACCAACCTGGACCAGGTATTACTCCATTGCGCTTGCATTCCATGTAATTCGGGTACTCGTAACGTCTCTGGCGACCGCCATCTTGCGGGCGAAATGCCGGGCCGCACGCTCGTGCCACCCGGCTGCCGGCTATTTTTTCAGCTCGACCAGAATCAGTTCCATAGGCTGGTCGCCGGTATTTTCCGGCAAGTGAGTATTGGCCGGACTGCTCATGGCTTCGCCTGCCTTCACACTCATGGTTTGCGTCTTGCCGTCGGGAAGGGTGAACAACGCGGTCGAGTCTGTCAGGAATACGGCTACGGACGCCGGATGGCTGTGCATGACTGATTTCTCGTGGGGCCCGTAGTGCACTTTCAGAATTCTTACCTGGTCGTTTTCGCTCACTACGGAGTAGTGTTTGGAATCGGCTTTTACCGCGTCTTGGGCTGAGACGAGGGGAAGCGCACAAGCGCACAACAACACACCACAAAGCGCCACTGGCACTCGCATAGCTCTCCTTAAGTATCGTGTGGATTGACTTACGTTGGGGCGACCCAAGCTACTCCGGAAGGCTAATGCTGTCAACGAGATGTTGGGCGAACGCGCAGACTGGCGCAGCCGTCCGCAGCCCAGTTTTTTGGTCGCCCATCCTACCCTTGGCCGGCCCTGCGGCGCCGTCCCGAAAAAAATCTCCGAGCGCGCGAAACTTCCGCACAAGCCGGGGGTTCCCGACTGCGTTTGACCCGCTGAGCGTGGTCCCATCCCCGCACTACTCACGATCCAGCCGGGAGACTCATTCTCAAAGGAGCATGTCCATGCCCCGTCTGACCCTAGCCGCGCTCCTGGCGGTATTGTTTCTTCCAGGTTGCAACAACACCCTGAATCCGTTTTGCGGAAGCGCCCGCCCGGTCCCGCTCATCGGCTCGCTTTCGCCCAGCGCCTTGGACTTCACGCAGGTGGAACAAGGCGTGGTCCTGACCGTAAAGGGCAGTAAATTTGTGGCCGCGTCCCAGGTCATGATCAACGGCAAGCCTCTCAGCACCAGCGTGCTGAGCGATGCGCAACTGAAAGTCACGCTCACGACCGGCGTGATCTCAGGACCCGGTGCGGTCAACGTGGTCGTTCACACTCCCAGCGGTGGTTCTGGCGATGTCGGATGTTCCAGTGGAGGTGATAGCACAGCGCTCGTGTTGAACGTCAACTGAGGGATGACGCACAGTACGAGGGATTGCCCGATTGGTGGGGGTACCCGTCCAAGCTCTGCTTGGGCGGTTTTTTTTGCAGGCGGGAAAGAGTGAGACTCTACAAGTCTCAATCTGCCGGCATGGTGGCAGCTTGTACCAAGGTTCTTGCCGCCGACGCACGGGCCGCTGGATCGCGTTTCTCGATCCACTTCTTCAACGCCGGGATCGCGGCTCGCGTGGCGGTTTCTCCCGCTTTGATTAGCGCAGTGGTGTGGACAAACGCGTCATACTCGAAGCCGTTGACGTCGGGCTCAACGATGAGATCCGCGGCTTCTTTCCAGTGAGCTGCGCTCATGTCCTGCGCGATGGCGAAACATTGTCCGATGACGTCGAACAGGTGGCGCGGCGCAGTGCCGTTGGACCAGCGCCCTTTCAGGTGCACGGCGAGTACTCGCTTTGCACCCATCTCGACCAGGGGACGTGTGGGTACGGCGTGCGCGAGCATGCCGTCCACCAGCCAGCGCCCGCGAATATTGACGGGCAAAAACATTCCCGGATAGGCGCAACTGGCGCGCACCGGTTCGACCAGCGGGCCAGAGTTGAATACCACCCCTTCGCCGGTGCTGAGATCGGTGGCGGTGACCGCCATGGGAATTCGCAATTCTTCGAACGACTTCACCTTCAGCATGCTGTTGAGGAAACCGATCATGCGTTGATTGGTGGCGAAGCCGTGGCGCGAGAGCGTCCAGCGGGCGAAGGTCTTGAAGCGCACGCGGCGGGCCATGACTTCGAGTTCGTCGGTGGTAACTCCGCTGCAGTAAGCGGCGCCGATCAGCGCGCCCACGCTGGTGCCTGCAATAAAATCGATAGGAATTTTTTCTTCTTCGAGAACTCTTAGAACGCCGATGTGCGCGATGCCCCGCGCAAACCCGCCGCCCAGCGCGATTCCGATTCCGGGCGTGCTGGACGTGGCTTCAGGGGCCGTTGAAATGCGCGACAGTTCGCGCCCAAAGGCCTGAACCGAACGGATGATCCGTTTAACCGACTTCACGCGAGCCCCACATCCCGGTTGCCCGGGTAAAACAGCATCCCAACTGGCTACTAAGATGCCATTTCCCCGGGGTATGGTGCAGACCACTTTAGTGTTATCTTTCGTCACTTCTTGCGCCGGACGGGCGATTCCGCGAGCTGAAGGCGCTGAACCCAATCCTGCTGAGTTACTTACGTGGGTTCCCCATCGATTGGAACTAATGATGCTCACGTGTAGCGCGGGCGCCCTCGCCCGCGTCTGGGTTTCCAAACCAATGGCGCAAATCAGCGTTACAGCGGTACTTCTGCCGCAGCCCTGAATTACGCAACCGCCTTTTCTCCGGCCATGACGAACCTCTTTATTCCTGATAACTTATGAGCGCATGGTACGCGAATTCTCGGCGGGCGGCGTGGTCCTCCGGCGCATCTCCGGCGAATGGCAGATCGCGGCCATTGAGCCTCAAAAAGAGGGTTCCGAGCCAGCGCGCGCCGGGCGTCGGGCGCCCCGCAAAGTCGTTCTGGCCCTTCCGAAGGGATTGGTCGACGAGGGCGAAAAGCCTGATCAAACCGCCCTCCGCGAGGTGCGCGAGGAAACCGGCATCACCGCCAGCCTCATTACCAAACTCGCCGACATCCGTTACGTCTATGTGCGCTCCTGGGGAGACGGGGAGCGCGTTTTCAAGATCGTCAGCTTTTACCTGCTGCGCTACGAGTCCGGCCGCATTGACGACGTCACTCCTGCGATGCGGGTCGAGGTGCGCCGCGCCCTCTGGCTACCGCTGGAGGATGCGCCGAAAAAACTCGCTTACAACGGGGAGCGCCAGGTCGTGAAGAAAGCGCAGGAATACGTGAAATCTCATCCCGAGGTCTGACTCCAGAATGCCCATTACGCCACACGTCGAGAAACATTTCACCGCCGGGTTGTTTGTTCGCGATGTCGTGATCGGCATGGCCGACGGCCTTACCGTCCCGTTCGCGCTGGCCGCGGGGCTTTCCGGCGCCGTGAGCAACACGCGTCTTATCGTGGTGGGCGGGATGGCGGAGATTGCCGCCGGCTCGATTGCCATGGGGCTCGGTGGATATCTCGCTGCCAAAGGCGACGCCGAACACTACGATCACGAAAAATTGCGGGAGCAGCGCGAGATCGTCGAGATTCCCGAAGCGGAGAAAGCCGAAGTCGAGGAGTTGTTCGAGCACTACGGGCTGACCGAAGCCGAGGCCAAGCCGGTGGTGGAAGCGTTAAGCCATCGTCCCAAGGAATGGGTGGACTTCATGATGCGTTTTGAACTGGGCCTCGAGGAGCCCGATCCCAAGCGCGCCGTGACCAGCGCGGCCACCATTGCGTTGTCGTACGTTGCCGGAGGCTTCATTCCGCTGTCGCCTTACATCCTTCTGTCGAATGCGTGGCGCGGATTGTTGTGGTCGGCGGCGGTCACGCTGGCCGCATTAGGTGCATTCGGGTATATGAAAGCGCGTTTTACCGGCACCGCGCCCCTGCGGGGAGCGTCACAGACAATGGTGATCGGTGGCCTTGCGGCGGGAGCCGCATTTATGATTGCGAAGATGATCGCCTGAGCCTCTATTAAATCGATTTTTCTTGACATCCGGACCGGGCTGGCCTAACCTTGTTTTAACTTAATAGGGCGCGTACCGATGCCATCCTCACCCCACATCTAATTCGGTACGCGCCCGTCGTGTTTTTGTCTCTCTCCGCGAACCACCTTTGCCATTCCGAAAACGCCGCCGACCGTGCTAACTACAAAGGTGCTCCGAATTCCTGCACTCATGTTTCGCTGGGCGGCTGCGCTCCTGCTGCCGGCATTGCTGGCCCCATCATCGTTTTCGAAATCGAAAATCGTTCCTCCCGCGGACTCCGATTACGTTCTCGCGCTGGGCGCTGCCAACGACTTTCTCCGCGCCTGGCAGACCCAGGATCGCGAGGCAGGCATTCTGCTGCTGACCGATGGCGTCAAACAGCGCTCTTCCGCGGATGCACTGCTGGAGTTTTTCTCGCGAAAGGCCTGCCGGGCGCAGAGCTTTGAGATTGCGCGTGGAAAGAAGCTGGCCCCGGGACGCTACCGGTTCCCGGTGTCGCTGTTCCAGCAACCTGCCGGTGCAAGCTCCAGGTGGATACGCCCGCAGACCTCGACTCTGGTGGTCGTCAAAACCGGCGCCCGCGAGTGGTCCATCGACAAACTGCCCTGACGACGCCGAGTTCTACCAGTGGTACGAAGCCACGGTCGGAGAAATGTCTTAACGACCCATCACCGGGCGAGCAGCGGTTGAGCCAGTTTGTTCCCTGTCAGCATCGCGATCCAGAAAACTGTTGTCCTCTCCGCCCGGCGAGGTCACACCTTCGGGAGACAACCCGCCGTTGTACTCAGCCATCCGGTTTTGCCACTTCAGGAACTCCGTGATGGTCTGAGGTTCGATGCGGATCTCGACCCGCCGCAGGCTGGCCAGCAGCAGGTTCATCTCGCAACGAAAGCCCTCATCGCTGCGCAGATTCTTTCGCGAGGGACGAGCTACATGGATGCGGCGGTTATGCAACTCGAGCAGTCCCCATCCGCCGGGCAGTTCTTCGGAACGTATGAGCGCGCGCGGCGCCAAGTAGAAGCGTTCGCAACCGACGGCGGTTTCCGGGTTCTGGCGCCAGGGCTTGGCGCCGTCGGCGAGGAAGTCCGCGCGCGATACCTTGCACTCGACCACCACGGAATGGCACGCGCGCTTCCAGCCGATGGCGTCCGGCATCTCGCCGCTGACGCAGGCTTGCTCGGAGAGCACAACGCCGCAGCGGTAGCCGCGCAGCCATTCCACGGCTTTGCGGATCAGGAGAGCGTGGGTCATGCGTCTTTATTCTTAATGGACGCAGGGCCGAGAAGGAAGTGTCTGGGCAGTGTCGGCCTGGGGCGTGCTCCCGCGCGATTGGGTTTTGTTTTCGGATCAGGAGCAAAGCATTTAACCGCAAAGTTCGCAAAGGTTGCGCGAAGATCGCAGAGCTACTTCATGTTGCTGCGACGGGCTTTGGAGCGGCGGGCCGACTTCACCAGGATGGGACGCCGCAAAACCAGTTCCAGCAGGTAGGCTGCTCCGGCAATTTCTTCGGCCGCCCGGGTCCATGCGGCATATCCCTGGGCAGAAACTGTCAGAATCTTATCTTTCTCTTCGATCGACACACGCTGTATGCTCCCGTCGGTGTGCTCATCCAGAGCATTGGCAAGGCGCAGGATCCCGGCCATGCGAAGGACGATTTTCTTCTGGTCAAGGGGGAGATCGAGCAGAACCTTGTGGCGCAGGGTTGGCAGGGCTCCGCGATGAAAGCGGGCGGTGACTGCGGCCAAGTGAAGCTGCGACGCAGACCATCCCAGAGGAGGCGGGAGCCGGCGAATCATGCGATAGGAAGCTTTGTGGTGGCCTCTCTCGTGTTTTGACCTCCCAACATCGTGCATGAGAGCCGCCGCGTACAAGACCACGCGGAGATCCTGATTTGGGCTGGCCGGCGCAATTCCCAAGCGGGCAAACCCGTCGAACAACTGCCGCGCCAGTTCGGCGACGCGGCGGGAGTGCGCCACGTTCGGGTCCAGGCAAGCTGCCCAGAGCCGGAGACGGGTCAGGGCCGCGACCTGAACCTGCTTCCCTTGTGGCAGTTCCGCCCGCCATGTTTGCCAGCGCGCTTGCTCACCCGCCATCAGATCGCGATACCGCTCGACCCGCTTATCTCGCGCCTCATGCACGATCGCCTGCCAGCGGGCTCGCGATTCGGCGCTCGCAAATGCATTTACTTCGGTAGCCGTGGTCCAGAGCACATCGAGATCGTGCACGTCCCCCAGCAAGTCTTGAAGATTCTTGAGCTCAGAGCTCCAGGCTTCGTGCTGTTGAGGAAGGAAGTTTTCCACGATATAGCGGAAGCGCTTGATTCCGATTCGCAGTTGGTGGAGCGCCACTTGCGAATGCGTGCGCATGGCGCGGCGGTGCAGGTCATGAGCCTCGGTCCAACGCTCCAGTGCGAGATGCTTGAAGACCAGGCTTCCCGGTTTCACCCGCGCCGCACGGCGGGGCAACTCCCGGCTCCATTTGTTCCACTGGCGAACGTCAAAATTGCGGATCGCTTCGCCGGCCGTGAGTTTGTGTTCTTGCTCCCGCTTGCTCAGAAGAGCCAGCAGCGCTTGCGTCTCCGGATCATCCGGAGGGCCAAGTTTCTGAACCCACTCCATCATGACCTGCACATCGCGCAGTTCGCCCAGGGCGCGAAAGAGCGTTTTGCCCGCTTTCTTCATGTCTTTCCAGGCCGGGTCGGGATCAATAGCCATCAGGCCGTCGGCCATCGAGCGGCAACGGCGGAGCGCGACACGAAGGTCATGGACCGGATCGGCCCCCAGGCCGGACCCCGCACGCTGACATTCTTCGGGGACGCGTTGCATCCAGTGCGCAAAGCCTAGGGATTGCTTGGGCTTCCGCGTCTTGGGCGTGGGAGTCGGCGGTGGCAAGGCTTTATACCGGCGGCAAAACTACTCTGCAATATTCTCGCACGGACGCAGGCGAATTACCTCGGTAACGTGCGAGGCTTACCGTTTCGCATTACCCTGAATTTGAAATCGAGCAATACTGGAGCCGCTTATCTCGACCGCAGGGACATCGCAAGCGGGCCGCAGCGCTTCGGCGAGCGCCTTCGTTCACAGCCTGAACATCCTGGTGAAGTACGTACGCCTGTATGGGTTTGAGCACAAGCGTACCGAGACACAATTTGAGGTGGCGTGGAACGAACTGCAGCAGGCCATCCCGAAAGCGGGCGACCAGGGATTTCTGCTGGGCGTGTCAGGCACAAAGCTTCTTCTGGATGGGATTCCGATTGAGACCGGTCAGGCGGAGCGCAGTTTCGCGCAACTGCTGACCACAGCTGGCCTGGCCAGCATCAACTTTTCCAGTCAAGTAACCATCGAAGATTTCGCCCGCCTGGTGCGGGCATTTGCCGTGGGCGGATCCAAAGGACAGGACGTCGCCAAACAAATCCGGGAAACACTCGGGGATGGCAAAGGGACATCCATCAAGATCAATGAAGTGAAGTTCGTGGCGGCCGATCCGGCTACCGGCGACGTCACTATTGCCGCGCAGATCGCAGCGCAGACGCTCGGACCCGAATTCAAGCAATGGTTGAACGATCCACAGAAACTGCTTCAACTCATTGCTGCTGCGGAGGGCGCAAAAGGGGGCGGCGGGGGCGAGCCTGGAGGTGCGCCCATGGGCAGTGTCCCCACCGTAAAGATCGGGGGCGGCGGGGGAGGTGGCGGCACAGGTTCCGGCACAGGAACGGGCGGTGGCTGGGATGGGAAGACGGTGCCGCTGCAGGAAGAAGAAGTGGTCCAGGCGATCCGGTTGCTGACCCGCTTCAGCGAAGTCTCGGTAAACCCGAACGTTGCCCCGGAAGATCTGCAGAAAGAATTAGGCGCAGCTGATCCGAACACGCGGGTCAACCTGCAGCAGTTGCTGGAGAGCCTGGCGAGCAACGTCCAGACCGACAGCGACACGCCGCTACTCATGAAGGCGGCGGAGCACATGGCGATTCGTTTTGCCCTGGAACGCTATCAAAAGGGCGAGGTGAAAGTGAACGCCGTGCACCAGATGCTTGAGCACATGAGCCGGCAGATGGACACCTTGCGGCAGATTCTGCGCGTGCAGGAAGAGAAGATGGGCAAGGCCGGAATTCTGGTGGAGTCGCACGCCGACATTCTGGACCGCATGTTCTGGGCAGAAGTGCCGGAAGCCGGCAAGAAAAGCGTGCTGACTTCGAACGAGGCGCCCTGCGTCCCGCCCCGCAACGTACGGCAGTTTGTGGAAGTTTTGCTGGAGCGCGGGGACAAGGAATCAGCCGACGAGATTCTGCGGAATTATTTCAATTGCCTGGACTCGAAAGACGCCGAGGCGCGCCGGAAATTGGCGACCGGACTGGCGCAGCTCGCCGATCTGTATCCCGGGCCGGGCGGCGATTTGATGGCGTGCGCCATCACACGCGTGGGCGAACAGATCTGCAGGGAGCAGGAAACCGAACTGCAGAGCATGTTGAGCGCCGCCTTCGTGCGCCTGAGCCAGGAAGCCAGCACGCGCAAGAGTTATGAAGCAGTGGCTGCGGTTTGCGCTGCGATGGAACTGGTAGCCAAAGCCCGTCCTGTGCTCGCGAATGACTTGCGGCCGCGCATCGGCGTAGAGAACCGGCTGCCGGAATTTATCGAAGAAGCTTTACGGGTTGAGCAGGTTCCTGAAGATCTTCTGGAAGTTTTGCGGCGCACCAGCCAGGCTGCAGTGGAGCACCTGGCGGACCGGTTCTTCCGCTGCATGCGGCGCGATGAATGCGATCGCATGATCGAGCTGGTGCGGGAACTGGGCGCGAACGCGCTGGCGCAGATGCGCGAGATGCTGCGCACAGGACAACCGCGACAGGCTGCGTCGGTGGTCGGCCTGCTGAGCCGGTTGGACGTGCACACGCTGCTGGAGTTGTTGCCCGTGCGTCTCCCGGAATTCAACCGCTTCTATCACGACGTAGTCGTGCGGCAGATTGCTTACGGCGCAGCCGATGACCGCGGACGTACGTTGCTGGAACTGGTGGAGATTCTTGATCCACTGGTAATTCCGCAAGCGGTCGATGAGATTGGCATGAGCGGCGACCGCTCGGCGGTGGGCCCGCTGACGGTGATGGCGCGCGCCGGCGATACCGAAGGACGATCGCCCTTTCTACAACTCAAGGCGATTGAGTCATTGGGACGGTTGCGCGACACGGAAGCGACAAATGTGCTGCGCGAATTGCTGGAAGCCAAGAAGATGTGGAAGTGGATGCATCATCGCGAAATCCGCATTGCGGCGGCGCAGGCACTAGCCAAGATCGATCCCCGCTACGGCAGCCAGATCCTGTCCGACAGCGGACTGGAACCGGGAGAACTGGCGATTGCCGCGCTCGACTCCGCTCCCGCCTGCCCGTGGGTACGGCAACGGCGTTATGAACGCATCGTGCTCTCCAAGACTCTGTCGGCTACCATCAGCAGCTCCTGGGGAAAGTCGAGCATTTCGATTCGCGAGATGAGCCTGGGCGGCGGCATGGGAACCAAGGAAGACAATTTGCGCATCGGCTCGGAAGCGAATCTGGATATCTCGATGGGCGTGCGGCACGTTCGAGCGCAGGTCCTGTTGCGGCGCGCGCGCGTGAACGAAGTTGGGTTCGAGATCGTCAACACCGATCTGGAGAGCCGCTACCGGCTGCGCCGGATCCTGGTCGAAGCCGTGGAACGGGCTCCCGAAGGCAAGAGCAAAGAGTGGGACGGGATGCGAAAGGGGCTAGAGCCAGATCACAGGTCTCAGGTCTCAGGAAATGCAAAAGCCTCTGTCGCAAACAGAGGCTTTTTTAATGTTGGAAGCCATTAGCTACTAGCCACCAGCCACTAGCCATCAGCTACTAGCCATCAGCCACCAGCCACTACTTAACCTTCGCGAAGATGATCACCAGCGTGTACAGCGCCAGAGATTCGATCAGCGCCAAACCAAGGATCAGCGCTAATTGAATGCCCGGACGCGCGGCTGGGTTTCGGGCGAGGCCTTCGGCGGCCGCTGCGGTCGCTTTCGCCTGGGCGAGCCCGCAGACCGCGGAGGCGATCGCCATGGCGAATCCCGAAGTAATCGCGACCCAGTTCACAGCGGACGCCTCGCCGCCCTGCGCCATTGCCGGAATAGCAAAGCAGAGCGCGGACAGAATCATGAACAGATAGCTGAGTTTGCGCATTTGTGTTTTTCTCCTCGTATCAATGGCCGCCAGTGGGTGGTTGACGTCATCCCGTGCAGACGCCCTCACGCTGATGGCTCAGAAACCGGTTTCGGGTTTCAAGTTTCGAGTTTCGAGAAGTACACCCGGCAGCCCTTGGCCTTCGAAACCGGAAACTTGAAACTCGAAACTGCTCGAAAAACGCTCGGCAAAACCGCGCTTTGAAAGGGACGGCCTTCAGGCCGTCCGCCAGTCCAACCAGAGATCGGGCTTTAGCCCCTGAGGTGCTCGCTAATGTTCCTCGGCTACCGCTCCCGCGAGGTACACGGTGGTCAACAGCACAAAAATGTAAGTTTGCAGGAACGAGACACCCAAGTGCAGGCCGAGAAACAGGATCGGGACGCCCAAGCGGCACCAGCGAAAAGAAAACCAGGGTTACCATGTCGCCCGCGAACATGTTGGCGAACAGACGAATCGTGAGCGAAAGAACACGCGCCAGGTGGCTGATCAGTTCGATGGGAAGCATGAGCGGCGCGAGCGCCGGCATGGGGCCGGCAAAGTGCGCAAGGTATTTGATTCCCATATGCTTGAAGCCTTGCGCCTGGTAATAGAAAAATGCCACTAATGCGCAGCCCAAAGGCACAATCGGAACTGCCGTCGGCGACTCGAATCCCGGAATCAAGCCGATCAGATTGCAGAACAGAATGAAGAGAGCAAGAGCCACCAGAAATGGTGTATGGGCCTCGCTATGCGGTCCGATAATCTCGTGACTTTGCCCCTCGATAAAGCCCACGACCCCCTCAAAAACGTGCTGTAACGCGCCTGGACGGTCGACTGAAAGACTGGCGCGGACAGCAAGAAATACGACGATCAGAAACAGGCAAACCAGAATCTCCATCGCGACCGAGTTCGGGATGGGCGCTTGCGGGTAGCGGGGATGAATTCCCACCGTGTTCAGCAGGCCGGTCACGGCCGTGCCGAACGCGTGATTCAGAATCTCGGTAAACCAGAGTTGCTCAGGCATAGGAAAGCAGTCGTCAATCTCCAGCCAGCTCTAGCTAGTCCTTAGTCCTCAGCCTGAAACAAGTTTTTGCTGACGACTGGAGACTGACGACTAGAGACTAGCTTTACAGGCCACGCGCCAAGGCTACGTAAGCTTCGTAGGCGGCTTCGCACGCGATAGCTGCTACGGGTAACGACAGTCCGAATAACAACCCGTAGAGGCTCGCGGGGGAAACAGTAAAGATACCATAGGCAATTGCGGCCATCAAAACGTAGCGCAACAGGAAGCGCGCCACGATGCCCTTCCCCGACTGAGTCCTGCCGCCTCCGACGACTCGGTCGGCGAGCGCCTCGACTCCGCGCTTCAGCCATACGAAATTGAGCAGCGCCACCACGCACCCGGCGGCCAGACCCAGTGCAGTGCGTAGTCCAAAGAAAATGCCGCCGACGATCGGAACCGCGATCGCGAGCACCACCATGCACCGATGAATGCGTAGAAGCGCGCCGGAATAAAAGGCATCTGCATCAGCGCTCAAAATGGAAAGCTCCGCCACAGCGAAAGTCTTTATGCAACCGGGTTCATGTAGCGCGGGCGCCCCCGCCCGCGACTACCGGCCTACGCGAGCGCACCCATGTTCATTCTGAACATCTGCCCTGTGACATCCGACCTTGTGACCTTCTGCATAATTCGGCAAGGATACGTCGCCCGCGCGCACACGCGCCGGCAAAACTTTCGACGGCTAAATGCTTTGTTTGGAATATTTCGCCTACAAGTTATTTGAAATCAAAGATTTTAGCCCTGTCTCGCGCGTAACTTTCTGATTCCAAAAGATCGAGGGGAGGGGGTACCGCGCGTTTCAAAACGAAAGTGCGGGCGCAGCTCCCTATTCCTTCGACTCGGACGAGGTCACCAGGCGGATGAGTTCCACGAAGCCGGCGATGATTCCCAGAATGAGTCCGACGAGATAGAGCCACGCTGGTATGCAGCCATCGATCAAGGGCTGCGCCGATGAGCCATCCGACGACGGTAGCGGCCGGGAAGATGAACGCGAGCTGGCTGTAGTTGGCCAGCTGCAGTATGAGGCTTCTCTTCTGCCGCTCTGGGGACTCGTCGGGCACGCCGCTAGCGTAGCAGATTGGCGATGGGCGTGACCTGCGTCAGGCCGAGCACTCCGTTGACTGCGCTGATCATCGGATTGGGGAACAGGCCGATGGCTAGCGTGACGAAGGCTGTCACTCCGAGAGCGACTCCCATCGCCGGGCTGAGGGGCAGCGATTCTTTTTCCAGCGGCTCGCGCATGAACATGGCGTTGGCGATCCTCAGGTAGTAGTAGAGACCGAAGACCGAGTACAGCACGGCCAGCGCGGCCAGCACGTAGTGCCCGGTCTCGATCAGGCTGAGGAAGATGAAATACTTGCCATAGAAGCCGGCCAGCGGCGGGATGCCGGCCAGCGACAGCAGGAAGATCAGCATCAGGACGGCTTCCACCGGGGCGCGCTGAGTAGAGGCCGGCGATGTCGTCGATCTCGTCGCCGATCACGTTGCGGTGGCGCAGCGAAGTGATCACCGCGAACGCGCCCAGGTTCATGAAGGTGTAGACCAGCAGATAGATCAGGATGCCCTTGAAGCCGTCGGGGTTGAAGCTGTCATTCGATCCGGCGACCAGGCCGAGCAGCATGTAGCCAACGTGGGCGATCGAGGAATAGGCCAGCAGGCGCTTCAGGTTGCTTTGCGTCAGCGCGGCAAAGTTCGCGCCGGTCATGGTGGCGATCGAAACGAACACCAGGAACGGAACGTAAGCGGGGCGCAGCGGGAACATCACCATGAACAGGCGCAGCAACATCGCCCAGCCTGCGGCCTTGACCGCGACCGACATGAATCCGGTGATGCTGGTGGGCGCGCCTTCGTAGGCATCGGGCGCCCACTGGTGGAACGGAACCGCGGCAACTTTGAACAGCAAGCCGGTGGCGGTGGTCAGCATGGCGACGATCAGGATCGCATCGGCTTGACGCCGTTCGCTTCCACTCGCTGCGCCAGGCGTTGCGCGATTATCTGCAGGTTGGTGGAACCGGTCAGGCCGTAAAACAGCGACAATCCGTAGGCAAAAATGCCGGACGAAAACGCGCCCAGCAGCATATATTTCAGCGCGGCTTCGTTGGAGCGCTTGTCGCGGCGCAGGAAGCCGACCAGCACGTAGGTGGAGATCGCCATCAGTTCCAGGCCGATGAAGATCATCACGATGTCGAAGCCCGCGGCCATGCACATCATGCCGACTACGGAGAACAGCATCAGCGCGTAGTACTCGCCGTGATTCTCCTTTTCGATCTCCAGATAGCGGGCCGACATCAGGATGGCGACAGCGGTTCCCGCGAGAAAGAGGTAGAAGAAGTACAGGGCAAAGCGATCGACGACCAGCGTATTCATGAAGCCAGGCATCGGCCCATGATGCGACCCTGCGCGTTGTACCAGGACTGAATCCGCCACACGCCGGCGGTCGCAAAGCACACGCCCACGAAGGCGGTAGCGCATTGGACCACTTCCACTCCGGCGGGAGCATGAGGTCGATCAGCAGGATGCCCATGGCGAAAAGCGTCAGCAGCAGCATGGGCAATGCCAGCAGGTAGTCCAGTCCGGTGAAGTATTGAGCGATGCCGCCGGGCACTTAGTCCTTCCCTTTCGGCGCTTCCGACTGCGCGGCAGGATTCACAGGCGCGGGAGCAACTTCAGCGCCGCCTGCGACCACGTTCGGGTTCTTCGCGCCTTCCTGCACCGAGCGGGCAAGCTGGGTTACCGGTTGCTCGAGAATCTGGAAGAACGGCTTGGGGTAAAGGCCGATCCATAACGCCATGATGATCAGCGGGACGAAGGTCGCGATCTCGCGCGGAGTCAGGTCGGGCAACTTTTCATTTTTCGGATTCGTAACCGTGCCGAAGAACACGCGCTGGTAGAGCCAGAGCAGATAGGCAGCGGCGAGAATCACGCCCGGCACCGCCCAAGCCGCCCACTTCCAGTTCGCCATGAATGTTCCCTGCAGGATGGTGAACTCGCCCACGAAGCCGTTGAGCAACGGCAGACCCATCGAAGACAGGAACATGATCATGGTGATGGTGGCGTAAACGGGCATCACGTTGGAGATGCCGCCATATTCGGAGATCTCGCTCGTGTGGCGGCGTTCGTAGAGCACGCCGACGATCAAGAACAGCGCGCCGGTGGAGATGCCGTGGTTGATCTGCTGCAGGACCGACCCGCTGAGACCGACGGGATTCAGCGCGAAAATACCGAGCGTGCAGAAGCCGAGGTGGCTGACCGACGAGTAGGCCACCAGCTTTTTCATATCCTTCTGCATGAGCGACACCAGGCCGCCGTAGATGATGCCAATGATGGAGAGGGCGATCATCCAGCCGCGGACCTTCGGGCTCATCACGACTGCCG
>CAVTEO010000009.1:0-553056 GCA_963733805.1 uncultured Acidobacteriota bacterium | reverse complement strand
TCAGCTAATCTGATCGGTTTGGAGGCTAAAGCAAAAGCTTGGCGCATCTGATCGTTGCGGCCTGATCTGCGAAGCCAACAAAGCAGGGAAACGCTTCGCACCTCTGATGACTGGATGACCAGCAGCTCCATCGGTACAATACGTGGAAACTCAATTCTCAAGCCGGAAACGATGACGTGCTCGTGCTTTTGAATTCGAGGCTTTCGAGCATGGACTACGCCAGACGGTGCTGTGCAGGAGCAGTTGCGCCTCGGGCGGTACCTTCATCGGCTACCCTACGCTTTTACGGCGGGATCAGAAAGCAGCGACGTAGTACCGGGCGAGTACGAGCTCCGGAGTCACCTGGAAGTTCTATTTCTGATGGCTACGAAAGAATTTCGACACACCGTACGGCTCTTCCGGTCTACGATAACAGCCAACCCTAAAGGCTCCCCGGGTACACAATCGTTGCCCTGAGTCGGTGTGGTGAAATCCCCATTTCACCAATTGACCTCGGTTTTGGCGAACAAGCGGCGCAAACTGGCGAAAACGCCTCGGTTACATCAACTACCGTTTGCGCCCTAACCGGAACGTCACAACCACAGCGAGGGTCTCGGTATTTGACAGTGTGGGCAGCGTCGAGGCCACGGCTTGAACGCTTGGGTCGGTGAGATGTGTAGGGGCTTCTCGCACGCCGGACACGGCCACCTTTGGAGCTTCCGTCTAATTGCAAAGAAGGAAACACACAAGACGGCAACAATGGCGAGAGCCGCGACACCGAAGTACCAGCGGACGCTGCCGACGATGAGAGCAAGCGCAACAGTCAACAAGGTACCGTACAAGAGCAGGCTGTACCATCGTTCATTTCGTCCTATCTCTGCGAACTTCTGGTTGTATTTCGGGTCGGGGCTTAACACGTGCAGATTATGTAACCGCACTAGCTTCTGAGCAAGGACTCGATAGTTGTTGAAAAATCCCCATTGCACCAACGCTGCCGATAGTAGAGTGCCCTCAACATCTCGCCCGATGCCGAGCACCTGCAGCTCGATGAACAGCCGTGTGGGCTGATTTTGATGATACTGATCAGCGGCTGAAGGCGCCGGAGTTCCGGGACTTTTCGGCTCGACTGAAGTCGAGCCCTTCCCGAGCGGGCCAGCAGCCAAAAGCTAGCCAGCAAATGTCAACCACGCCCATCCCACAGTCAGCGTGAGCACGGTGATGGGCACTCCTGCGCGCAGGTAGTCGCGATAGCCGATCTCGACTTCCGGCTTGGCGGTTTCGACCACGATGATGTTGGCGACGCTGCCCGTGATGGTCAGGTTTCCGGCGAGGGTCGATGCCATGGCCAGCAACAGCCACACTTTGTGGGGATCGGCAAAGCCGGGCACCATCGTCTTCAGCAGCATCACGGCCGGGACGTTATTCACGATGTTGCACAGCGCGGCCACCGAAAGCGTAAACACCCAGGTGCGTTGCAGGTTCCAGTGCCGCGCTACATCCAGCAGGCGCGTGGTGATGCCGGCATTTTCGGCGCCGCCCACAATCAGAAAGAGTCCTACGAAGAAGACCAGCAATCCCCAGTCGACTTCCTTATAGACCTGTTGCGGTTCAAGCGTGCGCGTAATTAACAGCACGGCTGCTCCCAGCGCGGCCATCTGAGCCGGGTCGACGCCCAGGAAGAATCCGACCACAACGGCCGACGCAACGATGACTGGCTTGGTCAGTTTCGATAGGTCGAGCGCGGGAAGGGGAATATCGCGGCGATCCTCCAGCTTCAGCACCACGTTGCGCATGTGGACCCAGTGCAGCACGCCCCAATCGATGAAAAGTCCGACCAGCGCGACGGGTGCAAGATGCATGAGGAAATCGCGGTAGCGGATTCCGGAGAAGGATCCGATCAGCATGTTTTGCGGGTTGCCGGTGATGGTGGCGACGCTGCCGATGTTGGACGCGGTGGCCACGGCAAGCAGGTAGGGCAGCGGCTGCAGATTCATCTTACGCGTGATCGAGAGCACGAACGACACCATGACGAGGCAGACGATGTCGTTGACGAAGAAGGCGGAGAGAAATCCGCAGGTAAAAATCACGGCCGGGAGCAATTGGTGAGGCTTGAGGCGACGAAGCACCGCTTCCGCATTCCACTCGAAGAAGCCGACCAGGTGCAGAGTGCCGACAATCAGCATCATTGAGAACAGCAGGACGATGGTCGAGAAGTTGACGTGCTGGAGGGCGTCGGCGGGCTGCACGATGCGGAAGGCGACCATGCCGACGGCGCCAATGATGGCCGCGCCCGTGCGGTCGATTTTGAGCCCGGGGAACTTCCCCAGGGCGAATACCAAGTAACTGGCAACAAAGATGATGTAGGCCGCCAGGAGGCGGGCGTCTGACAGGGCGGCGGGAGACAGGGCGTGCATTTTTTTGCCCGCACAGGATAGCAGTCACAGACTGGATCAGGCGGAAGGGCGGAAAATAATCCCGGGGCAGGGCGTAACCTAATCCTTGCCCGCATCATTAGATAGGTAGCAGGGGCCGCGCGGAGACCGGATTTGAAAGTGACCGAGCACGAAGCCGACGAGCGGCGCCTGATCGAGGCGGCGCAACGCGACCCAGGCCGCTTTGCCGAAATCTACGAAGCGAACTTCGCGCGAGTGTACGCTTTTGTGGCGCGACGGGTTCCAGGACGCGAAGAGGCCGAAGACGTAACGGCGGAAGTTTTCCAACAGGCGCTGGCCGGCCTGGGCGGATTTGAATGGCGGGATAAACCGCTGGTCGCGTGGCTGCTGGGGATTGCGTCGCACCTGGTGACGCGGCGCTGGAAGGGCGCGCAGCCCGCCGTGCCGCTCGACGAGATTGAATTAGCCGCGAACTCCAGAGATGCCGAGCGGCAGGCATTGTTCGCGCAATTGCTGCAGCGCTTGCCGGACGATCAGCGGCATGTTCTGGTGCGTCGTTTCTTCGAGCAACGCAGTATTCGGGAAATTGCCGGGGAGATGGGCCGCAGCGAAGGCGCCATCAAGCAGTTGCAGTTCCGGGCCCTTGAAACATTGAGAAGCCAGGTGAAAGATCGCCATGAATGAGTTCTTGATTGAAAAATTCGATAAACAGATTGACGCACTGCTGGGCCGCCGCGAACCGGTGCAGCCGAGCGATCCGGAACTTCGCGAGCTGATGCAGGTCGCGGGAGAAGTGGCGCTTCTACCGAACCCGGCATTTCGCGCTGACCTTCGCGCTGAACTGGAGCGGCGGGCAGCCTGCCCTGAGCCTGTCGAAGGTTCCTCGTTCGCCGAGGCGGGCCGGTTGAATCGCGCACGTCGCGAGACCGTGATTCCTCCCCTGTTTGCCAGCAGTTCGCTTACATTCCCGATGAGCGGATCACGCCTGGCGCTTTCCTTTGGCTTGCACGTGATTGCGCTGGCGCTGGTCGCGACCTCAGGTTGGTGGGTGGTTGAGAATCGCCAGGTTGTGAGGATGAAAGTCGCTGAGCTTGTTCCGGTCACTGACGATTATGTGTTGCCGGTAGCGCCCGGCAAGATCGGCGGAGGCGGAGGAGGGGGCGATCAGGACAAGATGGCTGCATCACATGGCACCGCTCCGCGCTTCACGGCGCAACAACTCACGCCGCCGCTGGCCGTGGTTCGCAACCAGAATCCAGCGTTGCCGGCTGAGCCGACCCTGGTGGGGCCGCCCGATCTCGTGCTGCCACAATCCGACAAGTTCGGTGACCCGATGGCGAACATTCTCAATCCGCCCTCGAATGGGACGGGCAGCGGCGGAGGGATCGGCAGCGGGGAAGGCGGCGGCATCGGGTCCGGGAGAGGGCCTGGCATCGGGGAAGGGTACGGCGGAGGCATCGGCGGGGGCGTCTACCGCGTGGGTGGAGGTGTATCAGCGCCCCGGCCGATTTACGATCCGGATCCGGAGTATTCCGAGGAAGCGCGCAAGGCGAAATTCCAGGGAACGGTGATGCTTTCGGCCATCATTGGAGCGGACGGAAGGCCGCACAATATACACGTGCTGCGCTCGCTCGGCATGGGGCTGGACCAGAAGGCGCTCGAGGCCGTCGGGAAATGGCGCTTCGCACCCGGTACAAAAGACAACCACCCGGTGTCGGTGCTGGTGAGCATCGAGGTGGCCTTCCGGTTGTACTGAGCTTCCCTAATCAAGAATCATTAGGACGAGGATTCAGGAGAGTTGTTGAACGGCGGGCGGGGAACGCCCGCCGCTTCATGAAGACTCTAGTTCTTCGGCTTGCCGGCTGGCGGCTTTTCCACGGCATTCTTGGTGGCGTCAGCAGCCTTGCCCATTTCTTCTTTGGTCTTCTGGGCAGCCTGCTTCACCGCGTCGGCGGTCGCACTGGCTGCCTTCTTCGTAGTGCCGGACACGGCTGAGGCCGCCTGTTTGGTTTTGTCGGAGGTGGCCTGGTAGGCGTCGGAGGCCATCTGCCTGGAGTCCTTGCCGACTGCGGTTGCCGCGTCCTTGGTGGCGTCGGCAGCTTTGCCCATCGCGCTCTTGGTCGAGTCGGCCGCATCGCTGGCCTTGTCTTTTGTAGCGTCAGCGGCGTCGTTGGCGGCCTGCTTGGTCTTATCGGCTGCTTCGGTGGCGGATTTCCTGGTGGCATCGGCAGCGTCGGAGGCGGCTTGCTTGGTGGCGTCAGCGGCAGCCTTCGCGTCGTCAGCCATTTTCTTTGTGTCGGGCTTGCTGCAGGCGATCAGGCATAGGCTGAGAACCGCGAGGAGGCTTGCTTTCCAAAATAATTTCATCGACGTCTCTTTTCTGGCGGATGTTGTCTTCCGCAAGCGCTGTCTTTCGATCGGGGGTAAATGGTATGTTCGGGGCGAGAAGGGGGTCAATGGGAAAAATCCGGGGCGCAATACGAATCGTAGTAACGGCGAATCTTATACCCACGAGGAAAATAAGCTGTTGAGTCCTTCGGCCAGGGTCGGATGGGCGAAGATTCCGTTTTGCAGGTCAGTGTAGGGCAGTCTGCCCATGATCGCGACTTCGAAGACTGCCATAATCTCACCGCCTTCGATGCCGAGCACGGTTGCGCCCAGGATCCGGTTGGTTTCGGCGTCAACGATGGCTTTCAGGAAACCGCGGCTTTCGTCCATTTCGAGGGCCCGCGCTACGTAGTTCATCGGCATTCTGGCGATCCGAACCTTACGCTGCTGGCGGCGCGCGTCTTCTTCGCTCAGGCCGACGTGCGCCAGTTGCGGATCAATAAAGCAGGTGTAGGGCACAAGGCGGCCGTCGATCGAGGCGCTTTTCTTTTCGATGACAATCGAGCGCAGAATCCGGAAATCGTCGTATGAAATATGCGTGAACGCGGGACCGCCCTTGATGTCGCCGAGGGCGTATACGCTGGGGACGCTCGTTTCGAGACGGCTATTCGTCTTGATGAATCCCTTCGCGTCGGTTTCGATGCCGGCGGCAGACAGGTTCAAGGTGTCCGAGTTGGGCGTGCGTCCGATGGCGACCAGCAGATGCGAGCCTTCGAGTGTCCGCTTCTGGTCGCCGATGCTGACTTCCATGCGAATGCGGCCAGCGGAGGAAGAGACGCGCTCTGCTTTTGCATTCAGCAGGACTTCGATTCCATCCTCCGCCAGAATCTTCGCAACCTCGTCGGCCACGTCGGAGTCTTCGCGCGCCAACAACTGCTTAGCGGATTGAACGATGGTGACTTTGCTGCCGAAGCGGCGGAAGATCTGTCCGAACTCGAGACCGATATAACCACCGCCTAGAATCAGCAGATGCTCAGGGACTGCGTCTAACTCCATGATCGAGGCATTGTCGAGGAAGGGAACGGTGTCGAGCCCGTCGAGTTTCGGGATCGCGGTGCGCGTGCCCGCGTTGATGAAAATGAGATCAGCGGCGAGCGATCGCTGACTGCCGTCGTTGCCGCGCACTGCGATGGTCTTGGGTCCGGTGAAACTGGCCGTTCCGAAAATCAAATCCAGATTCGCAGTCTTTTCGATGCGCGCCTGGCTTCCGTTGCGAAAACTGTTGACGATGTCACGTTTGCGCTGGCGCACCCGCTTCAGGTCGATCTGGATGTCTCCGGTGTGAACGCCGTAGTCGGCGGCACGCCGCGCCAGGTAGGCAACGCGGGCGCTGGCCACGACGGTCTTGGTGGGAGTGCAGCCTTCGTTGATGCAGGTTCCGCCCACATGCTGGCGCTCCACCAGGGCGGTGCGCATGCCGGCCTCGGCCAATGCGCGGCACAGGGGAGTGCCTCCCTGTCCCGAACCGATCACAATCGCGTCATACTTCTCCGCAGTGTTCACCCAGACCTCCCGCATTGCTCGTGAGATTGGTAGTGGGTCAGTTTCAAACTGACCCACTACCGTGAGATTCGATGACGGCCAGAAGGTTCCAGAGTATGTAAGAATGATCGCCGCGTGGCAAGGCCTGGTATCCCAACTAACGTCGAATGGAGAGGTTCGATTTCATGCTGAAGAAAGTCCTGCTGCTCGTGATCGGGGCGTTCATTGCCGTTCCGGTTCTGTCCCAGCCCGCTGCCAAGAATACCTTTGATGGCAAAACATGGTGGGGATATGTCAAGGTTCTGGCCGACGACAAGATGGAGGGCCGCGACACTGGCAGCGAGGGTTTGCGCAAGGCCGAGGCCTACGTCGTCGATCAGCTCAAACAATTGGGCCTCGAACCGGCCGGCAAGGACGGCTACTACCAGCCCGTCAAGTTTCAATCGCGCCAGATCATCGAGAAAGACTGCAGCGCAGCCCTGATCCGCGATGGCAAGGTTGAGCCGCTCACGCTGGGCGACGACATCATTTTCTCTACGCGCGTCGACCTGGCGCCCGAAGTTGAAGCTCCTCTGGTGTTTGTTGGATATGGACTGAAAGTTCCCGAGAAGGACTACGACGACCTCGCCGGGCTCGATCTGAAAGGGAAAGTGGCGGTGCTCCTGAGCGGTTCGCCGGCGGAGATTCCCGGACCGCTGGCCTCCCATTACCAGACGGCCGCCGAACGCTGGAAGGCGCTGCAGGCGGCCGGCGCGGTGGGCGCCATCAGTATTCCGAATCCCGCCTCGATGGATGTGCCGTGGTCGCGCATCGCGCTGAACCGCGCGCATCCGAACATGGACCTTGCCGATACAGTGTTTGACGAGACCGCGGGAGAAAAGCTGTCCATGTACGCGAACCCCGCGAAAGCTGACAAGTTTTTCGCGGGCACGGGCCACACCTTTGCCGAGCTTGCGGAACTGGGGAAAGATCGCAAGCCGCTTCCGCATTTCGCACTGCCGGTTTCGATTCGCGCGAAGATGAAGGTAGAAAAGAAAGAAGTCGAGTCGGCCAATATCATTGCGAAGTTTGCAGGCTCCGATCCTGTCCTGAAGAATGAGTATGTCGTGCTGTCGGCGCACGTCGATCACATCGGGATCGGAGAGCCGATTCACGGGGACCGCATCTACAACGGGGCGATGGACAACGGATCGGGAAGCGCCGCGTTGCTCGACATTGCCGCCTCGCTCAAGAGGCCGCCCGAGAAACTCAAGCGCTCGCTTCTTTTCGTATTTGTCACCGGGGAAGAGAAAGGCCTGTTGGGATCGAAGTACTTCACCCAGTATCCGACGGTGGATCCGAAGTCGATGGTGGCCGACATCAACATTGATATGTTCCTGCCGATCATTCCCTTGAAGAGGATGGTGGTTTTTGGATTGGCGGAGTCGGACCTGGGGGATCGGGCGCGCGAAGTGGCGCAGTCGCGGGGCGTGCAGGTGGTCCCCGATCCCGAGCCGCAGCGCAATCTGTTCATCCGCAGCGATCAGTACAACTTCATTCGCCACGGGATCCCGTCTCTGGCGATGAACGTGTTCCCCGATCCGGACTCGGCGGAACAGAAGAAGATCTTCAAAGACTGGCTGACCAACCGCTATCACGCGCCTTCGGACGATCTGGCCCAGCCCATCGATTTTTCCGCGGCGGCTCAATACGAGGAAATTGCCCGTGGACTGATGGTGCGGGTTGCCAACGACGACCGGCGTCCGGAATGGAAGGCGGACAGTTTCTTCCGGCGCTATGCGGAGGAGAAGAAGAAAGACTAAGGCCGCCGAATCCTCCAGCGACTTCGCGAATCTTATCGAGGATGAGGATTGTCTCGGTCAACGTTGGGCTGCCGCGGGTGGTCGTGTGGAAGGGGACGTCGGTTTCCACGGGCATTTTCAAGAGGCCGGTGGAAGGCCTGGTCCCGATCAAGCAGCTAAATCTGCGGGGCGATCAGCAGGCGGATCTCACGGTCCATGGCGGGCCTTATAAAGCGGTGTACGGCTATCCTTCGGAGCACTATGCGTACTGGCGACGCGAACTTCCGCAGGCCGAACTGGGGTGGGGAGCGTTTGGGGAGAACCTGACCACCGAGGGCTTGAACGAAGACGAGCTTTATGTGGGCGACCAGGTGCGTGTTGGCTCAGCATTGTTGAGGGTGACCCAGCCGCGCATACCTTGCTACAAGATGACGATTCGTTTCGATCGCGATGACATGATCAAGCGCTTCATCGCGAGCAAGACCAGCGGTTTTTACTTCTCGGTGGTCGAAGAGGGCGAGGTGGAGGCGGGCTCGGCGATCGAGATCGTGCGCCACGATCCGGACCGCGTTTCGGTCAACGACATCAATCATCTGTATTACGGAACTTCGCGCAGCGCGGAGTTGTTGGAGCGCGCGGTGAATCTGGAAGCTTTGCCGGCAAGCTGGCGCGACTATCTTCGGGAACGCACCCGGGCCCGGCAATCCACGCGCTGAGGAAAACATCGTGGCACGGAGGCTCGTAGAAGGCTTTAGATCTCTCGTGCTCCTCCATGATTGAGGCTCGAAGCTCGTGTCCCGTAGCTTGCAGCTGAAATGCATAGGTCCTTCGCTTCGCTCTGGATGACAATTCAGTTTGCACGCGACGCTGTGATATAGCTGAACGGTCGCTCCCACCCTCATGGGTACATCGCGCAAGCCGCCGCCGATTCGCATTGTCAATCTTGAGGAAGGCATGCCGCTTGTTCACGAGGCGCTTGCAAGGCTGGATCGCGAACTCGCGCTCGCCCGGCAGCAGCGCTGCCCGCTGGTGAAGCTGATTCACGGATACGGCTCGAGCGGCGCGGGCGGCGACATTCGCATCGCTGTCCAGAAGCGGCTGCGGGAACTGCAGGAGCAGTCCGCAATCCGCGCTTACATTTTCGGAGAGGACTGGTCGTCGTCCGATGCGCAGACCTGGGCTCTGCTGAAGTCGCAACCGGCTCTGAAGACGGACTCGGACCTGGGCAGGCGCAATCTGGGGATCACCATCGTTGTCTTGTGAGTTCATTGCGTCCGAAATTTTCACCGTTCTTCCAGGGTCAAGGGCTTCTCAAGCATCATTTCCACCTCGGTGCCGACCGGCAAGTGAATCTCGTCGCCTCGCGTGAACAGCGTTTTTGCAATCTCGGCTGGGAATCTAGACAGGGAAAGTAAGTCATCAGGAACCTCTTGAGAGTTTTCTAACCATCCAACTGTGTCGTTGTGCCATGGGAGTAAGCGATCCAGGGATTCGAAAGAAAAGGTCTTTGGACCTGGATGGCTGCATGAATTGGAAAAACAGGGCTGGCCGCTCTGGAAAAGACTACTCCCAAGGCCTACAACTGAACAATTTGCAGGCCCAAAGTCGAAACTCAAATCCCAAGGGTTACTGGTTAAGGGGGGCTAGAACCGCACAGGCGGCTACACCGGCCACCACGGCACCGGTTGGATCGGCGCGCACCACGGCATCTTCGAACGAGCAGAAGCTACGGGTACCGGTCTGACCGACCGTAATCGGGTTGCCCTGGACATAGTAGGAACTGCCACCGTTGGCCGAAGCACCCACGAAGAGGTAGCCGCTCTTGCCGGTGCCAGCCGGATTGCCGTTGTTAGCCAGGACGCTGTCGATCAAGCAAGCGCTAGTCGTTGCCGGAACGCACGCCGCACCGATTGGGCCACCGAGGTCCACCAGTGCCGCCGCATATCCAACGGTCGGATAGGTGGACTGATAGGTGATCTCCGCAGTGTTAACCGTACGAATTGAGCTGGCAGCGGACGCCTCATTGGCCGCCATACGGGCACGTAGCAGATTTGGAATCGCGATCGCAGCGATAATCAGAATGATCGCGACCACGATCAGCAACTCAATCAGTGAGAAACCCTTCTGTTTCTGCATCTACTTTTCCTCGTCTCTGCCCGCTCTTTCGATTTCTTCCATGTCGGTCTCAGGGCATACACAGGGCAGTTCGAGGGCCACTGATGAAACTCATGTTGCCACGGCACATTGCGACGCTAAGTTGCTGATTTAAAAGGCGTGTCCGTCTTGGGGGCGCGGACCGCTGTCAAAGTCCGGCGTTGGGCAGGACCGTCGTTACATTGCTCATTGAAGATAAATTCTGTTCATCCTTCAGGACTCAACCCTACGCCCTTTTCGCCACGGTAGCCGCGATCGGCGCTCGTGTGATGTGCGAAAGGCTCTCGTTAACATCCAAAACCTTGGCGCGCACATCCTTGATTTCCATCGAATCAAGGCGTGCCAGGTGTTCCTTCAGGAAGTCGTTCGCAGAGCTTTCATCAGTGAACAGGTAAACACCGCCGCAAACCCCAGTGCGGCTGTTTTCGGTCCAGATTTTCCAGAGCATGCCTGGTGTTTTGTTCAAGTGGTGGGCCAAATCGCTGGCCATCTTTGTGAGATCCTCACCCCAAGGACCATGGCTGGGAAAGTCAATCTGCAGGAGAGTCATCGTACCTCCGCCGCTATTTTAAATGCTTCAGCATCTTCTTGAACATGGGTGTGTGCCTGATCCGACTCCGCGGTGAGGCCGCGAATCTGTGATTTGTCTCCAGATATCTGGAAAGAGCCGTTGAAAAATCGCCATGGCATGAACGATACGGATAATGGATCGATCCGAACCGAAGGCGCGGTCGCGGCGCCAAGCCCCTTGATGGGCGGATGGAAGGCTCGCCGATTCAGGGGCGCTCGCAGATTGACTCCCGTTACATACGCCCATAAGATTGCATTCCGGCGGAAGTGCCACTTCCACATGATCGGCCAGACAGTCTCCCACTACCGGGTTGTCGAAAAGCTGGGGGGCGGGGGCATGGGCGTGGTTTACAAGGCGGAGGACACCCGCCTCCACCGTTTCGTTGCTCTCAAGTTTCTTCCCGATGAAGTCGCCCGCAATCCCCAGGCCCTGAGCCGGTTTCAACGCGAAGCCCAGGCCGCCTCCGCGCTTAATCATCCGAACATCTGCACCATTTACGACATCGGCGAGGAAGAGGGCCGCGCCTACATCGTGATGGAGTTCCTCGACGGCGCGACGCTGAAGCACATCATCGGCGGCCGTCCGATGGAACTCGATACATTGCTCGCGCTCAGCATCGAGATCGCCGATGCGCTCGACGCCGCGCATACCCGGGGCATTGTGCACCGCGACATCAAGCCCGCGAATATCTTCGTAACCAATCGCGGGCATGCGAAGATTCTCGATTTCGGTCTGGCAAAGCTGTCGCCGCTGAGCCCGTCATTTACGGAACCTGCCGGTCCCACGGCGCAAACGGCAGTGGCGGAGCAGCACCTTACCAGTCCCGGCTCGACGCTCGGCACCGTGGCTTACATGTCTCCGGAGCAGGCCAAGGGGAAGGAACTGGATGGCCGCACCGATCTGTTCTCTTTCGGAGCAGTGCTCTACGAGATGGCGACGGGCGCGCTGCCTTTTCGCGGGGACACGTCGGCGCTGATCTTCCAGGCCATACTGGATCGCGCTCCGACGCCGCCGATCCGGCTGAATCCCGATTTGCCGGCCAAGCTGGAGGACGTCATCAGCAAGGCGCTCGAGAAAGATCGCAACCTGCGCTACCAGCACGCGGCCGATATCCGAGCTGACCTGCAGCGGTTGAAGCGGGATACGGATACCGGACGAGCCGTGGCGCAGAGCTCAGGGTCTATTCCGATCGCGCAGGAATCGGTAATGCCGCCTTCGCCGCCTTCGGGTTCATCCCACGAGCGGGCGGCCACTGGCTCATCTGCGTCGGCGCTGGCTGCGGCATCCTCTCATTCGGCCAGCAGTGTTCCATCCGCGCCTCCTGCCGTTCCGGCAAAGAAGTCGGGCTTGGCTGTGTACGTTGCGGCTGGCGTTCTGCTGGCCATGGTGGTGGCTGGAGGCCTGTACTTGCGCTCGCGTTCGTCGGCCAAACTCACCGAGAAAGATGCAGTCCTTCTGACTGACTTCGTGAATACCACCGGCGACAGCGTCTTCGACGGCACCCTGAAGCAAGCGTTGGCCACGCAACTCGAGCAGTCTCCATACCTGAACCTGCTTCCTGAGTCCCGTATCCGGGAAGCCCTGCGCTTCATGGGGCGGCCCGAGGATCAGCGCATCACCAGCGATGTGGCGCGCGAAATTTGCGTGCGCGAGAATGCCAAAGCCATGCTGACCGGGTCCATCGCGTCGCTGGGGAGCCACTATGTCATTTCGCTCGCGGCCGTCAATGCGCAGACGGGAGATTCCATCGCCAGCGAGCAGGCGGAGTCGGAGAGCAAGGAGCAGGTTCTCAAGTCGCTCGACAAAGCCGCTACCAGCCTGCGCACCAAGCTGGGCGAGTCGCTGCCTTCCGTGCAGAAGTTCACGACGCCGCTGGAGCAGGCGACGACATCCTCGCTTGAGGCACTGCAGGCCTACAGCAAGGGGCACACCGCGCACCAGCACTTTGACGATGACGGATCGATCGCCTATTTCAAGAAAGCGGTTGAGCTTGACCCGAATTTCGCCATCGCCTGGGCAGAACTTGGAGTGGCGTCGGGAAACATCGGGCAGATGAAACAGTCCCAGGATTCGATCAGGAAAGCGTTTGAGCTGAAGGATCGCGCGAGCGAGCACGAGAAGTTGTATATTTCGGCTCATTATTACGACGAGGTGGAAGGGAACGCCGACAAGATCATCGAGATCTACGAGCAATGGAAAACGACCTACCCTCGCGAGACCCTGCCGTGGGACAACCTGTCCCTGAGATATGGAGGGCTTGGGCAACATGAAAAAGCCCTGGCGAATGCGGCAGAGGCCATGCGCCTGGATCCCAAGGACAATTACGCCTACCAGAATCTGGGTGACGCATATCTCTCGATGAATCGGTTCGACGAGGCGCAGGCCATTTACGATCAAGCCGCAGCGAACAAGATCGAGCCACGAACCACGCGATTCGGCCGACTCCAGCTAGCCTTCCTTCGCGGGGATCGCGCGGCACAGGAGCGTATCGCGGCCGAAGGCGCTGGCTCGGCGGATGAGCCTCTCATGCTCCTGCAGCGAGCGCGGGGCGTGAGCGCATCGGGACGAGTCTCAGAAGAACGCCAACTGTTTGCCCGGTCGGTTGAAATCTGCCGCCAGCATGGCAACCCCGAATTTGCCGCGATTGGCTTGGCGCTGCAAGCGCTGATCGAGGCCAATCTGGGATATACGGCAGAGCCTAAGCAACAAGCCGAGGAAGCCATCAAACTTGCGCTGAACCGTGATACGAAATCGATCGTGGCAGATCCCTTGGCCCGGCTTGGGGATTTTGCGCGCGCGCAGAGATTTAACGACGAACTGACCGCGCAGTATCCGAATGATACCTTGCTGGCCAAAGTGCTTGTTCCAGCAAACCGCGCCGTGCTGGCAATCCAGAAGAACCAGCCGCAGCAAGCCGTTGCCCTGCTGGAGTCGGCTCTCCCATACGAACTGGGATCGGGCCCTGCCTCGGCGAACCTGATTCCCCCGTACTATCGGGGCGAAGCCTACCTCAAGATGGGTGACGGAGCGAAAGCTCTCGCGGAATTCCAAAAGATTGTGACCCACCGGGGAGTCGATTTGCTCAGCCTGTTCTACCCACTCGCACAGCTCGGTTCGGCGCGCGCCTACGTGCTGCAGAAAGACACTGCCCACGCGCGCACGGCGTACCAGGATTTCTTTGCCACCTGGAAAGACGCCGATCCCGACGTGCCGATTCTCAAGCAAGCCAAAAGCGAGTATGCCGCTCTGCAGTAACGCGGTCGAAGGTAAATACTGACAGCCGCATGCCGTCCAGATGCCTTTCTGGGCATCGGTCTGTGTCATTCGTCACAGAATTTACGGCTCCTGCCTTGTTAACTTGGTCTGTTCCCATAGAGGTGTCCCTATGACAATGCGTACTCGTATCGCGTTGCTTGTCTTCGTTGTGGTTTTACTGGTGATCGCAACCGCCATAGTCGTCCAGGCCGGCGCGCCGGCGACTGTGCTCCCAGTCGGCAAGGCCGTCACGATCAAGACTCCGCTGGGTCTTCGGCCTGTGCCGATTCCTGCTGACAATCCGCCGACCCGCGAAACGATAGCGCTGGGGCGGCGGCTCTACTACGACCCGCTGCTGTCCAGCGACGGCACGATCTCCTGCGCTTCCTGCCATGCTCCGCAGTTTGCGTTTGCGGACGCACGGCCGTTCTCGGTGGGCGTGGGTGGCAAGACCGGCAACCGCCATGCTCCCACGGTGATCAATTCGGCTTACAACGCGTATCAATTCTGGGATGGCCGCTCGCCTTCCCTGGAAGATCAGGCCAAAGGGCCGATTGCCAATCCGGTCGAGATGGCGCATTCGCTCGACGGCGTGGTCAATCGGTTGCAGAACGATGCCAAGTACCGCGAGCTTTTCAAAAAGGCGTGGGGAACCGATCGCATTTCGATCGACATGGTCGCCAAGTCGATTGCGTCGTTCGAACGCACGGTCATTGCGGGAAATTCTCCGTTCGACCGCTACTACTTTGGCCACGAGAAGAAAGCCATGTCGCCAGCCGCGCAGCGCGGGTTCCGCTTGTTTACGGATCCGGAGAAAGGCAATTGCGCGGTCTGCCACACCATCGGCAAGACCGACGCGCTGTTTACCGACCACAAGTTCCACAACCTGGGGATCGGGGCGGATACGCGCGGCAATCTCAACGACCTCGGGCGCTACAGCGTGACCAAGGAAGACAAGGATAAGGGCTGCTTCAAGACGCCCACCCTGCGCAACCTCGCCAACCGCGGTCCCTATATGCATGATGGAAGCTTCCCCACCGTGAAGGACGCGCTTGCGCACTACATCGGCGGCGGGAACATGAACGATCATCTGGACAAGCAAATCAAGGCGCTCGACTTCCTCACGTTTGATGAGCGCGATGATCTGCTGCAATTTTTGGATGCGCTGAATGGTCCGCTTCCGGCTGACATTGGGCCGCCGCCAGATCTTGCCCCGGCCGCGGGGATAGACAAAAAAGCGGGCAATTAGAACAGGCGCCGGAAGAATTCGGGGCGCGGCCTTCACGAGGGAAACAGCCGCGCCTTTTTTGCGGGCGCTTTCGGACCGAATGCCTTCTGCCCCCTTATACTGATTAAAATCAGGGTGCGGGGACGTGCAAACCGATTTTGCTGCTTGCCGTCCAATACCCGTCGGTCTCACTTTTCACGGAGAATGGATGAATATCCGGCGCGTTCTGGCGCTCTTCCTCGTTCTTTACCTGCAAGCGGCGGCGCAAACCCAACCGCCACCACCCGAACAGCCACGCACAGCGCCCAAGGCCGACGACCGGTTCAAGGCCGACCTGCTTCTGATCGTCGCGCATCCCGACGACGAGACCGGCGTTTCCGCGTACCTGGCGCAGTTGCTCGACCAGGGCAAGCGGGTGGCGGCGGTTTACCTGACGCACGGCGAGGCGGGGCACAACAACATGGGGCGCGAGCGTGGGCCCTCGCTGGGCTTAGTGCGCGAGATGGAATTGCGCCATGCCCTGACGCAGTTGGGAGTGCAGAATGTGTGGTTCCTGGAAGGGAAGGACACGCCCAGCCAGGACGTGCTGCAGTCGCTTGCGAATTGGGGACACGGCGAGAACCTGGAAGATGTAGTGCGGATCGTGCGATTGACTCGTCCGGAAGTGATCCTGTCGTGGTTGCCGGGATTTTTCATCGGCGAAAATCATGGCGACCATCAGGCCGCCGGAGTCCTGGCGGTCGAGGCGTTCGATTCCGCAGGAGATCCGTCGGTGTATCCATCGCAACTGGCGCAGCCACGCAAGGTCAACGAGACGCTGCTTGAGGGGCTTCAGCCCTGGCAGCCGCAGAAGATTTATTTCTTTTCGGATGCCAGCGACGACAAAAACATCAAGGGGAAAGGGCCGCAGTATCCAACCACGGGGATTTCTCCCAGCCGTCACGCTCCTTATTGGCGCGTCTCGATGGACGTGTTCCGCTTTCACCTCACGCAGTACCGGACTTACATCGAGAAGCTTCAATCCCTGAATGATGAGCAACTCGAAAAGCTTGCGGGCGCGGATCAGGACAGCTGGTCGACTCCCGTCGAGTTGGTCTTCGGGAAGTCTCTGGCGCAGGGGACACCGACCGGCGACGTATTCGAGGGAGTCCAGGCGCAGCCGCTGGCTTTCGACCGGTTGCCCAGCCCGAATCCGCATGAACACAAGGGATTGTCGGTTGAAATCGGCGGCCCATGGGCCTTTTACGACGATTTCCGCGCGGCGCATGATCTGCCTGACTTGCCTAAGGCTGCGGTTCCGGAAATCTCGGTTGCGGCCGGATCCGTCCTGCAACTGCCCGTGGTGCTCCGCAATGACGACAAGGAGCCGGCGGAGGCCGCGTTGTCGATGACCCTGCCGGACGGCTGGGCACTCAAGAACCCGCTGCCTCACTACAAGCTCGCCGCGGGCGACGTGTTTCCGGTTGAGATTGAGATCACGACGCCCGCGAAGAAATCGGATCAAATCAGCGAGCTGACTTGCCGCGCCGATGCGGGGGCCCATGAGATCGGCACGGTGAAACTGCGCGTGCGTTTGGGTGGCGGAGGACTGCCGCAGTAGGACGGGGTGGCATCTAAGCCGGCGTTCTACGTTCGCACTTTTCGGCTTTGCCGTTTCCAGTAGAGGTATCCCGGAACGCCCAGCAGCACGATCAAGGTTCCGGCCAAAGCTTC
The DNA here is from genome assembly GCA_963733805.1 of uncultured Acidobacteriota bacterium. Taxonomy (GTDB): domain Bacteria; phylum Acidobacteriota; class Terriglobia; order Terriglobales; family Acidobacteriaceae; genus Gp1-AA133. The sequence goes on along the minus strand of CAVTEO010000009.1, from coordinate 536,112 downwards.
CTTCGGGCGAGTCACGATCGTGTTGATCGTCCACCAGCTTCCCAGTAAGACGTAGATCGCGGGCAGCCACGGGTAGCCTGTGCAGCGGTAGGGACGGGCTGCATCCGGGCGCTTCACGCGCAGGACGAACAGTCCGATTACCGTCAACGTGTAGGACAGAACCATCCCGTAGATCACATACGTATAGAGTTGGTCGTAGCGTCCGCTGAGTGTGAGAACGCTGGCCCACACGGCTTGGCCGATCAGGCTCAGCGCGGGTGTGCGCCACTTGGGGTGCACTTCCGCCATGCGCTGGAAGAAGACTCCATCACGGGCCATTGCGAAGTAGACGCGCGCGCCGGAAAGCGTGCAGCTTGCCATGGCGCCGAAGCAGGAGAGGGCGATCACCGCCGAAAGCCAGTTGGCCGCGCGCGGATTGAACAGCGCCTCGGCCGCCGAGGCCGCGATGGTTTCATGCTTCGCCACTTCGGTCAGGGGCATGGCGTAGACGTAGGTGAGATTCATCGCCAGATACACGACAGCCACGACGATAATGCCGAGCACCATGGCGCGGGGCACGTTGCGGCGCGGTTCGCGCACTTCGCCCGCGACCCAGGTGATGTATACCCATCCGTCATAGGCCCAGAACACAGCAATCAGTCCGATGCCGAGTGCCGAAGCAAGTTGAGTGGCGGTCATTCCCATCGCGAATCCCGGGGAGGTTCCACCGTGTTGCGTGAAATTGCTCCAGTGTCCCTTGCCAAAGGCGAATCCCAGGATCACGAACGCGCCCATGGCGACGAACTTCGCCCAGGTTGCGACGTTCTGCAGCACGGCCCCGCGACGAAGGCCGATGACGTTGATCCAGGTCACCACGACGATCGAGAATAGGGCCACGACGTGGACACGTGTCAGCGTGATGCCCGCCAGGGAGACAATCACGTGCTGCTCGGAGATCGCCGGAAAAATTGCGCCCAGGTAAGCGGCAGATGCAACGGAAAGCGCGGCGATCGTACCGCCATTGGCGACCGCGAAGAGCATCCAGCCATAAAGAAATGCGACCAGGTCGCCGAAAGCTTCGCGCAAATAAATGTACTGCCCGCCCGAGTCAGGAAACATCGACCCCAGTTCGGCGAAGGCAAAGGCGGCGCACATCGAGATGGCGGCGCCGATCACCCACACCAGGAAAAACAGCGCGGGGTGCGGCAGAGGCCCTGCGATATCTTTCGCCGTCAGAAAAATCGATGACCCGATGATCCCGCCCGCAAGCAGCAGCACGGAGTCCAGCAGCGACAAGCCCCGGATCAGGCCCGGTTTGGAGTCGGCCGCTGTGGGATCGGCGAGGTTCTTTTCCCTTGCGACGCTGGCAGGGTACATGCGCTATCCGATCCCAAGTTCGTCCGAAGATTCAAGGGGGGAGCCGCACTGCCGGCAGATGACGGCCGCGCAATCGCCACAGGTCAGAGGATCGGTCACCTCGCGCGCGCACTGCGGGCAGTACAGCCCGGGAGGCTGGGAGTCCGGTTTCGAGGCCTCCGGCTCGTTTGGTGTCATGAGGATCGCAAATGTAGCATAGGGACGAGAGAGAAGCCACGAGCTACGGGCTACGAGCTGCGAGCTAGGACCCTACGATCCAGAGCCTGGAGCCTACATTGCCTTCCGCTTGGTCGAAGCTCGCAGCTCTTTAAAACGAGGAACGAATCCATGTCCGACAAACGACAGACTCCCGACGAGAATCTTCAGCAGGAATTTAACCGCTGGGCGGAAGCCGGCGAAGGCGAGAAGATGCGGAACCATCATCTCGATATCACCGAGAAAACCCTGCGCCGCATGGATCTTCGCCCCGGAGAGCGCGTGCTGGACCTGGGATGCGGCTCGGGCTGGGCGACCCGGCTCATCGCGCGCATGGTGGCGGACGGTCCGGAGGGCTTCGGACAGGTGGTGGGGGTCGACATCTCGGATGAAATGATCCGCCAAGCCCGCGCGGCCTCGAAAGAATTTGAGAACGTGATGTACGTGTGGGGGTCGGCCACGCAGATTCCGTGGGAAGAGAACTTCTTTGACAAGATGCTGTCGGTGGAATCGTTTTATTACTATCCGGATCAGGAGCGCGCGCTGGCCGAGCTCTTTCGGGTGATGGCGCCGCACGGGCGGATGTTCATTCTGATCAATCTTTATCGCGACAATGAGTATTCACTGCAGTGGGTCGACAAGTTGAAAGTCCCGGTCCATGTGCGCTCGGCCGCTGAATACGTGGAGCTCTTGAAGAAGCACATGTTCGAGAACGTGGAGTACGTGCAGGTTCCCGACGACACGCCCACGCCCGACGACTACGTTACGAAGTCATTCCACAGCCTGGAGGACTTGAAAGCGTTCAAGAGAAAAGGCGCGCTGCTGCTGATGGCGTCCAAGCCGGATTTCCGCACGCCGGCGCCGGGATACACGGTGTACTAGCGACGCTCTTCAGCAAATCTCCATATCAACTGGGAAGGGCCCGCCTTCAGTCGGGCCGCGACCTTTCACCTTGCCAAATCACGTAGGGACAGCCGCCTCGGCTGTCCGCTTTTTGAAGCCTATTCTCGAATCTAAGCCAAGGTAAAAACCCTTCCCACTGCGATCCCTTTGCTTGCCAGTTGTTGAAAATGGAGCGGTCGGAGCTTCGCTCCGCAGACAGCCGTGGGCGGCTGTCCCTACGAGAATTTCTGCTCCTGCAAAGCCGTTGGATCGACCTCGAACCTGTTTCAGATCGTGTCTTCGTCGTCCTTGTCGTCGCGATCGCCATCCCGGCTTTTTGCCGGACTGAGCGGGCGATTGTCGTTGGCATGACGGATTTCGATGCGTCCATTCACATTGCTGACTCGCACGCGGGTTCCGCCGCCACCCAACTCGCCACTCAATTCGTGGCCCACCCACTGGTGTTTCACGACCCGGATGCCGAAGTCATTAGAAATTGATCCGGAAACTGTGCTGGCCTCGATATCGGCCTTCGAATCGGAAGGCAGCGTGAGAAGGACGGAGGCGTTTACCGAGGAAACCTCCACGGGTGACGACAGTCGGTCCAGGCTGGCCTCGAGTCCTCCGTTGACAGTGGAAAGCTCAGTGCGACCGCCGAGGTTGCGCGCCCTAAGCCGGCCGTTCACACACGAGGCGCGGACCTCACCGCTCACGCCCTCGACGTCGAGATCTCCGTTCACAAGATTGATATCCGCGAGCCGTGAATTGCGCGGAACCATCAGCGCGTAGTCGACGCTGCCGGGATTGTCGCGCGTCCAGGTGTGATTGCCTTTGGGATACTTCGTGCGGATGGAAAGGGAATCCTTGTCGGATCGAACTTCGATCTGAACTTCGTCCAGGTCGCGCTTGCTGCCCGCCCGCTTGATGGCGTCGAGTTTGACTTCGTCGCGATCCCAAGCCTTGATTTGAACCGGGCCGTTGACGTTCTCGACCTCGATCCTGCCATCGGAGGCGAGAGCGTAAGTCTGGTGCATCTCCTCGGTCTCCACTCCGCCCCACGCGTGGGCTTGCAAGGTGAACGTCAGGAATGCGGCGAGGGTGCCGAGAACTGCGCCCGCCCAGGTCGCGCGTTTCGGAAAGTTTCTCATACGGCCTCCTTCAGCAGCGGATGCAGTTTAGACGAAACAGGCGGCTTTTGGTGAGTGTCGGACCGCAAGGCGGCGACCGGTAAGGGGCGAGCGAAATCGCGGGGCGATAGTCGCAGCAGAATCAAACTCTTACGAGCTGCCAAAGTCACGATCTCCGTGCCGCAGGCGAGTACGGAGAGTGGCATGCTATAGTGCGGCCAATTTCGTTACGAGGATTGCTTATGCTTCGTAGTCGTGTTGTGCTTGCGGCGGGGTTCACTCTGCTGGCGGTTCTGGTAGCCCCGAGTGGAAGCGCTTTTTCTCAGGCTCAGGGCAATTTGCCGCAGGATCTGCTGAGCAGAATCGACCGCGCCGCGCAGGACATTCTCACCGAGACCGGAGTTCCGAGCGCTTCGGTCGCGATTGTGAAGGACGGCGCCATCGTTTATCTGCGGGCCTATGGGGATGCGAGGCTCGAACCGAAAACACCGGCCAAGTCGGACATGCGTTACAGCATCGGCTCCATCAGCAAGCAATTCACGGCTGCGTCCCTGTTGTTGCTGCAGGAAGACGGCAAGCTCTCGCTCGACGATCCGGTCGGCAAATACATTCCGAACCTTACACGGGCCAACGAAGTCACGATCCGGCAACTGCTCTCGCATACCTCCGGGTACCAGGATTACTGGCCGCAAGACTACGTTCCCCCGTTTATGAAGCAGGAGATCAGCTCGGAAAAGATTCTCGACATGTGGGCGCGCAAGCCGCTGGATTTTGATCCCGGCACGCGTTGGCAGTACAGCAATACGAACTACGTGATTGCGGGAGTCATCATCGAGAAGGTCACCAGAAAGCCCTTGCTGCAATTTCTTCAGACGCGCGTATTTGCGCCGCTTGGCATGGAGAGCGTTGCCAATATCGACCAGGAGAAGCTCGGAGATACAGATGCGACTGGCTACCTGCGGTATGCGCTGGGCCCGCCGCGTGTGGCGCCGAAAGAAGGCAAGGGGTGGCTGTTTGCAGCCGGCGAATTGGCGATGCCAGCGGCCGACCTTGCCCGCTGGGACATTTCGATCATGGATCAGAAACTGCTGAAGCCGGCGTCGTATCGAGAACTCGAAACCGAGGTTCGGCTGAAAAGCGGAGTCGGGACGCAATACGGGCTGGGTGTCGATGTAACGATGTTTTCCGATCACCGGCTGCTGTCGCACGGCGGGGAAGTCTCCGGTTTCACTACGCAGAACAACGTTTTTCCTGACGACAAGCTGGCTGTAGTCGTGCTTACCAATCAGGATGCAGCGAGAGCTTCTGGCAATCTGGCGCGGCAGATTTCGACGATCCTCTTTACCAGCAATGACGCCGCCACGCAGGCGAAAACCGAGCAGGCCCGGAAGATCTTTGTTGGGCTGCAACACGGGACGCTGGATCGGTCGCTTTTCACCGACAACGCCAACAGCTACTTCAATGAACAGGCTGTGAAGGACTTTGCCGACAGTCTGGGGCCGCTGGGAATGCCGTTTGAATTTGTCCAAACTCACGAATCGCTCCGGGGCGGCATGACATTGCACGTTTACAGGATCAAATTCCGACAAGGTCAAGAACTGCGTGCCTGGACCTTCGAGATGCCGGATGGAAAGCTCGAGCAATACCAGGTGTCGACCAACTGAGGCACCGTTGGTGAGGGCCCTCCCGGCCCCTGAAGGGGTGTTGAGACGAAGCAGGTTTACGGCACCGCTAAAGCGGGCGCCCTGATACGAAACCGGCTTTTTCTGCAGTCTGAAGACGGGGACAGAGGTTTCCGCAGCACTCAATGCGGGCAGAAGGTGGGCGAGACGCCCGCCCCCTCCACCGATTTTTGCCTTTTCGCACTAAATAGAAGGGTCCAGCCGGGTCAGAGGGCGCACCTCTCGGTACGATACCGTCCTCGCCCCGTACAAGCCCTTCCGTAACCTTCTTTTCGTGGTTACCTGGGGACATACTTCTAGCCTGACTATGAGCGCCCTCCCCCAACGTCATTCCGTCCCGCGAACTCCTCGTGTTCACCTCGACAACAACACTCCCGTTGTCCTTCGGTTTGAAGGCGGGAATAGTGTTTCGGGCGAACTGCAGGTTGTCTCACTGACCGGCGGGCTGCTTTCTCTGCCGCGTGCGCTGGCCCAAGGCTCCCAAGTGAAGATGATGTTCCTGATTCGCCCGGGATCGGTTCTCGCCGGGGCTGAGCTGCTGGATCCAGTTAGCACCACTCTTCAGCCGTTCCGCTTCGTATCGCTCGGGCAGAAAGACCGCCGGAAACTTGAGGCCATCATCCCGCTTTCGGTGTACGACGACATCGCCGAGCCAACCTGGATGAAGAAGCTGCGAACAGCTTCCGACCATCGCTATGAGCCGCGCAAGTGGCGCGTCCGTCTGGCCGCGTTGGCGGTCGGACTGATTACTCTCGGACTCGCCAGCGCCATCTATCTGCGCCACCTCCAAGTTCTCAAGTAGCCCAGGGGACCCTCATGGGATCAAATCCCAGCCCGCGGCAAGTCATCAATACCCGGCGTTGGCCACGCTTTCAGGTTCATCTGCCGGTGCTCATCGCCGCCGAAACTGCCGACTCGCAGATCGCGATCCCGGGAATGGTGAGTGCACTCAGCCGCGCGGGCATGGAAGTGTACGGCGGCGTACCCCTTCGGCCCGGCGACCTGATGGAAGTGGAATTCAAGACCTCAGGCGGAGTGCGGGTCACGGGAATTGTCCGCAACCGGTCCGGCTATTGTTTTGGGTTGGAATTTCTGCGGGCGATGGCAGCTGGTCTCGATCCGGAAAACATTCTTGCCACAGAGTTTTCAGAAGAGTCGTTACCGCACTGGGCCGGACTCGATATCGCCGAACTAGGCAACGGCCTGTTCAGTCCGGACCAGATGGAAGTGGCGTCGGCGGACGAAGCCCTGGCCGCGCTATTCATCGAACGGCATCAGTCCTACCTCCGCGCCACGCAAAAGGAAATCGACCGCCTGCGCCGGAGTGCCCTGCAGATCCGGCATATGCGCGAGGCCATGCAGCGCCTGCTCGAGAAGCGCAAGTCCGAACTTTAGCTGGCTTCACTGCGAGGCCTTCGGCAAGGGCAAGGAAGACTGCCCGAACACATATTTCCATCCATTCGAAGTGCGTACGTAGGTATCGCTGAACCAGACTGTGTAGTCGAACGGTTTGCCGTGGTCGGTCCCTTTCTCCCAAAGTTTGGCGGTGACCACCGCCGTGTCGCCCCACAGGCGGACTGTCTGTTCGGTGTCTTCCTGGTGCTCGTACTGGACGTGCCCGGCCCGGGCTTCGGAAATCAAATCGGCTTTGGTGTACTTCTTGCCAGAGCCAGTCGTCAATACGAAGTCGTCGGCCAATATGCGCTCCATGGTGGCTGCGTCATTGGCTTTGACTGCGGCCTGATACTGCGTGTCGAGCGCCGCCATGGCTTGCTGATCATCAGTCAATGCGGGGTCGGAGCCGGATCCTTCCGCAGCGTGTGGACGAAACATCAGGTCGAACCAGGGTTTCCAGATTTTGCCGTCGTCCACCGAAGTGACGGCTGTTTCGCGGACCCCACCGTTGACGGGCTTCCAGGTGCTGCGAATCCGCTTGCTCTTTCCATCCGCCATGTGTTCGGTGGCGCTGAGCACCACCTCGTCGCCGTGCAAGCCGCCATCGAGGAGTAGCAACTGTCCGCGATTCGTCACCCAGCTCTGGTGCCACTGCTTAAGCCCGGCGTCGTAGAGACTGAAGCTCTGCCCCTTGTGTCCAGACGTATCCTGATAGTCCTCGCGCAAGGCGCAACCATCGAGAATACGGTCGACTCTGACCCGGGCCACCTGCGTCGCCGGATTCTCGACCTCAAACACGTCCCAATCCCCGGTCCAGAAGTCGAGCTGATGAAATTCCGCCGCCGCGCATGGAACTGGTTTGGCTTGCGTGGCATCTGCGGCCCACGCCGAGCAACCAACGAGCGTGCACAGTGTGAAGATGATTGTTCTCAACCACCCCTTGCGATTCATCGATAGGTTTTCCTTCTACGGGATTTGCGCGGGTTCACGATCTCGCCGGTTGCGGCTTGCGGACGTTGCCGATCCTCGACGGCAACGATCTCCCGGCCATTGCCGTATCCGCGATCGTGTGCGGCCTTCTGGACTGCATATGCCTTCATCTCACTCCACTTCCATTGGCTGAGTGCAGGCGGGCGGCGGCAGGAGCAGTACAGCGTGTATTCCTCGGAGGAGCCGAGCGCGGTAGATACGAGCCAGGCTCCGTTCGAGTACGGACTGAAGCCGATCAGGTAACGAGTGAAGCACGTCGGACATTCCACGCAGCGCCGAATATGTACAGGCATAAAACGTCTAACAAGATAGGACCTTGGACGGCGAAACGCTGGACGTTTGCGGACGCGGCTCGCCTTCGAGCGAACTTTGCGCTGTGTCTCTCAAAAACAGCGTTTCGGAGCATGGTCCGAAAACGTCCAGTGAAGTCAGAGAAAGCGGCTATGATGGGTTGCATACGCATGAAGCTCGACTGGCAAGTATGTTCCCGGGCACGGCTCTCGCGCGATCCGCGTTTCGACGGAAAATTCTTCATCGGCGTGTTGGGCAGCCGGGTGTATTGCCGCTCGATCTGTCCCGCGCCTACGGCAAAGGAAAAGAATGTGCGGTATTTCCCCAGCGCGGCGGCCGCAGCGGAAGCGGGCTTTCGGCCATGCCTGCGCTGCCGGCCGGAGTGTTCCCCGGGAACTCCAGCATGGCTCGGCACACCGAACACCGTGTCGCGCGCGCTGCGGCTGATCGCAGAAAGCGGACTCGATGACGGCGGGGTGGAAGGGCTTGCGGACCGGTTGGGGGTTGGGTCCCGGCATTTGCGCCGGCTTTTTATCCAGCACCTGGGAGCGACACCGAGCGCGGTTGCGCAGACGCGGCGTTTGCATTTCGCCAAGAAGCTGATCGACGAAACCAATCTGCCGATGAGCGAAGTCGCACTTTCCTCAGGCTTCGGATGCGTGCGCCGTTTTAACGCCGCCATCCGCAAGGTGTACAAGCGCACGCCGACGCAGATTCGCCATCTGTCGCGGCAGGCGGGATTGCAGCCCGACAATCAGTACTTGTTTCGCCTGCGCTACCGCCCGCCTTACAACTGGGAAGGAATGCTGCGCTTTCTGGCGGCCCGCGCGACTCCCGGCGTCGAATCGGTGGTGGATGGTCATTACCGCCGGACGATTTCTCTGAAGGGCAGCGACGGGTACGTCGACGTCTGCCTTGACGCCGAGAACGACGCGCTGCTGGTGCGTGTGCAGTTCGGAGATCCGCGGTCGTTGTTTCTGATTGTCGAACGCTTGCGTGCGATGTTCGACCTGAACGCCGATTGGGCGGTCATCGCTCCCAGCCTGAAGTCAGACGAGGCGCTCGCCCGGCGAGTGGAGGCGCAGCCCGGGCTACGTGTTCCCGGAAGCTGGAACGGGTTTGAGCTGGCGGTGCGTGCGATTCTTGGCCAGCAGATCACGGTGAAGGGCGCAACCACTCTGGCAGGTACGCTGGCGAGATCGTTCGGGCGTGCTTACGTGTCGCCTAACGGGCCTGCCTACATTTTTCCGCGTCCTGAAGATCTCCAGGACGTCGACTTCGCGACTATCGGCTTGACGAAAGCGCGTGCCGCCACCATCCGCGGCCTGGCGCGTGCCGTTTGCGAGGGGAAGGTAAGCTTCGAAGGCGTCGTCGAGCCCGAAGACTTCCTAAGCCGGTTGTGCGACATTCCCGGCATCGGCACGTGGACGGCGCAATACATCTCCATGCGGGCGCTGGGGGAACCCGACGCATTCCCCTCGGGCGATATCGGATTGTTGCGGGCTCTGGGCCTGAAGAGTTCCGCGGAACTGGAACGGTGCTCCCAGGCGTGGCGGCCGTGGCGCGCTTACGCGACCATGTATTTGTGGGGTGTTCCGGTCAGCAGCCTGCCGGAAGAGAAAGTGGCGGCCAATGAAACCGCGACTAAGAGCGGTACGGGGACCAGGGGAGCCGCCGCCCAGTCGATGGGTCTCTGAACGGCAGTCGTGTGCCGATTCTTCGGCCTAGATCCCCAACTTGCGCCGCGCTACGCCCACCAGGCCGATCAAGCCGCTTCCCATCAAGAGGAACGTTCCGGGCTCCGGGATGGCAGCCGAGCTTTTTCCAACCACCAGCGCCTCAGAATTTGGCGTGATGAATTTGATCTTGCCATCCACAACCATCATGGCATAGAGGGCAGTCCCAGCGGGAACGCCTTTGGCTGTGACGTTCAGAGTTCCATGGGCGCTCAATGCGCTGTGCAGGTCAACATATCCAAACGAAAGATTGCTGCAGGAACCGCTGCAGAACCCAAGACCCGCCAGGCTGCCGCTGATGGCACCCAATGCTCCCCCCTCCGGGAAGTTGCTGAGGTTGGTAAATGACATTCCATTCAGGGTTCCGGACAAAGCAGCCACGGATGCTCCGACAATGATGACGTCAGACGCAGCCTTTCCATTGGTGGTGAAAACCGTAAAGTTGTTGCCATTGAGAACAGAGCCGATGGATTGCCCGCTGGGCGAGCCTTCGCCGAGCCGCGCGATGTTGGGATTCCCCTTGCTGCACGAGAACGAAGCGAAACTATTGCAGGTGTCTGCGCCCGAGAAGCCAACCAGAAGAAACGTTAACGCAGTGGTGAGAATGGCATGAGTCAGAGGGCGCGGTCGCATTGGGGGAGTCTCCTGGCATGCGAATGAGCATCTCGCCTGCCATCAAAAGGTACCGCTTGAACAAACCTGTGGATTCTTTGAAAAGCCCTGCAGCACAGCGATTTTGAAGCAATCGGCAAAGTGAAAGGCTGCGATTCGATTTTGATGGAAGATGCCAGTGTGCAATGGGTTCGTCTGCGAAGTTAATTTCTGTTCCTACAGGTTTAGCTGTACTAGCAGCGAAGAAAAACCTTCCTGCGAAATTCGATGGCGCCATTAGGGGCATACACATTTGAAGATCGATCCGGCCCCCGCCCCTCGACAGACGCTTCCGCGGGCTCATTGACACCCGCTTCCGCCGCGACCTAGACTGATCTCGCGTTACTTCGTCACCCACACCCGAGGTCTCATGAGCTGGCTTCAGAACAAGTTTGAAAAGAATTTCCTGATCACCACGGTGGACTACGTCTTTAACTGGGCGCGTAAGTCGGCGGTGTGGCCCATGACCTTCGGCCTGGCGTGCTGCGCCATTGAAATGATTGCATCGTCGACGGCCCGGTTCGATATTGCGCGCTTCGGATCCGAAGTCTTCCGTCCCAGCCCCCGCCAGTCAGACCTCATGATCGTGTCGGGCACCGTGACGCTGAAGATGGCGCCGGTGGTCAAGCGAATTTACGATCAGATGCCCGACCCGAAATGGGTGATCTCGATGGGCGCATGCTCGTCGGTCGGCGGTCCATTCAACACCTACGCCGTGCTGCAGGGCGTGGACAAGATTGTGTCGGTGGATGTCTACGTGATCGGCTGCCCGCCGCGGCCCGAGAATCTCTTCTACGCGCTGCTCAAACTGCAGGACAAGATCGACACCATGACGCTTGCCAAGAAGCCTACCGAGGTCCGCTTGCAGGAGGACATGGTCGAGAACTTCAAGCGCCAAGTGATGATCGCGCAGACGCTGCAGCCTAAATAGCTGATCGCTGGTAGTCGTTGGCTAATAGCCGAGCGAATGGAGCGACGGGCATCCTCGCCCGTCCGACTGTCCCGGTAACTGAGAGACACCTCTGGCGCGTTCCAGCAGCCGGTGAACATGACCTTCGTGAAGATCGCCACTGAATCCGAGCTTCCTCCGGCCAACGAAGCCAAGGAATTTCTGTGTGCCGATAAAACGATCTGCGTTGCCAATGTGGACGGCGCGATCACCGCGATGGACAACATCTGCCTGCATCGCGGCGGCCCGCTGGGTCAAGGCGTCGTAGAGAAGGGAAAAGTCATCTGCCCATGGCACGGCTGGGCGTGGGATCCGGCAACCGGGCAGGCTGTGCACAACCCCGCTGCCAAGCTCAACGTGTATCCGCTGAAGATCGAGAATGGGGACGTGCTAGTGGACGTGTAACCGGTTGGCTGCCGCTTTTGGATCGGCTGGTTCTTATCCTAGATAACGCAAGAATTTCCCCGCCGGATTCTCGAATCCTGGGAACACCTGGTCCAACTGCGAATTTCCCAGATGCCCCGCCACGGCTTCGCCCAGCACACGCCGGAAGTCCGTCGTCACAGCGAGGTCGCGGCCTTCATAAAGCTGTGATTGCTCGAGACCGGGCCACTGGCCGTAGACCTTGCCGCCTTTCACCGGGCCGCCCATCACAAACATCACATTCGCATGTCCGTGGTCGGTGCCGCGATTGCCGTTCTCCCGAGCCGTGCGCCCGAACTCCGACATGGTAGCGATCACGGTGTCTTCGCCCAGATCTCCGAGATCGGTCCAGAACGCGGACAGCGATTGTGAAAAGTCGCGCAGCACGTTGGCGATTTGTCCCTGCGTGCTTCCCTCGTTGACATGATGATCCCATCCGCCGATGTCGGCGAACGCAACCTGCACGCCCAGGTTAGCCTTAATCAATTGGGCCAGCTGCCGGAGGCTGTCGCCGAAGCGGCCGCGGGGATAGTCGGCTGCGGGAGCCGGCTTGTATTTCGCGGGATCGGCAGCCTTCAGCATTTTTACCGCGTCGAAAGTTTCCTGCCCCGTGCCATGCAGCACGGTGTCGACCGACTGCGCGTACATTGCCTCAAACGTATTTGCGATCGGCGCGGCGTTCGGATTTCGTCCGCCCACCCCGAATTCGTTGATCTTGTTAACCGCGACGGCGGGCTCTGCGCCGTTCAGAATGCGCGGAAGGGCGGGACCCAGCGCGATCGCGCGAAAAGCAGATTTATCGGCGGCAGCAGGCATCGAGTGCAGCGCGCGGTTAAGCCAGCCGTCAGCGGTTGCTTTCATGCCGGGCGTGCCCGACTCCATGAAATCCTGCGCGTCAAAGTGCGAGCGCGTGGGGTCGGGGGAGCCCGCCGCGTGTACGATCGCGAGATGTCCCTGAGCCCATACCGGCTGCAACGATGCCATCGAGGGATGCAGGCCGAAGAAGCCGTCAAGGTCGAGCACGTCCTTGTGCGGAATATTGATGCTCGGCCGCATCGCGTAATACGCACGCTCGCCGTGCGGTACCACGATATTCAGCCCGTCGGCCGCGCCGCGCAGAAAAATGACGACCAGCCGCTTCGGCCGCCTGGCGGATGCGCTCGAGCCAAATGCGGCCCGGGTCAGGAAGCTCGGAACCGCGGTGGTGCCCACCACGGCCAGGGCGCCGTTGCGAAGAAAAACGCGGCGAGTAATCGACATGAGAAGAAGCCTCGATTTTCAGTTACTCTAGTGGAACTGCATCCTTACACTGATAGCTGACGGCTGACGGCAGATTCACCTTCTCTGAAATTCTGGCGAGCCCAGGATCAAGCCGGCAATCGTCCCGGCGCTCGACGCCGAGGACCCAGGCTTGTTATTCTTTCGGGCGGCTGTTGGCCTGACTTCAGCCTGCTCGCCCTGGTTCTCCATTTCTTTCACGATGGCGTCATGCGTCTGCCTGGAAACTTCCCCAGCAAGCAGAGAGGTTTCGAGCATGGCTAAAGCTCTTTGCGGATCGGGCGCGTCAGCCGGCGTGACTCCCGGATTTGTGCCCACGAGCCGATCGGCATCGACCTGCACTCCTTTGACCCTCCCGGCCATCAACGCCAGCGAGAAATTCATGCGGCCCAGCAGTGCCGACGAGTTCACCCACGCGTCCGACTTCATGGAGTAGCCGGTTGGCGGTTGCATCCCATACAGCGCCATGCCCAGCGTGTTCAGTTGTCGAGCAAGCGGTGTGGCGTCCGAAACCTCCGCACCGGTTGCGCGCACGGCCGACACGACGAACTCCAGCGGAGTTTTCAGCTTGGCGCGGTACGTCTCGCCACTCCAGAACTCCGGCGAATGGAACATCGTCTTCAACACTTCGCGGATCTCGCCGTCTTTCTTCAGGAAAGTCTGCGCCATCTCGTCTACCAGGGCGGGCGGGGGATTGTCAGACACAAATCGCGTTGCCAGTTTGGTGGAGATGAAGTGGGCGGTTGCCGGATGGTGAGCCAGCAGGTGCAGCACCTCCATGCCTTCCTTTTCGCCATGTTCTTTGATCTTGTGGCCGAGGACGACCTTGGCACCAGGCTCGTGCATGCGCTGTTCGAACTTGAAGCCACCGCCCTTTTGCGGCTGCTCGATGGTCCACCCCGTCAGCACGCGGGCCACTTCGGTGACGTCCTCCTGTGTATATCCGCCATTGACGCCGAGAGTATGCAACTCCATCAACTCGCGGCCATAATTTTCGTTAAGCCCGTTCTTCCGCTTCGCGCCGGCTTTTGCTTCCCTGGGTGGAGGCGGAAAGCGTCCGCGGCGCCGGCGCGGGTAGGGATTCTTGCGAATGCCGCGCGCCACGTCCGAATCCGGTCCGACGCTCAGCCAGTTGTCGAGATAGAACAGCATCGCCGGACTCTTGGTGGTCGCGACCAGCAAATCTTCAAACTTTCCGAGAACATGAGGGCGGATGACGTCGCGTTCGTAGCTGGTCACAAGATAGCGATCGGCTCCCTTGCCGAGGTAGACGTTGAAGTGGTTGAACCAGAAATCGGTCATCACCTCGTCGAGTTGCCGTTCGCTGTAGATGGCGCGCAGAAGCTTTGCCTGCATCAGTTCATTGGCGACCACCTGCCGGGGGTTGTTCAGGGCTCTCAGCGTTTCTTTCTGCCTGGGGTTCATGCCCTCCATGAAGTCGTCGCCGTGTTGCCCTTTCAGCGATGCCGACAAGGCGCGTTGCTCGTCGGGCGACATCTGCAGAACTTCTTTCATCCGCTGATCGGGCGGCAGGTCGAGCAGTTCCTGCGCTTTCAAATCCGCGTACAGACGGTTCTCGCGGCGTTTCGCGCCCCGATCGTCTTTCTCGGAATCCTTTTCGGAGGGCTTGGCCGCTGTGGGCGTGTCGGCCGTCGCTTGATTGTCTTCCGCGGTTTGGTCGGTGGTCGCGGTCGCAGTTCCCGGGGGCGCTGTCGTTGCAGCAGCGTCCTGCTTGCGTTGTTTTTTCTGCTCGAATTTCTCGATCTGCGCCTGGTACACAGCGCGCGTCACGGGATCGGAGGGCATGGCCCTGCGTCCATCCATTACAGCCTTAATGACAGGTGCAGGAGGAAAGTTCTCGACCATTTCGCGCGTGTCCATGCGCAGCGTTCGAAAGCCGAACAGGCGCGCATCGAGGGCGCTGTCGTCAGTTTTTTCGGGATGGAGTTGCAGATCGATCCACTTGTCGACCCCCATCGCCGCCACGCGCTCCACATCGCCTGGCCGGGGACCAAATGTCAAGCGTTGTAGTGCATGCAAGGCGCGTTTGGAGTCATCGATCTGCGCGGCATCCGCGGCATTCTTCTCTTTTTTTCTGGAAGCGAATGCCATGAAAGCAACCAGCGAGAGCAGCAGCGAAACAGCAATCAGAAAGTACGTTCGACGCTGAGATGACATTGGGCGGACCCCGAGGGTATGTGACTACGCACTGTCAATTATGAACCCCGAAGGACGGAAAAGTTGCAGGCGGCCCTGCTCCAAGGCAAAACTATAACTGCATTATTATCTAACAGTTACGAGGTTGGTGGCGTCAGGTAAAGGCGGTTGCGGCTCATTTTGTGCTGCAACCCGGCGGCCATCTGGTCGATATCAGCGGGCGCGATGTTGGGAGCCATGCGGTCATCGAGCAGTGGAATCCGGCTGCTGCCCACGGCATCGCGCCGCACTTGTATCAGCAAAGCCTGCACGACATTGGGGTCGTACTTCTGCGGCGACAGGCGAACGATCTCGCTCAGGGTGCCACCTACCGATACCGGTTCGCGATAAGGGCGAGTGCTGGTCATGGCGTCAAAGGTGTCGGCGATGGCGATGATGCGCGCCGGCAAGGGCACTTCATCCATCTGCAGTCGGTCGGGATATCCTGAGCCGTCGCTGCGCTCGTGGTGCCAGCGCACGACTTCCGGGATCATGGGCCACGGGAAAGTGATTCCGGCGACGATTTGATGTCCTACGGTCGTGTGGTCGGCCATGGCTCGGAATTCATCAGGATCGAGCGCGGTGGGCTTGCCGAACAGATACTTGTCGACCGCTACTTTGCCGATGTCGTGCAGGTAGCCGGCGGAGCGCAGGGCAGCGACTTCATTCTGATCAAGTCCGAGGGCTTCGCCGATTGCGGCTGCGTAACGGGCCACGCGCAGGGAATGCCCATGAATGTTGACGTGCTTGACATCGATGGCCGTTGCGAAGGCTTCGAGCGCGTTGTCGTAAAAGCCGTGCAGGGAAGCGAGCAGCCGAAGATTTTCCGAGACGCGTTGGGTCAGGGTTTGCGCCAGCGTGTGGTTTTGAACGGCCAGAGCGACGTAGCTGGTGAGCAGTCCCAGGGCGTCGAGTTCGTCGTCATCGTAGAGGGCATCGCCCTCGCGGCGTCCCAGCGCGAGCAATCCCGCGAGCTTGCCATTCACCTTCAGCGGCGCAATGCATTTGAAAAGCTCCGGAGCGACGTTGCCGTTGGAACTGAAGAATACGGTGTAGGTCGACTCATTCAGGACGACCGGACCGCGCGCCGCTGTCAGTGCGTGCACGTGCTTGGGAAGCAGGGGAACGACAGCGGGATCAGGAAGAAGGGCAAAGCCGCGCGACGCCACGGAGCTGAGCAGCGAAGGCTTGTCGCTGAAAGTGAAAAGAGCACCCTCGCGCGCTACGGCGGCTTCCATCAGCGCGGAAAGCATGAGTTGCGCGGTTTGCGAGAACTCGCGTTCCGCCGTCAGTTCAGGACCGAGGTCGGAAAGCGTCTCAACCGTGCGCAACAGACGCCGGAAATTTGTGTTCGGCACCGCCACGGGGGCAGCGAAAAACCAGAGCACCTTGAGAGTACCATGCAGCAAAAGAGCCGCGGCGCGCGCATGTTAGTTAGTTTGGTGCGGGAAAACCCGGGGTAGCTCGCAGGAGGACCGGCTAGAAGTGTTCCCGTAGTTGTCCGAAGTTTTCAACGGTAAGCAAGCGGCTGGGCGGATCGGGCACCGCGATCTCATCGTGTTCAAGGATCCAGGTGTCGCCGTGCGGCACAAACACGGCGTTCAGGCCAGCAGCCAGGGCGGGGTTGATATCGGACTTCGGACTGTTGCCGATCATCCAGGTTGTGTCATTGGAGAGCCCGTACTTTGCGGCGGTGGCGCGATAAACCTTTTCATCTTTCTCGGGAACAATCTCGACCGCCGCGAAATAATCTTTCAACCCGCTTCGCTCGACCTTTCCCGACTGCTCAGCGAACGCGCCCTTGGTCATCAGGATGAGGTGATGCCGGCTCGCCAGGTGCTGCAGCGTTTCCGGAACTTTGGGCAGGATTTCCACGGGATGATCGGCGATGGTGTGGGCGAAACTGTGGATCCGGTCATGCAGCTCGGGCGTGACCGGATCCGCCGACAAGCGCTCAAAGCACGCCACCAGCGCGTGCGCGAAACTGTGCAGGCCGTAACCGTGGGTCACGATATTTTCGCGTTCCACCTCGTTGAGAATTTCGCGCACCTGTTCCGGAGAATACTCGTGGTGATTCAGGAAAGAGATGAAGCGCGCGATCGCGCGCTCGAAGTAGATGTTGTTCTCCCAGAGCGTGTCATCGGCGTCGATGAGCAGCGTGAAGGCTCCGTTGGAACCGGAATCGATCTCCATCCCCATGCTTCCAATGATAACGTTTTTGTTTTCTCAGCGAAAAGATGCGGCATCCAGCTCAGCGGAAGCACTGTCGGGCTCTGCTAAAATCAAATGAAATTCATGGGGATTCCATTCAGCAGGTTCATTACATTTTGCTTCATCCTGATTTTTTTGTTCATGCCCGGAAGCGCACTCGCTCAAGGTAAACGGGAATACATGATCGGCTCGGCAGCCAAGAAAGCGGAACCTGCCAACGTCAAGGTTGTGCCCGACCTCGCGCGCCGCCTGGCCCGGTTTCGGTCTGTGCGGATGCTTTTGCCGGCGGGACTCACGGTCAAAGAGCGCAGGCTGGTCGGCAAACTGGTGGAAGCTTCTCAGTATCTCGAGAGCATTTATTGGCGCCAGATCGATCCGGAAGCCCTTGCCTTGTACCAGTCGCTGGAGGGCAGCAAGAATCTGCGTGATATCCAGTTGCGCCGCTATCTCTGGATCAACGCCTCGCGCTTTGATTTGATCGATGAGAATAAGCCGTTCGTCGGCAAAGAACCCATGTCTCCGGGGCGAGGATTTTATCCGCAGGGACTCACCCGCGACAAAGTCGAATCCTTCGTAAAGGAACATCCGGAGAAGAAAGCCGAACTCTATAGTCCGACGACGGTGGTGCGATGGCATGGCGATCAACTGGAAGCGTTGCCCTACCACATCGCCTATCGCTCTTTCCTCGAACCCGCGGCGAAAGCCTTGCGCGATGCGGCTGCGCTCAGCGCCGATCCGGCGTTCGCCAATTTTCTGCGCTTGCGCGCCGATGCGTTGCTTACCGACGACTACTTGCAAAGCGACCTGGCGTGGCTCGATCTCAAGAATCCGAAATTTGACGTCATCTTCGCGCCCTACGAAACGTACTCAGACAGCCTGCTGGGCGTGAAAGCCACGTACGGCGGCGCCGTCATGGTCCGCAACGAAAAAGAGAGCAAGAAGCTGGAGATGTTTCAGCAGTACGTGGCGCAGATTCAGGACGCGTTGCCGCTGGCCGCCGAAGATCGCCCCTCCAAGCAGGGTCTCGAGACCCCAATGGAGGTCATGGACACGCCGTTTCGCTCGGCCGACCTGACCCACGGATACCAGGCGGTGGCCGACAATCTGCCCAACGACCCGCGCGTGCATGAAAAGAAGGGGAGCAAGAAGCTTTTCTTCAAGAACTTCATGGATGCGCGCGTGAACTATGTGATCATCCCGGTCGCGCGCCAGATGCTGCGCACCGATCAGGCCGCCAAGGTTTCCGGCGATGGGTATCTGCTGGGAACGATCCTGCACGAAATCGCCCACGGGCTCGGCCCCGCCTTTGCGAGAACGCCAACGGGCAGGATGAGCATTCGCGAATCGGTGGGCCCGATCTTCAGCGGTCTGGAGGAAGCCAAGGCCGACGTTGTCGGAATGTTCGGCTTGAAGTGGCTGGTCGATCACGGCGCGCTACCGCAGGAAAAGCTTGAGGAGTTCTACGCATCGTATGTGGGCGGCATGTTCCGCACCGTGCGTTTTGGCGTGGCCGAAGCTCACGGGCAAGCGGAAATGATGGAGTTCAATTACCTGAACTCCCGCGGGGCAGTGACGCGGGATTCATCGGGACGCTACACCATCAACTATCAGAAGATGCCCGAGGCGGTCGCGGATCTCGCCAAGGAGCTGCTGGAGATCGAAGCCACCGGGGATCGCCAGCGCGCGGAGAATTGGTTTCAGAAATACGGAGCTATGCCGGAAGAATTGAAGTCCGCGCTCAAGCAGAAGACTTCCGAGATCCCGGTGGATGTGGATCCGGTATTCGCCTTCAAGCGGACTGTGAAGTAGGCAGAGCTTCTCCAACGAACTCGACCCGGGCAGCGTGCGGAATAATTCCAGCTTTGTATCCCATGTCGAGGAGTCGCCGCACGGCTTCGCGTCCGTCCGGACCGTAGTCAAGTGTGCGCTCGTTCACGTACATGCCCACGAACTTATCGGCTAATTGTGGATCGAGATCGCGCGCGAACTGCATGGCATACGCCAACGCTTCCTCGCGATGGTCGAGCGCATACTGAATGCTGTCTCGGAGTGCGTTTCCCACGCTGAGCATCAATTCCGGGCCCAGCGCGCGCCGGATCGCGTTCCCGCCGAGCGGCAAGGGCAGACCGGTCATCTTGAGCCACCACTTGCCCAGGTCGACGATGCGATGCAAGCCTGCCTTCACATAGCTGAGCTGGCCTTCGTGAATGATGAGTCCCGCTTCGTGCTTGCCTTCGAGCACTTGCGGAATGATCTGATCGAAGGGCACGACCTCGGTTTCGATTCCCGGCGCGAACAGCTTCAGCGCCAGGTAGGCCGTGGTCAACTTTCCCGGAACGGCTATCCTCTTCTTTTTAATTTCACTCGGGGTGAAGGCGCGGCTAGCGACGATCATGGGACCGTATCCGTCGCCCACGCTGCCACCGCTCGGCAGCAAGGCATAGTGATCCTGGATATAGGGAAAAGCATGGAAGGAGATGGCGGTGACGTCGTACACGCCTTCCTGCGCTTTTCGGTTCAGGGTCTCGATGTCGCACAGGGTATGCGTGAAGCGCAGGCCGGGCACGCGGACTTTGTTGGTCGCGAGCCCGTAAAACATGAACGCGTCGTCGGAGTCCGGGCTATGCGCAACGGTGATCTCGCGCGTCGCCGCGTCCCCGGCTGCGGTCGAAGCCAGTCTTTCTGAAGTGCTCGAATACGTCATCCTTGCACCTTGGGCGTGCGGCGCAGACGAACCGCAACGCCAGCGGCCAGGAGAATCTTGATCACTTCGGCGAAGATAAACCAGTACAGGCCAAATCGGACCGCGGTCTTCACGGAACCAGTAAGAACGGCCAGCCAGCTCAACCCGCCGGCAAAGAGCACTACCTCCGCCAGCAATCCTGCCACGGCAGCATTGCCGAAAGTCTTGCGACCGCGTTCCATCAGGTAGCCGGCCAGCCCCGCCACTAACGGATAGGCCATCAGGAAACCGCCCGTCGGGCCAAACAGTTGCGCGATACCGCCGAGTCCGGTTGGATTAAAGACCGGAAGCCCGGCAGCCCCTTCGCAGAGGTAAAGCGCAAGCGCTGCAAACCCGCGGCGCGGACCCAATAGCAGCCCGACCAGGATCACGCCGGCATTTTGCAGGGTCAAAGGAACTGGAGTGAACGGCAAAGGGATCGTCACTCGCGCGCACAGCGCCACAAACAAGCTGGCGCCGACCACGATGGCGATCTGTTTCGCCCTCTCGGCAGTGCGTTCCTGCGGTAGATGGATTGCGTGTGTTTCCAGTTTGGACATAAGAGCGCCTTCTTTCCGACGGCAGACTGATCACGCCGGCCCGCGGTGGTTCGGGTCAATCGCATCCGGATCGTCCGGCAAGGCTGGTTTCTCAGCGCTCATGTGGTGCCGTACCCTCAGGAACAGTGCAATGGCCACGCACACCACGACGAGCGCACTACAACCCAGGACGATGAACCACCAGGTCATCCGCACGACAAGCTAGGATATCAAAAGAAGGGAAAGAATCGTCCCGATCGGCGGATTTCAGGCAAACTACTTTCCCGCCATGGCACGCTCCACCTCGTCGGCGGTGTGCGGCAGGGCTGCTCCCAGATCGACCAGCTTGCCATTTGTGTCGACGTACAGCGTGTCTTCAATGCGCACGCCCAGTTTTTCCTCGGGGATGTAAATGCCCGGCTCGATAGTGAATACCACGCCCGGTCCCAGCGGGACGTATAGTCGCCCGGATCGTGCACTCCGAGGCCGACGTAGTGGCCCAGACCATGAATAAAATATTTCCCAAGCGGTTCGCCGTGAAGGTCTTTCCCGTGCGAATTGATGTAGTCGTAGGCGACTTTAAACAGGCCGTTGGCAGTCTTCGCGGCGCAGTGA
Source organism: uncultured Acidobacteriota bacterium (assembly GCA_963733805.1). Classification (GTDB taxonomy): domain Bacteria; phylum Acidobacteriota; class Terriglobia; order Terriglobales; family Acidobacteriaceae; genus Gp1-AA133. The sequence continues at coordinate 514,874 of CAVTEO010000009.1, read as the reverse complement.
CGATTTGCCCGACTGAAAAGCCGCGATGGCCGCCTGTTGCGCGCCAAGCACGATGTTGTAAATCTCGCGCTGGCGGGCCGTGAATTTGCCATTGGCGGGCTAGGTGCGCGTGATGTCGGTGGCATACATCGAGTACTCGCCCGCCGCGTCGATCACCACGACATCGCCGCTTGAATCGTGGCGGAGTCCTCGGAGTAGTGCAGAACGGTCGAGTTGAACCCCGAGCCCACGATGGGCGCATAAGACGGGCCGTTCGCAGCCCCGCTTTCCCCATTCGTACTGCATGAGCGCGGAGATTTCCCGTTCCGTGACCCGGGCTTCATGGCGTCGCATGGCCGCCATATGCGCGGCGATGGACGCATCCGTGGCTTTGCGAATCAGCTCGATCTCGCGATCATCCTTGAACGTGCGCAGCGAGCCCATCAGCGGCCTGACATCCTGATAGGTGGCGAACGGGATGAAGGCATTCGTCCGCTTCAGCCAGTCGAGACCGCTGGAGGAATGCGAATCCTGTCCATAGGCGGGCATGTCGGTATAGACCGTGGGGCGCTCGGGCAGGAGCGGATCAGTTCGTCGCGCAGGTTGTCCATCAACTTCGACATGGTCGAAGCCGGTAGTTTTGGAGCTTGCGGGTTCGCTGGCATTCAGCTTTGGCCCGGTCCATTTTTCCTGCGCACTGTTGTTATTGGCGGCCAGAAACAAAATTTCGGTGTAGGCGCGCGCGGGCGTGTTGTCGGTCGCTTCCGCCGCTGGCACGATCAATAATGCCGCCGCCGGGTTCACTCCAGCCCGTCAGGTAGTAGAAGTTGTCGTCCTGCCGGTATCCGTAAACGTCGTTGGGCCCTTCTGCCTCCATGGGCGCAAATAGCAGCACGGCCGCGCCTTTGGTTTTCTTCGCAGAGGGCTTCGCGACGCGCGTGGTAGTCGGCATTGGGCTGGCGGTCGAGCGACCACGTGATATTGCAGGCACAAAGCAACAACAGCAGCACGATTGCAAGCTTCTTCATGAGAAACCTCGCCCGTGGCGCGCGGGCATCTTACGCGCAGAAATTTTGGAAAATCGGCGGAGCGTCAGACCCCGACCGGGAACGGCTTGGTATGCGTCTCGGCACTGAGCGAGAGGCCGGTGAATCGCCCCTGCAACAGCGACATCAGCCCCGTGTACCAGTAGCCAACGACAAAAGCACGAGGAAAGGCACCGTAATGTAGTTCTCATTGTCGACGCGCGTAATAGACCGTCGAAGCGAAGTAGCAGCCGATCAGCAACTCCACCCAGGGAATCCAGCCCAGACGTCTGCGGTACTTGTTCGCGCCCACCTTCTGCTTTTTGCGTTCGACGCCGATATTTCGGAGTGCGCGCGAATGCGGTCTGCTTGCCCACCAGCGCTTCCAGGACGGCTCTCGTATTGGTGATGGTCAGCCCGATCCCCAGCGCCATCAGGAAGGGAAGGTATAAGAAGCGCCCGCGGCCAGGTCCTCGGGAACAAGTTCGCTCTGCGAGACCAGATAGAAACTGGAGATCGAAAACGTCGAAGCCATGAACAGCGGCAGGTCGATGTACAGCATCTGAAACCAGCCCTGGTAGAAACGGATGATCATGGCCGGCAGCAACAGCACCGACAGCACGATCATCAGCGGATAGCTCAGGTTGGCCGTCAGGTGATACCACGCTTCAATCTTGATGTGCAGCGGCGCGATCGCTCTTCATCACGCGCGGCAGAATTTTCTTGCCGGTCTGGATCAGGCCCTTTGCCCAGCGCGCCTGCTGGGTCTTGAACGCGGTCATCTCGACCGGCAGTTCGGCCGGGCATTCGACATCCTGCAGGTAGATGAACTTCCATCCCTTCAACTGCGCTCGATAGGACAGGTCCGTGTCTTCGGTCAGCGTGTCGTGTTGCCACCCGCCCGCCTCTTCGATGGCTTGTCGCCGCCACACCCCCGCGGTGCCGTTGAAATTGAAAAATACTCCGCTGCGCGCGCGGCCGGAGTGCTCCAGCACAAAATGCCCGTCGAGCAGGATCGCTTCCACCTCGGTCAGAAATGAGTAATTGCGGTTGATGTGCGTCCAGCGGGTCTGCACCATGCCGATCTTGGGATCGGTGAAGTGGTGAATGGTCCGCAGCAGGAAATCTTCCGGCGGCAGAAATCCGCATCGAAGATCGCGATGAACTCGCCCTTGCGCCGTCTTCATCCCTTCCGCCAGCGCGCCCGCCTTGAAGCCTTCGCGGTTGATGCGATGGTGGTAGCTGATGGGATGGCCCAGCGCCGCATAGTGGTCCACCAGATCCCGCGCCACGTCTGACCGTTTCATCGGTCGAGTCGTCGAGCACCTGGATGTCTAGTTTGTCCGCCGGATATTTCAGCCGGCAGACGCAGTCAAGCAACCGCTCGACCACAAACTGCTCGTTGAACATCGGCAACTGCACGGTGACGCGCGGCAAATCCTCAAAGCACGCTGCCGGTTCGCCGGTGTGGTTCTTGCGATTCTTGTAGTACAGATAGACCAGGATGTAGCGGTGCACTCCGTAAGACGCCAGCAGGATCAGTACGAAGAAATAAGGAATAAGCAGGGCAATGTCGAAGCCGTTGGCGTGGTAGAGGCCCTGAAATGTGCGGTCGAGAAAGTGCTGCCGGATGTACGAGCCAATGCCCTTGGAGGCAACGACGGCGGCAAACGATCCCAAATTCGCAATGAACAGACTAGTCAGGCCAGATGCTCCCACACGGACGAATCTCCGTCCGCTTCTTAAACCCTTCATTTTACCTGAAGCAGGAATGAGGGCTCGGCGGATACGATGATTCCGGCCTTTATTAAGGTTGGTCGGCGGGTGCGGTAAGCACCTTGAGGGGAACGGTCTGGTGGCTGGACTTTTCGACTTTGACTTCGACGCCGCGCCCCTCAAATGGCTTGAGGAAATCAGCCTCCCGATACTCGTCGCCTTCCAGGTGTTCCCATGCGAATAGTGTGTACGTTCCCGGACGGAGCCCGCGCAGGGTGAAGCGGCCGCTCTGGTCCGCCGAAGCCTTCTGATACCGCGATGCCTGTTTGCGAAATTGTGGGTCCGGAACAGCAACCACGACGGAATCAACAACGGGTTCATTCTTCTCGGATGTCACGGTGCCCTCGAGTATGCCTGCTTCGGCGCTCACAGTGACATCCAGCGATAAGGTTCCGCCGCTGACATTCAACCCTGTGTCGACGTAGTTTTTCGTTCCCACCGCCAAAGACTCTACGTAGGAGTTGGTAAATGCCTTCGTATCGCCCGAAACGTTAAGCTCATAAACGCCTGGAGGGACGTTTTTGAATTCAAAGCTGCCGTCGGGCTTGAGTTTGGCGAAACCGGGAGAGCCTGCCGACTCGTCGCCACTGATAGTCACCCCATTGAAAAAGTCGTCATCGCCTTCAGCCGAACGCAAGTAAGCGATTGTCTGGCTCCCATCCGGCTTGGGAAACTTACCGCTGAAGTGGACTTGTCCTCGAATGGTTGCCGGAGACAGAGGCGCCAGCTGCAGGTCGTCAACATCCGCGGTTCCCACCTCGACGGTCTGCCGTGTGATGAATGAAGCCTCGGCGTTTACCGTCATTGCCATGAGCATGTAGCTGCCCGGCGCAACGTTCAGGATTTCGAATCTTCCGTCTTTGTCCACCTCGCCCGCACTGAACACGGTGCTTCCGTCTTTACCGCGCATGATCACCGCGCCACCGGTTCCGGGCCGAATTCCCGAAACCCGCCCGCGAATCCGCGCCGAGTGTCGGCGCGTGAGTGAGAAATCGACGGGCATCTCTTCTCCCGCGTGAAACTCGATCGCGGAGGCTTGCGCGCGGTCGGCGGCGTTCGGATAGTAAGTCACTCCATAGGCCAGTGTGGACTCATGATTCGCAGGATCGTCGGAACTCTTCTTCGGGGAGAGTAAAGATTGAAAGTTCGGCATCGGGCTGGCGACAATGTAATACTTGCCGGCCAGCAGCCCTCCGATCCGATACTCTCCCAAATCGTTCGTGTGCGCCGATCCGACTGCGTCGAACGCAGTCCCTTTGCGATGAAGCACGGTGACTTCGACGTTGGCCATCGGGTCGCCGTCCTCATCCAGTACGCGGCCTGTTAAGGCGGCCGCCGCGAGCATCCGCAGCAGCTGATCCTTCAGTTCCTGTCCGGCCTCAAGAGAAACAATGAAACCTTCCGACCGCCGGTTCTTTTCGTCTACCTCGATGTATCCCGTGCGCTCGACGAAGATTCTGTAGCGGCCGGGTTGGATGTCAGGAATCCTGAAGTGCCCGTCCGCATCTGACGTCGCAGTGTAATTGCCGCCTTCCTCCTGATTTTCCGCGATGAGTTCGATGATGGCTTTCTTGAGCGGCTCTCCACTCGGCTCTTTCACCACGCTGCCCTGCAACGACGCTTTAGCCGGCACCTTCGGCTCGTTCGCGTGCGTCTGCGCGATCCCAGACGCGACGAGCGCGAGGACGCATATGCAGATGGCTGCCAATCTCATTCGCATTCGACTTTACCGCAGGGAGGGCTTAATTGAGGAAGTATGTCCGGTACAGCGTGTCGCGTTGCACCGGCTTGAATCCGGCGTCGCGGATAATGCGCCGCAGTTCTTCTTCGGTCGTGCAATTGGTCACGCCGGCCGCGCGCACGACGTTCTCTTCCAGCATGACCGAGCCCACGTCGTTGCCGCCGAAGCGCAGTCCCATCTGGCAGACTTTCAACCCCTGGGTCACCCAACTGGACTGCACGTTCAGGAAGTTCGACAGGTAGAGGCGCGAAATGGCCAGCACTTTCAGGTACTCGACCGCAGTGGCCTCGTCCCAGTGCCGCCCGCCCAGGGCCGTATTCGCCGGCTGAAAACTCCACGGGATGAACGCCGTGAATCCCCCCGTCTCTTCCTGCAAATCATAGAGACGCTGAAAGTGATTCACGCGGTGCTCGATCTTCTCCCCGACCCCGAACATCATGGTCGCGGTTGTGCGCATGCCAAGCTGGTGGGCAGTGCGATGCACGCTGATCCAGTCTTCGGTCAGGCACTTCAGGCGGGCAATTTTGTAGCGTACCTCGTCATCCAGAATCTCCGCCCCTCCTCCGGGGATGGAATCGAGTCCCGCATCGCGCAGCCGGGCGATCGTATCGCGCAAGGTCAGGCTGCTGTACTCGGCAATTGCCAGGATTTCGGAGGCCGAGTAGCAATGCAGGTGCACCTTGGGGAAGCGCTGCCGAATCCCGCGCAGCATCTGCTCATGCCACTCGATCTTCAGATCAGGATGCAGGCCGCCCTGCATCAGGACGCCGGTGCCGCCCAGTTCCACGGTTTCAGCGATCTTGTCGTAGATGGTCTCGAAATCGAGAATGTAGCCCTCTTTCGCGGTCGGTCCTTTTAAGGGCCGGTAGAACGCGCAGAACGTGCAGTATTCCGTGCAGAAGTTGGTGTAATTGATGTTGCGGTCGATGATGTAGCTGACCACGCCCTCGGGATGCAGCTTGCGCCGCACCGCGTCGGCCTCCATTCCAATGCCGATCAGGTCATCGGAGCGAAACATCTCAATCGCTTGTTGCTTGGTCAGGGACATAAAAGGGCTGGTGCCTAACGCTTAATTTTAACGTCGTGCTCGGATATTCTCCAAACCAGCCACCCGAGAAAACTGGCTATGGGTGTGCGATCCATACCCGTCATCCTGAGCGAAGTGAGGCGCCAGCCGAACGTAGTCGAAGGACCGCGTGTACTTTCCGCCCGCCACCAGCCTGAAGATTTTTCCTCAACCGAGTTGACCGATTGCTACGGCTGCGATCGCTCTGGGTGCGCCACCGGCCGGAACGAGGAATACACGGCCAATCCCGCCACGATTAGGTTCGCCACGATCACCGGCGCCGCGTGCAACAGGATTCCATACGTCATCCAGCACAATGCGGCAGCCGCCTGCACCCACCGCATCGTTACAGGATTACGCATAAAGTAGGAAATCGCAAAGATCGTAGTAGCCAGCCATCCCACCAGATCAGACACGAGCGCCCTCCGCTTTGGGCACTGTAACACCCAGGTTGGCCGGGCTGCTGTCGAGAATGGTGACCACGTCGGTCAAGACCTTGTCCCACTCCTGGATCACGAAACCCTGTGACTCGAGGAATGCGCGAATCTGCATGCGCTCCCAGCCCACAATTTCCTCGAGAATCGGGATCAACACGCCGAGCGCATTCGTGCTGAGCACGGTGCGGCGAGCAATCGGGGCGAGGTGTTTGTTCTCCGAAACGGCAATCGTGAACCCGTCGCGCCGGTTGACGTGCAGCATCACGTGGACGTCCGAGCTGCCATCCCCCACGTAGACGATGCGGTCGGAGCTGATCTGCACCTCGTTCTGGATGCGATCAAGTACCGCGACCTTGCCGTATCCGGCGGTCACGCGCTCGATGGCCGCGATCTCCCCGGAGCCGTGGTAGCGAAACTGGGTTCCGAAAATGTGATCCGGCGGAACGATGCCCTCCAGCGCCGACTGAATCACTTCCACCGGCGCGGCGGAGAGCACGTAAAACTCGAAGCGGTACCCGGCGATGCCCTTATCCAAAACGCGCTTCAGGAAGTCGATGTTCTCTTTCAGGCGAATACGCTTGCCGACTTCACGCAAATGCTCGGGCCGCACCCGGTCGTGAAACTCCGGGTCGTGCAATAGCAGGTAAGCGAGTTCGCCACCCTGCTGCACCAGGTTCAGGCGCGCCATGCCCTCGGCTTTGCGCTCGAATTCCTTGGTGGGAATCCCGAGCAACTCGCTCAGAACATAGCCCGTATCGTTGTAGCTGAGCGTCTGATCAAAGTCGCTGGCAAAAATATAATGTTTAGCGGATTTAAGCTTTTCCATATAAATCATTAGATAGAGTGGAGTATGAAAAGGCTAGTAAAAATCTCGTGAATACCCCGCAAGCGGTTGATTCCATTTAGTTAATCAAAAATTTGCTAGGTACTATCAGTGCGCGGCCTGATGGGCGGCGTGGGTGGGGCTTCCCCCCTGGCCGCGGTAGCGGAAGTAGGCTACAAGAGCCGCAATTCCGGCAATGGCTGACATCGCCACCAGGGCGTAAACCGTAGGCTTGGTGTACCGGTTGAAGAATCGCAAGAAGTGGCGTCCATACAGCACGCCCAGACAGGCGAGGATTCCATAACGCAGGCCGCGTCCCAGTGCGAGGGCCGCCATAAATTTCTGCCGCGAATATTGCATCGCTCCAGCCGCCAGCAAAAATGGCACAAACGGAATTGGCGGCGGCAAAAGGGCCGGAATAAAAATTGCCCAGAAACCCCAGCGTTCGAAGCGCGCATAGACCGACTTGGTTCGTTGCGGCCCCATGCGATGTTCGAGCATCTCTTTCCCGCCCTTACGAGCCAGTCGATAGGTGAGGTAGCCGCCCACAATCGAGCCCGCCAGCGCCATGGCCGCGTAGTAATACCAATGCTTGCGGTTGTGAACGACCAGATAGATGGTCAGTACATCCATGCTGCCTGGCATCGGGATGAGGGAATTGTCAGCGAGGCCCAACAGCAGCAGCCCAGGCCCGCCCATGTGGCGGAGCCAGCTCCACAGCTTCGAGGCGAGAATGAGGCCAATTGGCATTGTTTTGATGGATGTCATCCTGAGCGAAGCGAAGGACCTATGCAGTGTCTTCGCGTGGCATCAGACGCAAAATTTCAATCGGTGCAAGCACTACTTCGCTGCCAGGTTCGCAACCTCCACAAACTGAAGTGAAGGCGCCTTGGGCAGGGCGCCGCACTCGGCAGCGTAGTCATAGAACAACTGCAATCCCTCCAGGCATCCGGGGTCGAGTTGGTAATGAATGTTCTCGGTGAGATAGGAACGAACTTCGGCCTCGGAAAGGCCGACTTTCGGTATCCACGCTTTCGCGATTTGCGAGACGCTCTCGGGCCGCAATCCGTGATCGCGGGATGCCTGAAAAACCTCAGCGAGATCCTTGGAAGCGTTCGGCAGTGCAGCGCGGCGCACTGCCCAGAAGGCAAACACAAATGGCTTGCCCGTGAAGCGAATCCATTCCTCAGCCAGATCGACGGTCAGATAGTTGAGCCGGTCGACCTTGAGTGCGGAATCACCAATCAAGAGCCCAGCATCGTGATCGAGCAGCATTGCGTCCAGATCGGGAGCCATCGGGGTGAAAGTGCGCCCGCCACCCAGCCAGCGCTCGAACAAAACTTTGGTGAGCGCCACCGACGTCATCGACGATGTATCCAGGGCAATACTGCGGATTTTTTCGACTGGAACTTTGCTCACGAGCAGGATGGACCGTACGGGCCGACGGGCCGCGATCGCCACGCCCGGGAGGATGGCGAGATCGGGAATCTGGGCGTAAGCCGCAGCGGGAATGATCCCGATATCCGCGCGCCCGGCCTTCAGTTCCGCTGCGCAAGCAGACGGCAAGGTGTAAGAAATGTCGAAATCTGCGCCCGCGGTTCCGTGTTCGAAATCCCACATCAAAGGCACAGTATTTAAAAAGGATATTGCGGAAATGCGAAGACGGCTCATATCAGTATGTTTGATGATAACAAAGGGCTGTGCGGCTCAACCTTGACAGTGTGTTCAGGCGACGGTAGACCGGAAAATGGAGGCACCCGTGTCTACATCGATTGCAGTGGCGGACCGCTCCGTCCAGGAACAAACATTGCAGTGGTTGGCCTTGACGCTGACTCCGGGCTTGGGTCCGACGCGGGCGCGCCGGCTGGTTGAGCACTTCGGCAGCATCGCCGCAGTGTTTCGCGCCTCTCTGACCGAACTGGAAGCCACCGGATTGCTAGCCGTTTCCGCACAGGCGATCGGTACGGGTAGTGCAATGGACCTAGCCGAGGAGGAAATTGCCAGAGCAGCCCCGGCAGGTGTTCAACTGGTGTCGCTCGACGATCCCGCGTACCCGCCGCGCCTGAAACAGATTTACGATCCGCCGCTGATTCTGTACGTGCGCGGAGCGATTGATGTCCTCGCCCAGCCCGGCATTGCTGTGGTTGGCACACGCCACCCAACGCCCTACGGCTCCGGCATGGCCGAGCGTCTTGCCATCGATCTCGCGGCTCGAGGCCTGATTATTCAAAGTGGCATGGCGCGTGGCGTGGATACGGCCGCGCACCGCGGCGCAATCTCCGCCAAAGGCAAGACCGTAGCGGTGTTCGGCACCGGCGTCGACGTGCCGTATCCAAAGGAGAACACGCGGCTGTCGGAACAGATCGTCGCCCTGGGAGGCGCACTGATTTCCGAATTTCCGCTCGGGACCTTCGCCGCTCCGCAAAATTTTCCTATTCGCAATCGCATTATCAGCGGCATGTCGATGGGCGTGCTGGTCGTCGAGGCGGCCGAATACAGCGGCACGCGCATTACGGCGCGCTGCGCTCTCGAGCAGAACCGCGAGGTCTTTGCTGTCCCGGGCAACGTCACCAACAAGAATTCCTGGGGACCGAACACCCTGATCAAACAGGGCGCGAAACTGGTTGCGACCTGGGAGGACGTGTGGGAGGAACTCCCCGAGAATGTGCGACTTACGCTAGCCCCCGCAAAGCCCGATGAATCGCAACAGGAAGGAACCGCATCTCTATTCCCAAGCGGTGACAATCCTCTCAGTCCGCACGAGCGAAAGATCTACGGCCTGCTCAAAGCGGACGAAGCCACACACATCGATGCCATCGTGGAGCGCCTGGAGCAGGAAATGTCCTCGTCCGAAATCTTCGTGGCGTTGTTCGAGTTGGAACTCGCGGGGAAGGTGAGGCAGTTGCCGGGGAAGAATTTTGTAAGAAGCTTCTGAGCTCTCGGCTATCAGCTTTCAGCGGTCAGTGACACCCAAGGCGGACCTATGCAGAATTTCCGAAACTTGAAAGTGTGGGAAAAGGCTCACAGTCTAACCCTTGACCTCTATGTGGTGAGTCGCGGCTTTCCGCGGGAAGAGATGTACGGGTTGACCAGCCAGATAAGGCGTGCTGCCGCTTCGATTGGCGCAAATATTGCAGAAGGTTGTTGTCGAAAGGGCGACGCTGAACTAGGAAGGTTTTTACAGATGGCTATGGGCTCAGCGAGCGAGGTGGAATATCACTGCCTGTTAGCGCGTGATTTGGAGTTATTGACGGTGGGAGATTATGACCGTTTGAGTGCTGAGACAGTCGAAGTGAAACGTATGCTTGCATCCCTCATTCAGAAGCTGAGAGCTGACAGCTGATAGCTGATGGCTTTTCCCGTAACTTGTACCCGTCGCCAGCTTCGTGCTAGCTTCAACCCCAGCCCCAAAGAAATTAAGAGGAACCATTGTCCAAAGGTTTAGTCATCGTTGAGTCGCCCGCCAAGGCGAAAACTATTCAGAAGTATCTTGGTAAGGGATTCACAGTCGAGGCCTCGCTGGGTCACGTGAAGGATCTGCCCAAGAGCACGCTGGGCGTCGATACCGACAACGAATTCGATACCGAATACATCGTCATTCCTGGCAAAGAGAAGGTGCTTGCCAAGCTGAAGAAGCTGGCGGAGTCCTCGGACCATATTTTCCTGGCGCCTGACCCGGATCGCGAAGGCGAAGCGATTGCCGCACATCTTGCCGATGAGCTCGACAACAACGGCGCGAAGAAGAAAAAGAAATCTTCCAAGAAAGATAAAGATAAACAGAAGAACGGCGAGGTACCGCGCATCCAGCGCGTGACCTTTAATGAAATCACCCAGCGCGCCGTCCGCGAAGCTTTTGAGCATCCCCGCAAGATCGATCAGAACCTGGTCGATGCCCAGCAGGCCCGCCGCGTGCTCGATCGACTGGTCGGCTACCAGGTTTCGCCGCTCTTGTGGGACAAGGTCCGCCGCGGTCTTTCCGCCGGGCGCGTCCAGACCGTCGCCCTGCGCCTGATCGTCGAACGCGAGCGCGAAATCAAAGCCTTCGAAAAGAAGGAATACTGGACTATCGACGCGCACCTGGCCGCCTCGAAGCCGCCCGCGTTCGATGCCCGCTTCGTCGGCAAGGGTGAAGAGAAGATCGAAGTCCCCAATGGCGAGGAAGCCGAGAAGATTCGGGCCTTCGTCGAGAAAGCCGACTGGCTGGTTCGCTCCGTCGATCGCAAGGAGCGCCGCCGCAACGCTGCGCCGCCGTTTACCACCAGCAAGCTTCAGCAGGATTCGTCCCGCAAGCTGCGTTTCAGCGTGAAGCGCACCATGATGATTGCCCAGCGGCTGTATGAGGGTATCGAACTGGGCGAAGAGGGTCTGGTCGGTCTCATTACTTATATGCGAACGGATTCGACCCGCGTATCGAATGAGGCCCTCGCCGAAGTTCGCGAGATGGTTGGAAAGGAATACGGCCCGCAATACCTGCCCGAGCAGCCCAACACCTTCAAATCGAAAAAAGGCGCACAGGAAGCGCACGAAGCGATCCGCCCCACCGATGTGACACGTAATCCCGACTCGCTTAAGCAGTATCTGAAAGAAGACGAATTCAAGGTCTACAAGCTCATCTGGCAGCGTTTCGTCGCATCGCAGATCAATCCGGCCGTCTTCGACCAAACCACGGTCGACATCGACGCCAAACAGGGCAATGAAAGCTACTGGTTCCGCGTGACCGGCTCGGTCCTGAAGTTCGACGGCTTCCTGAAAGTCTACGAAGAGTCCAAGGAAGGCAAAGACGAGGAAGATGAGGAACTGAAGCACAAGCTGCCGCCGCTCGAACCGGGTCAGAAGCTGACCCTGCGAGAGCTGAAGCCCGAGCAGCACTTCACCGAGCCGCCGCCGCGCTACAACGAAGCGTCGCTGGTGAAAGAACTCGAAGAACGCGGCATCGGCCGCCCGTCCACCTACGCCACGATTTTGACGACGATCCAGGAGCGCCAGTACGTTACCAAGCTGGGCGGAAAATTTGCGCCCACCGAAATCGGCCTGGTCGTCACCGATCTGCTGGTGGACAACTTCCGCGACATCTTTGACGTCGCCTACACAGCACGTCTCGAAGAAGAACTCGACGAAGTGGAAGATGGTAAGGAGAAGTGGACCGACGCGCTTGCCGAGTTCTACAAGAAGTTTCAGAAGGACCTCAAATACGCTGAGAAGCACATGGAAAACATCAAGCGTATGGAGAAGCCCACCGACGAGAAGTGCGAGCGCTGCGGCTCGCCGCTGGTCATCAAGTGGGGCAAGCACGGTTCCTTCTACGCCTGCAGTTCTTACGACAAGGAAAATCCTGAGAGCTGCACCTTCACCAAGGAAAATCCCATCAACCTGCCCGATCTCGATTCGGCTGACATGCAGGAGACCGCGCAGGAAGAATATTGCGAGAACTGCGGCCGGGTGATGGTGCTCAAGCGCGGACGCTTCGGGCAGTTCATGGCCTGCACCGGCTACCCGGATTGCAAGACGACCCGCCGCCTCGATCAGGGCAAACGCGTTCCCGATATCCCGCTTGATGAGCCGTGCCCGAAGTGCGGGCGCAATCTGATGATTCGTCACGGCCGCTACGGCGAATTCACGGCCTGCTCCGGGTATCCCGAGTGCAAGTTCGTGAAGCAGAATTTCATCGGCGTGAAGTGCCCGGACTGCAAGGATGGGGACCTGGTCGAGAAGAAGGCGCGCAAGGGAAACACGTTCTACGGTTGCTCGAACTATCCCAAGTGCAAGTTCACCTCGGCGCACAAACCGATCGCCGAGAAGTGCCCGAGCTGCGGAAATGAATTCCTGGTGGAGAAGAACCTGAAAGACGGTCCTGTGATCGCGTGTCCTAACAAGGAATGCGACTACAAACGCGAAGCCCCTCCACCAGCAGCAGGAGCCGCGGAAGCCGGAGCTTCTTAAAAGGTCGAACCCAATGATTTGTCGGTGGAGCGACGGGCGTCCCCGCCCGTCGATGGGTGAGGCCGCCCGTCGCTCCACCTCTCCATTCTCATTTGTCCTCTAACCTTTTGCCGCTTATCGCCATTCCTCCTCATCTAAGATCGGAGCCATTCAACTCAAGGAGGATTCTTCATGGCTACACCGACTTACGCCGACGCCGAACTCATCTTGAAGCTGTACGACGCCCGCCGCGAACCGGAGCTTCGTAAGGCCCGCCAGTGGTGGACTGGAACGTTCTGGCCGGAAAGCGCCGACGACATCGTCAAGATCATCCGATCCGGAGGATCGCAAGAGAATAACTGGCTCCGTCAAGTGTTGGGTTACTGGAGCATGGCGACGTCGTTCGTCAGCCACGGCGTGCTCAGCGAAGACCTGTTCTTCGAACCCAGCTGTAGCGGCGAGATGTTCGTGATCTACGCGAAGGTTGAGCCGTTCCTTAAGGAGATACGCGAGAAACTGCAGAATCCTCTTCTTCTTGCCAACATTGAAAAGCTTGTCAAATCAGAAAAAGGGCAGGAACGCTACAAGGTTGCGCAGAGAAACGTCGAGAACATGCGCAAGGCGCGCGCCGAAAACCTGGCCAAGGCCAGCTGAACTTTGAAGACCGCGCGGCTCGAGCCTGGTTTACAGCCGACCCGTCTCGAGCCGCCGGATCACGTCCTCCTCCACTGAGAAGATATCTTCGGGGCGACTCTCGAATCGCGCTCCCAGTTCGTACGCCTGCCGCTCCAACGGAATTCCTTCGTAGCCGCCGCCTGCAAGAAATCCTTGCACGTAAAGCCGCGCAAAGCGCCGCAAACCGAGAACGCGATACTGCACGACATGAACCAGTTCGTGAAACAACGTGTCGCGGTCAAGTTCGTCGGGATAGGCCACCACCTCCATCAAAGTAATTGCCCCGATCGACGACATCTCCAGCAGTCCTTTGATTCCGAATAGGCCGACCAGCGGGTATAGCATCGGCTCCGGCATGGTCGCCCGCACAATCCGGGTTTCGGCCAGCACAGCTGGAGAAAAGTGATTTTGAAGGGAGGCTCGGACTTCCTGAGGAATGGAGGCGGCTTTCGGCGCAAGTCTTCGGCGATGGTAGTCGATGTAGCGCGCCGTCATCCACGAGACCATGGGAACCAGCGGCCGCATCAGGCGCGGAATGGTCGCCGCTTGCGGCATCTAGGAAATGAATTCGCGAATGTACTCGTCTTTGGTTTGCACGAGCTCGTGCAGATCGCCGTCGAAGATAACCTTGCCGTCGCGCAAGATCAGGAACGTCATGGGAATTTCCACGCGCCCGCCTGCTTCCACGTGCCGCATGTGATTGGCCTTCGAGTCGAAGACGTGGGTTGCCATGACGAAGGCGTCCTGCAGACGGTGCGTGACCAGCAGAGAACTGCTTTTGTATACATCGCGCTGTTTCACGATCAGCTCGACGATGGTGGTCGAGGTAACGGGATCAAGCCCTCCAGTGGGGGAGTCGTAGAGAATCGTCTCGGGCTGCGTGATGATGGCGCGCGCAATCGCCACCCGGCGCCGCATGCCGCCCGATAATTCCGAAGGAAACATGCCTACCGTATGTTCCAGCTCCACAAAGCGCAGCACCTCGCGCACGCGTTCGTCGATTTGGTCGATCGGCACCTCCCCCTCTTCCATCAGGCGGAAGGCGACGTTGTCGTGTACGGTGAGTGAATCGAACAGCGCGCTTTCCTGGAAGACGATGCCCACTTTCCGTCGCAGGTCAAAGAGTTCTTCTTCGGGCATTTCCGTGACATCTTCGCCGAGCGTATAGATGTGACCGCGATCCGGTTTCAGCAAGCCGAGCGCGAGCTTCAGGATGGTGCTTTTCCCCGAGCCGGCTACTCCAAACAGGGCCTTGCTTTCGCCGCGCGGGAGTCGGAAGGAAATTCCATCGAGCACAACATTGTCTTCAAACGCGATGGCCACGTCGTCGAAGACAATCACATCCTGCGGCCGGTCCGGTGTCACTGGCGCGCGCTCTTCAACAGGCAGGGAGGGAGTCGGCATCGTTCAGGAGCCCAGCACCACCATCAGGAATCGCGTCACGAACACATCGACCGCGATGATCAGGATCATCGAGGCCACCACGGCTTCGGTGGTCGAGCGTCCGACGCCCTGCGTGCCGCCTTTGGTGGTCAGCCCGTAGTAGCAGCCGACGGTGGCCACGATAAATCCGAACACCAGAGGCTTCATCAGGCCCATGAAGACGTCGGAGAACACCAGCGTCTGCCAGGCGTTGCTCCAGTATTCATGGGAGTCCATGCCGAGCAGGATTCCGGCCACCACACTGCCGCCCAGCAGCCCCATGAAGTCGCCGAGAATGGTCAGGAAGAAAAGCATCACCACGCTGGCTACAACCCGCGGGGTGACGAGCTTTTTCATGGGATCGGTGCCGAGGGCGCGCATTGCGTCGATCTGCTCGGTCACGATCATCGAACCCAATTCGCTCGCCATACCCGAAGCATTGCGACCCGCGACGACAAGGCCTGCGAGCACCGGACCGAGTTCACGCACGATGCCGATCGACACCAGTTGCCCGATGACGGTAGTGGCGCCAAACCGGCTCAGCGTAGTGGCGCTGTTGAGGGCCAGGGCCGCACCCGTGAAGAACACCGAGGCGAGCACAATGGGAAGGGAACCGAAACCGATGGAATCGGCCTGTTGCATCATGTCGGCGCCGTAAATCGGCCGCCGAAAAAGATTAGCCACGGACTGAGCGGACAACAGGGAGTATTCCTGCAGAGACTGGATCTTTCGCTTGGCGAAATCTATCGGTGAGTTGAATTCGATGCTGCTGAGAAAATCGCCAGCCGCCATTCCTCGCTCCCTGGGGACCTAGCGGAACTATAACAGGAGCTATGAGCTTCGAGCTACGAGCCACAAGCTACTAGCTACTGGCTACTAGCTACCAGCCAGTGGGGCAGTCGAAAGACTCCGCGACCCAGATCGCACCTGTTTCACAGTTTTCAGCCGCAACTCCAAAACCGCGGACAAAAAGAAAGCCCGGCGGTTGCCGGGCGATCAAGCAAATTTCACGCAATGACGCTACGCCTCTCGCCCCTTCTTCTTAATCTCCACGCTGAGTCGCTTGATCTTCTGGTTCAGCGTTGACAGTGGCACGCGAAACCTCTCCGCGGCTTCGGTCTGGTTCCAGTTGCACTTCTCGAGCATGTCAGTGATGATCCGCCGCTCGCAGTCTTCCAGGATGTCGAACAGCGACGCGTCCGGCCGATGGTCCATGACCGGGAAGGCCGTGCCGCGGCCGACCATCTGGTCCGGCAGAAGATCGCTCCCAATATCGACGCCCGAGGACAGTACCACCGCCCGCTCGATTACGTTCTCCAGTTCGCGCACATTCCCTGGCCATGAGTAGGCCACCAGCGGCCGCAAAGCCTCGGGGGTGATGCGCCGGAAGTCGCGCTCGTTCTCCAGGGAATATTTCTTGAGGAAGTGTTCCACCAGGAGCGGAATGTCTTCCTTGCGCTGGCGTAGCGGCGGCAGGTCGATCGAGATGACGTTCAGCCGGTAGAACAAGTCTTCGCGGAACTTTCCTTCGCGCACCTGTTGCCGCAGGTCCACGTTGGTCGCCGCGATGATCCGCACGTCCACCTGCAACTCATGAATGCCACCCAGGTGCATGAACTTGCGGTCTTGCAGCACGCGCAGAATTTTGCTCTGCGTGTCCATCGTCATCGTGCCGATTTCATCCAGGAAGAGCGTGCCCTTGTCGGCAACCTCGAACAGGCCCTTCTTCGAGGCGATCGCGCTGGTGAACGCGCCCTTAACGTGCCCGAATAAAGTCGATTCCAGCAGGTCAGGAGGCATCGAACCGGTATTCACGGGGACGAATGGCCGGTCCTTGCGCGGCGAGTTCAGGTGAATCGCCTTGGCGATGAGTTCTTTTCCCGTCCCGCTTTCGCCCTGCAGCAGCACCGTCGAGCGGCTGGGCGCGACCTGGGCCACCAGGTCGAAAATCTTCAGCATGGGCTCGCTCTTGCCGACGATGTGCTCGAAGTTGTAACGCTGCTTCAGCGCGCGCTTCAGCTGGATGTTTTCTTCTTCCGCGCGATGCCGGGCGATGGCGGCGCGCACATCGGCCAGCAACTTCTCGTTGTCCCAGGGTTTCTGGACAAAATTCGCCGCGCCCGACTGCATGGCCTTCACCGCGTTCTCGACGGTGCCGTAGGCGGTAATCATGATCACAGAGAGACCGGGATCCTGCGCGTGCAGATCCGCGAGAATATCCAGCCCGTTGCGATCTGGCAGAGCCAGGTCCAGGAGAATCAGGTCGAACGTGCGTTGCCCGATGCGATTCAGCCCTTGCATCCCGGTCGCGGCGGTCTCGACTTCGTAGCCTTCCAGTTCGAGCAGCGTCTGCAACGATTCCCGAATCTCGGCTTCGTCGTCGATGATGAGAACGGACCCCGACATCGCCAGGGAATCAAAATCGGTTAGCTTGTGCGGCATAACGGCGGCTTCAGACATTGACGGCCTTCCTGGTCAGCGGGAAATCCAGGTAAAACGTCGTGCCCTCGCCGGGACGGCTCTCCACGCGAATCTTGCCCGCGTGTTCCTGGATAATTCCGTAGGTAACCGACAGGCCGAGACCGGTGCCTCGCTTCTGGCCTGCCTCCGGTGCAGTTTTCGTAGTAAAGAATGGGTCGTAGATGCGAGCAATGTGTTCCGGGGCGATGCCGCTGCCCGTGTCCGTTACGCTTACCGTAACGCCGTTGCCGTTGGAGGTCGAGATCCGCAGCGTTCCTCCTGTCGGCATCGCATCCTTCGCGTTCAGGAACAGATTCAAGAACACCTGCTGTAGCCGCCCGGTATTTCCCTCGATGGGCGGCAGATGATCCGCCAGTTCATCTTCCACGTTGATCCGCGACGTGCGGAACTGGTGTTCGAGCAGCGCCAGTGTGTCCTTCACGATCCGGTTGACGTCGACGTTTCCGAACTCGGTGCCGCTGGTGCGCGAGAAATTCAGCAGGTTGCTGACAATCTCCGACGCGCGGAACGTCTGCCGCGTGATCTTCTCGAGCAGGCTCGCTTTCTGCGGATCAGACTTTAACTGCTTCGACAGCATCTGGGTATACGAGGAGATGACGGCCAGAGGTGTGTTGACTTCGTGCGCGACGCCCGCCGCCAGCAATCCAATCGACGAGAGCTTGTCGGCCTGCGAGAGCTGCGCTTCCAGTTCTACGCGCTCCGTGATGTCGTCCATGATGATCAGCCGCCCGATGACATTAAACTTGCGTGTCACCAGCGGTGCAATTGCGGCATTGATGGTCCGTACTTCGCCGGCGGGCGTATTCAGCTTGAACTTGTACAGATTGTGAATTCCGGGATTCTGCCGCACGCGGTAGAACTCTTCGACAAACTCCGCCGGGAAGACTTCGCTTAGCGGGCGGGTTAGAGCCTGCCAGCGCGGCAGCGCGTACATCACTTCCATCTGCGAATTCCACGACTCGATCCGGTCCGCCAGATCGACGGCCAGTACGCCCACGTTGATGGACTCGACGATATTCTCGTTGAAGTCCTTGAGGCGCTCGTACTCGGCGACTTTCTGTTCCAGCGAGGCATACAGCCGGGCATTCTGGATCGCGATCCCGATGTAGCCGGCCAGGGTTTCGAGCAGCTCGACGTCTTCGCTGGTCAGGAAGTCGCCTTGCATCGTCTTGCCCAATCCCAGCACGGCGATTGGTTTGCGCTGCACACGGCAGGGAATGTAGTAGTTCAAGTCAAGCTTCGCGATGCTGGTCTGCGCCGCGGGATTTTCACGCGGCACCTGGTGTGTGTTGTCGAAGAACAGGTGCCCGGCTTCCATCTCCGGGCGCTGCGAACTCAGGAAGCTGAGATCCATCCCGCTGGTTTGCGACATGCCAAACGACTTCGCAATCACGAAGTGATCGCTGGCCTCGCCGGTCTGCAGAAAGATCGCCAGCCGGTCGACCATGAGGGTGCGCGACAGCCGGTCGACCACCGAACTCAGCATCTCGTCGAGATCGGTTTCCGCGCTCAGCTCGCGGCCGAATTCGATCAGCGTCTTCCGGTAGTCATAGCGCGTGCGATAGAAAAACTGGTCGATGCCGTCCTGAATCCACTTGCGCACCGGATCAAACAGCAGCGCCGTAACCACCATCGCCAGAATCAGGCCGTAAGGTCCGGTGCTCGGAATGCGCGTGTGGACCAGTTCCGCAACGCCTGCTACCAGCGCGAAGTACAGCATCACCACGGCCGCCGCCGCCAGCGTGTACACCATGCCGCGCTTGAAGATCAGGTCCACGTCCATCAGGCGATAACGGAAGATCGCGTATCCGAACGTGAGGGGCAGTAAGCCCAGCGACAACACCGACACCTGCATCCCGACCGTCGGCACGAAGCCAAACAAGTAGGGCAGGATGTAAAGCAGCGTGAAGGGCGCGATGGCGACAATGGTTCCGCGCGTCACCCACTTCAACTGCTGGCGGAGAATCGGCGTGCTGGCCCGCAGATAGCTGTACCAGAGCACTCCCGCCGAGATCACGAAATACAATCCGAGATACGCCCACCACAACCGATCGAGGTTCCAGCGCCGCAATTCATTCGCCTGTACGAAGCGCAGCGTGAACACGTGAACGGTCAGCAGCGCAAGCCCGGGCGCGTACACCAGCGGAACGGCCCAGCCATGCTTCTTTACGAAGTGACGCCGCTCCGGAAACGTCAAGACAAAGTGCAGGAACAGCGCCGGCTGCAGCATCCATGCTACGACGTTGCACCAGTAAATGCTCCAGTCGAACGCGTTCAGTTTCCCGGTGTAGTGGAACGAGTAGAAGATGAACGAGACGAGGCAGAAAATATAGAAGTGCATCGAGCTGGGCGCAGTCCAGCGCCGCAGCAAGACATAAAGCCCGATACCGAGATAAATCAGTGCAATCAGCCGCAGCCAGTCATTCAATGGCCGCTCGGCCGGAGCCAGGATCACGCCCGCTTCGACCGGAACCGAATGCCGGACGACCGAGTACGCTGCCTTCGACCACACACCGGTCGCGTAGAGCTGGCGTTCCAGACCGGGAGTGTTCGTCACTTCGCGACCGTTGATCGACGTCAACTGGTCCCCGCGGCGAATGCCAGCCTTGTCCGCGGGACTATTCCGCTCCACCCGGTCCGCGACCAGATGCCCGCCACGCTCCACCCACCACGCGCCGTCGGTGGGAATCTGGAAAGCGTGTTCCTTTTGGAAGTTAATCCAGGCGAAAACGCAGGCAGCGGCCGTCAGCAGGAACAGCAGGCCGGCGGTAAAACGAATTTGGAAGTCCTTGTTCATGGACCCGTGGGGAGACACCAACGCGTCCAATCGCGACGAGTCGTTGCTTCCCCTCAGGTGCATCTGCAACTTCGCTGCCATGATTCCAATCTTCCACAGTCCGCTAACTGGCTTGCTGACATCGACTTCCATCATTATAGGTGGTTACCCGGATACCGAATACAGATTTTGGAAGGTTTCTGTAGGAATCCGTATCCCCTTCCGCTTTTAGTATTTAGGGGACTAGACATAACAACCTAATGCGAATTCCCGCGTCCACAGGCCTCTCGGGTAGAATCCTGATTTCCATGACAAACTTTGAACAGATCGTCGACCTCGAGCGCCGTTATCTCCTCCAAACCTATAACCGCTACCCGGTCGCCTTCGAGCGCGGGAAGGGAGTGTTCCTCTACGACTTCGACGGGAAGAAGTATCTCGACTTCGTTTCCGGCCTGGGCGTGAATGCGCTCGGCCACGCCCACCCTCGTATCGTGAAGACGATTCGCGAGCAAGCCTCCAAACTGATCCATATTTCGAACCTCTACTGCCACGAGTACCAGGGAAGGCTCGCTGAGAAACTCGTCCAGTTCTCGGGCCTGGACCGCGTGTTCTTCTCGAACAGCGGTACCGAAGCCATCGAAGGATCGATCAAGCTGGCCCGACTGGCCAGCCACCGCATCGGTGGGCTGGAGAAGAGCCGCCTCATCGGCCTCGAAGGCTCCTACCACGGCCGAACCTTCGGCGCGATGTCCCTGACCGGGCAGGACAAATACCGCAAAGGCTTCGAGCCCCTGCTCGAGGAAGTCACGTTCGTCCCGCGCAACAACATCGAAGCCCTGCGCGCTGCTGTGAACGACCAGACCTGCGCCATCGTGCTTGAGCCCATTTTCGGGGAAGGCGGGATCCTCGAGTGCTCGGTCGAATTTCTGAAAGAGTGCCGCACGCTCGCTGACCAGTTCAAAGTCGCGCTGATCTTCGACGAGATCCAGTGCGGACTGGGCCGCACCGGCAACCTGTTCGCTTTCCAGACCTTTGGTGTGAAGCCCGACATTGTCGCCATCGCGAAGCCGATCGCGGCAGGGTTGCCGCTGGGAGCTTTCCTGGCCCGCGAAGAATTCGCCTCAGCGATTTCCGCCGGACAACACGGCACGACCTTCGGTGGCGGTCCGCTCGCCTGCCGTGTCGCGCTGGAGTACCTGGCGATTGTCGAAGAAGAAAAACTGCTGGAGAACGTCGCTAAAGTCGGCGCCTACCTTCAACACGAACTGCAGCAACTGGTCGACGGTTATGCCGCGGCAAAAGAAGTCCGCGGTCGCGGATTCATTCAAGGCATCGATCTGGAGATTCCGACTCGCCCTATCGTCGAGCAGGGACTCGCGCAGGGTGTCCTCTTCAACAGTACACAAGACACAGTTGTGCGTTTCCTGCCTCCATTCCTGTTGCAGGAACAGCATGTCGACAAGGGCATCCGCGTGCTTCGCAAGTTTCTGGGTAGAAAGCGTCGCAAGGCGGCGTAAAAACGGGGAGCCGAAGCTCCCCATTACTCAGAAGCGACAGAGGCGATATCACTTACATAGACTCCGGGACGTGGTAAAGAGTTGTCCAGCAGTTCCGAAGAAAACAACGTGACTTCGACCACCGAGCAAAATCTTCCGTCGCCGCCGGCCATCGCAGCAGAAGAACGGTTTGTCACCATCGATGGCGCCCGCATGCGCTACCTGCGGGCCGGTTCCGGACCACCTCTGATCCTGCTCCACGGTCTGATGGGCTACTCGTTCTCCTGGCGCTTTACGATTCCTACTCTGTCGCAGCACGCGACCGTGTACGCGTTGGATCAACTAGGCACAGGTTTTTCCGATCGTCCTGCGCAACTGGACTGCCGGCTGTGCGCGATTGCCGATCGCCTTTTCAAGTTTCTCGACGCGGTCGGAGTCTCGTCCTTCGACTTGCTGGGAACCTCGCAC
Organism: uncultured Acidobacteriota bacterium; assembly: GCA_963733805.1. Classification (GTDB taxonomy): domain Bacteria; phylum Acidobacteriota; class Terriglobia; order Terriglobales; family Acidobacteriaceae; genus Gp1-AA133. The sequence continues at coordinate 492,790 of CAVTEO010000009.1, read as the reverse complement.
GGCGGCGCTGTCGCGATGATGGCCGCCTCCATGCGCGCCACTCGCCCTGACCTTCATCTCCGAAAATTGATCCTGGTGGCGCCCGTCAATCCGTGGTCACCGCACGGGCAGCGACTCGCGCCCTTTATCGGTAGTCCGCTCGGCTCCACTCTCTTCTTGTGGAGCGTGAACTACATGCGTTGGACCTTTCCTTACTGGCTCGCCCGTCTCTACGGAGACAGCAAACGCATTCCTCCCGGAACTCTCGAAGGTTACGAAGCGCCGGTCACCATCCCGGGCAGCTTCGAATATGCAGTCGGCATCGTTAGTCACTGGACGAACGATCTGCGCGAACTGGAACACGCGATCCCCAGGTTGGCCGACATTCCCACGCTGCTAGTCTGGGGCAGCGCAGATCCTGCCGTGTATGTTCAGTCCGCCGAACAACTCCGGCGCCACTTCAAACAGTGCGATGTGGTTGTCTATCCGGGCGTCGGGCATTTGCCCTATGAAGAAGCGCCCGAGCAGTTCAGTGCCACGGTGCGGGAGTTTTTAAACGGAACGTCAGAGAGCTGAAGCTACCGCTGGAGCATTGCGGGCGTGGGAGATAAGTGTAATCGCGATGTTACAACAGCCAGGGTCGAGGGTTCACTCTAGAACTGTTGGTCGCTTGCGCCCCCAACTGTCGATCAGCCACCCGAGGAAATAAAACCAACTCCCGATCAGCAGAGGCATCGACACCATGAAGGTTAAGACTTTGCTGATACCAAGCTGCCCAAGCACCCCTTCAATCAAAAAACAAAGAAGGAATGCAGGGATTGCAGAGAAAAACAAAGCTCTCTCCGGTAGAGGAGTCGAAACTAGGATTTCGTCTGGTCCCCACACTTGACAGTTCTCGATTCCGAGCTTGCAGGCTGAGTGCGATTTGTTCAGCGGTTCGGAATCCAGAGGGATGGATGACCACCAAAAGTACCGACTCGTGGCGTCATTCGAACGCACGGATTGGTAGCTGATGACTGCGAAAAGCATCAAGGGCACAACTGGCAGAACCAGTCTCCAGCGCATTCGCATGCATCATTAGACACCTTGAGCGGGACGATTGTCGCAATCAAGACGATTGCACGCATTAGGAATTTCTGGTGCAATCATAGTGAAGTCGGCAGCGTCTCGCTGCGATGTTCCCCTGTTACACATACTGCCAAAGGCAAAGTTCGTTGCCATCCGGATCCTTGAAAAACGAGAGCAACCCTCCGGGCTCTTCCTTGACCGGAGTTGTCGCGACACCTCTAGCGTTCAATTCGCGCGTTGCCTGACGGATGTCGGTGACCCCGAGGCTCAGGCGTGCGTTGCCAGTACCCGGCAGCGCATTGTCTGGAGGATTGGGAACAAGCTCGAACAGCACGCCTTCCAAGTCGAAGCGGGCGACATAATCCCGAGAGGTGAGATGAAATCCGAGAATATCGCGATAAAAGGCAACTGCCTTTTCGATGTCCCGGACGTGGTAGTACACCGCATCAAATGTGAATTTAAGTTCTGAAGTTGACATCGCAGTCGCCTCCCTCTTGCTGGCATACCGCAATTTGCAGCGAGTTTCAAGGGCGCGGGTCGGGGTTAGCCCTTGAGGTTCGCGGCGTCATCCTCTGCAGCCTTGGCCCGCGGCGCGATAAGATACCGAAAGCAACTCCCGACATGGGGCAAGACATCCTCGACTTTTTGCGCAACCTCATCGCCCAGTATGGCTACTGGGCCGTAGGTGCTGCTCTTCTTCTCGAAAACACCGGTGTTCCGGTGCCCGGTGAAACCATCCTGCTGCTGGCCAGCTTCCTGGCATTCTCGCGCGACGAGTTGCAGCTTCCATACATCATCGTCATTGGAGTGTGTGCGGCCACGCTTGGCGACAACCTGGGCTATGCCATCGGCTACCGTGGCGGCCGCCCTCTGCTCGACCGCTACCGCGAGGTCTTTCGCATAAAGGCCGAAACGATTACTCGCGGCGAGAATCTTTTCGCGCAATACGGAGCCCTCACGATTTTCTTCGCCCGCTTCATCTTCGGCCTGCGTGTAATCGCAGGCCCGTTGGCCGGCGTGTTGCGGATGTCGTGGCAGCGCTTCGCCATTTTCAATTTTCTGGGAGCACTGCTCTGGGTGACGGTAATTTCCCTGGTGGGCTACAAGTTCGGCAAGCACTGGGACCTGCTGATGGACTACGTGGAGCGCCTCAACGTGGTAATGCTGATCGCGGTCGGCATCGGTTTCGTTACCTTGTGGCTCTGGCGGCGACGCCGGCGGTCCTGACTGGACTGGACCGGCAGGCCGCTGTGGGCACGATATCCGATGCCCGGTCACGAAAGCTTCTTCGCACTCCACCCCTCCAATTGCCCCTTGTTCCCCCGGGTGCTAGGCTCGTGGCTGGTCCTTGCCGATGAGCGGCTCCGATAAGAACACATCGCAATTCGCGCGCCTGGCAGCCCTGGCACGTCTCGAGCATGCCGACCTGTGGTTGAAGTTCCTGCTCGCCCTGTTGGGACTGGCGCTGGCGTTTGCCGCCGCGTTGTTTTCCACCGTCTCACGCGAATCGGGCAACGTTTGGGCGACTCTTGTTCTGGCGTCGGCCGCGCTCATCCTGGCCACCCTGGTCGGGCTGACCACGGTTCCGCACCTTGCCCGCCGCGTCGTGGTCAAGCGCCTGCGCGATGCGGTCGACTACGAAGTCACGCGCGCCGGGATCGTTTATGTGATAGCCACGCTGCTGATCGGTATCGCCGCGCTGAATACTGGAAACAATCTGCTCTATATTGTGGTGGCTGCGATGCTGGCAGCGATTATTGTTTCCGGCATCGTTTCGGCCATCGTGCTGCGCGATCTTCAACTCGATGTGCGCCTGCCCGAACACGTTTTTGCCGGGCGGCCTGTCCTCGGACGAATCCAGTTGCGCAACCCGCGTCGCCGTCTGCCGTCGTTTTCCATCCACGTCGTACCGTCGAAGAAGAAGAGATCGGTCACCAAGTGGCTCTGGGAACCAGCTACCTTTGGCTTTCCTCCCAAGCGTCCACCGGACCAGCAGTGGGTGCGGTTGCCGGACCGTCGCGTGCGCCGCATCGTCCACGATGGCATGGCCAGCGGGATCTTCGACGGGTCCGCTTACTTCCCCTACGTGGCCCCGCAGGCCGAGCTCTCGGCAGATCTCGAATTGCGCTTTCAGCGTCGCGGCCGCTATTCGGAGAACAGTTTCGGATTGGCTACGCGCTTTCCGTTCGCCTTCCTCACCAAAACCCGCCGCATTGCCCTGAACCGCACCGTGCTCGTGTATCCCGCGGTGGAACCTACCGACGAGTTTCTCGACGTGCTGCCCATGATCACCGGCGAGGTGGAGTCGTTCGTTCGCGGGCGTGGTTACGACCTCTACCGTATCCGGGAATACATGCCGGAGGATTCCGCGCGCCATGTGGACTGGAAAGCCACCGCGAAATCCGGTTCGCTCAAAGTGCGCGAGTTCAGCCGCGAAGACGAGCGCAAGCTGAGGCTGGTGTTCGATAATCCCGGCCCGGGCGTGCTTCCCGCCGACGCGTACGAACGCGCCATCTCGCTCGCGGCCTCACTCGCCTGGCACTTCGCGAATGAAGACGCCGATCTCTCCTTCGCAGCGCAGGGATACAAAGGTGAGCCCGATATCTACAAGGTGCTCGCCTATCTCGCGCTGCTCGAGCCGGAAGCCGGCAACTCCATAATTGACACGCTCCCGGTAACGGGGGACTACAACATCGTGCTCACGTGCCGCCCGCGTGGCAGCGTCCCCACGGCGCTGTGGAACCGTTCGTACATGATTTTTCTCGGGGAAGACTTGGCCGGGCAGCGAACCCAGAAAACACGGGTACCAGAAAAGTTGCTGCGCACGCGGACGTAAACGGAGGCGTTCACAACAGGCAGTGACAACAATCACTGAGAGTCTTGGTGCTGTGTTGTTACCGTGTTAGAAGCCGAACCGCGTGCCTGATTCGTAGACGAAAAGATGGAACGGAAGAATGGCAGGTATATTTTGGCTCTTAGATTCCTCGCCCTAGCCCTGACCCTCGTTGTTGGCACCTCATCCGGGCAGGCGCCATCATCATCGGCGCCATCCCCCCATACCCCGGCAGAGATTTCTGAGCTGCAGAAAGAAGCAGAGACTGGGGATGCGGCTGCAGAGTTCGCCATCGGCCAGGCGTACGACTTTGGAAGTGGAGTCGGCCAGAGCGACAAGGACGCTTGCTCCTGGTATCGCAAGGCTGCCGAAAAGGGATATGCACCTGCCCAAAACTCACTGGGGCTGATGTATAGGGCGGGACGGGGAGTCGAGCAGAGCAAGCAAGAGGCCGTCAACTGGTACCGCAAAGCAGCGCGGCAAGACAACGCAAAGGCCATGTTCAATCTGGGCACAGCCTACTTTAACGGTGATGGTGTTGCCATTGACGACGTGTTGGCTTATGCCTGGTTCGTTGTCGCACGTGAGCGCGGGAGCGAACCTGCCCGCGAAGCTGTGAATCGTACCGCCTCTAGTCTGCTGCCTTGGCAGGTATCGTCTGCTTATGAAGTCGTTGGCGACATGTACGAACAGGGAAAAGAACTCCTTCAAGACCACAAGATTGCAATTGACTGGTATCGGAAGGCTGCCGCCCAAGGCGAAGGTCCTGTGCGTGTAAAGCTCGCGAAATATCTGCTCGATCAAGGGGACGCACAAAACTATCCGGAAGTTCTTCACCTTTGTGAGGAAGCAGGTAAGCAGGGGTACTCGCCAGGAGCACTGTGTGCCGGACTTCTTTACCAACGAGGTATTGGCACGGCGCCCGATCTGCATCAAGCCGCTAGATGGATCACCAAGTCAGCCGAACTAGGCAACGCGAAAGCCATGGTGCAACTGGGAAAAATGTACTGGACCGGCTCTGGCGTGAAGCAGGACAAGATTTCGGCCTACGCATTCATGTTGCTGGCGTCCACAGCCGAATTGCCTGACGCCCAGCACGACAAAGCTACCTACGAGCAAGATCTGGATGAAAAGCAGCGGGATAAGGCGCGCAAGCAGGCCGAGAACTGGATCAAACAACATCCGCCGCTCCGAATCGACAAGTCTTCCATTACTAACCAGAGCCCGTAATCGCTGTAGGCCGCCCCCGGGTAAACCCGATTTGCACTTCCGCGAGCCCTTTTCGGCATATACTTCGCCTCACAAAGCGCCTCGCTCGTCGGTGGGGCGGTTCATCTCGCTTTTGGAGGTTGCACCATGTCGTGCATCCACGATCTCGTTAGAAATCAGGATACCTATCGCGCAGACGTCGAGCAGACCGTGCTGGCCGTGGCCCAGGCCATGGTCGAGCGCAATATCGGAGCCGTACCTGTGCTGCGGGATGGATTTTTAGCGGGTGTTTTTTCGGAGCGCGACTTGATGCGCCGCGTGGTTGTGGAAGGCCGCGACCCAGCCCACACCAAGGTTGGTGAGGTGATGACTACCGACCCATTAACCGTTCAACCTAATGCCGACCTGGAGACCTGCAAGTTCCTGATGCGCCGTCATGGCTTCCGCCATCTGCCGGTGGTCGACGGCCAGCAACTGCACGGCATGGTTTCCATGCGCGACATCATCCTGCACGACCTCTCCGAGAAGGACGACGAGGTCCGCATGATGCTCGCCTACATTCATTCCACTCCGTAGCGGATTCCGGAAGAAGACCACTACGCGGCGCCTTTCACTTCCACGCCCGCCCACTTCTCAAGCAGCGTCAGCGTGGCGGCGTAATCCAGATCCTGGTGTCCCTCTTCGGCCGCCATCTCGTACACCTCTTCGACGGTTTCCAGCGCAGGCAGTTTTACGCGCGACTCCTTGGCCGCATCGAGCGCCAAGTGGATGTCCTTCAACATCAGGCGCAGCGGAAAATTTGGAGTGAAATCGCGCTTCAGAACGAAGGGAGCCTTGTACTCCACTACGCCCGACTTCACCATCGATGCCTGAATGAGCGGGAGTAACGCGTCGACATTCACGCCCAGTTTGGTGGCGAGGGTAAGGGCTTCGGCGAATCCCTCGTAGATCAGGGCAATCTGCAGGTTCATCACGATCTTCGCGGCCTGCCCCTTGCTGGTCTCGCCCATGCGGAACAGTTGTTTGCCCATGGCTTTGAAGAGAGGATTGAGCCTGCCGAGCACTCCTTCGTCGCCACCCGCCATGAAGATAAGATTCCCGCTTTCGGCGGCAACTTTCGATCCGGTTACCGGGGCATCGACGTAGTCCACGCCTCTGGCACGCAGACGCTCGGCAAACTGTTTCTCGGCGGACGGCGAGATGGTGCTCGAATCCACCACGACCGCACCGGATGCGATGGTCGATTCGACCCCCTGCGGGCCGAACAGCACCGCTTCCACCGCGCGCGTATCCGACACGCACATCCAGACGACCTCGGCGCCGTTTGCCGCGTCGCCGGGCGATTCCGCAGTGCGTGCGCCTTCTACGGTTTTGCCCGAAGTGCGATTCCAGACCGCCACTTCGTTCCCGGCCTTCACCAGGTTCGCCGCCATCGGCCGTCCCATAATCCCAAGCCCTAAGAACGCAACGCGCATCGAAATCTCCCATCTCCGGTTATGGCCACGGCGGGGAAGCCGGGGCGCAAGGCAGAAAAAACAAGACGGGTCAAACCCGTCTGTCTACTCGTTCAGGTATCCGAATTAGATATGACGATCGTAACGACGGTCAAGCAATCTGGCATGGACTTGCCGTAAAATACAGGTACTGTTTCCTACATTCAGGATTCTGCCGGATGCGGCAGCGGAAAAGGGTCTTTCGCAGCCGCCGAGCATCTAAATATAGTCGGGATCAGGGGCAGATCCCCGGTTTTACTGGGCTCCATGATTCATGATTAAAGCGACTCTGCGAAATCCAGCCCTGCGCAAGCGGGCACAACAATTCGGACGGTTGGTCCGCCACTCGGCGGTCACTCCCCGCACAGGCAGTACTTACAAACCGCGACTGGTCAGCAATGGCGGCCTGGGGGTGACTTTTATCGGACATGCCGCATTCTTTGTGCAAATGGGTGGGCAGAGCATTCTGATCGATCCGAATTTCGCGCGCTGGCTGTTTCTGCTCAAGCGCGTGCGCAAACCCGGACTGCGCATTGGCGATTTGCCCCCGATTGACCTGGTGCTGGTGACGCATGCTCATTTTGATCACCTGCATCGGCCGTCACTGCGCGCGATCGTGCAACACACGCGCCGCATGACCGGGCGGGCGCCGACCCTGGTCGTTCCCCATCATGTCTTCGATCTGGTCTCCGATCTCGGCTTTGACGAAATCATCGAACTGGACTGGTGGAACCACTACCGCCACGGAGCACTGACTGTGACGCATGTCCCTTCGCGGCACTGGGGTGCGCGCATTCTGAAAGATTCCCATCGCGGCTACGGCGGATACGTGCTGCAGTCCGACAAACATTCGGTCTATCATGCCGGTGACACGGCATATTTTTCCGGCTTCCGCGAAATCGGCAAGAGGTTGTCGCCCGAAGTCGCGCTCCTGCCCATCGGTGCCTACAATCCCGAACAATTTCGCACCGTGCATACCAGCCCCGAAGACGCTACGCGCGCCTTCCTCGACCTCAACGCCCGCTGGATGGTCCCCATGCACTATGGCTCCTTCCGTCTTTCCCACGAACCGATCGACGAACCCCTGCAGCTTCTGGATTCGGAAGCAACCAAGGCGGGAGTGAAAGATCGCGTGATCGTGCTCGAAGAAGGGCTGACGAAGTTTTTTTAAATCAGCTGATAGCCGTTAGCCATTAGCGTTCGTCCCGCCAGGCCCAACCGCAATCGTCAACAAGAATCTTGTGAGAGGCATCGTGGAGATCTATGAAATAAAGCCTTAATTGTTTTTTCTGTGTCTCTGTGCCTCTGTGGTGAAAAGACTTTAAGCCTTGCACTCGCGACATTCTCTTCGCCCTCTCTTCCTCTTGAAGCGTTGTTGCGCGGGGCGTAGACTTTTCAAGTCAGTTCCTGCCTCGAATCAATCAAAATTTTCTCTCAGGAGGTTTCCATGCCCGATAAAGTAAAACCCATTCCTGAAGGCTTCCACAGTCTTACTCCTCACATCACCGTACGCGACGCCTCTGGCGCCATCGAGTTCTACAAGAAAGCCCTGAATGCGCAGGTCCTGCATGTCAGCAAAATGCCGGACGGCAAGGTCATGCACGCCTCGCTCAAAATTGGCGATTCCATCCTGATGCTGAATGATGAATTTCCGGAGTGGGGTGGGGCCACCGCGCCGCGCGGAGAGGCGCCGGGGTTCGCCATTCACGTGTATGTGGAAAATGTCGACAAGATCTTTCCCCAGGCGATCGCTGCAGGGGCGGTTGCGAAAATGCCCCTGATGGATCAATTCTGGGGCGATCGCTACGGAACGCTTGTCGATCCGTATGGCTTCAAATGGGCCCTGGCCACGCACGTGCGCGACGTATCTCCGGCAGAGATGGAGAAAGCGCAGGCTGAGATGGCCAAGCAAATGCCGCACAAGAAGACGGCGTAGTCGTTCTCACCACAGAGTCACAGAGTCACAGAGAAAAACAAAACCCTGAATTGTCAGTGGAAGGCGGGCGAGGACGCCCGCCGCTCCATTTGATACCCCCCAGGAGAAGGCTAGGTCGATGAGGTCCCTCTGTGCCCCTGTGGTGAAGATCTCAATCAGCCAGCAAGATCCGCAGATCGCGGACGTTGTTGCCGGTAGGGCCCGTGACAATCGCATCGCCCAACGCATCGAAAAGCGGATAAGCGTTGAAACTTCTGAGAGCGATTTCGGCATCAAAGCCCGCCTCCCTCGCTCGGTCCACAGTTGTGCCGTCTGCGACCGCTCCTGCCGCGATGCTATTGCCGTCGATCCCGTCGGTGCCGACGCTCAAGACCGTAAGATTCTCGCCAGCGATTTTTCGGGCACAAGCCAGCGCGAACTGTTGATTACGGCCGCCCTTCCCCCCGTTGGTGACTTTGACCGTGACCTCTCCACCGGAAATCAGGCACACACGCGAAACCTTCGTTCGCAAATCCCGCACTCGCTGCAAGAGATAATCCGCGGCGCGTTCGTAGTCCCAGTCGTCGCAGCTGTTATCGACCTCGACGGCATACCCGGCCTCGGTCGCAGCAATGCCCGCCTGTTCCACGGCGCTCTTGTTCGAGAGCACCGGCCACCAACGCGCGTGAACGAAGGCAGGGTCGTCCGACTTCGGCGTTTCTTCCAGCTCGTGCCGCTGAAACAACTCCCGCACCGAGGCCGGGAACTGCTCGAGCAGCGCATACTTCTCGAGAATCGCGTAACAGTCGGCGATGCTGGAGGAGTCGGGCATGGTCGGCCCCGACGCAAGGGCATCCAGCGTGTGATCTGGGACATCAGAAATCATCAGCGAAACCTGTTTTGCCGGATACGCCGCTTGCGCCAGCCGTCCGCCTTTAACGGCCGACAGATGTTTGCGTATGGCATTGATTTCCGCAATCGGCGCGCCCGACAGGACCAGGGCCCGGTACGTGGCGATTAAGTCCTCCAGCGAAATCTCATCGTCGATTGGTTTTTCAGCGATGGCCGACCCGCCTCCGCTGAGCATGAAGATCACCAGCGAGGCAGCAGTCTGCGCGTGCAGCGATTTGAGAATCGCTTCCGCCGCACGCACCGAGTCCGCGTTCGGCGTGGGATGCCCGCCGCGAAAGTAGCGAAACCCGTGCACCTGTGAGCCCGGATCGACCGAACTCGCGACAATGCCCTCCAGCCGGCTGCCCACCTGGGCCTCTAGCGCCTCAACCAGCGCGTGCCCGGCTTTGCCGATCGAAACCACAAACACGCGCGAGTAAGCATTCAGGTCGTAGAGGTCGTCGCAAACGCGCAGGATTCCGCGTTCGCAGCTCACGTGCCGGGCAAAGGCCTTGGGGATCGAAGCTTGTTCCAGAGCCTGCTGAAAGATTCTGCGAGCGGTGTCACGCTGAGAAGGCATTTGGTTGAGATTATCAGGTGGGTGGTGTGAATTTCAGTTTGGTTCCGTTCACCACGGAGACACAGAGTCACGGAGAAACACGTCAAACAGGGGAAGGCCTATAGTTTGCCCTGAGCGGTATCGAGGGATCGGATTCGACGGACCGTCCAGGAATTTCGAGACCCAAGTCTGTGGCGAGAAAGCTAGGCGCGTCCTGGATGCCGCATAGGAACGCGGGGTCTTTCGACCACGTTCGGCTACCGCCTCACTCCGCTCAAGATGACAGATTTAAAGGAATGCCTTTCTCTGTGGCTCTGGGACTCTGTGGTGAGTTTTTCACTGGCGTCACTTCTCCAGGTAATACTCCACCGAAGTCACCACTCGCACCGTCTTCATCAGGCTGGCATCGGCGCCGAAGCCGCCTTCTCCTCCATCGCCGGCCTGATCGGCCGGGAGAATGGAGAACACTCCCTGGTTCGCGGTGCGGATGGAACCGACCTTGCTGCCCGAGTCGGCGGCGAAGCGGTCGGCGGCGGCCCGCGCATTGCGTGTGGCTTCGGTGATCATGTCGGGCTTGATCGCGTTCAGACCGGTGAATTTGTAAGCCAACCCTTGTCCTGGATTTCCTCCCAGGATGATGCCCTTTTGCAGCAACTGCAATGTCTTTTGTGCAGCCCCTGCCACCTTGTCGACCCGAGAGGTACGCACCGTGATCTGCTGCTCCACGATGTAGCGGTGAGGTGCCCGGGTACCGCCGCCATATTCGTTAGCCTGCGTATCGACCACCCGGATGATGCCTAACTCAATTTCTGAAGTCTGGATGCCTTGCTCGTCGAGAAACTGCAGGACAGTTTTCTTGTCGGCCTCGGTCTTCGAATAAAGCGCAGCGAGTTCATCGCCAGCTTCCTTGTAAGTGAGGGGCCAGATCGCGAGATCGGACTTCACATTGCGTTCCACCAGTCCCTTCACCGTCACATAGCGATCGCCCAGGCGTGTGGCCTTGATTTCCGAGCCCAGCACCCAGCCGCCAATGATCAATCCGAGCGCGAGCAGCACGCCCAGCACAACGTTCCCGCGATCCACGAGCGATGAGCCATTCATCGGTCAGCTACTTCCTTCATCAAAAAGTCGGCATGAGTATAGCCCACTAGCGGCTCTCTTCCCGCGCTGCTACAGATGCAACGTCGCCTTCGTCCAGTTCTCGACCGTCTCCCGCATCTCGCGCAAACGGCCTTCAAAGAAATGGTCGGCAGCTTCGATGATCACAAGCTTCTTTGGTTCAGCCAGCGACTGCACCAGCGCTTCGAGCTTTGCCTTGCTAGCGAAATGGTCGCGCGCTCCGCTCACAAAAAGCTTTGGCTTCGTGCTGTCAGTGAGGAACTCATAGTCGTAAGCGCGATTGTCGACCGGCGAAATCGGCGTTCCCAGGCTGATGAGTGCCGGCACTCTCGGGTCGGGCGCGGCAGCACGCAAGCCAATCGCTGCGCCAAAAGAAAATCCTGCGAAGACGATGGGCAGATGAAATTCGTGGTCGAGCCAGTTGAGCGCTGTGCGCACGTCGTCGATTTCGCCAGTGCCTTGATCGTGCTCGCCATGGCTGAGTCCCGCTCCGCGAAAGTTGAAACGCAGTACCGGCAGTCCCAGGTTGTTAAGTGCCTTCATTGCGTGGAAGACAACTTTGTTGTGAAGCGTGCCCCCGTAAACCGGGTGCGGATGGCAAACGACGGCCGCATGGGACGCATTCGGCGAGCCGGCGTTGAGCAGGGCCTCCAGTTGGCCGGCAGGGCCGTCGAGAAAGAAAGAGCGAATAGCGCTGGGCGGGTCGGGCACGGACAATAGGGTACAACGAAGATCGCATTCGGGAGTGCGGCACAACGGGACAGTCGCTGGGACTCCCGGCGGGCGAGGACGCCCGCCACTCCACCGGCAGAGTGCTCTCGCCCGCCGCTAAATCAAACTGGGTTATCCTCTCTGCATGGACGTCGTCGCCCTCACGCGCCAGCTCGTCGACATCGAATCCATCACCGGACATGAAGCCGCGGTTGGAGAAACGCTGCACCGAGAATTGGCTGCCTTGAAGTACCAGGTACGCCGCATGCCGGTCGAAGGCGACCGCTTCAACGTGCTGGCCACGGCGCCCGAAGAGCCGCGTCCAGCCGTGGTCTTCTCTACCCACATGGACACGGTCCCCCCGTTCATTCCTTCTTCGGAAGATCGCACGCGCGTCTACGGGCGCGGGTCGTGCGATGCCAAGGGCATCATCGCCATTCAAATCGCGGCGGCGGAAAAATTGCGGAGCCAGGGCATTCACGTTGGACTGCTTTTCGTCGTAGGCGAGGAGCGCGACAGTACGGGCGCGAAGAAAGCCAACGAGCAGCCCATTGGATCGCGCTTTCTGATCAACGGCGAACCCACCGAGAACCATCTGGCCCTCGCATCCAAAGGCACCCTGCGTGCGGAGGTCACCGCCTCGGGACGCATGGCGCATTCTGCGTACCCGGAACTGGGTGAGTCCGCCATCGATAAACTGGTGGTCGCGCTGACCAGGCTCCGCGCCATGCCCCTGCCCGCGATCGAAGGCGTCGGTCCCTGCACATTCAATATCGGTCTGATCGAAGGCGGCCGGGCGCCCAACGTCATCCCGGATCTCGCCAAGGCCCACTTGCTGTACCGCCTGGTCGGTCCCAGCGACGATCTGCGCAAGCGCATCCTCGAAACCGTGGGGGATTTGGCCAAGGTCGATTTCTATCTCGAAATTCCCTTCATGCGTTTTCGCGAGCTCGATCAACTTCCCACCATGGTCGCCGCCTTCACCACCGACATCCCCGCGCTCACGAATTGGGGCGAGCCGCTGCTCATTGGACCCGGATCGATCCACGTGGCGCACACCGACGGCGAATTCGTGGAGAAGCAGCAACTGGACGAAGCCATCGGGTTGTACTGCAAAATCACTAGCCAACTCCTGTCCGCACACTGATTACGGCAAGGCCTTTACCAACCATTGCAAGCCGCGTGTCATCCACCTCCGCAGAGCACTTCGCAGACTGGAATCGTGGAGGGTTGCAAATGACGAAGAACATTTTCGCTTGCATGGCGATATGCATACTTTTTTCGCTGCCGGTGATCGCGCAGCACGATGAACATCAAGGGCCTCCCCAAGGCGAAGCCGGAATGCACATTCCCAACCGCGGGCCCGAGCCGGCACCCATGCCGCACCCGGCTGAGCGGGAACCTGAGTCCCAACGGCCTCCGGAGCAACATCCGCAAGAGCAACGCACCCCGGAACAACGTGCGCCGGAACATCGTGCGCCGGAACATCGTGCGCCCGATCAGCGGCCCGCCGCCCAGGATCGCGGACATTTCCGTGATCAGGAAGGCCATCCCGACGCGCCGCACGTTCACGCCAACGGAGAATGGGTCGGACACACCACCGGGCGCGACGACGCGCACTATCACCTGGATCATCCCTGGCAGCATGGCCATTTCATCGCCGGTTTTGGACCGCAGCACCGCTGGCGGCTGGCCGGCGGAGGTCCTCATCGCTTCTGGTTCAGTGGATACTACTTCGCGGTAGCGCCGTATGACGTTCCCTACTGCAGCGACTGGCTATGGGATGCGGACGACATCGTGCTCTACGAAGATCCCGATCACCTGGGCTGGTATCTGGCGTACAACGTCCGTACCGGTGAATACGTGCACGTGGAGTTCCTGGGCGCTTAGCGCATCCAATCACGAGGCTCCCAGCCACAAGGGCCGCTGAGGCTTTAGACTGGGAGCCATGTCTCCTGAATCTCCCAATTCCCTGGCGCAGGCTTCTTCCGCATATTTGCGCTCTGCGATGCACCAGCCGATCCGCTGGCACGAATGGGGCGAAGAAGCGTTCGCCGCGGCGGAGCGCGACAACAAACCGATGCTGCTCGATATTGGCGCGGTGTGGTGCCACTGGTGCCACGTCATGGACCGGGAGTCGTATGACGATCCCGAAGTCGCGCAGATCGTGAATGAGAACTTCATCGCGGTAAAGGTCGATCGCGACGAGCGCCCCGACATCGACAGCCGCTACCAGGCGGCGGTCAGCGCCATCAGCGGACAGGGGGGCTGGCCGCTCACTGCGTTTCTTACGCCCGACGGCAAGCCGTTTTACGGGGGTACGTACTTCCCGCCGCAGGACCAGTGGGGCCGGCCGAGTTTCAAGCGCGTGTTGACCTCGATCGCGAATGCCTATCGCGAAAAGCACTCCGACGTTGCCGAGCAGTCCAAGCTCGTGGAACAAGCCATTTCTCAATCGGAAGCTTTCACGGGACGGAGCGCGCGCTTTTCCGCGCGAGCGATTGATGGGATCGTGAAGTCGGGCATGACCATGTTCGATCCCGTGAATGGTGGATTCGGACAGGCGCCGAAATTCCCCCATCCCGGCATGCTCGACCTGCTGATTGAACGCTACGCGCGCACCGGCGATCCGGAACTCAAGAACGTCTTCCTCACCACGCTCGAGCACATGGCCAACGGCGGCGTCTACGATCAACTGGCCGGCGGATTTCACCGCTACTCAGTGGATGAACGCTGGGTCGTGCCGCACTTCGAAAAGATGTGCTACGACAACTCGGAACTTCTCAAGAACTACGTTCATGCCTTTCAGGTCACCGGCACGGAGTTTTTTGCGGATACCGCGCGCGACATCATTCGCTGGATGGACGAGTGGCTCAGTGAACGCGAACGCGGTGGTTTCTATGCTTCGCAGGATGCCGACTATTCCATGGACGATGACGGCGATTACTTTACGTGGACGGTGGCGGAAACCAAGGCTGTCCTCACGCCGGCGGAAGCGGAGGTCGCCCTGCTGCGCTACGACATTAACGAAGTCGGGGAGATGCATCACAATCCCGCCAAGAATGTGTTGTACGTGCGGGCGTCGATTGAGGAGATCGGCAAACGACTGAGCCTGGCGCCGGAAAAAATTCAGGAGTTGCTAGCCGCAGCCCAACAGAAAATGTACGCGGCCCGCCTGGAGAGGCCGACTCCTTATGTCGACCAGACCATTTACGTGGGCTGGAACGGCCTGTGCATCTCGGCCTACCTGGAGGCTGCGAAGGCGCTCGGCCTGGACGATGCCCGGCGGTTCGCGCTTCGTTCCCTCGACCGCATTCTGTCGGAGGGGTGGCGTCCGGAACAGGGTCTGCTGCATGTGATTGCGTATTCCGATCCCAAAGCCGGCCGGCGCGAGGTGCGCGGCCTGCTCGACGATTATGCCTTCCTCGCGGTCGCATGCCTCGATGCCTATGAGGCGAGCGCGGATCTGTCCTACTTCAAGTTTGCTCGTCGCATCATCGACGCGATGATCGAGAAGTTTTACGATCCGACTTCCGGCGGCTTCTTCGATACCGAGAAGATCGAAGCGGGCGGGAAGCAGCTCGGAGTTCTCGCAACGCGCCGCAAACCATTTCAGGATTCTCCTACGCCTGCCGGAAATTCCGTGGCAACGATCGCACTTCTACGCATGCATGGATACACCAGCGAGCAGGGCTATCGCGACAAAGCTGAAGAAACACTGGAAGTGTTTGCGGGCATGGCGGAACAATTCGGTATCTTTGGCGCGACTTACGCCGCCGCCGGAGCGCACTTCATACAGCCGCACACGCAAGTGGTCGTGATTGGAGAAGGAGAGCAGGCGCAGGGCTTATACCGGGCAGCCGTTTCGCGGTACGCCTTTAGCAAGGCGACCATCAAGCTCACTCCGAATGAAGCGGTCGCCCCGAATCTCCCACCAGCATTGGCCGAGACGATTCCAGCGTTGCCCGGCCTTCGCGACAGCACCGCAACCGCGGTGGTGTGCTCGGGCGGAACCTGCCAGCCGCCGGTGACAGATCCCGCACGCCTTCGAGATTTGCTGCATACCTCCAATCCATCGGCTGCCTAAGTGCCGAACAAGGCGCAGTCAACAACTCGCAGGATCTGACACAAAAAAGAGGGCCGACTCGAGTATTCAGCTCAGGTCAGCCCACAGCTCCCAAAATTTCGATTACGCAGCAGATTACCAGCAGGTTACTTTCGTGACCTTGCTGTTTGCTAGTTTAAGTTTAAGCTGCAGTTCGGTCCTTTGCGTGGTGGACACAAAGGTAGCGGCCCGCCGTCCGGAGCGGCAACTCTAGGGGCGGCGGCTGCTACATAAGTAGCCACAAACGCAAGCATCAGGAACCATGCCCTGACGGTTCGTTTCATTGGGGTCTCTCCTTGCGAGCCAGGCTGTCTTCGTTACCAAAGTAACCTGTCGCGCGCCCGAATTATACAAGCCTCAGTCAAGTCCCCTACAGAAAATTCTGTATTTTTGAGCCAGTCTGCCGTTCCATATCGGTCTTGTACGGCAGCGTACCCTGGGAAAACACTCGCGATCCCTTCCCGGAAAAGTCGCGCAGTTTAAGCCAAAGAACGGCATTGCGGGACCCTTTTGTCTCATTTTAAGACTGAAGGCCATCGGCGAACTGCGAGGGGCATCTCGTCCCAACTGCCACTGAGTCGGCATTTTGAAACGGGTAAGCAGATGGTGTAGTCACGCTGAGACTTGTTAGAACGTATGAGTTTTATAGATCAGGAGAGAGCCTGTCGCGATCTTTGCGAATACGGAGACTTTGCAGTTAGAGGGCGCGGAGGCAGTCATCACGCCGGCAGGGTTGCAAGGCGTACTTAGAACAGTAGTTCCCCGACCTACTGACGCGGAGGAGTTAGCCTTTGGAGGTTGCGCGTTGTGTCAGAGGCGGGTATTCGAAAGTGATGCGCCGGGATCCGCTGCCCGGTAGTGTGATTTCTTCGATGTTGACGCCGGTCGTTGCGGGCTCGGGTTCAGGGCCCGATCTCGACAATGCGCGATCGACCATGGTCTCGAACATCGGAATCAGGGAATCGCCAGACTGCGGATGCTGGATCGCGCTGAGGCCGTCTTCCCAACGCTGCGGCCGCAACATGTGGGTGGCTGGTTCGCGTGCCGGACTCTTGCTCAGCATGTACCCGATCCAGATCAGGATGGTCGCATCATAGGCGATCATGTTGATGAAGTTCGAGAGCACCTGGTTGAAGACATTGTCGGTGGCGGCATTGATGGCAACCAGCGCCAGTTCGACGCTGGCAAATCCGCCGAAGCCGAGCGCAATGCCAAAGCTCTTCTGACGCCAGTTGGTGCCCAGGTAGCGCGAAAACACCAGCAGGAACAGGATCAGTCCGCATTGCACCACGCGCACACTGCGTTGCAGCGTCATGATTCCGGTGCGCAAGGGTTCTTCGGTTGCGGACGCGGTTGAGGCCGCTACCACCCCGGCCACCAGCAACATCACGAGCAGAGCCCACTTGAACAGCACCGATCCCAGATCGCGCAGCGTGTGATAAGGCCGAAAAACGTCCTGAAAGAGCTCATGAATGACGAAGAAGCCGAGAACAACACTGATCGCCGTGGTACCCCAGGAGGCGTAATAAAAGATCTCGTAAAACCTCTCGCCGCGCAGGGAAAACAGCAAGACGAAGACCGGAATCTGGAAGGCAACGTAGCAGAAGAAGATCGGGTAGGTCCGGTACAGCTTACGCCAGAGAAAAATGCCGACCAGTCCGGCTTCCAAAGCCGGGTGCGCGAACCAGAGGGCGTAGTACGCGAGATTGGCGTGCGGACTCATTGTCTTCGTAACTGCCGTTAACGAATAACGCGTCAAAACGGGCTACTGCCCGTGAAAGACTTTTTTGGCCATCTAAACTTACCAGTTTTGCTCGTCGGATCAATGTACCAAAGTAACCTAAGGTAACCGTTACTGCGCTGGGCTTGCAAGCTATTGTCAGCCAATACATTAATCGCTGTACGTCGGTTGGCGACCCTGGAGGTGGGGCGTCGGAAGTCACTTACAGACGTAACACTGGGATACGACCCCTTGGAATTGCCGACCTTCCTGTCTGTTCTGCGGCCCTAAAGCCGGAGCCCCCAGCCAGTTGCGTTCCGTGGATCTCCGTCCGGGCGAGTCGTTCTATCACCCCGCCGCTCCTTGTTAGCTTATAGATAACGAAAACTCACTGGGAGCGTTCATAGGCTCGCTCGGCTGGCGCGACGAGCTCAAGCTCGTTCCCGACCCCGATTGTGCGTCCACGGGCTTCTATGCGCGTTTACAGGCCATCCTGGAGAGCGGCCGCGGCTGATTCTGGATGCCCAGCCATCTCAAACGATGGCGTCTTTCTATAACTATAAGATTCTATTAGCTCGGCCTCAGTTGTGGCTGGATTGATTAGAATTGCACGCCAAACCTCGGCAAATTTTCTTAAGGTCCAATCGCAATGAATGTCTTGCTGCAGCTTCTGGTGGGTGCGCTGGTCGGAATCCTCGTCGGCATTACGGGAACGGGGGGCGCCTTTGTAATCCCCGCGCTGATCTATGTCTTCCGCATGGAGCAGTTGCGGGCGCAAGGCACTGCGCTGATGATTTCGTCGCTGCCCATCTGGTTCATCGCATTCATCCCCTACGCGCGGGCAAGACACTTCGATCTACGGCTGGGCATGCTCATCGCCGCGGGAATTTGCGTGGGCAGTTATTTTGGAGCGAGTTGGGCGCAGCACCTTCCACTGCCTGTACTACGACGGGTGCTGGGCAGCGTGCTGGTGCTGGTCGGGTTGCGATTTCTCTATCGGGGATGAGGACCGCGGAGACGAAAACGTTCGGGAAGTCGTGACATTCCGAATTGCGCCTCGCCTAACCGACCGCTACCTTGCCACCGCAATTGCCTGCGGAATCGCAATGGCCCTTCAGGTATTCGCTCGTTACCCTCGTAATGCCCAAGTCCTTGCTATTACACAAGTATTACAGAGAGATATGCGGATCGCTTGATACCTTACGGGAAGACCATCCACACGGGGAAAAACAATGGAACTGGAAGCGATCGGGCGCAACCACGCCGGCGACGATCAGATCAACTGGGTCACCGCGATCTTCATGTTTCTTTTTCACGCGGGCGCCGTTGCCGCCCTCTTCTTCTTTACCTGGAAAGCATTTTTGGTAGCCTGCTTTCTGTGGTGGGTGTCGGGCTCACTCGGCATCGGCATGAGCTATCACCGGCTGCTCACACACCGCGGCTACAAAACGCCCAAGTGGGTCGAGTATTTTCTGACCGTTTGCGCGACGCTCGCGCTCGAAGGCGGACCGATTTTCTGGGTGGCCACGCATCGCATTCATCACAAGTATTCGGACCAGGAAGGCGATCCGCATTCCCCGATCGACGGCACCTGGTGGGCGCACATGGGCTGGATCCTCATGGGCAAGTCGATGCACCACGACACGACCACGCTGGCGCGCTACGTTCCCGATCTGGCGAAAGACAAGGTTCACGTCTGGCTGACCAAGTACCACTACATTCCGATGACGGTGCTGGGCGTGGTCTTGCTCGCCATCGGCGGCTTGCCGTTCCTGTTGTGGGGCATCTTCCTCCGCACGGTGGTTGGCCTGCACGCGACCTGGGCGGTGAACTCGGTCACGCACATGTGGGGCTCGCGCCGCTTCTCGACCCGCGATCTTTCCACCAACAATTTCCTGGTGGCCATCCTCACCTTCGGCGAAGGCTGGCACAACAATCACCATGCACACCCGACGTCTGCGCGGCATGGATTGACCTGGTACGAGGTTGATTTGAACTGGTACGGCATCTGGGCGCTGAAAAAGCTGGGCCTGGCGTCGCAGATTCAGAAAGTGAACCTGACCGAGATTAAGCAAGGACTGGTAGCGGCACCGAACGGAAATCTGATCGCGCCGCAGTTTACGGATTAGTTCGTGGTCAGTTTCCCAAAGGCGGCCTCCATGTAGGTCGCCTTTTTGCTGCCTACAACAATTTTGACGATGGAGCGACGATTTTTGCCTGCAACATTCTAACGATGGAGCGACGGGCGTCTTCGCCCGTCGGAACGCCGTTGCGAGCAGCTCCTTGGCTGACCCGATCATTTACCTCTCCCCCACCCTCCGCAAGTAAAACTGAAAAAAATCCTCGGGATTGGAGTTTAGGCAAACCTGCGCGTTAGGCGTGCCGGGCTCCTCCCGCGTATTTCCCTTCTCATCCACGCGAATATGCATCGGCGTTACCGGACACAGTTCCGGCTTCAATACAAACGCCACCGCCATCGGATCGAAAAGAGTAGGCGTCTGCTGCGCCCAGAGGTGGTACAGGATGGTCAATTGATCGGTCACCGCGGTTCCTCGCGTGAACAGGAATGCTCGCTTCACCTCATCAAGCTTTAGCTGCGTCGAGTCCAGCGGCATCACAAACAGCGGCACGCCCGATGCGAATAATTTTTGCGCGGATTTGACGTCATTCAGTATGTTCCACTCTGGCATGGGTGGAACATGGTCGTTGTACCCGTAGTCGCCATATCCCCGGCGGACCGAGCCACCCATGATCGCCACGCGTTTGAGCTTGCGGAAGGTCACCGCGTCGCGATCGATCGCCTCGCCGATATTCATCAGCGGCCCAATCGCGATCAGCGTGATTTCGCCCGGATACTTGCGAATCTGTGCGAGCAGGAACTCCGCGGCGTCCCCGTGGGAACCTTTGGCAAACTTCCCCGCATAAGCCCGCTGGGACATGTGAGTCTTCGCAGTCGCCTTACCAGCAAGAACGGGAACGCCGGATCGTTCCACCTCGCTCATCAATCGATCCGCAATCTGGGCGCGAATCTCGGTCTCGCCAAAAGCTGTCGAGATCCCTAGAAGCTGCAGTTCCGGACTCTTCAACGCGAGTGCTAATGCAAACGCATCATCCACGTCGTCGCCGATGTCGGTGTCGATGATGATTTTCTCCTGCGCACAAGCCAGCGAGCTCAGAGCCAAGACCCAGCAAAACACCCAGTGTGAAGACAGTCGACTCATCAGAGCCACCCTCCGACAACCTGAAAGTTGGATCATTTTAGTTGACGGAAAATTTGGGGCAACTGCGCAATGGAAAAAACCGGGCGGGAAAGACACGTCCCCAGCAGTGCTCCGTGCGGGATACAATCGCTTCGGGACGCATCCATGCGCATTACCTCGCGCCGCAAGACGATTGCCTTCTTCCTGACGCTGGGCGTCGGGCTGGCGGCGACCGCGCTGGCCGTGGGCAGCGGGTGGATCATTCTCAACTGGCAGGAAGGCGTCAAAGTCTTTCTGGGATTCATCTTCTTCTGCGCGATCGCGGCGGGCATCATTCTCAATACGATCTTTCTGGTGCGCGAGGTCCGGCGCAACGAGCAGCACGACAGCTTCATCAACGCCGTCACCCACGAATTGAAAACGCCTATCGCCTCGATCCGTCTTTACCTGGAAACCCTGCAGACGCGCGCGGTTGACGACGCGCGCCGCAAGGAGTTTTACGGGCTGATGCTGAGCGACACCGATCGCCTGCTGGGCACGGTGGAGCAGGTGCTCAAAGCCGGGCAGGCGGCGCAAAAGGGAGCCAAGCATCAGCGCGTCGAGGTGGAGTTCGACGAGTTGGTGCGCGAGTGCATGGAACTGGTTCGCACCCGGCATCACTTGCAACCAGATGTGCTGCGCTACGAGGCTCCGGCACAAAACGGCAATGGCGCGTATGTTCGCGGGGACCCGGAAGAACTGCGCACCGCGGTTTCGAACCTGATCGACAACGCCGTCAAGTATTCGGGCAGCAAAGTCGATGTCGCGGTGCGCGTCGGTTCGGATGAAAAGCACGTGGTGCTGCAGGTGCGCGATCGGGGGGTGGGTATTTCCAGCGAGGAACTCAAGCGCATCTTCAGGCGCTTTTACCGCGCTTCGAACCGCTCGCTGGCGCACGTGAAGGGAACTGGTCTGGGATTGTTTATCGTGCGCTCGATCGCCCGCAAGCACGGTGGAAAGGTTTTTGCCGAGAGCGCGGGCGAAGGACAGGGCACGACCGTCACGCTCGAACTGCCGCGGAGCGCGTCATGAGCCGGGTGCTGGTGGTGGAGGACGAATCGCATCTGGCCAAGGGCCTGTCGTACAACCTCGAAGCCGAGGGACATTCGGTGGAGGTGGTGGGCGATGGGGAAGCGGCGCTCGATCGCCTGCTCGCCCGGAAAGAAGACTTCGATGCGGTGGTGCTCGATGTCATGCTGCCTGGCAAGGATGGATTCGCGGTTGCCTCCGAGCTGCGCGAGGCGAAAAACTTTGTGCCGGTGTTGATGCTGACCGCGCGCGGGCGTCCCGAGGACGTGCTGAAAGGATTCGCCTCAGGCGCGGACGATTACCTGGCAAAACCGTTCGAACTGGCGATCCTGTTAGCGCGTTTGACTGGACTCCTGCGCCGCACGCAATGGTTGCGATCGGGGGCGGCAAGCGAGCCCATTACGGGGGAAAATGCGGCCGACACTGCCAAAGCGGGCGACGTGTTTTCCTTTCGCGGCAAGACCATCGACTTCGGCACGCACGAACTCAGCACGCAGCAGGGCACGATTCAGCTGACATTGATGGAAGCCGATCTGTTGCGGCACCTCATCCGCAGCAACGGACGCGTGGTTTCGCGGAAGTCGATTCTCGAAGAAGTGTGGGGCCTGAAGGAAGACACCGACACGCGCGCCATCGACAACTTCGTGGTGCGGCTGCGGCGCTACATCGAAGACGATCCAGCCCGGCCGCGGCACCTGCTGACCGTGCGGGGAGTGGGATACCGATTCCTGGCCGAGCCCGCGCCCGCCGACGAATAGTTTCTGAAAAGTGGACGCGCGGGTCAGTATTCTCCAGGTTGCGACGCCCGGTGTGCATTCTCCTGCCCTCAACCCGCAAAGTTTTGCATGCCGTCCGCAGTTATCGTTCTGGTTACCTGGTTACGAATTACGAAAGGCTCAGAACCGGTGTGTTTTCCTCGTAAATGGTTTTCGGAAAACGACTTAACTCAGGATCGGCGCGGCTAACCGCGAAGTAAAATTCCGTTGCCCCCAAAAGCCTAAGTCTCTTACTATCGAAAAGATAGGTGGCCAGATCGTGCCATAGGAGCTGGCATCAATCGTGCATCCAATTTATGTCGTTCGAAGTACGGTTAAGGGGCCCGATGTCCATCAAGACCAGTAACATTTTTAGGCTCTTGCTGTTAGCAGTCGTCGCGCTGGCGTTGTGCCGGTTCGCCGTAGCGGCCAGCGTCAACACGCGGGCACTTACTGGCAAGTCGAAGTCACAAAAATTGGCAGAAAGCGCGCGCGCCCGTCGGAAGATGACCCACCTGGCGCGCAAACGCTCGGTCACCACTGCAAGCAAGCGCGCGAAAATTCATCGGCGCCGGCATCGCCATTACGAGCGGTTCTACACGAGTTCCTTTGCGGAAGACATCACAGAAGGCGACGTGACCGAGGGCGAAGACCCGGTGGTCCGGCAAGCAGCGATCGATGCGCTCGGCAACATGAACGGGACGGTGGTCGCAATCGAGCCAACCAGCGGCCGTGTTCTCGCCATGGTCAACCAGAAGCTGGCCCTTTCCAGCGGCGCACAGCCCTGTTCCACCATCAAAGTTGCGGTCGCGCTGGCCGCGCTGAGTGAAGGGCTCATCGACAAAGACACGCCGGTGGCGCTGGGCCGCCGCAGCCGCATGACCCTGACGTCCGCGCTGGCCCGCTCCAACAACGCGTACTTCGAAGCGGTGGGACGCAAACTGGGTTTCGAGAAGATTCGTTACTACGCGAATGAATACGGCCTGGGCGAGCTGGCCGGGTACAACATTGAGGGCGAACAGCTCGGCAAGTATCCGGAAGCGGAAATTTCGAGCAAGCTGGGTGGAGTTGGCAAGATGTGCTCGTTCGGCGAGGGCATCTCCATGACCCCGCTGCAACTGGGTGCGATGGTTTCCGCGATCGCGAATGGCGGCACCTTGTATTATGCGCAGCACCCGACCACGCCCGAAGAGATCGCCAACTTCCAGCCGCGCGTGAAGCGGCATCTTGATATTGCTCCCGCGATTCCGGAAATTTCCGACGGCATGGCCGGCGCGGTTCTCTACGGTACAGCCCGTAGTGTTCGGTACAACTTCTCGGAAGAACAAGTGCTCGGCAAGACCGGAACCTGCTCGCGCTCAGGCACGCGCTACGGTTGGTTCGCTTCTTACGCAAATACGGACGTGGGGCGGATTGTGACCGTGGTGTTCCTGCAAGGTGGACGGCCTACCTTCGGTCCGAAGGCCGCGGAGATTGCCGGGCGGATGTACCGGAACCTCTACGACCACAACTTCTTCGCGGCGCGTCCGGCGCCGACCGATACTGCTGGTGGAGTGCAGCCGACTCCCTCCTCGCAATAAACTGTTTGCAGCTGCAAGATCACCGAGACCCTCCGTAATTGTCTTTTCACTGGCGTTCCCTCGTGATCTGACAAGAATATTGCTCAAACTCGACAATTCGGTGACATAACCGCGCTGGCGCGCGGCATACCGTGATGACTTCTGCCTAAGGGGAGACGCGCCTCATTTCGCGCCGGAAGCTCATTTCAGTTCAGTGGAGGGGGATGTATGCCGATCTCAGCCGATCGCCGACTTATGTTTGCCGTCACACTTTTGGCGTTGCTGTTGCCAACTCTCAGCAGCGCTCAGAAATATCACCGCACCGATCTCACCACCAATTCTTCCGCGGTCTCGAACGCACCCAACGTCGATGACCAACTCCTGAACGCCTGGGGCATGTCACGAGGCAGCGGCGGCCCCTGGTGGATCGCCGACAACGGTTCCGGTCTGACTACGGTGTATGACGGAGCCGGAAAGCCGTTTGTCCCGGGAGGTGCGACCCAGCCTCTGGTTGTAAAAATCGCTACGCCCGATGGCACCGGCACGGCCACTCCGACCGGGACCGTCTTCAATCCGACTTCCGGATTCCAGGTTGGGGGCGGGAAGGCGATTTTCCTGTTTGTGACCGAGGATGGCACGATTTCGGGATGGAACCCTGCGGCCGATTTTGCCAACACGATCATCATCAAGAACAACTCTGGCAAGGCTGTGTACAAAGGCTGTGCCATTGCTACGCCAGCCAGCGGCGCGCGCTTCTATGCAACGAATTTTCAAAGCGGAAAGGTCGAGATCTATAACTCGAATTTCGTGCGCATCGAGGCGAACAGCACGACCGCTTTCAAGATCCCTGGACTGTCGGCCGACTACGCGCCTTTCAATATTCAGAATGTCGGCGGAAATCTGGTGGTCACGTTTGCGCATCGGGCCCCTGGCAGTCTTGATGAAGATCACGGAGCAGGATTAGGCCAGGTGGGCGTGTTCAGCCCAACCGGCCAACTGCTGCTGAGGCTGCAGCACGGTCCGTGGCTCAATGCGCCGTGGGGCGTGGCGCTGGCACCCGGTGACTTCGGAAAATTCACGCACCGGTTGCTGATTGGCAACTTCGGCGATGGCACAATCCAGGCCTTCAACCCGGTCACTGGCAAACATGAAGGGGCGATGCTCGACGATGCGACCGGGATGACTCTGGCCATCGATGGATTGTGGGCGCTGAGTTTCGGCGGCGACGCCACCAACGATGGAATGGCGACGTCTCTGTACTTCACGGCGGGACCGAACGATGAGAACGACGGCGTGCTGGGGAACCTGACTCCGCTCGCAGCGGAGCAACCCGGCAACAGCCAGTAAGCAGAGGCCGCTGCCAAAATGAACCCCCTTCCAAAACGGAAGGGGGTCGCTTTTTCGGGTCCTGGAAAATGCTAGGCGGACTTTCTCTGCTGGTCGTCCACGTCGCCTTGCTGGCCTTGGCCGGGCTTGCGATCTTTCTCCTGATCGTGTTGGCTGTGGCCTTGCTTTTCCTGGTCTCGATCGCGTTGAGTGGGGTCCTGCGGGTTCGACTGCTGTCCAGGCTTTTCGGTATTCATAGATCCCCTTTCCATATCAATCAAGTGGACTGGGCCGCCCGCCAGATCACCGCCGGGTAACTCAGTCCGTTCTGGTCAATCAGGTATGCTTCGCTCAACACAAATGTCGTTCTTGAGACGGAACCGTCCCAATTGGACCGGATTGACCATAGGCGCGCGAGGACACGGCGCAAATCCGGCGTTTCAGGTAGAAACGCGTGCCGCGTGCTGCATTCGTCTGCGAATGTGAATTCCCCGAGACTGCGAGTTCTGATAAGCTCACCCGCTCGCAACGTCTGGATCAGATCGCGGGACGTTCAGCAAGAAAGGTGAAATATGCTGCGTGCCATTGTCGCGGTTCTTCTGATTCTCTGGCTGCTCGGTTTTGTCCTGCACATTGGGGGCGGAGTGATCCACATTCTGGCAGTGATTGGGGTGGCCGTGCTGATTTACGATCTGGTTACGGGCAAGCGACCAGGAAGCTGAGGTTTCGGTTTACTTCTTGTGGAGGACAGGTGAGAAGTTGATGCCGCGCTTGCGATTGATGCGGCAGATTACACCTTCCAACACCTGCGGCAGCCGATTCATTCCTTTTTCACTGATGACCGAACTCTTTTCCAGATATTCTTCGGCGCCCGCTTCGATCAACCTCTGACGATTCTTTTCGGAGAGTCCACTGACCGCGACCACCGGGATCTGCGCGGTGGCCCGGGTATGTTTCAGGCGCGTCAAGACTTCCAGCCCGCTTACTTTGGGCAAGAGCAGGTCGAGGAGGATCAGGTCAGGTTGCTCCTCCTTGGCACATTGCAGTGCGGACTCGCCGTCTTCGGCGGTGATCACGTGGTAGCCCGCTTTGACCAGGGCACGTTCGTTGCTAAGCCGCAGAACCCTGCTGTCCTCAACCAGGAGAATCTTCACGGGGATCGATGTCCTTCAGAGGGGTTATCGGCTGTTGGCAGGAAAAAATTAGCGAATTCCGATTCGACACTTGGACTGAATGGGGACGGCCTCTGCGAGGGGAAACGCGATTCCAACACAGAGGAGCTTTCATCTTCTGTGTGACCTCTGCGGTGAAATTGCTTTTGTGGAGGTAGAGGCCCTCAGCGGCTGAAGCCGCCTTCGATGTTGAGTTCTTGCGGCCCGGCTCAAGCCGGGCCCTTCCCGGGTGATTTGGCCAATGGTAAAACGTGGTTCGCAATTTCCGGGCGGTTCACTATAGAGGACACGGAGAACACAGAGAACCTCGACTACTCTGTGACCTCTGTACCCTTTGTGAAAGCCTTTTGCGGCGATTACCTTTTCTTTTCGTCGCCGGCGATGACGCCGTCTTTGATGAAGATGACGCGATGGGCGTACTCGGCGATATCGTGCTCGTGGGTGACCAGCACGATCGTGTTGCCTTCGGCTTGCAAGCGGTCGAACAACGCCATGATTTCATTTCCGGTTTGCGAATCAAGGTTGCCCGTGGGCTCATCGGCAAGGATGATCGAGGGCTTGTTCACCAGCGCGCGCGCAATGGCAACGCGTTGGCGCTGTCCGCCGGAGAGTTCGTTCGGCTTATGGGTCATGCGCGTCTCCATGCCGACGGCCGCGAGCGCGCCCTCGGCGCGGGCGAGGCGTTCTTCCGCGGGAATGCCTGCATAAATCAGCGGCAACTCGACGTTATGCAATGCAGTCGCGCGAGCCAGAAGGTTAAACGTCTGGAAAACGAATCCAATTTCCTTGTTGCGGATGCGAGCCAGTTCGTCGTCGTCGAGCTCGCTGACGAGCTGGTTGTTCAACCAGTAATTGCCCTTGCTGGGAGAATCGAGGCAGCCGATCAGGTTCATCAAGGTCGACTTGCCGGAACCGGACGGTCCCATGATGGCAACATACTCGCTGCGCTGAATGCGCAGGTTCACCCCGCGCAGCGCGTGCACCTGCTGCTCCGAGCCCATGTCGTAGGTCTTCCAGAGGTCCTCAGTGGCGATCATGCAGTGGTCCGGATGCGCCAACACCGCGGGCTGAGAAAAACTCACTACTTCAGCAGTTGCCATCTTGTTCTCCTTGTCCTGTGGGGACACTCAACTTTCTCCATCCGGACGGCTCCCCATTGGACGAGCCACCCCAACCTTTGTTAGTTGTCGAGTTGAGACGACTCGACCCTATTCATTGTCTTCCTTCTTGCTCGCCGAGTTGTCGATTTTTATGCTCGTACCCGGCTTCATCGTGCGCAAAACCTTGTAGCTTCCGGTGACGATTTCGTCGCCTTCCTTCAACCCGTTCAAAACCTCGATATCGGTGGTACCTGTGATGCCGGTCTGTACCGGGACGAATTCCGCTTTCTTGCCTCGGACTGTGAACACGCCCTGCAACTCATCGTTGTTCTTTCTTGCTTTGGACGCATCCTTCTGAGGCGCCGCCGCCTGGACGGAGCCTTTTTCGGTGGCAGCCTGCAAATCTGATACCCGCCGGATGGTCAATGCCTGGATCGGGATCGCGACGGCATTGCTGCGCGTGGCAGTTGTGATTTTCGCCGTGGTAGAAAGCCCCGGGCGCAAGTCTTCCGGAGGATCCTGCAGGGTCACGACGACCTTGAAATCCTTGGCTTCCTGGCTGGCGGAGACTGACTGGGAAGTTGCGACGCCGGTCGAACGAACGATGGCATTGTTGCCGATCTCAGTGACGACCGCGTGAAATGTTTTCTTGGGAATGGCATCGATCGCGACTTCAGCGGGCTGTCCCAGTTGCACATTGACGATATCGGTCTCGTCGACTTTCACTTCAGCGGTAATGACCGACATGTCGGCAAGCGTCATGAGCGTGCTGCCGGGCGCGTTCTGGATGCCGATGACGACGGTTTCGCCCTCGCGGACGGGAAGGTTTGTGATCACCCCGGCATAAGGCGCGGCGTAGACGGTCTTCTGCAACACGTCGGAGGCGCGGATCAGGGTGGCATCGGTCTGAGCGATGTGCCGATTAGCGGATTCACGTTGTGCAGTCGCCTGTGCGACCCGTGCTTGCGCCTGTGCCACTCCGGCTTCGGTGGTTTGCCAAGTAGCCTTTCGGGTGTCGTAGTCGGCTTTCGAGATGACTCCCGCCTTGAACAGGCCTTCGGCTCGGTCCCAGTCAAGACGGGCGCGTTCAAAATCGGCCTTGGCGCGGTCGAGATCCGCCTTCGCCGTGTTCAGGTTGGCATTGGCGGCGACCGCGTCGGTGCGCGAAGCCTCGAGCGAAGCTTTAGTGGCGGCGACGTCGGCACTCGACTGCACGTTTTCGAGTTGCGCCAGCAACTGGCCCTTCCTCACTCGATCACCTTCTCTTACGTAAAGGTGAGTGATTTTCCCGAACGCGTTTGCCCCGATGTTGACGTAGGTCTTGGGCTTGATTTCGCCCGAAGCGCTCACCACCGAGGCGATATCCTCGCGCTGCGCCCTGCCCGTCTGCACCGTGACCACGCCTTTGTTGGCCTGATGGATGCCAATCGCGACCAGGATGAGTGCCAACACTACCCCGCCCACGCCGATCAGCACCCTCTTCCAGGTCTTCATGCTTCCGTTCGCTCTCCGAAAACCCGGCTCGCCTCAGTCAGTTACACAGGGAGAGCCGTTATGTTTCGCATCCAGAAGGGGCGAACCGATCGCACGCCTTGAGATACGGTCGACGCGTTGCGAAAGTTCCACCTGGGCCTTGAGAAGTGAAGAACCACTCCGGCGGGCTGCCGAGGCTTCCTTGAGGAGGTAAACCCAGCATTATAAAACGGTTCAGGCCGGTTTCGAGCAGGGAACTAGGGCGTCAATTTTTTTGCTGGGCGAGGCAACCCGGGAATCCATGCGATGATTCACAATATATTCTAGGGGCGAGACTTAGCCTTGCCTTTGGGGCCCCGGAGAACGTACAATTCGGTTACTAGTGTGCCGTTAGAGGAGTGCCCCCGTCATGCGTCTGGTAGGTGTCCGTCGTCTCCTGGCCCTTTTCGTTGCAAGCGTTGTATGCCTTTTCGGGCATTCCTACCTATCCGGACAAGATGCAAAGCCGAAATCCGAGGACCAGGCAACTTCGGATTCAGCGAAAGATGAGGCTACGCCATCCAAGGCCAAGACGTCCAAGGATCAGGCCGATCAGGGCGACCCCCTGAAGCGTCCGCTCGGCGAAAAAGAGCGCAAGGCGAACGAAAAGCGTTTCAAGCAAGAGGTTTCGGGCTCCTACAAGAAGTGGCTCGATGAGGATGTGCGCTGGATCATCACCGATGAAGAGCGCTCGGCCTTCAAGCAACTCTCGAACGACGAAGAGCGTGACCAGTTCATTGAAGCTTTCTGGCAGCGCCGCGATCCCACTCCCGACACTATCGAAAACGAATTCAAGGAAGAACACTACCGCCGAATCGCTTACGCAAACGAGCATTTCCCCGCAGGGATTCCGGGATGGAAAACCGATCGCGGGCGGATGTACATCATGTACGGGCCGGCGGATGAAATCGAGTCGCATCCTTCGGGCGGAACCTACGAGCGTCCGATGGAAGAAGGCGGCGGCACGACCTCGACGTATCCTTTCGAAAACTGGCGTTACCGGTACGTCGAGGGCATCGGGCAGGAAATCATCATTGAGTTCGTCGACACCTGCATGTGCGGCGATTACCACATGACGATGGACCGCTCGGAAAAAGACGCGCTGCTTTATACGCCGAACGCAGGGCTGACGCTCTACGAGCAGATGGGCATGTCGAACAAAACGGCGCGCTTCCAGGGCGGCGGGCTGGAAAGACTCGGACGGGGCCCGTTCAATCAGGACTTGCAGACCAAGCAGTTCGACCGGTTGGAGCAGTTTGCCAAGCTGAACAAGCCGCCGCCGGTGAAGTTTAAGGACCTCGAAGAAATCGTCTCGCACAAGATTACGGTGAACCTGATGCCCTTCGATGTGCGGGCGGATTTTGTGAAGGTCACGAGCGACACCGTTCTGACCCCGATCACCATCCAGGTGAAAAACCGCGACATTACTTTCCAGAACAAAGACGGCGTGCAGCGCGGGACGGTGAACATCTTCGGACGGGTCGCGACGTTGAGCGGGCGCATTGCGCAGACTTTTGAGGACACCGTGCAGGTCGACGTGCCGGCGGAACTGCTTGCGAAGGCCGCGGAAAATTCGCAGGTCTACTGGAAGGCGCTTCCGCTGAAGCCGGGACATTACCGGCTGGATGTAGTGGTGAAGGACGTGAACGGCGATCGGGTGGGGAACTGGAGCAAGAGCCTGGTGGTTCCCGATTTCGGCGACGAGCACCTGACCAATTCATCGCTGATCGTTGCGGACCAGATGTATCCGGTGGCGACCAAGGACATTGGAAGCGGGAACTTCGTGATTGGCACGATGAAGGTCCGCCCGCGCGTGCCGCCGGCTGACGGCAAGCCGATCGCCTTCAAGCGAACGCAAAAGCTGAATTTCTGGATGCAGGTTTACAACCTGAGCGTGGATGAGAAAACGCACAAGCCTTCCGCCACGTTTGAGTACGACGTCGTGAACACGGCCACCAACAAGGCTGTGGTGCACACAACGGAATCGACCGAACAGATGGGCAATATCGGCGACCAAGTGACTCTGCAGAAGACACTGTCGGCGGGAAATTTGCAGCCCGGTCTGTATCGTCTCGAGATCAAGGTCAACGACAACATCTCCAAGCAGACCGTCGGACCCACGGCAACATTTTCCGTGGAGTGAGAGCGGGCTTGATCCCTGAGGTGGTGGAGTGATGCTGCGAACGTTCAAATGCGTCGTCGTTCTTCTCGGCCTGGCGCTCCCCGTGCTGGCAGCCGACAGCCAGGGGTCTATCTCCGGCTACGTGCGCAGTTCCGCAGGCGTGCCACAAATGGGTGCGGTGGTCGAAGTGCTAAGCATCGCCGCGCAAAGTCTGAAAGTATTCACCGATGATCGCGGTTACTACAGCATCAGCAACCTGGTTCCCGGCACCTACACCCTCAAAGTTACCGCTCCTTCTTTCCTGCCTGCACTGCGGGACCGCATCGGCTTGCATGCGGGTTCGACGATGGTCGTAAATGTCACCCTGAACACGCTGTTTGAAGCGATCCAGCTAGGACCGCTGCGCGGTCCGGCGGATGAAGACGATTGGAAGTGGACGCTGCGTTCCGCCGCAAACCGGCCAATCCTGCGGGTGCTGGAAGACGATTCCCAGGGCCCGGAACTGGTAGCGAAGGAAAGAAGCGAAGGCGAAGATCACGATCTCAAGGCCAGCCTTTCATTTTTGGCAGGCTCTCCTTCGGAAGGGTACGGCACCGTCTCCGATATGAGCACCGGATTCTCGATCGAACACAAGGTGCTGTCGGAAGACGCAGTGCGATTGCAGGGAAATGTTGGTTACGGGCAGGGAGCAGGCGCTGCCATTCTGCGCACATCCTATACCCACCATGCGGGCAACGGGTCCGAGCCGACGGTCGCGCTCACGGTGCGACGGTTGGCGCCGCCGGTCGGAAGTTTCCGCCAGCAGGGACTGCAGGCGTTTGGGCTAACCACCACCGACGACCTGCAGATCGGCAATGTTCTCGAATTGAAGTTCGGGAGCGAGTTGCAGACCGTGCAGTTCATGGGACGATTTACGGCTTTCCGGCCGTTCGGAACCGCGGACTTGCACGTTTCTCCGAACACGGTTCTGGAGTACCGGTTTGCGAGTTCTCGCCCTTCTGACACTATGACCAAGGATGGCGACATCGAGGGCGGCGAAGTGGGACAGTCGGGTCCACGCGTCAGCATTGCGAGTTTCTCGCCTGCGCTTGAGCGAGCGCGACACCACGAAGTTTCCCTGTCCCACCGAATCGGCAAGAACAACATGCAGGTGGCGTTTTACTCCGACCGTGTGACCAACACGGTTCTCACAGGCGTGGGTATGGCCACCGCGGAAAGCGGCGAGATGCTGCCCGACGTGGATTCGGGAACGTTCTCTTACCAGGGAACGAATCTGGACACGAACGGCGTACGCGTCGTGTTGCAGCGGAAGCTCAGCTCGGACCTGACCGCTACTTTGGATTACGCGTACGGCGGCGTACTCGACTTGACGCAGCCCGACATCGAATTGCAGGATGCGCGGCAGTCCTTGACCTCCGCGCGTCGTCATGCGGTGACGGCGAAATTCAACGGCAAGCTTCCCGGATGCCGCACCCAATGGACCACCTCTTACGGTTGGGTGAACGGCCGCGGATTGACCCAGGTCGACATGTTCAACGCGTCGGCGGGCCAGTCGGATCCTTATCTAAATGTTTTTCTGCGGCAACCTTTGCCCGGATTCAGCTTCCTGCCAGTGCACATGGAAGCAATGCTTGACCTGCGCAATCTGATGGCGCAGGGCTATGTGCCGGTGATGGGACAAGACGGTCGGACCGTCTACCTGGTGCAGTCGGCGCGATCGGTGCGCGGCGGCGTGGCGTTTACTTTCTAGTTTTCATTTGTAATTCAAAACTGACAATTGCGCGGTTTTGCGCGGGTATACTCTGCGTCCATGAGGCGCTGTTTCGTCTCGCGGATTGTCCAGGCGTGATTTGGACATCGCGTAACTTACCTTCCGGAGAAAACAAATGAAGCTTGCGATACTGGCGGTATTGCTGTGTACGGTGGTGCTGGCAGCGTCACCGAACCCGGTTGACAACGTATTCACTCCCGACAAAATTCCTTATGGACCGGTTCCGGCTTTCGTTCCGCCGGGAGCGCAGTTGGCGATGTTGGAGGGCGATCCAACCGCGGCGTCCGGCGACTTTACGATCCGCATCAAGATGCCGGACGGCTATCGCATCGCGCCGCACTGGCATCCGAAGCGCGAGAACGTGACCGTTGTGTCTGGGACCTTCAAGGTCGGAATGGGAGACACGTTCGATGAAGCCAAGATGGGCAGTTTCGCGGCCGGCAGCTTTGCGTACATGGATCCGGACATGCATCATTACGCGATGGCAAGCGGGGAGACGGTCGTACAGGTACACGGCATGTCGCCACTGGCGTTCAACTACGTGAACCCGGACGACGACCCGAGCAAGAAGAAGTAGTTGAGTCGCCAGTCGTCAGTCGCTAGTCGTCAGCAAGAGACCCCGATTGCCAGCCAGCGACTGGATGCCGGTGACAGCCGGCAGGCCATCATAGAAACGAAATCTCACTAACCCAAGTACTGGGACTCAATCTGTGAGGATCAACTGTGAAGGCTTTGCTGGAGACTGGCGACTGAAGACTGGCGACTAGCTAAGCGACGAACTTACGCCACCAGGGCTTTTTCACCGAAGCCACTTGCTTCTTCGGAAACACCGGGGGAACCCTCGGTGTGGCCTGGGGCTTGAGATCGGCGGCGGGTTCGTTGCCTTTGCATTTCGTGATGCGGGCAATCAGAAGCTTGCCCGGAGTCGAAGAAGGCAGGACGATCACCGACGGTCCGGCTGCGTGCAGGGCTGCATCCACCGGGCTGTTGTGCTGGATTTCGGCCGCTCCGCGACGGAGGCGGCTGACTACAGCTTCTGCAGTGTCATCATCAAAAGCGATCCAGCGGACCATGGAACTACTCCCCGGGAACGGCCGCTCGAAGGGCTGGCAGCGGCCTTAAGACTGGCTCATTGTAGCAGTGAATCGTGCGGGGAGGGAGTGGTTTCGTTATTGACTCCAGAGGCTTCCTTTGTTTAGCTTGATCCGCTAAATTCCAGACAACCTGGCGCTCGCGTATGAAGGGTGCCAGCATACTCGATGCCCTATCACAGCCGGCTGGCGCGTTTGCATCGACATTCCCAAACGAAATCTGTGCACGTGGTTGGGAGTGTTTCCGCTCGACGGGGACGATCTCGTTTCGCAGCTGGGGAAGGCTCGGTCGCTTGAGCAATAACGTAAGTGTTTGGTTACAGTTAGGTTCGATACGCTAGGCGGGAGTCGTTTCCCAGGGGGGACTGGCATATGAAATTCCGATTGATTCTGGCATTCGTCGTGTTGGCAATGGCGTCACTGTCGGCGCAAACATTCCGAGGTACGATTCTGGGCACGGTGACGGACCCGACGGGGGCGGTAGTGGCCGGGGCGCAGGTCAAG
Source organism: uncultured Acidobacteriota bacterium (assembly GCA_963733805.1). GTDB lineage: Bacteria > Acidobacteriota > Terriglobia > Terriglobales > Acidobacteriaceae > Gp1-AA133. The sequence continues at coordinate 458,008 of CAVTEO010000009.1, read as the reverse complement.
GTGCGGAACGCCGGCACGGGCTTGGAACGGACCACGGTCACCAGCGCGGATGGGAGTTACAGCGTTCCCGAACTGCCCATTGGAACTTATGACGTCACGGTGTCGCAAACCGGGTTTCAGACCTACGTGGCGAAAGGTGTCGCAGTCGATGTGGCCAGCGAGCGGCGGGTAGACGCGGCCCTGAAGACTGGCGAGGTGAGCCAGCGTGTAGAGGTGTCTGGAGATCTGCTGCCGCAGGTGGAAACAACCTCGGCGACGATCGGCGGGACTTTGAGTTCCGAAGTTATCACCAATATTCCGGTAAATGGCCGGGACTATACCAAGCTTGTGTATCTGAACCCGGGGGTGGCGGGCTCTCCGGATCAGATTTCTGATTCGGCGGGATCGTTCGGAACGTTTTCGATGAACGGATCGCGCGGCCGGTCCAATAATTTTCTGCTCGACGGTACGGATATGAACGACGGGTACCGCAATGATCCGGCAATCAACGAGGCCGGCGTGTTCGGCGATCCGGCGACGATCCTGCCCATCGACGCGGTGGCGGAACTGCGTGTGCTCTCCAATGGCGAAGCGGAGTATGGGAGAAATAGCGGCGCGATTGTCAACATTGTGACGAAGAGCGGAACCAATCAGTGGCACGGATCGTTATTGGAATATTGGCGCAGCGGGCAGATGGGGGCGCGGAATTATTTCAACTTCGAACCAAACCCCAAGAATTCTTTTCTGAATAACCAATTCGGCGGGTCGTTTGGCGGACCGATCGTAAAGGACAAGACTTTCTTTTATCTGAACTATGAGGGACAGAGAGAGAGCGGAGCACAATCGGGAACAAGTTGCGTGCCTGATCCGGCTGTCATTGACACGGCGGGTCAGGAGGTGATCGCCAGCGGGGGAAACTTGAATCCGGTCACGCAGGCCCTGCTTGCCAGAAATCCTTGGCCCACGCCCAATATTGCAGGGGCGGTGAGCGATGAGAGCGGCTGTGATACGCCGAACCTGGCGACGTCGACACCCTTTAGAAATCGCGTCGATAGCTTTATCGGGAAACTGGATCACAATTTCAACACCAGCAACCTGCTGACAGGGCGCTACTACTTCGGCGACAGCGATCAGAGCTTTCCCTTCGCTCAACTGGCTGCCGGCATTCTCCCTGGATTCAACACAGTTACACCCACACGTGTGCAACTGATTTCGCTTTCGTATGTGAAGGTGATCAATTCCTCCCAGGTTAACGAAGCCCGGCTTGGATGGAACCGATTCGCCGAAGGATTTTTCCCCGAGGATCAGAAATTCTTGCCCTCCACCATTGGGCTGAACACCGGAGTGAGCGGGTATGAGGGGGGACTGCCGGCGATCAATGTTGGCAGTTTTTCTCAGATTGGCGCCACCAATGGCGTGCCGCGCAATCGAGTCGATGCCAACTGGCATTTTATCGACAACTATTCCTGGAAATTCGGGAGGCACGAGTTGAAGTTCGGCTATGAGTTCCGCCGGACGACCATCATGCAAGTGCTCGAAAATACGTTTCGCGGAAAGCTGACATTCGATCTCATCGACGACCCCAACAATCCTTCCTCCGATCCCAATGTGCCGACGCCCAAGCTCACTCCAATGCAGGCATTTCTGGAAGGATTACCTGTGGATGGCGGACAACGTTCCGGGTATACGCGGCGGCACACATCAGAGAACAGTCACGGCTTCTATATCCAAGACAGCTTTCGATGGACACCTCGGCTCACCGTGAATCTAGGCCTGCGCTGGGATTACTTCGGCGTGGCGCACGAAAAAGACGGATTGTTTTACCGGTTCGATAGTGCCGCGGGCGAGGAGGTTGCGGCTGGTCAGCTTTACGACAAGGACTTCAACAATTTCGCCCCGCGAGTCTCATTCGCCTACGATCTGGCCGGGAAGGGAAGAACTGTCATTCGCGGCGGTTGGGGCGTGTTCTATGACGCTTTTGCCCAGGACATCTTTTTAGGGCACTTCCCCTGGAACTGTTTCTTCTGTCCCGGTCCCGCTTATTCGGGGATCGGCCCAGCGGCCATTTCAGACTTGGGACTTACGGGCGGGTTTCTGGATCCGAACACTGCAGTGTTCTCGAGTCCGTCTGCGTCAGCGGAATTTTTCGGCGCAGACCAGAAACTGCGTACCCCGTATGTGCAGAACTTCAACCTTAATATCCAACAGGCCCTTGGCAGCCGCGCAGTCTTGCAGGTCGGCTATGTCGGCACCAAGGGAACGAAGCTGTTCCGGTTCCGGGATATCAACCAACCGAGCCAGGCGCAGATCACCGCTGCGGATTTGGCTTGTGTGCCGGATGTTCCGAACGACTCTTTCTGCCCTTCGGGGTATGGAGTGCCCAGGCAATTCCCGAACGCCTTACCGTTCTACATCAATCTAGAGGAATCCAAAGCCGACTCCATGTATCACGCGTTGCAAACGAGCCTGCGCGTCAACGCATGGCACGGATTGACCTCGCAGTTCAACTTCGTGTGGTCGCACTCCATCGATACGGCCAGCGACAGTGAAGACTTCATTCCGAACCAGGCGCAACCGCAAGACAGTCTGAATCCGTCGGCAGAGAAGGGGAATTCAAGCTTCGATCTGCGACGGCGGCTTTCGTGGAATTTCGGATACGAATTCCCCAAGATGGGCGGAGGCATGGCGAAGCTGAAAAATGGTTGGGGGTTCGATGGAGTCCTGAGCCTCCAGGATGGTCAACCCTTCCATTTCAACTACCTGTTCGAGGGTGACTACTCCGGCGCGGGACAAGGATTTGATCGGCCCGACGTGATTGGTCCAGTGCATTACGGCAGTGTGCCTTTCAACTTCGTTGACCTCACCGCATTTGCGGCACCTTGCACATGGGGAAACACGCCGAATGACGGAAACGCGGACGAAAGCAGTTGCATCCCGGGCACGCGACATTTTGGAAGTTTGGGAAGGAATTCGTTGCGCGGGCCAGCTTTCAAGGAATTCAATTTCTCGATTTTCAAAAACACTGCGATTACTGAAAAAGTTGCCTTGGCTTTGCGCGCCGAGTTTTTCAATATTCTGAACCATCCGAACTTTTCCAGCCCGATTTTACCTGCTTTCGCGGCCGATATCGGTTCGCCCGATCTGGCCACGGGACGGCACAGCGGTTTCTATCCCTTGCAGGCCACCGGGGACGTTGGTATCGGGAACCCGTTCCTGGGAGGCGGCGGACCGCGGGGGATTCAGTTCTCAGCGCAGCTCAAGTTCTAGACATAAAGAAATCGATCTCGGCTCCTCCTGCTTGTGCGGGAGGAGCTTTTCTTGCGTCTCAGCACCAAGCGAGGGCAAGCGCAAATCTTCTAGGTCTCCCCTCCCCCACCCGTCGTAACCCTTCCGTCACCTTGGTCCTTACTCCAGGCGATGCTACGCTTTGCGCCGTAGTGGTCCGCAAAATCACTGTTTCCAGAGAGAATCCATGATGCAGCGCCGCATCTTGACCGGGCTGATTGCCTTTCTGCTTCTTGCTTCGCTTGCCTTTGGTAAAAACAAGTCCTCAAAACCTAAGCCGGTGACCGGGTCTATGCCGGTGACCGCGGCTTCCGCCAAGGGGCGCGAGCTCTATCAGAAGGGGATGGAGGACTACGAGAATCTTTATCTCGAGCGCTGCAACGAAGACTGGCGCGCGGCGGTGAAGGAAGATCCCGGCATCGCGGTGGCGTGGGCATGGATTGCGTTCAACAGCCGCAATCCGGCCGAGGTCAGGGCGGCGCGTGAGAAGGCCAAGGCCCTGCTGGCGCAGGTGACGCCCGGCGAAAAGCTGATGATTCAGTGGATCGCAAATGTGCAGGAAGGGAATTACCTTGCAGGCATTTCGGCAATGAATGACCTGTTGGCGATGTTTCCTAAGGATAAGCATCTTTTTTATCTCGCAGGCAACTGGCTGATGGGGGAGAACGGAAATGATGAGGCGCTGAAGTATCTTGACCGCGCTCTGGCCATCGACAAGAACTATCCGGCGGCCATCAATGATGCCGCCTACGCCTATGCGCGCGACCGGCAATTCGCGAAGGCTTTTTCGATGATGGACCACTACGTCACCGTGTTGCCCAAGGAGCCGAATCCGCACGATTCCTACGGCGAGCTGCTCCGCATGGCCGGACATTTTGATGAAGCGCTGGTGCATTACCGCATGGCGCTGAAGATCGATCCGAAGTTTGCATCTTCGCAGGTTGGTATCGCCGATACGTACGCCCTGATGGGAAATCAGGGGAAGGCGCGCATGGAGTATCAGAAGGCCATTCTGCAGGCGAACAACGACGCGGACCGCATCGACTACATGATGCAGAACGCGACCAGCTTTGTGCGCGAGGCCAAACCGGCGGAAGCCGACCGCGCATTTGCCGAAACCGCGCAGCACGCGCACGACCTGGGTCTCGATCTGCAGGAGTCGTGGGCGCACCAGCGCATGGCGGAGTATCAGACCGATGACGCCGCCGCTCTCCAACATCTGGAAGCAGCCGAAGACGCGTTGAGCCACCGGCAGGAAATCTCTCAGTTGGATCACGACGAGCAGTTGTCGCGGATTTTGCGATACCGCACCGTGCGCGCCGCTCACGCGGGCAACCAGGAACTGGCGCAGAAGTCCTTGCACACGCTGGAAGCCATGGCCTCGAGCAGCCGGAATCTCGTGATCCAGAGTTCGTACCACGGAGCCGCAGGCGCGCTGCTGGCCTCCCAGGAGAAATGGCAGGACGCGATTGCTCACCTCGAAGAAGATGAGAGTGATCCTTCATCGATGCAGCTGCTCTCGCGCGCTTACTACGAGGCCGGTGAGAGGGAGAAGATGCACTTGATCGAAGAGCGCCTGCGCGGCACCAATGTGCCTACCATCGAGCAGGCTGTGATCGTGCCGGGAGCGCGGTTGCAGAAACCTTCAACCATGTAAATGGAGCAGCCCTCGGAGAGGGCAATTTCGCAATCAACTGGCTGGCAAGCCAGATTCGCACAAAACAGGAAGGGCGCCTCAAGGGGCGTCTTTTTTATTAGCTGCCGATGGAAAGCCGGGCGTCCCCACCCGTTCGGACGGGCCGATTCGCCACAAAATCGATTCGACCACGTTGTGTAAAACTCCGCCACCAAACCCTCAGCGCTCGTGATAGGCTCTCACTCCCATGCTGGATTCCAAGACAGACAAGCGCGCCCGTTCCCGGATCTCGGTGAACGTGCCGGCGAAGGTGAGAAGCAAAGATACGGATGCCGAGGTTGCTGCGGTGACGCGCGACCTGAGCATGGGAGGCGTGTTTCTCTACACCGACCGGAAGATCACCGAGGGCAGCAAGCTGGAAATCGTGCTGATCCTGCCCGCCGAATTGGGCTTGGGAGACAAGCAGTGGGCGTGTTGCCATGCATCGGTAGTCCGGGTGGAGGATGGGGACCAGTTCGGGGTCGCCGCCACCATTGACCGGCTGGATATGCTGCCGGAAATTCCTGCCTGAAGCCGTGGTTCTGGACGATTCTTTACACAAATGAATGCCGCGGTGGCTGCCGCGTATCCCGGTGCAGGACGGCGTCGGCCCGCCTCGCCATCGAACAACCCAGGGAAAGTGGACTTTCGGTCACAGATCGGGACGTTGCGGAATCCCCACTCGCTCCCGGAGCTTGGGGAAACTGCGGTTTCTTGTGGACTCTCCCCCTGCACCTCTCACTCATGCGCTCTAACAATTTGGTTTGTCAATGCCTCATGGGAGGTGCAATAATGGCGCGCTCTTTTGCGGTGCTCTGGCCGCATAAAAATTGAACCCTCTTGGCAGGTTCAGCATGATCGAAAAACTATTGGACGGCGTGGTGCGCATAATCACGCCCATTGGCCCCCGTTACATCCGCCTCACTCTCAGGCAACGCGCCTATTTCCTCTGGATCTTCCGGCACTTCGACAAACTGCCCCAGCAAGTGCTGAGCCAACGGCAGCAGCACTTCATCGACGCGCTGTGCGTGGAGCACCGCTTTATCTCGCTGCCATCGACCATGGACGAAGCGCCCGTAATCGGAACCCTGGAGCGCATTCCGCTGATCCAATTGGAAGAAGCACCCGCCAAGCGTCCGGCGGGCAGCGTGAAAGAGGCGACTCCGCCCTTGGCTGCCGATCTTCAGCAGGGGCCATAATCACCGAATTCCCCCGAGTGCATATCCTGCGAGGCGACTCAAGAACCCGACGTCTGGCCTTGAGAAGCCGCCGCAGGATTTTCTTTTTGCAGGTCCGTCAGTGGGGTGGGCGCTCGTCAGAGTTCGTGAAGATTTGCCTGAGATAAGAAAATTGGCTCAGTGAGGAGTTTGGCTCTGAGAAGGGCCTAGATCGGAGTCGGAGAGAGTCGTGCAGTTCGCTAGCGGGGACCGGTTGCGGCTTTTTGCAACCGTACGTTATTATGAATGTTTGCTCGTTAGGCGGCGTTCCAGCCAATAAGCACGCCGCTTTCGCAAGGCGCAACCGTGTCCTGCAAAAAACGTTCGAGCAAATCCCGCCGTAAAACGGGCGCGTAGCTCAATTGGCAGAGCAACTGACTCTTAATCAGTAGGTTGAAGGTTCGATTCCTTCCGCGCTCACCATCTTTTCAATCACTTACCGGGGTCGCTGTTTTGGGTGTGCCGTAAAGTGTGCCGTAACTTTTCCCGGCACGCACTACGCACCCGATTGCGTCGCTACTCCACCCTGGTTCAGAGCGGCGCGAACAATATCGATTTCCGGATGTTGGTACTTCATCGAGGTTTTGACATCCTTGTGGCCCATCACCTTCATCACCGCCTTTAGGTTTCCCGTCCGGCTGGCGACCATGGTGCCAAAATCGTGACGCCCGCAGTAAAGGACCAGTTTTTCCGGAAGGCCCGCTTTCCTTCGTGCCTCCCGAAAGTGAACCGGAATCGAACCAAGGTGAGGAACCTTGGCCGCTTTTCTACGTGATGGAAATACCCAGCCGGAGGTCTTCATGCCGCACCGCGCACGCAGGATCTCGAAGACCCTCTCACCCATGGGAATGGTTCGTCTTCCCTCCGGGGTCTTGCTGTCGGGAACAAAGATATTTCTCTTTGCCCAGTCGAGATTCTCGATGCGCATGCGGTACAGTTCTCTTCCATTCCTCATTCCCGTATCTCGCACCAGCCTGACGATGTCCCGGAAAAGTTGGAAGCTGCGGTCACTCCAGCCGCATTGCGCGGCAGCGGCCAGTAGTTTCTTTTCCGATTCATCATCCAGCTTCAACTCGCGTTCGTATTCTTTCGCCAGCTTCAGTCTGGGAGCGCGTCGAATCAGTTTCCATTCCTCTGCTTTGTGAAGCATTCTTCGCAACGTTCTCAGTCCGCAATTGGCGTTCGAGCATGATCCCGAGAAACGCAAGACTTCGACAGCGTCCCTCGTGATCTGATCGATTCGCATGCCCGCAATGCCGGCTGCTTTCAGCAGGCGCCAGCCATCGCGGTAGTAGGTTTTGGTTTTGTCTTCCAGAGTGAAGTTGTCCAGCCACTCCAGGAAGCGCCGGGAGAATTCCGTCAGCACCGGGGCCTTCCTGGGAAGCGGGTCCAAATTCTCGACTGCTTCAGCGAGTTTCAGACCTGCAACCTTCGATGCCCTGGCCGCCTTTGCCTCGTTGGTTGACCCTCGGTAGCGTTGGCCGCGTACCGTGAAGTCATACCAGTAAAACTTTGACTTCGGTTTCTTAAACAGCCTCACGAGCTTCCTCCATTGCAGCCCGCACGGAAGCAACTCGTGTGTTCCTCCGGATGTATTTCTCGCCTCGTCTCCCCATATCATCTAAAATATAGACGGTAAAGGCATTGATATGCAGACTACATCTTTGAAACTGAAGCAAGCGAGCGCGGTCCTCGGCATGCCTCCGAAGGAGTTGCAGAACTTTGTGCAGTTCGGAGTGGTTAAGCCCAAAAGGCGCGAGGGCCTGTACTGGTTCGACCAGAACGTGTTGCTTCAAGCAAAGATCGGTTGGTACTTGAGGTTGTCACTTGGTGTTTCGACCAGCTATCTGGCGCGCCTCGTGCAATTGACCTACAAGGCAGCAAAAGCGGGAAGAGAGCAGCAGTTCATCTGTGTGAGGTCCCGCCCGTTCGCTGGTTCGGAGGCGATAGAGATTAAGATTCCGGTGCGGTCCCTCGCAGAGGAGATCGAAGAGAGGCTTCCGTTGGCCAACGTATACAAAGATCTTCCGAGAGGTAGAAAACGCCCTGGATGGAAAGCGGAATTCACCGACACGCTGCGCGAAGCCGCGGTTGATCTCGGAGAACTAAGCGAAGAGGATATTCTCCGGGCGGTAAGGAACCAGCGTCAGAGCAAAAGATCCGTACCGGAGATGACAGTTGCCTCAGAAGCATCAACCACAAGCGCGTAGAGGAGTCATCGACACCTCGGTGCTTGTGGCTGGAGTTTCCGGTTTCAAACCAGATGTGCAGGTCACAAACCCTAGCGCACAGCTGATTCGAACTTGGATCGAGGAATAGAGGAAAAGAAGAATCCGGCCTACCTTGTGCCTCACAACTGGGTAAGCGACCTCGAAAACGGAAGGTCCAAACCCCGCCTAGCGAAGTTCCACAGCCTCAGCCTCATCTACGGATGCGATATCATCGAGATCCTGTCGCTCTTCGGGCTTAACATCAGTGACCTAGACCATGAGCGAGGCTTAATAGCGCTCCCTTACACTCACCTCAGCCCGAGCACCATTTCGCAAGTGCAGCCGATCATTTCGCCTCTATGAAATTGTCGGACAAAGTTCTGCTTGAGCGGACGAACCTTGTTCATCGGATGTTCCAGGGCTTGGGTGAAATGCCTCTTTTTCTTGCACAGCACGCCGGAGCGAACGATGTTCTCTATGGATACGTCGGGACCGAGGACTACACACTTGATCCCCTGATCCGGCCCGGCGCATTTGTCCAGATTGATCCGCATCAAAACCGAGTTGTCAAAGGCCAATGGCCGAGCGAACATGAACGCCCTGTCTATTTCGTCGAACTCAGGGATGATCGCTACGCTTGCAGTTGGTGCGACCACGACGGAAGCCGCCTATTGCTAGTTCCATACCCGAAATCGCCGGTTCCAATCCGATCTCTTCGATATCCCCAGGAGGCTGAGATCGTAGGTCGTGTCACGGGAATCGCGATGCTGATTGCTGAGCTGCAGCCTGAGATCTCCGTGTGACGATTCAAGGCGCGCTGGCCGGTGAGAAATATGATTGAAACTTGCGTCAGGGCTTGAGTGTGCCCCGGTGCCTTAAGACAACCGGCATTTCGATCCGCGCAAACTGGCTGGAGCGGTCAAGCCCGGCTTTCAGAGTTTCACGAACACATTATGCCGATCGTAGGTTGGCCTTGCTTAAGCTCAGGGCAGGGTTGAGTTGCTTACGGATGTTGGGTGCAACGCCGGTTCCCAACAGTTCAATTGACCGCAACATTTTCTGATGCGGCAGGGCCGAGACTCCCATCTGAAACGTAATTCGAGAAAGGCCTCCGAGGACCTCGTTCACGTAGAGCACCTTGTCCGCGACTGTTTTGGCGTCGCCAATCAAGAGCGCTCCCGCAGGACCACGTAGGGCATCAAACTGGGCCCGAGTAGCGGGCGGCCACCCACGTTCCTTGCCAAGCTCCGTAAACGTATGAGCATATCCTGGGTAGAAGTCCTCTGCGGCGCTCTCAGTTGTGTCTCCTATAAAACCGATGGCATGAAGACCAACAATGAGTTTCTCAGCCCCGTGACCTGCGCGACGCCCAGCCTCACGGTAAAGATCGATCAGGGGTCGAAACCGTTTTGGCTCGCCGCCAATGATGGCGACCATCAAGGGGAGTCCGAGCGTACCCGCGCGAACGAACGACGCGGGCGTACCTCCAACTCCGATCCAGATGGGTAGAGGATCTTGCAACGGACGTGGATAGACCGCCTGTCCTGTGAGAGGTGGTCGGTACTTGCCGCTCCAGTGGATGTGCGTTTTCTCACGAAGCTTCAGGAGCAACTCGAGCTTTTCCGAGAAGAGCGCGTCGTAGTCGTCCAAATCGAAACCGAAGAGCGGGAACGCTTCCACAGACGAACCACGCCCGGCGACGATCTCAGCGCGACCGTGAGAAATCAGGTCAAGAGTTGCAAATTCCTGGAAGACCCTTACTGGGTCAGCCGCGCTCAGGACGGTTACGGCACTTGTAAGGCGGATCTTCTCAGTACGTGTGGCGGCCGCAGCCAGAATAACTGCAGGGGCTGAGTCCACGAATTCGCCGCGATGGTGCTCGCCGATACCAAAAACATCGAGGCCAACTTGATCGGCAAGGATAATCTCATCCATTAGATTGTCCAGGCGCTGGACTGGCCTGATAGTCAGACCCGTAGCCGGGTCAGAAATGACTGCTCCGAAGCTGTCAACACCGATCTGCATCTTAGCTTCTCCTGAGGTTCTGGGCCTCGGACACTGGGTCGCGGATTGCGGACTGAGCCGAAATGTTTTTCAGTGAGCCGCTCTTAATCCCTTCAGCACTCCGCCCCAAGCAATAACCTCGTCCGCCATTAAATGCACAGCTTTGTCGTGCTTCTCGGGCGGCTTAAAACTCGTAAAATTCTCGAAGTCCGTCCACATCGACAGCGCCACCTGCGCTCGAAGGTCTGCAATTTGATTTCATCCATCACGAGCCTCAAGCTTTCGACCGGTCGGACACCGCAGACCGCCATATCCCACAACTCCCGTCGTTACTCCTTAGCCAATGCGATACTGACCGCCGTCCACAACAATTGCCTGGCCAGTGATAAATGAAGCATCGTCGCTTGTAAGAAACAAAACCGCACCTGTAATATCCTCGGGCTCTCCATGCATCCCATGGCAAATTCAGCACCTTCCGCATGCGTTCTTGCTGCTGGATCAATGTGAAAGCTGAAACCGGGGTGATACCGTCCTCCCGGGTGAACACGAGATCAGACTTTGATTTCGCCATCCACGCCGTGAGGATGTCCTTGGCACGAGCAGTGATCGGCAGGCCGCGCTTGGAATTCGGTCTTGCCTTTCCGGATTTGCAGATAACCGTAGTGCCCCCACTCATCAGCTTTGTCCGTCATGTGGACATCGGCTTTGACGAGGTCGATGATCTCGTCCTCGCAGATGCCGATTTCGCATGAGAACTGGATAAAGCTATTGAGCGGCTCGGGCGCCAGTTCACGGTATTTTTTTCGAAGCGCTTCCGTGAACACGAATGATCGTTCCCGTTCGCCCTTCAGTCGCGAGATCTCCGGCACCGTCTGGATCAGCTTCCAGCGACGCGCCATGCGAAGAGCTTTGCGCAGGGTAGCCCGCCAGCGGTTCACCGTGGCAACGCAACAAGTGCGCTGCTCATCCCTTTCGCAGTTGCGCGCAAGCGCCCAAATCGTGAACCTCTGCACCAGTCGTTCGTCGATCCGATTGAGACGCGCCTCCGCGAGAGCTAGTTTGAAAGGAAATTTCGGTCAAACGGGCGCGATTTTGCTTTCCGGGCCGGTCTTGAGGGTGACTGGAGTTCCGCAGAACTTTCGGTTGCGGAATGTCTTACCAATTCCTTCCCTGGACGAAGAAGGATCGACTACTGTTCACCACCCAAGCTGCGTACGCAGCGAAAGCCCTTTTTCATGAAAACGCGGCACCGGTCTTGCGATCTCGCAGTCTATCGCGTCGCGTATCCGCAATAGGATCAGGAAACAAATCAATTCGTTTTGCGCTGATCGAGCTGCGGGATGTCCTCTGAGACGGCGAGAACGCAAGGTTGACCATCGAAGTGGATTCTGTCGGCTGAGTAGGCGGTGAGCTTAATCTCGCCAGACTTTGTGCGCAGCCATGTGATCTTATTTCGCACCGCGACTCCTTGTCGCAATTGCTCTGTCATGAACATCCGATCTGCCGGGTCGCACCATTTCGCTGTTGCTGCCAGAGTTTGATGGAAGCAGTTAATGACTGCCCTGCCATGGCGTAGCCTAAATCATATGCGCCAGTTGTTCTACCGAGACTGCTGAGTGCTCCGCACAGATTCCGTCGTAGACGTGGCCTTCTTGTTCACGCTGAAAGCTGTTCAACACGTACCCGCACAAAATATTCACTTTGTGCTTCCGGGCGACTTCATCCCAGAGGTGTTCGACCTGAATTGCCGCATCCGCCTTCCCTTGCGCCCACAAAATAGGCGCACATTCGCCACAGACTGCAACACGCGGAGGCTCAGATTGCGCCACTTTCGCGGCTTCCATCACGAGATCGCCCGCGACCTTGAGGCATCGAGCCGGGTCAGGCAGATCATTCACCATGAAAGTCGAGAGCGTGTCGGCAACATCCAAAGAGACATATCGCCTCTGTTCCATGGCGGCGGCAACATCCACACCATGTTCCTGCAACCTCTGAAGAAGACACTGCCGATGTGACTCGGTCGCGATTACGATAACGGCGTTTCCGGCCGCTAGAGCTACTTCGACAAAAAGAGTAAAGCCAACTGCAAAAGCAGCATCATCAGAATAGAATTCAACCTCGTGGCGCCGAGGGATCTCCATATCTTGCTGAGGTTTCGCGCAACCACCGTCGGTTGGCCGATTTTCGGAGACTCCGGCGTGCGAGCCAATGACGAAATCCTCACCAAAAAATCTCTTGCTGACAAACTGGTCGCCTCGAATAACTGCGCTCACCCCCTTCAGAAGTTCACTTCCCGCGTCCATCTTGAAGACGTAGCCATGTGCGCCGGTATCAAGGGCTGCCCGCACCACATCGGCAGAAGATTCTTGGCTTACAAATAGTATTTTGGATTTGGGTGAGAGCTTGCGAATTTGTCGAGCAACTTCAATTCCGTTCAGCGATGGAAGCGCGATGTCGAGCAGAATCAAGTCCGGGTGCAATTCCTCCGCTCTCTGAAGCGCTTGTAGTCCGTCGGTGTCCTCGCCGACGATCTTACAATTCCGGTCTTTCCCCAAGCATTGAACAAATACATTTGCGAAATTCTTCCGAGTCCTCGACCACGAGAACCCGGATTGATGATGTTTCCAAGGAGTCTCCTTTTAAAACGTCAACCCGACTCTGAGACTCGAGTTGCGGTTGTATCCAGAGTCCCACATTCCGCAATTCAGGTCGTTGCGCAAGCGCAGGGATAAATTCATGCAGGGCCTCATCCAGCCCTTGCCCGATATCCATCAGTTTTCAACGGAACGCGAGCGCGGATCGTAGTGCCAGCCCCAGGGTTCGATTTCACCGACAACTCGCCGTTCACCAATTGCAACCTTTCGCGCATGCTGATCAAGCCCAGCCCGTGGCGAGTGAAAGCTTCTTGTTCTTCAAAGCCATTTCCAGTGTCTGCCACTGTGAGTTCGATCGACTCTTCTGTGCCGTGGAGATCCACCGTAAAGCTCCGAACACCGCTGTGCTTCACGGCGTTCTGCAGCCCCTCTTGCAAAACTCGGAACAAACACAGCGAGACTTCCTTCGAGAGGGTGTGTGGTATACCTGCATCTCGGAACACAATCTCAACCTTAGTTTTTTCGGAGAGCTCTCTGCAAAAGCTCTTAGCCGCTGTGGCCAGGCCAAGGTAATCGAGTTTCGAAGAATGCAAACGGTGGGATAGTCCCTGTACATCCTGGGCAATTTCTGTGATGCGTACCCGGGTATGACGAACTAGCTCAGTGACGTCATTGGTCGAAGCATCATGACTCCATCGCTCTAGTGCGATCGCTAACAACGCGAGGCGCTGATTGATGTCATCGTGAAGCTCTCTTCCAATCCAGGTGCGCTCCGCTTCATGCGCCTCAATCAATCTGCGCCCAATGGTGGCGAGACTCTCCTCTGCGAGCTTCCGTTCCGTGATGTCTATGCACGAGCCGATATAGCCCGCGAAGGTACCATCCGGGTTGAATCTGGGTACGCCTTTGTCCAGAACCCAGCGATACTCTCCATCGTGTCGCCGCAGCCGATACTGCATTTCAAACGATTCTCTTCGGTCAAATGCTTCCACGTAAGTGTGGAAACTGCGGCTCGAATCGTCGGGATGAAGGCCTCCGGCCCAATTGTCGCCAAGCTCTTCTTCAAGTGGGCGGCCGGTGAAGTCCAGCCAGGTCTTGTTGACGTAGCTGCATTTCTGGTCCGTCCCGGCCGTCCAGATCATTACAGGTGCGGTGTTTGCGACCAGACGGAAGCGCTTCTCGCTCTCGCGCAGCTGGGCTTCTGCGCGTTTTGCCCTCGTCCTCTGCCATACCAGCCCGAGAATTAGTAGCGTTTCAGCCAAGATCAGAACAACGCCGCCGATCAGGTACCACTTGTAGGATTCCCAGAGGCTAGCCTCGCGAAACCGCACGACCGTTCCCGCAGGCAACCGCTTCTCGTCGAGTCCCCAGCGCCGCATCTGCCTCCAGTCGACCATGGGAACAGTTGCCTTGCTCTCCTGGACAGGGAGATCCTGAAGGCGCTCTCCCCGCAAAAGACGGAGAGTAAGTAGCGCGGTCTCGCGGCCTAGAATTTCGGGATCGAAAACAACCCCACCCACAATTCCCAAACCGACATGGGTGGCAGTCTGGTTGTAGACGGGCACCCGTGCCTCTCTTGCGATGCGTGACATTACCTCATCATTGAGTAATTTGTGTCCTGCTGAATCTTGGTACATGGAAAGAAACAAAATCACCGTTCCGTCGGGGACCCATGCAACGGTTCTCACGAAATCCTGCACGCTACCGGCATCCATATACGTCAACTTCACCCTTTTCCCGAGCCGATCGAGCTGGCGCCGAGCATCGGACTGACGCCATCGGTCGGCATCGGAGATCCCGGAAATAACGAGTATTTCTCGGGTCCCAGGTTGCAAGCGGAGTATAAGTTCTACGGTTCTGCTTAGGTCAACCTTGGCGAGCGTGCCCGTAATGGGTCGCCCTGGCTCCCAATCGTGCAGGGCGTCCGAGTCTCCGTAGGCGACGATGGGAACACCTGGAAACAGTTCATCACCATAAATGCGCATGAAATTGATTGCCGGCCGGGCGACGGCAATGATCGCGCTGAGTTTTATTTGCGCGTACCTACGGCGAAGAAAGTCGTGAACTGCAGCTTGGGTCTCACCTTCCGGCCACCTCGAAGCATCAAGAAACTCGGTGTAGAAGTCCAGACGCGGGCCTAGTTCTCGCTCTAAAGTTGTTCGTATGATCTCATCTACTATGATATTGGAAGGTAAGTCCGGCCTGCTGCCATACAGAGCCAACACCGCCTCTTGGGGTTCAGCGGCAGTCGCATCCGCCGCAAAACCAGAAACAGACAAGGCAATCACCAGCGGAACGAGCCACCGAATACAAAGCTTCCTTTGTTGATGAAGACACATGCTAGAACTCCACACGTGAGGCAACTTGGAACGCTCTCGGACCGCCGGTCCCGAATGCCTGTCCGGCGCGTGCACTTGGCTGAGCGTAATTTGGTTGATTCAGAACACTGCTATAGCCAGTCAGATTTGCGACGTTAAAGAGATTGAAGACCTCGCCAATCAGGGACAAGGTCACCTTTTCTTTAATATTAAACTTCTTAGTCAAGCGTACATCCTGCGAGATAAAGCTGTCGCCTGCCGAAATCTTCCCAGGCAGCACGATCGGACTGATGATCTGATTAAATGGCGTACGCGGCCTGATCACGCTTTGCGTGCCATCGGGATTGGTAATAATTCTTGTACGCAATTCAACCGTCGCGTTGTATTGTTCCACGAGAGCGCGCAATTTGGATTGGCTGAGACCCTGTCCGAGCAGGTTGTGACCGTTGATTCCCGGGAGCAAGGTTGTGCTGATGCCGTCACCGTCAAAGTCCAGTCCCGATAATGTGGTGTCTAGGGGCGGCGCACTGTCAGTTTCCGAAATAAATGCTACAGTCCACGCGTTCAATAAACCGCGCACAATACGCGACTGAGCATGCATGTCCGGGATTTCGTAGACGCCACTGATAATCAGTGTGTGCCTTGGTGTGCCGACATTTCCGTAATTGAGGGCGGGATTATTGTATTGCGTCACCGCAACGAAACCGGTGTTCTTGGCTAGCGCATAACTGCCCGTGAACTGCAATCGCGAAGAGAATCGCTTGTCCAGTTTTACCTGCAGTGCTTGATAGCGGTAGTTCGCATGACCGCCATAGACAGTGATGGCCCCAGTAGAACATTGGTCTTGGGGGTTAAGTGCCGCAGATTGCGCCGGTGTGCAAAGCGGAATTACAGGATCGCGGACAAAAGAAACAACACCCGTATTTGGATCCACCCCGGTGACGCGCGGGCGATTGAACTGGTTTCGATCCACGGAAAACACACCCTGAAAACCGCCCATGTGCACGTAACGCCGCATGACATAGTCAGCACTCAAAGTCAGGCTGGGCGTCAGTTCGTGTTGAAGCCCCGCATTTACGTGAATTGCGTAGGCCGTGGTGTGATCAGGACCGAACAGCTGATCAGCCTGTTTGATGACTTGGACGGTGCTCACCGTTGGGTCGGTTCCATTGCCCAGCTTGGACGCGAGCGTGGAACGTATACCCGGAAGGAGTGGAAGCAGATCTTGCCCACGGAAAGCCGTGGGCGTGCTTAGAAAACTGAGTCCGACGACTGAACCGTCGACGGGAACGCGTTCATTGCCGGACGGTCCGAGCGCACCACGCTCGAGAAGGGGAACAAAAAAAGAGACTTTGTCGTGATAGATTCCGCCGCCGCCACGTATTACCGTTTTGCCTTTGTTTTGCACATTCCAGGCTAGACCGACCGAAGGATCGATCACACTTGCGCCGCTATGCGGTGGTCGCAAGTCGCCACCGAATATGGGCGCGAGATAAGCAGGCCGCTTCAGGTCCTGGTTATAGATGTTTGTCTGATAGGAGTAGGCTGCTCCAAAAGTCAGAGTCAAGCCACGCCGCACGGACCACGAATCCCGCGCATAAAATCGCCACAAATTGCTGTGAGATGTGCTATCCGAGTGGTATGGCCCGGGAAAACTCACGTTTCCAATTCCTGTTATGAAGCTGCGTAACGGCAGTTGCAGAATGTCTTCCAGCGTGGGAGAAGGCGCTGTGGGATCTCTCAAGCTAGCAGGCAAAGCGTTGTAAAGCGACGGTGATTGCAGCAGGTTTGTCGGTCCCCACAAGGTGATTTGCGCCGGTTCATAGATCCCTCGGTACCCGTGCAGAGAAACATGCTCCCAGTCCGCGCCAAGGCGAAGCAGATGCCCGTTATGTTGCCAAGTTAGTACATCGACGAGTTGGTTCGTAGTTGGGGATATGCCGATCGGAGAGCTTGGGCGATTCCCAATATGAAACGCGGGATCGTCAAAGGGCACGATCTCAGGTCCTCCCACGCCAATGCAAACTACGGGATCCGTACAGTTCTGTGAGGTAACCGGATCAGAATGGCTGTCCAGGTAACTGTAGGCATAACGCAGATCATTCACGATCCGCGAATTAAGGACTGATGTTTCTCCGCCTGCAATCTGAAGAGCGAAATTGTGACTTGACACCCAATTCGAAGGCATGAAAATGCCTACGGAAGCCGGAGCTGCGTTGTTGTTCTTGTCTTGGCTGACTCGGACGAATGCGCTGTTGGCGTTGTCGAGCTTACCATCAACTCGTAGGTTGAACTGGTTGAACGTAAGCGGGCTGGGATAGACTACGTCGAGCTTGGAAAAGATGGGGTGATTGTTCTGTACTGCAAGTGCGGCGGTTTGCCAGTCGTGCTCAAAGTTCGTGAACCAGAAGATCCGGTCTTTTCTTAGAGGGCCACCAAGCCTGAACCCGGACTGTTTGCGCGCAAAAAATGGGTCTGGATGCTTGAGGTCTCGATGAAAGCCAGGATAGGCGGCCATATTGTGATCGCGATAGTAGAAGAACGCGGCGCCGTGGAGAGTATTAGTGCCATGGCGAGTAACGATGTTGATTCCGCCAGCGCCACTCATCGCTGATGCAGGATCGGAGCTAAAGCGCTCGACCTGAAACTCCTGCACGGTTTCTTGCGAGAAGTTCTGGGACGTTCCCCCATTCATGCGATCGTCCACAACGACCCCATCGACCGAAACCTGGGTTAGCAGGTACTGAGCCCCCGCTATTGAGACACGAGAATAGTTGTTGGCGAAGGCGCCGGGATTTGTTACCGACACGACGCTTACGCCGGGCTCGAGGCGCGCTAGCTCAAGAAAGTTGCGACCATTAAGCGGCAGGTTCTGAATCTGAACCTGACTCACACTGCCGTTTACGGCAAACCCGCTGGTGTTGATGCCAGATGTTTGATCGCTTACCAGTACTCGTTCGTTGACTGAACCCGGATGCAGCTGGAAATTGACCGTCAACTGGTCCCCGACAAGCAGCCTGACATTCTGCACCTCCGTATTGAAGCCAGGGGCAAAAGCCTCGATCTCGTAATCGCCGGGCTCGAGATTGGTAATGTAGTACTGGCCGTTAACATTCGTCCCCACGACCCGCCCGTCCCCAAACTGCGGCTGCCTGACTCGGAGAGTCGTCTTCGTCACGACAGCGCCGGTAACATCCCTGACTACTCCTCGGATAGTTCCCTCTGGAGCTTGCGCCAGGAGAGTGTTCTGGAGCAGAACGAATAATGTAAAAACAATGGGAAGCGCGGGAACGTAAAACGTTGAATGCAGGTAGCCGCATCGATCTTGGAAAAATCGCAACTGAATCGAATTGGACATACGCGACTGTTGAGGGGACCTCGCGCCACGGTTCGTCCTGTAGGCCCTGGCAATTAATTCAGGCTTCTTAGGGGGTTGCCATTCTCAGCTAAAATACCGATTCTAGGCTAGCTAGTAGGACTACCAGGGGGATACTGTCAGAACTACCAGTGTGCTTGAAAACGTCTCGACACCGCCGACATTGTTAGATATGGGCGATTTTTCGCCAACCATGACCAGGTCTCGGTTTCCGGCTCGCCGCTAGCCTTGATCGGAAACGCCTCGGAGCAAAGAGTGATGCGAAGTGTTTGAAGTCGATCCGAGGCGTTTTCGATAAGGAGGTTAGGAGGAAGCCGCTGGCGTTTGCGGCGGACGCGTGGAGCTATGGGATTTGAATCGACTTTGGGTTGGAAGTTGTTGTATTGATAGGAGTTGCGCGAGGAGCCCGTTATTGATGCTCATCGATATACCGCTGACATCGCTATCCATGTTCACATCATCGTAACGCGCCACGGTCAGTCCTTCAAGACTCCACCGGCGCACGAGATTTGTACACGCGAAGCGTCCGCCGCGCCAGCGGCTTAGTCCTTGCCGGCCACCCGTTAAGAACGGAAGCGCAGTTCCCCAAGGGCGATTCTGGGTCCAGTTTAGAACGTTATCGCGGCAGAGATCTGGAGTGTGTATCCCTGGAAGGTAGATCTGCACTCAAGTTCATGAAAATACTTAAGCCCGACGCTCACCTTCTGCTCCGGGAGTACTGCGTTTGCTGCGAACCCTAGAGCGTTTACTTTGTAGTGCGCGGCTGCCTGTTCCGGCGTAATGTTCGGGCCATGTTTATCGGTAGTCTGCCACTGGCCGTAGCCCACCAGCCCAAGCTGAAGGCGCAAGCTACGTTGAAGGGGAAAAGTATGGGTTAGCGAATAGTCGAGGTTGAATGTCTGGCCCGGATGGACCCTCGTGCCCTGTTGGGTACCGTGAAATTCATACATCTGAAAGGCAGATAAGACAGTGGCTTTGCTCGAGTTGAGATAGATGGTCTGTCCACTCGCGGCGACTGAGGTCCAGTAACCAGAACCGACATTCGTGTTGGCACCCGCGCTAAATCTTCCGGTCGGCGCCAGAAACCCATAGATCGCCCGAATGGCAAAGCGCTGCTTGCGCCACCCGAGAATGAACGGTTGATAATAGGAATCCGCAAACCCGCCACCACCGCTGAGAGCCCCATTGACATCTGAAGTGAGCGAGTTGTTAGCAATCGGAAGCGTAGCGGACGCCGAGAATACTGCCCCGCCCAGGCGAGCCATTTCCTTTTTGCTCACCCAGACAAGACTGTTCATGTCCATCATGATCGAGTTCTGGCCGGTAGCCAACACTTCGCCATGAGGCCCTTTCTCTTCATCACGCGAGAAAAAAATAAAAAGATTTGAATAGGTGATTCCTGCTTCGGGGGTCACTCCAGAATTGGTGGCACTCATTCCTACAGGATAGACGCCTCTGACTTGCGCTTGTACGGGAGTCACGACAACAAGGTTAGCGAGCGCGATGAGGACAATTACAGCAAAGAGGCGCCATGCGAAATGTGTTCTCATCAACGCTCACGGGCTGCTTCCAAATGGGGGGAAACTCGGCGGCCCAGCCGGTGCTGTTCTAAACCGGAGTTTCCGCACTTCGAGTTTCCTCGCTCCGAGTCCCCAAGACACGCGCCAGCGGCATGAGAATAAGCAGCCCGACGACAGCAACGACGACAATCATGACGAGTACCTTGGCGTCGAAATCCTTGCCCCACCACGAGTGCAGCAGCAATATTGCGCTGTGCAGTCGCTAACGACAGCACGCCCTTGGTCCCGAGGCCCGGACCGCCGAGGAGCCACCCAATTCCAGCGCCGGCCAAGAGAAAGAGGATGCTCGCCAAAATGCCGCGTGTCCCGAACAAGGAGATTACATTTTGAACGTTCGTCGCCAATAGCAGCACGATCAGGAGTGCCAGGCTGACGCTGGAGATTCGGTTCAGGGGCGCGCGCATTCTTTCGGCAGTGCTTCCGAAACGGGCGTTCACCGCAAGTCCAGCGCCGAGTGGAAGCAACATCAGAAGAACGAGCGATCGTGCTATTTTCATCGGGTCGACCGAAACGCCCTCCAAAAGCAGGGGCAGTACGAGAGGCATGTAGGCCACGGTCAAAACCATGAGTAGCACCATTAATCCCACGGCAAAGGCAAGATTGCCCTTGGCTATTCCTGCCAGCTTGGGAAGGAAAGGCGCGCCGGCGGCTGCGCCGAGCAAAAGCAGGGCTATGCCGAGCAGTTGATCAAGCCTGAGAAGTCTGGAGATGGCTAGTGCCCCCAGCGGCATCAGCACAAAATTGGCAAGCAATGCGAGCAAAACAAGTTTCCCATTGCGCAGAGGAGCCACAATCTGCCGAATGGTGAGACTCAAACCAACCGCCAGCATGCTCGAGACCACAAAGGCGAGCATCGTGATCGGGATTGCCTTACTCAGGAGTTCCATTCAACCCTTTCGATGTAGTGCTTGCGTACTTCGCGTTTCGGATCAGGCGACAGCCTGAGTTTTCTTCACTGGCATCCCGCTTGACAGTGGCATGGTCGCCAGATTTTTCCAAAAAGTCTCCAACGACTCGACACCGCCAAACAACGTAGTAAATATCGTTGAGTCCGCCAGCAGGATGTTTCCGGCACGTTGTGTGTTAGGTGGCATCCAGATGAACGAGTTGAACTCGGTATTTCCTGCCTGGGTGAAAGGATGCGGCCGGTCCAGATCAATCGGTTGGCGTGTAAGCACGTGAACGGACTCGGCGTCATCGTTGGTCAGTGCGTAGTGCGGCAGGTGGGGATGAAAATTAAATGTGGTAACCCCGTTGAGGAGGCCAAGCTCATCCAGGTCTTTGTTGATTGTCAGCGGGGCAATTTGTTTGGTCCCTTGACGAGGGCCGGGCGAAGTCCGAATTGATTCATCACCGGCACCCCAAGTGCTTTCATCATCGAACACGTGTATTGTCCGAAGCGCTGCTGGCGAGGAACCAGCGCATCCCCGTGGTGCGTATATTCGAGTTGGCGCTGCTGCAGATCCTCGGTAAATCCCACATCGTGATGGGGCCCAAGCATCAGGCATGTTCCTTCACGTTTCAGCCACTCGCGGACGGCCTGGATCTCACCCGAGCTCGCCTCCTGCTCTGAAACCAGGTGATCGAGCCCGAAGACCATCAGCGTGTCCGTGTCCGAGGATTCGCTCATCGATCGGAAGCTTGTATCCGGCCTGGTCGATTCGTTGAAACACCGCAACGGAATGTCCAGTGACTTCACCCGCGACCTCCGGAAAAGAGAGCGTGGAGCGGTGGAACAGCTCGAGAGTCCCTGCAATTCCTTGCAGAAAATGCATCTGATCCCATTCCGCTCCCTCATACGCAGGCCAAGCCATCTCTTGACCTCGGTCATGGCCGAAAATCGATTGTCTAGTTCCGTGGTGTCGCGGTTGGATTCCCAGGGGTTCCTCCACGTCCAGTAAATGGAGACTCGCCGTTTGCCCGGATATACTTGCGGGGCGCGTGATTCTGGTTGTAAGTACGCGGCGGTTGAGGACCGGAGCTGACGATTGCCTTCCTTTCCGTATTTCATAAAACAGGCTAAGAGGTGCGGCCCCAAGCCTGCGCCTCAATCTCCCAGACGCCATCGCGGTTCATGAACGTGTACGCAAGGGTACCTGTCCGAACGACGGGCTGGCCCTTAATCGTGACAGTGAGAGTTCCCGATATGACGGCATATGCGGACGAGCCCTCGACATTCCAGAAGCCCATCTCGTAGGACAGCTGCTCTTTGGTCACGCCAAGGTCTTCGCGCCATTTCTCGACGTCAGCGAGCCACGTGGCTGGAGCATTTGGGTTCAACCAGCGATAGGGCGCAATGCCGTCGACGATGATTGCGGTGTCACCGAAAACGCTGAAGAAAAGATCGTTGTCATGGGAGTTGAACCCGTTGATGTGGGCGTCGATTAGAGTCTGGATTGCAGCCGGTAGGTTGCTGGTCATGGTAATCCTCCCGCCAGGTAGCGGAGCGCCCTTATACCCGGCAAAAAGAAGTAAGCGCCGCCTCGGATCGTGGTGAAAGCTGGCAGGCCCTTGATCTTTTTACGAATGGGCCGCTTTGGGATGGTCATATCAAAAGTGCCGTCCTGTGTACCGAAAATCGGGTCACGCTCGTTTTCCAGTTCGTGAAAGTTCGGGTCGTTCGCCCACACGTTCATCGCAAATTCAAATTGGCGGACGAGGCTCGCACAGCCGACGAACGCGGCGATGCCTCGCTCTATGCCGTCGTCGGGGACACCTTCTGGCAGAGGCGGACCATAAGTCCCCCCTCGCCGGATCATCTTCCGCCTGTTCATGTTCACTGCGGTATCGCGCGGGTTCATGCGCCGGATGTGTGCCCCGAGCGGGCAGCCATAGCCGTGAGGGTCCATCTTTGCGTAATTGAAATCGTTGCTGCGCTGAGAATCAGCGCCGAGCTTTGGGTCGTCCCTATGCGGCACGAGGACAAGGGGAGCGCCGCTGCGCCATCGTCCCATCAGCTTGGCAGCTACTAATTCCTGCTGTTCCGGTGTTTCACCATGGGCTCGGAGGAAATCGCGAAACGCGCCTACGTGCTCTTCCATTCTCAGATAGGCAACATAGCTGCCCGTTGCGAGAAAGAATTTCCGGCTGCGGCAATCGGGCAGCAGAACCTTCTTCGTCAGGATAGCCAAGAAAAAATTCGCCTGCTTTGATCGCGAGGGCCAGAGCCGGGTGTCGGGTCCACTTCCCGTTCCCTCTATGACCGGCTGTGAGAGCCGATCCCGGTAGCCGAAGTGTTCGTGAGCGTAATGGAACGGAGGGATAGCTTCCAGATCCAGAGCGGATAGAAGTTCGACTCCGTCGCACTGCTTCAGATATATCGTTGCATGCTCCTTGCTGGCACCGCTCGCGTTCCGCGACATCGCGCGCGAACAGAATGGCAATGGCGTGCAGGTTCGGACTTGAAAGTCCTGCAGACCCAATGATCCGGCTGGTTAGCGCCTGTTATTCCAAGGACATCCGCTCGGGCAGCCATCCCTTGGCGAAACTCCTCGGGGAAGGTGGCTAACTTTTGCTTCAGCCACGCCAAGCGCACTCCAAGGCCGTTCCAAGTCAAGCCGATGGTCACCCATCTGGAGTCAAGTATGCTAGATCCTACTCCCCTTCGCGGTGCCCACCTTGTGGATTTAGGCCTGCCAGCCACGCGCGTCCCGCTTTCGCACGCTGGAACGTTAGAAACTCGTAGCGCGCTGCTAGCGCAGGTGGCCTCGCCATCAGGAAATGTTGAATATCGTCAAGCTCGAGCGACTCTGGTTCTTCTCTTCGATCGGCCAGGTCCCATGAAATCCCATGCGATTGCTGCAAAATGCCCACGGCTTTCTCCCTCTCAAGTCGAGAAACATTTTTGCTACTGCATCAGATCGAGCATGTCGCTAAAGGCTGCCTTGAGCTTCAGTGCTTTCTTGATTTCGTCTGCTGTCACGTCGGGATACTCACCGTATTCTAGGAAACTCGGACACTGGTGTTCACGAACGAACTTAACGAACGCTGGCACGTTGGTCTTCCAGTCTTGCGGAAATCCGTCAAGGTTCTCAAAAACCGTGTTCACACCGTACTTTGTGAACAGGGCGACGGCGTCCTCGGTATACTTGTCGAAATCGGTGTCAAATATTCCCTGGTACATGAAATATGTATCTTTTCCGATATCAAAAAGAACCCACCGAAGGTAGTGGAGCTGGAGCGTCGCAAGGGCCTCCGGAAGATCAGCGATGGCTTGCTCGATGGTCTTGCCATAAGCACGGATCGCGTCCTCTCTTCCGGGTTTGATCTTCGCAATGATGGTGAATCCATAGCAGGCTGGAGTTCGTGGATAAACTGGGCCGTACCTCCCCTTTTCAAGCTCGAAGTACCCCTCCTTCGGAATCGCCATCGCCTGTGGTTTCGTCCAATCGCGCTCTGTGGACGTTGAGGGTGTTGCGGGCGCTACTGTGGCCATGTCAGTCTCCTATTACGGTTCTTGTTCCCCGTGCCGGACTCTCCGCAGCGGATGCGGCTCTCCCAGAACCTGCGAGGCAGAATGTACTCATAGTTGATAATCGGGGGTATTCATACTGTTAGTCCTTACAGTGCGTGGGTGAGCGCTTCTCAGTCAGTCGAACATTGTGACCGGCACCGACTGTCCGCCAAACCGGAGGACTGGAATGCCTTTGCCAATGCCCTGAGAGCGAAACATCGGAACAAGGCACGAGGACACGTTGAGCCGCGACTGCGTCGCATCATGATTGCGGTTAGCTGCTTTGGGGCGACGAAAGGCCGATGATCGCAAGTTAGTGCATGAGTGCCGTAGCGAAAGCCGAATACGTGAAGCAATGGCGAAGGTTCAATTGAGCCTGCGGAAGGCTCGCTGCACGCATGACGGGCAAGCCGGATCTTATCCGTTCATCAACCAGCAATATTCCCGGTAAACGCGTTTTGCACAGTAATAGGGGCAGTTCCGTAATGTTTGTAGGACCCAAGTAATTCTCGGTTCTGGGTTGACGACGCCGGAAGCAATTGTTGTAATCAGCGATTACACTCCTTGATCCCTCGGCGACGTAATTCCTACAACTGAGTCATGACGAATAGTCAGGTCTGGGGGCGAATGGCTCGGCCCGAAGTCGGGGAAGCCCGGCCCGGAGCGTCAGCGTGCCCAAGCGAGCACGCGCCCCTCAACAGGCCGGCGCAACGGACCGAGCCGTCTGAAAGGCTAGTTTGTTGGCGCGTCGACTGTCGTTGCGGCGGAGCACGGATGGTGGGCTGCTAGTTTGCCGTCGGGGGCGGTGGTGGATAGTTCTTCAAGAGTTTCGCTACGGCCTTCGCCAGGTCTTTCTGTTGCTTGTCGGGCTTAACCTCGGGGTCAACGGCTTTGCTTGCAAGACCACGCCAAACCAGAGCATGGTTTTCCGAACCGTTCATGTCGATTGCTAACTGGCCTTCGTAAACCCCGTAGTAGTTTGGCCCAGTGGTCATGCCGCCGCCACCTCTGTACCAACCGCCCCCCGTCCAACCCGGACCATACCCCCAGCCCGTATTGTAAGAACTGAATTGTATCTCTGTGCCGATTCCCGCCAGATAGCCAACGTAGAGATCGGCGGTGTCAGCGTCGGTTTTGGTAAGACCTTTCTTGCCGAGTTCTGCCTCAACAGCATCCTTGATCTGTTTGTCCAGAAGGTCGTCGACCTTCGCGTCGTCTTTGTTCGCAGCATCTTTAGATAGGGACCCATTTGTAGGTCTTGAATTTCGAAAAATCCGCGTTGTTGTCGAATTTGTAGCGTACGTCCTGGGCGACGGCAGCGCTAGCAGCCAGTAAGAACAAAGAGATTGAGACGAGCGCGATTTTCTTCATTACTAAATTCCTCCCCCCAACGTTCACCTCGTTTGGTTCAACTAAGCGAAAAGATGCCGTGTGCGAAGTCCGTGGCCGCGTTAATTGCGTTAACGTCACGATGTCAGGTCTGCCTGTCAGCGTTCCTGTTAACTGAAACAGGACATGGGAGAGTTTTCGACTATAAGAATTGCCAGTTATCTCGATACAACGTGTGCAGTAGGTCACGGCGCGTTTGGGTTAACTGTGGAGCGAGACTTCCTACCTGTCGTAACATGCGTCTCTAACAATGTCGGCGGTGTCAAGCACCTTTTGAGCGTACCTATCCGTGCACTCCGAAGAGCGCGCCATTTCGCTCTCGTTGAAGATGTGCCAATCCAACCAAGGCTCGCTCGCAATCAGTCTGCAGGTCTGGAACTCAGTCCGACCCATGCATCTCTTCGGTCTCGAACTGCGATCATGATTACTACTTCGAACTCCCCCGTAAGGAGGAGCGGGACGCCCAGTCAATTACTCGGTGTTTTACTGCACACCACGGCGATGTTCGGGCTGTCCCGCGTGCGGACCGAACTTTTCACCTGCTCGTAATCCCATTCCTTGCGCATCATCCAGAACAGTTGAATGGCTAGCCTGCGGGCCATCGCTACCTTTGCGATCTTCCGCCCGCGCCGCATCGCCAGGTGAAAGTACTTATTGCGCCATTCCGGAAGGCTGCGCACCGTCACTTGTGCCGCTTCCACCAGCAGGAAACGCAGCAGCGCGTTGCCTTGCTTGCTGATATGTCCGAGCCGTCGCCGATCCCCGCTCGACTCCTCGGACGGTACCAGTCCCAGATAGCTCGCGATCTGCTTGCCACACTGAAACCGTTCCGCTCTCCCGATGATCAGCACGAAAGCCAGCGCCGTCAGCGAACCTACCCCAGGATGCGTCCTTAACCGCCGCGCCTCGGGACACTTCTCCGCTTCCTGCTCGATGGTTTGCGTCAGCTCCGCGATCGTCGGACTCAGTCGGTCCAGCAACTCCAGCAGATCGCATCGTCGCCGGCTCGCCCACGGGGCCAACGGGAACGACTCCAGTTGCTCACGTCCCGCTTCCCGCCACAGCCTCTTCTTGCAGCGTAGGCCCTCGTTGAGGGCCACCGCTTGCAACTGGTTCATGACTCGTGTGCGCGCCTGCACCATCCGGTGCCGGTGCCACAGCAGTTGCCGCAGATCCCGATTCTCCCAGCTCGGCACCCAGATCCGCGGAAAGCGATCTTCCATCATCAATCGCAGAATCAGCTGTGCATCCTGGCGATCCGTCTTCTGCTTGCGTACGCGCTTCGTGCGGATCTCCGCTGCGTCTCCGATCCACAACTCAAACTGCAACTCGGAGAGCAGCCGTTCAAACCAGCGTGCATGTCCACTGGCTTCCATCCCCACGCGCACCTTAACTCCCTGGGCCGCGAGATCGCGGTAGAACTTCTCTGCTTCCTCGCGGTGCTGCAATCGACGCTCCCCGCATTCGCCAGTCTCGGTATCCACAAACGCAATTTGTTGAAAGCCCGGATGGTAGTCACAACCTATAATCCTCATGTTCGGCTCCTTTCTCCCGGGCCTTGGTTGGTTGGCACCACCAAAGTCTATCCGGGCGTGGGAGCCGACATTGTTATGGAATCAATTACACTCATTGACCCCAAAAAAGGACTGCGGAACGGGAGTTGTTGGTGAAATAGCGATGTTACGCCGACAACCTATCACCACCCACATCGTGTGCGCTCCCTTGTCCGCCTGAAACAACTGACAGTATCCATTTCTTGCAAGAACGGTAAGATCACCGCCGAGCAGTTCCTCGGGGGAGGGCTGTTCAAACATGCGTCCCAGGACTCTTCGAGACTGGGACGTTTTGTTTCGCTTCAGATTAAGCGCTAATGAGTGTAATGGGAATTGTTCGCTAATAATTCTCAGCCCGTTTGCTAGGCTGTACCGGGGACAAGAATGTTCACAGGCCTGAATTCATCCCTGAGAGCTCTCCTAGCTCGCAATTGTGTATGTTGCGTTACTGCTGATTGCCTGCGGCAAAAAAGAAGCTACGCCGCGAGAGTACCGACCAGACCAAGCAACAAGGGGCGGCCTCCGGTCCGACATCGTCCACCGCGACGAATGCGCTGTTGTTACCGCTTCACTTCGACCACCACACCGGCGATCTCGACGAAATGGTGAAGAGGCGCAACATCCGTGCGCTTGTCATTCTTAATCCCATCGGCTTCTTTTATGACAAGGGACGGCCCCGCGGCGCCATCTATGAATCACTGGAAGAGTTCCAGAGGTTTGCCAACAAGAAGCTTAAGACTGGACCCGTACAGCTGAAAGTCACATACCTGCCGGTCGCACCGCCTCAAGCGGAAGCCGCGCTTAAAGAAGGAATGGGTGACTTCGTCGCGAACGCTATTGCTGTGACTCCGGAGCGTGAGAGGCAGTTTGCCTTTTCCGTCCCTGTTCAGACCAATGTGACGCGGATCGTAGTGAGCGGACCCGAGTTCGGCTCATTTTCTACCCTCGAGGAACTTGGAGGGAAGGAAATCTATGTCAATCCGCTCACGATCGCCTACCAGGAACTGCGGAAGTTGAACGACTCACTGCAGAAAGCAGGCAAGACGCCCATAAAGGTTCGGGAAGCTGACAAGAATCTCACCGAAGACGATCTGGTCCAGATGGTCAACGCCGGCCTGATCCCCGCCACCATCACGACGCGGGAACGCGCCGAACTGTGGTCAAAGGTCTTCGATAACTTGAGGGCGCATCCCGACGTGCCGCTCGTCACGGAGGGACAAACCGCGCTGGTTATGCGCAAGAACAATCCCCAGCTCAAACAGCTTCTGGATGAATTCGTCGCCAGTCATGGAGTTGGTACGTCTTTTGGAAACACGATCTTGCGTCGCTACCTGAAGAATACCAAGTGGGTGAAAAATTCCACCTCCGGCAAAGAGATGGAGAAGTTTCGCGCCACCATTGCGCTGTTTCAGAAATATGCCGCGCAATACGATTTTGATTACCTGATGCTGGCCGCACAGGGCTACCAGGAATCCATGCTGAACCAGAACCTGCGCAGCCCGCGGGGTGCGGTGGGCATCATGCAGGTCATGCCCAGATACGCCGCCGCCCCACCCATTAACATCGCCAACGTGGGCGTAGCCGACGCCAACATTCACGCCGGGGTTAAGATGCTGCGCAACATCGCCGACACCTATTTCAACGACCCCAAGCTGAATCCTGTCGACCGCACGATGTTCGTGTTTGCCAGCTACAATGCCGGCCCGACCCGCGTCGCCCGCCTGCGCAAGCAGGCCGCAGAAAGCGGACTCAATCCTGATGTCTGGTTCGACAACGTTGAACTGATAGCCGCCCAGGACATCGGGCAGGAAACCGTCACCTACGTCCGAAACATTTACAAATACTACGTAGCCTACAAGCTGGCCGTCGAACAGACGGGGCTTCGACAGAAGGCGGCGAAGGCCAATGACGCCCGAGTTCCTCGGCCCGTGCGGCGCGGATCGTTGGTCTACATGCGTAAACCGCATGGGAGCCTCTCCACATCAATCTCGGGAGTTGTTGTAACCAGGCGATTCCGCTCATTGACCTGAGCGGGCCTGCCGGGTCATCTTCGCCCACCTAAGCCGGATTGACGCGACAAGAGCTGTCGCCGCTGCGTTGTCGATTAGTGGTGACGGCTCTGAGGGTTCCGAAGTGAAATGGCTTGCGATCGGCTTCCTGTGTGGCCACTCCCTCACTACATCAATCGACCATTTGATGCCTACCAGGAACAAAGCGACCAGCACGGCCAGGATAATTACGGTAGACCATCATGGCGCTCTCAACTAAGGACCGTCAGAGTGGGTATATAGAACCTTCTACGCAACAGAGGGTATTTCACCCAATTAGGTTCCGAGGCTCCTGTAGCGTCTTCGTTTTGGTCAAGGAGAGTCCCTCCCGAGCGTTTTGTTGATCCATTAAGGGATCATTCGGCAGGGGCCTATTGCTCACGACATGCTTTCGTTGCAGGTTCCCAAAGAACGCACTCCATGTCACCTAGTAGTAATCACAGTCATTTGGAAGTTGCTCCCTTCATTCGTCGGAAGAGACAACTAGATAGCCACATCCGCACTGCGCTTGCCTTGGATATCGATAAAAACAGGCGATCCGCCAGTTCTTGCCGTTCGCGCCCCGAAACGCCCATAAGGAAGCACTTTATGCCGCCACAGGGAGTGTTCCGAGTGTGAAAGGTCCCATCACGGGATGGCCGAGAATTCTGTTTGCGGCCCAGGTAGCGCTCAGTGGCCTGCACAGAAGCGTCGCTTGGCACGAAGGATGTCGCCACGGGCGCGCTTTAGTACTTCCGCGCCTTGCTCTGCATTCAGCAAGTTGCCAGATCGCTGGGCAACGCTGTTTGACGCCTTTCACGCGGCGGATCCCGACAGCCAGTTCGGGACTCAGCAGGCCGGAGTCGGCGGCTTCATGAGCCAACCGGCGAACCACAGCGGTTGCTGATTGATGGTATTGGCTGCCAACCCACGCGATTCGAGGTGAATCCAGTAGCGACGACGACGATGCGGTTGAAGGCCAGTCGAGGCTCGGAACAGTACCAGGCGGTGAACTGGTTGATAGCGTACTAGTAGGCCCGGCGCGAACCTGGCGAGGTCAGGCTATTGAGAAGCGCCAGCTTAGAATGATCGAGGTCTGGCAGTCGCAGCATTCTGCGACGATAATTCGGCTGGATTCTCTTTTTGCCCATAGCGACGGCCTCCCGTGCCGCAGCAATTGGGACTACAGCGAGGACCTGCAACGATGCAAGCGTATGAGGACATCATGGACATCGACAACAACAAAGTGGATGAAATCACTCTGGCCCTTCTCTACCTCACGACGTTCAAGGATAAGACCGGACTGCGTGCGTGGAAGAGCCATAGCTGGGATGTGCTTGACCGCCTGCACGAGAGCGGCTACATTCACGACCCGGCGACGAAGGCGAAGTCGGTGACGCTAACCGACGAAGGGGCGGAGCGGTCAAAACGCCTGTTCGAGAAGCACTTCACGAGAGGCTAGGAGCAGGGCGCAGCTTGTCCTTTCACCGGCGCGAACGGGGCCCCCGTGGGGTTTTGAGTGTAAAGGCCTTCCATGAGAAGGCCGGTCGGAGTCAAGTCGATTCTTGTCTGTCTTCCTCGAACAAGGTTTTGTTCTCCCACCGATGTCGGCGGTGTCAAGAACGTTTTCGAGCACACAGCGGCATCCGCTCCGAGCGAGCACCATTTCGCTCTAGTTGAGATTTGCCAAAACCAACCTTAGGCTCGCTTCTGATCATTGCGGGTCAAGCACTCAGTCCGACCCAACCATCTTCGATCGTACACTCGATCATGATTACTACTTCGAACTCCCCGGTGAAGGGGAGCGGGATGCCCAATCATTACGGCGGTGATTTACTGCACACCATGGCGATTTCCGGGCTCTCCCGCATGCGAACCGAGCTGCTGCATCTCGTCGTAATTCCAGCCGTGCCGCCACATCCAGTACAACTCGACGGCCAGCTTGCGGGCCATCGCTACCTTGGCGGTCTTTCGTCCTCGCCGCATCGCAAGGTGGAAGAACGTACTGCGCCACTCGGCTTGACTCCGGACTGTCACCTGGGCCGCTTCCACCAGCAGAAACCTGAGCAGCACGTTGCCTTGCTTGCTGATGTGTCCCAGTCGGCGCCGATCGCCGCTGGACTCTTCCGACGGTACGTGCCCGCTGGCTTCCATGCCCACCCGCACTCTTTGTTCTTTACGTTCGTGGTACAACCGCTCGGCCTCTTCGCGGTGCGCGAGCCGTCGTTCTCCACACTCTCCGGTTTCCGTGTCCACATACGCAATTTGCTGGAAGCCCGGGTGATAATCACAACCTATAATGATCATGTTCGGCTCCTTTCTCCCGAGTCTTCTTGGTTGGCTTTCGCACCACCAACTTTACTCGGGCCTGGGAGCCGACATTGTTATGGAATCATTACACCAATAACCCTCAACCAAAACGATTTTTCTACTCGCTCACTGGTTCGCTAAATCTCACCTGCGAATCTCAGTGACTTTTTCAAACACCCGCGCCTGATTAAATGAGTAATCCAGGCTGCGTTTCGCATTTCAAAAACAGGCTGACCAAGCCTCAATTCCCTGCGATGGAATGTCGACTGGAGTTGGGTGGGACCCAGTATCACTCGCTGGGAGGCGAGCGGATGCGGCATGGACTAAGCGGATGTCTGCACGCCGCGCTGACATTTGGCGGAGTGTTTTGGTAGTGACCACAGTTACCCGGAACAACGCATAGATCGAGTTGGCGCGCATAAGGTCGCTACGAACCGTAAGAATCTCCTTGCGCAGGTAGCGGGAAAACTTCGAGCCTGGCTGAAAGCGGCGAGAGTCGTTGAAATCAGGGCTGAAGGGAGCCCCGCAGGGCTTCACACGCAAGACCATCACGGTGCCATCCGAGCGCAACACTTCGCCAGTGGCATTGATCACGGCCTTATCCATCCGAGGGCGCTCGACCTTACCGACCGAATCAACACAATCGGCGGCCAGCAAATGGCGCTGGATTGCACGCTGCTCTCCGTCGAGGTCGTCCGAAACGTGGTGCACAAAGCCAATGTGGGTGACAGAAAGAGTCGCGCCCGTTTCGCGGACCGCGGCGCCAACCCAAACGGGCACGTCATCAACTGTTGATTCCAATTTCCAGATACGCAGGTGATCCCGCTTGCTGTAACTGTTGAAAGTCTTTTCCAGAGTCAGGTCGGGCGGGCGGCCAGCGAACAGTTGGCGGGACATCGGGGCGGTGGCGTAACTCGATTTCGCCAGGAAGGAGTGGAATTGATGCTTGACCGAGTGCCAGGAAACAGAGTCGCTCTGCTTCCAGCCGGCGCCCTGGAACGCTTGAGCCAACTCCTCCCCGGTCCCAATGAATACCATGTTAATGAGGTCTGCCTCGTGGGACTTCTTGTCGAGTGTGCGCGTCGGCAATTGTCCTAGGATCTCCGCGATGCTCTGCTGTTCATCGTGTTGAAGGCCGGGGAGCGGCAACGGTGATACGAGTTCCTCGGGCAAGTCAACGTTCTCTTTGAGACGAACCAGTAAATCGGTTCCCGGCGGCAAGTAAATCTCTGGCTCCGGAAATACCGGGAATAGTAGTTTGAAACCCAGCAAGAACGGGTCGGGATACAGACGCCACGATGGAAGGTATTTCAGGCGGCTGCTGATTTCGCCTTGCGGGGTCTCGGTACTTCGAATGCCGTAAATTACGCCTGTCTTCACGTCTTCGCGAGCGTTGTCAATTTCAATGACTCGACCGCGGATGTTAATGGGTAAGCCGTGCGGAGGTACTATTCGTAGAATTCAATCTCCAGCCGCAGCGGTTTCGCGAACTAGGCCCAGGACCTACGCGGTGTGCGGAAACAATGCGGCCTACAACTCCAACCTGGGTTGGTAGGACAGAAACGCCCTCGCAGGTAGGAGAGTCGAAGGAGGAACCCGGACACTGGACATCCCGGGTTTCGCACCGTATGAAGAAACCGAGGAGTCAGAGACGAACCCACAATAAGCTTCCAGTGACAGCGGCGTGCAACCGAATGCAATGCCAGATCCGGAGCACATCCCGAGAAGGAATGAGAACAATGCGGGAGATCAACAAATGGTGCTGATGTACAGTGTGACTGTTCGGGCGGCTTTGCTCGTTTCCTGATCAATAAAGCTGCAAGTTCGGATAGTTATTTGTCAGGTCCACAACAAGATCGAATCGATGCTCCAGTTGTAATAACTTGGCAACGGTCAAGGATGAGAGGCCGGCTTCCTGGAATTCTTTTGCGTACGTCTTTCTTACCGTCTGTGCGACGGGATTCGAAGTCGAGGTTTTCATCGATATGTCCTTTGCGTCGGCATCAGCGATTGAACGAATTCGTCGCCATAAGACTTAATCAAAGCCAGTCGCTGGTCATTGAGCTTCATGACTTCGGCTTCGTATTTCCGGTAGACTGGCCAGAACATCCGCTCTCTGATCGTTGAATTGCATGGCCGCAGTGATGATGGCCACCTTGTCCGCTCTTACGTCTGCTCGCAGAGACTCGATATAGGAGTCGAGGTTCGCCTCACCGCTTTGGGCGGTGGAGATGTTGGACAGGGCACACAGAGAGAATAGAATCGCTGTGAACAACATTCTCATTTTCATTTCATCCCTCCCTTCGAGTTTAGGAGCTGCCCTCGACGAATTCTTAAGCGGCCGCGAAAGACTCCGATACGGTCATTCCTGCCAGTTAGCTGGTTACCCGTGGACCCTTCGACGGAATCGGTGTCAGGCGAGAATGGGTCGATCGACAACAGGCGAAAAATCGCCATCTCTAACAATGTCGGCGGTGTCAAGATGTTTTCAAGGACACTGCGGCATCAGTTCCAGTCCGGGCGCTATTTCGCTCTAGTTGAGATTTGCCAGGCCAACCGTAGGCTCGCTTCTAATCGTTCCGGGTCAAGAACTCAGTCCGACCCAACCATCTCTTTGATCGCAAAAAAGGCGGGCCCCGGATCGGCTATGCTTCCTTCATCGAAATTCCCCTCGGTTTAAAAAGAGCGGGCTCCCGATCGGAAGGAGAATAGCACCGTCCTCAGGAGTCCGTTGGAAGACTAGGCTCGCTCCGCGGTAGATTTTCTGATCTGCCTTGGGGAAGACGACCGCATCAGTGGTGATCAATCGAACGGACCGAGCCACTGTTCTGTCAGTTTTGCTAGTTCTCATGTGCTGGCGTGCCACGTCGAATCGCCCGTGGGTTCGCCATGGCTAGGGGGGCCCCCCCGTGGGTCACCTGGTGGGGAGACGACGGCAATGAAGTCAAAAACTGTCAGGGTATTGGCCAGCGTTATGGTCGCGGCCTTTAGCGCAGTAGTTGCCTATGCACAACGAGCCCGTTCAATAAGGCGCAAGTAGCCGACCGCATCCGCAAAGTGGAAGACGGAGTAGATGAATTGAGCAAGTACTTGGAAACCGAGGTGACGATGCTCGCTCGAAGGCACAATCGTCACAACGTAAGACAGTGGAGCGACTACGCGGCGCCGTCAGGCGAGTCCCTCCAATGCGCAGGCGCGTCAAGATCAAGCGAAGCGGACGAAGGATGATTTGGAGGAGGCTTTGGACGACCTCAATCGGTCTACAAACCGGCTGAGGCGTAAGTTCGATCCGACCCCCAATTACATGGAGACCCGAGTCCAGATGGAACAGGTCATGGATAGCGCGCGCCGCGTCAACCAAGTCATGACGCGTGGCAATTATGGCACGCAGCCGGAGCGCTACTGGGCGGCCTTACGGACAGGCATCAACGACCTGGCCCGCTGTTACGGAATCACTCCTATGGGCGCTTGATTCATCTTTCCTCGAGCCCGCCTAACGTACGGATCGTCTGCTGATGCTGGTCAGATCGATGCTTTGAATCACCAGGAAAATTGCGGAGACGGTTGCGACGCTCATTTAAGCTCTCTCCCTGCCGTGGGGCTAAAGCCTGCTCGACGAAGCCGGTCATGGTGGGCGCGCAGGACGTCCTCGTCAGGCGTGCTGTGCTCCGTCACCGAGGCTCGCCCAAAGAACGATCACAGACCGAGGCCCGGCTCGAGACGACACTCAGAAACAACGGGTGCTTCTTGCCATGCCACAATATCTTCGGGCGCTTGTTGAAACGTGTCGATCCATCGTCTCCATGAGAGCCCTTCACCCGTTCCGCTTCGTGGAAGTTCGAAGTTCAAGAGGCTCCCAATAGGCATTGAAGATGAAATGGACCAGTAGGGATTCTTTTGATAACTCGGCACTGAGGGCGATGCTGTGCGAATGGTCGCTCCAGTCCGGCTGCTTGAGTTTTACTCCATGCCAACCCTTAATCCCTTCGCGCAGCAATTGATTCAAGGTCATCCGTTGGCGCTCGGGGCTAGTGTCTCGCCGTATTCGTCTCGCGATGAGTAAACTTACAAAGCGATGAACGTCCGCGTACTTTACTAGCAAACACCAATCGAACCAAGTTGCTTCATTGTCCTGACAGTAGGCGTTGTTGTTGCCTTGCTGTGAACGCCGGACTTCATCGCCCATCAAGACATGGGAAGGCCAAGAGAAAGCATGGTGACGGTCATGAAATTCTTCACTTGGCGGGTTCGGAGGCGCTCAATCTCAGGATCAGCGCTTGGACCCTCGACTCCGCAGTTCCAGCTTCGATTGTCGTCTGCGCCGTCCCGGTTTTCCTCTCCATTGGCTTGATTGTGCTTCTGGTTGTAGGAAACGAGGTCATTGAGCGTGAATCCATCGTGACATGCGACAAAGTTTATGCTTTGTTCCGCTTCCCGCTCTTCGTGTCGGTAGATCTCGTGGCTACCGAGTAGTCGGTCTGCAAAACGACGCAGGGAGCCTTCGTCGCCACGAAAGAAACCGCGTACATCGTCCCGAAACCGCCCATTCCATTCCTTCCAGCTATCGCCGACAAAGCTGCCGACCTGGTACAGTCCGGCAGCGTCCCAAGCTTCGGCAATCATCTTTGTCCCGGCGAGAGCTGGGTCGGTCTCGATATCCCAGAGGACCGGAGGGTTGGACATCACCTCGCCGTTGGAATCGCGAGCGAGGATCGATGCGAGATCGAACCGGAAACCGTCCACGTGCATCTCTTCGACCCAGTAGCGGAGGCTGTCGACGATCATGCGGCGGACAATCGGGTGATTGGCGTTGAGCGTATTTCCGGTTCCGCTGTAGTTGGCGTAATGCGACCGATCATGTTCCAAAAGGTAGTAGGCGCTGTTGTCGAGGCCACGAAAACACAAGGTTGGTCCAAAGATGATCGCCTTCTGCAGTGTGATTGAAGACGACGTCTAAGAATCACCTCAATTCCCGCTCGGTGCAAACACTTGACCATATCGCGAAACTCGTCCACGGCGCCTACGGAATCGTGCCGAGAGCCGTACGCCTGATGCGGTGCGAAAAAAGAGATGGGCGCATAGCCCCAATAGTTAACGCGGCCAGGCGGGCAATCCTGCGGATCGAATTGGAACACGGGAAGAAGCTCGACAGCGGAGATGCCCAGGTCCTGGAGATAGGGAATCTTCTCAATGAGTCCACGGAATGTGCCGCGTGTCGCTTCCGGGACGCCGGAGCTCGGATGCTGCGTAAATCCTTTTACGTGCATTTCGTAGACGATCGTCTGCGAAGATGGCCTTCTGAGTGGCGTGTCGCCTTCCCAGTCGTACAAACTTGTATCCACGATCACGCTTTTCATCGCCGTGGCAGCATTGTCGCCTTCCTGTTGCGCGGCTTCACGGGAGTAGTTTCGAGGAACTGCGACTCCGCGACCATACGGGTCGAGCAAGACCTTCGTCGGATCAAAACGCAACCCTTTGGAAGAATCGAGTGGCCCGTGAACCCGGTACGCATACAGCTGCCCCGTCTGCAACCCCGGAACGAAGACATGCCAGTAGTGATACGTGCGGTGGATGGTTTGGTCCAACCGGATCACGTGCGAGGGCCGCCCGTCATCTTCGCGATCGAAGATCAGCAATTCGATACTCGCAGCGTCGCGTGAGTACAGACTGAAATTGACGCCGCCGCAGGTGACTGTGGCTCCAAGAGGAGCGCTGCAACCCACAGTCGCGGGAGCAGCTATACCCAGTTGATGATTTCGTTGCGGGTCAGTCCTGAGCACATCCTCACCGAAAATGCCGCGTTCTGCACTGCGGGTTTGCGACATCGCGTGCCCCGAATATGTTGCTCTAAACTGTCAGTCACGGCGAAATGTATCGCGTACTGACACTGCGGCATCCTTCGCGTCACGCCAGAGAAAACCTGTCTACTATTTCAGCCGGCAGCTTTTTCCAGCAGGACGCCAGTAGAATCAACGACCGACATCAGCTCATTCCAAGACTTCACGAACGACTGGGCACCCTCGTCCTGAAGCTGCGCAGCAAGGCCGTCTATGTTGACGCCAGCTTCAGCGAACCTCGATAGCACTTCTTCGCAGTCACCCCCATCCGCGGGCAGAATTGATCCGAGCTCTTTACGATTGGCGAGCGCTTTCAAGGTCGATTCAGGCATTGTGTTCACCGTGAAAGGTGCAGCAAGAGCCTTAACGTAAAGAACGTCGGATGCCATTGGATCCTTGGTCCCCGTGCTCGCCCACAAGAGGCGTTGCGGGTAAGCACCAGCGTTGTAGATTCGGTGCCAACGGGGCGAACTAAGCAAATCGCGGGCAGCCTTGTACGTGCGCATCGCGATGGCAATTCCGAGCTTATGATTTAAGTCACGGGAGCCTTCCCCTTAACCGCGGCGTCCCAGCGACTGACAAAAACAGAAGCTACCGAACCGACATTGGGTTTGAGCCCGGCATCTATGCGGCGTTCGATTCCACGAAGGAACGCGTCGGCCGCAGCCAGGTACTGGTCGCTCGAAAATAAGAGCGTGACATTGACAGGAATTCCGGAGAAGACCGCCTCCTCGATGGCAGGCAGCCCTTCCTTGGTACCGGGAATCTTGATAAGGAGGTTCGGGCGCCCGCCACGAGCATGCAGTTCTTTGGCGGCCGTCAAGGTCTTGGCAGTGTCGTGCGCGAGCAAGGGGGAGACTTCGAGCGAAACCCATCCGTCCACGCCATTTGTACGGTCATAGATCGGGCGAAACAGATCGGCCGCTCGCGTGAGGTCTTCCAGCGCCAGTTCGAAGAAGAGTGTTTCACCAGATTTGTCCTGGGCAAACTTCTGGCGAATTGCAGCACTGTAAGCAGAGCTGTTCTTAATGGCATGATTAAAGATCGTGGGATTCGATGTGAGCCCAGTCACCGACAGATCATCAATATAAGTCTTTAGGGAGCCGTTATCGAGCAAGTCGCGCGTGATGTTGTCAAGCCAGATGCTTTGGCCCAAATTGTGGAGCAGTTGCGTTGCTTTCATTTGTCACCTCCATCAACGTCTCCGAGAAGTTGCCAAGCCGAGGGTCACGTTGCAGCGCCAACCACATTCGTGATCGGCTCGCTATGGGGCACATGCAAACGATTTGAACTTGCCGTCACATCCCGAAGTCGCGACATCTCCTCAGTGCAGCGCGGGCTTTCCTGCAATCTAAGAGATCTTCCCTTCCTCTTTCGTTCATCCGACAAAGGTCGGGCGTTTAAGGCACTGGACATGGTTTCACCTTCCAGATTTCTTCGGCATATTCGGAGATGGTGCGATCAGTGGAGAACTTCCCCGAACTCGCCACATTCAAGATGGCCTTCCGCGCCCAGGCGTCCGGGTCGCTATATAGGCCGAGCAACCTCTGGTCCGCGTCCAGATACGACTTCAAATCCGCCAAGTGCATGTAGTGGTCGCCGTGTGCCAACAACGTATCGTGGAGTTCTGAGAAGACGCCGGGCTCATAGCGGCTGAAATGGTCGGAGAGGATCAGATCCAACACCGCCCGTGTCTCCGGCTCATTGTCATAGTGCCACTGTGGGCTATACCAACCACGACTTTGAACCACTTGTTCCGCCGTGAGGCCGAATAAGAAGAAGTTTTCCTCGCCTGCTTCTTCGGCCATCTCGATGGTGGCACCGTCCCGAGTGCCGATGGTCAGGGCCCCGTTCATCATGAACTTCATATTGCTCGTACCACTCGCTTCGTATCCTGCCGTGGAGATTTGGTTCGAAACGTCCGTTGCAGGGATGAGCCGCTCCGCCTGCGTAACGTTGTAGTCAGGTAGGAATAGGACCTTTAACCGGCTCCTCACAGCCGGATCGCCATCAATGGTGCGGGCAAGGTTGTTGATGAACTTGATGATTAGCTTTGCTAGCCGGTAAGCGGGTGCCGCCTTGCCAGCGAAAAGGAACGTACGCGGAGTCATCTCGATGTCCGGGTTCGCTCGCAGACGGTTGTATAAAACCACGATCCGCAACGCATTGAGCAGTTGTCGCTTGTACTCGTGGATACGCTTGACCTGGCTATCGATGATGGTGTTCGGATCAACAGCCAAACCCGTTGTAGCTTTGAGCCAATCGGCAAACTGCAACTTGGCCTGGTGTTTCGCCTTACGGAAAGTGTCACGGAACCCCTTGTCCTCGGCAAGCGGCTTGAGCTTGTTCAATTGGCTGAGATCGCTGATCCATGCATCGCCTATGGCATCGGTGATTGTGCGAGCCAGCGCTGGGTTGGAAAGCAGCAACCAGCGCCTAGGTGTGACTCCATTGGTCTTATTATTGAAGCGTTCGGGGAACACCTCGGCCAAGTCCTTGACGGTTATCGTGCGGAGCAATTCGGAGTGAATGGCGGCCACGCCGTTGGTGCTGTGAGACCCGACAATGGCCAGGTTTGCCATTCGAACCTTGGGCTGAGTACCGTCCTCGACCAGGCTCGTGCGCTCTGTCCGTCCTTCATCCCCTGGGAAGCGACTCCGAACCTCGTCGAGCAGGCGCCGGTTAATCTCAAGAACGATTTCCAGATGACGCGGGAGCATGGTCTCAAACCACACCAGTGGCCATTTCTCGAGAGCTTCCGGCAGCAACGTGTGGTTCGTGTATGCAAGTGTTTTTTGCGTGATGTCCCAGGCCGACTCCCATCCAAGATGCACGTCGTCAAGCAGAATCCGCATCAACTCGGGGACTGCGAGTGCCGGGTGCGTGTCATTGAGCTGGATGGCTACCTTTTCGGGGAATCTATTCCAATCATCGTTGGTGTGCCGGAACCGCCGGACCAGATCGGCCAGCGAAGCGGCGACCAGAAAATACTCCTGTACGAAGCGGAGTGCCTGCCCCATGCTGGTGGAGTCGTCCGGATAAAGCACCCGAGTTATGGATTCAGCGGTAAGACTCTCGGCGAGTGCTGCGACGAAGTCCCCGCTACTGAACTCCTGAAAATCAAAGTAATCAGGTGCGGCTGCGGCCCAGAGCCGTAGTGTATTAATAGTCTTTCCGCCGTAGCCCACGACTGGCCGATCAAATGGAACGCCGATCAAGCTTGACGGTCGACCGGGCAGGGCACGCAAGCTGCCGCCGTGCAGTTCGAACGAGCAGTTCAGCTTGATCTCCACCGTATCCTTTAAGCGGGCGACCTCCCACGGATCGGCGCGACGGAGCCAATTGTCCGGCTTCTCCAGCTGCCATCCGTCTTGCATGGTTTGCTTAAAGATGCCGTACTCGTAACGCAGACCGTAGCCCATGGCCGGGAGTTGCAACGTCGCCATGGAGTCAAGAAAGCAAGCAGCCAAACGCCCCAGTCCACCATTTCCTAAACCGGCATCAGGCTCCTGCTCTACCAACTGGAGCCAATCTACGTTCTTCTGTCGGACGGCATCTTTTACGACGGGATCAAGCAGAAGATTGACGATGTTGTTGCTGAGGGAACGGCCAATCAGGAACTCCATCGAGAGATAGTACGCACGTTTGGGATTCTCACGGTCGTATGTGTTCTCGGTACGCACCCAACGTTGCGAGAGGATGTCCCGGACTGAGTGGGCAAGGGCTTCGAACCTCATCCGAGCATCCGAAGCAACGGGATCGACGATATTGTCGAAAATAAGATGGCGCTCATAAAGAGCATTGTCCGTTCCGCAGAACTGAACGGGGCCACAGCCGTACTGCTGGATGAGCTTTGAAATATGCTGGGTGGCCGTTGGGATTGGTACGACGGCCGCGGATTTTGCAGTTGTTAGACTCTCTGGAGGTGCCACAGGTTTTGTACTCATCGTAATATCCTTTTTCTGGTGCGATCAGCTTGCCTTTGCGAAAGCTAGTCCCTTGGGGGACGCTCATCGAGCTGGCTGGCGGTGCGCTGACCGCGCCGGGTGAGCGGTAGATCACTAAGACCGGTGTGCTGGCCAGTCAGACTCCACGCGGTCTCACCGTGACGAGCTAGCTAACCGTCGGAAGACTCTCGCGCATTCTCGGTTCCTCCAGCCTGACGAGTTACCGAGCCACGTCGGTATCCCAAGCCGAGGTCACTGGTATCCGACGTGCCAAACGAGAATCACGCCGGCCAGGTCCATTGGTCGAACTCAGGCTTATCCACGCCATGCTCGTAAGCGTAGTTCTGACAGTCGATCTGCATATTGCGCAGTGTTTCTTTCGCGTGAGCGCCCGCCACCTCCAGTGTGGGCACCCGGTCGATGACGTCGATTGCCAGGCTAAACCGATCGATCTGGTTCTGGATGGCCAAATCGAGAGGCGTATTTATGTTTCCTTTTTCCTTGTAACCACGCACGTGCAAGTTCTTGTGGTTAGTACGCCGATACGTCAAGCGATGAATCAACCAGGGATAGCCGTGGAAGTTGAAAATGATAGGTTTGTCTTTCGTGAACAAACTGTCGAAGTCGCGGTCCGAGAGGCCGTGCGGGTGCTCTATCGACGGGACGAGTCTGTAGAGGTCCACCACGTTCACGAAGCGAATCTTGAGATTGGGGAAGTGCTCACGAAGCAGCACTACCGCCGCCAGCGCCTCCTTGGTTGGAATGTCGCCCGCACAGGCCATCACCACGTCCGGTTCCGATCCCTGGTCGTTGCTCACCTTCTGCCAGATGCTGATGCCCTTGGTACAATGCGTAATGGCCTCGTCCATGGTCATGTACTGCAGGTGCTTTTGCTTATCGGACACGATCACGTTGATGTAGCCGGTGCTCTTGAGGCAGTGATTGGCGACACTCAGCAGGGTATTTGCATCTGGCGGCAGGTAGATCCGACAAACATCAGGGCTCTTGTTGACCACTAGGTCGAGGAATCCCGGGTCCTGGTGAGTGAAGCCGTTGTGGTCCTGTCGCCAAACCGTGGAGGTAATCAGCAGGTTGAGCGACGACACGGGCGCGCGCCAAGGCAGCTCCGCAGAGCTCGCGAGCCACTTGGCATGCATGTTGAACATGGAGTCGATGACGTGGACAAAAGCTTCGTAGGTGGAGAAGAATCCGTGTCTGCCGGTTAAGAGGTAGCCTTCAAGCCAGCCTTCCAGGGTATGTTCGGAAAGCATTTCGAGTACTCGGCCGTCGGTGGACAACTCGCCTCCGTCGGCATCCTCCGGCCGGTAGTCGGCCAACCACAGTTTCTTGCTGACCTCGTAGATGGCATCCAACTTGTTCGAGCTGTTTTCGTCGGGCCCGAAGACGCGAAAGTTAGTCGGATTCTGGCGCATGATGTCGCGCAGAAATCGGCCCAGGGGACGGGTGTTCTCGGCGGCGGTCTGCCCGGGCTTTTGACTTGAATGGCATATTCGCGGAAGTCGGGCAGGCGCAGAGTCTTTCGCAGCAACCCCCCATTGGCGTGAGGATTGGCGCTCATTCGGCGTGTACCGGTCGGGGCCATTGCTCTTAGCTCCGGGATCAGCCGCCCTCTCTCGTCGAACAACTCCTCCGGTCGGTAACTGCGCAACCAGTCTTCCAGCAGCTTCAAATGGGCGGGGTTCTCGCGGACGCCCGCCAGCGGTACCTGGTGGGCACGCCAGAAACCCTCCACCTTGTGACCGTCCACTTCCTTCGGGCCGGTCCATCCTTTCGGGGTGCGCAGTACGATCATCGGCCAACGCGCCCTGCTGGCTTTGCCACTCGCACGAGCCTCCTCCTGAATGCGACGAATCTCGAGCACGCAGTCTTCCAGCGTGCCCGCCATTTCCTGGTGCATCAAATCGACATCGTCGCCCTCCACGAAATGCGGCACCCAGCCGTAACCTTTGAATAGGTGTTCCAACTCTTCATTGGGTACCCGCGCGAGAAGCGTCGGGTTGTTGATCTTGTAGCCGTTCAGATTAAGTATCGGCAAGACGGCGCCGTCGCGAATGGGATTCAGGAACTTGTCGGAATGCCAGGAGGTGGCTAATGGCCCCGTTTCTGCTTCGCCATCCCCTACCACGACCGCCACCAGCAGGTCGGGATTGTCAAAGGCAGCTCCGAACGCATGGGAGATGCTGTAACCCAACTC
The DNA here is from genome assembly GCA_963733805.1 of uncultured Acidobacteriota bacterium. Taxonomy (GTDB): domain Bacteria; phylum Acidobacteriota; class Terriglobia; order Terriglobales; family Acidobacteriaceae; genus Gp1-AA133. The sequence goes on along the minus strand of CAVTEO010000009.1, from coordinate 414,039 downwards.
GCCTCCTTCATGAATCGAGCCCGGAGTTTCTGGAGTGCAATGGCTCCCAATACCGCCTGGGAAGGAGAACTCCTTGAAGAACACGCGCATTCCCTCTGCGTCTTCGCTCTTGCTTGGGTAAATCTCCGAATATGCTCCCTCCAGATAAACCGGCCCTAGCACCCCCGGTGCGCCGTGGCCGGGACCAGCGAGGAAGATGACGTTGAGATCGTATTTCTTGATAAGGCGGTTGAGGTGAACGTAGGTGAAGCTCAGCCCGGTACTGGAACCCCAGTGGCCCAGCAGCCGGTTCTTGATCTGCTCCGCCTTCAGGGGTTCGCGGAGCAAAGGATTGTCACGCAGATAAATCATGCCCACGGCGAGATAATTGCACGCACGCCAGTAGGCGTCGATTTTGCGCCGCTCCTCGTTAGATAGCCGGTGCGTGGTGCTCGGGCTGACACCGCCCGTCTTTCGTGCATTCACATTGCTGAGTGTGGCTCCCATGACTCCTCCAATCGGCGTCGTCTGCGTTTACTGCGCAAGAGCGGGCTTCTTGTGCTGCGGAACGGCGGTTATTGCTCAAGGCAATGCCGTCACATGCGTCTCCGGTGTTCTTCAAGTTGATGACCGGCGTGGTCGGTGGCTAGTTTGAGCATCGGGATGAGTCCCCCAAAATTCAGAGATTTCCCACGAAACAGTTGGCGACTGAAGAGAAGGCATGGAAGGACAATTAATCAGTACCTCTCCGCGGCCATTGATTAACGAGGCGGTGGACAAACTCAAATCGTCTTGAAACGGTAGTAGGGTGACAGTAAAGACTCTTGGAATTGCCGCCAACTGTCAGAAGTGTCAGGGTTGCCAATCAAGAAAATGTGCTCGCAAGACAGGCATCCACTTTCGGACTCTCCGCGAGCCGGATTACTTATAGTCTTCTTGAACCGGGTCTTTTTGCGGCGTCGGATGCATTGCGCCTGATCGTCCCGCCAAGAACCGGCAAAACCTGCAGTTCGCTGAGGGACAAGAACGGATGGCGCGGAACGCAGGAATCAGATCGAACTGCGTGGCTTGCGCTTGCGGAGATGGAAGTTCGTGCGGGAGTAGTTCTTCCTGGCAGCCCCGGCCCAGAACATCAGGCGACTGGTGCGGTTCCTCAGCCGATCTGTTTTATTGCTTGGGCCCCAATACCTTCTCGACACGCACCACGGTGCATTTCACCTCTTTCCCGGTCGTGGTTTTCAGTTTGACCTTTTCACCGTCGACCTCATACTTCACATCGCTGCCCACAACAAAGTCAACCGCTTTCACAGAGGTCTTTGGACTGGTCCGGCAGGTGTAATGGTTCCCCGAAGCCTCAAAAATGAAATCGTACTGCTGCTTCTTTTTCTCCTTGGTATCAGTGGTACCCGCTGGCTGAACATCCTTCAGGGCTGTCACCCCTACGTCCTTCTTGGCAGCACTTGCAATGAGAGGGCAGACCATTGTCAAGAACAGCACTGCGATCCATTTCTGCATTGTCCAACCTCCAGAAATACGACGCGACACTCTATGTGAGTCGACGAGAGCCGTTCCCTTACTCTCCTTGCCACCACTTCATCTTTGGGATTTGCGAAATGGCCCTCAGTTCCATCAGAATCTCGAGTTCGTGCTGGATCTGGTAAAAGCGCACGAGTCGCCGGGGTGATAGCGCCGTGGCGAATTGCGGGCGAAATCTTTCATCCAGCTTGTTCCTCAGTTTCAGTTGCTCGAACCTTCGGTCCAGCAGTTGTTGCGCTTTCTCATCCGTCATTTTGTCATAATTGTCGGCGTAATCCAGGAGCACAGCAACACGGGCATCGAGGAACTTGCCGCGCTCCGCCATGTAGGAGTCATAGATCGGCCAGAATCGCTTGGCTTCCTCATCGGTGAACGTCTGCATCCCTTTGCTGATTATGTCTCTCGCCTCAGCCTTGAGGTCGATCTTGAGAAGGTGAATGTATTCGTCGAGGTCATCGGCAAACGCTGGCATGGCAGACAGCAGCGCAAGAATGATCAGGAATTTCTTCATTTTCTTAACCTCTTTTGCTGGAGTTGGCTATTTTGCAAATATTGTGCCTTTTCTCGATGAGTCTTGAAGTCAGTTGCCGATCACCTTTCAATTCCTTTTCTTACAAATGCGCCGCAGATCAGGACATTCGCGACAAACAGGGCAATTAGGGGAGCTGAATTAGCCCTCGTCGCCACTATCGCTCAACTGTGGATAACTACGACCTGTAACTATTAACAGAGCGTAGGCAGAGCTGCGCCGCCAGCCGTTCCGGCGCGCTCCGTACCTTATGGCTCTGGGCTATTCAACACCGCATGGAGTGTGGGGGCTCAAGGAATGCGGACGGGCGTAGAAAGTTGTGATTGGAATCGCCCGATTTTGTCAACTGACGCCGCACGCCATAACGATTAACGATTTGCTGCTCCTGTCACTTCTTTCAGTTCCCGATACAGCAGGAATGTCTTACTGTTCGCGTAAGGAACACAAACCCACATCGGTTGCTGACCTGAGCGCACCCCAAGCGAGCAAACCGGCGGGTGACAACCAGTTCGACTCACAACCGCCACTGAACCGCTGATTTTCGGAGCGATGGTCGAAAGGCAAAAAACGAAATCTCGGATGAGTTATGCGTATTTTGCATTGGGTGATCTCCGCCTTTCTACTGCCCCCGCTGTGCGCGAATACGCAGCAGTCGGCGAACTCGTCTTCGTCCCCCGCGACGGAGCAGACGCCAGTTTTGGCTGCCCCGCCTATTCCCGCTTCGTCGCGCGGGCAACCGGAGCCGCAGTCACCGAACGCTGCGCCACAGGTGGTACTAGCATCCGCGAGCACCACGCCTGCCTCGGCGCCGTCTACCAAGGTGGACCAGATCGTGGACCGCGTGGTCGAGCGGGAGCATGCGCTCATGGAAATGCTAAAGACCCGCACCCCGTTCGTTGAGACCTATCTGCAAAAGCTGAAGTTCGACCCGCAAGTGGGTCCGGTGCCGGTACAAGACCATTACTTCCTCGGCCGCATGGATCTGGGGGAAAGCGTGGACCGCCGAGACTATCTGTCCCAAGACACCAGTTTTGAGAAGCGACTATTGGGCGGCTTCACCAAGCTATACAAGATCGAATACAACCCCATGGGTTTCTCCTGGATGATCTACGCTGATCGCCACGACTTCAATCGCCAAACCTATGATTTCAAGTTCGTGCATCGCGAGTTCCTAGGTGATGTCCGCTGTATTGTCTTTGACGTCTCTGCCAAGAAGGGCACCGGCAAAGGGCGCTTCCGTGGTCGAATTTGGGTAGAGGACCAGGATTACAATATCGTGCGCCTGAATGGCACTTATGCGCCGCGCCCCCGCAACGCTTCCTTCTTCCACCTGGACAGCTGGCGCTTGAACCTCATTCCGGGTTACTGGGTACCGGTTTACATCTACAGCGAGGAAGGCGATTTCAGCTATGGTTCGAAAGACAAGATGGCCTTCAAGGCCCAGACCCGCCTCTGGGGTTATGACTTGCAGAAGGGCGGGCAGGACGGAGAATTAACTCAGGTGGTGGTGGACTCTACGGTGAAGGACGCAAGCTCGGCGGAACAGGATGCTTCGCCGTTGCAAGCGCAGGCGCAATGGCAGCAGCAGGCGAGTGACAACGTGATCGAGCGCTTACAGAATGCCGGCCTGCTCGCTCCCCAGGGTGAAGTGGATAAGGTGCTGGAGACCGTGACAAGCAATTTGCTGATCACCAACAAAATTGAACTGCCGAGTCTGGTGCGTACTCGTGTGATACTGACGTCGCCATTGGAGACGTTCAGCGTGGGCAACACCATCGTGGTTAGCCGCGGGCTGTTGGACGTGCTCCCGGATGAAGCCAGCCTGGCCATGGTGCTTTCGCACGAACTGGCCCACATCGTCCTGGGACACAACTTGGGCACCAAGTACTCCTTCCACGATCGCATGTTGTTCTCCGATGAATCCACCTACCAGAACCTGGGCTTCCGGCACGTTGCCGAGGAGGAAACTGCAGCCGACAAAAAAGCTCTCGATCTGCTGAAGAACTCACCTTACGCCCAGAAGCTGGACACACCAGGCCTGTTTCTGCGCGAGGTTGCGGCGCGCGGCCCGGCGCTTTCCGCGCTGCTGACTCCCCACCTGGGCAATGGCTTCACCGACCGTAAGGGTGTCGTGGATCGCATGGTGGTGTTGATGAACTCTGCTCCGGCCCTCGATCCAAACAAACTGGGGCAGATTGCAGCCCTCCCTCTGGGCGGACGCGTCAAGCTCAACGCCTGGGACGACCATACGGAACTGACCAAGACCACACCGGTGGCCATCAACTCACCGCGCGACAAGATGCCCCTGGAAGTGACCCCATTTTTCCCCCACCTTACGCGCTATGGAGCAGTCATCAACGCGACCGGTCCGGTCAACACCGCGGACCCAATTCCAAACAACTAGTGAAGCAACCAAGTGGCGTTGAGCAGACACGGCAGGTCTTATCAATACCTAGCAGGCTGCTGAAAAATGGATGATGCAAGTTAGATTCTCTCCTGATTCTTCGATTGTGTGCCTCAGGGAAGAGTTTTGACTGCTGACGTGGGTAGTTCGCGATTCGTTTTTCGTTCCTGCGAACGCACTACGATCTCGGCTTACGTTGTTTGAATCGCCAGATTCCTCATACGGACTAGGTTGTAGGCCGCAGCCGCGAAGGTGAAGACCCATCCCACCTTAAAGATTCCACGATGCCGAACCTTCCGCAATAGCGCAATCGTCTTCAGCCAGCCGAAGCACTCTTCAACGCGTTTCCTTTTCCTCTGACTGATGGCATATCCGACGTGGTGCGTCGTGCGAGCATCAATGGCACTCCCACCGGGCCGCTGCAGGTTCTGGGCCACGTGCGGCGTGACCTTTAAGTTTCTGCACTCGGCCACGAAATCCGCCGTGTCATACCCTTTGTCGCCGCCCACCGTCACTTGTTTCGTGCCCGGAATCTGTTCCAGCATCACCAGAGCGGCATCGCGCTCCGCTGTTCCGTTGGCCTCGAACACCTCGCTGTTCACGATCAGTCCGTGGCGGTTCTCCACCAGCAGATTCCCGTTGTAACTCAGCTTGGCTTCCTTGCCCTTGCCTTTGCGGGCCATCTTCGCATCCGGGTCCGTCTTCGATGCGTGCGTCTGGTTCGACCGCTTCTCCCCGTGGAAGTCCACCGTCGCATTGCCAGGATCGTCCGGCGGAACGTCGTTCTTCGCATCCTTGCGCTGATAACTTTTCACACTCGCCCAAGCTTCCAGTAGCGTTCCATCCACGGTGAAGTGTTCGTCCGAGAGCAGACTCCGCTCGCGTGCCTGCTGGAGCACGGCTTGGAAGAAGGCTTCGGCAATGTCCCCATCGAGCAGACGCTCGCGGTTCTTGGTGAACACGGTCACATCCCAAATGGCGTCGTCCATGTTCAAGCCCACGAACCAGCGGAACAGCAGGTTGTAGTCGAGCTGTTCCATCAACAGCCGTTCGCTTCGCACCGAGTACAGCGCTTGCAGCAGGAGCGCCCGCAACAACTTCTCCGGCGCAATCGAGGGGCGTCCAGTTTTGGCATACAACTTGTTGAACCGTGGCTGCAAATCTCGTAATGCCTCATCGGTCATGGCGCGTAGCGAACGCAATGGGTGGTCCTGCGGAACTCGCTGCTCGGGACTGATGTAACTGAACACATCCAACTGCTGCTCGTCTTTTCCGCGCATGCCTTCTTCTTATCAGGTTGTGTTGTGGAAACAAGAGAGTTTTCTGGTACTCTGCTGCCGTGCCAAGCATGAGCCCAAGTGATGCGCCTGCCGCACTCGTTATGGGTGCCGGTTTCTTAGCGTTCGGGCTGACCATGATTCTGCGACCCGGCTACGTTAGAGCAAACTTGGATCGTTTCGCCGACAGTTGGAAGCAGGGTAGTTGGCATCCGTACAAGATGCCTGATTGGGGATTGCGCCTCGCCGGGATGATTGGAATCGCGGGAGCTACGCTCTTCTTTTACATCGCTTATCTCGCTCTACATCGCTAGTCGTGCCTGTCCTTGTTTCGCCGTCCCGTTGGTAGGCCATGCCACTCGAATCAGAGTTTTTCCGCAACCTGCTAGGGCTTGTGTAGCAGGTGAACAACTCATACCCAACTCAAGCGTTGCGCCGAAGGCATGCAGGTTGTGTTCAGAATTGTGCGCCGTAACGTCGCGCAAAACTCGCAAGACCTACGAGAACGAGCAGCCATCGATTCACTGACAAAAATGACAGTTCTTTCCACCAACGCGGTACCCGACACTTCTCTCTGAATGGGCAGCGCTCTCAGTTTGTTCCTTGCCGGTGCTACAGCACTTTGCGCTGGCTAAGGATTTTTGACGCAACATTACCACTTCGCTCGAACCCTACCGGGGGAAGGCCGGGAAGCGCAGCCGGTGTAAACGCTGATTTCAACGATTATTCGCAGCAGCCAGTCAGTTGGCTCGTCAATCGCCCATGGACTCTGGCTCCCCTCCTAAGATGCGAGCATTGACAGCGACATTGCCCATTGTCCGCCGCCCGTTGATTGGGATAGGAATCGGTTGAAATGGGTCTCCTAGCGAATTGCAAAATTCGAACCAAGGTACTCGCTGCCCTCTTTCCGTTGGTTGTCATGGTACTTGTGGCCGCTTTCTACTCGTCGATGGAGATGAGAAAAATCGACGTCTTATACAGCGACCTGATTGCCAGAGATGTGGAAGCCTTGCAGAACCTGACTGTCGCCCGGTCATCGGACAATCGCTTCGGTCTCTTTCTTTATAAGGAGATTGCAGAACTCGATAGTGACAAAATGCGAAAGATAGACGCGGATCTCGACGAGATTGCCGTCCAACTTCACTCAGCCGTCGAGCAGGCGAAACGCGATAGTCCGAGCCTGGCTCCGGCGATCAACGCTGCCACAACACTGTTCGACCAAGCAGTTTCTGACTCACGTCCGATCCGGGCCGCAACCTTGAGCAGCAACAACATTAAGGCCATGAAGTTGATGCGCGAGACTGTTGACCCCGAGATGGCCAAAGTTCGACAGGCATTCATAGCGCTGACCGAAGAATTGGACGCAAGAGTCGACCAGCAATCCGACGAACTCACGGCCAAGACGCACCGCATGATTCTGATCACTTGGGTCGTGATCGGACTGGGATTAGCTGCCTCTCTTGTCATTGCGCTTTCTGTCGTGCATGTTGAAGTCGTACGGGTTGTGTCGTCGTTTCGGAGCCGGATTCTGGAGGTGGCTGAAGGGCGACTGGACCAGCCCATTGAGAATCTCGCGCGTGCCAATGAAATTGGCGAGATGAGCCGTGCGCTGCAGACTCTGCAGGTTGCTGCCCGGGGTCAGGAGGTACTGCGCTGGGTCAAAGCCGAGGTGGGGGCGACAACCGAGAGATTGCAGTCAGCGGAAGATTTTCAGGAATTCGCCACAGTGCTTCTGTCGCGGATCTCGGAAGCGTTCGATCTGCTGTATGGCGCGTTTTACCTCGCCGACGAAGGCCATATGCGGTTCACTCGCGTCGGCGCCTTCGCGACGGACGTCTTGACGGAACCGCGAGAATTCGTGCTTGGCGAAGCTTTGGTGGGGCAAGCTGCCGCTGAGCGGCGCCGTCTTCAGATCGTGTCCACCGCCGAGAAGCCTCTCTGGGTGTCTGCGGGTGTAGGAACCGTTACTCCTGCTTGCGTCCTGTTTGTCCCTGTGATTAATCAGGATGTCGTTCTGGCCGTCATGGAACTTGCGCCTTCGGCTCCGGTGTCGGAGCGTCAGCAGGCGCTGATTGACGCGCTGTTACCGACTGTTGCCCTCAATACAAAAATACTTTTGAGCACGCTGCAGACCAAGAAGCTACTCGAGCAGACGCAGGTACAGGCCGCGGACCTGGCGGTTGCCAAAGAAGCGGCCGAAGCCGCCACCAAAGCCAAGTCTGATTTCCTGGCCAACATGAGTCATGAAATCCGTACACCGATGAACGCCATCATTGGGATGACTCACCTGGCATTAAAGACCGATCTATCCCCGAAACAAGCGGACTATCTGACCAAAGTGAAGTCCGCCGCACAAGCGTTGCTTGGAATCATCAACGACATCCTCGACTTCTCGAAGATCGAAGCAGGCAAGCTGGATATAGAGAAGACAGACTTCCGGCTTGAGGATGTACTCGACTCTCTATCTTCGATTGTTAGTCAGAAGGCTCAAGACAAAAACCTAGAGTTCCTGATCGCAGCACAGCATGATATTCCGCCTAGCCTGGTCGGTGACCCGTTGCGCCTGGGACAGATCCTGATAAACCTGGTGAACAACGCGGTCAAGTTCACGGAACGTGGCGACGTATTAGTGACGGTCGCGCTGGAGGAGCATTTGGCCGACCGGGTCAAGATGAGGTTTTCAGTCCGCGACAGCGGTATCGGCATGACGCCGGAGCAGACCGCGCGGTTGTTCCAGGCGTTCGCGCAGGCAGACACATCGACGACGCGAAAATACGGCGGCACCGGGCTTGGGCTGTCGATCTCCAAGCGATTGGTTGAGATGATGGAGGGCACGATCTGGGCGGAGAGCAAGCCGGGCGAAGGCAGCGCTTTCCATTTCACTGCCTGGTTCAGCATTGGATCAGACGAGAAACGAAAACGCTTCGTTCCTGATCTGGCAGGTATTCGGGCCATGGTTGTCGATGACAATGCTCAGGCGCGCGAGATTCTCACCGATGCGCTCCGGGTATTTGCACTTCGAGCCGATTCGGCTTCGTCGGGGGAGGACGCCGTGCGGCAAATAACCAGCGCCGATTCCCAGGATCCCTATCGATTGGTGTTGATGGATTGGCACATGCCGGGAATGGACGGCCTGGAGGCAAGTCGCATCATCAAGCGCCATGATCGTCTCCAGCACATTCCCAAAATCGTGATGGTGACCGCATTCGGGCGTGAAGATATCAGGGCGCAGGCAGAGGAGATTGGAATTGACAGCTATCTGCTGAAGCCAGTCAATTCGTCGCTGCTCTATGACACGCTGGTGGATCTGTTCGGCATCACTGGAATCGAAGATCACCGTTCTCATCTAAAGAAAGACGACGCCCATATGCATGACGCGGCGGGAGTCCGTGTCCTACTGGTCGAGGACAACGACATGAACCAGCAGGTTGCAACGGAACTGCTGGAGAGCGCCGGGGCAGTCGTAACCCTTGCCAATCATGGGGGCGAAGCGGTGAAAATGCTCACCGAAGGCGGTCAGGCTCCTCCCTTCGACGTGATCTTCATGGACCTCCAGATGCCCGAGATGGACGGACTCACGGCAACCAGGCTGCTGCGGCGTGATGCGCGTCTGCAGAAGGTTCCGATCATTGCCATGACTGCGCACGCTCTCGTGGAAGAGCGCCAGCGCTGCCTCGACGCAGGAATGAACGATCATGTGTCGAAGCCGATTGATCCCGACGCTTTACTTTCGACCTTGATGCGATGGGCGAAGCCGCGGGCAAGGCAGGCAGCCGCGCCCCAAGTGGCACCGACCCCAGCCCAAGGGGCGGAGAAGATGATCCTGCCAGAAATCGCGGGGATCAATCTGGCCGACGGCCTGAAGCGTGTTGCGGGCAACATGCGGCTCTACCGCGATCTACTGGGGCAGTTTGCCGCGAAGCAAGGGGATGCAGGGGCACGGATTTCAGCCGCGATTGAAAGTGGAGACCTCAAACTGGCTGAACGCATCGCGCATACAGTGAAGGGAGTGGCCGGCAATATTGGAATGACGGAAGTGCAGTCTGCGGCACAGAAGCTCGAGAAAGCAATCCATGAAGGACAGGATTCTGTCGAGATTCTGCTCCCTGGGTTCGCGAGTTGCTTAGGCACACAAGTTGACGCCATCGAGGAAGCACTGGGGAGATCAGTGCCTGCTCAGCCGGAGGTGACGCAGATCTCGCCCTTCAATGAAGAAGTGGCATCCGGCGCGATCGCCCGGCTTAGGTCCTTGCTCCGTACCAGTGACGGCGGGGCTGAAGAGGCATTTCGCAGTCTGCAGGGCTTGGTAGCAGGCGTTGTCGAGAAGCCACACCTGGATGCCCTGAGCGCCTCCATCAGTGATTTTGACTTTGAGGCGGCACTGGTGAAACTCGATGAGATCGGCGAACAGTGTGCACGAAATGGAGACACAAATGAACCAGGCTGACGAAAAAAGGACGGTGCTTCTGGTGGACGATACTCCCGCCAACATTCAAGTCGTGAATTCGATCTTGAAGGATAGCTATAAAATCCGCATCGCGACCAACGGCGCGAAGGCCTTGGAACTGGCGAACGTTGTACCTTCACCCGACCTCGTCCTGTTGGACGTCATGATGCCCGAGATGGACGGGTACGAAGTGTGTACACGGTTGAAGATGGCGGCAGATACGCGGGATATTCCAGTCATATTCCTTACAGGGCAGACTGAAATCGAGGATGAAACCAGGGGCTTCGAGGTCGGAGCGGTGGATTACATTCATAAGCCATTTTCTCCCGCCGTCGTCCAGGCGCGGGTTCGAACCCACTTATTGCTTCGCGGGATACGCGAACAGCTCGCGCAGCAATTGCTCACGATCCAGAAGGAACTGGAAACCGCGCGTCAAATCCAATTGTCCATTCTTCCAGCCGAGGTCCCGAGAATCGAGTGCCTGGACATTGCAGCGCGCTACGTCCCCATGAGTTCGGTCGCAGGCGATTTTTATGACTTTATAGTCGTGGATGAGAAACACCTCGGGATTCTGGTTGCCGATGTATCCGGACACGGAATGCCAGCCGCACTCATCGCCTCAATGCTGAAGATTGCGCTAGCTGCTCAAGTGACGCACGCTGCCGATCCGGCACAGGTGCTATTGGGCCTGAATCAAGCGCTGTGCGGAAAGTTCCAGCACCACTTCGTCACCGCGGCATATTTGTTTGTGGACATGATCAAACGAACACTATCTTACGCAGGCGCAGGTCACCCTCCGTTGCTGTTGTGGGGTAAATCCTCCGAGGGCGTGCGCGCTGTGCTCGAGAATGGTTTGTTTCTTGGGAAGTTCCCACAAGCAACTTATTCTTCTATAGATCTGTCGCTCAGAGCAGGTGATTGGGTTTTGCTTTACACCGATGGAATCCCGGAAACCACTAACCACTCGCAGATCGAATTTGGCGCCGAGCGCTTCAAGGAATTTCTGGAGACGCACCAGAGTACCTCAGCAGGTCATTTTGCTGATGGACTGCTTGGAGAGTTGTCGAAGTGGAGGGCTCGTGCCTCAGACGATGATTTGGACGACGATGTCACGTTGGTGGCGATCCACATGACAGGCGACTGAAGACGCCGTAATTCGACCACAGTCAGAGGATATTTGAGTTTTCCAATCTGGATGAATTAAGGGTACGATAAGAAGTGACGTGCGACTACTCGTTGTATCAAACGTTATCCACCGACACCGTGTGGAACACCGCCGCGGACCAAGCACAGGTCGGCTGCACGTCGTGGCGCAAGGCACAGCCTTTCAGCGGTGAAGACGACCGTGGCGAAGGTCGACGGGGACTTCAGCGGAGGCTTTTTCGGCAGGTTTTTCAAGGTCAAGCAATTTCTGCAGCAGTCTCCTAATCTCGACGCCTTCTTCATCGCCGGACTGTCGGAACGGTCGACTGCAATGCTGTCTTATCGCTGAAAACCACTCTTCCAGTCGCATGGGGGAACCTCCTTCACTCCTGGTAGAAGGGCCTACGACCTCTAAGCGGCCTCAAGCTCGCCTCCATTTAGTGCGCCTGTTAGACCCAACTTCTTCGCGTTTACGCCCTTTCCGGAGGACTTGTAACAGGTCAAGATCGCGCCGGGCTGCGCAGATTCGACGACGTGGACCCGGCGCGATACCAAATTGAGTTGGGACGGAAACCGGCCGCTATGCAACTGACCTTGCGGCAATTTTCTCGGTTACTTTTGTTGCAGCAATATTTTGGATGAGACGCCTCGTGCGCTCCGCGAAGGCGAGTTTGTCGGCTAAACAACTTTCTAGGAGTACGCCAACGCCGTAGTGGCCCGATAAGTCAGCGGCCGCGATCAGCGCTTTGTACTCAGAAATACGAAAGTGAATGAGGTGGCTCGCCTTGGCTAGGATGAAGAGATGCCGAACGGTTGGGTTCTGTATCTCATCAAGTTCCCGACGGAAATCCTCGGCAAACACGTCGTGTAGGCGTCCGCCGAGCTTTTGGGGCTGCTCACCCATAAGTTTGAAGCACTGATCGAGAGTGTCGAGGACTTTTTGCGAGACGAAGACCCGCGCCTCCAACGCCTCTTTGACGTCCGGATCTTGCGCCACTTCACCGAGTTCATGAAAGACCTTGGTTGTCCTCTCGGTGCCCTGCCGCAGGTCACTGAGCATGCGCACGAAGAGTTCCTTCGGATTCTTGACTGGCATTATCATTCTCCTCTTTACGGTTGTGTTCAGGCTGGTTCCTGAACTGTGGTGTGGATTAAAATTGTGCGTGTGGAATTTAGGTGGTGCGTCTGAACTGAGCTGGAGCTGAGCGTTAAACTTAAAGAACACCTTGATCTGAAACAACTAGCAAAAATACGGGTGGTGGCCCAAGAACTTGCTGCCATATGAAAAGGCGCGAAACGCAACAAACCTTGCGGCAGTCCCTGCAAACGCTTGATACAACAGGCGACACTCGATTCCATTGGCTGTTCTGTGTCGCGCGTCCTCGACAGAGGTTACGCTTTGGACGTATGTGAACGGTTGTGTCTAACGGTTCAAGGAAAGTGATCGGGAGTCTCTAGCGAGGGCATGTGACCTGGCGTCGGTCGACGCTCTCTCCATGCCCGGCCCATGAAGTGCAATCGCTGATTCCAAGAATGAGCTCTTTTTTGGGTTCGGGCTGCAAGAATAGCCAGTTCTATCGCCCGCAACAGCCCCGTAGTATGGCTGTAAGCCGGAAGGAGTTTATGACACCCAAGCACAAGAAAAACAAAGAATTTGCTGGGTGGGTACGAGATTGGATCGCAGTAATCCAGCAAGATCGTGATCCGGTTGAGGGGAAATTGTCCGAGAAGACAGCCAGCAAGCATTCTGACGGCGCCTATTTGCCAGGCCCGAAACTACGCGCCGAATCCGGCAGGTTCTCCGCATGAGGAGTACCCAGTTCGATGACCATTCCCGGTTCGAAGATGAGCACGAGGAGTACCGTGGGCCAAACCAAACGGACACCCTCTGTGAAACGATAAAACGCCTAGGTTATGCTCAAAGTAATCAGGTGAGGCTCTACGGAAGGGTATTTGACTTGGTGTCCGACCCAGTCAGTGTCGGCGAAAATTTAGTGTTTATCGACGCCCTGGATCGGCAATCAGGTCAAATCAGGCGCGTCCGCATTCCACCGACCATCGTGCGGATGGCCAGAATAAAACGTCGCGCAGCGTAAGCGAACCACCCACCCAGATTACCGTTGAAAAATTGCATTACACAGATTGACGACTATCAGACTTGAAGCACATTCGTGATGGCTTTTCGAAGATCTTCAACTCGACTGCACTGATTACAATGGAGCCTACAAATGATCCTATATGCGCGGTCAGCCTGTGCAGGCGTCAGCCCAACATGGACCCCACTGGCAGGTTCGCCACGGGACAACGCGCCTTTCGCAGCACGTGTTCGGACGTGGTGCCGCACAGGCCGTCGAGAAATCCGTTAGGACCATCGGTCGTCATCACGATAAGATCTGCGTGAAGTTCCGTGGCGCTTTGTAGGATGGTGTTAGCCGGTTCGCCGCTCTTGGCCACGTTGTTCCAAATCCAGTTGGTGTCCGGGAGCTTCACCGATGGCGCTTCAGCAGCCGGCCCAACGTGTAGCAATGTGACATCGCCAGCAGGGATCTGGAGATTGCGGATCAGACGTGCGGCGGCTTCCACGCTCGGCTGCGGACGGGGCTTGCTGGTGACCGGGATGAGTATGTTCCGAAGCGAGATCGAGCCGTCCTGTCGCGAGATGAAGCCCTCCACACCATGGGGTATGAAGAGCGTGATTTGTCCGGCCTCGCGCGCGATCGGCTTACCTACCGACTTATCCAGCCACAGCATGCGTCCTTCGTGCTGGTGCACGGCTAGCACGATCAGATCCTGAGGATGATTCTGGAGAAAGCCGAGGCAGGCTTTCACTGGATCTTTGCCCGAGGCGATAACTTTGTCGACACCGATACCGAGCTGCCCGACGGCGCTCTTGTGGCTTCCTTTCGGGATGAGTCCCCATCGCTCGAGTGTATCGCGGACACTGGGAAAGTCCTGCCATTCGGTACTGGGAACCGCCTGGACATGAAGCACTGTCAGTTTGGCCTTGGCGACGAGAGCGATCTTCAGGGCGTGCGCGAAGGCCACTTCGCTCGCCTGGGAAAAATCCGACGGATGAAAAACGGACTCTACCTTGATTCCTTCAAGCAGGTTCGTGTGACTCATAAACTGAGAAGAACGACAGGATCTAATCACCTTTGCCCGATGCAGGCTGCCCATGGTCTCGCTAGCTACCGATGTCTGCGGCTTTGTGATTCCTGACTCGAAGATTCCAGCGTACAACGCCCCCCCAACTGCGCCACCGATGAGCGGCGCTACCCAGAACAACCAAAGTTGTGCGAGTGCCCACCCGCCAACAAAGATGGCTGGCCCCGTACTCCGTGCGGGGTTAACCGACAGATTCGTAACCGGGATTCCGATCAAATGGATCAGTGTCAATCCCAGCCCGATTGCGATAGGTGCAAAGCCCGATGGAGCGCGCCGGTCCGTTGCTCCCATAATGATCATCAGGAAGAAGAAGGTCAGCGCCACTTCCGCGATAAAGCATGAGACAAGGGAATAACCCCCCGGTGAGTGTGCAGCGTATCCGTTCGATGCGAAGCCGCCGCTGATATCGAATCCCGGTTTCCCACTCGCGATTACATAGAGTACTGCCGGCGCCCAGGATCCCTCCGAGGACCTGTGCGATGACGTAAGGCAACAACTCTGCAGTCGGAAAGCGTCTACCGGCTACCAGCCCAAGGGAGACTGCTGGATTGAGATGGCAGCCCGAAATGTGTCCGATCGCATAGGCCATTGTTAGTACGGTCAGCCCAAACGCTAAGGCGACGCCGTAAAATCCAATCCCTAATTGGGGAAACGCTGCGGCCAGTACCGCGCTGCCGCATCCACCGAACACTAACCAAAAGGTCCCGAGAAACTCTGCGAGGGCCCGCTTCGATAGACT
Source organism: uncultured Acidobacteriota bacterium (assembly GCA_963733805.1). GTDB lineage: Bacteria > Acidobacteriota > Terriglobia > Terriglobales > Acidobacteriaceae > Gp1-AA133. The sequence continues at coordinate 398,820 of CAVTEO010000009.1, read as the reverse complement.
CATGGTGTCCTCCCCTGAAGATTCCTTGAAAAACAATTCCTCCTAAACTTGAATACAGCTCTACTTGGTGGTGTCCGTAATTGGAATCAGAGCCGCTAACTGCAAATTGATCAGCAAGTCGAGCCGATGATCGATCTGGTACCACTGCGCGCTCTTCGTGGGCGAAACAACCTTCTGGAATATCGACACGTACTTTGCCCGCAACGTTGTGAGCTGCTGATCAATAGCCACGGAGCGCTTCACATAATCCTGCGCGTGTTGGTCAGTCAGGGAGTTGTAGTTTGCGGCATAGTCTTTGATCAGCGCCCAGCGGTCATCGTTGATCTTGGTGGTTTCCTGAATGTATTGGTCATAGATTGGCCAGAATTTGGTTGCTTCATCAGGCGTGAGAGTCATGTTCGAGGCGGTGATCTGTTTCCGCTGAGCGCGAATGTCTTCCCGCAGCAACTGGATGTCCTGCTCGCTCGCAACCTTGGGTGGTGCGCCTGGCCCCCCGGGGACGCTCTGCGGAGTCTGGGCAAATATCGAAATGCTGGACACCAACCATGCGCTAACTAGCACGAACCCCGCGAATACACTCTTTTGCATGCTCTCTCTCCTTTGCTGTTATGGGAGGTCCAGATCAAGCCTCGCTCGACGTACCGCTATATTCCACTGGCAGAAGTGCCAGCTCCAACACAAGCCAACATGCCGGTTCTACAACCGTTGTCGCACACGCCGGATTATCGGGGGATTCTGCTTGCTGGTCACGCAGTCAGCACGGGATCACGGATTTCGGTGCGGCGCGTCCAGAAGTACAAGGCAAACACAGCACTTGTAGCTGCAAGAGCTGCACCGAATTCGGTCGTGTACCAGAGGGTTGATCCGGTATTGCGAATTAAATTGTCGAAGATGCCCGGGACGAAGAGATTGTGACTGGCATGGAACACCGCCGCAGGCCACACGCTGTCCGACTTCAGCCTTAGCCAAGCAAGCATTAGGCTTGCGGAGACGACCACCACAGAGGAACAGCAGAGCGAGTACCAACGATTCGTTCCCGCGTTGTAGTCCGCAAATAGTAATAACGGAGCATGCCAAGCTGCCCAGACGATGCCGCTAAAAAAGCTCATTCTGGTAAAGGACATTTGCTTGGCCAGTTCTGGAACCAGAAAGCCTCGCCAGCCGATCTCCTCCCCGAGTGTCGTCGAAAGATTTAGTATCATCCCCCCGGTTGCCATAGAGATGATATAGAGGGTGAGCGAGGCCCATGCAGGCAAGCCGCGCAGCCCAAAGCCCTCCGCAACCCGGCTGACGAATTCTGAGTTCCAACTGCCCAGCCGCAACGCCCACACGGCACCATACGCAAGCGAGGCATAGGCAAGCGGCACGAAGTATCCTGCGGCGATATATCTGTTACTTGGCCAACGCCATGCCAGAGATCTGAGCTCTCGGCCGAGCAGGCGGCAAGTCACCAGTGCAGCCAATGCCGGACACCACATGATCGTTGGGATCATCACGCCGAATCCCATGTCCAGATGGCCAGACCAGATGATCAATGTCCAAACCACTGCGCTAATTGCCAGCGTCAGCCCCAAGTACAGGTGGGTCGCCCTTTTCGGAGTGTCGCGCTTTTTCTGCAACTCGATCCGCTCGGATGTCACGCTGCGCGCGTGAAGCATATCGAGAGGCGTGGCTAATTGGCTGTTTTCGTCAAGCATCGCCGATCCAATGGAGCGTGAGCCTTGGCACGACGGTTCTGGTGGAGTGACTGACCAGTTAGTCGAGAATCATCAGCTTCAACTGCATGGTTGAGCTGTTTTGTGCAGGGAAGGTAGCCGGGCATCGAAATCATTTGTCCGGCGGCGGAAGGGTCAGCGGCTGCGCTAGTGTGAAGCTGAGTGCCGACTCGGCCGGGACTTCAACCTGCTTGTTCCCGGTGAAAGCACCCCCGAGAAAACCTGCCGCTGCGCCCACACCAGCACCGATAGCGGCGCCCTTGCCTCCGCCCGCGATCCCCCCGATCAACGCACCCCCGGCCGCTCCTCCACCGGTAGTGGCAGCGGTCCGTTTGCCCTTACCCTTGACCGTACTGCTCAGCACGCCGGTCTGGATTTGATAGGTGTGTCCGCCCGTTGAAATGCTAGTGAGCGCTAGATCAAGTTGCCCTTCACCTTTCACTTTGCCCTTAGCCTTGGCCGTCACCACGGTGCCGCTGACGGTCGCCCCAGCGGGCAGCGCCCGCCTTCCTCCTACGCTCACAGGCTGCGCCAACGAGGCGAGAAAGGGTTGGCCCGTCTGGCTCTTCTTGGAACTCAATGCTTGATCGGTCTTGATGGTAAGAACAGTTCCCGCCGGAACGATGATGGGCTGAGGCTTGGGCTTCTCCACCGGTGGAGGTGGGGCTATCGCTTCAGACTCGATCGTTGTTTGGTCATCGACCGTGGTGATTCCCGGCTCTTCATGCGCAATCTGCTCTATCTTGCGCTGGGATGTTGGAGTGCCAGCCCTACCGCTCAGCGTTACCTTACCGTCTTTTACCACCACGTCGACTTGCGAGTCTTTTGTTTCCGAATCAGCGGCGACCTTGTTTTGAATGTCCTTAGCAATCGTATCGTCGCTAGGACGATGTGAACACGCGACGGAAAACCCCATCAACATGCCCAAGGTCAACGTTGAAATGATTGAAGTGTGCAGATTGCGCATATGGTCTCCCTACTTGGACGATCTGGATGCCCGAAACCTGGTCCAACAAACGTATAGCTTGATGAACCCAAGGCCAGTTGTTAACTAGCGCTTTTGTCTGCCGACGGCCAAGGTGAACGCAGGGTTATGAGCAGCAGGCGAAATTGATCCTAGCAAGAGTCTGGCAAAGGTCGACCTGTCAATCCTTCCAGTGCACACTCAACTTGCGATTCTTGGGGGCAATCAGGTCGCTGGCTGGCGAAATATCCCTTATTGCACCTACCGAACGGGTTGAGCGAAACGCCTGCGTGTGGGAGTTGAGGCTACGCGAAACGAAACATCTCAAGCTGTCTAACTCCTATGCGGCATCTCGTTCTGGGAAGCATAGCGAGGACTGCAGGTTGAGTCTGTCTGCTGCCGGCTTCACATTGATGTGGAAGGAGGCTCGGTCTAATGCGAGCCTCGGGCCCACTACGCTGGTCAATGTCTCAACGGTGGTGCTCAAGTCTTTGGCGGGCATCTGCGGCAATTCGATCGTAATTGTGATATCGAACAATCCACTTTCCGATTCTTGTTGCGCCCTGTGTACGAGCAAACTACCCCCTAGCATTCGAGCTAGGCGCAAGAGTGAGCGGCCTTTGCACGCGACGCATTCGTCAAGTCGACTGCTGCTGATGACCTCGCAATCCATGCAGAAGACCGCATTCGAGAGAGGGAGAACTCCTGCGTCCAGATGGTTCCTTGGTCCGGCGAACATATGAATCAACCTCTATCGCTGAGATGCGGGCATGTATATTCAATACCAATACAGGGCCATTCTCAATGTGTAAGCTGTCAAAATCTTCAGCACCTGAAGCCAACTCCGGTTCCCGATATTGTTAGAGATGGCGATGTTTTGCGAGCACGGTTGTTTCGACCGGGACTGCCGGGATCACGGGAGGTCGAAAATCAGAATCGCAGGAGGGGCCCTGCCAACACTTCGCCTTGAGAACTTACCGTGCCGCCGACGTGCACAACGCAGCCCGAGCCGCAAATGAAAGCCACATGGGGGTCCGCGAAAACTGGTAACCATTCGGCTTGAATCTTGAAGCCGAAATGACGACTTGCATAGAACCTGATCCCGCCTCCGATTCCAAATGAAAAACGCGTGAAGTTGAAGTTTGTACTACCCGAAACATGTGTGGCGCCCACACTGGCCATCACGAACGGCTTCACCCAACGGGGCCACTCTTCCACAAAGGGTTCGTTGCTGAAGTCTCCATGAAACTGATCAAGAATTACGCGTTGGCGGGGAAGTAGGGGCGTGATGTCTTCCGTGTGGATATAGGAGTCTTGCCTTGCCCATCGTATTTCGACCAGGCCATCTTCATGGAGACGCACGCCGAACGAAGCTCCATAACTCGGGCTTGCGTCGAGTACGACTCGAGGGTTTGTCCCTGTGACATGGGGGTCAACCGGAAAGCTCATGATGGTGCGATAGCCCATGAATGGAGTGAAATCAAAATGCAGTGGTTTTGGCTCAGGCTGTTGCTGCGCTCTGAGAACTGTCGAGAGCGTGACGCAGAGCAGCGCCTTGACGAAAGGACAAACATGGAGGGGGTTCCCAGCCAAGTCCCGGCGCCTCCCATTCTGACGCTTACACCATAGCACCGCGGCACAATTGATGAAAATGAGGCGTGCACAGTGGAAACCCCATCATTGCAGAAATGAGCACCCTGCGGCTGAAACTGGCGTGTACGAGGTTTTTGTTTGCTGCGCAGATCACGTTCCTGCTCTGCAGGAACTGAATTTGTCACAGTTCTACGTCGTTGGTGGTGGCACAGCTTTGGATCGCATCTTGAATATGGTGGAGAACCCCAAGCCCTGCTCTGTGCTCAGCCCATTGCCCGAACATTGCTGACCGGAAACCGGAAGGGATGGAACGTCGGTCGATGATTGAATTGTCCTGAAAGCACATCCTCGCCCTTTGAACAACTGTCAATTCTGACGGTTCTCACCCCGGTTCTCACCCGATTGTGCGATTCCCTCTGTCAAATGACAATCATCCCATGTCTCGGCTGCGGTTTCCGGTGTTGAGGGGAGTTGGGACGCCATGGCGCTGAAGCGAATCACAGGCGGTGACGATTCGAAAGGTGTAATATTGATTCACTTCTTTCGTATCACCCCCAGCCAGATTGCTGTTGATCTATCCTTGCCCAGACGCAACGACGTGAATTGCGATGCATGGGATTATCTGTGCAACCAGCAACTAGACTCTCAGAGTCGTGTTTGGACTTTGTAAAAGGGGGCAGCTTGAACACATCATCACGCCGGGTTCTTGTGGTCGAGGATTCGGAGCCTTTTCGAAATTTCATTTGTTCGACGATTGGGAAAAGACCGGGATTGCAGATCGTCGGAGAGGTCGGAGACGGACTAGAAGCAGTTCAGAGCGCCGAAAAGCTGCGCCCAGACTTGATTGTGCTCGACATCGGATTACCATTTCTGAATGGAATCGAAGTAGCTCGACGAATCCGCAAGCTCTCAGCAGAATCCAAGGTGCTTTTTGTAAGCCAAGAATCTTCTGTCGACGTGGTGCAGGAGGCCCTTGCTACAGGAGCACATGGCTATGTGGTCAAGACTGATGCCGGAAGGGAGCTACTGCAGGGTGTGAGCGCCGTTCTTCGGGGCCAACAGTTCGTCGGTAGGAGATTTTCTGGTCACAATTTTTTCGCTGCTTCGCACGAACAAGCCTTCCAAGACCAGCAAGAAATAGTAGTGGAGCACAACTCCGAGCACCTGTCCATGAAATGGCCAAAGGCCCCTGTCATCCGGCCAAGCTGGAGCGATGTTCATCTGTCTTGAGGGGAACACGTGCAAGAACCGTGGTGCCGCCCGCGGGCTGCGAAGTGATGGAAAGCTCGCCCCGAACCAAATGGATTCTTTCACGCATGCTGGTGAGCCCCAAGCCCCGTCCACTCAGGGCACTTTGCGGGTCAAAGCCAGCGCCGCGGTCACTGATCGTGAGCTGAACCTCCGCCGGCGTTCCTTCGAGTCTGACTGTGAAGTGCCGCACACCACTGTACTTAGCCGCATTCTGCAAAGCTTCCTGCAAAATCCGGAACAGGCAAAGCGAGATTTCCTGAGGCACACTTCTCGGCATACCTTCGTGGGTGAAGTCAATCTCCACTTTCTGTTGTTCGGCGAACTCTCTGCAGAAGCTGTTGGCCGCAACCGTCAGGCCCAGGTAGTCAAGTTTAGAAGAGTGCAGACGGTGCGACAGGGCCTGAATATCCATCCCTAAATCGGAGAGATGCTGCCTGACGTGATCAATGTGTTCGTAAGTATGAACTTCGGATTTGGAGTGTTCCTGGCCCCAGCGCTCCAACTCGATCACCGCCAAGGCGAGTCGCTGATTGATGTCATCGTGAAGCTCTCTCCCGATCCGCGCGCGTTCTTGCTCCTGCGATTCGAGCAGTTTTCGACTGATACCTGAGATCGCCTCTTCCATCTGTTTGCGGTGAGTAATGTCCTCGGCGAAGATCAAGATCCCCCCTACGATTCCGCTGGGTGTTCTCCAAGGACGAATCTCCCAGCGAACCCACGTGGTAGTACCGCCTTCACGCTCCCATCGGTCTTCGTCGGCTCGCAATGTTTCTCCCGCAAGAGCGCGGCGATGCATTTCTTTCCAGCGCTCGGGAACGTCAGGGAAAAGCTCGTAGTGCGAACGCCCCAGTGCCTCTGAACTATCGATTCCATAATCTGCACACCAGCGATCGCTTACTTGCAGATAGCGAAACTCACGGTCGAGCATCGCCACTCCGACTGGTACGTTCTTGACGAAGATTTTCAGCAAGTCCTCCCGTGATTGCAGTAATGCCGCCTGCGCTTCTAAAGCGCGGTTCACTTCCAGAAGCGCCTCTTCGGTCCGTTTGCGCTCAGTTACATCTATATTGGCGCCTACCACTCGGACAGGTTCGCCGGATTCATTCATGAAAACCTGCCAACGTCCGGCTATCCAATGAATGCTTCCGTCGGGCCAGAGCGCGCGCCATTCTCCTACCGTCGATTGTCCCGTTTTCAAGGCACCATCAACCAACTCTTTAACTCTTGCCCGATCGTCGGGATGAATCATATTCTCGAAAGCCGTTTGTGTTTGCTCAAACCCGCCCGGCGGCAAACCGTACATTGCCTCCATTTCCGGCGTCCAAATAAGAACGCCTGTCCGAACATTCCGTTCAAAAGTTCCTATGCGAGCCGCCTGCTGTGCCAATCGCAGCCGTTCTTCGCTGGCGCGTACTCCGTCCTCTGCCGTCCTTTTATCAGTGATGTCCTCCACCATGGCAACTACCAGCGGAGACGGACGACTGTTCAATTTCAATAAAGAGATACTCAAGCGCGCCCAAACCAACGAGCCGTCGCGTCGAAAATAACGCTTTTCCAACTGGTAGTGATCGATCGACCCGGCACGCAATTGTTGAAAAAGAGCCCAGTCCTTTTCTGCATCTTCAGGGGGAGAAAACTCAACGCAGTGTTTGCTCAGCAATTCCTCTTCGCTGAAACCTAGCATTGAGCAAAAGGCGGGATTTACGAACAGAGGCTGCCCCTCTAAGTTCTCCACGGCAATCCCAATCGGACTCGCGTTGAAAATGTCACGGAAGAGCTGCGTGTCGGGCGTATGTTTTTGCGATGCCTCACCCATTTGCAGAAGGTGTATAGCATCGTTAATGTCTGACCGCAACGAAATTGACGGCTACGTTTATGGAGGCTCGATTCCGTGTTGGGCATCTCCAGGCATGGTGGTGAAAAAGGCAACACTTAGCGGCTGTCACCCTAGTCGAGGTGTTTCGCCAACAACGTACAAAGAGCGACCGAAGCGCCAAGCGGCCAACTAGCAAATCTGACAGGTGACATCTCTTTTCTCCCCTTCAAAAATCAGCGCAACGCTCCATACGGGAGTAATCTTCTTTGCTTTTCACAGGTCTGACCGTCACATTCCTTAGGCAGTTCTGCGTTGGTCTTTGGTTGACGCTCCCCTTGTTATTGAGCCTCGCTCTGAGCATAAGCTTGTTAGGACTGGCCGTAGGGAAGCAGGAGGGCTGGACACGCTTTGACAGCATTTATTGGTCATTTATCACCGCCACCACCGTCGGCTATGGCGATGTTCGTCCGGTCAAGGCGAAATCGAAGATTGTAGCCGTGGTCATTGCCTTCCTGGGGCTAACGCTCACCGGTATTGTCATTGCCGTCGCAGTGCAGGCTGCAACCCTGGCTTTGGGTAACAACCGTGGTTGAACGTTTGACCCCGGAGCAACTGTCCCGATAACTATCGAAATCGAGCGATTTTGCGATAGTAATCCCACGGGTTTCCTATATCCTGACGGGCAAAATCGGGGCGCCCTGTTGCTAATGCGTTGCCGATCGTATTGGTCGCATTTGAGTCAGTCTTACCAGGTAAGGGTGCTATGTCCTGCAAGTCGTGCCAATCAGAGCATCAGAGCAAACTCACGAGCGAAATTGCTATCCATTTTCCTGGGCTCAAGGGTTTGGATAAACCCATCGTCTGGGTATTTCCAAAGGTTCTGGTCTGTTTGGATTGTGGCTTCGCAGAATTTGCCGTTCCTGAACGAGAACTGAGCGTGCTCGTGAAGGGTACTGCTGTGGAGGGTGCGCTTGATTTGGACAAGAGGGGTCAACCGGAAAAAGATAACCCGGTCAAATGAAGGCTAGGCCGGTTTACGCGGGGGCTGTGCCACCCTCGTACTGATACATCGCCTTCCCCTCGGGATCGATTCCAACGCAGGCAGAAGCCCCAGGCCCACATTTGTCTTGAGAATGTATCCCTTTGCTCCATTGCTTAGAACTGTCGCGATTAGCACCGCGTCGTTGTCTCGACTGATGATGAGGATATTTGCGCCTGGAACGAGCCCCGATATTCAGCTGGCGGCTTCGATTCCGTTTAATTTCGGCATACCGATGTCGAGGAAAATCACATCCGGCTGTAGTTCTTCCGCACTCCGGACTGCCTGTAGTCCGTCTGATGCCTCACCAATTTTGTTTCCAGCACGGTTAAAAATTTAAAACTACATGCCAAATAGTCTAGGTATGTTTGTGTGGTTGGGTTGGTGGAGCGCCAAGGGCAGGAGAGAGCGCTAAACAATGCCAGGTTGTTCAAATCAGGACGATTAGACTCATTGGCCTGCCCTTTGTAACGACCCTCACCTGGTGAGGTCAGCTGACCGCGGCATGTGCCGACGAATCTTGAAGGAACATGATTCAATCGATTTTCAACAGTAGCCCGTGCAATCCATTTGCATCTCAGCATTCAAACGATTAAAGTCAGCCCGCCCTCCAGGATGGACATTCAGCAAACGTCCCTTGACTCAACGAGTCTGGGTGCACTGATTTTGAACATTTTTGGCTGACCGCTCATAAGCAAAGGCCGACGGCGCAGTCTGGATCATGCTCACATCCGTAATTGCGATTTCTTGGTAGCAGAACATTGCGCTTGCGCAACGACCGTACGATTCGCTGTATGTGATCCTTTCATGTTTTGGGTTCCGGAACTTTTCGGTGGTTTCAGGGTTACTGGATCATGAAGGAGACTGTTTGGCCAAGTCCTCAATGCGCGTACTGGTAGTAGATGATTTCGAACCATTTCGACGGCTCCTCTGCTCGACACTCCAGGACAAACTGGAATTGCAAACCATCGTCGAAGCATCGGATGGAGTCGAGGCCATCGAGCTGGCGGAGGCACTGCATCCGGACTTGATTCTGCTGGATATTGCACTTCCGAAGCTCGACGGAATCGAGGCCGCGCGGAGAATCCGTGAGCTTGCTCCACGATCGAAAATTCTTTTTGTTAGCCAAGAGCATTCGGTTGAAGTGGTGCAAGCGGCTTTCAGTGCAGGCGCATTGGGCTACGTCGTTAAAATGGATGTGGGAACCGAACTACTGCCCGCCGTGGAGGCTGTTCTTCGGGGCGAGAGGTTTGTGGGGAGCAGATTTGCAGGCCACAGTTTCACGGCTGCTTCCGATGCGCGAACCCCGGGAAGCGCCTTGGACAACAAAGCTTTCATGCCTGTGCAGCCGCGAGGCATCGAGATCGTTCACCGCCACGAGGTGGGGTTCTATTCCGATGATGCCAGTCTTCTGGATGGCTTCACTCATTTCATCGGAACCGCCCTCAAGGCCGGGAATGCTGTGATTGTTGTTGCGAGTGAGTCGCACCGAAACAACCTTCTTCCGAGATTGCAGGCCAGTGGCTTGGATATTGGCGGCGCTATTGAGCAAGGTAGATACATCTCGTTAGATCGTGCCGAAATACTCTCGACGTTTATGGTAAACGACATGCCTGATCCAATGCGATTCTTGAAAACCACTGGTGATCTCATTCTGAATGCCGCCAAGGCGGCGAAGGGAGAGCGTCCCCGCGTTGCGGCGTGCGGAGAATGTGCACCCCTTTTGTGGGCACAAGGTATGCCAGAGGCGGCGATTCGGCTGGAACAACTCTGGAACGAAATAGCCAAATCATACGACGTGGATGTTTTCTGCGGGTACCCACTGGGTAGCTTTCAGGCAGGGAGCGGCAGCTACATATTTGACAAGATCTGTGCAGAACATTCAACCGTTTACTCCCGGTGAAAAAGACTGAGAGTCTTCCCTGACCTGGGGAATCGCCTGTTTTCAGGTTCAAACGATGGCGCCATGCAAGCAATGACCAAAGGTAAACCGCTATCCAGCCAAGCTGGTTTGCTGTTCTTCCGCCTTGAAGGGAACGCGAGCAAGAATCGTGGTCCCGCACGCAGGCTGTGACGTGACAGAGAGCTCGCCTTTCACCAATTGGACCCTTTCGCGCATGCTGATGAGCCCCAAGCCCCGGCCGCTAAAGGCATTGTGTGGATCAAAACCTACGCCGTGATCACTGACAGTTAGTTGAATCTCGGCCTGGGTCCCTTCGAATTTCACGCTGAAGTGGCGTACCCCGCTGTACTTGACCGCATTTTGCAGAGCTTCCTGCAATATCCGGAAAAGGCAAAGAGAAATTTCCTTGGGCACGCTGCGGGGCATGCCTTTGTGAGTGAAGTCAATCTCGACTTTCTGTTGTTCGGAGAACTCTCTACAGAAACTGCCGGCTGCCACTGTAAGACCCAGATAGTCAAGCTTCGAAGAATGCAGGCGGTGCGAAAGGGCTTGAATGTCTTGCCCCAAATCAGAGAGTCGCTGCTTGACGTGACCAATGTGTTCGTGAAGATCGACTTCGGACTTGGAGTGGCCCCATCGCTCCAACTCGATCACTGCCAGGGCGAGTCGCTGATTGATGTCGTCGTGAAGTTCCCGCCCGATCCAGGTACGCTCTTCTTCGTGGGCTTCAATCAATCTGCGGCCTATGTCGGCCATCGCTTCTTCGGCCAGCTTGCGGTCAGTGATGTCCCTAATGGTGACTGTAAACAACCCCCTCCCATCGGATTCAAGATGGGTGATCGATGCTTCCATGGGAAATTCCTGGCCGTTTGTGCGGACCGCCGACAGTGTGGCTGGCGTTCCCATCTTGCGAGTGGTAGCTCCAGACTCGCCAAAGCGGCGCATGTGTGCTCCGTGCTCCGAGCGGAAGCGCTCGGGAATGAAACGATCGATAAGGGTTCCAACAGCCTCGTCGTGCGTGCAGCCGAACATCATCTCCGCTGCAGCGTTGAACAAGACGATTCGTCCATCCTCGTCGACTGCGATGATTGCATCCATCGCGGCCCCCACGATGCCCGCCAGCCGGTTCTGACTCTCACGCAGTTTGTGTTCCGCCTGCTTTCGGTCAGTTATATCCACCGCCATGCCCAGCATCCGCTCGGAATCGCCATTGCTTGCGTAATAGAATTTTCCCCTGGCCGTGATCCAGCGCACGGCTCCGTCAGTGCGAACCACACGAAATTCTGCGGTGTATGGTTTCTGGTTCTTTCTGGCGTCGGCGACGGCCTGCCAGACGAGTTCTCGGTCTTCCGGATGGATCTTGCGGCGAAAGTCATCGACGTGGCCGGAATAGCTGTCCGATGGGATCCCGAACACGGTTTGCAAGTCACCGAACCACTGATCACGTCCGGTCTTGAGATCCCAATCCCAGCCGACGGACCTCCCGGCTTCCACGGCCATACGGAGCCGGTCGTACGTAATCGCCAGCTCTGTTTCCGCGGTTCTTCGTCTCGACCTCTGCCATAACAGCCCCAAAATCAGTAGCGTCTCCACCAGAATCAGAGAAATGCCGGCAATGATGTACGCCTTGTAAGCCTCCCACACCGTTGGCTGCCGGTTAAGAACGACGCTGCCAAAAGGAAGGTCTCTCTCCTTGAGGCCCCAGCGCTTCAGGGCTCGCCAATCGAACATGTAGGTGTTTGCGCCTCGAACAATCGCGATATCTTGCGGGTTCTCTCCCTTGAGAATCCTGACAGCCATTCCTGCAGCCGTTTGGCCAGCAAGGGTGAAGCTAAAAACGTAACCGCCCACCGCGCCTGTTCCGACATCCACATCGTCCACCGTAAAGATGGGCGCGTTCGCGGCTCTGGCAAGCATAGGCACTGCTTGAACTGCGTCGATGAAGTGATTTCCCGCCGCGTCCTGCATGATCGAGGTGTGGTAGACGATCGTATTGCTCTGCAGGTGCTGCAATCGCTCGAGGAGATCGGGCATGGCCAAGTCGGTGAGGTAAGTGAAGTTTAGCTTCGATCCATACTTTTGGAACGTTTGCTTAACAAGACCTTCAAGATAGCGGTCATACGGTGCCACACCACCCACCACAACCACGTGCTTCGTATTTGGTTGTAATTGAAGTGCTGCTTCCAGGGTCTTGCCCGGCTGTGCTACTCCCCAAACCCCGGTAAAGGCAGAATCAAGCCATGGAGGCTCCGCAAACTCCTCGGTACTTCCCCAGAAAACAATCGGCGTACCCGGAGAAAACAACTGGTGCGACTCTGACATAAACTTGATGGGGGATGGTCCGATAGCGATGATCAAATCCAGCTTGCGATTTCGATACTTACGGAAGTACCAGTCACGAAGTTCGCGCTGGGACGCCTCATCTGGAAAAAGGCTTGTGTCCAGATTCTCAGTATAGAATTCGATCTGGTAAGGCGACTTCTCCAAGGCAGCGAATATCTCCTTGTTTATGGCAGATATGCCAGGAGACCATAGCCCCAGTTCATTAAGAATAAGGACCCGCCGGAGTTCCCTAACCTGACCTGGGGCAAGGCCCTGGAGGAGGAACAAGACCCCCAAAAGCAAAATTCTGAGATTCGGTGATCCCACGGCTACAGGCAGCGCTCGGGCAGGGGACCCAGTCCGGTTTCGGAAGTCACCGAGACGAAGTTGCATCTTGAGAGTCTCCCTCACAACTTCGGCAACCCCAAGCTGTCAGAATTTACAGGCGAGACCAGTTGCCAAGGTTAGCAACTCAGGATAACATCACCGACTCTACGGCGAGCAGCTTACTCCATAGGATCAGCTCGCGCCAGTAGTTTGAAACGAAGCACGGCCTCCTTTCACATTGTGGTGTATCGGTGTCGCTTGGTTCGAACCCGTGGTCTCCCTTCCGACCAATTCTGCGGTGCGCCTGGTTCGGAATGTTTGTTATCGGTTGGGCGTTGGCAGGTCGCATCTTGGGCCAGACTGCCTCAACCGGCGCTTTGACTGGCGTCACGCTTGACCCTTCCGGGGCGGTCGTTCCGGGCGTGGTTGTTCAGCTCACTAAAGAGGGTGGCGGCGAGAAAGAGTCAGCTACCTCGGACGGGAACGGTAGGTTCGGGCTCCTACTGCTGCCGCCCGGCAGGTATGAACTCCAAGCGAGCACGCCAGACTTCGAGTTGGTGATCCTCCCGCAGATAAACATCCATGTTACGGAAACGCTTCGGATCGAGTTGCATCTCCGGCTTGCGACCCGCTTCCAGCGTGCGCAGGTGTCCTCGACCCCCCTGATGGTTCAGGTGGATTCCTCGGCCTTGGGAAGAGTGGTAAACGAAAACGCAGTCGGAGGTTTGCCGCTGGTTACGAGGAATTTTGCCCAAATCGCAAGCCTGTCTACTGGAGTTTCAGCCGGAGTGTACAACGCAGGGGAGCTTGGACTTGGGGGAACCGCACTGTCGCAGATCGCCCAATCCAACGATGGGATTTACGTACACGGGGCGCGCTCCTATGACAACAATTACCAACTGGATGGGATTAGCGTGAGCGACGTACAGGGTAGTGCAGGGGGGAGTGGCGGAGTACCTATTCCCAACCCCGACAGCATCCAGGAGTTTAAAGTCCAGACTGGACTTTACGATGCCGCCTATGGGCGCTATGGCGGTGCCAACGTCAGTTTGATTACAAAAACGGGAAACAACGATTTACATGGGACGATTTTCGAGTTCCTCCGCAACGAGTTCCTCAACGCGAATGATTTCTTTCTGAACAGAACGGGCCAGCGGCGCCCTGTCCTCAAGGAGAATCAGTTTGGGTTCACGTTGGGAGGACCGATCAAGAAGGACGAACTGTTTTTCTTCGGTTCCTATCAAGGAACGCGTCAGGTTAACGGCATTGCTGCCGGTCAATCCAGAACTGCTTGCACCGCCAGCCTGAGTGAGCCGGCACTAACGGATGACAGGACACCGGCTGAACTTGGGAAAATGTTTGCGGGGATGACCGGTGTGCACGGAGGTACGGCGATCAAGCTCGACGGTTCCAACATTAATCCCGTGGCTCTAAACCTGTTGAATTTCAAGCTCCCTGGCGGCGCTTTCCTGATCCCAACGCCACAGACTGTTGACCCGACAAAACCACTTGCGCAGCAGGGCTTTTCAGTTTTCACGGATCCTTGTCATTTTAACGACGATCAATTCTCGGCAAATGTCGACTACCTCGTTCGGCCGAAGAGCAAGATCGCGGCCCGCTTCTACCTGGCAGACAATCATCAGACGGTCACGTTTCCAGGGAACGGCCTCAATCCGGCTGGCAATATCCCCGGTTTTCCGAGTCCCAGCGATTCCGTCTACACAGTCTTCTCCCTGGCCGATACTTACTCTTTCAGCAACGCATTGCTCAACGAAGCACGAATTGGTTATGTGCGTACGAACACCAGCACCGAGGCTGTGAGTCCGTTTAAATGGTCGGACATTGGAGTTGCCGAAGGTGGAATGAGCCACAATAACGAGCTCCCCAGCTTAAGTATTGTCGGTTCGGCAAGCATTGCTTCCGGGTTTCCACGGACGATTGCCCAAAACAGTTTTGTGTTCAGTGACGATCTCACGTTCATTCGTGGAGCTCACACCGTTCACTTGGGTGGATCAGTCACGCGGTTGCTGGACGATGTCAACCTCGTGGGTCTTGGTTCGTTCACGCGGTTTCTGAGCTGGCCAGATTTTCTACTTGGCCTCAGCTCAGCCAGTAACGGTACTGATTTCAGTAATGTCTTTGCTTCATTCGATGACTTCGGCCTTACGGCCCGCGAATACAGGGTTTGGGAGGGTGCAGTCTACGCACAGGACAACTACAGAGCCAGCAAGTCATTCACTGTAAATTTTGGCCTTCGCTACGACCGCCTCGGCCAATTTGCAGACAGACTCGGTAGAAACGCGAGCTTCGACATCCGGAAAGCTGATCCCAATCCTCCGCCAGATGGAAGTGCAGCCGGCTACATAGTGGCTTCCAACTTTTCAGGTGTTCTTCCCCCGGGTGTTTTGCGTGCGAATAATACATTCGGGAATGACGGTGCGGGACAAAACACGATTGCTCCGCGACTTGGCTTTGCCTGGCAGTTCTTGCCCGGCACAAGTCGATTCGTACTCAGAGGGGGATACGGCACGTATTATTCCCGACCCACCGGCCAAGCCTCTTATCAAAACGTCTTCGGCGCCCCGTTTTCCGTTTTTCGGCTCAACGCCGGAGAAGCGAATGCTAGTGCGACATTTCAAGCCCCGTTCCCGCAGCCGTTTCCCATGCCGGAATCCTTCCCTTCATTCCCTGCCTACTCTCCTACATCTACCACGACAATTTATTCAGTCTCCCCGGGTTTTCGGCCGGCAGTGATTCAGCAACTTTCGTTGAATGCTCAAGTGGAACTGTACGACGGCTGGCTCTTGGAAACTGGGTACGTGGGCACTCGCGGCACACACCTTGTTCGGCAACGGTCTTTGAATCAAGCTCTGTCGGCCTCTACGAACGATCGAATCAGGGGTGTCACTGCAAACACTTTCGCAAATATCGCGTTGAGAGTCCCCATCCTGGGCGTGCCTCCAGATTCGCTTCAGGAGATGGAATCCGAGGGCAACTCTTGGTACAACGGGCTTGAGATGAGCCTGACAAAGCGCTTGAGTCACCACTTTCAATTCCTGGCGTCCTACACTTTCTCCAAGACATTGGACTCTGACGGCTCCGACATTAACTCAACATCGTCAGGAAATGCACTGACGCTGGGGGACCAAAACTCTTCAAGGCAACGATGGGGGCGGACGAGCTTCGACCGTACGCATCGATTTGTGTTTAGTGGTACATGGAGCCTCCCCAGCCCACCTGCCGGATTCCAGCGGGCGGTCCTGGGAGGATGGGACTTTGCTGCTGTAGTTACGATTCAGTCTGGCAGCGCTCTCACCATCTCAGCGACCAATGCCAATAACGTTTTTGGAATAAGCACAGACCGCGCACAACTAAGCGGGCACTGCTCCAAAGACCAACTGGTCAAGGGAGGGTCGGTGCAGTCGAAGTTGAGTGGCTATTTCAATGCCACCTGTTTTACGAGTCCCCCAATCATTGGCGCGGACGGCATCGGAACGGCGTTTGGGAACAGTGCAACCGGAATTGTAAACGGTCCCAGACAAGCGAACCTGGATCTCGCGTTCTCAAAGACGGTGGTGCTTAGACGGCCCGTTGAGAAAAGCAGTCTTCAATTTCGTGCCGAATTTTACAATGCTCTGAACCACCCCCAGTTTGCCAATCCCGACACAAGTTTCACATCGCCTACGTTCGGCGTTATCAGTAGTACGGCCGTAAATGCTCGCGTTGGGCAGTTGGCGTTGAGGTTTGCCTTCTAGTGTGCCATGAGCAAAAGAGGCGGCGACAGACGCCTAGTTTTGCGTAACTGAGTAATCGATGAGGGAAGGCCCCTCGGAACCGTCTTGCAGGAGAAGGTTCCAAACCACCTCCCGCTGCTGCGGTCAAAAGCCGTGGTAGTGAGCAGGGAAGGAAAAGGCCCGGCAAGATTGGGTCAGGTGACATCCGAGGAAGAAGAACGAAAGTGAATCACCGTTTCTCATGTCGAAAAGAGTCAGACGATATCAAAACCGTGGTTTGTTAGAAGGCTGCGGGACAAGTTCCGACGGGACCTGTTTACGGGCGGAACGGTATCCGGCATATAGGTGGCTTGAGCCTCGGGTGAGGCGATTATTCGGAACATGGGAACCTTCGACGCCGATGCTAACGGAGAAGCCGCAAGTGGTATGAACCACGAGGGCGAGAGTACGAATGCGGCGTCAAGGGGCGGAACACCCCGTAGTAGCGATGAAGTCGGCGAAAGCCGACGGAGCGAAGGGGGTGTGTGTAGTGAGGCGACATCGGTTGGGCCAACCCGCAAGGGGAGGAGCCTGAAGGATGAAGCAAAACCGTTTTGTATTTCCCGATGGGAAGTCTGGGAAGCCTATGTAAAGGTAAAGAGCAATCGAGGAGCGGCAGGTCTGGACGGGCAGTCGATCGAGGAGTTTGAAAGGGACTTGAAAAAGAACCTTTACAGAATCTGGAATCGGATGTCGTCCGGGAGTTACTTTCCGCCGCCCGTGCGGACGGTGAAGATCCCGAAAGCCAATGGCGGAGAGAGGACGTTGGGGATTCCGACGGTCTCGGATCGAATTGCGCAAATGGTCGTGAAGAATCGATTGGAAGCAGTGGTGGATCCACTGTTCCTGCCGGCATCGTACGGGTATCGCCCGAACAAGTCGGCGTTGGATGCAGTGGGGCAGGCGAGGCAAATGTGCTGGGCCTACGACTGGGTTTGCGACCTGGACATCAAGGGCTTCTTCGACAATCTCGATCACGATTTGATGATGAAGGCGGTCCGGAAACACGGGCAGGAGCGGTGGATGGAACTGTACATCGAGCGCTGGCTGAAAGCGCCGGCGCAAGATGAAGAGGGACGTCTGCTGCAGCGTGAACGAGGCACTCCGCAAGGAGGAGTCATCAGCCCCCTGCTGGCCAATCTGTTTCTGCACTACGCGTTCGATCTGTGGATGGGCCGGAACTGGTCTCATCTGCCGTTCGAGCGGTATGCGGACGATATCATCGTCCATTGCAGAACAGAGCGGGAAGCGAACCTGGTACGTGTCAAAATAGCGGCACGGTTGAAGCAGTGTGGACTGGAGCTGCATCCGGAGAAGACGAAGGTGGTCTATTGCAAGGATGCCAATCGACAAGGGTCTCACCCGAACGAGCAGTTCGACTTTCTGGGGTATACGTTTCGACCTCGGAAGGCGTACGGTCGGAAAGGGCAGGCTTTTTGTAGTTTCAGCCCAGCCATGTCGAAGAAAGCAGGGCAGAAAATCCGGGATGGGATTCGGGAGTGGAAGCTGCATCGCTGTACGGGGCAGTCCCTCCAAGAGCTTGCCCGGAAGATCAATCCCAAGCTTCGGGGCTGGTTCAACTACTATGGACGCTTTACGCCTTCAGCGCTCCGGCCCATCGAGAGGCATGTCGGCCAATCGTTGGTTCGCTGGGCTTGTCGGAAATATAAGAAGCTGCGCAATCACCGGAGTCGGGCATGGGCTTGGCTGATGAGTGTTCTCAATCGTCAGCCCAACCTGCTTGCGCTTTGGCAGCAGCGTAGTCGGTTTATCACCATAGGAGCTGTATGAGTGGAGACGCTCACGTACAGTTCTGGGAGGGCCTCGGGGTGAGATTCCCCGGGGCTACTTAACAGCAGGGCGACTCCATATTGGTGGGAACGATATCAACCGCCGGACTCGTAGGATTTCTCCAGTCGCGACCATCCTAAAGAGTCGGAACTCTTCGGGAAAGGTAGCCAGCAATGTTTGGCTCACACCGAGCGCTCGCAAGCCGTTCCAAGTGAAGGCAACTGTCATCGACAGTGATTCAGCGAACTCTCAGAGTGAGTGGCACAGTTTGTCCGGGAGTTGTACGACCAACAATGACCCCACCGCGGCGCGTCTTCGTGCCTGACTAGTTCTTCTGACAGTCGCGCGGCTTAGGACTGAGTGTGTAGGCTTAGCCCCGACACGGTCCTACCGTCGAAACTGGATGCGCCGTATGAGTCCTGAGGGAACCGTCGTGAAAACCTGGGCACCTGCCGTCATGCTTCTCACGGTCTGGATACTGATCCAACCGCTGTCGTTCGCACAGAAGCCGATTCCCATCGAACTTGTTCCCGAGTACAACGTGTCGCGGGAAGCGATGTTCAAAGGTATTGTCGATGAAGTGAACGACCGCATTTGCCCCATGACCGGCGGCATGGACTGGCACCTCATGGTCAGGATTGAGAACAAGATCTACGAGGTGCATGTTGCCCCTGTTAAGTTCGCGAAGATGTATGAAGCGGATGTTCACAAGGGCGATATGATTGAAATTGTCGGGGTAAAGACACAATTCCAGCACGCTGATGTCATCCTTACCCGTCAAATCAAAGATGGCAAACACGACTTTGTGTTCCGCGATGAAAAGGGTAAGCCGTTCTGGTAGTGAGCACCACTTTGCGAGGCTTCGGACTGGAAGGCCCCTTCTACCAGGGCTGGGAGATTCACAATGCGCTGGACACGTCCGCTGGAGATTCTGCTCGAAATTGGCATCGCCATGTGGCTGCTTGGGATCTTCCTCAAACCGATAAACGAAAACTTTCGGGATTCACGCAGTGCAGCGAGAATCTGATTGCCTGCCTGGGGAGATGGATGGATTCTGGCCCGAATACCGAGAGGCGACCCTTTGCGATTAAGAATGCGCTTGTAGTCGGTGCCGACCCACAGGTCCAGACTGTTCTATTGCGAGTTCTCGAGCCTGGCTCCTGGACTGTGCTGAGTGTGCCAGATAATTTGTCGGCCCTTGCCGCGGCTCGGGGAAGAGCATTTGACCTGATACTGACCAGCGACAAGACGTCCGGCAGAGAAGACGTCGAATTACTACGGAAGATTCGGTGCATGCGACCTCATACTCGACTGATCATCCTCGCCGGCGAAGGCACGCCCTCGGATGTGATCGCGTCGATGCGCGAATGCGCCTTCAGCTATTTCTCTAAACCGTTCTCATTGGACACGCTTGCCGAAATGATTCAATTGGCTACGGATGGGCCTTGCTGGGACGATGGTATCGAGGTCGTCTCCGGGACTCCGGAATTGATTCGCATCCTCGCACGTTGCGATGTGAAAACCGCGGACCGACTAGTGCACTTTCTCAACGAGATCGCCGAACTGCCTGACCCGGAGAGGAATCAAGTGGCCACGGCTTTTCGCGAGATGCTTTTGAATGCGATCGAGCATGGCGGACGACTCGATCCCAACCAATATGTCGAGATCGAATACGTCCGTGCACGTCACATGGTGACGTGCCACATTACGGATCCTGGCCAAGGGTTTACGCTTGACGAAATCCCTCACGCGGCAATCGCCAACCCGACCGACGACCCGATCCGTCACATTGCGCTACGCGAAGAGCAAGGCATGCGTCCGGGGGGATTCGGTGTTCTTTTGGCGCAGCAACTCGTTGACGAACTCATCTACGGGCAGGATGGAAACGAAGTCCTTCTCGTTAAGTATCTGGATTCCGCCCAGCCGAAGTCTGCCTAATCCAACTCAGCACGCATCAAGCGGCGACCGACCTGTCATTTCTGCCGGTGTCTGCAAGCCTTAGCGCCGTCTACCATCTCGTATTCATGCACTGTAGGTTGATCGCCGTCATTCGTTTCTCTTTGCCCCTGCTGCTCGCATATCCTCTTTCGTCCCTGCGCGCGCAGACCTCGTTGCCGGATCATCCTCAGCCCCAGCAGTCATTGCCGGATGCGCCCTCTGCCGTGCGTCGATCACCACCCGATCATTCGAAACTGCAGGGTTCCGCCGCGTACGGTACAAGCCGAGCCACGGGTTGACGACGCATGGCCCCGTAAAGCCATTCGCGCAGATGAAACGATTTCCATGTACCAACCACAAATGGAGGCTTGGAAGGACGACGAGTTGCGCGCCTACGCAGCGCTTGCGCTGGAAAGCAAGACCAAGAAGACAACGAAGTACGGAGTGGTGTGGTTCACAGCGCGAACGGAGGTGGACAAGGTCAACCGCCAGGTAACCTTGAACAACTTCCAGGTCACCAAGGTCAAGTTTCCTACGATGGAAGCCAAAGAAGCGGAATATCAGACCTTCCTGCAAGCGAAGCTGCCCGGGAAGTCCAAGGTGATTGCTCTGGACCGCTTGGAAGCTGCGTTTGCGGCGAGTGATTCGGAGCAGGCCGGGCCCGAGGCGTTTCAAGTGAACAACGATCCCCCAAGGGTTATCTTCACTATAAAATCTTCTTTACTTGTTCTGATCGACGGCCCAGCGCGATATAGGGATGTCGGTGGAACCGACTTGCAGTTAATGCTGAATACCCGAGCCACGATTCTGCTCGACACCAAGAAAAGTGCCTACTACCTGAGTGTGATGGATGGTTGGCTGCAAGCCACCGATCTTGTTGCGGGCCCTTGGTCCTATGCTTCGAAAATTCCTGATGACATGAAAGAGATCACCAAGGGCATCCAGGAAAATCAAAAGTCGAAGGCACCGAAAGGGACCACTCCGCCCTCCCTAAAGGAGGCGAACAAAGCAGGGAAGATCCCGTCGATTTATGTCAGCCTGGGTCCTGCGGAACTGCTTGTAACCGAAGGCCCGCCAAAGTTAGAGGTCATCCCCGGCACTGAGCTTGAGTATGTCAAGAACACGACGGCCAACATTTTTCGGGATACCAGTAGTCTCGATTACTACATTCTTCTAGCGGGGCGATGGTTCCGATCGAAATCCCTGGAAAGCGGTCCTTGGGCGTTTGTTGACGGAAAGAGTCTACCTGCGAAGTTCGTCGCCATCCCAGAGAGCAGTCCCAAAGCTGGTGTATTGGTGTCAGTCCCTGGAACTGGGCCAGCCAAGGAAGCGCTGATCGCGAACTCAATACCGCAGACGGCCACGATAACTCGCAGCGAGGCTCATTTGAAGGTTGAATACGATGGAGACCCCCAGTTCAAGAATATCGAAGGCACGGACCTGCAGTACGCGGCAAATACCGCGACCCCGGTCATCCAGGTCGATGACAAGAACTACTATGCCGTGGAGAATGCAGTCTGGTTCGTGGGGACGACGCCAGGTGGACCGTGGGTAGTGGCAACCTCAGTTCCGGCAGCGATCTACTCGATACCTCCGAGTTCCGCCTTGCACTACGTCACATATGTCAAGGTGTACCGCTCCACACCAGACGTAGTTTATGTAGGCTACACCCCCGGCTATTACGGCACGGTCGTGTCTTCCACAACCACCACGGTCGTGTATGGCACAGGTTGGTACTATCCGCCCTATGTCGGTCATTACTGGTATGGAGCGCCCTACACCTACGGAGTCGGCGTGGCCTCTACGTGGAGTTCGGGGACGGGTTGGAGCATCACGATCGGTGTCGGCTACGCCTACGGTTATCCCTACTATTACCCGTGGTGGGGGCCGTGGGGCTACTACGGAGCTTGCTGCTGGGGGCCAGCCTGGGGATACGGCTACGGCGGGTACGCGAGCGCGAACGTATACGGCCGCTGGGGCAATACCGCTTACGCGAGTACTGGAGCTGCCTGGGCGAATCCCTACACAGGGAACTATGGTGCGGCAAACCGAACCGCCTTCCAGAACACGCAACGCGGCACCGTGGGCGTGGCCGGCCGCGGCGCCAACGCCAACATCTACACCGGCAACGCCGTCGCAGGGCGTGGCGCTGTGGGCTATAACCCGAACACAGGGATTGTGGCTGGCGGCGGTGCCGGTTACGCGGGCAATGTGTACACCGGCGAGGGGGCGGCTGGCCGCGGTGGATTTGCTTACAACACAAACACTGGCGCCGGGATTGCTACGGGTTCGAACAACATCTATGCCGGTAAGGACGGAAACGTCTACCGCTACGACCGGCAGAATGGAAATTGGTCTCAGAACAGCGGCGACGGATGGAAGTCCACGTCCAAACCTCAAGCCAATCTGCAGCAACAACAGCAGGCACGCGCTTCAGGGCAACAGCGCAGTCAGAACTTCAGTCATTCGATGAGTGGCGGAATGCGCGGCGGGGGCCGGAGAAGGTAGCAAGCCCCGCACTCGCGACCTGACCTCGCTTCAGAAGCGTGTTGCCTTGCGCTGATTCACTCGCGGTTCCCTCCAGAGTTGGCGTAGATACCCACTGGTAGTTTTCACAGTGGCATTGTCGTGGTGTCTGGGTCGACTATCTCGCTTAGCAATGTGCGGGTGGCAGGTTCCTCTTCAGGGTTGTCGCATTTTGCCGGCAACATGGGGCTGTAGATGAGGAATGCGAAAATGAGTTTTTAAAAGGTGGGTGTGCGTGCGCGCGACAAGTTACGTCTTGACTCTTTGGCTCAGCCTGGCTGCCGTGGGTGGGTTAGCAAACAACGTCATCGTTATCCCGGCTTTTGGCCAAGACCGGATTACTGCTGCAGGTGCCGTCTCCCTTTCATCCGAGGACCCTGACAAGGCTCTCTCGGAATTCAATCACCACGTTGCCGGATGGGCGCTGGTTGGAGTCGGATTCCTCGTCCTCGCCTCCTTTCTTTCTCCAGATCTGCGCGCCCTGCGTTATCTGTGGCCGGCATTGTTTGTGTTTGCGGGGTTATTTTTGGCTCTTTGGAGTGACGCTGAAATCTGGCCGCGCGGTAATCTGAGCTGGGCCTGGCTTCTGCACCACGACCAGGAAGCTGGACAGCACAAGATCTACGCCCTGTTCCTCATTGCAATGGGCTTCGTTGAATATCTTCGCGTGTGCGGCTCCCTTAATCGCTTCTGGGGCACCTGGACTTTTTCCATCCTCGCCATCGTCGGTGCTGCCTTGCTCCTCGTCCACGATCATACCGCCAGCTCGGGCGCAACTTCGCCCGAAGCTCGCACTTACCTTGTCAATCCTATGCTCGATTCCGACGGTAACCCGCCCGCTCCCCACGCATCGGATCCCATGCCCGGCATGCACCACCCGATCACGTACTTGGATCATTCTGGCATATCCATGGACCACTCCAACATGGATCACTCCTCAATGCCGATCGGTAGCGATCCCGCTCTTACCAATACTGCCTTGTCCGGCAAGCACCACCACAACATGACGCTCTCAATGCTACTGGTCGAGCGCGAACACTTCTGGTTCATGATCGTTGGCCTGTCTGTGGCGCTGTTCAAACTCGTTTCCGATGGTGAATTTTGGCGCCGTCGGTTCATTCCCTACGTTTGGCCAAGTGCCGTCATGCTGCTGGGCATATTGCTGGTCCTCTATCGCGAATAACACTGCACTGTACGTTCAGGTCTGTAGACGTGGAGATCTGAGCGGCGATGGTGGAGTCCCGATCGCTGTTGTGATATCGCCTCGCGCCAGTCATTGGCACGCAAATTTTCCGTGTATCTCTGCAGAGCACTCAGCCGTCTATTCCTGGTGAAGGCAGATTCATTCTACGCTTCTCTGATGGCCGGACTGTATGCTTCGGCAAAACCACTGCACCCTCCAAAGGTGCACCCCTACACGAGAACGCACAATTCTCGTTCTGGAACTATGAACTCCGTGGAGCCACACTCCAAACAAACTGCAAGCTTTGGAAACACCCACACAATAGGCTTGTCCAAACCCTTGAGTCCGGAGAAATGGATAGCAATTTCGCTGTTGAACGAACTCTGATTATTGGAAGCACACGCTTTGCAGCCCATCGTTGACTCGCGGGGTTAAATTCTGATTGACCTTTGGCAATGCGAACGCCCGCCGGAAGACACTCAAGCCGGCGGCTAACGGAGCGAGGCCAAAGGGCGCAAACAGTTATTTGATCTTGGCACAACGTCCGACAATGAGGCGCGTGGTGTGTTTTGGGAGAACGGCACAACCACGCCACGAATGAAATAAAAAGACAGCGCGCTGCCAGGAGTTTGGCCGCCCCAACCCAGCGGTGATCCCCCCTGACTTGGTCGGTAAATCTGGCCAAAAAGTACAACTGCATTAACTCGCTGTCTGTTCTATTGTGAACAGCGTCAGGTAAGGCTTCGAGACACCTCGATGACTTTGATCGGCGACAGTTTTAGGGAGGCTCCTTCTCAAAGACATAAATATGGAGACTCACCGGTGAGGGATCTGGCACGACGAGTTGGAGGTGCATAGCTCGCTTCTTAGTGTTGTTTTGCACGACTAGTTCAGAATCGATCCCGCAAACGACGTCACAGCCCGAAACCTTGATACATAGCTGGCACGCCCAGGCTGTTGTTTTTGCTAGTCGTTCTCTTTCCTCTTGCAGACTACGATTTTGGAATCAGTTTCCGGAATCTTCGCGCCTTTCAGAGACTGAGGTTCAATGAGTGGCCTCGGCGTGACTGCGCCAGATCTGAGCCGTACAGTGAGAAGACAGCCCATTAGTCGTGTTGGTCTTGTTCGCGTCCGCACTTCACGCATTTGCTCAAAATGACATCCCAACGTTTAAGGTGGAAGCGAAAAGTGCCCTCGTGTGGGACGCGGACTTTCCCGAGAACGGCCGGTCCTCAATTGTTTGGGACCCAATCACCGCCAATGAGATCCACAAGTTGAGTTCTGCGGGGATCGAGGTAAGCTCCCGTGTTGGATATGAGCGAGTCAGCTCGAGTGAGGCAGGCGAGCTTCTCAACTACACGACGACGATAGCAAACAACACGGACTCTGATATCTCGGTACAATACGGCGGCGCCAGCGTTGATGGTCGCACGGCTACGCCTCTGTGGCTTGCTCACACGAGCAAGAATGTCAAAAAGGGCGACCGCAAGAATGTCTGGGAATTCGGCAGGATGCACTGCTTCAAGGCTGGGTTCGCTTCAAGCGAAAACTTCTTCTCAGCAAACGCGCCGTCGAAGATCTTTACGGTTCATGCGCAGACGGCTATGACGATCTCGGCTGTGTCCAAGGATCCCCGCCGGTACTCTATACGGTGCTCTCTGGACGGGTGCCATGTTACCGGGACAGTTCGCTACTACATTTCGGTTAATAATAAAGATTATGTTTTTGTCTGGTCCGGTCGCTCTGTGGTCTATTGCGGGAATTAAGCGGCCCAGAACGCATTTCCCGTCAAAGATGTCCGAGACTCTGCCCCTTGCTGTGGGTGAAGCCTAGCAGCAGGGTCTGGATTTGTGGATCCCCGATGTTTGGCCAGTCCAAGCTCAGTTACTCCGCCACGGATTCCTAGCGATGGCGGCGTTTCACGTTCAGCTGCGCCAGCGAACGAGCTAGCGATGCGTTAACGGAGGCAACCTCTTCGGATGAGAGTTTTTCTTTCAGGCGGGCGGCGGCGCGTTGACGTGCCTCCTCCGCTGCAGCTTCGTCGATGCTCTCAACCGCAACCGCCATGTTGGTCACGATGGAGACGCGCTCGTTGGTTACTTCGACGAGGCCTTCGCCAACGGCAAGAAAATCATCGTGCCCATCTTTTCGGACAATCATCTCGCCCGGCACAATCTGAGTCATCAGGCGGACATGCTGCGGCAGAACGCCCATCTGGCCACTCACGGCGGGCAAGGTGACCATTTCTACATCTTGGGAATAAACGGTTGCTTCGGGCGTCACAATTTCCAGTCTTAGAGTGTTGGCCATGTTTGACTCGATATGCAAGACCCGGATTTCAACACAAGTTTAATTCTGCCTAATCTCTTCGATCGCGCCTTTCATGTAAAAGTTTCCTTCGGGCACGTCGTCGTGTTTGCCGTCGAGGATTTCTTTGAATCCGCGAACAGTTTCCGCCACTGGCACCTGCTTGCCCTCGC
Organism: uncultured Acidobacteriota bacterium; assembly: GCA_963733805.1. Lineage (GTDB taxonomy): Bacteria > Acidobacteriota > Terriglobia > Terriglobales > Acidobacteriaceae > Gp1-AA133. Next base: position 372,199 of record CAVTEO010000009.1, on the reverse strand, counting down.
GGCCGGTGAATACCTGCGCCACACTGAACGGTTGACTCAGAAAACGCTGGATCTTGCGCGCACGGAACACGGTCAACTTGTCTTGCGGCGAAAGCTCGTCCATTCCGAGAATTGCTATGATGTCCTGTAGATCCTTGTAGCGTTGCAGGACCTTTTGTACCCCACGCGCTACGTCATAGTGCTCCTGGCCAACGACGTCGGGGGCCAGAGCGCGTGAAGTCGATGCGAGGGGATCGACGGCTGGATAGATTCCCAATTCCGCGATCGAGCGCTCCAGGACGATGGTGGCGTCCAAGTGTGCAAAGGTAGTCGCCGGTGCTGGATCGGTCAGATCGTCAGCCGGCACGTACACCGCCTGAAACGAAGTGATCGAGCCCTTCTTGGTAGAAGTAATGCGTTCCTGCAGCGCCCCCATCTCCGCGGCGAGGGTGGGCTGGTACCCCACTGCGCTCGCGGTGCGGCCGAGCAGGGCAGACACTTCAGACCCGGCCTGCGAAAAGCGAAAGATGTTGTCGATGAATAACAGCACGTCCTGATTTCTCTCGTCGCGGAAATACTCGGTAATGGCGAGACCGGCGAGGGCCACACGAAGGCGAGCGCCCGGCGGTTCGTTCATCTGTCCGTACACCAGAGCGATTTTGGATTCGCGCAGATTGTCCTGCCTGATGACTCCCGCCTCGGACATCTCGTGGTAGAGATCATTGCCCTCACGGGTGCGTTCACCCACACCGGCGAACACAGACACACCGCCGTGGAGCTTGGCGATATTGTTAATGAGTTCCATGATCACGACAGTCTTGCCGACGCCAGCACCACCGAACGCTCCGACCTTTCCACCCTTCAAGAAGGGGCAGATCAAGTCGATCACCTTGATCCCAGTGGGAAGAAGCTGTGGAGAGGTCGATTGGTCCACGAGCGGGGGCGCTGGCCGATGGATGGGATAGTATTTGTCCGCCTCGACAGGCCCGCGCTCATCCACGGGGTTCCCGGTCACATCGAATACCCGGCCCATCACCCCATCGCCGACGGGCATGGAAATAGGCGCGCCATTGTCTGTGACCTCGAAGCCGCGTTTCAGGCCTTCGGTGCCAGACATCGAAATTGCCCGCACCCACTTGTCCCCAAGATGCTGTTGCACTTCGAGCGTGACTTTCATGGGCACGCTCTGAACCGTACATTCACAAGTGAGAGCGTTATAGATTCCGGGTAGTGCCCCCGGAAATTCGACGTCCACTACCGGACCGAGAATCTTTACGATCTTGCCTGTGTTCATGTTCATATCCAGTCACCACGATCTAGAGTCGACATCATTCCGTCTCATTCCGACTGCCCGCCGGCAATCTCCAGCAGTTCCTTCGTGATATTGCCTTGCCGCAGTTTGTTGTATTCGAGCGTCAAGTCCCTGATCAGACTCTCGGCACTATCGGTGGCATTTTTCATGGACACCATACGTGCACTTTGCTCGCTGGCTTTGGCATTCAGCAGCACTTGATAGATGTAAATATCGAGATAGTGCGAAAGCAGGTAGCTCAGCACAAATTCAGGGCTGGGCTCAAACAGGGACTCGGTGGTATCGCTGGAGAGTTCCTCTTCGGGTCTGACGCCCGGGATCTTCATTCCTTTGACTTCGCCTACGGGTAGAAAATCGAGACAGAGTGCCTGCTGGGTCAGGGTGTTAACGAAACGGGTAGCAATAATCTGAACCTGGTCGACTGTGCGTTTCAAAAAGAGATCGCGGGCAAAGGCTGCAATCGCTCGAGCCTCGGAGAATTGAGGCGTATCCCCGTAGGCGAACTCAGCGACAAGCTGCCGGCCGGTGCGTGCGATGAATTGCGCAGCTTTACGTCCTGCGGTCACGAAAAGCGTGGAGTGCGGATCGAATTCCGAGGCCAGCCGGAATACATTACTGTTCAGGGCGCCGCATAGGCCCTTGTCCCCGCCTACCAGGATGATGGCGCGTTTTTGGATTTGCCGCTGCTCCAGCAACGGATGGCTGAAGTCTCCCATGCGAGTTGTCGCTTCACGCTGAATACGGTACAGCACGTGTACGAAGGGACGACCGGCAAGCGCAGCGAGCTGCGCTTTGCGCATCTTTGAGGCCGCCACCATTTGCATCGCCTTGGTAATCTGCGCAGTACTGCTGATGGAGCGTATGCGCCGGCGTAAATCGCGTGGGCTGTTCATAGATCAATGTCTCAGTTTCTCTCATGCCGCATGTTCGAATCAGACTTGCCGAGCACAACTAGGCCTCATCTCCAAGTTTCCTTGAACTGATCGATGGCTGCCTTCACCTCGGCAGTCAAGGTTTCGCTGAGAGCTTTTTCCTTCGCAATCCTGGCGAGTAGCTCTGGCTTTCGGGTACTCAGGTATTCCGTCAATTTGAGTTGAAACTCCTTGACCCGCTCTACCGGTACGTCATCGACATACCCGTTCTGGACTGCCCAGATCACCGACACTTGCGTCTCAACGCCGATCGGGCTGTATTGAGGTTGCTTAAAGATTTCCATAATGCGCTTGCCGCGATCAATTTGTGCCTGAGTCTTCGCATCCAGTTCGGAGCCGAATTGCGCAAAGGCGGCCAATTCGCGGAATTGGGCAAGGTCGCCTTTAAGCTGGCCGGCTACCTGCTTCATGGCTTTGAGTTGCGCCGCAGAACCGACACGCGAAACGGATAGTCCCACCGAAATGGCCGGGCGCACACCCTGGTAGAACAAATCCGTTTCCAGGTAGATCTGCCCGTCCGTAATGGAAATTACATTCGTCGGAATGTATGCAGAAACGTCACCAGCTTGGGTTTCAATAATGGGCAGAGCAGTGAGCGAGCCATTCCCATACTTCTCACCGACACGGGCGGCCCGTTCGAGCAATCGGCTGTGCAGGTAGAAGACATCGCCGGGATAAGCCTCACGGCCCGATGGCCGCTTGAGTACAAGTGAGACTTGTCGATACGCCACTGCATGCTTCGACAAGTCGTCGTAGATAATCAGCGCATCCATGCCGTTATCCATAAACCACTCGCCCATCGCAGCGCCCGCGAACGGGGCAAGGTACTGGTTGGTGGCCGAGTCCGAAGCCGATGAAGCGAGGATGATGGTGTAGGGCATCGCTCCGGCTTGTTCGAGAACACTGATGATTCGGGCGATGTTGGATTGCTTCTGACCGATTGCAACGTAGATGCAATAGAGCGGCCGATAATCCTTGTCGCCTGCAGCCTCAGCGGTTTTGTTGAGACTTGCCTGGCTGATAATTGTGTCGATACAGATCGTCGTTTTGCCCGTCGAACGATCACCAATGATTAGTTCGCGTTGGCCGCGGCCGATTGGGATCATTGCGTCAATCGGCATGATGCCGGTTTGCACCGGCTGTCGGACCGGACTGCGGCGGATGATGCCGGGTGCAAGTTTCTCGACTGGGTAAAAGACGGTACTCTCGATCGGTCCTTTGCCGTCCAACGGTTCTCCCAGCGTGTTCACAACCCGCCCTAGGAGGCCCTTGCCAACTGGGACTTGCAGGAGCCTGCCCGTTGTTCGGACTTCGTCACCTTCCTGAAGCCGCGTGTAGTCCCCTAGAATGACGACACCGACCTCGGTCTCTTCGAGGTTCAAGGCCAACCCGGTGATACCGTGGCCGAGGTCAAGCATCTCATTGAGCATTGCGTCGGTAAGCCCTTCTACCCTGGCCACACCGTCGCCTATCTCGCGGATCACACCCACGTTCTGACGGGCGGTTGATGTTTTCAAGCCTGCGATTTGGGCTTCGAGTTCTTGCAGTAGATCAGCCATATGGCTTCACCCTAATTCACTTTATTTGCGAAAGTCACAAGTATCCGCAGCTTCTTGTCCGTGTATTAGTTTGCGTTTGTGATGCCGAAACTCTTTGCCAATGCGGCTAAGGCAGAACGCACGCTGTTGTCATAGACGTCGCTGCCGACCTTGATGCGCATACCCCCGATAAGCACGGGATTCTGGGTGAACAGTGCAGTCAGCCCCGGGCCGTACATATTCTCCAGTCCCAGTTGAACGCGCGACCGCAGGTCAGCTGGTAGCAGCAGAGCGCTTTCAACCTTGGCGGCATGTTGCTCATATTCGAGCTTCAGTAATCGGAGGAAGTGTCGCAACATGGTCAGGTAACCGCGTCGTCTTGACAGCAGGACCTTCTGGACGACTAAGCGAACGCGATCTTCTTGCACTCGTCCATCGAGCAGACACATTCGGTACAGTTGCGTGGCCTCACGCACGGATTGTTTGGTCGTTTTCATGAGAACAAGCTCCCGATCTCTATGCCGCTGGGGTCAGTTGCTTCACGGTTTCTTCGGCCATACGGCGCTGATCCTCTGGTGTCAGGATCCTGCCCGTGACGGTTGCTGCGGTCTGTACGACCAACTGGCCCACTTCGCGCTTAAGTTCGAGCAGCATGCGCGCGTGTTCCTGCGCCGCTGCCTCACGCGACTTGATCAGGATCTGCTCACCAGCAGCGATCGCCTTCTGGGTTTCCTGTTGCTTCACCCGGGCCGCGGCGTCGTGAGCCTCATCAATGAGCTTGGTCGCCTGGGTATTGGCTTGGAGCAAGACTATTTGGCGCTGGGCCTCTGTTTCCGCTAGCTCCGCTCTTATCTTTTCTGTATCCGCCAGTCCTTGAGCGATCTGCCGCCGACGTTCCTCCAGCATCTTGAGGATCGGGTTGTAGGCAAACCGATAAAGAAGAAGGCAGACAATGGAGAAGCTGATGATCTGAGAAATCAGATGAGGCCAGTCCACGCCGAAGGTATTCGCGAGCTGCTGGATCTGTCCTCCGCTATCCGGTTCAACCAGAAAAGCCAGAATATTCATGGTCGTTTCTCATTAATGCGGGCGCTGACCATTTTGGGATCTGCGCCGAAATGCGCCCCTTACTTGACCAGGAACAGGGCGTAAAAAACGATGGCTTCCGCAAAAGCAATCGCCAGGATTGACTGGACCAGAATCTTCGTGGAAGCGACTGGATTCCGCCCAACTGCCTCCGAGGCGCTCATTCCGATCAGTCCAACGCCAATGGCAGCGCCTAACGCCGCCAGACCAACATGCAGGCTTCCGTTCATATGATTGTCCTTTCTCTTTCCCGCCGGCTCCCGCGATTGAACACGGTCAAGCCGGTGATTATTAATCCATCAACCGTGTGAAGCCGCTGGTTGTGCTTCCTCGTGCTGGCACATCAGCATGGTGAAGACCGCAGTCAATAACATGAAGACGAGTGCCTGGACCAAACCCATAAGTAATTCCAGGAAATAGAAGGGGATTGGAACCAGCCAACCAAAGCCGGGAACCAGCTTGGACATCGCTTCCAACAGATTCTCTCCGGCAAAGATGTTGCCGTAAAGACGGAACGTGAGAGAGATTGGCCGGAACAAAATCGAGACAACCTCCAGACATCCAGCCGCGAAGAACACCACGACCATCAGGACCTTCAGCGGGCCCTCAGTGTCCCCTTTAGGGGCAAACAGTTCTTTGAAGAATCCGCGGACACCGACTTCGCGAAACGACCAGACTAGCCAACTGGCAAAGAAGATGAGGGCCATCGCCAATGTCATGTTGACATCAGCGTTGGCACCGCGGAATAGGGGTTGCTCGATCCTGAAGCCATGTGCGGTTTGGTGTCCCCAGCCGATCGAGCCGACGCCGGGAATTAATCCAATCCAGTTGGCGGAGAGAATGAAGATGAAGATAGTGGCAAAATACCAAAACGTGCGCTCGGTCAAGTGCGGACCAATGATTCCGACCATGAACTTGTAGAGTCCCTCAATCAGCCATTCCAGGAAATTCTGTGCGCTTCCAGGAACTTGCGTCATCTCTCGCGTCGCGACTTGCGCAAACACAATGAGACCGACCGCAACGATCCAGCTGACGATCATGGAATTGGTGATGGGGAAATTGAATGGACGAGCGATCTCTACGGCCTTGGCCGATAAACCGTGTTCCTCAGCCTTGGGGGGCTCGCTCGCTGTTTTCGCTTGGGAGGCTGTACGTGCTGATATTGCCGAGTCGGCCCCTAACGTCGGATCCACCGCTACATCGAAGATAGCACCTAGCGTCAAAAGCATCGCAGTAAGCAGAAGCAATCTCATCAACATCACCCTTGTGCGAGTCGGGGCGCCGATATTGCACCTTCGCCCGTCGCAACCTGCTCATAACCCAGCAGAGCAAAATACGATGCACGATCAAAAAAGTGAGTCAGGGAACGCAGCAGAATTACACCACCCCAAAATTCAACCGGTTCCTCGAGGAGGCATTCCTGTTGCATATATGCCCATAAGTGTTCTTGAGCTACACAAATGGCCCAATACAGGTTGCTGAACGGAACTCCCTGACGGGCGCGGAGCGCTCCCAGGGATGTGTAGCGTTGTTCAATGGTTGCGTCGGATTCGGTTCCCAGCCACGCTGTCAGGTCTCGGTAGACGTTTAGCGTGGATTGCTTTTGCTCCTCAGCAGATACCGCTAGTAGGAGCTCGCTGCATCTTTTTGAGTCCCGAATCTTCCGGAGCACTTCATCCGTCATCCGCTCAGCATTTGTTTTCATGTGCTGAATTAGTTTGAAGGCGCGCATCCGTTCTCCTTGCGGATTGCATTTCGGGGACTGTGGACGTTCTGCACATCGGTGCCGCACATACCTGCCGATCAACCTTACGAAGGATTCGCGTACCAACCAGGCAGCCACCACAGAGAGGCCGTGCATCCCGCGAATCGACGAGCAAAATCTAGCGGCTGTGTGGATGCCTGCATACTGGCAGAATCTACAGTGCATTGAGCGGCGCGATGGGATATTCAATCACGGCAAGAGTGCGGGCGAATGAAATTTAAAGATTAAACGTCCAACCCGAATGGCCAATAACTGGCAAAAGTCGCAGTGGCTGAGGAAGGAACGCAGCTTTACGTTTGATACGGCATCTCGGCGTCGACTGGTCGCAAGCGCTGCCGTCGCTCGAAGAATTTCACGTGGGGCAGACATGCGGCTTCGGTCATCCTTATCGCGTTTGATACCCATGAGCGATTGGTTGCCGGAGTACCCGTGGAAGACGGCTCGTGGGGATGTTGTGGCAGGTATTGCGGTCGCGGGATTGCTCATACCGGAAGGAATGGCGTATGCGGGCATCGCCGGCGTTCCGCCTCAAGTGGGTTTATACGCCGCGATGCTGGGGATGTTTGTGTACGCAGTGTTCGGAACCTCCCGCCAGCTGGCAGTCACGTCCACTTCGTCTTCAGCAGCAATGCTTGCTGCACTCGTTGCCCCGATAGCCTTGTCAGATTCCGGACAGTATATGGTTCTGGTGTCTGCGGCCACAATCGCTGCGGGTGTGATTTTTCTGGTGGGCGGTCTGCTCCGGTTGGGCGCTGTATCGGAGTTCATCTCCAAACCCGTGCTCAAAGGATTTGTTTTTGGTTTGGGACTCACCATCATGGTGAAGCAAGCTCACAAACTTATGGGAGTGCCTGGTGGCAAGGGCAACTTCTTCCACCAGTCCTGGCATGTGCTCACCTCTCTGGGGAATGTCAACCCTTGGACTCTGGCTGTGGGAGTCTTAGCACTTGTCATTGTGTTTCTTCTAGGCGCACTGGCTCCCCGGGTACCTTCTGCCCTTGTGGTGCTGGTACTCGGAATTTTAAGTGCTTCGTGGTTCGGACTGGAGCATCACGGTGTAGAGGTAGTCGGCACAATTCATGCGGGCATGCCGTCTTTGAGTCTGCCGAGGGTTGGAGAGGAAGATCTGGCGGACGTGCTCATAGGCGCAATCGGAATCGTGTTGGTGCTTGTCGCCGAGACACTGGCTGCAGGACGCACGTTCGCGGCTAAGCACGGCTATGAGATTGTTCCAAACCAGGAGTTGTTTGCCATGGGTGCGGCAAATCTGGCATCTGGCTTCATGGGTGGAATGATTGTGGGGGGCGGCATGTCGGGAAGCGCTGCCAACGATGCCGCGGGAGCTCGCACTCAGCTTTCTACCGTTACCGCCTCGTTGTCGGTGGGATTGACCCTCGCATTCTTGCTGCCGCTATTTCGCAATTTGCCTGAAGCCGTTCTGGGAGCGATCGTCATTCATGCGGTCGCTCACCTGGCGGATGTGGGCACGCTCAAGTATTACGCGAAATTGCGGACCGGAAGTATATGGGTGGCGCTGGTCGCGTTGGTTGGGGTTCTACAGATGGGAATCCTGAAGGGCCTGATCTTTGCGGTTGGTCTAACTCTTATCGCGTTGATGCGAAGGCTCAGTTCTCCGCAGGATTCGGTCTTGGGCAGACTGCCGGGCTCGGAGAACTTCGTCGACGTGGCGCGATACTCCGAGGCAGAACAGGTTCCGGGTCTCCTGATCTTCCGGCCGAATGGAGTCCTGTTTTTCGCAAATGCCAATCGCGTGCATAGCCGATTACGCGAACTGATTAAGACGACTGGTCCTTCAGTGCGAGCAGTCATCATCAATCTCGAAGCTAGTCCCGAAATCGATGTCACTTGTCTGGAAATGCTTGAGCGTCTGAGAAGTGAGCTGCGCGAATCGGAAGTCCAACTCTGTTTCGCGCGGGTTGCAGATCCGGTTCGAGATCTCTTCAAGAGAAGCGGTTTCGTGGAAGTGTCGGAGGGAGTCCTGTTCCGTGGAGTCGACTCTGCGGTCACTGCATGTCTCGGTGCGATGCGCGCGGAGTCGGTACCGCCCGACTTGCGGCTCGTTGCGGAACATGAACAATAATAGAGTCCGTTTCCTCGGAAGATATATCGTTGAACCGGTTGTCCAACCGGTTAAGGTGCGATGCAGCGGCGGTACGGGAGCGGAAATTGGCTTGCGCCAATTGGCCGGCAAGAAACGAACCCATGTTGTTGTTCCGAAGCTCATTCGAGCACTGGTGTCAGCTTGTTGCCTGTTCGCTCCATTTGCTATTGCGCAGGAGGAGTGGCCGCGACCGGACGGCGCGAGGTCTCACAATATCCTCGGGAATTCACAACTAACCGACAGTTTCGCGCCGCAGATGCCGTCAGATTCGCAACCCGATGCCAAACCTAAGGAGGAGGGAACATCCGAAAAGCGAGGTTCCCTGGTTGTCGCTCCCCTACCGATTTCCAGCCCCGCATTGGGTACGGGGTTAATACCGGTGCTGGCCTACATATTCCCGTTGCGCAAGAATGACAAGGTATCGCCACCATCGGTGGTGGGAGTTGCAGGACTGATAACAAATAATGGGACGCGTGGTTTCGCCGCCTTTGGAGATTTGTTCTTTCGAGAAGACACCTACCGCATCACTTCGCTCTATGTCCACGGCAATCTCAACTATGATTTGTACGGTTTGGGTTCTCTCGCGGGAAGCGCAGGACGAAAGCTTCCGCTCGAACAAACAGGCCAGGTTTTTCGTGGTGAAGTGTTGCGTCGCGTCGGATGGCAGTTTTTCCTAGGAGTGCGATTTTGGACCGGAAGTTCGGTGATCGCTTCCAGACTCAGCGAGGGAACAACGCCCGACGTCCCGCCGCCCTCGGATCTGGGGATTGATACGACGCTAAGAGCTCTCGGTCTGCGGTTGAAACGCGAGACTTCCCCAAATCGATTCTATCCAACCAGTGGTACGTTGCTTGACTTCACTTCCGATTTCTATTCTGAGGCCTTGGGGAGCAAGTACTCCTTCCAGGCATACAGATTTACCTTCAACAAATATGGAAGCTTAAGCAAGAATCAGGTCCTGGCCTACAACCTGTTTGTCTGCGGAACAGGCGGAGCCCCGCCCTTTTACGGGAATTGCATTTACGGGGTGAACAATGAGTTGCGGGGATACACGGCCGGTCGGTATCTCGATCGTTATATGTTCGCGACGCAACTGGAGTACCGCCTGACCTTGCCGAAGCGGTTCGGAATTGTTGGGTTTGGAGGAATCGGTGAAGTGTTGCAGGGTGGCTCGCAAATCTTTAAGAGCAACAACTTCCTGCCTGCTGGCGGCGGAGGATTAAGGTTCCAGGTCAGCAAGCAGTACCGGGTTAATCTCCGTGCTGATATCGCGCGAGGCAAGGATTCGTGGACCTGGGGCATGGGAGTCGGCGAGGCATTCTGATTCATGGCGAGCGGGACCGAAAGCTTGTAGGGGTGATGCTTACCATGAAGCAAGAAGCTGGCGGGCAGTACGCCGACCTGATTGAGTAGCGTGGCGTACGCCGGTCTTGTGATCCCAAATGAGCGACTGGCTCGTGCGGTGTACCACACGAGCCAGTGTTCGACACCCGCCGGGTCGATGCCGAGAAAGGACGTCCGGCGCGCCATTTAAGAAAGAACTATTTCTTCACCGGCGGAGGATAGTTTTTCAGTAGCTTCTTTACCGCCTTCGCCAGGTTTTTCTGCTGCTTTTCGGGCTTGGCCTTCTCATCGATGGTCTTGCTGGCCACACCGCGCCATGCGAGATCCTTGTTTGATGAGTCGTACATGTCGAGGGCCAACTGGCCGATGTAGATGGTGTCAGTCGTTCCTGTGGTCGTGCTCATTCCACCCGCGCCACCGTACCACCCGCCGCGGTACCAGCCTCCGCCGTATCCCCAGTCCGAGCTGTATGAGGTAAACTGCTTCTCCGTGCCAATGCCAGCTTGGTATCCAATATAGAGATTCGCGCTGTCGTCATCGACTTTAGTGAGTCCTTTTGTCGCCAGTTCCCCATCGATCGCGTCCGTGATTTGCTTGGCCACTAGATCATTCACCTTCGCCGCGTCTTTCAGGTTGACCCACTTGTACGTCTTGAACTTCGAGAAATCGGCGTTTTTGTCGAAGTTGTATCGGACGTCCTGGCTAAAGGCGACAGTCGCTACCAGAAGAAGACCTAGCGCCGAAAGAAATGAAACCCTTTTCATCCTGCCCTCCAATTTGCAGACCGGTTGTGAGATCCAATGCGGACCTGCCCCCGGGACTTGGTTTTGTGGCGGCCAGGAAGAAACGGTTCTGGACTCGCCTGAAGCACGAACCTGATGGTAGGGCCCTAGGACTGTCGCAGGAACTGTCACATCTGACAGACGACCCTCTCCGCGAGGACGTCGGCGCCGAGTGGACACAGGTGCGATGCGGATGACTTAGTGATGGACCGTTTCTTCAATATGGATCTGATCGGTACGGCGTCTTCCGCCGCGGTCATGGACGCTAAGCGCTAGCCTGTCAGATGAATGCGCTGCGAGATAGGTAGTCTGCGAGGGGAACGCGATCTCGGCTCCTGCCTGCTCGATGATTTCCATAACGCGGAACAACAGGCCTTCCTGGATCTCCAGGAAGTGGTTCCAGTCACGGGCGAACAGGTAGGCGAAAATATCGACATCTAGAGAAGAAGGACCGAGACGTACAAACCGGACACGCACTGACGAGGCGTCAAGGCTAGGGTGGATGGTGAGGAATTCGTGAACCTCGGTTGTAATTGAGCGCATTTGAAGGGGCGTGGTTTCATAGCGTAATCCCACCATGGGATGAAACCAGAATCTGTCTCGTGCCGAGAAGTTCTCGAGACTCATGTTCGCAATCTGACCATTTGGTACACAGACCAGGGTGCGATCGTTTGTGCGAATGCGGGTTGAGCGGAGGCCGATATCCTCGACCGTTCCTACAGTGTCACCGACCTTCAAGGCATCTCCCACGTGAACGACCTGATCGGCGATCAGGGAAATACCCGCAATGACGTTTTCCAATGTTTTTTGCGCAGCAAGCGCAACCGCAATGCCACCCACCCCGAGACCAGTGAGTGCTGCAGCTGGGTTTATGCCAAAGTGGTAGAGCGTGAACAGCAGGCCAGCGAAGAGAACTACTCCATCGATCACCCGACGAATGAGACGCAAGACGGCTGCCGACCCGCTCAATCCTGGACGGCGTTGAACAAGATAACGCTCGCCCCAGCCGTTCACAAGGATCAGAAGCCACACGCAGGCGGCAATCGAAATCACCAACGCCATGGTGGACCAGAACTGCCGTGCTAAAAGCGGGAGCCCCACTGTCGATAGCAGCCAGAGAATGGTGAGGGCAAGCAGCAGCAGACGAAGGGGGGCGGGCAATATTCTAGAATTCTGCGGATTTGTATTTCGCGGAAGGTGGCGTTGGACCCCCCAAACCACCAAGCGAAGGAGTCGGTCCACCAGCCCCGTCAGCGCGTAGAGAAATGGCATGCCGACAAAAAGTGCCAGCCACTCGAAGATAGGGATATCTGCCAGTCGATTCTTAACCAGAAATTCCGGGAGAATTTTCTCCACGGTTGACAGCGTTAGTTCAGGAAAAACATCCGGAATCGTCTTGAGAGTCTTCCGCGAGAAGAGCCAGATCTTGCCTAATTTTCCGCGATCGACGCGCTCGACCAGAATGTCGAGGTCGCCGCTGGCGGTGGGGATGGTTCCGACGAGATCTTCGTCGGGCCTCAGAGGGTCGGGTATGGAGCCCTCGGGCTCGTCACTGAGCGAGTTGAGTCGAGCAGGAAGACGGCGGTTGAGGACGATGGCGAGTTGACGCGCCAAATCCTCGGCTTCTTCGCCGCGCAGCGGAGTATTCAAGTACAGGACAGAAATTTCCGCATTGCCTTTCCGGGCAGCGTTGAGAAAGCCCAGGACGGCGCCGCGAGGGGTGTTACGGCCAAGGGTGTCCTTTGGGATTTCGGGGGGTGCCTCAGCAGCAGGCGCTTTGGGACCCGCAACCTGAGCCCAGAGGGATGGGGGCAGCAGCAGGAGTACGAAGAGTGCGAAAGCCCTGCCGAAATGCATCATCCTGTTATTCGGCGGTTCATGCACGACGACACTCCCACCGACACATGGCGAGGCTGCTATACCATCGCTGCGCAGGTACGAGAAAGATTTTGCTTGGCCTTGCCAACTTCGGAGAACTGATAGAACTGCCAGTTAACGTGTCTGCGGGCCGAACCGCAAACTATGCAACGAAACTGTTGTGTGCGGTGCTTATTAGGGAGGCGCTTGGTGCCGGAAAAGAAAAGCGGAGAAAAGAACAATCAAAAACTGATCTCGATCAAAAAGAAGAAGTATGAGCGCGAATTGCGCAAGCTGCAGACCAAGCTAGTCGAAATGCAGGAATGGATAAGAACCAATGGCGCCAAGGTCGTGGTTGTGTTCGAGGGTCGGGATGCGGCAGGAAAGGGTGGAGTGATTCATCGCATCATGGAGCGGGTCAGCCCCCGAATTTTCCGCCACGTGGCCTTGCCAGCTCCTAATGAGCGCGAAAGGTCTCAATTGTATGCCCAGCGTTATATGAAGGAAATGCCGGCTGCAGGTGAACTCGTGCTTTTCGATCGCAGCTGGTACAACCGCGCTCTGGTCGAGCACGTGATGGGTTTTTGTAATAACAAGCAATATGCCGACTTCCTTCGATTGTGTCCGGGGTTCGAGTCTCTCTTGAAAAACAATGGCATTATTCTCGTCAAGTACTGGTTTGAGGTCAGCGAACAGGAGCAGCACCGGAGATTTCTCAGGCGTATTGAGGATCCGATGCGGAGATGGAAACTGAGCCCGATGGACCTTGAATCGCATCGTCGCTGGTACGACTACTCACGGGCGCGCGACGCAATGTTGGCCGCCACCGATACCCCACAGTCCCCCTGGCATGTCGTCCAAACGGATGACAAGGAGCGAGCTCGACTGAATTGTATTGCGCACCTGCTCAGCGTTGTGCCATGGAAAAAGGTTCCGATGGAGAAGGTGACGCTCCCGAGGCGACAAAAGCCGAGAGGATACAAAGATCCCGATTGGAACTACCGTTGGATCCCACAGAAGTACTGACGTAAGTTTTTTCTGCAGAACGGCACGAGCTTTCGTGCGGTTCGCAAAGTCACTGAGGATGGATCAGGCTACTCCCGAAAGGGAACAATACGTCTTCAGGGGTGATCCGCTGGCAAATGTCCCAGACGGTCCAGCACTTCAGTGCTATATACCTTTTGCAGTCTGTCCCGATACTCTTCCCATAGCCACCAATGGGTGCGGCTTCTTGTGAGGTGCATATGCATCACAGTTGCTGGAGCACGAGTGTGGCGTCTGGTCCTCGACTTTCAGCACCCTTTTCTAGAGATGTCGCAGACAATCGGGTTGAGATCAAGGCACGTTCAAGAACTTGAACCCCATGGAAAAGAACGGACACATTCGAGTTCTGCTAGTTGACGACCATGAAGTGTTTCGTCGTTATGTATCCTCCATGCTCAAGGAGCAAGCAAATGTGCAGATCATTGGGGAAGCGGATGACGGGCTCCAAGCAGTCAAGCAAGCTGAGGCTCTACAACCCGATGTGATTCTACTCGACATTGGCCTGCCGGGGATCAATGGCATTGAAGCTGCCCGCCGAATCTCCGAAATTGCCAATAAAGCACGAATCATTTTCCTGAGTCAGGAAAGCTCTCGTGAGGTGGTACGAGAAGCTCTTGACCTGGGTGCGTGGGCTTACATCACAAAGGTGCATGCTGGAACTGAGCTTCTGCCAGCGGTGGACGCGGTTTCGCGAGGAGAGCGTTTCATAAACGAAAATAGCAATAATAATAATGATAAGGTTGAATAGCCTTCCAACGTCGGTTGTCTTTGGCCGTAGAGCGCATGTCTCGCCCTGATTCTCCTATCCGCTGCAGCGAATTGTGCATCGCTGAATGCAGTTCATTTATTTCTGTTCTTTTTGACAGGTGACAGAGTCGAAGCGTTTGATAGTTTTGGATTTGCACGCTCCATCAAGACTCCGCAGCTGAAGTGATTTCAGTTTCGTGAGCTCCTTCACCCGGCGGCCATGACCCTTTATTCCCTCCCACAGGCCTCGGTCGCCGGCTCCTCTTTCGTCAAAACTCGGTTGAGACTGACGCCATGTGCGACGAACCATGGCTCTCGGGCTGGCCAGCATCTTCGGGAATTCTGGTTTCACCTACCAGCAGCGCACGAGATACATGAACAGTCCGGAGAGGACAAAGACGGCGAGTGGAGCCGCCCAGCTTACGATAGAGTTGGGACTGAACAACTCCACCGACGAGTCCAGCATGACGAGTTCGTTTTCGAGGGCCGGGTGGGCAGGCTCCAGAAGACATTCGCGATAGTCTGTCTTTGAATCCAGATAGTAGATTTCTGCCCAAACGTAACAGTCGCGAATGTGAACAGGCTCCCCACCGATCTGCTTGTATTGATTGACCATAAAAGTAACCAACCCCACACAAGCTCCCTTGTACGACCAATTCTCGAGCATCTCAACTAGCAGTCTTGACAGAGCGGAACGTCGCAGTCGCCGGACTTGTTGAGGTTCTCGATCGTTTTGTAGCGCGGAGCCATTCCGCCGCCTATGCACTGTCACTACTGACAGTTACTGCCAGCAGTCTCGCTTACCTACACTCCAAGATACCGATTTGGTGGTCGAGCGATTAGATCTGGTCGAGATCGCTGCGTCAAATTGGTACGTACTGGCGACCGACAGGACCATTTGGGAGATGAGAACCTTGGGATGGATTCAACGTTTGCTGCTCGTCATCGGTTTGTTGTTGATCGGCATTTATGTGGGCGCACACATCCATCGGGCAATCATGTCCAGAGCAGAATTGAGGCGCTTCGAGGATCTTCAAGCGAAACCAAATGCCGACAAGGCAAACATCGTACTCTCATTGTCTGGGCTCAACGTTAGCTTCGACCTTTGGTCGCAGAAGCGGATCGAAGCTTATGAACACAGTCTTATAGAGCACTTCGATCCGCCCTTGGCAATTCTGCGTATCGCCAAGGTTAACCTCGAGGCGCCGGTGCTTGAGGGAACCGATGATCTGACCCTTAACCGAGGGGTAGGTCATATTTCGGGCACCGGGCGCCCCGGGCAAGAAGGAAATATCGGGATTGCGGGCCATCGGGACGGGTTCTTCCGTGTACTGAAGGATATCGGGCCAGGGGACACAATCGAACTTTTGACGGCAAGCCGAAAAGATGTCTATACAGTTGACCAGATCGTGCTCGTGAGTCCAAGCGACGTCTCTGTCCTTCAGGCTCGATCGGGCCGATCGCTAACGCTAGTCACCTGCTATCCGTTCTATTTCATTGGCAGCGCGCCTCAACGATATATCGTTCAGGCATCCGTAAGGAACTCCGACGATAACGGAACGGGGAGCGGCAGAGGATCGAAGTTGCAGGCTCTGAGCAATTGAACGACCCGGCGCGCAGGATTTCTGAAGTCTGAACGAGCACTATGGAACTCAAATCGACAATAGCAGGGGTTACCAAGGAGAAAACACAATGAACTCAGCGACTGGATGGAGACGAGTGTGGCTGATGCTTGCGGTGGGGGTGATGTGCTTTGCCTTTGCCATAAGCATGAGTGCGCAGGTGAAAACAACAACCGACACGACGAGTGGGCAAGCCACCCATGAAATGACGGTGGAGCGCGGGGAAGTTGTCTTTGTTCAGGGCAATGACCTGGTGGTAAAAATGGAAGACGGAACGATCCGCCATGTTGCCAACGTTCCCGAAAGTGCGAAGGTTAGTGTTGATGGGCGGGAACTCGGGATCCACGATCTGAAGCCAGGAATGAAGCTGCAGCGGACGATCACGACGACAACAATTCCTCAAACCATCACCACAGTAAAGACGGTGACCGGAAAAGTGTGGCACATTTCCCCGCCAAGCTCCGTGATTCTGACTCTGGAAGATGGCACCAACCAACAGTTCAAGATTCCCAAAGGGCAAAAGTTCACGGTCGATGGACAGCAAGTGGATGCTTGGGGCTTGAAGAAGGGCATGATGGTCTCGGCCACCAAGATCGTGGAGGAACCAGTAACTACGGTTGAGCATCAGAAACAGCTAACCGGCTCGATGCCGCCACCACCTCCTCCGCCGCCCCCGGACGCACCGATCTTGATCGCCGAAGCGGCACCAGCGCCAGCACTGACGCCGTCTGCTCCAGAACTGCCGAAGACTGGAAGTGTGCTGCCAATGATCGGGTTGCTGGGCAGCCTCTCTTTCCTGTGCTCGATCGGACTGGGAGTGATTCGCAGAACTTTTTGATTCAGCACGGGGTTCTGGGAGGGAGGCTGCTTTATCCCGCGTCTGCCCTCTCGAACCCCTCTTTCGAAAGCGAAATCTGAACAGGTTGGGGCCTACAATCTTATTCTGTCGAAACAGACAGCGCACCAGTGCCGGGTTTCGCCAAAGCCCGTGCGTTGGCTAGTAAAAATACTAGAGGCGGGATGTAAAGACCAGTGATAGGCTGGTGCCGCCTTTTTTGGGAAAGGCTGCACGGTGCCTTGAACCTACAGAAGGGTTGTCGTCAAGCAAAAACCTAGGTTCCTGCCCCAAAAAAGCTTGCTGCTGGAGTCGAATTTGTCTCACCGACATCCAGCCGTGAAAGTCGATCAGCGCCAAGGTTAATGCTTCTGGTAGGAGTACGGATTATGATCAGGAGAAATCTCCCACGAATCCTTATCGCGGACGACCACACCTTGGTAGCCGAAGCCTGCAAGAAACTTCTCGAAACGGACTACGAAGTTGTTGGCACGGTGGGCGATGGGCGCTCCCTAGTTCGGGCTGCGGTTGAACTAAGACCTCACCTCATTATTGTTGACGTTTCCATGCCGCTCCTCAACGGCTTGGATGCGGGTCAGCAGATAAAAGAGCTACTGCCTGGAGTAAAGTTGGTCTACTTGACAATGAATCATGATGCCGATCTGGCAGCCGAGGCGTTTCGCCGCGGAGCATCAGGGTATTTGCTGAAGACGTGTGCAGCCACCGAACTGGCCATCGCGGTCCGTGAGGTGTTGCGGAACAAATCCTACTTGTCACCCATGATTGCGAAGGATACGGTCGATTTCCTGCTTCGCCAGGACAAAAAGCTTGTCGATGAAGGACAAAAACTCACGGAGAGACAACGTGAAGTGCTGCAACTCCTGGCCGAGGGGAAATGCATGAAGGAAGTTGCCGGTGTGTTGAACCTTACCACTCGCACTGTGGCATTTCACAAATACCGCATCATGGAGGTAATTAATGCCAAGAGCAATGCCGAGCTAGTTCAGTATGCGATCCGACATCATTTAATCGCGATCTGACAGACTTGGTGCAAATGGAGCTTTGTCTTCTCTCCAGAGGTTGTCTGCCAAAATCTCCTACAGAGCGCCCCTTCGCTCCTTGTGAGCGCGGCGCCAAGATCAAATTCTGATCGTTACCAGGGATGGAAAAGCTCTCAGCCACAAGGCCAATCGCACTCAAATTGCGAGCGAATAATGGCACTGGCGTTTATTTCCTCATGTCGCCGGGTCTCTGTCCTGTTCAGTCGATTTCTAGAGGGAGGTACTCGAAGTGATGTAGTCGTTCGATTTGTAGGACGGCACTGGCTCCAGGGCTCAATTTATCTATCGCGGATCGCAAGCCCTCAACACTGGTCACCGCTGTTCCGTTTAGCGAACGAATGACATCACCCGATCTTAACTCCGCATCAACATCGGTTCCGGACAATCTAGCAACTACAACAACACCGGAACTGGATCGTAGTCGGCTACTTGAGCTAGTTCGATGCTGGTCGACAGGCGTGCATACGACTCCGAGTCTCGCAATCAGCCCGCGCTCCAAGTCAGCTGCATCCGGGAGTGTCTCCGCGTCGGGAAGACGCTCAGCCACTGAGACCGTCAAGGCAAGATGTCGTGATCCACGCAGAAGGTCGAGGTGGACGCGACTCCCGGGGCGCCTCCCGTAGAGGGATGCAATGAACTGAGGCACAGTGGCCAATGATTGTCCGTCCATCGCCAAAACCAGGTCCTGAACTTGGAGACCAGCTTTTTCAGCGAAGCTTCCTGGTGAGACGTCGGAGACAATCATTCCCCACTCTTGTGAGAGGTGCAAGCCTCGAGCGAGAATCGGAGTCACGTTTTGGACCTTAAACCCAATGTCGCCGTAAGTGACACGACCATTGACCTTCAGTTCTTCCAAAACCGATCGCACAAGCTTGCTTGGCAGGGCAAAGCCGAGTCTCTGGTTGGCATCATGCACGGTCACCATAAAGCAAATCATGCCGATCAGGTCGCCGTTAGCGTCGACCAGAGCACCGCCGCTGCTGCCGTGGCTTATGGCCACATCTGTCTGTATGAAACTGCTACCGTCGTTGCTTTCACTGTAACGACCTACCGCGCTGACGACACCCATGGAGACGGAGTTCTTGAAGCCTTCCGGACTCCCCACGGCGAATACCAATTGCCCAGCTCGCACTGCGTCGGAGTTTGCGAAAACAATAGTTGGTAAACCACCCTCGTCTATTTTCACGAGAGCCAGGTCCGCCTCTTCGAACACTCCCACGACTCGTGCGTCAAATGTGATGCTGGGGAGCTCCCCGACCATATGTGAATGAGAAGATCGAAGCATCTCATCAAGTGTCACCCGCACGATCCTGGCTCCCTCGACCACATGCGCGTTTGTAATTATGTAGCCGTTTGTGTCGACGATGACTCCAGACCCGATGTTGTGGGACTTCGTTAGCTGCTGGCGGTCAAGGTGCGCGGAACTAGAGGTATCATTATCGTCTTCCGGACGGACGTAGGCCACGACATCCAAGGTGACAGTCGCGGCCGCAACCTTCGTGACAACTCGCTGGAAAGACTGGCTGAGTTGAGTCATCACGTTGGGCTCTTGACCGATCGGTTCTTGCGCACCAGAGGTGGTGAGGAGCAAGAGCACGGCAGCACCAGCTGCTAACGCGTTCAACGCTCGCGCTATCATTGCCGCCCCTTCACTATCGAGTGCCGGCCCTGGATGTGGAAGTTGCGGGTCACGATCGCGCAGATTGGCTGGTTGTCATCAGATAGGGCATCGAGATTCCGAAGACCGCTTAATGGCGGAGATGCTGAGGTCTGAGTAACTCGCTTCACGGGTGTCTCACTCCTGTCGGTGATACTGCGAGCCATTCAATGCCTGAACCTCAAACACGGGATTCTGGTAGCCGCTCGGCAAGTAGGCGTCCGGAAGGGTGGTCCGGTTGCCGTCCCGCAGGGAAGTGTAGTGTGGAGAGTTGATCTCGACCCCGGCTTCATTGAACTTGTCTTGGATATTCTGGTGGAGGCTCGAATATATGTTCTGCATGTTCTTGGGATTGACCGTGTACGCGTTTAGCTCGTAGGCGACATAAAAATCGTTTAGTGCGGTTTGCACTACGAATGGCGCGGGTTCCCGCAACACATCCTCGGTCGCAAGAGCTCCAGAAACGAGCAACTCGTGAACCTGTCGCCACGGTGCGTTGTAGCCAATGGTCACCGTGGTATGGAAAATCACGCCCTTTTGTCGGGCTTCGGCGCTGTAGTTCACTACCACCCCACCTAAAACCGTACCGTTGGGAATGGTGACCACCTCCTTCTTTTGGGTGCAAATACGAGTCACCAGGAGGGTCTTTTCGATTACCTCCCCGACGTCGTTTCCTATGCGGACGAAGTCCCCAACTTGAAAAGCGCGCATATACGTGAGAATGGTGCCCGCGACGGCGTGCGCCACAGCCGAAGTGGAGCCGAGTGACAGCAGGACACCGAGGAATACAGAAATGCCTTTAAACGCAGGGCTTTCGGATCCAGGAAGATAAGGAAAAACCACAATCGCAGCTGCTGCGAGGATCAAAGTTCGTGTCAGCTTCGCTGTGGGCTCTGCCCAGTCGGGATAAAAGCCGCGGATAGTCACTCTTTGGTTGCTGATTTCTTGGAAAATGTATCTGTTGATTTTGATGAGGTAGGAGGTGATGAGGCAAATGCACAGAATCAGCAACAGGTTTGGAATGTAACGGACGCAGGTTTTCCCGAATGTGGCAAACTCTGAAAACAGCCAGTCGGTGATGCGATAGGACGTGTATCGGGTCGACGGAAAGAAGCGCAGCACGACCGTCACATAGCTCTGCAATAGCGCAAGGACGATGATCCAGAAAAGTGCCCGAAACATGGCTGTGAATGGCGGACCGAGGTATCGCCTGAGTCGCAGAGCTACTGGCACGGGCGGTCCTACGGCTTCCCAGCGAGCCAGCCATCGCTCTATTCTCGATCTCGCGCTCCGCCGAGCAAGGAATAGGATGATCAACAACACGGCAATGGCGACGCTCGCTAGTGCCGCATAAAACATTCCCCGCCAATAGCGCCGCCAAGTATGGTCTTCGCGGTACTGTTTCACAACTAGGCGGAGGACTTCGGTATACTCCTCAGCCAGTTCTGCGCGCGAACGTTCCGCAGCCTTTGCGTCGGCTTCCGTGATCCCCATAAGACGGCTGCTGCCGGCGAGTATCTCGGTCCACGTACCGCGGTCCTCCGCATGAATGGCCTCGATGGCTATGTTGGTGTTACCGCTGAGGGCGACGATGCGCTGCTGGATTGCTCTAGCTCGATCTCGCGGAGTGAATCCTCCGATGGGTGCATAGATCAAGAGGATCGACTTGCCATCAATTTCGACCGGGGAACCATTGTTCTCAATCGCAACGGAGTCAGGAACCGCAGACGGGTCGCGTGCGGCTTGGCTGGTGGCGTTTGGACTTGCAAATGTACAGAGGGTGCAGACGAAGGCACACGTCGTCAGAAGACGACGTGCCCGAGATAGTCGTGCGCGAGGTCCTGTGGCCAAGATGTCTGGCATCAGGTTTTGACAAGCAAAGGGCAATCCAACCAGGATAACTGTCATGACGCACCAGAGAGCCCAGAAAGCAGCGTACGGCGAGTGTCTGGTTGTTGGGCCTGTCAGTTGTACTAGCTTGCCGAGTCTGGTGTTCCGGAGCGTGTGAGGATCAGTCTCTTGCTGATCTGTCGCGCCAATTCGCGCCAGCGGTATGAACGGGGAGGCTGGCGCCTTGCACAGCGGGAATTTCGTCTTCCGAGTTAGAAATGAGTCCTGGACACGCTATCGGATTCGGGCGCCTTCGAATCGTCCATTTTCAACTCTTTTTCTCGCGGGCGAACCGAATTGGCTATTCATGGACAAGACCTGTCTGCGCGTCGGACCCGGCCGATGCCGTATCTGCTCAACGACGAGCATGGGGGTACCTCCGAGAAAAGAGCCCCGGGGGAGGGCACGGCTTAAGGATATAGCTAGGGAAGGAATCTCGTCGTTGCTCTAGCGCACCTAAGAAAAATAAAACGGGAAGAAGGGGCTGACCCGTCTCCCTATTAATCAACCACAAGGGCTTCGGGCGCATGGAGAAGAATGCGGCCACGCCCCCTGGAAATGGTGCCTGCACGCACCCATTCGCTCAGGGCGCGGCTGGCGGTGAAGGGGCTGATATCTGCCAGTGCGCTGAGTTCATCGTTTGTAGTACGGATTTCGACCCCGTCGGGATGAATCTCGCCGGACTGTTGACCGAGTTTGAGCAAGGTCTTAGCCAACCTTTCCATGGCAGTTTCTGTGACCAATGCAACATGGCGTTCAATGTAGTTTCGCAGGTAGCCAAAGGCAATGCGCAAGCCATTTTCACCCAGCAGAGGATATAGGGACACGAATTGGCGTACACGGGCGCGATCCCAGACCAAGAGTTCACAGTCGGAAGCTGCTTCTGCGGTGGCTATATATGTGGACGGGTTCTTCAGCAGAGTCATTAGCCCGATGACATTTCCCGGCACCAATGGTGCCAGTAAGACCAGGTCACCTTTCTTTGTCAAGTGGCAGTAGCGGGCCCGGCCACTTTGTAGCAAGAACAAGTGGGTGGCAGAATCGCCTCCGCTAGTAACCGCGTGCTTGGCTGGTACCCAGCGGAACTCGCCTGCACCAAGAATTGCATTCATTGCTGGCTGCTCGAGTCCCGCCAAGAACGCGGAGGACCGGGAAGCAGCCGACGCGGACCGGGAACTGATCATGCACTTAAGATCCGGCACGCGGAGGGCGCTATCCCGCTAGCGGTCGAACTCTCGGCTGCGTGAGAATTCAATGAGGTGCGAGTCCGCGTGCATTCAAACGAACTGAACTGGTAAATGGTCAGGGGAGCGAGACGTGCCGGGGATGGGGTCGTACAACTCCATCGCTTCACGCTCGCACCCCGTGATGAGGCTTGTGCCTTATTGGGAAGTCACCTTCTGTTTCAACATAGGCGAAATACAGCGCCGTTCCCAGTGCGAAGAGCATTGCGATTGCTATCAGGAGCAAAGTCAATAGCACACGTCTCTCCTGTGCGCAAGAGGCACTGTGATTCTCGTGCGGTGGCCCCTGGGCTGCAAGGGCAGGTCGCAGTACTCTCACCCTTTGATAGCCCCGCCGGGGGTGGCGGCGCGACTGACAGAACTAGCAGCATGACACTGCAAAATTACGAGTTGAATTTAGGCCTCGGGCTCCGAAATCTCAGAGCGGCGATCATCCGGCAAGATGGTGTTTAATCGCGTACTGAATCAACTCAGCGTTGGATTTTAGACCCAGGGTCTCCATCATTTTGTATTTGTGAAAGGCGACCGTCCCTGGCTTCAAGTTCAGGACATTGGCAATCTCTTTCATGGACTTGCCTTCGGCAAGCAGTTGCAGGACCTCACTCTGGCGCGGAGTTATGCGCTTCTCCTCAACATAGAAATCCTTGCTTCTCAGTAGAAAATCAACCGTTTCCTTGGTAATCATGGGAGACAAGTAGGATTCCGATTTCAGCGCTCGACGAATGGCCCTGACCAGTTCCTCAGCTCCGCAACTCTTCACGACATACCCGGATGCGCCACGTCGGAATGCTTCAGCCGCCACCTCGGGCGACATATTCATTGTCACAAATACCAGCTTGGTCATCGGCAAAATATGCTTTATCTGATCGCCTGCATCAAGGCCATTCAATTGTGGCATGGAAATGTCTAGGACTACCACATCCGGCTTGAGTTCGGATGCCATGTGAACGAGAGCTCGTCCGTTATCCGCGATGCCGACAACATCGAATTCAGGCTCCAGGAAGCTCTTGCAGGCTTCCGCCAGCAAGGTGTGGTCATCGGCAATCAGCAGCCTGGCTCTGCGACGAAGCTCCATTGCGCATTCCGCTATATAGAATCGTTCACTTCCCATTAGCGGCAAATGTCCGGTTGCCGCTGCGTTCCCCAAGAGATATTAGGCAGAATCAAATGTCGCAATAACTGGCAGTTCTCGCAGTGAGATCAAGGAAAATACCGTCGGCTGTAAGTTGAGCGCACCGAACAGCAGTTTAGGGAATGCGACTCTTGTGACTGTCATCTTTGCCAGTATGCGTGGCTAGGTGAGCTTCTTAGCATTCTGTTGGTTTCAATCATGGTGCGGCTCAATGTGCCGCCCTTTCGAGAGGTGGCCTATGCATGGAAGTTCCCGCTGGACGATAGCAGCTACAGTACTGCTGGGTTGGCTGACATTAGCAATGTTGCATGGCCTCGACAATAGTGAAAAGGTCAAAATACATGGTTTGATCACGGGGCGGACTGGAGAAACCCTTAAAGTAAAAACGCCCGATGGCAACATTACGGTTGTTCTTACAGACGACACAAAAGTCCAAAAACCCAAGGGATTGGGGCTTCGCAAGACGGAGATGAGCTTCACGGCCCTGATCCCGGGTCTCAAGATCGCTGTCGAGGGATTCCGGGACGATCAGGGCGGGCTGGTGGCGGATACCATTACTTTTTCCGGAGACGACCTGAAGACAGCGGAGAGCATTCAAGCGGGTCTGACTCCAACGCAAGAGGCAGTGGAGGGCAATCGGGAGAACATTGCCGCTAATAAAGTGCAGGTTGCGGCAAATCGGGAAAAGATTGATTCAAACGAACAAGAAATTGAAGATGTTTCCAAGCGCTTCTCAGATCTGACCGAATTTGATACCAAGGGTCAAGCAACCGTTTTCTTCGCGAGCGGCAGCAAGAGCATCTCAGCTAATGATCAGACTGCTCTCAAGGACCTGGCACACAATGCAGTCAACCTCACGGGGTATCTGATCGAGGTCAGGGGGTACGCAGACTCATCGGGAAATGCCGCAATGAATCAGAAGCTGAGCATGGATCGGGCGCAGGAGATTGTTGCGTTCTTGATTCAAAATTGCAATGTGCCGGTGAGACGCATCGTGGCACCGGGGGCCATGGGCGAGGCCGCTCCTGTAGCTTCGAACGAGACAGCACAGGGACGCTCGCAGAATCGGCGCGTAGAGGTTAAGGTTCTGGTGAACCGTGGGCTAGCTGGCGGGAACTAAGCCGTGCTCTGCTGGATGCAGTAGTGTACTGGATAGTCTGGAGAGGAGTTTGAGAGCGGGCTTAGTCCGGCCGAGAAGCCGGTTGAGCTAATAGAACGGCATGAACGGGGAAGTGAATCTTTTGCCCTGTAGCACCGCCTGTACAGCCGGGGCCAAATCTCTGCCTAGAGATTCCTTCCACACATAGCCCAGCGCACCTGTGGACCGCGCAGCTTCAACAAAATCTGGATCCCGGTGCACCGTCACAAAGACGATCCGTGCAGAGGAACCTAGCCGTTTCAGACGCCTGGCAGCTTCTATCCCGTTCACTATGGGCATGGAGATGTCCAGTATGAGGACATCAGGATACAAAGTTGACGCAAGCTCAACCGCGTGCTCGCCGTTTTCAGCGGTGCCGATTATCTCGAACGAGTCCCCAAGAGCCTCAGCAATGGTTCGTACCATCTCTTCCTGATCATCGGCTATTAGAATCCGAGGCACAGGCATGGAAGCGTTGATCTCATCCAACGTCTGCGGTCGTTCTGAAACGGTTTGAACGCAGAAGTCGCTTTCGAAGGTCCTTTGCATCAACTCGACAATACAACGATACAACGCTTACGCATGCCAGCAAGGTTCACAGGTCTTACCCTATATATTTCCAGCCTGCACTTGTAGAAACCTGTTAGATGGAGCCCTGATCACAGCACCGAGACAGCAGAAACCTGGCAATTCGCAGGCTGCGAGGGGCAGACGTTGTAGGGATCTAAGATCACAAGGTCACAAGGCGGGGTTTCGCACCGTTTACTCAGACGATCAGAGACCAACTATCAAGAATTGCAGAGTGCCTGGCGGACTTGATCCGAACAGGGTGCGATGTCGGTTCGCACCGACTGTAACTTCTGCCAGTTTCCCGCCTACTACACCCCCACTACGCTCGGGTCGAAGAAGAATGTGACAGGGGCAAACGTCATTCAACCAAACGTGTCGTCCCGCTGCGTAACTAGCCAATCGAGCGAGACTCTCATGTTTTCACTATCCCTTCCCGAGGAGTCCTTCCATGCAAATCGGACATGAGCTTTACGGTTTGGTACTTCCACCCGAGAGGGAGATGTCGCGCCAATGCTCGCACTCACGATTTCCGCGCTTTTGCCAGGGTGCTTTCGTCTTGATAGCTGCGCTCACACTTGAGAACAGGGTGTGGCAAGAAGGAGGTAGCCTCGGCTGCCGCCCCTCCGGAGGTTGAAGTTGCGGCCGTTGTACAGCAGGACGTTCCTCTTTACACGGAGTGCATCTCGACTCTTGATGGCTACGTGAACGCTCAGATACAGCCTCAGGTGACGGGCTACTTGATGAAGCAGAATTACACAGAAGGCACGGTGGTTCACAAGGATCAAGTGCTTTTTGAGATTGACCCGCGTCCATTTGAAGCGGCACTACAGCAAACGAAGGGACAGCTAGCCCAGGCAGAAGCACAATTGGGAAAGACCCGCCTTGACGTGGCGCGCGATACACCCCTAGCCAAAGAGAGCGCGATTCCGCAAGCTCAGCTCGACAATGACATTCAGGCCAACCAGGCAGCCCAGGCGATGGTAGCCGCTGCGCAGGCACAGGTGGAGCAAGCGCAGCTTAATCTGGAGTTCACCAAGGTACGCTCGTTGGTGGATGGCGTTGCCGGGCTGGCAAAAGGACAGATCGGCGATCTGGTCGGACCCACGACGATTCTGACGACGGTGTCACAGGTGCAGCCGATCAAAGCCTATTTCGCCATCAGTGAACAAGAGTATCTGAAGTTCGCGGAAAGAATCAGTGCCGTGGCCGAAGGTAGAAAGCGAGCAGGCGAGCGGAAGATTCTTGAACTTGTTCTCTCGGATGGGACCGTCTATCCACACAAAGGATGGGTCGTACTCGCCGACCGGCAGGTTGATGTAAAGACGGGAACTATTCGCATGGCAGGAGCATTCGATAATCCGGGAGGCGTTCTGCGTCCCGGCATGTTCGGCCGGGTCCGTGCCGTTACAGGAATCGCCAAGGCCGCTCTGCTGGTGCCGCAACGCTCCGTGGTTGAGACTCAGGGTAGCTACAGCGTTGTCGTGGTCGACTCGAACAATCAAGCCAGTATCCGCCCGGTGAAAACCGGAGAACGGGTGGGCCAGATGTGGGTGATTACCGACGGCATAAAGCTGGGAGAACAAGTAATCGCCGAAGGCGTGCAGAAGGCCAAGGAAGGCTTAACTGTTCGCCCTAAGGTATTCAGCTCCGCCGGACAAGGAGAGTGAGCCATGTCCAGCTTCTTCATCAGACGTCCCATCGTGGCGATGGTGATTGCCATTCTCATGGTGTGCGTTGGCATCGCGGCCATGTTGGGCCTACCCACGGCCCAGTTTCCCAACATCGCTCCCCCTGAAGTTCAGGTGAAAGCTACGTATCCGGGCGCAGATGCGATAACCGTTGAGCAGTCAGTCGCTACGCCTATCGAACAACAAATGAGCGGTGTGGACAACATGAACTACATGTATTCCAACAACGCCAACACTGGGCAGATTACGCTGACCGTCAACTTCGATATCAAAACAGATCCCAATACCGATCAAATCCTTGCGCAAATGCGGACTAACCAGGCTAATTCACAGTTACCTGCGGACGTGGTCAATTATGGAGTCACAGTTCAGAAGTCAACAACAGCTCCGTTGATGTTGGTCAACCTATACTCGCCGAAAGGTGCTTACGACAACATTTATCTCGCGAATTATGCCTATATCAATTTGAATGATCAGCTCACACGTGTACCGGGCATCGCGAGCGTTAGCGTCTACGGAGCTGGCCAATACGCTATGCGCTGCTGGGTCAAGCCGGACAAACTGGCAAAGATGAGCGTTACAGTTCCCGAAATCGTCAAAGCGATCCAGTCTCAAAACACTGTGAATCCTGCCGGACAGATTGGCGGTGAACCTGTCCCCAAAGGGCAGGAATTTACCTATGCTGTGTTGGCACAGGGCAGGCTTCCCTCGGCTGAGGAGTTCGGTCAGATTGTAATCCGCGCCAACTCCGACGGATCGATCCTACGCTTGAAGGATGTGGCTCGGCTGGATCTTGGGTCGCAGGTCTACAACGTGATGGGGCGTTACAGTGGCAAGCCGGCGGCAGTCGTGGCCGTGTACCAACTGCCTGGATCAAATGCGGTGAAAGCTGCAGCCGGGGTTCGCAAGCTGATGCTAGAGGCCAAGCAGCGTTTCCCACAGGATTTGGAATACGACATCGCGCTGGACACAACCCTAGCCGTTACTGAAGGACTGAACGAGATCAAACACACGCTTTTTGAAGCCATCCTCCTAGTCATCCTCGTCGTTTACATCTTTTTGCAGGGCTGGCGTGCAACGTTAATTCCGCTCCTGGCGGTGCCGGTCTCACTGATCGGGACGTTTGTGGTGTTTCCACTTCTTGGCTTTTCCATTAACACGCTTTCCCTCTTCGGACTGGTGCTGGCCATAGGACTTGTCGTGGACGACGCCATTGTCGTAGTCGAGGCAGTGGAACACCACATCGAGCACGGCATGTCTCCCAAGGACGCTGCATTCAAGGCCATGGAAGAGGTCTCAGGCCCGGTCATAGCAATCGCTCTGATTCTCTCGGCCGTATTTGTCCCGACGGCGTTTATTCCGGGCATTACGGGACGCCTCTACCAGCAGTTTGCGATCACGATTGCCATTTCCGTACTCTTCTCGGCTTTCAATGCGTTGTCGCTAAGCCCGGCTCTCTCGGCGTTATTGTTGCGTCCTCGCAAGGAAAGCCGAGGTCCTCTGGGGGCATTTTTTCGCTGGTTCAATCGCGTGTTCGGCCGGGCCACAGACGGCTATGTCAGCGTCTGCGGAGGTCTGATTCGCAAAGCCGGCGTGAGCATGCTTCTGCTACTGGGCATGGCCATACTGGCGGGATGGTTCGGGTCGCGCTTGCCAAGCAGTTTCCTGCCGGACGAGGATCAGGGATATGTCTTCGCCGGCCTGCAGTTGCCCAATGCCGCTTCACTCCAGCGCAATGATGACGCATCCCGCAAGATCGAAGACATGATTCTGAAGACCGCCGGTGTCCACGCGGTGACAGCGGTGCTCGGTTACAGCATGTTGAGCGGGGCCCAAAATACGTACAGTTCTTTCTACTGGATCACTCTTAAAGAATGGGCGGAGCGCAAGGCGCCAGAGGAACAGTACGAAGCCATCAAGAAGCATTTGAACCGGGAGCTTTCGAAAATCACCGAAGGTGTTGCCTTCTCCTTTCCACCGCCGGCCATTCCGGGCGTGGGAGCTTCAGGAGGCTTTACGTTCATGCTGGAAGATCGTGCGGGCAAAGACCCTCAATTCCTGACTCAGAACTTGGACAAGTTTCTTGCCGCAGCACGCAAGCGGCCTGAGCTGGCAGCAATTTACACGACTGCATTACCTGCGGTACCCCAGGTATACGTTGACGTGGATCGTCCAAAGGTGATTGCCCAGGGAGTCCAGCTCTCCGACGTCTACAAGACATTGCAGACGTTTATGGGGGGCGTGCTGGTCAACTACTTCAACCGGTTTGGACGGCAATGGCAGGTCTACGTTCAAGCAGAGGGCGATTATCGGACTCGAGCAGAGAACCTAGGCCAATTTTACGTGACCAATGATGCTGGGCAGCCCGTGCCGATGAGTGCGCTGACTTCCATCAAAGGCCGCACGGGCCCGGAATTCACACTGCGCTACAACCTCTACCGCTGTGCCCAGATCAACGGCAGCCCCGCGCCCGGCTACAGCTCGAACCAGGCGATGAAGGCACTCGAAGATACCTTCGCAGCAACCATGCCCGTGGAAATGGGATATGACTATATGGGCATGTCGTACCAGGAAAAGAAAGCTGCGGAAGGAGTGTCCCCCGGGGTGATCTTCGCCATGTCACTGCTCTTCGTGTTCCTCATTTTGGCGGCGCAGTACGAAAGTTGGTCCTTGCCCTTCAGCGTTCTGTTGGGGACGCCCATCGCGGTGTTCGGTGCCTTCTGGTTCCTGTGGATGCGAGGCCTGGAGAATAACGTCTATGCGCAAATTGGTCTGGTCATGTTAATCGGCTTGGCCGCCAAGAACGCCATTCTCATTGTCGAGTTCGCCAAGATGGAATTCGATAAAGGCAAATCGGCTGAAGAGGCGGCGTTGATTGCGGCGAAGTTGCGCTTACGGCCAATCCTGATGACGGCGTTTGCCTTCATCCTGGGATGTGTGCCTCTCTGGACAGCCTCGGGCGCCGGTGCCATTTCGCGACGAGTGCTAGGAACGGCCGTGATTGGTGGCATGCTGGCAGCCTCTGTTCTAGCCATTTTCCTCATCCCAGTGTGCTTCGATGTCGTCGAAAGATTAGCGCACCGAAAAAAACATTTGCCGCCAGCATCCGCACCAGCCATTCTGCCGGCGGAAGGGGACTAGTCATGTCCAGGCTGCGCTGGCTTACAGCAATTCTATTTCTGCTGTTGACGGGATGCACGGTGGGCCCGAAATATAAGCGTCCGCCGGTCACGGTGCCAGACACCTATCGGGGTCTGGCTCCGGATGCAGGCCCGCAAACCTCCTCTCTGGGCGATGAGAAGTGGTGGACGGTCTTCAAGGACCCCCAGTTGCAAGCGCTTATCCGGGAAGCACTATCCCAAAACTACGATGTGCGCGTTGCGGCATCGCGTGTGCTTCAGGCACAAGCTGTGCTGGGCATCACGCGAGCCGACCAATACCCGACCATCGCCGGGGGTGCATCGAGTAGCAATGAGCGCCTCCCGGCAACGAGAATTACGCCCGCCTTCGAAACTAGCCCTTCCCAAGTAAACCTCTCGCTGTTTTGGGAGCTTGATTTTTGGGGAAAATACCGAAAGGCCACAGAGGCGGCACGGGCAACCCTGTTGGCAACGGAGTGGGGTCAGAAGGCAGTCATGTCCAGTCTGGTCAGCAATGTAGCCTCGGCATATTTCCAATTGCTCGAATTAGATTCCGAAATGGATATCTCCCGCAACACGCTTGCATCCCGCAAGGAGTCCTTACGTCTGGTGGAAGTCCGAGCGAAGGGGGGCGCGACCTCGATGCTCGACGTTCGTCAGTCGGAGCTGCTGGTGTACACGGCGGCGGGAACTATTCCTGATCTGGAAAGGCGTATCGAGCAGCAAGAGAATCTTATCAGCATTCTGTTGGGTAAGAATCCAGCGCCTGTTACGAGGGGCAAGCCGCTGGTGGAGAGTGCGATCCTGCCGACGGTGCCGGCAGGATTGCCCTCTACTCTGCTGGAGAGGCGGCCGGATATTCAGTCTTCAGAACAGCAGTTGGTTGCCGCCAACGCGCGCATAGGCGTCGCGAAAGCAGCGTATTTTCCGCAGATCACACTAACCGCTGTTGGCGGATACCAGAGTGCGGCCCTGACGAATTTATTTACGGGACCCGCAGGCTTGTGGAGTGTTGGCGGACAACTTGTACAGCCCATCTTCACGGGTGGAAGGATCCGTTCAAATGTGAGACTGACCGAAGCTCAAAAGCAGGAAGCAGTCCTCACTTATCAGCAGTCGATTCAGCAGGCTTTCCGCGAAGTTTCCGATTCACTGGTGGCCTATCGCAAGAATCAGGAGTTTCGGGCCCAGCAGGAGTTGCTCACGAACTCGGCGCAGGATGCGACCAGGTTGTCAGATATGCGGTATCGGGGTGGCGTAACAAGTTACCTCGAGGTTCTCGATAGCGACACCCGCTATTTTGATGCCCAACTCGGCTTGGCGCAAGCGCGACTCAGCGAGCGTCTTGCCCTCGTGCAACTTTACAACGCACTTGGGGGTGGATGGCAGCAATAGGAGACGTTCGCAAACTATGTTTGCAGACTCGCCGCATCCGTACAAACGTATCCTCGAGCCGATGGAGAGAATCACCGAGATCTTGTTCGCCTTGATCATGGTCCTCACCTTCACTTGCTCGTTCAGCGTGGCGGGCGCGGGTCGTGAGCAAGTTCGCGCCATGCTCATCGGCGCACTGGGCTGCAACCTGGCATGGGGGATCATCGACGCCGTCTTCTATCTGATGGGCAGTTTTGGTGCACTAGGCCAGGGAATCCTGAAGCTTAGAGCTTTGCGCGAAGCAACCAACCCTGCGCATGCGCACCAAATCATCGCCCATGCTTTACCTCCGGTGGTGGTTTCCGTTTTGTCTTCGTCGGAACTAGAAAGCATGCGCCAGAAGTTGAGTAATCTAGATGACCTGCCATTGCGTCCGCGACTTCGGATAACTGATTGGTTCGGCGCCTTGGGAGTGTTCCTGATTGTTGTCTCGGCTACACTGCCGGTCATTGCTCCCTTTGCGTTGATCGAGGATGCGAGAAAGGCGGTGCGAGTCTCGAATGGGATCGCTATTGGGATGCTGTTTGTGACGGGATACGCGTTCGGGCGCTTTTCGGGCCATCGTCCCCTTTGGATGGCCACTGCTATGGTCATTCTTGGGGGGGCCATGGTTGCGATCACAATTTTCCTTGGAGGATAACAGCCACGCGATCTTTATGGACTCTCGCGATTGCGGTTCTCCTCCTGGGAACTGCCGCTGCCCAATCGCCGGATACCGAGACGTCGAAACCGACCGCGGACTCCTCCCTCGACCAGTGGTCCTTCTCCCTCAACATCGCCGGCTACATCGTGCCACACGACAGGTCCTACGCCTCACCCACATTCTCCGCCGATCGCAGTCATTTACACTTTGGGGCGCGCTACAACTACGAGGACAAGGAGACGGGCTCCTTGTGGGTTGGCTATAACTTTGAAGTGGGTGAAAAACTGGCCTTCAAGGCAACCCCGATGGTGGGTGGCGTCTTTGGCAACACAACAGGCGTTGCTCCCGGGTACTTGTCAGGAATCAACTGGAAGCGGCTAGACCTTTCCACGGAAGGCGAATTTGTATTCGATATGCGGAGCAGTGCGGGCAACTTTTTTTACAGCTGGACGGAGCTGAGCTACTCGCCTACGGAATGGTTTCGGACGGGGATTGTGGCACAGCGGACAAAGGCCTACCACACGGGCCTCGACATTCAACGCGGGATCCTGATCGGCCTCTCCTACAAGAAAGCGACTTTCACAACCTACATATTCAATGCGGGGTGGACAGACCCAACCGTGGTTCTCTCTCTTGGGTTCAACTTTTAGTTGCCCCGATCTTGACAAGGGGTTCTCGGCTGTGCCGAGCCAAAGAGCGTTCGCATGTTTCTGACTACCACGTACCTATACGCAGGACGAGGCCAGTGCTGAGACGCAGGCCATGATCGAAGTTCCTGCCGTTCAGGTCCCTGAGCCAGGAGCGAGTGTACTCAAGATTGGCGACACGCAACGCAAGGGCGCGGTTGAGTGCTACGTCGAGTCCGCCTCCGAGTGCCATGGAAAACCCAGTCGTTTCCCAGTGTTTGGTGTAAAGGTCATGATATTTGTGTTTATCCGAGCCCGCCGGTACGTTGGAGAGCACCACCTTTTCGAGTTCGGGATTGATTAGCTCTTCTGTGATTTTCTGCACCCCGACCCTGAAGTGGGCATGCGGGCTCCAGCGTCCTGCAGTGTGGACGATCCATTGGGGGCCGACAGCGAAGGTCAGAGAATCGCCACTCCAATTACGAGGCAGAGAGTTACCCAGTGTGCAGCCACTCACTTCCACCGTCCACTGCCTGAGGTCTGTGGCCCGGAAAGCGCCGATCCCTCCACCTCCGAGACAGTTGAGCCCACCAATCTGATATAAGCCGGGCACCGACGCAGCCAGTTCGAACTTGGGCACGACATCGAATGCCCCGGGGCTGCCTTCAGGGCTAACGGCTTCGGCGAGCGACTCGGAGGGGCGCAGATAAATCTCACCATCGTAATGAGTCGGGCTGGCGCGGTTTTCGCGACGCCAGGGAGAATGGAACATCATTAGGTTAGCGAAAGTTTGAGGCGGATTAAGAGCCATGCGCGCCAGAATCCGGACGTTGGTGTTGTGTACACGGTTCTCGAGAGGAACGGTAACGTATCGGTCGAGGGCATCCCCGGCGACCATCCAAACCAGCCCGCCGTTAGGAGTTATCACATGGTCTACAAAGCCGTACTGGCAGCAGTACCGCTGAATCTGCCCGATGGACGCTTCGCTGATAGGGCCAATCTCGAATTGTTCACTAAAGGCCCACGCGAAGGCGTAAGCGCGTAAGCGGCTCATCCAATAGTCTCGGTCGGCGCCGAACTGCACAGCCCGGTAACGGGGATCATTTTGAACCCAGATGTAACCAGAAACGGCACCCTCGATGGGATGGCCCAAGTAGTTTTCGTAATAGCCATCGCCGTCCGACCAACCGTGCATTGCTCCCAGTGACTTGAAGTATCCCCCGACGACACTGTTGTTTAAAGCTTCGCGCGTGCCTGCTTCAGTACCCAACCGAAAAGAATGCATGACCCCAAGGTAAGACATAGAGCCCTTCAGCAGCGACGTCCATTGAACGCTCGAGGGCGAAGAATCGGAAGACCGGACTACGGGCTTGGGAAGCGGGGTGATGCGTGCTGGCAGCGCGTCAGGATCGGCTGAGCGAGAGCTGGAAAAGCTAGCAATGCCCGGTAGCGTTGCGGATAGCGACCTGGGTCTCGTCAAATTCGAGACGAGCACATTCGGTTCGACTAGGGAGGTGATCGCAAGGCTCGCGCTTCCAGTGTACGTTGACTTGCTATTGGCTTTGTCCTCGGCACACAACGAACAGAGGAGCGCAATCACGGCTAGAGGCGTAATGATGACAAACAATGATTTCTTCATGAGTCCTACATGTGGCTGGCTTTGGCCTACTTTTGATCAGCGGGCCTACCAATGAAAACCACATGGCGAGCAACCCAGCTCACACTTAACAGGCGGGAATAGTCGTAGGAACTGCGTACAGTTACAGCCGAGGGGCACATTTTGAGCAAAGCCGGAAGGAACCGACCCCGTCATGAGCCTGGTTTGGTTTTCAGCTCGGAGTTGTTGGGTGGACTGTCATTTCTATCAGTGGCGTAAGAATTTCGTTGCTCCTAACCTTTGCCTGTTGTTTGCAAGAGGCGATCGCCGGTCCGTGCGACAAGGCCCCGACATGATGTGGAGGGGGCAACCGCCCGGCGCTTGCACGCCGTGATAAGGTCTCCGCCAAAATGTGGGGATGCGGTTGGCCGCGTGGACGGCAACACTCTCGGGAGGTATGGAGATCGCAAGACTGAGCTAAGCCCAGTGAAGAACGCTTCGAATTGTGGAGACTAGAGGTATCTCGGGCGGGTTACTCGCCTGAGTTGGACGAGAGTCAACGTAGACGAAGTTAGCTTCCTAGCCGGAAGAAGAAGATCCGGAGAATTCGTTTCAGACAACCACACGAAACGAAGGAAAGCAGATATGGCATCACACCTGCAACCATTTACCCAGCATCTCCACGGGAAGCGCTCGGCGTGGCGGGCTTTGGCAAGCCATTACAGAAAAGTTCGCGATATCCATATCCGCAGATTCTTTGCAGATGATCCCTTGCGTGGTACACGCATGGCGGCCGAAGGCGCAGGGTTATATCTGGACTACTCCAAGAATCGAGTTACGGACCAGACCATAAAGCTACTCACACAACTGGCCGCTGAGTCGGGGTTGCAAGCACGGATTGATGCCATGTTCCGCGGGGAGAAGATAAACATTACTGAAAACCGGTCGGCCCTGCATGTGGCACTTCGTGCCCCAAGAGGCGCATCCGTCTTCGTTGACGGCGAAAACGTAGTGCCACAGATCCACGCAGTAATCGACAAAATGGCACAATTCTGCAACCGTGTCCGGCGGGGCGAGTGGAAAGGGCACACCGGCAAGCGTATTCGCAACGTTGTCAATATTGGAATCGGTGGCTCGGCTTTGGGCCCTGTCATGGCATACGAAGCTCTAAAGGCATACGGCGATCGGACCATGACGTTTCGCTTTATTGCAAACATTGACGGCAGCGACTTTGTGGAAGCTGTCCGAGACCTCGATCCATCCGAGACACTGTTCATCGTTCGTTCCACAAACTTTACAATCCTCGAGACCATGACGAATGCTTACTCGGCTCGTGCCTGGTTACTGGCTGGCCTTGGAGACGACAAGAGCGCCGTTTCACGGCATTTTGTAGCTGTCTCGACGAATGCCGATGAAGCAGCGAAGTTCGGTATTGATGCTGCCAACATGTTTAGCATCCCGGACGGGGTTGGCGGGCGTTTCTCGATTGATTCGGCCGCAGGCCTGTCTACGATGCTCGCAATTGGAGAGGACAAGTTTCGCGAAATGCTAGATGGTTTCCATCAGATGGATATGCATTTCTTGGCTACTCCGTTCGAGCGGAACATTCCCGTCCTGATGGGCCTGCTGACGGTATGGTATGTAAATCTCTTCGGAGTCCAGG
The DNA here is from genome assembly GCA_963733805.1 of uncultured Acidobacteriota bacterium. Lineage (GTDB taxonomy): Bacteria > Acidobacteriota > Terriglobia > Terriglobales > Acidobacteriaceae > Gp1-AA133. The sequence goes on along the minus strand of CAVTEO010000009.1, from coordinate 335,751 downwards.
CAGTTGCGGTTTTGCCTTACGAGCAGTACCTCAGCCGATTCCCAGCATACCTGCAGCAGTTGACGATGGAAAGCAACGGCAAACACGTCACGCTTATTGGGACAGAGGTTACGCAGTTAACTAGTCCAGTGTACTGGGGTGAACCGGGCACGAACGGTCAGCATTCGTTTAACCAGTTCCTCCATCAGGGGACAGGTCTCGTACCGTGTGATTTTCTCGCATTTGGTAAATCGCTCAATCCGGTCGGACGCCACCACGACATACTCCTGGCGAACGCCTTTGCCCAGGCTGGGATGCTCGCCTTTGGGAAATCGGCGGAGGAGGTCAAGGCTGAGGGCACGCCCGATTGGCTCGTGCCGCATCGGGTATCCGACGGCGACCGGCCGTCGAACATGATCCTGGCAGAGCAACTCAGCCCAGAAACGCTAGGCAAACTTGTGGCTTTGTACGAACACTCGGTGTTCACTCAGGGCGTGATTTGGAACATCAACTCGTTCGATCAGTGGGGCGCGGAGCTTGGTGCAGATTTGGCGCAGCGAATCATTCCTGAGCTAGAAGGGGCAGCAGAACCTGTATTGGAGCACGACAGCTCAACCAACGCGCTGATCCGCCGCTATCGAGAGTTCAGAAAGGACGGCACGAAAGCGAAAGATCAGAGCACTGCCCTTGGAGGAGTGTCGCGAAAATGTGTATCACCGTTGGAACGATAGGGCATTGATTCTTTTCTTGACTCCCCGAGTGGGAAAGCATCGCTGACAATTTCTGCGCGGATGGATTGTGAAAAGGGGAACGATCTGCTGGTCCCTTTGTGGTCTAGGAAACTAGTCGATTGGGTCTGGGTATGAGCGAAGAACAATTTCAATCGGCCGCTTTTAGAATGGCTGAGTTGCGCAGTGAGCGCCTACGCATCTTTAGTGTACTCGGCTTCGTAGCCGTATTTGTCGGTGTAACGATCGTGCGGGTACTTGTTATCCGTACGACATCCAGTACGAGCGCTTGGGTATGGAGTTTGCTGTTGGCTGCTGCAATTGCCGCCTACGAGGGTTGGACATTGCGCCAAGTAGATATTGCCTTGAAGGCAAACGGCAGTCTCCCGTCCCGGTTCTGGATCCTCAGCACGATTGTGGAAACGGCGATCCCTGCATTTGCACTTGCATTCCTGGTCAGCTCACAGATCGAGAGTGCATATCGCCCCCTAGCCAGTCCGTCGATCCTCGTTTTCTTTATCTTTATTATATTGTCGACGCTCAGGTTGAGTCCCTGGATCAGCGGTCTCTCCGGGGTTGTTGCCAGCGTCACTTATTTGTGCGCCGCTTTGTATTTGGGCTGGCGGCCCCCGGTCCCCGGCGTTCCAGCGCATGTCACCCAATCCAGCGTGAGCCTGAATGCGATAACTCTACTTGTGGGCGGGGTCGTCGCCGGCGCGGTAGCTGGACAAATCCGTAAGCATGTTCAGGTTGCGCTGCGCGAGGCAGAAACCAAGAGCAAGTTGAAGGCGATCCAACACGATCTTGAAGTAGCACAGTCCATCCAGCAGTCCCTTCTTCCCCGGGACGTGCCTCACCTTGTAGGATTCGACATTGCCGGTTGGAATCGGCCGGCGGACGACACCGGTGGCGACTATTTCGACTGGAAGACTCTTCCCGACGGAAAGGTGGTAGTCAGCCTCGCCGATGTTACCGGCCACGGTATTGGTCCGGCGTTGTTGGCTTCGGTGTGCCACGCATACGCCCGATCTAACTTTGCCTGGGCACAAGATCTCACGACGGCCCTCGAACGAATCAATGAGGACCTTGGAGCTGATCTCACCACTGGACGCTTCGTAACATTCGCCGCTGTGGTCTGCTGTTCTGGGTGCCCTGATCTAGAGGTACTTTCTGCGGGTCACGGTCCTATCCTTATCTATAGCCGTCCAAAAGACCGATTTACGGAGATGAATGCACAGGGGCTCCCGTTCGGCATTCTACCCAACTTCCGCCCAGACCCTGCTGCGCATCTGCAGCTTCAATCGGGCGATCTGGTGCTGCTGGCCACGGATGGATTCTTCGAATGGGAAAACGATCGGGGGGAGCAATTCGGTGTACCTCGGATGGAAGGGGTGATTCGGGCATCACGGGACTCCGCTTCCGCGGAGATCATCACGAGGCTCTACGAGAGCGTTACATCATTCTCGAACGGAACCAAACAGCAGGACGATTTGACAGCGGTTATTATCAAACGGCTGTAAAACGGGGAAGCATTGTGACGCTGAAGGACGCCACACGATTCAGCGTCATCAGGTTGTGCCGAACGGGTCTAGCATTCGTCTTCTGTTGTGCATCCCTGTACGGCAATGCTCAAGACCTGGCCCCACGCGCGTACCTCATCACGCCTGTCCACTCGAACGCGGTCACGTTGTCTTATGGGTACTATACTGGTGACCTTCTTCTAGAGGGGGCGCTCCCGATTACGGGTGCCACGGCAACAACTAACATTTCCGTTTTTAGCCTCACTCATTCTTTACACGTTCTCGGCCGTTCCGCAAATTTCACGGCCTCTCTACCATATGGCGTAGGCAATTTTCGGGGAACGGTGGCCGAGGCCGAGACACACGCATACCGTTCGGGCATGATGGATTCCACTCTTCGTTTGTCCGTCAATCTCAGAGGTGGACCCGCCATGGATGTGCGAGACTTCGTCAAGTGGCGGCAAAAAACTCTTCTTGGCTTCAGCTTTAAAGTGGTGGCTCCGACCGGACAGTACGATCCCACGAAGCTGATTAATTATGGTGCGAACCGCTGGGCCTTTAAGCCAGAGTTTGGTCTATCGCGACGCTGGGGACACTGGGTGGTTGACACCTATGGAGCGGTGTGGTTCTTCACCACGAATCACGATTTCTTTTCGCGGAATCAGTTCTCTCCCGGGACGAATACCCAAAAGCAGAGCCCGACTTTCGCGTTCGAGGGACACTTGAGCTACGACGTGAAGCCTCGTCTTTGGGCTTCGCTCGACGGAAATTTCTGGGTTGGCGGCCGCAGTACCTTGAATGGTGTCGAAAACCCCAGCACACTACAACGAAATTCTCGCATTGGAGGCACGGTTTCTGTCCCTGTGGGAAAGCACCAGTCTTTTAAGTTCAGCTACAACCGGGGCGCCTACATCAGGTATGGAGGAGACTTGCAAAACGTGTCGTTTGGATGGCAGTACTCCTGGCTTGGAAGACCGAATTAACACCTGTGAGCATTGCTGTTTTTGATGGCTGATTATCGCGCCGGCAACGGTTGCACACTCTGAACTGATTCGCCAAGGAGCACACCTCATGGAACCTCCGATATCCCCTTTCCTCTTTTCTATAGTCCTTTTCTTCGGCATGCTGATCATGCTGGAAACGGGCCGTCGTCTCGCTGTCAGGCGCCGTTCGAAAGAGGTCGACGGCGAACGGAGCAACCTGGGCCCGATCGAAGGTGCGGTATTTGCCCTGTTCGGCCTGTTGATGGCATTCACTTTTTCGGGGGCCGCGTCGCGTTTCAATGAGAAACGCATGCTTATCGCCGAAGAAGCCAATGCCATCGAAACCGCATATCTTCGGTTGCATCTGGTGGCTGAGGCAGAACCCAAGCTTCAAGACTTGTTCCGCCGGTACTTGGACTCGCGGCTTGAGATGTATCGCAGACTGCCAAATATGAAAGCAGCCAGCCTGGAAATAGCCAATTCCAAGAAGATCCAGGAGCAGATCTGGACCGACTCGGTAGCTGCCACTCGGCTACCCAGTTCTCATCCTTCAGCAGGCCTGTTGTTGCTTCCGGCACTCAATAACATGATCGACATCACCACAACCCGCGCGATGGCTCTGCAAATGCATCCCCCCCGAATCATTTACGCGCTTCTTTTTGGGCTTGGTCTTATCTGTTCGGTCCTGGCGGGTTATCGGATGGCGACGGGCCAACACCGTAGCTGGCTCCACATCCTTGGCTTCACGGTTATCACGGTTATTGTCGTTTGCGTCATCCTCGATATTGAATACCCGCGCGCAGGCTTGATCCGTCTCGAGGCCGCTGACGAGTTGCTGGTCGATCTTCGGAACGGCATGAAGTGACTTGAAGAATAGGGAAACAGCGGCTTACAGTGTGCTATCTGAGAGATCCTGCCGGCAGCCCATATTTTACAGCACATCTTCACTCTGCATCTGCTTCACGACTAGTTTAACCAGGCGGTTGATCGCTTTGTCCACGTTGGAAGGGTTGAATGTGTCGGTGATGCCAGTCCATACGAGCTCTCCTTCTCCCGGACGAGACGGCATAGAGATTGGTCTCGATGCGTACCTTCTTTTCCTCTTTCAAGTATCCTGGGCTGTAGACAACCGGGTATACAGCACCGTAGTACCCGTAAAAGGTGCCGTAGTAGGGAAAGGGAGGAGTGTAAGCCGTGCCCGGAACATAAGTAACGGTATTGTCCACCTTGATCAGGCGTGACACCACGACAGCATCGAGCTTGTTTTCCCGAACCTGTGTCCTCAAGTACTGCAGATCGAATTTGGTGCCCTCTGGCCTGAGTAAGATCGTGTTGCCGGGAATCGTTTCCAGGCCAGTTTGAGCGAGCTGTGCCGCAAGTGCATCTTCGAAATCGGCACGGATCGCTGTCTTTGTCACTCAACCCCAAGGCTAGCACCCGAGAAATAGCTTTTGGGCACGTGGGCGGGTTCTTCCAACTCATCACGAGCTTGCTTGATTTGCTGCAGTAAGCATGACCACCAACAGGACGATGACCCCAACTAGGACTCTGCACGCCGGGATGCGAACCATCTTTTCTCCGATCGTTTCAGGACATGTGAGCCGACGACGTGAGGAGACTGCTGCTGCGCGCAATTCGATTGGTTAGTGCCCGGGCTGAAACGTAAGGCAATGTGATCAGCACCGGGCCGACCAGTAACGCTGCACCAGGACGAACGTTGTGAAAAATAAGAAATTGGGAGATGACATCGAGGAGAATCGCGATCGCGACCACATCGCGAATGGAAACGAACGCACTGCGCAACAGTTCACGCCGCCGTGTTCCGTGAAAAGCGAGCGCCCAGAGAAACGGAGGAACTCCTCTCCCGTCATCTCCAATTCCACTCCTCACACCCAGCAAGATCGCCACTGTTGGTTGCACCATGAAGCGCAATCTGCCCGGTCCAGACAGACGAGCCAGGATGTCCTGAAAAAACTGATCCGTGAACAGGTACGGATCACCGGTTTGTATTAATTCGCAGATCGCACCGGGTAATGCAGCCAATAGTACCGCGATCACCACCGAGTAGAGTATCGAAGGACGGAAAGCGGACGACATTTGGCCCTCATGCACAAGCGAGTTCAGGTCAGAAATCGTTTTCCTAACAGGTCCTTTTCTCTGCTTCTGCGTCGCCTGCTTGTCCGGCAAAACTCAAATTCCACTTCCAGCGGAGACACTCTGCTCCGGCATCATTATGCGATCCTGGGCGGTATCTTCCAGCCAGGCAAGCAACAGTTTGTATCCGATGGACAAAACGATTGCGCCTAAAAAGAGACCGATGGTACCCATTGCCACGAATCCACCGACCACGCCCAGGAATACAACCGCCATTGGAACCGCTACACCACGCCCGAGAAGCAAAGGCTTCAGCACGTTGTCCATCGTGCTGACGACGACACACCAGACCAGAAACATCACAGCCTTGGTGGTACTGGCAACGGCAAACACGTAGATCAATGCGGGAATTAACACCACAACGCCAAGTTGAAGGACCGCGGCGAAAAGAAAGATCATGCCCCACAATCCAGCACCAGGCAGGCCCACTACCAGAAAGCCGATGACGGCGAAAATCGACTGGATAAACGCAACGCCAATAATTCCTGTCGTGACGCTGCGGATTGTGGCACTGGCCAGTTCAACAAATTCCGGCCCCTTCTCACCAAAAAAGCGGTTGGCCAGAGAGTATGCGACTTTTGCGCCGTCTTGGGCGTAGGCAAGAAGGACTCCGGAAACGACAATAGAAAGAATCCACTGCAGCACTGCCACGCCGATTCCGGCCGAAAACGAGAGGATTTGTGGAACCACCGCTCTGATCTGAGGTGCAAACTGTTGCAGCACGGCGGATAGGTTCTTCGATGCCAGTTCCCAGACATCATTTAAACGAGCACCCACGATAGGCCAAGTTGCAACACGGGGAGGTGGCGGCGGGATAGTCGGCATTCCCTCCTTGAGGTATCCCGCCAAGCTCTGAAAGCCTTCCACCAATGATCCGGTCAGCAAAATAACCGGCAAAATCAAGAGTGCGAACAGAAAAATGGTGCAGATGACGGCAGCAAGTGTTTTGCGCCCACCGAGGAGACTCGCCACTCTCCGATAGCCTGGGTGCACAGCGATGGCAATGATGACACCCCAAGCAATCAATGGTAGGAAGGGGCGCAGAATGAGGAAGGAGGCGGCGGCCAGCAAAATGAAGAGCCCAACGTTAACGGATACTTCAAGTGCGCGACTTACGTGATCATCACGGTGCATGGGACTGGACATGAATTCCTCTGATCGACCGGCGACGAACTGTCATTGCTGGTGGCGGTCAAGGCGCATCGCGCCTGAGTTTCTAACTGACTTTGACCCCCGCGACCTGTTCACGAGTCATTTGAGCTACGAGGTCTTGCTTATCAGTCTTGAGAACGTCGGCCGGTCTCATACGTGCGAACATATCGAGTGACCGCGCGATGATACCAGTCCACCCCGTTTGGTGACTGGCGCCAAGCCCAGCACCGTTGTCCCCATGAAAATATTCATAGAAGAGGATGTAATCCTTCCAGTGCGGATCCTCCTGAAACTTTTTAGCCCCGCCATAGACGGGTCGCTTACCCTCAGCATCGCGCAGGAAGATGCTCGACAACCTGCGACCCAGCTCCTTCGCTACCTCGAACAAGGTCATGTATTTCCCTGAGCCGGTTGGACACTCCACTTTGAAGTCATCGCCGTAGAACTGATAGAGATTGATCAATCCTCGGATCAACAGACCATTTACCGGCATCCAAACTGGGCCTCGCCAGTTGGAATTCCCGCCGAACATCCCGTTGTTCGACTCCGCCGGCAAGTACTGGACCTTGTACTCCTGTCCACTCAGATTGAATATGAACGGATGTTCCAAGTGGTAGCGGGAAACTGATCGTATCCCATAGGGACCGAAGAATTCGTTCTCATCCAGCATGTAAGCCTAGGATCCGTTCGATTTTCTCCTTGTTGCAGACAGACAAAAGCCGACGGTCAGCGTATCCCTTGAATGTGCCATCCGCCGGAGCAATATGCTTCAACAGATCGGGATGACGGTTCTTGAACAACGCGATCAATTCCATCATTCGTGGATGGCGTTGCATGATGCCAGTTGCTTCAAGCACAGTCGATGCGCATAGCGGTAGCAATCCCACCAGGGATCGAACTTTCAGGCGCATGGCGTCGCCGTTCGGCAGGTGGAGCAGGTCGTAAAAGAACCCGTCTTGAGAGTCCCACATCTCGTCGTGGTGCTCCCCAATTCGGTCCATCGCATACGTGATCCATACGAAATGTTCCAGAAACCGGAAGGCGACTCCTCGTAGATCGGAGTCGTATTCGGTCAGAATGATCGCGATCTCCAGCATGTTCTGGCAGTAGAATGCCATCCACGCAGTGCCGTCGGCTTGATCAAGGTGACCGCCTGTTGGCAGCTGAGCACTGCGATCGAACACCCCAATATTGTCCAGGCCGAGAAAACCGCCCGCAAAGACATTTTTGCCCTGACGGATCCTTGCGGTTGACCCACCAGTTGAAGTTCTGCATCAGGCCCTGAAATGATCGTTCCAGGAAACGTAGGTCGGATCGGCCTAGTTCCTTTTCAACGTTGAATAGAAACAATGTCGCCCAGGCGTGCACCGGAGGATTCACGTCACTAAAGTTCCACTCATAAGCCGGAATCTGCCCGTTGGGGTGGGCATACAGATTCCGCAGCATCAGCAAGAGCTGATCCTTGGCAAAATCGAAGTCCACCAATGATAGGGCAATAGTGTGAAAAGCCAGATCCCAGGCCGCGTACCACGGGTATTCCCACTTGTCAGGCATTGAGATGATGTCACTGTTTAGCATGTGGAACCACTCGGTATTCCGGGCATTGCCGTGCGTAGTGCCCGTCATGGGATGCGCCTTATGCTCCTCCAGCCACTTGTCCAGATCGAAGTAGTAATACTGCTTGCTCCATAGCATCCCGGCCAGCGCCTGCCGGTGGACGCGACGCTGGTCCTCGCTTAGAGAAGCCGGAGTGATTCGGTCGTAAAATTCATCGGCATCTGCGAGGCGAGAAGCAAAAATCTGGTCAAATGTTTCGAATGGGTCTGCCGATGGCTTCGCACTCAGGCGCAGGCGTACGCTCTTGCTACCCCCGCCGGGCACCTCCAGGCGGTAATACACAGCTGTTTTCGTGCCCACTTTTGATGGATCTACAGCGTCCTGGTTGCCTGATACGACGTAGTTGTGAAATGCGTCTTTCACGTACCGTGTTGCATTTGGCTGTCCCCACAGCCGCTCGGCATTGGACTCGTTTTCTGTAAACAACAACTCTGGGTTTCCGTCGCAGTCAAGCGTGCAGTCACCCAGCTGGGTGTGCGAAGCAAGAACCGATCCTTTTTCAACCTGACGCATTGCGGGCTTGGGCGCGTCTTGGCCCGACCAGTTATTGCGAAACCAAAGGGTCGGAAGCAGATGAAGCTCTGCCGTCTCGGGACCACGGTTGTGAACTGTGATTCGGATCAGCATGTCTTCGGGGTCCGCCTTGGCATATTCAACGAAGACATCAAAATAACGGTCGGTATCAAACACGCCCGTGTCGAGCAGTTCGTATTCGAATTCTTCTCGTGAGCGGCTGCGGTTTTTCTCGACCAACTCACCATAGGGGAATTCATGCTGCGGATACTTGTAGAGGTATTTCATGTACGAGTGCGTGGGTGTGCTGTCGAGATAGAAGTAGTATTCCTTGACGTCTTCGCCGTGATTGCCTTCGCTATTGGTCAAGCCAAAGAGACGCTCCTTTAGAATTGGATCCCGCCCATTCCAAAGCGCGATCGCGAAGCAGAGCTGCTGCTTGTCATCGGAAATTCCGGCCAGACCATCCTCTCCCCAGCGGTAGGCGCGCGAACGGGCTTGGTCATGACTGAAATAGTCCCACGCGTTTCCGTCGTGGCTGTAGTCTTCGCGCACTGTGCCCCATTGCCGCTCGCTAAGGTAGGGTCCCCATTTCTTCCAAGGGATTCCGTTCTCGCGCGCAGTATTCAATCTATGTTGCTCATTAGTTTCCACGTACGCAATCCGAGGCTTCAGATTTGATTTCGTTGAAGTCTTCACATGTCCTCTCCCGTGACGTCCGCCGTGCCACCGTCAGACAAACGGTCTATCTCGCCTGGCGTTTCCATTCGCCAGCGCCCGGCCAGGCAATATCTCAAGGTCGCTGTGCACCGTTCTTGTTCGTGCACAAGCACTGCAAGAAGTGGTAATTCCAGGGGCCGAGTTCCACGCAGAGTCCATGGGATCTCATCTCATCCCGTCGCGTTCGTACAGAGAGTCCGATAGCAGATCGACCATTTGCCATTTCGTGCCAACCATGTTCGCCCATGGCACTCGAAGCCAAGCCTGTGATGAGCAATCGCTGAGGTTCACAACGATCAGGAAGAACTCGTCGCCTATCGACCAACTCCAGGCCACAAAGTTCTGATAGCTCCCATACCTCTGGCTCAAATCCGAAAGCCAGACCCAAGTGTTGATCTCGTAAAGGGTATTGCGGCAAGACGGAAATGCGATGGAGTGCTGTTCTCGGTTCAGCAAAGGTAGCACTCATGTAGGGTCTCTCCTGATCGAGATCACTCAACGTAACCACACGATAATCGAACTTCTGCTTATAGCGTCCGCTCGTAGGGGAGCGCCGTCACGTTTTGTTGCTTTTAATGTCGGAAGTGATACTGAGGCAGTCTCCGTTTGCCAGCGGTCTCGCCTAGAGTTCTCTCACTGAGGTGTTTAGTCGTGAACTGTCGGTTTTGCCAGTATTCGGTGACGGGATGAGTGGTTAAACACAAGGCGTGTGGGCCGTGAGCGAGACCAATGGGAAGGCGAGAATCCAATGAAAAACGCTTCGATATTTCCAATCCTTGTAGCTCCTAGCTGTGTCGGGAATGGCACAAAGTTCATCTCCCGGTTCGGCCGAATCATCGCCGGCCAAAGGCATCGGGCTGTTTGCGTACCCAAAGAATCAGCAGAGTGCCGATCAGCAACTGAAGGACGAGACTGAGTGCTACAGTTCGGCAAAACAGCAGAGCGGAGTGGACCCGCAAGCTCCCCCACCCGCTGCACCCAGCGCTGAGGAACAAAAAGCCGCTCAGGAGCAGGCTGCAAAGCAAGCCGCAGGCTCAACGCCCAAGGGCGGGGCCGTAAAAGGTTCCGCTAAGGGAGCGGCTGGAGGCGCCGCCATTGGCGCAATTGCGGGAGATGCAGGAACCGGTGCCGCGGTCGGCGCGACGGCTGGTGCTGTGCGCGGTCGACGCCAGCAAAAGAAGGCACAGAAAGAAGCTGGACAACAAGCGGCTCAACAGACTGCGCAGACGCAGCAGCAATCGCAGGCACAGGCTCAAGCCGAGCATCAAGGAGCCTTAGATACCTTCAAGAGGGCGTTCTCGGCATGCATGGATGCGCGCGGATATTCGGTTAAGTGAATGGTGGGCTCAGTGGCAGGAAGGATCATCCTGGAAGCTGCTGCTTCCCAACATCTTCGCAAGGAAACGTCCGCAAGCTAATGATCTTCTGAGACAGAGCCTCATCCCGTAGCGCGTTAGGGGATAGGGCGTATTTCGCTGTGTCCATAGACTTCTTCGCCTCGACGAGTTTGTCGCTCCATTCACGCACGGCCTCAAATTCATTATTGAGGAGTTGAAGAGCTTGTCGGTCTGCGGCTGTAGAAGCTGCCGCTGACGCCAATCTAAGGCTGTTCGCGGCTTTCTCGCGGTAGTTGGCTGCCCATTCCTCAGTAATCTGGTAGCCATTCTGGACGGCATAGGCCATTGTGCTCGCCCACTCCCTCATGGTTGCGAACTGTTCAATTCCTGCTCGCATGAAGTTCTGCGACAAACCAGTATCATTCGCCGGAGAATGCACCGGATCCACTGGAGCTTCGGCTGCTGGACGGCCCATGTCGCTCCCGTGGATGCTCAAGATAATCCGATTCTCCTTGAAGCTCAGGGAACCATTCGTGATCTCTGCAAGGGATTGCAAATCGACGTATGCGCGTCCGTCTTTTTGGATGACATTTGCATGTCCCGGGTGCCCGTCTATTACCAAAACCCGGAGCTGCTGGTCTCGTTGCCCCAAAGTCACGCTTGGCAGGAGTAGGAAGGACAATGTCATTAGCAGAAAATCCTGGAAGTTGAATCGCATGTTGCCCCCATGCACTTTCAGTCCTTGCTGTCCCGGTTCGTGGAAGAGAATCAGCATAAGTGTATGCAACACCCCCAAGACCTTGAACTGTCAAGAGTGATAGGTGCTGGCAAGCCAAGACCCATTGTTGATTTGACCCGCATTTCACATCTCGGCCCGAACGCCATTTGTCTCGAACAACTAGTATTTTTGCTAGTTCATGCAACACTGGGGAGTGTAGAACATGGGTTTCGCAAGACCGTTTTGGGGTTGGTCGCGCCAAAGCGCAGGGCGGGTGAGACTCAGAGGGCATGGCTATGAAGCACCGAAAGTGGCTCCTCGCCTTGGTTGAAGTGTCCTTGTTCTCTGGCCTGTCCATGGTAGGGCAGGAGAATCAGACTGCTACCTCGCAACCTAGCCAAGTTCACAAGATTAAGCGCAGTGCAATCAAAGACGACATACGAGCCATTGGTACCCGCAATATCGGCGGCAAGGGTATAGGCAATTGGTACTCGGTCGAACAGGAAGTCGGGATGGGCCGCGAGTACTCGAAAGAAATCGAAGCCCGGGCTCGATTGCTGAATGACCCTGTAGTTACTGAATATGTGAACCGGATTGGACAAAATCTAGTCCGAAACTCGGATGCCAAGGTCCCGTTTACGATCAAGGTCATCGACTCTGACGAAATCAACGCATTTGCTCTTCCCGGTGGATTTTTGTACGTGACCAGTGGCCTGATCTCGGCTGCACAGGAGGAGGCCGAGTTGGCCGGGGTCATGGCACACGAGGTTGCACATGTTGCTGCCCACCACGCTGCACGGCAGATGACTCATTCCCAGATGTTCACCTTGGCGAGCATTCCGCTGATTTTCGTGGGCGGTGGACTCGGTGTCGCAGTAAGGGAGGCAGCTGAGCTTGCAATGCCGCTTACCTTAACCAAGTTTTCACGCGGTTTCGAGACGGAAGCGGATTACCTGGGGGTGGAGTACCTCTACCAGGCCGGCTACGATCCTCAGGCATTCATCTCTTTCTTCGAGCGCATTCAAGCCCTGGAAAAGCAGAAACCCGGTGTCATGGCCAAGATGTTTTCGGATCATCCGCAAACGGCGGATCGCCTACGCAAGACGCAATCGGAGATTGTCAAGATACTTCCTCCACGGGAAGCCTATGTGATTTCCACCTCGGATTTCGACGACACGAAATCACGCCTGGCAACCCTTGAGAATCGGCGTCAGGGGCAAGGGGAGGAATCAAATCGCCCAACCCTACGGCGCAAGTCTCCCGGCGATCAAGGTGAGCCCGAAGGCGAGGATCAGCGCCCAACACTGAGAAGACGAAGTGATTAGCCAGACGCGGTACATGACGATCGCTTCGGATGAAAACCGGTGCGCATCCGTTGAAGTGAGCGAGCAAAGGTACTTGAAGCTGCTTTCCCGCTAGCAGGCGACAGGCTGCTTGTGCTTCGAATGCGGGGTATGGAAAGGGCAGTCCCTGAGCTGAACTGTCAGTTCTGGCAGTCGTGCTTTCTGTCTACCTACGCAATGATTCAAAAGAGATCCGGGCGTCAAAGCATGTGCAACTCTATGCCGGTGCGGCACATCGGCATGCCACTCTATGAATGGATTGGGCGTGGTTGCTGGTGCTGAGAGGGAGGAACGTCCACTATGAGACTCACATTTCTCTGGCCAGAATTTCCAATGCATATTATTCAAAAGTTCATAGCCATCCTCTGTGCGATAGTGCTTGTGCCGGGCGATATCAATTTACTGGCACAATCGTCTCCTGGTGGAGGTTCCCCCGCTGGAGAGGAGGTGGCGCGTATTCCACCTGAACAACTTGATTCCCTCGTTGCTCCGATTGCGCTCTATCCCGATCCACTGCTAACCCAGACGCTCGTCGCTTCCACCTATCCTCTGGAAATCATCCAGCTTCAACAGTGGCTAGGGAAGAACAAGGGCCTGAAGGATAAGGCTCTGGCGGATGCTGTAAAAAAGCAAGATTGGGATCCAAGCATCCAAGCGATGGCAGCGCTACCGGATGTGGTCAAGCAAATGGCCGAAAACATCAAGTGGACTACGGATCTGGGCAACGCTTTTCTAGCGCAGCAGAGTGACGTTATGGATGCTGCCCAAAGGATGCGCAAAAAAGCCAAAGATGCCGGGAACTTGAAGCCAAGTGAGCAGCAGAAAGTGGAAACCAAGGTGGTCGAGAACAAGCAGGTCATCGTGATTGAGCAGGCCAGTCCACAAGTGGTTTACGTTCCGAGTTATAACCCGACTGTGGTGTACGGACCGCCGGTCTATCCGTATCCGCCCATTGCCTATCCTCCAGTTGGATATTACGCCGCGGGTATGGCGATTTCCTTTGGAATTGGGGTTGCGATGGGTGCGGCTTGGGGCGGCGGCTGGGGCTACCACAACAGCTGGGGAGGCAACAACGATATCACCATCAACAGGAACAACACCTACGTAAACAATTCCAACCGACAAAACGTATCGAATCGGTCCGCCAGCGGTGGCAACAACTGGCAGCACAACCCGCAACATCGCGGAGGCGCTCCCTATTCAAACAAGGCGACAGCCAACAAGTATGGTGGCACAACTCGCGGAGATTCGATGTCCAATCGGCAGGCAAATGCCCGTCAGAACCAGGGTCAACGGGGAGGCAGGGAACAGGCTGGCGTTAGCGATCGGAGTTCGGATCGGAGTAGGCAGCAGGCGGGTGAAAGTGATCGCAGTGCAAGCGGGAGAGACTCCGGAGGCCGCAGCGGTGGAAGTGGGGTTAGCGACAAGAGCTCGAGCCGCGGTGGTGGCGGAGACCGTGTTGGCGACCGTAGCGTTTCCAGTGGTGGTGGCTCTCGCGACTCCAGCGCATTTGGCGGTGGTTCGGGAAGTAGCGCGCGGACCAGCAGCGCGCGCGGGTCGTCCAGCATGGGTGCTTCCCGCGGCGGTGGTGGACGCAGCGGGGGCGGCGGACGGCGTAGATAAGTAAGCCATGAATCAGGAGAAGCCCATGAGATCACAACTGCGTGGTGTAGTTGCACATATCTCGTCATCCGTCTTTCTGGTGGCCGTAGGGTTGTGCGCTCTCGGAAGTTCTGCTCAAGGGCTGCCAGCATCGAAGAGGCCGCTCGACACTCCGCAAGTGCAAAAGGCCTTTAACACGCCGCAAGAAGCAGCCGAAGAGTTGATCCAAGCATCGGAAACGTACGACGTATCCGTACTGCTGAAGATTTTCGGGCCAGACGGCAAGGACTTCGTTTCGTCGGCGGACCCGATTCGTGACAAGAGCGCTGCCGCGAGTTTTGCGGCCAAGGCCCGAGAAAAGCATGTCGTGGCCGTAGATTCCCGGGACAAAACGCGAGCTGTTCTTTCGGTCGGCAAAGATGATTGGCCGCTTCCAATCCCCATCGTGAGAAAAGCTGGGAAGTGGTATTTCGATTCTAAACAAGGCCGCGATGAAATCCTCTTTCGGCGCATTGGATCCAATGAACTCGACGCCCTCCAGGTCTGTCGCGGTTTTGCCGAGGCGCAGCACGAGTACGCGTCGGACATTTACGACGACTCTGGGATCAATCAATACGCGCAAAAGATCATCAGCACGCCCGGAAAGCATGACGGCTTGTATTGGAAGAACGAGGATGGCACGCCGGGCGGTCCTATCAGCGAAGCAGTCGCTCGCGCCATCGAGGAAGGGTATTCGCCCGGCAAGACTTCCGGCTACCACGGCTACTACTTCAAGGTACTTAAGGGGCAAGGTCCTGCAGCCCGCTTTGGGCAACTCGACTATGTGATCGATGGAGCTATGATCGGGGGCTTCGCATTGTTGGCCTTTCCTGCCGAGTATCAGGTCACGGGTGTGAAGAGCTTCCTAGTCGGTTTTGACGGCATTGTGTATGAAAAGGATTTGGGGCCTTGCCTCTCTCGACGTCGCCCAGAATATAGATCGATACAATCCTGACAAGACCTGGCATGTCACCGATGACGAGTGGCCCGCGGAAGCCTCGATTGCCAACGACTGAAGCCAACGGTGTCACTGCTGATAACAGAAGTAAGCCACTGCTGAACTTGCGGCCTCATGCATTCCCGATTCCTGTACCTTATGCCTCTCGAACTCATCGAAACCTCATGGTTCCCAGCAGATAATGGACCTCCAAGTGCATGACATTTCAATTCGAGGTGCTCATGGGGAAGGTTCGTGTGCTGGTAGCAGATGACAACAAAGCTATGCGCGATATGCTTACTTCGATGCTAGATGCCGAATTCGACGTTATTCCGGCGGTCGGTGACGGTGGAGCGGCACTCGCCGCAGCGACTCAACTTCTTCCCGACGTTGCGATTCTCGACATTTGCATGCCAGTTCTAAACGGAATCGAGGTTGCAAGACGTATCAGGGATACCAGGAGCAATGTCGCAGTAGTTTTCCTGACCGCATGCTCGGATATTGATACCTTTAACGCCGCCAAAGAAAGTGGATTCCTGGCGTACGTGCTGAAGCCACGCCTATGCAACGATCTCGTACCGGCAATCAACCATGCCCTCAGCGGCACGCCGTTCGTTTCCCCCGGAGTGGGATAGCCACATTCTTCCCAGTCGCACTCTAATCGAGAAGACTGCAAGAGGTGCTCATGGATCTCAAGCGTCTACGATCTGAAGTCCTGGAAAGCCGGTGAAGCGCCCACAAAATTCTAGCGCCGCTTCAATGCAAGCTGGGCAGAACGGTTCGTCCACTACTGTGACAGATTGAATCGAAATCAGCGCATTGCAGTGATTGCAATACCACAGCGTGGCCCACTGTTGCGGGAGAGTGGTGCTAGAACCGGCAATACCTGGATGCGCCATCTGGGAACTCCTTTTCGATTTTACGTGAAGGCTATTCGCCAAGGCACGTAGCTGAAAACTGTCAATACTCGCAGCGCGTACGAGGCAACCAAAGTTTGTTCACCAAAGGTGCTGCCTGGAACGTTCAAGGCAGTAGTGACGCATGCCGCGGGATCCTGTGAGAACTGTCAGTTTCTTCCCAGCCTGTGCTCCGTAACATGTCTTTTGATGCGCCTGGGACTGTCTCGCGATGAGAACGGAGAACGAACATGAAGCCAAATCTGAAAGAGATTTTGATTTATTCGTGGATCATCGCATTTCCCGTTCTCGGGTTCTCACAGAAAGTTCGTGTGGGATACGACAAAGGAGCAGACTTCCTGAAATTTCGGTCCTACACATGGGCTGCGCCAACGATGCCAACGACCAGGCCGCTACTCTATGCGAGCATTATGGGCTGGGTAGACAATGGACTGAAAGCCAAAGGACTCACGCGAAAGGAACAGGACGGCGATCTCGTCCTGATTCCCGCGGGGGGAGTGGAATTTGGGCTCAATATGGCAGTGGCCACACCCATTCTTCCTACTTACGATCCGACCACGTGGATTGGGTTCGCTGGACCCTCAAACCTAATGGTTCCCTATGTCCCGGAAGGGACATTGATGCTCACTCTTGTCGATCATGCGTCCAACAAAGTCGTATGGACCGGTACCGTAACTGAAAAGCTCGATATCGAAAATAAGGACAAGTCGCTGGAGAGAATCGACAAAGCCATTGTGAAGTTGCTGAAGCAATTCCCACCCAAGAAGAAATAAGAGGAAAAGTCCTCGGTTCGCCTGGTAGTGCAGTCGAGTGGCGTTTCTTCTTCCCTATCAACCTCGGCAAAACACGGCTGTACCAGCTGTCTCGTTTGCCCGATCGAGACAGGTGAGCTCACGGCTCCACCGGAGAAATCTCAGAGGCCAACTGCAGATCCAGCAAAACGGCAATCCGACGGTCAAGCTAAAAAAGCAGAGCGGCCTTCTTGCCGGGCAGTACCTTTCGGAACGTTGATATGTATGTCGTTCGAAGTTGAACCGCTACCTGATCGGCTTGGGCGCACTTGTTGACCAACGTCCGAGCCTGATTGTCAGTGAAGCTTTCAAAGTTTGCAGCATAGTCTCTATTACCGCAGGTGTATCGTCGTTGATCTTCAGTTTGTCAGCGTTGTATTGCTCAGACATCGGCCAAAACTTCTGACCCTCGGCATCGTTTAACGGCATACTCGCCGCGATAATCTGCTTTTGTGTCGATCGTAGATCCTTCCTGAATAACTGGATGTCATGGTCGGACACGGTTGAACTTGTAGGTTTTTGGTGGGCGAAGGCGCAGCCCAGAAGGGTGGTGCCCAGCACAAAAGCAGCCACAATAATCTTGGTCATTATTTTCTTCTCCTCGTGCTGGCCGGAACCTGTGCCCCATCGAAGTGGCAAAACGGATGCATACACGGCGATACGGCCATCTCTACGCCTCGTGTCAGGTTAGTAGTCGCAACCGGGCACTCCACTGGCAGCACCGACATGTCGAGTGAAGAGTGGATTGCGCAGCCGATGAACCTACTGGGGGTCCTAAGGAAAGTCTGAGTCTGGGTTCGTCAAGTTCAGTAAGGCTGCCAGCCGTACCTTGGCTTGGTTGAATTTGCTGGTATCGATGGGTTGCTTGATAGTCCCCGGAGGCGGCAGGCGATTCCTCATCTTGTCTAGGCGCTTTATTCTCGTCGAGATCAAGGGATGTGTGTCAAAAAGTCGCTTGACGAACGAAGGCGGCTTGTCTTGGTCTTGAAGTGTACTCTGCAATAGTCGGCAGAACTCGTTCGGGTCATAGCCGGACGCATGTTGATATTGGAAGGACAGCTGATCCGCCTCGAATTCAGTGTTGCGAATCAATTTCTTGGTTAAGAGTGGACCAAGAAGACGGCGGACCAGATATCCCGCCGGTCCTGCAGCCAACGCAACTCGCCGCCCGATGCGCATCTTGTGTTCGATCTTCGCGAAGTGCCGGGCTGTTACATGCCCAGTTTCGTGAGCCAAAGCGCCAGTCAACTCTCCTTCACTTTCAGCGATCAGGATCAGACCACTGGTTAGGTAGAGAAATCCTCCTGGCAACGAAAATGCATTGACCTCTGAGGTCTCTAGAATCTTGACGAGGAAGCAACCGCGCACATTTGACCTTTGCACAATGGCAAGTTCTAGACTGTTTACATAGGCCATAAGGATGGGGTCTTCGACGACAGTCGAATCCTGTTCAATCTTTGCGGCAAGCTCGCTACCCGTCGCCGATTCCGCTTGCCATTGGTTGCTCGCCCGCGTCAGAGTGTTGTTCGTTGAGTTCGGGACACCCTGACAGCCGGGAGGGAGTTTGTCGACAGCGAACTTTGTGTCGCCGACACGAGCAGGTCGGAGTTTAGCCTCGAGAAGGAGTGCATCAGAAACAGGACTCGAATCGAGAGCGATCAGCAGCGCGGGACTGAGGTCCCCCAGCCCCGACTGGGCTAGTGCAAGTACATTCGACATTACAAAGAGCAAACAGAACGTATAAATATGCTTTCGTTCTCTTGCACGACGGTGGTCGGCAGCTAGTGCTACATCCGACGGGAGCAATCTCGAGGCAAAGGCATACTGTTTTGCATCAGCTGCACCGCGCCTGACATACGAGTCGTCGTTCTGGGCATTAGAGAATGTCATTCCGAAGGTGCCCTGTGCCGGGTTCACCTATCCGCACGCGCTCCGGCAAGAACATCTTCGGTCCGAGCGAGGTCGCTGAAAACTGCTGAAGATAACAGTCGTTGGTGTCCATCATGGGGTGCGGCCCAAACACCACGAAGGTGGGCCGACTGAGTCGACTGCTCAGCAGAAACGATTTCATATCAGATGTCGACTACGCGCAACCAGGCGCGACTGCAATCTTAGTACGTATAGAACAAATTCTGAATATCCGCGCTGGGACGCGGTGTGAGCAGGGCCAGCATAAGTAGAATCCTGGACTTCTGAGGGTTGAGCTCATCGGAGGCCACAAGATTCATCTCGTCATCGTTAACTTCCACGTTACGCCCAACGGTTCCGGTAAGGACTCGGCTACTTCTGACGACTATCACGCCCTTCTTGGCGGCCCTTGCAGCAGCTTCGAGGGAAGCCTGATTCATATTTCCGTTGCCGACCCCGGCAATGACGATTCCCTTTGCGCCATTCGCCACTGCGGAGTCGATGAGATCGGGTGACATGTCAGCGCACGCAAACAAAATGTCGACGCGAGGTAATTTCGTAACATTGGCTATATCAAACTCGCTTGTCGTCGTGTGTTTCCACCCCGGTACACTGTAGAAATCATTTTTGCCATAACTGGAAATGCCCACTAGTCCACGCAGGGGTGACATAAATGTCTGAATCGCAGTCGTACTGGTTTTAGTGAGGGAATGTGCTCCATGGATCCAGTCGTTCATGACCACCAACACGCCGCGCCCTCTAGATTGCGGATCCACAGCAACGCCGACAGCGTTAAACAGGTTCAATGGCCCGTCTGCGCTTACGGCGGTCGACGGCCGCATAGATCCGACCATGACGACGGGCTTATCACTCTTTACGACCAAGTTCAGAAAGAACGCAGTTTCCTCCATGGTGTCGGTGCCGTGGGTGACGACGATGCCATCAACATCGCTCTCCGCCAGCAGAACATTGATGCGCTTTGCCAGCGTCAGCATGATGTCTAACGTGATGTCTTGGGACCCGACGTTGGAAATCTGTTCGCCTTTAATGTTGGCGAGCTCCTTGATTCCGGGAACAGCGGCGAGCATCGCGTCAATGGTTACCGCGCCTGAAGTGTACCCTGCTTGAGTTGCGGTAGCGGCCGCTCCGGCGATGGTGCCGCCGGTAGCCAGAATCACGACATTAGGCAGTTGTTTGCCGGTGGCCACAGAGGTCAGGGCGCTGCCGTACACGAGTAGGGCAAGCAAGAACCGGATTCTGTTCCTCGGTTTCATAAATAACTCCTCTACACCTGAGCGAGGTAAGGGATGTAGTCGGCATTCTTCCCCTGGGTGTCATTCTTAAGTCTGGCGTGCGCCTCACGGACCACTGCTTCCACGAGATCCCGCCTGGGTGCCACCGGATTGCCAGCAATCTGAGCTGACGTGAGAGAGGGAGCAAAAGTGACGGTTACCCGTGCCGCTGTAAGAAGTTTGTTTAGTCGTAGCCGATCGACACTCATCTAGTGTCACCGCAGAACCGCATTGGTCTCTCCCAGCCGGCAGCAATTCACTGGGTGTACCAATAAGCTTAGGATATGCGAGCCAGTAGTTTCTTGCCGTCAGAATTCAAAGAGTTTCCTCCAGTCGTACTTGAACGAAAACTGAAGACGATAATCGTTCACATTGAAGCCATCTCTAAAGTTGACCCGTCGACCAAACTGAAACTCACTTCCGATCGTCACACTCGGAACTGGGTGATACAGCAGGTTGGTGAGTGCATAGTGGCCCTGATGAAAGTCCGATGCTTTTTCGGCATCAGAATTCTCGATGTTTTCGAGAGAATAGCCGATTGAAGAGCTGAAGCGCTCGCTCCAGTTATGATCAAGAAACGACACAACGCCCAATACAGGCAGCGCCACACCTTTGATTGGCGACACGGGATTGCTGAAGTTGTTCTTAATACCGATGTCGATCGGCGCGTCGTTCATATAGTTCTGAATTCCGGCGCCATAAACGACCATGAACCTGCCGATAGTGTCTTTTCCGAACTTGAGGTTGGAACTGAAGTTTACTCCCCATCCAAAAGCATCGCCACTAAGGTCGACTGCGTCGGTCGGATTGGTGTCAACCCATGAGATCTTTCGGAATATGCCTCCGAACCTTGCGTAACCCCAGCGCCGAATCAGGCGTGCTTCCCAAGAGAAGTCCGGCATGTCGAACTTTGGCTTGACCCCTTGCAGTTCGACTCGATCCGCATAGACACCCTGATCGGCGCTGGCGCCGGGGCGTTCCACCGCGAAAGTGAGCCGGGTATTGTCGCTACGAATCGGCATCCAGCGCACCTGTATATTGCGGAAAAACACCATGCCGGTGGGTCCCCAGTACTCGATCGAATTCGGGAACACGTCAATGTCCATGAACGGGCTCCAGGTCTGGCCCGCTCCGAATTGCCCCAGTTCCCCATAAGCGTGCCGCAAACGGAAGGTCGTTTGTCCCGCGTCAACTCCCGTCCCGAATAACTCGAATTCGAATTGTGTCTTCAGAGTGCCAAGTGCGGTTGGGGTCGAAGTCTTCACGCCGAACCGAGTCTGCCGCACGCCAAAGTAGGCTTTACCATCCGGCGCAAACTCCCCACTCAAGGAGGGCAATTTTGTCGGGCGAATGACGTCGAACCAGTCTGGATTGTTCGTTTTGAAGTCATAACCCGAGTCAAGCATGATGAAACCGTACAGGTCGATGTTGCTCTTCGGTTCATCTTCCTTTTGAGGTCTTGGCGGTCTCTCTGGCGCAGGTGCACCACTGGATGCGGCAGTGGGGATAGTCAAATTTGCGGACGGCGTAGGCTGCTCGATAGCGCTGATCTGCCCTTTTAGCGCATTCATCTCCTGTTCCAATTGCAGCAACTTGTCCCTCAGTTGTTGGACGTCCGACGCTTGGGGAGCCTGGGTCTGTGCTCTCGTCCAAATGGACATAGCAATAACGATCATTAAGGCTGTGCAGAGGAATCGTGTCCAACCACGCGGGCAAGACGATGTCATAGTGCTCTCCAGCAATTACGAGCAAGATGCCAAACGGCGGCCCAGGCGAGAACTGTCACTTTTGTCAGTGAAGGGCATGTCTGTCGATCCACTAGCATCGGCAGAGTAACCTTTATCGGGCGCAACTGCGGACGACTCGTGTCTGACGCAGACAAATCACTCTACGACGAGCGTAGGTTCGGTCCGCTAGTAGTCGCGGGCCGCCTTGGTGTCTGCCCGATGTAGGACTCGGGAGGGATGTGAGTTGATGAAGATAAAAAGTTTGTCTAGTCCCTTCGTGTTCTGCCATGCCGCCTTGACGATATTGCTGCTATTTGCGTACCCCTCCTTCGGAAAGCGTAAGGATGATGTTGTTATCATGAACAATGGCGACAAGTTCACTGGTGAGATTAAAGCGTTGCAGTATGGCGAACTAATATTTAAGTCCAGTTACATGAAGGATGACGTCCATCTCGACTGGAAGGAGGTTAAAGCTATGGAGAGCCAGGACGCGTTTATTGTAGGGCTGAGCGACGGGAAGCGAGTGACCGGATTCATTAGCAAGGACGGTGGCGACCCCGGCGACAGCAGCAGCACCACCAAGTTGAAGATTGTTGCAGAAGGTACTGCGGTCGACGTCGCAGCGCCAGATGTAATTGCTATTGGTCAGCGGGAAGTCAGCTTCTGGAATCAGCTGACTGGCTCTATCAGTTACGGCTTTGATTTCTCCAGTGGCAATACAGCTACGACCTCATCTCTGAGTGCTGACGTCGCGTTTCGCACTACTAAGAACTCAGTGCAACTAGCGACCAGTTCGCAGTTCGGTTCACAAGCAAATGCAAAGGACACCAATCGCTTCACGTTCGATTCGCAGTATGCGCGGATGATTACCTACAAATGGCTCGCGGCTGGATTGTTCTCTCTGCTAAAGAGCAATCAGCAGGACCTACAATTGCGCTCTACTTACGGGGCGGCCATTGGACGAAAATTCGTGCAGACCGACAGGACCGCTCTGACACTGTTTGCGGGGGGGGCCTATAGCCATGAAAGCTATGTTCCCCAGCCCGGCACTGAACCCGCTCGCAACAATGCTGAGTCTCTCTTGGGAGTGAAGTTCTCCACTTTTCGGTTCAAGACTCTCAACATCAATTCGCAAACTCTCTTGTTCCCAAGTCTCAGCGACCCGGGACGCCTCCGCATAAGCTCGCAATCTAACTTGCGCATCGAGTTGATCCGCAATTTCTATTGGAATTTTCAGCTTTATGAGAACTACGATACGCGGCCTCCCATTAACGCTCCTAAGAACGATTTGGGGCTTACCACATCTCTTGGGTGGACGTTTTGATTCAGGTTCTCGTGGCTGAGAATTAAATGGATGGGGCCGCACGTAGAACGTGCCAGGGGCGCTGTCATTTCTACCAGTGCTCGGCCATAGGCGATAGCCTCCTAGCGTCACGATCAAAGGCAGGATTAGGGTATGCAGTGCAATGTGCCTGGGGCAATCGGTAAGCGTGTCGGGCTTGTACTACTGTGCATCGCAATAGTAGCTCTCCCATCCCGTCAATCCGTTCCTCTCGGTTCGTCCCACGGGCAGTGGTCAGTAGTGTAGCGGCCAGACCCAAGCTTTTTCTTTTCATCAAAAGGTCATGCAGCGAATCTGCGAGGCTAGCTTTCGCAGTCGAATCACCTTAGTTTGCAGATGAAACCTGTCAGTTTTGCGAGTGTTTCCGATCAATCCCAATAGTTAGGCTTTTGCAGATGGGGAATCAGTTTCCCCGGTCTAGTGCCCCACCGAGCGGGCGTGTTTCGGCGACACGCGTAGTGGAATCGTGGAGACGCTGGGCTGGCGCGAATTCGAACCGAAAGAGTGTGACGGAGGAGAGGCAATGAAGGTCAACAAAGTATTCATATTAGGAACGATCTTGCTACTGGGCGTGGTGGCGTCGGCGCAGGAGTTCCCGAGAGGTGAAGTGGCGCTCAACTATTCCTATGCGCGGTATTCTCCCAGCGTATCCTATTCGAAGGGGCACAGCCTGAACGGTGGCGGCGGGTCAGTCACTTTTAATTGGAACGAGTACCTGGGCATCCGGTTGGACTTGCAAGGCTACGGCAGCAACACGACCGGATTCAACATTGCTCCAAATCCCACCTTCCCTTCAGGTCTGAACGGCAACGTCCAGGGAAACCTGTTTACGTACTTAATTGGCCCGCAGTTTAAGGTCCGAGCGCACAAAGTGCAGCCTTTCGCCAGCCTTTTGTTTGGCGGCGCGCATACCAACGTTTATGGCAATGCCTTCAAGACGCTTTGCCAGCAGATCGTTGGAGGGTGCGGGATCACCAAAGCTCCGACGGCTGAGGCATTTGCGATGTCTTTCGGTGGCGGAGTCGACATTCCAATCAACCACGTGGTGTCGTTCCGGCCGGCGGAGGTCACCTACTTGCTGACCCGATTCAGCAATCCATTAACCAAAACGAACAATCAAAACAACTTTCGCTATTCAGTCGGGATTAACCTTAGTCTGGGGAACACCACCTATTAACACTAGTATGTCGCCGAGAGGGGGCCGCGTGGTTCTCTCTCGGTACTTTCATAGTGGATCTCTGTTTTGGGACTGCACTCTTCCGGCCGACGAATATCCTTTCTTGTAGTGGGCATGTAACCGCTGCTCACTCTCTGGTTGAGTCACCGACACCTTTATCTTTCTCCATCCGCTTGCCCCTGTGACATCAGGCCGGTAACCGAGAACGTACTGATTGCGCATCTGGCGGCTTACGGTGGCGGCCGCTTGGGCAACCTTTGTCCTGCTATCGACGGTGATAGTGCAGCCACCAGTCGCGTCCGTGATTTCGCTCAGCCACACCTTCCCGAGCTTTTCTTCCAGCGTACCGACGAAAAATTTGTCAAAAAGGCCAATGGCGTAAATCTCCACATCCGACTCATGCACCAGGCTTTTTATTTCTCCCAGAGTGTACCGACTTGCATTGTCGCCACCATCGGAGACAATGACGATTGCCTTCCGCTCATACCGTGCCGACCGCAATTTGGACTCAGCGAGGTAAACCGCATCAAGCATCGCTGTGGGTCCACCAGCCTCGATCGTCATGAGTTTCCGCTGCAGTTCGTCAATGGACTGCGTCGAGCTCGCCAACAGACGGGGCCGATCCGAAAACGTAATTGCAAAATACTCGTCGCCAGGATTTGCATTGTTAAAAAATTCAACAATCGCATCACGCTCGGTGTCGATTTTGTCGCTCATGCTCTTGCTAACGTCGAGGAGTATGGCGACAGAAATCGGCGAATCCTCCGTGGAGAAATACCGTATTTCCTGCGGCTTGTCTGATTCGAAGAGCGTAAAGTCTTGCTTTTTCAACGTGGTGACCGGACGGTTCCTGGAGTCGCTCACGGTCACTGGAACAAGTACTACGCTCACATCAACGTGCAGAGGCTTGCTGTGTGGATTCCTGCCTGACACACTTTCGGCCGACACAGGATTGGCGGTCGATTGAACGCCGTCCTGCCTTTCTTGGGGGAAGATGTGTACATCGTCGGCAACTTGTCCGTGCGCGAAACAGCTTAGGAGAAGCGTCGACGCACAAACACCTAGGAAACGAATTCGAATGATTCGTACCAAAAGCCAGATCTTTTTCATGGCATTCAGGAGGGGGGCCCCACGTCAGTGGCATTATCTATGGAAGAATGATTCGGTTCAATGGGGATTGTTGACACCAACGACACGCGCAGCTGCTAACGGGCAGTGATGCGCAATCTGGAAGTCCTGCTACAACAATACTTTAGGCGAATGTCGGGGGGGGTGTCGCCGCTCGGGCCCGTGCCATTACTGATGGACTGCGAAGTTCATCGTTCCTGCGATCCCGGTGGTCGGGTCAGTCGCGATCACCTCAAACTGGACGAGGTTGGTCAAGCCTGATGTTGTTGTTAAAAGACCAGTTTTGGTGTCAATGCTAACATTCGGAATCACAGCAGGATTGGTGCTCCAATCGACCGAATCCGTGATCACGATCTGCTGTCCACCTGCAGTGCCGGTGGCCACAAACTGTTCGCTGCTGCCGTAAATGATGCTTGTGAAACCGTCTTGGGATGCGACCTTGATGGAGGTCAAGTTCCCGATGATCACGGTCACGGTTGCGCTTCCGGTGACCGTCTCCGCTGCGCAGCCGACAACGCTTTGTCTTGGCCCGACTCCGGTTACTAACCCAGCCTCGTTAACTGTAGCAACCGTGGGGCTGGCACTGCTCCAGTACATATTCTTCGACAGCTTCTTCTGAGATCCGTCATCGTAAGTTCCAAGCGCGGTCATCTGCAGGGTATCCCCAGTTTGAATCGTGGCGGCTGGTCCAACGGTCACGCCTGTCAGGAGTGGGTCCACGAAGAAGCCTTCGCAGCCTACGGCGATGCCGACAATCAATAGTATGGTTGATGCTATTACTACTCGCCATTCGCGCATAGTTGGGCCTTTCTCGAGACCAACGGTTCACACGCGGAGGTCCATCAATTCGACTGCAAGCAGGAAAAAGCGCACGTCCGTCGCTGCGTCTATAAAGCTCGCGAGTCTCAGGCCATTGCTGGAAAGTGTTGCGAGGAACTGCGAAAAGTGACAGGTAGCAGAGGCTTCTAAGGCATCTCGAGCCACCAGGCTCGCAGGTAGCCAAGCAGAAGGTCGATAGCTAGACGGCGGAAATATTGTGGATTGTGCTCTATCGAGGTATAAGAACACCTCGCGCTGATCGCGTTAATCATTAAGTATTGTCTGCTGCCAGAATTTGCCGTGAATTCCTCGTGGTATCGCACGGAGATGCAAGTCATACAGTTCGTCCTCGGCCATGAACGGAATTGGCCCACACCAATATTGTTTTAGAGACGCACCATTGGACTTTTTTCTCTTCTCCTCGATCGAGATGTTGGCCTTCATGCTCATAGGGGGCCATCTTCTTCTTGAGTTGGTTCGTATTCCACTCAAATGGTCCATAGGTCGATCTTTGCAAGGCGGTGCGGGCCGTCTCTTTGGTCTCACCGTCGAGATGGCTGGTATCGTTCCAGAATCGGATTACCGTTCGGCCTAGATCAGATTCGTAGCCTAAGGCGCAGATGCTCGCTGTGTTCAACATGAGGTATTGGCTGCTAAAGATCGGTTCGAGACCGATCCATCTCGCGGCTAATACTCGAATGAACTGCCCGCAGGTGAAGAGCAGTACGTTGCCGGGAATGGTCTTCACTCGGGCAATGACTCTATCCGCCCGAGCGGTGGCCTGATTCGTGTCTTCTCCAGCCGGGCAGCCGTGCTGGAATAAATCCCAGTCAGGTCGTTCGGCGCGGATCTCAGCAGCCCAAAGGCCTTCGTATTGTCCGTAGTTCCATTCCACGAGGTCGAGATCAAGTTCTGCTGCGGAGCCACACCCTGCGAGCTCACATGTCGTGCGGGTGCGCTGCAGGGGGCTGGTGAACACCTTTGCGAACCTCAATTCGTGGAGACGTCCACGGAGTCGGCGGGCACTGTGCTCGCCATACGATGTGAGTGGGAGGTCGGTCGTTCCCGCTAGCTGGCCCGACAGACTCCATTCCGTTTCGCCATGCTGAGCCAAATAGACAGTGAAGAATTCTTTATTCATGGCGTTCTGTTCACCTCAAATACCCTCGGCTCCACACCACCCCGTCAGGTGTATGGTTTGGACGATGAGACTCCATGTGCGCGTTCACTCAGAAGACAATCCTTCCGATCAAGTATGCGATGACCACTGACGATACTGTGGCCACCATTCCAGGAACCATGAAGCTGTGATTCAAGACGTACTTGCCGATGCGGGTGGTGCCTGTTTGATCAAACGAGATGGCAGCCAACAACGTGGCGTAGGTCGGAAGAAAAAAATAACCATTGACGGCCGGAAATACGGCAATCAAAACGGGCGCTCCCAAACCCAGCGCGATGCCCACTGGCATGAGAGTGACAACGGTCGCCGCCTGGCTGGCCAACAGGATTGACAGAGCGAAGAGGCCCACGGCAAAAACCCAGGGGTGCTGCTGAACCACCCCAGAAATACTGTGGATGATGAACTGCCGGTTGCCTTCAAAAAATGATGAGCCGAGCCAGCCGAGGCCGGCGATTGAGATGAGGGCCACGATGCCGGCGTTCATGATGCTGCCTCTGACAGTTTTTATTGGAGACGCGCGAAAAAGCAGCATGTTAATACCTGCCGCCGCGAGCATGACGATCATAATTGCGGGAGCCATCTCTACTTGTTCGATCCTTTCCTGCCCTCCAGTCGAAAGCGAGTAGCTCGGTCGCAACGAGGGAAACAAACCGACAGCAACGACCATTGCCGCTGCCAGTAGGAACACGATAACGGAACCCCTGGCATGCATCAGATCTGCGCCCTCCAACACTATGTTTGATGCGGGTGCTTCAATCAGGCCCTTCGCAAGGCGATCTTTATAGATAAGGTCGTCTTTGAGTTCTGGGCCCTTCCACATGACCGCAAATGCGCCCAGCAAACTGCCTAGGAATGTGGCAGGGATGCAAATCAACAGGATGCCTTGCAGGGTTATCCCAGCCGGGGTTACCAACCCCAGCAAGGCCACGGTCGCCGCGGAAATGGGCGAAGCGGTAATGGCTTGCTGAGACGCAATGGTTGCGATGGACAGTGGTCGCTCGGGCCGCACCCCGGCTTTGCGGGATACCTCTGCAATGACGGGTAACAACGCGTAGATAATGTGGCCGGTGCCCGCCGCCAAGGTGAACAGATATGCAATCATGGGAGCTATCAAAGTGATTCCGGAGGGCCAAATCCGCAGTGCCCGGTCGGCAATCACAATAAGGTAGTCGAGTCCGCCTGCCGCTTGCATGGTGGCGGCTGCGGTGATTACCGCGAGAATCATTCCCAGAACAGTGCGTGGAGGCAAGCCTGGCGGAAGACCAAACATGAACACCAGGACGACCAGTCCGATCCCAGCAACCGTGCCGAGAGCAATCCCACCCAGGCGAGCACCGACAAAGATGCAGACGAGTACAACCATGAGCTCGAGCCAGATCATGGGGCTTTCCTTTTTATTGCCCCCTAGCCCCGGTCATGACTCTTGGATCAAGCACGATGCTTATCTGTTCCTCTGACAGCAACTTTTTCTCGCGCACCAATTCAACAATACCCTTGCCAGTTTTCAGGGCCTCGGCGGCGAGTTCAGTCGCGACGTCGTACCCGAGCAAAGGATTGAGCGCGGTGACCACTCCGATACTGTGCTCTACATATTGGCGACAAACACTCTGGTTCGCGGTAATGCCGTCCACGCAGTGTTGTCGCAGTGTATCGGCCGCATTCATGAACATCGTCTGCGACTCGAGAATGCAATACGCGATGATGGGTTCCATGACGTTGAGTTGCAGTTGACCAGCCTCAGCAGCCATAGTTACTGCAAGGTCGTTCGCGATGACCTTGAAGCAGACCTGATTTGCAACTTCCGGAATCACCGGATTCACTTTGCCAGGCATGATGCTTGATCCGGGTTGCATGGCGGGCAAATTGATCTCGTTCAGGCCTGCGCGGGGCCCGGAAGACAGTAGTCGCAAGTCGTTACAGATCTTCGACAGCTTGATTGCGAGGCTCTTCAAGACAGAAGAAAAGAGAACAAAGGGTTGAGTATCTTGCGTGGCTTCAACTAAGTTCACGGCCAGCGTGATCGGTTTTCCCGTAATCTTAGCAAGATGACCAACGCAACGCTTCGCGTATCCTGCGGGAGCGTTCAACCCAGTCCCGATCGCGGTGCCACCCATATTAACTTCGTAGAGCACGGCTTCTACACGCTCCAAGGCAACAACCTCATTGTCGAGACTCTCGGCAAATGCCAGAAACTCCTGGCCGAGTGTCATGGGAACGGCATCCTGCAATTGGGTCCGACCCATCTTGATGACGTCGCGAAACTGATCGCCCTTGCTACGGAACGCCGCGACCAGCTTCCGCAGCTGTGCAATCACCTTGGTATTAAGCAGGAAGATCGCAACGTGCAATGCCGTCGGATACGCATCGTTCGTGGATTGCGAACAGTTAACGTGATTATGGGGATCACATCGCTGATATTGTCCCTTGCCAAAACCCATGAACTCCAGTGCACGGTTGGCGATCACTTCATTCGCCGCCATGTTGGTGGAAGTACCGGCCCCGCCCTGGATCAGGTCGACGTGAAACTGTTCATGCAGCCGTCCATCGATAATCTCCTGGCAAGCGCCTTCAATACCGTGAAGAATTGCCTCACTGAACTGCTTACATTCATAGTTGGCACGGGCCGCTGCCAGTTTCACCATGGCCAACGCCCGGATCAGATCTGGATACTGGGAGATCGGCACTCCAGAGATGTGAAAGTTTTCCAGTGCTCGGGCGGTTTGTACGCCATAGTAAGCATCGTCGGGAATTGCTTTTTCCCCAAGTAGATCGTGCTCGATTCGCATAAATTCCTCCGCCCATTCGCCATCGGACACAAATGTCACTCCCCTCACCGTAGTGAAGCCACTATGCGTGTCCAACTGTCAGAAATGGCAGTGGTCGGTTCCAAGCGTGACTTTTAGCGTATGTGAAGGAACTAAAGAGGGAGATACCCATGAATCAGGAGCACACGGGTACAACCTTGCGATCTGTGTTGGTGATTATCTGTACCGTTGTCCTGGCAACCGGCGACACCCTGGCATCCGTGTCTTCAGCATCTCAGGAATCCACTTCAGCGCAGAGTCAGACCGCAAAGGTTCCGCCCGACCAGTTGGATTCTCTTGTCGCTCCCATTGCTCTTTATCCAGACCCCTTGCTGGCTCAGGCTCTGGCCGCATCTACCTATCCGCTCGAAATCATCCAACTCCAACAGTGGCTCGAGAAGAACAAGAACCTCAAGGACAAAGCGCTGGCAGATGCCGTGGCAAAACAGTCGTGGGATCCCAGCGTGCAAGCAATGGCCGCACTGCCGGATGTGGTAAAGCGACTTGCAGACGATATTCGGTGGACCACCGATTTGGGCAACGCGTTCTTGGCACAGCAAAGCGATGTCATGGATGCCGTGCAGCGCATGCGCAAGAAGGCTCAGGATAAGGGCAATCTGAAGTCCACCGAGCAACAAAAAGTGGAAACCAAAGTCATCGAAAGCAAGAGCGTAATCGTGGTCGAGCAAGCCAACCCGCAAATCGTGTATGTGCCTTCGTACGATCCCGTCGTGGTTTACGGCCCACCGATCTATCCCTATCCACCTATTTACTATCCTCCAGCTGGCTACTACGCGGCTGGCATGGCTCTCTCCTTCGGCGTTGGTGTGATGATGGGAGCGTTCTGGAGCGGCGGTTGGGGCTGGGGCTGCGGGTGGGGTGGCAACAATGACATCACCATCAACAGAAACAACAATTTCAATCGCAACACCAACGTTGGTGGCGGGAATCGCAACAACATCAACGGTGGGAACCGCCCTTCGAATCAGCCTGCTCGCGGCGCCGGCAACCGGCCTTCGACTCAACCGGTGCGAGGTGGTGGCGGCAGTGATCGATGGCAACACAACCCGGAACATCGTGGCGGGGCGCCGTATAAAGACCGCGCGACCGCGGACAGGTTTGGGGGCACGACTCGCGGTGATTCACTTGGCAACCGCCAGTCGAGTGCGCGGCAACAGCTTGGTCGCCAGGGCGGCAACCTGTCCAGCGGTCGCGGCGAAGGAGCCGGCATAGGCGATCGCGGCGGCGGCGCGGGTGTCGGCAACAGGGCAAGCGGCGGCGGAGCCGATCGGATAGGCAGCCGAGATCTTTCGCGCAGCGGTGGTGGGAATCGAGATGCCTTCGGAGGTGGCTCCCGAGGATATAGCGGATCCAGCGCTCGCGGCAGCAGCAGCCGCGGTGCCTCAAGCATGGGTTCGCGGGGCGGGGGGGGCAGTCGCGGCGGTGGCGGCGGCGGACGTCGAAGGTAGCAAGGGCGGAAGGCGGAGTAGTACTTCGAGGAGCTTCGAATGAAATCAACATGCGGGAATGAACACCTCTTCCGTTTCCTGGGGGTTGCCGGTGCGGTAGCGTCGGTGTGTCTATGGGCGTCGGTCGCATCAGGGCAGCAGCCCGCGGTGACGACAACTCGGGCTGCGATCACCCCTGCATCGAGCATCAGAAGTTTTGAAACACCACAGCAGGCCGCCAAAGTGCTAATTGATGCGGCTGAGAGGTTTGACTTGGTTGTGCTCAGTCAGATTTTTGGGCCGGGTGGCGAGGACATTATATTCAGTGGCGAATATTCGCAAGATCGGCAGCACGCAGCAAATTTTGTTGCCGAGGCCCGTGAAAAAAACACTGTCACTCTGGATCCGAAGAGCGGCACCCGCGCCTTTCTCCTTGTAGGAAGCGGGGACTGGCCATTTCCCGTGCCGATTGTGAAGAGGGCTGATAAATGGTCCTTTGACGCGAAGGCAGGTCGCCAGGAACTTCTCTACCGTCGAATCGGCGCCAATGAATTGGATGCCATTGCAATCTGCCATGGTTACGTGGAAGCTCAGCACGAATACGCACTTCGGCCCCACGAAGGCTATGACGTGAACCAGTATGCGCAGCGCATTATCAGCACACCCGGCAAGCAGGATGGCTTGGCTTGGCAAAACGCCGATAGCACCTGGGGTGGGCCGATCGGCGAGAAGATCGCCCAGGCGATCGAACAGGGCTACACCAGCCGTGCGGACCCTTACCACGGTTATTTCTTCAAAATTCTCAAGGGGCAGGGCCCAGCGGCACCGCTGGGCACGATGGACTTTGTTGTGAAGGGTGTAATGATCGGCGGCTTCGCCCTTGTAGCTGCACCCGCTGAATACGCTGTCACAGGTGTGAGGACATTCATTGTCAGCCACGACGGCGTTGTCTATGAAAGGGATTTTGGGCATAAAGCACTCGAAGAGTTCGAGAAAATGGAGAGTTTCAATCCAGACAAGTCTTGGAGTCCGGTCCTCGAGCACGCCCAGTAGAGACAGTTGACGACGGTCACGTTTTATCGCACTTAAATGGGTTTTCTAACTCCTACTTTCTAGCCGTCACCGTGATCTCTACGTGGCCTTGCCCCACCAGTTTGGCGACAACGACCGTTGTTCGGGTCGGCCGTGGCTCTTTGAAGTATGCCTTGTAAACGGTATTCATCCGCTCGAAGGTCGCGCCATCGGTGAGGTACACCTGCACGCTCACTACATCCCCAGTGGTCGGACAACCTTTTTTTCCGAGCTGACGGCCAGAGCGGAGCATAACGACACGAACACAATAGTAGCAATCAGCTTTAGCATTTGATCACCCTGGTTGTGGCATTCTCTCCGAAATCGTAGTCCGAGTGGAGAACGAGTACCACTGCCAAAAGCAGCAGATCCAACTCTTGTGATTGTAACCCTGACACTCATGCGAAAGAGCATTGAGCCCGTCGTGTTTGGAGTTGCTCAAGACGATCGAAGAACCCATATCGACATGCACGATTCCGGTGACCCGCATCGCCGATACCGCGGCCAATGCAACTTCGTCGAGCACGCAGGTTTGAGAAGTCCTCTCCCACTCGTGGCACTGCACACCTCGGCAGACGCTCGATCAACTGAAATGAGCACCGCCCGTTGGTGCTTTCCTGATGTATCAGGGCAAAATCAGCATTGGGCTGCTGGTAGTTTTGATAGTGGAGTTGTATCGCATCTGGGCCGACTATCTTGGGTAGTAATGCGTCGGGTTGATCCCCTTCTTCGGTAACCGTACTGGGGAGAACCGACTTGGAATTACATTCCCGATCAGAGCTGATCACAGTGCGAGGTAAGGTTGAATAAGACAGTGACTTGTCTAGAGAACGACCGAACAGACGGACATCTCTGTCTGAAGGTCAACCGTTTAGAAAACAAAGAGAGGCAGCTATGCACCGAAAACCCATTGTAAGTCTGCTGGCATTGTTCTTCCTGGCATCGATATCGGTCTTTGGCGCCGATAAAGCCGAAGTCAAAGGAATGATCATTTCCCGGACCGGGGAAACGTTGATCGTGAAGTCCGGAGGCGGAAACGCTACCGTAGTCCTCACCGATGATACGAAAACTAAAGACGACAGAGGACTCTTTGGTTTGGACGAGCGAACATCCAATGCGGTGCTTATCCCTGGGCTCAAAGTGGACGTTGATGGATCATCCGACGACCAGGGCCGAGTAGTAGCCAAGACCATCACCGTTGATGGTGACGACCTGGAAACGGCCGAAATGGTCCAGTCCGGTCTGCACCCCACCGCAGAGCAAGTTGCGACCAACATGCGAGCTATCGAGGGTAGCAGGCAAGATATTGCGGCTCATGAGGTACAGCTCGCGGCGCAGAGAGAAAATATTGGAGGCAACCAGCAGAATATCGCAGCTAACAAACAGCAGATTGACCAGAACATCAAGGAAATCGAGGAGAACACGAATCGCTTTACGGCGTTGAGTGAATACGACGTGAAGGGCGAAGCAATCGTGAACTTCACTGTTGGTAGCTCCGAGATCTCGGCGAAGGACCAGATAGAGCTGAAAGGAGGTAGCTAACACTGCCACTCGCCTTAAAGGCTACATCATCGAGGTGACGGGCTATGCCGACTCGACCGGCAGCGCTGCGATAAACACAAAACTAAGCGAGGACCGCGCTAAAGCGGTAATCACTTATCTGATGCAGCAGGGTAACGTGCCCATACGGCATATTGTGGCGCCGGGCGCGATGGGCGAATACGGAGCAGTGGCACCGAACGAGACTCAAGCTGGGCGGGCGGAGAACCGTCGGGTTGAGGTTAAAGTTCTCGTTAACAAGGGAATCGCCGGCAGCTAGCGCACCCTCGCGGATGTGAAATGTTGCATGCCCACGCTCTACCTTCTCGCGAGGCAGTGCGTGGGGTGCGGCCCAAGGTTTTCCCCTCTGGCCGGTCCGTGAGCATGGTCATGCCAGGCCGCCACGATACTACCCGCCGAACTGCGCCCTCCTACTACCTCGTCCGCTTTCGATTGCTGACAGAATTGACAGTTTCCGCCCGTGGAGGTGTCTGCCACTCTCCATAGGTCGAAGAGAAATCAACTTCCCATTCCTCAACCGACGAATGGCCGGCGGCAACGGCTGTAACAGAGCATGCGAAGCAAGACGCGACCCCTTGAAGGGAGAAACACCAATGGACAAGTTGCTCAAAGTAATCAACAGCCCAGCTAGCGGGTGTGGAAGCTGCCATACGCCAACCTGTGGGACGTGTACAACCGAAGCGCCCAAGAGCGAAGCTCGACCGACCTTCAGCCGCAGAGACTTAGGCCGAGGAATTCTAGCCGCATCTGTGAGCTCACTGCTTATTGGATGCTCGGACAAAGGATCCACTGAAAAAGCAGTCGAGGGGGCTCCCGCTTTGTCGCCAGATCTCGCCGTTGTCCAGCAGTCGAAGGGCCCGATCATGACCACGCTCGAGGAGTTCTACAAGATGGGCCCAGGGCCTTCGAGTTCACACACGATGGGTCCGATGAGAATCACGTATGACTTTTTTCAGCGGGTTTCCAAGCTTCCGGAGGACCAGCTCAAGCGGGCCACTGCTCTCAAGGTCCATTTGTTTGGCAGTTTGAGCGCGACCGGCAAAGGTCACGGAACGGACAGGGCATCCCTCGCAGGCCTTCTGGGAAAAGCTCCTGCGACGTGCCCTCCAGAGTTCCTCGATGCACTAGCTAACAATCCTGATGAAGTGCACAAGGTGACAATCGGTCCTACGACCCTCAACCTGACGTTGAAGGACGTTATCTTTGACGCACCGAAGGGCGAGTTCCATCACCCCAACACGATGACCGCGAAGCTGCTCGCCGGCAACGAAACACTCTATGAGTTGGAATATTACTCAGTAGGCGGCGGGTTCATCGAATGGAAGGGCTATAAACCCCCCGATAAAGGACAGCCCAAATACGTCTTCGAACATGCACGAGATCTCAAGAAGTATCTCATTGACGACAAGATTCCCCTACCAAAGCTGTTGCTGGCCAACGAAATGGCTATCTCTGGCAAGAGCGAGAAGGATATCTGGGAGTTTCTCGATCAGGTGACCGAGGTCATGGTGCGTGGCGTCGACACTGGATTGAGTGTGGAGAGTGTTCTCCCAGGGCCAATTAAGCTTCATAGCAAGGCTGCAGCGATGCAACGCAATCTGAAAAACACCGCCAAGGGGGAGGCGGGAAAAGCTGTCACTCGGGTGGCGTCGTACGGCTTCGCGATGGGTGAGGAGAACGCGCGCGGCCATATCATCGTGACTGCCCCTACTGCAGGTTCGGCTGGAATCATCCCCGCGGTCGTCAAGTCCCTCCGCGACCTCAAGACATCACAGGAAAAGATTCGGGAAGGGTTTCTGGCTGCAGCAGCGATCGGTTACCTATGCAAACACAACGCAACTCTGTCCGGCGCTGAAGGTGGGTGCCAGGCCGAGGTCGGTGTCGGATCTTCGATGGGAGCCGCAATGATAGCGCAGGCTTTGGGCGCCGGTCCAAAGGTGGTCTCGAATGCGGCCGAGTCTGCTCTTGAACACCACCTCGGCATGACATGCGACCCGGTCGCCGGCTACGTCCAGGTCCCTTGCATTGAGCGTTGCGCGTATGGTGCGGTCAAGGCGTGGACGGCATACTGCATCGCGAGCGAAGAGATCCCTGAAGAACGTCGCGTCGATCTGGACACGACGATTGACGCGATGAGCCTGACCGCAAAGGAAATGAATACCAAGTACAAGGAGACCTCTGAAGGCGGACTAGCTGTATCCGTCGTGCTTTGCTAAGAGGCAGGATTCATCTTAGAGGCGCCCCATATAGAACACCGATCGATACTCATTGCGTGGCGAACGCAGCATCCGATGAGGAGGATTCATGTGCCGCGCCATACCTGCATTTGTCCGTGTCGTAGTGGCACTTCTATGCGTAAGTCCAGCTCTCGGTCAGCAACCTCACTCAGAATCCGCGGAACAGATTTGGAGTGACCTCCTTGCCGGCAATCACCGCTTCGTCATGGGTAAGACTGCGTCGCGAGACCTTCTCACTCAGCGACAAGCACTCGCCAAATCCCAACACCCACGAGTCACAGTGTTGAGTTGTTCCGACAGTCGCGTACCACCGGAGCTAGTCTTTGACGCGGGATTGGGCGACTTGTTCGTAGTGCGCTCCGCAGGTGAGGATGATGATCCGATATCGATCGGCAGTATCGAGTATGCAGTCGAGCACGTGGGTTCAAGCGTGATCATCGTGATGGGACATCAAAACTGTGGTGCGGTGACGGCAGCCTGTGCCGGCGGGAAATCAGAGTCGGTGAATCTCGATGCCGTTGTCGCTCCGATCGCACCTTCGTGTGTCAAGATGGATCCGAAGAAGCCCGAGACGCTTGATCTGGCTGTTCGCGACCATATCCACCGCGTTTCGGAAGAATTGCTTGCGAAGAGCGAACTGCTGAAAGAGGCAGTCGATAAGGGTAAGCTGACCATAGTAGAGGCATACTACTCACTAGACACCGGTGAAGTGACGAAGCTTCACTGATCGAAATGGTCATGCACCTGTCACTTGCCCATTTCCACGTTGTTGATCGAGTCGCAAACCTGTCTGACCGGTTACCCATACGCAGTTAAGCTGATCGATCTGTAAGTTCTGTCAGTGTTGTACGTGTAGTTTATTAGTTTACGTTTCCAATGACTGTCAGTGCTGTTCCGGCGCTCCCGCCTTTTAGGCGAGTATGCCTGTCGTCCAGGTCCACAGCACTGGCGTCGCGGGAAACGGAAGCTGTACCCATGAATAAGCAGATTTGGATTTGCGGAGTTGTTTCCCTTGCTGGAATCTTACTTAACGCGCAGGACGTGCCCCAAGCGGGTCCTGAAAATCTGAAGGTTGTCGTAGTTAGCAGATCCGAACAGTTTGCCGAACTCCTGCGACGAGCCGAAGCAGGCGACGAACATGCGCAGTACAGCGTAGCTAACGCATACAGCGCCGGGACTGGCGTGCCCAAGGACAACGCGGAAGCCATACGGTGGTGGCTACAAGCGGCACAGAAAGGATTGGCTGAGGCGCAGAATCGTATGGGATATCTATACGACCGCGGATTGGGAGTGCCTCAGAACTTTCGTGAAGCTGTGCGCTATTTCAACAGCGCGGCAGAGCAGAAACTAGCCGTAGCGGAACACAATCTCGGTCATATGTATCAATATGGTCAGGGTGTGCCACGTGACTACGCTCGGGCCGCGGACCTATACGGCCAAGCCGCGGGGCAAGGTCTAGCACCCGCTCAAAACGAGCTCGGGGAGGCATACGCGCGCGGTACTGGCGTACCCAAAAATCAGGCTTCAGCTCTTCAACTTTTCCGTCTCGCTGCAGAACAAGGAGAGCCGTCCGCCCAACAGAATCTCGGAATAATGTATTTGGAGGGTAGAGGTACGGCACGGAACTATCCTGAGGCATTGAGATGGTTCAGCCAAGCTGCAAACCGAGGACTCGTTAACGCGTATCGCAGCCTGGGACACATGTATGAGTACGGAAAGGGTGTAGATCGAGACCCGGTGAAAGCGGCGGAATTATATCGCAAGGCCGCGGAACTTGGACTTGTAACAGCGCAACTCGAATTGGGCGACTTGTACATGGCTTGGGAAAGGCGTGCAGCAAGACTATTTTGAGGCTGCAAAGTGGTTTCTGCGCGCAGCTGAACAGGGGCACCCAATCGGAGAGAACACTATCGGCTATATGTATTGCCGCGGCGAAGGGGTTAGCCGCGACTATCGACAAGCAGCGAAATGGCTCCAGAAAGCAGCAGATCAAAATCATGAACTGGCGCAGTCGAATCTGGGATTTCTTTATCAGAATGGCTTGGGCGTTCCTTTGAATTACGCGGAGGCGTATAAGTGGTTTACGTTAGCCGCAAACGGCAGGGTCAGCAGCAGACGTGCCCTAGAAGCACTCACGCAAATCATGACAAAAGCCCAGGTGCGCGATGGCCAGGCCAAGGTCTCTGATTGGCTATCACACCACGGCAACCTCGAATTCAGGCGCGAGAATACTGAGGCGATGGAACCGGATAGCTATGCAGCCGCGCAGCCATAGGTGGGCGACTGAATACGTGCCCTGCCATTCGTAGGTTCTGGAAACCGCTGAAGGACAGAACGCGATCAAGTCTGGCGCAAGACTGGTCGGAGCCGCTTACGAAATCACGTCCGAACACGCGCTTCCTTATTTGAACTGTGACTCGGTCCAAAGCAGCCGCCTTTTTTACTGCGTGAGATTGCCACCTTTTGGTTTGTGCGGAGGCACCTCACCAGTTTGGTGGGCGGTCTCGCGCCACCGCAATAAGCCGGATGATTGTTGCTGCGCCGAAGACTGAGGAGCATGCAGAATATGAACCTAATGAACTTCCCACTTCTTGTGCTCATTTGTAGTTTTGTCGTGTTGTTCCTGGCCGCCTACGTCGGCGACCTTCTCCGCAACAAAGTGCTGCCCTTGAAAGAAGACGGGCGGCAGGACTTCAGCGTTGTGATGGGTGCAACGCTCACCTTGCTTGCACTCCTGATAGGCTTCAGCTTCTCGATGGCCGTTAGCCGCTACGATCAACGCAAGAATTGTGAAGAGGCCGAGGCCAACGCGATGGGCACCGAGTACGTGCGGGCGGACCTACTTCCTGCTGCGGACGCGGCGAGAGTGCGCAACCTCCTGAAAAAGTATGTCGATCAGCGAGTCTTGTTCTACACGACTCGCAACCGGCAGAGGCTTGTGAAGATCGAAGCCGATACGGCTCAACTACAGAGGGAGTTGTGGACCGCAGTGGTGCCAGGAGTGGCGGCTCAGCCGACACCTCCACTTGCCCTCGTAGTGTCCGGCATGAACGATGTACTGAACTCGCAGGGTTACACGCAAGCGGCATGGTGGAATCGCATCCCAATTGCTGCCTGGGTGTTGATGGGGGCCATTGCCATCTGCTGCAACGTGTTGATAGGCTACGGTGCACATCGGACCGATCGGCGCATATTTCTGATCGTACCCATCGCAGTGTCCATTGCATTCTTCCTGATCTCTGACATTGATAGCCCGCGTGGCGGTTCCATTCGTGTGGCTCCTCAAAATTTGCTGAGTCTCTCGCAGTCCCTGCGTACACAATAGGCCTAAGCAGAGCATAAGGCGGCAATTCTGCTATCGTTCTCCAAAAGTTCACATAACGGTCCAGGCGAAACTGCCGACGAGTCTCAAACTGTCAATCTCTACAGTATAAGAAAAGCAAGACTCTGAATCAGAATAGCTACTGGACCTACGAGCGAGGACCGTCCGCCAGGCCTCTGGAGTTGCCTTTGCACTACCTGACCCATCTGTCATTCCTGACAGTTCTATCGCAAGTCCCGGCGACACTATATTTCGTTCGGCTAAGAATCGCCCTATGTCCGAGGACGACCAGGACAGGAGCGAGGAGAAGAGCCGATGCTGAATGCAAGGAATTCGCGGCGGATGTCGATACTATTGTTCGTGGTTCCCGGCTTGCTCTCCTTGACCGCCGCCGCCCAAAGAGTCGAAGTCTTCGGTGGTTATCAGTTCACTCATCTGCAACCAGCTTTTAATGCAAATGGCTGGAACGCATCACTTACTGGCAATTTCAAGCATGTGTTGGGCATCACGGGAGATTTTAGCGGTGCTTATAAGCAGAATCTGAGTGTGTATACCTACACGGTTGGTCCGGTTCTGACTGCTCGCTTGCCGGTAGTACAGCCGTTTGTGCATGCGCTATTTGGCGGAATCACAGCGTCCGACGGAGGCTCTAGTACCGGGTTTGCCATGTTGGTGGGAGGAGGTATTGATGTTGGCTTGCGAAAAGGCATTGGCTTCCGTCTTGTGCAAGCGGATTGGCTGAGCACGAAGGTCTCGGGCATCACAAGAAATAGAAATGTTCGCGCGTCGATCGGAATCGTGTTCAAGTTCTAATGAAATCGCGTTGTTCGGCAAATCGCGACTCAACTCAAACCCCATCGCCGCGGCGCGCACCGGCCCACATTGTCAGAGTTGCCTCGCTGTTGACAGTTAGTTCTTTTTGGGCCTTCGTCTGCAAAAACTCCTAGTTCTGCCGTAGGGAGAAGCCCCGTAGCATGAGTGCTCGCCCGGAATAGAGTTTGCAGATCGTGACCTCATCATCGACAACACACCGTGGCGATTGCCTCAATGGCAAGGCAAAAGCAAACGCAACGACCAAAAACGCTACGACAGCAAAGAACTGTCGGCGGCAGCTCAACCCGTTGGATAAAGGCGCATGATCACTCTTGCTCTTAATCTATCGAGGCTATCATCGCACATCAGAGACTTAGCTTGGAGCACATTGCTGATGGGGACCGCATAGAGGAGTGAAAATGACACCCCGCTTGATTGTTGTTGCCGTATGCTTGCTGGTTATGATGCCGCGAGTCGCTGTCGGCCAGACAAACCGGGGAACCCGAGCAGGTGCAACAGCGGAGCCGGCACCTCTGCTCCTGCATGCCTTCGCCAACACAAGCCTATCAGGGGAGGTCGTCGCAGGCCTTTTCGCATTCCAGCCAGCCATCCCGCTGGGGCCAGTTGACGTGCTCAAGGGATACGAAGACGGAATGAACTTGATCGTACAGAGACTATCCTCCGATTTAACCAGCATTGCACAAGCAAACTGGACCAACCAAATTACTCGCGTCGAGGCGGAATATCTGATCCAAGAGAGATATCGGGTCGCGATGATGCAGCATGAGGTGCTCAGCGCTTTGCACGCCAGTCTGCAACACGATCTTGACCAGGCAACAAAACGCATCGGTAGCGTCAACCCGTCGGACACTACAGTTGTGGTGCAGGCGCCGTTGCCGGGGCAGGCTCGAGCTCAATAGTGTGGCTCTTCGTCGGCCGGCGTGCCGCACCTTCGCTGTGTTCCTTGCGCACTAAGGTGCGATCCGACGCCAAGGGCTGCAGCACATCCGACGCCAGTCAAAAGGGCTGGTAACACCTGCTCTCGCTTTCGCAGGCGGCTGCCACCATCGGCCACACCCCGCATACCAACAAAAGGTGCGATTCCGTCCAACCGGATTGCGTTTCGGGAGTGGACTTGGGTTCCTCTTTTCAAAACAACTTCGCGACGATATCGACGAAGAGAATTTTGACTATCGTCATGCCGGGAAAAATCATTGCATAGCCCAGATCGGGCCCCTCCGTGGGGGCGATTCTGTTTGAGAACGCCAGAATGGCTGGATTGCCACAACTACCCGCGACAATGCCCGCAACCTCGTCGAACGGCATGTGGCAGACAAACAGGCCGAGTACTACGATTGGGAGGACGAGAGCAACCAGCACAACAGTCCCAAGTCCCAGCATTTGCAACCCGCCCTCCGAGACCGTTGTCGCAAACTTGGGTCCGGACGACATCCCAACTTGTGCGAGGAAAAGGGTTAACCCAAAATTTCTGAGAACGAGGTTGGCCGACAGCGGGATCGTCCAGTTCATTACGCCCGTGCGACGAAGATTTCCAAGTATCAGTGCCACGATCAGCACGCCCGCCAACCCCACCATGAGTTTCCCGATAATCGGGAGCGGTATCTGCACAACACCTATAAGAAAGCCGAGTGCCATGCCGAGACCAATGGAAATATAGCTAAACTCGGCAGTGCCCTTGATCGAGTCGCCGAAAAACTTGCGCATCGCCGTGAAGCGTCCGCGATTGGCCAACAAACCGACACGATCACCGAACTCGAGAACCAGGTCCGGCTGTGCCATGAGATCGGCATCGCCGCGGCGAA
This sequence comes from uncultured Acidobacteriota bacterium, assembly GCA_963733805.1. Taxonomy (GTDB): domain Bacteria; phylum Acidobacteriota; class Terriglobia; order Terriglobales; family Acidobacteriaceae; genus Gp1-AA133. The sequence goes on along the minus strand of CAVTEO010000009.1, from coordinate 293,050 downwards.
CGTGAAGGATGACCGAGCCGTCGTCTCCCGGCAGGGTCAGATCGCCCAAGGCTCTGCCTACGACGGCGGGACGAGACGCAAATACACGAAGGTAGTCCAGATGCTCGCGATCCTTGATTATGTGACCGGGGGCCTCCTCGCCCAGCCTCTGACCCGCTTGACTGAGCACTTCTTTACTGGCGCCGACGGCGAGCAAGACATCGTCCTCGGCGACCAAAGCAGTTAGAGAAGCCGGTTCGTTAAGTCCCGCCCTGCGCCTTGCCACAATCTGAATGCCCGTCGGCAATGTGGTCATGACTTCGGCAAGTGTCTTGCCGGTGAGCCCCGCGTTGCGTACCGCAATTTCGAGCATTTCCAAGCCGGTGCTCGGCGACCTCTCGATCTTCGGTTTCATGATCAAAAAGGCCACGTAGAGGAACAAAATGGGGCCGGCTACACCTATTGGATACGATACCGAGTAGCCCACCGCAGGATCGTTGTTCCGAAGTGCTTCGATCGCAGCTTGAAGCGCCGGCGTGCTGGTTCCCGCTCCCGCAAATAGTCCCAGAGCATTTCCCACGCTGACACCGATCGTTTTCATCAACAGAATGCTGACAGCGCCCGCGAGCATTACACCGCTTAACCCGATCAAGTTCGCGCGGCGCCCTGCACGGCTGGTCAAGCCGGTGAAGAACTGTTTGCCGTACTGGACGCCGACGGTGTAAAGGAAGAGCGCCAGCCCCAGCGTTCCAACCATCCCCGCCGGCACGGACTTTGGCGCGAACCAACCCATGGCGAGTGCAACGAAGAGAACTGCGCCAACCCCGAGAGAAAATCCTTTGATGTTAACCTCGCCCACCAAATAGCCGATCGCGATGGTGAGAAAAAGCGCCATCATCGGCTGCTGCTCGAGAAAGGCCTTAATGAATTCCATGTTGCTTCTTCTTCGGGCGTGTCAGTACACAGTCAATCCACGGCTGCGAAACTGTCCGCGGACTCGCTCCGTTAGCTCGACACTGGGCGGCACGACATTTGCCAGCGCGTACTCGAGTCCGAGCTTTCGCCACTTGTCCTGGCCCATTTGATGGAAGCGAAGAATCTCCACTCGTTGAATGGACTCAAGCCCACCACAGAACTCGGCGACTCGTTCGACGTTATCGTGGTCATCCGTGAAGCCCGGCACCAAGACAAAGCGTATCCACATGGGTCGCATCAGAGTTGCCAGTCGCCGTGCAAAGTCGAGCGTGGGCTGTAAGGGTTGGTTCGTGACTCTCTTGAAGGTATCCGGGTCGCCGGACTTGATGTCGAGAAGATGAAGATCAATGTCCATTAATTCCTCGTCGGTAAAGCGATCACCGAGGCGACCTGAGGTATCGAGGCAGGTATGCAGACCGAGCTGTTTACAGTGGCGAAAAATGCGGGTCACGAATTCCCGCTGTAATTGGGGCTCGCCACCGGAGAGCGTAATGCCTCCGTTACTGATTTTGAGAACTTGCACGTAGTTGCCGATTTGCCGCATCGCGCGGGAAACTGACACGGGATGGCCATTGTATTTGTGCCAGGTATCCGGATTGTGGCAGTACAGGCAGCGTAACGGACAGCCCGTCAGAAAACCCACAAAACGTAATCCCGGGCCATCCACGGTGCTACCAACTTCCCACGAATGCACGTAGCCGGTGACGTCATCCTCCTCCTGAACCTCTTCGATGTCCCCCGGGTGCACCGCAAAGTAGTCCCGCGCCGCCTTGCTCTCGGCTGCCCCCTTGCGCGTGACGTGAAGATCGTAGCGGCTGCCGATGACTGGCTGGCTCATGCAATTTCCTCCTACATCGTGCCGTGGAACGTACGATTGATCACGTCAAGCTGTTGTTCTTTGGAGAGCTTGACGAAGTTGACCGCGTATCCCGATACCCTAACCGTGAGTTGGGGATAGTTCTCAGGGTGCTTCATCGCATCCTGAAGCGTCTCGCGATTCAACACGTTGATGTTGACGTGGAAGCCGCCGCTCGAAAAATATGCGTCGAGCACGCCGGTACCTCGGGCGATGCGATCACTTTCGCTGCCCAGGGCGCTCGGCACAACCGACAAAGTGAGCGAAATGCCGTCTTCAGCATCTTCGTACGAAAGCTTGGCGACCGATAGCAGGGCAGCGAGCGCGCCATGCGTGTCCCGTCCATTCGACGGGTTGGCGCCGGGTGCGAAGGCTTCTCCCTTCTTGCGACCATCGGGGGTATTGCCTGTTGCCTTGCCATAGACCACATTGGAAGTGATGGTGAGCACCGATTGAGTGTGGACGGAATTGCGGTAGCTCGGGTACTTGCGGATCTTCGTCATCATCATCGAAACGAGCATGCGAGCGATATCGTCTGCCCGGTCGTCATTGTTGCCAAAGCAGGGAAATTCCCCTTCAATCTCAAAGTCAACCATAATCCCGCGTTCGTCGCGCACGGGCTTCACTTTTGCGTACTTGATCGCAGAAAGGCTGTCGGCTGCATGGGAGAGGCCCGCGATCCCACACGCGAGCGTGCGCAGTACATCGCGGTCGTGCAGCGCCATCTCAATCGCTTCATAGCAATACTTGTCATGCATGTAGTGGATGACGTTAAGCGCATTAACGTAGGTCTTGGCTAGCCAATCCATCGTCTTTTCAAGGCGATCCATTACTTCGTCATAATCCAACACGTCAGCCGTGATTGGCAGAAGCTTAGGTGCCACCTGCTTACCGCTCACTTCGTCGCGTCCGGCGTTGAGTGCATACAAGAGCACCTTGGGTAGATTCACGCGAGCTCCGAAGAATTGCATTTGTTTGCCAACCCGCATTGCTGAAACGCAGCAGGCAATGGCGCAGTCGTCACCCCATTTGGGCCGCATCAGGTCGTCGGATTCGTACTGGATGGAACTCGTGTCAATCGAGGTCTTTACCGCAAAGCGCTTAAAGCCATCGGGAAGCCGCGGAGACCAGAGCACAGTGAGGTTGGGTTCGGGCGCGGGTCCGAGGTTATACAGGGTGTGCAGCATACGGAACGAGGTCTTGGTGACCAGCGTCCGCCCGTCCTCGCCGATCCCACCCAAAGACTCCGTGACCCAGACCGGGTCGCCAGAGAAGAGCTGGTTGTATTCGGGGGCACGCAGAAAGCGCACAATGCGCCACTTGATCACTAGATCGTCGATGATCTCCTGTGCTTGGCTCTCAGTCAGGGTACCCTCGCGCAGGTCGCGCTCAAAGTAGATATCCCAGAAGGTCGAAAGCCGGCCCGCCGACATGGCTGCACCGTTCTGTTGCTTGATTGCAGCGAGGTAGCCAAAGTAGGTCCACTGCACTGCCTCGCGTGCGTTGCCCGCGGGAGCAGCGATGTCATAACCGTAGCGCGATGCCATCTCCTTCAACTCCTGGAGCGAGCGGATCTGTTCCGCCAGTTCCTCGCGCAAGCGGATCACGTCCTCGGTCGCATGGTAGTCGTCCAACTCGCGCTTCTCGCGCTGCTTATCGGCAAGGAGAAAATCGACTCCGTAGACCGCGATTCGTCGATAGTCGCCGATAATGCGGCCGCGGCCGTAGGCATCCGGTAGCCCTGTGATCACGTGAGCCGAGCGGGCTTTCCTGATGTCGTCCGTGTAAGCATCGAATACCCCATCGTTATGGGTTTTGCGGTACTTGGTGAAGATTTCGCGGAGGCGCGCGTCCGGTTCGTAACCGTAGCCCTCCAGGCTCGCCGCAACCACTCGCCAGCCACCAAAGGGCATGATCGCTCGTTTGAGCGGCGCATCGGTCTGGAGGCCGACAATGATTTCGCGGTCCCTGTCGATGTAACCAGGCGCGTGCGCCAGGATGCTGGAGGGAACCTGGTCAACGTCCAGGATGCCCTTCTCGCGTTCCTGCGCAAATAGCGGCTGTAGCGTCTTCCATATTCCGAGCGTGCGCGGGGTCGGGCCCTGTAGAAAGCCTTGGTCCCCCTCATATGGAGTGTAGTTACGCTGGATGAACTCGCGGACATTGACGGATCTCTGCCACATGCCCGGGGTGAATCCGCGCCACCCAATCTCTGCTCGGTCTTCAACAAATACCGGACTGGCGGCCATACTCTCCTCCTTAGACTCTTTGAAAATTAAGCTGCTGCGACTGCAGATCCAATGACCCGCCGAGTGTGAAGCGCGATCATGAGTTCTTCGTTTGTCGGGATGGTCCACACCGAAACTGGGCTTGATTTGGTGCTGATGCGGGCACCGCCTGCGTTATTAGCGGCAACGTCGAGTTCCACTCCAAGCCATCTGGCGCCACGACAAACCCGTTCGCGAATCACGGCCGAGTTCTCGCCGATGCCTCCTGTAAACACCAGCGCGTCGAGGCCGTCGGTCGCGGCAGCCAGGGAGCCGATTTCCCGACCGATTCGGTAGACGAAGAGATCGACTGCAAATTGCGCACGTGGTTGCGGGCTCTCCAGCAGGGTGCGCATGTCGCTAGAAATGCCAGAAACACCGAGCAGCCCCGATTGCTGGTAAATGAGCTTCTCAATCGCGTGTGATTCCAGCTTAAGCTCATTGAGAAGATAGAGAATCACGCCAGGATCGATCGAACCGCAACGTGTACCCATGGGTAGGCCGTCCGCTGCCGTGAAGCCCATCGTGGTCGCTACACTCTTGCAAGCGCGCAACGCGCACATGCTAGCCCCGTTTCCCAAGTGAGCGATCACGACCCGTCCCAATGCTGCTTTCGGTTCGAAAGCGGGCAGCACGCCTGCAATGTACTCGTAGGACAATCCATGGAAGCCGTAGCGGCGCACGCCACGATCCGTAACGGAGGCTGGCAGTGCGAATGCCTGTGCAACCTCTTCCTGGGAACAGTGGAAGGCGGTGTCGAAGCATGCGACCTGAGGCAATTCCGGCCTACGCTGGTTGAGCAAACGAATCGGCACCAGATTGTGAGGTTGATGCAGCGGTGCCAGCGGTATGTATCTCTCGAGTGTGCTGAGTACCTGCGGACTGACAAGCGTTGGTGATGAGAAATCACGGCCGCCGTGTACGACCCGGTGCCCCACAGCGATCAGTCGGTTGTGTTCACGCTGTTTGCTCAGGAATTCAGTCAGGTAGGCAACGGCGCCTTCATGACCAAGACGCTCGCCGTCATCCCACTTGTGCGCAACGATTTCCGTTCCTGCAGCGTCCTTGGCTATGAATCTAGGCCAGGAGTAGAGGCCCTCGACTTGCCCGCGGAACTTAAGTTCAACCTCATCTGCACGTTCGACGAATACTGAAAACTTAATACTTGAAGAGCCGGAGTTCAGAACCAGAATTACGTCATCCATGAGTCACCTGTTCGCTAGGCAATTGGTGGAGTGTGCTTATGCGGCGTGACCTACCGTTTGACTTGCGCTGTCGCGACGAGCATTGGCAACGAGTGCTGCCACTGCACATGAGGCCAGTCGGGTCATGACCGAGTCGGCGCGGCTGGTCAGGATGATCGGTACACGCGCACCGAGCACGATGCCCGCAGCGTCTGCGTCAGCGAGGAACGACAAGCTCTTTGCAAGCATGTTGCCGGCTTCAAGGTCAGGGACTATAAGGATGTCGGCCCGACCCGCCACTGGGGATTCGATTTTTTTGATCTTTGCCGCATTGAGGTTGATTGCGTTATCAAGCGCGAGAGGGCCGTCGAGGATGCCACCCGTGATCTGGCCCCGGTCTGCCATCTTGCACAGAGCGGCGGCGTCGATGGTTGACTGCATCTTGGGATTCACCGTTTCCATAGCCGACAGAATCGCTACCTTGGGCTGCGACTTGCCCAGCGCGCGTGCTAGATCAATCGCGTTCTGGGTGATGTGGATCTTGTCCTCTAGCGTCGGAAAGATATTCACGGCTGCATCAGTAATGATGATTGCCTGTTCGAGGGTTGGTACGTCCATGACGAAACAATGGCTTATGCGGCGCGCGGTCCTGAGACCGGTGTCGCGAGCGACTACAGCGCCCATCAGTTCATCGGTGTGGAGGCTGCCCTTCATCAGCATTTCAGCTTTGCCTTCACGCACCAGGCGGACGGCCGCATCCGCGGAGGCCTGACTATGGGCCGAGTCGACGAGTTCGTAGCGCGATATATCTATACCGAACTGCTTCGCGACAGCCTGGATTTTTCCGCGGGGCCCGACCAGGATCGGTGTGAGAATGCCAAGATCGGCAGCCTCGACTGCACCCTGGAGCGAATTTTCGTCGCACGGATGTGCGATTGCGGTCGGCGTAGGGCGTAACGGCTTGCAGCGTTCGAGTAGACGCTCGTACTTCGCGTGCTTCGTTTCCATAACCAACTCCGTGAGTTTGCAGCCCAATTACAAGCTGCATTCAGAATTCGGCTGTGCGCCAGCGACCTGACACACCAGCCCGACAGGTGGCGGTGAACGTTGAAGCGTCTCTATTTTCAGCAGAATCGGCTTGGCTGTAAGCTGCTAAAATTAACAGTGCGCATCAGGAGTTTCGGCTACTACGCAGCTTCTGGTTTGTGCATGGGGGCCGCGTACGATGTTGGTAATGAGGTCTGCAACATTACGGATAGGGATAACCCTTTGCCAAAGCGGTCGCCAGTTTGGCATCGTGTCCGTAAATGTCATCACTGAAATGGACTTCACCGTCTTCATAGGCGAGCGCTGTTCCGTAAACAATGAAGACTGGCACTGGCCTCACCAGGTTCACGGTGACGTCATCCTTCCCGCTCATCATTCCTTGCTGTACCCGCTCGAGCGTCCAATCGGGATTGTTGCGCAGTGCCCACGCGGCTAGTTCGGCGGGTTTTTCCACGCGGATGCAGCCGTGGCTGAAATCACGACGGGAACTCGAGAAAAACGACTGAGAGGGCGTGCTGTGAAGGTAGACGTTGTGTTCGTTTGGAAAAATCAGTTTAATCAAGCCCAAGGCGTTTGACGGCCCGGGCTTCTGGCGCACGGCTAGCTTTCCCGCCCGAAGTTGCGCCAATACTTCGTTAGAAATCTCTCCCGCAGTGACCACATTGCCGTCTTGCGTCGTCACCTCGTAGTCCTTCCTGGCAATGTAGCTGCGATCTCGCTGGATCGCGGGAACAATCTCACCGCGGAGGATGCTGGGGGGAACGTTCCAGTAAGGCCGCAGGACGACGTAAGTCATGTCACGAGTAAAGACCGGCGTCTGCGTGCGCATCGCTTTCCCGACCACGACACGCATATCCATCACCACTTTATTGTTTTCGTCGAGGGTACGCAGCCGAAAATCGGGGATATTGACGATAATGGGCGGCGCGGAAAACTCAGCCGGCAACCAGCGCCAACGCTCCAGTGTGAGCTGCAGTTGGAGTACCCGGTCCTGAAGGGGCACATTGAGCTGCTTGATAGTGGTGGAGCCGAGGCGGCCGTCGGCATCCAGGCCGTGGCGGCGCTGGAAGCGCTTGAGCGCATCCACTAGCGGCCCGCCGTAGGTTTGCGTGTCGGGGGGAAGCTTGGCATCCGCCGGCAGGTCACCCACGAGTCGCAAGAGACTAGCAAGACGAGGCACCCCCGAATAGGGCTGGCCCGGGTCGATGGGCTTGGTCACGGTAGGAAGTTTCTGCCCGTCGTCGGCGCGCGCCAGTTCGATGTAGTGCGCGAGCGCTTGCTCGGTTTGACGATAGCCCGCAAACGGTGGTTCGACCTCCGCCAAGACTGCTTGCAGATTCGACATGGTCATGATTCGATCGCGTACAAACTCAGCCAGATCATACTTCTTCTGTTCTACGCGCAGTCCGAACTTGAAATGCTGCGGATTAATGCGTCCAATGCGCAAATCGGACACGTAGCGCATAGTGCAAACGGTCAGCGCCACGTCAAAATGTGCTACAGCCGCGCCACTCGATAACCCTTGCAGCGCGCGAATTCTCTTCTCCCATCGCGAAGCGTCGTAATCCTCCGGATCCAGCCCTTTCTCTCCCGCGAGTCTGAAAGCATCGATCAGCGCCAGGGCCTGCGGCACAGGTTGCGATCCCTTGACCCAGGCAGGAGCGAACCCTGCCGGCTCGTAGAACTTCTGGAGCCAGTTGCGATAGTCGCTGAAGTTCGGCCATCGCATGCCTTCCAAGTTCCCGCTCGTGACCAGATCCTGGATATCGGCTTGTTGCCCAGTGCTGAGACAGGCCAAGGCCACAATCTGAAGGGCGGCTAACCACCCGAAACGCGTACGACGGCTTAGGCCCTCCACTTGGTACCTCACTTTTGGGGTTAAGGTTTATTCTTAGATTTTCAGACTTTACAACGAAGCAGCCAAGCGCTTTAGCCCGCGATCAGGAGCGATGATATCGATTGAATTGAGGTGCAGCCCGCCAACAACACGCTCAAGCCTTGTGCCCTACTTGCTGAAAGAATCCACGGCCAATTCTTCGTCATCCTTTACATCGAAAACCGTGTAGAGCTTCGTAATCTGCAGCAGGTCGTGAACTTTCTTGCTCAGCTTCAGCAGTTTGACTTCACCGCCCTGTTTCTTGGCAGCGGTGAAGGCACTGACAAGTTCACCGATACCGGAGCTGTCGATATAGTTCACGTCGCCAAGGTTCAAAAGGATTTGTTTCTGCCCGTTGGAAAGCAGGTCGTGCACTGTATCACGTAGAGTTACGCTGCCTTCACCGAGGGTAATTCGACCCCTAAGGTCGACGATGGTGATGCCATTCGACTGCCGGGTACTGAAATCTATGCCCACTGGGAAACCCTTCCTTCACTATCAGAGAAGTTGGCTGACGAAGCTCCACGGTGACCGTCGGATTCTCAATGACGAGGTCCGAGCTTGGCCTCTGTGACAACTTTTTCCACTACAACAACCTAATGTAGGCTCAGGGCTGTGCGCCCAGGAACTGTCAGAAGCGACAGCGGACGAAGCAGACTCTGTTCTGACAGCCGGTGAACTGCGGGCTCGGCTCCACGCCCATTTAGATTTACTGCGGGGATGACATGTATGAGCTGCTCGCGAGATCTATTTCACAAGTGACTCTGAGGACGGCACAGCTTGCGTCCCGGCACCTGTGCTTAAGAGTTCTGAGTCAATGAGATCTGTGATTCGATCCCAGATTTGGGGGTCGTTCTCGATTTGGTGGTGAGGTCTGTTGAAGACCCGGGAAAACCATCGATAGTTGTCGCAATTGACCTGATGGTCTTCGTATTTCATCTGAAAGTTACCCAATATTATAGTTCGCCCCGCATTCAGCTGCAACGATGAGCGGCTGCCCGCGGGTGAGACCTTTTCTCTGATAAAAATTTACTGCTTTCGCCACGTTGGAAGGAACCGTGCGGTCGTCCTGTCCGAACTTCTTCACGCTGTCGATTTGGATGGTGAGTGACACCGGGATTCCGCGGAGTTGCAGTTCTCGCGCGAAAATCAGCGTCTGCGAAGCACCCCAACTGTGTCCGAAGAGAATGATCTTCACTTGTTCTTTCTCGCCGGCCTTCAACAAACCGTCCTTATCCGTGTCCAAGCGCAGAATCGTATCTTCCATCGCTTTCTTCCCGTGGTGATTTCCGAATACTTCGGCGTGCACAGCGGCTCCATATCGTCTCTGGAGATAGGTCGCGAACAAGACCTCAGGGTGTTTCACGTCATCCGAGTTCACAAAGCCACCGACGAATCCCACAATGATGGCTTTCTGAATGCGGGGATTGGCTGGCTCAATGCGCTCTCTTAAGCACACCAGACGTAGAGCCTCTTTCAGGGCGGAAGGTGTAAAGGGATCTTGGCATGGGTCTGCAATCGATCGAGCTCCTCGACGATCTACATAGGAGGCAGGCGAGACAACCTGGGCGTGCGCCATTCGCAGTCGACTTGGGAAGGTTAGGGTTAGGATAAGCAGCACAACTACAATGGTATGCACTTTGGCGATACCCGAACGAATTGCACCTTAAGCTTTCCCAGGAATCTCAATGACACTCCGTTTTTTCATTGGCGGAGCGGCCCCGCATCTCGGGCTTTCCTAGTTCCGCCCGGAAAATTCCTGATCACCGAGCCTGATTGCCAGCATTGGATTCTGGATCCTGAGCAGCGGTCGACGCACGTTTGCGAACGCGTGGTGTCAACCGTCTAATCACGAATTCTTGAAGGATACCTTCGAAGGCAACTTCACCCAGCCTGATTAAGGAGTTTTGCACTACCAATCCGGCGCCATTGCGATCGCTTCGAGGATAGTAGAGATATGAGATGCCGGCGGAAGCGAAGGATCCGGCTACATTCGAGTAATTCGGCTGCCATCGCATGTTGTCGCCTTTGCAAATCAAAGGACTGGCGAGCGCGTACAGCAGCCGCGATCGATTACTGCCCGTTCCCTTGTAGAAATAACGCGGATCCTGTTTCAGCAGGGACGGGAGCATGGCGCTTCCAATAAACGTTCCGGTGACCGCGTCAGCGTAGGATGCACCCAGACGCTTAAAGTAGCCTTGCGCTCCTTGCCCGTATCCGTCGAAAGTATTCGTCGCCTGCTCAACTCCGGCTAACGCAGCAACGCCCACGACGGTGAAGGGATCCGTCGTTGTCTTCCAGGCAAGCCTGAACTTCTGTTTCGAGTTGAGAGCGAGCGCGTCTCGGCCGTAACTCACGTAGAAATTTGGAAATACTCCGAGTACGCGTTGCTTCTCCTGCTCCTTAATCTGCATGTCCGCCATCTGGGCTTGGGTGAGTGGACTCTCTTTCACATGCACTTCGATGACTGGCGTGGCTACCCTCAGGATGATCGGAGGGACAAGATACGTTTCCCCGGGTCGCAGATCTGCAGTGATCACTCGTGTTGCAAAGCCCGGCGACGTAACCGTCAGGCGAAAAGGTCCCGGAGCGACATTGGTGAACAGAAATTGCCCATTGCTGCCGGACTCTACCTCCTTGTTCGAAACCTGGTCTACGTCGCTAAGACGCACTTCGGCGCCGGCGTTCACTGCTCCCGACTGATCAAAAATGGTCCCGCTAACATATCCAGTCGGTTGGTGGTAAGGCGGTTCTTTCCCGAAACTGCTCACGTACGCTTGCTGGAATTGGAAGCCGTCGGCTGCTGACGAGCCATAAAGATCGCCGTCTCTCATGCTAGGTCCCGTTACCTGTGCGCCGGAACACGTGCCAAAGACAACTACCAGCAGCAACGGAGCCGATGCTTCAACAATCGGATGTCTCATGCTGAGGACCTTCATTTCTCGCACCGTAAATCTGACGATCTGGCGGTTTGCGGACAACTGGCAAAACTCCCAGCGCTTCACTCTGCAAGTTCATCAGCCTTGTGTCGGAATGACGAAGGGCAAGTGGTGAGGCTATTAACTGCTTTGTACCCACTCATCGTTGAGCGTGGCGCAACATGGCTACGGACGTTTCTTCATCTGCTCATTGCGGACTGGTGTTCATTACAGTGCCCAGCAGAGGCGATAAAGGTTACGGTCGAAGACAGCCCAAATAAGGTTGGATGAACTGCTTTATGCGCCGCTTGCTGCCGCTGCTGTTCGCGCTGGGGTGTAACGCCGCACTATGGGCAGACGCAACCCTGTTTGTGCAAGAGCCCTATGGGCTCTTTGGGGCCATTAATCCCACGGGACACGCTTCAATTTACTTGTCACGGGTCTGCGCTGAGACACCCGTTGTGCTGCGGCGGTGTGACCCTGGAGAATTTGGAATCGTTATCAGCCGCTACCGCAAACTCTCCGGATACGACTGGATCGCGATCCCGCTTGTTCCCTACCTTTTTGCAGTGGAGGATTTCGCAAGCATTCCAGAGGAGGCTAACCGTGAGACGGTCGCCTCTCTCCGGGACGAATACCGGCGCAAGCATCTGGGAGAGGTAGTTCCCGACGGGCCCGGTGGCCAAACTCCGAAGGGCTCATGGGTTGAATTAGTCGGCGCCGCCTACAATCGCAAGATCTACGGCTTTCAGATCGAGACCACGGAGGAGCAGGATTTGTATCTGATCTCCATGCTCAACTCACAGACAAACAAAAGTCGTTTCAATCTCGTTTTCAACAACTGCGCCGATTTCTCCCGTGGCATTCTCAACTTCTACTATGCCGGCGCGATTCGGCGGAACTACATTGGTGATGTGGGCATCACCACGCCCCAGCAGATCGTAAGGTCCTTGATCTTGTATGCGAAGCGCCATCCGGGCTTACTTCTCTCGGCCTTCTTCCTTCCTCAGATACCCGGCAGCCGCCACCCGAGCCACCGGGTGGATGGCATTTCTGCGGCCTTGGTGATGTCTAAGAAATACATCCTGCCATTAGCTGCTTTTCAACCGTGGGTAGCCTGTGGCATTTTTGCAGTCTACCTGGCAAATGGCCGCTTCAATGTCACGCAGTACGCTGAGACGGAGTACGCGCCCGTTGATTTGTGGATGATGCAGGGTTCCGCAGTTCCAAGACCGGATGAAATAGCACAGGCAAAGTAACTCTGAACTTGCCAACGCATCCCGTCAGAGGCATTGGGCTCGCTATATTCAACTTGTCTAGTTCCCATCGCCAGGCAGCGCAGATTCTCCATTGTCTTCTTTCACGACACTCAGCATCTCAAGGAGTCCTTTGCGCGAATCATCCGAAATGCCCGGCGTGTTCAACCATAACTCTATTACCTCTTGTTGCCACTGCAATTCGATGCTTCTGAGTAATGTCATTAGTAGTCCCCTCCATCATGGTCGACTGTCGGCGTTGAAAACCTTGCTACTGTCGGATTTGATAGGGTGAACCTTCAACCCATAATTTGCTCAACTGTTGTACAGGGCGAACTTCACAAGTTACGATCCGCGGCTCCTGCAAGAAAGGTTTCTCCCGCGGGTTGATCCAAGATGGTCATCGGAGGGACCTTATGCTTACGTCATGTTTTCAGTGTGAGTTTCAGGTTCCCAAAGAACGGCACTGGGTGGAGACGACCCACCCCTGAAGCTTGTCGACCACAGGTGATTACACTCGTTCGCCGCCAAGGGCATAGCGCAGTTCGTGAAAGAGCGAGTTTCCGACAATAATTGTGCTCGAATCCAGAGATGGACCGCCCGTCCGCCGCCTCCGATGCGCACATGTACACCCCACAGCTCTTGTGGCTCCGGCGATTCGCGATCAGGAGCTATGATTTTTTGTTGAGGTCGTCGTCCTTGTAGTACTTCGTACCCTGTAGGGTCAACTGGAGGGCAAGACCATTTTTAGTAATCTGGTAAACCCAAACACCCGGGGCAACCTCGACGGCCCCCGAGAAGGCTCCGCCCTTCTCTCCAGCCTTCGCCGCAGCATCAGCTTGTCCTGAACCCGACCAGCCGGAATCTAGGAAGTTAGCCAGCGCTTTATCGTTATCAAACACGAAGACCACTCGATAATCTTTCACTCCTACCCCGAGGCCGGCGCCAGCCGACACCATCTTCATGAAGGTTTCCTGCTTGGTGTTGGAGTTGACGGCGACTCCGGAGCCACGCGCCGTGCTCACCAGCAACAGGTTCGTCCCCATGTTATCGAAAACAGCATATCCGGCCGCCTTTTGGATAGCCCCCTGAGCTGTGGGTTGCAGCTTGTACAGTTCTTGCAGAGTTTTATCCGCCATCTTGCGAGTCTTTTCTCGCTTTTTGTCGGGTGAGTCCCCAGCACTGGCCAATCCAGTAGCCAACAAAATCACTGCAAGGCTTGAAGCAATTATTCTGAACCTCATTGGGATGTCCTCCTTAATCCTTATCATTGTGGAGTTGTTGCGGTAACGTCACGCTGTCAGGTCCGCCTGACAGCATTTCCGCTAAGTGAAACAGAACGTGAGATGGTTTTCGACTAGGAGAAGTGCCAGTTGTCTCCATACAGCTGTGCAGTGCTCATGTCATGGCGCGTGTTGGGTTAGATGTGAGTGAGAATGGCGATCCACGACCAGCTTGCCTCCGCAGCGACGTGGTAAATCCGTGACCTCTCGCCTATGCAGCCCTGGAAGAATCGTGGTTGTCCGCTCGAGAGCTAGAGCGAGGTGCCTCCGAGACCTCCAGATCTTGCCGTACACGGATGAAATTGCGCGGACACAATTTATGATGAAGTCTTATTATGAGTCTAGCGAACCCTGGCAACGCCGCCGCACCCCAGATCGAGAAGAGCAGCATATTCACATCCGCTACGCGAACGCCCATGGCGTCGAGGCAAAAGCGCACGGTCATGCCGCCAGCTAAACCAAAAACAATGTCGGCTACCATACCGAATCCTTTACTGCCCACAATGTAACCAGCGGCCCAACCAGATAGAGCGACCAGAAATAACCAGATCGAATACGACATACGGACTCACGTTATGCTTTCGGGCGTTCGTTGTAGACTCCCAAGGAATGGCACCTCGTGTCATCTAGCAATAGTCACAGTCGTTGGAAGTATCGCGGTCTATTCGCCATTTCAAGGTCGTCACCTACTACGTTCGGCTCCTGCCCGACCCGAACGTGGTGAACAATCCTCTTCCGTTTCTAGTCAACCCTCGAGTGCGACCCGAGGAAAGGTCAGATACTTCCGTACCATCGGGTCGAGTGTCGATGACTCTAACGACGCGACATGTCCTAATGCACCGCTCTGGTAGAGCTCAGTGGACGAGAACAGTCTCCGAAAATATATCCGGCCTCTTAGCCGAGAATGTTCTCCAGACCATGATGATGATCCGCGGTGCCTGTCCCCCTGCTGGGCGACTGCGTGTCAAGTTGCTCACGATGACCTTGAAGCTTCTCCTCCCTGTCACTTCTCACAGTTCCTTATGACATCTTCCAGCAATAGCCTGCAACTCCCGAGCCCTTGAATCGCTGAGATGGACATCAAGTCTCGCTTGCAGTTAGACCACGTTTGCAGCGGTTGGTCTCGAGAAATTGGCGGGCGTTTGAAACGCCCTTTAGCGGAGGGGGTAGAGATGTGGCAAAAAGTGTTGTTACCCTTGTTGCCTTTGCTGCTGCTTTGTTTAGTGTACAAGCGATGGGACAAGCACCGGCAGAGTCGCACTCTGATTTCAAGGCTTCGATCCTCGGGAGCGGTCTGACCTGTTCGTCACAGGACAAGCAGCCGGAGAGGTTCATCGTCCCGCAACTCTTCGCAAAGCGAGCAAGACTCAAGGCACGACTTCTGAATCTATTGCACGAAAGCCTCTATGACGATTCCAAAGGAATCGTGGACGTAACGCGAGAAAAAGAGATCGCGAAGCTTGCGAAGAAGTTGAAGGACGAAAAGCAGGACTAAGGCACCGTAACGGTTGCCGTGGGCAGGTGTAAGCTCAAACGCCCTTGTGTTTCCTGTACCGAGACGCTTGCGCCGTAAGCCGCGATACGAGTTGGCAGATGTTTGGGCTCTTTCGGTAATGGACGGCGCAACTCCACGGGTAAATCACTCAAGTGATCCAAGCGGCGCATTGTTCCGCCTGGGTAGGTGACGCTGACACCATAAACAGGCGCAATATGCACGACGCCTTTCTTGGGCGTTCCGACCGAGATCAAGACGGTGGCAGTGGGCAGCTGTCTTGAGTCCAATGTCAGCTTGGATGCACGTTGCGGAATATCTCCCCCGTGGTCCACCTCAGCTGGCGCGTCGCTGGGTGGCAAGATTGCCTCTTAGAGATACCGCCTCATTCTTGGGCCTCTCCGGACATACCAGGACGTTCTTGTGAATACCAGAAAGTCGCTCGTGCCACTCCGTCAAGTACTTGATCTGATATTCCACTCGCTGAAGGGCCTCTTCGGCTAACCGGCGGCTAAGGACAAACGGTGCGGCATCGATCGCATCAGAAGCAGCTGGGAATTCGGCGAAAACAAGAGCATCTCGCAATGCTGCCTGCATCCTTTGGGTGGCATGCTCGATCCGATGTTGAAAAAAGTGCTCGAGAATGTTCATTCGCATCTTTTCCATCACTTGCTTTTGCTGCGCGACCGCTTTCAAATACGCAATATGGGCTTCATGGTCGCGAAGAACAGCTGCACTCAGGAGAATTCTCACCTCCTCTAATTCTCTGCACGCGTTTTCTATACTTTCGTTCGCCTGAAGTCGGTAGGCGGGATCAAGCTGGTTGAATGTCCACTTCATGACGTCCCAAACGCCATAAGGAAAGGATTGGCTGTTTTCATTCTTGGATACGAGCGAAGATGTGAGGAAGATCTGGAAACGATAGGTGTGGCACATCGCGGCGGCGATGAAGTCTTTGAACTGTTCGATGAACTCGAACACAAAGCGCTGAATCTCGCTATTGCGACTGATCGCAAAGTTATAATGCACGCAACAGCGGAGCCGGGCAAACGGGTCCGTGGCTTCCCCTTGCATCTGTAGTCCTGCGTGGACCAGCTCCATCTTCGTTTGCTCGGGTATAAGAACCGGTGGGTTGAGTGACAGCAAGTTGGTTGTTCCCAGCAAGAGATCTGCCTTATTGACCACCAGTGCCACAGGCAGATGTAACGCATCCTTATTGACTTCAAAATATCGCTGAAGAATACTTGCGTATTGCGCGGCAAGTTCTGCCATATCTTTGTGATCACCACCCGTCGAACCGCAGACTTCTCCGTGATTGGATAAAAGATCGGGATAGTTGCGCTCGTCCACAAAGAATAGTAAGCCTCGAGCCCTTCGTAGATTCGTGAGAATCTCAGGAGCCATTGTTCGTCGGCCTATCTGTTCTCCGCTGTAGTCGAAGAATTGAAGACGCATCCAGCGGGCGACTTCAGGATCTCCTTCGTCTCGTACACGAAAAGTGTATCTTGCTGGCTCGCCTGTACCAATGTTCATAACCGACTCGGACTTACCGCCCATCAGGTTATCTTCCTGGCTGTCTGTGGACTCCAAAACCAGCTCTTCGCGGAGTCGCCCACGAGCAGATTGCAAGCAGCGAGCGAGAGCGCGGAGAAAAGTAGTCTTGCCGACCCCGGGACCGCCAATCAGCATCAAGGGAACGGGGGAGAAACGTGGCTTAACATCCTTGGGTAGGAAGCATGGGAAAGGCTCATCTTCAACCGTCTCAGTCCATGGTTCCTCCCGCAAAGCTATGTTTGCCGGTACAGCCTTGTTCTGTTGCCATGCCCCATAGAGGAGTCCGCGGTAATTTCCCGGCGTATCCCATTCTTCTGGGAATTTATCGTAGGCAATCGGCTTTAACCATCGCCAACCGACTAGAGCGTCCCCAACGAACGAGTCCCTTGATGCCCAGCATAGGAACGTGGCTTCAAGAGAGCCCTCGGCCCAGCCACATACTCGGGCCAAATCCTCGGGACTGTTCTTGAGGAGAACAAAAACCTGCATAGCCAGAATTTCTGTTGGATTCGGTACTTCACCCTGTCGCATTTGGCGTAGAGTTATTTCGGGTTGGAAGCCAGCGGCCAGGAGCAACTCGGCCGACCGTGTTGCAATTTGATGTTTAAGCAATTGCAATTTCTGATTTGAAACTTGGGAGTCTCGACCCAAGCCCACTGCCACTTCGAAGTTCGCCATCAGGCATGCTTGCCGGTCGGGGGCAGAGCCCGGCGCATTTCTTTCTTGAAATCGCAGCCATGTACGATAACACCTTGGCTCATCGTTTCGGTCACAACAGTACAGCTCCACGAAGAACGAAGCATGGGTGCAGAGAATGTTCTGGACAGGGGTTCGATCGCCCAATGAATCCCAGGCAAATTCGCTCTCGATGATGGCACTAAACTCTGCAGCTAACCCCGGGCCCATTTGCGGCGTGATCTGTTCAGGAGCCAAGAATTCAAAAAATTCCAGTAAGGCAAACGCGTGGGCGTCATTCATCTCCGTCCCATGGTCAATCTGGGTTGCTGCGGCAATCGCCGATTTGGCGACGCGCTGGAAAGCATGCGCCTTTGGAATGTAGATCCTGAGATCTGACATATCATCATCCTTCACCCGGTACGCCGGGGAAACCTTTGCGCGTTCTCTGTCTCAGTGTCCGATCTGAGTTCCGATAACCTCCCCTGAGACGATGATTTCTACGCGGCGGTTCTTCTGACGGCCCTCAGCTGTGCCATTGTCGGCCACTGGGTTGTTCATGCCAAGACCCTGTGCCGATAGCGAACCGGCAGTCAGTCCCTGGTTGACGAGGTAGTCGCGCACACTGTTGGCGCGCTGCTCGGACACGGTCTGGTTGACTTCGGCGCTGCCGCTATTGTCAGTATGACCCTCGATGGTCAAGCGAAGAGAAGGGTAGTTGAGTACGATACCGGAGAGCTTGGCCAAATCCTCACGCGCTTCAGGCCGGAGATCGGACTTGCCGGTATCGAACAACACATCGCCCATATTGACGACCAACCCCCGGGGCGTATCGGTAGTGGGCAGGACACGATTAAAATGCTCGAGCAGCCGGGCGCGCAAGGCCTGCTTCTCGCGATCGAATTGTTCCGTGGCCTTCTTCTGAGCCTCAGCAGCAGCTAGCTCCGCCTCGGTTTTCGGCTTGGCCGACGCCGCTTCCTCCACCGCTTGCCTCTTGCACTCCTCGCACTTGGCCTGTTCCATGGCCTTCTTCTGGGCTTCCGCAGCGGCTAGTTCCGCGTCCGCTTTCTGCTTGGCTTCGGCAGCTTCCTTTGCCCCCCTTTCCCCGAACGTGTACGCGATACCGAGGCCGAAACGCACGCGGCTCTGTCCGGTATCGGCGAAATGGGTACGAAGAAAATCGAGCTTAAAGCGAGTTACCCAATGGGACGTGAGCCGATAATCGCCGCCGCCGCCAACCATCCATGTAAAACCGTTATCCGAGGCCGACTGGCTGGTACTTGAGTTCGGGTCTTCAAGCTTCGAGTTCAAGTGGGAGCCGCCCAGTTGCACTTCGGCGAAGGGCCACAGGCGCGGAAGGTATGTTTCCTTGTGTTTGAGCACGCCTGGGAAAGAGATGCGCGGGCCGACGAGGAAGTTTTGCAAATGACTCTTCGTAACGATCAGTCCTGTCTGGGTCAGTTCGAATGCCCCGAGATGGGATGAGTCCCAAGCGCTATCATAGTCAACAGCCAGCGAAATCCTAGGCACGACCCACATCGCCGCGCCCGCACTGAAGCCATCGAGACCACCATCACCCGAAATGTGCGTATATCCACCGTTAACTTCCAGGCTCTGGGGATATGCAAGTAGCGGCAATGCAAGCAGCGAAAGTAAGAACACGCATAGAGTTTTCATGGTCTGCTTTCCGTCAGCCCATCGGATATGTTCTGTAAGAAGAACTTCCGAACAGGAAACGAGGGTCCTACGTTCTTGGGGTCCGGGGGCCGATCGGGTGACAGATTAGACTCGGTAATTAGACGCAAAAACTGTCAAAAATAGCAGTCCGTTAGAGACATAGTGAAAGATCGTCGTCAGTATGCTATTGGGAGATGGGCAAACCGTACTATGAATGGTCCGCCGCCGAGCTGCAAGAAGAATTAGATAGCGAGAATAGTCTGCGAAAATGTGTCCGGCGTATTAGTAAAGATGACCTTAGGGCACATGATAACGCTCCGCAGGCGCCTGTTCTTGTTAATCCCTACACTCGTGGAACACCTCGTTACGCCATAGGTCTTCAGGCACGTCAGCTCACTGTGTTTTCGTCGTTCCTAATTTCTCACACAGACTCTTCACAAGCGAATCTAGAGAAACCACTTCGTCTATTGAAAACAGGAGTGCTTGGTGTCTTGGGTGATAGGCATTTCCACATTTCGCGCAGTTCTCGTTTCCAATCCACTCATCCACTTTCCGTACCGACTGAGTCTTCGAGTTGTTACACGTGAGACCGCGGCCCGCGCGCCGGGTGTGAGTGAAATCACCATTTTTTCACTGGTAATTCTTACAGGTGCGCGAAGGCACGAGGCATGTAATATCCGATTGAGTCTCATGGGGGAGAGCGTTGGCACGATTTCTGGGTCTACTCACCTCTATAGTGCTGGTTTTGAGCTCTATCGCTACTGCACAGGACCATTTCGCACCGGATCATTCGTCACCGGATCATTCCAAGCTGGACATCTTCGGCGGCTACCAATTCACCCACGTAGCCCTTGGATATAGCTTTAACAGCTTCAACTTGAACGGCTGGAATACTTCCGTGAGCGGGTACTTCAACAAGTACCTTGGCATGAGCGCTGATTTCAGCGGCGGCAGTTATGGTGGCCCTTCCGGAGTTGACGGCAAAGTGTACCCATATCTATTTGGGCCGACTGCGCGCTTCCCCAAACACACCAAGATGACCCCTTTCGGGCATGTCCTGTTTGGTGTCGCGCACCTCAAGGCCTCGAGTCTAAGCTTGAGCGGTTCCGACAATTCTTTCTCGTGGGCAATGGGTGGGGGACTGGACGTCTACGTCAGCCCGAAGTTCTCCGTACGCTTGGTCGAGGCTGATTGGCTGAGGACGCAATTCGCCGACTCCACGCAGAGCAATTTCCGGTGCTCTGGCGGAGTCGTAATTAAATTCTGAAGACCCAATAAAGCGCAGCAATGCTTTGGCCCGGTGTTTGGCCACTTCGTCAACTACACCAGCCAAGAGCCCCGTTGGGGTTTGCCTGATGTTAGCCCTCCGCGCAACGAACGGTGAAGCCACGATACTAAAACTCCAGACGAGCATCTCCACCGTCCTGCTGAAAAGATTCGATAGGGGAATTTCCCCTCACCGGCTACTTCCTCTTGAGAATGCCGCCTAAGCCTGTCTTGCTGCCTGTCTTTTCAGAGACAGATTTCTGCAGCGCCCCTTTTGCAACGTTGCCGGCCACACCTTCTAAGTCCGGGACGAACTTTGGACTTGATGTAGTCCCTTGAATCATGAAGGACACACCTCCCCTATCGCCACCCCGGCCTGTTCTCTGCGTACGTGCTTCGGCCCGGTCGGTCTGCAGATCGGCTGTCATCCGGAAATCCAGCGCCCCGGCCGGGCTAATCGTGCCCGCTCCGGTCACGACCCCGAGGGATGGTATCGTCACATTGATGGCGTCGGCCGTTGTCATTTCAGGAGCGATACGCGCATTCAAGCTAGCATTTTGAATGGTCGTGTCGGGACTCGAGGGAGCCTTTCCACGAAAGGCTGATAAAGCTCCTAATTTCGAACCCATATCGAAACCAGCCAACTTCGCATTGGACAACCGCACGGGGCCAACGATTACCAGTTTGTCGAGCGGACCGTTGATTGCCAAATCGGCTGACAGTGTTCCCCCTTGCAACTTGGATCCGGAGGGAAGCACTACGCCCAGGGCCGGGAGCATCGCTTCCAGTTCATCGACCGACATGCCTGGGGCACTGAGCTTCAGGTTCACAATCTGCGTTTCCCCTTGGGTCTGAAGTCCGCCGGTGAGCCGGGCGACGGCTTTGCCGATTGCGATGTCTCCTTGAGTTATGGCCGCGGAGTCCCGGTCGAGATCTGTGTTCATCGCAAACTTGACTGTCACGGCTTTGGGAGCGGGAGACCCTTTCGGTGAGAGCTTTAGCTTTTCGCAGGTGATCCCGCCTGCCACCTTGGCCTGGCGGCCATCTGAGTTCAACGTTCCGTCTAGATCGAGGGAGCCACCAATGCCGATCGCCGGATCGACGAACCCCGACGCTGCGATGTCCATGTCTTTGGCTTTCAGGGTCGCGTCGAAAGGAGTCTTGGCCGAGTCCTGAGGATTAATCGGTCCCGCCTTACCCGAAACGTTGGCGGTGCCACCACCCGGGAGGTCGACTGTCAACTTGAAGGGAAACTGTGACGTATACGAGAGATTGGTCACTTCGACATTCACGTTGTCATACACCTGCGGCTTTGCATTGGAGTTGGCTCTTCCGACTGCCAGCTTACCGTCAGTGATTTCCAACTTTCCGATGGAGAGGTTTTTGGGCGCACCCTGCTTCGCTGGCTCAGCGGATTCTTTTGCGCTGGGACCACCAAGAGTTGAGAAATTCCACGTTCCGTTCGTCGCTTTGAGCAATGTGATCTGAGGCTCGTCCAGCACGATCCCCGTCACGTTCAACTTCTTCGAGAAGATGAGGGGCATCAACTCGACGCCCACCTCCAATGACTTCGCTGTTACGAACGGTGACTTACTGAAGGCCGGATCGTCAGCGATGCTGACATTCTCCACGCCAACTTTGCCGGTTAAGAGCGAAAGGCTGAGATCTCCCAATGTCACGCGCCGTCCCAAGGCATTCGTCAACTCGGACTCGATCTTCGGACGGAAGCTGTTCACGTTGATGAGGAACGGGAGCGCAAGCAATATTACGAGAAGAACCGCAACTGCGATTCCCGTAATTCGCAACCAACGCGTTTTCATGACTGTGTTCAGGTGCCTCCGAAGGGCCGACGCATTGGCAATGGACTGAATCTTCGCGACGAATGGTTGCCGCATGGCTTTCTCGGTAATTTCGGTTAGACGAATCTTTTTTCTGTTCGGATCCGGTGCAGGTGGCGGTAATGGTCGAGCGTTCATGGGTGGCCTCCGCCTCAGTAGATCCCAGGATCCGACCGGAGGTATCTGTCAGAAGCGACAGCAGATGGGTGTTGAAACATCGCGTTACTGACGATTTCGGCGGCGTCAAGCAGTTGTTCGAACATCGAGTAGCTGCTTATGGGACTCGGGAAAATGCCTCGACGCTATGTACAGGACCTTTCTACGAGGGAACAATCGCTAGCGAGCTCTTCGTTTAGTCATGTGCACTTCGTTGAAAGACAGCAAAGGGGCTTTGCCAACTCTCATTGAGACGGTTCGGCCCGGGTCGCGGGCAAAACCAGAACTTGGCTAGCCGTCAGAGTCTCACACCAGGGTAAGTTCCGGGTGGCCGACAATATAAGAGTCAGGAATGTTGCTCTCGAACTTTCAACAACCTTATCACCGCATTAAACCCGCGAGTCCGGTGGCACGAGGTTGGTCGCACGATAGTAGACCACAAGCTGCCAATAGAGCTCGCTGCTGTGCTTGATGGCGGACGTCCAGTTGTGCCGCAGAATGTGCCATATGCTTCGAGCCGATATGTGCCAGTACGGGCTTTTCCGATACTTCCGCAGAGCGCTTCCGTGCGGGCTTGGTTGTGGATAAATCATTGATTCAGAAGTCTGATTGCACCCACTGTACTGATGAGTGCGAGATAACTCTTAATCAGTAGGTTGAAGGTTCGATTCCTCCCGCGCTCACCTCATTCAAACACTTGGCGGGTGGCCGACCCCACCCGAGGATGCCCTTCGATAAGAGCGCAATCTGTGTCAAGGCATAGTTGTCCTGGGCAGTGTGGTACACCGCCGTTTTGGCCAGAGAAGGTTGAGGGCCATGACTCTGGAAATCTAATCGTGAATCACTCTGCGGTGAAATGGCGCTCCGCCAACCATCGATTCGGCCTAACCATCAACCATGATTCTTCTATGCGAACATCCCGCCGCGCGCGAGGGTGCCCCATTCAATCGCGTTCTGTGCGATTGAATGGGGTTACGATGCTGCCGAGGACTTCCCAAATGTCTCTCGCTTCCTGGTCTTGATCTTCAACTCCCATTCCTGAAAGTTCACCCGCACCGCGCCTCTTTCGCCATAGGCATACGCTCGAAAGCTGCTCCACGCCCACTGTTCCGGCAACTCCGCCAGTCCGCGCTTCACCGGGTTGCGATGGATATATCTCAACTTCTCCACCCGCTTGCGCTCGTTATATACATTGAAATCATAAAACCGTTTTTGCCAGACATGCTCCGGCCCGTCCTCCGCCCATAAAGCCATTTGCCTTGCGCACCGCTTCTTGCGCACCTGTCGCGAGAACCTCTGCTTCACCACCTTCATGACCACCGATGGATCGCCATCTCTCCGGTTCGCTGATCAGTAAATGAAAATGCTCGGGCATGACCACATATCCTACCACCACGAACTGGTACCGCTGCCGCGTCTGTTCGAGTATCCTGAGAAATAGATCACGCCGCCGCGCCGTGCCCAGCAGCGGCCGTCGACGATAACAACTGCAAGTGATGAAATGAAGATCGCGTCCGGTATAGTAGCGTTTCAGGCGGGACGGCACTTCGGCAGGGTAGCTGGTGACCACCATAGAGTCTGTGACGAGACGAACTTCAGAGAAGCCTAAACCGCAACCTGTCTGCCTACCCCACTCAATCGCAAAGGACGCGATTGAATGGGGCACCCTCGAGTTGTGTGGGCCACCCGCCAAGAAGGATCAAAAGGATCCATGCCAGGGGTTGCGCTTGCAGCTTGCAGCACATCAAGCGAAGCTTGCTGCATACGCTAGCAGCCCCTACGCGTCGACAACCGGAACATTCTTGGCAAGGGATACGATGACCAGATCATCGCCGGACGAGTTAAGCACTTGGTGCATGAAATCTTGGAACTTCAGAAACAGCTGGAAGAATGTGAGCGCCTCAATGGGTTACGATGAAATTGATATCAAAACCGTAAGGAACGCGATAAACGCGATTCTAGACCATTTGATCAACGACTTGGGTTTCGACAAAATTAAGATCGAAGAGGGCTGTGACCATTACTGGCACTGTCCCGCATCGGAAATCCACGACATGTCAAAGAAGCCGCTTGGCCTCGATATCGGAAGTCTGAGCGATGATGTTGATTTCGTGAAACTGATCAAACGCGGTCAGAGCGCCGACGTCTCGTACAACTTGGTTCATGTTGCTCCGTTGTTGCGATACATAGCTGAGAAGGTCAAGAAATGAATTACTGACGAACTGAGCCGACGGACATTTCCACAGCCTGATAACGACGACGTTCAAATACGCTCCCTTGGGCAGACAGATCCAGAACTCCGCACTGCTCGGTACCACGAATTACCTCTATGATGGCTTCCAGCCCATTGAAGAGGTTGACCCGAGCGGAAATGTTCTCGCCAGCTACTCGGTGACCCGTGACGTTGATGATGTGATGTCGCAACTGCGGGGCGGAATGATCAGCTTCTATCAGGCTGACAGGCTCGGTTCGACCACGTCTCTGACGAATTCAGCCGGCACGATTGCAGTGACCTGCTCCCCTCTTTCCGCATGAAGCTGAGTATGATTTCGGAAGAGGTGATCGGTCCCCTTTCCTGGACGTTCGGTTTGGCATTGCCATGCGTGCCGAAGAAGTTGCGTCAGTTGTCGAACAAGGGAACATTGAGGGAACAATAAGCACGGTGCTCTGTGGTTTTTGATTATCTTGCATTCCCTTAGGTTCCTCGCAAATCCTTGAAACTACGTTTCAGGCTACATTCGATTCCTTCCGCGCTCACCATCTTTTCAAGCCATACAACGCTTGGGCCGGTGCAGTGGTCCTGAGAAATAACCTGCGTCGACCTGAACCGCTTGTCTGCGTCGGGCAAGGTGACCGTAAGCGACGACGCATCCAGATCAAATACCCCCGCGCAATAAAGCGTGTCGCGGTGTCACCTATCGCATTCATGCGACCGGCAGCGAAAAATGGAACACCGATCCGCAGCCCGCCTGGCTGATCACGCCGATCTTACCCCGGTGCAATTCGACAATCGCCTTGGCAATCGGCAGGCCCATGCCAGTGCCTTGTATGATCATGCGCTGCTCGCGCCCGCGATAGAACTTCTCGAAGATCATCTCCTGTTCCATCTGATCGATGCCCGGACCATGGTCGGCCACACTGGTGATGATGTGAGAATCTTTCAGCTCAACGGTGATATGAATGGGACTGTCCGGTGGCGAGTACTTCGCGGCGTTGTCCAGGAGATGGGTAATCACTTCCGTGATGCGGTCGATGTCCATTTGCAGCGAAGGCAGATTTGACGGGACGTTGAGCTCAACCGTGTGGCGGCGCAAAGTGGGCTGCAAATTTTGAATGGCACGATCAATGGCCTCGCGGATCTGGCGGGGCTCGAGGTTAAACTGCAGCTGGTGCGCGTCCAGTTGTGCTACCTCGGCCGCTTCTCCAACCAGCCGGTTCAGGCGATCGCTCTCCTCGTTAATGACCTGAAGCAGGTCTTCCCGCTGAGGCTTGTCGAGACGAATGTCGGACAGCAAGGTTTCCGCCGAGGCCTTGATCGAGGTTAACGGGGTCCGGAACTCGTGTGTAACCGAGTCAAGCAGGACGGAACGCAAACGGTCACTCTCGCGGGCTGCTTCGCTCTTCGTCAGTTTTTCGACCGTGTTTGCCCGTTCGATCGATATGGCGACCAGACTGCCGATGGCTTCGAGACTTTCGCGCGAGAGTTCGCAACCGGAAAGTGCGAGCGACCCCACGGATCGCACTCCCATGCGCAGTGGGATGAAGCATATCCCATGGGCGCGGTCAAGGACGGGCTCCCCGCGATCGCTGATTGCCTTCAGTTGATCGAGAGGAAACATCCGCCGGCTCTCCCCGTTGAAGAAATATGCGTCCTGGCGCCCTTCAAGAAAAATCGCGGCCCCGCCGACTTCGAATGCATCGACAATGTTCTTGGGGATAAGGTTCAGCAATTCAAACGAGTTTTCCGTAAGCCAAAGCCGCTGACTGAAAGCATAGAGCTTCTCGAATTCACGCCGACGTTGCTCGGCAGATAGAGCATTGCGCCGGGCGCGTTCAGAAAGTTGGCTGGCTACGACCGCCGTGACCAGAAAGGTCAGAAGCGCAATCCAGTTCTGGGGATCAGAGATGGTGAAGCGGAACAGTGGCGGCAGAAAGAAATAGTTGTAAGCTACCGTAGCCAGAATCGCGGTGAAGCTAGCGTAACGCAGGCCCCAGCTTGCGGAGATAAACAGGACAGCCAGCAAAAATCCGAATCCGACGGTCGCGTAGTTGACATGTACCCACTGAAAGCAGAGAAATGTAATCGCCGCGACGACAATGCCGGACAAGGCGAAGCGCAAGATCGGGCTATCGAGTGGTCGTTTCACCATTGGCATTGTAGTTGAGTTCAGGTGATTGCCAACGACCGAGGATAATACAGAACATGGTAAAGACACCCGAACAGTGGCTTGAGGAAACCACGCCACAGACGAAACAAGCCATCTTCAAACTTTTCCTTGGCTATGCGCCTGGGGTCGGGAAGACCTTCAATATGCTGAGCGAGGGCATTCGGCGCCGCAGCCGCGGGGAAGATGTCGTAATCGGGGTGGTGGAAACGCATGGCCGCTCCCGCATCGCTGAGTTGACATCCAAACTCGAAACCGTTCCACGGCGAAAAATCGAATACAAAGGGGCCGTTTTCGACGAAATGGACCTTGAGGGCATCCTGGCCCGGAAACCGCAGGTGGTGTTGGTGGATGAACTGGCCCATACCAACATCGAAGGCAGCCAACACGCGAAACGTTACCAGGACGTCATGGATTTGCTGGATGCGCAAATCGATGTGCTCTCGACCATGAACGTCCAGCACATCGAGAGCCTGATGCCGACGGTGATGAAGATCACGGGCATTCAGGTCCGGGAAACGGTTCCCGATTGGGTCATGCAGCGGGTCAATGAAATCGTGCTGGCCGATTTGACCCCCGAAGCTTTGGAGAAGCGCATGCGTCGCGGCGATATCTACCCGCTGGAGCGTGCGGAAAAAGCTCTCGGACATTTCTTTAAGCCGGGCAATCTGATCGCACTGCGCGAACTGGCTTTGCAGCAAGTTACGACCGCGGTCGACCGGAGTCTTGAATCGTACCTGGAACGGGAAGGCATGGGGAAGAACCTCGGACTGCGGGAGCGGATTGCTGTCTGCGTAAGTTCGAGTCCCGCGGCGCAGTATCTGATCGCCAGGGCGGCACGGATGGCGCACAGGATTGACGCGGAATTGTTTGTTATTTACATCGACATCGGCGCGGACGAAGATCCACAGGACCAGCGTTCGCTGGCGCAGAACCTTCGGTTCTCCGAGGATCTTGGCGCGAAAGTAGTGCGGACCAGCGGCAAAAGCGTGGCAGAGGCGGTGGCAAAAGTTGTTCGAGAGAAGCACATCACTCAAGTGGTCTTTGGCAGGTCCGCACAAAGAGGCTGGAGGAAGTATTTCTATCTTTCAGCAATTCACAAATTTCTGCGGGACGCTCCGCCGGTAGATGTTCACATTGTCACCCAGGAAATGAAATGACAGGACCATGGCCATTCCAGAGGGGAAACGAAACATACTGGTAGTCGATGACGAGGCGCAGATCACGCGTGTGCTCAAGACCACGCTTTCTGCCCAGGGCTACGCCATACGAACGGCGAGTGACGGTGAGCAAGCACTGCAGGAGATGAAGAGTTGGCCTCCCGATCTCGTCATCACCGACTTGCGAATGCCAAACAAGGGCGGACTGGAGCTATGCCGCTCGATTCGGGCCGAGTCCCGAATTCCAATCATCGTTCTCTCCGTCAGGGGCGAGGAAGCGATCAAGGTGGAAGCCCTCGATGCGGGCGCGGATGACTACGTCACCAAGCCGTTCAGCATAAGCGAATTGCTGGCGCGAGTTCGTGCCGCCCTCCGACGGGCTTCTGCTCCGTTGGAAGAAGAGGCTTCCCTGATAGAGATTGGAGATTTCCGCATCGATGTTCCAGGACGCAGCGTTGAGGTCAGAAGACAAGAGATTCATCTCACGCCCAAAGAATTCGAGCTTCTGGTGTATCTCGCCAAGCACCCCGGAAAAGTCCTCACTCATCGTGCCCTGCTGATGGCAGTGTGGGGACCGAACAGCACGCAACAACCGGAGTATCTGCGCGTCTTTATTGGACATCTTCGAAAGAAACTCGAGCCTTCTGAAAGCAGTGCCCACTATATCGTGACCGAACCCTGGGTAGGGTACAGGTTCGAACCAGGCGACTGAGTCGCGCAAACTGCCCCCGCAATAACCTCTGCCAGCCACGAGAAGTTTTGCAAGCTTCTGGCCCCCGTCCGTCCAGAACGATCTGCTTTGAATTCGACCTCTCGCGTTAAGGCCCGCATAAACACTCGTAGAAGTTCGTATGGAATTCGACGTCCAGTCTTTACGAACTCTTTATGGAACTTTTATTCGAATTTTAGGTCTTTCGTTATCCAATAACTGAAGCGGCTGGAAGTCGAAACCGCCGAGATCGGACCCAGATACAGATGTGGGTTACGCCAATCATCACGATGATGTTGAGTGCTGGAGTAGCCTTCTATCTGCGATTCCTTGTCGCACTGTTGAGGGATTCCAAACGGCATCTCGGCAAAAAATCCCGCAACCGCCTGCGCTTCAGCCGCAAGAGGGAACCGCTCTACTGGAAAGTCAGCGACTCGAATTCGGCTGTCCCCATCCTCGAGTTGAAGCCAGGCACGACATTAAGCCATCCAGAAAGGACCGCAATCTGATGTCACTCCAAGAAGTGCTCCCGGAACAACTGGCAGAGCTTTTTCACCACTATCACCAAGCGCTAGGCCCCGATTTCTCAGGCGGCACAACGACAGATTCCGAGCCCTGGGAGCAGGTGCCTGCTCAAGAAAAGAACCGGATGACGCAGCCGCACGTCTGGCGTTGCTCGAACTCGGCGCCAGCCCGCAGCAGGACGATTCACGCCGGTACTTTGCGAAGCCCGGGGACGCGGAGTGGGACTGCTGACTCAAGAACTCTGCAGATTGGATACTCAAATGGCTGGAACCTGGAGCTTGCGACAACCGTTTTTTGCTACTTGCGTAGAAAATGCGCAAGGCGCCGAGCCCCGCAGTGCGGGCGATCTGATTGAGCTCGGTGACTTCAAGATCGATACGCGCAGACGACGCGCAACCCTCCAGGGGAAGCCGCTGGATTTAACAGTCGAGCAATTCGATGTGCTCGTATTCCTCACCGCGAACCCGCAGCGCTTCGTTACGCCGCATACGATGTTGTCGACGCATTGGACAGATGGAAAACCTCATCAAACCGAGTTTCTCAGGGTCCTGCTCTCGCTCCGAAGAAAGCTGGAAACTGCTTTCGCCGGGCAGCAATACCTCAGGACGGAACCCTGGGTTGTTTACCGCTTCGATCCGATCCCCTCGACGGATAGATAAAGGCCCGACATTGCCCGTGTCCTCATGCCTGTGGAAACACGCAACCATCTTTACAAATCTTTTATGGACTTTTTAGACAAACTTTACGTGGGTTCATTTCGAATCGAGTGTCAGCCAGAAGAAGTATGCGTGAAAGGTATGGTGCGCTTGATTACCAAGGCCATCAAGTCGAAGCAAATCTGCGAATTTTGTTTTATTGCAGTATTCACAATCGTTCTGGCGACGTCGCTGCATGCCCAGAGCACGAACACAGTTCTGGCTATTTCGGGTCCTGCGGACACACAAGCGATGCAAGCACGAATTGACCAGCTTGAAAGCGAGGTGACAGAGCTGAAAGCGATGATGCGGGAGCTACAATCCGCCTCCAAACCTAAGCGAACGAGCAAGCAGCGGCAGTCGCCACGGAGGCATCCTCACCTCAGCAGCAAAGCCTGGTGTCGTCGCTTCCGGACGAAGACCGGAAGAACCTCGACTTCCTGCGAGATACAACTCTGAATCTTTCGCTTGATACGTATTATTCGTATAACTTCAATCACCCGGTTGGCCGAGTGAATCTGCTGCGCGCCTATGACGTGCTGAGCAACGAATTCAGCCTGAATCAAGCGAGCATCATCCTGGAACATGCTCCCAATGTAGATGCTGGACGACGCTGGGGTGGGCGGCTGGATCTGCAGTTTGGTCAAGCTACCGACACCTTGCAGGGAAATCCGTCCAACGAACCCAGGCCGCAAATCTACCGCAATATCTTTCAGATGTACGGCACATATGTGATACAGGTGGGGAAAGGCATAAACCTGGACTTTGGAAAGTGGAGCAGTTCGCTCGGAATCGAAGGAAACTACACCAAGGATCAGTGGACGTATTCGCGCTCGTTCTGGTTCTATTTTCTTCCCTTTTATCACATGGGAGTGCGCGCCAGTGTTCCGCTCAATGACCGCTTCACCGTGAATTATTGGCTGGTCAACGGCACGAATCAGGTCGAAGATACCAATGGTTTCAAGGATGAACTTTTTGGCTTCACGGCCAAGCCCACCAAGTCGGTGAGTTGGACGGTGAACTACTACCTGGGACAGGAGCATCCGGATCGGCTGGTCAGTGATGTCCCGACCAATCCCGTACCGGTGCAACCGGAACTTAATTTCGTCGCGATCCGGCCGGCTCCGAATGGGCGAACTCACATCTTCGACAGCTATCTCACTTGGAAAGCGACTTCGAAGCTCACGCTAGCGTTGGAGGGTGACTACTTCATTCAGCGTCTATGGAAGGATGCGGGGCCGGACCAGTCTTCCGCGCCCGCACACGTTGATGGGGGCGCCGCCTACCTCGCTTACCAACTGACACCTAAACTCGCGCTTGCGGCCCGCGCTGAATATCTGTCTGATCGCGGCGGACTTTTCAGTGGAATTACTCAGGCTCTGAAAGAGAACACGGTGAGTTTGGATTACCGGTTGGCGGACGGGCTGCTGATGCGCTACGAGTGGCGCCGCGATTTTTCCAATCAGCCGTCCTTCCTGTCCGACGTACAGGGAAGTTTGAGCAAGCAGCAAAACACCGCGACCCTCGGCCTGGTCTGGTGGTGGGGACGCAAGGAGGGCTCGTGGTAGTTGAGATTGAAATTCGTTCCTGGAGAAATGTATGCAGGATGCTCTTTGGATAGCCGTCACGATTGCTTTCTTTGCCGTTTCTATCGCTTACGTGCATTTCTGCGAGCGCGTGAAGTGAGGAGAAGAACATGAGCGTCGAATCGATCATCATGCTTGCCATCAGTGCATTGACCACCGTGTACTTGGTCTACGCGCTATTGCGTCCGGAGAAGTTCTGATATGACCCTCAATGGTTGGCTGCAAATATTGCTGTTCCTGGTCCTGGTGTTTCTGGTGACCAAGCCGATGGGCGTCTTCATGGCGCGCGTGTTCAACCGCGAGAAGACGTTCCTGGATCCGGTAATGCGTCCGGTGGAGCGACTGATCTATCGCGTCACCGGTGTGGACGAGAACCATGAGATGCGCTGGACTGAGTACGCCATTGCCATGTTGCTGTTCAGCGTGGTTTCGATGGTCGTACTGTACCTGATGCAGCGTCTGCAGGGATATCTGCCGTTCAATCCGCAGAAGTTTGGCGCTGTGAGTCCCTCCCACCTTGCTTTCAACACGGCGGCTTCATTCACCACGAACACGAACTGGCAGGCCTATGGCGGTGAGTCGACCATGAGCTACTTCACGCAAATGGCCGGGCTTGCCTATCACAACTTTGTTTCGGCTGCCGTGGGCATCGCGCTCGCGATCGCCTTCATCCGCGGAGTCGCGCGGCGTCAGATGCAGACCATCGGCAATTTCTGGGTCGACATGGTGCGCAGCTGTCTATGGGTGCTGCTGCCGTTCTGCATCGTGGGGGCGCTGATCCTGGTTTCCCAGGGCGTCGTCCAGAATCTGCGTCCTTACGACAAGGCGCAACTGGTCGAGCCCATGCAAATCCAGAAGGTAGCCGATGGCAAGGCGGTGGTCGACAGCCAGGGAAAGCCGGTGATGGACACGGTTACCGAGCAGACCATTGCGCAAGGACCAGTGGCCTCACAGGAGATCATTAAGGAATTCGGGACGAACGGCGGGGGATTTTTTAATGCGAATAGTGCGCACCCATTTGAGAACCCGACGCCTTTTTCCAATCTGATCGAAATGGTGGCGATCTTCGCCATTGGTGCCGGGCTCACCTACACCTTGGGACGCATGACCGGATCGCCCCGCCACGGATGGGCTGTATGGGCAGCCATGGCGATTCTGTTTGTTGCCGGCGTGACGATCGCGTATTGGGCTGAAGCAGGAGGGAACCCGCTTCTAGCGAACACCAACCAGCACGCAAGCGCTCTGCAACCGGGCGGCAACATGGAAGGCAAGGAAGTCCGCTTCGGGATCGCGAACACTGCTCTTTGGGCGACCATCACCACGGATGCAAGTTGCGGCGCAATCAATGGCTGGCACGATTCATTCACCCCGCTGGGTGGAATGGTGCCGCTGGTGAACATCATGCTGAGCGAAGTGATCTTCGGCGGGGTCGGGGCAGGCATGTACGGCATGCTCATCTACATCGTGCTCGCCGTGTTCATCGCAGGGCTGATGGTAGGACGCACGCCGGAGTACTTGGGCAAGAAGATTGAAGCCTACGATGTGAAGATGGCGATGCTGGTGGTGCTGGTTTTCCCGCTTGTCATTCTCGCGTTTGCAGCGATCTCCGGCGTGAGCGGATTCGGCACGTCGAGCATCTTGAATCCCGGACCGCATGGGTTGAGCGAGATCCTCTATGCCTTTACGTCCGGAGCCGGGAATAACGGTTCCGCTTTTGGCGGACTGACAGTGAACACGCCGTGGTATGACACCACAATCGGCCTGACCATGCTGGCAGGACGATTCCTGATGATCATCCCTATGCTGGCAATTGCCGGCAATCTTGCAGGCAAGAAATATGTGCCACCTTCGTTGGGTACGTTCCCGGTGACCACTCCGCTTTTCACCGTGCTTCTGATCGGCGTCATTCTGATCGTGGGCG
The DNA here is from genome assembly GCA_963733805.1 of uncultured Acidobacteriota bacterium. Classification (GTDB taxonomy): domain Bacteria; phylum Acidobacteriota; class Terriglobia; order Terriglobales; family Acidobacteriaceae; genus Gp1-AA133. The sequence continues at coordinate 259,770 of CAVTEO010000009.1, read as the reverse complement.
CACTCACATTCTTTCCCGCATTGAGCCTGGGACCGATTCTTGAGCATTTGCTCATGGTCGCCGGAAAAACGTTCTAGAGGATTCTGCTATGGCAATGACCACCGAAACACCGACTATGCCGCATGTGCCCAGCGTTCGCCTTGGACATTCGCCCATGAAACCCCGCAAGAAAGCCATTTGGGAATGGACGATCGTGAGGGGTGCGATCTGGGACGCTTTTCTCAAGCTCAATCCGCGAAAGATGATGGGCAATCCCGTCATGTTTGTCGTGGAAATCGGAAGTGTGATCACGACCGCATTGCTCTTTAAGGGTGGCGCAGCCTTCAAGTTCAACCTGCAGATTACGCTCTGGCTGTGGTTCACGGTGCTGTTCGCGAATTTTGCTGAAGCCATGGCCGAGGGACGTGGCAAGGCACAGGCGGATACCCTGCGCAGAGCTCGTTCGGAAACGATTGCGAACCGAATTGTGGGCGGTAGTGAACAGGTCGAGCGGGTGCCCAGTTCAAAGCTGAGGACGGGCGACCTGGTCTACGTGTCGGCCGGGGAATTTATCCCCTCCGACGGCGAGATCATCGAAGGCGTTGCCTCGGTCGATGAATCGGCGATCACGGGGGAGTCGGCTCCGGTGATTCGCGAGGCAGGAGGCGACCGGTCGGCGGTCACCGGAGGCACTCGTGTTTTGTCGGACCGGATCAAGGTAAAGATTACGTCGAATCCCGGAGAGACCTTCCTCGATCGAATGATCGCATTGGTCGAAGGTGCCGAACGGCAGAAAACTCCAAATGAAATTGCTCTGAACATTCTGTTGGCGGGATTGACCATCATCTTTCTTTTGGCGGTCGTCACTCTGCAGCCGTTCGCGCTTTATTCAGGCTCGCCGCAGACGGTTTTCGTACTGGTCTCTTTGCTGGTGTGCCTGATCCCAACCACAATCGGCGGCTTGCTCTCTGCAATCGGCATTGCCGGCATGGACCGTTTGGTGCAGCACAACGTTCTCGCCATGTCGGGCCGAGCTGTGGAAGCATCCGGTGACGTCAACACGTTGCTGCTGGACAAGACTGGGACCATTACCCTCGGCAATCGGCAGGCCTCTCGTTTTGTTCCTGCCCCAGGTGTTACCGAGCAAGAACTCGCCGACGCTGCCCAGTTATCGTCTCTGCCTGATGAAACTCCGGAGGGACGTTCGATCGTGGTACTCGCTAAGGAGAAGTACGGACTGCGCGGACGCGAGCTGAGATCGCATGATGTCAGGTTTGTGCCCTTCAGTGCCCAGACTCGCATGTCGGGCGTGGACCTGAATGGGTTCGAGATTCGCAAGGGGGCCACGGATGCCATCGCGAGTTACGTGGCGCAAAACGGACATCGATTGCCCGAGGAAGTTCGGAAACTCGTAGAAGACATTTCAATGCGGGGCGGGACCCCCCTGGTGGTGGCCGAAAAGAGCCGGGGCGCACTGGGCGTCATCGAATTGAAAGACATTGTTAAGGGCGGCATGCGGGAGCGCTTCGACCAGTTGCGCGCCATTGGAATCCGGACTGTGATGATCACGGGCGACAACCCCCTTACAGCCGCTGCCATTGCTCGCGAGGCAGGAGTGGATGACTTTCTGGCGCAGGCGACGCCCAAAGACAAGATGGACCTGATCAGGAAAGAGCAGGCGGAGGGCAAACTGGTTGCCATGACGGGAGACGGGACCAACGACGCTCCCGCGCTGGCGCAGGCGGATGTCGGCGTGGCCATGAACACCGGCACGCAAGCCGCCAAGGAAGCCGGGAACATGGTCGACCTCGACTCCAATCCCACGAAGCTCATCGAGATCGTGGAAATCGGCAAGCAGTTGCTGATGACTCGGGGCGCGTTGACAACGTTTTCTATCGCCAATGACGTAGCAAAATATTTCGCGATCATCCCGGCCATGTTTGCCGGGACCTTCCCGGTGCTGAACGCGCTCAACATCATGCACCTGCGGACACCGCAGTCGGCGATTTTGTCGGCCGTGATCTTCAACGCGCTGATCATTGTTGCTCTAATTCCACTGGCGCTGCGTGGCGTGAAGTATCGCCCGATGGCGGCTGCCGCGCTGCTGCGCAACAACCTCTGGATTTACGGGGCGGGCGGCATTGTCGTGCCTTTTGTCGGGATCAAGATCATCGACATCCTGATTACCCACATGGGACTTGCATAAGGAAATTGCCATGAAGAAGAACCTGATTACTGCGATTCTGATGACGATTGCGACAACGATCCTGCTGGGGATCATCTATCCCCTGGTCGTGACTGGGCTCGCACAGCTGATCTTTCCCAACAAGGCCAATGGCCAATTGATTCAGAAAGACGGCAAGGTCATCGGATCGAGCATCATTGCCCAGGGCTTTTCCAGTCCGGGTTACTTTCATCCAAGGCCATCATTTGCCGGAAACGGCTACGACCCGACTAGTACGAACGGTTCACAGCTCGGCCCGACGAACCAAAAACTGATTGACCGAGTGAAGGGGGACGTTGCGATCGCACAAGCTGAGAATCCCAACACGCCGGTTCCGATCGATCTGGTTACAGGTTCGGGTTCCGGTCTCGATCCGCACATTACACCCGCGGCGGCGGAGTTTCAACTCGCCCGTGTCGCCAAAGAACGAGGAGTCCCCGTCGATGAGCTACGTCCGCTGGTTCAGAAGCACACCGAGGATCGGCAATTTGGCTTTCTAGGAGAGCCGCGAGTCAACGTGCTCGAATTGAACCTCGAGCTCGATGCGCGATTTCCTGCGAAGAGGCAGGCCAGCATTCAATAGCTGTGGGCGTCCGCCGGCTAGCGTGGATTCTGGCTATGAGTACGGTGGAAAAGATCGCGGGCTTATCAGTTGCTTGAATCACTGAGTTGCCGTGTTCGCCCGGGTGGCCGTTTTCCATCCTGGCCCACGAAGGATCGAACCGGCTTTCATTCCGGTGAGGTGGTCCTGCTCGTATTCGAGTTGGCCGTTCACAAACACATACTTCACTCCTCGCGAAAGCTGCGCCGGCTTTTCGTAGGTAGCAGTGTCGTTGATGGTGGCCGAGTCGAAGATGGTTACGTCGGCATAATAGTCTACCTTCAGTAGACCGCGATCGCGCAGGCGTTCGCGTTGAGCGGGCAGGGAAGTGATCTTCCGAATAGCCTGCTCGAGCGGCAGCAGGTGTTCGTCGCGAACGTAGTGACCAAGGAAACGCGGCATCGACCCGAATGCACGGGGATGCGATTGGGGTTCGAACAGCGGGCCATCCAGTGAGAGTTCGCTGGCGTCGAGACCGATGCTGGTCCATGATTGCTTCAGGCCGTAACGAAGATCGTTCTCGGAGGCAATGAAGTAGAGTGCTCCGGTGCGCGCTTTATCAGCAAGCACCAGATCGAACAGCGCGTCGAGCGGGGCCTTGTGCTGGGCTGCCGCGATTTGCGCCAGAGTCTTGCCGTCATATTGTTTCAGGTCGGGATTCACGATGCCGGAAACTAACACACCCGAAGCGCCGCCGCTGCCAAGGTAAAGATTCTCCCAATCGGGATGCTCAGTGGCCATCTCCTGCTTGATGCGAGCCCGGTTGGCATCGGACTTGAGCCGCTCCAGAAGTTTCTCGGTGCCTCCTTCGGCGACCCACGGTGGCAAACTCGAAGCGAGAGCGGTTCCGCCCGCGACGTAGGGGTACATATCCGCGGAAACGTCCTGTCCGGCGTCACGCGCGGCTTGAATCATTGCGACAATCCTGGGCATGCTGCCCCAGCGCGGCTTGCCGATTACCTTGAGATGGAAAATCTCGACCGGGACGTGAGCCTCCCGGCCGATGCGAAGTGCCTCTTCAATGGCAGCGGCTTCGCTTTGTCCTTCGCTGCGCATGTGGCTGGCGTAAATGCCGCCATAGCTGGAAACGACCTTGGCTAGCTCCATGAGTTCATCGGTCTTGGCGTAATGGCCCGGCGGGTAAATCAGCGCAGTCGAGATTCCAAACGCACCTTGTTCCATAGTCTGCTGGACCAGGGTCTTCATGCGTTCCAGTTCTTCGGGAGAAGGCGGCCGATTGTCGTTGCCGAGGACGGCCTGCCGGATCTGAGCTGCGCCAAGATAGGTGCCAATATTCAACGGTGTACCCGATTTCTCGAGCCGGGCGAAGTATTCTTCAAGACTGGTCCAGTCGACTTTCAAGTGATACTGGTCAAGACCGGGCTGAAGTTCAGCGATCGTCTTTTCATTCTGCGGGGCGACCGAAGCTCCTTCGCCCGTGATTTCGGTGGTGATGCCCTGCGACAGCTTGCTCAGCGAGCGGTTGTCGATGAGCAGGGAATATTCGGACTGGCCCAGCATGTCGATGAAGCCGGGCGAGACGACCAGCCCCTTGGCATCGATCACGCGCTTAGCCTCAGCACCCTTGAGATCTCCGATAGCGGCGATGCGATCGCCGCGAATGGCCAGGTCGCCTGAGACCCAGGGATTGCCGGTTCCGTCGATAATGCGGCCATTACGGATCAGGACATCGTAAGTCGGTTCAGCAGCCGAGCTGGATACCGGAGACGAGGGTACTTCATAAGCAGCCGATGCGATTTCGCCCAGGGCTTCGCCGGCGATCTTCTGGATGGCCTCCAAGTCGTCTCTGGGAGACGCGACCATGTTCACGTAGGCGGCGATGACAAGACGCTCGCCACCGACGGTATCGATGTATCCGGCCAGTCCTTTGCCGGTAACCATCAGATTCTTGTTCAGCGCGTTGTAGACAGCATTCGTTCCGGTCTTCGCGCGGACATGACCAGCAGCGGGGGAATTGGTCTGGATCTTGAAAAGCGTGCCATCGCGGCCCAGGATCGGCAGTCCACGCTCGAAGTCCGTGAAGTCCTTCTGGGTGGACATATACGTCAAGTACTTCACTATGAAGTCGGGGGTGAAGAAGGCATTGCCACCGGCACCATCGGCCTGCGCGGCGGCGGTGAGATCAAGGCCGGCCTTCTGCAGGAAATCGTGTTCGACGTCAAAACCGGCTTGATCGATCTCTGTATCTTTGTGAGCCACCAGCGCTCCCAGCAGGAAAGGGCCCATGCTGGCGTGCAGGTTCTGGCTTACTTTGAGCGTGATTTTTACGTCTTCTTTTAGGGGCGGCGAGACGTGCTCCGCGAGCAGGTTTTCGGGTTGGTAGTGGACGGCAAGGTGTTTGAAGTCGGCAGAAGTGGCGGTTGGAATGACAGCAATATTCACGCCCTTCTCTTTCAAGGCTTCGGCAAGAACCGTAGCCGCAAATCGGGTCGGCTCCGGGACAGCATACGACATCATTCCGGAGCTCTGGCGAGGAGGAACACTGCCGCTTAGCGCGACACTGCGCGTGCCGTCCGGATTCAACTTCTCGGCGGTGTAGTTCAAGGTTGTTTTCGAGTCGGGCTTGCCTGTAGTGGCTTGATTGATGACTTGCACGTAGGCGGTCTTCGGAGACACTCGTAAGGAGACCGGTGCTCCTTCTTTATCGCCACCCGTGGCAATCACATCGATGACGTTGTCGTTGACGACGATTGGCGAAATGACCACGTTCGTCCCCAACTCGCGGTCGCCTTCGGGAAAGAGGCTGACATCCACGAGCACTTTTCCTTTGATCCTGCGAATGCCTTTGTCAGCGACTTGCTGTGCGAGTTGCCGGATCACCAGTAGTGGATCGCCCAGTCCCTTGCTGTCCGGACCGCCATAGGAGTGATCCATGTTCTCGTAGGCCAACGAGCCATCGGGTTGAATTCGTCCAGAGAGATTGGGATCGCCGCTGGCGACGAGGACAATGTCTCCATCGAGCACCCCATTCTTCAGATTCCCGGTGCGATAGACGCGAGTATGAAAGCGGTAGTCGCCACCCAGACTCTTCAGCACCGTGCCTTCCGTGAGGAGCTTGGTGGTGGAGCCCGGAACCATCAGCTTGTCTGGATTGAACTGATAGATCACTGCTTTTTTGTCGAGGGTGTAGATCTCAATGCCGAACTGCGAGTGCGTAAACTCCGGACGGCTCATAATCGCCTCGATCCGTTGCGTCAAGGTCGCCGTCTGACTAAAAACACGTGTGGAGAAGTTCGAGATGACAACGACCGCGAGCAACCACCTGGCTGCATTCATCATGAAAGACACTCCCGAACGGCATTGAAGCCCGAGGCAGGTCTGAGGCATCGACCAGTTTCAGGCGCCCACCTGGACGCGGTGCGCCCATTCTTTACTGCGTACCGTGAGCTTTGGAATGATGTCGCTCCTTACCCTGTAACCCAAACCGGAATCCGTCGGCGCGACCATGGTACCGCGCGGGGTCACCCGGACTTCTGGCTCGATGATGTCCTCAGCCCAGTAGCGGCTGCTCGCGGAAACATCTCCTGGAAGCGTGAAGCCCTGCAGGGTAGACATCGCGATATTGTGAGCGCGGCCGATACCCGACTCCAGCATGCCTCCGCACCACACCGGAACGCTACGCTTGAGACACGTGTTGTGCACCTGGAGAGCCATGCTGTGGCCACCGACGCGACCGAGTTTGATGTTGATGATCCTGCAGGCCCCTAAGTCCAGCGCGGCCCTCGCCTGCTGCTCATTATTAATGCATTCATCCAGGCAGATGGCAGTCGCAATCCGTGACTGCAGAGCAGCGTGCGTGTAAATGTCGTCCCATTCGAGCGGTTGCTCAATCATCAGGAGATTGAACTGGTCGAGCTTCTGCAGATGATCGGCCTGCTCCAGCCGGTATGCGGAGTTGGCGTCGACGGAAAGCAGGATTTCCGGGAACTGTTGGCGCACTTCGGCGACGAAATCCAGATCCTTGCCCGGCTTGATTTTGAGCTTAATGCGCTGGTATCCGCAGGCGACTTCTTCTTCGACCTTGGCTACCAAAGACTGCGGTGTTTCGCGGATGCCCAGGGAAACGCCGCACGCAATTTCTTCGCGCGTGCCCCCGAGCAATTTCCAAAGCGGCAGATCCTTCTTCTGCGCCTCAATATCCCACAGGGCGTTTTCTACTCCGGCCTTGGCCATGTAATGGCCGCGGATTCCCTGCAGTAAACCGCCGACTTCAGCCGCCGTCGACAGATCTTTTCCAATCAGCAAGGGCGCAATGAAATCGGAAACCACGTGCCAGGCGGTGTCGGTAGTTTCGGAGTTGTAAGAAGGCGACTCGATCGCGGTGATCTCGCCCCATCCAGTGAGGCTATCGGCAACCACTTCGACCAGCAGGATACGGCGGTCCTGGGTCACGCCGAAACTGGTCTCGAAGGGCGCTTTGAGGCGCATGCGGATCTCGCGCAACAGGATGTGCTCAATTTTCATGGACTCTCCTCGTGCAGAGAGCGGACGCGCCATCCGCCGACATTGCATTCCTTTTAGAACCGCCGGCGAATGCTGTCAAGAGCAAATGCACCATTTGGTGATGTATCTTGACAGTGTGCACCATTCGGTGTAAACCTTCCCCTCATCCTGCGCGTTGGGGTTCTTGAAGAATGCGGTCTCAAGGCAAGTCCGTCTCGGCTCACGCAAACGGAAAGATTGCGAAGCGCAAGCCCTGGCTGACCCCGCTCGAGCAGCGCCTGGCGCAGGCACAAGAGCAGTTAAATGCGAGCCGCAGGCGCTTGCTGCAGGAAATCCTCGACAACGCCGATGACAATCACTTCTTGTCATCCCGCTCGCTGGCCAAGCGCTACGCCGTAGATAAGGCGACGATCGTTCGCAGTATCCAGGCGCTCGGCTACAAGCGCTACGCGGAATTCGCCGCTGACCTGCGGGCGCATTTCATCCACCGCATCACTCCGTACACGCTGATGAAGGCGGCGGCGCGGGAGAAGCGCAGCATCGCCGGGCACGTAGAGCACAGCCTGGAAATGGATCTACACAATCTGCAAGCTCTGCGCTCGACGCTCAACGCAGAGGACGCGATCCAGATGGCGAAGCGCCTGGGGAAAGCGCGCAGGATCGTGGTGGTGGGAGTGGATTTCGCGGCGGGCCTTTCCTATCTGCTGGCTTATGCCCTGGTATCGCTGGGATACAACGCGGAGGCGCCTGTGGGTTCGGCCGGCAATCTGCATCAGAAGATAAGCCTGCTGGGACCTAAAGATCTGCTGATCGCGATCAGTTTCGGCCGCTGTCTGCAGGCCACCGTGGACGCAGTGCTTCACGCTCGCCAGAACGGTGTCGTCACTTTTGGGATTACCGACAGCGAAAAGACGCCGATCGCGCGGTTTTGCGATTCCTTCTGGATCGCCTCGATTGCGAATCCGTCGTTTCACGGATCATACGTTGCCCCGCTGGCGGCCATGGATGCACTGGTCGTGGCTTGCGCCCATCTTCAGCCGAAGCGTTCGCTGGCTCTGTTGCGCCGCAAAGATCAGGATTCGCGCTCGCGCTGGTACTCGTCCGATGACTCCGGCACTTCCAGCGGGAGGAACTTCAAGGAGGACAGTCATGCCTTACCTGGAGTCGATGAAGGAACTTCTTAAGGTGTCGACGGTTCGTACGGAAATCGTGTGGCCGAAAACAGTGCGTGCGGTCCGACGCGGCCTGTACGCGGGCATGATCGTGGCGGTTGCGATCATCGCCATGGATTCGCGGCAGAGCGAGGCGCAGACGGCTGCGACGGGTGGAATTTCGGGGATTGTCACCGACGCCACCGGCGCGGTCGTGGGCAATGCGAAAATCACCGTGACCAGTGAGAGCACCGGCGACAGCCATACCGGGGCCTCAACCAGCAATGGCAGCTTCATCGTTCCGCTCCTGCCGCCGGGCAATTACACAGTTCGCGCCTCCAAGGAAGGGTTTAAGGAGCTGGTTCGTTCCGGATTGACGGTGCATGTTACAGAGACCACGACTGCCAACTTACAGCTCACCGTAGGCGCCTCCTCGGAAGTTGTGACCGTTTCGTCTGAAGCGGAACTTCTCAATACCCACGATCCTGCGCTGGGAAAGGTTACGAACGAACTCATTGTCTCTTCGTTGCCGTTGGTAACTCGAAATTACACACAAATTATCGGCCTCTCGCCAGGAGTTGCCAGCGAGGTTACCAATGCAACCGACCTGGGAAGGGGCGCGGGCAGTGAAGCTGTTGGAGATCGGGGATTCTCGGTTCATGGCGGACCGACCAACGACAACAATTACCAGGTCAACGGAGTTGAGGTGAACGACCTCATGGGCTCCGGTTCGTTCAGCGGCGGAATTGCAGTCCCCAACCCGGACACCATCCAGGAATTCAAGGTGCAGACCGGTCAATACGACGCTTCGTACGGAAGGAATGCCGGCGCCAATGTGGATCTGGTGACCAAGCGCGGAACGAATTCTATTCACGGGACTGCGTTCGAATTCTTCCGTAACGATGTGCTCAATGCGAATGACTATTTCTTGAAGCAGGATGGGCAGCCGCGCCCTGTAATCAAACAGAATCAATTTGGAGGATCTTTGGGAGGTCCTATTGTCCGGGACCGGTTGTTCTACTTCGGTTCCTACCAGGGGACGCGGCAGCGGAATGGGTTGGGCGGCGGACTGTGCAATAGCAACGTTCCTTCGCCGCCGTTGACGGACGACCGATCTCGCGAAGCGCTGGGAGCGCTCTTCAATGTTCCCAGTGGAGGGGCCGTTTCAGCGGATGGGTCCAATATCAGTGACCAGTCCCTGGCTCTGCTGAATCAAAAGCTGCCGAATGGTCGATACGTCATACCCTCGCCGCAGACAAACGATGCTTCACAGCCGTTTTTCACGCAAGGGTCCTCGACCTTCAGCCAAGCCTGCCCTTTTACGGAAGATCAGTTCCTCGTGAGCATTGATTACTTCCCCAGCACGAAGAGTTCGCTCAATGGGCGGTTCTTCTATTCCAACGACAGCCAGGCGGCTTCGCTACCGACCAATGCTAACATTTCTGGCTTCGGCTTGCCGGGCTTTCCGCAATCGAATGACAATTGGTTTCGAGTCTTCTCGCTAAGCCACACCTATAGCTTCAGTCCTCACTTCATCAATCAGATTACGGTTGGCTTTCATCGGTTGCGTGGAGCGGTTGATCAGAGCGAACCCTTTACTTATTCCGATATTGGCGTAACTGCCCCGGAATTTGTGAATACGTTCCCGGAGATCGGTGTTGTGGGCTCATTTCAGACGGGAGGAAACGGACAAGGCATCCACATTGCCCAGAACAAGTACAACGTTGCTGACTCGGTTCTGTGGTCGAGCGGTCGACACTCTTTCCATTTTGGAGGCGGATTAGAGCGGGCCCAGATCAATCAAACCAATTTTCACTTCTTTGGTGGGATTGAGTTTCCAGATTACACGCAATTTCTGCTCGGAAACGGATCACTCACGATTGACGTTCCCGGGCTGTTCGATCGTTACTGGCGCACTTGGGATTGGAATACATTTGCGCAGGACGACATCAAGGTCAATTCGAAGCTAACCTTGAATGTGGGATTCCGCTACGAGCGGCTTGGCGACTTATCGGACGAATTGGGAAGGAACTCGAGTTTCGATCCCGCACGCGCGGACCACACGGGAGCCGGGAGTCAAGCGGGATTCATTGTGGCCTCCAATCTCAAAGGTGTGGACCTTCCGTCCGGAGTCATCCGCGCACCCAATGAGGCTGCAACCAATGGCCTGGGAAAGAACACCTGGGGACCGCGTATAGGTTTCGCCTGGGAACTGCCTGGTGGCAAGACTGTGCTGCGTGGTGGCTATGGCATCTACTATTCGCGTACCAGCGGTCAACCTATATTGCAAGAGTTGACTGGTCCTCCGTTCGGGCAGATTCGTTTTGTCCAGAGCATTGGCATACCGTTCGCGCAACCATTTCAGGAGCCACCGCCGCTACCATCTTTTCCGGTGTACTCGGCGGCAACCTGTACGGTTCCGCTTCTAGACCCAGGCTGCGTCTCGTTCGTCAATGTTTCGGCTGATGTAAAGGCCCCGTTGACGCAGAACTATAGCCTCAACGCGCAATTGGAGCTGCGTCCTGATCTGGCACTCGAAGTTGGATACCAGGGCGCGCGAAGTACGCGCCTGTGGGAATTCCGGAATTTCAATCAGGCTTTCTCCGCAAGTCCGGGACATCCAATTAACGGGGAAACGGAAAACACATTCTTCAACATCACGCCGCGCACCCCAGTCCCGGGCATCAATTCGCTTAGCGCCGGGCAGGTGATGGCGACGGGATCTTCGTGGTACAACGCACTCGTCACCAGCCTGACGAAGCGGTTCAGTCATGGCTTGCAGTTCCTGGCATCGTACACATGGTCGAGCGCACTCGGCACCTCGCAGTCTTTTGCAACCGGTACACAGTTGGGAGGCGCCGTGGTTGGCAACCAAAACGATGCCCGGGCACGATATGGCTGGGACGACTTTGTACGACCGCATCGCTTCATTGTCAGCGGTGTGTATCAACTGCCTGGCTTCAGCCAGCCGCATTCTGTGGTTGGGAAGGTTCTGGGAGGGTGGTCCGTCGCCGGGGTGTTTACGATTCAGTCGGGCCAGCGATTGACGGTGACCGGCACGAACGCGCAAAACGTGTTTGGGGTTGTGACCGACCGTGCTCCTTTTTCTAACGCTGCCGGATGCAACAATCGATTCGTGAACTCGGGATCGGTTCAGAGCAAATTGAAGAATTACATCAATGCTCCGTGCTTTGATCTCAATTCCAATGCATATTCCATCATTGGCGCCGACGGGATCGGTACTGATTTCGGGACCAGCGGTATCGGTGAAGTGATTGGGCCGAGTCAGAACAATTGGGATCTCGCGCTGATCAAGAGCACCTCATTGACGGAACGGGTGAAAGTGGATTTTCGAGCCGAATTCTTCAATGCGTTCAATCACCCGCAATTTGCCAACCCGGATCTGGCTGTCGGTTTAAGCGCTCCTGAGTTAGGATTGGTCGCGCCGAATCCTAACTTTGGGCGGATTACTGGGCCAAGTACCAACCCGCGTATCATACAGCTCGCGTTGAAGTTGAATTTCTAGAATGTAGCTCGGGTTGGAGCCGACCCTTATGTTTGCGTCGAACTTGTAACTAACATCTGCCAGCAGTACTGTGCGACACTTTGGTCATAGAACTAATCTGAGGACGATTCACATGGCTGCTTGGGGTCTATCTGCGGCTCGCAGGGCCAGGATTGCTGCTTTCCTGATCACACAATTAGTTTTCGCATGGATTCCGAGTCTCATCGCGCAGGGTCCGAAGCCGGCCAGCCCGAAGCCGAAGGCCGAAACAAAGACCGAATCCGCTGCGCCCATCACTCCGCCATCGTCGCACGAGATGACCACCGAGGATGTGGGCGCGTTTCTGGACGGCATTATGCCGCAGCAGTTGGGGCGGGAGGACATTGCCGGTGCCGTCGTCTCGATCGTCAAGGATGGCAAAGTTCTTTTTGCCAAGGGCTACGGCTATGCCGACGTGGAGAAAAAGACTCCTGTATCACCAGACAGTACGCTTTTCCGGCCCGGATCGATTTCCAAGCTCTTCACCTGGACTGCAGTCATGCAGTTGGTGGAACAGGGGAAACTCGATCTGGATAAGGACGTCAACGAATATCTCGACTACAAAATTCCCGCAACCTATCCCAAGCCCATCACGTTGCGCAATGCGATGACGCATACGCCGGGGTTTGAAGAAACCGTCCAGGAGCTATTTGTCGGTGATGTCAAAGACATGAAGCCGCTCGGCGACTATTTGAAGGAGCATTTGCCGGCGCGGATTTATCCACCGGGGACGACGCCTGCCTATTCCAACTACGCGACCTCCATGGCGGGATATATCGTGCAGCGCGTATCAGGCCAGCCCTTCGATGATTACATCGAGCAGCACATCCTGAACCCGTTGGGCATGAAGCACTCCACCTTTCGGCAGCCATTGCCCGAGGCGCTGGCTCCGCTGATGTCGAAGGGGTATGACGTGGCCTCGCAACCGGCGAAGAAGTTCGAGGTTGTAGAAGCCGCGCCCGCGGGAAGCTCTTCGGTTTCGGCGATGGACATGACACGCTTCATGAGGGCGCATCTGCAGGGCGGGCAGTTCGAAGGCGCGCAGATCCTAAAGCCAGAAACCGCGCGCTTGATGCATGCGCGCCAGTTTGAGAATCATCCCGACATGAACGCGATGGCCCTGGGCTTCTACGAGGAAACCCGGAATGGACACAGGATCATTGGCCACGGCGGAGATACAGAAAACTTCCACAGTGATTTGCATCTGATTCCGGATGCACAGGTCGGCTTCTTCATCTCCTACAACAGCGCGGGCAAAGGCGAAGTTCGGGCGCGGGAGGCGGTCTGGCATGCTTTCCTGGACCGCTATTTCCCGTATCAGATTCCGGAGAGCGGCAAAGTTGCTAGCGCAACCGAGGATGCCCAGGCTGTTTCCGGACACTACATCGTGAGCCGTCGCGGGGGAGAGAGCATCCTCAAAATGCTCAGCGTCGCTGGCCAGATGAAGGTCTTTAAGAACGAAGATGGAACCGTGAGCGCCAGCGACCTGAAGGGAATGAACGGCGAGCCTATCAAGTTCCGCGAGATCGCTCCGCTGGAATTCCGTGACGTAAACAGCCAAGAGAAACTGGCTTTTAAGCGGGACACGTCCGGAAGCATGGTGGCGGTCATCGATTTTCCCTTCTTTGTTTTTCAGAAGGCAGCTTGGTATGAGAACGGTGCATTTCAGTTGCTTCTGCTGATTGTCTCGCTGATTATCATGCTGCTGGTGGTCTTGCTCTGGCCGGTGATGGCCTTGGTCCGCAAGCACTATGGAAAAACCTTGGAACTGACTCCGCAGCAGAAACGTCTACGGTTGCTGGTTCGGCTGGCATGCTTAGCGGCCTTGCTTTTTGTAGGAGCGTATCTGCTCTTCTTCACGGTTGCGCTGAAAGATATTGGGATGCTGAGCCCACGCGGCAATCCGTGGATCCGGTTGATTCAGTTGCTGGGCTGGCTGGGTGTTTTGGGGACATTCGCAGCGCTTTACGCTGCTTTTCGATCGTGGAAAGAATCTGGACGTTGGATATGGAGCAGGATCGGCGACACGCTCATCGCCCTGGCGTTTGTGGGCTTGGTGTGGTTCACGTTCACCTGGAACTTGCTGCATTGGAGTTTAAAGTATTGAGTGGTCGAATCCGCGCCTGACAAGAAGATGCAGAGAGAAGCCGTGCTTTTCACGGGATGCAAAAAGACAGGGATCCTTGTGAGGCCGCCAGTCACCCTCTCGAGAGAGCTTAAGTGAAACGATAAACTCAACGGATTTTACTGTTTTGGCAGCTGATCTGCACCTATACTCAAAACTGCTTATGGGCGATGCAGAGTTTAGGGGTGCAGGCGGCGAACCATCCGCATCGGGCCCTTCCTTCCTTGAGCAGCACGGTGTCCACGCCGTGTTTTGGGACTGGGATGGCGTCCTGGTGAATTCCGTCTACAACTTCTATCACGCGTACCAGATGGTCCTGCAGGATGAAGGCATTCGCACGAATCCCCGCGAGATCTATCTGCGGGAGGGTGAACCCACCCCGTGTCTGCTGCGCGCGATTTTCGATCAGCACAACTTCGTGGTCGCTGACGACAAGATCAAGCGGATGGTGGCGCGTCGTCGTGAGTACGATGCGATGTTGGGGCCTCGGAAATTGTTCCCAGCAGTGCCGCGCCTGGTACGCCGCCTGACCCAAGCTGGTTGCCGCATGGGTATGGTGACTGGATCTTCGCGGGAGTCGCTTGAGAACGTCCTGACGCAGGAGCAGGCCGGTTGGTTCGAGGTCATCGTCACAGCCGATGAGGTAGCTCATGGCAAGCCTGCCCCTGACGCGTTCCTGACCGCCATTCGTGCCCTGAACATTGAAGCCGGGCAATGCATTGTTGTGGAGAATGCCCCATTCGGTATCCAGGCTGCGCGCGCCGCGGGTTGTGCCGTTGTGGCCATCTGCACCACTTTGACAAAGGCCGATTTGAGCCACGCAGACTGGATCGTCAGCGATCATGAGGAGTTGGAGGTCCTGTTGCTGAGCGACACTTCGCAGAACCGAAACGAGAAAATCGGCTCTATTTCCGGAGAATCGCGATGATCACCATCCGGGAAGTGGCGGGCGAAAGCGGGTTCTCGGTGACCACGGTTTCGATGGTTCTCAACAACGGCGCCGGGGTGCATCGCATTCCCCAGCGCACCCGCAATCGCATCTGGGAAGTCGCTCGCCGGTTGGGATACCGTCCGAATTTGCATGCGCGTTCTTTACGCAGTAATCGCAGTCAGACGCTTGGGGTAATGGTGTTCGATCTCACCGATCCCTATTGCACGCAGATCCTGCGAGGCATCCAGAATCACATACGGCCATCTGGGCTCTTTCCAATCGTAACGGACCTGCAGGATGATCGATCGCAGTTTCAACCATGTCTCGACATGCTGCTGGGGCGCAGGGTGGAAGGAATCATATCGATTGCCAACCCGCTATACCTCGACAGTAAACTGCTCTCGGAATTTTCCGAGCGTCGCATACCGGCGGTGGTGATTGGTCGCGAACTCTCGAATGTCCCGGTCAGTTCGGTAGTAGTCGACAATGCGGCGGGCACGCGACTGGCCATCCAGCATCTCTATGATCTCGGGCACAGCAAGATGGCCTTTATCAAGGGACCCGACATCCTGGTTGACAGCATCCAGCGCTGGCAGGGTTTGGAGACGTTCGCGGAAGAGGTGGGATTGGAAGTCAATCCCGAACTCATCGTGCAGATTCAGGGGAGGAACTCAACCTTCCGGGAAGCTTACGAATTGACAGAGGAACTTTTGCGGCGCCGCTGCCGCTTCACCGGCCTGATTACCTTTGATGACCTCAGTGCGTGCGCGGCGATTCGCGCTTTGACCAAGGCAGGGAAGCGCGTGCCGGAGGATTGTTCTGTGGTGGGCTTCGACGACATCCCCAGCGCCGCGTTCTACAATCCGCCACTTACGACCATCCAGCAACAGTTGGAAATGCAAGGTTCGCTGGGCGCCGAAATTGTCGAGCAGTTGATTCGCGCTGGTGAGGAGCATTCCATGCCGCCCAAACACCGGAAGGTCATTCCGAAACTGGTGGTACGCGACTCCACGTGCCCGGCAGGCAAGTCCTAAACGCGCCCAAATCTCGGAGAAAACTACCAATCAAGGACTTCGTAAAACTCCACCCACGCCGCGTCGAAGTAGTGCTTCTGTTTATTGGCAAGCGCCGTATGCTCAGGATTGGTTTCGAAGAGCTTGAGCGCGGCCTCTGCCTCTGTCAGATTTTCGAAGCGCCGCTGCCACACGATCGTATTCCCGGGATCGCGCCCCGCGATTGGCATGAGCCGCTCCCCGCGGGGCAGAATGCCGCGATGCTCAAGTTGTGCGAACTCTTTTTCCAGTGCGATGAATTCGTCTCTTTTCGAATGTTGAAATCTCTGCACCAAACGTAGGATGATGGCCACACAGCCTCCTGATCGTTAATTAGCGCTCAATCAATTTCTGCTTCTTTCGCAGCATCGTCCGGCACATCGAAGGAAACCAGTTCCGAACGAAAGCCGCGTGTACGATAGGCGCCGTACCCAATGCCGAGCAGCATCCACACGGTGCCGGCAATCTTCGCAGGACGACTCAAGTTCAGCCATAAGAGCAGGCAGATGACGAACCCGAGAATGGGCGGAAGGAAATTGCCCAGCGTTCTTTGGCGCTCGCGCAAATAGTAGCGCGTGAACGACGCCGCATTTACTCCCATAAACGCCAGCAAAGCCCCGAAGTTGAGCAACTCGGCGGCTCGCTCGAACGTAAGCACGGCCGTGCCGGCGAGCGCCAGGGCTCCGACAAACATCACGTTGTTCTGGGGAATTCGCCGCTTCGGCTCAATGGCGCCGAAAAACGATTTCGGGAGCGCGTTGCTTCTTCCCATACCAAACAGCAGCCGCGCCGCCCCAAGTTGCGATCCCATGCCCGATCCGATCGTCGCCACCAGCAAGGTGATGTTGATCACGAGAAACAGCCAAGGGCCGCCCGCGCGTCCGGCCACGTGAACGAACGCGGTGTCGACGTCGGGGAAGGCTCGCGCGCCGGGCCACACCAGTTGCGCAGCATAGACTTCGACGGAGGCAAGCACTCCGGTGATAAGACACACGAGAACGGTTGCTAACAGGATGTTGCGCCGCGGATTCTCCGCCTCTTCCGACAAGGTAGAAATCCCGTCGAATCCGATGTACGTCAGCACCGCCAGCGACGTGCCGCCCAGCACTGCGGAGGTCCGGAAAGTCTCCGGATCGTAGAATGGCCGAGTGAAGAACGCCAATCCATCATGCGGCGTGTGCAGGACGTAACGCACGGCAGCCGCAAGAAAAATAAGGATCACCACGCCCATGCTTGCCGCCAGGACTTCATTGATGCGCGCCGAAGTCCGGATTCCGAATAGATTGAGCCCCGTAAACAAGCAAATAAAGAAGATGACGAAAACCGGGTATGGAATGTCTGGAAAAAAGTTGAGCGCGAACTTGCTGCACAGAATCGTGCACACGATCGGATTGAGCATGTAATCCATCGCCATGCTCCATCCTGTGACATAGCCGAGAGCCGGGTGAATTTCCGAGCCAACGTACGTGAATGCCGATCCCGCGCTGGGATAAGCCCGCGCCATGCGGCCATAGGCGATCGCGGTAAACAGCATGGCCACCATCGCGATAAGCACTGTCGTGACAGCGTGCCCGTGGGCGCGCTGACTCATCACGCCGTACACCGGCATCGGTGCCGTGGGCTGAATCACGATCATTCCGTAAAGGATCAGATCCCACAGACCGAGGGCGCGGCGAAGGCCGATCGCTCCTGGCGGATTGTTAGTGGATGTGGTTGCCATAAATCCCGGAAAAAGAAAGGGCCGTATGATGTCGGCCCTGCCCGGTTGTCTGATCGGGCCCGCCCGATTGGCCAAGCGGCCATCGGAAATAGAATTTCACTACGAACTGTACCTGTCGCGGATCGCGCGCCGCCTGATCACGTTTATTGGCGATCCGCTTCGAGCAGCAAGTGCTCGCTAAACGACACCGTCATTCGAGGACTGGCTGCATCCACCACCCCGAGTTCCTTATTCTGCTCGTAATCGCGCACCGAGTAGCGGCCGGGCTTCAGGCCGCGCAGTTCAATCTCTCCAGACCAGGTCTTCTGCTTGTCTGGCGCGTAGAAGGCGTAGTACATACGCCCGTCTTTCGCTATCGCATAGGCTTCCGGCACGTCGTAGCCGTAGGTGTACAGATCGAGAAATTCGCCCTGCGACAGTTTTTTGGAATTGTAGATGTCGATCCATTTCTTCCAGTGCTGCTCTTTCTCGGGCGTCAACTCCACCATCTTGAATTTCGGACCATACCCGGGCCACGTAAATTTCGTGCCCACAACCGCGCCGACGCCGACCTCCGATGCGAAGTCCTGCCCCTTGTCCACTTCATGCAACGTGTTGCTGAACTCCATTTCGGTGAGTTCCACATGGTCGCCGTAAACCGCCGCCTGGGGACCAAGCAGTGCCTTGTACATTTTCGTGCGCAGCCGCACCTGACGCGCTCCCACCGGATCGGCGGTCACAGCCTGGTCGATGTATGGCAGCCACGCCAGACTCGGCGGAGTTCCGCAAGGACACGCCTGGGTGACGCTGTCGGATTTCAGCGCGCGCGTCGTATCGAGAATGACTTTGTAGACCTCGCCCACCGCTGCAATGGAATCGTTGGGCGACTTGTGATGATGCCTGGGGTTGTAGCAGGCGGGAACAGTGTAGGAAAAATCGAGCTTATGCCCGTCGAAATCCCAATCGCGTATGAAGCGTTCGGTGAGCTGCTTGTAATATTGCTGAACTTCAGGAACAGCAGGGCACAGAGCGCCGAGATCCGCGGTTGCGCGCGCGGGCTGGCCATCTTTGCCGAGAATCACCCAGTCCGGGTGATCTCTCACGACGTTTGATAGCTGGTACGGTCGGTGATTCAGAATGTCTTTTCCGCGCCCGTCTTCTGCTACCAGCGGAATCCACCATAGCGTGATCTTGATTCCATTATCGTGATAGGTCTTCACCACTTTCTGTAGAGAGTCATCCGGAAAAGTGTCTTTGCGCGGTTCCCAATCACCACGCGCGCGAAACCAGCCAGCATCCAGGGTGGCCCACTTCAATCCGAGTTCCTTCAGCTTCGGGATGGTGCCGAGCATTTGCTGGGGGGTGAAATCCATCTCATATCCCCAGCCGCACCAATTGGCCTGGTAGTCGCCGTCGGTCGGATGCGCGAGACTCAGCCCGCGTTTCTGCAGGAAGGTTGAGTAGGTGCGTAAAGGCTCGTAGAAGTCGCCATGGAATACGTTAAGAAAGGTCAGCGGAGAGGTGTACGTTGCTCCCGGCCGAAGAGTTATGGGTCCTTCCAGCACAATGGACGCGCTCACTCGCTGGTCCGGCTGAGTTTTCACCGGCATGCTTAGTTTCAAGGGCACGGTCTCGGCGTGCCCGATGGCTTCGCCTACCGCTCCTGTCCAGAACGCCGTCACCGGAATTCCGCCGCCGGTCTGGTTCTCGTCGTTGTGCAACATGGTTTGCATCGGGTTGTCGCGAGTGTACTTTGCGTTCAATGCCACCACGTCATCTTTCCCCCACGCCTCGCTTGAACCGTGAAACGACCACATGGAGTAGGGAGCGGCGCTCTTGTCCGAGAGAGACGCGGTCAGCAGATGGCGCTGCGTGACGACCTTGTCGACGGCGAGATCCGAGCCGGCGGTGTTTTTGAAAGAGATGGTGCTCAGCATCAAGGCGGGGAAGTTATCGTAGACCTCGAGTACCGCCGTGCTCTGAATTTCCGGGGAAGAAGCGCTTTTTCCTGTGACTGCAATCTCTGTGCCCCGCGGTCCCAGTCTCCCAGATGCTTGATTCACTTTGGCGTGTTCGACGTCATAGGCAAAATCAGAAATCTCCTTCCCGCCCACAGTGATTGAACTGCTTCCGGCAGCGGCCTGCGGATCGTCCAAGGTGAGGGTTTCTCCCCCGCGCAGCAGGCTGGCTTGCAGATTGCCATTTGCGTAGAACCGGAATTCAGCCACAGGAGTACGAATAACCACCGGCCCGGAGCCGTTCGTCTTCACTTCAATTTTGGACCCAGCTTCGGTCTTCGACGCAGATTCCTTCCGCGCGCAGGCGGTCCAGGAGAGGAAAGCCAGCGCAAGCAGAGAAATACAAGGCAGAAAGAGACAGCGAGGGTACGGGCGATACGAGAGGGCGGGGTCAACACGATCCACATCAGACCTTCCCTGAAAAGGTGGAGTGCGGGGATGAGTGTAACGTTTCACTGAGCGCCCTTGATATACCCGCCCCCTCCGCCCTGTCAAGCCCAAAGTGGTGCTTTTCGCAGGTTGAAAATTCTACCGCTGGGCGTAGCGAAGGACTGGGCTCGCGAGCTTCCTGGTGCACAACGGCAAGAGGCATCGTCCGGACAAAACACTTGTTTCGGATCAGCCGCTGGCTCGGACGACTGCGACCTCGCTGACTCGCTGACTGATGGCCGCCCCAGGTTCGATTCCCAGATGCTTTGCAAACCGCAGCACTTCGTCCAGCGATGCACCGGGATGGATTGTATGGGCCGATGAGACTTTGTAACTTGCCAATAGCACGCCGAAATCAAGCGCGTTCTCCAACTCAGGTCTTCCGGCGGCGCGGTGTTCGCCACCGGGCGCAGGAATTCCTGCCGACAGCGCAGCCAGAACTCCACCCAACAGACAGTCTCCCGCGCCCGCTGTGGAAGCCACCTCTACGTTCGGGGCCAGGGAATAACTCCATCCTGAGCGATCCGCGAAATACGCCCCGCGCTTGCCGGCACTTACTACCACTGCAAGCTGAGGGAAACGCAGCGCCACCAACTCACAAAGTGCGTGGAGAAAGGTTTCCGGTTCTTCGTCACTGAACGCCTTGTCCCGCAAAACTGGCTGCTTCTTCTTCGTTCAGCGCAACGATGTTCAACTGGTCGAACATGCCCAGTTGCTTCGCTTCGGGGATTTCACCGGAAACAAATGACGCCGCGGTGAATGCACCTTTTCCCATCGCCACCCGCAGGAAATACCGGCGAACGGCGAGCGGCACCTCGGGAACCAGCAGGGCAATGGTTTTTGGACCGAAGAACTCCACAAAAGACGCGGCGCGGTCGATGTTCTCTTCAGACAGGTCCGCGGCTGCGGAATTACCCGTCGTGATGTTACCTCCGCTGCCATCCGGATATTGAAAGCAAACGCTAAAAAGAGTGGGCTTTCCGTGCGTGACCTCCACCGATCGTGTATCGATACCCACGTCGCGCATCTCGCGCAGCACGAAGTCTCCGGCAGCATCATCGCCCACCTTGCCGAGCGGCACCACGGCGAATTGTCCTTGCTTGGATCCCAGCAGTTTCGCGACGTAATGCGACACGATGTGCAGCTTGCAGTAGTCGCGCACATGCACCATGTCGCCCAAGCGGCTCTCATTGCGGCCCAGCGTGTGATCGCCGTGAAGCGCGAAAAACATGCCGGTCCCGAGACCTCCCACCCCGATCAATTGCCGAAAGGGAGAATGCTCGTCGATTCGCAAAACGCGCATGCGTCCCCTAAAGAAGGTCCCATTCAGGATTTTCACTGATTGGATGACGCGCCGTCTCCTCCGTCGCCGTGATCAGTGCATCGCTGTGACTCTGCAACAGCGTCATCGGATACTCGGGGGTCGGCTCGGAAAACAACGCTACCCGCAATGCCGTCTGCTTCCAGGCCCCCGTGTCGCTATATACGCGCACCTTCATGGCCGAGAGACATTCCCGCAGGCCGAGCGTGATCGACATGGGAGGCACGAATTGATAGGCGCCTCCGAACGAACGTTGTGCCAAAGCGAGAATCGTGTCAAAGTTGTTTTCCTGGACGCGAACCGTCGAAGCCGCCAGTTCTTCCAAGGAAATCGCGTTGTAGGGATGTCTCAGCGCCTGGTTGTAGGCCAGATGTCCGTCCTGGCCCCATCCTCCCACCGTGATGTCGATGGGCGCCGCGTCGATGGCATCTTTGACTGCGTCGGCGGTGGAGGGCAGCAGCCAAAATCGCTGCTCCTTGGGCACCGCCAGTTCCGGTCGGATCCCTCCGTAGAAAAACTTTTCCATGAAGGTTCGAAAGTTATAAGGATGATGTTTTGCTAACGGACGCGCCTGCCAATCCAGGCACTCGTCCATGTGAAAAACAAAAAGCTGTTGCAACGAAACGGCGCGTGCGTTGACCAGTTTCGTGAACGGGTCGTACCAGCATTTCGGTCCACAGGGAAGAATCGCGCGTGTGGGAGCCTTCCTTCGGTTGTTCGCCTCGATGATCTCGACCAATTCCTCCGCCATCAGCTGACCCATCGCGACTGAATCATGCACCAGGCGAAAGGGCGCTTTCCGCTGGGGATGGTTCGCCAAGTTCCGGGCGGGAACTTTGCACCACTCGTAGAGATCGCGCTTGCGAATTTGACTCATGACGGCACTCATCTCCAATCCGCGGTCTCATCGAACAAACTGCTGGTAAACGCTACAGTCATCACTTGCGTGCACGAAAAACAAAATAAAGAAAGCAGCAACGCGTTGACAAGAAAGTGCGCGACGCGTACATTTCCAGCCGGTGTATCGTTTCACCTGGGAGGCTTGTGAGTCAACCCGGAAAGAGCATTCGCCTTCGCCGCATCCTTCCTTCCGGGCGCGGTGCCCTCGTGGTTGCATTTGATCATGCGCTCGTCCACGGGCCGATTCCCGGAACCATTGACCCGGCAACCCGGATCGCTCGCTTCCTCGAAGGCAAGGCCGATGCACTTCTTCTTAACCTCGGAAATTTCCGGCACATCTCCGAGGCCGCCAACGACGCCGTCCACTTGCCGGGACTAATCGCTCGCCTCGATTGGACCACGGCACTGGGAACCGCGCCCATTAATCCCGCCGACCAATTCCAGAGCTGCCTTGTCGCTCATCCCGAAGATGCAGCCCGTGCCGGTGCCGACGCCGTCATCACGTTTCTCATTCTCGGCAGCGGAGACCCGGACTTTGAGGGCAGGGAAATCGAGCGCGTAGGAAGCATCGCTCGCGAGTGTGAGCAAATCGGGATGCCGCTCGTTGTTGAGTCGCTGGCGCGGGGGAAGAATGCTCGCAACCCGCAGGATCCCGAGTGGCTGAAACTGCATTCCCGCGTCGCGGCGGAACTCGGGGCCGACGTTATCAAGACCGAATACACCGGAAATCCCGCCACCATGCGTGAGGTCATCGACGCCTGCCCGATTCCGATTCTTGTTCTGGGAGGCTCGCGGACTGGGTCCGATGACGACATTCTCCGCATCACGCAAGAAATTGTTCAGTCCGGAGCCGCCGGCGTATTTTTTGGAAGGAACGTATTCCAGGCGGAAAACATTCCCGGCCTCATGCAACGCTTGCACACAGTGTTAAGCGGCAAAGCGCTGCGATAAAGGTGGAGCGATGAGCCTGCTGGCCATCGATATGGGATCGAGCAGTTGCAAGGCGATCGTGTATGCACTCGATGGCCGCATTCTCGGCCAAGCCAGTCGTTCCTACATTCCCCTAGTTCCCGCACCGTCGTGGGCCGAACTGCCGGCGGACGATTTCTGGCAGGCGTTCCGCCAGGTAACGCGAAACCTCGCCGCGACGGTCTCAGCCGATCCGATCGAAGCCCTCGGCATTAGTTCGCATGGAGAGACCTTTGTTCCGGTGGACGCTCGCAATCAGCCGCTATCCTCTGCCATCCTTAATATGGATAACCGGGCCGTCGCGCAAGCCGGATGGTTGAACCAAACGTTCGATCCGAAGCACATTTTCGAAATTACCGGACTTGTGGTTCACCCCATGTACCCGGTCCCAAAAATTCTTTGGCTGCGCGAGCACCGGTCGGATGTCTTCAGTAAATCGGAGCGGTTCCTGCCAGTTCCCACCTATCTCCTGGCGCGTCTTGGGATGCCGCTTTCCGTGGATTACTCACTGGCATCGCGATTCCTTGCCTTTGATGTGCGCCGCAGGGCGTGGTCCGACGAAATTCTCGAGGAATGCGGTCTCGACGCCGACCGCTTTCCGACGCCTGTTCCCGCCGGCACAGTTGTGGGCCAGTTGTCCGATGAGTCCGCGACAGACCTTGGTCTCCGTCGCGGAACCCCGGTGATCCTTGGGGGACACGATCAACCCTGCGCGGCCTTGGGAATGGGCGTTGTCGAACCCGGCCGGGTTTCCGCGTCGCTGGGGACGTATGAATGTCTATTGGCGGCGTCGAGAGAGCCCCTTATCGGCGAGGCGGCCTACGCCGCCAACCTGAACACCTATTGCCACGTTGTCTCCGACCGGTATGTCACGCTCGCCTATTTCCCCTCCGGCATCATGCTTGACTGGTTCTTGCGTCTGGTCCGGAACGGCACCGACGATGAGGCAAGCATCGATCGCGTCTGCTCAGCATGGGAAGAGCGCGCCCCCGCCGGTCCGACCGGACTTCTCATCGCGCCACATCTTCTCGGCACCTGCAATCCGGACTTCAATCCGGACGCCAGCGGGGTCATCGCTGGGCTTCGCCCGGCGTCCAGCGCCGCGGACATCTACAAGGGGATTCTGGAAGGAGTGGCTTGCGAGTTCGCGGCCATGGCGGATCTGTTGCGGAGTGTGACCGGGCCGTTTCACGAAATCTACGTTACCGGGGGCGGTTGCCGCTCCGGACTGGGACTTCAATTGCGCGCCGCTCTCAGCGGTTGCCGCCTGCACCGCACCTCCAGCTCAGATGCGGTATGCCTGGGCACTGCAATTCTCGCCGGTGTCGGCGCAGGGAAATACATGGATATAGACCGCACGGTAGCGGAACTAGCACAAGTCGCGGAAACCGTGACGCCCGACCCTACAATCTCCGATCAATACAGAACCTGCACACAGCAGTACCGGCTTCTCTACAGCGGTCTCGCAAACTTGCGAGCCTCGTCATCTGCTATTCATGGCCAGGGGGACTCATGATCGAGCCAACGATTGGATTTATTGTGTACGGCGTCCACAAGGACGGCCTGAAAGATCCGGCGGGCGTGCCTTTTATCGACGACGCCATCGTCGAACGTTCCGAGAAGGCGCTGATCGCGGCTGGCTTGAAGGTTGTCAAATACGAGACCGTGATTGCGTCGAAGGCAGAAGCGATTGCCGCGATGCGCCGCATGAAGAACGATCCCGCAATCGATGCGGTCGTAATGTTTTCAGGAACCTGGGTGTGGGCCGCCCACTTAGTGGGTGCGATCCGCGACTACGCGACAACCGGCAAGGGACTTCTGTTGTGGACGCATCCCCGTTCGCAGGGCTGGCGTCCGGTTGGCGGCCTGGTCATGCATGGCGGCCTGCTTGAAATCGGAGTGCCACACAAATTCGTCTATGGCGCTGCGGATGACGCTGCCACCATCGCGAAAATTGCCGGCTACGCGCAAGCCGCTCACATGAAGAACTGGCTCAACCTTTCGACTATCGGAACGTTTGGGGGACGAGGCATGGGACAAACCTGCGGCGCTGCCGATCCATCGCAGTGGATGTGTATGTTCGGTATTGATATCGATTCGCGCGACACCACTGAGCTCATTCGCACAGCCGAAGCAATTACGCGCCAGGAAATCGATGCCTTGACGCCGCGCCTCCGTGCACTATTCGGGAAGGCTCCCGACTCATCTGTTGTGAATGAGCGGTCGATTCGTCTTTACCTCGCACTCAAGAAAATCGTGGAGCAGGAGAAATTCGATTTCTACACCATTCAGTCCTTTCCAGGTCTTGGCGACCACTACTCCGCCACGTGCTTTGCGCAGAGCATGATGCTCGACGATGGCCATGGCACCTCCACATTGGGCGATTTCAATACCGCCCTCACCGTCCTGCTGCTGACCAGGCTCAGCAAGGAGCGTGTGTATTATGGCGATCTTCAACATATCGATGTGACGCGGAAAGAGATCAAGATCATTGGCGACGGAGCTTGTCCACCATCGTTGGCAGGGAAACTGGGGCCGGCAGGTTTCGCGGAGCATGGCATCCCAACTGAGGGCGAGGCCGGAGGCTTATCGGTAAAATTGATCTGTAAAGTGGGAGAAGGGGTGCTGGCGCGACTCGGTCGAGTGAATGGCGAATTCCAGATGGTCGTCACACGAGCGACCGTTTTCGAACCGCCCGCGAATGAGATCAAGAGCCGTCTCGACGAATGCGGTATTCCGTTCTGGCCACATGGCTTTGTGACAGCGCATTGCGATATGGAACAGCTGCTGCAGAGTTGGACGAACGAATACGCGTGTTTAGGATATGGATCGCACCTATATGCCGCGCTTGCGGACTTCTGCGAACTCACCGGAATCAAAGCCGTCCTTTTATAGTCAGGAAGGAGATTGCTCCATGCGAACGAAGCGTGCCCTCTCATTGATTCTCGGGTTGATGGCTGCCGGCATCTTCTTTATGGGTCGGCAAGTCTCTGCAAATCCGCCCCAGTCCACTCCGGACGAACAAGCTCTGAAGTCGCTCGCGGCCCTGCGTCCTGTCGATGTGCACGTGCACGTCTTCAAGACCGATCCCGCATTCCAGGTCATGCTCGACCAACTCCACCTCAACCTCATGAACATTCTGGTCATGGACGACACGCTCTCCTACCGCAAGGAGCTTCAACCGCAGATCGACGATGCGTGGAGGTTGGTGCGATCAAGTAAAGGACACGTCGCTTTCTGCACGACATTCGACCCGTACAAGTTCAACGACCCCACCTTTCCCAAGGAAGCCCTTCAACAGATTGAACGAGACTTCAAGGATGGCGCCATCGCAGTGAAGATCTGGAAGAACATCGGCATGGAGATCAAAGACGCAAACGGCAAGTACATCATGCCGGATGATCCGAAATTTGCTCCCATTTACGCGACCATTCAGAAGCACGGAAAGACGCTGATGTCGCACGTGGCCGAGCCCAATGTTGCCTGGGGCCCGCCTGACCCAAGCGATCCTTCCTGGCCCTACTACAAGGAAAATCCGCAGTGGCTGGTCGGAGATAAGCCGGGGTTTCCCTCGAAGAACTCGATCCTCGAAGCACGCGATCACATCCTCCAGCAGAATCCAAAGCTCCGCATGGTGGGCGTGCATCTTGGAAGCATGGAGAAGGATCTGGACGGCATCGCCCAACGCTTCGATCGCTATCCCAACTTTGCCATCGATACTGCTGCGCGGATGGAATACCTGATGCTCATGCCTGCTGATAAAGTGCGGGCGTTTCTCGTGAAGTATCAGGACCGAGTGCTCTACGGCACGGATCTGGATTTCATTGCGGACGCTAAAGTCGAAGAGGTGGTGAAATCATGGAAGGAGGTATATGCCCGCGACTGGCGTTACTTCGCCACTGACGAAACCTTTGACCTGAACGGGAAGAAAGTGCAGGGATTGAAGTTGCCCGAACCGGTTTTGCGGAAGATCTATCGCGCGAATGCCTTGCACTGGATTCCCGGAATCGGGAAGGGAGAAAACTGATCCCTCATTACCGCGGCTGGCAACGGTATCTCGAATGGGGCGCTGAACTTAGTCCCCAATAAGGACAAGGCGATCGGATGGATGGTTTGCATTATCCGTCCCGGCAGTGAGCAATTGAAAAGCAGCTAACCTTTGTCAAAGAGAAGAACCACCCCGATAGCAGTCCCCCGCCGTTGGTGTTAAACTTTTCGAATTGTGCCGAAATATGTGATTGAACGCGAAGTTCCTGGCGCCGGAGCATTGTCGGAGGCGCAGGTCCGTGAGTTAGCCTTGCGTTCCTTGCAGACGTTGAAGGAACTGGGCCCGCAGATTCAGTGGCTCCACAGCTACGTCACCGAGGATAAGGTCTACTGTGTCTATCTAGCGCCCGACGAAGACATCATTCGCGAACATGCCCGCAGGGTAGGCATTCCAGCCGACCGCATCTCCGCGGTTCGCCGTCTCATTGATCCTGCGAAGGTCTCGTAGAAGGCTCCTCCAGGGAGTACCGGATAGACTGCTCCAGGCTCATGGCAGAGCCTGCGGCCCATGCTCCCTTTCCCTTCGCTTCACTGAGAGACTCCCAGGCAGGCAGCAAACTCCGATCGAGTTTCTGCTGCTCGGCCTGAGGGAGGGGAGCGCCGATCATCTGGCGCAAACGCGCAGCGGCAGCGGCTAGCGTCAGTGCGCGCACTGGGTCCCCCAAAATCAGAGCCAAACAGGCGAATCCTTCCAGCGCCCGCGCTATGCCACGCTGGTGCCCGACGCTCGCAAAGATTCCCAGGGCTTCGCGGAAAGCCGAGCGGGCAGCGAAATGATCTCCCTGTTCACAATCGATGTGGCCGAGATCCGTGAGCGACCTGGCCGCGCCCCACGGATCGTCAACTTCCCGAAACGCGTCCAGCGACTGTTGATAGAGGTTTCGTGCGTCCTCCATGTGGCCCTGTTCACGCTCGATATCGCCCAGTTGATTAATCGACCAGGCGGACCCGCTGCGATCGCCAAGCTTTTCGAAGATTTCGGTTGCTTCGCGGAGAGCCCATCGAGCGCGCGGATAATCGCCACGCACTTTGACCACATTGGCCAGGTTGTGGAGACAACGCGCGATCGCCAATCGGTCTGGCAGCAATCGCCAGCAGGCGAGGCTACGCTCAAAATTGCTCTGCGCTGAAGCATAGTCGCCTCGATCACGCGCCGATACCGCTAGGGCGTTCAAGGATGCGGCAATTCCCGACTCATCGCCCAACTCTTCATAAAGGGAGAGACTTTGCTGCAGGTGATGTTCGGCGGCCGGATAATCCCCTTGCGCCGCTGCCAGAGCTCCAATGAATTGCGAAACTCGGGCTCGGTCCCTGGTGCGGTCAGTTCCTGCCAGCCGCAAAATGGTCTCGAGCCTGCCACGCCCCTCGGTCAAGTGTTCGCGCATGTCCCAGAATCGAAACAGAGCTACGCAGAGACGCAAACCCCAATCCACATCGTTGGTCTGAAACAGCCCGTCCAGAGCGAAACGGAGATTATCGATCTCCGCGTCACATTGCGTCAGCCAGCGAGTTCGATCCGCGGCGCTGAGTTCCGGATTTCCTTCTTCAGCCAGTACGAGGCAGTACGCGGCATGTGCGCGGCGCGTAGCCGCCAGTTCGCCCGTCTCCGACAGGCGTTCGAAGGCATATTCGCGAATCGTTTCAAGCATCGCGAAACGCGGTTCGGCCTCCGTCCGGTCAACACGCTGCACCAGATTCTGGCCTACCAGGGATGAAAGGCCTTCAAAGAGATCGATCCCGAGATCACGAGTTGTGTTGCAGACCGCTTCTGCAGCTTCCAGGGTGCATCCGCCGGCAAATACGGAAAGCCGGCGAAACAACTTGCGCTCGGTCTCGTTCAGAAGATCGTGGCTCCAGTCAATCGTGTTGCGCAGTGTATGGTGCCGTTCGGGCAAGTCGAGAGCGCCGCCGGTCAGCAATTGCAGGCGTCTTTGCAGCCGGTCCAGGATGGCGGTGGGGGAGAGCATTTTCGTCCGGGCAGCAGCCAATTCAATTGCCAAAGGCAATCCATCCAGACGTGAACAGATCTCATGAACGGTCTGTGTGTTCTCCGATGAGACTACAAAATCGGGCCAAACCGCCCCCGCGCGTTGCACAAACAACTCGATGGCGGCATTCTGCGCGAGCGGCGTCACGGGAAACTCCTGCTCGCCGTAGACCCGCAAACACGACCGACTGGTCACCAAAATCTTGATCGAGGGACAAGCATCTAATGTTTCGGCCAGCACGGTCGCCGCCGGCAACACCTGTTCAAAATTGTCCATCAGCAGCAGGAATGGTCCCGAGTCCCGCAATTGATCGCCGATGAGTTGAGGAATGCTGCGATTGGGGACCTGCTGGATTTCGAGCGCATCTGCAAGAGCAGTGGCTACCAGATCTGGATGCGCGATCGAGGCCAGACCAACAAATTGAACGCCCGCCGTGAAGGTCTCGGCGATCGCGGCAGCCACAGCCAAGGCCAACCGTGTTTTTCCGGCCCCGCCTGGGCCGGTTAACGTTAATAGACGAACATTGCGCCGAAGCAGCAACTCAGAAATTTCGGACACGAGTTGGTCCCGTCCGATAAGCGAAGTGCGCGGCACTGGTAGATCGTGGCGCTTCCTGGCCATTCTCGGGGAAGGTATTTTCCCGACGTCCGGCAAGTCAGGTGAGGCAGGAGCAGGAATACTCCCGGCTTTCGTCGGAGTCCGGACCACCTCGGCGGTGAACAAGTATCCG
Organism: uncultured Acidobacteriota bacterium; assembly: GCA_963733805.1. Taxonomy (GTDB): domain Bacteria; phylum Acidobacteriota; class Terriglobia; order Terriglobales; family Acidobacteriaceae; genus Gp1-AA133. The sequence continues at coordinate 229,598 of CAVTEO010000009.1, read as the reverse complement.
CGGCGGGGGACGGTCTTCAGCAACTGCTGGCTGCGATCATCGAGCGCGCGACGCAATTCCAGCGTACATTGCACCACCGAGTCGTCAGTCACGAAGGCATCCGGCCACACCGCCTGGATCAATTCCTGTTTGCCGATCAGTCTTCCCGGGTGTTCTACCAGATACTTAAGGGTTTCGTAGACCTTGGGCCGAAGCTTGATCTCCTCTCCCGCTTTGAGCACACATCCCCTGGCGACATCCAGAGTGAACTCACCGAATTGGTAGTTCCGGGGACTGGTCTCCAAGGGCTCTCCATTGTCGCAAAACGCAAGGCGGTACTTGCGTCATGATTTTGGCTTTTCTTTGGCGTTGTTTCGTTACTTCACGTTCGGATGCTTGTTATTTTGCACACACTGAAGTGAAGCCTTCCGCTCTGCCCGGGTGCTCCGACGGTGCCCGCATAAGGCCCGCAGTGCGGATTCTAGCAAAACGGGGTCGCCCGGAATCGCAAAGCCCGCGGCATGAGACAAACACATTCGATTCGCATAAAGGAGAAGAGTTCGATGAGTACAGTGCAGATTTCCGCTACGAACCTGAAAACCAGAATGTTCGCAATGCCGCTCTGGCGCCTTATCCTTGCAGTCACTTTCGGGAGTTTTTGTTTCCTGGGCGCGCAGGCACAAGAAGGTCACTCGCACATACAGACGCCGGCACAGAAGAAGAATGCTGGCGCCTTGATCAAGACTGTCCGGGAAGCGACCGCACGTTTCAAGGATGTCGAGGAGGCGAAGCGTGAGCACTACGCCCTTATATTCGGGTGCGTGACCGGGGACGACGTTGGTGCGATGGGCCTCCACTATCTGAATGGAGACCTGCTGGACGAGGTAAACAAGTACGGCGTCTTCGATCCCACGCGTCCTCAAATCGTTCTCTACGAACCGAATCCGGATGGAAGCCTCCGTCTGACAGGCGCTGATTATCTGGTTTTCGCCGACGCCTGGGATGCGAAGCATCCCAACAGCCCGCCTGAACTGATGGGACAGCTTTTCCATCGGTTCGACACTCCCAATCGTTTCAGCCTGCCCGCGTTCTACACACTGCATGTCTGGGCGTGGAAGGACAACCCATACGGCGCGTTCGTGAATTGGCATCCCGATGTTTCCTGCCAGGCATTCGGAGGCGAGAACAATTGAGTCGACGGGAAGGCATTGAGCCTTCCGATATACATGATGGGCTGGACCAGCCCCGCGATCGCAGCGAGAGATAAGCAACATTTCAAAAAAAGGAGAGAAAAACAGTGAGCGCAACGCACGTTCCTATCATCGATAGCAACAAGCTGAATGCTTTTATTGGACAATTTGTGACCGATCTCGGGGCTGCAGTTCACAGCGGCATGGTCGTGATTGGCGAAAAATTGGGACTCTACAAGGCCCTCGCCTCCGGTGCGATGAGTTCCGCCGAGCTGGCTGCCAGAACGCAAACCGACGAACGCTATCTGCGCGAGTGGCTCGCATCCCAGGCGGCCGGGGGATACATCACCTACGACAAAAGCACAAACAAGTTCAGCCTCAGCGAAGAGCAAGCTTTCACGCTGGCATTTGAAGACAGCCCGGCCTATCTGCCGGGGGCATTCGAATTGGCGCTGGGCTCGCTGGCCGCTGTCCCGCAGATCGCGGACGCCTTCCGCACGGGCGCGGGCATGGGCTGGCACGAGCATGTTGACGGTGTCTTTCACGGCTGCGAGAAATTCTTCCGTCCAGGGTATGCCGCGAATCTGGTGACCTCCTGGATACCATCGCTGCAAGACGTCAAAGAAAAACTGGAAGCGGGAGCGCGTGTGGCCGATGTCGGATGCGGGAAGGGCGCTTCCACCCTTTTAATGGCCAAGGCATTTCCGAAATCCCAGTTCTTCGGTTTTGACTATCATGCCAAGTCGATCGAAGCCGCCCGCGAGTCGGCGAAACGGGAAGGCGTTTCCGAACGCGTCACCTTCGATGTGGCAAAAGCAAAAGAGTTCCCTGGCCGGGACTATGACTTCGTCGCGGTCTTCGACTGCCTGCATGACATGGGGGATCCTATTGGGGCGGCGGCTCACGTCCGGCAGTCCTTGGCTAAGGACGGCACGTGGATGATCGTTGAGCCGTTCGCCAACGACCATTTGCAGGACAATCTGAACCCCGTTGGCCGCGTGTACTATTCATTCTCGACGCTGTTGTGTACTCCTTGCTCGCGATCCCAGGAGGTGGGACTCTGCCTGGGCGCGCAGGCGGGTGAGGCACGAATTCGGAATGTGGTGGCTTCCGCCGGGTTCAACCGCTTCCGGCGGGCGACCGAAACACCATTCAACATCGTGTACGAAGCACGGCCGTAATTCGACGGGGCTGAAGGTCGAGCGAGCGTGGCGGTTTCGAATAATTGAACCGTCACGCTTACACGATCGAATCCCCGTTTCTTACCGAGGTGTCTGAAGCATGGATACTCATCGCGTCAATCGCAGACCTGAAGCGACAGGTCTGTAGATGTAGAATGTCGGAAAATTTGGCCGTAGCAGGAAAAGCCTATGAACCCAGCTCCCAACGCGATTGCTTCCAACGGGCAGGCAAGTGCGGGCCGCGGCTCGCATGACGGAAAAAACGGGAATGTTCCCTCGCCGGCGAAGACCGTGCTTACCGATGCAATGCTAGGGCATTTTGCATCACGAGCTGCTTCCTATGACCAGGAGAACCGCTTCTTCCAGGAGGACTTCGAAGACCTTCGGGCCGCGGGCTATCTGCTTTTGCCGGTACCTTCGGAGTTCGGCGGCTCGGGCCTGACGCTTGCGGAAGTGTGCCGCGAGCAACGCCGGTTAGCCTACTACGCTCCCGCAACGGCCCTTGCGGTGAACATGCACCTTTATTGGCTGGGAGTGGCGGCTGATCTTTGGCGGCGGGGAGATGCCTCACTGGAATGGATCCTGCGCGAGGCAGCCGCCGGTGAGATCTTCGCCGCGGGACACGCCGAGAGTGGCAACGATGTGCCCATTCTTCTCTCCACCACCAAAGCGGAACGTGTGGACGGCGGCTATCGATTCACAGGGCAAAAGCACTTCGGGAGTCTGGCTCCCGTCTGGACCCGGTTGGGCGTGCACGGGATGGATCTGAGCGATCCCAGTCAGCCAAAGGTTGTTCACGCCTTCATGCCGCGTGATACACCCGGATACACAATCAAGAAAACCTGGGATGTCCTGGGCATGCGTGCAACCCGCAGCGACGATACGGTGCTCGAAAACGCGTTTGTTCCCGACTGCTACGTGGCGCGAGTCGTGTCCGCGGGCGCCGCTGGAATAGATTCTTTCGTGCTCGCGGTCTTTGCGTGGGCTCTGATGGGCTTCGGGAACATTTACTACGGATTAGCCAAGCGAGCACTGGACCAGTGCCTGGCCGCGGTGAGGAGCAAAGGCTCACTGGCGCTCTCCCGCTCGATGGCCTACCACCCCGAGGCGCAGCACGCCATCGCAGAAATGGTCATCGAACTTGAATCCATCGGACCGCATCTGGAAACAATCGCGCAGGACTGGTCGAATGGGGTCGATCACGGCGCCGAGTGGCCCTCGAAAATCTTTGCGGCCAAACACCATGCGGTTGAGGGCTCGTGGCGCGTTGTGGACGTTGGTTTAGATGTGATGGGAGGCTTCGGCATCTTCCGCATGGCGGGCTACGAGCGATTGCTGCGCGATGCGCGCTTGGGACGGATTCACCCGGCGAACTCCTTCCTCACGCACGAAGTGGTGGCGAAAACCGCGCTTGGGATCAGCCTGGATGAACAACCGCGGTGGGGCTAGGAAGACTGATCCTTCAATCGCTGGTCAGCCGACACTGAGGCCCAGTACAGGGGAGGTCCCCCGAAGTTTTCTTTCTCCTTTCAGCAAATTGACTTGGGCTTAGGCTCGGATTATGCTTCCCGACGCGTGTTCCCCCGACGCGTGCTGGGTACTACGATGCGGCCAGGGGATTCCTCGACTCAGGTAACAGAACTTCTGGTTCGATGGCGGAGAGAAGTCCGCGAAGCCCTGAATGCGCTGCTGCTCCCTATCTATGGAGAACCACGGCGCGTTGCGCGTCATTATCTGCGCAGCGCACACCACCATCTCACACTCCAATCCACCTCGTTAGTCCACGAAGCTAACCTCCCTATCATTGCAGCGGACCGTCCGCGGTGGTGGGACGCCACCGAAGCGACGAGAGTTTCGGCGTCTACCCTCGAACGCCGCTGTAGCACAGCCCGGGCATGGCTTTACCGCAAACTCAACCGGAGTATTGTCGCTTGAATCCGGAGCGTTGGGACCAGGTGCAGGAGATTCTGCACAAGGCTATTCTCTTGCCCGCGAATGAGTGGCCCACTTACCTGGAGCAGACTTGCTCAGGTGATGCCGATTTGTGTGCGGAAGTTCAGTCTCTCCTGGAATCTCACCAGAAAGCCGGTAGCACGTTCTTGAAGAATCCAGCAATTGATTGGGAATACCCGGCACGTGAGCGCGATCCCAGGCCGAATCTTGTGGGCCGCAGGATTGGCGTTTACCAGATTGTCGAAGAGATTGGGCACGGCGGCATGGGCGAGGTCTATCGCGCGATCCGCGCGGACGGACAATTCACCAAGGAAGTTGCCATAAAGTTTGTGCAAGGGGACTCAACCGCCCTCATGGAGCGGTTCCGACACGAGCGGCAAATCCTGGCATCCCTGAACCATTTCAATATCGCGCGGCTGCTCGATGGGGGGACTACCGATTCCGGGGTTCCGTACCTGGTGATGGAACTAATTGAGGGCACCCGAATCGATGAATATTGTAGGCGGCACAAGCTTTCGATTCAGGAGCGACTGTCCAAGTTCCTGCAGGTGTGCGACGCGGTTCAGTTCGCGCACCATCACCTGATTATCCATCGTGATATCAAGCCGGGAAACATTCTGGTTACGCGCGAAGGCGTGCCGAAGCTGCTCGACTTTGGGATCGCAAAAATTTTGGAAACCGACGCCGAGGCGGGAAATTCCACGCTCACTTTGTTTCGCCCCTTGACCCCTCAGTACGCCAGCCCCGAGCACATCCGTGGCGAACCGATCACCACAGCCAGCGATGTGTATTCGCTGGGCGTTGTTCTATACGAACTCCTGACCGGGCGAAGCCCTTATCCGAATCCGGCGAGCGCTCCTCACGAAGCCGCCCGCGCCGCCTGCGAATTCGAACCAGCAAAGCCGAGTGCTGCTGTGGCTTCTGGCGAACGTGCCAGGAATGGCTCCCATGGTAAGGGAGAAGAGGCGGGCGAACCTGTTGCCGCTCCCAAACTGGCCAGGCAACTGAGGGGAGATCTGGACAACATCGTTCTGAAGGCGCTGCAAAAGGAACCCCAGCGCCGCTACCCCTCGGTCGAGCAGTTTGCGGAAGACATTCGGCGCACAATAGCCCACCTTCCGATCCTTGCGCGCAAAGACACCGCCCGCTACCGCGCGGCAAAGTTCATTCGACGGCACAAAGCGGGGGTAGCCACGGCAGCGGCGATCGTGGCGATCCTGGTAGCGGGGATCATCGCTACGCAGCGAGAAGCCCGGATCGCGGAGCGGCGATTCAACGATGTCCGCTCCCTCGCCAATTCCTTAATCTTCGATGTTCACGACTCGATCAAGGACCTGCCCGGCTCTACGCCCGCTCGGAAGATTATCGTGGATCGTGCCCTCCAATACCTGAACACCCTGGCCCGCGAGTCCGCATCGGATGTGGCCCTGCAACGCGAACTCGCGACCGCTTACGAGAAGGTTGGATCCGTACAAGGGGACTACCTGCAGAACAATTTAGGAGATACGCTCGGCGCGCTCGGTAGTTATGAGAAAGCGCTGGAGATTCGCAAACGGATCGACACGCGTTCCAAAGACTGGAACGATCATCTGGCGCTGGCGCAGGCTTATCGGCTGGTTGCGCATCAACGATGGGTCACAGGAGATGGAAGCAACGCTCGGGAGAAAATCGACCACGCGATTGGAATCTCGGAAGCTCTTTTGGCCGCACGCGCCAATGATCCCAAGGTGTTTTATGAAGTGGCCTTCGATCATGAAGTCTCAGGCGAGATCCGGTACCCGCGAGATCCCCTGGAAAAGCAGAAAGTGGTCGAGGACTTTCGTAAAGCGCTGGCGGCCGATGAAGCCGCGCTCAGGATCCAGCCTGACGATGTGCACACCCTGCACGGATATGCCGTGGATCTCAGGAACATCGGCGACCTGATCGAGGAGAACGATCCAAGAGCGGCGTTGGGGTATTACGAAAGGGCCTTGGATGTGAATCGTCAGCTGACACGGCGGTCCACCGAAATTCAATATGCGCGCAGTATGGCCATTTCCTACAGCGAGATTGCCGACGTCTATGCCGACCTGGGCGACTATGCGCGCGAAGTGGAGAACGACGAGAAAGGACTGGCGATTTATCAAGATTTAAATCGGGCTGATCCCAAGAATGCGCTGTTGCGGCAAGGACTGGCTATCGCATACGTGAACACCGCGACTGCGCGAGCGAGAACCGGAGTGACAACGCAAGCCCTCGGCTATGCGGGCACTGGAATTGAGATTATGCGCGGGCTCGTCGCATTGGCTCCGGAGAACCGGGCGCAGAAGAGCATTCTCGCGGCTATGCTCACGGCTCGCGGCACGATCCTGATCTCCGCCAAGAATGGAGACTCCGCCATGGGGCCTCTCAGCGAGGCACGCGCCATTTACGAATCCTTGTCGAAGCCGGAGGATCCGCATCTCGAAGCCGCTGCTTGCGATGTCAAGTTGGGACAGGCCGCAGCCATGGGCGGGCACGAAGAGGCTGCTGCAACTTATTTTCGCCGTGCTTTGAATCTCATGGAGCTACAGCTCGCAGGTCCGAATACCGATCTCGATGCGCTATATGCGACGGCAGACGCATACTCCGGTCTGGGTGACCTCAGCTTGAGAAGAGCGCAACCGGTTGGCATGACCGCCGAGCGACGTAGGACGGAATTGGTGGAAGCGCGCTCCTGGTACGAAAGAAGTCTTGGCACCTGGCAACGCATTCCGCATCCCAATCACTTCACGCCGAATGGTTTCCAAGCCGGTGACCCGGCGATGGTGACGAGAAACCTCAGGCGTGCTCAAGCGGCCCTTAGCTCGCTGCTTTGACCGATGCACACAGCGGGTCAGAATGGGCCCCAAGAGTGCGCCCCTCGGGCACGCTGGATCGAGTACAAATCAAATCCCTCGGCTGGCCCGGTTTCCAGGAGACCTACTTCAGTTTCACAAACAACAAGACGAAGATCGCCCAGACGCCAACAGTCAACGGAAATTGAGCCAGTTGTAAATCTCGAAGCGCGCCCCCTCTTGGAAGGGCAAACGTAAGTAACAACATGGCCAAAGCCGTGAGCACGCCAAGGGCGAATTTTGCTTTCGCGTTCATGGTTGTTCTTACCTCGGTTCAGATTGGCTTATTTTGGACTGCTGGAATGCGACGCTCTCGCGATGAGCATCATCCTCGCAAAAAGCGAAAAGTGCAACCGCTTCCTTTCTCGCATACTCCTGAAGCAGGCACTGCCTCATGCAGACTGGGCGGGTGGAGCCGAGTCGCGCTCATGCTGATTCGACACCTAAGGCTCAACTGGCGCATGTTGAGCGCTTCCTTTGAACACGTACGTTTAAGGGATCCTACCCTGCCCTCGGGACGCGACTAGCAGTAAATGATGGAAGACCTACGAGACCTTCTTAACGAGATGCATCCGAGCCCGATGCTTTTCTTTCATTTCTTCGACCGATAGGACTTTACGGCCAAGGTCGGAGAGCTGGGAGAGTTCTTGTTGAATGGCCTGCAGCCGTTCATGGCGCTGTCCGTGAGCTACCTGAGCCTCGGTTTCATTCGACTCTCGGAGCCGGTATTGCTGATTCAATTCCTGGATTTGAGCAATCTCCGACCGGAGACGCCCTATTTTTTCTCGAAGAACCTCAAGATGATCCATATCACTAGCATAACGTATCTGAGGGCAGTACGGGGTGGCGTGCTCACTGCTGATGATGTTAACGCCTTCGTCGCAGTTCGGAGACTGGCTCCGAGACAGGGACAGTGAGGGTGATCGACGTGCGAAGTCTGAAGCGGTAGCGATGGTGGATGTACCGGGACAAAAGGCCGGCATGGACTTCTGGAAGGGGAGCCGCGCGCTAGAAGTCGATGGCGGTTTCCGCATCTTCGATAGCCGTGCCGTTCTTCTACTCCGCAATTTCATTCCGCCTGCTTGCGGTAGCCGTTCGACCCAGTAAAATCAGCAAAATCACAGCATGTAAACTTACGGTGCCGTTCGGGCGGTGCCTGCGGAGTGCTCGCGAGACGCCGTAGTCAAGGAGAGGTTTCTTTTGGTCGTCGTGGTGATGGGGGTTTCCGGCTCCGGAAAGAGCACGGTGGGTTCGCAATTGGCATTGCAGCTAGGATGGGAATTTGCGGATGCTGACGATTACCACTCGAGCACAAGCGTGGAGAAAATGCGCAATGGCATTCCACTAACCGATGCCGATCGAGAGCCGTGGCTCAATCAGATGCGGTCTTTGATTGCCCAATGGATCAAGCAAGGGAATAGCGCTGTGCTGGCGTGTTCGGCTCTGAAACAAGAGTATCGCGAGCGATTGCGGGGTGCTGACGACGTACGCTTCGTATACCTGAAAGCAAGCCGACATGTGCTGTCGCAGCGATTGCTGCAACGCCGCGATCACTACATGAAAGAATCCATGCTTGACAGCCAGTTGATAACGCTCGAAGAGCCCTCGGACGCGATTGCGGTCGACGCAGGCAGTAAGCCGGAAAACATTGTTCATACGATTCGTAAAAATCTGGCACTGGTGTAGGACGGACAAGTGGATTCAGAAGACTTCAGCGATCAGGGCCAGGAAAACCGCTCCGTCGAAGATGCCATCGTGCGAATCCTGACCTGGCGGCTCGTGCCCTTTCTATTTCTTCTCTACATCGTTGCTTACCTCGACAGAATTAACCTGGGGTTTGCCGCCTTACAGATGCAACAGCAACTCGGCTTCACCGATTCCATGTACGGCCTCGGCGCCGGAATTTTCTTTGCGGGTTATTTCCTGTTTCAGGTGCCCAGTAATCTGATTCTGATGAGGGTCGGAGCGCGCCGCTGGATCGCAGTTCTCATGGTGGCGTGGGGAATCGTTTCTGCGTCGATGAGCCTGGTTCAGGGCCCGCGCAGCTTTTATGCATTGCGTTTCCTGCTGGGGGCGGCCGAAGCCGGATTCTTCCCGGGTGTGATCCTTTATCTGAAGACTTGGTTCCCACCCGGAGCGCGGGCGCGCACCGTGGCGAGGTTCATGACGGCGGCGCCCCTTTCTGGAGTAGTGGGAGGTCCGCTCTCTGGAGCTTTGCTGGGACTGCATTCGAAGGGAGGAATGGCTGGATGGCAATGGATGTTTCTGCTGGAAGGCATCCCGGCAATCCTGTTGGGCGGATTGACGTGGATTTATCTGGTGGATGCCCCTTCGTTTGCGCGCTGGTTGTCTCATGACCAGAAGCAGTGGCTGCAGCAGACCATGGATCGAGAGAAAGAGGGAACATTACACACTGCCGGAGCAGGAGGTCTTCCGTTTTGGCCCACCTTTATTCTCGCGCTCGTGTATTTCGGATTGAACACCGTGTCCTACGGCATCAGCCTGTGGCTGCCAAATCTGATCAAGAGCCTTGCGGGTATGAGCAATTTCAAAATCGGCGTGCTCTCTGCGATCCCATACATCGCCGCCGCCATGGCGATGGTTCTGGTAGGGCTGCACTCGGATCGATCGGGCGAACGGCGATGGCACACCGCGGTACCGGCGCTTGCGGGGGCCGCTGGCTTGGCCATGGCGGCTCACACGAACTCGGTGAGCGCTACCATCGCGCTGCTTAGCGTCGCGGTGCTGGGCGTGTTCTCTATGATGGGCCCGTTCTGGGCGATGCCAACGGCCTTGCTCTCTGGCACAGCGGCTGCGGCCGGAATCGCCGTCATCAATTCAGTCGGAAATCTGGGAGGTTTTTTCGGACCTTACATGATTGGCGTCGTCCGCAATTCGACGGGAAGCTTCAAGGGCGGACTGCTGGTCGTGGGGAGCGCACTCGCACTGAGTGGCTGTCTTGCCCTGACATTGAATTTTGCTCGGAAACGGTGAAAGCAGATTTTTCGTTGCGGCGAGTCGCCTTCCTGGACTCCCCGAAGAGTACCGTGTCGCCGTCTTCTACTGGATCTTCTTGGCGTCGCGCGAATTGAGGGTCTCTTCCAGGAAATCGAGCACCATTTCCGCGACCACCAGGTAGCTCGCATTCTGCGGAGACTGCGGTGAACGTTGCTCGTCGGCAATCAGGCCGCGCATGTGTGCAATCACCTCGGCACGTTGGGCGAGATCGGGTTCCTCTGCCACAAGCCGACGCAGGTCGTTATGTTTAAGATGGTCCTGAAGCGCGGGCATAAATATTATGGTCCTCCGCAGAAAACGGGTGCGACCGCTACTCTGGGGGAAAAATCGGGGAGGAATGTTCACCGAGCCTGATGCCGCCCGAGTGCAACTCCTGTGATTGTTATCTCTTTGCCACGAGCCTGGTATCCCTTATGGGAGGGAGATTACGTCCATAACTGGAGTAGGCTGAGGCCCCCGCAAGGCCGGTAACGGTACTAAGGAGGCCCTTGTTCGATTGCGATATCCCCTTTAAAACGAGCTTCTGTCCAGCACTGGGGGTATTTTTCCTTGACCCGTGGCCCTTTGATAAGGGATATTGGCACAGCACCTTGTGGGGTTTCTGAATTTCCATGCGGACGGCTCCCGTAACCCGGTTGAGAACCATTGCAAAGATCACTTTGCTGTTCTTTGCCGTGCTCTTTACCGCTATCCTCATTCACCCCGATCTGGATCTTCTTGCCGTGCACGACGTGAAAATCACCAACGCCCGCGCGCAACTCGGTTCTGTTGAACGGCAGCTTGTACAACAGTTGCCCCTCCAGTGTGCCGGTCTTACATTGAGTAGTGGCCCTCTTTGGGAGACGCTGCTTTTCGTCGACGACGGCAGTTCCTTCCACGTTCCAGCCGCATCCAGCATCCTCAGAATCTGACTCCGCTCCAACTGCTCATAGGTCCTTGCCTCCCCGCCTCCCCCGCGCCTGTGAACCTCTACGTTGGAGCGGAAGTCTATGTCCAGAGAAGAACCTGGTCTGAGGGTGTCATTGCCCAGTTCGACCTGCGGTGAACCCTCACCCGGAATAAACGAAAAACGTTGCCGGTCTCGCTACGGACTGCTGTTGCTGATTGTGCTCGCCGGCCTTTGGTGGGCGGGCGCAGCGAGACTAGCGCCCATCGACCTCGGTTGGCTTGCCGCAGCCGACTTCACGACATTTCAGGCGACCGCAGGAGTCCTGCTTGTCTCCCTGATTGCAGTTGCGTTCCTCGGTTGCTGTCGACGATTGATCGAAAACCGGCGCGCCGTGCAGCAGGAGAAGACAGCGAAGCGCCGCGTATTGTCCGTCACACGGGAACCTTCCGCGAGTTTCTGGCGAGCGCATGACGACGAACGCAAGCACCTGTCCCGCGAACTCCACGATTCTGTCGGCCAACTCCTGACGGGTGTGGGCCTTCAATTAAGAGCGCTGAAATCAAGTTCATTGCCACCGGAGCAGATGCGCAACCAGTTAGACGAAGTTTGCCGGATGAATGCGGAAGCGCTTCGCCAAGTGCGCGATCTGGCCATGGGACTCCGTCCAGCTTTGCTGGATGACGTAAGATTGGTCACCGCCATCGAATGGCAAATCCGCCAATTTTCTCGGCAGACGGGCATCGCGGCTTCGCTCGAGGCTAGCGGCGAAATCGAGAAACTTCCCGAAGCGCACCGCACCTGTATTTATCGATGCGTGCAGGAAGCGCTCACCAACTGCTCGAAACATGCCCACGCAAGAAATATCCGGATCGTGGTGTGCGCTTTGGGCGGCACTGTAAACGTCAATATCGAAGATGACGGAATCGGGTTTGACTTCAACACGAGTGCGCGAGGGCTCGGCTTGTTGGGAATGCGCGAGCGCGTGGCGGGCGTGAATGGGACCATCTCAGTGAATTCGCAAGCTCAGCGGGGCACCTCCGTCACTCTGGACATTCCCGTGCCTGGAGGAGTATTGGCGTGAAGCGCATCCGGGTGTTACTTGCCGATGATCACAGCGTAGTTCGCAAGGGCTTACGCATGCAGTTGCAGGGACAGGAGCAATTCGAGGTGATTGGGGAAGCAGCGGATGGGCGCGAAGCGGTGCAACTCGCCGAAACGGAAAAGCCGGATGTCGTCATCATGGATATCGTGATGCCGGGACTCAGTGGAATCGAAGCGACGGCGCAAATCGTGAAGCGCAATCCCCGGACCGGAGTCGTCATTTTCAGCATGCACGCGGACGACACTTACCTTTCGCGCGCTCTGGCAGCCGGCGCCAAGGGCTACTTGCTTAAGGATGGCGAGGACATCGACCTGGCTCGGGCGGTCGAGGCCGCCGCCGAAGGGAAATCCTTTTTCAGCCCGACCATCGCCGGCATTCTGGTCGGTGACTATATGCGCCAGATGCAACAGCGCGGACTGCAGGATACCTACGATCTGCTCACGGAGCGGGAAAAGGAGACGCTGCAACTGCTCGCAGAGGGAAAATCAAACAAGGACGTCGCCAAGGTACTGAACCTGAGCGTGTACACGGTAGAAACCCATCGTTCCAACATCATGGAGAAGCTGGACCTCCACACAACTGCCGACATTATCTTGTACGCGGTGCGGAAAAAGCTCATCAATCCCTGAGCTGGGGTAGTCTTCGAGGACGGCGATCCCCCGGCGGCTCGTTTGAAGGCTTACAGGTTTTGCAGATTCCCGCATCGTTACAATTGTAATGCGTTGTTGACAACTACCAAGGTTTTTAGCGGGCCCTACTCCCTGTGGGGTATGTTCTTCAAGATTCGACCTGAGATACAAACACTACAGCAGAAAGCGGCCTTGCCCCGGCCAGTAGGCGGGGCCCCCCGGTCGACTTCTTCACAATAATCTCCCCTTGTCTATTTAGCAATGTAGTCGTGTCTCTAACAAGCTTTGAGTGACTAGCTGGATTTTCCTGAGCTCCCTCCCCCCTTAAAAGCTGGGTACTCCTTCGTACGCCTTGCGCATTGTTCGTGGGGAACGGCGCACAGCACGTGGGTGTTTCGCAAGCCAAATCCAGGAAGAAATGGCTGAACCATTTCCCTCGGTCCCCCTGCATGTAGCAAGGAATTGACTGCTTGCCCAAAGAACTCTGTGGAGGTCGCATGTTCTCAAGAAAGACGTACCCAGTGTGGTTGACTATTGCCCTGGTCTGCCTTGCAGCAGTCGGCGCAAGCGCCCAGTCGTTTAAAGTTCAGTGTCCTGCCAGCACCATCACCCACCCCAATGCGGCCGCCAATAATTCGGAACCTGCGTATGTGGGACCCACTTATAGCGGTCGAAATGTGTACGGGTCGACTCCGGATCACATCAACGGCGCAATCAAGTGCCAGCAGATTTCGGGCGGCGATGGTTTCGCAACCATGGGCGACGGGTCGCAGACCTACATGTTCTCTTTCGGGCCGCTGTCGGGACTAGCGGACATGGCGGCCGGCAAGCCTGGCACGGAGTTCCCGAACGTCTTCAATACCGAATACACAGGGACGTTGCTGCCGGGCGATCCAGCCACGACCATGGATCAAGGCGACCCCTTCACATTCAATGGCGCGGTAGGGCTGCTTCCTGACATCGCACACATCGGCACGATTTACGACATCAGTGAGGGTACAACTGCGGCCACCAGGCACCGAGTAACCGTCATCATGAATGCCGTGTTGGGTGTCCAGGTCGGCGACAAGGTGCGAATCCAGACCGGCGTGCCTGGATACGATGGCACCTTCGCGGTCACGGCCATCAACGTCCGGAATCCGAACCTGCCCGCGCAGCCTGTGATTCCGACTTCTTTCGGCTTTCAATACGTAACCCCGGCGGGTTATCCAACTGGACTCGCCGAGCTGCTGCAACCGCAAAACGCGACCGCGGCGACTCTGCCTGGCCTCGACGGCCACGTCGATCCGCGCGTGATCATGGATGTGGGCGTAATGAACGGCAACATCCCGGCGCCCTTGATGGCGATTGACGAGGATGACGAGTTCTTCCTGACCTTGACCAACGTAGGCCAGGTCATGCGCCCGGACCTGTTTGAGCAGCACACTGTGCACTTCCACGGTTATCCGAACGCTTCGGCGTTCTACGACGGCGTGCCGGACGCGTCGGTCGCCATCAACATCGGCGGCAGCTTCACGTACTACTACCTGGCGCCCGATGCCGGCACTTACTTCTGGCATTGCCACATCACTCCGCCCGAACACTTGCAGATGGGCATGGTGGGACAAATCTATGTCCGCCCCCGCCAGAACCGCGTTCCGGTTGGCGGCGGTCTTTATGCCGCACTGCAGCAGCAGCAGAACGATTTGCGCACGGCTTGCAATTCCGGGGCTGACATCCTGTGCAGCAACCCGTTGCCTGCCACTTCGAATACCGTCCCCCGAGCTGCCACCGGTAATTACGCCTACAACGACGGCGACGGTTCCACCTATTACGACGTCGAATATCCGCTGCAAATTCACGGCTTCGATCCCAACTTCCACTTTGTCGGAATGACCTTCAACCCCGAAGGCTTTACGGAAATGAAGGACAAGTACTTCCTGCTGAACGGCCGCAGCTATCCCGACACGGTGATGGCGGGTCCCCTGGAGACGCAGTCCACCGATGGTGCGAAGCACTTCGCGCAGCCACTGCCTTCGATCATCAATATTCCGGCCGGCGGCAAGGCACTCCTGCGCATTTCCGATCTGGACGTCACCGAATTTCAGACGTTGGCTTCGCTTGGAATTCCGATGAAGGTCATCGCGCTCAACGCCAAGTTGCTGCGCGATCAGTCTGGCAACAACATGTACTACAACACCAACTCCATCACTTTAGGTGGTGGCGAGTCGCTAGACGTGATCCTCGACGCTAGCAACGTTCCGGCGGGTACCTACTATCTCTATACCCCCAATCTCGACCACCTTTCGAACGATGCCGAGAACTTCGGCGGTTTGATGACCGAGGTTCACGTCTGCAACGGCCCTGTTTCCGGCGGCAGCACATTTGGCAACACCTGCAACTAGGAGAGCAGCCATGAATTCAATGACCAAGAAAACAGAGATCTCGATGACGCGACTGCTTCCCCTGGTGATGGCGGTGGCAATGCTCCTGACAGCGACAGCGCATGCCGCTGCTCCGGGAATCACCGGCGCCTCCTTCAACCTGGTTGCGAACCCAGCTTTCATCACCCAGCCAGACGGCATGATGGTGTACTCGTGGGGCTACGGCTGCACTGGCAGCGCGCCCACGTTTGCGCCTTCTGCTATCCCGAGCGCCTTTTGCAGCAACATGCAAGTCCCCGGTCCGTCGCTGATCGTCACCGAAGGCGTGCCGTTCGACGTGACCCTGACCAATAACCTGCCAGTCCCGGCAGGCAACACTTCCATCCTGTTTCCTGGCCTGAAGTTTGCCAGCGCCCCAACCGGCGGCGTGACGGGACTGCTCACCCAGGAAGCGGCTCATGGTGGCTCGGTCACTTACCATCTCGTCGCTGACACTCCGGGCACGCGTGCCTATTACAGCGGTACGCAGGGTGACCTCCAGGTGGAGATGGGTCTTTATGGAGCCGTCATCGTATTGCCGAATTCCTCGAACGCTCCCACTTGTCCAGTACATGTCAGAAATGCCGGAGTAGTTGCGGACGGCGCTCAGGCCGGTACGCTGATCCCAAACGGTGAAGATGACTTCCGCTTGTCTCCGACTGGGGCTGCTTTTCACGTGGCTGGCAGCTGCTACGACCGGGAGTATCTGTTCCAGTTCTCCACAATAGACCCCAGGATTCACCGCCAGGCAGAAGAGCAAATCGCAACGATTTTGAGTTGCGTGCCTTCAGCCACGGTGATATGCCCGACGGCCCTCAGCGTAGCAACCGAGCCTTACGTTCCCGCCTATTTCATGGTCAACGGGCGCTCCATGCCGGATCTCATGGACTCCAACTATGCGCCTGAATATTCGCATCAGCCGTACAACGGCAACCCGCACATGCATCCTGGCGACCAGGTGCTGCTGCGCATTATCGGCCAGGGACGATGGCAACATCCGTTTCACGAGCACGGCAACCACGTGCGCGTTCTGGCCCGCGACGGAAACCTGATTCTCAGCCCTGGCAGTACGAGCAGCCTCGCCGGGCCTCTGCTTTTCACCACGACCACCACTCCCGGGCTGGCAATGGATGGGATCTACTACTGGACCGGTAGGGGTTTGAACTGGGACGCATATGGGCACCATGATTCACTGGCGAGTTGCACGCCCGATGCGAACGGCTACAACACCAGCGCCACCACCGCGATCAACTACTACGAGTGGTGCCAGGATCACAACAAGCCCATGCAAGCGACTCCAACCGGCGACGTTGGAGCCGGCGGTCCGGTAACGCTCCCCGATCCAAACCTCTTCGCGAACGGCGCGTGGTTTGGCGGGAGCCCGTACCTTGGGCCCGATGCAACGGTTCGCGCAGTCGGCTTCACCGGCACCACGCCCCCCTCCGGAACGGTCGCAAACTCCCCTACCGACGAGGCTGGTTTTGCCTTCATGTGGCACTCGCATAACGAACGCGAGATCACCACCAACAATATTTTCCCGGGCGGAATGATGATGATGATGCTGGTAGATTCCCGGGAATTTGTTATCGACGAGTCGAAATAACTGAGGAGAAGAGTGATGCGATCCAACTATCTCAAGGCAACTATGAAGACAGCGGTCCTGGCAGTAACGATTCTCCTCCTCGGAGTGAGTGTGGCATTGGCGCAGACGATGCGGTGAACCTCACCGCCGCACCTCAACATGCGCTGCTGCCCGACGGTCAGTCGGTGCCCATGTGGGGCCTGGTGTGTTCATGCTTCGGTTCCATGTTCGTCCTTGCACTACAACACCGGCTCAGGCGCCTACGATGCACAGTTGGGCGGCGATGCATGGCAGCCGCCTTTGATCATCGTCCCCACGGGCAACAGCCTGACGATCAACCTGACGAACCAGCTCCCGGGCGCGAGTGCCCACGTCACTGGTGATCGTAGGTCAGTTGGGCGGTGGGTTGGGTAATACTGCCATCCACTAAACCGAGCCCCGACCATCCTCCGCAAGCCCTCACCTGGCCGGTTGCCGGCGTTGACGGCGATCCGACGAATACGCCGCCGACATCAGGATCCCACGTGTGCAGTCCTTCTCTACCGAAGTAACGACGGGTGGTGACCCCGCGGCTCTGACCTGGTCCTCGACCAACCTTCGTCCTGGCACTTACCTGATTGAATCCGGTACGCACCCCTCCATTCAGGGTCCGATGGGATTGTATGGAATCGTGGTCGTAACGACCGCGCCTGCGGGAGCTACCGCGGTGCAAGCGTATCCGGCACAGCCCGCGGCTGGCGGAATTCCCGCGATCCCGGCCGTGACCTATAACGCCGACCTGCCGTTGCTGCTCAGTGAAATCGATCCGGTTCAGAACGCAACTGTCGACGCAGCGGTCAATACGCCTGGATTCAGCGAGACGAAGGTGTGGTCCGGCCAAGCTCCGGATGGTTGCGGATATCCCGGTCCCAATCCGGCGACTCCGACTAACCCGACTTTCAATACCTGCTATCCGCCCGCCGTTAACTATACCCCGCTCTACTACCTCATCAATGGCGTTGGATTCAGCAGAGCCAATTCTGGGGCATCCGTGTTCTCAGCGGCGCCAAGCACCGGTGTCACCGGAAACGTGTTGGTGCGATTAGTGAATGCTGGCCTACGCATGCACGTGCCTTCGATTGTGGGATCGCTGACAGGAGCTTCTTCAGCCGCAGGTTTCGGCCTGATGGCTGAAGACGGCAACCCTCTGCCTGGTGTGACTCGCGTGCAGAGTGAAGTATTCATGGCCGCGGGCAAGACCTACGATGTGAGGATTAACGTGCCTGCTGCAGGTGGCACGGCGCTTCCGATCTTCGATCGCGCGCTGGGCCTGTCCGCAAACGCAACCTCGCGTGACGCCGGCATGTTGGCTTACATCGGCGTGAATGGTTCCGGTGCGCCCGCGGCCGCCAGTTTCGCAGCCGCAGCGGCCAACGCGGACACGTACAACTCGGTGATTAGTGGTCAGACTCTTGTCATATCCGATCCCGCTAAGGGCGTGCTCGCCAACGACGTGAACATCACTGGAGCAAAGGTCGTTGGAACTGTCACAGGCGGTACCCTCACCCTGAACTCGAACGGCACGTTTGCTTTCGTAGCGACTGCTGGTGCGGGATCGTTCACCTATTGCGGAAACGGTGCCACCAGTGGTCGCGGCGTGCGCAACAGTGACTCTGGGTGCGGCGCTCATCGAGTCGGGAGACGGCATTACCTGCAGCCAGCCCATCTCGTTCTCGTCGAATGTGGCCACCACCCTAAGCATCAAGCCACCTGGAGTGCTGGCGTCCTGTAAGGATGCGGCCGGTTATCCGCTTACCATCGGAGCGTCGTCGGGAGCTGGCGTCACGGTTGATCCGAACGGCGGGTTCACTGCGAAAGTCGCCTCTCACAGCGGCACTGCCACTGCCACTTTTCAGTTCCAGCCGAAGAACTCGCAGGGAACGCTCAGTACCGCCACATACACGGCGACGGTCAACTTCCCGGCGCCGAGCGGCCTGATTGTGAACCTGATTGACGGCAGCTCCAAGCAGCCCTATGCGGGCAATGATGACTATCGCTGGATCATTGAGGAAGATCGTACCTTCTTCATCGATCCCAACTGCCAGACCAATCCGCTCCCGAAGCCGGCCCTGCATTGCCCGGGTGCGGGTGGCAACGTGGTGCCGACGTTTGGCGTCAACTTCCACAGCAGCTACATGCCAGTCGTTGCGCAAGGTTGCACGGGGCCTATTTCGTGCGAGTCGGGTCAAAAGATGTTGGACCCGGCTACCGGCGCGCACGTGAACGCTGTGTGCGATGAGGGTAACGGTATATGCCATCCCGGCGACGCCAAGACGCCTCTTTTGCCTGGCGACGTTGCCCTGGATCCGACCAAGCACTACTACATTTCAATCCTCCCCGGCGACGCAGTTGGCGTCGACGGCGCCGGAAATGATACGGATACCAGTCACCAGATGGGTGGCGCACAAATCGGTCCCGGGCAGACCGCTGTAAACGTGATTGTCGAGCCCCAGAACCAGCAGCCCTCCAAACTATCTGTGTTTGTTTTCCGCGACGACCACCCGCTCAACGGCGAACATGATGCCGGCGGCGGTCTGGACGTCCTGTCGCCGAATGAGCCTGGCTTGGGTGGATTCAACATCACCATCTTCGACGACGTAGGCGGTACGGGCGATGCTGCCGGACAGATGACCTACGACGAGTTCGGTCAGCCACTGTCGAATGCCTTGGCCGGGACGATGGACCCGGTAACCGGCGTCGATGCCTGCCCGGTCAGCAAGGATCCGAAAACGGGATTTGACGGCGTGGCCAGCGATACTGGCATCACCAGCATGATCACCGTTTGCCCGAATTACGAAGCGGACGGCACGACGCTCTCTCCTCTCGCCGGCCAGGCGGTTGTTGTCAACATGCCACCCGGACGCTACGGCATCGTAGCCACACCCGGCGCGGACCGCATTGCGATGGGTGAAGAGTGGCTGCAGACCAATACCCTGGATGGTGGCAAGGCCCACGACGCTTTCCTGAAGACCGGCGAGCCCAGCTTCTTCCAGGAGTTTGGTCCGGCGGGTTACCACGTGGCGATTGGCTTCGCTAACCCGGCTTTCATCAACGCTGTCGGACGCGACCTTTGCACCGGCAGAGGAGCACTGCAGTGTACCCACACCGTCACCGGAAAGGTGACGGGTGTGCACATGAGCCGGCCTGCGGATGAAAGACTCTACGGCACGGGTAATCGCGATACGTTCGGCTATACCCAATGCTACGCAAGTCTTGGGTAGCGTCGATGGCGCGGACTTCACCTTCGCAAAATGCGCCGACGACGGAACCTTCAAACTCACGGGAGTTCCCAGAGGTGACTGGAGACTCACCATCTTCGACCAGTGGAACGATCAGATCGTGGACGGCATTTCCACGCCAGTCACGGTGGGCACCGCCACAAACGTGAATATGGGAGAAATTGCCGTTCATGCCTGGAAGCAGAACCTCTACACTCGCACCTGCTTCGACGTGGGCAACGGCACGCCAGGGAGCGCTGGATACGCTGATGGTATCTGCCAGGAGAACGAGCCAGGCCTGACGTTTGTGCCCACCAACATCCGCTTCCGTGACGGCAGTATTCTCCAACCTGAACAGCACCGACCTGGAAGGCAACGCCGGGTTCAACGAAGTATTCCCGCTGTTCAACTGGTACATGCTCGAAACGGATTCAAACCGTTACAAGAACACCGGTACGCACGTTATCAATGATGCCGGTGGGCCTACCGACGGCACCGCGCAGCTGCGGTCAGCCTGGCTTCCCCGCTTGCGGCACCTCCACCAACTACCGGAACATGGCCAGAACGCACGAAGACTTACTCCCTACCCGAAGCGTTACGCTTCCCGGGTTCGAGGTATTGCGCCAACGCCGACTGCCCTCCCGGCGACAACGCTGGCGGTTCCACTGGTCGAGTTGATCCGCCCTGGGTGACCAGCTACGGCTGGCAGGGTTTTGCCGGACAGAACCAGTTCGTTGAATTCGGCAAGATCCCGTTTGCGCCTGGCGAGAACGGCGGTATCCGCGGTCACGTGGTGTATACCTCGACTCGTCCGTTTGACGATCCAGCACTGCTCTTGCAGTTGACCTGGGAGCCAATGGTTCCCCACGTCACCATCAATCTGTATAAGAAAGGAACGGCTCCGGATGGCAGCAGTTCCCTCACCTTGGTGGACACCACTACGACCAGCAGCTGGGATGACTGGGCGCAGGGCTTCTGGCCTGGCACCGACAAACCCTACATGAGCTGCCCGGGCCAGGATCCAGCCGGCCTGTTCATGTTCACACTGATCGAATCAGCCGAACTACTTGAATCCGGGCACGACGATTCCCAACAACTCGCAATTCAAGTGCTATGACGGCATGCAGAACTGGGTTCAGTTGCAGCCGGCGCCGTACGACGGCATGTACCAGTTCCCGAGCATTGCTGGCAGAGACACGACCACCGGTGCGCCAGTTGGCGGTACCGGATCAGTTGCCGGCACGAATTGCACAATCTGCGTGGCGAACCCAACCGACGGTACTCCGATGCTGCCGGCCGGACGCTACGTAGTTGAAATGATCGTCCCTCCAGGCTACGAGCTGGTGAAGGAAGAAGACAAGAACATCCTGCTCGGCGACGCTTTTGAAGCACCAGTCACCACGCAGTTCGCCGGCTTCGGCAATATCTTCATCATGCCGGACCAGGCGGAGGTGTCTGCGACTTACAATCCCAATAATCCTCTGATCCCAACGACTGATGAGGGCATCACCCCACGGCACGAAGGTGACACCGGAAGCGTGGAGACCTTCTGGCCATGCGTGGGCGCCGCTCGAATCGTTCCCGACTTCGTGAGCCTGTTCCCTGGTTCGGGACAGAACGCACCCTTCGCTGGAGCCAAGCGCAACCTCTGCGACCGCAAAGAAGTGGTCCTCGAGGATGAGATGTCGGTGCTGGCGAAGTTCTACGTCTTCACTTCCGCTCACGTGGCCGGTCACTTTACCGGCATCATCACCGACGACTTCACGTCGGAATTCGATCCGTTCTCGCCGCACTTCGGCGAGAAGTTCTCGCCCGCCAACTTGCCGGTCGGGGTCAAGGACTTTGCCGGAAACGAAGTTGGGCGCGTGTACTCCGATTGGTGGGGTATTTACAACGGTCTGAACTACTCGAGCTTCTCCGTAAACCCGCCCGACCCGAGCGGATATATCCCGCAGATGATGGTCATGTGTATGAACGATCGCGGCACGGCAACCGCCTACGATCCGTTCTACCAGGAGGCCTACAGCCAGTTCTGCTACGAACTGCCGTTCATGCCGGGCCAGACCGGATACTTTGACACGCCGGTCATCCCGACTACTGCGTTCGCAGAAGGCTACAACCATCCTGACTGCGCTTATCCCGACGCCACTCCGGCGATTGGTGAAGTCGATGGTGACGGAGTTGGACCGTGGATCAGCGCTGGCGGCTCCGCTCACCCCATCACGATTCATGCTCTGGGTGATCAGACCGTCAACAACTACGGATACTCGGGGCCCGTGCAATCGACGGCTCCTTACAATCAAAAAACTGTCGTCCGGCACTATAACTTCGGCGCGCAAGGCCTTGGAAGTTCTGTCACCATCGGCGGAGTACCGGCGACGGTTGTCAGCTGGAACCTCAACACGATCGTGGTTACAGTGCCTGCGAGCGGAAACGGTCAGGTGCCGACGTGCTCCATGCAGCAGCAGCAGCAATTCGGTGGAAGCACGGCACGATGCGGCCAAGTGGTGGTGAAGGCGGACAATGGCAAGCAGTCGATTGACGCCATCACACTTACGGTTGGCGGCAAGGCTCCAACTCACGTCGCGGCCACGGATAGCATCCAGGCTGCGATCGACGCCGCCTCACCGGGCGATCTGATCATCATTGATCCGACCTGCAAGGCGACGGCGACTGGGCCTGCGGGCGCGTGTACTTCGACATCGTTGAGGTCCTCCGCGACCCACAGCGAACTGCTGATCATGTGGAAGCCGGTCCGGCTGCAAGGTGTCGGAGCTGCCTCCACCATCCTCAATGCCGACCCGCATCCATCCGGCAAGCTGGAACCCTGGCGCAAGCAGGTGGTCTGCCTGTTCGGACTGGATGTCAACGGCCGGCCGGAAACGTGGAATCCAGCCTGCGGAACAGGCTGGAACTTCTTCCGAGCCGACCGCAGCAATCCCCAGGTGGATCGCTTACCTCTCGAGGCGACAGTCGGCTGGGATGCCAGCTTGAATGGCAACCTGGCGGAACAACTGCAAGAGCCCTCGCTGATGGGAGCCTATGAAGGCGCAGGTATCACGGTTCTTTCGAAAGGTGTGCGCTTCCCGAACGGATCGCAACCGTTCGCATCCGACACCTTCCCGGACGGCACCGTGCTCCTGACAAACCAGACCAATGCCAACAATTGCGGTAACGGGGACGGAAGTGACCGGAACAACAACAACCGACGCAATCGCTTCCCGAGCAACTTCCAGTGCAACCCATCACGCATTGATGGCTTGACGGTGGTTAACAGCTCCCAGGGCGGCGGCGGCATCTTCGTCCACGGCTGGGCGCATAACCTGGAAATCTCCAACAACCGCGTCACTAACAACCAGGGCACTCTGGCGGGCGGCATCGCGGTTGGCCAGGGAGAACACCCGGATGCTTATCTGGCAGGCGCGGTCAATCCCGCTCCTGGTTCTTGCCAGTCGGAAAATGGCCTTCCCAACAATACGCAACTGCCGTACTGCTTCGACGTGAATGTCAACATTCACAACAATTCGATCACGACGAACTCCTCCGAGGGCGACGAACTGTTCTCGGCAAGTCCCTCGGGCGCGGGCGGCGTGGCTTTCTGCACGGGTGCCGACAGCTACAAGTTCAACAACAACTGGGTTTGCGGCAACCTCAGCACCGGTGATGGCGCTGGCGTTTCGCAGCTTGGGTTCATCTGGAATGGCAGCATCCAGCACAACGCCGTTCTGTTCAACCAGAGCACCAACCCGACGACCCCGACCAATGGCGGCGGCCTCCTGATCATGAGCGCTCCGGATACGGATCCGACATGCCCGGGAGAACCTGATGTCGATTGCAACCTGCTCTATGGTTCGGTGAGCGACGGTATCGGCCGCGGCCTCTCCATCAATGCCAACCTGATACTGGGCAACTCGGCGGACGCTGGCGCCGGTGGCGGCCTGCGCTTGCAGGGCGTGAACGGTATTGACGTTTCCACGTTCCCGACCCGGCCCGATCGCTGGTACTCGGTGAACGTTACGAACAACATCATCGCCAACAACGTTTCTGGCTGGGACGGCGCCGGAGTCTCCTTACAGGATTCTCTGGTCGTGAACCTGGTCAACAACACCATCGTGGACAACGACTCGACGGCGGCCTCGGGAATCTTGTTCGATTCCTTCTTTGCTGACCAGACGAGTGCTCCCACACCCTGCCCGCAGGGAACCCGTTGCGTGCCCGTGACCAGACCTCAACCCGCAGGCGTCTCCAGCGCGAAGCACAGCGCCGAATTCATGGCGTCGCTGCCTGGAACAATCACCTGCCCGGCTGGACATACCGGAACGGCAGACAACAACAACCACAACAATAGCGCCTGCAGGACGCTCTCGTTCCCAGAGCTGTACAACGATGTGATCTGGCATAACCGTGCCTTTAGCATCAGCGTGGTGACGGGGGCTGCGGGAACACAACAGACCACCATCACGGTGGTACCGGCGTTGAACCAGGGCTCAACTGGTCAGTGCGTGACCAGTGCGACGGCCCCGACTTACTGGGATATCGGCTTCCGTGGCGACACGGCGGCGAACAACCACACCGGTTCTGTTACCCCGTTTGGGACCTTCCCTACGTGCCGCGTGCGACGTTCCTGTCGGATGCAGACCCTGTACTCGGGGGGCGGGAACGGTACCCCCAACCAGTTCCGGCAGAACTCGCAGGATCCGAGCCTGGTTCAACCGTACTGCAACGGTTCGCGAGTGCCTCCGGAGCTTGGATCGGCGGGGTATATCACCCTTCCCGGCACGAACGAATCGAACGTGCCCGTGCCGGTCTTCAACCTGACGGCAGCTGCGACCGTGGACGAGGGCAACAACTGGGTCAACATCAACTGGGGCCCATTGTCCTTGACGAACCCGGTCACGGGGACTGTCCTGGGTAACTACGCTCTGGCAGGCGGAGCGGCCGTCAACTACATCACGAACAGCAACTCCAGCGTGACTTACGGTGCTGCACCGTCCGACGACTACTTCGGTAATCCGAGGAAGGGCAACAACGCAGTGGATGCTGGGCGCGGTCGAGTTCGCGACTTCGGCCGACCCGGTTCTCTCCGTTTCTCCGGCGTCGTTGTCCTTCGGCAACGTCCCGACCGGCGGACCAGCGCAGCGCAGACGGTCACGCTCAGCAATTCGGGCGGATCATCCTTACCGGTATCACCCTGACGTTCTCGTCAGCTCCTATGCCCGGGCGACGACGGGTGGTGGCGGCACCTGCGGTTCCAGCGCTGGCTTCACCCTGGGGGCAGGTAACAGCTGCACCATCCGTATCGTATTCAGTCCGACAGCGCTGGGTCTGCAGCCTGGAAGCCTGACGATCAATGCCACGGTTGCAGTTAGTGGCTCGCCGGTTGCTCTCTCTGGCACCGGTGTAGCTGCCGTGACCACTGCGACTCTGACACCGACGAACTGGGCGCCAACTGCCAATCGGGGAGTCGGAGCCGGACTGCTCTGCATACCCATATTCGGTGGTGGCCCCTGTCAGGCCTTCACGCTGACCAACACTGGAAACGTGCCCATGACGAACATCGCACAAGGCGCGCTGGGCGGCACGAATGCGGCCGACTACAACGTCATGCGAATACTGTCGACTTGTGGTCCGGCAGGCAATGGGCAACTGTCAGGTCAGACAACCCTGAACCCGGGTGACACTTGCGTGGTGACTGTGCAGTTCCGGCCGCGCGCTGCGCCTCAGCCGACCGGGCCTAAGCCTGCGAATGTTTCCGTAACGGATTCATTCGGCACACAAACCTCAACCCTGAACGGCACGGCAAACTAACGAAGTGCTGGGCAGTTCTAAACTCTAAGGCGGGCTGCTTGCGAGAATCCCTCGCAAGCAGCGTCGTTTTTGGTCGTCGCCGCGTAGAAGCGTTTCCTTACGCTGGAAACTCGGCCTGATATTCTTGAAGAACACGAGGAGATACGGATATGAAAACTTGTCGCATGTTTTGTTTGTGCGCGGCTATCGCGCTTCCTCAATTTGCCCTCGCGGCCGAACCCTCTTTGAACAAGAAGTCTCTCGGCCAGGTGGAAGGCATTGTCGACTTCTGCGCCAAGGTGAATCCGCAGATAGCGAAATCCAAGGGAACGGCAGCGCCTTCGGTTGGCAAAGCATCGCAGAAGGATCTTGACGAAGCTCGCAAATCCGATGAGTACAAGGAAGCCTACGATTCCATCACGGAAACGCTGAATCAGATCCCCGCGGACCGCGCCTCGGAAACTTGTGCTGCTGCGTTGCCGACGAAGAAATAGTTTGGGGCGGCGGGCCTGGCCAACTTGCACCACGGAATACCGGCGGGACCATAAATGACAGTTACCTTGTCGTGTCCATGGTAATGCTCACAGGTGTCGAACGGGTTGACGTGGGGCTGCAACCGTCGCAAGATACGCTTAGCTTTAGTCTCTAGAAGTGGGGGGATCGTTACCGCAATGTCTGTAACTTTGTTCAAGGGCACCAAGCCGATACTGCTGGGGTCCTTTCTCTTCGTGGGTCTCTTGTCCCCCATGGCAGGAGCGCAGTCATCCCCGAGCAATCAAGCACCGGCAGCCCCGGCCGCGAAACCCTCCAAAGGGGTGGTTCCATACCGCTATCGCGCGCATCCTGTGCCGAAACGGGCGCGTGAGTACTATGCCTTGGTCTGGGGCGTGGAAGACTTTTCGGTGAAGGCCGTGGAGTCTGGTGAAATTATTCGCTTCAGTTACCGCATACTGGACGCGGACAAGGCAAAAATGCTCAACGACAAGAAAAATCAGCCTTCCCTCATTGACCCGCAGGCGGGCGTGAGCCTGGTGGTCCCCACACTGGAAAAAGTCGGACAGCTGCGCCAAAGCACTGCGCCCGAGGCAGGCAAGGTGTACTGGATGGCTTTCTCGAACAAAGGCAGGTACGTGAAGCCGGGACACCACGTCAACGTAGTCATCGGGAATTTCCGCGCCGATGGCCTCATTGTCCGATAAAGTTGGTCCAGACGCGGCACCGCAAGCTGATCGGATTCGGGAGCCGCGAACGACACCATCCATGAACTTCTATATGTCGAATACAAGCAGCAAGGGCGCGATTTGTATGAGGTCGGCCGCGAAGTTTGCCAAGTACTCCGTCGGAACCCTTCTCCTTGCGCTGTGGTTCCATGGCGCTTTTGCATTGGCGCAGGCGCCTGAGGCACCCGCCGCCAAACCACAAGTGAATCAACCTCCCACCAGGAAATCCAATATTGATGCGCGCGTCAGCATGTTGGCCAAGAGCCTGGATCTGAGCGTCGAGCAACAGTCCGCGGTAAAGAACATTTTGGAGCAGCGCCAGCAAAAAACACTCTCGATCCGGCGCGACCCGTCGATTTCAGGCAGCACCCGCATTGAGCGGTTTCGTATGCTTCAGGAAGCGACGGTGGAGCGAATCCGCGCGGTACTGAACGACGAGCAGAAGAAAAAATACGATCCCATGGCTGCCAGACGCAACCAGTCGACGCCCGAACACAGCGTGGAGGACTGGCTTAAAGCTTCCTCGCCGAAATAAGTATCTGCATCCGATGTGAGCTTCTTGCCCGTTGTGCCTCGCCCCCAGTCGTTGCGGATCAGTTGCTCGAGGCCGAATATTGGTGAATCGTGGCTGAGGCGCCCTGCAAGTGGCTTTCCTGCCGGTTTTCGTCCAAATCCGCTAGAATACGCACGCGCACAGCCTTGGGGTGGCGGCGTTCATGGGCGATCCTTCCAACACGCAACCAGATCCGAACCGAAACGCCAAGCTCTCGGAAGTCGACATCCTCTGGTTGACCGCCGGGCTGGGATGCGATGGCGATACAATCGCCATGACCGGCGCTACGCAACCCAGCATCGAGGATATTGTCACAGGTGCGTTGCCCTGGACTCGTACCGCCGCAAGAAATTCACGCCCGCGGTCTTTCAGAAGGGAAGCACGGTCGGCGGATTTATCGGAATCGATGGCGGGTCAACCTCCACGAAAGCTGTTCTCCTCGATGAAAACGGCGACATCCTGTGCAAGTCCTACCAGCTCTCGAATGGCAACCCGATCCACGACACCATCGAGATGTTTGAGAACCTGCGGGGCCAGGTCGAGGCGCAGAACGCCAAGCTGGAAGTTCTCGGAGTTGCGACGACTGGCTACGCAAAAGACATTTTGCGCGACGTGTTGAACGCCGATGTTGCATTGGTCGAGACCGTGGCGCACACCGAGTCCGCGCTGAAGTTTTACGAAGACCCGCACGTGATCGTCGTCGGCGGCCAGGACATTAAGATCATCATCCTGCACAACGGCCGCGTGAAGGACTTCAAGCTGAATACCCAGTGTTCGGCTGGGAATGGATACTTCCTGCAATCGACTGCGGAAGGCTTCGGATACGACGTGACTCAATATGCCGACCTTGCCTTCGCGGCTCAGGCCATGCCCGTTTTCGGTTACGGCTGCGCGGTTTTCATGCAGTCCGACATCGTAAACTTCCAACGCCAGGGCTGGCGAGCCGAAGAGATTCTTGCCGGCCTCGCCGCTGTGCTTCCCAAGAACGTTTTCCTCTACGTGGCCAGCATTCCAAACCTCGCCGCGCTGGGCTCGCGTTTCGTGCTGCAGGGCGGGACGCAGAACAACCTGGCCGTCGTGAAGGCTGAAGTCGATTTCATCCGCAACAGCTTCCGCGCCACCGGCAAGCAGCCTGAAATCATCGTCCACGAGCACTGCGGCGAATCGGGAGCGATCGGCGCGGCCCAGGAATCCCTCCGCCTATGGCGCAACGGTCAGCTAACCACGTTTGTTGGCCTCGACGCCGTTCGCAAGATCGAATATCGCACCACGCGCAACGAAGATACCCGTTGCCACTTCTGCAAGAACGACTGCCTGCGCACTTTCATCGACATTCGCACCCAGCCGAAAAACGACATGAGCTTCGTGCCCATCCAGAAGGTCACCAAGGTCCCCCTCATGCACGGAGAGCAGCGCCTGATCATCGCCACCTGCGAAAAAGGCACGGTGGAGGATCTCAATGACATGAAGGGGATCAAGGCCGGCCTCGACTCGATCCGGGCCAAGCACCCAAATTTCGTGGACGTCGCGTCCAAGGAAGTTTTTCGTCCCACGAACGCTAAAAATGTTGCTGATCCTCTGCCAACACGAAGTTGGGCCGGCTGGAGCAAGGACGCAAAAGAACGACGCGCGCTAATGGAGAATCGTAAGAAACTGCGCATCGGCATCCCGCGGGTGCTGAACATCTATACCTACGCGCCGCTGTTCAACGGTATTTCGAAAGTCTGGGCGTGCAACCCGAGAATGTCGTTTATTCCGATTACACTAGTTCAGACCTTTATCGCGCCGGCGCGAGCCGCGGGGCGATTGATCCCTGCTTCCCGGCCAAAATCGGCATCTCGCACGTCTACAACCTTATTCAGGAAAAACATCGCAAGAAGCCGCTGGACGTGATTTTCTTCCCCATGTACGACGTGCTGCACTCTCCTCTGGTCAAACTCACGGGATCGAATGCCTGTCCGACCGTGACCGCGACGCCGGAAACCGTCAAGGCCGCGTTTACGAAAGAGAATGATGTTTTCGCCGAGAATAACGTCAAGTACATCAATCCGGTCCTGAATTTTGCGGATCGGAAGCTGTTTGCCTTCCAGATGCTGCAGTCATTGCAGCCGGTACTGGGCCTGTCGCAGGAGGAGAACGACCGGGCGATCGAGTCTGGCTTCAACGCGCTAAAGGACTATGAGGCCAACATCCGCCGTCGCGCGCGTCAGGTAATCGACCAGCTCGAACGCGAGGATCGTATCGGAATCGTCATGCTCGGTCGCCCCTACCACCATGACCCCGGCTTGAACCACGAAATCCTCGACGAATTTCAAAAGCTTGGCTACCCGATCTTCTCGCAGAACACACTTCCCATCGATGACGACATGCTCGAACGCCTGTTCGGCGACGAAGTCCGTGCCGGCGTGATCAGCAGCCCGCTCGACATCGGCGATGCGTGGAAGAACTCTTACTCGTGCAGCACCAACCACAAAGTCTGGGCGGCCAAGTTCACAGCCCGCCATCCCAACCTGGTAGCGCTCGAAATCTCCAGCTTCAAGTGCGGTCACGATGCCCCGATCTATGGCGTCATCGAGGGCATCATCGAGCAATCCGGCACCCCGTATTTCTGTTTCAAGGACCTGGATGAAAATAAACCGTCCGGATCCATCAAAATCCGCGTCGAGACGATCGACTACTTCCTGCGCCGCTACCGGGAAGAGGTCATCCGCAAGCGAAAAGCCGAGCAGGAGATCGAGGCTCAGCTGGCGGCTCTCGAAGCACAACTCCGCAACGAAAGCAATCAACCCGAAACTTCAATCTTGTCTCCCCACGTCGAGGTAATCGGTCAGGGCATGGCGGCCGACTAAAAAGCCGCCCCAACCAAAGCTCAAGAGGACGTATGGCCACTGCGCCAAAGTTCCGCATTGATGTCGACATTCACAACCTGCTGATGAATTTGCCTCAATCACAATCTGGCTTACTGCTACAACGATGCGCGCGTCATCAAGTTCGTCTGGACGCAATTGGTGAAAAACCGCATGAAGGGCGGAGCCCGCAGTTTTGACCACTAGATTGGGGGGGCGGGACGGGATTGCTAATGCCCGCGCCGCTGCAATCTTGAGGGGGGATAGCGCGGCCCGGGCGCTAGCGAACTGCAAGTGCTCCGGAGAAGATACCGCCTGGCTGTCCCCGCCGTTCAGCAGGCGCGATTCTGTTCCAAAAAACGAACAAGCTCAAGAAAGGGTATCCGCGGCGGGAAGTCCGGTTTCCCAGGACTCTTAAAGCGCTCGCGACAGGAGCCCGCCGCGCTCCGGGTGCTGCAAGCGGCCTAACCGGACGGCTTCTTCAGTGACTTGCTCATAGCGATCGATGACTGCGCCCGGCTGCAAGGCAGCATCTGGAAACACATAGCGTACGCCCAGTTTGCAGATCGCCATCATGGAGTACAAACGCGTGCGCAAAGCATCATCGGTCAATCGCCTGCCGGCTTCTGCGATCCGGTCGTCGGGGTTGCGACCTGCAAGCTGCCCGAGCTGCAGAAGAATGCCCGCATTGTGCGACACTCCGCCCAGATAGTCGATTGAGGCGCGCAGCCTCTCGCGCTGAATTGCCTTAAATTGCGCGGGGCACAGACGAGTGCGGAGAAATTCCTCTTCCGAAGGCTCAGTCAGGTTACGGAACGCCTCCAGATCGACGGGCATGATTTGTTGCGTCAGTTCGCTCACCTCGGAAGCTGTCCGCGCCGCTCCAAATCCGCGCAGCACGAAGAAGATTAACGACAGGACCGCGACGACGATAATAAACACAGTGATGATCATTGCTGTAACAGCCTTTGCAACGCAGCGTTCCAGTCCTCCAGTTCATGGATCGCCGGAGCCTCAATCTGCTTGGCAGCTGGCTGCGGCAGGAGTAGACCGGTCAGCCAAACCAGAACGCAGCAACTGTAGGCGCCATGTTCAATCTGATTCGTGAGATAGGCATCAAAGAAAGCGCCAAAGTGAGCCTGCAGCGCGGTATTGACCAGCATGGCGCTGGCGTACAGCCCCAATCCCAACGCTATGGGGAAAACATAGGTTGACCACGAAAGATGCAAATATTTCACCAGCAAGAGCAACAAAACCACCAAACCAACCTGCATGATATTCACTGTCCGATTTACAACCACAAGCACCAGGCTGACCCGGTCGAGATTCGTGCCGGTGCTATACGCCACCAGAAGTACGGCCGCAATCATAAGCAGCACAGTCGACCATCGAACTAAGCGTCCACCTAATTGCTGCAATGCGGGGTAACTTCGAAAAACGTGCTGAAAGATTTCGTGAATGACTGCAAATCGCAAAGCCGCGCTGATATATTCCTCTGTGATCCAGCTGCGGTTGTAATGCTCCCAGGTGAATCGGTCCGACTGGTCGATAGTAAAGAGGACTGCGGTCTGCAGGATCTGGAAACACGTGTAAACAAAGAAAATCGGGAATTCCCGCACCATCTTCCGGCGCACCATGATCATGACGATCGGAATCTGAACGAGGTGCGGCGCGACCCACAAAAATAGGAAAAAGAAGCGCGAGGTAGTCATGCTGTCCAGGGCAAACTATACTTTGTCTCGCGCTTGACCTCAACTGGGACATCTGGTTCTATCCAAGGTATCTTCAGGGCTTGCAGGTCTTTCCGTTTGGGCAGTTGGGTGACGACCCTCCATCCGCATGTAGCCGTGGCGGTAACGACAGGGAACTAAGCAACAAGGCAGTCACAGCCAAAGACCATAGAAGTTTTTTCACGATGCAGCTCCTTTGCGAAGGATTCGCACCGTGATAACGTGCAATGTAACGGAGAATTGGGCCGGGAAATCACCGACACCGATGGTTTCCGGAAACTGTAACAACCATGGCGCTAAAGTCGGTCAAAGAAGACTTACAGGCGAGTACTTTGCGGGCGATCTCGGGCCTGCTTGGTAAGCTCGACTACTTCGCTCGCCTGCGACAGGAGGATGGTCGCTACTCCCATTGGGGATTGTCGCGGGTTCACGGGGAAGTTGCTGCCCAGCAAGCTCTTAGCCATGCCCACCAAAGCGTGGTCACGAAGATCTTGCGCGCTCCATTGCACCGGTTACTGGACGACGTGCGGGATTCTTCTGGGAACAAAAACTTGCCCCAAGTGGCATTCCTCGGAGAGTTACAAGAGAAGGAGGCTCAGGCACTGCCGCCGAGTGCCAGCGTGGGCTCCCGCCGGCATCTTAGTTCAGTGCTTCGCGCGCTTTTGGCCCTGGCAAGGTCTCCAAAGTAGTCCACTCGCCTAGTCGCATCGCCACCCCCACCACCTGGCCAATTACTTCCGCGTCTTGCGGATGCTTCAGAACCCGCACCGGCACTGGCGACAAGGGATGCGACTGTAGCACCAGACCGTCTTGCTGCAAGGTGCACCAGCAGCAGGTGTAGCCATCGCGGGTTTCCACGAAGTAGATGGGTCGCTCATACTCCGACCGCCACGCCCCTTCCACCACGCGTGTTTTCGACTCGTCCACTTGTATGAATGTACCCGGCGGCAGGATCGGGTACATCGTGAAATCGTCGCTACCAATATACCCATAGGTGTAGCGTCGATCTGCAAACTGAGCCAGGTAAGTCAGCGGGACGACTCCCCACTGCTCGACCACCCGCCCCATGTTTACCGTGTAACGTGGATCAAAGCTGGGATCAATTCGCACCGGGACTTGCACGGAAGAGACATTCTCCAGCGCCTCGGATTTGTGTGATTTGGGGGGATTCCCCAGAAACAGGTCCTCCGCCACCTTGTTCAGATCGACCCCATACCATGCGAGAATCTCGCGCGCATCCTTCCGATAGATTACGGACAGGGAATACAGCCGGTAGATACTTGGTACCACGCCTTTTGTCTCGATGTCGGATAGTCGGCTGATCGGAATCGCAAACTCATCACTGTTATGTTTGACGGAAATCGCGGTGCTTGAAGTCTCCACGTCCCGCATGGTAAGACCAAGCCCCTCGCGTAGAGTACGCAAACTTTGTCCCGCAGATAGCATACGTAGATCCCTTACCTTGCGGATCTGATCCCCATCAGAACAGGACTCCGAACGTTGTCCGAACGCCCCTGTTCCGGATTCGTAACAGGCAAGTTACTCCCTCCATTAATCAAAAACAAGGCTCATCCGGTTAGCGGCTGATCTGCGAACATCCCATCAAAACTTAGACTTGCTAAGTTCCATCCTCGTATGAGCCGCATTCGTCGCCACTCAAATAAATGGCGAAACACCAGAACTCCGGAACCCCTGCGCAGCCAACGCGACAACTTGACGAAATATCGTCGCGCTCATCGTTTACGGAACTGGAACGAAGCAGGTTCGAGAGGGTCGCCGAAAAAGGCCCTACTGTGTATGCGCAAGGGTTTTTAGTTTGAATACACTAGATTTGGATCATTCTGGCGCACAAAAAGAGCCGAAAGACCGCTGGTTCCCGGTGCGCCCGTCCGTTGGACATCCGATAAGCGGTCCGGTTCTGTGGGAGAAAGTGTTTTATGGCACAGGAAGAGGTCAGGTTATGGGAGTCCAATCGGCGCAGAAAACACTGGAAACGCTGGGGGCCATATCTCAGTGAAAGGGCTTGGGGGACGGTTCGCGAGGACTATAGCCCTCACGGTACGGCATGGGAATATCTACCCTTTGACCATGCACGATCCCGCGCCTACCGCTGGAATGAAGACGGTTTGGCTGGAATCAGCGATCGCCGGCAGTTCGTCTGCTTTGCCGTGGCTCTGTGGAACGAGAAGGACCCTATTCTCAAAGAACGTTTGTTCGCTGGCGCTCGTCGATCCCGAGTTCGCTAAAGAGCAGCTCATTCTTCTTTTGCGGGAATGGTACATGCATCCCAACGGTCAGCTGCCCGCCTATGAATGGGCTCTGGGCGATGTGAATCCTCCCGTGCACGCCTGGGCCGCGTGGCGCGTATACAAAATTGATAAGAAGCGTACCGGCAAAGGCGATCGTGCGTTCTTAGAACGGATCTTCCACAAGTTGCTTCTCAATTTCACGTGGTGGGTAAATCGCAAAGATGCGGACGGAATGAACATCTTCCAGGGCGGCTTCCTGGGGCTGGACAACATTGGGGTGTTTGACCGTAGCGCCCCGTTGCCCACGGGGGGCTACCTGGAACAGTCCGACGGTACCAGTTGGATGGCGATGTACACCCTGAATTTGCTGGCGATCGCTCTTGAACTCGCCAAGGACGATCCAAGTTATGAAGACGTGGCGAGCAAGTTCTGGGAACACTTCATCTATATCGCCAACGCCATGAACCATCGCGGAAACAACAGAATGAGTCTATGGAACGTCGAAGACGGGTTCTTCTACGACGTGCTGCGTTTGCCCGACGGCAACCACATACCAATGAAAATCCGCTCCATGGTCGGGCTGATTCCTCTGTTCGCTGTAGAAACCCTGGAACCCGAATTACTGGATCGCCTGCCGGATTTTCATCGCCGCCTGGAATGGTTCGTCGACAACCGTCCCGACCTCACTCACAATCTGGCGTCCATGACGACCCCGGGTCGAGGCAAGCGGCGCCTGCTGTCCATCGCCAATCCGGACCAACTGCGCAGCATCCTGGAATACATGCTCGATGAATCGGAATTCTTGTCGCCCTACGGGATCCGTGCTGTCTCGCGCTTCCATCGCGAACACCCCTACGTTCTTTCGGTGAATGGGATGGACCATCGCGTCGACTATGAGCCAGGCGAGGCCACCAACGTGTTGTTCGGTGGGAATTCCAATTGGCGCGGTCCGATCTGGTTTCCGGTCAATTTTCTGCTGATCGAGTCGCTGCAGAAATTTCATCACTATTTGGGCGACTCCTTCACGGTCGAGTTCCCAACAGGCTCAGGAAACCGGATGAATCTTTGGCAGGTTGCCGGTGAATTGTCGCGCCGGCTGAACGATATTTTCCTGCGCGACCAGCAGGGGCGAAGGCCAGTGTTCAAAGACATAGAAAAATTTCAGACCGACCCGCACTGGCGGGACCTCATTCTTTTCTACGAGTACTTCCACGGGGATTCCGGAGCGGGAGTGGGCGCGAGTCATCAAACGGGTTGGACGGGCCTGGTCACGAAGCTGCTGCAACAAAGCGGTGAAGCCGACACGGGTTTCGGAATGCCACGGGAAGACGTCGCCGCCGATTAAGCCGGCAGCCACGGGCGTACCTTTCAAGAGCGTATCTCTTATGAAATCAAGTATTTGGGATGCATTCTAGGCGCACACCTTGGTAACCCGAGAGAGCATTGGTACCGCTCGCGCGGCTTCTCCATCCGTTATACTTTGCCCAATCTCACGTTCAGTTCTGCGAGCTTTGCGTAAAAGTTAGTCGGACTGGATTAGAAGCCGCCCCTTGAAGTTTTATTCGGACGGCTTGCTCCAAAAATGCGTCCCAGTTGGAAATCATGTTCAAACAATTCGTTTCTGCCATAAAAATCATTGCCCGACAGGTTCAGCCCGGAATGAGCCTCAAAGTCCGTCCCGACGACACCTTCCTGGTTTCTTACCCGAAATCCGGCAACACCTGGATGCGCTTCCTGATCGCAAACCTGCTGCGCCAAGATCCACCGGTTGGCCTGCTCGACGCCGACAACATGATCCCTATCGTCGATGGCAAGTCCAAGCGCTTCTTCGACGCGATGCAATCGCCGCGAGTGATCAAGAGCCACTTCTCCTTTCTGCCCGCTTACAAGCGGGTCATCTACATCGTCCGCGACCCTCGCGACGTACTCATGTCGCAGTATCACTATCAGATCAAGCGCGGAGTGCTGGCTTCCGATATGCCGCTTGACTCATATGTTCCACGCTTCATCGCCGGCGAGGTCTGTCCCTACGGCTCGTGGGGAGAGCATGCTGGAAGCTGGCTGGCAACGCGCCGCCACGACCCCAATTTTCTGTTGTTACGTTACGAGGATATGTTGGCTGATCCGGCCCCCGGAGCTAAGCGGGCTGCGGATTTTCTCGGGCTGCGCCTGGATTCCTCACGAATTGTTCAGGCCGTCGAACGCAGCAGCCTCGAGTCCATGAGAAAGGTCGAGAAGTCGGAAGGGAACAAATGGGCCTCGACTGCGGGAACACGCCAGGATATGTCGTTCTTCCGTTCCGCAAAAGCGGGGGAAGGCCGGGCCACTCTGTCACGCGAATCGATCGAACGCATCGAAAAAGCCTGGGGCCCCCTGATGCAATCGCTCGACTACCCGTTGGCAGTGCTGGATTCAATCCACCCGATGGCTACGTCCCGCTGAGGGTGGTGATCACTGTCACTACGCGTGCACCGTCTGGTATTCCTCGTAAGACCCTTTGAAGTCGGTGACGCGGTGGTCGGTCTCAAAGTGCCAGATGCGCGTGGCCACTTCATCGATCAGATCATGATCGTGCGTAACCAGCAGCAGGGTGCCCTGAAAGCGCTGCAATGCGATGTTCAGTGCATTGATCGATTCCAGATCCAGGTGGTTCGTCGGCTCGTCGAGCACCAGCACATTCGGTTTCTGCAGCATCAGCTTGCAGAAGATAATGCGCGCCGCCTCGCCCCCAGAGAGCACGTCAGTCTTTTTGTTTCCGTCCTCGCGCGCAAACAGCATTTGGCCAAGCAGCCCGCGAATCTCTTCATGCGAGGCCGAAGGATCCCACTGGTGCAGCCACTCGAACACCGTCATTCCCGGCTGAATCAGCCCTTTGTGATCCTGCGCGAAATATCCGACCGCCGCTTCGTGTCCCCAGAGCACCTTGCCGGAATCTGCGAACGCGCCGTCATAACCACTCGTCTTTCTCAACTCGGCTTCAGGCACGGTCGGAGAATTCGATAGCAGAGCGTTTACCAGCGTCGTTTTGCCGGCGCCGTTCCGTCCCATCAGCGCGATCT
The DNA here is from genome assembly GCA_963733805.1 of uncultured Acidobacteriota bacterium. GTDB lineage: Bacteria > Acidobacteriota > Terriglobia > Terriglobales > Acidobacteriaceae > Gp1-AA133. Next base: position 192,117 of record CAVTEO010000009.1, on the reverse strand, counting down.
TCTCGCCGCGCAGCAGGTTGGCCGTAAAGTTCCGGACAACGTCCTTTTCTTCATACGCCTTGGACAACCCCTCGATTTCGAGGATGTGTTTTCCCGACGGCCTCTTCTGCTCGAACTTGATAAAGGGCCGTTGAATGTTCGACCGGGCCAGTTCCGTCACCTGCAATCGCTCGACTTCCTTACGCCGCGACTGCACCTGGCTGGACCGCGTGCCGGCCGCGAAGCGAGCAATGAATTCGTTCAGTTGTGAAATCTTCTTCTCGCGCTGCGCATTCTGCGCCTCGATCTGCGTGCGGACCTGTGTCTTAAAGACCACCATGTCGTCGTATCCGCCCGTGTAGGTGATGATGGTCTGGTAGTCGATGTCGGCGATATGCGTGCAAACGCTATTCAGGAAGTGCCGGTCGTGCGAAATCACGATCACCACGCCGTCGTACTGATTCAGAAAGCCCTGCAGCCAATGGATCGAATCCAAATCGAGGTTGTTGGTAGGCTCATCAAGCAGCAACGCTTGCGGATGTCCAAATAAAGCCTGCGCCAGCAGCACGCGCACTTTCTGTCCGCCCTGCAACTCGCTCATCTGGCGTTCGTGCGCTTCCTCAGGAATATCGAGCCCCTGCAGCAGAATGGCAGCGTCGCTCTCCGCCGTGTAGCCGTCCTCTTCGCCAACAATGCCCTCGAGTTCGCCAAGTTTCATCCCGTCTTCGTCCGACATCTCGGGCTTGGCGTAAATCCGGTCACGCTCCTCGAGCGCCGCCCAGAGCCGCTTGTTGCCCATGATGACCGTGTCGATCACACGGTACTGATCGAACGCAAACTGGTCCTGGCTCAGCACGCCCAGCTTGCGCGGCCGCACCACGGTGCCCTTCTGCGGTTCCATCTCGCCGGTCAGAATCTTCATGAATGTGGATTTGCCCGCGCCATTGGGTCCGGTCAGGCCATAGCGCTTGCCCGGCGTGAACGCCGTCGAGACTTCGTCAAACAGAACTTTGGCGCCGTAGCGCATCGACACATTACTGACTGAAAGCATGTTGGCTCAGGGAACTGCGGGAAATTGCCTCAAAGGCGGGAACGCAGTGCTGTGAATAGAATAGCACGACTCCATTGGATCTCAGGCTGTCGTAAGTCCCCCGAGAGGTGGACACTCCCTCTCCGATCCTACCCCTGCTTTTCCTCCAGTTCATGCCACCGCGCGTACAGCCGATCCAATGCCTTCCGTGCTTCCTCCATCTCCGCGTGAGCCCTCATGAGGGCCGTGGCATCGCTCACAATCGCGGGATCCTCGGCAGCAGCTTCGCGCGTCTTCAACAACCCCTCCGCCTGCGCGATACGTTCTTCCATGGCCGCGTATTCCCGCGCTTCCATGTACGAAAGCTTTTTCTTCGTTGGAACAACAGAGGATGCCGAATTGGCGGGCGTGGGTGGCTTGCGCTCCAACGAGCCGGCCTTGGCCGTCTCCATCCGTTCCTCCTGCCACGCCTCCCACTGCCCATAATCGGCGAACCGCTCCGCGCCACCAAGCCCGTCGAGACCCAGCACGGTCGTCGACACCCGATCGAGCATGTAACGATCATGTGTTACGAGCACCAGTGCCCCGCGAAACTCGAGCAGGTTCTCTTCCAGAATCTCCAGCGTGGGAATATCCAGATCGTTGGTAGGCTCGTCGAGCAGCAACACATCCGCGGGCTGAAGCATCAGCTGCGCAATCATCACCCGCGCCCGCTCGCCTCCGGAAAGCCGTCCCACCGGCTGATTGAGTTGTTCGCCCGTGAACAAGAATCTCGCCGCCCATGATGCCACGTGAATCACCCGGTCCTGATAGATGACCGAATCGCTATCCGGCGCCAAGGCACGCCGCAGGGTCGCGTCCAGATCCAGCGGCCGATTTTGATCGAAGTAAACGACGCGCAACGCATCGGCTCGCCGGATCTCTCCTGCGTCCGGCGCCGATTCGCCCCGCAACAGACGCAGCAACGTTGTCTTACCGCTGCCGTTCGGCCCCACCAGCCCCAGCCGCATCCCCGCCGTCAGTATGAAATCGAGCTCTTGAAACAGTCTCCGCCCGTCGATTCTGTACCCAACTCCCTGCAATTCGATCAGCCGCTTGGTCTGGCGTTCGCTCGCCGAAAAGTCAATTCTGGCCGTGCCGCTGCGCGTGCGCGCGTTCAGATCGGCAAGCTCTCCCATGAGTTCGTGCGCCTTGTCGATACGCGCCTTCGATTTACGGGTGCGCGCCTTGGCTCCCCGCCGCAGCCACTCGATCTCGTTGTGCACCAGGTTCTCGAGCGCTTCCTGCCGCTTGCCCTGGGCGTGCAGGAACTCCTCTTTCTTCACCAGAAACTCGCTGTAGTTTCCATGCACCCGCAAAATGCCGTCCGGATACACCCGGCTCAGTTCCGACATTTCCGTCGCGACGTTCTCGCAGAAAATAGCGGTCATGGCTGACCACCACGCAAGCGAAGCTCCCCGTCTCCAACTCACTCTCGAGCCATTCGATACCCGCCAGGTCCAGATGATTGGTTGGCTCATCCAGCAACAGCACGTCCGGCGCCTGGACCAGCGCTTCCACAATTGCCAGCCGCTTGCGCCATCCGCCCGAGAGAGACGCTGCCTCCACATCAAGGTCCTCAAATTGCGCCCTGCCCATCACAGCCGCCATCCGGTTGGCGCGTTCATCCTCGGGTACTGCGCCCCGCCCCATCGCTTCCTCCACCACCTGTCGCACCGGCTTGCTCGCGGCGAACTGCGATTCCTGCGCCACGTAGCTCATGCGCGCCCGCTTGCGCACGGCCAGTTCACCGTCATCGGGATCGACCCGCCCCGCAAGAATTCCCAGCAGCGTCGACTTGCCGGACCCGTTCGGCCCAATCAAGCCGATCCGGTCTCCCTCCGACACGGTGAACGACACGTTCTGAAACAGCGGATTCGCCCCGTACGATTTCGCCAGGCTCCGGGCATTCAAAATAGGCGGCAAGAGGCGGCCATTCTCCTTTGTTGTACGATCTGTTTGAGAATAGCAGGAGGTGCGCCAGGTGTTAGTCTGTAGGCCTCGAGGAGGACCTGTGAAACGTTCTGGCCTTGCGATCTGCCCAATTCTGGTGGTGTTCTGCTTGTCTATCTTTTCGCTAGTAAGACTCGCTCCCGTGGCCGCCCATTCCTCGGATGAGGCCAAGGCGCAGAGCCCGGAGGCTGAACAACTGATTGCGTTGGAGAAAGCCCTGCCCGACGCACAGAAAAAACACGACCGCGATTTTTACAAGCGCACCCTCACCGACGATTTCGTATCCGTCGGCACCGATGGCAAAGTGCACCCCAAGGAGGAGATCCTCGGCGACCTGCCCTCCACGCAGTTATCGGAATACCGTCCCTACAACATCCAGGTCGTCCCTTTGAACGAGGGTGCTGCCGTCGTTACTTACGACGCCATCGTTCGCATGCAGCACTACGACGACGAGACCCCGCGCTACCAGCACATCAGCTCCATCTGGGTGAAGCAGGGCGACCAATGGAGGCTGAAGTTCCAGCAGGCAACAGCCGCAAACTAAGATGTTTCTCTCAGGAGAAAGTGCCCGGCGGCCCTCCGTTCCCACCCAAGGAGCAGCTCCTCTCTGCGCCCTCTGCGGCAGTTCTCCGCGTCCTCTGCGTTTTAAGATCTTCTTTGTTCCTTAGAGGCGCTTCTCGGTCTTCCTCGCGGTCAAAAGCTTTCCGCACCAGAAGAAGCAATCCCCGTCCGCTATAATCACCAATTCGGCCCAAGGCCATATTCCAAACTAAGAGACATTCAATTTGCTCGACTTCCTAGGCGACCTAAGACGTACCCACATGTGCGGCGGCCTGCGCGCCTCCGATGCAGGCAGAAAAGTCGTTCTCATGGGATGGGTCAATCGCCGCCGCGACCTCGGCAACCTGATCTTCGTCGACATGCGCGACCGCTCCGGCGTTACGCAAGTCGTCTTCAGTGAAGAGGCCAATACCGCCATACACCAAAAAGCGGAACTCCTGCGCAACGAATACGTCATCGCCGTCATCGGCACCGTGAAGCTCCGGGACGCCGATACCATCAATAAGAACATCCCCACGGGCGAAGTCGAACTCGTCGCCGACGAGCTTCGCATCCTGAACGAAGCCAAGCACCCGCCGTTTCTGCCCAGCGACACTTCGCTTGCCAACGAAGAGATGCGCCTGAAGTACCGCTACATTGATCTGCGTCGGGACGCGATGCAATTCAACATCGAGCTGCGGCACAAAGTTGCGCTGGCCATTCGTGACTACCTCTCCTCGCAGGGTTTTTTCGAAATCGAGACCCCGTTCATGACCCGCTCCACGCCCGAAGGCGCGCGCGACTACCTTGTCCCCAGCCGCGTGCAGCCCGGAAATTTCTACGCGCTGCCGCAGTCGCCCCAACTGTTCAAGCAGATTCTTATGATCTCGGGCTTCGACAAATATTTCCAGATCGTGCGCTGCTTCCGCGACGAGGATCTGCGCGCCGACCGCCAGCCAGAATTCACGCAGATCGACCTTGAGATGTCCTATCCCCAGCCCGAACGCGTCTGGGAAATAGTTGAAGGCTTTCTCACCGCAGCCTTCAAAGCCGCCGGACATGACATACAGTCGCCATTCCCACGCATGGACTACGACGACGCCATCCGCCAGTATGGCATCGACAAGCCGGATCTGCGCCTGCCCGCGTTTACCGAAGTGCGTGACTGCTTTACGTCGGCCGATCTCGAGCAACTCGCCATCAATCCGGACTTGCCGGTCGTGGCCATCCGCATTCCCGGAGTGGGCGAGCTCTCGCGCAAAGAGCGCGACGACCTCAAGCCCATGTTCGTCTCCAAGGGCGGAGCGCGTCTGTTCGAGGACTTCAAGCGCATTGACAGCAAGTTCCCCGAGGCAGGCGCTAAAATCCGACAGAAAACCGCAGCCGGCGCGAACGATCTCCTCGTGCTGGTGGTCGGCTCAACCCAGTCCGGCAAAGACGACCATCCCGCCCAGAAGCGCAAAGTCACTCCGGCCGAGCTGGCGATCTACGCTTCCGCGGGTCTTATGCGGGTGGCGCTCGGCCAGAAGTTTGCCGCCAAGCATGGCCTCTTCAAGCGCGGCGACTACCGCTTTCTCTGGGTGACGAATTTCCCGATGTTTGAGTATGACGAGGGCGACAAGCGCTGGGTCGCCGCCCACCACCCCTTCACGTCGCCGCACGACGAAGATATGGACAAGCTCGAGTCCGACCCCGCAATGGTCCGCGCGCTCGCCTATGACGTTGTGCTGAACGGCACCGAATTGGGCTCGGGCTCGATCCGTATTCACCGCCAGGACATCCAGCGGAAAATCTTCCACGCGCTCGGCATGACGGAAGAAGAAGCCAAGTCACGCTTCGGATTTTTCCTGGAAGCCCTCGAATACGGAACGCCTCCCCACGGCGGCATCGCGCTCGGCCTCGATCGAATCGTGATGATCCTCGCCGGAGCCGACAGCTTGCGCGAAGTGATCCCGTTCCCAAAAACCGCCGCCGCCAAGGACCTGATGGTCGATGCTCCAACGCCAGTAACTCCCGCGCAGCTGCGAGACTTGGGGATTGCAGTCGTGAAGAAGCCGTAAACTTGTCGGTAGAGCGACGGTCGTCCCGCCCGTCCACCAGAACCATGTAGGGACAGGCGCCCTCGCCTGTCCGGCCGCGGCGTTCTGTGCCACGGCTACCCCACTCGCGCTAAACTCACTCACGCATGTCGGTGCGCATCGACAAATGGCTCTGGGCCGCGCGATTCTTCAAAACGCGCACTCTGGCCGCCCGCGCCTGTGAGCTAGGAAGAATCGAAGTCAATCGTCAGCCCGTCAAGCCGTCCCGCGAAGTCCGAGTCGGAGAATTTCTCCAGATCCGTACCGAAGGCGGAGACTTCAAGATTGAAGTCCAACTTCTGAGTGACGTCCGCGGCCCCGCACCCGTGGCGCAGACGCTCTACCGGGAAACCGACGAAAGCAAAGAAGCGCGTCGCAAGGCTGCCGAAGAACGAAAAGCCATGATCCATTACACGCCCGCCCCCCCAACGCGTCCTTCGAAACGCGACCGCCGGAAAATCCACCGCTTCCGCGAAGGCCTTGACTGATGCAGCTTGGAGGAGCGCGACCCGCGCCCAACATTGCTCCGCATGCCCCCCGGCCAGAGGAATTTACGTTGCGTAACTCTGATGCAATCCGCTCCGGCTCATCCGACCAAGCTTTACCAGCACAGTATTCATCTGAGAGACTGACCACTGACGTCAAGCCCTGCGTCGGCAGCAAGGCTTTTGCCGACGACCGACGACCGACGACTGACGACTGAAACCCATGGGCCGCATCCACGTCCTCTCCGAAGCCGTTGCCAACAAGATCGCCGCCGGCGAGGTGGTGGAGCGGCCCGCGTCGGTAGTCAAGGAACTCCTCGAAAACTCACTCGACGCCGGTTCCAGGCGAATTCGCATTCAAGTGGAGGCGGGTGGCAAGAAACTGATCCAGATCACCGACGACGGATGCGGCATGGTGCGCGACGACGCACTGCTGGCCTTCGAACGCCACGCCACTTCCAAACTCAAGAATGCCGAAGATCTGCTCAGCGTTGCCACTCTCGGTTTCCGCGGTGAAGCGCTTCCTTCCATCGCATCGGTCTCGCGCCTGCGCCTCGAAACCCGCGCTCCCGACGAAGCTTCCGGAACGATCGTCGAAATCAATGGCGGAAAGATCTTCAAGGTAGAAGAGGCCGGCCTGCCCGCGGGCACATCCATCACCATTCGCGATCTCTTCTTCAACACGCCCGCTCGCAAGAAATTCCTAAAAGCTGAGTCGACCGAGCTTTCCCACATCGCCTCGCTTGTCACCCATTACGCCCTCGCGCATCCCGACAAGCATTTCGAACTGCATTCCGCCACTAACGCCATGCTGGTCGCCCCTCCGGTCGCCGGACACGGCGAACGCGTCTACCAGGTTTTCGGCAAGGACGTTCTTGACCAGTTGATCCCCATCGCGGCGCTGCAGCCGCTCGAGCGCATCGGCCTGCCGCAGCCACCGCCCTGGCGCCGCACCGAGGAAGATGAAGAGCCGAAAGAGCCGGGCGAACTCCGTCTCCACGGTTTCGTTTCCAAGCCGGAGATCCAGAAACTCAATCGCAACTCGATCTACATCTTCGTCAACGGACGCCTCATTCGCGACCGCCTCGTTCAGCACGCGATCACCGAAGCCTACCGCAACGTGATCCCACCCACTGTTTTCCCCGTGGTGCTGCTATTCCTCGAAATGCCTACCGGGGAAGTCGACGTGAACGTTCATCCGTCGAAGACCGAAGTTCGTTTCCGCCAGCAAACGTTTTTGCATGATTTCATCCGCGACTCGATCCGCGCAGTCTTGATGAAAGCCCGTCCCGTTCCGCAGTTTGTTTCTGAAATTCATGCTCATCCCACCGCGGGCGCATCGCTGACACCGGGTGCACACCCAGTTCCCGGAGGCTCGGGAACTGGGCAAAGCCTCGACGGAACCTTAGCCCCCGGAGGCTTCACCCTCCGCGCGCCGGAACCGCCCGCGGTGAGCCAGCGCTTTCAATTCCAGGGCGGCATTGCGGTGGAAGCTAATGCGGCGGTTTCCCTGGCCCGAGTCGCCGAAGTCATCCCCGACAACGGTTGCTCTCCCGCCTTTGCCGAGGAACCCGAAGTTCCCAGCCAACTGGCTCCTTCTCTCGCGACCCTCAAACCACTCGGCCAGATCCGCGAATCGTTCATCCTGGCGGTTAATCACGAGGGCCTCTGGATCATTGACCAGCACGTCGCTCACGAACGCGTGCTGTTCGAGAAGGTGCTCAAGCAGCGCGCCGCTCCAGGCGGTCGAGAGCCAGCGTTTGCTGATGCCGCTCCTGCTCGAACTCACGCCCGCACAACTCGCCGTCTTCGCAGAAATTTCGGACGAACTCGCTCGCAACGGCTTCGAGGCCGAGCCCTTCGGCACGCGCAGTGTCGCGGTCAAAGTCGCGCCCGCCGGCATCGACGCTGGCCAGGTGGAACACATGCTGCACGAACTGTTCGAGCAGCTCTCCCGCGAAGATCAGAAGCTCAACCTGGACGCCCTCCGCACCCGCATCGCGGCTTCCATCGCCTGCCACGCCGCCATCAAGGTCAACATGCCCCTCGACCAGAACAAAATGGAATGGCTCCTGGCCGCACTCGCGAAAACAGAATTCCCCATCTCCTGCCCGCACGGAAGGCCCGTCGTCCTGCGTTATTCCATCAAAGACATCCAGCGCGCTTTCAAAAGGATCTGAGGCCAGTCGCCAGTGTCAGTCTCCAGTCAAGGGCGGATTCGCTGACGACCAGTGACTGACGACTGGCGACTGATCTATGCTCTAATGAATCCATGACCGAGGCCGAACTCCAGCAAGCTCGTACCGAGAAGTGGCATCTGGATGGACATCCCGTGCGCACGCTCGAGGACGGCCGCGCCTTCATGGAATCGGTCGGATTCAGCCTGCTTTACCCCCTGCGCCCTCCGTTGCCAGTGCCGACATTTGTGGGAGCATGGGTAGGAGCCGATGACCGCCTTCCAACCTGGCAGCATTCTTTCTCCGATCCTCGCGCCCGCGATGCCCAGGACCTGATGGTTCGCCTCTTGCGCGATCGTGCCGCCTTTGAAGCGAACCTTTTCGACGAGAACAACGCCTTCCTGGTCAGCGCTTCCGCGTTTCCATTTTTCTACGCGCTGGTGGGAGAACGCAATCCCAGGCAGGCTCCCAAGGCGGGTTCACGGTCGGAGTACTCGCAGCTAGCCTGCGACGCATTCGAGGTCATTCGGCGCGATGGTCCCATTTCCAAACAGAAGCTGGGCGAGAAACTGGGCGGCAGTCTCTCGGCGGCCGCGCTCGATCGGGGACTCGCGGAGCTTTGGTCGCGCCTGCGCATCACTCGCGTTGATTACAACCCGGAAGAAGGCGCTTCCTGGGACGTACTCTATCGCTGGGCGCCCGATGCAGTGCGCGAGGGAATCAGTTTCTCGGTCGCAGAGGCGCTCAGCGCGCTCATTTCCAAATATCTGGAGTGCGTGGTAGCCGCCGACGAGCAGGAGTTGGAAACGTTCTTCGGCAACTTTGTTTCCCGTTCGCGCGTAAGGGATGCTGTGAAGGCGCTCCTGGCAGCCCGCGAACTTAGTTTCATTCACGTGGGAGTCCGATCACTTGTGCAGGTGGCGCCTCCGCGTGTGGTTTTTTCGCCCGCCAACAAAGGACCAAAATCTGCGCGCCCTGCCATCCCGCCGACCCGTTCGTAATTCTTGCACTGAACGGCAATTGTTCTCGAGCCCGATCCGCCTCGCCCGATTCGTTTTTCAGCCGATCCTGAGATTCTGCTACCCTGTAGGACTTTCGAGGAACCGCGACTCATCTAGCCAATGGACGAAACGCCCGCACGTAAACTGATCATCGCCATTGACGGCCCCGCTGGAGCCGGCAAAAGCACCATCGCGTCTCGACTCGCGCGGAAGCTGGGCTATGTCAATCTGGAAAGTGGCGCCATGTATCGCGCGCTAGCCTTGAAGGCCATTGAATGGGACGTATCCTTCGACGACGCCCCCGCGCTGCGCAAGCTGGCCGAAGGCGCCCGTATCGCGCTGGAACCGACACTAGGCGGCAACCGCGTTTTGCTCGACGGCAAGGATGTCTCCTCGCGCATTCGCGAACGCGACGTTACCGAGGCCGCCTCCCGCGTCTCCGTGCACCCTGCCGTGCGCGAATGGATGGTCGCCCGCCAGCAGGACATGGGCAGAGACGGCGGCGTAGTCATGGAAGGCCGCGACATCGGGACGCAGGTTTTTCCCCATGCTGACCTGAAGATCTTCCTCGACGCCGATCCCGTCATCCGAGAACAGCGCCGCCTCGATCAGCAGAAGGTGAAAGGCCCCTCCGCCGAATCCATGGCCGCCGATCTGCGCGAACGCGACCGCCGCGACCGAACACGGGCGACCTCGCCGCTGGTTCCCGCGCAGGATGCGGTCATCATCGATTCGACTCATCTGTCGGAGGATGAAGTTCTCCATCAGGTCGATGAACTCGTGAAAAGCAAGCTCGGCATGCATAGCTGAGTCCCGTGCGGGGATTCCGGTGATCGGTTGCGCGGGCGACCACCTGTTGCGGCGAACGGAAAAACGGGCGCTTCGAGTTCTGCTAACCTAACCGGTGATCTCCATCAAGAATCGGGGGGACTGAAACTGTGCCAGCCGTGGCGGGAATCGATCTAGGTGGAACCGCGATCAACTACACACTGCTCGATCGCGATGAAAAGTTTCTGGTGGAGGGTTTGTGCGAGCACCCCGCCCTCGCGAAGCAAGGCCCCGATGTCTGCCTGCAGCAGATCGCCGACGGCCTCAAATTCGCCACCGAGAAAGCCGGCCTGCGCCTTGACGAGGTTGTCGCCATCGGCCTCGATACTCCCGGTCCGGCCAGCGCCGCAGGCCAGCTCAGCGCGCGGGGTTCCACGAATTTTGTGCACGCCCAATGGGCGGGATTCGACATCCGCGAAGGGCTGGCCCGTAGGCTTGGCAAACCGGTGTCCTATCTGAACGACGCCAACGCGGCCGCGCTCTGGGGCCACTACGCAATCTTCGGCTCGAGCGGCCGGGAGACCTCCATTTCCATCGTCATCGGGACCGGCAACGGCGGCGGCATCATCCTTGACGGCAACGTCGTGAAAGGAAAAAATGGATTCGGCGGGGAACTGGGCCACGTGCTCATCCCTTACCAGAGCATCGCGGGAACCAGTGGGATTACGCCAAAATGCAATTGCGGACGCATCGGCGACCTCGAGTCGCTTTGCTCGCTGACCGCCATCGAAATGAATCTCCTGCCGTATTTTCTACCGCACTATCCCGGACATGAACTCGCCGAGACTGAATCTGCACGAGGCCGCAAAACAGGTCCGCGGGCTGGCCGACAAAGGCGACCCGCTCTGCCGCGATGTCTTTCGCGTGCAAGCCCACGCCCTGGGACTGTTCTTCGACGAAATGATCAACACCTTCGACCCCGACGCGTTCATCGTCGGAGGAGGCGCGCTCGAAACCAGCCCTGAATTTCAGCTTTGGTTCATGAAAGAGATCCGCGCGGCGATGCCCGGGCAGAGAGAAGAGCAGGTGGACATCCCCATCCACGTGATGCCAAACGGCGACACAGCCGGAGCGAGAGGCGCGGCCATCGAAGCATTAAAGCTAGCCCGCCAGAGTGGCTTGGCCTAGAGAATGCTGCGACGCCTCAAAAATCTAAAATCTAAAAACCTAAAAAACAGACGGGGTGCCCCATCCTAGCGCGTTCTCTGCGCTAGGGTGGGATTCCACGGGCCAGAAATCCATTGGATTTCCCTAAATACTAATTCTCAGTAGGCGCTTCCGCAGGCGCCGCCTTCCTTGGTGGCCTGGGCGGAGCCGGAGGCGCAGGAATGGAATGCGCATTCTCGGTCTCCCCCTTGTGAATCGTGATATTGCCGTGCTCGCTGTTCAGCACCAGATGCATCGCGCCATTCCCAAATGTCCCTTGCGCCTTGCCGTCCTCGTCGGTATTCGTAACGTTCACTCCCGGGAAGTCCGCCTGCACTTCGCCGCCGCGGCTCCGTGCTTCCACCTTGAAGCCAACCTTGTCCGGCACGCCCACGGTAATGTCGCCATTGCGGTTATCGATCTGAACATTCCCCGGCGACTTCAAGCTGAGTTGGACGCCGCTGTTCTCATCCTGGATTCGCACATCGCCCGACACTGCTTCGAGCGTCACGTCCTTGGAGCGCGTGCTCAACCGCACCGGTCCCACAATGTTGTCGGCCCGCAGACTGTCGGAATCCAGATCCAGATCGCCCAGCAGTTTTGTAAACTCAAGATCGGTTCGAGACGACTTAAAGCTCACGGTCTTGCCGATCTTGGAGAGCCGCAGGCTGTCCGAAACGTCGCCATTCAGCCGTACCGCACCTTTCACGTCGGTGATCGCCACTTCGCTCGAGCGTCCCTGTAAAGAAACGTCGCCCGACACCTGCGACACGCGCAGAGAACTGTGACCCATGTTCACCGAGCTGCGATCCAGATTGAGGTTCACGTCCCCGTTGACATCATCCAGGCTTACGTCGCCGCGTTGGTTGGAGACCTCCACCGTTCCGTCGCGCCCCATCACGTCAACGTCGCCGCGCTGTGCTGCAATCGTCAGCGCAGCCTTTCTTGGCAGCGACACGTTCATGTCAACGGTCACCGGATGATCGCCGGCTCCTCGCGTATTAGCGTTGATCGTGACCAGGTTGCCCGACACCGTGATCTGCGGCTTGGTCTGCCCGTTCCACTTCTCCGCTTCGTCCGTGTTGTCGGAACGAATCTTCTTGTTCGTGCTGACCTCGATCTTGTCCCCGTTCGCCACATTCACATTCACCGCGCCGCGGTCGTTCACAATCTTTACGGCGGCGCCGGCGGGAAAGTCCTGGCTCAGCTGGTCCTCGAAGTCATGGGACTCGCCGAAGAACGGGACGTGATCCTCAATCCCCATTTCGTCACTCATGCCGTTCCAGTCGACCCTGGCCATCTGGCTCGCCGTAAGCCCGGCGATGATCAGGAAAATCAGTAGCACGATGCCGCCCGCGCCGATGCCGGGGGCAGGCACTCCCTCCTGCTTGGCCTTGTAGTGCTCCAGCAGCTTGAGCACGCCCCACAGGATCAGCAACAGCGGCCAGTAGTGCGCGAACCACACACCCAGTGACTTCCACGAGATGAGGTGTAGATTTCCAAGCAGGAAAATCACGCCCAAAATGATCAGGATCACCGATCCCGTCATCGAGCGCCGACGTCGGGGAGGCGTGACCACAGGGCTAGACATGGTTCACCTCGCTGGAGGCTTGCGCCTGCCCTTGCGGATCTTCTGAAGGCACGACTCCCGGCGGTGGTGGGGGCAAGGCTCCCGGCCCTTCGATGTGTCCCGCTTCCGAGGCATTGCTCTGCAGAAGCTTTACTCCGCCAATCACCAGCAGAATCAGCGGCCAGGTCCGCTCAAATCCCGGACCGTGCAGGTTGTCGATCAGGAACAGCACGCCCAAGGTCACCATGATCGCCGGCCACATGATGCACCGCATCTTGCAGCGATCGCAGGTGCACGTCCCATCCGCCTCGTCCCAGCAGGCCCCATCGTCGAGCAAACAACCAGCCTCCGAATCCGATAAGGATGAGTGGCCAGAAACGGTCGATGCCAGACTCAAACAATCCCACCGTATTCAAAAGGAAGATCAGCCCCAGGACGATCAGAACCACGGCGCCAGTAGGAACGCTGTTGCGGTAGCGTGGCGGCTTCGGCAGCCACCGCGCTCGCGTGCTGGCCACTGCGGGCTTCCCGGGCGCCGGATTAGCAACTCGTGGGTCGCGGCGTCGGTCCGAACATGCGCTCGAAACCAAATGGATCCGGCACCGGCTGCCCGAGTTCAAGAGCATGCGCCGTCTTGTAAGCGTCGAAAACCGAAGTAAAAGAACATATGCGAAGTAAATCGGGACCATGATGGGGCCGAAGCGATCGGGGCTGCATCCAAATCATGCACACGAAGACCATGACGTGCACGAAGCCCTTCATGAATTGCCCGTTGTACATCGCGCCTACGCCCGGAATGAATCCCAGCACGGCGGCCAGTCCCGGGCTGGGCAACCGTTCGGCCATGTGCCGGCTGGCCGGGTACAGGGCTCCCCGGGGGCGGCGGGGGAAGCGCGTCGCCGATGCGATCGGCGAGGCACTGCTCGCAGAATTTCGTTCCGCGCACGTCGCGTGCGCAGGCTGCGCACAGCGGCTTACCGCACGTGCGGCAATAGGCCACTGCGGCAACGGTGTTGTGCGTGGCGCAGTTCATACCAACCTCCTGGTCGTGGTCACCGACACGGCAGGTGCTTCTTCCGGCACGGATGCCAGCGCGGGCTGGTTTTCATCGCGGCTGTAATTCCTCTCCTGTCTGGGCTCGGGTTCTCCACTCGTGTTGTTCTTGTGATTCCGCTCCCGCTCTTTTTCTTCCCTGGTTTCGGCGGGTCGGGTTACTTTGCGAATCTCCTGCACCTTCGACTCGATCTCCACGACCAGTCGAATGTTCTCGTAATACTTCACGACGCGGGCCGTCGTGGTGTAGTACGTCCGGCGCAGGCCACTCCGGCTCAGATCGGCTTGTTTGAGATCGCTCGGCTTCACCCCGGCGACGCTCAGCGCGACCGACAAGGAGAAAAACGCCATTCCGAACGACATGGCAAACCGCGGTTGACGCACTGTACTCCAGACCGGCGTCAGCAGGGAATCCGCCCATTCGCGAATTCGCTCGCCCAACGACGGCTTGTGCACCGTGGCAGCGATCTCATGCAACCGGTAGGACGGGATTCCACTGGTTGCGGCCAGAATGTCATTCACCAGGTTGGCTGGAGGCTCCACCTCCACCAGAGACTTCAGCCAATGCTGCCCCGCCTCCGCTTCTGCGAACAGGGGTCCGCATTTGGCGCAGACGCGCGCATGAGCCCGGAACTGCTCCTGTTTCCCGCCCCTCAACTGATTGTCCAGGGCGTCAAAAAGGAGTGCCTCGAACTCGTTGCACTGCATACCGTTATGGGTTTCGCCTGGCATCACATCACCTGCCTGTAGATACGTTGGAGGAGCCGCGCAAGTTCCGCTCGACCCCGGTTTATCCTGGATTTCACAGTTCCTTCCGGAACCCGTAAAACCGCCGCGATGTCCCGATAGTCCATGTCCTGTAAGTCCCTTAGAATCACTGCTTCCCGGAGCTCTGGAGAAAGCTTCTGCAGGGCCTCATGCACGACGTCGCCCGTTTCCCGGCTCTGCACTTTGGTGTCGGGCGCTGGCCCCTTGTCCGGGATCTGGTCGCTCAGGGGCATGGAGTCCTCGTGTTCCGACGTTGTCGCGTCTATGGAGTCCGTAACGCGATCCTGCTTGGTTTTACGAAAGTGGTCGACCAACAGGTTGCGGGTCATGGTCGTAAGCCACGTCATGAACGCCCCCCGCTCCACGTCGTAGGAGTTCAGGGTCCGGTACATCTTGATAAAGACTTCCTGGGTCAGGTCCTGGGCGTCGTCCGAGGAGCCGGAAAACCGATAGCAGATGTTATAGATACGCCGGTTGTAGCGTTGGACAATCTCCTCCCACGCCACCGCATCGCCTGCGATGCAGCGCCGCACGAGACTGTTAACGATTTGAGCGTCTTCCAACCAGCGCTCCCGGAATTCCTGGTCTTAGGTGGAGACGGCGGTGCGAGACCCGGCACGCCCCTGGACTGACTGCTTGCAATGCATACGTTGAGTGCCCCAACAAAAGTTCCCACCGGCCCAGCAAGTCATTATGCGGGAAGGAATTGTAGCAGTCCCGAAAATTGTGTACCGGTGATTGCTCTACCATCCGATGTCCTCTCCGCGGCGGCATGCCTTTCGTACCGAATTCGTTTCCCGCGGTGATAAGCTCACTGCACTGGAAGACGACGAGGCCCCTCGGGAAGAACGTTGGCCGGTAGCGATCCACTGTAAGGAATATTGGGATGAAGATACGCGTCACCTTGCCCGTACTCTGCCTTGCCATCACTTTCGCGGTGGCACAAACGGCCGGCTCAGGCTCGCACGGCAACGAGGCTCTCTTGATCGCGCTGGAAAACGCCTGGAATCAGGCCCAACTGCATCACGATTCGAAAGCATTGGATGCGCTGGTGGCCGAGAACTTCATCAGCACCGACAATGACGGCATCCTTTCGACGAAGGCGCAGTTCCTCGCCGACAACAAGGACCCCGCCTACGCTCCTTCAGTCATGGCCAACAGTGACGAGAAAGTCTTCCTCTATGAAAACGCAGCCGTGGTAGCGGGCATCTACCATGCGAAAGGCCTGTACAAGGGAAAGCCCTTTGATCATTACGGCCGGTTCACCGACACCTGGGTTTTTACAAACGGAAAGTGGCTGTGCGTGGCCAGCCATACCAGCCCACTTAAGAAACCACGCTAGGCAATTCTGCGACTGCCGCTCGTTCCCTCCCTTATCCCCTTCGCAGTTCGCGTAAGGCTTCTCCTCCTCGATCGGCCGGAGCGCACTTGTTAAAATTGAATGCTAAGAGGACCCGTTCTCTTCGGGTCTAAGGGGAATACGAGGCCAGCATGTGCAGGAATATTAAAACGCTTTTTAACTTTGATCCGCCGGTGACCGAAGACGAAGTGCAGGCAGCTTCTCTGCAGTTCGTGCGGAAGATCACCGGCTTCAACAAGCCATCCAAGGCCAACGAGGAAGCTTTCCAGGCAGCCATCGAGGAAATCGCCGGAATTTCTTCGCGCCTGCTCCACTCCCTCGAAACGACAGCTCCACCCAAAAATCGGGAAGAAGAGGCGGCCAAAGCAAAAGCCCGCGCGGCAGAGAGATTCGGGACCTAGACCGTCCAGCTCTGCAGCAGCTTCAGCGGCGAAATCCTCACCACAGAGGACACTGAGGAAGCTAAGGCAGAAAGCAGATTCTTTTCTTCGCGTTCTTGGCGAGAGCTTCGCGCACTTTGCGGTAAAAGCTTTGCCTGAACGGACGGGGAATGTTCAATCGCCCAGCCACTCCCCCAGTCCCTGCAGCGGCTCGATGTAATCGCAAATGATCTTCGTAGTCGCCATCAACGGAATCGCGAGGATCAATCCAAACGCACCCCAAATCCACGCCCAGAACAGCAGCGACAATGCCACCGCCAGGGGATTCAGCCGCAGGCGCCGTCCAATGAGTTTTGGATAAAGCAAGTTCATGGTCAGCACGTGCAGTGCGACCACAGACACGAATACGATACCCAGTTGTGACTTGCTTAGCACTCCGATGCCCGCGGCCAATGGTGCCAGCAGCGCGAAGAAAAGCCCAAGGTAAGGCACCAGTCCCACAAACGCGCTGATCACCCCCAGAAAATAAAAATAGGGCAGGTGCATTGCGCCAAATACGGCAGTGGATGCGATCGCGTTGAGAAGCCCCACGAACAAATTGCCGGCAATGAAGCTTCGTACCATCTCCGAAATTCGCCCAATCGTTCGATACGCGACCAGCCGCTTTTCCTTTGGGAAGACGCGCAGGGTGGCCGAATGCACGTGCGCCTTCCAGGTCAGCATGAAATAAATCAGGAAGGGCACGAAACTGACGGCGAGCGCGATCTCGCCAAACTGGCTGGCGCCAGTGGAGATAAGCTTCGCGATCCCATGCGATTCCTGCACCTGCACCGGGATCGGCTTCTTCCCGGTCTCGCTCGGCATCACCGCGCGCGTGCTGTTCTCGATCTTGTCAGCCTGTGCCTGCAGTTTTTCAAGGTCCTCCCGAATGGTGGCCGAGAACCTGGGCAGTTCTTCCATGAAGTCGACCGCGCGGTTGTAAAAGAAAAATATCAGCGCGCAAGAAAGTCCCATCAACAGAAGCAGGGCGATCGCCGCCCCCGCCGCCCGTGGAATATGCACCCGCGCTAGCGCAACCACCAGAGGGTCGAGTGCGAATGCCAGCAGCGTTGCCACCAGCACGGTCACAAGAACGGGTTTCAGCAGATAGATCAGACCGACGGCGGCCGCCGCCGCGATCACGGACTGGGCGACCACCCCGGCTTGCAGGGACCCGCGAAGAAGTTCGACTTCCTCCTCTGCCGCAGCTCCGTTCGTGGGAACGCCGTTCGCGACTACTTGTGGTTGTGCCGTGGCCATGAATCGATACAGTTGGGAGCGCGCACCGCGTGGTCTCGCCCCAGACATGATTGAAACTAGGCTGGCTAGGCAACGGGCGTAAATAGGGTTAAGGCTCTAGAACAACTTCAGCGCCCTTGGAGAAATGCATACCGAAGCCGGAACCTGCCTATCGCGCGATCGACTGCACCCAGGTCGCGAAGGCGTGCCAGGCTTCGGTTTTTCCGATCGGAATGCGGACCGCGTACACGAAGATCATCAGAGCGCTCGCCCAGAAGGTCGCGCGATGCACTTTGTGCGCGGACCACAAGTCGTAACCGACGAGGATCAACAGAAACAGGCAACTCACCATCCCGGCGTGCCCGGCATTTCTATGCACGTAGGCGACGGGCCAGCGCGCGATGGCGGCGATCAGGAGATCGATCGTGGCCACCAGGATCAGCCGCTTGTGGGTTGCCGGATCGCGGCGCGCTCGGTAGGCAAAGTAGATCAGCGGCGCAAACACCAGCATGTCGCTGAGCGGGATAATATAGAAAGATAGCGGGTCCCGGCCCGGACGATCCGCCCGCACCAGCGAGTCGGTAGCGGCCAGCACGCCTACGATCACCATGAGACACGCCCAGAAAAATCCGAAGAGGCCGAGCTTGCGGTGAATGTCCACGCGCCCCGTCGAGACGAGCGACGTCTGCGCGATAAAGAACAGGACCCATCCTGTAAACACCGCGCCGTGCACGTGAATGATCGTACTGGGCAGGGCGCGCGGAACACTCCTGCGAGGTAGTAGCTGGGCGCAAAGCCGACGAACACGGTGGCCGCCATGAGCAGACCCATGCCCATGAAGAAGTAATTGTCGTAGCGCCGGCCCGGCAAACTCGGTGCCGGTTGGGCAGACGTATCGGGATGCGCGATGGCTGTCGCCATGGTGCCTCCATCGGAAGATTTTTGACTGACCGGCTGGCTACGTCCCGGGGGAATTGCAAGAAGTGTAGGCAGATTGATCTGGAATTGCCAGTCAAATCTGGGATGAGAACAGGCCCGCGATCCGACAGCAGGTCACCGTCGCCGCTCCCGAGGGTGCCCCGTCCAAGCTCCGCTTGGCCGGGTTCTTGCTGTTCGACTCCACCTCATCGCCGAAGCAGGTCTTCCGTATTCAAAAGCTTCACGCCGTCCTGCTCGCGCAAATGCTGGCGCAGCCAGTAACCGTGCTCGACCCCTACGATGACCACCATTCGCTTACCGGGATTCTGTTTCGCTGCCGTCACGATTTGCTGCAGGAAGTACTGATTCCAACCCTTCCATCCCTGCTCTTCCTGAGGCCCGTAAAGTCCGTGCTGGAATGAATGTTTGACCGCAAACAAACGATCCGTCCACGAGGCGTTCAGGTCCGCGGCGTTTTGCCATTCGGAGAGCAGATACTTGAAGAGCTTGTCGTTATAGGTGTCGAAGGCCTCGTCTTTCTGGGGCGAACTCTTCGGTAGCGACTCCTCCGCGCCGCGCGAGAGCCCGATTAACTCGGTGCGGCGTGGTCCTTCGGGCTCCAGGGCGACAGTTGCCCAGCTGTGCTGCCGGAGGAGCGGATAAACGCTGTTCTGATACTCGCGTTTGTTCTTCTGCTCGACTTTCTCTTTCAAGTCGGCCGGGGTGAGTTCGACGGCGAGCACGTCGGGGTGAAGCTGTTCAATCGCGGCGCTGAGATCGGCGTAGGTGTAGAAAGGTGCTTGCTCGTGCAGCTGGTGCAGCGTGCATAACACGACGACCTCAGAAGGCTGGGGAGAAGCGAACGCGAGAGTTCCAAGCGTCAGGGCCGACAAGATCGCGAGTGCTTTCGTCATCGAGGGTCAGTACGAATTGGAACGTGTGGCGGTTCCAGCCAGTGTGATGTCACTGGCTGGGTTCGAGTCGTGCTAAGTCAACTCAAGTTTGGCTTTCGGCCCTACGATCCGGGCGTGCAACTCGCTGCTCTTGCCGCCCAAGATAGCCACATCGAGGCCTAGTTGATCGCAAGTCTTTTTCAGCCCCGCGGGATCGGGATCGGCTATGGCGAAACTTGCAAGTTGGCACCCGGCGGGCGAGTCGACGGAGGGATGCACGGAGTCCGCATCCCACTCGATGAAGAAGGGAAGGATGCCATTGCGGTCGTCGGCAAGATTCAAAGTTCGCCACTTGAGCAGGCGGCCATCGGGACGGGCGCGCGAGCCGTCGCGTGGACCCTCGAACGCGATGCCGGCCGCCTTGAGTTTGGCGGCCAGCACTTCGATGTTGCCCGGGTGATCGGCCCATCCGACCAGGCGTGGAGTGGAGAGTGCCTTCAGCTTTTGAAGGAGCGGGGCGGCGAAGTCCGGGACTTTGTTCTGCTCCGGGTCGGGCGCGATGATTTCGAGATAGCGGCGGTCGCCCAGCGAGAGCAGGGCGTTGCGCGTCCCGCGTCCCGGGTGCACGCCGCCGATGGCCGCGCGGACGCCCGTGTTTTTTTCAAAGAAAGCGATGCCGGCGTCGAGATCGCCGCAGCCTATCAGGATGTGGTCGAGCATGGTAGGAGCCTCGGGGGATGCCAGTGCCTTGGGCGCGACCGCTGCCGCGGCGGTGAGCAGGAGAAATTGCCGGCGGTCGAGTGTCATGAGAAAAATTCGCGGAGCCGGTGGCGCCGCAGGCAGTGCAGAGGTCCTTCGACTGCGTTCGGCTATCGCCTCACTCCGCTCAGGATGACAGTATTATTTAGAGACCACAGGGTTCTTCGACCAACCACACCAAGACCCAACAACCCGAGATCTGACGCCTGACACCCTCACCCGTGACCTCACTCCGAAGTGAAGTAATCCACCGTCACCGGGTTCTCAAACAGCGAATAGTCCCGCGTGACCACCGTAATGCCTTCTTCGGTCACGAAGTACCGCTGCTTGTCGGCCTCGGCATCGAACCCGATGGTCGTGCCTTCGGGGATGTGCACGTCGCGATCGATAATGGCCCGCTGAATCCGGCAGTGCCGGCCTACGTTCACGTGCGAGAACAGGATGCTGTCGTCGATCTCGGTATAGGAATTCACCCGCACGTCGGGAGACAGGATGCAGTTCTTGACCGAACCACCCGAAACGATGCATCCGGCCGACACGATGGAATCGATAGCGGTTCCGGTTCGTCCCGCCTCGGCGAATACAAATTTGGCGGGAGGATACTGACGCTGGTGGGTGCGGATGGGCCAGTCGGCGTCATACAGGTTGAACACCGGGGACACGGAAACGATGTCCATGTTCGCTTCGTAGAACGCTTCGAGCGTACCCACATCGCGCCAGTACAAAGCCTCTTTCTTGTTTTCGTCGACGAAGTCGTAGGCATAAACGCGGTACTCGTCGATCATCTTGGGCAGGATGTCTTTTCCGAAATCGTGACTGGAATCTGGATCCTCGGCATCCTTGAGCAGGACCGGGATGAGCACGTCGGTATTGAAGAGGTAGATGCCCATCGAAGCCGCGACTTTTTCCGAGTTCCAGGGCGAGCGCAGGCTGGTCTGTTTCGGCTTTTCCTGAAAGCCGTTCACGCGGTGGTCGCGATCCACCTCCACCACTCCAAAGCGCGAGACCTCGTCGGGCGCGATCTGAATGGTGGCCAGCGTCACGTCGGCGGCGGAGTGGTTGTGCTGCTCCAGCATCTTCCCGTAGTCCATCTTGTAGATGTGGTCGCCGGAGAGAATCAGCACGTGCTTGGGCTGCTCGGAGCCGATGGAATAGATGTTCTGATAAACCGCGTCCGCCGTCCCCATGTACCAGTTGTCGCTCACGCGCTTCATGGGCGGCAGAATCTCGACGAACTCTCCCATTTCGCGCGCCACAATGTTCCAGCCTTCGCGGATGTGCCGGTTCAGCGACAGCGCCTTGTACTGCGTGAGGATGTACACGCGGCGCAGGTCGGAATTGATGCAGTTGGAGAGGGTGATGTCGATAATGCGGTAGATGCCGCCAAAGGTGACGGCCGGTTTCGCGCGGTCGCGGGTGAGCGGGTACAGCCTTTCGCCCGCGCCTCCAGCTAGCAGGACTCCCAGCGTATCTTTCATCCCGAATTCCCGGTGAATGAAGTTGCCTACGGGCCTGACGATTGCAGCGGCATTGAAATCGGTACCGCGGCGCTTAGGCTGCGGAAACGGTAGATGGTAGCACAGGACTAGCGGTTGGCTGGCGGTTAGTGGCTCGTGGCTGATGGCGGGTAGCGAAAACCCGCAGCGGCCCCGGATAAAGGCCTGCAGAGGAACGGAGAAACACTGTTAACCGCAAAGGGCGCAAAGAACTGCTGCGAAGGTCACCAGAGAGAAGCATGGAAGAGGAAATGATTAACGCCAGCAGCTACCAGCCACAAGCTACCAGCCATCAGCTAAGCCACGTCTTCGTCGACTTTGATGCGTAGAGACTTTAAAAACTTGAGGTCCTGATCGTTGACTTTGAACGTGGGGTTGGTGGTCAGGGTCGTTACCAGGGAAGTCTTATCGCTCGATTTCTCACCTTGCTTGCTGACGCCGATCGTAGCTTCGAGCACCAGGAAAATGTCGTAGCCGCCCTCTTTGATGCGCGACACCACCTCGGCAATCGAATCGGAATCGGCCAGCGACTCGTTGATCGCTTCGCCCAGTTCTTTCATCAACTGTTTGAGTTGCTGGTCCACAGAACCCCCCTGGCGGGAGTCGCCGTCACACGGGATGGTGACCGGGCTCCTCGCGTTGCCGTTATTGTAACCCCGAACATTGATAAAATCGACCAGTGGCCGCCCTACCTTTAACCCGTAAACTCCGTATCCTGGCACAAGTGGCCGGACAGCACGCGGGGCAGAGCCGGACCATGGGCGCGGTCCTGCAGGCAGGCCGGATTACCCTCCGTTCTTTCGGGCGTGTGCTGCACCAGTTGTGGCTCGAAGTTACGGGCTTTGTTTTCCTTGCCTTGGCGGCGATTGGCGGAGTCGCCTTGAGCC
This sequence comes from uncultured Acidobacteriota bacterium, assembly GCA_963733805.1. Lineage (GTDB taxonomy): Bacteria > Acidobacteriota > Terriglobia > Terriglobales > Acidobacteriaceae > Gp1-AA133. The sequence continues at coordinate 169,499 of CAVTEO010000009.1, read as the reverse complement.
GCGAGTTTGCCAAGTATCAGGCCGGCCATGGCGAGCCCGCTCGCTTCGCGGTCGCCCTGTGCTTTTGCCTGACCTTTGGTTATTTCGGCGTGAGTTCCTTCTGGCGCGTGCGGCGGAAGAAGGGCTAACCGCCTGAACACAGTCAGAGGGCCCACAGAGGGATTTGGGAGATTGGGCTGAGAGCGGCGGCCGCGATTCACGGTTTAGCGGGAATGGAAGTCCTCTGTCTCCTCCTGCTGTAGTTAACGTTTTATGACGGATAAGCTAAAAACCGCCCCCTCGTCGAAGACCGAGCCCGATCCGGAGACCTCCTCGCATATCCCTGTTCACCAGCTTTACACCCCGGCCGACCTGAAAAAGTGGGACCAGGAGCGCGAGGCGGGCTATCCCGGCGAATATCCGTTTACCCGCGGCGTCCAGGCCACCATGTACCGCGGCCGGCTGTGGACCATGCGCCAGTACGCCGGCATGGGCGATGCCGAGGAGTCCAACAAGCGCTACAAGTATCTGCTCGCCAACGGGACCACCGGCCTGTCGGTGGCCTTCGATCTGCCTACGCAAATCGGGCTGGATTCCGACAATCCGCTGGCCATGGGTGAAGTAGGCAAGGTCGGCGTCGCCATCGACTCGGTCGAAGACATGGAGCGCCTGTTTTCGGGGATCGATCTCACGAAGATTTCCACGTCGATGACGATCAACTCCACCGCCTCGATTTTGCTGGCCCTGTACATAGCGGTCGCTCGCCGGCAGGGGGCCGACCTCCGCAAGCTTTCCGGCACGGTGCAGAATGACGTGCTCAAGGAATACATCGCGCGCGGTACCTACATCTACCCGCCCCAGCAGGCGATGCGCATCATCACCGACCTGTTCGCCTGGACCAACGAGAACCTTCCCGACTGGAACACGATTTCAATCTCCGGCTACCACATGCGCGAGGCCGGTTCCACCGCGGTGCAGGAAGTTGCTTTCACGCTGGGCGACGGCATGGCCTATGTGCAGGCCGCGATGGATGCCGGGCTCGAGGTCGACAAGTTCGCTCCGCGGCTTTCGTTCTTCTTCAACGCGCACAGCAACTTCCTGGAGGAGGTTGCGAAGTTCCGCGCGGCCCGGCGCATGTGGGCGCGCATCATGCGCGAGCATTTCGGAGCCCGGAATCCCAAATCCTGGATGCTGCGCTTCCACACCCAGACTGCTGGTTCGACCCTGACCGCGCAGCAACCCGAAAACAACATCGTGCGCACGGCCCTGCAGGCTCTGTCGGCGGTGCTGGGCGGAACACAATCGCTGCACACCAATTCATTCGACGAGGCACTGGCGCTTCCGACTGAACAATCGGCCCGCATCGCGCTGCGCACCCAGCAGATCATTGGGTACGAATCGGGTGTGCCGCAGACCGTCGATCCGCTGGCGGGTTCGTACTACATCGAAAGCCTGACCAACGAAATCGAAAAGCGCGCCGCCGAGTACCTGGGCAAGATTGAAGTGCTGGGCGGAATGTTGAAGGCCATCGAGCGCGGATTCGTGCAGCAGGAGATCCAAAACGCTGCCTACGAATATCAGCAGGCGGTCGATCGCGGAAAAGCCGTTGTCGTGGGCGTGAACCGCTTCGAGTTAGAGGTAGAGCGGCCCATCCCAATCCAGCGGATTGATGAAGCACTCGAGCCCAGGCAGGTGGAGCGCCTGCGGGCCCTGCGCGCTCGAAGGGACGCGAGCATCTGGCAGGATGCGCTGCGCGGCGTGGAAGACGCAGCGCGTTCCGGAGCGAACCTGATGCCGCGGATTCTGGACGCCGTCGAGGCCTACGCGACCGTAGGCGAGATTTCCGATGCGATGCGCAAAGTGTTTGGAGAGTACAAAGAATCCGTAGTGGTCTAGGGGAACGTTCCGTCGAGCCGTGTCCCGCCCGGGACGCCGCAACCCAAAGGGCGATGAACCGTAGACCCGCCTAATCAATTTCTTCCGAACCGCCGATAGCCATTACAGGCGGCGAGGTCATCTCCCCCGCCGCCCATATCACGCCAAGGAAGGCAAATCGCCATGGCAGAGAATTTGTCGAATGCTGGATATCGCGCTGACGGTTGGGGTGCGCCTGCGGCCGGGCCGGCCACCGAACAAGCTACGATCGGCGCTTCGATCGTCATCAAAGGCGAGGTCAGCGGGAGTGAACCTCTCTTCATTGACGGCACGGTGGAAGGCTCGGTGCATTGTCCCGAGCATCGGGTGACCGTTGGCCGCAACAGCACGGTCAGGGCGGATATTCGGGCGCGAGAAGTTGCGGTGATGGGATCGGTGAAGGGCAACATCCACTGCACCGACTTGGTGGACTTGCGCGCGGAAAGCAACATTCAGGGGGAGATCGTCACGCGGCGCATCCGCATCGACGACGGCGCCGTGCTGAAAGGCAGCGTGGAGATTCAGAGAGCCGAGAAAGGCGCGCAGATACCCGAGGAACCCAAAATCGCAGCCGCAAAAGACGAAGCCAAAGCGCCCGTTCAGGCTCCTCAGGCCGACACCGAACCCGCAAAACCGGAACCATCGAAGGCGGAAGTTCTATCCGCGGCGGTGGCGCGCCGGGTTGTAGGCAGCAGCGTACTGTTCAAGCCTGTGCGCTAGAGATTTGATGTCAGTGCAGGGGGCGGGCGTCCCACCTGGACCCGTGGGCCGCCTGTTGCCGATCCCCGCGATTTGTCGTGAACTGCGCGAAAGATCACTGTTGCTAGCGGCCGTGACCTTGTTCTCCTGGCCTCACAAGTAAGACAGCCACCACTCGTGACGCCTTCTTTTCAGCTCTGCAAACCATCGGCACGGGAAGTACAAAAGCACCACCGCCGCGATCCACATGAGGTACACGAACGGCAGGTTGTAGCCGTAGCCCGCGGGTGTTTCCCCGAAAATTGCCCCGTGAAACAGCCAGCCCACCGACTGCCCGCGCACCACCGACACCAGAATTGCCAGCGAGTGAATCAGGTACAAGTGCAGCACGTAAAAGAACATCGGCACGCGCCCGAAAATCCACAAAGCCCTCAACCCGCGGGGCACGCTATCCCGATCCAGCCAGGCCAGCAACAGTAACGACGGTCCAATCGTCATCAGCAAGAACTGCAGCGAAGGCGGATATTTCTCGACGTCCAGAAACAGGATCACCGTCTTCGCAAGCGTGGGCTGCAGATGGAAGTCGCCCTGCGAAACGCCACCCAATCCCGCTGGCGGATTGCCATACAAGTTGGTCAGGCGCAGGAAAGCAAACAGCGCAATCATGACGGTGCCGGAAACTGCCAGCAGCTTCTTCCTGCGCGCCCGCTCCATGGTGTAGACCTTCCCCAGAACGTAGCCCGCCGACATCACTCCAACCAGCGGAATGAGCGGGAACAGCACGAACTGGCGCACACCGAATGGCAGCAGGACTCCACCGCGATGGTGAAGGATGCCCCAGATCCAAGCCTGGGATCCAAATTGCGCGGGGCGAACTCCGTTCAGCAGGTCATGAAGCACGATCATCGCGGCCGACAAGCCGGCAATCCATTGCATCGGCAGGCGCACGATCGCACCCATCAAGATCATCGACGCGCCCAGCGCCCAGATCACGCCGAAGAAGCCGAACGGAATTTGAAACGACCATGCCGTCCCAACCACCGTGAATTCCAACGCAATCAGCCACAGGCCGCGCGTCCATAAGAAACGGGTCAGGTCCGCGGGCGTGCGGCGCTGGCCGTAAAGGTACGCTCCGGTTCCTGCCAGCAGAAAAAACATGGGCGCACAAAAATGCGTAATCCAGCGCGTGAAGAACAGGGCGGGCCATGTTTGCGAGAGCGTCTCCGGCTCAAAAGGTAAATTCGTGAAGAAATCGCGGGTATGGTCGAGCGCCATCGCCACCATGATGAGCCCGCGGAAGATGTCGAGCGAAACGATGCGCGACGACCCCGCGGAAATGGCGGGCGATGCGGCGGCGTTGGGCGCTGATGCTGTGACGGACATGGCGAACTCGATCCGGCCTGGAGAGTCTCCCATGAGACGAAAAGCGAGCGGAAAAGGTTAGCGCACAGAGCAGTCCCGGGCATCGAGAGGACTATCAGATCGGCGACGTGCGCAAGCGAGCGCAGCTTTGCTGCAAGAGGATTGACCGTTGGAGCCTGGAGCGTCCCCGCCGGGACGGATGGGCGAGCTCGGCCTTGAAAGACCTAGATCGAAACCTTGTATTCGCAGGCTTCGCGGCAGGCGCCACAGTAGAAAAGACCGTCTTCGCACAGCCGGACGTCCAGTTGGCTCTGGCAGAAGACGCAATATTTCTCGCAATCGCAGCGCTCTTCGACCTGCTCGCACTGGCTGCAGCGAACTTTGACTTTGGTGGTTGCCATGGGGAAACTTTAGCGCTGGTGCGGAAAACAGCGAAGGTTCCGTTGGTAACCAGTGGCTGCGACCTACGAGCCTCGAGCTGAGAGCAAGACGCCTAGCTCAAGGTTAGAGACAGCATCAAATTCCTCAGACCTGACAGCTGTCACCCGTGACCTGTTAGCTTGACCTGCCTCTCCGGTTTGACCCCACAAAAAACAGCGTGATAGGGTTATGAGTTCCACGACTCCGCAGCCCAGCCAACTGCGCATCTGATCGAGGATTCCGCTTGCCTGCTGTCGAGGCGACTACGCCGACCATCCGCAAGACCGCGCTCAACGCCGTCCACCGCCAGATGGGCGCCAAGATGGTCGAATTCAATGGCTGGGACATGCCCGTGGAGTACCCCTCCGCCGGCGGCATCATGGCCGAGCACAACGCGGTCCGCACTGGGGTCGGCATCTTCGACGTCAGCCACATGGGAGACATCCGGCTCGCCGGGCCGCAGGCGCTCGCCGCCGTCCAGCACATCTCCATGAACGACGCGGCCCGCCTGGCGATCGGGCAGGCGCAATACTCCGCTCTTCTCTATCCCGAGGGCACGTTCGTCGATGACGTCATCGTCCATCGCCTCGGCGAATACGAATATCTCCTCGTCATCAATGCCGGGACGCGCGAAAAAGACTTCAACTGGGTGCGCGACAATACCCGTAAATTCGACTGCAAGGTCGAGCATCTTTCCGACGATTTCACGCAGATCGCGATCCAGGGTCCAAGAGCCGTGAACCTGCTGCAGAAGCTGACCGACGCCGATCTTTCCGCCGTAAAGTTCTACTGGGTCACGCGCGGCACCGTCTGCGGCCTGAAAAACATTCTGATCGCGCGCACCGGCTATACCGCCGAGGATGGATTCGAAATCTACATTCCCGCCGACGAAGCGACCAGCACCCGCGTATGGAAAGAGCTCCTCGAAGCGGGAAAAGAATTCGGTGCCGTTCCATGTGGTCTGGGTTCGAGAAACACGCTGCGGCTGGAAGGCAAGCTGCCGCTCTACGGACACGAAATTTCCGACACCATCAACGTCTGGGAAGCCGGCCTCGACCGCTTCATCAAGATGGAGAAGCCCGACTTCATCGGCCGGCGCTGCCCTCGAGAAAGCCAAGGCCGCCGGATTAAAGCGCACGCTGGTGGGCCTGGAGATGGTCGAACGCGGCATTGCCCGCGATGGCTACAAAGTTCTGGACGAAGGCGGCGAGCAGATCGGTTACGTGACCAGCGGATCCCCAGCGCCGTTCTTGAAGAAGAACATCGCTCTGGCCTACGTTTCCCCGTCCTTCGCAGAAATCGGAACGAAAATAAAAATAGAGATCCGGGGACAAGGCGTGGGCGCCCAGGTAGTGCCGACACCGTTCTACAAACGACCGAAGAAGAACTGACCGCAGACGTACGCTCGAAGCTCAGAGCTCGAAGCTCGGAGCCACGAAGCCAGCAGCCAGGAGCAAGAAGCCAAAGATGCCCTACCCAACCGACCTGAAATACACCAAGGAACATGAATGGATCAAGGTCGACGGCTCCCTTGCGACCGTCGGCATCACCGACTACGCGCAGGAGTCCCTCGGCGACATTGTGTTTGTCGATCTGCCCAAGCCAGGTTCAGAGATCACAGCGGGCAAGACGTTCGGAACCGTAGAATCGGTTAAGGCGGTCTCGGATCTTTACGCGCCGGCATCCGGCACCGTCGCTGAAGTCAATGGTGAACTGGCCACTGCGCCCGAGAAAATTAATAAGGACGCTAACAACACCTGGATGCTTAAGCTCACGCTGAAAAATCCAGCCGAACTGAATGGTCTGATGTCGGCGGCGGACTACGAAAAGTTCGTGCAAGAAGAAGGCGGGCACTAGAAGAGCTCGAGGACTGGCTGGTGACTGCAAATGAAATTCTTCACCACAGAGCACACCGAGAACACAGAGAATCCTGAGGCACTTCTTTCTGGCCTCCACCGTGTCCTCTGTGTCCTCTGTGGTGATCGCATTTCGTTCGTGAAAGCCGCCTTCAATGACTTTTAACTGCAACGCAAATTTCGCGCTGCAAGGCCGCAGCACCGGACAACCGAACATCGCCGTCCATCAATCTTTCTGGCTGCTGGTTACATCTAAATAACTTCCTATGCGTTATCTACCCAAATCACCCGCCGACCGTGAAGCAATGCTCAAGGCCATCGGGGCGCGCTCCATCGACGACCTGTTTGCGCCCATTCCCGCCGAGTACCGGCTCAATCGCGACCTCAAGGTCCCGCGCCAGATGGCGGAATCCGAGATCGTCGACTGGTTCCGCCAGCGCTCGCAGGAGAACGGCATCGAGTACGCCAGCTTTCTTGGCGCCGGCGCCTACATGCACTACCGGCCGGTCATTATCGATTCGTTGATCTCGCGCGGAGAATTCCTCACCGCCTACACTCCGTATCAGGCGGAAATCTCGCAGGGCACGCTGCAGGCGATTTTCGAATTCCAGACCATGATCTCGGAGCTGACGGGCATGGAAGTCGCCAACGCCTCCATGTACGACGGCTCGACGGCGGCGGCCGAAGCGGCCATGATGGCGGTGCGTGTTACCGGAAGAAAGTCGGTGATTGTCGCCAGGAGTCTCCATCCCGAATACCGCGAAGTGCTTGCCACCTACGCACACCATCAGGGCATGCCGCTCGCGACTGCAGGCTTCACCGATGCCGGGCGCCTCGATCTGAAAGCGTTGGAAAAGACCATAAGCCCCGACACCGCCTGCGTCCTGATCCAGTCGCCCAATTTTTTTGGAACCATCGAAGACGTCGCCGCCATCGCCGACATCGTGCACAAGAATGGCGCGCTGCTGGTCGTCTCGATCGCGGAAGCGGTCTCGCTCGGAATCATCGAGCCGCCGCGCCCGGCCGACATCGTTGCCATGGAAGCCCAGTCGTTCGGCGTGCCGGTCGGCTTCGGTGGTCCCTACTGCGGGGTCATCGCCACCCGCGAAAAATTCGTCCGCCAAATGCCCGGCCGCCTCGCCGGACAAACCACCGACCGCAACGGCAAGCGCGGCTTCGTGCTGACTCTGGCCACCCGCGAACAGCACATCCGCCGCGAGAAGGCGACTTCCAACATCTGCACCAACCAGGCGCTGGTCGCGCTCATGGTCAACATCTTCATGACGGTGTACGGCAAGGTCGGCCTGAAAGAACTGGCCAAGCAGAATCTCGCGAAGGCCGCCTATGCCGCCGATCAGTTCGGCAAACACGCCCGGGTTCTTTTCACGGGCGCGCCGCGCTTCAATGAATTCGTCGTCCAGACCAGCGAAGATCCTTACGTCATCAACAGTCGCCTGCTGGGTCACAAGATCGTAGGCGGCCTGCCTTTGAAGAAGTTTTATCCGGAACTCGGCAACGCTGCGCTCTGGTGCTGCACCGAAATGACGAAGCGCACCGCGATCGATACGGCGGTCGGCATGCTCGCCGAAAGCGAAGCCGAGGAACCGCATGGCGAGCGCGCGGTCGAGGAGGTGGTGCGATGAAGCATCCGACTCCCAAAGCCACGCGCCACGTCAATCAGAACGAAGGGCTGATCTTCGAAAAGTCGTCCGCCGGCAAAGCGGCCTGGAAGCTGCCGCCCCTCGACGTTCCCGAGGTCGACACCGCCAAACTGCTGGGTAACGCCGAGCGCCGGGACCTGGGCGTCATGCCGGAAGTCAGCGAGATCGAAATCATTCGCCACTTCACCCGTCTCTCGACCTGGAACTACGCCATCGATCTGGGCATGTACCCGCTGGGTTCCTGCACGATGAAGTACAACCCGCGTGTCAACGAGGTCGTGGCGCGCCTGGAGGGCATCGCCAACGGGCATCCCTACCAGCCCGAGAAGATTTCGCAGGGCGCGCTGCGCATCATCAAAACGCTCAGCGACTGCCTCCTTGAGATCACTGGCATGGAGGCGATCACGTTGCAGCCCGCCGCCGGCGCGCATGGAGAACTCACCGGGTTGCTCATCGCGCGCGCCTATCACCAGTCGAAAGGCAATCCGCGCAAGAAAGTACTGATCCCCGATTCCGCGCACGGCACCAATCCCGCGACCGCCGCCATGGTCGGCTACGCGGTCGAAAATCTGAAGTCTAATGCGCGCGGCATGGTCGAAGTCTCCGCCCTCGAAGCGCAGATGAATGACGACATCGCTGCGCTGATGCTTACCAATCCCAACACGCTGGGCGTTTTCGAGCAGGAGATTCACAAGATCGCGCAGATTCTGCACGCCAAGGGCGGCTTGCTCTACATGGATGGCGCCAACATGAACGCGCTGGTCGGCAAAGTCCGTCCCGGCGACTTTGGCGTCGACGTCATGCACCTCAACCTGCACAAAACCTTCTCGACCCCCCATGGCGGAGGCGGACCAGGTTGCGGCCCGGTTGCGGTGAAGCGCGCGCTCGAGCCCTTCCTCCCGACGCCGGTCGTCATCACCAAGAACGATGGCACGCTTGGCTTCGAATACAACCGCCCGCAGTCGGTCGGACGCGTGCGCTCCTTCTACGGAAACTTTGGCATGTTTGTGCGGGCGCTGGCCTACATCCTCGCCAACGGTCCCGACGGCCTGCGCCAGACCACTGAAGACGCGGTGCTGAACGCGAACTACATCCGTAAGGGTCTGGAAGGTGTTTTCGATCTGCCGTACGCAACGCCCAGCATGCACGAGGTCGTGTTCAGTGACAGACTGCAGGCAAAAAAAGGCGTGAAGACGATGGATATCGCCAAGCGCCTGATCGACTACGGTTTCCATCCCTACACGACGGCGTTTCCGCTCATCGTCCCCGGGGCGCTGATGATCGAGCCGACCGAGAGCGAAGACAAAGCGGAGATGGATCTGTTTATCGACGCGATGAAGTCCATCGCACAGGAAGTGGAAGAAGACCCGCAGACCGTGCTCGACGCGCCCCATACGACCCGCGTCTCACGCCTCGACGAAACCGCGGCCGCTCGCAAGCCTGTCCTGCGCTGGAAACCGCAAACCTCATAACCACAGAGGCACGGAGAACACAGAGGCGTCCACAGTGGGCTGTGCGAAAGGTCACCAGCCCCTAAAACCTCCGTGTACCTCTGTGTCCTCTGAGGTAAACGCTTTTGACTTCTCAGCTTTTCCTTGACGTCACAGCGAAGAACGCCTTTGCTTCCTGGTCAACGTTCTTGCTGCCGCAGTGCGGACAGCGCACTTGCTCGTGATCGTGCTGATTCAGGGTGAGAACCTTTTCGAATTCTTTGTGGCAGTCGTTGCAGATGTAGTCGTACACGGGCATGGGGAGCCTCCCGCGGAAATTGCTGTGCATCTGGGAGGAATTGTATTCCTTCTTGCGCCCGAGTGCAGCGACATCCGGCGCCCAAAAAAGTTTCCGCAGAGGACACAGAGTGTCACAGAGGGTGACCTCGAGCGAGGCCAGTTCTCAAAATCCTCCGTGCCCCTCCGTGTCCTCTGTGGTGAATGCTTGTGCCTTACTTCTTCTCAGTAATCTCGATGGTCGCCCGGGTATTCTCCCAATCCATATACATGTGGCAGCCCGTGCCCATCTCGTGGAACGAGATCGTGAAGTTCTCCACCGCACTCGGAGTTTTGGAGACGCTCATATCGAAGCGCCCCAGATCCTGGCCCTCCGGGTAATCGGTTCCCCACTCGCCCGTCTTCTTGCTGATGACCAGCGACCACTTGTCCTCCCCGGGCACGGTGAACATGGTATAGCTGCCGGCGGGAACATCCTTGCCGCCGATGGTCAGATTCGCATCCGTCACGAACGTGGTTGCCTCGTTCGCGCCGGTGCGCCACACCTGTCCGTAAGGCACTAGGCCGCCGTAAATCTTGCGCCCCTTGGCGCGTGGGCTGGAGTAGGCCACCTTGATCGACTTGCCGTCGGCCAATTTGCACTGTGCATTGGCCGCCGGGCTGGGACGCGGTTTGTCGCCGCCCATCTGCGCGGCTGAGAGGATCGAAAGAGCAAGAACAGAACACATCAGGAATGCGATACGTTTCTGCATGAGATCTCCTTGTGGGAAGCTATCAGCTATCGGCTTTCAGCTATCAGCAGTCAGCCATCAGCACTTCGCTTTTCAACACTTGGACGTTCCGCCCGCGTTTGTGTAACGGTAAATCTCCACGGCCCTGACAGGCTGAATGCTGACGGCTGAGAGCTGAAGGCTGAGAGTTAAAGTCCCGATTTTTGCCCGCCAATTATCCCCCACCGTCGGCCCAAGTTACAATCGACCCATGCCGGTATTCGACGACAAGCAGGAAGAACTCGAGCACTACGAGACCATGATGGGCGTCCCGCGCGGCCGCCTCGCCGTCACCATGGATCTGGTCACAGACGCGATGGCCCTGGTCGGCCAGCACGGCGTCTATTGCCAAAGCCAGCGCTGGCCCGGAAAGCCGGTCATGGACATTCAAATGGTCATGAAAAGCCTGACCGACGCGAAGGAACTGATTCAGAGCGTGATGGAGCAGTTAAAACCAAACGATTCCCGCGCGGCGGGCTGAACTGTTTGTTCGCGCCGAAGGCTGGGGTTCTGCCATGTGATCCCAGTCACAGCGAGTCGTGACAGCCTGGAATAGCTTGAACATGGGGCAGGGCGCCGACCGCTTCATCCTCGATTGGCGCAGAAACCTCAAGTCCATGCAACTGCCTGGTGGAATGTCGATTGCCGTTTTCTCCGTTGGTGAACACCACGACCCCGCCGCGCGTCTCAGGGTGGATTGAGAAAGAAATTCTTGCGACCTCAGTTGTAAAGACGATTACGGCTTCAGCGTCACCATCACCACCCCGTGCGGGGCCACCGTCGAAGAGAACTTGCCGGTCGCCATCCCCAGGTCTTGCTTCTGCCACAGATCACGCACCGCCGCCGACAGGTTCGCGGGATAGTCGAGATCGGTCCAGTTGGCCGTGATCTCCTTCTCGGTCTCGCCGCGATTGAACAGGATCACCGCCCGCGCTCCGCCGGCCAGCGCCTTCGACCAAACTTCCAGATCGCCGTTTTTCCAGACGCGGCGTCCCTGGCGTCCCAAAGCATCCTGATCGACAGCGATTACTTCTTTGTTCGTCAAGATGTCGTGGATCTCCGGCTTCATGTCGCGCAGGTCGTTGCCCGCGATAAGCGGCGCGGCCAGCAGTGCCCAGAAGCTGAAGTGCGAGCGGTATTCGTTGGTGGTCATGCCGCCGTTGCCGACTTCCAGCATGTCGGGATCGTTCCAGTGTCCGGGACCGGCGTAGGAATAGATTTCGTCTTCGGCATCGATGATCGCGGTCACGCCGTAGCTGCAGCAATTGCCGGGCTCCCACTCCTTCTTGCCGGAAAATCGGTCCTGGATGTCGCCGGTCGTGCGCCACAGGTTGCCGCCGACTTCTTTGCCCCATAGCCAAGGCTTGGCGGTGCCCCACTCGCAAATGCTGAGCACGATTGGCCGGCCCGACGCGTCGAGCGCGTTGCGCATGTTCGCGTACGAGGCGCGCGCCTCCTGCGTGGTCGTGTTGCACCAGTCGTACTTCAAATAATCCACGCCCCACGCGGCGTACTTGAGCGCGTCCTGATACTCATGGCCCAGCCCGCCCGGGCGCCCGGCGCAGGTTTTCGAGCCGGCGTCGGAATAGATGCCAAACTTCAACCCCAGCGAGTGCACGTAGTCGGCCAGCGCCTTGATGCCGGAAGGAAAGCGCTGCGGATCGGCCACGATGTTGCCGTCCTGGTCGCGGGACACCTGCCAGCAATCGTCGATCACGACGTATTGGTAACCGGCGTCTTTCATGCCGGACTTCACCATGGCATCGGCCATGCCCTTGATCATGTCCTCGCTCACGTTGCAGCCGAACTTGTTCCAGCTGTTCCAGCCCATGGGCGGAGTGAGAGCGAGGTTGGCAGAGGGAGCAGGTTTATCTTGCGCGGAAAACAACGCCGCGCACGATACAAACACAACGAGCAGCAAGTATCGCGCAGAAGTCTTCATAAGTTTTGTGCTGACATTTGTACCAAAGGAGGGAACCGGGCGAAAGGACATCTCGGCGGCATTTCTCCGTGCCCTTTGCCTACCAAGATTTCCTTGGGGAAAAGCACCGACTGCAAAATCGAGGCAAGGCGTGCGCCGGTTAAAAAATTCCCGCAGACTTTCTTTGCGGCCTTCGCGGATTTTGCTTTGCGTACTTTGCGGTTAAACGCCTTTTGCACTAGGCCAATTCCTACTCCCGGCGTGGGAGGGGCACACGGAGGAAAAGGGGGCTGACTTGTCCTGGGCCGCCCCCGGTTGAATCCTTTCTCTGTGCCTCTGTGTCTCTGTGGTGAATCAGCCACTCTAAGCCAGCGAGTACTTCCCAACCTCAATCGCCCGCTGCGCGATCTGCTGGCGCAGTTCGATCGTGTTGAACGGCTCGTACTTGGCCAGCCGCCGCAGAATCGCAAGCTGGGTCCGCAGCATGTCGCCTTCCGCCACCGACGCGATAATGCGCTTGGCCGACGCCTCCACTTTTTCCATCGCCGAGGTCAGGTACACGCGCGTCATCGCGATGGCGAGCGCCGATTCCTTTTCGCCCCTGGACTCAACCAGTTTCTGCGCCCGCAGTACGGCCGACTCCATGGCGTAGGTTTCAATCGTCATGTCGGCGATGGCGCCCATCACCTCCTGCTGGTCCTGGATGGCCTGCATATATTTCTGCGTGGCCGATCCCGCGGCGAACAAGCCGAGCTTCTTCGCTTGCGAGACCAGTTTGCGTTCTTCGGCGAGCGGGCCTTCGATGTCATCGCCCACGCCCGGTCCCGAGAGCACTTCATCCATCAGCTTCTTGATGGCCGGCATCAGCGCAAGCTGTCCGCTCATGGCTCGCTTCAGGAGAAACCCCGTGATGATCAGCCGGTTGATCTCGTTCGTGCCTTCGAAGATGCGGTTGATGCGCGCATCGCGATACGCGCGCTCCGCCGGATACTCCTCGACGAAGCCGTAACCTGCATAGATCTGCATGGTTTCATCGACCACGTAGTCGACCATCTCCGATCCCCAGACCTTGATGATCGAGCACTCGACGGCGTATTCCTCGATCGCCTTGCGGGTTTCTTTCAGCGCGTCGGCGCCCGACTTGTCGATTTCGCCCAGCGCCGCGTCCATCATGCCAACCGTGCGATAGACCAGTGATTCTCCTACGTAGATCAGCGCGGCCATGTTGGCGATTTTTTCGCGGATCAAGCCAAAATCCGCGATGACCTTGTTGAACGCCTTGCGCTGCTTCGCGTAACCAATCGCGTTTTCCAGCGAGACGCGCGCACCCGCCCACGCACATCGCCCCGAGCTTGAAGCGCCCGATATTCAGGATGTTGAAAGCGATGACGTGCCCTTTGCCGATTTCCCCCAGCAGGTTTTCAACCGGGACCTTGCAGTCGTTCAGAATGATCGGGCAGGTGGAAGACCCGCGGATGCCCATCTTGTGCTCTTCGGCGCCCACCGAGAAGCCCGGGTAGCCGCGCTCGACCAGGAAGGCCGAGAATTTTTCGCCGTCAATCTTCGCAAACACCGTAAACAGATCCGCGAATCCGGCATTGGTGATCCACATCTTCTCGCCGTTCAGGATGTAGTGCCTGCCATCCTTGGACAGTTCTGCCCGCGCGCGGCAATTCATCGCGTCTGAGCCCGAGGTGGACTCCGACAGCGCATAAGCGCCGACCATCTCGCCCGGCCGCGAGCTTGGGCAGATACTTTTTCTTCTGTTCTTCGGTGCCGAAGTAAACGATGGGCAGGGTGCCGATGCCGGAATGCCCGCCCCAGGTGGTCGCGAAGCCCGCGTACTTGGCGATGTGATCGGCGATCACCGCGGCCGTCACCTTGTCCATCTCAAGCCCGCCATAGGCCTCGGGAATCTCGACACCCGACAGGCCCAGCTCGCCGGCTTTTTTCAGCAGGTCGCGCGTGACCTGAAATTCCTTGTGCTCGATGCGCTCGATGTTGGGCAGGATCTCGTTGACCGCGAACTCCTCGGTGGTCTGGCCGATCAACTGGTGTTGCTCGGTGAAATCTTCCGGCGTGAAAACTTCCGAAGTCTGGCGCTCTTCCAGCAGGAACGAGCCGCCCGAAATCTTCGACTTGGGCATTGCCGTAGTAGCCATTCAGTGAAACCTCATTTCCCACTAGTTACGGGCTGAATCAAAACAGGTTCTCGAATCTTTAGCGGTTCCGCCGAGCTGCACGAGCGAACCCAGTCTCCACGATATACGCGTTTGCCGGGGACCCGCGCAAGTACCGCTGGTGCTTCGATTTCCCACACTTTCGTTTGCTGTTTCTCGTTGTCGAGTGGGAAAGAAAATGGTACTTACTTCCGTGTGATTCGGCCAGCCGTGCTTCCAGCGGCAAAGACTGAGCGCTTGAAATTTAGGCAGAGTCGATGAAACGCTTTGCCTCCGGCCCGCGTCTAACCAGCAAGGCCTTTATCCCCTGCTACATATCTGCCGAGATGTGCCGAACGGGTATAATTTAGCGGGTCTCGAAGATTTCCGGAGGAAGTAAACATTATGGAACCGCGCGAAAGCGCTTTTTGGGTGGATTTGAAGGCCAAACGCTGGCTCTACACCCTCAGTATTCTCGCCACGCTTGCCGTCGGCATTCTCATCGGCTCTGTGGTTTCCTATGGAGTGAAGGGGAAAGAAGGCCAGCAGTCCTCCGATGCCAAGCAATTGAGCGTGCCCGCGCCCCAGCAACTCTCCAACGCGTTCTCGCAGATTGCGAAGCAATTGGAGCCGGCCGTGGTGAACATCAATACCGAATCCACCATCAAGAACCCGCACCGGCAGCGCCGGGGCGCACGTCCGGGCCCGGGCGATGAAGATAATGGCGGTGGCGGCAGCCCGTTCGATGACTTCTTTGACCGCTTCTTCGGCGGCCAGGGAGGACCGGGCGGTCCGGGCCCGGCGGCGACATCAAGGAGCGCTCTCTGGGGTCGGGCGTCCTGGTAGATCCCAAGGGATACATCATCACCAACCGCCACGTGATCGAGAAGGCCGACCGCATTCGCGTCCGCCTGCAGGATGACCCTCCCGGCGTTCAGCACGACGCCAAAGTGGTGGGCTCCGATCAGGAAACCGATCTGGCCGTAATCAAAATCGAATCCGACAAAGGCTTTCCCAACCGCAAAAATCGGCAACTCCGAGAGCTTGCAGGTGGGCGACTGGGTATTGGCCATCGGCAGTCCGTTCGGACTTCAAGCTACGGTGACGGCGGGCATCGTTTCGGCAAAGGCCGCAACATTGTTCCGGGACGCCAGTTCCAGTCCTTCGTGCAGACCGACGCCGCCATCAATCCCGGCAACTCCGGCGGACCGCTGGTGAACATGGCAGGTGAAGTCGTGGGCATCAATACCGCGATTCTGACCGAAACCAATGCGTACGCGGGTGTTGGCTTTGCCATGCCCTCCAATACCGTCGTATCGGTTTACAACCAGATCATCGGGCCGGATCACAAGGTCACGCGCGGCTCGATCGGCGTGGAATTTGCGGCGCAGCCGGTTCCGGCCATCGCGCGCGTCTACGGAGTACAGTCCGGTGTCACGATTTCCAATGTCGTTCCGGGAAGCCCGGCCGATTCCGCAGGCCTCAAGGTTGGCGATACCATCACAGCCGTCGATGGCAAGGAAGTGAAGAACGGCGACGAACTGGTGGCCGACATTGCCGCCCGCAAGCCGGGTTCGAAAGCGAAGCTCAGCTTCGTGCGTAACAGCAAGAAAGAGGAAACGACCGTCACCATCGCGGACCGATCGAAACTGTTCGCGGCGCGCCTCGGCGAAGATCAGCAGGGCAACGAAGAACAGCAGCCCAAGGAAAGCAAGCTCGGTTTGAGCGTGCGTCCGCTGACTGCCGATCTGGCCGACCGGCTGGATGTTCCCGCCGGGAAAGGCGTGATTGTCCAGGATGTCAAAAGCGGCTCGTTCGCCGATGACATCGGCCTCAATCGCGGCGACGTGGTTCTCGAGATCAACAAGCTGCCCGTCAACTCAGCAGAAGACTTCAACAAGATTGAAGCTTCGTTGAAGAGCGGGCAGGACGTGGTGTTCCTGGTCCGGCCCAGAGGGGCGGGGCGTCAGGATGGCACGATCTTTATCGCAGGTACACTTCCGTAACCTGGCGATCGCCCGACGGTCACTGGCACTGGACCCCCGATTCAGGGATGATTTCCAGTGCCGGGATCGAACGGCATATTCCTTGACAACGTTTCGCGGGCAGGGCTCGTCCCATTCTTCAAAAGGGGCAAACCTGCCTGGCTGGCGATTGAGGCATTTGAATGAGATTAGCGGGATCGTGGCTGAAGAGCGCAGTCGCTTCGAGCATTACGATCCTGGTGTGTTCGATCGCCTTCACCCAGGCGAACGCGTCGTCGGCAACGCCAGCCACCAAGACGGCGTCATCGTCGGCCACGAATCATCCCAAAGCCCAGCCGAAGTCAGCCAAGACGAAGCGAACGAAGACATCGGCTTCGCGCAAGAGCAAGCGTTCCAAAAAGCGCGGGCAGCAGAAGATTGACGGCGAGCGCACTCACCAGATTCAGCAAGCGCTGATCCAGAAGGGCTATCTGAAGGGCGCACCCTCAGACAAGTGGGACGCCTCGACCGAAGCCGCCCTGCGGAAGTTCCAGGCCGATAACGGCTGGCAGAACAAGACCGTGCCGGACTCCCGAGCCTTGATCAAGCTGGGCCTGGGCCCGAGTCACGACCACCTCCTCAATCCCGAAAGCGCCATGACCAGCATCCCTGACACGCCGGACGCGCCTGCGGTTCCGGCATCCGCCGCAGACGGGAAGGGGCCGACAGCTCCCACCAACCAGCCTCAGCGTTAAGACTAACCATTAGCTCCAGGTTAATAAACGGCGTTGCGGAGCCCTTAGGGCGATCGCTGGGCTGCGGATGGCCCTTAGGGTGCCTCGAGGGGCGATCGGCGCCTGTAGGCCCCCTGCTCGCGTTTAAAGGGCATTCCAGGAATTGACCGGGCAGTCATTTTGCAGTTTGGGCAGGCCTTAACGAGTTTTCAATGACTTAGCTAATAGTGAATTTATACTAAGCTCGACACCAAAAATCTCAAAACGCGGAGGACGCTGAGAAATGCCGCCGAGATCGCAGAGGAATGCTTCGCGAGCTTTGCGGTAGTTCTTGGCGAAATTTGCGGTCGAGATTTTTGCAGCACCCCAGCGTGATCGTCGTGATTGGCGCGGCTCAGCTAACACTTGAGTGCGGGTTTAGGGGAGTAAGGCAGCGGCTGTCCAGTCAGAATGGCGCGGGGGTTTGCTTCGACCAGCGCCTTCGCGACGCCCTCGCCAACGATTTCCGCAACGGCGGCGCGGGCCTTTGAGAGAATCGGCGTGCGGTGCTTGGCATCGTGCGCATCCGACGCGATCACGTGCACGGCTTCGCGCTCAAGCAGCCAAGTGGCGACGCGCGCGACCCGCTGTCCCCAGAAGCCGGTGAGCGCGTTGGCCGTAACCTGTACGACGCAGCCCAGTTCAACAAACTCGATCACCCGCTGCGGACTCTGCCGCAGAATCGCGTTGCGCTCCGGGTGCGTGATCACGGAGGTCACCCCGCGATCGCCGAGGCGCTGAAAACAATCGCCAATCTGCGTGGGGATGCTGTAATCGCTGAGTTCTACCAGCAGATAGTTTCCTCCCGCCACCGTATAACGGGACGGGTGGGTCAGTACGCTCTGAAGATTGTCGTAGGAGAGGTGAAAATCGCACCCCAGGCTGAGATGCGGGCTATCGCCGACCATTCCCTGGAGCCGCTGCACGCAGCTGGTCAGGTATTCGTGGTCGTAGTGGTAGCGGTCGTTGGAGTGCGGGGTGGCGACGATGTGCGTGACGCCGTCGGCCGCGGCCATACGGCACATCTCAACCGACACTTCCCAGGACTTGGGCCCGTCGTCTACTTCCGGAAGAATATGGCTGTGGATGTCAATCAAACGACCCTGCCCCAGAGTTCCCTCCGATTGAGTTTAGAACACATTGCGCCGGAAAGGCCAAGTCGGTGTGCTTTGCGGGACCTTGCAGGTAAGCGTTACGGGGCGAAAATCTTAAAACGCCGAGATCGCGCAGGAATTTGTTGAATGCTTGCTTTGCGATCTTTGCGGCAATTCTTGGCGCCTCCTGATGATTAAGACCTCTTCTCTGGGAATTCGGAACTCCTTGCAGAAAAGGGAAAAGCTTGCTTTTCGGACATGGTCTCGTGACCCGGCTCACAGCATCTCTTCGCGCTAATATGAGATCAAAAGTGTCAGTCCATTTTCTTGCGAGGTGGCTTATGAACGACAGCCTCTTCTTCGCAACTTTTGATCCCCTTTACGTTAACGCTCCGGAGGCTTGCAGTCTTTGCATTGCGCAGCCGCCGGCCTTCACCTACGAGTACTGCATCGAGCAGCAGGATGGCAAGCGTCACTACATAAAAGGCTTCTGCTGCACCGCCTGCGCGTCGGGACTGATGAAAAAGCTAGCCGGTCGCGAGGCTGAAGAGTGGGCGGAAGAAGAAGCCGAACTCGAAGCGGAACATTTGGATGTCACGGACCTGCAAAAACGGAGGCTGGCCACTTTCGGCAATGTGCATGCGCACTGAGGCGCCGTCGCTGTCAGTGCAGACTACCGGCAGAATTTCTGAAGTTTGGGTGGCGGCGGGGTGGGTATCTCGCTGAACTCCCCATCCCATCCCGTACACCCATGAGCTGCGACCGAGCGGCTGACGGAGTCGCCTAGTTCGCGGCGCGTCGGTGGTGGTCCAGCTACTTTGGCGGGAGCACTTATTTGTAGCGCGTCTTCATGAAGTCGGCGATCCCGGCATAGGCCGTGGTCAAGGTCTGCTCATCGGGCAGGAAGACAATGCGGAAATGTTTCGTGCCCGGTTTCTGCCCGAAGCCGGAGCCGTGGACTACCAGCACGTGTTTCTGCACCAGCAATTCCTTGACGAAAACGTCGTCACCCTCGGGAATGTCAAGGCGCGGGAACGCGTAGAACGCGCCTTTGGGGGAAACGCAGCTGACGCGCTTGGTGGAGTTGCACCACTTCGTGGTGAGGTCGCGGCGGGAGCGCAGCTTGCCGGCGACTTCCTTCAGATGATCCTGCGGCCCTTCGAGCGCGGCCTTAATCGCGTACTGCTCCGGATGATTGGCACACAAGCGCGAGCGCAAGAGGCGGCCAATGCCTTCGACGTAAGGTTTCACGGAGGCCGCATCTCCGCTGACGATGCCCCAACCGATCCGCCACCCGGGCGCGAGGTAATTCTTCGACAGTCCGCCGAAGGTAACAATCGGTACATCGGGCGCTATCGAGGCCAGCGAGATGTGTGGATCGTCGTCCAGGATGAGCTTGTCGTAGATTTCGTCGGCGAAGATAACAAGGTTATTTCGCCGCGCCAGCTCCGCAATCGCTTCCAGCATGCGACGCGAGCAGACTGCACCGGTGGGATTGTTCGGGTTGATCAGGACTATGCCGCGGGTGCGTGGGCCGATCTTCTTGTGCACATCGATCAGGTCCGGTTGCCAGCCGTCGTCTTCGTTCAACGCATAGGTGTTGAGCTCAATGCCGAGCTTCGCGAGCACAGCGGAGTACAGCGGGTAATCCGGACTGGGGGTCAGCAGGTTGTCGCCCGGATTGAGCAGTGCAGCCAGGCAGATGTCGACCGTCTCGCTCACGCCCGAAGTCACGAAGATGTCCTGCGCGCTGGTGATGCCCTTGCGCTCGGCCTCGCCGCGAATCGCGTCGATGGCTTCCTTGATGCCGGGCGAGGGAGCGTATCCGTTCTTGCCGTCTTTCATGGCCTTGTAGACGGCTTCGATCAGGTGGGCGGGTGTCTGGAAGTCGAAGTTGATGGGGTCGCCGATGTTGAGCGGGAGAATCTTGTGGCCTTTTTTCGCGACCTCATCGGCAACACAAGCGAGATCACGGATGGCGTAACGGACGTTATCAAGGCGCTGCGCAGCGGCTACTTCACGGGACTGAGTGGCTGGCATTTCAACTCCGACTTACAAAAGCTTAACCGCAAAGATGGCAAAGCACTACCGCAAAGATCGCAAAGCAAAAACGAAATTCTCGGCGCTCTCTGCGGCATTTCTCTGCGCCCTCTGCGTTTTAAGGTTTTCCCGCCACGAACGCGAGACGACGGCCTAAACGCATTTGAACGCAGAGTACGCAGAGACCAGCCGCAGAGGTCGCAGAGAAAACCCGCCGGCACGAGACTTTGACAACGGCCAAGCTAGCGGCTGACGACTGGAGACTAGCGACTCTCTAATCCGCCCGATCGATCTGCGCCTTCTGCAGCTTGTCGGAGTAATCGATATACACCGACTTCCACTCGGTGTAGAAGTCGATGGCGCCGATGCCGCCCTCGCGATGGCCATTGCCGGTGGCCTTGGTCCCGCCGAACGGCAGGTGCACTTCGGCGCCGATGGTCGGCGCGTTGATGTAGGTGATCCCGGCATACAAGTCGCGCATCGCGGTGAATGCCTTATTGACGTCTTTCGTATACAGCGCCGACGACAAGCCGTACTCGATGCCATTGGCGATAGCGATGGCGTCTTCCAATCCGTCGCACGGGATGATCGACACCACGGGCCCGAAGATTTCTTCCTGGGCGATGCGCATCTTGCGATCCACGTCGATAAACACGGTCGGCTCCATGAAGAAGCCGTGCTGGTAGGAACCTTTCTCCAGGCGATTGCCTCCGCAGGCCAGCTTGGCGCCTTCGTCCTTGCCGATGTCCACGTAGCTCAGGTCGGTCTTGAGCTGGGCTTCATTCACCGCCGGGCCCATGTCGACCGATTCATCCAGCCCGTTGCCGACTTTTAGAGCCTTGGCGCGCGCGACGTAGCGGTCCACAAATTCCCGGTACACGCCCTTCTGCACGATGATTCGGCTGGTGGCTGTGCAGCGCTGCCCGGTGGTGCCGAATGCGCCCCACAGCCCGCCTTCGATGGCCAGTTCAAGATTCGCGTCGTCGAGCACGATCATGGGATTCTTCCCGCCGAGTTCGAGCGAGCAGTGCTTGAAGCTTTTGGCAGCCGTGGTACCCACGGTGCGTCCGACCGCGGTTGATCCGGTCAGGGAGATGGCCCGCACATCGGGATGCTCGGTCAATGGTGCGCCCACACTCGACCCGAATCCCGAGACCACATTGATGACGCCCTTGGGTACGCCCGCGTCGACCAGAGTGCGGACGAGGTTGAAGGTGGAGAGCGGCGTATCCTGTGCGGGCTTGATCACGCAGGTGTTGCCACAGACGATGGCCGGCAGCAGCTTCCAGGAGGGGATTGCCATCGGGAAGTTCCACGGCGTGATCATCCCGCAAACGCCGACCGGTTGCCGGACGGCCATGGCGAACTTGTTGGGCAATTCCGAAGGAGTGGTCGGCCCGAACAGGCGTCGGCCTTCGCCGGCCATGTAGTAGGCGGTGTCGATGGCCTCCTGCGTGTCGCCGCGGGTCTCCTTGATCACCTTGCCCATCTCGCGAGTCATGTCGCGGGAGTACTCTTCCTTGCGCTCCGCGAGCATCTCGGCGGCGAGGAACACGATCTCGGCGCGCCGGGGTGCAGGTACGAGCCGCCATCTTTCGAAGGCCCGCCGGGCCGCTTCGACGGCGTCGTTGACGTCGTCTTTGCCGGACTTCTGGAAGATGGCCACCACTTCGCGCGTGTCGGCGGGATTGCGGTCTTCGAAAGTCTCTCCGGTCGAGGACGCGACCCACTCGCCGTCAATGAAATTTTTGAAAACCCGGGTGGTGCCGCTGGCCATCTCGGCCGGGGTGGTCACGGTATCGGTCGCCATAAAGCCTCCTGATCAATAAGCCAAACAATCCATGCTACAGGCGGGGGTTGGGGGTGAGCAAGTTAGGAACTGCTTCGTGTAAATGCTCCAAGATAATGTCACCCCCTAACTGCAACGAGATTTTGTCACCCTCTCAGGATGGTGACGATGAGTCAGAAAGAGTTCCAACGAGTGAAGGTGATTGAGAATGCAGCGGGCGGGAAGTTGAGCGTACGCGAAGCTTCCCGGCTGCTGCAGCTCAGTGAACGGCAGGTGCAACGGCTGAAGCGCCGCGATCGGCCCGATTCCCTCGACTGGGTGCAGCACGGCAATCGCGGACGCCGCAGGCCTTGGGCTTTGCCTCTTCCCCAGAAGCAGTTGATCTTAACCCTGGCGCGCGGCAAGTATCAGGGCTTCAACGATTCTCATTTGGCAGAAAAACTCCGCGATGAGGAAAATCTCTCGGTCAGCCGCGAGACCGTGCGCCGCATCCTTCGCGCCGCCAAACTGCTCTCTCCGCAGAAGCGTCGATCCCGCAAGTACCGCTCCCGACCACCGCCCCGCCCGCGTTTCGGCATGATGGCCCTTACCGATGCCAGCCGCCATGACTGGCTCGAAGGCCGCGGTCCAGAGCTCACTCTCATTGGCTTCCAGGATGACGCCACCAGCCAGATCCTGGCCGCTCATTTCCAACTCGAAGCCGAAAATACTCTCGGCTATCTCCGCGCCCTGCACGCCATGATCACCACCCACGGCGTCCCCCTCAGCCTCTACCGCGACCGTCACTCCATCTTCCAGCGTAATGATTCCTACTGGACTCTCGCCGAACAACTCGCCGGCCAACAAGCTCCCACCCAACTCGGTCGCGCCCTGGACGAACTCGGCATCGAGCAGATCCCCGCCTACTCCCCTCAGGCCAAGGGCCGCATCGAGCGCGCCTGGCGTACCTGCCAGGACCGACTGGTCAGCGAGCTTCGTCTGGCCCGCGCCACCACTTTGTCCCAGGCCAACGCTGTGCTCGCCCAGTTCTGCGCCGACTACAATCGGCGCTTCGCCCATCCCGCCGCCGATTCAGTTCGCGACTTCCGCTCCTTGCCCCGCCGCTTTGATCTGGCCCGCTGTCTCGCCTTGCACTACCGCCGCATCGTCGCCCCCGATCACACCGTCACCTTAGGCGCGACCTCCATCGCCCTGCCGCCCCTGCCCGCTCAGCGCGGCTACGCGGGAGAAACCGTCGAACTCGCCCATCACTTGGACGGCACGCTGCGCGTTTATCGGGGAGATCGGCTCCTCCTCGCTCTGCCTCTGCCGCTCGCAGAACACGCCGAGCGCCGTCCCAAGCTCCTGACCTCGGCGCAGAAAAGAAAAACACCCCTGCCCCGCATCTACAACCTCTCCGGTCGTCCCGCATGGGCGGCCGTTCCTTAATCGATAAGCGGTGACAGAGTCTCGTTGCAGTTAATACGACATTTTCTGGTTGCAACAACAGTTAGGAACTGCTTCGCAAATCATTGCTTGTCCCGAGAGCCGAAGCGCGTGCGAGTTCATCGGTTTCTCGCGGCATGGCGAAAATTCCTGTTGACCCTGGAGCCTGCTCCGGGGTCTAAACTTGGCGCGTGAAACAGAAGCCACCTTCGCAGCGATATTCCGGCGCCCGTGGTCCCGGCACTCTTCGTTCCGGCACGCTCGCCAAGATGGTCGGGGTGAGCCCCGACACTTTGCGCCTCTACGAGCGAAAAGGTCTTTTGCCGACGCCGGTGCGCTCCAGCAACGGATATCGGTGCTATTCCCCTGAATCGGTCGGGAGGGTGCGCCTGATCCGGGCAGCGCTTTCGATCGGGTTCACCCTCAACGAACTCTCCACCATCCTGAAGATTCGCAACTCGGACGGAGCGCCATGTCACAAGGTGCGTGGGCTGGCAGTCCGGAAATTGCAGGGGCTCAAACGTCAGATTGAGGAGATGAACGAGTTGCGTGACCAACTGCGCTCGATTCTTCTGGAATGGGATGGACTGCTGGAGCAAACACCAAAGCACGCGCGGGCAGGGCTGCTGGAAAAACTCGCCGTAGGTACTTCGAGGAAATCAACTACCCTGCCGCCGCACTTCTATGCCGCGATTACTAAGGAGACCCGTCGATGACCTCGCGCCTCGTCGTTGCCCTAGTGGGGGGAGCACTGTTTTGTGGCTGTGCAGGGCTCCACGCGCAAGATTCCGAAAAGCCGTCTGCGCCGCAGTGCCAGCACAAGGCCAGTCACGACGCCTCGCACGATCACGAAGCAATGATGGGGCGGGGAGAGAAGGGCATGGGATTCTCCCAGACAAAGACGACTCATCACTTTCTCTTAAAACCGGATGGAGGAGTGATCGTTGTTTCGGCCAACCAAGCGGGCGATGCCGCCACCCGCGATCAGATCCGCATGCACCTGACTCACATTGCACACAGCTTTGCCGAAGGCAACTTTGACATTCCGATGTTTGTACACGACCAGGAACCGGCGGGTGTGCCAGAGATGAAGAAGCTTTCCAGCGAAATCACGTACCAGTTCAAGGAAACCGACAGGGGCGGCAAAGTAATCGTTTCCAGCAGTTCACCGAAGGCAATTCAGGCCATTCACGACTTCCTCATTTTCCAGATTCGAGAACACAAAACCGGCGACCCGGTGGCCCCGCGTTAACCGCTGGTCTGGCTACACGATCGGACATGTTCCAACGGACCTGAACCCACCTCGTTACCCCGTTTTAGCCGCTCAAGGCTTGTGGTAGTGTTGGAATTACCCCATATTCTCTAGGTTTGGCTGGTTTTTATTGGCCTCCGTGTCGTCAAAGCGCAAGCCGGGCGTCTACATAGCCTGGAAGACGGTTACCTACCGCAGCGTGCTGTTGATCATGCTCGCGGTGGCGCTTGTCTTCGGGGTGGCGATGCACTTCGCCTTCCCGCAGTTCACCGACAGCACCGTCAAGGCAGCCGGCAATATGACGACCAGCATGCTGGAGCGGATCGCCGGCATGGCGCCGCCGCCCGACAAGTCGTCATCGGGGGTCGAAAAGCAGGCCCGCTTTACCGCGCTCGAAGGCACGGTGAAGATCAAGAAGTCGAGCAGCAGTAGCTGGACGACCGCGGACTACAACATCCCGCTGGAAAAAGGCGACGTGGTGCAGACCGGCTCCGAGGGCATGGCAAAGGTCGTGTTCAATGACGGCACCAACTACACGGTCAAGCAGGACTCCCTGATCGTGATCGAGGAGAACTCGGCCAACGATCAGCAACAGACCCACGTAAAGGTTGCGGTTACTACCGGAACGGTGGATCTTTCCACGGCCGCCTACAGCCAGGGTTCCAGGTCGCAGGTCAGCGTCGCGGGAGCGAACCTCTCCCTGGATCCCGAAAGCGCGGCCATGGTGCGCAACGACCCGAAGAATGATCAGCACGAAGTCCTGGTGAAGAAAGGCAGCGGCGACGTGTCGCGCAACGGAGAAACCGTTCGCCTGCTCGATTACGAGCGCGCTACCTTCCGGGCGAAATCTGAGAAGATGGCCAAGACCAAGGAGATCGGTCCGCCCACGCCGATTTCTCCGGCCAACATGATCCCGTTATTCCTCCCCGGTGGCTCGCAGACCAAGGATGTGCAGTTTACCTGGGCGCCGATGACCGGCGCTGCGGGTTACCGTCTGCGTATTTCCCGCAACCCCTATTTCTCTTCCACCATTGTGGACCGGCCCGTCAATGCGGCGGACGTGACGGTCACGGGGCTGGGGCCAGGGGCCTATTACTGGATGGTGCAATCGCTCGACGCCAGCGGCAAGCAGTCGGTGGAGAGCGAAAAGAGCCGTTTCACGATCCTGCCCAAGGGCAAGGACGCGGTTGCCATCAACCTCGACATCGAGTTGAGCCAGCATGGCCACGTAATCGAGGTGACAGGCAAGACCGAAACCGGGGCCCGGGTTATGGTCAACGGGCGCGAAGTTCTGATGGTGACCAACGATGGCAGTTTTCACTATTTCACTCCCCCTTTGCCCACCGGAGAGAGCACTATCACGGTGACGGCGCAGAACTCGAAGGGCGGCGTGAATACCAAGCAGGAGAAGGTCGTGATTCAGTAGGTCTGACCGCAGGGAATTTCCGGGGTCCAAGACCTTTCGTGTCCGGCAGGGAATGGGAATATCCCATAGAATGAGTAAGTAACCCCCTAACCGGAAGTGTGAAGCATAGCAACGGACGGGCAGTCGTCCGACTTGAGTGAGAGAGAAGTTAACCGTATGTCATCCAACGGATTCCATTCCAGCGCAGGGCGCTTTCACAATCTCCGGTCGCTGTTTAGCATTTTTTCCAGCGATCTGGCCATCGACCTCGGGACCGCCAACACACTCGTCTACGCGCGCGGCAAAGGCATCGTCGTCAACGAGCCTTCCATCGTGGCGATCAATAAGAACACTGCCGAAGTGGAAGCCGTCGGCAAGGAAGCGAAGGAAATGCTGGGCCGCACGCCCGGCAACATCGTCGCTATCAAGCCGATGAAGGATGGCGTCATCGCCGACTTCAAGGTCACCGAGAAGATGTTGAACTACTTCATCCAGAAAGCGCACAACCGCAAGATGCTGGTGCACCCGCGCATCGTGATCGGCGTGCCATCGGAAATCACGCAGGTGGAAAAGCGCGCGGTCATGGATTCCGCCTATCGCGCCAAGGCCAGCGAAGTGTACCTGGTGGAACAGGCGATGGTGGCGGCCATCGGCGCCGGGCTGCCCATCACCGAGCCTAGCGGCAACATGGTGGTGGACATCGGCGGCGGCACCACTGACATCGCGGTTATTTCTCTGAGCGGCATCGTCTACTCGCGTTCCGTGCGCATGGCCGGCAACCAGATGGACGAAGCCATCATGAATTATCTGAAACGGAAATATAACCTGCTGATTGGCGAGCGTACCGCCGAGCAGATCAAGATTGAAATCGGCAGCGCCTATCCGCTCGACAAGCCGCTGACCATGGAAATCAAAGGGCGCAACCTGATCGAAGGTGTGCCCAAGACGATTACGGTCGATGACAGCGAAATTCGCGAAGCGTTGAGCGAGTGCGTTTCCACCATCATGAACGCGGTGCGCGTGGCGCTGGAGCGTACGCCTCCCGAACTTTCTGCCGACATCAGCGACCGCGGTATTGTGCTGACCGGCGGCGGCGCGTTGCTGAAAAATCTGGACAAGCGCATCCGCGAAGAAACCGGGTTGCCGGTTTCGATTGCCGACGATCCGCTGTGCAGCGTGGTGCTGGGCACGGGCAAGATGCTCAGCGACTTCAAGCTGCTGCGCAAGATTTCGATTGAGTAGAGCTGCGAGCTTTGAGCCACGAGCTGGGAGCATGCAAAATCCGTTGGCGTCGACGGGTTCCCTGAGACCTGACCACTAAGACCTGAGACCTGAAGTATGGAATCCGTCCTCGGCCGTTACAAGAACCTGATCGTCCTGGTAGGAGTGCTTTTTGCGCAGGTGCTGGGACTGGCTGTTCAGGTGAAGCGCACCACCGACACGGAATCCTCCCGCCTGATTCGCATCTGGGCCGTGAACAGCGTCACGCCTTTCGAAAAGGTTCTGAACTGGGTTCACAACGGCAGCGGCAACCTCTGGCACAACTATTTCTATCTGCGCGGCGTGCGCGCGGAGAACCGCGAACTCAAAGCACAAATCGAAAAGCTCCGCCTGGAGCAGGTTCGGCTGAATGAAGACGCCGCCCAGGCGCGCCGGCTGCAGGCGCTGCTTGCTTTCAAGGAGCAATTCATCTCGCAGACGCTGCCCGCGCAGGTCATCGGCTCGGGTGGCAGCGAGCAGTCCCGCATCGTCTACATCGATAAAGGGAGCCACCACGGCCTCAAGCCTGACATGGCGGTCATTACGGTCGATGGCATTGTCGGCAAAGTCTTCAAAGTCTTTGGTTCCACCGCGCAGGTTTTGCTGATTGATGACCAGTCGAGCGGGGTGGGCGGCATTCTCGAACAATCCCGCCTGCAGGGCATCGTGCGCGGCACTCCCGGCGGGGAAGTCGTGCTGGAACACATCATGGCCGACAACGCGGTGCAGCCCGGGGAAGAAGTTCGCACCAGCGGCGGCGATCGCATCTTCCCCAAGGGTCTGCCGGTCGGCACTGTGACAAGAGTGGGGAACGGTTCGGATCTGTTCCTGACCATCCGGGTGAAGCCCGCCGCGAACCTCAGCAAACTGGAAGAAGTCCTGGTCGTGACCAAACTGGTCGAGCAGGAGCCCACGCAATTGCAGACCGGGACGGTCCGTGCGGCCGATATTCTGGCGCAGCGCCTGCCCTCGGTGCCGGATAAGCCGGCGGAAGACAAGACCAAGCCCGGTCCGGGCGCGGCCAGGAACGAGGCCGCGAACCCCGCTCCTCCGGCCACCGGAAAGCCTGCGGGGACGGGAACTCCGCCGCGCGCCGAAGCGTCTCCCGCGACTGCGAATTCCGGAGCGAATTCGATTACCGTGGTTGCGCCCAAAAGTGCAGGCGCCGCGTCCAGTGCGTTAAAACCGGCGACCGCGCATGGTCCAACTCCGGCGCCGATCCAGGTGGTCGATCCGGCACAGAAGGATGCACCCAAGGCGAAGCCCGCATCTCCGGTAACCGCGACTCAGCCCCCGCCCCAGGACGGACCGCAATAACGTGCCCATTACATACACCTCCGGGGAGCAGGTTGAGGTATACCGCTTTAACTGGCTGATCACGCTGGGCGTGCCGGCGACTGCGCTTTTCCTGCAGGCCTGGCTGCCGCATCAGTTCCCGGCATTCGCCATGCTCGATTTGCCGCTGCTGGTCACGATTTTCTTCGCGATCTCGCGGCGCAATCCGATTTCCGGCTTGTTGACGGGCGGCGCCATTGGCGTTTTTCAAGATGCGCTCACTCACTTGCCGATCGGCCTCAACGGTATCGCCAAAACGATTGTCGGTTATGCGGCGTCTTCGCTGGGCGTGAAACTGGATGTCGAAAACGCCGGCGCGCGCCTGCTGGTCACGCTGGTGTTCTGCGTAACCCACAAAGTAATCTATTTTATGGTGGCGCGTGGCCTGGTGAACCTGAGTGTGCAATGGAGTTGGCCGCACGAGCTGTGGTCGGCGTTCGTGAACGCCATCGTCGGAGTGTTCCTCTTTTTCGCCCTGGACCGCTTCAAGCAGAGGACGTGAAAATCTTGCTGATGGTCGATGGCGGATGGCCTTTCGCCGATGGTCGTTGGCCCTTGGTCGTTGGCGTTCCGGTTGTGAAGCAGGGATAATAAAGGATCAAAGCAATTTCGGTTAGAAATCGGGTCGGCGAGGCATCAAGGCTGATACCTGATAGCTGACAGCTGCTTTTCTATGTTTGGTCGCGACGAAAAAGTATCGTCCATACGCCTGACGGCGGTGCAGTACATCATCCTCATCGTCTTCATGATTCTTGCCTACGGGCTGTGGCGGCTGCAGGTCATGCAGAGCGATTTCTATGCGCAGCTGGCTGAAAGAAATCGCATCCGCAACGTGCCGATCCTGGCTCCGCGCGGCAAAATTCTTGACCGCTACGGCCGCACCATCGTCGACAATTATCCGTCGTATTCCGCGCTTCTGTTGCGCGACTCGACCCGCGACCTGAACGCCGACGCCGACGTCATCGCACAGGGTCTTCATCTTGAGCCCAAGGAAGTGCGCGACCGCATCCGCAAATTCAGCTCCATGCCGCAGTACCAGCCCATCTTCCTGAAAGACGACATCACGCCCGACGAGCTTGCTTTTATCGAGGCCCACAAGAACGAACTGCCGGAACTGGACACCATCATGGCGCATCGCCGCCTCTACCCGCGCAACGGGTTCATGGCTCACCTGGTCGGCTACGTCGGCGAGGTCACTGAGACCATGCTCAACCAGCCGCAATTCGAGTTCTACAATCCGGGCGACGTGGTGGGTGTTTCGGGCGTGGAGAAGCAGTACAACCAGATCCTGATGGGCCAGAACGGTTCCCGGCGCGCGCTGGTCGACAGCCGCGGCAAGGAAATGGGCCGGCTCGACGAGACTCCGGCGATTCCCGGCAAGCAGCTCAAGCTCACGATCGACATCGATCTGCAGATTGCGGCCGAAGAAGCGCTGGCCGGGAAAAACGGCGCTATGGTAGCCATGGATCCGCGCAATGGCGAAATTCTCGCCATGGTCAGCCGCCCGACTTTCGATCCGAACGATTTTGCCATCCGCGTATCCCGCGATGAATGGAACCGCCTGGTTAACGATCCGGACAAGCCGCTACTGAACAAGGCCATCCAGGCGCAGCTCGCTCCGGGCTCCACATTCAAAATCATTATGTCCGTCGCCGGTTGGCAGGAAAACATCGCGCAGACGCTGAATGTGCATTGCAGCGGTGGAGCGACCTTCTACGGACGCCGGTTTGGGTGCTGGGTCAAGGGCGGGCACGGCCCGGTCGACTTCACCAAGGCCATCTATCAATCCTGCGACGTCTTCTTCTATACGCTCGCAGAAAAACTCGGCATCGATCGAATTGCGAAGTACGCCACCGCGCTCGGCCTCGGCCAGAAAACCGGCATCGACCTGCCCAATGAAGTCAGCGGGGTGATGCCGTCGGAAGAGTGGAAAATCCGCAACTTCAAGCAGAAATGGTTTGCGGGGGAAACCATCTCGGTTGGTATCGGGCAAGGCGCAATCGCCACCACTCCGGTTCAACTGATGCGAGCTATCTCCGCCATCTCCATGGATGGCCGCATGGTGGTGCCGCACGTTGTCAATCCCACGGAACTGCCGCCGGGAGTGGTGGACGTGCAGCGCTACACCGAAGTGAAGTCGATTCCGATCGACAGCACCGGATACACGACGATCACCGACGCGATGGCGCGGGTTCTGCTTCCGGAGGGCACGGCTCCCTCGGCGCACATCCCGGGCGTCGACATCGCGGGCAAGACCGGCTCGGCGCAGATCGTTTCGCTGGCCCTGCGCGCCAAACACGAAAACGACGAAAACTTCGCGCAGAACGGCTGGTTTGTGGGATTCACCCCGCGACGCAATCCGGAAATTATTGTCTGCGTGCTGTTCGAAGGCGGGGAGCACGGGAAACTGGCCGCCCGGCTGGCGACGCAGGTGATCAAGGCCTACGTTGACAAGCAAAACCGCCCGCCCACCAAAATGGCGAAAGACGGCAACAAGGTCGACGTGGGCGCTCTGTGGACTGCGCCGGACGAAGATGGCGACAAAAACAGAGGGCTCGGCGCCGGACACCTTTTTGTCGAAGCATCAAAGAAAAATCCGCCGGTGGCCGCGGCGGCCCCGGGGCTGCAATGAATTTGCTTTATAGCCGAAAGCTGATAGCTGATCGCTGGTAGACAAGAGATGGCCGAACGACGACAGGCATTGCCAACGACCGACGACCGAGGGCCGACGACAGTGGCAACGAGAAGTCTTTGCCACCCGCCACCGACCATCAACCATCAGCCTTTGCTACCAGCCAACGACCACCAGCCATCAGCGGTTGCTGCAGACTGGCGACTGGCGACTGGAGACTGATGTCCAGATATGTCTCATACCGCGACTTTGACTGGCTGCTGCTGATCTTCGTTCTGATGATCTGCACCATCGGCGTTTTTGAAATTCAGAGCGCCACCGTCCACACCAAGTTCGCGGGCGCGCACATCCGGCAGTTGTACTGGATCGGCGCCGGGCTGATCGGCATGTTCTTGATCAGCCTGCTCAACTACCAGGCCTTGCTCGACAAGGTTCACTGGATGTACATCGTGGGCGTTGCCTCGCTGATGTCGGTGATGATTTTTGGCCAGAAATACCTGGGTGCGCGGCGCTGGATCAAAATGCCCGGCGGCCAGCACTTCCAGCCATCGGAATGGGTGAAGCTGATCCTGATCCTGGCGGTCGCCAAGTACTTCGCCGACATGCATCACCGGGAGCTGTCATGGTCGGACTTCATCAAGGCTGGGGCGATTGTCGGTATTCCCATGCTGATGGTGCTGGCGCAGCCTGACCTCGGGACTTCGCTGACCTACATGCCGATTGCCCTCATGGGACTTTTTCTCGGAGGTGTTCGCGCCAAGCAGGCGCTCATTGTCTTGCTTCTTGCCGGCCTTATTATGCCCTTGGCCTGGCACAAACTGAAGCCCTATCAGAAAGACCGTCTTATCAGCTTCATGGAGCCGGAAGCCGATAAGCAGGGCTCCGGCTACCAGGTCATTCAGTCGAAAATCGCTGTGGGTTCCGGCGGAATCTGGGGTGGCACGGGCACCCAGACGCACCTTTCTTACCTGCCCGTGCCGCAAACCGACTTCATCTTCGCCGCGTTTGCCGAGGAACATGGCTTCGTAGGAGCTTTGGGGGTGCTCCTGCTATACTTCATTGTGCTGATGCGGTTGACGCAGAACGCTCAGACAGCGCCCGACCGGGCTGGAACGTTCGTGGTAATGGGTGTGGTGGCTGTGCTTAGCTTTCACATCCTGGTCAACGTCGGCATGGTGGTTGGCTTTATGCCGGTCACCGGAATACCTTTACCACTGATGAGTTACGGCGGGTCCTCTGTCCTGTTTATGTTTTTAGCGCTCGGCATGGTCATGAATGTCCGTATGCGCCGTTTCGTGAACTGATACGGGGAAGACCCCGCAGCAGAATTGCAGTGCCCGCGCGCAGGCGCGGTTTTAACGAGATTACGATCGCCCTCGCGTGAAGAGGGCACTCACCGGCCAGGAGAAAGTGAAGGCCGGGCAGGATTGCAGCCCGCGCTGCCGGGCGGGAAACGGCCCCCTCCCCACTGAGGAGAGAGCGGCCACAACCCCGGAACAGCGCACAAAATTGCGATAAGTGCAAAAGATTCCCAAGCTTTCGCTGAGGATTCGCTTCTGGAGTGCTTTCCAGAAGGCTCGTCCACCTCTGGGTGGACACGGTACCCATCGCGACGCTCGATCCTTCCCCGTCTACTCTCGCTCTGCCCCGGTGACTCTGCGGCCCTAGAATCCCGCAGAACCCCGGAGTAAGAATGAACAAAGAACTATTTGTCACTTCGACGCCCCATGAAACCAAAGTGGGCCTGGTCGAGGATGACCAGCTCGCCGAAATCTACCTCGAACGCGAAAACGAATACACCTTAGCTGGATCCATCTACAAAGGCCGCGTCACCCGTGTGCTTCCTGGCATGCAGTCCGCTTTTGTCGACATTGGCCTGGAACGCGACGCCTTCCTGTACGTTTCCGACTTCATGGACCTGGAGGAACAGGATGACGATCTGACCGACGTCGTGCCAACCAACCGCCCTCCTCTGCAGGAGAGCCGGCCGGCGCCGGAAGCGCGGCCGCAAGTCCAGCGCTCCGAAGCGCCGGCATCTCCCTCGGCAGAGAATGCTTCCTACGTAATTGAGTCGGAACCTTTTGAAGAGGAGCAATCCCGGGCGGCCACGTTTGTTCCCGAGCCCGGCAACAGCGACGGGCAGCCCCGCGAGGGCCAATCCCGCGACCGCGGTGGTTTTCGTGGTCGCCGGCGCCGACGCAGTCGCCGCTTTGAAGAGGATCGCAATGAGCGGTCCGATCGCCCTGACCGTTCCGAGCGCAGTGACCGTCCGGAGCGGTTCAATCGTTCCGACGCGGGCGAAGCGCCTTCTGCAAGCTTCAGCCCGACGCGCTCTCGCTCGCGGGATTCTGAATACGGTCCTCCGCCGGGATATCAGCCGATCATCCTGCCCGGCGAGTCGATCTCGAAATACCGCGGCCGGCCCGGACAGCCTGCGGCCGCCAGCGTCGTTCGCGAGTCTGCCCCGCCCGCCGAAGTCCCCAGCGGCGTGGCGAACAATTTTCCCGAGGATGAGCCGCTGTTTGCGACGGGCCTGACCGAGCCGCTGCATGAGCAGCATGGCGACATTGATCATCAGGAAGAAGCCGTTCACCAGGAGTGGGAGCGGGAGCATGCGCTGCAGGACCGCATGAATCTGACTGCGGCGTTTGCCAGCGAGCCCACGATGGAGCACGAGGACATCGTCGAAGAAGTCACGGCGCGCGACATGGAGGAGTCCCAGCCAGAAATGTTGGCCGCGTCTACGGGCGTGGCAGAGCCCGCGACTCCGTCTGCTCCTTACGACAGCCCGTTGGGGTCGGTGGAAGAGCAAGTGATCGAGGAGGAAGAGGCCGACATCACGCACTACGTAGAAGACCTCGAGGAAGACGCGGTTTTCGACGAAATGGAAGAGGAGACCAGCGCCGCCGCCGACTACCAGGCGCCGCGCACTCTGGAAATCGCGGCAACCGGCGAACCGCCGTTGCACGCGGCCTCGGAAGATGCTGACGAAAGCGGTGAGCAACTGGTCGCAGAGACGCTGCTTTCCGCCGCTAGCGAGGCTTTTGCTGCGGAGGGCGAAAACGGAGCCGAGGCGGAAGGCGAAGAAGATAGCGCTGATGCTGAAATCGAAGATGCCCAAGCCGAGGCGGAAGCGTTGCTGGATGCCGAGGCTCGCGGAAATGGCGATGTGGAAGCACGCGCCGAAGTCCGGGCTCCCGCCGGAACCGCTGCCTACACGCAACGAGCGCAGCGCCCCGCATTTGACCGGCGGCGCGGACGCCGCGGTGGGCGGCGTTTTCGCTCGGGAGGCAGCAATTCTCCCCGGCGACAGAATTCGCCCGTGCCTTTGATCAGCGATCTGCTTAAGGAAGGACAGGAAGTCCTGATCCAGATTGCGAAGGAGCCGATCGGCAAGAAGGGTGCCCGCATCACCAGCCACATTGCGCTGCCCGGGCGCTTCCTGGTCTACATGCCGACCGTGAATCATACAGGCGTCTCGCGGAAGATTTCTTCCGATGAAGAACGCCAGCGCCTGAAGCGCATCATTATCAGCGAGCGGGAAAATGGGCAGGGCGGCTTCATTGTGCGTACCGCCGCAGCCGGGGCGTCGGAAGAAGATCTCCGCGCCGACATCCGGTTCCTGAAGAACCTGTGGCATGAGATCAAGACCCGCTCCGACGAGGGGAAGGCGCCGGCGTTGATTTACCACGATCTGAACGTGGTGGAGCGCGTGTTGCGCGACCAGGTGACATCTGACTTCTCGGCCATCTGGGTTGATACCGAGACCGAATACGAGCGCATTCTGCGCTTTGCCAATCGCTTTCAGCCCGCCCTGGTGCGGCGCGTGAAGCTCTATACCAAGGACACGCCGCTGTTCGAGCAGTTCGGACTAAAGGAAGAAATCGACAAGGCCCTGAAATCGAAAGTCTGGCTGAAGAGCGGCGGCTACATCGTCATCAACCAGACCGAAGCGCTGGTCGCGATCGACATCAATACCGGCAAGTACGTGGGCAAGACGGCGCGCCTCGAGGACACCATTGTCAAAACGAACGTCGATGCGATCAAGGAGATCGTCCGCCAGATTCGGCTGCGCGACCTGGGCGGCATCATCGTGATCGATTTCATCGACATGGACGAGCGGCGCAATCGCCAGAAAGTCATGCAGGCCCTGGAAGAGGAACTGCGCAACGACCGCGCGCCTTCGAAGGTTCTCCAGTTCAACGATTTCGGACTGGTGGCCATCACGCGCAAGCGCGTGAAGCAGTCGCTGGAGCGCACCATCGGCTCGCCGTGCCCGCATTGCGAGGCCACGGGCTTCATCAAGTCAGTGACCACGGTTTGCAACGAAATCTACGTCGAAATGCGGAAGATGGCCAAGCAGATGGAGCGTCAGGACATTCTGTTGCGTGTCAATCCCGAGGTCGGCAAGGCCCTGAAGGCCCAGAACGGGCGCTGGCTGACCGAAATGGAGGAACTCACGAAGCGCACGATTATCGTGAAATCCGACGGCACGTTGCACGAGGAGCAGTTCGACATCAACTAGTGAGAGGTCGTGTAGCGCGGGCGCCCTCGCCCGTGTAAGCCGGGTGAAAGCCCGGCTTTTCGTTCCTCCGCTTTCCCTTTCTCGAGTGCCATCGTCTAATGACCGATGATTATCCGACCCCTGCCCATGGCCGTTCTGGCCTCTTTGCTCACAATTTGCCCGGCGGCGCTGACCCAAGCACCGGATTCGGCGCCCATCGCGGTGATCCACGTCCACCTGATACCGATGGACCGCGAGCGCGTCCTCGACGACCAGACCGTTGTCATCGCGAATGGCAAGATCGCCGAGATCGGGCCGACTTCGTCCGTGAAGGTACCCCGCTCTGCGAAAAAGATCGACGGCAGTGGCAAATACCTCATGCCCGGACTGACCGACGCCCACGTCCATCTTTACTCCGCCATCGAGTTTCCGCTCTACATCGCCAACGGCGTGACGACGGTATTCAACCTGGACGGGCGCCCCGCGCACCTGCAGTGGCGAAAGCAGGTCGCCAGCGGAGAAATCCTGGGCCCGACGATCTTCACCAGCGGTCCGATATTCGGTCGTGCGCATCAGCCGGAAGAGGCGGTCCGCCTGGTCGATGAGCAGGCCGATGCCGGCTACGATGCTGTCAAAGTCTTCAACCAGGTCTCTAAAGCAGAGTTTCCCGCGCTCATCGCCGAGGCCAAGCGCCGCAATCTGCTGCTCATGGGCCATATCTCACGCGACGCCGGATTCAATCTCACCGTTCGCTCGGGCCAGTCCATCGCACACCTGGACGAATTCCTGTACACCTACTTCAATCCGCAGCACGACGACAACAACGAGCACGTCGTTCTCGATGACTCGAACATCTCCGTCGTTGCGAAAGAAACTGCGGATTCAGGCGTCTACGTCATTCCAACGCTGTCAACCTATGCAACAACCGTTCAGCAGGCGACGGATCTCGACTCCTTCCGGAAGAATCCCGCGCTTCGATATTTGTCTCCGTGGGCGCTCGAGGCCTATGAGCCAGCCAACAATCGATTCAGGAACGGCACGTCGCCCGAGCAAGCCGCGCACATGCGGGCCGCGCTCGCTTTCCAGAGAAAGCTGGTGAAAGCGTTGTTCGACGCCGGCGTGCCGCTGATGGTTGGTACGGACGCTCCCGACGTGGGGCCCATGGCCGGATTCGGGATTCACGAAGAACTGCAGGAGCTGGTGAACGACGGGATGAAGCCGTACCAGGTTCTGCGCGCTGCGACGGTAGTTCCGTCTCAGTATTTCCGGAAGTCTGCCGAATCCGGAAGCATCGAAGTCGGTAAACGCGCGGACCTGGTCCTGCTGAAGCAGAATCCGCTCACGAACATCGCCAACACCCGTGGCATTTCGGGCGTGATACTTCGCGGACGCTGGTTGCCGAAAGAAGAACTTGCCAAGGACGTAGAAGAAATACCTGCCGCCTACAAGCGCGAACTGCAAAAGGTCGAGTCAGACCTGGCGGCAAATCCCGTCGCGGCGGAACAATACCTTGCAGATCACGATCCCCTAAGAACGCTGGAAACGGCCGCGCTTGTCGATCTCTACCATTCACATGGCCCGGAGAAGTTCCATCAACTCATTCTGAACATGCGAAAGGCGAATCCCAAGTCCAGAATCGCTTCCGAGGCGGGAATGAATGGGTTGGGCTACAACTTTCTTGGTAACAAGAAATACGCCGACGCCATCGCAGTACTTCGCATGAACACGCAAGACTTCCCAAGCTCTGCCAACACCTACGACAGCCTGGCCGAAGCGCTAGTCAAGTCCGGCGATGTCAAGCAAGCCACCGCAATGTACGCTAAGGCACTAGAGGTGGACCCGAAATACGTCAATGCCGAATTTGCTCAGAAATTTGTGGCTGAGCATAATCAGAGGTAATCGAGGCGAACGCAAATAGATCGATTGTCTCGCTGAAGACTGAAGACTGATGGCTGATGGCTGACGGACTGCCTTTAACCGGCCAGCGTCTTTACCGCAAACTCAGCGCGCTCGCGCAGCTTGCGCATGGAGGTGTGCACCGCTTCCGCGAGTTCTTTTTCTTGGGCGTTCGAAATCACTTTCATTCCTGCTTCGTAAGTCGAGCGCGCCACGTCGAGCAGAACCACCAGGGCATCGGCTCGCAGCTTCCAAAGGGAGGTTGCCGGCTGGCAGCGTTTCAGTTCTTCCAGTTCAGTCTGGATGCGCGCAATAACCGCCACGCTGCGCAAGAGTGCCTGCCCAACCTCGGCGCGCAGGCTTTTCTCTTCCAGGTAGTCTGCGCAATAGGCTTCCACTTCGGCCGGCGTCAGGTTGAGATTGAAGAAGCGCATCGGCACCACCTGGCGAAATTTAGGATCGGCCACGCGCACGAAAATGCGGATCGATTCTTCGACTCTCGCCAGTTTTGCTTCTTCCAGGGAGATCTGTTGCGCCGTGACCGGAAGGGCGACGTGCTTTACGGGAGCGGCAGCCGGACGCGATTTCTCGCGTGCCATTTTGGCCGCGGCCGCCGTTCCGCCCGAGCGCATCGGAGTTACCGAACTCGCCGCTGCCGTTCGCCGGATGCGCGGGCGCTTGTCGATTTCTTTTTTCAGCTTGGAGACCCGGCGGAACTTATCGAGCGCCTCAACGTAGTCGATCTTCAGCAGTTCGCCCTCCTGCAGCGCCTGCACGTGCTCCACGGTCACATCCACGCCATCGATATTGCTCAGGATGCTGCCGCCCAGTTCTTCGACCGCCTTGGCAAAGGTCTTGATCTCACCAATGGCGCAGGAGAACAGTTCGTCGAAACGAGCTCCGAACGCCACGTTGTAGGGCGCAATGGTCGCCAGCACTCCGGGATGATGGAAGGATCGTCCGAAGGATTGCTTGAGTTCGCGCACCCTGGAAAGGACGCCCGAATCAATAAGCGCGTTGAAATTCACAAAGCCCTGAACCTGTTGCCGCAACGGCTCGAATTCGCGCAGCAACTGTACGTGTTCTTCGGGCAGCAGGGGCGCGTCGGAATCCGCCAGAATCTCGATCAGCGCAATTTCAAAGGGCGACAACGGGAGGCTGCCATCGAGACCGTAGCCGCGCTGCTCCCACTGACCGGGCACGCGCGGATGCCGGTAGAGAAAGGTCGCCACCAGGTCGGTCTTGTCGCGATCCCCGTCGCTGAAGTCGCGCTTGCGCGTGTAGTAGCGCAACAAGGCTTCGGCAATTTCAGCATCGGTGTCGGTCGTCAGTCCCTGGCGCACCATGGCCGGCGTGATTGCCATGTCGAGCAGTTGCAGCCAGCGATGCATCTTGCCAAGAATCTCGCGCAGGTTGGTGCTGGCCTGGTGAATGGCTTGGTCTTCGAGGCCGGGATGCACCGGAAGTTCGCCCTGAAGATAGTCGCGCAACAGCTTCTGATAGAAGCCGCTCACGTTCGCCAGGATCGACAACTCCCACTTTTGGTCCTCGACCAAAATGCACACTCCCGCTTAAAGAGAATTGCTTAACAACTGACTGGTAATGCAAAGGGTAACCCAGCCGTGTGGAAACGAAACCTTACTTCAGTGCCAGTACTTTCAAGGATGAACTGCTTAATTCGCAGCAGGATGCGGCGGGCGGCGAGGGACGCGAAACTGATTTCGCAGGTCGTTCGATTGCGTCGGAAAATTTAGAGCTCGGCGTTAGCGTTGGAAGACGGTGGATCACCCTTGCCTCGGTAAAAAGAAGTTTATGATAATAAACAGGTTAACTGCGCCTTTGCGCGGCTGTGCGTCAATCGAAAACCACGGTTTTCCGGTTCCCATAGAGCAGGACGCGATCATTGATGTGCCATCGCACCGCGCGCGAGAGCACCACCTTTTCGAGATCGCGTCCCTTCTGGATGAGGTCTTCGACCGAATCGCGGTGGGAAATGCGCACGACATCTTGCTCGATGATCGGGCCGTCGTCGAGTACTTCGGTAACGTAGTGGCTGGTGGCGCCGATGAGTTTGACGCCGCGCTGGAAGGCCTGGTGATAAGGTTTCGCGCCCACAAACGCCGGCAGGAACGAGTGGTGGATGTTGATGATGCGGTGCGGGAAGGTCGCCACGAAGTCGTTTGACAGCACCTGCATGTAGCGCGCCAGCACGGTGAAGTCGGCTCGGTGTTCGCGGATGAGCGCGATCTGTTTCTGCTCGGCTTCGCGTTTGTTCTCTTTGGTCACGGGGATCACTTCGAAGGGAATCTGGTAGAAGTCAGCGACCGGGCGGTTGTCCTCGTGATTCGAGAGGATGAGCGGGATTTCGCAATTTAGTTCGCCGATCTTGTGGCGGTAGAGCAGGTCAACCAGGCAGTGATCGTATTTCGAGACCAGGATGACCATTCTTTTGCGCTCACCGGGAGTAGCGAGTCGCCACTCCATGCCGAAGCGGTCAGCGATGGAATCGAAGTGACGGGCGAATTCGCCGAGCGGAATATCGAAGCCGGCGGGATCGAATTCGACGCGCATCAGGAACCACGTGGAATCTGCGTCGGTGTGCTCGTCGGTGTGAAGGATGTTGCCGCCGTGCCGGAAGATGAAGTCCGAGACGGTGGCGACCAGGCCTTTCTGGTCGGGACAACTGATAAGGAGAACGGCGCTGGTTCGCATAGGGTTTCGTTTTTCAGGCCTTGTGCGGACGTCGAGAATCCGGGAAGGCGCGCAAGGAGGAACATTTTAGCGGGTGGAGGCGTTCCCGCGGAGACCGAAAGGAGTGAAGTGATTAAGTTGACATCGAGCCGAGACCTGTAATTCATTGGCCGAAGACCCCTAAAAGGCCATTGTCACATCGAGATGTGATGTGCTAACGTTCGCAGCAAGTATGCGGCGATGGCTGGCCATTTTCGTCTTGGCACTGAGCGCATGGAGCGTTCTGGCTCCTATTGCGCTGGCGTCAACCGTAGACCAGACGCCGGAATGCTGCCGCCGCAACGGTAAGCACCACTGCATGGCGATGTCTGGCATGCCGGGCGCAGCCGTGGCGAGCCCAGACAATCCTGGATTTCGTGCGCGTACGGGCGACTGTCCTTATCGGGCGCACTCGTCGGCACCGACGCCTCATGAGTACTTAGCACCCTCTGGCCTGTCGAGCCTCTTCCATCCAGTTCGCTACCCGATGGTGGACTGCGGGTCTCGCACGCTGGCCCCGCGGACGCCTTCCGCCACATCGCAACGCGGCCCTCCCGCCGTCGTTCTCGCCTAGCAGTTCCCCCCATCAATCATGGAGAACTAGTTCGCGCGGCGCTGTCTGTTTGCGCCGCGGGAGATGACCGCGGAGCGCTTATTTATGTCGACAAGATGCATCTTGTGCTTTTTCCTCGTTGGAATTCTTTCACTTGGCATGGCAGCCCAGCAGCAAATCTCGAACAACTGCAGCATCAGCGGTCGCGTTGTCGATCCTTCGGGGGCCGCCGTCGCCGGAGCCAGAGTCGAGCTACGGAATACTGCTGATGGCGCCAGAAAAGTCGTCAATTCCGATGGCGATGGTCGTTACATCTTTACGGCCTGCCCGAAGGCCAGTACCAGATATCCGTGGATGCCCACGGCTTTCAGCACCTGGTTCGCGAAGGCATCCTGACCAAAACTGCGGAGGAGGTCATCGCAAATCTTGAGTTGAGCATTCCTCACCGGCAAGACACTGTGACCGTGATGGAAGCCGGTGAGTACGTCGTGCCCGATAAAGCAACTGTGTCCAGGCTGGAGACGCCCATCGCGCAAACTCCGTTCGCCGTGCAGGTGGTTCCCGGTGGGGTCATCCAGGACCAACTTGCCTTGCGCCTGCCGGATATCACGCGGAACGTCAGTGGGGTACAGACCAACTTCGGCTATGGCGCGCTTTACGAGGCGTTCGCACTGCGCGGCTTTGAAACCAACGTGATACTGCGCAATGGCGAGCGCGCGTCGGGCGGGATCGGGCGCAGCAGCGTCGATGTGGCCAACCTCGAAGACGTGGAAGTGTTGAAAGGCCCGGCGGCGATGATCTATGGGCGGCTCGAACCCGGCGGCATGATCAACGTGATCACCAAGAAGCCGCTGGAGACTCGTCACTACTCGCTGCAGCAGGACTTCGGCTCGTTCAATCTCTTCCGCACCACGCTGGACGCGACCGGGCCCATCACGCGCGGCAGCTCCCTGCTCTATCGCACCGTGTTTTCGTTCTTCGACGCCGACCAGTTCATTACCTACGCTCCGCACGGCCGATCGGAGTTCGTCGCGCCCAGCATCAGTTGGCGGCCAACTCGCAAGCTGGTGCTGAACGCGAACCTTGAGTTCCGCGACATGGATCCGATGATTGCGAATGGCATTCCTGCCATCGGCAAGCGGCCTGCGGATATTCCGATCTCGCTCTACCTCGGGGGGGACGTGGGGGATCGAGCGAATGTGCGGCGCAAACTGCTCGACTTCAACGGATCGTACCAGCTGAACAACAACTGGAGCCTGCGCGGCGGGGTCGCGGTCACGTTCGACGACATCGACTTTGAGCAATTCTTCGGCGGCAGTCTCGACGAAAATGCGGGACCGACCTTCGGTGACTTCACGAACATTCCCTGGTTCGACAAGCGGCGGTCGACGGGCGGCAACGCGGTGCTGGACTTGAATGGACACTTCCGCGCGGCGGGAATGAATCACAACCTGCTGGCGGGCACGGACTACTACCAGCTCGACTTCAGCGATCGCGGCTTCATCAACGGCTGGGCTCCAGTCGACACCATGAATATTTTCCATCCGGAGTTCCGCAGGAGCACGGCTTATGGAATCCATGCGCAACTGGCCGCGACGCCGCCGGACTGGACCAGTGTCGGGAACCAGAAATGGCATGGCCTGTACGTGCAGGACCAGATCGCGCTGCTGAACAATCTTCACCTGCTGGTGGGCGGGCGTTATGACTGGACGGAAACCAGGTCGGGCGGCATCACGCTGGAGTATGAGCCTCCGGGGAGCACGCTCGACGATGTCGTGAAGACCACCGCAAAGCAACAGAAGTTCAGCCCGGTGGTGGGATTGATCTATCAGCCAGTGTCCTGGCTGTCGCTGTATGGCAACTATGTCAGTTCGCTGGGCACGTGGGGGACGTCGAACGCGATCGCCCAGGATATCGACGGCCATCCTTTGCCGGCGCAGGAGAGCCATTCGTACGAGGGCGGCATCAAGATCGACGCTTTACGCGGACGTCTGCGCTCGACACTAGCGATCTATGACCTCACCAAAACCCACGTAGCGATTCGCGACCTGTCGTCGGCTACAGCGTTGCGCGCAATCGGCGAAGCACATAGCTCGGGAGTGGAGTTGGACATCAGCGGCACGTTGACGTCGCGGCTGAGCCTGATCGGCTCCTACGCTTACACCGATGCCACGTTCAGCAAGGACAACCAGGACCTGCAGGGAAACTTCATTGCAAATGTGCCGCGACATTCCGGAAGCCTGTGGCTGCGGTCGGAGGTGATCCGGGAAAAGCTGTCGGTGGGAGCGGGCGCCTTCGCGCGCGGACAACGCCAGGGGGACAACGAGAACACGTTTCAACTGCCCGGGTATGCCACGGTCGACGCGTTCGCCTCGTACACGTTCCATTTCGAGCGCGGACGGCTGACGCCGCAGGTGAACTTCAGCAATCTGCTCGACAAACGTTACTTCCTCAACACCAATGTGTATGACGCCTATCCCCGGCTGGGCATTATGCCGGGACAACCCTTCACCGTGCTGGGCTCGATTCGCTGGGAGTTTTGAGATGGGGACTGACTCAACCCGTCGCCGAGTGTTGTGCCGCCGCACTACGATCGCAGCCCTCCTGCTGGCCACGTTGCTCGTGGCCAGCTGTGTGCGGCGGCCACGGATCGCGGTGAGGGAACTTCCCAACCCTGCGGCACCGGGCAGCATTTCTCCGAACCAGACCGCCACCCCCGATGGCGGCATTCTGTTGAGCTGGCTGGAACCTGCAAATGAGGGACTCGCTCTGCGGTTTGCGGTTCGCCGAGGGCCGAATTGGTCCGCACCGCAAACCATCGTCGCCCGAAAGAACTTCGACAAGTACGCCGAGGCTCCGCCGTGGGTCGTGATGTTGGCCAATCGATCCCTGGTAGCGGTCTGGGCGGAGCAACTTCCGCCCGGCAAAGGCAAGTGGCCGGGGAATTATCTGTTAGCAGCGGCATCGTCGGATGGCGGCAGGAACTGGTCCCGGCCCAGCGTCATTCACTCGGACCGAACCGATGGAGAGCACAGTTTCGCATCGGTTGCGGTCGAGGATGACAGCCACGCAGCGATTGTCTGGCTCGATTCGCGCGACAATGAGAAAAAACACGTCTACCGTCTCATGTCGGCGGTCATCGATAGTGCCGGCACAGTCAGTGGCGAGAAAACGGTGGATGCTGATGTGTGTACCTGCTGCCCCACAGCCCTGATCAAAACTTCCCAGGGTTTGCTGGCCGCTTATCGCAACCACACGTCGCAGGAAATACGCGATATCTACACAATTCGCGAGCAAGCAGGAAACTGGCAGACCGGAAAACCACTGCACGACGACGGCTGGCACATCAACGGTTGCCCGGTAAA
The DNA here is from genome assembly GCA_963733805.1 of uncultured Acidobacteriota bacterium. GTDB lineage: Bacteria > Acidobacteriota > Terriglobia > Terriglobales > Acidobacteriaceae > Gp1-AA133. Next base: position 125,014 of record CAVTEO010000009.1, on the reverse strand, counting down.
TGGTCCGGCCCTGGCACGCCATGACAACAGGGTCGTCGCGGCCTGGTTCACGGGCCTGGAGAGGCAGGCAGCCGTGCGGGTTGCATTCTCATCGGATGGTGGCGCAAGTTTTGGAGCAGCTTCCACTCTCGATTCTGCGGACGGCCAGGGAGCCCCGCTCGGCAAAGTGGCGGTGGCCCTGCTCGAGTCCGGCGATGCATGGGCGGCGTGGATTCGGCGGCAAAACGGCCATTCCCAAATGGTCGTCGCGCAGGTTCGTCCAAACCAAGGCGAAATTTTTCGCCACATCGTCGCGGAAGATTCCAGCGACCGTTTGGGCTATCCAAGAATGCAGCTCATGAATGTCAATGCCTTAATTTCTTGGGGCGGAGCCGGGGCCGAAAGCAAAGTTAATACCACTCTTATCAGCAATCACTAGGGCGGCAAGCCAAGAGATTCTGTAATTTGTAATTCCGAAGCCAGCGCACTTGCCAGAACCATCGGTAAGGCTACGGCGAGTAGAGAATTATCAGGAAGCGGCCACATCGTTCCGCGCCCCGAAGGACGAGGGCCAGAAAACGCACAGGAGTGTGCGCGCCACACTACTTCTTTAGCTCCTTCAGAATTTCTCTTGCGGCGTTTGCGCCGGAGCCTCCGGTCAGGCCCGCGCCGGGGTGCGTGCCGCTTCCGCAGAGATATAGATTCGCGATGGGCGTGCGGTATCGCGCCCAGTCGAGCAGCGGCCGCATGGTGAAGAACTGGTCAAGCGCCAGTTCGCCGTGGAAGATGTGGCCTCCGGTGAGACCGTAGGTGTCCTCCAAATCCTTGGGCGTGATGATCTGGCCTTCGAGCACCATGCCGGGGAGGCTGGGCGCGTATTCCGCGAGCGTGCTCACGACTGCATCGCCCAGGGCGCTGCGCTGTGCGTTCCAGTCGCCTTTTAGTTTGTAGGGCGCGTACTGCATGTAGATCGACATCACATGCTTGCCGGTTGGCGCGAGGGTGGGGTCGCTCAGCGAAGGGATAGTGACTTCCAGATACGGCTGCTTCGAGAAGTCACCGTATTTCGATGCGTCGAAGGCGCGCTCGAGGTAGTCGATGCCGTGACTGATCTGGATGCGCCCTTTCAGCGCCTGCGAAATGCCGTTCTTGATGGCGGTGAAGTTGGGGAGGCCGTCGAGGGCGAGATTGATTTTCGCCACCGTGCCCATCATGCGGTAGTGCTGGAGTTTCTCGGCAAAGCCCGGGGTCAGATGCGTCGGGTCAACGAGGTGCAGCAGAGTGCGCTTCGGATCGGCGTTGGAGACGATGGCGTTCGCAGGAATCTCGTCGCCGGACTTGAGGACCACAGAGACGGCGACGCCATCTTTCACGCGGATCTCCGCGACCTCCACGTTGGTGCGGATTTCGGCGCCGGCGGCTTTCGCGGCGGAGGTCATGGCCTGTGTGATGGCTCCAATTCCCCCTGCGGCGAAGTTGGCGGAACCTGCCGGATGCGCGTCGCCCGCGCCTCGAATCAGAAGAACGAGCGCACTGCCTGCTGACCATGGACCAAGGAAGGTTCCGAAGATGCCTCGTGCGGCGATGGTGCCGCGAAGCAAGTCGGTCTCGAAGTATTCGGCGACCAGGTCGGCGATGGCCATCGGTCCCCAGCGCAGCAGGCGGTAGAGATCTTTCTTGCCCAGCTTGCGCAGGGCGCGCCCGGTTTGCAGCATGCCCCAGAGATCGGTGCGGCTCGGGCTGTCGATGTCAGGCGGCGTCATCTTCAGGGCGTCGGCGATGACGGCGCCCATCTTGCGGAGCGATTCCTGAAGCTCGGGATACTTGGCGGCGTCTTTTTGGGAGAATGCGGAGATTTCTTTGGCGGATTTTTGCGTGTCGTTGTAGAGCGTGAGCGCGCGGCCGTCAGGCGTGAGCGAGACAACGCTGGTTTCGGGGGTGATCAGCTTCAGGCCGTGTTGCTCGAGTTGCATGTCGCGCACGATGTCGGGGCGGATCGGTCCGGAGTTGTGCGCGAGCGTGGAGCAGCGAAAGCCGGGATGAAATTCTTCGGTGATGGCGGCGCCGCCGGTCTGGGCGCGGCGTTCGAGCACCAACGGTTTGAATCCAGCTTTGGCGAGATAGAAGGCGGTGACCAGCCCGTTGTGACCGCCACCGATGACGACGTCGCGCTTGTCGGTCATTACGCAGCCCCCTTGACGTCTTTGAGAATCTCGAGCGCTGACAGGCGTCCCGGTGCGCCCATGATGCCGCCGCCCGGATGCGTGGCCGATCCGCACATGTAGAGGTTCTTGATCGGCGTGCGGAATTGCGCCCAGCCCGCGACCGGGCGCAGGAAGAAGAGTTGCTCGAGCGAAAGCTCGCCCTGAAAGATGTTGCCTTCGGTAAGGCCAAACTCGCGTTCGAGATCGAGCGGCGTGACCACCTGGCGGTGCAGGATGATGTCTCGGATGTTGGGCGCATATTCGGCGATGGTGTCGATCACGGTGTCGCCGAATTTTTCTTTCTCCGTGTCCCAGTGCAGTCCGGGGGCGAGCTTGTAGGGCGCGTACTGCACGAAGCACGACATCACGTGCTTGCCCGGAGGCGCAACGGACGGGTCAGTCAACGACGGAATCACCGTGTCGATGTAAGGACGGCGGGAGAAGTGTCCGTACTTGGCGTCGTCGTAGGCGCGCTCCATGTACTCGACACTGGGCGAGAACGACATCGCGCCGCGCAGGTGGGCTCCTTCGCCCGGCATGCACTTGAAGTTCGGCAGGCCGTCGAGCGCGAGGTTCACTTTGCCGGACGAGCCGCGATACTTGTAGCGGCGGATTTCGTCGAGGAAGTCGTCGGCGATGTTGCCGGGTTCGATGAAGTCGATGAAGGTGTGCTTCGGGTCGACGCTGGAGGAAACGATGTCGGCGTAAATTTCGTCACCGTTGCCGAGGACGACGCCCTTCGCTTTGCCTTCTTTAATGATGATCCTTGCGGTCGGAGCTTGCGTGCGGATTTCGACTCCCGCCTCGCAAGCTGCATCGGCAATGGCATTCGAGATCGCGCCGGTGCCGCCGCGCGCGAATCCCCAGGCTCGGAAAGCGCCGTCGATTTCTCCCATGTAGTGATGGAGCAGAACGTAGGCGGTGCCGGGCGAGCGCACGCCGAGGAACGTCCCGATGATTCCCGATGCAGACATGGTGGCCTTGAGCACGTCGGTCTCGAACCACTGGTCGAGGAAATCGATGGCGCTCATGGTCATCAGCTGCACCTGGTTGTACTTGTCGCCGCTGGAGAGGTCCTGGAAGCGGCGGCCGATGAAAAGCAGCTTCATAAGTTCGCGCGGATTCAGCGTGGCGGGATCGGGCGGGACCATGCCAAGGATGGGCTTCACGAAGCGGCACATGGCCTGCATGGCTTTGCCGAATTCGTCGTAGGCCTCGGCGTCGGCCTTGGAGTGGCGCGCGATTTCGCGATGCGTGCGGCCGTGGTCGTTCACGCGCCACAGGTAGTCGCCGCTGGGCATGGGCGTGAAGGTGCCGTCGAGCGGGAGGATTTCGAGACCGTGGCGCGGCAAGTCGAGGTCGCGAATGATTTCCGGGCGCAGCAGAGAGACCACGTACGAGCAGACCGAGAACTTGAAGCCCGGGTAGACCTCTTCGGTGACGGCGGCGCCGCCGAGCACGTGGCGGCGCTCGAGCACGAGAACTTTTTTGCCTGCCTTGGCGAGGTAGGCGGCGTTGACGAGGCCGTTGTGGCCTCCGCCGATGACGATGATGTCGTATTTGGTAGCCATTAGCTTTTAGCCTTTAGCTCTTAGCCGGTTCCGGAGCAGCCGCGAGCGGTCGTAAAAGAATGAAAAAACGAAGGCGGAGAAGTGCGCAGTGTGCGCGGATCAGAGACCGCTGAGGCGAACGGACCAGGCTATGAGGGTGCGGCGCATGAAGTAAGGGAGCATTCTAGCTGAGGAGGGAAGATTTGTCGCGGGTGGATTGAGGATTGGTCTTGAGGAAATTGTCTAACGTGGTCGGTATCGGCGGTGTCGGGTCAACGGTTGTCTTTAGGTTCGTCATTCACGACGAACAGTTGCCTTACTGTTGCCATTGGGATGAACAGTCGATCAGGATGATCTGGCATCGCGAGAAAACCATAACGCTTGTAGAATTTCACGGCGTTCTCATCCTTGGCGTCGACGACGACGACTACGGATGCTACTGTTCTCGTTGCCCCCAGTGCCTTGCGAAGCGCGTCCATAAGCAAGATTTCGCCGACAGCCTGGCCCTTGAGATCAATATGACGCGCCAGACGACCGATCAGCGTAGCGGGGAGGCGCGGGTACTTTGGAATTTTGAGCTGCTCGAGGAGCTCCTGCGGTATGTCGCCAGCGTCCACTCCATATTGGGACAAGGTGTAATAGCCGGAGATGGTGACCCCATCAGGCGTCAGAACGAATACGGCCGCGACGTTCTTCTTCACATCCTGCGAGGCTTGCTGCTTGATGTACTCGGTGAGGGCGTGATGTTCGCACGAAAAAGCCGCCCGATTGTGTTTCGTTCTATCGAGCGGCTCTGATTTGAACTTAGATGTCAATTAGCGGACCTCGCGCCGATACCTCCGAACCGCAGCCATAGCTGCGTCGTTGGGTGGGGCCGGGTTCACAAGCGCTTGAACGAAAGCTTGCCGCTCACGCTCAGACAGAGTCAAAATCTCGTTTTCACGGATGATTTTGTTGGCAGCGTCGGTAATGGCAGTTCTCATCAAGTCTGTGACAGAGATGCCGCGCAAATTGGCGGCTGCTTCCACTACGCGCTTTTCTTCCTTCGTGACGCGCGCATCCAGTCTTTCCGTGCGCTTTAAGACTGCTGTTTCAGTCGGCATCGTGCTCACCACCTTGAATTGAGTGTACGGCAGTTTGCCACACATGTCAATGTTTTGTGTGGCAGATAGCCACACAAGGTGCGAGTTTCAATATCTGTCACACTTTCAGCGAGATACCTTGCTTGGCGGCTTGCTTCTCATTTCTAGCAAGCTCGATGAAATTGGACGCGCTGGATTTATTGCGGACAGCGCAGGCGGATTAAGTTTGTCATTCTAGCTGAGGGTGGGGGATTTGTCTCGGATGGATTCAGGACCCGCATTTAGGGTTCGTGGATTGAGTCAATATCGCCCCGCACGTAATTGCGTTTCGGTCACGGAACCCCGCCGACTTCTGTACAGAAGTAACGTGGACGGACAGAGTGAGAAGCCGATACGCTTTTGCCATGGTCCTGTCGCAGGACGAGGCGTTCGGAGGCAATGATGGGTAGACGCCGATGGCAAATCTTGGCGTTGATAGTGATGTCGCTCGTCGGTGTCGCTCTTGGAATCTGGCTGTTCCGCGCAGGCCTAACTATTCCTGGTTGTCTGTACATAGGTGTATTTCTTTGGCGCGGACAGCAATTCGCAGTTTGGCTCATTGCTCCTGCTAGGGCGCCCTCAGATGTCTCACCTCCTCTGAATTCATGGTGGCAACGCCTTCTCCTGTCAGCCGTATGCTTCTTAGGTGCTGGGGTCTGTGCCATAGGCGTCTACTTGTGGCGCTTATGGCCGGAGGAATGGCAAGCTGGTCTTGTGTTTGTTCTTTTCGGCTTGCTCGTGTTGGCCCCAGTGACAATTAAGGAGATTCAATTTCGCAGAAAGGCGCTGGCGCACATCGGATGCTCCACAGCGAAGTAGATTTCCGGTTCTTGCAATTCGAGTCTCTCTGTCACTTCAAGATCGCTGTCCTTCATAGGCGTAAGCATCATTGACCGATGAGTAAAACCTTTCAGTTTCGGATTAACTTTATCCCGCTGCTATAATCCGCCTTCGACATTTCACCACGAGGGACCTCCTTTGCCCATCGGAACTGCACTTCACGAACGCACCTTTCCTCTTTGTCACAGCCTGAACTACCGGGAGTGGTCGGGGTACTACACGGTCAGCGTGTATGAGGTGCATCATGAGCACGAGTACAACGCCATCCGCAATGCTTGCGCGATGATCGATATCTCGCCACTCTACAAGTACCTGGTCACCGGGAAAGATGCGACCAAGCTGGTGAACCGCGTGATCACGCGCGACATTAACAAGGTCAAAGTCGGGCAGGTGATTTACTGCTGCTGGTGCGATGAGGACGGGAAGGTCATCGACGACGGCACGATTTCGCGGCTTGAGGAAAATGTCTATCGCTGGACGGCGGCCGATCCGAGCCTGCGCTGGTTCAAGCAGAACGGCTTGAACATGGATGTGCAGATTGAAGACATCTCGGAGAAGGTCGCGGCGCTGGCGCTGCAGGGGCCGACTTCGGGGCAGCTGCTGAAGGTGGCCGCCGAAGCGGACATCGCGAACCTGAAGTATTTCCGGGTGACGCGCGGCAAGATCAGCGGCGTGCCCGTGGACATTTCGCGCACCGGGTACACGGGCGATCTGGGCTACGAGATCTGGGTTCCGTGGAATGACGCCGTGAAAGTGTGGGACGCGCTCATAGCGAAGGGCAAGCAGTTCGACATCCACGCGGCCGGGATGCTCGCGCTGGATGTGGCGCGGGTCGAGGCTGGGTTGTTGCTGATCGAAGTCGACTACACGAGTTCGAAGAAGGCGCTGATTCCGTCACAGAAGTTTTCGCCCTATGAGCTGGGGTTCGGGAAGATGGTGCATCTCGACAAAGAGAATTTTGTCGGCAAGACGGCGTTGCAGCGTGATTCCAGGAATGGCGTGCCTCGACAGTTGGTCGGACTGGAAGTGGATTGGGTAGAAGTCGAGGAGCAGCACGATAAGTATGGACTGACTCCGGCGGCGCCTTCGCAGGCTTCCCGGGTGGCCGTGCCCGTGTATTCGGGCAGCAAGCATGTTGGGAAGGCCACTACGACTACGTTTTCTCCGTTGCTGAAGAAGTTGATTGCGCTGGCCAGCGTGGAGACCGCGTATTCGGCGCCGGGAACGAAGTTGCAGATGGAGTTGACGATCGAAGCGCAGCGGCTGAAGACGACCGCGACCGTGGTGAAGCTGCCGTTCTTCAATCCTCCGCGCAAGACGGCAGTGCCTGTTTAGATTCTTCGGGTCTAAGCGCGAGCCTCAGCGGCTGAAGCCGCTTCTTTTCTCATGTTTCTTGCGGCTGGGCTGAAGCCCAGCCCTTTCAAAACTGGCCTTGAACGGACTGACAGCCCTACGCTCCACGGACCTCGTGGCATCCACAAAACACAAAAGGCACACCCGAAGGTGTGCCCTTGCCCGAGCTTTCATCCAGCGTCAACGCGCAGATGCGATCACGGGAACATCATTCGAGCGCAGGCGTGCCGCTACTTCGTTCTCGTAGGAACTCTTCGGCAGCTGCCGTCCTCGATTCTTGCCCTGCACCCAGATCTGGTACAGGAAGCAGTGCTCCTTGCTGTCGTAGCAATGAAACACCAGCTTGGTGCTTGCGGAAGGGTTCAAGGTTTCCGCGCGGTTCGGAGTGAACAGTTGGACGGTTTTTCTGTCCTGGCTCCGCAGCAACAGGGTGTCGCCAGCGCCGACACTCGAGATGCTGTACTCACCCGCCGGCATCGTGGTGCGGTTCACGCTGAAGCTGAACGGGACACTTGCCACAATCGTATTCTGCGCCAGTGCCGACCCCGAGATCAGCAACAGGCTTAGCACGCCAACCAAACAGAGCACTTGCTTTTTCATATTCTCCTCCTCTGTGAAACGGCGGAAGCTCAGCATTGCTGATTTCTTCTCTTTTCCCCGAACCCGCGTCCGGATAGGCCGCTATCACTGCCCCACTGCGGCTTTGCCAGCCGCGTTGTTTCTAGTAGAAGCACGGGGGGTGCCAAACGCGAGACGCTGCAAATATCGATGATTCCTGGCGAGGTAACTTGCTGAAGCAGCGGTGTCTTCCAGATCCGACCTGACGCTGGCCGCGCAAAGTTTGTAACGGTTTCGTGGTGCGTTTCACTAACTCATCAGTTAGTGTGCACTCGCTGTTTGGTTAGGCTTGAGGATGGCGGGTCTGGAGAACAAGTGTGCTGGGCTGGGCGGAGTTCGACAGGGAGCATTGCGCGCGCCAGGAACCTGTTTCCCGATGCGCGCCCGACGTCTTCGACCGCAAACACGAGATTGTGGGTACCAGCAGCAAGCTGCGCGAACTCCTCGAATTGATCGAGCGAGTTGCCGCCACTTCCTCAACGGTCCTCATTGAGGGAGAAAGCGGAACGGGGAAAGAACTGGTCGCGCGCGCCCTGCACACAAACAGCCCGCGCGCGGACCGTCCGCTGGTGGCCATCAACTGCGCAGCGCTCACCGAATCCTTATTGGAGAGCGAACTTTTCGGCCATGAAAAAGGGGCGTTCACCGGAGCGGTCGCGCGCAAGAAGGGCAAGATCGAGATGGCGGAAGGCGGCACACTGTTTCTGGACGAGATCAGCGAACTCGCTCCGGCTATGCAGGCGAAACTCCTGCGTGCTCTGCAGGAACGTGAAGTTGATCCCGTGGGCGGAACGCGGTCCGTGAAGGTGAACGTGCGCGTGATCGCCGCCACCAACCGGCATTTGTGCGAGGAGGTTCAGGCAGGCAAGTTCCGCAGTGACTTGTTCTATCGTTTAAATGTCGTCACGCTGACGACGCCGCCTCTTCGGGAACGGCGCGAAGACATTCCGTTGCTGGCGGCGAACTTTATCGCCAAGGTTTGCGAGAAATATCGGATCCCAGTGAAGACTTTGACGGGCAAAATACTCACCCTGTTGATGCAATACGATTGGCCTGGAAACGTACGCGAGTTGGAAAACGCGATCGAGCGCGCGGTGGTCTTGGGCACCACGGAGGCGATTCGCGCGGAAGATCTCCCGGCGGCCGTGTTGCTTGCGCCCGTGCATGCGGAAAACGGCGATGCGGGATTCCAGGGCGCGGTGAAGGAGAACAAGAAGCAATTGGTCCTGCAGGCGCTCGAGAAGGCGGACGGTCATTACGTGGACGCCGCCAAGATCCTCGGACTGCATCCGAATTCACTGCTGCGGTTGATCCGGACGCTTGGATTGCGGACAGTGGGCGGAGTAGTGGGGCCGGGTCAGGTGGGACGGCAACTTGCTTGAAACCCGAGAAATCTTCACCACAGAGGTCACAGGGGGTCACAGGGGGAAACTTAAATTCTCTCTGTGCTCTCTTAGGTGGTAGCTCTCATGATGGTTTCGTGAGCGCAAACCTCCGGCGAATCTTCGGCCCATAAAAAGTCGCCACCCCGATCAGCACCATCAAACCTGACAACCCGATGATTTTCAGAACCGCGAGCGGCTTGTTCGGTTCGTCGGGCGGCGGCAATAACGAGATGGCGATGGTTGCAGTGGTGGTCAGGAAGCCAACCACCGCAACCAGTTTGGCAACCGGCTTTCCTCCGGGCACGCGAATGATTTCGGGCCCGGCGGGTTTGGATTGCAGTTTGAACATCGCCGCAAACAGGTAGAGGTACGGGATGAAGTAGGTAATCACCCCCATGCTCACCAGCACGTCGTAAGCGCCTTTGACGCTGGTGCCTGCCTGTCCGAGAAAGATAAAGAGAACGCCAAAGAGAAACTGCGTCAACAGCCCTACCCACGGTGTTTTCCAGCGCGGATGCAAGGCTCCGAATACTGGCGGCAGGTAACGATCGATGCCGGCTACATACGGCAAACGCGCCACGGCAGCCAGATAGGCTCCGGCAGCGCCGACGTTGCTCATCATGATCAGAAATGCAGCGAAAGGGATCACCGCTTCCCAGTGAACTTTCTGGGCGGTGCTCGAAATCGCCTGCATAAGGCCCGGCAAATTTCCAACTTCCGAGGAGGGCAGGGCAAACAGGATCCCAAATGTGCCCAGGACGTAGCACAAGGCGACGGTAATGCCCGCCAGAAACAAGGCCCAGGGAATCGTGCGGCGAGCATTCTTGATTTCGTCACCCATCAATGACGCGGTCTCGCATCCCGCAAACGCGTAGATCAACACAGACCAGAACACGATGTCTTTAATCCGCGTGCTGGGAATCATCGTGTGGACAGTGAAGACGGTCGCGGAACCGAAACGGTGAAAAGCGATCACGCCCATCACGATGACGATAATCGCGGGAATCCACATGGCCAGCGCTCCCAGGTTGTGAAGCCACGTGCCCACGTCGAGGCCTACCAAATTCATCAGCGTCGCCGCGGCCAGAGCCACCAGGGCAAATACGATGTAGAAAGTCGGATTGTGCTCCAGGTGGCCCAGCGCATCATGCCGCATGTAAAGAGCGTTGCTGGCTGCGAAGTACAGCACGGCAGGGAAGTAGGGCAGGTTGCAACTCCAGTAGCACCACGCAGTAATGAAGCCGGCGAAATCGCCGAAGGCACGCTTGGTCCAGACGTAGATTCCGCCTTCGCTCGGATAGCGGGACGATAGTTCGATCACAGAAAGAGCCAGGGGCGTGTAAAAAGCCAGCCAGGCGCCGATCCAGATGACGATCGAACTTGGTCCCGCGGCCGCTGCGGTGGCGATCCAGCGCAGGCTGATGCCGGTCACCACATAGAAGAGCAGCAGATCGCGGAAGCCCAGAGCTTTGCGCGGACGATTCGGGTCCTCGGCTTCCGCGATGGAAACTCCCGGACCCAGGAGGGGTGCGCTTTGCGGTGGGTCCGGTGTCAGGGAGTCGGCCAAAGATGTGTCCCGAGGTCGCGTGAGTCGCGCGAGGGTGCAGAACAAATACCATCACGGCCGAACGAGGGCAAGGTAAAAGGCGTCCATGGGGGGAACACCACGAACTCGTGTCTCGATTAAAAAGTGCCGCTATCCGCGCGCACTGAACTATCCTGCATTGACAACCGGGTGCGCTCGAAATAGCGTTCCTAGTGAGACGATTCCTTCCCTATGACATTGTTCGACAACGTTCTGCACTCAAAGCGGATGCGGGGGGCGTCAGCACTCACCGCGATCCTCTGCATTTGTGCGGTTAGTCTTTGCGCCGGTCCCGCCGAACAAAGCCGCGGCAAAGCCGATCCGAAGCGCTATCTCGAGGATGTAAAGGCGCTCACCGTCCCGGCCATGGAGGGCAGGGGAGACGGCACGAGGGGGCTGACGCTCGCTGCGCGCATGCTCGAGAAACGCTATCGCCAACTTGGTCTGAAGCCGGCCGGCTCCAATTCTTACTTCCAGCCCTTCACCGTGATCACGGGCGCCAAGCTTCGCTCGTCGCGCAATCGTTTTACGGTCGACGAGGCCGCACAAAAGCGTGAACTGAAGGTGAATCAGGATTTCGTGCCGTTCAGCTTCTCGTCTTCGGATTCCGTAACGGCCCCGGTCGTATTCGTGGGATACGGAGCGACGGCCGACGAATTCGGTTATGACGACTACGCCGGTGTCGATGTGAAAGACAAAGTCGTCGTTGCTTTGCGATACGAGCCTGCCGGGTTTGCGGACAAAGCCGGGAATGCCGGCCTTACCCGTCATGCCCAGTTGATCACCAAAGCTATTAACGCACGCAACCACGGCGCCAAGGCGCTGGTGTTGATCAACGGAAAACTTGGCGACGGCGAGGAAGATCTGCTAACGCGCTTCGGCAGCGTCAGCGGGCCGGAAAACACCGGCATCGTCCTGGTGCAGGCCAAAAATGATGCCGCGGATCACTGGTTCAAAAGTGCAGGGAAGTCGCTGGCTGAGGTGCAGGGACAGATCAATCATTCCAATAAGCCGCAGTCGTTCGCCTTTCCCGATACGCTGCACATGACGATCCACGTCGATATCGAAACCACGCGCGCCACCGTGAACAACGTCCTCGCCTACTTGCCGGGCAAGACTGACGAATATGTCATCGTGGGCGCACACTACGATCACCTGGGGAGGGGAAACTACGACTCGCTGGCGCCCTCGCTGATCGGGCAGATTCATCCCGGCGCCGATGACAATGCCTCGGGTACGGCCGGAGTGCTCGAACTCGCCCAAATGTTTGCACAAGGGAAAGGCGAACGTCAGCGCGGAATTCTTTTTATGTCGTTCGCCGGAGAGGAACTTGGCCTTCTGGGGTCCGCTTACTGGGTGCAGCATCCCACCCTGCCGCTCGACAAAGCCGTCGCCATGCTGAACATGGATATGATTGGCCGCATCAAGGACGACAAGGTGTACATCGGAGGCGTCGGTACCGGATCCACGCTGAAGCCAGTGATCGAGCAGGCGGCCGCGAAGGAAAATTTCAAAGTCGAGTACTCAGCGGGAGGTTATTCGGCCAGTGACCACACTTCGTTTGTGACCAAGCACATTCCGGTGCTCTTCTTTTTCTCTGGCCTCCACTCCGACTACCACAAGCCCTCCGACACGTGGGAAAAAATCAACGCTCAGTCCGCCGCGCGCCTCGTGGATGTAGTCGGCGACGCTGCACAGCAACTGGCTTCGGCCCAGGATCGTCCCACGTTCGTTACGGTGATGGAAGACAAGCCTCTGTCAGGAGTGGGTGGCAGCGGATACGGTCCGTATTTCGGATCGATTCCCGACTTTGGGCAGGTGGAGAACGGCGTGAAATTTTCCGACGTGAAACCCGCCTCCCCCGCCGACAAAGCCGGGCTCAAGGCCGGCGACATCCTGGTGCAATTCGGCGATAAACCGATCAAGAACCTCTACGACTTCACCGATGCGCTCCGGCGGAGCAAAGTGGGAGATGTGGTGGAAGTTACCGTTATGCGCGACGGCAAGCCGCTGAAGGCGTCGGTAAAGCTTGAGCAGCGGAAATAGGTCGCGTACACGCTAGCTTTGCGAATGGTTATCTGTCCGCCATAAGCGTGGCACCCAAGCATTGCGTCAATCAATAACCCGTCGGAGAATTTGGGCAACGTTGCTGATGCCGATTGCGGAAGCGGCAGCCAGAATCGGACTCACCACTCCCAATACCCACAACACGCGCTTGTCCTTGGGGACCCAGCGATCGAGCGCAAGCAGGACAAACGGAAGAATCGGTATGGCAAAGCGCGCGAAGGTGCCGCGTGCCCAATGCGGGTAGTTGTAGGTGTAAAGCGTCCAAAGGTAGGGAATCAGGAACGTGGTCTCGACAACGTGACTTCGGGCATACTCGCGAAAGCGGGCGCTTCTTGCCATGACCACGATCGCGACCAGGACAAGAAAGATCCAACCAAAGCTTAGAAGAAGATTGGTGATCGGCGCCGGTTCGGTCAACGTGCCCTTGATGATGGCATAAAAGGGAAATCCAAAAAGCCAGCCCCCTTGCCACTCGCGACTGTGATAACTGCTCACGTTGGCCAGGGGATCGCCAAAATGCTGTGCCAATGGCAGCGCGTAGAGTGCTCCCACCATGCCACCAATCAAGATGGCCAGGAGAAGAGTGCGGTAGCTGCGTCTCCACAACAACGCCACTCCAATTCCAATCAGCGCGAATATGCCCAAGGGCCGTACCACGGTCGCCAGCGACGCGAGCAGTGCGGCGATCAGCCAACGCTCCTTTCTCACTGCAAGGAACGAGCCGAACAGCAGAGCTACGAACAAGGGCTCGGAGCCGCCCAGGTACGAACGCTGCAGCCAATCGAAATTCAGGATGGCGAAGAAGCCGGCGATCCAACCGCCCCATAAACGCCATGCCAGGACCACGGAAACACACGAGGCAATCATGCTGATTGCGAGCAGAGAAGTGCGGTCTGAAATCCGAGCCACGGTCGAGAGCGCCGCCATGGCATACGGAAGTCCCCAGAATTGCTTGACGACGATTCCGTGGAAATCCCAATGCCGAATCGCGGAGGCCAGCGTCATGTAGGCGGAACTGTCGCCGAAATTGTCCACGGCAGAAAAATAGCTGCGAAACAGACTGATGCACGTAACAAAGATCAGGCACGTGGCCGCGCCTAGCAGCAATAGTTCCCGGCGCGACGGTTCCGCTTGAGACCGCCTGTGCGCGGGAACTGAGTCGTCGTGTCTGCCCATTTCCCGTTTTCCAGTTGTGGTGGAGGTCGACATGAAACAAGCAGTGTAGCGCGCCCTGCGGCTCAAGGCGCAGAAACAATTGTACGAGCGAGGCGCGTTGTTACCGGTTCGACACCAGGTCTCGCTTATACTTCCAGAGAATTGTCTGAAAGAAATCTCAAACACACAAGCATCTATCTCAATACTGAGAGTTGCCATGAAAGTTCTGGTCATCGGCGGGGCGGGATATATCGGCAGTCATACGGCGCGCGTGTTGCGCGGCCATGGCCATGAAGTCATCATCTACGACAATCTTTCCACCGGGCACGACTTTCTGGCGAAAGGATTTGAACTCGTGGTCGGGGACATTGGCGATGAAGCCAAGGTTCGCCATGAACTGAGCCGCGTCGAGGCTGTTGTCCACTTCGCCGCTCATGCCTACGTCGGCGAGTCCACGGCAAATCCCCGAAAATATTTCCGGAACAACGTCGAGAGCGCTCTCACGTTACTCAACGCCACGCTGGATACGGGCGTTCGAAAGTTTGTTTTCTCGTCAACCTGTGCGATTTACGGCACGCCCGCCAAGGTGCCCATCACGGAGGATGCGCCCCGTCAGCCGATCAACCCTTATGGAGCGAGCAAGCTCTTTCTGGAGCATGCGCTCGAGGCCTACGACGCCGCTTACGAATTGCGGTTCGCCGCCTTGCGCTATTTCAACGCCGCCGGTGCCGATGAGAGTGGCGAGATCGGCGAAGTCCACACGCCTGAGACCCACCTGATTCCTCTAGCCCTGGGCGCTACCCGTAAGGGGTCTGCCCCTTTGCAGATTTTCGGAACCGACTATCCCACCACCGATGGAACCTGCATCCGAGATTACATTCACGTCAACGACCTGGCCGAAGCGCACGCGCTGGCCCTGCAGCGTCTCCTGCGTGGCGAGCCATCCTTCGCGGCCAATCTCGGCACCGGGACCGGCCATTCCATCTTCGAGATTCTGAAGACGGTCGAGCAGGTAACCGGCGCCCGAGTGAATCGCACCGAAGGACCGCGCCGCGCCGGCGATCCTCCTGCCCTCGTTGCGGACCCTTCACGTGCTCAAAAGTTGCTGGGCTGGAAGGCAACTCGCTCGCTGCCCGACATCGTCTCCACCGCCTGGAAGTGGATGCAAGCCCGTGACTCGCGCAATTCCTAGGCCCGAAATGAGGAAATCCGTGCCCCGCCCGCATTTATACTCGATGGGCTAGACCTGAGGGCTAACGGCCGTGTGCGGAATTGTTGGGATCCTGGCGCGGGGATCCGAGGTGCCAAAAGAACTGCTCGAGCGGGCGACCCAGTCTCTCGCTCATCGTGGGCCCGACGATCACGGTACCGTAATTCTGCGCGAATCCCTCCCGGAGCCCATCGAGTTGGGACTGGGGAACCGCCGCCTCGCCATCCTCGATCTGTCGCCGCTGGGCCATCAGCCCATGCGGGACGAATCCACCGGCAACTGGCTGGTTCACAACGGAGAGATTTACAACTTCCGCGAAATTCGCTGCCGCCTCGAGCGTGAAGGCGCCAAATTCAACAGTCAGTCCGATACGGAAGTTATCCTGCAAGCGTATG
Organism: uncultured Acidobacteriota bacterium; assembly: GCA_963733805.1. Classification (GTDB taxonomy): domain Bacteria; phylum Acidobacteriota; class Terriglobia; order Terriglobales; family Acidobacteriaceae; genus Gp1-AA133. The sequence continues at coordinate 109,552 of CAVTEO010000009.1, read as the reverse complement.
CGCGATGGGGCGAGAATTGCGTGGCTGAATTTCGCGGCATGTTTGCGTTTGCCTTGTGGGATGCGCAGCAGCACCGCCTGTTCATCGCGCGCGATCCGATGGGCATCAAGCCGCTCTACTACGCTCAATCCGATCGATATTTTCTGTTCTCGTCCGAATTAAGAACCTTGCTGAAGACCGGTCTCATCCAGCGAAGTCTCAGCCAGACTGCGCTGCTGAATTACCTGGCCTTTGGTTCGGTGTACGAACCGGACACGTTGATTGAAGGGGTCTCCATGCTGCCGCCTGGCCACTCCCTGACATGGGAGAACGGAACCGTAACGACGCGGCGGTATTGGAACCTGACCAGCAAAGCAAGTGGAACGAGAGAGGGGCGCGGCTCGACGGCTGATCATGCCCAACAGCAAAGCCGCGTGCACGACTTGCTCGATGAATCCGTGCGCATGCAGTTGGTCAGCGATGTGCCGGTCGGTGTCTTCCTCTCCGGAGGAATCGATTCGAGCAGCCTGGTTGCCATCCTGAGCCGCAGCGGCGTGCGTCCCAGCACGTTTTCCATCGTGTTTCGCGAGGTTGACTACTCGGAAGCCGAGCACTCTCGCGCCGTCGCGAGCCTTTTTAAAACTGATCATCATGAGCTTACGGTTTCCGGGCAGGATGCGCTTGACACGATCCCCGAGGCGATTCGCGCCATGGACCAGCCCACCATCGACGGCGTGAATACTTACTTCATCTCTCAGACAACCCGCGCTGCGGGCGTGAAGGTCGCGCTCTCCGGCCTGGGCGGCGATGAAGTATTCGGCGGCTATGGGAGTTTTCATGCCGTTCCCCGCATGGAGCGCTTCGGAGCCCTCTGGGCCAACGTTCCCGGTCCGGCGCGAAAAGCTCTGTCGAGCACCTATGAAATGCTGGCGCCCAGCAGCGACCAGAATCGAAAACTGGCCGCGCTGATTCGGGGCAACGGCCGGGTGGTTCATCCCTATTTTCTATCACGCATGTTGTTCGCGCCAAGAGTGCGTGCCAAGCTGGCGCCCTCGATCTCGGAGGAGGTGTCACGCAAGGCGGATCTGCTGCTGCGCGAAACCCTGCGGCAAACCCAAGATCTCGACCCGATCAACCGGGTTTCTTATCTCGAGTCGCGCTGTTATATGCTCAACACTTTGCTGCGGGATTCTGATTTCATGAGCATGGCGCACGGATTGGAACTGCGGGTACCCCTGATCGACCATCAGGTTGCCCGGCAGGTCATGGCAATCCCGGGTGCGGTGAAAATGAGCGGCTCATCGCCGAAGCAAATGCTCGTAAACGCACTGCAGGGAGCGTTGCCGGATTCACTCGTTCAGCGTCCCAAGCGAGGCTTCACCTTGCCCTTTGAGCATTGGATGCGAGCCGCTCTCCGGCCCGAGATTGAAAGCGCTCTCAGGAGAATCGGCACCGGACCCTTGAACGGGCTATTGGATCCCCACGGTGTTCGCGAGGTGTGGGCTGATTTTCTCAAAGGTGAAACATCCTGGTCGCGTCCGTGGTCCTTGTTTGTTCTGCAGCGCTGGTGCGAACAGAATGTTTAGCGCGAGTTTGAGATGCAACAGGTAGCACAGAGTCCGAAGTTGCGGAGCCCTGGCGCCTCGCCGGCCAAGCTGCCGGTGACGGTCATCATCCCTGTGCGCAATGAGGCCCACAACCTGCCTCGCTGCCTGCGGGCTCTCGGTGACGTCGCGGATGTCATTGTTGTCGACTCGCAGAGCACAGACGCTACCGTGGAGATCGCCCGCGACTTCGGAGCGCAGGTGTTTCAATTTCACTATCAGGGCGGCTGGCCGAAAAAGCGGCAGTGGGCGATGGACACTCTGCCGCTAGCCCATGACTGGATTTTGCTTCTCGATGCCGACGAAGTCCTGACCCCCGAGTTGACCGCCGAAATTCAGCGGGCCATTCAGAATCCTGACATCAACGGCTATTACCTGGCGCTCAGGATCCACTTCCTGGGCCGGGTGCTGCGCCACGGCGACGCGCGCTTTTGGAAGCTGTCTCTGTTCCGGCGCGGAAAAGGAAAATACGAATGCCGTTTAAAAGACCAGGACCTCTCAATGGCGGACATGGAGATCCATGAACATGTCTATGTCGATGGCCCGACGGCACGCCTTGAGAATTCCCTGATCCATCACAATATCGAGTCGCTCTCGCGTTACATCCAGAAGCACAATGAATATTCCAACTGGGAAGCGCGAGTCTTAACGGAGAAAGAAGGCGCCGGCGAGATTCCCGCCCGCCTGATGGGAACGCAAGCCCAGAGACGCCGCTGGCTCAAGCAGAAGCTCTTCGCCATTCCTGGTTCCCCGGTTCTTCTCTTTCTTTATCGCTATGTATTCCGTCTTGGATTTCTGGATGGCGTTTCGGGACTGATCTACTGCGGTTTTCAAGCTGTTCAGATGTTTCACACGAAATCAAAAATCTACGAACTGCGCTCGAAAAAGGAATAGTCGAGGAATGTGCGGCATCAGCGGCCTGGTGAATTGCGGGGGCAGGGAAGTGTTGGCCCGGATGACGCACGTCCAGGCCCACCGTGGCCCCGACGATTCCGGCCTGTGGGAGCAGCGCTTCCCGGACGGCACCTATATCGCATTGGGGAGTCGCCGCCTTGCCATTCTCGATCTCTCTGCGAGCGGCCACATGCCCATGGCGAATGCGGACCGGTCTGTCTGCATTACCTACAACGGCGAGATCTACAACTTTGCAGAACTGCGGCGAGAACTCCAGGGCAAAGGCTACCGGTTTGCCTCGGACACGGATACCGAGGTGGTGTTGCACCTGTACGAAGAGGAAGGGCCCGAGTGCGTTACGCGTCTGAATGGGATGTTTGCGTTTGCGATCTGCGACACGCGGTCTGGCACTCCTGTTCTGTTCGTTGCCCGCGATCATTTCGGCATAAAGCCCTTCTACTACTGGTATTGCGGACGCCAGATGGCTTTCGCGTCAGAAGTGAAGGCTCTGCTGGAGGTCCCGGGACTCAGCGCCGAACTCGACCCGCAATCGCTGCATCAGTACCTGACGTTTCTGTGGGTGCCCGACCCAAAGACGATGTTCCGCGGAATTTTGAAGCTGCCCGCAGGACACTTTGCCATTCTGAAAGCCGGCGAACTAACAATCACGAAGTATTGGGATTTAACCTTTCCTCCCAAGGCCCACGCGTATCCGCAATCCGAAGAAGCTCTGGCGGAGGAGATTCGCGAGCGTTTCCGCCGCTCCGTCGAAGCGCAGATGGTGAGCGACGTTCCGATTGGCGCGTTCCTCAGCGCTGGCCTCGATTCTTCGAGCATCGCCGCCATGATGACACGGGCGACGAGCCAGCCGGTACGGACCTACACCATCACGTTTCCGGCTAAGTATCGAGTCGGGGAGAATGCGCTCGACGATCCGGCAGTCGCACAGCGGTTGGCAAAACATTTGGGATGTGAGAACGAGCAGATCGTGGTTGAGCCTGACGTGGCCGCGCTGCTGCCGCAACTCACGTGGCACATGGACGAACCGACTGCGGACCCGGCGATTATTCCTGCCTATCTGGTTTGCCGAGCGGCGCGCAAGCAAGCCACCGTGTTGCTTTCCGGGGTGGGCGGGGATGAGTTGTTCGCCGGCTATCGCAAGCACATTGCGCATCGCTGGGCAGAGCAGTACCGCAAGTTGCCGGGCTTTATGCGCAACCTGGTTGAGCCGGCCATCCTGAAATTGCCCAGCCTGCGCGGGTCTTCGATGAAGGGCGGTGCGCGTCTCGCCCAGGAAGATGGCCCGCAGTGGGTCCCTTGATCCGAGCGACCGCTTCATCATGAATTGCACCTACCTTGACGGAGAGCAGAAGTGCTCGCTCTATGCGGAGAACTTTGTCAGCGAAATCGCGACGGCGGATCCGGCCGGACGTCACTACCGTGCCTTCGAAGAGGTTTCCCACGCCGATTTTCTCAACCAGATGCTCTATCTCGACACGAAGATTTTCATGGTGAGTCTGAATCTTACCTACAACGACAAGATGAGCATGGCCTCTTCGGTGGAAGTGCGAGTCCCATTCCTGGATCGAGAGCTGGCCGAGTTTGTGGCGTGGAACGTTCCGCCCAACCTGAAGTTGAAGGGCCTATGGCGGCCGACGACCAAGTATATTTTTCGGAAAGCGATGCAGGACGTGCTGCCGGGCGAAGTATTGCGGCAACCGAAAGCGGGTTTCGCCGCTCCGGTAGACTATTGGTTGGCACACGATCTAAAAGAAATGGTGGACGACCTGCTCTCGGTCTCGCAACTGCGCCAGCGTAGTCTGTTTCGGCCCGAGAGGGTACGCGCCATGGTCGATGAGCAGCGGCGGGGCAGTCGCGACTGGTCGATGCAGATCTGGCAATTTCTCACGCTAGAGTTGTGGATGCGGATGTTCATTGACGGCGGCTCTCAAAAGCTTGCCGCCGACCTCATCCAATCGCAGGCGGCGACCGCATGAAACAGGTTCTGCAACAGCCCGGCACGGGCGAGATCTCTGTCGCAGAAGTTCCCGCGCCGCAGTTGCTGCCCGGCTGTGTTCTCGTGCGCATGGGCGCGTCGCTGGTTTCGGCGGGCACCGAGCGCGCATCCTCGGAGTTCGCACGCAAGAGTCTTGTTCAGAAGGCGCAGGCGCGGCCTGACCTGGTTCGCGAGGTGATCAACAAAGTTCGCCGCGATGGAATTCTCTCGGCGGTGCACACGGTCCGCAGCCGCCTCGACCAGCCCAACTCGCTCGGCTACAGCAGCGTCGGCATCGTGACCGGTGTCGGCGAAGGCGTGGTCGATCTTGCCGTTGGCGATCGCGTTGCCTGCGCGGGCGCTGGTTATGCAGTGCACGCCGAGGCGGCATGCATCCCGCGGTTGCTGGTTGCGAAAATTCCCGAAGGCGCGTCGATCTCTTTCGACGAAGCCGCCTTCACGACCGTGGGAGCGGTCGCCCTGCACGGAATTCGCACCGCCGAGGTGAAACTTGGGGATGTCGTAGCCGTCCTTGGTCTCGGCCTGGTCGGCCAACTCACCGCACAATTGCTGAAGACTGCTGGCTGCCGGGTGCTGGGCTTCGATGTCGCAGCCGATCGTGCGGATCTTGCTAGCCGGTTGGGCATCGGTGCCGCCAGTTCCTCAGCTTCGGAATTCGCCGATCTGGCCTCGCTGCACACTCGAGGTTTCGGAGTCGACGCCGTTCTGATTACCGCCGAGACTCCCAGCAGCGAACCTGTGAATCAGGCTGCGCAGATTGCCCGCGATCGGGCGATCGTCGTCGCCGTAGGCACGGTAGGCATGGAACTCGAGCGCCAGCGGTACTACGAGAAAGAGCTCGATTTCCGCGTGTCCCGCTCTTATGGGCCCGGCCGCTACGACGCCGCGTTCGAGCAGAAGGGACGCGACTATCCGATCGGGCAGGTGCGCTGGACCGAAACCCGCAACATGGAAGGCTTCCTGCAATTTCTCGCCGAGGGCAAGCTCGACCTGAAGCCCCTCATTACCCATCGCTTCACGATCGATCAGGCAAAAGAAGCCTACCAACTTATCTCCGGAGCATCGCGCGAGCGGTCGCTGGCTGTCCTGTTCACTTACCCGGAATCATCGAATCTCAGCCAGCGTGTCGACCTTATCCAACCGGAAGTTGCGCCAGCCGCCGAGGCTTCGATGAAAATCGGTCTGCTGGGCGCGGGTGCTTTTGCGACCGGCACGCTGTTGCCGGCATTGCGGGAAGCCACTCATGCCGAGTTGATAGCAGTGTGCGCTGCGACGGGAGCACACAGCCGGCATGCGGCCGACAAATTCAAATTTCAATTTTGCACCACCGACGAGCGCGACGTTCTCAGCAACGGTCAGGTCAACACGGCGGTGATCGCCACTCGCCATCACCTGCACGCAAGACAGGTGCTGGCGGCGCGGGTCGCTGAAAAGCATGTCTTCTGTGAGAAGCCGCTCTGCGTTAATGAAAGTGAGTTGTCGAGGATCGTGCGAGCCTATTGGTCGTCGCACGGCAAGACGCCGCTTTTGATGGTCGGCTTCAATCGCCGGTTCTCTCCGATGTCCTTGCGCATGAAAGAGTTTCTCGCGATCAAGGAGCCGCTGGCGCTGCACTATCGTGTGAATGCCGGATTGCTGCCGCAGGATCACTGGATCAACGATCCAGAAGTCGGTGGCGGGCGGATCGTTGGAGAGGTGTGTCATTTCGTCGATTTCCTCTCTTTTCTTGCCGGATCGGATCCGATGGAAGTACACGCCCGCCCGCTTGCGAATCCCGGACACTACAGTGATGACAATATTCTGATCTCAATGCGATTTGAAAACGGCTCGGAAGGCACGATTCATTACCTGGCCAACGGCGACCGGGCGTTCTCCAAAGAGCGGGTGGAGGTCTTTGGTGGCGGTGCGGTGGCGGTGCTCGACGATTTTCGCAAGCTGCAGATGACTCGCTTCGGCAAGACATCGACGATGTCGGCGCGTTTCCGGCAAGACAAAGGGCATCGCGGCGAGTGGCACGCGTTTGCGGAAGCGCTGCGCTCCGGCGGTGCCGCACCCATTTCTTTGGAGTCGATTGTCAGTACCACGCTCACGACCTTTTGCATTCAGAAGTCGCGCGCCTCCGGACAACCTGTCATTGTGGATACGCAGGCCTTTGTGCGGGCCGCACTCCAGAACGATTCACAAAACTAGCTCTTGGGAAGGATGGATCGCAGTTCATGCTGATTCTGGGCCTCAACATGTTTCACGCCGATGCCTCCGCCGCCATCGTGCAGGACGGAGAAGTCGTTTTTGCGATTGCCGAAGAACGCTTGAATCGCAAGAAGCATTACGGTGGTTTCCCGGCGCTGGCCGTGAAAGCTTGCCTGGACGCCGTGGGCGCGAAGATTACGGACTTGGAGCACGTCGCGGTCGGTCAGGACAGCGACGCCAATCTCGCCCAAAAGGTGCAGTACGCGCTCGCCAATCCCGCGAAGATTCTGAACTTCATCCGCATGCGCCAGCGTAAAGAGGCGATGCGCGATGTACGCTCACTGCTGGCCAGCGCATTTGAGATCGAGCCCGCCAGGCTGCGTTTTCAGGAACATCATCTCGAGCATCACATCGCGCACATCGCCAGCGCGTACTACTGTTCGTCGTGGGAAAAGGCCGCCGGTTTCAGCTACGACGGCTCCGGCGATTTCGTCTCCACCATGATGGCGCGCTGCCAAGGCAACGACATCGAAGTGCTGGACCGCGTTTACCTGCCCCATTCACTCGGCAGTTTCTACACCATGATCTGCGAGTTCATCGGGTACAAGAAGTACGGTGATGAAGGCAAGGTCATGGGACTGGCGCCCTACGGGAAAGACAAATACTGCAACACGATCCGCGAGATCATCGGATTGAAGAACGGCTCCTCCTTTCAACTCGACCTGAAATATTTCAAGCCGCTCGGCAGCAATCAGGGGATGGAGGTCCTTCCCGACGGGACCGTACGCCTGGCGCGGCATTTTTCTCAGCGCATGGAGAAGCTTTTTGGCGAACCACGCGAGCCGCACGCAGAAATCCTGCAGCGCGACATGGACCTCGCCTTCGCCATGCAACAGCGTTTCGAGGAAGTCTTCTTCCACCTGCTGAATGAGTTGTACCAGCGAGTGCCCTTGAGCGACCTGGCAATGGCCGGAGGATGCGCTCTCAACAGCGTGGCCAACGGCAAGCTCTTTGCGACAACTCCGTTCCGGCGCACCTGGATACAACCTGCCGCCGGCGACGAAGGCCTGGCCGTGGGCTCCGCTCTGCACACCTACCATTCGATGCTGAAGCAGCCCCGGCGGCGCGAGTTGAAGCATTCTTACCTGGGGCCGGAATTTTCTGAGAGTCGCATCGAGGTCGACCTCAAAACAGCCGGTCTACGCTATCAGAAACTGGAACGCGAACCTCTCCTTGAGCGGGTTGCCGAGCAAATCGCTCAGGGCAATGTCGTCGGATGGTTTCAGGGACGCATGGAGTGGGGTCCGCGCGCGCTCGGCAACCGTTCCATCGTTGCGCATCCCGGATTACCCAACATGAAAGATGTCCTGAACGCGCGCATCAAACATCGCGAATGGTTTCGTCCGTTTGCCCCGTCGATTCTCGTAGAACATCAGCACGAATACTTCGAGCACGATCATCCTTCGCCTTTCATGCTGCATGTCTACAAGATTCGTCCGGAAAAGCGGAAGGAGTTGTGCGCGGTCAATCACGTCGACGATACCGGCCGCCTGCAGACGGTTGCGCGCGAGGAAAATTCCCTGTACTACGACCTGATCAAGGCGTTTCAGCGCAAAACCGGCATTCCCGTGGTGCTCAACACCAGTTTCAACGAGAATGAGCCGATCGTATGCGCGCCCGACGAAGCGATCGATTGCTTCAAGCGCACCAAGATGGATGTCCTGGCCATTGGACCATTCCTTGCACTCAAAACGGACAACTGAGAATTCCATGCCGGCGGATCCCGCGCAATCCCTGCCTGGCTACGATCTTGTCCTATTGGATCGCTACCCCGGGCTTCGCGTATTAGCCTGGCACGGCAACTCTTTATTTGCGTCGCGCGGCTACGAATTGTTGCGCGGTTCCCTCCGCGGCGTGCGCATGGCGTGGCAAACCGTCGGGGTTTATCGGCCACCTGCCTGGCGAGCGATCACCTCGAAGAGCAGGCTGACGTCGCGATTGGTGCGCGACGGTTTTCACGCGCTTGCCGCTATGCCCGACGGCAGCCTCATCGCCGCAGTGCCCGGCGCGATCGTGACCCTTGCCCCAGGGCAATCAGAATTCAAGGTAACGCATCGCATCCTGCACGGAACACGCCCGCTTCATATCGCGTCTACACCTGAAGGAAGAGCGCTCTTCGGGGAATACTTCGACAATGCAGAACGCGATGAAGTGCACACCTACTCGTCGCAAGATCAGGGACAAACGTGGCGGATCGCGTACACCTTCCCGAAAGGCGCGATCCGGCACATCCACAATATCGTCCACGACCCCTGGGGAAACTGCTTGTGGATCTTCACCGGTGACTACGGCGATGAGTGTCGAATCCTGCGCGCCTCGTACGATCTGAAGTCCATCGAACCTGTAACAGCAGGCAATCAGCAGGCGCGCGCCGTCGCGGCAGTCGCCGCCCCCGAAGGCCTGTACTTTGCCTCCGATACGCCGCTCGAAGCGAACCACGTGTACCGCATGGATCGCAGTGGAGCCGTCTCGGTGCTCGCGGAACTGGATAGTTCCTCGATCGAAGGTTGCCGCGTGGGCGACACGATTTTCTTCACGACGATGATTGAGCCCAGTAAAGTGAACCCGTCGCGCTTTGTTTCTCTTTACGCTGGTCACGATGAAGGCTCGTGGCGACGCGTTGCGAAATGGCGAAAAGATCGCTGGCCGATGCGCTTGTTCCAGTACGGCAACGCATTTCTCCCCACCGGCGATAATGAGACCGACCTGCTCGCGGTTACCACGATCGCCGTCGAAGCCGACGATCAAGTCACTACCATCTACAAACGACGCATGAAGTAGCGGCTGGCGTGCACCCTGGTTTCCTCAGACCTTACCTTCGCATGCTATATTTCCGGTCATCCACAAACCTGCTCACCATGTGCCTTTCGTGAACCGCCTCCGCTATTACCAACGCATTTTCAGGGCCTACCTGCTTCCCGGAAAAAGTCAGCTGACTTTCTGGCATGAGTCGCCACAGGAAAATCCAAATGCGGTCTTCGACCGCCTCGGCCAGTACTACATGAATTTCGTCGCCAAGGCGAATTACGCCGGGCATTACGATGCCGACCGCATCCCCATGCTCGACTATCACGGGCACATCGGTCTACAGTACAACCCGATCGCCATCGCGCAATATGGACTGGGCAACTACAACTTGTTCGTTCAACAAGAAAGTGAAGAGCGACGCAAGAAATTCCTGGCCGCAGCCGACTGGCTGGTCGCCAACCTTGAAAAGAATGTGCACGGCGTGTGGGTCTGGAATCATCATTTCGACTGGGAATATCGCGATACGCTCAAAGCGCCGTGGTATTCGGGCCTCGCGCAAGGGCAGGGTGTCTCGCTCCTGGTTCGCGCCCACAGCGCGACGAGTGACTCAAAGTATAACGAGGCCGCCCGACGGGCCTTCCAGAGTCTTCTGCGTTCCGTCGACCAGGGCGGCGTGCTGTTTAGGGATGATCGCGGCGATGTGTGGATCGAGGAGTACCTGGTCGATCCTCCCACTCACATTCTGAACGGGATGATCTGGGCGCTGTGGGGCGTGCACGACTACTTCCTGGCCACCGGCGATCAGTCCGCGCAGCAGTTGTTCAACCATGTTGTGCAGACCCTCATTCGCAATTTCGCGAGTTACGATCTGGGCTTCTGGTCGCTTTACGAGCAGTCCGGAACCCGCCTGAAGATGGTCGCAAGTCCCTTCTACCATCGGTTGCATATTGTGCAGTTGCGCATGATGTACCGCCTCACGGGTGCCGGAATCTTTCGGGAGTACGCCGATCGCTGGGAGAGCTACGAAACCAGTCGGATCAAGCGGGCCGCTGCGCTCTGCTACAAGAGCGCATTCAAGCTGTGCTACTACTAGGATCGCGTGAAAATTCTCTACGTCTCACAGTACTTTCCCCCGGAAATGGGTGCGCCCGCGGCTCGTGCCGTCGAACTCGCGCGCCACTGGGTGCGGGCTGGCCACGAAGTAACCGTGCTCACCGCCTTTCCCAATCATCCAACCGGCGTTGTCCCCCCGGAGTGGCGGCCCCGGCTGCGCGATCTGACGTATTACGAAAACGTAGAGGGAATCCGCGTTGTGCGTACCTGGCTTCTGCCATTGCCCAATCGCAAAGCGCACGAGCGCATGCTCAATTACGGATCGTTCTGCATTTCGGCCGCATGGCGCGGACTGGAGATACCGCGCCCGGATGTCGTGATCGCCACCTCTCCCCAACTGCTGGTAGGACTTTCCGGCTGGTGGATCTCATTCTGGAAGCGCGCGCCATTCATTTTTGAAGTGCGCGATCTGTGGCCCGAATCCCTTAGCGCGGTCGGCATGGGCACGGAGAATTCACTTCTGCTTCGTGTCCTTGGCAGGATCGCCGGATTTCTCTATCGCAAGGCTACGCGGATCGTGGTAGTCACGTCCGCCTTCAAAGACCATCTCATCAAACACTGGCAATTGCCGGGCGAAAAAATCTCCATTGTCGAGAACGGAGTCGAAAGCTCACTCTTCTCGCCCGAAGCGGAGCGCAAGACCTTACGATCTCAGCTGGACCTGGCGGATCAATTCGTCGTCGCTTACATCGGGACCATGGGCATGGCTCACGGACTCGATACTCTGATTGAGGCGGCAGGCATGCTCCAGCGCATCGCCCCCAGGATAAGTTTTCTGCTGGTCGGCGAAGGCGCCGACAAGGATCGCATCCAATCCACTGCCCGCTCGCGTGGCCTCAGCAACATCTGCTTTGTCGGTCAGCAACCGCGTGAAATGGTTCCCGCATTTATCTGCGCGTCCGATGTGTGCCTGGTGTTGCTGAAGAAGAGCGATCTTTTCAAGACGGTCATTCCCACGAAAATGCTGGAGTTCATGTCGTGCGGAAGACCCGTGATCCTGGGGGTGGACGGCCAGGCGCGCCAGATCCTTGAGGAAGCCCGCGGCGGACTGGTCATCGAGCCTGAGAATGCCACTTGCGCTCACCGAAGCAATCCAGAAATTGGCGGGCGACGATGCTACGCGTCGTACCTTCGGGGCGAACGCCCGCGCTTACGTCGTAAACCGCTGTTCGCGTGAGCAGAGCGCAAAGGACTACATCAAACTGTTGGAGGAAGTAGTGCACTAGGCGGAACGACGATCCGGCGCGCGATCGTGAAAATCCACCGGGGTGGAAGATTACGGATGTACCGCGTAGATTGCGACCGACGTAGTCAGGGCCAGCGCCGTTTCGATGCCGCGGGTCGCTACAACCTTTGCGCCGCTTACTGGCACAAACAGAATGTCGTTGGCCTGCAGTGGAATGTCGGGCGCCTTGGCCTGCAGCATCTTCTTCAACGGCACGACGGTCTCGGTCATTCCATTGGGCCCATTGCTCTTTCGGATAATGCGCGTGCCGTTCAGTTTCGCTGTGCGGTTGGCCCCGCCCGCCAGCGCAATTGCCTGCAAAACCGTCAAGCTGCCGTTATCCACCAGCAGTCCGCTAGGACGGCCGACGTCGCCCACGATATACACAATGGGTGCGCGAAAGACTTCAATCGTATCCCCGGGCCGTACCCGGACGTTGGTTTCAGGCTGGTCTGTCAGATTTCGGGCGAGGTGGACTTGTTCCGGTTTATCCGGGTGACTCCGTCGCGTGATCGACACGGTGCGACTCGCCCGATCCGTGAGCCCGCCGGCCGCTGAGAACAAATCAAACAGCTTGCGATCGCCGAGCACCGGATAAATTCCCGGCTTGCCGACTTCTCCCAGAACCGTGACGCCCTGGGAAGCATAGTCGTTCACGAAAATCGTTACGTGGGCATTTTTGACGAAACCGCCATCATCCAAACGCTTCTCGATCAGCTTCTGCGCTTCCTCCAGGCTCAGATCGCTGACGTGAACGTAGTCGATCAGCGGCAAGTACAAATCTCCGTCATTGCTCACGCGCGCTTTGGTCGTCAGTTCCGGCACGCCGTATACGCCAACCTCCACCAGGTCGCCTGGACCAAGCTTGATGGCCGAGTCCTGCGCCTGGCCGGGTTGATCGCCTGCCTTGTCGGCGGGCTTGGCTTCGCCTCCAATCACCGGAGTCTGCGGCGTGGCCGCCTGGTCGGGGCTTTGGGGATCGAAAGAAACCGCGTCCGGATGTGGAGGCTGTGGAGTCTGATCCTGGGCGTGAGCCGCCGGCAACAGGGAACATGCCAGCAAAATTGCGGAAATTGTCCGTAGCTGTCCCAGGCGAGCCTTGAGAAACTGCATGCCGCTTTTCCTCTGGTCTTGTGCGAAAGCCGAGTCTAACACAGAGCCCTGGCCCAAGGCAGACGCTCGATGTTCAAAAACGGGAACACACCGCGCAATGAATCTAGATGTTGATTGCCACCTGCTTTTCCAGGTTGTAATATTTCGGGACGTTCTCCGCCACTCAAAACTTGCACGTTCATCTTTTTCAGTAACACATTACCTGATTGCGGTGTTCGACTCCTTCCGCATCGAGGACGACGCTGTTGACGGTTCTTTACCTCGGGATCTTCGCGCTGGCTTTGGGCCTGTCATTCATCCTGACGCGATCGGTCAGGAATCTCGCAATCAACCGTGGCTGGGTGTCTGCGCCGCTATCGGAGCGCCATCTGCATGCTGCGCCGCTGCCGCGATTGGGCGGCGTGGCCATCTTCGGGGCTTTCGTTCTCAGTCTCGCAGTGGCCATTACGATCTCGTCCTTCAACCCGAGGCTGCAGTTCGGATCGTCGCTGCAGATTCTGGTCACCATTCTGGTGCCGGGCTGCATGGTTTTTCTGCTGGGCCTCTACGACGACCTCCGCAGCGTCGGCCCGTATGTAAAGTTTGCTGTGCAAGCGATTGCGGCCTTTCTTTTGTGGCTGGGCGGTCTTCGCATTCTCGATCTCCCAGTTCTTTTCGGCGCCCGCCAATTCCCATGGTTCGTCGGCTTGGCGCTGACCATTGTGTGGGTCCTGGGCATCACTAACGCGTTCAATCTGATCGACGGCCTCGACGGGCTGGCCGCTGGTTCCGCGTTCTTTTCCACCATGGTGGTTTTTGTGGTTGCGCTGTGGAGCCACTCCTCGCTGGTGGCATTGATGACCGTCGCTCTGACGGGCGCAATCCTTGGGTTCCTGCGATTTAACTTCAATCCGGCCACGATTTTTCTCGGCGACTCGGGCAGCCTCTTTATCGGATTTCTCCTGAGCGCATTGGCCCTGGAAGGCGCGCAGAAAGCGCCCACCGTCATCGCCGTCGCGATTCCTGTTGTGTCTTTCGGCCTTCCCATCCTGGAGACCTCGCTCTCGGTGCTGCGCCGGCTTATCGGTGGCCGCCCCGTGTTTACGGCCGATCGCGAACACATTCACCACCGGCTCCTGCAACTCGGAATGTCGCACCGCCAGGTGGTGATCGTGCTGTACGCCGTGTCGGCCCTGTTCGGGCTGTTGAGCTTGTTTCTGCTGTGGCCAACCGGGAGTTCGCTGGGCCTGGTACTCGCCGTGGTCGGCACCGGCATCTGGTTAGGGGTGCAGCATCTCGGCTATCCAGAATTTGGCGAGATCCGTCGGGTCGCGCAACGAACGCTCGAGCAGCGGCAGATTGTGATTAACAATCTCGCCATCCGCCGCGCCACCGCCGAACTGGGTGTGGCTCGCGACTACGAGCAAATCTGCCGGATTCTCACCGCCGCTTTTTCATCCAATGACTTCGACGCCTTCGAGCTCAACATCAAGTTGCAGCTCGACGAGTATCCGGTGCTCGAGCATCTGCAGACTGTGCCCGTCAGCCATGGCGAGATTCACTTCCGCTGGAGTCGCCCCGGAACGCTCATTCTTCCCGGAACGACCAGGACGTGGGGCATGACGCTCAATCTGGTAACGACCTCGAACCGGCGGCGCGGCGCCCTTGCGGTCCACCGGCTCTACCACGAGCAGCCGTTGCATCTTGACGTGAATCTTCTGATTTCCGAATTCCCGGTTGCTCTGGCCGACGCGCTCGATCGCGTCATCGCGCACGCTGTGCAAGTGGCTCCCAGGACGACTGGGGCTGAAGCCCTGGCTGACTCTCAGATCGAAGCGCAGGCTGGCTGACCGATCGGCGAAGTTTTTGATTTTCCCCCAGGCTCCAGAAAAAATCTAAGCTGAACCCGGCTCAAACCCCTCGGCCTGCATCACAGCTCCGATGCGCTTAAAATGAAAGATTCTCGGCGCCCTGTCGCCGGGCCATGTGATTTCTCATGAATGATGCGTGGAAACAGTGGGAGGGACACGTCGTTGACGGCCGGTTTACCCTTCGCGAATTTCAAGGCAAGTCGGACCACAGCGCCGTTTTCCAGACGACGTATGGTCCTTATGCGCAGGCAGCCGCGCTCAAATTCGTGGAGTGCGCCCCGACCAATGCCGCCGCCCAGCTTGCGCGTTGGGAACGCATCGCTAAACTCGAGCATCCCCACCTCCTGCGAATGTTCCATTGGGGCCGTTGCCAGTTGGGCGGCGCGCCCATGTTGTACGTGGTCACCGATTTTGCCGAGGAGAATCTCGGACAGATTCTGCCCAACCGCCCGCTGACATTCTCGGAAATCGAGTACATGCTGCGGTCGGTGCTGGAAGTGCTCGGATACTTGCACAATGCCGGCTTTGTCCACGGTCGCCTCAAGCCCGGCAACATCATGGCGGCCGGCGAGAATCTCCGCCTTTCCGGCGATACCATCCGGCCCGTGGGAGAAAAAGACATCGCCCCGCACCTGCCAGCCGCCTACGATGCTCCGGAGGTGACCACAACGGGCAGCACCCAAGCGGGTGACATCTGGTCGCTCGGCATCACGCTGGTGGAAGCGCTGACGCAGAAGGCATCCCCCGCGGAAGCCGCACGCCTGGGCGATCCGACCCTTCCCGAGACCATGCCCGCACCCTTCCTTGAAATCGCGCGCCAGTGCCTGCGGCTTGATCCCGAGCGCCGTTGGACGGTGCCTGACATCGCGGCCCGCCTGCTTCCTACCGCACCGCCTCCGAAAAAGTCTTCGCGTGCGCCGTATGCGATTGCGGCGGTCGTGCTGTTGGTCGGAGGCTTGGTCCTGGTGCCAAAAGTTCTGCGCCAATCTGCCCACTCGACCATTCCGGCGACTTCCGCCCGCGCGGCGGATCCTGATAACAATACGTCAGGCAAGAATCCGGCGGTCTCGGAAGAATCTCCGAAGACTGCTCCAGACGCGGCCAAGTCCACGCGCAGCAAGCCTGTGGAGCCAACTCCATCCCTAGCCTCCGCCCCCCCAACCAACAATGCCGCCATGAAGACCTACGAGGGCGGTGTGGTGGATCAGGTTCTGCCCAGGGTTTCGCAGCGCTCTCTCAATACGATTACCGGCAAGGTGAAGGTGACGGTGAAACTGGCCGTTGATCCCAGCGGAAAAGTTACGAACGCAGCTCTGCAATCTGCCGGTCCCAGTCAGTATTTCGCGAGGGTGGCTTTGGAAGCGTCACGACGATGGAAGTTTGATCCGCCCCAGTCGGGCGGCGGCCCTGTTCCCAGTCAGTGGCTGTTGCGCTATGGGTTTGGAAGAGGCGGAGTCGAAGTGCACCCTTCGCGCGTCTCCCCGTAGCGTCGCTTCAAAAAGTGAGCAACCCCACATACCAGCGCACGGGCGTGCTGCGCGGAGTCTTGATCGGGAAGGGCCCGGCTTCAGCCGGGCCGAAAGCTTGCCAATCCGAGAATGGCTTAAGCCGCTGAGGTTTATTTTCCCCGCGACTGACGCCAGGGGATTTGATCCTCTTTGAAAACCATCCAGCGGTGCGGTTCTCAGTTACTGCGGTGTGGTTGCCTGGTGTTGCTGCTGCATCATCTGTCGACGCGTTTCGTATAGATCCTGCAGCACCTGCGCGGGAGTCTTTTCACCCGACCCGGTTCCCGCTCGCGGGGTTTCTGCCGGAGGCGGCGGCTCGGCCGCGGCGCCCTCGGCGGCTCCAGCGCTCGGGGCTGCCGCACTCGTTGCGGGCTCAGCAGGAGCGGCGGCTGGTTCCACCGGCGTGATGGGCTCCGGATTCTCCGCGGCTTCTTGCTGCGCCTGCTGCGCCGCCAGCATTTCCTGGTAGGGCTGCATTACGGCAGCTTGCAGCGCGTTACGCGGGTGGACCATCGGACGTCCGTTCATCATGGCGGGATTCGACCCTGCCACCGTGGGCCCGCTCTCAGCTTTCTCGTTCTTTGCCGTCAGTACGACTCGGGCGACCGCGTTCGGATCGGTTTCCGTTCCTACCATCACGTAATTGAAATGCGATCCATTCAGCAGCGAAGCGATTACATCGCGCGCCGGCGCGGGACCCAGTTGGCTCACCACGCGTTCATTCGCATTGTCCGGAATGTCGATGGCCGCTCCCGTCTTGGTGGCGACCGCTCGCAGAATGTCTCCCAAGGTCGAGTTCTTCGCTGTGATGCTCAGCTTGCCATTCAGGTAAATCACCAGCGGTGCCGCAGCCGGCCTCTGTTCGGGCGTCAAGGGCAATACTTCTTGCGGAACGTCCACCGGCGTGCTGGCGGTTATCTGCACGCCATTGCCGGTCACGCAAGCAATCGCTCCCGGAGCGGGAGTCTGGCCATCGGTGGAACAAGGGATTTGCTGGGCTGACGCAACCAGGCTCGAGACGCTGAACAGAGCACAGAACGCGATGGACCTAGGGCCGAAATTCATAAGTGCCTTCCAGGGGGAGCCGGGCGGCCGCTGTGAGAATTCGTTCCGCAGAACGCTTCCCACTCGCGGAAGGGGAGGAAACGATGGTACTACGACCTTCGATACCGATCAACAGCAAATCATTACCGGATTTTGGCTTCGGCCAGCGACTGCTGCAATCTCCTAACTTACATGGTTTGATCGAGTTATCTGCGATAGCAACCCCAGTACCAACTCTTAAGTAACAGTTACTTCCCACCCCTATTCCGAGTCCTTTTCCGACTCATTTTCGGGCGTTTTTTCCAGGGGTTTTTCGATTGGTTTGCGCGGGAATCTTTGCTCGCGCATGGCCGCGTTGTAGACAAAGCTGGCGACGATGACGGCCGCCTGTTTCAGGTCGTCGGCCTGAAGGCGGTCGTAGACGTCCATGTTCGAGTGATGGGTGCGCGTGCTGTAGTCGAGCGGATCCTGGATGAACTGAAAGCCCGGGATGCCGACGGCGTCGAAGGATTGATGATCGGTGCCGCCCGTGTTGCGCGTGGCGAGCGTCGACATGCCGAGATCTTTGAAGGGTTGCATCCAGGCCTCGAAGATCGGCGCGGCCGCGGAGTTCTCCTGCAGGTAGACGCCGCGCAGTTTGCCGCTGCCGTTGTCGACGTTGAGGTAGACGGACACTTTTGCCTGCTCGGGCTTCACGGTGACCGGGCCGGCTTCGCGGCGGAGCAGCGTCGGCATGTCTTTCATGTCAGGCTCGGCCATCGGCGGGCGCGAGCCGAAATGCTGCTGGACGTAGAATTGCGAGCCAAGCAATCCCTGTTCCTCGCCCGTCCACAAGCCGATGCGCACGGTGCGGCGCGGCCTAGCGTCGACCGCTTTCAGGATGCGCATCACTTCCATCATGACGACGGTTCCCGCTCCGTTGTCGGTGGCGCCGGTGCCGGAATGCCACGAGTCGAGGTGGGCGCCGACCATCACGATTTCGTCTTTCTTGTCGGTGCCAGGAATTTCGGCGATGGTGTTGTACTGCATCGCATCGTTGTCGTAGAAGGTATTCGCGACGTTCAATTCGATCTCGACATCTTTCTTCTGCTCGAGCAGGCGGGCCATTCGATCCCACTGTTCGAGCGCGATCGTGACGGCCGGGTAGGTGGTTGTTTCTCCCGTCTTCCATGAGCCTCCGGACGCCACGAAGACGGTGCCGCCGCCGTAATCGCCGTAGCCGTGATCCACCAGCGCCAGGATTTTTTCTTCGCCCAGAAATTTTGCCAGATCCTTCTGAAAGGCCGCGCGCTTGCGGTACTGGGCGTAGCGGAAACCGGCCTTTTCGCTGGGAATTGGATACTGACCGATGTCGGCAAGCTCTTTGTCTGAAAGACGCTCAAACATCGGCGTCGACACGGTCTTCACCTCGGGATCGGGGCCGAACAGCGCGATCATGCCTGCCAGTTTTCCGCGGTATTTGTCGAAGTCCTTCTTGTTTTCAATTTTGACGCGGACGCATTTTCCCTTGAGCACGCCATTGGTCCCCGGTGTCCACGCTTTCGCGTAGGCGATCAGAGGCGCGATGGAGGGAGACACCATGCGCGCGTTTACGATCTCATTTGACCATCCGCGCCCGAACGGACCCCAGGATTCCAGGCGCGCATTGGAGAGGCCGAATGAGGTCAGCTGATCGCGAGTCCACTCGTTGGCCTGCTTCGCGCTGGGCGATCCGGTGAGCCGCGGCCCGATCCCGTCCATCAATCCGCTGGCGATTTCCATCACTTTCGAGTTCCGAAAACCTTCGTAGCGGATGCGGTTGATCATTTCCAGATCGACCGACTCCTGGGACCATGCCGGAAGAATTGCTGCAATGCTCAGAACCACCAGGAACAGGCAGGAAAGGGCTTTCTTCATTCCATTTCTCCGTGCGGGATGAGAGAAGAGACGACCATACTACGCCAGTAGTCGGAGGGTTCCAACCGCAGGGCCAGCTGCATTGAGATTGTGTCGTGTTCCGACCTAACGCCGCCTAGCTTTCGGGCACCGGCGGGCAACCCGGGAAATTCGGAAGAAATGTGTTCCCGATGTACTGCAGATCTTTAATCCCGATTTCACTGGTGTAGAACGCATCGGTCGTCAAGCGGCGCGTAAAGGCGAAAAACTCTACGCCCGGCCCCAGGCTGCTGTCTTCCACCGCGCTCTTGCGGAAAGCGATCAGATCGAAGACCTGCTTTCTCTGGGTCGCATCGCAATCAGGCAGAGTCTTTCCAAAGGTCTTGTTGCAGTAAGCGTCGAGCCAGTCCAGGCCGCGCACGAGGGTTATCTGGTAGGCCTTGTTCTCGCTGGTCAGAAGATCGATAAATTCCGGCGCGCCCGCCTGCACCGCTCCTCCGCTGTGTCCATCGGGCGGAATGATCGCGTCGCAGATCACTACCAGCGTGGCGTACTGGTGCGCGTTGAAAAACTTCGGCTGGTATTTTCCGGCCGGAGTCTGACGCTTCTCGGCCTGCACCATGCGATGCGCGTGTTCGGCGGCCTCCAGCGGGATTACCTGTAGCACCGAGCCTCCCACGGCTCCCATGGCCAGGGTCTTCAGAATGTCGCGGCGGCTGATCGAATTCGCGGGCATACGCATCTTCTCCAAATTTGAAACCGGCTACAGGTTTCCCTTTTTCGCTTCTCCCAGCAGATGGTCCGATGCGCGCCACGAAAGCGCCATGATGGTTAGCGTCGGATTCTTGTCCGGATTCGTCACGAACGTCGCTCCATCGGTGACGTACAGGTTCTTCACGTCGTGCGCCTGGCAATATCCGTTGAGCACCGACGTCTTCGGGTCCGCTCCCATGCGTGCCGTTCCGACTTCATGAATGATTACGCCGCCGTCGGCGATGCCGTAGGGATGGTCGCCGTCCGGATCCGTTTCCGTGGTGTACGTGCCGCCGGCCGCTTCGATGATCGACTTGAATACTTCCTGCATATCCTTCGCCATCTTGATTTCGCTGTCGGCCCACTTGAAGTGGAAACGCAGCACCGGGATGCCCCACTGATCGACCAGGGTGGGATCGATTTCGCAGTACGTGTCGCGATTCGGAATCATCTCGCCGCGGCCCGAGAAGCCAAGGTAGGTTCCGTACTCCTTGCGCAGGCGCTGTTTCAGGCTCAAGCCATAGCCTTCGCCGTCATCGCACGAGTCATGGAACATGCCCACCCCCGGCATATCGCGGCCGCCCCAGAGTTCGATGTGGTATCCCCGGGGGAAATCGTTCTTGCGATCGAACTTCCACCACGGTACGTACATGTGCAAGCCGCCCACGCCATCGTGATTGTGGGGCTTCACCTTCTCCATGCGCGGGACGAATCCGCCACCATCACTGCCCACCGAATCCATGAGATTCCGCCCGACCGCCCCCGAAGAGTTCGCCAGGCCGTCAGGAAACAGGGTCGACTTCGAGTTCAGCAACAGCCGCGCCGATTCGCAGGCGCTGGCCGCGACCATTACCGTCTTCGCCATTACCCGCTGCTCTGACTTCGTATTCTTGTCGACGTAGGAAACCCCCTCCGCCTTGCCATCTTTGCCCACCAGAATCTCGCGGGCCATGGCATGCGTGATGATGGTGAACCGCCCGGTTTTCTGCGCGGGCGGAATCATCACCTGGCTGGAACTGAAGTTGCTCGCGCGCCGGCATCCCCGGCCGCATTGTCCGCAGTAGTGGCATGCCGGGCGGCCGTTCAGCGGTCGCGTCAAGACCGCCAGACGCGACGGAACGCACAAGATTCCCAACTTGTCACAGACCTGCTTCACCACCACTTCATTGCATCGTGGTTTGGGTGGCGGCTGGAAGATGCCGTCCGGGGCGCTGGGAATATTCTCTTTGCTGCCGAAGACCCCGATGTAGGATTCGACCTTGTCGTAGTACGGGGCAATATCTTCGTACGTGATCGGCCAGTCATCCCCCAGTTCGTCGCGTGTCTTGGATTTGAAGTCGACTGGCGCGAACCGCAATGCAATCCGCCCCCAGTGATTGGTTCTCCCGCCAACAATGCGCGACCGGTACCATCGAAAGGTGGAACCCGGCGCGGAGGTGTAGGGCTCGCCTTCGATCGTCCATGCGCCGGTGGGCGCGATGAATTCGTTCTCCAATCCATAGCCCGGTTCCAAGGCGTGCCCGCCCACCCCTGCCCCGCGGTGCGGCAGTTCATAAGGCCAGACGTGCTCTTTGAAGTCCACTTCCGGGTTCAAGGGCCCGCCCGCTTCCAGCATCACCACGTTCAGGCCGCCCTCGGTAAGAATCTTGGCCGCGGTCCCTCCCGCCGCCCCCGACCCCACGATGCAGACGTCATAGACCTTGGGAGAACGATTTACCTGCGCCATGAAACACGTGCCCTCATGAATTGGAATGAGCGGAATGCGGATTATAGACCCCGGCGGTCCAGTCTGGGAGCGGCTTTTTGAAGTGCGCGCGCTGCGCTTAAAATGTCCCCGTGAATATTCCCATCAATGTTGGTCTCGTCGGCTTCGGAATGGCGGGTCAGGTATTCCATGGCCCGCTCCTCCATGCCAACCCCAATCTGCGGCTCACCCACATCCTGGAACGCAGGGGCAACGAAGCTCAGAAGAGATATCCGCAGGCGAAGGTTGTCCGCGATCTCGACTCCCTGCTGCGCGAATCTTCCGTGGGACTCGTCGTCGTCGCCACCCCTAACACCAGCCATCTGGAAATCGCGACCCAATCCCTGCAGGCAGGCAAGCACGTGGTGGTCGACAAGCCCTTCACCATCACTTCGGCGGATGCGGACCAGCTTATCGCGCTGTCGAAGAAACTCGGCCGCGTCCTGAGCGTCTTTCAAAATCGCCGCTGGGATGGAGACTTCCTCACGGTGCGGCAGATCCTCGAGCAGAAGCTCCTGGGCCGCCTGGCGGAATTCCACAGCCGCTTCGACCGCTTCCGCCCTGGCGTGCGCCCCGATGCCTGGCGTGAGCAGTCCGGCCCTGGTTCCGGCGTGCTGTTCGATCTCGGCTCCCACCTGATTGACCAGGCAGTCGTTCTATTCGGACAGCCCGCGGGAATTTCCGCCGACCTCCGCATGCAGAGAGATCGAGCCGTCGCCGTCGACAACTTCGAAGTGCGGCTGGAATATCCAAATTTGAAAGTTACGCTCCATGCCGGATCGCTCGTGTGCGAGCCCAGCCCGCGCTTCCTGTTGTATGGAACCAAGGGTACCTATCAGAAGTTTGGACTTGATCCGCAGGAAGAAGCGCTCAAGCAGGGGAATATCCCCGGCGGGCCCCGTTGGGGCGAAGAGCCGGAAAGTGCGTGGGGCACGGTGTCGCAATGCAACGGAGCTCTAAGGCGCGCGAAGTACCGCACGCTCGCCGGAGACTATCCGGCGTATTACACGAACGTCTATCACGCGATCACCGGACAGGAAGAACTCGCAGTAAAGCCGGAGCAAGCGCGCAATGTGATTCGATTGATTGAACTCGCTGAGCAGAGCGCACAAGAAGCGCGCGTCGTCTCTTGCGGCTAGAAAAATCTAAGGAAGGAAGGTCTGATTATGTGTCCGCCCGTCAGCGCCCTCAGGGGTTAAAGCCCGCATTTTTGTGAAGGCGATGCGGACGGGCTGAAGGCCGTCCCTTTCAAAACTTGACTCAATCGGGTGTTCCCTTCAGCGGCGGTGAATGATTCTTCTTTTTTTAACCTCGCGCTTACCCCAGTATCTCGTTCCGCACATTCTTCAGAACGTAAGCCGCGCGCTCCACCCCGACCTCGCCCGACAGAATGGGGTCTTCATTCTCAATGCTGAACATTCCCTCGAAATCGACATCCATGTAAGCCTGCAAAATCGTCTTCCATTGTCCCGCGCTATGCCCGTAGCCAACGGCACGAAAAGTCTCCGAAGCTTCCGGCAATTCTTCGGTCGTGAACGCAAAATTCAAAACGCCGTAGCGATTCACATTCTCCGGATAGAAGGTCGTGTCCTTCATGTGCGCGTGAAACAGGGCGCCGTTCTTGCCCAGCAGGTGGATGACTTCCACGGGGTCGCATCCCTGCCAGAACAGGTGGCTCAAATCGCAGTTCGCGCCGATCTCCTCGCCCACCGCTTCGCGCAGTCGCAACAGCGTCTTCGGGTTGTAGACCACAAAATTCGGATGCATCTCAAACGCCAGCTTCTTGATCCCGTGCTCGCGCGCAAACTTGGCAGCCCCTTTCCAGTAGGGAACCACTTTTTCCTTCCACTGCCAGTCGAGCATCTGCCCGTACTCGGGAGGCCAGCGGTAGGTCACCCAGTTGGGCATCGTCTCGGTCGGCGTTCCACCCGGGCATCCGGAGAAGCCCACAATCACGGGCACTTCCAACCGCTCCGCGAGCAGCACCGTGTGCCGGAACGATTCCGCATCGGTAGCCGCGTGCTTGGGATCGGGATGGATCGGGTTCCCGTGGCAGCTGAACGCCCCGATGCGGATATTCTTATCCTCGAACTTCTTCTTCCACGCGTTGGCTTTCCCGGCGTCGGCTAACAATTCGGCGACCGGACAATGGGTGGAATTCGGGTAGCCTCCCGTTCCGATCTCCATCGCCTCAAGTCCCAGGCCAGACACCTTCTCGAGCATCTGGTCCAGCGACAGGTTGGGATAGGCGGGATCAAAGACGCCGATCGGGATTTTCTTCTTTTTGTGAGGCGTTTCGACGGGCGTGGGTCCGGAGGCTGCCGACGACTCAGCCTTCGTGGCCGGTACGCCTCCAACCGCGGCAGCCGCCATTACGGCGCTCGCCGATCCCAGAAATCCACGCCGGCTCACCCGGGACGCCGTCTTTTCACCCATGCCGAACTCCTCCCTCGCCTTGTTTGTGGAAATTAATTTACGTCTGGACAACATTTTCCCTGGCGGTGTGGGCGATTATACGCATTCCACGCTTTGTTTCCCCACGCATGAAACGTCTGTTCTTCCTTTGCAACTATCAGTTTCGTAGGCCAAACCTTGACTTTCGGGTGGGGCAAGGGCACAATTCGAACGCCGTGTATGGATAGCAAACAGCTCGAACACGGCTTCTGACGGGCTTTTTCGGCAACGGACCAGACCGGCTCCGTTAGCTGTCCGAAAAAAGTACCCACGCGCATTTCGTTTTGATTGGTCTGGTTCGGCGTGATCCCCCCATTCACGTGACCCCGACGGCGGAAGTTCTGCTTCCGTCGACAAGTACCAGGTTGGCTGATTTCCCCTATTTCCAGGTTCGAGCTTTGTCGGAGGACAGCTCTATGGCATTCCATGACTTATTGTGCGCTCGCGAGATCAAGAGCGAGACACAGCTGAGCCCGAAGACCCTCGTGCTCACCATTGCGTTGCTCGCGGGACTGGTGGCGATGGCGGGAAGCACGCCGCTGCTGGCTCAGAGCCCCTCATTCCCCGATTTCAGTTCAACGACCAACCTCGTCTTCAACGGCACTGCCCTGAAGTCGGGTAGCGTGCTGCGTCTGAATCCGTCACTCCAGAGCCAGGCCGGCTCCGCGTGGTACTCAGTTCCGCAACCGGTGGCCAATGGATTCTCAACCACGTTCAAATTTCAGATCACGAACGCATCCAACCCTTCAGCCGACGGCATTGCCTTCGTGATACAGAACTCAAATGCCGGACTGCAGGCGCTGGGCGACGGCGGAGGAGGAATTGGCTACCAGGGCATCGACAATAGCCTGGCGATCGAATTCGACACCTATGCCAACTTCTACGATCCTGAAGACAACGGATCCGGCGTGGTGCCGGCGAATCACGTTGCCATCCTGAGCTGTGGCGTGAGCGCAAATTCGGCCAATCACAACCTGTGCGGCATCAGCCGGTCCACGGCACCTGTGAACCTGGCGGACGGCTCTGCTCACACCGTGCAGATCGAATACACCACCGGCCTGCCCGTCGAGCCCGGCTGCGAATTATGCTATAGCTCGTTCCTGCAGGTGACCATCGACGGCCTTGCGGTGTTTGAGAGTCCTGGCGTTGGGGTCGATCTGAGCACGTTGCTGCAACTCGCGAACCCCAGCGACCAGGAGGTAGGCGATAGCGCATATGTGGGTTTTACCGGTGCGACCGGCTTCTACCAGGAAGCCGACGATATTCTCAGCTGGAACTTCACCTCACACGGCGGCCAGACCATCACGCAGATCAATCTGCCTCCGAATACATTCACGACCTACAACTTCGGAAGCTATCTCTACAAGGTGAAGCCCGATGTTGGCATCGAGACGCTGTCCGTGACCGAAGTCCCGACCGATTTCGCAACGTTTAACGCGGGGCCGAATTTCCCCAGCGCGAAATGCATTGTCTACGACAGCACAGGCGGCAAGTGCATCGAGTTCCATGCGCAGTGCACGGGAGCCACCTGCAACAACGTGAATTACGAAGTCGTGACCAGCTACGACGTGCCGTCAGGCCCGCTCATCACGAATCCTGGATTCCTGAAGGCGACCGGGCAGGACTGCAACTTGGGGACAATCTTTGACTCGAACATCATCACCGAGTTCCTGCAAACGCGGACCGATCCCACCACCAAGGGCTCGAGCCGCCCGAGCTTCTCCTGTTTCGTAGCTGTGAGGGATCTCACTTACGGGCCGGCGGATCTCGACATCCTGAACCTCGCCAGCTTGAAGGTGAAGCAGGGCGCGAACCTGACTTATGTGGCCACGACGACGAACTTCGGACCGTCGGGTGCGCAAGGCGTCGCCATCAGCAACACAATCCCGGCCGGGACCACTTATGTCAGTTCTTCCCTGTGTTCACTGACCACGGGCTGCTCCAGCACCTCGTGCAGTTTGGTAGCGGGGACGGCCAGTTGCAAAGTGGGCAACATGGACAAGTTCGGATTGGAGTTCATGCTGGTGACCGTGAAGGTGACTGCCACGCCGGGCACTGTCATCAGCGACAAGGCCACCATCAGCAGCTTCAACCCGGATCCGGACCGCGTGCCGGACCGTTCCTGGACCATGAAGACCCTGGTAACGAAGTAGGAAAGTAGTTATCGGAGTGGTGATCGAATCGGGAGGGTTGCTAACGCGACGCTCCCGATTTGTTTTGGCCGGCGGAAATCAAGCTACCGCATCCATTCCAGAGCGACTCGTGAGGTGTTGGACCGGGAATGTATAGGGAATAGCCAGTGGAGCGGCGGGCGTCTCCGCCCGCCGAACGAGCAATGACTGTGGAGAGTCAGGAACAGCCTTCCCGACCACCACAAAGTATTCAGCAACCGATCGCGGTTCCCTGGCTAGCTGTGGGGAAGGCCGGTTTGTATCAGGGCGCGGCTTCAGACGGTGCCCTAATCTGCTCTTTCTCAACAGCCCCTCTTAAGGGCCGGCCATCGACCTTGGACTTTTTCCGCGCCTTCTAGAAAACGTGCTTGGCCATATCGCCACGGAACACCAATTCTTGCAGCACCTTTTCATTGGTCGCGTTCATCTGGTAGATCTTGCGGTCCTGATCCGCCTTCTGCGTGAGCGGGACCAGCGTGCACTTCAGTTTGATCTCTTCTTTGCTGCTGGTGCGCTGGAACACCATGATGTGTTCCTCGCCCTGCATGGTGTGACGGACTACATAATCTCCAGCTGGCAACAGGGTCGCTCCCACCCGAACCGGCGTATCGAAGCTGATGTTCCTGACTTCGCGAATGCCCATTTTGTTGGCCGCGCCCAAGGCGACCGCGACCAGCACGAACAGGCACACAAGCATCCCAAGTCCTTTAGCGAAACGCATACCGCCTCCTTGCAAAACAATTCCGTGTGCCCCGGGAACGGCGTCCCAAGGCCATAATCAGTCTAGAGAATGGTGTTCGCACGTGAATGTGTGCTCCGGCACCAGGCGGTGTGACGCATGTCCGCCGGCGCATGTCCTGTTCGTTCCGTCGAATGGGGCGGACGGGGACGTCCGCCGCTCCACCGACCTGAGCTATCGACGGTGAGTTTGCTGAGTGGAAACGTTGATGGGGACGGCTGCTGAAGGCGGTGCTGGAGTTGTTGATCGGGAAGGGCCCGGCTTCAGCCGGGCCGGAAGCGTGCCACCAAGGCCCCGGCTTCACAGCTGCGGGAAAATTCCGAAAGATCTGTTGCTTTGAAAGGGCTCGGCTTTTAGCCGAGCCGTAAAGCTAACAAAATCAGTTCGGCTTCAGCCGCTGAGGTCGAAGCTTTACCTTCGGAATCACTTTCTCAGCAAACAATTCACCCGCCGAGGTTAGCTTTCAGAATCGCCGTTCGCACGCGTACGATCAGCCGAAGTCTACTTACTCACCACCCGGTTCACTTCCGTATACATCGCACTCAGGTCTGAGCGCTGCAGAACTTTCTCCGCGCCCTTTTGCTTCGACATCGGTTCGAGCAGGCGTACGACCTGCTGCGCATGATCCTTGGCGTCCGCCGAGTTTCCCGAGGCGCGCGCAATCGTGGCAAGCAAGAAGTGCGCCTTCGCCGAGAGGGGCTGCAGTCCAAGCTTGTCGGAGCGAAGCAGGATCTGCTCCAGTTCCGGCTTGGCATGCGCGTAGTCTTTGACCTGCACCAGCGCTTCGGCCATCAACAGCGAACACTTCACCGCTACGTATTTCAATCCCAATGATTCCGCTTTCTGGGCGAGGGGTTTCAGGGTCGCAATAGCCTCGCGGCTGCGTCCCTCCTGCACCGCCAGCTTGGCCAGATTCAGTTTGGCGATGAGTTTCTTGTCCGGCTCGGTGGTGCGCTCCGCCGCCTGTGCAGCTTTCTCGTAGAGTCTCTTGGCCGATTTCAAGTCGCCACGGTAAAAAGCGGCGTCGCCCTGATAGCCCAGTGTCTGCGCTGTCATTCCCTCATTCTTCAGTTCGCGCGCAAGGTTCAACGCGTCCTCAAGATACTTGGCGGCCTCGTCTCCCCGGCCTGACTCGATCAGGACGTCGCCATAACCGCCCAGTATCTCGACCATCCAGAATGTACGATCTTTCAGGTCCGTAAACGTCTTCAGCGCCTCTTCCTTGGAATTGAGCGCCGCGCCAAACCGCCCCTGGTTCTGGAACAACGTGCCCAGGCTGTACGACTCGATGGCGCCTCCCCGCTGATCGCCGATGCTGCGCCGCAGATCCAGTGCGCGCAGGTACTGGGTGACCGCCTGATCGAATTGCCCCATTTTGGCCGAGGTTTCCGCCACGTTGTGCACGCTGTCCACGATGTCTTCCGGCACCTTGGCCTTTTCGCGCAGTTGCAACGCCTGCTGGAAATAAGTCAGCGCGTCTTCGTAGTCGCCCTTTGCGAAACGCGCGTTGCCGATGTTGTTCAGGCAAATCGCCTGCATGCCTTCGTCGCCGATTTCGCGTTCGATCTGCAGCGACTGCTTGTAGTAATCGAGAGCCTTGTCGTGGTCGCCCTTGTCGTCGTACAGGTTGCCCAGGTCCAGCAGCGTGCCGCCCACCCCGCGCTTGTCTCCAATCTCGCGCCGGATGTCGAGGGCTTCGGTGTAGCTCGCCAACGCCGACTTGGCGTCGCCCATCTGCGCATGGACCTTCGCAATTTCGTTCAGGCTGACGGCCATCCCGCGCTTCTGCCCGATGCGCCTTCGGATGGCCAGAGCCTCCTGAAGATTACGCAGCGCTTCGTCCGGCTTATTGAGCTGCTCATAACCCACGCCCAGCGCGTGCAGGGCGGCCGCATTCTGCTCCTGGTTGTCGGTCTGGATCGCAACGCTGCGGGCCCGCTGGAAGTATTCCAGGCCATTCTGTGCATTGCCGCTCATCACCTCAACGCGTCCCATGGCCAGCAGAGCGTCGATCGATTTCGGATCGCGCTGCAGCACGAAGTTGTATCGCTCCCGGGCTTTGTCCAGCACGAGATTCGCTTCGTACAGGCCGCCCAGATTCATTTCAACGTCCAGATCCTCGGGCGACCCCTTGACCAGATTTTCGTAGTACTCGATTGCCTTCGCATTGTCATGGGTGACGCGCGCCCGGTTGGCGAGGATCAGGTACCGTTCCCGAGCGGGCAGCTTATCGCTGAGGTCGACCGCCTTGCGCGACGACTCATCCGCGTCATTGTCGTAACCTAGCGCCGACTGCGCCTCGCTCAGTTTCGAAAACGCGAGCGCGAATTGTGCATCCTGGCCGGTGGCCGATTGCAGCGGCTTGATCGCCTCCAGCGTCTTGCCCTGCCGCATCAACTCCACACCCTGCGTGTAGTCGCGCAACGCCTCTACCGAGCTGGTCGAAGGCTTGAAGGACTGAGCCTGCAGTTCCTTGATCAAGTCCGACGACAACGCGAGATTCTTGCGGATCGAATCGGCCAGCGTGTCGATCGCCGCCGGCAATCCCTTCTCGCTGGTCTCCGCCTTCAGGGTGGTGGTCTTCCCGCTGGCCAGGCTCTGAATGTTCGCATCAATGCGAATCTGATCCCCAAACTTGGCGTACTGCCCCCAGATCACCGTATCGGCGTTGCTCCGATCCCCAACCGTGCGGAGAATTGTGGGATCCACCACCGTGTCGGCGCCGATCCGAAGATCGTGCAAGATCTGGTGTAGTCGGTCCGGCGAAACCATGCGCAGGTGCGCGGATTGCCCGACGTCGGAACTCAACATGTCGGCCAGCGTCGCGCCATACCAATCGAGCGAAGGATCCTGCGATGCATTGCGGAAGGGAAGAATCGCGAGTGCCACTGCCGGCTTGGCATTCGCGGAAGGAAGCTTCGCCACGCTGCGCAGCTTGTCGCGGAACAGGAAGCCCGCCACCGCCAGGATGATCACCGCCGCGATTCCGCCGACCCAGTGCCAGGGAATCGTCTGACCCCAGGGCCCCACACTCTGCAGCGCGATCGCTCCCGCCGCCCGCTTTCCTTCCCACGCTTCCAGGTCGGCAAGCAGTTCTTTCGCGTTCTGGTAGCGGCCAGCCGGATCGCGCTCCAGGCACTTGCTGACGATGTAGCTAAGATTCTCCGGGAATGATGCGTCATGCTCGGAAATCGGCTTGGCGCGTTCCTGCGTTCGCCGGATCAGGCTGGCCAATGCGCTATCCGCGTGATACGGCATCTGGCCAGTCAGCAGTTCGTAAAAGATCAATCCCGCGCTGAAGATGTCGGACCGCTGATCCAGTTCCTTGGCCAGTGCCTGCTCGGGCGACATGTACTCCATCGTGCCGACCAGGGCGCCGGTCTGTGTCATGCCGTCGCCTTCGAGCGTGCGTGCCAGCCCGAAGTCCATCACCAGCACGCGGCCGCTGGCATCCTGCATCACGTTCTGCGGCTTCAGGTCGCGGTGGATCACCCCGACGTCGTGCGCGGCGTCCAGTGCCAGGCACACCTGCTCCATGATCGCGACCGCTTCTTCCGGTCGAAACTTCTTGCGCTCGTGAATGAGCGTGCGCAGGTCTTCGCCTTCGATGTACTCCATGGTGATGAACTTCACGCCATCACCTTCGCCGAGGTCGTAAATGCGAATGACGTTCCGGTGCGTGACCCTCTGGGAGAGTCGCAATTCCTGCTTGAAGCGGTCGATGATCGCCGGGTTCTTCGCCAGCTCCGGCCGAATCACCTTCAGAGCGACCAGCCGGTCGAGTTCCAGGTCCCTCGCTTTGTACACGGCTCCCATGCCGCCCTGTCCGAGGGTCTGCAGAATTTCATAACGTCCCCCCAGGATTGCCCCCGGTTCCAGAAAAGACTGTGGCATCCGCATCGCCCGGGTCGGGGCACCGTGCGGGGTGGCTCCGTCCGCTAAAGTCGGAGCATCAGAAGGGGGTATGTCAGAGGGCGGCAAAAGCGTAGGTGCGTCTGGTCCGAACCCTTCGGGCGCGAGCGTGGGAGCGTCTGACGGTGGAGGCAAGTCCGAGGGTGAACTCCCGGGAGCGCTCGACGGGGAACGAACTGCGGCGCCGCCTTCACCTTGTGTCGGTGAATCCTGATCGCGCCGGAATCGACCTTGATCTCCCATGGGGTCCCGATGGCAAAGGGAAGCGAACCTCTCGCAAAAAGGGGGGGAACCTGGGCTGGCTGTCCCCCTCAGCCGCCCACGCGAGAAGCTAAAAGTATATACCGCGCCCCAAGCCATGTCAGTCGACTCAAGCGCCCGGCAGGTACCATTCAGACTCTCTTTTCAGGGCCTGAAATCGGCCTGTCTGTAGTGTTTTCGAATAGTGTTTCAACCAGCCGCCGCGTTACATCGAACATTGCACTCGGTTCTTCCGGTCGTAGATGGGACGCTTTATCCACAGCCCTGAACCTCGCGTGCCACTTCTGCCTGCCGCACGGCACATTTACTTTTTCCGGACGCCACCGAGCGTGGAAAAAGCGAAAACAGAGAGCGAGAGTCAATGTACCTGGGTTGGGTGACGGCTCAAAAGGCGAACTTCCTGTCCCTGCAAAGCGCAGTGTTCTGCGCGGAATGCGAATTGATCAGCGAGAACACCACTCCCTATTGCCTGGCCTGCGGCAGCAAGGCGATGTTGAGCCTGTCTCGTGTTCTGGGTGGATCGCTGAGAGGACAAGAAACTGCTCATCTCATCGCCGACGCCGAACTCGACCGCCTGGTGCGCGACCTGCTGCGCTCGGTGCCTGAGCCCATCCAGTATCAGGAAAAGATGCCGGCGGCTTCGGTGGCCATGCACGCCGGCCGCCATCACCTGCGCACCGTCGGAATGTCGGATGGTTTTCGATCGCAGGATGAACTCGCCGATCCAGTCATTCATCCCGGCGATTTGAATCTTGAGCCCGGCATCAACATCATCGCCGAGCGCGCCCAGTCACTCACCGGCGCGACCGGCGCAGCCATCGCCCTGCGCAACGGAGGGGAAATCGTCTGCCGAGCGCGCACCGGACGCACCGCTCCCGACCTCGGCGTTCATCTGCAGACCGATTCCGGCCTCTCCGCCGAATGCGTCCGCACGGGTGAAATCCTGCTTTGCCACGATGCTGAAAGCAACCCGCGCGTCGACCTGGCAAGCTGCCGCAGGCTGGGTGCCCGATCGATCCTGGTTGCCCCGCTCCGTCATCTCCGCAGAACGCTGGGCCTGTTCGAAGTCCTGTCCTCCACTCCGTACGCTTTCGACCACCGCGACGTCGCCACGATGCAGTTGCTATCCAGCGTGATGGTGTCCGCCATGACCCGCCAGTCCGCGACCGCCCCCCGCCGCCATAAATGGCCAGCGTAATCCGCGGATAGCGCCTCAGAACGTCATTGCCGGTGCTCGCCAAAAAGCGTTTTCACCACAGAGACACAGAGGGCACAGAGAACGCTGGAGGCGGGTCAAGGCAAATGCCGCGATTTCCTCTGTGGCCCTCTATGTCATAGGTAGTCAAGACTCTCTCGCACGGTAACCGGTGACCACAACCGGTGCACCACTTTGACACTTTTTGACAGCCTGCCCTTCCGAGTGTGATCAGAAACACTTTTATTCTTCCACGATCGGGGTAATATTAGGTTTCCATAGGGCACATGCAACCAATCGGGCCTCAGTCCGCGTCCTCCAACCGGCAACTGAAGCCACTTCCGCGCAATCGCCGGCAGTCTGTTCGACAGCGCGTCCACTCGCCCGCCTACGCCAGCCTCAACGGAAACGCGGACGACATGGTGCTCGACCTCAGCGAGATTCTCGACATCAGCGAGCAGGGCGCCGCCATTCAGACCTCTTCCCCCTGGAACGTCAACCGCGTTTTGAACCTCTGCCTCGATCTCTCCGAAACGCAGACGTATTTGCACACCACGGGATACGTGGTCTGGTCCGATCCGAAAGGACGCGTCGGAGTGCGCTTTCCGGAACTGCCCGCGGAATCGCGCCGCAAGTTGCAGGAGTGGCTTTTCCTGAACGCCATGGTCGGAGCCGCCAACTACGTCGCGCGCCATGGCGACGTGCAATCCCAGGTTGACCGCTGGAACATCCCTGCTCCCGCTCCGCACATGGCAGTCCCGGCCGAGCAAACGCGCGCCGATTACACTACGACACTGACCGCCTTATCCGCGGTACGACGCGAAGTGGAAGCTCACGGAGTAAATCTGACAGCCGCCCTGCAACTGATTGCCGAACGATGCCGCACCTTCACCCGCGCCAACGGCGCCGCCATCGCGCTTTTGGAAAACGGTGAGATGTTGTGTCGCGCCAGTTCGGGAGACGCACCTCCCGTCGGCGCCACGCTTGAGATTGGCTCCGGCTTTTCCGGCTACTGCGTCCGGACCGGTTTTCTGCAGCGCTGTGACGACACGGAGATGGATCCGCGGGTCGACCGCGAGAGCTGCCGGATTTTGGGAATCCGCTCGATCATCGCGGTGCCCATCCGCCTCGGCGACACGGTCGTGGGACTGCTCGAAGTATTTTCATCCGACGCGCACGCCTTCAATGATCGCGACGGCACCATCCTCCAGCGCCTGGCCGACACCGTGCTTGCCGCCAGGAATCGCGCAACGCGTGCGCATCTGGCAACGCCTCCTCCGGTGCCAAGGCCTCCGCAACCTCGTCCTCAACCGCCGCCCAGGCAAAACATCGCGAACACGATTTCGTTGGGTGCGCCCCCGCTACGGTCATCCGGATCCTATCCTTTCGCCTCCGCGCTCGAAGAACCAGAGGAGGCACACGGAATCCGCTTTCCCCAGCGCCACCTCGTTCTGCTGGTTGTGGCCGCCGTCTCCATCGTGACCGTGCTCGGATACCTGCTGGCGCCCTATGTCGGCGAAAAGTTGCATCCAGCGAGACCGAGCACCGTCGAGGCCGCGCGTCCGGCGGCCCCAGCTCCTGCGAGAGTCAACCTGCCGACTGCCCGCCCGCTGAATCCGGATGAAGTTCGCAAGCGCGCCGAACTGGGCGACCCCTACGAGCAGGTTGCCCTCGCCACCCGGTATGCCACCGGCGAAGACGTCCCGCAGGACTACTCTTTGGCCATGCGCTGGTTTCTGAGAGCCGCCGAGCAGGGCCACGTCGGCGCACAGGACACGCTGGGCGCGTATTACTACCTTGGCCGCGGCGCCCCCAAAGACGTAATGAAGGCCTACTTCTGGTCGTTGCTCGGTCGCGCTTCCGGCAAGTCCGCCAGCAAGGACCGGGTCGCCTTCATGACCTCGCAGCTCACGCGAGGCCAGGCGCAGGCCATCCAGCGGGAAGCCAACAACTTCCTGAAACAGCACCCCCCGCTGATGAACAGCGATTCCGCGTACTGAACCCAATCAGGTGTCAGGTCACAGGTCTCAGGTCTCGGGTTTCAAGTTTCGGGTGTGAGAGTCCAGTGGCAAGTTTCTGCCCTCAGGCAGAACAAAATCTGCTCACCAACCCCGCGTCCCTGGATTAGATGATTCACCGGTTTGCGGACTGATGTTTCCTGAGACCTGAGACCTGAGACCTGACACCTGACACCTGACACCTGACACCTGACACCTGAGACCTGACTTGGCCCCTGACACGCAGTAAAATAGACAAAGAGGTCCCCATGCCGACCCTCCGCGATCTAGTCAACGAACGCGTTCGGGAAGGCGACTTGTACGAAAAACTCGATCGCAACCGGGTACGCTGCTTCGCTTGCGGCCACTGCTGCCCGATCCCGGAAGGCCAGCCCGGCGTCTGCAAGGTTCGCTTCAACCGCAACGGCACCCTTTACGTTCCCTGGGGATACGTGGGCGGAGTGCAATGCGACCCCATTGAGAAGAAGCCCTTCTTCCACGCCTATCCCGGTGCGCTCGCCTACAGCTTCGGCATGCTGGGCTGCGATCTCCACTGCTCCTACTGCCAGAACTGGGTGACGTCGCAAGCCCTCCGCGACCCGCAAGCCATCTCGCCTCCAATGGAAGCCTCGCCCGAAGCCCTGGTGCGCGACGCGCTGCAGCAGGGTGCGCAGGTGCTGGTCAGCACCTATAACGAGCCGCTCATTACCGCCGAGTGGGCCGTCGCCATTCTCAAGGAGGCCAAGGCAGCGGGCCTGATTACCGGATTCGTCTCCAACGGCAACGGCACTCCGCAGGTGCTCGAATACCTGCGCCCGTGGCTCGACCTCTACAAAGTGGATCTGAAGAGTTTCGACGAGCGCCACTATCACGAACTGGGCGGCCGTCTGCAGCCGATTCTCGACACCATCCGCCGCCTGCACCAGATGGGCCTCTGGCTCGAGATCGTCACGCTCTTGATTCCCGGCTTCAACGATTCCAACGACGAACTGCAGCGCCTGGCCGAATTTCTCGCCAGCGTTTCCCTCGACATCCCCTGGCACGTCACCGCATTTCATAAGGACTACAAGATGACCGATCCCGGCGACACCCAGCCCGAAGACTTATTGCGTGCGGCCGAGATCGGTGCCCGCGCCGGCCTGCGCTACGTCTATGCCGGAAATCTCCCCGGCTACGTTGGCCATCTGGAAGACACGCGCTGTTTCCGCTGCTCCACCACTCTGATCGAGCGCTCCGGCTACCGGATCAAGTCCTACCGCATCAGTCCGGAAGGGAAGTGTCCGAAATGCGGCCAAGCGATTCCTGGCCGCTGGGCGGCGAAGTTCGGCGGCCAGACGATATCCCATCCTTTCCTGCCGCATCGCGCGTCGGGTTTAGTTACAATCGCAGGTCGACGATAAATCCCGGTACGTGCGATTCCGTGTGTTGATGAGAAAACTCTGCCTCGTCGCGGTGTTGCTGTGCTTGCTGACGGCCTGTTCGCCGCGCGACTTCCTCACCCGCCGCCTTGCCTCTACTCTCATCGCCGGTTCCGATGTCTTCACCGCCCAACAGCAGTTCTGGCTGCGCATCGGCCCGGTCTCGGGCAAAGATTTTTCATCTCCGCAATACATGGTGTTGCAGCGTCACGGATGGATCGTCGGCTCGCCCACTCCGTGCCCGCCGCAGGTCACCCCTCCGCCGTGTTACGAAGTGGCGCTTACCCCCGCGGGCGTAGACGCCTTCCACGATCTGATTCGCGGCACCGAAACCGGCAAGGAATACTTCAGCATTCCCACCGCGCGCCGCGAACTGGTGTCCATCACCGGCATCAGCAAGTACGACAATCTCGCCGACGTCGACTTCACCTGGAAATGGGTGCCGCTCAATGAAGTGGGATCGGCCTTGAACGTCGGCGGCCTGCAATACAAGTCCACGGTTTCAATGAAGCACTACGACGACGGCTGGCGCATGATCGAGGGCCCGCCAAAAGCCAATCAATCGCTCGACGACTCGCTGAAGAACGCCGACCCGGTCCCCTGACTACGCGCGTAGAACCTCGGCCACGGAGAAGGTCTCATCTCTGCGGCATTTTCTTTGCGCTGTTGGCGTTTTAAAATTCCTTCGCGATCTTTGCGGCAATTCTTAGCGACCTTTGCGGTTAAGGTCTTTCGCTCTTGGAGAGGATGTACCAGCCTGGTTGAAGCTTTCCGGGACTGACCCGGGATCACACCCGCGCCCGCTTCCAATTTGCGCCCCCAGCCTCGCGAATGATATCTCTCTATGCACCGTTCCTATGACTAGATCACAGGTTCTCCTGACTGCCCTCCTGTACCTCGGAAGTTTCGCCTTCGCCTCCGATAAGCCGAAAATCACCCTCGACGAATTCTTCAACTACGTCGAATTCAACGCCGTCCAAATATCGCCCGACGGCCATTCGGTCGTGGTCGGCACCGAACGCGCCGATTGGGATCGCGAAATCTTCCAGTCCGATGTGTGGCTCTACCGCGAGAACGGCCCGGACGCCAACACTCTCACCAGGTTCACCCAGTCCGGCCACGACTCTTCCCCGCACTGGTCTCCCGACGGTCGCTGGATCGCGTTCCTTTCCGAGCGCCGCGCCCCCGGCGGCAAAGGCCGCGACGAGGACGACGACAGCGACGACAGCAAGGACGATGACTCCGGGAAGTCTGTCGCCCAGGTCTACCTCATCCGTCCCGATGGCGGCGAAGCTTTCCCCATTACTTCCGGCGAAGAAGAAGTTCATGCGTTCGCCTGGTCTCCCGACTCGAAGACCATCTACTTCGCCACCCGCATTCCCTGGGACAAGAAGCAACGCGACGCCTACCGCAAGCTCTGGAAAGACACCGTGCAGTACCGGGCCGGCGAACGCGGCGACGTCATCTACCGTCTCGATCTCGCCGCGGCCATCGAGAAGCACGCCGCCAGCGGCACCACCGAGACGCCCAAAGAACAAAAGGAGGCGGGCACCACCGCCGACGCCCGCCAGATCAGCAGCACTCCGTGGCGCATTCAGGAACTCGCCGTCGCCCCCGATGGCCGCCGCCTCGCGTTCATCACGACTTCGGTTTCCGAGCGGCAGGAAAAATTAGAGGAATTCGAAATCTACTCGGTCGATTTGTCCGCGAACTCCGGCGAAGTGAAGCCCAAACAACTCACCCACAACGAAGCCTTCGAGCAAGACCTCACCTGGTCCAACGACAATCGCCACGTCTTCTTTGCTGTGCAACAAGGCTCCGTGGAAGGGAAGTATCGCGACTACCAGGAACGTCTCTACTGGGTTGACGCCGATACCGGCGATGTCCAGCGCTGGGCGGCCGACTTCGAAGGCTCCGTCGGACGCCACTCGCTCCTCGCCGATGGCCGCATTCTGTCGGCGGCGCGTCTCGGCACCGAGGTGCAACTCTACTCGCAGGAAAATCCGAAATCCGCCTTCCAGAAACATGCCGGCTGGTCGGGAACCTACGCATCAATCTCCACCGCGCGCAACTCGCCCCGCGTCGCGTTTGTGCATTCCGCGCTCGATCGCCCCATGGAGGTCTACCTCGCCGACAGCGTCGACAAGCTGGAGCAGGCGCATCCCATCACCAACTTCAACAAGCTCTTCACGGAGCGCGATCTCCCGCAGGGCAAGCCCTTCCAGTGGACCTCCGATGATGGAACGAAAGTGGAAGGCATGCTGATCTACCCGCCGGGCAAGTTCGAAGCCAAGAGCCTTCCGATGCTGACGCTCATCCACGGTGGCCCCGCCGACGCCGATGGCAATCACTTCGAAGCCGACTGGTATCAGTGGGACCGCCTCGCCGCCACCAACGGCTGGCTCGTTTTCGAACCTAACTACCGCGGCTCGACCGGCTACGGCGACAAGTTCCTGATGGGCATCGTTCCCGAAATCGTCTCGCGCCCCGGCAAAGACATCCTCGCCGGAGTCGATGCCCTCGTGAAAGCCGGCATCGCCGATCCCGCACACCTCACCGTCGGCGGGTACAGCTACGGCGGTTATATGACGAACTGGCTGATCACCCAGACCGACCGCTTCAAGGCCGCCGTCACCGGAGCCGGAGCCATCGAGCACGCCGGCAATTGGGGCAACGATGATATGACCGTCGACGATGCCTACTTTCTGGGCGGGCGCCCGTGGGAAGCCTCCAAGCGCTATTACGACGAAGGTGCCCTGTTTCAGATGAACAAAGTCCGCACCCCCACGCATCTGGTGGCGGGCGGCAGCGACATCCGCGTGGCAGTCTCCGAAGACTACTTGCTCGATCACGCGCTGCACTCGCTGGGCATCCCCAGCACGCTGCTGATCTTCCCCGGTGAAGGCCACTCGCTGGCCAAGAATCCGTGGCACGGAAAAATCAAGGTACGCGAAGAACTAAAGTGGCTGCAGAAGTATGGAGGGGCAGGCAATACGCCAGAGTAGGACATCCCGCGGAAAGCGAAATACGCCGCAATAAGAAGCACATCGTAGAGTTAACCGGCAGCAAGCTGAGCCCAAAGGAAATCAAACCGGCGCTTCGGTTTAGGCGTATGCTGGACTCATGGATTACCTTTCGCCGTACCTAGTCAGCCTGCGCCAGGAAATAACCGACCTGCGAAATATGAACGTTCTGTATTCGCAGCAGAGCGTGCACAGCGCCATCGAGCAGACGGCTTCAGATGAGCGCGCACGCCGCCTGTTGCAGATCAAGCAGGAATTGTCGAAGATGCGGGATTGCCCTCCCGAACCTGCCGTCTGGTGGGACAAAGTTCGTAAGCCGAAGGGTGCCGCTTAGGTCATTGTCGAACTGCCAGGCTTCTGAGCGGAACGGGGGGCATGAACACTCATTGACCCCAATCATGCTGTCAAATGCATCGCAATCGGGAGTCTGATCACCACTCAGAAAGCTCCGCAGCTCTCAGCTCTACTGCCCCGCGTTGGGCCCCGCATTGGCCGCCATCTTCACCCGGTGCGTGGTGGTCGCGAAGTGCTCGATCCCCTTATACAGCGCCTCGGCGATCTGCTCGCGGTAAGTAGGATTGCGCAGCCGTTCCTCGTCCGCCGGGCTGCTGACAAAGGAAATTTCCGCCAGTACCGACGGCATTTGCGTCCCGGTCAGCACCACGAACGACGCCTCGCGCACACCGCGATTCCGGATCGCGGTATTTCCCGATGCCAGCGTCCCATGCAGCGCCTGCTGCACGCTGGCCGCAAGCTTCCTGGACTCGTCAACTTTTTCCTTCAACGCGCGCCCGGAAAGCTTGGCCTGCGTCATCACCGTGGCCGTAGCATTCTCGCGATACTCAATCTCGCGCGCTTCCGGCGGCGAGAAGAAACTCGAGTAATACGTCTCCACGCCGCGCGCCGAGCTTAAGCTGCTGTAGTTGGCGTGCACCGAGATGAACAAGTCTGCCTGCGCCCGGTTCGCAATTTCGGCGCGCTGCTCGAGCGCAACATAATTGTCGTCCTTGCGCGTGTAGATGACTTCGCAACCCAGCCGGTTGCTCAGCAGGATGCCCAGGCTCTGCGCAACGTCGAGCACCAGGTTCTTCTCCAGCAGGCCTTCGCGGCCCACCGTGCCCAGGTCCCATCCACCATGTCCTGCATCGATCACCACGCGAAGCTTCTGCCCGTGGAGACGCGACTGTGGATCTTCACTCGCCGGCGGAGTCAACGCTGCTTCCGGGCGCTTGGCTTCCGGCGCACTCTCGGCCGGCGCTACGCTAGGCGCTGCCTTCGGCTCCGACTTCAGCGCTTCCGCGCCGCGCACCTCGATCGTCAAGCGGTTCGGATTTTCCTGCAGTGTGTCCCAGAAACTCGATCCCGCATTCGTCTCCAGCACCACCCGGGTCACGTTTTCCGAAGGCTGCGCAATGCGGATCCGGTTGATCAGCCCATCTTTCACCTCGGTGATCTGGCCATTCAACCCGGGGGCCAGCGAGGTGTTGAGCAAGTCAAAGTAAATGCGCTCCGGATTCGGCAACCGGTTCTTCCGGTACTGCACCGGAGCCTTCAGATCAATGACCACCGTGCTCACGCCGTTGGCGTTCGAATGGCGCACGCCACTCACGATTGCGCGGCCGGATACCGGCACAATTTCCGCTGGTACTGGCACAGGCGGAGCCGGCAGCGTCGCTGTGCTCGCCGAGGCATTGCCGGCCTGAGCGTTTGTTGGCGCGGCCACATTCCGCGCATCCGCGCTCACCACGGCCGCGTGCGATGCCCGCCGGAACTTCACCCACAGCCCGCCTGCCAGCAGCAATCCCAGGATGGCCACCCCGGCGACGACCGTCTTGAAGCGCCTGTTCGCACCGCTATCCTGGTAAAGATCGGGTGCAATATCACCCTTGGAATATTCGAGAGGAACATACTCCGCGACCGTTGCGGGAACCGGGGGTGGTGCCGGCGGGGTCAGCGGAATCTGCCGGAGCGTTTCCAGTTCCGCCGACTGCAACTCGGCCGCGGCAACTTTTGCCGCGCGCACGATGCGGTCTTCGTCTTCCGGCTTCAGCGCCGCCAGAATCAATTCCGCCAGCAGATTCAGACTGCGCACATCGCTGTCGTTGAATCCGAATGGCTCGGTCGAAAACGCCTCCAGCAACCCAACCACGCTGTCCTGTCCGAGCAGCGGCACCGCCACCATCGAGCGCGTGCCCAGCCGCCGGCAGGCTTCCAGATTCACTCGCGGATCTTTTTCCGTGTCATCGCAGCGGACAATTCTTCCCGTGCGGAAACACGCTCCTGAAAAACCGGCCTTCGCATCCAGCCGGATTCCGCGATCGGGCGCCATCGTTCCCGCCGACGCGCGACAAATAATTTCGTCGCCCTCCGCCAGCGCAATCGCAATTCCGTCCGCGCCCGTGATGGTCTGCGCGCGTTCCGCCACTAACTGCAGAACTTCATCGAGCACAAATTGTTCGTATTCCCAGCCGTCCTCCGCTCGACGGCCTGCGGCATACGCGCGTGCTTCTTCTGTTCGCCGCCGACGAATTTGCTCATGCAAGGTGGAGAACGCGAGTAATGCCTGCAGTGCTTCGCGCTGATCGGGCGAGCCAACGCCGGGCGTTCCAGCATCCGGCGCTGCCATGGATCGTATGGCTATCGTCGGTTCCGTGTTGGACGGGTTGGTCGCCATGCAGGGATATGCGTCGAACGCTCGCGCGCTTGCCAGCCAGTGTGTTCGAAGCGCAACCCTATGTCAATGAGCCCCTTTTCCCATTACCGAAGGTCGGGCTACTTAGGGTTTTGTCCGTGTCGCACCAGGTGTCACTGGTAAGTTATCGGGCTTTTTGCCGGGTTGCAATCTCACTCCGACACGAGAGTAACCTTAAACTTCCGAATC
Organism: uncultured Acidobacteriota bacterium; assembly: GCA_963733805.1. Lineage (GTDB taxonomy): Bacteria > Acidobacteriota > Terriglobia > Terriglobales > Acidobacteriaceae > Gp1-AA133. The sequence continues at coordinate 67,784 of CAVTEO010000009.1, read as the reverse complement.
GGCGGCGGATACACCCGCTTCCCGATTTGGGATGGGAAATAACATTTAATTTCAATCGTTTAAGGGGGATTCCCTAAGGGTTCGAAATAAGAATGAAAGACTTCCCAGAATCCCGATCCGCCCCCTTCGACCCGCCCACGCGCCGGGCGAACCCCTCGGTATTGCGGTCGGCCTTCTATACGGTCTGGCGATCCGCTTCAGAGCGCAATCGCAATGGCGCGGATTCCCTCCGGTCATGTCCATCTCGTTCCTGTTGCTGGTGCCCTTTGCGGCGGGTTCCCTCACGATCTTCAGAGATGCTCTCAAGTCGAAGCGCACAAAGGTACTGCCCGGCAATCTCAGAAGGAATAAGCCCTCAACGGGAAGCCCCGTTTGTCTATCCCTCCATTGTGTGATTGCCCTTCCCCTGGAATCGTCATATCCTGAAATGTAGAAAGATCGAAGGTTTGTGGTGGACGAGCAAGAACCCGGCCCGAATTCGAAGAAAACCAAGCGCTCCCGCTGGCTGTGGCCCATGGGATTGTTGGCCACGGGCATGGCCGGAGCCGCCGTCATTCTCCGCGGTTGCTGGCACAGCAAGATGAGCTGGCCGGTCCGCTCCCAAGGCTGCGCTTATCAGGTCTGTACCGCATGCGGCATCAAGCGCTTGTTTGACGAAGACGCATTCCGCGGCTTCGGTCCCTATAGCTACGATCTTCAACGTTTACTTGCTTACGAACAGGCTAGACTAGTGAAAAATAAGCCCTCAGCGCCTCCCGACGAGCACCGCAGCGCCTCCTGAAAAAAATCCGCCCGCCCCGGAACCATGCCCGTTACTGCGGGGTTCATAGTCTTCGAGGCTAAGATTTCCCCATGCAGTCTTTTTCCGGATTGGCTGCCTCGCCGGCCCTCGCGGCCCCAGCCGCGAATCAACGCGTCCACTATCGCCACCCCATCCATTCGCTCGTCTACGTGACGCTGGATGAAGGCAATGGGGGCATCATTCGCAATCTCAGCCAGAGCGGAGCCGCGATCCAGGCCGTCGGCGCTTTGCGCCAGGGGCAGTCCATCCGCATGCGCTTTGACCTGCTGAATCCGCGCTCACGCATCGACGTGCGCGCCGTGGTGAGCTGGGCGAATCCGTCCGGACAGGCCGGCGTGCGTTTTCTCGAGATGTCGCGCCAAAACTGCCGGCAGCTGAATGATTGGATCTTCGCGAACCTCATGCGCGGGTTGGAACAGGCGTCGCCCGTGTTTCCGATGCCGGGGGATCCGGACGACTTGATCCTCTCCACCGCGGCGCGGCCGGCCATTCGGGTAGGCCTCGCGGCCCCGCGGGCGCTCGTCACGCCTCGGGAGCATGCCATCCGGTTGCCCTGGTGTCCGTTGCCCATGACCCCGGGCACGCTCGCGAAGTTGCTGGACGCCCTCATCCTGCTTTCCGCCAGCCTGATGTTCTTCTGTACGTTCATGGCCGTGGCCCGTATTCTTCCCGCCTGGCCCCTGACGGCGCTGGTGGCGGCGGGAGTCTGTGGGTTCTTTACTTCTCTGTATCTCTGCCTGGGAGCATGGCTGGGATGCGGGACGCCAGGCGCTCAACTTGCCAGAACGGCCATGCACGAAAACGATAGGCAGCCCCACGAACGGCGGGCCCGCTTCCGCTAACTTTTCCTTGGGATCTCTGAGACGGGCAATCGGGGGTGGACCTCCCGAGTCCAGAATTTCTGAGAAGAGCGATGGTTCGTATCAGGGCGCCGCTTCAGCGGCGCCGTAATGTGCTCCTTCTCTAATGGGCGAAGTATTGCTGCGCCAACCACAATTGCAGGCTGCGCTGCAGCCTGTCCGGCAGATCCAGGAAACGAATCCCCGCATTGCCTTGCTGATCGGTCCATGCGATTTCGCCGCGCGCTTTCACGGTGTAGCGCGTGCCAGGCAGTTTGAAAGAGAGCTGGATCGGCTGGCGAACGTCCAGTTCGCGATCGATACGCACTCCAATCCCGCCCTGGCTTAAATTCAGAAGTTCCGCCTGCAGCTTTTTCTGCGGCCCGCATAGCAACGATACCGGGACGTCGATGGTTTGCCGGTGATAGCGGAGTCTGCCATCCAGAATCAGGTTGCGTGCCGCTGACAGCGTCCGAACCGCCTGTTCCACGGAAATGGGTTTCTCGAAGCTGAAGAGCGCGCCGCTGGCATCAATCGTAGGCCGCATGCGCGGACCGCTCATCACCACCAGCGGCGTGCTCACCGGGAAATGGGAATCGCGTTGCAGGTTGCGCAGGAACTGATCGGTGCCGCTGAGGTCGCAGTCGACAATCAGCGCATCGACCTTCGACCTGGCCAGCTTGGCTTGCGCTCGTTCAGGATGCGATTCGACATCGCATTCAATGTGAAGACCACCGAGGATACATTCCAGAACGCTGACTTCCTGCCAGTCCCGCGAAACCACCATCGATGAAAGTCCCATGCATTTACTCTATGCGCCGCCAGTAATGCCCCCCTAGATCACGAAGGTAATGGGAAGAAGGTGGGGGAGCTTTTTGAGCTACGAGCTACGAGCCTTGCGCAATTTCCTGACGGCACGTCTCGAACGCGCGAACCGATACTATTTTATGATCGTGGAAGAGCGCCGAGACTCGATTCGATACTGAGTTCCTTCCCTGCAGTTGTCGGTTTCCCTACGTTTATGACGCTTCCATCTGTTCATCGGCCACGGGAATCCCATGAACACTCTCTTCCGACCAACCCCGTTACGGAACGCTGGGCGCGCTTTCGGCACAATGACAGATCGAAATAACGCCCGATTCACTTCTGGAGTTCCACGGAAAGGTGTACGTAGTGGCCGGTCGCACGACCAAACGCAACCAAACCCCATCACTGGACCGTTAGCAGTATCTCGTTCGACGCTGGGCTCAATCCGCAAGTATTCTTGCCGTATATGCGTACGAAATAGGTTCCGGCAGATACATTTTGCCACACGAGAGTCAGGGTGGTGCTGTTGGTATCGAAGTTGTACAGGTCGGTCATTCCAGGTTGCCTTCCGGCTTGCAGCACGTAGCTCATCGCCGTGCCGGTTGCGGGCGCACTCCACGTAAGAGTGACGGTGTTCCCTGAGCCTCCGCCTAATATTGCAAGGCCTCGCGGAGCGCTGGTGCAGCCATTCGCGGCCGACACAATCAGTTGCTCCTCCGCGGAGGGTGCGCTCGTCCCGCAGCTGCTGACTGCGCGAACGCGTACGTAGTAGGTGCCGGCGGGCACGTCAGGAACTATCAGGCTGGTAAGAGCATTCCCGGTATTGAAATTGGAGAGGTTGGCGGGCCCTCCCGGAGAACTGCTCGCTTCAATCACATAGCTCGTTGGCGTGCCGATCCCGGGCGCAGTCCACGAGAGTGTGACCGTCGATGAAGATGTCGCCGAGGGCGGCATCCCTCCCGGCTCGCTGATGCATTGGCCCCCGGCGTTCGACGACTGCGCGGAATTCTGCGATCCGGTTGATCCTTGCGATCCGGGAGGCGTGGGGGTGGATTGAGTGGCTACTGCCGGAGGAGGCGCGGGAGCGGCTGACCCTTGTCCAAATTGCCACGTGCACGACGCGGTCGCTTGCGTGCCCGCCGGCTGCATGAGGCCCACTTTGCCGTTCACCGGGGGCGTGCTCGATCCGTTAGCAACTAAAGGGTCCCCCGGCCTCGGGCGCGATACCTCGACCACGGGGAACGCCCACTCGAATGCCTCGGCCGCAATGGTTGCCGGCTTCTGCGGCTTCCCGTCGATGGTCAGCTGTTGATAACCGTTGACCGAACGCGGCGCACGCGCCTGCGTGTGTCTTGCCTGAATGAACATCTTGCGGTCGGAAGCGCGCACGAACACAGCGAGCGGTGCGCTCAAATTCTGCGCGCTGGTCGCCCATTCTGCCTTCAAGGTCTGGTTGCCCTGCGTATGTTGTAGAGAACCGCTCCCCACCACGCTCCACGTCGCCGGGTACACGCGAAACGCTCCACTGACCGCAGAAGTGCTGCTGCTGATCGTCCAGGTATGCGTCTGCTGATCGCTGTAGCCCTGACCGCTGACATGGATCTCGCAGCGGGCCCATCCACGATCCATGGCCCCTGAGAAGTTGACTGCTGCGCGGCGGTCGAGGACGCAAAGACGGCCAACACGGACGCAACGAGAGCGAGCCTGAGCTTGGAGTTCTGCCATCCACTTCCTTTCCTGCGGCCGGAGTGTTTCTGCGCGCACTCCGGCCCCGCCGATCAAGGTCGGCGAGATACTCCTACACACTTAATGCGAAAACCAAGGCAAAACTTTGTCAGGGGAGAAGAAAAAAAAATGGAGCGTTCGGGCCGCGAAATTCGCCAGGGCAGCTACGCCCCCGCCGCCTTCCCCTGCCCGCGATACCACTCCACCGTGCGCCGCAGTCCCTCTTCAAAATTCACGCTGGGCTTATAGTTGAATGCCTTTTCCGCCCGGCTGATATCGGCGAGCGAGTGCTTGATGTCGCCTTCGCGCTCCGGCCCGTAGTTCACCTTCCCGCTGAATCCGGTCAGCTTCTTCAGCGCCTCGAAGGTCTGGTTCAGATCCACCCGCGTTCCCGTGGCCACGTTGAACACGCGCCCGGCAACCTGCGCCGCAGGAGCATGCGCCGCCAGCAGGTTGGCGCTCACCGCGTTGTCGATGTAGGTGAAGTCCCGGCTCTGTCCGCCGTCGCCGAAAATCGTCGGCGCCTGCCCCTCCAGCATCTGCGTGATGAACTTCGCCAGCACGCCCGAGTACGGCGACGTCGGATCCTGCCGCGGACCGAAAATATTGAAATACCGCAAGCTGACCGTTTCCAGCCCGTAGCAGCGGTAAAACGAAATCATGTAGTGCTCGCTGGCCAGCTTCGCTACGGCGTAAGGAGAAATCGGATTCGGCGTCATGTCCTCCTGCTTAGGCAGCGACGGCGTGTCCCCATACGCCGACGAGGATGCCGCGTACATCACGCGCCGCACCTTGGCATCCCGTGCTGCCACCAGCAGGTTCACCGTGCCGTCCACATTGGCGCGATTGCTACCCACAGGGTCGAGCACCGATTTCGGTACCGATGGGATTGCGGCCTGATGAAAAACGTAATCCACGCCTAGGCAAGCCTTTTTCATCGCCTCCGCATCCAGCAGATCGGCTTCCCGGAAGTCGATCCGGTTCGTGATCTCCGCAATATTCTCCCGCTTGCCGGTCGAGAAGTTGTCGATACCGCGCACCTGCTCGCCCTTTTCCAGCAGCGCGCGCGCAATGGAAGATCCGATGAAGCCTGCAATGCCTGTAACCAGATGAAGAGCCATAGTGTCTCCATAATAACCAATGGCGAGTTCGTTTCGGGCAGGGTGAAAACAGTAGGACGGTAAGAGTAGTGAACTCAGCCCAGCACCACCGTCACAATGCTGTCGCAGGAGCTCCCCGGCGTGAAGTTCACCTGCACATCGCGGTTGAGCGGAAACAGCGTCCTTTGGTCGCCGCAGAAACTGTGCGTGCTGGCCATGCCGCTGGAGGTCAACGTGATGATGGTGATGGAAACCCCGTTCCCGGAAACTGCGCTGAATTGCACGATGCTGACCACGCCGCTGGCCGACTGGGTATTGATCGCACCGCGAACGAAGATGTCTCCGCAGGCCAAGGTCGTCAGCAGGAGAGCAATCACAACGACGAGGAGGAGGCGATTCAAAGAGGCACCTCCGGCACCGGCCGCGCCGGTCCAATGAAAGAAGTCTACACCGAGAGCCTGGAGCCTAGAGCCCCTGGCTCTTGCGCAGCAGCCGCACGAACTCATCCTTGGTCATCTGCAGATGCGCTTCGAAGAATTCTGCCAGCGCCTGCAGGGCTGCCGCGGCATTTACGATGATGGGCATGGCACCGGCATGCGTGGTCTCCTCCGGTTCCGCCGCGGAAGCTCTCCGGATCGAAGGACGCAGCGTGTCGATCATCGCCTCGATCTGCTGATGACTCTGCACCGTCATCTCGCGGAAGGCGACGCCCATGCCCAGGAACGGGTAACTCACGCGCACTTCGCCCTTCAGTTCCGCTCGCAGGCCGTTCAATTCCAGTTCCAGATCGACAATGGCGCCCACCGGGAACGTCGCCTTGAGCTCAATGTAGCAGCCGCTGATGCTGAGGTCGGTGAAGGTGCCCCAGGTGCGCACGTTGGTGCCTTGCACGCGGAAGGTAGCGCTGCCTTCGCACTTGTAGCGGGGATTCTTGCGACGTTCGCCGGGCTCAGCCGACTGCGCAGGCGCCGGTTCCGGCGATGATTCAGGAAATGGCCGCGCGTGCGTCTCATCCTGCTTGAGCCGCCGAAGATAGTCCGCGCCACTGCCTTCAAAACTCATGAGCGTTTCCCGAAACCGTCCGCGCCACCATCCAGCCAGGCGGCGAGGCCGTCGGTGCAAAGTCCGGCCTTTGGAGGGCCTGCCCCTAAGTTATCGGGAGAATTCGCGGAGAGTCCGGTCACCAAAGTCAGTTTGCGGGCAAGCCAAGGTGGGGTTTGTTCATCCTTGGGAAGCGGTCCTTAAACGGGAAGCCTGCTGCTCTTCCGCTGCCCTCCGGATCGCCTGCCACACTTCTTCCTTACCCGTCCCCGTCTTCGCCGAAAACGGCACGATGCGCGCGCCCGCATGACCCTCGGCCAGCGTCCGCAACGCATTGCTGAGCTGGTTTCCCGAAAGCCGGTCGCTCTTGGTGGCCACAATGAGGAACGGCCTCGCCGTGGCCGAGAGGAAGTCGAGCAATTGCCGATCGCTGTCCTGCGGAGGAATATTGGAATCCAACAGCGCCACGCATAGGGCCAGTGTGGACCGCTCCTTCAGATACGGATCGATAAAGCCGGGCCACTGCGCCGAAATTTCCCGCGACAGCTTGGCGTACCCGTAGCCGGGAAGATCGGCGAAAATTAGCTCCGGCCGCGGCTTGCCCGCGAAACGGATTTCGAAGAAGTTGATGGCCCGCGTGCGTCCCGGCGTCGAACTGGTCCGCGCCAGCTTGGTGCCCACCAGGGAATTGATCACGCTCGACTTGCCGACGTTCGACCGCCCCAGGAAAGCGATCTCCGGCAGGCTCGGGACAGGGAAGTGCCTGGCATCGGTCGCCGACAGCAGGAATCGGGAAAGGACGCGCACACTCCAGTGTAGCGCGGGCGCCTCGCCCGCGGAGAAGGCTCCACATAAAATCTCTCACCACCGAGACACAGAGTCACAGAGAAACCCTTGGCTTTCAACTTGCCAGTGGACGCTCTCTGTGCCGCTGTGTCTCTGTGGTGAAAGAGTTGTCAGGGAAGCTATTGATCCAGCCCCAGCGGATGCTTGTTGTCGTGCACGTCGTCTTCCTTCAAGGGCCTGCGCTTGTGCCAAACACGGAGGATCGCGGCAATCCCAAAGCCCAGGAAAACACTCACCACGAGCAGAGCCGCGACCGCGGCGATCCCCGCCACGAGCTTGTCGGAAATCATGGCAACGCTCTCTCCATACATTTTAGCTCGCTAGTGGTGACCAGGAACCCGCCATGCTTCAAAACAAAAAGCCCGCCGCAGCGGGCTGTTCGTGTTTCGATTTTCCTGAGACCTGAGACCTGAGGCCTGCCCTATTGATGCGTCGCCGGGCTCTCCCCCGCCTGAGGCGTAATGGCTGCGATGGTCTGCGGGGTCTCTTCCAGAATTTGCGGCAGAGGCCCTTCCAGCGCGATCTTCAGCACCTGATCCATGGTGTCCACGAAGTGCATCTTCATTTCCTTGCGCAGGTTCTCCGGAACTTCCGCCAGATCTTTCTCATTGTCCTTGGGCAGAATGACTTCGAACAGTCCCGCGCGATGCGCCGCCAGCAGCTTCTCTTTCAGTCCGCCGATGGGCAGCACCTTGCCGCGCAGGGTGATCTCGCCTGTCATCGCCAGATCGCGCCGCACAGGAATCTTGCTGAGCGCGCTGGCAATGGCCGTGGCGATCGTGATGCCGGCCGATGGCCCGTCCTTCGGAATCGCGCCTTCCGGCACGTGCACGTGGATATCGAGGTTGCGGTAAAAATCACGCGGCAACCCCAGCCCGGCCGCCCGCGACCGCACGTAGGACATGGCGGCTTGCGCCGATTCCTGCATGACGTCGCCCAACTTTCCGGTCAGGGTCAGTTTGCCCTTGCCGTCGACGACCGTCACTTCGGTGCTCAGGATCGAGCCGCCCACTTCCGTCCAGGCCAGTCCGGTGACCAGCCCGACCTCGCTCTTCTCGTTAGCCAGCGTGTCGCGGAACTTGATCACGCCCAGGAAGTCACCGATGTTCTCGCCGGTCACGACGATCTTGTACTCGGGGCCTTCCTTCACGACTTTGCGGGCAATCTTGCGGCAGACGTTGCCGATTTCGCGTTCCAGGTTGCGCACGCCAGCTTCGCGTGTGAACGAGCGAATGATGGCAGTGATCGCATCGTCGGTGAACTTTATGTTCTTGTCGGTCAATCCTGCCTGCGCCAGTTGCTTGATCACCAGGAACTGCTTGGCGATTTCGACCTTTTCCGGCTCGGTGTAGCCGTGCAGGCGAAGCACTTCCATGCGGTCCTGCAGCGCAGGAGGAATGGTGTGCATCACGTTGGCGGTGGCCACGAAGAACACCTGCGACAGGTCGTATTCCACATCGAGATAGTGGTCCACGAACATGAAGTTCTGCTCGGGGTCGAGCACTTCGAGAAGCGCCGCCGATGGGTCGCCTCGGAAATCCATCGACATCTTGTCGACTTCATCCAGCATGAAGACCGGGTTCTTGGTGCCCGCCTTCTTCATCATCTGGATAATCTGCCCGGGCAGCGCGCCGATGTAGGTGCGCCGGTGACCACGGATTTCCGCCTCGTCGCGCACGCCGCCCAGCGACATGCGGACGAACTTGCGGCCCGTCGCCTTCGCGATCGACATGCCCAGCGAAGTCTTGCCCACGCCCGGAGGTCCGACGAAACAAAGAATGGAGCCCTTGGGGTTCTTCACCAGCTGGCGCACGGCCAGAAATTCAAGAATGCGCTCCTTGATCTTCTCCAGCCCGTAATGATCTTCGTTGAGGACTTTCTCGGCGCGGCCGATGTTGCGGATTTCCTTCGACCGCTTCTTCCAGGGCACGGCCAGCAGCCAGTCGAGGTAGTTGCGCGACACGGTGGACTCGGCCGACATGGGCGGCATGGCTTCCAGTTTCTTGAGTTCCTGGACGGCCTTGTCTTTCACTTCCTTGGGCATGCCGGCGGCTTCGATCTTCTTCTTCAGTTCGTCGAATTCGCTCTTCTCGCCCCGGCCCAGTTCCTTCTGGATGGCCTTGATCTTCTCGTTGAGGTAGTACTCTTTCTGCGCCCGCTCCATCTGCCGCTTCACGCGCGACTGGATGGTGCGGTCCATGTTCAGCTTCTCGATTTCGATGTCGAGCACGTCGGCAATGCGAGTCAGGCGCTCCGCCGGGTCGAAGATTTCCAGCAGTTCCTGTTTTTCTTCGATGGAAAGCTGCAGGTTGGCCGCGATGGTGTCGGTCAGCTTGGCCGGATCCTCCATGCGCACGGCCGCGATCATGGTCTCGTAATTCAGAGACTGGCACAGCTTCACGTACTGCTCGAACAGGCCGGTGACGCGCTGCATTCCGGCTTCAATCTGCGGACTGGTTTCGGTGGCATAGCGCGCCACCCGCACCGAGGCCTGCATGTAGCCATCGGTGTCAGTCACCTGCAAAATCTTGCCGCGCTCGATACCCTCGACCAGAACTTTAATGTTGCCGTCGGGCAGCTTCAGGCTCTGCACGATGTTGACGATCGTGCCCACCTGGTAAATCTCGTTGGCCTTGGGTTCGTCGATGGAGGCATCGTGCTGGGTGGCGAGAAAGATCTTCTTGTCCGCCGCCAGCGCCTCTTCCAGCGCGTGCACGCTCGACTCCCGGCCCACCACAAACGGGGTCATCATGTAGGGGAAGATCACAACGTCCCGGATGGGCATCATCGGGAGTTTTTTGGTTTCGAATTTTTCCTTCGCTTGGGTCACTTAAAAAATCAGCTCCTAGCTGTTAGCCTTCAGCCTTCCTCAGCTCAAATCCTAGTTTAGCAAGCTTAAGCGCTTTCCCTGCCGCTCTTAGTACCGGCGACTACAAGGGCCGCAGACGCTAAGAGCTACAGGCTAAGAGCCAGCCGCTGCCTATCCCGCCTTATCCATCATTGCAATCGAGACGTCCCGCTTCTCCACCATCTCGCGCGTCACTTCGAATTCCTTGACCTTCTTCTGGCTCGGCAAGTGGTACATCAGGTCGAGCATCAGTTCTTCCAGGATCATGCGCAGCCCGCGCGCTCCCACCTTGCGCGCCATGGCCTGCCGCGCAATCGCCCGCGTCGCCTCGTCGCTGAATTTCAAGCGCACGTTTTCGAATTCAAACAGGCGCTGGTACTGCTTGATGATCGCATTCTTCGGACGGGTAAGAATTTCGATCAGGGCATACTCGTCCAGATCTTCCAGCAGTCCCACCACCGGCAGCCGCCCCACAAATTCGGGGATCAGCCCGAACTTGATCAGATCTTCCGGCTGCACATCGGTCATCAGCTGGAACTTGGTCTTGCTGCCGTCGACGTTCTCGGCTTCCTGCGCTTCCTCACCCGTTTTGAAGCCCAGAGATTTCTTGCCCAGTCGCCGCGAAATGATCTTGTCGAGCCCCACGAACGCTCCTCCGCAAATGAAGAGGATGTTGGTGGTGTCAACCGGGGTGAATTCCTGGTGCGGATGCTTGCGCCCGCCCTGGGGCGGAACGTTGGCAATCGTGCCTTCCAGAATCTTCAAGAGAGCCTGCTGCACGCCTTCGCCCGAAACGTCGCGCGTGATCGACGGGTTCTCATCCTTGCGCCCGATCTTGTCGACTTCATCGATATAAATGATGCCGGTCTGGGCGCGGCCCACGTCGCCTTCGGCCGCCTGCAGCAGCTTCAGAATAATGTTCTCGACGTCCTCGCCCACGTAACCGGCTTCGGTCAGGGTGGTGGCATCGACGATCGCGAAGGGAACGTCCAGCATGCGCGCCAGCGTCTGGGCCAGCAGCGTCTTGCCAGTGCCGGTCGGCCCGATCAGCATGATGTTGGACTTGGTTAGCTCGACGCCGTCGCCGGTCTTCTGGCGATTCATGAAAATGCGCTTGTAGTGGTTGTAGACCGCCACCGCCAGCTTCTTCTTGGTCTGCTCCTGGCCGATGACGTATTCGTCGAGGAACGTCTTCACTTCTTGTGGCTTGGGGAGCTGGTTGGGAGTCGACGACTCCGGCGTGGCCGTGCGGTCGTCTTCCAGGATGGAATTGCAGACCGCCACACACTCGTCACAAATGTACGCCCTGGGATAGTCACTGGGGGACGAAATCAGTTTCGCCACTGCGTCCTGCGATTTGTGACAGAACGAACAGCGCAAGATTTCGTCTGTGCCCGACCGGTTTTTCACTCGGCTCTACTCCTTCGATTTCATCCGGATTTGCCCGCCCCGTGGCCCCTTCTGCCCCATTGGCCGGCAACCGCATCTCGCCGAGACCTGCAGTAGAGCTGACCGGCGAACGCCGATCATAACTCTACTTCGTCTTGTAGATGATATCGTCGATGATTCCGTATTCCTTGGCCTGCTGCGCGTTCATGATGAAATCGCGCTCTACGTCCTTTTCTACCTTGTCCAGCTTCTGGCCGCTATGTTTCGAAAGTAACTGGTTCGTAATTTCCCGCATCCTCAGGATTTCACGGGCATGAATGTCGATATCGGTCGCCTGCCCCGACAGCCCGCCCATGGACGGCTGGTGGATCAGGATGCGCGAGTTGGGCAGCGCCAGCCGCTTTTTGGCCTCTCCCGCCGCCAGCAGCAGTGCCGCCATGGAGGCAGCCTGCCCGATGCAGATCGTGGTCACATCGTTTTTCACATACTGCATCGTGTCATAGATCGCCATTCCGGCTGTGATCGACCCGCCCGGAGAGTTAATGTAAAGCTGGATGTCTTTCTCCGGATCTTCCTGAGCCAGGAACAGCATCTGCGCGATTACCAGGTTGGCGATGTTGTCGTCGATCGGCGTCCCGATAAAAATAATGTTGTCGCGCAGCAGGCGTGAGTAAATGTCGTAAGCGCGCTCGCCCCGTCCGGTCTGCTCGATTACCATCGGCACCAGCATCATCTTTGGATCGTTCACGTTCACCTGCCACACTCCTGCCCCAACAACCTGTCTCATATGCGAGGGAGGATCGAAAGTGGTCCGCCTTACGCGGACTGGTGATACAAAAAGTTGAGGGTCTTCTCGTTGCGGATTCTGTTTCTAATCCTATCGAGCGCCCCATCGCGTGTCAAACGTGCCCGCACCGCCTCCGACGTCTGTTTCGTCTGCGCCGCGAGCGCTTCTATCTCACGATCGATCTCCTCGTCGCCGACCTCGATTTTCTCCAGATCCGCGACCCGGTCCAGCAGCAGCGAAGCCTTAACCTCCTGCACCGCTTGCTCGCGCTGCCCGGCGCGCAAACGGTTCAAATCCATTTTCTTCATGTCCTCGGGGCGCATGCCTTGCGACGCCAGCGCGCGCAACCCGCGCTCCAGCCGAACATCGATCTGCCGATCCACCATCGCTTCCGGTACTTCGAACTCGTTCCGCTTCACCAGTTCGGCGACCAGTTTGTCCTTGGCCTCGTGCTCGGCGGTGTGCTTCTTCTCCGCTTCCATGTTTTCGCGCACGCGCTGCTTGACGTCGTCGATCCCCGCAAACTCGCCCAGTTCCTTCGCAAAGGCGTCGTTCAACTCGGGTAGGTTCTTGTGCTTCAGCGACAGCACTTTCACCGTGTAGTCAAATGTCTTGCCTGCCAGCCGCTGGTCCTGCGTATCGTCCGGATACTTCACCTCGAAAGTCTTTTCCTCGCCCGGCGACGCCCCGCGCAAATGCTCATTGAACTCCGGCATCGTATTCTTGCCGCCGATCTCCACCAGCACGTCATCCATATGCACGGGCTGCCCTTCGGCGCCTTCCTTCGGCTTGCCGTCGAGCGCCACCTGCGCAAAATCTCCTTCTGCGGCCGGCCGGCCCTCGATTGCGTCAAAGGTCGCGTGCTGCTCCTGCAGGTGATTCAATGCCTGATTTACTTCCTCGTCGGTGACTTCGATCACAGGCTTGTCGGCGCGCAGTTCCTTGTAGCCCGACACTTCGATTTCGGGCAGCACTTCGAAACTCGCCTTGAAACGTAACGGCTCGCCGTCGTGAATGTGCAGGTCGCTTACGCGTGGTTGCGACACCGGCACCAATCCTTGTTTATCCGCCTCCCGGCGGAAGTAACGCGGCACCAGCGTTTCCACGACTTCGGTCTTGATGTCTTCCGCGAAACGCTGCCGGATAATCGACGGCGGAACGTGCCCCTTGCGGAAGCCCGGCAACCGCGCCAGCTTCTGATATTTCTGGATGAGCGCGTCGGTCTCGCGCTGCACTTCGGCGGCGGGAACTTCTACCGATATCTCCCGCTTGGTGCTTTCTTTCGTTTCTGTCGTTTCTGTGGCGCTCACGATAGGCCTTTCAATCCACACCTTTCCGGAGCGCCGGCCGATCGAGCCAGCCGGCTGGAAAGCGGGTTTAACCCAATCCTTGAGTGTAAAGACTGGGGGAGAGGAGCGTCAAACACCGAAGGGCTTCCCGGGTCCCACCCGCTGTCCAATCTCCCTTCGAAGGGTAATCAGGCTGACCTTGGGAGGACAAAACAGGCGTACCGGCGGATTAATGACCCCGACCCCATGACTGGTAAACACTTGCAGCCGGCCCACCCGGTTCAGGCCGGTGTGGTACTTGTACGCCAGCGCAGGCAGGATGATCGGCCCTACTCCTGGAATCCGCACCTGACCGCCATGCGAGTGCCCGGAGAGTTGCAGGTCCACGGGGAACTGGGCGACATGATCCGCCAGGTCGGGTTCATGGGCCAGCAGAATGGTCGCATCCGTCCTCGGAACCTTTGCGATGGCCCGCGCCACGTCGGCGTGCCCCTCGAGCGCATCATCGATGCCCGCGACCCATAAGATCTGTGTTTCGCGTTCAATGGCCTGCGCGGCATTTCGCAAAACCGGAATCCCGCGCTCTGCCAGGCTTCCCGCCACCCGGTCCGCGCCGTTCCAGTGGTCGTGGTTCCCCAGGATTGCGATCTTCCGGACTCCTTGCCACCGTGCGAACACATCGGCGCAGGGCTCCGCGTTGCGGGCGCCTTCAATCCCGCTATGCCCGAACATCGGATGAGAGACGTAGTCGCCGGTGAGCGCGAGCAGGTCCGGCTGAAATCCCTGCGCCAGGCGCACCGAGCGCTCCAGTTCGGGCTGGTCCATGTATGGGCCGAAATGAATGTCGGTGATCTGTGCTATGCGGAAGCCGTCGAAGGCCTCCGGCAGGCGCGCCAGGCGAACCTCGATATATTCGGCGACCGGATGCTGGGGTTCCCGGAAAAACCCTTCAAAGGCGAGTGCGGTACCCGAAAATGCCGCCAGCCCCACGACTGACCGGCGTACGAATTGCCTGCGTGTCAACACAAAGAGCGCTAATCCAAGTTTAACATCCGTCGCATTCCGCACCGGGCGCAGCGCTCCCATAGAATGAATGTGTGGGAACTGCGAAAAACGTCTCCGGGGATTGGCTCGTCCAACTGAATCGCGAGGTTGTTGCCTGCGCCAGGTGTCCGCGCCTGGTGACCTACCGCGAGATGATCGCCCGCGAGAAACGCCGCGCTTACCGGGACTGCGAGTACTGGGGCAAGCCGGTTCCGGGATTCGGCGACCCCCATGCCCGTGTGCTGATCATGGGGCTCGCGCCTGGCGCGCATGGCTCGAATCGCACGGGCCGTCCCTTCACCGGCGACGCTTCTGGAAATTTCATGTATCCGGTGCTGTACGAGACAGGCTTCGCCAACCAGCCGACCGCTACCGCTTGCGGCGACGGGCTCGAGTTGCGCGATCTCTACATCACGGCTGCTGCCCGCTGCGCGCCTCCCGATAACAAGCCCCTGCCCTCGGAACTCGCCAACTGCGCCCCGTTTCTCGACCGTGAGATCGAAGGGCTGAGGAGGTTGAAGGTAGTGGTGGCGCTGGGCAAGATTGGTTTCGATGCCTACCTGAATTTCGTGCGCCGCGGCGGCCTGCTGCAGAGCAAGGCGGCTTATGTATTTGCCCATGGCGCGAAATACAAGCTGCCCGATGGCAAAATCCTGCTGGCTTCCTACCACCCTTCGAATCAGAACACGCAAACCGGAAAGCTAACCAAATCCATGTTTCTCAATATATTCAAGCAAGCGGCCCGTTTGGCCGATGAGTAAATCGGCGGGGGCTGTTAAAGCCGGACCCTGAGCTATCTCCGGAGCGTCTGTGGTTTCCACCCACAGCCGGGACCGGGACGGCCCCAGCCAAATCCCAACTGAAACCCCAAAATGGGGTGCCCCATGTCCCGACGCGGTCGAGACGTGGGGCTTTTTGTTCGCTAACGACCGACGACCGACGACTGACGACTGGTTTCTAGAACCCCACCATCACCGGTTCCATCTCGAGTCGCACGCCCCACTCCTGTTGCACGCGCCCCTGGATTTCGTCCTTCAGCGCTACGATCTCAGCCGCCGTCGCCCCGCCGCGGTTCACAAGGGCGAGCGCATGCTTGCGCGAAATCCCCACGCGTCCTTTGGTGTATCCCTTGAAGAATCCCGAATGCTCCACCAGCCACGCTGCGGGAATTTTTCGCTGCGCCTCGAGCGCCGGATAGCTGGGAATTTCCAGGCCGCGCGCCAGCGTTTTTTTTTCAGCGCATCGAAGTCTGCCGCCGGCAGCACCGGATTCTTGAAGAACGATCCCGCGCTCCTGGAGTCCTCGTCGCCGGGCGTAATCAACATGGCCTTGCTGGCGCGAATCTTGCGCACCGCTTCGCGAACCTCGGCCACCGTCGGCTTCCCATCCTTCCGGCTTCCCGAACTGGATGCGAAGTACTTCTGCAGATCTCCGTAGCGAATCTGCGGCTCGCCGTCGTGCACCAAGGCGAAGGTCACGTTGGTGATCAGGTAACGCCCCTTGCGGCTGGTGTTGAAGATGCTGCTGCGATACGCGAATCCGCAGTCGTCCTTTTCGAACTCTTCATCCTTGCCGGTTTCGAGATCGATTGCTGTCAGTCCGAAGATGGTCTCGGCAACTTCCTGGCCGTAGGCGCCGACGTTCTGCACCGGCGTTCCTCCAACACTGCCGGGAATGCCGCTCAGGCACTCGATCCCGGCGCAATTGTGCTGCACGGCCATGGCGACAAAGTCGTCCCACACTTCTCCCGCCCCGACGTCGAAGTAGGCAGTTCCCCGTCCATGCCGGTGATTGATTCCAGAAATCGCAATCTTCAGCACGAGCCCACGCCAGCCCGCATCCGAAATCAAGAGATTGCTGCCGCCGCCCAGAACAAAAAGAGGAACGTCGCGGGACCTGGCGAAGTCAAGACTCTCGCGCACCTCCGCCGTGGTGTGCACTTCCATAAAGAAACGCGCCGGCCCGCCAACGTCGAGAGTAGTGAAGGGGGCCAGCGGCAAATTTTCCCGGATCTCCATGGACAGGCAAATATAAATGAGACTGGGTGGTTGGAGCGGCGATCTGCGAGTTTAGAGCTTCGAGCTAGACGCCTGAGAGCTGAGAGCTGAGAGCTGAGAGCTGCTCCCCGTCTCCGCATGCTAGGATCTAGTAAACATCCTTCCAAGGAGTCCATCCATGTATCCCGAACTCATGCTGATCCCGATGCGCGAAGAACTCACCAAGGCTGGCGTCCAGGAACTGCGCACCGCCGCTGAGGTGGACCGGGCCGTCAGCGCGCCCGGAACCACCATGATCATCGTGAATTCGGTTTGCGGCTGCGCCGCCGGACGCATGCGTCCCGCGGTCCGTATCGCGATGCAGCACGGCACGCGCCCCGACCACATTTACAGCGTCTTCGCCGGTCAGGACAGGGACGCCACCGAACGCGCCCGGTCGTTCTTCGCCGGATACCCGCCTTCCTCGCCCTCGATCGGCATCCTGCGCGACGGCAAACTTGTCTACATGATGCAGCGCCACCAGATCGAAACCCGCGAAGCCCAAGCCATCGCCGCCGAACTCACCAACGCCTTCGACGCTCTATCCGTCGCCACGTCGGCCAACGACTAGATACTCCTTAGTCGAGAATTGTTGTCATTTCAAAATGATTGTCATCCCGAGCGAAGTGAGGCGCCAGCCGAACGAAGTCGAGGGACCTTGCGTTTCCCCGCATTACCACCCGCCCCAAAAGCTTTCTTCCACCGCGGCCGTCAGACCCGCGCCCAACTCTTCCCGCAGTTCCCGCGCTCATGTTCTAATGCCGACCCATGACCTCAAAGTTCCTCCTGCCCGTCGTCCTGCTCCCCACCCTCGCCTTCGCCGCCGACGCCTGGCGCTCTCCCACGCCGCAGCAGATCGACGCCATCTACCCGCAGATGCGCGCGCTCTATGAAGATCTGCACCGCAATCCCGAGCTCTCGCTGCACGAAGAAAAAACCGCCGCCAAAATCGCCGACCAGCTCCGCAAGCTTGGCTTTGAAGTCACCACCGGCGTCGGGAACACGGGCGTGGTCGGCGTGCTGAGGAACGGCGTGGGGCCGACTGTCATGATCCGCGCCGAACTCGACGCGCTGCCCGTACTTGAGAAAACCGAGCTACCCTACGCGAGCCACGCCACCACCCACAACGACCAGGGCATCGAAGTCCCGGTGATGCACGCCTGCGGACACGATCTGCACATGTCGGCAGGCATGGGCACGGCCGCGCTGCTTGCGCAGAACAAAGACCGCTGGCACGGAACCTTTATCTATGTCGGCCAGCCCGCCGAAGAGCGTATTCAGGGCGCCACCGCCATGCTGAAGGACGGCCTGTTCACGCGCTTTCCCAAGCCCGACTTCGCGTTCGCCATCCACGACACGTCATTCGCGCCCGCCGGCGCTGTCTACTACGTCAGTGGATTCGCCATGTCGAACGCCGACTCGCTTGACGTCACCATCTACGGCAAGGGCGGCCATGGCTCGGCGCCCGAACTGACCGTTGATCCGATCGTGATTGCGGCCCGCACCATCCTGAGCTGGCAGACCATCATTTCGCGCGAAAAGAATCCCCAGGATCCCGGCGTCATTACGGTGGGCACCATTCACGGCGGCACCAAGAACAACATCATTCCCGACGACGTAAAGCTGCAATTGACCGTGCGCTCCTACACCGACGCGGTGCGCCAGCAGTTGCTCACCGCCATCGAACGCGTGGTCGACGGGGAAGCCGCCGCCGCGGGCGCCGGGAAGAAGCCTACCGTCACCCGCACCGAGGGAGTGCGCGCTGTCTACAATGATCCCGCCATTACGCAGCGGATCGTCGCTTCGCTGGAGTCGGTTCTCGGAAAAGAGGAAGTGATTCAGGGACGCCCCATCATGGCTAGCGACGACTTTGCTGAATTCGCTCACGAAGGCGTTCCGTCGATGATGCTCAACATCGGAATGGTGAACCCCGCGAAATTCCAGGCCGCCCAGAAAAGCGGCGAGGTTCTGCCGGGCCCGCACTCCTCGCTCTTCGCACCCGACGAAGAGCCCAGTCTGAAGACCGGCATCCTGGTGGAAACCACCGCCGTGCTGGAGTTGCTGGGTAAGTGAGGCGGTGTGTTTATCAGCGGCGCACCGTCTAAAGCTTGTAACCGCAAAGCTCGCAAAGGAATCGCAAAGATTGCAAAGAAAGTCGTTTGCGGAATTTCTTTGCGCCCTTCGCGGCCTTTCTTCGCGACCTCTGCGGTTCAAGGCTTTTCCGGTCAGAGGACCTCGAGTTGGCGAAAGAACTCCTCCGCCCCGCCCTGATTCTCCGCGATGGTCCGTAGATCTGGCTCAACCCATGCCGCCCTGGCCGCATCCGACATCACGCACTCGCGGGTGTAGTAGGAATACAGAACGTCTTTGCTGGCGAAGCGCTCGAGCGCCTGATTTATTTTGTCGATGGTGGTGGCTCCCTCCGGAGACTGGCACAAGTAGTTGCACAGCAATTCCATCCAGAACCGCGTGATGGTTTCGTGATACCCCTGCTTTTGATGATGGGCGATAAAGCGCTGCAAGCCGCAGCGCATGCGCTCCAACGCCTGGTGGCGAGGCAAGGTGCATAGATACCAGCAAGCCACCGTCAGGTGGCGCACGTGCGTGAATTCCGCCAGAGCCAGTTCGCAACACTCAAATTTGGCGACGATTTCCCGAATCTCGGATTCCTCTGCATAAGTGACATGCGCCATACCGCAAGCTCCTTTTGAGCCAAAAAAATCGCCCGCGCGCAAGCTGCGCACGGGCGTTGTTGTTCTTGAAAGTTCAGATTACCCGGTTACGGGGTCCTTGTAAAGACGCTTGCCGGGAAAGCTTTTAACCGCAAAGAACGCGAAGAAAGGCCGCAAAGGTCGCAAAGAAGGCAGATGGAAAAGTTCTTCTTTTCGACCTTTGCGATGCCTTTGCGAACTTTGCGGTTTAAGGCTTTGGACTTACTTCCGCGCCGTTCCCCCAACCCGAAACGCTTTGACGACAATATTCCGAGGCTGCACTCCCACCGGAATCATGGTCAAAAGCGAATACTCGCTGGGCTCCAGTTTCCGCGGCTTGCGTTTCTGGATCACCGTCACGTCTCCCGACTGCGAATTGAGCACCAGCACATAGTTCTGGCTTTGCGACAATGCCAGCCCGTCGGGCCCGCTGCCCACCGGCATGGTGGCCACGATCTTGCCGATATCGATGTCGTACACTGCCACGCTGTTCGATCCGAAATTGCTGACGTACATGCGCGAGTTGTCCGCTGATACCATCCCGCGCACCGGTTTGGTTCCGATCAGGTAGCTGCTGGCTACTTCGTCGGTGGATGTTTCAATGATCGAGATGCTGTCGGCATCGAAGTCGGTCACCATCAACTCGCCGCCGTCAGGCTTCAGCGCGAGATCGGACGGGGTCGGCCCCACGTCCAGCAGCGCCAGCACCTTGCTCCGCTTCAAATCGATGGACGCCACCTGCGCCGACCCGCTGCAGGCCACAAATGCTTTCGTCGAATCGGGCAGAATCGCAATGTCCTCGGGCTGCTTGCAGACCGGCAGGGTAGCGATGACCGACAGACTCTGAGCATCCAGCAGCGACACGGTGTCATCTCCGCGATTGCTCACCACCACGACCGCGCCCGAAGGCGAGACTCGTGCCAGCCCGGGCTCCGCACCCACTCTAACGCTGGCGACCACGGCGCGCTTCTCAAGATCGATCACCGACACATTCGCCGAGCCCGAGTTCGCCACGTAGCCGCGTTTGCCGTCGGCCGACACGTCGATAAAAAACGGATGCCCGTGCACGCCGATCGCACCGACGACCTGGTTCTTCTCCGCATCGATCACGCTGACGTTATTCGACCCGGCGTTGACGACGTAGACCTCGTTCTTGGTCGGATTGGCCGCCACACCGGTCGGCTCATTGCCCACCGGAATCGTCTTCGCCGGCTGGAACGTACGCAGGTCGATCACGCTGACCGTGTTGCTCTTGCCATTGGTCACGTATGCGTATTCGCGGTAGGTGGGGCCGTAGTCGGGAAGCGGGCTCTCGGAGAAATACCACCAGCCCACGCCTGCCACCACGGGAAGCAGCACTGCGATGAAGAGGATCTTTCTCAAAGGATGGCTTGGCCCCGGAGGAGAAAGATTACGCTAAGGGAAGAGGTTCTTCCACCGCTTTGCCGGCGGGCTTGCCAATCTCCACAATCTCGCGCCCCACCACCGCCGCGATCTGGCGCACCTGCGCCATCAGTTCTTCAAATTGCTCCGGATATAGCGACTGCATCCCATCCGATAGCGCCTTGTCGGGCTCGTTGTGGACTTCGACGATCAATCCGTCGGCGCCCACGGCCACCGAGGCCCGCGAGAGCGGCGTCACCTTGTTTCGCTTGCCCGTCCCGTGGCTGGGATCCACAACAATGGGTAAATGACTCAGTCGCTGCACCGCGGGAACGATGCTCAGGTCAAGCGTGTTGCGGGTGTGATCGGCGAAGGTGCGCACGCCGCGCTCGCACAGCACGACGTTGTAATTGCCTTCGCTCATGATGTACTCAGCGGCCATGAAGAATTCTTCCAGCGTGGCCGACATGCCGCGCTTCAGCATCACGGGCTTTTTCGCGCGCCCGGCGCGTTTCAGCAAAGAAAAGTTCTGCATGTTGCGCGCGCCGATCTGGATCACGTCTGCATACTCATCCACCAAATCGAGCGACTCGTTGTCGATGGCCTCGGTAATGATCTTCATCCCGAAACGGTCGCGGATCTCGGCCATGATCTGTAAGCCCGCCTCGCCCATCCCCTGAAATGAATAAGGAGAGGTTCGCGGCTTGTACGCTCCGCCGCGAAAAAACTGCGCCCCGGCCCGGGCCACCGCCTCGGCCACCGCAAAAGCCTGCTCGCGGCTCTCAATAGCGCACGGCCCCGCAATGATGGCGAGATTCTTCCCGCCCAGGGTAGCGGGCGTACCCGGAAAGCGGATGACCGTGTTTTCTTCTTTAACGTCGCGGCTGACAAGCTTGTAAGGCTTGCTGACGCGGATGACTTCCTGCACGCCCGGCATGTCGTCAAGCGTGCCCTGTTCGACCTCGCCCTGGTTGCCGGTGATGCCGATGGCGGTGCGTGTCGCTCCCGGCATGGAGTGCGCGCGATAGCCGAGCGACTCAATCTTCTGACAAACGGCGCGCACCTGCTCATCCGTAGCATGCGCCTGCATGACAACCAGCATGACCCCACCTCAATTTCGAGAGTCTACCAAAATGCCAGCCTGCGAATGTCGCCAGCCTGTGTAGCGCGGGCGCCCTCGCCCGCGTCTTGTCCTCCTTCGCCGAATCCGTCTGTTACTCTGATGCAGAATTCCCTTCAGCCCGAGGCCGTCAGGATTGGGATTTTCTTCTTCCAACGTGTTCCGCGATTCGTCTTCGCCATTCCGCCTGCGCGGAGCGGCGCGCATGCTCGCAATCCTGTTGGTGGCTGCGATTCTTCCCCTGCACTCGGCCGACGAGAAGCGCATCATGATCTACGCGCCCAGTACAAGCTTTTCGCTGGCGGTCAATGATCGCGAGGGCCGCGAGTACGTCGGCCTGCTGGAAGCCATCGAACCGCTGGGTACGGTATCGTCGCGCACCGACGGCACTCGCTGGAAACTGCGCTATAACGATGGCGACTCCGAATTTACGGTGGGCAAGAATCGCGCCAGGATCCGCGGTAAGGACATCGACTTCCCGGGAAGCTTTCTGCTTGAAAACAGCCGCGGCCTGGTTCCCCTGGTTTCGCTCGGCACGCTTCTGCCGCGCATCCTGGGCACGTCGGTCAGCTTCAATCCGGTGTCGCGCCGGCTCTTCGTCGGCAACGTGGCTACGCATCTCACCGCGCAGCTCAGCCACACCACGCCCCCCCGGCTGGTGATGAATTTCACGGCCCCGGTGAATCCCACGATTGCCACTGAGCCCGGGCGTCTGCGCATGAGCTTCAGCCGCGAGCCCCTGGTGGCCCCGGGCACGCCCATGCTGACCTTCAACGACAAGACGATTCCTTCGGCGACCTACACGGAGAATAACGGCGTGGCCGAAGTCACGGTGAACGGTGCGGTCCCGCTGATGGCCAGCTTCAGCAACGAGGGGCGCACCATCACCATTGCTCCGGTACCGCAGCCCGTCGCTACACCCCAACCGCCGGCGCCGGCGGCGAGCCAACCGGTGTCTGCGCCTGCGGCGGCAGGCAATCCTCCCGCGCAGGCGCCGCCAAGCACGCTGCATTTCTACGCGGTCATCGATCCCAGTCATGGCGGAGACGATCGCGGCGCGGCTCTCAGCGATGCGTTCACCGAAAAGGATGTCACGCTCGCGCTCGCCCGCCGTTTGCGTCAGGAGTTCGAGTCGCGCGGCATTCCGACGCTCGTTCTCCGCGACTCCGATGCCAGCGTGGCCCTCGATGATCGCGCTGCCCGGACCAACACCGCCCATCCGACAATCTATGTTTCACTGCACGCCGCCTCCGATGGCAAAGGCGTTCGCCTCTACACTTCGTTGCTTCCAGCCGGGGGCGAGAATAACGGCCCGTTTGTTGCGTGGGAGATGGCGCAGACCCGCTTTGTCCCGATCAGCAAGGCGGCCGCGCAGAACGTGGCCGCGGAATTCCAGCGGCGGCAGATTCCGGTGCGCACGCTGCAGGCTCCCTTGCGTCCTCTGAACAACGTGACCAGCGCCGCCATCGCGGTAGAAGTCGCGCCACCCGGCAATGACATCGTCGACCTCACGCTGCCTGCCTACCAGCAGAACGTTGCCAGCGTCATCGCGACCGCGGTCGCATCCATGCACAACCAGCTCGGAGGCCCGCCATGATCCCGCGCCACCTGCAGATTGCCATGGGAATCCTGCTGCTCGCGGTCTTGGGAATGGGCTTCTACGTGGGGCGCATTCGCGGCCGTGCGCAGCAAACCGGGCCGGCCGCGGACGCGCGTCCGGTCGCGCCGCCTGCTGCCGGCCCCACCGAGCGCGTCACCTTGTACGTAGCCAACGACGCGGGCGGAGTTCTGCGCGCGCAAGGAGCGAACATCCCGCTGCCTTCGGCCCGCCAGCAGCGCGCCGAAGAACTCTTACGCGCCTTGCTCGATATTTATCTCTCCAAAGATTCCCCGCACCCGCTGGGGCCGGGTTCGGAAGTGCGCGCTGTTTATCTGGTCGACCCGGGCATGGTCGTGATCGACCTCAACGCCGCCTTTGCCAACGGTCACCGCTCCGGCGTGCTCGAAGAAGAATTGACGGTAGCATCGTTGATTCAGACCCTGGCGGCCAATATCCCCAACATCTTGCGGGTGAAAATCCTGGTGGAAGGCAAGGAGCGCGAGACCTTAGCCGGCCACGCTGACCTATCGGCCATGTACGACACCATTGCAGTCAGCCAGTTGGTGGCGCAGATGCAATAGCGCAGGCGTTGGTGTTAGGTCTTAGGTCTCAGGTGTCAGGTCTCAGGTCAATCGCGAGATAGGCCAGGTCATTGCTCGCCCAGCAGAGATCTTTTTGGCAGATGAAAGGGGAGCAACTGTACATGCGCTCAGATCATGCTGTTCGTGCGCGTTTCCGAACCCAGGACCTAAGACCGAGGACCTAAGACGTGAGACCTAAGACCTGAGACCTGAGACCTGTGACCTGTCCTGCTTTACAATTCCCAAATGGTTTTTCGCTCCGACAACCGCACCCCCGACCAGCTCCGTCCCGTCAGCATCCTGCCCGACTTCATCCACACGGCCGAAGGCTCTGCTTTGATCGAGGTCGGCAATACCCGCGTGATCTGCACGGCGTCGGTCGAGGAAGCCGTCCCCACCTTCCTGCGCAATAGTGGCAAGGGATGGGTCTCAAGCGAATACGGCATGCTGCCCCGCGCTACCCTCACGCGCACGCCGCGCGAAGTCAGCAAGGGCCGCGCCAGCGGGCGCACCCACGAAATCCAGCGCCTGATCGGGCGCTCGCTGCGCGCCGTCACTGATCTGGAAAAGCTGGGCGAGCGCACCGTCTGGATCGATTGCGACGTGATCCAGGCTGACGGTGGGACGCGGACCGCGTCCATCACCGGCGCCTTTGTCGCTCTCGGCCTGGCGCTGGAAAAGCTGGTAGAAGCCGGCACGCTGACGGCCGTTCCCCTGCGCGATTACGTAGCCGCGATCAGCGTGGGCATCGTGGATGGCGAGCCGCTCCTCGATCTTTGCTACGAAGAAGACTCCCGCGCCGACGTCGACATGAACTTCGTCATGACGGCGGGCAGAAAGATGGTGGAGGTCCAGGCCACCGCCGAACACCGCGTCTTCGACGACCACCAGTTCAGCCAGATGCTGGTGCTGGCCCGCAAGGGTGTGGACGCGCTGATTGCCAAGCAGCAGGCGGTGTTGAGTAGGTTGACGCTGAGGCAGTAGCCATACTCTACAAGGTTGATTGAGGAGACTTGTGGATAGAGGAAGTAGATCAGGGCTTGCAGCCGTTGTTGCCTTGGTCGTTTTCTTAACAATTCCAGGGGATTCCTTTTGCCGAGCACCAAGGAGGACGCGCTCGCGGAAACCACCCAGCATCGGACTCAAGATTCTACCTGCGAAGACAATCCTCGGGCTGCACGAACGGTTCTCAGCAAGCTGCGAAATAACAAATCTCACCGACGAAATGCTCTGCTTTCCTCCGACTTCGACGTGCTCTTTTTCGATGAGCGCAGAATTTTCTGAACTCTGACAACATCGGGACGGGGGGGTGGCATAGGGAATGGTTGCGGCAGTTCAGATTCGTTGTCGCGCGAATTACTTGCAGATGTGGAACAGCGCTGGGTTAAGCTACCTCCGAACCAAACCCACGTTGCTCAATGCCTATCTGGGATTGAGTTCACCAGTGCCGGAAGGTGGAAGGTGTACGCGCACTTTCATGGCGTGAAAGTGGGCTCGAACAGAAATCACTCTTCCAGTCCGTGGGTTGTAAATTGCCTGAAACGGATGTCATGTCGAGTCCGCTAGAACTCGAGGTATTCGACGAACCACCACGTTGACGCGCAGTATCAGGGCGCGTTTTCAGGCGCGCCATAGGTTGAGGGTGAAATGGAAAAGGTTAAGCCCGTGATTCTCCCGCGCGGAATGCCGGTAAGGTTCAATCTTCCAGCACGCGTGCTAAGTCGTCTCCCGCAAACGGATTCACCACCGTCACCCCGTTCCAGGTAAAGCCATCCTGCAGATCCTCCGACAATAGATAGCGGCATCCGGCAGCTGCCGCCGCGGAAAGGACAATCGCGTCCCAGATTGCCAACTGATGACCCGCAGCAAGATCCATCGCCGAGGCCAGGACACCAGCGGAGGTCTCGATTGAGGAGTACGCATCCTGCCAGGTCAGGACTGCGTTACGCGCCCGTGCTGGAGTGCGGCCCGCCTTGCGGACCAGCACCGCGAAGAGTTCGCCTAAAGCTTGCAACGGTATGAAAGTCTCGTCTGCTGGCAGTTTGTCGATGAACGCCAAAGCAGTCTTCTTGCGCGGGCTCCCGTTTACGCCTTCCGCATATGCCAGGATGTTCGTGTCGAGGGCAACTCGCATAGTGGTTGCCTAGTCGTAGAGTTCTTCGCGCTTCCAGCGCCCAACTTTGACGACCGCTTCTTTTTTGAGTCGGTCAATGAGTATCCGCCGTGCTTTGGTTCGCGTTGATTGGTTGGATCGAAGAGGGGATATCCGTGCAACAGGCCTACCATGACTGGTCACGACGTAGCTCCGCCCCTCCCCGACCTCGCGCAACACGCGTGAGAATCGTCGATTTGCTTCGGCCGCCGTAATTGTCTTATCCATGTGCTTTCCCCGCCGATGTAGTGAGTTTCACTATTTTAACAGCATAGTCAAGACGGCTTTATGATCTCAGGGGCTAGACCTTTCAATGTTCATCCGTCACACCCCGCCCTACCGCCCCGTATTACAATAAAACTTCGCCCAACCTAGCTCCACGGGCGGAGTGTTTCCGTCCCCATCCTGCACTCATTTTTGGAGGAAAGAACAATGAAGCTCACCCCCGGAAAATTGGCCGGACTTAAAAAAGTTTCCAACGACCGCGGCGTCATTGCCGCCGCCGCCATGGATCAGCGCGGCTCACTGCAGAAATCACTTGCCAAGGAAAAGGGCGCCGATATCACCGACGCCATGATGGAAGAATTCAAGTCGCTGGTCACCGAAGTCCTGACCCCGCACGCCAGCGCCATCCTGCTCGATCCCGAGTGGGGACTGCCCGCCTCCAAGCGCCGCGCCAAAAATGCCGGCCTGCTGCTCGCTTATGAAAAGACCGGATACGATAAGACTGGTCCGGGCCGCCTGCCCGACCTGCTCGACCTGTGGTCCGCGCGCCGCCTGAAAGAAGCGGGCGCCGACTGCGTGAAGATCCTGCTCTACTACACACCGTTTGATCCGAAGAAGGTCAACGACCAGAAGCATGCCTGGGTAGAGCGCATCGGCGACGAGTGCCGCGGCAACGACATCCCGTTCTTCCTCGAGTTCGTGGGTTACGAAGAAGGCGCCGACGAGAAGGGCTTCGAGTATGCGAAGAAGAAACCCGAGATCGTGACTGCCAGCATGAAAGAGTTCAGCAAGGACCGCTACGGTGTCGACGTGCTGAAAGTGGAAGTCCCGGTCAACATGAAATTCGTCGAAGGCACGAAATCGTTCACTGGACAAAAAGCCTACACAAAGAAAGAAGCCATCGACCTGTTCCACAAGGCCGCCAGCGTCGCGACCAAGCCGTTCATTTACCTTTCGGCCGGCGTCAGCAACGCCGAATTCAGCGAGACGCTTGAACTGGCCGGCGAGTCGGGCGTGAAATTCAATGGAGTGCTCTGCGGCCGAGCCACCTGGAAAGAGGGCATCCCGGTCTACGCCAAGCAAGGCGCCGACGCCTTCCGCAAGTGGCTCGAAACCGAGGGCGTGAAGAACATCGACAACGTGAACAGCAAGCTGAAAGCCGCAACCTCGTGGTACTCCATCTACGAGGCGGAGCCGGCTCTAGTAGGAGCATAAGAGCAATGCCGGCCGCCCGGGTCGGCAAGAAACACCTAGGGGCAGACGCCATCGTCTGCCCCTTTTCTATCCCTATCGCCGGCGACGCGGCGAAGTTCGCCGGTCGCCTCCATCGTGCCCTGAATTAGCGCCGTCGCGATGCCCCCAATGATTCCAGGCGTTAAGATGTCATCATGTCTCCTGCCACACAGACTGCCTTGATCACCGGCGCCTCGGCTGGGCTTGGTTACGAATTTGCGCACTTGTTCGCGCGAGATCACTACAACCTGGTGCTGGTGGCGCGCAGCGGGCCGAAGCTTGCGGACCTGGCCGAGCAACTGCGCCAGCGGCACGGCATCCAGGTGAAGACTATCCCGCTCGATCTGGGATTGCCGCAGGCTTCACAAACCCTGTTCGAAGAAACGCAGCGCGCCGGGATTCATGTGGACATTCTGGTCAACAACGCGGGTTACGGTTTCTCGGGAGAGTTCGCGAACATTCCGCTGGGGGAATCGTACGGGCAGATTCAGCTCAACGTGATGGCCCTGACGTTGCTGACGCGGCTTTTTGTGCGGCCGATGCTGGAGCGGCGTTCGGGCAAAATCATGAACGTGGCCTCGACGGCGGCCTTTCAGCCAGGACCCCTGATGGCGGTCTACTACGCGACCAAGGCGTATGTGCTTTCTTTTTCGGAAGCGCTGGCGGATGAGTTGAGAAACAGCGGAGTCCAGGTTACGTGCTTCTGTCCGGGCGCGACCCTGACAGAATTTCAGAAGCGCGCGCAAACGGAAAATTCGCGGCTGTTCAAACAAATGTCACCGATGGACGCAAAGACGGTTGCGACCGATGGATACGGGGCGCTGATGGCAGGCAAGACGCTGGCGATTTCTGGATTCAGGAACTGGCTGGTGGCTGAGTCGGTGCGCTTTGCGCCGCGGAAAATGGTCACGGCAATTTCGCGATGGGTGGCTGAGCCGGCGAAGTAAAGGCGAGCCAGTTGGCTTTTTGGGGAATCCGTTGGGCGTAGAGAAGGTGCGAAAGTGGCAGCGTGGCGGTTTGATGGCGCTACCTTTTCAAACCTTAAAATGCAGGAACGCCGATGAATGAAGCAGAAGTCCGAGTATTTTGTTGCTCGAGCCGGCTTTCGTTGCGTCGATTTTTTCTCTTTAAAGAATTCTCTTGATCTTCACTTCTCCTTTCCCAATGGAGTGAGCTCTTAACTTAGTTTCTGAGCCCCGCTTATTCACCGCCTGTCTTTCTTAAGCGATGTGGAGTGATCACTCCCGCTGCGGGTACGGTTCACGCATGCTATGAGCCCTGTATGACTCAGTAGCGGGTGAGTCGGCCTACGCCGCATCAGATGTCCGGCTTGGTCTCCCTCGGGTCCAAGTTACACGGTAAGGGTCCGCGCGGTTCTGCCTAGGACACGCGGAACAATGCCATCTCTGGCCTAATTTTAGAATAGCAATTTCGAGGGGGCGATTGTGACACGGTGGAGAGATTTATATTTGGCGGAGATTGATAGGGATGAGTGGGATTTGTGATCTGTAAGGGGGTTGACAGGTGATGGAGGTCACAGGTCGGGCCGCAGACAGAACACAGGTGACGTCGCGCCGGCATGACGGCTGGCGCGAGGGCGTCCGGCTCTTGCGGGCGTACGCCCGCGTTGTGGACGTGCCGCCCCTGCCGGGGCTCCTGTCGCGAGGGTGCCTAAACCCAGTGCTTACGCACTGGGCTATCCTATGCCGCCGCTGCGCGGCTTGAGTGAGAGTATTGCTGCTGCATCGGTTTGAACCACGGTCTCTCTTGTTAGAATCGCGGTCTCTCTACTTTGAATTATGGTCTCTCTTAGTTGTGATCTTTAGCTGTGATTTTTAGTTTCGACCTCTTACGAGACCTTGCTGTAGCTCTTCTTGTGATCTTTACGTAACGCTGACGCAGGCCCGGCAGCCGCTGATCACCCCAGTGGTGAGAAGGCCGGTGGGTCCCGTCTTCAATCCGTCGGTGCAGGATTCATCGACCTCGCACACGTGTTACACGTCCGACACGCGGGGCGCACCGCCGACCAGAATTCCCGGTATGCCTCCCGATCGGAGATTCGCCGAGCACGCCCGCCATTGTGATTCCTGCAACACCTGCGATTGCGCGTTCAGCGTATCCATGCGATTGAGAACTTGTCGATATGTTCATTGCGGCGCGCTGATGCGGGCACTTTCGTGTACCTTGGTGCTTTGAAATCATCCGTTGGGAGAGCAGGGAACGAATGCCGACATTGATTTCTCAGCCGACTCGAATTCAGGCGGCGGGTACCAAGCCGAAGCTGATCGATGAATATATTGGGCGCGTGAACTCGAAGACATCCGGCGTAAGCGTCGCACACATGCGCAGCCCGCAAGGCTGGGCGGAGCCGGGGCAGAGCCCGGAGTTTGATGAGTTCACGATTGTGTTGAAGGGACTGCTGCGCGTAACTCACAAAGAGGGAAGTCTCGACGTGCAAGCCGGGCAAGCCGTGATCGCGCACGCGGGAGAGTGGGTGCGGTATTCGACTCCCGAACAAGGCGGTGCGGAGTATATTGCTGTGTGTCTGCCTGCGTTTGCGATGGAGACGGTGCATCGGGATAAGGAGTAGAGGGCACGGTTGCCCGTCGCCAGTCCGCGGCGCTGGGGCGTGACCTGTCGACCTGTCCCCTGTGACCTGCCTCCTGCTCTTTCTACTCCCATTCAATCGTGCCTGGCGGCTTTGACGTGATGTCGTAGACCACGCGGTTCACGCCTTTGACTTCATTCACGATCCGGCTGGAAATTGTTTTCAGGACTTCGTAGGGGAGTTGGACCCAGTCGGCGGTCATGCCGTCTTCGGAGTGGACGGCGCGGATGGCGCAGGTGTTGGCGTAGGTGCGCTGGTCGCCCATCACCCCGACGGACATGACGGGCAGCAGGACGGCGAACGACTGCCAGATTTTCTGGTACAGGCCGGCTTTCTTGATCTCGTCGACCACGACCTCATCGCAATCTTTCAGAATGCGGAGGCGCTCTTCGGTGACTTCGCCGAGAATGCGCACGGCCAGGCCCGGGCCGGGGAAGGGCTGGCGCTGCAGGATTTCTTCCGGCATGCCGAGGTCGCGGCCGATGCGGCGGACTTCGTCTTTGAAGAGTTCTTTCAGAGGCTCAATCAGCTTCAACGACATTTTTTCGGGCAGGCCGCCCACGTTGTGGTGGCTCTTGATGACTTGCGAGGGGCCGCGCACGGAGCGCGATTCGATCACGTCGGGATAGAGCGTGCCCTGCACCAGCCACTCGACCTTGCCTTCTTCCTTTTCAATGCGCAGCGCTTCCTGCTCGAACACCGTGATGAATTCGTTGCCGATGATCTTGCGCTTGGCCTCGGGATCGGTGATGCCGGCGAGGCGGGTGAGGAATTTCCTGCTCGCATCGACGGCGACCAGGTGCAAGCCGAGGTTGTCGCGCAGGTTTTTCTGAACTTTTTCAAATTCGTTCTTGCGCAACACGCCGTTGTTGACGAAGACGCAGGTCAGACGCGTGTTCCCTGACTTGTCGCGCATCGCCCGATCGACCAGCACGGCGGCAACCGAGGAGTCGACTCCGCCCGAGAGCGCGCAGATGGCGCGGCCGTTGCCGACCTGCTTGCGGACTTGTTCCACGGTGGCATCGATGAAGTGCTGGGCCGTCCAGGTGGGCTGGGCGCCGCAGATGTTCAGTGCGAAATTGCGCAGGATGTCTTTGCCGAGCGGCGTGTGGTGGACTTCGGGATGGAACTGCACGGCCCACATGCGGCGCTCGGCGTTCTCGATGGCAGCGACGGCATTGGGAGATTTTGCGGTCAGCTTGAATC
This sequence comes from uncultured Acidobacteriota bacterium, assembly GCA_963733805.1. GTDB lineage: Bacteria > Acidobacteriota > Terriglobia > Terriglobales > Acidobacteriaceae > Gp1-AA133. Next base: position 36,412 of record CAVTEO010000009.1, on the reverse strand, counting down.
CGGCGGGCAGTTCCTCGGCTTCGTCGCCGTGCGACATCCAGACGGACAGATTTTTCGGGAGGCCCTGAAACAACGCGGAGTTGCCGGCTTCGATGGCAACTTCGGCGTGCCCGTATTCGCGCTTGTCGGCGGGACGCACTTTGCCGCCGAGATTGAACACCATGTACTGCAGTCCGTAACAGATGCCGAGTACGGGCAGTTTCAGATCGAAGATGCCGGGATCGGTGACGGGCGCGTCCTTGTCGTAGACCGACGAAGGTCCGCCCGACAGGATGATGCCGACGGGCGAGTAGCTGCGGATTTCCTCGAGCAAGGCGTTGCAGGGAAGGACGGCGGAGAAGACGTTGAGTTCGCGGATGCGGCGCGCGATGAGCTGCGAATATTGCGCGCCGAAGTCGAGGACAACGATTGATTGAGTTTCCACGGATGAGTTTCTCAGAAGTGGGGAACAGTGTAAAGCAGGGTAGGGTACGGGTGCGATACTGCTGAAGCGGCGCCTGGCACGAGAACTGATTGTTCTGGATCGAAAGAAGCTTTTAACCGCAAAGCTCGCAAAGAAAGGCCGCTAAGGACGCTAAGGCCCGCGGGAATTTGTTGGGGAAGCTTACCTCAGTGGCTGAAGCCGCCCGGCATTAGGGCTTTTCGGCCCGCCTGAAGTCGGGCCCTTCCCGAGCGCGAACGCTTTTCCGAGCGTGCAGACCCTCGCGAGCGTACAGCCCTTCCCGAGGGTGCGGGCTTTCCGGGAGCCTGGATGCGAATGTTCAAATCGGAGATTTTAGATTTCAGATTCTTCGGGCGGATTTGGCGTTGCGACCTGATCCGCTGCATGCGTGTCCAGCGGTGCTGAGGTGTCGCTGAGGATGGTTTCGGTTTGGTCGACCATGGCCGAGTCGGACTCAGCGGCCAGTGCTTGCCCGGTGCTCAGCGACGGGATGGGCGGCGGAGCGACTGGCGGGGGCGGAGGCGGGGCTTCCAGGATGGCTACGTATCCGGCGAGGCGGCCGATGTAGAGGGCGTCGACGGTGGCAAAGTAGGCTAGCGTGAGGAACAGGATTGCGCTGAAGACGATCAGCGGCGGTGCCCAGCTGGTGAAGGCGAGTGGGAACATTACGACCGAGGTAGCGACGATCAGGAGAATCAGGTGCGTAATTCCGAACCAGCTGCCGACCGAGAGGACTGGGCCGAGGCGGCTGCGAAATAAAGTAGTGGTTTCAAGCAGCGCGCCGAACGTGTCCTTGCCTTCCCGGATCACGAAGATCGGGGCAGCCGCCAGGAACCAGCTCACCGAAGACCACAGGGCCCAGATCAGAAACAACATCGTGGCGGCCAGAAAGAAGACAAGGCCGGGGCGCGGGTCGGTCCTGCTGGAAGCCATGCCGGCGAGAATGATCGCGCCGAGGCCGGCCGCACAGGCGGCGACGCCGAGGGCAACGCGCAGGAAGTGCAGTCCGGCCAGCGAGCGCAACTGGCTGGGCACGCCGGCTTCACTGGATTGCGAGACGGGAACGGTTGCCCGGGGCGGGTTGTCATCGGCGTTATGCGCGCGGTCGCGAACGTAATCGAGCAACGGGTGCAGGGTCGCGGCGCGGCCGATGGATGCAAGCACGATCCAGAGAAATGCCAGCGCCGCAAAGAGGACGACTCCGGCCAGCAGCGCGCGGAGAGCGCTTCCGTGAAAAATATGGGTGGCGGCCCGGGACACCAGCAGCGGATGCCCGGTGCCCAGCATCCTCAGGTCAACCTTCGAGACCGGCAGCGTGTCGAGGTAGGCGATCAGCGCCATGCCGGAAAGCACGCACGCGGCCGCGCCGAAGCTGAATCGCCACATCACTTCAGCGAGCGACAGCGATGGCCTGCGCAACATGGTGCGAAAGCCTTCGAGTGTGGGAGACCAGCCAGCCATTACCGATCGAGGATAACCCAGGCGCGCGGTGCGGAGAAGCCATGCGGTGTTAACAAAACATTTACGCGCCATTCACATGGATTGCGAGTTTTTTCGCGACCGATTCGTTTTGCGCTCATCCAATCTGCTAAACAGAGCTCTGACAAGCAAAAGTCACTAATCGTTCACGCGCGGCGCGGTGTGTCCGCTGTCGCCCTTCTATCATGAAATTACTCAAGGAGAAGAGAATGAAGTCGATGAAGTACTTTGCGCTGCTCGCATTCGTAGCCACTTTTACATTGGGTGCGTTCGCCAAGGGTCCGAACGAAGGCAAGTTCACCCTGAGCGAGAACGTACAGCTCGGTTCCACGCAGCTGAAACCGGGAGACTACAAGGCGACCTGGGAGGGAACAGGGTCCGACGTACAGGTGAAGATTCTGAAGGGCAAGGACGTGGTGGCAACGGTTCCGGCAAAGCTGGAAGACAAGCCGGCGGGCCAGAGTTCGGTATCGCTGGGAAGCGCGAACGGAGCGAAGACGCTGGTGGGCATTGATTTTGGCGGCCTGCATAAGGGCCTGGTGTTTGATTCGACGGTGACGGCTCAGAAGTAGGTTAGCTGCTATGGAATGATGAGGCGGGCTGTGTGCCCGCCTTTTTTTCTGCGTCGAAATTAAAAGCCATGAACCACAGAGGACACAGAGATCACGGAGGAAGATTCTCTGAGTGCCTCTGTGTTTTTGAGATCGGCTTTAGCGCACGACCAGGTTCAGCAGCTTGCCGGGCACAAAGATGACCTTGGCGATCTGCTTGCCGGCGATGGCGGTTTTTATTTTTTCGTCGGCGAGGGCACGCGCCTTGACGAATGCCTCGTCGGCGTCGGCGGGAACAAGGACGCGGCCGCGCAGTTTGCCGTTCACCTGTACGGGGATTTCGACTTCCTCTTCTTTGGCGAGGGCCGCGTCATACTTCGGCCAGCGTGCCTTCAGGAGATTTTCCCTTTCTCCCAGTGACTCCCAAAGTTCGTGTGCGAGATAAGGCGCGAACGGAGCGAGCAGGAGAACAAAGGTTCGCTGTACTTCGGCGCGGAAAGCTTTGGGCGCCGATCCGGGCGTATCGGCGCGGAACAAGCCTTGTGCGGCGGTGAGTTCGTTCAGCAATTCCATCAGCGCGGCAACGGAAGTGTTGAAGTGCCAGCGCCCTTTGAAGTCTTCGGTAATGCGGCGGATGGTCTGGTGAACTTTGCGCAAGACTCCGCGAGCCTGGGGAGATAAATCGCCGGGCGCATAACCCGGAGAGTAGGTTCCGGCGAGCACCGGTTCCTGCCGGAAGAATGTGTAGACGCGGCCAATGAAGCGGCGAATGCCTTCGATGCCGGAGTCCTGCCAGTCGAGGTCGCGGTCAGGCGGCGCGGCAAACAGGCTGTAGAGACGGGCGGCGTCGGCGCCGAAGCGCGCGACCATGTCGTCAGGCGAGACGACGTTGCCCAGGTTCTTGGACATCTTGGCGCCGTCCTTGATCACCATGCCCTGCGTGAAGAGGCGCTCCACCGGCTCGTCGTTTTTCACCATGCCCATATCGCGCATGACCTTGGTCCAGAAGCGCGAGTAGATGAGGTGGAGAATGGCATGCTCGACGCCGCCGATGTACTGGTCGATGCCGCGATCTCCGAACCAGTAGGCGGCGATCGCGCTGTCGAAGGGTGCGCGGTCGTTCTTCGCGTCGGTGTAGCGGTAGAAGTACCACGACGAGTCGACGAACGTGTCCATGGTGTCGGTTTCGCGGCGCGCCGGGCCGCCGCACCTGGGACAGGTAGCATTCACAAACTCGGGCACTTGGGCGAGCGGCGAGCCACCGGTCAGAGAGACGTCCACGTGGTCGGGCAGGAGGACGGGCAGATCTTTTTCCGCGACGGGAACGATGCCATCCTTCTCGCAGTAGAGCATCGGGATAGGCGTGCCCCAGTAGCGCTGGCGGGAAATTCCCCAGTCTTTCAAGCGGAAGGTGACGGTGGCCTTGCCGAAGTTATTCTTCTCGGCGAATTCGGCCATCGATTGCAAGGCTTGCTGGCTGGTTAGCCCGCTGAACTGGCCGGAGTTCACCACCAGGCCGTCTTCGGTGACGAAGGGAAGCGGCGGATCCATCACGGTTTCGTCGGCGTCGCCGGTGGAGGTGGGAAGGACCACGACCCGGATGGGCAACTTATATTTTTTTGCGAACTCGTAGTCGCGATCGTCGTGCGCGGGGACGCTCATGATGGCGCCCGTGCCGTAATCCATCAGGATGTAATTAGCGACCCATATGGGCAGAGGTTCCTGATTGAAGGGATTCTTGGCGTAGCGGCCGGTGAAGACGCCGTGCTTTTCGATGGCGCCGATGTCGCCGACTTCTTTGGCCTTGCGCTGTTCGGCAATCAACTGGTCAATTTTCGGGCGCAGGTCGGGATTTTTGGCGATCATGTCGGCGACGATGGGATGCTGCGGGGCGAGTTGCACCGAGGTCGCGCCGTAAATGGTGTCGACGCGCGTGGTGAAGACGCTGATTTTGGAGCCCGCGGGGCCAACGCTGCCACCGAGTTCGAAGTCGACCAATGCCCCCTGGCTGCGGCCGATCCAGTTGCGCTGCATGGTACGGACTTTTTCGGGCCAGTGGTCGAGCTTCTGCAGGTCGCGGAGAAGTTCCTCGGCGTACTGCGTGATGCGCATGAACCACTGTTCAAGTTCGCGCTGCTCAACAGGCGTATCTTCGTGGCGCCAGCAGTTGCCGCCGACCACCTGCTCATTGGCGAGCACAGTGGCACACTTCGGGCACCAGTTGACCAGGCTCTTCTTGCGGTAGACCAGGCCGCGCTCGTACATCTTCAGGAAGAACCACTGGTTCCACCGGTAATAATCGGGCAGACAGGTGGTGACTTCGCGCGACCAGTCGTAACCGAAGCCGAGGCGCTTCATCTGCGCCTTCATGTTGGCGATGTTGGCGAGCGTCCACTCGCGCGGGGGCGTGTTGTTCTTGATGGCGGCGTTCTCGGCGGGGAGGCCGAACGAATCCCATCCCATGGGATGAAGGACGTTGTAGCCATTCATCCACATGTAGCGCGCGAGCGCATCGCCGATGGCGTAGTTGCGCACGTGGCCCATATGCAGCGCGCCCGAAGGATAGGGAAGCATCTCGAGCACGTAGTACTTGGGTTTGTTGGAGGTGGACTCAGCGGCGTAGAGGGCGGGGTCCTGCTGCCAGCGATCGAACCACTTGGCCTCGACACTCTGGGCATCGTAGCGCTCGTCGCGGACCATGGTTTTGTCTTCGGAAGCCATAGGGCGAGTGAAGGATAAACGGATATTTTACAACGTTCGGTGGGCGGGGCCTAAAGGCGCTCTGGGATTGCGCGCGCCCGAGGAGAGCGGGAGAAAACTCGAATGTCGGCATGCGGCCCCTGAAGGGGCCAGCCTTTTTGGGGCGGTTTCGGCACCGCTGCTAGCGGTGCCCTGATACGAACCGATTGATCTCAGCGTGATTGCTGGGCCCAGGTTAGCGTCCAAAAACCGGACGCGAACCTGGGGCACCGGCCGGTGCAAGGCGAGTTGGAATTGCGGGTCGAACGGGTCACGGATTTCGAGACGGAGAGAAACAACCGTGCCGAACAAATTCAGATGAGTTCTGGCTTCGAGTGCATCCTCAGGCTGCCCGATTCGGACGGATCTGCACAAGTTCATCGGCTTTCTGATTCCCAGCGGTCTTCCATCTGTTCGGCTTCTCTGCAGGTTTGCGGAATCGGTTGAGGAATGAACCAACTACGACCGATCCCTTCACCAGGTGTCTGATCTTCAGCGGGCCTGCGACCCGGATGGTTTGAGCGTGGTGCAGGCCAGCGGAGATTACGCACCCGCACTGCGTGCAGTCCGGTGTACCTCCAAAAATGCAGGGCTCGACCCGCGACTTCAAGTCAGCAGAATAGTTTGTCGACATCTTCGAAAACAGGCATTCCTGGGGATTCCCCGGTGGGTGCATGAGTGCCTGCGCGATGCCCGGGCTCATGAGGAGTTTTGGATAGCGTTCCCGCAGCGGCGGCATCGTCCTTGCCAACATCGCGCGATGCTCCGGCAACAGCATCTCGGGGGAGTTTTCGCCCTGCTGCGGGGAGTACAAGCTGACCCAGATGCGGTTAACCTCGCGCCGCGCGCTCCAGAACGATATGTACTCCTCCATGTATTCGGCGCGCTCCAGCATGGGCCGGGTAATGGTCCAATGGATATTCACTTCGCGGTCGCGGATATTCTCCAGGATACGATCGTAGGTTGCGGGCTTGCGGCGTTCATTGTGATGCTCCGGGAGTCCGTCCACCGACACGGCCACCCGGCTACGCGGCAACCCGATCCACTCCTTAGGAATCGGAATTACCCCACTGGTGACAACCAGGGTGAAAACTCGGCGACGGCTCAGTTCGGGCAGGATGCGGCTGAGTTCGCGATGTCGGACGAGAGGTTCGCCGCCGACCAACGACACGTGCAACGCACGATGCTTCGCAACCAGATCCAGCACTCCCGATACCAGCGCATCCCCGCGCAGGTCCGCCAATTCGCGTAGCGTGTGCTCTCCTCCCAGATGATTGTCACCATAGGCATAACATCCCGGGCAGCTCAACGGGCACTCGCGTGTGACTTCGATGGAAAGCATGGGCGCGGTGCCGCGAAGAATACCGCCCCAGGCAGCCATCAATTCGCGAACAGTGAGTCCGGGGCGTGATTTTGTGGACATGCTGCTTGGATGCGGTTCGTGAGCGGATGACTGTTAAAAACCTCTCCTAATTTGACGAAGGGTCCGAAGCCAGTTTTCTGACAGCCGCGATGAGGTAACCATCGGACGGACTCGCCAGGAGTAGAGACTGACTAGTCGAGAGCGTAGATTGTTAGTCCGCTGAGCAGCTTGGGGTAGAAGTCGGTGGATTTTTGGGGAAGGACTTCTCCCGCAAACGCGATGTCGCGGACCTGGCTGATGCGGCGGGATTCATGAGGAACGCGAGGTTGGCCCCGCCGGTGCGGACCGCGGACAGGCCTTCTGCCGCATCGCGCACGTAGGACAGGTTCTGTTGTTCACGAATCGATTCTTCCGACAGCGTCAGCACGCCTTCCAGAAGAACCTTGTGGAGCTGGACGACGTCGAGCGCCTGCTGGCGGATGGAGAGGTTCGGGAACATCGAGGCGGGGCCTTCGGATGTGTGCAGCAGCCAGACCTGCGACGATGGTGGCGGCGAGAATGGCAGTGCCGACATGTCCGGCTTCGCGCAGAATGGCGGTTGCGCGCGTGGCGTCGACGGAGGGATCGACTTCTTCGATGTTGAAGTAGGCGCGCGCGGACGCGGCAAACTCCCCCGGCGAAAACGACGGCAGACCACTGACGACGCGATGCGTAGGCAGAATCACCAGGCCGGGGCTGTTCATGTTGACGAAGGTCATCATGACCAAGTCGTAGGGCGGCGCTTCGGTTTCGAGCGGGCGGAGCATGGTGGCGGTGCTGCCGCGCTCACGGGGCGCGCCCACCGGCTGGGCTTCGGCGGCGCGGCGCTGGTTGCGATAGGTCAGCGCGGTCTCGTAGCGATGATGGCCGTCGGCGATGATCAGCTTCTTGTCGCGCATCTTGCCGCGGAGCAGTTCGACGAGGCTCGGATCAGAGACCCGCCACATGCGATGGCGGACGCCGTACTCGTCGGCGACCTCGGTGGTGGGGGCGGAGTCCTGGGCGAGGAGGCCGTCGACCTCGCCGCTGTCGTTATAAAGCATGAAGATCTGGCCGAAGTGGGAGCGGGTGGTCTGCAGGAGTTGGAGGCGGTCGGCCTTCGGCTTAGCCAGAGTCTGCTCGTGGCGGAAGACCACCCCGGCGGCGTAGTCCTCGATGCGGCCTAAGGCGATGAAGCCGCGGCGTTCCACTTTCGATCTGGTGCCCGGAACGGTAAAGGTCTGGGAGTAGACGTAGAGCGAGGGCTGTGCGTCCTGCAGGAAGATGCCTTGGCGGCGCCACTCGCGGAAGTAGGCAGACGCGCGGGTGTAGACGTTGTTCTGATCGTTGTCGCCGGCTTCGCGCCTGCCAAGGATCAGGCGCACAAGGTTATACGGGCTGGCGGCGTAGTAGCGCTCCTGCGACTGGGGCGTGATCTTGTCGTAAGGCTGGGTAACCACGTCGGATGGGGTTACTCGCTGGGGATCGTAACGCAGGGCGCGAAAGGGATGGATGGAAGCCATGGAAGGCAGCTATTTTAACAAGTTCGCCGGGAAGGCGCAGTGCGTTTGGAAGGGGCTGTGGTCGAGCGTTTGCGGCGGGTCGCATCCCTGACAAAATGATGACAAAATACCGGATTTCTCCGAGTCTGGCGGAATAAAATTGTGATACGATCCGAGTCACTGAGGGTTGGGTATGCCCCGCCATCGTGGGTGCTGGTCTTCCTCCAAGACCAAAGTTCGGAAGCGCCGCTCGGTCCACTCCAAAACCGGGATCAGAACGATGTTGTGCTCAAAGCGCTTCCCTGTCTACCTGTGCCTGTTTGCCCTGTTGACGATGCTGTTCGGACTGCAAGTTCCGGTGGCCGCAAGCACAAAACACCGACGATGACGTTCACATCAAGCCCCGGATCGAGCCCAGGCCGGCCAGCGACACGGCCAACATCAAGGAACTGGAAGCGAATTTCAGCCCGCACACCAAGCCGCTGAAGGCGTCGGCCGAACTGGTGCTGGTTCCGGTCACGATCACCGATCCGATGAACCGGTTGGTAACAGGTTTGGACAAGGACAACTTCACGGTTTTCGAAGGGAAGAGCCAGCAGGAGATCCGGTCGTTCTCGAGTGAAGACGCGCCGGTATCGCTGGGCGTGATTTTTGACATGAGCGGGAGCATGAGTTCGAAGATCGAGCGCGCCCGGGAAGCGGTGGTGGAATTTTTCAAGACGGCCAACCCGCAGGATGAGTTTTTCATGATCGCGTTCGCCGACAAGCCGGAAGAAGTCAGCGACTTCACCAGTTCGATCGAGGACATCCAGGGCAAGCTGGTCTATACCGTGCCGAAAGGACGCACAGCGCTGCTGGATGCGATCTACCTGGGCGTGAACAAGATGAAGCATGCCAAGTACGCGAAGAAGGCGATGCTGATCATCTCGGACGGCGGCGACAACCACAGCCGGTATACCGAAGGCGAGATCAAATCGATGGTGAAGGAAGCCGATGTGCTGATCTACGCCGTCGGCATTTACGACCATTATTTTCCGACTGAAGAAGAGAAGCTGGGTCCGGCGCTGCTGAGCGACGTTACCGAACTGACCGGCGGGCGCGCATTTACGATCGACAATCCGAATGACCTGGCGGATGTGGCGACCAAGATTGGCATCGAATTACGCAACCAATATGTGCTGGGATACCGTCCAACCAATCCGATAAAGGATGGCAAATGGCGTAAGATAAAAGTGAAATTACTTCCGCCAAAGGGGTTGCCACCGCTCCGGGTTTATGCGAAGACGGGATACTATGCACCTGCGGAGTAGCCGGATTTTCCTGGCTGCTCTGTTCTTGATTTTCCTCGCTGCGAATGCAACGCCCCAAAGTGCCGCGCCCGCGGGCGATGCTTTCCCTTCGGGAATTGCCCAGCCTAAGTCTGTCCCGTCCGCGCAACAGGACTCCGCCAAGCCGGATCCACCGAAACAGGATCCGCAAAATCCGGAGACGCCGCCTCCGGCTGCACTACAAGAGAAGTCCACGCCCACGGCGCAGGAGGAAGAAGGCGGATTCCGCTTTCACACGTCGGTGGAAGAAGTGGTGCTCCATGCGACGGTGGTGGATGACAAGCAGCGCATGGTGACGAGTCTGAACAAGCCGGACTTCACGGTGCTGGAAGATGGCCGGCCGCAGAACATCATCTCGTTCCGGCACGAAGACATTCCGGTGGCGCTGGGCATCGTGATCGACAATTCAGGCTCGATGCGGGAGAAGCGCGACAAGATGAACAAGGCGGCCATCAACCTGGTGAAGGCGAGCAATCCCCAGGACGAAGTGTTCATCGTGAACTTCAACGACGAGTATTACCTGGACCAGGACTTCACCGCCGATATCGGGAAAATGAAGGAAGCGCTGGAGAAGGTGGATACGCGGGGAGGGACGGCGCTGTATGACGCGGTGGTCGCGTCGGCCGGGCACTTGAAGAAAAACGCGAAACTGGAAAAGCGCGTGCTGCTGGTGGTCACCGACGGCGAAGATAACGAGAGCCAGGAGACGCTGGAGCAGGCAATCCGGCGGCTGCAGGAAGAAAACGGTCCGACTGTGTACGCCATCGGACTGTTGGGAGAAGAGAAGGCGCGGCGCGCACGGAAGGCCCTGCAGTTCATTGCGGAGAAAACCGGCGGGATCGCCTTCTTCCCGAAGAGCATGGATGAAGTGGATTCCATCACGCGCAGTGTGGCGCACGATATCCGCAACCAGTACACGCTGGGATACAAGCCCACCAATCCGAAGAGCACGGGCGGGTATCGCACGATCCGTGTGGAAGCCAAGGCCAAGGGTTACGGAAAGCTCACCGTGCGGACCAAGAGCGGGTATTACGCGGGGCAGGCTCGCGCTGCGGCGGCGGATGCCGATGTTCAGAAGCAGCCGGCGCACTGAAGTCACATTGACGCTGGTATCCCGGTTTCCTTAGTCTGTATTGTGCGAAACGCAACCACGATTTCACGCCTGCGTGTGGCCGACGACATCACCCAACTGGTCGGCGAAACTCCCATGCTGCAACTGACGCGACTGGTTCCTGCCGGAGCGGCGGATGTGTTTGCCAAGCTGGAGTATTTGAACCCGGGCGGCAGCGTGAAGGATCGCGCGGCCATTGGCATCATTCAGCGAGCGGAGAAGGAAGGCAAGCTGCGGCCGGGCGGCACCATCGTCGAAGCTACGGCGGGCAACACCGGGATCGGCCTGGCCTTGATTGGAGTGAAGCGCGGATACAAGGTGGCGCTGTTTGTGCCGGAGAAGTTTTCGGAGGAGAAAGTGATCATCATGCGGGCCCTCGGCGCCGAGGTCGCTCGCACCCCGGAGGCCGAGGGCATGGCGGGCGCGATTGCCCGCGCGAATGAGTTGGTTGCCTCCACGCCTGGAGCCTTCATGGCCGGGCAGTTTGAAAACCCCGCCAACCCGGACTACCACTACGAAACTACGGCCCGCGAGATTTTCGAGCAGATGGATGGGCGAATCGATGGGCTGACGCTGGGCTCAGGCACGGCGGGGACCTTCACCGGGGTCGCGCGGTTTGTGAAGCAACGGCTGCCGAAGGCGCTGACCGTACTGGTCGAGACCGAAGGGTCGGTGTACGGCGGCGGCGAGCCGGGACCACATAAGGTAGAAGGAATTGGGGCGAGCTTTATTCCGAAGAATTTCGATCGGTCGGTGTGCGACGAGATCATGATGGTCACCGACGAACAGGCGTTCGGGATGGTGAAGGAATTGGCCGCGAAGGAAGGGGTGTTGGCCGGATCGAGCGGCGGGGCGGCGGTGTACGCGGCGTTGACGTTGGCTGGGCGGCTGGGTGCGGGGAAGCGGGTGGTGACGATTGTGCCCGACTCGGCGGAACGGTACTTGTCGAAGAAGATTTTCGAGGGCGGGATTTAGAAGGGCAGTCGTCGGTCGTTGGTCGTCGGTCGCCAGCAAAACAACCGCTTTGAATTCAACTAATCAAGCTCCGCCATTCCCGCCAAGATTCAGATTGTATGCGGTCGTACTGAGCGGCTGTGTCGCAGTCACGTTGGCGTGGGTTGCGTACATTGACACAACGTGGGGCCGCTATTTTGCCGGACTCTTTTGCTTGGTAATTGCCGCGCTGACTGTGGAGGGCGTTCGTCGAGAGCGTGGTGTCGTGCAGAATTGTCTCTTAGCTTCTGGCACTGTCACGAGCATGCGCCGTGGGAGGCGTGGCGGGGCGGACACTCGGTACACATTTCACGCGTTGGACGGCAAAAAGTACGAAGGAGCCTCTTCCTGGAATGTCCGTGGAGTCCAGGTTGGGGACACAATTACTGTGGTCTACGCTTCACTAAATCCACAAGAAATCTGCCCCGGTCGGGGTTTCTGTTCTACGACTTCAAATCAACAACACTGAGGGAAAAGTGAAGAAGAATTCACAGCCTGGTTTTGCTACGCGGGCGATTCATGTTGGGCAGGAGCCGGACTCTGCTACCGGAGCGGTTGCTCCTCCTATTTACGCCACTTCGACTTATGTGCAGGAAGAGATTGGGAAGCACAAGGGGTATGAATACGCGCGCGTTTCGAATCCGACGCGAGACCGGCTGGAACAGAATCTGACTGCGCTGGAAGGTGGAACGGCGGCCAAGGTGTTTGCCAGTGGGATGGCAGCGATTAATACGATCGTGACTACGCTGAAGGGGGGCGATCACGTGGTGTGCGGGCACAATCTTTACGGGGGCACGCCGCGGCTGTTCAACCAGGTCTGGGCGGACTTTGGGCTAGAGTTCAGTTATGCGGATACGTCGGTGGCCGAGAACGTTGAGCGGGCGCTCAAGAAGAACACGCGCCTGGTGTTCATCGAAACCCCGACCAATCCCTTGATGGCGTTGACGGACATCCGCGCCGTGAGCGCAATCTGCCGCAAGAAGAAAGTGGATCTGGTGGTCGACAATACGTTCATGTCGCCGTACTTTCAGCAGCCGATTGCGCTGGGCGCGGACATGGTGGTGCATTCGACTACGAAATTTTTGAATGGGCACAGCGATGGGCTGGGCGGCGTGGTGGTGTGTACGCGGCCAGAGCAGGCCGAGAAACTCGCGTTTTTGCAGAAGGCGGCGGGCGCAATCCTTTCGCCGTTTGAGTGTTGGCTGATTCTGCGCGGAGTGAAGACGTTGGCTGCGCGCATGCGCGTTCATGACGAAAGCGGGCGCGCGGTGGCGGCGTTTCTGGATGGCCACAAGAAGGTGAAGAAGGTGTTTTATCCGGGGTTGACGGATCATGCGCAGCACGAGCTGGCCAAGCGGCAGATGTCGGGGTTCGGGGCAATGATTTCGTTCGAGACCGGCTCGTTGTCGAACGCGAACAAAATGCTGCGCAAGTTGCGGGTTTGCTCGCTGGGGGAGTCGCTGGGCGGCGTGGAGACGCTGATTTCGCATCCGGCGACCATGACGCATGCTGCCGTCGGCGAGAAAGGCCGCAAGGCCATTGGGATTACGGACGGGCTGGTCCGGATTTCGGTTGGCATTGAAGATGTCGAAGACATCATTGCGGACCTGGATCAGGCCTTGGGCGCGATTTGATTCTCGGGGCCTTGTCAATTTGCAGTCTCGAAAAGCTTTTAACCGCAAAAGGCGCTAAGAAAGGCCGCAAAGGTCGCGGAGAACGGCTGGCAAAGTCGCGACGAGTCTGCTGCAGCTGCGCAGGGCAGCTTGTCGCCGTGATATTCTCGCCCGCATGTTGCGCCGAGTTCTTCTGAGTTGTTCTCTCCTTGCATTCCTTTTGATCCATTGCTCGTTGCATGCGCGCGTGACGCGTGTCGAAATATCTTCCCGACGTGACGTGCTGGGAGGGAAGTCGTTCGGCGAGGCGGGCTCCTACGAGCGCATTGTCGGGCGCGTGTATTTTTCTATCCCGGTTGCCAATACGCACAATCAGCGCATTGTTGATCTCGCTCTCGCGGAACCCCTGAAGCATGGCGAGGTGGAATTCTCCGCCGACTTCGTCGCCGTGCGTCCCAAAAATCCGAAGAAGGGGAATGGCTCGCTGCTGCTGGAGGTCCCGAACCGCGGGCACTCGCGCATCCTTTCTCTGGTGGATGGCGGAGATGAGGATCTGGCGAAGGATGCGGGCGACGCGTGGTTTCTGCAGAACGGGTTTACGGTCGTCAGTCTGGGATGGCAGTGGGACGCGGCCGGAGCCGACGCGCTGAAGGTCTACGCGCCGATCGCGAAGGATCACGGGAAAACCATCACGGGTCTGCTGCGCGGCGATTTCATGCTGCCGAAGAGGATGGATGACGTTCCGCTCGGACACTACTTCGTCGGCCGGATTGGTGGACTCGAGTATCCGGTAGCAGCGCCGAGTGATCCGCGCAATACCCTGACGGTTCGGGATACTCGCGAAGGGCAGCGCACAACCATTCTGCGCAGTGATTGGGATTTTGCGCACATGGTCGACGGCAAGCTGGTTCCCAGCAATCGGCATATTCATCTCAAAAGTGGATTTAAGGCGGGGAAGATCTACGAGTACGTGTACGTGGTGGCGGATCCGGTGGTGGCGGGTTGCGGGTTCGCGGCGATTCGCGATTTCGCTTCGTATGCCAAGCATGCGGCCGATGCGGTGGCTCCGGCGGCGCGCGTGTATGGCGAGGGCATTTCGCAGAATGGACGCTTCCTGCGCGACTTCGTTTATCAGGGATTCAATGCTGACGAGGATGGCCGGATGGCGCTCGACGGGGTGCTCGCGCACGTGGCCGGCGCCGGGCGGGGAAGCTTCAACTATCGCTTTGCGCAGCCCTCTCGGGATGCGCAGCCGACTTCGTCGGTCTTCTTTCCGACCGACATATTTCCATTCACCGATCAGCCGGAAGCTGACCCGGTGACTGGGGAGACATCCGGGTTGCTGGATCGTGCCGCGAAAGACAAGGCGGTGCCTAAGATTTTTTTCTCCAACACCTCTTATGAGTATTGGGGAAGAGCGGCAGCCTTGATTCACGTTAGCGCCGACGGAAAGCGAGACGCTGAGGTGTCGGAGAACGTGCGCATTTATCACTTCACCGGATTGCAGCATTATTCCGGGCCGTTTCCTCCTGCCAGGGGCGAGGCGGACACGCTGGGGCAGCTTCCGCAGTCGCCGCTGCCGGTCAGGTATTTCTGGCGGTCGATGATCGCAAATATGGATGGCTGGGTCCGCAATGGAACGGCGCCGCCGGCAAGCAGCTATCCGAAGATTGCGGACGGGACGCTCGTTTCATTTAGCGACTTTGCGTTTCCCGCCATTCCGGGAGTGAAGCCGCCACGTGAGGCGAACGCCGCTTATCGCATGGACTACGGGGCGAAATTCGCGCAAGGGATTTTGGAGTTGCAACCGCCAAAGGTAGGCGCAGCGTTTCCGGTGCTGGTGCCACGGGTGGATGAAGACGGTAACGAACGCGATGGTGTGCGCTTGCCGGAACTGACCGTCCCGCTTGCGACCTATACGGGGTGGAGTTTGCGCGATCCTTCGATCGGCGCGCCGGACCAGCGGTGTGCATTTGTGGGTTCTTACATTCTGTTTGCGCGCACGGCCGAGGAGCGGAAGAAGTCGGGCGATCCGCGGAAGTCGATTGCGGAACGCTATGCGAGCCGCGAGGATTATATGACGCGGTTTACGAAAGCGTTGGATGAATTGGTCGCGGCGCGGTGGATTCTGGCAGAGGATCGGGCAGCGATGCTGCAGATTGGAGAGCGGGAGTGGGCGGAGGCGACGAAGTGATGCGTCCACAGACTCATTCCGAACGCAGATGCCTATTGGGACGATGTCGCGCAAACGCGTCTACCTGACCGGCTGCACGTGATCGGAAGATCCCAGATGGGGCATGACGGCTTGCCCTTCTGCGGATGCCTCTTGCGCCATCACTGTAAGAGAAGACAATTTTTCAGGAGGTTGTTCTATGTCGAGACTGGCTGAGGGCTACCCGTCTTGGACGTGGCCGATAGTGGTTGTGCTGCTCGTTCCGATGAGTTGCATCGCGCAGAGCATTTCTGGCGTGGTCTATGACCAGGAGGGAGCGGTTGTGCCCCAAGCTCGCGTCATGCTCATGCGGGACTACATAAAACAAACGGAGAGCAAAAGTAGCGAGACCGGGGAGTTTGCTTTCACCGATCTGCAGCCCGGTACCTATCAAGTGCAGATAAAACAAGAACGCCTTTCCCTGTTCCAGCAGACGGTGATTTTGGAGGGAAAATCTGAACGGGTTTATGCTGTCCTCCCGCTTGCGCGTGAAAGCGAATCGGTGCAGATCAATGCGAGTCGTAGTTCTGGTGTTCGCAAACCCGCAAGATCCATGAACAGAGCTCTCCGCCTGGGTGGAAAGGTGGAGCCGGCGACACTGCTGCAGCCGCTTAGACCAGCATATCCGACCAGCGCGGTCGCTCGAGGGGTAGAGGGTTCTGTTGTTATTTATGCAACCATCCACGCCGACGGAACGGTGAGTGATCCAATCGTGCTCGAGTCGCCCGACCACGACCTGGAAAGGGAAGCCCTGCAAACAGTCGGGAAGCTGCGCTACGAGCCCATGAAACTGAATGGGCATCCTGTACAGTGCCAGGTAAATATCGTTCTCGACTTCAAATTGGAGTAGCCGGGACTCACTCGAAGAGGGCTGGCATGCGATTCCCAGTAGCAGACTGCATCAGCTCACGGAAGCGTCGATCCACTTCAGGTAGGCCTCGCTGCCTTCCTCCACGACGATCGCGATGCATTCGGGGACTTCGTAGGAATGGAGTTGCTGGATTGCTTCGCGGACAACCGGAAAAGCTACGGCCGTGGTCTTGATCAGCAGCAGATATTCCTGCGCTTCTTCGACCTTGCCCTCCCAGCGGTAGACGGATTCGATCTTCGGGATAATGTTCACGCAGGCCGCCAGGCGGTTTTCTACTAAAGCGCGGGCAATCTTTTTGGCTTCTTCGAGCGATGCGGTGGTGGTGAGGACGAGGCGTTTGTTGGTCATATAGAATCTCGGGGCGATTCCGGCGCGAAGGCACGGTTCCGCTGCAAGCATCACGTGCTGGTTGTCAGATCATCACAGCGGGTACGGTTGCAGGTTCATAATATGCAAGTTGCGGCTGGGCCGGGAAGCTTGCACAGTGGGCTGGAAAGTCGCCGCCCAGAAAAGTCCCCGCCCAAGCGGAGCTTGGACGGGGCACCCTCGCGACTAGGCATGGGAATGAGGACGGCAACTCAGCACTACAGGATTTGAATCATGACAACCCAGATCAAGTTTGGAACTTCGGGCTGGCGGGCGGTGATGGCGGAGGAGTTTACGTTTGCCAATGTGCGGCGCGCGGTTCATGGGATTGCTCGCTACGTGGCGTCGCAGAAGCCGAAGGGAGCGAAGGTGATTGTGGGACGGGACCCGCGCTTTCTGGGCGAGACGTTCTGCGCGATGGCTTCAGAAATTTTGTCGTCGTACGGGATCACGCCGCTGGTAATCGCAGAGGCCGCGCCCACCCCGGCAATTTCCTACGCCGTAATTCAGGCGAAAGCGGACGGCGCGATCAACTTCACAGCCTCGCACAATCCGCCGGAATATAACGGCATCAAGTTCTCGACGCCCGACGGTGCGCCGGCGCTGCCGGAAGCAACCAAGCGCGTGGAAGCAGAAATCCTGGCGTTCGATGCGTCGGGAGAAAATGGTGCGGGCGCAAAGGGGCCTGGATCGCAGGCGCTGGATCCGCGGCGGATGTATCTGTCCCGCCTGCGCGAGATCGTGGACCTGAACGTGATTTCCAAGGCAGGACTTCGCGTGGTGTTTGATCCTTTCTGGGGCGCGGCTCGCGGGTATTCCGATGAACTGTTGCGTGAAGGCGGGGTTGCGGTGGAGTGTGTGCACGATTACCGGGACGTCTTGTTTGGCGGGCATGCTCCGGAACCTGACGATCATTTACTCGAAGACTGTCGCCAGAAGATGCGCGAAACCAAGGCGCATATCGGGATTGCGACCGATGGGGATGCGGACCGGTTCGGCATCGTGGATGAAGACGGCACGTTCTTTCAGCCGAATTACATCATTGCTCTGTTGTTCGACTACCTGGTCGAGAGCCGCGGGTGGAAGAACGGAGTGGGAAAATCCGTGGCCACCACGAACCTGATCAACGCGCTGGCACAGCATCATAAGGTGGAGTTGCACGAGACGCCGGTCGGCTTCAAGTACATCGGGGAGCTCATCAAGGAAGACAAGATCTGCATCGGCGGGGAAGAGAGTGCGGGGTTGTCGATCCGCCATCACGTGCCCGAGAAGGATGGCGTGCTGGCTGGGCTGCTGTGCAGCGAGATGGTTGCGCGGCGGGGCAAGTCGCTGGGTGAACAATTGCAGGAGCTATTTGTCAAAGTTGGTTCCTTTTATCCGCAACGGGAGAACTTCCGCTTGACGCAGGAAGTGAAAGAGAAGTTCACTGAAAAGCTACGGTCTGAGCCCCAGGAATTCTTCGGCCGCAAGGTCGGGGAGGTGGTTCGCAAAGACGGATTGAAGCTGGTGTTTCAGGATGGTTCCTGGATTTGCTACCGCTTGTCGGGAACCGAGCCCGTCGTGCGAGTCTATTCCGAAGCCGCGAATGCGGTTGAACTCGCCAGGCTGAGCACGGCGGCCAAGCAATGGATTTTCGAGTAGACAAGTTTTCCAGGGTCCGGCCCTTTCTGAAGCCCGAAGACGGCCTGCGCGCGATGGTGGAGAAGGTTCCCCAGGCGGAGGCGCTGGCGGAGCGCTGGGTGGAGAAGTCGCGGCCGATCTGGAGCGTGCTTTACGCCGAGCGGCGGCGGCTGGCGACGGCCGGGGTGGCCTTGCTGGCCGCGTGGTTGTTTCTGCATGTTATGTTTGGCGCCAATGGCATGGTGATCTACCGGTCGAAGCGTGCCGAGCGGCAGAAGTTGCAGGCGGAGATCGATCAGTTGCAGAAGGAAAACGACCTTTACACCCAGCAAATCCGGTCGTTGCAGAGCGATCCCAAGGCCATCGAGAAGGAAGCGCGCGAGCAATTGCACTATGCGCGCCCGGGCGAGGTCGTCTACGTAGCGCCCCCTCCGCAACGGCCTGCCAATAACGCGGCGCGAAAGTAAACGTCCGCCTGCCCTCCCGGCGACATTTTGATGGCCAAGCTGTGATAGCATTCTTCGCACGCCACGTGTCAAGATCCCAGGAAGTTCGTTTTCGCCGCAGGGGATGCGGTCTCTGGCTGGTTAGGCTCGGGTTTGTAAAAGCGAGAGCGTCAAAATCAACGATTCGATCAGGAGGATTCAGTTCGATGCGTAAAGCATTTTCGATTTGCTTGATGTTGTGCATGGTGCTGTCGATTGCCTCGTTCTCCTTTGCGGCCGACGACAAGGGCGACACGGTGAATGGCTGGATCAGTGATTCCAAGTGCGGAGTGAAGGGCGCGAACGCGGGCGCGGAAGCCTGCACCAAAAAGTGCCTGGAAGAGGGCGCGAAGATGGTGGTCGTGACTGACGGCGACCAGAAAATCCTGAACGTGGAAAATCCGGACGCGCTGAAGGGCCACGAAGGCCATCACGTCGCGGTAAGCGGGAAGGTCACGGGCGACACCATTCACGTGACCGGCGTAAAGATGCTGTGAAGTCTAGGTAAGAATGAAGCGAAAGGCGGCCTTGGGCCGCCTTTTTGCTTTGGTTTCCCGGAAAGTCTTCTTTACCACAGAGACACAGGGGCACAGAGAAAATCAGGGTAAGTCATCGTGCGATGCCCTCTGCGGTCCAGCCGGCTGGCTTAGCGCACTACTCCTTCCAGCGGGGAACTGGCGGTAGCGTACAGTTTCTTCGGCATGCGTCCGGCGCGATACGCCTGGCGACCAGCCACGACGGCGTTCTTCATGGCTTCGGCCATCAGCACGGGATCTTGGGCTCCGGCAATCCCGGTGTTCATGAGAACCGCGTCGGCACCCAGTTCCATGGCGACCGCCGCATCCGAAGCCGTGCCCACGCCCGCATCGACGATTACGGGCAAGCTGGTGATCAGCTCGCGCAGAATGCGGATGCTGGCCTGATTCTGAATTCCCATGCCGCTGCCGATGGGAGCGCCAAGCGGCATGACGGCGGCTGCGCCGGCATCGACCAGGCGTTTTGCGAAGACGATATCGTCGGACGTGTAGGGAAGGACCGTGAAGCCTTCCTTCACCAGGACACGAGTCGCCTCGAGCGTGGCCTGGACATCGGGATACAGCGTGGCCTGGTCGCCGATGACCTCGAGCTTGACCCAGTCCGAGAGTCCGACTTCGCGGGCGAGGCGGGCGGCGCGGATGGCTTCGTCGGCTGTGTAGCAGCCGGCGGTATTCGGCAGCAGGAAATATTTTTTGGGGTCGAGGTAATCGAGCAGCGATTCCTTGCTGCGGTCAAGGTTCACGCGGCGCACGGCGACGGTCACCATGTCGGCGCCGCTGGCTTCGAGCGCGCGCGCGGTTTCCTGAAACGATCTGTACTTGCCCGTGCCTACGATGAGGCGGGACTGGAAGGGGCGTCCGGCAATGAGCAGTGAATCCGACATAACTTTATTGTAATGAAACTGGGCGGACGGGGCAGGGAATCAGGTCACCCGCTCACGTGACCGGCTACCGGGGCTGCTTCCGCATGGGCGTAGACGTCTTCGATCAACTTGCGGTAGCGCTCTTCTACGGCGCGGCGCCGGACCTTCATGGTGTGGGTCAGGGTGCCATCGGCGGGAGTGAATTCATCAGGCACGAGAATCACTTTTTTCAGTTTTTCGAAGCGGGCGAGGTTGCGATTGACGTCTTCGACAATGCCATCGTAGAGCGCCTGGACTTTTGGATGGGCCACGAGCTCAGAACGCGATTGGAAGGCGACCTGATTGTTGCGCGCCCAATCTTCCAGCAGGGCGAAGTACGGCGAGATCACGACCGCAGGGAACTTCCGCTTGTCGCCAACGATGATAGCCTCAGCGATGAGCGCATTGTGCTTCAGCGAATTCTCAATGGGCTGGGGAGCGATGAATTTCCCACCGGAAGTCTTGAGGAGGTCTTTCTTGCGGTCGGTGACGGAGAGGAACCCGTCGGCGTCGAGGTTGCCGATGTCTCCGGTCTTGAACCAGCCATCGACGAAAGCATTGGCGGTTTCGTCGTGCCGCTTCCAGTAGCCTTTGAAAACGGAAGGGCCGCGAACCAGAATTTCCCCGTCGTCCGCAATCTTCACGTCGAGGTTTCCCAGCGGTTTTCCTACCGTGCCCAGTTTATGAGCACGAGGTGTATTGACGGCAATGACGGGCGAAGTTTCAGTGAGGCCATAACCTTCATGAATGCGAATGCCAATCCATGAAAACCATTCGGCGAGTTCCCGGCCGAGCGGTGCGCCGCCCGAAATGAAGACCTGCCCGCGTCCGCCCATGCCGGCGCGCACCTTGGAGTAGACGAGCGTGTTGGCCAATCGCCAGGCAGTGGAATCGGGGACCTGGCCTTTGAGAATTTCGGCCGCGTGCGCACGCCCCACCGAGAGCGCCCAACGAAGGATCATGCTCTTGGGAAAACCCCGGGCTTTCCGATCGGTTTGGGCGTGGATTTTTTCGTAAACCCGGGGCACGGAAACGAACAGGGTCGGCTTGACTTCGAGAAGAGCTTGCGAAAGCTGATCCACGAACGGGCAGTAAGCCAGGGTGACTCCGTTGAAGAGCATCACGAAATCCACGTGGCGGGCCGTGATATGGGAGAGCGGCAGAAACGATAGGGTGACCTGCTCACCGATGAAATCGAAACCCTTCAGCGAGTATTCGATGTTGGCAGTGAGGTTGCCATGGGTCAACATGACGCCTTTCGAAACGCCGGTAGTGCCCGAAGTGTAGATGAGTGTGGCGAGATCGTCGGCTGCGATGGTACGGGCGCGAGCGTCCAAGTCGGCGTCCCGGGTGCCAGGGCCTTCATGCATGAGATGAGCCATGCTGAACGCGTGAGCCGTTTCGACGGGGTCCATGACGATTACTTTTTCGAGCAGCGTTTGAGCCTGTACCGCCTGCACCTTGCGCAGTTGTTGTTCGGACGAGACGAAGATGGCACGGCATTCGGCGTCCTTCAGGATGAAAGCGGCCTGTTCGCCCGTGAGGGTGGAATAGATGGGAACGGAGACCACGCCCAGAAGTTGGCAGGCAAAATCCGCCGTTGTCCACTCCGGGCGATTCTCGCTGAGGATGGCGACGCGATCTCCCTTGCCGATTCCCCAGCGGTCCAGCGCGTGGGCCACGCCCGCGACATTTCGATACAGTTCCTGCGAGGAGATCGACACCCACTGGATGGCCTGGCGATGCATCATCACGCGCTCGTAGCCACGATCGACAGTCGCGAAGAAGATGTCGTTGAGGGTGGCGATGCTCATCCCGGGAGATGCGCTCCAGGTGCGCACATGGCTGGTTCGTTGGGATGTGAAACGAAAGTTCGGGGTTGCAAGCCGACGCGGGAGAGGCAAGCGCGGCGAGGAACGGCGCTGAGCTTAGCAAAGTCCTGGTCAACTTGGAGGCGAGTGTTCGTTCCTAAAATGTAACGGCAGGGCGACGGTGCGCGCAATGCGAAATGTGGGCGGATGTTGTCCAGGCTTGCGCGAGCCCAAAGTCACCGCGCGCGGCCAAGTCACAAGTGCGCGCCAATGTGGGCCGGGGGATACTGGACAGCAAGTCAGAAAATTTTAGGCGCGCGTGAGTGCAGCAAGACGGGACCGTTTGACGCGTGGTAGGGCGGTTGCTATGATCAATGCGCGGGGTGGAGCAGTCTGGTAGCTCGTTGGGCTCATAACCCAAAGGTCGGTGGTTCAAATCCACCCCCCGCAACCAACCTTAAGCTCCACGAAGTCAACATTTCCACAGACTTCATGTCCAAACTGAATGAAAACTGAATGAACGATCTGCTAGAGTCTCCCAAACAGAGAGTTCGCCCGAGCGTATGGCCGTTTGCCAGTTTCGGCTCTTCGCGTTACAAAAAGCTGCTCTCCAAACTCACGTCTGTGGAGTTGAGTCGATGGGGTCCCATCCGATCAGCTTAGAAGCAGCGGCCAACAGCTATCCGCCGACCTCGCTTTCCACCCAAACCGTTACCGTCTACACGCGCCACCAAGAATCCTGCCCCAAAAACGGCGAGCCCTACTGGAAGCGGTGTCACTGCATGAAGTACCTCTACGTTTACCGGGAGAATACTTCGCGTCAGGTCAGCGCAAAGACACGTAGTTGGGAAAAGGCGGAGGAGCGGGCACAGGAAATCCGCGATTCCTGGAGTCCTGTGAAGGCCCTTCAGCGCGAACTGGAAGCAAAACTCCGAGGGAACGAGGCGCGCGAGGTACTGATCACGGATGCGGTTGCGCTGTTCTTGAAAGAAGTGGAACGTCTGAACCGCGAGGAGGCGACCCGAGCAAAATATCGCCTAACACTTGAAGATCGACTCTTGAACTGGTGTGCACAACAGAAGCCCCCGGTTGCTCGCCTTTCCGAGTTGGACGTCGAGACCATGCGCCGGTGGATCCACTCGTGGCCCGGCGCACCCACCACCCGGCACAACCAGCACCAGCGGATTATCACCTTCTTTTTCTTTTGCGTCGAACAAGCATGGATGAAAGAGAATCCAGCCAGGAAAATCAAGAAAGTTGCTCCGGAGCAGGATGAGACGCAGCCTTTCACCCGCGAACAATATGACGCGTTGATTCAAGCAACGTGGCTCTATGACAGTCGCGACGGCAAGAAGAATGGCGATACGGTGAACGCTCGCCGTGCACGCGCCTATTTGAAGCTTTTGCGTTGGAGCGGCCTAAGGGCTGGCGATGCTGCGTGTCTGTCCAGAGACAAGCTGCGTGCCGATGATTCCCTTTTCCTGTACCAGAAGAAGGTCAAGGGCAAAGCAAGTTCCGCCGTCTATGGCTTACTGCCACACGATGTGGCCGAGGAACTACGCAACGTGCCCGCCAACACTTACACACATCCCAGCTATTTCTTTTGGAGCGGGCGCAGTAAACGTAAGAGCGAAGTTTCGAATTGGATCAAAATCTTTGGGAAGATTCTGGCCAAAGCTACCGAGACACATCCTAAGCTCTTTTTGGAAACTGACGGCAGCTGTAGATCGGCCCACCTTCACATGCTGCGAGACACGTTCGCGGTCGAATACCTCCTCGCGGGCATGCCCTTGGAAGAAGTGTCGCGTTTGCTTGGTCACTCCAGTGTACTGATTACGCAGAAGCATTACGCTCCTTGGGTTCTTGAGCGGCAGCAGAGGCTGGCAACGAGTGTGCGGACGGCATGGTCCACGATGGGTCTGAACACCGCCGCCCGGGTAATCAATATAGCGGATGGGCGCTCGGGCAAAGTCGTGAGGCGCGCCGCACGTTCTTAGTACAAGATCCTCTTCTGCGTACCACTTTCGCTATTCGTGTGCGGCTCACCTGTCACCACCCATTTCGTGGTCACAGCCAGATGGCGCCTACGCACTCCAGCAACACGTTAACTACTAGAATCGGCCACATTCTCCTTCCCTTGTCCAGCGCAGAGGTTTCTGGCGTCCTGTAATTCGTCCGTTTGACGAGATTTCAATCCCGTACTACATACATCAAACACGGTGTGCTATGGCAACAGAACCCTCTCTCCAGCCCAGCTACGCTCCTCCGAGCAAACCAGCAATGCCGGCCAGTGTGGCATTTGAAAAACACTATTGCGTGAGTGAAGTCGCTGAATTGTGGGGCTTAAGCGAACGAACAATCCGGCGTATTTTCACCGACGAACCTGGGGTCATCAAGTGGGAGAACGGTGAAACACGGTTTAAGCGAGGCTATACCACGCTGCGAATCCCGGAGAGTGTCGTGCAACGCGTGCATAGGAAACTCAGGAAAGCGGGGTAACGCGTAATGAAACCGACCAAAACACTGGCTGAGAGCCGCAAAGAAACTGATTCCAATGAGAATGTCGTTGCGAGTGTTGAGTTTGTGATTCGTGCTGCGCTGCATGACTCCGTTGAGACGGATTTTGTTCATTCCATTGCCGGAAGGATTATCGTCGAACCGCAAAGCCGCGGAAAAGAGGACGCAGGGCATATTGGAGCTTCACTCGTTCAATTCGGCGGGGCACTGGACCACGGCATCAGTGCGGAAAGGCTTGGAGATGGCATCTCTGGCGACATCTCAGAATACTGGGAACATCTTTTCGACGTAGAAACTGGCTATCCGAAAGAAGAAATACAGAATGAGTTCGAAGTGGTAGACCTCGATCTACTGATCATCGACTACGTCGCGATCTATCCGGAGTTTCGGGGACTGCGGATCGCTGAGTCCGCCATTCACCGTACGATCGACATTTTTGGTACGGGGTGCGGGCTGGTAGCGTGCAAGCCTTGGCCGCTACAGTTCACTCCGTGCGTTTCGGACGATCAAAAAGCGCTGAAAAGACTTGCGTTACCGAACGTAAGCAAAGGCGAGGCCATTCGGAAGCTGAGATCGTACTGGTCACGCCTCGGGTTTTGGCCGCTCGGCAACACCGGAATCTATCTGCTGAGCTTATCGCAAAGGGGCTGTGACGTGTCTTCTCAAGATCGCGGAAAAGGCCTTTAATAACTCTGATAGCCGACTGCCGCTCCGTCCGGTTAGAACGCTGCCCTGTCACCGACTCCTAACACAGAATCAATCACATGCGATCTTCCTACGGACAGCGCGCCAGCCGCCGAGAGATGTTCTTTTGGCGAGACTGAAGGGTGTCGCTTGAAATCGTGCAGGCCGAGAAACGTACATGGTTCTGTCGCTAGCGGACGCTGTCGCGATCTTCAACAAGTGGAAAGAGGACTCTGCCGAGATCCTCGTGGTCATAAAAAGCCCATTTCAGCAGTCCCGGCGCGGCATCCTTGAGCAAGGGATTGACTGGGCCTTGGGGCTGCAAGGCCATGTGTCGGAGGCCTCAATCGATCCCACCAAAAAAGGAAAGAAGGCTGGCACGGTTGTCTTGCAAGCGCCGACCGGAAATCTCTCGCTGAGTATTGGTCTTTGCACTTTTGTGTACGAAGAACCACGGGAAGCGAAGCCCGTTGTGCGAGCAGAAGCTGAGGATACGACAGTTTCAGCGCTCTCGGTGTTCTTTCCGTCAAACGAGGTTTTTGTATTCTACGAACTCCGCGAACCGCTAGGGAAAACCAGCCTTCCTGCTTGGAGCACGATTTGATCGATTCGGGTGCCCCGCCTAGAACGCCTATCACGCAGGAGGCCGCGGGTTCGAGTCCCATCGCTCCCGCCAAGTCCTCGACCTGGAACCATATTTACTGTCATAAGATCACCGCCTGGATTACTTCCAGTTAGCCGACTTCCCAAGACGCACGATTGGGATTTCAGCTCATCCCCGTACAGAACGGTTGATGTTCCTTGGGAGTCGGCCAGCAGGTAGCGATGTCGTCATGCGCTTCGCCTACTGGTTCTCGGGTTTCAAAAACTTCCGGAAGCAGAGCGAGTATCATGCGGATAACCAATGGAGCCGATGAAAACGGAGTGGAGCAATGCCTGAGTCCATGGACTGGCCGCGTCTGCAGCCTCCGCCACGTCGCAATCGCCGCCGCGTCTTCCTCATCGCTGCCGTCATTGCCGGCATATTCTTCGGCGGCCGGACCGCGCTGTCGTATTACGTGGACGTGCTCTGGTTCGCGTCGCTCGGCTACGGGGACGTATTCTGGAAAACGCTAAGTCTTCAGTGGGGAATCTTCGCGGCTTTTACAGCGGCCACATTTCTTGTTCTGTACGGTTCTTTTCTGGCTCTCAAGCGAGCGCACCTCCCTGATTTGCCGCCCGGTCACACCATTCTCATCGGCGGACAACCGGTGAAGTTGCCGGTTGAGCCGGTTCTGCGGCTCATCGCACTTGGCGTTTCGCTTGTCATTGCCGCTGCAACGGGCGGCGCCATGACAGGGGAGTGGCCGACGCTCGCGCTTTTTTGGTTCGCGCCAGGCACCAGTGGTGGCATTGTGGACCCGATTTTTGGCAAGCCGCTGAACTTCTTCCTGTTCGCCTTGCCTGCGTGGCAGCTCATCGCCGGATGGCTGCTTACGCTGAGCCTGATTACATGTGCACTCGCAGTTTTCTTCATTCTGATTACGGGCGGGGTTCGTGTCCTCACTGGCCAGCTCAGCCGCTCTGTCACACTACCGTGGCGCGGGTTCTCCATTGCATTTGCGTTTCTGTTGTTAATCCTCGCGATGCGTGTCTACCTGGGTAGGTTCGGACGATTGCTCGACGATCATACGATCTTCGGTGGTGTGACCTACACGGACGCGCACATCACACTCACCGGCATGCTCGTCGTCTGCGCGGCACTCGTTCTGGGCGCGGTGATCGCATTCGTCAACGCCGCCCGGGTGCCACGCGGGCGGTGGCTACTGGCAGCGATCCTTCCCGCCGCGGTCTGTTATGTCGCCGTTCAAGGGATCGCGTGGTATGTCAGCAGCTTTATCGTCAAACCGAACGAACTGGTTCGCGAGAAGCCGTACATTGTCTACAACACCGATCTGACGCGGCGAGCATTTGGATTGAACCAGGTCGTGCAACGGGAGTTTCCCGCTGAAACGACCGTGGAGGCGGCTGACCCGGCAAACAATCAGGCTACTCTGCAAAACATCCGCCTGTGGGACTGGCATGCACTCCAGGACACGCTGCGTCAGATTCAGGAAATCCGCACCTATTACGACTTTCCCGACATCGACATCGATCGCTATCAAATCGACGGCACGACTCGCGAGGTGATGCTCGCCACGCGCGAACTGAACTTCGACAAGCTTCCGGAAAGCAGCCATAACTGGATTAACGAGAAGCTGATCTACACCCACGGCTACGGCATCACGATGAACCCGGTCAATGGATTCACGCCGGAAGGCCTACCCACGCTGATGCTGAGCAACATGCCGGTCCAGAGCACAGTCCACAGTCTCTCTGTGGCGCGTCCAGAAGTCTATTTCGGCGAGTTGACCAACACCGACGTCTACGTGAAGACGCAGCAGAAGGAATTCAACTACCCGCAGGGCCAGACCAACAACCTCACGTCTTACGAAGGCAATGGGGGGATCCTTCTCGGTGGATTCTTGCGCCGCCTGATCATCGCGCTCGATCGCGACGACCTCACGAAGCTGCCGTTCAGCGATGACATCAATAAAGATAGCCGGCTGCTGATGCGGCGCAATGTGCGCGATCGCGTGTCTGCATTGGCTCCCTTCCTCACTTACGATCCTGATCCGTACATTGTGCTGGGGGACGATGGCCGGCTGTCGTGGATTATGGATGCGTTCACGATGTCAGACAGCTATCCATACTCCACCCATTACCGCCTGGGGAACGACCTGATTAACTACATGCGGAACAGCGTGAAGGTGGTGATCGACGCCTACGATGGCACGACCACGTTTTACGTCTTTGATACGGATGACCCGATCATCGCTGCCTACCGCCGCATCTTTCCGACGCTGTTCAAAGATGCGTCGACGATGCCGGCGGGACTTCGAAAACACGTGCGTTACCCCGAGATGCTGCTCAAACTCCAGGCGGAAGTATACGGCTTGTATCACATGACGGACCCGGAGGCGTTTTACAACCGCGAGGATCTGTGGACGGTGGCCACCGAAGTCGGTATGAGTGAAGGAGGTCAGCAAGCGACTCAGGTGATGCAGCCGAATTTTGTCTTGATGAAACTGCCGGGTGAAACCGGCGAAGAATTTGTAGAGATTCTGCCCTTCACCCCGGCGAACCGGAATAACCTGATCGGCTGGATCGCCGGGCGCAGCGACGGTGCACAATACGGTACGTCGGTCGTTTACAACTTTCCCAAGACAAAGCTAGTCGACGGACCACTACAGATCGAGGCGAGAATCGATCAGAATGCGCAGCTTTCCGGACAGTTGACGTTGTGGAATCAGCAAGGCTCACACGTGCGGCGCGGGGCTCTGCTTGTGATCCCGATCGGGCGGGCGCTACTGTATGCGGAGCCGATTTACTTGCAGGCCGAGCGGAGTCCGATGCCCGAATTGCGCCTTGTCGTACTCGCACTGCAAGATCGGCTGGCGTACGGACCAACCTTCGAGTCGGCACTGGCGTCGCTATTCGGTGGAGCGATCTCGTCGATGAGCGCTACGCCAGTCCCCGCGGAGTCGGACCGTAAGACATCCGCCTCGAAATCCCAGCCCGAAGCCGATTTCAACGCGCTCATCGCGGAAGCCGCCAAAGACCTTGCCGACTACCAACGCCTGACGGCGGAGGGCAAGCTCGGTGAGGCCGGGCAAAAGCTTGAAGATTTGAAGCGCGCACTCGACAGACTAAACACGCGCCGAAAATGATTTTCGCTGTGCTTGGATGGTAAAACGTTCAGCACAAGTAGCCTAACCGCTTCTACGGGCCGTTTCGATCCACCAGCGCCGCGCTGCTACCACTGCCCAGACGGCCTCGATTAAACCGAAGGGCCAAGCGCCTTGGAGAAAACCATAGATCGAACCGAGCGCGCACGAAACGGCAAAGGCCAATATGAACCATGGGTTCCGTTTCTCGAAAGCGTAGCAAACCAGCATTGCCGTCACTGCAAACAGGCCAAATGCTGTAAGAGGCTTCATCATGGGTCCGTTCAGCATACCAGGCAGGTCTTCATTGATCACCAGCGTCACACCTGTGGTGGACAGCGGTCCATAACGTTTGCTTCGATCTGCGGTAGGTCGGTTGTTTTAGCTTCGCTCGATTGCTCGCTGGATGCACCCTGATGTGAAAGTGCGAGTACCAGAATCGGAAACGTGCTCGTAGGCGCTACAATCGTCACGAAATGCCGGATACTGTTCCAACACTGATTGACGCAGCACGACCGGCCACGACTCGGGGACGGCTAAAAGTATTTCTGGGCTATGCCTCCGGCGTCGGCAAGTCATTCCGCATGTTTGACGAAGCACGCCGGCGCAAGGAACGTGGACAAGACGTAGTGGTGGGAGCGCTGCAACCTCAGGTCCCGCCAGAAATCGGACCAATCTTGAGCTCCATCGAAATTGTCCCGACCGTCGATCTTGAGGGCGTGCCAGTCATAGATGTTCCGGCAATTCTCCGTCGTCACCCGCAGGTTTGTGTGGTCGATGGGCTGGCTTACGACAGTCCGTGGAGCCGCAACGTACATCGGTGGCAGGATGTCGAGGAATTACTGGCAAACGGTATCAACGTCGTTGGATCCGTGAATCTGCAGCACATCGACGACCAGCGTGAGGCTGTAGAAAAGCTGACAGGCACGCGAGTGCTTGAAACGATTCCCCGACAGTTCCTTAATACCGCCGATGAAATCGTGGTGGTCGATGCCCCCACGGAAGGTGCGCAGCCGGAGCTCGTGGTGCTCCGGGAGATGGCCCTGGTCCTTTCCGCCGATGTGATTGATGTCGGTCTGCAACGCTACTTGCAGGCTCACGACATCGAGCCCGCGTGGCGCACGCATGAGCGTTTCTTGGTCTGCCTCACAGTGCGCGCAAACGCTGATCGCATGATCGCTAGCGCCCGTCAAAGTGCGGCGCGCTTTCATTGCGATGTACTGGCCATTTACGTGAGACTTCCGAACTCATCCGAGGCAGAACACAAAGACATGGAAGCAATTCTGGCGCACGCAAGGGCGGCAGGAGCGCGAGTGGATGTATTGGAATCCGACGATCCCGTCGAATCCATTGTGCAATATGCACGGTCCCACGGCGTGACGCAGATTTTTGTAGGGCACAGTATGAAGAACGATTGGGGAGCGCGACTCTGGGGGACTCCAGTAAGCCGTTTGATTCGGGCTGCCGAAGGTATGGACGTTCGCGTCTTTCCACACTAGGTGAAAAGCAAATAGCCATGACTCATATAAACGTTGGAGGCCGTCTCAAAATTTATCTTGGCTATGCCCCAGGTGTCGGGAAAACGTACCAGATGCTCGAAGAGGCGCGAGAGTCAAAAACGCGTGGAGTAGATTTGGTCATCGGCTTTGTGGATTCCCATGGACGCAATGACATTCGCCACCAGATTGAGGGACTGCAGACTGTTCCGCTGAAGCGGATCATACACCGAGGCGGCACCGCTGAAGAGTTGGACGTTGACGCGATCCTCCAACGCAGACCGCGAGTGTGTGTGGTGGACGAAATAGCCCATTCCAACGCTCCCGGCTCAACGCGACAAAAGCGCTGGCAAGATGTGCAAGTACTGCTCCAAGCCGGCATCGACGTGCTGACCACCATGAACGTCCAAGACCTGGCCAGTCTGAGCGACCAGATCTGGCAGCTCACCGGATTGCGCGTCCGTGAAACCGTCCCCGACTGGCTTTTCCAGCAAGCAGAAGAGGTAGTGATTGTAGACGTTACTCCGCGAGCCCTGCTTCACCGCTTGGACCGCGGGGTCATCTATCCGCCGGACAGACCGAAGAGCGAATCACAACATTTGTTTCAAGAACCCGTTCTAGTTGCCTTGCGGGAATTGGCCATTCGCCAGACTGCACAGGCGCTGGAAGCACGGCACCCCGGGACGACGAAGGCGCTTGAATCGCGAGCAGAGACAATATTGGTCAGCATTACAGCTGATCCGTCGACCGCCATGCTGTTACGTCGAGCGAGACGGGTGGCAGACCATCTGCATGCCGCCTGCATTGCCGTCTACGTCCATTCCAAGGAGGAATCGGCCGCTTTACATGCGGAAGACCGACCAACTGTAGATCGCCACCTCCGTTTCGCCGAGAATCTACACATTGGAACCGAGGTCATACACGGGAACAACCGCGCGCAAACCTTGGTGGACTATGCACGCAAGAAGGGCGCCACTCAGCTTTTTCTGAGCCGCGGTCCAGCACCTAAGCGGGGCTGGTTTCCCGGCCTGGATTTCACTGATCAAGTGCTGCAACAAGCAAGCGAGATCGAAGTGACGGTTGTTGCCGAACGGAGCCGCCAGGGCCGACCCGCGTCTCCATACCCGGAGGATGAAGCGGGTGCGCTGATGCACGCGGGTTACGTCATCCTCTCCCCGGAGATGACGGTCGACGAAGCCATCGCTGAGACCAGACAACAAGCCGGGCAGGTCGAGATGATCTATTACGCATACGCGCTTGACGGATCACAACATTTGATGGGGGTGGTCTCATTCCGCGAACTCCTGTCAGCTGAAAGGTCCCGAAAAGTTCGCGACGTGATGCACACCGACTACGTTCTTGTATCTGAGGATGCTGACCAGGAGACCGTCGCGCAATTGCTCGCGAAGCGCCGCTTGTTGGCGGTACCCGTGTTGGATCAGGAAGGGCGCATGCTCGGTATTGTCACAAGTGCTGACGTTGCGGGATTGCTGCAGCAGGAAGCCGGAGAAGACATCCTAAAAATCGGCGGTATGGAGGCGCTGGATGGTCCCTACTTAGAAGTGACATTTGGGCAGATGGTGCGCAAGCGAGCAGGCTGGCTCGCGATTCTTTTTGTGGGTGAGATGTTTACTGCGACAGCCATGGGGTTCTTTTCGGCAGAAATCGAGCGTGCCGTTGTGCTTGCTCTATTCATTCCGCTAATCATCAGTAGCGGTGGAAACTCGGGCTCGCAGGCCACAACCCTTGTCATACGCGCCATGGCGTTAGGTGAAATTCGACTGCGGGATTGGTTTCGTGTGATCCGGCGGGAGTTGGCAGCCGGTCTCGCATTGGGAGCCATCCTCGGCATCATCGGGATCTCGCGTATTTGCCTCTGGCATTCTCTGCGCGGGACATACGGGCCGCACTATCTGATCGTGGCGCTCACGATCGGCTGCAGTCTGGTCGGAGTGGTGATGTTCGGTACCACTGCGGGATCCATGTTGCCTTTTTTGCTCCGACGCTGTGGGCTCGATCCCGCAAGTGCATCGGCTCCCTTCGTCGCCACGCTCGTTGATGTCACCGGCTTGATTATTTACTTCTCGGTTGCGAGCGTCATTCTCCGGGGAGTATTGCTCTAGCTCGGCATCCATGCCTGCTTACTAATTTGGAGGCAAGATTTGCAGCCACCGTTCCGATCCAAACAGGAAGTCATCATCAACGTGCCTTTGGACGGCTAGTTGGATCGCCTTCGTTCGGCAACAATGATCACCCGAATATCTTTCGCCTTGCGAACGACTCGCAAAATGAGATCAGTTCCGAACAGGCGGCTCCAGGAGCTATGATCGCAGCGGCTGAGGAGAATCTGCGTAATTTGATTGCGGCGTGCAAAGTCGACGATCCCCTTCGCGGCATCAGCGCATCGCAAGATTTGCGTCTCGATATGGAGGTTTCTGGCAAAGTTCAAATGCTTTTCCACTGCGTTCCGATCTCGTGTTGGTACGCGAGCTTTGTCCTGAAGTGGCGCCACCGAGACTGCAAAGCAATCAGCACCGAGATAGTCAGCCATTCTTCGTCCGCGCCTGATCAGCATTGCCGTGGAAGCATCGGCACTGACATAGATCAAGATCCGATCTATGGTGGCCATTGGTGATGAAGACGAAGCACTAGAGACCTCTTGCTGCGTTCGACGCTCTTCTGATGTGCTAGCGATTTCCCGCAAGTCGAGTTCGTGCGCCGCCTGGCGCAAGGCGAGTTCTCGAAGAGCCGTGAGAGTCGATTCCTTAAAGAAATTGTCCATCGCCCTCTGTGCTTTTTCCGGGGTATAAATGTCCCCACGCTTGAGCCGGTTCAGCAGCGCTCCGGTTGTCGCGTCGACCATGACAACTTCAGCCGCACTCTTGACAAACCAATCCGGCACGGTCTCGCGGACCCGAATACCTGTGATTTGGAAAACCTGGTCATTGAGGCTTTCGAGATGCTGGATGTTCATGTTCGTGATTACATCGATTCCCGCAGTCAGAAAGACTTGCACGTCCTCCCAGCGTTTGGACCGCTCCGAGCCAGGCACATTCGAGTGTGCCAATTCATCGACAATGCAAATGGCAGGGTGTCGCAAAAGGATTGCCGTGGTATCCATCTCTTCAAACGTGCCGCCCCGATAAGCAACCATACGTCTGGGGACAATTTCCAACCCGTTCGATTTCGCTATCGTGTCTTTGCGTCCATGGGGCTCGAAGTAACCTACGACAATATCCTTTCCTTGCTGTTTGAGCTGTTGAGCTTCCTCAAGCATGCGGTACGTCTTGCCAACTCCGGCCGCATAGCCAAGAAATACTTTCAATTGACCACGGCTGCTTTGCCCGTAATCCTGTTCGCCGGCTCGACTAGTGTGGAAAGACGACGACATCGATTCCTTCTGCAGAGCGTATCAGCCGCTCAATGGAGTTGCTCCAGAGCCGGCGCCATCCTCCCTCACGCATGCTGTGTCCCACAAAGATTTGCGTGATGCCCTTTTGATGGGCAAATCTCAAGATAGCGTCGAGCGCATCGAGGCCGCTTAGAATCTCGACCTGCGCCCCAAGTCGCCGGGCATAGTCCAGATTGGGTTCCAAGATCGACCGGTCCACTTGTGAAATCACAGGTTGCTGCACGTACACCACATAGAGCTGGCCGTGGAATCGATCCGCATTTCGGCGACCACTCTCCAACATTTCAGCCGCATTGGATCGCGGAGTTACGCACACGAGGATTCGTTCCTGTATCCCCAAGACTGATTAATACCATGCGAGCGTAAGTAGTCCTCGAGCTGATAATCGACAACGCTAGCTGCGACCAGCAGTGCAAGTTCCCGGAGACGGGAGAGCCTATGCCGCTCTGCGAGAAGTGCTGCACGATCCGCGGGTGATGCACCTCGCGAAAGGCTATCAGTGGCAGGAGCATCTACGACAACAATCTCGTCCGCGTGATCCAAGAAACCGGGAGGAATAGTGCATTGGGCACTCTTTCCCGTGATGAGTTCCACCTCGTCGCGGAGCTTTTCGAGATACTGTAAGTTGATAGTGGTGATAACCGAAATGCCAGCTTCGAGTAGTTGGTTGACGTCTTGCCAGCGATGGGGATTTGGGCTGCCTGGAGGATTGTCATAAGCCAACCCGTCAATCAGTGCAACTTGTGGGTGCCGGCGAATGACGGCGGACAGATCCATGGATTCTGAGTCGCCAGTCTTCAAGGTGGGGATGACTTCGAGCTGTTGCAGGATCGCCTGAATCTCCGCGGAGTACTGCGGCTGCATTGCACAAACCACGACATCTTCTCCCCTCTCATGCCGTCTGCGCCCCTCGTCTAGCATTTGAAAGGATTTACCGACTCCAGCGGCATAGCCAAGAAACACCTTGAGCTGTCCAGATCGCTTCCGACGCTCTTCAAGTTGGGCTTGTGCGAGCAATTGCTCGGGGGTGGGTCGCCGAGATGAATCTTTCTCCACTGAGAATCATCCCCTAATGGGATCGCGCAAGGTATAACCGAAATGTCTGGCCATGGTCGTTCAAACGAATTCTGCAGCTACTCTCCATCGCCTTATGCCAGGTCGTCTTAACAAATCCGATAACCAAAGACAATCTACAACCAATTCGATTATGGCTTGCGGGAGGTGATCAGCCACCATTTCTCGTTTGAGGGGTCATTCTTGATGAAGTAATCCTGCCGCCCGACAATCTCAAACCCGGCTTGCCTCAGCTCCCTTTCAACTTGCTCGGGCGAGACCTCATGGTGGTCGCTCGCCGTATTCCCAGAACCCTGCTCGGTCAGCGACGGGTGCCGATCGACCACAACCAGACGTCCGTGCGAATCCAATGATTCGAACACGTGTGCGAGAATTGGCCGAGAGTTGCTGAATTCATGATACGTATTGGCAATAAGTACGGCATTCACGCCGTGCGTGGGCAAGTGCGGGTCGTCGGGTTCCCCCAGCACAATGCTGACATTGTGTTGGCGTCTTTGGAATGTCCTCAGCCACAGGAATACCAACGGCAACCTGCGGATGTCCTCTGCCAGAACCCTTCCGCTGTTGCCCACGGGCGCTGACAATTTAGCGTGAAATATCCCGAACCACACCCTAAATCAACAACGACATCTCCCGTCTTCAAGTCCAGTGCCTGAATAACATCGGATGGCCGTTGCCACCGGTCGCGTTCAGCCTCCACGATGTTCAAACGTGAAAGAGTATTGAGACCTTGGTAAGCCGTATTGGCGAGGAACAGGACCGCAATGGCGCACAGAAGAAAGAGGACAAGTTTGACGCGGTAGCTCAAGCGGCTAGAACTCACGACGCAGTGGAGCGTCTGAATCGCCTTTCACGTGAGTTGTCCCTCTTTCCTTACTGCTTCGAAACTGGGAACTTTTGGTCAAGTGCGATGTTCAACATGAGTACATTCACCCGGGGCTCGCCTAGAAAGCCAAGATCAGCGCGATCCGTAAACTGCGGGATCAATTGCTTCACCTGATCCGCGGAGGTACCCCGCGATTTCGCAACGCGTGCAGCTTGAACTTCAGCGTTCGCGGGGCTGATCTGCGGGTCCAGGCCCGACGAAGAGGCTGTCACGGCATCGGGCGGGATCGGCGTCTTCGCCTTGAACAGCAGCGGAGTCTTCTCATCATTGAAGGCCTTGATGAGTTTTACGTCATCAAGGTCGCCATGCGCATCTTTGAACTGGTCCAGGGGCACAGAAGACTCGTATGGAATGTCATTGTCGAGGCAGTAATGAACGATGCGATCCTCAATGCCGTCGAAATCGACGATCTCCTTCCCCTTGTCATCGGTTTTGGTCGTGCCGTGGAGCAGTTTGGCGCTTGTCGGGCCCAAGTTCGTGCCCGAACTGGCGGTCGCGTCATAACCGTTGCCTGCCGCGGACGGACGGGGATGAAAATACTCAGGCTTGGCGAAAGGCTGGCCGATGAGGCTCGATCCGACGACTTTTCCGTTGGCACTCACGAGGCTTCCGTTCGCCTGCTTGGGAAAAATCAGCTCAGACACGCCGGTCATGA
>CAVTEO010000008.1:0-61315 GCA_963733805.1 uncultured Acidobacteriota bacterium | reverse complement strand
CACACGACCGGTGCGGTTCGACTTAAAATAGCCTTTATTACTATTAGAAAATAAATCTGAGTTTAAATATACTGCATTGATATACTAAATGGATGCGAAAAGTGTGATCACTCTGTTGTAACTAGCTTTGTTTGTAACACGTCATTCCTGATAATGGGAGGCGCGCGTGCCATATCTGAAGCCGGTTTTGGCCGGACTGTCCGCCTCGGCAATTGTCTACCTGTGCTTTCTCACTTGGCTGCACTGGAAGGTTGTCGCTCTGGTCAAGGAACAAGGAGCGACGGGGTTAATCGCTGTCACAGGTGCGCAGGTTTACGTACTGCATTCGCCGTCATTTTGGGCCCTGGCGATTATTGCGTTCGGAGTTGTGTTTTTCTTGTTTCGTAACGCATAGGCCCCCCGGGGTTGCTTTGGAACACCTCAGAGTTTCAGGTCAAGTAACCTTCTGCAGGGTTTGAACAGGGACGGCGTAAATTTGACAACAGCAAAGAGGACCGCTGCCTCCCCAAGGTACGCTGCTGTTTTTCCTGTCTCAGGGGATCTCGAGAGCTGGGTGGCACGGTAATTGTTGGGTAATCTAAGTCCGCGGTTACCTGGCTCCCGGGGGAAGCCTTTCGTAACTCTGAAATATAACGTCGGTTTTACTAAACTCAGTTCACTATGAAACGCATAGCGCTCCCCTCGCTATTTGTATTGTTGTCGTCGTCTTGTGCCTTGGGCGGACCGTCTCTGATGATTACACTGCTGACGCAATCAAGGGTATTCTTCGCCTGCAGGAAAGCCTGCGTGATCCCGATACCCTCCAAGTCTCTCGCGCGATTGCTACCAGCAAGGGCGTATGTATCGAGTATCGAAGCCGAAACGAATCCGGCGGAATGGGCACAGGCTTTGCCGTCTATAAAACAGATAAAGACCTGGTTTGGGTCGACAACTCCTGGCTATGGGGCCAGGTGTGCTTAGCCGGGAAGTATGGCCAGCGTCGAGAGGGTAAGGACGTGACCGACGCGGTGAAAGCTGCGATTGACGGGAAACAGACGTCAGCGATCAAGATGCCGCCGACGCCAAGCGCGCCGCGCAGAGAAGACCCAACAACACCAGCAGTCCAATTGGTAGTTCCCGCAGCTCGAGTTGAACCTTCGATGCTGAGGGCGACAATACCAGTGCCTGCCGTCTCGCCCAAAGCCGGTGTGTCAAGTCAGACAGCACATCCGGCGCCGCAGCCTTCCTCAGTTGTGACCTCCGCGCCGACCGCCCAGACACCAGCTGCTACGCTTGCTCCCGCTCCGGCCACGACCGTACCCGCGACGCAAGCAACTTTCGTCAATGTGCCAGTTGAAACGCCTGCACCGACCGCACAGGCCTCGATTGAAGTAACAGTCGTACCCGTATCTGTCGCGCCTACAACCGGATTTCCGCCCAAGCCTGCGGCAGTCGCTGGCCCGGCTCCGGCGGCGTTGACTACCCCATACGCGGTAAGGGTGGCACCCATCGCATCGGCGGAACTCGGCACAATCCGGGGCGTGACCATTGTCGACAACAGCGGGGCGCTGGAAAGAAAAAGTCCACCGCCAGCTCCCGAATCACTCGGGCACGCAGCCCGGCGCTTGAGGCAATCAAAACAGCGGTAGCGGTTACTTCACAAGCGCTGTCCACGGGGGTCTCAGTCTTTTCAGTCCGCCGTGAGCCGGCTCGTCATCCGTAGGCCGAAGTTTGTCGTGTGAATCGGGGCCTTCTGTAATTCCGGACCGGACGCCTGGCATATACCAGTTCGTCTCCGCGGGCACTTGCGGTCTCGATGTACCCGTCACCCTTGCTGATGACCACCTCGACCCAGAACGGAATAGCTTTTCTTCGGGGTAGTACTGCATCCTCGCTCCTCGGAGTCCTCCACGAACGCGCACGGTTCGAAGTAGTGGGTCGCAGGGTGCCTCGACTCTTCAGTTGAGTAACCGGGGAACCACAAAGTTAACGCCAGAATTGTCTTCTCGATGGCCGCGTCTTACGAAAGCAGTACCAGCACAGGCTCCGCCTGCCTGCGCAAAAACTCTTGCTTCGCGAAATTGGTCAATGCTAGCCTGTGCGATAATCTCCAACCTCATCCGATGGGACGGGATGTCCACTCCGAGCCGGGATGGCTCAATCGGATGTCGAGCAAGGGCGGGATGCCCTCTCCTTCTAGTAAGTATAGGCCGTAGCCATTCCAGCGGGAGGCTGGGCGCAGCGGCTGAACCACACTACAACCCTTCTTGCGTGGCGGGATGCCAACGCAGACGGCTGCAGGGCGCCTTCGGGGGCCACCGTGCTGCTTACGGAGTCATGGCTTTTGGAGTCATGGCCATCGGACTCGTGGCTTCTTGACGGCGACATCCATGGAGGAGGCTTTCACATGGTAGCGTCCAACAGAACCACCAAAGAAGAAGCAGGAAGTGGCGAGAAAACAAGCGTGCCGCTTTCGATTGTCTACCGGAACATCGAAGAGCTCAAGGCTGATCCAGAGAATCCTCGCCAGCATTCCCGAAAGCAGATTAAGCAGATCGCCCGTAGCATTGAGGCCTTCGGGTTCAACGTCCCTTTCCTGCTGGATAGCAGCCTGCGATTGATCGCCGGCCACGGACGGCTCGAGGCCTCTAAACTCCTCGGCATTCGCCGGGTCCCTACTGTTCGCCTCCAGCACCTAAGCGAAGTCCAAGCTCGAGCATTCATGATTGCCGACAACCGGCTAACCGAAAATGCGACCTGGGACGATCGCCTGCTAGCTGAGCAGTTCAAGATCTTCGCCGAGGCCAAGCTTGACTTCGATCTCGAAGCGACTGGCTTCGAGATCGGCGAGAT
Organism: uncultured Acidobacteriota bacterium; assembly: GCA_963733805.1. GTDB lineage: Bacteria > Acidobacteriota > Terriglobia > Terriglobales > Acidobacteriaceae > Gp1-AA133. Next base: position 58,483 of record CAVTEO010000008.1, on the reverse strand, counting down.
TGACGTGATGATTGATGGGCTCACACCGGCAAGGGCCGGCGATGAGGATCCCGCTGATCGCCTGCCCGAAATGGAGTCTGCAATCCGGGTTACTCAGCCGGGCGATCTGTGGCTGCTTGGCCGGAGCCGACTCGTGTGCGGCAACGCCTTAGGCGACTCGACTTACTCGCGACTAATGGATGGTCGGCGTTCAGCGGCCGTCTTCACCGATCCTCTATGCAACGATGTGATCGATGGTTGCGTCACCGGCTTGATCAAACCCCGGCACTCCAGGTCCGCGATCGCGTCGGACGGGATGAGCGAGGTCAACTTCACGACATGCCTCTCAAAGGCGCTCCCGCACCTTGTCCGCAACAGCGAAGCAGGCGCCTTGCACTACATCTGCATTGACTGGCGCCACATCGGGAAACTGCTCGTAGCTGCCGGACGCGTCTATTCCAAGATCGAGAACCTGTGCGTGTGGGTGCAAGACACCGGCAGGCAGGGATCCCTGTATCGCAGTCAGCATGAACTCGTGCTGGTCTTCCGGAACGGCAAGACTAAACGCTCTAAGAATATCCAGCCTGGTTTGGAGAGCCGCCATCGCACGAACGTCTGGCAATACCCGCGGGCGAATTCCTCGTCTAGTCCAACCGAAGAGCACAACCTTTCGTCAATCAACCCCGCAGTCAAGCCCGTGGCTCTGGTGGCCGACGCCATCCTGGACTCCACCTCCCGTGGCCAGATTGTTCTAGATCCGTTCCTAGGTAGTGGGTCCACGTTGATTGCCTCTGAGCAAGCTGGGCGAGTCTGCTACGGGATCGAGCTGAAGCCGATCTATTGCGACGTCGCCATCCGCCGCTGGCAGGCGTTCACAGGCCAGACGGCAGTTCACGGCGAGTCCGGTGAGTCCTTCAGGGAGTCCGAGGAGAGATCACATGGCCGACAACCATGAAACCGACGGCCGTCGCGGGTATCCGGTCGGATATGGCAAGCCGCCGATGCGCACGCGCTTCAAGCCGGGCCAGAGTGGCAACCCGAAGGGCCGTCCAAAAGGTAGTTTGAACCTGGCCACGGTCCTGGTTCGCACGCTGCGCGAGCAAGTCGTTGTCAACGAAGGCGGTCAGCGAAAGACCGTCACGAAGCTGGAAGCCGCGGTCAAGCAGTTAGCCAACAAGGCGGCCTCGGGTGATCTAGGTGCGTTGCGGCAGCTGTTCATGCTGGTGGACACGGTTGAGCAGCGATCGCAGGAAGCGGCCACTCCGATGACGTCCCTCGACGCCGCCGATCAGGAAGTAGTTCAGGGAATGCTGAAACGCTTTGAGGACAATTTTAAAGGAGAAGAGAGCAAATGAAAATGACACCAGCTGAATTCTGGGCCCTTTTGCGCACAAACTTCTATAGTTTCATCGTTCGGGCCTTCCTCGAGCTAAACCCGGAAACGAAGTTTCTCCATAACTGGCACATCGAAAAAATCGCCGACGAACTCGAGAGGTGCCGGCGTGGCGAGTGCAACCGGCTGATTATCGTGGTGCCGCCACGCTCGCTGAAGTCCCACTCGACCTCAGTCTGTTTTCCCGCTTTCGTGCTCGGCCACAATCCCGCAGCGAAGATTGTCTGCGTCAGCTATGGACAGGATCTCGCCGATAAGAACGCACGCGATTGCCGTACGGTGATGTTGAGCGATTGGTACAAGAGAACATTTGCCTGTCGCTTATCCAACACAAGGCCAGCCCTGAATGACTTCAGGACTACACGAAACGGCTTTCGGCTCTCAGTATCGGTTGGAGGAGGGCTTCTTGGTAGGGGCGGCGATTATCTACTAGTTGACGACCCACTCAGGCCGGACGAGGCACTCTCAGATACGCAGCGTAAGGCCGTGAACGATTGGTACGACCACACCCTCCTCAGCCGCCTCGACAACAAGAATACTGGTTGCATAATCGTCATCATGCAGCGGTTGCACGAGGACGACTTAGTCGGCCATTTGCTCAACCACGGCGGATGGAAGCTGGTGCGTCTTCCGGCGATTGCCGAAGAGGACGAGATCCACGAGATATCGACTGTCCAGGGATTAAGGCGAGTTATTCGGCGTGCTGGAGAATGCCTTCATCCGGAACGCGAGTCTCTTGAGACTCTGGAAATGATGCGGAGAACCATCGGCGAGTACAACTTTGCCGCTCAGTATCAGCAGACTCCCGCGCCATTTGGCGGTGGATTAGTCCACAAAGAATGGCTGAAGTCTTACACGCCGGCCGAGATACCCGCCAGGTGGGACTTCATCTTCCAAAGCTGGGATACCGCGAACAAACCTAGCGAGCTTAGTGACTACTCCGCTTGCACAACCTGGGCAGTCGCAGGCAAGCATCTATACCTGCTCTCCGTATTGCGCGAGCGGCTGGACTATCCGGCGTTAAAACGGGCCGTCCGAGAACAGGCTCAGCGTTTCGGGCCGACCATAATTCTGGTCGAAGACAAGGCATCCGGTACGCAGCTTATTCAAGAGCTGACATACGAAGGACTCCATGCGGTTAAAAAGTATAAGCCAACGATGGACAAGGTTATGCGCCTGCACAGTGTCTGCGCCAGTTTTGAGAATGGCTTTGTCCATTTGCCCCAAACGGCACCATGGCTAGACTGCTACGTTCACGAGCTAATTACCTTCCCCATGGGTAAGTTTGACGACCAAGTGGATTCCACCTCCCAGGCCCTGGATTGGTTCAAGCAACGCTACTTTGGGCCAACGGTGACATTTGGCACGGTTAGCATCTGAGGTACAAGCGTTAATGCAAACCTTCTCCCCCAGGAGGCACTAACCCAAGCCGTCAACAGCACGGGGCTGTCCGTTGCGATACATTCCCTTGCCCACTTCGTCCGCTCTAGCTTCCAACGGGACGATGTTCCCGCCTTAATGTCCGAGTCTCACTGAGCCGTGTCCTGCCGTGAATAAAACTGAAGTAGTCTTTCGTGTTCGACCGCCAATGAGAGTCCCACCTGCGGCGATGTTGCTGGGCCTGGAATCTCCTGGTGGATGCCTTTTGCCAGCGCGGCGTTTGGTGACTGCCCCAAATCCTCCCTGTTCTTTCCCTGCTTGCCGTTCAGGGTGTGTGTTTCGCGCGTCACGGTTCAACCTGCCGCGCACTTTTCCCTGTATTTGTCCCTGAATTTGCCCCAAGCGCGGGGGGGCGGTTGAATTTTAGTGGGGGAACCAGCGGTGGTACCAGAGTTGGAACGAGGCGGTGAGGAAGGCGTTGCGTTGATAGAGGCGCTGGGCGGAGAGATTGCGGCCCTGGGTGACTACGGTTGCGCGCTTGGCATTGTGCTGGCAGGACCATGCGAGGAATTGCTGCACGATTTTTGTTCCCAGACCTTGTCCCTGATGTTTGGCGCTTACTCCCACGAGGCCGATCTGGGCTTCGTCGCCTTTCAGGTGGCAGGTGAGATAGGCGGCGGGACGGTCGCCTGTGTCCGCCACGAGAACAGCCTGCGCGAAGCCTCGAAAACTGTTTTCAATCCAGGTGGCGTAGAGTTGGGCACACTTGGCGCGATCGAAATGCTCGTCGAAATAGAAGCGGGTGTCGCGGTGTGTGGTGCTGGCGAGTTCGCGCAAAGCGGGCAGATCTTCTTCCCTGGCTGGCCGGACGGCGGGGTCTTCGGCGAACGATTCGGCGCGCGCGAGAGTTCGCTCGAATGTGATTCGGATGTCGGTGAGGTGAAAGTCGTTTTGCCCGGCGAGGACGGGCGTGGGGGCGTGGTTGGAGTCGGCGAGAAAATAGAGGCAGTCGATGTGATGGTCGGAGCACCAGTCGAGCGTCTCGGCGAGGGTGATTTCGTCGAGGCGCGAGCGGTTCAGGCGGGCGATGCGGAGATCGAAGAAGTTGGAATCCCAGTCAAGGTAGGTGCAGACTTCTGCCGAGGCGTGCGGAGGGGTATTGGCGGCATCGTTGCTGGAACTCACGATGGGCACACGAAGGAGGCCACGGCTGCAATCACGCGCGATTGTTCGGCCTCGGTCAGGTCGTTATAGAAGGGAAGGCGGAGCAGGCGAAGGCTGAGGTCTTCGGTCACAGGGCAGTTTGCTTCGCGGGCGGCGCATTTTCGTCCCATGTCGGAGGCGTGCAGGGGGACGTAGTGAAAGACGCTGAGGATGCCTTGCGCTTTCAGGTGCGCGATGAGGGCCTGGCGGCACGCGAGCGAAGGCAGGATCAGGTAGAACATGTGGTACGCCTGCTCGCAGTGTTCGGGCACGACCGGGAGGCGCACGCCGCGCTCTTTGGCCCAGGCGGCCAGCCCCTGCTGGTAGGTTTCCCAAACATGACGGCGCTTGCGCTGAATTTCCTGGCGGGCTTCGAGTTGCGCGAGCAGGAACGCGGCCAGGAGATCGGAAGGTAGATAGCTCGAACCGATATCGACCCAGGTATATTTGTCGACCTGTCCACGAAAGAACTGGCTGCGGTTGGTCCCTTTCTCGCGGATGATCAGCGCGCGTTCGATGAGGTCGGGATCGTTCACCAAGAGCGCGCCGCCTTCGCCACAGGTCACGTTCTTGGTTTCATGAAAACTCTGGGTGGCGAGCGAGCCGAACGTGCCCGTCAGTTTCCCCTTGTAGCGCGCAAACAGGGCGTGGGCGTTGTCTTCGACGATGCGCAGGTTGTGGCGCCTGGCGATGGCGCAGATTGCATCCATTTCGCAGGCGACAGCGGCGTAATGAACGGGGACGATGGCTTTCGTGCGCGGCGTGACCAGGCTCTCGAGTTTGGATTCGTCGAGGTTCAGCGTATCGGGGCGAATGTCGGAGAAAACAATTTTGGCGCCGCGCAGGACGAACGCGTTGGCGGTGGTGACGAAGGTGAATGAGGGCAGGATCACTTCATCGCCGGGGCCGCAGTCGAGAAGCATCGCAGCCATCTCCAGCGCGTGGGTGCAGGATGTGGTCAACAGAGCGCTCGGGACGCCGAGTTCCTGCTGCAGCAATTCGTGGCAGCGGCGCGTGAACGGACCATCGCCCGAGGCGTGCCCGTTGGCGATCGCTTCGGCGATGTACTTGTATTCATTCCCGGCGATGCACGGACGGTTGAAGGGAATGCTGATGGTCATGGCCGGGTGCTCCGGCCGGGGCCCACGTCGGCGCGCACCACGTAGGGCGGCTTCTGCATGCTGCGGAAGTGCATGCGGGCGAGATATTCGCCCATGATGCCGAGAGCGAAAAGCTGCGCCCCGGAAAACAACGCAACGATCGAGGCGAGGAACGGGAAGCCGGGGACGGGAGTGCCTTCCAGGAAATAACGGATGAGCACGTAGAGCAGCACGCCGAATCCGAAGAGCGTGAAGAAGAAGCCGATCATGCTGGCGATCTGGAGAGGCTTAGTGCTGAAGCCGGTCATCATGTTCAGCGCATGGGTGACCAGCTTGCGGAAAGTGTATCCGGAAGCGCCCTGGCTGCGGGGCTCGTGGCGCACGGGCGTGGCGGCAAAACGGTTTGTGCCCCAGGTCAGCAGCACGTCGATGGAAACGAACGCGCCTTCATAGTGACTGAAGGCGTTGGCGACCTCGGCACGGAAGGCGCGGAAGGCGCTTACCTGGCGCGCGATCTCGGCGCCCATCACATTCTGCAAAGCCAGCTTGGTGGTCAGCGAGGCCAGGTCGCGCAACAGTCCGTGTTGCTGCTGCGCGGGCGTGCCGTAGACGACGTCGTATCCCTGATCGAGCACGGCGAGCAGCTTGGAGATTTCCTCGGGCGGATGCTGGAGATCGTCGTCCATGGTGACCAGGATGGCGTATTGCGTGGCGCGGATTCCGCAGAGCAGCGCGTTGTGCTGGCCGTAGTTGCGCATCAGGTTGATGGCGCGGATCCACGGATACTGCTGAGCGAGGCGGCTGATGACGTTCCAACTGTCATCGGGACTGCTGTCGTTGATCAGGACCAGTTCGTAGTTTCCGGCAAGGGTGGGAAGGACTTCGCCAAGACGACGTACGAGTTCGGGGAGAATGCCTTCGCTGCGATACACGGGCACGACGACCGAGAGTCCGGGCGCGTGCTGGAGCGTCTCTTCCGGATGCCGGCGGCTCATTGGGGAGTCGATGTTCATGAACGGCTATCCACGCGCGACCGTGGTGATGCCGAAGACGATGATGACGAGGCCGAGCAGTTTTTGCGCGGAGATCCTTTCGTGCAGGAAATAAAACGCGCCGATGGTGATGAGGGTGTAGGTCAGGCTGACGAACAACGGGTAGCAGGTGGAGAGTTTCTGGGTGGCAAGGATGCGGAACCACATGAGGGCGGCGACGCCGGTGAGGAGAAAGCCGGCGACGAAGCGGGGCTGACGCAGTAAAGAGAGCAGGGCGGCGATGGAGGGAGCGAAGCCGCCGGCGTGCGCGATTCCGTTTTTCATGAGGACGTTGGCGACAGCCATGCAGGCCGCGGTTAAGAGCAAGAGGAGAAAGCCCGCCAGGGTCACGCGCGTCGTCTCCAGAAAAGCGAGATGGCCATGCTGAAATCGTCGGAGTACTTGCTGGTGAAGGGCTACGTTATCACAAGGGGAGGAAGAGCATCCAGGGTTGAGGGAGGCCGATCCTTGTCAGATTTTCCCGCGCATTTTTGCGGCCCACCAGCGGGTGCCTACCAGCAGGAATCTCCAGTCGGAAAAGAATTCGGGGGGCTTGCCTTCGAAGGCATGGCCGATGAATTGGAATGCCCAGCCTACGACGAAAAGTCCGAGTGCGATGGGCCAGAGACGGTGCAGGAAGATCGTCGCGATGAGGAAGGCGAGCGAGAGCACGATCAGCGGGATACCGATGGTGTGGCAGATGCGGTTGACCGGGTTCTGATGGCTGGTGGAGTACTGGGCAATCCAATCGTCCCAGGAGCGGTTGCCTAGCATGGGCGGCCTCTGCGGGAGGATAGGACGGGGCGGAGTTGGAGTCAAGGTGGGGACGATATCAGGTCTCAGGTGTCAGGTGTCCGGTCTCAGGTTTTGAACGTTGGAGTTTGGGTTTTGATAGATTCTTTCAGCGGAGCGACTTTGTCATCTGGACGAATTGGAAAGGGACTTTTACGCGGGCGGCGACCGCGGCTTCGGTGACTCCGGTAAGGACGAAGCCCATGCGGGTGTAGAAGCGTTCGAGTTCGGTGCGGTGGTTGATGAAGCGGAGCTCCAATTGGTGGAATCCGGCGGCGCGGCACTGGGCTTCGGCGGTGGACATGAGTTGAGCGCCGAGGCCCTCGCGTTGGCGGGCGGGTTCGACCGAGACCAAGCCGAGGTGAGCGGTCTGGCCGCGGGGTTCAATGAAGATGCAGGCGGTGAGTGTTCCGTCGTGTTCGCCGAGGAGGAATTTTCCGCGCGACCACATTTCACGGACGGTGTCGGCGTTAATGCGTTCCCCTTCGATGTATAGGCTTTCGGCAACGAAGGCGCGGTTGACGAGGCGGACGATGGCATCGAGGTCGCGGGGTTCAGCGTTGCGGAAGGTGAGGGAGGACACTTGGGTATTGTAGTAGGGAGGGCGGAGGGGATCGGGAAGCATGCCGGTGACAAAATGCAGGGCGTTGTTTGCTGCGCTCGGGACTAAGCGGTGGGAAGACCCAGGTTAGCGTCCACAGAACGGACGCGAACCTGGGGCACCCGCACCCTGCGATCAGCAGTCGTGGATAATAAAGATCCGAGGGCGTTGGTGATGTCGGCGAATGCGTGGGTCTTTCGACTGCGCTCGGCTGGCGCCTCGCTCCGCTCAAGATGACAGAGAGCTGCGAGCTTCGAGCCAGGAGCCACGAGCCACGGGGTACGAGGTTCGAGTACGAGCTTCGAGCCATGATCTCTGCGCCACGAGTTCAGCTAAAAGCCAAAGAGCCACTCGGTGCCAGCCACGAGCTTACTGGTCCTTCTTTAATCGTCGCAGCAAAGATGTGGGGTGGATGCCGAGGATTCTGGCGGCCTGGGTTTTGTTGTTTCCGGTGGCGGCGAGGACTTCCTGGATGTAGTTGTCTTCCAATTCGCGGAGGGTGATGAGGGGACGACCGTTGGGGGCAACTTCGACGTTCGGGTCAGCGGGATCTCGGCGGGCGGGTTTGACGACGGCGCGGGCGTAGTCGCGAATTTCTTCGGGGAGCGAAGCGGCGTCGATGTCGCCTTCGGTCGTGAGGATCATGGTGCGCTCGATGACGTTTTTGAGTTCACGGATGTTGCCGGGCCAGGGGTATTGCTGGAGGAGTTCGGCGGCACCGGGCGTGAACCCGGTGAACTTCTTTTTCAGCTCGCGGTTGAAGTGCTGCATGAGTTCCAGAGCGAGGGGGACGATGTCTTCGATGCGGTCGCGCAGGGGCGGCAGGTAGAGCGGGACGACGTTGAGGCGGTAATAGAGATCCTCGCGGAAGATGCCGCGGGCGACCGCTTCTTTCAGATCGGCATTGGTAGCGGCGACCAGGCGGACGTTGATCTTGATGGGGCGCGTGCCGCCGAGGCGCGTGAACGTTCCCTCTTCGAGCACGCGCAGCAGTTTGGCTTGCACACTGGCCGACATGGTGGCGACCTCGTCGAGGAAGAGCGTGCCCTGGTGAGCGCGTTCGAGCAGGCCTTCTTTGCGGCGGCGCGCGTCGGTGAACGCGCCGGGTTCGAAGCCGAAGAGCTCACTTTCGAGCAGGGTGTCGGGCAAGGCGGCGCAGTTCAATTCCAAAAGCGGCATGGAGGCGCGCGGGCTGGCGTAGTGAATGGCTTTGGCGAAGACGCTTTTGCCGGTGCCGCTTTCGCCTTGCAGCAGGATGGTGGTGTGGTCGGACTCGGCGGCCTTGCGCGCGACTTCGAGCATGCGCGAGGTGGCTTCGTTGTGGGTGACGACCTTGCCGAAGTCGTAGCGGCCGCGAGCCTGTTCCACGTCGTCGCGCACGCGGACGCGCAGGGCGAGCATCTCGCCGGCGCGGTTGAGGGTGGCGATCATGTCGGCGAGGTGGAAGGGCTTGATGAGGTAATCGTAGGCGCCCAGCTTCATGGCTTCAACCGCGCGGTCGACCATGTGGTAGGCGCTCATCATGAGGATGATGGCGGCGGGGTTGGATTCCTTCAGGCGGCGCAGGACTTCGACGCCATCAATACCGGGGAGCACGATATCGAGCAGGGTGAGGTCGGGCTTCTCGTCGGCGAAGACGGTGAGGGCTTCTTCGCCGGAAGCGGCGGTGAAAACTTCGAAGCCCTCCTGACGCAGGCCGCGTGAGACGGTGCGGAGGGTTAGATCTTCGTCATCGACTACCAGAACGGAGTAGGGCATAGAGAGCCTTGAGCTGCGAGCCTCGAGCCACGAGCTGCGAGCCTTGAGTTTCTGGTTCCGAGTTTCGGGTGCAAGCGAGCCTACCCACCAGATCTGAGGCAGCGAATAATTCTCAGGTCGCAGTTGGACAGTTCCAAGCTCGTAGCTCGTCGCTCGCAGCTTCTACACAACTATTTCCGACTCCTCCTTCTGGTTGTCGTCTGCTTCTTCCTGACGGATGGGCAGCGTTAGCGTGACGGTGGTGCCGTGGTTCTGGACGCTATCGACGCGGATTTCGCCGTTGTGGCTGCGGACGTAGGCCTGGCTGATGCTGAGGCCGAGGCCAGTGCCGCGGCCGCGTTTGGTCGTGAAAAAAGGTTCGAAGACGTGGGCCAGGATGTCGGGCGGAATGCCGCAACCGGTGTCGCTGACGCGAATTTCAATGTTGTCGACGTAGGTGAGCTTGCTGGCCTCGATGCGGATGCTTCCCCCCTCGGGCGTGGCTTCCGCGGCATTGAGCAGCAGGTTCATCAGGACCTGGGAGAGTTGATTGGCGTCGGCGCGGATGTGCGGGAGGTCGCGCGGGACGTCGTTGGTCAGGCGCTTGCCGCGCAGCATGGGCTGGTGCTCGAGAAAGCCAAGCGTGTCAGCGACTAGACGCTGCAGGCTGATTTTGCTCAGCACCAGCGGGCCGGGTCGCGCGTAGTTGACGAGCCCGTGCAGAGTGGAGGAAATGCGCTTGGCGCCGGCGATGCACTGCTCGATTTCCTGGCGCTGGTCCGGTTCGGCGGCAACCTTCAGCTCGAGTTCGAGGTGCGAAAGAATGCCGAGCAGCGGGTTGTTGATTTCGTGGGCGGCGCCCAGAGCGAGTTGCGCCAGGGCGGCGTATTTTTCGTATTCGGCGAATTGTGATTGGAACTGGACTTTGTCCTTGTTGAGTTCACGCTCTTCGTAGAGGCGGCGGAAGAGTTCGTCCTGGGCGAGATCGCGCTCGTGCTCGCGCTGCTGGGCCAGGGCGCGAGTGCGCTCCAGGTCGGCGGTGAGGTTTGCGATGTCGTGGCGATGCATGCGCCAGATGACGAACATCACGGTGGCGACGGCGACGGCGAAGGGCAGGACGTAAGCCGAGAGGCGCTCGGCGGGCAGGAACTCAATGGCACTGGCCAGGCTGTAGACGGACGTATCCATCGATACCACGATGCTTGGGAATGTCTCAGAAAGATGTGATTTGGGTCACGGGGAGGGGTGCTTTGGAACGTGCGGTGTCAAGTCCAGGCAAGACGGATGAGACAAAAGGCTTAACCACAGAAGACACTGAGGTGCACGGAAAGGCAACGTCGGAGCTTGTTACCTTCCTTCGTCTTCCTTGGTGCGCAGCCAGTCGATGAACATCTGCTCGATGGGTTTGTCGTAGGCCATCAGAACATGGCGGACGGTGTGGCCGCTGACGACGTGGCAGACTTCCTCGGCGAGGTTTTTGGCGTGGTCGCCGGCGCGCTCGAGGGATTGGGTCATGAAGATGACTTGTAAGCTGGCCTGGCGGGCGACGTTTTCAGGATTCTCGATGTGGCGAAGGAAGATGAGATTGCGGAGGCGGTCCATCTCGGCGTCGGCGCGCAGGACGTCGATGGCTTTCTTGACGTCCCGCGCGGAAAAGGCGTCACCCGCGTCGGTAAGCATTTTTTCAAGGACGGTGGCCATCTGGGTGAGCTCGCGGATGTCCTGAGGATCGAGCCGGGCGCCGGCGGCGTGGGCGCTGTTGGCGAAGCTGAGCAGCAGATCGCCGATGCGCTCGAGGCTGATCATGAACTTCATGCAGGCCAGCAGTTCGCGGGCTTCGGGAGCGGTGACCTGGGTGATGGCATGGGTGACGCCGCTGTCAATTTCCATATCGAGTTTGTCGAGTTCTTTCTCGCGAACGCGGATGGAGTTGAGCAGGGCGCTGGAGCCTGTGGCAATGCCCTCGGCGGCGGCTCCAGCCGCTTCTTTGGCTACCTGGCAGGCTTGGACTGTCAGCCGCATCAGGTGGCCATAGGCAGGTTCGGGTGCGGAATGTTTGAGGGCCGTGCTCATGAGTACTTTCCTCCGGGGCCGCGCGACGGAGGTCTCGCCGCGTTTATTGCTCCGCTTATATAGATAGATTGCCAAGCCACAAAGATAGGTTGTCTTTGCGGTGCGCGGGTTACAGCCAAGTGAATTTTGCTGCAAAAAAGGTGCAGGGAGCTCTTGTGCCAGGGATGGCGACTTGGCGCGCGGGTAAAGTCCAAGGTCTGCGGCCGACCCCGAAAGGGGTTGTTGAGAGGGAGCAGATTACGAACTGCTGCCTTTTTCGGCAGATGTGAAGTCGTGCCTTTCCCGCTTCTGATGGTGACGAGTTTCGTGGAGTTTCCGTTCAAATCCCAAGTCCGCGACAGTTGGGAAATCCGCCAGTCTCTGTAGTCCGAGAATCCGATGTGAGTTGAGAAAACCCAGGTCTCGAAAATTGCGAAACGTGGGGCAAGCTGTTTTCCTATTTTAGAAATGCGAGTCCGAGGTTGGTGAGGCTTGCGGGCTCACGCCCGCGGCGCTGTGGTGCCGCCCCTTCGGGGCTTGCATTCTATTCCGAGGCTTACCCAGGGCTTACGCCCTGGGCTTTCCTATGTCGCCGCTGTGCGGCTTGGTCTGTTTTGCTCCTTGCACCATCTCTCTGCACCATCTCTCTGCACCATCTCTCTGCACCATCTCTCTGCACCATCTCTCTGCACCATCTCTCTGCACCATCTCCTTGCACCCATCTCTTTGCACCATCTCTTTGTGGAAGGCAATTCTAGACGGACACGGCGGCTGGGAGGGTGAAGAGGAAGACGGAGCCGTGGTTCAACTCGCTCTCGGCGCGAATGGTTCCGGCGTGGGCGAGGGTGATGTGCTTGGCGATGGCGAGGCCGAGCCCGGTGCCGCCGGATTCGCGGGAGCGGGCCTTATCGACGCGGTAGAAGCGCTCGAACAGACGGGGAAGGTGCTCGGAAGCGATGCCGGGACCGAAGTCGCGAACGTAGAACTGGACGCCCCCGTCGGCAGGGCGCGCGCCCAGAACGATGCGCTTGCCCGAGCCTGCGTACTTCATCGCGTTCTCGATGAGATTCGAAAAGACCTGGTGGATGGCTTCGCGATCGGCGTTTACCGGGATATCGGCCACCTCCTCGATGGTCAGTTCCATGCCTTGGGAGCGAACGATGTCGCGGAAGCTTTCCACCGCGTCGTTGAGGAGTTCGGCGGGCGTAGTGGGCTGCGGGTCGAAGCGCTGCTCGCCGGATTCGACGCGTGCGAGTGTGAGCAGATCCTCGGTGAGGCGCGACATGCGGGCGGCGTTCTTACGCACGATCTCGAGAAACTCGCGGGCATGGCCGTTCTCTGCCGTACTGTCCAGCAGTGTTTCGGTATAGCCCTGGATGGAAGTGAGGGGCGTGCGCAGTTCGTGGGAGACGTTGGCGATGAAGTCGCGGCGGGTTTTTTCCACGCGCTCGGTTTCGGTGAGATCGCGGAGAACGGCGACCGCGCCCCCGCCGGGCAGGGGCGCGGCGGTGACATCGAATGTGCGGCCGGGAACGATGGAGATAGCGCGAGCGGAAGCGATCTTTTTGCCCTGCGTGGCGTCGCGGACCGCAGCCAGGAATTGGGGATCGCGCACGGTCTCGACTACCGGAGCATTGAGGCGGGCGCGCTGCGGGACCAGGCGCTCCATGCCGCGGTTGGCCCATTGCACGCGGCCGTCGGGGCTGACGGCGATGACGGCATCCTGCATGGAGTTGAGCAGGGTTTCGAGCTGGCGCTGGCTGGTCTGCACAGCCACGAAGCTCTCTTCCAGCTTGCGGGCGGTCTTATCCAGAGCCGTTGCAACCTGGCCGATTTCGTCGACCGAAGTGGCGGAAATGCGGGCAGTGAGATCGCCGTCGGCAATGCGGTCGGCGAAGGTAACAATGCGCTGCAGGCGGCGGGCGGTGTACTGCGCTCCGACGGCGGAAAGCAGCATCACGATGACGAATGCGATGGCCGATCCGAGAAGCAAGGCGCGATGGACTCTGCGGGATGCGGCTTCGACATCGGACAGCGGGTAGGCGAGGCGGACGGCGCCGCCGGAAATGGGGGCGGCAACGTAGAGGAAGGGGATGCCGATGGTATGGCTGCGCCGTTCATCGACTCCGATGTTGCCGTTCAAGGCAGCCTGGAATTCTTTTCGAGTGCGATGGTTTTCCATCGAATTGGGAGTGGCTTCCGAGTCGGCCAGCACCTGGCCGGTGGGATCGATGATGGTGGCGCGGGCTCCGGCGGCGAGTGCCTCCTGCGAGGTGATGTCCTGCAGAGAGTGCTGGTGGTCGATTTCGATGCGGTTCGCGAACAGACGGGTGCGGGCAGTGAGGCCGCGCTGGATCTCATCGCGCAGGGAACTCTCCCAGGTGCGCCGGATGGTGACGTCCATGGTGAGGGCGGCGACCACGACGACGATGGCGGAGGCCGCGAGCATCTTGAAGAAGATGCGGTTTCTCACTTCGGGGCCTCGAAGCGGTAGCCCGCGCCGCGCACGGTCTTCAGGTAGCGCGGATTCTCGGGGTCAGGCTCGATTTTTTCGCGGATGCGGCGCACGTAGACGTCGACCGAGCGCGGGGTGACGTAGGACGTATCGCGCCAGACCGAGTCGAGGAGTTGATCGCGGGTGAAGACGCGGCCGAGATGGCGCGCGAAGTGATCGAGCAGGCGAAACTCGGTGGCGGTGGTGGTAACGAGTTTGCCTTCGACGTGCAGGGTCATGGCCGAGGGATCGATTTCGATGCCGGCAACTTTCACGGGGCCGGGAGCCAGCGGGCGCTCGAAGCGACGCAGCACGGCTTTCACGCGAGCGACGAGTTCGCGCGGGCTGAAGGGCTTGGGGATGTAATCGTCGGCGCCGAGTTCGAGGCCGAGCACGCGGTCGGCTTCGCTGCTTTTGGCGGTGAGAAAGATGACGGGGATCATGGAGAGAGATTGGGTCTGGCGAATCTGGCGGCAGAGTTCGAGGCCGTCTTTGCCAGGGACCATGATGTCGAGAAGGAAAAGCGCCGGGCGTTGGCGTTCGGCTTCGGCGAGGATAGCATTTCCGGTCGGGTAGAGCTTGACGGCAAAGCCGGCGCCCTCGAGGTGATGGCGCACGAGCCGGGAGATGTCCGGATCATCTTCGACGACCGAGATGTGGGGTTTCACGAAAACATTGTAGCTGGAGTGAGGCTGGGGCCCTTGTTCTTTAACAGTCCTGTAACAAAAGGCGAAAAACATAATCACAGAAGGCACAGAGGGCACGGAGGGTTTAAGTGTTTGTCTGTGATCCCTGCGTCCTCTGTGGGGAGAATTTCCAAGAGCGGACCTCAGCGGATGAAGCCGTATTGATTTTTTCCGCTTTACGGCTCGGCTGAAGCCGAGCCCTTTCAAAGCAACAGATTTGTGCGTTGATTAACGGCTAGCGTACGTGGATCAGGAGATTGCCGGCTTGGTCGATTAAGAATTGCGTTCGGGGTGGGACGATTGTGGTAGCGCTGTATTCGGTGACGACCGATGGGCCTGAATACTTTTTGGCCGGTGTTAATTGATCGCGTTCATAGATTCGCGTGGGTTGGGGTTTGCCGTCGAAGATTACCCGGCGTTGCTCGGGCTCGAGGCGTTTACGCGGGGTGGTCGCACGACGAGTTTCGCTTCCGGTTGCGAGTTTGATGGGTGGGAATTTCACCGTCGCGCGCAGGCGGAGGGTTACCAGTTCGATTTCGCGGTCGGGATGACTGTAGCCGTAGCGCTGCGCGTGGGCGCGGTGAAAAGCGGTGACCAATTCCGGCGAGAACGGGATGGAGAGTTCGTAGCCCTGGCCGCGGTAACGCGTGTCGATGCTCAGTTGCTCATGGATTTTTCCCTTCCAGCCTTCTGATTGGAAGTCCCGGCTTGCGTCTTGCGAGAGCTGCTGGAATTCGTGCTGGAGTTTGTGGAGAGGCAACTCGGTGGTCGCGCGCCACAGGACGGTGCGCGAGTAGTCCTTGATGACGTCGCTGACCAGAATGCCGAAGGCGGAGAGCGCTCCAGGCAAGGCGGGCACGAGGACGCGCGGAATGCCGAGCGACTGGGCGAGTTCGCAGGCATGCAGGCCTCCGGCGCCGCCGAAGGCGACCAGCGCGAAATGACGGGGATCGTAACCGCGCTCGATGGAGACCACGCGGATGGCTTTTTCCATAGTGGCGTTGACAACGCGGATCACGCCGGCGGCGAACTGATCGAGCGAGAGGCTGACGTTCTGTTTTTTCAGCCACTCGAGCGTGAGTTGGCGAGTGCGGTCGAGATCCAATTGAAACTTCCCGCCCAGGAAGCGATCGGGCTGAAGGCGACCGAGCAGAAGATTGGCGTCGGTGACGGTGGGGAGCGTACCGCGGCCGTAGCAGATGGGACCGGGGTCGGCGCCGGCAGATTCGGGGCCAACGCGCAGGGCTCCGGCGGCGTCGAAACGGGGGAGCGATCCTCCGCCAGCGCCGACCGTGTGGATATCGAGCATGGGTACGCCGACGGGGAGGCCGGCAATTTCGGATTGACTGCTGGCCTTGGCTTCTCCCTCGACCAGTGCGACGTCGGTCGATGTGCCGCCCATGTCGAAGGAGATGATCTGGCGGAGTCCGCTGAGACGTGCGGTGGCCGAAGCTCCGACGACTCCGCCGGCCGGACCGGAGAGCACGGTGCGTACGGGTTGGCGCGCCGCGGTGGCGAGCGTGGTGATGCCTCCGCTCGATTGCATGACGAAAATCCGATGGGGGGTGGATGCTGTGGCCTTGGCAAGGCGCTGGTCGAGGCTTTCGAGATAGCGCTGCATTACAGGCTGCAGGTAGGCGTTGACGACGACCGTGCTGGTGCGTTCGTACTCGCGGAATTCGGGGAGAATTTTGTGGGAGACGGAGAGCGGAACGTTCAGGGCTTGCAGTATTTTTTCGACGGCGAGTTCGTTGGTTGGGTTGGCAAATGAAAAAAGCAGGGTGATGGCGACTGCTTCGGGATGTTGTGCGCGGATGTTTTCGGCCAGGGCTTCGAGTTCGCCGGGAGGAGGTTGCTCGAGGATTTTTCCATCGCTGTCGGTGCGCTCGGCGATTCCGAAGCGGAGGTTTGCGGGAACCAGTGGTTCGATCTTCTCGAAGAAGAGGTCATAGAGCCTGGGGCGGGCCTGGCGTCCGATTTCGATCGCGTCCTCGAAACCCATGGTGGTGACGAGGGCGACGCGGGCGCCCTTTCTTTGCAGGATTGCGTTCGTGCCGACGGTAGTTCCGTGCAGAAGGGTGACGGAGACGCCGGGTGCGATTTGCTGGATTGCTTCGGCGATGGCTTGGGCCGGATCGGCGGGAGTGGAGAAGACTTTCAGCAGGCGTATCCGGCCGTGGTCGAGCCAGACACAGTCGGTGAAGGTGCCGCCGGTGTCGATGGCGATGCGGAGAGTGGCCAGATGCTGGGGCATGCGATCTTGGTGGAAGGGTAGGGTAGCATCTCGGGCGATCGGATGGCAGGGTGGCGGATTGTGGAGGACAAAAACGTCTCTGTCTTGGTTGTGGCAAAACAGCGGACGGATCGGGCGTTCAGGTGTTAAGAAAATCAAAATCTTAGAACGCAGAGGGCGCAGAGAACGGCCGCAGAGGGCGCAGAGGGGACGTGCGGTAGGTACGACTCGCGCAGGGGAAGCTTGAACTGCCGATCCTGACCGGGGCGAGTCTCGCGCTGTCGATTACTTATGCGAACGCCGATGAGTTGGTGAGCAAGGATCATGTGCGGTTTAACTTTGGCATCAATTACGACACGGGGAAGTTGTACCAGTTGCTGCAGGTCAACAAGCAGAAGGCGGCGCTGATGCGGTAGGAGTCTGTTACGGAACTTTATGCCGTCCGCTAAAGCGGACTCGTGTTTTCCACTTATCCTACCCGGCACTGACGTGCCGGGCTTTCCTGTAGCGCCGCTGCGCGGCTGGTGCATGAATGGTTCCAACGCTCGGAAGCAAGATAGAGTTTCCCAGCGGGCCCAGTAAGGGCGTTGCTATGGAAAAAGACCCGCCCTAAATCCCTCCAGAGAGCGGAGGGATTTTAGGACGGGGCGATCGGACTATGTCGAATGGCCGACAGTCTGCGCGACTCTTGCCGAGCTTTGCTCGGCTGGGCAGACGAGGGCGTCTGCCCCTACGCGGGCTAGGTCTTCCCACCTGTCAGGGCTAGCGTGATCAGAGTCTTTTGCTCTACCTCGTGGGCCCCGGCGGAGCCTGTGGAGGGGCTTGGACTGGCGGACCGTTTTACGGAGAGCACGGCCCGGTCTCCGGCTACGTGGCGGAGGCGAGGCATCATGTAGAACAGGGCACCCATGTTGGCGGGCTCTTCCTGCACCCACACGATTTCGCGGGCTTCAGGATGCTGGTCGATTGCGGCTTTCAGTTCGGGCTCGTGGAACGGGTAAAGCTGGTCGATGAAGACGATGGCGGTGCTGGTGTCTCTGCGGCGCTGGCGCTCGACCCGCAGTTCGTGGCCGATTTTTCCGGTGCAGACCAGGATGCGAGTGGCATTCTGGGCGCCCGTATCCGGGACGATCGGGAGAAAGCGCTGGTGGGTGAAGTCTTCAATCGGGGAGCAGGCGTCGGGATGGCGCAACATGCTCTTGGGCGTGAGGACCACCAGCGGTTTGCGCCAGTGGCGGACGGCCTGGCGACGCAGCATGTGGAAATATTGGGCGGCGTTCGAAGGCTGGCAGATCTGGAAATTGTCGCGCGCCGCGAGTTGCAGGAAGCGCTCGAGGCGGGCGCTGGAGTGCTCCGGGCCCTGGCCTTCGTAGCCGTGCGGGAGAAGCAGGACGAGGCCAGACAGCAAGCCCCACTTGTCTTCGCCGGCGCTCACGAACTGGTCGATGACGGCTTGGGCGACGTTGGCGAAGTCGCCGAATTGAGCTTCCCACAGGACGAGCGCTTCGGGATAGTCGCGGCTGTATCCGTATTCGAAACCCATGACGCCGGCTTCGGAGAGCGTGGAGTTGTAGATGTCACAGCGAGCCTGGCCGGAAGCGATGTTGCGGAGCGGGACGTATTCGGTTTCGTCTTCGACATCGAGCAGAACCGAGTGGCGCTGGTTGAAGGTACCGCGGCGCGAGTCCTGGCCGCTCATGCGGATGGGGATACCGGCTTTCACAAGGCTGGCGAAGGCGAGTGCTTCGGCCATGCCGTAGTCGACATCGCGCTGGCCTGCGCCCATTTCGGCGCGCTGCTCGAGCAGTTTCTTCACCTTGGGATGAATATGGAAACCGGAGGGGTAGGTCGTCAGTTTTTCGGTCAGCTCGGCAAGCTCTTCCGACGAAAGGCCGGTTTCTTTTTCGTACTCCGCCTTGTAGCGCCCGCCGTAGTAGTCATCCCAGTAGGACGGAAGGTCGCGCATGGTCGGTTTTTTGGTGATCGATCCGGCATTCTTCTGACCGGTCTCGTACTCGGTCTTCACTTCGGCGACTTTGGCGCCGGCGTCGATGCCGGCGTCTTCCGCGTAAATCTCCCAGAGAGGCGGGTGTGCCTTGATGGCTTTGTAGAGCAGTGGCTGGGTGACGGTGGGGTCGTCGACTTCGCTGTGGCCATGGCGACGGTAACCGATCATGTCGATGACGACGTCGGTGCCAAAGGTGTAGCGGTAGTCGAGAGCCATTCGGCCGACGCGAACCACGGAGTTCACATCTTCGGCGTTCACATGAAAGATGGGAATCGACTGGCGGCGGGCGAGGTCAGCGGAGAAGCGTTCGGAATGCTCTTCGCGGTGGTTGGTGGTGAAGCCGACCAGATTGTTCACGATGATGTGAAGGGTGCCTCCGGCGGTGTAGCCCGGGAGGTCGGCGTAGTTCATGGTTTCGGCGGTAATGCCCTGACCGGCGAAGGCGGCGTCGCCGTGGACCAGGAGCGGCAGGAATTTTTCGCGGCCACCTTCGCCGTCGCGGTCCTGCTTGGCGCGGGTGCGTCCGATGGTAACGGGGTCGACGGCTTCCAGGTGGCTGGGGTTGGAGACCAGGTGAATGTTGACCTTGGCACCACTGCGCGTGACGTATTCCCCGGTTGCGCCCAGGTGATACTTCACGTCGCCGGAGCCGAGGACGCTGCGCGGGTCGACGTCTTCGAAGGCGGCGAAGAGTTCCTCGGGAGTACGACGGGCGACGTGCAGAATGACGTTCAGGCGCCCGCGATGGCTCATGCCCATGACCAGATTGACGGCCCCACGCTGGGCGGCGCTGTCGAGGATGTCGTCAACCAAGGGAAGCAGAGCAGTATTGCCTTCGAGCGAAAAACGTTTCGTGCCCAGATAGCGCTGCTGCAGAACCTGCTCGAAGACGTCGGCGCGGATAAGCAGGTCAAGAATGCGCTGCTGGTCGACTGGGCCGGGTTCGCCTTCCATGCGTTCCTGGATCCAGCGGCGCCGTTCCGGATCGGTGATGTGCATGAATTCGACGCCGATCGTGCCACAGTAGACGTTGCGGGCTTCGCGGGCGAGTTCGCCCTCGATTTGCAGGTCAGGTTGAGGCTGGGGACGGAGCAGGCCGAGCGGGTCGAGGTCAGCCTCGAGGTATCCCCAGTGCCGGAACAGGTCGAAAACGCGCTCGCGTTCGAGGCTGGGGGCTTCCAGGAGGGCGGAGGTTGAAGACTTTGGGTTTCGGGAAGGCATAGAGGTTGTTACTAGAATAACGGATGCGGCGGTCGGAGGGCGAGATTCAGGGCTGGAGCGCAAAGGGGAAAGGCTTGGCTGGGTTGGCCGCTTATAATCCCTACCGAGGTGCTTGAATGCCTTTCCGTGCGCTTGTTCTCGGGGTGCTGCTTGTATCGAACTACTGCGCGGCGGCTCCAACTGGGTTCGACGGCGTTGAAAAGTGGAAGAGTGCGCTGACGCCGGCGGCTGTCGGTACGCTGGGCAGCCTGTACTCGACCGATCCTCCCGCGAGATACATGCCTAAAGGCGAGAAGCCGGTTCCAGACATCTCTCCTGAAATTGATTTCTGGCGGAAACTGGTTTCTTCGGGGGCGTCGGAGTTCGATGCAACGGCTGTCGAGGAACAAGACCGGCAGGGCCTTCACCTGGTGACGCTTGCCGTCTCCATGAAGACCCCAACGTCGAATGGGACACGAACCCGTTACGTCACGGAGCAGCAGGCGTGGCAACAGCAGGGTGGCCAGTGGCGGATCGTAGTCGCGGCGCACTCTGACGTAGTGAAAATGCCTCCGGCGTTGCACGCCAATCCGAACCTGTATGACAAGGACGCGGATGCGAAAGCGGAAATTCAGGAAGCGCTCGGCAAGGCAAAGAAGGATCATCAGCGCGTCATTCTGGTGTTTGGCGGGAACTGGTGCTACGACTGTCACGTGCTGGAGCAGGCCTTTCATCAGGCCGATATAGCTCCGCTTCTGCAGAAGAATTTCCTGGTCGTGCATGTGGACATTGGCGACGACGGGAAGAAGAACAAAGACGTGGCGGACAAGTATCAAACGCCGCTCGATAAAGGGGTACCGGTGCTAGCGGTGCTCGACGCGGACGGCAATGTGCTTTACTCGCAGAAGCATGGGGAGTGGGAGTCCGCCCGGGCTCTCGATCCGGACGATGTGATTGCCTTTCTGAACAAATGGAAGCCCTGAACGTGCAACGAGCGCTGTGCTTAGCCGGTCGCGGCTGCGGCTAAGCGCGGACAATGGAACGGGCTCGACCGAAACCGAGCCCGACAACTCACCTCAAAGACTCCGCCATCTAGAACATCAGCTTCAGTCCCAACTGGATGACCCGCGGGCCTCCGCCGCCGAGGCCGGGGTTGGTCTGGCCTACGTCGGGGGTTTGCGTGATCAGGCCCATGGGTTGCAGTACACCATCCTGATAGGCAAGAGGATTGGGATCGATTTGCGGACTGCCCGGGGAGCCGTTGTCGATGAACCCGGGAATGATGTTGTGATCGGGTTGGGCGTAGTTCGGATGATTCAAGATGTTGAAGAACTCGGCGCGGAACTGCAGCCCGAGTTGTTCCGTGATGCGCGTGTTCTTGGTGATGGAAAAATCGAGGTTGCGATAGCCGGGGCCGTAAATGGAGTTGCGTCCCAGATTGCCGAAGGTGCCGAAGGCGGGCTGGATGAAGGCCAGCGGATTCAGGTAGCCGGTGAACGGCGTCCAGTGCGGAAGAATGGGACTCACGCCCGGAACGATGTTAGGCCGCTGGTTGAAGTAGAAGCGTCCGCTGGAGTCGCTGGAGTTAGCGATGGGGATGGGACGGCCGCTCTGCAGGCTGGCTATCCAGTTGAGTTGCCATCCTGAGCCGAAGCGTCCGGCCGGCTTCCATGCGGGCACATCGTAGTTGAGGGCGACGGTAAAGCGGTGCCTGGTGTCGAAGCTCGAAGCTCCGCGCTCGGCACTCAGGTTACTGGGGTCTTGTGGGAATGCGACTCCGGGGGCGAAATCAATGCCGTCGGAGGCGTCGTCGATGGCTTTGGCGAAGGTATAACCTGCGAATCCAGAGACGCCGTGCGTGTCCTGAATGCGCACGATGGCTTGCAGGGCGTGGTAAATGGATGAGGCTCCCGGAAGGAGTTCGTCGACGGTGCCGAAGCTTGGATTGGGAGCATTGCCGTCACCGTCGGGCTCGTTGAGATCGGTGAGCCGGATAAGCTTTGTGCCTTTACTGCCCACATATCCCACTTCGACGGACGCGTTCTGCGCAAACTTCTGCTGCACATTCAAGTTCCAGTTCTGCGTGTAGGGAGAATGGAATTTTCTCGGGGTGACGAAGACGGAATATGGGCCTGTGGTGTTGGGCGTAAGGATGGGAGGATTCACGGCGGCGCTGGTCCCGTTGAATGCTTCGGGATCGAAATTCATCGGCAGCACGGGTTTGGGGCCGATGGGATTGGTCGCAACTCCGGCCGAGGACGTGAAGTTAGCGATCAGCAGGTGCTGGGGAACGTAGTCGTAGAAGACTCCGTAGCCTGCGCGAACGATCGTGTTGGAGCGCACACTCCAGGCGAAGCCGAGATGCGGGCCGAAGTCGTGCAGGTCACGGTCGTAGAGGCCATGCAGGCCGTGGGTGCCGACCAGCGCCAGCGTGCCGTCAGGAGCGAGATTGGAGAGCAAGCCGTTTTTCTCGCTCATGGGACCGAAGTACTCCCAGCGCAGGCCGAGATTGAGCGTGAAATTGGGGGCGGCGCGGAAGTCGTCCTGGGCGAAGAAGCTGAAGCCGTTGTTGTAAGTGGTGCGGTGGGTGTCCCCGGTGGCGGCCAGGACAAAGGAGGCAAAGGCTGCGTCATTGGCGCCGCCGGTGTAGAAGTTGACAAGCGAATCGACGACGGGATCGCTCTGGAAATTATTGCCGGGGTTGGCGTCGAACAAATTTCCCGCCGCAAACTGAAAGATTCCGCGCTCCACGTTGTCGTTGAAGTTCTCGATCGCAGCGCGCCGGAATTCTCCGCCAAACTTGAAGGTGTGCTTGCCGCGCAGCCAGGTCAGGTTGTCGAGGACCTGGTAGGTCTGGCTGGTGCGGCCGCGGGGAACGCTGAATCCGATGGCGCCCAGGTTTTCAATATTGGTGAAATCAAATTCCGGAAGACCAAGCTTGCCGGTGCCAAAGTTCAAGCCGATGGTTGCGGGATCGAAGTTGGCGTTCAGCGAACTGAAAGACGTGCGGTAGCGGCTGTATCCGAAACGGACTTCGTTGATCAAAGTGGAACTCAGAGTCGACAACAGGCTGGCGGAGAAAATCTGCACGCGCGCGGGTGAGGTTTGCGCGAATTGCGCGAGCCGCGAACCGGTACCAAAGCCGCCGGGGGAACCAAAAGGAAAGACCTGGTCGCTCTGCGAGAAAGCATAGCGGGCCGTGATCTGCTCGTTGTTGGAAACGGCATGGTCGAGCTTGACGATGAAATTGTTGCCGTCGTTCTTATCGCGGACAACGCCTGGAATGGTGGGCGAATCGCTTGCCGGATAGATGTCCAGGATGGCGTCCAGGGCCGGATTGACGGGTTGGTGAAGCAGATCATTCTCGGCAATGGTTCGCGCGGTTGTTCTCTGCGCATTGGTCGGGACCCGCAGCAGGAAATCGGAACCTACGCGTTCGCGCTGTCCTTCGTAGGCGGTGAAGAAGAAAGTCTTGTCTTCAAGGATCGGTCCTCCGAAAGCCGCACCGAAGTTATTGTTCTGAAAAACGGATTTGCGTGATTCGGTGTTGAAGTAGTTGCGCGCGTCGAGGGCGCTGTTGCGAATGAATTCGAAAGCGGAACCGTGGAAGTGATTCGTGCCGGAGCGGGTGACGATGTTCACCACCGAACCGCTGTTGCGGCCATACTCGGCGCCAAATTGCGATTGCAGGTTGAATTCCTGGATGGCGTCGATGGGCAGAAGGGACGCGGGCGCGCCCCCGATGCCGGTCTGGTTCAGGGCAGAATTATTGAAGAAGGGGTCGTTGTTGTCGGTGCCGTCCAGTGTGTAGTTGTTGGAGCGATCGCGATTGCCGTTGATGTTGAATTGTCCAAATCCGCCCTGCGTGCCGGCTACGCCCGAGGGATCAACGGTTGTGCCGGGCGTCAAAGCGACCAGCTTTCCGAAGTCACGCCCGTTGAGGGGAAGCTCGCTGATTAACTTCTGCTCGACCACTTCACCCAGAACGTCGCGCGTAGTCTCGACGACCGGGTTTTCGGCTACAACTGTGAGTGATTCAAACTGCTTTCGGATTTCCGTGAGATCGAAGTCGGCGGTCGTATCGAGGCCCACATTCACAACGACGTTCTGCGCTGTCAGAGAGAGGTTGGCGGCCTCGGCCATCACCACGTACAAGCCAGCCGGCAGTTCGGCCATGACGTAGCTTCCGTCCTGGGAAGTTTTAACCTCGCGGACCAGGCCGGTGGCGTTGTTTTTGGCGGTCACCTTGGCGCCGGCGAGGAGGGCGCCACTGGCGTCTTTTACGCTGCCGCGGATCGATCCACGGAAGCTCTGGGCGTAGAGAACTGCGGGTACGAGTAGGAGTGCGAACAGCAAAATCCAGGGTGAAGGAAACGATGTGGAGTTGCGCATGAAGGGGTTCTCCTGAAATCGCTACCACTTCGTGGAACAGAAAGCTAAAAGATGCCACAAACCTCGCGCCGGGTTCCGGATTTGAAGCCGACGCGCGAAGCTCAGTGCTTGCGGGGAATGGTAAATTTCACCGGTGGCTTGATCCCGTAGGTCTCGGCAAAGCTGGCCTGGTTGACGGCGAGCGCGAAGCGGCCGCGCGAGTCGATGTAGGTCAAAGGGGTCTTCAGCGGCACGTCGCTGAACGTCTTCACGAACTGCAGGTCGATCTTCTGGTCGCCCAGGGTGAGAGGGAGGGTGTCGCCGCGGTGATACCCGAGTTTCAGAAATTCTTCCGCGTCGACATTGGTGACGAGATTGCCGAAGGGGCCGTCGGTGGCGATGACTTCGCCGTGCAGGCCCTTGTCGTCGATGGTGGGCGCTTGCAGGTCGAGACGGACCAGAGCTTTCAGATCGACGACCGGGCCAACTTCGGACCAGTTATCGCCGCGCGCGATGTGTGCCCCGGCGGGAGAAAAAATGTCGCGGCCATGAAAGGTGGAGGAAAGTGCTTGGCCGATCATCCATGCGGGATTGGTGATCTCGCGGGCAGCTTCGAGGCCATCGCGGTCGGCGACAAGGGTGATCAGGCCGTTGTCAGGCAAAACGAAATACTGTCCGCGCTTGGATTTGATGATGACCGCCTTGCGGGTGCTGCCGACTGTTGGATCGACCACGACGGTGAAGACGGTGCCGGCCGGGTAGTAAGGGGTTGTGCCGTAAAGGAAACGGGCGCCGTCGAGGATCGAGAACGGAGTGACCTGGTGGGCGAGGTCGACGATGCGCACGCCGGGCATGATCGCGTACATCACGCCCTTGCAGATGGGAACCGAATCGTCGAGCGTGCCAAAGTCGGTCATGAAGACGATGGTCTGCGGATATTTGGATGAGGGCGCCGGGTGCGCCCAGACAGCGGCAACGAGTAGGAACGACAATACGGCAAGGACCGGCAGGAATCTGTGCCGGCGAAGATTTGCGCTCTGCATAAAAGAAATCCGGTCTCCGTACAAAGTCTACTGGTTTAGTTGAGTTTCGTGGCGGGGCAGAGGTTCCACCCGGACACGGACGCTACCAGTGTGATTTAAGTGAGGTCGATATTCTAACGGAAGGTGCGCGAAGTTTGCGGCAGGCGCGGATGTTTCGGCTCCGTACTGCAAGCTGACGCGGGCACGGCTATAATCTGTGCGGCCTTGTCGTTTGAGACGGCTGCGTTTTTCGAGGAGGCTTTTCATGTCCGGTCCGATTCCGGAGAAGTACACCGATTTGTTTCAGAAGCGCGCATTCGCGAGCCTTGGAACGCTGATGCCCGACGGTCGTCCGCAGGTAACGCCGGTGTGGGTGGATTATGACGGCGAGCACATCCTCTTCAATTCCGCGAAGGGCCGCCAGAAAGACCGCAATGTGCGCCGCGATCCGCGGGTTTCGCTCGCAATTATCGATCCTGAGAATCCTTACCGGTATCTGGAGGTTCGCGGCAAGGTGACTGAAATTACCGAGCAGGGCGCGGATGCGCATATCGACAAGCTGGCAAAGAAATATCTGGGCGTCGACAAGTATCCTTATGCGCAGCCCAGCGAGACGCGCGTGATTTACAAGATCAAGCCCGAACACACCACCACGATGGGCTAGGCGCCGGAGAGACGCTCATTCCATCCTACAATCTGTGCCTGCTGGGATTCGGCAACGTGAACCGGGCGCTGGTGCGCCTGCTGGTAGATCGTCACGCCGAATTGCGGGCGCGCGACATTGTGTGGCGGATCACGGGGGTCGCGTCGCGACGGCTGGGTTGGATTGCCGAGCCAAGCGGAATCGATCCCGGATTGTTAAGCCGGGAACAAGGCCTGGTTGCGGGAGACTTTCCGGAGAATTTACGCAGCAGCGGCAACGTTCGCGAATGGCTGGCGACGGCACGCGCGGACGCGCTGTTTGAAGCGACTTCGTTGAATGTCGAGAACGGCCAGCCGGCAGTGGACCATCTGCGCGCTGCCCTCGAGTGCGGTGCGCACGCGATCACCGCTAACAAGGGCCCCATCGTCCACGCCTACCACGAACTGCGCGACCTGTCCCAGGCACGCGGCAAGCGGCTGTTATTCGAGTCGACGGTGCTCGATGGCATTCCGATCTTCTCGTTATTCCAGGAAAGTCTTCCGGCCATTCATCTGCAGGGCTTTCGCGGGATTCTCAATTCGACGACGAACGTGATTCTGGCCGGGATGGAAGAGGGCTTGAGCTTTGAGGCGGCGCTCGGTCGCGCGCAGCAAATGGGCGTGGCGGAAACGGACGCGAGTCACGACATCGAAGGCTGGGACGCGGCGGTGAAGGTGACCGCCCTGGTGGTTGTGTTGATGGGAGAGAAGCTTCGTCCGGTCGATGTGCAGAGGGAAGGCATTGGCAAGTTGACAGGCGAGGAAGTGCGCGGGGCGCGGGCGGCGGGGAGTCCTTATAAGCTGGTGTGCAGTGCACGGCGCACGGGGAGCGGGATTGCGGCGCGGGTAAGGCCGGAGCGCGTGCCGTGGAGCGATCCGCTGGCGTGGGTCACGGGAACTTCGTCCATCGTGTATTTTGAAACGGATATTTTCCCGGGACTTTGCATCACCGAAGTGAATCCCGGCTTGTATGCGACGGCGTATGGGATGTTGGCGGATTTCATACGGGCGGTGGGAAGGTCAGGAATTGCAAAATGATGCCACAGTGACCCTGCACAAGGCTCAGGGAAACGCAGGGTTCCTCGAAGGCGCTCGGCTTCGCCTCGCTGGCTCGGAATGACAATTTTTGAAGTGAGTACGAGCTATGCTGGTTCGAATTTATTATTTTGGAGTGACTACGACAGGCCGGTTTGGAATAACAAAATTTGGATGAGTACGAACGACCAGGTGCTGACTAATCATGCCGACTACTCAAGAAGAACTCGCAACCACGCTCGATCTATCCTGGATTCGCTCCCAATTCCCCTCCTTTGCGGAAAAAGTAAACGGCCATCCCGCCGCTTACTTTGACGGGCCTGGCGGGACCCAGGTACCGCAGCGGGTGATCGATGCCATCAGCGACTATCTCAAGCACGCGAACGCGAACACCTGCGGTGCGTATCTCACCAGCCGGCGGACGAACCAGGTGATCGCGGATGGGCGTTCGGCGATGGCGGATTTCCTGGGCTGCGATTCGGACGAAGTCGTTTTCGGGTTCAACATGACGTCGCTGACCTTCGCGATGAGCCGGGCACTTGGGCGTGAACTGAAGGCCGGGGATGAGATCGTGCTCACCCTGCTCGACCATGATGCGAACTTCTCGCCCTGGCAGGCGCTCGAGGAGCGGGGGGTGGTGATCCGGCGAGTGGCGTTTCGCGAAGCCGATTGCACGGTCGACATGGAAGACCTGGCGCAGCAGATTAACAAGCGAACGAAGGTTGTTGCAGTCGGATACGCCTCGAACGCGGTCGGGACGATCAATGACGTGAAAGAGGTGGTGCGGTTGGCGCACGAAGGGGGAGCGCTGGCTTACATCGATGCCGTGCACTACGCGCCGCACGGGCCGATCGACGTGCGCAATCTCGATTGCGACTTCCTGGTTTGCTCAAGCTACAAATTCTTCGGGCCACACATGGGCGTGCTGTATGGCAAGCGGGAACACCTGAAGCGACTGCAACCCTACAAAGTTCGAGCGAATACCAATGAAATCCCCAATTGCTGGGAGTGGGGAACGTTGAACCACGAGGGCATTGCGGGTATCACGGCGTGTGTGGACTACATCGCGAGCATCGGGCACAGGTTGAAGGGAATGCTGCCATCGCGGCGGGCGTCGATTCTCGCGGCCTATGTCGAGATCGTGAAGTATGAGCGCAGTTTGTGCGAGCGGTTGTTGCGGGGAATTGCGGCGATGCCCACGGTGAAGGTCTACGGCATCACCGATCCGTCGCGGTTTGATCACCGCTGCCCGACGATCGCCTTGCGCGCCCAGGGACACACTCCGCTGGAGCTCGCAACCAAGCTAGGGGACAGGGGATTCTTCACGTGGGACGGGAACTACTACGCAATCAATGTCACTGAGCAGCTGGACGTGGAGAAAGACGGCGGGTTTTTGCGGATCGGGTTGTTTCACTACAACACGGTGGAGGAAGTGGATCGTTTGCTGGCGGCCCTGCGCGAGATTCTCGCGGAGTAATCGAAACTACGGCGTGAGCGTCATTCCGTGACCGAGCACCAGTACGAAGATCAGAGCGGCAGTTACGGCCGCGACGATCCAGCGATAGCCCCGCCGGAAATCGTCGGCGGTCGCCGGCGTGGTTCCCTTTGGCACGTAGTAGCGAAATCACAGCTACGAGCGGCGAAACTCCTCGACCTCGCCATTCTTGGCCATCACGACGGTGGTGGCCATGCCGACGAAGAGGCCGTGTTCGACGATGCCGGGCGTCTCGCTCAAAGTGCAGGCGAGCGCAGCCGCATCTGGAATTTTGCCAAAGTGACAGTCGAGGATGTGATGACCTTCGTCGGTCACATAGGGCTTGCCAGAAGAATCCTGGCGTCGGACGACCCGGGCTCCGAGATCGGAAATCTTTTTCGCGACCAGCGGCTCGGCGAATCCGATAACTTCGACCGGAAGAGGAAATTTCCCCAGTACCGGGACTTGCTTGGAAGAGTCGGTGACGATGATGAGCTGCTTTGAGGCGGAGGCGACGATTTTTTCGCGGAGCATGGCGCCACCGCCCCCTTTGATCAGGTTGAGAGCAGGATCAAATTCGTCGGCGCCATCGATGGTGACATCGATTTCCTGGACCTGGTCGAAGGTCGCGAGCGGGATCTTTAACTGAAGCGCGAGGTCGCGCGAAGCGATCGAACTCGGGATGCCACGAATCTTCATGCCGGCGCGCACGCGCTCGCCGAGCAAACGAATGGCAAACGTGGCGGTCGAGCCGCTGCCGAGCCCCACCACTTGGCCATCGCGAACATATTTCAGGCTTGCTCGCGCGGCCGCTTCCTTTTCCGCATCATTGGCCATGATTGACTTCAGCCCCACTTCGTCGAGTTGCCGGATGATTATTCCACAGCTTGTGAATCGGCGTGGTTGCATAGGCGAAATTCTGGAGGAGTCCGTAGTGGAAAAATCTTTGAGTTCTTGCCGGGCTTAAGGAACGCGCGGTCCCTCGACTGCGTTCGGCTGGCGCCTCACTTCGGTCGGGATGACAGGGCTGCGGCGAATACGGGGTTGCGTCTGGGTGAAATTTACGGACAATTGCAGGCCATCAGCATTTTGCCCATGAGTTCTTTAAGGATTTTCCCGGCGACGGTGGCGGTGAGACCGGAGATGTCGCGGCTGGGGTTGTACTCGACGATGTCGGCGCCGACGATGGTGGCCGTGATGGAGTGCAGGTGCTCCAGAACCTCGCGCACGGACATGCCGCCGGGCTCGCGATGGGAGACGCCGGGGGCGAAGGCGGGGTCGAGGACGTCCATGTCAAAGGAGACGTAGACCGGGCACCAGGTCTTCACTTCTTCGAGGGCGCGTTTGTGGCCGATCCCGAAGACTTCCACGCCAAAGCGCGCGGCCTGCTTTTTCTGGGCGGCGTTCATGGTTCGGATGCCGACCTGGATCAGCCGCTTTGCCAGTTTCTCTTCCATGATGCGGGCGAAGGGCGAGGCGTGCGAGAACTTGTTGCCGTCGAAATCGTCGTAGAGATCGGGATGGGCGTCGAAATGGATGAGGGTGAGGTCTTTGAAACGCTTGGCGAACGCGCGGACGATGGGATAGGTGATCGAATGATCGCCGCCGAGGCATAGGGGGCGCTGGCGTTTATTGAGCAGGGCGTCGACGGCTTGCTCGATGGCGGGGAAGGCGTTCTCGGAAAGGGATAGGTCGCCGGCGTCTTCATAGGCGCCTTCGGCACCGACGTCGACGCCAAGTTCTGACCACATGTTGGAGGCGTCGCAACGCAACGCCTCGCGGATCAGCGGGGGTGCTTCGGCTGCGCCTCGCTTGTAGGAGGAGTTCTCGTCGAGTGGAACACCCAGCAGGGTGGGTGCTCCCCAGGGTCCTTTCCCGCTTTCAGTGCTCGCCATGGGCCTCAGGGGGACTAAGGTACACCTTTCGGGATGGGGTGAGAAGGGCGGGGAGACTGTAGGGCCGTTGCGCGGTATAGCTAGAGGCTCACCATGCAGCTCCGCGCAGAACCCACGGTGATGTCGAAAAGCAAACTGGCGCCAAACCTATAGGGTTGACGCCAGTCTGGTACAGCACCTCGTTAGGCGCGCTTGAATGACTAGTCCCGGTGAAAGTTGAACAGGTCCATCATGTCGCCGATGGCGGGACTGTTCAGTGGGACGTAGGGGTTGCTGCGGCTGGCTCGTGGATTGGGGAAGTTGTCGCGGCTGCGGCGGGTCAAGGGCGACAGTTTCCAGTTGGCCTCGATGAACTTCAGGATGGAGACGTGGTCGGTGTAGGTGTGAGAGATGTGGCCGGGTTTGGTCCAGGGTGACACCACGATGGTGGGAATGCGGCTGCCGTCGCCGAAGAAGTCCAGCGGCTGAATGTAGCCGGAGTCCCAGTAGCCGCCGCCCTCGTCAAAGGTCACGATGATGGCGGTGCTGCCCCAGAGTTTCGGGTTGGCCTGGACGCCGTCGACGATCTTCTTCACGAAGCCTTCGAACAGGTTCAGCTTCGATGAAGCCGGGTGGCCGTCGAGCCAGCCACTCCGGCTTCACAAACGAGACTGCCGGAAGTGAGCCGTTCTTGATGGCATCGTAAAGCTCGGTGGTGTCCTGGTTGTGGGCGCGCCCGGACGCGCTGGTCATGATCGAGGTGACGTACTGGAACGGGTTGCAGATGTTGCAGTACGTGTTGTCGGCGGTAACGTAATTGCCGTCAGGGTTGGCAAGGTAGGCATTCCACTGATCGCCGTAGTACGCCCACGAGACGTTCTTCTCGTTGCATGGCGTCGCCGATGGTACGCAAGGTGGAAGGCGGGATCGTAAACACCGTCTGCTTGGGATTGGTGATGTCGGCGTAGGCATCGCGGCCATCGCCATAATAGCCGGGGGCGTAGTTGTTCAGCAGATAGTAGTGACCGCGTTCGCAATTTGGGTCGATTGGCTTGGGCAGCGAACGGAGATAGCGGACGAGTTGGCCGACGCCGGGTGCGGAGCTATCGGCGCACTCGCTGTAAGTTCCGCCACCAGACGAGGGTGAGCCGTATGAACCTGAGCCGTATCCGTCTTGCGTGTACCAGTTGTTGGTACCGGGTTGCGGATTCGGATTTTCGATTTCATCAACCACGCCGGCGTTGGGGCTTCCTGCTGCGACCATTTCGTTGTGCGGTGGGCGGCGCGCATGTCCGCGGCCGTCGCTGAACCAGATGCCATCACCGGTGCCGATCATGACGTGATTGGCGCCGGTTCCTCCCATGACCGATTGGTGAAAGTTGTCGCTCATGGCGTAGTTGTCGGCGAGAAACTTGAAGTAGGGCGCGTCGCCCTGCAGAACGTTGTAGAAGCCCATCGCCGTGGAACCTTCTCCGGTGGTGGTGTCATTGAATCCGGATGGCTGCGTCTTGCCGTTGGAGCCTGCGCCGATCGTGGTCTCCACCCAGGGCCACAGGTCGTTCTTGCATCCGCTGGGATTGCTGCGCGTGGCGCGCGACGCCTTGCAGTCGAACTGCTGCCACATCTGGTAGAAGCGGTGGACCGGGCTGTTGTCGTAGGTGTCGTAGGGGTGAGTCGCGGAGGTCAACTGGAAGGGTCCGTTGGGCAACCGGTCGGCGTTTGGAATGCGGGTGTCAAGCGCGCCATGCGCGAGTCCGGTGCCGCCCGTGGTCATAAACACGTAGTAGTCATCCGGCAATCCGTTCTCGAACGCCTTGGCAGTAGCGACATCAGGGAATGGAGCCGTCGAGTATCCACCGGCAAGCGCGGGCGGCAAAACAGAATAATGGGTGTTGCCGGAAGGGCTGAGGCGAAAGCCGTCATCGCTGCCATCGATAGCGGACGACTGGGCAGCCAGAGCAAAGTTCGGCCCGGGTGTTCCGTCTTCATTGACGATGCCCTTCGAGAGGAGGTTGTCGACGCTCTCTCCCTTTTTCGGCCTATAGGTGGCAAAGACCTGATCGAACGTGCGGTTCTCGCCGAGGATCACGATCACGTGCTGGATGGGGGTTCGAGTTTGGTGGGAATGGTCCTCCGCCGCAGCGATTGCCGGTGAAATCAGTTGTACAACCAGGGTCGCGATGCCGCTCATTGCCGCCATGCGTGACCTGAGGGAGACAAGTTGCCTTGACACCATTTCACAGCCCTCCTTTGAAGGTAGGGGCAGCGTAGTAGGTGTTTATTTCGCGTCGGTAAAAGGCTTGTAACGTGTCCGTGAATAGTTTTCCAAAGGGGCTTTCGAGCTTCGAGCTACGAGCTACGAGCTACGAGTGAGATGCAAGCGTATTTGGTGAAAGTCGGATTTTGGGGAGTGTTCAGCTAAACTCTAGGCCACTCGTGATGCGGCTCCAGTCTGATGGATTGCTTGTGGCTCGAAGCTCGTAGCTCATCGCTGTCTTATGACTGTGGAGACTACCTTCTATCGGGATTTAGCGTACGTCTTCGGCGCTGCCGTAGTCGGCGGGGCTGCGGCGCGAATGCTGCGTCAGCCGCTGATACTGGGCTACGTGCTGGGCGGGATTCTGGTTGGGCCGTTCACGCCGGGGCCGACGGTCGCGGATGTTCACGAGTTCGAGGTGCTGGCCGAGATCGGCGTCATTCTCCTGATGTACTCCATTGGTCTGGAGTTTTCTTTTCGCGATCTGCTGCGTGTGAAGTGGGTGGCGATTGTGGGTGGGCCGTTGGGGATTCTGCTTTCGATCGCGCTCGGCGTGGGCGTGGGATCGCTGCTGGGCTGGAGTTGGCAGCAGGGAGTTGCCGTCGGCGCAATCATTTCGGTAGCGAGCACAATGGTGCTGTCGCGTTTCCTGACCGAGCGTGGGGAACTGCGCTCGGAGCAGGGCCAGGTGATGATTGGGATCACGCTGGTCGAGGACCTGGCGGTTGTGGTCCTGACGATTCTGTTGCCGTCGCTGGAAGACTTGAGCCGCAGCCGTCTGCTCGCCCTGGGCATTGCGTTGGGGAAGGCTGTACTGATTCTCATTCCGGTCACGCTGATCGCTCACAAACTCATTCCGCCCCTGATGCGGCGGGTGGTGAAGGCGGCGAATCCGGAATTCTTTGTTCTGGTCGCTCTGGCGCTGGGTTTCATGACGGCGGCGCTGACCCATGCGGTGGGTTTGTCGCTTGCACTGGGGGCGTTTCTGGCGGGCTTGCTGGTGAGCGAATCGGAAGCGGCGCACGAAACGATGCAACACCTGCTTCCGCTGCGCGACGCTTTTGTTGCGCTGTT
This sequence comes from uncultured Acidobacteriota bacterium, assembly GCA_963733805.1. GTDB lineage: Bacteria > Acidobacteriota > Terriglobia > Terriglobales > Acidobacteriaceae > Gp1-AA133. Next base: position 24,806 of record CAVTEO010000008.1, on the reverse strand, counting down.
CTTCGTCACCATGGGAATCCTGGTGAACCCGCGCATCCTGATTTCGAAGCCTTGGCTGCTGGTCGTCATCGTCGCCCTGGTGATGTTCGGGAAGTTCGTGATCTGGGCCGTGGTGGTCAAGTTGTTCCGTTACCCGACGAGCACCGCGTTGATGGTTGGGCTGGGACTCACGCAGATCGGGGAATTTTCTTACGTGCTGGTACGGGTGGCGCGCGATGCTCACATTGTGGGCGACGATATGTATAACGCGGTGCTGGCGGCGTCGGTGATTACCATCCTGATCAATGGGCTTCTGCTCCGGCTTGCTCCCGGCCGCAAATCGGGCGCGTGATCTGGAGAGGGGAGCTGTTCGCCGTGAAATGCACAGGTCCTTCGCTACGCTCAGGATGACAACGCTAGCTAGGGAGCGGGCATAATCTTCGTTTCCATCATGAGCAGTTAGCCTCCGCTTCATTCCTCTATGTCGGCAGCGATTCTGGGGAGCACGGCGCGCAGGAGTGCTTCAAACTGACCGCGGACTTTCTGCCCGGTCTCCATGACTTCCTCGTGGGACAGAACCTGATCGAGAATTCCGGCGGCCATGTTGGTGACGCAGGAGATGGCCAGGACTTTGATCCCCATGTGCCGCGCGGCGATGACTTCGGCGACGGTCGACATGCCGACCAGATCGGCGCCGATGGTTCTGAGGTAACGAATTTCGGCGGGCGTCTCATAACTGGGGCCGAGCAGCGCGGCGTAGATACCATCTTCGAACGACAAGCCGAGCTTCGCGGCTTCTTCCTGAGCCGCCTTGGCGTAAGCCTTGGTGTAGGCATGGGTCATATCGGGGAAGCGGACGCCGAAGCGATCGTCGTTGGGGCCGACGAGCGGGTTATGTCCCTGCAGGTTGATGTGGTCCTTGATCAGCACCAGCGCGCCCTGCTGAAATTTCAGGTTGATGCCGCCGGCAGCGTTGGTGAGAATGACGGCGCGGATGCCCATGCGTCCGAAGACGCGGATCGGGAAGGCGACTTCCTGTACGGAATAACCTTCGTAGAGATGGGCGCGTCCCTGCATGGCGGCCACGGGGATGGTTCCCGCGTTGCCGATCACCATCTGGCCGGCGTGGCCGATCGCGGTCGAGCGCGGGAATGCGGGGATCTGCGCGTACGGAATTCGCGTTGCGTCGGCGAGGGAGTCGGCGAAGGCTCCGAGGCCCGAGCCCAGGATGAGGCCGATATTTGGACGCAGCGAAGTTTGCGATAGGACGAATTGGGCGGCGGAGTCGGCGCGGGTGAATAGATCGTTCATGTCGATAGGACCTCGCGAAAAGCTTCGAGCTACGAGCGGCGAGCTTTGAGAAACCGGCCCCTCAGCGGCTAAAGCCGCGATTTATTTCGAGCTTGTTCGGCCCGGCTGAAGCCGGGCCCTTTCAAATCCGGTCCCCTTCAAATCCAGACACCTAGCAAATCCAGATTCTTTCAATTCCAGACTCCACTCAAATACGGACTTTTAAAACGGATTCCCTTAACGCTTGCCTTTAAGCGCAACTCTTCGGCAGTCAGTATGCCTTTTCGAATTGCTTGAACTCGTTTTCCAGTTTCCACTGCACGGAGGCTTTTTCGTTGGCTTCCAGAAATTTCTGGCATGCGGGCGAAGTCTTGGCGCTGTTGGGCATATTCGCGCAGGCCCTCGCCATTCGAAACGGTTTTTGCCAAAGGCTCTCGCCTGGAATGAAGCTGTGTTCAAGACTCTGCCGCGCCATGCGCTTCAGTTCCATGTATGAGAGGCCCTGGGTTTCGACCGCCCTTTGATATTCGCGTGTCATGTCGGAACGAGAGACGCCCTCATCGTCGCTGGCGAGGGCCACCGGAACGCCGTACTTCATATAGGTAGCCAGCGGATGGTTCGTGCCTTCTATTTCCAGAATTTTTGCATTGCTGGTCAGGCAGATTTCGACCAGCACGTTTCTGGCAGCCATCTCTTTCAACAGGCCGAGGGGATCACGCTCGTTCATGACCGAAACGCCATGGCCGATGCGCTCGGCGTGTCCTTGTTCGATGGATTCGCGGATGTGAAAGCGCAAGTCTTCGGGCGGCACGAGTCCCGCAGAAAGTTCGCCGGCGTGCAGGCTGATGTGGACTTTGGGATAAGACTGGTGCAGGAAATCGAGCATCTTCATGTGGAGTTGGAAATCGTGCCTGGGCACGTACCAGTCTTCGGGCATCACCAGATTCAAGCCGACGAAGCGGGGATCGACCTGCGCGAGTTCGAAGCCCAGCAGAATCTGGGCGAACACGCTCTCCCGGGGCAGGCCGCGCAGGACCTGGTACAGGTAGTGGATGGTGACCTGGCAGCCGGGATCGGGGTGGGCGGCGGCGCAGGCGAGGATTACCCGCTTGCGGGCTTCGTTGCGGTCGAGTTGCTCGCGAGTTGCTTCAACGACGTCCTTCAGCCCTCCGGCCAGCAGGCGGTCGCGCATTTTGGCGAAGTCATCGTCCCAGCCCAGCTTGCTGCCGAGTTGCGCTGAGCTCATGTTGTCGGCGGTGTGCATCAGTTCGACATATTGCAAGCGGTCAGCAGCGGCGCGCGAGGCTACCTCGGCCAGTTGATTGCCGACACTATTGATCTCGGCGAGCAGAAACTTGTCGAAGGTGGCAAAGAAATGGTCGTGACCGGAGCCTTTGCCGGGCGTCCAGTTCCTCATGGACCAGGCGTCGACCAGCTGGTTGTAGAGCACATGGTCGGCGTAAGCGCAGCGCACCGCGGGGTTGTAGGAATGGTTCGCGCACGACTCGTCGCAGGGCGGCGGGAGCAGGGTCGAGGTGCCGCGGTCCACGCACAGGTTGTCCTGGGCGGCGTAATCGATCCAGTTCTCCGCATAGATGGCCCCCGCCAGGTGGTTGTGCAGGTCGCCGCCCTTGGGCATGGACTGCAGAAAGGCGAGCAGCAGGGAGGGATTCTTGCGGATCGATTCGAGGTGAATTGCAGTGCGCTGCTCGGCGCTCTGGGCTGCGGCGGCCAAGGTAAGGCTCAGCATCAGCGCAAGATGGTGGATTTTCACGGTCACGTGCACGGTGCTCATCTTGGGAGAATGCGCATTGTACAAGGGACGACCCAGCTGCAGCATCCTTGGCCCCTGGCGCAGTCGGCTTCGTGACGATGAATGGAGGATCGCAACTCGCTGAGTGTGGGCGGGCGGGGAACGCCCGCCCCTCTATCGGCAAAAATCCGCCTGTTCATCGGCAGAGGCCAGACCTTTCCGACAACTGTTGCAATTAGCAACTGCCGCGCCGTTACTGAATTGTGACGAGATTTCCACAGGAAGGAAAATCGTTCTTTTGCAGAAACTGGCTGGTTTCGATTGCTGGAAACCGCGAAGTGGGCGTGATTTGGGCCAAAATCACGGAAAGACGCCGGGAAAGGTGCACAAAAAGCGGTCATTTGCCTGTGAATGGCCTGCATCTTATTGAAACAAAGATAGATAAAAGATGGCGGTTTTGATTGACTATAAAAACAGAAGGAGTAAAAAGACACTCGTTCTTCGACACGTTCTCAGTTTTGCCGGTTGGTGCGGCGTCCGGGGCTCAAGCGAAGTCACCTTCTGATTGCGCAAATCGGAAGGAAGGCAAGCAAGGGTCTATAGCAAAGCGCTGGTCGAGGAGAACAGGAACGACCGTTGAAGGCAAGATAGAGTCCCGAGGCGTTGGACTGGTTTATCCGGTTGGCGGTGAGCCCGGAGCCCGAACTAAGATCGCGCGTTGCAACCCGCAAGGAAGCGACGAGAGCAGGTCGGTAAGGGTCTAAAAGCGAGCTACTGGCCGAGACGAACGAGATCAACATCACCTCGGGATTCTTATTGTTTGGCCGAGGCGCCCCCAAGCGAGGCTGCCAACGCAGGCTCTCCCCCAAGTGTCTGAGCAACAATCCGGCCAAACATGAACCTCCTGGACAGAGACGCGGATCGCCCCGCGTCTCTTTTTCATTGGGGGAGGTGGGTTTTCAGGGACCGATGGCGACCTGCACTTTGTCTTTCGTCTGCAGCCGGACCCGGTAGATCTGGTCTTTCGCCGGCACTTCGGACACGGCGTCCAGATGAAGTGCGTAAGCGCCCTTGGGCAGCGTCTCTCCGAAGGGAATTTCCTGCGAGTCGACGCCGCTTTTGAGGGGGAAGTGCTGGTAGCCGATGGCGGTGGCGCGGCCATTCTCGGCCACGGCGAGCACAACGAACGTGAAGTCGAAGTCGTCTTCGGTGTTGTTGCTGACCACAATGGACCCATCGACTCGGTTTCCCGTGACGCGGGGATAACGCTTCCACTCCATCAGCATCGGTTGCAGAACACGAAGAACGTAGGAGCGAAATGCTTTCTGCGGAGGATTCGAACTATCAAGGGCGGAGACCGTAAATTTGTAGTCGCCCACGCCTCCAGTGGGAGTGCCGCTCAGCAGGCCGTCTTCGGCGAGTTTCAGTCCCACGGGTAACTTACCTTCCGAAAAAGTGTATTTCACGGGAGGAATCCCGCCGTGAGCCTGGAAAAGAAACTTGTATTCGTGCCGGGGAGACGCTTTCGGAAGGATGACGGCGCCCAGCGAGAGGCTGGTAGGGTCGGCGGGTTGTTGGGCGGACGCCGTGCATGCCAGCAAGCAGGTCAGAACGAGTAAAGGAAATGTGCGCGTAACGGGCATGATTCCTCGGTCACTTTCTGCCCCTTGGATGCGAGGCGGGGACAAACGGACGCTCGCCGACTGCTGATTATGCAACAGCGCGGATTCGCGCGCGAGACGGGTTCGTTAGTCGACCTCAGGAGTCCATGTTCCTTATTTGGGCGCAAGAGAGTATCTGCTCTGTGACGCAGGTCCTCGACTACGGGGCGATCCACGCGCTAAGCTAAGTGGTTTTTGGCACGCAGGAGGTTCCCGCATGCGGGAAGCAGTCCTAAGGCTCTGGCCTGAAATCAACTGGATTCAGGACGCGCAACTGCGCGAACAGGTGACCCTTACATGGAGCAAGGCGCTGGAGCGCAGCCCGCTCAAGCCCGAAGACCTCAACCGCATTCCTTTTACGCTGCTCATCCCGGGCTGCCCCATCACATTCATGGAGCATAAGCGGTGCGTGGTCCACATTGCGCGCAAGAGCGCCGAGTCGATGAACGAATTCATGGGGCGCGCGCTGCCTGTAAACGTGGATGCCGTAATTGCGGGGGCAATTCTGGCGGACGTCGGGAAGCTTCTGGAATACGAAATCGGGCCCGATGGCCAGTCCCGCCAGAGTGAACGCGGAGAGGCACTGCGGCACCCGTTTACCGGGGTGGCTCTTGCGCTGGAGTGTGGCGTGCCAGACGGCGTTTGCCACATCATTGCGGCCCATGCCGCGGAAGGCGACCAGGTGAAGCGCACGACCGAGGCCTACGTCGTACACCATGCCGACTTCATGGCCTACCTGCCGTTCAAGAATCCGAAAAACATCAAGCTGAAGAAAAGTTAGGAGCTGCCTTGTCCGCACCCAAACCGACGACGCCCGGAAAAGAACCCATCACCGCCACCATGGCACGCTGGGCCGCTGCCCTCGAGTACAAACAGATTTCCGACGAAGCCATTTACCAGGCGAAGCGTTTCCTGCTTGACTCGGTGGGCTGTGCGCTGGGCGGATACCAGCAGCACGACGTCAAGATTGCGCTCGCCGTGCTGGATGAAGTTGCGGCACGCGGACCGGCGACTGTGATTGGGACGGGGAAGCGGGTGGATGCGGTGTCGGCCTCGCTCGCCAACGCCCTGATGATCCGCTGCATGGACTACAACGATATTTACTGGAAGCAGGATCCATCGCATCCGTCGGACATTTTTCCTGCCGCGATGGCGGCGTGCGAGCGCGCGAAGTCGGGTGGCAAGGAACTGATCGTCGGGTTCGTACTGGGGCACGAATTTGAAATGCGTTTCTGTGAAGCGGCGTTTCCGGGGATCCGCGAACGCGGATGGCATCATGCGACGCTGACCGCCTTCGTTTCGCCATTTGTGGCTGGACGCGGCCTGCGTCTCTCATGGGAGCAGATCCAGCACGCGGTAGGAATCTCGGCGAGCCGGCATTGTACTCTGGGCGCGGTGACCGCCGGCAAGTTGACCATGATGAAGAACACCGTGGATCCGATGGCGACGCAGAGCGGCATGTTCGCGGCCCTGCTCGCCGAAAAGGGCTATACCGGGCCAGAGCATGTGGTCGACGGCAAGGAAGGCCTGGTGCATTGTTTCGGGCCGGAGTGGAAGCAGAACATCTTGACCGATGGGCTGGGCGGCTCGTGGCGCATTACACAATGCGGAATGAAATTCTTTCCCACCGAAGCGCTGACGCATGCGCCGATCTCCGCCGTGCTCGACCTGGGGAAGAAGAATGATCTGCACCCGGACCAGGTGGCGAAGGTCCAGATTCGCTCGCTGGCGCGGGCGGCTGACATCCTTTCAGACCCGAGCAAGTACGATCCGCACACCAAGGAGACCGCCGATCATTCGCTGCCCTACGTGATCGCCGCCGCGCTGGTCGACCGGCAAGTAACGCCGGCGCAGTTCGAGATGGCGAAGATCATGGATCCGAAGATCCGCGAGCAGCTGAAGAAGGTCGAGGTGGTTGCCGACCCGGAAATCGAGAAAGTGTTTCCGGCATTGCAGCGCGTGATCGTGACCATCAATACGACTGACGGGCGCTCCTTCACCGAGCAGTTGGATTATCCCAAGGGCGATCCGCGGAATCCACTTACCGATCAGGAAATCGAAGAGAAGTTTGCGGCGCTGGCCGACGGCGTTCTGTCGGCGAAAGTGCAGAAGAAGCTGGTGGATGCGATCTGGAATCTGGAGAAGGTTGGCTCGGTTTCGAAGCTGATGGGTCTGATGAAGGCGGACGTGCGGGGGAAGAAAGCATCTGCTGCGAGGGCTATTGCGAAGAAGAAGGTACAAACGAAGAAGCGAAAATGATTTGCTGCGAGCTGCGGTGTTGCCTCGACAACCCTGGCGAGCCTTGCTCGCCTGCACAGGCGAGGGCGCCTGTGCCTACGAGATTCGTTGAGAACTGAGCTTCCTATGCCTCAGAACATTGTTGAAAAAATTGCGCAGACTCACATGGCCGAAGGGCCTTCGCGGCCGCTTCGTGCCGGAGATTTTCTTTCGATCCGACCGCATCGGGTGATGACGCACGACAACACCTCCGCGGTCATGAGCAAGTTCAAGGGCATCGGCGCAAAGAAGATTCATGCTTCACAGCAACTGATGTTTGCCCTCGATCACGATATTCAGAATCAGGACGAAGCGAATCAGAAGAAATATCGCGCGATTGAGGCGTTTGCGAAAGAGCACGGAGTTGATTTCTATCCCGCGGGCTCGGGTATTGGTCACCAGATCATGGTAGAGCGTGGCTACGTCGTTCCGGGATCGTTCGTGGTGGCCTCCGACTCGCATTCCAATATGTACGGGGCGCTCGGGGCCATCGGTACGCCAATTGTGCGGACCGACGCCGCCGCCGTTTGGGCGACGGGCGAATTCTGGTGGCAGATTCCGCGTTCGGTCGAGGTCCGGCTGGAAGGGAAGTTGCCCGAGGGAGCCACTGGCAAGGACGTCATTATCACGCTATGCGGTTTGTACAACCATGACGAAGTGCTGAACGCGGCGATCGAGTTCACCGGGCCGGGAGTTGCTGCGCTCTCGATGGATGCGCGCTTGTCCATTTCGAACATGACCACAGAGTGGGGACCACTGGTGGGATGGTTCCCGGTGGACCAGGTCACGATGGCATACCTCGATGGTGTTTACCAGCGTCTGAAGGCACAAGGCATCGAGCGCTTCACAGAGTCCGACTTGAAACGATGGTCGGAGAATCCACCGAGTCCCGATCCCCTTGCCGCTTATGCAGCAAGGATCACGCTGGATCTGGCGCAAGTCACGCCCCATGTTTCCGGGCCCGACACGGTGCAGGTCATGCAATCCCTCGCTGAGATGGAAAGGAAGAAGGTTGCGATCCAGAAAGCCTACCTGGTTTCCTGCGTGAACTCGCGGCTCGAGGACCTGGATGCAGCAGCGAAAGTTCTGAAGGGGAAGAAGGTCGCGCAGAGCGTGCAGTTCTATCTCGGCGCGGCCAGCAAGTGGGTGCAGGAGGAGGCCGAGAAGCGCGGCATCTGGCAGACGCTGATGGACGCGGGCGCGCATCCCCTGCCCGCCGGATGCGGACCGTGCATCGGACTGGGCGTCGGGCTGCTGGAAAAAGGCGAGGTGGGCATCTCGGCAACCAACCGCAACTTCAAGGGACGCATGGGATCGCGCGATGCGCAGTGTTACCTGGCCAGCCCGGAGGTGGTGGCGGCTTCGGCAGTCGCGGGATACATTCGCGGACCGCATGGGTTCGCGGATCGCAATCCTGAACGGAAATATACCGACCTTGCCGCGAATGGCTCATCGGGAGCCGAGCAGGTCGAGATTCTGGAAGGATTTCCCGGTCGGGTCCAAGGGCGATTGGTTTTCATGCCGCAGGACAACGTGAACACCGACGCGATCTACGGCAAGGACTACACCTATCGCGACGACATGACCAAAGAGATGATGGCCAAGGTCGTGATGGAAAACTACGATCCGCAATTCGCCGCGCGCACCGCGGCCGGCGACGTCATTGTCGGTGGATTTAATTTTGGCACCGGTTCCAGCCGCGAGCAGGCGGTGACGTGTCTGAAGGCCAAAGGCATTCCGCTGGTCATTGCCGCCAGCTTCTCGCAGACTTACTTGCGCAATGCCTACAACAACGGTTTCCTGTGCGTTGAGGTACCGGGGCTGGTAAAGCGCCTGCGCGAACAATTTGCTGCGGAGATCGGGGCCAAGGAAAAGACCATCATTCCCGGCGATGTGATTGATATCGAGTTCACGTCGAGTGTGATCACGTGGCGCGGAGAGAAATTTGCATTTCCGGCATTGGGGAGCGTGCCGCAGTCGCTGGTGATTGCGGAGGGCGTGGAGAACCTGGTGGCTCGGAAGTTGGGACTGGCGTAGGCCTTCGGCAGCGCGGGCCTCGGGGTCTGAAACCCTGTTTTCGTGATTTTTCTCTCTTTATTCTCTGTGACTCTGTGACTCTGTGGTGAAAAGTCGTTCACTCGTGAAGTTAGGAGAATCCGCTCTCATGGCGAAATACACCGTAGTCATGATGCCGGGCGACGGCATTGGCAACCAGGTTCTTCCCGAGTCCCTGCGTGTCCTCAAGGCCGTCGGTTTTGACGCCGAGTATATTCATGCCGACATCGGCTGGGACTGCTGGTGTAGCCAGGGCAATGCGCTGCCCGACCGCACGATTGACCTTCTCACCAAGCACAAACTGGGCCTGTTCGGGGCCATCACGTCGAAACCGAACAAGGCGGCTCAGGCCGAACTCAAGCCGGAACTGCAGGGCAAGGGATACGTCTACTATTCGCCCATCGTGACCATGCGGCAGAAGTTCAACCTCGATATCTGCATGCGGCCGTGCGTCGGGTTTATCGGGAATCCTCTGAACTATATTCGCAAGCGCACCGATGGCGGCTTCGATGAGCCCAAAATCGACAGCACCATTTTCCGGCAGGGCACGGAAGGCATGTATGCCGGCATTGAGTGGACGAATCCCCCGGAAATTGTTCGTCAGGCTCTCAACTCCCACCCCAAGTTCAAGGCTTTCGCCAACGTGCCCGGCCCCGACCTTGCCGCCAGCGTGCGGATCATCACGCGTCCGGCAGCGCGTCGGATTGTCACCGCGGCGTTCGAGTACGCGAAGAAGAAAAAATTCAAGGGAGTGACTATCTGTGAAAAGCCTAACGTCGTGCGTGAAACCAGCGGCATGATGGAGGAGACTGCCAAGGAAGTGCAGAAGTCTTATCCTGACATTGCCCTGTGGTCCACGAACATTGATGCGCAACTGATGTGGCTGAACAAGAATCCCGAAGACTACAACGTGATCGTCGCCTCAAATTTGTTCGGCGATATTCTTTCCGACGCCTTCGCGGGGCTGGTGGGCGGCCTCGGCTTCGCCGCCTCTGGAAATATCGGGGACACCGTCGCCGTGTTCGAGCCAACCCATGGCTCCGCGCCCAAGTATGCCGAGCTGAATCCGCCGATCGTGAACCCGATCGCCATGATCCTCTCGGCGGCCATGATGGTGGAGCACGTGGGCGACAACGACAAGGCGGAGCGCATTCGCAACGCGGTTGCGGCCGTGGTGAAGGAAGGGAGGGTCCGCACCTACGACATGATGCGAATTTCGGGCGGGGCAAAGTCGATCGGCCAGGGCGCCGCTTCCACTCCGCAGATGACCGACGCGATTCTGGCTAAGCTCTGAGGAACCATAGTGGGCACGAAGCGCGGGTTCAGGCTTGCCGTAACATAAGTCTGGTTCCCGGGGGATCTGGTAAAGGCATGGCTCTAAACGTCCGGCGTTACCGGGCAGTGAGCCTCAGCGGCTGAAGTTGTCATTGAAAAAGAAGGCTATTACGGCTTGGCTGAAGCCGGGCCCTTTCAAAACAAAAATTACGAATGACTCCCTCTACCAAATCCGCAGAAGCCGGACATTGGGGTAAAGATATCCGCTCCGATCTTCACGTCGCCATCGAGCCGCGTGATTCCGGGGGCGTGGAAGTTGGCCTGGAGTCGCGCGTCGCCCCGTACTATGGGGATGCGATTCTTGCGCAGGCCCGCCAGGTGCTCGAGAGCCTCGGTGTTAAAAACGCCAAGGTTGCGATTCATGATGAAGGCGCTCTGCCTTACGTGATCGCCGCGCGGATCGAAACTGCGGCACGCCGGGCTGGTCTCGCGAATAACAACAAGGCGCTTCCGGAAAAAATCCCGCCGCCTGCTCCATCGGCGAAAGACCGGCTTCGCCGCTCGCGTCTCTATCTGCCGGGCACCGAGCCCAAATACGCGATCAACGCAGGCCTGCATGGGCCGGACGCGGTCATTCTCGATCTGGAAGACTCTGTGCATCAGGCGGAGAAAGACGCTGCCCGCCTCCTGACCCGCAATACTCTTCGCGCGGTCAACTTCGGGCAATGCGAGCGCATGGTGCGCATCAACCAGCTTCCCCTCGGACTCGAAGATCTTGCCGAGATTATTCCGGAAGCTCCCGACCTGATCCTGATTCCGAAAGTCGAGCACCCGGGCCAGGTCACGCAGGTCGATAACATGATCGCCGAACTGAAAGTCCGGTGCCAGATCACAAGGCCGATCTGGCTGATGCCGATCCTGGAGTCGGGGCAGGGAATCGAGCATGCCGCGGCAATCGCCGCAGCCAGTGACAACGTGGTTGCCATCACGATCGGGCTCGAAGACTACACGGCCGACCTTGGCGTAGTGAAGACCGCGGAAGGACGCGAATCGTTGTATGCGCGCACTCGCCTGGTGAACGCCGCGCGTGCCGCCGGAGTGCAGGCGATCGATTCCGTGTATGGCGATGTTGGCGACATGGAAGCGCTGAAACGGTGGGCAGAAGATTCGCGTGCGCTGGGGTTTGAAGGGATGGGATGTATTCACCCGGGCCAGATTCCCGTGATCCATGCGGCTTTTGCGCCTTCGACGGCGGAGATCGAGAAGGCCCGCAAGATTGTGGACGCTTTTGAAGATGCCCAGCAGCGTGGAGTGGTCGTGGTGAGCCTGGGATCGAAGATGATCGATCCTCCAGTGGTACAGCGCGCACTGAAGCTGGTGGCGCGCGCGAAGGCGATGGGGCTGGCTTAGATGCAGTCGCTGGTCGTCAGTCGCGAGCGAGAGCCCCCCAGCGGAGCTCTTATCGAGGGGCACCCTGGGGCTATGGAGAGCAGCTTAACGCGCCGCGACCGTAGCTCTGTTTTTCTCTGTGACTGTGTGGTGAAACTGGCTTCATGACCGAACGCGTCGAACTCGCCCACAATGCCGCGCAGCGCCGCGTGCCCACCATGGTGAACGGCCGGCCGCAGATTCCGTATCTGGGGGTTGGCAAGTACCAGCCGCGCGGGCGCAAGCAGGCCCCGCCAGTGCGCTCCAGCAAGGACTATCCGGAAAACGGCGACAAGCGAGTGCCCGATCTCGAAACCGCGCTTCGCAAGTGCGGCCTGCGCGATGGCATGGTTGTCTCGAACCACCATCACCTGCGCGACGGAGACAAGGTCGCCATGATGATGCTGGAAGCGGCTGCGAAGATCGGCGTCAAAGATCTGCTCTGGTTTCCGAGCGCGTCGTTCCCTTCGCAGAAATCGGCAATCGAGTTGATGGAGAAGGGCGTCATCCACCATATCGAGGGGTCGATGAACGGCCCACTCGGCGACTACTGCACGCAGGGAAAAATGCGCGGCATGGGCGTCCTCCGTTCGCATGGCGGACGCTGGCAAGCCATTCAGGACGGCGAGGTACACATTGACATCGCGGTGATTGCCGCGCCCACCGCCGATGCGTTTGGCAATGCCGACGGTTCCCACGGGAAATCGGCATGTGGGTCGCTGGGCTTCGCGCTTGCTGATTCTACCTACGCCGACCAGGTCATCGTCGTCACCGACAATCTCGTTCCGTTTCCCTGCGTGCCCTGGCAGATTCAGGGCAACAACGTTGATTACGTGGTGGAAGTGGAATCGATCGGCGATCCGGCCAAGATTGTTTCCGGCACCACGCAGATTACGCGTTCGCCCGATCGCCTGCGCATCGCGGAGTTCGTAGCCCGCTTCCTGCGAGAGGCCGGCATCATGAAGAATGGCTTCTCCTTCCAGGCGGGCGCCGGGGGTATCGCGATCGCCTTCGTCGACTATTTGCGCCGCATGATGAAAGAAGACGGCGTGAAGGCGCGCTTCGTGCGCGGCGGATCGACCAAGTATCTGGTTGAGTTGCTGCAGGAAGGGCTCACGGACTACATACTCGACGGCCAGACCTTTGATCTGGACGGCGTGAAGTCGATGGCGAACGATCCGCGCCATGTGGCGACGTCGCCCTTCACGTCTTACAACTACCACGGCAAGGGGAATTTTGCGTCGATGGTGGATGCGGTTGTGCTGGGTGCTACCGAAGTCGACGTCCACTTCAATGCCAACGTCGTGACTCACTCCGATGGACGACTGCTGCACGGTATCGGTGGATGGCAGAATTGCCTGTTCTCGGGATGCAGCATTCTGGCTCTGCCGTCGTTTCGCGACCGGATTCCAGTGATCGTCGACGAGGTGACTACACTCACGGGCCCGGGAGAGATGATCGATGTGATTGTGACCGAGCGTGGAATCTCCATCAATCCGCTGCGCAAGGATTTGCTCGATGCTGTGAAAGGATCCAAGCTGCCCATCCGTCCCATCCAGGACATCAAGGCTGAGGTGGAGCAGATCTGCGGAGGCAAACCCAGCCGTCCAAAGTTGGGCGATCGTCCGGTCGCGGTCGTGAAGTGGGTGGACGGGACGGTGCTGGATACGGTGTGGCAGGTGGGATGAAAGCAGGTCACAGGTGTCGGGTCACAGGTGACAGCTAAATCGTTTCTAGCTCTGAGCCGCGACCCTAATGCTGACAGTACCGATCACTTGACCTACTTTTCTACCCACGCAACTCCTCCGCGCTGCATTTCCGGCAAGCGATACACGAAGACGCCCCCTTCGCGCGTGCCGCGTAGTTCCTTAACTGTTCCCATAAACGGTAGATAGCGTACTTTAGCCGAAGTGCGCAGGCGAAGGGTTACGTCTTTTTGCGGAGTGGGAATCGGATTCACCCCACCGCGCAAGCCCGCGAAGTTCGCCAGAAAGATGTGCGGCTTGCCATCGACCATAGCGACCGAGGTCGCCACCAGCGGCGAAGCTTTAATTTCGATCTCTCCCTGGCCGTGCAAAGCGGTCAGGAATTCCCTGGCGCGTTCCGGATCCGATTTCTCGAGGTTCGGATCGAGGGAAGTTTCGTATTTCCGGCATGGGCAATCGGCGAATGAGACGACGTTCGCCGCAGCTGCGAGACCGGTTGCGTTCGTTCCGGTTGTGATGATGCGCGTTCCGGCGGCGGCGAGAATCTTCAGCGCGCCTCGTTCCTCATCGCTCAACTCGCGTACGTCTGGCAACACGAGCGCCTCGCCCTTGAACTGCGTCAGGGTGCGCGGGGTGACCACCTGGAATTCCCGATGCGTCTGCATCAGCAGAATCAGGCAGCCGCGGTAGGACGAAAGAAAATCCCGCGCCCCGTAATCGCGCGTCTTCGGGGAAAAGTAAACGCCCACCGGCTGAATCGGGAGGCGTGGCCGGAAGAAGGTCGCCTGATGTGTGGCAATCCATCCGAAGATCATTTTCCGCGTGGGCAAATCATTCGACCCTGCCATCGAGTGTCCGGGCGCATCCCAGAAGTTGGCGCCATCCATGATCTGCGACATGGCCAGGTTCTGCATGGCTTCGCGTGCATCGACCTTCTTGTCGCCATCCCAGGAGTAATTCAGGATCCAGGTCGCCTTGCCCTCTGCAAACGCGCGGAAGGTATGCATGCCCACCTGGTAATGAAACCAGGCCAGCGGTGAGCGGCCGGAAGCCATGTGATCGCCGTTGCCGAATTCGTACTCGTGGGCGATGGCGTCGACGACGGGATAGATGCTGTAGACGTCCGCGCCCACGCGCGTGGCTTCTTCTTCGATGCCGGGATAAATCTCGGGAATGGTTTTGATCGCGGGATTGACTGCCTTGGCGGTCTTGTCGATCTCGCTCAGAAACTCCGTGATGGTGGTAATGCGGAAGTCCACCCACTTACGAAAGTTTGCGTCAGAAAAGTCGCCGATCTTCAGGTCGTGGCGGGCATCGAGGCCGGTCTGCTTGCGAAACTCGGCCACCGTGAAGTCGTCGAAGCTGGCCCAGGAGTCTTCCCAGCCATCGAAATGCGTCATCCAGTAGGGAATGTCGATGTAGATGCCGTCGATCCCAGTGGCCGCGATCTGGCGAACGCGCTCCATATAGATCTTGCGCCACTCGGTTGCGTAGGGGCTGATCCAGACATCTTCGTCGCCCTTCTGGATCCAGAAGGCCGTGCCCCCGCCGAAGATCGCGGGCTCGCCCGTCAACTTGCGTTGCAGCCAGTCGGGGTGCTCCTTGGCGAGGGTGCGCGAAGTCTTGTCTGCATTGGCGGTGATGCATTCGGTGCCGGCAATGTAGACGAAGGCATAGTTGTGAGCGTGGTGCGCTTTCTCCGCAAGTGCGCGGAGGTCGTTCAGCTTCTGGGTGGGGTCGAGGAAACTCTCGTAGCGGCCGGGGATGTCATTGTCGACCTCGATGCCGAAGACCTTGCTGGCGGTGGCGTCGGCAACAATTTTGTCAGGACGTTCCCTCCCCAGGCCGTAGGCGCCGATGCGGACGTAGTTGGTCCAGTTCTGGCTGGGGGGGAAGCTTTGCGAGAGAGCGAGCGCCGCCAGCAGAAGCAAGCCGACGGCGCCCAGCAGAAGTTGGCGTGAGTTCCTTGAGCGGGTCACAAGTTCCGGGGTCAGAACTGCAACCGCGCTCCAAACTGCATGCGGCGGTAATTGTTTCGGGTTTCGTTCACCTGGCCAAAACCTCCCCCAAATGAAACGTCCGGAAATGCAAATCGCTGGTGATTGGCGACGTTGAACATCTCGGCGCGAATCTGCAACTCGGCTCGCTCCCGAATCTTGAAGTCCTTGGTGAGCGACATATCCAGATTGCGGATTCCGTCACCGCGCAGATTCGAGAAATGCCGGGGAGCATTGCCGGGGACATTATCGCCAGGATCCTGGAAACACGCCTCATTCAGATAAGCTGCCCCGGTCCGAGCGGCCTCGTGGAAGCCGATGCCGGTCCGGAGTTGCGAGCAGGTCACGTTAGGACGCTGATTGCCATCGGTCAACCTCCCGCCGTCAGCCATCACAATTGCGATTGGCTGTCCCGACTGTAAGGTGATAAAGCTTTCCAGCGACCAGCCACCCACAATGGCATCGGCCACGCGGTTCATACCGTTACCGACCCAGCGGCCTCGGCCAACTGGCAGGTCGAAGATGACCGCCATTGCCAGCCGATGGGTCGCATCGTTCGCGCTAATGCCATGTTCGGCTTTGAGATCATCCAGCAACTGGGGATTATCGAACTCCAGGTTTGTTAGCCACGCATTGCGCCCGGCCGCGGAATCATCCGTCGCTTTCGAGAGGGTGTAGTTTCCTGAAAAGCTGATGTAGTGGCTCGCTCGCTTCTGAAAGCGGATCTGCAGCGAGTTGTACCACGAGGTGGCAATCAGACGCGGAAGTCCCGCAAATCCCCCGTCAAATTGTGGATAAGGTCGCAACAGATTCGCTTGCGGAATCGTGTTGCCGACATACTGGGAATCGCCTACGTCATTCATATTGAAGATCGGAGCCGCCGGACACCACGATCCCGGCGATGCTACCGTTGTGAAGAAACACTGGAAGGGATTCGAGACCGGAGTGCCCAGGTAATCGGTGACATCAGTGTTGTCCGGATTATGATCGGGATTCAACGATGCAACCAGAGCATTGCGAATGCTCGAAGGGAGGAAATTCCGTTCGCGAGTCGAGACCGAAGCGCCGGCCCAGGGCAGATGAACGCTATGGTTCGCGGAGTAATCGGCGGCGACTACAATCTGTCCGGGAAGCAGATGCTGGATTCCCAGGTTCCACTGGTAGATCTCGGCGTTCCTGACGACTCCCGTATCCAGGTCGCTCCCATTGTCGAAGCCCCAATTCGCCAGCTTGCCATAGGTTGTCCCTTGCGGGGGCGCCAGGCCCGCCGGGAACGGATTTGCAAGCGTTGCATATTGAGTCTCGTAGTTGTCTTTCGTGAAATGGAACGTCGCAAATTTGGAGAACGAAGGCCCGGCGTACTGGATAATTCGTGGCCACATTCATCCCATAGAAAATTCCAATGCCGCCGCGCAGCACCGTGTTGTTGGCCAGTTGGTAAGCGAATCCAAAGCGCGGAGCGAAATTGTTGCGATCCACCCGTCCGGCTCGATGACCTGAGCCTGCAAACACCGTCGTGCCGATCACATTTCCGATCTGTCCGAAGTTGAACGCCGGGTGATCGGGATCAAGGTTGCGGTCCACCGGAATCGAGATTCCCGTATCGCCGGTGAAATCGCTGAACTGCAGTCGATTGAAGCGTTCCGAATAAGGATTGCTCCACTCGTACCGCAGTCCGAGATTTAGCGTCAGTTTGGGCGTGACCTTCCAGTCATCCTGCACGTAAAAAGCAGTCTCGACCGATTTGTCCGCCACTGCCGGAATGACGTGCAGTACCGAGTCATCGGGGGCTGGATAACCAAGCAGCATCGTGGCAAAGGGATTGCCCTCATCTTGTGCGCCGAAGTTCCCGTTAGGATCATGCGTGGTCACTTCTCGGCTGAAGTTGATAATCCCGGTCGGATTGTCCGGCTGAAAGAAATTGTTAAAGAATACCCGCTGCTCGCCGCCGAACTTGATCGAATGCGGCCCCTTCACCCACTGCAGTCCTGAAGAGTAGCTATAGAGAGTGTGCGCGAAGTGGGTGTCCACACAGCATTGTGTGAACATGGAGAGGAAGTCGTCCCCTACGTTAATGGCGGGGATCCGATCCAAACCATTCTGATTCAGAATCGCCGGCAGCCCCACATCGCTCAACGTGGGGTAGTGATTGCTGATGCCCGGCGCGTGTACCCGGTCGACGCTGAAGCGATTTGTCCAAAGTGCCGTCGGTTTGATCGACCAGTTGTATTCCACGTTGCCGTTCTGCGCCGTGGTCAGATAGATCACTCCATCGCCCTGGTCCCCATTGCCGACAATGGTGGGAACGGTGTACTCGTTGTGTACCCGGCTGTAACGGCCACCGATCTTGTGTTTATCGGTAATCTGGTGATCAAGCTTTACATCAAATTGCCAGGTTGGAGAGTTCGCCAGCGCTACCGTTCGGAAGTTAGGATCGGGAAAAACGGCGTCCGCAATATTCGCATGCGGGTAGAGGTTCAGGATCGCCTGACCGATGGGATCAATGTAGGGTTTGCCAGTAATAGGACTGTTCGTGTTCGGGATTATGTTGCCCGGGAATTGATCGTGCGGACATACAGGATCCGTATCGACTCTGCCGGCGCACGGATCAAAGATGCCGTTAGCGTTCGCCGCGCTTTGCGAGAAATCGCCAGCGCGCTCCAGATCCGTGGGCACGGTTCCTTCGAGGGGGTTGGGATCCCGTTGCCGAACCTTCTCGAAGTCGAAGAAGAAGAAAGTTCGGTTTTTCACCACCGGCCCACCAATGGCGAATCCATATTGATCGCGCACGTGGTCGGGTTTTTCGCCGGAGTTGAAGAAATCGCGAGCATCGGTGGCGGATCGCTGTCCATACCACCATCCGCTGCCATGAAGCTGGTTCGTGCCCTGCTTCAACACGATGTTGACCAGGGTGCCGCCGTTGTTGCCATACTCGGCGGCAAAGCTGTTGTTTTGAACCTTGAATTCCTGAACAATTTCGACCGACGGCTGGTAATAGACATTCGAATTTCCGCCTTCGCCCTGCTCCGGCGCGCTGATGGGGCTGCCGTCGAGCGTGATCTGCGCAGTGGCGTTGCGTTGGCCGTTGGAAACGAAATTTGTTCCGGACGGGTAGTTGTCGTTGACTCCCGAGCCGGTTGTCTCCGTAACACCACCCGCTAGAAAGGCCAGCCCAAACAAACTGCGGTTGTAAAGAGGAATATCTCTTACATATTCATTGCTGACATCGGTACCGATGGCCGCGCTTTCGGTATCAAGCGGTGGTGTGGCAGCAGTGACCTCGATCGTCGCCAACACGCCCGGCGGCTTCAACGAGAAGTCAATCGAGGTCTGTTGGTCGACCTGCAACACCAGATTTTTTCGCTCAGCGGACTGAAAACCTTTTGCCTCGCACTTCACGGTGTAGGTGGCGGGACGGAGTCCGGCAACGGTGTACAAACCCCGATCATCCGTCTGGGCGGTGGTCGAGATCCCCGTTCCGTCGTTCGTGATGGTGACTTGTGCGCCCTGCACCACGGCGCCGGTTTGATCCGTCACCACTCCGCGGACCTGCGCGGTGTATGTGGCTTGGCCGTACGCCACTGAAACCAAGAGCAACCCTGCGACAACCCGGCAGGCGTGAGAAAACAGGCTTCTCAGGACACTTGGCATGGGACCCTCCTGATTTTTTCCGGAGGCATACGCGAGCGTATGCTGTATAGTTACGAACGCTTACTTTTACTTTCGTTCATGTGGGTTGTCAAGCGCCAAATCGTGGACCGCGTGGGCAAGGCCTTTGCGGGCGGAAAGCCATAGCAGAACAGGAAAGATCGCGATGATCTCCAACCCCCACAAACGATGTTATGGCCGACACTACGGACGAAGCGCTGGGGATAGTGACCGGTGCTCGACCAGGGCTGCCGGTTCGTAAGAAATAGAAAGTATTCGCAACTCATTGTATAACGGGGCCCATCATGCCATTTCGTATTTCCTTTGTCCTGTTTACTTCGGTGCTACTGGCCTCGGTCTCCGCGCAGACCGCGCCGCAAGACCAGATTGGCTACCACTCCGATCCCAATGCGGACCAGAAGAAAACGCTGCTGCTGAAGGACTTCAAGCCGGTTTCCATGCTGCACGCCGGGCACCACGAAGTGAAAAAGGCGCGCTTCTACGTGATCGATGTTCACAATCACGTCAACGACGCGGCGCGCATTGATGATCCCATGCCGCCGGAGCGCGTGATTGAAGTCATGAACAACACGAACGTGAAGACCATCGTGATTCTGACCGGGTTGTGGGGCGACAAACTGCAGGCCGTGATCGACCAGATGGTCAAGCCATATCCGGGACGCTTCATGGTTTTTACGCAGCTGGACTGGAGCAAGATCGACGATCCGAAATTCGGCGAGGAGATGGCGGCACAAATCCGCGACTCCGTGTCTCGCGGCGCGCGCGGCCTCAAGCTGCTTAAGGACCTCGGCCTTGGCGTGCGCGACAAGTCGGGCAAACTGATTGCAATCGACGATCCGCGGCTTGATCCCGCATGGGAAGAATGTGGCCGGTTGGGAATCCCGGTCTTCATTCATAGCGGCGATCCCGAGGCTTTCTTTCATCCGACCGACGCAACCAACGAGCGCTACGAAGAACTCATGGAGCATCCGGACTGGAGTTTTTACGGAAAAGACTATCCCAGCCTCGAGGCACTACTCGAGGCCCGCAACCGGATGTTCGCGAAACATCCGAAGACGACGTTCGTGTCATTGCACATGGGCTGGCCGGAAAATCTCGACTGGGTACAGTCGATGCTCGACCAGCATCCAAACGTGATGGTGGAGTTTGGCGCGCGTGAGGCGGAACTTGGACGTCAACCACGCCGAACGCGCGATCTGTTTGTGAAGTATCAGGACCGCGTGATGTTCGGGACAGACAATAGCGTGGAAGAAGAGATGTACCGCAACAACTTCCGCTGGCTCGAGACCAGCGACGAATATTTTGATTACTGGGGCGCGCCCGGCCAGGGACGATTCAAGATCAGCGGACTCGCGCTGCCGGACGGTGTCGTTGAAAAGCTCTATCATAAAAACGCTGAACGCCTGTTCAGCCGGTTCCATCCAGACTCTGGTAAGAATTCCAGCAGGGGGGCCCAGTGAATACGCCATTTCTCCGCGTCCGCGCTTTCGTCGTGATTACATTCGTTACGCTCTTTGCCTCGAGCTGCAATCGTCCTCAACTCAAACCCGAATCCAAGGCGCCACCCTCGCAACCCTCCGTCATCAAGGTTGAGGTGAACCCGGGTGGCCCGCTGGTCGTTACAACAACCGCGGCCATGTTTGAAGTCGCGCCCACCGGCTATATCCAGACTTACCTGCTGCGCGATGGCAAGCACCTGACGCTCGATGAGCCCAAGGCGGGGGCGCCCAATGAGAGCGACTACCTGGTACAGGACGGCAAGGAAGTCCATTTCGTTCTGGACTTCGATCAGGCCAAGGTTCTCGAATCGATGGGAAAACTAGGCCGTGGGAAGCACATTGAAATTCCGGCGCATCGCCTTGTTCCCGGGACCGCGAACATTCAGAGAACGCTGACCATCGAGGCGTACGACGATTTCCCGAACCTGTTGCTGTCCACCGTGGAATACAAGAACACCGGCAGCGCGGAGTTCACCATCGACCGGGTGGTCGAGCAGCGGCACCGGTTCACCGCGAGCCTGGCAGATCCAAAAGTCCAGCCGTGGGATATGTGGTCGTTCCAGGGCTCGAGCTACGACTGGGGCAAGGACGACGTCTTCAAGCTGGCGCGCAACACATCGCAACCGAATGTTTTTGGCGAAGCTGTGAAGGGCGGCTATGGCGGTGGCATTCCGGTGGTCGCGTTCTGGACGGCGAACGTCGGGGAAGCGATCGGTCACGTGGAGACTCTTCCGCTCACGTTGTCGCTGCCGGTGAAAGTTGCGGGCGATTCACGGGTCGAAACGAGCCTTGATATTCCCGCCAAGACTACCCTGAAGCCCGGCGAGGCATACTCGACGCCGCGAAGCTTCGTTGCGGTGTATGGCGGCGATTTTTACGAGCCTCTGCGCATGTGGTCCAGCGTGCTGCAGAAAGAAGGCTGG
The DNA here is from genome assembly GCA_963733805.1 of uncultured Acidobacteriota bacterium. Classification (GTDB taxonomy): domain Bacteria; phylum Acidobacteriota; class Terriglobia; order Terriglobales; family Acidobacteriaceae; genus Gp1-AA133. The sequence continues at coordinate 3,294 of CAVTEO010000008.1, read as the reverse complement.
AATCTTCCCAAGCCTTCGGGAGAAGCTTATAACGTGAGCTGGTGTGGATGGGGTTACGAGTTCAACGTTACGCCGGCCATGATGGAAGGCACGATTCCCAAGCTGAAAGAAATGGGCATTAAGTGGGCCACCCTCGACGATCGCTGGTTCGATACCTATGGGGACTGGAATGCGCGGTCCGATACGTTCCCCGGCGACTCGATCAAGACGATGACCGACGACTTCCACAAGCAGGGCATCCTGGTGCAACTGTGGTGGCTGCCTCTCGGAGCCGAAGACGGCGAAGGCAAGTGGGAATCGCACAAGTACATCGTGTCGAAGGTTGTGAAGGATCATCCGGAGTGGCTGATTCTGGACAAGAACGGCAAGCACGGGCGCATGACGCGGAATCTGGCTGCGCTCTGCCCGGCGGTTCCGGAAGTGCAGGCGTACTACAAGCAGCTGACCGAGAAATTTATCCGGGACTGGGGTTACGACGGTTCGAAGCTCGACAACATCTACTCGGTGCCGATGTGTTACAACCCGGCACACCACCACAAGTCGCCGCAGGATTCCGTGAATGCAGTAGCGGACGTCTACAAAGTAATTTTTCAGACTACGCGTTCGATCAAGCCCAACAGTGTGACCCAGAGCTGTCCGTGCGGGACGCCGCCGTCGCTGGCATGGCTGCCCTATATGGATCAGGCAGTGACTGCTGATCCGGTGGGCGCGGTGCAAGTTCGCCGGCGCGTCAAGATGTACAAGGCGCTGCTGGGGCCGGATTCGGCGGTGTACGGCGATCACGTCGAACTTTCGACCATGAATCGAGTCGGCAGCCACTGGCGCGAGCATGGCGAAGACTTTGCTTCCACCGTGGGAACAGGGGCAGTGGTCGGAACGAAATTCGTCTGGCCTGAACTTGGTCCGCACTACGAGCCGGTGAACCTGAACTCGCACAAGGACGAGGTCTGGAAGAAGTGGATTGGACTGTACAACCAGAAGATGCTGTCGAAGGGCAATTTCCTCAATCTGTACACCTACGGCTATGACTCACCGGAAGCGTACGCGATCGAAAAAGACGGGAACATGTACTACGCCTTTTTCGCGCCGCAGGGAGGTTGGAAGGGAGAAGTGGAACTGCGCGGATTAAAGCCGGGCACCTATCACGTCACCGATTACGCCGAAGGGAAGGACATGGGCGAGGTGCAGGTGGCGGACGGGCAAGCCAACCAAACTGGCGGCCAATTTCCGGGATCATCTGTTGCTCGAGGTGAAGCAATGAAGGAGCTGCGCCCCTGGTGAGTGTGGCATCACCGTACGGTTCGAAGAAAATAAAAAGGCCAGGCGAACACCCGCCTGGCCTTTTTTGTGGGATGCCTTGGATTTATGGGGACGTCTGCAAACTGACCTGCCCCGAAACCTCCACGTTCGGATCGTTCTGCAGAATGTATGCCTGCCCGGGCCCGACCATGTAGAGAATCAGGTTGCTGGAAAGGCTGCTGATCCCGGCGGTCACCCGGCCGTCGTTACGGACCTCGTACGTTCCCGGCAATGTGCCGGGATCGTTGATGAGGCCCGGCGGATTCCCTAGCTCAAACGAATTGGCCTCTTCGGTGAGATCGAGATTTCCCTTGCCATCGGCAAAAAGAGTACCCACTCGCGTGAGCAGGAGGTTCGAACTGAACCCATCCATTACCAGTGCATAGGCGAATTGGCTGTTCAGATCTGCGGTCGAGAACGTGTTCTGCTGTTGCATGTCAATGGTGCCATCCTCGACCTTATTCGTGGCCGCGATCAGGAAGAAGGCGCGCGACGGACTCACCATCCAGAAGATTTCCTGAACGGCCGGTAAGCCGGTCGGAGTGATGGTCGCGTCGACGCGGCTCCCATTCTGGGTGAACGTTCCGGTGAACGGCTGGTCAAAAATGGATACACCATCCTCCACGGAGTCGAGGCCGCCGCCCGTGATGGCTCCGGCGCTCGCCGTAAACACGCCTACACTGCGTGCGGCTCCAAAGGTTGCGTCGGTGTCGCCGCTGCTTCCAAACGCGTAGTTCCCGGCCAGAGCCAGGTTTCCGTTGGCCTGCCTCTCCGCTTCGCCCGTGCCGAGTTGGGTATCGTCCGATCCCATCAGCCAAAAAGTGTTCGCGTCAATCACGTAATACTGGTAGGCCGTCGGAACCGAAGCGCTCGTGTAAAGGAGCGTTCCGCGGCCATGCGAGTCTGGCGCGGTCAACGTGCCACCGCTAAGAGTCAGTTGCGGCAGGAACGTGTCGTTGCGGAGGACGTCGATCGTGCCGGTCACCGAGGTGTTGTTCAGAGTCAAGGCGCCCACGGTGGCGGAAGACACTGCCGCCAAAGGCTGGTGCACGCGGGTGACAAAGGTGCCGCTTGGGGCGGCAGCAAGGGCAGTCGTGTCCTGCTTGACGCCGACTCCCGCGGCATTCGCACTGAAGTTTGAAAAGGCATCGGCCTCGACCACGTAGAACTTCGCCGTGCTTACAAGAGTAATGGAGAGATTGATCTGTCCGCTGGCGGGAGCAGAGAAGTTGATCTGCATCGAGCCGTTGCCGTCTTTACCAATCTGGTAGATCCCCGTGAACGCCGTCCCTGGTGTGAAGCCGAAGGCCGGCAAACTGGAGTTGAAGTCCTCGACGCCCGTCAGATTCCCGGCCCCATCCGCGGTCATCACCAGCGTCTCGGTGTACTTCTCGTTTTGTAAGTTGTTGTTGCTGTCCAGGAATGTGTCATTCCCCGAAAGACGGACGACATAGGAACCTTGGAGACTGGATGCGCCATATGGCCCCTTGACCGATGACCCGTTCGACCCGCACCCGAGCGCAAACAACAAAAGGCCAAGCGCGGTCAGCAACGAAACTTTTGTCAGAAACTTGAAAGGGAAGACTGCAAAAGAAGACTCTGGTGCACCGCTTGGGATGGACACGACGACGCCTCCACTACATCAAGTTGAATATTCGAATCTAACCCGAACATCAGGTTAAAGTTTCGCGTAGGGAATGTTTGGGACGTACAGCCACGCCCCGGCGCCCTGGCTGTCCTCAAATTCATTTTATATAGAGTGGAGTTGGGCAGAAAAGGTTGCGCTGTTGACGATTGTAGAGCTTCGCGAGGGGAGACGAGGCAGGGCGCGGTAACAGTTACCATAGCCGGCGAGGCTGCATCAGGAACGCGAATTCCAGAACTGTTGTTGTTTGTTTCGATCGCGAAATGCTTCCGTGCCTCCGGGCATGGTAGTAGAAAACGCGCCTGCCATGTTACCGGCGGCCAGGCAGGCCGGCAGATCAGCCGATTTCA
>CAVTEO010000007.1:0-92132 GCA_963733805.1 uncultured Acidobacteriota bacterium | reverse complement strand
CTGGTTACGTCCGTAACCTTCCCTTGTGACCAAATAATGACATATCACTGTAGATAGCTGGACATGCAGGACATTGCTCCGTCCGGCTCGATCCCGGGGAAATCTTCAGTTTCGGGGAATGGTCGCACTGGGTGTGCGATTCGTTGGAGGGGACATGTTGAAGCTTCGATTGTTCGCCGTCTTACTACTGGTCGCAGGATTTGCGGGCGCGGCGTTTGCGCAGACCGGATCGATCCAGGGAACCGTGGTCGATAATTCCGGAGCCGTAGTGCAGGGCGCCGACGTGATTGTGCGGAATATGGAGACCAATGCGCAGCGCGCGGTTAGCAGCAGCGCAACCGGCGTCTACAGCGTGCCGAACCTGCCGGTCGGGCACTACGAGATCACGGCGAAGAAGGAGAGCTTCAAGGCTTATCACCTGAACAGCATCGAAGTTACGGTGGCGCAGGTATTGGGCGTCGACATTACGCTCGAGCCGGGTACGGTTTCTGAAGAAGTCATGGTGCGGGCGAGCGACGTGCCGAACGTCGACCTCGAGACCTCGCAGGTCAGCAATATTGTGGATTCGCAAGCGCATGATAGATTTACCACTACTCACCCGCGATCCCTACTCTTTGATTCTGCTGTCGCCTGGAACTGTGCAGTCGAACAGTTCGGCTTGGGCGGATTTTCGGTGAATGGGGCGCGCGAGCGGGACAACAATTTCCTGCTCGACGGCTCGGACAATAATGATACGTCGGTGCCGGGCATTGCCGGCGGTTTGGCTTCGCTGAATCCCGACGCGACTGAGGAATTCCGTGTCATCACCAACAATTTCATGCCGGAGTACGGGCGGAATAACGGCGCCATCATTGACGTGGTGACCAAGAGCGGCGGCAACGACTGGCATGGCGGCGCTCGTTGGTTCGGCCGCTACAACGCTCTCGGAGCGCGCGACTACTTCAATCACAACGTCGATCCGATTACCGGGAATGTGGAAGTGCAAAATCCGTATGTCCGCAACCAGTTCGGGTTCAACTTCGGTGGACCGATCGCCCGCAACAAGACGTTCTTCTTTGTGGATGGAGAGTGGCAGCGGTATCGCACCACGCTGACAAACCAGTCGATCGTTCCGAATGCCGCCTTTAAGAGCATGTTGAATGGGGGGACGTTTGGATACACGGATTACGCCGACGCCGATTGCGCTCCGAACCCTGCGCCTTGCACGCTGCAAATCGACGCGGGCGGGGCGAACAACATAGGGGGACTCGGGATTGACCCGATCATTAAGCAGATGACGAGTCTCTATCCGGATCCGAATGGACCGGCGATCGACCAGTTCCGCGGTCTTCTGTTCTATCCCTCCGCTTCCCGGCAGGACGTGCAGAACATCACCGCCAAGCTCGATCACCATTTTGGCGACAAGCACACCCTGTCGATCCACGGCGCTTACGATCAATACAAGGACCCGAACCCATTTCACGATGACTTCCTGCCGGGGAATCTTGGCGGCACGGCATCACAGAACCATGTGTTGTTGACGGGCGCGTCGCTGACATCGACTTTTAGTTCCACGCTAGTGAACCAGGCGAAGTTTGGATACAACAAGAACGATAACCCGTTCAATTGCGGCAGCCAGAGCACAATGAACATGGGGGCGGTGGATACTTATGGCCGGCCCCGCGACTTCTCGCTTCCTGATGTAGCGGGATTTGGTTGCCTGGCATTGTTCGACAGCAATGGACAGTGGCGCAAGACCGGCACGTGGAGCGTGGGCGATAACCTGAGTTGGGTCAAGGGCGCGCACACGGTGAAAATGGGCGGTGACGTTCGCTGGGTTTATGAGAATGGCTTCAATTCTTTTTACTCGCGCAGTCTTGTGACGCTTGCGCCGTTTACGAATTTTGGATATTCACTCATCGTGGCGAATGCCAACATCCCCAACCCTGTGATCCGTGCGGGTATTTCGGATCCAGTTCCGAGCTATCGATACGAGAATTGCGGAACAGATGCAGGCGGGAATCCTGATTCTGTGTTCCAAGATATGGCCAACATGCTGACTGGTTTGATCGACACCGAATACCAAAGCCAGTTTTTCGACAACGCTGGAAATCGCACGCCGGATGATTTCCGTCGTTTCCGGCAGCATGAGTACGATTTTTATGTGCAGGACAGCTGGAAAATCCGTCCGAACCTGACGTTGAATTTTGGGCTGCGGTACCAGTTCAATGGCGTGCCATTTGAGGTCGAACAACCAACTTGCCAACCTGTTCGAAAATGCGTCTGGAGCGGCTCCGGACGTGATTGATCCTTCGACACCTGATTGCGATCCGACCTTCGCGACCTGCTCTGGTTTCACCTTCACACTGGTCGGACCCGGCACCGGCCATCTACTGTACGACAACAACTTCAATAATTTTGAGCCCCGAATCGGAGTTTGCCTGGGATCCGTTCCGCGATGGAAAGACATCAGTGCGTGGCGCATTCGGAATCTTTCACGATCGTGTCTTCGGAAACCTGTTTGGCAACGCGACCGGCAATCCGCCCTTCCAGCAATCTCCTTACACATTCCCCTTTCACCGACCAGCCCGCAACCACCGTCGATCTGCCCGCCACGTCAAACCTCGAGTCCCCGTTGGTCGGACTTGTGACCCCTTTACCGACTCCCGGCTCTTCTATCCGCGTCATCATTGCGAAGCATTTCCCGTTGCCGTACACCTCGAGCTGGAATTTCGGAATTCAACGGGAGCTTTCCGTAATCTGACCGTTGATGTGAACTATGTGGGCAATCGCGGATACCATCAATTCCGCTTGGTCGACGGCAATCCGCCGCAACCGGAGTTAGTGGCCGCCAATTTGGCCGGCGGTACCGCTCCCGCGCGACTGACATTCAACAATCTTTACTTCGGCGGCCCCGGCGTTCACTGTCCGTAAACAATAGCGCGTTCTTCTCAGCCGCTCTGAACCAGACGACAGGGAATTCGTGGTACCACGGGATGCAGGTGAATGTGAACAAGCGGTTCTCGCCGCGGTTTCCAGATCCAGGGCGCCTACACCTACTCGCATGCCATTGATGATTCAGCCGACCCGTTAGTCGCGTCGGAGAAAACCAACCGCTCGTTCCCGCGCAACAGCTTTGCGCTCAGAAACGAGCGGGGCAACTCCGGCTTCGACATCCGCCATCGGCTGGTCTTGAACTACTCGCCTGGGATCTGCCTGTTGGCAAAGGCCGAGCTTTCTTGAGCTCCGGGTTCGTGGGTCGGAGTTCTGGAAGGCTGGCAGTTGGGCGGGAATTACGACCATGCAGAGTGGTCATCCATATGATCTGTTCGGCAACAGCGATTCGGAGCACACTGGTTTGTCGGCTCGACTGGACCTGATCGGAGATCCGTCACTACCGTCCGGACATCCGAAAGATCAGACTGGCGTAAACTGTGGACGCTTTCGATTTCGCCGACTACGGCCGCGCCGGAGATGTGGGCAAGAATCGACTTCTTCGGACCCGGATACCATAACTGGGATATGGTGATGTCAAAGATACGACGATCACCGAACGCGTGAAGCTGCAATTTCGCACCGAGGTGTTCAACGTCTTCAATCGGACGCAGTTCGATCAGCCTGGGAAATCTGCTCCAAGATTCGGGTACGTTCGGTTTCTCGACAGCGACCGTCAGCCGTGCCGACGGCACTACCTCGGCCCGTCAACTGCAATTTGGATTGAAGTTGATGTTTTAGCACATCAGACTCGGCTAGCCTCAGCTTGAACACGCAACGGGTTCAGTGAATGGCTAAAGGCTACGCTCTGTTCGTTTCTCTGTCCCATCTGGGACTTCCGATCCCATCCGGAAGAGTCTATTTCCCGAACAACGGATAGTGGCTGGCAGCACCCATGAAGAACAGCATGGGCAAGCTCAAGTAAGCATTCGCGCGGGATGCCAGGAATCCCATGCGGGCCATGCGCTTGGCTTGCTCGGGAATGGGCGTTCCGTTCTGCGCGTTGTCCCTAGTCCAGGCGATGAGTTTTTCTGGATTCGCCAGATCACTCCCCAGACGTTCAGCATCATGACCCAGCCGATGCCTCCGCCGATGCCGATCGAAAGCAGGCGATTGCTCTGCCATCCCTGGTCATTGATGTCGAGGAACAACCACGACGCCGCGATCACGACCACGGCATAGATCACGGCGATCACCGGGCCTTTGTCCAAAGGACCTTTTCCGGGGATCAGCACGGCGTAGAGGATCGCCCACACGACGGTCCATATTCCGAAGAAGCTCATCATCACCGTTCCCGCGGAAGCCTGCGCGTTGTGCGCGTCGACGGACGACGATGCCGTTGCCCCAGTAGGTCAGGCCAGCCAGTACGGTCAGCACGGCGGAGATCCGGAACCACCACAGTGCACGCGGCATGAGCGCGGGCACGACTTTGCCTTTGGTAGCGGCGTCCAGCTCTTTTTGGAATGGGACATTCACCAGATTAAAGAAGTAGAGGAGGCCGATCCATGTAATGCCGGCCAGGAAATGGATCCAGCGGGTGATCATCAGAAAATTGGTGCTGAAATCTGATGGGACGTGGATGTTGGGACTGAACCAATATGCTGCGAAAGGAAGCATGAAAGTTTCTCCCGAATGGTAGGCGGGATTGTACATTACGGTGGATGCTGAAGCCGGTCTTGGGGTGGCAGAATGTTCAGCCTTGCCAGAGTCGATTGAACTAGCAAAGCTTTTAACCGCTGAGGTCGCAAAGAAAGGCCGCTAAGCTTGCGAAGAAAGCCTGTATGGGTCGCAGAAGGGAAATAACCTCCCACATCCAGGGGAGGGACAGTGGAGAGATGCCGCGGCTTACACATTGATAATCGATAAGTGGGTCGATCACGATCTTGTGTTGCAGGTATCCGGGTAATCATGTTTTGGGGTTACCGGTGTCTCCAAAAACAGGGTAAAAATTCTCAGTAATTTTGCAGACTTTTCTGGTTCAACGGGTTGAAAAGTCTGGCCTGACGCCGTATGGTACGAGTGTTGCCCAAGAGGGTTCGGAGCACTGAAACGGCCGGACTGTCGCGGGTTGTCCCCCCTGGGCTTTGCAGCCGTACGCGCCACGGGTTGCGAAGCACAGCTGCTATGCAAGTCCAATTTGCAAGGAGATCGGCAGATGGAGAACAAGCCGGCGCAAAACATCCAGGATTCCTTTCTCAACACGGCCCGCAAGGAAAAACTCAACATCACGATCTACTTGCTGAGTGGGGTCAAGCTGACGGGCCGAATCCGGTCGTTCGATAAATACTCGGTCGTGCTCGAGACCAATAACCAGGAACAATTGATCTTCAAGCACGCCATCTCCACGGTTGTGATGGGGCGAGTGCCGCATGCACCCTTCGGGGCGCACGGGGAAGGGAAACCGACAGCGGTGACGTCGGTGCCGACACCCGTGCCTCCGACCAGCGCTTCCGGGACTGAAGGCTAAGGCGCACCTCAGTTGCGCTCCGCAGAATCTACAAAATCACGCAAGTCCGACGCGGTCCGCCGCGCCGTCGCAGGTGAACGCGCACAGGAACAACAGGATGCGCGATCCTCTGGCGAGCGGGCCTTTCTGGTTGGGCTGGATGTACGGGTGCGTCCGCGCGACGGCGCCAAGCGCTCACTGACGGCCGGCGCCAAGGCTTCGCGCGACGCGGCCACCAGTGTGTCTGCCGGCGCCAAGGCTCCGTCCATACCGGAGTTCAGCGCGGAAGAATCGCTCGACGAACTCCGCACCCTGGCGACCAGCGCGGGCGCAGTGGTAGTCGGCGCGATGCTCCAGAAACGCGACCGGCCCGATCCGGCGACCCTGATTGGGGCGGGCAAGCTGGAGGAGATCGAGGGCGCCGCGGCCTCCGCCGATGCCGACCTTATTCTGTTCGATCACGATCTTTCTCCCTCGCAGCAGCGCAACATCGAGCGCATCCTGCACAAGCGGGTGATCGACCGCACGCAACTCATCCTCGACATTTTTGCGCGACACGCGAAGACGCGTGAAGGACAGCTGCAGGTTGAACTCGCGCAACTGGAATACATGCTGCCCCGCCTCGCCGGCCGCGGGGTGGAGATGTCGCAACTCGGCGGCGGCATTGGCACGCGAGGCCCCGGCGAAACGCAATTGGAAACCGACCGCCGGAAAATCTACCGGCGCATCCGGCATGTCAAAGAGCAGATCGAAAACGTACGGCGCATTCGCGCGCAGCAGCGGCAACGACGCGAGTCGGCCCCGGTAGCGACGGTGGCGCTGGTGGGCTACACCAACGCGGGGAAGTCGACCTTGTTCAATGCGCTTACCAACGCGAAAGTGCTGGCGTCGTCGCAGATGTTTGCGACGCTGGATCCCACGATTCGCGGGGTGGAGTTGCCGTCGCGGCGGAAGGTCTTGCTGTCGGATACGGTGGGATTCATCCGCAACCTCCCGCATACGCTGGTGACCGCGTTCCGCGCGACGCTCGAAGAAGTGCAGCGGGCAGCGTTGGTGCTGCATGTCTCCGATGCAGGAAGTCCGCTCACTGCCGAACAGGACGCGCAGGTGGAGTTGGTGCTCAAGGAATTGGAGGCCGAGAAGAAGCCGCGCCTGCACGTGATGAACAAGATCGATGTGCTGGAGCCAAAACAGCGCGAAGCCCTGCGCGACGATGAGCGCACGGTGCATGTTTCGGCCGTGCGCGGAATCGGGATCGCCACGGCGCTGGAGCGCATCGATCAGTTGCTCGAGGAAGACCCGGTGAGCCGTGTGCGTCTAAGCGTCCCCCAGAAAGAAGGGAAAGTTTTGGCGATGCTGGCGGCGCAGTCACGGATTTATTCGCGGGAATATCGGGATGGGGCGGTCGAGATGGAGGCCGAGGCCCCCGAATCGGTGGTTCGAAGGGTGCGGGAGTGGGTGGTGAAAGGCTCGTAGTTAGCGGCTACTGGCTTCTGGCCATTAGCAAGCGTCCCACCGGTTCAAGTCTCAAAAAAATCTTAAATCGCAGAGTTCGCGGAGAACTGCCGCAGAGGGCGCGGAGACAACCTTGGAGCCGTTTTGAGCGATTTAGCTGCGAGCCACCAGCCAAAAGCTATCAGCCAAAATTAAATGGGCCGAGAGCCAAAAAGCGGTGACTTTTCTTGGCTACCGGCCCATTCGATCCTGAATTGGATCGGAGGTGATGTAGTTATGTTAGCGCCGATTCCGGGGAAGTCAAGAATTGTTTCCTGAAAACGCAAAAGAATAGCCTGCGGCCTGGAAAAATTTCCCACCTGGCGCCCATCTGCAACGCCGCTAAGCCTTTGCTGTCGTTGACACAAGCTCCCTAGGATGTTAATTTTAGGGGTTTTGTAGCCCTCTTTCTTCCGGATCATTCAGCTAAGCCATGCAAGAGACGCTTCGACAACTAGGCGGATTACTGCTCGGGTCCGTTCCGACCGTGATCATGCTGGTTCTGCTCTACGCCATCTATACGTTCCTGGTTCACAAGCCGCTGGCCAAGGTTTTGGCCGAACGGCGGGCGAAGACCGAAGGCGCGATCGAGAAGGCGAGCGCGGACGTGGCGGCGGCCGAGGCCAAAACCGCGGAGTACGAGCAGCGCCTGCGGGAGGCCCGGGTGGCGGTGTTCCGCCAGCAGGAAGCCCGTCGGCAGGCCGCCTTGCAGGCCCGTGCCGCGGCAGTCGGCGACGGCCAGAGCCCGGGCGCAGGAGCAGGTCAAGCAAGCGCGGGAAGCGATCGAGCATAGCAAGATTGCGGCCCAGGAAAGCCTTCAGGCGGAGTCGAGCCGTTTAGCCACCGAAATCATTCGCCAGGTGCTTCGCCCGGTGGCGGCTGGAAGCCCAGGGAGCGGGGCGCGATGAAACGAGGCGTGGATTTGCATTCCGGGATGCTCGGTTGGGTCCTGCCAATCCTGTGCGTCCTGCTTATGCTGGTCGCCGGCCGAGCGCTCGCCCAGGAGCCCGGCAATGCTCCAGAGATCGAATCGCAAAAGGCAGCCGGGCAACCGTCCTCAGAACAGCAGGACAAGAGCAAGCCGGAACACCCCGGCTTTGGCGCGCAGCTGGCGAAGGAGACCCGGGAAGCGGCGGGCGAGGACGATGAGGCCGCCCAGTTCAAGCAGTCGGCATCGGTACGCTGGCTTTCGAAATTCACGGGCGGGAATCTGCAGCACGCGTATTGGCTGGCGATGCTGCTGAACTTCGGGGCGATCGCGCGGTGTGTTTCTGTGGGCCGCGCGCAAGTATCTGCCGGGAGTGTTCCGGGCGCGGACGACGGCGATCCAGAAGGCGATGGAAGACGCGCGGCGCGCCAGTGAAGACGCCAACCGGCGGCTGTCGGAGATTGAGTCGCGGCTGGCGCGGCTGGGTGACGAGGTCTCTGCGCTCAAGGCCACCGGGGACGCTGATCTGGCAGCCGAAGAAGCGCGGATCAAGGCGGCCGCGGAAGAGGATGCGCGCAAAATCGTCGAGTCGGCGGAGCAGGAGATTGCGGCGGCCACCAAGGCGGCACGGCGCGACCTGACCAGCTACGCGGCCGATCTTGCCATTGCGCTGGCCAAGAAACAGATTCACGTGGATGCGGGAACCGACTCGTCCCTGGTGCGCAGCTTTGCGGACCGGCTGGGCAGTGCCGACGATGGAGGCAAGAACTGACGCATGGCTTCGGTGACCAGCATCTACGCGCGCGCGTTTGCGGACGTGATATTCAAGAGCCGGCTCGACGCCGGAAAGACCCTGGAGCAATTGCATTGGTTGAGCGGGTTACTGCGGCAGAATCCGGATTTGCGGCGGGTGTGGGAGAATCCGGCGATCACGGCCGAGCAGAAACGCGCGGTGCTGGATTCGATTGCGAAACGGGAGAATTTGTCGCGGCAGGTGCGGAACTTTGTCGCCGTGCTGATCGAACACCGGCGGACGCATTTTTTTGACGCGATCGTGGAGCAACTGTCCCGCGAGCTGGACGCGCGCATGGGATTTGCGGAAGCACAGGTCACGACTGCGCGCGATTTGAGCGAGCCGGAGAAGCGGACGCTGGAGGCGAAGGTAGAGAAGTTGACGGGCAAGAAGGTGCGCGCCCGCTACTCGCGCGATCCCGCAATTCTGGGCGGTGCTGTGGTGCGAGTAGGCAGTACGATTTACGATGGCTCCGTGCTGGGACAGTTGGAGAGTATCCGGGAACAGATTGCTGGGAACAGCTAGTAGCTGGTGGCTGATAGCTTGTGGCATTCCGCGGCCAAAAAAGCTTTTCAACGCAGAGGTCGCAGAGAACAGCCACAGAGTTCGCGAAGAGAGACAGGCGGTTGGAAGTTGATTTCACGAAGCTAGCGGCTAAGAGCTAGCAGCTAAGAGCTGATTTTCTATGGCACAAATCAAGGCAGACGAGATATCGCAGCTGATCCGCGAGCAAATCGAGAACTACGAGAGCAAGATTACCGTCGATGAAGTTGGCACGGTGATTTCGCTGGGCGACGGCATTGCCCGCGTGTACGGGCTCGACAAAGTCATGGCCGGCGAACTGCTCGAGTTCCCGCACGGCGTGGCCGGGCTCGCCATGAACCTGGAAGAAGACCAGGTGGGCGTGGTGCTGCTGGGCGAGTACACCGAAATCCGCGAAGGCGACGAGGTCAAGCGCACCGGGCGCATCATGAGCGTGCCGGTGGGCAAGGCCATGGTGGGCCGCGTCGTGAATTCGCTGGGCCAGCCCATCGACGACAAGGGCCCCATCGCCACCGACAAGTTCATCGCCTTGGAGCGCATTGCGCCGGGCGTGATTGACCGCCAGCCGGTGCGCGAGCCCATGGCCACCGGATTGAAGGCCATCGACTCGATGATTCCGATCGGCCGCGGACAGCGCGAGTTGATCATCGGCGACCGCCAGACCGGCAAGACCGCCATCGCGCTCGACACCATCATCAACAACAAGGGCAACGACCTGATCTGCATCTACAACGCGATCGGGCAGAAGCGCTCGTCGATCGCGCAGGTGGTGAAGATTCTGGAAGACGCCGGCGCGATGGAGTACACCATCGTGGTGGCGGCTTCGGCCTCGGAACCGGCGCCCATGCAGTACATCGCGCCCTACGCGGCCTGCGCCATGGGCGAATACTTCCGCGACAACAAGGGCCACGCGCTGGTGATCTACGACGATCTTTCCAAGCACGCGGCGTCCTATCGCGAGATTTCGCTGCTGCTGCGGCGTCCGCCGGGACGCGAAGCGTATCCGGGCGACGTGTTTTATCTTCACTCGCGTTTGCTCGAGCGCGCCGCCAAGCTGAGCGACAAGATGGGCGGCGGATCGCTGACGGCGCTGCCGGTGATTGAAACGCAGGCGGGCGACGTTTCGGCCTACATTCCGACCAACGTCATTTCGATTACCGACGGGCAGATCTTCCTGGAAACCGACCTGTTCAACTCGGGCGTGCGGCCGGCGGTGAACGTCGGCATTTCGGTGAGCCGCGTGGGCGGCAGCGCGCAGATCAAGGCCATGCGGCAGGTGGCCGGATCGCTGAAGCTGGAACTGGCGCAGTACCGCGAACTGGCGGCCTTCGCGCAGTTTGGCAGCGATCTCGACAAGGCGACGCAGAGCCAGCTCAATCGCGGACAGCGGCTGGTCGAGTTGCTGAAGCAGGGCCAATTCTCGCCGCTGCCGTTCTCGAAGCAGATTCTGATCATCTTCGCCGGCACCAGCGGCGCTCTGGACGACATGCCGGTCGAACAAGTGCGCCCGTTCGAAATGGAACTCTACAAGTATGTGGACACCGCCATATCCCGGCCTGCTGCGGACGATCATGGAGAAGAAGATTCTGGACGATGGCCTGAAGGCTGAGATGACCAAGGTGATCAAGGAGTGTAAGGAGCAGTTCGTGGCGGCGAGAAAGAAGTAGAAGCTACTGGCGGCTGGCTTATGGCTGGTGGCAAGCCACAGTGAGCTGACGCACAATTGGTGGTTCTATGCGAAATGCATAGGTCCTTCGCTTCGCTCAGGATGACAAGGGTTTTTAAAGGTTTTGCCAACGACCAACGACTAACCACCAACGACTGATTCATGGCAAACATTCTCGACATCAAGCGGCGCATTCGCAGCGTGATTAACACGCGGCAGATCACCAAGGCCATGAAGATGGTCTCGGCGGCGAAGCTGCGGCGGGCGCAGGATCGCGCGCTGGCGGCGCGTCCGTATGCGCAGATGTTGACCAACGTGCTCAAGTCGCTGGTGTCGCGGGCCGAGATTTACGATCCCGAGACCGGGGAGCCGAAGCATCCGCTGCTGGCGCAGCGGCCGGAAAACAACATCCTGCTGCTGGTGGTGACCGGAGACAAGGGGCTGGCGGGGGCGTTCAATACCAACATCCTGAAGGCCGCCATGCAGTTCCTCGGGCGAGAAGTCGGGCAAGAACATTGAAATCGAAACCATCGGCCGCAAAGGGCGCGATTTCCTGCGCCGCCGTTTCCCGATGGCCGAGCCCAGAACGGCTGGAGTCCGCCGAGCCGCCTCGCATCACCGTCATCGGAGAGCAGATCGGGGTCCTCAACAAGGTGGACCATGCCTTGGCGGCCAGGATCGCGGAGCGCGTGATCGCACGTTATTCCGAAGGCTCGATCGACGCCGTGTATCTCATCTTCAACGAATTCAAGTCGGTGATTCAGCAGCGCCTGGTGGTGGAGCGAGTGCTTGCCCATTATTGAAGTTGGGCGTGTCGCAAGTTCAGGTGGCGCGCGAACTGACCCAGCGGGAAAAGGAAGAAGCCCAGAAGGCGGCGATCTCGGCGGGCGTCGGCATGCGTTCGAGCGAGCAGAAGGAAATTGACCGCGTGGCTGCCGGGTTCGCGAGCGCGCCGGTGGACTACATCTACGAGCAGTCGCCCGCGGAACTGTTCAACGACCTGCTGCCGAAGTACGTGGGCATCCAGATTTTTCATGCGCTGCTCGAGTCGGTGGCAGCCGAGCACGCGGCGCGCATGACGGCCATGGAGTCGGCCACCAACAACGCCACCGACATGATCGATTCGCTGACGCTTGCCATGAACCGCGCGCGCCAGGCGAAGATCACGAAAGAGATTATCGAGATCGTCAGCGGAGCGGCAGCGCAGTAGGGCAGCTATCAGCTGTCAGTCGTCAGCTGTCAGCTGGTTCGTGAGTACGCGAAATTTCTTGCAGAATGCCATCAGTGTTGATGGCAGAGACAGGTCGAACGGCTGGCGCCCGCTGGTTTCCCAAGAGCGGCTGAGAGCTGACGGCTGAGAGCTGAGAGCTGAGAGTGATTTTCATATGCCAGAAAACATTGGACACGTAATCCAGATTGCGGGACCGGCGGTGGACGTACAGTTCAGCCAGGTGGGCCTGCCTCCGATTTATCAGGCTTTGCGCGTGGTCAGCGACGGTTTTAAGGTGCCGCAGCCAATCAACGTCATTCTCGAGGTGCAGCAGCATCTCGGCGAAGGCCGCGCGCGCTGCGTTGCCATGGAAGCCACCGAGGGCATGGTGCGCGGCATGAAGGCCATCGACCTGGGCGGACCGATTTCGGTGCCCGTCGGGCACGGCACGCTCGGCCGCGTGATGAATGTCATCGGCGAGCCCGTGGACCAGCTTGGTCCGATCGAATACAAGGAACGCATGCCCATCCACCGGCCGGCCCCCGCGTTTGACGAGCAGGCCACCAGCGCCGAGATGTTCGAGACGGGCGTGAAGGTCGTCGACCTGATCCAGCCCTTCCTGAAGGGCGGCAAAATCGGATTGTTCGGCGGCGCCGGGGTCGGCAAGACCGTTTTCATCCAGGAACTCATCAACAACGTCGCCAAGCAGCACGGCGGATTTTCAGTGTTTGCCGGCGTTGGCGAGCGCACGCGCGAAGGCAACGACCTGTGGCTCGAAATGAGCGAGTCGGGCGTGATCAAGCCCGGCGATCCGTCGAAGTCGAAGGCCGCGCTGATTTACGGGCAGATGACGGAGCCGCCCGGAGCCCGCTTGCGCGTCGCTCTGACCGGACTGACCGTGGCCGAATACTTCCGCGATAAGGAAGGCGCGGACACGCTGCTGTTCATCGATAACATTTTCCGTTTCACGCAGGCGGGATCGGAAGTGTCGGCGCTGCTGGGCCGCATGCCCAGCGCCGTCGGATACCAGCCGAACCTGGCGACGGAGATGGGCGAATTGCAGGAGCGCATCACTTCGACCAAGAAGGGCTCAGTCACCTCGGTGCAGGCGATTTACGTGCCCGCCGACGACTTGACGGATCCGGCCCCGGCCACCACTTTCGCGCACCTGGACGCGACCACGGTGCTTTCGCGCGCGTTGACCGAGATCGGAATCTATCCTGCCGTCGATCCGCTGGCTTCGACTTCGCGCATTCTCGATCCGCGCATCGTCGGCCAGGATCATTACGACGTTGCGCAGTCGGTGAAGAAGACCCTGCAGACCTACAAGGACCTGCAGGACATCATCGCGATTCTGGGCATCGACGAACTCAGCGAAGACCAGAAGATCACGGTGGCGCGCGCCCGCAAGATCCAGCGCTTCCTGTCGCAACCGTTCCACGTGGCCGAGCAGTTCACCGGCTCGCCGGGACGCTACGTGAAGGTTGCGGACACGGTGAAAGGCTTCGGCGACATCGTTTCCGGCAAGTACGACGACATTCCGGAGCAGGCCTTCTACATGAAAGGCACGATTGACGAAGTGATCGAAGCTGCCGAGAAGATGAAGGCGGCAGCGTAAAGGCAGTCGTTGGTCGGCGGTCGTCGGTCGTTAGCTTAGGCCCATGATCGACGCTTTGTGCGGACGATTCGGCTTGTTTAGCGCAAGCCTGAACAGCGGCTGACGATTTTACGCAATAGGTTTAGCCAACGACCGACGACCAACGACTGATTTTATGGCTGATTCTTTCCAACTCGAAATCGTTACTCCTGAAAAGATGGTCGTGAAAGACCAGGCCGAAGAGATGCAGATTCCCGGAAAGAACGGGTATCTGGGGATTCTTCCGGGACACGCGCCCCTCATTTCTGAACTCTCCGTCGGTCAGATCAGCTATCGCAACGGGAGCGAGACGCATTACCTGTGCGTGGCCTGGGGCTTTGCTGAGGTGCTGCCCGATAAAGTGACGATCCTTGCGGAAACGGCCGAGCGCGGCGAGGATGTGGATTGCGAGCGCGCGCAGAAGGCGAAAGAACGCGCGGAACAGAGGCTTGCCAGCGCCGATCCGGAAGTGGATGTGCCGCGTGCCCAGGATGCGCTAGCGCGCGCCAACTCCCGGCTGGAAGCAGCGGCGAAAGAAGGGCAGACGGTTAGCAACAAGTAGCGTGCACGTCTCCGATTCTGCTTCTTGGTTTCGCTTTACGAAGGCGTTATCTACTTTAAACACCCATCCGACACATGAGAAAACGACGGGCGAGGGCGCCCGTCGCTCCACTGACTAAAATCTGAAGACTAATTGCCAGCGACTCAGCGACTGCCTCTAGTATCTGCGATCAAAGGCCGACTGGTATCCCGCGCGATAACCATCGGTGTACTGATCTCGGTAGGCGTTCTTGTCTCCGTATTCGCGCCTATAGCCATTATCCCTTCCGCCGAAACGGGCGCGGGGATTGGGATTGAATGGCTTGTTTTTGTACTGATCCTCGCGAGCCATGGTGACGCCGTCCTGGTAGCCCATGTCGTATCCCGCACGGCTGTTGTAGCCGTATTGGCCGCCGTAATAGCCATTGCCGTGATGGTTGTCGCCGCGATAACGGTTGTCGCGATCACCGCGCCATCCCGGACGCTCGCTATTGAAGCCGGAGCGGAAGCCGTCGGCGTAACCTTGCTGGTAGCCGTTCTGGAAGGCATTTACCGGGCCCATCCAGTTCTTGTAGCCATGGGTGGCCTGACGCCAGTCAGGCGTGTGGTAGTCGTTGGGATCATTTTCGCGGCCCTCGTGGCGGCCGCGCTTTTCGCCATCGCGGAAACCGCTGTCGTAACCGTACTGCCGCGTCTGGGCTGTGTTGCCGCGGCCGTGACCATAGTTGTCCCAATCCTGCGCCAGCGTGAACGTTCCCAGTGCCAGTACGGCCGCAACTGCCAGCGCCGCCATCTTCATTTGTCGCCGCATACTCACCTCCATTGCCGGGTGCTGCTATTCCGGCATCTGTTGAAGTGGGATGCGGGCAGGTATAGGCATGATGCCTCGAGATCCTTACCAAAAATCTGGTATGCCGATGCTGCAATTCTCTCCAGAACCAATGTTTATGCGGGTGCGCAACTTTTCTGGAAGCGCCGTGTTTGATGCGCTGGCGCACCGTGCTTCCTCTGCCGTTTCCCCTTTTTGCACCCGAGTGATGACTCCCGATACGTAGGGCGGATTACGAACGGCACTCATGCCGCGGCCTCGCGCTCTGCTACACTTTTTGGTTCAGCGGAAAACGAGGGAGCAACCGCTTGATGCAGATCCAGCGAGTAGGCGTAGTGGGCGCGGGCACGATGGGCAACGGCATCGCGCACGTTTTCGCGCGCGCTGGATACGCGGTCACGCTTTGTGATGTGGAACAGCGTTTCCTCGATCGCGCGCTGGAAGCGATCGCAAAGAATCTCGCCCGCGAAACGGCGAAAGCGAAAATCACCGCCGAGCAGGAAGCCGCGGCGCGCGCCCGGATCACCCCGGTTCTGGACCGCGGCAAGCTGGCGGATTGTGATTTCATCATCGAAGCGGCCACGGAGAAGTTCGAAACCAAAGCGGAGATTTTTCGCGACCTCGACCGGTTGGCTCGTCCCCAAGTCCTACTCGCGTCCAACACTTCGTCGATTTCCATTACCAAACTGGCAGCCGTCACCAAGCGGCCCGCGCACGTCATCGGGATGCATTTCTTCAATCCGGTGCCGGTGATGAAGCTGGTGGAAGTGATTCGCGGCCTGGCCACCGCGCAAGCCACCTTCGATGCCGTTCGCGGTCTGGCACTGGCACTCGATAAGACTCCGGTGGAAGTCAATGATGCGCCCGGCTTCGTTTCGAACCGCGTGCTGATGCCCCTGCTGAATGAGGCAATGTGTGCAGTGATGGAAGGCGTTGCCACCGCGGAGGCGGTCGATGAAGTTTTCAAGCTGGGAATGGCGCACCCCATGGGGCCGCTGACGCTGGCGGATTTCATCGGCCTCGATGTCTGTCTCGACATCATGCGTGTTTTGCAGGCAGGACTGGGCGATCCGAAATACCGGCCGTGCCCGCTGCTGATCAAGATGGTGGATGCCGGCTGGCTGGGACGCAAGAGCGGCCGGGGCTTCTACCAATACTAGCGCGACTCGTGCGCAAGAGAGCCATGAGTTGCTCGACACGGAAGGACTCGCAGTAACGAACGATGACGACAGCGTGGGGACAAGTTTTACCCGAAGAAAACGACACGCGGGGAAGGCCCGACACGGGCTTTTACGTGTTCGCAGCCTTTGCGGGCGTGTTTGCGGGATGGGTCGACATCAGGGTCGGGGACCTGCTGTTTACGGCGCTGCTGGTGCTGGCGCCATGTATGATGCTCGGCCTGATGCGGCCCTACAAGGCGTGGCGATGGGCCGCGGTGGTCGGCATCTGTGTGCCGTTGGTGGAACTGCTGGGATACCTGGTGTTCGCGCAAAAACCCTACCGCGCGCAGATCTACGAGTCGTTTCTGGCCTTTCTGCCCGGGATTGCGGGCGCCTACGGCGGAGCCATGCTGAAGCAAGCCCTCGCCAACATCCTGGGCGACAAGTAACGCGGCACGAAGGTCCCGGCTAGCCAAAAAGTTACTCCCAGTTCCACAGGCAACAAGGGTATCCTGCGAGCGTATATGTGTGTGTCGGTTTCGGTACTGGCCAGCGGCAGCCGTGGTAATAGCGCCGTGGTTCAGACCTCGACAACCCGCATCCTGGTCGACGTGGGCATCTCCTGCCGCGAGACCTTCCGCCGCATGAAGGCGCTGGGCGACGATCCCCGCTCGCTCTCCGCCATTGTTATCACGCACGAGCATTCCGATCACGTGTATGGACTGCCGGTGCTTGCCCGGAAGTTGAAGATTCCGGTATTCATGACGGGCGCTACGCACCAGACCTGGGCGCGCGCGCAGCGCGACGAAAAAGGCGTGCGTCCGACGCTTGACCGGCTGGAGATTTTTTCCGCGGGCAAGAGCTTCCAGGTAGGCGACATCGCCGTTACGCCTTTCACCATTCCGCACGATGCGGCCGATCCGGTGGGATTCACTTTCCGCGCCGAGGGAGTCAAGGTGGGGATCGCCACCGATCTCGGGTATGTGCCGGCCAGCGTGCGCGATCATTTGCGGCGCTGCGAAGTGCTGGTCATGGAATCGAATCACGACGTGGAGATGCTGCGGGTCGGGCCATACCCGTGGTCGGTGAAGCAGCGGGTCATGAGCCGGGTCGGGCATCTGTCCAATGACGCACTCGCGCAATTCTTTTCGAGCGACTATGATGGAGGGGCGGCATACGTGGTTTTGGCGCATCTTTCCGAGCACAACAATCACCCGGAAATCGCCCGGAAGGCCGCGGAAAAAGCTTTGGGGCCTCGCCGAACGTTGCTTCTGAACCGCGTGATGCTGGCATCGCAAACTGAGGCATTGGAGCCGATCCGCCTTTAGTCATACATGTATGAGCCAGTGCATCGACCCTCTCGTGGGCAAGATTCTGGCCGGCTGGCGGTATGACATTTCCGGTCTTGCGCCCGAGATGCGCGAAGACTACGAGCATCATCTTTCCGCCTGCGAACATTGCCGTAGCCGCCAGAAAATCCACCGCATTATCGATGTGTCGCTGATCGTGCTGGCTTCGGTATCGGCCGGAGTCTTCCTGCTGGCGTTTGGAGTCATCCGCCATTTTGGCCCGCGCCACGCGCTGCTGCTGGAAATCGCGGCGCTGGGCGGATTCGCGTTGTCAGCGTTGCTTTGGCTGATTGTCGCGGTGGCGACACCTGCGCCGACCACCATGGTCGATGTCGCACGCATGGGAGCGCGCCGGGTTCACGATCGCCTGCCCGCCGAAATCCGGGAACGCCTGCCCGAGGATTTGCGCCTGAAGATTACCGGGTCGTAAGTTGGTCGCTAGTCGTCAGTCGCTAGCCGCTAGCACAAGCGCCAACCCGCGGAACGATCGCGATTCTGTAAGGATCGATCTCGGCGCAACTTGTTCTGGGGTTCGGGCATCCCATAGGCATCGCATGACGGGCTCGTGGAAACTATCAGGATTACTTTTGCTGGTGGCGTTCGTGACCTCGCTTCCGGCGCAGTCGCCTATGTTCCTGCCGCACGAGAAACCTATGGGATGCCACGAGCACGGCCACAGCAGGCCAGCACGCTTGCCGGCGCACCAATACAGGTGCTGCATTGCCGGACACGAATCCGCAATAATCCCACCTTCAGCGGTGTCGCAACCGATGTTGCATTCGGCTCCTGATTTGGTGACAGTGGCAGTGTCTCCGCTGCCCTCGTTGCTGGCTTTCTCAGGCATAGAGCTCCCATACTGCTCCTCCCCGCCGGGCTCTGCGCCGCTTCGCATCTGATTCAGCCTTCCGATTATTCCGGGCCTTAGTTCTCTACAAGGTCACGAATCGGTTCTAGCCCGAATATCCAAGCTGGAGGAAAATGCGAGCAGCGAGCGTATACGCCTTTCTTGTCGCAGGAATGCTCACACACTTTGCCGCGACTCTGTGCGCGCAAGACAGCGGTCAATCCATGCCCGCGGATCAGCATCCCGCGCACGACATGCAAAGCATGCCGGGCATGCACATGCCTGCTGACACTCCCGCCTGGCTGCCGTCCCCACACGCAGGGTCGGGGACAGCCTGGGAGCCAGCCTCGGTGCCCGCTCATCTCTGGATGACCAGGCGCGGCCAGTGGGACCTGATGGCGCACGGAGTGATCTTTCTCACCTACAACCAGCAAGGCGGGCCGAGGGGCGCCGGCAAGGCCGAATCCGTGAACTGGCTGATGGTGATGGAGCAGCACAAGCTCGGCAAGGGCACGCTGATGTTCCGGCAGATGTTTTCGGCGGAGTCTCTGACCTCGCCGCATCCGGGATTTCCGGAGATCTTCCAGACGGGCGAAACCTACCACAACGAGCCCCTGGTCGATCACCAGCATCCGCACAATGTCTTCGCGGAGCTGTCGGCCTACTATTCCTTGCCGTTGACCAGGCGCGTGTCGTGGCTGCTTTATGGCGGCCCGTCTGCCCAGCCGGCGCTCGGTCCGGTTGCCTATATTCATCGCACGTCCGCGGCAGAATTGCCGGCGGCGCCCTTGAGCCATCACTTGCAGGACTCGACGCACACCAGCTTCGGTGTATTGACGACCGGCGTAGTTCTCGATCGCTTCAAGTTGGAAGGTTCGGTCTTCAACGGGCGAGAGCCCAACGAAGAACGATGGAGTATCCAGCTGGCCGCCTTGGATTCGTGGTCCGTGCGGGCAAATCTCGCCGCGACTCGAAACTGGACGGCGCAATACAGCTACGGGCGGCTCATTCATCCCGAGGCGCTGGAGTCGGGCAACGAGAAGCGCCAGACGGCATCGATTGAGTACAACCGGCCGTTGGCGGACGGAAACTGGGCGACGTCGATGGTGTGGGGCCGGAAACACAAGGATGAGACCGCTACCAACCTGAACAGCTACCTGGTCGAGTCGACGGTGAACTTCAAGCGCAGCAACTATGCTTACGCGCGCCTGGAACTGGTGGACAAGGACGAGTTGTTTCCGGAGGCGTCCGTGCATCCGGCATACCGCATCGGCGCGTATACCTTCGGTGGCGTGCGTGACCTGTTGCAGAATCACACATGGCAATTGGGATTGGGTGGGGATGTAACGTTTTACAGCAAGCCGACGGCTTTGGACCCCGCTTACGGCGCGAACCCGGTTTCGTTTCGAATCTTCCTGCGGCTGCGACCCGGGTTGACAGAGCATCACCACTGAGTCGCCGAGGCGGCACGTAAAGACAAGTACAGTTTGTAAAGTCATGTAAGAACTGTTGCCAACCCGGGAACCAGTAGAGAAATTTGACACGAAAAGTCAAACATAGTGCAAAATTAAGTAAACAAGTGGAAAGTGCGATCAAGATTATTCGCGCCATTCAGATCGCAATGCTGCTGAGCGTGGCGATTTTTGTATTGGCAGGGGAAATGGTGGGTTCGATTCCCCGGCTCAGCGATCCCACGCTGTTCTACGCGTTGTCGCTGGCCACCATCACGATTGTGGGCGTCATCCTGGTGGTGCGCCGCACGCTGGTTCTGCAGTCGGCAACAACCCTTGCCGCGCGGCCCGACGACATAGCGACATTGAACCGCTGGCGCGCCGGCTACGTGATGACCTACGCTCTGTCCGAAGCCATCGCCATGTTTGGCCTGGTTTTGCGGCTCATCGGATTCTCGCTTTCCCAGGTCGCCTCCTTCTACATCGCCGGATTCATTCTCCTGCTGTTCTTCGGCCCGCGCCGGCCAGTACCCGTCGAAGCGTAGCTTCCGCCCCGCATTTCCCTTAAGATTCCAGGCAGGAGGGAACCGTGTCGATTACCGAGCCGGGAGAGTTGGAAGCCCTGCGCGCTGCGGGAGCCATCGTGCGCCAGGTGCTGGAAGCCATGAAACGGCAGGTGCGTCCGGGCATTACGACGGGTGAACTCGACGCGATTGGCGCGGCCGTGATTCAGGAAAATGGCGCGCGCTCGGCGCCCGCGACGGTCTATAACTTCCCCGGGGCGAATTGCATCAGCCTGAATGAAGAAGCTGTGCACGGCGTTCCTGGAGCCCGTGCGCTCCAGACCGGCGACTTGCTGAAGCTGGACGTGACCGTCGAGAAAGACGGCTTCATGGCGGATGCGGCCGAAACCGTCGCCGTGGGAAAGGTATCGCCCGAGGCGGAGCGCCTGATGGCCTGCGCCCGGCGCGCCTTCGAAAAGGCGATGCTGGTGGCGCGGGCGGGTTTTCGTGTTTCCGAAATCGGCCGCGCGGTGGAACGCGAAGTGCGCCGCGACGGCTTTTCGGTGATTCGGGAACTCGGCGGACACGGCATCGGGAGGACCATCCACGAACAACCTCGCATCCCAAATTATCCCGACCCCGAAGCCCGCCAGATTCTCACCGAAGGCCTGGTCATCGCAGTCGAACCGATCATCGCCGCCGGATCGGGCAGAGCGATTCTGGCCGAAGACGGCTGGACCATGAAAACCGCCGATCGCCGTCCGGCTGCTCACTACGAGCACACCATCGTGATCACCAAGGGCAAGCCGATGCTCCTGACGGCCTGAGAGCCCGCTCCTCCTCCGGTCGGGCGTGAGAGACCTTCCGGCACGAACGGGCCACCGCTAGGCCCCGATTCGTTGACGGTGCCGTGCTTTCAAGATAGAGTCCAATCTTTACGAGTCTTTTGCCTCCCCGCGAAAGTGGAGCGCCTGACGTGTCTCGCTGTCTGAAGGGTCCATTCGCAGTCCTCTGCCTGGCCGCGCTGTGCGTGCCCATGTGGGCGGCGGGTTTTTCTCCTCAAAAGCGCGTTGGGATGCAAGAAGGCGATCAATGGGAGCCAGCCATTGCGGCCGACGGCTACGGCCATGTTTACATTCTTTATCCGCAATACATTCGCGTGCCCGGGTGCGCAGCCTGCCCGATCCCCAGCATGGTCCTGGTCACCAGCACCGACAACGGCGTCACCTGGAAATCACAGCGCAGGCTCGCCAATCGCGGAACCGCGCAATTCGATCCGCAAATCATGGTCGATCCGGTAGACCGCCGCACGGTGTATGTGGCGTGGCTGGAGAATGATCGCCGCGACATCATCGTCGCGCGTTCCGTGGACTTCGGCCTGACCTGGACCGACATGATCGCAACCCGCACCGAGACCGAAGCGGACAAGCCCGTCCTCGCCGTGCGCGGACTCGATGTGTACGTTGCCTACAACCGCGCTGCCAGAATCTGGGTCGCGATTTCACATGACGGCGGCAATTCGTTTCTTCCGACCAACGTGAATACCACCGATGGCATGGGTTGGGCGCAGGCGGGGGCGGCGTGCCATCGACCCTACGGGCAACGTGTTCTTATCGTGGGCCGGATACACGCGGCGCAACAGTGGACAAGGCCCGGTGGACCTCTACGTGAGCCGCTCTCCTGATGGAGGCAAGACCTGGACGACGACCCTGATGGATATCTCCGGCGCGCCGCCCGAGTGCTCAACCGGCGAGTGCGGATGGGCCTACCTGGGCGCGCAGATCACGGTGACTCCGATGCTGCTGGAACGCTGTATGCGCTATGGAATGCAGGGCCCGATCAATAAAGGAGCGGAGCGCATTTATTTCTCGTCCTCGACGACCGGCGGCTTGACCTGGTCCGCGAAGACCAGCGTGTCCGATGCCGCCTACGGAGTGGGCCACGCATTTCCGACGATCGTGGCGGGCACGGCCGGCGACGTACGCATCGCGTGGATGGATACACGGCGCAGCCCGCTGTGGAATACCTTCTATCGCAGTTCTACCAACGGCGGTGCGACCTGGTCTTCGGAACTGCAACTCTCTTCTTTCACGCCCGGCTACAACTACATCGAACCCCGCGGATTCAAGTTTCCTTTCGGCGATTATTTCGAGATGGACATCGACAATCACGGCGAGACGCAGGCCGTGTGGGGCGAGGGGTTAACCTACGAGTCACCAGGTAGTATCTGGTATAGCAACGGCCGTTAAGGCATCCTTACCTATAACCGTCTGCCTCGGGTGACGGACTGAAGGAGGATGCATGCTCATCATGTGCGTGAATCTCTGGGCCGTGCTGGGTTCAGCCGTGGCGACCATGGTCATCGGCTTCCTCTGGTATTCGCCGATGCTGTTTGCGAAACCGTGGATGGTGGCGATGGGCTACGATCCCGCGGACAAAGCAAAAATTGCCGAAATGCAGAAGAGTGCCGGGCCGAAGTACGGCATCTCGTTCCTGGCAAGCATCCTGTCGGCCTTCATCCTGGGCAAGATCATCTATCACCTCGCCATTTCCACAGCATTGTATGGGATGAAGGCTGGATTCGCAGTGTGGCTCGCCTTCGTGATGACGGTGCAACTGACCGACAAGCTGTTCACCAATCGTCCCATGAAGCTTTTTCTGATCAACACGGGATACCAGCTGGCGTGCTACCTGGCGATGGGAGCGATTCTAGGGAAATGGGTGGGATGCTGAGGTTGAACGCCGGCGACGTCGGGGGGCCGGACTCGGGCGAAGCCGAACCACGGAGGGACCGTACTCGGTGAGGGCCCGACTTGAGTCGGGCCGAGAATGGCGTTAAGTACCGCGGCCTCAGCCGCAGATAGGTCATTAAAACTACCATTATAACTACCCCAAGGGGCGTTCATCGAGCTGCGGCCTGCGGCGCTGGGGTCTGAAACTGGCCTACCGTATCGGTCTACCCAGTCTTGTTGATATTCATGGCGCGGGAAGCAGGCTGAACATCACGCCGATCCCGTAAGGCTCCAAGTCAATTTCCCGCTCGCAGGTCATTTTCTGTAGATCATAGAGGGCGATGTGCGACGGCAGGTGGCGCAACGCGGCACCGTTTTTAATCCATGACACATTTTCCACAAACTTTGTGGGACGCATGCGGCTGAAGCCCACCCATACCCGGTGCTCGTCGACCGGAAGCAAACCCCGGCACCATCCCAGCGGGGGATCGGGTTTACCGTTAATTTCATTGAGATTGATGGTCCGGTCGACCTGCAGCGTCTTCTGATTGGCAATGACGATATGGCCGTCGACAGTCGTGAAATAAATGCTGTTCCCGAAAATGTATCCGTCATGCGGCCGTTGAACTGCGATCTCGATGTGCCGCCCGGAATCAGTCAGGGAGACTGCATCTCGCTGCTGCAGGCGCGTTACCCAAACTTCTCCATTCAGTTCGAACGCGTGATTGGGGTGTGACTTGTGAGGCTTGGTCGTCGGGATCTTGCGATAATCGATTTGTCGCGAGAATCTTGTCCATGGATCGTCGCCCAGAACTCCCCACTCTCTGAGCACGGTTCCGGCAGTTGTGATCTCGACCACCATGTCGAGTCCGGTCACCACCACCAGAAGCGTGCCCTGCGAGGTCGGACAAACATGATGAAGATCATTGAAGAAGGGCAGGGAAATGTAGTGTTTCAGCCGAAAATCCGGAACCTCGTAGACCAGCACTTCCGTCGATGTGCAAGTGTACAGAGTATTGCCCTGAATCGAGGCGGACTTAAACAAGATCGCAGGCAACTCATCTGCGCACGCTTCTTGTGGTGAAACGTATTGCAGGCATGGTCTGGCCTGGTCATGGTTCAGATCAACTTCGATCACGCATGCCTGATCAACGGACTGCCATTCCTCGAGCTTCTTGAACACTGTGCGTCGCAGATGTCCCCCGGAGATATAAATCTTATTCATCGATGCCCGCCGAGAATCGTCTCTGCACGTCTCATTTCTGCTGGAATCTCCTTGCCCGGTGTGTCTTGACTTGGGAATCAGTGAGCCTCAATTCGATGCGCGTTAATCCGGCATCGAGAGGTGCGATTCCGCTTAAAAGTGTGGTTGGTGATTAGTCGCCGGTCCACCGTCAAATCTAACAGGCAGTTATTTCTTCGCACTTTCGCGGAATTCTGCGATTTGAAACGCAAAAGTAGGAGATTACGCTCACTAATGAGGACTCTTGCAACAACTATCCGGCGGTAGGATTGTTTTGCTTGTTTTTTACGCGGCTGGCATTTGATCCGTACGCACGGCCTTGGTGTTGGTCGGACGCATTACTTGTTCGATGACACGCGCGAGCCCTTGCGGCAGTTCGCTCTTCATCACGTAGGCATCCACCAACCACAGAATCCGCTCTGGTATCTCGAAGTACTGGGAAAGCAGGACGATCGGAATGTTGGGGAACCTTCGGTCGATCTGGCAGGCGATTGCTTCGGCGTCCATGCCTTGCTGTTTGTACTCGAGTACAACCGCATCGACCGACGTTGCCCGCAGCATCTTGATTGCGGCGTGTCCGCTCATTGCAGTCTCAACGCGGTAACCGCCAGATTCGAGAACCGCTTTGCGAAGCTTCAACAATTCTGGACGGTCATCGATGCACAGCACCATGGGAGCCGTGACCGCACTTCCTCTGGACGACGACATCTTGATTGCCTCACCGCGAGAATAGACTGGTAGCGGAAAGTCCATACTACGGGGCTGTTGCGGCCAGTGGTACTAGCAGTTTTTGCAGAGGAAACCCTAAAAAACTTGGACTAACTGTCGTTCACAGGCGATTTCACCAGCGTGCGCCGTCTTTCCTTCCGCGTTCGGTCATGCCTGCCCACGTTCGTCCACTTCGAGCGTCGAGGATCTACTCCATGATCAGGCCGCCGGTCAGTTCCGAGAGCTCCGCAATTCCATGCTCGGTGCAATATTCCTGCAGTTCGTCGACGATCTTTTCCGTGGCGCAGGGGTCCCAGTAACTCGCCGTTCCAATCTGCACAGCGGTCGCGCCCGCCAGCATGAACTCAATGATGTCCGCCGCGGTTGAGATTCCTCCCATGCCGATGACCGGAATTTTTACCGACTGGGCGGCGTCGTAGACCATGCGCACGGCAATCGGCTTGATGGCCGGCCCCGACAACCCGGCCGTGATGTTGGCGATGCGCGGCTTGCGCGTTTCCGGATCGATTGCCATGGCAACGAAGGTATTCACCAGCGAGATCGCGTCGGCTCCGGCCTCCTGCGCGATGTGCGCCATCTGCGCGATGCTGGTTACGTTCGGCGACAGCTTGACGATCAGCGGCCGTACCGCCACGCGCTTCGCCGTGGTGATCACTTCATCCAGCGAGCGCGGATCGCTGCCGAACTGGATGCCGCCATGCTGGGTGTTGGGACACGAAACGTTCAGTTCGTAGGCCGCGATGCCTTCCCCTTCGTTGAGAATCTGGATCGTGCGCTCGTAGTCCTCGCGGGTGTAGCCAAACACATTCGCAAAGACAACGATGTTCTTGATCTCGCGAAGCTTGGGCAGTTTCTCGTCGACAAACGAGCGCGCGCCAATGTTCTGCAATCCGATGGCGTTCAGCATCCCGGCCGCCGTCTCGTACAAGCGAGGCGGGGGATTGCCCGTCATTGGTTCGCGCGACAAGCCCTTCACTACGAAGCCGCCCAGCTTATCGAGATGCACCACGTCTTCAAACTCCAGCCCGTAGCCAAACGTTCCGCTGGCTCCGATCACTGGATTCTTCAGCTGAATTCCGCAGAAGCGAACACTGAAATCCGGCGGGCTCTTCAGTCCGGTACTCAACGCTGGCCTCCATCGCTGGGAATGAAAGCAGCGGGCTTTAAGTCTCCTGAAGAAGGGCGGGGCCGCGGAGATCTCTCCGCTGGCGGCCCGGGGTTTTCCCCATGATGCGAAGGAGCGAGCGCCTCAGTGAGCACTCGCCCGGTCGCGTGCGTGGGAGCGTTGATGCCGAGTAAAGATGCCAGCGTCGCCGCGAGGTCGACGGGCTCGGAATGGGTGCGATAGGTTCCCAGCTGGAAGGGCAGGCCATAAAATGCCAGCGGCACGTGCGTGTCGTACGTGTAGGGTGTGCCGTGATCCGTGCCGGACTTGCCGCCGATCAGGAAGGGCGCCGGAACACCGAGCACGTACCATCCGCCATACGGCGAGTAGCTATGCAGATATTTGTGTCCGAGCTCGGTGTCGGGCGCGGCACCTTGTCCCAGCTGCCAGCGGGTGAAATATCCGCGCAAGCCCACCTGCTTCATCGCTTCGCCCGCTGCGCGCTCCGCATCTTCCTCTTTGACCTTGAGCGCAGAGAAAGCTTCGTCGTTGAGCCATGCATCCGGGTAGTCGAACGACCTCACGAAGTCGGTTGTCTTGCCGGCGGCGAATTTCGCTGCCAGCGATTTGTTGATCTGGGCTTCGAGAGCAGGAACATCGAGATATGTTGCGGGCAGGCGCAACTTGGCGGCAACAGTCGGCACCGGCGCGACGCCGTGATCGGCGGACAAGGCGATCCACACATTCGCCAATCCCACCTGGTGCCCGAGGAAGTTGAAGAACTCCGCCAGTTCCCGATCGAGCGCAAGCGCCATCGCCGCCATCTCCGGAGAGTCCGGACCCACCTCGTGGCCGAGGATGTCATTGGCCGAAAGGCTGACGGTCAGAAGGTCGGTGGTTCCCGATAGTCCGAGTTGTTCGTAGAGAACCAGTTCCTTGGCGAATTCCAGTTCGTAGTCATTCGCGAACGGCGTGGAACCCACGACCTCGTAAAACCCGGCTTCGGAGCCATCTTTACTCTTGCGGTGAGCGGTCGAGCGCAAAGTGGCGCCGTTTCCGTCGCGCCACTCGCGATCCCAGTACTTACCCGCGCGGTTGCTGGAGTTGAAATCCGCAGCCCACTTGGGCAGCTCGTTGCGGTAATACGTCGAGGTGACCCACGCGCCCGATTTCTGGTCGATCCAGTAGGCCGCATCGGCCGCATATCCACCCGGCAAGATGGCGGCGCGATCCTTCAGCGCGACGCCAAACACGCGGGACTTGCCTCCGGTCGCCAGCTTCAGTTCGTCTCCCAAGGTGCTGGCCAGCAAATTGTGCGGAGAGGCGCCTTTTTTGTCTCCGGGAATTCCGACCAGTTGTGTGCCGTCGTCTTCCACCGAACTGACCATGCGCTTTTTCTGCGTATCCCACCATTCATTGGAGATGATGCCGTGCCCGCTGCTGTAGGCCCCGCTGAGCAAAGTGGCGTGCCCGGGCGCGGTGCGCGTGTTCGCATAGTCGTAGTTGCAGTCGGTGAAGTAGGCGCCGCGATCGAGAAACAGACGAAAGCCACCTTCTACAAATTGATCGCGATAGCGCTCCAGGTAGTCCCCGCGAAACTGATCAATCACCACGATGACGACCAGCTTCGGGTGGCCGTTGTAGCTACTTGCTTTTGCTTCAGGCGTGGCCGCGCTCCAGACGTAGAGGCTGGCCAATACACCGACTATCCAGATGCGGAGAGGGCCTTTCATGCGAAGGTAGTGTACAGCCTGTGCCTGATGGATCGAAACCCGAATACTTTAGGCAGGCAAATTGTAATTTCGGCCAGCCCCGTAGTATAAAATCGCAAGAATTTCCAGCAAGCCCATTCCACAAAATGCCTGGGGGAACCGCGTTTCATGAGAACCATTGTGTCTGCAGTAGGGGTGTGTCTGGCGTTGGTGGCAGTGACGACTTCGATTCCGGCTGCAGTGGCCGCCGGCGGATCCAAAGTTGAACGAGGGAAGTATCTGGTCGAACAAGTGGGAATGTGCGGGGACTGCCACACGCCGCACAACGAGAAGGGCGAGCCGGTCCAGGAGAAAACGCTGCAGGGATCGATTCTGCCTTTCAAACCCATCGTCCCGATGCCCATATGGGCCGACAAGAGCCCGAACATCGCAGGGCTGCCGGGCTGGGAAGACAAGGACGCAGTCAATTTTCTGATGACCGGCCTCGCTTACAACGGATTGCCGGCGCGCCCGCCAATGCCGCAATACCGCTTTAACCAGGAAGATGCTGCGGCCATCATGGCCTACCTGCGCTCTCTGATGCCGAGTCAGGCCGCGGGCCAGCGGCGAAAGTAGCCCGCTAAACGGAATCGCTTTCCTGGAAGCGCCGGATCGAGCGTGCGCCGGAGCCACCTTTTTCGGTACACTGAAGGATTCCATGCTCGATCTGGCGTTCGTCCGTAACAACCTCGCCCTTGTAGAAGAAAAAATTCGCCTTCGCGGGATGGATCCCGCGGAGGTGCTCGGCGATTTTCGCGTGCTCGATGCCGAAAGGCGCTCTTTCATCACGACCCTCGAGACAGCCCAGAAGCGCCGCAACGAGCTCTCCCCGAAAATCGGGGCCCTGAAGCAGGCTGAAAAGAAGGGGACCCTGACTGCCGACCAGCAAAAAGAACTCGCGGAATTGACCCAGGCGGTTTCTCGCGAGAAGGTTGTCATCGAAGACTACGAACAACGCGTCAACCAGGCGGACGACAAGTTCAAAGCCATCCTGAGGGGTGTCCCGAACCTCCCGCACGACTCGGTCCCGGTCGGCAAGAGCGCGGAGGACAACGTCGAGGCGCGGCGCTGGGGCGCAGCTCCAAAATTTGACTTCACGCCGAAACCGCACTGGGAGCTGGGCGAGCAGCTCGGTGTGCTCGATCTGGAACGCGGCGCCAAATTGTCGGGCGCACGATTCGCCGTTTACTGGGACATGGGCGCGAAACTCGAGCGCGCGCTCGCCAATTTCATGCTCGACCTGCACACCCGCGAGCACGGCTACACCGAGGTCCTGCCGCCCTACCTGGTCAACTCCGAATCCATGTACGGCACCGGCCAGCTTCCGAAATTTGCCGAGGATTCATTCCGCGTGCCGCACGGCGAAAAAGATTTGTGGCTGATTCCGACCGCCGAGGTTCCGGTCACGAATCTGTATCGTGACGAGACGATTGAGGGCAGCGCGGCTGCCTCGTTTCACTGACAGCCTACACGGCCTGCTTTCGCAGCGAGGCGGGCTCGTATGGGAAAGACGTACGCGGAATCATCCGCCAGCATCAGTTTCAGAAAGTGGAATTGGTGAAGTTCGCGCATCCCGACCATTCCTACGACGAACTCGAGAAGCTGACCCGCCACGCCGAAACCGTCCTGCAGAAGCTGAACCTTCACTACCGCGTGGTCACGCTGTGTACTGCCGACATGGGATTTTCTTCCGCCAAGACCTACGACATCGAAGTCTGGCTGCCGAGTCAGGGCCTGTTCCGCGAGATTTCTTCGTGCTCGAATTTCGAGTCGTTCCAGGCGCGGCGGGCGAACATCCGTTTCCGTCCCGAGGGCAAAGGCAAGTCGGAGTATGTCCACACATTGAATGGGAGCGGCCTGGCCGTCGGGCGTACCTGGGTCGCCATCGTCGAAAACTACCAGCAGGCCGACGGCAGCGTGCTGATTCCGGAAGCGCTGCGCCCGTACGTGGGAGCGGACCGCATCACGCCAAAAAAGTTTTAGGAAGCGTGGCTTTGCGCCGACGCTGACGACAGCGACTGGCGACTGAAGTCCAGTTGCCAACCGCGGGAGCAGTTACTAGACTTGGAACGCGCACAAGCAGGTCCGGCGATTGCAGGTACGCCTTCGCGGCCGATGACATCGATCTGGCGGACAATCCGGGGCTACATCCTTTGGTCGTACGAACGTGGCAGCCTTCACTATGACGTGATGGTCACCCTGATCCTTATCTTCGTCTTTCTTTCGCCATACTGGATTAATTTCAAGGACAAACCGATTGAGCGCATTTCGCATCAGACCGGAGTAGTGATCCAGCCCGACGGCCGGGGCGGGTTCATGTACCAGATCGAGGCCGCAGAACTGACGGCGAAGAACGATTCCGACCTGCGCGAGCAGATGCTCGGCATCATCGAGCCGATCACGGGCGCGGCCACCATTCTGAAATACGAGCCGGTAAAGGACGGCTCCGGGCATGTGCAGAGCTATAAAGTTTGGGTAGAACGCGAATAGCTGCCTCGCACGCTCACCAGATCTCCGACTTCTCATGAGAAAAAACTATCCATCCTGCCGGGCCGTCATTTTGCTGGTGTGCACACTGGGGTGGCTGAAGGCGACCTATACCGCGGCGCAAGCCGATCCCAATCTTCAAAAAGCGATTGCCGCCATGGACACCGCCGCGGAAAACTTTCGCAGCGCGCAAGCCGACTTCGTGTGGGAACAGTACTTTAAGGTCGTCAACGAAAACGATTCGCAAAAGGGCACGGTCTACTACCGAAAGTCAGGCAAAGATGTGCAGATGATGGCCGACATCACTGATCCGGCGCCCAAGAGCGTCTTGTTCAGCGAAGGCAAGGTGCAGGTCTACGAGCCGAGATTGAAGCGCGTGACCGCCTACGAGGCCGGCAAGAACCGCGAAGCGGTGGAAAGCTTCCTGGTGCTCGGTTTCGGCGGCAGCGGGCGCGACATGCTGAAGTCTTTCGACGTGAAATACCTGACGACCGAAAAGGTTGGCGACGTGAACGCGTACAAACTCGAGCTTGTTCCCAAATCCGAGCGGGTGCGCAACATCTTCGCGAAGATCTGGCTGTGGATCGATCCGGCTCACGGCATCTCGGTGCAGCAGCAATTTTTCGAGCCTTCCGGCGACTACCGGCTCGCCAAGTACTCCGACTTGAAACTCAATCAGAAAATTCCCGACACGGCCTTCAAGCTGAAGACCAGCAGCGACACCACGGTCATGTCCGGACCTAAGGGCTAACTCTCTGAATGTAAACGTCCAAGATTAAGGCTGAAAATTGCGGATCGGGCAGATATACTGAATTTCAAAGCACCGGGTGAATTTTTTCGATGGCCAAAGTCTTTACCATTCCAGTTGTTCCGAACCTGGGTCGCAGGAAAAGAGAACGCACGTCGGACCCCCGCTACGTAGATGGGCAGCGCACGCTGGTCGAAGCCATGAAGTACCTGGCCCAGGCCGATCCCATTGCCAACCGCTCCGCCATCGAATTGCTCTCAGAACACGTGCGCACCCGCTTCCGCATGAGCGACTCGCCCCTGAAGTAACTTCCGGCTGAACATTTGACAGCTTTCATCGCGAGCAATGCCAGACCTGCCTTTCTCCGCGAACTTCGGGGCTTCTCTTCGCGAGCTTTGCGGTGAAAGGCTTCTTCCCAAAAGAATGCCACCTAAGAATAAAAAGGGCGGACCGAAGTCCGCCCTGCCACTGGGCACAGATGCAGGAGATCTAGAAGGAGTATCGGACGCCAAGTTGCATGATTCGCGGCTGGCCCTGAGTTCCTGCGAAGTTGGAGAAATCATCGCCAGGTCGCAATCGCCTCGCTAAGGCCGGGGTCCGCCTCCAATCCGTCCGTTGCCTTCGAATCCGGTCAAAGTGCTGCGTGTTGGTGACGTTGAATACGTCCCATCTGAACTGGAGTTGATGACCTTCATTCCACGGCATCTTCCAGGACTTGCCCAGCCCGATATCCAGATCCGATGAATCCGGGATAGCGGAAATAGTTCCGAGCGACCGGTTTCGCCGGGATACGCGTTCCGGAAATTGCGATAGACCTGGTTTACATCGCATGTTCCAAAAATCTTTGGTGTTCCATTGCTCGGTTTGTTGGCACAACTTTGAACGGGTTGGATGGGAGTTACATAAGCCTGCACATTCCAGTTGGTGGCCCATCGCCCATCGTCAATGAAGCCTGCTGTCACGGGAAGGCCTGTATTCCACCGGAAAATGCCGGAAAGTTGCCAGCCGCCAAAAAGTGCGTCCAAGGCTCCTCCGGCTCCGCCCATAAGAGCCCGGCCCTTGCCGAAGGGCAGTTGCCACACAGCGTCGGCATTCACGCTATGCCGGACATCGAAATCGGAACTGGCATAGTTGTCGTGCTGGCGGATGCCGTTGGGAATGAAGGAGCCGCTGGTGAAGAAATTGCCGTAGCCGGACTCGGACTGCAGACCGGAAGCGTCATCCATGGAATGTGACCAGGTGTAGTTGAAATCCATGGTAAGGCTACTCATGCGTTGGCGCAGCGACACAGTCAACGCATGGTAGTTGGAGTTGCCGATGGTGCTCCAGGTCGACAAAGCACCGTACTGGGGCTGCATGAATCGGGTTGGAAGGCCATTGAAAGCCAGTGCGAGATCAGCCTCGGCCTGCACGTCGGTCCAATCATTCGCCTCGAAGAAATCATTGGTTTGATATTCCCCATAGTAGGCCTGGGCGTTACTCCAGTTGGGATCATAAGTCAAGCCGTCATAGTCTCCGATAATCGAGGCCATGCCAGCAGGAAACATATTGGCGAAGTACTGAGTGACGTTTGCAGGTAACAGCGCCGGTACATCGTTGATATCCGTCCCCTTTTGGCGCAGTTTCTCCAGAGCGGTTCCCGCTGCGTACCAGTCGAGACCCGTAGCCGCATCATGCAGGTTATTGAACTGCGCTACGTCCCGATGGGCCAGAAGGCTTCGCGCCATGCGCCCGATGTAGGAAAGAGAAAGCACCGCGCCCTTCGGCAGCGCCCTCTCGAAAGTCAGGTTCCACACGTACTGCGTAGGGGCGTGAAGCGCGGAATCCAGCGACGACTCAATCCGTTCGCCAAACTCGTCGTCACCGTTGAGAGAAGTCGCCGACAAGGGGAATTGAAGGTCGCCCGGTACGCTCCCCCCCGCGCTCGGGATCAACGAACGCACATCCTGGCCGAAGTTGGTGAACAGAGGGCCAAACGGTTTAGCGGGTGTCGTATCAAACGTGTTGGCATGATTTGTGAAATTGGAGGTGAATCCCAGGGTGTTATTCAGATCCCAATCCACAGCCAGGGCCTGGCCATAGTAGTCATTCGTCATCGCGAAGCCGCCGCGTAACACCGAGTTCGACTTGGGATCAAGCGACCAGGCAAATGCGACGCGTGGTTGAAAATTGTTCTTGTCCCAGTTGTACATAGGCTTGCCATTGTTAACCGGGCCGGACCGATTGATAACGATGGGATCTACGAAATTCTCGCCTCGTAATCCGGCAGCAACGCGCTGCGCAAAATACTGTCCGAGCGGAACGGTGGGTTGCACTTCGAACCCCTGAGTTTCATAGACGGGACGCTCCAGGCTGTAGCGCAGCCCGAGGGTCAGGGTCAAGTTGGGCCGGACCTTCCATGTGTCCTGTGCATAACCGTCGTAGCCCTGCGTCGCAAAGTTGCGCACAGTTGGCGATCCTGCTTCCAACAGTGCGCCGCCTTTGTCGAAAGTGAAGTTTGCGGTCAATTCCGAGAAACGACCGATGATGGCCGTGGCTGCGTTGCGGACTTGGATATTAGACGACAACTTCTGTCCGTCGTTCTGGTTGCCGCCTAACGCGGGATCGGTATCCAGAAAGTCCTGGAACTCGCGGAGGGAATGTTGGCCCCCGTACCCAGATAAAACGAGGGATTAGTCTCCGCATAAGTCGAACGCATTGGCATAAGCTGATACGGCTGTTGTTGATTTTGCGGACGTTGACCCCAAACTGAATGTTGTGGTTGCCACGGATGTAAGAAACATCATCGGTGATATTGTGGACGGGCGTGACCCGTGAACTGCCGTGTGTTGCTCGCCATTGGGCTGAAAGACAAAACGGAAATCCGATGTCATTTCCGAAACTGTCGCCCCCTGGGTAAAAGCCTGCCGCGTGTACCCGTAACGAAAGTTGTTTACCCACCGATTGCCGATGGTCCAGGTATGACCACCGGCCAGGCCCCATGGGTGGTTCCACACCTGAGGAGAGATCGTGTCGGGTAGCCATTTTGGCAGCGTCTGGTGATCGTGCAGCACGTTCACCCGCAGGAAAGCTGTTTGATTCGTGGTCAAGTTGAAGTCGAGTTTCGCAACGTGGGAATTCAGTTTGATGGGAGTGGGAGAATTAAACGGAACCCGCCTAGTGTTCAATCCATCACCGACGGAAACATCGTTTGCAGGATATTTTGCCGCCGCGTCGGCTAATGCATCGAGGGCAGTCTGGTTGACCCCGCCCACTATTTCCGAATATGCGCCCTGGTTTCCGGCGAGGTCGAGCGAGGCTAACGCCGTGGAGTCTGCAGTCCAGGTCTGACGCAGTATTGTGTGCAATCCGATAGTTGACGCCCTTGCCAAGATTCGCCAACGGAACAACTTGCCGGTCTGCGGCTGCGCCGACTGCGTCCCTCCGTCCCTCATAACTGTAAAAGAAGAAATGCCCGATTCTTCACGATCGGACCGCCGATGCCACCCCCGAAAGTATTGCGGACCAGTTCTGGTCGGGGCAGCGGAGCTAATTGCCGTTCGTGTCGGTCGCGTGATTGTTGAACCAGTCGTTCGCCGTGAATCCGCGGGAACGATAAAACTCGAAGCCGCTCCGTGCCAGGTGTTTGTGCCCGCTTTGGTAACGAGATTCATTTGCGATCCGGACGACCTGCCCTGGTTGGCATTTCCATTGGC
The DNA here is from genome assembly GCA_963733805.1 of uncultured Acidobacteriota bacterium. Classification (GTDB taxonomy): domain Bacteria; phylum Acidobacteriota; class Terriglobia; order Terriglobales; family Acidobacteriaceae; genus Gp1-AA133. Next base: position 57,277 of record CAVTEO010000007.1, on the reverse strand, counting down.
GGTTGTTACGCGGAACTCTTCGATCGCTTCAGAGTTTAGGCGCAGTACCGGTCCGGTGTGATATTGCCCGCGATCGCTATCGATTCGACCGACAATAGGCTGTTTGCTTGTCCGGTATCTGCAGCGTTTCCGGATCTGCGCGTTGTTGATGTCGACGCCGTCCAGGGTCACGTTCGATTGATCAGCCCGCGCTCCCGTTACATAGCCTTCATGGGTGGAGCCCGGTTGCAGGCTCAGCAAATCGACCAGATTGCGGGCTTCCAGTGGCAGTTGTGTGATCTGCTCCGAAATGAAGTTGTTGCCCAAGGTGGCGTCCTGCGTGTTGACCAATACTTCTTGGGAAGACGATGTGACCTCCACGACCTCGCCGGTAGTGCCGATCTCCAAGACCACACTGGAGTCTCGTCGCTTTTCCTATCAAGGCTTGCACTTGAGTCATGGATTGCTTCTTGAATCCCCTGGCTTCCACTTCCACTCGGTAGTCGCCCGGCGTGATGAGATCGAAAATGAAAATCCCGCCTTCCGTGGACTTCGTGGTCCTCATCGGCGTTATTGCGGTATTGGTCAGGTGACGTTGGCTCCCGCCACCACCCGGCCCTGCGGATCGGTGATGGTGCCGCGAATGGTGGAAGTGCCCGTCTGACTCCATGTAAGAGACGCAAAGGTGAGAAGCAGAAGCCCAAAAACCCCAAGCCGGGAGAAGCGCATGGAAATCTCCTTTAGATTCACGTTGGCAAGTGAATCGCCACGTTCATTGCTGTCTGTTTGCTGACGCCTGAGACTGAAACCGAGACCATCGGCGCTTGATGGGGCGCTATTGTGCAACTAGACAACGACAACTTACAAGTGTTTCTTTGTAATAATTTAAGCGGCCTCCGCTCACCGCCTTCGAAGGTGCGGAAGCGGACACTATCGCCCTTGGATCCCGGCGCCTCCTTACACGGCTCCGCCACGAATCTTCCAATTTTCATCGGCTTAGCGTCCGGGAACTTGTAGGGGCGGCGCTTAGCATCTCCTGCTAAGCAAGCACAGTGAGTGGTGACCAGTAGTCATGTTTTCCTAAAAGCCGCCAGCGGCCTGGTGGCAAGGTGCCGATGAGCATCAAAATGTCTAGTCTGTTCAGTGGATTCCGCTCAGCGAAGAAAGGCTAAGAAGCCGGCTCGATTACCGGCTTCCCAAGCTAGTCCTTCAGAAGCTGTACCGCAGGGAGAACTGCATCAAGCGTGGCTTGGTCAGCGTCGAGCTATAGACGCCGAAGCCGGAGGAACCCAGGTCAAAGGCGTTGGTTGAGTTGGCGGCGTCGAAGCGGACCGAGTTCGTGACGTTGAATACTTCCCAAGAGAACTTCAGCTTCTGCTGTTCGGTGATGGACCACTGCTTGGCCAGGCCGGTGTCGATTCCGAAAAATCCCGGCCCACGCAGAATGTTGCGCTCGCCGCTCTCGCCCGGGTAAGGATGGCGAAAAGCGTTCGTCTGCACATCGACCGGATCCCTGAACATGTTGGGATTGCCGTCGGCATCGCGGTACACGCCGACCTTTGGGGTTTTCCCAACCACGATTGCTTCTCCCGTCAGATCATAGTTGGTGGACCAGCCGGAAGGAAAAACACTGAAAGGCAGGCCGGTCGTCCAGTGGAAGAGGCCCGAAAAGCTCCAGCCGCCAAGAACGGCGTCCGCTACCCGTCCCATTCCTGAGCCGAAGCGCTTGCCGCGCCCGATCGGAAGTTCCGCGATCCAGTTAGCGTTGATCTGGTGCGTCATATCGTAGTCGGAGGGGCCGCGCAGCGCATTGGGATCCCACGAATTGATTACCTGGCTGGAAAACCCGCCCACATTGTTTCCAGTGACATCGAAAAGGTTGATGCGCTCGGCATTCGATCCGACGTCGATTGATTTCGAGTAGGTATAGTTGACGTCGAATTGCAGGCCGGCGCTGAAGGCGTGCCGCAGGCTCAAGTTGAAAGCGTTATAGGAACTGTTGCCCGCCGACCTCCACCCCCACAGCGAGGAAAACTGGGGAAGGAAAAAATTGTACTGGGTGGGCTCAGTCTGGCCTGGTAGCTGGGAGCAGAGTGGATCGCAAAATGTGTCGAGGTATTGCAGGGATACGATCTCATTCCCGAGGCTGCTGGCGTAGGAATCGTAAATCTGCTGGGTTGCCGTGGCGGTTGATCCTTGAGGAACAGGAAAGAGGTTTTCCCAGTAGGGAATCGGGGCCACATCCGCAGTGTCAGTCCCGGCGTACGCCAACTTCGACAGCATGGTGGCGGCCGTGAAGTAATCCATGCCTGACATCGGGTCGCGGACATTCATCGGCATGGCCAGGTCGGTCTCCTGCAGCAGACGCCGGCCGAACCGTCCCACGTAGGAAGCTTCCAGCGAGAAATTGTGCCCGAGCTCGCGGGTGATCGAAAAATCGACGACGTGCGAGTAGGGCGTCTTTAGCTTTTCATCCATGCCCCAGTAAATGGCGAAACCGCCGGCAGCATCGACTCCGTAGGGCGGGGTTACCGGGAAGGGGCCCGGTGCAGCGCCCGCGAGATCCTGATCGCAGAAAGTGCCCTGTGGCACATCGAACAGTCCGCTAAATCGTGCGGAGCAGTCCGGATCCTGAATGCCATAGGGATTGGTTTCCAAGGTCGTCAAGCCGAAGGAACCGTTGCGGTCAAACGTGTTCACGATGCCCTGGCCGAAATGGTCGTAGAAGATGCCGTATCCGGCGCGGATCGAACTCTTCCCAGCCTCGCCGAACAAGTGGTGCAGCCATCCGCCTTCCGCGTGGGGTGAGTAGGCAAGAGCCACTCGTGGCGCGATGTTCTTGTAGTCCCATGCCCAATATGGCTGCTTCCCGTTGGCCTGGCCGGAGAGAACGAACTGGATGTCGGGTATCTGATAAGGCTGCCCGGATTCCATGGCGCGGGCGCGATCGGCAAAGATTTGACCCATCCCGATGTTGGTGGTGGCCTGATTTCCATTCGCCTCGTAGGGCGGCTGCAAGAGTGAGTAGCGCAGCCCTCCCGTCAACACCAGGTTGGGCGTGACGCGCCACGAGTCTTGCAGGTACCACTCCGCTTCCCACGACTTGAAGTGCCTGCTGATCAAATCACCGGGTGCGAAAATGTTGCCATTCTTATCCTGGTTAAAGGTCTTGTTGACGACCGTAACCAGTCCTGCCAGCGAAGTGGCGGCGAAGTCGTAGGATTCCAGGAAATTTTCGTCAACGAGAGGATAACCGAAGGCATCCGGATCCAGGCTGGTTCCCGTATCGGCGATGCCGGAGGGGATCAAGCTGAACGGATCGGTAACCGCGTAGGTGATGTTGTTGGCATTGCCCCTGCGATTATTTCGAATAATGCGTGCGTTCGCCCCGAACTGCAGGTTGTGCTTGCCCTTGGTCCAGGAGACATCGTCGACGAAGTTGTACACGGGCACATTTGTAAAGGTTGATTGATAGCCGAGGCCTGCCGTGTCGCTGATTCCACGCAGGTGTACGTAGTCTTTGGAATTTGCGCCGGCAATGCCCAGTCCCTGCCGCACGAACGCCCATCGAAAATTATTGATGAGGTTGCTCCGCAAAAGCGCCGTGTATCCAACCGCGATGCCTTTGGCGTTGTCGGTGTCGATCTCGTTGGGCGGGAGTCCGGGGAATTGCGGCGGCAGGGCCTCGTGGTCATTCTGAAGGTTGCCGCGCACAAACAGGCTGTGATTGCCATTGGCCGTCAGCTTGTAATCCAACTTCAGGATATAAGTATCGTGCTTGGTCGGGTTTGTGCCTGCGAAAGTATAGCCCTGAAGATTGAGAAGATCCCCGCCGCCGACCAGTGTGTTGGGGTGCGGGTATTGTTCGAACACAGCGTTCGGGTCGTTTGGATCGGCAATGAGCGGGTTCACGCCCGGGCCAAGGGGGCAAGTACCGGCACCACTGCAGTTGGGGTCGAGATTGGCGAACTGTTCCGGCGTGAGCTGGACCACCAGTTGGGAATCGCTGGGATCGCCCACCACCGTAAACGGGTTTGGGTTGCCGGGGCCGGGGGTGTTGGGAGTGCAATTCGGATCCGAGCCATCATTCGTGCACTGGTATTGCAGAATGCCCTGCCGGAACGCATCGCTGGGAATCACCCGCGTTTTCTGGAGGGTCTCGTGGGTCCGTTGCCCCTCATACGCCCCGAAGAAGAAGAACCGATCTTTGATGATAGGCCCGCCCACGGTTGCGCCAAAGGTGTTGCGGATCAATTGGGGTGGTCGGTTCGCTTCTCCCGTAGAAATTTGTGCCGCCTTGTTGAACCAGTCGTTCGCCTCACCAATGCTGCTGCGGTTGTACTCATAAAGCGATCCGTGAAAGCTGTTGGTGCCACTCTTGGTAACCAGTGATACCTGCGCTCCGGAAGATCGTCCCTCGTCCGCATTCCCGCTGTTGGTGGTGACGCGAAACTCCTGCAGCGAATCGAGCGTCGAGCGCAGCGCGCCCGAAAAAGCGTTGCCGGTGAGTTGGTCATTGTTGTCGAGACCATCCCAGGTGATGTTGGTCTGGTCGCTGCGTGCCCCGGCCACCGAGCCACCACGGCTGTCATTGGTTTGATCTACCTGACTGCCAATGAACGTCACTCCTGGCTGCAAACTCAAGATCGCCACCGGATCGCGCCCCTCCGCGGGCAGGTCGATGAGTTGCCGCGGAGAGAATGGATTCCCGATGCTGGCATCCTGGGTATTTACCAGCGGCGCCTCGGTGGTGACTTCGATCTCCACCTTGGTCGCGGATACTTGCATCGTGAAGTTCATGGTCGCCGGAGTGTTGACCTGCAGGCGGACGTCCTCTCTTTTCAACTTTGCGAAGCCGTTCGCGCTGACTTCTACCGTGTAGACGCTAGGCTGCAGTTGCAGGAATTGATAGGTTCCATCGCTCTCGGTCGGCACCGTGCGCGTGAATCCGGTTTGCGGGTCGGTGATCGTGACCGTTGCTCCAGGCAGGACCGCGCCGCCGGCATCGGAAATAGCTCCGCGCAGAGATGTCGTTCCCGACTGTCCCCAAAGCAGGGCCGTGCAGAGAAGCAGGAGCGCGAAAGGGATCATTGCCCATCGTTGATTTCGCATGTGCATTCCTCAAGTGCAGATCTGCCATCAATCGCTATGGCGCAATTTGGCAGTGGTGGGTTGTCAGCGGTCTTGATTGGCTGCATATTCTGACCGCAATCCACCTGAGCAATCAAGCCGAAAAACTAGACAAATGAGTGTTATGGATCGGTCAGCGTGACTGAGAGTCAAGCGACGCAGCACGAGGTGCGAACCACAGCGCAGACGCGAACAGAATCAGGCAGGGATAGCACTCGAGCGTGTAACGGGTTTCCGGATTGCCCATCGTTCCCAGGAACAACGATCGCAAAACGATGTAGGAAACCGGCAGGCCGACCCACGCAATGGGGCCGCCGCGCACCAGACCGGCAATCGCGGCCAGCATGTAAAGCAAATTCACGACCCCCAGCCCAATCGCCAGCACCAGCCACTTCGTGTCGTCATCGAACTCATACCAGCGGCTGTCGGGCGGAAGCAGTTCGGTGCGCGGACGCAGCCACATGTCGGCAATCTTGAGCGCGGGCAAGACCACGTAGTAGCGCAGCGGGTGGGAACGAATGCGTTCCTCCGCCAGCGCGGCAAAACGAGCATCCAGCTCCGGACTGATATTCAAAGCCTCGTTGTACTGGTCGAAGAGCGCGGTTGTCGCATCCCGCTGTTCCGGACTGTCGAAGGCGCGGGAGGGCAAATTGTTGACATCCACTTTTTCGCCCGGGACGTTCCAATAAATCTCTTCGGTTGATGTGTAATCGGCAATCCAGGTGTTGACCCAGCGGTTGAAGCCCATTGGAACGAACTCATCCACCTCGTTGGCGTAGCGCGGAGCCAGGAACTCGGCCTGATGCAAGGTGTGCAGGTTGCGCGCGCCCCACACTGCCAGCGGCGCGAGCGCGCAAGCTGCGACCGTGAGTCCGGCGCGCACAATGGGCATCGCCGCCTGACCTCCACGGATCGCGCGCAGCAACAGAATTCCCAGATACGCGCCAATGGCCAGCAGAAGCAGTCCTCCGTCCGGGCGCAGCAGGATGCACGCAGCCACCGAGACTCCGCACCATACCCAGGGACGAAGGCTGGCGGTCCTGAGGCTGTCGAGACCGATGACGGCATAGTCGAGCGCCAAGGCGGTGAAGAAAATCTCCAGCGTCTCGGTCAGCGCAGCGGCCGAGTATTGCGCGAGAAACGGGCACAACGCTGTCAGCAGAAAGGCTGCCTTGGCCGCGCGATCGGACACGCAGCGTCGCGCCAGGTCTGCCATGACGAAGCAGGTCGCCACATCTGCCAGAACCTGAATACCCAGGACCGCCCGGAAGTTGTCGATCCCGAAAATCGCAAACACGAACGCAAGAAACGCCGGGTATCCCGGCAGGCGTGCGTACGAGGGATTGATGACGTCTACATCGTAGGTGCGTGCATAGACGCCGTGGAGCAGCCAGTTTTTCGCAAGGTCGGCGTAGATCGTGGAATCGGTGGTGACCTTCGCCACGAAAAACAAGAACAAGAGCCGCACGACGATTGACGCAGCCGCCGCCAAGCCAAAGAAGCGCAGGTTTTGGCGCACAAGTTCGCGCACGCTAAGAATATAGCCTGTTTCCCAAATCCTTTGGGAACCGGCCAAATCCGCTCACAACAGCGTTTGACCGCCTTGCGCTTGCATCATACGATTGATAGGAAACACATGGCGAAACCGGTTTTTTACGATCCCGGGCAACTCCGCTGGAGGGTGTTGCGGCGGCTCTTTGACGTTCTGGGCGTGACCATCACACTGGTCGTAATTTTCTTTGTATATACCGCGATCCGCGACGAACAGCTCCCCGGCCTATTTCTTCCCAACCAGAAGCGCCCCATTCACGCACTCAAAGATAAAGACAAAGAGAAAGAAAAGCGCAAGCAACTGGCTTTGCGACGCCGCAAGTCCAGGAAGCCTCCTTCGCAAGTAACGTTCAACGCTGATGAAGGGATTCGCGCGGCCTTCTACGTTCAGTGGGATGCGGCCAGCTTTTCCTCCCTGCGCGAGTACGCCCGCCAGATTGATCTGCTCTACCCCGAGTGGCTGCACGTGCTTGGTGCGGACGGATCCGTGCAGGGCCTTGATCAGCAGTCCTACAAGTATTTTCCCGTAATTCAGGACGGCAAGGTGAGGGCTGTCGACGACGAAGTCATGGCGTTTCTGAAGTCGGAAGACACCGGCGTGGAAGTGTTTCCGCTGGTCAATAACTTCGACGAAACCGAGTGGAAGCCGGAGATTGCCGGCTTCCTGATGAATCCCGAGGCGCGCGCTTCGTTTCGCAAGCAGATCGACGCATTCCTTGCCTCGGACAAATACCGCGGCCTGATGGTCGACTTCGAAGACTTTGCCAAAAGCGCCCAGCCTGGTTATCTCGCGTTGCTGGGTGAACTCTCGTTCGATCTGCACGGGAAGGGCCTGAAGCTGTATGTGAGCGTGCCGGCTCGCGACCGGGATTTCGATTACGCCGGGATTGCCGTCGTAACCGACGGCCTGGTGCTGATGAACTACGACGAACACGAGTCGGAGAACGAGCCCGGCCCGGTCGCTTCCCAGGACTGGTTCACCAAAAACCTTGAAATCGCCAAGCAGAAGGTTCCGCTTGAAAAGCTGATTTGCGCCATCGGTAACTACGGCTACGACTGGGTGCAGAAGCCGAAGAAGAATCCTCCGCCCGGACTGAAGAACACGAACGTCACGGTGCAGGAGGCCTGGATCGGGGCGCGTGATTCCGACGAGGACATCGACTTCGATTACGACAGTCTGAATCCCCACTTCAGCTACATGGACGAGCGCAACCTCCGCCACGATGTATGGTTTCTGGATGGCGTCACGGCGCTGAACCAGATGCGCGCCGCGCGCAGGCTCGGCATCAAGACCTTCGCCCTCTGGCGGCTGGGCTCGGAAGATCGATCGCTATGGAAGGTATGGGATTTTCCCAACGACGCGGCGGCGCCCGACAAACTGAAGGAAGTTCCTCCCGGCCAGGACGTCGACATGGAGGGGCAGGGAGAAATTCTACGCATCGAGGCGCGGCCCGCCGACGGCAAGCGCGAAATCACGCTCGATTCATCCACCAACCTGATCATCGATCAGACGTTTCAGGATCTGCCGGAGCCGTACCGCGTCGCCCGCTACGGCGCGACGCCGAAGCAGGTCGCGATCACCTTCGACGACGGCCCTGACCCTGAGTGGACTCCGAAGATTCTGGATGTTCTGAAGCGCGAGCACGCGCCGGCAACCTTCTTTCTGATTGGTATTCAGGCCGAGAATGGTCCCGCGCTCACCCGGCGAATCGTCGAGGAAGGTCACGAGATTGGCAATCACACCTTCACTCACCCCAACATCAGTGACATCTCCAGAAGCCATATGCGGGTGGAACTGAATCTGACGGAGCGCCTCTTCGCCAGCCGTCTCGGGATTCGCACCATCCTTTTCCGACCGCCTTACTCCATCGACCAGGAACCCGATACCGCCGACCAGGTGCGCCCGCTCGAAGTCACGCAGGATCTGGGATACGTCACCATCGGCAACCGCATCGATCCGAACGACTGGCGCGAGAACCCGCATCGCAGCGCGGAGCAGATCACGGCCGCGGTGATGAAGGACCTGCCGCCCTGCAATGTGAACGACCAACTCTGCGGCAACATCATCCTGCTGCACGACGGCGGGGGCGACCGCCGCGAGACCGTGCGCGCTCTGCCCATGATTATTGAAGGCTTGCGTGCGCGTGGCTACGAGATCGTTCCGGTGTACCAGTTGCTCGGTAAAGCAAAAGCCGATGTCATGCCGCCCATACCGAACAACGAACGCTGGGCCGCCTGGCTGAATTGGATCGGCTTCTGGCTGTGGGGCGTGGGGATGAAATCCATCACCTGGGTATTCTTCCTGGGCGACTTGCTGATGACTTCCCGCCTGCTCTTGATCGGTGCGCTGGCGGTGTATGACCGCGTGCGCTCGCCCGCCATTGGAACTCCGGCGCAGATCGCCGCCTTCAAACCCAAGGTCGCGGTGCTGATTCCGGCGTACAACGAAGAAAAAGTGATTGAGCGCACAGTACGCGCGGCGCTCGATTCCGACTATCCCAGCCTGCACGTCATCGTCATCGACGATGGTTCCAAAGATCGCACGCTGGAAGTGGCGCGCCGCGCCTTCGCGCAGGAAGAAGCTGAAGGCCGCGTGCTCATCCTCACCAAGCCGAACGCCGGCAAGGCCGAGGCGCTGAACTACGGCCTGGAATACCTGACCGACGAGGCGATTTTTGTCGGCATCGATGCCGATACGATCATTGCTGACGATGCGGTCTCTCACCTGGTCCCGCACTTCCTGAATCGCAAAGTTGGCGCGATCGCCGGCAATGCAAAAGTCGGTAACCGCGTCAATCTGTGGACTCGCTGGCAGGCTTTGGAGTACATCACCAGCCAGAACTTTGAGCGCCGCGCGCTCGACACCATGGGCGCGGTCAGCGTCGTGCCCGGAGCCATTGGTGCGTGGCGTGTTTCTGCAGTGCGCGAAGCGGGCGGCTTCCACGTCGACACAGTTGCCGAGGACGCCGACCTCACGATGGCGCTGCTGCGTCGCGGCTACCGTGTCGAGTATGAAGACCAGGCGCTCGCCTACACCGAGGCGCCGACAACCGCGAGCGGCCTGATGCGCCAGCGCTTCCGCTGGTCCTTCGGCATCCTGCAAGCGGTGTATAAGCACAGCGGCGTTTTCGCTCGCAAAGGCGTGCTGGGATGGATCGCTCTGCCCAACATCCTAGTGTTCCAGATTCTGCTGCCGCTGGTGTCGCCCTTCATCGACGTGATGTTCATCGTCGGCGTTGCCTGGTACTTCATTCAAAAATATTTTCATCCGGAGTCGACCGATCCGGCCAGCTTCCAGAAACTGGTCGTGTTTTTCCTGGCGTTCCTGGTGATCGACTTCTTCGCCTCGGCGATTGCGTTTGCCTTGGAAAGGCGCCGGCCAGAGGCCAGGGAAGACAGCTGGCTGCTCAGCCAGGTCTGGCTGCAGCGCTTTGCCTACCGGCAGCTGTTTTCCATCGTTCTTCTGAAAACCCTGAAGCGCGCCGCCGAGGGCCAGAAGTTTGCCTGGGACAAGCTGGAGCGCACGGCCGCAGTGAAGGCGCCGGCGGAGCGCCGGGAGTCGGTGAAGGTCCCGTAAACCGTGTCGCGCAAGGTATGCCCATGCGCGCTAACTCCTTCACTAGCCACACCAAAGCTTCGGGTGACAGGGGTCACAGACTATAAGCCGCAGTTGCGGTCTCCTATTGCTGGGGACCGCTATGCCCGCCAAGACCATCATCGAGCCGTTCCGGATCAAGAGCGTCGAGCCAATCTCCTGGACGTCCCGCGCGCAACGCGAGGATTTGCTGCGCGCCGCCTACTACAACCTGTTCCTTCTTCCGGCCGACGATGTGCTCATCGACCTGCTGACCGACTCCGGCACGGGCGCCATGTCAACGCGCCAGTGGGCCGGGATCATGGAAGGCGATGAGAGCTACGCGGGCGGACGCAGCTTCGACCACTTTCGCGACTCCATCCAGGACATCTTCGGCTACCGGAACGTCATTCCCACCCATCAGGGCCGCGCCGCCGAGCGCATTCTCTTTACCGTGGCCTGCAAGAAGGGCGATGTGGTTCCCAACAACACGCATTTCGATACGACCCGCGCGAACGTCGAGTTTGTCGGCGCCGATGCGGTTGATCTGGTAATTCCCGAAGGCCGCCAACCCAGCCTGAAACATCCCTTCAAGGGCAACATGGACGTCGAGGGGCTCGATACTTTGATCACCAACGTAGGCCGGGCCCATGTGCCGCTCGTGATGCTGACGGTGACCAACAATTCCGGGGGTGGTCAACCCGTCTCGATGGAGAACGTCCGCCAGGTGAGCGCGGTTTGCCGCAAGCACGGGATTCCGCTTTACTTCGACGCCTGCCGCTTTGCCGAGAACGCTTACTTCATCAAGCTGCGCGAAGCGGGTTACGAATCAAAGACGCCCAAGCAGATTGCGCAGGAAATGTTCAGCTACGGCGATGGCTGCACCATGTCGGCTAAAAAAGACGGCATGGCGAATATCGGCGGCTTTCTGTGTACCAATGACGACTCGCTGGCGCAGCGCGAGAAGGACTTGCTCATTCTGACCGAAGGCTATCCGACCTATGGTGGCCTCGCGGGGCGCGATCTGGAAGCGATCGCGGTTGGCTTGCAGGAGGCGTTGCACGAAGACTATCTGCGCTACCGCATTACTTCGACCGCCTACCTCGGCAACCACATTGCGGAGCAGGGAGTTCCGATTGTGCAGCCGCCGGGCGGCCACGCCGTGTACCTCGATGCCCGCGCCTTCCTTCCACACATCCCTCCGGCGCAGTTTCCCGGGGTAGCGCTGGCCGCCGAACTCTACCTCGAGGGTGGAATCCGTTCCGTTGAGATTGGCACGTTGATGTTTGGTTCGGCCGCGAAGATGGACCTGGTGCGCCTGGCAATTCCGCGCCGCGTTTACACCCAGAGCCACATCGACTACGTGGTCGAAGTAATCCTGGAAGTCTGGAAAAATCGCGAGTGCATTCAGGGATTGAGGCTCAGCCACGAGGCTCCCTACCTGCGTCATTTCACGGCCCAGCTGGAGCCGCTGGTGGCTGCGCCCGCCTGCTGAACCAGCGCTTGCGGTGCTACAATTAAACGTAATTCTTAGGTTCAGTCCTCATTTTCGAAATCCCCTCGAGGTGCATTGATGGCAACCATGGAAGCTCCTCCGCGCCTGCAGGTCCGCCTGCATGAAGGTCCTTTTCGCAACGAACCCTCCGTCGATTTCAGCCGGGAAGAAAATGCCCGCAAGATGCGCGCGGCTATCGAGAAAGTGCGCGCCCAACTGGGCCGCGAGTACGACCTGATCATTGGCGGCAAGCACGTCAAGACCGCGGAGAAGATCAAGTCCCTGAATCCCGCCAAGCCCTCGCAGATCGTGGGCCTCCATCAGAAGGCCGGCAAAGAACACGTCGAGCCCGCGATGACCGCGGCTCTCAAAGCGTTTGAGTCGTGGCGGCAGACGTCTTTCGAAGAGCGCGCCAGCCTGTTGTTCCGCGTGGGCGATCTGCTGCGCGAGCGCAAGTATGAATTCATGGCGTGGCTGGTTTTTGAGGTCAGCAAGAACTGGGCGGAGGCGGACGGCGACATCGCCGAAACCATCGACTTCTGCGAACTCTACGCTCGCGAAGCGCTGCGCCTCGCCAAAGCCGAGCCGGTCGTGCAGTTGCCCGGCGAGCGCGATCACTTGTTCTACATTCCGCTGGGCGTGGGCGCGGTCATCCCGCCCTGGAATTTCCCATGCGCGATTATGGCCGGCATGACGCTGGCTTCCATCGTGTGCGGTAACACGGTCATTCTCAAGCCTTCCAGCGACTCGCCCACCATCGCGGCGAAGTTCATTGAACTGCTCGAAGAAGCCGGGATGCCGGAAGGGGTCGTGAATTTCTGTCCGGGCGCGGGCGGAAGTTTCGGCGATGCCATCGTCTCGCATCCCAAAACGCGTTACATCGCCTTCACTGGATCGCGCGAGGTCGGTTTGCACATCAACAAGACCGCGGCCACGCAGGCACCGGGACAGATCTGGATCAAGCGCACCGTCCTGGAAATGGGCGGCAAGGACGCGATTATCGTCGACGCCGACACCGATCTCGATGTCGCGGTCGAGGGCGTCGCGCAGGCGTCCTTCGGATTCCAGGGGCAGAAGTGTTCCGCGTGCTCGCGCGCCATCGTCGACGAGCGCGTCTATGACAAGTTCCTCGACAAGCTGAAGGCGCGCGTCGAGAAATTCACCATCGGCGATCCGGCTGAGAACTTCAATATGGGCGCCGTCATCAATGAGGGCTCGATGAAAACGATTCTGGAATACATCGAGGCCGGCAAGCGCGACGGGCGTCTGCTCACCGGCGGCGGCCGCGCCGCCAACACGGGCGAAGGCTACTTCCTGCAACCGACCGTATTCGCCGACATCCCGCCCAAGTCGAAGCTGGAGCAGGAAGAGATCTTCGGGCCAGTGCTCGTGGTGATCAAGTCGAAGAACTTCGAGCACGCCTTGGAAATCGCCAACGACACCGAGTTCGGTTTAACCGGCGCGGTCTACACCAAGTCGCGCGACAAAATCGAACGTGCCATGCGCGACTTCCACGTTGGCAACCTGTACATCAACCGCAAGTGCACGGGCGCCATCGCGGGGGCGCATCCCTTCGGCGGCTTCAATATGTCCGGCACCGATTCCAAGTCCGGCGGCCCCGATTACCTGTACCTGTTCTCGCAAGGGAAGTCGGTGGGAGAAAAAATCTAGGGCGACAAAACCTTAGAACGCAGAGTTCGCGGAGAACTGCCTCAGAGTCCGCAGAGAGAAGCATGAATCGCCAAGCTTTTCTCTGCGTTCTCCGCGGCCTTTCTCTGCGCCCTCTGCGTTTCAGGATTTTGAGAAAGGCCATAAGATCCGGCAACCCCTCTCGATTAGCCGAATGCTAATATTGGCGATAGGGTGACTTATAGGCCCTCGATAAGAAAGGGATGACCCCAAACCATGCCTGAGGACTCGATCGACGCACCACGGCCTCCTAAACGCTAGCAATGGGCATTCCAGCGCGTGTCGGCGGGGTCTTTTTCAGTAGCTTGCAACGCCCCAACGAGCTTTCAATAACTTAGCTATAAGTGAATCAATTTGAGACGCGCGGCAAGAAATGGCCGGCGGGAGAATCGCCTCTCCCGCCGGCTGCCGGTTACTGTTCCACGACCCCACTCCTGGAGCGCAGCACAAACTCCACGTTCCTTTCACGATTTAGCCGCAGCGTTTGATAGAGATCGACATTTTCGAGCGCGAACGTCTTGTGTTCTCCGCTCTCGGAAACGCACTCCAGTTGTCCGCCCTGCACCCAGTACTCGCGCGCGAGGAACGCCGATCCGCCTTTCAGGATCACCAGCGTCGAGCGCGTATCCCCGGCAAGGGCTGTGCCGGAAGGTTGTGGTGCGAGCGCCATCTCATCGGGCGAGCGCTCTGCGGGCACCTGTTCCATCTGCTCCACCAGGGCAGGAGAATCGGCAGGCATCACGTCCGCGGACGAAGAGCGCTCCATGCTGGCCGGCGTGCGACTCACCATGGACGCAGGCCGCAACAGCCCGTACGGAGAAGGAATGTACTTGGTCGGCTGAGCCCAGGGTGGCGACGGCACGGCTGCGCGCACCGGAGCCGTGCCCGGCACAACCACGTCCTCCATCAGGCGCAAGGTCAATCGCGATTCGCCTTTGAGCGCGGGATAGGGACCGCGTCGCGGCAGATTCAGGATCTTGATGGGCCACAAGATCGGGATCATCCATTCCACGGTGTCGCGCGTGGGATGGCCACCGCCGCGGATCTTGCCGTCCCGATCGGTCTTCAGATGCGGAGCGGCAACGATCTTTGCAGCCAGCGGCAGCACGTCGGCTCCGGGCAGGATGATGCGATCGAATTCCAGCTGCAACCAGCCTTTGCCGACGAAGTGTCCCGGATCTTTGTATTCCTGCAGGTGGCCGCTCAGCATGGCGCCCCGCGGAAACAGCGAGTGCCCAAAACTCGAGATTGGTCCCAGGTGGCAGAGGACGGGATCACCGGCCTGCACAGTTTTGGAGGAGAAGTTGGGTTCGTCCATCGTGCAACGGAGCAGCGTTCCGGCGGGCACGAGTTCGTCTCTCGTGGCCGCGCGCGCCCCGATCACAGAAACAGAAAGAAGCAGGGTCAGAAGCAGAGATTTTCCAGCCATTGGGTAGGTCTCCTTGTAGAACACAATGCCCGTCCGATGGGCACAGAGGAGGTGGTGTGCGACGGACGGCTGAGACCCCCGGGGATGGTCGGGGATTGGTCGAAGCGTATGCGATTTTTGCGGGGACGTCAACCGGCGAAAACGTGGAATGGCCTCAAAAAGGGGCCGAAGTGAGAGTTCAAGCGCGTGCAGGCAAGATTACTTGAACCCCAAAACCCTGGAAGAGTTGCAGTGTATTTTGTCAGCCGATCTATCAACCACCAATCTCGCAAGGAATGCTTCTTCCGGAAACAATCAAAGGCTGCAGCGCCCCAGCGCACGACAAGTTCTTACCGCCCGGTTTGACGGGTGTCGGGGATGCGATTGTTGGAGAGGTGGGATCAATGCTACGCTCTGTTGGAACTCCAGCTATGACACCTTTATCGAGGCCTTCTCGCTGTCTGAGCACACTTTTGCTTCTTGCGGGAAGCGTCGCCGCCATCTCGCAAGCGCGACAAAACCCGGCACCTGCGCCTGCCCGAGGACCAGCCAACCCCGCAATGCCTCAGGGTAGTGAAGCGGTCAAAATGGCTCCGACCGGGCTGGCAGCCAACGGCGGATCGATCGCCAATGATGTCTACACCAACTCCACTTATGGGTTCACGATGAAACTTCCTCCGGGTTGGGTGGTGGTGCCTACCAAGGATTCAGTGGCGCCCAGCAAAGATCCCAAGGAAGAAGCCCTCATACAGGCGGCGCAGACGAACCATACATTGTTGATAACCACGGAAAATGCGCCCATGAAGAAGCATACCCAGCGGAAATCGATTCAGATCATCGCCACGCGGCTTCTGCAGAATCCCCATCCCAATGAAGGACGGGAATATCTGGTCTACTCGAAACGAACCGCCCTCGAAAAGAAGATGTCGGTTGAGTACCTGGGAGATCCGACCGAGGTCACGATTCATGGCAGCAAGCTTTGGACGATCGGGCTGAACCAGACCACCGGCGAGGACGTGCAGCACATCAGGCAATATGTGGCCACGCAGGGATCCGTGCTGTTGCAGTTCATGTTTGTGAGCCCGGATGAAAAGGGATTGAAAGACCTGCAACCATCGATCCGGTCCATCGATCTGAAGCCGGCGGCGAAGAAGCCCACGCCGGCAGGGGCGACGAAGAAGAAGAAATCGGCTGCGCCTGCGAAGTAGGCAAGGACTACAGGACGGTTAGAAAATAGAAAGGGCTGCCATTGAGGCAGCCCTTATGTTTTGTTTGCGTGGATTTACGGAGTGACGCCGGCACCGGCCTGGGGTTGGTTGGTCGCGGCCGTCGCGGCGGCGGCTTCGTTCAGGATGCGGTGGTGGATCGTGAAGAGCGCAAGTTCCAAACGGTCCGAGACGCCGATCTTGTCGTACACATTGCGCAGGTAATTTTTGATCACCTGCTCGGTGGTGCCGAGTTGCGACGCGATTTCCTTGTTCTTGTAGCCCTGCACGATCAGGGCAACAATGCGCAGTTCTTTCGCCGTGAGGCGATCGCGCACGCGCAGGCCGACCATATCGTTTTCAGTCAACTCGCTGGGAACCGCTACATCCTGCACCCAGTTCTCGCCGCGCGCCACCTTGCGCACGCAGTCGACCAGCGCGGGGCTGGTGACATTGCGGTAGACCACGCCGTGCGCGCCGTTCGCCATATAGCGCTGGGCGCTCTCGCCCGTGTCGGCGAGAACCACAATGCGCGTTTTGTTTTTGGTGGCGCCCTGCACGATGGCGTTGAAGTCGGATTGAAATCCGCCCGCAACGATGAGCACGGCGGCGCGGAACTTATCCAGCGCCATGAACATCTGTTCGGCAGTTTGCGCCTGCGCCACAATGCGCATCTCGTCTTCGACCGCCAGAACTTTGGCGATCCCCGCGCGGAAAATAGCCTGATTATCGGCCAGAATTAACTTGAGCATCTCGACACCGCTCCGAGGTTAAGAGTTGCGTACGAATTCGTACGAGTCGATCACGCAGGCCACCCCACGGGTGCCGTCAGGATCGACACTGGACTCGTCGGTGCGGACAACCCGTCCGCGACACTGGATGACTACGTTTTCTTTGCCACCGGTCACTTCAGGGGGGAGGGTGATCTCGAACTCTACGGGCGAGCCCATTTCCAGCGACGCGTCGGCACGAATGTAGACACCGGCTGCGCTGAGGTTCCCGGTCATACCGCTGGCTTCGCCAGAGGTGTTTTCTTTGTGAATCTTGATCGGCAGTTCTAGCGGAAATCTTTTACCGGTCCGCGCTTCGGACACAATCCCTCCTCCGTTGCGGCCTCGCTTAAGGGCACGGGCGCGCGCTACCACTTTTTGCCTGAGGGAGCAGAAACGTCTGCTATATGGGCGGTTATATCATGGATGACACCCCTGATAAAAGCCTGATCACTCGTTAGTTACCGGTAGGAACTAGGTTCCCCCCGGCAGAGGCCGGGACTTTCCCTTCCCCGGAAAGGCGCGTCCAGAGCCGAAATCGTGCCCATGCCAGTTTTTCTGGCAGAATACCCGGACTCACACTCTTCGCCTGCCAACCTGAGGCGAACGGAGGAATCCACCATGCGGCTTAGTCTGGGGCACGCATTCCGGACATCAGATTTCGCGCTTCTTCTTGTGATTCTGTCAGTTACGCTCACGGCGGCCCAGCAGCCGGCCCAAGCCGCCCGGGGACCTGTCGAAAAAGAACCGGCAAAAGCCATGGGGACGATGCCGGCACAGGTTCCCGATAACCTGGTGCAGCTCAACTCTGCGCTGGAGATGCTGGCGGGCAAAGCTTCTCAGGGCGTGGTGCAGATCATGGTAACTGGTTACGGCCCCCTGGAAGAAAACGGGCCGGTCGAGACGGCACTCATCACCCGGCAGCGGGCCATCGGATCCGGCGTGATCGTCGATCCCAGCGGCTACATCATGACCAATGCGCACGTGGTGGAAGGGGCGCGGCGCATTCGCATCGTGTTGCCGCTTCCGCTCCAATGAGAATGCTTTGCTCGAAGCCGAAGGGAAGCGTCGCATCCTGGAGGCGAAAGTGGTCGGGTTACATCAGGAAAGCGATCTTGCGCTGCTCAAAGTCGACGCCAAGAACTTGCCGTCACTTTCGCTGGCGAATCCCCGGATGCTGCGGCAAGGGCAACTTGTGTTCGCCGTGGGCAGTCCTGTCGGACTGCAGGACAGCATCACGATGGGCGTGATCAGTTCGGTGGCGCGCCAGCCTGATCCGAATAAGGCAATGGTCTATATCCAAACCGACGCGGCGATCAATCCCGGCAATAGCGGAGGTCCGCTGGTCGACATGGAGGGGAATGTGGTCGGGATCAACACGTTCATCCTGTCGGGCAGCGGGGGAAATGAAGGGATCGGGTTTGCGGTGCCGGCGCGGGTCGTGCGCTTCGTGTACGAGAGCCTGCGCAAATATGGACACGTGCATCGGTCGGAAATCGAAGCGTCCGCCCAGACGGTGTCGCCTTCGTTGGCGGCGGGATTAGGGCTCAAGAAAACCTGGGGCGTTGTGATCTCGGATGTGAAGCCTGGAGGTCCGGCGGAAGCGGCGGGCCTGAAAGTGGGAGACATCATCGTTTCGGCCGATGATCGCCCGATCGACACGCTGCCCGCGTTTACGGCGGCCCTTTATCTGCACCCGGTCGACCAGGTGATGAAACTTGTCGTTCTGCGCGAGAGCGAGCAGAAGACGCTCAACGTTCCGGTGCTGCAGGAAAAGAACCCGATGGACCAGTTGCTCGACCTTGCGAATCCGGACAGCAATCTGGTGGCGCCGCTAGCCATTCTGGCGATCGGGGTGGATGACCGCATACGCTCCGCGATCGGCGGTTTGCGAAAGCCGTCGGGCGTGATCGTTCTTGGGCGCGCGGCGGATTTGCTGGGACCCGATATCGGGCTGGCGACCGGAGACGTGATTCACGCCGTCAACAACCGCCCGGTCGACACGGTCGAGAATCTGCGCAGCGCCCTGTCGCAGTTGAAGTCAGGCGATTCGGTGGCGTTGCAGGTGGAGCGGCAAGGGAAGCTGCAATTCGTGGCGTTTGATCTGGATTAGCGGGCGGCGCGGCGAAAAATCTTAAGATGCAGAATACGCAGAGAACTGCCGCAGAGGACGCAGAGGGTGTTCCTACTGTCTTGGGGCGTAGTATCCCTTGCGGGCCCGGACCTGGAGATCTTTCTTGAGAGCCAGGATTTCGATGCTGCGGTAGCGCCCATCGGGATCGAAATCGGCGGGGTGGTAGGAGACGACGTACTGGCTGCGCAGTTCGTCTTCGATGGCGGCGAAGGAATTCTTGATGTCCTTCATCTTGAAGGGAAAGAAGGCGCGCCCGCCGGTGGCGCTGGCGAGCTTCTCGAGATTCTTGTCTCCGCGCAGGACCAGGCCGCTGTCGTCCGTTGAGATTGCGTAAAGGATGACTTCGGCGCGCTGCGCCATCTCGACGGCCTGGGCGAGCGTGTACTCGCTCTGGTTATCGTCGCCGTCGCTGAGGATGATCAGCGCGCGGCGCTGCGGTCGGTCGGACTGTTCCTTCAGAAGTTTGTCGTGGCACGCGTGATAAATCGCGTCGTAGAGCGCGGTGCCACCGCCATCACGTAGCGAGTGCACGCCGTGGGATAGCAACTCCACGTTATCGGTAAAGTCCTGGCGCAATTGCTGCGTGGAGTTGAAGCCCATGACGAAGGCTTTATCGAAGCCCACGCGCAGCGTATGCTGCATAAAACTGATGGCCGCGTCCTGCTCGAAAGCGAAACGCGTGTGAACCGATCCGCTGACGTCGATCAGCAAACCGAGTTTCAGGGGCAGATCGGTTTCGCGCCGGAAATTTACGATGGACTGCACCGGCTTGTGGTCATCAAGAAAGCTGAAATCATTCTGGGTGAGATTCCGGACGAATTTCCCGTGCTTATCGGTAGCGATAAACAGCACATTGACTTCATCCACACGCTTGCGGATGGTCAGGACGGAATCGTCTGCATTGCTGGAGGGCGCAAGAGCGCTATCCGAGCGGGCGACATAGGCCGACGACGGCGCTTGCGCGGCGGCGGGGAACGCGCCAAGCGCGGACACTGAAATCAACAGCGCGAAAATGAATTTCGTGTACTTCATGCCCACCATTTCCAAAATTTTCACTCAAAATCACGGCTTATAGTGCACCCTAACGATTAGATGCACTTTGCGGGCCGAAAGCCTCTGCGGGCGGCCCTTACTGCACCCCAGACTGTAGGAGAGACCTGAGGAACTTCCAAGTTACAAAAGGAGCACTCGATTGGTCATGGCACGGAAGGGCCATCCTTTCAGAAATTTACCCATCCATTTGGATGTCCCAGGCGTGGGTCGAAATGCGACACAAGCGCGTCTGAATTAAGGTCAATTCTGCATATTTTGTTGGAGTAAAGGGCGTGCTAATGAAGAAAAAAGAACCAACCAGACGGGGCACACCCGAGCCCGTGAGGTGCTCGTGGGCCCGGAATGAACTCGCGATTCTCTACCACGACAAGGAGTGGGGAGTGCCCGTACACGATGACCGCGTACTGTTCGAGTTCCTGATCCTGGAGGGAGCGCAAGCGGGCCTGAGCTGGGACACGATTCTCCGCAAACGCGAGAACTATCGCGCCGCGTTTGACGGCTTCGACCCGGAAATTGTGGCGTGCTACGACCAGCGAAAACTAAACCGACTGCTTCAGGATGAGGGCATCGTCCGGAATCGCCTGAAGATTGCATCCGCAGTTAGCAATGCGCAGGCAATGCTCGCAACTGCCCGCGAATTTGGGACTTTTGACCGATACATCTGGCAGTTTGTGGGCGGAAATCCCCGCCGGAACGCGTGGAAGATTCCAGGGCGCGTGCCCGCCCGTACCGAGCAGTCGGACGCCGTGAGCAAGGACCTGCGCAAGCGAGGCTTCCGCTTTGTCGGATCGACGATCTGCTATGCGTTCATGCAGGCGGTCGGCATGGTCAATGATCATCTGGTGACATGCTTTCGTTATTCTGCGAGGGTGTAAGAAACTGTCCCAACCTGGCGCGACATCCTGTCGCCGTCGCCGTTCAATCATTTGAACGCGGGACGCGCAATCAAGGAGGCCTGTGTTTTGTATTGCATCCGACGAAAGTGGAACCCGGCATGCGTACAAAAACTATGCGGAGTAGTTGACGCATTCATGCCCTCCCTCAAGGTGCTTCAAAGATTCCGCCGCGGACGTGTGATTGCTAAAGCACACGGCTGTACGAACGCTTGCGCACCGGCGGTGCGGCCGGCGAACGAAAAGTTGTTGAGGGAACTGGGGCCGGGATCTTATGGGTAGAGTTCTCATTGTCAGCGAAGAACCGCAGCGTCACGCTGTGGCTTTGGCTTTGGAAATATCGCAGCACATAGTCATGCACGCGGGTGGAATCGAAGAGGCTGCACGGGCGATCAGCGCCAACCAGTTTGACGCGATTCTCGCGGAAGAGAAACTGCAGGATGGAACCGCGGCGGATATTCTCGCCGTGGCGCGCGCGACCGATGCTTGTGTGGGCGTCATCCTTCTGTCGGCAACCGGAACGTGCGAACGTGCGAGCGCGAGCCTGCAGCAAGGTTTTTCCGATTTTCTTCCCACTCCTTTTGCACCCGAAGTCTTGCGGACAATATTGCAGCGCGCGTGCGAGCGCTCTACCTTGCTCCGCGAGAACACCCGTCTGCGGCAGGAACTGGGAAAGCGCGACGGCCCGGGCGATCCGCTCAGTCTAGGTTGGATCGAAGCTCTGCCGCCGAGCCTTGACATGCGGAGTTTTCTGGCGGCGGTGGAGAAGTCGCTCATCGAGAGGACGCTGCAGGCTACGCGCGGAGCGCAAGCCGAAGCGGCGCGGAGACTTGGACTGTCGCGCAGCGACTTGTCCTACAAACTTCTAAAGTACGAGCTGCGCAAGGAAACCACGGCCACGTCGTAACGGTTTTGGCCAAGCCTTCGATCACTGAGCTGCGCAACGCCTGAAATCACGCGGGCGTTTTTTGGCTGGCAGCCCGGTGTGTTCGGGACTTCAATTTCGCGCCGGGCGGCAGTTCGAACCCGCAGTCTTTCCCGAGTTTCTCCCATCCCCACATTCCGTAGCCCGCGGCGCCCGGAAGGCGGAAACCGAGTTGATGGGCCAGCATGCAGGCCTGTCCGCGGTGATGAGCGTCATGCGCAACCATGTAGGCGAACATGGCTGCTCCCGGCTGCCAGGGCCGCGCCCAGCCATCGCGCAAAAAGCTCCGCACCCGGCCTTGCGGCACGGCTTGCGCCAGCATCTTCGAGCAGAGGAGGGCGCTTTCGGCCAGCGCAGTTCGCGCCTGTTTCTGCGTGCAATGGCTTCGGCTGAGCGGAGCGGGCAGCTTGAGATGGGGAGCCGACAGTCTGAGCCACTTGCGGCGAATGTTGTGGACGTGGGCGAAGATGTCGGCGATAGTGCGGCCCTTCTGCCCGGGAATTTTTGCACGCCAGGCACGGGCGTCCAGGTGCTCCAGCAAAAGCTGGTTCATGGAGTCGTTGACAATATAGGCCTGCGCCATTTCCTGCTGGAGCTTCGCGGTCGCGGCGGCGGGAGGCATAGCGCATGGGAATTCTCCCCGATTCGGAATCATCGTTCAACTGTTCGATTGAATAATGATGTCGGGGAACTCCGAAGTGATTCCCTGAAACCAACTCACTCCGAAAGAATCGTCATTACCGAACCCAACCGCCGACGCGCGACAACAGGGGCCCGATGCCCACTACCCAGCTTTCAAAGGCAGTATTGGATGGGTTGGCGCTGTCAATCAGGCGAGGGATGAGCAGGGGTTCGGTGTCCCCTGCCCAAAGCCCGGGATCGCACGTGGTAGCCGATTCAACGCCGTAGTCGCGAAGCCAATTTACGTTCTCACTGGTGTAGCGTCCGCTTGGATAGCAGAAATGCTTCGGCGCTACCCCGGTCATCTCAACGATGCGTTGACGGTTGGTCGCGAGGTTGTCAATGTACGCCTTGTGCTCGGGGGGGCTGAGATGGACGTGCATGTGCAACTGCACCGAAGCGCCATCGCGAGCGAGTTCACGCACCTCTTCGGGTTTCAACAGACAGTAAATTCTCTTTTCACACAATGCGTCGAAATCAAGTCGGAGAAGTTGCGCCAATTTTTTTGAAAGATTGTTTCTCTGCGGCGCGTCCATTTGCCGCGAATCAGCGAAGGACCTCAGCTCGCCGAGAGCCTCGGCGCGCCCGATCGCGGTGGTCAGATCAAAGACCGTGGACTTGCCGAGAATCGACTCGCCGTTCACCTTGGAGCCTTCGGCTTTCCACAACATGTACGACCATATCCCTGGAGTAGCGGGATATGGATGGTCCACATAGTAGGTGGTGAGGTAAACGGTGGCGGGGTATCCGAACTCTCTCAGGATCGGCCAGACCACTGCATAGAAATCATATGTGCCGTCATCGAAGGTAAGGACAACAGCCCGGTCCGGAAGCTTGCCTGTCTTTATGAGTCCCCCCGCCTCGTCCAGGGACAGGACATTACAGCGGTTGCGTTTCAGCAACTCCATCCGGTGCCGGAAAGACTCCGGACTGATGTACAAGGCGGGATCCCAGCGATGTTCGTCATCCAATGAAACCCCGTGGTAACCCAAAACCAGGATGCGCGAGTTCCGGAATCGGCTGCCAGATGCGAGATGGAACATGCCGAAGGACTTTCCGGCAGTGAGACAGACCTCTTTGAGCGTTCTTACACTTTGCTTCATAGATCATCCGCCCGCGCACCGCAGAGGCGGATGCCCTGCGTGTAAAACACGAAAGTCAAAAGAGGGTCACGGTGCGATGGCCTTTTTATTGTCCCACGAGCATTGGGGAAAGACTAGGCAGGGGTGCGCCCCGTGACAAGGGGAGAAGACGACTACGTGCGAAACGCGTTGCGAGAGACCAGCCAATTCATGACATCGCCAAACGACTCTGCTTCCAGCAGCGCGGGCTCGGCTTCGATGCCCAGATCGCTGCTGATCACGGCCAGGATCTGCACATCCGCGATCGAAGTCCACGAAGAGATGCTGTCGCGTCCGTCAGAATCCTTCAATGTGCCAGGAGGAATGTCCAGAATATCTTCGACGGCGGCCCGGAACGCGGAACGAGTCATGATAATTTAGCGAAGGTGATGACGCAGGCTCGGCAAGAATCATACCAATGAAGTTCGAAGCGCCACAAGTTTGCGACTCGCCGGATCTGGCGGTAGTAAGCGAGGCACTTTCGAAGGCGGGGGTGACCGCCGCCGATTGCGTGCGGATGGTCGAACAAATTACGGAGACGCCAGCCAGTTCAAACCCAGTCATGGCTCTTCGACGAAAGCTTGCAGCCTCAGTCTCGCTGGAGGAAGAGGCGCTGGAAAGAACTTTGCTACTCCACGCCGCGGCGGTTTATGCGCCACGCATCGAGATGTCTGCGGTTCCCGAGTCGGTAAAGAATCGTTTGCATCGTGAGCTTCTTTCGTTTCGAAAAAACCGTACGCAACAGAAATTGATTGCCGGGACGTCGGCGTTCGTGTCCGCGGCAAAATTCGCGACCCTGCGCCGATTTCCCGCGGGCCCGCTCGACTGGGAGATCGCGGGGCTGCCGCGCTCCTGGATATGGCGCGCCGGCACCGACGGGCCGAGGCTGCTCATGTTCATGCTGGCCCGCGTCGGCGGCTTTCGTCCTCTGTTCTTCACCCATGTAGCACGCCAGCCGTTTAATCGCTCTCTGATCCTGGAAAAGGAAGTAATGCACACGTACCACCGCATTGCCTGCGCCCTGCGGCTTCAGCCGCAGATCAAAGGGATCATGACGGCTTCATGGTTTCATCGGCCGCAGATTCTGGAAGAGCGTCCCCATCTTGAGCCGCTCAATCGCGTGTATCTGGAAGCTGGCGGGCTGATTGTAGGCAAGCGCGAGACCGCGACAGCGGATCACCCCTCAACAATTCGCGAGGGGATTGCAGTTTGGCCACGCAAAGCCGTCCTGAGTTGGGCGGACGCCCACCGGGAATTCGGCGAATCGCTGGAAACAGGGCAGGAAAGGAACGCGGGCTCCGCCGACACTGCGTATTCGTAGCCGGTCTCGTCGGATTGGGTAGAGGTCACGGCAAAACCGAGGCTTTCGTAGTGTCCGGCAACCAGGCTGTTCTTGGCGGTTGGGCGATAGACACCGCGGATGGAACGGATGCCGCGAGTGACGGCCTCTTCCAGCAGGCAGTTGAACATGAATCGCTCCATCTGGCGCCCCAAGGCGCGGCAACTCAACAGCCAGGTATTTACCTCCCATGTGCGCGGCTCCGTTTCCTCACACAGAATCACGCCGACCTGTCCGTAATCACCGAAGCGATCCGCCAAGCGAAAGACGCTGGCCCAATTGCGAGGATCATTGGCGAGGCGCACAACCTCTGCTTCGGTAAAGCGGCGGGTCGTCAGGTTGTACTGGTTCGTCTTGTTGATCAGTTGCACTACCCGGGCGAGGTTGGCCGAGTTCACGGCATCGAAGGAGGCATGCAATTGCAGGCCGGAGAGGAAGTCTTCCAGCGACTCCGCGTTGTGCCGCAGACTCTCGCGTTGCGCCTGGACACGATACTGCTGGGCCCGTTGCAGATCCTCCTTGGACAGCGATAAGGCGAAGAACAGGCGTCCGCGCTCGAGTGCGTGAACATAGTCGAAGACCGATGTTCCCGGTTCAATCACGGCGACCTGGGGCAGCTGCGAACGAATCCATTCCCGCTCGGTCGGACTGTCGTCGAGAAAAACGAAGCTGTCCAAACCGAGTGACAACGTCTGGCTGATCTTTCGCAGGCTCTGCGCTTTATCGCTCCAGCTTGCCTCAAACATCGCGAAGTCGTCGACCCGCAGGACGGTGTGCGGATGCTTTTCAAACGGCAGCCGGCCATCTTCAGGATTGTTTTTTGAACACACGGCGAGGACGATTCCGCGCTGCTTCAGTTCGAGCAGATATCGTTGCAGTTCCTGATGAGCTTCGCCCGCGGGGTCTCCCGGGCCCAGCTTGATGTGGTCGATTCCGTCTTCACCAATGACGCCCTGCCACAGCGTGTTATCCAGATCCACGGCCACGACCTTCTTGGTTAGACCAAGCAGGGAGCGCACATGCGCCATCATCTCTTCTGCCAGATCCGGGAGAGCTTCAGTCCCCGGGTGTTGCTTGAACATGTACCATTCGCGCGCGTTTTCCCAGCGCGTGATGCCGACCTGGCGCTGGAGCGACGGGCTGTCCAGGATCGATACGCCCGCCGGCGCGTTGACCCGCAGCGCGGCATTGATCGCCTCAAACAGACGCGTGCGTCCACCGGATTCCGAACTCGCCAAATACCCGTAGGACTCGAGGCGCGGGTAGTCGTAGGCCAACTGCACGACATGGCAGCCCGTGTTGCTGATGAGACGGTCCCACAACGACCGTTGTTGAGCAATCACGGATGCAACGGTGGCTTGCGCATCCTGCACCAGGCCTGGGAGGTTCAGATCGCGCCAGTGGGTGAGAAGGAAAACGATATTCGGCTTGAAGGTGTGAAGGCCGCTTGCGTCATCGAGGATCTCCTGCGTGGCTGCCCCGTAAAGTCCCCGGTAGGTGCGAACCAGCAACGCATCGCGAAAGCACAGCGTTTCAAAGACCGGCGCCAACAGTTCTGTCGTGCTTGTTCCAACCAGGGCTACACGGCACTCCGGCCGTACCGGGATCATTTGCGCCCTTAACTTCGACACCAGCCGCTGGATGCGCGGGAAGAAACTATAGGGAACCGGAGGAGAAAGCGCCGTCACAAGCTGCCGCCGGGCCTCTTCGAACTCACCCGTCTCCACCAGTGCTCGCGCGAGCGAGAGCCGGTGCCGAGGCAAGGGGGTCGCGTACACGTCAAAGAAACGGCGCCAGGCGTCGACTGCTTGGGCGGGTTGCCGTTCTCGAGACGCGAGCTCAGCCAACAGATAGCGCGCATTCGCGAATGCAAGGTCTTTGAGCCGGGAACTCAGTCCGGTCCGTACCGACTCGCTGGCTAGCATGAGTGCTTCCGCTAGAGCTTCGACGGTGTGTTCGTCAAACTCGTTGGCCCGGAGTTCGAGCCATTGGTGCACTACGCCGACGTCCAGACTGTCAGGATGACGCGACTGCTCTGACAGCTTGGCCAGCAAGGTGTCTAAAGATGTGGGAGGAAGCTGGTCAGACATCAGTCGTGCCCTTGGGCGAGTTGAGCATCGCGCTCGCTGGCCATGATATCACCGGCACAAGGGATGGCTTTCGCGCTGGTTGCAAACGCTGTGACACTCCATTAACCTAAAGCTTCCAACCGCTTAGGCACGCAGCCGGGATGGCGGAACTGGCAGACGCAGCGGACTCAAAATCCGCCGACCTTCGGGTCTTGGGGGTTCGACTCCCCCTCCCGGCACCAAATCCCTCCATGGCTGGTTTTCCAGACTATGCATGTTCTCCATGTGGTCGGGGCAAGGCCGAACTTCATGAAGGTTGCGCCGCTCATGCGGGCGCTGCAACCGCGCGGAGTGCTGCAAACCCTGGTGCACACCGGGCAACACTACGACGCAAACATGTCGGACGTGTTTTTTACGCAACTGGCGATGGCGGCGCCGGACCTGAATCTCGGGGTTGGTTCGGGGAGTCATGCTGCGCAGACGGCGGAGATCATGACGCGGTTTGAGCCAGTGCTGCTCGAGCGCAAGCCGGACCTGGTGCTGGTATATGGCGATGTGAATTCCACGGTGGCGGCTGCGCTGGTGTGTTCCAAGTTGTCGGTACGCGTGGGGCACGTGGAGGCGGGCTTGCGTTCCTTTGATCGCAGCATGCCCGAGGAAATCAACCGCCTGGTGACGGACCAACTTGCGGATCTCTTATTCACTCCGTCGGAAGATGGGGATGTCAATCTCCAGCGGGAGGGGATCGCTCCTGAGAAAATCCATCGCGTGGGGAACGTGATGATAGATACGCTGGTGCGTCTTCTTCCCGCGGCGGAAAAAATGAACGGTATGCCGGGCCGGTATGTGCTGGTAACTTTGCATCGGCCTTCGAATGTGGATTCGGGCGAGCGGTTGCGGGACATTCTCCAGGCGTTGTGCGAAATCCAGAAAGATGTGGACGTCGTGTTTCCGGTGCATCCCAGAACGCACCAGCGTCTGACTGACCTCGGGTTGGATGTGGGGCGGCAACTGCGTTTGCTGGGGCCGCTGCCGTACATTGAGTTTCTGGCCCTGCAACGCCGCGCCGCTGCCGTGATTACGGATTCCGGCGGGATTCAAGAGGAAACGACGTTCCTGCGAGTGCCCTGCCTTACGCTGCGGACGACCACGGAGCGGCCGCTTACCGTGTCGGTGGGATCGAATGTGCTGGTGGGCGAAGATCTCGAGAAGCTCAAGCACGAAACGGCGCGGGTGCTGAGCGGGCGTGCGAAGCAAGGGAGCGTGCCTGCGCTTTGGGACGGACATGCCGCGGAGCGGATTGCCGACATCGTAATGAAGCATTGATCCCGCTGCGTCCGACCGCGATCGCTTAGCGCGACTTTTGTTCTCAGCGGCTCGGTAAATCCTTCAGAGGCTCATGACTCGAATTCATTGCAGTGCTCTTCTTTTTGACATGGACGGTGTTCTGATCGACTCGACCCCGGCGGTCGGCCGGGTTTGGCGAAAGTGGGCGCAGGAGCGCCATTTCGATCCAGAGGAAGTGGTGGCGCGGGCGCACGGGCGTCCGAGTCTGACGACTGTGCGCGAGCTTCTGCCGGATGCGGATCACGAGGCGGAAAATCGCATCATTGAGCGGCGTGAGATCGAAGATCTGGAAGGCGTTGTTCCGCTCCCGGGCGCGCTCGAGTTGCTGCGGAAATTGCCTGAGAAGCGATGGACCATCGTGACGTCGGCGACCCGCGCGCTGGCCGAGGTGCGCTTGCGGGCGGCGGGTCTGCCCATTCCTGAAAAAATGGTGACTTCCAACGATATCAAGAATGGCAAGCCCCACCCGGAACCCTATCTCAAGGCAGCAACCTTGCTCGGTTACGCCGGGGAGGATTGTGTGGTTGTGGAGGACGTGAGTGCTGGGATTAAAGCCGGGCTGGCCGCGGGGGCGAGGGTGATCGCGCTGCATACGACCTGCAGTGCCCGGGATCTTCGGGATGCCGGGGCGACCTGGGTGCTGAAGGACTGCAGCGAAATTATGGTTGCGGGCGCGGAGCCTGATTTACGTCTCGAGCTAAGAGAAGGCTGAGAGCTCACTCAGAACCCTCGAGGATGTTGTCCTACGAGCCGGTGTAGAACTGGAACGGCGCCCAATAGAACGGCCTCCGGAACGAATCCCTGGAGTGCAGCAGGGATAGCTTGGCGGCGCGCAGAGCCTCGGCCGGAGGCTTCCCTTGTTGAATGCCCGCATACATCTCGTCCATTAAGCGCGGAGTAGAAGCATCGCTCACGTCCCACAGAGCGCCGATTACGTTGTGAGCGCCCGCGCGCAGGAAAGCCCAGGACAGACCGACCAGACCTTCCCCGGAATACGCACGCGATCCCGCGCCGTAGCAGGAGGAAATCGTGACCAGGTTGGCGTGCAGTGGGGAACGAATGATGTCGCGCGCATAGAGCCGGAAGGCTTCGCCGGCGGTCGTGGGCCTGGAGAGCACGATGGCAGAGTCGAGCGGACTCAGCCGGCTAGCCGTGCCGTGCGCCACGAAGTGGATGTAAGCAAACTGCTCGGGCTTAGTGGCGAGGTACGCCGTGGGTGTGGCCTCGGACTGTGCGAGCACGCGCTGATCGGCCGGCGCGAAGCGCTTGCCAATGTTTGCCATCTCGAGCGCGGCCTGGGGTAGCGTGCCGAACTCCGAACTGGCGGCTGCGGGATTGCCGATGAGCAGGAGCTTGGTCTTGCCGGCGCGGTTGGCGCGGTTGGCGCGGCTGGCGCGTTCCAGCAGGCGGAGAGAACTGGCGTTGGCGAGGGTGACGTCTTCGATCCAGTAATGAGGCTTGGGATCGGGCGCGAGCAAAGCTTCGAAATTCAAGGCGTTGAGGCTGCCGTCGGGAATGATGAAGACTTTCGTGGCTTTGCCGAGCACCAGTTGGGCCGGCGCGACCAGCATCTGGTAGAGCGCGAGGCCGTCGGGATTTTGGGATTCCGCGAGGTCTTTGGGAGTTTCGAGGGCTTTGCGGTAACGACGCACCGCCGCGTCGATTGCAGATGCGGGCGGCAGTTGGAACAGGCCCGTCCTTTGCGAAGTGATTGCCCACAGGTAGGACTGCTTAGCCCCGAGGAAGTAGTAGAGGATCGGTCCGCCCGCCGTGCGAGCGATGCGTTGCGCGTTTAGAGCTTTCGGAAGCACTGATTCGTTCTTGGGCAACTGGCCCAGACCTTCGGCGAGAGTACGAGCGCGTGCGTGATCGGCAACGCTGAGGGCCTCAGCAGTTTTCTTTTCAGAGAGCAGGAAGCGGACGTAGTCGTCGTAGAGGCTGGTGGCGTTGGCGAGGAAGGGCAGCTTGACCTCTTCATGCTCGATGGCAGATCGGGCCGCTTCGAACGTGGTGAGGGTAGTCCGGTATGTGACTTCGGCCTTGGCGGTCTGATGTTGATCGGCGTAGAGATTGGCGAGTTCGTGCTGAGCCTCCCACTTGAGGGAGGGATCGACTTTGGGGTCGCCCGCGACCTCAGAAAAAATGGCTTCCGCTTCCGGAGCATCCCCCTGACGGACTGCGACTTGTGCCTGAGTGAAAAGAGGGTAGAGTTCATCGACACGGTTGCCGTCGGCGCGGGCCGACGCGATAGCGTCATTGCTGTACTTGCGCGCGAGGTCGTGTTTGCCTTTGAGAACGCTTACGAACGCCAGGGAGATTTGGGCGTTGAGGATGTCTTCTTTGCTGTTGATCTTGGTGGCGAGGTCGAGAGCCTTTCGATAGGAGTCCTCCGCGGTATCGAGTTTCCCCTGATCTACGTAGACGTAACCTGCTGTTGTTAGCCACAAGACTTCATCGCCCGGAGAACCCAAATCGCGAGCACGAGCTTGTGCTTGGCGATATAAATCCAGAGCTCTCTCCGGATCCCCGGTTTTGTATGAGGCCCAGCCAAGATTTCCCAGAGCTGTTTCCGTGACTAAGTTTGCATTGATCGTGTTCGAAGCCGTCAATGCGCTGTTTGACCAGTCAATTGCCTCATCAAAACGTTCGCGGAGTAGAGCGGCCTGTCCGAGATCCAACAGGGCAAAGGCTTCGAGGAACTGATCGTGATTCTGTCGTGCAAAGGCCAGCGCCCGCATGAAGTACTCTGAGGCGCGCTCATAATTTCCCTTGTTTATTTCCAGCTGACCCCGTGTCTTGAGCAGATCGCCCGTGCATGAGTTGTTCAACGCGCTGCATATTTGGCTCGCCTCAGCAAGGGATCGCTCGGCATCCAGGAAACGGTGCAAGCTTCCGTAAGCCCAACCTTGAAGGATGTGCTTCTGTGCAGCGAGGCTACTTCCAGCAAGAGACTCTGGGAGTTCGAGGGAGATGGTGGCAAGTACGGGCTCACTTAATACCCTAAAACTCAGGGCACTCGCAGCTAAGAGACGGAATCGCCAAGCCCAAACCTGGTCGCGGTTCGAGTAGTAGGACGCCGCTTGCTCCGCGCCTTGTTGAGCAGTAACGAGCTCTCCATGCCGAAGCGACCGTTCTAGTTGATCAAACGTGGCTTGCGGGTTGTCGCTGCGTTTACACGCAATGAACGGGGCTAGCGAAAGACAGAGAACAACGATTGAGGCTAGTGTCCCCCGCCATTGACCTTCGTGGCCGACGCGCTCGACGAGCCCACGGTCGGGCAGCCCAATTCCAGTCGCATCATGATCAGTTCGTACGAGTTGCCGCTCACCAGCATTTCGGCCAGGTGCACCCGTCCGATATCCGGAATCGTGATGACGTTGCCCTCGATGTCGGGCCTCTTGCCGCGTATCACTTCGATCTCTTCCACCAGAGAACATTGCAGGACACCTTTGTCCGGGTCGAACTCCTTCTTCTTGCCAGCTCTGTCCCAGACATTCTTGTCGAAGAGGTGAGGCTTCTTGGGGAAGTCCTTTCCCTTATCGATGGTCAACCGATCGAGGTCGAGGTGGACCCGCAACATGGTGTCACCCACGCGCAGACCATTGATTGCAGTCCGACTCAAGTCGATTTTGGGCACGTCCGGATCTTCCCCCGGATGCGTGCTGGAAATATACGCTAGCAGTTCGTCGACTCGAATCACGTCGAGAACGTTCAAGTCTTCAACGATGGCGGCGGCGCGGGTGGTGGGATAGGCTCCAGCGTAGTGCCCTTCGACACGAGTGCGGGTCATCTTTGCGCTCATGATTTTTTCAAACTGGAAATTGCTGGTGCTGGCCTCATCGGAACCACCTGAGGGCGACAAGGCAGTCGGAGACTGCACGGGGATATCTTTCTTGAAGGGACGCTCGATGTATCCGCCGATGGCGGTGGCGTTCGCGTGGAAATAGTGGGTTCTTACGGCACGAAGTGTCATGGGTGTCTCCTTGTGGAGATCTATTCGGAGGGGCCTATTGCAACCTGAGTTCGAAGGGCTGTCGACCGATTTCTGTTGGATTGCTACCGTCTTGCAGGATACCCCGAATCGCTACCGTATATAGTCCCGGAACCTGCTGGCCTGGAATCCGCATCGGCACCGTGTCATTGGCCTTTTCTGCCGAAATCGGGACGGACCATTCTATACGTCCCGTAGGATCGTACAAGTCCGCAATGTAGGAACTGAACCGATTTTCAGCCGGCAGATTCAAGAGCAATACAAAAGGCTCGCCAACCTTTGCTTGCACCTGCGGGGTGGCAGCGCTCCGCGTGGCAATGTTAATCGAGGCGGCCGGAAGGAGATAAGAGGCATTAGCTGCCTGTTTCATGCCGGGGTAGACCACGAGATTTTGATACCCGATTACCGCCAGCAGGCCTGCCATGACCGGAATCGCAATCGTAGGGCGCAACCAGGCCAGCCAGGGACTGGGCGCGGGGGCCGGGGCCGGTCGGAGGACGGGTACGGGCACGGGAGCGACCGCCTTGGCCAGGATGTCTTTGCTTTGGTCTATGAAGGCTACGGCGGCGCGTACGTCGAGCGCGCACTCCTGGCAATCAAACATGTGTTCTTCGAACTGGTCGAGTTCGACCGAATTCAATTCCTTCAGCAAATACTTTTCAGTCGCATTCATACGCACTGCGTCGGCGTGGTTCATCTCCACTGCCTCCCCCTCTTACAATGGGTAGTGAAGTTCGGGCTGAGAGCGTTTCATAAGCCACCCGCGGCGGATTGTCCGGGCGAGCGGCGGTCGATGATTCTCAGGTACTCAGACTTGAACGACTGCTTGGCGCGGTGGACCAGGACCCGGAGGTAGTCGCGGTCTACGCCAAAATCGCGGCACACTTCGTCTTTATCGCGTTCTTCCAGAAAGACTTCCCGGATAATCCGCCGATCCCGTTCTGACATTTCCTCCAGGATTTCGCGGACCTTTTCTTCCATTTGTTTGGCGGCGACCGCGCCTTCCACGTCCGTTCCCCGGTCGGGCAGCTCGTTTGCCGTCTCCTCCTCAATCGAGATCACCTTCGAATTCGCACGGTATTGCTCGAGTAAGACGTTGTTGCAGATCGAATTAACGAAGGCGCCGAGACGTTCCGGTTGACGAATTCCGGTCGGGCTGCGCAGCGCCGTGAACACGCGAGCGAAGGTTTCCTGCTTTACATCCTCAATCGCCTGGACGCTGCGAAGCTTGGCCCGCAGTTTGAGCTGAATCAATTCACTGAAATAAGCAACGAAATGCTCCTGGGTCAGAGGATCTCCTCGGCGAAGGCGATCCACGTAAGGGGCGTCGAAAGGCTGAAATTGCAACGGCTTGCCTCGGGGGAAGCAGGAGTGCCGAACATCTTACACCTAAACCGGGGAATCCCCGAGTGGGCGGATGGCCAGTGATTTCATGGAATTAGGCCGAGCGAGAGCTCAAAAGCCGCACCGGACGCCGAGTACGTCCAAGAATTTGAGTGCCGCACCTGTAACGAAGTCCACGGGCGCTGCACGATACCTGCGATGACGATGATGCGAGGTCGGCAGGTGAGGGAACATGGTTCGATCGGGAACGTCTCCGTCAAACCAGGCGAGAGTGCAGATCGATTATTTCAGGTAACCATGCTCCATGCCTTGTTGCTTCAACCCCGGTGCCGTGATGTGTTCGTACTCACTGAATTACACGGATACACGCTGCCGGAAGTTGCCAGAGTGCTGGGGATCAGCAAGGAAAGTGCGAAGAAATACTTACGGCGAGCGCTGCGCGCAATGCAAAACAGCGGATCCACGAAGCCGCTCGCCAATTCTTAAGTTTCCCGAAGAGACCCTTGCACTTGGGGGAGGGCTGGGGCTTACGATACGCCGGGGCTGCGATGCGGCCTCGGCGCTCTTCGGGAGATTCTGCTGCAGTATTTGAGATCCGTTCTCGAAGTCCGTCCACCAGGTGAGCCATCCAGACGTCGTTGACTCGGATTTCCGCTCCCTGTTCGAGACATTCCGTTAAGAGCACTTCGCCTTAAGGAACCCATTCTGGCTCGATCGCCGAAAAAGAGTTTGCTTCTTAAGTCGTTCAGCCATCATCGAATAGCGTATTGCACGTCGCCATGTGGGACTGGCAATGACGTTGCGATGAATCATCTGGGGTAGTGTCGCAATCCGAACATCTTCGCTGGCTGGTGGAGGTGATTGCGACATAGTTCTTGGGGCGGTAATTCGTCCATCCATTAAGAGATCGTCATGTGGATCGTTAAGCTCGCTCTTCGCCGTCCGTACACCTTTACAGTGCTGGCCCTGTTGATCCTGATTCTGGGGCCGATCGTGATTCTGCGTACGCCCACCGACGTCTTCCCAGAGATCAACATCCCAGTGGTCAGTATTGTCTGGAATTACGGCGGGCTTTCCTCGGAAGACATGGGGAGCCGCATCACTACGGTGACCGAGCGCGCGTTGACGACGTTGGTCGATGACATTGAGCACATCGAATCGCAATCTCTGAACGGAATCGCGGTGGTGAAAGTATTCTTCCAGCCGCACGCCAACATTGACAAGGCGATTGCGCAAGTTACGGCTATCTCTCAGACGCAGCTGCGGCAACTGCCACCCGGTACGACTCCGCCGCTGGTCATCACCTACAGCGCTTCAACCGTGCCCATCTTGCAGCTGGGCCTTTCAGGGCACGAACTGTCAGAGCAACAGCTTTTCGATTCCGGCGTGAACTTCATCCGCACGCGACTGATCACAGTTCCGGGTGCGGCCATCCCGTACCCGTACGGCGGCAAGCAAAGACAGGTACAGGTCGACCTAGATACGCAGGCGCTCCAGGCAAAAGGCCTCTCGCCGCTCGACGTGGTGAATGCGGTGGGGGCGCAGAACCTCATTCTGCCTTCAGGCACGACCAAGATCGGCCCGCTCGAGTACGACGTCGACATGAATGCCAGCCCGAAGACGGTCGCGGAACTGAACGATCTGCCCATCCGGACGGTGGGCAGCACCACCATCTACATCCGGGACGTGGCTCACGTGCGCGACGGATTCCCGCCGCAGACAAATATTGCCCGCGTTAACGGGCAGCGCGCCGTGTTGCTGACGGTGCAGAAGGCGGGCAATGCATCGACGCTCGACATCATTGCGGGGATCAAGAGCCTGCTTCCCGAGGTGCAGAAAACACTGCCGGCCGATCTCAACATACGGTTGCTGGCGGACCAGTCTTTGTTTGTGCGCGGATCGATTCAGGGAGTGGTGCGCGAGGGCATCATCGCGGCCTGCCTGACGGGATTCATGATCCTGGTATTCCTGGGGAGTTGGCGGAGCACCGTGATCATCGCGGTTTCCATCCCGCTCTCGATTCTTACTTCGATCATCTGCCTGAGCGCGCTGGGCGAGACGATCAACATCATGACGCTCGGCGGGCTGGCTTTGGCGGTAGGCATCCTGGTGGACGACGCCACGGTGGAAATCGAAAACATCAACCGCAACTTGTCTATGGGCAAGGAAGTGGAGCACGCGATTCTGGATGGCGCCCAGCAGATCGCGGTTCCTGCGTTCGTGTCAACGCTGTCGATCTGCATCGTGTTCGTTCCGATGTTTTTCCTGACGGGCGTCGCGCGCTATCTGTTCGTGCCTTTGGCGGAGGCGGTTTCATTCGCCATGCTGGCTTCGTATTTCCTGTCGCGAACGGTAGTGCCGACCATGGCGAAATACCTGCTGCGCGGCCACGAGGCGGAAGCGGGACACGCTTCGAAGACCAGCAGGAATCCATTTGTCCGCATGCAGGTTCGCTTTGAAGAAGCTTTCGAGCGGTTCCGGGAGCGGTATCACCGGCTGTTGGAGCGCTGCCTGCATCATCGCAAGCTGTTCCTGGGTGGCTTTTTTGCGGCTTGCGTGCTGTCGCTGGTTTTCCTGGTTCCCTGGCTGGGGCAGGATTTCTTCCCGGGCGTCGACAGTGGTCAATTTAAGCTTCATCTGCGCGCGCGGACGGGGACGAGAATTGAAGAGACTGCGCGCCTGTGCGACCTGGTGGAGCAATCCATCCGCGAGCAGATACCGCCCGAAGAAATATCGAGTGTCATCGACAATATCGGGCTGCCCTACAGCGGGATTAATCTCTCCTACAGCACGTCGGCCCCGGTGGGACCGGGCGATGCCGACATCCTTGTGACTCTGGCAGAGCACCATCACGATACCGACGGTTATGTACATGACTTGCGGCTCAAGCTGGCGAACGAATTTCCCGGAGTGACGTTTGCCTTTCTCCCCGCCGACATCGTCAGCCAGATTCTGAACTTCGGATTGCCGGCGCCCATCGACGTGCAGATTGTCGGGAACGATCTGGAAGGCAATCGCAGGTTTGCCGACAATCTGTTGCAGAAGGTTCGATACATTCCGGGGACCGTGGACATGCGCATCCAGCAGCCGTTTGATCAGCCCAAGCTGCACATCAATGTGGACCGGACCAAGGCCGGGCAGATTGGATTCACGGAGCGCGATGTTGCGCAGAACCTGCTGATCTCGCTGAGCGGCAGTTTTCAGACGACGCCGACTTTCTGGCTGAATCCGAAGAATGGCGTGAGTTATCCGATCGCGACACAGACTCCACAGTACCGCCTCGATTCGCTGCAGGGACTGCAGAACATTCCGGTGACCGGCGCGAGTGGAGCGCCGCTGCAAATCCTGGGGAGCCTGGCTGCGATTCGCAGAGGCGTCGGGTTGGGCGTTGTGTCGCATTACGACATCGCCCCTGTCATTGATATCTATGGCTCGGTGCAGGGCCGGGATCTCGGCGGGGTGTCGCGGGATCTCTACAAGATTGTGGACGAGAGCAAGAAGGAACTTCCGAAGGGATCGCGGCTGGTGGTGCGCGGCCAGATTCTGACGATGCGGTCCTCCTATATAGGCCTGATCGGAGGCCTGGTGTTTTCGATTTTGCTGGTGTACCTGCTCATCGTGGTGAATTTTCAGTCGTGGCTGGATCCGTTCATCATCATCTCCGCGCTGCCGGCGGCGTTGGCGGGAATCGCCTGGTTTCTGTTCGTTACGCACACTACGTTGAGCGTGCCGGCGCTGACCGGTTCCATCATGTGCATGGGCGTGGCCACGGCCAACAGCATCCTGGTGGTGAGTTTTGCGAAGGAACAGTTAGAAGAGGGAAAAGACGCGATCGCAGCTGCACTGGAATC
The DNA here is from genome assembly GCA_963733805.1 of uncultured Acidobacteriota bacterium. Classification (GTDB taxonomy): domain Bacteria; phylum Acidobacteriota; class Terriglobia; order Terriglobales; family Acidobacteriaceae; genus Gp1-AA133. The sequence goes on along the minus strand of CAVTEO010000007.1, from coordinate 19,728 downwards.
TGGCTTCACGCGCTTTCGGCCCGTACTCATGACGGCGATGGCCATGATGATCGGCATGGTGCCAATGGCGCTGGGGCTGGGTGAAGGCGGCGAACAGAATGCGCCGTTGGGTCGGGCGGTGATCGGCGGACTGTTGCTGGCCACCGTGTCGACGCTGTTCTTCGTTCCGGTGTTCTTCAGCCTGCTACACGGACGCCGCCAGGAGGCGGAAGCCAACCGCGGGAATTGAGATACGTCGTAAGATTTGGAGAGTAGGATGCCGGTGCAACAGGAAGACAAGGTGGAGACACGAATCGCAGGCAGTCTGGCCGAGCGGGGTACGGAGCAGCCATCGAACCCGAAAAAGGGCTGGATGATCGCGCTGCTCGCGTTCGTCGTGGTGGCGATCGTTGTGATCTCGGGTATCGTTCCGCGGGTGCGAGCGCGAACCGCCCTGCGCAATGAAACGAATCGCCTCGCGGTTCCCGCGGTGATTGTGGCGCAGCCCAAGAAGTCTGCTCCGGGGCAGGAGATCGTTCTGCCCGCCAATGTGCAGGCGTATCGCGATGCTCCCATCTACGCGCGCACAAATGGCTACCTGAAGCGCTGGTACGTAGACATCGGTGCGCGCGTGAAGGCGGGGCAACTTTTGGCTGAAATCGATACGCCGGAAGTCGACCAGCAGTTGCACCAGGCGAGCGCGGACCTGAGCACGGCGGAAGCCAACATGCACCTCTCGGAGATCACGGCATCCCGTTATCAAGGGCTGCTGAAAAGCGATTCCGTATCGCAACAGGACGCTGACAATGCAGCCGGCGATTTTTCTGCGAAGAAAGCCATCGTGCAGTCGGCGCAAGCCAATCTCGGGCGGCTGCAGGAACTGCAATCGTTCGAGAAGATCTATGCGCCTTTCGCGGGAGTCATCACGGCCCGCAATACCGATATCGGCCAGCTCATTGACTCGGGAAGCAGCAGCGGGCCCAAGAGCGAGTTGTTTCACATTGCCGCGCCGGGCAAGTTGCGCGTCTACGTGAATGTTCCCCAGATCTATTCCCAGGCGGCGAAGCCCGGATTGAAGGCCGATTTGACGCTGGATGAATTTCCGGGCCGGCGTTTCGAAGGGACGCTGGTACGGACGGCCGACGCCATTGATTCAGCAAGCCGCACGCTATTAGTTGAGATCGAGGTGAACAATCCTACCGGGGAACTCTTTACGGGTTCTTATGCGGCTGTGCACCTGAAGCTTCCGGGCAGTGTTTCCACGTACACCATTCCTGTGAACACTTTGCTGTTCCGCGCGGAAGGGCTGCGGGTGGCGGTCGTCAAGGACAACAAAGCGGATCTGATTCCGGTGACGTTAGGGCGGGATTTTGGGAGCGAAGTTGAGGTGCTGGTCGGGCTGCAGGGAGATGAGAATCTCGTGGTCAATCCACCGGATTCGCTTGTCTCCGGCCAGCCAGTGCGATTGGCTCAGAACGCGCCCGCACTAAAGGGAGAGGCCCAGTGAGGTTGGGTCTAAAGCACGGAATTCCTGCTGCAATCGTGCGGCGGGCCTTGGTGTTTCTGGGACTCGCTGCCTTGTCGGGCTGTGCGGTGGGGCCGCGCTATGCAAAGCCTGCCGCGCCGGCGCCTCCCGCGTATAAGGAATTGCCGCCCAACTGGAAAACCGCGGAGCCGAGCGACCAGGTGGCCAAGGGGAAGTGGTGGGAAGTTTTTCAGGATCCGCAACTGAACGCGCTGGAGGAGCAGATCAATGTCTCGAACCAGACGTTGAAGGCCGCACAGGCGCAGTTCGAGCAGGCACGCGCGGTTGTGCGCATCAATCGCTCAGCGCGATATCCGGACGTGACGGCGGGTGTAAGCGCGACGCGCAGCCGCCTTTCGAAGAACCGTCCGAACGGAAGGTTGTCTCCGACGACGACATACACCGACTTGCAACTACCCGTGGATGCCTCTTACGAAATCGATCTCTGGGGTCGAGTGCGCAAGACGGTGGAGGCGGCGCGCGCGAATGCCCAGGCAAGCGCGGCGGATCTCGAGAATGTGAGCCTCAGCTTGCATGCGGAACTGGCCAGCGACTACTTCCAGTTGTGCGCGCTCGATGCCGAGGAACAGCTGTTGAATTCGACGGTCGCAGCCTACGAAAAGGCGCTTGAACTCACGCGCAATCGCTACAGCGGGGGAATCGTGTCCCAGGTGGATGTTGCACAGGCCGAGACGCAACTCGAAACGACGCGCGCGCAGGCTGTGGACCTGGGCATACAGCGGGCGCAGTTCGAACACGCAATTGCAGTGCTGACGGGCAAACCAGCATCCAGTTTTGCTTTGCCAGCGTCTCCACTGGCGAGCACGCCTCCGGTGATTCCGGTGGGAATGCCTTCTGATTTGCTGGAGCGGCGGCCCGACGTGGCTGCGAATGAACGGCGGATGGCCGCGTCCAACGCGCAGATTGGGATTGCGCGCGCGGCTTACTTTCCGACGATCACGTTAGGTGCAACGGGAGGCTTCGAAAGCACCTCGATCACCAGTTGGTTCAACGGTCCCAGCGGTTTCATCACGGCCGGAGCGTCTGCCATCGGAACGGTATTCGATGGAGGACGCCGGCGAGCGGTAACAGATGAGGCGCGCGCCGCATACGATCAGTCGGTGGCGAGCTATCAGGAGACCGTGCTGGGAGCGTTTCAGGAAGTAGAAGACAGCCTGGCGGGACTGCGGTTGCTCGAGGATGAAGCGAAGACGCAGGATGCGGCTGTGGCCTCGGCCCAGCACTCGTTGCAGCTCTCGACCAATCGCTACAAGGGCGGGGTTGCGACGTATCTGGAAGTCATCACGGCGCAAAGCATCGCTCTCAACGACCAGCGCGTGGCCGTCGAGATTGCGGGACGGCGCATGACGGCCAGTGTTTCGCTGATCAAGGCTCTGGGCGGGGGATGGAATGCTGCGAATCTCCCGGTGGTACAGAAGGGGACGCGCTCTTCGGGTTCCAACGGGCAGTAAAGATTCGTTCAAACCCTGTGCATTCTTGATCACCGTTCAACGGCTGAAATCAATACTGTCGTGCTGAGTGCAGCGAAGGACTTATGTAACTCTCGGCCGCTGCTCTCGGCCAGAAAATGCATAGGTCCTTCGCTTCGCTCAGGATGACAACTCCACTCGCGAGATATCAAGGATGAGACTCGACCCGCCTCGGAAGTTCTTAGTAATCTAGCGCGAGATGAAGAGCCGGGCCGATTCGCTGCACGCGCTGGAATCGAATTCATTCGACGTTTGCGTCATCGGCGCGGGCGGCACGGGAGCGGGGTGTGCGCTTGATGCGCAACTGCGCGGTTTGCGCACGGCGTTGGTGGACGCCGGCGACTTTGCTTCTGGCACATCCAGCGCTTCCACAAAGTTGGCACACGGCGGGGTTCGCTATCTTCAGCAAGCCGTCGCCGAAGTCGATCCTGGACAACTCAAGGTGGTTCGCGAGGCTCTCACGGAGCGCAGGCTGATGCTCCAGAATGCTCCTCACCTTGCGCATGCTTGCCAGTTTCTGGTGCCATGCTTCAGCCGTTTTGAAAGACTCTATTACCTGACCGGCTTTAAGCTCTATGACTGGCTGGCGGGACCAGCGCGGCTGGGAGTGAGCCGGAATCTCTCCCCGGCTGAGGCCTTGACGGCGTTGCCGACGCTCCCACGGAAGGGCATTGCCGGGGCAGTCGTGTATGAGGATGGGCAATTCGACGATGCGCGATTTTGCGTTTGCCTGGTGAAGTCTATCTCTGACATTGGCGGAGAGGTTGCGAACTATCTCAGGGTGGTGGGCTTCGAACGTGGAGAGACAGGCCGCTTGACGAGGGCAGTGGTCAAGGATTCATTCACCGGCCGCGTGTTCGAGTTGCGCGCGAAAGTCTTTGTCAATGCTACCGGGCCGTTCTCCGACGAACTCAGGTCGCTGACAAATCCTGGAATGCCCGGCAGGCTCATACTGAGTAAGGGTGTGCACATCCTTCTGCCCCTGGTCGGCGATATTGCGACCGCGCTGCTCATACCGAAGACCGAAGACGGCCGAGTGATCTTTGCAATTCCCTGGCTGGGGCGGTTGCTGGTTGGGACGACGGATGAGGAGGTCAAGCCCGGGCAGGATGTTTGGGTGACCCGCGACGAGGTCGAATATCTTCTGCGGCATTTGAACCATTATTCCAGCCTGCACTACACGGCAGATGATGTAGTCAGTGCGTTTTCCGGGGTGCGGCCGCTGGTGCGGGCAGCGCATTCTCGACAAACCAAGAAACTCATTCGCTCCCACGAAGTCGAGGTGGATATGAATTCTGGGCTGGTCAATATCCTGGGCGGGAAGTGGACGACTTACCGCGCGATGGCGGAAGACACGGTCGACGCCGTGCAGAAGCAACTCGGTGGTTCCGCTGCCGGCAAGACGCGGGACTTCCGACTGGCTGGCGCCGAGGGATACAGCGCCGATCATTGGCGGCTCCTGGCGAGCATTTATGGGCTGAACGAAACTGTAGCCAAACATCTGTCGGAGAAATTCGGCACGCAAGCGGAAGCTGTGGTTTCTTTGACGAAGGAAGACTCGCGACTGGCCTCACCTCTCGTGCGGGAGGCTGCCCCGATTCAGGCCGAGGTGGTTTACTGTGCCCGAACAGAGATGGCTGTCACGATCGAAGACGTGCTGGCTCGCCGCATCGGATTGCAGAACTTCAGCTGGAAACTCGCGATGCAGGCGGCGCCGGTGGTGGGCGAACTTCTGGCCCGCGAAATCGGCTGGACGGCGAACGAGAAAAGCCGCGCGGTGGATGACTACGTCAGTAAGATAGACCGGCAGCGTCGCGCGCTGGGCCTGCAATTCGATTCCTAGGACGAAACCGTGGCGAGCTATCTCGGCGCAATTGATCAGGGCACCACCAGCACGCGCTTCATCATTTTCAATCGCGCCGGCCGAATCGTGGCGAGCGAGCAACGCGAGCACCAGCAGATCTATCCGAAGCCTGGCTGGGTAGAGCACGATGCCGAGGAGATCTGGCGCCGTACACAAGAGGTGATTGCCGGCGCGCTGCAGCAACGAGCTCTCCAGCCATCTGATCTGGCGGCCATCGGAATTACCAATCAGAGGGAAACGACAGTACTGTGGGAGCGGAAGACCGGCAAGCCCGTGTACAACGCGCTCGTCTGGCAAGACACTCGTGTCGCCGGGGATGTGGCGGAATTGAGCCGGGCTGGCGGGCAGGACCGCTTTCGAGATTGCACCGGGTTGCCGCTGACGACGTACTTCAGCGGATTGAAGATTCGGTGGCTGCTCGAAAATGTTTCTGGCCTGCGCAAGCGCGCTGAGGCGGGCGACGTGCTGTTCGGAAATATCGATACGTTCCTGGTGTGGCATCTGACGGGCGGAGCGGATGGTGGAATTCACGTCACCGACGTGACCAACGCCAGCCGCACGCAGTTGATGAATCTGAAGACGCTCGATTGGGATGCCGGTATGCTTTCCGCGTTCGGGATTCCGCGGGCAATGTTGCCTGCGATCAAATCGAGCAGCGAGGTTTACGGCGCCGCGACTGAAAGTGCTCTGCAGGGTGTGACCATCGCCGGAATCCTTGGGGATCAGCAAGCCGCACTGGCGGGCCAGACTTGTTTCCGGCCGGGCGAAGCGAAGAATACATACGGAACGGGGTGCTTTCTGCTCATGAACACCGGCGAGAAGGCGGTGCCCTCGAAGCACGGGCTCTTGACGACGCTCGGCTACCGCCTGGGAACGCAGCCTGCTGTGTACGCACTCGAGGGCAGCATCGCGATTACCGGGGCGCTGGTGCAATGGCTGCGCGACAATCTCGGACTCATCGAAAGGAGCTCGGACATTGAGGCGCTAGCCATCTCCGTCACTGACAACGGCGGCGTCTACTTTGTGCCGGCGTTCTCGGGTCTTTACGCTCCGTATTGGAAAGACGATGCCCGTGGCGTGATTGCCGGGCTAACGCGCTATGCAGGCAAGGGGCATCTGGCTCGGGCCGTGCTGGAGGCGACTGCGTTTCAGACGCGCGAAGTGTTGGAAGCCATGGAGCGGGATTCGGGGATCGCGCTCAATTCGCTGCGAGTTGATGGCGGAATGGTGGAAAACAATCTCCTGATGCAGTTCCAGGCCGACATTCTGAATCGTCCAGTCGTGCGGCCGACCATTAAGGAAACAACAGCGCTGGGCGCGGCCTATGTAGCGGGATTGGCCGTGGGCTTTTACAGGAACGTTGACGACCTCCGCGCGAACTGGTCGGTTGACCACACGTGGCATCCCCACCTTGACCCTGACAAACGCGAAGAGATGTATCGACTATGGAAGAAGGCCGTCACCCGCTCGTTCGACTGGGCTGATTAGGGAAACGCGACTGCATAAACGAAGACTCCGGAGAGGAGATGTTAAAGATGGCGTCACCGTTCTTCGGTGAGTTCATGGGTACGGCAGTTCTGATCCTGTTAGGAAACGGAGTAGTGGCGAATGTACTGCTCAAGAAGTCCAAAGGCGAGGGCGGAGGGTGGATCGTAATCTCCGCAGGCTGGGCGTTCGCCGTGCTGTGCGGCGTGCTGACGGCGATCGCGTGCGGCAGTCATGATGCGCATTTGAATCCCGCCGTAACCCTTGGCTTCGCGGTCGTATCGGGAGACTTCGGAAAGCTCGTACCATACGTCGCCGCTCAGTTACTGGGCGCAATGGCGGGAGCGACGCTGGTGTGGCTGCACTACCTGCCGCACTGGGAGGCAACGCCAGATCCGGCGATGAAGTTGGCTTGCTACTCGACGATTCCGGCGATCCGGAAATTTACGGCGAATGCCATCAGCGAGATCATCGGCACCTTCATTCTGGTCTTCGTCGTGGGGGCGATCTTCTCCAAGGCGGTTTCTACTACCGGCTTTCCGCCCGGATACGGTCCTTATCTGGTGGCATGTCTGGTATGGGGTATCGGCCTTTCGCTGGGAGGGACAACCGGATATGCGATCAATCCGGCGCGCGATCTGGGCCCGCGGATTGCGCACACGCTTTTGCCGATCGCCGGGAAGGGGACATCGGACTGGAGCTACGCGCTGATCCCGGTGATTGGTCCGCTCATTGGTGGAGGCATGGCGGGGGCCGCGATCCGGGCGATCATGTTGTAGCCGCCAAAAGGGCAAGCGCTGACCAACTTCTGCTCAGCCTTGCCCAGTTGATGCGAAAACGGCTGGCCTCAATGCGTGAAGGTCACGTTGAGGCCTGTGGTAAACACGACGTCGTTCTTCTTCTTTCCCGTGGGCGGATTTGTCACGTAAACGTCGCCGAAAGTGTTTTGCCATCCAAGCCATTTATTAATTTTCGTTACTGTTCCAAAATCGAACGTAGCCCGGTATTCTCCCGAGTTTTCAAAATCGGGGAAGAAGTAGGCCCGCTGCGTGATGACGGTGGACTTTGCCAGCTTGTGCGTGAATTCGTCTCCGATCTGCCCTGCCACAAAACTGCGGATCAGGCGGGGCGCAGGAGCCAACTCCGTGTAGTTTTCACGGGTGTAGGCGATGCCGCCCAGCAGATCGAGAGTGGTGTTGTCATTCTTGACGGCATGGAAGCCCAAACCACCGCCGTATACCTGGCGAAGGTTCAAATCCTGCAGCGCATCGGTGGCAAAGTCGGCATTGCCAAAGCCGAATAGCCGTGGATTGATGTCGCGATCATAGCGGGCGCCTCCGCGATTGGTGTTGGCGGTAACCTGGGTCGCGGCCGGGGCCAGATCGTTTTTCGAGTACACCGATCCAGCGTAGAGCGTCAGCTTGTCGTGCAGGCCGGTACGGACGCCGTTGAAGGCCAGCGCGAGATTGTTCGTCTCGCTGTTACCGGCCGTCAAGCCGAAACCGATATTTAATCCTCCCTCCCATCCCTCAAGCAAGCCGGGATGCTGCAGTTTTTCCCACGCGAGTTGCTCCGAATCGTTCCGCATCACGACGATCGATTCTTTGGGAGCTTCCACGTTCCCGGCGTTTTTCGTGGAGACTTCAATTTTGCCGTCCACGGTGGAGACGGGTCCAACCCAGGTCTTGCCGCCTTTGAGGCCGACGTGCAGGGGTTGCTCGGATTTGACGTCCTGAATGGCGGACCAATCGACGGTCACTTCCCCGGCAAACTCGGTTTTGATGACCAGGGATTTGTCGTCCGACTTTTCGATCTTTCCGGTGAGGCGATCGCCATTTTTCATAACTACCTGATCGGCGAAGAGAGAAGAGCAACACAACATGAATAAGAGCGAGACACCAATCTTGAAATTACGCATAGCGGTTCCTCCATAGAAAGAAAAATGACGCCGGGCTACAGATTCGAGGGACAGCTATGCCCGGACGGACAACATTTCAAATCAAACGCTAGGCGGCCCGAAGATGTTGCGCGCGCGGGCCATGGAAGTGTTCACGTCGAGTGGACAGCCTGAATTCTGGCTTCAAAACACGAATCCGGCCGCGTAGGCGAAGCCGGTTGCAGGACTAGGCTTTGGGTTCGGTGTCAGAAGAGTTCGTGTCCGAGGGAGGTTTTTCCTTCATGCCTTCCTTAAGAGAGCGAATCCCCTCGCCTAAGCCTTTGCCGAGTTCTGGCAGCTTCTTAGGGCCAAAAACCAGAAGAGCAATCGCGAAAATGACCAGCAGATGCGTTGGCTGGAAAAGACCTTCAAACATTACATCCTCCCATGTGGGCTTGCCGCGGAGCCTTAACGTTAATGGAGGCAGAGCTTTCCGTCAATTGGCGGCTAAATGCGAATCCATTCATATCATTGATCCCGACCTTTTAGCGCACGAGCGACCCGGCTCTCCGGGGCCGACCGGGCAGGCTTACGGTGCTATTACCTCGGTGACCTACCCGGCATTACTGGCGCAGTCTATTTTTTAGCAGAGACCGCAGGGCCTCCCCACTGCCCAAGGAGTCGTCGTGAAGTTTTCTCGCCTGGCTTTTCCAGTTTTGATGATGCTTGTCGCTTGCGGGCAATCGTTTGGTGAGGCGCCCAAGGCGCAGCCGCTTGATCGCACGCAGGTGATCACGTGGATCGTGGGTGGAATCTCGAATGGCCGATTGGCGCGGCTGGCGACGGAGCGGGGCATGGCGTTCACTATGATGCCGGCGGATGAGAAGCAGCTGCGCGCGGCGGGAGCGAATCCCGAACTACTCAAGGCTCTGCGAATAGCCCGTCGCAGCAACGGATCGAAAGCTCCGTGTCCGGCGGCTCTTTTGAAAGCGGCAGAACTGGCGCACGCAAGGAAATATGATGCGGCGGCCAGTCAACTGACGAGCCTTCTTCATTCTGATCCCGACAACGCCAGCGTGCACTTTGCCCTTGGCCAGATGCTGCTTCAACAGGAGCAGTGGGACGCGGCGATGGATGAATTTACGGAGTCGGCGCGCCTGATGCCGGGCTTTCCTGAAACTCATAGCCGGATGGCGTATATCTTCTACCGCTCCGAAGATGCGCAGAACGCGATTGCCGAAGCGCGCACGGCGTTGAGCATGGATCCTGGAAATCCCGAAGCGTATCGCTATCTCGGGCTTGGCCTGTTTGGAACCGGAAAGACTTATGCGGCCCTGCACGCCTATGAACAATCGCTGGTGCGCGAGCCGGAGAACGCGGATATCTACTACGACATCGGAATCGCGCGGCGCGAGATTGGCGATCTGCGCGGGGCGGTCGTTGCCTACCGGCATGCGCTGCGGATCAAGGGCGATTTCTGGGAGGCGCACAGCAACCTGGGGGTGGTTCTGCACGACCTCGGACGACTCGACGAGGCGGTGGTGGAATACCGCGAGGCCAAGCGTCTTGCGCCGGATGAGTCTTCGGTCCGCAACAATCTGGGGAATACGTATTGCGACAAAGGCGAGTACGATGCGGCCATCAGCGAATTCCGCGAACTGTATCGCATGGATGCGGGTTGGGAAGGCGGACATGCCTGCATGGCCCAGGCGTTCATGGTGAAGAAAAACTATTCGGAAGCAGTTGTTGAATTGCGCCAGACGGTTCTGCAGAATCCGACGGGAGCTTCGGAACACCGCGTGCTTGGGCAGGCCCTTATATTGTCTGGCAAGCCGGAAGAAGCGTTGAAGGAACTGCAGGCAGCGGTTTATTTGAGCCCTGACTCGGCGGTCGCCCACCATTACCTCGGGACTGCGTTGTTCGAAGTGCAGTCGTTTGAAGAGGCCGAGAAGGAGTTTCGCGAAGCGGTTCGGCTTGAACCCAGCGCGCAGAATCACTACGCGCTGGCGGCCTGCCTGATGGCGATTGGCCACAACGACGAAGCCCTGGCGGAACTGGAAAATGCGTCGCGCCTCGATCCTGCCCAGAATCTGTATCGAGCTCGCAAGGACGAACTGCTCAAGCTGATGGCCCAGCCCAGCCGGCCTTAGCAGCGCGAAGAGTCCGCGTTTTCGATCGCACGCACCTTCCCTTGTACTAATGGACGGGAGGTCCATGAACTCTCGTGCGTCGGAATCCGGAACCATGCCTCCTAGAATGACTTCAAGAAGACTCTTGCCGGGCAAACCGGCGCGGGACAAGGGGGCACCATGGATTCGATACGACCGGTTCAATCAACAGGATCAGGAACTGCCGTTCGCACCAGCCTCTCACCCAGTAGCGGGTCTGCCCGGGCGACAACGGGTACGCGGCCGCAGCCAGGCGTAAGGCCCGCGCTCAAGCCAGTCGGCTATGGCTTGCCCTGCGTGAAGTGCCGGAAATACTATTCTGCTGCCCTCAGCGCCTGCCCGGTATGTAACACGACCGAGCGTGTTCCACCGATCGCCGCATTGCCCTGCGCGCCAGTGGAACCGCAACCTGTGGGCAAAGAACTCGACGACCAGAAGGAACGCTTTCTGCGCGAATTCAAAGCAAAGCTCTACGCGGCCCACATGCAGATCAGCTCCACTTCTCACCGATGTACTTACGCGGGCGAGGATGACGCCGGCCATGATTCGGCGACGGTCTGCAAAGTCTGCTATGAGCGGCTGCAAGACCGGCTGGACTTGTTTGAATCTGCCCTGGACATGGATCTGAAGGAAGCGGCCCAGGTCATCTACGATGCGGTGTGGGCGGATACTTCCGATTCCAACAAGACCTATATGAATGCCGCCAAGGCATTACTCGCGAAGCTCCGAAAACGCGTTGGTATGAGCTCGGGATTTGGGCGGATCCAGCCTTTATCGCACTAGGCGGCTTTGCCTTTTGCCATACGGCCGTCGGGCTTTTTTGGCGCCTATTTCGCCTTGTCGAACCGCATTCGGCCGAATGCTTCCGGGACATGGAAATTCGGCTGCGGAGTGTGTGTAGGCTGCCAGGCGTAGTATCCCCTCGGCTCTTGCTTCCCCTCGACTCGAAAAAAATTCACCCGCCAGATGGCCGTCGGATCGAACTTCCCGGTTAGCGATCGGATCGGGATTGCCAGCTCAGCCGACCAGGTGTGGGCCTTCTCGTCCAGGAACACCGACCGCGTCATTCCGCTATTCAGGTTTGGCTTCACTCCGGGGGCAATATCGAGATCAATCCACATTCCGTTAGGACTGACTTCGAACTCCTTGTAGGCGCGCGGGTGCGCAGGATCGGGTTGGAGGAAGGCCTCGGCCACATCGCGATCCCATAGTTGATCCCGCCTGCCGTCTGGATCGGAGTCGGTGAAGAGATGCAGTTCCCGATAGCGGCATTCAAAGCGCAGGTAGAGAGTATCGGGAGACCACAGGGCCCGGACTGTGGTTTTGCGATCAGGCGCGGGATTCTTGCCCTGCCAATCCGAGCAGAAGCGCACGGGCGCCGCGGTGCTCCAGGCGGCCGCGGGGCTGGCGGCATTGAGCACTACTTCGTGGCTCACCGCAGCCGCTACGACTTCTGACGGCGGGGCCTCGCATGCTCCGGTTTTCGGATTCTGGCTCATCATCACGTGGTTGAGCAGCAGCCCTACAGCCCAGAGTTGCAGAATTCTTTTCAAAGCGGATTGCCGTCTCAGCATCTTGCAGGAAAGTTGGTTTGACCGCAAGCTTTGGATAGCTCTCCGAAAGCGGCCGCCGTAAGCTTTCCTCACTATGACAACGAATGCGATACTCAACCTGGAGACGGAAATCAATATGGCCCCGAAACCGCAGGATAAGTGGTGGGATGCGGTGGTTGCCCGGGACGCCACGCACGACGGGAAGTTTTACTTTGGCGTTTCGAGCACCGGTGTGTACTGCCGTCCATCCTGCGCAGCCAGGCGGCCGCGACGCGAAAACGTTACCTTCTTTCACCATCCTGAGGAGGCGGAAAGCGCGGGTTATCGCGCCTGCCTGCGCTGCAAGCCCAAAGCGATTGGCGAGAATCCGCAGATTGCGACCGTGAAGCGTATCTGCCGCTACATCGAGCAACATCTCGATGAGCCCGTGACGCTGGAGCAACTGGCGGAGGTTTTCAGGCAGAGCCCGTTTCATCTGCAGAGAACATTCAAGAAAGCACTGGGGATCACGCCCAAGGCCTACGCCGACTCTTGCCGCATGGGGCTGCTGAAGCAGAACCTGCGGGCGGGGAGAAGCGTGACGCATGCACTCTACGACGCGGGCTATAGCTCGAGCAGCCGGCTGTACGAGCGGACCGCTTCGCACCTGGGCATGACGCCCGACAAGTACCGCCGTGGCGCCGTGGCGGCCACGATTCGGTACACCTGCGTTTCATCTCCATTGGGACGGATGCTGGTCGCGGCGACGGAAAAAGGCATTTGCGCCATTCAATTCGCGGACAGGGATGAGGAACTGGCGGAAGGATTGAAGCGGGAGTTTCCCTTCGCGATCCGCAAGCGGGACGACGACTCCATGCGTTCCTGGACGAATACGGTGCTGAGCCAGCTGGCGGGTCACAAGCTGAACCGCTCGCTGCCGCTCGATATCCAGGCGACGGCTTTCCAGCGACGCGTCTGGACGCATCTTCAGTCGCTGCCCTTTGGCGCAACGCAGTCGTATGCGCAGGTGGCAAAGGCCATCGGGAAGCCGACCGCCGCTCGCGCCGTCGCTCGCGCCTGCGCATCGAACCGGATCGCGTTTGCGATTCCGTGCCATCGGGTTGTGCGTGGCAACGGCGCAATGGGCGGCTACCGCTGGGGGACTGGACGGAAGAAAGCGCTGCTTGATATGGAGCAGCAGGCCTCACCACGTCGTGCCGCTACAGCGACAGGTCGTTAACATACGAGCCCGCGAGCCGGACGCTCTACGGCAGAAGTTTTACGTAAACCTTGCGGGCCTGTGACAATTGATCGAGCACGGTAGTCTTTTCGGAATCCGAATTCCAGTCCGAGTTCGTGCGGGCCGCGGCTATCAATTGATCGATCCAGGCGATGAAGTACGATGCGTCATCGCCTGCGTTTAATTTCGAGCCAGCCACATCGACGTAAATCGGGCTGGTCGTGGCATACGGATACAGGTCAAGAATCGGGTACTTCGCCTTCTCGTTCCAGGCGCGCAACAGGCACCACCCGGTCGTTGAAATCGGTACGGTGCCTTCCACATCGGCCGCGTTGCGGTTGCCGTCCAACTTTAATTCACGTGCCACAGCTCCATTGCAAATGACTTCGAGGTGATCGATTGAAACGATCGAGCGCAGCCACGCTTTGAATTTAACTTCATGGGTACCGGTGGGCAGCTTCACCTCACCGCCCAGCGATTGATCGCCCAGCGACGAAACCCAGCAGCGGCCCGTTAGTGGCGAACGTTCGCCCGCGTTTCAGGCTCGCGAGCCACGGTTCTATGTCGAGCTTGCCCTCGGGAACTTCGACGTACACGCGGTTGAGCCCGACCGGTCCCCTTAAGGATGCGAAATTCGCCATGGCGTCCGTACCCGCGGCCGTGGGCAAATGAAATCCGCAGTTGAGCAGGCGGTACCAGACCTTGGCCGTCGATTTGTGGTCGCTGAAACCGAGCACCTCGATGTAGTCAACCTTGTTCAGCGCCACATCGACGGGCAACTCATCGGTCAATTTTTCCTTTGCTGGATCCGGATAGCTGTCAAAAGGATGGACATATCCCACGACGCCCTGCTGCTCGTGCGCCAGGTCCGCGATGGCCGCATTGGTCGGATACAAACTGGCTGCCGCGGTGTTGGCGTAGGCAGCGTAATCGGGAATAAGGAAATTTCGCGTCAAATGCAACAGGCCGAGGTGTCCCCAGTAGCTGGTGTGAAATTCCTGGCCGTGCAGAAGCAGATTCGCGGCAGTCGACGCCGGATCCGGCGCGGTACGGAAGTAGGAAAGATCCGGAATGCGCTGTTCCTTATTGACGACCAGATCCTGCACGATCGGCAAGTTCTCAGCCGCGGCCTGGAAGACGAGGTGGCTGGGAGTGTTGCGGTAAGCGCCTCCGTAGTTCATATGCACGTGCACATCGCCGCCCACCCAGCGCGAACCGCTCTCTCTGGGCAGGTCCAGCGGCTGCAACTGAATCGTGGCCTTGGTTGTCGCGTTTTCCCGGACGTCGATCGTCTGATGGGAAAGCTTGTACTCAAACCCCTTCATCCCATCGATCGACACGGGGCCGGCGGGAACTTCGATTTCATTTTCTCCGGACACATGAAAATAGTGTGCTTCAAACGGTGCCTCATGACGGTCGAAGCTGTCGTCGGCATGCATCCAGGCATCGCGAGGCGCGTAAGCTCGGCCATTCGCGTCGGCTACCGAGACGCGAGCGGCCGTCCTGTTGCCCGCTTCGTCGGTCACGATAATCTTGAGCCGGCCCATTTTCTGCAGGAAGCGCCTATCCTTGGGTTCGAGCGGGCGCTGTGCTCCACCGGGCACGTCCTGTAGCCACAATGAGGTGTTGCCGGCGCGGTTGGAGATGAATGCGATCTTGCTGCCGTCCGGAGACCAGCGAGGGTTGACGTTGTCGAAGTCGCCGTAGGAAAGCGGAAAAGGATCGCCGCCTTGCGCCGGTATGACCCATAGCTGATGCCACGCTTGTCCGAGATACGATGCGTACACGATGCGCTTGCCGTCGGGAGAAAAAGCTGGGCGCGACTTCCATGCGGTCTCCTCGTAGTGAATCTCGCGCGGCTCGGCTCCGGGCTCGGCTTTCATACCCCAGAATCCGCCGGTTCCGTATATGTGCCCGCGGTTCGATACAAACAGAATTTCTGCGCCATCGGGCGACCATGCCGGGCTGATCTCGTGGTCAAATGGGCTGTAGTAGTAACGCGGCAAGGGACTGCGGTTCTCGCCAGTCAGGCGTTGCACATCGCGCAATACGCCATCGACCAGGCGGCCCGTGAAAATGTGAAAGCGTCCGTTAAACGAAGTCGACACGAACGCGATGCTGTGACTATCCGGCGAAAAGCGCGGCTCGACGTTGACGGCGCCTCCATCTCGTGAGGGGATGCGCGTGCCTGGTTTGCGGGTCGATCGCCCAGAGTTCGATGGCGCTCTTGTCATATTTCGCGTAGACGATCCAACGCCCATCTGCGGACCAGTCTGGCTGGTAGTCGTAGCCCGGACCGGCGGTGATCTGTTCGGTAGCCGTCGAGTCGATCTTCTGCATCCACAATGAGCCGGCCATGGAGTACACCACAGACTTTGAATCCGGCGCCCATGCTACTGAACTGGGCCCGGTCGTCAGCTGCGGCAAATACATTTCGCGGAAATAGTACGGATGAGGCACGTTGATCTGTTTCAACACAGGCTCGCGCTGCGCAAAGGCAAACGTCGAAGCGAGACAGAAGATACCCAACACCCAAGCTCGATCGCGAATCGGCAAGTATCTCCTCCAGCGGAGAACGCACAGGGGGACCGGCGCGGATTATACCGGAAGGCCGGCGGTTGACGGATCCATCGCAGGTCCACATTGATCTCGGCGGTTTCTGTCAAACCTGAATCCAATCTCATCAACCTTGCGTACTGATGTCAGAGGTGGTAGATCAGAGGGCCTGCATGGATCGTTCTCTGTCACACGTATTCATCGCCGGAGGAACCGGGTATATCGGCAGCCGGTTGATCCCGCGCCTGGTTGCGCAGGGAGACAGAGTCATTGCGCTAGCGCGACCGGAGTCCGTTGGGAAATTGCCGGCCGCCTGCGAAGCGGTCGCAGGCGATGCCCTGAACGCAGCCTCCTATCGAGACCGGATCTGGCCGGCAACGACATTTGTGCAATTGGTGGGCGTGTCTCATCCCAGCCCCGCGAAGGCGGCCCAGTTTCGCAGTATCGACCTGGTTGCTGGACGCGAGGCCGTATCGGCCGCCGTGTTCTCCGGAATCGAGCACTTCGTTTACGTGAGCGTGGCCCAACCCGCGCCCATGATGAAGGCGTATATCGAGGTCAGGGCTAAGTGCGAGACCGCCATCCAGGAGAGCGGCCTCAAGGCGACGATTCTACGGCCCTGGTACGTGCTGGGCCCCGGTCACCGCTGGCCCTACGCGCTGATTCCCGCCTATTGGCTGCTGCAGCGGTTCCCGGCTACGCGCGACGGTGCGCGCCGGCTGGGGCTGGTTACCTTGGAGCAAATGTTGCAGACTCTCACCAAAGCGATCGCCTGGCCCGCACCGAACGTCCGCGTCCTCGGTGTGCCGGAGATCCGCAGCGGTAACACGCTGTCCACGTGATATGCATTTTCCCCGCATAAAATGCGGCTGAAACCCACTTCGGCACAAAGGTAACTGTAACTCCGCGCGTGAATTACCAAAGCTCATGCCCGTGGGACATCTGTTCGCTGCGCGAGGGGCGGTGAGATGTTGAGGTGTATTTTTCACGGCCCCGTATGGACAAAAACGAGTATCTCGAAAATGTTCACCTGCGCATCCTGCGCGTCACCGAGGATCTGCGCGCGATTCAGCGCGATTTGAACTGTGCCGCGATGGAGGCGCCGGGGAATCCCGAGCTCCTCGAAGCGCTGAGCACGGGTCCGGAACTGGAGTCGTTGCAGGTGCTGAAATCAGCGCTCGACCAGATGAGACACTTTCTGTGGTTCTACGGACAGGTCATTACGAATGAATCGGAATTCGGCGATCGGCTGCGCGAGACCATCCGCCAGAAACCATCTAACGACGGTGTACAGCAGGCTGCCCCAACTCCCCTCAATGACCGCATTCGCGGCGCAGCGGAAGCCCTGATGCTGCAGTATCTCGCTGACGGGAAAACACGGAAACCGAACTAACCTCCGCCGTTCCCCTTTATTCCAGAGTGACAGACTTGACCAGATTGCGCGGGCGATCCACGTCCAGGCCCCGCTTCACGGCCATGTAGTAAGCGAACAGCTGTAGCGGGACGATCTCCAGAATGGGAGACAGGAGCTCGGGAGCGCTCGGAATCGGGATGGCGTGATCTGCCAGCTTTCGCACTTCAGTGTCGTCTTCGGAGACCAGCGCAATGACGCGGCTGGACTGTTTCTTGAACCCTGCGATGTTGCTGACGGTCTTGCCATAGCGCAGCATGGAGCCGGCGTCGGCCGGATCGCGAGTCGCGAGGATGACTACGGGCAGGTTTTCGTCGATCAGCGCATTGGGGCCATGCTTGGTCTCGCCGGTGGGATACCCCTCGGCGTGCACATAGGAGACCTCCTTTAACTTAAGCGCGCCGTCCATCGCAATCGGATAATGAATCGCGCGGCCCATGAACAGGAAATCGTCCACCTTGTGAAACTCGGTGGCAATCTGTTCGCACTGCTCTACACATTCCAGGGTTCGCTTTACCTTGGCCGGCAGGTCCAGTAATTCGCGGATGTAAAACTCGCGGCGGTCCGAACTCACCGACTCGCGCGCCTGCGCCAGGTGCAAGGCAATCAAGAACAGGGCAGCCATCTGCGCGGTAAATGCCTTGGTGGAAGCGATGCTGATCTCGGGCCCCGCCAGCGTGTAGATGACCCCATCGGCCTCGCGGGCGATGGTAGTTCCAGCAACGTTCGAAATTGCGATGGTGCGCGACCCTCTGGCCTTGGCCTCGCGCTGGGCGGCCCCCGTGTCGGCCGTTTCGCCGGATTGAGTGATGACGATCGTCAGTTCACTCTGGCCAATCATCGGGTTGCGGTACTCAAATTCGCTGGCGTAATCCACATCGACCGGAATGTTGGCCAGGTTCTCAATCATGTACTGGCCGGCCATCCCCGCATGGCGGCTGGTTCCGGACGCGACAATATTGATGCGGCTCAGCTTCTGAAGCTCTTCGCGCCGGATGGGGACCTCGTTCAACTGCACGATCCCTTCGGGCAGCGAGATGCGAGGCGCAATCGTGTCGTGCAGCCCTTGCGGCTGTTCGAAGATCTCCCTAATCATGTGATGTGGAAATTCGCGTTTGTCTGCCATGCTTGGACTCCTCTTTCTGCTATGCGACGCGTCCGCCCACGATCGTCTTTATAACCTCACCCGCCGAATTCAGAGCCACGACATCAGCGGGTGCCCCCACCACCAACGTTCCCGCATTTCCCGGAAGCCCCGTGGCGCGCGCCGGATTCATGGTCGCGAGGCGCACTGCATGCTGCAAATCCCAATTGGCAAACTTGACAACGTTGCGCACCGCCTTGTCCATGGTAAGGACACTGCCAGCGAGCCGCCCATCCCGCAGACATTTTCCGTCTTTGACGTCGACCTCCAAAGATCCCAGGCGGTAGCGTCCATTGGGCATGCCGGTGGCGGCGGTCGCATCGGTGACCAGAACGGCCCCGTCTGCGCCTTTGACCTTCAGAAACAACCGCACCATGAGGGGGTCGACATGAATGCCGTCCGCGATGATTTCCGCGGTGATGCGCTCGTCCATCAAAGCTTCGCCGATGATTCCCGGATCGCGGTGTTCGAACGGCCGCATCGCATTGAAGGTGTGGGTCGCGTGGCGCACGCCCGCATCGACCCCAGTTCGCGCCTGCGCCAGATCGGCGTCCGAGTGCCCCATGCTCACACAAACGCCGCGGCGGGTCGCTTCACTGATGACTTCACGTGCCCCATCTAGCTCGGGAGCGATCGTCATGACCCTTACTGTTCCGCGGGAAGCTTCCCACAGCTTCTCGAATAATGCCAAGGTGGGCTTTTGCAGATCCGCAGTCGGATGGACACCAGGCCGCGCATGGCTGATAAAAGGCCCTTCGAGATGAATTCCCGCCGGCGTTGCGCGCAGCTCTTTACTTTCGCGAGCCCGCTCAATCGCGCCCGCCAGATGGTCGAGTGCGGCCAGCGTCCGGTCGACCGGCGCGGTAATCGTGGTCGGGAAATACGTGGTGACGCCATGAGAATAGAGAAGGCGTTCCACGGCGGGCAGTGCATCCGGGGAGGTGTCCATGACGTCGTGGCCGGCTCCGCCATGGATGTGCATGTCGATGAAGCCGGGCGCGAGGACGGCCTCCTCGAGATCAAGCACCCGGCGGCTCTTGGGGACATCGCGCTCGCTCTGCTGATGGATGCTTGCGATCACGCCGTCTTCCACGAGCAGCACGGGTCGCTCGATGCGCTCCAGGGGCGTGTACAGCTCTTTGGCTAGGATGGCGAGATCCATTGAATCGTTTTAATGATGGAGTATTGTACCGAAGCGCGCGACGTTTCGAAAAACCCCGGAAGAATCCCACGCTATGAGCGAGGACCCGCAGGACGCGCATCCAGCGTGCTGCGAATCTTAGCAGCAACGGCCGATCAAAATCCTGAGAATGTTATACTTTACAGGCAGTCAGCTGCAGCGACCGTTCAAGGCAGGTAAGAGAACGGGATTCGCCTTCTTTCGTCGGGGAGTGGCTCAGCCTGGTAGAGCACCTGGTTCGGGACCAGGGGGTCGGAGGTTCAAATCCTCTCTCCCCG
>CAVTEO010000006.1:0-85533 GCA_963733805.1 uncultured Acidobacteriota bacterium | reverse complement strand
TAACTTCATGATTCCAAAAGATAGAGGGGAGGGGTGATACCCCGTGCGTGTCAAAAATAAATCTGCGGACAGCTCTTATTCCTCCGACTCGGACGAGGTCACAAGGCGGATGAGTTCCACGAAGCCGGCGACGATTCCCAGAATGAGTCCGACGAGATAGAGCCAGTCTGTATGAAGCCAGTGGTCGAGGGCTGCGCCGATCAGCCATCCGACGACGGTTGCGGCCGGGAAGATGAACGCGAGTTGGCTGTAGTTGGCGAGCTGCAGAATGAGGCTTCTCTTCTGCCGCTCTGGGGAGTCTTCGGGCACGCCGCTAGCGTAGCAGATTCGCGATGGGAGTGACCTGCGTCAGGCCGAGCACTCCGTTGACGGCGCTGATCATCGGGTTGGGGAACAGGCCGATGGCCAGCGTGACGAAGGCTGTCACTCCCAGAGCGACTCCCATCGCCGGACTGAGAGGCAGCGATTCTTTTTCCAATGGCTCGCGCATGAACATGGCGTTGGCGATGTGCAAATAGTAGTACAGACCGAACACGGAGTACAGAACAGCGAGCGCGGCCAGCGTGTAATGACCGGTCTCGATCAGGCTCAGGAAGATGAAGTACTTGCCCCAGAAGCCGGCCAGCGGCGGGATGCCCGCCAGCGACAGCAGGAAGATCAGCATCAGGGACGCTTCCACCGGGGCGCGCTGATAGAGTCCGGCGATATCGTCGATCTCGTCGCCGATCACGTTGCGGTGGCGCAGCGAGGTGATCACCGCAAATGCGCCCAGGTTCATGAAGGTGTAGACGAGCAAATAGATCAGGATGCCCTTGACGCCGTCGGGGCTAAAACTGTCATTCGATCCGGCGACCAGGCCGAGCAGCATGTATCCGACGTGCGCGATCGAGGAATAGGCCAGCAGGCGCTTCAGGTTGCTCTGCGTCAGCGCCGCAAAGTTCGCGCCGGTCATGGTGGCGATCGAAACGAAGACCAGGAACGGAACGTAGGCAGGGCGCAGCGGGAACATCATCATGAACAGCCGGATCAACATCGCCCAGCCCGCGGCCTTGACGGAAACCGACATGAAGCCGGTGATGCTGGTGGGCGCGCCTTCATAAGCATCGGGCGCCCACTGGTGGAACGGGACCGCGGCCACTTTGAAAAGAAGACCGGTGGCGGTAGTCAGCATGGCGACAATCAGGATCGCGTCGGGATGATGGCCGTTCGCTTCCACGCGCTGCGCCAGGCGTTGCGTGATGATCTGCAGATTGGTCGAGCCGGTCAGGCCGTAGAACAGTGACAATCCGTAAGCGAAGATGCCGGAGGAAAACGCGCCCAGCAGCATGTACTTCAAGGCGGCTTCGTTGGAGCGCTTGTCGCGGCGCAGGAAGCCGACGAGAACGTAAGTGGAGATCGCCATCAGTTCCAGGCCGATGAAGATCATCACGAGGTCGAAGCCAGCCGCCATGCACATCATGCCGACTACCGAGAAGAGCATGAGGGCGTAGTACTCGCCGTGATTTTCCTTTTCGATCTCCAGGTAGCGTGCCGACATCAGGATGGCGACGGCCGTTCCCGCGAGAAACAGGTAGAAGAAGTAGAGGGCAAAGCGATCCACGACCAGGGTGTTCATGAAGCCGGGACGGCCCATGATTCCACCCTGCGCGTTGTACCACGCTTGAATCCGCCAGACGCCCACGGTCGCAAAGCACACGCCCACGAAGGCGGTAAGCGCATTGGACCACTTCCACTCCGGCGGGAGCATGAGATCGATCAGCAGGATGCCCATGGCGAAAAGCGTCAGCAGCAGCATGGGCAATGCCAGCAGGTAGTCGAGTCCGGTGAAGTATTGAGCGATGCCGCCGGGCACTTAGTCCTTCCCTTTCGGCGCTTCCGACTGCGCGGCAGGATTAACGGGCGCGGGAGCAACTTCAGCGCCGCCTGCGACCACGTTCGGGTTCTTCGCGCCTTCCTGCACCGAACGGGCAAGCTGGGTTACCGGTTGCTCGAGAATCTGAAAGAACGGCTTGGGGTAAAGGCCGATCCACAACGCCATAATGATCAGCGGGACGAAGGTGGCGATCTCGCGTGGAGTCAGGTCGGGCAACTTTTCGTTTTTCGGATTCGTAACCGTGCCGAAGAACACGCGCTGGTAGAGCCACAGCAGGTACGCAGCGGCGAGAATCACGCCCGGCACCGCCCAAGCGGCCCAACGCCAGTTCGCCATAAACGTGCCCTGCAATATGGTGAACTCGCCCACGAAGCCATTGAGCAACGGCAGACCCATGGAAGACAGGAACATGATCATGGTGATGGTGGCGTAAACGGGCATCACGTTCGAGATGCCACCATATTCGGAAATCTCTCTCGTGTGCCGACGCTCGTAAAGCACGCCGACGATCAAGAACAGCGCGCCGGTGGAGATGCCGTGGTTGATCTGCTGCAGCACCGACCCACTGAGGCCGACGGGATTCAGCGCAAAAATCCCCAGCGTGCAGAAGCCGAGATGGCTGACCGACGAGTAAGCCACCAGCTTTTTCATGTCCTTCTGCATGAGCGACACCAGGCCGCCGTAGACGATGCCAATGATGGAGAGGGCGACCATCCAGCCGCGGACCTTCGGGCTCATCACGACTGCCGGGAAAAATGGCAGCGAGAAGCGTACGAAACCATAAGTCCCCATCTTCAGCAGAACGCCGGCCAGGATGACCGAACCGGCGGTAGGCGCTTCGACGTGCGCGTCGGGCAGCCAGGTGTGGAAGGGGAACATCGGAACTTTGATGGCGAAGGCGAGGAAGAAGCAGAAGAAAAGCAGGGTCGCGTAGGTTGATCCGTAAGCCGGGTTGAAGAAGATCTGCGGCGCCGTCTTGTAGAGGTCGGGAATGCTGAAGGTGTAGATGCCGGTGATGTTGTGATGATTGAAGTAGAGGAAAAGCACGCCCAGCAGCATCAGGACCGAGCCGGCGAGCGTGTAGAGGAAGAATTTAATGGCGGCGTAGAGCTTGCGCGGACCGCCCCAGATCCCGATCAGCAGGTACATGGGCACGAGCATCGCTTCCCAGAACACAAAGAACAGGAAGAAATCCAGCGCCATGAAGACGCCCAGCATGCCGGTCTGCAGCACCAGGAACCAGACGTAGTATTCCTTCACGCGATTCTCGATGGCGACCCAGGAGGAGAGAATCGAAATCCAGCCGAGCAGGGTGGTGAGCATGATCAGCAGAAACGAGATGCCGTCGATGCCGAGAAAGTATCCCGCGCCGATGTTGGGGATCCAGTTATTGGGCGCGCCTTCGATGAACTTGAAGGCTTGCGTGGCATCGAAGCGCTGGGCCCAGAACATGGGCACGAGCGGCAGGGAGATCAGGAAGCCGCCAAGGGCGAAAATGTTCGCAATCCAGCGGATCGCGTCCTTGTTCTCCTTGGGCATGAGCAGGAGCACAAAGGCGCCCACCAGCGGCGTAAACAGAATGATCGAGAGGATGTGATTCTGCATAAGAACAGTTCTCGAGAACAGCTACGAGCTTCGAGCTACGAGCTTCGAGCAATCGTCTGCGGTATGGATCGCTCGCAGCTCGGGGCTCGTAGCTCGAGGCTGATGTCTATCTCCACGCATAATAGAAAACAAATCCCAGCAAGCCCGCTACCATCACGAGCGCATACCACTGCACCAGTCCCCACTCGAACAGGCGGAACGGATATGACAGAATTCTGGCCAGGATGGCCGGGCCATTGACGCCGATGCCGTCGATGATCCAGGTATCAAACCATTTGGAGATGCTGGAGACGATGCGCGTCGACCAGCCCGCGCCGTTCACCGCGCCGTCCACTACGTGCACGTCAAGCCAGGCGGCGGCGTCCCCTAAGCCAAGCACTCCCAGGCGCGCGTCGCCGACTTTGCGGCGGCCGGTGAAGACGTAGTCGTAGAGCTCGTCAACGTACCACTTGTTGTAGAGAGCGGTGTACAGAGGAGGCGCGGCGGCGGCCAAGGGCTCGGCATAGCCTTTGTCGGCGTGGCGATAGGACCTCCACGCCATGCCCCATCCTACGAAACCAGCAGCCACCGAAAGAAACATGAGGCCGTATTCTGTTCCGCTGGTGTGCTCTTCCTCTTTTTCGCCAGCCGCCAACTGGCCTGTCTTACCCTCTTCCTGAAGGACCGTGGCTTCTCGAGCAAACACGGGATCGAGGAATTTAGCGAAGCGATCATTGCCTCCCAGGCTGTGAGGCCAACCGAGCCACCCGGCGAAGATCGAGCAGAATGCCAGGATCATCAGCGGCACGGTCATTGACTTCGGAGACTCGTGAATATGATGTTCCACCTCGTGGCTCATGCGAGGACGACCGTGGAACGTCAGGTACATGAGCCGGAACATGTAGAAGGCGGTCATCAGCGCGGTGCCGTAGCCGATCACCCACAACCACACGTACGCGCCATGCTCGGAGGTCCACGTCTGCCACAGGATCTCGTCTTTGGAGAAGAATCCCGCGAAGGGAGGGATTCCGGCAATCGCCAGCGTGGCGATGAACATGGTGACATGGGTCGCCGGCGTGCGCCGATGCAAGTCCCCCATGTTGCGCATGTCCTGCTCGCCGCTCATGGCGTGAATCACCGAACCCGCCCCGAGGAATAGCAGAGCTTTGAAGAATGCGTGGGTGAAGACGTGGAACACTCCGGCGGCGAAGGCTCCGACGCCGAGCGCGAGGAACATGTAGCCCAGCTGCGAAACTGTGGAGTAGGCGAGCACGCGCTTGATGTCGTTTTGTACCAGGCCAATCGAGGCGGCGAAGATCGCCGTCAGTGCGCCGACGATGGCCACAGTCTTCATGGCGGTGGGCGCGAGGATGAAGATCGCGTTGGAGCGCGCGACCATGTACACGCCCGCGGTCACCATGGTGGCCGCGTGGATCAGGGCGGAAACCGGAGTCGGGCCTTCCATCGCGTCGGGCAGCCACACGTAGAGCGGGAGCTGGGCAGACTTGCCGCACGCGCCGACGAACAGCAACAGGGCCGCGGCGGTGAGGACTGGATCGCCGATGGCAAAGTGGCCGCTGCGCGCCATCGCGTTCACATCGGTGAAACGCACCGAACCCAGATACCAGGCGATGGTGAACAGTCCCATCAGGAAGCCTGCATCGCCGATGCGGTTGACGATGAACGCCTTGTTGGCCGCGTCACTGGCGGATTTGCGCTGAAAATAGAAACCGATCAAAAGGTATGAACAGAGGCCGACGCCTTCCCAGCCAACGAACATCAGGGCGTAGTTGTTGGCCATGATGAGTGTCAGCATGGAGAACATGAACAGGTTCAGGTACCCGAAGAAGCGGTAGTACCCGCCTTCATGCGCCATGTAGCCGGTGGAGTAAATGTGGATGAGCAGTCCGACGCCGGTGACGAACAGCAGCCAGATGCTGGAAAGCGGGTCGAGCAGAAAACCGACTTGCGCTTTGAAATCGGCGGGGAAACCATCTTTGGTGGTGTAGGTCAGGTGGCCGGTGTCGCTGCCCAGCCAGGTGTACATGACCTTTTCGACGGGCTGGCTGGTTCCGTGGCCCTGCGTGTATTGCCAGACGGCCCCGCAGGACATGACGAAGGCGAGCGCCACGGCTCCGACGCACACTGCGCTCACGGTCTGCTTCTGCAGCTTTTTGCCGAAGAAGAACATGAGGACCGCGCCGGCGGCGGGCAGTAGAGGGATGAGATAGATGTTTTCGAGAAAGAACATTTGAGCTTTCAGCTATCAGCTTTCAGCCGTCAGCCAGATCGATCATTCCGGCTTACGGATTCGAAGCTACTCACGCCGCTACAAAATCTTGTTCAGGCCCGCTGACAGCTG
Source organism: uncultured Acidobacteriota bacterium (assembly GCA_963733805.1). Taxonomy (GTDB): domain Bacteria; phylum Acidobacteriota; class Terriglobia; order Terriglobales; family Acidobacteriaceae; genus Gp1-AA133. The sequence goes on along the minus strand of CAVTEO010000006.1, from coordinate 79,714 downwards.
AAGGCTGATAGCCGACAGCTGCCTTCCTACCACTTGAGCAAATCTACTTCGTCTACGTTGACCGTCTCCTTGTTTCTGAAGAAGGCGATCAGGATGCCCAGGCCCACGGCCGCTTCGGCGGCTGCGTCGGTGATTACGAAGATGGCGAATACCTGGCCGTGCAGTCCCCACATGCGGGAGAACGCCACCAGGTTCAGGTTCACCGCGTTGAGGATCAGTTCGATCGACATCAGGACGATGACTACGTTCCTGCGCGTGAGCACGCCGATCACGCCCAGCACAAACAGTGCGGCGGCTACGACCAGGTAGTGAAGCGTTGTAATTGGAACCATGTAGCTCTCAGCTTTCAGCTCTCAGCTGTCAGTAAAAACTTTGCCCAGATCCTTATTCTATTTTTCTTGCCATCGTCGGCTGACAGCTGATGGCTGACAGCTGACAGCTTTCTTTCAAATCCTCTTCTTCGCCATGACTACCGCTCCGATGATCGCTACCAGCAATAGCAGGGATGCGATCTCGAACGGGAACATGTAGTTGCTGTAGAGCAGTTGTCCGACGGCCTGCGTGTTGCTGCCTTCGGCGATGGACGGCGCCGCCGGAAGCGCGAAGGCTGATTTTCCCTTGATGTAAATCAGGACGAACAATGTGCCGAGGCCCAGGGCCGCCAAAATTCCGGGTAGCCATTGCTGGTTGAACTGCTTTTCCTTTTCCGCGCGCTCCAGATTGACCAGCATGATCACGAACAGGAACAACACCATGATGCCGCCGACATAAAGGATGATCTGCACGCCAGCCACAAACGGGGCGTACAGCATCAGGTACAGTCCGGCCACGCACAACAAAGTCAGAATCAGAGCCAACGCGGAATGAACGGCGTTTTTGCGGGTGATGACCAATACGCCGCTCAGGATGGCGATTCCCGACAGCATATAGAAGAAGAACGTTGTGGCGACGGGTTGGGCGACTTGCTGCATATTAAGCGTGCACCAGGCGTTGCAGGAAATCCCAGATCTCGGTTCGCAATCCCACGATGCCGGTGAGCATCAGAACGCCGATACCCATCGGCAAAAGCACTTTCCATCCCACCTTCATCAACTGGTCGAAGCGGTAGCGCGGGAAGGTGCCGCGGTACCAGATGTACAAGTACAGGAAGACGGCGATTTTCGCGATGAACCAATAGACATCCTGCACGCGGTCACGTACGCCGGGGACAAGCAGGATCAGGCCGATCAGGGCGAAGACGGCGCCGAATGCGCCCAGTCCGATGGTCTGGACGCGGAAGAATGCGTGCTTCGGCATGCGCATGGTGCTGTAGAAGGTCATCGCGGCCAGACCAAAGAATGTGAGGGCCGGGAACAAGGAGAATGCAAGATCCCAGGCAGGCCCGCTCAATGCGTTGGGGAACGGCCGCATCCAACCGCCGAGCCAGAGCGTGATCGCGATCGACGAGACGGAGATCATGGCGGCGTATTCACCGAGCATAAATAAGGACCAGCGCAGACCGCTGTACTCGGTGTGAAAGCCGGCAGTCAGCTCAGATTCCGCCTCGGGCAGATCGAAGGGGGCGCGGTTGGTCTCGGCCACCATGGCGACGGCAAAGATGAAGAACGCAATCAGGCCCAGCGGGAAGAACTTGAAGACGAACCAGGTGTGCTGCGCATATTGCGCCTGCACAATTCCGATCATGCTGAGGGTTCCAGTGCCATCCGCATTCAGGCTGGTCATCAAGACGGCGGAGATAACGGCGAGTCCCATGGCAATTTCGTACGAGACCATCTGGGCGCTCGAGCGCAGTGCGCCGATCAGTGGATAATGGGAGTTCGACGCCCATCCGGCCATCACGATACCCAACACGCCGAGCGAGGAGACGCCGAGCATGAAGAGGATTCCGATATTCATGTCGGTGATGGCGTGCGTCGGGCCGAAGGGGATCACACAATAGACGCTGAATACGGCCAGCAGGATGATGATCGGCGCCAGCAGGAAGACGAACGAATCAGCGCCTTCGGGCACGATGTCTTCCTTGAGAATCAGCTTGAGGGCGTCGGCGATGGGCTGCAGCAGGCCGTGCGGGCCGACCCGCATGGGGCCGAGGCGGACCTGCATGTGGGCGAGAATCTTGCGCTCCAGCCAGTTCATGCAGACCACGGCCAGCGAGACGCCGCCGAAAACTACGAGGATGTAGACCAGCGCCCAGAAGGGACTGCCGTAGACACCCGGCGTGACGTGAACATTCTTGTCCAGGTAAGACGTGATCCAGCTGGGCATCAGCGGTCCACCTCGCCGAGCACGATGTCGAGGGTGCCAATCACGGCGATGACGTCCGCGACCAACTGGCCGCGGCACATCAGCTCGAGTGCCTGCAGGTTGACGAACGAGGGCGGGCGTACGCGCAGGCGGTAGGGCTGGGTAGAACCGTCGCTCACGATGAAGTATCCGAGCTCACCCTTGGGGGCTTCGATGGAGTGATAGATCTCTCCCACCGGTGGCTTGATGACCTTCGAGACCTTGGCCATGATCGGGCCTTCGGGAATTCCGTCGACCGCCTGCTGAATGATGCGCAGCGATTGCCGCATCTCAGCCATGCGGACGAGGTATCGATCGTAGGTATCGCCGTTTTGACCAGTCGGGATATCGAAATCGAACAGTTTGTAGTTGGCGTACGGCTGCGCCTTACGCAGATCCCACTTCACACCGCTGGCGCGAAGGACGGGCCCGGTGACGCCGAGGGCGATGCAATCTTTGGCGGAAATGGTGCCGACGTTCCTGGTGCGCTCGACCCAGATGCGGTTTGTAGTCAGGAGTTCTTCGTACTCGTCGATCTTGGGGGCAACGAATGCGAGGAATTTCTTGACGTCTTTTTCGAAGCCCTCGTAGGTCTCGTACTGGCAGCCGCCGATGCGGAAGGCGTGCGTGGTCAAGCGGGCGCCGCAATACTTCTCGAAAATCTTCAGGATCTCTTCCCGGTCGCGGAAAGTGTAGAACAGTGGCGTCATGGCGCCGATATCGAGGGCGTGCGTGCCGAGCCAGAGCTGATGGCTGGCGAGGCGATTGAGTTCGGTCAGGATGACGCGGATATAGTTGGCACGGGGCGGCGCTTCGATGTTGAGGAGCTTTTCGACGGCTTCGCAATAGCCGAGGCCGTTGGAGACCGCGGCGACGTAATCCATGCGGTCAACATACGGATTGAACATCGTGTAGGTGCGATGCTCGGCGATTTTCTCGACGCCGCGGTGCAGGTAGCCGATGACGCACTCCAGGCCCATGACCTTCTCGCCGTCGAGCCGCAAGATCACGCGCAGCACGCCGTGGGTGGCGGGGTGCTGCGGACCCATATTGATGACGAGTTCGTTGGCATCGAGAAAAGTGTGCTTGCTCTCCTCGAGGTCCAGGTGCGAGACGGAGCTGGTCGGGTCGGTCATGCTTGGTCGTCGGTCGTCGGTCCTCGGTCGTCGGCTTTAAGGCCCCTATTGCCCACTGTCAATTCCCAGATTGATCTGCACCCATTCCTGGTCCTGCTGGATGATGCCGTAGTCCTTGCGCAGCGGGTGGCCTTTCCAACCATCAGGCAAAAGAATTCTTTTCAAGTCCGGATGGCCGTCGAACTGGATGCCGAACATGTCGAACACTTCGCGCTCGAGCCAGTTCGCCGTGGTCCAGAGGGAGGCCGCGGACGGAATGTGCTCTCCGTCGGCGATCTGCGTCTTGACGCGGAGCCGCTCGTTGCGTCCGAAGGAGTAAAGAATCCAGACAATATCGAACTGGCGCTCGCGCTTCGGATAGTGCAGAGCGGTGACGTCGACGCAGTAGTCGAACTTCTCTTCGTCTCGAAGAAGCTGCAGCACGGTTGGAATCAGGGAGCGATCGACTTGGAAATAATTCTGGTTGAGGTAGGTCCAGGACTCGAGGCCGGTGCCAAACTGCCGCTTCAACTTGGCAACCATGGGCGAGTCCCACGCCTGAGGCACAGGGCCTGCCGGCTTTGCGGGCGCGGCCGGCTTAGCGGGTGCTGCGGCGGGCGCTGCTGGCTTCGGGGGCACGGCACTGGGCGTGGTAGCAGCCGCTGGCTCAGCCACCGTCGGCTTGGGAATAGCCGGTGCCGATGGATCAGGAGTTCCACTGCCCGCCGGATTGGCGGCCTTCGCCAGATCTTCCTTACTGGGCGTTTGCGGCGGCTTGTTTTCGTCAGCCATATGCGATTTCTGTTACACACCCGAGCGGCTTGCACGAAAAAGCCGCTTACTTCTAACAGCCTCTCAATTCCGATGTCAACGACCCGAGACCACACACATCGGTGACTTTGCTCGCAGGAATGCGGTTCGCCGGTCCATTGCTGACAGCACCAGCGTCACACCCACTCCAGCGCGCCTTTCTGCCAAATCCAGATGTAGCCAACGATCAGAATGCCCAGGAAGATCAGCATCTCGAACAACCCGAACAGGCCGAAGGCCTTGAACTTCACGGCCCAGGGAAAGAGGAAAATCGTCTCCACGTCGAAGACCACGAACAGGATGGCAACTATGTAATAACGAACCGTATAGCGTCCGCGGGCACGATCGACCGGGTCGATACCGCACTCGTAGGGCAGAAGTTTGTTGCGATTGGGATTATTCGGCCGAACCAGCCTGGTCAGCAGCAGCGTAATGGGAATCAGAACTCCTACGACCGCAATAAAAATAAAGACCGGAACGTAATTTTGAGGCAAGGTCTTCCTCGCGTCAGTGCTCTTTCCCGCGGGGAAAAACGGGAAGTGGAATAGTATCGCCGATGGGCTTTGGCATCAAGGGTTAAGCGTCACATTCAAGTGTGCAAGAGTGGGGATGGGGAGGACCGTTTCGCGATGGCGGCTTGTTTATAATCTTAAGTTTCCCATCCTGCCTACGAAGCTCTCCGGTTGGAACCTTCGCGGCAACTGAAATCGGCAAAAGGATTCATTGGCACTCGACGAAAACATTTACGAATTACGGCGCCAGAAATTGCAGCAGATCGAAGCGCTTGGCCAGCAGGCGTATCCGAACCGCTATGACTACACCCACACTGTCCCGCAAATTCTCGCTGACTATTCCGACAAGACTGCGGAACAGTTGGAGCAGAACCGTGTGCCGGTGAGGGTTGCCGGACGCATGATGGCGAATCGCCTGATGGGCAAAGCGGGGTTCGCTCACTTGCAGCAAGGCGGCCAGCGCTTGCAGGTTTACGTGAAGAAGGACGCTGTGGGGGAAAAGGGATTCGAGCTTTATCGGCTTCTCGACCTGGGCGATCACATCGGAGTGAGCGGCTATTTGTTTCGCACGCGCACCGGCGAACTCACGGTGCACGTGGAGGAAATCACGTTTTTGTCCAAGGACCTGCTGCCGCTCCCGGAGAAGTGGCACGGCCTGACCGATGTCGAACTCCGCTACCGCCAGCGCTATGTCGACCTAGTGATGAATCCCGAGGTGCGCGAAGTATTTCTGAAGAGAAGCAAACTCGTGCAATCGCTGCGCCGCTCCATGGATTCGCAAGGCTTCGTGGAGGTGGAAACTCCGATGATGCAACCGATCGCGGGCGGCGCGGTCGCGAAGCCCTTCAAGACGCACCACAATGCCCTGGATACTGATTTGTTCCTGCGCATCGCACCCGAGTTGTATCTAAAACGGCTGACCGTTGGCGGACTGGATCGCGTTTATGAGATCAACCGGAATTTCCGCAACGAGGGCCTGGGCTGGCGCTGGAATCCGGAATTCACCATGCTCGAGTATTACCAGGCGTACGCCGACTTCCGCGACATGATGAACCTGACCCAGAACCTGATCGAGCAGGCTGCGAAGGACGTGAATGGCACTACGAAATCGCAGTGGGGCGAGGATGAAATCGACTGGGCAGGCTCGAACTGGCGGCGCATGACCATGCGGGAAGCGATTATCGAATTCTGGCCGGAGAAAGCCGGAGCGAAGCCCGCGATGGCGGACTTCGCCACGCACGATTCCGTGAAGGCACTGGTCGCCCGGCACAACGCCGCGGGCAAGCACATGGCCTACGATCCAGGCGAGCCGACCGGAAAAACGATTGCGAATCTTTTTGAGACGGTGGCCGAGGAACACCTGCTGCAGCCGACCATCATTTACGAGTTCCCGGTCGCGGTGTCTCCGTTGTCGAAGAAGAAGGCCGACGAGCCGGATTGGGTCGAACGCTTCGAGATATTTGCCGGGCATATGGAGCTCTCCAATGGATTCAGCGAACTCAACGATCCAGAGGACCAGCGGCAACGTTTTGAAGAGCAACTGAAGGAGCGTGCGCGCGGCGACGAAGAGGCCCACCAGATGGATGAGGACTACATTCGGGCGCTCTCCTATGGCATGCCTCCGGCTGGAGGTGTGGGCGTGGGCGTGGATCGGCTGGCCATGCTCTTCACCAACTCGCAGACTATCCGCGACGTGATTTTATTTCCGCAATTGCGGCCGGAAAAGCCGGGGGCCGAGGATCAGGCGGAGAATGCGGAGAAAAAATAACTGCTGACTGCAGGCTTCAGTTGACGGTGGCGCGCCGTTTGACCGCAAGTTTCGGGTAGAAGTTCCGCAACTTTCCGGGACACCATCACGTCCAAGGGCTATGCGCTTCGATTTCGATTCAGCCACCCGTCGTCAACTAGGCTACCGCCTGATCAACCTCGTCGACGAGTACTACGCTTCGCTGCCCGATCGCCCGGTACAACTTCCGCTAGCCGAGCGCACTTACGGAACCTTGGACGACGCATTGCCTGAACAGGGAGACGATCCCGCGCGCGTCCTCGAGCAAGTCTTCGGGCACATGGTTGCCAGGGGATTTCATGTTCCGAGCGCGAACTACTTTGGACTGATGAATCCTACCCCGACTTATGTGGGCTTCATTGCGGAAGCCATGGTCGCGGCGTTGAATCCGCAGCTTGCGACGCTGGCACGCTCGCAACTCGCGTCGAAGATCGAATTGGAGACCGTGCGCTGGATCGCCGAGCGCGTTGGCTGGAAGAACGAATTTGGCGGCACGTTCACCAGCGGCGGCAACGAGGCAAACTTCAGTGGAATGGCTTTGGCCCTGGCGCATCATTTCCCGAACGCCATGGACGAAGGAGTCGCCTCGCTGGGCGGCCAGCCCGTGATGTACGCGTCAGCAGAGTCTCACCATTCGCTCGACAAGTCGGCAGGGCTGCTTGGCATCGGCCGCAAGGCGTTGCGACGAGTGCCCGTCACCGGGCGGCTGCAGCTGGACGCGGCGAAGCTTCATCAGGCGATTCAGGAAGATCGCTCGGCGGGACGGCTTCCCTTCTGCGTGGTGGCTACGGCAGGCACGACAAACTCAGGGATCGTCGACGACCTGGTTGCCATCGCGGAAGTGTGCCGGAGAAACAATCTCTGGATGCACGTCGACGGAGCCTACGGCGCATCGGTTGTGTTTTCCGACGAGCATCGTGATCTGGTGCGGGGGATCGAGTTGGCCGACTCAATTACGATCGATCCTCACAAGTGGCTGGCCGTGCCCTTCGCGGCCGGAGTGATCCTGACCCGCCATCCAAAAGCATTGCAGCAAGCTTTTTCAGTTGTGTCACCCTACATGCCGAAGGCGGAGGGAGCACAACTGCCCGACAATGCGCGCATCAGCACGCAGTGGACCCGGCGCATGAACTCGCTGAAGCTGTGGCTCACCTTGCGCGTGCATGGACGGAGAGGTTACGAAGAGCACATCGACCGGCAGCTGCGGTTGGCGCGGGAGTTCACGCAGTGGATCGGGCGATCGGAATATTTCGAGCTCGCGGCTCCCACCATGCTGACGATCGTGAATTTTCGGGTGAAGGACGCGAGTTTGAATGGAACGCAGGTCGCCGATGCTCACGCTGCGATTGTGGACGAGGTCACGCGGGATGGAAAGCTCTGGATTTCGGATACGGTCGTGAATGGCAGCAGTGTTCTGCGAATGATGGTGATCAGTTATCTGACGGAGGGGCGCCATCTGGAGGCTCTGCAGAACGCGCTGGAAGCTGCCGCGAAATCTGTTGCCGACCGCGCTCGGAACCCGGCTATGCACTAGAAGGCGGGGAAAACCCAAGGCTAGACTTTAGTCCAGCACGGGACCTGGTAAAAGCAGCGCTATCGTAGCGTCCTCTGGCCACATGCGACGCTGGGTCGGTAGCGCTTTGCTGTCGACCACACTCTTCAGCGTGTTCCTGCAGCGTGTACGACGGCAAGTCTGGCTTGCGTTCAGGCGATTGTCTCTGCCTCAGGCGGTTGGATTCAATCCCCAGCGGTTTTGCAGTGTGCGTTCCATCGTGCGGAAGACCAGGCGATTCACGAACGTGCCCAGCGCGACGATGAGAATCATCACCGCGATGACCTGACTCATGTCATTCAGGTCGCGGCCCATCATCAGTTGCTGGCCCAGGCCAACCGTGAGAAAAATCATTTCGGCCTGGATCAGCGATCGCCAGCCGAAAGCCCAGCCCTGCTTGAGCCCGGAAACGATGTAAGGGAGGCTCGCGGGCAGCATCACATACCAGAACAAGCGGAAGCCCGATGCACCGAGATTGCGCCCCGCCATGGTGTAGATCTTCGGCATCTGCTTGCGGCCGTCCTCCATGGCGATGGTGACCGAGAGAATGCATCCCATCAGGACGACGAACAGGATTGCCTTCTCGGTCAAGCCGAACCATAGGATGGCGAGCGGCACCCAGCAGATGCTGGGCAGAGACTGCAGGCTTACCAACAGAGGCCCGACTGTTTCTTCCAGGAACCGGTTGCTGGCCACGCCAATCCCCAGCATCATTCCGAAGACGACTGAAAGGCTGTATCCGATCAGCATCCGCTTCATGGTCACGGTAATGCCGATCAGAAAGCTGTGGTCTTTCATGCCGGCCCAGAGGGCCTCAGCAACTTGCCAAGGCGCGGGAAAGAGGTAGGGCGGCCAGACCCGAAGTTTCGCCAGCAACGCCCAGGCACCCAGCAGCAGAGAATAAAAGACCACCTGGTTCGCAATCTTCCGCAACAGAATTTTGTGGCTTTTCTCCCGTGGAGGAGCGGATGATTCGCGCTCTTTCGGCTTCATGCCAGGGGCCGGGCGATACCGGACCGCGCCGGTCGCTTCGCTTCTAGCGACGCTGCTCATGGGCATACTCCGCTTCCAGGGATTTGTTGATTTCGTCCCGCAAGCTGTCGAGAATTTCGCGAGCGGTTCGGGCGACCTCGACTTCTTCCAGATGACGGGGCCGGGGCAGGTCGATCCGGAATTCCTGTTTCACTCGACCGGGGCGAAAACTCATGAGCGCCACGCGATCGCCAAGCCGCACGGCCTCGCGCACGTTATGGGTCACGAAAATCACGGTGCAGCCGGTTTCGGCCCAAATCTTTTCGAGTTCATCGTGCAGCATGTCGCGCGTCTGTGCGTCGAGAGCGGCGAACGGCTCATCCATCAACAGGACATCGGGCTCGGTCGCGAGCGCGCGTGCCAGCGCCACTCTTTGCCGCATGCCCCCGGAAAGCTGGTGCGGACGGCTGTCTTTGAACTGCAAAAGATGAACCAGGCGGAGGTAATGGCGAACCTTCTCTCCACGCTCAGCCTTGGAGAGGCCTTTCATCTTCATGCCGAACTCGACGTTTTGGCTGACGGTGAGCCAGGGAAACAGGCCGTGCTCCTGGAATATCAGAATCCGATCCGTCCCCGGGGTGGAAACCTGCTTGTCGTCGATGGCGATCGTGCCGGAGGTCGGCTTCTGCAACGCGGCGATCAGGTGCAGCAGGGTTGACTTGCCGCATCCGGAAGGGCCGACGATGCAGAGGAATTCTCCCGGCTGTACCTGCAGGTTGATGCGATCGAGCGCGAGCAACCCGGAACCTGTGTCCGATTGATAGTGGAGAGAAACATCGTCCAAACGGACCTTGGGAGCGCCCACGTTCGGACGACGAATCGGGATCACAGTGGGGCGCACGACGGTGCCAATCGCAGGTTTCCGATATCCGCCGGGCAGCAATTCCTGAGACGCGCGATTGGTATCGGACCTCATTGCACCGCCTTCTTTCCTTTTTCCGCGAGCACCTGGTTCAGCAACGTCAGGTCGTAAAGCCCGGTGAGATCGGGAGCCTGCCGGCCAAGAAAGCCCGCATCAAATGCGGACTTGGCCGATGTAAGCAGCGAAGCGCGTAGCGGGTCGTACGTCACCTGAAGGCGGCTGAAGGCTTCCTCGAGAACCGCCTCTGGAAGAGCTTTGCCCGTTTCTTTCTGGATCTGCGCATTCAGAGTTTTCTTCGCTTCTGGAATGTGGGCGTTGATCCAATCGGTGAGTCCCACGTGCGCGCGCAACCAGTTTTTGACGACGTCGGGATGCTGCTTCAGGAACCTGGCGCTTACGATGAGGTTGGCGCAGACGAACTGGCCGTTGGGCCAGAGGGTGCGCTCATCGAGGAACAGGCGCCCGTTTCCTTCCCGGATCAGCCGTGTGGCCCAGGGCTCGGGCGCCCAGGCCGCATCCAGTTCCTTCTTCACAAAAAGCGTAAGCTGATCGGGATTCGCCAACGGGATGACCTGCACATCGCCACCCTTGTCAGTTGACTTCATGCCATTGGAACGCAGCCAGGAGCGCAGAGCGACGTCCTGTGTATTGCCCAGTTGAGGCGAGGCGACTTTCTTGCCGTGGAAGTCAGCGGGCTTGCTGATCCCGGAATCGTTGCGCACAACCAGGGCCGCTCCTCCGCTGGCGGCGCCGGCCACAACCCGCAGCGCTTCGCCATTCGAGCGCACGTAGCCGCTGATCGTAGGGTTGGGACCGATGTAGGTCATGTCGAGCGCGCCCGCGAACAGAGCTTCGATCGCAGCCGGCCCTGCGTTGAATGTTTTCCATTCAATCTTTGTCCCGGAACCAAGGGCTTTGTCGAAAGAGCCATTCGCTTTGCCGACCATCGCCTGCGCGTGGGTAATGTTTGGAAACGCTCCGACGCGTATGGTTACAGGCGACTGCGCCATCCCCAGAGAAGCGAAGAGCAGCAATGTGCCGGTGAGCCAGGCCGAGAATTTTGCGGTGCGTCCCATGCTCGCCTCTAGCTCCTCGTTCCTGAAACCAGCATCGGCAAGACCGCGGCGCTCTGCTTCTGTTTCTTTTTGCGCGAGCGTTTTTCGCCCTTCGAGGAGCGGGGGCGAGGATCTTTCACGATGTCGGCCAGGGTGGTGTTTTCCAGGATGTGCGCGGCCGCGTCGCGCACGTCGAGAAATACCTGGTACAGCGCGCGATGGGCGTGGTCTTTGTCGATCAGGCTGCGCAGTTGCTCGGCATCGCCAAAAGGCGCCAGCGGGCCGTCAATCAGCCGAATGATTTCGCTCAGGCGAATCTCGGAGGGGGGACGCCGCAAAGCATATCCACCTTTGGCGCCGCGCACACTTTCCACCATGCGGGCGTTTTTCATTTCCAGGAGGATGAGTTCGAGAAACTTTTCCGGGAGGTTCTCCTCGTAGGCGATGTCACGGATTTTGATGGCGCCCTGGTTGTGACGGCGGGCGAGCATCATCATCGCTTGCAGTGCGTACAGGCCCTTCTGCGAGATCTTCATAATCTATCTTCCCATAAAGTCTAGTTATTCTATAGAGTTTATTTTATTCCAGTACATTGCAAGCCGCTTGCCATGCCGGCGGCGGCGGCCGTGCACCATACATCCTTTATTTTCATTTGTTTGACGCCTCTACAGTCTTGACTGGAGGCCTGGCGGGCTGTGCAAGAACTTGCGCTGCGTGAACCTTCAAAATTCCTACCGACTGGGCTTTCCGTTTTGCGAAAGCCGCAACACCTGCAGGGTAATGTTGTCGGGACCGCCGCGCTGGCGCGCGAGTTTCACCAGTTCAGCGCATGCGGAGGTGGCATCGTGAGCGCTAACTAGTTTGAGAATCTCCGCTTCCTGAACCAGTCCCCATAGCCCGTCGGTGCACAACACCAGGACGTCTCCGGCCTTGAGTGCCAGAGGATTGTCCGGAGCATCGGCAATTACTTCGCCGCCCGCTCCCAGGGCAGCAGTGAGTATGTGCCGCTGGGGATGATGCTCCGCCTCGTCGGAGTTGAGAACGCCGGATTCGACCAGGCGCGCGACATAGGAATGATCGCGAGTGAGGCGCGCAATGGTGTCATCGCGCAAAAGGTAAAGGCGGCTGTCGCCGACGTGTGCGAAGTAAAGGCGAAAATCATTTATGGCGATGGCCGTGCAAGTAGTGCCCATGCCCTGAAACTCCGGGTGCGCCTCGGCATACTGGCGAATGCGTTCGTGGGCGAGGCGGAAACCGCTGAGCAGCGAGTCGCGGGGATCCAGGGCCGGATCACGGTCGTAGACATCCCGAATGGTGTCGACCGCGAGCCGGCTGGCTTCCTGACCGCCTTCGTAGCCACCCATGCCGTCCGCTACCAGCGCGAGCCTTCCCTTCTGCTGAAACTGGGTGTCGCTCTGCGGCTCCCAGTAGGAAAGCGCATCTTCGTTGTTCTCGCGCTGGCAGCCCACGTCGCTCAGGCTGGCCACTTCGACTCCCGGCCGAACTTGCATTACGCCTCACTGGAGAGAAATTACAATGGGCTCGACGCCGCGCCGTTTGCATTGCCGACCGACTCTCTCCGCGATCGCCACGCAACGCCACGGCTGAGCAGGACATCGCAACCCAACAGTCGGATGGGCCCGTCGATTATATAACCTTCGGTTGAAATTGCAGGCGGTCGGGGTTACGGGAATGGAATTGCCGACGAGGCGCTGTCGGAGAGAGGAACGCCCAGGCTTGGCGGCGATCCGGAAGGCGATTAGGTTAGACCTTCCGCCACTCGTTATCGACGAGATGCTTGCGGGTGTAGTCCTCAACCTGATGTTCGTAAATTTGCCCGATATGCGCGGCGCAACTGGGCTCGCCATCGACAAACTGGGTCGCCGGCTCGCCGCATAGCAAGCACACAGGTTGCTTCTCGGATTTCTTCTCATCAGGCCTCAGCCAAGACTTCATGGCTTCCTTCCCTTGTTCCATGTCATTCTCACTTCAGTTACCCGGACGTGCCGGCGCGCCCCCTATGCAAAGGCGGGTTGCCCCACTTCCAGTTTCGTGACCATCTTGACGGGCACCTTCAAAGCGCGCGAAATCGAGCAGCGGGCCTGGGCGATTTTCGCGCACTTCTGAAACTTGTCCGCATCGCGCTGGGGAAGATGCGTACTGATCTCCAGTTCAATCCCCGACACATCCCAGCAACCGGCCTTTTCCTGCAAAGTAAGCACCACCTCGGTCTTGACCTGCTCGTATTTCAAACGGGCCTTGGCCATTTCCTGCGCCACCAACAGCGAAACACAAGCGGCCACCGCGGCCGCCAACATCTCCGATGGGCCGGTACAGGGCTCGTTGCCCGAACTGGAGCCAAAAGAATACAGGGTATTCGACAGGATGCCGCTAGTGGTCGTAACGGCGCCCTCGCCAATTGCCGGGCTGCCTCGCCACGTCGCAGTCGCACTTCGGATCATTACGATCTCCTTGATTCACAAGTCTCTTTTTTATAGACGGATCCATCCACGAGGGGCTGTGACAAGGGGCACATGGGCATGTCTAGCGGCGCGGAAAATCACGTCGAATATCACGAAGAAGATGTGCGAGGACGGATTGCGTGACAGAAAAGCGATGAGAAATTTAACGCTGCGCGCCGCGAGGTTAATCCAGAGGCAGGCCGACGTAATTCTCTGCCAGAGATTGAGAGGCGGCGCGCGAACTGGTGACATAGTCCAACTCTGCCAGTTGCCGGCGCTGGTCGAAGGGATTTCCTTCATGCTTGTGAAGCATGGAGGTCATCCACCAGGAAAATCTCTGCACGCGCCAGACCCGGCGAAGACAGGTTTGCGAGTAGTCCTCGAGCGCATCGGTTTTGCCCGAACTATAAAATTTCTTCAGCGCGCGAGCCAACACGCGGACGTCGGCGACGGCGAGGTTCAGGCCCTTCGCGCCGGTTGGCGGCACGATGTGGGCCGCGTCTCCCGCGAGAAACATCCGCCCGTACTGCATGGGCTCGACCACGAAACTCCGCATCCCGGTCACGCCTTTTTGCAGGATGCGTCCTTCATTTAATTTCCAATTTTGGCCGCCCGCCAATCGAGTCTGCAACTCCTGCCAGATTCGCTCGTCCGGCCACTCGTCGAGATTCTCGTCGGGCGAGCATTGCAGGTAAAGCCGCGTGATCTGCGGAGAGCGCATGCTGTGCAGCGCGAAGCCTCGCTCATGATGGGCATAGATCAGTTCTTCGGAAGAAGGCGCGGCCTCCGCCAGAATGCCGAGCCAGCCGAACGGATAGATGCGCTCGTACACCGTGAGCGAATGGGCAGGCATGCTTGGACGGCAGACTCCATGGGAGCCATCACAGCCTGCGATGAAGTCGCAGTCGATTTCGTGGGTTTCGCCAGCCAGCCGGTAGAGGATACTCGGCTTGCCAGTCTCGAAGCCTTCGACCTTGACGTCATCCGCCTCGAACAGAACCCGTCCGTCCGTTGCCAGGCGAGCCTGGATCAAGTCTTTGATGACTTCGTGCTGGCCGTAAACGGTGATGGCGCGCCCGGTGAGGTCTTTGAAATCGATACGGTGGCCCTCCCCTGCAAAGCGAAGTTCGATACCGTTGTGGATCAGGCCTTCCCGCTTCATTCTTTCGCCCACGCCCATCTGCGTGAGCAGATCGACGGTGCCCGACTCGAGCACGCCTGCGCGAATCCGTTCCTCGCAATACTGGCGGGTTCTGTTTTCCAGCACGACCGAGTCGATGCCCTCGAGGTAGAGCAGATGGGATAGTACGAGCCCGGCGGGTCCGGCTCCGATGATTCCGACCTGCGTGCGTATCTTGCTCACTCTGAGTTTCTATGCCCGATTTCTGCGGATGACAAATCACTTTCGTTGCGGAGCGTCGAACCTGGCGATGACATCCTGCGGCACAGCCTGGCCCTCGATAGCATCGGGATCGCTCGTCGATCGTACCGCCCAAACGCGCGTCTCGGAGCATTGCACGGCGAGGAGGTCGCCTTTCAATACTTTGTGCTGCACATCGAAACTGCTGCGGCGCCATTCTGTGATGCAGGATTCGACCACGATGTCGTCTCCGAATTTCGAAGGGGCCAAAAAGCGGGCGCGCGTGTCAACCATCGGGATCCCTACGATGCCGTAGGTTTTCAACATCTGGTGTTTGGGGAGGCCGGCGGCCTCGAACAGGGCGGCGGTGCAGTTGTCGAAGTAGGCAAAGTAGCGCGGGTAGTACACAATTCCCGCCGGATCACAATCGCCCCATTCGACATGAATTGTTTTTCTGTTCGTGAGCATGGTCGGATTATTTTTTGGAGCTCAATTCAGCGAAAACTTCTTCGGCAGCATGAAAGGCGGAATTGGCGGCGGGTACGCCACAGTAAATTGCCGATTGCAGAAGCACTTCTTTGATCTCATCCCGTGTGACACCATTGTTGTACGCGGCCCGGAGGTGCAGGCGCAATTCGTCCGGCCGGTTCAGGGCAACCATGGTGGCAATCACGATGAGACTTCGGGAGCGGCGAGTCAAGCCTGGCCGCGCCCAGATTTCTCCCCAGGCATAGCGCGTGATGAGATCCTGGAATTCCCGGTTGAAGTCATCCAGATTCTGTAACGACCGGTTGACGTGATCATCGCCGAGCACTGCCCGGCGGACTTCCATCCCTCTGTCGTACCGCTCGCGATCGTCCATTGCAGCCTCGCTCAAGCCTTCAGGAACCGGGTGACTTCCATCGTAAATGCCTCGGCCGCCTCGATGTTGGATAGATGAGCCGCCGGGAGTTCCTTGTAAAGTGCCCCGTCAATCTTGCCCAGCATGTACTGACCGTCCTGCGGTGGCGTGACTGGATCGTGCGTCCCACTAATGATCAAGGTGGGAACCCGGATGTTGCCAATCGAAGTGCGCGCGTCCATATCACGCACCGCTGCGCAGCACGCCACGTAGCCTTCGACCGGAGAGCGCAGCAGCATCTGCCTGGTCCCTTCGATCGCAGAGGGTACCTTCGTCCGAAAGTCGGGAGTGAACCAGCGCTCAAGAATGCTTTCGACAACTGCGGCCATGCCACCGGTGCGTACTGCGTGGATGCGGGCGTCCCAGGTTTCAGGAGTTCCGATCTTTGGCGCTGTGTTGCAGAGAACCAATTTCTGCAAACGATCGGACGCGCGCATGGCGATCGACATGCCCACCATACCGCCCATCGACAAACCACAGAAATGAACTGCGCGCAGGTGAAGGCGGTCGAGCAGTTGGATCAGATCATCGGCAAGCTGCGCGATGCTGTAGGGACCGACCGTGGCCGAAGACTTGCCCTGCCCGCGGCCGTCGTATCTGAGAATGCGGAATTCTCTCGAGAGCGCAGTCGCTTGCAGATCCCACATTCCCAGGTCGGTGCCCAGCGAATTTGAAAATACCAGCGTGGTCGCGTCTTGAGGACCGGAGAGTTCGTAGTGGATCTGGGGGTTGCTGATCGGCAGAACCGGCATTCGCTATCGACCCTCCGATTTGCTGGCGGCGATGGCGCGATCGATGAATTCGTTCGCCACTCCCAGATAATGAAGAGGATCGAAAAGCTTGTCCAGTTCAGCCGAGTTCAAGTAAGTTGTGACCTCGGAGTTCGCTGACAGGCTTTCACGGAGAGATGTTTTCCTCGCGACGGCCTGCTTCGAGGCCTCTTCCACGATCCGGTGGGCCGCCGGTTTTCCGATTCGCGTGGCCAAGGCCATAGTGACGGCCTCTGCAAAAATCAAGCCTTGGGTCACATCGAGGTTTTGCCGCATCCGAATGGTGTCGACTTCGAGGCCGGTCATCAACTGCAACATGTGATGCAACGCTCCCCCGCAGCGGCGGGTCAGTTCCGGCAGGGTCTGCCATTCCACGTGCCAGCCTCCCAAGCCGCGTTCCTGTTCCTGTGGCATGGCAGAGAGGAGGACTGCGGCCAGCGCAGGCACTTGCACCGCGGCCGAGAGAATCATCGCGCACCCGACCGGGTTGCGCTTGTGAGGCATGGTCGACGAACCGCCCCGGCCGTCGCCGGAGGGCTCAAAGACCTCCGCGATTTCGGTTTGTGCCTGCAACGAAATATCGCGGGCAATTTTTCCCAATGTGCCGACAAGCAGAGCAAGGGTCGTACCCACTTCAGCGATCCGGTCCCGGTGCGAGTGCCACGGGAGTGCCGGCAGGCCGAGTTTTAGTTCCTTCGCCAACTCCTGCGCAACCTTCATTCCATCTGTACCCAGGCTGGCAAGCGTGCCTGCGGCTCCACCAAACTGCAGGACAAGAACGCGCTGGCGCATCGCCTTCAGGCGTGCGCGATGCCGGGTGAGCGCGTCCAGCCAACCTGCGACTTTGAGCCCAAAGACGGTCGGGACGGCCTGCTGCATCCACGTGCGCGCAGGCAGCGGCGTGGCGCGATGTTCCAGCGCCAGTTCCGTCAGCCTTTCGCACAAACGATCGAGATCGGCTTCGATCGCATCGCAGCCGTCGCGCAACTGAAGAACCAGACCGGTGTCGATCGCGTCCTGACTGGTGGCTCCCCAATGAACGTAGCGAGCGGCCTCCTGATCGCTCCTGGCCACGAGGTTGGTTAGCTCTTTGATCAGCGGGATGGCGAGGTTGCCGGCGCTCGCGGCAGCCTGGCCGATGGATGGCAGATCAAAACGGCGTGCCTCGCAGCAGTTGCGAATCGGACCGGCAGCACTCTTCGGAATCACGTTCAGGCGCGCCTCAGCTTCAGCCAGGGCGGCTTCAAAATCCAGCATGCGCTGAATGCGCGTGGAGTCAGAAAAAATCTGGTCGGTTACTTCCCAGCCGAACAGTGGATCGAGCAAGCTCATGGAGTGGGTCAAGGCGCTAACAGTCGAAGAACACGGTCTCTTGCGCGCCCTGCAGGATGATATCCCAGTGCAGGGCAGCATTGCCGCCGGGGCCTTCGCGAGCAATGAGCGTTGCGCGACGTTCCGGATTCACAAGCTTGAGAATCGGGTCCTGGTCTTGTTCACGATCTTCCGGGAAATACACTCGCGTCACGAGTCGCTTCAGCAGGCCGCGCATGAAGACGGACACCGCCAAGTGCGGAGCCTGAACCGTTTCTCTCGGACCGGGGACCGGACCGGGCTTGATCGTGCGGAAACAAAAGCGGCCCTCATCGTCGGTGGCGACACGGCCGTAGCCCTTGAAACCGGGCTCGATGGGTTTGGCTTGCCGGTCGTCGGGATGGTCGTACTTGCCGTGCGCATTCGCTTGCCAGATTTCAATGACAGCATCGGGCACCGGCGCGCCATCGCCATCCAAGACCCTTCCCTCAAGCACCACTCTCTGGCCTGAGACCTCGGGGCCCGCCATATCGACGCAATTGAGGCGATCGAGGCCGATCCGAAAGAACGGCCCGACCGTCTGCGAAGTGGTCGCTGCAAGGCTCAAGCGTGATCCTCCATCGGAGTCTCATCCCGCCCGCGCAGGACGATGTCGAATCGGTATCCGAGTGCGGTATCCGGAATCGTCGTATCCCAATCGAACAGCGCGATCAGCCGCCGGCGGGCTTCCTCGTCGGCCGCACAGTTGTAGATCGGGTCAGACGCCAGCAATGGATCACCGGGAAAATACATCTGCGTGACCAGCCGGGTAGCGAACGCCGGCCCGAACAGCGAGAAATGAATGTGCGCCGGTCGCCAGGCGTTGTGGTGATTCCTCCAGGGATAGCATCCGGGTTTGATGGTCACGAACCGGTAGCGGCCTTCACCGTCGGTCAGCGCGTGGCCGCAGCCCGTGAAGTTCGGATCGAGTGGAGCATCGTGCTGGTCCCATGCATGGAAGTAGCGCCCGGCCGCATTGGCCTGCCAGAGTTCTACCAGCGTGTGCGGAACTGGACGCGCATCTTCATCAAGCACTCGTCCGCTGACGATGATCCGTTCGCCCAGCGGAGCTTCGTTGTGTTGGCGCGTGAGGTCGGCGATGGGAGGTCCCACGTCGTCCGCGCGGAACTGCGGGCCAGTCACCTCGGAGAGCGTGTGGGGAATGAACACCAGCGGCTTTGCCGGGGCGCGCTTCAGCGAAGAAACGTATGGTGGGTGCAAGTATTCCGGCTGCGTACCGGGTGCTGGACGGCGGTAGCCGCGAACGTCAGCCTTGGTAGACAAACCTTCCCCACTCTGAGCCACTGCACATCCTTTCCTGCCGGATATTATCGGAGTTGGGCGGCGCGCCCTACAACCCGATCCGCGCAATTGATTGGCTATGCCTTGCCGAGTTCGTTCACCGCACGATACGCCTGGTCGATCGCACAATCCGTGTAGGCGGTGGCGCCGGCGTCGGAATTCGCGATGGTGATCCGCCCAAACGGCTTTCGCCCGATCACCCAGGGCTTCTCTTCTTCAGACCAATCCGGATCGAAAAGCGAGTTGTAGCCGTAAGCATAGCCGTGCGCCCAGCGATTCACGGTGATGCCGTCGATGTCGCGAGCGGGATCGAACCCTGTGGGCCCCAGCATTCTGCCTAACTGATCGCGGATATTGCGCTCGAAGGTCGCGAATGATGTGCGCAGAAGTTCCGCCCGCCCTGCCCGATTCTGGTCGCGCATGGGCAGCCCCGGCTTGCAGGGCGTGCGCAGCATGAAGAGCACCATGGGTTCATCCGGCTTACTCGGGAACTTGTACTCGCCCAGACTGACCGGGAAATCGAGCGCCGTATAGGTGTGATAGCTTCCCGGCGCTTCGATCTGGTGAATGCCAAGTTTCTGGAACCCGGTCCAGTTCTTGATGGCCA
The DNA here is from genome assembly GCA_963733805.1 of uncultured Acidobacteriota bacterium. Lineage (GTDB taxonomy): Bacteria > Acidobacteriota > Terriglobia > Terriglobales > Acidobacteriaceae > Gp1-AA133. The sequence goes on along the minus strand of CAVTEO010000006.1, from coordinate 59,955 downwards.
CGTGCGTGTAAACCAGAGGAGCTTTCACCAGATAGGAGAGCGCCTCCTTCTGCTTTTCGGGCAGGTCGGGACAAAGATACGGGATCATGCCGTTGTAACAGGCGAGGACACAATTCTTGGCACGCACGCTCGCCAGTTTCTGGCCGCGCATGTAATCGACCTGGATTTCTTTGGAAGCGTCGTTTGCGCCAACCTGGGCAACGTGGACCACGGTGCTGTTCAGCCGGATGCGCACCGGCGCACCATCCTGATCGAGCCGGCTGTAGTCGGCTCGCGAGGTGACCACATCCTCCATCGTGTTTCCCGGCAATGCAGCTGGAATCATGGATCGCACCAGCAGGCGCGCAATTGACGCGTTGCCGTCGGGGAAATGAAAAATGTAGGGTTCTTGTTTGCCGGGCGGTTCGTCGTCGAGTTTGATTCCGGCAAAGCCCGCGTAGCTATAGCCTCCGTAGTCGTCGCTGGATTGGTAGCAGTACAGAGCGGGCACAGCGTCGATGCCCACCGTGAAGAGGTCGTTGGTGAAGCTCTGAAAAAACTTCAGCGCCTCGGGGTGCACCTTGCAGATCTGGGTGAGGTAGTCGGCGTAGCTGATCTTCGCCAGTTTCGCACGCTTCTGTTCGACGGAAAGATTCGGCAGGTAGTCAACTTTCTCGGTATAGGCGCGGGCGATATCGTGGCGCACTTCCTCTTTGAGGGGCGTTTTCGCCAGGAATTCCGGCCAGGGTGTTGAGCCCAGGCCTGGCACCAGCCGATCCTCGCCGAAGGTTTCGCGATCGAAGAACATTGCGGTGCCTGATTTGCTGTAAAGATTCTGGTCGTAGGCTTTGTAGAAGCGCGACGTGTCGATGCCCAGATCTTTGAGTACACCGCGGGCCACCTCGCTGTACTTGCCCGGGCTTTCGATGGATTGGGTGCCACCGTAGCTCAACAGCAAGCGGCCGCCGGAACGAAACTCATTCCGCTTGGCGTGGCCGCCGAAGTCGTCGTGATTGTCGAGTATCAGGATGCGGGCCTTGTCCCCGGCCTGCTTGCGGTAGAAGTGGGCCGCCGCCAAACCACTGATCCCGCCTCCAACGACTACCAGATCGTAAGTTTCTCCGGTCTTCGCGGGCGCTCCATCGGAATCCCACGGCTCGCCGTCGCGCAGGCGATGTGCGAAGGTGAAGGAGCCGTCATGATTTCCCCGCATGCCTGTCAACGCGGGAGGATAGTACTCCGACGATTTCTCCGGCGCCCCCTCCGAGGCTGTGAGGGCGAGCAAGGGGTCCGCCGCCAACAAGCCGCCCACCCCGACCGCGATGCCATTGAGAAAATCGCGCCGCGATATCTTTCGGTCCATGCCCAGTTGAGGATCAGAATCGTAAGAAGTCATTGAATGCCCGTTTTTCCTGCTTTCCGAGGGTGGGGGGATTATAGAACGGGAACAGACGTACGCACTCATGAGGGTGCGAGGAAGCGATTCCATCACCACGATTGCGCTAAGAATCGCGAAAGGGGAGAAGCTAGGACCGTCTGCGCTTGCGTGCCGCGGAACTGGCTAGCTCGTTCGCTTCCCAGTTGAATTCGCGGGGCACATAGGAAATGGAGAAATCGAGCGAGCGGCTAAGTTTGCGGCACGTCCAGTGGAGGGAATAGAGTCGCGCACTGCGACAGGAGTACTGGCCGGTCATCTGCCGCACCACAACCTGAGAATCGGAATACACGTGAATCGCCCTCGCTCTCAGGCGCAGGGCGCATTGCAGGGCCTCCAGCAGGGCGAGATATTCGGCCACATTGTTGTCCTGGCGGCCAATCCACTTGGCAATTCTGATTTTCTGGCCTTGCCGATCGTCGATCACTACGCCAATACCAGCCGGTCCCGGATTGCCCAGGGACCCTCCATCGACGTAGGCCACTAAATGCGACATCTGCTGTGGTCAAGATGCGCGAGAAATGCAAATCGGTCAAGCGTTTTGGTAGATTCCCCCCAAACTACAGTTTTCCCGATTACGATCTGAACTGTGAATTGTATGTGGAAAAGTTGGATCAATCGACTAAAGCTCTCGCAAGGGGCGGGATATTCAATCGTTTGCGGTCTACGTGATTACCACCGTTTTATCCACACGCTGCACTGAAATGCGGCATTGACATTTTTTGACCTCACGTTTAACTTCACTTCCGTCGACGGCTGAAAGGGTTGGCCCAAAATAAACCTTGGCCAGTCCGAAGTAAGCTGGGTGATCAGGAAGCCGGGGCAACTCGGTGAACTGCCAGACCTGAAAAAACCGACGGCTCTGCGAGGGGCAGTTGGGGTCTGGAACCGCGAAAGCGGTGATCGCATCAAGGGCTGCGACGGTACATGCATCCGGGTCGTATGGCTCCCTCGCAGGAGCGGACGGCTGGAGCATAACCAAAGTCGCAGCCTTTTAATTTTTTCTCCGAATTTTTCCTTCCCGATTCTTTCCCGCAGAAGCCTAGCGATTCTTCTCTGAACTTTCCTGGCAGGAGATGCAGTAGCGGGTCCACGGCAGAGCCTCGAGCCGCTTGGCGCCAATCTCTTCTTCGCACACCATGCATTGTCCGAATGTTCCATCGGCGATCCGCGCCAGGGCGGCGTCGATTCCACCCAGCAATCCTCGCGCATGGGTGGTCTGCTGAAACAGGAGTTCTTTGTCGAGAGAGCTGTTGGCCCGATCCCCTTCATCAGGGCCGTAGGAGTGCTGCATCGCCCGGCCTTCCTCCTGGGTCTGGGCAATGCTTTTCAGGAGTTCCTGCCGTCGCTCCAGAAGCTGTTTCTTGAATTTTTCGATCCGTTTCTTTTCCATTGCGTCCCCCGCGTATTTTCGGCGGTTCGTGCTTCTATCGTACCTGAATCTGCAGCGCCCAACGGCAAAACGAAACGTCCCAGACTCAAAGAGTCATGGGACGCTCGCCTGAACAGCCCTCCCCCAAGTGCTGCTCGATTGCAAATTTACTTTTGAGTTTTCCTCCGGGGAATGGCACGGACGGGCCATGCCTGTGGATTTCCGTGCTGAATACTGGCCGGCTAGGCGAAGGCGAGCGCCTGGCAAAAAATATTTCCGGAACTTGAATTCTCTTTCGCGGGCTTGGAGGGCTCTGGAGCCGCTCCATAAAAGGTGTCGCCGGCAACCAGAGCATCGATGGCGCGAACCAGATCGCGGGCGGCCTGGGATTTCAGCACGTAGCCTTGCGCGCCCGCATTGCGCACCTCCACATCCAGTCTCTCCGATTCGTGCATGGTGAAGATGAGAACCTTGCAGCCAGATCGCGCCTTGGCAATCTGCGCGGCCGCCTCCAGTCCACTCATCACAGGCATGGTGACATCGAGCACCGCGATGTCTGGCTTTAGTGTTTTGACCATCTCCACGGCCTCCTGGCCATTTCTCGCCTCACCGCAAACTTCCCATTCTCGACGCGCCCTGCCCAACAGAGTGCGAATGCCTTCCAGGACGATCTCATGGTCGTCAGCGATCAGGATTCGAATAGCCATATGCCGTCTCCCTGCCCTCCAGTGATGAAATGTTTCTTCGTCATGCTATGCGAGCCTGGACAGCGGCTCGCCCGCCGGGACATGCGCTCTCACGACTGTACCCTTGCCGGTGGATTGCACTTCGAGCTTGCCGCCAAGCTGGCTTACGCGCGCGTTCATTCCCCGCAAGCCCACGCCCAGCGAACCGGCCCAGTTTTCGCCAAACTCCTGCTGCAGTTTCGGAGCGATTCCTTTGCCGCTGTCCATGACTTCCAGAATCGCTTCCCCGTTCAGCCGGGAGAGTTTTACCGCCGCCGTCGTGCTGCCGGAGTGGCGATGAACATTGGTCAGACTCTCCTGGAGGATCCGGAATAGCGCCAGTTCTCCTTCCGGCGTTATGCGTCCGAAGTTGGGATCCGCCTCGAAAGTTGTCTGAATGCTGCTGCGCTTGGAAAAACCATCCAGGTACCAGGGAATTGCCGATTTTAGTCCCATTTCTTCCAACAGCGGCGGATAAAGCAGATAAGAAATGGTGCGCACTTCCTTGAGGGCGTCGTCTGCGAGGCGGATGCAGGATGACAACTGCTCATTGGCACCATCGGCGTTTGATCCAACTCCTGCTCCAAGAGATTCCAGGTTCATCTTCAGCACTGCCAGGTATTGGCCGAGGCTGTCATGAAGATCACGGCCAATGCGTTTCCTTTCCTCATCCTGCGTTCGCAGCAGGTGCAGCGAAAGATCGCGCAAGGAACGCTCGGAGGTTGCCAGCCGAGCTTCCGCAGATTTCCTTTCGGCAACCTCTGCCGTCAGATCGGCATTGAGCATGCGCAACGCTTCCTGGGCGCGCATGCGGTCGGTGAAGTCGCGCGTCACTTTCGCGAAGCCAATCAGGGTTCCGGTATGGTCACGGATCGCCGTAATAGTCGCGTTAGCCCAGAAACGCGAACCGTCCTTGCGGATGCGCCAGCCCTCGTCCTCCACGCGGCCATCGCGTGTGGCAATCTCCAGCTCACGGGTCGGCTTGCCGTTGCGATTGTCGTCGGTAGAATAGAAACAGGAGAAGTGCCGTCCCAGAATTTCAGACGCCGCGTATCCCTTCAGGCGCGATGCTCCTTCATTCCAGCTGCTCACGCTTCCTTGTGCGTCGAGAGTATAAATGGCGTGGTCTTTCACGGCCTCGATAAACAGCCGGAAACGCTGCTCTTCCTGACGCAAAATGACCTCTCGGACGTAAGCCTCGCGGGCGCTGCGCTCTGACGCCTCGCGCACGCGCAATTCGCGGTTCAGCAAGCGGTAATAAAACCACAGCAGGAAAATCGCAAGCGCAAAACTCGTGATCACCGCGCAGGTGGCAACGACGAAGCGTTTGTGCGCGATCTGCGTACGCTCCTCGAGGAGCCGCTTTTCTTCAGCCTTGATGTCTTCGGCGACGGCGGCCGTCTTAGCCGCCAGCATTATGTTTTGCGGAAACAACTGCACCAGATCGACGGTGTGTCCTTGCTGCCTGGCAGTAATCTCTTCGTCCCAGGCGTGCCGCCGCTCCTGTATGCTGGCTTCAAGTTGCGCGCACTTCGCGTACTGGACGGGATTGTCCCTGATCAGACGCTGGAGTTTCCCGGATTCCTGCCGCGTACGGGATAGAGCGGCCTGGTATTCATTGAGATCCTTCTGATCACCAGACACCAGGTAGGACATTCGGGCTCGCGCCGCCGCGTTCAGCGCTACTTCTACATCTCCTACCGCGCCACGAACCTCTTGTGTATGACTCACCCAGCGCTCGCCGGCGCGGAAATTCAAAAACAGCAAATATGTGGTGACGGCGCACACAAAGAACAGCACGATCACCGACAGCGACAAGGCCCGCATCTTCGCCTGCTGAGTCATCGCCAAGTTCTCAAGAGATGTTCCTGGTTAACCGCTATGCACTCTGAAAATGGGGGCTAGTAAGAAACGTGCTCGCAGCATTCACCCTGCGTTTCGTCATTCAAGATGAAATTTTATCGTTGAGCAGATGTATGCACAACAGGCTTCACGTGGCCGGATGGGCCTCCGCGCGGCATCTTTAATGCATTGCCCGCGCGTAATTTGCCGCGATTCCATACGGGTTTCGCTGTATTACCATCTGGTAAGCCCGGCGATATCGCGGGATGGCGTAGAAGATGCGCCCCGCGGAATCACTCTCCCGCGAATACCTGGCCCGCTTCGGCCGGGGCCGATGTGAGGTTCTCACCAGCGGGTGCGCTGGTCGATTCTCGAACAATGAGTTCCGGAGTGACCAGAATCTCTCGCGCTCGGATCTCGGAGTTTGCGATGCGCTCCAGGAGGGAAACGGCTGCGGCCTCACCCATCCGGCGAAGAGGCTGGCGCACGGTCGTCAGACGCGGATTCTGGTAGGCCGCGGTTTGCACGTCGTCGAAGCCGACCACCGAAATGTTCCGGGGAACGTTGTACCCCGCGTCGCAAAACGCCCGAATGGCTCCGATGGCCGACATGTCGTTGAATGCGAGCAGCGCCGTGAAGGGTTCGCCGGTTTCCAGAAGCTTAGCGGCGTGCAGGAAGCCTTCTTCCGGCGACGACGGGTCGGGATGACGGCTCTTGCCCTGCAGTTGGAGGGTGAGCTCCGGCCGAATTTCGACGCCAAACTTGGCAGCCGCCTCGCACACCCCGCCCCAGCGCGATTCGGTGTCAGCGCTGCCCGGCTGGCCTTTAAAGAAAGCGATGCGTTTATGGCCTAGCTTTGCGAGATGTTCCATCGCGAGCCAGCCTGCCTTGTGATTATCAAGCGTGATCGCGGTGACGCCTTTCAAATGTCCGTGCGGGGACACCGCTACCGTGGGTACCGTAATGCCCCGGTGCAGCGGAGTGTTCACCAGGATCAGGCCCTCGACGGCGCGGTCCATGAGCAGTCTGGGATACTCGTCGATCAGGTCCTGCCGTCCGCGATGGCTCACCACGAAGTAGAAATAGCCGTCCTGCAGCAGTCTGTCCTCGATCCCGCTCATGACCAGGGCGGCGTAGCCTTCGCTGATCTCCGGCACCACCACGCCCACCGTGAAGGTCCGCTTCTTGCTTAAATGCCGGGCGTAGAAATTCGGCCGGTAATCGAATTTCTCCGCCGCTTTCAGGACCCTGGCCTTGGTCTTTTCGGGGATCGATTTGGCCGCCGGGGACCGGTTGATGACCAACGACACGGTAGCCGGAGAGAGGTTCAAATGCTCGGCCAGGAATTTCAGCGTGACAACGCGCTCGGTGCTTACGGGTTGGCTGCGCGGCCTGGAGGGGCGACTCATAGGTTACGGGCGATGCACGTTCCTTACCACGGCTTCACGCGCCTTTTGGACGATGGTCACGCTCGCCTGTGTGGCGCATCACAGACTTTCGGGCCATATTTCGATTCAATGTATCCGCTAGTAAAGCGCTTTACTAGAACAAACAATCTTGACAACCGCCCCATTTCAATGATACATGATTTCCGCTTTTAGTAAAGCGCTTTACTTGCGGGTGGGGCGAACAATCAAGCCAGGGGAACACATGAACCTTTCGGTCCGCATGGCGGTTCTATCGCTCAGTATCGTCGGCCTGGCGTGCGGTGTGTCTTCGCAGTCCGCGCCCTCCCCCTCGCCCAACTGGACGCTGACCTGGAGCGACGAGTTCAACAGCACCGACGGCTCGGCTCCGGACACCGCCAAATGGACGCAGGAAACCGGCGGCAACGGCTGGGGCAATCACGAGCTTGAGTACTACACGGCGCGTCCCCAGAATTCCACAGTCCAGGATGGCAAGCTGGCCATCACCGCCATCAAGGAGCCTTTCACCGGCCCCGATGGCGTGAGCAAAGACTACACCTCGGCGCGCCTTAAGAGCGCCGGCCACTTTTCCCAGGCTTATGGACGTTTCGAAGCCCGCATCAAGATTCCGCGCGGCAAGGGAGTGTGGCCCGCGTTCTGGATGCTGGGCGACAACATCAATGCCGCGGGATGGCCTACCTGCGGCGAGATCGACATCATGGAGAACATCGGCTCGGAGCCCGACAAGAACCATGGCTCCATGCATGGCCCGGGATACTCCGGGGCGACTCCTCTCACCGCGATCTTCACCCTGCCCAGCGGCACCTTTTCCGATGACTTCCATCTGTTCGCTATCGAGTGGGAAGCGGACAGTGTTCGTTTTTATGTGGACGACAAGTTGTACATGACCCGCGGCCCCAAGGATCTTCCCCAAGGTACCAAGTGGGTGTTCGACCATCCGTTTTTCATTCTGCTGAATGTTGCGGTGGGCGGCGATTTCCCCGGGAACCCGGATGCCTCCACAACTTTCCCGCAGACGATGCTGGTCGACTACGTGCGCGCCTACGCCCGCAAGTGAGAGCGATCGGAGCGCGCCAAGCTGCTGCAGTCAGGGTTGCACGACATACAAGATCTCATATGAGTTTTTGCCAAATCCAAACGAACTTTGCACGCAGAAAGGCGCCAGCCCCCGGCTCCCATCCGTTGACGCTTCCCTCTGTGCATATCGCGAGCAAAGGAGTTCTTATGCGTTCTCGAGTACTTGTCTTGAGTATGCTGGTCCTGTTATTCGGCACCGCGTTCGCACAGTCCGATCGCGCGTCCATCACGGGCACGGTTCGCGACATCAGCGGCGCGGTGGTGCCAGGCGTCCAGGTTACGGCTCTCAATGTCGGGACCGGACTCCGCACGACGGTCGATACCAATGAACTCGGCTTCTACACCATCACCAATCTCGTGATCGGCGAGTACACCCTGACCTTCCGCCACGAGGGTTTTCGGCAGTACGAGCAAAAAGGAATCACCCTGAACGTGCACCAGGTCGCGGAGATCAACGCGACTCTGCCGGTGGGCGCCACGGCGGAAACGATCGAGGTCACGGCGAACGCCGGACTGCTGGAGACACAGACCGCGTCGGTCAGCGCGAACCTGACCAACGAGGTTGTCAGCACGTTACCCCTGAACGTCTACGGCGGCCGTTCTCTCTCGACCTTCATGTTCAACTACGTGCCGGGCGTGGAAGGCAGCGACTATGACTCGCACATCGCCGGCAGCCTGAGCAAGACCAAGGAAGTGATGATCGACGGCACCTCCGCCGTCTCGCAGATCGGCGGCTACATCAGCGAATCCAGCCCACCCTTCGAAGCGGTGCAGGAATTCCAGGTTTCCACCACCGGCATTCGGGGCGACGAAGGCCACAGTGGCGGCGGCGTATTCCGCTACGACCTGAAGTCGGGCACCAATAACTGGCACGGCAGCGCCTTCACCTTCCTGCACAACGAGATTTTCGACGCCAACTCCTGGCGCAACAACTACCACAAAGCCGTCGACGTTCCAGCCGCCACGGACCCGGCACGCGCCGCCTTTCTCAGCAAACTATATAGCCGGCCCGATGATCGTTTGTATGACTGGGGCGGCAGCTTCGGCGGACCCATCATCAAGAACAAACTGTTCTTCTTTGCGTCCGCGGAGCGCTACACCTTCGAAAACTACGGACTCGGATCCATGGACAAAACGGTTCCGACCAGCGACTTCCTCAATGGCGACTTCAGCGCGCTGCTGGATCCGCGCGTCACCCTGGGCACCGATGGCGCAGGCAATACCGTTTATAAAGGCGCGATCATCGATCCGGTCAGCGGCAATGCGTTCGTCGGCAACATTATTCCGACCGATCGTTTCAGCACGGTATCCAAGCAGATCGTTAACATATACAAACAGTCCTATCAGCCGCTGGCGCCCGGCTTCGTCAGGAACAACTCGATGCCCGTGAACCAGCCAGCTCCGCTGTACAAGATCACCAGTTTCAGCACCAAGCTCGACTACAACATGTCAAACACCCATCACTTGAACGGGTCCATCATCTGGTCAGCCATCCCACGTGTATTGGCCGATCAGGGCGGCGTCTGGTCGCCAGGGTCGCAAGATGGCGGGCCGCTCGCGAATGCCTATCATCACCGCACGACCGCGCCCTCCCTCCGGTTCAGCGACTCGTACACGTTTTCCAGCAACCTGCTAAACGTATTCAACGTCACTTTCAATCGGTTCCGCAATCCGAGTTCGGCTGTCTCGCAGAAAGGCAACTGGTCCTCCACCCTGGGACTTGGGTCGTTCGGTGCAGGAAACTTCCCCATCATCCGCTTCCAGGGAATCAACTCGGATCAGCACCGCTGCACCCCCCACGCCACCGATCCTACCCAATGCGGTATCCAGGTCGATGAGGACCCGCTCGGGAGCCAGTTCAACGACTTCTATGCGGGCAACACCTTCATCGTTGGCGACAATGTTTCATGGGTGAGGGGGCGGCATACCTGGAAGTTCGGTGCGGAAGTAAGAGCGATGCAGTTCAACAGCCACGGCGATTGGGGCGTGCCTCTCATTGCATTCGATCCGGCACAGACTGCGGGCACGTACGGTGGCAATGCCGGGTTCGGCTTCGCCAGCTTTTTGCTTGGCCAGGCGAACCAGGGTTCGGTCAGCCAGCCAAACAATACTTATGGCCGCCGCAAGACGCTCTCGCTCTTCGTGCAGGACGACATCAAAGTGACCGGCAAGCTCACAATGAACCTCGACCTGCGCTGGGACTTCAACGGACGCTATCACGAGAAATATGGCCGGTGGTCGAACTTCAACCCGACCTTGCTGAATCCCGTGACCGGTCAACCGGGAGCGCTCGAGTTCGCCAAAAACGGGGGTGATTCGTTCGAGCGCCAACAAAGCTTCCACAACTTTGCTCCGCACATCGGCGCTTCCTATGAACTCACTTCCAAGACCGTGGTGCGCGGCTCCTATGGCATTCGCTACGTGCCACTCAACCTGAATACCTGGGGCGGAATTCCTTATGGCTTCAACCCAGGATTCCCTCTGAACGACCAGGTCCTGGCGCCCTTCAATTGGGACGCCGGCTACCAGGGCACAGCGGTCGATGTCGGAAAGGATCCCAACTTCACCCGCTGGGGAATGGTTAACATCGACCCGCGCTCGCTCCAACTTGGTAACATTCAGGAATGGACTGCGGGTATAGAGCGCGAACTCACCCGAGATTTGCGGCTCGACGTCAACGTAATTCAGAACCACGGCTATCACCTGCAAAGCGGCTATCTCGGTGCGAACCAGGCGCGCCTGTCGGACTACAGTGCCATGGTGCAAGCTGGTCAGCAGTGGGCCTGGGTGACCAAACCTGGATTCAACAACTGGTCAGGTTTCGGGTGGATGGCCGTTCAGCCCTTCCCGACCGTCGCTTCCACATGGGGTCCGCTGTTCACAGTGGGAACGCCCCTCGGCAACTCCGACTACCAGTCTCTGCAGATCGCCGTCACCAAGCGCACGTCACACGGGCTCTCCTTGCAGGCGAGCTACAACCTGTCATCCGCGCACGGCGACACCGATACAGCTTTCCAAGAGTTGTGGTGGGCCGGACCGCTGCAGGATGTCTATAACCTGGAACATGAGCGGCACGCGATTGCTTCCTTTGACCAGACGCACATCGTGAAAGGCTACATCGTATATGAGCTGCCCTTCGGCCGAGGCAAGTCGCTCCTGTCGAATGCCACGGGCGGGCTCAACGCTCTGGTAGGGGGCTGGACCGTCAACAGCGGCTTCCACTACAACAGCGGCAACCCACTGCGCATCACGTCCACCAACTGGTACCCGGGGATGAACAACGTTTATCCGAAACTGGTTGCCGGATGCAATCTGCATAGCGCCAGCTTCAACGGGCAGATTGGCAGCACGTACTTCAATCCGGCCTGCTTCTCGAATCCCGATGGCGTGGTAGGTGAGTTCGGAAACAATCCGGTTTACAACCCGAATGTCCGTGGCTTCGGCCTGGCGACCGAGGACATCGGAATTAACAAATACTTCAACTTCGGCACGGACGGACATTACAAGCTGAACGTCCGGTTCGATATGTTCAACGCCTTCAACCGTCACAGCTATGCCGGCCCCGGCACAGCGGTGGACGGCAATCTGGGCGTAATCACGGACGGTGGAGGAACTCCAGGAGCGCGCATCGGCCAACTGGGCGCCCGGTTCACCTTCTAACTCACGTTCCGCAGGTGGGTGGAGGGAAATTGTTCTTACGCAAGCTGGGGGAAGGGACTTCGAATCCTTTCCCCATTTTCATTGGTGGGATATATCACGGTGCAGGGCTGGGACTCAGGCGACCTCGTCGGTTGGCGAGACGATCGGAGTGCAGGGGATCACGGCCGTGACAACCGTTCCTGAGCTGCCGGAGTCGATGTGGAGCTCTCCCCCGAACTGCGCAATGCGTTCCCGAATCCCTCGCAACCCAACTCCCAGGTGGCCTTTGGACTTAAGTTCCTCTTGCATATTCGGGGGGATTCCCTTGCCGTCGTCGCGCACCTCAACCAGCGCGCGGTCCCCACTGATTTCCAGGCGAATGCTCGCAGTCTGGCTCTCGGAATGGCGGTGAACATTGCCCAGGCATTCCTGAACGATTCGGAAGATCGAAGTCTCCAACTCGCTGGGCAGTCGATCGGTGGAGTCGTCGCAGTCCAGATCAACCCGGATGCCGCTGCGCTTGCTGAACTCATCCACATACCACTGGAGCGCGGACGGCAGGCCCGCTTCATCGAGCAGGGGCGGATGAAGCAAGTGCGAAATCGTGCGAATACTCTGCATGACTTCCCGCACCATGGAGCCGTTGTCGGCCAATGCCTGCAAGGACTGCGGGCTCAGTTTACTCGACTCCCGCGCAATCATGTCCAAATTCATGGTGATGGCGGCCAGCAACTGCCCGACACTGTCGTGCAGTTCCCGAGCCAGGCGGCGACGCTCCTCGTCGCGCATCTTCAATAACCGGGCCGAGAGTTCGCGCAGTCCTTCGTTGGCAGTCTGCAGTTCAGTGGTGCGTTCGGTGATCTTGGATTCCAGGCTGGCGTTCAAGCGCGCCAATTCCTCCCGCGCCGCTTCGGCTTCCGCCGCCTGCTGGCGCGCGCGATTCTCGGCGTTCTTCAGGCGAAGCAACGCACCGATGGTCGCCACCAACTCCGCCCGGTCGATGGGTTCGGCCAGGTAGGCGTCGGCCCCGCCGTCCAGCCCCTTCACGCGGTATTCCGGGTCCACAAAGGTCGAGGAGACGTGGAGTACCGGGATGCTGGCAGTGGCGGGATCGCTCTTCAGTTGACGGCAAACCTGAAAACCCGTCATGTCGGGTAAGTTGACGTCCAGAGTGATGAGGTCCGGAGCTTGCGCAGCCAGCGACAACGCCTCCTGCCCCGTTCTCGCCTCCACGACGTGATAGCCGGCGTCTTGCAGCGAACGTACCAGCGAATAGCGCATCGCGTCGTTATCGTCGACGGTCAGAATTCTGCTCCCGCTGCCGAAGCCGGACGCGGCACTAAAGCCTTCCCACCTCACTCGGCCCTTTTGGGGATTTGACTCAGACATGCTGCACCTCTTTCCCCGGCTTTAAGGTCAACGGGAAACCTGCCTTGCGGAAAGCCTCCGAAAAATGTTCGAAGGAGATCTCTTTGGATTTGCTTTCTTTCGAGACAATCGCGGTCGCGTCGCGCAACAGCTCCCGATCACGCGCGTCCAGAACCTTTGATGTGTGAATGATGACCGGAATCCCCGCAGTGCGCCGATCGGCCTTGAGGCGGCTCAATACTTCATATCCCGACATATCGGGCATCATCAGATCCAATACCATGACATCGGGAAGCTCCTCGGTCGCCCGCCGCAGGCCTTCCTGGCCGGATGCAGCCTCGGCAATCGCAAAATTCTGGTTTCCGAGAACCGTGCGGACCAGGTAGCGCGAGACTTCGTCGTCATCGACGATCAGCAAGCGCCTGGTGGATGGAGTGCAGGCGCGCTCCAGTTGGCGAATCAGCCAGTTTCGTTCGATGGGTTTCGGATGGAAACCGTCCGCTCCCAACGCCAGAGCCTTTTCCCGATTGTCAATAACGGTCACCACGAAAAGCGGAATCGAACGCGTCGCCGGGTTCTGTTTAATTTCCTGCAGCAAGCCCCAGGAGTGCTCGCCCTGCAACAACACATCAAGAATGACAGCGCTGGGCCGGAGTTCGCGCAGCGCATGCCGAGCCTCTTTCAGGCTGGTAGCCGGCACGATCTGGAAACGCGTGCCCTTGAGGTATTTTTCGTAGATGAAGAGGGCTTCCTTGTTATCCTCCACCACCAGAACAGGTAGCTTGTTGGAATCCAGTTCACGATGCGAGTCTGGCACATAAACCATTTCGGTCTGCCCACTGAAGTTGATGGGAATCGCCGCAAAGAAGGTTGCGCCATTTCCCAGTTTGCTTCGTACATAGACGTCGCCGCCCAGCATTTGGGCAAACTTTCGCGAAAGCGGCAGCCCCAGCCCAGTTCCCTTCACTGATTTTTGCAATTGTCCCTCGACCTGGGCCCACTCTTCAAAAATCCTCTCCTGATCTGCCAATGCAATCCCGATTCCCGTGTCCGCAACCGAGAGAACTACAGTGTCGTCATGTCCCAACGCCGCCGAGACCCGGACCTCCCCGCGCTCGGTAAATTTGAGGGCATTGCTGATGAAGTTGCGGAGAATCTGCGAAACCTTGGCCTCGTCGCTGTAGAGGTCAGGTATATCCACGGGCTCTTCGAAAATCAGGTTTACCGAGGAATTCTGGCTGAGCAGGGGCCGCAGCATGCCGCGCAGAGCGGCAAACAATCCCGAGACCTGAAAACGCACCGGCCGTATCGTGACCTTTCCCGCCTCGACCTTGGCGAGATCCAGGAGATCATTGACAATTTCCATCAGGTCCTGGGCGGAACTGCGAATGAACTTCACCTGTTTCTCCTGCTCGGTGGTGAGTTCACCATCCAACCGGTCCAGCAGAATCTGACTGAGCGCCGTGATGGAATTCAACGGCGTCCGAAACTCGTGGCTCATGTTCGACAGGAAATGGCTTTTCAGTTCCGAAGCGCGCTGCAGGAAGTCCGCCTTGTCGTTGAGTTCCGCATAGAGAGCCACGACGCCGCGATTGGTCTCATCCAGTTCCCGATTCAGCTGCGCCAGCTCTTCCTGCCGGTTGCGCAATTCCTGCAAGGTCGAAAGCAGTTCCCGGTTCTGTTGCTTCAACTCTTCATAGGGATCCTGGGAAGTGCGCTCAATGCTCGAAAGAACCGCGTTCATCACGCGCGGCTCAAGCTGCGGCATGCGGCGTGGCAGTTTCTTTCCCAAAATCACAGCCGTGCCGCTGCCCGGGCCAGTCTCAATCTGGAAGTGATCCATGAGGCGCTTCGCCCCTATGATTCCGAGCCCCATGCCGGTCTGCGAAACATATTTCCCATCCAGGATCTCGTCGATATTGCGGATACCCTGGCCCTTGTCGCGAAGTGTGATCATCAGCAGGTTGTCGGGATCGCCCGAAATCTGAAAGTCGATGCGTCCTCCGCCACCGTACTGGAAGGTATTGCGGGCGATCTCGGAGACGGCGGTGGCGATGCGGGTCTGATCCTGCGCGTCAAACTTGAGCGCGGCGGCAATGCTGCGCGCCTTCTGCCGAGCGAGAACAACATCATTTTCCAGCCGTATTTCGATCGTGACCAGATTGAGCGTCATGCAATTTTCGAGTGGACCGCCCCCGCCTTCGCGACCATGACCGTCACATCGTCGCGGCCGCGATAAAAATCCCGGTGCAAGATGGCCGCAATCACGCACGCCTGCTTGTTCCAGATGCCCGGATAGTTTTCCAGATTCCAGTGTGTGCCCAATCCGTCGGAGTGCATCACCAGGATGCTGTCAGAGTTCCACGGAAACGTAAACTCCTGCACCCTCGACATCTGATGGCCCACCGTACCATTGTGCGATGCCATGCTGCGGCACGATCCCATGGTCACGATCGAGGCCGAGATGTTGCCCACGCCTGCGAAAGAAAGCAATCGCTTTTCAAATTGAATCTTCGCGATTGCCAGCGCGGCCCCGCGCGTCTTCCTGAGTGCGCCGTGCATATCCTGGACGATGTCGCAAATAGAGTCCTGCTTCGATCCTGATAAAACCCGCTCGGCTTCGCGTGCCGCATCCGCCGCCAGAACGCCGTGTCCCAGGCCATCCACCACCATGAGGAGTGCCGCATTCCCCGCTGCGCGGACTCCCCATCCATCTCCGCAGGCAATTTCTGTGCGCACCGGCTCCGAAACGACGCCGACTTCCAGCGGCACGGCCGACGCTTTCTTGTCCTTCTCGTGCCAAAACTCCGCGGTGACCACCGTGCCGGACCCCGGAATCGAATACAGGTCGAAAGCATCAGAAATCCTCTGGATGGCTCCGAGACCCGCACCCATGGAACCGCGGGAAGAGGCGCCGTCGGCCAGCGCCCGGCTCACATCCTCGATCCCCGGCCCCTTGTCCACACTCATCAGGCGAAGCCCGGGTTTCTTTCCCTGAAGAATCTGCTGTACGAGGATGTGCCCCCTGCCCGCGTGCTTCACCAGGTTGGTGGCCATCTCGGTGGTGGCGAGGGCGACCGCACCCCGGCTGGTCTCACCCATCTCCAACTCTTCGGCGAACGCCGTAGCCTTGCGGCGTGCTTCGCCGGCCTGACTCGGCTCCGATACTTCGATCAGCATAGGCCCTATTTCCAGCGTGTGATCGTTACCCGAGTGCCTTCTCCAGGTCGCGATGAGATTTCGAAGTCGTTTACCAACCGCTTGGCTCCGCCCAGTCCCAGCCCCAGTCCCGAGCCGGTCGTGAAACCGTCGCGCAAAGCCAGGCCGACGTCAGCGATCCCCGGCCCCTTGTCTTCGAAGATCAGCCGAAGACCATTGCGAGGGCCATTCAGCATTTCCATCTGCATGGTCCCGCCGCCGCCGTAAATGACGGTGTTGCGCGCCAACTCGCTGGCCGCCGTCACCACCTTGGTCTGATCGACCAGGCTGAATCCCAGACGAGCCGAGGCATCGCGCACGCGCCGCCTGACGGCTACGACGTCGGGTTCGGACTGCACCGGCACGGTTTCAGTCGAGATGACTGCCATACAGTGCCTTGGCCCCGTTTACGGAAGCTTTCAGAAGTTCCATCCCGGCATCGACATTCAGAGCGGTACGAACACCGGTCAGCGATAGCCCCAGTTCGACGAGTGTAATGGCGACCGCAGGCTGCATACCCACGACGACTGTCTCCGCGTCCAAAATCCGTGACATCCCGGCAATATTCCCCAGCATCCGGCCGATAAAGGAGTCGACGATCTCTAGACTGGAGATATCGATCAGGACACCCTTCGCCTCGGTTGCGGTGATCATGTGCGTAAGATCATCCTGGAGCGCCATGGCCAGGCGGTCATGCATGTCCACTTGAATCGTGACCAGCAGAAACTCGCCCATCTTCAGGATCGGAATTTTTTCCAAGCGGTTCTCCTAGCGTTGATGGTTCGTGTCCCGGACGAAGCTTACGCCTATCCGTTGCAGCGCGACTGCGAAGGCGGCCGACAAAGTGGCCTTGGTAGTAACGTCCATCAGGTTGATGCCCAGGTGAACGATCGTCTGAGCAATCTGCGGGCGAACACCGCTGATGATGCAATCCGCTCCCATCAGGCGCGCAGCTGTAACGGTCTTTAGCAGATGTTGCGCGACCACTGTGTCCACCGTGGGCACACCAGTGATGTCGATGATGGCTACTTTCGAATTGGTTTGAACGATCGCCTGCAGGAGAGACTCCATGACGACCTGGGTGCGCGCGCTGTCGAGCGTGCCGATGATGGGCAGCGCCAGCACTCCATCCCAGAGCTTCACCACTGGCGTCGACAACTCGAGAAGTTCTTCCTGCTGGCGCCGAATGACCTCTTCGCGCGCCTTTTGGTACATCTCAAACGTGTAGAGCCCCATTGAGTCGAGCAGGTCTGTGGCGTTCAGAATCTCCGCAGCCAGACCCTCCGCATCATTTTTGTATTCCTGGCGGATTCGCGTAAGGAAGGGACGCTTCGCGGAGAAAACAAACAGGGCGGTCTCCATGGGCGTGAATCCCTGCTTGGCCCGGTTCCGGGAAATATCGGCCAGCATCTGCCGGGTCTTGTCCCACGCCGGCCCCTGGAAGTTGAAGCCTCCCGTGTCGAGCGCCTCTTTAGTAAGCTGCAGAAACTGAGAACATTCCGCACGCAATTCCGATTCCTTAATAAGGTCGCCCCGCCGCACGGAATCTTTCATCTCGCGCAGCCAATCGGCAAGGATCGAGTCCTCGTGTCCGGCCATCATGGCTGCTAAGCCACTGGGTTTCTTTGTAGTTAGGGAAATCGTGTTCATGGCATTCCTCGTCTTCATCGTGCGATCAGGATCAGTCGGAATTCGAACGGCGAAAAAACTAAGTGGAGGGCTCTGCCTGAGGGCCATGACGGCGTCCCAAACTGCCCGTCGTCGCCGCGATACTTTAGCGTTGTGACGGAGAACACACCTTTCCGGTACAACTACGCGGCTACCAAAATCTGTACGTTCCGCGTTCAGGTCTACAAGGATCATGGTAGACCGTCAATACAGAGTTTCCTGTAACGCGAGGGCGCACATGTCCGCGTCGGATTGAACCCGGGCAGGTTAGAGGGCCTTGCGCGCGGCTTTGAAGACTGCGGCCGCGGTGCTTCCGTACACCAGGTGCGAAGCAAACCCATACAGATGCTCGGGCCATGACGCTTCAGCAGGCGATTTGGACAAACGCAGGGCCGGGACTGCGACTTCATCGGCTCCGGCAAACAGGGCTGCGCCGAACCCCAGGCCCGAAAGCACCGAATTCCTCCCAATGCGTCTCGATCCCATTTCCGCCGCGACGCCGTACAAGGCACCCATCAGCGTTCCGAAGGCGTAATGCACCACCATTCCTCCCTTTTCTTTCTGGTCGCTGGACAGGGACTTTCCCCCTACCCGGGCGACAGTCTCGGCTACCTTGGCGGTGGCATTGCCATCGTCCGCTTTCTTAGGCTCCTTCTTCTCTCTTTCCTGTCGAACCGAATAAACCTTGGCGCTTCGCGTACCAGAAGTGCCTTCCGTTCCGGTTTGCGTTTCAGTCGACTCGTCACTCATGTCGCGCGATGCCGGGACATCTTCAGCAGCGGGTTGCGCGTTCACTTTCTTCGCGGCTTTCTGCCAGGCATTCTGAAATTGAGTCATCACAATCGTGCCCGCCAGACCGCCAATCGCGCCGGCAGCCAAACCCTTTGCAACGCTATGCCTTCGAAACATTACGACCTCTCTTTGATCTTTAAATTATTGCCTTGTTGAGGTGCCTAAAAGGCATCACCGTCCATCGGCAGCAGGTGTGAGATGCCGTTCGGCGTCAAGACGGATGTCTCACAACCCACGCGCGACCCAGTTGAGCTAAACCGTTTCGCAATGTGTTTGCGCTACAGACACATCGTCCGGACCCTACCGTGCAACGCGGATAGTGAACCTTGCCGGTGGCGGCAGATACTGGTTTGTTGGTAGTGAGTCTCCTAAGGAACTGTCGTGCGTTCGACGAACAAGGCGTCCCCCAGTCCAGTATTGAAGCGGAACATCGATCCGACATCCATTCCCGACCTCATTCCGCCCCATCCGACCATTCCAGCGCTACAAGAAGCCGCAAAAGATTGCCAGGCATGCGACCTGTGGAGAAATGCAACCCAAACCGTTTTTGGCGAGGGCACCCGGAAGGCAACCATCATGCTGATCGGGGAACAGCCGGGCGATCAGGAAGACCGATTAGGACGGCCATTCGTCGGACCGGCGGGGAGGATTCTTGATCAGGCTCTGGGCGAAGCAGGCATCGATCGCGACGCCGTTTACGTCACGAACGTGGTGAAGCATTTCCGCTGGACGGCGGCCGGGCGAGGGAAACGCCGCATCCACAAGAAGCCACGCGCATCCGAAATCCAGGCGTGCCGACCATGGCTCGACGCCGAATTGACGGTGGTGAAGCCCAAGATTGTGGTTTGCCTGGGCGCGAGCGCTGCCCAAGCTTTGCTGGGCAAAGATTTTCGCGTGACCCGCGAGCGCGGCAAGGCCATCAAGTCCACGCTAGCGGCCCTGCTGGTCGCGACCGTCCATCCCTCGTCGATTCTCAGGGCGCAGGACGATGAGTCCCGCCAAATCCAAATGAAGGAATTTGTGGATGATCTGCGAACGGTGAAACAGCTTCTCGGCGGGTCTTGATAATACTCCCGGCGGTTTCTTAAGTTTCACCACTGCTTTCGCAGCGAGGTCTGGAAGGAGAATCCACCATTCTGATCGCGCACCGCGTCAAATGACGTGCGGTGATTGAGGTGGTATTCGACCTTGATGATTTGCTTTTGCGTGCCCGTGACATCGGTCGAGAACGTAACAAAGATCTTGCTCGTGACCCGCTGCTGAATGGCAACTCGAGCTCCCGCACTCTGCTGGCTATCGCCCAGGACGGGATCGACCGAGAGCTGCGAAATGCCCGCCAGTTTTTCAATCCGGTTGGTGACTTGGTTGCTCACCCCTGAAGCCACCAGCGACTGAGCGCCCAGACTACCCGAGGGAGTCGGATTCGCAGCCGATGCCTCCGACGTCTTTCCGAAGGCAATCAGGTTAATGACGTCCGCGGGAGGCAGCGTCGGGTCGGAAGCATAGTTCGTGTGCAGATGATCGGCTGGACCCCAGAACCGCATTTGAATATCGTATTGATCCACGGTGGTGTTCACGGCCATGTCGAGCACGGGTTCAGTGCGCGACGGATTGCGGAAATCGATGGTGCCTCCCTGCAGAATGTAGCGGTTCCCTCTGAAAATCAGGTCGCCGCTGCTGAGATTGAGCCGTCCTAATAAGACCGGCTGCGCCGCCGTCCCTCGAATCTGCAAATTCGCATTTCCCGCGATGCTGAGCGTGCGGCTGGTCAGGTTCAATCCTCCTGGAGTCTCTACCCCGATCTGTAGGCGAAGATCCTGCGTGAATCCTTCCGCCGGCGGCGGAGTGGCTTCCCCGCCAAACTGGTTCATCAGGTCCATCAGGTCGAAGTTTTCGGTGAACGAGAGTTCATCGATGCCCACCTGCCCCTGCAGGACGGCGCTGGAGAAATTTCCGCTCAGCGACAGGTTCGGACTGATGCTTGTCCGCACAGACTGGGCGTAAAGAATCCGCACTCCCTTTCCCTTGAGCCCCAAATCAAAGCGCAGATCGGGACGATAGATGACGCCTCCGCTTGCCGCCACGTCTCCGCCGCCAACTTTCCCTTGAAACTGCGTGACGTTCAGACGGTCGCGTGTCAGGGTTAGAACGCCGTTGCCTTGCGTCAATCCGACCGGCGTATCCACGGTGGCGAAACTGGCGTCAATAATGCGCATCTGCCCTTGCACATTCGGATCAGCACGGCTCCCAAAAGAATCAATATCAAATTGCACCTGGCCGCCGCTGGTGATATCAGGGCTGATCAACTCCGCCAGCCGCAGGTCGAGTCCCCCGCGCACGTAAAGCGAGATGGGCGCATTTTTCTCGGTAGGTACGCGCGCCTGGAAATTGATTTCGGTGTCGGTCCCGCGAATGGTCGACCTCTGCACGTCCAGCACACCGTTGGCGAAGTCGGCCCGAATCGGAGAGGCGGCCGCGATCTGAATCGTCTTCTTGTAGTTCAGAGAAAGCTGTGGGATGACCAAATGGGCTTCCAGACGGTTCTTGTCTTTCAGCGGACCGCGCAGGGTCGCGTGCAATTCGGTCTGGCCATTCAGATTCGCAGCTTGCGAAGGCAGATAAACAGCCAGGAGCGGCGCGAACGGAATGGCCTGCGTGTCCATGCTAACGTTCGTGTCGTAGTCGCCGCTCAGGGCCACCGTGCCCCGAGCACGCACATAGGACTGCAGGACTTCCGAGTCGAGAGTAAAGTTCGCGGTGTGGTTGGCGGCTGTGCCTTGCAACTTGAAACCCTTGATAACCTGGCCCCGAACATTGAGTTGCGGCACTTCGACCAGCGCCTGCATCTGCGGATCGTGCAGGGTACCTCGTCCGCTGGCGGTCGCATTCAGAACGCCGGCGACCTGCAAATTGCGCGACTTGAACGTCTCCAACTGATCGAGCTTGATGCCAACGGCCCGCAAATTCGCATCGTAGGCCTGATGTTTCGGTTCGTACTGCACGGTGGCGGTGGCGGATCCGGCGCTTGGCAAATCAATCTGCAGGTTTGCGCTCAGCTTGGAGCCGTCAGCCTCGAACTTCAAGTCAGCCGAGCGCAAGGCTTCGCCGGCAATTCGTGATTGCCCGAGCCGCACCGACCCATGGCCAACCGGCGCCTGCTGCGTTCCGCTTGCGGTAACATCCGCGGCGAGCTCGCCAGTGACTTGGGTGTTCAGCCCGGCTGCCTTCGCCAGCTCAGCCGCATTCACGCGCGAAGCATTCAAGGTCGCGTGGAATTTACTCGAGTCTTCGAAAGACCACTTCGCCAGGCTGGTGTCGAATGCAAAGTGAATGCGTCCCTGGGTTGCCGGCTCCAGTTCTCCCTGCTCGACCCGCACTTGCGAAGGGCTGGCGAAAAGATTTGCGCGCAGCGATTTCCAGGAGCTGCCCCGAGCTTTCAGGTCGGTAGCCGCAAGCTGCCCGGTAATCGTGGGATTCTCCGTCGAGCCTTGCACCTTGGCGGTCAGCTGAGCGCGCCCGTAAAGTCCAATCGGCGCTGCATTGGGCGGCCGGAACGCCATTGCAAGGTCCTCGAGATTGTGCAGCTGTTCCGTTCGCATCTCAACCTGCAGCGCAGAGTTCTTACTGACCGTCCCATGCATGCTCACGGATGTCTGGGGTGCGCGAAGGAAGCTGTTCTCGATTGCCAGCTCTTGCGTCCGGCCGCGGTAGGTTGCGTGAATCACACCGTTAACCGGCGTGGCGGCCCCACCGTGCGGAGCTTGCACGCCCGATTTCAGCGAAGCATCGGCGCGGGCAATGAGGTCTTCCATCGTTTTGCCCCAATTCGCCGAGGCGGTGGCATTTACCGATCCCTCAATGCCCGCTCGTGAAGTAGTGTTGGGGGCGATGACCTTCTGAACTTGTGCCAGCGAGATCTGGCTCAGCGTGGCTGAGAGTTGCGACTTGGTTGCGCCCGCGAGGTCACGCATCGAAACCGTTCCGGCCAGCCTGCCTCCGAGCAGATCAGCATGCAGACCGGTTACAGTTGCGTTCCCATGAGCCAGCGAGTATTTCGTCCCCAGGTTGTGCGCGGAGACTCTCATGTTCCCGTTGACGAACGTCATAACTTCACTGCTGGCTTCTCCGTTAACGACAGCGAGTTCGAGCAAGGGACGCGTTCCTTCGCTCGCATAGGAGAAATTTCCGTTCAACAACAGCTTTCCTTCCGGAAGATTGGCATTCCGCAATGTGCGCCGCAGTTCTCCGGCGTCCACGAGGCCCTGGTACTGGCCCTGCATCTTCGGATTCGCATAGTTGGTCACCCTGGCCGACAGAGAGAGTCGCGAGTTCCCCGCGATCAACTGAGTCTTCTCCAGCGTAAATTCCTGGGGAGTCGCGGCGAAGGTCGCATCAAGACTGTGGGGAAGCGGGTTCGCTCCGCTCAGCTGAACGTGTCCATCGCGGTAGGACAATGTTCCGTAGTAGCGTTTCCCGGTCCCGTCGAAGCGGGATTGAAACACCAATTGTCGAAGGTCCGCCGACAAATCGCTCTTCCGGTCGTTGTAATAAACCTCTCCGCGCTCCAGGAGAAAATGCCGGACGCCGAGCTCGAATAAATTGGCCTGGCTCTGGTTCGATGACGCCGAACTGGGCGGCAGATTCGTTGACCCCTTCGAGTCGACGAAGACGTGCACCACCGGGTGTTCGATCCGAACATCATTCACGTACCAGGCACGGCGCAGCAGAGACGTCACCGTCACTTCGAGATGCAAGCGGTCCGCCTGTGCGAGCGGAGGCCTGTTCGGCGACGCGCCTTGCACTCTAACGTTGTACACGTCGACGCTCGGGCTCAGACCGGAAAGACGAAAAGAGAAATCCTGGAACTGCACTGGAGTATTCAGCGCCGCGGTGGCTTTTTCCTGCACCGTGCGCAGCAGGTAAGCGTGGACCCGCGGACTGCGAACCAGAAAAACTGCGGTCACGACCAGCAAGATAACAAGGACGCCAACAATTCCGGCAACCCAACCCAGTATTTTTGCCCAGCGAGGCTGTGGCCTCTGCCGGGGACGCATAACTGTGGGACGTCGCGGAGGTTGACTGGGAAACGGAGGTTGCGGTAGCGCGCTCAAAATGCCTGCCCCAAGGTGATGAAGATTTGTGTGGCTTTGATGCCGGACAACGGGTTTAAGTTATGACCAATATCGATCCGCACTGGCCCTACCGGAGTGGCGTAGCGCACGCCAATGCCGACCGTATTGGAGTAGTTCCCTGCAAAATCGCGAAAACCTATGTGTTCGAAAACGTTGCCGCCATCGTAGAAAGCGGCGATGCCGAGACCTTTCTTCAAAGGCACTGGAATGCGAAATTCGGAATTGATGATGAACAGCTCGCGCCCGCCGGTGGGCACCCGGATCAGCGAACAGGTGCTAGGGTCGGCCGGGTTGCCGCACGCCGGAACGTCATGCTGCGGTCCCGCGCCATTTAGCGGGAATCCACGCAACGTGCTGCCGCCGCCGGAGAAAAACAACTCGCTCACGGGAACATGACTGCTTGCAAAGGGCTGTTCAATCCCCATACGCAAACTGTTCGCCCAGATGATTTTTTTGCCGACGTCTTTGTAGTAGGCGACCTGCCCTCGCAACCGCGCGAAGTTCGTGTTCGATCCGAGCGCCTTCGGGAAAAGGTCGAACTCGGCTGTCTCATAAATCCCCTTGGTTGCGTCGAGCGGATTGTCGCGCGTGTCGCGCGTGTAGGTGACGGTCGGACCTGACAGGCGCACACCCCTATCCTCGGGCGGCACCAGGGCCGGGATCAAAAGGTTCGCCAGCCGCGTCTGTCGCACGCTGTACGTCAAGGTTAGCTGCTGGGTTGCATCGGGATTGAGCGGCCTTTGCAGTTGGAACGAAAAATCGGCCAAGCGCGACGTGAACACAGGATTTTCGCTATTCCGCTCGCCCGAAAGGGTGAATATGGAACTCCAGTTCGTTCCAACGAAGTACGGATTTGCAAACGAAGCCGAGGCGCGCTGTACCAGCCGCGCTCCCAACCCGGAAAACATCAGTGTCTGGCCCAATCCCCTGAAATTGCGCCGGGTGTACTGCACGGTGCCCCGTGGTCCCCAGAACGTCTTCTCGCTGGTCTTAAAGCTGTTCGGCAAGGATACGGGCGGTAATCCGGGAACCGCTACCGTTCCGCTGGGTATGCTTCCCCCGCGATTGATGACTTCGAATCCAAATCCGTACTTCAACTCGTTCAGCCGCACTTCATGAACTTTGACGAGCACGTCTTCATCGGTTTGCGTCGTGATCTGGCGACGCGGATCGATCTGCGCCCAGTCAAATATGCCGAGGTTGTAGAGTCGTCCCTCCGCCCGGAACAGATCGTCTTCGCGCAGTGGCTGTTCCAGGGGCAGTCTTACGGTCCGGTCTATCAGCGATTGCCGCGTAACTTTCCGGCCGAGGGTCACGACCGAATCGGCCATCACCCTCGGGCCTTCCGTGATGGTGTAGGTAACGTTCAATCGATGCGAGCCTTTGCTGGTGGAGCGGGCGGTCGCGCGAAAACTCGCATTCAGGTAGCCCATGCGCAGGTATTGAGCCACGATGTGGTTGCGGTCTTCGTCCACTTTCTTGGTGGAGTAGGGCTGCCCCTCGACTACCTTTAGCCCCTGGGGGGCTAGCGTCGATTCGCCCACTGTGTTATTGCCAACCAATCGCAATGACTCCACCAGGTCCCGCGGCCCTTCACTCACTCGAAACTTCACGCTCACGTTGTCCTGGTTCTCCGAAACCTCGGGCGTGACCTGCACACTGCTGAACCCTTCCGATTCATAAACGCGCTTCAGATTTTTCGCGCTGGTCCGTACCAGTTGCTCGCTGAACTTCCCCCGTGAAATCAAAGGAAAACGTCCCTTCTCCACTTTCAAGTGTCCAGTCAAATCTTTGGTGGGCAGCGTCTGGTTCCCAACGATCTCCACATCGGCGACCTTGCGCCGCGGGCCTTTCGCAATGATGTAGGAAATCTGCTGTCCATTCGCCGTCTTCTCCACTTTCGAATCGACTTGAACGTTGAAGAACCCTTTGGCCTGGAAATGCGAAATCAGATTCCGGCGGCCCTCCTGGATCAACTCCGGATCAAGACCTGCCTGTTCGTAGATGGGAAGGAGTTTGCGGCGAGTGCGCGCCCACACGTGGGCGCCCTCAATGTTTACGTGCACGGGCGGCCCGGGCGTCACTTTGAAATGAACATCGGCGCGGTGCGTGGATGGGTCGTACTCGGCCCCCTCGAACTGCGCGCGGCTTCCCAGATAGTCGTGTTTGATGAGTTGTGACTCGAGATACCGCGAAGCCTTCTGCACTGCTCGGAACGAATACGGCCTTCCGGAGCGAATGGCGGCGCCTTGCAACCGGGCCCTCCACGCCCGCAGATCATGTTGCAGTGCCGTGACCTGATCGGGAGGCGCTCCGTTCAGGACTACTTCCCCGAACTTCGCACGCTGCTTGAGAGTGACATGGAAGATCACGTTCACCAGCCCGTGCACCGTATCGCTTTGAAGTTCGGGATCGACCTTCGCCTCGAAGTATCCGTTTTGCTGAAAAAACTTGGTTACGGACTCCTGCGTCCTCTGAACGTCAGTCGCGTTGTAAGCTCCGCGCGGCGGGTAGTCCGATACCTGGAGCAGCCGCGAATACTGGAAACGCCCTGCACCAGGGAATTCATAAATTCCGAAATACATGGCGGGCTGGAGTACGAAGATGACCCGGATCCCGTCGGGCTCAGGCCGGATGTCCAACTCGATTTCCTTGGCTGCCCCTCCCTTCTTAAGCGCCTCCATACTCTGGTCGACTTTCGTCTTCGAAAAAGGCTCGCCCTTGCGTTGCACAAGATAGGTCAGGAGTTGCGATTCATCGAGCCCAGGTCTGCCCGCCACCTCCACGGCCACGACACTCTGACCCTCGTACGCAGGCAGAACCTCTTCTACCTGGGGAGCCGTGCGGGGTTGCTGCTGTTTTGCCGGAGTTGGTTCCGGCGGGTTTTTGGTAGTTGATCCCGGTTGCTTAGCCGGCGCTTGCTGTTTTGGGGAAGGCACTTGCTGGGCTCGTATCGAAACCGGCCTGAAGAATATCGCACACGCACTCAGGAGCACGGCCAGAAATGACCGAGCACAAAAGCTACCTCCCCTGTGCGCTATTCCGATGGCAGTCATTTCCGTTTCTGGGCCGCTGACTTGCGTTTGGATGCAGATGGGAAGAATGTCATTTGCATGAGAATGGTCAGAAAGGAAGCGCTACCCGGTTTGTGTTTCGCGAATGGGGGAATCCCTGTAGCGAGTGACGAAACCAACTTCAAACGAAATTCTGTTGGGGAAAAATTACGGCAGAAAATCTGCGTCGCGGCGACCCGAGCAAACAGTCGAAAAGCCCCGCTCGAAAAGAACAGGAATTCTGGATGTGCTCGAACCTGAATCGCGGAAGGAATTATTTGGATGTTGGGGAAAGGCGTTTGCGTCGGCAGGAACGAAGCTCTTAATCGCGTGCGTCGACGTTGCTGCCCGATTTGCCGATTCCATTGCGCCGCGCACTAGTGCGTCGGCTCCTCTGCCGCTTCAGAGAAGGGATCCGCCGTAACGTATCGCCTTAAGGTAGAACCTGTAGAAAAAGGACCGGCCAAGCACAACCGGAAGCAGAACGAACCCGTCCAACACAGCTGCCCGAACGCTGCCTTCCTTCTACGCGCCTCGCCTGGCCTTCAGTTCGCCCAGCAACTGCTCAATTCTGTCTTCTTTCTCCAGAGCAGCCAGGCGGTCTTCCACATCGTCGACAGCAATCTCTGCCTTGGCCTGGCTGACCGCTTCCTCGCGCACGACCTTGTGTTTCATGCGATCGAAGGCCGCGGCTTTCGAGCCGTCGCCGATGCTGATCTTGGCATCGCTCGCCTTGCGGACCGCTCGGGCCCGGCGATGCTGTGCGATCAGCAGGTCGGCCTTAGCCTGGGCTTCAGCTAGCTTCTGATCGAGCTGGCGTAACGCGGTCTTCAGGTTTTCGACCTGCGCCTTCTGATCGGTCACCTGCTGCGCGAAGCTGCTCGACAGGTCGCGATAGCTTTCGACGCGCAACAGCGCGGCGCGAGCCAGGTCGTCCTGCTTCTTATCGACTGCCAGTTCAGCCTTGCGCATCCACTCCGCCACCTTCTCCTCGTTTTCCTTCTGCTTTTTCTCAAGCAGATGCTGGTCGGCGATGGCGATTGCCACTTGCGTCTTGACCTGCAGAAGCTGGTTCTGCATGTCGAGAATGACTTGTTTGATCATCTGCTCGGGCTCTTCGGCCTTGTCGATCAGGTCGTTGAGATTGGCTCGGACTAATGTGGAAACACGCTCGAGTAATGCCATAACTCACCTCGGTTCTTGATTCAGTTCTCGGTCTCAGGTCTCGGTTTTGGCTATCAGCCATCAGCTATCAGCCACCAGCTCGCAATTGCTTCCTCGCTTCGCACTCGGGACATTTCTTGCGGCCTAACGATGCACCGGCTGCGACGCCAACGAAGATTCCGGCGATGAGCCACACAGCGACATGACCGGAGAGAATCGCTGCCAGCGTCCCGATCGCGATCCCGATCACGATGCTGAGGCTCAGGGACTTCGACTTGTTGGTTTCAGTCGTCATGTTCCATCCTCGGTTTCTGCCCAGAGGACATTTCAGATCTCAGGCCTGCGGACTGCCCAGGTTAGCGTCCAAAGAACGGACGCGAACCTGGGGCACCGCCTTGCGATTAGTTTTTTCCGCCGTTGCTAGGCTTCTCGGCTTTGTCGCCGATTTGGCGGACTTTGCCGAGCATGTCGCCGATCTTCATGCCGGTCAGCGTCTCGAACAATGCGGGCACCTGCGCGGCCATCTTGGTCAGATCGCCGGTGATCTTGTTCAACCCGGCAGCGTCGCCGTTGCCGGTGGAGACCACGGTAATCTTGTCGACATTTGCGAGCGGGCTGGCCAGCGCGCGCACCACTTCCGGCAACCCGGTTAACAACTTGTCGATGACTGCGGCCTGGTTGTATTCCTGGAACGCTTCGGCCTTCACGTTCATCGCCTTCGCTTCGGCCTCGCCCTTTTTGAAGATGATCTCGGCCTCGGCTTCGCCCTGCTGGCGGATCGAAGAAGCGTGACCTTCGGCTTCCGCCATGAGGCGCTGCTTTTCGGCCTGCGCGATGGTCTCGATGCGCTGACGCTCGATCTCGGCCTGCTTCAGCACCGTCGCGATCAGTTCTTTCTCGCGGCGGTTGATTTCGGCTTCCTGAACCTTGACCTGGCCTTCCTTCTCGACTTGCTGCACGCGCACGCTCTCGGCGATCACCTGCTGCTGCATGATGTTGGCCTGGATGTCGTACGCCTTGTCGGCTTGCGCCTGCTGCCTCTTGGTGACTTCGAGGTACTGCGCTTTCTTGATTTCCAGATCGCGCTGCGCCTCGGCCTGCTTGGCGAGCGAAAGCGTCTCGGCAAGCACGCGTTCCTGATCAGCCTGTGCTCTCGCGACTGCAGACTCGCGTTGCGCGAGCGCTCGCTTGATGGCCGTGTCGCGCTCGGCTTCGGCGGTGGCCACGTCGGCATCGCGCTTGATGCGTGCCACATCCGGCTTGCCCATGTTCGCGATGTACTCGTTCTTGTCGCGCACTTCCTTGATGGTGAACGAAATGACTTCGAGCCCCATCTTGCTCATGTCGTCGGCGCAGGTGGCGCGCATGCGGTCGCCGACCATCTCGGGCTGCTTCACGATTTCTTCCACCGTGAGCTGGCCGATGATGCCGCGCAGATGGCCTTCCATCACCAGCCGGATCAGGCCTTCACGTTCCTGGTCGGTTTTAGTCAGGAACTGTTCCGCTGCGGTGTAAACCGACTCCGTATCGGATTTAACTTTGATTTGAGCGACGGCTTCGACGGTGACCGCAACGCCCTGCCGCGTGTAGAGATCCTGCTGCGGAGCTACATCGAAGGACATCAGCTCAAGCGAAAGCTCGTGGCAATTCTCGATCATGGGGAACACGATCGTTCCCTGACCCGTCACGACGCGCTTGCCGCGAAATCCATAAACGATGAGCGCTTCGTGGGGGCCGGCCTTGCGATAGAGGCGCGCGAGCGCACTCATGAGGAAAAGCAGTCCCAAGACGCAGAGCCCGACGATTACCCAGATTTCAGTGGCGATTCCGAACAACATATCTCCTCCTCTCCCAATTCGAACCGAACTGCCCGCTACGAATGAGCGGAGTGCTTCATCATGTCCAGGTCGCGCACGGTACGCGCCGGATCATTGGTACCCAAAAAAACTTCACCATCGACGGTCGTGACATGCACCACGTTGTTACCCCAGACGTAGGCGCGAGTCTGGCCTACGCCGCGAATGCCATAGCCGCGCAGCGCCATCCACTTCTCCGGGCGGTAGGCGGAGATCTGCTCCTGCGGAATGGAACGCAAGCGCCAGCCGAGCGTGCTGATCTCAAGGCCGGCGGGAGTGAAGCGATAGTGGAAGCCGCTCCAGGTGTGGGCCGCGATCACGAGGAAGAAACCGGACAACAGCGCCATGCCAATGCGCGCCCCGCGAAGCGGGATCGCATAAGTAGCCGACAGTTCCACAACCGCAATCACGAGGAACAGCGCAGCAAACGCTCGCGAGCCGTGGGACTCTTCGGCGAGTGTCGGCGCTTCCGGCAATGCCGCACCGCGCTGTGCGCGCAGGTAGATTACGGTGAATAGCGCAATCGCCAGCGGCATGCCCACCAAAACCGGCGCCGTTGGAACCGGAGCGCCCGTCAGGTTGTATCCGATGATGCCGTGGTTGATATACAGCACCGCGGCAAGGATGACGAAGAAAAGCGCCAGAATTGCGATTGAAGTCTTGTCGGCGGTTCTTTTCTGCTTCAGGATCACGGCGGCAATCGCGGTGAAAATGATCAGGACGAACGCCGTGACGCCGAGAGCGTAGTAAAGCGCTGTGGCCCGCGACATCCACCCATTCGGCTGGCCGTTGGCTGCGAAGTGTGTGGCCATGACGGCCGGCAATTGGTTCCACGATTGCGCGTAGTGCAGCGCCATGAGCGGGAGGGCCAGCCACATCAGCGCAGTTGCGATGGTGAATGCTTTGCGAGTCATCGTGCCCTCCCGGCGGCGCCTGAAGGCGCTCTTTGCTCTACGTCTGTTTCGGCGCGCCTTAGAGAGCGCCCTGATACGAAGCTCTCTCGAAAATCTTTCGCTTCCCACCCCAGCACGATCGACGTCAGTTACGTTCGAGCCCGGTGCCGTCCTGCAAGAATGCAGATCCTTCGCTTCGCTCAGGATGACAAGATCGTGAGAAGCAGTGGTCCGACGGGCGAGAATGCCCGTCGCTCCATCGCTTTAGGGCGCGGCGGCGGCCGCTTCTTCCCCCGACATTTCTGTCCAGGGACGCACGTAGGCGATGCCCCGCTCATAGCGCGTCACGACGACTTCCACTCCTTTCGCGATCGGGACACCCGATTCGCTCCGGGCTCCGCAAGTGCGGCGCGTGCCGGCCTGCGAGTAGATGATTTCTCCTGTGCCGCCTTCCCGGATGGAGATCGACATGCGTCCCAGCGCGCCGACCATTTCGTAATCCGCGGGGTCCATGTATTCGTCCTCCGAGGTGAGCACCTTGCTCAGGAACAGAAACACGATGCCGCCTCCGATCACCCCTGCAACCAGCGCTATGCCCAGTCCAACGGCGAACCAGACGCTCGAGTAACGCGTCAGCAGATAACCCGTGCCGCCGAACCAGGCCAGGAATGCCGTCAGCGTGACGAAGTTGAACGGTGAAACGGATGTTGCCCCGCTGGCGCTCGCCGATCCGTTGATATCCCCGGCTCCGCCTGTGACAGCGCGTGGTGTGCCAGCCGGCGCCACTGGAGCATGCGCGGCGACAGGCGCGTGAACCACCGGAGCATCTGCCCCGAAGTGCAAGTGAGCGCCATGCCAGTGCGGGAAGTGAAAATGCTGGCTCGTGCCTCCACTAAGAAACGAGATCACGCTGAAAGCGAATCCGACCACGAAGCAGATCAGATAGAAGTTCGCCCACGTCATTGGACTCGCCTCCCTTCCCGCGTATTCCGGCTTCGGTGACTGCGCAACGCATCCGGATCCAGCGCCTCAAGCAACCGCTCCGCCAGGCCCGGCGTATCGAGAATGGCGCCCAGCAGCAGGAAGCAGCTGCGCGTGTCTTGGTGGCGCGCGCACTTGATGAGCACGTCGCTCACCGGTCGATCACTTACGAACCGCTCCGATCCCTGCAGCAGCCACACGTCGAGCTTGCCTTCGGTCGTGCGCAAGTCGCTGGTCAACTCAGTGTGATAACCCTCCGGGTCATCCACCAGGAAGCCCGGGTGCACCTTGAAGAACTTCGCCAGCAACGTGCGCGAGGACTGCGTCATGTGCCGGCGCGAGCCCCGCTCGATCTGCGACAAGTAGGACTGGCTGATGCTCTTGCCGAGTTCGCCCTGCACGGCGCGCACAACTTCCTGCTGCGTCATCGGCCTGCCCAGCTCGCGCAGCGAGCCTTCGACCTCGCGCAGGTAGCGGATTTTTTCGCCGAGCGTCATATGTCAGATCGCTATTGTTATATTGCAATTAGCAATATTCGTCAAGGACGCAATCCTGAGCGTTTTCAGCTGTTTACACGTCTTTGCGGATATATAAAGGGCGAGGCCGCCTGATTGCTATGAAATGGGAAAGGGTCAGTCGAGGTTCTACGGCGCGAGAACTCCGTCTTTCCTGGTGTCCAGCCGAATCGGATGCGGGGGACCGCGGCGCGGAATGGTCGCCTCAATCCAGAGTTCTACTTGATCCACGCGCAGCATCGGAACAGTCGCGTGCTCTGGAACGAAGAAAGGCGTCTGGGTGTTCACGAGGGCGACCTACACTGAGAAACATTCCGGGCGATTACGACTCCAGAACCTCGAAATGCTCGACCCTCGGTCCCCTCTCGATCAGGAATTTTTCGTCCTCGGGATAGTAAACGGCTTTCTCATAATCCGGCCCGGCGAAGGCCTTGATCGCATCCCACGAATCCCAGTAGGTGAGCAGGAAGAATTCGCATTTGCCGTCGGCAATGCGACGAAATGTGTGGACCCCGCGATTGCCGGGGGTCTCGGTGTACTCCTTCAGTCCGGTCTTCAGAAGGTAGTCATAGTAGATGTCCTTGTCGGATTCGCGGACGGTGCCGCGCCAGATGCGGGCGATCATGGGGAACTCCTGCTTGTTCAGTTTTGCCGCCTATCGATATTGATTCAGACGTCGTGGCGCTTCATAGGAAAGCAGGTCCTTCGCTGCGCTCAGGATGACAACTTTAAGGCAGCGCTAAAACGATGATCAAGGAATGCGAGGAGCTTCGGAGCTTGACGGCACGTTGGGCTGGGGCCGCGCTGATGGCTCGTCGAGTCTGTTCATATTCTCCTTCTTCCAGCCCATGGCGGCGGTGATGCGCGTGCGACCGCTGGGGTGGTCGTAGAACAGGAACTCCTCGATCGGCCCGGGATCGAGTTTGCGATACTCACCCAGTTTCAGATCGATGGCTGCCTCCCCATCGGGCTGGCGGGCGGCATTTAACCCGAAAATGTCAGCCTCGTATTCCTGCGTGCGGGTCCAGGTGTTGCCCAGCGGGGTCGTAACAAAAAAGAAGATCGACAAGAGCAGCATAGCCAGCGGGAGACTCGCAACGTCGGTGATCCCGCGGATCTGCCAGCGTTCGCCCCAGCGCGCCAGACTCCAGTTTAAGCTCCAGTTCAAAAATGCAAAGCCGGCCAGAAGAAACAAGGCGAAAAACGGAATGTCTTTATAAACGTGGTTTAGGACATAGTGTCCCATCTCGTGACCCATGGTGGTGAGGATTTCTTCGGGCGTGCAGCGGTTCAGCAAATTGTCGTTGAGCGAGATGCGCTGCGTGCGTCCGAGTCCGCTCACGTTGGCGCTGACGCGGTTCGACTGGCGGGATTCGTCGACTTCATACACGTCGGTGGCTGGGATCCCATTGGCGCGCGCCAGACTCAGGATGGACTCCTTCATTTTTGCGTCTTTCATCGGCGTGTAGGTGTTGAACAGTGGCGCGATGTAGACCGGCGCGATGACGACAACTGCGACCAGCAATACAACGCTCGCCAGCGCGCCCCAGATCCACCAGTTCTTGCCCAGACGGCGCACGATCGCGAACAGGATCACGAGGGCGATCGCGCCCAGGACCACGGTGACGGCGAGACCAACAAATTGATCCCGCAGCCACGATGCGAAGGTTTGCGTGGAGAGCCCGTATTGATGCTCGCGGAAAAAGCCTTCGTACACGCTCATGGGAAATTGCAGGAGGAAGGTGAGCAGGATGAAGGGCACCACGTAAAGAAGCGTCTGCAGATTCGGACGGCTGGCGATGCGGGCCGCCCAACCGCGTATGCGGGCGGAGAGGCGAGTCTGCAGTAGAAGGAGCATGATGGCGGAGAACAGCAGGAAATCCCAGAGCTGCAGCCAGTAGCCGCCTTCGAAGTAGGAGTCGGAGCGAGCTTTCTGCTCGGGAGGCACGGTGGCGAGCCAGGCGTCGGTGGCGGCTTTGACGTCGAAGTTCGGACCGGGGCGGGCGGCCGCGGGGATGTCGAGGGTGAGAGGCGGGGTGGTTTCGGCGAAGGTGACGGCAGACAGTGCAAGAACGACGAGGAGAATGTGACGAAGGCGCGAAGTCATCGATGCTCCGGGAGTTTTTTTGGTCGGGACACGATAGCACAGTGCGGACTCACCACAGAGACACAGAAGCACAGAGAAAACCTTCCTGGCCTTTCTCTGTGACTTCGTGGTGAAGACGATCTTTCGAAATCCCATGACCGTGGCGGCAGTGGAATCCCGCTCTTTCGCACAGAACGCGCAAGGATGGGGCACCCGCGTGTGACTGTCACGTTCGCGAGCGGTCCCTTACTGTCAGCGCCCGTTGTGCTTCTTGTTGTAGATCTGGCTGGACACGCGGTTCTGCTGGCGGTTGACCTGGTGGCGCTCCTGCGCAGTCAGCTTGCCACCATTGGCGGCGCGGTCGTTGCGCACTTCGCGGTGGATGGCCGCTTCTTTGTGTTCGAGCTTCGAAGCTTCCCCGGCCGTCAGTTGTCCGCTCTTGACGCCCTGCGCGATGCGGTCCTGCTGGTTCTCGGCGCGCTTGCCGACTTCGCTCTTGGGATTCGTGTTCTGCGTCTGCGCGTCGTGCTTCTGGTTATAGATCTGTTTCGAGAGTTGATTCTGCTGCTGGCTGAGAACCTTGCGGTCGGCGCCGGTGAGTGTGCCGCCGTTCTCACTGCGCATGAGCTTTTCTTCTTTATTGAGGTTCGATTCCTTCTTCTCGATGCGGGCGGCCTCGCCGGCCGTGAGTTCGCCGCTGGCCACGCCGTTGCCGATGCGGTCCTGCTGGTTTTCCTTACGCTGGTTGATCTGGGCCATTGCGGGCAACATCAGGACCGCCAGGGCCGCGCCGGACAATGCGATGCGGGCATTGACCTTCATCGATATCTCCTCTGTCGCTTTTGAACTTCGGCAGCCCTGCGGCCGCTCAGTCGGATTGAACACAGGGGTCCGGCGATAGTTGCGGTGCGTGGAAATTCTTAGAAAGCAGCAGATGGGAAGGTAACTGTTACCCCGCGGGTGTAGGGGCGGGCGCCCTCGCCAGCCGGTATCTTCCCTTAGAGGCCTGCTTCGATCCGCGACCGCGGATCCAGCAAATCCCGCAACGCATCGCCGATAAAGTTAAACGACAACACGGCCAGCATCACGGTGGTGGCGGGAAACAATACAAGGTGCGGCGCCGAAAATAAATAAGCTCGCGAATCGTTCAACATCGCGCCCCAGCTGGCCGTCGGCGGAGGCACGCCCAACCCGAGAAAACTCATGGTAGCTTCCGCCAGGATCGCTCCCGCCATTCCGATGGCGGCCTGCACAATCACAGGCTGAATGATGTTCGGAAGAATGTGCCTCACAATCAACCGCAAATCGCTCGCCCCGAGCGCACGCGCCGCTTCGACGAATTCTTTCTCGCGGGTAGCCAGCACCTGCGCGCGAACCAGCCGCGCGTATCCCACCCAGCCTCCCAGCGAGAGGGCGAGGACAAGGTTAAAAATCCCCGGCCCGCGAAACGCGACGAACGCAATGGCCAACAAGATTCCCGGAAACGACAGGAACGCATTCATCACCACCACGTTCACGAACCGATCGATCCCGCCGCCGTAGTATCCGGCGATCGAGCCCACCACCAGGCCCAGGCTGAGCGAAACCAAAACAACCGAAGAACCGACAATCATCGAAATGCGCGCGCCGTAGATCAGCCGGGAACAAGTATCACGCCCCAGTTCGTCGGTGCCACACCAGTGCGCGGAACTGGGTGACACAAGGCGATTCGGCAAATCGATGCGCGCCGGATCGTGCGGGGCCAGCAAGGGCGCAAAAATGGCGCACAACACGAAGACCACAACCAGCACCACGCCAACGGCCGCCAACCGGTTACGGCGAGCGATCTGCGGTAGCGATATGGCGGTGGCAGACATTCTCTCAAAAAGACCCCAACCGCAGCCTTCGCTGAAAATGGCAGGTCAGAGGAGCAACTGTCTTTCTCCGCGAACTTTCCGGAGCCTCTGCGATCTTTGCGTTCAAATGCTTTTCTTGTCCTTGTTTGCGTCTTTTAGCCGCAAAGAGCGCGAAGAACGGCCGCCAAGGTCGTGAAGAAAATCGCTTCGTCGGCTTGATGCTCGAGCTGTTGTTTCGACTCTTCACTGTCGAATCCTCGGATTGAGCAGCGAGTACACCAGGTCCGTCAGGAAATTCACGGCCACGTATGTCAACCCAATCGTCAGGATGCATCCCTGCACGACGTAGTAATCGCGATTGGAAATCGCATCGATGGTGAGCCGCCCAATTCCCGGCCACGAAAAGATCTTCTCGGTCACGATAGCGCCCGCCAGCAACGCCCCAAACTGCAAGCCCAGCACAGTGATGACGGGAATCATCGCGTTGCGCAGCGCGTGCCGATAGACGACCGTTCCCTCCGACAGTCCTTTCGCCCGCGCCGTCCGAACATAATCCTGACTTAGTTCTTCGAGCATGGAGGTACGCACCATGCGTGTGAGGATCGCCGCCAGCGCGCTGCCCATGGTGATCGACGGCAGCACCAGATTTGCGATGCTTCCCGAGCCCGACACCGGGAGCCATCCCATCTTGATCGAGAATAAGAGGATCAGAATCGGGCCTAGCGCGAAATTCGGAAACGATAACCCAAACAGGCTGACGACGCTGATGGTGCGATCGTCCCACTCATTGCGACGCCGCGCCGAACGCACGCCCGCTGGGATGGAAAGCACCACTGCCACCAGGAGCGCAGCCAGCGTGAGTTTCAGCGTATACGGATAGCGCTGCACCAGCAACTTGCTAACGCTCTGGTTGTAGCGCAGCGACAAGCCCAGATTCCCGTGCAGCACGCCTTTCCAGTAGTTGAGATATTGCTGGCTGAGCGGAAGGTCGAGGCCGTATGCGTGGCGCGCCGCCTGCAGGTCCGCCGCCGGTACGCCTTCCCCGAGCATCTGCAGAATGGGATCGCCCGGCACCAGATGAATCAGAAGAAATACCAGAGACACCACTAGCCAGACGACCGGCAGCGTATAAAGAATCCGGGTTAGGAAGTAGCGGGCCAAAAAGGCGGTTCTCAGTTCTCGGTTTGTTGGTTCGTGAATCCTGTTCTCGGCACTCGATACTCGCGGCTCGGTACTAGCTGACGCCGCTAGCTTAGCATTCCGGGCAGTTGATTCAGAGAATCGCAATCCTATAGGTTTGTGGCTGGAGCTTCCTTGGAAATTTACCTGGTCGACGGAACTTACGAACTTTTTCGCCATTACTACGCGGTACCTTCCGCGCGGGATGCCGACGGCCGCGAAGTGGGAGCAACCCGCGGTGTGCTCCGCTCGATGCTCAGCATGTTGAAGAACGGCGTCACGCATCTCGCAGTAGCCACCGATCACGTTGTCGAATCGTTCCGCAACGACTTGTGGGATGGGTACAAGACGTCGGAAGGCGTGGAGCCGGATTTGCTGGCACAGTTTCCGGTGCTGGAGCAGGTGCTGTCCGCTGCGGGCATTGTGGTGTGGCCGATGGTGGAGTTCGAGGCCGACGATGCGCTGGCGGCTGCGGCCGTTGCCGCTGCAAAAGACTCTCGTGTCGAGCGTGTCGTGATCTGCACGCCCGACAAAGACCTGGCGCAGTGTGTGAGCGGCACGCGCATCGTGCAACTGAACCGGCGGACCAACGTGATTCTCGATGCAACTGGAGTCACGCAAAAATTCGGCGTGCCGCCCGAATCGATTCCGGACTACCTGGCGCTGGTGGGCGATAGCGCCGATGGGTATCCGGGACTGAAGGGATGGGGCGCGAAGTCGTCGGCTGCGGTGCTTGCCAAGTTCCGGCATCTGGAGGCGATTCCCGCCGAGAGCAAGGATTGGTTCGTGAACGCCGCCAACGCGGGAACACTCGCCGCCACTCTGGTGCGCGATCGCGAGCAAGCCTTGTTGTTCCGCACTCTGGCTACCCTGCGCAGGGACATTTCGCTGTTCGAGAATGTGGATCAACTCCGCTGGGCGGGGCCGACCCCGGCGTTCGACGCCATTGCAGCGAAGCTGGATGGAGCGGCCGTTGGCGGCACCGCCGCAAAGTCACGTTCTTAATCTGAGGACTCAAGCGCGCGCCGGTTACGGTCCGGCCTTTTATGCACAGGCACCACATTTTGAACGTGTGCCGGCCAGGATAGTGGCATGAGGCGGGGGATTTCGCGAGGTAATTTTAGTGGTCGGCGCCCGAGGAGACGCCAACCATCCATGCGGTGGAGTCACCGGCTACGGGCTTTGACTCGCAGTTGTGCAGGCTCAGCCGGTTGTGAAACATATAGTTCGCTTCTTCAGCGTATTTAGAGTCGGGGTAAGTGTTGACAAGGGTCTGCAATGTGATGTTCCCTACATCGCAACGTTGCTGCTCGAATGCGAGCAGGGCTCGCGTCCACAGGACCTCGTCGGGGTGGGGATGGGTTGCGCTTTCGGGCCAGCGCAGGCAGCCAGTTAAGACGAGCGGTAGTAGCGCCAGTATCCACCAGCCAAGCGTCTTCATCAGCATCTGGATTCGTTTGCGTGATTCGGCGTTGCCCGTGCTCGCGGGCTTACGCCCCCATCGTTGGGGTGTCGTCCTTACGGACTCAGTCGTGTGCTTCATGCTTACCCAGCACTTACGGGCTGGGCTTTCCTATGCCGCCGCTCCGCGGCTTGAGCTGTAACATTCCACTCGAGTCTTGTTCGGCATACCGAGTTGCATCAAGTCCGGTTCGAGATGTCCAGTTCATCTGGTTTGAGATGTGGAGTTCTCGAGTCTTGTTCGAGATGTCGAGCGGGTTCCTCCGCCTATGGAAATTCTTTGTTACTTCGTTACTTCACGAACTCTCCCTGCCCTCCCTTTGCCCACGGATCGTAAGTCACGCAGAACCGCACCCGGCTGGAGATTGGCGGGTGGTCGTAGAACAGGAACACGTCCAGAGGATTCGGGTCGGGATCGGCCAAGCCGATTTCTCCCATGGTCTGGAAGTCTCGGGCGGCGACCTGGCCGTAGTCCGGCGTCAATCCGTGGGTCACTTCCAAGCCGAACTGATCCGCCTGGTGTTCGAGGTGCCGGCTGTAAGCGGCGCCAATCGGGCTCACCACAAACGAAAAAATCGAGAGCAGCAGGAGCAGAACGGGCAGCGAGGCCCAATCCTGCAGGTCGTGAATTTCCCAGCCAGGGCCGTAGCGTGTGAGCACCCAGCCCACCGTCCGATATCCCAGGTAGAACGCAATCAGTAGCAGCAGTGCAAAGAAGACCATTCCCTTCGGGATGTGCCTGAGAACGTAGTGGCCCGTTTCGTGCCCGGCTACGAATACGATCTGCGAAGTATTCAATTTAGCGAGCGTGGTGTCCCAGACCACCAGCCTCTTTGAACTGCCGATTCCGGTGACGTAGGCGTTCAGCCCGACGGTCTTGTCGCTGGCGCCCATCCAAAACATGCGCTCCGGCGGGATGTTTTGCCCGGCCCGCTGCAGCATTCCTTCCAGACTTGCCACCAGCGCAGGGTCCTTCCGCTGGAGGGGTTCAAACTTGTGAAACAGCGGATCGATCACCAGCGGCTCCAGGAAAACCAAAGACGCGGCGATTGGGAGCGAGATAAGCCAGAAATAGAACCACCAACGGCGCGGGCTGCGC
The DNA here is from genome assembly GCA_963733805.1 of uncultured Acidobacteriota bacterium. Classification (GTDB taxonomy): domain Bacteria; phylum Acidobacteriota; class Terriglobia; order Terriglobales; family Acidobacteriaceae; genus Gp1-AA133. The sequence continues at coordinate 20,179 of CAVTEO010000006.1, read as the reverse complement.
CGAATCACAAGGTAGAGCAGCCAGACCAGGATGGTGACGATGACGAGGGAGATGAGCAGTTCCTTGATCCAATCCCATCCCCACGATCCCCAACCCTGCACCGAGATACCATATCGCTTCTCGACGGCTTCGCCATATATGTCGAGCGGCAGCGACAGCAAGGCGATGGTGAGAAACAGCAGCGGAGAAAACACCAGACTCTGCAAGAAGCTGCGTGAAGAGAATCGCTCGCTCCAGTTCCTGAATTTTGGGGCCAGCTTCCATCGCAGGATCAACCACAGGACTGCGACTCCATAGGCGGTGCCGATCAGGTTCAGTCGGAAATGAATACGATTGCGCTGATGAGCTTTTTCGTGCAGTTCGGGAGGCAGACGATATTCCGTGATCGGCGCGCTGGAATGGGAAGGCAAAGTGTCCACAGCCGCCGATGGTGATTGTGCGCCGGACGATGATGGACTCTGTTCCGCCCACAAGAATGATGCACCGCAGCCCAGTCCTGTGGCGATGACGACCACCCAGATTGTTTTCATTGCATGAGCTGTCAGGCGCAAGATTTTTCGGCCCTTGGCACGACGACCCTGGAGAACCCGCCTCAATCTCCGGCCTGTTGCAGTGGCGCCGTCTCCAGCGTTTCGATCCTTACCTTGGCAATCCGGTGAGCTTCCATTTCTTCCACTGTGTAGCGCCGGCCTTCGTACTCAAACGCGTCCCCGACGGTAGGAATTTTCTGCAGGCGCGCCAACACGAAGCCGGCCAGCGTTTCGAATCCCGCATCGTTAGGCAGCACCAATTGGTATTGCGACTCGAGGTCCCGAATATTGACCGAGCCTTCCAGCAGAAGGGTTCTGTCTTCTTCCAGCGCAGGCTGCGCCGCGGGCGCGATGTCGAATTCGTCCTCGATTTCGCCCACCAATTGCTCCAGCACGTCTTCGACGGTGATGACGCCCGCCGTAGATCCGAATTCATCGACCACGACCGCCAGGTGCCGCTTGCGTGCCTTGAATTCGGCCAGCAGATCAGTCAGCGCCATGGTCTCGGGCACCACCAGCACGTTGCGCATGATCTGGCTGACCTGCATCTTGGCGATACGGGAACTGACCGCCTGGTTGGGATTGAGGGTCAGGCGCAGCCGCATCCAGCGCGTCAAGTCCTTCGAATAGAGCACTCCGATAATGTGTTCGCGGCCGCGCTGCGGATCGTACACCGGCACGCGCGAGTGTTGCTCCTCCACCACCCGCGAAAGGGCCTCATCCAGCGTCAGGTCAGCCGGCAGCGAGAAGATATCTGGCCGGGGAACCATGACCTGTCGCACCGCTACGGTATCGAGTTCCAGCGCATTGTGGATCACTTCTTCCTGAAACTCAGGAATCTGGCCGACCTGGCGACTGGCAGTGACGATCAGCTTCAGCTCGTCGGGAGAGTGGATGGCCCCTCCCCGCATTTCGCGCGACCCAAACAGCCGCAACACGAAACCGCCCGACTTGCGCATGAAATACAGGAAAGGCTTCGCGATGGTGAGGAAAACGTCCATGGGCGCGGCCACGGCCAGGGCAACCCGTTCGGCCTGCTGCAGCGCGAGGGTCTTCGGCACCAGTTCTCCCAGCAGCACGTGCAGGTAAGTGATCAAGGTGAAAGTCACGATGATGCCGAAAGTGTGCGCGTAGACAGCGGCGTGCGGCACCCGGCCGACTAGTGGCGTGATGATGTGGGCCAGTGTCGGCTCACCGATCCAGCCCAAGGTCAGACTGGTCAGAGTGATTCCCAGCTGAACGCCGTTCACCACTTCGTCAAGATTCTGATGCAGGCGCAGGACCGTGCGGGCACCCAGGCGGCGCGCTTCGATGAGCTGCTGAATGCGCGTGTCGCGCACGCTTACCAGCGAAAATTCGGCCGCGGCGAAGAAGGCGTTGGCCGCTACCAGCAGCAGGATCAAGAACACCCGCAGCAGCACAAATGTGATCATGGAACCCTAATTCTAACATTCCAAAGGGATAAAGTAGCTACGAGCAACGAGCTTCGAGCTTTGAGCAAGCACTCCGTCTGCAGGCACATTGCAGGGCGCATTTCGAGATTTTCGGCGATTCCCGATATTCCACAAACTCCCTGCTTTCTTTTGTTTGGCTGCGGTGTCTAACGGAGTGAGGCTGTTTTGTCTTTGGGCCCATTCAGGGAAACGGCTTTCTCGATATTGTGAAGCCCGGGCATCATTCGGGAACAAAACTCATACGGGGTTCGTAAGATGGAGTGTCAGGCGGTCCCCGATCCCCTTTTCTTAGAAGCAGGAGGCGAACGTGAACGGCAATGGTAACGGCAGGAAGAAGCGCAACCGGCGAATCATCTACATCGTGATTGGCGTCGTACTGGTGCTGGGCGCTGTAATTGGAGTGATTGCCGCTGCCCGCGGTGGCACCAAGATCGATCCCTCCAAGCTCGCCAAGGTGGAGCGCGGGGATCTGGCCAAAAGCGTAGTCGCGACCGGCAAGGTCGAGCCCATCACCAAAGTCGAAATCAAGTCCAAGGCCAGCGGCATCGTGAAGAAGCTCTATGTCGACGCCGGCGACCGCGTGAAGAAAGGCCAACTGCTGGCTGAACTCGACAAGGAAGAGATTGAAGCTCGCGTCGCGCAGGCCAAGGCCCAAACCGAGGCGTCGGAAGCCAGCCTGAAGGGAACGGAAGCGGACCTGGAACGCGCCAAGGTGGATGCCGAAGGGCCCGACGTTCCCATGCTGAAGCGCGCGTACGATCGCGCTGTAGGCATGGCGAAGGAGGGTGTGGTCTCCCAATCAGCCCTCGACGATGCACAGAAGAACTACGAACTGGCCCTCAACAAGCAGAACGTCGCCAAGGCACAGTTGCTGGTGCTGCGCGCCAAGATCGGACAGGCCCAGGCGCAAGTATTGCAGGATCACGCCAATCTGAAGCAACTGGAAGAACAACTCGGTTACACCACCATCACTTCGCCAATTGACGGAATCATCCTGTCGCGGGACGTCGAAGTGGGCGACGCGGTGAGTTCGATCCTGGTTTTGGGTTCGACCGCAACCCTGATCATGACCGAGGGCGATACCAGCGAAGTCTATGTGAAGGGCAAAGTCGACGAGAGCGATATCGGCAAGGTCTACATGGCCCAACCGGCGCGGATCAAAGTCGAGTCGTTCAAGGACAAGTCGTTCAACGGCAAAGTCACCAAGATTTCGCCCATGGGCGTCGAAAAAGACAACGTCACGACCTTTGAAGTGCGCGTCTCCATCAACAACCCCGGCGGGGAGCTGAAGGCTGCGATGACCGCCAACGCCGAGATCATCCTCGAAGAGCACAAAAACGTGCTGCAGATCCCCGAGGGCGCGATTCTCTACGACAAGGACAAGAAAGCTTCCGTCGAAGTGCCAGATCCCAAGGGCAAGGAAGGCAAGAATAAAGTCGCGGTGAACATCGGGATCTCCAACGGCGCAAAGACCGAAGTGCTCGGCGGCCTGAAGGAAGGCGATCAGGTAGTGCTGCAGTAAATAGCAGACCAGAAACTAGATTGTCAGTGGAGCGGCGGGCGCCCTCGCCCGCCGTTTAAACATGAGGCAAAACGTTCCCGTTCTCTCGTAACTTTGTCCGCGCGCCTTCTCTCTTCTGCAACGTTTGGAAGCCCATCCTCATCTCTGTAATATGTCAAACGTGTCGAACACCTTGCGCTACGAACGAGTTTTTGAGCTGCCCAGCCCATCTGGAAAGATCGAACTGAAGATTCAGCAGGGGGGCGCCGGCCGCTTCTACATCATCGCCTCCCTGCCGGTGACCCCGCAGTCAGGCGAAATCGTGCTTTCGATTCCTACGGAACTGGCGGACTCGCTGACCAACGCCATCGGCAAGGCGGCGGACTACTCCGGGGAGTAGGGTTCATTCCCGTGGCGGCTGCTTCTGACGGACAACTTGGTTGACCCACCCAGTGCCCGGAATGGAAATCGAACCCAGGCAGACAGGCAATCTTCCCGAACATTTCCCCCTCCCTCTCCGTATAGTCGAGTAAGGGCGTAACGAAGCCGTTGTGCGCCCGTCTAAGCGGTGGTAAACAGTCACTCCGCGCCGCTGACCGAGTCACGCGCTATGAATCTCAGCGAAATCGTCCGCCAGGCACTTGCGACCTTTCGGGCGCACAAAATGCGGATCTTCCTCACCATGTTTGGGATTGTGTGGGGGATTTCATCAGTCATCCTGCTGGTGGGACTTGGGCGCGGCTTCAGCGCTGATCAGAAGCGCCGGATGCAAACCCTGGGCAAAGACCTGGTCATCGTCTGGGGCGGCCGAACCAGTTCGCAAGTCGGCGGGCGGGCCGCCGGCCGCGAGATCACGCTCAACATCGACGACGCCCGGCTCATTCGAAACGAATGCTACCTGGTAAAAAACGTCAGCCCAGAATTGCGTCGGACGGTGCCGGAAGTGAGCCAGTTCAATTCGGCGAACCGCGGAGTGGTTGGCATTTGGCCGTCTTACCAGGAATTTCGGTCGCTTCTGATTGGCGAAGGCCGCCTCATCACCGACGACGACGAACGCGACGGCCACCGGGTCGTCATCCTGGGCTCGGCGGCGCGCCGCCAGCTGTTTCCCGGCCAGCCGGCAGTGGGATCCAATGTTTTGATCAAGAGCGTGCCTTACACCGTGGTCGGAGTGCTCGCAGAGAAGAAGCAGAACTCCAACTATGACGGGCCCGACAACGACTACCTGTTTGCCCCTTACTCGGCCGTCTCGCGCGATTTTCCTCCGCCGCAGAAAAAAGGCGTGGTTCGCGGCTTTCTCGACAATATCGTCTTCGAGGTCGCCGACTCCGAAGCCCACGAAGCTGCCGTGATGCAGGTCCGGCGCACGCTCGGCCGCGTGCATCACTTCGACGCCAAGGACAAAGACGCGCTGTTCATCTGGGACACGATGGAAGGCGCGAAGCTGGTGGCCGGCATCTTCCAGGGAATCACGTTCTTCTTCGCATGCGTGGCGGTGGTCACGCTCGGTCTGGGCGGAATCGGCGTGATGAACATCATGCTGGTCTCGGTGACCGAGCGGACGCGCGAAATCGGCGTGCGCAAGGCGATCGGCGCAACCCGCAAGGACATCCTGCGGCAGTTTTTCGCGGAGTCGGTGCTGCTGACCGCTCTCAGCGGATTCCTGGGGCTGCTTTTTGGCGTGGGAACGTGCCTGGCATTGTCCAATCTTCCCTTGCCAGATTTCGTGCCACACCCCATCATTTCTCCGATTTCGATCATCCTGTCGATCGTGACGCTTTCGATCATCACTTTCACCGCCGGGATGTATCCGGCGCAACGTGCCGCCGACCTGACTCCGGTCGAGTCGCTGCGTTACGAATAGGTTCTTACCAGGAGGCAAGATATGTGGATGAGACTTGCGCAACTCACGACCCTGGCGATGGTGGTGCTGCTGGCCTCGGGCATGGCGGCAGCCAGCGAGCAGGGACACTTCCAGAAAACGCTGCAGGTCAGCGGCGCAACCGACCTGCAGGTATTCACGCACTCAGGCGATATCACCGTTCGCCCAGGCCCGGCAGGTACGATTTCGATCACTGGAAGAATTCACGTCGGTGATGCCTGGTTGATGAGTCTCGGCCATGACCGAAAACAGGAAATCACCGACATCGAGAACAATCCGCCCATTCAGCAGAGCGGTAACAGCGTTCGCATCGACTATGTGAATCACCGCAACATCTCGGTCGACTACGAAATCACCGCGCCCCCCGATACTAAGGTTCATACCCGGTCCGGCTCAGGCGACCAGACCCTCGAAGGCATGAAGGCCGGTATCGATGTCGAAACCGGATCGGGCGACGTAAAGCTCAACGATCTCGCGGGCGACATCCGCATTCACACCGGCTCGGGCAACGTCCAGGCCCGAGGCGCCGCCGGACCGCTTGAAGCGCGCGCGGGCAGCGGCGACATCACCATCGAAGAGAAGAGCAAGGGCGATGTGCGCGTCGAGACCGGCTCCGGCAACATCGAGGCTCGCGGCGTGGATGGCGGCTTCAACGCCAGCACGGGCAGCGGCGACGTGCGCGTCGACGGCACTCCCGCGAACTCGTGGTACGTGAAAACCGGCTCCGGAAATGCAGAACTCCGCTTGCCGCAGCAGGCCGCATTCGATCTCGACGTATCCACCAGCTCCGGCAGCGTGGAGGTGAATCATCCCGTGAACACCACCGTGCAGGGGCGTGTGCAGGAATCGCGCAAATCGATCCGCGGAAAAGTAAACGGCGGTGGCCCAGAGATCAATGTGCACACGGGATCAGGAGACGTGCGGGTGGATTGAGGTTCAGTCGCCAGTCACCAGTCGTCAGTCGTCAGCGAAATCAAAGTGTTCCGGCGACCGATGGCCAGCGACTGACGACTGACGGACTGACGAACCATGTTCTTAAGAGAACTCATCGCGCAAGGCTGGCAAGCGCTCATGCGAAACCGCATGCGTTCCGTGCTGACCATGCTGGGCATCGTGTGGGGCCTGGCGTCGGTGGTCATCCTGCTCGCCTATGGGCAAGGCCTGGGCGGCGGCGTGCTGGGCGCCTTCCTCAACATGGGCAACAACGTCATCGTCTTCTGGCCCGGGCAGACCAGCATGCAGGCTGGCGGCCAGCGCGCCGGGAAGAAAGTCACCTACGAGTACGAAGATGTGGAAGCGGTACGCGACGAAGTGCCGCTGGTGCGCGCCGTCAGCGCGGAATCGACCAGCGATTTCGGCTACAAGGTAGGCACTCGGGTCGTGTCCATCCAGACCCGCGGAGTGGAATTTCCCTACGGCAAGATGCGCAACCTCAACCTTGCCGACGGGCGCTACTTCACGGAAGGCGACTTCCTCGATCACCGCCGCGTCGTGATCCTCGGCTACAACGCCGCCAAGAAAGCATTCCAGGGCGCGCCCGCCGTGGGTCAGAGTGTCCAGATTGGCGGCCAGCAATTCGATGTCATTGGAACGCTGCGCAATAAAATTCAGGACTCGATGTACCAGGGCCCGGACAACGAAGACGGATTCATCCCGTTCCAGGTCTTTCGCGACCTGAAGCAGGTGCGCGATCCCGACATGTTCATTATTCAGCCGCAATCCGCCGAGTTGCATTTGAAGGCGGTAGCCGCGGTGCGGGAAGTGATTGCGCGGCGCCATCACTTCGATCCGCGCGACGACAAAGCTACGCCGGTGTGGAACACCATCGAGAACCGCGAAATGATGAACGCCTTCTCCCTGGGCCTGCAGGCGGTACTCGGCCTGATCGGAGCGATTACGCTGGCGGTCGGCGGCGTAGGCGTGATGAACATCATGCTGGTGTCGGTCACCGAGCGCACGCGCGAGATCGGCCTGCGCAAAGCACTGGGCGCGCGCCCGCGCCACATTCTTGTGCAATTTCTGCTGGAAGCCCTGGTGCTGACCTTCTCGGGAGGAATCGTGGGCATGGGACTGGCCGTCTTCCTTACGTGGGTCATCCCGCCCATGCCGCTCTACGGAGCGCTGTTCAAGACCACGAACCACGAGGGCGACATTTTCCTGCACGCCTCCCTGAGCGTGATGGTGGTGTCGTTCATCATTCTGTCGATGGTCGGCATCGTCTCCGGATTCTTCCCGGCGCTGAAGGCGGCGCGGATGGATCCGGTGGAAGCGCTGCACTACGAGTAGAGATCTGCGCTGTTCTCAATCGACATTTGAGCGTTGGTCAGTGACAAATCGAGCGTGCGAACCAAGGCATCACTCGTCTTTGTATTTCAGGACTGGGTGTGTCTCCGTGGTGCATCGGTGGTATGTATCCCAGTCGTTATCCGCCCTCCGTATCCTGACCTCACTCTCACTGATCACTTCGTAATCGGGATCTTTTGTAATGAACGTATTTTTTCCGTCCTCCCCGGGCGTTCCACATCCGCCCGGCCCACAAAAGGTAACGGAATACCTGCCGCCTTTGCCGTAGGGCATGATCTGCAGCCCAAAAGCCTCTTCACAGTTTTGCTTCCAGAATCCAGTGAAGTTCTTGGAAGGATCTGCCTCACCGGCATAGTCGTCAGCAATAATCTTCTTCCGGATATCAGCGACTACTTTGAATCGAGGTGCCGCAGGAGCGGCTCCGTAGTCGAACGATGTCCCGTTCGAATCTTTTCGTGTTTGAACTCCTAATTCAGAGACAGCCCAGCCATCGAGCGTCATGGCATCACTAATCTTCGCGGTTTCCGACTTTGTTAGCTGGCCTACGAAACCAGTCGTGTGTTGACGACTAGTCGTCGCACCTACTCCTCCCTCGGACGAAGTCACAGTCAATGCCAATTGATAGTGAACCTCATCGGGCCGCACAACCTCGACCTCGCCCGCGAGACTCCAAGGCGGAGCGATGAAACCTTCTGCGCTGGGGGTGGCAAAACGAACACCAGTCTTTTCATTCTTGAAGTCAATCGCTTGCTTTCCAGATGTAGTGGGAGGGCCCTTTGGCAGAGCCTCCCCGAGCAACCGAACCAGCAGTTTGTAGGACAGCACAGGCGCATCTAGGGCATCGATCTCGTAGCCCGGATCTACGACGGGACCTTGCGTGGCCATCACTCGACCGCCAACGAGCAGGATTTTGCCATTCACTGTCGAATGCACGTCTGTTCTCTGTACTTCGATTTGAATGTCCTTTGATTCTCCATCAAATTTTCCTTGCCAAAACTGGTATCCCGACTCGCCAGCTGTTGTCACCTTGAGCGTAAATGCGTTGAATTCGTCCCAAACTGTTGGCTGTCCACAAGGATTATCACAGTCTTCTTTTGCTGATTGTGCAAAGGAGGTTTGTTGAAAAAAGCAGAGACAAAAAAGGGCGACCCAAACGTGCAGCGCTTTCATATGACTTATTTTTAAACCTCGAGGCCGCATCTGGCTTATAACCGTGGTAGGTGTCCTGTTGGCTCCCAATTACCTCCGTGCCTTGACCCCGCCGTCCCGCGGAGGTTACTTTCGAGTTTGCGACAGATTTTTTGCCCGGGTGATGTGTGCCCGGGCAGCAAGGAACTCCAGTGGCCCGAACTCCCATCATTACCCTGACCACCGACTTCGGACTGAACGACCACTTCGTCGGCGCAATGAAAGGCGTCATCCTGGCGATCGAACCAGAGGCGCAGATCATCGACATCTGCCATTCCGTGCAGGCCTTCGACGTGCTCGATGGCGCGCTGACCATTTCGCAGGCATATTCCTATTTTCCGACCGGCACGGTACACATGGTCATCGTCGATCCGGGCGTGGGCACAGCGCGCCGTCCGCTGCTGGTCACCAGCGAGCGGCACCACTTTCGTCGCACCCGATAACGGAGTGCTCTCACTCATCTACCAGCGGGAGGAGCGCTTGAGCGCGCGCCACGTAACCGGCGAACACTACTTCCTGCAGCCCGTCAGCAACACTTTTCACGCGCGCGATATTTTCTCGCCCGTGGCGGCCTATCTTGCCAAAGGCGTGGACCCGGCAAAGTTCGGCGAAGAGGTGGCCGACTTCGTGCGCTTTTCGGCCCCCAAACCGAAAGCCAGCCGATGGCAATACGCTGCGCGGTGTGGTGCTGAAAGTCGACCGCTTCGGCAATCTCATCACTAACATTACTCCCGCAGGACGCGCCCATGCTGTTTTGAGAAAATCCCAGCGCGTTCAAGATTGTGCTGGGACCAGCGCGAAATCCGCGAGATCAAGGATGCTTACGCGCTAGGCGCGCCTGGCGAGGTTTTCGGCATCCTGGGCAGCATGGGATACCTGGAGATCGCCGCCAATCGCGGTGCCGCGGCGCAGTTGCTGGGCGTCGGCAAAGGCACGGACGTAAATATCGTGCTGGGCGAAGCGGCGGCCGCGGGACAGTAGTAGGTCAGGTCTCAGGTCTCAGGTCTCAGGTCTCAGGTCTCAGGTCTCAGGTCTCAGGAAAAGATACTGCGCTTCGTGAGGTCGCGTTCCTGATTTCCGGCATTGGATCGGTTCCCCTGGAACTTTTTCTGTGTCCCAAGCCACGTCCGTTCGGGATGAGCGGATGGAAGAACGCGTTTCTTCCTTAGAGACCTTCATTGCGCTGGAACGATGGTGAGCGCCCAAGGCCTTTCCTGCGACCTGACACCTGAGACCTGATTACCGAGCGCCCGATTTCGGATGCGCATACCGCTCCATCTGTCCCGTCCACTTCAGAAACTGCCACAGGTGATGACGCTCCCGCCAGCTGAAGTGCCAGAACTCCAGGAATCCGATCTGCGTCATCTTCACGCCGGTGTAGGTCTCGATGCGCCATAGCAGGTACGGACTGCGCCAGGGGGCGAGATGGTGTCCCTTGGTAGCGTTCCACAGGAAGCGGATGGCGTAGCGCATGAAGTTGCCTTGTAGTATAGAGCGCTCCGCGCCGGAAGGGGCTCAAAAAGCGCGTGCTAGAATCGAACCTCTCAACAGGAAACTGGGCTGCGATGTCCGACGAGCAAGCGCGCCAGACGGCCGAAGACCACTACTACGCAGCGCTCGACCTGGTGGCCGAAGGACATCACGAACAGGCTGTCGCTCAGTACCAGGCATCGCTTGCCGCCGATCCCACCTTCACCGAAGCCATGCACGGCCTGGCCCGCGCCCTGCAGGACCTGAACCGGCTCGACGAAGCCATTGCCGTCTCCAACCGCATCGTCGAACTCGATCCCGACGACGTGCTCGCCCACACCAGCCTCTCCGTGCTCTACCAGAAAAAAGGCATGATCCCGGAAGCGGAGGCGGAAGGAAACAAAGCGCGCGTGCTGGGATGGAAGCAGCAGCTGAAGAAATCAGGTGACAGGTAACAGGTCTCGGGTGACAGGTAACGACTCCTAGTTGTCAGGTGTCAGCCTAAAACAGCTAAGTCTTGGCGAGCGCTAAGAACACCTTTCAGGCGCTGAAGCCCCAGCCTCTCGCTGGATCGAACCGCCGAAGCGGATGTCCTCCCGTCACTGCAAATTACTAAAACCAATTCTTCCCAGCCCGCTTCCGCGACCTGAGACCTCAGACCTGAGACCTGTGACCTGTCACCCGTGACCTGTCACCTGCTCCCTACAGCTCGTACTTCTTCATCAAATGCCGGAACGATCGATAGGAGATTCCAAGCACGTCGGCTGCCTTGGTCTGCACCCCATGCGACTGGTTGAGCGCAGCCTGCAACAGGGAGCGCTCGATCTGGGCCACGTACTTCTCCATGTCGAGGCCCTCGGGCAGCACTCCGCCTGAGCCGGCACCATCTGGCATGCCGGGTACGCCCGCGGCGGCCGCGGCCGCCTTCGCCTTGGGACGCTCGGCCGGCAATTCGACGTGCAGATGATTGCCCGTCTCCAGCGCGACCGCGCGTTCGACGGTATTCTCCAACTGCCGGACATTGCCCGGCCACTCGTAGTCGCACAATCCCGCGAGCGACGCAGCATCGACCCGTTCGATGCTTTTGCCCGCCGCCGGCGCGTACTTCTTCAAGAAGTGGTTAACCAGCAGCGGAATGTCTTCGCGCCGTTCGCGCAAGCCCGGCGCGCGAATCGGAATCACGCTCAAACGGTAGTAGAGATCCTCGCGAAACGTGTTTTCGGCTACCTGCTTGTCAAGGTCCCTGTTCGTGGCAGCAATCACGCGCACGTCGATGGGAATTTCCGTCGTGCTGCCGACCGGACGCACTGTGCGCTCCTGCAACACGCGCAGCAGTTTCACCTGCATGGCCAGTGTCATCTCACCGATCTCGTCCAGAAAGATCGTGCCCCCGTCGGCCACTTCGAACAGCCCCCGCTTGTTCTGGTTGGCCCCGGTGAAGGCGCCCTTTACGTACCCGAAGAGTTCGCTTTCCAGCAGGGTTTCGGGAAACGCGCCGCAATTGACCGAAACAAACGGCTGGGTCACGCGCGGAGAACATACATGCACGGCACGCGCCACCAGTTCCTTGCCGGTGCCGCTCTCGCCGTAGATCAGAATCGTGCTGCCTGTGGAAGCTACGGTGCGGATCGTCTGCTTGAGTTTCTCCATGGCGCCGCTCACGCCGATAATGTTATCGAGCGAATTGCGCGAGGCCGCATCGCGCCGGTAAGCAAAGTTCTGTTTGCTGAGCGACGCCTTCTCGAGCGAACGGCTGATGGCCAGCCTGATTTCGTCCACCAGCCCGGGACTCTTGCGTATATAGTCGGACGCGCCGCCCGCTTTCACAGCCTGCACCGCAGCCTCGTAGTCGTCGACCGCCGTCATCAGGATGACGGCGGAGTCCGGCGAAGTGGCAATACGCAACGGCGTCCGGCGCCGGCATAGCCACGCATCCAGACAAGCTCCTCGCCGACGAGAAAGCGAAAATCGGCTGCCGTGACCCGCGCCCGCGCCCGGAATGGCGCGCCATGTGCCTTTTGGCACTGCCGGCAATGGCAATGCGAGGATCGCATCAGGGTACCATCAATCTCGAACCGCACCCCGCCGCATAGGCAGCTTCCGCGCAGCGCGGTCATACCGCCGCGTCCTTGGTCTGTTCGTCGAACACGTTTTAGCTCCGCGCCTGATAGCTGATCATTGGGATCTTGTCGGCCTCCGGCATGGCTTCAGTCCTCCTGCGAAAGCGACCCATTGATGTCCGCACCGGCGAGGGCCGCCTTAGAGAACCGGCAGCAACCAAGATCAGAAATGGGGGTTTTCTTCAATATCGGGATGTAACACAGGCCGGTAGCCAGCCCGGATCGCGAGCAACGTCGACGGTGGGGTCAGCAACCCGTCGGCGCGCCGAATTTGTCGCGCTGCCTGGTAGCCTTGCTCGCTCCACAGGAACGCGCGGCCGTGCGCGATCGTGTAGGCCTCGCCGGCCGCGACTATCACGGCGCCATCCGGCAGCTCTGTGACAGGATCAGAGATGGCATGGATCCGCTTGCGGCCTCGGTCCAGGCGCTCTTCGTGTAGTACCGCATCGATCTCCGGCGCGAGAGGCGCCTCCCCTCCCTTCGCCTTGCCCCAGGCGGCGCGAAATGCTTGAGCATCGGCGGGGCGGCAGAAGAAGCACGGCCGGTGACCGGCGGCAAACGCCACAGCTTCATCGAGAAAGAAGAGCTCGGTCCAGCTACGCCCGCCCATCAACTCCCGGCGACGTCCCTCGTAGTCGAGGACGCAAACGAGCCACGCCTTGCTCGTCCAACGCCTGGCAAGCAGCATTTTGGTTGCGGGGTCGTGGATGATCCCGCGGTTACCGGTGTAAAGGCCTCGCTGCGGGATCGCGACGACATCGCCAAACGGAATGACGCGGTTTTGCAACGGTCCCCGCTCGCGGCGCATTCTAGCCGCGCGGGCTACGGCGCACATCGGTTGCCGGTTTGTCCCCATGTTCGCCGAGATAGACAACCTGCCGCAGGAGCCGACCCGTCGCCCATTCGGCATAGCTTACCTCGACCATCTCCGGCCGCATCCAATGAACCTTCGACAAATCAAACGGCGACCCAAAGCCGATCGAGCCGTCGCCAAAGCCGCTCAAGCTCGGCGACCGGCATCCCGGTGCTCTAGGTCAGGATGTGCGCCTTGGAAGACTTGGCTGGCGGGACCGAGCAGCTGGATGGTCCTCCGTTGGCTGACCCGTGCGTTTAGCGACCGATCCCGTCGAGCGTGTAGTCGTGGTCGTGAAAGACAGTGCGGTGCGAGAAGTGCCATTGGCCGCTGTCCCCTTTGATCAGCTCGCACGCATAGCGGCCGGGCGGGAGGCTGCGGTGGTTGCCGTCCTTTGAGATGAGCACCAGCAGATAGGCACTAGCGGCAGCCCGGTTTCCGGTGATCGTCACGGCGATATTGCTGACCATATGACGAAATTGCGTGCCCGCGGCGCGTCGCCCCGCGAAGCGGCCGGCGAAGGCGCGGATTTCCTCGCGGCCGCTGATGTCGATGACCGGGCTCTTGAGGATCGCGTCTACCGTGAAGCAATCGACCACGACCTCGATCTCGCCATTGTCGAGCGCGCAGCAATAGCGCGTGAAGAGATCGTGGATCGCTGAACGATCTTCGAGGTCGCTTTCGCTCATTCCCCACCTCCTTGGACAAGCTAGTCCGGGCCAATTCGTCGGCCGTTATGCCCTTTCACAGCCGCGTCGAACCCAGGGCAGTAGTACATGGGTGCCCTGCTTTTGCCCCGAAGCGGACCCTCCGGAATGGATTGTGCGCGGAGCTGCTGCTGGGCAGCCGGCTCACCAGCAGCAGCTCACAACCATGTTTACAGCTGCGAATCCCGGGTCGCGTCTGGCGCGGAATTTTGGGACGAGCGTCGACAGCGCTGGTGCTCTGCACGACGTTGAATACCGCGACCGGACGGCCGGTTTCACGATAACTGCAGCTAATGTCGCTTCACCCCCGCCTCCCCCATCCGCGTAACAATCTCCATTAGGATCGCCGCCGGCGTCGCAAAATTCAGCCGCGCGAACCCCGCGTAAGCCGCACCAAAGGTCTCGCCAAAATTCAGCCCAACCCTGGCCTGATCCAGAAAGAACTGCCCGGCCGGGCACGGCAATTCCAGCGCCCGGCAATCGAGCCAGGCCAGGTAGGTCGCCTCCGGCAACCGCATCGTCACGCCCGGGAGCTCGGCCGCGAGCGTCGCCGCCAGCCAATCGCGGTTCGCCCACAACTGCGCGAGAACCTCATCCAGCCATGGCTGCCCGTCATCCCATGCCGCCACCGTGGCATCGACCCCAGTCACCCCCGGTGAGCCGAGCAACCGCGACGGGATGCGCTTCTCAAACCGCTCCTTCAGAGCGGGCGCGCCAAAATGCATGACGGCGCAACGCAGAGCCGGGATGTTGAAACTCTTGGTCGCTGAGGTGATGGTGATGGTGCGCGCCGCGATCTCGGGATGCAGCGACGCGAGTGGAATATGCGTGTTGCCGGGGTAGACGATGTCCGCGTGGATCTCGTCGGACACCACCACCAGATCATGCCGGATCGCGAAATCGGCAACCTCCTCCAGTTCTGCCCCGGTGAAGGCGCGCCCGGTTGGGTTCTGCGGATGGCAGAATATCAGCATGCGCAGGCGCGGATCACGGACTGTCTCATAGGCGCCTAGGTCGAGCACCCACCGCGTGCCGTCATCGCGCATCGGATTGGCGATCAGGCGGCGGCCGGTATCCTCGATGGCGCGCATGAAGGGCGGGTAGGAGGGAAGCTGCAACAGGATTGCGTCGCCCGGTTCACTGAACGCGATGACCGAGGAGAAGCTGGCCTGCACCAGATCGCCGATCACAGTGGTGTCGGCGGGATTGGTGTGCCAGTCGAAGCGCCGCTCCATGCGGCGGACGAAGGCCCCGGCCAGCACGCCGTCGCGCGCGGCATAGCCGTATTCCTGGTCTCGCGTCAGGCGCGCCAGCGCAGCGATGATCGAGGGCGCGACGCCGAAGTCCATGTCCGCGACCCACGCCGGCAGCACGTCGGGCGGAAACTTGTGCCACTTGGTAGTGCGCCGCGCCCGCAACCTGGCGATGTCGAAGTCGGTTGCTTGGGTCGTTGTCATGCGTCTTCTCTCCGCTGTCGCGCGCGGCCCTGGGGCGGCAAAGATCAGCGGACTTATCACCCGGCGGCGACGCCTGCACCACATCAGGAATTTGATTGTAGAAGACCGTTCTCTCACGGCGAAACAAGCGGCTCCAAAGAGTGTGCCGGTTTAAGGCCAACGCGGCAGTGCCGGATGGAGGCGCTCGAGCGACGCGTGACCGGCCGATGCCTGGCATGGCACAGTGGACGCCTGCATCCTTGCGGAGGAAAACGATGAACGACCTGCCGCTGCGCCCCACCGCCGATCTCGGCGCCGTCGAGGACCGGTTTTTCACGTTGCGCAATTTTCCGCTCACCGACGGCACGGTCATGCCCGAGGCGACGATCGCCTACGAGACCTATGGCCGACTAGCGCCCGACGGGCGCAACGCTATCCTCTGCACGCATGGCTACACCGGCAGCCACCACTTCGCCGGCCGTAGCCTGGCAAACGGCAACCAGCCGGGCTCGTGGGACGGCCTGATCGGGCCGGGCAAGGCGATCGATACGGACAAGTTGTTCGTCGTCGCCTCGAACATGCTCGGCTCGTCCTTTGGCTCGACCAATGCCGGCAGCGTCAACCCGCAGACCGGCGGGGCCTATGGCCCCGATTTTCCGAACATCACGATCCGCGACATCGTCACCGCGCAGAAAGCCTTGCTCGACCATCTCGGAATCCGCCACCTGGTCGCGGTCGCCGGTCCCTCCTATGGCGGCTACCAGGCGTTCCAATGGGCGGTCGCCTACCCCGATTTCATGGACGCGATCGTGCCGGTCAACACCGCGCCCTGGGCCTCGGTCAATACCGACAAGCAATTGGCCGAGTTGCAGGCGCGGCTTGCCAGCGATCCCGAATGGCATGGCGGCCGCTATTACGGCAAGGCGGCGTGCAAGACGGTATTGACCGACATCCGGGTCGACACCCTGAAGCGCTACGGCATCGAGACCGCCCTGGCGCTGCGTTTCCCCGACCCGGCGGCGCGCGAGGCGGCGATCCGCGAGCAGGCCGCGAACTGGGCCGCCAAATGGGACGCCAACTCGCTGATCATCCTGCGCCGCGCCCTTCTCGGCTTCGACACCAGGCGGGACTTCGAGAGGATCAAAGCCAAGGTGCTCTATATCCTGTGCCGCACCGACGCGCTCTTCCCGCCAAAGATCGCGCCCGATGTGATCAAGGCCCTGACCGCGGCCGGGGTGAAGGCGCGCTATTTCGAGCTCGACAGCGATCTCGGCCATTCATCCAGCGGCCCCGAACACGCCAAATGGTCGCCGATATTGCGCGAGTTCCTGGCGCCGCTGGTCGCCCGGCTGAACTAAGGCGCTTCGCCGGCACGTCTTGCCGCGACCTGTGGAGCCGTGCAATCGCGCTAGGGCCAAAATTCCGTTGCGGCCGTAGCCGCACCACGACCGACAATTGAGCCTATGACCATACGGTGTTGTGAGCCGCCGACCGCGACCGGCGAGTGGCGCAGCCCGGAATTATGTCCTCAAGCAGGATGGTCAGCTTCGCCACATCGTACCTATGTGCAACAGGATTTGCCCAGTTGATCCCACTATCATGGGCTCGGCCACCCAGACGGTCGGTCAGCTGCCGCTGAACCGGATTGCGACCCACCTTCACGGCGGCTTCACACCCTGGTTCAGTGATGGTACCCCCTTCCAGTGGTTCACGCCTGGGGGCACGCACGGCGCCAGCTTCATGAACGTGCCCGGCACGAACCCGCCTGCTGGTACCGCGACCTACTACTATCCGATGGACCAAAGCGCCAGGTTCGTGTGGTACCACGATCACGCGATGGGGATCACCCGCACCAATGCTTATGCCGGGATCGCCTCTGCGCTCATAATCACGGACGATTTCGAGAGCGGACCGACCGGGCTGATCGCTTCCGGGCTGCTTCCCGCTCTCGCCTCCGCCCTCGACATCCCACTGGTGATCCAGGACAAGACCTTTGTGCCGGATAATGTTCTTACCCAAGACCCCACTTGGCAGTGGGGTCAATCCGGTCGGCTGTGGTATCCCCACGTCTACGAACCAACCAGCGTCGGGGGGACGGGACCTAACCCCAGTTGCGCGGACAACCCGAAGGGACGCTGGGACTATGGCCCCTGCGCGGAGCACCCAGCCGTACTCCCCAACAACTCCTTCTACACGTTGCCCACCCCGGCCTCGGTGGTGGCCGAGGCCTTCTTCGACACCATTCTGGTCAACGGCGGGCTCTACCCGGTAGTCAGCGTGCTGCCTAAGCGGGTCCGGTTCCGCATGCTCAATGGCTCACAGGCGCGGTTCTATCACCTGAACCTTTACCCAGAGAGCACGTCGCAACCTGGAGAAGCGAACACCGCCACAGCCGGGCCGATAATGTATCAGATTGGCACCGAAGGCGGATTCCTCCCGGCGGTTGCCGTTCACAACAATACGACCCCTCTGCCGAATTTGATCCCGATACCGCCAAACAGGACGGGCCTTTCAATCTGTTACTGGCGCCGGCGGAGCGTGCCGATGTCGTGATCGACTTCAATGGTAAAGCCGGGCAGACGTTCATCCTCTACAACGACTCGGTCGCGCCGTTCCCCGGGGGCGATCCCCGCAACGAGTATTTTACTGGCGACCCGGACCAGACTGCCTTTGGTGGCGCGCCGACGACGGTGCAGGGATTTGGGCCAAATACCCGGACCCTATTGAAGATCGTCGTCACCGCCGGCTCTGGGGATACCCTCACCACCCCAGATTGGCTGGCAGCTTTGAACCCGCTGCTAGCGGCCAATTTCGGCACCGGGGGGCAACAGCCGCCGCCTCTCTGTACACGGGTTCGGTTCCGTACACGGGTCCCGTAAACCGCCAATTGACCCTGAACGAAGACTTCGACGATTTCGGTCGCCTCATCCAGACGCTGGGAACGTTCACTCAGTTCACGGATAACCAGGGATTGCCCACCTGGGGGCAGCCGTACACGGCGGCGGCTACGGAAACCCCGAGCGGCGGCGCGACCGAGGTCTGGCAACTCTTCAATCTTACAGGCGACACCCATCCGATCCATTTCCACCTTGTCAACGTCCAAATCATCCAGCGACAGGCATTCGAGGGCGATCCTAAGAACGGGATTACGTTACTGGGGAGCCCAATGCCGCCGGATGCCAACGAGATTGGCTGGAAGGAAACGGTCCGAATGAACCCGGGAGAAGTCACTACGGTGATCATGAAGTTCACCTTACCGAACTTGCCGACGTCGATGGGCAATCCCTTGAGCCCCCGAACCGGCGGCCACGAGTATGTTTGGCACTGCCACATCCTCGAGCATGAAGAACACGACATGATGCGGCCCCTGGTGGTCTCGTAAAGCAATCGGGCCGCTTCAATAGTTCTTGGAGCCCCGCGAGAAGTCCGCGGGGCTTCATGTTCGCAAGGGTTTCTCTCGCTGGGTGCCTAGTGCTCAGATCCAGTCAGATGATTTAGTTCATACGCTTGAGAGAGCGGTCCAGCCCGCGGCATCGAGCCGATCAGAGGTGAATTATCTGTTTGCTTCTGAGCACTCTCATGTCCGCCTTTCCAAGTAGCAGGCGAGTGAATTCGTGGCTCCTTGGAAGCAGTCGCTTCAGGCTCTGCCGGGCAAGGCAGGAGGCACGGTCGTCGAGACGACGGTTGATCATACTCTGATGCGCGGGTCGGAACCGCATGACCGTTGATGCGTCGCGGAGCTGCCTCGGTCTAGCAACCTGCGTCGGATCGGCGATCCGGCGGATAGTGGATGCGAGGGTTCTCCTGACCGCGACCGCGCCCCCAGCCTTGCCGGGAAGTCGCTGTCGGATGGTTCGCTGGCGCCTCCCTTGGATGCGATCACGCGTTTCTGCGATCAGCCGGTCGTCACCGTCACCTGCCGGGCGATGGCCCAGACGAAGCCGGCCAGTTCGCGGGCGATCGCGGTGATGACGACATTGGCCGGCTTGCCGGTGCGGGGAGCCTGCGATAGCGCGCGCACAACCGCAGTTGCCCCTTCCAGGCGATGTCGCGGATCGGCTTGGGCTGGCGCTCCTGCCGCAACAGCAACTCGCGGCTGAGCTTGGCCGGGAAGCGGTAGGTCCACGCCGCCTCGATCAGCACCCGGCGGGCGGCGCCGTTGCCGGCCTTGGTGATGCCGCCGAGTTTGCGCTGAACCGCTCGAGGTGTTCGGACGGCACCACCCCGAGACATGCCATCAGCTGGCGTGGATTGGCGAAACGCGAGAGATCGCCGATTTCGGCGATCAAGGTCGCCGCATTGACCAGCGCCATGCCGCGCATCGTCTGCAATGCCGCCACGACGGGAGCCAGTGTCCAGTCCGGCAGCATTGCCTCGATCTGCGCTGTCAGCCGGGTGCGCCGCGCCTCGGCGGCCTCGACCGCCGCAATGTAATCTTCCAGCACGATGTGATGGACCGCCTGCTCGAACTTGAGCCCGGCCAGCCGTGAGCCTTTAGCCCACGGGCTGACCCGTGGGGGGCGAGCAGCCTGGTCCAGGCCGGTCGGCCATAGTGGCAGCCGTGACGCAGCAAGAACCCGGAGAGCTGCTGGCGCGTCCGGCGCAGGCTGTGCACCGCGTCGAGCCGTGCCCGTACCAGATCGCGCATCGCCTCGTGCCCGGCATCCGGAACCCACACCGCCGTCAGCTCGCCGGCCCGGTGCAGCTTGGCCAGGCTGGCGGCATCCCGCCGAT
>CAVTEO010000005.1:0-42840 GCA_963733805.1 uncultured Acidobacteriota bacterium | reverse complement strand
CGATTCTAGGCGGGTTTCAGCGGTGGGAAAACTGGGGAAAAAGCCTGTGAGGAGAAGTGTGGGGATTTTGTGGGTAGTTTTAGTTTGCAAGAGTTGCTAGGGCTGGCAACGCTTTGCATAAACCATCTGTTTTGCAATACGTTGCCAACCATTGCTAGTTAACGCGCACGGAGCTGTTCCTGCCCGACTTGAAATTCAACAAACTTTACCTTGTGCTCTAAAATAAAACATTTGCGGATTATTCAGTCGGTAATAGCGGCGGTCGCGCCGCCATGAACTCGTCGAGAGCGGGACTTTCCGCACGCCGGCGAATTCCGCGTCTTTGTAGACGCTGTTGATCCCCTTGTTTCCCTCTTCCATGGCGCGCCGGAGATATTCGAGCGAACGTTCCGGGGCGCCCATCTTCGCGTAGATCTTGGCGACCACATAGCCGTAGTGCGCCCGGTCCTCCGGCTTCGCCATCTGTGCGGCGACCCCAGTCTTCGAGGTGCGCTCGAACACGTCCGGATCGAGCGCCAAAGCCTGGCCGTAAGCGGCCGCCGACTTCTCAAACTCTTTCTTGGAGACAGGGCCGCGCCCAGGTTGCTGTAATACCAGGCCGTGTCCTGCTTGAGGTTGATCGCCTTGTTGTAGCGGTCGATGGCTTTGCCGTACTTCTTTGCCAATGTAGAAAATCACGCCCAGGTTGTTGTAAGCGTCGGAAAATTGCCGATCCGAATGGATGGCGTTCTCGAAGTCCTTCTTGGCTTCCGGCCAGCGCTGCATGAGCAACTCGACGATCCCAATCTTGTTATAGATGGTCGCGGTGCGCGGTTTCTTGGCCAGGGCCGCGCGATAGTAGTCCAGCGCGTCGAGGTACAACTTTTCGGCGCGTAGCGAGTCCGCGCGCTCCTCGAGCATGTCGGACGTCGCATTCTGGGGCGGAGGTTCGATGCTGCGCAGCACCGGCGTGGTGACCTGTACCTGATCCGCGGGCGGCGGTTCGGTCGCGAAGACCGCTCCGACCAGCGTCAAGCCAAGGATACAGCAGAGTGGAGATGAATGCAGATCTAGACGGCGAGGCATGACCGTACCTCCGGTTTGCCGATGAAACTCGGACCCGCGAGTCCCAGTCGACTGTGTCGTCCTCTAATGGGGTCTTTTTCGTCCGAGTCCGGTGGTTTGGACGGCTGGGACGACGTTTTGTCTTCCTTAAAGATACCCACAATTTTGCCGAAAAATCCCTTTTTCTTTTTATTCTTGTTCCGTCGCCGTCGGATTTTCGGTGTCAGCCGAGCGCCTTGGGCGGCGGGGGCAGGGGCTTCTCCCCGAGTCCCATCAGGTGCGAAAAGAAGCCACCGATTCCGCTGGTCTGATCGCAGGTCTCGTGCGGTTCGGTGCCCGCTACAAAGGCAGCCGTGTATGTTTCTGGACACGAGGGGGTTGCGAGCCGGTTGGTGGACTTGTCGAGTTGCACATCGACCACGCCGGAAGGCTGGCTGAACCCGCACATGTCGGAATACTGGGTGAGAGCGCTCGCCTTTTTCATGAACTCGGTCCAGATCGGGGCCGCGGTCTGGGCTCCGCTCAGGTGCAGATCGCTATAGTCGTCGTACCCCACCCACACGATGCAGAGCAGGTTGCTGGTGTAACCGGCGAACCATCCGTCGTGCGAGCTGCCCGTT
This sequence comes from uncultured Acidobacteriota bacterium, assembly GCA_963733805.1. Taxonomy (GTDB): domain Bacteria; phylum Acidobacteriota; class Terriglobia; order Terriglobales; family Acidobacteriaceae; genus Gp1-AA133. The sequence continues at coordinate 41,176 of CAVTEO010000005.1, read as the reverse complement.
TTGCCGGCCGCGGGCTCTTTGAAGCCGCGTCCGCGCACGGCGGAATACCCCAGGCCGAAGTTCACCACGCCCTGCATCATGTCGGTCATGACGAAGGCAACCCGCGGATCGAGCACCTGCCGCTTCTCGGTCGTGAAGTCCTGCACTACATCTCCCTTGGCATTGCGCACGGAGTTGACCATGAGGGGCGAAATCCGAACGCCTGCGTTGGAGAAGGCAGTGTAGGCGCTGGCCATCTCTAGCGGGGTTGCGTCGTAAGCGCCCAGCGCCATGGCCGGCGTCGCCTTCACCGAGCTGATGCCCGCGCTCTTGGCCAGTTCTGCAACCTTGTCATAGCCAACTTCCTCGGCAACCTTCACCGTGGCATTGTTCAAAGACATGGCCAGCGCGTAGCGCAGTGTGACCGGGCCGTGGTACTCCTCTTTGTAATTGCGGGGCTCGTAAATCTGATCGCCGTAGGCGAAAGTGGTGGCCGCATCATCGACCAGGGAAGCGGGAGTCAGCACGTTGGTCGCGCCGTCGAGCGCGGTATTCATGGCGGCCGCGTAAACGAACGGCTTGAATATGGATCCGGTCGGCCGCTTGGCGACGGCATGATTCAGCTGGCTGAGGCCGTAGTTGCGTCCTCCGACCAGCGCCAGAACGGCTCCCGTGCGCGGATCAAGAGCGACTAATGCCACTTGCGCCTGCGGTCCCGCGTTCACGCGAGTCTCGTACTTGCCCTTACCGATCTTCACCTTCTTGGTGCGCATCTTGGTGATCTGAGCGTCGACCAGCTTGATGCCTTCTTCCACCGATTGCGCGGCCGCCCGCTGCAGATCCGGATCGAGTGTGGTGTAGATGCGGTAAGACTGATCGTTCAACTCGTGTTCGCTGAACTTGTTGACCAGCGTGTCGCGCACCAGGTCAATGAAGTAGGGGGCGTCGCTGGCTTCCACGTTGGGCGGAGCTAATTTCAGAGGCGTGGCCTTGGCCTTATCCGCCTCGGCCCGGCTGACGGCGTGGGTTTCGGCCATCGCGTCCAGCACGGTATTGCGGCGTTCAAGCGCGCGCTCCGGGTGGCGATAGGGCGAAAGGAAACTGGGCGCCTGGATCAGACCGGCGAGCAGTGCGGCTTCGGGCAGCGTGATGTCCTTCAGGTCCTTGTTGAAGTACGAGCGCGATGCCTCGGCAAAGCCGCTGATCGTAAACGATCCGCGCTGGCCGAGGTCGACACGGTTCGCATAAAACTCGAAAATCTGCTGCTTGCTGAATTTCTGTTCGAGCTCGAGCGCGATCATGATTTCCGACAGCTTGCGCTTGACGGTCTTTTCCGGCGTCAGGAAAAATGCGCGCGATAGCTGCATGGTGATCGTGGAGCCGCCCTGCTCATGGCGCTGCCGAGTGACGTCGACCCAGAACGCCTGGGCCAGGCGAAGGAAGTTGACGCCGCCATGCTGGAAGAAGCGGCGGTCCTCGATAGCCAAAACGGCGTCGACCATCACCTTCGGGATGTCGTCATATTTCACCAGTTGCCGCTTGGAGCGCTGCTCGGCGTCAAACAACGCCGTAACCAGCTGCGGCTCCAGTTCGTAGGCGGCAAGTTCGCTGCCCCGGCTGGAAATACTGGCGACTTTCCCGTCTTGCACCATGATGCGGGCCGGATCGGGGCTGTGGTAGGACTCGGGGCCGGGCGTAATCTCGATGCCGTTGGTCAGCAGACGGTAGCTTCCCATCGGAGACTGCCCGCCCTTCTCCGCATACCCCGCATGCTTCAGTTCGGCGGCGATGGTGCGGGCGGGCAATGCCTGCCCTGGGCGGACGACCTTGGGTGTGGCATAAATCTGCGCAGAGTTGCTGAAGACCGGACTGCTGAAGCGCTTGACGATGACCCGGTCGTATTTGACGTAGAAATACGAAAACGCCGCAACCACCAGCAGGGCCAGCGACACGAAGATAATCAAAATGGCGCGAACCACCGGGTCGCGGGGCAACACAGCCTTGCCTTTTCCTGCCGGTCCGGTAGTTTTCGGGATCTTGAGTTTGATAGCCACGTTACAAGGGCGGAGTCACCACGACTACGCGGGGCCGATTCCAGTCCGCGTGGCAACGGGTGCGACAGCCTGTCTCCCGGGCCAGAGCACGAATACCCCTCTTTAAAGGCGGTTTCGCGACGGGAGTATGTGTTTATTCTAACCCGGGAACAGGGAAATTGCTGGTCACTCGAAAGACCCAGTCACCCGCTGCCTTTGGGCATACGCGGGTGACTGGCCTGATTGCAAACCTCAGTTGGTGGGGGCGAAATTCGGGCTGGACGTAACGGACAGGTCCGTCACGCCGCCAGAGACCGCTCCCGTTGTCGGGTTCACCGTTCGAACTCCGAAGCCGCCCGTGACGGTGTATCCGAAGATGGCAGTTCCGTTCTGATCCATCTTCTGCGGATGCAGAATCTCCAAACTGGCAAAAGGCGAACCCTGCAGGGGCGTGAGCACGCCGCCCGAGAATGAGAATCCTTCCATCGGGTTGCCAATGCTGTAGACGTATACGTAGTTGCCGCTGGGGTGGACAAGGATGCTGTCGCCGCCGTGAGTGGCAGGATAAGGAACCTTGCCCAGCAGAATGCCGGTGCCGGTCTCGATCGAAATCACATCCACGTTGCTGCTGCCATCGACGCCCAGCAGAAATTGTCCGGTAGGTTCAGCGGCGACCTTGGTGTCGCCGAGGAAGAACGGACTCGAGGGCATCGCGGTCACGTCGAAGGTGGTCTGGTCCACCACAAATCCGAAGACGTCTCCGCTGACGCCCTCGGTGGCATAAACATAGTTGCCAGTCCCGTCGACCACCAGGTTGGCGGGAAGCATGTTGTTATTGGTGAGCGGTGAATTCGGCGTCAAGGTCAACGCACCGGTGGTCGCATTGACCGCGAATACGGACAGGTCACCGTTCGCACTGTTACCCACAACGATGTAGCGGCCCTGGGGATCGGCGACGATGGTGTCCGCCTTGCTGGTGCCCGTGGAAAATGGGCTGCCTGTCAGCGGCGTCAAAGATCCGTTGTTGTGATTGATCGAGAAAGCCAGGACTTGCCCGGTTCCACCCTGGGGCAGCCACGCCAGATACAAAAAGCTTTTGTTCACCACGACCATGTCTGAGCCCGCGCCGGTACCGAGCGAAGGAACCAGACTGCCAACGCCGGTCGTAATGGTCGACCCGTTGAAGGTCGCGGTGTTGAGAATGTTGCCGCTCTGCTGGAAGAACAGGAAATCACGCACGGTCCCGCCGTTGTTCGATCCCGATCCGCAGACCGAGCCGCCGGAACTTACTCCCCCGGAGCCAGAGCCGCCGCTCCCGGTTCCGAAGCTGATGCCGCTGCAATTCGATTTCTGACCGCAAGCTGCCAGGATCAGCAAAGACAGTGCGATCACCGGCAATGAAAGGATCTTCGCGTATTTCATTCAACTCTCCCTGCCGAAGGACGAGGCGGACAATTTCCGCGTCTGGGCCTTCGGAGAACTCATGGGTCCGGCGTGGGAACAGTGCGTACCCGTCCAAACCTGTCAGGACGGTTTCATGGCACTGTGCGGATATTAGGGCAGGCGCAGGTGAGCCACAAAGTTACGCATGTCTCGGACACTTAGTAACCGCTGAGGTAACGTGAGGCCGAAACGCGCCGGCAGACCTCGGCCTTCTCTCGCTTGGTTTGGCCGAGGTGTTTTGCGAGGACCTAAAACGCGGTCTTATTCTTGCTTTGTGGGTGGAAATCGAGATCGAGCGGATAGCCGGGCAGGTCCACGTGCACGGAGTATTCCGTCTCAATGAAAACGCTACCGTTTCCGGCGCTGCCGGTACGCTGCACCTTGATCTTTTCCTTGGCGACGGGAATCTCCAGCTCTTGCGCGCGCCTGAAAACCGCGTCCCGTATGACGTCGTCGCCCTTGGTGCTGTAGGTACCCAGACGCGCCTCGGTGTCGAGGCTGTCCTGGAATTCGTAGTTTGCGAAATATGGCGGAATCACCTCGGCGCCCACATACACCATGCAGCCGAGCAGCCCGAACACCAGAATCAGTTTAATGGTACCCATAATGCTTTCCGTCTGCGGCCCGGCCGCCGAAGACGAAAAGCTTCAGCGCGCAGGCCCCAGCAAATTGACGAAATATTCCGTTATCGCGGCGATGCTAGCATCCTGCATCTGGCGAGTCGAGCGTTGAACGACCTCGACAGTACCTTCGGTAACCTTCTTGCCCACGTTGACACGAAAGGGTATGCCCACCAGGTCAGCATCCTTGAACTTGACCCCTGGCCTTTCGTCCCTGTCATCCAGTAACACGTCGTATCCGGCGGCTTCCAGCTTGCGGGCGATGTCTTCCGCCGTAACCCGGATCTTGTCGTCGGAGACGTTGGTGGGGACGACCACGATCTCGAAGGGCGCGACCTGGGGAGGCAGCCAGAATCCGTTTTCGTCGTTGTTCTGCTCGACGATGGCGGTCAGGATGCGTTCGATGCCGATGCCGTAGCAGCCCATGATGGGCATGACTTCCTTGCCATTGCGGTCGAGCACGCGCGCGCCCATTGACTCAGAATACTTGTAGCCAAGCTTGAAGATATGCCCGATCTCGACGGCGGTGTCGATGCGCAGGGGCGCACCGCAGCTCGGGCAAGCTTCGCCAGCGGTCACGCTGCGTAGGTCGGCATAAGCAGTCGGGTGGAAGTCGACTTCGGGCGTGACGTTCTTGAGGTGGTAGTCCTCCTGGTTGGCGCCGCTGATGAGATTCTTCCGGCCCTTGAGCGCTTCGTCGACGATGAGGATCGGACTGTCGGACTCATCGAAACTCTTGGCCGGCTCGACGCCGATCGGACCGAGGAACCCGGCGGGCGAGTGGAACAGAGCCTGGATCTCTTCTTCGGTCATGGGACGCGTTTCCCGTCCGCCGACCGCGCTCGAGAGCTTGGCCTCGTTCATCTGGTGATCGCCGCGCATCATCAGGATCACCGGCCGCAGTTTCGTTTTGCGCGTTTTGGCGTCCGTTTCGGTTGCCATGAGGGCGAGCGTCTTCATCTTGTTTTTCGGAGAAACGCCCAGAAAGCGCGCGACGTCTTCGATGGTCTTCTGGCCCGGCGTGTGAACGAGCAGCGGCTTGCCATCGCCTTCGGGCTCGCGGTCTTCGACCGGCTCGAGCTTCGAGGTGGCCTTCTCCATGTTGGCGGCGTAGTTGCACTTCTCGCAACTGGCAATGAGGTCTTCGCCCGCGGGCGTGCGCACCATGAATTCGTGCGACAGCGATCCGCCCATGGCGCCGGAGTGCGCCTCGACCACCATGTACTTCAGGCCGCAGCGATCGAAGATGCGGCAATAAACGTCATAGTGCTTCTTGTAGGAGACGTCGAGTCCCGCGGCATCGATGTCGAACGAGTACGAATCCTTCATGATGAACTGGCGCACGCGCAGCAGGCCGGACCGGGGGCGGGGCTCGTCGCGAAACTTGGTCTGAATCTGGTACCAGATTTGGGGGAGCTGTTTGTAGCTGCGCAGTTCCTTGCGCGCGATGTCGGTCATGACTTCTTCGTGCGTCATGCCCAGGGCAAGTTCAGCGCCCTTGCGGTCCTTGAGGCGGAACATGTTGTCGCCCATGACGGCCCAGCGCCCGCTGGTTTCCCAAAGCTCGCGCGGATGGATGGCGGGCAGGAAGAATTCCTGGCCGATGGTGTCCATTTCCTGGCGCACGATGTTCATGATCTTGTTGAACGAGCGATTGCCCATGAAAAGGTAGGAATAGAATCCGGCGGCGAGTTGGCGGATGTATCCGGCGCGGACGAGGAACTTGTGGCTGGCGACCTCGGCATCGGCCGGGGCTTCTCGCAGAGTGGGGATAAAGAGTTCGGACCAACGATGCATAAGGCGCTCATTCTACGTGAGTTCTCCAGTCTTCTCAAACGGGTGATTGATAATAACTAAAATATTGTTATTAAACAACATAATTGTATAATACTTTTGGGAGGGATCGCGTATGAAAGCAGCATCAGCCGTGGACGTCAAAGTGGCCGACGAGGTTTGGATTGTGCTCGCGATGCTGCATCGGGAACAACCCGGAAAAGGCGATTTCAGCATCGACGAGATCATGGAGCGTGCTGGCCGCGCACGTATTGCCGGGAGGTTGCGTGCCGGCGTTTATGCCCACGTTGTGCAGCACTGCGTTGCCAATCGTCCACCCAACTCGGGCCGCTATCGTATGTTGGTGGAGAGTGGGCCCGGCCGCCGCCGTCTTTACCGGGTGGGCGACTCATATCACCCCCAGAGAGAGGGCTCAAAGACCAAGCCGGACCGGGAAGAAATTCCCATCAAGTATGGCGGGTTGCTGGAATGGTACGACGAGTGGAACAGGAACTCTCTGGACGATCGCCTCAAGACCGACCCTCTGCTTGCTTTGTATGGCTCGGGTAAGGAGCTTTGGGCAGACGAGCCTGCCGACGAATACGTTCGACGTTTGCGTGAGGGATGGGAATGAGTCGTATCTTTTGGGATACGAACCTGTTCGTGTACTTGCTCGAGGGGCACAGCCAGTTCTCGCCGCTTACCCGACAATTGCGTCGCAAGATGCTGGCAAGACGCGACCAACTGTTTACTTCGGCGCTGACGATGGGAGAACTGCTCGTAAAGCCCATGGAGCGAGGAGACTCGGCACTTTGTAAGGTCTATGAGACCGCCATTATGCAGTCGGCATCCATACTACCTTTCGACCCGGGAGCCGCTTGGCAGTATTCGGTGATCCGCAGCACAGATCGTTTCGTGCGTCCTCCGGATGCGATTCAGTTGGCTTGCGCTGCCACGGCAGGGGTGGATTTATTTGTAACGAATGACCATCGCTTGCAAGGCAAGCAGGTGACCGGCATTCAATTCATCGTGCCGCTGGAGAATGTCCCGATCTAGTGGAACGAGTTACGCGGCCAAACGTCCAAGGATGTCCTTCCCCAGCTTCTGCGTCTCGCCGAAGAATTTCTGATACTCGGTGAACAGGCGGTTGAGTTCGAGCGACTCTTCGGGCTTCAGGCGCCGGCGGAGGATCATGTCGCGCAGGTGGACCGGGTTGGGAAGAGTGGCATCTTCGCGGAGTTCTTCGAGGGCGGTGGATGGGTCGTAGTGGTACATGGTAACTCCTACAAATTTGGTAATTGGGTAATTTGGTAATTGAGCAATTTAAAACCCAAGGGCGCAGGTGGAAACGGTTTTCAATTACACAATTACCAAATTTCCCAATTACTCAATGTTCTAGAGCATTTCCGTTCCCCACAGATCGTGCAGGTGAACGACTCCCTTCACGTTTTGATGCTCGTCGATTGCCACCAGGGACGTGATTTTCTTTTCTTCCATGAGGGCGAGGGCGGTGGCAGCGAATTCGTGGGCGGAGATGGTTTTTGGGTCGGGGGTCATGCATTCGGCGGCGGTCAGGTCGAGGACGTCCTTGCCGCGGCGTTCGAGGAGGCGGCGAAGATCGCCATCGCTGATCACGCCCAGGAGTTTCTCGCCTTCGACCACGGTCGTCATGCCCAGTTTCTTGCGCGACATTTCGTAGATCACGTCCGACATGCGGGTGGTTGCAGCGACGCGCGGAATCGCTTCGCCGGAATGCATGAGGGACTCGACGCGCGCCAGTTTCTTGCCGAGTTTGCCTCCGGGATGCAGATTCGCGAAGTCCTCTTCTTTAAAACCCTTCTTTTCTGAGAGCGCGACGGCCAACGCGTCGCCCAGCGCGAGCATGGTCGTTGTCGACGCCGTGGGGGCGAGGCCGAGGGAGCAGGCTTCCTTATCGACAGAACAGTCGAGGGCGATGTCGGCGGCTTCGGCAAGAGTGGAGATTTTGTTACGGCGAGTGGAGTCGTTCCCGCCCGAAGCGCAGAGAAGATCTCCGGTCATGCTGATGAGCGGCACCTGCAGGCGCTTGATGGTGGCGAGCAGGCGCAGGATTTCTTCCGTTTCACCGCTGGCGGAGAGCGCTAGGACGACATCACCGCGCACAACCATGCCGAGGTCGCCGTGGATGGCGTCGACCGGGTGCATGAACAGGGCGGGCGTTCCGATCGAACTCAGCGTGGCGGCGATCTTGCGGGCGATGATGCCGCTTTTGCCCATGCCGGTGACGACGACTCGGCCGCGACAAGCGTCCATCAATTCGACGGCGCGGTTGAACGTGTCTGCCATGGGACCGGCGATGCGGTCGGCGAGCGCGCGGAGGGCTTCGGCTTCGATGCGGACTACGTTTTCGCCGGTGTGCTTCATGGGAAGGAGGATGGTATCAAATGGTGGCTTGCGTTGTGGCGCTCCCAGGCGGAATGCATGGGTCCTTTGCTTCGCTCAGGATGACAAAATTGAATAGTTATGGGGAATCCATTTAGAAGTGGTCGTCGACCACGTGCACTCCCTCGCCCAGACCTTTGGCGAGGATGACCCGATCCCAGGGGCCGCCTTGCCAGTTGTCTTTCTTCTTCTCGTCGTGCATCCAGGGTGGGAGCGTGAGCAGCAGGCGGCGGGCCAGGGCATCGCAGTAGGGCTCGTAGAGAGAGCGCATCTTCAGAAGCTTTTTATCGGCTTCGTCGTCCTGTTTGGGTCGCATGCCCGCGAAGATGAGTGTTTTGCGCAGAGCCTCGAGTTGCTCCGGGGGAAGGCGATCCGGGGCGTGCGGATCGTAGACGGCATTTACTACTTGCGCGAGATCGACGGCGGCGTGGCGGGCCATCGCGAAGGTCAGCTTGGCCTGTTCTTTCTGGATGCCATCAATTCCGGCGAGCACGAGCGACGTGACGTCAAGCATGGTGGTCAGCGCGCCTAGCCAGGACTGGTTGCTGTGCTGCGAACGGAAAAAGCAGAGTACCGGGTAGGAGATATGGCTGGCCAGCAGGTCGGCGGACCAACGCTCCCAATCGCGAAAAATATTGTCGAGGACAACCGGGTCGGGGCAGCATCCAAGACGGGCCAGCAATTCTCCGGCGGAAGGGGGAGAGCCGGCGCGCGAGTCGAGCAGGGAAATTTCCAGTTCGCGGCTGGAAAACGACGAGTAGATGACGGGCAGGTAGCCGACAACGACGCCGAGAAATGCGAAACCGGTACCGGCCTCCATCACAGCAAACAGGCGGGCCAGGGGCGTGACCGGCGTGATGTCTCCGTAGCCCAGCGTGAAGAAGGTCTCGCCACTGTGGTAGAGGAGCGTGCCAAACGTGATGTGCTCCGTCCCTAACTGCAGGTGCTCGCCCATGCCGAACTGCACCAGGGCGTATCCGAGAATCAGACCGATGGCCCAGAAGACGAGCAACAGGATTAATGAGAAGGGGCCAAAGTAGCCGAGAAAGCTCTCCCGCCAATTCACGCGGATGCAGCGCGACAGCTTGACCCACGGCACCCAGGTGTGGCGATAGAACCACGAGGTCAGGCGGAACGAACGCTGTACCTTGCGCGGCAGGACGATGGTTTCAAAGGCATCGAGCAGGACGGTGAGTATGATGAGAATCCCGAAGATGGCCGCGAAAATGTGCATGTCTATTAGGGGCAGATGAGGTTGGATGTTAGCAGATTCGGAGGGCCGTGATGGCCGCTGGGAAGTACATCGATACTTCGTCGCGACCAGGATGATCTGGGGTGGTGAAAAAGTTGCCGACGGCGGTTGCGTTTCGCTGCGCACGCGGGGTCCTTCGACTGCGTTCGGCTTTCGCCTCACTGCGCTCAGGAGGACAGTGTTTGGGGTGTTCCTTCTTTGCGCCGTTTGTTTTTCTCAAGACACCCGGGCAGGGGCAGAGCGGGCGCGCGATGTTGGGGGCGCGCTGCGGACGCGGGACGAACGAGTTCGGCGTATGGGGCGGATACTCGCCGTTTTCCTTTGTGCTGAAGGGGACTTCGAAAGACCGCGAGCTTCTGCTGGTGAATCTGCAATATGCGCGCACCTTGATCGCGACGCGGCCATTCAAACTCAAGTACACCGCCGATATCGTGCCTCTGGCGCTTGAGTTTCAGCCTACCCAACGATACGTCGTGGATGGCGCATTGCTCACCAATCCGGCAGGCACCCTCTATGGGACGGGTGCGAATCCGATCGGCCTGCAGGCAAACTTCGGAGCGAAGAAAATTCAACCCATGGTGAACGGAAGCCTGGGCTTCCTTTACTTCGACCGGCAGGTGCCGATCATCGGGTCATCGCAACTTAACTACAACGTCACGGTGGGATTCGGAGCGCAGTTTTTTCCGCGGCCGGGACGCTCGTTTACGGTCGGATGGAAATACCACCATCTCTCCAACAATTACCAGGCACACTTGAACCCGGGGATTGATTCGGGCGTGTTCTACGTAGGATTTTCGGTGTTCCGGACCAAGCCCGGTCGATAAGTCTCAGCTTGCAGGTTCGTCTTGCAGTATTTGATGAATTCGCACCGCTAGAAGGTACCCCTCGCACGGAGCGACTCCCCACAACAACAGGTGGAGAAGGCTGCTCAGGAACGTCCAGATTTTCCTTGTGAGGTATGTACATAAGATCGGTGATGTGGAGCACAGCAGGGTGAGACATGTTTTGCTCTTATCTAGGGGCGGGCTGCCGGGAAGACCGAGGAAAGCTCGCGGGCACTCTATCCGGATAACGTGGCATGAACGCCTTCAAGAACGCAGGACATCTTTTTCGATTGGCTGGAGTCTTTCTTGCCGGTCTGATGCTGTTCCTGATCGTCCGAGGGTTCCTGGTCCCCAAGAGTTTCGGACAGTACGGACACTATCGCGGCCAGGCCTTGTCCGACCTCGCCGCCCGGCCAGTGAACTTCGCCGGCCACCAGAGCTGCGAAGCCTGCCATGCGGATGTCCTGGATCAAAAAACGAAAGGCAAGCACGCGCTCGTGAATTGCGAAGCCTGCCATGGGCCTCTGGCCAAACACGCGGACGACCCTTCGCTGAAACCCACCAAGCTTGACACTGCGATGCTGTGTCCCATCTGCCACGAGGCCAATTCCGCGAAGCCCAGGACTTTTCCGCAGGTCGCGTCGGCGGAGCACTCCACGGGCTTGCCCTGTGACACCTGCCACCAACCGCACAGCCCGGGGATCGGGGCAGGTGCTGCGAAATGAACATTACCCGGCGTCATCTACTGCTGTTGTTGCCGGCCGCGGGCGTGGCCTGGAAGCATGTGCTGGCGGGAACCCCGGAAGCAGCTCCAAATTACAGAATCACCGAGCACTGGTGGGGCATGTTAATCGACCTGCCCAAGTGCATTGGGTGCGGCAACTGTGTACGCGCGTGCCAGGCAGAGAATGACGTTCCCGATGGATATTTTCGAACCTGGGTGGAGCGCTATCACGTTTCCGACTACGACATTGAAAATCCCAAGGTGGATTCTCCTAACGGTGGGAAAGATGGTTTCGTTGCTTCCAACAATACGGGGGGCAAGAACTTCTTCGTCCCAAAACTGTGTAACCACTGTGCGGACTCGCCCTGCACGCAGGTTTGTCCGGTGGGCGCGACCTTTATCAGTCCCGATGGTGTGGTTTTAGTAGACAAGGAGTACTGCCTGGGCTGTCGCTATTGTGTCCAGGCCTGCCCCTATGGCTGCCGCTTCATTAATCCAAAGACTGATACCGCGGAAAAGTGCACGCTCTGCTATCACCGAATCACGAAAGGCTTAACCACCGCGTGTTGCGAGAATTGTCCGACTGGAGCGCGGCAGTTGGTGGACCTGAAAAATCCTGCTGATCCCATTCACGAATTTCTGAAGACGCACAGCGTGCAGGTGCTGAAGCCTTCCATGGCCACGCATGCCAAGGTCTTCTACAACGAACTGGATGGTTCGGTGCGGTGAAGACTGATGCGATGAGGAGGCACTACCGCTATGCCGGGCGTTGACGGCTTCATGTATCCGAACGAGGTCGAGTTGCAGTGGAGCGTTTTGATCGTTCTATACCCGTTTCTCACCGGACTGGTCGCAGGCGCCTTCATTCTGGCATCTCTGGAGCGTGTGTTCCAGGTGCAGGCGGTGAAGCCCACCTACCGGCTGGCATTGCTTACGGCGCTCTCCTTCCTGCTGGTTGCGCCTCTGCCCTTGCAGCTCCATCTGGGGCACCCGGAGCGCTCGTATGAGATGTACCTGACGCCGCATCGCACGTCTGCAATGGCCATGTTTGGGTTCGTTTACCTGTGGTATCTGATGGCCGTCCTCGTTCTGGAAATCTGGCTCGACTATCGGCGAGAAATCGTCCTCTTGTCTCAGTCCAGCACGGGTTGGAAACGCTTGATTTACCGGATGATGACCTTAGGTTCATCGAACATCGGGGAACGGGCGCTCGCGATTGATGATCGGACTGGATGGATCATTACGGTTGTCGGGATCCCTTCCGCCTTTTTGCTCCACGGCTATGTTGGATTCATCTTTGGTTCCGTGAAAGCGAATCCCTGGTGGTCCACTCCGCTGATGCCGGTCGTGTTCCTGTTTTCCGCTATGGTTTCAGGCATCGCTCTGGTGATGGTGCTCTACATGCTGATGATGTGGATTCGCCGGAAAACGATTGACATGAACTGTGTCGACACCGTGGCGCGCTATCTGTTCTACACGTTCCTCATCGATTTCAGCCTGGAGATGCTGGACCTGATTCACCGGATCTACGAGGCGGATGACTCGTTCCGCAGCCTCGATTTCATGGTCCACACCAAGCTGTACTTTTCCCACATCGTGGTACAGATCGCTCTCGGAACTGTTGTTCCGATCGCACTCTTGGCTTTGACGCAGATTCTGAAAATGTCCGAAGTCGCCCGCAAACGCATCTATGCCACGTCCGGTTGCCTGACGCTTGTTGGCATCTTTGCCATGCGCTGGAACGTCGTAATCGGGGGACAACTATTCTCGAAAAGCTTTCTGGGGTACACGACTTACAAGATGGGCCTCGTTACACGAGAAGGGTTGCTGATGGCAATCGTGCTGACCGTTCTGCCATTGGTGGTCCTGTGGGTACTGGTGAAGCTTCTGCCACCTTGGCCGGAGAGAAGCACCGGCTCGCTTCCCGACGCCACGCCCGCACACTAGGGTCCGCAGTTTGCGGTTAGGGCGTGTTGTGCACCTTGGACAGGCCCTTGTGCACTGCCAGCAGCTCTTTCAGAACGCCGCGCAATTTGCGGGAGTCGAGGGCGTTGGCGCCATCCGACTTGGCTTCCTTGGGATTGTCGTGGACTTCCATGAAAACGCCGTCCACCCCGGCCGCTACGGCCGCGCGCGCGAGTACCGGAATAAATTCCGGCTGGCCGCCGCTGGTGGCGTTGCCGTTTTCGTCCCCGTGTGAGGAGGAAGGCAGTTGGACGGAGTGCGTGGCGTCGAACACGACCGGGGCGAATTTGCGCATGATGGCGAGCGAGCGCATATCGACGACCAGGTTGTTATAGCCGAAGCTGGAGCCGCGTTCGGTGACGAAGACGCGCTTGTTGCCCGAGGCGTGGCATTTGTCGACCGCGTGCTTCATGTCCCACGGGGAAACGAACTGGCCTTTCTTGATGTTGACCACGCGCTCGCTGAGCGCGGCGGCGACGATGAGGTCAGTCTGGCGGCAGAGGAAGGCGGGGATCTGCAGAATGTCGGCGACCTCGGCGACGGTGGAGACATCCCCGGCTTCGTGGACGTCGGTGAGGATCGGAATTTTGACTTCCTGCTTCACTTTTTTCAGAATGCGCAAGCCTTCCTTGAGGCCGGGGCCGCGGAAACTTTTCAGCGAGGTGCGGTTGGCCTTGTCGTAGGAGGCCTTGAAGATGAATGGGAGGTTCAGTGAGCGCGTGACGCCCTTGATGATCTCGGCCATGCGGATGGCATGATCTTCGCTCTCGATGACGCAGGGGCCGGCGATCAGGAAGAGATTTCCGCCGCCGATGCGGACGTTCTCGAACTGGAAGGAGATTGCCATTGACTCAAGAGCTTAAACCACAGCGGGCACAGGGGAACACGGAGGAGATTTCCTACGCGACCATTCTTGCTGACGGATGTTGATGCGTTCCTCCAAAAAATGATGGGCGAGGACGCCCGCCGCTCCATCGATCAATGGTTGTTGTAAGCGAATATGGTCAAGTTGAATCTGTCGTTCGCCGCATTTGTCCTGATTACTTGAGACCTGACACCTGACACTTGAGACCGATCCTTACCGCCTTCCCACCTTCTCCGGCCGATGGAACATCTCGACCTCGGCAGCTGCTTTTTCGGAGCGACGCTGCAACCCGTGCTCGTAGGCGGCACCAATGAAGGCCTTGAACAGCGGATGCGGCTCAAGCGGCTTCGACTTGAATTCCGGATGGAACTGGCACCCGATGAAGTACGGGTGATCAGGAATCTCGACCATCTCGACGTACGTGCCGTCGGGAGTTGAGCCTGAAATACGTAGTCCGCCAGCGACCAGCGTGCTCTCGTATTCGCGGTTGAATTCGTAACGGTGACGGTGGCGCTCGCTGATTTCGGTCTTGCCGTAGACCTGCTGGGCAAGCGTTCCGGGTTCGAGCTTGCATGGCCACGCGCCCAGACGCATGGTGCCACCGAGTTCTTCGACGCCGCGCAGCTCGCGGAGTTTATAGATGATCCGGTGCGGGGTGGCGGGATTGAACTCGCTGGAATTCGCGTCTGCCAATCCACAAACGTTGCGGGCGAACTCCACGCAGGCGGTCTGCATGCCGAGGCAAATGCCGAAATACGGCACCTTCTTCTCGCGCGCGTACCGGATGGCTACGAGCATGCCTTCGATGCCCCGCTTGCCGAAGCCACCGGGCACCAGGATTCCGTCGTAGTCTTCGAGTTGGGCATCGACGGCCGCGTCCGCTGCCTCGAGGCCTTCGGCTTCAATCCAGTTCACCTGCAGCTTGAGGTTGTGCGCCAGGGCTCCGTGTACGAGAGCTTCTTTTAGAGACTTGTAGGAATCCTCGTACTCGACGTACTTGCCGACGATCCCGATGGTGACTTCCGCTTTCGGGTTGTAGACGCGGTGCACGATGTCTTCCCACTTGGAAAGCTCTCGCTCCCTGGCTTCCAGGTGCAGATACTTCAAAGCGAGGGTGTCGACATTCTCCTGCGCGAATACCAGCGGAACCTCGTAGATCGAGGCAACGTCTTTGGCCGTGATGACGGCTTCTTCCTCAACGTTGCAGAACAGGGCAATCTTCGATTTGATGTCTTTGGCGAGGAAGCGGTCGGTGCGGCAGAGCAGGATGTCGGGCTGAATTCCGATGCTGAGCAGTTCTTTGACGGAGTGCTGCGTGGGCTTGGTTTTGAGTTCCTGCGCGGCGGCGATGAAGGGCACAAGCGTGACGTGCACGAACAGCGTGTGCTCGCGGCCCAGTTCCTGGCGCATCTGGCGGATGGCTTCCATGAAGGGCAGGGACTCGATGTCGCCGACGGTGCCGCCGATTTCCACAATGGCGACGTCCACGTCCTGCGCGACCTTCTTCATGGCGCTCTTGATTTCGTTGGTGACGTGCGGGATGACTTGCACGGTTTTGCCGAGGTAGTCGCCGCGGCGTTCCTTGGCGATGATCTGTTCGTAGATGCGTCCGGTGGTCCAGTTGTTGTCGCGGGAAAGCTTGGCGTGAGTGAAGCGCTCGTAGTGGCCGAGATCGAGGTCGGTTTCGGCGCCGTCATCGGTGACGAAGACTTCGCCGTGCTGGAAGGGGGACATGGTGCCGGGATCAACGTTAAGGTAGGGGTCAAACTTCATCAGGTTGACTTTGAGCCCGCGGCTTTCGAGCAGGCATCCGATCGAAGCCGCGGCCAGGCCCTTGCCTAAAGAAGACACAACTCCGCCCGTCACAAAGATGTACTTTGCCGACATCGCTTCCTCACTTTATTTTGGGTTGGAAAATTGTGCAGGCTGGGGTGCACGAACAATTATGGCAGAGATTGGGGGAGAAAGGAATGTGGAAAATCGGGAGGTGATTGTGGGACGAACTCTGCACCCAAATGCTTTAGCAGACTGGCGAAGCAATCATCGAGGTGCGCATTCCATTGATTCCAATTGTGGCCGCCGCGCACGACGTGGAATTCATGCGCAAAATGCCGCTTTTCCAAAAGATCAGCGAAGCTGCCATTGGTCGCTAGCAAGCCTTCCGTATCGCCGCACGTGAGAAAAAAGTAGGGCATCTTCGCCGGATCGGCGGAACTGGCCAACACAAAGGGATCGTTGTCACGGCGGATTGCGCTGTCGACTGGTCCGAAGATCGAGCGATAGTGCCGATACTGGCCGATACGCGCCACCGAGAACGGACGCCCTGGCGCATCCAGCGCGGAACTCAGGCCGCCCACAAATGCATACAGCTCAGGGTGGCGAAGCGCGACCTTGACAGCGCCGAAACCTCCCATCGAGATGCCCAGGATGGCTCGGCTGGCGCGCCCGGTCGCAGCCGGGAACCGGGTTTCCACGTCGGCGACGAGATCTTGAGTGATGTAGTCTTCGTAACGATCATGGGGGCGCTTGGCGGAGTTGGTGTACCAGGAATCGTCAGCATCGGGCACGACCAGAATCAGGCCGCGCTCGGCGAATCGAGCAACGTCGGTGTAGTTCGTCCAGTCACGAAAATTCCCGGAGCCGCCGTGGAGAAGATAAACCGCGGGAAACCTTACTCCTGCCGGAATGCTGGCCGGCATCACGACGCGGTACGGCATGTCGCGATTGAGAGAAGCGCTGTGAAAGGTGACGTCGCTCAGGACGACGTTCGGTGTGAGGCGTGGTCGGTCGGAAGGCTCCTGTTCTGCTTTGCGGCAAGCTGACGTCAGAGCAAGCAACGCACACGTCATAGGCCAGATCGCCTTGTGCATGGGGCGGAACGTTAACACGAGGATGATTTATCCACAAAGGTGCCGCGTTGCGGTGATCAGCGCAGTCTAGCGTCCCCAACGTTTCGTGTCGTATTCGAAGTCCACGAGGCCATCGCGGTAGTCGATTTTGACATCGAGGAAGCGAAGCAGCGTGAATCCCAGGGTGCCGGAAATTTCCGTGCCGACGTGATCGCTGATGCGGGTGAAATCAAAGGCCACCATGTCCTGATTCTCCTGGCGCAAGTGTCCGAACTGGAGAATCGCCTTGTCGGCGCTGTAGACCTTTTTCACGCTGCCGCTTAGACCCTTGATGACGGTATCGGCGTCGCCGTGCACCTTGGTGACTTCACGAGCAGCGGCGGGCGTGATGTGGTTGGTGAAGGCACCACTGTCGATGAGAAAGAGCTTGCCGGGTACCTGCCCAATCGAAGTCGGAACCAGCAGCATGTGGCCGAAGCGGTAGATCGGAGTGTAGGACTTCATCTCGGGCGCCACGTACCGGTCTTGCGGCCCGGAATGCTTCGCCTTGGCGTCCTTTTGTGGGTCGGGTGTGGTGGGCTTCGACGCGCCACTATCGTCGTCAGAATCTTCTTCGTCAGTCGCCAGAGCGAGTTTCGTGTCGGCAGCCTCGGGGCGCTTCGGGAGTTCCTGAAGGTGCAACTTCTCGTTGGGGAAGTCAAGATCGACGAGGAAACTGGAGAAAACGTCAGCACCGATGAGGCCGTCTTCGCCGACCACGGAACGCTGATCGAGTACGCGGACGGTGCATCCCTGAAATTCGAGCTCGCCGATTTTCAAGGAGTCCACGACCGCGGTGTAGCCTTCCTTCCCGCCCTTGTCTCCGATTCCGTGAATCTCGTACTCCGAAAGTCGTGATAACCCGGCCTTCTCGGCCAGGCCGCGGCTGATCAGGATGCCGGAGGCCCCGGTGTCGAGCAGCAGTTTCGATCCGTGTCCGTTCACGTTGACGGCCAAACCGTAGCCGCGCAGATGTTGGGGGTCGCTGAGCAAGCGAACCAGGTTCGTTTCGGTGGAGGTGACTTTGCTGACCAGACGGCAAGCGCCGTGAGAGTCCTTGGCGCGAGCTTTCAAGTATTCGAGATAGTGCTGCATGGAGGAGCGCGAGTCAGCGTCCTCGTTATTGTCACCGGCCAGATAGTCCTCGAGGAACTTGATCCGCTCGGCGCGGCTGAGTTTCTGCGCCCAGGCTTGTTGAATTTCGGGGTCGGAAGGATCGAGGGTGTGCGCCCTATCGATCATCGTCCAGCCGCTCTTGTACATCGCGATGGACCAGCGCACCCGAGCCAGACCGAAATAGGCCCGTGCATCTTGGTGTCCCGAGTTGATGACTTTGACCCATTCTTCTTCAGCGTCGTGGATTTTTCCCTGGCGGAAGTAGAGTTCGCCGAGGGCCACACGCACCGGAGTTGCGTCGGCTACCTGGATTGCCTGGGTGGCGAGATCTGCAGCTTGTTGCACATCCTTCTTCTTGAGATAAGTGCGGATAAGTCCGGCATAAGCGTCGGGGGAGTTAGGCTTATCATGCAGAACGCCTTGATACTTAGTGATGGCTTCATCGAAGTCGCCCTTTCGGTAAAGTGCCAGCGCTTCGCTAAGTGGGCTGGGCAGGGAAGTAACCGTTAACTGCGGGACGGAGCTAGCGGTGGGCGGCTCTTGCCGGGGTTCCGCGAAGGATGAGGAACCGGTCGTTACAAACGTCGACAAGAAAATAAGCCAGAGAAGCCCCGAAATCAGGGGAAAGCGAGACGAACGAAGCATGGGCGCACCATCGCAAGGCTCCGAAGAGCCCGTTTGAGTGGGAGTCTGCCACACGTTCCTGCGGCCGACAAGCGCAAAAGGCGGCGCGCGGCTTTCCGCCGTTCGGGTTTGGGCAAGGCTCCTTTGCTCTTCCGTGTGTTCCGCTAAAATACCCCATGGCCGATCCTTCCCTGTGGAGTGAGGACGACCCGCGCACGCGGCTCGCCGAACTTACTGCCGACACTTCCGACCCTGCCAAAGAACTTCCGTTGCGGCGCGATGTGCGTTCGCTGGGAATTCTGCTGGGACGCGTGCTGGTCGAGCAGGAAGGAGAAGCGTTCTTCGAGACCGTGGAGCGGCTGCGGCGGCTTCTCATCCAGCAGCGCGAGCAGACTACGGCCGGGAGAGAACAGCCTGAGCCGGGGCTGTTGGCGCAAGCCCGCGATGTGGTTCGCGGACTGTCGGTCGAAGACGCTTACCGCGTAACCAAGGCGTTTGCCGTCTATTTCGAACTCACAAATCTTGCCGAAACCAATCATCGCAAGCGCCGCCGGCGGGCGGCGCGGCTGCAGTCGGGGCGCGCGCCGATCGAAGGATCTTTTCGCGGAACGTTATTTCGGTTGAAGGCTGGGGGCACGCCGCTGCACGCGGTTCTGGACGCTCTGAAGAGAGTTTGCGTAACGCCCGTATTTACGGCTCATCCCACCGAAATCACGCGCCACACGATTCGCCTCAAGCGGCGCCGCATCGCCCGGCTGCTGGAACGGCTCGATCACGTGCTGCTGTCGCAGACCGACGCGCTCGAATACGAAGCCGAGATTCTGCAGGAGATCACCGCGCTTTGGCAGACCGATGAAGTCCGCCTCAAGAAACCGACGGTGCGCGACGAGATCCACATGGGGCTCGACCACTTTCCGATGGTCTTGTTCGAGACGGTGCCCCGGCTCTATGCCGAACTGGAACAATCTCTCGCGGATCTCTATGGCGCTGCGACGGGAGACGCGAGGCTTCCGGAGCTTTTGCATTTCGGCTCGTGGATCGGCGGGGATCGCGACGGAAATCCCTACGTCACGGCACAGAGCACGCGGGATGCGCTGCGGATCGCTCGCCACCTCATCATCGACCACTACATCGCAGAGATCACCCGGCTGGTGAGCCAGCTCAGCATGTCATTGCGACGGATAGGAGCGTCGGAGCGGCTGCTGCAAAGGGTACAGACTTACGAAAATACCCTGGGCGAGGAGCACTCGCGATGGAAGCGGATCACCGAGGTCGAACTCTACCGGCACTTTTTGGATTTTGTGGGCGCGCGGCTCCGCTTCAGCCGCGATTCCTCTGAGCATACTTTTGCCTATGGGACCGCCGGAGAATTCGAGGACGATCTGCGGTTGGTGCGCGAGAGCCTGTGCGCCAACCGGGGAGAGCGGTTGGTGGAGTTGCTGATGGATCCGCTGCTCAGGAAGGTGCGGACGTTTGGCTTCCATCTTCACGCACTCGATATCCGGCAGCATGCGCGCGCGCTTTCGGGCGCGGTCTCGGACCTGGCTTCGGCCGTGGTGCCGCAGGAGAAAACCCGCGATCTGCCGGCGGTGTTCGGCCGACACGCTGGAAACCTTTCGCGCGATCGCAGAACTGAAGAAGACGCAGGCCTCGGAAGCGATTCGCAACTTCATTGTGAGCGACACCCAGTCGGAGGAAGACGTTCTCAATGTAGTTCGGCTGGCGGAGGTGTGCGGCGTCACGTGCAAGGCGGCAGGCCGCGACCCGGGACTGCGCCCGGTGCCGCTGTTTGAATCGATTGCCTCGCTGCGCGACTCGGCGGCGGTGATGAAACGCCTCTGGCAGTCGGAAGACTACAAGCCTTTGCTCGAATCGTGGCGCCGGGCGCAGGAGGTCATGCTGGGCTACTCCGATTCGAACAAAGACGGAGGCATGCTGACCAGCACGTGGGAACTGCATAAAGCGCAGCGCGACCTGCATCAGGCGGCGCGCGAACAGGGCGTCAACCTGCGCCTGTTTCACGGGCGCGGCGGAACGGTCGGACGCGGAGGCGGGCCGACCCATGCCGCCATTCTTGCCCAGCCGCCGGGCGATTTCTCGGGAGAGATTCGAGTCACCGAACAGGGCGAAGTTCTGACCTGGAAATATTCCGACGCAGTGCTGGCGGAGTGGAATCTGGAAATCATGATTGCCGCTTGCCTGGAGGCGATGGTGAGTCCAAGCCGGCCTTCACCGCAAGCAGGCCACGCGCTGGGATGGGGCGATGGAGACGATCTCGCGGGAAGCGTATCGCTACTATCGCGAGCGAATCGCAGAGGACTCCGACGTTCTCGAATACTTCGAGCAGGCCACGCCCGGTGAATGAGCTTGAGCATGCACGGATCGGGTCGCGTCCGGCACGGCGTTCGCAAAGCCGCCGGCTTGAGGATTTGCGCGCCATCCCGTGGGTCTTCGGGTGGATGCAGAGCCGGCATGCGGTTCCGGCGTGGTTCGGCGTGGGTTACGCGTTGGAGCGCTTCCTGGCAAGTTCGGCCGCGAATGCGAAGCTGCTGCGCGAGATGATGAAAAACTTCCCGTTATTCTCCAGCCTGGTGCGCAATGTGGAGATCGCGATGGCCAAGGCGGACATGTCCATCGCGAGGCTTTATGCGGAACTGGTCACGGATGCGGGGATTCGTGATCGCGTTTACAGCCTGCTGCTTGAGGAATTCCTGCGCACGCGGAGTGTCATCCTGTCGATCGCGGAACAGAATGATCTGCTCGAGAAGAACCCGGTGCTTTTTCGCTCGATCCGCCTGCGCAATCCTTATGTCGACCCGATGAGCCTGATCCAAGTCGACTTGCTGCGCCGGAAGCGGAGCGGGGAGCTGGATAAATCTCTCGACTATGCGATAGGCGCTACCATGAACGGGATCGCCGCCGGACTGCACAATACGGGATGAGCTACGAGCTTTGAGCTTCGAGCTTTCGGGTTGCGTTACGGCGCTATGAGTTTGTGGGGTTTGTCGATGGGCGTGCATTCTGATTTTGACGGGCGAGTTCGACTTTTTGTTTATCGGCAACTTCTGAGTCGCGAGCGATGTCCGACTATCGCGGAGATGGCGGGCGGGCTGCGCACGTCGGCGGCGAACGTTCGAGCGAGTCTGGCACGGCTGAGTGAGAGCCATGCCTTCATGATGCAGGAGAATGGCGAGTTGTGGCGGGCGGCGCCGTTTTCGTGCATTCCCACCGGCTTTCCCGTCACGGTGGGACGGAAATCATGGTTTGGGAATTGCATCTGGGATGCGCTCGGCATTCCCGGCCATGATAAAGAAAGACGCGCTCGTCGGGGCGGCTTGCGGGTGCTGCAACTTCGACATGCCGGTCGAGATACGAGCGGGGGAATATCCGCTCAGGCGACGGCATCATTCATATTGCCGTTCCGGCCCGGCACTGGTACAAGGACGTCGTCTTTACCTGACGAACCATGCTTCTGTTCCGGTCGGAACAGCATGTGGACCGCTGGTGCAAGCAATGGAACCGCCCTCGCGGCGGCACGCTCTCCCTGGAGCAAGGCTGGAGATTGGCGCAGCTCTGGTACAGCGATCGCCTGAACCCGGAATGGCAACCGAAGTCCGCAGCCGACGCGGAAATGGTGTTTCGAGAGGTTGGACTTGTGGGAGAATTCTGGAAGCTCTCGGAGTGAGCATCCGCTGAATTTGCGCCTGCATCTCACGAGTTGGGTGAATCCCATGCGCCGTGCTTTCCCGCAGTTGCGTGATCTGGCTGGGGCTGGGAACTCTCCTGTGGCTGGCGCCCGGTCTCATGCAGGCGCAGGACCTCGCCAAACGCCTCTACCTCAAAGACGGTTCCTACCAGTCAGTCACCAAGTATGAAATCAAGGGGAGCGTGTGCGCTATATGAGCGCCGAGCGCGGCGAGTGGGAAGAGCTGCCGAAGTCGATGGTGGACTGGTCCGCGACCGAGAAAGTACGAGAAGGATCGCGCGGCCGGGGCTCCCACCCCGGAGGCCGCCGCGCTCGACAAGGAACTGGAAGCTGACCGTGAATCCGAGGAAGCGCGGTCCCCGCACGTCGCGCCCGGATTGCAGCTTCCGGAAGAGGGCGGGATATTCCTGCTGGACAACGTACGAGAGCCGTCCCGAACTTGTCCCGCTCGATCAACGCGGGGGCGCCGTGAACAAGAACTTGAAAGGCAATATTCTGCGCTCGGCGGTGAACCCGATCGCCAGCAACCGTCAGACGGTGGAAGTCCCCGGCAAACACTCGCCGGTGCAAGCCCACGTTTCAGTCCCCGCTTTATACGTAAACATCGATCGCGGCCAGGACGCCGAGGCGGATGCTTACGCGCAGCCCAAGAAGGATGATTCGGCGAAGAAGGATGGGGCGCCCGGCGATCGTTTCCGAATCATTCGTCTGGAGGCCAAGGGCGATAAGCGCGTGGTTGGTGAAATCAAGGTGGCCGTCTACGGAAAGATCAGCCAGGACGCCAAGTTCGTGGCGACCACGTCCCAGCCCATGAAGGGTGGCTGGGTCAAGGTCACTCCTACCGAGAGTCTGCCCAGCGGAGAGTACGCCGTGGTCGAGATGCTTGGAAAAGAAGGAATGAATCTCTACGTTTGGGACTTCGGAGTGAATCCCAATGCTGCGGCGAACTCGATCGCTTTCAAGCAGGATCCGTCCGGAATGCAATCCGATTCTGAGAGGGCGATTGAACTGCAGAAGAGGAAGAAGGAGTAGGGTTCACCGAAGCATTTTGCAGCGAGTAAAGGAAAGCAGGTCCTTCGCTGCGCTCAGGATGACAAATTATTTTTTGGTCGCCATCTGAGATTCTGACGCTCTGGCCGAGTCCAGGAATCCCCTAACTGACACCTGGCATCTGAGAACTACTTCATCACGCCGCGCTGCGCAATTCCAATATTGTCGCGACTGGTGTTCTTGACCAGGTACATCATCTCGTCGGCTTGGCGGATGACGTCATGCGGAGACTTGGCATCGTGCGGATAGGTTGCCAGGCCGATGGAGGCGCGGATATTCAGATTCAGCCCCTCTTCCTTGCAGAACATGCTGACCCGTAGAGCGTCCCGAAGGCGTTTGGCGACGGTCAATGCCTGATCTTTGCCGGTTTGCGGAAGCAGGACGACGAACTCGTCGCCGCCGTAGCGAAACGCGTAGTCGATCAATCGCAGCTGAGCCTTCACCAGATATCCAATTTCCGCGAGCAGCTTGCTGCCGATCAAATGACCGTGCGTGTCATTCACCTGCTTGAAGTGATCGAGATCGATGAACAGGACGCTGAACTCGTAGCCGAAACGGGAGGAGCGGTAGACTTCTGTTTCCAGCGTCTTGTAAAGATGGCGGGCGTTATACAGGCCCGTGCAGTCGTCGGTGATGGTGAGTTCCTGAATCTTTTCAACGGCGCGCGAGTTCTCAATCGCGATCGCCGCGTAATCGCACAAGGCCTGCAGGAAGAAAATTTCCTGGTCGCCGAACCCCTTCATGTCGACGTTGACCAGTTGAATGACGCCGAGCACGCGGTGCTTAGAGTTCAGGGGAATGCAGATGATCGAACGCGTCTCCCACTGCGTTACCTTGTCGATGCGTTTGGCGAACCGGGCATCGGTGTAGACATCGGGAACGATGAGTTGCTCGCCGTTCTTGGCCACCCAGCCGGCAATGCCTTCGCCCACTTTCAGGCGAACGTCCTTCAGGGCCTCGGCCGCGTCGCCGACGGCGATGGCGAAATAAAGTTCGTTATGCTCCTCATCCACCATCAGCAAGGACCAGGTGTCGGGACGGAAGTATTCCGCCATCTTTTCCATGATCGTTTGCAGAATGGAATCCAGATCCAAAGACGAGGTTAGGGCCTTGGCCACATCATGGAAGATGTTGAGCTCTTGGCTTTGCCGTCTTCGGTCGGCTCCGGTGGCCTCAGGCATGCAAAAATCCTTCTAATTTTCAGGCAGAATTGCTCAAATTATATGCGTCGCTCGGAAGGGCGGGCAACGACCTTAAGTAACCCCCCGTACCCGCAAAGCCACGTACGGCAAGGAGCTTGGGGCAGGAAGGCCCCGGAACAGGCATTACGTCTGCGGTTCGCCTTCTCCCAAATTCTGGCAAGTCTCTTCCCGTGCGCTTAACATACGGTTAGTATTTCGTGCTATCCCGATGCCGGTCTTGGGGAGAGCCTCTATGGGATCTTTCGGTGACAGGCTGAAAAAAGAGCGGGAACAACGAAGCGTCTCGCTCGACGACATCGCGCTCAGCACCAAGATCGGGACCCGCATGCTTCGTGCCCTGGAAGAAGAAAAGTTTGATCAGCTGCCGGGCGGCATCTTCAACAAGGGATTCGTTCGCGCGTATGCTCGCCACCTGGGCCTCGACGAAGAACAGACGATTCACGATTACATGGAAGCACTGGGCGAAACCCAGCAGCGGTCCATGCCTTTGGAGGCGACGACTGCGGGCAAGCCGCAATTGGTCGCCGAGCGGCCGAGCCAACCGATTGTCGAGACGCGCGAGCCCGAGCCGGCAGCAGAAATCCCCTGGGGTCTGCTGGCTCTTGGACTTCTGCTGGCGGCGCTTGGCCTTTGCAACCTGGAGTTACTACCATCGCTCCCGGGGCGACGACCGCAGCGACGAGACTTCCACGCCCGAAATGCAAGCCACACCCGCCGCAATGGGATCCCGTGCCGGCGAGCCGCGTCAGATACCCACAAACTCCCACCGACACCAACCATGCTCCCACCACGCCAATCCCGTGACGGACAAGCCCGGGGCCCAGCCTTCGCCCGTGGCTCAGGCCGCGTTGCATGGGTCCGCTTCGTCTCAAGAAGCACTGGCTGGCTTGTTTACAGTTTTACTGCGAGGAAACGACGACTCGGATGAGTGCTGGGTGTCGATCATCGCCGACGGCCAACCGCCGGTTGAAGTGACGCTGTCGGCTCCGCAAGAGAAATCCATCCAGGCCAATAGAGAAGTTATCGTGAAGGCCGGAAACGCCGGAGCACTGGATGTTTTCTTCAATGGACAAAAGCTGCCGCGCCTGGGTGAATACGGCACGGTGCGGACGCTAACCTTTCACAGCGACGGCCTGCAACCTCGAGTCCCGAAAGCACCCGATTCAGCCGCTGCTCCCCGGTAGCATTCAAGGGTGTTTTCTTGCCGTTCGGGCCTCGCAGGCGCCATCCGGAGGCCGTATGCGACCTCTCGCTTGACGATCTGCCAGCCGGGGCCAAAGTCGTTGCCTGGGTTATCCTTTCTCTGATAGCTTTTTAGGGACCTGAAAACACTGGGCTAACGCGCGAAAAGATGGACTCGAGCGCCCTGACTTTTCCCGCCACATCGAGCGCCCCATGGCGCGCAAGGAGACAAGAATTTTGCCATCCAAAAATCGGTACCTGTTTACTTCGGAGTCTGTGACCGAAGGCCATCCCGATAAGATCGCCGACCAGATTTCCGATGCCATTCTCGACGCTTGCCTGATGGAAGATTCCAGCAGCCGCGTCGCTTGCGAAACACTGACCGCCACCGGCCTGGTCGTGATTGCCGGAGAAATCACCACCAAGGCATACGTCGACTTCCAGTCGCTGGTGCGTGGCGTGGTGCAGTCCATCGGATACGACAACGCCCTTTACGGCTTCGACTGCAATACCTGCGCTGTGATTTCGAGCATCAACAAGCAATCGGGCGACATTGCCATGGGCGTCGACACGGGAGGCGCCGGGCGATCAGGGAATGATGTTCGGCTTCGCGGTGAACGAGAATCCCGAACTGATGCCGACTCCCATCCTGCTGGCGCACAAGCTCACGCAGCGCCTCACCGAAGTCCGCAAGAACGGCACCTGCCCCTACCTCAGGCCTGACGGCAAATCCCAAGTTACCGTCGAATACGACAAGAACGGCAAGCCGATCCGCGTCGATGCTGTCGTCATTTCCACGCAGCATGCTGAAACCGTCGGCAATGATCAGCTGCGGGCGGAGATCCTCAAGCACGTGATTCAGGCGGTGATCCCGAGCAACTTGCTCGATGCCGATACGAAGTACCACATCAATCCCACGGGCCGTTTTGTGATTGGCGGGCCGATGGGCGACACCGGCCTGACCGGGCGCAAGATCATCGTCGACACCTACGGCGGCATGGGGCGTCACGGTGGCGGAGCCTTCAGCGGAAAGGATCCGACCAAGGTCGACCGCTCGGCTGCCTACATGGCCCGGCACATCGCGAAGAATATTGTGGCCGCCGGACTTGCCGACAAATGCGAAGTGCAGCTGGCATATGCCATTGGGGTCGCGGAACCGGTCAGCGTCCTGGTGGAAACTTTTGGAACTGAGAAGGTCGATCCGGCCATCATCCCTGATCTGGTGCGGGCGAATTTCCAGTTGACTCCCAAGGGCATCATTGAGTCGCTCAACCTGCGGCGTCCGATTTATCGCAAGACGGCTGCCTATGGGCACTTTGGGCGAAGCGATAAAGACTTCACCTGGGAAGCCACGGATAAAGCGGCAAAGCTGGCCAGCGAAGCAGGTCTTCGGGAACCGGCTCTGCAGACGGCAAAACGGTAGTTTTCCCCAGAAGGACAGAGGACGTTTGGCGACGTCCTCTAGTAACTCCCCGGGCGCTTTGCATTGGGCAATCCGTGCCGGCATTTCGTGTATTCTGAACAGCAAGCACGAGGCCAGAAATCCTAGAATTTTCAACGCATTCATGAATCAGGAGAGGTATGTCAACGACACCGACGCAAGTGAACTGCGACGTTAAGAATCTTGATCTTGCCGACATGGGGAAGAAGCGCATCGACTGGGCGAACCAGTCCATGAATGTGCTGCAGATCATCCGCAAGGAATTCATCAAGAATCAGCCGCTGAAGGGCGTGCGCATTTCCGCCTGCCTGCACGTTACGGCCGAAACGGCGAACCTGGCGATCTGCCTGCGCGACGGCGGGGCGGACGTGGTTCTGTGCGCGTCGAACCCGCTCTCGACCCAGGACGACGTCGCGGCCAGCCTGGTGCGCGACTACAACGTGCCCGTGTACGCCATCAAGGGCGAGGACAACGACACGTATTACCAGCACATCATCGCGGCCATCGATCACCGCCCGCAGATCACGATGGACGATGGCGCGGACCTGGTGAGCGTGCTGCACACCAAGCGCACCGACGTTCTCGAGGGCGTGATCGGCGGCACGGAAGAGACGACGACGGGCGTGATTCGTCTGCGCGCCATGGCGAAAGAGGGCGTGTTGCGGTATCCCATCATTGCGGTCAACGATGCCGACACGAAGCATCTCTTCGACAACCGCTACGGTACCGGACAGTCGACGATCGACGGCATCATCCGCGCGACCAACTTCCTGCTGGCGGGTTCGAAGTTTGTAGTTGCCGGCTATGGATGGTGCGGCCGTGGACTTGCCAGCCGCGCCCGGGGAGCCGGCGCTGAAGTCATCATCACCGAAGTCGATCCCACGAAGGCGCTGGAAGCGGTCATGGATGGATTCCGCGTGATGTCGATGAACGAAGCTGCCCGCATGGGTGACGTGTTCTGCACTGTGACCGGCAACAAGAACGTGCTCGCCAAAGAGCATTTCGAGGTCATGAAGAACGGCGCGATCATTGCGAACTCGGGCCACTTCAACGTCGAGATCGATATCCCGACGCTGGAGAAGATGGCGTCCTCGAAGCGCACCACACGCAACTTCGTCGAAGAGTATTCGATGAAAGATGGCCGCAAGATCAATCTGCTGGGCGAAGGCCGCCTGATCAACCTGGCTGCGGCCGAAGGCCATCCGCCGTCGGTGATGGACATGAGCTTTGCCGACCAGGCGCTGTCGGTCGAGCACATGGTGAAGAACTACTCCAAGCTTGAGAAGACGGTCTACACTGTTCCCGTGGAACTCGACAAGCGCGTGGCGAAGCTGAAGCTGGAATCGATGGGCATCAAGATCGACCGGCTCACGCCGGAGCAGGAAGAGTACCTGGCGGGGTGGTCGGAAGGGACTTAGTGTGGCGCGGGCGCCCACGCCCGCGATCTTCAACTTTAAGGGCGGCTCCGGCCGCCTTTTCTTATTACCGCGAAGAAGCCCCCCTTCACCGGTGACCAAGGGGAGCGCTCTTTCGAGCAACCTTCTCACGCGCAAATGTGATCGCAATCACGCGGCCTTTCCAGGCATGCTCCGTATGATTAACCGTGCCCCCGTCTGCACCACATAGCGGTGTCTGCTCGGGCGAGACCGATACTCATAACTTTCATAAAGGAGAATAAATGTTACGCAAGCTGATTGTGGTGTGCGCAATGATTTCGATTTGCTCTTTAATGGCATTCAGCCAGGAGCAAGAGGCCAAGGCAGGAGAGTTCTTTGGAGGATACCAGTATCTTCACGCCAGCACGGGCATTTCTGGTGTGGATAGTTTTACTCTACAAGGCTGGAATGCGGCTGCGAGTGGTTATTTCACGCGC
The DNA here is from genome assembly GCA_963733805.1 of uncultured Acidobacteriota bacterium. Taxonomy (GTDB): domain Bacteria; phylum Acidobacteriota; class Terriglobia; order Terriglobales; family Acidobacteriaceae; genus Gp1-AA133. Next base: position 12,195 of record CAVTEO010000005.1, on the reverse strand, counting down.
AACCTGGGCGTCACTGCCGACTTCAGCGGGAACTACGGCACGCCCTCTGGAGTTACTGCAAGGTTGTATACGTTTATGTTTGGACCGTCGGTTCGCTTTCCCAATTCATCGCGCATTACGCCCTTTGGGCACGCTTTGTTTGGCGGTGGACGCACCACCTTGAGCGCAGTCGGTCTGAGCGGATCAGAAACAGACTTTACCTGGGCCGCCGGCGGCGGATTCGATGTTGGGGTGACCAAGCATGTGGGATGTGCGGTTGGCGCAAGCCGACTTTCTGCAGACTCGAATTGCCGGGACAGAGTCAGAATCATTTCCGGTATTCGGCCGGCTTGGTGCTGAAGTTCTAGAAATGCAGGGACCTGCGGTCGCTGCATCGGAATTTTTCAAAAACGGGAGGCTCGCGAAAGCGTGCCCCTGCCTACTAATCTGTGAAATCGATCGCTAACGCACCTGGATCGCCGAGACCCGGTCGTTCCAGGTGCGCGAGGGATCGTCTGCCGTCCGCCATGCCTTGAGGTTAGGGCACATCCCTTTGAGTGGTCCCGCGCCTTCCGCCAAAATTGGAATCGTTATAGAGTGTGACCTCGGCGTGGTGCATCAATTTGATCGATGAGATGCGGTCGTTGTAACCCGGCGGTAGATTGGGATAGCTTTCTCCGCGCCGCATGCAGAAGTACTCGCCCGCATAATTGACCTCCTTGTAGAAGCAGGCTCCCGCATTGTTGCCCCAACCCGGCCCGCCCGGACGGGGCGGGCGGTGTCCGTAGCCGGATTCCCCCAGTTCGGCGTACCGTTATAGGCGTTGATCCGGAACTCACCTCGGCATCCGCCTTCCACCCAGATTCCACGCGCGTCGAACCCCCACGTTCGGCCTTGCACGCATTGCGCCGAGCTGAGTTGGCGGTCGAGCGTGACTCCGCCACGAGTATCGGCTGCGCAATAATTGCGCCGATTATTCCGTGATTCGCACATTACATTGGGCATCGGCCGCTGCGGAGGCTGCCCAGGATAGTTCATCTGGGCAGAAAGACCGGGAGTAAACATTGCTGCCAGTGTTAATAACCCCAGCAGCGGGGAGTGTCGCCTCTTGTTCATTGACGGGTTTCTCCTTGCGCAAGAAATTTGTGGATCAGTGTTCCGATGATAGAAGTGAGCTAACCGTTGTCGCTGGTTTCAGAGCGGGGTCTAAAGAACGTGTGCTTCGACGGGGCGCCGGGTCCGAATTGTCCATCGAAGCGAGACCTGAGTGCTTGGCGCAACGGTCTCGCTTTGAGACACATAATCTTCTCAGTTGAAATCGCGGCGGCTGCATGCGCCGGGGCCGCCCGGATCTCCACAAGAACCGCAGGGAGCCGTTCGCGGCAGGCTCGAGGTTCCACTTTTCGTTGAAACGGAGAAGGTCGAAAGCTGCGGAGCCAGGTTGCGGCTCTGGCACTTTGGGCATTGTGCCTTTTCGTCTCCGTAAACCAGCGCCTCAAATCCGTGATCGCATTCCTGGCAAACGTACTCATAGATCGGCATGGCCTGAACTCCCCGATTGAACTGCACAAAATACCGGCTTGGTTATTTAAAATCAATTTGTGGAGACGACGCAAATCGGAAAGAACGGACTGGCTTCAAAGCGCGCAGGTTGTTTCGCGGCGGGCATCTGCAAACCCTGGCAGGATTTTTTCTGTTTCGCAGTTCCCGTCTGCCGGAACCCGAAGAGCGCTACGTCGAAGTAGCGCCCGGGGTGAAAATTCTTTGCCACTGTCACTGGCACGAAGATCGGCGCAAGGCGCTGACCGTCATCGTGGTTCATGGGCTGGAAGGCTCGAGCGAGTCCGGTTATGTCATTGGGATCGCGCAGAAGGGTCTCGCGGCCGGGATGAATGTAATCCGTGTGAACCAGCGGAATTGCGGCGGCACCGAGCACCTGGCGCCGACTCTCTACAACTCCAGCCTTTCGGGCGACATTGCGGCTGTGGCCCGCAATATGGTGGGAGACGGAATCTCCCGTTTCGCCCTGGCCGGCTTCTCCATGGGTGGGAACCTGGTTTTGAAAACCGCCGGGGAATGGGGAAAAGAAGCTCCGCCCGAATTTCGCGCGGTGGTCGCAGTATGTCCGGCAATGGATCTGGCGGCTTCCGCCGATGCTCTGCATCTACCCGGCAACCGGATCTACGAAGCGTACTTCATGCACAAACTGCGCCGGCGTTTTCGCGACAAGGCAAAGTTGTTTCCGGGACAGTTCGATGTGGCCCGCCTGCGTGGACTTCGCAGCCTGCGCGAGTTTGATGACAAGATCACGGCGTACTACTGCGGGTTCGAAGGCGCGGTCGACTACTACGCGCGCGCGGCCGCGTCCAATGTGGTTGATCGCATTGCAGTGCCTGGACTAATTCTGCATGCCGCGAATGATCCGTTCGTGCGCTTGCTTCCCGAGACCCGCAAGAAAATTGCCGCGAACCCGAACCTGACATTCGTGGAAGAAACGGACGGCGGCCATTGCTCGTTCATTGCCGATGCGAACGGGTATGACGGGCGGTGGGCTGAACAAGAGGTAATCAAGTTTCTGCATAAGTTCTAGCGCAATCTGCAATTCCCTTTGCAGTGCAGGCGATTCGGCACTGCTCAAACTCCTGTACAATTTTGCGCGATGCGGAAGTGCGTTCATCTCTTCACGATCGTACTGGCAGTCGTGACGCTGGCCGCATTGGCTTGCGCTGAACCGGTTTCTTCGCTGAAGCCCACCGATTGTGTGAACGACTTCGCCGGCGTTCTCAGTCCGGCGACCACGACCCAACTCAAGGAGATGTGCCGCCAGGTACTCGACAAGGCGCAGGCCTCGGTAGTGGTGGTCACGATTAAATCCACTGATGGCGAAGACATCTTCAACTATTCGGTGGAGCTCTATCAGAAGTGGGGAATTGGGCAGAAAGGGAAAGATCGCGGCGTTCTGATCCTGCTTGCGGTTCAGGATCGCAAATACTACATCAACGTTGGCTACGGACTGGAACCGATCCTCCCCGACGGCAAAGTGGGCGGCTTCGGCCGCGAAGCCGTTCCTTATCTGAAGAATGGCGACTATGACGGCGCGGTTAGCCTGCTGACCTCGCGGATTGTTGACGTCATTGCCAAGGATGCCGGGGTTGAAATCACGACGTCTCAGCCTCGCCGCATTGAGCCACTTACGTCCTCGCCGCGCCAGACGGAACTATCACCGGGCGCGATTATTGCGATTATCATCGTGATCATCATCGTTTTGGGGGTTCCGCCGCTGCGTCGCCTCCTTTTCTACATGTTTTTGTTTGGAGGCGGAGGGGGCGGCGGTTATCGCGGGGGCTATGGCGGCGGTGGAGGCGGTTTCGGGGGCGGCGGCGGATTCGGCGGTTTTGGCGGAGGCAGCACCGGGGGCGGCGGCGCGGGAGGTAGCTGGTGAAATCCGAGGAACTCTATGGCTTCTGAGAACGCAGTTCCCGAAAAACAGATCAGCGAGTTCGTCACCAAGCTGCAACAGGCTGCGGGGCCGAACCTCGAAAGCATGATTCTGTATGGCTCGGCCGCGTCGGGCGAGTACGATACCGACTATTCGAATATCAATCTGCTCGCCATTCTGAAAGATACTTCGTTTCGCAAACTCGCGGCGCTTGCCCCAGTGGTGGAGGGTTGGACGCAGCAACGGCGCCCGGCTCCCATGTTGATCACCAAAGACGAACTGGAACGTTCGGCGGATGTGTTTTCCATCGAACTCATGGATATGAAGCGCCAGCACCGGGTGCTGTTTGGTCCCGACCTGGTGGCCGATCTGCAGATTCCGATGACCTTGCACCGAGCTCAACTCGAATATGAATTGCGTGAGAAGCTCATTCTGCTGCGACAGCGGCTACTGGTGGATGCAAGCGACGAAAAGCGCACCTGGCACCTGCTGTTGCATTCTGTTCCAGCGTTTGCGACCCTGTTCCGCCACGTGCTGATTGCGCAAGGCCAACCAGCGCCTGTCACAAAACGCGAATCGGTGAAAGCACTGGGCGCAACGCTCGCATTCGATGCCAGCCCTTTCGAGAATCTGCTCGACATTCGCGAGCACCGTGCCGACCCCAAACAGTTCCGCGTGCAAGAGGTCGCCGCGCGTTATTTGGCGGCGGTTGAGCAAGTCACCAACGCAGTCGATAGAATGTTGGATTCCCGTGGGCATTGAGTTTCGATCTGGTTTCCCAGACTTTGTTTCGAGGAGAGGAACATGGGTAAAGGCCTGATTGTCGTGATTATCCTGGCGCTGATCGCGCTGGTCGTCTTTGGCCAGTACATCGGCGTGCGCAACACGCTCGTCACCAAGAACGAAGCGGTCAAAGCCGCATGGTCGCAGGTCGACATCGTGCTCCAGCGCCGCGCCGACCTCATCCCGAACCTCGTGGAAACCGTCAAGGGATATGCCAAGCAAGAACAGACGGTGTTTGGCGACATCGCCAAAGCGCGCTCGGCTTTACTGGGAGCAGGGTCACCTTCGGAGAAGATTGCGGCCAACAACCAGCTCGATGGAGCGATCGGACGGCTGCTGGTCTTAGTGGAGAACTATCCACAACTGAAGTCAGACAAGAATTTCCAAGCTCTGCAGGATGAGCTTGCCGGGACCGAAAATCGAATCGCGCTCGAGCGCAAGCGCTACAACGACACGCTGCAGGACTACAACACCTACGTGCAGCAGTTCCCGGCCAGCCTGTTTGCCGGATGGGCAGGCTTCAAACCGAACGACGCCTACTTCAAAGCGGCGGAGGGATCCAGAGAAGTTCCCAAGGTGAATTTCGGTACGCCCGCGCCGGAGACGGCACCGCAGCCTGCGCCGGCGAAGTAGAAGCCTACCGACTATTGCGAATATGAGTTTCGATGGAGAGTCGGGCGCGCCGCCCGACGCGACGGGCGAGGACGCCCGTCGCTCCATTGAGCAAACCAACCATGCAAGCTGACTTCGCCGTCGAACTCGGCCGGGACGACCAGACCCTCGATTTCCCGTGGGAGGCCTCCGCTGGTGGTCCACGTTACTACGATCTGAAGCGTAATCCGGAATTGATCGAACAGATTGAGGAGGCCACGCGCGTTGCAGAACTCCGCGACTTCCTGATTGCAGTGAACTCGCAATCTTCCATTCTGGAGAGCGCGAAGTGTGACACGTGGTCGACATCTGAAATCAATCCCGAGGAAGAAATCTTCAATCTCCCCTGGAAATTCGGATCCTATGTTGACCTGCTGCTTTCCGACCAGGCAGCCCGCTTTTCGTTCGAACAGCACGAGACGTTGCTAAAGCAGATCACCGGTTTGCTGCAATGCGTTCCCGAAATCCCCGACTCGGCCGAATTTCTCCTGCGGCGTTGCTCCTACCACGAGCGTGACGCTACCCGTGAGGGTTACTATGTGACCTTCTACCTGTTTGGCTTCGGAGCAGACGAAGCCAAAGCCTATCAACAGTGGGGAATCGCACTGAAGCTGGTTACGGGCGCCCTTGCCCAGTTAACTTCCCGCCTCTCCGCTCTGTAATAGTTTTGTATTTTTGGTCATTCCTCACATACACGAGTCTTTCGAACCTCCTAGGCTGAACTATCAGGAGCATTGAAACGAATGGAAACCCATCCCCAAGGCACGCGTGCGCGTGTGCTACTGACCTCGGTGTTTGGACCTTATGCGCAGGACGACGAATTTGGCAGCCGCTCGATCAATCCAATGGAGCTTTATCACAACCAGGTCACGCGCGCCCAAGGGGCATTCTCATTGCGCATGTTTCATCGATCCTGGGGCATCATGTTGATTCAGGCGAATATCTCCAACCCCTGCGCGGTGCTCGATTTTCCGACCCGCGAACGGTTTGCCCGCGAATTGGTCGCCGAGCAATACGATGTCGTGGGCATTTCCTCCATCATTGTGAACGTCGGCAAGGTTTCCGAGATGTGCCGCATGGTGCGGCGGTTGTCGCCACATTCGAAAATCGTGGTGGGCGGACACGTCAGCGCAATTCCGGGCGTTGAACACATTCTCGATGCTGACCACATCGTGCGCGGCGAAGGCATTCGCTGGATGCGCGAATATCTTGGGGAGGATGCCGAAGCGCCCATCCGGCATCCGGAAATTGTTTCGGGTATGGAGACGCGCATTCTAGGCGTGCGCCTGCCGGATCGGGAGGGTGCGACCGCGGCTACCGTGATTCCATCGGTCGGCTGTCCGATGGGGTGCAACTTCTGCACCACGTCTTCTTTCTTCGGAGGCAAGGGCAAGTTCGTCAATTTCTTCGAAACCGGCGACGAGCTTTTCGAAGTGATGGCGCGACTCGAGGCGTCCCTCAAAGTACAAACCTTCTTCGTCATGGACGAAAATTTCCTGCTGCATCGGGAGCGCGCGATGCAACTTCTTCACCGCATGAAGAAAGAGGGAAAAAGCTGGGGTCTGGCGGTGTTCGCCTCCGCAAATGCGATCCGCAAATACACCATGGAGGAACTGGTCGAACTGGGAGTGTCCTGGCTGTGGATGGGCCTGGAGTCTCCGCGCTCCTCTTACTCTAAGCTTCAGGGACAGACACCCGGCAACTCACCCGCGAACTGCGCGAGCACGGCGTGCGCGTGCAGGGATCCACCATCATCGGCCTCGAGCATCACACCGGGGACAACATCCAGCAAGAAATCGAGTATGCCATCAGTCACGGCACCGACTTCCACCAGTTCATGCTGTATACGCCAGTGCCCGGGACGCCTCTGTACGAGCAAATGTCAGAGCAGGGAAGAATGCTGCCGGAAGTGAACTTCGCTGACATTCATGGCCAGGACCGGTTTAATTTTCGGCATGCCGCTATTTCTCGCGCAGATTCGAAGCGTTTTCTGGACTGGGCATTCCAGCATGACTTCGAACAAAATGGGCCGAGTCTTTACCGCATGTGCCGAACCATGCTGCAAGGCTGGTTGCGCTACAAGAATTCTCCCGATGCACGGGTGCGGGAACGGTTTGCTCGCGAGTCGGTGAAGTTGCGGACCGCGTACAGCGCAGCGCTCTGGGCTATGGAGAAGCGGTTCCGGGAAGTCAATCGAAGGGTCAGCGACGAAATCCGAGCTTTGCGAGAGGAAGTGCAGACCGAGTTTGGAAGCATGGCGCGGATGGCGGCGCATGTTGGCGGTCCTTTGCTTGCCTGGACTGCGCGACGCGAGGAGCGGCGCTTGGCCCGCGGGAAGACGTATGAGCCGCCGACATTTCTCGAGCGGCGCAATTGGATCGCAGCGGATGCCTCGTGACACTGCTACCGCTGGCAGTTCCGTGTGCCGAAACAATGCCGCAGACCTTGGTTGGAATTCCGTTCAGGGCGGCGTCCTCGGCCGCTGGCGTTCTCATGCGATCTTTGTTTTCCAGGGCACGCCTCGCCTTTTCATTCTCGTTCGAGCAATGGAAAGGGCCAGCATCATCAGAAAGATGATTATCAGGCCAACCGATGCTCCGAAAATGCTCTGCGCATGTTTCGGCAGAATGGAAACCCGCCCGTATACAAATTCAATGTGCACCCAATAGACGAGCAGGGAAGTCTGCCCTAGTTGGATCAAAGGACTGAATCCCCACTGAGCCGCACCCCAGCGGCACCAGGCATAACAGGCCGACAAGATCATCAGCAGCAATCCCACGCGCAGAAGAAAGAAATTCGGGCTCGTATGCCAGTAATCGTAACTGGCATAGAGCGATTGCGGACGGGCATCCAGCCAGCGAGATCCGACCATGAGTACGATGCCCGCGAGTCCCGCGTACGCGAAGGCGGAGGCCTCGTGAAGCTTTGTCAAGGCACTCTGCAACACGAAGCCCACTGCCAACCCGGCAAAAGCGAAGCCAGTCCAGGGAAAAATCGGAAACAACCAGGCCTGCGGCGCACCAAGGTTGTGGACGCCATTGATGTAGGACTCGATCGGCCAAGGCAGCCAATCTGGCCTCCAAGTGGTCCAAAGCGGAGGCGTCAGCAGCGCAATCGCCATTGCGCCGGCGGCCGCGGCAAGTGCAAGTCGCAACGTCACATCGCCCGAACCGCGCATTGCAAGCACCATCCAGCACAGAACTCCCATTAGCATCATGGAGACGCCGATCGTGTTCAGAATGTCGACGCGAAACAAATCGCTCCAAGGCGCCCATCCCCATGCGACCAAGTATTCCTGCAACCGGAACAGAAGCCCGAGCGCGAAAATCTCCGCGCCGCGCCAGATCGTGGTCTTTGCGATCTGTCCTGGACCCAGGTCCTTTTGGATGAGTTTGTCGGTCACCAGCGCAAATGAAATTCCGGCAAGAAACAAAAAAAGCGGGGCCGGCAGCGTTCCGCCGAGTTGCGAATACATGAAGAAGGTCGTTTTGCGCGCCTCGGGCGAAAGCCACGCATCGTAGCAATGGGTCTGAAACATCAGCACGCAGGCCAAGCCGCGCATCCAGTCAATGTAGGCGAGGCGAGATGTTGTGATGGGCGGCAGCGGGCGAGAGAAACCTTTCGCGTGAGCCTGTGAGGCGAAGAGCGGGTAGAACCCAGGATTATTTCTAAGCGGAGCGCGGAAAGCAAACGGCGCTCGCCCTGAGCTACCGCAACACCCAGATCAGCGGCAGCAGCCCTGCAAGAGCCAGGCCGGCGAGCAGGCTGAGGCTTTGCAATCCTGTGTTCCGGTCGGAAAAGCCGTAGGCGTAGCATCCCTTGGCTATGTTGTTGCTTGCGGCCGCGATTACGATGCCGGCTGCGCCGACGTTCAGGGGCACATCATGCCCGGCGGATTGCGCAATCCCCATGATGAAGGGATCGACATCCGCCAGGCCCATAATGCCGCCCAGGGCATATACGCCCTTATGGCCCAGATAAACGATCGCCAGGTGCGTGATGACTACCATAGCGACAAAGAGGCCTGCGAACAGCAGAGCCGCCCGCAGTTCAAGAGGATTTCCAGGTTCAAGTTCACGAGCTTGCTCGTGGGAAGAAGGATCCGGGATCTGCGACCAGATCCACCCGGCCAGGAGAGCCGAAGCGGCCAGGCAGAAGAAAAGGAAGACCTAACACCCGCAGAAGTCCATGATTGAAAAGCGCCAACAGCAGGGCTAGGCGCAGATACATCATCCCGGAGGCAATCAATGTTCCTCCAGCAAATAAATGCGGCTGCTGCGCCGTGCCGGACCGCCGCGCCAGCGCGATGGTCGTAACCGTGGAGGAGTATGCACCGCCCAGCAGCGCCGACAGCAACACGCCGTTTCTTCCGTGCGTCACCTTGAGCAGCAGGTAACTGCCGTAGGAGACCGTGCTCACCGCGACCACCACCAGCCAGGTCTTGAATGGATTGATCTCGAATTGTGTAAATTGCGCGCGCGGTAACACCGGCAGAACCACCGCTGTCAGGAGCAGAAACTTTGTGAAGGTGAAGATCTCTTCCGGCGGGACGCGCTTGGTCAGACCTTCCAGGGTGCTCTTGAGGACCAGGAGGAACATGCTGATCACGGTGATGGTGGTCGCAATCCAAAGTTGGTCGTGGTAGACCAGGGCTCCGAGTAAGTAGGTCCCGAGCGCGGAAATCTCACTGGTGACGCCGGAAGGGTTCTCGGTGGAGAGCTTGTGCGTGTAGGAAACCACCAGCAGCGCGCCCACCACCGCGAAGCCCAGCGCCACCGGAATCAGCTGCCCACCCGAGAGCAACGCCATGCCGTAGCCGATCAATCCAATCAACGGGAAAGTGCGGACGCCGCCGAAGGAATAGCGTTCGGGATTCGACTTGCGTTCCTCTCGCTCCAGGCCAATCAGGAAAGAGAGAAACAGCACCAGCAGAATCTTCGGCCCCTCAACCGGAAACAATCGGAATAAATCGTTAGGCACGTTGTCGACTCTTCCCCAAACTCCAAAAGCTCAGCGGTACTTTTCCGGAACAAAGGTCTGATCCTGCAACGGCGGCCGAACGTACTTGGTCTTGTCGAGGGGCGGCAGCTTCAAAGGTTTGGGAGTGAGATCTTCGTAGGGAATGAGCTGCAACAGGTGCTGGATTACGTTGAGTCGAGCTTTCTTCTTGTTCTCCGCATTCACCACGTACCAGGGGGCCTGCTTGATGTCGGTGTAAGCGAACATCTCGTCCTTGGCGCGGGAATACTCGACCCAACGGCGTCTCGATTCCAGATCCATCGCGCTCAGCTTCCAGCGCTTGGTGACGTCGTGCATGCGCTCCTGGAAGCGGCGTTCCTGTTCTTCATCGCTGACCGAAAACCAGTACTTCACCAGGATGATGCCGGACCGAACCAGCATCCGCTCAAACTCGGGACAGCTGTGCAGGAACTCGAGGTACTCTGCCTCACTGCAAAATCCCATGACCCGCTCGACTCCTGCGCGGTTGTACCAACTGCGATCAAACAGAACCATTTCACCCGCTCCCGGCAGATGCGCCACATATCGTTGGAAATACCACTGCGTCTTTTCTCTTTCGGTGGGCGTGCTCAGGGCCACGACCCTGCAAATTCGAGGGTTAAGACTTTCGGTGAACCGCTTGATGGCACCGCCCTTGCCAGCCGCATCCCGGCCTTCAAACATGACCACCACCTTCAAGCCCTTGTGCCGCACCCATTCCTGCAACTTGACCAGCTCGATCTGCAGCCGCCGCAGTTCCTTCTTGTAATCACAGTCATGCCCGAGCCGCAAAGGCTCCAGCGACCGGTCTCCCGAGGGGCCGTGCCCGTTTCCGTTTCCCGAATTTCGATTCCGGCTTTTCCCCATTACGACGCTCCCGCCCGCGTACAAAAGGGCCACGGTCTTCCCACAAATCAGCTGACTTCCAGGTTCTGCAAGAGAAGTGACCTGAGTCGTTTATCGGCTGGAGAAAGCAATCGGCTTAGAACTGGCAGGGATCCAAACGGTTACTAGAGTCCATAGGGTTAAAATTGAAGTCTCATGTGCGGGCGCTATCGGCTTTCGCGGCGGAAAGAAATTCTTGCGGAACAGTTCGATACCAATTTTGACGACCTCGACTGGGAGCCTCGCTACAACATTGCGCCCACCCAGTCAGTCCCGGTCATCCGGCAAGGAGCGAACCCGACAGTCCGGCAGGCGACAATGATGCGCTGGGGATTGATTCCATCCTGGTCGCTCGATCCCAATGTGGGCGCCCAAACGATCAATGCCCGCGCAGAGACGGCAACCACCAAGCCATCCTTCCGTGACCCTCTGCGGAAACAACGTTGCCTGCTGCCGGCCGACGCCTTCTACGAGTGGCGGCGCTACGCCAAAGAGAAACAGCCCTTTTGCTTTGAGGTTGACGGCGGTGCGCCCTTTGCTTTCGCTGGTCTGTGGGATTGCTGGCGGGGGCCCGATCAGCGGCTGGTGGAAAGCTGCGCAATTCTGACAACGACGGCGAACGACCTGCTTTTCGGCGTGCACGATCGGATGCCGGTGATCTTGCCGGCTGAGCATTACCAACGCTGGCTCGATCCCGCCATGCGGGACATGACCGCGCGATCTCGATGCTACGACCGTACGACTCCAGCCGCATGAGACGATATCCGGTCGGACGGCAGGTCAATCTTGCGACCAACGACGACCCAGGTTGCTGCGCGCCGGTGGAACTGCCGGCCACCACCGGGTCGCTATTCGACTAACGTTTCCGAGGTCGCAAGATCACCTTGGAAGCATTGCGCTGCGTGCGACCTTCTTTCGAATATGCAGACGCCCGCCTGTGATTGGAGTTCACCGTTGAAAAGCTCGCGGGGCTTCTTCAAGGAATGCGGATTTCAGTCGGCTTGTCGATATCCCGGTGCGCTCGCTTCCCACCGCGCCAGCGAGGTCAGCGCTTTTTCTGCGCTTTTCTCCATTTTGCCCAGCGTAACTTCTGGGCTGCACGGATGCGCGCGAGGGCGCCGGGAGACAACTTCCGTCGCTGTCCGGTGCGTCCCCTTCCGGGTAAGCGAAGAGCCGCGATCGCCTTGCCAATGCTTTCCAATTCGCTGCTGAGACGGGTCCGTTCCTGCTCGAGGGCCGCAAGCACTGGATTGAGGTTTGTCATGCGGGAGATTCTATCAGGCAGCCGGAAAAATCATTGCCGGCGAGTGAAGGTCTCACTCGGGAGCGGCGAAAAAGACTTTCCCATCGAATCTGAGGTGCTAGCAGTCGTCCGGAAAGCCGTCAGAGTTTGCGATGTTGCTATCATAGATAACCAGGGTGAAACGCCATCGGAGCGGTTTACCCTGAGCGACCACGGG
>CAVTEO010000004.1:0-120205 GCA_963733805.1 uncultured Acidobacteriota bacterium | reverse complement strand
GGCGCGAGGACCACACGACCGGCGTCAGCCGCATCGCGCGATTTCGGGAAGACAGCGCCGACGATCAGGGCACTTACGAGTTCCTGCCACTCGATGCCGGGACTTACTTTGTTTCAGTGACCGCACCCCCTGGTACGGAGTGCATCGGCGACCACGTCCCCAGAGGGGTGTCGGTGCACCGGCGTGGTCGACCGCAGCCTCGACGTCGTCTATCCGACCACTTACTATGCGGGCGCCACTAAGTCGGAAGAGGCGACGCCGATCCCGCTGCAAGGCGGGGACCGCCTGGAAGTCGATCTGCACCTCGCACCCGTGCCTGCCCTGCATGTTATTTTTCCCAGCCCCGAGGAAGGTACCAGCAAACGGTGGCAACGCGTATTCCATGCCGCTTCCGCAAGAGCGGGTGTCCGACAGCTTCGATCTGCGCGGGCTTAGGAATATGCCCACATCATCCCGCCGGGCGTGTACGAACTGCCGATTGCTCCCGGCAAGTACACCATGCGCGTCCGGGGGCCAGCCAAAACAACCGCGTCAGCGATATAGATATCACTCAAGATCATCAGGAGGTGGAGTCCTCGATGGCGAGGCGCTGAGAACATCAGCGCCTCATCCATACTTGCAGAAGAAGCGATTCCAAAAAATCTGTACGTGATCATGCGCGAGGGTCCACGACGGGGTGGACGGGGTGGACCGGCTGGACAAGTGGACGCCAAGGGAAACCTGCAGTTGCCACGTGTCTCCCGGTACTTATGAACTATGGGCAGGATCGCAAAACAACGACTACGCCGTGGTGAGGATTGCGTCGGAGGGTCAGGAGGTCGCGGGGCACACCTTGAAAGTGGCGGCCGGGGGGTCGTTGTCGTTGTCCCTCACACTGGCTGCCGGGACCGGACGGGTGGAGGGCTTCACAAAACGTGATGGAAAGTCAGTTGCCGGAGCGATGGTGGTGTTGATCCCGAACATCCAGAAACGAATCTTGAACTGTTTCGCCGCGACCAGAGCGACATGGATGGCAGTTTCCTGCTGCGGGGCGTGATTCCGGGGACGTATACCGTGATCGCGATTGCCGACGGGTGGGATCTGGATTGGTCGCGGGCCGGGGTGCTAGCGAAGTATGCCGTGCAGGGACAGACGATCGTGGTGCCGGGATTGGGGAACCATACGATTCAGTTGCCGGAGGCGGTGGAGGTACAAGGGAAGTGAACCGTCTATAAAAACCCCGCTTTCGGCCTTCGTAGAATCCCACGCTAGCGCAAATCAGGCCGAATCGATGGTTGGTGGAACGATCTTCCACCGCAGAGTGATTCAATGTGAGATTTCCAGTCTTGGTCCTCAACCTCTCTGGCGAATACAGCGGTGCTCAGGCACTGCCCGGGAGAACTTCGCCTTGACAGAGACTTCGCTTTTATCGAGGGGTACCCGAGATTTGTGTGGGCGATCCGTTCTTCTTATTGCAGGTGTGGCGCGTTCAGCAGCCAATCCGTTGGATTGGAATACCAGTAGGGCGAGGCGGGGATATTTGATTTCGCGAGGCTGGGCACTTCGGCCTTAGCCATACTGGCGCTGCGGATGTTTACGGGCATGTGGCCGGAGAGCGGGATCTCGCCGAACAGAGCGCGGGCCGCGCTCACCTCGGAAACCGTGGCATTGGAGAACGTACAGACGTAGTTCTGGATGGTAGGGAAATCTCGGGTGAGGTACGGATTTCCCATGGCCAGGACGGCAGTCTTCTGCGGGGCGCGCGCCAGGATCGCGCTCAGCAAGCGGGCCGTCGAGTCGGGCAGAGATGCGGAATTCTTCTGGCCGCGGGCGACGGTCATGGTGCGCGCGGCGGAAGGAACGACGTAGACGGCGACGACCACGGCACGGGCTTCGTCGACCTTGCTCAGCACCAGTTCGGACCGGGCGGCAGCTACGCGCGGGTCGACGTAGATCACTTCGACATCGGATGCGCGGGCGCGCACCTCGCGTTCGAGCACGCGGCCGTCATCGGCGCCCACGTGATCGCAGAGAATCACCAGAACAGCCGAGGGAGCGGGCTTCACACGCTGATAGAGAAAGATGGTGTTCAGGTCTGCGCGCTTCAACGTGAGGGGCAGGACGTGGCCAGTGTTGCGCACCAGCGTAATGGAATCGTCGGAAATGCGCTGGCCTTCGGCAATGTTTTCGGGATTGCCCACCAACCGGTGGATGGCGGCTATGTCTACAAGGCGGTCTTTTTCCAGATGGAGCGAACTTTTCGCGCGCAGGATCTTGAGGACGGAGGCGTCGAGTCGGTCCCGCGAAATCTCGCCCGCGCGAACCGCATCGAGCATGGCACGGTAACTCAAATCGAGATCGCCCGGCATGGTCAAAACGTCGTTGCCGGCTTGGAATGCATCCACGGCAGCGCGGCCCGGGTTCAGTGCATAGCGACGGCTCAAACCCGCCATGTCGAGCGCGTCGGTGACCACGAGTCCCTTGAAGCCCAGGTCGTTTTTCAGAAGGCCGGTAATGATGTGGTGCGAGTCGTCGCCACGTGGCCGGGATCGGGATCCAGCGCCGGGACCCGCACATGCGCGGTCATGACGGCATCGACGCCGGCGCGATCGCCTTACGGAACGGAGGCAAGTCACCGCGGTCAGGCGGTCGAGATTCTCGGCGACCGTGGGAACGGCGATATGCGAATCGATGGCGGTGTTGCCGTGTCCGGGAAAATGCTTGGCGGTGGTGAGCATGCCGCTGGCGCGGGCACCGCGGATGTAGGCGGCCACCAGGTCGCCGACCTGAATCGGGTTTTCGCCGAAGGCGCGGGTACCGATGATGGGGTTCGCCGGATTGGATTGACGTCCGCCACCGGGAACAGGTTCCAGTGCACTCCAAGCGCACGGCTTTCCTGCGCGGTAATGCGGCCGAATTCTTCCGCGTAGGAGAGGTTGCCGGTGGCGCCGAATGCCATGGCGTGCGGAAAGACGGTGGTTCCAAACAACTGCGCCGGGAGAACGCCCCGCTCGAAGTCCCCGGCAACCAGCAGTGGGAGTTTCGACTCGGTCTGCAGCTGATTAAGCAAGTTCACGGTCTGGTAGCGGTCGTTGCCGTTGAGGAAGCGTCCCGCAGCAGGCACCGACATGGCCAGCGATCCCACGTGGTACTTGCGAATGCTCTCGCGCAGGCGAATGTATTCCGGACTTTCGCTGTTCAGAAACTCAACCCGCATGCGGATCATGAACAGCTGGCCAACCTTCTCTTCCATAGAAAGATTGTTGAGAGTGTTCTGCGCCCAGTTGTCCCTGATGGTGGGGTTGGGAGGTGGAGAAGGCGTGCGACGCTTATCGCGCGTGAGAGCAGCGGTGCCCAGCAGGGTGAACAGCACGATCAGGGGGAGGAAGTTGCGGGGCATCGGCAAGGAGCATACTGCGGAAACAAATGGACATCATCCACAGAATAATCACAGCGTGCTGTCGAAAGGTCATGTACCAAAGGACAGAGAGTCCGGAAGGCGCCAGGACAGCGTCCGCGGCGGGGTTGTCTTCGTTGGTACGGAGGCGTACTGGCCGGTTAGCCGGGGATGATTGAGGAAGAGAGCGTTTAGTTTTTCAACACCGCCGGGATTGCCAGCGCTCAACAGCTTGCTGAGGCAGGCTGCGAAGACGCAATCGAAGAGTGACGCCAGCCACATACAGTTGAGCACAATCTTCACTAACGACGTGTCCAACCGGTTCTGAGTGTCATGTCGTGTTAACAGCTCTTACTCCCGAGTGGGCGTCATTGTTCCTCATATTCCACCTCGCCTTCCAGGAAGAAGACGCAGGTTCCTTCCAGTTCGGTACGATCACCAGTTCAGCCGACAAACCATCTCACCGCCGCGTCGAGATGCCTGGAAGGCGCGAAATTCGGTCTTGCCGAGCCGCTTTGCCCAATACGGTGCCAGCATACAGTGGGCAGCACCGGTCACCGGGTCTTCCGGAATGCCCTTGGCTGGAGCAAAGTATCGGCTGATGAAATCGTACCGGCCGTCGCCGGGCGCGGTCACGATCACTCCCGGTCTGTCCATGCGCGCAATGAAGGCCAGGTCGGGAGCAAGTTCACGCACGACCTTCTCGTTCTCCAGAACTGCCAGGTAGTTGAACGAGTTGACCCGAACCTCAAGAGGAGCAGCGCCGAGAGCTTCCGGTAAGCCGGCCGGCGTGGCGACTTCCTGGGAGAGTCGCGTTGGGAAGTCCATGATGTAACCTGCACGCGAGCGAGTCACGGTCAGCGGTCCGCTTGCCGAATAGAAGACGACTCGGTCGCGTCCGACCTCCAGCCGCTCCATGACCACTGCCGCACTGGCCAGGGTTGCGTGGCCGCACAGCGGTACCTCGACTCGCGGCGTAAACCAGCGCAGGCGATAGTCGTTGCCCTCAGGCACGAGAAAAGCTGTCTCGGAGAGGTTGTTTTCGGCAGCCATGGCCAACATCATCGCGTCCGAAAGAAAACGATTCATTGGCATCACCGCAGCAGGGTTTCCTGTAAAACGGCGACTTGTGAATGCATCGATGTGGTAAATCGGCGTGCGCATGAATCATCGATCGTACAAGAACGTGTGGAGAACAGGCGCTGCAATAGCATGTGAAGCAGCCTTCGGAGTATCAGCAACCCGGAAACTGGCCCACGCCTATAGTTCTCGTAATATCCAGTGTTCTGTGAGTGGCGAAAACCTAAAGCGCCTGGCAGCGACTATCATGAGCGGCGTGGTTGTTGAAAAATCCCAACTACACTCAAAATGCGTGGGGGGAAGAGACGGCGCAAACTTGCGCTAACGCCTGATTTCGCCAGCTACAATCCTCACTCGGGAGGGATGCTGTGCCGGATAAGACGATTGGCTCCATGGGCAACACGGTTGTACCCGCACTGCTCGCCTTGGAGCAGCTTGGCTTTGAGGTCACCGTGCAGAACAGTTCGGTGGGCCAGACGACCTGTGCCGTTCTTGGTGAGGAAAAGTACTTTGCGGAAGACTCCGTCACGGTGCTCGGCTTGGTAAAGCTAATTGAATTGAGGACTTGGCAATTGGGTGCGAGTGACTCGGAGGCAGAAGAGACCCTGCACAAGTATGGGCTGGGCGACTGAATTGGTTCTCAATAAGTGAAATGGCTGGTTACATCAACTATCCCCACGGGACAGCAGATGGTTTCTTGTCGGCTAGCTTGGCTCCGGAAAATCTTGAGGAGAACTGACACTTCACCACTCCTCATGTTGTGCTGTCGACAATTAGACTGGCACGATTTTTTCACTGGAGAACATCGAGAGTTCGGTAGCATAATTATTCAGGAGTCTAAGTCCACAAAGGGCTCCCGGGCTCCCGGAGCTTGTTATGGTCTCGCTTCGCAAATTGCCGACACGGAAGAGCCTCGCCCAGAAGCAAGCCAAGTTTTTTGACCCGAAAGTCTTTCTAGCAAGTGTTGGGGCCGGAAGGACTGTTCGTCAATATCACCCGAAACAAGACATCTTTTCGCAAGGAGACCGCGCCGACGCTGTGTTTCATATTCGGGAGGGGAAGGTGAGGCTCAGCGTTCTCTCCCAACAAGGCAAGGAGGCTACCATCGCACTGCTCGGCTCCGGCGATTTCTTGGGCGAGGGATGCATCGCCTCAGATCAACCCATCCGACTGGCAACCGCCATCGCCATTACGGAGTGCTCCATCCTGAAGATCGAAAAGAACCGAATGCTGCGCACGCTCCACGACGAACACGGGTTCTCCGACATGTTTGTCGCGTATGTGGTCGAACGTCATAACCGCACGCAAGCGGACTTGGTTGATCAGCTGTTCAATTCGAGCGAAAAGCGGCTGGCGCGGGCGCTCTTACTACTCTCCCGCGTGGGAAAAGAAGCAAAATTTGAAACTGTGGTACCGCAAGTGAGTCAGGAAACTCTGGCGGAAATGGTTGGTACTACTCGCTCACGTGTGAATTTCTTCATGAACAAATTTAGAAAGCTTGGTTTCATCGACTACGACGGCGGGTTAGAAGTGAACAGCTCGCTTCTCAGCGTTGTCCTGCACGAGTAACGCAATCCAGCTGTGGGGTACTCCTCCAGCAGCATCGTTCTCTCGCCGAAGGTGTTCAATTTTGAACAGCGCATGGTGGCTTGCCATCTGTAGCATTACGAACCTACAGACAAGGAGGGGCGCCATGGCCTGTAAAGGATGCCATTCCGATAGGCAAAGCGTGTTCAACGGCGAAATTGCCATCCACTTCCGCGGACTCGAAGGTCTGGACAAACCCATCGTGTGGGTTTTTCAGGAGACTGTGGTCTGTTGGCATTGCGGCTTCACAGAGTTCACCGTTCCTGAAAGGGAGTTGCAGGTCCTTTCGCAAGGTTCTCCCGTGAAGGACACGGTGGTTTTGGCAGAGAGGACGACCCCAGCGTCAGGAGAAGTCAGGATAAACTCTCGTTCACAGGGAATGAACTGAGTGCTCCCGTAAATTACGTTCCGCAAGTCCGCTACTAGCGAATGTCTCGCCCCGAAGAACGGCGTTCACTGCGGCCAGAAGCTCTCTTCCCGCATCCATCTTAGCAACGTAGCCCAGCGCCCCTATGCGGAAAGCCTCTTGTACTATATCGGCAGAAGACTCCTGACTCACGAAAAGGATTTTGGATTCGGGGGAGAGCTTGCGGATTCGTCGAGCCGCTTCAATTCCATTCAGAGTTGGCATCCCGATATCCAGCAGAATCAAGTCCGGTCGCAGCTCTTCGGCTTTCTGAAGCGCTTCTAGTCCGTCTGAGGCCTCGGCGCCGACCTGCAATTCCGGCCTTTCCTCCAGCAGAGAACAGACAACTCGCCGATAAGGTTCGTAATCATCGACCACAAGGACTCTGACTGACGCTGCCAAAACAGTCTCCACCCGAAATCCGTGGCAAAGTAGCACAATATCGTTTGTAGGGATACTGGTAGTTCTTGCGGTCGGATGGAAGCGGGGGACACGTCATCAGGCAGGAACTTTGAGCGCAACGGAACGACCTACCTCGGTGCGCTCGTTGGTGAAAAATCCCCATTGCACCAATTGAGCGCAGGGGTCCTGAACTCTTTCCCTACGGCACGAGTGAAGCCACGCCCTTCCCTTTGCGGAGTCTTTGACGGACAGCTTGCTAGTGAGTCGGCGGAACGTATTCCTTGGGGGCGACCGCGCCGTCGCCGAAGAAGAATTGTTCCATGTGGCGGACGATGACTTCCTGGTCTTCGCGGCGGGCGGGGTTGAGGCGATATTCGTTGAGGACCATTTTGCAGAATTCGGTCCACTGGCCCCAGGCTTCCCGGGAGACGTTGTCGTAGATCTTCTGGCCGAGTTCGGTGTCGAAAGGTGGTTCGTCGAGGCCGGGCAACTGCTTTTTCAGCTTTACGCAAAAAACTTCGTGCGCCATGTCGGGTCCTTGATCGGTAATTAATAAGAAATTATCTCATAAGGTAACGCTCTTTCTCGGCTCAGGCCGGCTGCGTTGCCGGTGGTTCGGGCAAAGGCTCCACTGGAAATGTGCCTTCCGCAGTAATTTCAGAATCCGGCCGATTGCGGGGATAATCTGATCTCCAGAATGAATGCTGAACTGATTAAAGAACTCCGGAGCATTCCCTACCTTTCGGACCTATCCGATGACAAGTTGGGGTGGCTGGCCGACCACGCCGACGTGGCTACGGCCGAACCGGGCGAGATCGTGATCCGCGAGGGCGAGCCGGCCGAGTGGATGGTGATCTACCTGGAGGGGGAAACGGACGGGCGGCGGGAGAGCGGCGGACCCGATGCGCCCGTGTACACAGCCCGAGCGGGCATGATTACGGGCATGCTGCCCTTCTCGCGCATGACGCATTACACGATCACGGCCCGGGCGGTGAGCCATCTGCGGGTGGCGCGCATCCCGAAGGGCCTGTTCCAGGAAATGCTGCACCAGATTCCGGAGCTTGGGCCGCGGCTGGTGGGAATTTTGTCGGACCGCGTGCGCGAAGTGACCAGGCTGGACCAGCAGCGGGAGAAGCTGGCCTCTTTGGGGAAGCTGTCGGCAGGGCTGGCGCACGAATTGAATAATCCGGCGGCGGCCGCGGCGCGCGCCGCGAACCTGCTGCGGACGATTTTTGACAAGCGGGAGCAGGCCAGCTTCGAGATCGATCAGGAAAATCTTCCGCCGGAGGCGCGAGCCACGCTGCGCATGATCGAGGCCAAGGCGCGCGAACTGCAGACAAGGACTCCCGTGCAGAATGCGCTGGAGTTGAGCGACAAGCAGTCGGAGTTGCAGACCTGGCTCGAGCAACACGGCGTAGACGATGGCTGGGAAGTGGCTCCGGTGCTGGCCGAAGCGGGCGTGCAGGTGGAACACCTGGAGCGGTTGGCGCAGAAGTTCACGCCCGCGGTGATGAAGCCGGCAATCCGGCGTTTCGGGGCAACGCTGGAGATCTCTCGGCTGCTGAGCGACATTGAGCACAGTTCGTGCCGCATTTCGGAGCTGGTGAAGGCGATCAAGGAATACTCGTTCATGGACGAGGCGCCGCGCCAGGAAGTGGACATTGCCAAGGGCATTGAGAGCACGCTGATCATGCTGAATCACAAGCTCAAGCACGGCGTCACGGTGACGCGCAATTTCGACCCGAACCTGCCACGGATTTTTTCGTACGGCAGCGAGTTGAACCAGGTGTGGACGAACCTGATCGATAATGCGGCGGACGCCATGCAGGGCAAGGGCGAATTGCGCATCCGCACCATGCGCGAAGGCGAAGACGTGTTGGTGGAGTTCGTGGACAACGGGCCGGGCATCCCGGCGGAAATCCAAACGAAGATCTTCGACCCCTTCTTCACAACCAAGCCGATGGGGGAAGGAACGGGCTTAGGCCTGGACACGGTCTACCGGATTATTCGCAAACATCACGGGAACGTGAGCGTGGTGTCGCGGCCGGGGTATACGTGCTTTCGGGTGCGCTTGCCCATTCATAACGCGAGGGTTTGAAAGAGGGCAGACGCCCGACCCGGCCGCCAACAGCTGGTTAGTCCGACCGCCCCGGTTTTGTCGATTCACAGACCGACGTCCGTGGAAACGGAACGTTGGTGGTATCGATAGCCGTGCGCTGACGTTCCTTGCCACTTCCTGGTAACAATGCGGGACCAACAACCTTGGTAACCTGTCGCACCGCGCCCGTGCGAAGGAAAATGTCTTTCCAGAAGCGCCGCAAGTACCCACTCGTCTGAAGGGATTGAAACATGCTGAACGTTTCACCGACTTTGATGATCGCGCTGGGGGTATTGACGGTGGCAGCGCTTATTCTGATGACACCGCTGGGTAAGCGCAAGCGGAAGCGGCCCGAGAAATGGGAGAAGGCCGAGATCATGCGGCAACTGCTGGCGCTCTCTGAGCAGGAGGCGGGCGGACGACCCATGGCAAATGCAGCGCGGACGCGTCCTGGTGTTTCCCGACCGAACCCTGGGCGGCCAATGACCCGGCCCGCCAACATGGCCATCAAAGCAAATCAAAAGACCAACCTGCCTGCCCGGTCAAAGGCTCGATAATTTCAGGCTCGATAATTTCAGGATAGCTTGCAGCGCGTCACCGGCCAACAGGAGAAGTCCATTCTGTCACCCATGTCTCCGGGCTGGACCGAGTGGTGTTAGTGGGCCCGCAGGGATTCGAACCCCGGACCAAGGGATTATGAGTCCCCTGCTCTAACCGCTGAGCTACGGGCCCGCCTGCGCTGACTGTAGCATATGCTCATTCGGTATGAGGCCCGCCATCGAGCATTTAAGCAGGCTGCCATACCCTCCTAACCAGCGTGCTATCAGTTATTTAGGGGCCAAGGCAACTCGAAGGCGG
Source organism: uncultured Acidobacteriota bacterium (assembly GCA_963733805.1). Taxonomy (GTDB): domain Bacteria; phylum Acidobacteriota; class Terriglobia; order Terriglobales; family Acidobacteriaceae; genus Gp1-AA133. The sequence goes on along the minus strand of CAVTEO010000004.1, from coordinate 110,398 downwards.
CCTTAAGCAACTAAATTGTTAGTTGACGTTCCCTGGGCTGCCGCGTCAAAATCAGCGAGGGAAATTGGATTTCTTTTGGGAGGACGTTTTGGCTCGCACGCAATCGGCGACTTTGACGGAAGCGGAACTGCGCATCATGCAGGTGCTTTGGGACAAAGGTCCGGCCACCGTCCAGCAGGTGTTGGAAGCCCTCCCTCTCGAAAAACCTCTGGCTTACAACTCGGTGTTGACGATCATTCGCATCCTGGAGAAGAAGGGGTGCGTTCGCCATGTGAAGGATGGGCGCGCGCACATCTATCGAGCCATCTTGAAACAGGACGAAGCCAAGCGCACCGAGATCAAGCATTTGTTGAGCAGGTTTTTTCAGAATTCGCGCGAGTTGCTGGTGTTGAACATCCTGGAAGAGGAAGGCATTGACGCCGAGGAACTGACGCGCCTGCGGCAGATCCTGGATCAGAATCGCTGAAGAACAATGGACGCCCTGAGCATGCATTTCGTAGCGCAGATTTCGGTCGAGAGGCTGCTGAATTGCCTCGCGCAAGGAACCGCGATCGCGCTGTTCGCCTGGCTTATGCTGCGGTTGATGGGGCGCCGGAACTCCGGGACGCGGTTTGCAGTGTGGTTCAGCGCGCTGGTGGCGATTGCGCTGGCGCCGTTTGTCGAACTGCCGGGCCCCGGGACGGCGATGATGCATCCGGCGAGCGCGGCCTTCACGGTGCCCCGGGCATGGTCGTTCTATCTGTTCGGGGCATGGGCGACGATCGCCGCGGTGGGGTTGGCTCGGGTGGTTATGGGCTTGCTGCATCTGCGCGCCATTCGCAAGAGTTGCAGGCCGGCAGATCTCGGCGCTCTCGATCCTTCGATCGGACAGACGCTGGCCGAGTTCTGTTCTGTGCGTTCGGTCGAACTTTGTACGTCGGAGGAGTTGAACGTTCCGACGGCGGTTGGCTTCTTCCGGCCGGCCGTGGTGATTCCACGATGGGCGCTCGAGGAGCTTTCTTCCGCGGAGTTGAACACGGTTGTCCTGCATGAACTGGCGCACTTGCGCCGTTGGGATGACTGGACCAATCTCGCGGAGAAGGTTTTACGCGCCGTATTTTTCTTTCATCCGGCAGTGTGGTTCGTGGAAAGCCGGCTGTCGCTTGAACGCGAGATGGCTTGCGACGACCTGGTATTGTCGCAAACCGCAAACCCGCGGGCCTATGCGGAATGCCTGGTGTCGCTAGCTGAGAAGAATTTCCTGCAGCGCGGAGTTGCCCTCGCGCAGGCAGCGGTTGGCCGGATGCGGCAAACGTCGCTGCGCGTGCTTCAGATTCTGGATGCCCGTCGATCGAAAGCAATCGAAGTCTGGAAGCCTGCACCGTGGGTGGTGGCGGGCTTCTCAATCGCGTGCCTGGTGGCCGCCGAACATGCGCCGCGGTTGATCGCGTTCAGCGACTACACGCCGTCGCGAGTGGATTCGAGCATTGCTTCCGACGTCCCCACCGAAGCGCGCGGGTATGCGCCACCGGTTGTACCGGCTTCGTACACTGTCCGCGACCATCGCTTAAGCGCGGCGAGTCGGAAAACTTCACGAAAGCCGGCGTCGCTTCCGAAAGCAAAGAGTGTTCTCAGGGCCGATGCCGGAGCGGCCGTTTATCCAGCAACCATCACGGACACAGCCGTCGCGCGAACGATTCTTCCCGCGAATCGCCCGGGACAAGCTCAGCCTGAACTCAGACAGGCCGCGACCGCCATGCATGCGAGCGCGAACGAGTCCGGTGAAGTTGCAGTCATGCAGCAGGCTGTGTTTGTCGTAATGCAAAACGATCCGTGGGGCGACAGCGTGCCCGTAGTCTGGCGGGTCAGCGTGTGGAAGTTTATCGTTGTAGCGCAGACGGGGCCGCGAGTCAGGTCTGAGAGTCCCTCCAAATCTATTTAAGGATGTAGCGAACGAAACGGGATTTTTTTAAACTTTAGCAACTAACAAATTAGTTGAACCTATCGAGAAAGAAGGAGAGGCAGAAATGAACTGGAAACAAATTGGCCGGCTGGCGATTGCGCCCGTACTCGCGTTGGGTATGGCCGCGTCGCTGACGGCGTACCACACCGCCAAACCCGTAGTCGCGAAAGCGGCCGCCGCACCCAGCGCCGCGCCGCTCGACGACAACAGCGTGAGCGCATTGCTCGCGCTTGACCAAGCGATGGAAACGCTGGCTGCGCGCGTGACGCCCGCCATCGTGAACGTCGCGGTAACTTCGAAGAGCAAGGCAGACGAGCAGGCGCAGGTTGAAATTCCCGACGACATGCAGCGCTTCTTCGGCCCCGGCTTCAATTTCCGCCAGCAACAAGGCCCGCAGGTCGAGCACGGCATCGGCAGCGGCGTCATTATTTCGCCCGACGGATACATCGTTACCAACAACCACGTGATAGATGGCGCAGTCGACGTTCGCGTGACCATGACTGACCGCCGCGTGCTGCCCGCAAAGGTGATTGGCACTGATCCCTTGACCGACCTGGCCGTAATCAAGATTGAAGGCAAGGACTTTCCGAGCGCTCCCTGGGGGGATGCAACCAAGCTGCGCCCTGGACAGTCGGTGCTTGCTTTCGGCAACCCGTTCGGCATGCGCTTCACGGTGACCCGCGGAATCGTGAGCGCGCTGAACCGCCCAAATCCCTCCCCCAATGATGCCCGCAAACCGGGCCAGTTCATCCAGACCGACGCGGCCATCAACCCGGGAAACTCCGGCGGCCCGCTGGTGGATGCGCACGGCCAGGTGGTCGGCATCAACACGTTCCTGATCTCCGGTTCCGGCCAGTTTTCGGGCATGGGCTTCGCGATCCCCACGCAGATCGTGCGTCCGACGGTCGAAGCCATCATCCGCGATGGCAAGGTCAGCCACGGATACATGGGGCTCGGCATCACCGACGTCACGCCCGAGAACGCGAAGTTCTTCGAGTCGAAGGACAATCGCGGCGCAATCGTGACCCAGGTGGAAGCGAATGCCCCGGCGGCCAAAGCCGGACTGAAAGTCGGCGACCTGATCACGGCGCTGGACGGCAAAGAGATCAGCGACGCCAGCCAGTTGCAGGTAACAGTAGGACAGACTCGTCCCGGCACCACCATCAAGCTGCAGGTGATGCGCGATGGCAAGGGCATGGAGCTTCCGGTCACGCTCGAGAAGATGGGCGCGCGCGACAAGGGAGAAGATGAGTCGGCCAGCTCTGAAAGCGGGAAGCCGCGCTGGGGTCTTGGGCTTGGCGAAATAACTCCTGACGTGCGCCAGCAGTTGCGCGCCGGCAACGACCTGAAAGGGGTGGTGGTCGAGCGCGTGGTGCCGGGCAGCCCCGCGGACAACGCGGGTCTGCGGCCGGGAGACGTAATTTTGAGCGTCAACCGCCACGAAGTGCAGTCCGTGGCCGACGTTCAGAAGAACCTGGGAAGTGTTCCAAAGGGACAGGACGCGCTGTTGCTCGTCCGGTCGAACGGCGGAAATACCTTCCGGGTGTTGCATTCGTCGGAAGGTGCGTAAGTTGATTCTCGGGTAACTTTCCAACGAAAGCGGTGAAGGAGAGGGCGCGCTCAAGGGAAGGGGCGCGCCCTTTGTCTATTTTGCTGCTTTGGCAACCGACTGCGCAAATATGCGGTCGGGCGGCATCGCGATGTCTGACGCAAATTACCGATTGTTGACACCACGATGACACGGGACATGCCCGCGGACACTGACAATCATTCTGCGGAGATCGAATTCGGAGATGTCACGGGCGTCAACTCGATGAGAACTCACTAAGGATGGCGAACACGGCCAGATCAACGCGCTACTCGTCACTGTCCCTGAAAGATGTGGTCTGCCTGTGCGCGGGACCGTGCGACCAGGAGGCGTGGGAGGAATTCGTTGCGCGAGTGGGCAAGCCGCTCAGCCTCGTGATCCGGCGCACGGCTTCGGTGTGGGGAACGCCTTCGCGCTTCCTGGTGGAGGATCTGATCCAGGTGACGTACCTCAAATTGTGGGAAGGCGGGCGAAATCTGTTGCGGGAGTTTGCGATTGAGAGGCCGGACGCGATCCTTGGGTACCTGAAGAAGACCGCCGTCAACGCCACGCACGACCACTTCAAGCACGGCCACAGTCAATCGGCGGGCGGTAGCTCGCCCCATGTTTCCACCTTTGACGTGGAGCCAGAAGCAGCGCAGGAAGCCCAGGGAAGCCAGGAAAAGATCGCGTTCGAAATCTTCCTGGGCGAGATCGACCAACATTTAAAGACCTGCCTGACCGGGCCGGAGCAGGAGCGCGATCGCACGATTTTCTGGCTTTACTTCCGACAGGGGATGAGCACAAAAGAGATCGCGTCTTTACCGGCTATCGGATTGAGCGCAAAAGGCGTGGGGAGTGTCATTGAGCGGCTGAAACATTCCATTCGCGACCAGATTCTCGACGCAGGGGCAGAGTCCGCGACCGAGCAGGGAGACAGCAGAAAAGCAAATACGCCCCAGAACTCGTATTGATTATCAGGAGAGTGTCGAATTTTGGGCCGCCCATTCGAGAAGCATATTGACAATCAGGAACTCAGCGCTCTGGTTCCCGCGCACACCGAGGCGGGTCGGCGTTCGCCTGGCCTTTCTGCGGACGTCGTCCGGGAAGCGCAGTTGCACGTTCGGTCGTGTGTCGATTGCGGAAGAAAAGTCTGGAAATACTGGCTGCTGGTCAATCGCCTATCGATGGTTACGTCGCAAGCAGCACCCCCGGGGCGGGACTGTCCCAAAGATGAGGACGTGAACTGGTTTGAACTGGCGGCCGGGCTTTGGCCCGAGTTAAAAGCGGCGCAGCTAATTCAGCACGCTGCACAGTGCGACCACTGCGGCCCGATGCTGCGTGCCGCCACCCGTATGGAGCAATATCCAACTCCCACCGAACAAAAACTGGTGGCGGGGTTGACGGTCAAGGCGCCCACCAGGTCCCATCCGCCGGTCTCGTGGCGTCTTCCGGCCTGGTCCTCGGCGAAGGGGTTTGCGGCGGCCATGGCGGTCATCGTGGTGGCGGGAGTCTTGGTTGCGAGATCGTCTTTGTCGCCGGGGCACCTTTCCGGACAGGGACTCGCGGAATTTGCGGTTGCTACGCACAGGCAACACGCGCAAGGAGTTCTGCCACTCGACATGCGCACGGATTCGCAGTGGGCTTTGAACGAATGGTTCAAGACGAAATTGAAATTTGCGCTGGCGTTGCCCGCGTCGGTTCCTTTGCCCGGAGAGGACCGGCCTTATCGACTCGAAGGGGCGCGACTCGTTCCTGTCGGCAATAAGACGGCGGCGTTCATCGCCTACCGGATGTCGGGGGCCACGACGCATTTTGCGTCCGCAAGCCTGACGGTTACGCCTGATTCGGTGGCAGTCGCCAGTGGAGGAGTGGAAGCCAAATTCACCAAGGTCAGCTTCCATTATTCCCGACTCGGCGGATACAAGGTCGTCACCTGGTCGTCGCATGGCCTTACCTATGCCCTGGTTTCTGAGGAAGACGACACCACGCAGCGATCGTGCATGGTGTGTCATTCGGCAATGGGAGATCGCGATCTAAGTAACACGTCAACGCCGATGATGCCCCGGCGGGATCCTGCTCAGCCGGTGTGGCAATGAGTTCACTTATGTCGAAGGAAATTTTGGATGCCGTGCGGGTCGTGACGTTTTCTTCGGAGAAAACGGTCGAGCACCCATCCTCCGCGCCGATTCGTTACGGCTTGCCGTGCGTAAAGTGCAGGCTCTACTACCCGGCGGAACTTTCAACGTGTCCCATATGCGGCTGCGGCGACCGTGTTTCACCAGCGGCATGATTCCACTCTTTTGGGAAAAGCAAATTGCTGATGAATGTCGTTCTAACCAGTGAGGCCGTTCCTACCGACAAGCAACAGACGGTAACGGTTCGTCGGGAAGTTGCGGTGAAAGCATTACGTGTGGAAGCGGTGACAGCTTCGCGCTTGCGCGTATGAAGGCCTCGTCCGCTCGCAACACGACACGATCACTGGAGAAAAAGATCAGATGAGCTATCGTTTCAGTCAGCAACTCAAAAACATTGCGCAAGGGCGGAAGTTGTTCGCTGCCGCTCTCGTGCTCGCATCGGCATTCGGAACGTCCACTCACGCGGCGGCGCAGGTGGCGACTCCACAGACCTCCGACACAATTGCAGTACCGGTGGGGAACGCTCCCTTTCTGGTCGGCCATGCCTTCGGCAGCCAGGGCTACACTTGCCTGCCTACGGCGACCGGCGGTACTGCATGGAACCCCACCGCCCGTCCGGAGGCTACGCTGTTTTCGGATCTTTTCGGGCAGCAGTTCCAGATCATCACTCACTTCCAGAGCATCAATGCAAACCCCAAACCGGGCGTCACGGTCCCGCTGAGCGGGAACGCGACATGGCAGGGTTCCCTCGACAGCAGCCGGGTGTGGGCGGTGAAGAGCAAAGGGGTCGACCCTGGACCCGATGAAGCGAGCTGCGCGAATACTGGCTCGATTCAATGCCTGTTATTGCAGTCGGTCGGCGCCGCCAAAGGGCCAACGGGCGGCAACCTGCTGGCGAAAACCACCTTCATTCAACGCTTGAATACCAAGGGAGGAGCCGTTCCCACGACCGCTTGCACGGTGGGGCAAACTCAGCTCGTGGGCTACCAAGCCGACTACTTCTTTTACCGGGCAGTGAAGGAGTAAAGGCGCTCGTCCATCGAAACGTGGTTGTACACGCGAGGTGGCACCACTCGTTGGTGCCCTTCGCGTGCGCACCCGTGGATTGGACGGCCAAGTCGAAAATAATTCGGATGGAGATCTCGGATATGCGAATTGGCTTTAGTTCTTTCGTTGCATTAGTGCTAGCCATCGTTTCGGCTCCGGCGAAAGCCCCGGCAGAGGAGTGCCTGTATAACGACGAACATTTTCATATCCAGGACTTCAAGGCAGATGGCCCACCGATGGTGGACGTTGTGAAGATGATGGAGAGGCATGTATGCCGCACCACGATGATGGGTCTGGCAGTAACGGTGGCGCACGACCCGCTCATCGACCGGGACTTCGCTCCGGTGTACTACACGCAAACAGACGCGCAGTCTTTGTACTACAACGCCATCCAGGATGTGCTGGTGGCGCACAAATTCCTGGCATTGCCCGATGGGGAGCGCAAGCGGGTCGATCCGTTGATGAGCGCATTCAACCTGAAGGATGCGCATGCGGGCGAATACATAAAAAAGATGGTGCAGTTGTATCCGGGTGTATGGAGCGGTTTCGGGGAAATTCACTTCAAGAAGCAGGAGTTCTCGGAAAAAATCGCGGGCGGACCGCCGAGTCTCTATAGCCCCTCGATTGACGCGATCTTTGACGTGATCGGCGAAATGGGGGCAGTGGCGGTGGTGCATTGCGATCACGACACGCCGTACAACCTGGCGCTGCAGAGCGACTCCGCGGCCAAGGCGATGATCTTCCACGGCAAGGCGCCGACACCGCAGTATCTGGGGCCCTTCAAGGCGTTTCTGAAGAAGCATCCCAATGTCTCGATGGTGTGGGCTCACTTCATGGGCAACGGTCGGGGCGTGTTGCCGTATCCGGACCACTGGAAGAATCTGGAGGCGATGCTCGCGGATCCGGATTTCAAGCATGTTTCAATCGACCTATCGTGGGGACCAGTGATTGCGCCCTATTTCATCGATACTCCCGAGCACTTAAAGATGACGGCCGATCTGGTGCGAAAGTATCCTGACCGGTTCTTGTATGGCAGCGATCAGGGTGCGACCAGCGATTGGAACAATGTGCAGAAGAGCTATGCGGTTTGGGCTCCATTGTGGAAGGAACTGGGCCCTCAGTTGACGCAGCAGGTCGCGAAGGAGAATTACACCCGGTTGTTCGATCAGTCGCGCAAAAATATCAGGGCGTGGGAGCAGGCGCATGCTGAGAAGATCGAGTAGGTCGCCGACTTTGGCTTCCTCTGACGATTAACGTCGTCATCGGGAGCGGACGGGACGTCCGAACCCCGCGCGTACTGCGGAGTCGAAGACCCATTCCCGCCGAGGCCAAGATGCAGGCAACAGATTTTCTTCCATGGTAATGAGGAGCCAGAGTAGTGGAAATTCCTCACTGGGCCGCCCGAGATTCCAACAAAACAAGGGGTCCTTCGGCTGCGTTCGGCTGGCGCCTCGCTTCGCAGGATGACAGTCGCGAGGCAGCGGTTGGCGGCAGTTCGGTGCCGTTGTATCATGCCCGGCTACCGTGGGACCTGTGGACCTGGCTTCGGAGTGGCTGCGGCTCTCGGCGCACTATCGCCGCATGAGTGATGGCGAACTGTTGCAGATCGCCCGCGATCCATCTGTTCTGACCGACGCCGCCCAACAGACTCTGGCTGCCGAATTGTCTGCGCGCAGGCTGAAGGCTCCTCCTCCTGAACCCATCGTCGCGCCTCCTCCTCCGCAGCCCGAACCCGATTCTCCCTATTCCCACGATCGCGAGCTGGTCGAACTTTGCAAGGTTTGGAGCCTGTCGGATGCCCGGCAGCTTCAATGGTTGCTCGACCGCGCCGGGATTCCTTTCTACATCGGACCAGCGAAGGCGACTGGAGTGGATGCCGTGCCTTTGAATTTCGGCAAGGGGGTCAGTGTGCAAGTGATGCGCGTAGGCTTGCCCTGGGCTTCGCAGGCGAAGCTGGACTACAAACCTGCGAACGAACCGCCACGTGAAGAAGAGGAGTGGAGGGATGTTCCGGTCACTTGTCCGAAGTGCCGCTCCGAGGACGTCATCTTCGAGAAACTGTCGCGCGAGCCAGTGGACGTGACCGATCAGTCGAAGACGAGGTTCGCATGGACGTGCGATTCGTGCGGCTACCAGTGGGAAGATGAAGGCGTGGTCAAAGGAGATACAGCAAACTGATCCGTCCCAAAGCGGTTTACGGCAAACTCGGTTCGTCGGCGGGAGCGTTCGGCGAGATCTTGAGGAGTGATTTCAGGTCGTCTTCGAGACTGGCGCGCATTGCGTCATCCAGATCCTTGAAGCGGAAGGGCTGCAGGCAGCCCTTGGTGGCCCACATCGGAAACAACATTTCGGCGCGGCTGCGCACGGTGGTGGCACCGACATGGAACAGCACTTCGACCACAATGCCCTCGTCGAGCGGCTTCTCCAGTTGCAGGAGGCCGCCGTTGGAGGATAGCTGGTTCAGCCGGGTACGGATCTGGCGGCGATTCTGCAACTGCAACAAGGCTAGAACCGAGCCGCCAAGCTTCACGCGGGGACCGCGCTTGTCGCGCTGCATCTGAGGTGCCTGGGACATGCCTATCTACTATCGCACCCCGTGTGCCGGCGTGAGGAGATTACGAAAGCAGCAATCCCAAACGACTAGGCAGCGTGATAGGCTTGCTGCAAACTATTGATATCCAGCTTGTTCATCTGCAGCAGGACCTGCATCACGTTCTTCTCCCTGGCAGGATCCCTGCTTTCCATCACAAATCACGGGAGTGCGAGACGGCTTCAGGTACAATGGGCGACGTCAAAAATCGTTTAATTTCCCTGTATTGAAACGTAAAACTAATCGGCTGGAGACTGCTTTGCGCATGACATGGAACTTCGCTGCTTCGCCCGCTTCCCTTGCTCTCCATGCTTTGCGATTCGCCCAATCGATCCGGCGCGGCTGTGCTTTGCTCGCCGTAGTGGCACTCGCCGCGGCCTCCCGGGGCGCGCAGGGACAGACTATCCGCGTCGACATCACGCCCGATCACGTGGCCAACAGATTTGTTCCCAACCAGGCGCTGGGCGCAGGCATCGACCGCATGTCCGCCGCAGCGATCGACACGCTCTTCACTCCAGCGGCGCTCGATCGAGTGCTCAGCGCGGGGTGGCAACCGGTCACTTACCGGCAGAACACGGAATTGCACATCGAGGCATGGCACTGGAATCCCAAGGGAACGTGGAGCGATCCGGCGGGCAAGGGCTACTTCACCGGCAGCGACACGCCGACCGAACTCATCCGAAATTCGAACGGCTACCCATTGCCGCATCGGGGCGCCACTCGCAACGACGGAACCGACGCGACAGGTTACGGCCGCATCACCGATGGCGACGTGAATACTTACTGGAAGAGCAATCCGTATCTGTCCAGGATGTTCACAGGAGAGGATGACTCGCTCCATCCGCAGTGGATCGTCGTGGACCTGGCGAATGCCCTGGCCATCAACGCAATCCGGATCGCGTGGGCGAACCCGTACGCGAAGCGCTATCGCGTGCAGTACTGGACCGGCGACCAGCCCATCGTTCACCCGGACAAAGGCGCGTGGATCACATTCAACGGCGGCGCGGTCGACAACGGGCAGGGCGGCACAGCAACTCTGTCTCTCTCGCCCGTTCCGATGCCGGTGCGTTATTTACGTATCTGGATGACGGAGTCCTCGAACACGTGCGACACGCATGGGTCAGCAGACAAGCGAAACTGCGTGGGCTATGGGATTCGCGAGCTCTATGTCGGCACAGTGGAGGCCGGAGGAGAATTCCACGATTCCGTGTTGCACACGCCCGACCAGGGACAAACGACAACGTGGTGCTCGTCGGTGGACCCGTGGCATGAGCCGGCGAACTTTGACGCGCGGCTGGGCGACCAGGTCGGGCTGGATTTGTTCTACACGAGCGGCGCAACCCGCGGTCTGCCGGCCATGATCCCGATCGCCATGGTGTTCAACATCCCGGAAGATGCCGCGGCGCAGATCGCGTATCTCGAAAAGCGCAAATATCCAATCTCTTACGTGGAGATGGGCGAAGAACCCGACGGCCAGTTCATGTTGCCCGAGGATTATGCCGCGCTCTATGTGCAGTTTGCCGATGCCCTGCACAAGGTAGATGCCGCGCTGAAACTGGGCGGACCGGTGTTCACCGGCCAGAACGAAGACATCCTCGTGTGGCCGGATGCGCAGGGGCGGGTGTCATGGACGCGGCGCTTCGTCGACTACCTGCGTGAGCATGGCCATCTCAAGGACCTGGCGTTCTTTTCATTCGAACACTACCCGTATATCCCCTGCACGGTGACATGGAACAGCCTGTACGATGAACCGCGCCTCGTGAGCCACATCGTAGACGTTTGGCACGAGGATGGAGTGCCGGCCGACGTCCCGCTGTTTATTACCGAGTCGAACATCTCTTGGCAGACCGACGTATCGTTCGTCGACATCTTCGGCGCGTTGTGGCTGGGCGATTACGTGGGCGCATTTCTCGCCGCGGGTGGAGATGCCATCTACTATTTCCACTACTTGCCCATGGGCGTGCATCGCGGCTGCAACAATTCCATGGGTACGTTTGGGATGTTCACGACTACGGAAAAAGGTCATCAGATCGAGCAACCGACTTCGCAGTATTTTGCGAGCCAATTGATCAATCTGGAATGGGTGCAGCCGGGAAGCGGCCAGCATCGATTGTTTCGCGCTGCCGGAGATCTGGAAGATCCGGCCGGGCACTCGCTGGTGACGGCCTACGCGGCCCTGCGCCCCGACGGACAGTATTCTCTGCTCGTCATGAATCGCGATCAGTGGAACTCGCACAAGGTACGCATCGTCTTCCACGACGACAAAGCTCATGCGGATCGTTGGTTCGCCGGGCCGGTTGCGACCACGACTTTCGGGAAAGCCCAGTACCAGTGGCATCCCGATGCCAAAGGGGGCTCCGCGGATCCCGATGGGCCGGCCGTGAAGGGGTCGATCGAAGCAAATGCGGATACCACTTTCGAACTCCCGGCGGCCTCGATGACGGTCTTCCGTGGCCATTTGAGCAAAACAAGCCAGTAGACTTCCCGAGGGCCGGGATGACGCTTTTTGGCGCATCTCGGCCTCCCATTTTGGGACGCTTGGGCTGCCGAATTCGCGGCAGAGCGGGCGCAGCCTAGGAGCCCCTTCGGGCTATCCTCCACGCTTGCTTTCTTCCTGCACACGTCCGTGCAAAATCGGGTTACGAAAGTTTTCTACTACTCCCGCAATTGATTGGATTTGCACAGGTTAGCTGCTAATTCTAGAGCGAGCGTCTGTGTCTCTTCGGCCCCCGGGGAGACGGGAGCAGGAGTCTGTCGAAGCCAAGGATGGCGAGCAAAGCACAATCATGGAATTCCATGTCCATGGGCGCCCGGCTGTATGTGGGAGCCATTGTGGGACTGGGCATCGTGGTTTTGGCGGTCGGGGCCATGCATCCGAGCAGCCACCAGCCCATGAAATTTCTCTGCTACCTGCTGGTGGCCGTGCTGGCGTCGCGGCTGAAGGTGAATCTGCCGGGAATTACCGGCACGATGTCGGTCAACTTCCTGTTCATCCTGCTGGGCATTCTTGAACTGAGTTTTGCGGAAACCCTGGCTCTGGGTTGCGCCGCGATCTTGACGCAATGTTTCTACCGCGATCGTCCGCATGCGGTGCAAGTGGTATTTAACACCTGCGCGACAGCCTTTGCGATTGCTCTGGCTTATTGCGTGTATCACGTGCCGTTGTTCAAGGCGCAGAACAATCCGGCGATTCTGCTGGTGGCGACGGCGGCAATGTATTTCGCCGCGAATACACTTCCGGTAGCGACGATCATTTCGCTCACCGAGCACAAATCGCTGCGCCGCATTTGGGCGGACTGTTATTTCTGGTCGTTCCCGTACTACCTGGTGGGCGCGGGCGTTGCCGGGCTGGTGAGTTGGCTGAACCGGATCGTCGAGTGGCAGACCTCGCTGCTGATCCTGCCCGCCGTATACCTGATCTACCGCTCTTACCGCCTGTACCTCGCCAAACTGGAAGACGAGAAGGGCCACGTCGAAGAGATGGCCAACCTCCACATGCGGACCATCGAGGCCCTCGCGCTGGCCATCGAGGCCAAGGACCACACCACGCACGATCACCTGCAGCGCGTGCGTGTTTACGCCATTGAGGTCGCAAAAGACTTACGAGTGAGTAACGAGGAGATGGAAGCCTTGCAGGCAGCGGCGCTGCTGCACGATATCGGGAAGCTGGCGGTACCCGAGCACATCATCTCGAAGCCCGGCCGGCTGACGCCGGAAGAATTCGAGAAGATGAAAATCCACCCGGTGGTGGGCGCAGAGATCCTGGAGAGGGTGCGCTTCCCGTACCCGGTTGTGCCGATTGTTCGGGCGCACCATGAGAAGTACGACGGGTCGGGATATCCCTACGGACTCAAAGGCGACGAGATTCCGATTGGAGCGCGCATTCTAAGCGCAGTGGATTTTCTGGATGCACTGGCTTCGGACCGGCAGTACCGGCGGGCCATGAAACTCGAGGAAGTCATGGATCGGCTCAAGAGCGAATCGGGCCGGTCGTTCGATCCGCGCGTAGTGGACGTGCTCCGCCGCCGGTATCGCGATCTGGAAAGGCTGGTTACGGAGCGGTCGGAGGTGGTGAAGTGGTCGAAGCTTTCAACCGATCTGGTGGTTGAGCGCGGCGTCGCACCGGCTGCCGGATTCGTAGAAACGGGCGGCAAGAAAAGCCAGGAGACGACCTTCCTAGCCTCGATTGCGGCGGCGCGGCAGGAAGCGCAAACTCTGTTCGAGCTCAGCCAGGACCTGGGCGCCTCGCTCAGTCTCGACGAGACACTGTCCGTGTTTTCGGTGAAACTCAGGCGGCTGGTTCCCTATGATTCGATCTCGATCTATGTGCGCCACGACGATGTGTTGTATCCCCAGCATGTCAGCGGCGACAACTTCCGCCTGTTCGAGTCGCTGAGAATTCCGCTGGGCCAAGGTTTGTCGGGCTGGGTGGCGCAGAACCGTAAGCCGATCATCAATGGCAACCCGTCGGTCGAGCCCGGGTATCTGAACGATCCTACGAAGTTCAGCACGCTACGCTCCGCGCTGGCATTGCCTCTCGAAGGACTAAGTGGTGTGGTGGGGGTGCTGGCACTCTACCAGTCGCAGGCGGATGCATTCACCTCCGACCACTTGCGTATCTTACTGGCGGTCACGTCGAAGATGGCGCTGGCTATTGAGAACGCTTTGAAGTACCAGCAGGCGGAGAACTCCGCGACCACCGACTTCTTGACCGATCTTCCCAACGCGCGCTCGCTGTTCCTTGAACTGGACCGCGAACTGGCGCGCTGCAAACGCAAAGAGAGTTCACTCACCGTCATGGTCTGCGATATGGACGGATTCAAGCAGATCAATGACCGATTTGGTCACCTGGAAGGCAACCGCGTGCTGCGCATGTTCGCGCAGGCTCTGAAGCAATCCTGTCGCGAGTATGACTACGTGGCGCGCATGGGCGGCGACGAGTTCGTTGTGATCGCGCCCGGCCTGGCGGCGGAGTCGGCGGTAAAGAAGGCCGACCAGTTACGCGATCTGGCGCGGCAAGTGGGACAGGAAATCTGTCAGGAAGACATCCTGTCGCTCAGCGTGGGCCGTTCCGTGTATCCGGACGACGGACTGGATGCGGAAGAATTGCTGGCCGAAGCCGACCGGCGCATGTATCTCGAGAAGCAGCAGCAGCCGAGCCGGAAGAACCGCCGGCTGTATCCGCGCATGAAGGGCCGGATCACGATCGAATACCGCCCCGAGGGCAGCGATATTCCGGTGCTGGGCAATCTCACCAACATCAGCCTGGGCGGGTGCTACGTGGAGACCAGCGTGATCATGGCGCCCGACAGCCGGCTGCTTCTGAATTTCGCGATTGATGACGGGCCGCTGCAGGCGGAAGGCAGCGTGGTGCGCTCCGATCCCGGCGTCGGGCTGGCCATTAAGTTCAAGGAAGGCAATCGCGAGAACCGTGCCCATCTGCAGACGATTCTGGACTATGTCGAACGGAAGACCCGGGCCTATGACTCGGAATACCTGGCGCGGTTAGGGCGGAAATAGCTACCTCTACTCACAACGCCGTAGCGCCATCCCTGGCGGACTGCATTGGTGCTCTTGGCTGTGTCCCAGCACTTCCCTGCTGGGATTCCCTATTTCGTGCCTGCCGGCACTCTGATGTTCCTGAAGCGTGAGAATTCCTTGAAGAGACAACCACCCCGCTGAATCAAACATGAAGACAGGCTGTGCGGAATAAATCGTTGTCATCCTGAACGTAGCGAAGCACCCATGCCTTTTGCTCGTAGCGAAGAGTACACAGTTCCTTCGCTGCGCTCAGGGTGACATACACAATCTCAGAGAGGGTTGCCAATTCGCGCCAAGCCCGAGGGTCTAGCGGCGGCCGGGGTGAGCTTCGCCTTTTTCGGAAAAGAGCGAGTAGGGCCAGTTCTTTTTCTTGATGGGATCTTCTGCCGGCGCGGCGGCGGTGGACACTTCCGCTTCCTCCCCTTCCCAGTCGGTGGGCGTTTTCTGTATGCCCCAGACGTTGCCCGGCGTCTCAAGCGCGAGTCCAACCAGAAACGCTTTCCCATCAGTGCCGAGCGGGAGACAGTTGGCAACGCGAGCATTCACGTGCGCCCCACCAGGCAGACCGTCAAGAAGGACCCGCGTGCCCGGCTCCAGCGCTCGGGAAATCTTGATGCCGCAACCTTGCGGGTTGACCACCAGGGTATGGGTCCGCTCCGCGTAGACGTCAGCCGGCGCCAGCGTCGCAAGACGTACAGGGATCTCAACGCGCACACGCGTCATGCGCCGAGGAGCGCCGGGTTGAGAGGTGAGATTGGTCATCTCGCGTTTGGACGATGAGGCTGCCCTTAACCATTCAGTGTGCCAAATTCGGGCGGGGTTGCGGCAGTTATCGAAGAGGCTCAGGTCACTAAAGTAACCAAGCCTAGCGCGCGGGGCACGCTAAACCCTACACCGTCATGGGCAAAATCTGGACGAGAGGTCCTGAGGAGGCCATGCTGGCCTTGCGCAGCATGTTGGCCGAGGGGATGCCGGTGCGGTGGAAAGATTTCTCGCAGTCGGTGGTCGAGGGCCCGCGCATGCTGCCTTCCATGTAAGCGAGGCCCGGGCAGCGCGAACAGGTAGCGGCATGCGAACAGGTCGAGCAGACGGGTAGATCTTTGATCCTGATGGAGCGCACTTCCTGCATCTGCGGAGAGCGATGCCAGATGTCGGCGAACTTCTGCCTGCGAACGTTGCCCGTAGGCAATGGAAATTGCACGCACGGAAAAACGTCGCCATAGGGCGAGATGTAGCAGGCGGTATGCCCGGCGCTGCAGGAATAGCCTTCCATCGCGTCTTCATCGACGGGATCCGGAACCTTGCAGTACTCATCCACGTCGCCGACCAGTTCCGGGTCGGCAAACAATTCATCCAGATTGTCATCATCCACGCGCAGATGAAGGTTCGAAGTGTCGCCGTCCATCATCGGAGTTACGGTGGGATCGAGAGTGTAAGCGATGCCCAGCCGTTTCGCGAGGGCGTGGGTACCCTTTTCATCGGCCCGGTTCACGGTCATCATCACATTGGAGAGGGTGACCTTCAGGCCCTGCGATTTCAGGAAACGGATCGACTCGATGGTTCGTTTCAACGAGCCGGGGAGTTTCGTAATGGCATCATGAATTTCGGGGCGGTACGAATAGACGCTCAACTGCATCTGTTCCACGCCCAGTTCCCGCAGGCGCTTCGCTTCGGCCTCATGAATCATGACGCCGTTGGTCTTCACTTTGACGTTGAATTGGAGCTTGCGCGCATGCTCGACCAGTTCGAGGAAATCGCGGCGCATGAAAACCTCGCCGCCACTGAACACCAGGAAAAACACACCGGCTTCGGCCAACTGATCGAGAACATGCTTGATTTCCTGGGTGGTCATCTCGCCATGATCGTCATGGTCGAGGTAGCAATGAACGCAGCGCTCATTGCAGCGATAGGTGACGTCAATGTGAACGGTGAGGGGGACGCCCAGCGCCATCGCCTTCTCGTTCATTTCCGTCAGCAGGCTCATTGCGCCTCCGCCGTTCCTGGCTTCTGGACCTGAATGGGGCGATCGGAAACCAGCAAGATGCCATGCTCGGACAACTGGTTCACAAACTGTTCGGCATCGCGCCGCGCGATCTCAGGTTCGATCTCAAACTCCAGGCAAACACGCCGCTCCACGATTTGCGAAAGTGGTGTCTGCCCGTCGGCTGCCTGCCAGATCACGGTGGCCACTTCATTCAGTGTGAAGAAGGTCGAATCGAGCGCGGACATGATCATCATCTCGCCGCCGAGAATGCGTGCCGCGATGGCCGTGCTGCGCGCTATGTAAGTCTCAGGCATATTCCTCGACGCTACCGGATCAAGTCCCAGACCCGCCCGTCAGGATAGAACGTCAAGCGAAAAGCCGGCACTCGCTCCAGAAATTCGCTCGCTGAACGGAACACCATCTTAACCAACTCCGGATCATCTGCGAAAAATAAGATGTTCCGCAATAGCTTCCGAAGGGCCTCCGCGGTTTCCATAGGCTCAATCGAATTTTCCGGGCCTTTTGCCAGAAAATAAAGGCACTCGATGGGGGCGGCAGCATTCTCGCCAGGCCGGGCGAGTTCCCCCGCAAATGGCGTGCCGCAAGCGCGGTATCCGGACTCACCCCGGCGAACGTACGAAATCTCGTCGGTCAGGAGAATGACGTCGCGCGGGGCCAGCCTGGAAATCGTTGTCTTGCCGGCGCCCGAAACACCGGAAAACAGAAAGGCGCGTCCATTCCTGATTGCGCTCGCCCCGTGGAGGAGAAAACCGCCCGCAGGCGCTTGAATGATCGTGTGCAAGACGCGCAAGGCAGTATCGATCGCGTATGGAGTTGCGGTCTGCAGGATGTGGCCGCGGCCTGACCGGGGATCCCATTTCGCTCGAAAATCCCCGCGCTCCCACCGCCAAAACCCATCTTCCCTCCAGACCCGCAACTCTCCCTCAGATAGCGATTCTTCCGGACCAACCATGTCCACGTCGAAGGTGCAGGCCGGCTCAGCGTCTTCGCGGACAAAATCGGAATAGCGTTGCTGGACGATCTGCCACAGGCGCTCATCCTGACTGCGCAGCAAGACCGGCGTCTCGCCAATCTCAATAGCCAGTTCCTGGATGGAGGTCGACTGCGATGTTGTCATGGAAACATCCAACGCTTGCACACGGAAGCAGCGTACGCGGACTATTTCGGCAACGCTTCCCCGGATACGTAGCCGGGGCGCGCCACACCCGACTGCAAAGTACGCTCGTGCCAGCGCAACGCCAGACTGCGCAGGCTGCCGGAATAAGCCAGCAGCAGTCCAACAAACCGGCGTGCCGGCGAGCAGCGCGGCACCGGAGCCGGAGCGAGGCTCCCTCGCTCAAAACTCACGACCCTTCCCAATAGTTCCTGCGCACTCACGGGTTCCTCCGAATGCGGCAGAGAGTCACCCCGCGTCAGGAGGAGCGTGTCCGAACCGGTCTGCATGCGGCGCAGAGTGCGGTGAATGAAGAAGCGGCCCTGGCGCGTGAACAGCACCACATCGCCGGTTTGAATGGCAGGCAACGGTTCTGCCTTGACGGCCAGGATGTCGCCCGGAAACAGCGTCGGCAACATGCTGTAACCGAATGCTGTCAGGCGCAGGACTCCCGTTCGATGTAAGACTTCGATGGCAAGATTGTGCTTGGACTGGTCCCGCGTTGGATGGGCCTCAAGCATGGGGGCAGACTACGAACTCCTTCGTCGGCTGCCTCTGCAGGTCTGCATTGTGGGCGCAATTTTGCCACAGGCGAGCGCCATCGTCTCGAATACTTTCTCCAGGCGGAATTCGGGTTTTCGATAAGGCCTCTTGCCTGGCTGCTGGCTGTCGAGTGCGTTCTTCTCTTCGTCAGCATTGGGACGGTTTTTATCGGTCATAAGAACTCTACGGGCCTTTGCTTTTTCCCCCCAGAACAGGCAACGGACAACCTTGGGCGAGAAGTCGGTTCGGGAAGTGTACAACAGACCCGTGAACATTTGCTAACCGTTCGCAAGTGCAACAATTACAGGGCATTGGGGGTTGAAAATCTCAAACGGATCAATAAAAAGAAAGCGTGCCTTCGATCCTCGCCCGCCGCAGAGTCCAGGAAAAGAACCACAAGCTGGCGGGCACCAGGATGATGGCAAACGCCGTGAGAATCAACAACTCGTGAGACACGGTGCGGAAGGATGCGCCTTCCAATAGCGCGAGACGCATACCTTCCAGCGAATGCGTAATCGGGATCAGTTGCGCGAGGTCGCGCAATGCCTTGGGCAGGGTCTGGACCGGGAACATGGTTCCGGTGAGAAACCACACCGATCCCAGCGCCCACACCACGGCCGATCCTTTCTGAATTGCCAGCTGCAAAGCGGCGGCGAGCAATCCAATCGAGATCGCGATGACTACCGAAAGCACAAACACGGGAACCGATGCAGCAAGGTTCAGATGAAGCGGCGCTCCGAATAACAATCCGGCGGCCAGATAAAAAAGAAGTGCGACCGTGTTCGCCGCAAAGGCCGACATGGCGCTGAGAAATACCAGCATGGACGGCGAGGTGGAGGTCGTCATCAGCACTTCCAGCGTACCGGTCTGCTGGGCTTCCTGCACCGTCTGCAGAAACGAGTGCACGCCCATCAGGAGAAATGTGAAGAACCCGGTACCCACCAGCAGAAACGAAAAATACTCGAGACCCTCGGGGCGGAAGGCGGGGCCAACTGCGCGCGAGAGGTAGTAGAAAGCGGCCAGCTCGGTAATGGCCCCCGCAGCGCTCAACAGGAAGCCGGTGCGATAGCGAACCGCGGTGAGCAAGTCGCGACGGACGATCACGATGGTCTTATCGAGCACAGGCGGCAGGTTCATCGCAGGCTCCGGGAGGCGATCGGTTCGACTTCTTCCAGCTCGCCGGTGGTCTGGAAGTAGAAGGAGCGGAGCTCGTCGACGCGCATGGTAGCCGAGAGCCTGCGCTCCGCGGCCACCGTCCCGTGAAACAAGATTGCCACCTGATTACCAACAGCAACTGCCTCGTTGAAGTTGTGAGTGGTGAGAATCACCGTGGCATTCTGCGCAGGCAATTCGCGCACAAGGTTCCAAAACTGCGCCGCGGACCCGGGATCGAGACTTCGCGTAGGCTCATCGAGCAGAACAACAGCGGGGCGCTTCATCAAGGCACGGGCAATACCCAGGCGCTGATACATGCCGCTCGAAAACTTCATGACCAGGGTGTCGGCGGCATCCTGCAGACCGGTACGCGCGAGGAGTTCGTCCACCCGCTCGGCGCGCGTTCTGCCGGGGATGTCGTCAAGTGCGGCGAAGAAGTTGAGATTCTCGCGGGCGGAGAGGCGCGGAAAAAACGAGCGCTCCGTGGCCACAGCAAACCCCACGCGCTCGCGAACGGCTCTGGAATCAAGCCGTGTATCGAATTGATCGACCAGCACGCGGCCTTCATCGGGCAGCAGCATGGTGGAAATCAACTTGAGGGTAGTCGTCTTGCCGCTGCCGTTGGGGCCCAGCAGGACGAGCACGTTACCGGATGGCGCGTTCAGCGAGATGCGGTCCAGCGCGCGCGTCTCACCCGTCCGCTCGCGCCCCAGCCAGTTGAAGAGCGCCGGGCGATGGCGAAACACCTTGCTCACGGATTCGAGTAGGACGGCAGGCATGTGGGCGTGCGACCCGGAAACGTACCAGCGGGAGTCTCTGTATTATAGTGTGCACGTGACGGAGCCCGCGTTCATCACGCTCCGACGCCCCAGCTGGCATGCCTTCCCTCGCCTCGTCACCGCCTGATTTGGACCAGCGAAGAGCGCCTCTGCCTTCCGCATCCAGCGCGGAGTTCGCTTTGCTACTGGCCTGCTGTTCGGCAGGTGACGCAGGTTCCTCCGGGGCGGATCGGGATGCGTTGCTCGCGCGCGTCAACGACTGGCCGCGCCTGATCCAGCTCGCGGAACATCACGGCGTGACTCCGCTGGTTTTTCAGGCGCTGCACAATGCTGCGGATTCGGTGCCAACCGCAATCCTGGACGAGCTCCGCAATCGCTACCAGCACATTGCGCGGAAGAATCTGCAGTTCACCGCTGAGCTTCTCCGCGTTCTGGATTGTCTGGAGGCACATGCGATCCCGGCGATCCCGCTGAAAGGACCGGTGCTCGCGGAGACGGTGTATGGCGAGCTTGCGCTGCGCGACTTCTCCGATCTCGACGTGCTTGTTCAGCCTCAGGATGTGCCCAAGGCGAAGGCGGCGCTCGACGCGTTGGGCTACACAGTGAATACGCAGCTTTCGGAAGCAGAAGAGAGCGCCTACCTCGCCACCGGGTACGAGTACACCTTCGACGGGCCTGCGGGCCGAAACCTGCTCGAAATTCAGTGGAACATTCTGCCCCGGTTTTACGCTGTGGACTTCGACGGCGGCGAATTTTTCGGGAGGGCGCAAACCGTTACGGTGTGTGGCCGCGCGATGCGTGCCCTTTCTCCGGAAGACCTGCTGCTCACCTTGTGTGTGCACGCCGCGAAGCATGCCTGGGTCAGGCTTTACTGGCTGCGAGACATCGCGGGTACCATGCAATCGCAAACGATCGACTGGGCGGAATTCGAGCGGCGCATCCGGGACCTGGGTATCGCACGCATGGTGGGCGTCAGCTTGCTGCTCGCGCATCGCCTGCTGCACTCAGAGGCGCCGGAGGCGGTGCGAGGGATCTGGCGTGCGGATGTTGAGATTGAACGAGTATCGGAGGAAGTGCAGCGCGATCTTCTGGTGGCCGAGGAATACAACCCTGAGTCCCTGCAATATTTTCGATTGATGATGCGTTTGCGGGAGCGCAGCAGGGATCAATTCCGGTTTCTGTGCCGGCTGGCCTTCACGCCGAGTGTCGGCGAATGGAAAGCCATTCGACTGCCAGCGCCGCTCTTTCCGTTGTATCGAGTGATCCGGATGTTTCGCCTGGGGGCAAAGATGTTTCGATTGCGGGGAGCCTCCGGCCCCTAAAGGGGCTGTTCAAGAGAAGCGCGCTACGGCGCCGCTGAAGCGGCGCCCTGATACAAAACCGACTTTTGCCCAGCCTCTTCAGAGCAGCCTCTCCTCTCAGAAACCCATTCTGCTCATCAATCTGGCTATCGTTTGGCGTTCTTGCGAGCCCGATTCATCCCCGCCCGCAAACCTCGCTCGATGATCCTTGGATACCCGTCCGCATCCATTGAGTTCATAACCGTCGCCGCAATGCCCCCCGGAGTCGCAGCCTCGCGCAACAGGGCGTCGAGGGATTCTTGCCCATTACGCCACGAAATGATCGCATCTCCCAGAGCGTGGGCGGCGGCAATTAAAGCCGTTTTCCGGTCGAGTCCCAGCGTCCGCGCGGACTGTGCGAGGACGCCCAGCGCGTGGTATCCGTGGCTGGCCGAATAAGTCACAGTGAAGGCGTCGAATTTGCTCTCGCGAACCTCGAGTACTTCGCCTACCAGCGCAAAGAGCTGCCGCACCAGAAGTCGATCGGCTTGATGAAAGCCACGCTGAAACGTCACGGCGGTCAGACCTTGGCCAGAGCGTGCAACGGGACTGGGCATGGCGCGAGCCCAGCGAACCGGCGGCCCCAGCATCTTTTGTAAGTTGGAAAGCGGTATTCCCGCCGCCAGGCTGCAAGCAGTGAAGCTGTGATTGCCCCGCCGCGCGGCCGCAGTCCGGATGGTCTTCAAGAGGCCGGCAACATCGCTCGGTCGGACTGCGACAACCAGAAGTCGCGCCTGATCCACAGCGTTGAGCAGGTCAGCCTCGACCTTCACTCGAAGCTCCTTCTTCAACGCGCGCAATTTTCCCGGATTGCGATCGTGCACGATGATGGGCGCTTTGTAATCTGCAAGACGAAGACCAGAGAGCAGCGCCGCCGTAATGCGGCCTGCACCGAGGAAGACGGCGGCCTTCACCCGAGTTCTCCGCAGGCCTGGTCTGCGGCTTCGATCAAGCCTTCTACGTCTTTCTCGGTGTGCGCGGTCGAGATGATCCAGTGCAGGCCGTTGGACGGCGTCATGTAAATGCCGTGGTCCAGGAGATGATGGACAAATTTGGAATACTTCCCGGCGTCGACGTACCGGCAATAGTCGCGGTAGTCGTGGATGGCTTCGCGTTCGGTGAAGTAGATCTGGAACATCGGCCCGAAGCCCTGCACGATCGCATTGATCCCGCGGCGCCGAAATACCTCGCGCAACCCGGCAATCGCGGCATCCCCGATCGCGAAAAGCTTGCGGTGCGCACCTTCCGAGCTCAGCAAATCGAGGTTGGCGGCGATCACCTTCATGGTCAGGCGATGCCCGTTAAAGGTCCCGTAGTGCAAGACCATATGATCGGACCAGCGCATGCGGTCAAGGATGGCGTGCGGCCCGGCGACGGCCCCGATGGGGAAGCCGGCCCCTAGCGCCTTGCCGAAGGTCGAGAGGTCGGGCTTCAGATTGAAGAACTGCTGACACCCTCCGGGCGCATAGCGGAAGCCGGTCACCACCTCGTCGAGTATAAAAAGCGCGCCGTGCTCGTGGGCGAGGTCGCAGACTCTTTGCAGGTAGCCTTCACGGGGGAGAATGCATCCCATATTAGCCATGATCGGCTCGGTAATGATCGCAGCCATTTCGCGCCCGTGTGCGCGCACAATCCTTTCGAGCGCCGGCAGGTCGTTCCAGGGAGCGACGATCACGTCCTCGAAGACCGACGCCGGAATGCCTTCGGAGTCGGGGAGCTTCGACGGATTTTCCGGCGGGCCGAGTTGTTCGAACGGATGGCTGTGCCCGTTGAGACAGTACGGGTCGTACCAGCCGTGGTAGTGGCCCTCAAACTTGAGGAACTTTGTGCGTCCCGTGCGCGCGCGGGCGAGGCGCAGGGCGAGCATGGTGGCTTCGCTGCCGGTATTGGCAAAGCGTACCGCCTCGGCGGAGGGCACCATCCGGCAGAAGCGCTCGGCGGCCTCGGCTTCCGCGGGTGTGGCGGCAGCAAAGTGCGAGCCCTCGGCGATGGTTTGCGAAACGACCTCAACGATCTTCGGGTGGGCGTGCCCCTGGATCAGTGCGCCAAACGACATCATGAAGTCGATGTATTCGTTGCCGTCGACGTCCCAGACTCGGGAGCCGCGGCCACGCTCCAGGAATATAGGCCCGGACGAGTAGACGGCGGCGCCGCGCGAGGGGGAGTTGACGCCTTCGATGAGGGATTGCTGGGCGCGGTCGAAGTATTGCCGAGAATTCGTTCGCGAGCGAGTAGATTTCCTCAATCCGCCGTTCCGCCTCCATCCACCACCAGTGCTGCTCCCGTCATGAACGACGAATCTTCGGAAGCCAGGAACAGTACCGCCTTGGCGATCTCCTCCGCGGTCCCAACCCGCCCCAGCGGGCGGTTGGCGCAGCCTGCGATGTAATCCTCCCACTTCTGGCCGCGCATTTTTGCGTCCTGGGGCAGCATGGGTGTCTCGACGTCTCCCGGGCAAATGCAGTTGACTCGGATGCCCTGCCTCCCGTGGTCGATCGCCATGGCCTTGGTCATCAGAACCACGCCGCCTTTAGAGGCGCAGTACGCGACCGCCTTGTCGCCGCCCACGATGCCCCAGCCGGAGCTGTTGTTGATGATCACGCCCCGGCCCCGCGCGATCATGCCGGGCAAAGCGGCCTTCGACATCAGGAATGTGCCTTTCAGGTTGATGTCGATCTGCTCGTCCCACTCTTCTTCAGAACAATCGAGGGTGTCATGGGGATAAAAGATTCCGGCGTTGTTGAACAGGATGTCGAGCCGCCCGAAGGAGTTCAGGGTCTCCCGCACGGCCCGGTCGCATTCGGCGGCTTTGCGGACGTCGGTGCGAACAAAGATTGTTTTGCCGCCTGTTTCCAGAATGGCGGCCGTGACCGAGTGTCCAC
Source organism: uncultured Acidobacteriota bacterium (assembly GCA_963733805.1). Lineage (GTDB taxonomy): Bacteria > Acidobacteriota > Terriglobia > Terriglobales > Acidobacteriaceae > Gp1-AA133. The sequence continues at coordinate 85,716 of CAVTEO010000004.1, read as the reverse complement.
GTTTCTCGTTACGTCCGGTAATGACGACCGGCGCGCCTTCGCGGGCAAAAAGAAGCGCGGTCGCCTCCCCGATGCCGGACGTGCCTCCGGTAATCAGAGCGACTTGGCCAGCCAGGCGCATGCAGGATCGAAACGATGCGATGCCGCCGCCGTCGTGCGCCATCACTAAAGTTCAACGGATCGCGATCCGGCAAAGAAAGTCGAGTGCCATTCGGATTGCGGTCAACGGACGCGTGGAATCATAAGCTTGGCGAATCAATCCTGCAAAGATTCTCGCAATGGGAAATTTCCCAACTCAATTCACAGCTCAAGTGCTTCTCACTCGAAGCCGAAGTAGGAAGGTGGAGCGGCATGCATGATGGAACGGCGCAAGGAACCGAGGACTCGGCTGACTCTGCCTGTGACCGTGTCGGGCAGAAATGCGGATGGCGAACCCTTCACAACCATCGTGAATGCGACCAGCCTGAGTCGCAGCGGAGCTTTACTGCGAGGAATCGGAGCCGAGCTGCGGTGCGGGGATGTTCTGACTTTGGAATATGAGGGGCATACGGCAGATTTCCGGATTGTATGGGTTCTAAACCTGGGAGACCGCCGCTCGGCAAAGGTTGCGGTCCACAACCCCAGCCATACGCCCTGCCCATGGGAGGGTGCGCTGCCCGCCGCGCCGGCATTGGCAACCAGCCACGAACGATGATCGAAAACCCGAGATTTTATGACCACTGAAACCGCAAAGCGTACTCGCCGCTGGCCGCGCTATCGGCTTGACGTTCCCCTTCGCGTGATTGTTCATGGCCCCGGAAAGACTACCGTGATCGTGGGGCGGGGTAACGAATTGAATGAAGGCGGCATGGCGCTGACCGCGGGTGTCGAACTGAAACTGGGCGATCAAACCGAGATCGAGTTCACTCCTCCCTACGCGGGATCACCTATTCGCGTCCGTGGCGTTGTCCGGAACCGCAAGGGGTACCGCTACGGGATGGAGTTTCTGGCGGAGAATGAACTGGAACAGGAACAGGTGCAGCGCTGGCGGACGATGCTGGGAGTGCTGAGTGCGAATTGAGGTCTGCAACTATCGGCTAGCGAGGCCTCCGGCCGTTTCCGCTCCATCGCAGGTGTAGACGTGGCCGCTGATGTAGGCCGCGTCCTCAGAGGCGAGGTAGGCAAACAAGGCGGCAATTTCCTCAGGCTTGGCGTGACGGCGCAGAGGAACTTTCCTGTTTACCTCTTCTAGCATTTCGTCAGTGTACTCGGCCCTCTGCATGGGCGTGAGCACGTAGCCGGGAGCGACGGCGCAGACCCGGATCTTCGGGGCGAGTTCCAGGGCCATGGTCTTGGTGAGTTCGATCACTCCGGCTTTGGTTGCGTTGTAATCCGCGTAAAAGGGCTGCCCAACGAAGCCATTGGTGGAGGCGGTCTGCAGGATCACGCCACTGCCCCTTTCCCACATGTGGCGCGCGGCGGTCTGCGCCACGTAAAAGACGCCGGTCAGGTTCACGGCGAGAACCTTGTCCCATTCTTGCGGAGTGATGTCCAGGAAGTTATGGCGAATGGAGATGCCCGCATTGTTGACGAGCACATCCACGGCGCCCATGACGTGAACAGCTTGGGCGAAGGCAGCCTCAACCTGCTTGAGGATCGACACATCGGCGGCGACCGTGCCGGCGAGTTTTGGAAGCTGTCGCTCGATTTCGGCGCGGCCCTTTTCATCGCGGTCGAGCACGACGACCTGCGATCCTTCTTCAAGAAAACGGGCAGCGGTGGCGGCTCCGATGCCGCTTGCTCCTCCAGTGATCAACACTCGTTTGTCCTGCAGACCGCGCATGTGAGCTCTCCCGGGTAGCGGGACAGGATACCGGGTTGTAGCTGTTGGGGAAAGCCTTTAACCGGCTTTAGCCGCCAAGCACGCGAAGAAATGACGCGAAGGACGCAAAGAACATCTGGAGCCTCTCCTTGCTACCTTCCCAAGACCTTTGCGACCTTTGCAGTAAAAGCTCTTGCTCTTCTTCCTTCATCCGGCTGAGACACGAATCAGCCTCATTCGTTAGTCTTAATGAAAGCAATCGTAAGGATAGGAGGTCTGCGTGGCAGAGCAAGGCAATCGAGAGCAGCCGGAATCTGGCGCGGTCATCATCACAGGCGCCAGCCGCGGCATCGGTGCCGCAACCGCCCTGCTCACAGCGCAGCTCGGATTCGCGGTGGCCGTGAATTATGCGACCGGAAAGAGCGAGGCTGCCGAAGTTGTCAGCCGTATTCGGGCAAAGGGAGGCCGAGCGCTCGCCATCCAGGCTGACCTCGGCCGGGAAGAAGATATCCTGCGCCTGTTTGCGGAAGCCGAACAACTCGGCGCGCTTCGGGGACTGGTCAATAATGCAGGCGTCACCGGTGGCTTTTCGCGGGTAGAAGAGGTTTCTGCCGAGGCTCTGGGGCGAATGCTGGCAGTGAATGTAACCGGCGCGATCCTGTGTGCGCGGGAAGCGGTCAAGCAAATGTCCACACGCCGCGGGGGCCTGGGCGGGGCGATCGTCAACATCTCATCGCTAGCGGCGCGCACGGGATCGCCGGGAGAATGGGTACACTACGCGGCAAGTAAAGGCGCGATCGATACTTTCACGCTGGGGCTCGCGCGTGAGGTTGCGACCGAAGGGATTCGCGTGAACGCGGTCGCCCCCGGGCTGGTGGAGACAGGAATCCATGCTGCAAATGGCGAGCCCGGCAGGCTAGGGAGACTGAGGCCGACAATTCCGATGGGACGTCCCGGACGGCCTGAGGAGATCGCCGAGGCTGTGGTATGGCTGCTCTCCCCCGCAGCGTCGTATGTTACGGGGTCGATTCTGGAAGTGGGCGGAGGGCGATGAAGAAGCGTTGAGCAATTGGGAAATGGAGAAATTGAGTAATTGGAAAACCCGTTGGCCACGTCTAATTTGGGTTTCAATTCCCCAATTACCAAATCTTCCAATTACTCAATCTTTCTTAGAATCCCGGTTTGCCGTTGAACAGCATCACCAGCTCGATCACCAGAATGATCACCACCATCAATTCCAGGACGAAGGCCCGGCTCTGGTTGAACTCATCCACCATGAAGTGGTAAAGCTCCTCGGCGGTTTTGAGTTTTTGCTGGACCAGGTCTTTATAGTCGGGCACGCCGATCTTCGAAGCGGCCAGCTTGTAGAGACGGGCGGAAAACATGTCGCTGAGGAACTTTATGGCATTGTCGGCGTGCTCGGTGAGTTCGTCGACGTCGAGCAGCACCGTATGTAGTTTGGTGGCGGCGCGCGCCGTGCGCCAGCGCGACCACAGGCTGTTGCCTCCAGTCTCCAGGAAGTCATAAACGCCTTCCAGCTCCCGAGTCAGCAGTTCGTCGTAGTGGCGGAATTCCAGCAGCTGGGAGTTGGCGTACTCCAGCAACTGAATCGCAGTCTCCGCGCCGGAGGCCGTGTCATAAAGAAACGCCGCATTCCAGCCGATCACCGCCAGATCGTTCGGGTAATAGGAAATGCGACCTTGCAGAATTTCCTGGCGCTCGCCGTCGGATAGCGGCTGAGTTTCGCCGCGGACGATCTGCGCGATTTGGTCCCCGTGGGATTTCAACAGCTCATTGGCGGCGGGCTTTGCCACCGTCTCCCGCACGTGGAAGATGAAGTAGTCCTCGTGCAGCCAGTTCTCGTAGGGCTTGATCAGCGCGGGGCGGGCGCGCTCCAGGCGCTTCTTAACAATGCGCGAAGCCAACGCCGCAAAATCCGTGTCCCAGACCCAGCGTCCAGAGAGGCGGATCAGGTCCTCCCACTCGCCAGCAAAGGGCAGCTCGAACACAACGCTCAGGACGCCGTAATCGTAATACTTGATCTGGCCATCGAGGCGCTCGCCCGTATCGAGCACCAGGGCCTCCACGGGTTCAACCACCGGAGGCCGTTGGTACTGCACATATCCCGGGGCGGGGTGCTTAAAGCTGGCCCCGGCAGTGCGGGCGCTGAAGATCTTGCGCAGCTCGTCCAGGCGGATTTCCTCCGCCACGTCAAACTGGATCAAAACGAGAATGGACCCCTGCAGCGAGGTGTCCGCCTTCTTTGTAGGGACAGCTTCGAGCTTTACGGAGTCTCCAGGGACTCCTTCGACGATCGTTTCGCGTTCCATGATGTTCACTCAGCTCCCCGAAGTGAGGACGGGGAGCAAGATCGAGGGCGCCGTTGACGGGTAGCGTATGCCCCAGAGGGTGGCACTAAACATTGTCCCAGAAAGTCGCCGAGCTGGCGAGGCTATCGCATACACTTAAGGCTATAGGATGTAAGCCATTTATAATCAGCGTTTTTGACTGAAATGCCAGAAAGCGGCCCCGGCCGTCACGGCACCTACTAAAGCCAGGCTGGTACGCTTCATGGATCGATGGATCTCAGCTTCCCGGACGCGTACGAGATGCCTCTCGGGGTAGGAACCCTGCACTCCTGCCGGTCCTTCGTGAAGGGCCATCTGCAAGATTTCGGCAAGGTGCAGGGCTTGGCGGTCGGTCCCTTGGGCAATTTGCTCCCGGCAACTGAAGCCATTGGCAATCACCAGCCAGTCCGGGGGGGTTTTCCTGATGGCGGGCAGGAGTTCCAGTTCCCCGATGGTCATGGAGAGGTCGTACTTGTCGTCTTCAAAACCAAACGGTCCCGCCATCCCGCAACAGCCAGGAGCCGGAGCATGACAATCGAGTCCGATCCGGCTCAGAACTGCATTTTCGGCGTTCATTTTCAGGACGGACTTGTGATGGCAGTGGCCGTGGACGATTGCCTTCCGCTCCAGACGCGGCAACGGGATCAGGTTCTTGTAGTTCTCCAGAAATTCGCTGAGCAGGAATGTCTGTCGGGAGAGTCGATGAGCGCGTTCGTCCCGGGGGAAAAGATTGCAGAGTTCGTCGCGGAATACAGTGACACAGCTTGGCTCCAGGCCTACGATCGGCACGCCCGCTTCGATTTCCGGGGCAAGTGCGTCGAGGATCTGGAGCAGCAAATCTTCGGCGCGGTCGAGCATTCCGAAATCGTAAAGAGGACGCCCGCAACAGAGGTTACCCTGTGGCAGTTCCACGCGGAATCCGGCATTTTCAAGGACGTCGACCGCCGCCCTGGCGGTATTGGGCAAGAAGTAGTTGTTGAACGTATCGGGCCACAGAACTACGATCGGGCCGTCCGGATGCAGCGGCCGGTGGCGCCGAAACCAGCTCTTGAAGGTCTGCGGCGCGAAGGGAGGAATGTTGCGCTGCCTGGGAATTCCGGTCAGGGCTTTCGCGATGTCACGCAGGAACGGCAACTGGGTTGTGATATTGACCAGGCCGGGAACATTCGAAGCGAGCCGCGCCCAGAAATCAATGTTCCCAAATGCATAATGGCTGAGAGGGCGCAGCCGCCCTTCATGGTAATGCGACAGAAACTCCGCCTTGTAGGTCGCCAGATCGACCGAAACCGGGCATTCGGTCTTGCAGCCTTTGCAGGAGAGGCAAAGGTCTAAGGAGTCTTTGACTTCATGGCTCCGCCACCCGTCCTGAATGACCTCCCCTTTGGCCATCTCCCACAACAGATGGGCGCGTCCCCGGGTGGAATGTTCCTCCTCGCGCGTTGCGCGAAAGCTGGGACACATCAGGCCACCTTCATGCTGCCTGCACTTCCCAACACCTACGCACCGCAGAGTCGCATGTGCCAGGCTGCCATGATCATCGGGAAACCTGAAGTGAGTGGGTGGACGCCACGGATGGTAGCCGGGGCCAAGCCTTAGGTTTTCGTCGATGCGGTAAGGCTCGACAACCTTTCCGGGATTCATCTTCCAATCAGGATCCCAGGCCGCTTTGAATTCGTTGAAGGCTTGAATCAGTTCGGGGCCGAACATCTTGGGGAGAAGTTCGGCGCGAGCCTGGCCGTCGCCGTGCTCGCCGGAGAGCGATCCTCCGTACCGCACTACCAGGTCCGCAGCCAGGTTCATGAATTGCCGGAACTTGGCAATCCCCTCTTCACTTTCATAGTCGAAGTTCAAGCGCGTATGCACGCAGGCGTGGCCGAAGTGCCCGTATAGAGTGCCGTGATAGCCGAACTCGCTCATCAGCCGCTTAAGATCGCGGAGGTAATTGCCCAGCTTGTCGGGGGCAACCGCGGAGTCTTCCCAGCCTTCCCAGCTGAGCGGCTCGCCCGGCACGTGCGAAATAACTCCCAGACTCGACTCGCGAACAATCCAGACCTGTCGCGCTTCGTTCATGGTGCACAAGCGCATGATAGGCGCCGTGGCAGAACGGCTGAGCGACTCCATCATCGAGCGGGCCTGCGCCTGGGCCTCGGCTTGCGTTTGGGCTCCGAACTCGGCCAGCAACCAGCCTCCGCCCGGAGGCAACAGCGCGAGACCCTCCGAGTTGATGCCGCGCCGCCGGGTGTATTCAGCCAGCAAATCGTCGATGCCTTCCAGGCCGATCGGCTTGTGGGCCATGACGTCGGGAACGTGATCAGCTGCCTGAAAGATGTCGGGATACGCAACGACCACGAGGACGCGTTCGGGCGGACTTTCCACCAACCGGCAGGTGGCCTCAAGCACGGTGACGCACGTGCCTTCGGACCCGACCAGGGCCCGGGCGACGTGGAAACCGTTTTCTGGAAGGAGGTAATTCAGGTTGTAGCCGGAAACCCGGCGGGGGATGTCTGGATAACGACGGCGAACCAGATCCCCGTAGGTGTCGGCGATCGCCTTTAACTTCGCGTAAATCTCGCCGCGCCGGCCGCCCGCTTGAACGATCTGCTCGAGTTCCTCAGGCGTGGTCGCCCCCACGGTCATGCGAACGCCGTCGTAGGTGACGATGTCGAGCGCCTCGATGTTGTCGTCTGTCTTTCCGGCCATCACCGAGTGCACTCCGCAGGAATTGTTCCCGATCATTCCGCCCAGGGTGCAACGGTCGTGGGTGGCGGGATCGGGCGCAAAAGTCAGGTGGTGCTTCTCGGCGGCATTGCGAAGGTGATCGAGCACGACGCCCGGCTGGACACGCGCGATCTTGCGACCGGGATCGATCTCAAGAATTTCTCCCATGTACTTGCTGAAATCCATCACGACGGCTGTGTTGCAGCACTGCCCAGCGAGCGACGTGCCTCCCCCGCGCGAAAGAAGGGGGGCGCCATATTTGCGGCAGGTCGCGATGGCAGCGATTACATCCTGAGCGTCCCGCGGGATCACGATTCCAATGGGAACCTGCCGGTAGCTTGACCCGTCGGTCGCATAGAGAGCCCGGCTGCTGCTGTCGAATCGAACTTCGCCCCTGACCCTTGTGCGAAGCTCAGACGCCAGTGCGTCCGAATCGACGTGACCTTCGCGCGCGTGGCGGGCACGTTCCGCAAATGCATGGGCGCGCTCTGCAGAGAGGATGGGCAGTGGATTGATGGGAGGCATTTGAATTCAGTGAAGCTCCATGGTCGAGGAAAACTCCGCCCGTGGCAAGGACAATGCCGATTTTGAACCAGCGTAAAAGATTACCGCCCCGGCCACGCCCGCCTACGGGTTGGGCTATAATCTCGGACGCTAAATGAAGCAGGCTCCAGTCCGCGGCAAGCGGACACGCGCCTGCCCAGTTCCCCCACCTCAAAGAGAAAGCTACAAACTCAGCTAGCGGAAGGCAAACGTATGTTCATCGCGCCGAAGACTGGCCCTGTTCTTCTTGCTCTCTCCTTTCTCCTCTCAGGGATGACTGCACTCCCACAAGTGTCCGGCGCTTCCGGCCAGTCTTCGCCTCCGGCTGCCGCTCAAGCCTCTCCCGCGCAACAAGCGCAGACGCTTGAGCAGCAGGGTGTTCATAACGCTGAGTTTGGTGAGGTTCCAGACGAGCCGGCCGAGGACGAGTTAGCACCGGCCGCAGTCGATATCGATGTCTCGAAGGAATCGCAACTTCTACAGGTTCTCTATAAAGCGACGCGCGAGACCAAGGAGAAGGAAATCCTGTCGCGCCTGAGCGAGGCGAAAACTCTCATCCAATCCGGAGCAGATTTGAAGGAAACCGATCCTCAGGGCCGCACTGCGCTGCACTGGGCAGTCTTCGGTTCAAGCTTCAGCACGAAGCCGGCGGTATCCGTGGCGTACGAGGAACTCGCCGACGCCATGATTCAGCGGGGCATCGATGTCAATCACGAAGATATCTACCAGGACACGGCGCTCGATTACCTGCTCTACTCACCATCATTTGAGATGCAGACCCTACTGATGGAGAGCGGGGCGACAAGTGGATTCCTGGTGGCAACCTTCCGTTTCTTTGATGAGATGGAAATGCAGTCCCCCGCCTCCAACGTGCCCAAAGCAGCGACCTTGTCACGCCGGGCCGATCTTTCCCCGGGTGCCACGCTGAGCGTGCGGCTCACCACGCCTGTGTACAGCGATCGTTCGCGAACAGGCGATCCCATTGAAGGGGTCGTCACCTATCCGCTTTGCAGGGATGGCGAGAAGATGGCCTGCAACGACGGCGAACTTGTGGTGCCGCCCGGAACCAGGGTAAATGGCACAGTTTTGTTCGCCACCAAGGCACCGGACAAGTATTCGCGGCCCCGGCTGGTGCTGGATTTCTCCAACATCGTGCATAAGGATGGCACGCTCTCCGCGCTCTATGCGCGCGTGCTCGAGGTCGACAATGCCCGCGAAACCGTCCGGAACAATGAAATCCTCGGCATCATTCAGCCGCATGCTTCCAAGAAGGCATCGTTAGTCTTTGCCGGATTGAGCGCCGCAAATCCTTTTGCGGGATATGCCATTAAAGGTGTGTCGACCGTCTACGGCCTCTCCGTTCGCCGCGAGATACTTTTCCCGGCCAGCACCGACCTGCAAATCCAGGTCGTGCGTCCCTCGATGCTAAAGCAAAGACAAGCGTGGCCCGGGTGGCCCGTGCTTCCGGTCGATCCGGAGTTGCAGCAGATCGTCCAGGGCGCGCCCCTGCGCACCTCCGCCAACAACAAGATCCCCTCGGACCTGACCAACTTGATTTTTCTGGGCAGCAAGCAGCGCATTACTTCCTCGTTTGCTGAATCGCACTGGCTGGAAGCGGATGACCTGGGCGTAAAGGCGGCCTTGAAAGTAGCGCAAGCCACCATGCGGAATACGGGTTACACGTCAGCCCCGGTCTCGACTTTACTTCTGAACGGACAGCCACCCGATCTTGTCTTTCAAAAGTCGTTGAACACGTTTGCGAAGAGACACCACATCCGCATCTGGAAGTTGCAGAAGACGTACAAGGGCCAGGACGTGTGGATTGGCGCTGCCACCCACGACATCGCCACGGAAAACAGCCGAAGCTATACCAAGTGGACGCACCGCATCGATCCCCACGTGGACCGGGAGCGCGACTGGATTCAGTCCGACCTGCTGTTTTCAGGGATGGCGGTGGCTTATGCGGATATCGATCGTCCGCAAGCGCCCAAGAAAGCCTCGAACGCGACCGGGGACGACATCGTGACCGACGGCAGAATCACGGTAGTCGATCTCGGGCTTTCGAAGGATGATCAGAAGGCACCGGCGCTGACTCCGCGGACAACGGGGGACTAGGACAAGAAGCGCGAAGCGCGCAACTGAACAGGCCGCGGGAAACGACCGTCGCCGCCATCCCGCCGGTAGTCGCGAGGGCATGTTGTCCTCGCCGCCCGCGGAGCTAAAGGGGCACGAACCAGAGTGCTGCGGACACTTGATTTATAGAAGGAAGTCCCCCGCCTAAGCGTCGCACAAAACGTGGCACCCTCGTTCTTGCCGATCACCAGCAAAATGCATGGGTCCTTCGCTTCGCTCCGGATGACAATCTTAGTAGGACAACGATCTGAAAGGGCACGGCGTCAAGCTGGCTCTTTCCGGATTCCTCTACGTCCAGAGCCGCGTAGTGTAGTCGGCCATGGTCAAGGCCAGCAGGATGAGGAAGAAGAAGATCGCGGTAACGATCACCAGCTTGGTCAGCTTTTCATGCGCGTACTTTACGTGCATGAAGAACAACACGACCAGTACCGCCTTGGTGGTGGCAATCGCCAGCGCCACGATGGGATTGAACACCCCAAGATCCACCGTCGCCGCAAATACCGTCAGCATCGTGAACACCATCAGGGCGAGCCATATCCCCACATAAAGTTTGACGGAAGAAATGTGTTCAGCCATGGCCCCTCACGGATGACGATCGATCAGGTACAGCAAGGGAAATAAGTAAATCCAGACGATGTCGACGAAGTGCCAGTACAGCCCTCCGTTTTCGAGTGGCGTGTAGTAGCCCGGGCGGTAAACCCCTTTGTAAGCTTTCCAAGTTAAGTAAGCGAACAGCCCAACACCAATAATCATGTGCAAGGCATGCATGCCAGTCATCGCGAAATAGAGCGAAAAATAAATCTGCGCGTGCTGCTGGTTGACGGGGATGTCGGGATGCCGCGGCACATGGCCTTCCAGATGAAAGGCGGCCTGGCCGGGAATGTGGTGCTCGTCAAACTTATCCTTATATTCTTTAGCCTTGATACCAAGAAAAACCAGACCAAGGATCAGAGTGAGCAACAAATAGACGATGATGGCTTTCTGCTTGCCCACCTGCGCGGAGCGTACCGCCATCGCGACCGTCAAGCTCGAACCAATGAGAACGATCGTATTCACGGTGCCCAGCGTGAGGTTAAGGCTTGAACTGCCCGCCGCAAAGTCTCCGAAATACCAGAAGCGGTACACCAGGTACGCGCAGAACATCCCCCCAAAAAACATGATTTCGGTGATCAAAAATATCCACATGCCGAGACTGGCTGCATTCTTCTGCTGTTCCTCGGTGGCGAAGTGGTGCAGGAGGGCCGGGTTCTGGTGGGCTTCGCCCTCAACCGTGGCTGGCGGGCTAGTGTGCAACGGGGACCTCCTCTCTGCGGTGGTCGATTTCGTCGTAGTTGTAGGCTTCCCAGGTTACGACCGGCTGCTCTTCAAAATTGTAGGTGGTCGGTGGAGACTGAATCGTCCACTCCAGTCCGGCGGCATTCCAAGGATTGTCAGGCGCGGGCTTGCCATAGCGCATCGACCACAGGAAATAGATCATGGGCAGCAAATAGCCGACGGCCAGAATCGTCGCGCCCGCGGTTGAGAGCACGTTCAACACCTGGAATTCCGGCATGTGAGCGTAATCCCAGTAGCGGCGCGGCATTCCCATGTAGCCGAGCACGAATTGCGGGAAGAATGTCAGGTTGAATCCGACAAAAACCAGCAGGGCCGCGAGCCTTCCCCAACCTTCGGGATACATACGTCCGGAAATCTTCGGCCACCAGAAATGCATGCCGCCGAGGTAGGCCATCACCATGCCGCCGACCATGATGTAGTGGAAGTGTGCCACAACGAAATAGGTGTCGGTCACGTGGACGTCGACACCGAGGCACGCCAGGAACAGGCCGGTCAGCCCGCCAATGGTGAACAGGCCGATAAACCCGAACGCGTACAGCATCGGTGTCTGGTAGCTGATGGAACCCTTGTACATGGTGGAGGTCCAGTTGAAGACCTTGATGGCCGAGGGAACTGCAACGAAGTAGCTCAAGAACGAGAAGATCAGCGCCGCGTACAGCGAAATTCCCGCGACGAACATGTGGTGCGCCCATACCAGGAACCCCACAACCGCGATGCCGAGCAACGCAATCGCCATGGCCTTATAGCCGAAGACGCGCTTGCGCGAGAAGCAACATACGATCTCGCTCACGATCCCCATGCCTGGCAAGATCATGATGTAGACCGCCGGATGCGAGTAGAACCAGAACAGGTGCTGGAACAATAGCGGGTCGCCGCCCAGCGATGGATTAAAGATGCCCAGATGGAGCACCCGCTCCAGCGCCACCAGCACGATCGCGATCGCAACCACGGGCGTGCCCAATACCTGGATGATGCTGGTCGCATAGTGCGCCCACACAAACAGCGGCAAGCGGTTCCAGGTCATCCCCGGCGCACGCATACGGTGAATCGTCACGATGAAGTTAAGACCGGTGAGGATCGACGAAAACCCGGAAACGAATACGGCGAGCGCAGCCGTGACCACGTTAGTCTTCAGGAATTCGGTGCTCAAGGGCGTATAGAACGTCCAACCGGTATCGACGCCGCCATTCAGGATCGTGTACAGCATCAGCACCCCGCCGATCATGTACAGGTACCAGCTCAGCAGGTTGATGCGCGGGAAAGCGAGATCCTTGGCCCCGATCATGATCGGGACAAGAAAGTTCCCCAACACGGCGGGCACGGCGGGAATCAGGAAAAAGAACACCATGATCTGGCCGTGCATGGTGAAGAGCTTGTTGTAAGTATCGGCCTGGACCAGGTCGCCCGCGGGCGTAAGCAACTCCAACCGGATCAGCAATGCGAAGAAGCCGCCGATGAAGAAGAAGAAAGTAATGCCGATCAGATACAGCAAGGCGATGCGCTTGTGGTCCACGGTCAGGAGCCACGACTTGATCCCGTACTCGCGGTTCAAGTAGGTTTCGCGTTCGCCAGAATCCAATACCGCAGTTGCCATGCTCGTCACCTGAAACTTACGGTTGCGTCGTCGCCGTGGCCATGTTGCGGGCCGGGGCATTGGGCTGCTGGCCCAGCGATTTCACGTAGGCCACCAGCGCGTTGAGTTGCTCGTCGCTGATCTGTCCCTGGAAGGTCGGCATTACCGGCTTGAAGCCGTTCACGATTTTTGCCGTCGGCTGCAGAATCGATTCGCGCAAATAGTTCTCGTCCGCGACCACCGTGCGCCCGTCTTCGAGCAGCACCGGCTTATTGAACAGGGAGACCAGGTTGGGACCGCGGCCCTGGGTGTCGCTCCGGTGGCAAGTTACGCAACCCAATTCTGAAAACAGCTTCTCGCCCGTGACGGCCAGAGGCTGGTTTCCGCCGCCGCCCAACCAGGCTTCATAGTCCTTCGGCTCCATGACGACCACCGAGCCAACCATGTTGGAATGCATCGTCCCGCAATACTCCGCGCAGAACAGGTGATAGGTTCCTGCTTTTGTGGGATGGAACCAGATCGTCGTATAGCGGCCGGGCAGCACGTCCTGCTTGACGCGGAACGCCGGCACATAGAAGCTGTGAATGACGTCCTGCGAGGTCATGATCATTTTGATGTCGCGGCCTACCGGAACATGCAACTCGTTGATCTCCCGCTGCCCTTCCATGTGCTCGAACTTCCACATCCACTGCTTGGCGACGGTATAGACCTCGGCCGAGTTCTGAGGCGGCTTGCGCTCCTTGAAGTAAAGCAGCGCGCCCCAGGAGAAAAACACCATGAACACGCAGAACGGAATCACTGACCAGGTAATTTCGAGCGCATGCGATCCATCGATCTGTTCGGCGCGCACGCCAGCCCTCTTCCGGTAACGGACGGCGAAGAAGACTACCATCGTGAAAATCAGGAGCGTCATCATCGCCGACACGACCAGCAGAAAGATGTAGAGCGCATCGACGTTGTTGGCCATGGTCGAAGCGCGCGCCGGCCAAAGTGGCATGTTCTCAAACATAAGTTAGTGAGCCCGTCCCCCTCCGCCGGCTGCCGGAGCACGGCGGATCATCACGAAGATCAAGGTTCCCAGTCCCAACATGGTGGCAATCGCCAACAGGCGCATGACTCGAAGAATCGTCGCGCTGTACTTGCCCTGCTCCGGATCGTAGTGGTAGCAGTAAAGCAACATGGCGTCGACCAGGTTGCCGATCTTGCCGTGGTCGGCTTCGACCAGTCCCAGCCGCAAATCTTTGGGCGGATACTCCACACCGTAGTAGTACTGTGCGATCTTCCCCTCGGGCGTGAGCACCAGGATCGCGGTCGCATGCGCGAACTGCCTGGTCTTCGCGTCGTACTGGTACTGGAAGCCGGTAGCTTTGGTCAACGCATCGATCGCGTCCTGCTTGCCCACGAGAAAGTGCCAGCCCTGTTCGGCCCCGGCGCGCTTGTAGCGCTTCAGGAACTCGGCTTTTTTCGCGGCCGCCATTTCGGGCGTTTCGCTCGGATCGAAGCTGACCGTGATCACGTCGAATTCCTTGCCCACATCGAACTTCATCATGCGCAGGGAGTGCTCGAGTCCGCTAAGCACTTCCCCACACAGCATCGGGCAGTTGTAGTAAACGAGATTCAGGATGAGCGGCTTCTTCCCGAAATAGTCGCCCAGATGCACGGGCCGACCGAGATCATCGGTGAAAGCGAGTTCGCCGGGAATCTGCTGATCCAGGTTTTGCTGGATGCCAACATTCTTGAGTCCAGGTGGACGCACGTTGGCCGGCGGCGACAGGATTCCCTGGTTCATTCCCTGTCCGAATGCAGATGCGGCGAGCAGCAATGTCGCCGCCATCGTCCGAATTGTCTGAATACTACTCACTGCTTACCTTTCGTTGCGTTGGATGGTTGTGGAGTCTTCGGCTTCTGGGCGCCGGAAGCATTCTCTCCGCTGGCGCGCGCGGCATCGGCTTGCGAGATCACGGGCAGTCCGCGTTGCGCGAGTAACTCCATTGCGCGATCAATCGGAATCCGCACCACGCCGCTTTTCTGATCAACCCAGTCATAACTGCCTAGTACTTCGTTTTGCTTTTTGAGTTCGTCCAGGTACTGCGTCTGCTCGCTGTGCTCGAGCACCGGCTTGGGAAACGTCTGCTGGGCCTGGTCTTGAATCTGCTTGTACGTCATCGACTGCGGGTCCATTCCGGTTGTCGCTGCCATCGGGTTCGCCGGGGGCTGATGCGTCTTGTCGTAGTTGTCGAGGAAGCGGTACATGCCGACCAGGATGAAATAAATCACCACGCCGAGGACAGCCACGCCACCCATGAAGTAGAAGACGCCCTGCGGACTCAGGTCCTCGCGCTCAAAGCCCGTATCCGGATTGTGGCCGTGGATGTTTTCGTCACTCATGTTCGGGCTCCAGCACTTCCCTGGCGTATACGTCATACTGGGGCAGGAGCGGAATCGAACTCAAATTGCGGCAAAAGTACGCCAGCCACAATCCACCCATGCCGAACGGGATCAGCAGGTCTGCCCAGGTGACATGGAACGTCGCTGAGAAATTCGGCTCGACCAGCCAGAACAGATCGACGTAACGCACGAAGAGCAGCCAGACCGCCAGCCACACCAGCTTCGTGATGTCGCGCTTGAACGGGCGCGACAGCAAGATCGCGAATGGCACCGCAAACTGGAAGATCACGAGAAAGAGACCCACAAACCCCCAGCCGCCGTGCAGGCGCCGGATGTACCACGTAATCTCCTCCGGCAGATTGCCGGCCCAGATGATCAGCCATTGCGAGAATGAGAAGTAGGCCCAAACCATGATGAAGGTGAGCATGAACTTCCCGTGGTCGTGCACAAACGAGGGGCGCAGCAGCAGCGACATCGGCTTGTACTTGAACAGAATGCGTTCGATCACGACCGCAAAGGACATGGCCGCAATCAGTTCTCCGGCGACGAAAAGCAATCCGTAGATCGTCGAGATCCAGCTTGGGTCGAGCGACATGACCCAATCGATCGCCGCAAACGAAATCGTGAATGCGTACAGGATGATGCCCGGCCCGGCGATCACCTTGAAGCGGGCACTGTTGTCGCGCACCGGCGGCGAATTCTGTTCACGCGACCAGCGCGAAAGCAGGTACGACAACAGATTCCAGATTGCGAAGTAGATGATGGCTCTGACAACGAAACCTTGCCAGTTCAGGTAGCCATTCATCACAAACTTATTCTTGGCCAGGTGCTCACGGATCGTCGGGTTGTCGATGACTGCATTGGGCGCCCATGGGTAGAGCCTGGGAACGCCCATGATGGCGATCGGAATAAACAACGCTGTCATCAGCGGTACGGTTCGCATTGCCGCACCCAGAATGCGCCGGATCACCATGCCCCATCCGCCGCCCGTCAGGTGGCGAATCATCAGGATCACCATCGAGCCGAGGCAGATGCCCAGCCAGTCCATGAAGGAAAGCAGGTAAGCACGGAAGAAGACCTGCGGGTTGCTGAAGCCAAGAGCGACCGCGATCACCGAGCACACCGCGCCGATCACCAGCGACCGCCGCCCGATCTGCTTGATGACCGGAGGCGCTGAAAGATCGAGATTGGTCAGATGTGCGGTGCTCATTTCGCTTCCTCATGCCCAGTTACTGCGGTCTTCGCGCGCGGCAAGGTTGCGCCTGAACCGGGATCCAGAAGCTCCGGCGACGGCGAGGGAATCAGTTGCCCGGCAGCGTCGGCCTGGGTGGCGTGCTGGCTCAACTGTAGCGCTCGCACATAGGCCACAATCCGCCAGCGATCTTCGGCCGGAATCTGCGAGGAGTAATCGGGCATGATGCCGAAGCCCTCGGTGATGACCCCGAAGATATAACCGACGGGAGCTTTCTCCAGCCGTTCGCTATGGAACGATGGCGGCTTGCGCGGGAACCCCCGCGACGGGATATACCCATTGCCATCACCCACGCGCGAATGGCAAGGCGCGCAATAGATGTTGTAGCGAACCTGCCCGCGCATCAGATCGTCGCGCGTCACGGCAAACGGCATGTAGTCGCCCGGATTGTTCCCGAGCTTGCCGGTGTAGAGATATCGGTCGGCGTGCAGTTCCCCGCGCGCAACGGTGCCTTCCACTACCGGACGCGCGGAGCGGTGGTCAGGGAAGAAATCGCTTTTGGATAGCGGATTCTCCCGCGGTTGCACGTGCATATCGATACGGCAGCCTGCAAGGGCAAGCACAAACACAATGGGCGCGATTCTGCGGAGGCGCGGCATTAGCTCGGGACCTCCGAAATCGATCGCGGCGCCAGGCTTTCCAGAAACTGGCGGACTTCGCCCGGCTTGTACTTGGGATCGGTCGAGAACACGATCAGAAAAAAACGGTCCTTGGTAGCCATCGCAAAGCGCGGCACGTTGAACACGGGGTGATACGGCATGGGCAGGCCATTCAGCGCCAGCATGCCAAGCACGGCCCCGATCCCGGCGAAAAGGATCGTCATCTCGAATGTGGGCACGATGAATGACGGCCACGAATGGTAAGGTTTCCCGCCGATGACCACCGGATAACTCACCACCGCCATCCAGTACTGCATGAGATAAGCCCCGGTTCCGCCGAAAATTCCACCGCACAGCGTAATCAGCGGCACGCGATTCGAGTGGAACCCAATCGCCTCGGCCAACTCTTCTACCGGGAAAGGACTGTACGCGTCGATCTTCCGGTATCCCGCTTCATGCGTCTTGCGCGCCGCCGCCACCAAGTCGCTCGCCGAATCGAATTCCGCCATGATGCCGTAGATGGGCGTGGTCTTCATTCGGGCTTCACCTCCGCCTCCGGCAACAGCGTGCGCATCTCAAAGATCGAAATCATCGGCAGAATGCGCACGAACAGGAACATGGCAGTCAGGAACATTCCGATCGTGCCGATGTAGGTCATCCAGTCCCAGCGCGTCGGGTAGTACATGCCCCAAGACGAAGTCAGGAAGTCGCGGTGCAGGCTCATCACCACGATGACAAACCGCTCCAGCCACATCCCGATCAGGATGACGAGCGAGATAAAGAACAAAGCGACCGGGCTGGTGCGCAGCTTGCGGACCCAGAGCACCTGCGGGATGAAAATATTGCAGAGCAACAGCGACCAGTATAAGAAGGCGTATGGCCCGTGCAGGCGGTTCCACATCAGGAACGTGTCGTTGCGATTGCCGCTATACCAGCCCATGAACGCTTCAATGCCGTAGCCGTAGGCAACGATCCATCCCGTGGCCAGCATGACTTTTGCCGAGTTCTGCAAGTGCCGGTCGGTGATGAAGTCTTCCAGCCCGTAAATCTTGCGAATCGGGATAGCCAGCATCAGGACCATCGCGAAGCCGGAGTAGATTGCGCCCGCGACAAAGTAGGGCGGGAAGATGGTCGTGTGCCATCCCGACACGATGCCGATCGCGAAGTCGAAGCTGACCACCGTGTGCACCGAAAGCACCAGCGGCGTGGCCAGGCCGGCGAGCAGCAGGTACATCGTTTCGTAGCGGTGCCAGTGGCGGGCGGATCCGCGCCAGCCCATGGCAAGCAGGCCGTAGATCATCGCCGCCCAACGGTTCTCCGAGCGGTCGCGCAAGCGTGGCCAGGTCGGGAATCAACCCCACAAACCAGAACAGCAACGAAATCGTGAAATAGGTCGAGACCGCAAACACGTCCCAGACCAGCGGGCTGCGGAACTGCGGCCAGTACTGCATGGTGTTGGGATACGGCACCATCCAGTACGCGAGCCACGGCCGTCCGGTGTGGACCAAGCGGGAAAATTCCGGCCGCCGCCACCGCAAACAGCGTCATGGCCTCGGCAAAACGGTTGATGGAGTTGCGCCACGATTGCCGCAGCAAAAGCAAAATGGCGGAGATCAGCGTCCCGGCGTGACCAATACCGATCCACCAGACGAAGTTGACAATCGCGAATCCCCAGCCGACCGGGATGTTGATGCCCCAGATTCCGACGCCCTTCGCAAACAGGTAGCCCAGGGCAAACAAGAGCATCATCGTCATCATGAACCCAATGCCGAAGCCGATGAACCATCCTGTGGACGTAGGCCGGTTCAGCACGATGGAGCTGATCTTGTCGGTCACCGTGCCGAACGTGTACCCAGGCTCGATCACCGGGGCTTGCCGGTTCGCGACTGTGACTTCGTCCATGCGCTCTGCCATGACTAACTACGCTCCGGTTCGAGTTCGGGATTGGGGTTCCGGACTTCGGCCAGGTACGTGGTGCGAGGCCGCGTATTCAGATCGGCCAGCATTCCGTAGTTGCGATCCAGGGCCTTGAGTTTTGTGACCTTACTGTTCGGGTCGTTCAGGTTGCCGAACACAATCGCGCCCGCCGGGCAGGATTGCTGGCAGGCAGTCTGCAGCGAACCGTCTTCGATCGACTTGTCGGCACGCTCGGCATCGATGCGGTGCTCATTGATGCGCTGGATGCAGTACGTGCACTTCTCCATCACGCCGCGGCTGCGCACCGTGACGTCGGGATTGCGCATCAGCTTGTACTGCTCGGTATCCCAGTCCTGAAACAGCAGGAAATTGAAGCGGCGCACCTTGTACGGACAGTTGTCAGAGCAATAGCGCGTCCCGATGCACCGGTTATAGATCATGTCATTCAGTCCTTCGGTGCTGTGCGTCGTCGCGCCCACCGGGCACACGACTTCGCAGGGCGCGTTCTCGCATTGCATGCAGGGCACAGGCTGGAAATACGCTTTCGGATGATCGCGGTCGCCCTGGTAGTAGGCATCGACGCGAATCCAGTGCATGTGCCGGCCACGGTGCGTCTGCTCCTTGCCCACCACGGCGATATTGTTTTCCGCCTGGCAGGCGATCATGCAGTTGTTGCAGCCCACGCAGGAGTTCAGGTCGATCGCCATCCCCCACGAGTACTTCTCTTTGCTGTAATCGATGTTCGGATACAGCGTGAGTTCGCGCGGCGGCTGCTCCTCCTGCGCAAACTTGGGCTCCTTGCGGTACTCATCGAGCGTAGTCTCGCGAACCAGGGGGCGGCGGTTGCCGTCGGGTGTCTCCATCGACTGGTAGCCCTGCGTCGAAGCGAGCTGATAAATGCCGCCCGTCTTGGTCAGCTTGCCGCCGGTGGCAATCCACGGAGTGGCGCTGGTGCGTAGCGGGTAGACATCGAAGCCTGTACCTGTCCCCGTCCGCCCTGCGCGTTTGCGTCCGTACCCGAGGAAAATCGTGACCGAATGATCGGGATGCCCGGCCTG
This sequence comes from uncultured Acidobacteriota bacterium, assembly GCA_963733805.1. Taxonomy (GTDB): domain Bacteria; phylum Acidobacteriota; class Terriglobia; order Terriglobales; family Acidobacteriaceae; genus Gp1-AA133. The sequence goes on along the minus strand of CAVTEO010000004.1, from coordinate 66,051 downwards.
GATCCATACCGGCAAGTCCGCCTTGCGGCCGTTCAGCTCGAGCGTGACCATGTCCTTGGTCTGCAGGCCTTCGCGCTGCGCCATACTTGGGCCTACCAGCAGGGCATTGTCCCAGGTCAGCTTGGTCATCGGCTTGGGCAGTTCCTGCAGCCAGCCGTTATTGGCAAAACGTCCGTCGTAGATCGAGGGATCACGGCGGAAGTTGACTTCGAGGGAGTTCGCGTCGACCGCGGCACTCGGCGGAACGTTTGGCGTCTTCGCGGAAAAAGATTTCGGCGAGTACGTCGTTCCCTCTACCCAGCCGTCGTGCAGCGACTCCCGCCAGAAGGCTTCGAAGTCGGGGCCAGCATGTTGCTTCTGCCAGTAAGCACGGACGATGTCGTATCCGGTCGCGTCGGACACTCCTGAAAGCGTCGAAACCAATTCGTGCGCGCTTTTGCCCGCATAAAGCGGAGCAATCAGCGGCTGGATGATGCTCACGGTACCGTCGTACGCGCGCGCGTCGCCCCACGCTTCGAGCGAGTGTGTCTCGTTCACGTGCCAGTGGCAGTATTCCGACGTCTCGTTCTGGTAGAGCCCGTGATGAATGCGCAGCGCGATCTTGGAGTTCTTCATCGCGTCGGCGAAGCCAAGATCGGCGGGTGCATCGTAGATCGGGTTGCCGCCCTTGATGACGAGCAGATCGACTTTGCCCGCGCGCATGTCCGCGACTAGGTCGCGCAGAGACTCCGTCTGATTGACAGGATTCGCGTCCACGGGGTCACAATAGAAGACGGTGCTGCCAACGTTGCCCAGCGCAGTATTTGCAACGTGGGCAAGAGCATGTACCTCAGGAGGCTGATGATCGCCTGCGAGGACTAGACTCTTACCCCGGCCTTTCGTGAGATCAGCCTCCAGTGCAGTCAAGAACCCCGAAATTTCCGCCGACATTGAGTTCAGGGCCGAACCAGAATTCCCGGCCGCGATTAGCCTCGCTAAGCGAGTGACCTCCTCGGCCCTTACCGGCAACCGATGATCCGCCTTCGCCCCAGTCGACGTTGGCGTACTCTCGATCGCATAAAACCGGCTCATCTTCCCGTCAGGATTCCGACGGCTCGCGAAGTCGCGGATGTAACGTGTATTCCCCGGATATCCCGCATACAAAAAGTCCGCATCGAGCGACACGATGACGTCGGCTTTCGTAAAGTCATAGCGCGTCTCGACCGGCTGTCCGAATACCAGCTTCGCGCCCTCGAGCACATTATCGCGGTTCAACGGCTCGTACACATGCCACTTGGCCTGCGGATAAATTTTCAGAAACGCGCGCAACTGATCGGCCAGCGTGGGCGACGAAATCGTCTGCGTCAGAATCCGGATACCGGCCCCGCCGAGACCCTTCTGCACGGCCAGCGGCCCCTTGGTTTCGCGCACAAAGGCCGCCCAGGAATTCACATCGCCGTTTTGTGTGATGGTCTGCGAGCGGTCCGGATCGTACATGCCAAGCAGCGCGGCTTGCGTGAAGACGTCGGTTCCGCCCAGGCTTGCCGGATGCTTGTCGTTGCCTTCAATCTTCGTCGGCCGTCCCATGTGGCTTTCCACCAGCACGGGACTTGCGTAACCGCTCAGCGCCACGGCGGTCGCGTAAAACTTCGCGCGTCCCGGAACGATGTCCTCGGGCTGGCGCACGTAAGGCACGATCGGTTCGAGCGGCAACTTGGTGCAGCCCGTCATGCCGGCCATCGCCAGCGAGGCGCCCATCAACTGCAAAAATCCGCGACGCGATACCGACTCGACCCACTCCGATGCGCCTTTCGGAAACTCGCGGTGCATCATCTCCTGGAATTCCGGAGAGCCCGCCAGTTCTTCGAGGCTGCGCCAGTATTCCGGCCCGGTCGCCTGGCGGAACTGCGTTTCGACGGCAGCGCGGTCCAGCTTCTTGCTGGGGCAAACAACCGGCCCTGAACTTGCCTCGCGCTTAAGTTTTTGTGCGTCTTCCATCTTGGTCTCTGACACGCTCATGCGGCCTGAAAAATTCCAGTTTCTTATCGGTGACACGTGTTGCAGTTGGTAATTTCCTTGACCGTGCGCAGTTTGTATTTCGCCACCAGCGCCTTTCCCAGCGACTCCTGGTCCGTGAAACTTTGCCCGTCGAATTCCACCGGGCGCGCCGACGAGGGCTCCTCGTACCGCATGTTGAAGACCTGGTCGCGCGGGCGCAGATACTTCTGCGGCTCGCGATGGCAGCCCAGGCACCACTCCATCTGCAGCGACGCGTACTGGTACATCAGCGGCATCTGGTCGACTGGGCCGTGGCAGGTGTTGCAGCCCACTCCCTTGTTGATGTGAATGCTGTGGTTGAAATACACGTAGTCCGGAAGCTGGTTGACCCGCGTCCATTGCAGCGATTCGCCGCTGCGGTAGCTGGCGCGCACCGGTTCCAGCATTTGCGCATTCGTCCAGATCTGCGAATGGCAATTCATGCAGGTCTTGGTGGGCGGGATTCCGGCGAAACTTGAGACCTCAACCGACGTGTGGCAGTATCGGCAGTCGACCCCCAGCCCCGTCACATGATGCTGGTGACTGAATGCCACCGGCTGCGGCTTCACCACACCCGCGTAGGTGATGTACGGCGAACGCTGGAGCTCGTTCAGCACCCAGCCCAGGCCGGCCGCGATGAACACGGCACCGTAGATCGTCGCCCGCGCCAATGTGTTCGTGCTGCGATGAAAAATCTGCATCGATAGATCTGGAAGTAAGCCGCGGCGGACGTTTCGCCCGCTGGCGTCAAGACCGCTTGGTACAAATCGATGTGACGGTGCTCACGGAAACTGGTGATTATAGCAGTTGACCCGGATTTGCAATCCGATCCGAGCCGCTTCTGCAAGTAAATTTTTGAAGAATTGATTGCCGCGAAAAACGTCCTTTTGTTTTTCAACGGCAACGAGAACGGAGATGGCACAGAAAATCCAATCTCCGCGCTTCCGAGCGAGGTTCGTCCCTAACGCAGATTCATTACCATGAGTTTGGGTTCGGTCATTTCTTCGATCGCGTAACGCAACCCCTCGCGACCGATCCCCGAATCCTTAATGCCCCCATAGGGCATGTGATCGATGCGGAACGTCGGCACGTCTCCGGCCAGCAGGCCGCCAACTTCGAGTTCTTCAAACGCCTGGAACATCAACTTGGCATCGCGGGTAAATATACCCGCCTGCAGCCCGTAGGCGGAACTGTTGATCTGGCGTATCGCCTCGTCGAATTCGCCGTACGGCTCCACCGTCACTACCGGAGCAAAAACCTCCTGGCAGTTCACCTTCATATCGTGGCGAGTCCCGGTCAACACGGTCGGTTCAACCAGAGAGCCTTTACGGTTGCCGCCGCACAGCACGCGGGCACCGCCGCGCACCGCCTCCTGGATCCAGTCGGTCGCCCGGATGGCATCGCTTTCGCGAATCAGAGGACCAACGTCGGTGGCGTCGTCCAGCGGATCACCCGTGCGCAGCGTTTTGACGCCTGCCAGGAACAGGTCAATGAACTTTCCGTAGACCGATTGTTGCACCAGCACACGCTGCACCGAAATACATGTCTGCCCCGCATAGCCGAAGCCGCCCGCCACGCAGCGCTCGGCGGCATATTCAACGTCCGCGTCGTTATGGATGATTACGCCCGCATTGCCACCCAGTTCCAGAATCACCTTCTTCTTCCCGGAATTCTTCTTGATCTGCCAGCCAACGGCAGCGCTTCCGGTGAAGCTGATCATCTTGATCCGGTCGTCGGTAACCAGCAGGCCGGCGTCCTCGTTGGAAAGAGGCAACACATTGAGAGCGCCGTCAGGCCATCCCGCCTGCTGAACGACCTCTGCCATCAGCAGTGAGGAGATGGGAGTTTCCGGGGCCGGCTTCAGCACCATCGGGCAACCCGCCGCAATCGCCGGCGCCACTTTATGCACCACCAGGTTCAGCGGGAAGTTAAACGGGGTGATGCCGGCAATCGGGCCGAGCGGAAAGCGCTTCACGATCCCCCAGCGCCCGGCCGTGTACTCCTGCCAGTCGAGGGGCAGGTATTCGCCATAGATGCGGGTGCTCTCTTCCGCAGCGACCGTAAACGTGAAAATGGCGCGCTCGACTTCGGTGCGCGCCGCCTTAATGGGCTTGCCCGCTTCCTGGCAAAGGATGCGCGCGAACTCTTCTTTGCGTTTGCCGATGCCTTCGGCCACTCTGCGCAGGACGCGCTGGCGCTCGAAGGCGGGGAGACGCCGCGTGGTCCCGAATGCTTTCACGGCTGCGGCGATGGCGGCTTGCGCGTGGGCCTGCCTGCCCTGAAACACTCTCCCCACCACCGCGCCGTCGTAGGGAGATTTCACCTCAACGATGTCGCCGTCTTCTATCCACTTCCCATCGACCAGAAATCCATGGGTCGCAATATCCGCGAGGGTCAACTGTGGCATGTAACGATTGTGGACCTCCACCCCGGGGCGCCGCGATTTTCGATTATAGGCTCACGCCGGTGCTCTTGGCTCGGACTTCCACGATAAAATTCCCACCAATGCCAGACTTGAAGACCGAAACGATCGTTTCACTCGGCGAAGCGCTGTGCCAGAAGAAGATTTCTCCCGTAGAACTCACACGGTCGTGCCTGACGAAGATTGAAGACCTGACCGCTGAATGCATTCATCACTGTGACCGCCGAACAGGCGCTTGTCCAGGCACGCACGGCCGAAGAAGAGATTCTGCGTGGCAACTGGCGCGGGCCCCTGCACGGAGTTCCCCTCGGTCTGAAAGACCTGATCGATACAGCCGGAATCCTGACCACAGCCGCAAGCCATTTGTACAGGACGCGGATTCCGACCCAGAGTGCGGAGGTTGTCCTCAAGCTCGAGCAGGCCGGAGCCGTTGTTATCGGCAAGCAGAATCTGCACGAGTTCGCTTACGGTGGTAGCTCGATGATCAGTGCCTTTGGCGAGGTGCACAACCCGTGGAACGTGGAGTACATCGCCGGTGGATCTTCCGGGGGGTCGGCGGCCGCGGTCAGCGCAGGGCTGGGATATGGCGCGATTGGAACGGATACCGCAGGCTCCATTCGCGAACCCGCCGCGCTGTGCGGCGTGGTCGGATTGAAGTCTACTTATGGAAGAGTAAGTGTCGCGGGGGATCGTACCGCTATCGGAATCACTTGACCACGTAGGACCAATTGCAGCGACTGTGGCAGATGCCGCAGTCATATTGCGCGCCGTTGCGGATGGAGATGGCCTGCCACCGGAAGATTTCCTGCAAGCATGGTCCTCGCTCCACCATCATGCTACGCGTTGGAATCCCGCGCTCATTTTTCTATGAGGAACTGCAACCGGAAATCGCCCAAGCCGTCGAAAGATCGCTGGCGGCCATAGGAACCCTAAGCTCCGAGATTCGTGACATATCGCTTGCATCCGACAATGACCGCACCGTGCAGGCGGCCGAGTCTTACTCATTTCATGCGGAGGCGGTGGCGAAGACTCCCGAACTCTACCAACCCGAGACCCTTCGCCGTATACGCACGGGAGAAAAGATCTCGCCGGAAGACTACCGGCGCAAGCATGCCGAACTGGAAGCCGAGCGCCAGAAAATTCGCGGCGTTTTTGAGATGGTCGACGTAATCGTCACGCCCACCACGCCGATCCCGGCCCCGAAAATCGAGGATCTCAAGGAAAATCCCGACCTGCTGCGCCCGCGGGAATTGGTTCTGCTGAGAAACACACGCCCCTTCAACGTCTGGGGAATCCCAACGATTTCGATTCCCTGCGGTCTGACCAGCAGCGGGCTTCCGATGGGACTACAAATCGCCGGGCCACCCGGGCGCGAGGACATCCTCTTACAATTTGCACACGCCTGCGAGGGAGTGATCGAGTGGAAGGGAATGAAAAGCGCGATCCGAAACCTGCAATCCTAAAGGCGCGGTCTTCCTCGCGCCATCTTAGTTCACCGTGCGCACATCATCCGGCAGCATCAGCACAAACGTGCAGCTGTCCTGCGCGCACGACAATGTTCCCCGGCGCAGGATTTTCGCCGGCGTATCGTCGGGAAAACTGATGGCGTACTTCAAGTGCTGCAGCGCGCCTTCCAAGGTTCGTAGTTTCTCTTCGCCACTGATGAACTTCACTTTGTCTACCGCCGCCCCAGTGTTGCTCGTTCCCAGCAGCACCCAGAACTCAGCATTGCCGGTGGCCGGTGGCTTATCATTCAGCTTGGTCGTGCGCATCTGCTGCAATTCGTCATGATACTTACGCACCATGGGATCGACCTTGTCGTCTCCGCCCAGCAGACCGCCTAACCGGCCGCGAGTCTCGGGAATCGGACGCAGCCCGCTCAAGGCCAGGGCGTAGGTCCGTATGGCTTTTTCCTTGTCGCCGCGCTTCTCGTAGATCTGCCCAAGATGGTCGCCGACTTCGCCGTGATGTCCCAGGCTCCACGCCGCGGAAACGTACTTCTCGGCCTTATCAAGATTCCCTTCCGCGTAGTAGACCCAGCCCAAAGTGTCCCAGTAAGCAATCAGGGAGGGAACCAGCGCGAGATCCCGCTGGTTCAACTGTTCGAGTGAAAGATTCCGTAACCCGGCCGCAGTCGAAGCCACAGCCGACTCGGCATACTGCTGTGCTTTGTCGAGATGGGTATTCTTCAAAGACAACTGGTAGGCGATGTTGTTCCACACCAGCGGCGAGGCCGATATGTCGATGGCACGATCAAACGCCGCCAGCGCCTTATCATCCTGGCCGAGATTCAAATAGGCATCGCCCAGGCTGACTTGCAACCCGGCGTCATCAGGCGTGAGCGAGGCCGCCTTCTCGAGTTCCGGGGCAGCCAGGTCATACTTGTGCCACTCGGCATACATCGCGCCCAGGTTGGCGTGTGCGAACTTGTCGAGCGGATTGTTCTCCAGCTGTTTGTGGAAGGCGTTGGCCGCATCATCATACTTCCGGTCCTGCCAGTAAGCTCGTCCCAGATTGTTGTTGGCGTACTCGTCGTAGGGATTAATCTCGAGTGCCTTCTGAAACGCAGCTACCGCGTCCGTGCTCTGCCGTATCGAGAGATAGCACAGACCGAGATTGTTCCATGCGTACTTGTTCTTAGGCTCGACCTCGACGGCGCGCTTCAACAGCTGAATCGCCATGGGGAAATTCCCGTTCTGCATGGCGGTGCGAGCGCTCTCATTCAGATCGTCGGCCTTCATGTCGGTTGGCAGGGTTGCCGTGCCGGCCGTGCTGTTTTCGAGGGCCAGGTGTTGCCCGAGATCGGACAGCACGGCCCTCCGAAACGACAAGTAGTCGCCGGCGCGGGCCGCGGGCAGCTCGCGTTCCCGCATAGTCATGATGCGCTCGGCCGTGAACACTGAACCATCGAGCTTGTAGCTGGCCGCGTATTGCCCATAATCGCGTTTCATCGAAAACGGCAAGGGCGCGTGCGCCGTGTACTTCGCCGGAAGCGTCAGCTTTATGCGATAGGTGAATTCTCCCGGAGGGCCAAACTTGATCGGGTCCGCATCCGGGCCGGTTTCATCCTCATCCGCGTCCGCCAGGCTGAATTGCGACAAGGGAAGATCGATTTCCGACTTCTTCTTCGACCAGTCCAGAAAATTCGCCTTGGAAACATCGTAGGAGAACTGGAAAGGCTCGCGCGTCGACGCCGGATCACCAACCTTCAGGTTCGTGATGTCGCCGTCCAGCCCGCCCATCGAATTGATGTTCTCGACCAGATGCTCCCACTGCGCGCTGGGCACCCGGCGAAAGATGATGCGCATCAATAGCTCAGTATCACCGCGAACCACGTAGCTGACCTTTGCATTCAGCTTGCCCAGTTCGTTGATCGTGCCGTCGATGGTTTGCACCTGGGTGTTCGCCATGGGCGGATCGGCGGGCGTCTCTTCCAGGTGCGCCGGGCCCGTCACCGGAATCACAAGCCCCTGCTTCTTGCGGATGTTGAACGACAGCAACCGGAAGGGCGCGACCTCCGTCGTCGTATCCATCCACACCTCGTCCTTCCCCATCGGTAACAGCGTAATGACATGATCAAACTGGGAAGGCGAAGGAATGTCGGGATCGAGCTTGCGACTCGAGTTGATCAGCACCGAAGAAGCGTGCATGCCTTCGGCTTCGAGCAACGACGATAGCAGCGTGTGCTTGTCCTTGCAGTCCCCATACTGGTTATGGAGCACATCGGCCGCGGCATGCGGCTGGTAGCGGCCCAGCCCCAGCGACAGGCTCACGTAGCGAAAATTCTTGGCTACGTAGTCGTACAGCGCTTCCACCTTGTCGAGATCCGTGGTGGCATCCTTCGTCAGTTCCTCAGCCTTCGCGCGAATGTCAGCGGTCGGTTGGCGGCGATCGTGATCTAGCCCGGCGTACCAACGTCCAACCTCTTCCCACGTGCCAAAGGTCGTCAACTGCACCGCCGGCACTTCGTCCTCGGCCTTTTTCTTCTTCTTTTTCTTCTTGTCCTTATCTTTATCCTTGTCGTCGTCTTCCCGCTCAAGGTGGGAACTGGTCCAGCGATAAATGCGCCGGCCGTTTTCCTCGCTAATCTTCGGATCAAGGCCGGGCTTGGTCTTCAGCTTGATGGTCCGGTCCTTGGGAATGTTGACTTCTAGCTGCTCATCGAGCGTGATGTTGTTTTTGTCGAAGTCGTACTCGGTCCAGAACTGGTTGGGCGCGAGCGGCGTGTGGATCACCGTGGCCACGTCGTACTCCAGCACTTCGCCCGGACGCAACCCCGGCACTGTAATGTGTTTTTGCCGATAGTCGGTGTATACGGGGGCCTCGCGTGCCACGGGCGCGCTCAGATCCTGCACAGAATCCGGAGGCGCTGTGACGACGCTTCCATCTTTCTTCAACACGCGGACGTAGGGAATCTCGACCTTCTCGTTCGCTGAACTGTAGCCAATAACCACCTGCCCCCACTGCTCGACACCCGCTTCGCTCTGCACGCGCACTCGCGCGATCGTCTCTTTTCGCCCCGTGCCATCGCTCTCAAACCGGTAGAGCGTGCGGACCTGCTCAATAACGAAGCCTTCCTGGGAATAATCTTTCTTATCCTTCGTCTGATCTTTACTTTGATCTGTTGTTTTGGCGCCTTTGTCATCACCCGCCGGTTTTGGCGCCTTGGCTTCCGAAGGTGTTTGCGGCGTAGAGGAGCCGGGAATCTTGACGTCCGGTTGTTGGGCGGCCAGGCTGCAGAAAGAGCTGGAAAGAAGGAAGACGAGAACTGCTGAACGGCGCATAGATTAGGTCCTTGGGCGTTTGTACCGTATGCGAGAAAAGGGCGCAAGAGGGAGCGGTGCGAGGCCGATGTACCTATGGTAACTCAGGAAACAAGGGCTCGGTGTACGCGTCCATCCGCAATTGGGCATCGAGAACGCGGCAGCAGGCAACCACACAAATAAGAGGAACGCCTTCCCCGCGGCGGATAGAGTTAGATCAAGTCTGCGTCAAATGGCTGAAGCCCGTCTCGATGACGAGAAGGAGCTCTGTTTTCGTTCGAAAAACTTTTCCTCCGTGTCCTTGAAAGAAAATGAAGAACACAGCGTTGATTCCATGACACGAGATTTTGCGCGTCAAAAACAAGTAGCTCAAAAAAGTACCCGCCCGCGAATGCATCTTTAGGACATTACCGACGTAACCCCTCAGGCATTGTTTCATCCGAAGGCCGCTGCCGAGCCGCTTAGAATCAGCATACTGCGCGTCCAACAACATTCGTCTCCACTGCGGGTTAGTACTCACTAAGAGAGATTTCCCGTTCGAGGTAAAAATTTTGAGCCCAACTCCCTTTGCATCCGCCTGGCCGCGAGCAGCTCAACCAGCCAGGGAATGGGCAGGAGGAAACGTTATGCGCTCTGTGCGCTTTGTTCGATTCTTTTGGCTTGCTCTGTTGCTCCTCATCATTCCCGCCTCGTCATTCGCGGGAGTGTTCGTCTCGGTGACCATCGCGCCGCCCGCGCTGCCGGTTTACGCGCAGCCACCTTGCCCGGGCGATGGCTACATCTGGACGCCTGGCTACTGGGCCTACGGTCCTGAAGGCTATTACTGGGTGCCCGGCACGTGGGTGACGCCGCCTACGATTGGCGTGTTGTGGACGCCCGGTTTCTGGGGGTGGAACGAGGGCGTATACGTATGGCATGCCGGCTACTGGGGGCCCCACATTGGTTTTTACGGCGGTGTGAATTACGGCTTCGGCTACTTCGGCCACGGCTATGAAGGCGGATACTGGAGAGACCGCCACTTCTACTACAACCGCTCCGTGAACAACGTGCACATCACCAACGTGCACGTTTATAACAAGACCGTGATTAACAACGTCACCGTGAACCGCGTCAGCTACAACGGCGGCCACGGTGGAATCAATGCGCGCGCCACGCGTGCACAGGAAATGGCCGAACGCGAGCATCATTTTGACATGACCGACCGGCAGCGCAATCACGAGCATGGGGCCGGCGGCAACCGGGCATTCCTGGCTTCCGAGAATCACGGGCGGCCAGCCGTCGCGGCTACCGCACGTCCGGGAGAATTCCGAGGTCCCCATGTGATGCCGGCTCGTGGCAAGGCAGATCCCTTCGCACGTCCGGCGACTCGCCCCGTTCCGCGCCCGGAAAATTCCGGACGTCGTGACGATCGCCCCATGCCCCGTCAGGAGATGCATGGGAACCGCGGGACGGCGCCTGACAATAACGCTCGCCGCGAGGTGGGGTCTCGACCTGGAACAAACCGCCCTGAGAGCGGCCGCCCGCATGCGAACGGCGGAGTGCATGGCAACGATGGACCGCACGGCAACGGCGGTCAGCACGGCAACGCACCTCACCAGGAGCGAGACAATCACTCCGAGCGAGGTCACGACCAGCACCGCTAAGCAACCCACGGGAAATTGCGACCATTAAGGAAGCGGGCGGGCGATAGCTGGCCCGCTTCGTTGTTTCCGCTCAGTTCACGATGTCGAACTGAAAGAGTTGCACCGGGAATGGCGTCCCGCTTATTGAAGTGACGGAACCATCGCTCCCAATCGTTCCACTCGGTACTCTTGGGAACCGCGAAGGTTGGAACTTGATGCCGGCTGGCCTATACATCCAGTTCCGCTCGCACTGTCCCGTCTTCGAGGTCAGCCTCCAGTCGGAACCCCAGTTTCTGGCAGATCGCCCGCATCTCGCGGTTTTCCGCCAGGATCGTGGAGACCACGCGCTTCAATTTCTCGTCGCGCGCCACCGCGATCAGACGCCGGTAGAGTTCCGTCCCCAGACCTTGTCCCTGATAGCGGTCGTCAACCAGAACCGCCAGTTCCGCTTCACTACCGCCTCCGCGCAGCTTGCTCAGGCGCCCAATCGCGATGATCTCGGGATGCCCCTCAATTTTTTTCCTGTGCTCTGCGACCAGCACGATTTCCCGGTCGTAGTCGATAAAGCATATCCGCGTCAACCGCTCGTGGGCCGTCCTCTGGCTGAGTTTCAACGGCTGAAAATAGCGGAGGTAAACCGTGCGCTCCGAGAGCACCTGGTGCAGGCGAATCAGCAGCGGTTCATCTTCGGGCCGTATCGGCCGGATCGTCACCGCGTCTCCGTTCTTCATGTTCCAGGGCTGCACGTACTGCACCGGATACGGCCGGATTGCCGGACGCGGCAGACTCTCATCCGTCACTTCCGCGCCGTGCAGCACTACCCGCGCATCGAGTGCGACCAAACGTTCCGCGGACGCTAGCACCGGGTTGATATCGATTTCCCGAATGCGCGGTTGCTCCACCACCAGATGGCTGAAGCGCACCAGAAATTCCTCGAGCGCGGCTAGATCCACCGCCTTCCTTCCGCGCACGCCCTGCAGCGCGGTGAACACGCGCGTCTGCTCCATCATGCGGCGCGCCAGAGTCGTATTCAGCGGCGGCAGCGAGAGTGAACGATCCTTGAAAACTTCCACCAGTTGCCCACCCGTGCCGAACAGCAACACCGGTCCAAATTGCGGATCGACGCTACTTCCGACAATCAGCTCATACCCGTCGAGCTTCATCATCGGCTGCACGGTCACGCCGAGGAAGTGACCTTCACTGGCTTTTTCGCGCACCGCCGTCTGAATCGCGCGAAAGGCAGCGCGCACCGCAGCCTCGTCACGCAGGTTTAGTTGCACTCCGCCCACGTCAGTTTTGTGGGTAATGGTTTCAGAAAGCAGCTTCAACACTACGGGGTAACCGATCGCCGCAGCCTCGGCAACGGCCTCGTCCTCCCTGCGCGCAACTTTAGCGGGGACGGTTGGCAATCCGTACGCGCTCAGCAACTGCTTCGATTCGACTTCAGTCAGCAGCGTGCGGCCGGCGCGTTGAGCATTTTCGATGATCTGTTGCGCTCGTCGACGATCCGGGCCTTCGTCAGTGTCTCCGCGCAACACCGGCGTCTCATACAAACCGCGCAGCGCATAGCTATAGCGCCACATGTAGCAGAACACCCGAGCCGCTGTGTCGGGAAACTGAAACGTCGGAATGCCCGCATGGTTCAGAATGTCAGTTCCCGCTGCCACCGCAGAACCGCCCATCCAACTGGCCAGCACAGGTTTCCCGGTGGAATGCGCATAAGGCTTCAAGTGCTCAGCAGTCGCGCTGGGCTCGGCCATCCCCTGTGGACAGGTGATGGCCAGCAGGCCGTCGATGTTCGGGTCGTGTACCGCGATATCGATCACCTTGGCATAGCGCTCGGGCAGGGCGTCGCCCAGCACGTCGAGCGGATTGTTGTGGCTCCAGTGCGGCGGCAGAAACTGGTTCAGTTTCTCCATCGATTCAGCCGAAAGCTGCGCCAGTTCTCCACCATTCGAGAGCAATCCATCGGCTGCCAGCACCCCCGGTCCACCCGCATTCGTCACGATTGCCAGGCGCGGGCCCTTCGGCCGCGGCTGCTTGGCCAGCACTTCCGCCATATAGAAGAGGTCCGCAATGGTCTGCACCCGCAACACGCCGCATCGACGGAAGGCCGCATCCAGCACTTCATCGCTTCCCGTGAGAGATCCGGTATGCGACGCCGCCGCTTGAGCAGCCGCCTCGGTACGCCCCGCCTTGATCACGATGATAGGCTTGTTCAGAGAGACTTCCCGCGCTGCCGACAGGAACGATCGCGCGTCGCCCACCGACTCCATGTACATGATGATGCTCTGTGTGCGCGGATCATTTCCCAGGTAGTCGATCAGGTCGCCCCAACCCACATCGAGCATCGACCCGACCGAGACGAAGGAACTAAACCCGACCATCTCCTTCTCAGCCCAGTCGAGAATCGCCGTACACAGCGCGCCGCTCTGGCTGATGAATCCCACATTGCCGGCCCGCGCGATGTTCGAGGCGAACGTGGCGTTCAACCCGCTGATCGGACTCATCACGCCCAGGCAGTTTGGCCCGATCAATCGCAGACCTGTCCCATAAATACGCTCCAGGATCTGCCGCTCCAGTTCCTTGCCCTGTTCACCATGCTCTTTGAATCCAGCGGAGATGACGATCGCGCCGCGCACGCCCGCCTGCACGCAATCGCCGATAATCCCCGGCACGGTCGTCGCCGGGGTAATCACGACCGCCAGGTCGACGACCTCGGGCAAGTCGGCGACGCTCTTATACGCCTTAATGCCCAGGACGCTCGTCCGCTTGTCGCTGATGGGATACACGGTTCCGCCGAACGGGCTGCTGACCAGGCTCCATAGAACCGCGCGTCCCACGCTGCCCGCGCGATCGGTCGCGCCAATCACCGCTACACTGCGCGGCGCGAAGATCGCGTCCAGTGGATGCGGCTCGGAGCGCAACACATCATGCGCGCGATCCTGCGTGGGCTCGGTCTTCGATGTCTTGCTGACTTTGCTGACTTTTCCGGACGTCCGCGGAGGGCTCATCACTGGAAAGTGTACCGCTTGCCTCCACTTAGGTCTGTGACTCAAGAACATCTGCCGGCCGGTAACAAGTTACTCCACAAAACACCCGGCTTAATCGGGAGTACATTTTCCCCTTGCTTCTGTTGACGGCTCGGCTAGAATCTCCCGGTCCCCGGCATACAACTCAACTTTACCGATCCTCGTAGGAGTGTGTGTCCGGCGGCTACAATCTGAACTAAGTTCCACAAGGAGAATTTAGGAATGAAGAAGCTGCTCACGCTGCTGTTCGCGGTTGCCGTTGCCCTCTCTCTGACCACTTCTACCTTCGCCCAGGACTCCATGAAGAAGGACGACACCAAGAAGGAAGAGAAGAAGGAAGAGAAAAAGGAAAAGAAGGCGAAGAAGGAGAAGAAGGAAAAGAAGGAAGACAAGATGAAAGACGACAAGATGAAGGACGACAAGATGAAGGACGACAAGAAATAGTCTGTGTCCCCTTCTTTACGGGCGCCCCGGCTGCATTGGCCGGGGCTTCGTTTTGGAAGAAAAACGGTCACAGCGTCCCTTTAAATCACAAGCTTTTGCCGCTCCCAGTTGGATTTCCTACAAAAATTTGACGTTCGCCTCCGCCCGAACCGTAGTAAAATCCGCCCTAATGACAACCCTGCCCGGTCGCAGGTGTGGGGTAAAGCGATCGCGGTCCACGTCTTGATCGCGACGTTCAAGCAAGGAGGGTGCATGGAATCTCGGGCCCCTGAAAGTATGTCTTCCGCCGTCTCACAATCCACAACTGCCAAGTCTCACGTCCATGAAGGACGCAACTTCTGGGTCTTGACCGCGTATGGGATCTCGGGACTGGCGCTGTTTGGCGTTCTCGCCTACTACTTCAGCGACTTCGTTTCTCACTAATCCTCGCTGGCATCACGGCTGTGGACAATGTGCGCGCGAGCGAACGTGGTTGTGTCTCTAACGTCCGCCCTACCGCGATCCACAGTTCGCCGTGCTACAATGACCCGCGTTTTATCCAATGCTCCCGAGTTGTGTAGTCTGATCGGCGGCTTCCCGCACTCTTGCTTACAACGGACAGATTTGCTTGCCCCAGGAACCCACGAAGACCGCCAGTGTGACCTACGCCGATGCCGGCGTAAACATTGATCGCGCCAACCGTACCAAGCAGCGCATCAAGTATCTGGCTCATAAGACTTTCACCAAGGGAGTGCTGAGCGAGATCGGCGGATTCGGCGGCCTCTTTTCCATCGCCAAGACCTATCTTGACCCCGTGCTGGTCTCCAGCGTCGATGGCGTCGGCACCAAGCTTAAAGTCGCTTTCGAAATGAACGTTCACCACACCGTGGGCGCCGATCTGGTGAACCACTGCGTGAACGACATCATCGTGCAGGGCGCCGCTCCGCTCTTCTTCATGGACTATCTGGCCACCGGCACACTCGAGCCGACCGTCGCGGAAAAAGTGGTGGAGGGCATTGCCGAGGCCTGCAAGCACAACGGCTGCGCGCTGATTGGAGGCGAGACCGCCGAAATGCCCGGCTTCTACCCAGCAGGAGAATACGATCTTGCCGGCTTTATTCTGGGCGTAGTCGAAAAGGAAAAGATCATTACCGGCAAGGCTGTCGAAGTCGGAGACATCGTGCTCGGCCTGCCCTCCAACGGCTTGCACACCAATGGCTACTCCCTGGCCCGCAAGCTTTTGTTCGAAGTCGCGAAGTATTCTCCGGAAACCTACGTCAACGAAATCAAAAACAAAGTGGGCAACGAGCTGATGCGCGCCCACAAGAGCTACTGGCCCACACTGAAAAAGATGATCGACGCCGAGGTAATTTCTGCGATGGCGCACATCACCGGCGGCGGGATCACCGAAAATCTTCCGCGCGTACTACCTAGAGGGATGGGAGCCGTCATTGAACTGGGCAGTTGGCCAGCGTTGCCGATCTTCGAACACCTGCAAGTCCTGGGCAATGTGCCCCAGGACGAAATGCTGCGCACCTTCAACATGGGCCTGGGCATGCTGCTGGTGGTGAACCCCAAGAAATTCAAGAAAGTCCAAACCCTGCTGGAACGCGTCGGAGAAAAATTCTTCAACGTAGGCAGAATCGTGAAGGGCGAGAGAAAAGTAATGTACTCGTAGTTGGCAAGGACGAACAAGCGCACAATTACGATCCCGACCCAAGGCCATGCATAACTTAGGCATCCTGCTCTCCGGCCGAGGCTCGAACTTCGAAGCCATCGCCAACAACATCGCCGCCGGAAAAATTCCTGACACCCGCATCGCGGTAGTCATCTCGAACAAGTCCGAGGCCGGCGGCCTGGAAACCGCCAAACGCATGGGCCTGGCTGCGCTGGCCATCCCCTCAAAAGGTGTGGCCCGTGAGGAACACGACAAGAAAGTGGCTGGCGCACTTCGCGAACACAAAGTCGACCTGGTCTGCCTCGCGGGATACATGCGCCTGCTCTCCCCGTGGTTCGTACAACAATTCCCAAGACGCATCCTGAACATTCACCCTTCCCTGCTTCCCGCCTTCCCCGGCCTCGAAGCGCAGGAGCAGGCACTCGCCTACGGGGTGAAAGTCTCAGGATGCACCGTCCACTTCGTCGACGAAGAACTCGACCATGGCGCGATCATCATTCAGAAAGCCGTAACCGTCCTTGAATCCGATGATGAACACACGCTGGCCTCGCGCATTTTGGAACAGGAACACCGAGCGTATTCCGAAGCGATCCAAATTGTCCTGGAGGGACGGTACACGATAAAAGGGCGCCGGCTGGTGAGAAGCGATGCCGATCAACCCTGACAACGGTTATTCCTGGCCGCCCTGCTACTTGTCACCTACTCGTCCGGTTCGTGCATTTTCGGGTGCAAGGTTGCTGCCTGCGGAGCGTTCTTCCCAGTGAACACTTGGCCCTAATGTCCCACCCTGCTTTCTAAGCGCCGGAAGTCAGGGTGGGACGCCCCCAATGCCACCATTTCGGGTGGCGTATGTTTGTATTTCCAGGGTGTGGCATGTGGGTGCCGCAAGAAGCTCACTTCGGGCGCTGAAGCGCTTCTCGAGTTCGTAAGCATTTGGCACGATTAGAGTCGTGCCCTCCCCATTTTTCATTCGCATGCAGCGAGGGCGGAACGCCCTCGCGACTGTCGCCAGGATGCCGGCGCTACAGCATCAATCCGCGTGGTTGTGACCCGCGCCGCGGGCCACGTCCCAGATGTCAGCTTCGCTTTTTTCCAGCGGGTAGAGGTGCACCATCCAGTTGAAGACCAGCGGATGGAAGGTCCCGCCGTTCGCGTCGCAATCTTCTTTCGTGGCAATCGAGCCGTGCAGGCCGAACTTGGGGCCAAGCGCTTCCTGCTTGCGGTCGGCCGGAGGCATGCACAGGTTCACGTGCTCGTGCCACTGCGCGATCGAGAGCGGGATGCGCTTGTCGAGGTCGGCCTCGTCGTAGCGCTTGGGGGCGGTGTACATCACGCCGACAAGCTTGTAGTCTTCGCCAAGTCTCTCGTAGAGCAGCGACGTCGGGTGGTCGGGGTTGAACGAGAACGCGGCCTCGAAGGCGTACTTGTAGTTGGTGAAGTGATACATCTTCTGCGGAACGTTGGGCAGGAAGATCTTGAAGCCGTCGGCCAGGGCGGTGCGGTAGTCCTTGTACTTTTCGGCAACGCCGCGCGCGGCTTCGACGACCTTCTGCGCACGCTCTTCATCGCCGGGCTTGGGATCGCGCAGGGCGGTCATCTTCACGTGCGGGCCCATGTCCATGTGATGGCCTTCCATGGAATGCATGGCCGGGGCGCTGGTGGAGGTATCCATGCCGGGCATGTCTTTCATGCCGGAGGAGGGGGACGACATGTCCATGCCGGGCATCGACTGGGTATCTTGCTTGGCCTGTCGGGGCCACGCCAAACTAGCCGTTAGGATCATAACCAACAAGAAGGTTGCGAATGATCTGCGCATGGAACTCTCCCCACATAGTGCGTCGACTCTATGAACACAGCCGGAGGTGAATTGTTGCGGGGGTCAATGGCTGATTACGTCGGTAACGCGAAACAGACACACATGCATTTTGCCGGAAGTAGTCTGTTTTGGAGTCCTCCGCAGTGCGACACTTGAGGTCACTCTATGTCACCTTGGGCGAGAACGCAGGCCGTGGTCCCAGTCGATCTGGCGAAGGCTACGCTCGAGCGCGTGCTGCAGATCGTTTTGACCGGGGCCGACTCACCTGCATCTTGTGTCTTTCCTTCCTGCAGTTCCATGAGCCAGGCCAGCAATGCGAACAATACGAATCCCAGCCCGTTGAGCACTCCGTGTGAATTGGCCATACCCGGGACCGTAATCCAATCTTTGTCGAAGTATTCGCTGACGGCGTAAATTCCCGCTAGGGAGAATGCCGCCAAGGCGGCGCAACCTGCTGATCTGAGATAAACGCGAGCGGGGCTGCTATGGAATTCACCGGCGAACCACAACAGGATCATGGCCAGCGCGGTGACGCAGGTTGCCAGGGCGATAGCCGCGGCAAAACGAAGCAGGGGCGAGAAGACAAATCCGGCCGCCAGTAAATACGGAAGAAGAACAACCAGCCATATCAGCACGCGGGCGCCGGGCATCACAAGGTTTCTTCGCCGAAACTCGCGCAGGGTTGCAGCAGCAATCAGGGCGGTGGCAAAGCCGCTGTAGTGGAAATGCACCGCGGTCAGGAGAATGATGGGTTCCTGGAATCCCATCGGGCGAAAGCCGGCGCGGGAAATCACCAGCCAGGCTGCTCCGAAGATCAGGTCGAGGTATGCGAGATTCAGGATGAGGGAAACATCGGTCCGCGCCTCGGTCCGCGATTGCAGGAATCTTTCGGCGGCCAGAAACAGACAGAGGAGCAACCATGCCACGCTCAAGGCAGCGGCGGTTCGGCTCGGCGGCAGCCAGAAGGCGACGCTCACGGCCAGCGGGCTCAGAACCTGGAGACTCCGAGTAAGCGCAATCGCTCGGCGCGAGCCGGCACAGGTGAGCCGCCGAGTCAGTTCTGATCCGAGGGGTACGATCACCAGCGGGGCGAATAGGAAGAGCAGTTCGATGATGCCGAAGGGCGCGCGGCGCAGGCCTGCCAAGCAGGCGAACAGGGCCCACGTCGCGGCGCCACACAGGCTGATGACAGCGTTCCATCGTTCTTGCCCTTGGCTGTGCAGAGGCACCAGGCTGGACACGATAACCTCCTCACATCACGGGGTGAATGGAAACGAACCCGAAGATTCCGGTGAGAGCAATCAGCGAAACGAGGTACAGCGAGTCGAGCACGCGATTTGCCCGGCGCAGCTCGCGATCGTAGTAGAGACCTTGCAGGAAGATCCGCAGCAGCCAGAATCCACACAGGAACGCGCTCAGAAAGCGTCCGAGAGGGGTGGCTCCTGCAAGATCGCGCGCGAACCCAAAGCAGAACGCGCTGAAGAAGCCGACCACGATCACGATGTAGATCCAGTGCACGTAAAAAATCTGGCACAGAAATACCGGGAGGCTCTTGAGGTTGTCGGGCACGCGCAGGCGGCCGGGCAACGCTGCGTTGGCCAGCACGATCCCTGCGTGAATCGCTCCGGCAATCCAGACCAGGTGGATTGCGGTATCTACGGTCATATGGCACTCCCGACCGGCTGGCCTGATGTATCCAGCGCCGGCGCTGGTGTTCTGGGAATGAAGCGGCTTAGAATCCAACCCAGCATCAGGACCGTTCCGACTAAGCCAATGAGCCCCCACTTCAGCTGGCTGGTCAGGGCCAGCAATGGTGGAGTGTGGGAGCCCGAAGCGGGCATATCCGACATGGCGAAGATGGCCGGCGTAAGGACGATTGCTACGTTCGAGAACACTGTCCAGAATTCAGCGCGTTCGGCGCTGCCGCAGAGTTCCCGCAATTGTGTCCGCAAAGGCCCACTCAAGTAGCGAGCCACGGCAAGCGCCGCCAAAAGCGTAGTACTCAGCCCGGAAAACAAAACCAGAGATGGACTCACAGGAGCTCCTTTCGTACTGTCAGATAGTTCTGTACAACCAGAAATACACCAACAAAAAAATTTACTTCTTATGCCCGCCAAGAAGCTTCCGAATTTTTCCGCGCATGCCGATCACGCGCCGCAGGACCGGCAACGAAAGCTGGCTCATTTCTCCGTAAGCGGAATTGGCTGCTTCGAAGAACTCGGTCATGCTCTGCAGGCGTTCGCGCGTGTAAGGGTCTCCGCCGTTGCCCGCACTGAGGTCGGCCAGGCACTGGCGCAGCAATTGTAGCGTGGGGTCAACCTCGCGGCGCTTGCGCTGTTCCACGATCAGGCGGAACATTCCCCAGACATCTTTCATGGACTCATAGTGCTCGCGCCGCTCGCCCAGGACGTGAACGGGCCGGACGATGCCCCAACCCACCAACTCGCGGATGGAGGTGCTGACGTTGGAGCGAGCCACGTTGAGGGTTTCGGCAATCTCGTCGGCCGGCATGGGCTTGGGGGAAAGAAACAGGAGCGCATGGATCTGGGCCACCGTGCGGTTGATGCCCCAGCGCGTGCCCATCTCGCCCCAGTGCAGGATGTATTGGCGCTGGATGTCGGTTAGAGTGACCATACCGTAAGTTCTGTACAAACAGAATATACAAAAATATCGGGCAGATGTCAATGGGCTTCGGGCGGGATTGGGGAATTGGGGAATCGGGAAATTGAGTAATTGGGGAATTGAAAACTGAAGGAGTGCGACCGGCGACTGACGACTATTTAATCTCCATTACTTCCTTTTCTTTCGCCTTGCTCATGTCTTCCATCTTCTTGATTTCGTCGTCGGTGAGCTTCTGGATCTCGTCGAGGGCGCGTTTCTCTTCATCCTCGGTGATCTTTTTGTCTTTCATGGCTTTCTTGATGGCGTCGTTGCCGTCGCGGCGGATGTTGCGTACGGCGGTGCGGTGCTCCTCGAGCACCTTGTGCAGATGTTTGACCATGTCGCGGCGGCGTTCTTCGGTGAGAGGAGGCACGGGCACGCGAATGAGTTTTCCGTCGTTCATCGGGTTGAGGCCGAGGTCGGCGGTGCGGATCGCCTTCTCGATTCCGCCCAGTGATGACGGGTCAAAAGGCTGCACGGTGATCATCTGCGGTTCGGGAGCATGAACCGTGGCGATCTGGTTCAGCGGCATCTGCGAACCGTAATAGTCGACCGACACGCTGTCGAGCATGTGAACGGAGGCGCGTCCCGTCCGGGTGGCGGCCATCTCCTTGCGGAAGTCTTCGACCGCCTTCTCCATGCGGGTCTTGAGCTGGACGTAGGTTTCTTTCAGTCCGGGGACCGCCGCCATTGTTGCCTGAGCCATCGTCAGCTCCTTAGTCAATGCATGAAACGAAGAATTATAAACCTCGGATGCTGATAGCTAGTGGCCGGTAGCTTAGAGCGCCATCAGCTATCAGCCACAAGCTACCGGCCATCAGCCCATCAAGCACTCACCAACGACCCGATCTTTTCTCCCATCACGACTTTCTGGATATTGCCGCGGGTATTCAGATTAAACACGATGATGGGGAGATTGTTGTCCTTGCAGAGGGAGATGGCGGTCGAATCCATCACTTTCAACCCCTGCCGCAACACTTCCATGTAGGTGATCTGGGTAAATTTCTTGGCGTCCTTTACCAGCATCGGGTCGGCATCGTAAATACCATCCACCTTGGTGGCTTTCAGGATGGCGTCGGCCTTGATCTCCATGGCGCGCAGGGAAGCGGCGGTATCGGTCGAAAAGTAGGGGTTGCCGGTTCCTCCGGCGAAGATGACCACGCGGCCTTTTTCCAGATGCCGGATGGCGCGGCGGCGGATGAACGGTTCGGCCACTTGGTTCATCTCAATGGCTGACTGCACGCGGGTATGGACGCCTTGTTTCTCGAGCGCGTCCTGAAGGGCGAGCGCGTTGATCACCGTGGCCAGCATTCCCATGTGGTCGGCGGAGACCCGGTCCATTTCTTTGGCCTGCTCGGCGACGCCGCGAAAGAAATTTCCGCCGCCGACGACGATGGCAATCTGGATATCCAGAGCGCGCACGTCGGCGAGTTCAGCGGCGATTTCGTGGACGCGGGCCGTGTCCACGCCGAAACCCTGACCGGCGGCCAAGGCCTCACCTGACAACTTGAGAAGGATTCGCTTGAAGACAGTATTCGGCATGAGGTGGAGGATACCGTCGTGCTCTGGATCTGGAGCGCTATGAAACTGTACCAAGGTTTCGGTGGCAGAGGCATCCGAAACCTTGGCCGTTGAAATTGGAGGCTTACTTCGCGACCGGGGCAGCCGCTTCGCCACCCTCGTCGGGCTTCTGGGTGGTGAAGGCCACGGTCATGCCGGCCTCGCCGACCTTGAAGCGCGCGAAGCGGCGCACGGCGATATTCTCGCCCAGCTTGCCGATCTTGGTGGCAATCAACTGGCCCACGCTGATGGTCTGGTCCTTGATGAAGGGCTGCTCGAGCAGGCAGACTTCCTCGTAGAACTTTTCCATCTTGCCGGTCACCATCTTTTCCGCGATATGCTGCGGTTTTCCGCTAGCCACGGCCTGGGCGAGGAAAATATCTTTCTCGCGGGCGTAGGCCTCGGGAGTGACATCCTCCTTGCGGACGAACTTCGGATCGCTGGCCGCGATGTGCATGGCGATATCGTGCACCAGTTCCTTGAAGTCGTCGGTGCGGGCGACGAAATCGCTCTCGCAGTTCACTTCAACCAGCACACCGATCTTGCCGCCGGCGTGGATGTAGCTGGCCACCGAGCCTTCACTGGTCACGCGGCCCGCCTTGCGTTCGGCGACCGCCGTACCGCGCTTGCGCAGAATGATGATGGCCTGCTCGGTATCGCCTTTGGCTTCGGCCAAGGCTTTTTTGCAGTCCATCATCGGCGCGCCCGTCTTGTCGCGGAGATCTTTCACCTGCGCTGCAGAGATATTCACTGTCGTTGTGCCCATTTCCTTAGACTGTTCCCTTCTTGGATGCGTGGTTCGCCTGCTGCGATGCGTTTGCCAGCGGCGGCGAACAAAGTGGTGCTGACAAAAATCGACCCGCGGCGTTTCAACGCGCGCGGGTCCGAAATCTATTAACCAGTTCCGTTTATAACGTCTGGCTTTCGACCTGCGGTACCTCGTCGGCGGCGTCCTGTGCGGTAGCCGGCG
Organism: uncultured Acidobacteriota bacterium; assembly: GCA_963733805.1. Classification (GTDB taxonomy): domain Bacteria; phylum Acidobacteriota; class Terriglobia; order Terriglobales; family Acidobacteriaceae; genus Gp1-AA133. Next base: position 43,088 of record CAVTEO010000004.1, on the reverse strand, counting down.
CCTTCTTGGTCCCGCCACCCAGCACGTCTTCCATGCTGATGTCCTCGGCCCCGGCTTCGGCCGCGGCTTCTTCGCCGGCGGGCGCGTGTTCCGACCCGTAGGCGGCAGCGGCCGCCAATTCCGCAGTCTGCTTGTCGGTCGCCATCTGCGAGCCTTCCGAAATCGAATCGGAAATCTTGGAGGCAAACAGCCGGATCGCGCGCAACGCATCATCGTTGCCCGGGATGACGTAATCCACTTCGCTGGGGTCGCAATTGGTGTCGACGACCGCGACCACCGGGATACCGAGTTTGCGCGCTTCCCGAACCGCGATCTGCTCCTTGTTCGAGTCGATCACGAAGATCGCATCGGGCAGGCGCGACATATTCTTGATGCCGGCGAGGTTAGCCTGCAGGTGCTTGCGCTCGCGTTCCAGCTTGATGACTTCTTTTTTCGGGAGCAGCTCGTAGCGGCCATCGGTGGCCATATCGTCGAGTTCCTTGAGCCGCTTCACCGATTTCTGGACCGTGACCCAGTTGGTCAGCAGTCCACCCAGCCAGCGCTGGTTCACATAAAACATTCCGGCGCGCCCGGCCTCTTCGGCGATGGCGTCCTGTGCCTGGCGCTTGGTGCCCACGAAAAGCACGATCTTGCCTTCGGCGGCCAGGTCCTGCACGAACTTGGACGCTTCCTTGAACATCTTGAGCGTCTTCTGCAGGTCGATGATGTAAATTCCGTTGCGCTCTCCGAAGATGTATTCCTTCATCTTGGGATTCCAGCGCTTGGTCTGATGCCCGAAGTGAACACCCGCTTCGAGCAACTCCTTCATGGTGATGTTAGCCAAACAACCTCCTCATTAGTCTGCATCCTTTGAGTCAGTCGTCGGTCGTCAGTCGTCGGTCGTCGGTCGTCAGCAAAATCGCTGGCGACTGGAGACTGGAGACTGACGGCGGGCGGCTGCCGTCCGGATTGCCATTCCCGTCCCCGCGCACGGGGCACGGGAAGAATTGAACACCTATTTCAGCTGATGGCTGGTCGTCGATCGCTATCAGCCAAACCTTTTTTGCCATCAGCCATCGACCACCAGCCAATAGCTGAAGCGCTTTAGCGCTTCGAGAACTGGAAGCGCTTGCGGGCGCCCTTCTGCCCGTACTTTTTGCGTTCCTTGCCGCGCGAATCGCGCGTGACCATTCCTTCGGCCTTCAGCTTTTTGCGCAGCTCGGCATTGAACTGCATGAGCGCGCGTGCGAGGCCCAGCTTCATTGCGTCGGCTTGCCCGTTGACACCACCGCCCGAGACATTGGCCACCACGTTGAAACTAGCGGCAGTATCGGTCGACAGGAGCGGTTGGCGCGCGCTGGAGCGTTGCGCCTCAGTGACGAAATAGTCGTTGAAGGGGCGGCCATTGACCTTGTAATCGCCGCTGCCCGGACGAAGATAGACGCGCGCCACCGAAGTCTTGCGGCGGCCAGTACCGTAATATTGAACCAAATCAGCCATTCGAGCTTTGAGCTACGAGCTTCGAGCTGCGAGCCACCAGGCCCCGCTCCAGCTTTTCACTCCAACCTTTCAAAGATTCTAGAGATCGTGTTTTGCTCGAAAGCTCAGAGCTCGTGGCTCAAAGCTTCCTTACGCCAGCACCCGCGCTTCCGGCTTCTGGGCCTCGTGCGGATGCTTGTCGCCGCGGTACACCTTCAGCTTGGTGAACATCTGCTTTCCCAATTTCGTTTTGGGGAGCATGCGCGACACAGCGTCCTCGATGATCAACTCGGGTTTGCGGTCAAAACGCTTGCGGAAATCTTCTGTCCGCAAGCCGCCCGGATAACCCGTGTAACGGTGATACGCCTTCTGTTCCGACTTCATGCCGGTCACGCGGACTTTTTCCGCGTTGATCACAATCACGTGATCGCCCGTGTCGAGGAATGTCGTGTACTTGGGGCTTTCCTTGCCCATCAGGATGCGGGCGACCTGCGAGGCCAGTCGGCCCAGGGTCTGGTCCGCTGCATCCACGACATACCACTTGCGCGCAATTTCCCCCTCTTTGGGGAAATAGGTTGACATCTGAACTCTCCCAGAAATTAAAACAGCTAATGAAGACCGCTGAGTGCCACCAGGCGCTGAAGGCGCAGAGGTATCAGGCGGGCAACCACAGGACTTCCGAAGCTTTAAAGATAGCCTAGATTCCGAAGCATTGTCAACGAGTTGCCGGAGTTACGGCGGGGCGGGCGGTTCCAGAAGGCATGAGAAAGGGCCCTATTCGTAGGCCAGGGCTTCAATGGGGTCCTTCTGGGCCGCTCTGTATGCGGGGTAAAGCGCGCCCAGTACGGCTCCAATGATCGCGATCACGGTGGTTTTCAGGATCCAGCCGCCCGTGACCACTACCCGCAGTGTCGGGATTCGGTGGGCGATTCCGACGCGGGCAGCGAGGCTGATCAGGATTCCCAACACGATTCCCCCGAGCGCCAACATGAGGGTTTCGCGCAGAATCACGTTCACCACGTAGAACTTCGAAGCTCCGATGGATTTCAGGATTCCGATTTCGCGGGTGCGCTCCATCACGGCGGTGTACATGGCCTGGAAAATCACGATGAAGCCGATGGTTACGGAAATCGCGATGACCACGTTGAGGAAAGTCGAGAGCCCGGGATAGTTGCTGGGCGTCAGCATGGAGAGGTAGTAGTGCATGGGATAGGCGACATAACGCTCCATTCCCGGCACTTGCTTGATCTCGTTCACGACGGCGTCGGCGTTGTTCGAGTCGTCGAGTTTCAGATAGAAGACTGAAGCCTTATCTTTCGAGCCATTGAGATCCTGAAGCACGCTGATCTCCAGGAACTTTCGGGCGCCTTTGCCTTGAGCCACGATGCCTGCGACGTGGAACTCATGGTTCAGGATTTCTATCTTGTCGCCAATGCGATAGTGCTTTGCCTTGGCCAGAATGTCATCGATAAGAACGTCGTCAGGCCCCTGGAAAGGTCCTCCCTGAAGAAAACGGAACGGGCCCAGGGCTTCATAGCTGGCGAGGTCGATACCCGCAATGACCTCGATCGTGCCGTTGGTGGAAACCTGTGTGATGACGGGCGCGACTACCTTTACGTGCGGGAGCTTGGCCAGCACGTTGCCAATTTTGATGGGCATGGGGGCGCCCGTAAGGCCAACGATGTACGACGAGCCTGGTGGCATCACCACCACGTCGGCGCCGATTCCCGCCTGCCGCCCTCTGGAATCGCTGATCATGCCCAGCGACAAGCCCACGATCAGCAAAATCAGGGTGACTTCGAGGGCCACGGCGACGACGCTGATCAGCGACCGCACCGGCCGGTGAGCCAGGTTCCCGACAATCATCTTGTTCATCATGAGAAAACAGTCGTCAGTCGCTAGTCGCCAGTCTTCAGCAACAGCAAAAGCTTGTCCAGTTTAGCAAACGAGTGCCTGCAGCTCGCGATGTGGGGCTCTCCTCTATTTAGGGTCGCCCCCCAGCGGGATGGGGTGTCTGGCTGATCGACTGGGGATTCCCCTGGCCGAGGCGCACCACTTCGGCACCCGGGGGTTGCTGCAGTTCGAACTGATCGTCGTTGAGAGGCTTGTTTAGCTCCAGCTTTATGATGTTCAACGTAATGTCGTATTCCTCTTGCGGACGCTCGATCTCGGTTTGCTTCGGGAAGCTGATTCCATCGTAGTCGTTATAGTCACCGTAGCGAACGTCGGTTACGACCTCACCCTTCTCGTCGTAGATCAGTTGACGATGGGGCTTGAGATCCGTCCGGCTGAAGATGATTTTGCGCGACAGGTGCCAGCCTGAATCCCCCCTGCGAATCACTACCAGTTCGTAGTCAGGCTGCTGGTACTGGTGGCGCTTGGCGTCGAGGACAGTCTCGTATCCATTCTCGAGGACGGCGATTTCCTGCTCGGGATCGATGGCGCGAATCAGCAAGGCCTCATAAATGTTCTGTGGACGCACGTTCTCGAGGGCCGTCTTGGGATGGGCGGTCTCCACATCATTGCGGCCTACCACGAAGCGATTCTTGGGCGGAATCCAGAGCTTGAACTCCTTGCCATCGCTGACCATGTCGAAGGCGCGATTGCGCACGATGGGCAGCAAGCCAATCATGCGCAGCATCGAGGGCTTGCGTGCCAACACGTATCCGCGAATCTCCTTGTAGTCGGTGACCTTGCCGCGGTTTGCCCCGCCGACCGAGGTATCGATGTCGACCGTGGCCTGCATCGTCTGAATTTTGGCCGCCTGGTCGTTTACCGCGTCCACCAGTTCCTGCTGGGTGGCCGATTTGAGCGGCGCAGGACTGAGTTTCCGCTCCACCTTGCGGGAGCGGAACAGGCATCCTGTTAACGGAAGGATGGCCAGGAACAAAAAAAACGCCCGAATTTGACGGAGACGGAACATTGCTGACTCAGATTGAGTATAGCGTGCCGAAGTTGCATGAACATGAGCGGGAGCCAGCAGAGTGACGGGGGTTCCGGGAACCTACAGCGTCCGGGTGCTGTTTTTGCTGGGTGCGCCTCTAGGGACGGTGTCGTAGAGCATGCCGGAAGGCCACGACATTGCGATTGTGTTCTTCGAGGCTGCGCGCGAACCGGTGACGGCTGTTGCCATCACTTACGAAGTACAGGTAATCACTGACTGCTGGATGCATTGCGGCTTCCAGTGACCCTCGTCCTGGATTTGCGATCGGCCCCGGGGGCAGGCCGGGATAGCGGTAGGTGTTATAGGGAGACCTGATCTGCAGGTCATCGTGATGCAGCGCGCCCTGGTAGCTGTTGGCGAGCAGTTCCGCATAGATCACGCTGGGATCGGCGTCGAGCGCCATGCGCCTGGTCAGCCGGTTGTAGTAGACGCTTGCAACCAGGGGCCGCTCCTCCAGTGCTGCGGTCTCCTTTTCGACGATCGATGCCATGGTCACGGTGCGGTGTACGTCGGTAGCCAGCCCAAGACCCGAGGCCACCTGGCGGAAATGATGCACCATCACGCCCGCGATGTCGCGCATGGATTGCGTTCGCGTAAGTTGATACGTGTCGGGGAAAAGATAACCCTCAAGGGTGGCGGCTTCGGGCGCGAGATCGTGAATCAGATCAATATCGCCGCGCGCCACTTTGAGGAAATCATCCTTCGATCCGAGCCCCGCTTGCTCGATGGTTTGTGCGATATCGAACATGGTGTATCCCTCGGGGATCACGACGGTGTGGGTGTAGATGTCGCCGCGCGCGAGGCGGTGGTGGACTGCGACGACGGTAGCTGATTTTTCGAAAAGATACTCGCCGGCTTTCAGCGACGCTTTACGATGAAAGTAGTGCCAGAGCAGGAATGCTTTTTCGCTGCGAAGGACTCCCGCTGACTTGAGCTCGGAAGCAATCTTGCGGGTGGTGAACCCGCTGCGCAGCATGACGAACTTCTGTCCGGTTGGAGTGACCGGGAGAAGCAATCCCCACGCCAGCCACCCTCCGAATGCCAACGCGGCCAGCAACAGAAATATCAGAAGTTTGCGCAAGTTCCCAGTAGTTTAGATGAACTTTTCCGCTTTCTCGATAACCCGATGGTGGGTGAACCGTAGTGCAGTCGTCGTCGGCTCGTGGCTGGTAGCTGATGGCTGATGGCTGACAGCTGGGCCCCAGCGACTCGCCATCCGCTACGGACTAGCAGCCATCAGCGTCTTCGATTTTCCATCCAGGATTGCAGGATTAAAACAGCGGCCATCTGGTCGACGACCTGGCTGCGACGCTGGATGGACATCTCGGTTTCACGGAGCAGGCGGTTGGCTTCGGCGGAAGTGAGGCGCTCGTCCCATAGATGGACGGGAAGCTGTACCCGCTCCCGCAGTTCCTCGGCGAAGCGCTGCATTTTCTCGGCCTGAATACCCTCGGCGCCGCTCATGCGGAGCGGGAATCCGACCACGATCTCGGATATGGCATAGTCCCGCACCAGTTTCTCCAGTTTTTCGAAATCCACGCGCTTGTTCTGCCGCTGCAGGGTTTCGAGGCCCTGTGCGGTAATGCCCAGGGGGTCAGAGACCGCGACCCCGATGCGTTTCGAGCCGACATCGAGGCCGAGCACCCGGCGAACCTGGGTGCCCGTTCCATCAACAGGTGAGTGGTCCATCGCTGTGATTATAAGTTGCGCCGCACTTGGAGGATTCGACTACGATAGCGGGAATGCCGGAAGAGCTGGAAATTGCGCCTGTCACGACTCGCGCCGCCAAGCGTGACTGGCCGCAAACCATCATCGCGATCGGCGTGGTTCTGACTTTGTGCTACGTCGCCGAGCTGGTGCTGGTGATCATTCTGGTCTCCACGCTGCTGGCCTTTATTCTGGCTCCCATCGTGGATTTCTTGAGCCGTAGCCGGCTGCCGCGCGGCCTGACATCCTTGATCGCGGTTCTGACCCTTCTGCTGCTGGTTTACGGAATTACCTATCTCTCCTACAACCAGGCCGCAACGTTTGTACAGGTCCTCCCCAAGTATTCCGATCGCATCCGGAGTTCGGTCATGGCGTTCCGGGAGCGAGCCGAGTCGTTGAACCCGCTGCGTCCGGTGACGGAGGACAAAAGCATCGTCAGGGTGCAACCCACCAGTCCGGTGACGGACCTTGTGACCCGCGGTTTTGGATCGGTATCGCAACTGCTCTTCGCCCTGACCTTTGTCCCATTCCTGGTGTACTTCATGCTCACCTGGCAACAGCACGCGCGCTCGGCCACGGTGATGCTGTTCCGCATGGAACACCGGCATACCGCGTATGTCACTCTGGGGCTGATCTCACGAATGATCCGCAGCTTCATGGTGGGCAATTTGCTGATTGGCGTGTTTATGGCAGGGGTAAGCATCGCGGTATTCGGCGCGTTTCATCTGCCCTTCTTCCTGGTAGTTGGCGCGATCAGTGGATTTCTGAGCCTGGTGCCCTACCTGGGTTTGGTGCTGGCTCTGTGCCCGCCGCTGATGGTGGGACTGGGACAATTTCAATCGGAAGACCTCATCGCTCTCTCGCTGGCGGTGGCCGCGCTGCACTTCTTCGCCTTGAACGTTCTCTACCCGAAGTTCCTGGGCAACCGGATGCAACTCAATCCGCTGGCGGTCACGATGGCGCTTCTGTTCTGGGGATGGCTCTGGGGAGGAGTGGGGCTGGTGCTCGCCATCCCGATCACGGCCGCGGCCAAGATCATCTTCGATCACGTGGAATCGCTGAAGCCTTGGGGGACGTGGCTGGGGGAATAGGGCAGTCTTCAGTTTCCAGTCGTCAGTCTTCAGCTAACCCTGCTCCGCTTCGACCGTCGGTTGAGGTCATCCGTCACAGACCGGCCTCCGCAGAAACTCTACAAGAGGGAAAAGAAAATTAACCCGAAGGGTAGAGATTGATGAGCGGTTCTTACAGAGATCTGAAAGTTTGGCAAAATCCTTGGAGTTGACACTGGAGGTCTATCGTCAAACGCAAGATTTTCCGAGGGAAGAGGTCTACGGATTGACAAACCAAATGCGCAGGGCCGCTGTCTCGGTCGCCAGCAACATCGCCGAGGGGAAGGGCCGCTCTTCAGATCGTGATTTTGGTTTATTTCTTTGCCACGCTAGAGGCTCGCTGCACGAACTCGAAACCCAAGCCCTAATCGCTGAGGAACTGGGATACCTGGGACAAGATGCGGCGAGGCAACTAGAGGCCCTTTCAATCGAAACGGGCAAAATGCTGAACGGCCTGATCGGCTCGATGCGACCGAAAGACGAAGAAAAGGGCAAACGTCCAACGTGCCACGTGGCAGTGGGTGGCTAAGAGCCTAGGGCTGGAGACTGACGACTGAAGACTGGCGACTAGCTACGCTTCAAATTCCGAAGCTTCCGGGAAGCGTAGTTTGTGCTTCACCTGCAGAGCTTTGGTCAGCAATTCCTCAACCTGCTGCTCTTCACAGTTCTTAGCCATGGCAAGCTCGCTGACCAACAGGTAGCGGGCCCGTTCCAGCATCTTCTTTTCCCGGAACGACAGGGGCTTTGACTGGTTGAGCATCAAGAGGCTCTTGAGGACCGACGCCACTTCCAGAAGCGAACCCGTGCGCATGCGCTCGGAGTTTTCCTTGAAGCGGTACTTCCAGTCGGCGTTGCTGAGGCACTCGCCATCTGTAAGATAATCAAGGATTTTCTGGATTTCGCCGTTGCGAACCACCCGTCGCAGGCCGACGTTGTTCACGTTGTGGAACGGCACCATGACCTTGAGGCTGTTGGCTTTGATCTTGAGGAGGTAGAACTTCTCGACAGAGGCGCCAATGGTCCGGCTGCTGATCTGCTCGATAATGCCTACGCCGTGGTTGGGGTATACAACTTTGTCGCCGATGTGGAACCCGTCGCTACCAATCATTGAGGAACACCTTTATGAGCGCCGGAAAACCCTATGAAGGAACGACTAATACTTTTAGTTTACTCTAACTTGGGTAGAAAGGCAATTTGGCGCGGGTTTCGGGTGACGTCAAGCGGCTTGTGTAAATAGGTTGAGGGTGCGGGATCTCCATTCCAGGTTGAATCTTTGGAAGATGGAGTAGATGATGCGGTCCACGCTTTCCACGTTCACGAAGCACACCATCGGCCTGGTTCGCCGTCGCACCTCGACGAAACAGCGCTCGATCACGTTGGTGGTGCGCAGTTTGTGCCACAGGTGCCGGGGGAAAGCGAAGAACGACAGCAGTTCGGGCAAGTCTCGGCCCAAGCGCTTCACCACACCGGGATAGGTGCGATGCCAGCGGGCGCGGAATCTGCGGAATGCGGCTTCGGCCTGCGCCCGGCTCTCGGCCTTGTAGATAGCCTGGGCTCCGGCTTTCACTTCGTCATAGTCGCACTTCCGTGCCTTCTCCAGAATGTTGCGCATTTTGTGCACCCAGCAGCGCTGATGTCGCACCCGCGGATAAATGGTGCGAATCGCTGCCGCCAGACCAGCACAGCCGTCGGTGAGAATCAACTGCAGCGATCGGCCTTCCAGTCCGCGCCGGTAGAGGTCTTGTAAGAGCGCTTCCCAGTCCGCCTGACCTTCTCCCTGACTGCGCAGAAAGGCCAGCAAGTGCCGGCTCCCGTCCTGGCGAATGCCATAGACCACCAGCATCTGTACCCGTTTGCGTCCCGTGGGCCGCCGCACCCGCAAGCTCACCCCGTCCAGAAACAGATAGACATAGTCATCGCTCAGCCCGGCCTGATGAAACTGGCGCACCGCCTCATCCAGGTCGCGCGTCAGCTTCGATACCGTCTGCGCACTCACCGTTTCTCCCGTGATGGTCGCCACTACCCGCCCCACCTGTCGCGTCGAGATGCCCCGCAAAAACGCTTCCCGGATCAGCAGCGAGACCTCTTCCGCCCGCCGCTGAAACCGCCGCAGCCCCACCGGCAGAAAACTCTTCTCGCGAGTCCGCGCAATGCGTAACCGGATCGTTCCGAAGCGAGTCACGAAATCCCGTTCGTAATAGCCGTTGCGGTACACGCGCCGCCTGCCCCGCCTCCGTTCGTAGCGCCCCCAGCCGGAAAAGCGGTCGCGTTGCCGCTCCGATTCCAGCTCGAAAAACTGCTGCCAGGCTTGCCGCGTCTGTCCATACAGATCTCCCCAGAAACAGTCTTTCATCCCCGCCAGAAAATGTTGGAAATGCTCGGTGATCGGGATTATCTTCGCCATTGGGTGTAGGTCTCCTTTTCGGAAAAGGCTTTAGCTTGCGAGGCCAAAGCCAACTTACACCCTCTTGCTTTTTACACAATCAAAGTTACGTCACCACAGTTTTCGGTAGTGGTGCAGTTTCATTTTGATTGCCAATCGTTTTTAGCTCCGGAACCAAACTGCACCACTACCCGGGTTTCCGGGGTAATCGGCTGTAGAGGCTGCGGAAAAAGTCAACGTCAACACCCCGACCCCTAAAGGGGCTGTTGGGGAAGAAGCAGGCTACGGCGCCGCTGAAGCGGTGCCTTGTACGAAACTGACTTTTTCCGTAGCCTGTGAATCCGGATTGATTTTATTAGCTTTACCGCTTGGGCAAAAGCCGAGCCCCTTTCAAGGCAACAGATTTTCGGGGATCTTCCGCAGACTGCAGAAATCGCCGGAAGCTGGAAATCCCGCGCCTGCTCTGGGGCATCCCAGGTTTGGTTCGCTAGTAGCCAGAAGCCAGCAGACAGCGCAGCGGTTTATAATCCCCCAAAGTATGACTGAGCACCTCAAGAAGAAGCTCCAGGACGAGATTGCGACCCTCGAGCACGAACTTAGCTTCGAGCTCCCGAGAGAGCTGAAGAAAGCGGTGGCGCTGGGCGATCTGAGCGAGAATGCCGAGTATCACATGGCCAAGCAGCGCCAGGAGTTTGTGAAGGCGCGGCTCCGTCAACTGGGCCGCCGCCTCGCCGACCTGTCCCTGATCAACATGAACAATATCCCCAAGGACAAGGTGGGGCTGGGTTCGACGGTGAAGGTCTACGACAGCGCGAAAGAAGAAGAGATCGAGTACAAGCTGGTCACCAGCGAAGAGACCGATGTGGCTACGGGGAAGATCTCGACAACGTCCCCGATCGGACGCGCCTTGCTCAACAAGAAGGTTGGCGACTCGGCCACGGTGGTTACGCCCAACGGGAAACGCGAGATGGAGATCCTGGCCCTCACCACAGTATTCGACGAGGCGCAAGCGGAATGACCTGGACCAGCGCCTTCGGCAACGCGTGCGGCAAACTCCTGCGGGCGATCGTCAACCGCATGGCCCTGGCGCGCATCAGCCCGAACTTCCTGACGTTTCTTGGATTAGTGATCGATACGCTTGCAGCTTTTCTGTTCGGTTACGCCAACGCCGATAATCAGGCCCGCATGTTTTTCTATGCGGGGCTGGTGATCTTTGGAGCCGGCTTCTTTGATCTGGTAGACGGGCGGGTAGCTCGCGCCAGCAATCAGGTCACGCGCTTTGGGGCTTTCTTTGACTCGGTCGTGGACCGCTACAGCGACGCCGCGTTGTTCTTCGGTTTGCTGGTGTACTACTCGCGAGGCGGCAGATTTTTCTACGTGGTGCTGGCCGCGCTGGCGATGATCAGTTCGGTCATGGTCAGCTATACGCGCGCCCGCGCCGAGTCCCTGATCGATACCTGCAAGGTCGGCTTTATGGAGAGGCCGGAGCGACTGGTGCTTTTGATCATTGGAGCCGTGTTCAACCGGATGGCGCCGGTCCTTTGGGTGATCGCTGTGCTTTCGACTATCACTGTGGCTCACCGCATTTTCTATACCTGGCAGAAGACCGAAAGAACCGGCTCCGGCCCGGTGCAGGCTGGGCGGTCGGCTGCCTGAAACCCACGTTTGTCGCTTTCCTTGCGCTCGTGTCCCAGTCTAATCTCGCATTCAGTTCTGCGGAGAAGCCCGATGAAGAAGTGTTCGGTCACATCCTCATGGATGTTGTTGCTGGTCGTCGTATTCCTGTTTTCCGGCCATTTGGCGGCAGCGTCGAAGCCGGCTTCAGTAGCTGCGCCTCAAATCAAATACCAGAAATACACACTCAAGAACGGCCTGGAGGTCATTCTTTCTGAAAACCACCGCCTGCCTCTGGTGGCGGTCGATCTCTGGTATCACGTTGGCCCGGCCAACGAGCGCGCCGGACGCACCGGCTTTGCACACCTGTTCGAGCACATGATGTTTGAAGGCTCCCAACACGTGGCCTCGAAGGAGCATGACCGCCTACTGGAGGCAGCCGGCGCGAGTGATATTAACGGTACAACCGATTTTGACCGTACCAATTACTTCGAGACCCTCCCCTCCAACCAGCTTGAGTTGGCGCTGTGGCTGGAGAGCGATCGGATGGGGTACCTGCTTGGCAAGATCGACCAGGAGAGGCTCGCCAACCAGCGGGATGTTGTGCGGAACGAGCGCCGGCAGTCTACCGAAAACACGCCCTACGGCCTGGTCGACGAAGAACTTTTTCACCAGCTTTTCCCGAAGAACCACCCTTACTACGCCGAGGTGATTGGTTCGCACCGGGACATTGAAGCGGCGCGGCTGGATGATGTGCGGGAATTCTTCCGCCAGTACTACACTCCCAACAACGCCAGCCTGACCATCGTTGGGGATATTGATCCCGCGCAGGCCAAGGCCTGGGTGGAGAAATACTTCGGCACGATTCCGTCCGGCCCTCCAGTGCCCAAGATCACAGCCGTACCGCCTCAGATCACGTCCGAGAAGCGCTCAAAGGTCACCGATCAGGTGGAGTTGCCGCGGATATACATGGGCTGGATCATGCCCTCGATCTTTCAGCCAGGCGATGCGGAGAGCGACCTGCTGGCGCACATTCTGGGCGTCGGAAAGTCGAGCCGCCTCTACAAGTCGCTGGTCTACGAAAAGCAGATTGCGCAGGATGTCTCGGTGCAGAACCAGAACCTGCTGTTGGGATCGGTGATGGAGTTGCAGGTGACGGCGAAACCCGGGGTGAAGCCGGAAGACCTCGAGAAAGCGATCGACGTGGAACTGGACAAGCTCCGCACCGCGGGTCCGACGCAGGCCGAACTGGATCGTGCACGTAACCTGATCGAGACGCGCATGATCAGCGACCTGGAGCGGCTGGGCGGCTTCGGAGGACTGGCGGACCGCCTGAATCAATATAACCAGTTTCTGCACGATCCCGGATTTTTGCCAAAGGATCTCGAGCGGTACAACCGGGCCACGGTTGCAGACGTAAAGCGAGTTGCCGCGGAGAAACTGAAGACTTCGGCACGCGCCGTGGTTTACGGAATACCCGGCGAGCGGGTTGTGGATGATCCTCCTCGCTCGGGTGAGGAGCAAAAGCCCAAAAACGAAGCGGTCGCCAGCACCATGCCTGACGAGCCTTGGCGGGCAAAGGCTCCGGTCCCACAGCCGCCGGGGAAACTCACCTTGCCGGTCGCGCAGAGTTTCAAACTCGAGAACGGGCTGACCGTCCTGCTAACCGAGCAGCACCATCTTCCGCTGGTGGTCGCACATCTGCTGGTGCTCAACGGCAGCGATGCGAACCCGGTCAGCAAGCCGGGACTTGCTTCCTTCACGTCGGAAATGCTGCCCGAGGGCACCGAGCGGCGCAGTTCGTCGCAGATCGCCGATGACGCTGCGCAGATTGGCGCCGCGCTGCGGACCCAGACGGTGGGCGATGATTCGATCGTCGATATTCGCACGTTGAAGGCGAATGTCGACGCTGCCTTCGACCTGCTTTCCGACGTTACGCTGCATCCGAAGTTCGATCCCGCCGAAATCGAGCGAATCCGCAAACTGCGTGAAACCGACATTCTGCAGGTGCAGGACGATCCCCAGGACCTGGCATTTGGAGTCTTCCGCCGCATGATCTATGGCCCCGGGCATCCCTATGGCTATCGCGAAGAGGGCACGATTACCGCGACCAAAGCGACCAGCCGGGACGACCTTATGGAAATGTGGAAGAAGGGTTATGTGCCGGGAAACTCGGCGCTGGTACTGAGTGGTGATCTCACGCCCCCCGAGGCTCGTTCGCTGGCCGAAAAATATTTTGGCCAATGGAAAGGATCTACAGGGCGGTACCAGCCGCCGGCGGTCGACTACAAAGTCACCCGAGGCGTTTACATCGTGGACAAGCCCGGCGCGGCACAGACTTTCGTCCTGGTCGGGACGACCGGAGTGCCGCGCACAACGGAAGACTACGTCCCTCTCGAAGTGATGAACAAAATTCTGGGCGGGCTGTACTCCAGCCGCATCAACGTCAACCTGCGCGAAGATCACGGCTACACCTACGGCAGCTTTTCATTCTTCAGTTACAAGCGGGCCGCGGGGGCTTTCGGGGCAGGCGGCGGAATGCGCACCGATGCTACGGGACCGGCGGTGCAGGAAATTCTGAAAGAGATGGAGAGGGTGCGCAGCAGCGCCCCCACCGACGAAGAACTCAAGCTGGCCAAGGGCGCATTTTCACAATCGCTCGCCGGCCGTTTTGAGTCGGGCGAGCAGACTGCCAATACCGTTGGCGACCTGTTTGTCTACGACTTCCCGCTCAACTATTACCAGCAACTGCCGGGCAAAATCACGGCCGTGACTTCGGAAGACGTGCAGCGCATGGCGCAGAAATACATTCACCCGGAGAATGCGGTGGTGATCGGGGCGGGAGATCGCAGCAAGATCGAAGATCAATTGAAGAAGCTGTCGATCGGCGACGTGGAAGTTCGGGATTACGAGGGAAATCCTGTGGGGGCCAAGGCTGAAGCAGCTACGGCACATTGAGAATTCAGCAATCGGGAAAGTTGGTAATTGGGGAAGTTGGTAGTGACCTGCAAATCTGAGGTGATCTCTCACATTCGGCGGGCGGTGACGCCCGCCGCTTCATTAATCACAACAACGAACATGACGGCACGCCTCCGTCTTGCCATATCCCACGGAGCTTAGGGGGCGATGCTAGACTATCCGGTCATTTTTTCCTGAGGTTTATGTGGCAACCGATCCTGTTCTGGTAGTTCACGGCGGAGCGTGGGCAATTCCCGACGACATGGTGGACGCTCATCTGAACGGCGTGCATAACGCGGTTGCGGCGGGCTGGCAGGTGCTGACCAAGGGTGGATCCGCACTCGACGCCGTGGAGGAAGCCGTAGTCGTCCTGGAAGATGACGAAACTTTTGATGCGGGGCGGGGCAGCTTTCTCAATCGCGACGGCAAGGTGCAACTCGACGCCTTCATTATGGAAGGCTCGACGTTGCGCGGTGGTGGCGTTGGCGGCGTGGAACGCATCCGCAATCCGATCCGCGCGGCTCGCAAGATTCTCAGCGAGAGCCCGCATGTGTATTTCGTAGGCGAAGGGGCTGAACGATTCGCGGCCGAACATGGTCTTCCGCTATGCGACAACAGCGACCTCGTAATCCCGCGGGAAGTTGAGCGCTTGAAAGTGTTCCAGGCGCACTCCGCCGAGGAGGCGCCGGACCTGTTCGCTCCGGCAATTTCCCATGACACCGTCGGCGCGGTTGCGCTGGACGCCAGCGGGAACATCGCGGCGGGAACCTCCACCGGAGGAACCTTGAACAAAGCTCCTGGCCGCCTGGGCGATTCTTCCCTGATCGGTTGCGGCTGCTATGCCGACAATGAGAGCGCCGCCGCTTCGTTGACCGGTTGGGGCGAGCCAATCATGAAACTGGTTCTGGCGAAGTGGTCGGTGGATCGTGTGCTTGCCGGAAACGTTCCCGAGTGGGCGGCGCAGGAGGCCATCAACTACCTGAAGTCTCGCGTCGACGGGCATGGCGGGATCATTCTGCTCGATGCGCACGGACGGTTTGGAATTTCACACAACACGCCCCGCATGGCGTGGGCTTACCAGAGCAAGCAACGACAAGACTCGGGCATCGAGAGATAACGACTATCTCGTTGTGAAACTTAACTGCTCACGCTAACTAACCCTATTCGCCTCACTAATTTATCTTGCTTTCCCGTGATCTCCTGATGTAAAAACCACCGGGACCTCAGCGTCCCGCACTGTGCGCCTCCGCCACCCCTTCAACGAAGTAAGCTGCGCTATCCGCCGGCTGTGCGTGCCGCGGTTTTTTCGGGAGACCCCTATGAAATCCACGTCGAAGATCGTAGCTGCCCTGCTGCTGGCTTTTGTATGGACCGGGACTGCGTTTGGCCAAGGCTCCGCGTCGGGCGATCTGCACGTCACCGTAAAAGATCAAAAGGGCGGCGTGGTTACAAACGCGACCGTCACCGCCGCGGAGCAGAACAAGGCTTTCGTGCGCTCGACTACTCTTAATACCGACGGCGAATACCGGCTGGTCTCGCTGCCTCCTGGCGTGTACACGGTAACGGTCGAGGCGCCTGGCTTCTCGAAGGCAGAGGCAAAGGATCAATCCGTCACGGTCGGACAGCTGAAGGATCTGCCCATAGTCCTGAGCGTCAGCGGCGTCGAGACGGTTGTTAACGTTAGTTCGGAAGCGGAACTGGTAGAAACCTCGCGCAGTTCAACCACCAACACGATCGATCAGCGGCGCATCGACAATCTTCCGATCAACGGACGCAACTACATCAACTTCGCGCAGACCGATTCGCAGGTGGTGCGTGACAATGCGCCGAACACGGGCGCAGCCCCAACGTCGGGGCTGAATTTCAGCGGGCAACGTGCACGCTCCAACCTGGTCAATGTCGATGGAGCCGATGCTACGGACAATTCGATCAACGGTGTGCGCTCGACCGTGTCGCAGGAGGCGGTGCAGGAATTTCAGATCATCACCAACGGGTACGCGGCGGAATACGGACGAGCTTCAGGGGGTGTGGTTAACATCATTACCCGCTCGGGGGCGAACGATTTCCATGGCGACGTGTTCGGGTATTTGCGCAACCGGAATTTCCAGGCCGTGAACCCGTTCAGCACGGAGAAGAATCCGGCCTACACGCGCGTGCAGGCGGGAGCGGCGTTCGGTGGGCCGATCAAGAAGGATAAGACCTACTACTACTTCTCTTACGAAATTACGCGGCGGCACGAGACCGGGTTCTCGAGTATCGGGCAGGACGGGTTTGGGCTACAACCTTTCGATGCGACTGGGATCTTTAACCCCCTGGCGCCCGCAGGAACGTTCACCATGCCCGCGACTCCGCAGCAGATCGCGTTTCTGACGCCGTTCGCGGCAGCGGGTCCGGCGCCCCAGCCCGTCCAGTTCTATACGTGGTTAGCAGGGGCGTCGTCGTGGGTGGCAACCACCGGGAGCCAGGAGGCGTTCAGCTTGATCCCGTTCGCCCCGCCGGGCTTCGGCCCAGAGCAATTTCCCACAAGCTGCAATGTAGTGCTATTTCCGTCGTGCGCGGGCCTGCCCGATTCATTTCACAGTCTCAATTCGCAAGTTGGCAACTTCCCGGTATTTGAGGGAACCAGCCTCTACTCCCTGCGTCTCGATCACAACCTGAGCAACAGCAACCGCCTCATGCTGCGGGCCAATGTCAGTCCCAGCACAGTGACGGGCATTGAAGTCAACGGTCAGGTTCAGCCCTTCGGGCAGAACGCCTATTCGCGCACCTCGCAGCAAACCTATCGCGACGTTGCCGGCACTGTGCAAGACACGTGGACAGTGGGCAATAACAAGGTCAACGAATTCCGCTTCCAGTACGCCCGCCGCGGCCTATCGTACTTTTACAACACCGAAATTCCCGCGGGCGCCGACCCTGCCATTAACATCACCGGCATTGCCTACTTCGGACGCGAGCCTTACTCGTACATACAGCGCACCGAACAGCGCTACCAGTTCACCGACAATTTTTCCTGGGCGATCGGCGCACACGACACCAAGTTCGGCGTGGATTTCAACTACCTGCCCATTGATGCCATTTTCACCGTGAATTATGGCGGCGTGTACGACTTTGGCTCATTCAGCGCAGCCAATCTGGGATTCCCCTCGACCTTCCCGGAGTTGTCTCCAGTGCAGGCTTACGGTGCTGGCCTTCCCGGCACCTTCGTTCAGGGGCTGGGCAGTCCCAGTGATTCATTCGCAAACAAGCCGCTCGGCCTATTCTGGCAAGACTCCTGGCGCGTGCGCTCGAACCTGACACTGAACTTCGGGGTGCGCTATGACGTGGAATTCGCCCCCAAGTTCACACCCCCGCAAGGCCTCGCATTCCCTGCCTATCAGTTGCTTGGGTTGCAGAAAGGCATCGAGACCGACAAGAACAACTTTCAGCCTCGCCTTGGACTTGCGTATGACCCGAAGGGCGATGGCAAGACTGTGATCCGTGCCTCTTATGGCTTGTTCTACGATCACCCGTTGCTCGGTTTGTACTTCCTGGGTGATGCTTCGGACGGTTCTTCCAGCGGGCAGTTGGCTTTCGGCGGAACGGGACTGTGCGAGGGCGACGGAAAGGCTGGTAATCTGAATGCCATCCCGATTTTCCAGGGGACACTCAACACTGCCGGCTGCACGCCATCATCACTCCCGCTGGCGAACGCGAATCTCGGCTACTTACCGCAGCAACAACAATTTCAGTCATTGAATTTCCCGCAGTCGGTTTTCCTGAGCCAGAACTATCTCAATTTTGATCTGGCCAATCCGGCAGGCTCCACCTTCCTGCCCCTCGGCTTCCAGCCTTTCGGATATCCGCAGGCCAAGAACTTTGTGTACGCGTACTCCCAGCAGGCCAACCTTACGATCGAGCGGGACCTTGGGCGTGGCTTTGCATTAAGCCTCGCCTACAACTTCAACGGCGGACGCCACCTGAACCGGCCCATCAACGCCAACACGATTCGCGGAGACTTGCTCACAGCGAACTTCATGGCCGCCTTTTACGATGCGCAACTCGCCGGACAACCAACGCCGGCCAGCCCCTTCACCGTGAGCGGCTGCAACAGTCCAATGGACCCGTTCCCTTATGTCGACCCTGCAGTGATGAATTTCTTCCGGCCCGGTGGATTGAACCCGTCAGTAGCGGCGGGGTTCTACCTCACCGGACAGGGCGGCTGTGTGGCGCAGGCGGCGGCCTTGGCGGGCAGCCTTCCAGGATTTAACGGGGCTTGCAACCCGGTTCCTGGTCCAACGGGAATCGACTACACAGGTTGTGTTCCCTTTGGCGATATGGACGCGAACTACTCCAACGGTAGCTCGATCTACCACGGCTTTACCGCAAACTTGCGGAAGCGCTTTGGTCACCACTACGAGTTTCTTGGGTCGTACACCTTGTCGCACTCCATCGACGACTCCACGGATTTGCAGTCAACGCTGACCCCGCAAGACAGCTATTACCCGGGCTTCGACCGCTCGACTTCGCTTTTCGATCAACGCCACCGTTTTGTCTTCAGCGGCGTGTACCAGACCGGCCGCGTGGGCGGCGATGGTTTTGGCAGCAAATTCCTGAGCGACTGGACGTTTGCTCCGCTCGTGGAAGTCGCGTCGGGGCGCCCGTTCAACATCATCACCGGCAACGGCAACAACTTCCAGCTGTCTTCCTTGACCGGCAGGCCCAACACTTTTGTCGATCCGGCATGCGGCACGCCGGTCGCTTCCAAGTTTTCTCCGACCGGAGTGTTCCAGGAGCCATGTATTAACGGTTTCGTTGCTACGCAGACTTTTCCGACACTGCTGCAACTGGACGGCAACCTCGGACGCAACGTTGGCGTGACTCCCTGGACGGTCTTCAACGACCTGCGCGTGTCGAAGCGCATTCACTTCGGCGAACGCATCAATATGGATCTGATTGCCGACATGTTCAACATCGTGAACCGCTACAACGTGTCAGCGGTCAGCCCACTGTTCACGAATGCGGGGACGCCGGCTGCGGCTTACGATCCACGGCAGTTCCAGTTCGCGATGAAAATCAACTGGTAGGGCAGTCGCCAGTCGTCAGCCACTCCGATGGGAACTGGTTAGCCAGCGACTGGCGGTTCTGGAATCGGGAGGGAAATCGGAGCGCGGGATCCGATGATGTCCGGAACCGCGCCCCATCATTTTTCTGGGTTATGCGGTGTTTACGAAGCCCAGAGCCTGGAGCCTACGATCCCCGGACCCTGCTAAGATTCCTTCTCACTCTTCACGATTGCAGGAGCCACTCCGCTCATGTCCGAATCCTTCTCGCCTTCGCCACGCACTCGCGTGGTCCGAGAGCCGGATCGTGGTGTTTACGATCGGGCAGCCGCGTACCGGATTCTCGACGAAGCGTTCATCTGTCATGTTGGTTTCATCGTCGACGGGCAACCGTTCGTGATCCCGACGTCCTACGGCCGCGACGGGGACAACCTCTACATTCACGGTTCAGCCGCCAGTCGCATGCTGCGCAATCTTGAGAAAGGCATTCCGGTCTGCATAACCGTTACTTTGCTCGACGGGTTGGTGCTGGCGCGCTCGATCTTTAATCACTCGATGAATTATCGTTCGGTCGTGGTGCTGGGTACGGCTATGTTGATCGACGATCCCGCCGAGAAGCTTGCGGCACTACGTCGTTTGTCGGAGCATATTTTGCCGGGGCGGTGGGCGGAATCTCGGCAGCCGAATGAACGCGAACTCAAAGCGACTTTCATATTGCGATTACCGATTACTGAATTCTCAGCCAAGGTCCGGCAAGGGCCGCCCATCGACGACGAAGAAGATTATGCTTTCCAGACGTGGGCGGGTGTGATTCCGCTGCGCACAGTTGCGGAAGCTCCGATTCCCGACGAGCGATGCGGCACTGGAATTCCCATGCCCGTTTACGCGAGTGGGTATTCGAGAAAGAAGCCGTAGCCATAGTTGCGGCTTGACACGTTCAGCGTTCGATCAAAGAAACTCCGCGATTTTCCGATGGACAACCTCGTTGCCAGGATTGCCTCCGCTGTCGACGCCTCGCGCGATGAACTGATCACTTTCCTGCAGAAAATGGTGCAGACCCCGAGCCTTCCCGGGCAGGAACAGCAAGCGCAACGTCTGATTGCCGACAAATTGCGGGCGCTTGGCCTTACCGTGGATGTCATTTCTTCGGAGCTCCCGGATCTTCAGAACCATCCTGCCTTCTGTGATGACGGTGTCCCCTTTCGTGATCGGTTGAACGTCGTGGGCCGCTGGCGCGGACAAACGAAAGACCGTGGGGATGCCCGTTCGCTTATTCTGAACGGCCACATCGACGTCGTTCCGACCGGCAATGAGAGTCTCTGGTCGGAATCGCCATGGAGCGGAGCAATTCGTGGCGGCCAACTCTACGGGCGCGGTTCCTGCGACATGAAGGCGGGAGTGACCGCGAACGTCTTCGCGATACAAACACTGCAGTCGATGGGATTTCATCCAGCCGCCGATGTTTTGGTGGAGAGCGTTATCGGCGAGGAAAGTGGTGGGGTCGGCACGCTCACGACCATCGTCAAGGGATTCAACGCGGACGCGGCGATCATTACCGAGCCCACGCGTCTGCGCCTATGTCCAGTGCAATCCGGCGCGCTCACGTTTCGGGTAAAAGTTGCAGGACGGGCCATTCATGCCTGCATGAAGCCTTACGGAGTGAGCGCAATCGAAAAATTCTACGTGTTGCTCGAGGCCGTGCAGCGCTTGGAGCGGCGCCGCCACGTCGAGTACAAGAATCCGCTGTACGAGGATCCAAACAACATCGCGCCGGTCAACTTTGGAACTCTTCGTTCGGGAGAGTGGCCCTCTACCGTCCCCAACGAACTGGTTGTCGAAGGCCGCTTCGGCGTGTTGCCGGGCGAGTCGACGGACGCTGCACGAAAAGCGATGGCAGCAGCCCTGAGAGACTCAGCGGGGCAGGACTCGTGGTTGTCGGAGCACCCGCCCGAACTTGAGTGGTTCGAAGGGCAGTTCGAATCAGGGGAAACGCCTCGGGATTCTCCTATCGTGCGCACCATTGCGGAAAGTCACTTGCAGATTTTCGGGGAGGCGCCGCTCGTGCAAGGGGTGACCTACGGCTCCGATCTCCGGCTATTCACCAATCACGGTGGCATTCCTGCCGTGCTGTACGGACCGGGCAGCATCTTCGATGCTCACACGGTGAACGAGCATGTTGACCTGGAGGAAGTGATCGCGGCTACCAAGGTGCTCGCTTACATCGTGAGCCAGTGGTGCGGTGGGGAGGTTCGGTAGAAGCCGCATTCCGGCACGGCAACCGTGCTAAGGAGCCAGCAGTTTGCCCTCTCCGTGAAACTCCACCTCCACGGAGTTGCTGACATGCAAAAACACGGTGCTGGGATTCTTCAATCCCCATTTCTCATAAGGCACGGAAAAGTGCGCGGCGCCTGTCCAGTGATCGCCCTCCAACCTCACCTCAATCGGGATCGTCACGTCATGCTCCGATCCATGAATGCCGAACATGCCATGCCCTTGCACGGTGGAGGGGCCGCTTGCGGCGACCTTGCCCTGCACACGATCCGGCCGGAAGGTGATTTGCGGGAATTTGGCGCTCTCCAGCACGTAACTGTGCATCTTATGATCGCGACCTTCGTTTCCGGTCTTGCCGCTCGTAGCGTCGAACGCGATTTCGCCAGAGATCTGCCCGCTGCCGGGATCGAAGTGAATCTCACCGTGGTGGAGGAGAAACTTCCCGTGCACCGTATGCAGGGTGGCGCTGAGGGTGATGGTAGCCGTGGTCTTTTCGGGATCAAACTGCAGACGAATCGGGGGCTGTTGGGCAAGGAGAGCCGTTGCCGGGCCGAGTAGCAGGACTGCGAACAGGAGTCGGTGTTTTACGATGTGGGTCACACTCTCTCCGGTACGCAAATTTAATTCAGGAGCAGCAACTTTCCCGTAGTCTTCCTACTCTCCAGGTCTCGATGGGCCTGGCCTGCGTCTTGCAACGCATAGGTGTGCTGGATGCGCAGCTTGAGTTTGCCCGCTTTGATCCAGCCAAACACGTCCCGCGACCTGCGTTCGAGGTCTCCTCGAGTTGCAATGTAGTGAGCCAGCGTCGGCCTGGTGACGAACAGCGACCCTTTCTGCGATAGCTGGATCAGGTCGAACGGCGGTACGGCGCCGCTGGAGCCACCGAAGAGAACCATGTAGCCGCGGGGCCGCAGGATGTCGAGTCCCTTTTCGAACGTGGTCTTGCCCACCGAGTCGTACACGACGTCGACCCCATGTCCGCTGGTCAGCCGCCGCGTCTCCGACTCGAAATCGGCCTGCGTGTAGAGGATAACTTCCTGCGCGCCAGTTTCCCGCGCCAGCCTTGCCTTTTCTTCCGTGGAGACGGTTCCGATCACACGAGCGCCGATATTGCGCGCCATCTGCACGAGAAGGAGTCCTACACCCCCGGCAGCGGCGTGCACAAGTGCAGTCTCCCCCTTCTTCAGCGGATAGGTGTCGTGGGAAAGGTAGTGTGCCGTCATGCCCTGTAACATCGCCGCGGCAGCCTGTGGGTAGCTCACTCCATCGGGAATCTTTACCAGGCGGTCCGCCGGCACCGAGGCATACTCGGCATAACTGCCCATCGCCATTGTGTAGGCAACCCGGTCGCCGACTTTCAATTCTTTGACGTCAGGACCGACTGCGACCACCTCGCCTGCCCCTTCTTGCCCCGGAACGAAGGGAAGCACCGCTTTGTAACGTCCTTCGCGGTAGTAGACGTCGATGAAGTTCACGCCAGCCGCGGCGATTTTCACCACTGCCTCGTTGCCTTTGGCCTCCGGAACGGGAAGTTCCGCCAATTCCAAGACGTCTGGACCGCCGGTGTGCTTGACCTGGATTGCTTTCATGGAAAAAATTCCTGTGCTCATCATAACGTGACGTCGCGTATGAGTGCTTGATCCCATCTGATCTGATGCCGCGAGCGTCGGCAAGCAACAAGAAGAGGCAGCCCGGAGGCTGCCTTTTGTGTGGGAACCCGCTGATCGAAGGTTATTTGGGTGCGGCGGCAGGCGCGGCGGGCTCTTTAGCGTCCGCTGGCGGCTTGCCTTCCAAACTTGCCGCCAGCTTTTTCCATTTCTCCTGCTGCTCGGGAGTGAGCTCTGCCGCAATCTTGGGATGGAATGCCTGTCGAATTTCGATGAACTTGGCGCGTTTTTGATCGGGGGTCATACGCTCGTCAATGCGAACTACATGCATCTGCTCGCCTTCGTCGGTGACGATCGGCCGGAGCTTCTCGCGCTGCTCCGGCGTCAGGTTGAGTTGCTGGGTCAACATGCGAAGTTCGCTAAGTGCCTCCATGCTGCGTCGCTGCGGCGCGCCCGGCGGAGGTGGTGTGGGCGCGCCGGGGCCTTGAGCCTGGACGAACAAACAACTTCCCACGACCGCGACTCCGAGTACAAACGATTGCCAACGTCTCATGGGGCGCTCCTTAAAAGTCCATTGAGTTTTGAATTTCGAGCGTTGTTCCCACATCGTACCCCGTGATCCTCCCAGACTCCATCCCACTAGAGTGCTGGTCCTGACGGGTGGAAGCAAAGTGCATTCCTCAATGTGGCGTCCAGGAGGGGTGGGTTGTGAACAATCCGTCGACAAAGCCGATTTGAAACGTGATGAAAAGGCCGAAGGCAACGCTGATCAATCCCGAGGCCACGCTCAATCCGTGGTTCCACCGTGCGAACCGTTGTCCGGTATAAGCAAACGGAACGCCCATCAACATGGTGATCGCCATCATGCCCGCGATCGTGCCCAGTCCGAAGACGAGCAGGTAGACGATCGCCCATCGGGGGTCACGAATGGTGGTCAACACCAGAAGAGCAACGGCGGCCGACCCCGCGAGTCCGTGCACAATTCCAACCGCCAGCGGCCGGAGTAACTGGTACAAGCCGAGGCGCTGCAACAATTGCTGCGCTGGGCCTTGCGGCTTCTCTTCGAGACCGAGGTGCGCATCCGGATCGTGCTCGTGCATGTGCACGTGCGCCTGGCCTCCGTGGCGATGAACATGAGCATGCACCACTCCGGCGCTGTGCCCAGGGGTGAAGCGATCGGTAATCCAACGTGTGATGCCGGTCAGGTTCAGCAGGCCCAGCACGATCAGCATCAGTCCTACCGCCAGTTCCATCGCCAGGCCGATGCGGGGCGGGATCGCAAGGTTGAAAACGATAATCCCCGTACCCACCAGCACGATCGTGATGGTGTGGCCCAGTCCCCACAGAATTCCGATGAGGCCGGCGTGTCGGATACTTTGCTGCCGGCTGACGATCGTGGTCACAGCGATTACGTGATCCGGGTCCGTCGCGTGCCGGACGCCGAGCACAAATCCCACGCCGATAATCGTTAACAGGTTCACCATGGTGGAAGGACTTCGCCCGCCTGGATGGCCGTGCGCAGAGACTGGCCTTCGCAACGCCGCGAGACGAGACTACACTACCGGGATATTCCCGCGCGACAGGGCTTTCGCCGTGAGCGCGGGTGGGTTACCATGTCGGCGTTGCGGTGGCTCTGGCCCCCGCGCGAAATACGAGCACACGGGTGTTTTCATGGCACTAGAGTTAGTGAGGACGCGTCTTAAGAACCATCCCTCGGTCAGTCAGACGTTGGAACTGCTACCGGTTTTCTTTGTGGGCGTCGCCGTCGTGTTCGCCTCGCTCGGCATGGGCGAGGCCGTGTACCGGCTGCTTTTTTCTGATTACGATGGCGCCACGGATCGGTTGCCGATCGAGGCTTTCTTCGGGCTTCTGTTTGCGTGGCTTGCGACCTCTTTTGTTCGCAACCTTTATCAGCACCGCCAGCGGACCATCGCCAAGCTTCACCTGATCTGGGATCGGAACCACCAGATTCGCGCCGCGCTCGAGGCGATCTCCCCACATCCTCACACTTCTCGCAATCAACAATCGATTCGCGTCATCCGCGAGGAACTCGATCGCATCGAAGGGGCGCTTAAAGAGGTTCTGCCCCGTTAACGGGTCGGCATCGTCCAAGAGAGTCTGCCGGGGCTGGTCGTAAAGATGATGCTTCGAATTGGCAGATTCTGGCCGCAACCGGACCGCGGTAGCGTGCCGAAAGTAATGATGACATTGGTCTTTCGTGGATTGACCCTGCAAAAGATCCAAGGTTACCATTTCGCAGGTTTTCTGCATCCAATCTCGGGGAGGCCGACCGGGCGTAACTCATAGAGAAATATGAGATTCCAAAAGCTCTATGTCGCGATCGCGCCGTTAGCGGCCATGCTTTTCAGTTGCGCCTGCCAGTCGTCCCATCGCTCTGCGCCTCTGCTTTCTCCAAAACAATCCGCCCCTCCGGCGCTGGCGAGCGCTCAACCCCCTGCGGTCGAGGAGAGTCAGGCTTCGGCGCCGAAGCAGATTCCTGAGCCCTCACCGCCCGCGGCGACAGGACCGTCGGCGGATCCGGTGGCGGATCTCATTGCAGTGGTGGAGAAGGAGTACGCCGCCGGACAGGAAAACTACAAGGCAGGACATCTCGAAGCAGCCCGACAGAACTTTGATCGCGCGTTCGATCTACTGCTAGGCAGCAATCTTGAAATCAACTCCGATCCTCGCCTGGAAAATGAATTCGACCACATCGTGGAAGGCATTAACAGCTTCGATATGCAGGCGCTCCAGCAGGGAGACGGCTTTACCGAACAGAAATCCGAGCCTGCGCCAATCGATGAGGCGAACGAAGCGGCGGTCCCAGTCGACGCCAACGTGAAGGCCCAAGCCGAGGCTGAGATCAAGTCCACGCGCTCGGATTTGCCGCTGATGATGACCGACCAGGTCGCCGGCTACATTACGTATTTCTCCGGCCGGGGAAGGGGCACGCTCGAAAATGCCCTGGTGCGGTCGGGCCGTTACGAAGACATGATCCGCCGGGTGCTTCAGCAGGAAGGCGTGCCGCAGGATCTGATCTATCTGGCGCAGGCGGAATCGGGTTTCCACCCGTTGGCGCTATCCCGCGTGGGTGCGCGGGGCATTTGGCAATTCATGGCGAGCCGAGCCAGAGGTTACGGTCTACACCGTGACTGGTGGGTCGATGACCGCCAGGATCCTGAGAAAGCTACGCGTGCAGCAGCGCGCCATTTGAAGGACCTGTACCAGCAGTTTGGCGACTGGTATCTGGCGATGGCGGCTTACAACTCCGGCCCCGGCACGGTGCAGAGTGCAGTCAAGAGAACGGGCTACGCCGACTTCTGGGAACTCTATCGGCGCAACGTCCTTCCCAAAGAGACCCGCAATTACGTTCCCATCATCGTAGCCGTGACGATCATGGCCAAGAACCCGGGCCAGTACGGTCTGGATCATCTTGAGAAAGCCCAGCCCGTCCCGGCTGACGTCGTCAAGATCGACTACCCGGTGGATCTCCGCCTGGTGGCCGAATGCGTCGATGCCCCGGCTGCCGACCTGCAGGACTTGAATCCCAGCCTGCTGCGGATGACGACACCGAAAGATCACGAATTCGAACTGCATCTGCCCCTGGGGACAAAGGACAAGTTTCAGACTGCCATCGCCGCCATACCGATCGACATGCGCGTCTGGTGGCGTTATCACAAGGTTCAGCCCGGGGACACGCTGGCTTCGGTCGCTCGCACCTATCGGAGCACTCCGAAGGCAATTGCCGAGGCGAACAATCTTGAAGAAGGCGCCAGCCTCACGCCCGACAGCAAGCTGACGATTCCCATCGCTCCCGGAAAGCGTGCCATCACGGAAGAAGCTACGTATGCACGCCACGCAACCCGCTATCGTGTCCGCAAGGGGGATACGGTGAAGTCAGTAGCCGACAACTTTGGAGTGCCACCCGTGATGGTGCGCCGTTGGAACCACCTCAAGGGCGACAGCCTTCGAGGGCGCAGCGTCGTTTACGTGCACCTTCCGGTTAGTCCAAGAGCCGCGCAAGGTAGTGTGGTCGCCACCTCTAAGTCGAAGCATAGAAAGGCGGTTACACCCCGTAGCCATCCGGCTGATGCAGTGGTCCATCACAAAGTGAAACAAGGCGAAACCCTGTACTCGATTGCCTCTACCTACAAAATTACCGTCGATGCGCTGAAGCGCAACAATCGAAATATCGCAGTTCTGCGCCCTGGAATGGTGTTGGTGATTCACCCCTAGGGTCGAGTGTCTGGATTGCCCCATGGCAGGTCGTTCGGTCCCAAAAAACACACAGGACTATGATCTAAGTCCTAGCGCTCAACGGTATTTTCTCTGCTATAATCGCGCCCCGTTCAGGCCGCGAAGCAGTTTTCCAGTTGTCTTCTACTTTTCTGTGCGCGGCGCCGGATTGGGCGGCGTGCCGTGCTAAACCGTTCCGAAAGATCAGGAGGAGCAATGAGCTTTTACGACGAAACCCTCTACGGACTCGATGACGAGATGGATGAGTACGGAGACACCGGCGCTTACGGCGAATCTCCGGAAGAGATCCTGGAGGAGGAAGAAGAGGAGGAAGAGGAAGAAGAGTCCGGCGTGCCTGTGATGGGCGAGTCGGTCGTGGAAGTGGAAGAGGTCATTCCTGTTCCTCCGAAACCCGCGGGCGGCGGTGGCCCCCGGAAACCCCCAGCCAAGAAGAAAGCGGCCAAAAAGAAACCGGCCAAAAAAGCAGCCAAGAAGAAGCCTGCCAAAAAAAAGGCTGTCAAGAAATCAGCGAAGAAGAAGCCTGCCAGGAAAGCAGCCAAGAAAAAGAGCGCCAAGAAGAAGAGCGCCAAAAAGAAGAAGCGCCGCTAACGGATAAATTTCGCACTCCAGTGCGATGCATTAAGAAAGCCGCGGTCTCGGCCGCGGCTTTCACTTAGTAAACACAATCTTCTGCACCGGCCGGCTATGCCATTTGCGCGGCGATCCGTCGCACGGCGGTGGATAGCATCACTCGCGTGATCCCGCTCATGATCATGCTGATTCCCACCAGCGTTCCAATCGCCCATTCCGAACTCGAGGGCCAGTGAACATAGATCATGCCGCCCAACACCAGGGTCACTATCGAATCCAACAGAATCCAGATGGCTCCCCGCGCCGACCGCGACTTCCACCACAGCATGAAGTCGAGCACGCCCTCAACCAGGAAAAGGAACGCCAGCATCAAGGTGAGCGTGGCCACACCGACCACTGGGCGGAACAATAAGTATCCGCCAATGAAGACGTAGGCCAGTCCGACCAGGAACTTCCATCCCATGCTGGTTCCCGAGTGCGCGTGAAATGCGACCGCCATGTGCACGATGCCCACGAAGATGAGCAGCCATGCAATGAATGTCGCCAACGCAATCGCGGCTAGAAAGGGCTCGGCGATTGCCAGCATGCCCAGAACGACCAGGAGCACGCCCCAAATGAGTCCCCACTTCGAACCCTGTTTTACCAATGCCACTGTGTCCGGAACAGTCGTTGTCATCGATGTCCTCTCCGCAGCTAGCTGAGCTTATCGTCGGCTGGAAAACAGTTGATCGTTTGTGCGGCGAATTGTGGCAGACACGAGTTCCAAGTGCAAGAGGTGAAATGAGGCAGACGAAATAAGGAGAATCCGACCCTGTTCTCGAAACGAGACGCCCGCTGGAAGAATTGTGGGCGCGCCGATGGGCGGCATGTTCCGGGAGCGCGTCCGGCAGACGCCTATTTCTTGCTCACCCGGGACAGGCACTTTCCGTACAGGTCCAGCAGGTGGGCGGCGTACTCTTCCGGTTTGGAAGCGCCGCCGCTGGATTTTTCGAAGCCCACGCCGCCCGTGCTGGAACTGGTCTTGCCATAACCCGTGGTCATCGCAATGAACTTCATGAGGTCGAGCGCGATGTCTTCGTCGCGACGTGATCCCGCCGCGGGCGTGCCTGGCACATCCATGAAAGCCTCCCCTGTCCCGGAAATGAGTGGAATATCGTCTTCTTCGAAATGCATAAGACTTCTCGATCATAACAAAGCTGGCCGGGTACATTCCCACGATGCAGAGCATGATCCGAGATGGGCGGACTTTACAAATCCTGAGGTAGGAATACACTAGCGGCTATTTTTCGGGCCCTCCCTCTGTAAGCAATCAAAGTCCAGTTTCTGAAAGTGAGGTGGCCAATAATGATCTCGCGAATGGTCGCCATTCTTGTTTTGCTCTTGAGCGGGTGCGCGCTCTTTGCGCAATCTGCAGCCTCGGCGCCCGATGTCTCCAATCAAGCTTTGCTCGACCGCCTCCAGCAAATGGAAAAGCGCATTTTGGAGCTGGAAGATCGGCAACGCAAACTGGAAGCAGCTCTGGCCGGGACCGGCCACCCGGAGATGGTTGCTGCCAATACTGCCGCGAATCTCACGGCCCCTGCGCCTGCCCAGCAAACGAAGCCGTCCATGCCGGGTCACATGGACGACCATGCTGCGACGCGCGAGGAGTCCATGCACTATCCCTCGCTGCAGATTCGAGGGTTTGGCGACGTGGATTTCGCCGCCACCGATCAGAAGGGAAGCGCGAGCGGCTTCGATCTCGGTCAGTTTGTCCTCCATATGGCTTCTCCACTGTCTCAGAAAGTCAGCTACTTCGGAGAAGTCAGCTTCACCGCAACTCCGTCCACAT
Organism: uncultured Acidobacteriota bacterium; assembly: GCA_963733805.1. GTDB lineage: Bacteria > Acidobacteriota > Terriglobia > Terriglobales > Acidobacteriaceae > Gp1-AA133. The sequence continues at coordinate 13,340 of CAVTEO010000004.1, read as the reverse complement.
ACGATGTGAGCGTGGAGCGCAGCATCATCCGCTACGACTATAACGATTCCTTCAAAATGTCTTTCGGCAAGTACCACACTCCGCTTGGCTACTGGAATGCGGCGTTCCATCACGGTGCTTGGCTGCAAACCACGATCAGCCGTCCGGAGATGGTGAAGTTTGGCGGCCAATTCGTACCGGTGCATTTCCTCGGAGTACTGGCGGAAGGCAAAATTCCCTCCGGAGGCCTGGGCTTGGGCTACAGCGCAGGAATAGGCAATGGACGCTCGTCGATTCTGAGCAAGGCTGGCGACAGCGGCGACATCAATGATAACCGCGCCTGGATCGCCGGTTTGGATGCACGTCCGTCGGCACTTTACGGACTGCAGGTCGGAGCTTCGGTCTATCGCGATAAACTGACGCCCGCGCCTGGATCGAATTTTGAGGAGTGGATCGAATCTGCTCACGTGGCGTGGACCAAGGAACATCCTGAATTCCTGTCGGAATTTTTCAATGTCTCGCATCACGACGTCCAGACGCAGCGCAACTACAACAGCCAGGCGTTTTATGTGCAGTTCGCCTACCGGTTGCCGTGGCAGGAGAATAAATGGAAGCCGTATTATCGCTTCGAGTATATTCATAGGCCGAACGTGGAGCCGGTGTGGGATTTTAGCGGAACTTCCGGGGTGGTGGATCTGGTGGGTTCCACGGCCGGCGTGAGATTCGACATCACCAACTACGCTGCCTTCAAGGGTGAGTACCGCAGCACCCGGCACGGCGTGAACGAGCCTCGTGTCAACGGGGCTTTTTTCCAGACTGCTTTTACCTTCTGAGGCGCACAATGGCGATCCAATACAAAATCGCGTGCGCAATCCTGCTGCTGGCATCGTTCTGCTTGGTTGGGGCGCAGCCGCTGGTTGCTCAGAAGGGGGATGTCGACGTGGCGGTGGTGGTGAACGCCGACACCCCGGTCAACAATCTCAGCCTTGCCGAAGTGCGAAAAATATTTCTTGGGGATCGGCAGTACTGGACGGCAAACATCCCCGTCGTTTTGCTCATGCGCGCCCCGGTCGCGCGCGAGCGGGATGTGGTGTTGAAAACGATCTACCAGATGTCGGAATCGCGTTTCAAGCAGTACTGGATTGCCAAAATCTTTCGGGCAGAATCGGCTTCAGCTCCCAAGGTGGTCTATTCGAACGACATGGCCAATGAACTGGTCACGGCCATTCCCGGAGCGATCGCGTTCATTGATTCGCGGGACGTGAAGCCGGGCACGAAAGTAGTCCGGGTGGATGGTCTTCTGCCGGGGGATGCGGGCTATCCTTTACGTTGAGTTTTTCCCGGCAGGTTAGCGCGGGATTCCCAACTTCTCGAGCAATGCCTGGTATCGGGGGCTGGACCGGATGTCATCAAAAACCGGATCCACTTTAAGGTAAGTAAGGTTGCTGTCGCGATCGACGTAAGCGCGCTCCAGCCTGGCCATCGACTCCGCTTTGTCTCCCAGTCGAACGTAGATTTGCGCCATGACGTACGAAGAAACGTACGCTCGCTTGGAAACTTCATTCAACCCGTCCAGCCAGCTCTGCAGAACTCCGGGATAGCCTGACTTGCTGAATTCCTCTCCAATTGCCGCAGCCAGATCAGGATTGCCAGAGAGCGTCAACACCTTCTGCCGTTCCGAAACAGCTTCCCGGAACATGCCGGCCTGCCCGTAAGCAAGTTCGATGGCGTGCTGCGCCGGGACGAAATTGGGATCCATGTCCAGAGTCTTGCGAAACTGTTTCAGCGCACGATCGTATTGCCGCGAAAAATACAGCTGACGGCCCACGCTGTTGTTAATGAGAAGGGAAAGCGGATCCAGATCCTGCGCCTTCTTCAGTTCAATGGCCGCTTCGTCGAAACGCCCCAGCCGGGTAAGGAAATCTCCATACCAGTGATGAGCGGCTGCGAAGTTCGGGTTTAGCTGAATGGCGCGCCGGAACTCTTCCTCGGCTCCTGTCCAATCCCAATCGTAGTCCTCTCGCACCAGAGCCAGAGAAATGTGCGCCTCGGGCAGCGTGTCGTCAATCTTGGCGCTCTGCATGGCCGCTGATTTCGCGTTTTGCCAGACCTGCAGGGGGGCCATGTACCCCGAGTCGCCCATGAAATTGTAGGCATTGGCCAGGCCGGCATACGCCCGGGCGTAGTGCGGATCCTTGTCGACTGCTTTGCGGAAGTAGTCAATCGCCTTCTGAAAGCCGTCTTCGGTCCACTTGTTCCAATAGAAGAGGCCCTGCAAGTAAAGTTGATACGCTTCGGAGTTATCGGTGTCGCGCTTGGCAATCTGGGCCGCTTCCTTGCCGACAATTTTTGGCTGCAGGCTGGCATAGATCTCCTTGGCGATGTCGCCTTGCACAGTTGCGAGGTCAGCAACTTTCCTGCTGTACTGCTCACCCCACAACTCAGCCCCGTCGGTTGCGCTAACCAGATCCGCCTGAATGTTCAGGGTGTCTGCGGTTTGCGTAATCCTGCCCAGCAGAACGGCATCCACCTTCAGGTCCTGTCCGACTTTTTGTGCACTGACTTCGTGCCCCTTGTAACTGAAAACCGTGCTGCGGGCCATCACGCGCAAATTCGGTACCCGCGAAAGACTGCTGATGATTCCCTCGGTAATTCCGTCGGAAAGATATTCGACGTTGGGATTGGACCCGACGTTCACGAACGGCAAGACGGCGATGGAGTGAATCCGGTCGGATGGGTTGCCGCTGAAAAAACTTCGCCACAGGCTGCGTCCTGCCAGGGCGGTGGCGAGCAGCACCACACACGCGATCGCTGGAATTGCGATTTTCTTTGACCACCATCGATTCCGGAGAGGAGTCGGCGCCACGGTCGGGACGCCGGCAGATTCCGTGTCGCGCTTGACGCGCTTGAGGTCGGTGCGCAATTCGGCGGCGCGCTGATAGCGGAGCTTGCGGTCCTTCTCGAGCAGTTTTGCTGTAATCCAGCCCAGGTCCGGCGGTAGAGCCGAATTGACCTGCAACACTGGCACCGGCGTTCGGTTCAGGATCGCTTCAAACACCACTGCGTGCGTTCCACCGACGAACGCCAGGCGTCCGGTTGCCATCTCATAAAGCACAGCGCCCAAAGAAAACAGGTCGCTGCGCTGATCCAGTTCCTCTCCGCGTGCCTGCTCGGGCGACATGTATGCGACCGTTCCCAGGGCCACGCCCTTGCTGGTCAGGTCGTTGCTGTCCGCCAGCGTGGGCAATCCCGCAGCGGTGTCCGCGCTGGTCACTGGGGATGCGCTCGAAATGAGCTTCGCCAACCCAAAATCAAGCACCTTGGCCTGTTCTCGACGGGTGACAAAGATGTTGGCCGGCTTGAGATCGCGGTGAACAATTCCGGATTCGTGCGCCGCATCCAGAGCGTCGGCAATCTGGATCGCGAGATCGAGAATCTGCACACTGTTTAGCGGCTTTCCCGTGATGAGGTGCTTCAGCGTGTGGCCTTCGAGGTACTCCATCACAATGAAAGGATGGCCCTCGCTCTCATCCACCTCGTGGATGGTGCAGATGTTGGGATGATTAAGAGCCGAAGCCGCGCGCGCTTCGCGTTGAAATCTCTCCAGGGCCTGCTGGTCGCGGACCATGTCGGTTGGAAGAAACTTGATCGCGACGTTTCTGCCCAGCCGCAGATCGCGAGCGCGATATACGACACCCATCCCACCGCCGCCCAGGCGGTCTTCGATGCGATAGTGAGAGATGGTTTTGCCGACCATGCTGCCACCGCGGGCAGGACCGCAATGTTAGGCCTCTAAACCCAACAAGTCAAAGCATCTAAAAGAGAAAGCCTCCGCGAGACAATCACGCGCATCCCCGGTTTGGCTAAGCAGACCTGCACACTCGATAGTGATCGTGGGCGCGAATTTGTATCCCGGGTAACTGGAATGATGCGCGATGGGTATGGTTCCGCGTCTGATTTGGACATGCTATGCTCCACATTAGCTCTACCCGATATCGGGTATGCGCACCTTTTCCTCCCCGTCGATTTAAGAACTGCTGAGGTCGAATTGGCCGTCGACGCCAACCCCAAATCGCGCATCCTCAAGCGAGCCGTTTCGGCCCCGGACAACGCGGTCGCACTGGACACTTCAACTCCTGACGAAGTCGGCGCTGCCCGGATTCTTCCGTTGCTCTCAGGGGATGCAGGCGGCACCGTTCGCGATCTGCTCTCGGCCGGACTCGAGGCGCTTGACCTCCTCAATATTGGACTGATGGTATGCAGCGCGTCGGCGGAGTTGCTGGTGGTGAATCAGACTGCGGATGAGATTCTCAAGGCGCGCGATGGTCTGGAGTTGGACCCTGACGGGACGCTCTCGGCCATCCATGAAGAAACCGAATCCCTGAAAGACCTGGTGAAGAGGGTGGCGAAAACTTCTCGCGGGCAAGAACGCGGCAGCCGAGACACTGCATCTGCCGTTCAGCGCTCCGCGGGCAAAAGGCCCCTGACGCTTTTTGTGCGCGCGGTGAAAACCAAAACCGACACACCGGCTCCTGATGAGGCGGCGGTCCTGATTATGATTCTTGATTCCGCCCAGCCCGTCGAAGCCACGGAAGCGGAACTGCGTCAACTCTACGGGTTCACTGCCACCGAGGCACGCCTCGCCAATCATCTGATGGAAGGACTGGCGCTGGAGGATTGTTGCGAGGCAATGGGAATTCGCCGCACCACCGCGCGCATGCATCTGCGAAATATCTTTGCGAAGACCGGGGTTCGACGGCAGGGGGAACTGGTCTCGCTGCTGCTCAAAAGCATCGGACTGGGCCCTCGTCTGAAGTAACATCTCCTGGTATTACCACTCCGGCAGTTCCCGCTGGAATTCATCCAAGTGAACGTAGACGAGCGATTCAGGACTCGCCTACGCTCAGTAACATTGCTTGCTTGGCGGGCTCCATTCAACAAACAAAATACTTCCCCTGATGCGGCGTTTTTGGGTTGTGTTCGTGCGCCGACGCGAGAACTCCCACCGAGAATGAGTCGATCGTTCATGTCTGTGAACCTTGGATGATGACTAGCGGCCAACGCGCGGAGTTACCGAGTTGCACGATTTGCGGTGTTCCGCACGAGGGAGCCGGCTGTCGCAACCCAAAGGGCCTGGCGGATAACTCCGTCCGAAAGAGCGAGGAAGCAGACGCGCATACAAGGAAGGAGTTCTCTCCGCCGGAAGCAAGCCTGCGCGCGCGCCGGGTATTGGAGGTCGGATTCGACGCTCTGGCTCTCCTTAATATCGGCTTGATCATTTGCAGTGCGCGCGGGCACGTCGTGGCATGCAATGTCCTGGCCCAGGCGCTGCTCACCGCGCGGCAAGGACTGGAGCAAGCTGCCGACGACACCCTGGTGTGCACGGAACCGGCCGCCACTCCAGTTGCGGAAATCATTCAAAGAGTATCGACAAGGAATTCTCCAGGCACATCCAGCGATACAGCGATTCTTGCAGTACAGCGCCCAGCTCCAGACCGACCACTGACGATCCTGGTGCAAACCTGCTCCCAGCCGCTGCGTGAATTAGGCTGTGCTGCCCTGGTCATTATTCTCGACTCCGCCATGCAGGTGAGGGCGATCGATTCCGATTTGCGGGGACTCTATGGATTGACCTCAACCGGGGCTCATCTGGCGAGCTTACTGATGGAAGGCGCGAGCCTGGAAGACTGCTGTAAGGAGATGAAGATTCGCCGCTCCACTGGGTGTACTCATCTCCGCCGCCTGTTTAAGAAGACCGGGGCCCACCGTCAGAGTGAGTTGGTAGTGCTTCTACTGAAGGGCATTGGGCTAGCCCGCTTGGGGCGCTCACGGATCGAAGAGGAAGTCAGGTCTGACCGGTGTTCGGTCGACCAGCCGAACGGGAAGTTTCCTCGAATTGCCGCGCCCAGTACGGAAAGCGGCGCATGAGCACCGGGTAGCACCTCCTCGACGAGCGGAGCCGGTCTCATGGCAGCTTGCGGGAAGGATCCCGCGCGACCGGCTGGAATTTTGGGTTCGTATCATCCATGTGGACGTAGACAGGGCCTTAGGAGTCGCCTAATCTTCCGCAAGTTCTTGAAGCGCCAGACTCCCTCCTGGCGGTAAGCCTCTCCCCCAACTTGGATGGCAGCACGGGCGGTAGTTCTCCCTCGTCTCGTGCGCGAAAGCACATTTCATTTTTTGATGTGGGGTTCTGTGGAGGATTCCCTTTGGCATTGAACTGCGCCAGTTTGCCTGACGGACAGGATTTCTTCGCCCGCGCAATGTGCACGATCGAGAGCGCTACGGCACGCGGCGGAATTCGTGTTTCTGGACGTCAGCGACCCGCGGGCAGCCATCCCTCAGCTCCTTCACTTCAGCTCTCCCCCATCGCAACAAAGGCGCTGCGAGCGCCGGCAGGTCCAGAAGGAGGCCGCAAGGTCATGAGAAAGCAACTCCAGGTTTGGTTGCCCATACTTTTTGTCTGTTTTGCGACAGTCGCTGCCAGCGCTCAGTCGTTCCGGGTGCAGTGCCCGACGAGCACGATCACACACCCCACTGCGGCCAACAACAATTCGGAACCTGCGTACACCGGACCAACGACCTTTACCACCGATGCGACCGGTAAATTTCTGAAACCCGCGACCCACGTGAACGGCGCCATCAAGTGTCAGCAGATCTCCGGTGGCGACGGTTTCGCGACGATGGGCGACGGCACGCAGACTTACATGTTCTCCTTCGGTCCGCTGTCCGGGCTGGCGAAGATTGCCAGGGGCGATGCGGGAGGCGGCACTGATTTTCCGAACGAGTTCAACCAGGTATATGCCGGGCCAACCCTGCAGCCTGGCGACCCGGCAACCACCGACGATCTCAATCCCGGCGCCTTTAACTACAACGGTGCGATTGGGCTCGTGGCGGACCTCGATGCGAGCCGTAGCTTCGGAGTCTTCTTCATTTCTGAGGCTGCAGCGCCTAGCCACACAGTGACGGCCTTGGCTTTTAACCCCCCGACAGTCGGGAGCACCGTCATCATTGGCGGGGTCACGCCAGCTGGATTCAATGGCACGTTTCAGGTCACTGCCCGCACCGCTTTCTCCTTCAGTTACACCGTGACCTCGACTGGGCTCGGTATTGGCAATGTAACCAACGCCTCCGCAGTGGCTCCGCCCATCGATGGCCACGTCGATCCCCGTCAGATCATGGACGTCGGTGTGATGAACGGCAATATTCCCGCGCCCCTCATGTCGATCGACGAGGACGACGAGTTCTTCCTCACCCTGACCAACGTGGGCATGATCATGCGGCCCGACTTGTTCGAGCAGCACACCGTGCACTTCCACGGTTATCCCAATGCTTCGGCCTTCTATGACGGCGTTCCTGATGCTTCGGTAGCGATCAACATCGGCGGCAGCTTCACCTATTACTACCTGGCTCCCGACGCGGGCACCTACTTCTGGCATTGCCACATCACGCCGCCTGAGCACTTGCAGATGGGCATGGTGGGACAGATTTACGTCCGCCCGCGCCAGAACCGTGTGCCTGTCGGAAACAACCTCCGTGCGGCACTCGTGCAACAACAGAGCGATCCGCGCACGGCTTGCAATTCGGCGGCCGACATTCTCTGCACCAATCCGCTGCCTCCGGCGAACACTGCGACGCGCGCGGCGACCGGCAAATATGCCTACAACGACGGCGACGGTTCCACCCACTACGACGTGGAATATCCCATCCAGATTCACGGCTTCGACCCCAACTTCCACTTTGTCGGCATGACCTTCAACCCGGAAGGCTTCGCCGACATGAAAGACAAGTATTTCCTGCTGAATGGCCGCAGCTATCCCGACACAGTGATGGCTGGACCGATGGAGACCATTGCCACCGACGGCAGCTTCCACTACGCGCAGCCACTGCCCTCCATTATCAACATCCCGGCGGGCGGAAAAGCGCTGTTGCGTATCTCGGACCTGGATGTCACGGAATTTCAGACGCTGGCGTCGCTTGGCATTCCCATGCAGGTCATCGCGATCAACGCCAAGCTACTGCGCGACCAGGAAGGCAACAACCTTTACTACAACACGAACTCGATCACGTTGGGGGGTGGCGAATCGCTCGACGTGATTCTGGATGCCACGAATACCAGCAAGTACCCGGCGGGCAGTGTTTTCTACCTCTACACCCCAAACCTTGACCATCTCTCCAACGACGCGGAGAACTTCGGCGGGCTCATGACCGAAGTTCGGATCAATTAGGAGCGCAGCCATGAGGGCGACGAACATGAAAAACACGATATTGAAGACACGACTTCTGGCGGCGATGGTGGCGGTGGCGCTGATGCTCACGGCCTCAGCCTTCGCGGCGGCTCCCGGAATCAAGGGCCCAACCTTCAACCTGATTGCGCAGGAGGCCTACATCAGCCAGCCCGACGGCGCCATGATCTATTCCTGGGGCTATGGCTGTAACGGCTCTAACGGCGCGGGTTTCCTGCCACAAGGGATGACCAACGCGACGTGCCCGAGCATGCAGATCCCCGGCCCGACGCTCATTGTTAACGAGGGCGATTCGGTCAGCGTCACGCTGACGAACAGTCTTCCGTTGGCGGCGGGCAACACGTCGATCCTGTTCCCCGGATTCAACGTGACGACAAGTTGCTCGGCCGCGTCGCCTACAGGTCAGCAGGGTCTATTGACATGCGAGGCGGCTCCCGGCGGCACCGTGACCTATACCTTTACCGCCTCCACGCCAGGTACTCGCGCTTATTACAGCGGCACCCAGGGCGACCTGCAGGTTGAGATGGGACTCTATGGCGCGATCATCGTCGTGCCCACCGCAATCCCGGCGGCCTGCACGAGCGGTCTTCACGCCACGAATCTGTCCGCGGAAAGTCACTGGGGCGAAACCGATTTCCGTCTGGCGGCGGCTGCCTATGACAACGCAAGCACCTGCTATGACCGCGAATACATGTTCCAGTTCTCCGAGATTGACCCCAGCATCCACAGCCAGGCGGATGCCCAGGCTCACGATGCGGCGCGAAAGACGGCTTGTGCAGCAGGAGCTGCGGCGCCGGGCTGCTCACTCGAGGTTCCGACCGAGCCTTATCATCCGGCCTATTTCATGATCAACGGTCGCTCCATGCCGGACGACATGGACCCGAACTACACCCCGCAGTATCCACACCAGCCCTATAACGGCAACCCGCACGTTCATCCAGGCGAACAGTTGTTGCTGCGCATCATCGGTCAAGGTCGCTGGCAGCATCCGTTCCATGAGCATGCCAATCACGTTCGTATTCTGGCAAGGGATGGAAACCTCATTCTGACTCCGGACAAGGCGGCGCTGGCTGGACCGGCATTGTTCACTACCACAACCACTCCGGGCCTGGCGATGGACGGAATCTTCTACTGGACGGGCCGAGGCTTGAACTGGGATGCCTATGCTCATCGCCCCCAATCCAGCGACCCGAACGCCAAGCTGACTTGCACCGCGGATGCAAACGGCTATAACACCGGAAATCCAAGTGCCATCAATTTCTGGGAATGGTGCCAGGACCACAATAAGCCGCTCGAGGTGAATCCCTTTGGCGATGTGGCGGGCAGCGGTCCAGCCACGCTTCCTGATCCCAACATCCTGGCCAACGGCGCCTGGTTTGGCGGTAGCCCGTACCTCGGTCCCGACGCAACCACCCGCGCGACCGGATGCACGCCCACAACCCCCTTCTTGGGCGGTACGGATACGACGAACCAGAATTGCGGTAACACGGGCACAACTCCTCCCTCAGGCACCATCGCTAACCCGCCTTCGTCAGAGGCCGCTTTCGCGTACATGTGGCACTCGCACAACGAGCGCGAGATCACAACCAACAATATCTTCCCGGGCGGCATGATGATGATGCTGCTGGTGGATTCTCGGGAATTCGTTATCGACGAGCAGAACTAACTGAGGAGAAGAGCAAAAATGCGATCCCACTATTTCAAAACTTTGAAGACAGCGATCCTGGCAATATCTGTTCTCCTCCTCGGAGTCAGCGTCTCCTTCGCCCAGCAGACTGTCAATCTGACCGCGGCCCCGAGCTCAGTGACTCTTCCGGACGGCTCAGTGGTGCCCATGTGGGGCTACACCGCCTGTACGGTCACGGGTACTGCGGGCACTGGTGGAACGCAGGCTTGCAACTATCTGAATCCTTCGGCTGGCTGGGCCCCCGTGGTGATCACCGTGCCCAGCGGGCAGGATCTTAAAATCCAGCTCACCAATAATCTCGGGCACGGCATTCCGACCTCGCTCGTGATTGTTGGTCAGGTTGGTGGTGGGCTCGGAGACGTCACGCAGCGGACCACCACTGCTTCGCCCGACCACAGCAACGCCCAGACGACTCTGACGTGGCCCATCGTGGGCACCGCCGATCCCGGCGATCAAGGCAAGCCGCCCGTGCAGGGCGCACGCGTGCAGTCCTTCTCGACGGAGGTCAAGGACACTCAATCGACGCTCCTGACCTGGACTGCGCCTCGCGCCGGCACCTATCTGCTCGAGTCCGGCACACATCCTTCGATCCAGGGGCCCATGGGCTTGTACGGAATCGTAGTCGTGACAACCCCGGCCGTCGCCGGTGTGCCCAACGCTCCCGGAACCGCTTATCCCGGAGTCGGCTACGACGCGGATATCCCGTTGCTCTTCAGCGAAATCGATCCGGTTCAGAACATCGCTGTGAATACGGCCGTTAATTCAGCGGATTTCCACGAAGAAGCGACGATTCCAGTCAACGCCACAACCGCCGATAATATTCACCAGTGTTTCGTTGGCTCCACTAAGGTGGGTGCCTGCTATCCGCCAGCCGTGAACTACACGCCGACCTACTTCCTCATCAACGGCGTTGCGTTTGACAAGAGCAATTCCGGCAAATCGTTGTTCCCAACCTTTCCGGCGACTGGTCTAACGGCCGGTACCCAGTCCATCCTGGTGCGCATGGTGAACGCAGGCCTGCGCATGCACGTGCCTTCCATCGTCGGTGCACAGTTCGGAACCGGCGCTGCTGGTTTTGGTCTGATCGCGGAAGACGGCAACCCGCTTCCCGGTGTCACTCGCGTGCAAAGCGAAGTCTTCATGGCGGCCGGCAAGACGTACGACGTAAAGATCAACGTTCCCGCCGCGGGTGGGACCGCCCTTCCCATTTACGATCGCGAGTTGAGTCTCTCCGGAAACGCGATCGCGCGCGATGCCGGCATGGTGGCCTACATCGGCGCCAACGGCGCGGGACTTCCGCCGTCTCCGTCCTTTGCCGCTGCGGTCGCAAGAGCCGACGCCTATCCCGCACTTGTGTCTCTTAAAGAGCCCTTCACCGAGTTCTGAACTGGAAGCGCCATCGCCAATCAATGCGTCCACGGCGACGCTTCCGGCGCAGCCCGGCATGGACCTAGCTTATACGGGGCAATCACTATCGGCGAAACCGGGGCCAACATCCTTCTTTACCTATTGCTAATGAATCGTTTGGTCACTCGCTCTCGGCATAACCCCGTTACCGTGAGCGATTGTTGAAGCATCAGGTAGCGGCACCGGTATCGGCTGGTTCGCTGGCGTAGGCATACCGTTAACGGTTTATTTTTTATTAATTTGCCGTCGCCCGCTTACTGTAGTGGGTTTTTTGCCGGTTGCGTTTTCAGATCTGAATCTGTTCATGTGAAACGGTCCGTCCTGCGCCGCTTCCCGCCTCAGCCCAACCTCGCTTCAATCTGTTGAAATGAATAAGTATGTACTCGTTCAGCGGTACACAGAACCGTATTGCTGACGCCCCCTATCAAATCCGCTCAAGCGACCTGCATTCGCAGGCCGTCACCACAGCCATCGCTCGGAAAGGGCGCCCGTGTCGCTCCGAGTCTCCGGGGCCGCTTCCAATTTTTCCAGACACTTGAACATGAGGTGCACAATGAAAGCCCCGTCACCAGACCGCGCAGCGCTCTTTCCGCCGCGTTGTTCGTAAGACAGACGCGCCCGTCTTCGAGGAAGCGCGTGAATGCAGGCCAGCGGGTGAGCATGTAATCGATGGCGTTGGCGACGCCATTGTGCCGGGAGAGCTTGGCGCGTTCGGCGCGCAGCCACTCCTTAAGCGTCGCGACGAGAGGCGCGCTCCTTAAGCGGCGCGTAGCGAGCCGCCCCTCGACCGAGAGGCCATTGATGTCAATCGGCGTCGAATTTTGCCCCCTAGTTGGAGTGGGCTCGTGGGGGCGGACATGGGCGGACTTAACATTTGACCGGCAGGCTGGGCTTTCAAAGGACGAAAGCTCATGGTCGGGTATCGATCCCACAGCATCGAATTCAAGCGTCAAATCGCCCAAGAGTTTTTGGCTGGGGATACGCTTCACGGTTTGGAGAAGCGCCACGATCTCTCGCGCAATTTGATCCGTGTGTGGGTCGAACGATATCAAGCCGGCGCCTTCGACGAGGACGCTGCCGCGGCCGACCTCCTTCAGCAATACGAAGCGCGGATCGCCGCCCTCGAACGGCTGGTCGGCAAGCAGGCGTTGGAATTGGAGTTTCTAAAGGGGGGTCAACGAAACGCATCGCCAGCGAGAAGCGGGCCTACGTCCGCAATTGCCGGCCCGAAAGCGTCTCCGTCGCCGAAGGATGCCGGCTGATGGGGATTTCGCGCTCGGCCTACTATGATGCCCCTATGGGGGCGCCCGATGACACAGCCATCGTCGAGGCGATGAACACCGCCGCCGCCGCCGCCGCAACATCGCAGGCCGCCCTTCGCCAGCAAGGCCTCGTGGTCAATCACGAGGGTGAAGCGCCTCATGCGCGAACACGATCTCCAGCCACGCATGCGTCGGCGATATGTGGCGACGACGAGCAGCGACCACGACCATCCGATCTTCCGCAATCTGGCCAAGGACAGGGTCGTCAACGGCGCCAATCAGCTCTGGGTCGCCGACATCACGTACGTCGCTGTCACGACGGGCTTCGTTTATGTCGCCGTGATTTTCGATGCTTGGTCGCGCCGCGTCGTCGGCTACGCCATCAGCCGATCCATCGATGTTCGGCTGACGCTCGCCGCCCTGAACGCTGCAATCGAGGACCGCAGACCGCCGGCCGGCTGCCTTCATCACTCGGATCGCGGCTCCCAATATGCCGCGCAAGCCTATCGGCAGGCCCTCGACAGCCATGGCCTCGTCGGCTCGATGGGCCGGCGCGGCAATCCCTACGATAACGCCAAAGCGGAGAGCTTCATGAAGACGCTGAAGGTCGAAGCGGTCTACCCAATGGCCTACGAAACCGTCAGCGACGTCGCAGAAGACCTTCCACGCTTCATCGACCAAGTCTACAACAGCCGCAGGCTTCACTCAGCCCTCGGCTATCTGAGCCCCAAACAGTTCGAGGACCACCACGCCCGGCAG
>CAVTEO010000003.1:92500-444601 GCA_963733805.1 uncultured Acidobacteriota bacterium | reverse complement strand
AGACGTTCGAGTGGGAAGCGCGATCAGAGGCGTACATGACCGGCCCGTTCGAGAGAAGTGAAACTATCTAGGCCCTTTGAAATTGCTTCAATCGGGTCGCCACGTCCCGGCAGATCGGCCATTTGATCTGGGTCTTCGCTGATTGTTTGCATCGAACTTCGGCAAGACAAATCCTTGCTGAGAAACAGCATAGCCAGTGATTTGCAGTCGTGAATATCACTGCGCTCTGCTTGACGATGACTGTAAGCCAGTCCTATAGTTTTAGCGATGCACTCCCGGCAGTCCGATAGTGTTTTGGGTGTTTTGTTCCGCAGGCTCTCCTTCCTCGCGCTGATCCTGGCGCAACTCACTTCTACCGCGCTGGCGGGTGTATCCAAGAAGGATATCCAAAATCTTCCGCCCACCTACCGCAAGTGGCTGACTGAGGAAGTGGTCTACATCATTACGGATGAAGAGAAGGAAGCATTCGTACATCTCCCCAGCGACGACTCTCGAGACAAGTTCATCGAGCACTTCTGGGAAATTCGCAACCCCAATCCGGGTTCGCCGGCCAACTCCTACAAAGACGAGATTTATGCCCGCATTGCCTACGCCAACCAGTGGTTCGGGCATTTTGGGAATGATGAAGGTTGGCGTACTGATCGCGGCCGCGTGTACATCACGCTAGGCAAGCCGCAGCAGGTCGGAAAGTATTTGGGATTAGCGAACATACGCCCGATGGAGATCTGGTTTTATTCCAATGACCATCCGGCATTGCCTCCTTTTTTCTACGTCATCTTCTACCAAAGGGAAAACGGCAGTGAGTTTCGCCTGTTCAGTCCATTCATGGATGGTCCGGAAAAGCTGGTGACCGGGCCTACGGAGGGCGATCGGGTCAGCAGTTGGAATCAAATCGATCACGATGCTGGCCGCGAAGTTGCCCGCACCGTTCTCAGTTTGTTGCCGGGCGAGCCGGTCGATTATCAGACCGCCACCGCGAGCATGGCCTCCGACATGTTACTCAACAACATCCGGGGCCTTGCCAACCATCCGTTGAATAAAGACCTCTTGCGTGAACGGAGTGCGTTGCTTGAATCCGTATCGCACCGCGTGATCCTTCATGGCGACTACCTCGATGTGCTGACTGTGCCGCTTGTCGATGCATCGGGAGAAACAAATCTGCACTACGTGCTGCGCATGAAGCGGGCGGAAGACTTCTCGCTTGCGGAAGGGGTGGACGGTAAGTACTACTATTCGGCCACTGTCTCGGCGCGGGTGCTCACACCTGATGGCAAACTGATTTTCACCCAACAACGAAAACTTTCCGAGTATGTGGATGATCGCACTTTCATCCGGCTGAAGAGTCGGGTCTTTGGATACGAAGGCGTCCTGCCCTTGCCACCCGGAAAATACAAAATTGAATTTCAATTGAGCGATGAAATCAAACACACCACATTTCCCGCGCAAGCGAGAAATCGTGATTCCGAGCCGCCCAACCGAGGGTATCCGCATTACTGAGGTCGTACCGTTCTCGGAAGCCGTCGCCGGCCAGCCCGCATTTCTACCTTTCTCCGCCGCCGGTGTGCGTTTCACTCCCGCCATGGACAGCCTCACCCTGTTGCCCGGACAGGATCTGGAATTCTTCTACCAGTTATGGCAGGCACCCACGGGCTCCCCATCCGCTGCCGACGCGAAATTGCAGGTCGACTATGCCTACGGCCGTATGGGCCTTCATGACACGAAAACAGTGACCGAGGAGTTGGCCGAGAACCAGTTTGACACCTATGGTGGCTTGATCAATGGGAAGAAGATCCCGACTGCGGAATTGCAGCCCGGCGGATACCGGATGGCGATTACGATCACCGATCCCCTCACTCACGCCCGTTCAGTTGCAAGCTTTCAATTCCGGATTGCCGACGGCGACCCGTCCGCGCAGAATTGGGATGTCGTGGACCCCGAGGCTGCCGAGGATTTTAAGAAGGGCAAACGCGAATCGCAGCGCGCTCTCTGCTACCTGGTACTTGGAAACAATGAGGGCGCTCTAAGCTCTTTCCGCAAGGCCTACGGAAAGAATCCCGACGAACCTACTCGTAACAAGTTGGTGAACCTTCTCTATTCACGGCAGGCGTTCAACGAAGTTGCCGACTTGTATGCTCGGGGTGGCGTAACCGATCAAACTGATGAACAGGCCATTCTCGACATGGCTGAGAGTTTCAATCGACTCGGACAGCGTGCCAAATCCATCCAGGTACTTGAGTCCGCACTGCCCTTGCGTCGGAGTTCTGCCCTTTATCTAGGGTTGGCCCACTACTATCAGCAGTCGGGAGAGACGCAAAAGGCTTCTGACATGGAACAAAAAGCGAAAGCTCTCGCAGTCGAACCTACCACCTAAACATAGACAATCGTTGCTGTTAATGTGTGCGACTGGCCGTTTTACCTGAATCTCCGAATCACCTAGCCTGAAGCCGTAAATACCATCGAATCCCTACATTCCCAAAATTCATATAGGGGCCGCCCTGATACATCCCGAAAACCGGATGTAGACGTGTTTTTGTCACGATAAACCATTCCGTTACATACATTTACATTTGGACAACAACTTGCATTGTAATCAAACTGTCAATGCACGCGATGTCAAGCACTCAAGTTGATTGTGTTTAGGGCCATTAGTTTCCACGAAATTCCTTAGCTTTATCGAGCCACACCAGTTCACGTTCCAACTTCAAGAGGAGGTTAGGCGTTTTATGACACAGAAAAGGACATGGGGCCTGTTGTTCCTCACCCTGCTTCTGGCCTGTCTGCCGGTCCTAGCCCAGGATACTGCCACCAAAGGTAACGTCGGTGGCCTGATCCAGGACAGCACCGGAGCGGTCGTAGCAGATGCGAAGGTTACACTGACCGGCCCGCAGGGAAATGCCGTAACAACAACCAGCAGCGAAGGCAGGTTCTTGTTCTCTTCGCTTACGCCGGGCGCCTATGCTGTAAGAGTTGAGAAACAGGGTTTCCGGTCGACCGAAACGAAGGGAATTGAAGTCGCCATCGGCCGAACTTCGTCTGTCACCCTGAAGCTCGAACCGGGCGCAGTGACGGAAGTCATCGAAGTCACCGGTGCCGCAACCACGGTTGATACGAACGCGACCTCTGTGGGTGCCAGTCTTCAGGACACGTTTTACCAGAGCGTTCCGGTTGGACGAAACGTCGCCAGCTTGTTCTATGTCGCGCCCGGCGCTACCGATAGTGGTGGCGCGGGTCACTCGAATCCTTCGATCTCTGGCGCCTCCGGCCTGGAGAACCTCTACGTCGCTGACGGCGTCAACATCACCGACAGTGCCTTCGGCGGCCTGGGCGTGTTCACTCGCAACCAGGGCTCGATCGGCAGCGGCATCAATCTGTCGTTCATCAAGGAAGTGAACGTAAAGACCGGCGGCTTCGAACCACAGTATGGGCAAGCCACTGGCGGCGTGGTCCAGTTGGTCACCAAGTCGGGCACCAACCAGTATCACGGCGAGATCGGCCTCTTCGCGGCACCGCAGGGCGCGGAAGCCGACTTATCTCCAGACCGACGCTGTTCGTACCAACCATGTCGGGAACTTCAACTGCACCGCGCCAACTTCGATGCTAACGGCGAATTAGGTGGTCCGTCCCCGGCTTCAAGAACCACCTTTTCTTCTTTGGGGACTTCAATCCGTCATGGAACCAGCAGTTCGTGTCGGCCCCGGCCGATAAACCTCTCGCGGCTCTGGGTACGAGTGACGCTGTTCACCGACATTCAGCTACGCCGGAAAATCACTTTCAAGTCAATGACAACCATCAGTTTGAGGCTTCCGTTTTCGGTGATCCCACCAAGACCAATACGGGAGAGCAAAATTACGTTCTGAACGGAGCCGACAATAGTGCCATGAGTCGATGGGACTACGGTATCCGCGATTTCGTCGTCCGCTACAACGGCACCATGTCTCCTACCTGGCTGGTAAATGGATCCTTCACCTGGAATAATAGTCACTTTACCGAATTTCCCTTGCCGACATCTTCCAGATCACGGACCGCACCGACGCCAACAACATCCACGCACTACAGGGTTCGGCAACTACGAAAACCACACAGTCGACAGCTACGGGTTCAACATCGATACGCAAAAGATCGTGCACGCTGCTGGCGAACATACTCTTAGCCTCGGGTTCCGTCACGAACGGCCGAACTATAACAACATCTTCAAGGCCTCGGCTGGCGTGTTCCCCGTTCCAGACGTAATATGCCGACGGCGCGACCTACGTTCCTTGCTCAGCCGGGTGACTCAGCCTGCCCGCTGGGACAGACCGATGTTCCTCTGGGGCGGCAGTCTGCTTCAGAATGCTGGCTGCACGGTCTGCCCCCTGTTCAACGGCGTCCGGTGCAGGTCGCGGTTCTCCCGTGGACGGTTTGACTCCGGCAATACGCCCACGCTTGGTCGCTATCACGCAGGTTACGTAAACGACTCGTGGCAGATGAACCGCCGTCTCACGCTGAGCCTCGGCATGCGCTGGGAGCAATGGAAGATGGCCG
The DNA here is from genome assembly GCA_963733805.1 of uncultured Acidobacteriota bacterium. Taxonomy (GTDB): domain Bacteria; phylum Acidobacteriota; class Terriglobia; order Terriglobales; family Acidobacteriaceae; genus Gp1-AA133. The sequence continues at coordinate 440,080 of CAVTEO010000003.1, read as the reverse complement.
GTACCGGCTCTAACTACACGTTTACGGATAACTGGGCGCCGCGCGTAGGCGTGTCGATTGATCCCTTCGGAGACCGTAAGATCGAAGCTCTTGGGAAACTTCGGTCGCTACAACTATCAGACTCCTCTGGATGCCGCCGTACGCTCCCTCAGTGGCGAGAAAGATCTTACGAAGATGGTCTTCAATCCGGTGGCGAATGGCAGCGGCAACCTGCAATTCACCCGACGGCACCATCAACGTACCTGTCGATGCTGCCCATCTGCTGAATGGGGCGGCTGCGAGCCGGCGGAGTCCCGGACCCTCGATCGGCGCATCACTGTTTGGAACTGGCCTTCGCTCCTGGATCAAAATGATGTACCAGGACGAATATCTGGTGGGTGCCGAACATGAGTTCAAGGGCGGGCTGGTAATTAGTGGCAGTTCATCTACCGGGTCATGCCCCGCGCTCTGGACGACGTCGCCGGAGTCTCTCCGGAAGCCTCAACCAAAACGCCTCATTGACGCAGTACTACTTCATCGCCAATCCTGGGCCAGGTACGGATCTGTTTCCGAACGAACATGCGACCGAGCTTCATCCCGGGCAGTCCGCCAGCACCTTGCGGATCCGCTCAATATCTGGGTCCCGGCCCTACGAGTCCGACTTACGACCCGACAGAACACGTTCGCCGCCGGTATCCAGGACGCTAACGGTGGAAACTTCGTAAATCCGGCCACCGGCCAGCCCTGGAACGGCGGAAACAGCGTCTGCTGGAACCAGGTCAATGGTTTCTGGGGCGGCGAAGTTAGACCCGCTAACGGGTGACTGCGATTCCAGATGGCGTTCCCGACGGCTTCCCGGCTATCATGCACTTCTATAAAGCCGTGGAAATCGAAGCCAACAAGGCCTTCTCGCACAACTGGATGCTCCGCGCCAACTGGCGGATTGCCAGTTTGCACGGCAATTACGAAGGCGCCTTCCGCAACGATAACGGCCAGACCGATCCCAACATCAGCTCCCTGTTTGACTTCACCAACGGCATCGTCGGGATGTTGGGGGACCAGTACAAAGCGGGACCGCTGAATACCGATCGCCGGCACATCGTCAACGTCTACACCAGCTATGTGGTTCCTCGCAGTTTCTTGAAGGGTCTGGAACTCGGAGGCGGCGTTAACATCCTGAGCGGCACCCCGATCAGCCGGTTCGCCAACCATCCAGCGTATGCCAACTCGGGCGAAGTGCCGTTGGGGATCGTGGAATCGAAGGTCGGACACCGCATTTCGGGTGGTGTAAACGCTGCACGTTGAAAAACCCTTCCGGTCACGAGCGCTTTACGGCACACCTCACGGCGGATCTGTTCAACATCACCAATAGCCGGGTAGTGACCAACGTTGACCAGAACCTACAGCTTAGCGGCTCTGCCCTGAATAACCCCGATTTCGGGAAACCCGACTTCTGGACCGACTTCGGGCCTGGACCAGGACCGATTGGCTATCAGCGACCGTTCTATGCACGGTTTGCATTCCGTATGAGCTTCTAACTGCCACACCAGACATGGGAGGGCCTCGGCCCTCCCCTTTTTTATTGATTGCAGTAAAATGTTCTGTCGTTAGGGAGGACTGCTCTATGAGACGCTCACCCGTTCGGCCTCGTCCTTATGTCCGTTCTTTTGTCTTGCAAGCCGCTTGGCTGGTTCCGCAAAAAACGGGCGGCGGCCGCCGCCCATCCCGGCGACATTCACGGGGCCGTCAGACTTCCAGACGGGCACCCGGCGCCGATGGGTCTCCTTGTCTCGTCTGGCAGTTCAAGGCGGAGGAACCGCCTGCCAGAGTCAGACCGATCGCCAAGGCAAATTCGAATTTCCTCAGCTGCCACCCGACTCAGTACGAAATTGAAATTCGCGCATTTCGGCTACAGGCCGGAAATTCAGATCCGCTGACCTGACCTTGATGCCCTCGGCCTATCTAACCTTCATTCTGAAGCCCGAGCCTGGCAACAAAGATCCCAACGTCGCTCCCGAGGGCCCGGGTGCAACCATCTCCGCACCGCTTGACCCCGATGCTCCCGATGATGCCAAGAAGGATCTCGAAAGCGGCCGCACCCTTCTCACTGCTGGCAAGGATCTCGACAAGAGCATCGATTCATTCCGCAAGGCGATCTCCATCTATCCCCAGTACTCCGAAGCTTACCTGTTGATGGGCGTGGCCTACTCTTCCCAGAAGAAGTGGGACGACGCTGAAAAGGCCCTCCAGAAAACGATCGAACTCAACAAGGCTGCGGGCGGCGCCTACGTGGCTCTCGGCTCCGTAGAGAACGAGAGGAAAGAATACGCGCAAGCCGAGAAGTATCTCCTTAAAGCCGTAGAACTCGCGCCCAACTCGGCCGACGCGCATTTTGAGCTTGGCCGCGCCTACTGGGGACTGCAACGCTGGGATGTAGCCGACCAACATGTTTCCAAGGCGAATGAACTCCGCCCGGGAAGCGCCGGGCAGCATGTCATGCTGGGCAACATCATGCTTCGCGAGCGCGACGCTGTTGGGGCACTGAAAGAGTTCAAACAGGCCGTGCAGGTCGATCCCAAAGGTCCGCTGGCCGCGCCCTCGCAGCAAATGGTCGATAAGATCGAGGCCGCCCTTAAACAGGCGGATGCGCAGAAGAAATAACCGTCCTTCAGGATGCGATTTTCAGAATTCGCCGAAGTCGCCTCGTGCGACACTTGTGCGATGGAGTCTGCCCGCTTTCAACACGGCATTCAACTATTCAACGCCGCGGACTTCTTTGAAGCCCACGAAGTCCTGGAAGATGTCTGGCGGGCATCCCCCGAGCCTGAGCGTAAGTTTTTCCAGGGCCTGATCCAGGTCGCTGTCGCCCTGCATCACCATTCCAAAGGAAACCATATTGGCTGCAGATCCCTGCTGGAACGTGCCCTCCGGAACCTGACGCCCTATCCGGCCGACCATCGCGGCGTCGATCTCGATTCTCTCCGGCAACAGGTCGATGGCTGGCGCAGTGCTATCGACCGGGGCCATCCCCTGCCCGCGCTTCCTCTTATCAGGTTCAAACGCCCGCGGGTGTGACTGCCTGCAATTCGCAACCAAGATGCGGGAGCGATTCGCACCGGCATCAGGACCAGGTATCCAGCGACTCCCCATCGCCTCCGCCTGCTAAAATCTCTCATCCGTGAAATCGCCGACCACCCCGGAGAAGCGTCCTGCAGCCCTGTCCTCGGGCGTCCCCATGCTCGACCTCGGGCGCCAGTATGCCTCGATTCGTGAGGAGATTCTCGCCGCCCTTGAGCGCGTGTGCTCTTCCCAGCATTTCATTCTGGGCGAGGAAGTGGAGTCCTTCGAGCGCGAAGTGGCTGCCTACATCGGCGTTTCCCACGCCGTCGGGTGCGCGTCGGGAACTGACGCCCTGTGGCTCACGCTCGCCGCTATCGGCGTGAAAGCTGGCGACTCAGTCATCACGACGCCCTTCAGTTTTTTTGCCTCCGCCAGCGCGATTGTGCGCGCCGGGGCCCGTCCCGTTTTTGTCGACATCGATCCGCACACTCTCAACCTCGACCCCGTGAAGGTCGAATCTTACTTGCGTGAAGCGAAGCCCTCGCATCTCCGCGCGCTCTTGCCCGTGCACCTCTACGGGCAGTGCGCCGACATGGATGCCTTCAGCCGCATCGCCGGTGAATTCCAGCTTGCGATCGTCGAGGACGCCGCTCAAGCCATCGGCGCAAGGTGGCGCAACGCGCGCGCTGGGTCGCTCGGCCAAGCGGCTGCTTTCAGTTTCTATCCCAGCAAGAATCTCAGCGCCTATGGCGACGCCGGACTCGCCAGCACGAACGATTCCGACCTCGCCGAGCGCATGCGCCGCCTTCGCAATCACGGAAGCCCGCGCCGTTATTTGCACCAGGAGATGGGTTGGAACTGCCGGCTCGACGCCATCCAGGCGGCGGTGCTGCGAGTAAAGTTGCCGCACATCGAAACCTGGAACCGCGAGCGCGCCGAACACGCCGCTACCTACGACCGCCTGCTCACCCAGTCAGGGCTGTTATCCCCCACGGCGGATTCGCCGGTCCGAACACTAGTCACCCTGCCCAACGCTCATCACGTTTACCACCAGTACGTAGTTCGCGCGCAGCGACGCGACCAACTCCGGCAGTTCCTTGCAGAAAGAAAAATCGGCTCCGAAATCTACTACCCCATTCCCCTGCATCTGCAACCCGTATTCAGCTATCTCGGATATCAGGAAGGCGATCTGCCCGAAGCCGAGCGTGCTGCCCGCGAGGTTCTTGCGCTGCCCATGTTCCCGGAGTTGCGGCAAGAAGAGCAGCAGTGGGTGGTGGAGAGCATCGCCGAGTTCTACAGCTAGCGGTCTCGCGACGCTTTCTGGCTCGCCTCGTGCAAATATTTCCCGCTCACGCAAGTCGCAATGCGTCGACCACCCTAAGGCGTTACCTGTAGCTTCCACCTTCGTATTTCCTTAGGGCCTTCCGGCAATCTCCCGAGCAGAAGTTACTCCACCGCCGTAACACATTCACTCCAAACAGTCGCACTTTGCGAACGAAGCAGGTGCGGAAAACTCGAACGCTCGTGCGATTTGTTGGCCACGTGCTTGCTACATCTCGTTGAGCCGCACCAAATTCTTCGGAGGATATGATGACCAAGCCAACGAAATCTTTCTGGATGCTGGGCACACTCGCGCTCGCGCTGAGCGCCGCCCCGCTATTCGCGCAGCAACCTGATGCCAACTCGCCGTCGAGCTCTCCGTCGGCCCAGCAGCCCGGCCAGAGCCAGCCCGGAACACCCCCGTCGAGCCAGCAGCCCGGCGCGACCGATCCCAGCCAGTCTTCGCCTGGCCAGCAGCCCGGCGCCACCCAGCCGCCAGCCGGCCAGTCCCCGTCTGACGCGCAGGCCCAGTCTGCCAGTGATGGCCAGACCTTCAGCGGAACCGTTTCCAAGTCCGGCGACAAGTACGTTCTGCAGGATGCCAGCGGCAAGACCTACGATGTCGACCGCCAGGAAGAGCTGAAGAAGTATGAAGGCAAACAGGTTCGGATCAAGGGCACGCTCGATCCCGACGGCAAGACCATCCACGTAAAATAAGTTTCGCCACGCACACCGATCAAAAACGGGGCCGCAACCACGGTCCCGTTTTCTTTTATCCGTCTTTGCATCTCTGCTGCTTGATTCCTGCATCGCTCCCCCGCCTCATTTACAATCCCCCAGCGCCGGCGAAAACTACTCATGACTCGTCCCCCAGACGCTCCCAACCCACAGCCTGCTGCCCCAAGAGACATCTTTGCTCAGGCCTTCGGAGGGACGTCCCGCGTGTTTCAAGCCCCTGGCCGCGTCAACATCATCGGCGAGCACACCGACTACAACCTTGGCTTCGTGATGCCGGCCGCCATCGGGCTCTATTGTTCGGTGGCGATCGCTTTCCGCGCGGACCGCGAACTGCACATCTGCTCCTCGCAGTTCGACCAGAAAGCGGTCGTCGATCTCGACTCTCCTTCTCTCGCCCCGCGCGGCGATTGGAGTGACTATGTCGTCGGCACAGCCGTGGCGCTCGAGAAAGCCGGCTACAAATTGCGAGGCGCAAACCTGGCAGTCGGCGGCGAAGTGCCCTTGGGATCCGGACTCAGTTCCTCCGCGGCGATCGAAGTCTCCACCGGCTTCGCGCTCTTGAGCATCAGCGGCCACGCCATTGACCGCAAGCAGCTCGCTCTCGCTTGCCAGCGCGCCGAGAATGAATTCGTCGGGGCGCGTTGCGGCATCATGGATCAATTCATCTCCGCCCACGGCCGCGCCGGACATGCCCTGATGCTCGACTGCCGCAGCCTGGAAGCCGCCGCGTTGCCTCTTCCCGCCAACGTGCAACTGCTTGTGTGCAACACGGGCGTGAAGCATTCCCATGCCGCTGGTGAGTACAACGCGCGCCGCCAACAGTGCGAGGAAGGTGTGCGCATGTTGTCTTCGGAAATTCCGGGAATCCAGTCTTTGCGCGACGTCGGCTCAGCGCAGCTCGAACGCCACAAGGGCGTCCTCCCCGGACTGATCTATGAGCGCTGCCGTCACGTGGTCACCGAGAACGAGCGCGTGCAGCGCATGGCCAGGGCGCTCGAGACGTCTGACCTTCCGGCCATTGGAAGACTTATGGCCGATTCCCATCGCAGCCTGCGCGATGACTACCAGGTCAGTTGCATGGAACTGGATATTATGGTCGAAATTGCGGCCGGCTTGCCCGGTGTGATCGGCGCCCGCATGACGGGAGGCGGGTTCGGCGGTTGCACTGTGAATCTCGTCGAAGCCCAGGCGGCAGAATCCGTGCGTCAATCCGTAGCGGAGCAGTATGAGGCGCGCACGCGTATACGCCCGGAGACCTACGTTCTGCCTGCGACCGGCGGCGTGACCGAAGTGGTATAGATCACCGCCGCTGGGAAGAAATTGCGTTTAGACTTGTGCCGGCCATCGGCAATGGAATCGCTGGGCACCAGATGAAGCTCGACCAACTCAGGGACACTCCCCACCGGCGCTTCAACCCGCTCACGCGCGAATGGGTGGTCGTCTCGCCTCACCGCACGCAACGGCCCTGGCAGGGCAGAGTGGAGAAAACTCCTCTCGAAGATTCGCCCCACTATGACCCAGACTGCTATCTCTGTCCCGGCAATGCGCGCGCAGGCGGGAAGCAGAATCCGAACTACTCCGCGACCTTCGTTTTTGACAACGATTTCGCAGCCCTGCTGCCAAACCCCCAGGAAGTCACCCTCGAAGAAAGCGACCTGCTGATCGCCCACAGCGAGCGCGGCCTCTGCCGCGTGGGCTGCTTTTCTCATCGCCATGACCTGACCATCGCGCGCATGAGCGTCGCCGAGTTGCGCCTGGTGGTCGACATGTGGGCCGATCAGTACAACCAACTGAGCAGCCAGCCCTGGATCAACCACGTCCAGATTTTTGAGAACCGCGGCGCCATGATGGGCGCCAGCAACCCGCATCCCCATTGCCAGATCTGGGCTACCGCTCACCTGCCCAATCAGGCTATCCGCGAACAGGCAGCTCTGCTCGAGTATTCCGCGCGCCACCACTCCTGCATGTTATGCGACTACCTTCAACTGGAAAAAAATTCCGGCCAGCGCCTCATCTGCGAAAACGAAGCCTTCGCCGCCTTCGTGCCCTTTTGGGCGGTATGGCCTTTCGAAACGCTTGTGATCGGCAAGCGTCATTTGGAATCCATGCCAGATTTGGACTCGAACGAGCGCGACCTGCTGGGCGATATCCTGAAAAAGCTGACCACCCGCTACGACAACTTGTTCGAAGTCTCATTCCCGTACTCGATGGGATTTCATCAACGCCCCACCGACGGCGAACCGCACCAGGAATGGCACCTCCATGCGCACTTCTATCCCCCGCTGCTGCGCTCGGCTACGATCCAAAAGTTCATGGTCGGATACGAAATGCTCGGCACTCCCCAGCGCGACATCACTCCCGAAGCGGCTGCCGAGCGGCTTCGGCAACTGCCGGAAGTTCATTTTCGGGATCGTACCTAGAGGCAAGACTGCTCGATGACAGTCCGCACGAAATTTCAAGGATCCAAACGGAGATCAGCATGAAGACTCTTCTGAAATCCTGCGTATTTCCAGCTCTCCTTATCCTGCTTTTCGCCACCTTGATGCATGCGCAATCCGCCGCGGTTCCTTCCATTTTGCTGGGCACCGCCTGGTATCCCGAACAGTGGCCTGAAGCCCGCTGGGAAGCCGATCTTGCGCTCATGCAGCAGGCGGGCGTTCACATGGTGCGGGTGGGTGAATTCGCCTGGAGCCGCATGGAACCTGAAGAAGGCCGCTACGATCTCGACTGGCTGGAGCACGCGATCTCCGCAGCCGCGAAGCACAACATCCTCACCGTCATCGGCACGCCCACCGCGGCCCCGCCCGCCTGGCTCACGCAGAAATATCCCGAGACCCTGCGCACCCTGCCGGATGGCCGCAAAGATCAACACGGCAACCGGCAGCAATTCAACTGGGCGAATCCGAAATATCGTGAAATGGCGCGCAAGATCGCCGAACAACTCGCCAAAAGATTCGGCCACAATCCCAACGTGCTTGGCTGGCAGATCGACAACGAGTACGCCGACGTCTCCTTCGATCCCGCGACCAAGGCCCAATTCCAGCAGTGGGTCAAGGCTCGTTACGGAACCCTCGACAACCTCAACACGCGCTGGACAACCGCTTACTGGAGCGAGTCCTACACCGCGTGGGATCAGATTCCCATCCAGACCGGTTACGGAAATCCCGGCCTCCTGCTGAGCTGGATGCGTTTTGTCAGCGATACCTGGAGAAGCTACCAGCGCAACCAACTCGACGCAATTCGCGCCAACGCGGACTCCCGCCAGTTCATCACCACGAACATGATGGGCTGGTTCGATGGCTTCGATCACTACACCGTCTCGCAGGATCTGGATCTCGCCGCCTGGGACGACTACGTTGGCCAGGGTCACCTGAATCCCGCGCGCAACGGCGCCACCCACGATCTCACGCGCGGATTCAAGCAAAAGAACTTCTGGGTCATCGAGACGCAACCCGGCTCGGTCAACTGGGCGGAGATCAACAACTCTCTCGACAAGGGGGAGGTCCGCGCCATGGCGTGGCACGACGTCGGTCACGGCGCCGACACGGTCAGCTACTGGCAGTGGCGCAGCGCGCTTAGCGGCCAGGAGCAATACCACGGCGTGATTGTCGGGCCCGACGGCACTCCTGTTCCTCTCTTCAGCGAAGTCGCTCAGATCGGAAAGGAATTCGAAAAGGCTGGCCCGGCGCTCGCCAAAACCTCCGTGCGTTCCGATGTCGCGATCCTCCATACCTACGACAGCCGCTGGGCCATTCAATGGCAGAAGCACAACAAGAATTACGACCCGGTGGAAGAAATCGTCAGCTATTACGAGCCGATCCGCGCCATCGCCCAGTCCATCGACATTGTTCCGCCCACCGTTCCACTATCGCAGTACAAACTGGTCGTCGCTCCCGGACTGAATGTGCTCTCCGACGCCGCCGCAATAAATCTCATGGACTATGTGCACAACGGCGGCCACCTCGTCCTCGGCCAGCGTTCGGCAATGAAAGACGACGACAACGCGCTCCAGACCCAGCGTCAGCCCGGCCCACTCGGCACGCTGCTGGGGGGCCGCGTCGAGCAGTATTACGCACTGACCGACCCGATCCCGGTGTCGGGCGAGTGGGGAACAGGCGAGAGCATGCTCTGGGCAGAACTCTTAAGCGCGCGCGACACTGACACTCAAGTCTTGTTACGTTATGGAAAGAGCAATGGCTGGCTCGACGACCAGCCTGCCGCAATCACCAGAAAGGTAGGGCGCGGCCGCATCACCTACATCGGCGCATGGCTCGATCCAAAAACAATGCAGAAAGCCGCCCAATGGATGACCTCCACCAGCAGCGTGAAACCCGCATTGGGCGCGGTTCCGGAAGGAATTGAGGTTTCTCCACGCTACGGACAGCAAAGCGCCGTATTCATCCTGATCAACTTCTCGAAGCAACCGCAGACCATCGCGCTACCGCACGCAATGACCGACGTTCTGGAAGGCGGAGAAAAGCAATCGCTAACCCTCCCCGTCTACGGAGTAGCGGTTGTTGCAGACCAGGCAAAATAGCGCTTCCCAATCAAGAACGCCGTCTCCCGCACGCACGAGAGCCGCGAAAGCGGAGGCACAGGAAAGCCCGACGCACGGGAGCCGCGAAAGCGGCGCCACAGGAAAGCCCCGCACGTAAGTGCGGGGTAAAGCATCTGTATGACGCAAGCCCCGGAGGGGCGGCACCGCAGCGCAGCGGGCGTGAGCCCGCAAGCCCCCCTCCTGGAATACAACCCCCACGCATGTGGCCGAGAAACAACCCACGATGCGTAACCGAACCTTTCGCCATCCCTGTCAATTCGGCGTGAATTAATTGACTCCCCCGCTCGCACGCACTAGGATTACGCGCGCTAACCGCCATCCCGATGGAGACGCTCGCAATGTTCCTGCAAGGCCGTGCGCAGCGCACCTGCGCCCTCTTCGTGCTTCTGATCGCCGCATGCGCTCTTCCCGCCCAGGCCGAGAAATCCGGGAAAGCGACCGATAAAAAAACGGAATCCTCCGACAAAAAGAAGGAAGAAAAACTTCCCCTGAAGCCCGCCCGCAAAGTGGAGTTCACCACCAGCGAAGGTACCTGGCTCTCACTTGACGTTTCCCCCGACGGCCAAACTATCATCTTCGATCTTCTGGGTGACCTCTACACCATTCCCATCGCCGGCGGAGAGGCGAAGAAACTCACCAGCGGCATGGGATTCAGCAATCAGCCGCGCTACTCCCCGGACGGCAAATTCATCGCGTTCGTGAGCGACCGCGGCGGCGCCGAGAATGTCTGGATCGCCAAGCCCGACGGCACTGATCCCAAGCAACTCAGCCAGGACGAGCAAGTCGAGTTCGCCACCCCGACCTGGACGCCCGACAGCCAGTACGTCATTGCAGCCCGTGAGAGCCAGTTTCCCATCAACACGTTTGAGCTTTGGATGTATCACGTCAAAGGCGGCGCCGGCGTCCAGATTACGAAGTCCAGGCCGAAGCCCGACGCCAATCCCCGTGACTGGAACCACTCCATCGGCGCGTCCGCTTCCCGCGATGGCCGCTACCTCTACTACACGACCCGCGGCGGGTTCTTCGACAAGGTCTATAACGTCTCATTCCCGCTCTCGCAGATCGCGCGCCGCGACCGTATCACGGGGGAAGAAGATGTCGTCACCGACGCGCCTGGCAGCGCGTTCAGCCCGGTGATTTCCCCCGACGGCAATAAGCTCGTCTACGGCACTCGCTATGAAACCGAGACTGGCCTCCGGATCCGCGACCTGAAGACTGCGGAAGAACACTGGCTCAAGTACCCGGTGCAGCGCGACGACCAGGAATCGCTGTTCACCCGCGATTTTCTGCCCAGCTACACTTTCACGCCCGACAGCAAAGATGTCCTCGTGACCTGGGGAGGCAAGATCCATCGCGTTAACGTCGAGACTGGCGAGGAGCATGAGATCCCCTTCACTGCAAAAGTCGCGCGCGATCTTGGCCCCGATCTGAACCTGGCTCTGCGAGTCGAAGAGGGACCCGTTCAGCTGCGCATTGCCCAGTCGCCCAGCGAATCGCCCGATGGCAAGCGCCTGGTCTTCTCCGCGCTCGCCGACCTTTATGTAATGGACCTCCCTTCGGGTACACCCAGGCGCGTCACCAAGGATCAGAATCGTGAATTCCAGCCGGCCTGGTCGCCCGACGGCCAGTGGCTTGCCTATGTCACCTGGTCTACCGAAGGCGGTCAAATCTGGAAGATTCGGGCGGATGGCTCCAGCCCCGCGCAACAGCTCACGCGCGTGCCCGCCTACTACCGCGATCCCGTTTGGTCTCCCGACGGCCAGCGTATCGTCGCCTTGCGCGCCCCGCGCATCGCCCACGTGGAAGAGTTCGATGAGTTCGGGCACCAGGGAGCGATGGACCTGATCTGGCTCCCGGCTGATGGCGGCGACGCCAACTTCATCCTGCCCGCCCGCGGAGGTCAGCATCCGCATTTCGGTCCCGAGAAAGATCGCGTGTACGTTTACTCCGATGCCGGCCTCACCTCGATGCGCTACGACGGCACCGACCGCCGAACCATCGTGAAGGTAGTCGGCAAGCAGTGGTTCCCGCAGCCGCCGGAAAAAGGAGAGGGCAATCCCGCCGACGACGTTCGCCTTAGCCCTGACGGAAACTGGGCGCTCGCGCAAGTCAGCACGCAACTCTACCTGCTGGCGGTTCCTCACATGGGCGGCGAGCCTCCAACCGTCGACGTCTATAAAGCCGCCGTCCCGCTGGCCAAGCTCACCGACGTGGGCGCCGACTACATGGGATGGTCTTCCGACAGCAAGACCATCACCTGGGCCGTCGGTTCTGCCTTCCTGCGCCAGCCCCTCGATAAGGTCGTCTTCGAAAAGCCCAAGCCGGACGAAGACCAAAATAAGGAGAAGGAAAAAGAGAAGGACACCGACTCCAAGCCCAAGCCGAAGCCTCAGCCTCCCGAGCCACCCGAGCCTCCCCACGCGAAAGCCGGCAAAGACAACAAGAGCAACTCCGAGTCCGCGGACTCCAAAGACTCCGACGCTTCCTCCGATTCCAAAGAAGCCCGGCCCAAGCAGCCCAAGCCCGAAGAGATCGCCATCAAGCTGGAATTCCCGCGCCATCATCCCACCGGAACCGTCGTCCTGCGCGGGGCAAAGGTCATCACCATGCACGGCGATGACGTCCTCTCCAACGCCGACATCGTTGTGAAAGACAATCGCATCGCCGCCATCGGCGAACAGGGAAAAGTTTCTGTCCCCGCCGACGCCAAGGTGATCGATCTGAGCGGCGCCACCATCGTCCCGGGCTTCATCGACATTCATCCCCACTGGGGCGAAATCCGCCGGGGCGTGCTCGACCTGCAAAATTGGAGTTTCCTCGCCAACCTCGCCTACGGCGTGACAGCCGGCCGCGATCCGCAAACCGCCACCAACGACATGTTCGCCTACCAGGACATGGTCGACACCGGCGAGATCATCGGCCCGCGCGCTTACTCCACCGGCCCCGGCGTCTTCCCCGACACTGATTTCCAATCGCTCGACGACGCCAAGGGGGTGGTCGACCGCTACAAGCGTTTCTACCGCACCTCCTACTTGAAGTCCTACCTGGTCGGCAACCGCAAGCAGCGCGAGTGGATGGTCATGGCCTGCAAATCCGAAGGTGTGATGCCGACCACCGAGGGCGGCCTCGACACCAAGCTCGACCTCAGCCACGTGCTCGACGGCTTCAGCGGCAACGAACACAGCATGCCGGTTACGCCGCTCTACAACGACGTCGTCCAACTCATGGCGAAGTCCGGCATCTTCTATACACCCACTTTGATCGTCGCCTACGGCGGACCGTGGGCGGAGAACTACTGGTACGAAAACACCGAGGTCCACGACAACCAGAAGATCCGCCACTTCATGCCGCACAACCTTCTCAACAACGACACGCGCCGCCGCCCCATCTGGGTGCGCAAGGATGAGCAGGTCTTCCCGCGCCTGGCCGAGCAGGATGCCAAGATCATCAAAGCCGGCGGCAAAGTCTGCATCGGCAGTCACGGACAATTTCAAGGCCTCGGCTATCACTGGGAAATGTGGTCGCTCGCCGCCGGAGGCATGGGCAGCATGGAAGTCCTGAAATCCGCCACCATTCACGGAGCCCAGGCGCTCGGCCTCGACAAGGACCTGGGCTCGCTCGAGCCCGGCAAGATGGCCGACCTGGTCGTCCTCAACAAGAATCCGCTGGACGACATCCGCAACACCGAGTCCATCCGCTACGTCATGAAAGACGGCGAACTCTTCGAAGGCGACACCCTGAACGAAATCTGGCCAACGGAAAAGAAACTGCCACCGCTTTGGTGGTGGAACGAAAAACCGTAATGGCAATGCCTTCACAAGAGGGGACGTTAATGCGGGAGGCAGACGTCTGTTTGCGAGACGGGAGCGGTGAGGGAGAGGTGTGTTGCGAGAGGGAAACCGCTGCGCGAAGCGGCGGAACTCCATTAGCCCAGCGCGTATGCGATGGAACCGGCCCCAAACGGAGCAGAGTCCCATAGGGGTGGCACCCCGCGATGCGGGCGTGAGCCCACGAACCCGGCGCTCTACGCCGCCTCACGCTCCTCAAGATGCAAATCCATCCCAATCTCCTGGGTCGGAATCGACATCACCACTCGCGCTGGCGATCCCGCCACCACCGTGTGAGGCGGCACATCCCGGGTCACGACGCTGTTGGCCCCGATCACCGCTCCCTCTCCTACTGTCACTCCTTTGAGAATGAATGAGCGGAACCCGATCCAAGCCCCGCGGCAAATGCGCACGGGACGAACCTCGTCCCGTGACGGGGGTAGTCCTTTGATGCGCTGCTCCATATGGACCGAATGGCCGTCGTTATCCGAAATCCGGCAACACCCCGCGACCATGACGTCATCCTCGATGACAACCTCGCGGTTGCAGCTGATTTCTACATCATGCCCGAGGAAAACCCGGTTCCCGATGCGCATCTCCGGCTTGTCGAAGGTTCGGCCCGAGACGATACTCAGCGTGCCGCTCAGCCGCACATCATCGCCAATCACAACCGAGGCATGGCCAATCACCCTCGGCAGAGCGATCAAACTCAGGCGCTTCCCGACGAAGTCGCAGCGTGAACGGAATAGCGGCTGCAAAAACCAGAATGCGAATATGCGCTTCAACAAACCGCTCGCAAATAATTGCAGGTGGTAGATCAGCCGCCCCAAGGGCTTCACGGCATCGGGCACCGGAAGATTCGCCACCAGGCAATAGCGGTAGACTCTGCGCAGGAATTGGTACGAAGGGCCGTCACCCCGCTTCAGACGCAACACGGCCATTTCGAGAGCGGAACTCATGAGTAATTCCTTAGCGGCGGCTTCTTGCAGGGGGAATTAAGTCTACCCCCAATTTGATTGGAAACTCACGATTTTTTTGTGGTTGGCCGGAACTCTACTCCCCGGGAAGCCTTGCCGGGCGGGCGTTTTAGGGCGTTGTCCCGGACCGGCAACCGCCCGTCTATGCTCTGGACACACGCCTCCAGGGTTGCCTATAAACTACTGTCGCCCGACCGGATGGCCCGGTCGAAGACAGTCGATTCCAAAAAGAACCAGCGAGGTGTTTGATGGCTTGCAATCCCGAGGTCCTGAAGCACGTTCCCCTGTTCGCCCTGCTGGACGAAGATGAGACGGCCGTCCTAGCCGGCCAGGTGGAACTCAAAACGTTCGCACCCCGCCAGCGCATTTACAAGATGGACGACCCCGGTGGCCAGGCCTATGTCATGGTCTCCGGAACGGTGCGCGTCACCACCGTGGACCAGGATCATCAGGAGGTCGTCGTCGATGAACCTCAGCACGGCGAGTTCTTCGGCTTCGCTTCGATGTTGGAGCAAACCCCCCACCAGACCACCGCCATCGCCCTTGATGAAACCGTCTGCCTCGAGGTCGACCGCCACGACATCGCCGTCCTACTCCAGCGCAAGCCGCTCGCCGGCATGGACATGCTCACCGTCCTCGGGCGCCAGTTTCACGCCTCGCAACAGCTGGTGCGCCTGCGCGCCATGCGAAATCCCAACGACGTCATCGATCGCGAAGCCACCTTCGGCGAACGAATCGCCGACACCGTCGCCGGCTTCGGCGGTTCGTGGACCTTCATCATCACGTTCCTCGCTGTTCTGATTATTTACAGCGCAACTAACATGACCCTCGGCCGCCGTGCCTGGGATCCTTATCCTTTTATTCTGCTGAACCTCTTCCTGTCGATGCTGGCCGCCCTTCAGGCTCCCGTCATCATGATGAGCCAGAACCGCCAGGACACTCGCGACCGCCTGCGCAGCGAACTCGACTATGAAGTCAACCGTCGCGCCGAAGCCGAAATTCAGGGCCTCGCCGGTAAACTGAACCACATTGGAGAGAAAGTAGCCGACATCGAAGACATGCTGCGCTCCCGCACCGCGTGATGACCGATAGCAGGCAGTCGATCGAGTTCTCCTTGAACGACGCTTCTAAGCAGTCCTAGGCGGTTGCGCCCTTCGAAACGTGGATTCCATAACTCTCTCCCATGTGACTAGCCGCGAAGCGGCGGCATAGGAAAGCCCAGCACGGAAGTGCTGGGTAAGCTCATCTATATATAGAGCCACCGCAGTCCCGTAGGGACGGAATCTCGAAAGCCGGGTGCTCCACGTTTCGCGCTTTTCCGAAACGTGGGATTCCACAACCGCTCCCTACGGGATTTTTGCATGCGCCAACGCGCAAATAAAAAACCCAGCACCAAAGTGCTGGGGGTAAGGGCACAACCTCCAGGAACTACTTGGTCTCGGCCTTGGCATTCGCCTTGGCTTCCGCGGAATACTTCTTCACCGTCGCAAGAAATGTATCTGCACCCGCTGGCGCCGATACGCCACCCGTCAGGATCTTGTCGAAGGTGACGTGGTCACCGTACAACACGCGGGTCTCGTCGTTATCCTGACTGATCGCCGCGCCATTCAGCGCGACGCCCGCGAACACACCGCGCGCCCGCGAGTAGGACAGCACCTCGGCCCGCATCTTCCAATCGGTGTCGCCTTCCGCGTGGCGGCCCACCGGGCCTGCGGCAACGGACGCATCCGCTCCCAGCTTGAATTTGCTGCTCAGCAGATTCCGCATGCCCTTTTCGTTCATGATCACCATCACCACATCGACGGCTTCGCCGCCGATCTGGAACCCGACGCTCCCGCCGGCGAGTTTGATCGGTGCCGGCGCGGACCATCCGGTTGCGGTGCGGCAGGTCGCAATGCCTTTTCCATAATTCGCGCCCACCACAAATCCACCCTTCAACATGGAAGGCACGACCGCAAGGCACTTCGCCGATTCCATGATCTCTTGCGGAATACCCTTGTCCGGAGTGCCCATAATCTCGTTCAGAACCGTGGCCGCCGCATCCATGCGCCGCACTTCGTCGGACACGTCTTTCTTGTCGTCGCCCAGCGCCCTCGGCGCCAGGCAGGCGATTGCCAACATCGCAATCAGCAACAGACCGAAAATTCGTTTCATCAGGTTAGCCTCTCCCACGGCTTGGCAGCCGTGTGCTACGCCGCACCGCCTCAAGCCTCCGACGCGGTGCAGCGAAGCTTTAGTCCCGGATCAGGCGATTGAACGCCCCTGGATCACGCGGATCAGGACAACAATGATCGCCAGCACCAGCAGCAGGTGGATGAAGCCCCCCAGCGTGTAAGAACTCACCATACCGAGAGCCCACAATACGAGAAGAATTACCGCGATGGTCCAGAGCATTGTGAAACTCGCTTTCTTGGCCCCCCGCTGGCGGCCAAAGGAGATTTAACAAACGTTCAAAACTTGTACGTCAAGCTACGAGTTTAGGTCTCCACGTCGCGGGCCAGAATCCGGCAAACACCCTAGACGGGGTTCCCATTTTCCCTGATTTTCGCCCCTACTGCACCGAGCACTCGTACTGCAATCCGCTCGTGTTATGCCGGATCCCCATCGGCCGGCGCAGGAACCGCCGCAGGCGCACGCGGGCCTGGTGAAGCTGGGATTTCGAATTTCCAACCGAGCACCCGAGTTCGCGCGCAATCTCGCTGTGCGCTTTTCCTTCCACATCGTGCAGCAGGAAGATCGTCCGGTATCCGGGCGGAAGCTTGCGCAGCGCGCGGTGAATCGCAATCCGGTCGATGGCCCCCGTCAGTTGCAGATCGTCCACCGGGCACGCGTTCAGGATCGCGCTCTCGTTTGAATCCGGCAGCGTTCCGCCGGTGTCGAGCGAGACCGGTTTGCCGTGGCTGGTGCGCAGCCGCATCAGCACGACGTTTACCGTCAAGCGGTACAGCCAGGTGGAAAGCGCGGAATCTCCGCGAAAGGTCGGCAGCTTCTGGAAGCACTGCAGAAAAGCTTCCTGCGCGCAGTCCTCCGCCTCTGCTTTCTCGCGAGTGATCCGCAGACAGATTGCATACACTCTTCGCTTGTGCGTTTCATAAAGCCGGGCGAACGCATCTTTATCGCCCAGTTGTGCCTGACGCACCAACTGCATTTCCGACAGCGTTTCTACTCGCAGCTTCATTGTCATGCTGCAAATAAAAACATGCTGTCTTCCACGCGGGCATCGGGTGCTAGCTGTAGAGTGGGAAACTCGAATACGTAAAAATGCGCAAGCCCACACTCGAGAATTCCTTATTCCCATCGCGCGGGGGCGCCGCAAGTTCAACTGTTGTGGCGCCTTTTGCAGCGCTATCCACCCGCGCGCTTCGCGCTGTCGCCCTGACTATTTGTTCGATGGAAACTATTACAGTCGGAGGGCGGTGTCGTGATGATCAACGTCTTGTACCAGGACCTTCGTGATCAATCTGAACATTTCGTCCGCTATCGTACAAATAACAAATAGAGGTCCCAGCGGGCAAAATCACGGCAAAATTTACATCCGTCTCACCCTGAGTGGAATACCTTAAGTTATAAAACTCAGTCGCTTACAAGTTTGGCACGCGCAATGCTAAGTCTGGTCCGTAGCTGAAAAGGCTGTAAACGTTTGTAAAGCCTAGTTGATGAACCGCGGATTTCGCGTCATCATCGAAGTGCATACGGTCGGGAATTCACATCTTCATCCCCGATTCTCGCCGGCCCAGGGTTTCTTCGTGCAGTGAATCGCTAACGTCGGTTCGTCGAACGGGAGAATTCGTTATGCATGAAGTGGTAGTTTTCTCGGACAATCCGGGCGTTCTTTCTCTCGGCGCAGAAGGTTTTTTGCCGGAACGCTGTCCAACGCAATCTCGACTTCCAATTTTTCAACTCACTGGCTGGCTCACTTCTGCATCTACCCGGTGCGACGTTGTGCGCCACTCCCCGCTCGGAGGTGAATTATGAATGCGTTTCGAATCTTGATTGCAGATGACCATGAGATCGTTCGCCGCGGTATTCGCGCGCTGATCGAGAATCATCCCGGCTGGGAAGTCTGCGCGGAAGCCTCCGACGGACGTGAAGCTGTGGAGAAGGTGCGCGAACTGCGCCCTGATCTCGCGCTGGTAGACGTCAGCATGCCCAATCTCAATGGCCTTGACGCCGCCCGCCAGATCATCGAAATTGCCCCCCAGACTCGCGTTCTGATTCTCACCATGCACGAATCCGAGCAGATCGTTCGAGAAGTGCTGGAAGTCGGAGCTCGCGGTTTCTTGTTGAAAACGGACGCCGCACGCGACCTGGTTGCCGCCATTCAGGCGCTGCAGCGCAGAACCACCTTCTTTACCTCGAGCGTTGCCGAGATGGTGCTCAACGGTTTCCTCGATGGCCGCGGCGATACCCGCAAAATCTCCAAGGAGCGCCTCACTCCGCGCGAACGGGAAGTGGTACAGCTGCTCGCCGAGGGTAAAAGCAGCAAGGAAGTCGCTGTCGTTTTGAACCTCAGCGTCAAAACCGCCGAGACCCATCGCACCAATGTCATGCGAAAACTTGACCTCCACTCGGTGGCCGACCTGGTTCGTTACGCCGTTCGCAACAAGCTGGTCCAGGTCGCTTAGTCCATTCTCTCCTTTGACTTAGCTCGCGCTTCAAGCTACGTACCCTTCCGGTCGACGCTACGGCGTTGACCGGATAGGTTTCTTCTGTCTCCATCCGTACCGTTCTGAACAGCGGTTTCCACCAGGAACTGGAACCGTGGTGTTCGGCGCCGTAAGGAGATGGCGAGTGCACCCGGTCTTAATCAAAACGGTCCGGTCAAGTCCTGGGGGGAGGCAGTTACGACTACACCAGGCAGAGTTTTAGTGATCAGCACCGGCGAAAATCGTGACGTGGTTACGTCCGCGATGAGCCATTGGTCGATCGAGGCTGTGTCCTGCAACGGGCTGCGAGAAGCTCGTACGTTGCTGCCCACGACACGGCCATCGCTCATCTTCTGCGAAGAAGACCTCCCGGACGGCACCTATCGCGAACTGTTGCAGGACGTCAGCAAAGCAGCCCGGACCCGCGTGGTCGTGATTTCCCCCGACGCCGAGCTCGACGCCCACTACAACGAAGCTCTCGCATTGGGTGCCTTTGACATGATCGCCAGCCCTTGCCGGCGCAGCGATGTGCAGTGGATCGCCATCCGCGCCATGCAAGAGGAACTGCGACGTTCGGGTGGACGAAGGCGTACGAAGCTGGGACCGGAAAGCCTCAACTCGCCCGCCTCGCCGCCGCCGGATGAGGGAACGGCCCCCAACGGACATTGAAGTAGCCAGGGAGCCAGCGCACACGGCCATGCCTGCGCCTGAACAGATCTGCCTCGTGGTCAGCGTTCTCGATAGTTCGTCACCATCGTGACTGCGGCTGTCATGAACCAGGAAAATCACTTTCGCGGGCCGTCACCATCCTCGACTCCTTCTTTGCGAGCCACATTCTTCAAAATATCTCTGATACTCTGCCTGGCCCTGGCACCGGCATCCGCTCAGGACTCCGCCATTGAGTCCGACACGAAGCCCGCGGACCCCAAGTCCGCTTCTGACACTGCATCACCCGCTCCCGGTGCAAAGCCAGGCGACAGCCCCGCTCCGGCTTCCACCAATCCTTCGCAGCCTCGTCCGTGGGATATCTTGTCCGACGCAGCGCATAACAAGAATTCGACGCGACGCGCCGAAGCCATTGCCGCCTTGGGCACCGCCGGCACCCAACGACGGGTGGTTCGCCTGATCGAGCGCGCTCTTGACGACACCGACCCGTCCATCCGCGAACTTGCCGCCAAAACTCTCGGCCAGATGCGCGCGCGCTCCTCGATCCCGAAATTAACCGAGGCCCTCAACGATGACTCGGCCGAGGTGAGCTTCGCCGCCGCCAAATCGCTGTGGACCATGGGCAATCGCGCCGGCCGCGATGTCTTCCTCCAGATTCTGGCTGGTGAGATGTCCTCGTCCAGCGGCCTGATCAAAAATGAATTGCAGGCCACCCGAAAAAGATTCCAGGATCCCAAGGCATTGGCCGTGATCGGCGCCAAGGAGGCGGCTACCTCCCTGTTCGGCCCCGCGGGCTGGGGAATCAAAGTCATGGAAGAGCTGACCCAGGATCGGTCCGCCCCGGCCCGCGCCATGTCTGCTATCCTTCTGGGGCCCAACGCTACCCTTGAAACGTTGCGGCAATTGCAGGATGCTCTCCACGACAAAAACTGGATCGTTCGCGCGGCCGCGGCGCAGGCCCTTGGTGTCAGCCGCCATCGAGAGCAGATTCCCGTCCTGCAACCTTTGCTGCAGGACACCAAACCTGCCGTGCGCTGCATGGCCGCAGCGGCGATCCTTCATTTGTCCGCCGGTGCCCCCCCTGCCCCCGCGGGCCCGGCAACTTCCGCCAGCGCGGAAGTTGGTCCTGCGCTTGACCCATCGGCCCAAAAATCTTTTAAATAAAAATCTGTATAAGGAGACCCCATGAAACATCAGCGCTTGATCACTGCCGTCGCGATGCTGTTGCTGGCCTCTTGCTCGCTTCTTGCGCAACAAACCCCGCCGCCCTCGAATCGTTCCACCGAGCGCATTACGCGGGAAGTGCGCCACGAACTGCTCATGCTCCCCTACCTCGGCGTTTTCGACAACATCGCCTACAAGGTGGATGGCAGCACCGTGACCCTTATGGGACAGGTCACTCGTCCCACTCTCAAAAGCGATTCCGAAAACGTCGTCAAGAAGATTGAAGGCGTGGAAAAGGTCGATAACCAGATTGAAGTCCTTCCCCCCTCGCCCATGGACGACCAGCTTCGTCGTCGCCTCTACCGCGCCATCTACGGCTTTCCCAGTTTGCAGAAATATGCCTTGGGTGTGCAGCAGCCCATCCGCATTATCGTGAAGGGCGGCAACGTTACCCTCGAAGGCATCGTCGACAACGAAGCCGACAAGAATACCGCCGGCATCCGCGCCAAGTCGGTCTCCGGGGTATTTGGAGTGAAGAACAATCTGCAGGTCGTGAAATCCTAATGCTCGGCGGCCTTGGTCGCTTCGCCGCTTTTCGGAGCCTCTGAATCTTTCGGAGGCTCCGCTTCGTCTGCGTCATCCTTCTTCTGCAGATACTGCACAATCAGCGAGATTCTTCGATTCGATGGATCTTCCGGACTCCCCGGCTTGCGCAGTTGCTGATCCGAGTATCCACGGATCTGCACCACCTGGCTTTCACCAACCCCGCTTTCCTGCATCAGCCGCCGCGCCGCATTTGCCCGATCCGCCGACAGTTCCCAGTTCCCGTAATTGCCCGTCTTCGCGAACGGCTTCGCGTCCGTGTGTCCTTCGATGGATATCTTGTTCGGCAACTTCCCCAACTGTTGTGCCAGAGTGACCAGAAACTCCCGCCCCGTTGCCGTCGGCACCGGGTTCCCGCTCTCGAAGAACGTACCCGACGCCCCTTCCATCAATTCGATCCGCAGCCCGTCGGCCGTCACCGTCATCTCGATGTGGTCTTTCAGTTTTTCAAAATCCGCGACCTGCCGCACCGACTTCTGCAACTCCTCTTTCAGCTTCGGCATGTCGTCCCGGCTTAGCGCAAATGACTCTCCCGACCCCTGCATGTTCGAACCCACATTCTTCGAGGTTCCGGTCGGATCCTCGAAATATCCCCCCACCGCTTCGCGCACCTGCTTGCTGCTGTTCAGCAGCCACAGCACAATGAACAGCGCCATCATGGCCGTCACAAAATCCGCATACGCCACTTTCCAAGCGCCGCCGTGATGGCCGCCGTGCCCGCCTCTCTTTTTGATAATGATGATCGGCTTGGCGTCGCCCATATCGAGGCCTCAGGCCGTGGCGGCCGCCGCCGCTGGTGTTGCGCCGCCGCTGCTGGCGCGAAACACTTTCTCCGCCTCCTGGAATGACGGCCGCACATGCCCGGGTACCGCCCGCCGCCCGATCTCCACCGCCATAATCGGAGACGTCCCCTTCAGGAAGGCCAGCATGACCACCCGCAACACATGATAAAAAGCATGTTCCTCGTCCGCCGCCTTCGCCATGCTCGACGCCAGCGGCCCCACCAGCCCGTAACACAGGAGGATGCCCAGAAACGTACCCACCAGCGCCGCCGCCACTTTATGTCCGATCTCCTCCGGCGGACCGCCCAGCGCTCCCATCGTGATCACCACTCCCAGCACCGCGGCCACGATTCCCAACCCGGGCAGCGAATCCGCCATCGTGCTCAATGCCGCAATCGGCACCGTCGCGCCCTGATGATGGATATCCATATCCACTTCCATCATCTGGTCGACGTCAAACGGCTCGATCCCGCCCGTCACCGCCATCCGCATCGTGTCGCACACGAAATCACGCACGTGATGATCCTTCAGGAAAAACGGGTTCTTGGAGAAGATCGGGCTCTTGTCTGGTTCCTCCACATCGCTTTCCAGCGCAATCAATCCTTCCCGCCTCGCCTTGTTGAACAGGTCATACATCGTCTTCAGCGATTCCAGATACCGTTGCCGCGTAAATTTCGATCCGCCAAACGCTCCCGCAATCCCTCCCACAATCTTTTTCAGGACATGCAGCGGATTCGCCACCAGCACCGTTCCCACCGCGGCGCCCCCGATGATCAGCAGTTCGGCCGGCTGCATCAGCACCTTCAGGTTGCCGTGCTCCATCAGGTAGCCGCCCACCACCGCCCCGAAAACCACCACAATTCCGATGATCACAAACATAGCGGCCTACGCTCCCGTCTCGTTTCCGTCGGCCAGGCTCAATTCCAGATCCTCCGCTGCATTCAGACGTTTCTCCACCGTCTCCACCGAGTCCCCCGCCTCGACCACGACCGCGCTTGCCGAAGCCTTCACCGATAACAGGTCCCCCCACCAGGAGATCGCCACCCGGCCCGCCGCCCGCTTCATCCTCGCCCCTACCCGTTCCAGCGGAGCCAGCCCGCATCCCGGTAGCACTGCCAGAAAACTTCCCGCATCCCATCTCCCCAGAAAGTCCGACCGCCGCATCATGTCCTTCAGCGTGCGCGCCACCTCGTGCAACATCGCGCTGCCCGCATCTTTCCCATGTCCCCGCTGAAATTCCTCCAGCGTGTCCAGCCGGATCAGGATCAATCCACAGGGAGTGCGCTGTTTCGCCGACAACTCGATCTGTCCGCGCACAATGGCTTCCGTCGCCGCCCGGCTCGCCAGCCCGGTCTCAATATCGAGATCCTCCGGATGCAGCTTCGACCGTTCTTCCTCGCTCGCCCCAGCCGCCCGCACCCGCTCGCAGAACACCTTCACCGCCCCCACGATGACGCCCGCGCGATTCTTTATCGCCATCGTCCACAGCCGCACCCACAACACGTGTCCCGCGCGATGCCTGAAATAGGTCGTCACTTCCCGCGGCGGGTGGTCTCCTACTCCGCTCTCCAACGGACACTGGTGCGCGCACAACGCCGGATTGTGCTCGATCTCTTCCACCACCAGGTTGCTGCCGCAGGGCCTTCCCAACATCTCCTGACTCAGAAAACCGGTGACCTTCTCCGCTCCGTAGTTCCAGTACACGATTCGCTGATGGACATCGACGACGTACACGCCAGTCTCCATCCGGTCAACCAGCGCTCGGAAAACCTCCGGCCCGGGAATTTCCGCCATGGCAACGCTCCACCCACTTTATCGGCGCCTTTGCCCCTCTCCTTCAATTTCCACGCCCTCGTCCTGCCGCTACAAACCTTTACAAATCTTCTCTATTGCCGGGCCCGCCTCCGTGTTCTACTCGTTATCAGGAGGGTGCCCGTAAGTCTTGCGACCTCTGAGCTTTAGCGGTTTCTGAGGAAAAATGCGAGAATAGTCTCAACTGGGCCGCTGCAGGTCGGCCGGGGTCGGTCGCGCGCAACCCGTATCCCCCGCTTCGTGTCTAAAGGCTGAACGCTCCAACGATGTCGATTACGCCCACAACTCCGCGGGATTCCAGCCCGCCTCCGGCCCAGGAGACGCCCGGCCTGTACGATGCGCGCCATTGGGAAAGCGCCTACCGTCACTTCGACGAAGACGCCGTCCCCGCTCTTCTTCTTCACCTGCAGGACGACCTCTCCCGTTCGCGACGCCGCGAAGCCGCCTGGCTCTCGGTCATCGTTCACCTGCTGGTCATCATACTTTTCGTCAACCAGCCGCGCCTCGAAGGTTTCTACCGGCGCGTGTTTCTCCACCAGCAGCCCATCACGCGCGTCTCGGTCCAGGACCTGCTCAAGCAGCGTGATTTGACTTATCTCGAGTTGCCCTCGGACCTGCAGAAAATTACCAAGCGCCCGAACACCAACGTGATCTCCGATAAGGATCGCGTGGCCACGACCCGCACTCCGCAACCCGATCCCAAGGAACTCAAGAAGATCATCGCCTCGGCCCATCCCGGACGCCCGGGACCAACCGGTCAAGGCCCGTCGCCGCAGCAGAGTCCATCCATCACGCCCGCCCCGGCGCCCCAGCAGGCCCAACAACAGGGATCACCGCCGCAGAATTCGCCCTCGAACCAGATCGCCCAGTTGCAGACGCCCCAGCTCGAGAAGCCGCCCGTAAAGTTTGGCGGAAACGTATCCGCAGGCTCGGCCATCGAACAAGCCGCGCGCGCCGCCGCCCAGAATCGCGGTGGCGGCTACGGCGGACAAGGCGGCGATTTAGGTTTGTCGCAAGGAAAAGCGGGCGGCGTGATGGGCCCGATGGAAATCCTCACCGACACCATGGGTATCGACTTCGGCCCCTACCTCAATCGCGTGCTGCACGACGTTCGGGAAAACTGGTATCAGCTGATTCCCGAGTCCGCCAGCTTCAAGCGCGGCTGGGTCACCATCGATTTCTTCATTTTGAAAGACGGCACGGTGCAAGGCTTGCGCGTCGTCGAATCCTCCGGCGACGTCACCCTCGAGCGCCCCGCCTACGGCAGCATCAAGGGCTCCGACCCCTTCCAACCCCTCCCCAGGGAATTCCCCGGCCCCTACCTCGGCCTCCGCTTTCGCTTCTTCTACAACCTCAATCCCGACGGAAGCGAAATCAGATAACAGCTGCCTGCTGCGCACTCCTCACAAGAGCGGGATGTGACGGAAACGGATCTCGAACGGTAGAACCACATCTCGAAAGCAAACCGCATCTCGCAAACTACATCTCGCAAACCACATCTCGAGAGTAAACCAGACGAGAGCAGCGCCAAACCTCAACCCGAAAGAACGAATCTCACAGGTTCTAAGTCGAATCGGCTCGATTGAGCTCGACCGCCCAAGCCGCGGAGCGGCGAAATAGGAAAGCCCAGCGCGTAAGCGCTGGGTAAGCATGCGAGAGAAACGCAAGCCCCGCAGGGGCGGCACCCAGCGCAGCGGGCGTGAGCCCGCCAGCCCCACAGCTCACAATCTCATCTCCGCAAGCCAGACAAGCGACGAGTGCCGGGGACCACATACTTCCGCCCTCTTTGCGCTGGGATGGAATTCCACGAGCTCTGACACTACGGAATTTTCGTTCCAAGCTCATAGCTCGCAGCTCGAAACTGACAGCTCGCCGTTCACGACTTCCCTAACCGAATCGATCCGTCCCCGGTATGAATGCTCAACAGCCCGCCACCCCCGTTGAGCTTCCCGTGAAGATTATTCGAATCGTATTTCCCCTCGACCGATATCGGAACATCGAGCGTAATGTGCCCATCTCCGGTACGCAGGGCCAGGTCGGCTGCAAGGTTGGCTGGAACCATCATCGAGACGCCGCCGTCGCCGGTCGACACATTCCAGCCCTGCCCCACCGACGACCCCGCCAAAGCTTCCGCTTCAATGCGCCCGTCGCTGGTGCTGATATCGAGATGGTCAAACCGTCCGCGCACCCGCACGTGCCCGTCTCCCGAATGCGCGCGCAGCGTTCCATCTACACCCTCCACTTCCAGGCGTCCGTCCCCGCTCTCCAGATCCATCTGTCCCTTCAGGTCGCGCAACTGGATCTCTCCGTCCCCGGTGTGCAGCCGGACCTTGCCTTCCCGCGGCATGTGAATCTCGATGACGGTGCGCCGCTCGCCCATGCTCATAATCTGCACGCCATGCGGAAAGCGCACCTCGAGTTCCACCGAATCTCCGGTCTGATGATCGATGACCTCAATCCCGCCTTGCCCAAAACCCCATTTGGTCGAGGTGATGTGCGCGTCAATCTTTTTCTCGTCCCAGGTGTCGACATGAATTTGCGCATCCGAGGTCTCCACCCGCAACTCGGCCTGGCCGCTAATGGGGAAGGACTTGTTCCACTCTTCCCCCCAGCCCGCCGCCGACAAAAGCACCAACACCGTGATCATCCAACCGAATCGCCGCATAAGAACGCTCCTGAATTTCTGCCCCGTGATGTCCGGGGGCATCATCAAAACCGCGGGGTGCCCCATCCTAGCGCGTTCTTTGCGCTAGGGTGGGATTCCACTACTGCAAGAAGCGTAGGATTTTCGACCTACGCGATCGACGGCGCGACTCGGAGCCCCGCACACTTCTCCCGCCTTCCAAACGGAGATACGCAAACGGCATAAGCGGAGTTCCCCTGTTTCCGGCCCGACGGTGCGCCACAGCCGTCTGCGGCCCACCCGAAAACCTGTTGCTTTGAAAGGGCTCGGCTTTTTACCCGGCAGCGAAATCTGCAGCAACGGCAGCGGCGGCCCGATATCCTATACCTTGTTTCGCTTGTCCACCAGTCAGTAGAATTCTCCCGCCAGGGAGGTGCCTCGATGGATCGTCTTTCTCGTTCGCTTGCGATCGTCCTGCTAATCTCGTTCTCCACAGTGGCTTTGGCCGAGTCTGCGCTTATCCCGCGCAGCGTGCTCTTTGGCAATCCTGAGCGCACTTCGCCCGGCATTTCGCCGGATGGCACGATGCTGGCGTATCTGGCGCCCGATCAGGGTGTGCTGAACGTGTGGGTGCGGACCTTGGGTAAGACCGATGATCGCGTCATCACCAACGATCGGAAGCGCGGCATCCGCAATTTTGCATGGCAGTACGATTCCAGGAACATCCTTTACGGGCAGGATAAGGATGGCGACGAGAACTGGCATCTCTATCAGGCCAATCTCGCCAGCAAGCAGACCAAAGATCTCACTCCCTTCGAGAAATCTCGGGCCGACATTGTCTCGCTGGATCCCGATCATCCGGATACGATCCTGATCCAGTCGAACAAGCGCGACGCGAAGGTTTTCGATGTATATCGCGTGAATCTCAAAAGTGGCGAGCTGGCGCTCGACACGCAGAATCCGGGCGACGTGCAAAGCTGGCAGGCGGATCACAATCTCGAAGTTCGCGCCGCCCAGATCACGACGGAAGATGGCGGGGTGATCATCCGCGTGCGCGCCGACCTCAAATCTCCCTGGCGCGAGTTGATCAAGTGGGGGGCGGACGAGACGCTCGGTCAGATTGTGAATTTTACGCCCGACAACAAGGCACTCTGGATTATCACGTCGCTCGATGCCAACGCGGCGCAGCTGATTTCAGTGGATATCGCGACCGGCAAGCGAACGGTGATTGCCGGGGATCCGCAGTTTGACGTGTCCTTCACGGTGGAGCATCCGAAAAACCACAAGCTGCAAGCGGTTGTGTTCCTGCGAGAGCGGCGCGATTTTCAGATTGTCGACCAGAACTTTCAGGCGGACTTCGATGCGCTGCGCAAGGTGCGCGAGGCCGACATCAGCAGCATCAGCCGCGATCTGCAAGACGACAAGTGGATCGTAACCTACGAGGGCGACGATTCGCCGGTGTATTACTACCTTTACGATCGCGCGACGAAGAAGGCGACGCTGCTGTTCAGCGACCGGCCTGCACTGGAAAAATACCAATTGGCCAAGATGCGGCCGATTGAGTACACGGCTCGCGACGGCATGAAGATTTACGGGTATCTCACGACTCCGGAGGGCGCGGAAGCGAAGAATCTCCCCATGGTGGTTTTCCCGCATGGTGGCCCGTGGGGCCGCGATCTCTGGGGGTATGACCCGTATGCCCAATGGCTGACGAATCGCGGCTACGCGGTGCTGCAGCCCAACTTTCGCGCGTCCACCGGATACGGCAAGAAATATCTGAACGCGGGCGATCGCCAATGGGCGGGCACGATGCACACCGACCTGCTCGACGCCAAGGACTGGGTCGTGCAGCAAGGCATCGCGAATCCCAGGAAGGTCTGCATCATGGGCGGCAGCTACGGCGGCTACGCCACCCTGGCCGGTGTTACGTTTTCTCCTGATGCTTATGCGTGCGGTGTGGATATCGTCGGGCCGTCGAATCTGAATACGTTGTTGAAGACGATTCCGCCGTACTGGTCGACATTTCTGGCGGTACTTCACAAACGCATGGGAGACAACGAAGAATTTCTGAAGTCACAGTCGCCTCTGTTCAAGGCCGACCAGATTAAGGTTCCGCTGCTGATTGGTCAGGGTAAGAATGATCCGCGCGTCAATGTAGCGGAGAGCAACCAGATCGTCGCTGCCATGCGCAAGAACAATAAGCCGGTGGAGTACTACATCTTTCCGGATGAAGGCCATGGTTTCGCGCGTCCGGAAAATCGTACGGCGTTCAACGCCGCCTCTGAGGAATTCCTGGCGAAATATCTCGGAGGCAGATTCGAGCCGCCCACCGCAGCCGAAAAGAAGTTGCTGGATAGCGTGAAGCAGTAGTCGTCTTTGGATTCGTGCAGGGACGGCCCATGGCTCTCACCTTCGGACACACCCGGCGGCGCGGGCGCAAGATCGCCAAAGTGACGATGGCACGCAAGCTGCGGTGCATCTGTACTAGATGTGGCGCCGGGACTGGCATTACAAACAGTTCAGAAAGCTTGGTTCTCACGCGGGAGAGCCCCGGAAATCGCCATGGTGTGCAGTAAATCACCGCCGCAATGATTGGACATCCCGCTCCCCTCTCGGCGGGGGAGTTCGAAGATGTAATCATAATCGCGCTAAGTGATCGAAGAGATGGCTG
Source organism: uncultured Acidobacteriota bacterium (assembly GCA_963733805.1). Taxonomy (GTDB): domain Bacteria; phylum Acidobacteriota; class Terriglobia; order Terriglobales; family Acidobacteriaceae; genus Gp1-AA133. Next base: position 410,654 of record CAVTEO010000003.1, on the reverse strand, counting down.
GGTCGGACTGAGTTCCTGACCCGAACGATTAGCAGCGCGACTAAAGTTGGCTTGGCAAATCTCAACTAGAGCGAAATGGGCCTCGACTCGGGAGCGGATGCCGCAGTGTGCTTGAAAACGTTCTTAACACCGCCGACATTGTTAGAGAGGGATTTTTCGACAACTGTGACCCGGATTTAGCGAGTTGGGGCTATTCGTACGGGCGGGCTTAACAGAAAAGGGAAGCAACCGTATGGATTACGTCGTCGCCGAACTTGATTTGTGGAGGCAGGTCCACTCACCAACAGTGAGGGCGTGACACGAATCACAGGGAATAGTGACATTGGTCGTCGCTTAGATGGGTGCGACATGTGAGCATGAATAGTGCGGGATTCTGCTGGTTTCCCCACCTGTGCTGGAACCAGTCCTTGTGGCCGCGTGATTCCGGCATAGGGTGGTGTGGTCATGGCGAGGAGCGGCCTTCCTGAGCGCCCTCCATATTTACACCCGCGGGTCAGCCTCGGACCCTGTGAGCAAAGGAGACATTTGCCATGGCGCAAGACACCCTCACCGTTACTGACAATCGCACGCAGCAGACCTGCAACCTTCCCATCGAGAACGAGGCAGTCCGCGCCATGGACTTCCGCCAGATCAAAACCGGCCCGGACGACTTGGGACTCATGACTTACGATCCGGCATTCATGAACACTGCTTCCTGCCGCAGCGCCATCACCTTCATTGATGGCGAACGGGGGATTCTCCGCTACCGCGGTTACCCCATTGAAGTGCTGGCCGAGCATTGCACCTTTCTCGAGGTGGCGTACCTGGTTCTCTTCGGGGACCTCCCCAACGCGACCGAACTGAAGAACTGGGTAAACGAGATCACGCACCACACCATGCTGCACGAGACCACCAAGAAATTCATGGAGGGCTTCCGCCACGACGCCCACCCGATGGCGATGCTTGTGAGCACAGTGGCAGCCTTGTCCACCGTCTACCCGGCAGCCAGAGACATTCACGATCCCAACAACCGCCTCCTTCAGGTCAAGCGCCTGATTGGAAAAATGCCTTCCATCGCAGCTATGTCCTACCGGCACAGTCTGGGATTTCCCTACGTGTATCCGGACAATTACCTCAGTTACAGTGAGAATTTCATGCACATGCTGTGGAAGATGGTCGAGCCGAAATACCTGGTCAATCCGGTGCTCGCACGCGCCCTCGACATTCTGTTTATTTTGCACGCCGACCACGAGCAGAACTGCAGTACGAACGTTATGCGCTCCGTGGGCAGCGCGCATGCTGATCCTTACCTGACGACTTCCGCGGCCGCTGCGGCGCTGTCCGGACCACTGCACGGTGGAGCAAACGAAGAAGTCCTGAAAATGCTCGACGAGATCGGCTCCAAGGACAACGTGCCTGCCTACGTCAAGAAGGTCAAGGATGGGCATGGCCGGCTGATGGGCTTCGGACACCGCGTTTACAAGAACTATGATCCGCGCGCCAAGATAATTAAGTGGACGGCCGAGCAGGTGTTCGAGGTCACAGGGCGTAATCCAAAGCTGGATATTGCCTTGGAGTTGGAACGGATTGCGCTGGAAGACGATTACTTTATCAAGCGCAAACTGTATCCCAACGTGGACTTTTACTCGGGCATCATCTACCAGGCGATGGGATTCAAACCGGAGATGTTTACGGTACTGTTTGCCATCCCGCGCACCGTCGGTTGGCTGGCGCAATGGCAAGAGATGCTCGCCGACCCGGAGCAGAAGATTGCACGTCCACGGCAGATTTACGCAGGCCACGATCTGCGCGAGTTCTTGTCGATAGAAAACCGTGCTCCGGTGGCAGCCGGCAAACCTTGAAGTCCGCGTCCCTGGTTTGTCTGCCGGCGTATACCCTTAAAACAGCGGCCCTGCGGTCTTCAGAATCGTTCCTCTCCAGGATAGTTTCGGAGCATTCTCCGTCCGTTCAGCCAATGTATTAGCTCCTCGCCCGAGCTTTCCGTCGAGGTGAGCCAGTTTGCAAGAACCGCTCGATGTGGTCGCGAACTGTGCTGAGATACTTTGTCACAAGTCTCGACAGACCGTTTTGCCTAATCTCAGCATCGCTGTAACCCGCACCTTGCATTCGCTCTATGGCTGCGCATAATCGCCCAGTGCAGAAATCGTCCATCCCAAGAAACCGAAAGGCCTGCGCGGTCGTATTCCCGTCCGCCCCAACGTGTAAAAATTCGATCTGTGCAGTTACTTTTCCGAATACGGTTTTCAGATCCAAACTAGCTAACGTTCCTCGTGGAAGTGGGTCCTCGGTGTGGATGACCGATCCCCCTGTAAGGGACAGGCGCTGAAGGACTCCCACAAACCGATGGTCACGGATCGTGAACAATACCCGTTCGCGATTGGGAACGCGGATACGTGCAGGACGCTCAGGCCTGACTGATGCTGGTGACCTTTGTGCCATTGTAGAGAGAATGCAGATACCTGCGTGGTCCGGTCAAATTACCCAGGATTCGCAGAAGCGTTACTGTGGTGATCAGCGATTTCACAAGCGTGCGCCGTTTGTTCGCCCAATATCGCGTTACGACTTGAACGCGGTCCGGCAAAGAATGCTTGCTCGATCATGCACCGCCTGGGGGTCCTGCTGCAGTTGCAGTTTTGTAGCTAACGACCACTGCAAGTCCTTGCTAGTCCGGATAAGCCAACCGCACCAGGCTCCGCTCCGAAAACGGCAGATACAGCAAGCCCGCCGTCGCCGCAAAGGCCGCCCCAAACCCAATCTTCTCCGCCAACAAAAACGGAGCCACCGCCCACAGCTCATCCAGAATTAGAATTGCCGGAAATAACCGCTGAAACTTCTCCCCCAGCCGCGCATGATCAAATCCCGCCCCCGAAATCAGGTAGCAGCGCAACGGTATTCCTGCCCCGGCCGTCACCAATACTCCCACCACAATCGCAGACGCGCTCCATCCCGGAAGGAACCCATCCGCAATCCGCTGCACGCCCTGCCAGCGAAACAGCGCTGCGACATAGAAAATCAGATACATGACCTGGATCAGAATGAACAATCCGCGCGTCAAGCCCCGGCGCGGAACCGGCACCTCAAGCTCCGGGTGCAAACGATCCGCTCCGGTTTTTCCTGCAAGCTCGTGGCTCGCCGGCCCTGCACTCGCGGCCACCGCCAGCGATTCACTCACGCCGTTCGGCTGTACCGGCGCGATGAACCGGTACCCGCGCCGAGCCACCGTCTGCACAAAGCGGGGATTCGCCGCCGCATCGCCCAGCGCCTCCCGCAGCTTGTTCACCGCCGTGTTCAACCCGTGATCAAAATCAACGAACGTGTCATCCGGCCACAACTGGCTGCGCATTTCCTCGCGCGTCACCATCTCTCCCGGCCGCTCCAGCAACATCGCCAGCACGCGAAACGGCTGCTCCTGCAGGCGGATGCGCGTGCCGTCTTTGCGTAATTCTCCCGAGACGAGATCCACCTCAAACAATCCGAAGCGTGCGCTCTTCGCCGTTCCCTCTCCACCCATAGCCGCCCCAACGACGCGGTAGTGTACCACCGGCACACAAGTTCCCGAGGGCTGCCGATAGGAAGACACCAGTGACCTACCTCACACCATCGTGTGACACACCTGCCCGCAGAAATCCCGCCAAACAACGCCCCGTCAGCAGGTTACAAGGTCCTCTCACATTCTCTTATAGCTATACTGATACCATAGCGTTTTGCACAATGTTCCACGTGGAACATTACTGCGATTACCCGCCGGGCAAATTCTTGGTTCCGGTCCAGCTGATCCGGAGCTACAATGTGCTCGATAGACGCTCCCCCTATGGACAAGACTGCGCACGGCCGGAACCGGCATCACGTGTACGCGCTCGAGACCACTGGACTGCTGATCGTTGCGGCGACGCTGTTGGCCATCACGCTGGTCCGCTACTGGTACGCAATCCATTGGAGCCTTCGCTGAACGTTGCGGGCCCGTTACTGGTCGCCATCTTAGGTCCCACCGCCAGCGGCAAGACCTCTCTGTCTCTCGCGCTTGCCCGCGCCCTGCAAGGTGAAATCGTCAACTGCGACTCGGTCGCGATGTATCGCGAGTTCGAGATCGGCACCGCCAAGCCCACGGCTGAAGAGCGCGCGAGCGCGCCCCACCACCTGTTCGACATCGTTGAACCCACTGGCTACATCACGGCGGGCGAGTACGCGCGCCAGGCCCGCCAGGTTTTAGAAGACATCAAAGCACGCGGCCGCGTGCCGATCGTGGTCGGAGGCACCGGCCTCTACCTGCGCGCGCTGCTGGAAGGATTGTTCCCGGGCCCGCAACGTTCGGAAGAATTGCGCGAGCGCCTGCGCGAGCGCGCCGCGCAGAAGAACTCCGCGCACCTGCACAAGATCTTGCGTCGTCTCGACGCGGCCGCGGCAGACAAGATTCACGCGAACGACATGCCCAAACTGATTCGCGCCATCGAGGTCTGCCTCGCAACCCGCCGGCAGATGACCGAGATGTGGAGGAAGGGGCGCGATCCCCTCCAGGGCTTCACCATTTTGCGCATGGGCTTGAACCCGGACCGCGACGCGCTCTACGCCCGCATCAACCGACGCGCGCTGGCCATGTTTGAACGCGGACTGGTGGAAGAGACCAGGCAGCTACTCGCGAAGTACGGCGACTCTGCGCGCGCGCTGGCGTCGCTGGGCTACAAGCAGGCGCTGCAGTTGCTGCGCGGCGAGTTGACTCGTGACGCTGCCATCGCCGCGGCCCAACAGGGGCATCGCAACTACGCCAAGCGCCAGCTCACCTGGTTCCGGCGCGAGCCAGAGGTTGCATGGCTGAATGGCTTCGGCGATGAGTCGAGCATTCAGCAACAGGCCGTGGAGCGGGCGACCGCGGTTCGGGTCTAGGGGGCGTGAGTCAGCTGCCAGTTCACAGCTCGAAGCTCGCGGCTCATAGCTCATAGCTCATAGCTCGCGGCTCATGCTATCGTCTGGCTATGCGCTCCTTCATTGCCTGGCTTCTTGTTCTCCTCATGATGACTCCCTCGTTCGCGAAAGAGAAATTCCAGAAGCCTGGTCCCATTCATCTTGACCATGGCGGCGAGAAGTGGGCGGAGAAGACGCTGCGCAAGCTTTCGACGGAGGAAAAAGTCGGGCAGCTGTTCATGGTGTGGGCGCGGGCACAGTTCCTGAACAACGACAGCGACACGCTTGCGCAGCTGCGCGACACCATGAACAAGTATCACGTGGGCGGATTCGCCATGACCGTTCCGGTGGACGGGCCTTTCCTGATCAAGAGCGAACCGTACGAAGCGGCCGTGCTGCTGAACCATCTGCAGGAAGAATCCAAGCTGCCGCTGCTGCTGGCCGCCGACTTCGAGCGCGGTCTGAGCATGCGGCTGAACGGGCCCACGATTTTTCCGCACGCCATGGCGTTCGGGGCGGCGGGCAAGCTGGAGAACGCGGAGAATTTCGGGCGCATCACGGCGCAGGAAGCGCGCGCCATCGGCATCCACTGGAATTTTTTTCCGGTCGCGGACGTGAACTCGAATCCCGTGAACCCGGTCATCAACACGCGTTCCTTCGGCGAAGATCCGCAGCAGGTGGGACAGCTGGTCGCGGCCTACATCAAGGGCGCGCATGACGGCGGGATGCTGACGACTGCGAAACATTTTCCCGGCCATGGAGACACGGCGACCGACTCTCATCTGGGAGTGGCCAGCGTCAACGGCGACCGCACCCATCTCAACACGATCGAGTTGCCGCCCTTCCAGAAAGCGATCGACGCGGGAGTGGACTCGATCATGGTGGCGCACGTGACCGTGCCCGCACTAGAGCCGGACCCCAACCGGGTGGCGACGACCTCAACCCTGGTGGTGACCGACCTGCTCAAGAACCAAATGAAGTTCAACGGCATCGTGACCACCGATGCGCTCGACATGGCGGGGCTGACGCGGCTCTATGCGCAGGACGTAGGGCGCGCGGCGGTGGAAGCATTCAAGGCGGGCAACGACATGCTGCTGATTCCCGCCGACCTCGAGGCTTCTTACCAGGCGATGCTGAAGGCGGTGGCGAGCGGGGAAATTCCGCAAGCGCGGCTGGATGCTTCCGTGCTCAAGTTGCTTAAGGCGAAAGCCTCGCTCGGGCTGAACAAGGCGAAGCTGGTGGATGTGACCAACGTGGGTAAGGAAGTCGGCAAGTCCCAGAACGCGCTGGTGGGGCAGCAGGTAGCGGACGACGCGGTGACGCTGGTCCGCGAGAATGGCAAGGTTCTGCCCCTGCGGGCGGTGGGAACCATGCCGGGCGGGCTTCCGTATATGACAACAGTGGAGACACGCAACCGTCTGGTTGTGATTGTCTTCTCGGAGGACGTGCGCATGAGCGCGGGCCGGGTGTTTGACGGGCAGGTGCGCGTCCGTGTGCCTGACGCGAACGTGATGTATGTCGATCCGCGGATCGCCGAAGGCATGACGCAGGAAATTCTGAAAGCGGCGGACGAAGCACAGACGGTGGTGGCGGCGGTGTATGCGACTCCGACGCCGGGGAGCCGGAAGAATTCGGTCGCAGTGGCCGATGCCACGGGCACGCTGCTGAACCAGCTGCTGGAGCACGCGGCCGGGAAGACGGTGGTGTTCGCGATGGGCAATCCGTACGTGGTGGCGGATTTTCCTAAGATCGACAACTATCTATGTACATTTTCCAATGAAACCGTGTCGGAGATCAGCGCGGTGAAGGCGCTGTTCGGGGAGATCCCGGTGCACGGGCATCTTCCAGTCAGTATTCCGAATGTCGCGCAGCGGGGCGCCGGCATCGAACGCCAGGCGCGCCTGGCGCAAGGGGATTCTCAGCATGCACACAAAATGGCAAGCCAGTAGGATTCTGGTTGTGGCAGTATTTGCGGCGGGCCTGGTGATCGCGCTGTCCGGGTGCAGGATTCACGTCGACAAGTCGGAAGACGGAAAAGACAAGAACGTCGACATCCAGACGCCGCTGGGCGGAATCCACGTGAACAAGGACGTGAACGTGCGGGATACGGGCCTGCCGGTTTACCCGGGAGCCCGCGAGAAGAAGAAAGATTCGGACGACCACGGCGGCCAGGCGAACGTGAATATCTCGTCGGGATTTTTTGGGCTGAAGGTAGTGGTGGCCGAGTTCCTGAGCGACGATCCCCCGGAGAAAGTTACGGCCTACTACCGCGGTGAGTTAAAGAAGTATGGAGGCATTCTCGAGTGCCACACCACGAACCGGCAGCACGATGAACCGGACATCGAGTTGCACACCGGGAAGGATTCCGACAAGAAGGACAACAAGCTGACCTGCGATCACGACAGCGGGCCGACGATCGAATTGAAGGTGGGGACGAAGGACAGCCAGCACATCGTCTCGGTATCGCCGCAGGACGGTGGCAAGGGAAGTGATTTCGCGCTGGTGTTTGTGCAGACGCGAGGGGAGAGCAAGGATTCGATTTAGGCGCGGGCGCGCCGCCAAGGGTTTGGATATCCCAGGTTAGCGTCCAAAGAACGGACGCGAACGTGGGGCACCCGGCTCTGGTCGCGGGAGGGCGGGCCGTTTAGCCTCCAGAGGATGGACGCGAACCTGCTACAAAAATACGGCCGGTGAGACATGGAACTTAGCAGCAAGCCCGCGAATCTGTTGCACGTTCAGCGGGCGCTTGCCGCTGAGGGCGTATGAAACAGCCGCTTCGGTACCAAAAACGTCTTCTAGGTCTTTCTGTTTAAGGCCGTTGTCAGCCATTAGCCCCCGCAAGACTTCGATCGGCGATACGGGGCGAAGGGGGTAGTGCCGCTTTTCGTAGTCTTCAATAAGTACGGCGACAGTTTCTCCGTAGCGCGCTTCTGCCTCGCTCAATTCATCCTCGGGTTTAGCCATTAGCGCATCAAGGACACGTCGCCAGTGCCGGCGCTCCTGTTGTGTATGAATGGCCTTAGGGGGCTCCGCCGAAGCAACTTTTCTGTATTCTGCAACTGCCGTTCCTACTGCCATCTCGTCCCTCACTTTGCGCTCCAACGAAGATATTCGGCGTGGGTCATCGCAGCATCTATCACCACAACGCCCATCTTGTAGTTAATTCTCGTGATCAAGCGAAAGCGATTGTTCCTGATATCAAACACCACACATCCCTTGACCGGATCGGCGGTTTTGTAGGTGTTGCGCACATCCGCCAGATGCTTCCATGTTGTTTCTTCAACCACCTTGGCCCACGTAGCCAACGCCCTGTTCAATTGCTTGTCGTTCGTGATCAAACGATCCCGGGCAAGCAGCTTCACATGACTATTGTCTTAACAATTTGTTAAGATGTCAAGGGTAAACATCTTGGCTCCATAACCACAGGTGGCTGAAGTTTCTGGGGAACGTCCCGTCTGTCACCGGGTTCCCCGTCACCGGGTTCCCCCTCAGTGGTACCGGCGGTGGCGACGCAAGGACATCCTTCCGGCGCCCGCCTGCAAAACGCGGCGGCAACCACGGGCTCGACCGCAGGTCAGCCCGCGACGGATCCAGTCGTCACCAGCGTGACGGTTTCGACTGCCCCCGCGACCGTGGCCGATGCGGCGAAGAAACAGAAACAGCACCAGGCGTGCCTGGACCTGGCGAAAGACAATCCGAGCATCGTGTGTAAGTCGCAGTAGCTGGCAGAAGACTTCAGGGCCGATCCCACGGGACCGGCCCTGACTTATTTGGGAGAAAGCGCTTTGGCCGACGGTACTTGATGAATCGAGGAACACCCAACGATGCGTAGGACGGGCCACACGCCCGTGGAGACTTTTAGAAGTTAATTTGCGACCGCGTCTCGCTCCCTGTTAGTCTCACGCCCGATGAAACTGTGGATATTCGCTCTCGTTCTCGCCAGCTCCACTGTTGTCCTTGCTCAGAACTCTTCGGATACTGCAACTCGCTTCATTGAGGATCGGAACGTCGCCATCCCGATGCGTGATGGTGTCGTTCTACGCGCGGATGTGCTACGCCCCGCCGGGGAGGGGAAGTTTCCGGTACTGGTGTATCGGACGCCGTACGGGAAGGACGAAGCGCAACAGGAGCACACAACCTTCAAGCATGCCCTCGAGCGTGGGTACGCGGTTGTCATCCAAGATGTTCGCGGCCGATTTCACTCGGAGGGAGAGTTCCGTCCTTACGAAAACGAAGGACGAGACGGCTACGACACGATCGAATGGTCTGCCAGGCAGCCCTGGTCGAATGGCGCGGTGGGAACCTTCGGTCTTTCCTATCCAGGTGCGGTGCAATGGCTGGCCGCTGTCGAGAGCCCCCCTCATTTGAAGGCCATGGTCCCGGCGATGACCTTCTCCACGCCGCAGAACTTTTTTTATGCGGGTGGAACGTGGGACATGTCCTGGATGGAATGGATCTGGGACAACATTGCCTGGGACGTTCGAGTGAAGAAGAACCTGCCTGGCCCGCGAACTTACAAAGAGGCTCTGGCCGCCTGGGAACAGCAAGGGCCGGGGATGTTGAACACCCTTCCCCTACTTGATATGAAGCCTCTGCAACAGGTCGCGCCATACTACTTCGACTGGCTTCGGCATCCGCCTGAGGATGCGTGGTGGAACTGGAGCGAACTGCGCGACAAGTATTCCCGCACCAGGGCCGCGGTCCTGAACCTTTCAGCGTGGTACGACGACAATTACGGACCTGAGGGAGCTACGACCAACTATGCCGGCCTGGTGAAGGTTCGTGGAGGAGAGAAGGACACCCGGACTCACCTTCTGCTTGGGCCGTGGGTTCACGGCGTGGACAGTACAGCAAAAACCCGATCGGGAGAGCGCGAGTTCGGCCCGACCGCGGCGATCGACTACGACGAAGTCGTTCTGCGCTGGATGGATCATTATGTGAAGGGCGTGGACAACGGGGTGGATCATGAAAAGCCGGTGCGCTACTTCGTAATGGGAAGAAATGAATGGCGCGAATCCGATCGGTGGCCGCCGGCAGCGGTCGAGACACCGATGTTTCTCGCCCCATCCGCCGGCGGTGTATCTTCCGGGCAACTGCAAGCCACGCCGTTCGATCAGAAACAAAGCTTGAGTCAATTCCTATCCGACCCAGCCAATCCAGTGGTGAACGCGTACGATTCCTCGGGAGCCCACGACTATGCAAAGCTGTCCGAGCGAGCCGATGTCCTCTCATTCGATTCTGCTGCGCTGAAGCAGGACACCGAAGTGATCGGTCCGATCAGCGTGCACATGTGGGTTTCCTGTGATTGCCGCGATTTCGACCTTTGGGCGCGGCTGCTGGACGTGGCACCAGACGGGAGGGCCATGAACCTGATGAGTCCAGGGCTCGATGTGCAGCGCGCAAGCTATCGCAACTTAAAGCGTGGTCGACAGTGGTTATCCCCCGGAGAAATCTACGAACTGAAGTTAGAGAACCTGATTACGAGCAACGTGTTTTTGCAGGGACATCGGATCCGGCTGCAGATCTCAGGAAGTTTCACTCCAAACTTTTCACGCAATCTCCAGACCGGACAATCGGAGGTGAACAGCGCGGAGATGAGAAAAGCAAATATCCGGGTGTTTCACGATGCCTCCCACCCATCGCGCGTGGTGCTGCCGATTATTTCGATAGCTAGATAGGTCGCCGGGAAAAACCGGACGTGGGGTACGCGCGCGTTGGGTGGGGCAGCCACCCAGGGTACTCAGTGCAGCGTTCTGGTGATGTCAATACCTTTTGATTTGCAATAGCCCTCCACAAGCGGCCACCATTGCGCGTCGATGGCATTGGGATCTTCGAAACATGTTGCTGGCGACAAAATTCTCCCTATCATCTCCTGTTCACTGAAGAGCACTATAGGGTTGAACAGAGATCGAGTTTCAACGTTATAGAATAGGCTGAATGATCGGCTGTCTCTTTCGTCGAAACTTCGTGTGAGTTCAATGATGTAGGAAAGGCCACCGAACAAAGTCACGCACGCCCATCCGTGGTGCATCCCGGCACTCAGGTGTGTGCGAACTGCGTGCTGCCTCGGTGAGCTTTTGTGATCAGATGCGAAATCCTTGTTCGCGAAAATCCGAAGACCAAATCTCGAAAGGTCCTGCCGTGCCCCTATAATCATCTCCCTCAAAGCATCGAATTGCGGTAGACATGCATAGTCGGTTCCGTACTGGAATGCGAGTGACACGAGGGCGATCTTGGCAGCCAATTGCCGAGCCTCGTATGTGAAGGCAAAGACAATCGTCTGCTCGGCACTGGACTGCAATGTGAGTTCTTTCGGAACGCCCAATTCTGTCGTGGTTTCTCCTCTTTTGCGAGAACGTTCAATGAATCTCTCTGCAGCTCCCGAGGAAACGAAGAAGCCATGTCGAACCTTCTTTCCATCCTCGATTTGTGCCTCGCTCACAAAATCGTAAAGTTTGATATCACCGTCAACTGTTCGCCGCCCGCGCAATTCCACGGATTCGGCCCCTTCACCGGTCACTTCCACTGCGACTGACAACTTGGGAACGTCACCGTATCGATCTTGAATCTCAAAGATGTGCCTTGTCGTCTCAAGCTGGTCCGCGATCTTCTGTTCAAAGTTGGCACTGCAGGTGTTGTTGCAAGCTTTGCAACTCCCATTCGAAACCACCAGATCGGCTCCGCTGAATGCGGGAAAAACGTGTTCGTCCGTCAGGTTCTCGGTCGCTCGGCAGAAAGTGCAAGGCATGGATTGATTCTCACACCAAGAGCCCTTATTGCCCAGTACCAGAGAAATTGGTGAACGTCCCGTCTGGAAGCTGTGAAGAAATCAGATTGCCCGAGGGATAGTCAGGGAATGTTCGCCTCGACAGCCCAAATCAAGACTCTGCGCACCAACTCATCTAAAACATGGGGCTGCGTTGACAATTCCGGATGCGTAGTACTCGTACCATCATGTAGGAGCTCGGACCGTACCTTATAGCACCGGCTGAACAATTCAACGTCGCCGCCAGCCGATTGCACAAGTCTCCTGCACGCTTCGGAAATCGACTCGCTCTTAAGGTTGCGAAGACCGTTGCAAAGTGCGTCCAGCTCGAAGTGTGTAAGAGTCTCTTGTTCCGCGAGACTCTCGATGCAAGCACAAAGGAAGGCAATGACAGGCTCGCTCCGTGGCTTTCTGGTCGCGATAACCTTGATGACAGTGATAAGCGACAAAAACCGTGCCTCTGAATCGACCTCATAGTGGGAGGCGTTGTAAAGCGAAAGCGCGAGGGTGTGTTTCTTACTAAGGGTCCAGTTCTTAAACTCTGTCGTGATGCTTTCGGTAAAGCTTCTAAGCGGCCGAGTGATAGATATTCTTCCGCGCACCTGGAGTCGTGTGATTTGAACAGAGGTGTCGAACACGTCAAGACCGTGCACTGTCGGTCGTATATCTACGCCGTGACTTGCACGAAGCTTTTGCCGGACAAAACCTCCCAGACCACTAGTCTCGCGATCATCCCCAACGTTGAATCCTAACCCGACCCGGGCTGAATAAATCGAGAGCGTCATTTTCAGTCGCACTCCGAAATCACGCGCAGCCTCTTCGTCCTCAAAACCCACAGCATCGATGATGAACACCTCAGGTTCGCTGGGATCGGCATCAGGTTCCTTAGGAACATGCTGGAGGACTAGCGGCTCCGGGCACCCTGGAAGAGAGAACGTCTGTTCGCGGACAGCGTTGTCCAGACAAGTACCCGAAGGCGCGAAGTAGCGCATTCGAAATCCAAATGGCATATAGCTTGGGTCCAGAAAATGCGGCACAAATTACTGCGACACACCTAATCTATTCCCAACCTTGTGTTCGCTGCAAAGTGCTGGTGCACCCTGCTCTGCAATTAGAATTCAGTTTGGGAGGATCACGTCATGATAGGCATGGATCCGGAACAGAAGCGACTTCTGGCTGGTGGCCCAGGTTCGCGCCCCGATTTTGGGCGCTAACCTGGGATCAAGAATGTCCTTTCCGCGCTGCCTGTCGCTTGCCTCTCTCGATCCCGCGCCGTCCACTCTGACTCGATCTCCACGACTCCTTTTTCCCGCAGCGCATAGTGACAAAAGCTGCTCCAGCGCCAGTCTTCCGGAAGCGTGCATAATCCCGCCTTCACCGGATTCCGATGAATGTAGCGCAGCTTCTCCACGAACTCGCGCTCATCGCGGACGTTGCGGTCGTAGTAGCGCTTTTGCCAGAAGACGCCGCTGGGGGTTCCCAGGTTAGCGCCCAAAAGCGGGGCGCGAACCTGGGCCACCAGACTGACCAGACTGACCTGGGGCCGGGTGGCCCACACAACGCGAGGGTGCCCCATTCAATCGCGCACTCTGCGATTGAGTGGGGTCAAGATGCTGCCGATGTCACATGAACTCCTCAACAACAAACGCCGCACGATCCACCCGGGAATTCCGCTCGTTGGTTCTGCTTCATCTTCAGTTCATCCTCATGAAAGTTCACCCGCACATAATGATTAGGTTGTGAAATGAAAACTTTTGCGAGTTAGAGTAGCTTGAGCCGAGGAGCACGCGGTAGTTCCCCCGGATTGCGGGTCCAAGTCCTACACGAGCGAACAGCAACTGGGGAACTGCAGGCAGCATCGCTACCCCACTCAATCGCACCGAACGCGATTGAATGGGGCACCCTCAATTGTGTGGGCCACTCGTCCCGCCAATGGTTGGGATATCCCAGGTTAGCGTCCAAAGAGCGGACGCGAACCTGGGGCACCCGGCACCAATGAACAAACGAGAGCGAGAACGGTATTGAGTTTCATCGGTATGACTCTCAATGCAGTCGCGGGAGAAATTACGCAGTATCCGATGATCACAGCAGCGCGAAGTGATCGCGGTCGCTATGCTGTGTGGGCTGTACCTCGAACTGGTTGAACGTCCGCTGTCACCCGCCTGCCTGTTGGCTGTTGCGGGGATCAGTGGGACAATTGGGCGGCATCAGGAGGACTACAAGATGACGATTCGAAGTGTGATTGAGGTCGTAATCGTTGTGATCGTGATCTACTTCGCGGTTCGCTTTTTTATGAAAAGAGGGTAAGCCACAATCCTGCCGAACTCTGATTCGCGAACTGGATCTGCCAAAGCCGATCCTCGATCCTGGTGCAACGCTGGCATCCTCAGGCGCAGGCGGATGACCATCCTCAAGATGCCAGCTCCTAACCTCTCCGAGCCGGTCGAACCAGTGCGCTGAGTGTAAAGGATGTCCCGGGACGTTTTGTAGCGCTGTGCGGTGGGGACCCAGAACCCGCCATTGTTCACCCCTCGTGGAAGTTCAACTCCCCCTCTCCCGGCACCAGTCCTTTTTTTTCATAGTCTGAACTGAGGCTGTTACCACTCCGCATTTGCGACACTCAAGCCTCTATTCCACCCATGAGCACACCGCCCCGGCAGTGTCTTCGCAGTAGAGCACGCGCCAGGACTTCGGCTTGTGGGTGGCCGTCCAGGCGGAGCCCTGGATGAAGTAGGGCTTGGCCCAGACCTCGCCATCAATGGCGGCGGGCGCAAGGACGGTCACCTGGATGGCGCTTTCGGCCGGAGCGCCGCTGCGGGGGTCCATGATGTGCGAGTAACGGTGTCCGCCGGCACGGAATGATTTCTCATAGCTGCCGGAAGTGGAAAGAGAGAGGTCTTTGAGGAATATCTCCGCCGCGTTCTTGCGATGGTCCCAGGGATCGGCAATGCTGATGGGCCAGCCGCGGGGCTCGTCGGGAGGATTGCCCAGCCCGAAAATGCTGCTGCCGGATGCGGCGACGAGCGCGTTGCGAATTCCGCGCGCGCGAAGGATCGCGACCATGCGATCGACGGCGTAGCCCTTGCCTACTCCGCCGGGATCGATCTCGACGCCAGGACGATCGAAGTGTACGGTTCGCTTGTCCAGGTTCAGTAGCAAATGGCGGTATCCCACCAGGGCAAGGGCTTCGCGGATCTGGTCCGGAGATGGTACATGGCGTTCCCCGCCGAAAAAGCCCCAGGCGCGCATGAGCGGGCCGACGGTCAGATCGAATGCGCCCTCGCTGGCGCGGCTGTACTCGATGCAGTCGGACAGGAGACGGAACAATTCGGGCGAGACTTCGACCGGACGCGCGGCCGCCTCGCGGTTGATACGGCTCCACTCGCTTTCGGGCCGATAATTCGAGAGCAAGGCGTCCAGACGGTGGGCTTCCTCGAACGCTGCGTCGACCGCCTCGTTCATGGCCGCCCGATCGGAGCCATAGAGGACGATCGAAAACGTCGTCCCCATGGCATCCGTGCTTCTTTCCAGCTTCGACCGGCCCGTCTGCCCGCGCCAGCACGACTCGCCGCGAACAGCGCGAGAAGCAAACGGCTCAAGCCTTGCCTTTCGGCATCTGGTTCTTCCAGAAAGCTTCGTAATCGAACATCGCTTCCTTGATGGGCACGCCGCGCACATCGATTTTGGTCAGGTCCGCGGATCCGAGTCCCGCGGCCTCAGCCAGAAGCATCATGTTGTCGGCGTATTGGAACATCTCATCGCCGGGCTGGAGCTGTTCCGGAGGATGGTTTTTGGGATCCTTGAACACGCGATACGGCGCCTCACCTCGGCCGGCGCGGGGATTGTAGCCCATGCAGGCCGCGGCTACCGAGTCGGTATTCACGCAGTTTTTGCCGACGACGAGGATTCCGGGATGAACAGGCTTGGAACCGAGGACCCACGGGCCCTCGCCGCCCACCATGGAGACGATGCCGTCGGCGATGGCGAGGTCCACCGGACGCGCGCCCAGAATGTCGACCAGGATTCGAGGAAGGCGCCAGCCTTCGTAGCGGTTCGACTTGGGATCAAGTTCCGCGGGTGCTCCGGCAGGCGCCTGCACCTGCCCGTAGTGGAACACGGTTTCCCGGTCGCGGTACACGCCCAGCGGCGTGATGCCGAACAGGTTCTTGATGCAGATGGTGAGGCCCATTTCTTCGTGGTTCTTCATCTTGCCCAGGCTCACGAAGTAATCGCAATCCTCATAGGAGTGGTTCAACTGGAAGGCGGGAAACACGTGAGGTTTGCTCTGCACCTTCAGCAGGGAGTATTGCTTGCTCTCGCCGAGCGCGTTGGTGTCTTCGAATTCGACCAGCGGCGCTGCATTGCGGAGGGCGGCGACGTCCCAACCGCCCGAGAGTAATTTGTCCTCGAGCTTGTAGCCGGGCTTGCGGCCGCCGGCGCTTTCGAGAATGCGGATGCGTTTGGCGCCGAGTGAGCCGAACGCGGAGACCACGGCGCCGACCACGCGAGGATGCACCCAATGCGTGTCGCCCGCGGTATATCCGGGAACCCTCCGCCGCCGGTCAGATTGACTTTGATGCCGACGGTCTTGCCTTTGACCTGGTTGCCGATCCCGCCGACCTGGTCGAACATCTTTTTGAATTGGGCGGTCAGGTCTTCGTCGTAGCTGCGGACCTTGGCGACCGAGACCGGTTCCGCCGGGCCCGCGGGAACGGCCCGGGTTTCATCTGCGGCAGACCGCACTGCCATTGCCCCTACAGCCAGACCAGAAAGTGCCAGCCAATCGCGCCGCGTCACACGTTCTCTCATTGGATTGCCTCCTTACTTATTTCATCGAAACCGTGGCCCACAACAAAAGCGTAGGAATTGTCACTTCCGTTTTTCCCTCGGCGTCACGCAGCGGGAGATCGACCGCCGCATGCTCGGGTGTTTCCAGACGAGCCGAGCTGAACTTGCCTGCCACACGCAGCGTGATCGCCTCCACCGGGTGGTCGAAATAGTTGACTAGCTGCACGACCAGAGGTTGTCCGGGAGCGCCACCGCTGGCCAGCGTGATGACTGACGGCACATTGAACGGGACCACGCCCAGGTCGTCGTCGGAGAGCAGTTCCTTGAGATCGCGCGCCAACGTTTCAGGATCGGGATCCTTGTAAACGACTACGCGCCCTTTGCCGGCGGGGATCTCGACGAATGGCTCTGTCTTGGGAGCGTTGCCCCAGGAAGGACCGGCGATCACGAGTCCGCCGTTCTCGGCGAACTCCTGCAGCAGCTTGCGCTCGGGAGCAGAGGGCGGGTCGAGTTCGGTGGCCACGAGCGCATGAAAAGTCGCGATAGCAGCAGCATTCAGTTCGGAACGTGCTAGCAGACGATAGGGCACTTGGCGGCGTGTTACGAGGTTCAGGTACTCCTCGCTGAAATCCTGTTTCGTGCTTGCCGGATCGATCACGATGCCGACATTCCCATACGGCGCAAGGGCCCGCCAAGCGGAATGACTCTCGGCGTATCTCAGATAGCTCGAGAGACTGCGCCATGCCTGGAGCGCCGAGGCATCCCGGGCGCGCAGTTTGGCGCGAAGCGCATCGTCGAGCGAGACGATCCAACGACCGCCGGCGGCGGCAGCATCGGCCACGGCTCGCGTGTAGTCGACGGCGGAAGCGCTCTCGAACCGGCTGCTGATCCACACTGCAGGCGAGGGCGAGGCGAGAGCGAACGACCGCACCAGCCAGATGTTCGACTGGATCCAGGGCTCGCTCGAGGGCGCGCCGCGGATACCCATTTCGGCGAGATTGCGGGCGCTCGGAGCCACGCCCACGACGGCGACGATCGGCGCAGGCTTCCCTCGCAAAGGCGCCGCATCCTTCGCGATCTCGACGACCAACATGGAGCCGGCTGCTTTTCTTAAGGAGGCAGGAAATCCAGGGGAGAAGTCACCTTCGAGCACGAGTCCATCGAGCGCAGCGCGGGCAGCGTCGGTGGCGATTTTCGACGCATCGCCTGCCGCATAGACGAGGCCGAGCACGGCGAGACCACGCTTGTGCGCCGCCTCCGCATAGACCTTTACAAGCTTCTGCTGCTCGGCTTCGACTGCCGCATCGGCGGGCGCGCTCCAGGTGACCAGCAGGCAGTTCGCGGGAGAATCCTCAAGAAGGCTGAGGGTGGCGGGTTCGTACCAGCGCGCGAGCGCGTCGCGGACGGCAGCATCGGCGGGGAGCGTTTTCGCGCGGGTTCGCCAGGCGATTTCCAACGGGCCGCCGGTCCAGCGAACTGGGACCCACGCCTCCGGAGCCGGGAGCGCCGAGACTTCGAGCGTGCACGAGAGCACGAAGACGGCGACCACACGGGGGACCCAGCCGGGCATTCTCTTCCTCCGCGACATTTCGCCTCTGAGGGTGGGCGCAGGAAGAGCCGCTCTTCGGAGAGGGGGAACGGTATTCATTTGACAGGTAGAAGCAACGGCTGTCAATGAAGTGAGTCACACGTGCGTGGGATTTTGAATGAGCTGTGGTGAGAATGGGATCGGTTCAAAGCGAACCTCAGCAGCGAAAGCTGGTCGTCTTCGCGGCTGATGCGCGCGCGGCTGAGGCCGTGCCCTGATATACAAGCGGGTCCCAGAAACAGCACCTGACTCCAGCATCATTATGGCTGCGGCGGATAGAGCAGCAGGTACTGGTAGGCGGCGGCGGTTTCGTCCTGGGTCAAGAAGGGAAAGACGGGCATCCTGCCTCGGTACGGCGCGGGGGGCGTGCCCAAGGGGATCGTGGCGCCGCTGGTGACTTTGCGGACGAACTCGGGGAGGCTCACCCGGTTGGTCAGGGTAGAGAGCGGTGGAATCGCCCCTTCCATGATCTGCGCAGGATCAGGGTTCGGTCCGACAGCGTTGTGGCAGATGTGGCAGATGGATTTTACGACGTGCTCGCCCACGCGGTAGGAGGATTCCTTCACTACCATCTGATTTTTTTCCGCACCGGGCACTTCGGAGAGTTGCTCGAGGTAGGGAACCAGAACGTGAATCTCTGTGTCGTTCAAGGTGGGAGGCGGCATGTGTTGGCCCCCGAGGTGGAGGCGTTTGCGCAACAGGGCCCTGGAATCTTTGGCGATGGCGTTTGCATCCGCCTGGCTCATATCGCGCCCGAGTTTCTTCATTCGCTGCAAGGTGGCCGCACTGGAGGTGGCCTGGACGGGACCGGTGATGGAATTGATTTCCGGAGGCGCGCCGTGGCCAAGCTGTCCGTGGCAGGCCTGGCAATTCAGGCGATAAAGGTCCGAACCATGGAGGGTGACGATCTGCGTGGTGTAACCTGGCGAGAGATCCAGATGCCAGGACGGAGCTTCCTTCCCTGAGGATGCTGGACCGGGTCCCAGATCCCAAGTCTTGCCCATGCTGGTTTCGCTGAAGGTCGTGTGGTTGTGACGAATCCAGCTTTCGCCTGA
The DNA here is from genome assembly GCA_963733805.1 of uncultured Acidobacteriota bacterium. GTDB lineage: Bacteria > Acidobacteriota > Terriglobia > Terriglobales > Acidobacteriaceae > Gp1-AA133. The sequence continues at coordinate 391,558 of CAVTEO010000003.1, read as the reverse complement.
AACGGCCGTGACGGAAATGTCTGCCGTCTTGTTCGCCTGAGCAAGCAACGATGCGGACGCTGTCACAGCAATGAGCGCCACCAGAATTGCCGAAGGTACCCGATGCCTTGCCACGTGCCCGTCCGAGTCACGGCCGATCGCTGATCTTCCGCGACCTACGCCGACATCCAGGTTCGCTGACTTGATCGATGCTTCCATTTTGTCCGCTGCGTCTCAGTGCGCTACTTCTTTACGGTTATGTCGACATTGGTCGGGCCGTTCCCCGCTGTGATCGTCTGGGCGGTAGGTTTGCCGTCTTCGCTCCATGTTTTCAGAGTATAGGTACCCGGCGGGACATCTTTAATCAGGAAAGTTCCGTCGCTGCCGGTTAGCGCGAAGTAAGGAGTGGGAACAACCACAATGTAGCCGATCATCTCAGGATGAAGATTGCAGAGCAGTTGAGCCGTGCCGAGATTATCGAATTGGAAAGACTTCTTTTGGTTGGGCGACACGATGGTCATGTTATGCCGCAGCCTTTTGTCCCCGTTGATCGATGGCCAGTACACATTGTGAGCGACGGTGTCGTGATTCAGAAACTCTACGGTGGTTCCCTGCAAAACGATGGTGGTGTGCGGCGCGAAGAGCATGCTCCTCTGGTCGACCGTCACCAGTTGCGCGGGGTGATCGAACTTCTTGCCCGGGATGGCATCGATGTAGACCGCAATGTTTGCCGCAGACTTCAGGCCTTCGGCCGATACCTTGCCCTTCAGTTCCCCGGCCTGCGCAAGGCTCGCAGCCCACAGCACGCCAAAAACAATCGCGGCGGCTCGTTGATTGGATTTCATGCCTGTACCCCCACTTCAGACAGCCTCCATTTCTGCGGGAAGATCGGCGAGGACTGCTGAAGTCGGCGATCATCTTCCGTACAGGCGCACCCGCACGCCGTGATCCAGGTCACAGCCCGGTGTGATCTCAAAATGGATTCGTCTGCGTCAAAGTTTTTGAGCGCAGGGAGCGCGGTGGGCGCGTGAAGATCGCATCCCTTGAAGGGCTAATGAGAAAGAAAGCCTTCGGTATCGCTGAAGCGGTTCCCTGATACGATCGCTTGCACCGCAACCTCTGGGGCCGCGACGAGTAAGACTGGGCCGCGCTTTCTTGCTGAATCGGCGGGGCTACGTTACCTTGAAATCCGGTGGAGCATTCCTGTTACAAGTGCGGGGCGATGGTGGACGAAGGGATGCCCTTCTGCAAGCAGTGCGGGGCGCCGCAGATCCGGGTGCTGGGGATGGAAGCCAACGCGACTTCCGAGCCCAAGGGCGATTCCTCCGATTCCTTGCCGCCTCCGCCTTCCTCCGGATCTGCATCTTTGCCGAGTGCTCCAGAACGGCCGCAGGTGCGAGATTTTCCGCCCTTGGTGAATGCTTCGCTTGCGTCGGCCGGGGTCCTGTGGTCTCGCGCGTTGCCGAGCGCGGCGCTGGCGGGAGTGTTTTCACTGCTGGCGATGGTGATTCCGTATGCGATCTTTGGGCCCGCATACATGATGGGCGGAGCACTGGCCGTCGTGCTGTACCGGCGCCATCTTGGCGGAACGGTGCCCGCGCCGGGGGTGGGCGCGAGAATTGGAGCTGCCAGCGGGGGATTTGGATTTCTCTTCTCCGCGGTGATGGCGATTGCAACGTTGGTGTACCGTCCTGCAGAAGTGCGGCAGGGAATGCTCGACAATCTGTCGCAGATGGTGGGGCGAGGCTACGATCCGCAGAATGTCGCGCAAGTGCAAAACCTCATCAAGACGCCGGAAGGGCTGGCTTTCTTCGTTGGCTTCGGGCTGTTCGTGATGCTGGTGGTGATGGTGGCCGGGTCGAGTATCGGCGGAGCGCTGTATGCGGCGTGGGTTCGGAGGCGGCTTTCGCGGTAATGGATATCGGGGAACAGGAGGAGCAGGCGAAGGTGGGGCTGTGCGCGGATTGCCGGCATGCGCGCCGGGTTGAGTCGGATCGTGGGTCGGTGTTTTGGAGATGTGAGTTGTCGGTGAGCGATCCAAGTTTCCCGAAGTATCCGCGGCTGCCGGTGCGGGAGTGCCGAGGGTATGAGGTGGGGCCTCGTGAAGGTGAGACCTGATGGCGATGCTTGCCGGGTACCTTGGGGGACTTGTATGATGCTGCGTTCATCCTTCCCGAGATTACGCGCATGACGGGCCAGCATGGGGCTGGGGCAGAAGGCTGAGCGGAATTCGGGATGCCCAGGGGCTCGCGGCCCCGCCTCCCAGGCTATCGATGAATAAGGTCGCACGCGGTTCCCTGCTCGGCATTGAGGCTCTGGATGCCGGGGAAATCCTGAAGATCCTGCAACTGGCGCGGCGCATGAATCCGCAAAAGCCGCGCGCGCTGCTGCGCGGGAAGCGCGTGGTGCTGCTGTTTTACGAACCTTCCACCCGGACGCGATCGTCGTTCGAAATTGCCGCCAAGTCAATGGGGGCGATGACCACGCTGGTGCAATCGAGCGGGTCGAGCATCGAGAAGGGCGAATCGCTGCTCGATACCGGATACACGCTGCGCGCCGTGGGCGCAGATGTGATTGTGATCCGGCATCCGCTGGCGGGCGCGCCGCAACTGATGGCGCAGCACCTGGATATTCCAGTGGTCAATGCGGGCGATGGCATGCACGAGCATCCTTCGCAGGCGCTACTGGACGCCTACACCATCCTGGAACATAAGAAGACGCTGAAAGGGTTGAAGGTCGCGATTGTGGGCGACATTTTTCATAGCCGCGTGGCGCGCTCGGCGTGTCACCTGCTGACGAAGCTGGGATCGAAGGTGACGCTGTGCGGACCACCGGAACTGGTGCCCGAGGTGGCGACCAGCCTGGCGCCGGGCGTCAGCGTTACGCGGCATCTGGAGGAGGCTTTGCGCGGCGCGGATGTGATCACGCTGCTGCGCGTGCAGAAAGAGCGGCTCGCGGGATTGAAGCTGCGGCTGGATGACTACATCGCGCGTTACCAGATGACGATGCAGCGGCTGAAACTGGCGCATCGGGATGCCATCGTGATGCACCCGGGACCGATCATTCGCGGACTCGAGCTGACGGGCGAGGTGGCGGACTGTCCGCAGTCGGTGATTGTGGAAGAAGTGCGCAATGGCGTGCCGACGCGGATGGCGATTCTGGCAAGGGCGGCGGGGAAGGCGAGATAGACGTCGCTCAGCTAAGTTCTCGGCTTCCGTGGAATCCCACCCTAGCGCACAGAACGCGCTAGGATGGGGCACCCTCGGTCCGATGTGTTCGACGGGAGTGCTGAGGTCCTTCGCTGCGCTCAGGATGACAAGGGATTTTGCTGGCGACTGACGACTGGCGACTAGAGACTGACTTCATGGCATACGAGCGACACAAGCCGGGTTCTCTGCTGATCAAAGGCGGGCACGTGATCGATCCGGCGAACCGGATTGATGGGCCTATGGATGTGCTGCTGCGCGACGGGCTGGTGGCAGAGGTGGCCCCTCCCAACAAGGTTCGCGGCAGCGCCGAGGATAAGATCGACGCCCGCGGGCTGGTGGTGGCGCCGGGATTTATCGACCTGCATGTCCATTTACGGGAGCCGGGACAGAGTTACAAGGAGACGATCGCGTCAGGCACGGCGGCGGCGGCAGCCGGAGGCTTTACGTCGGTGTGCTGCATGCCGAACACCTCGCCGGTGCTGGATTCGCAGGAGTGGGTGAACTGGGTGCGGCAGCCGGAGCGCGGGGCGGTAGTAAACGTCTTCCCGGTGGCGGCCGCGACGCATGCCAGCAAAGGCGCGGTGCTCACGGACTTTCGCGGATTGCAACGGGCCGGGGCGGTCGCGGTGACCGACGACGGCCGGCCGATTCTGGATAACGACGTGATGCGCGAATGCCTGCGGCTGAGCGGTGAGTTGAGCATCGCGGTGGTACAGCATGCGGAGGATACGCGCCTCACGGAGAATTGCCCGATGAACGATGGTCCGACGTCGTTCCGGCTGGGCTTGCGCGGGTGGAAGGCGGCGGCGGAAGCGAGCATTGTGGACCGCGATGTCCAGTTGGCGCAGCAGACTCCGAATGCCCGCTTGCACGTGGCCCACCTTTCGGCGGCGGAGTCGCTCAAGGCGGTGCGGCGCGGCAAAAGAGGCCGGGTGCGCGTGACCTGCGAGGTCACGCCTCATCACTTCACCTTGACTGACGAAGCAGTCGATGGCTACAACTCGAATTGCAAGATGAATCCGCCCCTGCGCTCGGCGGCGGACATCGAGTCGCTGATCGTGGCGCTGGGCGATGGGACGGTGGACGCGATTGCGACCGACCATGCGCCGCATGCGAGCCACGAAAAGCAGGTTGAGTTTGAGCGCGCAGCCTTCGGCATTACCGGACTGGAGACGGCTTTAGGCTTGGCAATCACGAAGCTGCACCGGGAACACAAGATTCCGCTTGCCCGGATTGTGGAGTTGTTCACGAGCGGCCCGGCGCGGGTGTTTGATTTGCGCGGGCGAGGATCATTGGCTCGCGGGAGCCATGCGGATGTGACGATTTTCGATCCGAAGAAGCGTTGGACGTTTGATGTCTCGAAGTCGCGGTCTCTGTCGCGGAATTCGCCGTTTGACGGGTGGTCCTTGAGCGGAAAAGTGATCGCGACGATTGTGGGGGGAAGGGTTGTGCATCGGGATTAGCTGCCCGACAAGCCAGTCCGAGCTCTCCGTCTGGGCCAGCTAGCTAATCATCCGCACTCTCTTCATCTTTCGCCCCACCTGCAGGGTAACAACTTTGCTGAGATCGAGCGCGACAAACGGCGCAGTCATCGTTTGGCCGTCCACCTTCACGGCTTTCTGCTTCAGCTTGCGAGCCGCGTCGCTCACCGAATCGGCGAGCTCGATTTTTGCGAGCAGCTTGTCCAATCTCACTTTTCCGTCGGGCGCCAACTCCACCGCAGCTTCGACTTCTTCGACACTATCGGGCACGCCGCGTTCCTGAAACTGCTTCGCCCAGTCCTCGCCCGCCTTGACTCCGGCCTCGGCCGAATGAAAATCGGCCACGATCGTCCGCGCCAGGTCTTTCTTCAGCGTCATGGGATGCGCCGCTCCCGACGCCACGTCCTGCTTCATCCTGGCAATGTCGGCCGAGGAAACGTCGGTCAACAGCTCGTAATAGCGCCACATCATCTCGTCGGAAACCGACATGATCTTGCCGTACATCTCGAGCGGCGGCTCGTGGATGCCAATCGCGTTGCCCAGAGACTTCGACATCTTGTTCACGCCGTCGAGGCCCTCCAGGATCGGGGTGGTCAGCACGACCTGCGATTCCTGCCCGTAGGCGCGCTGCAGTTCGCGCCCCACTAGCAAATTAAATTTCTGATCGGTGCCGCCCAGTTCGACGTCCGCCTCCAGCGCCACCGAGTCATAGCCCTGCGCCAACGGATAAATCAGCTCATGCATGGCGATCGGCTTCTCGTCCTGAAAACGTTTGTGGAAGTCCTCGCGCTCGAGCATCTGCGAGACGGTGTACTTGGCGGTGAGCCGGATGAAATCCTCGGCCGAGAACTTGGAAAACCAGCGGCTGTTGAAGTCGACGACGGTCTTCACCGGATCGAGAATCTTGAAGACCTGAGCCTTATAGGTCTCGGCGTTCTGGTCGATCTGCTCGCGGGTCAGGGGCGGCCGGGTTGCGGAGCGGCCCGTGGGGTCGCCGATCATGCCGGTGAAATCGCCGATCAGGAATATGACGGTGTGCCCCAGGTCCTGAAAGTGTTTGAGCTTGCGCAAAACGACGGTATGGCCGAGGTGCAAGTCGGGCGCGGTCGGATCCATTCCCAGTTTCACGCGCAGAGGCTTGCCGCTGGCGCGCGACTTTTCAAGTTTCGAGCGCAAATCCGGCTCGCGGATGATTTCCGCCGAGCCTTTCTTGATGTAGGCAATCTGTTCGTCGACCGGGGCGAAGTTGGGCATGCCGTTCGATTATAACGATCAGCTGTCAGCCACCAGCTATCAGCCATCAGTGCTCTGTTCCGACGCGCGGGCTGCGGTCCGTACCGGACCTGCGAAATCCTTCAGAAGTAAAGCTCCCTCTGTGCCTGGGTGGTAAATTTCTGTTACGCTCTGCCCCGAAAATGCGCGCCGCCGCCATCCTCGGGCTGGGAACCTCGACGCGCCACCTGAAGCCTTTTCAGCAAGACCCTCGCGTCGAATGGATCGTAGGGCTGCCTTCCGAATCCGAAGAACTGGATGCCATCCTGGTGTTCGGGGGCGACGGCACGGTCCACCGACACCTGGGCGCGCTGGTGAAACTGGCCCGCCCCGTGCTGGTCGTTCCGGTTGGCAGCGGCAACGATTTTGCGCGCGCGCTTGGACTAGGGAGCGGGAAAGATTCCCTCGACGCGTGGCAAAAATTTGTTTTTGATCAGCGAAATGTGCGCGTGGTGGACTTAGGGCTGATCACGCCACTTGTGGATCTCGCTGGAAGGGATCTCGAAGGATCGGCGCACACATCACTCCGCATACAAAGCTCCGGTCAAAAGCCTACCTACTTTTCCTGCGCCGCGGGGGTGGGCCTGGACGGCGAAATCGCGCGCCGCGCCAACGCTCTTCCCCGCTGGATGCGCGCGCATGGAGGCTACGCGTTCAGCTTGCCATCCGCAGTCTTGCGCTTCCGCCCCTTCGACTTGAAACTCAGTGTTGCACAAGGTGACCCACCGGAGTTCCGCCTGCACAGCCAGCAGCCCGTGCTGGCCTCCGTGTTTGCGAACACGCCCGTCTACGGAGGTGGCATGCGGATCGCGCCCACGGCTCAACTCGACGACGGCCAACTCGATGTCTGCGTGATCCGCGACATCGCAAAGCTCAAACTGCTGACGGTTTTCCCCTCGGTCTATTTCGGACGCCATCTCGGCATCCGCGAGGTCGACTACTTTCCCGCGGCCCGCGCGCGCGTCGAAACCGAGCGCCCGCTCGACGTATATGCGGATGGAGAATACGTCGGCCGCACGCCGGTGGAGATGGGCGTAGCGCGCGAAGTTCTGAGGGTCATTGTGCCGTGATTCTAGCTGGCGCGAGCCAGACGGAGTTCTTCTTCCTGTTGCTGACGAATCCTCGCTTGCAGCTTGACAGTCAATTTGCGAAGACGTTCGTTTTCTATATTTCTTTCAGTCTGTCGCTGATGAAGTAGCCGTTGCTGGGTGTCCTTAGGCTGCACTGGAGGCTGGTCTGAATTCAACATGATACAAGTCTAGGTGCGCTGCGAGCTGGCGTCAACGACATGACAACAATGAGTGAAAGCGGAATTGTTCGACTGTGATCCAGTCTCTCAGGCGGCGGTGCGCACTGCGTCTGCCATCTTCAAAATGAGTAACGGAATGCGGACGCGCCTCATCTGCCCTGACCGCTTCTCCATCGCGTCCATAAAAACCAAGTCATCTTTCACGACGATAGGGTCGCTGAGCAACTCGAAGACCTCGCCATAGAGCCGGAGCTGCTTTTCGTGCGCAAAGCCCATGCTTATTAGATTCTCGCGGAGGTTGACCTGTTTCTTCGTCATCGGAGCACCGGTTCTCTCTTGGCTTGCGACGCGGCAGGTTGGGGATTAGAGACGATTCGATCGGAAACATTATTGTAACAATCCGCGATTTTGTTGGCTGTGATGAACGACCCAGAGTCCCAAATTGGGAATGGTCATCGTCGGGTTGCCAGTGACTTCACGGCGTAACGGTCATGGCCGCAGTCGTCGTCGCCGACACATGATCGAACGTGGAGAACTGCGTGGCGATGAATTGAACGTGGTACACGCCCTCGGCCGGCGGAGCGTAGTAGGTCGCCGGACTGGGAAACTTGTTGGGGTCGTACACCACGTATCCCATTGGACAGTTCGTGAAGTTCGCCTCTGAAGTCGATCCCAGGATGAATCCGCAATGTTCGTTGGGAACGGAAGATGATTCCTGCATCTGCCACTGCGCGAGCGGAGTCTGCGTAAATCCTGCGCCGTTGCCGGTCAGCGCAATGCTTGCATTCGCGGTAACGGTCGCCCTGGGAGGAGTGATCGTCGCCACCAGCGAACTCGAGCCCGGAAGACCGCTTCCGCAACCCGCCAGCAGCCCAATCAAGCCAAGTAGTGAAATGATACAGATGGAAGATTTGCCAGAACGGAGCCACATAAAGTACCTCCGGCCTATGACTACCTTCCCTCCCCACCTGTACGAAGATCCTACGCAGCCGTAAACCCCAGGTCCAGCTGGCTTAGTGGGCAGCTTCTCAACATCAATGGCTAGAACTCGTCCAACCACCTAGAATGTTTTCTCATGTCACGCCTCGTCTCAACTGTCCGGGGAGGTCCTGACACTCATTACCAGTCCAATGCGGAGGCTTTGCGAAATGAAAGATCGCTCTCCGGGCTTGCTCAATCTTCCCGCCAGCCTGGGAATCTCCACGAGATCCAGGCTGGCGACCCTTCTCGCCGTGTTGGGCTTGCTCACGACTGTACTCGCTCCGGGATGCTCGCGATCATCAGAGCACACGAACGCTTACATCCGCGTGAACCAGGTCGGGTACGAGAGCGGACTGCCGATGCGAGCCTATCTGATGGCGGATCAGGGCCGGACGGGCGCCGAGTTTACGGTGAAAGGTCGGATGGCACGAAAGTATTTTCTGGCGCGGTAGGGACTTCCACCGGAGCGTGGGGCAAATACTCGGTCTATCCGCTCGACTTCTCTATGGCCGTCCCAGGGACTTACACGCTGAACCTGTCGGGAGCGATCCGAGCGGCGTCGCCGAGCTTTAAGGTGGACATTGCGAAGGAACTTTATTCTGTCACACTGAGCAACGCGCTGCAGTTCTATCAGAACCAGCGCGATGGAAAAGACTACATCCCTTCGGCCTTGCGCACTGCGCCCGCGCACTTGAACGATCAGCACGGGAAAGTTTTCCGGCCACCGGAATTCTCGTCGTCCGGACGCATCAAGGGCGATCTGACGCCCGCCGGCGCAGTTGTGGACGCGTCGGGTGGCTGGTGGGACGCCGGCGATTACTTGAAATTCGTGCACACTACCAGCTATGTCGAAGCGCTCATGCTGATGGGTGTTCGTGATTTTCCCCGCGAGATGGGTGGAAACTCCACGACTTCCAGTTTTGTGAGTGAAGCGAAGTTTGGCCTGGACTGGCTGCAGCGGATGTGGAACGACGACACATCAACCCTCTACTACCAGGTGGGCATCGGCAGCGGCATTTCCGGCTCTGAAAACGATCACAGCATTTGGCGGTTGCCCGAACAGGACGACAGCATGGGCGGGACCGACAGCAAGTACCGCTATATCCGGAATCGCCCGGTTTTTATTGCTGGCCCTCCGAGGTCAAAGATCAGCCCAAACCTTGCCGGCCGTCTGGCGGCGGACTTCGCGCTGGGGTTCGTGGTGTATCGGACCAGCGATCCCGCCTACGCGAACCGTTGCCTGCGGATGGCGGAACACATTTACGATCTGGCGGACACCTCGCCGGGCAGGGAGTTGCTGACAACCTCCCCGCATGATTTCTACGGCGAGTCGGAGTGGCGTGACGACATGGAACTCGGGGCCACCGAACTCTACCTTGCCACTCGCAGCCCGAACCTGCCCGAAGGATTGCCCCACCGTGATCCGGCACTCTATCTGAAAGCAGCGGCAGAGTGGGCATCGGCTTACGTTCATGCGGAGAAGGATGCGGCCCACATCCTGGGGCTGGGCGATGTGGGCGTCCTCTCGCATTTTGAGTTGTATCGGGCCATCGCCTTGGCGGGGAGCCCGGGCGGGCTGGCCGTTGCGCCGACCGATCTTCTGCAGGACATGAAGAACAAGCTGGACAAAGCGACTGCGGTTGCCGGCAAAGACCCATTCGGATTTGGCGTTGCATGGGGAGCGGGTGACACACCGACTCACGGCGCCGCACTGGCTGTGATGGCAAATGCGTACGACTCCCTGACCAAGTCCAGGACATACGAGACCTATACCCGCGGGTGGATCGCCAACATCCTCGGCGCAAATGCCTGGGGAACCTCGCTCATCGTGGGGGATGGGAGCATTTTCCCGCGGTGCATTCATCACCAGGTTGCCAACCTGCTGGGCTCGAATGATCCGCCGACACCAATTCTGGCGGGCGCGGTGGTCGAGGGACCGATCGAAGATCCCGAATCGGGGACACCCAAAGGTGCAAAGGCGTGTCCAGCGAACGGAAAGGATGCGTTCTCCCCGTTCGACGGGAATGGCGCCAAGTACCGGGACAAGGTGGCGTTCTACGCTACAGCGGAGCCGGCCATTGATCTCACGGCGCCGTCATTTTTGATATTCGCGTGGAGGATGGCCGGAGAGGGCGCCGACGCAAATCTCAAGTAGCCGGCATCGTGCATCGGCAGCTCAAATCTGCAAATCCCCGAGCGAAAACTTCGGCGACACCAAGCCAGGCTTTCCGAAGGCTTGATCTGGCTCACCACTCAGGCAAGGTCCAGTTCGTTGCGAGGGGGCGCGATTTCCCGGGGCATCCCGCGGGGCGACTCGTGCTGACTGCATCGACGAAAAAGGCGTGCTGTCTCTCACTCACGACGATGTAGAGTCGCTCATCTTTAGTCGTCGGGTTCAGCCTTTGATCGATCCAGAGGCCGGCGAGCCAAACCTTATCGGCCTTCCGTTGCGCAGGACAAGACTGAACAAACTCTATTTCTGTCGAATCAGATTCAAGTGCATTGAGCTTCGAATGCCACGTCTGCAGGTCTGCCTGCCCGGCCTGAGTGCTCCACCGGGCCACTCCCTCCCAGCCTAGCCTGACCCACTCGTCCAGAAAGTCTTCGGGAGTCACAGCGAGGGGCTGCACGCGGGTGAACTGGTCTCCAACAATCCCGTAGCGAGCAATCGTCACTCCCGGCTCACCGTCGAGTCTTCCGCTCTCTTCCCGTAGTCACTGCAAACCAGTCGGCCTCAACTTGGAGACGGAAAGGGTGGCTGAAACTTTTCATTCAGTGGCTCTCGGTGATCCAACAGAATGCGGGGCTCATCAGCGGATCGCCCGGGCCGCAGGATCTTATACCGCAAGCTGGGTTGAGTCGGACCGCAAGCAGGGGGCGACTGCGCTATTGCCAGGAACCACTCGCCATTTGCATCGGGAGGTGACAAACGATACTGCAAGCCGCTTTCCTGCAAATCCCCTCTGGGTTCGAAATCCGCATCGGTGGCCATTACTAATTTCCACTCTCTTGCGCTTCCCTGAAAAACGTAAATCGCGGAGTCGGGGTCAGTGCCGCAGGGAATCCAGAGATGGGTGGAGACGATCAAGATTTCCGGATCGTACCCTGCCCTGACGTCAAAACCGATCTGGCTGATTTCCCCGTAGGCATTCCACTTCTGGCTCGGTAGCTCATCCCAGCCGGCTGCTTGGAGTTCCGCAATGATTTCTTTTTGACCCGCGGCTCCGTGGCGGCTTTGATCATTCAAGACGTCCGTAATGACTCCCCTTAGCTGCTGATTCAGCTGATTCAACAGCCCCGGGACCCTGGCGGGCGGGCCATTCTGACCATTTTCAAAATTGGGAAGCCCAATGGCTCGGAGTTCAAGGATGGCCTGCACGGCCTGGCGCGCGTGGAGCGACACGTCCTTACCTTGGACTTGAGAGCAGACCAGGAGGATTGCAACCAGGCGGACAAAGCGTGACATAAGTCGCCTTTGTTTCGGCGAAATACTAACATGTGACCTTACCGATGTACCCGCCCTCCAACTTAGGAACCCTGTTGTAGAAAAATCGAATGGATGGGTGTAAGATTGGCTGCCCTTCGCACGGAGGTGTGTATGAGACGGTCCCTCTCTTCCCTTCTTCTCTTCGTTTCCCTCATGTCGCTTCCCGCGCTGGCGGATGGCATTGTCCTGTTTCCGAATAGCGGGGCAGGGGACAATTTCGCATGCTTCACACAAATGAATGGTCATCCGCTGACCCTGTTCGGCGGGACCGATCCTTACTTCTTCTCGGGTGATGGCTACCCGGCGGGAGCAAGGGTGGGAGGAACCGGCGGACTGTTCCTGTATAGCGCCATCATCTGGGAGGGTGGCATCCCGCTTGAATTCTTTTTCGATTCCGGGTCCATCTCCATGACCAGTTTTACCTTGCCCACCAATCGCCCTTATTTCATAGCGCCGGTGGACATCAGCTTCGAGGCCAGCGGATTCAACTTCGATACTGAAGAACGAATCAATGTCGGTGGCGGCGACAGCGGATGGATTGGGTTTTACTATTCGAATGGGTTGTATTACCCAAGCGACTTTGTACAGGGAACTCCACCGGTAATGGTTCCCGAGCCCGCCACTTTGGGATTGGTCGGAGCGGGATTGATGAGCATCAACGCGCTCGCCCGGAAAAGGCGGCGGTCAAATGGTGCACGTCACCGCGGAGTCGCCGATACCAATTAGAGCGGGACCTCCCTTTAGTCTTTTCGCAAAAGCTTTAACCACAGCGGGCATGGAGGTACTCAGAGGCATTTCCAATGAGGTCCGCCGTCACTATGCATAACCCGTAATCCGGCCGCTCACTTCACGAGAGTGACCCAAGCCGGGGCCGTTCCCGTCTGGACCGGCGGGCCTGCCGGCGTCAACGCTCCCGTGCTTGCGTCGACAGCAAAGGGCGTAACGTTGTCGGATCCGAGGTTTGCGACGTAGGCAAAGCGGCCCGAGGCATCCAGACTCAGCGCGACCGGGTTGGTGCCGGCGGAGACGGTGGAACGCCGCGTCAGCGTGCCGGTCGTGACATCGACGGCGAAAACGGTCACTGTGCCCGCAATCGCATTCGCCACGTACACGAACCGGCCCTGCGCATCCACGGTGACCGAGGTCGGACCATTGTCGCTGGGAACGGATGGCGTAAGCGGCGTCAAGGCTCCGGTGGCCTGGTCGATCGAGAAGGCCGTAATGTGACGCGAGGCCAGGCTGGCGACGTAGGCAAATCTTCCAGACGGGTGCATGCCGATCGCAGTCAAACTCAAGCCAGAAGGAACTGCCCCGAGCAACCCCAAGGCTCCGGAGGTTTCGACTCGATACACCGTTACGTCACCGGAATTGAAGTTGGCGACATAGGCGAAATGGCCCGAGGGATGGAATCTGAGTTCGACCGGGGCGTCGTCGGTGGGAACGGTGCCGCTGAGAGCCGTGAGCAGGCCGGTGCGCGGGTCGATGGAGAATCCCGTGATGTTGTCGGCTTGCTGGTTCACGACATAGAGAACCTTTCCCGAGGGCCCGACCACGATGAAGCTTGGGCCGTTGCCGGCAGGAACCGGCGAGCCCACGATCGACAAATGCCCGGTGTTGGTATCGATCGCGAATGCGGAGATGTCATTGGAAGCGATATTGCCGACATACGCAAAGTGCCCGGAGGGTTCCACCGCGATGACCCTCGACTTCATGCCCGCGGTCGGCACCGTGCCTTTGGGGGTGAGGTGGCCTGTTTGCGGATCAATGGCATAGGTGGAAATGCTGCTGGAGGACGAGTTGGCCACCAGCGCAAAGCGCGACGCGCCGTTCGCAGGCGGCGTCGACGGAGGGGTGCTGTAAGCGCCACAGCCCACCAGGATCATGGGCACAATAAGAATCAGAGTAGAGTGCGCAATCTTTGTTAGAGACATGGTCAGTTCTTGTTGTTGGAATTTGCAGGCCGGAATATAACTTCGGCCTGTACTAGGATTCGGAACCGGCGAGTTAGTTTCGAGCGGGCAGTAACCCTTTTGCAAATTTCTTGTCACGGAGGAAGTGACAATCGGTTGAGCTAGGGGAGTTCTGACATGGGCCGCGATTCGGCTTTCAGCTATCAGCTATCAGCTATCAGCCGGCAGCAGGTCTGCGAATTTTCATTCCGTCTGGAAGTCCAGTGCGTAGACTTCCTGCGTTCCGGTATCGCGCAGCAAGAGCGGGGAACCGTCCGGCGTGAGGCCCATCCACGATTGAAAGTTCAGCAGGACGCGTCGAAAGTTCTTGAGACTGGCGACGGGTTCCACCTTGTGGTCGGATAGGTGTACACGATGAATCGCGGGCTCGCCGGTGGATTGCGTGTCGTAATAGAGGTACTGGCTGTCCTTGGACCACTGCATGGAGCCGGCGCTTTCTTTGACGAGTTCGGACCATTTCTGAGCTGAGACATCGAAAAGGAAAATCTGTTGACCATCGATGTTGGTAGCGGCGATGAAACGTCCGTCCGGGGACAAAAGCGACTGCACCCGTCCGCGCGAATCGGGCACGACCGACATCTGGTTTGTCTTCAAGTCGAGAAAGCGAAGCGACGCCTTTTCCGGCGCGGCGGCCTCCACAACGAAAATCGAATTGCCGTCAGGAGTCCAACCGATAGCAGAGAAGTTCAGATCGGAAGGGCCGACTTGCCGCATCGCCCCCGATCCGGCCGACACCAGGAACGTGTGTTCGCGGCCGCCCGGCTGGACACCGGTGAAAAGGAGCTGGCCTCCATCCGGCGACCACAGTGCTCTTCGGACAAATAATGGGGCGGTGGTCAGTTGCAGCTTCTCGCTGCCATCGATGCGGCTGCGCCACAACTCGCCTTCGGGCAAGGTTACGTAGCTGATCCACTTCTCATCTCGCGAGAAGTCAAGGTTCTGAACAGAGATGCCGCCCAGATACGGGAGGAACTGGGCAGATTTCGCGTCGTAACGAACCAACTCAGCCCGCAATTGCGAGCCTACGGCGAAAATTTTCTTGCCGTCCGTGCTCGGTTGGGGCGACTCCAAGCCCAAGGGGCCTGCGGTCAGCCGCACCGGCTGGTGGTTGACTTTGTGAAACAAGTCTCCTTTTTCGCGGATCGCCCAGAGATCGTAGCGCCCGTTATGGGGAGCGCGGAAAATGAAGTACTTTCCATCAGGCGTCCAATTGCCCTGGCCGGCTTCTTTTTCTTCGGGCCAGTCGGCGAGCATTTGGTGAAGATGGCTGCCGTCCGCCTTGGTTTCCCACATTGCGTCGCCCGTCGGTCCGTTGCTCGTGAAGCGCAGCACTTTGCCATCAGGCGACCAGCGCAGCCAATAGGTGTACAGGCTTTCGTTAAATGTCAGGAATTTCCGTTCATCGCCGGCGTTGTTGATGGCCAGCAACTGATTGCCGCGCGCGAGCAGGCGTTCGCCGTTGGGCATCCAGGTGGCGTCCCCGCCCGGGGATTCCACGAACCGTCGCGGAGAGCCTCCGAGCGCCGGCATAACCCACATGGCCTGCAGCACCTCGGAGCCTGTGAAACTGGCGACCACCAACTCCGATCGGTCGGGAGAGATGTTGCAGAGAGCGACGTTGGGAAAAGGCGTCGGCATCTGAACCGTGTCGCCTCCGGCCACGGAAAGCTGCCCGACCATGTATCGCCCGTCACGATTTTCCTGAACGAAGATGCGCGAACCATCCGTGAGCAGGGTTGCGGTCGCCTGTCCTGTAAAAGTTTTTGCCAGTCCATCATGCGTGAGCTGTGTGTAGCTCGTGATTCTGGGTGGCGGAAGTTCCGGGCGCAGTAAGTAAAACCCAAGGCCTAGAACCACCACAGCGGCAACCGCAATTCCCGGCCACTTCACACGCGACGGCGTAGCCGCCGCAACCGGCGATGCGGCTGTGCTGGTTGGCAATGCGGGCGTTGCTCCGCTCGCCGCAGTCGTGCCCGTGCGTCCGGAATCAATTTCGCGGCGGAGTCGTTTCAGGTCTATGCCGAGATCCGCAGCCGTCTGATAGCGCAGCTTGCGATCTTTCTCGAGCGCCTTGCCGATGATGCGCTCCAGTTCTGGCGGCAGATTCGGATTCCACCGCACCGGCGGCACCGGCGCTTTGTGCAGAATCGCATCAAACACCATGGCGGAGGTATTCCCTGAGAATGCCGGAGTCCCCGTTGCCATTTCGTACAATACAGCGCCGAAAGAGAAGACGTCGGTACGCGCGTCCAACTCCTCCCCGGACGCCTGTTCGGGCGACATGTAGGCGATCGTGCCCACCGCCGTGCCCGGACTGGTCAGATTCACTTCATTCGTCATGGTCGGTGCCGCCCCAAGCGATGCAGGCGAACCTTGCCCAGCCGTGACCTTTGCCAAACCGAAATCCAGAATCTTGGCGTGACCATGCTCGCTGATGAAAACATTGGCGGGCTTGATGTCGCGATGAAGAATGCCCTTGCGGTGTGCGGCATCCAGCCCTTCGGCGATCCCGACCGCGTACGTCATGATTTCTTCCATGGGCAGCGGCTGGCGCACGATCCGATCGCGCAGCGTTCTACCTTCCAGCAACTCCATGACGATGAAGTAACGCCCGTCTTGCTGGCCGACTTCGTGGATGGTGCAAATGTTGGGATGATTCAGAGCGGAGGCGGCGCGAGCCTCGCGCTGGAATCGCTCCAGCGCTGCTGCGTCGGAACTCAAGGCCGGTGGCAGAAACTTCAAAGCCACACGCCGGCCGAGAGTTGTGTCTTCGGCCTCATAGACCACACCCATCCCACCAGCGCCCAGCTGCCGCAGGATTCGGTAATGGGAAATTGTTTGGCCGAGCACAGGTTGCGCAGAAGTTTAGGAGGTCGGTGAGGGCAAGTCAACGAGAGTTTGCCCAATCGGATCCGCCGTTAAACCATGCGGTGTGGCCTTCACCGGCGATGTCGTGCAGTCCAAGTGAGTCGAGCCAGGCGGGAACTTTGCGTCGATGAAATAATCGATCTTATCTTCAATCGACCACTGCAGCCACCACTTCCGATTACGATTCTTCGTTGCGAACGGAAACCAGGAAAGGCGCGTTCACCGTTCCAAGTTGGATTTTGCTGCGAAACCGCCAGCATCGGCTCGCATACGCCCTTCAATCTCCGCAATCAAACTCCGGGTAACCGGCGTCGGAATCCGATGTTTCTCACCTGCCCGCAGCACCGGGCCGCCGATCGCCTCGATCTCAGGCGGATGTCCGCGTTCGACATCCTTCTGCATGGAACTCTTCATGTCCTTGGGCACATTGAAGAACGCCGTCCACACTTTGTCGCCGTGGACGTCGGCTCCCTCGGCCACCGCCACCGAACAGAATTCGCGCACGCAGGCTTCGAGTTTTTTGTGCCACTCATCGTTGGCGAGAACTCCGCCAATCGGGACGGCGAAGGCTGAAGTCGCCAGGGCAAACGGACCGAGGAAAGCCAGCTTATTCCACAGGAGAGTCTTCTCGTCGTCCACGAAACGGCCGGAAAGTTTCAGGGCCAGCAACTTCTCGAAGGTTGCGCCCAGAACCGGGCGGCCGCTGCCGGCCACGTTGAGCATCAGAAACGGGGACGGATGCAGGTAGTCTCCGGGCTTGATTCGCTCCATCTCTCCCGCAATCGTTCCCGCAACCACGCGGTCGTGCGCGAAGATCTCGCGCAACCGGGCTACGTGGTCGATGCCATTCAGCAAGGGCACGACAATTTTTGCCGCCGACGGATCGGGCACGGATCGCAACGCACCCTCCAGTTGCGTGGCCTTGACGGCGATCCAGAGAACATCGACCGCGGGAACCTGCGCCGCCTTCTCCACGGGAGCGGTGAAATTTCCCAGCAGCGGGCTCTCCAGGCGCAGCTCCGCCGGAAACTGTTGGAGCGCATGTGCGCGCACGACCATGGTGACCTGCTCGCCTATGTGTGCCAGGCAAGCACCCAGCACTCCGCCAACCCCACCCGCACCCAGAATTGCATGACGCATAAGGGCATTATGCCTGAGCGCGGGAGCAACGTGAGGGCGGCGCCCGGAGTGCTAAACTACCCCAGCCGCATCTGAAAAATTGGCGGCCAAAGAAATCTGCGCTTAGAAATTTATGACTGAAGAAAAGCGTTCGCGGGTATTTCTCTGGATCGTGATCGGGGGCGGGGCCTTTTTCCTGTTTGTGCTGGCGGTGTTCGCCCTGGTCTACGTGACGCTGCATGCCGGCAAAGACACTTCCCTTGCCTTCGGCGACAAGATCGCGGTGGTCGATCTCGAGGGCGTGATTCTCTCGCCCAACCCGGTCGTGCAACAGCTGAAGAAGTTTGCCGACGACGATTCCATCAAGGCCATCATCCTGCACGTGAATTCGCCCGGCGGAGGGGTGGCGGCTTCGGAAGAAATTTACCGCGAGGTGAAGCGCATTCGCGACGACAAGAAGAAACGGATCGTGGCCTCGATTGAAACCGTGGGGGCCAGCGGCGCGTATTACGTGTCGTCGGCGACCAACAAAATTTACGCCGACAACGGCAGCATCGTCGGCTCCATCGGCGTGATTGCCCAGTGGGTCAACTACGCAGAACTGTTGCAGTGGGCAAAACTCAAGGACATCACTATGAAAGCCGGCGAGTTTAAGGACACCGGCTCGCCTACCCGCGAAATGACGCCCGCCGAGCGCGAATACCTGCAGGGCATGATTGACAACATGCACGGACAGTTCATCCAGGCTGTAGCGGACGGACGCAAGATGAAATTCGAGGACGTGAAGTCGATTGCGAACGGGAAAGTCTGGACCGGCCAGCAGGCGCTGCCCATGAAGCTGGTGGACCAGGTGGCCGATTTTCAGTCCGCCGTCGACGATACCGCGAAGTCGGTTGGAATCAAGGGCGAGCCCGTCCTGGTCCGGCCGGAAAAGGACAGGAAGACACTCAGTGACCTGCTGTTTGGAGATGTTTCGGAGTGGATTCCCACGCGCGAAAAGCTTATGGATCAGCATGTTGGGTTCTATTACATGTGGAAGTAGGAAAGACAGGCTCTGGGCTCCAGGCTTTAGGCTCTGGTAAAACCAGTTGTACAGGCCAGAAGAGAATGTGCGGCTAGGGTTGCTGGCTAGATTAGAGTCTGATTTCGCAGAGCCTCAAGTCCAGAGGCTGCTTTTTGGGAGCCTTATCCACGACTTGCACGAAGTACCTGAAATTTGAGAGAGTTATGAAGGCCCCGGCAGAGGGCCAGGCCGCTTGGCCGGGCGGTGCCACGTCAAAATTCATCACGGAGCCTAGAGGCGTATGACAAAAGCGGATCTGATTGATGAGGTTTCGCGTCTGGCGGAGCTCACGCGCAAAGACAGCGAAGTGATTGTAGAGACGATCTTTGACAGCATCGTGCGCTCGCTGCGTGTAGGCGACAAGATCGAGATCCGCGGCTTCGGCAGCTTTCGCACCCGGCAACGCAAGCCGCGCGTCGGACGCAATCCCAAAACCGGCGACCGCGTGGAAGTTCCCGCGAAAAAGATTCCTTTCTTCAAGCCCAGCAAGGAGTTGAAGGACCTGGTGAATCACGGAGACGGCGCGCACGCCGCCGCCGCGGCCCCTCCCGCACCACCCGCCGCCGCTCAGTAAGGGCGAGCATTGCTTCTCGTGGCGCGCTCCGGCGCGCCCTTTTCTTTTCTCGCAAACTTTATCGTGGAGATTCATGAGCAAGGCTTATTTCACTCCAGAACTTTTTTCCTTCCTGAAGCAGATCAAGCGCAATAACCGGAGGCCGTGGTTTCTAAAGAATCGCGAGCGCTATGAAGAAGTTGCGCGCCAACCCGGCCTGCGCTTCGTGATCGATTTCGGATTCCGCCTGAAAGACATCAGTTCGTGGATCGTGGTTGACTCCAAGCCACATCACGGATCGCTGCAGCGCATTTACCGCGATATCCGCTTCTCGCCCGACAAGCGTCCCTACAAAACCTGGGTCGGCATGACTTTCCCGCACGCCAGCCGCACCGAAGAAGTGCGCGCGGTCGGCTACTACCTTCATCTTGAGCCGGAAGGAAGCTTTCTGTATGGAGGCACGTGGCAGCCGGATCGCCGCTCGCTTGCCAAGATCCGCGACGCGATTGCGTGGAAGCCCGAGGAGTGGAAGAAGGCCAAGCGCGGGCTGACGCTGGAAGGAAGCCGGCTCACGCGCGCGCCTCGCGGCTATCCGGAAACTCATCCCATGATTGAAGACCTCAAGTGGGTCGACTTTGTGGCCGGCGTGGAATTTTCTCCGCAGCAGGTGTGCGGGCCCGGCTTTCTGCGCGACGCATCCACCGCCGCGAAGAAACTGGCGCCGTTGCTTCGGTTTCTGGCGCGGGCGCAGGGGTTGGGGTTTTAGAAAACCGGTCGTCGGTCGTCGGTCGTTGGTCGTTGGCTTTCGACGTCCGTCGTGGTCGATGGATCTCGGTGTGGCTTCATGGTGTGACTGCCGTGCGTGGGTCCGACAAAAGTCAGGGCTTGCGGGAGAAAGGCTTCCAGTGCGACCTTTCTGGTCGCATTAACTTAATGATAATATTTCGCATGCGAAGCCCCAGGCTGCGTCTTTGGCGTCCGGATGACCCTGACACCATACCGCCCTCGAAAGGCGTCCACAGGGCCTACAAACGCAAGTAAAGGGCATTCTACGAGATGGTCGCGGGGGCTTCTCCGTGTTCTGGCATGCCTTGACGGATTTTCAATAACTTAGCTCCTAGTGATAGGTGGCGAGCCACGAGGACTGGGGGGCATCGTATGCGTTCCTTCTAGCGCGCTCATCTTATCTGGAGAAGAAATCCCAACGGGTGCTTTGTGGAATCCCACCCTGGCGCAGAGGGCGCGCTAGGATGGGGGCACCAGGCTCAGCTCACTTCAAATACAAGTCTGCCGCTTTCAGGGCCAGATCGATTGCGCTTAAGTCGGCGCGGTTGCAGAGCACGATTACCGTCAGGTGATCTTTCGGGAAGCGCTGGATCGAAGTGCGGAAGCCGATGGTCTCGCCGTAGTGCCACATGCGCTGGTGGCCGTGGTAGGGGTCGAGAAACCATCCGAAGCCGTAGCTGACGGGATGGCCGTTCTCTTCCGCGGGCGCGGCGGTCGGGTGCACGGGCGTAAGCGCAGGCTGCATTTCCGCTTCGCTCAGCAGCGTGTGGCGCTGCAGGGCGTCGTCCCAGCGGGCCAGATCTGCCAGAGACGTGTAGACGCCCCCATCCCCTAACGTGGCCGAGGTCGAACTCTGATCGGTTTCGCGGAAGGCGTTGCCTTGCGGCGTGTGGCCGTACGCGCGGTTCGCAACCTTGCTTTTTCCGTTCTCGTAGGCGAGGCTGTGCGTCATCTTCAGCGGCGCGAAGATGCGTTCGCTCAGAAACTCCGCGAAGCCCTTGCCGGATGCCTTCTCGACGACCATAGCCAGAACGCAGTATCCGGAGTTGCTGTACTCCCACTTCGAGCCGGGCGGAAACTTGGTGGTGCTGGCCTTCTCCATGAGCGCAAGCACGCCGGCGTCGTGAATCTGGGGAATCTGGTCGTCCGGGGGAAACGCGGGCGAGGGCGCCCGCGCTACACGTTCTCGGTCAGGCGCGCCGTACTGCTTCGCCATCAGGTCTTCATAGTCGAGCAGGCCGGAGGTGTGATTCAGGATCTCGCGGAGCGTGATGTTTTTTCCGTAGGCGGGAAAGTCCGGGAAGATCTGGGTCAGGGTCTGCTCATAGCGTAGTTTGCCGTCGTGCACCAGCAGCATGATCGCCATCGCGGTGAACTGCTTGGTGAGCGAGGCGAGGCGGAAGTTGGTGTGCTCGTCGATTATGTGATGCGTGCGGAGATCAGTCACGCCGAAGCCGCGTTGGTAGACAGCCTGGCCATCCTTGAGCACGAGCACGGCGGCTCCGGGTGAGTCGGGCTTGATCGAGCTGAAAAGAGCGTCGACCTTCGCGGCCTGTGCAAAGCAGTGGGTTGTCAAGGAAAGCGCAATGACCAGTTGCAGGACGATCCGGATACGTTTCAACGCGGTTGCTCCCGGTCGCGAGATTGCGAAGTCAGATGTCGAAGCAGTTTACAGGTCATGACCCGATTTGGGGCGGATTCCGGCCACGCCCATCATCCGGCCGGTGATGCCCCTCTCAGTACGGTGAGAAAACAGCAGGTCTGGGTTGCAGGCGCTACAGAGTTGGACGGTCTGTATCCGCTTGGCCGAGACGCCCGCGTCAAGCAATTGCCTGCGATTCGCTTCCGCCAGGTCGAGGAAGATGTTGACCGGGAGTGTGCTGTGCCCGGGCGCGCGTGCCGTCAGAAACAGCATGGGATATTTCTCGCGCACGGGATCGGACTCCTTGATCTCGTGAAACAACTTGTTCGCGTAGGCGAACTGGGAATGAAATTTGTCGCGGACTTCTTCACCCACCGTGTAGCAGCACTTGCGGACGCCCGGACCGATGGCAGCTTCCAGATCGCCCGCGCGGCTTCCGAAATGCAGGCGCATCGCGCCCACACCTTTTTCTACGATGCGCTTCACGGTGCCGCGCCAGCCTGCGTGAAAGACTCCGACGGCGCGTTTTTTCGGATCGACCAGGACGACCGGCAGACAATCCGCGGTCTGCACGGCCAGAATCAATCCCGGAGCGTTCGTGATCATGCCATCGCCCACCAGCGCTTCTTCAGGTGGCTTCGAGATGGCGTGAATCCCATCAGAGTGAATCTGCCGCATGGTCACAAGCGTCCAGGGGCGGCGGCCATTGGCTCCGAGGCTTGCCAGAAATGCTGCGCGGTTGCGCTCGACCGCGGTGTTTGTATCGGTCTTGGTGAAGCCGAGGTTGAGGGCGTGGCCGCCATAGGCGCGTGAGTAACCGCCCTGGCGAGTGGTGAATCCGTGGATCAGCCACGGAATTTTTTGGAGGCGCTCGGTTTCGAGGGCCTGGAGTTTGGAAGTGGCGGGGACCCGGGTTGGCACAGATTCATATTAGCGGAAAGATCCCTGGAAGTAGAAAGCATGCCGGGTTTCTGCGAGCGCGAGAATGCCGAGAGACCCACCCAAGTGGAGGTTTGGTGGGAGCGTCGCCAAGGCCCTAAGCCGCAGATTTTGGCGAACAAACGGCGGAAGCCTGTGGTAACGCATGATTTCATCAATATCCAAGGCGAGCGGCAGTGCGGGTGTGACGATCTAAGTCGGTCTCTTCCGACGAACGAAGGGCGAAACTTCCAAATGACTGTGACTAATGACAGGTGACACGGAGTGCCGTGCTTGAGAACCTGAAACGAAAGCATGCAGTAAGGCTCAAGGTCCCTCCCGATGATCCCATCTTGGATCAACCAGACGTTCGGGAGGGACCTTTCTTGCCCAAAGGAAGACACTGCAGGAGCCTCGGCGTAACTGGTGAAATCGCTGGTCCTGCTGGGGAGTTCCATCTGCCAAATCTGACAGTAGCGACTTTGTCTAGGACGAGCTATTGATCTCAAGGTAAGTGAGCAGCGGGGGTGACTAATGGCATTACCTAGATACATCGAATTGCAGTGGCAACAAGAAATCATCGAGCTTTGGTTGAACA
Organism: uncultured Acidobacteriota bacterium; assembly: GCA_963733805.1. GTDB lineage: Bacteria > Acidobacteriota > Terriglobia > Terriglobales > Acidobacteriaceae > Gp1-AA133. The sequence goes on along the minus strand of CAVTEO010000003.1, from coordinate 368,383 downwards.
CGCCGAGCATTCCGGACGATTCGCGCTCAGGACTCCTTGAGATGCTGAGTGTCGTGAACGAAGAAGTGGGGAATCTGCGTCTTCCCGACGAACACTCGCCGTTCGAACGGTAGCGAGCCCACAGTCTAAGTTGAACTCTTTCCGCGTTTGGACAGCTTGTTGTGACTCTCATCCTCATGCTTGTGTTGATTGTCGCCGCACTGTGGGTTGGGATGCGGGTGATGCAAAATATCGACAAACACTGATCGCCAGAAAATCGTGCCCGTTCGAGACGAAAATCGAAGGCTGAGCCCTCGACAGCAGGCCGTTAAAGGAGATGGCAATGAAACTCACTTCCGTGATGTCGTTTCTATCGATCATTATTCTTGCTGTGGCAACTTCGTTGCTCACCTCACTGAACGCCGCGCCTCAAGATCAGGGGCAGTCCTTAACATCGTCCAATATCTCCGCCCCGCAACTTTGGAAAGAGCCCGACCGAATCGAAGAACTGAAGGAACTACTGTTTGACTTTGACACTTACGACTCCACCACCGAACAAGCGGTCCTTGAAGCAGACGCACAGTGGCTCAAAGATCATCCGAACGTTCGAGTCAAACTAGCCGGGCACGCTGATCCCCGTGGAGACATCGCATACAACCTAGCTCTCTCGCAACGACGCGCTCAAACAATTAAACAGGAGTTAATCCTAATGGGTGTTGCTGAGAACCGCATTGTGTTTGCCACCGGGTGGGGAGAACTCTATCCGACCTGCTTGGAATCGACCGAGGAATGTTGGAAGCAAAATCGACGTGTGGACTTTGTGCGTGCGACTGACTAAATATTGGCCACCTTCCCAACACTGAATGGAGTCGAAGCCGGTCGCCAGGTTCGCGAACTTGCCCCAGCATCCAAGAACCAACGATGCCGCGAGTAATCATGTAGATCAATCATGCGGAGGCACCCCCCGACATCTTGGCCGATGGCGAGCGCCTGTAGGTCGATGAACAGCGTTGGGATAATTTAGCGACACCTTGCAGCGGGTAATGCCCTTATGGTTGTGGCTAGGCTCCAACGCGGCTGAAGCTGGCGCCCTTTCAGTGCACAGCAATCGTTCGGCCAACTGAAGGCGGGACCTTCCCCGATACCGATGGTTAATGGCACCGCTGAAGGGGCGCCCTGATACGAAGCAGACTTTTTCCGCAGCCGCTCAAGGCAAGACCTTCCCGAAAATCACAAACTTTTTTCAGAGAACCGCTCAGTACTTCCAGCTTGTCACATCCGCTCCCTTAGGGGCAGTCTTCTCCATGTGCTCGACCATCTCCGGCAGGAAGCGTTGCGGAATCGTCGAACCGGCGGGGCCCGACGAATCGCCGGCTCCCGAATAGCAGTGCGGCTGACGTACTCCGAAATCGAACGTGCCGTGATAGTACGGGTCGGTGGTTGTCTCCAGAAAATCATGCAGCAGGTGGACGGCGCGGTCCAGATACCAAGTGTCGGACTCACCCACGAAAAAGTGCAGCTTGCCGGCGAGCTTGGGGCCGAGGGTTTTCCAATCGCGCTGCATGATGGCGCTCAGGTCGTAATGTTCTTTCCAGTACCTGGCGACGTCGGGATCGATCTCGCCGGTGAGTTTGTTGAAGATCGGCTTGGGATAGCCGTCGGCGCCGATCGGGCTGAAGGTTGCTTGCCAGATGTCGAATTGCTCGCCGGAGCGGCCATGGGTGCCGGCCACGAGTTCGTAGTGATTGGCCTGCTCCATGGTGGCGAGCACCAGGCCGTCGGCCTGGCGTTTTTCGGGCCGTGGTACGCGGCCAAAGTGGCCTTCGATAAAGTACGCGTTCTTGTCCTCATACAGGTTCGTGGTGACGTACGCGCGGAAGTCGACCACGTCAGGACACGACACCCATGCCCCGTTGTACATGTCCGGATAAAACACCTGCGACGCGAGCGCTTCCCATCCGCCGGTCGATCCGCCATACACGGTGCGCGCCCAGCCCTGGCCGATGGCGCGAAATTGCTTCTCGATGTACGGGATGAGTTCCTTGTTGATCGCGTCGCCGTACGGACCCTGGCTCTCGGAGTTCACGGCGTAGGAATCGTCGAAGTAGGGCGTGGGGTGCTGGATGGTCAGCATGATCACGCGCGGCAGGCGGCCGGAGGTCCAGTCCTGATAGAACTTGTAACCGTAGCGCGCGCTCTCAAGCGGGGCGCCCTTCAGGCCGGGCGGCGGTGGCTCGGTGCGGAACGAGTTGGGCAAGAACAAATCGCGATGAAAGTGATCCTGCTCGACGATCAGAGGATAGTGCGCGTCGGGATGCTCGTCGTAGCCATCGGGCAGCAGAACGATCGCACCGAGATAAGTAGGGTGTCCCCAGAATTTCGTGAGCACATCGCTCTCGAAGCGAATGTGCTTCACCCACTTGTTATCGGAAACGGGCTGGCCGAGGCCACGGCCCCAATCGAGCACGCTGTCGACTTCGGCGAGTTGCTTCTCGATGGGGGGAATCTTCTCGCTCAGTGAAATGCGAATGACCTGGTCGGACTTCGGGTCGAGATGCATCTTCACCGGCTTGCTGTAGAGGTTGCCGGGCTTGGTCTGCCAGTGCGACCCTTCGCCCTTGTCGGGCGGCAGTTTTACGGTCTGGCCGCTGGAGAGGTGGAACGTTTCATAAATGTTGATGAGTCCCTGCACGTAGTAGTCGCCCACGGGGATGCTGGCGAGGCTGCGCATGGGATAGCCAAAGGTCTTCGCGTCGACGGTGGCGGGCGTGTCGGGGGCGAGGCCGTCCACGTCGAGACCAAACGCCTGCTGCGATTCGGCGAAGTCTTCGGCGATCTGAAAGCGGGGCTCGTCGCGGTTGTTGGTCGAGATGAGGAGGAGGATGTGACCATCGAGCGGGGCGGTGCTGGCAGTCTTGGGGAAAGAGACTTCAAAACGGAGGCCGGAGGATTGAGCGAACGAAGTGGTTGCTGCGGACACCACCACAAGAAGCAGGAACGCATACCAGTACAGTGCTCGAGTAAGCAAGGGAAGCCTCCGGGGGGAACGATGTTGATATCAGCCTGAGGCGAGGGGGGTCAAGAGCATCGGGCGGACGGCCTGGAAGTCAGCGCCTCAAAGGGCACTGCTTCCACAGCCAAAAGGTCTTAACGCAGAGGGCGCAGAGGAAAGGTCCTAACCGCAAAGGTCCTTTTCTGCGGCACTGCTTACGTACTTGCCTGAGCGAGCGCAAACAGGACACGATGGCACTCCGGGAAAGCGCAATGGCAAACATTCTCTATGGTGTGAACGGGGAAGGCTCGGGACACTCCAGCCGGGCGCGCGAAGTGATTACGCATCTGCAGACGCGCGGGCATCGCGTGCATGTCGCGTCGTTCGATCGGGGATACCGCAATCTGAAGGATGACTTCGACGTCACCGAGATTGACGGTCTGCGCCTGGCCTATGTCGAGAACCGCGTGCGCTACCGGAAGACCGTAGTCCGCAACCTGCTGCATGTGCCGCAGACGGCCCGCAGGGTGCGTGATCTCGGTCGAAAGGCCCAGGGCTGGAACCTGGACCTGGTGCTTACCGATTACGAGCCGATTACCTGCCATCTCGGCCACAAACTGAAGCTGCCCATCATCGCGATCGACAATCAACATCTGCTCACCGACACCGAAATCACTTACCCACGCGAATATCGCAAGGAAGCTGCCGCGGCGAAGTTGGTCACGCGCTTGATGACGCCGCGCGCAGATGCGTATCTGGTGATTTCGTTTTTTGAGGCGCGCCTGAAGAAGAAGACGACGTTTCTGTTTCCGCCCATTCTGCGCGCGGAAGTGCGGCAGGCGCATCCTGCCGAAGGCGACTACGTGCTGGTGTACGTGACGTCGCAGGCCGGAGATCTGGTGGACGTCCTGCGGACGGTAAGGCAGAAATTTGTCTGCTACGGTTTCAACCGTGAAGGCAAAGACGGGAACCTCGACTTCCGCAAGCCCGCGCTCGATGGATTTCTGCGCGACCTGAGCGGGTGCCGTGCGATCGTCGCGAATGCGGGCTTCTCGCTGATTAGCGAAGCGCTCTACCTCGGGAAGCCATACCTGGCGTGGCCGGTGAGGCGCCAGTTCGAGCAGGTGTTCAATGCGTACTACATCGGCGAGACCGGCTACGGAGCGTATTGGGATGATCTGAACAAGGAGAGAGTCGAATCCTTCCTGTTCAACCTGGAGAGTTACCGGGAGAGGCTGGCGGAGTATCCTCGGGGAGACAATTCGGCGTTATTTGGGAAACTCGATCAGTTGATTGTGGATTTGGCTTCCTGAGACGCCTGGCTGGGATGAGAGAGCTGATGGAAAGTCTTACAATGCAGGGAACGCGGAGCATCAGCTTAGTGAATTCAGCGGCGGCCGTCGCTCTCCTCGCAATTCCCAGAGAGGTGATCTGGTCGTATTTCGCAAGTGGAGTCGTTCTGGCAATCGGGCTGGTCGCGATTTTTCTGCGTGGCGACTGGCAAAAGGCCCGGGGACTCGACAAGCTGATTCTGTTGGGGCCGCTTTTCTACGCGGCACCCATCGCGGGCTTCGGCACCGAACATTTCACGCTGACCCAGGCCATCGCGTCGCTCATACCGGCGTGGATTCCGTGGCATCAGTTCTGGGCTTACTTCGTCGGGGTTTGCTTTATCACAGCGGCGCTCAGCCTGGTGACGGGAATTCAGACACGCCTTTCGGCGAGTTTGCTCGCCTTGACGTTTTTCCTTTTCGTCGTGCTGATGGACGCGCCAGCCTGGGCACAAAACCCGCGAGACCGTTTTGCGCTGGCGCTCGCGCTCCGGGAATTATCGTTCAGCGGCGGCGCTCTGGCGCTGGCAGCCAGACTTACGGAATCGCCGCGCCAGCGCGCCATCCGGACGACGATCGCGCGCTACTTCATTGCCATTCCTGTGCTGTTTTACAGCCTCGAGCAATTCCTGCACGGCGGTTACGTTCCCGGCATTCCGCTGAATCGCCTGACTCCCGAGTGGATCTACGGACACGCCTTCTGGACGTACCTGGCGGCCCTCGCTTATGCACCCGCGGGTGTCCTGTTGCTGGTGGGCAAGAGAACCCGGGCAGCGGCGACGTGGATTGGTTTGAGCGTGCTCCTGGTGGAGTTGGTCGTGTACGTGCCGATCGCGGTAGTGGAACGCGCCAGCCTGGTTGGCTTTAATTTTGCGGCGGATACACTGATGTTCTGCGGCGCTGTTCTGCTACTCGCAGGCGCCATGCCGCGCGAAGATAGCGGCGGGACCATCTGCGGATCCGTAAACGATCACTGTTGAAAATCAGCCTTTGTGCGCGGTTACCCTTCGGAGCGGTGCTGTCGGTCGGCCTTGCTGAGGTGACGCAGCCGATTGGCAGAGCTTTTGTCACGAAACTCTTACCTGCTCCCCACCCGCAATTCCCGCATCATCCCCTATAATTCCAATACTCTCCGGAAAGCCACAATACTCCCCCTTCGGCGCCGGACGACCATCATGCTGCAGCCAGAATTCAAGGAGTTCTCGCGCCTGGCGCGGGAGGCGACCCTGGTGCCGGTCGTCAAGACCATAACTGCCGACCTGCTCACGCCGGTGTCCGCCTTCCTGGCGGTGGCGGCGAACGAGCCGCATTCGTTCTTACTCGAGTCGGTCGAGCGCGGCGAACAGATCGGCCGCTATACATTTGTCGGGGCGCGCCCCTACATGCGGCTATGGGCGAAGGGCGAGGAGATCCACATTGAGCGCGGCAAGGTTCGGCAGCGCCGAACCGGGGACGTCTTCGCCACGATCAAGGAGTTGTTGCGCTCCCATCGGCCTGCCCACTTCGCCGGACTGCCGCCCTTCACTTCGGGCGCCGTCGGGTACTTTGCCTACGATGCGGTGCGCCGCCTGGAATCGATTGGCGAGCATGCGAAAACAGACGTCGCTGTCCCCGACTGCGTGCTGATGTTCTTCGACCGCTTGCTGGTGTTCGATCACCTGCGGCACCAGATCCACATCGTGGCGGCGGCCGACGTCGCCTCCGAGAATCCGAAACGCGCTTACGATCGCGCTTGCAAAGACATCGCCGGCATCGAGAAGCGCCTCGCCGCTGGACTGCGTCCGGCTATTTGGCAGCAATCGCTGAAGCGCAAATCAAAAAAGGCCGGCAGCCTCAAGGTGCATGCCGGCACCAGCGCCAAGGGTTACATGCGCAGCGTCGAGCGGGCGAAGGAGTACATCGCCGCGGGCGACATTTTCCAGGTTGTGCTGTCGCAGCGGCTCGACTTCCAGCCCGAGGTGCCGCCCTTCGATCTCTACCGCGCCCTGCGCACGGTGAATCCGTCACCCTACCTCTACTTCCTGCGCATGGGCGACATGCACGTTCTGGGCTCCTCGCCGGAAATGCTGGTGCGGGTGACGGACCGCAAAGCTGGAGTACCGCCCGATTGCCGGCACGCACCCGCGCGGCAAGGATGAAGCCGAGGACCGCGTTCTCGAGCAGAAGATGCTGGTCGACGAAAAAGAGCGCGCCGAGCACGTCATGCTGGTCGACCTGGGCCGCAACGATCTGGGACGGGTCAGCGAGTATGGCTCGGTCAAGGTGAAAGACCTGATGTACGTGGAGCGTTACTCCCACGTGATGCACCTGGTCTCCGCGCTGGAAGGCAAGTTGCGCCCCGAACTCGATGCCATCGACGCCTTCGCCGCCTGCTTCCCCGCCGGCACGCTGAGCGGCGCGCCCAAAGTCCGAGCCATGCAGATCATTGAGGAACTCGAACCCACTCGCAGAGGCGTTTATGGCGGTTCCGTGTTCTATGCGGATTTTGCGGGCAATGTGGATTCCTGCATCGCGATCCGCACCATGTTTATGAAAGGCAAGCGCGCATACCTGCAGGCGGGGGCGGGAATCGTGGCCGATTCCGATCCTGAAAAAGAATTTCAGGAAACCATGAACAAAGCGCAAGCCGTGTTGCGCGCGGTGGAGATTGCCCGGCGGGGTCTGTAGAAGAAGCCGTTACCTTCGTAAGATGATCGGTTGAGTCGATTGATTTGTAATGCAGACTGAGTAGAGCGAATTCATACGATGAATTGGGATATTTTTGTAGTCGCGAATTTTTCCCTCATCTTTGGGGTCGCAGGTCTGCTATGGCCGGAAAATTTTCTCGTGCTGTTCGACGTCCTGATGTTTCCCTGGCCGGCCAGTTCTCGCGTGGTTCGGGTCAACAGCGTGACCGCCATTCTGTTCGCCTTGCTGCTGGCGGGCCGACTGCTTGCGCAGTAACTTGACCGAAACAGGCATGTTTTTCTCCTCGTCCTTAAGCACCCTCAGACACACAGGTATCGTTTCTCACTCTTCCTCTGTGATCTCCGTGTCCCCTGTGGTGAGGACTCTGCGACCTCGGCGGTTACGATCTGCTGACTTCCGGCGCTGACCCCGGCAGGAACGCACGATCCTTCCGGTCCGCTAAGCTCACGAACACCGCCGCCGGATAAAGCACCAGAATCTCAAGCCCCCGGAACTCCCCGTGCAGGGCGTGAATGGCAATTGCCAGCGCGAAGATCGCCAGCAGCGCGTAGCCGCCGACCAGCGTCGTGACCGGTACGAGGAACAGCAAGGCCGCAACGATCTCTGCTCCCGACAAAGCCAGGCGCACCCAGACGAGCGCGCCCGCATGTCCGGCTGAGTGCAGCCCCGCATGCGCGCCGAGAAATGTCCGGCAGGACTCCAGCAGCACCACCAGTCCAACCGTCCAATGCAACACGCGAATGGCGAAGGCCGTGCGTGGCGCCGTCATTTAGATTTGCGCTTCTTCTGCGCCGCCGCCGGGGCGCGCGACTCGGTCAGCCGATGGCTCGCACTGGCGTCCAGGTCGAGACCGTAAAACTTCTTCAACTCGCGAATCTGCCGCAGGGAGTCGTCGCCGAAGGGACACTTCCCGTCGAAGGCATGCAGGACGATGCCCTCCAGCAGGTCTCCCAGGGTCAGGTCGTGATAGTCGGCGAAAGCCTTGAGGACCTTCAGCAGGCGTTTTTCCATGCGCACGCCCGTCTGCACCCGTTGCACGATGAGTCTTGCCTGTTCATGTACCATGGTACAAATGTACCAAGATACAAAGGAAAAGCAAGCGTGGTCCGGGCAATTTCAGCGCCCCGCACGCGCCCCAGGTTCATTTTTGGGAAGATTCTTGGCTTGGACTAAATCCCCAGGAAATTCTCGACCAGTTTCTTGCCTTGGTCTGTCAGGACGCTTTCCGGATGGAACTGCACGCCTTCCAGGGGAAACTTGCGGTGCCGCAGGCCCATGATGACCCTGGTCCCATCGCTCTCTATCGTGTGCGCGCTCACTTCCAGTTCCGCGGGCAGATTGTTCTCGGAAACGATGAGGGAATGGTAGCGGGTGGCGGTCATGGGTGACGCAAGGCCACGAAATACCGTTTTGCCGTCATGCTCGACCTTGCTGGTTTTGCCGTGCATCAACTGTTTGGCCCGTACGACTTTTCCGCCAAAGGCTTCGCCCAGCGCCTGGTGTCCGAGGCAAACCCCAAGCACCGGGACCTTTCCGGCAAACCGGCGAATCAAGTCCACGCTGATGCCTGCATCGGACGGCGTGCAGGGCCCGGGCGAGATCAGGATGCGTTCCGGGCGGAGTCTCTCCACATCCTCGACGGTCAGCTGGTCATTGCGGCGAACCACAACCTGGGCTCCCAACTCGCCCAGGTACTGGACCAGGTTGTAGGTAAACGAGTCGTAGTTGTCCAGAACGAAGACCATGAAACCCCACATGAACCAGTCTAGCCTGAAACAGCTGTTCGGTGGGATGGCCCGTCCGGCACGGGATTGCCGGCCCCACCCTCCAAGTGATTGATGTCAGGAGGCTTTATTCCCTGAATCGGCACCCTATCCCCTATTAGTGGTCTTGACAGCCAACAATGTCCAAGCCATGCTAACTGAGCTTTTTCGGAGGCAATTCATGGCCGAGGCCCAGCAGGATAAGCGGGCAACCCGCCGATTTGCATTGCGGTTGCCGGTAGCTGTGACCTATGCCGACAATGGAACCCAGGAGCGATCCGCGCAAACCCGCGACGTAAGCGCGCGGGGGATCTCATTTTATGTAGATTCGCCCATCGCCACCGGGTCTCCGATCGAGTTCACTTTAACTCTCCCGGCCGAGATTACCCTCACCGAGAGCATTCGAGTTCGATGCAAGGGCACGGTGGTGCGCCTCGACGACGAGGCGGCAAACGGAAAAATGGCCGTCGCTGCCGTGATCGATGAATACGAGTTCCTGTCCGAGGTATAATCTGCGGAAGCCGATCCCCCCGTGCTTTCTCGATTTTGAACGAGCCTCGATTTTGAACGAACAATGATATTGTCAGCCCAGCATGAGGGCTGGGCGGGGTGGATTCTTGCCGCAATCTGCAACCAACTGGATCTTGTCGTTATCGCTCGGCGCCGGGTGTGCGCTGCTGGGTGGTGCGGCCTTCGCTCAAAATTCTGACAGCCAGCCTGCTCAACCACAGCAGCAACAGTCGCGCTCTGCGGTCATTCGACAGATGATTCAAGCGGAAATCGCGCGCCGGAATGCCGCGCGTCAGGGTGGCACGGTTGCGCCGGGCACCGAGGCGACTGCGCCCGCGACTCCACCCGTGCAGACCCCTCCGGCACAGACTGCTCCGGCACCAACGGCTCCAATACAGACCGTTCCCACGCAGGCAGCGCCGGTTGCAACGCCAGCCGTTCCCACACAAGCAGCAGCGCCGGTTGCAACCCCAGCCGTTCCCACGCAGGCACCGTCTGCTGTCCCGATTGTGCCGGCCCCTCCGTCGACCGCAACTACCTCGCAGCCGCCCGCTTCTGTCAAAAGCGTGAAGATTGGCCGCGATAAAAGCGGCAGCGTGATTGAGATCGTGAACAGCCGCGCGATCGCTCCGGCATTGCAGACTTTGTCCCATCCGCCGCGGCTTGTGATCGACCTGCCCAATGCTAATGTCACGGCAAAGGACAGGTTCCTCGTCGGCAAGGGAGACCAGTTCAACGAAGTGCACGTCGAACAGTACCAGGTATCGCCTCCGGTAACGCGCGTGACGGTTGACCTGGTCGAGGCGAAGGCCTACACGTGGGATGCGGCAGGCAATCGGCTGACGATCCGCCTGAAACCGCCTGAGGATCCCGCCGCAGCCAAAGCAGTGCCACCCCCGGCTCTGCCGGCAACCATCCCGACGTTCTCCGCGGCGTCGAAGCCCGCCGTCGTTCCCGTGTCTTCGAGCAATGCCGGATCCGCCGTCATCGTGGGCAGCCGCATTGGGTCGGGTTCGTCGGTGACGGCGAGCACTGAAACCGCCGTGCTGCACATTGCACGCGGGGGCGAGTTGCACGTCTGCCCGAACAGCACCGTCTCGGTGACGGCGTCCAAGAACGGACAGGAATTGATGTTCGGCATGAGCACCGGCACGCTTGAAACGCATTACCACCTGCAGAGCGGCTCGGACGCGGTGCTGACTCCCGACTTCCGGATGCTGCTTGCCGGGCCCGGCGATTTCAACTTCGCCATCAGTTCCAACTCGCACGGCGACACCTGTGTCCGGGCGCTGCTGGGCAACACGGCCTCGCTGCTGGTTTCCGAATTGATGGGCGACCGCACATACCAGGTGAAGCCCACTGAGCAGGTCGTGTTCCAGCAGGGAAGGATCGACCGCATCAGCAATGATCTCCCGTTCGATTGCGGATGCGCCGCGCCCCCGCCGCCGGTGATGCGCGCCTCGATGCCGGAGCCCACGCAGGTTGCGCAGGCGAACTTGCCGCCAAATCTGCAGATGCCATCGTCCAATTCGGGCACGACGCCCCGGGCAGTCATCGACCCCATGTTGCCGCCGCTGCCGGCGGCTTCGCGGCCCGCCGTCGCCGGACCCGCGGGCACTCCGGTGCAGCGCGCTTCTGCCGCTCCGGAAGCCGCGCCGCCAGTACCTTCAAAGAAACAAGATCTCCACGTGCAGATCGAAGCGCCCCTGGTGTTCCGCGGTTCGGATCGGGCTCGCACCACGCAGACGGCAACCAACATGCCGCCAACGACCGCCCAACCCAGCCCGGTACCTCCGGCGCCAGCACCGACTCCGCAGGCGAAGCCGACTGCGCAGGTACCGAAAGCCGAGACCGAACATCGGGGATTCTTTGGCCGGGTGAAGGGTTTCTTTTCGGCAATCTTCCACTAAGTTAAGGACACACAAAAAGGCGGCCTTCTCTCGGCGGCCGCCCAGGTGTCTTACTGCCTAGAGGTGATTTTTCTGCGGTGATTTTCTCTGTGCTCTCTGCGCGCGTTCCTCTGCGGACTCTGCGGTTAAAGGCTTTTTCCAGGATTGGCAAAAAATCTTGAAACGCAGAGACCGCAGCAGAGGACGCAGAGACAACCCTGGTTCGATTCAGCTTAAGATGCCTAGTCGCGCTTGATTGCCTTCGCGATGGGGGCGGCCTTCTCGCGCGCTACGTCCCGGAGTTCGTCGGCCCAATCCGCGCTGCGTTCCACGACGTCATTGACCCGGTCCATCGCATCTTCCGACCAATCCTGCAAGCTGTCGCGGGCATCGTCATACTTGCGGCGCAGGTCTTTGCGCATCTGCTTGCCGGTCTTGGGCGCGAGCATCAAGGCGATGAGCGCTCCGGCACCCACGCCAATCATCAAAAACGTAACGGCGGTGCCGACGTTGCTCTTATTGGAGCTCTCGTATTTTCCAATCCGCATAAAGACTATCTCCTGGAATCCATGAAATGTTCAGCTTCTACTTTATTGTATTCCCAGGGTCGAGCGCTCTCAGGTGGATTCCTCATGCGGATTGCGGCACGTTTGGACGTAGTGCCATCTCCGTGTAAACTAAGGTGTTTGATCCCCGTGCCCGGCGAGCAAGTGGCTCGTCCCCGATTCGCCGGTCCTAATGATCGCAATTTTTCGAGGAGACTTTCAGCCGCATGTCGATTCCTGCCACCCAACTTCGCCCCGGCATGATCATCAAGCACAACAATGATTTGCATTCGGTGTTCAGCGTGGAACACCGCACGCCGGGCAATCTGCGCGCCTTCATCCAGGCCAAGCTGCGCAACCTGCGGACCGGCGCCATGTTCGAGCACCGCTTCCGGTCGCCCGACCCGATCGAGAAGATCACGGTCGACGAAGTGAACATGGAGTTCCTGTACAACGACGGAGACGACTATTACTTCATGAACACGGAGAATTACGAGCAGACCCACCTGACGCGCGACACGCTCGGCGATGCGGTGGACTATCTGACCTCGAATCTCCAGATCAAGGTGGAATTCTTTGATGGCAAGGCTGTCGGCATCGAACTGCCGCAGACTGTTGTGCTGACCATCGTGGAGACCGAGCCCGGCCTGAAGAGCGCGACCGCCTCCAGCGTGACCAAGCCGGCCAAGACCGAGACCGGCCTGATCGTGCAAGTGCCACCGTTCATCAATGAGGGGGAGAAGATCAAGGTGGACACGGCCGAGGGCATGTATCTGTCGAGGGCGTAAATCAGCTTCGAGCTACGAGACACGAGCTGCGAGCAATCGTTCCTCGAGTTTCGCTTCCGTCGGGTCCTATGGGTTTCTGGGTTGTAAGCTCGTAGCTCGAAGCTCGCAGCTCGTAGCTCGTAGCTTTCATCATGGTTTCTGATCGAGATCCATTGTCCATCCAAGCTCGTCGCTTCCTGGTTCGCGGTCGCGTGCAGGGGGTCGGCTTCCGCTGGTTTGTGGAGCAGCAGGCGCACCTGCTCGGCATAGCCGGGTGGGTGCGCAACAACGCCGACGGGGCTGTGGAAGTATTCGCGCAAGGCACGCGGGAACAGATCAACAATTTGCTCGCCCAGTTGCGCCAGGGGCCGCGGGCGGCGCGGGTGGATGCGGTCGATGAATCGGAAGTCCCGCTGTCGCAAGGTCTCAAAACTTTTCGCATTGAAGGAGCCTGGTAAATGTCCAAATCGGGCCTGAATTCCGATGAACTCAAGAAGCTGATCCGTGAAGTGCCCGATTTCCCCAAGAAGGGGATTCTCTTTTACGACATCACCACGCTGCTGAAAGACAAGGCCGGATACGCGACCCTGATCGACGTTCTGGCCGAGCGCTACATCGGTAAGGGTGTCGATCTGATCCTCGGCATGGAAGCGCGCGGTTTTATCTTTGGCCCTGCGTTGGCCTACCGCCTGAGCGCCGGATTTGTTCCGGTCCGCAAGCCCGGCAAACTCCCCGCCGCCACCGAGCGCGTGGAGTACGACTTGGAATACGGCAGCAATATCCTCGAAGTGCACAAAGACGCGATCGAGAAAGGCCAGCGCGTCCTGATCGTCGACGACCTGCTGGCCACCGGCGGCACAGCCGAAGCGACTGCCAAGCTCGCCACTCAACTCGGGGCTGATATCGCAGGCCTGGCCTTCGTCGTGGAACTCGACTTCCTGAAGGGACGAGAGAAGCTGAAGTCGTATGACGTGTACTCCGTTCTGCATTACGACAAGTAGAGTCATCGCGGCGTCCGTCAGAGCCTTTAACCGCGAAGCTCGCGAAGAAACCCCGCGAAGGTCGCAAAGACAAGCGGTTAAGCCTCTCTTTGCGTCCCCGGCCGGCCTGTTCGCACCATTTCCGGTCAAAAGTCTTCCCTCTTCGTCCTTCGCGGCCTTTCTTTGCGCTCTTCGCGGTTAAAGGCTTTTCTAAATTTACTGGACGAAAAATGGCGTTTTCTGCTATTTTTGGCTCGCGTTTGAGCAGAATCGGTTGTGAGCAGTTTCAGCTTTAGCAGCTTGTACCTGCCCTGCAGTACCCTCCGACTCGCATTCAGCGTAAAAATTCACCGAAAGGTATTTGCCTAACGAGATATGGAACAAGGAACAGTGAAGTGGTTTAACGATGCCAAGGGTTACGGATTCATCAGCCGCCAGAGTGGCGAGGATGTGTTCGTGCACTTCTCCGCGATTCAGGCCAACGGTTTCCGCAGCTTGCAGGAAGGGCAGAGCGTGGAGTTTCAGGTGACGAAGGGCCCCAAGGGCCTGCAGGCCGAGAACGTGCGGCCTCTGTAAGGATCCGAGTCAGGGTAAAAAGGCTCCGGCGCGCGCCGGAGCCTTTTTTTGTCGAGTGCCTCTGAACCGTGCTTGCCTGGTTTTGCGCGCACTAGCTCATCAGCGTGAAGTAAGTTCCGACCGCGGCGCCGTAAAGCCCGAAGCTCACGAGCATCAACGCCATCATGCCGAGAATCCCGTGCCAGTTCAGATCACGTTCCTGCTCTGTCCGTGATTCCTCTCTCACAAAACCTCCTTCGCTCTTGTGGGAGCGATCCTGCAAAATAAGAGCGAAGCGGCACGCTCGCGGCCAGACCGTTCCATTGACGAGATACATTGCATCCCCTCTGCCATCGCTTCCAGCACTGCACCAATGAGTGGTTCCGTGGCCTGGCCTACGGAAAGCACCCGCAGGGCTCCGCTTGCGGAACGCTCTTGCCGCTTTTGTTGCACAAAATAAGTGACCGCTCGAACGCAGGCAGGCAAGTTTCCGCGGCCAGCGTGAACGAAAGAGAGGTACTTCCGGGCGACAGAGAGACAAGAAGGCGGGACGTTACAACTCGGTGACGAGCAATTTTGCTCCCTGCGGCAGGTAACTTTTTCTCCGGAACCAGTCCTCCATCGCCTCGCGCAGTGTGTCGATGGGGACCTTCGCGCCGACTTCGAGGAGCCCGTCGGCGGCGGGCAGCGTGTCGTCGAAGACGCTCGCGTTGGTGAAGTTCCGCATGCTGAAGCTGTCCATCCATTTCATGGGACAGGGAAGCCGCGAACCGTTTTCTTCGTACTCCACCCGAATCTTGCGCGAGAACATACGTCAAGATTTAAACACAAGCCGCACCCCAATCCATGGGGAGCTGCGTGGCCTTGACACGCCTCGCACCCGAATCGTACCCTGCGCACTCAATGCGCAATGTAGCGCGGGCGCCCTCGCCCGCGTTCAGGAGAAGACCAATGATGTGGCTTCTATGGGTAATCATCGTAGGTCTGATCGCGGGCTGGGCCGCCGGCAAAATCATGGGCACAGGCGGATACGGCCCGGTCATCGACATCCTGCTCGGCATCGCAGGCGCGATTGTCGGCGGATTTCTGTTCCACCTCTTCGGGCTCTTCTCCACCGGAGGCCTGATCCCCCAGATCGTAATAGCCACTGTTGGGGCGGTCATCCTGATCTGGCTCAGCCGCAAACTGAAGAAAGCGTGACCGCAACTCTGCACGGGTCGCCAGGGGCAACCACGCGGAAGATGTTGTAGACTGCTCTTCTCGCCGATTGGTCGGAACCTCCGGACCTCAACGCAATAACCAGGAATTCCAGCCGAAAAGGAGACCTCGATGTCGACCCTCACTCCCTCACAGGAAATCACCGCCTCTGACAGGAAGACTTTTCCCGCCAAAGCTTACGCGGCCCACAGCCCCACATCGGGCATGGCGCCTTTCGCTATTCAACGGCGTGAACCTGGACCACAGGACGTCCAGATCGACATTCTTTTCTGCGGCGTCTGCCACTCCGATCTTCACCAGGTTCGCAATGACTGGAAAGACATGATGCCCACGGTTTATCCCTGCGTCCCCGGACACGAGATCCTGGGGCGGGTCGTCCGGACCGGCAAGGCAGTCAAGAAGTTTAAAGAGGGCGATCTGGCCGCAGTGGGGTGCATGGTGGACTCCTGCCGGGTCTGTGCCAACTGTCGCGCTGGAAATGAGCAGTTCTGCGACAAGATGCCGACCTTCACCTACAACGCGGAAGACAAACACCTCGGCGGCGTCACCTACGGCGGATATTCGTCGAGCGTCGTGGTTGACGAAGCTTTTGTGCTGCGCGTATCCGACAAGGTGGACCTGGCGGCGACCGCGCCCTTGCTTTGTGCCGGCATCACCACGTACTCGCCGCTACGGCACTGGGGCGTAAAAAAGGGACAGAAGGTCGGCATTGTCGGGCTCGGCGGCCTGGGCCACATGGGCGTGAAGTTCGCCCATGCTTTCGGGGCGCACGTCGTGCTTTTCACGACCTCGCCGGGAAAAGCGCAGGATGCCCAGCGTTTGGGCGCTCACGAAGTAGTGGTTTCGAAAAATGCTGACGAGATGCTCAAGCATGCCGGGAGCTTCGACTTCATCCTCGACACGGTTTCCGGCGACCACAATATCAATGCGCTTCTCGATCTGCTCAAGCTGGATGGGACTCTTACCCTGGTTGGAGCGCCCTCAAATCCAGTGCCCGTGCTTGTGGGGAGCCTTCTGTTTCGGCGTCGCCAGTTTGCCGGGTCGATCATCGGCGGCATCCGCGAAACCCAGGAAATGCTCGACTTCTGTGCGGACCGAGGGATCGCCTGCGACATCGAAAAGATCCGCATCGAGCAGATCAACGAGGCCTACCAACGCCTGCTGAAAAGTGACGTGAAGTACCGCTTCGTGATCGACATGGCCTCGCTCAAGTAAACACAGCGACGAGCTGTACGGTTTCGACCTGAAACATTCAAGCAAAAGCCCGGCAAATTTGCCGGGCTTGAGTTTTTCGATCCTGATTGTGCGAGCTTTACTTTGCGGTTGCCAGGCGCTCTGCCAGATCCTTGACCTCCTCTTTCAAGCCGGCCGGCAAATGATCGCCGAATTGCGCGAAATGTTTTTCGATGAGCGGCAGTTCGGCCTGCCAGCCCGCAACATCGACGCTGAGCAGTTTGGCCAGATTCACCGCCGGCATCTCCAGTCCAGCCGTATCGAGGTCGGCCGCGTCGGGCAATCTTCCCAACGGGGTATCTTTTGCATGCACTTTGTTATCGCAGCGCTCGAAAATCCACTTGAGCACGCGGCTGTTCTCGCCATATCCAGGCCACAAGAATTTCCCGTGCTCGTCGGTGCGGAACCAATTCACGTAAAAAATCTTAGGCAGTTTCTCCGCGCTCGATCTCTTCCCAATGGCAAGCCAATGCGCGAAGTAGTCGCCCATGTGATATCCGCAGAAGGGGAGCATGGCCATCGGATCGCGCCGCAACTGCCCCACCTTGCCGGCCGCGGCAGCGGTGGTTTCGCTGCTGGCAGTCGCGCCCAGGAATGTTCCATGCTGCCAGTTAAAAGCCTCGGTCACCAGGGGCACGACTCCGGCGCGACGTCCGCCGAAAAGAATCGCGTCAATGGGGACGCCCTTGGGATCTTCCCACTCCGGCGCGATGCACGGGCACTGCGATGCGGGGGTGGTGAAGCGCGAATTCGCATGCGCGGCCCTTCGTCCCGAGGCCGGCGTCCACGGCCGCCGCAGCCAGTCCATCAATTCGGCTGGTTTCTGCTCGGTCATCGCCTCCCACCAGATATCTCCATCGGGGGTGACGGCGCAGTTGGTGAAAATCGAATTCCGCATCGCGGTCAGCATCGCGTTGCGGTTTGATTTCATGTTCGTTCCGGGCGCTACACCGAAAAACCCATACTCGGGATTGATGGCATACAGCCGCCCGTCGGCGCCGAACTTCATCCAGGCGATGTCGTCGCCGACCGTTTCCACCTTCCATCCGGGAATGGTGGGGATCAGCATGGACAGATTCGTTTTTCCGCATGCCGAAGGAAATGCCCCGGTCATGTACTTCACCTGGCCGGCGGGGTTCGTCATTTTGAGGATGAGCATGTGCTCCGCCATCCAACCCTCGTCGCGAGCCTGCACCGACGCGATGCGCAGCGCATGACACTTCTTGCCCAGCAGCGCATTGCCGCCATAACCCGACCCATAGGACCAGATCTCGCGCGTTGCCGGGAAATGGCAGATGTACTTGTGTTCGGCATTGCACGGCCAGGCGGAATCGGCATCATTCGCTCCGAGCGGGGCGCCCACCGAATGCAAGCCGCGCACGAACTCTCCATCTTCGCCCAGCACGTCGAGCACGCGCGTTCCAACCCGCGCCATGATGTGCATACTGGCCACGACATAGGGCGAATCGGTGATCTCGACGCCGATCTTGGCAATCGGTGATCCGATCGGCCCCATGCTGTAGGGGATCACGTACATGGTCCGGCCGGCCATCGATCTGGTGAACAGGCCGCGCAGTTTCTGCTGCATGCTGGCGGGATCTTCCCAGTTGTTGGTGGGCCCCGCTTCTTCTTTGGTGGGCGAGCAGATGAACGTGCGATCTTCTACACGCGCAACATCCGCCGGATTCGAGCGCACCAGGATGCTATTGGGGCGTTTGTGTTCATCGAGCGGAATCGCGGTTCCGGACAGCATCATCAAGCGCAGCATGGACTGGTACTCTTCCGCCGATCCGTCGCACCAGTGGACCCGTTCCGGCTTGCACATCTGCGCCGCTTCCTCGACCCACCGGACCAGTTGCTTGTGCTTGCTGTCGCTGCGGGATGTTTCTACTTCGATTGTAAGACTGGACATAAGAGCGTCTCCGCAAATCGGACGGGCTTGCTAAAGCACCGCACTTGCAGCGGAATAAGTGACAAGCAGCGGGAAGCACCGAACGGGATTATGAATTTCACGAAGGCATCCTGATTCGGCAAACTTCCTATTGTCCCTCATCGAGCAGAAGGATTCCAAGCCGAAAGACCGTCGACTGCAGAGCGTTCGCTACCGCTGCAAACAACATCGCGCCAAGTTTCACAGGACGAAGATGACAACTCATTGCGATGCACGAACTTCGCCATCACTTCCGGACGGTCGGTTGCTTGCGCTGGAATATTTAGCGAGTCGTGACCGCAGGCGCTTCTGCGGGCGCGACCACGGCCTCCAGATGTCGAAGGGTTTGATCGACGGTCAGCGAATACATTTCGCGCCCCACGCCTTCTCCCGACTCGAGCGCCGTTTTCAGGTAGTGCCCCGCGATCTCAATGGCGAGCGGGTCGGTGATCAACTGCCCGGTGCGGTTCTTGTATTCCACCCACGCCGGATGCGGCAGGGCAACCCATACCGGGCGCCCGTCCACCAGGAACTTGATGTCAACGGCATCGGCGTGCCGCGTGGCGATCGCGACGATCAGTGCCTGGTAAATGCAATGCACCTTCTTCTTCGTCCAGCGATCAGTCGCTTCAAAATTGCTGTACATAGAGAAAAACTATAACCAACAGGCAGTGCCGCTGCAAATCGGGCACGTTTGTTGCGAACTACGAGTACGCGCTACGGGCGAAGGAATGCCGAGATCGCACCGAGCCACGCACCGAGGATTACGAGAATCAGTCCCGGGATAATCTGCAATGCAAAGCGTCTGCCGCCGCCGCTGATGGCAACCACCATCTTGGTGACTGTGTTGCTGGTCAACCCGGCAAGGATGGGAAGCACGCTCTCCTCCGCACCCAGCTTTCCCGACGCCACCAGTGACGCGACCGCTACCGCAGGGGAATGGGTGTCGGCAAAGCCTGCGATGGTGGTGGCTGCGATCACGCCTGTTCTGCCGAACCTGACGCCGAGCGCAGCGGAGACCACCTGTACCAGGGCGATGGCTACCGCAAATATGAATGTGGTCTTTAAACTGAAGACTCTTCCGACCTCCGGCGTGTCGGGAACCCTTTGCTGGATATTCCGGAACGTGAGCAGCGCCCCGTAGAGGGCTGCCGCGAGTCCGGCTGCAAGGAGCGGTATTTTCAGAACAGAGAATGTAGGCCAGCTCGTCGCCACCAACACCGCGGCAAGCTCAATCACGGTGGCGACGGTTGAGAGCACGGCTCCGGCGACCGCGGGCCGTGAAATTTGAGGATCCTTACGCGCACGGGCTCCCATCGATGCAATGGTTGCCACACTGGAGACAAAGCCAGAAGCCAGGCCCGCTACCGGCAACCCCAGTCGTGAGCCGAGCAGGCGCATCGCGATGTGGCCGGCGGCGCTGATCGACATGATCAGAATCACGATCTTCCAGATGGTCCGCGGATTGATGGCGCCAAACGGGCCGACGTAGCGATCAGGAACCAGTGGGAGCACAACCAGCGCGGCCGCGGCAAAAACGAGGGCGTCGGTGAGTTCCTCCTCGCTCAACACATCGCGGATGAAGTGGTGAATCCGGCTACGAGCCATGAGCGCGATCGCCACGGTTACCGCCAGGCCCGAAGCCATCACGGGATCTTTCAGCGCGAAGCCGCCCAGCAGTACGGTCAACAAGAGAGCGGTCTCAGTAGTCAGACCAGGGTCCTGCTCTCCGGTCCGCATATATCCGACGGCACACAGGCCGGCCACTCCCAGAAAGGCGACCGCCAGCAGTGGAACGCCCCCCACCGCCCAACTCACTCCGCCTGCCAGCGCCGCAATCATGAACGTCCGGATGCCCGCCGGAGAGCGCGAGGGCCCCTCCCCTTTTCTGCGCTCCCGTTCCGCACCAATAAGCAGGCCGATGCCGAGGGCGGCCGCGAACTTGTAAGCGAGGTAGTAGGTCTCGGATGTGGAAGCTATGTTCATCCGCTATGCATTGTGGGCCCGTCGAACCGGCAAGGCTAGGACTTTTCCCTTGGACAGACGAGCCTACGCGATAACCCAAACCGTATCGGGACCATCCTGCGGTCCGGCGGGCGGCGCTCATTGCGCGCTGAGCAGAAGTACCGCTTAATCTCACTACCGCACGATGCCGCACCAAAAAAGTTCCTTTTCCACAGATCGAAAATCGCTGCGATCTACCAAAGAGAGGCATATACTTCCGCCGCATCAAAATCCAGCCCCTGAGGCCCCCAATGAACAAGACAATGGAAGTGCTGCTGACCGCTTTGGCTCTGGCCGGTTTGTTCTGTGCCATACCGCAGAGCGCACCAGCAAATATTTCCGTGCGCTCACAAACCAACGTCATCGTCGCTGACGGCAGCGACCCGATGCCGATTTGCCGAGGAAAACGCTGCTTCTGACCTGAGACGACAAACGAAACCCGGGCCGCCAAGAAAAAAGTTGCTTGGCGGTTGAGGGAGAGGTATGCTTCTCGCCTTCGGGGAACCTTCCAGGCAATGAACTGGTTAATGTATTTGAGTTGGGTGGCGGGCCCGGCCTTAGAAATTGCCCTTCTCGCCTGCATGGTGCAGCGCAAGCTGCATCGGGTTTTTCCGCGGTTTTTCTCCTACATCATCTTCCAGATTCTGAAGTCGGTCGTCCTGTTTCTCACCTATCGCTATTACGAGCAGCGTTACTTCGAGGCGTACTGGACCGGCAACGCCATCAGCGTGATCCTCGCGGTCACGGTGATGGATGAAATTCTGCAGCACGTATTTAAAGATTATGGTGGCGCCCAGAACCTGGGGTCGGTCATTTTTCGCTGGGCCTGCGGACTGCTGCTTTTACTGGCGATCGTGACCGCGGTTACCAGTCAACAAGGCAGCGCCGATCGAGTAGTGGCCGTGGTGCTCGCCTTTGACCGGAGCGTCCGGGTCATGCAGTGCGGACTCTTCTGCCTGCTGATGATTCTCTGCCGCCTCCTCAAGAATTGCTGGCGCCAGCAGGTTTTTGGGATCGCCCTGGGATTCGGAGTCTTTGCCAGCATTGAGCTGATTCTGGTCAGCGTGGCCATGCACTATGGCGGCAGCGTCGCTCTTAGCGTCGGCCTGGCGAAGAGCGTAGCCTACAACGCCGTTACGATTCTCTGGATTGGCTATCTCAGCCAGCAGGCGCACTCGATCCCTGCCGTGGAAATGGCGCCGCGCCTCGATGTCGCTTTGGCCAATCCCGCCGGGAGTACGGATGCTTTCCTCACCATGGTGGAGCGAGCCGTCGAGGACGTAATTTTGCGGAATCCCTGGCCAAGACCCAGCACCAAAGGTCCGCAAATCGTTGGGCGTGAGCCCGGCCCCGGGGAGAGCAATTAACTACCGTTTCCATCCGACTTGCCCAGCATGAACACCTCAGTACAGAAAGTAAGCACCGAGAAGAACTGGCCTCCGGAGGAGGGTGAGGTCATCACCTTCAAGTCCTCGGCCGGGCAAAAATCCGGGGTTCTCAGGGAAGTTCGCTGGGGATTGGTCTGGCGCGACTTCATTCTCGAGGATGGCCGCGTCATTCCGGAGCACAAGGTACTGGGATGCCCGGAGGCGCCGACCTGGCGCAGCGCGGATGAGGTATCGCAGGACGAGCGCGAAACTTGGGAAGAACGCCTGGTTTCCATGGCGGAGAGCGGCGTGGATCCCCGAAATCGCGAACAAGCTTTTTGGGCCGAACTGAACCAGTACCTGGCTTATATCTATTTAAAGGTCCAACGAACCGAGCAGAAGACCTGATTCCATTGAGGACCAGACGGCCGCCAAGTTATTGCAGCGAGGCAGAAATCTGTGAGCGAAGAAGATCGGAGTCAGCAAGTTCGTAAATCGCTGGCCGCCGCCCGCCTGGTCGAGATAGAACTCGACGAATTTCCCGACCGAATTCGAGAAGTCAAGCAAATCGCAATCGGCCGCCTGGGCGAATTGCTGCAGAAGGACACAGGACCGCGCGAGCACCGGTCTGTGGCGCACTCAGTGGGCACCCTCAGCCGACTGGAAGCCAGACTACGGGCCGATGCCCAAGACAACTCGCAGCAGAGCGGCTTACCTACGAAGCCGAAACAGGGCTGAAGGGTTCGTAAGCTAAGGATGCGGAGCTACTTGTCTGGAAAGTCTATTCGGGAATTCCGGCGCGACGAAGCAGATTCTGAAAACGGGGATCCGAGCGGAGATTATCAATCCGTAAGTCAGCATGGATGTGCCACGAAGCTTCCAGGGATCTCTCCTGAAAGGCTCGTTCCAGGAGCTCCAACGACTTGTCCCTGTCGTCGAGTCCAGCATAAACGGTGGCAATCGTATAAGGCGACACATACGCGCTC
Organism: uncultured Acidobacteriota bacterium; assembly: GCA_963733805.1. Lineage (GTDB taxonomy): Bacteria > Acidobacteriota > Terriglobia > Terriglobales > Acidobacteriaceae > Gp1-AA133. Next base: position 345,646 of record CAVTEO010000003.1, on the reverse strand, counting down.
TTTGCTTTTCGCTCTAAGTCCAGAAGTATCTTTTTCGCTTCCGCTCTTTTTCCGATCCTCACAAACGCATGTGCCAGATAGGCAGTGACATCGTGATTGCCATTCGACATTTCAATCGCTTTTTGATACTCCGCGATCGCTTCCAACAGCTTTCCTGAGCCTTCGTAGCCGATGCCGAGGTCGAGGTGGCTGTTCCATTGATCGGGAGCGGAAAGCAGTTCTTTTTGGCCCGCTTCCACCAAAGCCGGGTAGTCGCGCAACTGGTAATCTGTCGCAGCTTCCGTCCCCGTCGAGCCGGGTCCGGGATCAATCCGGTTGCTTGTTTCCACCGCGGCCAGAGCGTCATCACGCCGCCCCAGGAAGCCAAGAAAGAGGGCACGATCCTCCTGCCCACAACTGTAGCTCGGGGTCAACGCGATCGCGCGGCTGAATTCTCCTTCGGCGGCGCGCCAGTCCCAATCAAACCGCCATGCCAGCATGCCAAGGACGTCGTGTATTTCGCCAATGCTGTCGTCGAGTTCCGTGGCTTTGCGCAATGCTTCCTTTGCAGACGCGTATGCGCGATCCCGCGGCCACGCATGGGAAATCGCCAAATAGACGTAAGTATTCGCTAGTCCTGAATAGGCCTGCGCCAAGCCGGGATCTTTCCCGATCGATTCTTCGAAGTAGCCCTTCGCCTTTTTCAGACCTTCCGGCAGCATGAACTGGTTCGTGAAGTAATAGCGGCCGCGCAAATACGCTTCGTAAGCCTCAGGGTTCACGGCGCGGGCGGAATGCAACCTGGCCTGCTGTTGTGGAGTCACCTGTGCCTGGACTTGCTGCGCGATGGCTTCCGCCACCTCGCTTTGAAGTCGCAGAACATCGCCCAGATCACGCTCGTAGGTTTCGGCCCAAAGATGATGATCGGTGGGCGCGTGAATCAGTTGGGCTGTAATTCGCACCCGTGCTCCCGATCGCGTGACCGACCCTTCCACCACGCCATCGACATTCAATTCGCGCGCGATCTCTGGCAGAGATTTCTTTGTGCCCTTGTACCGCATCACAGAGGTTCGGGAGACGACGGACAGTGAACCGACTTTGGCGAGATCCGTGGTCAACTCATCGGTCATGCCATCCACGAAGTATTCCTGGGAAGGGTCGCCAGAAAAATTATCGAGAGGAAGTACGGCAACCGATCGAATTGGACCCGATGCACTGGCGCGACGTGAAAGAGTCGGCACAAGCCACAGCACCAGTCCGGTCGCAGCCACAACCAGCACGCCAAACGCAAGGGCAACGCGCTTGTTGTTACGAGTCGCAGAGCTTGGTGAGTCAACCCCGCTACGGCGCGGCGGTGAGGCGGCCTCGTAGGGCCGGTCTGTCAAATCATTCTGTCGACGAACCGCCCCTTCTGCACCTTGCCCATTAGCAGCCCAGCGATACGCGTCTCCGTGTCCGTTCCCACCGACGCTCTTCACTTCGGCGGCAAAGCGATAGCCTCGGCCTTGCACGGTGAGGATGTAGCGCTGTTGGGCAGTCTCACCCAGCGCCTTTCGGAGCATGAAGACGGTCTGGGTAAGGTTCGATTCCTCGACGAAGCTGCTGGGCCAGACTGCCGCCATCAACTCATCTTTGCTGACGACCTGACCACTGCGCTGAATCAGCAACAGAAGCAGGTCAAACGCCTTCGGCGTGAGTGCGACCGGCTCGTCGCGCAATCGCAGGACGCGATTCTGCGGGTCCACGGAGAACTCGCCGAAAACGTACAAGTTGCTGGTCAGGCTGGGCATAGCACCGCTTTGAGAATCTTTGAGAAAGATTGAGAGCCCGTTTTAGGACATTGGTCCGGCATACGAGCTAGCTTTCATCCCGCGCGAAGGGGAAAGCGGGATCACAGAATTGGCGGTCATTGTAGCACTGATCCGCCCGGGGAAAGCTGTGTCTTATACCTTCGCGGAAGTCACACGATCCGGGGTAGGAAGCCTGGAAAAGGCAACTTGGGTGAGCCGGAAGGCCCCCGGAATCTTTAAGTCTGGAGGAGACAGTTATGACAATGAAAATGACGACCCTTTTTCGCTGTTCAATAGTAAGCGTCGCGCGTCTGGCAGTGCTGGGCGGTCTGGTGGCAAGCACATCGCTTCTTGCGGCAGGACAGTCGCACGACCACGCAGCGCCGGCCAAGCTTGTGCAGATTGTCCGCGACGCCACTCGGAAATACATCGACGTGAACAACGCGGCTCCCGACTACGGGCCCGCATTCGGTTGCGTCAGCGGCGCCGATCACGGGGCGATGGGCATTCACTACATTAACGGCACGCTGGTGGGCGATGGACAGATCGATGCGGAACATCCGGAAGCGCTCATCTACGAACCCGTGGGAGACCAGCGCCGGCTGGTTGGAGTGGAATACATCGTATTCGCGGATACGTGGCTGTCCAGTCACGCCGCGCCACCCATGCTGGAAGGGCAGGCCTTCCAGTTTGTAGGTAGTCCGAACCGTTACGGCATACCACCATTCTTCGAGTTGCACGTGTGGGCCTGGCGGAATAATCCGAACGGCGCGTTCGTGGACTGGAACAACAAGGTAAGCTGCGAAGGGCAATAGAGTGAGTCGGAGGCGAAGCGCTAGCGACAATAGTCTGCAAAGCGCTTCGCCAACGGTCCCCTTGCTCAGTCTGGCGAAAGGCGGAGTAGACTCGGAAACCCCTGATTCAAGGCTGTAAGCGACTACGCCGAGACTACTCTTGTCGTAAACACTCCCAATACAGCCCACACCTCCGTTACCTCTGGAACCAGCGAAACAATTGACGCCGGACTACGCGCATCGGAAGATTAAGATTCAGCTTACAGTCCACGGAACGGGGGAGTATGCGGGTCAAGTTCTGGGGAGTGCGCGGATCGACGCCCACCCCCCAAGCCGGGAACTTGCGCTACGGAGGTAATACCTCGTGCGTCGAGGTCCGCCACGGGGAGAGCCTCTACGTCTTCGACTGCGGCACCGGCTTCCGTACGCTCGGCCAGCAACTGGAGAGCGAAGCGCACGGCCAGCCGATCCGGGCGCACATCTTCGTTTCGCATTTCCACTGGGACCACATCCAGGGAATTCCGTTTTTCCGACCGCTTTACGAGAACCCCGCCAACCAGTTCGCGTTTCACTCCTCGCGGCGCACGCGTACTCTGGAACGCGTGATGGAAGAGCAGATGGCTTCGCCGTATTTTCCGGTGAATACCAGCGAGATGAAAGCCAAGCGCGACTTCTACGACATAGAAGAAGGACAGACCCAGGTTGAGACGGCCACGGTGCGCGCACTATGGCTGAACCATCCGCAGGGCTGCATGGGATTCCGGCTGGAAACCAAGGATGGTGTGCTGGTGTACGCCACCGACAACGAACCCGGTGATGAGACCTTCGACAAGAACGTCCGCAAGCTTGCCGAGGGCGCCGATGTCCTGATCTACGACTCGCAGTATCTGCCTGAGGAATACACGGCCCGGCGGCGCGGCTGGGGCCACAGTCACTGGCGCGAAGCGGTGAACATCGTGATGCAGAGCGGCGCCCGGGAACTGGTGCTGTTTCATCACGATCCCGATCACGACGACGAACTGATCGACAAGGTGGTCAAGGAAGCGCGCAACCACTATCCCCGAGTGCGGGCGGCCGCGGAAGGCATGGAGATCAAGATTCAGCGCTGAAGTTCGGCCTTCCTTGTGATTACTATTCCGTTAACCCACTCGCTTGCCAGCGTGCCGCCTGCCCCATATACTGCTCGATTTGTGCGCGCAAGTGAGAACGCGCATCTATATAACAGCAATCATTTCTGGAGATTCGCATGAAAAGCGTCGCGATGGAGCAGGAAACAAATCCTTGGGAATCGCAGGCGGCCCGATTCGACCTGGCCGCCCACAAACTCAATCTGGATGAAGGATTGTGGAAGGTATTGCGCTATCCGACGCGGGAAATCATTCTGCACATCCCGGTGCAGCTGGATGACGGGCACCTGGAAGTTTACACGGGCTTTCGCGTACAGCATTCCATCGCGCGTGGCCCGGCCAAGGGCGGAATCCGCTACGCGCCCGATGTTACGCTCGACGAAGTGCGGGCACTGGCCAGTTGGATGACCTGGAAGTGCGCGGTCGTCAACATTCCCTTCGGCGGAGCCAAGGGCGGAGTGATTTGCGATCCGCACCGCATGTCGATGGGTGAACTGGAACGCATGACTCGCCGCTACACGGCGGAGTTGGTCGACTTCATTGGGCCCGAAAAAGATGTGCCCGCCCCCGACGTCAACACCAACGAGCAGATCATGGCATGGATGATGGACACCTACTCCATGCACATGCGGCAGACGGTGACCGCCGTTGTCACCGGCAAGCCGATCAATATTGGCGGATCACGTGGGCGCCGCGAAGCCACGGGCCGCGGCGTGCTCATCGTGTGCGATCAGGCCATCAAGAAGCTCGGGCTGAGCCGCGAAAGCTCGCGGGTGATTGTGCAGGGATTCGGCAACGTCGGTTCCAACGCGGCGCGACTCATGGCAGCGGCCGGGTACAAGATCATCGGCATCGATGAAGTGGGTGGCGGACTCTCCAACAAGAACGGCATCGATGTGGAGGCGCTTTGGGAATACCGCCAGAAGAACGGAGCGATCCAGGGGTTCCCGGGAGCAGAGAAGACTGCCGCAGCGGAATTGCTGACCGCCGATTGCGAAATCCTGATTCCGGCCGCCACCGAAAACCAGATCACCAGCCGGAACGTGGATCGCGTGAAGTGCAAGATCCTTGCTGAGGGAGCGAATGGGCCAACCACCGCCGCTGCCGACGAGGTGCTGGCGGACAAGGGTGTCTTCGTGATTCCCGACATCCTGGCGAACGCGGGCGGCGTGACGACTTCCTACTTCGAGTGGGTGCAGGACCGCCAAGGCTACTTCTGGAAAGAAGCGCTGGTAAATGAGCAGCTTGAGGGCATCATGGTGTCGGCTTTTGACGACGTCGTGCGTTACGCGGAAACGCATCATGTGCACAACCGTATCGCGGCCTATATGCTGGCGATTGACCGTGTGGCCTATACCATCAAGCAGCGCGGAATTTACGCTTAGTTAAGAGATTTGCCACCGGCCCTCGCCCAACCGGGCGGGGGCTTTGTTTTTGTGACCCAGGGTTGACCTAGCGGTTCCGGGCTGGCATGATGGCTGCCCGCGAGAGTGTCGAGGATTAGCCACCGGTTCCCGCATCCCATCCCAGCGTGAGCCCGCTAATGGCACGCTTCGCTGTTCGACGACCCGGGGCCGTTCCAGCGCCCCTCATAAATGAGGACCCAGATGAGCCGACTCCCCGTAAAGCTTGCAACATGGACGGCAGCGCTCTGCCTGTTGCTGGCCTTGTCGATCCCCGCACTGGCGAGGCCGCAAGCCAGTTCCAGCGACCAGAGCACCGACACGAGTACCACGAAAAAGAAAAAAACCAAGAAGGCCAAAAAGGACGCAGCCGCGTCCGACGAAAGCTCGACCTCCACGACGAGCAGCAAGAAATCGAAGTCCAAGAAGAAAGCCTCCGCCGATTCGACTGCTGCAGATACCTCTGCCGCGGCCAGCGATACTGGCACGAAAAAGAGTCGAAAGAAGAAGAGCGCGGACAGCACCGCTGCCGGAGATCAATCGGCCAGCGCGAGCACAGATTCCGGATCCACCACCAGGAAGAGCGGGAAGAAAAAGTCCGCCGACACTGCTGCAGGCAGTGAGCAGACCGCTACCAGCACCGACACAGGAACAACCAAGAAGAGCCGGAAGAAGAAATCCGCCGACGCGTCCGCGGCCGGCGACCAGACCGCCGCCGCTACCGAAGCTGCCACTCCGAAAAAGAGCCGCAAGAAGAAGTCAGAGGACACTGCCGCGGCCGGTGACCAGACCGCCGCCACTACCGGAGCTGCCACTCCGAAAAAGAGCCGCAAGAAGAAGTCAGAGGACACTGCCGCGGCCGGTGACCAGACCGCCGCCACTACCGAAGCTGCCACTCCGAAGAAGAGCCGGAAGAAGAAATCAGCTGAAGACACGAGCGCTGCCTCATCGGCGCCTGCTTCGGCTCCGGCGACTACCGCAGCCAGCAAGGCCTCGATGCCGGCCAGCCCCGCCGCCAGCGCTCCGCCTGCGAGCACTCCCGCGCCGGCTAAAAAATCAACCAAGCCCGCGCCTACCGGCGCAGCTTCTGATCCGGAAATCTCGTCCGCAAAGTCCAACGGCAAGGTCTGGGTCAATCTGGACAGTGGTATTTACCACAAGAGCGGGCAGTTCTACGGCAAGACCAAGAACGGCAAGTTCATGAGCGAATCCGAAGCCCAAGCGGCCGGGTATAAAGAATCCAAGCGGGACTAAGGAGAGAGAATGAAACGCAATCTGATTGCACGTGTTCTGGTTGGGTTTTTTGTAGTTCTGTTGATTGCCAGCGTGGGCGTGGCTTCGGCTGCCCCGCAAGAAGACTCCAAGAAAAGCTCCACGCCGGCGGCCAGCGCACCGGCGACCGACCTGGTCGATCTGAATTCCGCCACGAAAGAACAGCTGGACGCGCTGCCCGGGATCGGCGAGAAGTACTCGCAAAAGATCATCGACGGCCGTCCGTACAAGGCCAAGACCGACCTGGTACGGAAGAAAATCATCCCGCAGGCCACTTATAACAAGATCAAGAGCATGGTCATCGCCAAGCAGAAATAACGCGGGTTCGAGATCGCAAGAATTTCGTGCTACGCAAACATTGAGGAGGTCCTATGAGTCTGATTGACGATCTGGGAAGTAAAGCTGCCAACAGCATGCTGGGCGACTGCTCGAATCCGCTCGCCACCAGCCTGTTGCACATGATCAACAACACTCCGGGCGGTTTGTCAGGGATGCTGCAGTCCTTTCACGACAAGGGACTGGGGGGCCTGGTGTCCTCCTGGGTCGGAACCGGCCAGAATTTACCCATCTCGGCGGACCAGATTCAGCACGTGCTGGGCAGCGACCAGGTGAAGGAATTGGCGGCGAAAGCGGGCATTTCTCCCGATATCGCCAGCAACGCCCTCACACAACTGCTCCCCACGCTGGTCGACAAACTGACTCCCAACGGCGAGCTACCGCAACACTCCAGCCTCCTGGAAATGGGGACGAGCATTCTGAATTGCCTCAAACCGGGGAACGCTGCCTAGTTGCAAAGTACAATAGAGAAGGCGGATCCGGCCGGGTCCGCCTTCTCTGTTGTCAGTACGAAGTAAATCCTTAGTTCTGCTCCATTGCTTTCCCCTCATGGCGTGGAGGATAATCAAGTTAACTTTGTAAGACTTGTGACCGCTGACGGCACTTGACGTCCCTGTGAATCTGCCGAACTCCATCACGTTTGTCCGTATTCTCAGTATCCCCCTCCTGATTTGGGTCCTGTCGACGGGTCGTTTGAGCAGTGCGCACGGCGAGAAGGAATTGCTGGCGTCAGCCCTGTTCATTGCCGCCTCGATCACCGACGGCATCGACGGCTACTTGGCTCGCAGGCGCGGTCAGATCACGACGATGGGGATCCTGCTTGATCCACTGGCGGACAAGATGCTGATCGCATCGGCCTACATCACCCTCGTGCAGTTCGACCCCAGCCTGGTTCCGGCGTGGGTGGCGGTGATCGTGATCGGGCGCGAGTTCCTGGTGAGCGGTTTGCGCAGCATTGCGGCCAGCGAAGGTTTCACCATTGAGGCCAGCGAGCTCGGCAAGTTCAAGATGGTGGTACAGATCGTGTCGGTCGTGGCGGTAATTCTGGATCACCGCTGGAAAGAGTGGCCTCTGTTCGGCAGTTACTTCTTCCCCGTGCACTGGATCGCATGGTCGGCGATATGGTTCATGGTTTGCCTGTCGCTGATCTCGGCCGTGGATTATTTCGTAGCCTTCTGGTCAAAGATCGACCGGCAAGTGGTCCGGGGCCGGCGGCGCGCATTCGTGCTGAGTCGCCGGAAGCGAAATGCCGTCCCTACCTCATAACTCGACTGCCGAGGGTGTGAACGCTTCCCAGGCGCAGGTCGAACAGGAATATTCTTCGGAAGAACGGCGGCTTCTGCTCGGTCTGGCCCACGAAGGCATTGAGTCCCTGCTAACCGGCCGCAAGCTTTCCTTTCAGCCCGCAAGTCCGCACCTGGAGGAGCCGCGAGGAGTCTTTACCACAATCTACCGGCACGGAGAGCTGCGTGGATGCGTAGGCTACGTCCAGCCCGTTTTGCCTTTGTATCAGGCGGTGGTTGAGACCGCGCGGGCGGCCGCTTCGCAAGACACGCGCTTTACACCGGTGACTCCAGAAGAAATGCGGGATCTGCAGGTCTCGCTCAGCGTGTTATCGCCGCTGCGCCCGATCGACGCGGAACACGTCACGATTGGCAAACACGGGCTGGTCGTCGCCATGGGAGTTCGCCGCGGACTGCTGTTACCGCAAGTGCCCGTCGAGCACGGTTGGGATCGCGTCACGTTCCTGGAGCACGCCTGCCGCAAGGCTGGATTGTTCCCGGACGCGTGGAAGGCCGGAGCGTCGCTGGAAAGCTTTACCGCCGAGGTCTTCGGGGATCCGGATCTCTCCGGCTAGGAGACAGTGAGTCGTTCAAGGAGTCCTTCGGGGACTTCAATTTTTTCTTCATGCCCGTCCTCGCATCGCATCTCATGAAAGAGGAGCGCTATTTTACGCGCGGCACATAAGTAACTTGGGGCAGGGTCTAGTGTGAGTTATAGTGCTCAGATTCTCGGGGGTGAGTGAGATGGAACTTGGAATTCTTACCGTGGCTTTGATCGTGTTGGCGTCGCAGATTCCTGGCGACTATCACCTCGTATTCTTCCGCTAGTTCGGAATTCTTCTCTCGGCAGTTCATGCAGCTGAAGCTCTGCAGAAGACTGTCTCTCCTCCGTCTCTTCTTTTTTACCCACCAAGACAAAACCGGAGAGGCGGTGCCTCCCCGGCTGGAACTTGCTGTTTGCGTGGTTTCTATTGCTGCTCGTCGAGTTCCACGCCATCACCCACGTGAACGTCTTCGAGCGAGAACACGATCATGCCCGTGGACGTGGTCGGAGTGGAACTGAGGATCACGATCTCGCCGACTGCGCGGCGGGGCAGATCGGACACGTGAATGTTCGGCCCCTTCGTCCTCGTCATCCAGTTGCCTTCGATCGATGGAGGCCGTCTCTGGGTATCTTCCGCGGTCGAGGCGGCAAAGGAAAGAGTATCGACCGGGTCTGCCAAGTCGGCGGAGTAGGATCGAACCGCCCGGAAGTAGTCTCCGACTTTCACGCCCTGATTGGTGCCCAGGTTCAGGTAGACCTTCATCCCGGTGCCGAGGGTGGAGTCGAAGTCTTTTGCTAACACGATGCGGCCGCTGGTCTTGCCCGTCTTCGGAATGAAGCGATCGAAACGCGCCGGGGGATGAAACGAAACGGAAGGCTTTTCCGCGAACGGAACAGCGATGTCCCCGGGATTCACCGGATCGCAGCTGTATTCGATCTGGCCAATCGCCGTCTTGTTGCGGGTATCGACGATCCGGATGCGCGCGATTTCACCGTACGGCTGGCCAGTCGCCGCCAGGATCTTGCCCTGTCCGGGGAAGACTTCGTAGCGGTTCTGGTCTTTGAGTTCGCGGAGGATCGAATACTGCCCGCCGGTTGTGTAGCCTGTCCCCGCCAGGTAGACGATGTCGCCGGTTACAAACTTGGTGGTGTTGGGTGTCTGCAGTCCGCCCGCGACATAGTTCGCGTCTGGCAGCAACGACTTGCTGATGAACCCGGCACAATACAAGTCCGCATAAGTCGGAGTCTGTACGCGCTCCACCGGGAAACTCACCGACGTGGGCGCGGTACCCTGCGGCGCATTGGCATCAGCCGCCGTGTTGCTCGCGTCCTGCGCGCTGGCTGCAACCGCCAGCAAGAGCATCAAAAGTCCTGTTTTCTTCATCTTACCTCCGAGGCCACTCGAAACCGGTGGTCCTTCCCCATAACGCCGCCACACACTGGGGCTCAGCCGGAAGGTAACAAGGGGGTGGGGGTGGGTCAAGGTTACGAGGGTGTTAGCCACTTCTCGGAAAAAGTTTCGCCGGAACCAAAGTTAATCCGTTGTTGCATCTGGAATTACGCCCCTGTAATATCGCGCCCGACTCCGCTCGCGCCATGAGTTCAGCCCCCTCCCATTACGTACCGCGTCTGCTTCCGCTCCGGATGCCCCGGGTTTGCATTGCGGTGACGGGCAAAGATGCTTCCGAACTGATCGACAAGGCTGAGGCCTTGGTTCGGGATAATCCCTTTCTGGAGTTCAGGTTGGACTACCTCCCGAAGCCAGGACTGGCCCTGCCCAAGATTCGTGAGTTTTTCGAGATGTACCCGCACGCGGTAGTGATCGCGACCTGCCGGCGGGTATCCAGCGGGGGCAAATTCAAGGGCACCGTGGCGGCCCAGCTCGATCTGCTGGGGAAAGCGTCGGCCGCGGGATGCCAACTGGTCGACGTCGAACTGCAGACGGCATCCAAGGTGAAGCCCGAGCAGATCCAGAAGCTGCGCAGCAAGGCCGCCGTCGTTCTGTCCTATCACGACTTCCACGCCACCAAGAAACTGGAAGAAACGCTGGCTAAGATGGAGCGCTATCCGGCGGACTTTTACAAGATTGTCTCGACCGCCACCACCCTCTACGACAGTGTGGCGATGATGAAGTTTCTCGAGAAGCATGGCGACCGGCACTCTCTGGTCGGGCTGTGCATGGGCGAACAAGGCATCATCAGCCGTGTATTGGGAGTGCGGGCGGGCAGCGCTTTCACGTTTGGCGCCGTCAGTCCCGACGAACGCACCGCCCCGGGCCAGGTTACGGCGCAAGAGTTGCGCAGTGTCTACCGGATCGAACAGGTCGATGTGGCAACGCGCGTGTATGGAGTTGCGGGCGATCCGGTGTCGCACTCGTTGTCGCCCATCATCATGAACACGGCATTCCGCCGCGAAAACGTGAACGGGGTCTACCTCGCTCTGCACGCCAAGACACTGAAGGATCTGCTGGCCTGCGTTCGCGATATCCCAATTCATGGACTAAGCATCACCATGCCATACAAGGAAGCCATCCTGCAGCATCTCGACAACACCGACTCGCACACCACCAAAATCGGCGCCTGCAATACGGTGGTGCGCGCGCAGGATGGCAAGCTCTACGGTTTCAACACGGATACGGCGGGAGTGGTTCGGCCACTGGAGCAGCGTCTGGCTCTGGAAGGTGCGCGCGTGCTCGTGCTCGGGGCTGGAGGCGCCGCACGCGCAGCCGTCTTCGGGCTGAAGGAGCGGGGGAGCGAAGTGTTCATCCTGAACCGGAGCGCGGCCCCGGCGCAGAAACTGGCGCGGCAGGCAAAGGCCCGCACAGTCAAGCGGCCTGACCTGAAAAAGCTGGCCTTCGACGTGATCGTGAACGCAACGCCGGTCGGCATGTCGAACACGCGCGAGTCGCCTTTGAACGAGAACGAGATCACCGCAAAATATGTTTTCGACATGGTTTACGACCCGGCTGAGACGCGCTTCCTGAAGGCAGCCAAAGACCGGGGCGCCCAGATTATTCCGGGGATCGAGATGTTCGTGCACCAGGCCGCCCGGCAGTTTGAAATCTGGACAGGCAAACCTGCGCCTTGGGATGACATGCTCCGCGTGGTGACGATTGCCCTGCAGGAAAGAGCCGCCAAGGCTGCAGTCAAAAAGTAGTTACACCCCGCTGGACTTAGCTATTTTGAATCCTTCCGCGGTGTCGCAGACCTGCCGATCCGGTAGCATTGGAGCGGTCGCTTGTTTCGCTTCTGACTCTCAGTCAGGACATAACAGCGATTATTGAAACGAATCAATGCCACGAAGTTGTTGCAATTTGTGATGTGACCGAAGTAATATGCAGATGGACGCAGTTGAACCTGATTCGCGTCCGTTCTCGTCGTAGTACTGCCCATTTCTTCCAGATTCAGAGTCGGACCCTACTTTCGCGAATATACAAGAGGCGGCCAAACCGTCTCTGCCCAGATTCGGAGAGATCATTATGGCGTGGTACGCTTACTGCCTGACTGAGCATCAGGCACTCCCCAACGGTACCCGTGCCCGGCGTCCCTTCCTCTTGGAAGGCATCCAGGGCGTAAATGGAGCTCCAGTCCTTAGCTATCCCAGCGGAGAATTCGCCGTCGTCGTAAGCGAATACGACCGCGCCACCCACAACGTAGACGAGAAAACCGTTCTGGAGCATGCCCGCGTGGTCAGCGTCTGCTTCCGGAGCGGGACCGTGCTGCCCTTCCGTTTCGGCACCATATTCGATACCGACGAAGCCTTGCGGCAGGCCGTCCGGTCAAACCGGCGAACCTTCGGCGTGAGCGTCGAGAAACTGCGGGGCAAGTCCGAGATGCGCCTCAAACTGGTCGTGCGCGATGGATCGCTGCGCGAGGCCATGATGAATGTCGAGTTGCCTGACACGGTCGGCCGCGAATATCTCGCCAAATTGCGGGAGAAGGCCTCCAAGGAACGAGAGCGCCAGACCAAGGCGCGCGCCCTCTCCGTTCAGGTTCATAAGCTCTTCAATCCTCTGGAAGAGGAGGTCAGCTGCAAGAAGGTGGCATCCGACGGCATGCTGATCGACATCGCCCACCTGATTGACTCCAAGTCCGTGGAGAAATACCAGAACCGCTACAACATGGCGGCCAAGCAGTTAAAGAACTGCGAACTGGTAATCAGCGGACCTTGGCCTCCGTATCACTTCCTGCCCGGCAAGCTTCGGACGGTGGCGGGGAACAGCTGAGGCAGCTTAGCGGCCCTATTGAGATCTAATACCCCCGCCAACGGCGGGGGAATTTCACTTCTGGGAACAGTTGCAGCAGTGTCCTGCAACGAATGTGCAGCATTGTGCATCTGGCAGCGCTTGCGATTCTCGAAGGTGAGGATTTAGCGACATCCGACGCAAGTTTTTAACTCCTTTGGGCACAAAGAGTTACAGTGATCACCGTCACAATGGCATGTGACAACCTCTTTTGGTGCGGCAAGTGCTTAATTTCTGTACAACAAAAGAGGCCGCACACAGTAATGTCCTTCACCACCACTCAAAGTTCTCGACAACTCCCGAATCGTCGCTCTGCTTGTCAGAACGACACCTTGCAAAGTCTTCCCTGACTTCCCGCCTTTCTGCCTCTTTGAATTGCGGCCCCAGCGATGGGGCCGTTTTTTTGCGCTTTCTTGACACGCCGCCCAAGCGCTTCTTGTATGCTTTCTTGCCATGCGAGCAATCCTGGGAGGGGACCATGCGGGACGTTTATGAGGTTATCCGCGACAAGGAAGTTGAGATCACCCGGGTTCGCCACGAGATCGAGGCTCTTCGCTCCATCCTGCCCCTGCTGGCAGATGAAATGGACGATGACGTGCCCGTCGATGCTGCTGCCCACGCACCTCTGCGTGTCGTCAATCGGGAATAGAATGGCAGTCGCTAGCTGTCGCGTTTTCCCGGCGACCGATGGCCACGCAATCGAGTTGCTCGCCGCCCGGGTGGAGAAATATTCTTGATCTTGAGGAGCGCGTGACCTTTCTGCGAGTGCGGCGGCCGATCTTCCCAGCCAAATTTCTAAAGAATTTAGTTTTGATAATCCTGCTAGCGTTCGGCGCTGAAGGGCAGAATAACCACAGCCATCGACACGGGTCTACTCAGGAAGCGGAAGGGGCGGTGGGGTCGAAGTTGAAGGAACAGTTGATCGCCTTACGCGACGCCGCGCTTGACGATGATTACGCCTACCAGCAGGTGGCTCACCTTACAGAAAATATCGGGCCACGGCCCAGTGGCTCGGCGCAGTCGGTGAAGGCAGCGCAGTACGTTGCGGATGAGATGCGGAGTCTCGGGCTTGAAGTCCGGCTCGAAGAGGTCAAGGTGCCGCATTGGGTGCGGGGCACGGAAACCGCGGAACTGGTCGATTACAACGGGCAAACTCCGGGCACCATTCAGCGCATCATGGTCACTTCGCTAGGCGGAAGCACTTCCACCCCTGCCGATGGTTTAACCGCGGACGTCGTGGTCGTACGAAACTTCAACGAGCTGTCTGCTCTGAGCCGCGATAAAGTTGCGGGCAAGATTGTGCTTTTCAATTTTCCCTTTGATACGCGCAAAGCCGAGGCGGGCTTCGCTCTGGATGCTTACAGCGAGGCGGTGATCTACCGAACCTCGGGCGCCAAAGCGGCAGCGGAACTGGGTGCGGTTGCTTCCCTGATCCGTTCGGTAGGCGGCGCGGACTACCGCCTTCCGCATACCGGATACAGCGTGCCCGCCGACATCCCCGCGGGAGCAGTGGCTGCCGAGGACGCCACGCTGATTGCGGATCTGGCCGCGCAGGGCAAAGTGAGGATGCATCTCACGCTGGCCTCCGAACTGCTTCCCGAGACAACCGGGTACAACGTCGTAGCGGACCTGCGCGGCAGCGAACATCCCGAGCAGATCGTCATCGTTTCTGGACACCTGGACTCGTGGGACCTGGGAACGGGAGCAATCGATGATGCGGCAGGTGTGGCGGTGGCGATGGAGGCCGCGAAACTGGTGGTCGAGCGACACTATCGTCCCAAACGCACACTGCGCGTCATCGCCTGGGTCGACGAAGAGAGCGGCGGGCGAGGGCGTGCGGCTTACACAACCGCGCATGGAGCGGAGTTCGCGAATCACGTCGCCGCGATCGAAAGCGATTTGGGCGCGGCGCACCCGCTCGGCTTTAGCGCGAAAGTCAATGCGCAGGCCGTGGAATTTCTGCGCCCCGTCCAGGAGGTTCTCCAGAGCATCGGGGCCGACATGATCAAGACGGTTCAATTCAGCCCGGGATCGGATATTTCGGCGATGGCCGAGGCGGGAGTTCCCACTCTGGGAATCATGCAGGATGGCCGCACTTACTTCAATTACCATCATTCCGCCGCCGACACGCTCGACAAAGTCGAGCCGCGCGCTTTGCGGGAAAATGCCGCGGCCATGGCGGTCATGGGCTATGCGCTGGCCTGCACCGACAAGCCGCTGCCCCGCTGAACATTTCGCGTTTCGGCCGCACGTCTTCTGTGAGTCAGCTCACTACAGACCATGGTGCCGTCCGCTACAGGCTAGCCCTGTTGACGTGCGTGAATTTGGGCGCATATCATTTTCGTTTGGCCTCAGACCCATTTCCGGTCTGGGGCCTACGACTGCGGGCTGCAGAGTAACGACCATGGACAAAAAGAAACTGGAAACGTTCAAGAAACGATTGGAGACGCGACAGCAGGAACTGCGTCATACCGTGTCGCGCACGGAACAGGATGGCCGCACGGCGGACGAGGATACGACGCAGGACATTGCTGACAAGGCCGCCAACTCCTACAACAAGGAATTCCTCTTCCACCAGAGCAACAACGAGCGCCAGCTCCTGCAGATGGTAGAGAACGCATTGTCGCGGATACGCGAAGGCAGCTTCGGCGACTGTATCCACTGCGGCAAGGAGATCAATGCCAAACGACTGGAGGCAGTGCCGTGGACCCGCCATTGCATCGAGTGCCAGGAGAAGCTGGAACAGGGGCTTCTGGAAGAAGCTCCGCGTTAAGTGTCTGTGAGATGTTGAGGAACAGAGCCGCCGGCCCATGCGCCGGCGGCTTCGCTGTTGAGACCGGCGAGCTACGAGTGGGTGTGCAAACCTTTGACGCTGCTGTGTTTCCCCTGTAAACTCAACGATTGTCAGCCCACCATCATCATTCTCGACATCAAAGAGGAGTACGTGCGCGCACAGACTCGCCATCAACTGAAAACTGACCGATTCACTCAAGCTACCATCGGAGCGGCCGAGGCTACGGCGCACTGGACTGCGGAGCACAAGTCAAAGCTGATCGTCGGCACCGTGATTGGCGCAATCGTCATTGCCGCGGTCGTGGGAGGGTGGTACTACCTCGGCCAGCAGGACGACAAGGCTAACCTGGAACTGACGCAGGCTGTTCGCACGCTGCAAACCCCGGTGCGTCCTGCGGGAGCGCCGGAGACTCCCAACGCGCCATCGTATGCCACCGCGCAGGATCGTGCGAGCGCTGCCAAGAAACAGCTGCAGGCTGTCATCGACAAGTACCCGCACACCCATACCTCCGACATCGCGCGTTATCTTCTGGGCACGACTTCGGTGGAATTGGGGGACAAGGCGACCGCCGAACGTGAACTGAAGGAGGTGGCCTCCACCCGCAACAGCGATCTCGCAGCCCTGGCCAAGATGGCGCTTGCGGCCTTCTACGGAAACAGTAACCGGGCGAAGGAGGCGGTGGACCTCTATAAGGCATTGATCGACAAACCCACCACCACGGTCAGCAAGGTAATGGCGCAGATGCAGCTTGCGTCATTGTACGAATCATCGCAGCAGCCGCTGGAAGCCAAACGCATCTATGAGCAGATCGTAAAGGAAAACCCCAAGTCGGAAGCAGAGCAGATGGCGCAAGCCAAGCTGCAAACCCTGAAGTAGGCTGAGCCTGGTTCTGGCTCATGGCATGGTTGGGAGTTGTCAGCCGTCAAGTCTCAGATTCCCTCAGATCTCCCGCTGCGTGAACAGCTTCTCCCAGTCTTGCATCCTGGTTGGAGGCAGCAAGGCCGGCCTGAGATTTGCTGCGACGTGCTCCGCGTGTCCCATCCCAATCAGCGAGGCGGCGACGCCGGGGGCGGAACGCGCGAACTGCAGGGCATTCTCGCTGTCGCCTTTCATACCCAGCGCCTTGGTCACGAAGGTGGGCAAGTCATGCGTTAACCTACCCTGATAGAGCGTGGCGCTTCCTACCACCGCGATTCCCAAATGCGCCGCGGCCGAAAGCAACGACATATTCTTTTTTTCCACCGTCTGATTCGCGAGAACGTATGCCTCGGGCATGGCCAGGTTGAAAGGCAGTTGCACGAAGCGGAAGTGATGGGCGGAGCCTCCTGCTTCGCTCGCGATTTCGGCACAAGCAGCCAGGCTGATATAATCACGCGCTCCGTCGGCCACCCGAAAAGCATTCCAGGTGGCCAGCCCGTAATAGCGCAGCCTCCCGGCCTTCACACAGGTTTCCAGAAAAGCAAAAGCCCGCTTCACCCGATCGCGGAAAACATCCGGGGAAACTTCCGCCAGCTGGGTTTCCGGATTGTGGAGGTAGAACAGGTCGATGGCTTCAAGGCCAAGGTTCTTGCGCGAGCGTTCCATCTGATCGCGCAGGTAATCGGGAGCCATGCAGTGCATCCCGCCAACCACTTCCTTTGGGTCAACAATTCCCTTTTCGAGATACTCCCTCACAAAGTAGCCACGAGGGTCGGCGGGCAGATTGCCGTCGAACGAGAGATAGCCCGCCTTGGTGCAAACGAAGACTTCGTCGCGGGCAAGATCTCCCCTGCCTACCAACGATGCCAGGGCAGCGCCGATATTTCGCTCTGACCGCTGATGGCGATAATTGATCGCGGAGTCCAGTACGTTGATACCTGAGCGCAGTGCGAGAGAAATGGCTTCGATGTAAGCTGCGTCAGCCTCGTCATCCGGCTCCCCAAGATAGGTGCCGAGTCCGATGGAAGAGAGCCAAAGCTCGCGGGCGGCCGGGAGGTGTTCGGGATGCCGGAAAAAATCCGCCTCCGCCAGCTGAGGAAAGCGTAGGCGATAACGCGCTGTGCCTGCAGCGGTGGCTGCCCCGGCAATCATAGGCAGCAGTGTAGCAGCGCCGTGCCTAATCGCGTTACACGCAATCGCGGAACCTCACCGAACGCCTACCCCAAGTTTTGTAGTATTGAAGTTAGCGCATAAAAACAGCGTTGCAGGCTCGAAGTCCGGCGTGGTGAAAAATGCGGGTTCAGGCCGCAAAGCATTTCCCTTTCCTTATGTTTCCGCTACCATGATGGGCTTCGTACACGACAATCGAGGCCTCCATGGCAGAGATCACTCTTCGGGTTAACGGGAGCGAACGCAAGGTTAACGTCTCCCAGGACACTCCTCTCCTCTGGGTTCTGCGCGACACCCTTCAACTCACGGGCACGAAGTTTGGCTGCGGTGCGGGACTCTGCGGGGCCTGCACGGTGCACGTAGAAGGCGCGGCCACCCGTTCCTGTTCCACACCTGTTTCCCAGGTGGCGGGGAAGAACGTCACCACCATCGAGGGCCTGGCTTCGAACGGCCAACACCCCTTGCAGGCCGCCTGGATCGCCGAAGAAGTCCCGCAGTGCGGCTACTGCCAAACCGGACAGATCATGGCCGCCGCCGCGCTGCTCGCGAAGACCGCGCATCCCACGGAAGAGGAGATCACGTCATTCATGTCGGCGAACATCTGCCGCTGCGGAACCTACGATCGAATCCGCCGCGCGATTCAGCGCGTCGCCACTGGCGGAGGTGCGCAATGAGCCCACTCTCCCGGCGCGACTTCATCGCAGTCGGCACCGCTGCAGGCGCCGGTCTGGTGATCGGGTTCTATCTCCCGCACGGTTCCAGCAGCAACGCGGGCGACGCGTTTTCGCCGAACGCTTATCTGAGAATCACTCCCGACAACAAAGTGACGATCGTGGTGGCACGCTCCGAGATGGGGCAGGGCGTACGTACGTCGCTGCCCATGATCCTTGCCGAGGAACTGGAGGCCGACTGGAAGCAAATCCAGATTGAGCAGGCCGGAGCCAGCACCCTGTTTGGCGACCAGACTACCGGTGGCAGTGCGAGCGTCCGCACCATGTGGGACCCGATGCGCAGAGCTGGGGCTGCCGCGCGCGAGATGCTGATCTCCGCTGGAGCGCTGCATTTCGGCGTGCCCCGAGCCTCATGCAAGGCGGAGAACGGAGCGATTCTGCACGCGGCATCGAACCGAAAGGCGACCTACGGAGAACTCGCTAGCAGGGCCGCGACCCTCCCTGTGCCGACCGATGTTCCGCTGAAACAGGCGAAGGACTACAAGCTCGTCGGCAAGCCCATCCCGCGACTCGATACCCCCACGAAGGTGAACGGCTCCGCGGAGTACGGCATCGATTTCCGCGTGCCCGACATGAAGTTCGCCGTCCTGTCGCGCTGTCCGGTTTTCGGAGGCAAGGTCGGAAGCTTCGACGACAAGGAGTCGAAAAAAGTCTCAGGCGTCAGTTACGTCGGCAAGATTACCGACTCGTCGATCGCCATCGTCGCCGATAGCGTATGGAGCGCGATGGAAGGGCGGCGCGTTCTTCAGGTGAGTTGGGACGAAGGACCCAACAAGGACCTGAATACCGCCGCGATCATGAACTCCCTTCGACAAGCAGCCTCGAAGAAGGGAGTGACTCTTTACTCGAGGGGCAGCGGCCCAAAGCTTGCCGGACCCGTCATCGAGGCCTCCTACGAACTTCCCTTCATGGCGCATGCTCCGATGGAACCTGGCAACGCGACCGCACACGTTCAGGGATCGAAATGCGAGATCTGGGCGCCCACGCAAGTTCCGCAGGACGTGCGCGACTCGGCAGCGGCTGCGCTCGGACTCGATTCCGACAACGTGAAGGTCAACGTGCTTCTGATGGGCGGAGGTTTCGGGCGGCGACTTGAACACGACTACGCCGTAGAAGCCGCGCAAGTTTCGAAAGCCATTAACGGGCCGGTGAAAGTGCTCTGGACGCGGGAAGATGACATGCGCAATTCCGTCTACCGCCCGGCTAGCTATCACAAGCTGAGCGCGGTGCTTGATGGGCAAGGATTTCCGATCGCGTTCACGCACCGCGTGGTCTCGCCTTCCATCAGCGCACAAAAGGGCTCGCCCGGTGAGGGAGGGGTCGACCCTGATCTCAAGGACGAAGCTGCGCTGGTCTATTCTTTCCCGTACGCGCTGGTCGAATACATCGACGTACAAACGCCCGTTCCGCTGGGATGGATGCGCTCGGTCTATGCGCTGCAGGTCGGCTTCGCCAGTGAATGCTTCATCGACGAGTTAGCCTCGGCCGCCAGGAAAGATCCCGCTCGCCTACCGGCTTCACCTGCTCCAGAAAGATGAGGACATCAAGTACTTCGACGCCACATGGCGTACCGCGCGTATGCGCGGCGTCCTGCAACTCGCTGCCGATAAGGCAGGTTGGGGAAAGCGCTTCCCGCGACGCACTACCGCGGCATCGCCTGCTTTGGCTCCTTCAGCACGTACATGGCACAGGTCGTCGAGCTCTCCATGGAAGGCGATCAGCCTCGCATCCATCGGGTTGTCGGCGCCATGGATTGCGGGCAGGTCGTCAATCCAAACATCCTTGAGCAGCAGATTCATGGTGGCGTGATCTACGGGCTGGCCAACGCCTTGCGAGCCAAGATCACTATAGAAAAAGGACGCGTCATGCAGGGAAACTTCGACGACTATGCCCCGCTGCGTATGAATGAGGTCCCCCAGGTCGAGGCCTACTTCGTCGAAAGCAGCGAGGCTCCCACTGGAGCGGGCGAGCCGCCGATCCCGCCTCTCGCTCCGGCCATCTGCAACGCGATGTACGCGGCGACCAGGAAACGGATCCGGGCGTTGCCGATTTTGAGCTGAATAAGCTTCAACTAAGAGACTTAGTGGGATAGACAATTCGATTCTATACAAGCAACCTATCATTGGGCGGCTACTTCCAAGCAGCCAGGGAGGCATACCATGCCTACTCTTCTCGTATTGATCGCGCTCTCGCTCCTCGCATTACCCCTCGCAGCTCAAGATGCCGGCACGATAGCCGCCCAGCAAGCCACGCGGCAAGCAAGTCAGGCCGCCATGCATGCTAATCAGGAAGCCATGCGGCAAGCGCAACAGGCCAATGAAGATGCTGCCCGAGCCAGTCAGCAGGCCAACCAGGATGCACAGCGACTGGCGCAGTGCTGCACTCCGGCGGCACGGCCGAAGTTTTCGGCGCAAGGCGGCGTATATGACAAACCTGTCACAGTAAAGATTCGCGAGACCACTCGCGGAGCCGTCGTGTACTTCACCACCGATGGTTGGACCCCGACGACGGCGTCCACGCGCTACACCGGCCCGATCACGATCAGTACGACCACCACTCTGCAGGCAATCGCGGTGGCGCCGAACATGCCGCGCAGCAGGATTGCCAGCAGCGTGTACACCATCCGACAGCCTGGCGCAGCGGTAGCCCCGCAGAGTTCGGTGGTCTCCCCAGCGACGGTTGCAGCTACGGGCGTCCTGCCCAAGGGGACCGTCGTTCCGCTGGTATTTGCTGCGGACTACACGTCACGCAAGGCCGACGTCGGCGACAAGATCAATCTGACCTTGGCCGACGACCTGAAACTCGGCGATGGCATCCTGGTACCCCAAGGGCACGCCCGCCGTCGTGAACGTCACCGAAGCGCACAAAGCGGGGCCCGGAGGCCTGCCCGGATTTGTCGCGCTTGAAGCTGAAACCTTGAGCATCGGCGATACCACGGTGAAGTTGTCAGGCGCGGTAGCCAAGGAAGGGCGGGAAGTCGGCGTCAATCCGGCAACCGTCGGTCTGAGCATCATTCCCGCAGGACTTCTTCTGGTGCGCGGCAATGAGGCTGAAATCAAGCAGGGTGCGGTGTTGACAGCGACAGTGGCAGAAGACACGAGACTTGGAGCACCCGCCAAATAAGAAGCCAAGCAACACCCGAGCTCGCCGATTTGAAGCAATGATGTGCTCCCGTCTTTCTTGTGTGGCCCTCGTTTTCTTGACACCCTCATCTAACCGCAATTATTCTTAAGTATTGCTCCCTGGAGAACTTACGCCTTTGGGCGTGTTCCGCGGGCCTTCGCGGTATCAAAAGGTGGGCGCGGAGGTTCCCGATGATGATTGAAATTGCCGAATTAGAACTCCATCCTATTGATTTCCAAGAGGAGTTCCCTCCGGACGCCATCGATCTGGGACCTGATGTGCGTCAGTTGTCGGTGCTCAAGACCAGCGGCCGCGCGCAAGTGGTCGAAGAGCATCACGGAAAGCACAAAGTAATCAAAGACTTACGACTTCAGGGGGACCTTGCCACGACTCTGGAGCTACCCTGCGCACGCTGTCTCGATCCGGTGCGGCAGGACGTGGCGCGAGCCTTCGATCTGCTGTATCGTCCGTTGGGCACTGACGCTGGGAACGAGGAGCTTTCGGTAACCGCTGCGGAAGCGGAGATCGGATATTACCAGGGCAAAGGACTGCTTCTGGAAGATGCTCTCCGGGAGCAGGTATTGTTGGCGGTCCCGCTAAAAGTGGTTTGCAGAGAAGACTGCAAGGGGCTGTGCCCGAGTTGTGGCAAGAACCGGAACACGGACCCATGCTCGTGCGCGCCGGTCGTGGGCGATCCGCGATGGGCAGCGCTCAAGGATCTGCGCGAAAAGCTGGAGGGCTGACAGACCGGACGGAACCCAGAAGTAAAGCTGCAGAAATAGATTTCACGATATAAACGATCCGGTGGATGAAGCAAAAGCCAGATCGAAAACCCCACCCAAGCAGGAGCTTGGATGGGCACCGTAAAGAGGAATTTCATGCCGAATCCAAAACGGAGACACTCGCAGAAACGCACTTCTACCCGTCGCGCGCACGACGCCTTGTCGAAGCACTCGCTCTCGGAGTGTCCAAACTGCCACGAGAAGAAGATGCCCCATCGCGCCTGCGCCAAGTGCGGCTACTACAAAGGGCGCGAAGTAGTGGAAGTCGAAGAAACCAGCTAACGCCTTACAAGCGACTCGATGCCAAGCGTCATTGCTCTGGATGCCATGGGCTCCGATCGCTCCCCTCGGCCCGAAGTTGAGGGGGCGATACAAGCCGCCCGTCAACTCGGCGCGCACGTGCTGCTGGTCGGGCAGGAAAGCCGGATCCGGCCGGAGCTGGATCGCCACCGCTGGATCTCGCAGCTGCCCATCGAAATCGTCCACGCCGACGAAGTCATCACCATGGAAGACAAGGCCGCGCAGGCGGTCCGCGCCAAGAAACAATCTTCCATGCACGTGGGAATTCGCCTGGTGCGCGAAGGCAAAGCCGCCGGCTTCGTGACCGCCGGCAATACGGGCGCCGCGATGGCCGCCGCCAAAATGATTCTGGGAGCCTTGCCCGGAGTCGACCGTCCGGCGCTGGCCGCGGTTTTCCCGACCGCCATCCGGACCGGCGCGATGCTGCTTGATGTCGGCGCGAACGTCGACTGCGACGCGCACAATCTCGAGCAGTTTGCGCTGATGGGCGAGATCTATTTCCGGTCCATCTTTGGCACGAAGCGTCCCAAGGTCGGATTGCTGTCGATTGGCGAGGAAGAGAGCAAGGGCAACCTGCTGACGCGCGAAGCCTTTCAGCTTCTCAAGCAGCTTCCCTTGAACTTTGTCGGCAACGTCGAAGGACGCGACCTCTACAATGGCAATGTCGACGTTATTGTTGCCGATGGGTTCGTTGGCAACGTGGCGCTGAAGATTTCCGAAGGCGTGGTCAACCTGGTGCGCGCGGCTCTGAAAGAAGCGCTGCAAGCGACCGTGACCCGGCAAGTCGGATACCTGCTCTCGCGCAGCGCATTCACGGATTTCAAGAAGCGCCTGGACCACACCGAATATGGAGGCGCGCCGCTGCTCGGGCTGAAGGGTGTCTGCATCATCACGCACGGTTCCTCGAACGCCAATGCCATCAAGAACGCGATCCGGGTCGCCTCCGAATTCGCCGAAAGCCGCGTGAACGATGAGATCGAAAAAGGTATCGCCGCACTGCGCTCAGCGACCGTGGCGGGCAGCTGATTGAGCTGACGAGCTGCGAGCTTTGAGCTGCGCGCAAGCACGAAAGGCGATTGCTCGAAGCGTCGACGCTCGCAGCTCGCGGCTCGAAGCTCGAAGCTCGCAGCCTTCAAGGTTGCGTAGTGTAAGTTCATCAGACCTCAAATCCAATTCTCAGGTAGTCTCACCAGATCATGACTGCAATCGCATTTCTGTTCCCTGGCCAAGGCTCACAGGCTGTCGGCATGGGCAAAGAGCTCGCCGACAACTATGCCGTCGCCCGCCAGACGTTCGATGAAGCCGATGACGCTCTTGGCTACAAACTCTCGCAGCTCTGCTGCGAAGGCCCGGAAGATCAACTCCGGCTGACCGAGATCACGCAGCCCGCCATCCTCACTACGTCCGTTGCCGCCTGGCGCGTGCTGAAAGACAAGGGCGTGACACCCTCGTTCGTCGCAGGACACAGTCTCGGCGAATACTCCGCCCACGTCGCGGCCGGAACCCTCAGCTTCTCCGACGCCGTTCGAACCGTGCGCAACCGCGGCAAATATATGCAGGAGGCCGTGCCCGTGGGTGTGGGGGCGATGGCCGCCATCCTCGGCATGGAACTCGACAAAGTAAATGCGGTCTGCGCCGACGCGGCGCAAGGCCAGGTTTGCGATCCCGCCAACATCAATTCAGCCGAACAGATTGTCATCTCCGGCAACACCGCTGCCGTCGAGCGCGCTGCCAAACTGGCCAGCGAACGCGGGGCCAAGCGCGCCGTGATGCTTCCCGTCAGCGCACCCTTCCACTGCTCCCTGATGAAGCCCGCGCAAGACCGGCTAGCCACGGACCTGGCTGCGCTGTCATTCCAGAATCCGACGATCCCGGTGGCCTGCAACGTCGATGCCGCCCTGGTCAAAGACGCAGCGGCCAGCCGCGACGCACTCGTCCGGCAAGTCACCGGCTCGGTGAAATGGGAACAGTCCATCCACCTGCTGATCGCGCAAGGTGTGGAGCGCTTCGTGGAAGTCGGTCCCGGCAAAGTGCTATGCGGCCTGATGCGCCAAATTGACCGTTCGAAGAGTTGCTCGAATGTAGGGGACGACGCGTCGCTCAAGAAGACCCTGGAGTTGTTAGCGCAGTAGCTGACTGAAAAGATCCGCGTCTTTTAGAAGGCTGCGGAAAAGCTCTAAGGTCGCCGCCCGGCCCCTAAAGGGGACTCTGAAAAGAAGCACGTCACGGCGCCGCTGAAGCGGCGCCCTGATACGAAACTGAGTTTTTCCGTCTGACAGGGATCAAACACCTTGTACTCACGGCCTCGTGAATCCCTAACTGCACGGCGAAGGACTAAAGGTCTTCTCCTTCTTCTGCACGTAAATCTGCTCGTGCTCCGCGCGATCATTCACCACCACTTCCACGATCACGCCGCTGCCTCCTTTCGGGCATTCGCCGGTCGCATAGATCTTGTACTTCTTCACCAGTCCCCACTCGCCGCCCGGCCCCCAGTCGCGATAGAACTCGTTGTAGGGATAAAGCGGGTACTGCTGGGGATGCTGCCTCCACGCCGGGTCGGCCATGTACAACCCATAAGCCGTTTCATATTCCTGGCGTTGCAGCGCGGCGAAAAATTTGTCGACTAAGCGCTCCTCCGGCCAGAAGCGAAACTGGTAGGCCAGAAATCCCAGCACTAGCAGCGTCACGACGATGACCACGATCCGAATCTTCTTCCGGCGTGCTCCTGCCTCGTCGAACTCCTTCGCATCCATCAGCGTCATAGGCCTCTAGCATATCGGAAACCGGCAGACCTCCAAAAGTTCCCGGCGAATGCACTGGCAGGTTTCCGCCCTGCGTCGAGCCAGACTGTGTGATTGCATGGGAAAGGACGAACCTTATGCCGCCGCTATCGATGTGAACTTGCACACGCGTCCCCCACGAGAAGCGTCGCCATTTTGCTTTCGGCAAGGACGAAAAAGTGCAAGCATGTGACGACCTTGTGACAACGGGATCCGGCGCCCTCAGTATTGTGTCGACTGTTACTTCCCCACCGTAATTCATGCAGTAGAAAGTCCCGACAACGAGACGAGTTCCTAAGTGCCCATCAGGGCGCGCAAGGCGAGAGTTCGTCCATGCACCACGAGTCGGCACGTGAATTACAAATCAACCAAAACAAACAGGAGGAAGCAATGAAGAACACTTTACTTGCAGCAGCAATGGCTGCCGTGGCGGGCTTGGGCGCGATGGTTCCGAGCGCGGTCGCGGCAGCCGGCGATAACACAACCTTCAGCATGGTGCGCGCGGCCGGCGCTACCTGCCTTTCCAACAAGGCGCGCGGCCGGGTCACCATCAGCGACCTGGGCGCCGTTCAGAACATGCACGTGGAAGTTTCCGGCCTCACGCCGAACAATGATTTCACGCTCTTCATTACACAGCACTCGGCCCGCCCCTTCGGCTTGAGCTGGTACCAGGGCGAAATTTCAACTGACAAGAAAGGGAACGGGGTCGGCGACTTTACCGGGATCTTCAGTCCGGAAACGTTCATCCTCTCCGACATCGCCGTGCCGATGAGTCACGTTGCCATGTGGTTTGCCGATCCGCAGGATGCCGCCAATGCCGGGTGCCCGGCGATCACTACCAGGTTCGACGGCGATGGTGTGGCCGGCATTCTCGTTCTGAGCACCGAAAACTTCCCGGACAACAAAGGCCCGCTGCAGAGGCTCGGCTCGAACGGCGACGAATAACATTCTGGTTGGGATCAGGCACAGCGCGAAGTGAGTAGTATCCGGGGTCCTGAGGGAGTTGACGCTCTTCGGCGGCAACTCCCAACAAAAAATCAGCGTGCATCTTAGTCAGCGACGACGCATTTCGGCTCCGACTCCGTCATTCAAACTGATTTAATTCTGGCCCGGAGTGATCCGCACGGAAACGCCCGCGCCTCCGCGCCCGACCATGGGCGCGAAAGCAACATGACTCTTTGATCGAGTCGAGTGGTGGTCGAAGACATAGCCCCCGATCAGGTAGCCGACGGCGCCCCCCACCAGCACGTCGGTCGGGAAGTGCTCTCGTCCCTGTACCCGCTCGAATCCTGTTGCCACTGCCAAGCCATACACGGCCAGCTTGACCTTCCATCCCGGATATTCTTTGGCGATCACGTGGGCCGCCGCGAAGGCATTCGCCGTATGTCCCGAGGGAAACGAATCGGCGGCGAAGTGGGAACCGCCGGGCCAGAACTCGCCGGAGTCGCCTCCGTTGATTAGCGGGCGGGAGCGGGCGGTCGCGAACTTCAGGAATGAGGTCAACAACTGGGTGTCGGCCATGGCCGTCATGGTCAGCGCTCCGGTTTCGCGCAAATGCTCGTCGTGTCGAATCGCGCCGCCGACCAGCGCTGATCCCGCGAAAGCAACCGGAATATAAATCCCGGTGAGATTTGAGGCTGTGCGGAAATCGGACACTCGCGAAGCATCGGTGCTGACACTATTCATGGCGCTGTGATCGAGGGCCAGCGACGCAACGGCTGCGCCTGCCGCTGGAGCGATCCATACCAGATCCTTTTTGCGGAGCCGCAGCGGGCTCGTAAACATTCCCTTCTGGTCGCGCGCCATTCCAACGAAGCAATGGGTGGGCGCCCACAGGGCGCACTGCCCTGACGGCGCCGGCGGCTGGGGCGCGGAGGGTAGCTCCGGCGAAGGTTTCGACGAAGACTGCTGCTCCGTCTGCACTGGAACTTGTGGTTCGGGTGATGGTTGAACTTGCGCAAAGCTGACGAGAGGAAGAAATCCGATCAAAACCACTCGTGAGGCACGCACACAGATATGGGCCCGGTGTCGTGAAAACCGCTGTATTGACTGCATGGGAGGGTACTTTGATTCACATTAACTGCGCCCGAACCCCGCGTCAAGAGCGGCGTTTGGAGATACCGCGTCAGAAGGGCAAGGGTCCCCCTGGGCGTTCGCCCGAATGGTAGGGCATCCGACAGAAGCTAGTTCTGTGGAATGTCTTCCAGGCGGCAGACAAATCCCCATCCCCCGCCTAATTCGCTGACCGCCAACAGCAGTTCGTTGCTGCCCTTCTTCAGCGGGAGGTACACGGCATCATTCTCCGGGTTGACGATCCCAAGGAACCCCGGGTCGCGGAAGCCTTGCGCGCTGCGCCCGCGGTACAGAATTCTTCCGTTCAGGAATACGCTGACATCGTCGCTGTAACCGATGGAGAGTCTTTTCACCTGGTCACGATCCGAATCGATGTTGGTGCGCGCATACAGGACTTTCATTCCCGGCTGCGGCTCCAGGCGCTTGGAGAAATCCCCCTGAAACGTAACCCGCGGGTGCGGTGCGTCCCGGTAGCGATACAACACGACAAAGCCCGGCGGCTCGGCTTCGATATCTTGCCATTGGATGGAACTGCTCTCGGAGGAACTCAGGGGAGTTTCAAGATTGCGCGCGAGACCGTCGTAAGAGGGCGAAATGCTCCATTTTGTAATCGTGTTGGCAGGCATGGGAGGAAGGTGGCGCTCCCAGGGAGCATCGGGAGTGCTTCTCACTGAGAAATTTGAAAAGTAAGTCTCGCCCGTAAGCGTGTATAGGGCGACTTGTCCCTTCTGCACGTCGCTCTTCAGATCGTCCATCACCAGAGCGGGTTTCTCCATATCTTTGACGTAGAGTTTCGCCTGTGCGCCCATCACCTCGAGCCGGAGATGGAACCACTCGGCTTTCGGGATGTCGACCGCACCGGTGAACCCCGGACCGTTGAACAGTTGCCAGTTGCGCCCGGTTTTGAGCACAGGCGTGTACTGCATGGCGTCGGGCAGTCCGGACTTGTGCTGGCGGAGATAGATTTCTTCGTAATTGGAGCCATCCGCGGAGAGGCGGATGTCGAATCCGAAAAAACCACGGGCGGCAGGGGTTGCGACGTCTACGTCAATGACGCCGTCCCGCATTTCAAAATCCTTGAGCACAGCGGCACCGCCATCAATCAGCAGACACTTGCGGCCCTGATACTCGGCAGGCTTGGCGTTACCTTCAAGATCCCAGCGCGAAGACTCTGGAGGCACAGTAAGCGGTTGGACAGCTTGAGCGTGCAACACGAAACTGCACAAAAGGATCAGTGCGACGAAAGCAAGATGTCGATTCACAGCTTTCCTCCAGTGGCAATGCAATCTTGTCTGTCAGGGTGACGCGCGTTCGACGATTCCGCTGAGAGAGGACGGCTGCTTAGACGCAGGAAGGCTGGAAAGGTAACGTTAGAGAGTATGCGGGGCGGTAGTGGACGGCTTCTGCCTGCGGAGTGTCAACAGGTGTGAGTGTCACTCTATAGCGTCCGCTTGAACAGCGGCGTTGCCAGCGCCAGGGCCACCGTGCCAAAAATCGCCAAGTACAGCATGTCGGGGACGATCGCGATGAAACCTGATTCCTTCAGCAATAAGGCCTTGAATCCCGCAACCGCGTAGGTGAACGGATCCACCTTCGCAATTACGCGCAGCCACGCAGGGAATGCCTGTACCGGATAAATCGATCCGCTGGGGAAAAACAGCAGCGTATTCAGAATTCCAAAAATGGCGCGCGGCACCAGCGGATCATCCACTCGCACCATGAGCAGAAACATCATCGTGTTGAAAGCGACCGAGGTCAGCACAATCATCAGCAGCAGGCCCAACGCCGTTGCCGGATCGAAGATCGTGCTTACACCCGCCAGCAGCGCCCCGATCACCGTGATCACTACCCCGGTCAGCACCGCCTTGATCGCTCCCGCCAGGTTCAGCCCGAACACCATCTCGGCCTTGGTAATCGGCGTCACGAGATATCCCTCATGGATGCCCCGCGCCTTGTCGTCGATGTACAACATGCCGCCACCGATCATCACCGAGACGAACATCGCGAGCGTGATCGAGCCCGGCAGCAAATATTTCATGTACTCGATATAGGGATACAATTCCACGATCTGCAGCACGGTCTGCTGCAAAAGCCGCGGCTCGATGGCCGGCTGGTTCAGCGCATGGGTAATATCGGCCAGCTCCTGCTCGAGCGTCGAACTCATGAAGTTGTCGCTGTTGTCGACCACCAGCGCGATCTGCGGGCGGTCCTGCTCGTACACGCGCCGCGAGTACTGCGGCGGGATAATCACGGCGCCCTGAATCTTTCCATTGCGCACATCTTCGCGCGCGCTCTTCTCGTCGTCGTAGTACACGGGGACGAAGGTCCGCATGTTGGCTCGCACTGAATCGAACGCCTGGCGTATCTTCAACGCCTGCGTGCCGCCATCCTGATCGACCACGCCCAGGCGCGCGTCTTTGATCTTTCCGCCGAACGCGTTGCCCAACACAATCAACTGCACCAATGGGAAGATCATCGACGCCAGCATGAGCGTCGGAGACCGGAAAAACTTGCGCATCTCGCGCTCGACAATCGCCATCATTCGATTCATGGTCGCAACCCCGGGGCCTGTGGCATCGTGAATCCGTAAGCCTTCACCAGTTCGTCGCGCAGTTGCCGGCCGGTGTAGTGGACGAACACGTCATCCAGCGTCGTGCTCTGGACCGTCAATGACTTCACGGGAATCCCTGCATGCACTGCCATCTCGACCAGAGCCGTAGTGGTGCCGGATCCATTGCCGGTCAGTACGCGGTACATGCCCGCACCTTCATGCTGCACCGAAGTGACATCGGGCAGCTTATGCAGGTGTTCTTCCATATCGGCGGGCGGATGTTCAAACTGCACCTCGATCACGTTCGATCCGGGCACGCTGGCCTTCAATGCCGCAGGAGTATCGAGCGCAACCAGCTTGCCGTGATCCACAATCGCGATGCGGTCGCACAGCCGGTCGGCTTCATCCATGTAATGCGTGGTAATCAGGATCGTGAGCTGGCGATTCTTCTTGATGTTGGTCAGCATTTCCCACACGGCCACGCGCGAAACCGGGTCCAGTCCCGTGGTCGGCTCATCCAGAAAGAAAATCCGTGGACTATGCACCAACCCGCGCGCAATCTCCAACCGGCGCCGCATCCCGCCCGAAAGCGTCTTTGTCTGCGCGCCGCGCCACTTCGTCAGATCCACCAGTTCCAGCAATTCGTCGATCGCCTCTTTTCGCCGTTTCGCCGGAACATCATAGAGCTTCGCATAGATGTTCATGTTCTCTTCGACAGTCAGGTCCAGATCGCTGGTCAGCGCCTGCGGAATGACGCCAATGCACCGCCTCGCACCGTCCGCATCCTTCGCGACATCATGGCCTGCGACAACAGCCTTGCCGGCCGTGAGCGGCAGCAGCGTCGTCATCATGCGAATCAGGGTCGACTTCCCCGCCCCATTCGGTCCCAGCAGTCCGAAGATTTCTTCATCGGCAACGTGAAACGTAACGTCATCGACGGCGACAAAGTCGCCATACTTCTTCACGATGTGTTCGACATCGATGGCATTACCGCCGCTTTTTTCGGGACCTTCACATCCGTGCCCGCTGACGACTTTGTTCCCGTTCGTTCCGGTCATGGCCGCTGCTCCGCGGACGCGTCCTGCTTCGGTGTAGCTTTCAACTGGTCAGGAGACACCAGCACCTCGGCCGTCATCCCCGGAACATACGCGCCCTTGGGATTGTCGAGCCGGACTTTCAGGACGATGGTTTTGATGTCGCGCTTGCGCCGGTTTACATCGCGCTGCGTCGCAAAGTCCGCCTCAGCTGCCTTGTAAAAGACTTTTCCGGATGTCTCGGTCCCGCCCGGCAATCTCACTTTCAGCTTGTCTCCCAACCCGATGTGATCGGCCTGCGTTTCCGGAATCGCCGCTCTCACCCAAGTGTCGCCCAAGTCCACAATGGTTACGATGGGCTGCCCAACATTGAGTACTTCACCCTCGCGCGCGGCCCGAACCGACACAGTCCCCGTCACCGGAGCGTAGATATTCGTGTAGCCCAGCCGGACCTCGGCCTGGCGCTTCTGTTCCTCGGCAGTCTTCAAGTCAGCCTGGGTCGACGCCACCGTGCTGCTCGCAGCATTCGCCTGATGGGTGCGTGCGATTGCCGCATTCAAATCAGCTTCCGCAGCCGTGACTTGGTCTTTCAATGACTGCACGTTCGCCTTCGATGCCGCCAGGTTGGTCTCCGCCTGCACGCGCTCCTGGTCCGATGCCACTCCTTGCTTGGCAAGCTCGATCATCCGGCGGCTGTCGCTCTCGGTCCGCTCCAGCGCCGCCTGCGCCTGCGCCAGTTGCGACGTCATGGAGCGCAGCCGGGCCTGCATGTTCTTTACATCGCTGGTCGTGGAACCCTTGGTGGACTCCTCCGTGTAACGCATCCCCCTGACTTTCGACTTCAAACTCGAAATTGTGGCCGAAGCCGCCGCTGCCTGCGCCTGGAGTTCGGCCGGATCAATCACGGCGATCAACTGCCCGGCCTTCACCGGCGTGCCTTCATCGACCAGCAACTTCTGCAGCCGCCCCGGGGTCTGCGGGCTCACGATCACCTGGTTCGAGTCGACAGTGCCGATCAGCACCAGATCTTTATTGCGGGGCGTAGAGAAGAAGTAATAGCCCAGGGCAATGACAAAGATAATTCCTAGAAGAATGAAGAACTTGTTGCGGGGATTCACTTGGGTTCTCCTTCGACCGGCAGGGCCGTCGGTTGGAAGAGAGCTGCGGAAATAAAATCAAGCACAGCGGCGCGCCGCGCGGCAATCCGCTCCGGACTCAGAGGATCTTGCTGCATCATCAGCTTCATGAACGGCGCACTGCCGAAGTAATGCACCACCACCGCCGCCATCGACGGAATGAACTGCATCGGATCCACCGGACGAAACACGCCGGCCGCAATCCCGTCGCGAAACAATTTCAGCAGTTCGTCTAACAAGGGCTTCATGTACGACTTGACGATGCGCAGCGCTTGCGGGTGCCGGGGCATCATGAACATCTCGCGCTGCACCATCTCGCGGTGCTGCGGATGGCTCGCCAGAAAATCAAAAAACGCGCCCACGTACCGCAACAGTTTTTCAGCAGGAGGAGTGCTCTCCTTCAGGATGGGCATCAGAACCGCGTCGCGTTCACGAAATACCTGTTCGAGCGCCGCCCCGTAGAGCGCATCCTTGTCGCGAAAGTAGTAATACAACAGGGCCTTGTTGACTTTGGCAGCCTTTGCGATGGCGTCCGTGCGCGCTCCGGCCACCCCTTCGCGGGCAAACTCGCGAATGGCCGCCTGCAGGATGGCCTGTCGGCTCTCCTCCGGCTTGCCGCGCGATCCTAACCGTGCCCGTACTGGCCCCGTTCCCATGCTGCTTTCTCCCGAAAGTTGCAGTCCGCCCGATGGCTTCCTTATTAACTAACCAGTTAGTTAGATTATAAACCGGGCTCCAGCGGTTCGGCAAATTCTATTCGGTCAGCCGTCCGGCAGAGACATTGCCTTCAAGGCCAACGAATTACGCCCCTCCCCGGCATATCATCCTACCTTCTATAATTCGCTCCTTGGAGATTCTCAATGCTGCCTGTCAAACGCATCCTTTGCCCGACTGATTTCAGCGGTCCCGCCTGCACCTGCGTGCGCACTGCCAGCGAGCTGGCCGAACATTTCGGTGCGGAACTCTTGCTGGTGAATGTCGTACCAGCCCTGCCCAGCGTCCCGCCCGACCCCAACTACGTCTTCAAAGTTCCCGAATACGAGCGCTATCTCCACGCCGACGCCGAGGCGCAGTTGAAGAAGGCGCGCGAAGAGATAGTCAGCAAGAAAGTGAAGGTGCGAACCCAGGTGGGTCACGGATCCGCTGCAGAAGAAATTGTCCTGATCGCTAAAACCGAGAAGGCCGACCTGATCGTAATTTCAACCCATGGCTCGACGGGATTCGAGCGCCTGGTCTTCGGATCGGTGGCAGAGAAGGTGGTACGACTGGCGGAGTGCCCTGTGCTCACCGTACGGCAACAAAAAGAGGCGGCCTGAGAGCGACGGGAGACATGCTCGCTCTCATCGAAAGAACGGCACTGCAATCTGTGGAAGGGGTTGGTTTACTACACTTGCGGAAATCAGCCGCACCTATCGAAGCGATCAGTTCTTTGAGTTTCCATTCCCGCATTCCAAGCGGTATCTGTAGGGGTGAGGTTGATTGCCGGAGCTGGCAATCCGTGGGTGGACTCCAATGACCAAGCTGAACAAAGCAAAACGCCGCGAATCACACAGTCTCATAAGTCACAGGGGCGACCCCAACGGAATGCTGGACATCCTCTTGGCGCTCGATCGAAGCATAGTGGAGTTTTCGATGGGTCTCTACAACGTTCCCCGACGCGACCGGGCGCTGATGCGAGAACAGAACCGCCGCCTGCACCGTGCTCTTAGAAACCGCCTGCCCCGCCTGGCGGAGTAATCGTAAGGCTTGGCAACCTTACGACTTTTTGCCCAAGCGAGACCAAAGTAGTCCTTGTTACTGCGAGCCTCCCGCGATCGAAGGCACCAGCAGAATCTCATCTCCATCCTGAAACGCGTACGCCGGCCCCCCCAGGAAGCGGATGTCCTCTTCATTCACATACACGTTGAGAAAGCGCCGGATCTCGCCTGCTTCATCGCGCAGGTGCGGCTTCAATTGCGGGAACTTCTCGTCAAGCACCGAGAACAATTCGCCGAGATTGCTCGCCGAACAATCCAGTTTCCCGACACCATCCGTGTGTCGGCGCAATGCGGTCGGAATCTGCACGGTAATTGACATTTCAGGCCTCCACCGTTTCCGGAACATCGAGCGTGCTTTCAAGATAGCGTTCGAACTCGGCCAGCTTCGGAGGAATCGCCGCCTCCGCTTCGAACTTACCCGCGAGCGCATCGGTCGTCTTCAAGCCGTTGCCCGTGATGCAGAGAACAGTCGTTTCGTCGGGCGAAATGCGACCGTCGCGATAGAGCTTGCGGGCGCAGCCCACAGTCACACCTCCCGCGGTCTCAGTGAAGACGCCTTCGGTCTCGGCAAGAAGCTGGATCGAGTCGACCACTTCGGCATCCGAGACATCTTCCGACCAGCCGCCGCTCTTGGTGATCGCCTTGATCGCGTAATGTCCGTCGGCCGGATTCCCGATGGCCAGCGACCGGGCGATGGTCGCGGGCTTCTGCGGTTCAATCTCCGGGCGGCCTGCCTTTACGGCGGTTGAGATCGGAGAGCAGCCGGTCGCCTGCGCTCCGAAAAACTTCACCGGCTTTGCCTCGACCAGGCCGAGGGTGATCAGTTCATCGAACGCCTTCTTGATTTTCGTAATCAGGGAGCCGCCGGCCATCGGCACCACGACGTTATCGGGCAGGCGCCACCCCAGCTGCTCCGCGATTTCGAAGCCAACCGTTTTCGACCCCTCGGCGTAATACGGCCGCAGGTTCACATTCACAAATCCCCAGCGATGCTCGTCGGCGATCTGCGAGCACAACCGATTTACCTGGTCGTAACTTCCGGCGATGCGCACGACTTTTGCACCGTACACCTGCGTGCCGAGAATTTTCGCGGGCTCGAGGTCGGCCGGAATGAAGATCCACGCCTTGAATCCATTGCGCGCGGCCTGCGCCGCCACCGAGTTCGCCAGGTTCCCGGTGGAGGAACACGACACCGTATCGAATCCGAACGCGCGCGCCTGCGACAACGCGACTGCCACCACGCGATCCTTGAAGCTCAGCGTGGGCAGGCAAACGGCATCGTTCTTGAGGTGGAGCTTCTGAGCGCCGATCTGTTTTGCCAGGTTCGGCGCGTTCAGCAGCGGCGTGAATCCGACCGGCAGCTTGGGATGAAAATCGTGGGGGAGGGGGAGGAGCTCGGAATACCGCCACATGTTCGGAGGGCGTTGGGCAATCTTCTCGCGCGTGAAGTCCGCGCGCACCGCATCGTAGTCGTAGCTGACTTCCAGGGGAGAGAAACAGTCGTCGCAGATCGACCGGGGCTGGTTTCCCCAGCTCTTGCCGCACTCACGACATCGCAATTCGTACTGAGCCATCGTGCTACTCGCCTTCTTGTGAGTAGCTGAGGACGAGCCTCTCGGGAGAAGAAGTCCCCTAAAAACGAAGACCTCTTCTCCGGAAAAGGAAAAGAGGTTACGGGAAAACGGGTAGAAAAGCCGCTTGCCCGAATCTCATGTTCCCCGTTTCCAGGAGAGAGTTGGCACCAAGCAATCGCGATAGATGATCGCGACCCGGTTGCCGTGGCGTCACAGGGCTCGTCCCTCAGCCACTCTGCATGAAATTCAAAGCCAGCCCGCGAACGGGCCAACTTGGGGATAGATATTACTGGTCGCCAGAGGATCTGTCAAGAAAACAGCAGAATCTTGGACTACGGTCTCCAGTATCTGCCTTACGCTTATCTGCCGTACGCTGCGAATCAATCCACGCTTCCAGCCCGTACCAGCGCAAGCGCGGTGACATCATTGTGGGTCAAGGGGAGACCCACAAATTCCTCGGCCGCCTGCAGAACGCGAGAGCAAAGTTCATGCGCACTGAAGCCGGTGGTGCCTTGAATACTGCGAGCGGTTCCCTCCAGGCCGAATTCTGTCCCCCCGCACTCCGCTTCAACAATTCCACGCGAGACGACCACCAGCGCAGCGTTCGGGAGCAGAGCACATGTGGAAGCGCTCTGCGGAACGTGCGAGAACAACCCCAAGGGCAGGCCGGTCGCTTCCAGCCGGGTGATTCCGGCCGCGTCGTGCAGCAGGGCGGACGTATGGCCGGCGTTGGCGTAACAAAGTGTGCCCAATTCCTCGTTATAGCAGCCGAGAAACCCGGGACAGGCGCGGATCCCGCCGCGCAGGATGGTTGTGTTCAGGCCGTGGCACAGATCCATCATTGCGGTAGTCTCGTTGAAATCTTCGCGGACAAAACGCTGACTTGCAATTTCCCGGAATGTCTTTTGCGCGGCCCGCAGGATCTCGCGCGTGTCCGCTCGCCGTCCCGCCATATCGAGAAGAGCGAAC
The DNA here is from genome assembly GCA_963733805.1 of uncultured Acidobacteriota bacterium. GTDB lineage: Bacteria > Acidobacteriota > Terriglobia > Terriglobales > Acidobacteriaceae > Gp1-AA133. Next base: position 309,183 of record CAVTEO010000003.1, on the reverse strand, counting down.
AACATGCGCGACCCACCCACCCGCACGAATTCATAAAAATCGCCCGCGCGGCGCTGGTCGTAGTACACCGCCGCAATCTCGGCGCCTCGCAAGGCAGGCACCTCGCAGCGGATCGGATCGTTGGGCGCGCGCTTTTCGGTGTTGGGCGGGAAGAGGAAGTCCCAAAGCCGCGTCGCGGGCCGCAAACCGCGCTCCGGAGATTCCTCCAGTTCCGGCCTCACGGAAGAGTCCTTCTCGTGTCGACGATCATAGAGTGATCCAGACAAGAAACCGGACAGCCTGCGAAAAAAAGAGCGGCTTTCAGCACACATGAAGCAAACCGGCATCTCGTCGCGCAAACTTTAATCGCCGCGAGGTCGAGCCACGGCCTGACCTGTCCTCCCTACTCCCCTGTTAGAATTGAAGATTGCCCCTGCGATCATTGCTCCGATAAATCATGGACGCCGCCCACATCCGCAACTTCGCTATCATCGCGCACATCGACCACGGAAAATCCACCCTGGCCGACCGCCTGCTGGAACTCACCGGGTCGCTGGCGATGCGCGAAATGCAGGAGCAAGTCCTTGATTCCATGGACCTCGAGCGCGAGCGGGGCATCACCATCAAGGCCCACGCCGTCCGCATGATGTACCCCGCGCAGGATGGACAGCTTTATCAACTCAACCTCATCGACACGCCCGGCCACGTGGATTTTTCCTACGAAGTTTCGCGTTCGCTGGCTTCTTGCGAAGGCGCTCTCCTGGTCGTCGACGCCTCTCAGGGAGTCGAGGCACAGACGCTCGCAAACGCCTACCTCGCCATCAACCACGGCCTCGAAATCATTCCGGTCATCAACAAGATCGACTTGCCCAGCGCCGACATCGAGCGCGCCAAAGAGATGATCGAAGGCGCGGTTGGCCTCGATGCCTCAGACGCTTGCCTGATCAGCGCAAAAACCGGCCAGGGCGTGCCCGACGTTCTGGAAGCCATCGTCAAGCGCGTGCCCCCTCCCAAGGGTTCGCCGACCCGCCACCTGCAAGCCCTGATTTTTGATTCCTGGTTCGATCCCTACCGTGGCGTGGTGGTCCTCACGCGTGTGTTCGAAGGCACCCTGAAGAAGGAACAAAAAATTCGCCTTTGGTGGAATGGACGCGTTCTCCAGGTTGAAACTCTGGGCGTGCTCACACCCAAGCCCGTGGAGGTCGAGGAACTGGTCGCCGGTGAAGTGGGCTTCGTCATCGCCAACAGCAAGAACGTTGCCGACACGAAGATTGGCGACACCATTACCGATGATGAGCGGCCCGCGATCGAACCGCTGCCCGGTTTCGAAGAAATCAAGCCCATGGTCTTCGCCGGTCTCTACACGGTCGACGCCCACGAACACACCCAACTCCGCGAAGCTCTTGAGAAACTGCGCCTTAACGATTCTTCTTTTTTCTTCGAGCCCGAAAGCTCAGTCGCCCTCGGCTTCGGTTTCCGCTGCGGCTTCCTTGGGCTGCTCCACATGGAGATTATTCAGGAACGCCTGGAGCGCGAGTACAATCTCGACCTCATCACCACCGCCCCGGGCGTGCGCTACAAGATCACGCTGACCGACGGCAAGCTCATCGAAGTCGACAATCCTTCCCGCTGGCCCGATCAGAGCGAGATCGCGAAGGTCGAGGAGCCTGTGATCCTCGCCGTCATCCTCACCAACGAAGAATTCGTCGGCGGCATTCTGAAGCTGGTGGAGGAAAAGCGCGGCAAGCAGAAAAGCTTCGAATACGTCAGCGGATCGCGCGTCATGCTGCAATACGAACTTCCGCTGAACGAAATCGTTCTCGACTTCTACGATCGCCTGAAATCAGTCTCCCGCGGCTACGCTTCTCTCGACTACCACCTGGCCGGCACCTGGGAGTCGCCCATGGTTAAGCTTGATATCCTGGTGGCGGGCGAGCCGGTCGACGCGCTCTCCCTGATCATCCACCGCGATTTCGCTTACGAACGTGGACGCGCCCTGGTTTCCAAGATGCGCGAACTGATCCCGCGCCAGATGTTTGAAGTTCCCATCCAGGCCGCGGTCGGCGCCAAAATCATTGCCCGCGAAACCGTCGCCGCCATCCGGAAGAACGTCCTTGCCAAATGCTACGGTGGCGATATCACGCGCAAACGCAAGCTGCTCGAAAAGCAGAAAGAAGGCAAGCGCCGGATGAAACGCATCGGCCGCGTCGACATCCCGCAAGAAGCATTCCTGGCTGTCCTGAAAGTCGGCGAAAGCAGCTCATAAGGCCCGTTATTTTGCCCTTTTCAATTGCGCTTTTCCGCCGGAATTGACGCACCAAAAACCATTCCAGATCATCCGCACAAGTACAAAGATCGAACCACTGATTACCTCTAGATGTGCAAATCTCAAGGGTTGCTTTAGATTTCTGGCTCGCGTGTGGTGTTTCTCCGCAAGCTTCTCACTCATAACAACCGCTTTACAATCAAACGATTACAACCACTTTAACGGCGCTAATTCGCCGACCATGCGGTCTCTTGCCGGGGCTACAGGAAACCGCGTAGACGGGTTCCACAAGGTTTTCCACAGGACGTCGGTGTGGGCGATCGCTGATTTGACTGACCGCGGGACACCTTCGGCGGCCAGCTACTCGTCGGGCGCGATACCGCCCTCCGCCAGGGTTTCAAAGCGGGTGGATTGCTTGATAAAGGCCAGGTTCACGCGCCCGATCGGGCCGTTGCGCTGCTTGGCAATGATGATTTCGGCGCGCCCCTGGAGGTCGGGGTCGTCCTGCTTGTAGACCTCTTCCCGGAAAATGAACATGACGAGGTCCGCGTCCTGCTCGATCGATCCGGACTCGCGCAGGTCGGCCAGCTGCGGACGGTGGTCGCCCCCCCGGCTTTCGGGAGCGCGGCTCAACTGCGACAGGGCCATCACGGGGACGTGTAATTCCTTGGCCAGCGCTTTCAGTCCGCGCGAAATGGCCGACACTTCCTGCGTGCGATTTTCATAGCGCTTGCTGCCGCCCGACATCAACTGCAGATAATCGACCACGATCAGGTCCAGCGAGCCACACGACTGCTGCAGACGCCGCGCCTTCGCGCGCATCTCGCTCAGGGAAACTCCCGGCGTGTCATCGATGAAGATCCGGGAACCGGCCAGCTCTTCCATGGCGCGCACAACTTTCTGCATATCGTCGCGCCACAGCGACCCGGTCCGCATCTTGTGAGCATCCACGCGCGCTCGCGAACAGAGAAGCCGGAGCAGTAACGCCTCCCGTGACATTTCGAGCGAGAAGATACCGACTACCTTCCCTTCTTCGACCGCGGCATTCTCGGCAATGTTCATCGCGAAGGCGGTTTTGCCCATCGATGGGCGCGCGGCTAGAATCACCAGGTCCGCCTTCTGCAATCCGCTGGTCATCTCGTCGAGATCGTTGTAGTGCGTGGCCAGTCCCGTGATGCGTTGCCCGCGCTGCAGAAGTGCGTCGACCGAACCGAATGAATCCTTGACGATTTCCTGCACGCCCAGAAAGCCGCGCCCGATGCGCTTTTCGGAGAGCCCGAAAATCGCCGCCTCTACATCGTTGAGAACGTCCTCGGCGGGCTCGGACTGGTCGGCAGCCCGCGCTATGCCCGCATTGGCTACATGGATCAGCCCGCGCATCAGCGCCTTGTCACGAACTATCTTGACGTAGTGCTCAATACTAGGCCGGTCAGGCACGCCATCCAGCAGCGACGAGACGTAAGCCATGTCGCCGATGGCCTGCAATTCTTTATTCCGGGAAAGCTCCTCCACCAAGGTAACGATGTCGATCGGCCGCGACGATTCGGCCAGGTCGATCATGCGCGAATAAATGCGCCGGTTCGAGTCCAGCGAGAAATCTTCCGGCCGCAGATGCTCGGCCGCCTGGTTGTACGCGAGATTGTCGAGAAGAATCGCTCCCAGGATGGAGCGCTCGGCTTCCACATTCGCCGGCAGCATGCTGGTGAGGTTGTAATCCGTGGTCGCCAATGCCTTGAGCCCTACTCCAAAATCAAATCAGTTTTTCGTGGAAGCGAACTGCACTATAGCCGCGATGTCAGTTGTGGATGAAAGTATTCGCGTAGGAAAAGTAAGCAGCGCTCCATTTTTTCTGGCCGCTCACTTGCTGACATTCTCATGAAAAAGATTATAGGCGAACAAAAGACGAAGCTCAACACGTCGTGGTGGCCTCCAAAGGCACAAGCCATCGGCCATCAGTTATTCTGCAAAAAACAAATGCGGCCCAGGCCAGCCACCTGGACCGCATTGGTTTGGCGCTCTGTTCTGTGACCCTTGTCCACGCACGAGGCATGGGGGGAGTTCATCTGTCATGCGCTCCGAGAAGCGCCTGCTAGGATGCACTCGGCAAATCGCCACTTGCGAGCAAGCTCGCAAGTCGATCTGCAACACCACGGTGGCCGACGGCCAGTCCTGCCGTGTGTGGAGGACTCTGTGAGGAGGCCGCAACGCCCGGGCAACCAGGTGCGTGCCGAAGCACGCTCTTGGAGGAACCCTCCCAGCCATTCACCCTCGAGAATCGCTGGGCACCGCCGGCTCTGCCGCAATGCTCTGGCAGGGCACGCAGAACATCTCGCTCGATGTCAGCCACTCTGCGCCAGCCACGCTTTCGCTTCAAGCAAAAATTCCAGCGCCTTTGTGCAGAAACTGTGGATGCCAGCGATTCCTTGTGGAAGCTCGTGGAAAATCAGGACCGTTCCTGTCCTAGATCTTGTCAGTGGAACGCTGCCTGCCCTGAGCAAAGCCGGAGGGTCCCAGCCGCCCGCTTCTTCAAGCAGCCGCCGCCGGATACCCATGTGTGATCTTAAGTACAAACCCGTGCGCCCGATGCACGAATCCCGTCCGCGGGAAAAACATGAATGGACAATGTCCTTCCACCACCTGCATACCATTCTGCTTGCAGAACGTCACCGCCTCGTCACTCACTGCGCCCGTCCCGCCCGCCCGGTAGATCCACACTTTCTTGATTCCCGTCTCCCCACAATCCTTTACAACCCGAATTGTCTCGTAAGCCGGCGTCATCACCAGCACGCCCTCCACTCCCGGCCGGATTGCCTGCAGGCACTGAAAGCATTCCCGGCCATCGATCTCCGGCGCTACGCGGTTCACCGGCACCATGTCATACCCGCGATCGCACATCTCGCGAAACAGTTTTCGGCTGAAATCTTTGGGATCGCGCGACACGCCCACCATCGCGATGCGATGCAGGCCAAGAAAATCCTTAACGTCCCGAGTCGTTGTCATGGGGAACTCCTGATACTTCTTACCCCGAACGCCGAAAGTTTGCAGTGACTCGCATCACCGCTGCCGGGACATAGCGATAGCTTGCGCGCGCTGCCGAACGCCGGCCTTTCGTAGTACCCTCTCACGCTATGCGCTTCCTCTCGTGGGTAACCATCTCTTTCACTGTCTTATTGCTGGCATTTTTCAATGCGCCACCCGCGTGCTCCCAGTCCATCCTCATCGCACACGTCACCGTGATCAATCCCGGATCAGCGGAGGTTCTCGCCAACCGCTCAGTATTGATTACGGGAACGAAGATCACCGCAGTGGCCGCGAGCGAGGCCCTCCAACCTCCCAGGGATGCGCGCGTGATCGACGGCCACGGCCAGTACCTAATCCCCGGCCTCTGGGATATGCACGTTCACTCCGCGTTCGGCGATTGGTTCCCCGGCGGCCGCGAAGTCATCCTCCCGCTGTTCCTCGCCAACGGCGTTACCGGCGTTCGCGATATGGGTGGTGATCTTCCCGTTCTCTTCGAATGGCGCAAACAGATTGCCGCCGGAGAAATCCCCGGCCCGCGCATGATTGTTTCCGGCCCCATGCTGGACGGCTATCTTCCGAACGGAAAGCTCCGTTTCCCGAGTTCGGTCCCCATCACCACGCCCGAAACTGCCGCCGCCGCCGTGGACTCCCTCAAGAACCAGGGCGCCGACTTTATCAAAGTCCAATCCGTGATTTCGCACGACGCCTACCTCGCCGCTGCCGCGGAAGCTCACAGACAGAACGTCCCGATCGCCGGTCACGTTCCTGACAAGGTGCGCATCTCCGAGACCATCGCCGCCGGACAGAAAAGCATTGAGCACCTGATGGGGATCTTCGAAGGCTGCTCCACGGAAGAAGACAAGTTCATTCGCGGCGAAGGCAATCTGAAACTGCTGCTGAGCACCACGGATCAGTCCCGCTGCGGTGCGATCATCCACTCGCTCGCGCAGCATGAGGTGTGGCAGTGTCCCACGCTCGCCTGGCAGCGCGGTGGGACTTTCCTCGACCAACTCGACTGGAAGCATCAACCACTCGACAAATATGTCCCTGCTCCCTGGCGCGACGTGACCTGGCGCCGTTTCAACGACGAGATGATGCCCGACCTCAAGCGCGATCCGCTTTCCCTGCGCCAGGAGTATTTCAAGCGCAACCTGCAGATGGTTGGCGCCATGCATCGCGCTGGAGTGCCCTTCCTCGCCGGTACCGACGCAGCCCCCGGCATCTACGTGATGCCCGGCTTCAGCCTCCACGACGAACTCGCCAATTTTGTCGAGGCGGGCTTCACTCCCATGAAATCCCTGCAAACCGCCACCAGCAACCCCGCCAAGTTTCTTAATCAGGAGAACGACTTCGGCACCATTGCCCCAGGCAAAGCGGCCGACGTCGTACTGCTCACGGCAAACCCGATGGACGACATTCACAACACAACAAAAATTAGCGCCGTCATCGCTAACGGAAGGCTATTCGACCGCAAAACTCTGCATGCCCTGCTCACCCAGGTCGAACAAGCCGCCAAACAAGTGAAGTAAAATACCCGGGGCTTTTTGTTGACTCCTTTGCGATCTCCGCGAAACCTTAGCGACCTCTGCGGTTAAAAGCTTTTTCTCCGGCCCAGGAAAACTTTAATCGCAAAGAGCGCTAAGGAGTTCCGCGAAGTTCGCGAAGAAATTATTCGACATCCATCACCATCTCGATGATCACTCCTTCACTGCTTCAATTTGCTCCAACGTGATCGCCTTCGACCCGCCGCGGTCGTAAAGCTTGCCCGTGATTTTCACGAGCTTTCCGGCGAACGGGAGCAGCTTCGAACGCACATCCACATCCGGCATCTGCTCCGAAACCGGGTGAACCACCTCCTCGTCCTTGCTGAGAATCACCAGCGGCGACCCGGTCTCGCACGCAAGCCTCCAGGCAGCCATTCGGCAAAGGCTTCATGACTTCATGAAAGCGGTGCACGCATCCGCTGTCCCGCACGTACCCCACGATGCTGGTGATAGGCGCATCGTCGGGCTTCTCAATCCCGAAAACAAAACTGGCGCTCGCGACTAACACAAGCACACCACACATGTTCATGCCATCCTCCGGGCAGCTTTTTCCCGCCGCCAAAATCATTTTCGCCGCTGCCGCGCGGTCCATAGTTCATGTATGATCGAACTATGGATGCAGCACACTTTCTGTCTCGAGCCGGGGCCCTGGTGGGCGATCCTTCGCGGGCTGCGATGCTATGGAGCCTTCTGGGAGGCGAAGCTCGCCCTGCCAGCGAACTCGCGATGCTCGCCAACGTGTCGCCGCAAACCGCCAGCAACCACCTGCGCCTGCTGGTAGAAGCCCGGTTTCTGCGCGCCGAGTCGCTTGGCCGAAACAAGTTTTATCGGTTGAACGGCCCGCTGGTAGGAGTGGCGTTGGAATCGCTGGCTGCGGCCGCACACGGCAAACCTGCGCAAGGCATCGCGCAGCACAGCGCCCCTGAACTGGTTTTCGCACGCACCTGCTACGACCATCTTGCTGGAGAACTGGGCGTAGCGATCCGAAACCGCCTGGAAGAGACCGGCTGCCTGCGCGAGCATGGCGGCGAGTACCGCATCAGTCCAGCCGGAGAAAGATTCCTGCGCGGTTTGGGCCTCGATCTCGACTCGGCACTCGCCAAGCGCCGCCGCTTCGCATACGCGTGCCTCGACTGGAGTCACCGCGTCCCCCACCTGGGAGGCGCACTGGGAGCGGCGCTACTGGACTGGATGTTCCGTCAACGCCTTTTGGCTCCGCGCAAATCCACCCGCGCAGTCCGGCTGACCGACACAGGGCAGAAGCGCCTGGCCCAACACTTCGCGCTCCGCCTGAACCGCACGGGCACAGCCCTGGCAGCCTAGGGGGGTGCGGCACTTAAATCTTTTTTACGGGATCTGATCAATGGGATCTCACAGGGGTTACGGGATGTCATCAATGTTGTTTTGTGGGATGTCATCCTGAGCGAAGCGAAGGACCTCTGCATCGCTCTCCTGGTCATCCAGAGGCCGAGCCATTTTCTCGCGACTCGTTAGTTGCTACTCGCAAATAAGAACTCACTTCCGCTTCAGCGCTTCCAACTCATCCAGCGTCCGAGGCCAGTCCGACCCCAACAGCCGCGACAGGCTTCGATCGGCAAGCACCTTCCCGCCCGTCTGGCAGCGCGCGCAATAATTTGTCTCGTTATCCGCATACCGTATCCGCAGAATCTTGTCCCCACAGCGCGGACAAGGCTCGCCGTACCTTCCATGTACAGCCATCCCCTCACGGAACGCCGTCACCTTCTCCGGAAAGCCCGCCTTCGCTTCCTCCTGCAGCCGGTTCATCCAGAATTGCAACGTGTGTTGCGTCGCGTGATAAAGCCGTTCCCATTCCTCGGATGTCAACTTGTGAGTGAGCGTGATCGGCGATAGCTGGGCCGCATGCAGAATCTCGTCGGAATAGGCATTCCCAATCCCGCTAAGCAGCCGTGGATCGGTGAGCGCCCGCTTGAGCGTGCGATTCTCTGCCGTGAGCGCCGTTCGAAACGCATCCAGATCACTCGCAAGCACATCAATCCCGCCCGGATCCATCGAGCGAAGCCCCTGCTCGCCACTCACCACATACAGCGACGCGCGATGCTTCGTCCCCGCCTCGGTGAGCACCAGCGACCCATTCGGAAAATCCAGAGCCGCCAGGCTCCGCCGCCCATCCAGCTTCGCTCCGATCGGACGCCAGTGCAGCCTGCCTGCAATCATCAGGTGCAACACCAGCCATAAGTCGCCCTCAACGCCGAAGGCAATCCGCTTGCCGATCCGTCGCAACTCGCGCACCACGCGCCCCTCGAGGCTGACCACCGGAGGCTGCGCCGACCGCAGCAGAAACGGACTCGCAATGCGAACGTGCTCCAGCGTCTGCCCCACCACGCGTGTGTCAAGCGCGCTCAAATATGCCGCGATATCAGGCAATTCCGGCACAACACCAGCTTGCCCGTCTCCCGATCATTTCGCAACCGCGACTAGTGAAAGAAAGCAATCCCCGCCAGTCGTCGTGAGCGGCCCCTCAAACTTTGTCATCCCGAGCGAAGTGAGGCGACAGCCGAACGCAGTCGAGGGAGCTTGCGTTTACACGGCGATTCGCACGCCTGAAAGCCGGAACCTGATCCTCCCCAAACCGCCCGTCCAGCAAGCGATTTCGCCCCCCGTCGTTTGACACCCCCTTCCCCGAAGCCTATACTCCCCATCCGCCTAAGAAAATTCTCCCGGAGATACCCCCATGTTGAAACGCGCGCCAGCCGTTCTGCTGATCGCTCTGTTCACTCTCGCGACCCTGACCTTTGCCGATGACCACGTTCGTCAGCCTAAACTCATCCCGCAAAACAGCAACACGACGCAAGGCCTCATCGCAGTCAGTCCCGTGAACGAACGAGTCGTATGGGCCTCAGGACGCGCCGGCACTTTCGTTGTCACCACCAACGGCGGCCGTACCTGGCGGTCCGGAGTGGTTCCGGGCGCTGAAGCTCTTCAGTTCCGCGATGTCGAAGGCGTCAGTGACCGCGTCGCCTACCTGCAATCCATCGGCGACAATCCCACCGACTTCCGCATTTACAAAACCATCGACGGTGGCGCCACCTGGACCATGCAATTCCAGAATCAACTTGCCGGAGCCTTCTACGATTGCTTCGCGTTCTGGACCCCGCGCCGAGGCATCTCGCATAGCGACTCAGTCAATGGCGTCTTCCCTGACATCCGCACGCGCAATGGACGCACCTGGCAAAGCATCAGCGCCAACATGCCGCCATCCCTTCCGGGGGAGGCTTCGTTCGCAGCCAGCGGCACCTGCGTTGCGACCGAAGGCGAGCGCAATGCCTGGATCGCTACCGGCGGATCCACCGCTGCAAGAATTCTCGCGACCACCGACGGCGGCAACACCTGGAACGCCTATGACACGCCGCTGGTCAGCAACCCCAGCGCCGGGGCCTTCTCGGTCGCTTTCCGCGACGCCTATCACGGCATCGTCGGTGGGGGCGACCTCGATCCCGCCGATCCCAACAACGCCGGCACGGCAACTTCTCGCGACGGTGGCCGCACCTGGACCCTCACCCATCCAGCGCCCGTCACCGGAGCAATTTTTGGGCTGGCCTACGTCGACGGCGGACGCCACTCGCGTCACGGCGATGACAACGACCGCGCAGTCGTGGTCACCGCCAACACCGGAGGCGCGGCCTGGACGCCCAACGAGGGCAAGACCTGGTACCCACTCAACGGCGTCACCGGCTTCTGGGCCGTAGCCTTCGCCAGCCCTCGCGCCGGATGGCTGGTCGGCGTAAACGGCACAATCCTGAGAATCCGCTTCTAGCGTGGCTCGTTGGGACGCAATCCTGAAAATCCACATTTAGCCGAGGCTCGTTGGGACACAATCCTGAAAATCCGCATCTAGCCGAGCCGCGAAGCGGCGGAATAGGATAGCCCAGGGCGTAAGCCCTGGGTCAGCACCCACAAAAACGCGAGCCCGGACGGGGCGGCACCCAGCGCAGCGGGCGTGAGCCCGCCAGCCCCACAAATCACGAGACTTCCATGAACAAATTCAACCTCGCCCAAGTCAACATCGGCCGAATCAAAGCTCCGCTCGACAGCCCCGCGATGGCCGCCTTCATGAATCGCCTCGACGAACTAAACACCCTCGCCGATCGAAGCCCCGGCTTCGTCTGGCGTCTGCAGACCGGCGAAGGCAACGCTACATATTTCCGCCCCTACGACCACGATGATCGTATTCTGCTCAATATGTCGGTCTGGGAAAACATCGAAACATTGAAGCACTACGTCTACCGCACGATGCACGCCGAACTCCTGCGCCAACGCCACGACTGGTTCGAGAAATTTGCCGGCACCTATACGGCTCTATGGTGGGTCCCGCAGGGCCATCGCCCCAGCATTGACGAGGCGAAGAAACGCATCGCCTATCTCGACCAGCATGGCCCCACTGAGTTCGCCTTCACGTTCAAATCCACTTTTCCGCCGAACGAAGAATTTCAGAAATCAATCGATTGGTCCGCCTTTCAACCCTGTCCAGCGCTTTGAAAAACACGCGCAGAATAAAGACTGCATATGCAGGCCTTTCTCAGCGCCCTTTGCGGTTTCTTCTTAGCGCCCTTTGCGGTCAAAGGCTTCGTATCACTCTTGCCAAGACGGCAACGGATGGTCTAACTCGTCCTAGGCCCTTGAAAGCGTGGGTCCGAAAGAATCTGCCGCTGAGAATCCAACTTCACGTGCCCGTCCTTCGCTACCCACGACTCCTCCAGCAACTCCTGCCCCTCCAGATCCACATACAGAGCCGTCACCCGAGGCCCGCCGAACGTAAGATTCACATGCCCATTCACACCATATCCATGCGGTCCGCGACGGTCATCATAAAAACTCGGATACGGCTTCCGCACCGGCGATCCCAGATCCACCGGCATCCCTCCATGCCCCACGCAGCGCCCGTAGCTCTTCAACTCCCCGGTCCCCTGCAGGTCGTACCCCGCCAGCCGATGCTCATGTCCCCAGAACCACAGAACGTTGCGCCGAATTCCCGCATCCCACAATTGCTGCGCGGGCTTCGTGTACTGATCCTGAAAGCCTGAATAATTCTGATGATGCGATAACAGAATCAACCCGCGCCGATCCTCCTCCGCCTTTACCACCTGTTTCAGCCACTCCATTAGTTCGGCGGGCAACGCACAATCCCCTCCAATCCCCGGAATGCGATTGATCCACGGAATTCCCGACAGAACCGGGAGCCCAATCGAGTTGTAGCCGGTATCGAGCGCGATCATCCTCCAATACTGGTTTTGCAGACAAAAGAAGCTGGTCTGCTGGCCCGTCATGCCGCCCGGCGCACGCAACCCCAGCCTCGGCAAAAACACATCAAAGTACCCTCCACCGTTGGCGTACATCTCGTGATTGCCGTTCAGCGCGAAGCTGCCCACGAACCCACCCGGCCACGTCACCGGATCGTAATTGTTATTCGGATTCTTGATGCCCAGGCAATTCTCATTCACTGACGGAGGATCGCCCACGTAGTACACGTCGCCCAGGTGAATCGTAAAGTGCGGTTGAAAGCGCACCATCTGCCGCGCAACACACTGCGCTTCGTTGGTTCCAGTTCCCCAGTCTCCGGCGATGCTGACCCGCACTTCGCCGCCTGCATGATCTCCCACCAGGTCGTAAACGGCGCCGCAGGGCGAAGCCGTATACGCGGGAAAATAATGTTTCCTGCGAAACACATAGGCTAGGTATGTTCGCACCCAGGTCAACAGTGCCCTTGGATCGAACAAAGACTCTGGCGGATAGTTCGGCGGCGCCGTTGCCTCCGCTGCTTGCCGCAACTGCGAAAGCGCCGCCGACCGAGGCAGCCCCTTCAAATCATTTAAGTGACGCCGTTCTTTCACAGACCGATTTCCTTGCGTGGGCATCCCGGAATTCTAAGCCAGGAGCGCGCAACGAAATGCTCTTCCCGGCCCTCTCCGTCAGATGTACGATTTCCCGCGTGTCCAGCAAAATGTCGGTTCTTTTCCTCATTGCTATCGTCTCGCTCGCTTCTGCCCAACAGCCCGCTCTCTGGACCGCGCAATGGATCACCGCCTCGAGCTCGCCGCAAAAAGACGCCACCATCCTCCACTTCCGAAAAGCCATCCAACTCTCCGAGTCCCCTCAACATTTCTACGTCGACGTCAGCGCCGACAACCAATTCCTTTTCCACGTTAATGGCCAACGCGTAGGCATCGGTCCCAGCCGCGCCGATCTCGCGCACTGGCGCTATGAAACCTACGACCTCGGCCCGTTTCTTCACGAAGGCAACAATGTGCTCGCCGCGACCGTGTGGCACCTGGGCGCGCATGCACCAATCGCCCAGATGAGCGATCGCGTCGGTTTCTTGCTTCATGGCCATGGAGCCGCCGAACAAATCGCCAATACGGATGAAACCTGGGAGGTCGAGGAAGAAAAAGGTGTGCGCGCATTGCCAGTGCGAGTGCATGGCTATTTCGCGGCCGACCCCGGCCTGCATCTCGAGGGCGCCACCTTCGATTGGGCCTGGGACAGCAACTCACAGCGTTCGTGGAGCAAATCCGTTCCTCTCGGCCGTGGTTCGTTAAGAGGAGAGGCCGACCCGCCCAACAACTGGCAACTCGTCGCCGACTCTCTTCCGCCCTTGGAGATGCAGCTCGTTCCTGCAGGAAGGGTCGTACGGGCAGAAGGTATTGAGCCGCCTGCGAATTTCCCGGAACAGGCGTTTTCGGTCCCTGCTCATACCAAAGCCACCATCCTGATCGACAACGGGAAACTGACCACGGGATATCCCGCCTTCACCGCGAGCGGGCAGGGCTCTCTCATCCGTCTAACCTACGCAGAAGCATTGGTCGACGCCGCCGGACAAAAAGGCAATCGTAATGAAATCGCGGGCAAACATATGGAGGGAGTCGCCGACGAGTTCGCGCCCGCCGGTCCCGACCTGCACGAGTTCATGCCCTTCACCTGGCGAACGTGGCGATATCTGCAACTGGACATCCAGGCCGCAGATCAACCCGTCCAAATCGCAGGCTTGAAAACCTGGTTCACCGCCTATCCATTCGTCGAAAAGGCATCCTTCACCTCGGACGATCCTTCGCTTCGCTCCATTTGGGAGACCGGCTGGCGAACCGCGCGGCTGGATGCCCACGACACTTACATGGACACGCCGTACTGGGAGCGCCTGCAATACATCGGCGACACCCGCATCCAGGCGCTGATCTCCTACACCGTCTCCGGCGACGACCGCCTTGCGCGGCAGGCGATTCAGGCTTTCAACGATTCCCGCATCCCTGAAGGCTTGACGCAGAGCCGCTATCCATCCTCTCTCGTGCAGATGATTCCGACCTTCTCCCTACTGTGGGTCGACATGGTCTACGATTTCTGGCTCTACCGCGGAGACCGGGACTTCACTCGCGCCCAGCTCGCCGGTACGCGCGCCGTGCTCGCCTGGTATCGCGACCGCCAGCGACCCGATGGCTTGCTTGGCAAGCTCCCGTGGTGGCCCTTCGTCGATTGGGGCAAGGACTTCGAATCCGGCATGCCGCCGCAGAACAACGACGGCGGCTCCTCCATTGTTACGCTGCAATACATCGAGGCTCTTCGAAATGCGGCGGCCGTCGAAACCGCACTAGGCGAACCGCAGCTGGCCAGCACCTATCTCGATACAGCCGCGCAGGCTGCCAGGGCGGTGCGGGCGCTCTGCTGGAATGAAGAGTACGGCCTCGTTGCAGATGATCCGTCCCATCACCACTACAGCCAGCACGCGAACATTCTCGCCGTTTGGCTCGACGTCATTTCAAAAGAAAAACAGAAAGACGTGCTGCTCAAGGTTCTTTCCACTAGCGATTCCTCATTTCATGTCACCGCTAAACTTCCGTCCATGACCGCCGCCACGTATTACTTCCGCTTCTACCTCGCGCGAGCTTTGGAACATGCCGGCATAGGTGATGAATACCTGAAGCTGCTCGGTCCCTGGCGCGAAATGCTCTCGCTGGGCTTAACCACCTGGGCCGAGTCCCCGGAGCCCACGCGATCCGATTCGCACGCCTGGAGTTCTCATCCAAACTTCGATTTGCTGACGATCGTCGCCGGCATTCGCCCAGAGACACCCGCCTTCAAAACCCTACTGATCGAACCGCATCTCGGTGCACTCAAGGAAGTCGAAGCTTCTCTACCGACACCGAAGGGAACAGTCGCCGTGAAATATCGCGCCGAGCAGCACAGGCTCTCGGCCCAGATAACGCTGCCCCCCGAAATGTCAGGCCGCCTGCTATGGAAGAATCAGGAAATCAAACTCCACGAGGGCCAACAAGTCCTGACTCTCCCCTAACCCTGTAGCCTGCTGACGGCTGTATTCCTGTTGTCATGCCGAGCGAAGTGAGGCGCCAGCGGAACGCAGTCGAAGCACCCCGCGTTTCCCGATCCTCTACAGCCATAGCAAGCTTTCCGTTCACAAACAGCTTTCGACCGCTAATCAACCGCGCAACTCGCTGATTTAAATAACTTATCTGAGTTCAGAAAAAACACTTGCGTTTTATGTAGTGTTATAGTTAACTACAACACTAGTGATGCCCTTAAGCCAGCTCCCACAGTCAGCGCCGAGAATTCGACGCCATATCAAGGAGACCGCCAATGAAAACCCTCCGTTTCCTGCTGCCGCTAGTTCTGCTCTCTACCGCAGTTCTCGCCCAGTCCGACGCCCAGCAGTCTTTCACCAAGCTAAAAACCCTCGCAGGCTCCTGGGAAGGCCGCGTGACCACGCTTCCTCCGCACCCCGAGATCGAGGGAAAGCTCATGCACGTTTCCTTGCGCGTCACCTCCATGGGAAACGCGCTCATGCACGAAATGACCGGAGCCGGCAGGCCCGACGATCCGATCACCATGCTGTATCTCGACGGGGACCACCTGATGCTCACCCATTACTGTAACGCAGGCAATCGCCCTCGCATGACCGGCAAGCTGGCTCCCGGCGGTAAGAGCGTTGACTTCGAATTTCTCGACGTCGCAGGTAGCACGGAGTACGGGCACATGCACCACGCGTCTTTCACGCTGGCCGACGCCGACCATCACACCGAAGATTGGATCTTTATGGAAGGCGACAAGCCCGTCCACGCCCATTTCGAGCTGCAGCGGACAAAGTAATAAAGGAGAACCAACATGAAACCACGCATCGCAATTCTTGCTTTCTTTGCCGTGATCGCAAGCGCCGCTTTTGCATCAGATACCGCTACGCCCCAGAATCCGCTCAGCGAATTCAATAAAAGCGTCTATGGCGGGCTGAAGAACATCCTGCTGCGTTCGGCTGAAAAAATGCCCGAGGAAAATTACAGCTTTAAGCCTACCGATGCTGTCCGCGATTTCGGGCAGATCATCGGACACGTGGCCGATGCACAGTATTTATTTTGTTCCATCGCCCTCGGCGAGAAAAATCCTGCCCCGAAAATCGAGCAGACCAAGACCTCGAAAGCCGACTTGATCGGCGCCCTCAAAGACGCCTTCGCATACTGCGACAAGGCTTACGATGGGATGACCGACGCGTCCGCGACTCAGATGGTGACGCTCTTCGGAGGCGACACACCGAAACTTGGGGTGCTCACTGTCAACTCCGTACATACGATCGAACACTACGGCAACCTCGTCACGTACCTGCGGATCAAAAACATCGTTCCGCCCACGAGCGAGCCGGGATTCATGCCGCAACCCAAGAAATAGGATGCTTCTGGGCTGCCAACCGGCCAGCCCATTGGCGCATTTGCTTAAGGGATACCTGGGAAAACCTGATGGACCGTGAGTGGAACGACAGTCAGCCGATTTATCGCCAGCTTCGCGATCGCGTCGTCGACATGATCCTCGACGGCGTGCTCAAGGACGGCGATCCGCTGCCCTCCGTGCGCAACGTGGCCGCCGAATTCCGCGTCAATCCGCTCACCGTTCTGAAGAGCTACCAGGAACTGGTCGACCAGGAACTGGTCGAGAAGAGGCGGGGTCTGGGCATGTTCGTCAAAACGGGTGTGCGCGACGTGCTGCTGAAGGGCGAGCGCCACAAGTTCCTGACCGAACAATGGCCGCGCATCCACGCAACCATACAGCGACTCGGCCTCACGACCGACGAATTGCTCCGCGCCGCCCCAACCCGCCCATCAACCAACGACACAGAGGAGAAATCCTGACCCATGGCCTGCATCGAAGCACGCGGCCTCCGCAAGGCTTACGGCACAACGCTCGCCCTCGATGGCGTCGACCTCCGCGTCGAAGAGGGCCGCATTCTCGGTCTCATCGGTCCCAACGGCGCCGGCAAGACCACCGCCCTCAATGCCATCCTCGGCCTCACCCCGTACCAGGGAGACCTCCGCGTGCTCGGCCGCAATCCCTGGATCGAACGCGATCAACTCATGCGCGACGTTTCCTTCATCGCCGACGTCGCCGTGCTCCCGCGATGGATACGGGTTTCGCAGGCGCTCGACTACGTCGCCGGAGTGCATCCGCACTTCGATCGCGCAAAGGCCGAGCGCTTCCTTACCCGCACCACCATCCGCCACAACAGTAAGGTCCGCGAGCTCTCCAAGGGCATGGTCGTCCAACTGCACCTCGCCCTGATCATGGCCATTGACGCCCGGTTACTGGTGCTCGACGAGCCCACTCTCGGCTTGGACATCCTGTTCCGCAAGCAGTTCTACGACTCCCTGCTCAACGACTACTTCGATCGCACTCGCACCATCATCGTCACCACTCACCAGGTGGAAGAGATCCAGGACGTTCTCACCGACCTCATGTTCATCGACCGCGGCCGCATCGTTCTGAGCTGCACCATGGAAGAACTCGAGGCGCGCTACGTGGAATTGCTGGTGCGCCCCGAACAACTCGCCGCCGCCCGCGCGCTCAAGCCGATTCACGAGCGCCAGATGCTGGGCCGCGCCGTTCTTCTTTTCGATAGTGTAGATCGCGGCCAGCTTACCGCGCTTGGCGAAGTGCGCACTCCCAGCGTCGCCGACCTATTCGTAGCAGTGGTTGGTGGAAACCAGTCCACCGCAACCCAAGGACTTGCTCAATGAATACTCCACCCAATGCCATGAACAACGCCTCGCTTCACTCTCAGCGGATCGCGCCCGCGATCACGTCCGCGACTCGTCCCATGTACTGGTCGATTCGCCGCGAACTCTGGGAAAACCGCTCCGTCTACATCGCGCCACTGGCCGTCGGAGCCGTCGTGATCTTCGGGTTCTTGATCGCCACCCTCGGCCGCGCGGTCGCAACCATTGACCCGGCGAAAAAGGCTGCCGTCATGTCCGAGCGAACCGGCTTTGCGGCGGGCCTTATCATGGCGGTTGCCTTCGTGGTCGGGATCTTCTATTCCCTCGATGCTCTCCATGGCGAACGTCGCGACCGCAGCATCCTGTTCTGGAAGTCGCTCCCGGTTTCCGATCTAACCACCGTGCTTTCCAAGGCGATCATCCCCCTCGTCGTTCTGCCGCTCATCACCATCGCCACTATTTTTGCCACCCAACTGATCATGACTTTCTTCAGCACATTATTCCTGCTCGGCAGCGGCCTGAGCGTCGCCAACCAATGGACGTCGTTTTTCCAAACGTCGCTCGGGATGTTCTACCACCTTGTGACCGTACATGTGCTCTGGCACGCCCCCATCTATGCCTGGCTCTTGCTGGTTTCCGCCTGGGCGCGGCGCGCGGCGTTTCTCTGGGCCACTCTGCCGCTGGTCGCGATTGGCATCCTGGAGAAGATCGCGTTCAACACCGGGCACTTCGTGCACTGGCTGGGCTACCGCCTGGCTGGACCCGAGTCTTTCGAGCTGGCGGGGCCGGACCGCATTTCAACGCACCACTTCATGTCTGCCGATCCGGCCACGTTCCTGAGCGCGCCAGGTCTGTGGATCGGCCTGGTGCTGGCCGCCCTGTTTCTAGCCGCAACCATCCGACTGCGCCGCTATCAAGGCCCGATTTAGTCATTCACGGATGATCGATGGAGCGGTGGGCGTCCCCACCCACCGGCGCACAAAGCGCGACGATTCTGACAGTTCGACAAAGCGAGGAGTCTTTATGAGCACAGCAGTTCTGACCGAACAACTCGACCTGAGTTCCGTGGCCGACCGAGCCCTGAAAGCCGCCGTCCGCTTCTGGTTCGCCGTGACCGTCATCGGCCAACTACTTTTCGCGTTTGAAGTAGCGTCCTTCTACGGACTGACCGCCCTGCGCGGCAATTGGATTGCCTGGCGCAAATCCATCACCCATGGAATCGTCCCCGGCGATACCATGGGCAATTTTGCCATCGCCCTCCATCTGATTTCCGCCGTCACGATCATCCTCGTCGGAATGTTTCAGCTGCTCCCGCAAATTCGGGACCGCGCGCCTGCCCTTCACCGCTGGAACGGCCGGCTCTACGTGGTGACTGCCTTCACCATCAGCCTCGCCGGCCTTTACATGATGTGGATTCGTGGCAGTGTGGGCGACCTCGCACAGCACTTGGGATCCAGCCTGATGGCCGTCCTCATCATGCTCTGCGCAGTCATTGCCCTGCGCTACGCGCTTGCCCGCGACTTCAAGACTCATCGCCGCTGGGCGCTTCGCCTCTATCTGGTGGTGAGTGCGTCCCTGTTCATCCGGGCGGCCATCTTTCTCTCGTTTCTCCTCAACCACGGCCCCTTCGGTTTCGATCCGTCAACCTTCACGGGTCCATTCCTGACGTTCATCACCTACGCTCAATTCCTCGTGCCCCTCGCCGTTCTTGAATTTTATTTCTACACGCAGGATCGGGGCGGCGCGCCCAGCCGCTTCGCGATGGCCAGCGGCCTGTCTGTCCTGGCCCTGGGATTGGCAGCCGGAATATTCGCTGTCACAATGGCGGTCTGGGCGCCCACCATCAAGCGCGCCTACGACCCCCGCAAATCCATCGCCGAAACTCTCTCCGCCAGCATCGCCTCTGGTGGCGTGGACCAGGCCACAAGGCAATACCATGAACTGAAAGCTTCCAACCTGGCCACTTACAACTTCGAAGAAAGCGAGTTGAACGCGCTGGGCTACCAGCTCATTCAGGCGAAGCAGTTGCAAGAAGCCATCCGCGTCTTCCAACTCAATGTCGAAGCCTACCCACAGTCGAGCAACGTCTACGACAGCCTGGCCGAGGCCTACATGGACGCGGGCAACAAACCCCTGGCCGTCGCCTACTACCAAAAGTCCCTCGACCTCAACCCCAAGAATCGTAACGCCGCAGAAATCCTGCGCAGACTGAACACTCCCTAGTCCGAACCCTTCGCAATCGAGCCGGATGGGTGCCAAGTTTCGAGCGTTGGAAACTCACCCATCATTGCTCCCTTAAAATTGTCATCCACTTCCATTGTCATCCCGAGCGTAGTGAGGCGACAGCCGAACGTAGTCGAGGGACCTTGTGTTTCACCGCCGAGTACCCACCATTCGCCGGGTGCCCCGCGGTTCGCGATTTTCGAAACGTGGGATTCCACTGCTCCAAGGATCTTGGGATTTTGCCCCCTCAGCGTTCCCCTCGGCGCCCTTTGCGGTTTCTACCCGGACGCCCTCAACGTTCGGTGAGCTCGGACTCTTTCATTCCAACCCATCCACCGTCTTCATCCCCCGCAACACCGTCAATAGTGGCTGCAGCCGTTTCTCCGACTTATTCTTGGGAGACAAATTCGCGTAGTAATTAAGAACGTCCCGCTGAAGGTCAACCGGGATGGGCTCCCCTGGCTTTGAAGTGAGCCGCTCGAGCAGCCGCGCATACGCGTGATCGGCCCGTGGATAGTCCCCCAGTTTCACCCGGTCTCCCGTATCAAGGTCGATGTTCGTAAGCCCCAGCCTCGGATCCGTTCCCAACTGCCGCAGCAGTCTTCGAAACTCATCCATGGTATGGTTGACGCTTTGCAGGTACCACGCCTGCGTCTGCTGGGTTGGAATCTTGATCGCCAGATCCGAAGCCGCTCCAATCTTCGGTATCAGGAAAACGACAATCGCCAGCAGATGCGCCTTGAATCCGGGCCCTTCATTCTTGCGATTCCACTTCCTTTCGTAATTCGTGCGCGCAACCTGCTCAATGAATTTTCGATAAACCTCATCATCCGGAGGCGTAGGAAAATCATTCCCGTGCAAAACCACTTCCGCATCCGCAAATGATGGGATGAAGCTCCGCACCGACGTTCGATAGCTGCGCAACGCCGGCCGCGCCCTGCCCAGCACTTCGTGGATATTGAATCCGTAAGTATTGAGGAACGCCTGCCCCAGAAACCTGCGCGGCACTCGCAGACCGATAAACTTCATATACGACAACGGCGCGAAGTCCTGGTTCGCGAGCTCGTTCACATCAAATGCGAACTCCGTCCGAATGTGGCCATGCGGGCTCTGATCGTAGGTAACGATCGGCCCGTACTTCCGGTGCAACTTCGGAAACGCCAGCGAGGTCGCCGGATTGATCGCCTCCGCATGCCCGATGGAGTCGCCCAGGTAGTGCGACAAAGCTCCAACGGCAAATGCATACTCGTCCATCGTCTGCGCATTGCGAAACAACCAGGCCACAAAGTCGCCCGAGCGCACGTAGTGCGTAAGATCGCTGAAGAATTTCTTGCCGAAAGGGTAATACCCCATGTCCTGGATTGCGCAGCCGCCATACGCGTAAGCGTGCGCCACCCGCAGCTGCTCTTCAGTAGCACCCGGAAACTTCGCCAGGAGCAGGGGGCGGATGGAATCGTTCCACGCCAGATCAATCAATTCCTGATGGGTGAGCACGGAGTACGCCCCGGCATTCGACGCACACAGCGTCAGTAATAGAACCACCGCCCCACAGCACCACCTCTTTGCGTTTGTCGTCAATGAATTCATCCGTGGACAAAATTACAACCACTCGCTCGGCCCACCGCGCGCCCATCCCCGTCGGCACTTTCCCGGCTGAGCCAAAATCTCAAAATGATACCCGGCCGCTCACACTACGGCGGAGTTGTCCGTATACGATGCAGAAAAGGACAGCGGACTCCTAAAGAAGATTCTCTTCAAAAGCAAGCGACGGTTTCAGAATGAACCGAAGGTGACCGGCGCGCCGGTCGCAACCGTCGTGCGCTTGGCAGTGAATCCGCTCCTAACCCCGCCCACCCTTCCCCAGTTGACGCCGGAAGAAATCAAACGCGTTCTGCACCCGCTGCACCCCCGGGCCCGTCGGCACTTCCTCGGCCTCAGCCGCACTCTCTTCCAGATCGGGCGCCTCCGTCTCTTCCTCCACCCCCGTAGCCTCACGCAGCAGATGCCACGCCTCGCGGTACTCCTCGAAATTCGCTTCTCCGGAATTCGAGCACAGGGTCACATTCGCCCTTCCCGCCAGCTCTTTCGCCGGGATGATGTACCACACGTCTTCCGGAATGACGTAGGCCGCCACGAAATCAAACGCTCCGCGCGCATACCTCGCATTGTTGTGGCGCACGGCGCACACATACCCTCCGCAGTTCCTGACGGTGGTCGACTTTACCTGCACGCTCACGAATCGCCCCGGCTTGCCCACCACGAAATCGAAGCTGTTCGACTCTCCCCACGGACGGCTCACCGGCAACCCCCGCTCCACCGCCCGCGCCATGAACACCGACTCGCCCCACTCTCCCCGCGTCTTCGCCTCCTTGATGATCTTCACCTTCCGTCGCTTCACAATCCCCGCTCCCTGACCGCTCTTCTCTGCGCACTCCGCGGCTCTTCTCTGCGCCCTCTGCGATTTAAGATTTTGCCTTGTCCAGGTACTTGGAGCTCTCCACCCGGAACTCCTCACTCGCAACTCGCAAAGTCTACGTTCGACCCGCAGAACTCCCAGTGACCGCCATCACAACTATAGGCAAATATTTTTAAGGATGGATTAGCTCACCCACCGTGTGGCGCGCACACCCCTGTGCGCGGACTCCAACTCCTTAGCCATTGTCATCCTGAGCGAAGGGCCGGATTTCAACTTCTTAATTTTTGTCATCCTGAGCAAAGCGAAGGCCCTGCTTTTTGCCGACGCCACCACGAAACCTCAACATCTTCCCCACCACGACCGCCGGGGCGGGTGGCGGGGTGGTGGGTGGCTGTAGATGATCAAGAGGTTGTACCAGGATCCGAGCGGCTGATAGGCGGCTGGTAGTGAAGGCTACCATGGGGCCTGGAGAAGTTGTAGTAGTGGGTCCAGGGAGCGAGGGCGAGGTTGCGCTGCTCGGAGTCGGGCCAGTGAGTGGCGTAGGCCCACTCGCGCAGGGCGGTCTGGATGAAGCGTTCGGCTTTGCCGTTGGTTTGTGGGGAGTAGGGGCGAGTGCGGCGGTGTTTGAGGCCCATCTGGAAACAAGCCCGACGAAAGTGGTGAGAGCGGTAGCTGCTGCCGTTATCGGTGAGCAGGGCGCGCACGGTGATGCCGTGGCGAGCAAAGAAGTCAACCGCATCCCGGAGGAAGGCGATGGTGGTTTCAGTCTTCTGATCGGGAAGGATGCGAGTGAAGGCCATGCGAGAGTGGTCGTCAACGGCGACGTGCAAGGCCTCCCAGCCGGGATGCTTATGTTGTCCGCGGCGGCGGCCGTCACCACGCCAGGAGACTTGCTGGAAGCGGGTCATGCCCTTGATGTCGAGATGGAGGAGATCGCCGGGAAAGGGATGCTCATAGCGCACCACCGGCGGCAAGGGATGCAGATCGCGCCAGCGGCTGAGACGAGCGCGGCGCAGAATGCGGCTGACGGTGGCCGGACTGAGTCCGGTGCTTTGTGCAATCTGATAGGCCGGACGATGCTGCCGGCGGAGCTCAATCACCAACCCGACCTGACTAGACGAAGTGGCTCTTGGGCTACGATGCGGACGAGAAGAGCGATCGCGTAATCCGGCAGTTCCTTCCCGCTGATAACGGCCAACCCACTTGGCTGCGGTTTTGGGAGTCACGCGAAAGCTGGCGGCGGCACGGCTGAAGCCCAGGCCGCGAGTCACGGTTTCAACCAAGGCCTCTCGACTGCGAAGAGTGAGTCGGGCATTCTGGTGGATGTCCATTCGGTCTGTCCTCGGAAACTGGATTGCTCGTCACAATCAGCTTCTCTGGTTCCGATCGAATGGACAACCTCTTGAAAGATCACAGGTGGCCCAGGTTCGCGCCCCGATTTTGGGCGCTAACCCTTCCTCTTCGCTCAGGGCAGGCTCTGGGATCAGGAATGTCCTCTCCCCGCTGCCTGTTGCTCGCCTCTCCCGATCCCGCGCCGCCCACTCTGACACGATTTCCACGACTCCTTTTTCTCGCAGCGCATAGTGACGAAAGCTGCTCCACCGCCAGTCTTCCGGAAGCTTGCATAATCCCGCCTTCACCGGATTCCGATGGATGTAGCGTAGCTTCTCCACGAACTCGCGCTCATCGCGCACGTTGCGGTCGTAGTAGCGCTTTTGCCAAAAGACACCACTCCCCAGACGCTTGGCAAAAGATAGCTTCAAGTAGTGCAAGGCGTCCGCCAGAAGCCCACGCTGCGGCTCGCTCAACAGCAAATGCACGTGCTCCGGGCATGACTACATATCCGTAGACGCACAGGGCGAAGCGTCGGCGCTTTGCTCCACAACCTGGACGAAAAGATCGTAGACGGCAGGCGAACCGAACCCTCGCCGTCGATGGTAACAAGTGAACGTCAGGAAGTGAGACTGTGCGGATTGTCGAAGACGTTTCAGGCCATGCGGCATGGAGAAACGTTAGTAGGATTCTTGCCTTCCCGCAGTGATAGATGACCCAGGTTAGCGCCCAAAACCACGGCGCGAACCTGGGCCACCAGCCATTCGGAATCAGAGGTTAGGCATTGACGGAGACAGTAGTCATTTCCTTCGCTTACGCGGCACGTTGCGGGAGATCTTCGTGACTGTGTTCCCGAATTCCTTCTGTAATTCCCGATAGAGAGGTCTCTTGAACCTTACGGCGCGTGCAACAGCTCTGCTAAAGGGCACCCAGGCAACTGCCCGAAACTCCGAGCGTGCTGGCAAGCGAACGTCTTTCGTGGGTTCTTTCACTTTGAACAAGAACCAGTATTGCACTTGGCCCATGCCGGTCTTGACCGATTGCGCCATTCGAGGAAGCTCGTACACTAGAAGCCCAGGATATCGACCCACCAACGCAACTGCTGCTCTAGAGATGCCCGTCTCCTCACGAATCTCTCTCAGCACCGTGTCGATCGGATCCTCCTCGTTCTCTAGTCCTCCTTGCGGGAATTGCCAAGCTCCCGGTATGTCGCGCCTTTCGAATATCAGCACGCGTCCATGCTGGTCAGTGAGCACAGCGCCAGCACCGGCTCGGAAGTATCTGGTCGGCCTTTTCATTTGACTCGTTTATGAGATTTATGAGGTTTTGCGCCGTGGAAACACAGCACTGTGCCCAACGCCACCCCACTCAGCAGTGCTAACTCCGTAACTACACCCGCCCACATCAGGACCGTTGCCAGCAGAATCCCGTTGATAACAGCAAGGGTTTGAGTGTAGCCCATTTGCTTGATTCTCCTCCATCGGTGTTTCAAGTTGCTTTCGTCAGTTTTGTCTTCGTACTCAAGCCAGTAGTCCTTAATCTCCGGACAGTCTGCTTGAAAGAGATCGCGGTACCTTCTTCGAATCTTCTTGGTTTCTCGTTTGTATTCCTCGGTCACGCTATCGCGGTGGATCATGCGTCGATAGCTGACCAATCCGAAGACAAGAAGTGCAAATAATGCGACGTCGGTTGACTTCGACAGAGCAGCACGAGACGTTGCCGACGCGGAGCGATCAGATGTCCAGAGAGCCACAAGCCCGCCGACAACCGCGGTGGCAAGTGTCGTGAAGAAGTTGAAGCGCTTTTCGCCGATCTCTTCGTTTCGCCAGATAGATTCTTCCAAACGCTCAAGATCTGCCAAGTATAAATCTCGCAAAGCTGCACTCATGTCTGTTGTGCTGCGTCCCGCCTTAACAAAGGGCTCCTCTTCATCGGCCACATCAGCCTCCGCTGGAAGCGGCTTAAGCAAAAACAGAGCCGTAAAACTCTTCCGAACTATTAGTAAACAGATTCGTAGGATTGAAACGTTAAGACATACCTTTACAGCCGAAAAGCGACCAACCCATCAAGGGCAACGTCCTTAGTCGGTCTGACCGCCTGTGCTTTCCAGACCAGATCATACGACAGTCCGACTCTGAGAGCACGCCCTTTGTCTTGACTTGATCTCCCGACCCTCGGGCCGAGCCCGGGAAAGCTGGGGACGGAGAAATTCGGGGACAGAAAGGACGTTCACCATTGTCACAGCCGCTGGTCCGAAACTGGCGGAGAAGTGGAATTCGAAGGGAAGCTGAAATGGCAAGCAAAGAAACGCGAACAGATGCCATAGGGAAAAACCGGGGACAAACGGAACGTTCCCGAATTGTTCGACGAATAGAGATTTGTGAACGTTCCGTCTGTATGAATGCATAAGTGAAATGAAGAAGGGTTCTCCGAGCGGCTACGATGCTGAGACCGGCGAGGAAAGCGCCGACTCAGAAAGCTCACCAGGAGAACCCCATGAACAGTCCTCACTATATCGGATTCGACGTACACAAGAAAACCATCAGTTTTTGTATCAAGACTTCCGCGGGCGAAATCGTGGAAGAAGGCAGCGTGCCGGCGCAACGCGGGGTGCTGCGGCAATGGGCCTCGGCGCGACCGCAGCCCTGGCGGGGAGCGCTGGAAGCGACCCTGTTCAGCGGCTGGATCTACGACACACTGCAGCCCTACAGCGAGCAGCTGGAGAAGGCGCATCCCGCCAAAATGAAAGCCATCAGCGCGGGCAAGAAGAAGAGCGACACCATCGATGCCCGTACCATCGCCGACTTGGTGCGCTGCCACCTATTACCGGCATGCTATGTGGCCTCGCCGCGGATTCGCGAACTGCGCCGACTACTGCGCTATCGCAGCCTGGTGGTGAGCGAAGCGGTGCGCATGAAAAACAAAATGGCCGGGCTGCTGATGGAAACCGGCGCGCTCTACGTGAAGGAGAAGTTACACCGCAAGAAATATTTCGCCAGCCTGCTGGAAGAACTGGAAGAGGTGCCGGAATCGGTGATCGATCTGCTGCGCTTGAGTCGCGGCGCGCTGGAGATGTTCGAGAGCACGCAGAAGCGGCTGGTCCGCGAGTTACTCGCCGATGCCGAAATGGCACAACGCGTGGAGCGGTTGATGACCATTCCAGCCGTCGGAGAGATCACCGCTCTGACCTGGGCCTTGGAGATCGGCGATCCGCAGCGCTTCCGTTCCAGTTCCGACGCCATGAGTTACTGCGGACTCACCGCCGCGTTGAAATCTTCGGCGGGCAAGCATCAACGCGGACCCATCTCGAAACAGCGCAACCGCTGGCTGCAAACTACACTGATCGAGGCCGCCAAGCTGGCCCCGCGATGGAATCCGCAGCTGGCGGCACTACATGCCCGCGAGTTGGAGCGTGGACATCGCAACCGCGCCACGCTGGCCGTGGCACGCAAACTCGTCAGCTATCTGCTCGCGGTCGACAAAAGCGGCCAGGCCTTCCAAGTGCGCGCGCCATTGGAAGTGCCAACACAAAAAACTGCCTAAGAAGGAAAAACTTTGAACGCAGCGGCGATCCACCGGCCGTTCCTCGCCAACTCGGGGACTGGGCAGAGGAGTCTCGACTCCCGATGCCCCTTACCGTCTGTATCGAGGCCGGCCGCTCAACCCTAACTCATACTTCGTGGACTGGGCTCGCGCCCGTTTCCCGCAAATGGATGTCTGGCCAAGCTGCTGCTTTGGCCGCTCTGAACGATCGCTGGCGGTTCGCTAACTCAGTCCTCGCGTCTTCACTTCGAGAGCCTTCTCCTCCAAGTGCACGGAGACCTCCGTCTCCTCTTGACTTTTACTTATCATGGATGTCGCCAGTTTTTTGTCCTATTCGGTCGTAAAATCGCTGGATGGAAGGCTCGGTCCACGACGATCTGCCCCAATCACCGCCGAAAACGCACTCTACTAGAACAATCGGGTCCCTGCTTTGGCCCGGGCTGAAGACGCTCGTGTTAGCCATTGCCATCCCAATGCTTGTTTCAGTTGCGACTTCGTTCTATGTCAACACGCGTCTCCTAAAACCACGCTTGACGGCACAATTTGCTTGGGGGGATGTTTGGGTATTTCCCGTTGAGGGACATCCTAACGAATACGTCGTTACACTGGTTGACCTACTTCAGATAGATCCGACAGTCGTCAGCGGTACGAACACCGTCGGTAAACCACCATTTGCATTCTTTACTGGAGAAGCTGCCACAGTGAAATTGCTGTCTTTCAAATCCGCGAAGGACTATGTGATCCGCCCGACAGATTCTGGGACTACGAGAATCATGTTGGTTGAGATCGCGAACAAAGGTCATGTAACGGCAAGTCATATCAAGGTAGGGCTGGCCTGCCCTGAAGAATCTACGAGCACCGCGATCATCCCTTCTGCAAACATCAAAATCGTCCAGCAGCCTTTTGCTTCGTCGGGTCTGAACGCTGCTTACATGTCAGTGGAAATCGACCGTCTAGGCGCGAACGAGAAAGGCTTACTGACTGTAAGGTGCGATCGGGGTGCCACGGCGACCGAGCGCAACGTGAGTCTCCTTTCGTAGCGATTCACCGGAATACGGTTGTCAATCCGGTCCTTTATCTAAGTTCGGATGAGGGCAATGGAACGATTTTACCGGGTATTTCTTGGAGGGAGGGGACTAAGTGGGAAGAAGCCAATTTCCCAGCATCAACGGTGGGTTTCTGGGTATCGCGAATCACGGCAAAGGCTGGTGCAGCACCTGTGATTACCGACTTGGGCTACAAAGACCTTCAATTCGACTTCGTGGACAAGAGCGGCACGACGATACGAACAGGCAACCTAAAGATCAATAGCAACGCACCGTGATTGGTCCTGAAAAACTGGGAAAGACTGGAAACCGAGGACGAAATGCGGAGACAGACAGGACGTTCACCAATGTCAGAGCCACTGGTCGGAAACTGACGGAGAAGTCGGATTCGAAGGGAAGCTGAAATCGCAAACAAACAACTTAACCGCGTACAGATGCCTTAGGGCTTTGCGGGCAGCGGCTGCCAGAGCTCGATCTTATTTCCATCCAGGTCATAGATCCAGGCAAAGCGACCGTAGGATTCATCCATTCGTTTGGCGTCAATCTTGACTCCCTCTTGTTTTAAGCGGTCGAGCAAAGCATCCATATCGTCCACGATGTAGTTGATCATGAACGGTGCGGGGCTGGGATCGAAATACTTGGTGGAGGCGGGAAAAACCGTCCAAACGGTAACGTGTTCCTTTTGCGGGTCGTCATGTTCGCGCCACGGAAGCATCGCGCCCTCGCCTTTGTCAGCGAGTCCAAGATGCTTCGCGTACCATTCGCGCATCTGATCACGATTCGCGGACTTGAAGAAGACACCACCGATTCCAAGGATGCGCCCGCGCTGCTCCATCTTCACGGGCGGCTTCGACGTTTCAGGTTGCGGAGTTTTCACTTCCTGTCCTCCCATTGAGCGGCCTGAGATGAGCAACAGCGAGCCGAGCGCAATTGTGCTCCAAGGTAATCCTTGCATGGGTGGATTATACAAATTTCGGGCCGGTGGCTTATTCAATCGCATTCTTTGTGAGTGGGGTCAAGATGCTGCCACCCCCTTAAAATCTCCAAACAAAAAGCCCCGCTCTTTCGAGCGGGGCTCATCTTTTGCTGCCGAGCTTGCGCTCGGCTGGACAGCCGAGGGCGGCTGTCCCTACGTGGTTCGTGTCGCAGGCCTAGTCCCTGACCCCATCCATGAACGCCCGCAACTTCCGCGAGCGCGACGGATGCCTTAGCTTCCGCAGCGCCTTCGCCTCGATCTGCCGGATACGTTCGCGAGTGACTGGGCGGGTGGCCCAGATAACTCGAGGGTGCCCCATTCAATCGCGCACGTTGCGATTGAGTGGGGTCAAGATGCTGCCGAGTCCGACAGTGACAACACCGTAATCACCCAGATGCACGCACCTCACATCCATCCCGTTCCCCGCGACCCGCGCTAAAATCTCTCCGGGAGGCCGGAAGCGGAATGCAGGAAATGATTGCGGCTCGCGTGGTAGAAGGTTCCACCTATGAGGACATGGTGAGTGGTGGCTTTGCCCCCGGATACACGTTCCGGTGCCACGCCTGCGAGGTGTCCTATCGGCTCTATTCTCGTGCCTTCGGCGGCGCGCCCTCGGTGACCCAGCAGGCCGCGCAAATCCCTGCCTTCGAAACTTGCGTGGAAAATTCGCACCCCCACCATCCCGACCGGATCTGGGTAAAACGCCTTTAGACTTCATAAATCAGTTTTGAAAGGGCACGGCTTTAGCCGTGCCGCTCGAGCGCCAAAGTGAGGGCTTTAGCCCCTGAGGGTCAGCCCTTATGGGTGGCAGCGTCGCGGAAGGCGAAGTTAGTTAGGAGGTTTGGCCATGAGAAAGTTTCTTAGCGGAGCCGCCCTCGCGGGCCTCATGATTTTTGCTTCCAACGTACTGCTCATTCGCCCGGCCAATGCTGGTGAATCGTCCATTTTAGAGCCTGCATCGGGTGCGTGGCTCGGGCAGTTCTACGGCGCCGGGAATCTGGCCCAGACCACGGTGAAGCTCGGGCGCACACCCCGCGTTCACCTCACTTACTACGCGTGGACCGACGACTGGACAGGCACCGTAACCCAGGCAGATCTGGCCGCTGGTCGCATCCCGCTCGTCAATTGGGAACCCCACAAAATCGACTTCACCAGGATCATCGACGGAAGCCTCGATGCCACGATCGTAGCGCGTGCCAACGGCTCCAAAGCACTCGGCAAGAGATTCTTCCTCGACTTCGCGGCGGAGATGAATGGCGACGAGGCGTGGAGCGGTAACAATGCATCCCTGTACGTTGCCGCTTATCGACATATTCACGACATCTTCGTTGCCGCAGGCGCGACCAACGTGGTCTGGGCGTGGTGTCCAAACGTCACCGATATCCACGGAGGTAACAGGAATACGATGGACTACTACCCAGGCGATGCCTACGTCGATTGGACCGGGGTCGATGGCTACAACTGGGGTACGAAAAACGGGGGCTGGCAAACCTTTCAACAGGTTTTCGGGGAAATCTACCCGCTCCTTGCAGCCAAAAAAAAGCCGATCATGATTGGGGAGACGTCCTCTGCTCAAGTGGGGGGCGACAAAGCCAAGTGGATCGATGAAATCATTCCCACCCTCCGCACCAGCTTCCCACTCATCAAATGTCTGGTCTGGTTCGACATCAACAAGGAAGCCGATTGGCGCATCAGCTCGTCTGCCGAATCCGAAGCGGCGTTCATTCGCATGGCCAGAGACCCCTATTTGAATCCGTAGGCTTCCTGGACACGCGGTGGACCCCGGACGGGTGGCCCGCACAGATCGAGGGTGCCCCCGTCAATCACGTTCTGTGCGAGTGGGGTGAAGATATGCCGCCGAGACTCCTAAGAGTCTCCAAACAAAAAGCCCCACTCTCCCGAGCGGGGCCTTTGCCTGTACTGATAGCTGAAAGCTGATAGCTGACAGTAGCGATGCTGCCAATATCTCCACACTCACTTCGCGTCGGGATCAATCGCCCGGTTGACCATCGCGACAATCTCTCGCATTTGGCTGCTGGAGAGTTGTCGGGGCAGGCGGTGGAGAAAGGCGGCCTTGGGGATGACCTGAATGAAGTGGGCTTTCAGAAAAGACGGTTCCGGCAGTCCCGTTTCTCCGCGCTCCATTCGCTTGCTGGTCGGGCCTTCCCCGCCATAGCTACCAAACGGGACCGCAAGAACGGAATCGACCCGTTCGGACTTGTTTCGCGCATCGACTGAGACCACGACCACGGTATGTTTCTTGTTTCCAAAGTTGACGGACCAGACTTCTCCACGAAGCGGGGCCATTCGCTATGGCTCTCGATCGAAATCGATCGACGATGCCAGCTTGTGCGATGCGGCCACCAGTTCGGATTCCTCACGAACGGCTGGCTCGGGCAAGCGGTTGAAGTAATCGGCGGTCGTTTTCTCCAGTTCGAGCCGCCGCGCCAATCGTCTGTATTGGGCGACCACCTTATCCAAGGCTTCCGCCAGGTTGCTGGCCTGGCCCGAATCCACCAGGGAGTCTAAGTACTTATAGTTCTCGTGTGCGATCGTGGTCGAGATCTTGGCTCGCGCTGCCTTGACAGCCATATCCAACCCCTTCACTAGTGACATTCTATCACCCATGGCAGAGGATAATCAATAGGACAAAATATCAGACACACCGCCAGACGAAGACGCCGCCACTCAAGAACCCCGAGGCGAGGGTGTAGCGATGCTGCCAATATCTGAACTCCACAACGAAAAAAAGCCCCGCTCTCCCGAGCGGGGCCTTTGCTTTCCTGACAGCTGATAGCTGATAGCTAGTCTCTAACTCCGTCCATGAAAGCACGCAGCTTTCTCGACCGCGACGGATGCCGCAACTTCCGCAGCGCCTTTGCCTCGATCTGCCGGATGCGCTCGCGTGTAACCGCGAACGACTGGCCGACTTCCTCGAGCGTGTGCTCGCTGCCGTCCTCGAGACCGAAACGCATCTTGATGACCTTCTCTTCGCGCGGTGTCAGCGTCCGCAGCACCTGCGAAGTCTGGTCTTTCAAGTTGACGTTGATCACGGCTTCGGCCGGCGAGACTACGCCGCGGTCCTCGATGAAGTCGCCCAGGTGCGAATCTTCCTCTTCGCCAATCGGCGTTTCGAGGGAGATCGGTTCCTGCGCGATCTTCAGGACCTTGCGGACTTTCGCAACGGGGATGTCCATCCGCTTGGCGATTTCTTCAGACGTCGGTTCGCGTCCCAGTTCCTGCACCAGCTGACGCGAAGTGCGGATCAGCTTGTTGATCGTTTCGATCATGTGCACCGGGATACGAATCGTACGCGCCTGGTCAGCAATCGCACGAGTGATGGCCTGCCGAATCCACCACGTGGCATACGTCGAGAACTTGTAGCCGCGGCGGTATTCGAACTTGTCCACCGCCTTCATCAGGCCGATGTTGCCTTCCTGAATCAGGTCGAGGAACTGCAGTCCGCGATTGGTGTACTTCTTGGCAATCGAGACCACCAGGCGGAGGTTGGCTTCGATGAGCTCGCGCTTGGCGTGCTCGGCGTCCATGTCGCCCTGGATGATCTCGCGCTGCGTGCGCTTGAGTTCCAGGAACAACACGCCCGCTTCCTGCTCGAGCTTCTCCATTTCCGCGCGGATGGCGCGGGCCTGGCGCTTGTACTCTTTTTTCTGATCCTCGCTGCGGGTGGCGTCGGCTTTGCGCTCCAGGTTCTGGGCCTGGCGATCGAGCGAACGCATGCCGTCGACGGTCTTGTTGACCCGCTCGATCAGCCGCTTGCGCTCATTGTTGGTGAAGCCGAGGTTGCGCACCGCGAGCGACACGCGTACGATGCCCCGCCCCAGAGCCATCCGGTATTTGCGATGGTCCTTGGGACGTTTCTTCTGCGAAACCGCCGCGAACTTTTCCTGCAGCTGCCCGGCCTTCTTGTAATGTTTGGCAAGCTCATCGATCTTGCCCGTGAATTCCTTCAGCCGGTTTTGCAGGATGTCGTCGGTGATTTCCTCTTCATCGAACGTGACCACTTCCTTGATGGAGCGCACGCCCTTCTTCAGGTCGTCGCCCATAGCCAGCAGTTCGTGAATCACGATCGGCGAGCGCGAAAGCGCCTTGAGCACGCGCAGTTGCCCGCGCTCGATGCGTTTCGCGATTTCCACTTCGCCCTCGCGCGTGAGCAAGGGCACAGTCCCCATCTCGCGGAGATACATGCGGACGGGGTCGTTGGTTTTTTCCAGGGCGCCGGGGCTGAGGTCGAGTTCGACGTCCTCGGCGCCTTCTTCAGCTTCTTCGAATTTTTTATCGAGTGCGGAGGAAGGCATTTTCGGGCCTTCCAGCACATCGATACCTTGCGTACCGATAGTCGTCAGCAGATCGTCCAGGTCTTCGGGACTGTGCACATCGTGCGGGATCAGGTCATTGACCTGATCGTATGTCAGATATCCCTTTTCTTTCCCTGTATCGATCAGCTTCTTAATATCCTCGTACTTGTCGTCTAGAGCCAAGACGGATTGTCCTCAGGCGCCTTTCAGGGACGCCTATTTCCTTTTCCAGTGGTGGGAACGTGGCACTGCGGGATTGTGCCAAAGGCACAAACTTTCAGATTATAGCAGACAGAATGGCCGTCTGCCCATCCGCGAGTTTGGGTCCGCTCTGGCCGTCGTTTGCGCACATCTCCAACCCGGTTAGTGATTTAGATGCTTTTCAGGGGTGGTTTGGTCCAAGGTCTTTTCTGGGCGCAACCAGGCGGCTGGCGATGTGGTTATGCTGGGCGCTGGCGAGCGGCTTGCAGTTCGTCGCCTGCCAAACCCGGATCGCGCAGGGCGTGCTTGAGGCGAACTTTTTCCTGCAGGAGCGCTTGCATCTCGACCGGGTCTTTCCGGCCTGCGGACTCGAGTTGGCGCTGAACGTCGTCTAAACGACGACGCAGGCGAATTCTTCGCAGGGCGCGCACTGCGCCTTCCAGGCGATCGGCGGTGAGTTCTTCGTCTTCTTTGAGGAGGATGGTAGCCAGGCGCCGGCGGTCGGCCTCGGAGAACGGCAACTCCATCACGTCGCCGACTTCAAGCGCTCCGCCCAGCAGCGTCTCGACCAGCGCCTCGGTGGCGAGCCCTTCATGCAGGCGCTCGCTCTCGATGGCAAACCGCGCCTGCCGGGCCGGATCGAATTCCTCTTCCGCCCCATCCCGCGCCGAGCGATGATCCTGCCCCGCCTGCATCTCGTGAGCGGAGGCCAGCGCCCGGATCAGAATCCGCTCCGCGTCCGTAATCTGCGTCTCCACCGGAGCCTTCACCGCAGCGGCGGACCGCGTCGCCGCCACATGCTTCAGTTCCTGCCGCAAGACGGCCGAATCGATCCCCAATTTCTGCGCAATCTCGTGCGCCAGCTCATCGCGCACGATGCGGCTGGGCACGCGCTGGATATGGGGCAGCAGATGATTGATCGCCTTCACCTTGCCCTCGGGGGTGCGCGTTGGAAACTGCGTGCGCGCGCGCTCGATCAGATAATCAAAGTAGCGCTGGGAATGCCGCAGCGCTTCGGAGTAGGCGTCCTTCCCCTGCCGGCGAATAAAGAGGTCCGGATCGAAGCCGTGCTCGAGCGTCAGCACCTTGATCTGGAATTCCTCCTCAACCAGCAGGCCGAGCGTGCGATCGGTGGCGCGCGCCCCCGCCGTATCCGGATCGAAATTCACCACCACGTTCTTGCTGAAGCGCCCGAGCAGCCGCGCCTGCAATTCGGTGAACGCCGTGCCCGAGCTGGCAATCACGTTCTGAAATCCCGCGGCAAACACCGAAATACAGTCCATCTGCCCCTCGACCAGGATCGCGTAGTCGAGTTTGCGGATCGCCTCCCTGGCGTGATCGAGATTGAACAGCACCCGCGATTTCGAATAGATGGCGGTCTCGGGCGAGTTCAGATACTTCGGTCCCGCCTTCTCGTCGGTGGAGAGCGTGCGGCCGGTGAAGGCGATGATTCGCCCGGAGTCGTTGGCGATCGGGAACATGATGCGGTTGCGGAATTTCGAGTAGAAAGCCGTCAGCTGTCGGCTCTCAGCTTTCAGCTTATCCTGCAATTTTCCAGACCCGTCGCCCCGCACAGATTGATCACTGGCTGTGCCGTTGACTTGCTTTTCCTGAGAGCTGACCGCTGAGAGCTGAGAGCTTTGCCCTTCCTGACGACCGACGACTGACGACTGACGACTACCCTCCTCCTTCCAGGAAAACAACCCACTCTCCCGCAGCAACTCCTCATCAAACTCCCGTCGCAGGGCGTCGCGCAGCAAAAAGCCCGAGTCCGGCGCGTACCCGATGCGAAATCGCGCCACCGTCTCCTCGTCCAGCCCGCGGCCCGTCAGGTAGGCCCGTGCCGCCGCTCCCTCCGGGCGCTTCAAGTAGTCCTGAAAAAAAGCGCACGCGCGTTCGTGGACATCAAGTAGCGCCATGCGGAGCCTGGCTTCGCGAGCCTCCTGCGGGCTCGAGAACTCCACCTTCGGCATGGCCACGCCCAGCTTCTGGGCGATCAGGCGGACGGCTTCCGGAAACGTAATGTTCTCGACCTTCTGTACGAAGGAGAACACGTCGCCGGAAACACCGCACCCAAAGCAATGAAAGAACTGCCGGGTGGCGTGCACAGAAAACGACGGGGTCTTCTCGTTGTGAAAGGGACAGAGGCCGGAGAAGTTCTGCGCGCCCGCCTTCTTCAACTTGACGTAGTCGCCCACCACGCGAACGATGTCGGCCTGCTGCTTGAGCGCGTCTTTGAAGTCGGAAGCGGGCATGGGAATGCGCGGAACGATTCTATTGTGGGACACAACAGGCCAGAAGGGAAATGGCTGGATAGGGGTGAAGGCCTGTGGACGCCTGTGGATAAGAAGGCTTACTGTGAGGCGGGGTTGCCCGCTCCCAACACCGTTGGCCGATCACGAGAACTTGTTCAGCGGTCACAGACGGCTGTTTCCTGCGCGCATACCTTCCAGGAATGGGCGGTCGCTGTCCTGCGTCTTCCGGTACTTACATTCCCAGCCTTGACGGCTTGCGAGCAATCGCGTTCTTTATTGTTTTCATTCCTCATGCCCAGCCATTCAAGGCACTGCCAGGCGGCTTTGGCGTAACGGTCTTCTTTTTTCTCAGCGGATATTTGATTACGAGTCTGCTGCGGGAAGAGGCGCGAAAGACATCCGGAATTTCGCTGAAGGAATTTTACCTGCGAAGATTACTGCGCATCTTTCCGCCCTGCTACATCACAGTGACGCTGGTGTCCGCCCTGGCGGCTGCCGGACTTGTCTACAACCGCGAAAGCTATGCCTCGCTGGTTTCGGCGTATCTGTACTTCTCCAATTACTGGAACGTCCTGGGATGGGGGAACCTCCCCGCGGGACTGGGCGTGTTATGGTCGCTGGCGGTGGAAGAACACTTCTACCTGCTTTTTCCGATTCTGTACAAGTGGTTCGTTCGCAGGGCGATGGGCCGAAGGCAACAGGCGCTGGTGCTGATCGCCCTCATTCTGGCGGCGCTGGCGTGGCGCTGCTATCGGGTGGCGGTGTGGCACTCTCCCTGGGTGAACATTTACGAAGGCACTGATACCCGCTTCGACTCGATCCTGGCCGGATGTGTGCTTGCCATCGTCGCGAATCCCCGGCTCGGCGATCATGTGCCCTGGCTGACCCGGCGCGCCGCTACCCTGGCGTGGGCAGGCATGATCCTGATCGTGATGTGCTTCGCTTATCGAAATCCGTTCTTTCGCAACACCGTGCGCTACACATTGCTGGAGGTCGGCCTGATGCCGATTTTCTTCTACCTGACCCTGCCCCATCCTAACTTCGTCGCGCGATGCCTGTCGGTGCGCTGGTTGCGGCACCTAGGCCAGCTGTCTTACAGCATGTATCTGATCCACCACACTTTCTTTCACCACTTCTATCATTACTATCGTCCGAGCCTGGCGCTGGCCGGAGCCACGCTGTTACTGACCATCGGGTACGCGCAGGCGATGCGGATGTGTGTGGAAGTTCCGCTGCAAAGGATACGTAAACGGCGATTCCGGCGTCCGACACTCGCCCTCGTTCCCGCAGGAAGCGAATCGGGTGACACGGTGCTTGCGAGTTAACAAAAATCCCAGGTTAGCGTCCCAAACAGCGGGACGCGAACCTGGGGCACCGATGGTTCCGTTATTTCCTAGAAATTAAACTTCATCCCCAGCTGTATCTCCCGCGGCCCAACTGACGTGTAGGTGACCGTTCCGAAGTTCTCATCACCCACAGAGGTATTCGGTGTGCCGAACACCGGATGATTGAAGGCATTCTGAGCCTCGACGCGGAATTCGATGTTCATCGATTCGCGCAACGCGAACTGCTTGCCCAAGGACAGATTCGTGGTGAACGACCAGGGGCTGCGGACGCTGCCCAGCGCTCGCGGAGCATTGCCCAGCGTGAAATCGTCCGGACGCTCGAAAACGCTGTTATCCACAAAGTAATTGTCCAGCCAGCCCGACCCATGGTTCCGCTTGGGTGTTCCGACGATGTTGGGACGCTGGTCGCCATACGTCGGCAGGGGATTTCCGTCGGAAACGGAGAAACTCAGCGGGCGCCCATCCGAGATGCGCCAGATGCCGTTCGTTTTCCATCCTCCGACGATCAACTCCGCCCAGCGCGGCATGTTCCCGAGGAATGGCCGCCCATGCCCAATCGGTAGATCGTAGCTGTAGCTCAGCTGGATCACATGCGGGATATCGAAGGTGGAGAGGCTCCGCTCCAAGTCCGGTCTATTGGGATCCTGGAGGCTGTCGAAGCTGCCCAGCCAGGTGATGTTCTGATCTGCGTTGGAGGAGTTGTCAATCGATTTCGACCAGGTGTAGCTGGCCAGGAACTGCAACCCGTTCGAGTATCGCTTTTCGGCGACCAACTGCAAAGCGCGATAGATGGAATTGGCGATGAGCTGAGGTTCGGTGCTGACCGAGGTGAATTGCGGAAAAGGAACCAGCAACCGGCGGTACTGAACTGTCTGGTTCGACAGGGCACTATTCGGGTCGGTGATGATTCCGAAGAAGGGATTGTCCACGAAACTGTTGAGGCAAGGCACCGTGAGCGTGTCGCACGGATTGTCTGGGTCGGCAGCCTCAGTGGGCAAATTCTCGACCCATGGTCCCAGGAAATTACGCCGATGGCTGCCGGTGAAAGGCAGGTGGGTTCCTTTCTTGCCGATATAGTGCGCGCTGAACACGATATTTCTGGGCAATTCGC
The DNA here is from genome assembly GCA_963733805.1 of uncultured Acidobacteriota bacterium. Lineage (GTDB taxonomy): Bacteria > Acidobacteriota > Terriglobia > Terriglobales > Acidobacteriaceae > Gp1-AA133. Next base: position 270,587 of record CAVTEO010000003.1, on the reverse strand, counting down.
GCTCGAACCCAAGACTCCAGCTCTGCTCGTAAGGGGTCTGGTTCGCCCCCGGTGTGCGCAGCGGGCCATTTGCGCCGAAGCCAACATCGTTCATCAAACCGAGCGTATTGCCTGTGGGTTGGATCAATCCGTTGGGGAATGGATTGTTCAGGTGCAGGTAAGGCGTGGCGCCGTCGCTCTGATAGGTGGTGACCACGTCCGTAAACTGATTGAAACCCTGGCTTCCGTATGGGGCGACCCCCGTGACACCCGACCGCGATTGCCCGTAGTAGATGCCGTAGCCTCCGCGCAGCACCGTCTTGGGGATGAACTGATACGCGAAGCCGAGGCGCGGCTGAAAATCGTGCCAGTCGGTCGCATAGTTTTTACGCTGGCTCGAGGAGGCAAAGACCTCACCGCCGAGGAGTGGGATGGTGACCGGTTGACCAGTAACAGCGTCGTCGTATGTGAGATTCCCGCCGTTCAACGGACTGGTGACCTTGGCATCAAACCAGTTCTGGCGGTTATAGCGCTCCGTGCGCGGTAGCGTGACGTCATAGCGCAAGCCCAGATTCAAGGTCAGCTTGGAAGTGGCCTTCCAGTTGTCCTGCAGGAAAAAGCCGTACTGGTAGTTTGTGGTGGCTGGCCGGAACTGGCTTTCGTAATACGAGCCACCCCCGTTCCCAGCATCGCCCTGGGTAATCTGGCCCATCATGAAACTGGCCAAGGAATCGCCGCCGCAGCCCTCCCTGTCTCCGGGACACATATAAGAGCCGTCGCGGTTGAAGCTGAAGAAGCCGACGGGAGCATTGGTTTGGATGTAGTTGATCTGGTGAATCCGGCCATCAAAGCCGAATTTCAAATCGTGTTTGCCATGGACCTTGTCGATCGTGGCCGACAGTTGGCCGGTGTCCTGGCCCAGCCGGTAATTGCCGTAGGGATCGGTACCGATGTTGGTGTAACCGGCGCTCGGGTACTCATCGATAAAGATCGCCGGTACGCCCTTGAATCCGTTGCTCTCCAGATACGACGGGAATCCCAATGTGCCAAGAGGATCATTCTCGCCGTGCGGGTTATAGGCGTCGATGTGCCATACTCCGCGCGTAAATCCCAAGGTTACGTTGAGCAATAGAGTTGGGCTGAAGGTGTGAACGTAATTGACAGCAAACAGATGGGCATTGGACCAGCCGGGTCCGCCCTGGCAGGGATCCGTAAAGTTCTTGAAACAGTCCAAGCCCTTGCCGTGACTGTACTCGTACGCAAACTTTCCGGAGATCAAGTCGTTTTGGGTGAAGCGATGGTCGATCTTAACGTCAAACTTGTCGTCGTAGCTGCGGTCTGAACCGGAACCAAACCAGTTCTGGTAGATGTCTCCCGAACTGGTGGGGTCCGGAAACAGGCTCATCATCTTCTGCGCCACCGGATCGATCAGATTCCCCGCAACGCCGGGGGCCGGCTGAAGATTCGCCGGCAAGTTCGGACTCCCCGGGCTGATGTAGGTGGCAAGATTGTTAAACGGAATGAACGTGGTGCGCACCGCCCCGCCAGCGTTTTCATCGAAGGATCCGGAGTAAGGATCCCAGATCTGGCCGGCGTCCGCGCTACATCTGCCGTTCGTATCGAAATCGCCTCCCTGTGCCAGGCAAACCTCGCCAAAATCGCCCGTCCGCATCAGATCGGTGGGAACAGCCCCGCTCGCTGTGCTCAACCCCGAAGAGCGCAAGCCGTCATAATCCACGAAGAAAAAAGTCTTGTTCTTGATCAGGGGGCCGCCGAATGTGAAACCGTAATTATTTCGGCGTAAGGGTGGAATGGGATCACCGTTCTTATTGGCGAACCAGTCGTTCGCGTCCAGGCTGTCGTCGCGGAAGAAGTCGTATACGCTTCCGTGAAAACTGTTCGTTCCCGAGCGCGTGATCACGTTAACTACCGACCCCCCCGAGAAGCCATATTCCGCGCTGAAGTTCGTCTGTTGCACCTTGAACTCCTCCACCGCTTCCGGCGACGGAAGATACGTGGCCGAAGTGATGCCACCATTCGGTTCGGAGTTCGTGACGGAAGCGCCATCGGTCAGGATGTCGGCGGTGGATCCGCGGCTGCCATTGGAGACGAAGTTCGTGCCGGTACAGTCGGCTCCGCACTGGTCGTCCATCTCGGTGACGCCCGGCGCTAGCGAAGTCAGATTCACAACGTTGCGGCTGATCAGGGGCAGATCGTTGATGAAGCGGCGATTGACCACCTGCCCGGTTTGGGCGTCCTCGGTGGCCACGCCCTCCGCCTGTCCTTGCACCTCGACGGTCTGGGTGGAAGCGCCCACCTTCAGCGTCAAGTTCGCCGTCACATTGTCATTGACGTTCACCTTGATGTTCGGGCGCAGGCTCTTCTCGAACCCCGACATCTCCGCTGTCACCGAATAGAGGCCGGGCGGAACTGAGCGGAACAAGTACGATCCGTTTGCGTCGGAGGTTGTGTTAAACGTGAACCCCTTTTCTTGATCAGCAAGGACCACGTTGGCATGGGCAAGCACGGCCCCGCTGGAATCAGTCAATACACCGGTCACCGTCCCGAAATAGCCCTGGGCCAAAAGCAGGCCAGGCGAGAGCAGGAGGCTTGCGATGAGGAGAGTGCCAGCAAGAAACCGATAACGACGAGCGACGTGTTTCGAAGTGGTAGAAGACATCTGCCCCCCTTAGCAACGGACGATTCCGGCTGGAGTATGCCCGGTGACGGCGGCATATTAAAACGATTCAAGTGCGGTTGTCATGCAAAATTTCCAGTTTTTGGGCTTTCCCAGGGAGCCCCCTTTCCCATCTCCGAATTGGCGACCCCGGCGTCCTGTTTCTGTGGTTGTTCGGCTGCCCATCCCGGGGGCCGGAGTACGCGGGGCGTCATTCAGACTGCCGAGTTCGCTAAAGCTGGGCGATGGTAGTATTCGGTGCTGACGTAGCCGCGGCTACGACCATGAAGGATCCGTATGGCAAGCGCACCGATTTTGCAGGACAGGATCGCGGCGCGGGTCGCGCTGGTGGAACGGCATATCGGCTGTGAAAACGCGCATGACCTGGAAGGCGTGCTCGCGACTTTCGGCGGTGCCGCGCGCTATGACGATGAGCCCTGGGGTGAGCACTACGAAGGCCCGAAGGCAGTACGCGAATTCTATAGGCAGTTGATGGGTGCGCTGCCTGACCTGGAAATTGCGGTGCAACGTCGGCATGTGAGTGACGAGGCCATCGTGGTGGAAGTGGTGATTCGGGGCACACATCTGGGAGGGTGGCGCGGCCTGCCTGCAACCGGACGACGCGTCGAGTTTCCGCTGTGCGGGGTGTATACGTTCGACAGCGACGACCGCCTGGCCGGGGAAAAAATCTATTACGACCGGGGCACGGTGCTGAGGCAACTCGGCGTCTTCCACGAGCCGCGAAGCGTGCTCGGTCAGCTTGCTATTCTGGCAACCCATCCTGTCACCATTGCGCGCGCGCTCGCGAGAAAGATTCTGCGTCCCTAGACCAGGCGGTCGATCCTTCGAAGTGGTTGTCGTACGTTCTGCGAGTGGCACGTTAGTCACCACTTTCGGTGGTTACTTCAGGCATTCTGATGTGTAACGGACGGGCAATTGTGGCGTGATTACGATGCACGTACTGTGGGGTTAAGCAGTTTTAGTGTTGCACCCGCAGTACGGAGGATTGATGAGCGCCACTCGAAAGTTTGCACTATTCCTATTCGCGGTCTGCCTGCTGGCCGGACAGGCATTCGCTGATACCGTGTCCCTGAAGTTCGTGAACGTGGGCCCGGGCAACGTTGCGCCCACCGGCTACTACGCGTATCCCTACAATTTCTCGATCAACGGCAGCAGCACGCTGACCCCGATGATGTGCGACGCGTTCAATAACCACATCACGTTCGGCGAGAGCTGGACCGCAAACGTGCACAGCCTTCTGCAAGGCGGAATGTTCGGCAGCAGCGGCCAGGCGCTGCTCGACTACAAGGCAGCGGGCCTGATCTTCAAGGGCGTGTTCAACGGAACGATCAACGCGGCGCTGGGGAACTCGGCGGTGTGGGAACTGTTCAGCGGACAGAACAACGGCAGCAGCGAAGCCGCAGTGCAGGCTATCATGGCGCAGTATCTGGGATTGGCCGCGAACGCTCCGAACAGCGCGTTCAAGGGGCTGAAGGTTTACACCGCGGTGGGCGCGAGGCCGGGATACGGTCCGCAGGAATTCATCGGCTACACGCCCTGTGCGGCCGTGCCTGAGCCGGGAACCCTCAGCCTGCTGGCCACCGGATTGTTTGGCGTGGCCGGGTTGGTGCGCCGGAAGCTGGCCGCGTAGTCAATCGCTCGCTGTTTACGTTTTGGCACCGTTCGGCTCGTGAAGCAGTTTTTGACCAACGATGGGGCTCGCGCTCGAAGCGGGCCCTTTTTTGATTGCCATTATTTTTTGCTGCGCTGCGTTTTCGGTTCGGCAAGGTTGAATACCACTCCGGTCATATCCTTCGAAATTTGTTCTCCTTCTATTTCTCTCGTGCGTAGAGACTTGGGGATTTCTAGGGCGGTTGCTGTATTCCGCGGGTGGGCGGGGCACGGTAGGCTCACTGCTGCAAAGATCCCGGGGTAAGATCAAGACCTAACGCGACAAGAAGTGGAGAAGACTGTGAGAAACATCCACGAAGTGTTGAAGGACAAGGAAGCAGAATGCGCCCGGTTGCGCCACGAGATTGAAGCTCTGCGAATCGTGATCCCGCTAGTGGACGAGAAAGCTGCGGCTGATCGATCATCTACGATGGAAGAGCGAGCTGATAGGGCATCCGTACTGAACGAGCGGAAAGAACAGTTGGAACCTCCGATGCGAGCTGCTGAAGAACGCGAAGCGCGCACGGCTGAGGCGGCGACCGAGATCGATGTCGACAGGAAAGGTCCGCTGTCGGCAAGCCTCAATGAGACCAGCTGGTGGAAGCGGCAAAGCAGCCGCTAAATCGCATTTCACACCCGCAGCTCAACGACCGTGGCGCCGCCTCCGCCTTCGTTTTGCGGAGGCTCGGTCACCGACGCGACGTGCGGGTGCTTCTGCAAGAACTGGCGAAGCGCTTTACGCAGGATCCCCATACCACTGCCGTGAACCACGCGGATGCGCGACAGTCCGGCGAGGAAGGCGCGGTCGACGAATCTCTCGACCTCGGTGGTCGCCTCGTCGACGGTGCGGCCGATCACGTTGATTTCATTCGGGACGTTCGCTTCCGTTTGGCCGAGCGAGACGGATATCCCGCGGGCGCGCGCGGCCGCGATCGGCGAGTCCGCAGCGCGACCGATAACCTCGGCAATGTCATCGCGCGCGATCTTCATCTTCATCGCGCCGATTTCTACCTCGAAATGATTCTCGTCAATGCGGCGGGTCACGGTACCAGCGCGGCCGACGGACTTCAACTTCACGGTGTCGCCTTGAGAGACGTGCTTGACCAGCGTGGGCTGGGCATGCGGATCGCCTTGATCGGCGCCGGTTGCATGGGCAACCACGGCGGAATCGAATTGTTCGCGAAATTCACGGCGCAGCCGGGCGATGCGGCGTTCGGCATCTTTCGACAACTTCTGGGCGGCCGCGCGATCCTGGATGGCATTGACAGTCTCGCGGGCGTGATACTCGAAGTCCTTGAAAAGGGCTTCCAGTTTTTTCTCCATCTCGCGGACCTTGACCTGTTGTTCCTTCTTCCCTTCTGCGGCGAGGCTTGCCTTTTCCTTTTCCAAATCCTGTTCGCGAGCCCGCAGGCGGAGCCGCTCGGCTTCTGCCTCGCGTAGTTCGGCGTGCAGGCGATCGAGGAACCTGGCGACGTCCTGCGTCTGCGTTCCGATGCGGCTTCGCGCCGATTCGATGATTTCGGGATTGAGTCCAAGCCGCTGCGCGATATTGATGCCCGCGGACGCTCCCGGCACTCCGACACGCAGTTCATAGGTGGGCTGCAGGCTGGCTTCGTCGAAACCCACGGCCGCGTTGACTACACCCGGCGTGTTCACGCCATACACCTTGAGCGACGTGTGATGGGTCGAGATGATCGTGATCGAGCCGATGCGGCGGAAATGGTCGGCGATAGCAACCGCGAGCGCAGCTCCTTCCTCGGGATCGGTGGCGGAGCCGAGTTCGTCGAGCAGGACGAGCGATTGCGGAGTGGCGGTGCGCGAGATGAAGTCGATGTTGGTGACATGGGCTGAGAAAGTGGAGAGATTCTGCTCGATCGACTGGTAGTCCCCGATGTCCGCGAGCACGGCGTCGAAAATTGGGAACTCGGCACGATCAGCAGGAACCGGGATGCCGGACTGAGCCATCAGAGCGAGCAGACCGAGGGTTTTCAGCGTGACGGTTTTTCCGCCGGTGTTGGGGCCGGTAATCACGAGTTCTCGACGATCTCCCTCCAGTTCGATGGTGATGGGGACGACGCTTCCGCCTTTCGATTTCAGATTGCGCTCGAGCAGTGGGTGGCGGGCATTTTGCAGAATGACCGGCGGCAGAGAAAATCGGGCGGCGCCCAAGGACGGACCGCGTGGTTCCAGCTTGATGCCTTCGGAATCTGCCGGGCCGGTCAACGTTACTGGGACGCAGAAGTAATCCTCGGCGAAGCGGGCCTTGACGAACTGCAGTTCCAGTTCGGCGAGAGCTTCCAGCGCCGCGCGAATCGCATCGGCATTCTCGCCAATGCGGCGCGTCATCTCCAGCAGAATGCGATGGATTTCGGCCTGCTCTTCGTCGAGTAAACGGACCAGATCATTGTTCTGCTCGATGGTTTCGATAGGCTCGACAAAGACGGTTTGCCCGCTGGAACTGGAGCCGTGCACCACGCCCGGAACTCGGCGCTTCTGTTCGATTTTCACGGGGATGACGAAGCGCTCGCCGCGAATGGTGACGAGTTCGTCCTGCACGGTGCCGCCCTCGGCGAGCCGGCGCAGGTAGCCGCGCAGGGAGTCCTGGATGGTTCTTTTCTGCTTGTCGATGTCGCGGCGGATGCGAGCCAGTTCGGGCGACGCGCGATCCTCGAGTGTTCCATCGGGCTGGATCTTGTTCCGGAATGCGCGCAGAAACTCGCCGAAGTCGGCGATGACGGACGAAATATGCGGAACAGAAGACCACTCTTTCATCGCGACCGGCGGACTTAGAGCGATTTGGCGCCATTCGGCGGCGCGATCGACCACCAGGATGACGTCGCGAATCTCAGTAGTTTCGAGCGCGGCTCCGGCAATCCGGGCTTTATCGAGCAGCTCGCTGATCTCGAGCAGTCCTGCAAATTCGAACCGTCCACCGACGCGGCGGAACTCGCGGATCTCGCCGGTCAGTTGCTGCTGCTGCTCAATCCAGGAGCGCTCCTGCGAAGGCGCCAGTCTGGCAATTCGCCCTTCGCCTAAGGGAGACGAAACGTACCCGCGCAGCAGATCGCGGAGGGATTCGAACTCGAGAACGCGGGCACTGGTGTGAACGAGAGGCATGGCGACGACCAAATTATGTTACAGGAAGCGGATGGGCAGCTGCGGGATGCAGGGTCCTGGACGCGGGCAAGCAGCTTATTGCAGAAGGGAAATCAGTTGCCAGCTTCGACTGCGGCCGCAGCCTGCGCCGCCGCGGGGAAGCGCACGTTAAAGAGGGCGCCACCGCCGGGTTTGTTGCGGCAGCTGATGTGGCCGTTGTGGTCCTGCACGACTCCATAAGAGGCACTCAGTCCCAGGCCGGTGCCTTTACCGACGGGCTTGGTGGTATAGAAAGGATCAAAAACCCGCTCAGGGTCGGCCATGCCCGGCCCGGAATCGGAGAATTCGATCACAACTTCGCGATCCAGGTGGCGCGCCGTCACCAGCAGAGCACCCCCGCCCACGTCGTTCAACGCGTCGATGGCATTCTCAGTCAGGTGAAGAAAAGTCTGCAGCAGCTGATTGGTGTTTCCCCAGATGCGCGGCAAGCCCGGTTCCAGTATCGAATCGATACGAATATTTTTTCCTCGGATCTGCACATCGTTCATCTGCAATGCGCGCTGCACCAGTGCGCTCACATCGATCAGGATCTTCTCCGATGGGTTCTGCTGCGAGAAGCTGAGCAAGTCGGCGACCAGGTCGCGCGTGCGCCGCGCTTGCTGCCCAATCTTGTTTGCCATGGCGGCTTGTTCGCCCTTGAGAGTCGATTGCGACGCCAACAGATCGGAATAGCCCAGGATCGCGGCCAGGGGGTTGTTGATCTCGTGTGCGGCTCCCGCCACCAGCTGGCCAAGGGACGCCAGCTTCTCTTTCTGTATCAGATGACTTTGCAGGCGCTGCAGGTTTTCATAACTCTGCCGAGATTCATCGAGCAAATGGATCAGCTGGCGATCGAGAAGAATCTGCTTCAGAAAGACAAATCCTCCGAGCACGGTGGTGGCCGCCATGGTCGCCAGCAGTCGAAAATTGCGAAGGTCTGCCGGCGTATCTTTGGCCAACAATGCCCACAGGCCCAACAATGGCAAGGACAGAATCGCAATCATGGCGAGACGAGGCGCGACGTTCGTCCAGTTGCCGGGCGGCTTTGGATCGGGTTGCACCGCGAGGTCCGCATGCCGGGCTGAGATCGCCGTCCAGATCATCCAACCGATGGAAATCAGCAGCAGCAGGTCATAAATGCCGCCGCTATAGTACTGGCCGCGGGCGATGGCAGCATTGATGGTTTCCGATCCGAACGTGTACAGCGTGGCGCCCACAAACAGGTTCCAGTAGAGTCTGCGCCACGCACCCTGGGTGGAGGTTGCCACCATTCCCAATACAAAAACCAGAACCAGGTTCTCGAGCAGGTACAGCAGGTCGTAATTGCGGCTGTACACCGGAACGTTGAGTTTCACGTACTGGTCGGGGAAAACGATGAACCCATACAGGAAGATCCACCACACCAGCACCATCAGGAAGTTGATCGCGTCCAGCACGGTCTTGCGATCGCTGCGCGGACGATGGGGAAGCAGCGCCACGGCCGTAATAAACACGATGACGTGCACAAAAAGGATCACATCGCCGATGCAGGGCTCGGGCAAATCCTTGCGCAGAATGATTTCGTAGTAACTCCAGATGGCACTATTGATGGTCCAGAGAACACACCCGAGGCCGAGGAGTATCCAGAACACTCGCGCCCGCGGCTGCCTGATGGCATTCCAGCCGAACGCGGCGGAAGCGGCCATCAGCATCACCGTGGCCAGCACGTCCCCGAAGGCCGTGAGGCCGTATCCCCGCGGCATGAACCACTCCGTGGCCGCCACCGCCAGGGTGAGAGCGCCAAGGCCCGCGAATCCGGCTTTTTGCGAAGAGGACATGCGTCCCACCAGTCTAGCGGTTTAGCCTAATTCTTCTATAGATTACAGAGGAGGATTTGCGAGTTACGGAAGTGCCTTTCCTGCATTGCCGACCCCACGGCGCCAGGTTCTCCCCCCACGCGTAAGCCCCTCGGACTAAAGCAAATCTAGCGGAATCGATGACCCCGGAGTCGGTGACCGCCGTCACACAAGCAGGTGACCATCCGGATGCATCCGGTTGTCGAATTTGCGGGAGGGCCGCGCCCCGCGCTTTGCTAGAATCGAGGCATGGCGTTTCCTGTTACGCGTCTCCGCCGAATGCGCAAGACCGAACCGCTGCGGTCCCTGGTTCGCGAGACGCGGCTCACTCCTGAAAACTTCGTGTACCCGCTGTTCGTCTGCCCCGGAACCGGCGTCCGCAAGGAAGTGCGCTCCATGCCCGGCGTCTTCAATCTTTCGGTCGACGAGGCCGTCAAAGAAGTGCGGGAAGCGCGCTCGCTGGGCGTTTTGTCGGTGATCCTGTTCGGCCTGCCGGAAAAGAAAGACGAAGACGCCACCGGCGCGTGGACCAATGACGGCATCGTGCAACAAGCCGCGCGCGCCATCAAACGCGAAGTTCCGGATGCGATCCTGATGGGCGACGTGTGCCTGTGCGAATACATGTCGCACGGACATTGCGGAATTGTGAAGGCTGCGCCGCAGTCCCTGGGTGCGGCGGTGGCGGCGCCTCCGGCGGCAACCGCCGAGTATGAGATCGTAAACGACGCGACCCTGGAATTACTGGCGCGAACCTCGGTTTCGCTGGCGCAGGCGGGCATCGACATCATCGCGCCTTCCGACATGATGGATGGCCGGGTGGGCGCCATTCGCAAGGGACTGGATCAGGCAGGCCTTATCAATACGCCCATCCTTTCTTATGCGGCGAAATTTGCGTCAGGATTTTACGGACCTTTCCGCGAGGCGGCCGATTCTGCCCCGGCATTCGGCGATCGCCGCTCCTACCAGATGGATGGCGCCAACATTCGCGAGGCGATGCGCGAGATTGAGCTCGACCTCGAAGAAGGCGCCGACATGATCATGGTGAAGCCCGCCATGCCGTACCTGGATGTGATCGCAGCCGCGCGTGAGCGATTCGACGTCCCGCTGGCCGCCTATCAGGTATCGGGCGAATACGCGATGATCGAAGCCGCAGCGCGGAACAACTGGATTGACCGCGAACGCGTGATGATGGAGTCGCTGGTATCGATCCGGCGCGCGGGCGCAAGCATCATTCTCACCTACTACGCGAAGGATGCGGCCCGCCTTCTGGGATAGATCTTCTTCTTCGAATCAATCGTCTATTCACCACAGAGACACAGAGAACCCTTGGGAAAATCATTCTATGTTTCTTGCGGGCTGGAACGTCCGAGGTCAAACGTCGTGTGGTCTTTGTGTCTTGTCTTCCTCTGTGCCTCTGTGACTCTGTGGTGAAAAAGCCGTTCCCCCCTGCGTGCCCGGTCGCGAATCCTTTTTCGCTGTCGTAGAATCAGCTATTGATCTCGGTTCTCCAACTCGGAACCATCGACTACGCCACCGGCCTTCGCCTGCAGGAAAGGCTTGTCGACCTGCGCAAGGACAGCCGCATTGGCGACGTGCTCCTGCTACTCGAGCACTTGCCCGTCATTACTCTCGGCCGAAATGCACAACGCGCGAACGTCATCGCAAGCGACGAGGCGCTGTCCCGACGCGGGGTGGAACTCTTCGACTGCGACCGCGGTGGCGATGTTACGTTTCATGGGCCGGGCCAACTGGTCGGCTATCCAATCTTCGATCTACGCGGATTCCCCGCGGAAAGCGGGCACCGCAAGACTCTAGGCGCCATCGAATACGTGCGGCGCCTGGAAGAGGTCTTGATCCGCACCTGCGCCGATTTCAGAATTCCCGCCGAGCGCGTGAAGGGGCTAACCGGAGCATGGACTCTATCCGGATGACGTTATCGGTCGAGCGGCGGGCGTCCCCGCCCGCCGGAAGATGAAAGCGATCCCAATATTAAAGAATCAAGCCAAAATCGCCGCCATCGGCGTTCACATCTCGCGCGGCGTGACCTCGCACGGTTTCGCTCTCAACGTAAACACGGATCTCAGCTTCTTCGGCCTGATCGTTCCGTGCGGAATCACCGGCAAGCCTGTGACCTCGATGCAGAAGGAACTGGGCAAGCCAGTCGCGCTCCAGGACGTCGCGCATTCCATCGCCCGCAACTTCGGAAGTGTGTTTGGCAGCCAGGTATTGTGGCTGCAAACGCTGGACGCGTTGCTCGCTCAGCCTACGGACCTGCCCGCGCGGCCACCGGAAGAACTTCGCAAGCTTCATAAAGAAGAAGATGATATTCATTGGGCGTGACGGGTTGGTCAAAGGCGGGCAAACGGTTTAGCATTCCTTTTCGCGGTTACCCATCCGACGCTCATGGCTAAGAAGACGAAGCCCAAAGCATCGCGCTCCCCATCGAACCACAAGCGCGCTTCACTTCTTACGAAAGCGCCGGCTTCGACCCAGCGAACCTACACGATTCTGGACTACCGCCTGGAGAAACCGCGCTTTGCACTCCGCCAGGTGCGCGACGGCGACGCGGTGCGCTACGAGGTGTCCGGCACTCTGAATGCGCCGGTTCCACCGATTCGCGATTCCCGATATCTCACCAGGCAGCAGGCGATTGAGATCTACCGCTGGATGCTGCTGAACCGCAAGATGGAAACAGCGCTGGAAAATCTCTATAAGCAAGGCAAGGTCGTCGGCGGAGTGTACTTCGGGCTCGGGCAGGAAGCATGCTCCTGCGCTTCGGCGTACGCGCTGAAGCCAGACGAGTGGCTGGGCCCCATGATCCGCAACCAGGGCTCGCTGCTGGTGCGCGGATTTTCGCCGCGCGACATCATGATGCAGTACATGGCCAAGGCCGGATCGCCCACGCAAGGCCGCGACGCGTCGTCACATTTCGGAGACATCGAACATCGAAACGTGGTTGCCCCGATCTCAACGCTCGGCGACCTGATCCCGGTGCTGGCCGGCGTCGCACTCGGCGCCCGTATGCAGGGGAAGAACATCGCCGTGATGACCTACATCGGCGATGGCGGCCAGTCCACCGGCGTCACCTACGAAGGCCTGAACTTCGCCGCCGTGCAGAATCTCGGGCTGGTGCTGTTTGTCGAAAACAACCTATGGGGATACTCCACGCCCGCCGACATGCAGTTCCGCGTCGAAGACCTCGCCGAGCGAGCGATTGCGTATGGAATTCCCGGCGTGATCGTCGACGGCACCGACGCCTGCCAGGTCTACGACGCGGCCCACGAAGCCTGCGAGCGCGCCCGCCGTGGCGAAGGCCCCACTCTGATCGAAGCCAAAATGATGCGCATGAAAGGCCATGCCATCCACGACGCCGCGGAGTACGTTCCCAAGCCTCTCTTTGAATACTGGAAAAAGCGAGATCCGATTGCGCGCTTTGAAAACTATCTGGTGAACGCGAAGAAGTGGCTCACGCGAGCCGAACACGAGAAACTGGTCGCCGACGTAGACGCGCAACTGGAAGCCGATCGTGACTTCGCCGTAGCTTCACCCATGCCCGACCCGGAAAGCGCCGTGGGGCGGCCTTATTGCGATCCGGAATGCCACCAGATCAAACCGAAGTACGCCGTGCCAAAAGCAAAGATGGGCAAAGCATCCACCTCCAGAAATTCCGATAAGGCAGTACACCTGAAGTAGCGCCATGCCCACCCTCACCTATCTCGAAGCCATCCGCCAGGGAATCTGGGAAGAAATGGAGCGCGATCCCGCCGTCTTTTGCATTGGGGAGGACATCGGCATCTACGGGGGCGCGTTCAAAGTCACCGACGGCTTCGTCGACCGCTTCGGCCCGGAGCGCGTCATCGACACGCCCATCGCGGAGTCAGCCATCGTGGGCGCGGCTTTCGGCGCGGCCCTTACCGGCATGCGTCCGGTGGCCGAATTTCAGTTCATGGATTTCATCGGCTGCGCGTTCAACCAGATCACCAACATGGTCGCCAAGGCGCACTACCGCTGGGGAGCGCCCGCGCCGCTGGTAGTGCGCGGACCAAGCGGCGGCAACGTGCACGGCGGCCCGTTCCATTCCCAGAATCCCGAGATGTACTTTGTCCATACGCCGGGCCTCAAGGTCGTTTGCCCAGCCACGGCTTATGACGCCAAGGGCCTGATCAAGGCATCCATCCGCGACAACAACCCGGTCATCTTCTTCGAGCACAAATATCTTTACCGGCGCATTAAAGAAGATGTCCCCGTGGACGACTACCTGGTACCGTTGGGCAAGGCACGGATCGCGAGGCAGGGCCGCGATCTGAGCATCATTACTTATGCCGCCATGGTGCACGTTGCGCTCGAGGCGGCCGGGCAGTTCGAGAAAGAGGGAATTGAACTTGAGGTCCTGGACCTCCGCACCCTGAGCCCGCTCGACCGCGAGGCCATCGCCGAAACCGTGCGCCGCACGAACAAGGTCATGATCGTGCACGAAGACGTGCGCACTGGCGGCATTGCCGGAGAGATCGCGGCCATTATCAACGAAGAGGTCTTCGACCACCTCGACGGTCCCATCGTGCGCCTCACTGCGCTCGACACGCCGGTGCCATTCTCTCCTCCGCAGGAAGAATTCTTTCTGCCCAAGGTCAGCGACGTCCTCCGCGAAGCCCGCAAACTTCTGGACTACTGATGCGCCTTTGCGATGAAAAAAGTTCCCTTGCTGCCCTACCAACTCTTTGTGAAAGCCCGTTGCCGTACCAAACTCAAGTTCCGGCTCGTCTGCTGCCGCCGACTCGTTTATGATAGAGATTCTCCGGTCCGCGGCATCGGGATTCTGCTTTTCCCCGTTCTGAAAACAGCTGCGTTGTTCGATATCACCCGTCATTCAAAATCTGGAGGCATGATGCGGAACTTCATTCTTGGTGTGATCGTCACCCTCGCCGTCCTCATCCTCGGCGGTATGGGGGCAGCCTTGCTCGGATTTATGCCCACTACCGCCAACTCGCAGCCACCGCGCTGGGAGACGCACCTCGCCATGAGCGCGGTCGATGCTTCGACCGAAAAGCATGCGGCCCACATCACCAGCCCGGTTCTTCCTTCAGCCGAAAATCTCATCGACGGCATGAAGCTTTACACCATGAACTGTGCGGGCTGCCATGGGGGCCTCGACAAGAAACCTGCCGCGCAGGCTCATTCGTTTTACCCTCCGGTCCCGCAACTGGTTTTGCATCCTCCCGACGACCCCGATTGGTTCAACTACCACATCATTCGCAATGGGATTCGCTACACGGGCATGCCTGCCTGGGACAAGGTTCTCAGCGACCAGGACATCTGGAAGGTCACCATCTTCCTGTCACATATTGAGAAGCTGCCCGGCCCCGCCCAGGATTATTGGAAGAGTGCTTTCGGCGTGACGCCTCCCCCGGAAGGAGAGCAGCATGAAGGGCACGATCACGACGAGCACTGATTTGTAGAAGTGTAAGCGGGCCCTTCTGGCTCCGGCGGCGCCCCGGCAGGGCCGCGCCTGCCGATGCCTGCCTCCTTATATAATAGGAGTTTGTGTCTGCCCCGAAATTCATTCTAGTAGGCCGTGCGGAAGGAAATTATGCCGACTGACGTCATCATGCCCCAGATGGGCGAATCGATCTTTGAAGGAACCATCACCAAGTGGCTGAAGAAGCCCGGCGACAAAGTGCAGCGCGACGAGCCCCTGTTCGAAATCTCCACCGACAAAGTCGACGCCGAAATCCCTGCTCCCGCGTCCGGCGTGCTTCAGGAAATCATGGTGACCGAGGGCAACACCGTACAGGTCAATACCATCGTCGGCACCATCGCCGCCGACGGCGAATCGGCAGCGCCCGCGAAATCCGCTGCGAAAACCCCGGCCGCTCCCGCGCCCCAGCAGAAAGAATCAGCTCGCGCCGCCCCGGCAAGCATCTCCGCGCGCCGCCCGCAGCCACGGCACCCGAGTCGCACGACGAAGACGTCCGCTCCTCGCCCCTGGTCCGCAAGATCGCGCGCGAGAATAATGTCGATCTCGCACAGGTCACCGGCACCGGACTGGGCGGGCGCATCACCAAGCAAGACATCATGGCCTTCCTCGAGAAAGGCCCAGCCGCCCCGGCAGCGCCTGCTCAGCAAGCCGCTCCGTCTCAGCCATCGGCCACAACCTCGCGCCCGGCTCCTGCCCAGGCTCCCGCCGCGTTCCCGGGCGATGTGGTTCCGCTGACCCAGATGCGCAAGATCATCGCGCAGCGCATGATCGAGTCGCGCCGCACCAGCGCGCACGTCCACTGCATGTTTGAAGTGGACCTCACCCGCATCGTCAACCTGCGCAACAAGCTCAAGAACAGCTTCGAGCAGCGCAATGGCGCGCGGCTGACGTTCATGCCGTTCTTCGTGCGGGCCGCCATCATCGCCTTGCAGCAGTATCCCATCGTGAACGCCTCGCTCGATGGCGACAACATCCGTTATCACCGCCACGTGAATGCAGGCATCGCCGTTGCGCTCGACTGGGGATTGATTGTGCCCGTCCTGAAGAACGCCGACGAACTCAACTTCCTCGGCCTGCAGCGCGGCATCACCGATCTCGGCGAGCGCGCTCGCACCAAAAAGTTGATGCCCACCGACGTGGAAGGCTCGACCTTCACCATCACGAACCCTGGCCAGTTCGGCGCCGTCTTCGGCCTGCCGATCATCAACCAGCCCAACTCTGCCATCATGGGCGTCGGCGGCATCACCAAACAGCCGATGGTCATCACCGACAAGGACGGCAACGACTCGATCGCCATCCGCTCCGTCGTGCACCTGACTCTCGGCTACGACCACCGCCTCATCGACGGCGCGGTCGCCGACCAGTTCATGGCCCTGGTGAAGAAGACAATGGAAGGCTGGAGCGAAGACGTCGGCTAGCGGCCATGCGTAGGGACAGCCGCCCCCGGCTGTCCGGCCGAGCGACGCTCGGCACCGAGCGAGAAACCGAGTACCGATATCAATGGAGCGACGGGCGTCCCCGCCCGTCTGCTTTTTCCCAGCGGCTTGTTCTCAGCGAAAACGTCATCGCACTTAAATATCACGCCGGTTTTCGTTTGTCTCTCCTTCCCTTCTTGTCAATCAGTGAAACGGCGATTTTTCGCTAGTTGTCGATAGACCCATTTTCGCGTGATGCCGGTTGTCGATGATCCGGGGGGACGGCTTGGTTTCAGCTGCCAGGTAACTGGCAAGAATGCCAGTATCGGAGTCTTGGGGGCCGCTTAAGATTCCGTACGAGGGCGGCCCCTTAACTTCGAAAAGGATGGATGAGATGAAAATGAGGATCTTGTTCGCAGCACTTCTATTTTCTCTGGGTACCCTGTCCAACGTCTCCACTGCCCAAAGCAGTGAGGCGAACCTCGACTCCTACATCGAGTCTCTGCGAGCAGACGTAAGGGCGGACAAGGTGGCCATCATCACTGCGGCCATGCAATTCAACGATCAGGACAGCAAGATATTCTGGCCGGTCTACCGGAAATACGAAGCCGAAGTCATGAAGCTCAATGACCAGCGACTGGCTTTGATTAAGTCTTACGACGATAAGTTCGTTTCCATGACGGATGCCGACGCAAAGGCCATTATCGATCAAAGCCTCGACTTCGAATCCCGTCGCACAGACGTCAAGAAGACGTACGCCAAAGAATTCCAGAAAGCTGGCCTCTCACCCTTGACCATTGCCAAGTTCCTGCAGCTCGAGCATCGGTTGGATCTTCTCGTGGACCTGAAAATTGCTTCCGAACTTCCAGCTTTGTTGATCAAGACGACGAGCAAAACGGATCCGCAGCCTTGAACAACCGCAATCCGAGTGGGGACGGTTCTGAGCATGAAAGGTCGATCCAATGTTGTCATCTCTCCGATGCATCCTTTCCATCTCAGTGGCAATTGTCTTCTTGATTGTAAGCCTCAGCGGTTGCAGCCCTAAACGCCAGGCGACAAAGGAGCCAGAGGCTCAGCCTACAGCCACGAAGCCGACGCCGGACGAATCTCTGCAGTCTTCGGAGAGTGCAACGCCCGGGTACGCCCTCCATCTGCCGCCGAGCTTTGGGCGTTGGACGGGTGACTGGGGCGAAATCCAGAAGCACAACATCCTGCGCATGCTGGTGCTCTACAACAAGACGGGATTCTTCTATGACAAGGGACGACCACGGGGAGTGCTTCCCGATATGGCGGAAGAGATGCAACGCTATCTAAACAAGAAGCTGCACTACCGTGCCAGGACGTTCACAGTCGCGTTCATTCCAGTGTCGCCCGCGCAGTTGGAGAAGTATTTGAACGATGGGACTGGAGATCTGATTGCCTCTGTCGTGATCGCGACTCCCGAAAGGGAAAAGCTCGTGGACTTCTCGATGCCAATCATGACGGGGGTGAAACTGGTAATTGTTACTGGCAAGAACGCACCGCAAATGGCCACTCTCGACGATCTGAGCGACAAGGAAATTTACGTCAATCCTTTGACGCTCTCTTACAGACTTCTGAAAGAACGCAGCCGACTATTGAAGGAGGCGGGCAAGCCCGAGATCAGGGTTAAGGAATCCGATCCAAATCTCACTGATGAAGACTTGCTGGAGATGACTAATGCGGGAGTGATTCCGGCGACCGCCGCGTTCGACTACCGTGCTGATCTATGGTCTGTGGTTCTGCCCAACATCGTCATCCACCGCGATATCGCGCTCATGGACGGGGCAAACATGGCGTGGGCGATGCGCAAGAACAGCCCACAACTGAAAGCAATCCTGGACGGCTTCTTGAAGGATCATAGCCAGGGTACGCTCTTCGGCAGAATGATGTTTAAGAAGTATCACGCAAACAAGAAGTTCATCAAAAACGCCACCTCTCAGGAGGAACTCGGGAAATTCCGGTTGTATGTGAAGTACTTCCAGAAATATGCTGCGCAATACAATTTTGACTACCTGATGCTGGCGGCCCAGGGATACCAGGAGTCAATGCTGCAGCAGGAAAAAGTCAGTCCTCGCGGAGCGGTGGGTGTAATGCAAGTCCTTCCGCAGTATGCCGCCGCGAAACCAATTAACATTCCCAATGTCCGAAAGGCCGATCCGAACATTCACGCAGGCACAAAGATGTTGGCGCAGATCACCAAGACGTACTTCAACGATCCCGCAATCGCTTCCACGGATAAAACTCTTTTTACTTTCGCGTCCTACAACGCTGGCCCAAATCGGATAGTGCGCTTGCGTAAACAGACTGCGGCGCAAGGACTCGATCCCAACAAGTGGTTCGGCAATGTGGAGTTGATGGTTGCCAAGGACATCGGGCAAGAAACCGTCCAGTACGTCAGCAATATTTACAAGTATTATGTTGCCTACAAGATGGCCGTCGAGCAGAAACAGATACGGGAGGCAGCGAAGGAGACGGTCGCAGGACGGTAAACATATCTGGCAGCAGCATGTATGTTGAAATCATCCCATAGGGCTCATTGAGGGGTTGCGAATTCTACGGCGACTTTATCTTTCCAGCGCTGCCCCAAGCTACAATTCTCCGCGTGACCAAAGAACGTTGGGCGCAGATAGGAATCACGACGGATTTTCTTATCGTCGTCCGGACTCTAGGTGAGTTCTTCCGGCTCAGGCACGTCCAGGGCACGAACTTCTCGATCGCTGTGGCTGCGCTTTATGTCGGCGGTGCTTTGATCGCGGTTTGCTCGTGCTGGGCGGGCGTGACTCTCTACTTCTTCCGACGCTATAGGCTGTCCGCCTGCATCACGCTAGCGACCGTACCCGTTCTGCTGCTGTACAAAATTGCCGTGATCGGCCGATAGTGCAGCTCGCTTTGATGATGACTCGAAAATCGCGCATATCAGACGAAAAAAAGGGGCGGTGGGCCCTAGTGCTTCCACCGCCCTCCTTCTGCGCGCAGGAACTTTATTTCGCCACAACCGGTTTCTGCAGGCCCGAGGTCTTGGCATACTCCTCAATCGCCACGATCAGCGCCTGAATATCTGCAATCAGTTGCTGATCCAGCACGATGTTCACGCCCTTCGCCTCAGCCACGTCGCCCGCTTCTTTCACAGCCTGAGCGGCCAGACCTAAGAGGGCAAAAGCGCCCCGCTCCAGCGCCACCGCCTGCGGAAAGAACAGGCTGCTGATCGCCTCCACTTCCGCTTCCGCCTTACCCACCTTGACCATGACGTTCGCCACCGCGCGCGCTCCCTTCACAATGTCGCCCGCCACCGTCGCAAAGAAATGCCCGATATTTTTGAATCCGAATGACATGCTTTACTCCTGACTGCGTCTTCTGTGAGGCCTACTGTCGTACCCCGGCTTTCGCCCAGCTGGAAGCATTCAGACACTGAACGGTTCCGTCGATAATTTTGCTGAGCCCTTCCTTGAACTTTGCCTCGTCCACAATCTCGCGGTTAGAGACCGATTCGGTTAGTTGAAGAGCCGCCGCCACAAACGAAATGGCCGACTCCTTCTTCTGCTCACCGGTATGACTGCCAAACAGTCCTTCAATCGAATTGACGATCGTCGGCACGAAGGCGATCCCCTGCAACAACTTTTGTAGAAAGTTCATTTTTTCTCCTGTGAATTGTTCGGAATGAATTTCTGAAGCCGCTTCCGCGGTGTCGTTCAAGCTTCGTATCAGGGCGCCGCTTCAGCGGCGCCGTACCGTGCTTTTCTCAATAGCCCATTCAGGGGCCGGCTTACCGCAGCCCCCAGTGATCATGCAGCGCAACCAAAATGCTCACGATGGTTGCAATCACTGCGCTGATAATCTTGTCGTAAACACCGCGCCGGATTTCGCTACGCTCTAGGCTGAAGATCCTGTCCTCGGCAATCTTCATCCGGCCCGGCTGCCCGTCGCCCACCAGCATTTCCACGTTCGCTTCCAGCCTGCCCAGCTTTTCCAGCACCTGCTGCTGAAACTCGTGGTCCACCACGCGCACCACAAAGGGCAGCGAATCCCGGAGTCGGACCTGCGGGTCAACAACTTCTTCTTCAATTCTCATAATGTTTCTCAGGACAGCGGGTAGTCCAGATGCAACGCTGTCGAATAGCGCGAGTATTTCGCGGGCGTGGAGTTGTCGTAGCGGCGCAGATAGTAATCCTGCACGCGTCCCAGCCGCGGCACTGTGAAGCTGCGCGTCGTAAACCTGCCCACCAGGTTGCGATCGTTGTCCGGTCCCCAGCCAAAATCACTCCACCGGACTTCCACGCCGCCTGCAACCGGGTCGATCCCGGCATCGATAGTCACCGTCGTGGAACTGGTGTCGGTAATCTCGGCCCCGATCAGGTCCGGCAGAAAATTCGTGCCCACCTCGTCAAGCCCAGTTGCGCTCAAATCCAGCGCATCTCGGATCTGTCCCGCATCGAACTCGATGGTCGCCGGCTTGGCCAGGTCGTCGGCAAAGCGAATCGCGTACTGACAGTGATCGTCGTCCAGGTCGGGACACTGGATTTCAACTTCCCGCACAACTGCGCGGAACGATGCCGCCCGCGAAGGCACGTTCACCTCGAGCGCATCTCCCGGAAAGATATCCGCCGCCCCGCCCGGCAGAAAATCGCTCCAGATCTTGTATTCCCCGCTCCATGCCCTTTCCTGCGCCCCATCCAGCAGAGCGATCGCTCCCAGTTCGCAATCTTCGGTGGTGCGCGCCGAAGGGGACTTCACATTCCTCACCACCGCACGCACGCCGTCATCGCCATTCCACGCGTGCGCCGCAATGCTCGCCGCATCGCTCACTCGGGCCAGCGCCCGGCCTGCGCCCCGATAGTGCACCGAGATCAATTCGTTCGGAGCCGGCATCGACTGCGGAAAGAACTGCACTGCCGGTTCCATTGACAGGCGGCAGCGCGCCCCATCGGAAAGCGATCCCGCCAGTTGCGTTCGATAAGTGTTTCCCGGCAGAGCGGTACGAACCTCCGCATTCACCCCGCGCAGAATCCGAGTGAAGGCGATGCTGGCGTGCATGTCGCGCGCGCTCACCAGCGCATACGTGCAAAATCCCGGAGCATTCGGCACGATGTCGTCGAACAGCACGGTGGAAGCCGCTACCAGCGTCGCCGGATCCGCCGGATCAATGGCATGCACTTCCAAAACCACGCGCACGTCGGCGCTCACCGGCGCTCCCCCAAATCCCGCGCCCCCTCCGTGCGCCGCGGAGTGAAACACCTGCTGCAACCGGTAGACTTCGGAACTGTAAAGCCGGGTCGTCAACACGTAGCGATGTCCGGCTACGCTGGTGATCGTCGTCCCCACCAGATTTCCATTCACGCGCGCCTGAATGCGTGATTGCCCGCCCACCGGCGTAACGTCAAATCCTGCAAAACAGGAAGTTGCCGAAACGGCGTTCGCGTAAAGTCCGCCCAATATCCCATTCGACGCCGCATCCAAGGTGACGTCCCCGTGTTGCAGGATGAGCGTGCCCCCCAGTTCGATCCTCTCCGCAAACCTCAATTGCGTGCCATCCGCCGAACCCGTCCCGCCCGCGATTACAAGCTTTCCCCTGCTGGCAGCGATCACTCCGCTCGGATCGGTCAGCGCCCAGCGCGTCGGGTCAAGCGCCGCATACTCTTCGTCCAGCAGCGTTCGGTTGCTGCTCATGAACGGCACTTGCGACAGGTAGAACTTCAGCGAGTACCCGTCGCCCACGAAGTAATCCTTCACGTGGGCCTGCGGCTCAATCAGTCCGACCACCGTCACATCGTTGATCAGCCCGTCCCCGGCCACCAGGCTTAACCCGTCCGGCCAGAAATCAGGATCCGGCTCGCTCAGCGCGTACGAATTCTGTCCCAGCGGGGCAAACATCACCTTCATATTCAGAACGCGGTAACTGCCGCCCGCGCGCAAGGCGATTTGCGCCGCATGCTCCGACCAGCCCTTCTGCGGATCGCAGGAATACGAAGTCAACGTATCCACATCCTGGATTTGGCTGGTATCGAACGCCCCGGGCATCAGGTCTTCGGTGAGTTGCCGGAGCGCGTCACCCGCGCTCCGGGCCACGAAAGGGAATCGTCGACGGACGATCTTCTGATCGAGCGCATCTTCGTCACCGGTCGCAACCAGGTTGTAGCGGTATACCGGCCCCTGCTCGTTCCATCCCAGGTACTCATACTCTGGCGCGGCCGCTAGACTGCCCGTGAAAACATCCGCGCCATTGACCCGGCCCACCGTCACCCGCGCGCCGTTTTTCGGAACCACAAAATCAGGGTCACTCGCCACCAGGCTGAAGCGCATTTCTGGTTTCTGATTCAGCTGGCGCACCATCCGTGGCGTTTCCACCACGTAGGCGGTGCAATCCCACGGACCTCGTTCATCGAGGTTGTCGATCGTAATTTTCATAGGTTTGTTCTCGGGGAAGATTCCGCCGGTGAGTGCGCCGCTTCGCTCGAATTTTCCGATTTTCACGAACCGATTGCGGCCTTCACAAGATTCCCGCCGCGCGTCCTGCGGGTTACTACGGTGTGCCTAATACAATGCCGACATTTCGGCAGGAAAATAGCTTCGATAACACACCGCGACCTCGCTATCGTTCTCATCTGTATAGGGCAACGCAAGGAAGCAAGCGTGCAAGCCAATCGCCGCCAAGGGCTCCTGGATCACGGTCCGATGCTCCGGCTCGAATCGCTGGCCGCCCGCTCGCGTCGGACTTAGATGCGGGTAATACAGGCAAATCCTTCCGCCCGATTCGTCTTCGTGAACAAACAATGCCGACCAGTCCTGGAAGAACGAGCCGCCCTCGCGATCCACAAATGCTGCCACCTTCTGCACGCAAGCGCCGATCGCCGGAATTCCCCCCAGCAGCGGCTGGGCCAGCAGCACCGACTTCGCCGTCTTGGCCGCCACTCGGCCCACGTTGTAAGTCACCCGGCGCACGTAGTCCCGATCCCGCTGCACGCCGGCAGGATCCTTCACATAGGCCGCGGCGATCCCGCTTCCCACCCATCCGGTTTGTTGAACGTAATCCAGGTCCACCGCCAGAATGTCACCAATTGCAAACCCGTCCACTGTTCCCGCGCCCAGCACGATCTCTCCCGCGCTCGATCCCTCTAGCACGGCGACCGCTGCCACCGGAATTCCTCCCGAAGGCCGTGCGCTTGCATCCGGATCCGGTTGCAACACGTTCATGTGTTGCGATCCGCCCGCCAGCGCCATCTGCAATTTGCCCCACGAGCGAAAGTCGAATTCGACTCGCGCATCCAGCGCTCTGCGAAACTGTCCCGCCGCCGCTCCTTTATTTCCGGTCTGCAGCGCTTGCAGTTCCGTGCCGCTCGTTACCTGGAACTTATTGATGTCCCCCAGATCGATCCACGGCGCAGGCGGCGCATCCAATGCAAACGCTCCATGCTTTCCCGGATCAAACACGGCCGGCCGATTTGCGCTCTGATCAAACGGTCCGAAGTACGCTCGTACCCGCCGCGATACCGGAACCATCGCCGCCCTCACAGGTCCGTTGTTCATAGCGATCCAACCTCCGGAAAGAAGAAAACACTCACCACCGCCTTGTGCTCGACCATCCCGTGTTCCTCGGATGCGCTCTCCGCCATTTCGATCACGGGCAGCGTCCACGCCACCCCGCTCCCCAGGTCAGCGTTTGGAGCGCAGCTGAAGTCCATCTTCTTCGTGGAAACCGGCTGGCAAATCGCAAACAATTCCCGATCCAGTTCTCCCAGGGTCCGTCCCCGGTCGACGCCGCTTTCGACGCTGCCTCGCGTCCGATACCGGATGCTGCAATCCATGCTGCACATCGGCGTGCGCCCCGTGTCGGAATTCCCTGGCCGAAGCGCGCCCCACTCCAGATAAAAACATTCCGTGAGCAATTCGGCGGCCGTCGCCATCTCGTTTTCCAGCACGACGACCGCCGGACGTAGCGCACCGCTCACCCGTACCATGCGCGCCGGATTCAGCCCCGCTAACCTCTGCCGCAGCGCCATCGAAAAACTATCTTTGGCAAATTGCATAAATTTCCACTCTCATTCCCAATGTCTTGGAGTCCCTGCCCCCGGCTCCGCCCGCACGATTGTTTTTGCCAACGACCAACGACGTTGTCGTTGCCGACGACCGAAGACCGGCGACCGACGACTGGTGCCCTACTCCACCCCAACCACCCGATACAAATACGCCGTCACTCCAAATCGCTCCTTGTCGAACCCTTCAATATGAAACAGCTCGCCTTCGTAGACGATCCCGAGCGTCGCGTTCATCATTTGCTCTGCGCTCGCAAAATCATGCGATGACATTGCGTTCACAATTCCCGAAGCCGGTATCAGAAACTCGATCCTCCGTCGCGGCCCGCTGTTCGCGGTCGGCAGGGTCCGCGCAATGACCGGCGAAATCCTGACCTCCTCGACGCCCGGATCCGCCAGTCCCAACTGCCCTGCCGGGTCTTCCGGCATCCCGCTCAGCGGCAACAGCAGATTGATTTCTTCTCCGCCCAGCGAGCGCAGCATCGCATCCGCCGCCCGCATCACGGCCGCTCCACAAATCCCCATGCCCATTCCGCCTGGTTGCATCTCATCCCACCTTCTGCGCGACGTACGGCGCAAGCAGTTCTCGGACCGTTTCATCCAGCAGGCTGTCGGAGAAATAGTCCAGGTACATCTGGTCCAGTCGTCCGCGGCGAACGTTCAATGCCGGCGTCGACTGCGCATTGCGCACAATCTGCGCGCACGCCACTTTCACCGGATCCGGCAGCGTTGCCAACCCCGCCGTGTACACGATTTCAATCTCGCTGAACCCCAGCCCCAGCGCATTCACCGGCAAGCTCAACTCTCCGGTGTCCGCGCAAACGTCGAGACCCTCCACCGGCAAGTCATTCCAAAGTCCGGGAAGACCAAACGCCCAGGCCACCGACGAGCTCATTTCCTCATAAGGCCATTCGCCGCGCCGCGGAACCGCATATCGTCCGCGCGCCGAAATCAGCGGAGACGTGGCCGGCGCGACCGCAGTCAGCGGCAGGTACGTCAGCCGGACGCAATTCCGTCCCGCTGTCATGCGCAACCGCTCCGTGTATTGCGCCACCCCCAGCGTCGCCCGCCGGCAATGCGCATCCATGACCGCCGACGCGGCCGCCACCCACGCCGCCGGAGTCGTCGCTTCCAACCCGTAGCTCTCGTAATCCGCAGGAGACAAATAGTTCATGATTCGTTCCCAGTTCCTTCCTTGTTGCTCTCAAAAAAAGTCTCGGTTCGCAAACCCTTGGGTGCCCGTCCTGGTCCCTCCGTTCTGTGGAGGGACAGGGCGTGGGTTTCCCAGATCTGAGAACCGAGAACTGAGAACTGTCCTACCGGCTGACTTTCACTTCGTAGTGCGCATACGCACGCGCCCTTCACTACCACCGCGCCGAATTTCACCACCACCAGCTGCGACTGCAGCGTCCCAGTCATTCCCAGCTGGAACACACGCGGATTCGCATCCGTCAGCCAGTGATACTCGACCAGGTCTTCGGAAACGATGTAGCAGGGATACACGCCCGCGCCCGGAGCCCCCGGCGTATATCCAATCGACCAGTCGGGGATCAACGGCAGATCGCCCGCTTGTGTCGACAAGGCCTTCACGCGTGAAGCCGCCCTGCAGTTCCTTGGTCGACAGCACCACGTTGTAGGCGGCTTTCATTTCCTGATCAATCAGGTCAAGCGTCACCGGGCTCGCGTAAATCGCGGTCGGCCGCACTTCGTACGAAGAACTGGCCACCATCTGTGCGACGATGCTCTTCAGCCCGTCCACCATGCTGGCCGTCGCCCCGATCGTCGCCTTGTTGCCGCCTGCCTGGATTTGCCCAATCGCTCCAAAGTACTGCGTCGTGGTTGGAGCGCTCAGCGAAGTATCGTTGCCATTCCACAGCGCAACATCGTGTGTGCGCATCAGCCCATCCACTGCGTCGGCAAGGTCTTTGGCCTGCAGAAAAGCGAACTGGCTCTGCTGTGCGCCGACTTCCACGTCGAACAGGTTGTAGTTGATCTGCGACACCAGCGCCTTCAGCGGGACGCTCCGCTCAACGCGCGTGGGACTCGCCACCGTGGCCACAATGGTCTGTGGATTCAACAAATCCATTGGCCGCCGTGGGCGCCGAGATCCCCGTCTGTTCGAAGTACCGCGACGGATGCCCCGTTGCCGGAATCTGCCGGATCCGCTGCCCAAACACCCCGCGCCGCCGCACGATATCGGTAATCTCTGTCTGATAACGATTGACCTCCACCGCGCCCGGCCCCATAAAATCCGCCGCCGCATGCAGATCAAGAAATTGTGTCTTCATGTCCTCTCCCTAATTTGAATTTTGCTTCCCTTCCGAATCCCTCAACATCAGAAACAAACTGTCATCCTGAGCAAAGCGAAGGACCTATGCACCCTCTCCGCAACTGTCCCGGCAAGCGGAATGACCCCAGCCCACATCATCCCTGTCATCCCGAGCGAAGTGAGGCGAAGCCGAACACAGTCGAGGGACCTTGTGTTTTTCCTCGGCCTCCCAGCAAAGAGGGCATGGCCAAAGCCATGCCCTCTTCTCATCAGGACGTCCACCGGCTATTAACTCACTCGATGAACCCCGCCCGCGCCATCTCCGCCTTTACCGCGATCCTCTGCTCCACGCTCAGCGGTTTCAAAGTTTTCTCCACCGCCGCCGCATCAAACCGTTCCCCACTCTCTCCATCAAACTTGCCGAACAGGACCGAAATCGCTGCCGGCAAAGTCTTCCGCGCCATCCGCGCCGCCTGTGCCTTCAGATCGGTATTCGCCTTTTCCAGTTCGGCGACCCGCACTTGCAGGTTCACCTCGTCCTGGTCCCCCACCACAGCCTCCGCGGAAACCTGATCTTCCACGGCAGCCACAATCCGGTCCACCTTCGCGTTCAGCGCGTCCTGTTGCGCATCAATCCGCTCCAGCACCCGATCCAGCGCCTCCGCAGCTGTTGCCAGCCGCTCCGCCGCCGCCATCATCCGCTGCGTCATCTCTTCACTCATCACTCCTCCTTCATCCGTTTCTCGATTTCACTAGTCGTACCGAAACCCTCGCATAGCATCCGCGAACTCCAAGACCACCGCACGCCCTGCCTGAAGGATTTCCTCTGCGTCCTCCGCGGCCTTTCTTCGCGCCCTTTGCGGTTGCAAGCTCTTGCTTTTCCACTTCAGCTATTCCCCCAACTCAATCCAGGTTTCCTGGTAAGCCGCCTTGTCCCGCCGCAGAATAGCCGCCCCCGTAAAGGTCGCCCGTGTCAGCGTCCACACCTTCGCCTTCACATCCGCAACCCGGGCATCCGCGATCTCATACGACATCCCCAGCTGCGGCGCAGCCAGCGTTCCCGCGATCCCCCGCGTATACCGTCGCTCCGCGCGCCCAAGTTCCTTCACGATCTCCGGAAAGTCCTTGGCAAACAGATACCCACCCAGTTCCAGCGCTCCGGCCCACAATCTCCGCCCGCGTAATCACCCCTATCTTCCTCCGCACGTCGTGCCGGTCGAGCCCCGGTGCGTAATCCAGAGCCATGCCCAGCAACGACGGCAGGGCAGCCTCTGCCGCCGCTCGCGTCAGCACCACTCGATGCCCTTTCGCGCCCGAGGGCGCCCGGTCCGAAGCCACATCGATCAGCGTCAATACTCCCCGAAACCGCTCCCCGTTCGGATGCCCATCCACCGCTGGCATCTCAATCGCCATGCTTTCCAAGTCAACTGTTTCCATTTCCATCCCCTGTAATCAACCTGAGCAAGCCCAACAACTTATCGCGATTCACTTTTGCCACCGTACTTCTAGAGAAATGTCATCCCGAGCGAAGTGAGGCGAAGCCGAACTCAGTCCGAGTTACCTTGCGCCCCCGTCTACTCGGAACTCGCAGCCAACTCCCCCAAGCCCCGCATCCGCCGCACTTCATTCACCGTCAACACCCCGCTGCGCAGCAAAATCTCCTCAATCTGCGCCTCCTCCATCTCGTTCTTCGCATCCAGTTCCGTGAACACAAACTCCAGGTCATGCCATCCCAGCCGCTTGGCAATCGCATCCCGCGTCATGTGTTCCGCAAACAACCGCGCCGTCGGCACAATCGCATGCTGAAACGCAACATCATTCATCTCCGACGCAGTCGACCGGTTCACGTCCCGCTCCACTCCCAAAAACTGCGGCGGCAGATCGAACGCGTCAGCGATCACCCGCAGCAGAAATTCCTGCCAGTGCCAGCCGCAAGTCGGCATCCGTGCCGCCGCCGAACCGCAGCACTTCGGGCTTACTCTCCACCGAAAGTATCGGCACCTTGCCGGTCCCCTCGATCTCGTCCTGCCACCACCGGATCAGCCGCTCGTGATGCTGCCGGACTCAGGTCCTTCAACCACAACGCGTACTGCACCACCGAATTCGACGCCAGCCGTGACGCATACCGGTGCGCGCTCAGGAATGCGTTAATCGTTTCGAACGCCACCTCCAGCCGTCCCAGCCCAAACGGCGTGTGCGTCCGCGCATTCAACCGGATGTAGATCAGTTCCTCATCCTTCAACGTCGATCTGCCCCGCCGCCGCGAACCTGCTGCATCGCCTGCTCGTAGCGCAGCGCCATCGGGCCGCCCATCCCAATCCGCCTTCGATGCGGATGGTCGCGCCATCCACCGGCCATAACACCAGCCGCCGCTCCGCATTGCCTGACCCCTGCACCTCGATCGCGCCGAAACCCGCCGACGATCACGTCCTCCAACACCTGCTCCGCCAGCGAACGGAACGAATCGTCCGGATTCGGCTGCTCCAAGTTTTCCGTCAGCGATGCCGCGCTCGTGCCGCTCCATCTTCCAATTCCTCAAGCGCTCGCCCCCGCCGCGCCTGCACTCGCCACTTCATGCCCGCAATGCGATCCTTGATCGTGTTGATCGCCTTCCGCGCCACCGGCGTTTCCGCAAATCGCCGCAAGTTCGCCGGCGTCGGCTTCAGAATCCCTTGCGACCATGCCGTTCCGGAGCGTGGAAACCCAAACGTACTCAAAATCGACGGTGCCGCCGCCGTCCGCCGCTTGTCGTTGAACGCAGATAATCCCATCGCCTCCGCCGCGACGGCATCACCCAAAGACACTCCCGCGATCCGGCGCAATGCGCCGCGTACCTTCTCTCGAATGTTCATGATTTCCTTCGTGTGGCGCGGACACTCCGGTCCGCGTTATGTAGCGCGGGCGCCCCCGCCCGCGAACCTGCAGTTATTTCCAGTCCCTAAAACACTTTCTTCCCAAAATCCGCTTTGTCATCCTGAGCGCAGCGAAGGGCCTGCTTTTTTCGAGCTAAGGTTTCAACTCAAGCCGCGCCTGCGTCGCAATCGAAGGCAAATCCTCCACTTCCGCCACCGCGATCCCCGCACGCTGCATCATCGCCAGCGCAAACAAAATTGCCTCATCGCTCTGGTCCAAGTGTTCCTCCACCACTGCCGTCAATGATGTCTCAGCCTTCTCTTCTCGCGCGATCCCTGCCGCCAGGTCTGGATAACTGAACGCTAGCACCTTCGCCGAATCCACATCTGAACCCAATGCCACAGCCTGAAACATCTTGATCACGCCATTCGGACGATACGCGCAGTCAATCTTCAGCGGATCCCCCTTGTACGTATACTTCTCCGCCGCGATCTCCCTCTGCATCAGACCCCACACGCCTTCGCGCTCAAAGGCATCCTTTATCCGTGCCACAATGCGACGCCGCGCGCCGGGCACTCGCTTGCCGGCCTGCAAAGGCGCGCCCGCCAGATAAGTCTTCGCCAAAGCTTCCAACTCCAAAGCCGGCTCCTGCCCCACACAACCTCGCGAAGCCGAAAGCTGAATCGTGCTGGAACACAAGTCCCCTAGCCGATAAAGAATGTCCGCCCGTCCCGACCCATCCATCAACCGCATCGCAATATCCCGTTCCAGCGCCTGCAGCCATTCCAGGTCCGCTCCCGGGTCCAGGCACAACACCCGCCGCCAATCCCGCGTGAACCGCACATCGGCATATCCTGCATCCGCACCACCACCGACCAGCACCACGCCGATATTGGCGAATTCTCCCTTCTCGACATCAGGCACATACTGCAACAGAAAAAATCCCAATTCGTGTTTGTCAGACCCAGCCATTCGCTTCTCTGCGTCCTCTGCGGCCTATTCTCAGCGCCCTCTGCGTTTCAAGCTCTTCATAGCGTCCTTAGCGACTTCCCTTAGCGGTCAAAAGCTTTTGAAGTTCTCTAGGCTCTTCAATGTTCCCTGTGGTAAAGGGTCTTGCTAAGCGTCCTCTCTCCAGCGCGGAAACGGCCGCCGACTCGACACCCGAAATCCCAAAATCAATTCCCGCACCAGAGCCCGCCGCTCAAGCAACTTCTTCACCAGCGATTCCAACGCCTCCCACTCCCCGCAATACCAATCCGGAGGAATCTCCCCCGCCGCCGCCCAGATCACGTCCTCATGCATGTTCTCGATCCGCGACAGCCACGGCTCGAACGATCTCCCACCCCACCACTCCTTCATAAACATCATTCCGCGCGTACACCCCCCGCAGCGGATAATCCGGGAACGACCACTCCCCGGCATTGAAGCAATATCCCTGATCAATAAAAGTCGCCGTGTATTTCTTCTCCCGCCCTTTCCTCCAGAACGCCGCCTGCCGCCCGTTTGCGTTGCAGGTCCACTTATCCATCGCCAGGATTCCCGCAAACGTCTCCACATTCCGCACCCGCTCCAGCATTTCCGCCGGCAAGTAGTCGAACACCTGCCCTTCATAAGGCGGACTCACCACATACCGCGACCCGAACTGCAATCCCGCCTGGCAAGGAATCGTCTGACACGCCAGCTGAATATTCAGCTGTTCGGAATGCGAAACCAGCCAATCCGTCACCTCGACCACTTCCGTAGCCGGCACCGGCAACCCCGCCCGCTCCGCCAGTCGCGTCGCCAGGAATTCGTTCGCCAGCACCCGCAGATGCTGAGGATTATTCCGGAACTTCACCACGTAATAATGCCCGTCGCTGCAGCGCATCAAATGTCCTTGCGCCCCGCCCCGCATCCTTTTCACGTGTTGAAGAGCCTCAATCGCCATACCTAATAACTCACATCTGACCGGCTGCCCCACGTTCGCGCATTCTGTGCGCTAACGTGGGTCACGGCCGAACCTCGCCTCTCGCCAACTCCATTCCACCCGCCCTTGTCTCACCCGGCAGTGACCTGCGCACACGAAACAAGTTCAACCTGAACATCCCCAACCCACCCAGATCACAACCCAACGCCTGTCATCCCGAGCGGAGTGAGGCGCCAGCCGAACGAAGTCGAGGGACCTTGGGTTTCTGCCGGCACCACGTCCACGCGCCGCAACCCAAATCACAAGCTCACCAACTCCATTTCCCGCACCTGCAACGACCCATGCGCGCCCGCTCTCCGCACCGCAAACGCCACCGCCATCGCCATCACCGCATCGTCATGCGCTCCGGCCGCCGCCCCCGTGCTGCCATCCCCATGCCGCACAAACGTCCGACACTCCCCCAAAAACAGTGCGCTATGGAATAATTTCGGTTCCGTCGCCAACACCGCAGCCAGGTTCTCGATCATCGCCGGCCGCGTCACCGCCGTCGTCAGCCACCCCGCGAGATGCCCGTCGCGGTAAATATTCCAGTACCCTTCGTTCTCCACCACCGCCAGCACCGCGTGCCCGTGATTGTTGCGCTCCACCGCGATCAACGCGTCGTTAAATAACTTTGCGATTTCCACAATCCTCTTCCCCAGCTCCTGCGGAGAAAAATGCCCATACAACTCCGCGCACTGCATCCCGGTCACCCGGTCGATCACTTCCGCGCACGAGTAATCCCCTTCGGTCCCTCCTCCCGCGGGATCCACACCCACGATGTAACGCTTCCCGGGCTGCACCGGAAACCAGACCTGCAGCCGGCGGTTATCTTTCGCCTCCAACGGCTCCCCGCACGCCTGCAGCGCAAGTTCAATCGCATCCATCTCGAACACGCTCTCTCCCGAAGCTCGAAAGCACGCCACCGCGTCCTCGGCAAACTCCTGCGCCGCCAGCCCGCGCAACTGTGCTCGGTTCTCTCGCCGGAATGCAATCTGTGCGTTCGTCAGCCCGTGCTTTTCCGCTAGCTCACTCTCTTCCTCCGTAAGCCCATCGGCTTCCACGAGGCTTGGATCCTTTTCATACTCATCTGCATACCACCATGGAAAAAAGTGCCGCGTGTATCCCGTTTCCTCCGCCCGCTGCCATTCTTCGTAAAACAGTCCACCCGCTCCGTTGGGAGTCGATTCCAGCACAATATTTCCGTCATTCGGCACCGCGGCCCGCAGCGACGCCAATCCCTCCACTCCGCCGTGGGTCCAGCGGGCTACCTCCGAACAATGCAGGTTGTGGATGGTCAGCCCGCGGCCCGCATTTTCGTCCGCCGTCTCGACCCGGTATTCGCTGTCCAGGTTGCTAAACGCAATCTGGCGAACGTTCGCATGCGCTGTCACCAGCGCTCCTTGTTGTGTCCCTTCCGGCAGGTTCTCCAGGAAGCGATGCACAACCTTGAAAATTTCTTCCGCCGACTCCTGGTTATGCGCAATCTGCACCGTCATCGTGCCCGGCTGTGTTATCGTCTCCAAGAAATATCGTGCCGCGACATAAGTCGTGATGCCCAGTTGCCGCGCCTTCAGCACGATGTTGCGCCGCGTGCACCGCCGCGCATACTCCATCTGCGCCCGGTTCGGCGTCAGCCGGACCAGCCCTTTTTTCTTCGACCTCACTTTCAACAGCCCCGCAATCAGGTAATCCCGCATCTGCGGGGGCGCCATTCCCGATCCCACCGGGAATACGTAATGCCCCCGCAGCACAGCGCCGGAGGGACGAAAATCCAGATCGCGCCCCAATGTCTTCAACAGGCAAAGATCACGCATCGCCTTCCATCCTTCCCTGTCCAGCCCGCCTCGCGCTGCGATCCCCTTCTTCCCCTTGACTCGATCTCACACGCTTTCCTTCTCAGTTATTCCCTAATTCACGACCAGCGTCAGACTTACGTCCTTCGTCTGGTGCGCCGCGTCCTCCGCCTGCATCGTCAGCTGGAAGTTTCCGCTTTGCGTCGGTATACCCCAGAGCCATCCTGCACACCCTGTGATCCCGGACTTGAACACGCCATTGACCTTGCAGTCGCCTTGCCCGTTATTGTCGAACGTGGTGAAGTTCATGCCCGTAGGCAGAGTGCCAGCCGTGATGTGCCACTTCACGTACCCGTTCGGCCCGCTTGCGCCATCGGAGATCAACATTTGCTGCTCGCAATAGACGCCCACTGTGCAGGACGTTAACGACGAAGTGGCAATCGTAAGCGGATGATGCGTAAAGGTCCGAAGTACCGCTGCCTTCATCGCACCGATGTGTGCGATGTCCGCTCCCAGGTCCCGCCCGTCCGTAGCCGCGCCCCGGTAGTTCGCTGTCACGGCGTAGTTATTGAGGCGAGTGTCGCCCAGGCCGCCTCCCCACGCCCCAAAGACTCCCGAGAGGTCGGTCACCGAGCACCCGCCCGCTACCGTGCAGGTCGGAGAGCTATCCGGGTTCACCGTGGGATACGAGTTCAGATAAGCAGCGCTCGGCGCTTCATACCCCGCGTATGGCGCCGTGCTGACGATGTTGTTCTTGTAGACCCACGTACACGGAGACGTTCCACCCTGGCAAGGAACTGCGTGAAGCCATTGGCCACGCTTGTGAGCAGCGCCCCGGCATTCTTCGTTACCTTCACAGGCCCGGTCGAGAATGTTGTCCCAGATAGTCATCGTTCGGGTAGTACGTGTAAGGCGCGACCGTATTGTTGTCGGTGATCTCCACTCCACCTTGTGAGGCATAGTGACGTTCTTTTTGTACCCGCGTAATCCTGCCCAGGTGTTGTGCGCGATGGTGATGTCGTAGGACACCGCTGAAAATCATCAAACGCGTTGTTGATACCTTCGGCCCGTCCGCCGTGTCCAGAATCTGCATCCTGGAGCCAGGACACCGTGTCAATGTCGTCGGCAGGTTGTCGTGCAGCGAAACCCTGGACACGCCCGTGTCTGGTCTGAGCAAGCCCGCGAGCAGTCTGATGGAATCCGACATTCGTCGAGTGCATGATGTAGTTGTAGCGCGCGATGAAGTCCTAATTCGCCTTCGGCGCGACTCTTCCGGATGGCAGGTCATATGCGTGACGCCGTCTGCACACCCATGTCTTCCGGTCGCGATGTGCTCCAGTATCAATCACCGACGCGATCCGGGTACTCCCGTAGTTCACCTTTGGCGCCGCGGTGACGTGGCAGTGGCCCGGATCCGCACAGGTTGCTGCCGTAAAATCGTGCGCCAATCCACTGCTTGCCGTGCGCGGGAAGTCAGTCCCGGGCGCCGCGAAGTAGAGAACGTTCGGAGAATGAAATCCGTCGTCAAACATTCCGGATACACCAGACATCCATCGTCCACTCGCCGTTCAGCGTATTCAGATTCAGCAGACTCACCACTTGTGAAGGGATGCCTTGCAGGACAATGTGCCCGCCCGTTGTAGTTCGGCAAATACGCATCGTCACTTCTATCACGTACACAACCCCGCCAGAGCGCGTCCAGACTGCGGTCGTTAACTTACCACACGCCGTGCCCGATCACAAGCGTGCCTGCACATCCTCCGGCGCAGCTTCACGCGCTCACTTCGTGCGTGTTCACATACTTCAGCTCAATCGCGACGCCTGATTCTTGGGCAGGATGACCAGGCGTAGCCGTATTGGTAAGCCGATCCAGAGATTCGTAAACACGTTGTCTTCATAGATGCAGTACATGCTTGTTGCTCGCAGGTTCTTCACGTTCGGTGATTCCCCCACCACTCCCACCCTCAAGGCCATCATCCACTTCAACGCTTCATGGAAAGTTGCGCCGGATCTCGTAGTAGTGCGGCACGCAACGCAAATCCCCCGCCAAAAATCCACGACTCCGAACTGCCCGCAATCAGTTGTTGTAAATCTTGATGGGCCCTTCCATCCGCTGGCTGCCCGTGCCGCCGCCAATCGCGTAGCCATCGGCAGAGTGCAGGATCTCGATGTCGTCCGGCCGCAAATTGATGATCGCCTGGTAGGTGCCTTTGGTCTGGATGCCCACATGAGTGTCGAAGTTTCGGCACGTGCTCGTCCCAGTTGTCCCCATGAACCAGGCAACGTCCAGATGGTCGATGTGATCCGTACCCGCCCCAATCGCTCAACTGAGTATCATGTCGTGCCATAGTTCTTCGTGATGTTCAGCCCGATCAGCCGGTAGAAGTTCCCCGTGATCGTGACCGGACTGGTATTCGTGGTGCTCGAACTTAGAGTCGCCATCCGTTCGCCGGAAGTCGCGCAGGATAGTCCGGATACCCGTCAATGTGCGCGATATTGGCGTAGCACGTGACCTGCCTTTCAGCGAACTTCGCACTGTCCCACCTGGTCCGACTCAACCGTAATACCGACTGGCTACGTCGGCGCCCGTAGGAGCGAAAGTGTAATGCCCCGTGCAAGTCGTTCCCCCTGGAATCCTGATCGTATCTCCCGCAGCAGCGTTGTTGAGCCAGTATTGCAGGCCCGTGAACACGTCGTTGCAGTCCGATGCGTTAACGGTATGAACCGCGCCGGGGCGTGTGCCCCACAGCGCCGTATACACACACTGCTGCGGCAGAGTCGCCGCCGTCCACCTTCCAAATGCCGCCGCCTCTCCCGGAGAACGATATGCGTTCTCGCCCGCAACTCCCCCCGCCAATCCCATCGTGAAGTGACCGCCGCCGCTGGCCGCGCCGTGTTTGCTCCACAGCGTCTGATATCCTCCAACATCCCAAGCGCCCGTCAGCGGACGGCTCGCTCCGCCATGTCCACTCGATAGGCTGCGCCCTGGTTCGATCCCGCCAGCACCGTTGCCGATCGCGGTGTCTCGCGCAGGTCCACCGCCGCACTCGATCCCGCTGCCGTATAAAATGTCGTCCCTGCCACCGGAGACTCGCTTGCCAGGTAATCCACCATTCGCCGTGTTCGTTATCACGGTCGCGCCCGCCGCGATCAATCCGTCCAGCACCCAGCCCACTTCCGTCGTCGTCAGTTCCGGTTCTCCCGTCGCCGGTGGATGCGGAACCAATCCATACGGCACCCCCCACGCCTTGGCCTTGTTGACAAGGCGAGCCCCACCTGTGCCGCGATCTGCGCCACCGTATCTGCCCTCCGAAGCCCGTCGTTCCCAGGCTCGTGATGTTCTGCACATTCACGCCGTACCCATACACCCCGCACACATTCGTTTCCATCGCCGCCGGTCCAGAGTTCGTCGTCAACGTCCCTGTTACAGCCTGCCCCATCGACAGGCTTCCGCGCCCGCCCTTATATCCGGCGGCCACCGCATCCAGCTGCACCTGATCGTTCTCCTTCCCCGACGGATACACGTACACCAGCTCCGAACTCGACAGCCCGCTCACGTTCTCCAGCAGCCAATCCCTCGACTTCGCCATTTCGTCCTGAACGAACACATCGCCATTCACGCATCAGCCCGTTCGTCGCGCTCTTGATGTCCACCACGGTTACATTTGCCAGCTTTCAGCTGGTTCCAGTACGCCTGAAATGTTGAGCGTGGAAGCCATGTACCCCGGGCGCCCGCTCATGGCAGCCGACAGCTTAGCGAACGTCGCATCGAGAACTGTTGACGTTAGAACGAAGCTTGAGATTCTACTCCACCAGCCCGCCCGTCACCGTCGTCGTGAGCAGATTCCCCGCGATGCTCCGGCTCGCCCGTCATCCCCGTCCCCGTGTACTTCACGTTGATCACGGCGGTGTCGTAATAATTGTGCGACCGGAAAGGAATGCGAGTTGATGTCATGCCCCGCGTTAAACCAACCCTGAATTCGCGGGACGTCCCCGTTCGCATATTGCTCGCCCGTTACCACTGCAATCGACATCTTCAGATTCCGGCTCGTGAACTGCGGCAGCAGGCTGTCGATGTAGTCCGCTGCTCCCGCCGACTTCCCCTCGTCATCCAGCGTGTAACTGATCCGCGCCGGATACCGCGCAAAGTTGTTCACCATCGGCGCCGTATTCGCCGCAATGTTGTGCCCGTTGCCCGCCCCGCCCAGTTCCAGAAATCCCGCCGGACACACATCCGTCGACCCCAGCACCGCAATCCCGTTCCCATATAAGTGCGAGTACGAATAGGTGACGTGCTTGCCCGTCGTATCGCTGATCCCGCAATTCCGGTTGAAGTAGGCCTTCGCGTTCACGATGTTCGCGCCCGTCAGCGTCCCCATCAAACCGGAACCCGTCGTAATTCATGTGCGCTTCGGAATTAAGGAACTGCACAGTCCCCAGGCGACGTCGCATTCACATAAAACCCCAGCGGCAGCGCCCCCGCCGGAATCATCCCGTCGCTTTCCATATTCGCGAACACCAGGTGATCCGCCGCGCCGGTTACGTAAACGCCATACTGATCAAACCAGTCCAGTTGGAGGTGCTGAAACGTCAACCACGACTTCCCATTCACCGAAATCAGCGGCAAGTTGGTCAGCAGAATTGCCGCCACTGTCCCGTAGTACGTGCCCGGATTCGAAGGTGCGAATACATAAAGGTTGCTGTTGTAGAAGAAAAAGTCCCGGTCATGCTGCAGCGCAGCCTGCGATGTCTGCTTCGTCCCCCAGATCGTCCCGAACAACACGAAGTTCATGCCCGTCGCTGTTAACGGCGCGCTCCACACGTTCCCCGACACCAGCGTCCATCCCGACAACGCCTGGTAGCCGGTAATCTCCGGCGCCGCTCCTGTTCCGTAAGCGTCAAACACAATCGGACTTCCGCTGCTTCCGCTCGAAGGCGGAATCAACTGCTCCCGCCATACATCGCCCCGCGCCAGCAGAATCCGATCTCCAGCCGCAAACGTGGCCGCATTAACCTTGCCCAAACTCTTCCAGGGCGTCGCCGGACTCTGCGCCTGGGTCGCCGTATACGAATCGTTCCCCGCACTCGAGCTCACGTAGTACACATTCCCCGCCAAGGCACACGCATACCCCGATAGCAACACCACAACCAACAGTGTTCGTCTCATCTCTCTCTTCTTTGTAAGGCTGTTACTTCAGAATGGACGTCGTAGCGCCAACGTACCGCCGGCCTGAGTGCGTCTAGCCCTCACCAGGAAACCATCACCGCGAACCACGTAGGGACAGGCGCCCCCGCCTGTCCAGGCCGCGGCGATTTCTGCCGCGGCAGCCCCCTTCTGCCAATCAACCAACTTGTCATCCTGAGCGCAGCGAAGGACCTATGCACTTCCCTCGAACTCCACCAACCGCCAACCGACGGTGCCCCACGTTCGCGCGCTCTTTGCGCTAACGTGGGACTCCACGAACGGCAGCTGTCCCATCCCAGGAGAAACCCCTACTGCATCTGCTTCACCGCAATCCGCACGGAGTAAGTTCCCGCCCCCGACGTACAACCGGTATAGCTTGTGTAGTAAGTAATCGCATTCGTCCCCGCCGTCCACAGGCTGATCTGCCCGCTGCCGAAACTCGTTGTATCACCCAGGCTCACCGCATTCGCGCTGACCCCATTTCCGGCCAGGGGCACTCCCACGTACGTCTTCGTCCCCGCCTCATCCGTCCATCCGATGTTGAGGCTCACTTTCGCTGAACCGGGCGTCCCGCAGCTCAAAGTCGAATCCAGGTAGTACGTGATCTCATACTGCCCAGCCCCGCAGTTCGGGCTTCCGCACAAGTTGCCCGACGCGATCGCCGCCGTCTGCCCCGTCAATGACACCGTTGCATACACCGGCTCCAGCCCTATGCCCGCCGTCAGCACATTGTTGTAGCGCGAAGTCTTGTCGTACATCACAAGATTGCGGCCAACGTATACATCGCGCGGCTTGGCCGTCGCGCCCCCGATATCTTTCAGGTTGTCCGACATCGGCTTCAGCAACCCCGCGGTGTCGATTCCCCAGTTACAGGTCGCCGACCCGGTTGCCCCGAAGCAGATGCCTCGTAGCTGTTGCCCGCTGCCTTGCGTCTCGCTGATCAACTGGAAGTAACCGCTGCTCGGCGTCAGCCGCAGCCGGTCCCAATTGCCTGCATCCGTGTAGGAACCATAGAAATTCTTCGTCTGCAGGCTGGTTCCGTTCCTCTGCTCCACCGTGTTCGCATCCGTCTCATACAGCGGCCCCTGCCCCAGCCCGCTCGACGCAATCGTTACCGCTCCATTTGCCCCCGCCGTTAGCGACACGTTCGGCCCGGGCACCAGGTTCAACGTTCCCTGGCTGCTGTTGCTGACTCCATTGGTCTGCAACAACGGAATCTGGCTCACCTTCGCCACCTCGGTCACCGCCCCGCCGTTCTCCGACACCTTCAACTTGCCGTCCGAGTCAAACCCAACCTTCGAATCGCCCGCCGCCGCCGTCATCGGGGTCGCCGGGCCGGTGCTCTCCACCTGCCACGCGCCCGACACGGTCATCGCACCCTGTACAATCACACTCCCCGAAAACGTCTTGTCCCCGCCAATCGTTTCCGTCCCCGTGTTGTGCACCACCGCCGAATCCTGGGCTGCGCCGCTCCCGCTTCCGCACGATCCCCATTTCAAACCGAGCGCCTGCGTCGAATCCGCCACCAGGCATTGCCCGTCGCTCCCCACCGCCAGCCGCGCATCCGCGGCCCCAAATCCCCACAAGTCACCCTTGCTGGTCAGCGGAGAACTGACGCCGCTTCCCGTGCCGCACGATCCCCAGGAGCTTCCCGTGCCGGTCGACTTCAAACACTGTCCGTTCGTCCCGTAGCTGCCTGCCAGCTGCAATCCAGCCGTGAAATTCACCGGAACGTTGAACGTCTTCAGGTTCGAAATCAGCCGCTCCTTCCAGTTGACTCCATCCCCTACGTTCCCGATGTAATTCGAAATCGCCACCGGCGCTCCCAGCGATAGCCCCACGGACACCGCGCTCCCCGCTCCCTGGTCGTACCCGATGTAGGTGTCATTCGCATCATTCGACGGCCGGTTGTTCGCCGCTCCCAACGTTTTGCTCAGATTCGAATCGTAGAGTGTGATGAAGTGGCTCGGCCCGCCTCCGCCCGTCATCAGGTTCAAGCGCCCCTTCAGATTCGTTCCCACGATCTTGTTATGCATCAACGTTGAGGCCAGATCCTGATCCTGCCCGGTGCACGCTTCCCATATCGGAGAACCGGGCAGTAGAGTGCAGCGCGTCGAATCCACTGCGTCCAGTAACGCTCCACCGGTATTTGTCTGCCAGATCGCGGTCCAGTTCAGGTTGTTGTACTCCAGGCTCACCGTACCCTGCGCAGCCGCCGAGTTGCCCGCCACGTACGGACCAATCACCATCGCGCCCGGCCACAAGTCCAGCTTCGGAAAATAATTCGGAACCGTGTTCGGCACCGTGTAACTTATCGGAGCCGCTTGCGTATCCGTGAAATTGCACACCCCCGCGCTGCACGCCGAAGCTCGCGTCACTCCCGTCACCACCGCCCAGTTCCCCGTTCCGTAAGGCGCCTGATAAAGCGTGCTCGACTTCAGCACATCAAAGCTGACCGCGCTCGGAATATCCGGAATCGTGATCGTCACGTTGCCCGTCCCGTTGAGCGTCGCTTTCCCGGCATACAGCAAATTCGACGGCCCATTCACTCCGTCGGTGGCCACGATGTAGTAGTAGTTCACGGTCCCGCCCGTCTGCGTCGCAAACGTCGGATACTGTCCGTACGGCATTTCCCCGCCATGGATCGCAACCCGCCCGCCCTGCACGATCAGGCCGGCGTATCCCACATTGCCCAGCGGATTGTTCGAGCAGCCACCCTCTTCATACACATCGTCCAGCAGCGCCGAACCATATCCGCCCCCTGCCATGCTCCAGCGGATGCCAAACTGCGAATACCCCTGAATCACCGAGTCCTCAACGTGCAACGTATTCCCGGACTGCCAGTCCACACCATTGCCGTTGCAGAAAGGCGCCAACTGCATGTGCTTCAACCAGCCCACCGCCGCATTGGACCCCGCCCCCGGACTCCCCCAGGTCCCAACTCCGCTGAACGGCCCCGGCGCATAAACGTACGAGCCACAAAACGTGGTAGTGCACTCCAGCGAAGCCCCGGCTGTCGTGTCCAGACCATCCAGCAGGAATGCCTGGTCCCCCACCACCGTCACCAAATGTCCGAAGTTTCCGTAGTTCTCCGGTGTCGGCGGACTGGTCCGCGGTCCGATCACCGCCATTACGTTATAGATTCGCGTCTTCTGCCCATAGACCGTGATCATCGAATGCTGCCCGTGCGCAATCGTCGGCATCGCACGCGGCTTGATCAAGGTTACGTTGCTGGTCGCTCCATAATTGTCGGACCGTCCCACCACGACGCAATCCGCATCGAAGTTGCACTTCAGGATCGCGCCCGAAAAATCAATCGTCTGATCATTCGCGACAATGTTCAGCGGCGCATACAGCTGGTGAATCCCCGGCGGCACCCGCACGTAGCCATCGCGATAGTAGTGATAGTTGTTGCCCGAAAGGATATCCAGCTTCGCTGCGATCGAGGCTTCCTGGATTCCGGCCGTCGCCGATGAGATCGTGTATCCACTCGGATGCGCGTTCGCCGTCGTGAACTGCAGAGTCCCGAAACTGCCATTGCCCGCGCATGTTCCGCCCGTCACCTTCACCGCTTCTGGCGTTCCCGTTCCCGCAATATAGACGTAGAAGAATGTTTCCGAAGCCACCACGCCCGCTGAACACGATGCCAGCGTCACCGTCTTCGCGCCGGCCGTGCTCAGGTCAGTCGCCGGCGACTGCGTCCACGCGAAATCGGTCGAGTGCTTCACCGCCAGCATTCCCGGCGTCGCCCCGCCCGTTCCCGGCTTCGGCTTGTACTTTCCCGCCGGGGCGTCGTAAGTCACCACCTGCCCGTCCGCGGGCGACGCCGTATCCAGCGGAATCCCTTGCAGAGCCGTGGCATTCGCGCTCGTTCCGCACGCGCCCCACGTCGAGTTTCCCTTCAGGCACTGCGTATTGTCTGCAGTCCCGCTCCCCAGTTGCGCCGGAAGCACCACTCCGCCCACCAGGCTCGCCTTCCCGAGCAGCGCGGTATCTACATACCGCTTCGTACTGGCTTGCGTCGGTGCTGAAGGATCCGCCGCCAGAGTCAAAGGCCCGGTCATCGCGTCGCCATTCTTGGAAACGTACGAACCCGATCCCACATTCGCCACGGCCGTGTCCACATACTCTTTATTCACGGCGATCGCGTCATCCACATACTGCTTCGACGCCAGCGGGGCCGCCCCGCCCGTTCCCGGCGTTGTCCGGACCGCGCTGATCGAAGTCGGCGAGGCGGCTCCCACCAGCCAATATTCGGTGCGCACCAGGCTGTCGAGCTGAAACACAACCTGGTAGTAACTTCCCGCCGGGCTCGCTCCTGCATTCGGAACCAGGTCCACCGCCAGCGCGCCGCCGCTCCCCAGCGTCACACTCTTGGTCCCCGCCGCGACCGGCTTCGCATCGGAGGTCGTAAAGGCCGGCCAGGAAATCAAAACCATTCCCGACGCCGGCGTCCCATCCGCGCGGTATACCGTATCGCTCACGCGCGTAATCGCCGGACCACCGTCGGCTGCGTTCACAGGCGATGCAAACGCTCCCCACCAAACCAGCAGCACCGTAAGCAGACCAAAAAAAAGCCGCCCCATCGGGCGGCGCCGCGCATCCAACATGCCTTCCTCCTAAAACCCACCTGCAATCCCAACTACCTTCGCAATCCCAGGCAACTCGCAATCCCAGGCAACATCGCAACCCAAAACGAATAAAGCAGAACTACCTGCTAAATTGTCAT
The DNA here is from genome assembly GCA_963733805.1 of uncultured Acidobacteriota bacterium. Lineage (GTDB taxonomy): Bacteria > Acidobacteriota > Terriglobia > Terriglobales > Acidobacteriaceae > Gp1-AA133. The sequence goes on along the minus strand of CAVTEO010000003.1, from coordinate 227,574 downwards.
CCTGAGCGAAGCGAAGGACCTATCCATTCCGTCGCGACAGCACAAACCGAGGGCGCCCCATCCGAGCGCGTCCTTTGCGCTAGGAAGGGATTCCACATATCTCTCGATCTCTGGGATTTTCTCAATGTCCTCTGCTCAAAAACTCACTTCTGCGCCGCCGCATACCCCGTCAAAAACCTCTCCACGCTCCTTACATACACATCCGCAAAATCCGCCTGCGGCCGCCGCGTCTCGATCAACCGGATCCCATCATTCAACTTCCACCCCAGCGCGCACAACAGCGCCAGCGCCATCATCGGCGCCCGATGTACTCCCGCCGCGCAATGGATATACAACTTTGTCCCCGGCTGATCCAGCGCTTCAATCGCAAACTCGACGCCCCGCTGAAACACCTCCGCCGGCTTCGGCAGAAAATCATCGTCCACCGGATTCCACAGCACTTCGACTCCCAACGGCTGCGCCAGCGGCGTATCATCAAACTCAATCTGCATGTCGATCACGTGCGAGATCCCGGCCTGCGCCACTGCGGCCATGTTCTCTTCGTTCCAGATCCCGCCCCCGACCGCAATCCGGCCGGTCACCCATGTCATATCCATGCTTGCGTTCCCGCTCCCGCTTGCCTTCAAATCTCGCCGCGCGCCAGTCCTGAACGCTGGATCAACGATCTGGAACCTGGAATCCGTCAGCGCAGTTCGGGTCCCCATCCAATGACCCGGCCCCAGCACCCGGAGGACTTTCGACCTCCGCTCGGATTTTTTCATTCTACCGAATCGTCGCCCACCGGCGCGGCGGCCGGCGCCTCTTTCGACGCATCATTCGGTTCCTCGTCCGCCGGACCCTGAAACGGAAAATTGAAACGCCTTAGCAAGACGCGCGCCAGATCGTTGCTCTCTGCCGTCTCTGGTTCCTCCACCGCCGTCGCGGGATACAAACCCAGCACCTCGAACAAATACTTCAGCTGCGGCAAGCATCCCTTGGATGCTTCATCGGCATTCGCGTTCGTCATCATTTCCGCCTTCTCCGCGATCACCCGCTGCACCCGTTCGCGTACCTCCTCCACGTTCACCGGCCCCTTCACAGTGCTCTTGGAACTCTTGCTCTTTTTCTTCGCTGCCTTTTTCTTCGCGACCATGCTCTCCTCACAAAGCTGCACCAGCCAAAATCAAGTCCACCCCACTATCGAGCCCTTTGCATTCGGTGATTACGAGGCGAAAGCTTTTCTCCACGCCCTTTGCGGTCTCTGCGTTTTAAGATTTTTGCAGCTCCACCAGGATTTTCTCAGCGCCCTTTGCGGTTAAAAGCTTTTCTCCGCGCCCTCACTCAAAGCAAAAGGCGCGCCCACCGGCGCGCCTCCCGCAAATCTTCCAATCTCACTCTCTAAATCTAGAATAGCAATTTCACCAGGGTAATTGTGACACGTTTTCGAAATTTATTTTTCCTCTCGAATCACACGATTACAGGATTTTCGTCCTCTTCCCCCTCTTGACAAGATTCCTCGTCACTCGCGCGCGGACCATCCACCGCCTCCAGAATTCCCGCTCTGAGAAAAATTTCGCTCAGCCGGTCCACCGCCTCTGGAAGATTCCGCTCCAGCGTCCGCCGGCAGCATCCCATCAGGAACCCCGCCTCCTCGTGCGAGTATCCCTGCAGAATCACCCGAGCGATCAGCGTTTGCGATAGCCGGTCCAGTTTCGCGACGCACCGCTCCACGTCGTGCACGAAGATCACCGCGTCTTCGAAACTGGAAACGCTGTACGAAGTCACGTGCGTGCGGAAAAATTCGCTCCCCAGAATCGACGGCAACCGCCCTACTTCCACCGACATCCGGAAAAACTTCCGCAGGATCGCCTCCGTTCGCGCCCGGTACATCCACAGATCCGGATTCAATCCCGAATCCCACGCATCCTCCAGCCACTCTCGAGAATCGATCGACGCTGCCAGGAGCCCCACCGCCGCGGTCACGCGTTGCCTCCCTCGCCACAGACCGCGGTCAATTCCGCCAGGCACCCTTCGATCTCATCCACCGAGTTCACCGCCACCACCACCACCCGCTTGCGTCGCGGCGTCGGCATGTCCGCCATCAGCGGCAGGCACCCCGGACAATAGATCTCTGTTCCTTCCTTTTGCCGAAACCACAAACCGCCGCACCGCTCGCAGTACTTCAACTCCATCGGAACCAACAACTCGTCCAGACTTTCCATGATTGCCTCCTGAACGACAGTTCGTTATGAATGGGTGCTATGCAAAAACGTCGTTGGTCGTCGGTCGTTGGCAAAAGCAGCCTCCCAGCATCGAATTCTGTTTGACCAACAACAACGCTGCTCCGGCCTTCGACAACTCGGCAGGGCGGCCCAAGGCGATGCGGGTTTTCTTACCAGCGATACTGAAAATGCAGCCCTGCATCTCACCCAGCCCGCCTCGCCAACGACCGACGACCAACGACCGAAATAAAAAAGCCCCGCGCCGGTTTCCCGGACACAGGGCTCGTTTCTCTTACGATGACCTGCTTGCGCTATTTAGTTATGAATGCCGAACTTGCTTCCGAATCGCAGTCTCGAAGTTCAGTCCCCAGCTGCCAGCATCGCAAAGTCGTCAGTCCTGAGACCTGAGACCTGACACCCAAGACCCAACACCTGCTACTCAGATCTGCTCCGGAAGTAGCCCTCCTCGTAGCCGGACTTCAGCACCCGTCCATTCTGGACGACCACACTGACCCGGCCCGTAAAATGAATTGCGGATAAAAGTTTTTCCAGCGACGACGAGAGCAGTTCCGAGGCGCGCACCTTGCGGCGAAACTCCCCGAACCCGCGCTCTTCCTCGCCGGGCTGTACGAATTCCATGATTGCTCCGAGTAATACCACATATAGCTATTAATGCCGCATAGCGTATAGCTCACAACCAACAATGTCAAGAACTCTATTTCCTTTCAGATGTTGTACTTCACTTGTTAATATCCCAACGCTATAAGCCGGTGCTATACTTTCCCCATGAAATTCAAGGCTCTGCAAGATAATCTGCGCAAAACTTTATGGGACCGGATCGAAGAGGGCGATTTGACCGGCCTTCGGCTCGCCCAGCAGACCGGATTCAAGCAGGCCCACATCTCCAACTTCCTCAACCGCAAGCGCGGCCTCAGCATCGAAGGCATGGATAAAGTGCTGAACGTGCAGCACCTTTCCGTGCTCGACCTGATCGAACCTACCGAGGTCAACAAGCGCGCCAGCATCCTGCCGCCCACCGACGACGAGTTCGACAACGTCCTGCTGGTCGACGGTGCCATTGCCGCCAAAGAACCGCTCGTCATGAGCATGAACGTCCGCGAAATCCTGAAATTCAAGAAAAGCTTCCTGCGCAAAATGCGCCCGGACCTGGAAGGCGATCGCGAAACCTGGGAGCGTTTCGTGATCATTCGGGCCGACGGCCGCGAAGGCATGAGCATGTATCCCCGCCTGTTGCCGGGCGCGAACGTGCTCATTGACCGCCACTACAACTCGCTGAAGCCCTACCGCAAAGGCGAATTCAACATGTACGCGGTCGCCAAAGACGGAGACTGCACGGTGAAATACGTCGAGGTCGCCGGCAATCACCTCATCCTGCGCCCGCATAACCAGGCCTATCCCATCGAAGTCATGACGATGGAAGACGGCAAGACCGCCGCCGACTACCTGATCGGCCGGGTGTGCTACGTAGGCATAGAAACGTAAAGTCGCTCGTGCTGCCTTCGTCGCAGTGTGGCGCGGGCGCCCTCGCCCGCGGCCTTCGTCAGCTTCAACGCCTCCGTCGCCCACCGGAATCAACCGCATGGACGGAAGGCTCCCAAAGAAGTCCCCGGGAACGGGAGTTACTTCACTATTCGATGAATGAAACGGCGACGAATAGGGCCGCCACGCCTTTCTTGTAGCCTGGGTGTTCCTGGCGTCCTTTTGCGGCTGTTCTTCGGGTCCGTGGTGGTTAAACGCTTTTCCCCCGGACTCCGTCCCTCCCGCCCTTCCCCTAAATCCCTCTCGATGGCAAAATCGTAGGCCACCTGCGGGAAAGACGCCGCTGGCCACGGCCAATGGATCCCGGACACAACCCAAACGACGCTTCCCCAACTGCCGGCGAGCCCATGACTCCCGAACGCTGGCAGCAGGTCAAGCGCCTGCTCGAAGTTCTTGTTCCCCTCAGTCCCGAAGAGCGCAACTTCTACCTCGCGCGGAACGTCGGCGACGATGATCTCCGGCACGAACTCGAATCTCTGCTCGCGGCGCACGACCGTTCCGACAGCCAGTTCCTGGAATCTCCCGCTGCTCCTATGCTCGGCGTCTCCGCCGGCGACCTGGGCCTCAGCCGGATCGGCGCCGTGCTCGGCAGCTACCGCATTGTCGAGGAGATCGGCCGGGGCGGCATGGGAGTCGTCTACAAAGCGGAGGACACATCGCTGGGCCGTTTCGTCGCTCTGAAATTCCTGCCCGACGAAGTCGCCGGCGATGCTTCCGCGTTCGCGCGCCTGCGCCGCGAAGCCCGCGCCGCCTCGGCTCTGAACCATCCCAACATCTGCACCATTCACGAAATCGGCAGCTATCAGGGCCAACCCTTCATCGTCATGGAGTATCTGGTCGGCGAGACCCTGACCCAGCGAATCGCCCACAAACCGCTGGAGTCTTCGGTCCTTCTCGGGCTTGCGATAGAAATCGCCGATGCACTCGAATCCGCGCACGCGGAAGGCATCATTCATCGTGACATCAAGCCGGCCAATTTGTTCGTCACGCGCCGCGGCCACGCCAAGATCCTCGATTTCGGCATTGCCAAGACCACCACCGAAAAAGCCGCCGCCGCGGCTCCGGCAGCCTCGCCTACCGAGCCGCACCGCACTGCTCCCGGCTCAGCGATGGGTACGCCGCTTTACATGTCACCCGAGCAGGTACGTGGCGAGCCGCTTGATCCGCGCACTGACTTGTTCTCCTTCGGGACCGTACTCTACGAAATGGCCACCGGGCGGGTGCCTTTTAACGGCGCCACCTCGCAAGCGATATCGAAAGAAATTCTGCAAGCATCCCCGGTTCCTCCCGCGCTGCTGAATCCGCAAGTGTCGCCCCAACTGGAACGCGTGATCCTCAAGGCGCTGGAAAAGGATCCCGCGCGCCGTTACTCGAGCGCCTCGGAGATGCAGGCCGATCTGGAACAACTTCGCCAGCCCTCCGGCTCGCACGCCGTCACCGTGGCTCGGACAAAGAACTGGCTCCTGCCCGCGGCCATTGCCGCCGTCATCGTGGCGGCCGCCGTCTTCTTTTGGTTCCACGGCCACAGCGTGCAAGCGCTGAACGAGCGCGACACGGTGCTCCTGCGCGAGTTTGAGAATCGCACCGGCGACCCGGTGTTTGATGGCACCCTGAAGCAGGGATTGAGCGTCAACCTGGCACAGTCGCCTTTCCTGAACGTGCTTTCCGCTCGCAAGATCAATGACACTCTTCGCCTGATGGGACGTTCGCCCGACGATCACCTGACGACCGAAGCCGCCCGAGAAGTTTGCCAGCGCACCGGCAGCAAGGCCGTCATCGGCGGCTCGATCGCCGGGCTCGGCAGCCACTACCTGGTTTCGCTCGAAGCGGCGGCTTGCGATAACGGGGAAACCCTGGCAGAAGCAAACGCCGAAGCTTCCCGGAAGGAAGAAGTGCTGGCCGCGCTAAGCCAGGCCTCGTCCCGCCTCCGTCAGAAGCTGGGAGAATCGCTGGCCTCGGTCCAGAAGTTCGATGTGCCGATCGAGGCCACCACCAGCTCGCTCGCGGCGCTCAAGGTTTTCAGCCAGGGAGTCGCGGTCAAAGATCAAAAAGGCGATACCGAGGCGGTCCCCTTCTACAAGCGCGCCATCGAACTTGATCCCGACTTCGCACTCGCCTATGCCAATCTGGGTGTCTGCTACAGCAACCTGGAAGAAGCGGACCTGGCCGCCGAGAACATTCGCAAGGCCTATGCAATGCGCGATCGGGTCAGCGCCATCGAGCGCTTCCGCATTACGGGCGCCTATTACCAGTACGTCACCGGCGAACTCGAAAAGGCGCGTGCCACTTACCATCTCGAAGCCGAAAGCTATCCCCGCGACCGCCTCTCGCACCTCAATCTGGGGCTCAACGGCATTATCCTCGGGCGTTGGGAAGAAGCGGTAGCCCAGACCGAAGAGGCCCGGAAGCTCGATACCACCAACACGCTGATGATCTACTCGAACCTGGCGGTGTCTTATCTTGCGCTGAATCGATTTGATGACGCGCGCAGGGTTCTGGAAGTAATGCAGCGGCGCAAAATGGATAGCCTCAACCTGCACGGCAACCTCTACTTCCTCGCCTTCCTGAAGAACGACAAGGACGAAATGCGGCGCCAGGTAGCGTGGGGAACGGGCAAGCCGGGTGCGGAAGATACCCTGTTGTCGCAGCACTCCGACTCAGAGGCGTATTTCGGACGAGCCCGCGAAGCCCGGCACTATGGCAATCTTGCGGTGAGTTCCGCCATGCGCGCCGATTCCAGGGAAGTAGCGGCGCTCTGGCACACCGGTTCCGCTTTGCACGAAGCCGAACTGGGATATCCTGCGCTGGCCAAGAAGGAAGCAGACGCCGCGCTCGCCCTCTCACATGGACGCGACGTGGAGATTCTCGCCGGGCTGGCGCTGGCACGGGCCGGTCATGGCGCCGAGGCGATGCGGCTGGTCCAGAATCTCGAAAAGACCGACCCGCTGAATACCATCCTGCAGGTGTATTGGCTGCCCACCATGCGAGGCGCGATCGAGGTCAGCCAGGGCCATCCGGCAAAAGCTGTCACGGCTCTGCAGGCCACCTCGCCTTACGAGTTAGGGGGCCCGCTGCCGCTGGGGATCCTGTATCCGGTCTTCGTGCGTGGGCAGGCTTACCTGGCGTTAGGCGATGGTCCGGCAGCCGCCGTGGAATTTCAGAAGATGATTGACCACGTCGGCATCGTGCAGAACTTCGTGATTGGTTCGCTCTCCCGCCTCGGTCTGGCGCGCGCCCTGGCCCTGCAGACAAAGGCGGCCCACGGAGAGCAGGCCGCGCAATATCGGGCCAAAGCACTCTCTGCCTACCAGGACTTCTTTACGACCTGGAAAGAAGCCGATCCTGAGGTGCCCGTGCTGCTGGCAGCCAGGCGGGAAGAAGCTGCGCTCCGCAAACAGTAGTCAACCGGTCCCGCCGCCGTCTGCGCGCTAGTTCACGCGGTCCATCACCCGCTCCGCAATTCGACCGCGCGGGAAATTTCTACGGCGTGGACTCGAGCCCATTCTGTGACCGGCGCCCCGGCGCGACCGCCGACTTGAACTCCAGCTTGGAATCGGGCATGCACCGGGTGACCCGCACCGGGTACGTGACGTCGGAGTCTTTCTCTTCCCGCGCCATCACGTAGGTGCGCATGGTGTAGCACACGCCGTTACGCTCGATCTGCATACCGTCCCGTCGCGCAAAGTCCCGCAAGGCGCGATCGAACGCGATCGACGTGTCGGCGCTGGCTGCAGATTTTGACGCGCCGACGGAAGAGTTCTGCGCGTAGCTGGCCGCGGGCGCGGCGAAGAAGATCACAAGAAACAGAAGCAGGATCAGGAGGCCTGTGATTCGCATGGGAAACCTCCAACGCCCACATTATAACGCCGCTGCAGGCTCCACGTGATTATCGGCGCCCGATCCCGGTGCTTTCGAGGACATCAAGAAAGACGAAGCATCAACGCGCGCTGCGTTCCGCTGCGCCCGCTGGGGTCAAGCTGCTAGTTAGGAGCCGTCTCGGACGCGGGCGCCTCGGCGGACGCCTTCTCGCCCTTCTTCGCCAGCGAGCGGACGTAGTTCACCATGTCCCAGATGGTCTCGTCTTTCACGCGGCTGCCCTCGGGCGGCATATCGCCTTTGCCCTTCTGGATGATGTAGAACAATTCGCCGTCGGTTCGATCCTTAAGAGTGGCGGGATTGGTTTCGTCGTTCATCTTGAGCTTCATGTCGGCAGCGACATCGCCTTTGCCGTCGCCTGTCTTGCCATGGCACATCAGGCAGTCATAACCGTACTGCTTCTTGCCGCGCGCGAGCGATTCTTCCGTCGGCTTCACCGGATTCTCGCGACGGGCGGCGTCGATCGGGATAGCGCCGAGCGTGCCGTTCGCACTGGCTTTTTCGTCGGTCTTCTTGTCTTGTGCGAAAACGAAAAATCCGAACAACAGCAGAGCGGAAACCAGAAATGGCGTTCTCCACATGGGAAGCCTCCTTGATTCGAGCTGGAGACGATGCCAGTGTACTCCCAACGCGAGGATCGCTCTCCACGGAACTGGTCGGAGCGTCGGGAGTCGAACCCGCGTGGGAGGCCAGGTAGCCCGATTCCCAATCGCTTTACCCACTACGCGCTCCGGACGGCTGCGCGGGCGCGTTTTTGCGGAGATAAGGTTTCCGCAGACGAGCCTGCGCAACCGTGGTACCTCTCAGGCTAGATCGCGCATGGAAGACGTGGTGTGATGGAGATCACCTCGCAGAGTAACGCAGGTAACAATTGGCGCCACCGGCGGGCTCTTATCGGCGGGCCTGGGAGCGGCTATCATGTCTCTTCGCGGGCAAACGTGCGGCCGGCAGGAGGCACAGCGTGGCGGGAAGCGAAGAGGTCATCGCGGCGATCGAGTCGGGCAATGCGGATCAATTGAAGGAACTGCTGGCTGCGGATCGTTCGCTGGGCGGGGCGCGCGATGCGGGCGGAGTTTCGGCGCTCATGCAGGCGCTGTACCGGCAGCGCAAGGATATGGTCGAACTGCTGCGCAGGGCGCGGCCCGAACTGGACGTCTTCGAGGCGGCAAGCCTGGGGCGTCCGGACCTGGTGGAGGAGATGGTCGCACGCGATTCGCGGCTGGCGAACGCGCGATCGGCCGACGGCTTCACACCTTTGCACTTCGCGGCGTTTTTCGGCGAGGAGAACGTGGCGCGAGTGCTGCTCGAACATCATGCCGACGCGGGCGCGGTCGCGAATAATCCGATGCAGGTGACGCCCCTGCATTCCGCGGCGGCCGCGCGCAATCTGGCCATCGTGCGCGCGCTGCTGGAACATGGCGCTCCGGTCAACGCGCGCCAGCAGAAGGGCTGGACCGCGTTGCACGCGGCGGCCCAGCACGGCGATCAGGCGATGGTCGAGTTGCTGCTGAAGTATGGAGCGAGCCCTAACGCCCGGGATGATCATGGATTGACGCCCGATGAGATTGCCGACGAGAAAGGCCACATCGAAATCGCCGAGCGGCTCCGGGCGGCCTGAGCCGGGAGCAGAACATGGTCCTCCATTTCCCTTGCACAGTGCCGGAGCAGGATTTTCTTGGCGATCTCTGCGAAGACTTCGCGCGCTGTGTGATCAAGCGCCTTGCTCGTGAAACTCGACACCGTGAAACGCGAGGTCCCTCGACTTCGCTCGGGATGACAAATTAGGGGATGACGGATTAAGGGGGCACAGCAAGAACTTGTCATCCCGAGCGGAGTGAACCGGCAGGCGAACGCAGGCGAGGGAGCTTGCGTTCTCATAGCCGCTGGTTGACCTGTTCACTTCCGCTGCTCTGCGTTAAGCTGCCTGCCATGGGTTTCCGCGTTTGTGCGAAGAGAACTTTCTGGATCCGGGCGTGGCTTCTCTTCCTCTGCCACGCATCTCTCAGCGCGCAATCTCCCAAGCCCATCCAATTCACCGACATCACCTCCGCCGCTGGAATCAGGTTCGTTCACTTCAAGGGCAATCAGGGCATTTCCATCAACCGGGAAGAATTCGGACCAGGCCTGTGCGTGGCGGACTTCGATGGCGACGGATGGCAGGACATTTATTTCGTCAACGGGCGCGATCTCTACAATCGCGGCATCACCGTGCAGAACGCGCTTTACCGCAATAACAGCGACGGCACCTTCACCGATGTCAGCGACAAGGCGAAGGTGCCCGGCAGCGGCTATGGAATGGGCTGCGTCTGGGGCGACTACGACAACGACGGCTTCCCCGATCTCTTCGTCACACAGTTCGGGCGGAACGTTCTCTACCACAACAATGGTAATGGAACATTCATCGATGTCACCGATAAGGCGGGCGTGGCCGGCATGGAATTCGGCACGCAGTTTCATGCGGGCGCGACCTTCTTTGACTACGATCGCGACGGGAAGCTTGATCTGTACGTGGGCGGCTACGTGGCGTTCGGGCCGGAGGCGCGGCGCTACTGCGACCTGGGCGGCGTAAAGAGCAGTTGCCCACCCAGTGCGTACAAGGGCAGTGCTGACCTTCTCTATCACAACAATGGCGACGGCACGTTTACAAATGTCACCAAGGCGGCCAAGCTCTATCAACCCGACGGCAAGAATCTTTCCGTAGGCGCAGGCGATTATGACAACGACGGCTGGCCCGATATTTTCGTTGCCAATGACGGCTTGTACGCCTATCTCTACCACAACGAGCACAACGGAACGTTCACGGAAGTCGGCTTGCCGGCCGGCATGGCGGTTGCCGGGCAAGGCCAGATCATGGCGGCGATGTGCATTTCGCTGGGCGACTACGACAATGACGGCTGGCTCGACCTTTATATTTCAGACTTCCAGAAATCCTCTGACCATCTCTGGCATAACAGCGGCAAAGATTATTTTGACGAAGTGAGCGGGCCGGATCACGGTGCCCACCCGCGAAGTGCTCAGCTTCGGCGGCGGGTTCTTTGATTACGACAACGATGGATTTCTGGACATCTTCATCGCGAATGGCCACGTGTATCCGGAAGTCGAGCAGGTCACGCCAGAGATCCGCTACAAGCAGACCAACACGCTGTTTCACAACCAAGGCAACGGGAAGTTTCTGGAAGTGTCAAAGCAGGCGGGCAGCGGATTTCAGAAGCCGTACGTGGGACGTGGAGTCGCGTTTGCCGATTTCGACAATGACGGTTCGGTGGATCTGGTGGTCGGCAACAATGGCGATCCGCCGCTTCTGTTGCACAACGGCGGAGGAAACGAGAATCACTTTATCAACTTCAAGCTGGTGGGCGTGAAAAGCAATCACGATGCGATGGGAGCGCGGGTGCGGGTCGTGGCTGGAGGTATTTCGCAGATTCGCGAAATTGCCGGCGGCGGCAGTTATCTTTCTCAAAGTGATCTGCGCGCGAATTTTGGCTTAGGCAAGGCAGCCCGCGTCGAGACCGTCGAAGTGCAATGGCCCAGCGGGCAGAAGCAGACATTCCGCAATCTTTGATGCCGACAAGTTTTATCTGATCGAGGAAGGGAAAGAGGCGATTGGAGAGCAGCCGATCGCAAAACGGCAGCCGCAGAGTTCACACTGAATGCCGGATTCGAGATTGTAGATTTCACTTCTCTTCGCGAACTTTGCGAAACCTTTGCGATCTTTGCGGTTAAAGGCTCTTCGTCGAAGCGCACAAACACTTTCACCGCAAAGAGCGCAAAGAAAATCCGCGAAGGACGCGAAGAAACGCGTTCACCACAGAGAGCACAGAGTTTCACAGAGGTTGTTCCTTCTGTGCAACCTGTGTCCCTGTGGTTATCGCATTTTCAGTCCCCGCCGGCGCGCTCCAGCAACCGGTTCGCCTGCAACAGCAGGCTGAAGGTTGAAGGCCAATCCAGCGGTCGATTGTTGAACTCGGCTGCTTCGAGTTTTTGAATGATCTGGGCAGCGAGTGCGTCGCGCTGGGCGCCCAACGACGCCAGCCGGTTTTCGAGCCGGTTGTAGGTCCGGTCACTTCCGGTGATGGCCTTGTTGGAGGTGGCCAGCGTAGCGAGACCAAACTTGCCTATCGGCGCGTTGAGTTGCTTGTACGCCCGCGCCAGCAAGGTGAACGCCAACGGATTTCGGCGGACGCCGCCGGGCAGGGCATTGCTGCGCAGCGCTTCGGCCAGCACGCGGCCGTCGTGCGAGTAGTCATCCACCAATCCCAGCAAGGACAGAATGGTGGGGCGGATATCGGTGTGATCGGACCAGGTTTCGCGGTCGACGCCTTGCCGCTTCACGCCCGGGCCGACCATGCCGAGCCAGGTGGTCGTAATGTCCTTCTGCACGTCGCCGTGGTTCCACGCGAAGCCCGGATTTTCGGTGACGCAAGGCGAGTTGCAGTTCGGCGCTCCCGCGAACAGGAAGTAATCGGGATTAGCGAACATAGTGAGCTTGGGGGTGCGCGCCGGGTCGGCGGTCACCATGTGGAGCAACTTCATTTCCACCGGATCCGCCAGGAATTGCGAGATGGTGTCGGTGTTGCCAGTGATTGGATTGGCCGCTGTCAACGCCGCCAGCCCGTGCGCGAAGCTGCGCACGATGGGATCGGTGCGCGCTGGGTTCCCGGTGATGTAGATGGTGGGAGCATCGTCGGAGTGAACCGTGAAGGGCGTAGTGATGTTCTGCTGGGTGGCCAGCAGGCCCGCCAGGTTGACATTAATCTCGCCAATCTGGGCGTAGGTGCAGGGAACGTGCACGCCATCGCAGCCCGCCGGACTGGGCGCGCCACCCACGAAGTGGTCGCCTTCGTCGGCGGTGAACACGAACAACGAGTTGTCGCGCGTGATGCCGTCGGCGGCCAGGCGCGCGAAGAACTTGTTGAATGCGTCGTCGTAGGCAGCCAGGGCAGCGACGTATCCGGCCGAGCCCGGTCCAAACGCGGGACCGGTGGGATGATTGTCGTGCGCGTCGGAGATGTAGGCGAAGGTCACAGGCACGCCATGCTTCTGCATCGCGGCGACATACGAAAGAGAGACTGTTGCCGCCATCCCATCGAACCCCGGGAAGCCGATGTGGCCGGTTGCGTCCTGGATCACGGCGCCGTTGAGATCGGTGAGCGGACCACCAGGGCTGACCTGCGGCGCAACGTAGACATGGCCGAAGAGTCCGTTGAAGCCGTTGTAGCCCCCGGGTTCGTCGGGAAGCAGATCGGCCGCGCCGCCATTCGCGGCACTGCACAACGCATCTCCCGCGGCGCAGTGCACGCCGATGCCGACGAAATCGGCGAAGGCCTGCCCGGGATTGGCGACAACTTCAGCCGCCTGCGGCGAGTTGGCGCCGAAGACGGTGGGAATGTCGGTCTGAATGTTTTCGAGGATCGTGTTCGCGGTGGCAACCGCGCCGAAGTTGCAACCGGCGCGGGTAAAAGGCACCCAGGGCGCGGGAGCATTTTTGCCGTCGGCGGTCAGCATGTTGAACTTCGTGTCGGTGGGCGCGGTGGTCGTGGGATCAAACAGAGGATCGGTCCAGTACGCGAACGAGACACCCAGGCTGGAAGTGCCGTCAGGCTTGAAGTACCGGAAGCTGTTGCTGACCGGCACGCCGTGGCGGTCGCCGTATACGCCGGTGAGAGACGTGAGAATGTCGGTGGCCGTGTGCGAGATGAGCGGGGTGTGGTGGTTGGACAGTAGAGTGCCGTTGCCCTTGATGAAATTCAGCAGGTGCGGCATCTGCTCGAGGTCGGAGGGAACGTTCGGGTTATCGCGAATGAAGTGGGTGTTGTCGAACTGCACGTAAATCACGTGCTGAATCTGGCTGCTGGGAGAATTCAGCGGACACACCGCGGCCGCGGCAGCCACGGCCAGCGCGAGCACGATCGAGAGCACGCCCAAAAGACGGCGGACTTGCATGGAAAAGCCTCCTCTATCGATAAGCTGCTTGGTGATTTGGTTTGGCCCGAGGCGCACTATAAAGCCAGGTGGCGGCGCAAAGGTTAATGGGCCGTGAAAATTCGGCAAAGTATTTGTACGCCGAATGTCCGGTCCAGCAAGGGCTTCAGCGCTGACGAAGAGGTCGACCGAGGCGCAACAGTCTACACCAAATCGAGAGCCGGATGCCCGTCGAGCACCCCCGGTGAGTTTGTGTTCCGTGGTTCCGGCCTGAACTTCCAGGCATGGGTGCGCCCTCCATTTGATAGGCTGAGACCACACACTCATGTTTGCCCGCATTCTTCGTGCGCTGCGCCCGTCGCACCAGCACAGCGCATTCTCGGCCACCGTCCTGCTCATGAGCACAGTGATGCTGTCGCGCGTGGTGGGATACCTGCGCGAAGCGTACATCGCGTACGCCTTTGGCGCGGGCGGCCAGACCGACGCCTACGTCGCGGCCTTCACGCTGCCCGACTGGCTCAACTACATTCTCGCGGGCGGGACCGCGTCGATCACGTTCATTTCGATTTACACGCGCTTCCTTGCCGAAAAGCGCGAGGTGGACGCGCAAAAAGCGTTTTCCGTCATCGTCACCGTGATGACCACCGTGTTTCTGGCGGGCATCCTGCTCGCGGAAATTTTCACGCCGCAGTTCGCGGGCTGGATGTTCCACGGATTTTCCGCTGAACAGTTGAAGCTGTGCGTGTCGCTGACCCGCATCCTTTTGCCGGCGCAGATTTTCTTTTATGTCGGCGGCGTAGTGGGCGCGGTGCTGCTGTCGCACCGGATGTTTCTGTTCCCCAGTTTTGGGCCGATTCTCTACAACGTCTTCATCATCCTGGGCGGGATCGTGGCCGGCAAGCAGTTCGGCATCTCGTCGCTGGCGTACGGCGCGCTGGCAGGAGCAGTGGTCGGGCCGTTCCTGGTGAATGCGGTCGGCGCGGCGCGGATTGGCACCGGGTACCGCCCTTCCTTCGACTGGCACAACACGGCTTTCCGCGAGTGGGTGCGGCTGTCGATCCCGCTGATGCTGGGCGTTTCGCTGGTAACGGCGGACGATTGGATTCTGCGTTACTTCGCCTCCAGCGGCATTGGCGATATTGCGCGGCTGAATTACGCCAAGCGCCTGTTCGCGGTGCCAATCGCTGTTCTCGGGCAGGCTACCGGCCAGGCCTCGCTTCCCTTCTTCGCAAAACTTTTTGGCGAGAAGCGCATGAAGGAGTTCGGCGAGTCGGTGAACGGGTCGGTGTACCGCATCTCGGCGCTGTCATTCCTGGTGACCGGATTGATGATGGTGGCGGCGCTGCCGCTGATCGACCTGGTTTACCGGCGCGGGCGTTTTTCTTTCAACGACTCGCAGGAGACGGCACTGTATTTCTTCTGGTTCTCACTGTCGCTGGCCTTCTGGGCGGCGCAGGGACTTTATGCGCGCGCGTTTTACGCGGCGGGCGACACGTTGACGCCCATGGTGGCGTGCACGCTGGTGACGCTCGCATCGATCGCGGTGTACCGCGCGTTGTTCCATTCGTTCTCGGTGGTCGGACTGGCGATGGCCTCCGATATCGGGATCGTGGCGAATACAGTGGCGGCCGCGGTGTTGCTGCATCGGAAGAAACTGGTTTCGTTGGCGGGGCTGCCCTGGATGGAACTGGGGAAATCGATTGTGGTGGCGGCCGGGGCGGGAGCGATCGCCTGGCAGGTGGGGCGTCTTATCCCATTGCGCGGAAGCCGGGCGGCGGATCTCGAGTCGCTTGGATTGAGCACAATCACATGGGCCGGAGCGGTGGCCGCGGGACTGTGGATTTTGCGGTCCGAGCTACCCCAGACCATGCGGCGCCGACAGGCTTCTGTGGAAAAACCGGCCACACAAACGGCAGCGATGGAACCATAAGACGCCAACATCCGCGGTCCTGCGCGTAAACTTACAGGGTCCCCTCCGCACCCTCTGCGGCAGTTCTCTGCGATCTTGGCGTTTTAAGATTTTTGACGTCATTACCTTGTTTACCACTCGACATACTCCGCTGATTCGGAATGACATACGAAATGTTCGAGGATTGTCCCCGCACGACCACCCGTGCATTGCCCCATAGCATCCGAGGGGAGGAAATTGGAGCCGACGCAGGGAGGTCGCTATGGCAAGCCCGATGGTGGATTATTGTGAACAGGCGAATCCGGGAGTGTTGGAGGATATTCGACGGATGGGCACGGCGGTCGGCAATACGCGGCGAGTTCAGGCCAGTTTCCTGACAACCATTGAGAAGAAAGCGCTCATATGGCTGGCGGAGCAGACGCCCGCCTGGATCAACTCCGATCATCTGACCGCGCTTGGACTGGTCGGGCAAATTCTCGCCGGAGTGTTCTACGCCCTGGCGCGCTGGAATAAGTATTACCTGCTGGCGGTGATTGCCTGCCTGGCGGTGAACTGGCTGGGTGACAGCCTCGACGGAACTCTGGCCCGGGTGCGGCAACAGCAGCGGCCGCGGTATGGATTTTACGTCGATCACATGGTCGACAGTTTCGGCGCGGTAGCGATGATGGGCGGGCTGGCGCTGTCGGGCTACATGCATCCGTGGCTCGCGGTTGGATTGCTGATTGCGTTCCTGGTGTTGTCGATCCAGTCGTACCTCGCGACTTACACTCTGGGAGAATTTCATTTGTCGTTCTGGAATTTTGGGCCCACTGAACTTCGACTGCTGCTGGCGGTGGGCAACCTGGCATTGCTGCGCTGGCCGATTGTGCTGCGCGGGCATTACCGCCTGTTCGATGTCGGCGGTGCGATTGGGTTGGCGGGAATGACGTTGATGATCGTGTTCTTCACCGCGAAGAACGGCCACCGGCTGTATCGCGAGGAGCGGATTCGATGAGCGCAGCGGGCACCGGAATTCGCTGGCTCAAGTTCAACGCGGTGGGCGCGGGCGGAATTGGCGTGCAGCTTGCAGCGCTGGCGTTGCTGAAATCCGTGTTGCGGCTGGATTATCTGGCAGCCACGGCGCTGGCCGTGGAAGCGGCGGTCGTCCACAACTATCTCTGGCACGAGCGCTTTACGTGGGCCGATCGCGCGAGCGGAAGTTCCTGGGCGCGTTTCGCGAAATTTAATTTAACAACGGGACTGTTTTCGATCGCCGGGAATGTGCTTGTGATGAGGGTGCTGGTAGGCAGCGCGCACCTGAACTATTTCGTTGCCAACATTCTGACGATTGCGACCTGCTCTATCGTGAATTTTCTGGTGAGCGACCGGTTTGTGTTTGAGCAGTCGTGAGTTGCGGGAAAGCCTAACCGCAGAGGACACTGAGGCCGCACAGAGGATTGAT
This sequence comes from uncultured Acidobacteriota bacterium, assembly GCA_963733805.1. Classification (GTDB taxonomy): domain Bacteria; phylum Acidobacteriota; class Terriglobia; order Terriglobales; family Acidobacteriaceae; genus Gp1-AA133. The sequence goes on along the minus strand of CAVTEO010000003.1, from coordinate 210,665 downwards.
GGAAACTCAGTGTCCACTGAGATTTCTGCCTTTTGAAAGCGGCGCAGCTAGCCGTTCGCGATCTGTTCGGGTGAAATCTGCCGCGAGCGGATTTCTGCGAGTTGCTCCTTCGGAAGGCTTTCAAGCTCGGACGCCATCTTTTTCAGTTTATCGGAGTCCGTTTCCTTCTCAATGAGAGCCGGCAATTGCTGAATGCGCTGCACCGATTCGGGCGTCATGGCTGACGGAAATAATGTACTGGACTCCCAGGCTCCACAATCGGGGCTTCCCCGGCTCCAACCGGGATTTCCCTGATGGTGGTTGGAAAACCTTTCCCTGCAACCCGCTTCAGGGTTTCGAACTGCGAAAAACGGGAGTCTTGCGCCGTCGGTTTCTTACGAGGTCGATCGCAAGCTTGAGGCCGAGCGCGAAGGCGCCAATCAGCACGGCCCAGATTAAGGAAGAAGAGCCCATTGCGTTAGACTGCCGCCGTAAGTCTACATCGGAAGCGCACGGCGGTCTGTCCGAAACCGCTCAGAGCGCGCCCTAGGTCAGGATCCCCATTTTCTTGCCGACTTTTTTCAGGACCTCCAGCGCCTGTTCCAGTTCTTCCTCGGTGTGCGTGGCGGTCATGATGGTGCGGATACGGGCCTTGCCTTCCGGGACCGTGGGAAAGGCGATGCCGGTGCCGAGCACGCCCTCCTTAAACAGCTCCCGCGAAAATTCCATGGTGCGAGCGCCGTCGCCGATGATGATGGGCGTGATCGGAGTCTCGCTGGCGGGAGTGGTTTTGCCGCCGATGTCGAAACCGAGCAGCGCGAGTTCTTTCTTCCAGAAGCGCGTGTTCTCCCACAGATTCTCGATGCGGTCGGGTTCGTCCTGAAGGACGTCGAAGGCGGCGATGCAGGTGGCGGCCACCGACGGCGGGTGTGAAGTCGAGAACAGAAATGGGCGGGCGCGATGATAAAGGAAGTCGATGAGATCGCGCGTGCCGCAAACGTATCCGCCGAGCGCGCCGATGGCCTTCGATAACGTACCCACTTGGATGTCGACGCGGCCGTGCACGCTGAAGTGGTCGATGGTGCCGCGCCCGGCGCGGCCCAGAACGCCCGAGGCGTGCGCGTCGTCGACCATCATGATGGCGCCGTACTTTTCCGCAAGATCGCACAAGCCGGGCAGCGGGCCGATGTCGCCGTCCATGGAGAACACGCCGTCGGTGATGAGCAGCTTGCGGCCGGGCTGATCCTTGATGCTGGCCAGTTGTTCTTCCGCGTGGGCCAGGTCTTTGTGGTTGAAGACGAGAATCTTTGCTCGGGAAAGGCGCGCGCCATCGATGATCGAGGCGTGGTTCAGCTGATCGGAGATGATGAAGTCCTCTTTGCCGAGCACGGCGGAGACGGTGCCGGCATTCGCCGCAAATCCTGACTGAAAGACCACGCAGGCTTCAACATTCTTGAAGCGCGCGATTTTCTCTTCCAGCTCCATGTGAATCTTCATGGTGCCCGCGATGGTGCGCACCGCGCCCGAGCCGACGCCGTACTTGCGGGTCGCTTCCAGGGCCGCCTCGCGCAGCTTGGGATGCGTGGTCAGGCCGAGGTAGTTATTCGAAGCGAGATTGATGACCTTTTTGCCGTCGAAGGTGCACTCGGGGGCCTGCTCGTCTTCGAGCACGCGAAGTTTGAAGTGCGTGCCTTTGGCTTTCAGGTCGTTGATCTGATCGGTGAGGTAGGAGAGAGGATTGGTGCGTGTTGCAGTTGGCATTAGAACCTCGGACGCCTTCTACGCCGCGGCGGGCGGCTGGGAATCGACCTAACAGTCTAATACCGCGCGAGCGATTAGAGGAATGCCGCGCTACTTGAGTACTCGCAGCATTGAAGTCAACGGGACTGGCGCCGTTGGCTGCTCTGTGGAATGATGGGCCATGCCCAAAGACCGCAAGCTGACCTATTCAGACCGCCAGGCGCAGGCCGCTAGAGACAAGAAGCAAGGCGCTCAAAAGAAAACGGCCGGCTACGACGCTCGCCAAACCCCTGCCCCTGGCGCGCCTAAAGCTACTCGCAAACGCTAGCGATCGCAGCCTGCACGCCCCTGCCCACCAATTCAGTTTGGCCACAAGCTTCGGATAGCCCAGTGTCCGCGTCTCTGCGAATCTTAGCGCAGCACGACAAAATCCCAAGCGAGGCCACAATGCCAAATTCTTTCCGCGTCACCGCAATTCCGACCAAAGTTGCCGATCTCGTCCGGTCAACTATGCGCTCGCCAGGCTACGGTCATCCTGCCCATGAGGAGGTAGCCACAGGGTATGGGCCATGCCGCCATTGTCTTCGCGATTTTCAGGTTGGGAAGGATCGCCGGATTCTGTTTACCCATGATCCCTTTCACGGCATTGAGCCGCTGCCGTTGCCGGGGCCGATCTTCATTCATCAGGGATCATGCGAGCGGTTTGAAGATAACGCCGGCTTTCCGGAGGATCTTCGCAGCCACCGGCTGACTCTGGTTGCTTATGGGAAAGGCCGACGTCTAGTTAGCGAAGACCACGTCGAAAACGGCGAGGTCGAGCCGCTGATTGCCCGACTTCTGGGCAACAGCGAGGTGAAATACGTGCACGTGCGCGATACCGAGGCGGGGTGCTACGACTTCAGAATCGAGCGGGTAGAGACATAGGGCGCAAAGTTCCGAAGTTCGGTCAATCGGCGCACACCGGCAGCTAGTCCGATACGCATCCCGTCCCGAAGGGACACAACAGGAAAGCCCGCACGTCAGTGCCGGGAACCACGACGCAAAAGAAGGCCCCGCGTGGGAACGACAACTTGTCCGCCACGAATCGCGTCCCGAAGGGAGTCAACACGAAAGCCCGGCACGTCAGGTCGGAAACCACGACGCAAAAGAAGGCAACTCCGCGCGGAGAACGGCCGCTTGTCCGATACAAATCCCCGTCCCGAAGGGACTCAACAGGAAAGCCCGGCACGTCAGTGCCGGGAACCACGATCTCACCGGGAGAAGAGTCCCGAAGGGACGGCACTCACCGTTTCTCGACGCCTACTTCGTCCCGTTGGGATACACCAATATCTTGCTGGCCTCACCGGTCTTCAACCGCTCCATCGCTTTCGAGAAATCCTTCATGGCGATGCGGTCGGTGATCACCGGATGCAGGTCGAGCTTGCCGGCTTTCAGCAGGGCGGTCATCTGGTACCAGGTCTGGTACATGCGGCGGCCGTTGATGCCCTGGATTGTCAGGCCTTTAAAAATGATGTCTTCGGAAAAATTCAGGGAGACCGGCTTCGAGGTCAGGCCCAGCAGGGAGATGCGGCCTCCTCGCCGGACGATATCGAAGGCTGTTCGAATGGCGCTGGGATGTCCGGCCATCTCGAGTACCACGTCGACGCCCGCTCCGCTGGTCTTTTCCATCACGATCGCATTGACGTCGTCTTTGGAGGGATCAAGCGTCAGGTCGGCCTTCATCTGCCTGGCGACTTTGCGGCGATGTTCATTCACCTCGATGGCGAACACCTGCGCGGCGCCAACCGCACGGGCTACGGCAATGGCAAACAGTCCGATGGGGCCACACCCGGTGATCGCCACGGACCTGCCGGCAATCTCGCCAGCCAGCACGGTGTGCACGGCGTTGCCCAGCGGATCGAGAATCGACGCGTACTCCTGCGGGATGCCGGGATCGAGTTTCCAGATATTCGATTCGGGGATGACGACGTATTCGGCAAAGGCCCCGTCGGCATCGACGCCGATGATCTTCACGTTCTGGCAGATGTGCGCTTCCCCGATCCGGCACTGCAGGCACTTCCCGCAGGCGACGTGCATCTCGGCGGAAACGAAGTCGCCTTCCTTGACGCTGGTGACTTCGTCGCCGTAGGCAACCACTTCGCCGCAGAACTCGTGGCCGGGCACCAGCGGCGGATGGATGCGGCTCTGGGCCCAGCGGTCCCACTCGTAAATATGAAGGTCGGTGCCGCAGATGGAAGCGACCTTGACTTTGACCAGGACGTCAGTGCGTCCGTAGGTGGGAATTTTGACCTGGCGAACATCGGCGCCGGGGGCGGCCTCCGGTTTGACCACCGCCAGCATGGTATTGGGCATGAATGCGTCCTTTGGGCCGGATCCCAAGGGCGCGCGGCCCCACTGCCTTCAAACCCTGGGGACAAACAAAAAATTCTAACATGCGGTCCAGCCGCGAACTCGCGCTGCGCGCCGCGACCCAAATGCCTTACGCTGAAAGCCCAGACAGTTCGCTCTTCCGGATCACCGGCCGCTCGGTATCGAGCTGCAGGAAGCCCCACCACAGGAGCAGGATGCCCAGCAGAAATGCCTGATAGCCGAACGCCCCGAACATCGTCAGCAATGCGAGTACAACGGAGTTGGCCAGCACCAAGGGCAGGTAAAGGACAATGAATGCTCCTTGCCATTGTCCCCATCGGCTTTGCAGTGCGGGAAAGAGCTTCCGCAAGCTCCACAAGCTGACTGGCAACAGCCAGTAGGCGACGCGAAAAACATTAATCGCGTGCACCGCTCGCGCCGGTAGTTTTTCGTCCAGCACCAGAAATCCGAAGAACACATCGGACATGGCAAACAGAGCGATCAGAGCAGCGAAAGTCGTGATTGCTCCCAGCCGCGGAGCCATGCGCCGAAAGTAAGTCAGGCGCGCACGCCCACGAATCCAGAAAAATGCCGTGATGGCTGCAAGACTGATGCCGAGAACATAGAAGCTTCTTCCGACCCAGAACAACACCTGCCTGCCGAGTTCGTACGCGCCGGGCAAGTGCTGCGAGGTTATCCAGGGCGCGGCTCCCGTCAGTACTTCATATCCGTACCTTCCGTCACCCCACGAACCGAGCGAACTATACAAACCCAGACTCAACAGCACGAGTCCGGCCCCCACGGGAACTGCGGTATCGGGCTTGAGGTGGCGCATCAGCCACTCCGCCGGGTGGAGGATAGCCGACTTTTTCTGCACGACTAACGATCCGGCAGAGGGCAATCCAACGTAGCGACGCAAGGCTGCGCAAATTACCGCTGCCACGAAGACCCAGAACCCCGTTGCCAGATAGACGGCCAGCGATTCGAGGGAAAGAACCTCCGATGCGCCGACAGTCCACGCCCAGAAGACCAATGCCAGGGGCGCAAAGATCCATTGCGCCGCGAGCAGGAGCGAAGTCCAGCGCGCGCCCTCGGGCCGGACTTTGGCGGCATGGTTGGTTCGGCCCAGCAGTTCAGGAATGTAATGAAAGAAGCCCATCTGGTAAATCACTGCGGGCATCACGAACAGCAGCAGGGCCTCGGCCACCCAGCCGGTGGTGGTTGCCGTTCGCCAGCCGGTGAGCACCATGTACAGTGTTATTCCCAGGATCCCGAGCAGATATGCGGCGATGGAGAGTTGGGCCAGGTAGGTTCCGAAAAGAGAGTGCGAATCGTGCGTAGAGAATCGCGATAAGCCGGCGGGAGAGTGCATGGCAGTCCCCTCCCTTTCTGGTTGCCGAGAGCAACCAGCTTCCATTGTCCAGCGCCCGGAGGACCTCGGCAAGGCTGGACGGCACAGGCGCAGGTGTTCAAGGGCCGAAACGGGACGGATGGGTGAGTTTCCCTTTCACCGAGACTGGCCATCGCCAGTGTTGCATGCCGTCCAACTCACACGTGCTGGAGCCGGTCTCACTCTTTTTGGGAACGCTGCGTAGGCGCCAGCGAATGGCCGGCCTTGCGCCGCTCTTCCAGCGACATGCGGTTGAACTCCTCCGACTTGCCGCGCGGGACACTCAGGGTTTTCCATTCCGAGGAGCGGAAATGTTTCGCGAGGAACGTGATCTGGCCAAGGTGGAAGGCGTAGTGCGCCATGGCGCGGTTCAGAGCCTGTACCACGGTATGCGGTTCCTCACGGATATAGATGGTGTGCATCAAGTCGTCGGGGGTAAGCGCGTCGATGGCGGCAAAGACGCAAGCCCAACCTTGTTCCCACCAGCCCATGAGTTCATCGCGGCTGGTTTTGCTGGTGATCTCGAACTCGGTGTCGCGATGGCGGTCAGGTTTTTCGCCGTCGCTGGTGAGGAAGTCGGTGAAGCGCGAGCGCATGTTACCGGAAACATGCTTGATCAGGATGGCGACCGAATTGGATTCGGGATCAAGCGTGACGAAGAAGTCGTCGTCCTGCAGTTGCGCGAGCGCGCCTTCCGCCATGCGCTTGTGCCCGCGAAGCTGGCGACGGATTTCGTCGAGGTAATGGGCGGCAATGGTGTCCATGGATGACATCATATCGTTGGTAAATGCCTTTTGTGTCATGCGAAGGCCGGTCTTTGGGGAGCCCGTCCCTACGGGAGTGCTGTGATTGTTCTATAAACGACGCTTACCCAGCACTTCCGTGCTGGGCTTTCCTGTAGCGCCGCCTTTGGCGGCTGAGGCTGGGTTTTCCTATGCCGCCGCTTTAGCGGCGGGGGCTAGGGTTCACCATCCCATCGTCTGTCGTGCTGGGTCTGGGCTTTACCATCCCATCGTCTGTCGCGACTGGGCGGGGCTCTTCCGCGCCACCTCGGCGGCAGGGCTGGGCTTTACTGTCCGGCCGCCTTTCGCGGCTGAGGCTGGAGGGAATCGCAATGCGTCGCTTCGGCTGTCAGTTGTCACACGAAATGCTGTTCGTCAAATACAGCACCTTGTCGAAACAACCCACTGGTCGGGTCGGATGTTCATTGGGGATGTGCGCCCATCACAGCTAACGAGTGACCGCCGGTACAGACCGGACTCTAGCCGCACATGACATGCTACTCGAGGAGCAAAGGTCGACACGTAGAGGCAGGGAGTGCCGTCAGGCACGAAATAGAAAAGCCCCGCACGGAAGTGCTGGGATCAGGATCTTCATAGGAGTTTATTGCAGTCCCGTAGGGACGGGCGATCATGTCTCATTCGTATCCGAACCTCCTCATTCATTGTGTGTGCAGCACAAAGGAGCGTCGCGACTCTATTCCGGAAGAATTGCGGGAGAAGCTTTGGAAATATCTGGCCGCGATTGGATCGAACCACAAACTCCCCGTTCTCGAGGCGGGGGGCACCGCGAATCACGTACACATGTTACTCGCATTGCCGTCGGACATGCCCCTCAGCAAGGCCATGCAGACGCTTAAGGCGAATTCCTCTCGTTGGATGGGGGATCATGGCGTGGATTTCTGGTGGCAGGAGGGGTATGGCGCTTTCTCCGTGAGCGCCTCGCATGCAGAACGTGTAGGCGATTACATTCGGCGACAGGCGGAGCATCATCGGAAGCGATCGTTCGAGGAGGAGTTCGTCGCCCTGCTCCGCGGGTCGGGTGTGAATTACGATCCGAGGTTTGTGTTTGGCTAGACCCCGTCCCTACGGGACTGCTGTGATTGTTCTATAAACGACGCTTACCCAGCACTTCCGTGCTGGGTTTTCCTATACCGCCGCCTTTGGCGGCTGAGGCTGGGTTTCATAACACAGCATCGCCTGCGGCCGTCTCTGGTCGCGCTACATGGCGGATGGTGACTTGATGCAATCGGTAACTTTTGTGAACTACAACTTCCCCCATCCGCCACCGCCGGGGCTTTCGATCCGGATTCGTTCTCCCTTGCGCAGGCGGACGTTGAACTTTCCGGGCAGGACTTGCCTGGAACCGTCCGCGCGAAGGATGGCCGCCTGGCCTACGGCACCATCGGCGCCGGCATGCAATCCCCATGGCCCGTGCTGGCGACGATCGGCCAGCAACGTCACCTCGGCGTCGGTCAGGACTTCGATTTCGCGCACCACGCCGTCGCCGCCGCGATGCTTGCCGGCTCCCCCGCTTCGGCGACGCAGCCCATACTCACGGACGCGCAGGGGGTAGGCGTACTCAAGGGCTTCGGCGGGCGTGTTCAAGGAATTTGTCATGTGCGTGTGCACGCCCGAAACGCCGTCCTGGCTGGGACGCGCGCCCATGGCTCCGGCGATGGTTTCGTAATAAGCGAAAGGTTCGCCGGTGCGCGGGTCGATGCCGCCGATAGTCAGGTTGTTCATGGTGCCGGACGCAGCGGCGGGAATGCGATCGGGAACCGCCGGAGCCAGGGCGCGCAACAGCACATCCACAATGCGCTGCGAAGTCTCCACGTTGCCGCCGGCAACCGCGGCGGGCGGACGGGCGTTGACCACCGTCCCGGCGGGCGCAATGACTTGAATCGAGCGCATCAGGCCGGCGGTCGCGGGAATGTCTTCCTGCACCAGGCAGCGGAAAACGTAGAAGCAGGCCGAGTAGGTGATCGCTTCCACGGCGTTGATGCTGCCCTCCACCTGGGAGTCGCTGCCGGAAAAATCGACGACGACGGAGTGCGAGCCGGCCGCAGATCTGGGTGACGCGGGAATGGATCGCCGTGTCGTCTTGGCAACTTGCCGCTGCTTTCGAACGCGAACCTCGACCGCGATCCTCACGGGCTTCTCGCTCACGCCATCATTGTCGAGATAGTCCTCCGCCCGGTAAGCGCCGGGGGGCACCTTCGCCAGAAACCCGCGCATGATTTCGTCGGAGTAGTCAAGCAGGTCGGCGGCGGCGCGCTGGGCTTTTGCTGTGCCGTAGCGCGCGCAGATTTCCCGCAGACGGGCGGCGCCGGTGTAGCAGGCCGCGACCTGCGCTCCAAGATCACCCTCGCGCTCGCGGGGCGTGCGCACATTGGCCAGCAGGAGATCCCGGACATCGGAGTCCAGTTTCCCGGAGCGCATGATCTTTACGGGAGGAATGCGGAAGCCTTCCTGGTAGATCTCGCGGCAAAGACCCATCGAACCGGGATAGGTTCCGCCGACGTCGGCGTGATGGGCGCGCGAAGCTACATAGAAATCGGGAGCACGGGATGGCTTGCGGCGAGCACGCATCTTTTCGACAAACACGGGAGCGACTAGCGTGATGTCGGGCAGGTGCGTGCCGCCGGCGAAGGGGTCGTTCAACATGACCATGTCGCCGGGCGCGAGCGGGCTGTGCGCGATGGCGGCGCGCACCGACATGGGCATCGATCCCAGATGCACAGGCATGTGATCGCCCATGGCAATGACTTCGCCGCGCGCGTCGAACACCGCGCAGGAGTAGTCGCGGCGCTCCTTGATGTTGGGAGAAAACGCGGTGCGCCGCAGGGCCGCGCCCATTTCTTCGGCGATCGAGTGGAACAGATTCTTGAAGATCTCGAGTTCGATGGGATCGCGCTTCATTGGGACATGATCGTAGTGCGGGCCAGTGTAATTGAAAACTTGCGGTGCGATTAAAAACCTGGCGAGATCAAAAACCGTTCACCGGAGAGGAGACGGAGGAGCACGGAGGGAATTGAGTTCCTCGGTGTTCTCTGTGCCCTCTGTGGTGAAGGTGTTATGCGCTCTGCTACGAGCTGCAAAGTGCAAGAAATGTGTTGACATGGCTGTAACACTGCCGCAATATCTTGTATTAACAGGTGAGCCCATACCACAACTTGGGCTGCGTCGGAAAGGGCAGCGCCCGAACCGAAGACACCTTGCAAGGGAAAAAGTTCACGGAGGAAATACTTCATGGCAACCAAGAAAAAGGCTGCGAAGAAGAAAAAGAAACACTAACCGTCCTGCGAGACGAAACTCGCAATGACCCAAGGGATTTTTACGAAAGGCCTCTCCGGAGAAGCACCTCCTGCGAGGCTTTTTGATTTCAGTGGTTGGTCGTCGGTCCTTGGTCGTTAGCTGAATCCCGATACTGGCTGGTTCGCACCCTCCCTAGATTTCCCTGGTCTCCAGATCGAACAGATGTAATCCACGTCCAATCACACTCCTTCGTCGTCAATTTCAAAAGCGTCGGATGGCACGAAGTCTTCGCCAACGACCAACGACTAGCGCTCAACGACCGCCGCATGGCACGAAATGGGGTTGTTCGCGGGCGCGCATTCTGCTAGAAACGGCTGAGTCAGGAATTCTGGCCTTCCTGCAAACCGCGAGCGCCACGTCTCACAGGCGGTATGAGCCCAAAAAAGAAGAGCAACGGAAAGTCGGGCAAGACAAGCGACATCCTGATTCCCGAGAAGCTGTATTTCAGGATCGGCGAGGTGGCGCGCTTGTGCCGCCTGCCGGCCTACGTCCTGCGTTTCTGGGAAACTGAATTTCCGCAGCTCAAGCCCGTCAAGAGCAGCACCGGGCAGCGCATGTACCGGCGGCGCGATGTGGAGAGCGTGGTCCGCATCAAGCAATTACTGTATGAAGAGGGTTACACCATCGCGGGGGCGCGCCAGCATCTGCGCGATGAAGGCAAGAGTGATAAGAAGCAGGTAGCGCTTCCTTTCATGACCGGGTCGCCGGCCAATCTCCGGCAGATTCGCCAGGGCCTGCAGGAAATTCTGACGATTCTGACGCCGCGGCACTAATTTTTCGCCTGTTGCGCTCGGCTTTCCCATTTTGGGACTTCCGTCCCGTGTTGTGACGCGCGCGCTTGCGCCCGCCCCATCCTTCCCGCAATGTGGACGCAGGAGTCCACCATGATCCAAGTGCTGGTGCACCATCAAGTCAACGATTACAAGAACTGGCGTTCGGTTTTCGATGCGGCCCTCGATTTCCGTCATGAAGGCGGCGAATGCAGCTGCCGGATTTTCCGCAAGGCGGGGAATCCCAACGATCTTACGCTGCTATTTGAGTGGGACGATATGGAGCGGGCGCAACGCTACATGTCATCGGACGAACTGCGCGAGAAGATGCGGCAGGCCGGAGTGATGGGCGTGCCCGAAGTGCAGTACCTGGCGGAAATGTACACGGTGCGCCGGAGCGCGGCCGACTGATTCCCCGGTTTGCGGAAAGCGGTCTGCGGAAGGCGGAGCCTGAGGACCGGGCGCTGGCGAACGGGATCAGCGCGCAGATTCGGAGGCGGCTGCGGTGTTGACCGGCTTATCGAGCAGGATGCGGCTGGCGCGCTGGGTTTCCTGGATCAGGTTCCGCTGCTCGTCCGGCACTGCCTCGCCCGCCCCCGCCATCACCGAACCGGCTGCGAGCGCGAACCGGAGAGCGTCCTTCTGGTCGTCAAAATAGAGGATCACCTGATTGGCCGCCATGCCTAACATCTCCTGAGTCGAAATCGTGGCGCGGTTGAATCCTTGTTGCCATTCTAGAGGGGTCGAGCCGGGCTGGAAGTGCCGTTCTTGGTACCTGGGAACGAAAATTTTCGCGGGAATGGGTTTGTAGTGGTCCTTCGCTTGGTCCGTGGTGCAAATATCTCGCCAGGCCGTGGGAGCATTCGAGCAACACGAGATCCTTCGACTACGTTCGGTTGGCGCCTCACTTCACTCAGGATGACAACGAGCAGAATAGCGTAACGAGCAATGCTGTGGGTCAGCGGGCTGGCGTCTCTCCTCGCGCGCACGACGCGGCGCGTTCCAGCAGCAACTCCCGTTCGCGGACATTGCGGGTAAGCGACGCTGCACGCTCGAACTCTGCGGCGGCTTCCGGGAGACGGCCGAGTTTGCTCAGCAGGTCGCCGCGGACGCTGGGGAGCAGGTGGTAGTCCTTGAGCGCGGGCTCGGATTTCAACGTGTCCACTGCCTCGAGGCCAGCGGCCGGGCCCGATGCCATCGAGATTGCGACCGCGCGATTGAGTTCTACGATGGGCGACGGTGCGATGCGCGCCAACTCTCCATAAAGCTGTGCAATGCGCGCCCAGTCGGTTTCTTCCGCGACGCGCGCCCGGGCATGGCAGGCCGCGATGGCCGCTTGCAGAGTGTACGGGCCGCGAGCGTTTGCCAATTGTTCCGCGCGCTTGAGCGACGCGAGGCCCCGGCCGATCAATAACTGATCCCAGTGCGCGCGATTCTGATCCATCAGCAGGACCAGTTCCCCGGACGGACCGACACGTGCGCGTGCGCGCGAAGCCTGAATCTCCATGAGCGCGACCAGGCCGTGCACCTGGGCTTCTTGCGGCATCAGTTCGGCGAGGATGCGGCCAAGCCGCAGGGCGTCGTCGCAGAGCGCGGGGCGCATCCAGTGATCGCCCGCGGTTGCCGCGTACCCTTCGTTGAAGATCAGGTAGATGACCTCCAGGACGGAAACGAGGCGGGCGGAAAGTTCCGCGGCGCGCGGCGTTTCGAACGGCACTTTCTTCTCGGCGAGCGTGCGCTTGGCGCGGACAATGCGCTGGGCAATCGTCGGCTCCGAGACCAGGAAGGCGCGCGCGATCTCATCGGTGGTAAGGCCGCCCAGCAGGCGCAGCGTGAGTGCGACCCGGCCTTCGGTGGAGAGCACGGGATGGCACGTGATGAAGATCAGGCGGAGCAGGTCATCGTCGGTGTCGGGCTGGGTGGCGATACGGGTTCCGGCGCCGGCATCCAGGGTCGCGTCCAGCGCGGCTTCGAGGTCGGGCACCTCCATCTCGCGCACCGCGACTTCGCGGCCAAGTTCCTGGTGCTTGCGATCGAGCATGGTGCGGCGGCGGAGCTGGTCGATAGCGCGATGCTTGGCGGTCGACATCAGCCAGGCGCCGGGATTTTCCGGGACGCCCGATTGCGGCCACTCTTCGAGGGCGACCAGCAGCGCTTCCTGCGCGAGGTCTTCGGCAAGACCAACATCGCGCATGATGCGCGTGAGCCCGGCGATCAGCCTGGCGGATTCAATGCGCCAGACTGCGTCGATGGCGCCATGCGTATCGGTGGCAGACACAGTGGGATGACAACATTTTCGCGGGAGGAGCGCAAGTTGGAGTTTGCTACAGGGGAAGGGGAAAGGGTTCAGGGACGCGGGCGAGGGCGCCCGCGCTACACGTGAGCGACTGACGGGGATCGTGGAAATCACGCTGCCAGTTTGCGGGCGAATTCCACTTCCTGGCGCATGTCCTGCTCGACCGGGCCTTCTTTTTCGTATTCGACTGCGACCAGCCCGCGAAATTTCTGGCGGCGCAGTTCCGCCATGACCTCCGGGATCTTCGCGATTCCCGTGCCCAGCAGCACGTTGACCTCGCCGTCGTGCGCCTGAATGTCCTTGAGATGGACAAGCTTCAATCGCGAGCCCAGCTTTCTGATCGCCGCGACCGGATCGTATCCACAGGAAGTGAATTGACCGACATCGGCGGTCGATCCGACGGTGGGCGACAAATTCGCCAGCGCCTTCAGGACATCGTCGGGACTCTCGTACGGGAACTTCTCTCCCTTGAAGTAGTGGTTGTGAATGCCAAAGGTGAGGCCCTCCTGCGTGCAGCGCTGGTCAATCTCGCTGAGGATGCTGCCGGTCGCATCGCCAGTGATGTTGCGCGCGCCGATGGCCTTGGCGAAGCGCACGGCGTTCTCGAGGTCCGTACGGTCCTTGATGGTGGCGGCGTAATACGATACGCACTCGATGCCGGCGCGGTCGAGCTTTTCTTTCGTGGAGCGGAACAGAGATTCTTCGGGCTTGCTGAAGAGCATGAACTCGCCGCGCGACATCTCGATTTGGGCGATGCGCAGGACCCGCAATTGGACGATCATGTCGTCGATGGAGAGGTTGTGGTAGCTGTAGGTGCCGACGCCGATGTTCAGCGCAGCCTGCGAGTGGGCCGGCCACGCCGCCATTGCGGCGTTCGCGACGAGAGCTTTCGTGAATGATCTTCTGGTGATCATTTCGGAATCGGACCTCAGCGACGCACGGCGCCTAAGGGCGCGCCCTGATACGAACCACGAAACTTATCGTCTTGGTCCTCTCAGGCACAGCGGCACGAACCACGAAGCCGCGGCGCTTTACTGTTTCGGTAAGGGCCGCGGGGTGGCATCCGCATTCACCAAGCCGAGCGCCCACTTGATCCCTTCCACGTACATCTGCTGAATTTTGCGATCGTCCCAGTTTTCTTTTACGTGGCCGAGGTTTGAGTAGTACACGCGTCCTTTCCCATACATTCTCGCCCAGGTGACGGCGAAGTCGCGGTCAGTGCGGTGCACCTTGGGATTCGACAGGTCGAGCTTCGACGGATCTAGCCGCATCAGCACGCGAACCTTGTCTCGGGAATAGTTGCGGAGCTGATAGATTTCGTCGTTCAGTACGAAGGAGCGCGTCCACTGCTGCATGCCGGGAAAGTTCGGATCCTCGACAAGGATGGGGGCATCGAACGTTCCCCAGGGATGCTCGTCGAAGTAGCCGCCGATCATCTCGCCGTACTCGGGCCATTCGGTGAAGGTGATGGTCGCGCTGTGTACGCCGATGAAGCCCTTGCCATCGTCGTGAATGAAGGACAGCAGGTCGGCTTTCTGGGACGCGTCCATGGGAAGTTCGCCGCCGGTGTAGAACAGGACGGCGTCGAAGTCGTTCAGATTTTTCGCGTTGTATTCGAGCTTCTTTTTGGTAAGAACCTCGGTGTCGGTGCGGATGGTGGTGTCCCAGAGGCCGGTCTCATTGCCGAGGCGCTCGATGGTGGCCATGGCGTGCGAGACAGCTTCATGCCGGTAGCCTTTTTCCTCTCCGAGAACGAGCAGATGTTTTTTGGTCGACGGGGCGGATTGCGCCGCACTGATGGTGCTCACCGCTAAGAGAACAGCTGGGATCAAGCGTAGCGCGATCTTCATGAAAGAGGCAGAACCCTCAGCGTGCGTATTTCAGGTTAAGGGCGCATCATAGCATTGAGGGAATTGTTGAGGCAGTGTGAAGTGGCAAGCTTTTAACCGCAAAGGCCGCAAAGACGGTCGTACTATCAGTATGTGCGAGGGCTGAAATTGTGTATTCCATGCAACCCATCGGATATGTGAAAAGTCCCTATGCGGAAGCGCGGGACGTACCCAAGGGGCTGGGCGCGAAGCACGAAGCCGAGGGCGTGCTGGAAATTCTGCCGGAGTTTGCGGCTGGCCTGGCCGATATCGAAGGCTTTTCGCATCTTTATGTCGTGTGGCTGTTTGATCGTTCACAGGGGTTTGAACTGGTGGGCAAACCGCCCACCGACGATCGCGAGCACGGAGTTTTCGCAACCCGCTCCCCGCGACGTCCCAACCCGATTGGCCTGACGGTCGTTGAACTGCTGCGCCGCGACGGCGCTCGCCTGCACGTCCGCGGCATCGACATGCTGGAAGGTACGCCCGTCCTCGATATCAAGCCGTATCTCTCGTCGGTCGCGCCCGAAAAGCTGCGGCGTGGATGGCTGGGAGAAGCGGAGGAGAGAAAGACGTAGGCGCGAGTGTAGTGCAATTTCGACCCTCGGTTTGTCAGTCAAAGGGTTGGTTGTTCTCTGTGGTGAATCGCGTCGTCGGTCACGCGCACGATCAATCAGGCGAAGGCCATCTTTTCTTGACGCGCCGGGAGTGGAAGAGCACAATGCGCAGCGTAGCGATTCGCGCGATCCCCTCGGCCCTGCTTCTGAAATGCAACCAGACCTGAACGCTCAAGGAGTGCCGCCATGCCCGTGCAGCAGGGAGATCTCAGCCTTCTCCAGCATCCGGTCGCGCAGGAGCTTCTTGCGTCGAAGATCCCCGCGCGACTCGCCTACATCTGGACCGACGGAACGCCGCGCGTGGTTCCCATCTGGTTTCACTGGACGGGGAGCGAGCTGGTGATGGGCACTCCTCCGAAGGCGCCCAAGCTGAAAGCACTGGCCAAGAATCCGAAAGTTTCGCTCACCATCGACAACGACGATTTTCCGCACAAGGTGCTGCTGATACGCGGCAGCGCACGGCTGGAGCCGGTCGACGGCATCATTCCCGAATATGCTCTGGCCGCCGAGCGCTACTTCGGACCGAAGTTAGCGGAGGCTTGGCTTGCCAAGCTGCGCGGGATGGTGCCGGACATGGTGCGCATTGCCATCACGCCGGAGTGGGTGGGAGTCCTGGATTTCAAGACCCGCTTCCCGAGCGCTCTGGCGGGGTGAAGTGCAGATCCTGCTGGAGTAGCCTTTTGCGCAACTGTGTTCGTGATGGAAGACCTCGCTGGGCCAGAGGAGACTTTGAGTGAAACGGGGGCCTTCGACTGCGTTCGGCTGGCGCCTCACTTCGCTCAGAATTTGATCAGGTTCGTCGGGCTCGCCTGGTCTTTGACCACTTTCTTTGGAGTCTCTGTGGCTCTGCGTCTCTTTGGTGAAAAATTTCTTACTCTCCACCCACGGTCAGCCCGTCGATGCGCAAAGTAGGCGAGGCCACCGCGCCACGGAATTCCAGGTCGTTGGCGATTTCCGAGATGTGGAAGAACATGTCTTTCAAATTGCCCGCGACTGTGATCTCTTCCACGGGATACGTCAGTTCTCCGCCGGAGATCCAGAGGCCGGACGCGCCGCGCGAGTAGTCGCCGGTTACCAGGTTGGCGCCGTGGCCGAGGAATTCGGTGACGTAGAGTCCCTCTTTCACGTCGGCGATCAGTTCCTTCGGCGTCTTCTTTCCAGGTTGTAGAAAGTAGTTGCCGGGACCGATCCCGGGCGTTCCGGCCAGGCCGCGCGATGCGTTGGCGGTGGTTTCAAGGCCAAGCTTTTTCGCGGTGTAGGTGTTCAGCAGGTAGGATTTCAGCACGCCGTTTTCGATCACCAGTTTGCGGCGCGTGGGAATGCCTTCGCCATCGAACGGGCTGGTGCCGAAGCCGCCGGGGATGGTGCCGTCGTCGATCACGGTCACGTTCTCGCCGGCAATCTTCTGGCCCAGCTTGCCGGCCAGAAATGACGCGCCGCGATAAACCGAGTCGCCATTCACACCTTCGAAAATGTGCTCCAGGATGGAGGCGGCCACCATCGGGTCGAAGATCACGGGAACTTCGGCGGTTTTCGCCTTGCGCGCGCCCAGCCGGCGAATTGTTCGTTCGGCGGCGACGCGACCCACTTGCTCAGGCGGTTCCAGGCGGCCCAGATTGCGGGCGACCGAGAACCAGTAATCGCGCTGCATCGCGCCTCGATCATCCTGCGCGATCGGGATGGCGGCGACCGAGCAATACGAACGGCGATATTCGCCGACAAAGCCGTGCGAGTTGGCCAGAACTTTTCGTCCGGTAGCGGCGTCGAACGAGCCGCCTTCGGAATTTTTGATACGCGGATCAAAATCGAGCGCGGCCTTTTCGGCGCGGCGTGCGTAATCGATGCGTTCGGCGCCGGGAAGGGAGTAGACGTCCTGGTGGTAGAGATCGAGATCGCCGGTGAGCGAGCCGAGTTGGCCGGGGTCCGGAATTCCGCCGAACGGATCTTCCGACGTGATCTTCGACAGCTCGAGGGCCGACTTCAGCATACGGTCGAGACCTTCGCGCGTGAAGTCGCTAGAGTACGTGCTGGCTGCTCGCTTGCCGAAGAACACGCGCACTCCGACCGCGCGGGAGCCCGATTCTTTCAGGGTTTCTACCTGGCCGAGCCGGACGGTGGTGGAGAACTCGTCGCCTTCGCGGACTACGGCTTCGGCGGCGGTGGCTCCGCCCGCCATGGCGCGGCGGACCAGGTCCTGGGCCAGCTCTTTGAGATCGGTTTCGAGTTTTGGGTTTCGCGTTTCGAGTTCAGTTGGAGGCATAGAAAATCTTCACCACAGAGTGCACAGACCACACGGAGGAATGCATAGGTCCTTCGCTTCGCTCAGGATGACATCGTCTTTTGTTGCTTTACCCACGGACTCCGCTTGCCAGCAGCCAGGAGCTAGTAGCGGTTCCTACTGCATGAATCCGCCGGCATCTTTCTTCGCGGTGCCGCCCACAGTCAGGCGATCGACCTTAATCGTCGGGATGCCGACGCCGACGGGCACGGCCTGGCCGTCTTTACCGCAGGTGCCGACGCCTTCGTCGAGTTGCAGATCGTGGCCGACCATCGAGACGCGCGTGAGCACGTCGGGACCGTTGCCGATCAGCGTGGCTCCCCGGATCGGCGCCGTGATTTTGCCGTCTTCGATCATGTAGGCTTCGGACGCGCCGAACACAAACTTCCCATTGGTGATGTCGACCTGCCCTCCGCCGAAGTTCACCGCGTACACGCCGTGCTTCACCGAACGGATGATGTCTTCGGGATTGTCCTGGCCCGCAAGCATGTAGGTGTTGGTCATGCGCGGCATGGGAATGTGCTCGTAGCTTTCGCGGCGGCCGTTGCCGGTGTCGGCGATGCCCATCAGCTTCGACGAAAGCTTGTCGCTGAGATAACCCTTCAGGATTCCGTTTTCGATCAGCACGGTTTCCTGCGTGGGCTGACCTTCGTCATCGACATTGAGTGATCCGCGACGCCAGGGCATGGTGCCGTTGTCGACAATCGTGCACTTGTCGCTCGCGACTCTCTGTCCGAGCAGCCCGGCGAAGGCGGAAGTCTTTTTACGGTTGAAGTCCGCTTCCAGGCCGTGACCGACAGCCTCGTGCAGGAGAACGCCGGGCCATCCGGGACCGAGGACGACTTCCATTTCACCGGCAGGCGCTTCACGCGCATCGAGTTGCAGGATTGCCTGGCGCGCGGCTTCCTTCGCAAAGTGCTCGGGAGTTTTTTCGCCGAAGAAGAAATCGAGAGCGACGCGCCCGCCGCCGCCGGAACTGCCGCGGCCAGATTGCTGGTCGCTCTTCGCGATGCAGGAAGCATTCAGGCGTGCCAGGGGCTGCGAGTCTTCGGCAATCGTGCCGTCGGAAGTGACGACCAGAATGTTGCGGAGTTCGTCGGCATAGCTGGCGCGAACTTCCTTGATGCGCGGATCGTAGGCGCGGGCTGCCGTGTCGATCCGCATGACAAGCTCGACTTTCGCGGTAATTTCTGCGTCGACCGAAGGCAGGGTCACCGGATACAGGCTGCGGGCCTGTTTTTGCTGAAAGCCGACCACGGGCGTTTTCGCGGGCCCGGAGGCGATCAACGCCGCGGTGCGCGCGGCGTGCAGGATGCGCTCGGGCGACAGGTCGTCGGTGTAGGCGTAGCCGGTGCGCTCCCCGGAGACGACGCGAATGCCGCATCCCGCCGAAATCCCCTGCGAGGCCGACTTCACCATCGACTCGTCCACCATCAGCGAGGTCGAGGAAAGGTACTCAAAATAAAGGTCCGCGTAGTCCCCGCCCGCAGAGAGCGCGGCCGCCAGGTAGCGGGGCAAGTCCTTCTGGGTCAGGCCATAGTGCTTAAAGAAGAAATTTTCCTGATTCACAATGATTAGATGCCTCGGGACCGGACGGAGACTCCGGAGGGATTTCAGTTGGGTTTCTTCATTATCCCACACTGGCCCGGCATTTCCCCGGACGTTCAGAGGTCACAGACCGCTGGAGGCAGGGCTGGGAGAATGAACCCATGACTGCAGAAGCACTCAGCCGCATACTGGAAGAGTTCCTCGGCGGGTCGCGGCACGCCGTGGTGCTGGAAGATGGCGCCCGCATCTTCGACCTGGCCGACTCGAAATACTCCGTGTCGGGGGAATACAACAAGTGCCTGCTGCACCTTTGGTCGGCGGAGCGCAACGTGGTGCGCCGAATACTGGACAGCGAAGTCCGCAACGGCAATCTGCGCCTCATGGTGCAGAAGCTCGGGCAGGCGCGCCCCTCCAAGCTTGAAATTTGCAGGGGCCACGACCACCGCATGCCCACAGTTAGAAAGGCGGCGCGGTCGGTCTACCAGCAGCACTTGCGGAGGGCTCTGGAGAGGAACTTCCCCGACTTCACCTTGACCAAGCTCAGCAACGCGATGGACCTGGAGCGCTCTTTTGGACCAATCTATGCGCGCGGCGTGTTACGTCAGGGGCGAACCGCATTTGCGGTTTTGGGCGTGAACCAGCAGGAAACGCAGAGTTCGATCGATGCCGCGCTGACATTTGCCATTCTCTGGCTCGACGCATGCCGCGAGTCGGAAGACCATCGCGTGCTGGTCGAGGGTATCAAGTTGTTTTTGCCCCCGGGAAGTTCAGCCCTGACCTGCGAGCGTATGGCGCACCTTAATGCGGACGCGGCCAAGTGGCAGCTTTACGAGTTTGACGATCGTCATGACGAGCTGACTGCGATCGACTTTTGCGATCGCGGAAACATTGCGACCAGGCTGGTTCATTGTCCGGATGAGGCTGCCGTGCTGGAGCGATTTGCGGGCTCCATTCATCGCGTGCTCAGCCAGCTTCCGGAAAGCGAGGTCGCTGTGCTCTCGACGGCGGAGGTCGCATTCCGCTGGCGAGGGCTGGAGTTTGCGCGCGCGCGGCTGGCGCACGAGGCCGGATCATTCCGCATGGCAGAAGAGATTGTTTTCGGCATCGGCGCGGAAGAGCGGGTGCTCGAAGAGCGGTCCAGCGCGGACTTCGCGGATCTGATACACCGTCTGCGCACCACGCGCGGGCCGCTGGGTGCACGGCATCAGCCATTGTGGCGGTTGCATCCGGAACGCTGGCTCGAGTCGCTGGTACTGCGCGAAGTCAGCGCGCTCGATGAACGGCTCGATGGCAGCTGCCTTTATTCGCAGGTGCCGGCGTTTTCGGCGTCGGATCGCGCCATGCTGGACGTGCTCACGACCACGCGCGACCGGCGGCTGGCGGTGGTCGAGTTAAAAGCGGATGAGGATATCCATTTGCCGCTGCAGGGATTGGATTATTGGTCACGCGTGCAATGGCACCAGGCGCGCGGCGAGTTCCAGAAGTTCGGATATTTCCCGGGCCGCGAATTGTCTGAGCAAGACCCGCTGCTCCTGCTGGTCGCGCCCACCCTCCACGTGCATCCGGCGACCGACACTGTGCTGCGGTATGTGGCCGCGGAGATCGACTGGACGCTGGTTGGGATCGATGAGCGCTGGCGAGACCAGGTGCGGGTCATCTTCCGCAAGCGGCAGGCGCGGGGGTCGCAATCCCCCACGCCTCGAACGATCGGAGTAGCGTGAGCACTCCAAAAACGTCCGAATAGACTTATTCCCAGGCGCCCAGCAGGCGACGCAGCGCGACCAATTGTCCCAAGTGATAGGCGTTGTGGTCGGCGACCAGCAATGCCTCGCGCAGAATGGTCTGGCCGTCTCCCCAAGGTAAGGGCGCGTACAGATCGGTCTTGGGGTTTGAAATCAGAGTCTCCATCGCCTTCAGGTCCTTTTGGAAACCGGCGATGCTCTTCTTCCAGGCAGCCGCACTCGGTGGCGCTTCGGTCTTCGGCCAGTAGCCTTCGGGCCATTTGGGCGAAGCGTGCTTGGCGTTACGGCTGAATTGCAGGATGTCCCATTGCGCGATGCGCATGTGCTCGAGCAGCATCCATGGGGTGTGCGGGAACTTGGCAGGCTTTTTGCCGCGGAGCTCCGCTGGAAAGTCGCGGACAACGTCGTCGAACTTGGCATGGGCGCCGCCGTCCTTCAACAGGTAGAGAAGATGCTGGCGGAGTGCTTTATCAGGGTTGGTCTTCATGAAATCCTCGCTGTTATTGCAGATCGCTTCTTTCGGGAATGGCGCCGCCCCCGGGCAGAATCTCCGGGGCCTCTCCCCGATAGACGCGCGAAATGCCTCGAACGATTCGGCGCATCGGAAGCGTGTTCTTTTCGTCCACGAGGAAGATTTCCCCGGCGCGGGTGCCGCGATAAAACCAGCGCCGCAGGATGGCCAGATGCTCCATAGTTTGCAGGGCGTTCGTAGCGGGAGGGTGCGGGATCGCGTCGAGCGCAAGTTGGACGCGCGATTCCATGGACTGCGATTTAGTGTGCTCGGGCGGTTGGATCGCAAACGTTGCCGAGCCGGCAATGCATCCGGCATCGATGCGGAATAGCGCGACACAGTTCTCGGCCGACGAACGCTGCACCATCACTCCCGCCAGGCGATCGATCCGGCGGACGATTTCGGGCAGTTGCGCGAGAACCGGTTGCAGCTTTTCGACGCGTGCGTGCAGGGCGGCCGCGTTTTCGAAATCCAGATTGCTGGAGGCGTCGTCGCGCTGGTGCGAGAGTTCACGCTCGAGCGACCGGCCACCGCTATCGAAATAAGCCTGCACACGCTTTACTTCCTCGCGATAGTCGTCGTCGCTGCAACCCTTGAAACAAGGCGCCAGGCACATCTTCATTTCCGAATAGATGCAGCCTGGGAAGGCCGGGTCGGGATGCAGGTCATCGACGCAGCGGCGCATCTTGAAAAAGTCGAGCGAGTCGTTGGCAAATTTCTCGGCGCTGGGGCGCGATGGGAAGGGACCGTAATAGACCGAATTTGCATGGAGACGGCCGAGGCGAGTCGTGACCGAGGCGCGGGGATATTCGTTTTCCAGGTGCAGCTTCACCAATGGCGCGAACCGCAAGCGCAGGCGAGCAGAGTAAGTCTTCGGGAACGTAATCCGCAGCAACTGGTAGAGCAGAAATCCAGACTCGAAGTCAGAGCCGGTGGGTGTGTACTCAATCGAGCGAACGCGGTGGCGCAGGTTCAGGCGCCTGGTACGCTCTTCGGGAACCGACAGCAAGCGTTGCAGGCGCCGCCGCAGGTTCGCCGTCTTAGTGACGTACGGTTCCGAGCCCTCGTCGCCACGCAGGAGAAAGACCGCAGGTTGCGCGGGGATGGAGGAAAATATCTCCTGGTCGCGGCCTGCATCGAAGTCAAGCCGGTGGAGAAGCACAGGACGATTCTAGTCGGAGGATGGGCGCGGGAACAGGGGGCGTCGCACAGGAGTTAACTGTTCGCCCCAAGCTTTCCCATAATTCCGTGCAGCAGGCGCGAAAAGAATTCCACGGCTTCCGGGTCGCGATGCAGCGGGCCTATCACGTACTTGCCGATCGCAGCGCCCCCGGTCGCGTAGTAGCCGATGGCGAGACCTCCGGCGGCGGCGTATCCGATAGCGGCGCCGCCTGCGGCGAAGTAGCCGAGGGCGAGTCCGCCGAACGTGAGCAGGCCGAGTCCCAGGCCGCCGAGCGCAATGCCTCCAATGGCTACGCCGCCGAGCGCCACGACGCCGCGGGCGACGCCTCCCATGGCAAATACCCCCGTGGCGATGTCGCCCAGGGCGATGACTCCGCGGGCGTGGCCTCGCGATTCGCCGTTTGCAGCGTCGGGGCCGACGGCGATGGAGAGCACTGGCATTTCGAGGAAGGTGGCTTCTGACTTGTAACGGATCGGCATGGCGGCCTCCTTCAGACGGGAGTGCAAACCAATTCCTTCACCACGGAGGGCCACAGAGGAAACCGCCCCCATTTCACCTTTTCCCCCAAGGAAGTGATCTTAGTCCTTCCCGGCCAGCGGGCACCAATCATCTCCGCGGCGATCGAGGCTACAATGTCCGCAGCATGATTGCGCACCTTCGCGGCAAGCTGCTGGTCAAGCATCCGAACCAGGCTATCGTCGAAACCGGCGGCGTGGGATATGACGTCACTATCAGCGTGCCGACGTTTTCCGAATTGCCTGCGCTGGGCTCTGAGATCGGCTTGCACATTCATACCCACGTACGCGAAGACCAGATTGCCCTGTACGGCTTCTTGCGTCTGGCCGACAAGCATCTTTTCGAGAAGCTCCTGACCGTAAGCGGCATTGGCCCGAAGCTGGCCATCACCATCCTCAGCGGCATGCCGTCGGATGAAATGGTTGGATCGATTCGGGGCAACGACGTCGCGCGGCTTACGCGCATTCCCGGCATCGGGCGCAAGACCGCCGAACGCATGGTGCTCGAGCTGCGCGACAAGCTGCCTGCGCCATCGAGCGGGGCGGAAATTGCGGTTCCCTCGATGACTCCGGTGGAAGAGGACGTTCTGTCCGCTTTGATGAACCTGGGATATCCACGCGCAGCTGCGGAGAAGACCCTGGCGGCAGCGATGAAGAACGGGAAGGCGACTTCCTTCGACCTGCTGTTTCGCGAGGCGCTGGGCACCCTCTCCAAGTAACCCAGCCGGATTAATGCCCGACGAATCGGAGGTAGAGGTCCCGATCGCCCTTGCAGGTTTCGGCCATCTCTTTCACCTTTTGCCACGCCTCGCGCTGTGACTCGTCCTTGGCGCGATCCTGGATCCGCTCCCACTCGGCGAGAAAAGGTTCCGCCTGCAGGTGGTTGAACACCGTCTTGCCGAAGGGATCGATGCACCGGAGAGTCGGAAAGCCCGCGTCCCCGTAGTCAGGGATCACTCCATGCAGGATGACCCACTCACTCCGCTCCCCCAGATCGTCTTCCAATTTCACGACCAATGACATGGCACGCACACCCCAGCCTACGAAAAGAGTGGTGCGAATGTACCAAGCGGCCCACGAGTTTGCAAAGGCACGAACGAGCCATATCCGGTTGCTTCTTTCGGATCTTGCGGGACTCAGCTTGTGCTGTGGTAAACACCGCCCCTGTGCTCCTCTGTGCCCTCTGTGGTTAGGGTTCTTGCGTCCCCGGCAGACCGGACATAATTTCGTTGACCCGACCCGCCGCGTGGAAGTACTTTCCAGTCTCAGCGAAAATTTCCGGGGAGAGTGCGCGGGTGCGTAAATCGGCCATCGATGTCATCAGTACGGCGTTTGCGCATGCCGCCGATCAACTGGCAGAACCGTTCCGCTTCGGCCAATGGGCCCGGCTCGCCCTGCTCGCGCTGGCGACCGGTGAATTGAGTTCGGGAAGCGGATGCGGCAACGTATTTCGCAGCTTTCCCACGCAGTTCCCGAAACCCTCGCACAGCTTCGTGGATCCGAAAGACATGCTGCACGGAATCGACCCGGCCCTGATCGCGACTTTGCTTCTGGTCCTGATTGGTGGCGGTCTGATCCTGATGCTGGTTTGGATTTATGTTGCCAGCGTCAGCCGCTTCATACTGTTTGAGTCGGTTCTGCGGAAGAACTGCGATTCGCTCAGCGCAGCCTGGCAACGCTGGCAACGCACCGGCCTGCGATACTTCGGATGGCAACTGCTGCTCTCGATCGTTGCGCTCATGGTGGCCGCAGTTCTGTTCATTCCCCTGCTGATCCCGCTGCTGGCTGCGCTGAGGAGCCATCAAGAGCCAGGTCCGGGAATCCTGCTGGCTTTTCTTCCGATGATTCTCGTGTTTGGGGCCTTCAGCCTGCTCATGGCGTTGATCAATGTCTTGTCGAAAGACTTCGTCGTCCCGCTGATGGCGATCGATGGGGCGGGCTTTCTCGAGGGCTGGCGCCGGCTGGTGGGGATGATTCGCAACGAGCCGCTCGGCTTTGCCGGCTATATCGGAATGAAAATTGTGCTGGCCATTGGAGCGTCCGTCGTCTTTGGAATTCTGTCGGCGATTGCTGCAGTATTCGTGATTCTTCCGGTTGCGGTGGTAGCGGCAGTAGTGGTGATCATGGCCAGGGGCGGCGGCCTCACTTGGAATGCGGTTACCATCACGGCAGGGATTGTGGCCCTGGTCATTGTGTTCGCCATCTTGATGTACGTGGTTGCGCTAGTGTGCGTGCCGGTCGCGGTATTTTTCCCCGCCTACGCGATGTATTTTTTTGCGGAACGATATCCGGCGCTGCACGCCCGCTTGTATCCGCCACCGCCAATTCCCCCACCGGTGCCAGGACCTCCGTCGTGGAACCCGGCTCCCGCAGTGTGACGTGCTCGCGCGTGTCCACCGACTAAGAAGCCACGTCAGGCTGGTGCCCCAGGTTCGCGCCCGTCCTTTGGGCGCACCAACCTGGGCTCTCCACCGCGCCCGCGACTACCAGAACCCCCACGTTAGCGCAAAGAACGCGCGAACGTGGGGCACCGTCGCTTGCCACCTCATCATTCTTCCTATCGTTTCCCAAACATCGGCTCTCGCGGATGACGACCTCTAGGACCTTTCGGGGTTTTATGCGACAATGCCGCGCTGTTTGGGGAGGAGACTTCATGAGACAAGTTCGGTTGATCGTGGCGGTTATGTTTCTGGTGGCGAGTGTGGGGCTGGCTCAAACGAAGAAAGCGGCCAAGCCGGCGAGTGGCGCCCCGGACAAGGCTCATCTGCAGAAGATCTGGGACGCATGGAGCACTCTGGATCCGGCCAACGCGGCGCAGTTTTACGCGCAGGGACCGCACGTGTTTTTCGATATCGCGCCACTGAAGTATGCGAGTTGGGACGAGTATCAGAAGGGCGTGGTCGCCGTGCTGGCAGACTTCAAGACGGCCAAGCTGACCGTGAACGATGACGCAGAGATTCATCCGGCGGGGTCGATTGTGTGGGCAACGGCCACCGTTAAAGAAGATGCCACGATGAAGTCGGGAAAGCGCGAGATGGGGAATTTTCGGTGGACGGTGGTGTTTGAGAAGGAAGAGGGGAAGTGGCTGATTGTGCATGAGCATATTTCGGTGCCCATGTCGTAGGGGTGCTGCGCTGGCGGGCGGGGACGCCCTCCGCTCCACCGTCTTTATCTGTACGCCTTAAAAAAGAAGTACATCGTCATCCCCGCGCCTACCAGGATGACGAATATGCGAATCCAGGATTGCGGGAGTTTCTGGGAATAGTGTGCCGCGGAATAGCCGCCCGCTATCGCGCCTGTCGTCATTACGATTCCTTCCGGCCAAACGATGGCGTGAGCGGCGACGAAGGTGACGACGGCCACGCCGTTGATCACCGCGCCCAGCACGACTTTCAGGGCGTTCATGGCGTGAATATCAGTCATGCCAAGCGCCGCCAGCATGGCCAGGTTGATGATGCCAACCCCGCCTCCAAAGTAACCTCCATAGATCGCCACAAAGAGTTCGAAAACGCAGGCCCAGAAAAGGGCTTGGGTGGAGGCGTCATGCCCAAGGCTCGAGGGTCGGTTGCCGGAAAGTTTCTTGCCGAAGGCGAATAGCAGAGTGGCTCCCAACATAAGCCAGGGGATGACGCGCATGAAGGTGTGAGCGGGCGTCTTGAGCAGAAGGATCGCGCCCGCTACTCCGCCCACCACGCTGATAAGGATGAGGGGAATGAGCACACGGCGGGCGATGTCGAGGCGCTCGCGATAGGCTCGTCCGCTGGCCGTGGTGCCGACCCAGAGCGCAAAACAGTTGGTGGCGTTGGCGGGGATCGGTGGGACGCCGGTGAACAGCAGCGCCGGAAAGGCAACAAAGCTGCCGCCGCCGGCTACCGCGTTCAAGGCGCCCCCGAGGGCTCCGGCGAGGAACAGCACAATGGCGGAGTGAAGGTGCAAGCCAGTAGGTGTATCAGAAACGGGGATGGGATGTCAGTAAATCAACCTTCCTTCGCCCGACCAGACCGGACATCTGCCTGCCAACGTTTTCGGCCCTCGCTCGTCCTTAGACTTGGAGGGGTCACGATGCGTTTTTCTTCGGCAGTTGTTTTGATGTGTCTAGTTGGGGTCAGTGCATTTGCCCAGCAGTCAGGCGGAAGCGCTGCGGCGGCGCAGGCGAATCGGTGCGCGGCTCCGGAGCAGAAGCAACTGGAGTTCTGGGTGGGTGAATGGGATTTGACCTGGCCGGGGCAGAGGCAGGGCGAAACGGATCATGGGACCAACATCATCCGGCGCGTGCTGGAGACGTGCGTGGTCCAGGAGAATTTTTCAGGAGACAGCGCCATGCACTTGCGCGGGATGAGCGTGTCGATCTTCGATACGCGCGCCGGCAAGTGGAAGCAGACCTGGGTGGACAACGAAGGCGCCTATCTTGATTTCGTCGGTGAGTTTAAAGATGGCCAAATGATTCTGGCGCGGGATGCGGTACGGCCCGACGGGACCAAGTCGATCCAGCGGATGGTGTTCAAGAACATCACGCGGAATGAGTTTGACTGGAGTTGGGAATCCTCGACCGACGGCGGCAAGACGTGGCAGGTGCAGTGGCCGATTCACTACAAGAGGAAGGGCGCCTGAGCATCCGCCGCTCTACTGGCAGCGTCGGTAGACAAGCTTTGCTCGTGCATGGCACTTCTCACTGCTGCAGAGTTCCTCACTCACAAATTGCCAACGCACGCACGGGAAACGACGTGCCGCCTGCGATTGCGGGCGGAACGGCGAAGAAACGGAACGCGCGGCCGGGTAATTGATCGAGTCCGCAAAGGTGCTCGACCACCGGAATGCCGGCGGCTAGCAGAATGGTGTGCGCGGGGCGGGCGCCGTCCTTCATGTTGTCGATGTTGGCGCAATCGATGCCGACCAGTGCGGCCCCAGCGCGGACGAGGTGGTCACAGGCAGCTGCGGTCAGAAACGGGCCGGAACGGAAGTAGTCGCTGGATCCCCATCGGCGCGACCAATTGGTATGGATGAGGACAGCTTTGCCGCGCACGGCGAATCCGGAGACGATGGCTGGTTCGATCGGGCCATCTTCCGGAGCGGCGACGACGATGCCCGGGAGGTCGGCGAGTTTTTCGAGGGGAACCGAAGCGAGGTCTGGTCCGTGCGGGTGACGGTGGAATGGAGCGTCGACGTAGGTTCCCGTGTTGCCGCCGAGTTCGTAGGAGGCAATCTGAAATGTCGTGCCGGGGGCGTAGTGCGTCTGTTTGCCTGGATCGCCATGAGCCAGGAACACGTGAAATTTCGGCTCCGGCAAGCCGGGATAGGCGGGCATGCCGGGGGTCAGTTTGTGGCTGAGATCGACGATCATGAGGTACTCCGATACGAGATGAAAGTACACGGTCCGGGGCAGTAGTTGAAGCACCTTCGTTGCCGGACGCGCGAAGACGCAGACGCTTTACCGTTTCCAGGGGGTTCCACGGCAACTGCTTGCATACAACGGTTTTGTCCGTGTGACATAAGTCACAGCCACCATGTGACAAGGCCTTTAGCCTGTCGATGGTGAGGCAAGTCATGGCAACCCAACTTCATAACGAAATCATCGCAACGCCGCCGCCGATCCCGGGCGCGGGCAAGTTCCGAAAGAATCTATCCACCCCCAGGCCGGCGGCCGCCGTTCCCCGGAAAAAGCTGATCCGGCGGAAAGATCGCGACTACTCGCAACCAATGCGGCGTGTCTATCAGTTCGCGTTTTTCCTGATGAACGTCTGGTTGGGCGGCCAGTTCTACCTGTGGGTTCGGCACTACGAGACGGCGGGTGCGTCGGCTTACGTGTCGCGTCCAGCGGGGGTTGAGGGCTGGCTGCCCATCGCGGGCATGATGAATCTCAAATATTTTCTGCTGACCGGGCGGGTGCCCGAACTGCATCCGGCGGCGATGTTTTTGCTGGTGACGTTTGTCGCGATCGCGTTCCTATTTCGCAAGGCATTCTGCAGCTGGCTGTGCCCGGTGGGAACGATTTCGGAGTACGTGGGAAGACTGGGGAAGAAGATCTTCGGCCGGAACTTTCAGCTGCCGCGCTGGATCGATATTCCGCTGCGTGGATTGAAGTACCTGCTCCTGGGATTCTTCGTGTGGGCTGTTTCGAGTATGTCGGCGAAGGCCATTGCGGCGTTCATGCAGAGTCCGTATGGCATCGTCGCCGATGTGAAGATGCTGAATTTCTTCCGCTTCATTGGCTCGACCGGGCTGATCGTGGTGGGCGTTCTGGTGGTGGCTTCGCTGTTCGTGCAAAATTTCTGGTGCCGTTATTTGTGCCCTTACGGAGCGCTGTTGGGGATCGCGTCGGTGTTCAGCCCGTTTCGCATCCGGCGGAACGTGGAGACCTGCATCGATTGCTCGAAGTGCGCGAAGGCATGCCCGTCGGCGTTGCCGGTGGATAAGCTGATCACGATCAAGTCGGCCGAGTGTACGGGCTGCCTGGAGTGCGTGGCGGTTTGCCCAGCCGAAGGCGCGTTGCAGATGGCCTTGCCCCGGTTGATTCCGGCGACGCGCCGGATGCCGGCGTGGGCGTTCGCGGCTGGAGTGGCCGTGATGTTTTTCGGGATCGTGGGCTTTGCCAAGGCGGCTGGATATTGGAAGTCGGATGTGCCCCAGGCCGTGTACAAGCAGTTGGTGCCGCATGCCAATGAAGCCAGTCATCCCATGCCGGGAGATCCAGGGATGACCGAGTAGGGGCTCGCGCGGGTGTCGCCCCTCCCGGGCCTGGCCTGTGAGTGCTTTCCCAGTCGCCACTGATTGACCTCAATACTCCCCGTACCGGCCTTTCACCGAATCCATCAACTTCTGGGAATCGTATGCCACGCCATCTTTGAAGACGATCTCCACGTTCTCTACATCCGCAATGCGTGCCGCGGGATTCCCCTTCACTACCACCAGGTCCGCATTCTTTCCCACGGCAACACTGCCAATCTGATCCTGCTTGCCCATATACACGGCGCCGTTCCAGGTCGCCACCTTGATCGCTTCCACCGGCGTGAATCCCGCCTCCACCAGCAGCTCGATTTCCCGCTGATCTCCCAATCCCGCCGCAACACCGCCGTCGCCGGTGGGATCCGGTCCGGCCAGCAACAAGCCTCCCGCTTTCGCAAACGCAAGTTCCAACTGCATGTCGCGTTTGATCAGCATCGGCCAATCCTCTTCGGGCGGCGTTGGCGCACTACCCTCTTTCACCGGCTTCTCGCGACGGTACAGATACGCTTCCCGCGCCTGCGGCGTCAGAACATCCAGAAACGCCTGCCGCAGCGGAGGACGCCCCGGCATCCCGCCGCTCTCAAACACCGGCAAGGTCGATGTCACCGCCACGTGATGCTTCACCAGCGTGTCGATCAGATCCTTCGCCTCCGCGCTGTCAGGGGCCATCGCCTTCAAAGTCGGCACGCCTTCGCCCTCGCTGCACACATCCGGCTTCTTGCCGGGATCGAGTTGGGTGTTCACAAAAAACCCATGCTCCAGGTCATCGATCCCGATTTCAGCGGCCTCTTTGTAATTCACGGAACACAGATGTCCGGTCACCTTGATGTTCCGCTTGTGAGCCGCATCGACCGCCGCCTTCAATTCCGCGCGCGTGATGTTCATGTACGCCTTAAACGAGGTGACACCCCGGTCCGCCCAGTAATCCACAAACTGCCGGGCTTCGTCGGCGCTGCCCAGTTGATGCATTTGAATGAAGTAACTGTCCTTGCCCTCCAGATACGGACCTGTCACGTCGATGTGCGGCCCTGGCAAGACGCCCGCATCAATCCGGTCGCGGAGGTTCAGATCCGAGTACGTCTCGACGCTGCCGGTGGTGCGCATGGTCGTCACCCCAGCCGCCAGATAAAGCCGGGGAGCCGAGAACGTCATCTGCGGCACCAGCAATGGCTCGTTCCCATGCCAGCGGATGTCGAGATTCGGCCGCGCTACATAAAAGAGGTGGTCGTGCATTCCTACAATTCCCGGCATCACGCTGTAGCCGCGCAGATCCAGAACTTCCACATCCTTGGAAGTCGCCGTATCGGCGCCCGGCTGGATCGCGCTGATCTTGCCGCCTTCGATCACCACATTCTGATCGTCAACCGCAGGCCGGCCGGTTCCGTCGATGACGCGCACATGCGTCAACACCACCTTCGGCGAGTGCACGCGCACGTACTGCAGCACTTCTTTGGAAAACTTCGCCGAAGACTGAGTGGCCTGCTGCGCATGAAGCGGAAGAGCCAGGACACTGACGAACAGGGTGAGCGGAAGCAACCATTGACGATGGCGCATGCGGTTTTCTCCAGGAAAGCCGCTCATTGTAACCGAATGCTGCCCTGAGGAGCGGGCCAACAGCTGCCAACTCGAGCGCGAGGCTCGAGCGATTCCTGGTCGCAGACCCTTTTACGATATCTTTACCCACACAGGAGAATTCTTATGAACATCACACGCAGAGACACTTTGTGCATGCTTCCCTTGCTAAGCAGCGTCCGGGCGTGGGGTTCCGCTTCCGATTCTCTGCCAACCACCGCTCGCCGATTTGAAGACCTGCACGCGGAGAAAGAAGACAAAGCCACCTTCCGCGCCATCCTCGAAGGCCGCACGCACACTGGCGACTATCTCGAAGTACACGAAACCGTGCTTGAACCGGGCGCCGGTCCTCACCCGCCGCACCACCACGTGGGAGAAGAAATGTTCCTGATCAGTTCCGGCACTGTGGAGATCACGATTAACGGAAAATCGACACTCCTCGGATCAGGCTCAGCCGCCTTCGTCGCCTCCAACGAGGAACACGGACTGCGTAACGCAGGCACCGGCCCGGCGCAATATTTCGTAGTCACCCTCGGTGCGAAGGCGGGATAGTTGAAGGCCCAGCATACTCCCACATCGGAAGCTGAAGTTATATGGCGGAAGAGATGGTCATAGACCGTGGTGAGATGGCTCGTCGTGGCCGGCGAGTCGAATACTTCACGATCGCGTGGAACAGCCTGGAGGGTTTGGTCGCGGTCATTGCCGGACTGGTCGCGGGCAGCATATCTCTTGTTGGCTTCGGCATGGATAGCTTTATTGAGGTGACGTCCGGTGCCGCCTTGCTGTGGCGCATGAGCGTGGATGCGGATGTCGACCGCCGTGAACGAAACGAGCGACTTGCCTTGAGGATTGTCGGTCTCTGCTTCCTCGCGTTGGCTGCGTATATAGCCTATGAATCCATTGGCGACCTGGCCCGACGGCAGGCACCCGAACACAGTATCCCCGGCATCGTTCTGGCATGCGTATCGCTACTGGTCATGCCGTTGCTTGCGCGTGCCAAACGGAAAATCGCCACTGGTTTGGGGAGTGCCGCCATGCACGCCGACGCCAAACAGACTGATTTCTGCGTATATCTGTCGACCATTCTGCTGGGCGGACTGCTTCTGAACGCTCTGTTCGGCTGGTGGTGGGCTGACCCGGTGGCCGCACTGATCATGGCTCCGATCATCGCGAAGGAGGGGTTCGAGGGTATCCGGGGCCACGCGTGCCACGATTGCTCCCAATAACACTCGCGACAATGCCTGCGGCCTAACTGGCGAAACATTCCCCTGGCGCAAGGATTATTCAATCGTCCAGGCGTATGTTTTCTGCAACGGATGGCCCTGTCCGAGAATTGCCGCCAGCCGATCTGCGCTCTGTTCAAGCTGCCGCAGCACGAGTGGTTCGGTCAGCCCGGCCGGGCGAATCGTAACCAGAGTCGATTCAGATTTCTCCCCTCTCGGGTCGAGGTCGTACCGGAACAAGGCGGCAACTTGTTGTTCGGTCGCCCCACTTGGGCGAGAGACATAGGATTCTTCGAGGAAAAGATGAAACGTTCCGGCGTCCGATCGAGAAATGTGAGGAGTCCTTCTGGTTGCAGGGCGAAGTTCCCGCGGCGTGCCTTTCCCCACACAGTGTGGACACAAACTAAAATTGCTCTCCATGGGCATTCGCTGAATACGGGCCTCTTGCATCATAGCTGACGTTACGTCCCTATTTCACCAGCTGACCAGCGAGTCCATCCCAGTATTCAGCGCGATGCGGCTGTGCGGTATTCCGCCGAACACTTCCTGCAGCGCCGTGACCGTCGTGCTCCCGTTGCTGCAAAAGCAATTCGGTTGAGGTCGCAAAAAAGGAGCACGGTGGTGCTCCTCCATCGAGTTGCGGCCGACTAGTTCTGTCGCGGCCCTCCTGCCCACTCGGGAACGCCTTGAGGGTTTCGCAGAACCAACGTCTTCCCGTCCTTTGTGATTTCGCGTGCTAGCAGTGTCTCTTTTCCGGCAATGATCACCTTCGAGCCCAACACCGCGATCTGGTCGCCCTTGGCGAACGAGAACTGCTTTTTGGCGATATAGGCGGAAGGGCCGACGTGGACGGTCACAGTGGCTGAATCGGTCTTAAGAACAAGGTGAGTACCTGTCCCGCCCTGTTTTCCTGACTGTTCCTGAACATCTTCGATTGTTCCTTTTACTGTCACTTCCGTTTTGGGGTCGTAGTTGCGGGTTCTACCTGGGCCTTGCCCAAAGGCCACGAGTGGAAGACCCATCACAAGTATCGTGATGACGCACTGCATGATTTTCATGAGCGCACTCCCATGCCGACGATTTTCTGCTGTTCATCTTTGCGGTGGCGCAATACCGGCACGGCCACCTGATGGAATGAACTCAAGGACGGCAGGAAATGTTACGGTCCGAGAGGAATTTTCGTCGTTGGCTCACGAGCAGCCTTTCCAATTCGGGAAAGTGCCAGCCTGCGAAGTGAGCAATCACAGCGACGCGAGGGGATGCAGCTTGAATCCGACCATGCCTGGCGACTACAAGGGGAAGAATTCCCAACCTCATTAACCGTCGGATGCACTCCGAGGGATTGCGTTTCGTTCGTTCGGAAGGCATGGAACCGTCGCGTAACTCCGCTACGACCGGAGACGTAAACAGGTCATTGCGGGGCTGTGCCCTTCACGACCAGCGCGATCGGCAGATCTTCTCCGGAACTCAGATGTAGCGTGGTGGTGAAGATAAAGTGATCTTCGTCATCCTTGGTGACGGCGGGCGCGCCACCACCTTCGGCGGGCACCAGGTTTAGCGGCGCGGGGTGCTTGGTCCCCGACGCCTTTCGGCTGAGAGCAACCACGTCCAGAAAATTCGGGGTCGCTTCGGGCCCGGGATCGGCGGAGGCTTGAACCAGCACAAGGAAATCGCGGCTGGGCGCGACTCCGAGATGATTGCCGTCATCGGGCATAAGCTCCGCCCGCAGCGTATAAAAGCCCGCGGCAATGGACTGGCCGCGATAGTCGCTCGACGGCCGCAGGAAATGCAACACTCCGATCAGGGCCGAAGGAGCGAGCCGGTCATACACCGCGGTGGCCGAAGCGCTCTTCGCCTGCGCCGGCGCCTCTTTGCGATACCAGATCTCGACCGAGGGCGTGGGTTCGTCGAGCGTAATGCGATAGCCCTTGGGAGCAAGTTGCTGGCGAACGGCCTCCGGAACGGCCGGCTCGGCCAAAGGGCCGATTGGTTCGACCTTGCCCGCCTGCGCCCAGCAGGGAACCAGGGGCACAAGCAAGAAGAACGAAACCGCGAGTGTAGAGACACGTGTGCGGACACACGTGCTGGAAGACTTCGTTGTTTTCACGAAGAGATTCTACCGCGCGAACGTGCCAACGAACGCGCTGCGGCGTCCGTGGTTGTCCCAGGACTCCCCGAGTCCGGGTCCGGCGTATGCGTCGGTGACGGCGACTGCCGGCATCGAATGCGCGACCGGAGTGAGCGGCGGGTAGAAGGTGCTTTCGTTGCCGCAGACATGGTCATGATCGCCGAGCGAGCGAGTCTGCACGGTAGCGAATTTTCCTGCGCGCAGCAGGGCGACGCCGTGGCGCTCGTGGTTGACGACCATTTCCATCGGTGCGGAAACCGTCTGGCCGACATTTTCGAGGAGCTCTCCACCCATATGCTTCGCGAAACTGACCAGAGCCGCACTCTGCTGCGGAGTGGCCTGGTCGTCCACCAGCAACACCGACTGGGCGGGATAAGGATTGGCGTAGGGGTCGCCGAGGGTGGCCTGGGCACGAACCGCGGCCGCGATGGTCAGCCCGTCCAGCGCAACTCCATCCCAGCTTCCGCTTTGCACGTGCCAGGCGACGATGGCTTCCTTGCCGACCAGGTTGACCTCGCCGTTGGCGAAGCATTGCCCGGTATAGACATCCGCGCTACGGGTTTCAATGTAGTCACCGTGAATCTGCTGGGCAGAAAGGCCGACGGAGAGGAAAGATACGGCTAAAGCCACAAGAACTGGCAGGCGGTAACGCATAAGACACCTCACCCTACGAATTCGATGATTGTATTCTCGAACAGGATGCAGACGAAAGCAAAGCCGGAAAATGGGGAAAAGAATAAACGGGAGCCGTGGCAGATTGCGCCGCGGCTGGACAGACGAGGGAGTCTCGTCCCTACGTGGACATGCCTTCGGGTTGCGTTGACTTGGAGTACCAGCGCAGCCTACCATCGGTTTAACCCGCACGAAATCAGGCATTCATGATCACCGAGACGATTTCCCATTACCGCGTCCTGTCGCAGGTCGGAGGCAGCGGTGTGGGCGCGGTGTATGCGGCGGAGGACCTGGATTCCAGCCGGCAAGTCGCCTTGAAGTTTCTTGCGCAGGAATTGCGCACCGATCCGGCCACCCTCGAACGCGATATTCGCACGGTTACAGCCCTGCATCATCCGAACATTTGCTCGATCTACGAATCCGGCCAGTCCGAAGGCCAGACATTCGTTGTGATGGAGTTGCTCAAGGGCGAGACTTTAAAACGGAAACTCGCCGGGCAGCCTCTCGACACGGATCTGCTGCTGGCCATCGGTTTCCAGGTTGCCAGCGCTCTGGATGCAGCCCACAAAAGCGGGATTCTGCACCGCAACATTCAGCCGTCCACGATCTTTCTTACCGAACAGAACCAGGCGAAGGTCCTCGACTTCGGTTTGTCGCAACCGCAGTGTGAGAGCAAGTCTTCGCTGGAGGAAACGACGCGCGGGACTGCGGTTACGGCTAGCCATGGGCTCAGTAAGACTTCCGTCGCGGCGAAGGTTTCATACACTTCGCCCGAGCAGGCGCGTGGCAAGCAATTGGATGCGCGCTCCGATCTTTTCTCTCTCGGCGCCGTGCTCTACGAGATGGCAACCGGGACGCTGCCGTTCCGCGGCGATACTCCGGCGCTGGTGTTCGATGCGCTCCTCAACCGCGCGCCCGTGACCCCGACGCGTCTGAACCCGCTGCTGCCGGTCAAGGTGCAGGAAATTATTCTCAGGCTGCTCACCAAAAGCCGTGATGCGCGCTACCAGTCGGCCAGTGAGGTGTGCGCGGACCTCAAGCGCGCGCAACGGGACATGCATCTGCATGCGATCGCCGCCAGCGCAACGGCTTCGCCCATTCATCCTCCGCGGTTTCCTGCGAAGACGGGAAGGATGGGGAAGTATCTTTCCGCGCTCGGGCTGCTGGCGGCGGTGGTGGCCGGCGGGTCCTTCCTTTATTCAAAGCGGCCGCGGACGCTCACGGAGAAAGACGCGATTCTGCTGACCGACTTCGTCAACACCACTGCCGATCCGGTCTGGGATGTCACGCTGAAGAAAGCCGTGGCCGTCGATCTGGAGCAGTCTCCTTATCTGAATGTTTTTCCGGAATCGAAGGCGCGCCAGACGCTGCGCTTCATGGGACGCCCGCCCGATGACCGCATCAACCTGGAAACGGGGCGCGAGATCTGCCAGCGCGTGGGCGTCAAAGCCATGCTGACTGGCACCATTGCGAACCAGGGGCCGCAGTATGTTCTGACGCTGCAGGCGATGAACGCCGCCACCGGCGACGTCCTGGCGCGAGCCGATGCCCAGGCCACCGAAAAGCGCGACGTGCTGAATGCTCTGCACCGCGCCGATTCGCAATTGCGCAGCAAACTCGGTGAATCGCTGGCCTCGGTGCAGAAATACGACAAGATGCTGTCCGAGGCGACCACCCCTTCGCTGGAGGCGCTGCAAGCTTTCACGATGGGCGATTGGAAGCACGCGGGCGGCGATGAGATGGGCGCGCTGCCCGACTATCAGCGAGCCATTCAGCTGGACCCGAACTTTGCGACGGCTTACGCGCGCCTGGGCACGGTCTACAACAACCTGGGGCAATCGGCGTTGTCGGAGGAGAATCGCAAGAAGGCGTTCGAACTGCGCGACCGCACCAGCGAGCGCGAGAAACTCTACCTCATGTCGCACTACTACGCCGACAGCGGGCAGTACGACAAGGGCATCACCGCGCTGGAACTCTACGAGCAGACTTATCCGCGCGATTCGACCCCGGCCAACAACCTGTCGAGCATCTACAACGGGCTTGGGCAATACGAAAGCGCGCTCCTGAAGGCCCGCAAGGCGGTGGAACTCGAGCCCGATTCGATCAGCGGGTACCAGAACCTGGCGCTTGCCTATGCCGGGCTGAATCGGATGGAAGAAGCTAAAGCCACCTTGCTGAGCGCTCAGCAACGCGCTCCCAATAACAGCGGATTGCACTACTTCATGGCCGGCATCGCGTGGAATCAGAACGACTCGGCTACCCTGGAACGGGAACTGAGCGCAGCCGAAGCTGGTGCGGCAGACGGGCAACTGGTGGCGCTTGAAATGCGCGCCGCCCTGGCCGCCGGGCACGGGCAATATAAGCAAATGCGCGCCTTCATGCGGAGAATGCAGGATGTGGCGGCGAAGAATAATCTGCGCGAAGCGATCGCGGATGCGGATGCGCAGCGCGCGGCATGGGAAGCGTTGGCAGGATTTCGTCCGCTCGCGCAACAGGCAGCGAATGCTGCGCTGAAGGGTTCTCCCCCGGCGCGGACCGAGTTGAACGCAGCCATCTCGCTGGCGCTGGTGCGGGAAAACGAGCGCGCGTTGAAGATCGCCGAAGACAATGCACTGGAGCGTCCGTTCGATACTCTCGTACAGTTCGTAACGATTCCGATCGTGAAAGCAGTGGTCTTGATGAATCAGGGGCAGCCCGCGAAGGCCATCGATCTGCTCGACGGTGCGATGGTCTACGGCCGGTCCAACTGCGGACTTCTGTATGGGCGAGGCATGGCCTATCTCCAAGCCAGGCAGGCGCCGCAAGCGGTGCAGGAATTCCAACGCGTCATCGACAGCCGCAGCATCACCGTTGATCCGCTAGCATCGCTCGCCAGGCTGGGCATGGCGCGCGGCTATGCCATGCAAGGAGACAAAGCCGCCAGCCGGATGGCCTACCAGGATTTCCTTGCACTGTGGAAAGACGCCGATCCGGATATTCCACTGTTGAAGCAGGCGAAGGCGGAATACGCGGCGGTGAAGTAACCGTCTGGCCGGCGCAGACGGCTTAGTCATCGCTGTTGTCAAGCCAGCGTTCCGCACCCAACTTGCCATCCTGACCGTAGTGAGGCGCCAGCCGAACGTAGTCGAAGGGAGAACGAAGGCCTCGGATGGGTTGATCCGAGGCCTTCCTGTGACTACATGCTTTGTCGCCAGCTACTTCTGGCAGGTGTCGCTGACCTTTTGCACGTCGGTGATGGTCAAGTGCCCGTGCTCGGTGTTGTTCTTCTTCATATGGGCATCCTGGGCAACGTCCTTTGCGTCTTCCTTCAGGTTATGCGCCGTGGAATTCTTGACAGCGCCGGTTACTGTGACCGTCTGGCCGACGTGATCGGCGAGGGGAACGCCGTCGCTGCGAACTTCCCACGTGCTGCCGTCACTGGCGGTGAGCAGGAATTCTTTCGAATCGGACTCTCCGCCCTTTGACAGGCAACCGGTCATAGTACGGGTATTGGAATTCGATTTCGAATCGCTGCTCGAATCCTGTGCGAAGGCTGCGCTCAAGCCGAACACTACGAGCAGCCCGCATAACAACGCGCTCACTCTTGATTTCATTGACTCCTCCTTTTTACGACGTAGATCTGGATGGCGGGGATTCGATGAGAGCATGGGCGGTGGAGGTTGGTTGGGGGAAAGGGCGGGACGCTCTGCTACGGGGTTAAATCGTAGCTGAGAGATACGGGGTTCCCTGTAGAGACGTGGGAAGTATTTCTCGTGTGGTCGGGTTGGACGCAGTCTAAGGCTGGCGGGCGAGGGCGCCCACCCTACACTATTGCAACTGCACGACCAGGATTCTTCCGTCGGAATGGTAACCGCCGCCGGTGGCGTTTCTGGCGTCCTGCACGGGATCGGGCGGCAAATAGTAGGTGAGCGTCTTTACCTTGTCGGTTTTCTGCAGAGTCGCGCCGATGTTGTCGCGCTCACCGTCGACCGCGGGATCGATCTTGTGCGTGACTTTCCCGTTGCGTTGATCTTTTTCGAATCCGATGTCGTGCGTGCCCGCGCCCACCCAGACATCCTGGCCATTCCACTGGAACGGAGCTTTCCAGATGCGGAAGTGGTGGCGGCTGGCGACGACTGCATAAGGTTCGGCCTGCTCGTAGCCGAAGTCCTGCACGCGGCCGAACAGGTAAAGCTCGCTCATCGGCATCGCGAGGTAGGCCTTCTTCTGGTAAGTTTCGAGCGCGGCTTTCAACACCGACTCCTTGACGTCGCGATCCGCCACGTGCCACTCAGCCGCAGTCAGCGCCTCCTGCACTTTCTGCTGGCTGCCGAGGATGACGAAGTTCACCATGTCGCCCTGATTCTGGAACTGGTCATTTACGCGGCGCGGCAGGCTGTTGATGTGCTGGCGAAGTTGCGAGTCGAGCGGCGAGTTGGAGAGTTTCAGCATCGGCAGAGCGGGAGTCGTGGGCGTGGTTGTTGTGGAACCGGCTTCCGTGGCGGCCGATGTGCCTGCCGGTTGCGTGCCGGTCGTGGGCTTGATGCCGAACTGGCCGGAGAGCCAGGTCTGCGCCGCGGTGTTGAGCGCGCCCTTGATGTCCTTCACTTCATTTTTATTTGCAGCTGTATCGGTAGCGGTTGGATTGGCGGGTTGAGTTCCGGTTGCAGGCTTCGCCGCGGGAGCGGCCTGCGAGGATTTTTCAGCGAGAGCCTCACTGGCGGCTGGCGCTGCGGCGGCTGGCGTTGCGGCTGCTGACTGAAGCTCTGCTCCGCCCTGCGGGGTGACGTGCACCTTCACGACGAAGCTGCCCTGGCATGGCGTTGAACCTGCGGAGTTGACGCCGAGATAGAGATGACCGTCGCCGGCGACTCGCAGGCTCTGGCTTGGGCCGACCAGCGTGGGAGCGCCAGTTTCCTGGGTACGTGCAATGAGGGCGCCGGGCATTCCATTGGCGAGGGGAAGATCCGGCGCGGCCCCGGTGCCTGCGACTCCGGCAGGATCGCAGCCGTTCGTTCCCTCTGACGCTGTGATCGCGAGCGTGTCTCCGTTGTGCAGGTCGACACCGGTGTCGGTCCAGGTCTGCGCGGTGGAGATTGTGAATTTGTAGTCTTGCGCGGGCAGCGGCAGGCTGATCAGAACAAGCGCGGCGCAAAAGACAACGAGGAGGGAACGGGAGGACTTCATGGTCAAACCTCTGGCTCTGGAGTACCTTCGCAGGCATGCTCCATCGGCGGCTGAAGCCGCTCTATCTATAGATTCTAGCGGAGCGCCTAAAGGCGCGCCCTGATACGAGGCCCCTGGTACGAAGTACCCTAATAGCGGCCTGCTACGACGCGCCTTGTTACGAGGCGCGCCCTGACATGATGCGCCCTAATGCGACTCGCCCCGAATACCGGGCTCTGCATAGACGTTAAGTAGTCGAGCAAGCGATGCGCAACGGGCGGGGGTTCCCGCGCCCAATCAATATTTTACTCGCACTTTCCCGAGCCGTGACAGGCGCGGGTTTTGGCGGCGCAGTTGCCGGGTTCGGCCAGTGCACCGTCCGGGCCGATACAGGTCTGGGTGTGCATGCACCAGAACAGGCCGTCATTCGAACTCTGCACGTTCGCGTCCGCCTCGGCGAGGATGAACTGGCCCTTCCAGCGCAACGCCGAGCACAGATTCGGATGGTTGATATCGAAACGCTCAGGGTTGCAGCTCATGCGGCACCTCCTGCGGCCTTCAAGATGGCTCGCTTGACGGCCACCTGAGCCAGCCGCACTTTGTAGTCGTTGTGGCTGAGCGGCTTGGCATTGCGCAGCGCAGCTTCGGCGGCCTTTTGCGCCGTCTCGTTGTTGGCGGCCTGACCTTTCAGGGCGGCTTCCGCTTCCGGAGAAAGCCACGGCGTCGGCGCGACATACCCGAGGACGACACGAGCAGCGCCTACATTGGAGCCATCGATCTTGAGCGCCACCGCCGCGACCGCGAGCGGCCAATCGAATGCGGCTTTCTGGCGAATCTCGTAGTGCGCCACCTTCCATCCTGCGGCGGGAGGAAGCACGACCTCGGTCACGATTTCGTTTGGCTGCAGATCGTGCTCACGATCTTTGTCTGTCTTGGGCACCACGTAGAACTTCTCAAGCGGGAGTTCCCGCTTTCCCTTGGGTCCCTCCAGGCGGACTTTCGCGTTGTAGGCGATGAGCACTGGAACGATGGTCGAGGGGCTGACGAATTTGGCAGGACCGCTGTTGCCGAGGATCGCGTGGTAGCGGTTGTCCCCGGCATCGACCAGGTCCTTGCCGGATTCGTCCTTGGGAAGCAGGCCGAGGCCGTTGCGGAAATACCAGCAGCGCGGGCGCTGGCAGAGATTGCCGCCGAGGGTTGCCATGTTGCGAATCTGCGGGCTGGCGGCCTCGTGCACCGCTTCGGCGAGCGCGGGATACTTCTCTTTCACGCCGGAGTTCTCGGCGACTTCGACAAGCGTGGTCAGCGCGCCGATCCGCAGGCCGTTACCGCCCGCGTTCACGCCGGAGAGTTCCTTGATCTCCTTGATGTTGACCAGCCGCTTGGGCGTGATCACATCTTCTTTCATGAGCGCGAGCAGATCGGTGCCGCCCGCGATGATTTCCGTCTGGCCCCAGGTAGCGTTCAGCAAGCTGGCGGCTTGTTTGGTGGTGCCCGGGCTTACATATTCAAAAGCTCGCATTATGCACCTGCTTTCTGCGACGGATTCATCGCGGCCAGTACTCGCGCTGGAGTGATGGGAAGAAATCCGACGCGGACACCGAGCGCGTTCGCCACCGCGTTCGAAATGGCGGCGCCCGGTGAAACTGCCGGAGGCTCACCGAGGCCGATCACCCCGCGCTCGTCGTAACCTTTGCCGGTCATCATGTGGACTTTGAGTTCCGGAATGTCGTTGAGTCCCGCCAGCCGGTAAAACTCCATATCGGCGTTCAGCATGCGTCCGGTGACCGGGTCCATGACCTTCTCTTCGTACAGCGAGTAGCTGATGCCCATGATGAGGGCGCCGAGCACGCTGCTCTCCGCCAACTTGACGTCGATGATCAGGCCGCAATCCTGCACGGCCGCCATCTTTGTGACCTTGACGATGCCGGTTTCGGTATCGATCTCGACTTCCGCCATCTGCACGCCACCCACCCCGCTGTTGGTGAGGTCAGGCTTGT
Organism: uncultured Acidobacteriota bacterium; assembly: GCA_963733805.1. Lineage (GTDB taxonomy): Bacteria > Acidobacteriota > Terriglobia > Terriglobales > Acidobacteriaceae > Gp1-AA133. The sequence goes on along the minus strand of CAVTEO010000003.1, from coordinate 168,319 downwards.
TCTTGGCGGCCGCCTGGTCGTTGTGGCCGTGAGCGGTGATTGGCGTTGCGCCGATCTTGGAGCAGGCTTCTTTCCAACTCAGCGACTTGCTGGGATCAGACTTGAGGCTGATCTTGCCATCCTTTGCAACCAGGTCGTCGGGCTGAGCGTTGAGCGCCGGCGCGACTTTCGCAAACAATGCATCGCGGGCATCGACGACCGCGCGCCGCGTCGAGGAGCTGACGCCGCCGGGCGTGGTCGATCCGCCCGATCCACCAGAAGGCGGATAGAGCGTGTCGCCGATGTATAGCTTGATGTCCCCGACCTTGAGGCCGAGAGCATCGGCGGCGACCACGGCGATGCAGGTCCGCGTGCCGGTGCCGATGTCCTGCGTGCCCATCTTGATGTCGACCGAACCATCGGGATGGATGCTGAGATCGCAATCGCTCGCGTGCCCGCGTCCGCCCCAGGTGTGCAGGGAGAGGCCGACGCCGCGCGCGATTCCGCCCGAGATATTCTGCCCGCGGGGATGCCACTTCTCTTTCCAACCGATAAGTTCGGCGGCAATCGGAAATTCCTCGCGATATACCTGGGAAAGCTTGGTGAGTTCGATGTTCTTGAGGAAGAACTCGTACGGATCCATGTTGAGCTTGGCGGCCAGATCGTCGAGCGCGCACATGGTCAGCACGGCGGCTTGGGGATGGTTGGGAGCGCGCCAGGCTCGTGCCGGTCCGATGTTGTTGCGAATCGCGGTGTGCTCTTTGCGTTGATTCGGAGCCGCGAAACAGTAAGGGATGGGCGGCATGCCTCCGCCGCCCGGGCCACCCGTGCCCCAGGAGCGCGATTGCCAGGCGACCAGCGTTCCGTCTTTTTTCGCGCCCACCTTCACGCGCGCGTAAGCCGACGGGCGGGCGCCCGCGACCTGCAATTCCGAATCGCGTTCGAGCATCATGCGCACCGGCATGCCTCCGGCTTTCTTGGAGAGCGTGGCGGTCACGATACCCCAGCGGTCGGGGCTGAACTTGCTGCCGAATCCCCCGCCCACGTGGTCCTGGTGTACGCGAATGTTCGATGCAGGAATCTTCAGAGGCTCGGCCATCTGGCCGGCGATGCCCGAAACGTTCTGCGTCGAAATGTGCACGAACAGGTGATCCTCATCGGTCCATTCGGAAGTCGAACCGTGCGCCTCCATGCAGCAGTGCGTGATGACGGGCGCTCCGTACAGGCCTTCGGAGACGGCTTCCGCCTCCGAGAAAGCTTTCTCCACATCGCCCAGGGTCTGCGCGGCGGCTTTCTGATAGTTCGACTTGGCCTGCCCGCCGGCGGCCTCCGGATGCACCTGCGCTTTGCGGATCGCGTCGATCACCTGGTCCGAGACGCCATCGCTTTTCGCCGCCTTCAGGTCGTCTTCGCTGGGCTTGAAGCTGATGCCGTACTCCTCCAACTGCGAGATGATCTGGCGGTCGGGCACCTGGTTATCGATCATGTCTCCCAGATCGTCCATGCTGATGGGACCTTGCGTTTCGCCCGCGCCTTCCGGCGGTTCGCCATCGGTCACCAGGTGCGATAGCTTCTGATACTTCACCTGGATGGCGCGGACTGCGTCTTCAGCCGTCCCTTCATCGACAGCGGCGACTGCCACCACTTCGTCGCCCGCCCAGTGAATGGTGGAACCGGCCTTTTGCACAATTTCGATCGCCTTCACGCCCGGCATCTTTTCGGCGGCGCTGATGTCGATGCTCACCACTTTGCAGTGCGCATAGGGCGCGCGCAGCATTTTGCCGAAAAGCAGTCCCGGACGTTTTACGTCGTAGGTGTAGCGCGCCTGGCCCGACACTTTATCGGGAGAATCCACGCGCGAAACGCGCTGGCCGATCAGGGTGCGGTGTTCGACATCGGGCCATTGGTAGTCAGGCATGGCTAGGCTCCCTTCCGCGCGCTTTGCGCGACTGCGCCGCGAATGCCGGCATAGGTTCCGCAGCGGCAGAGGTTGCCGCTCAGTTCGTGAAGAATGTCGTCGGGGCTGGGATTGGGATGCTTGTCGAGCATGGCCTTGCACGCCACCACGAATCCGGGAGTGCAGAAGCCGCACTGGGAGGCGTCGTTATCGACGAAGGCCTGCTGGATGGGATGCAGCTTGCCGCCTTCCATCAGCGCTTCCACCGTCGTGATCTTCTTCCCTTGCGCCTCGATGGCGAGGATGGAACAGGCATAGACGGCCTTGTCGTCCAGCAGGACCGTGCAGGCGCCGCACTCCGCCTTGTCGCAAACCCGCTTGGCGCCCGTGATGTCCATCGTGTCGCGCAAGGCATCGAGCAGAGTCACGCGCGGCTCCAGCGTAGCCTTGATCGTCTTACCGTTGACGTTGAACTGCATGGGTTCTTTGCCGGGGCCGTGCACGGGCACTTCCGCGCCCGCCGCCATGGCCAGGTTCGGTTTAGCCACGACCGGCACCGCGGCCGCGATGGTCGAGATTTTGAGGAAGTCGCGGCGAGAAACGCCGGAGTCCTGTTCGCTGGTCTTCTTTGGTTCTTTCAGAACCGTGTCGTCGTCAAACATCCCTGTCCTCCGCGAGGCGGGAAGGTTCCGGCCGCCTGCCGGGTTATGCCTGCCCATCACTGGATGGGAGGCTGGGGAATGAGGCTACGCCGCAAACACAGGGTTGAACGGGAGATCTACGTAGGCTTGAAAGTATACAACTTGAAAAGAGATCTGTGGGGCAGGGTATCGGTCCGCGAAATAAAAAACCGGCGCTGGGTCTGGCCTGCGCCGGCAGTTCCAATCGTACGGCAAAATCCTTACGGACTTGTGTCGTCTACTTCTTCAACGTGCGCACCCATTTCACCAGACCGTCAATCTGGTCCTTGGTCAACTTGCCTTCGTAGCCGGGCATGGGTTTCTTGCCCTTCTCGATAACTCCGGCCAGATCCGCGTCGGACTGTTTCTGTACATCCTCAGAGGCCAGGTCTTTGACCTTCATGTTCTTGCCGGCTGGGGTATCCCCCTTGCCGTCCGCCCCGTGACAGGAGGCGCACTTGGACTTGTACACATCGGCGGTGGCATCGGCGGCGAACGCCGACACGGATATTGCGAATGTGATTGCCAGAACAACCAGTGAAGCCCGGAACATCGTTCTCATTCTTTTCTTCTCCTGATCAGTTGAAGAGGACACAATCGTCCCTCGATGGTTAGATGGCACGCCGGGTGCCACTGTGGTGAGGATTCTATGCCGCTGAAGTGTAAGCAGTGGCGCTCCCATTCGCAAGGACAAGGGGGATCCAAAAGGGTTAAAAAACACGAACCAAGGGTGAGAAGCCGCATCGGCCGGCTTCCCAAATAGGAACTGAGCTGGGAAAGTCCGAGTAACTCACTGAAAACAGGATTCTAAACAGGCATTCCACTCGACGATTGGTTTGGCAGGCAGGATGCCTTTGTCCAGGTGGGACTTTTCTTCGGAGTACGCTCTTGGAACCTACATTGATGGTGATCGGCCTGAACCACCGCACGGCCCCGGTAGCTGTACGAGAACGATTCTGGATCAGCGAAAGCGGGCGGATCGAGGCACTGTTGCATTTGTCTAAGGCGGAGGGCGTGGAGGAAGTCGTTGTGTTGGGCACCTGCAACCGTACGGAGTTTCTGCTCTGGGCGAGCGATGCCAGCCTGGCGGCCAACTCGGTGCTGCGTTTCCTGTCCGCCACGTACAGTCTGAAGCTTTGCGAGTGGAAACACTTCTACCGTCTTCTGGATGAGGCAGCCCTTCTCCATATTTTTCGGGTAGCGTCGAGTCTTGATTCGCTTGTGCTGGGCGAGCCGCAGATCATTTCCCAAGTAAAAGCCGCCTGGGCCCAGGCTCAGAAAGCCGCGAGCACTGGCCGTTTCCTGGACGCCGTGCTGCAGAAGGCGTTGAGCGTTTCCAAACGCGTGCGGAACGAAACGGCGATCGGCAATTCGGCGGTGTCGGTCCCGACCGCGGCGGTGGAACTGGCGCGGCAGGCGCTCGGTACTCTCGAAGACAAGCAGGTGCTGGTGCTGGGCGCGGGCAAGATGAGCGAGTTGTCGGCTCGGTACCTGATGAACCAGGGAGCGAAGTCGGTTTGCGTCATCAATCGCACCTATGAGCACGCCCTTGAGCTGGCTGCGACCCTGGGCGGCAGCGCAGGCGCCTTCGAAGAGCGCTGGCAGCACATGGCGGATGCGGACATTGTGATCAGCTCGACCTCCTGTCCACACACGATTCTGAGCCGCGATGAGGCGGAATTTGTGGTCCGCGGTCGCGGGTCGCGCCCGCTGGTCGTGGTCGACATCGCGATGCCACGGGACATCGATGGCGCGGTGCGCGAAATCCCGGGAATTTTCCTGTATGACCTGGACGACCTCGAGAAGGTTGTCCAGCACAACGCGGGCGAGCGGGAAGCCGCCGCCCTGGACGCGCAAAAAATCGTGGAGCAGGAAGCCTGCGGCTTCCGCCGCAAACTGCTCGCGGAAAGAGTTGTCCCCACGATCGTCGCGCTGCGCACGCGTCTGGATGAAATTTGCCGGCAAGAACTGGAGTCCTTCAGAGAAGAGTGCGGGCCGTTTTCCAAAGACGAAACTGCTTTGTTAGGGGATGTTGCTGGTCGCATTACTCGGAGAATTGCTGGTTCGCTGGCCCGCGAACTCAAGGAACTCCCGGAAAAGACGGAACAGGAGCAAATGACGGTCGCGGTGCAGCGCCTGTTTCATCTGGAAACGCCCGAAAAGGCGCTTGCCGGCACCAGTCACTGAAGTTTGCACGAACGCGTCCGCTCCTCATCCGCTTATAAACGCGGGCGCAATCAGCAAGGGAGATTCGAGAGAATCTCCCTTCGCCGTACGCCGGCGATGCGGCTCGGCTGAAGCCTAGCCCTTTCAAAGCAAGAGATCTTCCGGAGTTTTTCCGCAGCCTTCTTAGCGACCTTGTCGGGAACCCGGCTCTCCACGTACACTCCGCTTCGTCCAAAGAGAATGCCAATCATGTCCGATGACACCAGCATCGTTGGAATGCGCCAGCCGTTTCCCCAGACCCGCTGGTCGATGATCGAAGGTACGCGCAGCGAGCAAGCTGGCGTGCGACAGCGAGCACTCGATACGCTGGTTTCCGCCTACTGGAAACCGGTGTACAAGTACATCCGCCTGCATTGGAACAAGCAGAACGAAGAGGCCAAAGATCTCACACAGGATTTTTTTGCACGGCTGATCGAAAAGAATCTGCTCGATCGCTTCGATCCTGCCAAGGCGCGACTGCGCACTTACTTGCGCGTTTGCGTGGATGGCCTGGTGATGAATACCGATAAAGCGGCGCAGCGTCAAAAGCGCGGCGGAGATGTTGCGATTCTTCCCCTGGATTTCGAATCGGCGGAAGGCGAGCTGCAGCAGTTGCCGATTCCAGCCCCCGGCGGCCCCGAAGAATTTTTCGCGCAGGAATTCGCGCGCAGCCTGTTCGGACTGGCGGTCGACCGCCTCCGCAGCGAATGCGAGGAAAAGGGAAAGACCCTCCACTTCCAGTTGCTCGAACTCTACGACATCGAGGAAGGTGGCAAGCAACTGACCTACGACGAAGTCGCGCGGCGTTTTGGGATTAAAGCGACCGACGTCACCAATTACCTCTCATTCGCGCGGAAACAGTTCCGGCGCATCGTACTCGAAGAACTGCGTGCCATGACTTCAAGCGAGGAGGAGTTTCGCCGGGAAGCGCGCACGCTGCTGGGAGTCAGCCTCGCGTGACGTTCCTGAATGACTCCGCACTCGAGCGCCTGCGCGAAGCGGCCGATGCCCCCGACCTTGAGGGGACGCGCTACCGTCTGCTCGGCAGACTGGGACAGGGTGGCATGGGCGGCGTGTTTCGAGTGGAGGATGTCACGCTGGAGCGCGAGGTTGCACTCAAGGTGCTCCACCTTGACGATCGCGGGGGCGCGTTATCGGCTCGCTTGCTGCAGGAGGCTCGAGTGATCGCGCGGCTCGAGCATCCCGGGATCGTTCCGGTGCATGACGCGGGCACCCTGCCGGATGGGCGTCCTTATTACACGATGAAGCTGGTGCAGGGGAGAAGGCTGGATGAACATGTCGAGAACGCCGCCATCTCGGACCGGCTCCGGATCTTTCTGCGGATTTGCGATCCGGTGGCGTTTGCGCATGCGCACGGTGTGTTGCATCGCGACCTGAAACCCGCCAACGTGATGGTCGGCCCTTTCGGGGAAGTGCTGTTGATGGACTGGGGCTTGTCGAAGCTTCTGGCGACGGCCGAAGCAACACACTCCGCGCCGCGAACTTTGATTTCAGCCTCCGCGACGAACGGGCAGACGGCGCACGGAAGCATACTGGGCACGCCCGGCTACATGGCTCCGGAGCAGAGAAGGGGAGAGACTTCGATCGACCAGCGGGCCGACGTTTATTCCCTGGGCGCGATCCTGGAATTTCTTGTGCAGGGTGTGCACCCGCAACCGGCGCCACGCGCCCTCGGTGCTATCTGCCGGAAGGCAACGGCGGAGGATCGTGACCAGCGGTATGCGTCGGTTCCCGAACTGGCGGGGGATGTCGCTCACTTTGTCGATGGCTTGGCCGTCAGAGCCTATCCCGAAGGACCGCTGGCCAAGGCTTGGCGTTGGGCCATTCGCAACCGCACATGGATTCTGCTGTTGCTCGCGTACATGGTCACTCGAGCCCTGCTGATATTTTTTCGGCCGCGCTAAAGGTTTTCCGGAACTGGCGGAATAGAAATAGGAGCGGGCCGAAACCCGCGGGAGAACACTGATGAACAAGCCATTACTTGGATTGGTGCTCGGGGGGATTCTGGGGATTTTCGACGGGCTCACCGCGTGGTTTACGCCAGCGGCGCGTGCTCAGTTGGTGGGCATCGTCCTGGGCTCGACCGTCAAGGGACTGATTGCCGGAGTTCTGATCGGCTATTTTGCGCGCAAGGTCCACTCGCTGGCATTAGGGATCATCTTCGGACTGGCCGTGGGGCTACTGCTGGCCTATGCAGTTGCGGCAACGCAACCGGGTCCCGACCACTACTATTTCGAAATTATGCTGCCCGGGGGCATCGTGGGGACGATCATCGGGTATGCCACGCAACGATTCGGTGAGCCGCGGACAGTGGCCACGCGGTGAACAAGTCCGGCGCTGGATTAGCCGGACGCGGTCGACGAGCCACTCTCTTCCTCTTCTCCGTGGATCAGGCCGAATTTCTTCAGCTTGTAGCGCAGGGCATCGCGGCTGATGTCGAGCAGCCTGGCGGCCTGGGTCTGGTTGCTGTTGGACTGGCGCATGGCAAGTTCCACCATGGCGCGCTCGACTTCTTCGAGCGAAGTCCCGCCTTCCGGAATGTAAAGGCGTGGAAGCATGCGGCCATTGGCCAGAGCCTGGCCATTTTCAGGGGCCGCCGTCCGCTCAAACACCGTGCGCCCGCCGGTTTCGGCCACAGAGAAGGGCAAGTACATGGGGCGAAGAAACTTCTCTTCTTCCAGAATCATCGCTCGCTCAATGGTGTTCTTGAGTTCGCGTACGTTGCCCGGCCAGTTGTGGTTCAGCAGCAACTTGCGGGTGTCGTCGGAAAGCCCTCGCACCGACTTCTTGAACCGGACGTTGTAGCGTTCAATGAAGGAATCCACCAGCGGCAGGATGTCTTCTTTGCGATCGCGTAAAGGCGGGATGAATATGGCGATGATTGCCAGCCGGTAATAAAGATCCTGACGGAACTGGTCTTCGCGAACCGCTTTTTCGAGATCGCGATTGGACGCGGCGATCACGCGCACGTCGACCTGCATATCGCGCACGCCGCCGACGCGGCGGATGACCTGGTCTTCCAGCACGCGCAGCAGCTTGGCCTGGAGCAGGGGGGAGAGTTCACCGATTTCGTCGAGGAAGAGCGTGCCGCCGTCGGCCATTTCGAACAGGCCCTTCTTCATCTGCTTGGCGTCGGTGAAGGCGCCTTTCTCGTGGCCAAAGAGCTCGGCCTCCATGAGCGTTTCCGGGATCGCCGAGCAGTTGATGGCGACGAAAGCCTTTTCCGCGCGCGAGCTTTCGTAGTGAATCGCCTTGGCGATCAGATCCTTGCCGGTGCCGCTTTCTCCCTGAATCAGGATGGTGGTCGCTTCGCTGGCCGCAACCTTGCGGACGAAATTCATCAACTCGGTCATCTTGGCGGAAACACCCACTACATTGTGGTAGCCGGTGCGGCGGTGCACTTCGCCGCGCAGCGATTGCACTTCGGTGCGCAGCCGGGTGGTTTCCAGCGCATTCTTGATGGTGACGTGCAGTTCCTCGAAGTCCAGCGGCTTGCCGACGAAATCGTATGCGCCCAGCTTCAGGGCGGCCTTCACATCGTCCAGTTGGGGGTCGGCGGTAATCATGATGACGGCCCGCGCGTCGCCATTCTTCTTGAGCTGGTCGAGGACTTCGAGGCCGCTCATATCGGGCATGCGCACATCGAGCAGCACCAGGTCGGGAGACTCGTGCTGGGCCATCTTCAGGCCCGGCCCGCCCGCCTCTGCCTCCGACACGTGGTACCCCCACTCCTCGCACTTCTGGCGGAGAGACCAACGCACCAGGCGCTCGTCATCGACAATCAGGATCTTCTCGGAGGGCATTGACTATTAGCTTACTACGATTGTTTTCTTCGAACTTCCGGCGTGATTGTACGAGAATCGGAGAAAAAGCTCACTCTCGGGTAGCTTACACAGGAGATGTCGCAGCCTTGGAGTGGATGCTGATTGTTCCTGCTCGCTTTTTGGAGTTTGTTGCGGGGACCTGCTTCAGACCTGAATCGATGATTTGCGGATAGTGCATAGCAGCTGAGAGGGAGCCAAGTGACAGTCTCGAGACGGGATGGTCTGGCCACGCTGATGAGGGGATGTAGCGGGCCTATGCGTCATCCCGTCTCGAAACTGGGCAGGCTGAGTTGCCGGGAAAATTCAGCCCGCAAGCGGTTTACCCGACAGCTTCTCCAACGATCAGGTCAGCGGCGCCAACATCGGAATTCCTGCCGACAAATCTCTGTTTTGCGTGTACCTGCCTTACCGCGCCGACCAGTTCCGGATAGATATCTTCTTTGCTCAAGAATCCACGAGCGCCGGCTTGGAACGCTGCCCGCACGAAGAACATGCTGTGGTGGCTGGTCACGACCAAGATTTCGGTATTGGGCGCGACCTTCTTGATCAGCGGAGCGGCCAGCAGTCCATTGAGTTCGGGCAAATTCAGGTCGAGCAATACCACATCCGGCTGCTGCTCTTCCGCTTTTCGAATGGCTTCATGGCCGCCGGCTGCGTGCCCCACCACGTTCAGATCACGCTCGGTGCTGAGAACCGTGCAGATGTGACGCCTCACCAACTCGTGATCGTCAACCACCAAGATGCGGATGCTAGTCAAGGCGCACCTCTTTCAAACTTCGGCCTGGTGCAAACACGGGACAACCCCTTTTCACTTGACGGTGGACTGGCGACGTTACTTTGTAGTTAACAGGAGCGATGTGGAAGTGATTACACGCCATGAACAACTCCAATTCCGACGCATTGAAGAGCCTCGGCGGGTTGCTGGCGGGCCTGGCGGGCAGGTACGACGGCGACTAGTGAAGGCTAGGTTCAACGTATTCCTTTCGCGAGCGCAGTCAATACGATGAACACTGTACGATATCGTACAAAACAAAGTCGAAATGGCACAACTATAAGTGCGCCAATGGGATACATATTTCTGTCCACCGCCGTACGGAAGAGAGTAAGCTTGCATTGTCTCCTCTAGCATCCTTCCGCTGCGCTTCCGGGCGACGGTCCCTTGCAAAATCAGACAGCGTATCGCTGCTCGCAAGGAGCCGTTATGGCAAGCAAAATCTCGCACATTCTCCGGGCAAAGCCTCCGACTGATACGGACGGTAACGGAATCGGCAATAGTATTCTCCTCACTCTCCCCTCCGCAGAACGCGATCAAGTCTTCCCGAAGCTCGAAATGGTCCGACTTAAACTTCACCAGGTAATCCATGAGGCGGGGGAGACGATGAAATCCGGTTACTTCGTGAATAGCGGATTGATGTCGCTCCTGGCTGTTCAACAGGACGGAAAAACGGTGGAAGTGGGCCTGATCGGAAGCGAAGGCTTCGTGGGGTTGCCGTTGCTGGTGGGCTATCGCAGCAGCCCCAACCGGGTTGTGACGCAGGGGGACGGGGACGCTTACCGTTGTGAGGCAGCTTTGCTGACGGAACTGGTCCGAACCTGCCCGGTGCTGCACGAGCAACTGCACCGTTTTGGGCAGCAACTTTCCATGCAGACCATGCAAATTGCGGCATGCAACCGGCTGCATGATGTGGAGGAACGGCTCGCCCGATGGATCCTGATGACCCACGACCGCATGGAATCGGACCAGCTTCCCCTGACCCAGGAGTTCTTGTCGCACATGCTGGGGACGCGCCGGTCGAGCGTAACCGTGGCGGCAGGCTTATTGCAAAGGGCTGGACTCATTTCCTACACGCGCGGCATTATCAACGTTCTCAATCGCAAGAGGCTCGAAGACGCGGCCTGCGAGTGTTATGCAATCGTGCAAAAACAGCTCATGGATTGGGAAGCCGAAGCGAAATAGCCGCCCAGCAAAGAGGGGCCCGTCCTGCCGCGGGTCCAGCAAGACGGTTTCATGCAAGCGCGACTGCGAAGACACCAGAGGCGGGGACGCTCTCAACCCTTGACGATGTCTTTTGGCAGACGCTCTTCCGCGGATTTGCTCGTCAGTGGATGCCCTTCATTCAGGGCGCTGTTCAACTCCCCGATGAGCCTGATCAGCTTTTCCGGGTCCTGCTCTTGGGCGGCAAGCGCCGCGCCGCCAGCTGCATCCACCGCTCCTGATTGCCTGCCATTGAGGAGGCTCTCCTCACGCCTGCATTAAGACCATTGATGCGAAACACAACATATCGATAAAGAGGACGGCTGTCTGTCCGCCAACGTGCGTTGGGTTGTCCGCTAAAGCACAAAGACCTGCAAGCCTCTCGAGTGCGACGTTGAGACCCAGCCCGGGGTCGAGCGCTTTCAGGAGACGGCTGCTTCGAGGCCTTCCTCGTGCAATTGTGGATGGCGAATGGGCAGCATAACCAGGAATTCCGTGCCTTTGCCGACTTCGCTCTGTACCTCGATGCGTCCGCGATGATCTTCGACGATGCGGCGCGCCAGCGACAAGCCGAGTCCCGTTCCGTTCCCCTTAGTGGTGTAGAACGGGCGGAAGATGAAGGGAAGATGTTCGGGGCCAATGCCGCGCCCGCTGTCGGTGACCGAGATGAGGGCCATGTCTTTTTTCGCGCCGATGACGACCCGAACGGTGCCCTCATTCTCGATCGCCTGCACCGAATTCAAGAGCAGGTTCAAGAGCACTTGATGAACCTGATCGCTGTCGTGTTCCACGTTGGGCAGTGCCGGATCCTTGGCGAGTTCGATCTTGATGGGCTTGGAGAGTACCTGCTGCCGGGCCAGCATCACGGCATGTTCCACGGTGGTATTCAGGTCGCTGGCGCGTATTTCCGGCGGATGAGGCCGCGCGGCCTGCAACAGGTCGGTCAAAATGCGATTGATCTGCGCGACCTCCAGGCGGATGTCTTTTACGACCGCGCGCGCCGGGCTGGTAGTGGGAAGGTCGCGGCCCACAATCTCGATCACTCCGGCAATTCCGGCCAGCGGGTTGCGAATCTCGTGCGCCAGTCCAGTGGCCAGTTCGCCGAGGGTGGCCAGGTGTTCGGCGCGCGACATTTGCGTGCGGTGCAGCCGTTCGATTTCGTCGCGGCTTTCGCGCAGCTGCTCCACCATGCGGTTGAAGTTACGGCCCAGGTCGCCGATTTCGTCGTTGCGCTTCGCAAAATTGACCGAGACATCGAGGTCGCCTTCGCCCACGCGCGCGATCTTTTCCTGCAACTCGACCATGGGCCGCTGGATGAAGTAGGCAAGCGCGATCATCACCACGGCGCAGATGGCGACCGCGCCGGTTCCGGCTACGATCAGGACCTGGTGGCGCTCGGGATTCCGCAGCGAAACGGTAGCCATCAGGAATAGTAGAAGGCCGTTCAGGAGCACGAACGCGACCGGCAGCACGGTCTTGACCTGCCAGTTCACCCGCACGCCCCGCATGGCCGGCTCATCGCTCCGAAAATTGACTGGCGATTCCATCACCGTTCCCTTTTGCTCTGTCCTGCGCGCCGCGCTGCCGGACTCATCACGCATACGCGTGCAGTCCGGGAAGCAGGTAAGTGACTCCAAAGAATGTGAACATTACGACCGCAAAACCCAGGATGGCAAAGTAAGCGGCGCGCCGTCCCCGCCACCCGCGCGTGATGCGCATATGAAGGTAGCCGGCGTACACCAGCCAGGTGATCGCGGCCCAGGTTTCCTTTGGATCCCAGCTCCAGTAGGAACCCCAGGTGCGATTGGCCCAGTATGCGCCGGCCGCAATCATCAGGGTGAGCAGTGGAAAGGCGATACAGATGGTTTTGTAAGTGATGCGGTCGAGCACTTCAGCCGAGGGCAGCAGGCGTTCCAGATCAGGCCGCCGCCACAAGAGCAGCAGGTAAAGCAGCGAACCGAAAATTCCGCCCACCAGACCGGATAGGATGAAGGGACTCGCCGCCAGGCTGGTGGCGAAGAGTCCCTCCGCATCGAGCGAGGGATATTGACCGCTGCGGGCGCGCAACAGGAATACCAGCAAAGCAACAACCTGGAGAAGGATGCTGATGAACACCGCGCGATTCGCCAAGGTGAAAAGCGCCTCGCTCTTTTTCAACCTGCCGGCGAGATAAAGGACGAAGGGCGCGGCGACGACCAGCAGAACCAGTAGCATGAGCCAGCCGAGGTCGGGAATCACCACGAACAGGCGCACGCCTCGCTGCAGGAACACTTCCGACTTTTCCTGCGCGTTCCAGGCAATCACGCTCAGACCGCCCCAGTTTTCGAAACGGGTCAGAATTCCCGTGTACACCCCAATTCCAAACAGGCTGGTGGCGGCGAGAAAAGTCTCGTTGCTGACCTTGTCCTGGATGAGAAACATCAGGGCGAGGGCAAAACTTAGCGCGCACGCAGCGTAGGCGAGCATGGCGAGCGTGACGTGCACGTGCAGCCAGGTGGACTGCAGGGCCGGGACCAGGGGATGAACGTCGGTGCGCAGCAATTGCATCAGGACCACGCCCACGATCGCGACCGGCATGGTAACCGTGCCGATCACCTTCACGCCGAATTTCTTTTCCGCAATTAGCGTGAGAACGGCGAGGGTCCAAACGAAACTGAGAAGCATTTCATAGATGCTGGCGAAGGGCGGATGTCCGGCTTCGTACCAGCGATGGGCGACCGCTCCGGTATTGGCGGCGAGTCCGAGCCAGGTCGCGAGCGAAGCGAAGCGCACATAGGAGTCCGTGCCGGTAACGCCGAAGCCCAGGTAGAGAGCGCCGGCGCCCGCGTAGAAGATCAGCGCGGCATAGAGCAGGTTCGATTCGCTGAGCAGGTTGCCGCTCTTTACCACATTCAAAAATGCCATGAACAGCAGGAAGGCGACGCCCAGGCCAACCATCACGATCAGGGTGGTGCCGGTGGCGGCGGGTTGCTGTTGTTCTATTCGTGCGCGAGCCATGAATTCCCTCCGTTATCGATATCTCTAGGCGATGGAAACGACCTGATCGGACGAGGGCGTTTCCTTCAGCGATTTCAATTCGGCCTCGATTTTTTCGGCCAGTTCCTTGAAGCGCTCCTCCAGCGCTTCGCGGTTGCGGTTGGCAGTGCCGCCAATCCAAAGAATGAGTTTCCCGTTCGCTTCCTGGACCGGCACCGCCCAGAAGCGGGTGTGCGCCAGGTAGAAGACCATCGTCAGGCCCATGCCCATCAGCACGACGCCCGCCCAAACCGCCCACTGGCCGGGTTCGTGCGAGACTTCCAGGCCCGTGAAGTAGCCGGGCTTCAGGTCAAGGACTTCGAAAACGTAGGGTGACTGCGAGTTCTGGGCAAAGCCTTCGAGCGGCGGCAACCAGAAGTTCACGTTCTTGCCCCTGCCCTTCGAAGTCACGAGCAAGTGGGCCGCAGGGTTCTCGATCGAGGCGCTGCGGTTGTAGACGTGACCATCTTCGACTACAAAGTCGGGGAAAAACTCTGCGAGTTGCACGGTAGTATTTCCGTCAAGCGCAGCGCTTTCACCGACGCCCAGGGCCAGTTCCTTCTTTTCGCCGGAGCCAGTGACGGCTTTCGCCGAAATCACCAGCTTGTCAATCTTGCCGTTCGGCCCGTAGCTGGACTGATAAAAGCGAACCCCGTGATAGACCAGCGGATCATTCACGACGATCTGCTTGGCCTGCAACTCTTTCCCGTTCTCGACGACCGCCAACTGCGACCACCATTTCTTCGGAGAGCCATCGGCGTAGTTTTCCTGGCCGGCGCCATCGCAGCGCACCGCGAAGGGCAGGAACTTTTTTGCGCCATCGCGCAGGGCGACGATACTGACTTGCTCACCCTTGGTCAGGCTCACGAAGCCGCGCCATCCCCAGAGCGCGTCGACGATGCCGCCGAAGAAAATCAGCAACAAGCTGGCGTGTACGACGTAGACGGCCATCTCCGAAATGCGATTGCGCTCGGCGAACAGACCGAAGTGATCGCTCTGCACGACCCGCTCCGCTTTGAACCCAATCTGATGCAGGGCGCGTTCGGCGGCGACCAGGCCCGTTTCTTCGTCAGGGATTGGAATTTGCTTTTGGGTGGCAAGCGCACGCCGGAAGTTCTTATCGGGATACTTGTAAGGGCGCGCGAAGTACCTCCAGGCATTCGGGAAGCGCTCGACTGAGGCGGCAACGATGCTCACGCTGACCAGCAGCATCAGGGTCACGAACCACCAGGCATGGAAGACGTCGGTGAGGCCGACGGCGTCAAGGAAACGCAACATCTGCGGCGAGTAGGCGCGCTGCATCTCGTCGGCTTCGGTGACGGGCCTTTGCAGAACGATCGTCCCGGCCGCGGCAATCACTACCACGGTGATCAGGAGCACAACCCCAGTCTTGATGGAACTGAGCGTCTGCCAGATTTTTCGTGTCCAACGGGTGAGTTCGACGGCCATAACGGTCCCCTTCTCCGCCGGACAAAATTGCAAATGACCCGCCATATCCGCGGTCCTATTTAATGTCTGCTAAATCAACAAGTTAGGATTTTGCGGCAGGAAAGCTTGCCGGCGACCGTGGGCCAAATCCCTCAGAACAAAGGACGCTTCCGGTGTTTTGGCGCAATACATGGCCGCGTGTTCTAGGTCACTGGGGCGTGTGCTGTCGGTCCTAACTGGCCGGAATCGCGGTCGTGTTGAATGTTTCAACACGGAACTATGCCTCCCCCCGGCATTAACTCGGCGCCCCTTTGGAACTTGTGGCGTTTCTCCTCAAGCCTGACTTGGGGCATTTCACCAAGGGGGCTGGGGGAGAAGGCCCATTGGCATAGCCGCCGAGCCGCCAAGGCTCCTTGGTGCCGCCTCGTACAAGAGCAAGAAGTATCGGTAATACAACAACTTGGCGTGTCTCTGGAAAACTTCCCCCATCTGGTCCGCAAAGGCGAGGGTCGTGCAAAAGCATTAGGCAGAGGGTTACGCACGGTGTCGTTCGCAAGACAAACTCGGAATCCGATGACGACACACGCGAGGGTCTACCACTTCGCGGCGTTGCTGTTCGCTGTAATCGTGTTCATCGCTGCCGCTCCGGCCTTGGCGGCTACTCACCCTGTTCCGCTCGAGAAAAACACCGACACGAAGAAATGCCTCGAGTGTCATGAAGACAAGGCCAAGGGGAAAGCAGTCCACTCGGCGATTCAGACGGGCTGCATGAGCTGCCACGAAGTGCGGGTGAACAAAGACGTAACGCGAGTGAAGTTGCTCGCGACCACGACCTATGCACTCTGCATGACCTGCCACGCGGACAAGAACGCGGCGGACATTAAAGGGGTAGTGCACAGCCCGGCGGTTCGCGATTGCGTGAAGTGCCACGATCCGCATGCCAGCGACAACAAGAATCAGCTGCTGAAAGCGAGCGCGGGTGGAGAGAAAGAGAATCTCTGCCTGAGTTGCCACAGCACCGGACTCAACGTTCCAGAAAAGGGCAGCCGGCACGCAGCACTCGACATGGGCTGCGAGACCTGCCACGTGACCCATAAGACGGGCGAGCGTGGCAAGCCGGAATTTGATTTCCACCTGACCAAAGCCGCGCCGGCCCTGTGCATCGACTGCCACGATCCGAAAGAGGCGAACCTCCAGAAAGCACATCAGGATCAGCCCTTTGCCGGATCCAACTGCATTCAGTGCCATGACCCGCACCAGTCGAAATCGCCCAAGCTGCTGCAGGCGTTCACGCACAACCCGTTTGAAAACAAGATGTGCGAGAGCTGCCACAAGCCGGCGGCGGGAGGCAAGGTGGTTCTGGCGGCGGCGAGCGCGAAAGATCTTTGTGTTACATGCCACGATGAGCAGGCGAAGCAGATCTCCAATGCGAAGGTTCAGCATCCGGGCGCAGCCGGTGATTGCGTCGACTGCCACGATCCGCATGCGGGCAAAACTCCGGGATTCATCAAGCCCGATCCGGTGAATGCGTGCCTGACTTGCCACGCGGATCAGGCCGAGGAGCACAAGAAAAAGAACATCCACCAGCCGGCGTTTGAGCAGAGCTGCGCGATCTGCCACGAGCCGCATGGCAGCGAGAACGAGCACCTGCTCCGGACCAAGAGCGCCAACGGACTCTGCCTCGAGTGCCACGGGCCCGAGCGCACTCCGAACAAGCTGGAAGCCGAGCACCTGATTACGATCTTCGGCGGCAAGGTGAGGTTGCCGGAAGACTACCTGACGAAAGTGGCCGTGCTGCCCTTGAAGTACGGACGCGGGCATCCGACGACGCATCACCCGGTGGTCGACCAGATGGATCCGACCGACAACAGCAAGGTGCGTGTGGCGATCAACTGCCTGACCTGTCACCAGCCGCATGCTTCGGCGCAACCGGGCCTGCTGGTCAAAGACCAGGCCAATAACGCGGCATTCTGCGACGGATGCCACAAAACGTTCAACAAGTAACGAGGGATGGCGATGTTGAGCTTGGAACTGAATTCGATGCAGAGAAGAACGGGAGCCGTCGCGCTGACCATCGCACTCAGCGTACTGCTTCTGACCGGCTCGGCGTTTTGCGACAAGAAGAAGAAGAAAGAGGCCGAGAAGCCGAAGCCGACGCTGATGGACATTCTCGACCTGTCCAAGATCGTATGGCCGAATCCCCCCGCGATCACGCGCATTCGCTACATGAATTACTTCTGCGCTCAAAAACCGCCCGAGGCGCCGGAGACGAAGAAGGCGAAATGGATGGACCGGCTGGCGGGTGTTGCCGTGGGCGAGCAAGTCACGACCGAAAAGCGGCTCTGGCAGTTGGTAACTCCCTACGGGCTGGCCGTGGATTCGAAGGACCGCCTTTACGTGGCCGACAGCAAGGTCCACGCCGTATTCATTTTCGACACCGAAACCAAAGAAGTGCAGCTGATCAAGAACGGCGTGGAAGCACGCTTCGGGTTAATCACCGGACTGGCGATCGATGACAGCGACCGGCTGTTTGTGTCCGACAGCGAAATGCGGCGCGTGCTGGTGTTCGATTCCAAGCACGTCGCGGAAGGAAGCATCAGTGAAGGGCTGGCAAATCCGGCTGGGCTGGCGATCGACAACGAGAACCGCTTTCTCTATGTGGCCGATTCGGACCTGGACCAGGTGCTGGTGTACGAGGCGGACCCGCCGCACAAGCTGTTGCGCAAGATCGGAACGGCCGGCAAGGGCCACTCCCTCACCACGCCCGGCGATTTTTCCAAACCGACGAATGTGGCGGTAGACCAGGAAGGCCTGGTGTACGTCACCGACACCTGGAACGACCGGGTCGAAATTTTCGATCCAGACGGCAAGTTTATCCGAACCTGGGGCAAGGCGGGCGATGGCCCGGGATACTTTGCGCGACCGAAAGGAATCGCGATCGACGGCGATGGGCACGTCTGGGTAGCCGACGGCGTTCAGGACCGCGTGCAGGTGTTTACGCCCGAGGGTCAGCTGCTGATCTGGATGGGCGGGCACGGCTCATATCCGGGACAGTTCAACGCGCTGGCCGGAATCGCCATCGACAAGAACAATCGCGTGTTCACCTCCGAGCAATACGCAGGGCGGGTGCAGATGTTCCGCTACGTGACCGATGCGGAAGCGCTGGCCGAGAAGGGACGCCGGCAGGACGAAGAGCAAAAGAACGCCGGCTCCGCCAAGCCCGCGAAAACAAGTTCGCTGCAGTCAGCACCGGCGGCGTCCACGCAAGAAGTCGCCGCGAAGGCCTCGAAATAGAGGCCACAACGAGTTTGGCTGGGAACTTTCCGGCTAAACGGGACTAGGAAGACCGGACCCGAGTAAGGAACGCAGTCATTCATCAGGAGGAACAAAAAAGTGAAAAAGCTAATGATGCTCGCGCTCTGCATCCTGGTATTCGCCAGCCTTGCAATGGCGCAAACGTACGTGAACGGGGCAACCGGCATCACGGGCGTCGACAAACTAGGCGCGCACCAGAACGGCGGCCGCGGTTGCGTCGGCTGCCATGCTCCGCACAGCGGCTCGCGCGGTAACGGCGGAAACGCCGCGACCGGCGCGGGTGCAGCTAATGATCCCAACACGGGCAATGTCGCCCTGTGGGGCCAGGACCTAACCCCCCTCTACACCAAGACGTTTGCCTTCGGAGCTGACGGCGCATTCCCGATTACTCTGCCGGCAGACGCCACTTCCCAAGAATCAATCACCACGGGCGTCATGATGTGCCTGAGCTGCCATGACGGGCAGATCGCAAAGGGCGCCATGATGACCAACCAGTCCTGGGAGAAGCAAATGGGACTGCTGCCCGCCAGCTATGGCCCGAATCCGATTCCGACCCTGCTCGGCTCGGACGGCACGGCGGATGGCAATTACCAGAACGATCACCCCATCGGCCCGTTGGCCACCCTTGGCGCACTGGGCCTGACCTCGGGAACAACTCCCAGGGTCATCATGACCACCTGCACCTCTGGCACCACGACCATAAATTGCATTCAGCCGAATGAAGCGAACGCACAGTATGCCGCGTTTCGCGATCACTACGGCACGTTTAACGTGACCTATACCCGGACGAACCCCCTGGTTCTGCCGACAGCCAACGCAGCGGATGCGTATGTGGTCTGCACGACATGCCATACGCCGCACAGCATGTACACATTCAGCGTTTCTCAGCCCGCCACGGGTACGCTGACCTACACCAAGGCACCAAGCGGAACCTACCCGACGTATTTCTTCGTGTGGGCGCCGTACAACCCGGGTGCCAACCCGGCCTATAACCAGGCCTCGTCCGCGACACAGTTCTGCCGCCAGTGCCATTTTACCGGTGCGGGTGGATCGAACGAAGGAAGCAACATTCTTACGGTAACCACCAGGTACTAGTGCAGGAAAAGGGGGAGGGAAACTCCTCCCCCTGGTTTTACCGAGTTCTTGAGGATGGCCATGAAGCTCCGACTGATTTTCGCGATGGTGGTACTGGCAGGCACAACCAGCGCCCAGGTTGCATCGCACGCAGCGTCCACCGAAGGCGCCTTGCCTCCGGCGAGGATGACGTCGTTGCAAGTCACGGGCAAGACGGTGGCGCGCGTAAATGGGGCGGAGATGTCGGACCGCGACCTGGTGCGCGAGATGTTCGCGATCTTCCCTTACGCCAAGCAGCACAACGGGTTTCCCGAGAAGCTGGAGCCGCAGATCCGCAAGGGCGCGCTCGACATGATTATTTTCGAAGAGCTGGTGTACCAGGAAGCCAAACACCGGAACATGACGGTTGCCCCGGAGCGACTGGCGCGAGAAGAACGCGACTTCCGCAAGCAGTTTCCGAGCACCGATGTATATCAACAGTTTTTGAAGGAAGAGCTGAAAGGCTCGCGGCAATTGTTGCGCGAAAAGATACGCCGCTCGCTGCTGATCGAGGCGTTCCTGAAAGCCGAGGTGTTCGACAAAGCCAAGGTGAGCTTGACCGAGGCGAAAAGCATCTACGACCGAAATCCCAAGCAGTTTGCGCGCGCCGAGCAGTTCCATATTCAGACGATATCGGTGCTGCCGCCCGCCAACGGCGGGGTAGACATCGCCAAGGAAGGGCGCCGACGCGCCGACGACGCCGTACAACAGGCGAAGAAAGCCAAGAATTACCAGGAGTTCGGGTTGCTGGCAGAAAAGATTTCCGACGACGACTACCGGGTAAACATGGGAGATCACAAGCCGGTCGGGCGCGACCAGCTTCCTCCGGAAGTAGTGAAAGCTGCCCTGGCGATGAAACCAGGCGAGGTGAGCGATCTGATTCAGCTGGGCACGGCCTACACAGTGATCCGATTGGTTGCGCATACGCCGGCCGGAAAGGTTCCGTTTGCGGAAGTCAAGAGCCAGCTGCAGTCAGACACCCAGAAGGAGCGGGTGGAGAAGCTGCGTGCCAGCCTTGGGAAGAAACTGCGCCAGGGCGCCAAGATCGAAATGCTGTAGGCAAGGCAGTATGAAAGAGCAGAGCAAAATCCGGAAAGCCGTCTGGGTCCTGGTGGTGCTCGCGATGTGGGTTCCCCTGAGCGCCGCGCAATTACAGTTCGGCGATAACCTGAAGATGAATGTGAACGGCAACATCGGCTTTGGGTATGGGGGAAGTTTTTCCGATCCAGGCGCCTCCACTCACAACTGGAACATGCTGGGGTCAGGCACGGTAACGGGTTCTTATTACGACCCAAACTTCTTGAACTTTACGATACAGCCTTATTACAACCGTAATCAGAACAGCGCAGCGGCGCAGTCGATTTTCAACGATTCCGGGGTTACAGCGAGCGCGAATCTTTTCGGTGGCAGCCACTTCCCGGGCTATGTCGGTTATGGTAAGACCTACAACAACACCGGGGAGTTCGGCGTCCCGGGCATTACTGGCCTCACGACGCATGGATCGGGGCAGACGTTTGCCTTAGGCTGGAGCGAGTTTCTTCCCAACCTGCCGAGTGTGACAGCGACCTTCACGACCACCAGCGATCAGATGTCGCTGCTGGGAGCCGAGGGCGATATCCACTCCCGGACCCGGCTCTTTAATCTGAATTCCAATTACCGTTTTCACCGCTTTGAAATCCAGGGTTATTACAACCGCCAGTCGCTCGGTCTCGACACGCCGGAATTTGTCGGCAATGCGAGCACGGTTTCGAATTCGTCTTCCAACACCTACGGCGTAATGGTGTCGCACCCGATTCCCATGTCGGGATACGTTTCCGGATCGTGGAGCCGCACGAGCTATTTCAACGAGGGAGAGTCGACGAGCAACAGCGGCAACACGATGACGACGACCGCGATCGCGGCCGTTAGCCCGACCGACAAGCTGAACCTCTCCGGAGAGATCCGTTACACGGACAATCTGATCGGCGACTTAGAGCAAAGGCTGATCAATGGTAGCGGAGGAGTGGTGCCCATCGTCCTGCCCGGCGGAGGCAAGTCGCATTCGTTCGGCACAAGCGCATTCGCCAACTACGCCCTTGGCAAGGGCTTCATGCTGCATGGCCGGGTCAGCCGCCAGTCGCAGTACTTTGCGGGACAGACTCATGACCTCACGCAGTACGGCGGAACGATCTCGTATAACTACTCCAAGCCCCTGTTTGGGATGCTGTATTTTTCTTTCGGAATGGTCGATAACGCGCAGGAGACCGGCAACTCAGGGTTGTCGTTTACTGGAAATGTGGGACTGCAGAAGCGCTTCGGGCACTGGGAGACGTCGGCGGATTTCTCGTATGCGCAGAACGTGCAGACCCTGATTAACATCTATACGACCAACTCGATCAGCTATGGCGGGTATCTCCGCCGCAAGACAAGTGATCGCTCCTACTGGAGTGTTACATACCGCGGGTCCAAGAGCGGGTTGCTGCAGGACAACGGTTCTCACAGCCTTTCGAACATGTTTTCCAGCACGTTCGGCTGGCACCGCTACACAGTCACGGGCAATTACACGAAATCGGACGGTCGGACATTCCTGACCCCAACTGGTTTTGTGAATCCTTCGCCCCTGCCGGGTGCGATCGCTGAGAATCTCATCCTGTTTAACGGCCACGCCTATAGTCTCGGAGCGGGGGCCTCTCCTTTGCGCCGAATGAGTGTGACCTTCAACTTCACGCGGGCGCACAGTGACATGCTGTCAAGCACGTTGAACTCTCTCAATGACACCGACCGCTACTACAGTCGTCTGGACTACAATCTCCGGAAACTGGTATTGCGCGCTGGGTTCTCGCGGGCGTACCAGAGTATCAGCGGGACGGCTACACCGCCGACGACGGTGAATTCGTACTTCATTGGCATATCGAGATGGTTCAACGCATTTTGAGACGCGCGAGGGCGGCACGGAAGGCTTGGGTGAGTCTTGGTTGCTTGATCTTGTTGCTGACCGTTCCGGCATGGACGGCCACCAAGCGTCACAAAGTCGCGCCGCAAACGCCGCCGCCGGATCTTCTTCTCGAAGGCGGACGCAAGCTCAGCTTCCAACGCGCTTTCAGTTCTGAGCGCGACACGCGGGGCAAGCAGGGCGTGTGGAGCAAGCTGCTGAACGGGATTGCCGGCGAACCGGACTACAAGGAAATGGTGCGGCCGTATAGCGTGGCCGTGGACTCGCGCGGGCGAGTGATTGTGACCGATCCAGGCCTGGGCGGCGTGCATATCTTCGACGCCGCGCAGCACAAATACAAGTTCCTCGAGCGCCAGGACAAATCCAAAGACAACCTGTTCGAGCCGCAGTGCGTGGCGGTGGATGCGAAAGACAACATCTACGTCACGGACTCGCGCAGCGGGAAAGTATTCGTGTTCGACGCAAACGGCAAGTACCAGGGCGCACTGGGGAGCCTGAAGGGCGGCGAAGGATACTTCAAGCGACCCACCGGGATTGCGATCGACGATGCGACGCAACATATTTATGTCACCGACACGCTGCGGGACCGTGTGTTCGTGCTCGACAGCAAGGGACAGGTGCTGCGCACCATCGGCAAGCACGGCAGCGGAGACGGCGAGTTTAACTTCCCGACCGAGCTGCGGCTGAGAAACGGACTGCTGGCTGTCGTGGACGCGATGAACTTCCGCGTGCAGATCTTCGACGCGCAGGACAAACTGGTCGGAAAGATTGGACGCGTGGGGGATTCCATGGGCCAGGTGTACCGGCCGAAGGGCATCGCCATTGATTCCGAGGATCACATCTACCTGGTCGAAGGGCTGTGGGGGATCGTGCAGGTATTCGATCGCGAAGGCCAGCTGCTCTACACCTTCGGTCAGCGCGGTACCCGGCTGGGAGAATTCCAGCTTCCGGCGGGACTTTACATCGACGGCAATGATGCGGTCTACGTCGTGGACTCGTACAACCGCCGCGTGCAGGTATTTCAGTATCACGGGCTGCGAGCGAAGGCGGAAGGAACCCAGCCTTGAAGCGACTCAGCATTGCGTGCGTGCTTTGGTTCTCGGGTCTCGCATTCGCGCAGTCCGGGGATGTATTGGGCGTGCATGACTTGTCGACGACGGCGTCGCCTGTGAGGGGCGCGATGTCGTCCGCCTGTCTTTATTGTCACGCGCCCCATTCTGGAGCCAGCAAGGCGCTCTGGAACCAGACGCTTTCAACCAAGAACTACACGCAGTTCTACACCAGCGAAACGGCGCAAAACGTCGAGGAGCAGCCGACTATCGATGACCGCAGCACGCTGTGCCTGAGCTGCCACGATGGCACTGTGGCGCCGGGACAGATGATTGCCTATGGCGCGACCACCATGTCGCAACCCATGTCGACCGGATTGATGCAGCGGCTGGATTCGTCGCACCCCTTCAGCCTGAAGCTGCCCTTGAAGGACGCGGCCAGCCTGGTGGAAGGATTGGTAGTAACAGGGACGACCGCGGACACGACCAAGTCGGTAAAGCTGATCAACGGGAACGTCGAGTGCAGCAGTTGTCACAATCCGCACAACCAGACGATCGATAAGAAGTCACCGAATTTTCTGGTGCGCGATGGAGCCAGCAGTGCCTTGTGCCTGTCGTGCCATACCACGACGCCGCGAACGGTGAATTCGATCGACAATCCGCTGGCGCGCTGGAACACGAGTGTGCATGCCACCTCGGCGGCGCTTGTGAACCCGGTCTCCGGGCTGGGCGGCTACTCGTCACTGGCGGAGTTCGGCTGCCAATCCTGCCATTCGATGCACAATGCCGGCGGCGCGGCCGGGTTGCTGCACAACCCGAATCCCGCACTGCCAAACGTCGACCAGACAAGCCAGAGTTGCGTGACCTGCCACAACGGAAGCAACGCAATGTTGCAGCCGATTCTGAACGTGTTCGGGGAATACGACGCGCCCAAGAAGGGGCATCCCTACTCGAACACCAGCAACCTGCACACTTCCACCGAAGCCGCCGTCCTGAACCAGAATCGCCATACCACCTGTGTGGACTGCCACAACGGACACGCCGCGCAAGCGACAATTGCCTTCGGCTTGCCGCCCGGGATCCGCAATTCACAGATCGACGTTGACGGGGTGAGCGCGGTCGATGGGACCACAGCGATCCGGCCCGCCATCAACCAGTATGAAATCTGCCTGCGTTGCCATGGAACGAGCACCGGCAAGGGGACAGCCTCGATCGACTACGGTCCCTTGCCACGGCGCACCGTGGCAGCTCCGGACCCGCTGAACATTCTTCCGGAGTTTGCGCTGACCGCGCGTTCCGCGCATCCGGTGATGCGCGATCGGAACAGCCCGTATCCGCAGCCAAGTTTGCGGCCAAGCATGTTGAGTCTGGATGGCGTGACCGCGGCCCGGGCCATGGGCGTGCGGATCTTCTGCAGCGACTGCCACAACAGCGACGACAACCGAGAATTTGGCGGAATCGGACCCAATGGACCGCACGGGTCGAAGTTCAACCACATCCTGGAGCGGCGGTATGAAATCTCCACGGCTGCGATTCCAGGAACCGACCTGTTGAATACCTATCCCAATCCCGACCTGAGCGTGAATGGACCGTACTCGCTGTGCGCGAAGTGCCACGATCTCTCGATCGTGTTGGCCTCGGCTCCGCACAGCAAGCATGTGGGCGAGATCGGCGCGTCGTGTTCGGTCTGTCATTCCGCTCATGGAGTCATGGGTGCGAGCGGGGCAATGACGGGCGAACGGATGGTCAATTTTGATCTCAACGTAGTTGCGCCCAACGGAGCGTCCCCCATCGGCTTCAACCGAGCGACGGGAAGCTGCACCCTGAGTTGCCACGGGCATTCGCACAATTAAAAAAACTCATTTCTGCCACGCAAGATATCCAGATTTGAGGCACTACCCAGGCTCGGGTAGTATCGCAGCGATGCTGCAAATTCGGCGCGCGCGTCTGCGGGATCCGCTCTTCCTGTTGTGTGTGGCGGCGGGCCTGATTGCGTTTGTCGTGCAATCGGGCGATCTCGATTCGGTGGATACCGCGCGGCGGTTGCAGACCACCCATTCTTTCTGGACTGCAGCGCCGCCGGTGATCGAGGGGGATTATCCGGACTTCGGATTGCGCGGGAGGAATGGGCGGATCTACGCGTGGTATGGGATGGGGCAGTCGCTGCTGATGCTTCCGGCCGATATTGTGGGCACGTACGTCGAAAAGCTGCCGGTCTTTCGCGAATACAACGGAAACGATCCCAGCGTGCGCAACATGATGGTTGCGTACTCGACCAACATCCTGGTCAACGTTCTGACGGCGATGGTGTGCTTTCGGCTGCTGATGCTGCTGAAGTTTACGCGCACTCAGGCGGTTGCGGGTGTGCTGGCGTTGCTGGTGTGCACGACCCATCTGCACTACACGCAGAACATGATGGAGAACAATTACATCCTGCTGCTGACCCTGGCGGGATTTGCTTTTCAGTATGAGTGGCTGATCACGGGAAGCCGCCGGGCATTGGCGATCGGATCGGCGGCGTTCGGGCTTAACTTGCTGACGCGGCTGACCACCGGGTTGGACCTGGTGATGGGTGGAGTGTTCCTCCTGCTGGCACTGCGTATGGAGGGCAAGCCGGTCGCTGATGTATGGAAGCGGTTTCGCGAGTATGCGGCGACCGCGTTTCCGATCTATGCGGTATTCCTGCTGATCGACCGGCTTTATCAGTATTACCGCTTCGGATCGTTCTTCAATACTTACGTGTCGGTGGTGGCGCAGCAGGCGCGCGAGATGAATCCGTCGCTGCCGGCGAACTATCCGTTCGAGATTCCATTTCATGTCGGCTTCTTCGGCGCTCTCTTTGCACCCGAGAAATCAATTTTTCTTTTCGATCCGCTTCTGATTCTGGCCGCCCTGATGGTCGTGGTCGGTTGGAATAAGTTCGCGGCGCCGGTCAAGGCCTACCTCATCAGCGCAATCCTGCTTCTGTTCATCTACATCAGCTTCTACGCGCGCTACACCGTGTGGAGTGGTGACTCGGCCTGGGGCGATCGCTATGTGTCGAGCGCGGCGCAGATGGCGGCATTCCTCTCAGTGCCCCTGTTGCTGCGTTATCGAAGCGATCTCGCAGTGCAGTCTGGCGGGTCGGTCTGGCGTTAGTCGTGGTTGCCGGCGCCGTGCAGGTAGCCTCCGTCATGTTCTGGCTTTCGCTGGAGATTGTATCAAATGACCACGCTGGGGCACCCGACGTTCGTTGTGTGGCTGCGCTTCAAGAACATCGTGGCCTTTGCGCTCGGCAAAAGAGAGGCGTGGGGTCTCACGAATGACGACATGCTGACCGATCCGTGGGACTACCTTCACATCACGACGTGGAATTTTCTGCCGTTTGTGTTGCGGAGAGTCGGGGAGGCGCCGGCATGGGTCGTGCGGATTGCATTCGCGGTGTGGATCGCGTCGCTGGGCGAGACCGCTTGGGTCTTGTGGCGGCTGAGAAGAATACTGGCCTTGGAAACTGCCGAGCCAGCGAGGGACTGATGCGCGTCTCTACCTTCAAACAATTGAGGTAGAGTTTCTTCATGAAGAAAGTCTACCTGGTTCTTGTAGGAGTGTTTGCCTCTACTGTCCTCTGCACCGCCGTTCGAGCAAACGTGGCCGGGGCTCTTCCAGATATTTTTGTTTCCGTCATGGCGGGGGTAAAAGCGAAGACGAGGGTACCCGTCCTGTTGCCCACTGAACTGCCGAAACCCTTCATCAACGCGAAATACGCAAAAGTGGACAAGGCCGCAGCAGACGAGTACGAGGTTAGCCTCTATTACGACTTGGACGCAGGGGATGCGGGTTTCGCTGCGTCGTTCGAGGCCATCAGCAATCCCCACTACTCTCCACGCGAACTGGGGAATGTTCGCAAAGTCAAGTTGGCTGGTGGTATCACCGGCTTTTTCAGGCCGGTGAACTGCGGCGGATCATGTGCCCCGGCAAACCTCTGGTGGGAACAGGGAGCAGTGCTGTATCGGATTCAGCTAAAGCTGCCTTCGACTCTCCGGGAGAAAAACCAGCAAGGGATCATAATAGCTGTCGCGAACTCGGCTATCCTCGCAGGCCCCCGCTAGGTATGGCGGGATTAGTGTAGAATCTCTCTACGCCCACAAATTTTGCTTCCTGCCCTTCTCCTCCGAAGCGCCCCCACATAGGTGCTGGAATGAACCAGATGACACGACAAGGAATCCAAGACGCCATATCGCCCCTTAATGAGCCGCGGAATGCGGGTCGGCGTCTTCAATGGTTGTTAGACTTGGGTTATCAGATGACCGTTTCTGCCCGTGCCGGTTATCCGATCGTGCAAAACAAGTTTGAACACCTTGTTGCGTTCAACGAACTGCAACACCAGCTGTACAACCAAATGCTGCATTGCCAGACAAATGACGAATGGTACAAGGTCGAGGAGTTGTTGGAGAACCTCAGGAAGTACGCGGTTGCCGCAGGAGTTCCTGGCGACTTCGGTTGCGCCGTACTCGCTTCGCTTCGATCACTCACTAAACAGTAGACGACTGGACGCGTCAATTGCTGACCGCTTCCAATCCGCTGTCCACTAGTTCGTCAATTCCTTCCCTTGCGTGCCAGGCTTGATGCCGGAATGCTTCTTGACCTGCGCCATCAACTCAATGACCTTCGATTTGCCCTCATAGTTCGGATTCGTATCCAGCAGTCTCTGCCAGGTTGAGAGCGCGCCCGAAATATCCATCTTGCCTTGCCATTGCACGACACCCAGATTAAACAGAGCGTTCGGCTTGTTGGGCTCGTCGGCCAGGGCGCGGTTGAATTCCGAGATCGCCGTGTCGGCGCTGCCCGTGTACCAGTAGGCGGTGGCCATGTCCGTGCGGACGGAAGCATCCGCAGGCTTCACCTTGAGGGAGCGCTGGTAGTAGTCAATGGCAACCGGGTACTGCTGCGCGTCGTAATACACGTTGCCAACCTTGGCGAGAAGGTCGGGATTGGACTGATCTTTTTGCAGCGCTTCGAGCAGAGACGCAGCTTGCTTGTCGGCCATGTGCCGGAGTTGCTCGGGAGTAGGCTGTCCGGTCGTGCCCATGTCTTGAGACGCTGCGGAGGCGGTTTCAAGCGGACGGCTGGCAGATTGCGATCCGCGAATGAACCATCCACCCGCGAGTCCGATCACGAGACATAAAACGGAGAGTGCATAAGCCTGGAAGCTGGTCCACTCGTTGGAAGTTTTCTTGACGTTCGACATTTTCTTGTCACTCCTCATAATTTCTGCTGGCGCCGCAAGATCCTCAGCGCGACTCGCCTTGGGCCTCGGCAATCATGCGCTCGACGATCGGCTTCTTCTCCAGTTTCGGATTGGTCTTGAGCAATTCTTTCCACGCAGCAATGGCGCCGGCCGCGTCCTTCTTTCCCTTCCAGCGAATCAGGCCGAGGTTGAAGAGAGCGTTGGCGTCTTTGGGATTCTGTTGAAGCGACTCCTGTAGAGCCGAGAGTGCGCCGTCGACGTTCCCGTCGAAATAGAGACAGGAAGCCATCTCGGTGCGAATCGCGATATTTTTTGGATCGATCTGCAATGCGCGATCCAGGTAGGCGGCTGCGTCTTTGAACTGGTGGGCTGATTTGTAGAAAGAGGCAATCTCGATCAGAAGGTCTTTGTTCTTGGGGTCGCTTTTCAATTTTGCCAACAACGGTTCGACTTTGCGGTCAGCCATGGACTTCATCTGTTCGAGGCTCGGCGTTTGCGTCAATCCGGAAGCACGCGGGTCGGGCGTTGAGGTATGGGTAGGCGAACTCGCAACCGCCGTCCGCGATTCCGATCCCCGCAACAGGTAGCCAATTGCCAGGCCGAGCAGCAAACAGACCGTCGCCATTCCATACACAACCGTGGGGCGCCAGAACTCATCGTGAACGGTTAAGTCCGTCGGATCTTGGGGCATGCGCGTATGACTCCAGACTTCGACCTCTGCTTACCGAGGTTGTAAGGCATGCGCTGTGCCAAAACGGTTCGCGGCTGGGTGGGGAATGGGGTTTACTTTCAGTCATTTACGGGAGCCGCCGAGACCGGCGCGGCCGGTTCGCGCGCGGGATCGCGCCTTTCTGCACAGGCTGCGGGGGATTTGGCGCTGTATTGCCGGCCGGGAGGAACGAGGTTTTGGGACGGCGCATGGGTGGGAAGCGTTACCTCGGTTTGGCGACGCACGAAGGGCTGACGCTTTTCGTGCCGATGGCCCAGGTGTGCGACACAAAATCGGATTGCTCCTGCTGATTCCCACATTGTCGTTGGCCGGCTGGTGCGCGGAGCCGGTAACCGTGATTCAGAAACGCGTGAGCGAGGTTCGCCTCACATTGGTGGCCACCGATCAGAATGATCGCCCGTTGATGAATCTCTCGCCCGCCGACATTACGGTGCTGGAGGATGGGCGGCCGGTTCCGCGATTCGAACTGCGGACAGCGGCTGATCTCCATTTGCGAGTCGCGATCGTGGTTGACTTAAGTGACTCAACGCGGAAGTCCTGGGCCACGGTGCGTTCGGCTCTCAGCCGCTCGATGCGGGAGGTGATGAGGCCCAACGATCAGTTGCTGGTTTTGGCATTCAATCGCGCCATCGAAGTGGAACGCCGGGTTGCGAATCCGGACGAGCTTGAAACGGCGCTCGACGATTCCGGCAGCGGCGGACTGACCGCGCTTTATGACGCGATCCACCAGGCATGCGCGCGGCCGGTATTTGCGCCCGATGGCGAGCCGCACCGGTCGGCCCTGATCCTGTTCTCCGACGGCGAAGACGATTTGAGCCTCCACGGGTTGGGCGACGCAATCGCCCGGGCGGAGCGCGCCGGGGTAGCGATCTATACCATTGCCGCGCACAATCCGAAAAAGAAAACGAACGGGGATGCAGTGCTGCACAACCTGGCGGAGGCGACGGGCGGGCGGGATTTCATCGTCAAGGACCAGGCCCAACTCGAGAGAGCTTTGTCGGACATCGACGGCGAACTGCGGAGTTCGTATCTGCTGTATTACCGGGCATCGGAGCAGCCAGGCGTGAGGACGTTTCGCCGCGTGCGTGTGATTCCTTCCGAAGGCGGAAGGACGCGGGTGCGGTCGCGGGCGGGGTATTTCACCGCTCCATAGCCGGGCCTCTGCGCCTGAACGAGGCGGAACTCTGCTGCGGAGAACCAACAGTCATCGGGGCACTCGCCTGAGTGCGACGTCTACCCATGCTGGGACAGTTCTCGCTCTGGGAAAACCGCCAAAGTTATTTCGGTTACTGCCGGTGCATCGGCGGAGTTGGATTCGTCCGATTCCGATGTATGACTAGTCGGAGTTGGCTATGATCACGACCGGAGAATCGGAACAACAGCGCGCTGGTCTCATTCGTTGCCTGGTGCTCGCCACCAGCGAGGACCGCCATGTCACCGTGGAGAATTTCCTGGGGCGATACGGGATTGATGCCACGCCGCGCATAGACGAAGCAGCAAGCTTTCAGGAACTGTTGAGCAAGCTCGATCAGCGCGCCTACGATCTGGTGTTGATTTCGCAGGAGCCCTTGGACCCACAGGCACAAATGGTTTTCGAGGAACTGGCCAAGCGCGGCAAGAAAACCGCGTTGCTGTTTCTTCCTCCAGATAGTCCGTCGAAACCAGAACCGGCTCCGATGGCGCCAACCTCCCAGTCCGACTCCAGCGACACCTGGCTGAACTTTGCCATGCGAAGCGCTGCCCTCTTCGCTAGCGCGCCACAGGGGCGGGACGCGGAAGAGAAGTTGTGGACGCTGTATCGCGCAATCGAGCAAGCCGCGGACCTGGTCGTGATCACGGACAGCACGGGAACGATTCAATATGTCAATCCCGCCTTCGAAAAGCTGACGGGCTATTCGCGGACGGAGGCGATTGGACAGACGCCGCGCATTCTGAAATCCGGGGAACAGAGTTCGGAATTGTACCGGGACTTGTGGCGCACCATTCGCGCGGGCGAAATCTACCGGGGCGTGCTGGTAAACCGGAAAAAGAGCGGCGAATCCTTCATCGTGGAGAAGACCATCACGCCGGTGCGCAACGCAAGCGGGCAGATCGCGCATTTTATTTCCAATGATCGGGATATCAGCGAGCGGAGGCGGCTGGAGTCAGCGCTGTTTCAGGCGCAGAAGATGGAAGCAATCGGCCAGCTGGCGGGTGGGGTGGCCCATGACTTCAATAATCTCCTGATGGTGATCAGCAGCTACGTGGAGCTGATGCAAGACTCCATCGGCCCCGAACACCGGCTCCATCGCAACGTGCAGGAGGTGCTGAGCGCATCGCGCCGGGCGGCGGATTTGACCCGTCAATTGCTGGCGTTTGGGCGGAAGCAGATGCAAACCCTGCAAGTACTCGACCTCAACAACATTCTGCGGGACATCTCGCGAATGCTGCCGCGCTTGATCGGCGAGGATGTGGAACTGGTGGTTTTCCCCCAGGCCGACCTGGGAAGAGTGAAGTTGGACCCGGTGCAGATCGAACAGGTGATCATGAACCTGGCTGCGAATGCGCGGGACGCGATGCCGCAGGGCGGCAAGCTGACCATGGCCACGCGAAACGTGGATCTCGATGGGGACTATGTTCAGGCCCACCCCGTGGTTCCGGCGGGACACTACGTGCTGCTGGAAGTGGACGATACCGGGGAGGGGATCGATCCGCTGCACCTGCCGCACATTTTCGAACCGTTTTACACGACCAAGGAAAATGGCAAAGGCACAGGGCTAGGACTGGCGACTGTGTATGGGATCGTGAAGCAGAGCGGCGGGTTTATCTGGGTCTACAGTGAGCCCGGAATGGGGACGACGTTCAAGATTTATTTTCCGCGAGTCGAAGCGAAAGTGCGTCAGCCTCTTGAACTGGACACTTCCCTCGATCCCGCCAAGCTGCGCGGATCGGAGACGCTGCTGCTGGTAGAGGATGAGAACGCGGTTCGCCATCCCTCGTTCGAATTCCTGAAGAACTGTGGGTACACGGTGCTCGAGGCAAAGGATGGGTTGCAGGCGATCGATGTAGCTCACAAGCATCCGGGCCCGATAGACCTGATGGTGACCGACGTCGTCATGCCGGGCATGAGCGGCGGGCAGCTGGCGGAGCTGTTGGCAGAAAAATACACCCAGATGAAAGTGCTGTTCGTCTCCGGCTACTCGGAGCAAGTGGTATTGCGGCATAAGATCGTCGACCTGCAAACAAATTTTCTGCAGAAACCGTTCACGCTGCGCTCCCTTGCGGCCAAGGTTCGGGAAATCCTGGACGCGACGACGGCAGCGGGGGCGGCAGCCGGGCAGTAGATTGTCAGGTTGATTGCGTCTTTCCGGGACCCGTATAATCGGCCGGTCTGCGGAACCTTGCATGAGCCTGTCGGTAGCCGCGCCCGACCCGAAACCCGGTCATGGTAGTCCTTCCGCGGAAACCCTTTCTCCTTCTCTCTCCCGGTCCCGCTCGTACCTGATCCTCTGCTTACTGTGGGGAATGATTTATTTCGCCGGCATGTTCACTCCGGCGCTGCTCGATGACGTCGATACCATCCATGCGGAAGCGGCTCGCGAGATGCTGGTTCGCCACGATTGGGTGACGATGTACACCAACGGCGTCCGCTATCTCGAGAAGGCGCCGCTGATGTACTGGTCCCTGGCGAGCAGTTACAGCTTATTCGGCATCAGCGACTGGAGCACCAGGCTGCCGCTGATGCTGGGCGTGCTCGCTCTTCTGCTCGCTACCTACAAGCTAGGTCGTTATGCGTACGGAGAACTGGGGGGACTGTACTCCGGGGTTGCTTTGGCGACCTCGATCGGTCCTTACATCTTTACCCGTTTTTTGATACCGGATGTGCTGGTCGGTTTGTGGCTTACGATCGGATACTACTTGTTTCTGCGATCGCTCGAGGAAGAAACTCCATCGCGCAAGACTTGCTGGGGCTTTGCGGTGGTGTGCGCGCTGAACGTGCTGACGAAAGGGCTAATCGGGCTGGTGTTTCCCGTTGGGGCGATCGGGCTCTACCTGCTGTTGACGGGGAATCTTCGTCACCTGCTCAAGCTTCGGATTGTCTCAAGCACGGTCGTATTTCTGGCGGTGGCTGCGCCCTGGCACATTCTGGCGGCCGTGCGAAACCCGACCCAGGGGACGGTGCGTGGCTTCCTGTGGTTCTACTTTATTAATGAGCACTTGATGCGTTTTCTGAATAAGCGTGTGCCGGCGGGGTATGACACCGTTCCCCTGTTCATCTTCTGGGGATTGCTGCTGGCATGGTTGCTGCCGTGGGCGGCGTTTCTGCCGCAGGCACTGCGCGATGTGCCGCTTCGGTTAAAGAGACTGCGCGGAGATTTGAGCCGGGAGCAAAAGGCCAATCTGCTTTTCTTTCTGTGGGCGCTGGTGATCGTGGGATTCTTCAGCTTTTCGACCCGGCAGGAGTACTACACCATTCCAGCCCTGCCCGGGATGGCGTTGCTGGTCGGGGGATGGCTGGCGCGCGAGACCAGTTCTCCAGAGACCGACGAGATTCGCCGGGCGGGCCGGACCTCATCGACAGTCTTGTTCGTTCTCGGCTTGGCGGCATTTGCCGCGGGGATGTATCTGCTTTCGGTGTCGCACCTCCCGTCCCCGGGGGCCGACCTGGCGGAGCAGTTGAAGAAGAATCCTCAAGACTACGATTTGTCGCTGGGGCACGTGCTTGACCTGACGCCCAGAGCGTTGGGAGCATTTCGCGGACCGCTGTTGG
Source organism: uncultured Acidobacteriota bacterium (assembly GCA_963733805.1). Taxonomy (GTDB): domain Bacteria; phylum Acidobacteriota; class Terriglobia; order Terriglobales; family Acidobacteriaceae; genus Gp1-AA133. The sequence goes on along the minus strand of CAVTEO010000003.1, from coordinate 134,179 downwards.
GCGCGTCGCTGGCGTTCCTGCTGGGAACGGGACTGAATTGGATCTTGCGGCGGCGCGGGCGGCCCGCGCAGGGGAATATGGCGCTGGCCATCATGATGGTCGGACTGTTCGCCTGCGTGCATTCTTCTTTCAGCACCTTCTCGCCAATTCTGTCGTCATACAAGCTGGCAGTGGCGATACGGAAAAATTATCGGTCGGGCGACGTCATTGTGGTGGACGGCCAATATCATCAAGCGTCGACTTTGAACTTCTATACGGGGTACCCGCTGCGCGTTCTTCACGAACCGAGTGGGAACCTGTGGTACGGGTCAAAGTTTCCGGATGCTCCGCACGTATTCGAAACACCGGAATCTTTTGTCGCCCTGTGGAACGGGCCGCAACGCGTTTTTGTGTGGACGGACCAGGAGAATCCGAAAGAGTTGCAGGGCCTAACAACATTTTTGCTGGCCCGTAATGGCGGGAAGTCGATCTTTACCAATCGGCAGCCTTGATCTGAAAAAATCTTCTTGCTTGCTCTCCTGCAATTTTCTAGCGTGCTTATTCTCGTGAATCTGACGATGGCTGCGGGAACCGTGGTGGAAATCGCGCTCAAATTCGCAATCGCGGTGGCGCTCGTCGGCACGATCAGCTCTACGATCTTTCTGATCCTGACGCTGGTGGCAGCGCGACGCTATCGCAAGATCGCTGCCAAGGCTCAGGCGGAGGCCCTGGCGACACCGGGCAGTTCGCTACCGCCGGTTACGATCCTCAAGCCGATTCATGGGATGGAGGATGAACTCGAGGAGAATCTGGCGAGTTTCTTCGAGCAGGATTATCCGGACTACGAAATTATTTTTGGAGCGCGCGATGCGCTCAACCCGGCGCTGGAGGTGGCCGAACGTGTGCGAGCGCGTTTCCCGAAGGTCAAGAGCCGCGTGGTGTTGTCGGGTCCGCCCACCTGGCCGAACGCGAAGGTTTTTTCTTTGCAGAAGATGATTGCTGTGACGGACCGATCGTACTTCGTGATCAGTGACAGTGATGTGCGGGTCGGGCCGGATTTCCTGCGCAACACGATTCCGCCGCTGCTCGACCCGAAAGTGGGGCTGATGACCTGTATGTATCGCGGCATTCCGGCGACGGATTTCTGGTCGACGCTCGAGGCCCTGGGATTGTCGGTGGAGATGTCGTCGGGCGTGATGGTTGCGGACATGCTGGAGGGTATGCGGTTCGCGCTCGGGCCTGCCATGACGGCGCGGCGGGACGCGATCGACGCCATCGGGGGGATTGCTGCGACGGCGGACTACTACTCCGACGACTTCGAACTTGGAAACCGCATCTGGGCGAAAGGTTTCCGGGTCGGGTTGTCGCACTATATCGTGAAGAACGTGCTTACAACGCGTCCGCCAATGCGCACTCTCGGCGACCAGCTTCGCTGGATGAAGAGCACGCGTTATTCTCGTCCGGCCGGGCACCTGGGAACTGGCCTGACATTTGCGATGCCATTCGGATTGCTCGGATTTGCGGCGGCCGCCGGATTGGGGCACTGGGGTCTTGGACTGGCTTTTCTGGGATGGGCTGTGGCGAATCGGATGATTCAGTCGGTAGTCGTTGGGTGGGGCATCACGGGCGACCCGCGTTCGGCTTCACTCTGCTGGCTCTATCCGCTGCGCGATCTCGCTGGATTTTTGGTGTGGGTAGGAAGTTATACCAGTCGCCGATTTTACTGGCGCGGAGAAACCTACGCGTTCGGCAAGGGTGGGAGAATCGCGGCCGAACAGCGGCAAACCGAGAATGCGGCCTCGTCGTGACCCGCTGAGCTCGCATGCCCGCGGCCGCGCAGAGTGCAGCGGTTATTTCGCGGGGATGCGTGTTAGCTTGCCGTTCTTCAGTTGAAAGCGGTCGCCGCGCCACGTGACCGTGTTGCCGGCGAAGCTTGCAAGCCAGATCAGCACCGCGGCCATGTCCCGCACGGGAATCAGAGGGAGGAACCGGCGCACTTGGTTGTCCTTCAGGACAGACCATCCGACTGTCCACGCAACCAGGAATCGCAAGACCAAAGCGCAAAAGAGCAAGGCCCAAGACCAGAGACTTCCACGGAACGCGAGTACGGCGAGCAGCGCCCACTGCCAACCAAAGGTGAACAGCAAACCGAGGTAGCCGCCGGGACGGGCATCGCGTACGCCTCTTGCCCAGCGCATCTGGTGTTCGACAAATTGCGGCAGAGTGTAGGCAGGCAGGAACGTGTCGACCACTACTTCCGAGACCACGACTTCCCGCCCAAGGGCCGCGATTCGTTTGCCGAGTTCATAGTCGTCGGCGAGATAGTCGACAAAGGATTCGAATCCTCCGATGGCTGCGAGCTCCCGGCGGCGAAAGGCCATGGTGGATCCCAGAGCGAAACGCAAACCACCTTCCAGAGAACGCGCTACCAGAACACCGGTCATAAAGTCGGTGCTGATGCCAAGAGATTCAAGCCGCGAGCCAAGAGTCTGGGCGGCGATCCCGCGATACAAGCACGTGACCACGCCAACCTTCGCGTTGGCAAGATAAGCAGTGACCCGTCGCAGGTAGTCGGGTGCGATCCGAATGTCGCTATCGCTCACGACCAGATGGTCATAGCTTGCGGCTTTCAGCATTTGCGTGAGATTGCTGACCTTGCTGTTTGCCCCCAGTTGCTGCTCGCACATAATCAGCTGGATTGCCCGTTGAGGAAATTCCTGGCGCAGCCGCTCCACGGCATGCACCGCGGGATCGGCGGGATCGCTCACGCCGAAAATCAGTTCGTACTCCGGATAGTCCTGCTGGCAATGACTGCGAAAGCTCTCGTAGATCTCCGGGTCTTCGCCTTTGAGCGGCTTCAGGATGGAAACCGGGGGCACATGCCCGGAAGCGCACGCGCTGCCGGCGATACTGTTGAGAAAGGTCCGGGCGCTCCATAGGCAGGCGAGGTAGTATCCGAATCCGGCCAGAGCCGCTGCCGTGGCCGCGAACTGCACGAGCGTTCTGAGGGTGAGGGTCACGCAGCTTTGCTCGCAAGCAGGATACTAGGGTCGCCGAGCGCAGTATTGACAGGGAACCATCGCATATAATGGAAATGCTGGCAGCCGGACCGGACGGTCGCTCTCCGCAAGGAGGGAGGAAAGTCCGAACTCCGCAGGGCAGTGTGCCGGATAACGTCCGGGAGGCCGGGTTCAAGCCCGGTCGACGGAAAGTGCCACAGAAAAGGTACCGCCTCGTCGTCGCTGTGAGCCTGGTTAGTCAGGACCCGACTCAGAGCGACGGCGAGGTAAGGGTGAAAAGGTGCGGTAAGAGCGCACCGCCGCTCCAGCGATGGAGCGGGCAGGGCAAACCCCACACGGAGCAAGACCAAATAGGGAGGAAGCTCGGCTTCGGCCGGGCACGTGCCGGCTCGGTGCGTCAAACCTCCGGGTAGGTCGCTAGAGCCGCGCAGCAATGCGCGGCCCAGAGGAATGACCGTCCCGTCGCAAGGCGGACAGAATTCGGCTTACAGGTCTGGCTGCCAACACATACCTGCCACATATAAATGACTTACACCCGCCCCGCTGGCGGGTGTGTTTCTTTTGTGTCATTTGGTCTCAAGACACATTAGACCTCACGCCCCAACGCACCACGCCGACCCCTGCGTCGAATCGCACTCACGCTTCCTGCGCACTCAATTCTGGGCTTTAAGTCACTTGGGTACTAAATGGGTACTCGCGCTTCATCCTAACTGGGTACCCCGCGCGGGTACGGAATGGGACCTATATCCAAAGGCTTGCGAGGGCCACAATACAGGGCCTTGGAGGTCCGGAGTGTGGAGAAGATCAAAGTAATTGTGGCAAGCCGGCCTCGCGTGATGCGTGAAATTCTGGTGGAGATGATTTCCAACCAGCCAGACATCGAATTAGTGGCTGAAGTACAAGACGACACCACGCTCATTGATCTCGTTGGTAAGCTAAATCCAGACTGGCTGTTCATCGCGCTAGACCACCCTGATCGGCGCCCTGATATCTGCGATCCTTTGCTGGGCAAGTGTCCTAACCTGAAAATTCTGGCGATAGCCTCAGAGAAGAGCAGCTGCATTCTCTACTGGGCGACCCTGACCATTCGATCCAGGTGGGTGGAATCCTCGGAAAAGGGAATTCTGGATGCCTTGCGGGGCTGTCGTCAAGTAGTTACAGCCGTTGTTGGTATGACTGAAAGCAAGAAAGTTAACTAAGTACAGTTGTCGCTTGTTGCGGTTAGTAGCGCCTAAATGGTTAGCGGTAAACGGGTTATCTCACAAACACCCTTGTAAGTGAGGTGGCGAAGCTGTGAGTGCGCTGGAAACACCGATACTCGATTCGACAAGTGGCGTCGGCTCCGAAACGCCTGAGCCCAAGCTGGATGTGCCTTGGTTTGCAGCTTACACTTTGCCTCGTCACGAAAGGCGCGTAGTGGCACAGTTGACGGAGCGCGATGTAACATCGTTCCTGCCCACCTACCGTTCGACCAGGCGCTGGAAGGACCGGCGCAAGGTTCTCGAGGTTCCGCTATTTCCTAGTTACCTGTTTGTCCAGATCAATCCCGAAAGGCGGTTGGATTTGTTGCGCCTCCCGGGAGTAGTCGGCCTCGTCTGTTTCCAAGGGAAACCCGCCCAGGTTGCAAGCTATGAAATAGAGAACCTGCGCCAGAGTCTGAGCGGGGAGAAGCACGTGCACCCCCATCCCTATCTGAAAGCGGGCCGAAAGGTAAGAATCCGTAGTGGTTCAATGGCGGGAATAGAGGGGATTCTTGTCCGTAAGCGTGATTGCGCCCGGGTTGTTATTTCGATTTCTCTTCTACAACGTTCTATTTCGCTCGATATCGACGAGAGCGACATCGAGCCCGCCCATTGACTGCCTAACGCCGAACGCATCGAGAAGGGGGTGAAAGAGTTACAAGGCATGAAGAACACCATGGATATCTACGACGGAGCTAGTAAGCATTCTGCGGCTCCAGTCCTTTGCTTGGCCTTACTGTGCGTTTGTACGAGTGGAAAGGCGCAGGTAAGGGATGCCGGTACTGTGCAACCCGCTTACACGCGCACTCGTATGCCAGTCGCCTCTGAACTTGCGAAAGACAACTACAGTCGAGTGGCTGCTTCGGCAACTCAGATTCGCGTTGTCCTGGTAAAGGACGCCGGGTTGATGGTTGAACTGAAGCACTGGGTCGCGAAGGAGGCGACTGACAATGGGCAGATTGTGGATGATTCCGATCTCGCCGACCAGGCCATCTTTGAGCGGCTGGAGCGTGACATCGTCTTTCGTTCAGTTGCGACCCGCCTTTTACAGCGCTACGGGTATCTGCTTCCGGCGACCAATCCCGACTCCAGCCAAGGAAAGGAAGAAGAGTTTGTCTTAAAGGAGCGCGCACGCCGCCTGGTTGCACTGGAGAATCAAGACGACGGAAGTCTCGCACGTGCAGAGAGAAATACTTCTGCTGAAGTCGAGCGTACTGCAAGTTGTGATGCCCGAAATGACGAATCCTGTGACGACGTTGGAGGGAGGCGGACACGTCCTGGTCGGAAAGATATGGGGTCCCCTGCCATGGAGGATTCCAATCCCGATGCGCATCCAGAACCGCCTTTGCCGCGGGACCTGTCACCATCGACAACTCGCACGATGCGTGCAGAAGCTACCAGCCGGGACTTTGATGGGAAGGGCTTTTCCTCGCGAGCGGATGAGTTCGATCTGATTCCGAGTGCTTTTCGCCTGGGCCCCGAATCGTCCGCGAACGCTCCGTTTTCGCCTTTGACGTCGCTCCCCGACCAGAGTTCGAACCGCAACCTTGAGTCGGTTCGCAATCAACAGATGCCGGTTCGGTCGACGGACAACGATGGTGCCCAGGGTCAGTCCGGCCGGACGAAGAGGCGTGCACAAGCAGACCGTTTTGCCGACGAAGGCCAGGATCAGCAAGAGGCGAATCCCGTGCGGATGGTGCGTCCGTCGAATCCCTATGCCGACGTTCCTTCGCTCTATGACATGTACGTGCAAGCGGCAGACTGGCAGCGTCCCGCACGTCAGTTCGGTTTAGATATCTTTCGAAACACGACTCCCCAGCCCGATGTCGTTCCGATGGATCTGCCCGTTGGTCCTGATTATGTGGTGGGTCCGGGCGACAGCTTGTCCATCGATCTCTGGGGCGGCGTCTCCCAGCGCCTGTTACGGGTGGTTGATCGGGAGGGCCGGGTCTCGCTCCCGGAGTCGGGCCCGGTGCTCGTGAGCGGCAAGAATTTGGGTGAGGTCCAACTCGCGGTGCAACGCGTATTGCGTAGCCAATTCCGAGACGTCTCGGCAGACGTGTCGGTGGCGCGCCTGCGCACGGTGCGCGTCTATATCGTCGGCGAAGTTGTTTCTCCGGGGGCCTACGACATCAGCTCCCTTTCCACCCCATTGAATGCTCTTTTCGCCGCAGGCGGAGTTACAGCCCGCGGTTCATTGCGCACGCTCAAGCACTATCGCGGCAAGCAGCTGGTGCAGCAAGTCGATGCCTACGATCTCCTGCTTCACGGCGTACGCAGCGACATGCAGCAACTTCAAAGTGGCGATAGCTTGCTGGTGCCTCCGGCTGGACCGCAAGTCACTGTCGAAGGAATGGTTCGCCGTCCAGCGGTCTATGAACTTCGAAATGAGACGTCGCTGGCCGACGCGCTTCAACTGGCAGGTGGCATCCTGCCCAGCGCCGCGCTGCGGCACATCGAGGTCCAGCGGTTGGTGGCCTACGAGAAGCGCACCATGTTATCGCTGGATATTTCTACAGCAGATGGAGATGCGGGAATCACGCAGCAATTGGCAGCAATGAAAGTTCAGGGCGGCGACGAAGTTCATATCTTCCCCATTGCTTCCTATAACCAGGATTCTATTTACCTGCAAGGCCATGTGCTGCGGCCCGGAAAATATTCTTACAAGGCGGGAATGAAGCTAAGTGATTTGCTCGGCTCCTATCATGACCTGTTACCGGAGCCGGCGCCGCACTATGGAGAGATCGTTCGCCTGAATGCACCCGACTTCCATCCTAGTGTCGAAAGCTTCGACTTAGCGACCGCCCTGGCGGACCCGTCCCACAGCCCCGTTCTTAAGCCTTTGGACACGGTGCGCATCTTCAGTCGCTATGACTTTGAGCCTCCACCGGACGTTTGGGTCGGAGGTGAAGTGCACGCCCCGGGAAAATATCGAACTTCAGGACAGGCGCACTTAGTGGATGCTGTCCACCTGGCGGGAGGAATCACCCAAGACGCCGCCCTGGACTCGGCGCAGTTGTTTCGCACGCAGACCGACGGGACATTGAGGATCATGAGTGTCAACCTGCAAAAGGCACTCGCGGGGGATCCGCTCGACAACATCCTGCTGGAGTCCCGGGATCGCATTGTGGTGCACCGCAATGTCGCCCGGGTGGAGCCGGCGACGGTATACATCAAGGGAGAAGTAGCTAAACCGGGCCGCTACCCGCTGGCGACAAACATGCGGGTGGAAGACCTGGTACGAGTGGGCGGCGGACTGAAGCGCAGCGCCGACACAGACCTCGCCGATTTGACGCGTTTCGCGGCGAGCAACGGTGCCGGCGGCACAAACCAACGCATGGAACTGAAGCTGACGGCGGCCTTGAGCGGGGACGCTAACGAGGACGTCACCCTTCGCGACGGCGATGTCCTCACAATCCGTCAGGTGCCGCAATGGAACGATCTGGGTGCAACGGTCGTGGTTCGGGGAGAGGTACAGCATCCTGCAAGCTACGGGATTGAGCCGGGAGAGAAGCTGAGTTCTGTCTTACGGCGATCTGGTGGATTCACGGGGCAAGCGTATCCCTATGGAGCGGTGCTGGTGCGGCGCGAAGTGCGAGAACTGCAGATGAAAGCGCACCTTGAACTCGTACAGCGGGTCAAGGCGCAAGAGACCTATCTGAAATCCCTGCCTGAGACTGATGCTGACCAAAAGACTGCGAAGCTTTCCGCGATTGCGCAAACGGAAACGACTTTGCAACAGCTGGAAGCAACCTCGCCGATTGGACGCGTGGTTGTTCACATTCCAGCCAATGTGCAAGACCTGGACAACTTTGCCAAGAGTCATGCCGACGTAGTATTGCAGGATGGCGATCAACTTGTCATTCCCAAGAAAACAAACTACGTGATGGTAGGCGGACAAGTATATAACCCGACAGCAGTCAGTTATCTTCCGGGTAAGAGCGCTAAGTGGTATCTAAGCCAAGCTGGCGGAATGACTCAAATCGCGGACAAGAACGCCACCTTTGTTGTCCGGGCGGACGGGTCGGTTCTGTCGTCCAAGAATAACTCGACGTTCTGGTCGGGTGATCCCATGACTGCCGTTCTCAAGCCAGGAGATTCTATCGTTGTGCCGGAGAAGGCTCCGAAGATTGGTGCGCGGAATTGGGCTCCGATCCTGCAGGCTGCGCAAGTCGCTTCCTCGGTGGCACTCACGGTGGCGTATATCCATCCGTAGTTTTCTGGGATCCAGGGTGAGGAAGAGACCTGTCTTCGTTGGCGCTCTTTTGGGTATGGTCGCGACTCTGGCCACGTTGGGTTGGTCGCAGGACAGCGGGCCGCAGTGGAGCCCTGCGCAACCCGAGTTCCCGAAAGTCACACGCACCGGCGTCAACTGGCAATTAAAAAGCCCGGATGCTAGTGGAACGGGTGGGGTGTCCCGTTTGTTAGTGGATTTTGCACAGGATCAAAAGCAGATCTGGACCAGTCCTGTCCGCCTGCGGTTTGCGGATGCGGCCTGGCTTGTCCCTTTGGGGGGGATTACGGCTGGCCTGCTCGTGACCGACCAGGGTAACAGCAATTCGCTTTCACACCAGCCATCCACTCTGAGCCACTACAACAAGATCTCCAATGTGGCTCTGGGCTCGCTAATCGGCGCTGGTGCTGGCATGTATCTGCTCAGCTTTCCGAAGCACAACGATCATTGGCGTGAAACCGGTTGGCTAGCCGGCGAAGCTGCCTTGAACAGTTTAATTGTGACCGAGACGTTCAAATATTCCCTGGCTCGGCAACGGCCTTACCAAGGCACTGGGGCCGGCTCGTTTTTTCAAGGCGGGACGTCGTTTCCCTCTGAGCATGCGGCTGCAGCCTGGGCGGTCGCTGGCGTAATCGCGCACGAATATCCCGGAGTTCTTCCCAAGCTTTTCGCGTATGGCGCGGCGGCGGCGGTCGATTACTCGCGAGTGCACGCACGACAGCATTTTCCATCGGACGTGCTGGTGGGCAGTGTACTTGGCTACCTGATTGCGCAGAGCGTGTACCACCGTCGGCACGAACCAGAGTTGGGCGGTCGCGCCTGGGAACCACCCAGTGAATTCGTGAGCGAGGAGGGCAGGCATTCGCCCGCGAACATGGGGTCGCCATACGTACCGCTGGATAGTTGGATCTACCCCGCGCTGGAACGGCTTGCCGCGTTCGGGTACATCGGAACCGGGTCCATAGGAATGCGCCCTTGGACACGCCTGGAGTGCGCTCGCCTTGTGAGCGAAGCCAGTGAAAGTGGAGCGGACGTTGACAGCCCATCGGAGGTGCAGCAACTCTACCGTGTCCTTTCCCAGGAGTTTACGCATGAGTCTGATCTGATGAGCGGTGCGCGTAACCTCGGCTTCCGAGTGGAATCGGTATACACGCGTTCACTGGGAATCTCTGGGAGACCGCTCACCGACAACCAGCACTTCGGCCAGACCCTGCTCAACGATAACGGCCGGCCATACGAACAAGGTTTCAGCGCTGTAGCTGGGGCCTCGGGTTGGACCGCGGCCGGCCCTTTTGTGATCTATGCTGGCGGGGAGTATCAATCGGCGCCATCGGCACCGGCCCCTCCGCTCTCAGTACTCGACTTCATCAGCGACGCTGATGGATTACCTCCGAATGCTCCCTCCGTTCCTACCCCGGCGATTCATCGCTTTCGTCTGCTCGACGCGTATGTGGGTTTGAATCTTGCCAACTGGCAGTTTTCTTACGGCCGTCGCAGTTTGTGGTGGGGGCCAAGCGAAGGCGGGACGATGCTCTTTACCAACAACGCAGGCCCACTGAACAACATGTTCAGCGTTGATCGGGTCAGTCCTTTTCGTCTGCCCTGGGTTTTTAAATATCTCGGTGACATACGAGTGCAGGCTTTCATAGGACAACTGTCGGGACAACAATTCGTAAGACCAACTTCCAACGGACAATCGGGTCCGACGATTGGGTCCTACGGGCACGAGTTGAATCCTCAGCCGTTCCTCAGCGGTGAAAAAATCAGCTTCAAATTCACATCAAATTTCGAGCTCAACTTATCGAAAACGACAATTTACGGTGGTCCTGGAAATCCACTGACTCTATCGACATTCTTCAAAAGCACTTTGGGCAAGCATGTCGAAGGCGACGTCCTGGGAGACGGGCGTTCCGCGGTCGACTTCTCCTATCGAATCCCGAAGCTCCGTAACTGGGTAACAGCCTATGGCGAAGCGTTCACGGAGGACGAAATCTCCCCAATCGCGTATCCCGGGAAATCTGCCTTTCAGGTCGGGCTTTATCTCGCCAGGTTGCCGGCCCTTGCCAAGCTCGACCTGAGAGTCGAGGGCGGGTCCACCAGTCCAGTATCTTTTCCAACCTGCAATGGATGCGATTACACCAATTTTCAGTATGTGAGCGGTTACACCAACAACCGGCAACTGATCGGCACATGGATCGGCCGAGCTGCGCAAGGGGAGTTGATCTCAAGCACCTACTGGTTTACCCCGCAGAATCACATTGGCGTTGAGTTGAGGCATCGTAAAGTTGATAGCCAATTCCTGCCGCAGGGCGGGACCCAAAATGATGTTGGGTTCAATTGCGCCTTCTCGCTGAGATCAGGGTTGCGCTTTTCGGGTAAGTTTCAATACGAACAATGGCAGATGCCGCTGCTGGCGCCGACCCGGCAATCGAATGTCGCCGCGTCATTCCAGGTGGCCTATTGGCCATCGATACACCTGCGATGAGCGCGCGTCCGTGATGGCCCTATCGTGAAATCGACAGAAACAGCTACGATGCTCCATTCGTCAGAAACCGAGTCACGCTTCGGTGGCGGCCTTGCTCCGCAGTTCGAACCCAAAGAGTCGCGAGAGTCGTCCATAGACCGGCTCAATTTGCTTTGGAACCAGCGCCGCTCTCTGGGCCGCGCTGCGCTGGCTGGGTTGCTCATCGGTACCGCATTGGCATTTCTCCTGCCCAAGCAATTCGAATCGACCACGCAGCTCATGCCCCCGGACAATCAGTCCAGTAGCACTCTCGCCCTGATGGCTGGCCTTTCGGCCAAGACCACTGGTGGCCTTGGCGCCGTCGCCGGAGATTTGCTTGGGCTTAAGAGTTCGGGCGCACTTTTTATCGGTATACTCCGGAGCCGCACGGTCGAGGATCGCTTGATCGACAGATTTGATCTCAAGAAAGTGTACTGGACGCGGCTGGAACAAACGGCTCGCAGGAAACTCGAAGAGAACACTTCGATCTCCGAGGACCGCAAGAGCGGGATCCTCACTATCACCGTTACCGATGCCGATCCTAACCGCTCGGCTGCCCTGGCGCAGGCTTACGTCAGCGAACTCGATCAACTGGTCGCGAAGCTGTCCACCTCCTCGGCGCGTCGAGAGCGTGAGTTTCTGGAAGAGCGTTTAACGGCCGTGCAAACCGACCTGCAAAACGCGGAGAAAGAATTCAGCGAGTTCGCCAGCAAAAACAGCGCCATCGATATCAAGGAACAGGGCAAGGCTATGGTCGAGGCTGCCGCTACCCTGGAGGGCCAGCTCATCGCCGCAAGATCAGAGCTTGAGGGCGTTCGTCGAATTTACACGGACACCAACGTGCGTGTCCGCGCCACGCAAGCCCGGGTCGACGAGTTACAGCGTCAGTTGGACAAGCTGGCAGGCAAGGGTGAAAGCACCTCCTCTGCCGGCAACGTGGAGGGTGATCCCCTCTATCCCTCGCTCCGCAAGCTGCCCTTGCTCGGCGTGACGTTTGCCGATCTCTTCCGCCGGACTAAAGTTCAGGAAGCGGTTTTCGAGGCGCTCACCCAGCAATATGAGTTGGCAAAAGTCCAGGAGGCCAAAGAAACGCCCAGCGTCAAAGTGCTGGACGAAGCACGCGTGCCGGAGAAGAAGTCATTTCCTCCCCGTCTGGTGATCATGTTTCTTTGTACGTTCTTGGCCTTTGCCTTCGCTGTTGTCTACACCTTCAGCCGAACACGATGGGACGAGATCGACTCGTCCGACCCCGCCAAAGTACTGGCCACGGAAGTCTTCCAGTCGGTGAACGCCTATATGCCATGGGCGGAGCCGAACGGCTCGCGCTGGCAGTCCATAACCCATCGAGCCTGGGTGCGGCTGGCGCCGAATGGACGGTCTGCGAAAGAGGAAGGTTGATCCAATCTATCGTTCCGTTGTCCTGGATGTGGGTGGCGCGGAAATAAGTGCTCCTTGGAAACGACAAGAGAAACAGCAACCCATGGCCGAAACAGAGACTGACACAGCTTGCTCGACGCCCGCCCGCTCCATGAGGCTCACCTCGTCCACACTGCTGGCAAGAAATGCGGCGCTGAACCTTGCGACCGAAGGATGGATTTTCCTGGTCTTGCTCGTCGCGATGCCTAAGCTGGTTTCTTTCCTGGGGGAGACCTCTTTCGGCCTGTTTTCTCTCGCTTGGGTGGTGATCGGCTACCTTGCGTTTCTCGATATCGGAGTCAACCGCGCAGCAACCAAGTTCGTGTCCGAGCATCTTGCGGAAGCGGATCATGAATCCGTCCTGGGGATTGTGCGAACTGCGATTGTGGCGAACCTCGCTTTAGGACTGGCCGGAGGCCTGGTCGTCATTCTGGCATCCCCCTATCTGGTCCACTCGCTCTTCAAAGTTTCGCCCAATTTGGAATCGCAGGCGCGCTTGACTTTTTATGCGGTTGGCCTCGCCGTTCCCGTGTTGCTGGTGCAAGGAGCGTTTCGAGCCATATTGAGCTCGTACCAGAGATTCGGTTGGATCAATGTCGTGAACGGGGTGACGACCGCTGCACAATGGGGAGCGGCGGCGGTATTAGCGTGGAAAGGATATAGTGTCGCGCTGGTTGTGCTCTCGACAGTGCTGGCGCGTATCCTGGCGACTGCCGCTTACGGGATTGTTCTGATCCGGCTCCTCCCAGGTCTTCGCTTGTTGGGAATCCGTGAGCTGCATGGATTGGCCAAGTTGGTACGATTCGGAAGCTGGGTGACGGTGTCGCAGCTGGTCAGCCCATTGCTGGTGTATCTCGATCGTGTGCTGATAGGCTCTTTCCTCTCTCTGGCGGCGGTCACGATGTACACCGTACCGACCGAAGTCATGACACGACTGCGAGTTATCCCTTCCAGCCTCGTGACAACGTTATACCCCGCGTTCAGCCAGAGAGGAGTCGAAGGACAAGAGGCGCAGCTCGAGCGACTCTACGAAGGTTCCGTGCGCTACCTCGTACTCCTGCTGGTACCTCCCATCCTGTTCTTAGTGGTGCTCGGTTCGGACCTGTTCGGCCTGTGGATGGGGACGCGGTTTGCGCAGCAAACCACAGCAGTGGTTCAAATCCTTGCAGTGGGTGTACTGGCTAATGCCTTGGCGTATGTTCCCTACAGCCTGTTGCAAGCAGTGGGTCGTCCCGATCTTACCGGGAAGTTCCATTTAGCTGAGTTCGCATTCTATCTCGTCTTCTGTACCGTCTTGATTCCCCGCTGGGGCATCGCCGGTGCAGCGATAACGAGCAGCGCACGTTTCGTGCTCGATTCTGTCCTATTGTTTTGGGCCGTGAGCAAGTACTGCCATTGCTCACTCCGAAGATTTTGGGCTAATGCGATCCCACGCGTCGCGATATTGAGCTGTGTCTTGGGAATAGTCCTCTTTGCCATCAAATTCGTTTTCAATGACCCATGGGCCCGGGTGGGTCTTGGGGTATTGGCCGTTGGCGTTTGCCTTATTGCGTCGTGGTTCTACGCCGTGGACCGTCAGGAAAAACCGCGAATTAGCGGCGCACTCCGAGTACTCCTTGGCCAACCGGCCTCCTGAACTCTGTGCAGCTCTCGAGTTATCCGATCTATCGTCTCCAGGTGGCAGCCTACAGTCTGCTTGCCAGAGTCTCTCGCAGGAGGTGCTTCGGCTATGGGACTACGGAAGTCCGTCTTCGGAGAAAATCGAGACTGCAATTTAGTGCACCGAGTTCCACTTTACTCTTAAGCGCGGATGCGCAATGACGCACAAGATGGTTCATTCGAAATGCGACGGCTTGAGATCTGCGAAATCGTGGCGACCAACTAACTGAAAGGCTCGAACGAGAAAGATCTCATGGAAGCTAATTGGGCAATGTTTGGACTGCTCGCAGCTTTGACCGGCGTGGGCGTCTACATCGGGCATGCCTGGTTTAAGCGGTGGTTTAATCCCCTGTCGCTTTATTCCGCCATCTGGGGATTCAACCTCTGCAACTATGAACTCAATCTGATTCAGTATTATCCGATCAGCGGAGGTGCCTGGATATATATAGTGCTGGCTTGGGTTAGCCTCTATCTGGGTTCGGCGACTGTGCTTCTCATGAGTCCATCCAGAACACCTTCTGTGGCTCCTGTGTTGGCGGTCGATTTGGATTGGGTGAAGAAAGCAGTATTCGCCTTGTCAGCTGTTGGCAGCTTGGGTTTGCTAAGCCAGATCCGTGCAGTGACGCACGAGTTTGGGAACCCCTTCGTCGCGCTCATCGCAAATGCCGGCGACATCTACGGAATCAGAACATCGGAATCTTTCGGGCTTAGTTATGTCGGGGCCTTCTTGTTCATTGCCTGCGGTTTGGCGGGTGTCTACGCAGCGAGAATAGGTAAGGTAACCTCGGTGACACTTGTACCAATTAGTTTGACGGCACTGCAATTAGTAACCGTTATGGGAAGGGGTGGCCTCGCTATTGCCTTGACTTTATTTTTGGTGTCATACCTGCATACGCCTAAGGCAGCTCAGGTCAGATATCGAAAGGGAAGGATTATAGGAATTGGACTCCTGGTAACCTTGTTTGCAGGGGTCTTTGTTTTCGTTAGTTCGGTCAGAAACCTAGAGGTGGATTTTCCCGGCACCACTCCTGCAATGGAGAAGATCAGTGAATATATCCCATTCTTTGCCTCGGTCTACTCGAACTTCTCAACAAACCCAGTTGCCTTCAGCCAGTACTTGGCCAGTTCGGAAGATCAGAAGACGGGGTTCTGGGGGATGTATACATTCGCTCCGGTATTTCGACTGCTGTCCAAATTTGGGTTCATGACGGCTGTGCCGGCGCATGAGGAGAATTACTACACGCCTGTGCCTGTGAATACTGGAACTTATCTTAAGAACCTGCATTCTGATTTCGGGCTGTCGGGTATCATTTTCTTCCCTTATTTATTGGGTGCGACCACTACTCTTCTTGTGCTGCGGGCGAGCGAAATGCCACGATTGTTGGAGATTGTCGTCCTCGGCAACCTATACGTACTGGTCTTACTTTCGTTTGTATTCGATTTCATGCTCCTCGGAGACTGGTACATTAGCACTGTGGGGGGTGTCCTCGTATCCCTGGCCATTGAAGCTCGTAGGTCAAACCGATCTCGATGTGTTGCTTTACAGCTGCACGGTACGGAGTAACATTTCGGCTCGGTGAGAAACATACGGACTTGCGCGCTATGAGGAAAGCGACCTTCAGCCCGGTGGTGAGCATTGTCACACCGACCTTTAATCATGAGCAGTTTGTCGGCTCGTGTGTCGAGAGCGTTTTGCACCAAAGTTACTCGAACTGGCAACAGCTCGTCATTGACGACGGCTCCACCGACAACACAGTGGAAGTCGCTTCCCAGTTCCCTGACGCCCGAATTCATTTGGAACGGCAAGACAACCAGGGGCCCTTCGAACTGGCCAACACCTATAACCGTGCTTTGTCCCTTGCCAAGGGAGAACTGGTCGCTATTCTGGAAGGAGATGATTTCTGGCCGCCGGATAAACTTGCCGCGCTCGTCCCTGCTTTCGCTGATCGCTCCGTTGTCCTTGCCTATGGGGAGGCGGCGGACGTGGACGCGAAAGGCTCTATGCAAAGACGGAAAAGCCACACCTCCAGGCTCAGAAAACGACTGCCCCAGTCAGTGCTTTCGAATGATCCCGTTGGCGCCGCAACCCGTCATATGCTCTCTGCAGAGGGGAGATCTCTGATAAGCCCCTGCACGGTTGTGATTCGTCGCAGCGCGTTGGAGAAAATTGGTGGATTTCAGAGGGTGCGAGGTCTCCCGCTCACCGACTACCCAACATTCTTGGAGCTTAGTTTGCTGGGTAAGTTTCACTATTCGTCGCAAACAATGGGTTATCGCCGGAGACATCTGGACTCCATAACAGTGAAACATGAGCGGACGATTCATCAGATGGTCTCCGACTTCACCTTGGCTTTTTTGGAAAACCATGTAGCCCGAATCCCCCTGCCCGCCTCCGATCGGGAGAGGATTCTGCGAAATTGGCGAGGGGCGGAGGACAAACTAGATTTTTCCGAGGGACGCTCCCTCATGTTGCAGCAGAACTGGTCCGAAGCACGTCGACACTTCCGCGTTGCCGCGAAATCGAAGGACGCTGCCGTTCGTATGGCTGCAATGGTTGGATTTTGCTTGTCGTGGTTGCATATCGACATCGAAGCTCTGATGAGGCTAAGTGGCAGGGCCGGTCTTCGAAGAGCAAACTGACGTGACGCTTTCACAAAAGGCGAACCGACAATCGGGCGTTCCAGCTCGCCGAACCAAAGCACTCTTAATCGCGGTCCACTATAGGTCGGTTGACAGTGCTGTGGCGCTACTCAAAAGCGTCGAGCAAGTTCCCAAGTATTCCGACCTCTATGTGATCCTTGTTGATAATTCGTCCGAAGAAGAGCACGTAGCCACATTGCAGTCTGTTATGGCTGAGGCTTCAAACGGAGAACTGTTGGAGTGTGGAGGGAATCTCGGGTACTTCGGAGCCGCGAGATTTAGTTTGGAACATTACTTGGCACGTGAACATGAGTTGCCAGACTGGGTGATTGTGTGCAACCACGATGTGGTGATCCAAGACAGAGATTTGTTCGCAAAACTGTTTGCCCACGATCCATCCAGCGTGGGGGTAATTGCTCCACGAATTCAGATTCTGGGCAGTGGCATGGACCAAAACCCTTTTATGAGGGACAGGCCCGGAAGATTTCGGTGGTGGGTCTATCGGTTTGCGAAGTCGGCCTACAGCGTAGCGGTGGTCTGGGACTGGATTGGTCGCCTGAAGAGAGCCTGGAAGTCAGCCGTCGCGATGCAGGACACGGCCCCCGCTCTGACTCCCGATCGAGAGTCGGAGCCGATCTACGCTGCGCACGGGTCTTTCTTCATCTTTAGCCGACAGTACTTCGAAAAGGGGGGCTATCTGGACGGCGACCTCTTTCTTTACGGCGAGGAAATTTCGGTTGCTGAAATCTGCCGCTCTTTGAATTTGCCTATTCTGTACCAACCGTCCTTGCTGGTTTTGCATGACGAACACCAGAGCACGGGCAAGGTCATTAGCCGCATATCCTATCAACGCGAGAGAGATGCACTGCGTTACGTCACCGACCGCTATCTTCGGGATTCACACGTTCTTGTCACCTCGAAGTCTGAACTAACCCAATGAAAACGCAACTGAACGTGATTGATCACGAAGCGTGCTCTGCTTCTCGGGCCGAGGTGTCCACATCTTCCACAGTCGAAAATAACTGCTCCCTCGTTTCTTTAATCATCCCTTGCCGAAACGAGCAGGCTCACATCGCAGAATGCCTCGATTCCATCTTTGCCAACGACTATCCGACAGGTCGAATAGAAGTCTTGGTAGTGGATGGAGCGAGCACGGATCGTACGCGAGAAATTGTTAGCAAATATCAGCACCGGTGGCCTCAGATTCATCTTCTCGAAAACTTTCAGAAGTTGATCCCCATTGCCATGAACATTGGGCTTCGGCAGGCAAGTGGTGAGGTCATCCTGAAGATCGACGCGCACTCGACCTACCCGTCACGCTACATTGCGAGATGCGTTGACTCACTCACCCACTATCAGGCAGACAATGCCGGTGGAATCTCGCGAATTTTGCCTGCGCGCGACACCGCAACCGCTAAGGCAATCGCCCTGGCGCTAGCCCATCGTTTTGCTTCCGGCAACGCCTACGTGAAGGTGGGCGCGAAGGAAGCACGCTGGGCGGACTCGGCGGCGTTTGGGTGTTGGAAAAAAGAGCTACTGGAAAAGATTGGCGGTTGGAATGAAAAACTGGCGGGAAGTTCCGACATGGATCTCAATGCCCGGCTAAAAGAAGCGGGTGGAAGGATTCTGCTGCTTCCAGATATCCAGATCAACTATTACGCAGACGCTAACTTCCGCTCTTACTGGAAGCACAACTTTGCCGACGGCGTCTGGGCGACTTATGTTCTGAAGTTCGGCAGCAAAGCTTGGGCATGGAGACACTGGGCGCCCATGGGTTTTCTCCTGAGTCTGCTGGTAAGTGGCAGCCTTGCCTTCCACTCACCAATCTTTGGTGTGATCTTTGGGGTAATTCTTGGTTGCTATGTGCTCCTAAACCTGGCCTCCTCGATTCACATCAGCGCACGGGAAAGAAGTATCCAGTGTTTGCTGCTCTTGCCCCTGACATTTGGAATCCGACACGTTGCGCATGGGCTGGGTGCCCTTTACGGGGCCCTCCTTCTGGCTGTGCCGGGCGAGCACTGGAAGGGCCGTCGGGGCGCTAAGAGCTAGGAACCAGTTGGCCAAACGACTGTTCGACTTGATTTGTTCTGCGGTCGGGACGGTGGTTCTTAGTCCCCTGCTTGTTTTGATTGCAGTGGCCATCAAGCTTGAATCCAAAGGGCCCGTCTTATACCGAGGCGTGCGCGCAGGGCGTTTTGGCGATCACTTCCGAATTTTCAAATTCAGAACGATGGTGGAAGACGCGGAAGCCATGGGAAGCGCTTCCACCCCCGAAGATGATCACCGGATCACCAGAGTTGGACGCATCCTGCGGAAACTGAAGTTTGATGAACTGCCGCAGCTTTTTAACATCCTGAAGGGTGAAATGAGTTTGGTTGGCCCACGCCCGCAGTTTCCCTGGGTCTTAGAACAATACACGCCACAGGAGCGCGCGATCCTCAAGTTCCGGCCCGGCATTACGGACCTTGCGTCGATTCGATTTCGAAATGAGGGCGAGATTTTGCGGGGAAGTCCCAACCCGGACAGGGACTACTTTGAGAAGATCCACCCAGAGAAGATGCGCCTAAGTCTCGAATATGTGCATCGACAATCCTTTTGGCTGGACTGCAAGATTCTCCTGCTGACGGCTTGGGTTGTACTCTTCCCGGATCACAGGCTGAGCATGGGGAAAAGCCATACTTCGGAGAATTCGACAGCACTCACGGATCATCGGTGAAGCATAGAAACCTAATGTGGACTAAGCGGAGCAGATTCGCATGAAATCATTTAAGACTGAAGTGGAGCGAGAAGTCGGCAAGCAAGTGGAAAGCATCTTTGTAGCATGTTCCGACAGCATCGAAGCAAAGCTGGAGAACTTTCCGAAGTACGTCCGGCGGCAGCATTTGAAACGTTTTCTTGCGATGTATGAGATTTTCAAAATAATCCAGCCGGTCAAGGGTTCCATCGTCGAATGCGGCGTGTTCCGGGGATTCAGCCTGATGACTTGGGCGAAGCTGAGCACGATCCTTGAACCGGAGAATCTGACGCGCCGAGTTTATGGGTTCGATACGTTCGACGGGTTCCCGTCCGTGAGCGACGCGGATCGAGGAGGGGGCGGCGTGGCGGAACCGGGCGATTTTCAGAGCTCGAGTTACGATGAACTTCTGGATCTCGTTCGTGTGTACGATCAGGATCGCTTTCTGGGCCACATCCCCAAGGTACATCTCGTACGTGGCAACGCTGCGGAGACCATTCCAGAATTTGTTAAGGAAAATCCCCACCTGTTGGTGAGTCTGCTGTTTTTGGACATGGACCTCTACGAGCCCACCAAGGCGGCACTTCAACAATTTCTTCCTCGAATGCCCAAGGGAGCCGTGATTGCCTTTGACGAGTTAGACAATCCCATCTGGCCCGGCGAGACGGCAGCACTCCTGGATAGTCTGCCCATAAATCAGGTCACACTTCGGAGACTCGAATGGGACCCATATATCGGTTACGCGGTGATCGAGTAAGTCCGGAATCAGTTACACGACAGGGTTCGGAGCCTTGGGGGATTGACTTAGCGGACGCTAGGGCGCCAAAGGGAGGAAGTTTGAACAACAGAGACAGCGGAGACTCGAAGCTTTTCGCAAGGCGGACTCGGGAAACCGTTTTGCAGATGACGCATCGCGCGCGGAGTTCGCACGTAGGGTCATGCTTCTCCATTGTGGAGCTGCTCACCACTCTCTACAGCTGCATTCTACGCGTCCGGCCTGATGAGCCGGACTGGCCTGACCGCGACCGTTTACTCCTGAGCAAGGGCCATGGGGCGGGTGTTCTTTATGCAGTACTGGCGGAGCGAGGCTTTTTCCCCAGGGAACGACTCGACCAGTTTTATGCGAATGGAACCCAGCTGGCTGGCCACGTCACGCATCACGGAGTACCTGGGGTAGAACTCTCTACAGGATCGCTTGGCCACGGATTGCCTGTGGGATGCGGCATGGCACTCGCCGCAAAGCGAAATGGCTGCCCAGCAAGAGTCTTCGTGCTCTTAAGCGATGGGGAGTGTGACGAAGGGTCGAATTGGGAAGCCGCTCTGTTTGCGCCTCATCACCACTTGGACAACTTGACCGTCATCATTGACTACAACAAGATTCAGAGCTTTGGGTTCGTCGCCGAGGTTCTCAACCTCGAACCGCTGGCCGAAAAATGGCGCACGTTCGGTTGGGCGGTCTCAGAAATTGATGGCCACAACCACGAGGAAATTCTGGCTGCGCTGGAAAACCTCCCGCCTCAGCCTGGCAGGCCAACCTGTGTTGTAGCGCATACGGTGAAGGGCCGCGGGGTGAGTTTTATGGAAAAGCAGATTCTTTGGCACTATCGGCCACCGGATGCCGAGGAATTACAGCTTGCGCTGGAGGAGATTGAAAATCAGCTATGAGAGCTGCATTCTTTCGCGCACTGCTGGAAAGCGCCGCCTCTGATCCTCGCATTACCCTGATCGTAGGCGATCTTGGGTTTGGCGTTGTGGAGCCTCTGGCAAAGCAGTTCCCATCTCAGTTTCTGAATGCCGGTGTGGCCGAGCAAAACATGACCGGAGTGGCTGCCGGAATGGCATTGCTGGGGCGCATCGTTTTTACTTATTCGATCGCCAACTTTCCGACCCTGCGTTGCCTGGAGCAGATTCGCAATGACGTTTGTTACCACCATGCGAACGTTAAGATCGTTGCTTTGGGAGGTGGTTTCGCCTACGGGGCCCTTGGGATGACCCACCATGCCACGGAGGATTTGGCGATAATGCGCGCTCTTCCGGAGATGACGGTCGTCGCGCCGGGTGATCCCATCGAAGCGGGTCTCGCCACGCGAGCGATTATTTCAAAGGCAGGACCGTGTTACCTGCGGCTGGGTCGCTCCGGGGAGCGTGTTCTGCATCGATCGGATGTTCCATTTGAGCTAGGTAAGGCTATAACCCTGAGGGACGGCCAGGATCTGACGATCATCTCTACGGGGGGAATGCTAGCGACCGCTCTCGAAGCAGCCGAACACCTTGATGTACGCGGGATCAGCACGCGGGTTTTGAGCATGCACACTCTCAAACCCATCGATGAGAACGCCATCACCGCAGCAGCCACTGAAACTGGTGCACTCTTCACACTTGAAGAACACAGCAAGATCGGCGGCCTTGGCAGTGCAGTGGCCGAGGTGCTTGCCGAAATGAACGGCCTGCGAATTCCCTTTCGGCGCATCGGATTACCATCGGGGTTTGCGCCCCTCGCTGGAAGTCAGGAGTACTTACTAGCTGCGCATGGTCTCGGAATAGATTCGGTCGTTCAGTCTGTGCTAAACGCTCTTGAAACTGTCCACGCTTAGCCTCTCCTGTCGATTGATTTTAAGGACCACCATTTTATCTAAGCTCGTCAGAGGGTCATCGTGAGTTATCGCGTGCCATTCGTGGATCCAAAAGAACACTATCGCCGGTATAGGCTGGAAATTGATTCCGCAATAGCCGAGACTCTCGCCGCTGGAGATCTTATTCAGCGACGGCAACTGCGTGATTTCGAGTCTCACCTGGCAGAGTTTGTTGGGGTCCGATTTGCCGTTGGCGTGAATAGCTGCTACCACGCTCTCTATTTTTCCCTGCTGGCGGCTGGCATCCGCAGTGGAGACGAAGTTATTACTGTGGCGCACACGTTCCCGGCGACTGTATCCGCAATCGTACACACGGGTGCGACGCCAGTTCTAATTGATGTACGGGCTGACTACAATCTTGATCCCGACTTAATCGAAGCGGCGATCACTTGCCGAACCAAGGCAATTCTGCCCGTCCATTTGAACGGGAGAGTCTGTGACATGGCTCCCATCGACGCCATCGCACGCAAGCATGGGCTCGTCATCATTGAAGACGCTGCCCAGGCTATTGGTGCAGCCTACGATGGCCGCAAGGCGGGATCCTTCGGCCTGGCAGGCTGCTTCAGTTTTTACCCGTTCAAGTCGCTTGGGGGCTTCGGAGATGGAGGAGCAATTACCACCAATGATCCCCAGGTTGCAGAGCTGGCAACGCTTTTGCGATTTAATGGGGAAGATCGCGAAACGCACGAATTTCTCTACCACGGCTACACAGCGCTTCTCGACAATGTGCAAGCTGCGGTGCTGGACCAGAAACTCAGGTGGCTGCCAGAATGGATTGAACATCGGCGCAACATTGCGGCTCTGTATCACGAAAGCCTGGAAGATCTCGACGACTTGGGATTGCCTAACTCCAGCGATGATCTATATCTCGACAGCTTTCAGAACTATGTGGTCCGGACGCAAGTCCGGGATGCTCTCCGCGAACACTTAACCCGCGATGGGATCGAGACCCTCGTCCACTGGCCTAAGCCGATCTGGGAGCACAGAGGTCTCGCCCTTCAGAACCCGGGCCTGCGAGAAACAGAAACACTTTGCAGGGAGGTGCTCTCGCTTCCCATGAGCGGAGAGACGACTCCTGAACAGGTTGAGATCGTTGCCAACGCCATGCGGGAATTCTTCGCCACGCATCCGGTGGCGGCGAGCCATGCTCAGACGGTACGTTAAGACAAGTGGCCACACCAGGTCCTCACGACTATGCCGTCTCCTCCCTGCAGACGAACGTTTCGCGCTGCTCTCCCTAAGAATATGGTGGCAATAAGTGGTGACTGATCACCTCACGGTTTCCGCAGATGCGGGATTTTCTGAAATGCCAGGACACGCGGACTACTCTCGAGTTTCGGAAATTCCAGGCATCCGGGTTACGCGCGAAGCAGTCTCGATGCTCCTTTCGCGCTACACCTTCGCTTCCGGCTTCTGTCAAGACAAGGATGTGCTCGAGCTTGGCTGCGGGGCCGGGATGGGACTAGGGTATCTTGCCCGCCATGCCCGGAGTCTCGTGGGCGGAGATTACACGGAGTCCATGCTGTCTACTGCCAGCAAAGACAGTTCACAGCAGGCACTCCTGGTACGACTTGATGCACAAAGTCTTCCTTTCAAGGACCGTTGTTTTGATGTCGTGTTACTCTTCGAGGCGATTTACTATCTACCGTCTCCCTCTGTTGTTCTCCAGGAATGCTGCAGGGTACTCCGACGTCCGGGCACGCTTGTGATTTGCTCCGTTAATAAGGAGTGGTCCGGATTCAGTTCAAGCGCCCTTAGTTGTGGTTACTTCTCTGCCCTCGAACTTAACCAACTGCTCCACGACAACGGCTTTGAAGCTGACATCTACGGTGGGTTTCGGACTGCTTCAGAGACTCGAGCTGAAAAGATGAGGGACCGTCTTCGGAGAGTGGCCGTACGATTTGACCTCATCCCCAAGACGATGCGGGGAAAAGAGTTCTTGAAACGAATGTTTTATGGCGAACTGGTGGAACTCGGAACGCGCATTGACGACGGCATGGCGGCGTACGATCGCCCAGCTTTGCTACCGCAAGGCGTTCAAAAGGTTGCAGACTACAAGGTAATTTATTCGGTCGCACATCTTGGGCCGGCACAACAGGCCAGGCACGCAGGTTCGCCGGGTCTTGCGCATCACCACCATTAACTAACCGCTAAAAACCAAGTACCTGCTTCGTTCCAGTAAGTCATGCGATAACTCCCACCCCTTACGGGCCGCCACGGCCTGCTCCTGGCCCACTCGTCGTGCGTAGCCCACTGTGTTCATTACATTGCCGGCTTTCGCTAATCGTGCAGTTCCTTCTTGTAAATGCTCGACACGCTGGTCTCGGTCAGACTTAAGGAGAGTAAGAATGCGCTATAACGTCTATTCAAGAACAAACCAGCAACTGCTCGACGGTGTGGTTATCGGACTCTCGTTTTACTTGGCATTTCTGATTCGCTATGCCGGATCAATTCCCGTCTATGACCAGCACCAGTTCACGCTGTTGATGGCGCCGCTCGTTATGGGCCGGCTGCTAACAAACTATCTGTGCCGGCTGAATTACGTTCAATGGCGATATATCGGGGTTTCGGAGACCATTGCGACGACACGCTCCTACCTTATTTTCTCCTGCTTTCTGCTCAGCCTTCGTGTCGTTCTTCCGGCTAGTTCGATAGCTCGCATTCCCGGAAGTGTAATCACCATAGAGTTGATGCTGTCACTCCTGGGTGCCCTAAGCCTCCGGATTGCCCGGAGGTATGTGTACGAGGCGCAGAACCAAAAGGCGCATCGCGCGCAAGCAAACGGGTCACGGCGGTTGCTCCTGGTTGGGGCCGGCGTGATGGGGGCAAAGGCCGCAAAGGGACTGGCGGGAGAGCCGTCCATAAAGGTAGTGGGTTTCTTGGACGACGATCTCCGGAAGGCTGGATGCATGATAGCGAATGCAAAGGTCCTTGGCCCCACATCTCAGTTGCCCGAAGTCATCAAGAGAGAAGCAGTGGACTCGGTATTGGTGTGCATCGCACCGGCGGCGAGGGGATCGTTCAATCGCCTCGTGGCGCTTCTGGACGACCTGCCGGTCACCAGCAAATTCGTTCCCACAATTTCCGAGATTCTGGATTCTAAAGATGGTCTTCACCTGGGCGTCAGCCAATCGGGGATTGTGCATGCGAACGGCAATGAACATGCCGATCAACGGGTGAGGGAGCGAGCGGTATTCCCCCTGGAAGCAAAGGGAATAAAGAATAAATGCGTGCTCATCACGGGCGGAGCCGGCTTCATCGGCTCAACGCTGGCGGAACGTCTCGCAAAGGATAACCGGGTCTTACTGGTTGATCGATTCTTCGAGAATCAGCCGGTCGCGTTCACTTCTCTGGGGGCCAATCCAAACGTCACCATGATTTCGGCCGACATCCTGGAGGGGGCCGTCGTGAATGATTTAGCGATGGAAGCAGATATTGTGATTCATGCCGCTGCGATCGTGGGCGTCGGGCGCGTGTGCAGTTATCCTCGCGAAACGCTGGAGACAAATTTCATTGGCACTTCCCGGATATTGAAGGCCCTGGAGCGAAATTCACATCTGGAACGGGTTCTGTATTTCTCTACCAGCGAGGTCTTTGGCGTGAACTCTTTCCGTGTGCATGAAGATACGCCAACTGCTGTTGGGTCAGCCACCGAGGCAAGATGGAGTTATGCGATAGCCAAACTCGCTGGCGAGCATTTGGTGAAGGCCTATCATCGTCAAGCAGGTCTGCCAGTGGTCACGGTCAGACCCTTCAACGTCTTTGGTCCGCGACGGCTTGGGGCGCACGCTATCTTAGGTCTTGCCCTCAACGCGTTGACAGGAATTCCACTGGAGATCCATGGGGATGGATCGCAAATTCGGTCATGGTGCTACATTGAGGACTTCTGTGATGCGGTAATGGAAATGCTAGTCAGGCCGAGAGCGGTGGGAGAAGACTTCAACATAGGGAACCCGCGCAATACGCTGACAGTACTGCAACTTGCGCAACAAATTCTGGAGGCGACCCGAAGCTCCTCCCCAATCACGTTTGTGAAGTCGCCCTGTCCTGACATTGACATCCGGGTACCGTCTCTGGAGAAGGCACAGGAGATTCTTGGCTACGAGCCACGGTACGACCTTAGTCGCGCTCTGCGCCTTACGACTGACTGGTATCGCCAGCACGTGGATTACTTTGAATCGAAGCCGAAGCGTGCATTCGTCGTCTCCTCGCTAAGGGAGGGGGTTGGATCGACGGAGGTCTCCGAGTCAGAAACGTCCTCTCAGGTCGCCAGTGCGGACTAGCCTCCCAAATCTCAGATCGCGCGTTCAACTCCAGATAGTGAAAGCCACTTGACGTCCCAGGTGTGACGATCGGCGAAGAATCGTTCGCTGACGGGGATCGGAGTGTGCCCCGTCTCCGCCCGGGGCCTGCGTCGTCCGCGTTGTTCCCGGCGCGTCAGGCGCGCAGGCGTTGCATCTCCGGCTGGTCGTTGGTAGGAATGTCATCGTCGCTGTGGGTGCCAGCCACGTCTTTGTAGACCTTGAGTATCTGCCGCGCGGATTCATCCCAGGAAAAGTGTTTTGCGCGCTCGTATCCCCGCAGCTTCAACTTTTCCCGCAAGGCTTGATCGACCAGGACACGATGCGTGGCCCGCATGATCTCAAATACGTTCTCCGGGTTCACCAACACAGCGGCGTTGCCAACCACTTCCGGAAGCGACGACATATTCGAGGTCACGACCGGAGTGCCGTGCGCCATGGCCTCGAGCGGAGGCAGCCCGAAGCCTTCATAGAGCGACGGAAATATGAAGGCTACCGCGAGATCGTAAAAGATCCGCAGAATGTCAATCGGAACGAAGCCGAAAAAGCGGACGTCGTTGTGAACTCCGCTGCGGATCACGGTGCGCCGCAGATCAGGATGGCTGGATAGATCGTCTCCGATAATGATCAGCTTCAAATCCGGGAGACGCCCTTCCTTTTCCAGTTCCCCGCGCAGAGCCGAGAAGGCCTCGATAATGCGGACCAGGTTCTTATGAGGGCTGATGCGTCCTGCGTACAGCAGAAAGGGATAGGTGACCAGATAGCGCTCGGCGATCAACTGGCGGTCGGCGTCGCTCGCGTGGCCGCTTAAAAAGCGCTGGTCAATCGCGTTGTAAATCACTTCGATTCGCTTCGAGGGGATTCCAAACAGTTTTTCAATTTCACTCTTAGTGAATTGCGATACCGCGAAAATGCGGGCGGCTCTGCCCAGCACGCGACGGGTAAGTTGATAGTGCAGCGAACGCCGTAGTCCGGAACGCCCCTTGAAGCGCGCCATGTGCTCGAGCACATCGTGCACCGTCATCACGTAGGGACAGGGCAACGAACGCGGCAACCAGAAAAGATGTGGAATGTGCACCAGGTCGACGTCCAGGCGCTTCAGGATTGTGCGGAACTCGAAATATCCCTTTGCGGTGGTGTCTGGTTCGAGCAATGGGACCGTGTGAAAGTTTGGGGGAAGCGCTCCGATCTCTTTAACTTTTTCGGGCGACCCGATAAGAAAGTATTTCGTGCGGCGATCCAGCCGGCCCAGCGCCCGCACCACATTCCGGGTGTACGTGCCTATGCCAAACTCCGTCATGCGGCGGATATCGAGGGCAATCTTCACGGCACGATTTAACCACAGCTTACGCAAAGTACTGCAAGGATTTCGCCGGATTGGCGCCGGGCTGGGCCTGTATGGGGCTAGGCGCGCACCTCGGCGTGGGCCTTTGCTCGCCGGTCGGCGTAAAGAGGAAAGGCCTCAGCGAGTTCAAGAACCTGACGGCGGATCTTGTCCAGGGCGTCGGGCTCGGAACGGCGCTGCAGTGCTTCGGCAATCCAGTGTCCGACCTGCCGCATTTCCGCTTCTTTCATTCCTCGGGTGGTGAGGGCCGGGCTGCCGATACGGATGCCACTCGGCTTCATAGGCGGATTCGTGTCAAAGGGGATGGCGTTCTTGTTCACGGTGATGCCCGCTACGCCGAGCGCCTTCTCGGCTTCGCTGCCCAGCATGCCTTTGGCGAACACGTCGACCAGCATCACATGGGTGTCGGTGCCGCCTGAAATGATGCGATAGCCATCGCCGGCCAGCGTTTCGGCCAGAGCCTTCGCGTTGGCGACCACCTGGCGCGCGTACACCTTGAACTCCGGCTGCATCGCTTCGAGGAAGCAGACCGCCTTGGCCGCCATGATGTGCACGAGCGGACCACCCTGCATTCCGGGGAAGACGGTCTTATCGATCGCCGGACCCAGGTCGCCCTTGGCCAGGATCATGCCGGACCGCGGGCCGCGCAGGGTCTTGTGGGTGGTGGAAGTGACGATGTGGGCGTGGGGAACCGGCGAGGGATGCACTCCGCCTGCTACGAGTCCGGCAAAATGCGCCATGTCGACCAGGTAGATGGCTCCGACCTTATCGGCGATCTGACGCATGCGGACGAAGTCGATGATGCGCGGATAGGCGCTGCCGCCGCCGATGATCATCTTGGGGTGTTCTTTTTCGGCGAGACGCTCCAGTTCGTCGTAGTCGATCGTCTCGGTCTCTTTCGTGACACCGTAAGGAACAATCTTGTAGGTCTTGCCGGAGAAGTTCAGGTGATGGCCGTGCGTGAGGTGCCCGCCGTGCGCGAGATTGAGTCCGAGGATAGTGTCTCCCGGCTGCAGAACCGCGGCATAGGCGGCCATGTTCGCCTGCGATCCGGCGTGCGGCTGCACATTTACGAACTCCGCCTGGAACAGCTGCTTTGCCCGCGCCCGCGCCAGTTCCTCCACCACGTCGGTAAACTCACATCCGCCGTAGTACCGCTTCCCGGGATATCCCTCCGCATACTTGTTCGTGAAGACCGATCCGGCGGCTTCGAGCACAGCCTCGCTCACGAAATTTTCCGACGCGATCAACTCCAGGCCTTCATGCTGGCGGCGAGTCTCGTTGTCGATGGCGGCAGCGATCTGCGGGTCGGTTTCGTATAGCGGGCGGTACATGGATTGGTTGCTCATCTCTCAGTCTCCGATCGTGCAGAACTGCAGCTAAGGTCCAGACGGGCGCCGAGCAGTTTGCTAAAAATCTCGCGGTTCGTATCAGGGCACGCCTTTCAGGCGTGCCGTCAAAGCTTACAGGTGAACGCGCCTTCAGGCGCTGCGGGTAGCATTCGAGTCTTGTAGGAGACCTGCGAAGCCGCAACCAGTAATTCTACGCTTCAAACGCAGTTCGGAAAAACGAGGCTAGGTGCCAGCCATCCATGTATTTGTAGGGCGTTTCACCGGTGGTGTAGTGGCCGCAGGGAAGCACTACCACCTTGTGATCGAGATGGTGGGCAGCGAATTGATCGACCACTTCCCGGGAAAATTTGGGGAGAAACGTCAGATCGTAGTTGGCGTAAACCACCAGGGACCGCTTGTGATAGCGGGCGAACTTGTCAAAGTAAACCATGGGGCTGGCGGCGAGAAAGACATTGCGCAGGCGATCGAGATCGATTACAGATTCAATGCCCCGTCGGATGTGGCGAGTCGTTTGCCCGTGCCAGAGCACATCGGCGAAATAGGTGGACGCGTGATTGAATGCGGCGGCGCGGACTCGCTGGTCATGGGCGCTTGCGATGAACGCATAGCAGGAGCCCAGGCTGGTACCGATCAGTCCCAGCTGCCGGTAGCCTTGCTGCTCGAGCCAATCCAGGCAGCTGCGAATATCGATGACGCCCTGGCGGACGGAATCGAGCGTGCGCCCGATGTTTGCTGAGACGGCATAGTCAGCGCGGCTGATCTCGGCGGGCATGCGGATATCGTGGTACGGCATGCTGAGGCGCAGAACCGAGACCCCGAGCATGTTCAAAACCTTGCAGAGCCCAGTGTAGGAAATGGCGTCGGCGTTCCAGTGCGGCAGCAGCACGACGGCGCGGCGCCCGCGGCTTGGGAACCAGCGCGCGTTCACTACGTTGTTTTCGGGATATGGCGTCCGTACGGGAGATGTGAAGCGCAGAAAGCTTGCCTCGGTGCCGCGCACCTTTTCTTCCAGTCGAGGGTCGGGAACTTCGCGGGTGCTGAAGACCTGGACCGCGCGACGCTCCAGGCGGAAGTCGGTGGGTACGCGATAGGAATAGAATTCATCGCTATTGGCGACGATACGCTGGTTGTACTCGGCGAAGAATTTCTCCGGGTCGGCAGGCATCTGCCCCGCAGGAATTCCGTTGCGGCACGGCCAGCTATGCGCCCACTCCACTCCCCAATCCAGCGGCCGGACCACGCGGTTGTTGTCCACCGAGGTGAGCCGGTCTTCCCAGTCGTACATCCACTTGGCGTAACGGGTGCGCATCTCAGGCGACTATAACAAAGAGCAACTCAAATGGGCAGCAGATGCACATCCAGCGGCGAAATAAGGACATCCAGCTGCGAATTTTCGAGCTGATCCTTCAGATCAGAAGCGGCGGGATTCCCACCGCAAAGCACATTTTTGATGGCATATCTTCTCCACAATTTAGCGCTCCGCGTCCGAACTCCACGGAAATCTCCGACGAAGTAAAGGGGGGCTAATGACATCGCAAAAATTTGATCTGGTCACGGTTGGCGGCGGCCTCGGCGCATCGGCGCTGGCTATTGCCATGGCTCGTGAAGGTGCCCGGGTGCTCGTGATCGAGAAAGAAGAAAAATTCCGCGATCGGGTTCGCGGTGAATACCTCTCGACCTGGGGCGTCGCAGAAGCGAGAGAACTGGGCATCGCCGATTTGCTGCTGCAAAACTGCGCCAAGGAAGTTCCCTGGATCGAAATGGGGTTTGGGCCGCGAAACGTCGCGGAGACTACGCCACAGAGGATGTCGTCGATTACCTATAGCCATCCTGAAATGCAGGAAATTTTATTGGCGGAGGCCGAGAAGGCTGGTGTGCAGCTTCGCAGAGGCAGCATCGTACAGGGGATCGAGCCGAACGCAAGTCATCCAGTGGTCATTACTCGCAATGGAAAAGATGAACGGTTGGAAGCGCGGCTCATTGTTGGGGCGGATGGGCGGGCATCAGCCGTTCGCAAGTGGGCGCAGTTCGAAACGCAAAAGAATGTGCAGCCCTTTCAGTTCGCCGGAGTTCTCCTCACCGGAGTTGCCGGACGTGACGATCTCACCACATTCCTCTTCAATCCCGAACAGGGGCTGGTCATCGCGGCCATTCCACAAACGAAACAGCGGTGGCGCGCTTATTTGGGATATCCGTCGCACGGTGGTCTAGCCCTCCAGGGGGACGAGAAACTAAAACTTTTTCTTACGGAGTCTGCCAAAGTTGCGCCAAGCATCCAGGAATTGTATGCGAATGTCGAAAGCATCGGACCGCTTGCGTGTTTTGAAGCCGGAGAAAGCTGGGTCAATCACCCCTATCACGATGGCGTGGCCCTCATCGGGGACGCCGCTGGGACGAACGACCCAACCTTCGGGCAGGGCATGCCGATGACGCTGCGCGATGTACGAGTGTTGCGCGACGCGTTACGTGCTCAATCCGATTGGGATCGCGCGGCGCATGAATACGCTCGCCAACACGACCAGTACTTTCAGGATATGCGGAAGGTGTGCGGCTGGCTTCGAACCCTGTTTCAAGATCCTGGACCCGAAGCACAAGTCCTTCGCCAATCGGCTATGCCGAAGATCGCCGAGGATCAGTCGCGCGTGCCCGACCATCTTTTCGGAGGCCCGGAATTGCCTCACGACGAAACCGTGCGTGCCCGTCTGTTCGGCGAGCTATGACAGATGCACGCGTGGCACGCGCTTGGAAATGCCGCACAGGATTTCGTAGGGCACGGTTCCACACAGGCTGGCGACCTCGGCGGCGTCGACTCGACATGAGGCACTGCTGCCGATGAGCACGACGTCATCGCCTTCCTCCACGCCCGAAATCCCCGTGACATCGACCAGCGTCAGGTCCATTGAGATGTTGCCCACGATGGGTGCGTAGCGGTCGCGAATGATGACGCGCCCTTGATTCGAGAGGCCGCGCCGGTAGCCGTCCGCGTACCCGACCGGCAGAACCGCGATGCGCGCCGGGCCGGTGGTGGTGTACGTGCCGTTGTAGCCGAGCGCCTGGCCCGCGCCGAATTCGCGAATCGAGATGATGCGCGTCCGCCAGGAAAGCGCGGCCTCCAGCACGGGCGCCGGCCCGTTTGCCACCGGAACGCCCCCGCGGCTCGGTTTCAGCGCGTATCCGTACAGCGCAATTCCTGGGCGCACCATGTTTTGCCAGGTTTCCGGCCGGGACAGCATTCCAGCTGTGTTGTCCATGTGAAGCAGCGCTGGACGCAAGCCTTCCTCCTGCACCGCGCGCGCCGCCGTTTCAAAAGCCGCAATCTGCCTCGCGTTTTCCGGGGCATCCAGGATTTCAGAAGATGCGAAGTGGGTGGAGATACCCTCCAGCGTGATCTTCGGATACCTGCGAATCTCGCGGCACATGGCGGCGACCTGGTCGAGACTCACGCCCAGCCGCCCCATGCCGGTATCGATCTTCAGGTGAACCGGCTGCCGGCCGGCCTCCTGGTCTCGTGCCGCCCGGTCGAGCAACTCCAGGTGCCACGGTTCCCAAACCGTCGCTGTCAGATTCTGCCGGACCACTTCCTCTTCTTCGCCACGCCAGAAGCCGGTCATCAAGAGAATTCGCCCGCGCAGTCCGGCGGAGCGCAGCGGCATGCCTTCATCGGTGGTGGTGACGCCGAACCACCTTGCGCCCGCCGCTTCGAGCGCCAGCGCGCACGGGGTGGCGCCGTGGCCATAAGCGTCGGCCTTAATCACCGCGCAAACTTCCACGCGCGGCCCCACGTACGCCTGCACGGCGCGAAAGTTGTTGCCCAGTGCGCTCAGGGATATTTCCGCCCAGGTTGGCCTGGCCGATTGGCGGGGAGCTACATCCAGCGTCGCGAAACTCACGGTCTCGCGATTATATCGGCAGCCGATTCGCGGACGAACGTTACCGTCGGTCGATTCGCCCACCCGAACCATCGAGCACCCAGTCCTGACACTTCAGCCACGAAAGCCGGGAGCAGCAGACGTCCGTCATCGCCCGGTCGAGCGTCTCAGGTCGATTCACTTGGAGCTAAGTTGTTGAATCTTCGTCAGACGACGCTAAGTTGTTGATAATGACTCCGGCGATATCGCGCAGGATGCCTGTTAATGGCGATTAGACGCGCGTAGGGCGACGATCGGCACGGGGGCCATGGTCAAGGTCGGCGGGGCCGCCCGCAGGAGCTTACAAGTCATCCTGGCGATAAAATTATCTTTTAGTTAACGGGAGCGGCGATTGCAGAAGGCGGACGGTAGGGGGTCCCTCCTTTCTTACACCGACCAAATATGCCGCGAGGCCCCGGCAAAATGGAAAAACCCTCAGGCCCCAGACTACAATTTTCTCGAGGACGGCTCCCATGTCACTGCGCAATGCTTGTGTGTTCACGCTATCTGTCACAGTCCTCGCATTCGCCGCCGGCACGCTGAATCTGCCGATCAAGGAATACGAGGTCCCAACCGCGAAATCACGTCCGCATGATCCGGCGCGCGCACCCGACGGCGCGCTCTGGTACACCGGCCAGGGCGCCAACAAACTCGGACGGCTCGATCCGAAGACCGGTGAATTCAAAGAGTATCCCTTGAAGACTCCGAATTCCGGGCCCCACGGCTTGGTCGCCGACCGGGACGGCAACATCTGGTTCACAGCCATCGCCGCAGGCTACGTTGGCAGGCTCGACCCGAAAACCGGCGACGTCCGCGAATATCGCCCGGCCGACAAGACCGAAATCGATCCGCACACGCCCGTCTTCGATCACGACGGCATCCTCTGGTTCACCAACGAAGACACCAACTACGTGGGCCGGCTCGATCCCGCAAACGGCCAGATCAGGCTCGCAAAGTCTCCCACCCCGCACGCGGTACCTTACGGTATCGTCGTGCTGCCCAACAACGCGCCGTTCTTCTGCGAGTTCGGCACGAACAAGCTGGCCACGGTCGACCCGAAGACCATGACCATCCACGAGTACACGTTGCCCAACGCGAACGCGCGCCCGCGCCGCATTGCGCTCGCTCCCGACGGCACGGTGTTCTACACCGACTTCGCGCGCGGCTATCTCGGACACTTCGATCCGGCAAACGGCAAGCTGCTGAAAGAATGGCTCTCGCCGGGAGGCTCCGGTTCCGAGCCCTACGGCATCGCCATCACCGGCGACGGCGTGGTCTGGTACAGCGAGTCCGGGGTCACGCCCAACACGCTAGTGCAGTTCGACCCCAAGTCGGAAACTTTCCGCCAGGAGAAAATTCCTTCCGGCGGCGGCGTGGTGCGGAACATGGTCGCAACGCCCGATCAGAAACTGTACCTGGCCTGCAGCGGGGTGAACAAAGTCGCAGTCGTGGACTTGAAGTAGAAGCAGGTGATGAATTCCCGACGGGGCCCCCGGGTTCGCGTCCGTTCTGTGTTCTGTGGACGCTAACCGGGGATACGAATTTGGGTGCCCTGCGTTGCGCCGTCAGGATGGAATTCCACAACACTCGGCCAAACAGCAGCGCCGCGCAGGCACAACCTCACGCCGCTTAGTATCGCCCCTCGCGCATCCACAACCTCACCTGCTCTTCGACGGAAAAAGGCTTTCCCGGGCTCACCGCGAACTTCGACTCCAGAGCGAAGGCATGCGTCTCGAGCGGCACGCTGAAGTGGGCTCTCGTACGCAGGAACGCGCGCACAAACAAGTCCGTGTAGCGTTCGAGCCCGAGCAGATGAAACTGTACTGCGTGGACCAGGCCGTGAAACAGCGAGCGCTCAATGATCACATCGGTGAACACTACCACGTCGACAAATGTCAGCGACGCCATGTGCGTCAGTTCCGGCAGGTTCTCAATACCAAGTGCCTGCGCTTCCAGGAAAAACGGGGGAGGGGGGAGGCGCCGGCCGCGTAACTCGACGGTGCGTGCACGGTCGAGCACGGCCGACGAAAAGAAAGGCTGCAGGGCTTCTTTCTGTCGTGGGCCGAGCGGAGCGCCCTTGGCGAAGAACATTTCGCGCTGGCTCCACAGGTATTCGCTCATGCCCTTCACACTGTGCGCGATTTGCGGCTCGGAAAGACTGGTTGACTCCGCTGGCATTTCGTTCTGGATCGAGAGGTAATACTCGTTCAGCGTGATGGCCGTGCCGATAGCCTTGCGGAGTACGTCGCGCTCGCCGTAGCGGGCCAGGTCTGCGGCTGAAAAGCGCAGACGAAGACGGTCGGTCGCGCACTGTGCACTCAGCAGATCCAGTTGCGCGTGGCGCAGGTCTGAGTTCATCTGGGCGATCGCCACGCGATCGTCCGGGTCATTCCACGAATACATCCTTCTACTCCTTAGCCGGGGCAATACGGGTCTATACGAGGAACCGGGAAGGGGCCTATAATTCTCTTATTATGTATACGCCGTTAAGTGTACACTGTCAACGATATTAAAACGCTGTAATTGAGGTTTTAGAAGGCCCTGAAGGAGACTTGTTGATGCCCAGGCAGGCAGATCCGGAGTTGGAAAAGCGAGTGCTCGACGCGGCTCAGAAGCTCTGGCGGGGTGGCGGCGACAAGACTCTGAGCATGCGGGCCCTGGCGCGGGCCGCACGCACGAATACGCCGGCTATTTACCGGCGCTTCAAAGATAGGAAGGACATTCTGCGCGCATTGTTGTTGCGGGCGCGCACCAAGCAGGTTGAGGCGATCCAGTCGGCGCGTTCGTTGGAAGAGGCGATCGATTTGTACATCGACTTTGCCCTGCGCAACCCCTGGGAATATGAACTGTATTATTTGCAGGAGCACGAGCAGCTGCGGCCCGCCGTCTCGAGGTCTCCGGAAATCGGCCCGGGATTTGTCTGGCTGCAGCAACGACTGGCGGAGCGCCTGGGCGGTGCGCCTGAGAAGCACGCTGCCCTGGGGCTGGCGCTGTGGGGCCTAGCGCACGGAACAGTGATGCTGCTGATTTCGAAAGTTGTGCCGCCAGCCCGCGCGGGGGAGTTGCGCGCAGGGTGCAGAGAAGCGATCGCGGTGCTGCTGCAGAGGGCAGAGGGAAAGCCCGGTTGAGCGGCACTCCGGGACGCAATTGTTGGCGGCTGAATAGTAAATCAGCCTGCGCCGCGTGACACGAAGGGCCTTGCTCGCTACGGTTGCGACTCTCTCGGTCCAGTTTCCGTGCCTGCATCACCACCCCACCTCTCCACGGCTCTCGAGGGTGCCCCGTCCAAGCTCCGCTTGGGCGGGGGTTTTCTTTGCGGTCTCCACGATTGCGAAAATTCTGAGGTGCACCTGCGCGGGTCGCGGGCGAGGGCGCCCGCGCTACATGACCAACCGCTAGACGGCTGACAGCCCGAGTCCAGCCAACCACCAACGATTGTCCTCAAGGACTCTTGCGACATACTCCGCCTCGATGGAGACCACCGACCTGCGGGACTACGCGACCGAAGCCATCAAGTTCTGGGAGCCCTACCGGCTTCTCGATAAGGGTGGACCAGTTCGCCGGAAATCGTGGAACTGTCAGCAGCTTCGTAGCCCCACCCGCCATGCTGATCCATCACACAAGTTCAGCAGTTCACCAAGATCGCTCTACAACATATTGACAATCATGTGACATCCCGCCCGAATCGTCTCCTCGGTCGTGGCTGTCTAAGCCACATACGCGCTGAAAGCCATTTCAGAACCATCGCTGAACCATCCGCGATGAGGTCCACAGCGCTTGAGCGAAGAGGAGAAACTATGAGAAAGCTATTCCTGTCCAGTGTGCTTACACTAAGTTGCCTGCTCGGTCTGGGCGTCGGTGCCCAAGCTGAAGGCAACGACAAGGTTGTCACCAACGTTCCGTTCGAGTTTTCCGCCGGAGGCACGACCTTGCCTGCCGGTACATACAGCGTGAATCGTGTGTCTTCTGCCTGGGATTCACATTTGATCATTCACAACGGCGAACACGGAGTGTTCCTGCTCCCGGTCGGTTTCGGTGGAGCTTCTGTTGAGGGAGCGCTCTTGAGCTTCGAACATGTCGGAAATAAATACTTTCTCAGCAAGGTGCAGACACCAGCAGGCGTATACACCATTGGGACGCCACGAGCACTGACCACGGTGGCGCAGAAGAAAACAATGGATGGCGAGCCTTCTTCCGGGAAGAACTAAATAGAGCGAGGGGGCCCCATTCAATCGCGTTCTGTGAGTGGGGCCGCCATCCTCGGACTCTTACTGAGCTCTCGGCGCGTCCGCCCGGACCGCCGCCGGAGCGCTTAGCTTCTTCAGGTCTTCCATCAGAAGGCTCATCCCCTCGTTCAGATTCTTCTCAAAGGTGGCTTTGCGAAAGGCGCCACCCACCGGTCCGGCCAGCGTCCACAAGCGGACGTGTGTTTTCGCATCCACCAGGGCCAGATTGAACTCCGGCCCGTACGTCACCGCGCCCTGGCCCGCCTGAACAATCGGCGCGCTGAAGCCGATCTCGAAAATCAGTTCCGCGTCGGCGGGCGAGTCC
This sequence comes from uncultured Acidobacteriota bacterium, assembly GCA_963733805.1. Classification (GTDB taxonomy): domain Bacteria; phylum Acidobacteriota; class Terriglobia; order Terriglobales; family Acidobacteriaceae; genus Gp1-AA133. Next base: position 96,663 of record CAVTEO010000003.1, on the reverse strand, counting down.
ACGATCTCGTAGCGGTTCCAGTTTTTCATCTCGGCATAGAACGCGTCGTACGGTCGGGCCGGGTCCCCAAGCTTCTTAAACGCATCCTGCGAGAAGTTATCAGCGCCCATGTTCGCAATGAAGATTTTTTTGGCGCTCGCAATCAGTCCCGGCACCGGCGCGGCCGGCGGCGCGCTCGCCTTTTGCGCCACGCATGCTGACGCCGCCGCGATTATGAGAATCCCATTCAAAACCCTTCCCCGGAAAGTTTTCCGCATACGCCGGCCTCCATGGATTCCGATACAAGGCTGTGTAGATCTGATGCCCATTGCCTCGCTCGCGAAACCAGCACTATCAGCCGCGCCACACAAGGCAGCAGAAAAGGAAAGAGCCAGGCTGATTTCTCAGCCTGGCTCTTAATTTATGCCGGCAACTACCTACTCTCCCACACACTTTCGCGTGCAGTACCATCGGCCCAGCGGGGCTTAACTTCCGTGTTCGGGATGGGAACGGGTGGACCCCCGCGGTAAGATCACCGACAAGTCGCAGCTGTCAGCTATCAGCCGTCAGCTCTCAGCAATTGTGCCGTGCCGACTTTGAAGGGCTGATGCCCAGCAAACTTGATCAGTCCCCAGCCCGCTCGCCCTCACCCTCGGAACACTGAGAGCGGAAAGCTGATGGCTGAGAGCTAATTCTCAAAGAGCGTGAGGTCCAATGCCTCACAACTGAATAGATTGGGTGCTAGCTAATAGCCAGTGGCTAGTAGCTAGCGGCATTTCTTCAAGGCTCGAAAAATCGTCGGCGCCCAGTGGTCAGCTTCTCTTTGTTGCTCCGACCCCAGGTTCGGGGAGAGCAAGAAACTTGCAATCGCCTCAGCTCAGGTTTTAGCTGAGGACTGAGAGCTGAGAGCTGACGACTGGTTTGTTACTGCACCGAGTAAATTTTATGGTCAAGCCGAACGGGCGATTAGTACTGGTAAGCTGCACGCATCACTGCGCTTCCACTTCCAGCCTATCAACCAGGTAGTCTTCCTGGGCCCTTCTTATCCCTTACGGGTTGGGAGATCTCATCTCGAGGAGTGCTTCCCGCTTATATGCATTCAGCGGTTATCACAACCGAACTTCGCTACCCAGCCATGCCGCTGGCACGACAGCTGGAACACAAGAGGTTCGTCCATCCCGGTCCTCTCGTACTAAGGACAGGTCCTCTCAAATCTCCTACGCCCACAACAGATAGGGACCGAACTGTCTCGCGACGTTCTGAACCCAGCTCACGTACCGCTTTAATAGGCGAACAGCCTAACCCTTGGAACCTTCTACAGCTCCAGGATGCGATGAGCCGACATCGAGGTGCCAAACCGGAGCGTCGATATGAACTCTTGGCTCCGATCAGCCTGTTATCCCCGGCGTACCTTTTATCCGTTGAGCGATGGCCCTTCCATGCAGAACCACCGGATCACTAACGCCTACTTTCGTACCTGCTCGACTTGTAGGTCTCGCAGTCAACCACGCTTATGCGTTTGCACTCGTCGGCTGATTTCCAAACAGCCTGAGCGTAGCTTCGCGCGCCTCCGTTACTGTTTAGGAGGCGACCGCCCCAGTCAAACTACCCGCCTTACTATGTTCCTCTCCCGGATTACGGGAGTAGGTTAGAACCACAGAACTCGCAGGGTGGTATCTCACCGTTGGCTCCTCCAAGCCCGAGAGCCTGGAATCAAAGCCTCCCACCTATCCTGCGCAGCAAGTGCCATAGTTCATAGTAAAGGTGTAGTAAAGGTGCACGGGGTCTTTCCGTCTAGTTGCGGGCAACCGGCATCTTCACCGGCACTACAAGTTCGCCGTGTCGCTCATTAAGACAGTCGCACTTTCGTTACGCCATTCGTGCAGGTCGGAACTTACCCGACAAGGAATTTCGCTACCTTAGGACCGTTATAGTTACGGCCGCCGTTCACTGGGGCTTCAGTTCGAAGCTTCACCTTGCGGCTGACCTCTCCCTTTAACCTTCCAGCACCGGGCAGGCGTCAGCCCCTATACGTCGTTTTCGACTTAGCAGAGACCTGTGTTTTTGTTAAACAGTCGCAGTGCGCATTTCTCTGCGGCCTCTTCGGGCTTTAACACCCTAGTGAGGCGACTCTTCTCCCGAAGTTACGAGTCTAATTTGCCGAGTTCCTTAACAAGCGTTCTCACGAGCGCCTTTGGATATTCTCCTCGTCTACCTGTGTCGGTTTGAGGTACGGTTCCCTTTTGTTCTCCTTAGAGGTTTTTCTCGGCAGCGTGGAATCGGCGGCTTTCCCCCATACGGGGTACTGCTTTGCGTCTCAGTGATAACTCCTCGACGGATTTTCCTATCGAAGACACCTTACACGCATCGACCGTCATAGCCATAGGACGGCCCGCTTATCCTTCTGCGTCACCCCATCGTGATAACGAACACAAGGGAGCTCCGGAATGTTAACCGGATGTCCATCAGTTACGCCTTTCGGCCTCACCTTAGGGACCGGCTGACCCTGAGCGGATTAACCTTTCTCAGGAAACCTTAGACTTTCGGCGCGGAGGGTTCTCACCTCCGTTATCGCTACTTATGCCGGCAGGGTCTCTTCTCAACCGTCGACCAGTCCTTTCGGTCTGGCTTCAAACTGTTGGGAATGCTCTCCTACCACGCACCCCAGTGACGGGATGCATTCGCTGCTTCGGTACCAAGCTTAAGCCCCGTTAAATTGTCGGCACCGGGCCGCTTGACCAGTGAGCTATTACGCTTTCTTTAAAGGATGGCTGCTTCTAAGCCAACCTCCTGGCTGTCTGGGCGTCCCGACTTCCTTTCCCACTTAGCTTGGATTTGGGGACCTTAGCAGGCGATCTGGACTGTTTTCCTCTCGACGACGAAGCTTAGCCCCCGCCGTCTGACTCCCGTGTTGGTTGTTCACTGGCATTCGAAGTTTGATTGGATTCTGTAAGCTGGAAAGCCCCATAGTCCATTCAGTTCTCTACCACCAGGACAAATCACACGAGGCTAGCCCTAAAGCTATTTCGGAGAGAACGAGCTATCACGGAATTTGATTAGCCTTTCACCCCTACCCTCAGCTCATCGGAGCTTTTTTCAACAAACACCCGTTCGGCCCTCCAGTGGGTTGTACCCCACCTTCAGCCTGGCCAAGGGTAGATCATCCCGCTTCGCGTCTATTCCTGCCAACTGATTCGCCCTATTCGGACTCGCTTTCGCTGCGGCTCGCTTACGCTTAACCTTGCTGACAAGAATAACTAGCCGGCTCATTATGCAATAGGCACGCGGTCAGACTTTCGGCTTACGCCGCATAGTCCTCCCACCGTTTGTAGGCACACGGTTTCAGGTACTATTTCACTCCCCTCGCAGGGGTTCTTTTCGCCTTTCCCTCACGGTACTGGTTCACTATCGGTCAGAAGCTAGTATTTAGCCTTACGGGATGGTCCCCGTAGCTTCCCGCAGGGTTTCACGTGCCCCGCGGTACTCAGGTATCGACTTCGAGTCTGGATCATTTTCGCCTACGTGGCTATCACACTCTATGGCCCCTCTTTCCAGAGGGCTTCGGCTAACGACCAGATTGGTAACTCTACTATTGTCGACCCTACAACCCCAGCCACACCCGAGGGTGGGACTGGTTTAGGCTATTGCGATTTCGCTCGCCACTACTTTCGCAATCGAGGTTTCTTTCTTTTCCTTCAGGTACTGAGATGGTTCACTTCCCTGAGTTTGCTCATACCCGACTATGGATTCATCGGGCTGTACGGAGGTTTTACCTCCGTGGGTTTCCCCATTCGGAAATCCCCGGGTCAAAGCCTGCTTGCGGCTCTCCGAGGCTTATCGCAGCTTGCCACGTCCTTCATCGCCTGCTTCTGCCAAGGCATCCACCATGCGCCCTTAGTAGCTTGACCATAAAATTTACTCGAAGCACGGCAGCTTCGCTGCCGGCTTTCAGCTATCAGCTGTCAGCCATCAGTGAAACCACCACACGCCTTCGTAAATTCTATGGGCCTAATTACCTGCTCATCGCGCGCCAAACACGTCTAAAATGCTTCCGCGCCCCAGCAGGTTTCTCTCTAGGCACTCATAAAAATTTACAGCCTTGTAGATTGCCCAATCTATTCAGTTGTCAAACATCGTCCTCGGAAGCAGCTATCAGCTGTCAGCCTTCAGCTATCAGCCAAAGC
>CAVTEO010000003.1:0-87500 GCA_963733805.1 uncultured Acidobacteriota bacterium | reverse complement strand
CGAGGGCGCTCACGATGCCGAGACGGAGACGCTCGTGGATGATGCGATCGAGTTCGGGGAGATCTTCGAAGGAACGGATCTGCGACGGCGTGGACGGCTTCGGCGAGGGGTGCGCGCGCTTTGCTTTAACCGCCATGGCTCCTCGCGATCCAGGCGCCAAACACGACGTGCAGGCCGCCAAAGCCAATGGCCATCAGAATATTGCTCCACGTCGGAACGAACAGGGCGACGGCTCCGAGCAGCAGGAAACCTGAGCCCATGGCGGGCAGGAGCGGGATCGAAAATGCTCCGCCGGTGATGACCCCTGCGCCGTAGAGAAGGAGCCAGAGGGCGGGCATCAGCGGTGTGAGACCGAGACGGGCGAATGCGATGGTCAGGAGGATCGCGACTGCCACACAGGGAAGAAATCCCAAGGCGAACTTGCGGCCGGGGCCACTGGTGAGGGCGAGGCCGGCGCGGCGGGCTTTGCGGTACATGGCGACCAGGGCGATGGTGACGGCCAGCGCGGCTTCGGCGATCCAGACAGCCAGCCACGCGGCCGGGCTCGGTTGGCGGGCGGCGAGGACGGCGGCCGCGATCGCGGTGCAGCCCATGAAGACTTGTCCCCAGCCTGAAGTGGCGGTGAAGGTGGAGGAGCGCTCCATGGTTTCCCGGATATAACGCAAGTCGTCGAGAGCGCGCTGGGGCAGCGGCCGGGAACGGGCATGCAGGCGGCGGAGGCGGTGGGGTTGGCGGTCGGGCATCGGATACAGGGTAGAGGAGCCCTTTTATGTCGGTCAAGTACTTTGTAGTGCAAAGGAGCAGTCAGCGTGTCCTGCACGCCCGGGTCGTGGCGTGCGCTAGACTGTTTTCATGGGCGACGTGGGCAAATTGATGGTCGTTGCCGGGGCGGTCTTGCTAGTGGTGGGGCTGGCCGTAATGTTGCTGGGCAAGACGGGTCTGCCCTTGGGGCGATTGCCCGGAGACATCGTCTACAAGGGCAAGAACACAGTTTTTTATTTCCCACTGGCGACGTCGATTGTTGTGAGCGTGGTGCTGTCGGTGGTGCTGTGCTTCGGTGGTATCGCGATGGCGGCGGTAGATTGTCTGCTTTGAAATTAGCCGCGCCACAGGACGGCGCGGCTGGACAGGCGGGGGCGCCTGTCCCTACGGGAGTCGTGCGGTACACTGCGGTCGATGGGGGCTATTGACCAGCTTGGGTTCAGTTTCCGGCCACCGGAGCGGCGGGTGTGGAGCTGTCCGCGACCTGGTGGCTTCGGTGCGAACCCATATTGAGCGGGAGTATGGCGACGCATGGGTGGAGGGAGAGATCTCCAATCTGCGGGCGCAGAATTCGGGACATATTTATTTCACGTTGAAGGATGAGAGTTCGCAGATCAGCGTGGTGATGTTTCGTTCCTCGGCGCGGCTGCTGCGGTTTCGTCCCGACGGATGGGATGCAGGTGGTCGTGCGCGGGCGGGTGACCATCTATGAAGATCGCGGGCAATTGCAGATTATCGCGGAGTATGTGGAGCCCAAGGGCGCGGGGGCGTTGCAGATTGCGTTCGAGCAGCTGAAGGCGAAGCTGGGGGCCGAGGGGCTGTTTGAAGCGGGGAGGAAGAAGGCGATTCCGGCTCTGCCGCGCGCGATCGGGATTGTGACTTCTCCACAGGCGGCGGCGTTGCGCGACATTCTGCACATCCTGCAGCGGCGGCATGACACGGCCAGCGTGCTGATTTATCCGGCGCAGGTGCAGGGAGAAGCGGCGGCGGGGGAAGTTGCGGCGGGCATTCGGTATTTCAACCGGGCACGCTCGGTGGAGGTCATTGTGGTGGCACGCGGGGGAGGGTTCGGCGGAGGATCTGGCGGCATTCAATGAGGAAGGATTGGCGCGGGCGATTGCCGCGTCGGAGTTGCCAGTGATTTCGGCGATCGGGCACGAAACCGATTTCACGATCGCCGACTTTGTGGCGGACTTGCGGGCTCCGACTCCATCGGCGGCCGCGGAGCTGGTGATCCGTTCGCGGGTGGAGGTCGAGGAACAGATTGCAGGACTGGAACGCGAGCTGGGGCGCGGGATGCGCTACCGGCTGATCATGGGGCGCCAGCGGCTGACGGAATTGGCGCAGCATGGGGCCTTTGGGCGAATGATGGATTTGATCCGCAGGCGGCAACAGAAAGTTGATGATCTGACTAACCGGCTGACGCATGCGCAACGGGGTCAATTGGAAGCGCAGCGGCGGCGCTTTGAGAGTCTGGCGGCGGCGGTGCGGCATTACGATCTGCGACTGGTGCTGGGGGGAGTGCGGAAGGAACTGAATGCGCAGGTCGCGGCGATGGCGGCCGCGGCACGGGATCTGTTGTTGCGGCGGCGGTCTCGGCTGGAGAGGCTGACCAGCCAGATGGAAGCTTTGTCGCCGGTAGCGATTCTGGAGCGGGGGTACGCGCTGGTGTTTGATGCGGCGGGGGAACTGGTGAAAGACGCGGAGCGCGTGAAGGTGGGGGAGGACATTACGGCGCGCGTGGCTCGCGGGGAGATTGGGGCTACGGTGAAGAGGAAGAGCTCGGGGGAATAGAGTCAAAAGCGATTACCACAGGGGGCACAGAGGAACACGGAGGGTGGTTGTGCGTGCAGTTGGAATGATCTTTACGAGCAAACCTCGGCGGCTGAAGCCGCAATGGCATGGACGCTCTGTGGCCCGGCAAGAGCCGGGCCCTGCCCAACTCTGCGGCCCGGCTAAAGCCGGGCCTGCCCAACTTTAGACATCTCGAAGTACGCGATGCGCCTTACAGACTTCTTTTCTCTTTGTGCATTACAATCCTGCCGTGTTTACGCTCTGGAAATGTTGCTGCTGGTTGATGCTTGCGGGATTGATGAGTGTGTTGGTTGGCGCGCAGACCTCACCTGCTCCGGCTCCTCAGAATACTCCCAAGTCGAACAATCCTGAGCTCGTGACTTGCGGGGAGAAGCCGCCATTTGCATCTCACACGGCGCGAGGGGATACGCTGGTCGCTTCGGATCAAAAACATCGGGCCTACGCTGAAGTGGAGGCGACGGCGCTATATGCGCAGAGACCTTCGGGATATTCGGGGCCGCTGTGCGTTAATTACTCAAGGCTTTTTGTGGCGAGCGATGCGGGGGGCTTCAAGCTGCGATTCCTGCAGGAACCGGAGGATGTGGAAAACGGTAATTTCCTGCGGTTGATTGACTGGTCTTCCGATAGCCGCCGGCTGCTCGCTGAAGTATCGGAGTGGCAATATGAGCAGCCGGGAACGAACCGCAGCGTGCTGGTGTATGACAGCCGGTTCGGAACATTTCAGCAGCCGGACCTGGCGCGTTCGCTGGCAAAGACATATGGCCATGACTGCTCCATGAACCTGCGCGTGCTGGGATTCGGCACGCAGGGTGCGATTGTTATCGAAGGTCAACCGCTGACGCCAGAAGAGGAAGAGGTTTCGGGCGCATCGAGTTGCACGAAGAAGAGAACGTTCTTCGAAATGGATCGGGCGACGGAGAATATGGTGTCGGTACCGGAAATGCCGAAGATCCAACACAACGCCAGGATGGAGACGGGAAAGTAGTAAGCCTGGGCGGCCGGGGGACTGGAAGACCGCCTTCGGAAAAAAGCGACAGAGTCATGTTTGAAGGGCGGCCCCGGGAGGCCGCCCTCTTTGTGTGCAGAGATTCTATTTCTTGGCCGGCGGGAAGGTCTTGAACATCTTGTCCATGGCCTTATCGAAGGTTTTCACGTTTTTGTCGGAACTGTCGGAGAGCGTGTCCTGGGCAGTACCGCGCCACACCATTTCCTTGTTGGAATTGTCTACCAGGTCCACGACCAGGGTCGCTTCTTTTTCCTGATAGCTCATCGTGCGCGTGGGGGGTGGCGGACCATAGGGGCCGTACCATCCCCACGGACGGTAGGTGTAGTCGTAGCCTTCGACTATGGTGTGTTCCTTTACGCCAGCGTTGTAGACGACTTCGAGGTCAGGATTTGCGCTCGCGTCGACTTTCTTCAAGCCGGCCTTGGCTAGTTTGGCGTCGACGCCGTCGATGATGCGCTGGTTCCAGAGGCCCTTCCCGGGGTGCTTTGATTCGGTCCAGGCATAGGTTTTGAACTTGGAAAAATCAATGTTGCGGTTCCAATCGACATCCACCTTTTGGGCCCAGGCAGCGCCCGCGCCCAGCAGGAACAGGGCAGGAAGAACGACACGCCATGATTTCATTGCATGCCTCCGCGCCTCTTCCGGTATTAGGGGGTAAGAAGAAGCCGCGCCAGTGTAAATGGAGGTCTGTTGGGGAACAAGGCGGGGTTGGAATTGCCCCTTCGTCGACTCGACGCTTGTTCCGGCGACAGGCAAATCTTAAAACGCAGTGTTCGCAGAGAATTTCTGCAGAGGTCGCAGAGGGGCGCCGTCATGACGTTAGGCCGCGAATGGGTGGGTTATTCTTCCTCTTCTTTCACGACGCCGCGCTCGGACTTGGCCTTCTCGATGATTTTTTCCTGCAGTTGGCCGGGTACCACGTCGTAGTGATTCATTTCCATGTTGAAGCTGCCGCGGCCCTGGGTCATGGCAGTGAGATCGACGCCGTAAGTCAGCATTTCCGACATGGGGACTTCGGCTTTCACGACGGTGTTGCCCGCCTTGTTATCCATGCCCTGAATGCGGCCGCGCCGGCTGTTGAGATCCCCCATGATGGATCCGGCGAATTCGTCGGGAATTGTGATTTCGGCCGACATGATGGGTTCGAGGAGGGTAGGTTTGGCGACTTCCATTGCCTTTTTGAAAGCAATCCGCCCGGCCATCTGGAACGACAGGTCGTTGGAGTCGACGTCGTGATACGAACCGTCGTAGAGGATGACGCGGAAATCCACGACGGGGAATCCAGCGAGGTAGCCGCGACCGGCGGCGTCGCGAATACCCTTCTCGACAGCCGGGATGAAGTTCTTCGGGATCGAGCCGCCGAAGATGTCGTTCACGAACTCGAACTCCCCGCCGCGCGGCAAAGGCTCCATCTTGATCTTGCAGTCTCCGTACTGGCCATGGCCGCCGGTCTGCTTTTTGTGGCGCCCCTGAACGTCCGCCTTGCCGCGGATGGTTTCACGATAGGGGACCTTGGGCGCTTTTAAATTTACCTCGGTGTGATAGCGCTTCTTCAGCTTGGAGACAACCACCTCGATGTGCTGCTGGCCGGTGCCCGCGATCAGGAATTCCTTGGTCTGCGCATCGCGGAAAAAGCGCAGCATGGCATCTTCTTCCATGAGCTTGTGGATTCCGGGACCAAGCTTGTCTTCGTCGGCGCGGCTCTTGGGTTCGATTGCGAACGTGATGGCGGGTTCGGGAAGCACGATCCTGGGATACTGGATGGGGGCGTTCTTATCGCCGAGCGTGTCTCCGGTGAGGGTGTCGCGGAGTTTGGCAACGGCGCCGATGTCCCCGGCATGAAGTTCGTTGACTGGAGTGGTCGCTTTGCCCTGCATCACCCAGATGTGCGCCAGCTTTTCCTGCGCGTTGCGCGTGAAGTTCTGCACGCTCGCGTCGTTCTTGAGCACGCCGCTGTACACCTTGAAATACGAAATGCGGCCGGCGAACGGGTCGGAGACGGTTTTGAAGACGAACAGGGAAAGCGCATCGGAGTCGGCGACGTGGCGCTCGGGCGACTGCCCGTTGCTACCGGCGACGCCATGCAGGGCGGTGTGTTCCGTGCCCGCGGGAGTGTAGTCGACGAGGAAGTCCATCAACTTGTCGACCCCGACGTTCCCCAGTCCCGAGGTAAAGAGCACGGGGAAGATTTTGTCTTCGCGGATCGCATCGTGCAGCGCGGGGATGAGATGTTCTTCGGGGATAGTGCCCTTTTCGAAGAACTCTTCCATCAACTTGTCGTCGCCCTCGGCGACCAGTTCGACTAATTTCTCGTGTGCTTCCTGCGCGGCGGCAGCCAGGTCGGCGGGGATCTCTTCTTCTTTACCCTTGCCATTGCCGCCCAGTTCGTAGGTGTAGGCCTTCATCTTTACAAGATCGACGACGCCGCTGAAGCTTTTCTCCTTGCCGATGGGGAACTGCAGGGGAACGACCGCGCGCCCGAAGGCGCTGTTGAGGGATTCGAGAACCCGGTCGGCATCGGCGCGATCACGGTCCATGCGACTGACGACGATGACGCGAGGCAGGTTAATTTCTTCGGCGTATCCCCAAACACGCTGGGTAACGACCTCAACGCCGGCGACGCCGTCCACCACGACCAGCGCAGCTTCGACCACGGGCAGCACGGTCTTGGCTTCGTGGACGAACATACTGAAGCCCGGGGTATCGAGGAGATTGATCTTGGTCTTGCCCCATTCGGCGTAGGCGATGCCAGTGCCGACTGACATTTTGCGGGCGATTTCCTCTTCATCATGATCGGTGGTGGCGGTGCCATCGTCGACACGGCCCATGCGTTGGGTCGCGCCCGCGGTGAAGAGCGCAGCGGAGACGAGCGAGGTTTTCCCAGCGTGCCCGTGACCAACCAGGGCCACGTTGCGGATATTTGCTCCTTCGTAAACTTTCACGGGTTCACTCCGAGGTCAGTCGTCAGTCTTCGCCGCCAGGCACCAGCTTGCAAGTTGCTTGGGAAGCCCGGCGATCAGAGGACGAGGACTAGTACTGCCGGGCAGACATCGCCCGCCAAAACTATGGATGCTACCACGCCGGAAGTTGCCGTCTCAAGCCGAGGTGCAGCGGTTCCGGTGCAACGCGGGGTCGTTCAGGAATCGGAGCTGAATCATTTTCGATAAGGGGTAAAAAGGCGTTCACCACAGAGGACACAGAGAGCACAGAGACATCTATGGAAAAACCCGTACTCCGTGTTCTCGGTGTGAAACAAACGTCCCGCGCCGACTCCACCATTCCAGCAACAGATGCGTCGGATAATAGACAACCACGGGCACCAACATGAGATAAGCCAGCAGATACAACCAGCCCGGCACAGTCTTCTGCTGCACGAAGAAAATTCCCCGAGCCCAATTGACGTTATGCTCTGGCCGCCAGAAATAATTGATCGGCACCACAATCCAGCAGGTTAGAGTCTGCAGCTTCCACCCGCGCGAGTCATATCCCAGCCGCCAGATCGCCCACAACAGCAACACCGGCGTCACCACGTGGAACAAACTTAACGCCCGCACCAACAACGGCAGGTGGGGATCAAACATGAACTCGGTGCCCCCGATAGGATGACGACCGCTGATCCACGCCCCAGCCACATCAATCGTGAACAAGCTTTGAAATACCAGCAGGCTGACCGCTTGCCACGAAAATAGAAGCGCGCTCTCCTCCCAGAGTGCGACCGCGATTACCAGATTTCCCAAGTCACAAAAGAAAAGAAAGTTCTGCGCTCCATATTGCTTCCAATAAACCGGTATCCAGAAAAGAACCCAGACTGTCCATCCGATCTTGAGCCAGAGGGGAATGCGCATTGCGCGGCCATTGTACGTCGGAGCGAGCTACGAGCCATGAGTTACGAGCCACGAGCTTTCGAGTCATGATTCGCACTCTATAAGCGTGTCATTCCGAAGCCAGCGCCAAACACAGCCGAAAGAATCTGCAAGATTGAACGCTCTGTTCGGAACGACCTTGGAAATGCCTCTGTGTCCTCTGTAGTTAAAGTTTTTGCGTCGGGTCAAATTGATCTGGCTCGCAGCCCGTAGTTCGCAGCTCGTAGCTCCCGCCCCTTACTCTCGTAACTTGCCGGGGTGCAAACCGCTTCGTAGCATCGACTTACTATGGCTACGCGTGCGTTCCTTTTATGCGGTGACGAGAAGGCGGTTCAAGCCGTTACCCAGATCCTTGACGAGTTAGAAGTCAGCTTTGAGCATTCCAGCGAGCCTGCATTCTCGCTGAAACGGCTGGCGACACAGCGCTTCGACCTGCTTATCGTGGACTGCGACAACACCCAGAATGCCACGCAGGTGTTCAACAGCGCGCGCGCCTCGAACTTTAACAAGACGTCGATTGCGATCGCGATCGTGGAAGGAAAGGCCGGAGTACCGAATGCTTTTCGGCTGGGAGCGAGTCTTGTCCTGACCAAGCCCGTGTCGCTCGAGCAGGTCCGCAACACGCTGCGCACCGGAATCGGGATGACGCGCAAAGAAGCGCAAGAGGTAAAGCCTCCCGCCCCGGCGGTCACGCTTCCTGGAGCGCCAGCCATAGCAGCCGCAGCGCCGGCACCTTCTGTTCCCCCTCAAACATCTCCGGCAACGCCCGTGGCTACGGTGGCGCCACCGCGCCCGCCTGCGACATCGGCGGTCCTGACTCCCGTGGCCCCTCCGCTTCCGCCCGTGGCCAAACCGGTTGCGGAAACGCCGAAGCTTGCAGTCACAGCGGCGCCTCCCGCGGAGAAGTCGCTCGTTGCCGCGCGTCCTGCGATGGTTCCCGTGATGCCGCAAGAGCACAAACCGGCGCTCTCGAACTTTACCGAGACGAAGGATTCGCCTGCGATCCCGTCAACCCTTGCCAAAGGTGCGGCCGCAACGGCCAGCCCGTCGCCTGCACTGAAGAATTTCGACTCCGTATTCAAAACGCCATCCGCGCCCGAGGTCGCCAAGCCCAAAACGGATACGCCCAAGGCCGGGTCCAAGACGGCGGATGACAAGGCCAGTCCGACCTTGAGCATCGTCGATCCGCTTGCAGAAGAAGATGAAGTCCTCGATCCGGTCAAGGATCACGGTGTGCCTTCCTTTGGGGCGATTGGGAAAGATTCCTTCGCCGGACTGGGCGAGAAAAAATCCAGCGGTGGGAAAGGCTGGCTGATCGCCGCGGTCGTGGTGTTGTTTATCGGTGCGGGGGGATATGGAGCGTGGGCCACACAGCCCGAATTTAAGAAATTTGTTGCCTGGGAATATCTCAGAACGATGAGCAAGGTTTCGGAGTTGCGCGGCCAGCCACAAACGGTCGCGCAGAAGCCGGCGACTCCAGCGCCCACGCCTGCTCCGGTAGCACCGCCGCCTGCAGATTCGGCCACTACTGCGGCAGCAACCTCCGATTCCACCGGAGCCTAGCAACGCCCGCGTGCGCCCCCGACTCTCCGGAGAGCACCACGCCATCGGCTCTGGACACGGCGACCACGAAAAGCGCGACGGTACAGACGGCGAAGCAAGACACAACTGTCGATCATCCCACTGCCAAACCGGCGCTGGTCGCCACCAGTTTGCCTGCCACGCCGACCGCGAAAGCGCCCAGCAGCGAGTTGCTCGAAGTTCCGGAAGATTTTGCCGACGACCAGATCGTGCATCGGGTACATCCGGCCTATCCGAAGCAAGCGCGCATTCGCAAAATACACGGCACGGTCGTCCTGGAAGCCATCGTGAACAAGAAGGGCTCGGTGGACTCCCTGCAACTGGTCTCCGGCGATTCTTTGTTGGCGCAGGCTGCCGCCGATGCCGTGAAGCAGTGGAAGTACAAACCGTATTTTCACAACGGCGAGCCGACCGAATTTCAGACACGCATCACGATCGACTTTAAACTGCCCTAAACAGGGCACATCCGCGTGCTCCCCCTGGCCTGCGTCCCCTTCGGCGAAAGCCGTGCAAGTCCCATTACTGCCGTAACTTGCCGCACCTCAGAGCTGTACCTAGGATGACGTTATGGGTTACCAGGCATTACTGTTCTGTCCCGACGAAAAAACCGCGCGCACAGTCACGCAAGTTCTGAGCGAACTCGACTTTACGATTGAGCAGTGCAGCGAGCCGTTCGCGGCCGTCAAGAAACTGATGGCGCAACATTTCGACGCGGTCGTCGTGGATTGCGACAACGAACAGAACGCGACACTGTTGTTCAAGAGCGCGCGCAATTCCAATTCGAATCAGTCGTCCCTTGCCGTGGCGGTGGTGGAAGGACAAGCGGGAGTCGCGAAGGCATTTCGTATCGGCGCCAACCTGGTGCTCACGAAACCGATCAATGTGGAGCAGGCGAAAGGCACGTTGCGGGTTGCGCGGGGCCTGCTGCGCAAAGGCGCCGAACCTCCCAAGGCAGGCACCGCTACGGTCGCTCCGCCACCGGTTTCTGCAGCAAAGCCGGCAGTTCCCCCGTCAAGACCTGCGACTCCGAGCGCCCCACTGGTTACGCAAGCGGCAGCGACGCGCAAACCGGCGCCTCTGATGGCACCCATCAGCAAGCCCGCGCCTCCGGTGCCTTCCATGGCGGCGTCAGCACCGGTTTTCGATCCGGACGATCAAGATTCGATCCTTGATCCCGACAACGAAGAGCCCATGACCGCGCAGCCAGTCTTCGAGGCGAAGCCGGCTGCCCCGCCACCAGTTCCATCCGCCACAGGCACCAGCAAGTTCCCGTGGCAGCCCAGTCCCAAGATGGCGGAGCCGATGGCTTCCGCATTGCGGCGTGCGGCTGAGGCCGCCGGCCAGGTCGAACCCCTTGAAGCAGAGCCCGTCCTGCCGCCGGTTGCACAGCCGCCAGCGCCCGAGAAACGCCCGATGTCGGGTGCGATGTTCCAGGCGCAAGGCCACGCCGCGGCGCCGGCACGTGCGCCCGAGAAACCCGCGGTCGCGGCGCCCCCTGTTATCGAAGAGCCAGTCGCACCGAGGAAAGCTGCAGTTCACGAAATCGCTGAACCGCCAGCGGAGCGCTTTGCCGCCATCGACTCCACGCAAGACGACGTTCAACCGCCCACCTTCTTTCCGGGGGCCTACGATGCCGACGAGGCCGAAGGCGGCGGCAAAACGAAAGCTCTCTTGATCGTGGCCGCGGTAGTTTTGCTGGCTTGTTCCGCCGGATATCTCAGCTGGAAGAATGGGGATTCGAAGTCCTCCGCGTCCCCAGCCGCTGCATCGAGCACCCCATCGCCGGCTGCCAATATGCCTGCGCCTGAAAACTTACCGACGCGAACGGCCGCACCGGCCGAGCAACCGGAAGCAACTGACAGCACTGTGGGGTCAGCGCCGGCTAACACGCATGCTTCCACGCCAAGTGCTTCGTCGAAGCCGAGTGCGAAGCCATCCGCTGCGGTGACCGAAGCTCCGGCTGAACCAGAAGTCACCCAGCGGCTGATCGTGAAGAGCGACACGCGACACCTCGAGCCGCAGCCGGCTTCTCAGGAATCGGAACCGGTGCAGGCTCCCAGCGCCATCGGGCTCGCAACCAGTGTGGACACCAAGTCCCTGGCTACTCTGAGCAGCGCCGGAGCAACCGCCACCAGGGCGACGCCGCAGTTGTTGCGAGTTTCGCAAGGTGTCATGGAGGGGCTGGTCCTCAAACGAGTGCAGCCGCGTTATCCCACACAAGCGCTGCAGATGCGCATCCAGGGCCCGGTGCAACTGCAAGCCACCATCAGCAAGACCGGCGACATCGAGAATCTTAAAGTAGTGAGCGGCGACGGAGTGCTGGGACGCGCTGCCGTCGAGGCCGTCCGCCAGTGGAAGTACAAGCCCTACTATTTGAACGGCGATCCAGTGCAAATCGAAACTCAGATCCTGGTGAACTTCAGACTGCCGAACTAACCGGCAGCAAAGCTCTGGCAAGAACTGCGCGAGGCGAAGTTGCTCGCGCAGTTTCGTTTTGACCACGAAGCAGGAAGAATTCAGCCCCCTGCGGCGAATCCTCTAATGACAATCCCGCACTAACTTGGACCATCGACCCGATTCACCCGATCTCGAAATCTTCCGAAAATCGTAAGAAAAAACCTGAATCAAAGGAGCCCTACTATGTCATCCGACCTAAAAGGAATTCGCATTGCCATTCTTGCGACCGACGGTGTCGAGCAAGACGAACTCATTGAACCACGCAAGTTTCTCCAGCAACTGGGAGCGGAAACATTCGTGCTTTCGCCCAAGAACGGAAAAATCCAGGCCATGCAACACCACGAGAAGGGAGAGACGATTGAGGTAGACCGTCCCTTGAACGGCGCGGAATCGCGGGAATATGATGCGGTGCTTCTTCCCGGCGGCGCGCTGAATGCCGACGCACTGCGCATGAGCGAAGAAGCCCGACGTTTCGTGCGCGAAGCCGATCGCGCTGGAAAGCCCATGGCCGTGATCTGCCACGCGCCTTGGCTCCTGGCATCGGCCGGCCTCCTGAAAGGCCGCGCCCTGACCAGCTTTCGCACGATTCAGGATGACCTCCGCAATGCCGGGGCCGATTGGCATGACGAAGAAGTGATTCGCGACCAGAACTGGATTACCAGCCGGCAGCCTTCGGATATTCCCGCCTTCAACCGCGCCTTTGCGGAATTGTTGACGGAAGTCCGCAATAAGAAAGCGGCGTAATTCGACAAAAAGGAAAGGGCGGCCAAAAGGCCGCCCTTATAATTTCCAGCTTCTCCGAGGGATTTAAGCGCGTGCCGGGCTTTCCCCGCCCTTTGCGAGCCCGGGACGCCCCGGCTCCGGCTTCAGTACCTGCTGCACACCGTCATCTTTCGACGGCAGCTTCACCGGCGGCAGTTCTTTCCCTTCTACGATCAGCTTGATCTCATTCGCGTCCAGCACTTCGCGTTCCAGCAGGGCCGCCGCGATCCTGGTCAAGACTTCGCGGCTATCGGAAAGCAGTTCCTTAGCCCTGGTATATCCGTCATCGACCAGGCGACGTACTTCCATGTCGATCTTGATCGCCGTATCTTCGCTATAGTCGCGATGCTGCGCGATTTCGCGTCCCAGGAAAATCTGTTCTTCTTTCTTGCCGAAAGTCAGCGGCCCGAGCGAACTCATACCCCACTCACAAACCATCTTGCGAGCGAGTTCCGTGGCGCGCTCAATATCATTGCCGGCGCCGGTGCTCATCTGGTTGAGGAAAAGCTCTTCCGCCAGGCGGCCGCCCATCAGGATGGCAATCTCGGTCTCCAGATATTCCTTGGTGTAGTTGTGCTTGTCGTCGATAGGCAGCTGCATGGTCACGCCCAGCGCCATTCCGCGCGGAATGATCGTGACCTTGTGCACTGGATCGGCATGCGGCAACTTCACCGCCAGCAAAGCATGTCCGGCTTCGTGGAAGGCAGTCACTTTCTTCTCCTCGTCGGAGAGAATCATGGACTTGCGCTCCACACCCATCAACACCTTGTCTTTAGCAACTTCAAAGTCGAAGTGCAAGACTGCCTTGCGGTTCTGGCGCGCTGCACTCAGGGCAGCCTCGTTCACCATGTTGGCCAGGTCCGCCCCGGAGAATCCCGGTGTACCGCGGGCCAGAACAGTCAGATCCACATCTTCCGCGAGAGGAATCTTGCGGGTGTGTACGCGCAGGATTTCTTCGCGCCCTCGCACATCCGGCCGGCTCACAACGACCCGGCGATCGAATCGGCCGGGCCGCAGCAGCGCCGGATCGAGCACATCCGGGCGGTTGGTCGCCGCCATCAGGATGACGCCTTCATTCGACTCGAATCCGTCCATCTCCACCAGCAACTGGTTCAGCGTCTGCTCGCGCTCATCGTGACCACCGCCCAGTCCCGCGCCCCGGTGACGTCCGACCGCGTCAATTTCGTCGATAAAGATGATGCAGGGAGCATTCTTCTTGCCCTGCTCGAACAGGTCGCGCACCCGGCTCGCCCCGACGCCCACGAACATCTCGACGAAGTCCGAACCGGAAATGGAAAAGAAAGGAACGTTCGCTTCGCCCGCAACCGCGCGGGCCAGCAAAGTCTTGCCGGTTCCCGGAGGCCCCACCAGCAGCACACCCTTGGGGATGCGACCGCCCAGCTTCTGAAACTTCTGTGCTTCACGCAGGAACTCAATAATCTCGCGCAGCTCTTCCTTCGCCTCATCCACGCCCGCCACGTCCTTGAACGTGACTTTCTTCTGTTGCATGGAGAGCAGCCGGGCCCGGCTCTTGCCGAACGACAGGGCCTTGTTGCCGCCCGTCTGCATCTGGCGAATCATGAAGAACCACAAGGCTGCCAGCAGGATCAGCGGCGCCCATGTCCCGAGCAATTGCAGCGGCCAGCTGCCGTTGGTGACGTCCCGGATGTTGATATTCACGCCCTTATCCCGCAACGCCTTGATCATGTCGGGATAGTTCACCGGAGCCGTGGTGTTGAATCCGCTGCCGTCCTTCAACTTCCCGCGCAACTCCTGCGCGTTGATTGTCACTTCACTGACGTTGCCCTGATCCACGTTGGTCAGGAACTCCGAAAAATTAATCGGTTTATCCTTCTGGGCCGTGCTGCCGGACCTCACTACCTGCCACAGGAGAATGGCCGATACCACGATGACCAGCCAGAAGATAACCGTCTTTACCGTCGAATTCACTCAGGACTCCTCGATTACAACTACTTACGGAAACGGGCGCATGCCAATACGACCCATGGCTGCCCTAACCACTTTAGATGCCAGAGGCCGAAGTTTTGATTGGGCAAATACCCGAGGCTGCCATTTTACTCGTTCCCAATGCAAAACGGCTGTGCTTGTTTGGGTGACTTAAGTCATAAGGGCAGTTTAGCTTGCCGCCGCCAGGTACGGCAGGTTCCGGTTGGTCTGTTCCGGACTTCCCAAACCATACCCAACCAGAAACGCCTCGTCGACCAGAAACCCGAAATAGTCGGGCTGCAGCTGAACCCGCCGGGCCGCCTGCCGGTCCAGCAGAGTTGCCAGCTTCACCGAGGCCGCTCCCCTCGCCCGCAAGTCGCTCATTAGAAACTCAGTTGTGACGCCCGAGTGGACCAGCCCTTCCACCAGCAAAACGTCTTTCCCCTTAATGTCAAGGTCGTGACTGAACAGGATCTCCAGCATCTCCAATTCCCCGCTGGCGCCCTGCGTCCGATACCGCGGCTTCACGAATGTGCAGGTCAGCGGAATGTCCATGGCCCGCACCAGGTCCGCCGTGAACATGAAGCTGTTTTCGAGAATGGCGAGCACGTGGACGGTCTTCCCCTGATAGTCGTCGGAAACTTGCCGCCCCATTTCCCGGACTCGTTTCTGAATCTGTTCCGCCGAGATGACGGAACGTAACGGCTCAATTTTCGAACTGGTATTCATGTCGTGGCGCGCTCCTGTTGCTTCTGAACTGAATCCTGATCAGTCCTCTGCCAAAGGTCTTTCACGAATCAGAATTCCTTCGCCTCGATCCTTCACCTGGTGCGAGGCGGGCACAGCGAATCCCCGCACCCACACGATCTCGTCTCCGCAGACTACGACCGGCCACGTTTGGCGAGGCGTTCCTGTGACGTGAAGCTCCTGCAGCAGTTCTTTAATCTTTTTCGCGGACTTGGTATGCGCCGGCCAGAACCGATCCCCGGGTCGCCAGTTCCTCACGCGCAATTCTCTCGACGGCAGCGACGAATTCAGAAGATGCTCGGGATTATATCCCTCTTCCCGCGCCGCCAAATTTACTTGCACCGCTTCTACCACAGTGCCGGCCTCCGGCACTATGGCCCGACCGGGCACCGGCAGCACGTATTCATAGTCGACAGGGATTCGCTCTCGGTTGCGAAGATCCGGAGTCAGAAACGTCAGCGCCGTGGGTTCGCGCGTCACGCTCCAGCCCAAAGGTAGTGACAGCTCCTTCCCCGCACCGTCGTCCTCGGAAGCAAAGCGCAGGATCTCCTCGACGTGCTTGAATTCCAGCGGGAACCCCGCCAGTTCCCCGACTGCTTTGATGGCGCGTCTCTGCACCGCCAGCGGCTCAGACAGCAACCACATCAAATCGACCGTGGCATTCATCACCAGCGGCCCCGCCTGCTGCAGGCGCTCGCGCAGCTCAGGGTTAAAGGGCTGCAGTTGGACCAGCCCTTGCTGCCCGGGATTCGCCCACTCCGGCTCGGCCCAATGAATCGCCGTCCCCATCCATCCCGCAATTTCGTTTTGCCAGTAATCTTCTTCGGCCCGTGCGATCTCGGCGAGTTCGGCCAAGCTTTGCTGCACCGCGGGATTGAACTGCTTTTCGAGCAGAGGCAGGATCGTGTGGCGCATCCGGTTCCGCGTAAACCTCGCATCCAGATTGCTCGAATCTTCGCGCCAGCTCTGCCCGATCTCCGTCAGATAATCGGTGAGTTCCGAGTGCCGCACCGTAAGCAGCGGTCGAATCACCTCTCCAATCGACTCATCCTCTTTTTCAATCTCGAAAACCGGATAGATCCCCGCCAGCCCCCGCATCCCCGTGCCACGAACCACCCGCATCAAAACAGTTTCCGCCTGGTCGTCGAGCGTGTGTCCGGTAGCGACTTTGTCCAGTCTCGGCGCGCCCTCTTCCGCCGCGCTCTGCAATTGGCCGAAGAAGTCGTAACGCAAGTCGCGGGCCGCGGCCTCCAGACTCACACCCGAAGCGCTCGCCTCGGCAGCGGCATCTCCGCTGCCACCGTGATATTCCAGCTCCAGTTCTCGGGCCAGTCCCGAAACGAAGCGCTCGTCCTCATCGGATTCCGCACCTCTTAGCTTGTGATTGAAATGTACAACTGACAGGACCAAGCCGATTTCCGCTCTTAACTCGAGCAAGATCCGCAGCAGCCCGATCGAATCCGCGCCACCGGAAACGGCGACTCCGACGCGGTCACCCGCCTTCAAGAGCTCAAGCCGTCGGATGTAATCGAGGGTCTTCTGCGCCAGAGGATGCACGCGAACATGTTACAACCCGGCACGACGCGCACGCTTCCCTCCAGCCGGGCTGGCGCCCGGCCGCCCAGACGAGGGCGTCTGGGCCTACGCAATCACGTGCGCGACCTCGATTCACTAGGGGCAGACGCCCGTCTGCCCAGCGGAGTGAGTTCCGCTACCAGGCCGCTGCCGGACTCGCCGGGACCCACAACCACCGATAATCCTCGTGATTAACAACAAGTCCTCTGCGCACCGGATTATTCAAGACGTATTCCACCTTCTCATCCAGCTTCTCTGAGAATCGCAACACTCGATCGAACGATTCCTCCTGCCAGACCGTTCCGCGCCGCCCTAGACGCCGGTTGATAAGGTGCGCCGACGCGCCCTTGATAGCCTTTGTAACGCGCGCCAGCGATACCACTTCCAAGATCGCCCCATCCAACAACGGTGTGAAAATCAAATGCACGTGATCCGGCATGACGACAACCACGTTCAGGTCAATCGTGTGTTGATGTTCGTGCAGGCAGCAATTCAGGACAATCGTGCGTGCGCATTCTGGCAAAACCCATCGGTGGTAACTGCAAAATGTCAAAAAGTGAGGTTTGAAATCGCCCTGCAAGTGCGGAAGATTGCGTCGATAAAAAGCTTTGGGCATGCACGACCCATGTAGGGGCAGACGCCCTCGTCTGCCCAGCGGAGCGAAGCTCCGCTCCTGAAATTATCGTTCGAGACGCCGCTCAGGTTTAGCACGAACACGAAAACCCAATTTTTGCTGTGCCGCTTCGGGACGAGGGGCAAGCCAAGAATCCCGCAGTCTGGAGAACCCAGCCGGGCTGGCGCCCGGCCGCCCAGACGAGGGCGTCTGGGCCTACGCGACTACAACTTCTCCCTGATCAGCTTCCGAATCTTCTCCACGAAGTCGGACGCCGCCATGTCTTCCGTCTTCTCTTTCCCGCGCGTGCGGACATTTACCTTGCCAGCTTCAGCTTCTTTGTCTCCGACCACCAGCAGGAACGGCACCTTCTGCATGGCATGCTCGCGGATCTTGGCGTTCATTTTCTCGTTGCGGGCATCCACATCGACGCGCACGCCTACCGCCTTCAGCTGGGCCGCAACTTTGCTTGCGTAGTCGGCGTGGCGCTCAGAGATCGGAATCATCACTGCCTGTACCGGCGACAGCCACACCGGGAAGGCGCCGGCATAATGTTCAATGAGCACCCCGAAGAATCGCTCCACCGATCCATACAAAGCGCGATGGACCATCAAAGGCTGCTTGCGCGAGCCGTCTTCGGCGACGTACTCAAGGCCGAAACGCTGGGGGAGATTGAAATCGAACTGGACAGTTGAGAGCTGCCACAGCCGCCCGATGGCGTCGACCAGCTTGATGTCAATCTTCGGCCCGTAAAACGCCGCCTCCCCAGGCATCGTTTGGTATTCGATATTCAGTTTCTTCAGGACCTTTTCCAGCGAATGCGTGGCCATGTTCCATTGCTCTTCGCTGCCGACGAAGCTCTTGCGGTCGTCGGGATTCCAGGTGGAAAGCTCGGTCTGGAACTGGTCGAAGCCGAAATCCTTCAACACATCTTTCGCAAACTCGACGCACCCCTCGATCTCGCTTTCAATTTGATCGAGCGTGCAGAAGATATGGGCGTCGTCCTGCGTGAAGCCACGCACCCGCAGCAAGCCGTGCATCACGCCCGAACGCTCGTAGCGGTACACCGTCCCCAACTCGCCCAGCCGCACCGGCAAATCGCGGTACGATTTCAGGGAGTCGCGATAAATCAAAATGTGGAACGGACAGTTCATGGGCTTCATGCGGTATTCCGCATCGTCGAGCTCCATGGTGTCGAACATGTTTTGCGCGTAATAGCCTTCGTGTCCCGAGGTCTGCCAGAGCTGGCGGCGGGCGACGTGCGGCGTGTACACCAGCGAGTAGCCGCGCTTGATGTACTCGTTGCGCATCCAGTCTTCCATCTCTTTGCGGATAATCCCGCCCTTCGGGTGCCAGAAGATCAGGCCCGGCCCCGCGAGTTCCTGGATCGAGAACAGATCAAGCTGCTGGCCGAGCACGCGATGATCCCGCTTCTTCGCTTCCTCGATGCTGTTTAGATGGGCATCCAGATCTTTTTTCGAGAAAAACGAGGTCCCGTAAATGCGCTGAAGCTGGGGATTCTTCTCATCCCCAAGCCAGTACGCACCGGCAATGTTCATCAGCTTGAATGCTTTGATCTTGCCGGTTGACGGAATATGGGGGCCGCGGCAGAAATCCAGAAACTTGCCCGTCTTGTAAATCGAGATCTTTTCATCGGGCTGGGTGAACTGCTCGATGAAGTGGCACTTCATGAAATCGCCCTCACCCTTGAACCTCTCCAGTCCCTCCCGGCGAGGCAGAAATTCGCGCGCATAGGGAATGTTCTGTTGCGCCAGTTCCTGCATTTTCTTTTCGATCTTCTCCAGATCCTCGGGAGTAAAGGGCGTCGGACGGTAGAAGTCGTAAAAAAAACCGTTCTCGGTCGCTGGACCATGACCCAGCTTGGTCTCCGGGAATAATTCCAGCACCGCCGCCGCCAGCAGATGCGCGGACGAGTGCCGGTAAACCTGCAGAGCCTCCGGGTCTTTCTCCGTAAGGATGCGCAGTTCCGCATCCTTCTCGATCGGTTTGGTCAGGTCGATCAGGTCGCCGTTGGTTTTCGCGACCAGCGCGGCGTCGGCCAGCCGGGGGCTGATGGACTTGGCGACCTCGAGCGCGGTCGTCCCCTTCGGCACTTCTTTGGTGCTTCCGTCAGGAAGCTTGATATGAATGCTATCCGCCATGGTGGGTACTCGTACTGTGCTGAAACTCTTGAGTTTATCGGACGCCCAGAGGCGGGTCAAACGCTCCTGGGTGCTTGCGCCTCCGGGGACGGGGTAGCCGTGACTTCCGTGCAGGCTCCGGTGTTCTAAGTCTTCGGTGACCTACTCCCGCCCGCTCCTCATTGCTACCGTGAACCTCAGAGGAAAGGAAGAATTTGGCTCAACGTATGGCGAAATCTTCATTCAAACTGAACATTCTTTACGGGGAAGGCGATCAGGACGTTGTATCTTCGCAGGCCAGTTCGATGACGAAGGCCGGACACCAGGTCACCACCGCCGTGGGCCGCAAGGAAGTCGAGGCCGCGCTGAAGAAAGGCGCATTCGATCTCGTGATCCTGGGGCCAACCCTCACGCGCAACGACCGCCATCATTTGCCTTACATGGTGAAAAAGTTTCATCAGGACACGCGCGTGCTTGTGCTCCACGCCGACGGCGGACGCCATCCCTATGTGGATACGGCCACCGATACGGGACGCACGATCGAGCAGATTCTCGAGACCATTGCGTCGATGATTTCGCAGCAGTCCACCGTCGCGGCTCGTTGATCCGAATCCGGTCCATTCAGTAAAGGGCGGCAGCGGCCGCCCGTTGTGTTTTCTGGCGTGCGTCTAAGCCTTACGTTCGGAACCTGCTTCGAGTACCATAGACTTCAGCCTAGGCAGCAGCACCCCCGATCTGTTGCATCAAAACAACTTTATGAACAAGAAGCTCATTCTCGCCGCGATTACCGTGTTCTCGCTCGCCGTGCAAGCGCTGGCTCAGGCCCAGCCGGTACACCCGGCTCTGCGGCCTCCCAAGGGCGCCACCGTCGCGCTGGTCATCTTTGAGGATTTGGAGTGCCCGGATTGCGCCCGTGCGGCTCCACTGCTTGAAGAGGCTTCCCGCACCTACAAGATTCCGGTCGTTCGCCACGATTTTCCGCTGCCCATGCATCCTTGGGCTTATGATGCCGCGATCTTCGCCCGCTACTTCGATACGCATTCCAAGGCATTAGGGAACGATTTTCGCGACACGGTCTTCAAGCATCAGCTTGAGATCACGAAAGATACGCTGCGCCCATTTGCGGAGAAGTATGCCGCCGCTCACAAGATCGACCTACCCTTCGTGGTTGATCCGGACGGTAAGCTTGCCAAGCTGATCGAAGCCGACCGCGCCGCCGGCAATCAACTGAATCTGCAGCACACGCCGACGCTTTACGTGGTCAGCAACAAGCACACGGGAACCCCTTTTGTGGAGGTTGTCGATCGCACTCAGTTATTTCAGTTGATCGACACTATGAAGAAGGAATAGCAGCACTTAACGGGACTGGCTCTCCCCGGAGACGGGCGTGGCGCCGTTGCCACCCTGGCTTTATCTAGCCATCCCATTAAAACTAAAACACTTATCTCGCCACGGTGGAAAACCTTAGGTATTTCTGAGGGATGTAACGTAAAATATAAGTGCGTTTGATTTTTGCGGTTCTATGCAATCTGCAGTTTCTCCGCTTACCGGCGTGACCTGCCTGCCTGCACCAGTCCTGCGAAATTTTCAGCGCAACATCTGAGAAAAAGGAAACAAAGCAACACCATGGAAACAGGAACAGTAAAGTGGTTTAACGACGCCAAGGGTTATGGATTTATCAGCCGCCAGAACGGCGAGGACGTGTTCGTGCACTTCTCCGCCATCCAAGCCGGTGGATTCCGCAGCCTCCAGGAAGGTCAGCAAGTTCAGTTCGATGTGGTCAAAGGCCCCAAGGGCTGGCAGGCCGAGAACGTGAAGGCGATCTAACCACTTTCACAGTTTTGAAAATCAAATCATGGGGCGGCCGCGAGGCCGCCCTTTGTATTGCACGGAAACCGCCGCCTCTGGTCACCATGAAATCTAAGCCGCGTGAGCAACACGCGGCGGCCGGAAAAGCGTGATTGCTCTGCGAAACTTAGGTGCGCCCGAACTCAAGCCGCGTAGCGGCGGCATAGGATAGCTCCGGGCGTAAGCCCGGGGTCGGCATCAAAATGGATCAAGCCCCGTAGGGGCGGAACATCCCGGCGACGCGGGCGTGAGCCCGCGAGCACTCATCGTCAACCCAAGACACCACCCCTTGTCGAAATGCAGATGTCTTGCCACTTCTCGCGTTCCCGTACATCATGGAGGAATGCGTCGCCTGCTGACCGTCATCCTTATTCTGACGTCCTTTGCCTTCGCCGGCATCCTCGACGACGTCCGCCTGTCGCTGGCGCAAAACAACGTCACTGCCGCCGAATCGCAACTGAATTCCTACAAGGCCCAACGCGGGGTGACGCCCGAATACCTCGAAGCGATGTCATGGATGGCCCGCGCCGCACTGAGCATGCAGCAATACACGCAGGCCGAATCCTACGCGAAGCAGACTCTCACCCTGGCGTCCTCCGCACTCAAGACTCACCCCATCAATTCCGACGAGCACATGGCGACCGCCGTGGGTGCCGCTCTGGAGGTACAAGCGCAATCCCTTGCGGGCCGCGGCCAGAAAGCGCAGGGCATCGCCGTCCTGCGCCGCGCACTGCAGACTTATGGGAACTCGGCGATCGCGCCCCGCCTCCACAAGAACCTCAACCTCCTGACCTTCGTCGGGCAGCCCGCTCCCGCGCTGAGAGGCGGCGAATTCCTGGGCATGCGCTCCCCATCGCTGGCCGAGCTCAAAGGCTCGCCCGTGCTGCTTTTCTTCTGGGCTCACTGGTGCATGGACTGTAAGGGCGAATCTCCCATCCTGGCTCGCCTTCGTTCCGAATTCAAAGGCTTAACTATCATCGCCCCCACACAGCTCTACGGATACGCCGCCGCCGGCGAGGATGCGACCCCGCAAGCAGAACTTGCCTACATCAGGAAAGTCTGGGATCAGTACTATGCAGGATTGCGGTCGGCGGCGGTCCCGGTGAGCAAAGAGAACTTCAACGTCTACGGCGCCAGCACCACTCCTACCCTCGTCCTCATCGATCGCACCGGCAAAATCGCCTACTACCACCCGGGTGCGGTCATGTACGACGAGTTGCGCGCCGCGATTGAGAAAGTGCTCAACAGCTGAGGCGCAGCTCCGGATTGCAAAGTTCTCAAAACGCAGAGAGCGCAGAGAAGAACCGCAGAGGACGCAGAGAGAGGCTGATGCTTATTTCCTGAGTTCGTTCGCGGATTTTCGCAAGGCACTCGGGCTCTAAGGTTTTCTCTGCGTTCTCTTCCCCGTTCTCCGCGTTCTCTGCGTTGTAAGACCTTCCCGTTCAAAACCGGAACCGGTATTTCAACTGCGCCGCAATCTCCCGCGGATTGGCGAAGTGGGTTCCGCCGAAGGTGTTGCTGTTGTCAAGCATGTAGTGGTTGTTGCCGATGTTCAGGGCGCTGACTCGCAGGCTCCAGTTCTCTCCGAACGACTTTCCGACCGACAGATCAACCGTGGTATGCGGCGGAAGATGTCCTGGGCCCTCGCCATCCAGAAACCCAGACCCATAGTTCACGTTGAACGCCGTCCAGAACCGGCGCGGGAAATTCAGATTCACCCCAGTGCTGAGCGTGTCCCTTTGATCGTGGTCGAGCGTGCAGATCGGGTCTTCGCAAGATTCATCGCTGACCAGCCCCCCGGTGATGCCACCATTCCACTCGGCGTACTGATGGGAGTACGCGAGGTGCCAAGAGGCTATGCCGCCAATGCGCGGCGACTCGCCCGTTACCTCCCACCCGCGAATGCGCGCCCGCTCCAGCGTCAGCGGGAAAAAGATATTGGAGTTCCCCAGCACGTCGTGGTCGAAGAAGTTCTTCGCGCCGGTGCGGAAGTTGCTGACGTCGAAGGTCCAGCCGCGCAGCGGGATGGTCAGCCCGAATTCGCGCTGCTGGTCGCGTTCGCCATGCAAGGCCGCGAACTGGCAATCCAGCGCCGTGCACTCCTCAATGAGCGGTCCCGAAACCGTGAGCAGGGGCGGCGCCTGGTAGTAGCGTCCCCAGAAGGCGCGCGCTACCCAATGCAGCTTCGGGATTTGCAGAGCCGCTCCGATGCGCGGGTCGGCGGCGTTGTCCACAACCCGGGGCAGGTTCGATCCCGACGGCGATCCGCCGGAAAAATGCGTTAGGCGCACGCCGCCATTGAGCGTGAGCCAGGATGTCACTTTGAATTGATCCTGGAGGAACAGAGCCGTCGTGTTGCCCCACATGGTTTCCCGTTCCGCGATGGGCGCATTGCTGCCGTCGCTGGTGACCACGCCGAAGAACTGGTTGTCGTGCTGGCCGTACACCTGCACGCCGGCGGTGGCGTTGTGGCGTCCGCGGCGATAGGCAAGAGAAACGACTCCGCCGACGTAGTTGGATCCGCGGTCATTCTGCGGAATGACGACCTCAGAATCGGGCACGCCGTCATACGCGCCGACATAGTGGGCGCGGTTGAAGTGATAGAAGGGCGAGACCGTGAGCACCGTGTTGGGATTCACCGAGTGCAGCCAGGAAAAATTCACGAAAGCATCGCGCTCGTTCTCGACATCGTGAAATCCGGCCGCCTGCTGTTCGGGACTGTTCGGAACCTGGTAGTGATCGCCGCGAACCGAAGCGACCAGTCGCAACTGGTCGCTGGGCGACTTGTTGAAGATCAGCGACCCGTACCCACCGAGTCCCGCGGCCATGTCGTGCTTCACGTCGACGGTCGGCGTCTCCAGGCCGAGGTCGGTGCGGTACCCGGAGAGGCTGCCCAGCCACGCGAAGCGATCCGTGTGATCCCCGAAACTAAGCTGATTGTCGGTATTGTTGTAGCTGCCGTAGCCCAGGACGAGTTCGCCTTGGCGGTCGCGCTCGAAGCCGGACCGCGTCAGCACGTTAAAAACTCCGTACGTGCGATCCCCGTACTCGGCGTTGTACCCGCCGCGCTGCACCTCAATGTAGTCAACGTCCTTGGGATCGAACTGCGGTCCCACGTTGGAGGCGATGTTGGTGTTCGGCACCGGCACGCCATCCAGCAGCCACGACACCTGGTGACCGCCGCGGATGTGCAGCTGGTCGTGGACCATGTAAGCTCCCGGCGTGTAGTCGGTGATGATCGCGAGGCTGTTGGCGGAATCGCCGCCCGGCGTCTGGCTGATCGATTCCCGGCTCACCACGTTGGTGCTGGTCGATGACTCCGGATTCACCGCAGGCGCCACGTCCTTGACCTCTACCGTTTCCGCCGCGTGCTCCACTCGAAGCGAGAAATGCGGCTTGGCGTCGCGTCCCGCCGTCAGCATCACGGTCTGCTCTTCCGGCGCGAAGCCCGGCACCTCAACCGTCACGTGATATTCCCCGAGCGGAACATTCTCAAACAGGAATTCGCCGGCATGATCGCTGGCCGTGCTGTTTGACCAATTGGAATTCGCTGCCTTGAGCGTGACCTTCGCGTCGTGCACCGGGCGATGCTGGGGATCGTGAATCAGCCCATGAACGGACCCGAAAATAGTGGCTCCCGCCGTGGCGGAAAAAAGCAGCACGGCGAAGCCCAGCGCAATCTGGAATAGATTTCTCATATGCCCTCATCAAGCTGTGTAGACAACAACCAGGGGGGCGAGTTCGAAAATCCGGGACGCGCGAAGTACGCTTGCGAACCGGAAATCTCGTTGGGGAAAACTCGCGTGACGAAAGGTTGGGTTACAGCGCGGGAGGGCCTCGAACGGAGTGAGCGATGACAAGCTCGAGATCAGGGAAAGAAGAGTGGGTCGCGAGAAGATGCGTTTCCGCTCGATCGACCGCTGCGAAGGTCGTGCGCGGGCCAACGTTTGCGGAATGCGACCGCACCATCGACCGGCAGCATTCGTGACCATCGCAACAGTTTCCCGACCGGACCGCCAACGGGGCTTGGGCAGGTTCTGCAGGTGCGGAGGCTGCGTGGTGATGGCATCCGGGCATGGACGGCGCCGCGGCGGCCGGCTTGCGTAAGCAATGATCCGCTGGGATCGCCGCTTGCGTCGCCACCGGCGCCATAGAAAAGGCGGCGGCCATCGGGGCGAACGGGCCCGCGAGCAAGACCAGCAATAGAAATTTGGCGGTCCAGCGAATCATGTTTTTCGGATACGGAAGAGGGGAGCCCGCTGCCGTCCGTTCATCCCCACACCCCACAATCGCACGCGCGACCGAAACGGAGTAGCAGCGCTATTAGGATAGGGCAGTTTTGGGCGCAGCACAACCCCGTGACTAAAGTACCCACGATAAGAGTTTGCGCCAGGCCAGCGGGAAGGACCTGGGAGGTTGCGAAGGATCGAGCAAGCATTCTGGGTCAAGGGCCGGGGGGTGAGTGAGAAGGCTGTTTCCGCCAATGATGAATAGTTCGCCTTTCGTAAAAAGGCTTGATTTCGGGAGCGGATAAGCCATCTGCCAACGTTACCATCGTCAGCTCAATCCAACGTTTCCGCCGCGTCGACTTGCGCCTTGTCCAGTATTCTTCAGGAGGAGATGGACTTGTGCGCCATAAGACCGCTGCTATTTGGTCTGCCGTACTAGTTGCGGTGACCGCTGGAATGTTCGCCCTGCCAGCCGCAGTGTCGGCTGTTTTTCTCCCATCCTTAAAACAGAATCTGCCTGATCCAATCCCCGGTTATGAAAGATTCCTTGTTGAGATCGCGCTATTCTGCAGCAGCGCCAAATGGATGCTCTCGCTCCTCGCATTGCCGATTGTAGCGGTGCTCTTCACTATTGCCGAATTCACGAGTCAGACGCAGGTACGCAAGACGAGAACTGCGACGCCGACCCTCAGACCACCTGCTCTTTGGAATCCGAACGCGGCGGCGGGTTGGAGCCTCCTTTTTACCCCAGCATTCGGAGCGTTCCTGCACGCTCGAAACGCGGACGCGATGGGGCGTCCTGGCGAGGCGAAAGCAAACAGAGTTTGGTTTTACGTCATGATCGCCTATTTTGCCTTCACTCTGCTGCCGATTCCGTTCATCCCCGAATTGTTTTTCAAATTGGCTCCCATTGGTCTTTTGGGCGGATGGTATTTTGGCATCGGTAAAGATCAGGCAAGGTATGTCAGCGAAACTTGGCGAGATGGTTATGAGCGGAAGCCTTGGGGGAAGCCACTAATCACCGGCCTTTGCTGTTTAGTTGGCACGTTCATTGTGCTCACAGTAGTAACGAGGTTATTGTCTGGTTTGCGCTGACTGTGCACTGACTTCAGGGCTTTTGCTGCGGTGAGGTTAAGGTCGTTGCCTCCCACCCATGGAAAGCGCGATGGGTGGGGCAGCCACTGTTGTGATGTCGGCCACGCCGGGGAAGAGGAGCCCGCCGGCGGTACTCCGAGATCTTGGCCGATGCCGAGCGCCCTTCATCCGAGCACGGACACGTTTTCCTTCCCTATTGACTGACCTGTTTCAGGGCTTCGGCGGTGGCGGCCAGCAGGGCGTCGGGGGAGACAGGCTTGCCGGTGGCGTTTTCCATCCAGAGGTCGGGGGTGACGCGGCCCATCCTGGCCATCCGTTCGAACTCGGGACCGATGCTGCCCGATTTCTTCATTTGCGCTTCGATCTGGAAGGCGATGAGGTGACCGATGGGATAGTCGGGAAGATAGAGGAACGAGTCGATCATGTGGGAGTAGATGGCGAGCAGCACAACGTCTTTCTTGTTGAAGACGGGAGCGTGGTAACGATTCCAGGTATCTTTTGCGATCTGGAGCGTGGCGTCGCGCAATTGGTCGGGCGTGGTGTCGGGATGGTCGTACATCCAGTGCCAGACGGCCATGTCGACCAGGGCGACGCCGGCGATTTCGTAGGTGCCCCAGAAATCGTTGAGCGTCTTCAGTGCGTCGCTCCTGGGATCGGGCGAGGAGAGACCGAGAAGCTTCAGGTCCTGCGCCTGAAACACGAATGCGAGGGCCTCGGTGAAGGCGGTGTTGGGGACCCCCTGCAGGAGCGTGTAGTCGACGTCGTTGAGCGAGAATGTCTGCTCGACGTTGTGGCCCATCTCGTGAACGGCGATGTTGAAGCCCTTATAGTTCATGCCGGTCTTTTCGACGCGCGTGCGGAGATGGGATTTCTCCGAGCGCATCTGCGATCCCATGGCGTGGCCTGAGCCGCGGGCCGGGTCGACGACGATATGGTCGGCGACGTAGCGCGCGCGCTCGGGAGAAAAGCCGAGTTTCACGAGCAAATTGGGAATGTCTTTCTGGTACGCCTCGGGCGTCGGATATTTCTTCGCGACGGCGGCGTCGAGTTCTTCCTCGCTGTACTTGCTGCCGGGACGGAAGCCCGCGTACCACACGTCGAAAGGCTCCAGGGGGCGGCCGAGCCGGGTTTCGATGAGCTTTGCAACCTGCGGCACCAGCGGCGAGGTGAGCACCTGCTCGAGCATCGCCTTGAGGCGCTCTTCGGGAATTTCACGGTCTTCGTCGAAGCGGCGGTCGATGAGGGTGGGGGCGGTGGGCGAGTAGGGGTCGGCCATGCGCGAGGCGCGGTAGGTTTTCAGCAGAGTTGCATAGCGCGTGTCGGGTTCGGGTGCGTTGGTGAGTGCGACGTTTTTCGCGGGCGCGTCGGAATCCTGCCTGGCGGCGGGCTTCACTTCGTTAGTGAAGGGATTCCAGTCAGCGTGCGGGTTGTCGACGACAGATTGCGGGATGGATTGGGTGACGATCCGTTCCATCACCTGCTGAATGACACGCTGTTTTGCCAGGCCATTTTGCTGGTCGGCATAGTCGGACTTGATCTCGTCGCGCAAATTCCAGTGGCTGAGCAGGCGCATCTTCGGGGGGAAGAGGCGTTGCCCCTTGTCATCAACCAGGTGGTACATCCAGATGTTGTAGCTGGCGATGTAGTTCGCGGCGTCGCTGCCGGCCTGGGCGATGGCGAGGTTGACGTTGGCGGGAATTCTTTTCGAAAAGCGCTCTGCCAGCCGAGCCTCGGCCCACTGGCGACGGGTCCACTTGGGACCTAGATTGATGCGCTCTTCGAGGGTGGTGAGCGGGAAATTCAGGAGCGCGACGAACGCGAGTTTGTTTTGGAAGAAGTCGTCGATCACATGGGCGGACGGGTCGTAGCCGCCGAACATTTCGTCGTAGGGGCGGATGGGGCCGAGATCGAGATCCTGCTGAGTAGCGAATTCGCGGGAGATCTCGTGCATGTGGCCGTCGAGCTGTTCGAGCAAGCGCTGGTAGCGATCGAACATGGTATCGAGAGAAGCCTGGTCGCCGGCGAAGTTGGCGCGCACGAAGGATTCGAAAGCGGCGGCGTCTCCGTCTTCGGGACGCCAGAACTCGATGACCTGGTGCAAGCCGGTGCTGAGGCGGGCTTTTTGAGATTCGCCGTACTTCGCGAGCAATTCGGTCTCAAGCTTTCGCATCGAGTCGTTCAGTTGCGCGGAGGTCAGCGGCTCCGCGAGGTTCTGCTGGGGAACAACGGTGCTTTGGGCCATCGCGGTCTCCTGAAGGATTGGCAGAGCAGCGCCGAATGCGGCGATTAGTACGAAGAGTGTGATGGCGCGCGCCCCGAAAAGTTTGCGGAGCTTCGTTCCGCCGGGCAGACGAGGGCGTCTGCCGCTACACGAGCTTGGCGCACGAAGGCGTCTCCCGAAATGCGGGCTGGACAGCCGGGGGCGGCTGTCCCTACGTGGGTCGTGGTTGGAAAGCCGGGCGCCCGCGCGGCTCGGGTTGTTCATATGAACCTCCTATCGGGGGCCGCGGTTTACTGCGGATTCGGTGGGTGGATAGGGCAACGAGTCGCGGATCTCGGAGATTTCCGCGGGGGCGAAGTCGGGAAAGGGGAGCTGATTCTGATCGCGCCATTCGCGCACTTTGGCTTCGGCCTGCCCGGCTTTTGCCTGGTCGATACCCGCGTTGCGACCGAGGTAGACGTTCTGCGACGGGAAGGTAAATCCCGTACCCGCATCGTCGACAATACTCATGAGGCGGAGCAGGATGTCTTCCCGAAGGGCGGTGAACTCGGCGCCGTCGCGCGTGAGCAGGTAAGTGAAAACCTCAAGCACCGGCCAGCCCTGTTCGAGGCCGGCGAGACGAATGCGCGCGCTGACGGTTTCGACTTTGGGATGCTGATAGAGGAGGCGGCGAGCCTCGCTGAGGACGTAGCGCAACTGGTCGGTCGTGGTCTCGGGACGCAGGCCGAGATTTGGGTTGAAGAGAAACTTGTCGCGGCGGGAGAGGTTCTCGACGTTCATGGTAGCGAGCGCGCCGTTGGGGATGGAAAGCTCGGTGCGTTCGACGGTGCGGATACGGGTGGAGCGCAGGCTGATATCTTCGACCGTCCCGATGCGTCCGTTGAAGTTGCAGGTGTCGCCGACGCGGATGACCTCGTCGCCCAGCAGGGAGATGCCGCCGAAGAGATTTTCAATTGTCTTTTGAGCGCCGAAGCCGATGGCGAGGCCGCCGATACCGAGTCCAGCGAGCGCGGTGGTCAGGTTGAAGCCCAGCACGCCCATGACGGCAAGAGCGGCGGCGATGACGATGATTGCCTTGGCGACTCGTTGTCCGAGCAGAACCAGCGAACCGGTACCGGTACTGCCGCGAGCGATAGCGCGTTCGCGAAGCCGATCCATGCCGCGCGAGAACATGCGAAGCGTCAGCCAGCCAAGGCCGATGATGAATACCACACGCGCCGTGATGAAGTAGTAATGACGGTGCAGCAGTGGCATGCCGAGATAGCTGACCAGGATGCGGTGGATCATCACACCGAGCACCAGCCAGACGGGGCCGGAAACCTTGCGCCAGTCCGCCAACTGCGGTTGCTTGCGCACGCCACGCCACCACATCAGCGGGAAGACCACGATCTCAATCAGAATCCACGCCAGGACGGCGGCGACAGGGATGGCGATCAGCAATGCAAGCCACAGCCACGCCGACATCCCGAGGAAATGCCATTTGACGAGCACTTTCGGGACGTGGGATTCCACCTGGTGGGCTTCGACCTGTTCATAGAGATCGGGGATGCGCGACAGCGTGTCAGCGGAAAAAAGCCAGATCTTGCCGGCGCTCGGGTCGGTGACGCGAACCATGATCACATCAACTTCGCTGTCGTCGACCGAGAGCGTGCCGACGCGCTCATGATCGGGAGGAAGACCGGGTCGAGGGCTTCCCTCGGGATTCGTGCTAATGGTCCGCAAGCTCCCGACAAAAGCGGTATCGAGAACGGCCTTGAGTTCCGTGGCGATCTGCTCGCCCAGGGCAGAGCGACGTGCAGGACTCATTTGCAGATACTGCGCGGCGGTCGTGTAGTTTTCAGCCTGCACGGCTTGCAGGAACCCGAAGAGGCTGCCGTTGGGAGTTTCGCGACCGAGCGGGTCGGGAGCGACTGGCTGAATCGACTTCTCTTTGTCCGGCTGGAGAAGTTGCGAGATCGGACCTTGGGCGTAGACGGGAAGGACGAGAAGCAAAGATAGAATCGCGAGCAGAATTTGCTTGAGGCAGCGGTTCATTGGACTTCCCTTTACTGAGTCCCGCCCTGCGCCAGAAGGCGCTGTTCTCAGGTCACCCGGGCGCGCCTGAAGACGCGCCCTGCTACGAAAGTAATATTCAGCAGTCCCGCGCGGGTTTATGTCCTTCCGAAGAATCAGGCCCGCAGTCTTCTCTCGCTACGATTTTTTCGGGCGATACACATCCGTGCTGGTGCCGAAGAAAACTTCGGCAGCCTCCATGACCGTTTCCGACAGCGTGGGATGCGGGTGGATGGTGAGCTCCAGATCTCCGGCGAGCGCCGCCATCTCGATGGCCAGCACGCCTTCGGCGATGAGTTCTCCCGCTCCGGCTCCAACGATACCGACTCCCAGGATTCGCTCGGTCTTTGGGTCGAGAATCAGTTTCGTCATGCCTTCCGGTCGATCCAGCGTGATTGCGCGTCCTGAGGCGCCCCAGGGAAACTTCGCGACGGCGATCTCGCGGCCGGCTCCTTTCGCCTGTGTCTCGGTCAGTCCAGCCCATGCGATTTCGGGATCGGTGAACACGACCGCGGGAATGGCGTGCGGCTCGAAGGCAACTTTGCGTCCGGCAATGGCTTCGACAGCGGTTCGTCCTTCGTGCGACGCCTTATGGGCGAGCATGGGTTCGCCGACCACATCGCCGATGGCGTAGATGGAGGGATCATCGGTTTGAAGCTGCTTGTTGACCTGGATGAAGCCCTTGGGGCCGACTTTGACGTGAGTCTTGTCGAGGCCGGGAATTTCGGAATTCGGCTTGCGGCCGACGGAGACGAGAACCTTGTCGAAGACTTTTTCGCGTTCTTTGACGTCGGCCCCGTCGAATGTGGTGCGGATGCCGCCGCTTTCTTCTTTCAGCGACTTGACGGTGGTATTGAGCAGAATGCCGTCGAACATTTTCTCGAGACGCTTGTGTAGAGGAAGGACGAGGTCGCGATCCGCGCCCGGGAGCAGCCCGGATAGCATTTCGACGACGGTGACGCGGGTTCCGAGTGCGGCGTAGACGGAGCCCAGTTCGAGGCCAATGTAGCCGCCCCCGACCACGAGCAGCGTTTTCGGAATGTCCTTGAGGGCAAGGGCTCCGGTCGAGTCGAGCATGCGCGGGCTGTCGATCTTCAGCGATGGAATGACGGCGGGACGGGAACCGGTCGCGATCAGAATGCGATCGAAGCGGAGCGACTCGCTGCTGCCGTCGGCTTTGGTGACGCGCAGGGTAGTGGAGTTCTCGAAGGCGGCGCGACCCTGCACGTATTGCACTTTGCGCTGCTTCGAGAGTTGTCCCAGGCCTCCGGTCAAGCGCTGGACCACGCTCTCTTTCCAGCCACGGAGTTTCGCGAGATCGATTTTGGGATCGGCGAACTCGATGCCCCAGTTTTTCGCCTGATGCGATTCCTCGATCAGCTTGGCGACGTGGAGCAGGGCTTTGGAGGGAATGCACCCGCGGTAGAGGCACACGCCGCCGGGATTCACTTCCGGATCGATGAGGGTGACCTTAAGGCCGATATCGGCCGCGAGAAAAGCGGCGGCGTACCCACCCGGTCCGCCGCCCACAACTGCGAGATGCAAGCTGGAATTATCTGTCATGAAGTTGATGGTCCTTAAGAATTAGCCTTGAACCGACAGCAAGAATGGCTGCTCGAAAGCTTCCGCGATCCAGCGCAAGAAGCGGGCTGCGTCGGCGCCATCGATCAGACGATGATCGTAGGACAGCGACAGCGGCAGGATCAGCCGGGGTTCGAACTTGCCGTTGATCCACTCCGGTTCCATGCGGCCGCGCGAGAGGCCCAGGATCGCGACTTCGGGATGATTCACAATCGGCGTAAAGGCTGTGCCGCCGATGCCGCCAAGGTTCGTGATCGTGAACGTGCCGCCTTCCATTTGGTCGGGCGTGAGCTTCTTGTCGCGCGCCTTCTTCGAAAGCTGCGAGAGTTCGGCGGCAAGTTCGACAATATTTTTCTTGTCGACGTCTCGAATCACCGGGACCAGCAGTCCGCGATCGGTGTCGGCTGCGACTCCGATATTGATGTACTGCTTGTAAACGATTTCTTCCTTCTCCATGTCGATGGAGGCATTGAACTGCGGAAACACTTTGAGGGCCGAGGCGCACACTTTGAGCGCGATGGCGGTGACGGTCATCTTGCCGCCGGCTTCTTCGGCGCGCGGAGCGAACTTGGCGCGGAGTTGCTCGAGTTCGGTGATGTCGGCCCGATCGTGCTGCGTGACATGCGGGATGGTGACCCAGGCTTCGCGCAAATGTTCGGCCGTCTTGCGGCGAACGCCGCGCATGGAGACGCGCTCCACCTTGCCCCACTTGGAGAAATCGGGAAGCTTGGGTTCGGCGAGGCGCGCGGCTTGCGGAGCCTGCGCGGCCGAGACAGCCGCGGCGAGCGTGGCTTTCGCGTACGCCTTCACGTCGTCTTCGCTGATTCGCCCACTCGGACCCGAGCCGGTCACGTTGTAGATGTCGAGGCCGAGTTCGCGCGCGAGTCTGCGCACATGCGGGGCCGCAGGAACGGGATCGCGATGCTCGGTGCCGGCTACTTTTCCGAGTTGTACAGGCATGGTGAAAGTGGGCGGCGCGGGCTGCGGACGATCGGGAGGCAGGGCCTGCTCTTCGGTCTTGCCTTCGGCCTTCATGGCGAGATGGAAGGCGAGGCGGGCGGCTTGTTGTCCAGAAACATGCTCGACCGGTTCGGAAGGGACTTTCGCAGGCCTGGGCTGGGCACCACCTTCGAGGGTGAAGATGACCTGGCCCACTTTGACCTTGTCGCCTTCCTTAACCTTGATTTCCTTTACCACGCCGGTGACCGATGAAGGTACTTCAACGACTGCCTTGTCGGTTTCAAGCTCCATGACCGGCTGGCCTTCGGAGACTTTGGCGCCGGGCGCGACCATGAGTCTTACGAGATCGCCCTGGTCGATGTTCTCGCCGAGTTCGGGAAGCTTGAATTCTGAGGCTGCAGAGGTGGGTGAGGCGCGTCGGTCGACGGGCGGCGCAGAATTGGAAGGACTGGCAACCTGACCGGAGCTTGTCGAAGGGTCTTGGCCATCCCGGCGGGCGGGGACGCCCGCCGCTCCGTCGATCGATTTATCAACGGATTTATCAGAGGGCGCGATCGATGCACTTGAAGATGGGACCGAGGCAGCAGCCGGCTTTGCAGCTGCGGGGTTTGCCGCTGTGGATTCCGGTGCAGCGGATTTTGCACCGCCTGCACCGTTTTCGACGGTGAAGATCACCTGCCCGACTTTGAGCTTGTCGCCTTCCTTGACGCGGATCTCACGGACCACGCCGCTTACCGACGAGGGCACCTCGATGACGGCCTTGTCCGTTTCGAGTTCCATGACGGGCTGGCCTTCTTGTACGTCGGCGCCGGGCGCGATCATCAGGCGAACCAGGTCGCCCTGCTCAATGTTTTCGCCCAGCTCGGGCA
Organism: uncultured Acidobacteriota bacterium; assembly: GCA_963733805.1. Lineage (GTDB taxonomy): Bacteria > Acidobacteriota > Terriglobia > Terriglobales > Acidobacteriaceae > Gp1-AA133. The sequence goes on along the minus strand of CAVTEO010000003.1, from coordinate 53,376 downwards.
GTTTGAATTCCGTCACTGTCCTTAAACCTTTCTTAGCTGATGGCCGGGTTCGGCTTTTCGGGATTGATACCGAGATCTTTTACCGCTTGCTGCACGGTTTCGATCTTGATGTGATTCTCGCGGGCCAGCGCGCTCAGGGTTGCGAGCACGATGTGCTTGGCATCAACTTCGAAGAAGTCGCGCAGGGCGGCCCGATTCTCACTGCGCCCGAAGCCGTCGGTGCCCAGCGACACCAGACGCCCGGGGACCCAGCGCGCGATGCTTTCCGGCAAAACCTTCATGTAGTCGGAAGCCGCGACGAACGGACCAGGAATGTCCTTCAAGATTTGCGTGACAAACGGCACTCGCGGTGTCTGGCCGGGATGGAGCAGGTTCCAGCGCTCACAATCGTTCGCTTCGCGATACAGCTCCTTGTAGGAGGTAACGCTCCACACGTCGGCGGCAACGCCGTACTTCTCCGCGAGAATCTGTTGCGCTTTGAGCACCTCGAACATGATGGTGCCGCTGCCGAAGAGTTGAGCGCGAAGCTTCGCATCTTTCGCGGTGGAGGGCTTGAAGCGGTAAAGGCCTTTCAGTATGCCGTCGCGAACTTCCTTCCCCGCAGGCATCTCGGGCATGGGAAGCGGTTCGTTGGTGACGGTGAGGTAGTAGAAGATGGATTCACCGTCCACATACATCCGCTTGATGCCATCCTGGATGATGATGGCGATCTCGTAGGCGAACGCGGGATCGTAAGCCAGGCAGTTGGGCACGCTGAGGGCGAGCACGTGCGAGTGGCCGTCCTGGTGCTGCAAGCCTTCGCCGGCGAGCGTGGTGCGCCCGGCGGTGCCGCCGACCAGGAAGCCGCGAGTCCGCATGTCAGCGGCCGCCCAGATCAAATCACCGATGCGCTGGAAACCGAACATCGAGTAATAAATGAAGAAGGGGATGGTGTTGATGCCGTGATTTGCGTAGGCCGTGCCGGCGGCGATGAATGAGCACATCGAGCCGGCTTCGGTGATGCCTTCTTCGAGAATCTGGCCGTCCTGGGCTTCTTTGTAATAAAGGAGCGTATCCATGTCGACCGGCTCGTAGAGCTGGCCGACGCTCGAGTAGATGCCGACCTGCCGGAAGAGCGCTTCCATGCCGAACGTGCGCGCTTCGTCGGGAATGATGGGGACGATGAGCTTGCCGATTTCGGGATCGCGCAGAAGTTTTGCCAGCAAGCGAACGAACACCATCGTTGTCGAGACTTCGCGGCCATCGGTGCCTTTGTAGAATTCTTCGAAGTGAGTTTCAGGCACATGCGCCAAGGGAGTGGCCCGGACTTTGCGCTCGGGCATGTAGCCGCCTAGTTGCTTGCGGCGCTCCTGCATGTATTTGATTTCGGCGCTGTCGTCGGAGGGACGATAGAACGGGGCACCGTGCAGCTCATCGTCCGGGATGGGGATTCCGAAACGCGAGCGGAACATGCTCAATTCGTCATCGTTCAGCTTCTTCTGCTGGTGCGTGATGTTCTTGCCTTCGCCGGCCTCGCCGAGCCCGTAACCTTTTATGGTCTTGGCCAGCACGATGGTCGGACTCCCGGTGTGCTCGACCGCGGCTTTGTATGCGGCGTGCACCTTGATGGGGTCATGGCCGCCCAGGCGCATGCGCGACAGTTGCTCGTCGGAGAGGTGCTCGACCATCTTCAGCAGGCGCGGGTCGGTTCCGAAGAAATTCTGGCGGAAGTAGGCGCCGCTCTCGACGAAGTATTTCTGGTACTGGCCGTCGCTGATCTCGCCCATGCGGCGAACCAGCAGGCCGTCGCGATCGTTCTGGATGAGTGCTGTCCCAGTCGCTGCCCCAGATGACCTTGATGACATTCCATCCGGCGCCGCGGAAGATGGCTTCCAGTTCCTGAATGATTTTGCCGTTGCCGCGCACCGGGCCATCGAGACGCTGCAGGTTGCAGTTGACGACGAAGATCAGGTTGTCGAGGCGTTCGCGCGCGGCCAGCGTGATTGAGCCGAGGGACTCAGGCTCATCCATTTCGCCGTCGCCCAGGAACGCCCAGACTTTTCCGCCGGTCGTCTGCTTCAGGCCGCGGTTCTCAAGATACTTGATGAAGCGCGCGTGATAGATCGCCTGGATCGGGCCGAGTCCCATCGAGACGGTGGGGAATTCCCAGAAGTCCTGCATCAGCCAGGGATGCGGGTAAGAAGAGAGCCCGCCGCCAGGTTTCAGTTCCCGGCGGAAATTTTCCAGCTTCTGCTTGGGAATGCGGCCCTCGAGAAATGCGCGCGAGTAGATGCCAGGGGCAGCGTGTCCCTGGAAATAGACGATGTCGCGATCCCCCTCTTCGGTCCTGGCGTGCAGAAAATGGTTGAAGGCAACTTCGTATAGTGTAGCGGCAGATGCGAACGTGGAGATGTGACCGCCGATGCCTTCCTGGATCTTGTTGGCGCGGATGACCATGGCGAGCGCGTTCCAGCGAACCAGACTCTTGATCCGGCGTTCCATTTCCTGGCTTCCCGGAAAGGGAGCCTGGGTCCTGGAGGGAATGGTGTTCTGATACGGAGTGGTGGCGGTGAAGGGGAGGTTCAGGCCCGCGGCCCGGCGCGCGTGCAGCGCCAACTGCTGAAGCAGGCGGCCTGCCCGGTCCGGCCCGCCTTTGGACAGCACGTAGTCGAGAGAGTCCAACCACTCTCGAGTTTCCAGGACTTCCAAACCATCGGTCTGCATCGTCGCCACGTCTGAATTCCCCCACAAGGAATGCGGAACCTTCAATGATATTCAATTCTGCGGATTTTTGCTGGCATTGGCAGACGACACGATTGTGCTGAGGGCGCAGTGCCCGACCACCCAGCGGCGGTTTGGATCGAACAGCCTGTGAATAACTCCGGTAAAGTCCAACCGCCTGGCCGCCGATAAGTCCACTGCAAGCGCAGACGGTGACAAATTCTGGTGGCGTCGTCCGCGAGCGAGGTTGGCCTGACACTGCTGCAGGCCGGAAGATTTTGCCGGATGGCGCATGCTACCCGGCAGAATCTTCCTCAAGTTCTTCCTTTCTAAGCTTCCTCTAATTTGCTGTCTTACCACAAAGCGCGTGGTTGAACATTTTCGCCCGTTTGGCGCGCGCTCCATTTGGAACGGAGCGTGCTTGGATCAGGTCGGAGCAGCCAATCGTGGACAGCGGATTCTATGCAGCCTGTGCCGGTCTTAGAGCGCGCACGCAAGCGCTGGAAATCGTGGCCAACAACCTTTCCAACATCAACACGGTGGGGTACCGCGCGCAGGACGCGACTTTTCATTCCCTGCTGGCCGGGTCTTCGCGCGCAGCGGCCAACCCGCTCAACCGGGTGGTGAACGACTTCGGCGTGCTGGGCGGAACCCGGGTCGATCTGCGTGCCGGAAATGCGCAACCCACCGGCAACCCGCTGGACCTGGCCTTGGAAGGAACTGGGTTCTTCACTGTGCAGGCAAAGGGACAAGTTCTATACACCCGTAACGGAAGCTTTCGTTTATCCCCATCACGGCAGCTGATTACCGCTGAGGGAGATGTGGTGCTGGGGGAGCAGGGACCCATCACGCTGCCCAGTGGACAAGTGGCGGTGGGCAGCGATGGAACGCTTTCGGTGGATGGTGCGGTCGCAGGCAAGTTGCGTATTGCGTCGTTTGCGAGCGGAACAGATCTGCGGGCCGTGGGAACTACCAATTACGCCGCACCGGCGAATGCGGTTGCCGGCAAGGCCGCCGATGCTTCGGTGCGGCAGGGGATGCTGGAGGGATCGAATGTGAACCCGGTCACCTCCGTGATCAACCTCATTGCAGTGCAGCGCGAAGCCGAAATGCTGCAGCGCGCGATGGGTGCTTATTACAGCGAATTCGATCACATCGCGGCCACCGAACTGGCGCGCGTGTAGGAGGCAAAATTATGTTTCGGTCCATGTACACGGCAGCCAGCGGGATGACGGCGCAGCAGATGAACCTGGACAACATTGCCAATAACCTGGCGAACGCCAGCACGGCGGGGTTCCGGCGGCGACGATTGCAGTTTCAGGACCTGCTGTACCAGAACTTTGTCATGCCGGGAGCAGCGGCAACCCAGCAGACTACGGTTGCGGCCGGCCTGCAAGTCGGGCTGGGCACGCGCACTGCCGCATCGGAAATCATTCAGTTGCAGGGCGACTTCAACTCCACCGGCAATCCCCTGGACCTGACCATCAGCGGGCCGGGCTTTTTCCAGGTGAGCCTGCCCAGCGGGGAGACTGCGTACACGCGCGGCGGCACCTTCCATCTCGATGCCCAGGGCAATGTGGTCACAGCGGATGGCAACCCCCTCCAGCCCGGCATCACGATCCCGCCGGGCGTCAGTTCGCTGACCATCGGAGCCGATGGCACGGTCAGCATCACCCAGTCCGGGCAGAGCGCAGCCCAACAGGTGGGTCAGGTCCAGCTTGCCCTGTTCCCGAATCCAGGCGGGTTGAACAGCGTCGGGAAGAATCTGCTTCTGGCGACGACCGCCTCGGGCGATCCGGTGGTCGGGACGCCCGGAGGCAGCGAAGGGCTGGGAGAAGTGCAGCAGGGATTTCTGGAAGGCTCCAACGTAAACGTGGTCGAGGAATTTATCCAGATGATCACGGCGCAGCGCTCTTACGAAGCGAATTCGCGCGTCGTGAGCGCAGCGGACCAGATGTTCCAGCAACTCAACAACCTCGGACGGTGAGCCATGCTGCGGACGTACTTCATCTTCGGCTGGGTAGTGCTTTCGGCAATGGCCAGTCCCACAAACGCGAGCGCGCCACCACACTGCGCGGGCGCTGCGCAAATCCGTGCGCTGGTGGAGCCCGCGCTCGAGAAGGCTGGCTTTGCAGGCGCAAGGTTCCCGGCCAGCAGCGACATCACTTGCCCGGGGGTGCTGGACGGCACCGAGACGATGGAAGTCGCCAGCGTGCGATGGGATGCGCTGATTCATTCCATTGAGGTGCGCATGCGCTGCCAGCGCAATGCTTGCCTGCCTTTTGTGTTGCAGGTGCAACCGGGGGCCGGGGAGACGATTCCCCCTGCGAAAAACTCAATTCATTCCTTGGCGGGAACGGGGCAATCGCTCCCAGTCCTCGAGCGGCGTGGACGCAGCCTGGTGCGCGCGGGAGAAATCGTGACCGTGGTTTGGGAACAGGACGGCGTGCGGGTGACACGTCCGGTGGTGTGCCTGGACCGGGGCGACGCGGGCCAGCTAGTGCGCACCCGCAACCAGCAGGGAGGCCGCATCGTGCGCGCGCGTGTGCTGGGGACAGGGCTGGTGAAGGTGGAATGATGAGCAACGGAAAGCAGAGAAGTTGTCGGTGCACTGCATGGTTTCTCGCGGGTGCCATGTTCGTGCTGGCCGGGCCCGCCGCCCTGACCGCGCGCACCAAAACGAATTCCAATCAATCGCTGGCGGATTATTTGAAGCGGCTGACGCCCGCTCTTGCGCAGCCCGCCGCGCCGGCAAGCCCGGGCAGCCTGTGGATGGATCAGGGGAGGCTGGCGGACCTGGCCAGCGATTACAAGGCGCACCGGGTAGGCGACCTGGTGACCATCCGAGTGGTGCAGAGCCTGCAGTCGGAAAACACGGGAAACGTCGCCACCGACCGCGGTTTCAAGGCGAGTTCGGGCATCGACGCGCTGGCTGGACATATCAGCACCAGCGGCGTGCAGAACATCTTCTCTGCGAATTCTTCGCAGAGTCTTTCAGGCAAAGCACAGGCAAGTTCCTCCTCGAGCCTGCGCACCAGCCTGACCGGGCGGGTGGTCGCGGTGCTGGAGAACGGCCTGCTGGTGGTCGAAGCCGAGCGGGCCATCTATATGAACAACGAGCACCAGACGGTGGTGCTGCGCGGGCTGGTTCGTACCGGCGACCTGGCTCCCGACAACTCGGTCACGTCGACCGCGGTGGGCAACCTGGAACTGGAAGTAAAGGGCAAGGGGGTCGTCAGCGACGGGGTCCGTCCTCCAAATGTTCTGATGCGCTGGTTGCTGCGGCTGGTGGGTTTCTAGAGGTGCTTGTGAACGGTCGATCGATATTGCTCGGGCTGCTCGCGGTTTTCGCAGGGCTGGGTTGTGCGCAGGCCCAGCCGGAGGATCATCAGAGCATGATCCGCGACATCGCCACCGTCGAAGGCGTCCGGGAAAACCCGCTGCTGGGGTACGGAATGGTAGTGGGGCTGAAAGGGACCGGGGACAGCCGGCAAACCATTTTCACGATTCAGACCCTGGCCAACGCGCTGCAGCGGATGGGTGTGCAGATTCCGCCGGGCTCGGCGCGCTCCAACAATGTGGCCGCCGTTTTTGTGACGGCATCCTTGCCCCCTTTTGCTCGCCCGGGCACGACGCTCGACATCACGGTGTCGTCCGCAGGCGACGCCAAGAGCCTGGAAGGCGGCATGCTGTTATTGACGGCCCTGTCCGCCGCCGATGGACAGGTTTATGCGGCGGCGCAGGGCCCGCTCACCATTGGCGGATACAGCGCCGGGGGCGGCGGCAACGGCCGGCAGGTAAATCACCCGACGGTAGGCCGGATCGCGGGAGGCGGGCTGGTTGAACGCGCCGGGCCGCTCGAGCTGCGCAAGCTCCCGAAAATCGCTTTGTTGCTGCGCGAGCCCGGCTTCGGAACCGCAACCGAAATGGCAACAGCAATCAATCACGAGTTTGCGCGGGCGGTGGCATCGGCCGACGACAGCCGGCGCGTCGAGATCGATACGACGGCCGCCCAGTCCGCAAACCTCCCCGAACTGATGGCGCGCATCGAGAACCTCAAGGTGAAAGTTCGTCGTCCCGCCAAGGTGGTGGTGAACGAGCGCACCGGGACCATCGTGATGGGTAAGGAAGTGCGGCTGGGCGCGGTTTCGATACTGCATGGAAATTTGTCGGTGCAGATCGCGACCGAATTCGCAGTGTCGCAGCCTGCTCCTCTTTCCAAAGGCCAGACGGCAGTGGTACCGCAACAGGAAGTGCGCGCCGAGGAAACGGCTGCCAAGCGGGTAGAACTCGGCGAGGGCGCCAGCGTCGAGCAACTGGTGAATGGGTTACAGGCAATCGGGGCAACCGCGCGCGATGTGATCGCGATCCTGCAGGCCGTCAAGGCGGCAGGTGCGCTTGAAGCCGAACTGGAGGTGATCTGATGATCACAGGCGTGCAAGCAGTCACGGGATTGTATGGAGGCCGCGGAAGCACTTCCTCGCCCGGCCAAATCCGGAGGGCGGCGCAGGAATTTGAAGCGCAGTTGCTGGCGACGCTGCTTGCGCCCCTTACGCAAACCCTCTCCAGCGTGCCGGGCGAACCATCCTCGGCCGGTTCGGATCAGTATGGCTTCCTGGGCGGTCAGGCGCTGGCTTCCGCGTTGTCCAGCGCAGGGGGAATCGGAATCGCCGACCTGTTGGTGCGGCGACTGGGGGGAACGAAGGTGCGGGGAGAGGGGGGAGGGGGAGAGGCGAGCAATGGCTTGTAAATCATTGAAAACATGGCGATATGGTCGTCACTCGAGGTGGCTGGCGCGGGGGATAAGAGCTGCATTAAAGGATTCTTAGCGAACGCCGATAGATCAATTGCAGGGAGAAATGCGACGCGGAGGCACTCGATGAGGATTGATTTAAACGCCAAAACGACCAATCTCCCAGAAACCACGGACAGTTCGAGGGCGGCGGCTAGGCGCGCGCCGGCACGGGAGGTACTTGGGGAGGACGCGGCCACGCTGGCGGGCAGCGCGCGCATTCATCAATTAGAGAGGCAGATCAGCCAGATGTCGGATCCGCGGGCAGACCGGATTGAAGCATTAACACGCGCGGTGCAGACCGGACAGTATCAGGTCGACCCCGAACAGATTGCGCAGGCCTTGGTGGCGGAGATGTCGGGACGTTCAGTTTTGCGGCGGTGAAGAAGGGGCGATGACGGACTTCGCGACAGAACGGCTGGAGCCGACCTCTCGAGGAGCGCCGGTGTCTCCCCAGGACCAGCACGAAATTGCGGGACGCCGCCCGTCCCGTCCGAAAGCGAGTCCCCGAAAGCCATCCGACTCCGACTCCGACTCGAAACCCACCGAGGCTGTCGACGAAGGGTTGCACCGCCTCGATCAGCTGGCGTGAGCGATGGAGCCGACAACTTCCCACCTCGAAGCATTGAGGCAGCAACTGGAGGTATGGTCGCGCCTGGCGGCAGCTCTGGAACACGCGCAAGGCGCGTTGTTATCTGGAGACGCGGCAGAGTTTGAGCGCTGGACGGAGTTGCAGGCCGACTGCTGTCGGGATTATCGGAGGGTGTTTCGGGAAGCAAGCGAGCCAGCGACGGGCGGAACTTCGGCAGACGACACGGCTGCGCTGCTGGCTGAAATTGGGCAGGCGCGCAGGAGGGTTCGCCATCTGAACCGCATGCACGCCGCTCTTTTGCTACGGGCCAGCCGGTCGCTGCGCATCCTGCGAAATCTCCTTTCTGGATCTGGGACGCCGTACGCGCCGCCCGCTTCACTGCATCAAGTGCCGCTGTTAGCGGAAAGGGAGTAAGCGATGTCCAGTTTATTCGGCACGATGTCGATTGCGATAAGCGGCCTGCTGGCGGAACAGGGTGCGCTGGATATTACGGCCAACAACGTCGCCAATGCCAACACGCCAGGTTTCTCCCGGCAACGGCCTGTGTTCATCGAAGGCAACGCGGTGGCGCAAAGCTCCTTAACCTTCGGCAGCGGCGTTGTTCTGGAGAGCGTGCAGAGCCTGCGCGATCCCGTTCTCGAACTGCGGCTGAACGAGGAGACTCAACAGCACAGCCGACTGGACACCATGGTGACCGCGCTCCAGCAGATTGAAGTGATGTTCAGCGGCAGCAGCGGGGATCTGGGAACGCAGATTACGAAGTTTTTCGGCAGCCTGGAACAGCTGTCGACCAACGCGGCCAGCGTATCGGCGCGCCAGGGAGTACTGTCGGCGGCGGGCAATCTGGCTACGAGTTTTCGCACCACGGTGAACCACCTGCAGGCGCAACGCAGCAACCTGGATCTGGGCGTTGGACAGATGGTGGATCAAGTCAACCTGCTAACGACGCAGATCGCGGTGCTGAATGGGGAAATCAGCCAGATGGAGAACCTGCACCAGGATGCCGGCACCTTCATCGATCAGCGCACCAATTTGATCCGGCAACTTTCCGAGTTAACCGACGTATCGGTGGTCAAGAGCGACAACAGCATTACGGTGACAACCTCGAGCGGATATGCGCTGGTGGCCGGCGAGAGAAGTTTTGCGATGAGCAGCCAGCGGGATTTTTCAGGCGTGCAGCACATCTTCAGCCACGACAGCGACATTACCACCCAGCTCACTGGCGGGAGCCTGGCGGGAGTTCTGGCAATTCGGGATCAGAAGATTCCCGGGCTGCTTGCCGATCTGGACACGCTGGCGAGCGGGCTGGCGACGGCCGTCAACAGCGCGCATCGCATGGGAACTGATTTGGCGGGGGGCGCGGGCGGAGACTTTTTCGCCGCGCCGCCGGCGGGCGGACTGGGAGCGGCCGCAAACCTTTCGGTTCTGATCACCGATCCCTCCAAAATCGCGGCCAGTTCGGATGGAAGTCCGGGCAGCAATGGGAATCTGGCCGAGATGCTGGCCGTGCAGACGCAGACCGTGGCGGGCGGGCAGTCTCCCACCAACTTTTATGCCGACCTGGTGTTCCGGATCGGCAGTGACGTGGCCAATGGGTCGGCGGAACGGGATGCTTCCGATCTGATTCTGCGGCAACTGGAAGACCAGCGCTCTTCCTTGTCGGGCGTTTCCATGGACGAAGAAGCTGCCAATCTGATCCGTTACGAGCGCGCTTACGAGGCGGCGGCCCGCATCATCACGACGATTGATGAGATCACACAGACAGCCATTCAGCTGGGGAGGTATTGACCGCACATGCGTATCAATCCAAACATCACAGCCGACTTGTTGGCCGCGATCGCCAACGCCCAGCAGGAGCAGGACACAGCCATGCTGCAAATGGCGTCCGGGCGCCGCGTGAATAAACCCTCGGATGATCCGGAGGCTGCCGCCATCTTGATTCAGAATCAGGCACAGCAGAACCAGAACGATCAATATCTACGCAGCCTGAGTTCGATTCAGGCGCAATTGCAGACCACGGACTCAACCTTGAACTCGGTGGTCCTGGCGTTACAGCGGGCCATCACGCTCGGGGTAGAAGGGGCGAATGGCACGCTGTCGGATGCCAACCGCGCCTCGGTGGTAGGAGAACTCGACGGGATCCAGCAGCAACTGCTCTCGCTGGCGAACCTTAGCTTTCAGGGCCAGTACGTGTTTGCCGGAACCGCCACGCAGACGGCGCCTTTCGTGGCAGATGCAACCCAGCCTTCGGGAGTCCGCTATGACGGAAATGGCGGAATGAACAGCGTGGCGGTAGGGGACGGTGTGGAAATGCAGGTCAATGTACCCGGCTCCCAGATCTTCGCCGAGGCCGGCAGCGATATGTTTCAGGCGGTGCACGATCTGGTTGTGGCGCTGCAAACCAATACCGGCAAAGACGCAGCCGTGAGCGGCGTACGCAATGCATTTGACCACGTCACCGCCCAGCGGGTTTTCTACGGCAATGCGTTGAACCAGCTGGAGTCGCAGCAGGGGTATCTGAATGCCGCCAAGCTTCAGCTCAGCCAGCAGGAAACAACCGTGGGAGGCACCGATATGGCGGTAGCCGCCACCAATCTCCTGAGCGCAGAGAATGCCCGTTCGGCTGCCCTATCGGCCACGGGGCGAATCGCGCAGCTGAACCTGTTTGATTATCTGAAATAGTTTTTACCGGGTGCTGTGAGAGGTTTCCGCCCAGGCACTGGCGTTCTCCAGGTGGGAGCGTTCCGCCTCCAGCCGAACGCGTTCGGTCAGGAGCCGCGCATGCAACGACGGCATCAAGGCGCGCAGTTGTTCCAGGTGACTGCGGTACAGACGTATGGCAGCTTGCGCCTCGGGATCGTCCTCCACAGGATCTCTGTCCTGCAACCACGCCCCAACCTGTAAGATCTCCCCGAGAATGGCAGCGAAATGGTCGGGCGTGATGCCGATTTGCTGACCGCCGCCAAGCGTCATCAGGTTAAGAACTTCGCCGAGAGTGTGGTTGGCCTGCTTCAGTCGGCCCAGGAGTTCCGACATTACGCCCTCCAGTGCGAAGGGATATTGGGCGTCGTTGAAGGGTTGCCGGGTTGTGAGGCGGGCTCTGGCGGTTTCTGAGGCGCGATTTCTTTCGCTTCTTGCTGTTCTACTTCAATCCATGCCGACCGCACCGAGAGCAACAGATCGATCTGTTCCTGCAGGATGGCAACGCTGTTCTTGATCTGAGCTTCCAGCAGACGTCTGCGCACCAGATCGTAGAAGCGGTCCAGGTGGCGCGCGACTTCGCCTCCACGATCCAGATCGAGGCAGGCCTGCAACTGTCCGATCACCAGCAGGGCGTGGCTGATTTTCTGCGTCCTCAGTTCGACGTCTCCGGCTTTCAGGGAAGACAAAGCACCTGCCAGATCGTGGACCGCCTGCTCGTACAGCAGAACAACTCTGCCCAGCGGGCTGGCGGCGCGAGCATTCCCTTCCCGGTACGCGAGCCTGGGGTCGGTATTCATTTCTGGTAGTTCTGCAGGGTAGCGAGCTGCGCGTTGATGGCTTGGAGGGTTACCGGATACTGGCGCAACATGGCATCGATCCGGCTGTACTCTTTGATCAGCTGTTGCTCGCGGGTTGCCAGATGATCTTCGAAATCCGCGATGGTATCGGTCAGGACTTTCTGCTGGTTGGAGATTTCGGTCAGATTCGAGTTGAGTATGCCAAGCGTCGGACTGGTCAGAGCGGTGAGATCGGCGCTAAGGTGCGCGCCAAAACTATCGGAAGCCTTCTGGAAGAAGTTCTGCACGTCACTGAAATGATTGGTGAGCAGGTCATTCAGAGTCGCGCTGTCGACGGTCAGAGTCCCATCATTGGCCATGGAGATGCCCAGCGACGCGAGACTGGAATAGCCGTTATTGTCAGCCATGGCATAGGTGATGTCAGACAATAGGTTGCTTTGCAAAGCTCGCAACGAACCATTGGCTGCCAGAGGACCGGCGGTATTGCTGGTGCCACTGACCGTAAATTGCGCATTGATGGAGCTGATCACGAGGTTGTAGGAAGTTACGAGACTATTGATAGCCTGGCTGATGGCCGAGGTGTTCGGGCCCACCGAAAGCTGGACCGAAGTATTGGGAGCGCTGCTGAGCAGGTTCAAGGTGACTCCATCGATAGCCCCGGTTACGGTGTTGCTGGCACTACTAATGGGTACACCATCAATGGTAAGCGACGCGTTCTGGCCCGTGACAGATTTATGAAATACCAATCCGGTTGTATTTCCCGTAACGGTCAGATCTCCAGGTGCGCCGGTTGTCTTGCTGACCAAAGCCAGGCGGGCGCCAGCGGTATCGGTAATCACGCTGGCCGTGACCCCGAGATTTTGGGCATTGATGGTATTGGCCAGGCCAGCAAGTGTGTTGTTGCTGCTGTCGATGGTTATGTCGGTGCTGGCGCTGCCAACTTGAAGGGTGATGACCCCGTTTTGCGGCGCCGTGTCGGAGTTGGCCACTGGATCGGAATAAGAGGAGGAGGTCGTCGCCAGGTTGCTGACAACAATCGAATGATTCCCCGCGCGTGCGTTCGACTGCGCGCTGGCCGTCAGAGTGCTGGGCTGGGACGAGGTGGCGTTGTTCGAATTCAGCACGCCAGAGACGTCGTTCAAGGCTTGCATGGCGGTCTGCAATGCATTCAGGCTGTTGTTAATGTTGTTGAGGGATGTGGTTTGCAGCGTCAGGTCAGCTTTCTGCTGCTGCCACAGCTTCTCCGGCCCGCGGGCGGCTTCCAGGATCTGATCTACGACCGCTGTGACGTCAATGCCTGACCCGGAAGTCACAGTGTTTGAGCTCAGGCCCATGCTATTGAGGTTTAAGCCGCTACTGGACATAGGTCTCCTTCTCTCGTCGTTGGATTAGGACTGCACATCGAGGGTCGGCCGCGTCTGTTGTGCTTGCAGCAATTCCTGGATGCCGCGCGCGATTTCCAGCAGCTGTTCGGGCGGAATCTGTTGGATCAAGTCTCCGGTTTGTTTGTCGAGAATGCGATAGATGATGCGATTGTCCCGGCCGAAGGACGCATTCACCTGGAACTGTCGGACGGCTGGCATGGCTTCCGGGGCAGGAGTCTGGGGAGCTGCCGACGAACTGGCGGACGCGGACCGAGCGGGTGCCGCCTCACGCACGTTCGATAAGGGTCCGAGAACGATCACCGCTTGGACCGGATCGATGCTCATAACGCATCTCCCTGAAAATTGCGGGGAGGCAAGCGGTTACTCGCCTCCCCACATGCGTCGTGCTACTGGAGCAGCTTCAAGACGCTCTGCTGCATCTGGTTGGCTTGCGCCAACGACGAGATGCCGGTTTGGTTGAGGATGGAGTACTTAGTCATGTTCGCCACTTCCTGAGCAATGTCAGCCGCGCGAATGCCGTCCTCGGCAGCGGACAGGTTCTGGGACTGGTTTTGAATGACGTTGACTGCGCTTTGCAGCCGGTTGATGGCAGCGCCGATCTGGCCTCGAGTGGCAGCCACCGAAGAGATGGCGCTGTTGATGTTGGTTAAGGCAGCCTGGGCCCCAGCCGCGGTCGTCAAGCTGGCAGTTCCACCGCCGCCGGCCAGCGTCGCGCCGCCGAAGGTGATGCCTACGTCGGTTGTCGTCGTCGCGACGGCGTTGCCACCGGTTCCGGAAGTCTTTGCGATGATGGTAACGCTCGCGGCGCCGGCGACGGCTGTAGCCGAAGCATTGGCCACCGTGGGCGACCCGTACACCGTGCCCCCGCCCGTGCCGCCATTAATCGCAGCCGCCAGGTTCGAGAGCGTAGCCGCGGCATTTGCCCCAATTAATACTTCATTGGCAGTTGGCGTAGCCGACAAAGCCGCCACGTACGTGTAGGTGGTGGCTCCCACTGTCACCGTCTTGGTAGCGGTGGCGTTGGCCGTAGCGGTCAGTGTGCCGCTGGCATTGGCGAGCAATCCGATGCCCAGCGAGGACAGCTGGCCAGTGGTCACGCCGATGTTGCTGGCACCACCGCTGGTGGAATCGCTGAGGTAGATGTTGGTCGCGGCGGCCGTAAACACCGCCGTGCCATTGAACGTGGTGTTGGTGCCGATGCGATCGATTTCAGCCTTGATCGCCGTGAACTCGGAATCCAGGGCGGTGCGTTGTGCGTTGGAAACCGTGCCGGTCGCCGACTCAGTGGCCAGTGTGACGGCGCGGTTAAGCAGGGTGGTGACCTGGGCGAGCGATCCGTCGGCGACTTGCAAGGTGCCAACGCCATCATTCGCGTTGCGGGCGGATTGCGTCAGGGCTGTGATGTTGGCATGCAACCCATCGGCAATGGCCAGGCCGGCCGCGTCATCGGCGCCGCTGTTGATGCGGGAACCGGAGGACAGCCGGAACAGGGTTCTCTGCAGTTCCCCACCCGTGATCGCCAACTGGTTCTGGGCGGCCAGGGACGGAATGTTATTCAGAATGCTAAGTGACATTTTGAATCTCTCCTTTGTCTGGGCCCGTCTTCCCGGAACCGCCTCCCGATCGTGCTGGTGAAGGTCTGTCCCCTTCCTGCGTCACGGAACCCAATTGTGTTCTCCCGGAACATCGGCAGGCGGGGTGAGGGCTTTAACGCCCATCCCGCCGGGCCCGGTACCTCAGTAATCGTCCAAAGGTGCCTTGCTGTACGAACAAGGCTTTGGTTGCCGATAGGTTCAGTAGCAGGTCATGGCAGGGATGGAAGATCCAGAGAGGAAGCTGTCGATGATTCAGCTGACACGGCTCAACAATCAGCCCTTTGCCGTGAATTCGGACCTGATCAAGTTCGTGGAGCAGGCACCGGACACGGTAATTACGCTGGTGACGGGCGAAAAGATCGTGGTACTGGAAAGTACGCCGCAGATTCTCGAGCTCATCGTCAAGTTCCGGCGGGCAGTTCTGGGCAACCTCTTTTCGGGGTGGGACAACCGGGTGGCCTTGGGCCCTTCCCCCGGGGAGGCGGCCAAGAACAACAATGAGGCACTGAGGTAGGCGCCGTGGACAAGGCCACAGTCAGTGGCGTAATTATCGCCCTCGGCGGGATTCTGGCGGGTTTGCTGCTGGAAGGCGGCAATGTGGGGCAGGTGCTGCAGCCCACCGCCGCCATGATTGTCTTTGGCGGAACGCTGGGCGCCATTCTGATTCAATTTCCATTGCCCATTGTGCTCGGGGCTTTTCGCCGGCTCAGCCATATTTTTGTATCGCCTCGCGTCGACCCGATGGCCACCGTCAACGAGCTGGTGCTCTATGCGAACCGAGCACGCCGGGAAGGGATCGTCTCTCTGGACCAGATTCTGCAGAACATCGAAGAGCCTTTTCTGCGCAAATCCCTCATGCTGGCCATCGATGGCACGGAACCGCAGGAACTCCGCAGCATGATGGAACTCGAACTGGACAACCAGGCGGAGCAGCAGGAGACCTACGCGCACGTATTCGAGTCGGCGGGTGGATTCTCACCGACGGTGGGAATTATCGGCGCGGTCTTGGGATTAATTCAAACCATGCAGCACCTGGACAAGATTGACGAAGTGGGGAGAGGAATCGCCGTGGCGTTCGTGGCCACGATTTACGGAGTGGGCGCCGCAAACCTTTTCCTGCTGCCGGCAGCGGGGAAACTGAAGCTGCGCATTCGCGAAGAGCAGCTTATCCGGGAAATGACGCTGGAGGGGGTGGTCTCGATCCTGGAAGGCATGAATCCGAGGATGCTTGAGACCAAGCTGCTGGGATTCCTGTCCGAGGCCAAGAAGGCTGAGCGTGCGGCTCCCGTGCCCGAGGTCGTCTCATGAACCGGCGGCGTCGCCGCCAGCGCAGCACCCACGCCAATCACGAGCGCTGGCTGGTGTCGTATGCCGACTTCATCACGTTGTTGTTTGCGTTCTTCGTGGTGCTGTATTCCTCCTCGCAAGTGGATCAACGAAAGGTCGGGAAACTGGCGACTGCGATTCAGGTGGCGTTTCAGGAGTTGGGAGTGTTCCCGGCATCGAGCAAAATCGCTGTCGTCGACTCCTCCGAACCAGTGCCGTTTAATACGGTGCAGGCTATCGAGAATGCCGAACGCACGGCTGCCCTGGGCCGGATCGCGCCTTCCCCGAAGGGAATGCTGGGAGCTTCCGAGAGCGGCGACTTATCCAGCCTTCGGCAGGAACTGGAGGATGCGCTGGCTCCGGAAATTCAGAGACAGGAAGTGGCCGTGCTGGTTGGACCCGACGGGCTGATCGTCAGCTTGCGCGAAATCGGATTTTTCGATAGCGGCTCCGCCAAAATCCGGGACAATTCGCTGTCTGCGTTCGGTCGCATCGCATGGCTGCTCGCCGAGCGGCCGTACCGGGTGCGCATCGAAGGGCATACGGACAACAGACCGATTCACAATACGGAGTTCAGCGACAATTGGGATCTCTCGACCGCGCGGGCGACCGAGCTGGTGCGGCTTCTGATCATGAAATATGGGTTCGCCCCGGAGCGCCTTTCCGCTGCCGGCTACGCGGAGTACCATCCGGTCAGCAGCAACGACACCCCGGAGTTGCGGGCGCAAAATCGCCGAGTAGACGTGGTGGTGGTTGGCAAAGTAACTATGAAAAGACTGGAGTCGTCACCGCCCGGTGACTCCGGTGCGCAGGGCATGCCCACAAGTCTGAAGCCGTCGGCCGGCGTGCCGCTGACTGCGCCTTCCCGGTGAAAGCGCTCTCAGTCGATCCTTCTATTTGGGAGCGGTGAGAACGGTCTGGTACGGGTCGAGCACGACCTTGTGGGTGCCCGACGGCGCGGCCAGGCGAAACGGGGTGGCCGGGCCGTCCGCCAGCACGGTGCCTAGAAATATCTTCTGGTCATCCACGACCGCATAGACCGGCACGGCCGTTACGTAGTCCTGCGGTGTTTCTTTCTGCTGGATGGTTCCGGTCACTTCGACCCCATGCGCGTGCTTCTCAAATTTGACGTTGTGCAGATTGAGGACGGGCAGGGACGTACCTTCGACCCAGCTTCGGACAAACCACTCGAGGGACTCGTGCCCCTCGTACCAGAGCGGCTTGGGTAAGTCCTCTTCGAAGACCGCGAACAGTTCGCGCGTGCTGATGGCTTTTCCCGCATAGCGATCGCGAACCTTCCGGAGAGCACGAACAAATGGTTCGTGGGGATCGAAGGGGGCACGCTCGGGCGACCCCGGCCGCCTCGGTTCCGTTTCGAGCAGCATGTGGCGCAGCATGTGGAACAACCAAGTGCCTCGGCCATAGCTGATGGCCTCGTATCCGTTCGGGAAGTGAGAAGAACTCAACCGTAAACCCAGCGTCACCGGCCCGGCATCACGGAGCATCTCGCCATCCTTATTCTTTTCGGCCAATTCGTTCCGGTACAGTTCAAGGATGCTGCGCACGTCTCCAGGCCGGTCTTTTTCCAGCGTCATCAGAGCGCAGTAGTTAGCGAGCGCCTCCACAATCCACTGGTCACGATAGCTGCGCCAGCCCACCAGATCGCCCCACCACTGATGCGCAGTCTCGTGGGGCAGCGTCAGGCTGGACAATGCGCTCTCCAAAGGACTGCCACTCAAGTCCTGGGCCTGATCATGGGTGAGAAAGGCAAAGCTCGACAGAAAAACAAGACCCGGCCAACCCTGACTGGTGCGGCCGGGCATTTGGGTGAGTTCGAGAGATTGGTAAGGAAAAGGTCCAAAGCGACTGGAGTAGAACTCCACCGCCTGCGCGCCATGGTCTGCGACCGCCTGCGCATTGCGCGCGGGCGACGGGACAATGGGCTGGTGCACAATCGGATCAATGTTCATGCGCGGATTTGGTACCGTCGGCGGAGTCAGCACGGTGACTGCAGGACGGGGAAAGGCTTTCTCCATGGCTCGGGCCGCATAGGCCTTTACGGTCACATCCCCGGCCACAGCGCTGGCCACCTCGTATTTCCCCAGATTGAAGCCCGCCAGGGTGATGGGACGCTCGGTGACCCAGCGCGCGATCTGGTCTTCGGAATTGTCCCTGGTTTGTGTGCTGGCGATCTCATCCGGAGGGACACTTTTCCCGGTCGCGACCAGCGTCCACCCCCTGGGATAATGAAATTCCAAATCAAAATCCGCCATGGCGAGCCCGCGGTTGGGGTACCAGGTTCCGCGAGCGCCCACATAAAGAAGCCCGCCTCCCGCCTCCGAAAGGACGTCACCGCTGTATACGAACCTCAGGGTCAGAATCTGCTTTTCGCGGAGAGGCTGAGGAAAGATAACAGCGACGAGGTCGTTCCCTCTCTTGGAGAGCTGGCTCCCGTCAATCGCAGGATTGTTGATGAACTCAATGGCGTGGCCGTCGACATCCACTTCTTTGACTTGGAGGAAACGAGAAAGCTCAAAGTAGACAGCGCGCTCTCCAGCGCGATGAACTTCCATTTGCAGCGAGGCTTCGGCAGAAAGAGTCGTGGGAGGGGTCACTTGCGCGCGAATCTTGTATCCAGAGATTGTGACTTCTTCGTTGCGAGTTTTTGGCTCGTTGATGCGCCCGATCTTGCCGGGCGGGTGTGGAGTAAAAGACGTCCAGAGATCATAGAAGGCCTGCCCCTCGACGAACCTGGTCTGGCCCGCCCAAACTTGTTCGACGCCTTTGTTGTCGAAATAGGCGTCAAAGGTGCCCGACTTGTTGCCTTGGGCGCGAATATGCAGCATCCGATCGGAGGGATCCGGGACCCAGTGTGTGGGCGAGTCCCCCTCCGCCCCGCCCACGACGGGCAATGCCCGGCTGAAGGTTCCGAGCAGTCTGAGCGCGTCCTGATCCGCCAGGTTGCGGGCTGTCGCATTCAAGCGCGCGACGAATTCGGGTCCGACGGTGGAGGGACGCAAATAGGGCTGCAATTCCGAAAACGTGTCGTCGTTAAAGCGCAGATAGGCTGAGGAGATGCGCTCCTCCAGAATGGCCATGCCGGTAAAGAGCATCATGGAAGCGCGCTCTCCCTGGTCGGGAGGCGTCAATAAGAGCTCAGCATCTCCTTCGAACAGCGCGCCCGTCACTCGCCCGGCAACGTCGGCGGTGAAAACGATTTCGCCGTCATCGAGAACAAGATGAAGAGACGGACGATCAATGGAAACACCACGGATGTGAAACGTCCGCGCCGGATCGAGACCAACGCTCCGCAGTTGCAAGTAGAGTTCTTCCGCCGGCCTGGTGGCTGGGGCAGGTTGTGCCGGCGCGGATGAAGAAACGGGGGCGGGAGATTGAGCGTGTGCATTCGAGACACCGGCGAGTAGGCAAAGCAGCACGAAATTCCGCACGAGGCGCGCTTGCCGGGTTACCTGGGTCACCTATGGAAGCTCCCTAGCCGTTGCTAGAATGCGCATGAGTGCGCACGCGTTTTATTCTCTCACTACCGGTCCTGCTCCTGCTGACGGCTTGCGCGGAGGTTCGCGCATTTGCCGACGTTATTCACCTCAAGAATGGGCGCAAGATCTGGGCTGATCACGTTCGCGAGAACGGCAACCGCGTCGAGTACGAAGTCGGAGAAGATTCTTACAAGATTTCAAAAGCCTCGGTGGAAAGTATCGAGGCCGGCGGGGCGGCTCCTGCATACGCGTCGTCCAGCGGCCAAGGCTCGGTGAAGGATCTGCCCGCCTTTGTTCCCGAGGACGGACTGGCGGGGCACGATGATCTAGCGACCAAAATCGTTCACGACGGCAAGGTGGATCTGGACGCGCTGACGGCCATTGAGAAGGAAGGCAAGTCCGAACTGAGCGCAACCGCCTATTTTCTGGCCGGCAAACACGAATTCGAACATGGGAATCTTCCGCAGGCGCGGCACCAATTCGAAGCCGCCCTGCGTTTCCAACCTGACAATTCGACGATCCTGAGCTACTACGCGATGGCCCTGGTACGCTCGGGTAACGCGGCGGCGGCATTGCCTTACGCAGAGCGCTCTACGCGCTCCAATCCGAATTCCGCGGACGCCTACACCGTGCTCGGTTACGTTCAATTCTCCTCCGACCGAACTAAGGATGCCGTGCGCACCTGGAAGCATTCGCTTGAACTGCGCCCGGATCCGGTGGTTGAACAGTACCTGGCAAAGGCGCAGAGAGAGGCTACGACCGAGGCGGAGTTCTCCCAAAAGGAGAGCAGCCACTTCACGCTGCGCTACGAGGGGAAACAGTCCTCCGAACAGCTTCGTCGGGAACTGATGGCGACGCTCGAATCGGAATACGATGACCTGGTTCGGCACCTGGGCGTTGCGCCCCGCGCCAGTATTCCGGTCATTCTCTATACCGAACAGGCGTTCTTCGATGTCACCCAGGCGCCCTCGTGGTCGGGCGCCGTAAACGACGGGAAGCTGCGAATTCCGATCAGCGGAATCTCGTCAATGACTTCGGACCTGGCTCGAGTCTTGAAGCATGAACTCGCCCATTCCTTCGTGAACCAGGCTTCGGGCGGGCGCTGCCCGACCTGGCTCAATGAGGGGGTGGCGCAGGCGGTGGAAGGAAAGACTCTGGCCTCGGATGGCCGGCGCATCGGGCAGCTGTTCCGGGCTCAGCATGCCATCCCTTATAACGTCCTCGAAGGCAGCTTCATGCGTTTCTCCAATGTGGAGGCTGTGGTTGCGTACGACGAGTCTCTGGCCGCGGTGGAGTACATCAACGAGACCTACGGAATGAGCGATGTGGAACGCATTTTGGAGCGCATCGGACAAGGCAGTTCCGCCGAGGCAGCCCTGCGCGCGACGATTCACTCCGACTATGGCCAACTCGAGACCGAAGTCGGGCACTTCCTGGGCACAAAGTACGGGGAGTAACACAGCTTCTGCCTGGCTTATCGTTCCCCACTGGTCAAGCACCGCACTGTGTGCTACTTTCAGCCCTTCTTGGTCCAGCTATGAAGGGTCTGCTCATCCGGCGTAACAAGAAGATTCCGGTCGCGATCGAACCGGTCGCTTCCGCATTTCCCACTTTAAAGGATGCAGAGATCGCAGCCGCCTTCGCCGGACAACGAACCGCGGGCGATTTCTACGATTCGATCCGGGTGAACCCCTCGCGCGTCCTGTTCGGCCTGCTCGATGTGGCGGGCCGGCGTGAGCAGAACCAGGGAATTCTTGCGGCTGCGCAAAAGGTGTTTCGCGACACGGGGACCAGGCTACTCGCGCCGCCGGAAGCCAACGAGGCTGACGCGATGACGGAGCTTTGTCTCGCTCTGAATCGCGAAATAATGAAGGCGGCCGGGGGTGTGCACTCCAGCCCGGCTTTTGCCGGGTGCTACAACGAAGACCTGGGCATCCTCTGTTACTTCAACTGTGGACATACTCCCGCCCTTGTGCGTCATGCAAGCGATGTTTCGGAGCTAGGGGCCACCGGTCTCCCACTGGGCTTGTTCTCGATGGCACCGACGGAGGCCCGCCTGATAGCGATGGAGCCGGGTTCGGCTCTGGCGCTCGTTTCTCGTGGCGTGGTTGAAACGGAATGCAAGCGGCAGGAATTTGGACTGAGCCGAGTTGAGTCAGCCTTGAAGAATGCCAACCTTACCGGAGCGCAAGCGGTCTGCCATTCGATTCTCGACGACGTGCAACGTTTCGCCTGTTCGGAGCCAATCCAGGACGACATCACCGCCCTGGCCCTGGTGCGCAGCGGTGCATCCTAGTCCTGCATATTCCGAAATCAGGTGTCCACACGGGCTGGATCAGGCCCCATGGGCGGGTTTACAATCTCATAAAGATCCAAAGTTCAGCTGAGTCCGGCTGCGGCCCAAGACTCCCGGGTGATTTCCCCATGAAGAGAAAACAGCTGTTGTGTGTGTGTGCTTGCCTGTTGATCCTGCCTGTCGTTCTGAATGCCGACACCGTAGTCGAGGAGATTATCGCCCGCGTCAATAACTCGATTATCACCCACTCGGATTTCGAGCGGAGCAAGTTGCAGCTCAAAGAAGAGGCCAAACAGCAGGATCCAAACAACGCCGACAAGGATATCGCGGCGAAGGAACGCGACGTCCTCCGCGACCTGATCGACCAGCAACTACTCATTGATAAAGGCAAGGACCTGGGACTTACGGCGGACACGGAGCTGATCAAGAAGCTGGATGAAATGCGCAAGCAGATGAACCTGGATTCGCTGGACGATCTGGAAAAAGCGGCGCAAGCGCAGGGCATCTCCTACGAAGACTTCAAGCAGAATATGCGCAACCAGATCATCACCCAGCAAGTCATTGGGCGTGAAGTTGGCGGGCATCTCAACATCACGAAGGAAGAGGAACAAAAGTTCTACGACGAGCACAAGAGCGAGATGGAGCAGCCGGAACAGATTCGGCTGAGTGAAATCCTTGTTTCTACCAAGCCTCCGTCGATTACGCCGATTGCGAAACCGGATCCGGCGGCTCCCCCGAGTACGGACGCTGCCAAACCTGCGGAGACCGCGCCTGCGCCTCCGCCTCCGCCTGCCGATGAACTGGCAACTGCGGAAGCTAAGGCGAACAGCCTGCGTGAGGAGATTCAAAAGGGCGCTGCGTTCGACGAAGTTGCCAAGAAGAGTTCCGACGGGCCTAGTGCTGCACAGGGCGGTGATCTCGGCTACTTCAAGCGTGGGACATTGTCGAAGGACCTCGAGGACCGCACGTTTGCCATGAAGGCCGGCGACGTCACCGAGGTGATTCGCACAAAGCAGGGTTTTGTCATTCTCAAGGTGACCGAGCACCAGCAGGCCGGAATCCCGACCCTGAAGCAAATGGAGCCGCGCATCCAGGACGCACTCTACTATCAGAAGCTTCAACCGGCGTTGCGCGCCTATCTAAAGAAATTGCGCGAAGAAGCTTTCATCGAT
Organism: uncultured Acidobacteriota bacterium; assembly: GCA_963733805.1. Taxonomy (GTDB): domain Bacteria; phylum Acidobacteriota; class Terriglobia; order Terriglobales; family Acidobacteriaceae; genus Gp1-AA133. The sequence goes on along the minus strand of CAVTEO010000003.1, from coordinate 30,521 downwards.
GTTCACTCCGGCTACGTGGACACCGGAGCTAGCCCGAATCAGACCAAGCCGGTCGAGGCCCCCGGCAAAGAGGCCGGCGCCAAGAATCTGAAAAAGAAGAAAAAGCTGGGAATTTTCAAATAGACTCAGACCACCGCATAGAAACTACGGGCGCTCGGGCTTAAACGAATTCCATGAAACAGTTTTTCATCCGCGACTGCAGTGTGCAGGAAAACAAGATCATCACCTCCAGCTTCGTGGTGGTGTCGAAGCAAGTTAAGCCCAAAAAGACGGGGGACCCCTACCTCGCGCTGACTCTGGGCGATCGAACCGGCCAGATCGAGGCCAAGATGTGGGACAACGTCGAGGATGCACTCGACGCCTTCGAGCAGGACGATTACCTGAAGATCAAAGGCCTCATCAACAAATACAAAAACCGTTTTCAGCTGACCATTCACAAATTGCGCCGGTTGGGAGAATCGGAAATCGATTTTTCCGACTACCTGCCCAAGACCACAAAAAACATCGATGAGCTCTGGCAGGCTCTCACGGATTTTGTGGCGAGCATGCAAAACCCTCACCTGAAGAACCTGATTCAAGGGTTCATGGCGGATCCTGAAATCGCGGCGGCGTATCGCAATGCGCCGGCCGCAAAGACTTTGCATCACGCCTACATTGGGGGGCTTCTCGACCACGTCGTCTCCCTGTTCCGATCCTGTGACCTGATCTGCAGGAACTACCCGCAAGTGAATCGGGACCTGGTGCTGGCGGGTGCGTTTCTTCACGACATCGGCAAGATTCACGAACTCACCTACAACCGGTCCTTCTCGTACACCACGCGCGGGCAGTTGCTGGGCCACATGGTCATTGAGCTGGAGATGTTGCAGGCCAAGCTCTCGCTAGTGCCGGATTTCCCTTCCGAGCTGAAGACGCTGCTGGAGCATCTCATCATCAGCCATCACGGAGAATACGAGTTCGGGTCGCCCAAGCTGCCCATGTTTCCAGAGGCGCTGCTGCTGCACTACATGGACGATCTCGATTCAAAAATGGAAAGCATGCGGTTGTTGTTTGAGCGTGAAGCGGAACAGGAGAATGCCTGGACCAGCTACAATCCGTCGCTCGGCCGCCCACTTTTGAACACCGCGAAGTTTCTGGCGCCTAAACCCGCGGCCTCTGTTCCAGCCGCTTCCTCTGAAGGCGAGCCGCCGCCTCTGCAATTGGAGGTTCTCGAGGAGTGCGATCCGGCCCCGACAACTGGCCAGGAGCCGGTCAAGACGTAATTTCGCCTCAGCGAGACCTTGCGGTACGTCCGGCGATTCAGTACATTTTCCCGACTGGAGATTCTCATGCGATCCCGTATTGGATTACTCACCCTTGCCTGTTACCTGGCGTTCGCGGTGCTGGCGTGCACCTCCAAACCTCCCGCGAATGATGCGGCGAATCCGACAACGACCACCGATTCGGGCAACTCGGCAGCGAACAACGGAAATGGAGCGGCACCGGCGACGCGCGGCGATTCCCGGGGCGGTGCGATGGCATCGAACCGGGAGGCAACGCCGCAGCCAATCGTGATCCCCAGCGGCACTGTTTTGACTGTGCGCCTGGGAGAAACTTTAAGTTCCAAACAGAGTCAGCCTGGACAGGCTTTCTCCGCGACGGTGGCGGAACCCGTGGAAGTAGATGGCCAGACCGTGATTCCCACGGGCGCGACAGCAACCGGGACGGTGGTGGCGGCGCATGCGGCGGGCAAATTCAAGGGCGCCTCCCTGCTGCAGATCAAGCTGAACACGGTCACCGTTGGTGGCAAACAGCGGTCGATTGAGACTTCCTCAGTAGCCCGATCGGAAAAAGGCAAAGGGAAGCGCACTGCGGCAATGATTGGCGGCGGAGCGGGCGCGGGAGCCCTCATTGGAGCGTTGGCCGGCGGCGGTAAAGGCGCTGCGATCGGCGCATTGGTAGGCGGCGGCGCGGGAACGGCCGGCTCGGCCTATACCGGGAACCGCGACGTGACTCTGCCTGCGGAATCGGCGGTCAGCTTCAAGCTCGAAGCGCCCTTGCAGGTGGAACGGTAATTCGCTCGTCACTTTGGAATGAAGGCCCGGGGACTGCGGTCTCCGGGTTTGTTTTTTCGATGGCTGCCGAGTGCTCTTCGGATCTCAATCATGATCAATTTTTCAAACGTGGAACTTCTCACCTTCGACTGCTACGGAACCCTGATCGATTGGGAGAGCGGGATTTTCTCTGCAGTCTCACCAGTGTTGGCAGCGCATGGCAAGTCAATCGCGGATGCGAATCTTCTTGCGCTCTATGGCGAATTTGAAGCGAGCGCGGAGGCGGGGGAATATCGACCGTATCGCGAAGTGTTGCAGGCGGTGGTTTCTTCGTTCGGACAACGGCTTGGCTTCACGCCCTCGCAGGCCGAACTCCAGTCGCTGCCTGATTCAGTATCGCGGTGGCAACCTTGGCCAGACACGGTTGTCGCCCTTCAGAGGCTCGCCACTCGATACCATCTGGCCATCATTTCAAATATCGACGATGAACTGTTCGCTTCCACGCGCCGATTCCTGCCAGTGAATTTCGAAAGCGTCACCACGGCGCAGCAGGCGCGGTGTTACAAGCCGGGACTGGATATCTTCCGGATGGCCCTGAAGAAGGCGGCAGTAGCGACGGACCGGATCCTGCACGTGGGGCAGAGCATCTATCACGACGTGCTCCCGGCGCAGTCTCTCGGTTTGGCGACGGTGTGGGTGAATCGCCCTTCCCCACGGGCGGGAATCGGGGCGGTCAAACAAGCGGCGGGAAAACCGGATCTGGAAGTTCCTGATCTTGCGACGCTCGCGGAACGGGCTAGGTGCTGATGCTCGAGCGTTACGACGTTGAGAGGCCGCTAAAACCCAGCCGGCACTTTTACGATCCTCTTGCGAATGGCGCAGTGTACGAGTTCAGCTTTGTTATGAATATCCAGCTTGCGCATGAGATTAAATTTGTGCGCTTCCACGGTTTTCAGGCTGAGTCCCAACATGCCTGCAATTTTGCGGACCGTATTTCCTTCGGCCAGCAGTTTCATGATTTCAGTTTCGCGGGGCGTCAGAGACGTTCGTGAAGGGCGCGGACGCTCCTGCCCGAACCTGCCATTGTCCAGCAGGCCACCCAGGACTTCGGGGCTCACGAATTTCCCACCTTGATGAACGTCGCGAAGGATGCTTGCCAGCTTGTCGGCAGGAGTGTCTTTCAAAAGATAACCGGCGGCCCCGGCCTGCAATCCCTGCATGACGTAATCCTGGCTCTCATGCATCGTCAGAAAGACAACGCGGGTTTGGGGATAATCGGCTTGGATGACTCGGGTCGCATCAAACGAAGAAAAGCCGGGCATGCCAATATCCATGAGTACGATGTCGGGACGCAATTCCATCACACACTTCAAGGCTTCTGCAGCATCGCCCGCTTCTCCAACTATCTCCACGTCGCTTTCGTCCTGCAACAGGCGACGAATTCCCTGGCGCACCAAGACATGATCATCCGCAATGACACATCGAATCTTGCTTTTCTCTTTCAACGCTGTCGTGGTCGGTTCGTCAAGATACACCATTCCTCCTGGGCCAGAGAAGTTGGAGCGGCACGAGTGTGGCGGGACAACAAGATCGCACTAGCAGGGTGGCGTGAAACCGATTTTACCGATTCAAGGGAGCGATGTCACGGCAGAAAACCATCGATTGCCGGCTTGCCAACGCCCGCGACCTGGCCCTTCATCAGTTAGAATCAACTGCTTATGTTGCGCTACTTCACTTCGGGAGAATCTCACGGCGAAGCTTTGGTTGCGTTTCTCTCCGGTCTGCCGGCCGGCCTGCGCGTTGACCTGGAATTCGTGGATCGCGATCTGTGGCGGCGGCAACAGGGATATGGGCGTGGCGGCCGCATGAAGATTGAGACTGACAAGGCGCATATCCTGTCGGGTGTACACCACGGAATGACCATCGGGTCGCCCATCGCCATCCTGCTCGAGAACAAAGACTGGAAAAATTGGCAGGAATCATTGCCCGTCGCGGAGGGAGATCCAGCCAAACATAAAGCGGTGAAATCTCCGCGGCCGGGACATGCCGACCTGGCGGGTGCGCTCAAGTACAACTTTTCCGAGGCTCGTTATGTTCTGGAGCGAGCATCGGCGCGTGAATCAGCGGCCCGGGTTGCAGTGGGCGCTTTGGCGAAACTGTTTCTCCGGGAACTGAACATCGAGGTCCTCAGCCATGTCATCTCTGTGGGATCGGTCTCGTTGATGGAGGAAGTGCCCTGGAGCGCGATCAAGACGGTCAGCGAGAAAACGGAAATTCTCCTGAGTTGCGCAGATGGCCCTGCTGAACAACAGATGAAAGAAGAAGTAGACAAGGTCCTGAAAACCGGCGACTCCGTCGGCGGAGTCTTTGAAGTGGTGGCCCACAATGTTCCGCCGGGCCTGGGGACGTATGCACAATGGGATGAGCGGTTGGACGCGCTGCTCGCGGCCGCAGTGATGTCGCTGCAAGCCGTGAAAGCGGTGGAGATCGGCTCGGGCATTAGCGCAGCATCAGCGCCGGGATCGCAAGTTCACGACGAAATCGGTTACCAGGCCGACGACCGCTACACCAAGTTCAGCCGCGCCCATAATAATGCGGGCGGGATTGAAGGCGGCGTTTCGAATGGAGAGGAAATTCGGGTTCGCGGATATCTGAAGCCGATTTCAACCTTGCGCCGGCCGCTTGGATCCGTAGACTTTTCCACGCGAGAGCCGGTGAAGGCGGCCTATGAGCGCTCCGATGTGTGCGTGGTCCCGGCTGCGGGCGTTGCGGCGGAATCCATGGTCGCTCTGACGCTGGCGCGGGCAGCGCTTGAGAAATTCGGCGGGGACTCCATGGTTGAAACCACGCGCAACTTTGCAGGCTACCTGGAGCAGTTGAAGAACTTCTGAGACCTGAATCCTGAATGATCTATCCGATCGTAAAATTTGGCGATCCGGTGCTCGAAAAGAAGGCAGAACCGGTGACGGTTTTCGACGACGAGTTGAAGAAGCTGGTCGACGACATGTTCGAGTCCATGTACGCGGCACACGGCGTAGGATTGGCAGCTCCACAAATCGGTATTTCCAGGCGCCTGGCGGTGATCGACGTTACGTTCAAGGAAGATCCCGAGGCCAAGCTGGTGCTCGCGAATCCTGAAATCATTCACGCGGAAGGGCGGCATTCGCAGAACGAAGGCTGCTTAAGCATTCCGGACTTTCGCGAGAACGTGACGCGTCCCCGCAAGGTAACGATCCGCGCCCAGGACGTGAACGGCAAATTTTACGAGAAAACCGGGGAGGAGTTGCTGGCCCGCGCATTCCTGCACGAAACCGATCACCTCAACGGAAAGCTTTACATGAGTCATTTGAGCGCCCTGAAGCGCGATTTAATGAAGCGCAAGATTCGCAAGCTGATGAAGGCCGGCGAGTGGTGAGGAGTTTCGCGGGTATGTCTTGCGTTGTGATCCACCCGAGCCTGCCTCTTTAGCGATTACTCATCCGCATGAATCTGGTCTTTGCAGGAACTCCGCGATTTGCCGTTCCGACGCTGGAAAAACTGGTCGATGCCGGATTCCAGGTGCGCCTGGTGGTGACCCAGCCAGATCGCCAAAGCGGGCGTGGCATGGAACTGACTGCCTCCCCGGTAAAGCAGGCCGCCGTTCGCCTCGGCATTCGCGTTCTTCAGCCGGCGAAGATCAAAGAGAATCCGGAATTTCGCGGGGAACTCAGTGAGATCCATCCCGACGCGGTGATCGTGGTCGGCTACGGCCGCATCGTTCCGCAATGGATGATTGAGCTGCCTGTTCTCGGCAACCTGAACGTCCATGCGTCGTTGCTGCCAAAGTACCGCGGTGCGGCGCCGATCCAATGGGCGATTGCGCGCGGTGAGTCGGCGACCGGGGTGACGACCATGCGGATTGACGCCGGGCTCGACACGGGAGACATCCTGCTGCAACGCGAGCTTCCAATTGGCGAGCACGACACAGCCGAAACCATGGCTCCCAAGCTGGCCAGCCTCGGCGCCGACCTGATGGTCGAGACCTTGCGCGGGCTGCGGGAAGGATCGGTCGTCGCACGCCGGCAGAATCACGAGCAAGCAACTCTGGCCCCGATTCTCACCAAGCAGGATGGAGAGATCAATTTTCAGCGCAGCGCGACGGAAATCTGGAATCGTATGCGCGGATTCCAGCCATGGCCGGGAGCCTTTACCCGTTTCCGCGGGAAAAATCTCCATGTGTGGGCGGCGCGGCCCGTCGACGCCCAGGTGCCGACCGGTTCGATCCGCATGGCGGGCCATCTCCCGATGGTTGGATGCGCGCCAGGCACCGCGCTTGAACTCACTGAAGTTCAAGTGGAGGGCAAGAAGCGGATGCCGGCACAGGATTTCGTAAACGGCTATCGCCCGTATGATGGCGAGTTGCTCGGTGCCGCTGGTCAAGCAAGCTGAGCTTCCCACTCGACTTATGTCCGTCTCTCCAGCTCGGGCTGCCGCGTTTGACATCCTGCTTCGCGTCGAGCAAGAGGACGCCTATGCATCTGACTTGTTGCATTCGGGACGCTGCGCCAGTTTAACGGCTCTCGATCAAGGACTGGCGACCGAGCTAGTCATGGGAGTGTTGCGCTGGCGCTCTGCGCTGGATGACGCGATCGGGAGCGTTGCCTCTCAGAGGCTCGATAAACTCGATCGAGAAGTTCTGACTTCGCTGCGCCTGGGAGCGTACCAGCTGGGTTGGCTGGATCGCGTACCCGCGCGGGCTGCCATTCACGAAAGTGTTGAACTGGTGAAGCGGGCGCGCAAGCGGTCGGCGGCACCTTTCGCGAATGCTATTTTGCGCAAGCTCGCGCAGAGTCCTCGAATCCACGCCGACACAGAGCCGCTATTGGCGAGCGCCGATCCTGAAGCACTGGCGAAGACCTCAGCCCACCCACGATGGCTTGTCGAGCGTTGGATTGCACATTTTGGGATCGATGTCACGGCGCGCATCTGCGCATTCAACCAGGCAACTCCCGTAACCGCAATCCGGATGCGCCGCGGATCGGAAGAAGAACTGATCGAGCAGGGGATTGAGTTCTCTCCCGGAACCCTGCTCGCGAATGCTCGCCGTGTCATCGCCGGAGATATCACCAAGACCACGCTGTACGCCGACGGCCATATCGCGATTCAGGACGAAGCGTCGCAACTGGTCGCAGCGCTGGTCGGAAAAGGATCGCGCATCCTCGACTGCTGCGCCGCCCCGGGAGGAAAGACCTGGGCGATTGCCGACCGCAACCCCGATGCCGCGATCGTCGCTGTTGAACTCCACGAACGTCGTGCACATCTTCTGCGGAAACGTGTTGGGGCGCGCAACGTTGAGGTGGTCACCGGCGACATCCGAGAGATACCGGTCGGCATTTTTTTCGACCGTGTTCTGGTCGACGTACCATGCTCCGGGACGGGGACAATCGCGCGCAATCCGGAGATCAAGTGGCGGCTTCAGACCGAAGACCTATCCGATCTGCAATCACGTCAACTCGCCATTCTGCAGGCTGCGCTACGGCATGTTGCTCCCGGCGGCACGCTGGTCTACTCGACATGCTCTCTCGAGCGGGAAGAGGACGAAAGCGTGATCGAAGCAACCTTGCAGGCAAATTCGTCCCTGCGCCTGCTCGAGATCCAATCCGAGTTGCAGCGGTTACGAGAGGCAGGAGAACTTGCTTCCACGCTCTCGATTAAAACGATCGTGAGCAGTTCCTATTTGCGAACCATCCCTGGAATTCAGCTGACGGATGGCTTCTTTGTAGCGATATTGAAGAGAGAGTCGTAGGCTCTGACGGCTGACCTAGCGGACTTCGAAGTTCACCGTGGCTCCAGCGTTGACTCGCAGTCCCGGAGCCGGGCTCTGCGACACAATGATGCTGGCCGGCGAGGGCTGGGGAGGCGGCACAATCGGGACAATCGAGGAGTTGTCAGGCGGACTCGCGGCCACGGTCACATTGCCGACGTGGAACCCGGCGTCCAATACGGCCAGGTTCACGGTGCCAAGCGGCTGCCCTACGAAGCTGGGCATTACGAATGCCTGGGAAGACGCGCCGGTTGTCACCAGCAAGCTCAGCCGAGGAACCGACACTCCGCTGGCGTTGGGCGGCGGACTTTGGGCGAGCACCTGATCCGCGGGCACTCCGGGCATTTGCAGATAAGCGACCGATCCGATGTCGAGTCCGCGGCGGCGAATGTTTAAATCCGCGGCACGACCGCTTTCTCCCAGCACATCCGGAATCGCAACCCGCTGCGGCCCGAGACTCTGAGCGACGCGCACCTGCCAGCCCCGCCTCACTTTCATTCCGGCTACCGGAATCTGGGAGATGATCTTGCCCTCGGGAACGTCCACGCTGTAGTACTGGCGTTCCACCTGCAATGTCAGCCCGGTCCCCGCAACAGCTCGTTCCGCCTCTACCGGCGCCAGACCCGTGACCCTAGGAACTGCCACCTCGCCGCCATGAATCGCGAAGCGCATGGCGAGCAGAGCCGACGCCATGGCAACGAACAGCAAGACGAGCCCAACTAATGCGAGGCGCAGGAAGGCTTTCATCTCGAGGAAATTGTACCGGATCAATGAAGTCACCCAGTATCCGATAGCGAGCCGAAAGCTGGAGGAGGCAGGCTTACATCCGACTTTACCCTGTGACGGGTAACCTTGACATAGCGGCTAAAATCTCTTTATGAGTAAGCTCGCGCCTTTCGTCATCAGCCTCTTCTGTATAGGTGCAATCGCTCAAAGCGGATCGCCAGCCTCAACGCGCCCGGTGGCTGTCCTAATTAGCGCAACGGATAACAACGGGGCGCCCGTTCATGACCTTTCGAAGGACAAAGTCAGCGTATTGGACAACAACATGGCCGCAAGTGTTGCGGATATCCATGGAGTGGGCGACGCTCCTTTGTCGGTTGCAGTTGTCTTGCTGGCTTCAAAAACTAACTTCAACAAGCAAAAGGCTGCTGCCGTTGACTTAGTGCAAAAGCTGATTCGTTCCGACAAGGACAGGGCCTTCGTCATTACAGCCGGAGGAGACAAACTGTGGCCAAAGGGTACTCTTCTGTGGCAGTCCGATCGCTCGGCGCTCACCAAGACGATTAGCGAATTGGACCAGCGTACGGGCGTGCCTGACGCATTTAACTATGACCTCAGCATATACTCTGCGGACACGCCAACCTCCGCAAATCGGTACAGCATAGAAAGCTTGCAAGGCGGCGGGTTTAGCATTTTTGACGCGGTCTGGGGCATGATGATGATGGACAATCGCGCAGCTCGTCGCGTCCTTGTCATGTTCAGGAATCCTTGGGCTCACGCTACCGGACTCTCTCAGCGCAATCGAGAGTTCAGCGATCATCTGAACTCGCAATTGGTTGACGCGGCTCAACGCTTACATGTGTCGATCTATACCATCGGTATCGATGAGGCCAACCCTGCGTCAACTGCAAATATCAGCGACTTGAAGAGTAATTACGGTCAAAATGGTATCGGCGAGATCCTGCGTGAAAACGACCGCCAGATCCGGCTGGAGCAAGAGCGGCTTTACAACAGTGGCCGTGCCAATGTCGAGCGGCTCGCGGAGGAAACCGGCGGGAAGTCGTGGTGGGGTGACAAAAAGAACTACGCGGACGCGATTTCGGGAATTGCGGATTCTCTAAACGGTCAGTATCTCTTGAGCTTCGTTCCTGCCACCAGCAGCCCGGGACCGCATAGCCTAAAAGTGAAATGCGACATCACATGCAAGACATCTGCGCCTAGCGCATTCATCGTCGCGCTTCCGGCGACCAAGTAGACAAAGATCACCGCTACAACTGAACCGCCACCCACAAGGCTGCCGGTTGTTTTTGGTAACACTCTTGAGGTTACCAAAGACCGTGAACGCATGGGCCTTTCGGCGGCCACGCACAGCACTCCCGAGACAGATGCAGGAAACGCAGTTGGGGTTAAGTTAATGCCTAGAGGGACGCCACGCCGCGAAAGCGGAATCGTCACTTACTCCTGGCACCAAGGCAGTGATTATGCACAATGCGAATTCCCCCGCCGCACTTCGACGTAGCTCCAGAGTACCGGTCAATGTTCCCGTTCTGGTTACCAGCCTGGAGCCGGGCACGCGCTTTTCAGAAGTATGCGAAACCCTGGTGGTCAACGCGCACGGCTGCGCCATGCGGTCCCCGGTAAAGCTGGACGCGGGAGTCCTCCTGCATTTCCACAGCAAAGAAGGGCGCGAGACCACGGCGAAAGTGATTGCCTGTCAGCCCCTCGAAGCGGACCGCACCAGCTGGCGACTGGCGGCACGGCTGGATCGACCTGAGAATTTCTGGGGCCTCACGACTTGCCCCGCGGATTGGGCGCAGTTGCCGGCGCCGGCCGCTCCTACGAAGTCAAAGCTGCCGCAGCAACTTGCTGCGAAGAACGTGCAGATCATCGATCAGGGAACGCCGCTTTCCCCTTCGCTGAAAATGATGTTCGACAGCATCCAGAAGCAGGTTTCCGATGATCACTTGCGCGCCATGATCGCGGATCTGGTTCAGCCGCTGCACACCGAATTGGCGGACCTGCGGGAGAAGTTGACGCGCGGCCGCAGCAAATTCGAAGTCTCGCTGACACAGATACCGCCCGAACTGCAGGATCAGATGGAAGAGCGCCTGCAGAAAAACCTCGGCCCACGGGTGCTCGAGCAGACCGGCGCCCAGGCGATGCAGGTCCTGGAAGCTGCCAAGGCAGCGATCGCGCAGAAGACTGCCGAAACCCACGACGATTTTCTCAAGCGCGTGTCGCGCGAACTGCAGATGGTGGAAGAACGGGCGCGGGCTCTATCCGCCAACATTGCGGAGAACCAGCGCGAAAATTTGAATCGCGGCATGGGCGAATTCCACCAGCACGTCGTGGATGGCGGAAACCGGCTGAAGAAATTGAGCGAGGATCTGTTTCGCGTCATGCAACACGATCTCGGCGAAGAGCACGAGGTTCGTCGGCAGGAATTTGAGCAAGTCCAGGGTGCGATGGCGGTCGAGCGCGAGCGCCTGGAAGGTGAAGTCACTCAACTGGACAGCCGGATCGCGAAACTGGACGAGTCTGCCCGTTCGCTCGAATCTGGGCTGGACAAGCGCCTGGGACAGATGGCCAGCAACACGCTGGGTGACGTTCGCAAGCAGCTAGAGAGCGCTACCGACGAAATCCTGATCGAGCTTGAAACCCGCAGTTCGCGCGAACTGGGCGCGCAGGTGGAAGCGGCCAGTGCGCAACTGAAGGCCATCCAGTCAGAAGTTCAGGCCTCCGCTCTGGCATCGTTAAACAAGCATGTTAGCGAGACGCTGCGCGTGTTCGCGCAGTCCATGGAAGAGTTGGAGCAGGAATCGGTAGAGCGGTTGCAGAACACCCTGGCGGGCGGTTTGAATTCAGTCGTCAAGACGCTGGGCGAGCACTTCCGCGGAGAGCGTGCAACCACCGAGCGCCGTTGGCCGGCAGCGGACTGATCTTTTGGAATGGGAAGTACTTCGGGAGCCTAGGCGGAGCTTCTTACAACTCACTTCGACTAGACGCTGTGCTTGTGGGATGTGCCTTGCATTTCCGCAGGGTCCACCATGCGCCCGGTGCGGCGCATCTCGATCAGGTCATATTCGTAAGCCGATCCGCAAATCAAACAAACCTGGTAATCCTGACCGTTCGCGCCGCTGTGCGGCCATGAGAAGCGGTGGGGACAAAGCTTTTCGATGATCCGGTTGAGCAAACGGGCTGGCATGCCTGGCTTCTCTCCTTCGCCGTTGGAACCTGCGTGTCGCTCCACGCCGATATTTGCGCCAAAATCTGCCATCTTGGCATTCCTATCCGGGATTGATTTCAACTTAGCACACAGTCGCGATGGCGTTGCGCACCGCAGTGCATAGCGACTCTGCACAAGGCCAGTGGCTGGTCTGATTACCCCGTCGGGCGCGGGTTTTGGCGGTTTTGCAGTCCGCCGGGCGGAGTGCGAAAGAAACGAAACGGCTCCCTGATTTCGCGAAATCTGAGATCGAACTACAATGGCAGGCCATGGGTTTGTTCGCCAACCCCAACCCGAGTGCTTTCGTTCGGTCCCTACCCAAGGCTGAACTCCACTTGCACCTGGAAGGCGCGATTGCGCCGGCGACGCTGCTGGAAATTCAGCACGGCCACGGGCTCACAAAAAACACGCTCGCTGATGTCCAGAAGCTCTACCACTACGCCGATTTCCCCGGCTTTCTGATCTCGTTTCGAGATATTACGGAGCACCTGAGGGTGCCGGCCGATTACGAGGTCATCACGTACCGGCTGATGGAGCGCCTGAAGGCTGAGAATGTGCTCCACGCCGAGGTCTACGTATCGGTGGGCGTTTGCCTGTACCGCAAGCAGGACTTCAACGCGATTTTTGAAGGACTGGAGCGGGGCCGGGCGCTCGGGGAGCGGGATTTCGGCGTGTCCCTGCTTTGGATCTTCGACGCGGTGCGACATTTTGGATCCGCCGAGGCCCAAAAGGTGGCGGAACTAGCGGTGCGTTATCAGGATCGCCATGTTGTAGCGTTCGGGATTGGCGGAGACGAGAATCGCGCGGGTCCCGAATTGTTTCGCGAGGTGTACTCCTATTGCGCGGATCGTGGCTTGCGACTCACTGCGCATGCCGGCGAGACCGCAGGGCCAGAGTCAATTTGGGGAGCTCTCAATCTGCGCGCGGAGCGGATCGGCCACGGGCTGACCGCGCAGCAGGATGGCGACCTCATGCAGGAACTTGCGCAAAGGCAGGTGCCGGTCGAAATCTGCGTGACCAGCAACGTCAAGACGGGCGTGTGCCCGAACCTGGGGGACCATCCGGTCCGGCGATATTTTGACCAGGGCCTGATGGTGACGATCAACACGGACGATCCCGCTATGTTCGGCACGTCTCTTTCCCAGGAATATCAGTTGGCGCAGGAGAATTTCGGCTTCAGCGACGAGCATTTGAGGGAACTGGCGCGCAATTCCTTCGAGGCGGCGTTCTTGCCAGCAGAAAAAAAGCTCGAATTCCTGAACATGTTCGACGCCGCCGTCGCCTCCAGGTAGGCGACGCGGAATTTCAGATGAATGAAAAATCTGCAATCTGAAATCACATATCGGCAATCCAATCACTATGCCACAGCACATCGGAATCGTTGCCTGCAGCGCTGAGGGCGCAGCCCTGTGCTACCGCACCATTTGCCAGGAAGGCACAGCCCTGCTGGGAACCCACAACCATCCGGAAGTGTCCATGCACACGCATCCTCTGGCCACGTACATGAAATTCGTTCTCGCGGACGACTGGGCGGGCGTCGCCGAACTGATGATGTCCTCCGCCGAGAAACTGGCACGTGCCGGTGCCGACTTTTTGATTTGTCCCGACAACACCATCCACCAGGCATTCGATCTGGTCGAGCACCGCTCGCCGCGGCCGTGGCTGCACATCGCGCGAGAGGTCGCTTGCGAAGCGACGCGGCGTCATCACAAACACATCGGCGTGCTGGGCACGCGCTCGCTGATGGAATCCTGTGTGTACCCCGACACTCTCAAGGCGGCCGGCCTCAACTACCGCATCCCTAATACGGAGCAGCGCGAGAAGATCGATCACATCATTTTCGATGAGCTCGTGAATGCGCAGTTTCTTCCGCGCTCCCAGGCCTACTTCACCGGGGTGATTCGCAACTTGAAGGACGAGGGTTGCGATGCGGTGGTGCTGGGCTGCACAGAAATTCCGCTGATCGTGACGCAGGAGTCATCGCCGCTTCCTACCCTCGACTCCACAAGACTGTTGGCCCGGGCGGCGCTGCGTAAAGCGGTCAGTGGATAAAACGACTGCCTCGCTCCGAGAACGAACGCGATAGATGTTGTCCAGGGGGAGTGTTGCCACAATGCGCGCCGGCTCAAAATTCTCATGATGATTGCCTTCGCATGCCCCAAAAGTTGAGATTCTCCCGGGTACACGGATCGTTTGCCATTTGCCGACTCGCGCCCGGCGCCGGCCTTCCAGCCTGGGCTTCCCGCGGAGCGTTCTTTTCAATCACCTCGACGGAGGAGGACTTCTCCGTGGTTTGTCCACAGGCACAGGTTCCGCCCGAAATTGCGCATGAGGGCGATTGGGCATGTCTGAAGCTTCAAGGCCCATTCCCGTTTTCTGAAACGGGCATCCTTACTTCCTTTGTCCAGCCGCTCTCTGAGCGCGCGATCCCATTATTCGCCATATCCACGTTCGACACCGATTATGTTTTGGTGAAGCAAGGCTGGGTAGATCAGGCAGTGGCCGCGTTGCGTGAAGCGGGCCATCGGGAAGTCTGAGTGTGCCGATCGAAACCGGTGTTCCCGGCGAAAAACGCCGGTTTGGGGATAGTCCCGCCGATTCAGTGGACATGCCAAACTGCGGCTTACCGCCGTTTACCTGCGAATTTCCTCCAAATACTGCTTCCGCGCGACGCGGGGGCTTTGGTTCTAATAAAATGACTAAATTCATGCCATCGAGCGCAAAAACCTGGAAACGTCGCCTGAGGGCGATTCAGCGGAATATTCGCGGCGCCCACATGGTCGTGAAGGGCCTTACCTCGACGGACCATCCACTGCTGGCGCACATCATTCCGATCCGGCGTTGCAACCTGGCCTGTGAGTATTGCAACGAGTTCGATGATTTTTCAAAGCCGGTGCCGACCGAGACCATGTACCAGCGGGTCGACAAGCTGGGAGCACTGGGCACGTCGGTGATCACGATCAGCGGGGGCGAACCGCTGCTGCATCCCGAACTCGACGAAATCATCCGCCGCATCCGCAAGAACGGCATGGTCGCCGGACTGATCACAAACGGTTATCTTCTGGTCGCCGAACGGATCCAGCGGCTGAACGATGCCGGCCTCGAATGGCTGCAGATTTCCATCGACAACGTCACGCCCGACGATGTTTCCAAGAAGAGCCTGAAGGTTCTGGACAAGAAGCTGCAGCTTCTGGCCGAGTACGCGGACTTTCACGTGAACATCAACTCGGTGGTGGGTGGTGGAGTCAAGAATCCGCAGGATGCGCTTACGATCGGGAAGCGCGCGATGGAACTCGGGTTTAGCTCAACCATCGGAATCATTCACGACGGCAGCGGCCAGCTGCAGCCGCTGAACGCGGAAGAACGCGCCGTCTACCACGAAATGAAGTCGATGGAGAAGCGGAGCTTTACCCGCATCAATTCTTTTCAGGACAACATTGCCCAGGGCCGTCCCAATCAGTGGCGCTGCCGCGCGGGCGCGCGCTACCTCTACATCTGCGAGGACGGGCTGGTGCATTACTGCTCCCAGCAGCGCGGCTACCCGGGAGTTCCGCTGGAAAAATACACGGTGGCGGACATTCGACGCGAATATTTTACGGAGAAAGGCTGCGCACCGCACTGCACGGTGTCATGCGTGCATCAGGTTTCGATTTTCGATTCGTGGCGGGCGCCTCAACAGCCAGCGCCGGTTCTCCCAGGCGCTGGCGGCCTGGTGCAGATCGAGTAGCGCCCGTCCCAGGTTAGCGTCCAAAGAACGGACGCGAACCTGGGGAACCGAACTGTTCATCAGAAACCCGTTACGGCGCCGATAAAGCGGCAGGCCCTGATACGAAACTAACTTTTTTACTTCTTGGGCTGTGCCGTCGGCGGGAGCAATCCATTCAGGCGTAAGTACGTCGCCGCAGCGGAGTAGTGATCCGCCCAATCGTTGGTCAGGGCAATCAGCGCCCAGGCCCGCGGAACCTCACGCCCGCCATACGCCTGGATCGTGTCGCCCAATTTGGCGTCATCCACCTTGGCGATACTGGTCGTGCAGAACTCGAACGACCCTTTAAGCGCGGCGACCAAGGCATCCTTGTCGGTCTCCTTGGGCATGTCGAGTTTGGGCTGCGCGGTGTCGCTGGCTTTGGCGCAGAGATAGTAATTCGAATCAATCATGTGCGCGACCAGGTGGCCGAATGTCATTTGTGGCGGAGTTGGTCGAAATGAAAACTTATCCGCCGGCATCGTCTCAACCGCGGCCTGCAGGTTCTTGGCCTGTCGCGGCATGATTTCCTTAATCACCGTAGTGACCGGATTCTTCTTCTGTGCAAACGCCGGGCAACAGAGAACGCAGAAAATCAACACAAGGCCCGAGTAATGTTTCACGATGACGCCTCCAATGGAATGCAAAGAGGATAACCGGGACCGACGAACTTCGCCAACAACCCCAGGCCCGCAAAAGGCCTGCGACGGAAATGTCAGGCTGAGATTTCTGGAGTTGCGTCGATCAAACTCCTGGTGTACGGATGCTGCGGCTGCCCGGTCATCTGCACGGTGGGCCCGGTTTCCACGATGTGCCCGCGATACATCACGGCGATGCGAGTGGCGAGGTAGCGGACAACCGGCATGGAATGCGAAATAAACAAATACGTGAGGCCGAACTCCCGCTGCAGTTGAGCAAGCAAATTCACGATCTGCGCGCCGACGCTGACGTCCAGAGCGGAGACAGGCTCGTCGGCCACGATGAACCGGGGACGGAGTGCCAACGCTCGGGCGATGCCGATGCGCTGGCGCTGGCCGCCACTGAACTCGTGGGGAAAGCGGCCTCCGGCTGATTCGTCCATGCCGACGGCGCGCAGCAGTTCGGCGACCCGGGAACGCCGGGCGTCGTTAGTGAGCGATTCGTGGATGATGAGCGGCTCAGCGATGACATCCTGCACGCGAAATCGGGGATCGAGCGAACCGAATGGATCCTGGAAAATGATCTGCATATCGCGTCGCATGCGCCGCAAGTCGCCGCGACCAGCGGCCAGCAAATCATGTCCGTCAAAACGAATACTGCCGGATCTCGGCTCCACGAGGCGCAGGATGAGTCGCCCGAGCGTGCTCTTGCCCGAGCCCGATTCCCCTACCAGGCCGAGCGTCTCGCCCGCATCGATGTTGAACGAAACATCGTCGACCGCGCGTACCTCGCCGTGGCTTCTGCCTCCGAAGACGGACTCGCCAAGCGGGTAAACCTTGGTCAGGTTGCGGACTTCAACGAGAGACATGGGGAGAGATTGAGTAATCTGTAAATTTGTAATCTGGTAATCGGGTAATTTGTAATTTGGGAATCCTATAATTTTGAACGCTGTCTCGCTTTAAAATTGCAAATTACCAATTACCAAATTACAAATTACCCAATTACAAAATCCCAATCCCCCAATTTCCCAATTGTCTCATCCTGCCACCAGGGGCACTGCGACCAAAGCGGCAATCATACCGATCACTTTCCAGCGCGAGAAGTGTTCTTGCAAGAACAGTCTTGCCAGCAGAACAGTGATTGCGGGATAGAGCGAACTGATGACCACGGCGGCATCCAGGCGCCCGCGCTGGTCTGCGAAAATGAACATAGCGCTTCCCGTGATATCGAGAACGCCCGCTCCCAACCCCCACGCGATGCCGGTGCGATCCATCGGCTCAAATTGCCGCGTGGCGAGCACGATGGCGCCCGTGGTCAATAAAGACACGAAACGCGAAACCCCGGCCAGCCAGAATACGGATGCGTGCCCGGCCTGATTGATGCACAGAAAGTAGCCGGCGAACCCGACGCCTGCGAGCACGGCGGAACTGATTCCCTTTGGTCGGCCCACCGAGCCGTCCGCACGCGAAATCAGCCAAATGCCCGTACCTGCAAGCACGAAACCAGCAATCGCGATCACGCCCGGAAATCCTTGCGTGAAGAATCCAAATATCGTTGGTATGCCTGCGCCGAGGACCGCGGAGACGGGCGCAGTCAATCCCATGTTTCCCGCCGAAAGCGCCCGGTAAAAAACTGCCAGAGCCACGCCACCGAACAAACCGGCGGCAACCGCCCACTGCAAATTCGGTTTGGCGGGGAACGGCGAATGAAACAGGAGCGCGAGTACGAGCATCAGGGTGGTACCGCTGAAATGCGTGATGGTGGTCAGCAGAAACGCATTGGCTTTGCGCGAAGCGTAGCCCCCAACGAAATCGCTCATCCCCCATGCAAAGGTGGCAGCCAGGGCAGATGCGGCGGGAGCGAGTTGATAGGGGATGAGCACAGGCGGTCGCCGGGTCGAAAGAGATTAGCATGCGGAGTGGATGAGCTTCGAGCTTCGAGCTATAAGCTACGAGCCTCGAGCTTCGAGTTTCGAGCCAAACTGCGAGGCACCAGTTTCGAATGATGAATTCAGTTGACCCCGAAGGTTTCCGTAGCTGATCGCTTCGTGGGTCGGAACTCGCAGCTCGTTGCTCGTAGCTCGGTGTTGTAGACTCGCTGCTCCGGGTTGGTGGCAGCTCCGAACCTCTCCTAATTCTCATGTCAACTGCACTCATTCTCGTAGTGCTTAGAGGCCTGCTTGTACTCGCATTCCTCGCCAACACCCTGTCGCGACTCAGCCGAATTGCGGACGAGCTGATGCTGGTGACACTTGGTGTAGTGCTTGGTCTCGGCTTGCATCTGGCAGATCATCCGGCGCGGCGCGGACTGGGCCATGTGCAGCAATGGTGGCAAGCCCACTTCAGCGGGGGAAAATAAATCGAGATGCGTTCCCCGGTCTTGCTCGAAGTATGCGTGGAGACGGTTGCCTCGGCGCTTGCAGCAGAGCAAGGAGGCGCACACCGGATTGAGCTTTGCAGCAATCTGGCCGTTGAGGGTCTCACCCCGGACCCACACCTCATCGAACAAGTGCGACAGCGGGTGGCGATCCCCCTTCACGTTCTGATTCGCCCGCGGGCTGGGGACTTTTGCTACTCGACGAGTGAATTCGAATCGATGAAGCACGAGGTTTGTCGGGCGAAACAGCGAAGTGTCGATGGACTCGTTTTCGGCATTCTCGACGCCCACACGCGCATTGATGTGTCCAGAACGCGCGAACTGGTTGAGCTCGCGCGCCCGCTGAGCGTGACTTTTCATCGGGCTTTCGATGTTTGTGCCGATCTGCCGGAAGCTCTCGAGGATGTCGTGAGGACGGGTGCGGACCGGGTGTTGACCTCAGGGGGCGCGCCGACAGCGGAAGAGGGATCGTCGATGCTGGCAAAACTCGTGGCGTCAGCCGCCGGGAGAACCTCAGTCCTGGCTTGCGGAAGGATTCGGGAAGAAAATATTCGCCGGATCATCGACTGCACCGGTGTGCGTGAAGTGCACACAAGTCTGCAGCCTCGTTCGCCGGAAAGGAGAGGCGTGGGCGATCATGCAAAGGGCGGGCAAGAGGCGGCCCTGCGTTCTGAGGCGATAGCCTCCCTGCTGGCGGCCGCGAAACCATCAAGCGGTGGCTAAACTATTGGGTTATTTGGGGTTTTGGCGACAAATCCCCGTGTTAGAATTTCTGGAAGGAAATTCCCTGCGAGACCCAGGTTTTGATCGAACTAGCGCCTTCCATACTCTCGGCAGATTTCGCCCATCTCGGCGAGCAGGTGCAGCGCGCCACTGAGGGCGGCGCCACCGTGATTCACGTCGACATCATGGACGGTCACTTCGTCCCAAACCTCACCATTGGGCCGCCGGTAGTGAAGTCGCTGCGGAAAGCGACCGATCTGCCACTGGATTGCCACCTGATGATCGAGAATGCCGACGAATTCATTCCCGCATTTGCGGAAGCAGGGGCCAACTGGATTTCGGTACACCAGGAAGCCTGCGTTCACCTGGATCGGACGCTGCATCACATTCGAGACCATGGGGCGCTGGCCGGCGTCGTGATCAACCCGGCCACGCCGGTTGACATGCTCTCCGAAGTGCTTGATATCGTGGACTATGTGCTGGTGATGTCGGTAAATCCCGGCTTCGGCGCGCAGAAGTTTATTCCTAATTCCCTGCACAAGATGCGACAACTTGCCGAGATCCGCACGCGGCGGGGACTCAATTTCCGGATCGAAGTCGACGGAGGTGTAGCGCTCGACACAGTAGCCGAAGTGGTCCGCGCGGGCGCAGAAATTCTGGTCGCAGGCAACGCGGTGTTTGGCAAAGGCGATCCAAAGACTAACGCTGAGAAGCTGTTAAAGGCGGCTACCGAGGCCACGCTGCAGAAGGTTTAATAGTTCGCGTAGCGACCGGCGACATCGCCTGTCGGGCGCGATTTCATCCCGGCCACCCGGGGTGGAATGCTCGTGCCACTCTGATTCCGAGGTTCTTATGTCACGTCGTATTCCGGTCATCGTTCTGTTGGGCGCACTTGTGTTCGGCATCGGCTGCACGAACAAGAAGGTCAACAATCCGCTGGCGAACGTCGGCTCCAAACAGCCGGACAAGGTCCTGTTTGACCGCGCCATGGACGCCATGAAGCACAACCGCTTCGACGTCGCCCGCATGACCCTGCAGACTTTGATCAATACTTATCCGGACTCGGAATTCATTGCCCGCGCCAAGCTGGCAGTGGGCGACTCGTGGTACGCCGAAGGCGGCACGGCGGCGCTGTCACAAGCTGAAATTGAATACAAGGATTTCGAGACCTTCTTTCCCAACATGCCGGAAGCGGCCGAGGCGCAGCTCAAGATCGCGAACATCCATTACCAGCAGATGGAGAAACCGGATCGCGATTACACGCACGCCAAGCGTGCTGAAGATGAGTATCGCAACCTGATCCTCCAGTATCCCGATTCCAAACTGCTTCCCGAAGCCAAGCAGCGGTTGCTCGAAGTGCAGGAAGTGTTGGGGGAGCGGGAATATGAGATCGGACGCTTCTATTATCTGCGCCAGTCGTATCCGGCGGCCATCGCGCGCCTAAGTTCTCTAGTGGAACGCTACCCGCTCTATAGCGGCGCCGCGGAGACGCTCTATCTGCTCGGCCAATGTTACGAGGGCGAGGTCACATTGGTGCGGTCCAAGCCCCTCAATGAAACTCTGAAGGCGCGAGTGATTGAGGAATTCACCAACAAAGCAGCCGCCGCGTACGACAAAATCCTTACCCGCTATCCCTTGACTGATCGCACCGAGGACGCGGCGAAGAGGCTTGAGGCTCTCCATCGTCCTGTCCCGAAGCCCACCCAGGCTGCCATCGCGCAGAACAAGGCCGAGGAAGAAAGCCGCCGTACGACAGGCATGGTCAGTCACGTGATGGCCGGATTCAAGAAGCATCCCGACGTGGCGCGCGCCACCAAAGTCGGAGAACCGCCGCTGGTGGATCCCAAGGGAATGAGCGCTACCGACTTCAGCAAGGAAGTCACCCAGGCCCTGATGCCCCCGGCGCCGGGAGGCAGTACAGGAATTACTGTGGAGGTCCCCAAGGACGGATCCGCCCCGCCTCCACCGAACCAGCCCGCGCCCCGTTCTGATAGCCTCGCTCCGGCACCGACCGACGGCGCGCCAGCCGAGGCTGCCCCGGATCCGAACGAGTTGAAGCCGAATGTGCCGCCGGACGCCAACGAGCTGAAAGTTGATCCCGCAGAAGCGGGCGCGACAGTTCCCCCTCCGACGCAAGTCAATGAAATTCAACCAGGAGCTTCCGGAACAGAGGCGTCCGCCGTAAGCAGTTCCAGTTCGTCGGACTCATCCAGCGGCAAGGTTTCGACCAGCAAGAAAAAGAAGAAGAAGGGTCTGGGAAAACTCAACCCGTTCTAGAACGACTTATCCAACGGTACGGGGCGAAATTGCCCCCCGTTATAGCGCTGGAAATGAGGATCTTGCAGACCTTATAAGCGGTCCAGGGCTAACCTCAATAAGCCATGACCCCTAGTAACCTCTCGTAACCGCCTTCCGCAATTGACTTCAATACAAGCACAGGTTAACTTCGCGGTATCTCCCCCTTCACCAAAGGACACCCCTTGGCTCGCAAGATTCTGCTCGCCGACGACAGCGTAACCGCCCAAAATATGGGCCGGAAGATCCTCACCGACGCTGGTTACGAAGTGGTAACGGTCAACAACGGCTCGGCCGCTCTTAAAAAGATCGCAGAATCCAAGCCCGACCTGATCGTCCTGGACGTCTATATGCCCGGCTACAGCGGGCTGGAGGTTTGCCAGCGGATCAAGGAGAATCGCGAGACGGCGCGCATCCCGGTATTGCTGACCGTCGGCAAGCTCGAGCCCTTTAAGCCCGAAGAGGCTCGCCGTGCCCGCGCCGACGCGTTTGTCGTAAAGCCGTTCGAAGCCAGCGAACTCCTCTCCGCTCTCACAAAACTGGAAGACAAGGTGATTCCTCAGGCCGAACCATACAAGCAAGGCCGCTTCGCCAAAGCAGTCGCTTCAATGGATGTTGAGCCGGAGGGCGAGAAATTCGGAGACAAGGACGCAGGGTGGAAAGCGCGTTTGCGGATTCCAAGCGGAAAACCGAAGGAGTCTGAACCGGCCCCTGACTACGCCGCCACCCAGGGCAAAGGATTCCGCGACTACGTAGAGCCGGCAACGAAAAAGACGGCGGCCCCAAGCGAGATGGAAAGGCCCATCCCCGCTGGCCTTCCCCATGACATTACACCCGAAGAAATTGCGGCAATCACGGCTGCTGCTGCGCAGTTGAGCGGAGCATCGGCGCCAGCTTCTTCCTCGCAGGCTCCCGTCAGCAAACTCCCAGAAACTGATACTGAAGCTCCCGAAGTCGCCGCTGAGGAAAATGCGCCTGTCACTTTTGCCAGCTCGCCTGCTTTCGCCGCCGAGCCTGAAGTTTCGCCGGGCCCAGCTTCGCCGGAAGCTCCGCCTCCGGTTGAGACGCCCCCTTCCGAGATGGTAACTGAGCCGCCGCCAGCAGAAATCATCGCGACGGAACCGGAGATCGTGCCTTTCGAGCCTTCGAGCTTTCCATCTTCGATTGTCGAACCTGTAGCAGTAGAGCCGGCCGTTCAGGTCGCAATGAATATCGAGGAAAGCAAAGCGGATGCGGAAGTCGAAACTGCCGCGACACCGATGGCGGAAATTTCCGAATCAGCGGCTGAAACGATTGTTCCCGAGATTCCGCAACCTCCGCAGCTGGAGCCGCCAGCCACACCCGCATCGCTGGAAGCCAATCAAGAAGTGGATGCGGCCCAGCCACCCGCTGCAGCATCCGATGACGAAGTGATGGCCGCACTGCAGACGCTGATGCCCACCGAATCGGTAACCAGCCCAGCGGTGCCAGCGGATTCGTCTTCCAACGAAGTGCCGGCGAGCACTTTCACCGCGCACGCGGCGAGCCCGCGATGGATCGCGGAAGAAATGACGCTTGCAGCGGAAGAGGCTACCCTCTCGCTGGAAACGGAGATGGAAGCGGCATACGCATCGTTTTCGGGCCAGGGCGCGCATTCTGATGCTGCGCCACAGGAGTTGCCCCCTTCGCCTCCCAATGGGCAAGCTGAGCCGCCCATCCCGCCGGCCGATAATGAACAGCCTGCCGCCTATGCCATGGCTTCGGCCGCGGCTGCAGGGGAAGGAGCTCCGGTCGTCACCGCCGTATCCGCTCCGACGCCAAGCGAGAATTCCGCGAACGAGCGATCCGAGGAAGACCTTGCAGCACCGGTTCCCGAGGTCCCAATCAGCGCACCAGCAATGCCGACATTCGCCGACGTTGTGCAGGCAGCAACCGACATGATGGAGGGAGACGTTATGGCCGC
Source organism: uncultured Acidobacteriota bacterium (assembly GCA_963733805.1). Classification (GTDB taxonomy): domain Bacteria; phylum Acidobacteriota; class Terriglobia; order Terriglobales; family Acidobacteriaceae; genus Gp1-AA133. The sequence continues at coordinate 7,019 of CAVTEO010000003.1, read as the reverse complement.
CAGTTGGAAAAACATACGCGACTCGATCGCGGGGGCAGCGCCCAAACCAGCTCTTGCGAAGGAAGAGTTCCGCGAGGCTGAGCCGGTCAACGGCGCGGGCAGCGACCCTGCTTCTACGCAGAACGTTTCGGGAAAGCATGGTGCGAGTGATCCTAAAGCGATCGCCAATATCGTGGACAGCGTGCTCGCAGAACTTCGTCCGAAGATCGTGGAAGAGATTGCCCGGAAACTCGCCGAGCCGAACAAAGACTAGGCCCGTCCTCGACTTGCCGCCGAGAATCAGAAACTACGCCACTCAGGGAGTGGCGTTTCCCTTTTGGGCTGGGAACACGATCATCACCGCATCCGGTTGACCGGCGCGAATCAGCCTGGGCATGTTGATGGCTGCTGGAGGAGACCCCAGATCCTTCTCGGTGGCATAGGGCGCGTAAAACATCAGGTGCGGTGGAGCATGCACCAGCTGGTTTTTTGAGGCGACAAACAGGTAGATTGAATCGGAAAGCATATAGACGATTCCCGGCTTCCGAGGCGCCAGAAACTTCCCGGTCTTATACCCATCGTCAATTTCATTCTTGATCCTGTCTTCGTTTTTTCCCTTGGCCCGCTGCTCTTCCGCATAGAGCCGGGTCAGCAGGGTGGTCGCGCTCCCCTCGGCGTCAAAACAAGTGGGCTCCATATTCAGCGGAGTCTGGCGATCGACGAAGCACGAAAACCCGTTCGTCCCATCCTGGACTTTGACATAACCGTTGGCATCGAGAGCGTAGATTGTCGCCTTATCGGAGACTTCCGGCGGGGCAGCGCTCTTCGCAAGCTTGATCTTCTCCGCGCGTGACAGAGAAATGTCGTAGGCAGGTTTTACAGAGTTTGCTTGTGCGAGCAGGAAAACACTGTTTGCGGGAATCACAACTGCCAGTAGAAGTCGGAGCACGCGGCCTCCGTCGGGGGATCCCATCGCAGAGATCCCGCCTTCGAAGTGAATAGACTCGCTTGCCCCTGCACGGTTAGCAAATGCCAATGGCAGTAATGGCTGACAAGGCCAGCCTTCAGCTGAGCTCGTTGGCCGTTTTTGGACTGATCACCTTGCCGATTTCCGTGATCTTGTTCGCCGGAAAACCGCTCAGTTTCGCGTGCTTCTGGATTACCGACTCATCTGTCGCCAGGTAGATGCAAAACGTCTTGTTATCGGTAACGTAGGACTCGACCCACTGAATCTCGTTGGAGCCGATTTCCGCCAATGCCTTGTTCGAGGTCGCGGCCGCCTGCCGCAACGGTTCTCCGTGCAGATCTCCCACCTTCGGGATCTCGCGTTCAATCAGGTATTTCTTCATGACATCCTCCAATCCTCAGTCAGGATTCGTCGGTGTCTTGAAAATAGCTGCCCGATCGACTTGCCACAAGATGGCAGATTTGCCATTATAGGTAGGTATTTAAGCCATCCCCCGAGGGAGAGCGCCGATGATCAACGTAACCGTGCTTTTTCTGGAAGAGACCTTTTCCTCCACGGCCGTGGGCCCCATGGAGGTATTCCGCCACGCCGGATCTTTGTGGAACTCCCTGACCGGAGCGCAGCCCACGCCGCGTTTCCACGTCACTACAGCCTCAGCGGATGGCCATGCTGTCCGTTGTGATGGGCCCATCTATATCCAGCCGGATGTCGCCATCAACGCTATCCGGAAGACTGACATCATCTTCGTTCCAACGACCGGCCCAAGAGTCGAAGGCGTGTTGGAGCGCAATGCTGCGGTCGTCCCCTGGTTGCGACGCTGGAGGAAGCGGGGCGCCGCCATCGCGAGCGTTTGCTCGGGCGTCGGCCTGATCGCGGCCACCGGCATGCTCGACGGCAAACGCGCCACCACGCATTGGGGACTGGCCGAGCAGTTTCGTGAGAAATATCCAAAGGTGAAGTGGATGCCGGAGTTAATGGTCACCGAAGACCGCGGCTTCTACTGTGGCGGCGGTGTGCACGCCGCGCTCGATCTCAGTCTGTACTTAGTGGAGAAATTCTGCGGTCACGACATCGCCGTGCAGACTTCCAAGGCTCTGCTCATCGATACCCCGCGTGCCTGGCAGTCCGGTTTCGCCATCGTTCCCATGAAGACCGAACATTCCGACGACGCGATTTCCAGCGCCCAGCAGTGGCTGCACGAAAACTTTCACCGCACGTTCCCGCTCGAGGCCCCCGCCCAGCACGTAGCCATGAGTCCCCGAAATTTCATGCGCCGCTTCAAGCAAGCCACCGGCGACAGCCCGCTGACGTATCTGCAAAAACTGCGCATAGCCGCCGCCAAGCGACTGCTGGAAAGCGACCATCGAACCGTGCAGGAGATCAGTGACGCCGTAGGCTACCAGGATGTCGCCTTTTTCCGTGAACTGTTCGAGCGGCACACTGGCGTAGCCCCGAGCGAGTATCGGAGACAGTTTGGGGTGTAGGACTCTGGGCAAATGGCATTGCTGGAATCCGTGCCGAGGAGCTTACCTGCAGGCCGCCCACGCTTGACGGGATCAGAACATGACGGATTGAAGATGCACCCCGACCCACGTTTGACGGGGGTTAGAACACGACGGGAGGGATTATGCACCCCCATTGAGAAAATGGACAAAACCGAATCACAACGTCATCTCTCGCAGACTGTCTGAGGTTGCGCAGGCCTGCAACGTAAGCCGTCGCCGTCGACCTCGCCGACTCTCCGCGAAGGCGCGAATGTCCTTCTCCCCTGAACGGAGAAAATCGAGAAAGTCTACGCCCATATATTTGCAGGTCTGACACACGCTGAGCAGCACAAGTTGTTTCTGGATCGTGTTTGGAGTAAAGCTCCCTCGGACAATATTCCTTAGCTTTGCGAACGCCTTGACCGCATGCTCGGCATTATTGTTATTCCAAGGAACACCATCACAATTGAGGAACGTAAACAGCTTGTCGCGGTTCCTTTCAAACCTCTGTCTGCATTTCAATGCTTCCTCGCTTTGGCAAGGCAGCTGGAATAGCCGCTTGTAGAAACGTTCCACTGACCGGCGGTGCCTCCTGAGAAATCGTGCCTTGAGACCACGATGGTTAACCGTTTCAACAATACCCTTGAGCAATTCAGCAAATTCTTTAACGATTCCTTTTAGCCCTTCGTCGTAGGGGTGGCAGAGAACATCGTCATTTAAATCCCTCATTAGGTGAACAAGACACTTTTGCTGGCGGCAGGGTAGAGAGTCGTAGGCTCCGTAGAAATCTGACACAAGAACGCCCCTGAAATCTTGGAGCATTCCTCGCAGGAAACTGCCTTCACGTGATTCCGCATAGAGATATGCGGCTTCTTCTAAGTTGCTGAAGACCCAAATGTATGCGGACTTGCCTCCCACGCTCACTTGCGTCTCATCGGCATGCAGCAGACTCCCACTCGCAAGACTACTCAGAATAGTCTCGTAGGTAGTCGTGTAATATTTGGCGGCACTATCCCGAAGCGCGTAAAAGGTGAGGGCTGGCATTTCCAAACCAAAGAAACGAGCCAGGGTTTTAACAACTACCTGGAGGGGGATTCTCGAATCGAAATTTTCATAAAGCATGTATGCAACCAGATTCCGACCGAACTTGCTTTGTGGCCAAAATTCCTTCGGCGTACCGAATCTTTGTCGGCAATTAGGACACCAGTAATTGCGGAAGCGATACTCGACAATCCATCTCTTAATGGAAGATTTTCCGATCGAGAGGTCGTGAAGAGTACGTCGGACTCGACTGCGACGTATGGTTTCACCTGCACAGAATGGGCAAGACACAAGAGCGGAACACTCAACCACTTTGTTGGCAGGGTAGCGTCTCGAGGAGCCTGATCGATTACGTGTGGGACGACGAGCTGCTTGCTTTGCCAGTTCACTTGACTTGACGTAAATCCTGTCTCGCTGATAGTCCCACTGCGCCGCTTGGTTGATTCCTTCGAATTCTTGGACCGGGCTCTCGAAGGTCCCAAACTTTTTCCATGGAGCCTTGAGTGACTGAACGTAAACAGTCTCGGCCGCCCGATTCCCTACCGAGCCACCCCTCACCTCTGTAGCGCGCAGCCTGAGCAGTGCTTCAGTAACAATCTCCACCGCATGGCAGTCTTCCGCGTTATAAGCAATCAACTCAGCCTTCATAGAAGGATCCTTGCTTCGCTCCCATTCGCAACGGCACGCCACGGAGTTTGCTCCGATTACCGACGGATGGCTACCGCCGAAGTCGAAGCCGTTGGCGGGCGTCCGCCCCCGACTTGGCGCCTCTCCTGAGAACTAAGAAGCGACGATCAGTTTCGGCGCCTTTACCAACAACTAGCCGCGCACGGCAAGCACGTAAGCTAGTTCCCTGACGTGACCTGAATCGACTACATCAAAACCGCTCGATCGACAAAGCCGAGTTAGAGCCCGAGCGTCGATCAGACCGTAAAAAGAGGTGCGCTGTCGACTCTCCACAATAAAGCCATCCATATAAGGCTTGGCATTTGGACTTGTCTTCCAAGAACTGTAGTGGCTGTTCTTAAACTGGGTCGTGACCAATAGAGTACCGCCAGGATTCAAGCTTCGTAGTGCTCGTTTGATCAGCTGCTTTCGAGTCCTACGACAAGGAATCGCGGATAAAACATTCGTACAGATGACAACATCGTACCGTTCGGACCGCCAGAGGCTCTCACCGAACGCGCAAACACGTACATTGGGCAAAGCTCGCCGAGCGTATTCGCGAACAGAACACACTTTTCCCTTTAGCTTCTGCTTTCTGTTCACTTGAACCGCAGAATCGACAGCGGTTACCGACAATATCTGTCTTGCGAGGGGGATTGTGTAGCGCAGCTTCCCGCATCCAATATCCAAACCACGCGCTCCTGAGGATAGGCCCCTGATCCACTTCAGGACCCACCGACTCGCGGAAGAAGCCGGTTTGGCAGCATTTTCAGAACGGATCTCGCGTCCCAGCACTTTGTAACGCATGTCGCAATTTCACTATGCCGTATAGCCGAAGCGCTGAACACAAAAGCGAAAGTTGGAACACCTCGTGTAGGCCTCGGACAACCCTTTCCACCCGTAGGGTAGCTCAGGAATCGGGAGTGTGACTGCATTTTCGACATGGAGCAAGTAACCATTGTAACTTCCATACACGACCACTCCGCCAGCTTTCGGCTCTAGTGCTAGGTGCAAATTGTTCTTCTTACGTTCCAGTACAGCGCCCTTAGCGACACCACAAATGTAGAGTGAATCAAAGGTAGCGATCTCATTGAAAACAAAATGAGTGTTCGCCTTAGTAAAACGCGTTGTGACATGCTCACTTAGTCTTCCCCGCAGAGACTTCTGACAATGTTCCTTGGAATTGAACCCACGGACGTACATAGCCCACAAATGCAAGAAGCCGCCAACATAGAGGCCGGAATCAAACGGATGCTTTATCGTTAGCGTTATCGGTGTTGTTGACATCTTATTTGTTAGATCAATTCACATTCAAAGCTGCTGAAAAATTGCCATAAACTCACTTCTGATGGCTGCTGCACGCTGATTGTCTGCCACGAGTTCTTCGATCTGGGCATCCGCTCGCTTGCCACAGTTGTCGAAATGCGTACCAAACAGCAGGATGGACAACGCATAGCAGTCCCACAGTACCGCTGGCCGCACTGTAGGCCCCTCAAGGAATCAAGATGACACCTGCGAGGGCAAGCAATACCATGGCTTCCAACAAGATCCAGTACCAAGTCCAAAGGTCAATGGCGCTCAACACCAGAGCTTTCGAGATCTTGGGATCCTCAAAGCTCGCGTAGCGATAAAACCTGGCCATGGCTTTGTGCCTCTTGCTCTTGAGCTTCTCGCTGAGAGGAACGTCGATAGCAATTCCCACAGCTCCGCAAAGTGGTATCAGTATTCGGTAGAGGTCGAACCTCTCACGGATTCTGAACCAATCAGAAACCTTGTCGTGCAGGCGCATCACGCGCGCAACACCAGCTACGAGGAATGCCGGAACAATGAACAAAACTGGGATTCGCAGCGAAAACATCTGGACTGGTATTTGAACAGAGCCTAGCCTGCATTATTCATAAGGGCCGTATTGTGAGCGGGCGAGGACTTGGAAGCGAGGGTGAGGGGCGGGAGTAAGCAAGATATTTAGAAGCGGCGAGGGACTGGTGGTAGCGATGGTGTCGGAAGGTAGTTTTGCGACAAGGCTCCGCCCGCAACTGCCAGTGGCGAGTAAGTTGGAAACGAGAGGAGCTGTTAGCTGGTGTCGCCAAGCCAAGCCACGGTTTGAAACAGAGACTGGAAAGGCCAGCCGCTGGCCAGGTGGATGCGCACGCAGCGGGCGGTTTGCCGAACCCGAGCTCCGATTTTGAACAGCTGGGTACGCAGAGTCTCAATCTGGGCGGAACGTAAGGCGGAAGGCGGGTGGAAGCGAGAGACCGGTTCACCAAGTTGTAGGCGAAGGTGTGCAGGAGCAAACGAAAAGCGTTGGCCAGGAAGCGGTGACAGCTTGAGCCGGTCCGCATGGAAGCCGTTCTTGAACTCTTCGATTCGGTTCTCGCACTCCCCGCGCTCGTTATAGAAGCGGAAGACCTGGGCACTGCGACCGGGACAGTTGGTGACCAGGAAGCGAAGATTGGTGCCGGTGGCAGAGTGCTCGGCTTTGGCGACAATGCGGCGTTGTCGAGGCCAGGTGCGGGCGCGATGGCGGAAGACTGGTGAAGGAGCGCTGGGGCAGATGGGTACGACGATAGCGGCGAGCCAGGCGACGTTGCAGAGCGGTGGTACGACGACGAAACACGACATTGGCAGGAATGCCGATGGTGTAGTGAATGCCGAAGAACTCGCAGAACCTATAAAGAAGAGGTAAGGCGAAACCAGCATCGGCGCGTAGCCGGATCGGGACTCCGGGAAACTCGCGCAGCAGACGACGCAAGATGCGCAGGAGCAAAGGCACGATGCGAGCGTGACTGGAGGCGGTGCCACGGCGCAGACGAGCCGCCAGCCCGCAACCGGTATGCCGCTCGAAGATCAACAGCGGGTGATACATGTGCTGGTTGTAGGCG
>CAVTEO010000002.1:0-294100 GCA_963733805.1 uncultured Acidobacteriota bacterium | reverse complement strand
CCATCTGCAATCGCCTTCAGACCGCGGATTTCTCCACGCTTTGTGGAGAAGGCCGGTCCCGGAGGAACCACAGAGAATAGCCCGGCGCTTCAGCGCCGGGTGGGTGTCGGAACACCGCCGGCGTCCCGTAGGGACGCATGAAAGAACTGCAGGACTTTCAGCCGTCCCTACCGGGACGGCGATGTTTTTGGCGATGCTTTCCCGCCACTGAAGTGGCGCGCTATTTTCGTGAACCCTCACACACCAGCAACGCGAAGGCGTCAACCGACTGCCAACAATCACGAAATTACTTCATGCGGACGATTCAACGATTTGGGCTGTTAGGCCAGTAGTCAGCACGGCGTGCTCGGAGAAAGACGGCAATTCCAAGTCCAAGGCCGACCGCAGCCGCTACCGAGTACCCAAGTGGGGATTGCCACACAAAAATGATTTGGAACAGGAATATGTACGCAAGAAATGCGTACACACAAATCAGACCCTTTTGAGTTTTGGGTGTCCACAAGAGTGCCCAGACTAGGCCGACAGCGTTCGGCACGCCTACTACTATCTGAAGCCACATGGGCCAGTCTTCAGCTTTGGCCATGCCATTGCCTCAGGAGCATTATGCTCCTAGGCAGCAATAGTTGTGAACAAGGCCTTTACACCCATGGCCCGTCTCACCTTGGCACGGAAGATAGCCGCGATCAGTTTAACCCTCTGGAAGAAAGGAGTGGAGTTCGACCCTCAACAATTGCAGCGACCAGCAGCTTGAGCATCTCTGAGGAACAGGCTTTCCATCTCTGCGGTTTACTCCGCTGGTAGGCGGCCGGGTTCTGCAGATGCTCGGTTCGAGGGTGAGTATCAGTCAATGAGATCGGCCCCGTGTGCTTCGGCACCGAGTCACCCATTACACGCTATGCCCCCTCGGATAACCAGAAATAGCGATAGGCCACGAGCCTCGGATAGAACCATGGTTAACGTCGTCCTGCTTGCCGCGTCTCGCACACTCGAGCTTTGCCACAGCACCGGAGAAACCTAATGAGAATGGGACAACACCGCCAAACCGCTTCAGAGGATCACGAAACAGAGTGGGCTGGATCTCGAGAAAAGATCTCCTCCGGTCGAGGCGGAGCTTTTTTCTTGACATCCCTTTTTATAGAACTCATTGTCTTTCGGCGTCCCACCACAAGCTCGCTTAAGCCTTCGCTCGCGCGAACTCGCTGTGGTGCCGGCTATAGAAGAAGTAAATCAGCAACCCCAATCCCAGCCACACCACGAACCGGATCCACGTGATCACCGTGAGCCCGGTCATCAGGCCGCCGCACAACACAATCGAGATCAGCGGGAACCACGGCACGAAGGGCACTCGGAAAGCGCGCGGCCGGTCGGGTTGCCGCCGCCGCAGCAGGATCACTCCCAACGACACCAGCGTGAAGGCGAACAGCGTGCCGATGTTTGAGAGATCGGCTGCGTCCCCGATGTCCACCATGCCGGCCGGAATTCCCACGGCAAAGCATGCAATCCAGGTGGACCAGTGGGGCGTCTTGAACCGCGGATGCACCGCGGAGAAGAGCTTGGGCAGCAAGCCATCGCGCGACATCGCGTACCAGATGCGCGCCTGCCCGTACTGAAACACGAGCAGCGAGGAAATCATTCCCATCAGCGCGCCCACCACGATCACAGTGCGGTAGAAGGGGTGCGCTCCCAGCACCTTCAGCGCATACGCCACCGGTGCTTCCGCCGCCGGCCCGGACACGAACGACGTGTACTTGAGCATGCCCAGCAGCACGACGGCGACGCCAACATACAACAAAGTGCATACCACCAGCGAGGCGATGATGCCGAACGGCAGGTCGCGTTGCGGCGTTCGGCATTCCTCGGCTGCCGTGGATACCGAATCGAAACCGATGTATGTGAAGAAGACGATCGCGCCGCCGGTCACGATACCGGCGAATCCGGAAGGCGCGAAGGGCGTCCAGTTCGCGGGCTTCACCAGCATTCCGCCCACCACCAGGAAAGTCAGGATCGCACCCAGCTTGATCAGGACCATGATGTTGTTGGCTTCGGCGGACTCGCGCACGCCGCGCACCAGCAGCAGGGTCAGAATGAACACGATCAGAAATCCCGGCAGATTGAAGTACGCGCCCGTCCAGTGGCCCCCCGCAAACACCGGGCTCGCCCATTTGTCGGGCAAGGTGACGCCGAACGCCGCTAATTGCGCTTTGGAATATCCACTGAAGCCCACTGCCACCGCAACGTTGCTGACAACATATTCGAGGATCAGATCCCAGCCAATGATCCACGCGAAAATTTCGCCGAGCGTGGCGTAGGAGTAGGTATACGCGCTGCCGGCAATAGGGATCATCGACGCCAATTCCGCATAGCACAGGCCGGCGAAGCTGCAGGCAATTGCCACCAGGAGAAACGAAATGGCAATCGATGGGCCAGCCGCCGGGCGCCCGTGCATCAGCGCGCCTGCCGTGCTGCCGGTTCGCAGGAAGTTTATGAACAGGTCGAGCACCTGAGCGTGCAGGATGGAGGGAGCTTCGAAGTGCTCACCGGCAGCCGCCGTGCCCGTGAGGACGAAAATCCCCGAGCCGATGATAGCGCCGATGCCCAGTGCGGTCAGCGACCAGGGGCCGAGCTTCTTTTCCAGCCGGTGGCCGGGGGCGTCGGCGTCGGCGATCAGCTTGTCGATGGACTTGCAGCAGAGTAGTTGATTCTGCTCCGGGCGGGCGGACGGTCGCGCAGGTTCGGTGGATATCGGTGTCAATGGGACCTCTTCCCGTATGGAACAAACCCGCTTCCAACTGAGACGTCGAAATGGCGAGGCTTTGTTGCCTTCAGGTCCTGCAAAAATCAAGGGCGGATCCTAAGACCCGCCCTAATCCTTCAACTTTTAGCCGCGCTTGGACTGGCCGCGCGCCATCTTCTTCACTTTGCTCTTTTTCGATCCGCGAGCGTAGTCGCGGGGTTTGAGCGGGGTCTCGGTTTTGCGCTTCTTGCGCGAAGCGCGCTTGGCTTTCTTGCGATCGTCTTTGCTGAGGGTCGAGGTATTTGCCATGAATTGCTTACCCTTTTCTATGGGATTAAGTTGTCCAAAGTCCGTTCACTATTCCTAGCCCGCAACCACGACGTCGCCACGGGTAGCCACCTTATGAGCAGTAGCAGAATCGAACAAATAAGGCCGGTCAACAGCCCTAGAAATCCGATAAACACCGACATGAACCAATAGGGTTCGTGCCAACGTAGAAAATATCCACCGATCGCACCCAGTGCAGTAGTAGTGATCGGAACCATTACAAGCCCGGACCACAGATATTTACGTTTTTCTTCAGCGCTGAGATGCGCCCATTCACGTCTACCGGTCTCGTATGTGTTACCGCAAACACAGACGTAACGCTCTTTCCCAACAGCCAGATCATCGCCCGCATGCGGCGGTGGTGCCCAGAACACCCGGTCGCATCGGCTACAATGATGTCGACGGACCAGAATCAGAACGATGACGTCCAGGATTCCTAACATCTTCAGGCCTTCTCCAGCTGGGCATACTTCTCCACCAGCTTCTTCAGCCCGAACCTCGGGAATTGTACCGTAATCTTGGCGTCTTCCCCATCTCCTTCTCGCTGGTAGACGGTGCCCTCCCCGTATTTCGGGTGGCGCACTTTTTGCCCGGGCCGGAAGCCTTTTTTACCTTTCGGTTCCTCTATCACGGTTTTCGGCAGGCTGAATTTTTTGCCCCGCGAGGCGAAGAATTCGGCGATATTGTCGATCGAGTTGTAGCTTTTTCCTGAGTAGGTCGGCTTGGCGCGTTCGGCACGCTCGCGCTGCCAGCTGGCGCTCTGGTCTTCGTCCTCGTAGGAGTAGTGCGACCCTTCACTTTCGTTATCACGTCGGTGTAGCGCGGGCGCCCCCGCCCGCGAACGGCCGGAAGCGGGATAGCTTCCCATCCATGCGCGCCTTTTTGAGCCACCAATCTCCTCGATCAATCCCGCCGGCACTTCTTCCAGAAAGCGCGAAGGCACGCTAGCCTCGGGCAAATCGGTCCCGTAGCGTCGCCGGTAAACCGCCCGGCTGAGGATGAGCATATCCATGGCCCGCGTCATGCCGACATAGCACAGGCGCCGCTCCTCCTCGATGTCGTCCATCTCGAGCAAGGTGCGCGAGTGCGGGAACAGCCCTTCTTCCAGCCCGCACAGGAAGACCAGAGGAAACTCCAGCCCCTTCGCGGCATGGAGTGTCATCAAGGTGATGCGGGCCGATTCATCGTAAGCGTCGGCGTCGCTGATGAGGGCGGCGTGATCGAGGAACTCTTCCAGCGTCTCGCCGCGGTCTTTCGAATCGAGCGCGGCGTTGACCAGTTCGCGCAGGTTCTCAATGCGGGAGAAAGCTTCGGGCGTGTCTTCGGCTTCGAGCAGCTTGATGTAGCCGGTGCGGTCGATGAGGAATTTCAGGATCTCAGAAGTGGTGGCCGGACCCCCGGGGGTGCGGAAGGCGCCATCGCTGGAGGCATCCGGGTTGTCCGGTTCGTTTGCGTTGTCACCCACCAATTTATTGACCGAGGAGCCGCGGATTTCGCTGGCCGATTCTTCTTCGACAGCTCCGAAATCAAATGCCAACGGGTCAAACATTGTGGCATCGCCATTCGACGGCTCAGCTTGGTCTGCTTCGGCGGCCAGGGTTGCCAGCCGCTCCACTGACTCATTGCTGCCAGCCGCCTGCTTCGTCTCTGCATCGGCCGCCAACCGATCCACATATGTTCCCGCCGCCATGGCCCGGGCATCTTCAATCAGGTCGCGAAAATTTCTCAGCGCCAGGCAGGCTCGCGCAGGCAGCAGTTGACGCTCAATGGCCTGCCCAACCGCTCCCCACAATGAAAGCCCGGTTTCGAGCGCCAGACTCTCCAGCGTCTCGATCGTGGTCTTCCCAATGCCGCGCACCGGCGTGTTGATCACGCGCAGGAGCGACACCGAGTCATCCGGATTCAGAATGACTTTCAGGTACGAGATCATGTCCTTGATCTCGGCGCGCTCGTAGAACGAGAAGCCGCCCACCACGTGATACTTCAGCTGGTAGCGTCGCATGGCTTCTTCGAACAGGCGCGACTGCGAATTCGTGCGATAGAGCACGGCGGCGCGCGGCGTCTCGCCGTTGTCTAGAGCTTCTTTCAGATAACGCGCCACGCGGTCGGCGACGAACAGGGCTTCGTTCTCGCCGTCGGGCGCTTCGTAGTAGCCGACTTTTGCCCCGCCTTGCCGCGACGTCCAGAGATTCTTTCCCTTGCGCTTGACGTTGTTCGCGACCACCGCCGAAGCGGCTTCCAGAATGCTCTGCGTCGAGCGGTAGTTTTGCTCGAGACGAACGATCTTAGCTTCGGGAAAGTCTTTCTCGAACTCAAGAATGTTGCGGATGTCGGCGCCGCGCCAGGAGTAGATCGACTGATCCTCATCGCCCACCGCGCACAGGTTGTGGCGCGTGCCCGCGAGCAGCCGCATAAGCTCGTACTGGGGGCGGTTCGTGTCCTGATATTCGTCCACCAGGATGTACTGGAACCTTCGCTTGTAGTAATCGCGCACCGCCGCCACCGACTTCAGCAGGCGCAACGCTTCGAGCAGCAGGTCGTCGAAGTCAAACGCGTTCGCCTTGCGCAGTTCCTTGCGGTATTCCTCGTAAATGTGGGCAATCTTCTCGGTCTTCGGATCCGCCGATTGCAGGTAAATTTCCTGCGGATCGAGCATATGGTTCTTCGCCCAGGAAATCCGGCCCAGGGCGATGCGAGGAGTGAGTTCCTTGTCGTCGATGCCCATGCGCTTCATCACCGACTTGACGATGCTTTGCTGGTCGGCCTCGTCATAGATGACGAAGTTCTTGGTGTGCCCGATGGGCAGCTGGCCCGGGACGGTCGAGGGAATGCGCAAGGCCTCCACGTCGCGCCGCAGTACGCGCACGCAGAATGAGTGAAATGTGGAGATCACGGGCTTGGCGACCGAGAGCCCGCCAACGATCTTCTCAACGCGCTCGACCATCTCGGCCGCGGCCTTGTTGGTGAAGGTCACGGCGAGGATGGACTCGGGCATGACGCCCAGGTTCTCGATCAGGTGGGCGATGCGGTAGGTGATGACGCGCGTCTTCCCGCTGCCGGCGCCGGCGAGGATCAGCACCGGCCCGTCAGTCGTCTCGACGGCCTCGCGCTGCTGGGGATTGAGTTGGTCTAGGAAAGACAAGAGAATTTGTAATTGAGTAATTTTGTAATTTGGTAATTTAAAACCCGATACAGCCACGGATTGCCCGCAGAGTCATCTCGATGAAGCGGCGAGGCAGCCTGCCCTGAGCGTGTGGAAGCGGCCCCGCCCCGCAGGCGCTTACGTTTGATGCTATGCACCTCTGTGCCCTCTGTGTTATCCCACTTTCTGCCGCTCTGCCGCGCACTCCGCGCAATGGCACACTTCCCGCAGATACGACCACGAATAAATTCCAAGATCGTGGCCGTCATTCCAGTTGAACTTGATGGCGTATTTCCCCACGCCCTCGGCGGATAGCGGCTTGGCCGCGGCCTTGAACATCGGCAGTGCCCCTGGCGCCGGTTTCACGGGCTCTCCCGGGGCGCGACCAGCTTTTCCGCGCTCGTCTTCACAAAGAGCGCACGGGCAGGCATCCCGTAGGAAAGGAAAGGAATAGCTCGAATGGTGACCGTCGCGCCAGTCGATTTCCATTCCCGTCCCAGTAGTTAGATTCACGCGAACCGACTTGGGATCCGTGCTGGCACTAGGCGCTTTCAGCGGGGACTGCATGCTTTCAGTATCGCACGGTTGAGACAGACGCGATGGATAGCACAGGCGGAGAATGAGGGTGGGCCAGTCGCACGGACAACGGAATTTATGGATCCTTCGCTTCGCGCAGGATGACAACGAATGCGAGGGCGCCTATTCAATCGCGCACTCTCCGATTGGTTGGAGTCGCCCAAAGGGGATAATTGTCGACCGTGGGCAGCTTTTAAGGCGACGCCCGCCGCTTTTTCCACACCCGTATTCCCGACTGTCACCGACAATTCACGTCCCGTTCACACTCCTGTAAACAACGCTCTTCTACAGTGGCAGGCGCTTCGTTCCTAACCAACATCCGGGCTCCAGCCCTCGCAAGGAGAACGTAATGACCCAGCAGCATTCATCGCGTCGTATCCTGCTCTTCCTCGCCGTAGCCATCTTCGCCATCTCGCTGGTTCCGAAAGCCGCCTTTGCCGGTGATGATGACCGCTCCCCATATGCCATCGGCCTTTGGGGGGGATTTGCCTTACAACAGCGCGCAAGCCACGATCGGCGTGCCCAATCTGATCGCCGACATGAATTCCCAGAACCTCGCTTTCACGGCTCACGATGGCGACCTGAAGGCGGGCGGCGGCGAATGTACGGATGCCGTCTATCAGCAGGCGTTGGGATACTTTGCTGCGCTGCGCGCTCCGGCCGCCTTCACGCCCGGCGATAACGACTGGACCGATTGCGACCGCATCGCCGGCTACAACTCGCTCGTCCAACTCGATAAAGAACGCGCCTTGTTCTTCAACACGTCGTTTACCCTCGGCCAGCGCAAATTGCGCCAGCAGGTACAGTCCACGCCGCTCTGCCTTGGGGTCAGCGGTAATGTTCCTTGCGTCGAGAACCGCCGCTGGACCTACAAAGGCGTTACCTACGCCACGCTCAACATCCAGGGATCGTGCAACAACCTGTGCGACACGGCTCCCGATCCAGATGAGTACGCGGCACGCAATGCCGCGGACATTGCCTGGATGCAGGGCACCTTCGCAGACGCCGTCAAGCGCCACTCGGCGGCCATCATGTTCATCGCGCAAGCTGATCCGGGATTCGACGCGACCGACGCGACCCGCGGCCCGGTGCGCGACCCCAATACTCTTGCCGAGACTGACGGGCTACCCGACGGGTATCAGGATTTCCTGGTCGCGTTTCGCGATCAGATCCTCGCGTTCAAGAAACCCGTGGTGTATGTGCATGGCGATTCGCATTACTTCCGGGTCGACAAGCCCTTCTTGAATTCTGTGGGCCAACGTCTGGAGAACTTCACCCGCGTGGAGACTTTCGGCGACCATCAGGAGAATGGCACCAACGATGTGAACTGGATCAAAGTGTTCGTCGACCCACGCAGCCGTGAGGTCTTTTCCTACCAACAGCAAATCGTTCCCGGAAACCGGGTTGCGGTACCGGCTCCATAGCCCGCCAGCAATTCATAGCGCTCGTAAGGAGGCCCGCTGGTCGGGGCCTTTTTGCGTTTTGCGACCAACCCGTCGTGAGAGCCACAAAGCGCAAGTCACTGGTACCTAACCAGACAGATTGTCGGTCGTCCAACTAACATGTTTTTCCGTCGGCTGCGGATTGTTCTGGCTGCATGCGGTCTATGGTCGAGCTTCTGCCCCGGGCAGACCCGGCCGCTCGAACACTGGGAGGGATCCATTCGGGCAGGTGCGCGCGAGTCGTTCTTCCAAATGGACTTCACATCGTCCACGGCCGGGATCTACGAAATCCTTGGACACAAGACGCCCATCGACGTGGTGAGCCGCGAGGGTAATCACATCGAAATCCACACCAAAGAGAGTACGCCTGCGATTTTTCGAGGCGCGCGCCATGGGAATCGCATTACCGGCGAAGTGGTCGAGGGCGAGCGGACCGCGCAATTCTGGATGGAACTCGATCCGCCTGTGCTGCCGGCCAAAAATCACGACGAAGCCTGGAAGCAAGACCTCGCCTACGCCGCCCGCAAGCTTCCCCAACTTGATCGCAGCTTTACGCCAGTGACGCGGCTTAGTTATGAGCGACAGATCGCCGAACTCGAGGCGCACATTCACACGCTCGATGACCCGCACCTCACGGTCGGGCTCGCGAAGGCTGTGGCACTTGCTGACAACGCTCATACGCGGCTGTACCTGGTTCGCACTCGCAGCGTAGTCCGTCAATATCCCGTCCGAGTTTGGTGGTTTCGCAAGGAGCTTCGCGTAATCCGCGCAACATCGGGACACTCCGATCTACTCGGTTGCGAGGTTGTGAAGATCGGCGGGACCCCCGCAGCGGAGGCGCTGCAGCGTGTCACCCCGCTCTATTCAGGTCAGTATCAGACCTGGGCGCAGTACATAAGCACGTACACCCTGACGAGTGCTGAGATTCTGCGCGGCCTCGACCTCATTCCAGATATGAATCATGCCCGTTGGACTTTCCGCTGTACGAACGGGATTCGATCGGTCGATCTTGACCCGATGCCGCTGCGCAAGAGTGATCGCACCGTTGAGGCGTGGCCGAACCTTGCACCGCGATCGTTCGAGCCGGAGCAGGGTCTGGTTGGATTGCAGCTTGCATCTGTACCGATGTACCTGAGCCATCTCGACAAGAATTATTGGTTTGACGTGCAAGCGGGTTCCGGGCTCTTATATTTCCAGTTCAATCGGTGTGCCGACCAGGCCGACGAAAGAATCCCCGAATTCGGCGCCCGCCTGCAGTCTGCGTGGACAGATTCCAAGGTTCACACGCTGGTCGTCGACCTGCGCTTCAATACCGGCGGGAATCTCGACCTTGCGAAAGACATTATGGCGCACCTCCAGCAAGAGGCAGCCGGACGGCCGGTTTACGTGATCATCGGGCGCGCGACCTTCTCTGCCGGGCTCTACCACGCGGCCCAATGGAAGCAGTGGGGCAAGGCGACCTTCGTCGGTGAACCGGTGGGCGATCGTCTGGACTTCTGGTCGGAGGGCGGTAACATCAATTTACCGAATTCCCGAATCGCCCTTCATTTCGCGAATGCCTTTCACTCCTATTCGCGCAAGGAGTATGCAGACCGCAAGCCGTACTTCGAGGATCTCAGCATCGATTCGCTGGCACCGGAGTATCCGACCAGCCAAACCTTCGAGGATTACCTGGCCGGACGCGATCCGGCGATGGATGTGGTGTCGCGTCTTGCGGCGGCCAAGGCAGGACGCCGCTAAAAAGCTCGGGATTCGACCCAGCGAAATTGATGGACTAGTCAAAACCCGCTCAAATCCTGTACAATCTATGTTTTGCACAAAGTTCCAAAAGATCTGGAGAGCAGTCCGATGGCACAAGTTTGTCAGATTTGCGGCAAGAAGCCGATGAGCGGCAACACGATCAGCCATGCCCACAACGTGAGCAAGCGGCGCTGGAACGTCAACTTGCGCCCCGTGCACGCCAAAGTCGGCGCGACCACCAAGCGCATGCGCGTTTGCACTTCCTGCCTGCGCAGCGGCAAAGTCGTCAAAGCCTAGAAAACCGATAACCACAGAGTCTCACAGAGGAAAGCTACTCGTTTGTCCTCGGTGCGCCCCTGTGTCCTCCGTGGTAAAGGTTTTGGGTTTACTCCACACGAAGCAGCTCAATATCGAAGATCAGCGTCGCGTTCGGCGGGATCGCGCCCGGGTAGCCTTCTTTTCCGTAGGCGAGGTCGGGAGGAATTCGCAACTGGCGCTTGCCGCCGACTTTCATGCCGGCAACTCCCTTTTCCCAACCCTGGATCACCTGGTGCGCGCCGATGCGGAACTGGAACGGCTGCCCTCCGACAGAGCTGTCGAATTTCTTTCCGGTGGTGAGCCAACCCGTGTAGTGCACCTTCACGGTATTGCCTCGATCGGCGGTGCGCCCGGTACCGACCTTGATGTCCCAATACTGCAGGCCATCCGGAGTCTTGGTTCCCTCGCCGGTCACGTGAGTTGGGCCGCCTGCAGCCGGAGCCTTGGCAGACTTGCTCTGCGCGGACAAGACGACTGCTACCAGTACAACCAAGACAATAATTCCAACCTTCATCATTTCCGCTCCTTGGTAAAAATCATCAACCACAGAGGGCACAGGGGTTCACGGAGGGATTGCAGCTTGGGAGCTTTTGGGTTCGTCCCGCGAGCCTCCGTGTCCTCTGTGGTTAAGCCTTTAGTCTATGCCAGGGCAATCACATCGATCTCGACCAGGACGTCCTTGGGCAGCCGCGCCACTTCTACCGTCGACCGGGCGGGCGGCGCGACGCTGAAGTAACTCCCGTACACCTCGTTCATGGCGGCGAAGTCCCCCATGTTTTTGAGAAACACTGTGGAGCGCACAACTTTTTCCAGGCTCGTGCCGGCCGCCCGCAAAATTCCAGACAGATTTTTGAGCACACGATCAGTCTGAAACGCCACGTCGCCGGTAACCAGAGTGTTCGTCACCGGGTCCAGCGCAATCTGCCCCGAAACGAAAACAAATCCGTTTGCCCGGATGGCCTGCGAATAAGGCCCAATGGCAGCCGGGCCGTCTTTGGTGACGATGACTTCGCGCATGGGGAAAAACCGTCCTTGGTCGTCGGTCGTTGGCTGAAAATCGTCGCCGCTGATTAACTCAGATGGATGCCGTCCAAGTCAATGCCTGAGGGCCTGAAGCGAACGGACTAGGTCGTCTGGGATTAGTTGAGCCAAATCTTGGGATTTTGCCAACAACCGACGACCAACGACCGATTGCCGAAGACTGGCGACTAGATCTTCTGCAGTCTCTGCACATCGCGCACGCCCGGAATCTTCCGCAACCCGTGGATGATGGTTTCCAGATGCTTGAGGTCGCCGATATCCAGGATGATCTCGACTACGGCCTGGCTGTTGGCGGTCCGGGCTTCGATGTTGCGGATGTTGGATTTGGCATCGCCGATTACGCCCGTGATCAGCTTCAGCATTCCGTAACGGTCATCGCAGAAGACGGTCAGTTTGACGGGGTAAATGTTCGGTGTGGACTCGTCTTTGGCCCAGGAGACGTCAATGCGCCGCTCCGGCTCATACATGAGATTGACGACGTTCGGACAACTGACCGCATGCACTGCCACGCCCTTGCCGCGTGTGACATAGCCGACGATCCCCTCGCCGCGGATGGGGTTGCAGCAGCGTGCGCGGTACACCAGCAAATCGCCCGAGCCCTTCACCGTGATGGCATTGTTATCTCCGCCAAACACTCGGCGGACGACGCTGGTGACCGCCGATTCGGGCTCTTTGTCTACTTCCGTCTCGGGTAGGGCTTGACCGGCCCCGGGCGTCAGTTTCGCGAGCACCTGCCGTGCGGAATATTTTCCATAACCGATTCCGGCCATCAGGTCATCGGGGCGGCCCAGCCCGTAGTCGGAGGCAATCCTCTGCAGCTCTTCGTCTTTCAGTTCCTTCAGCGGGATGCGGTACTTCCTGGCTTCTTTCTCGATCAGCTTGCGGCCAATCTCGATCGCCCGTTCGCGCTGGTGGATGTTGAGCCAGTGCTTGATCTTGTTGCGCGAGCGCGAGGACTTCACGATCGCCAGCCAGTCCCGGCTGGGCTTGTGGCCCGGCTGGGTCAGGATCTCGACGATGTCTCCGCTATGCAGCTTGTGGCGCAGTGGCACCATCCGTCCGTTCACCTTGGCTCCGACGCAGGCGTGTCCAACTTCGGTGTGCACCGAGTACGCGAAATCAATGGGCGTTGAGTCGCGCGGCAGGACAACCACTTTGCCCTTGGGGGTGAAGGTGTAAACCTCTTCCGGATAGAGATCGATCTTGAGCGTGGAAAGGAATTCGTTCGGATCGGAGACGTCGCGCTGCCACTCGACCACCTGCCGAAGCCAGGCCAGGCGCTGCTCGTCCTGGGCCGAGACCGCGCCGTCTTTATACTTCCAGTGCGCCGCGATCCCTTCCTCGGCCATCTTGTGCATCTCTTCGGTGCGGATCTGCACTTCGAAGGGCGTGCCGTCTTCGGTGATCACCGAGGTGTGCAGCGACTGATAAAAATTCGGCCGGGGCATGGCGATAAAGTCCTTGATGCGTCCCGGCACCGGGCGCCATACATTGTGAATGATCCCCAGCACCGCGTAGCAATCCTGCACCGAGCGCGTGACGATGCGCATGGCATACAGGTCGTAAACCTGGTCCACGTTAATGCGCTGCCGGATGAGCTTTTTGTGAATGCTGTAGTAGCGCTTGGTGCGGCTCTCCACTTTCGCGGTGATCCCGGCTTCCTTCAGCTTGTCGCGCACCACGCCTTCCACGCGCGACAGGAAAGCCTCGCCCACCTTGCGGTGCGACTCGACGGCTTCCTTCACCTGCTCGTAGGCGATCGGATCGAGATAGCGGAAGCCAAGGTCCTCCAGTTCGCCGCGAATCTTTCCCATGCCGAGCCGGTGCGCAATGGGGCCGTAAATCTCCAGGGTTTCCTTGGCGATCTTCTGCTGGCGGTCGGCCGGCAAATGCTCGAGCGTGCGCATGTTGTGCAGGCGATCGGCGAGCTTGATGAGGACGACGCGGATATCGTCGACCATGGCGAGCATCATCTTGCGCAGGTTTTCGGCCTGCTGCTCTTCCTTGGTGGCGAAATCAATTTTGCTGATCTTGGTGACGCCCTCGACGATGTGCGCGACCTGCTCGCCGAACTCCTTGCGAATGTCGACGATCGTGACCGAGGTATCCTCCACCGAATCGTGCAGCAGACCGGCGGCCACGGCGACCGGATCCATCTTCATCTCGGCCAGCACCAGCGCCACTTCCAGGGGATGCACCAGGTAGGGCTCGCCTGAAGCGCGGGTCTGGCCGGAATGAACATTCAGGGAATAGTCGTAGGCTTTTTTGACGATTTCCAGATCGTCGGTCGGCCGGTTGGCCTGCATCCTCTTCATCAGGTCGCGGAACTTGGTGACCGAGAGGACGTTGGTTGCGATCTGTTGGCGCAGGGTCGCCATGAAGGATTATAGCCGTGGGAAACTCGGAGAGGCCAGTTACCGAAGCGTGATCGAGGAAGCCCGAGGCCGTTAACTGAATTATAACGTGCGGGTTCGTGTGGCGCGAACAGTCTTCTCCACGAGAACCTGGCCAAGGAGGCGAAGCAGGAAATTCGCGGACGCTGTTTGAAGCATCCTGGAAAGGGCCCTGCTTCAGTCGGGGCCAAGGAAAGAAGGATCTGTGCGGCTTCACAGTCTGCTGAGACAATTCCAAGGGTGAGCTTCGACCTCAGCGGCTGAAGCCGAATTGATTTCATTCGTTTTACGGCTCGGCTAAAAGCCGAGCCCTTTCAAAGCAACAGATTTTTCGGAATTTCTCCGCAGCTTGGCAAGTCGTGCCCTTCCCGTTTTCTGTCCGGATTTTCTCTGCAAGAAAGCGTCTTCAGAAAACCTCTCGCCCGGATTCTCCTCTCTGCTACATTGGCTGACCATGGCTCTCGATTCCGCTCGCATCCTGGTCACCGGCGCGTCGGGCTTGATCGGACGCGCGCTTACCCCTTCGCTCAGGTCGCGTGGCTGCGAGATGTTCCGCCTGGTCCGGGGCACGCCCACGGCGCAAGACCAGATTCACTGGAATCCCGCCCGACCCCTTTCTCCTGAGGCTGTTTCCGGATTCGACGCGGTAGTGCATTTGGCCGGGGAGAGTGTAGCCGCGCGCTGGAGCAAAACAAGGATGGCCAAGATCCGGGACAGCCGGGTCAGCGGCACACGCAGTCTGACGCACGCGCTTGCCAAGGCCGAGAAAAAACCTCGGGTACTGGTCGCGGCATCCGCCATCGGCTACTACGGCGATCGCGCCGACGAAGTGCTGAATGAGAAGAGTTCCCCGGGAACGGGCTTCCTGGCCGACGTCTGCCGCGAGTGGGAAGCGGCGACACAACCGGCTATCGACGCCGGCATCCGCACGGTCCAGATACGCACGGGCGTGGTGCTTAGCCTGGATGGCGGAGCGTTGCAGAAGATGTTGCCGCCTTTTCGCATGGGCGTGGGCGGCAAACTTGGTTCCGGCCGCCAGTGGATGAGTTGGATTCATATCCAGGACATGATCGGCGCGATTCACCACATCCTCAAAACCGATCTGCTGCAGGGACCTGTAAATCTCGTTTCACCGAAACCGGTCACCAATGCGGAGTTTACCGAGACGCTTGCTTCGGTGCTGTCCCGTCCGGCGATCTTTCCGGTTCCCGCCTTCGCCATCAAAACCCTATTCGGCCAAATGGGCGAAGAAGTTCTGCTCGCCAGCCAGCGGGTCGAACCGGCGCGCCTGGTGACCAGCGGCTATCCCTTTCACTGCTCGGAACTTCGGAAGGCTCTGGAAGCGGTGCTAAAGCAGTGAGTTCCGGAGAGAACTGGGCAGGATTAGCCGCTTCGCGGCTGAATTTGTGACTTCTGTCACAGACCTGTTGTTCATTTCTTGCGAACCTGAAGGGGACGAGAGGATGGATCGGAATAAAATGAAATTCAAATTTTGCGCACTCATCCTGGCCCTGACCGTGATGGCCTGGGCACAGTCCACCACCCCCAACCAAACTCCTGCCCCTGACCAGAAGAGCGCTCCTGCGGATGCGAAGCCCGCCTGTCCATGCTGTGACAAGATGGCTTCGGCTGAGCACAGCAGCATGCACAAGGACATGAAGGCGTGCATGCACCACGATGCCAAGGACGGAAAAGAAGCGATGGCTTGCTGCGGCGGGAAGGACGCGAAAGATGCGGCCTGCTGTGGCAAGGACGCTAAAGCGTGCAGCAAAGACGGCAAGACCATGGCCTGCTGCGCGGCGAAGGATGGAGAGACAGGTCCTCACTCCTGCTGCGGCGGCAACTCGTGCGGAAAGCATGACCATCACGAGCACGCGGCTCCCGGCAACTAGTGTCGTAACGCAAGAGCGCCGGGCTGGGCGGCTGCGGCCTCTGGCTTGATCGTGAATCGATTTTCAGTTGTAGTCTGCCGTCGACGGCGGCAGTTGGCTGTTTTCCGAGGCTCGCATTTCTCTCTCCAGGCGGTCCAGTAGTTCCTGCCGGGACTCGCCTTTGAGTTTCTTCTGCAGTTCCTCGAGCGCCAGCGCCACCACGTGATAGTGATGCGCTCCAGCGAACCTCGGATCCTTGGTGATGTCGAGCCACACATTGTGCATCAGGCCAATGTCCTGCGGACGCATGCGTGGCGTGTGAGGTCCGAGGAGGTACTCGTGATATGACCCGTCGGGCTCATAGACGACCAACGTGAGCCGGGGCCGCGGCTCCGGCAGTCGTTCCCAGGCATCACCCGTGAGCTTGCCTTGCTCGTCGACGCTCAACTTGTTCGATCGGCCGCAGACGATGCGTCCCGAGGCCAGCCTTTGCGCCGTCACCATGATGGCCTCGAACACATCCGTTCCAGGCACCACCAGCAGCGACACCGGTTTGCCTTCCTTCTCCGCAACCCCCACGACCGCCGTGAATAGCTCCTGCTCGTAATGATCGAAGATCTGGCTCGCTTCGAATACCGCGCTGCCACTGAAGGAGTGTTCACGGTGGTAGAGCCGCGCGCTCATTACGACCACATCCTGCTTGGTCGTATCCGCGCTACGCAGCACCGCCCGCAGGTAGTGCAGGTTGCGCGGATCGCGCACCGCCACCAGAATGTTGCCAGGGCGAACGCCCATGGCTCCGCTGCCCAGTTCCTGGTTGCCGTACACCCGGAATTGCTCGAGACCCTCCGGCCGGCCCTGCCGGGCCCTGGCGGCGTGGCGCTCGGAGTAAGTGAAGACAAAGAAAAAGATGACGCTGAAGGTCACGCCGGCAATGGTCGCCTCGTACTTGGTGAAGAAGTTCACGATGGCGGTCATGAAGAGCACCATCGAAATCGCGACCAGCCCCAGCGGTATTTCCTTGCCGAACAATGTCAGATTGCCCGGGACCTTCCACTGCCGCTGGCCGGGTTCCTTGTAGCGAAGCACCAGCACCGCCAGCGACATCAGAGAAAAGCTCCAGATGACTCCGAAGGCGTACAAGCCGGCCAGCAAAAATACATTGCCCCAGGTGGCGACGATCGTGAGCAACTGCATGCCGACGATCAGGTTGACGATGCGATACGTGGTTCCATAGTGATGGTGCGGCTTTTGCAGTGCGGGAGTTAGCACGCCGTCTTCGGCCAGGCGGTTCAACACGCCGTTCGCCCCCACAATCGACGTGTTCTGTGCCCCCGCGAGAATCAGAACTCCGACCAGCACGACGAAGCCCCGGAAGATCAACTTCGCCCAGGTCGGGCCCACCACGAACATGGCCAGCCCGCCGATCAGGTTTCCGAAGTATTCCGGCCTCACGTGGTCGGGGATGATCATCACAGCGAAGAACGAGACCAGGGAGGTGAACAGCAGGCTGTAGATGAAGATCACGAGCCCGGTCTTTTCCAGGTTCTTCAGCTTGGGGTGTTCGATCTCCCGGTTCACCTGGGCGAGGGTTTCTTCGCCGCTCATGGCCAATACGGAGTGCCCGAAGCCCACGAAAAAGATGATCAGGCTCAAGTGACCGAGCCATGTGCCGTTCAGCCAGCCCAGCGACTCGCGGTTTAACGGAACCACGCCGGGGTGCATCGGGTTTGGCGGCAACTGGATGCCCGTCTTGAACACGGTGATCGTGCACCACAGCAGCAGAATCACCACCATGACGGTGGTGATGATCATGATCTGAACCGCCTTCTGGCTCGATTCGTGAATCCCCTGGGTGTTCTTCCACCAGAAATAGAGGGCAACGGCTACGCCGAACATCGCTGCGAAAGTATTGGCGGGGAAGGCGGGGAGAGGATGGCCAAAGTGCCGGCTGGTCTCGACGATGAAGCCCGCCAGATATTGACCCGCGGAAACTGCGCTGATGGGCCCGGTCAGCACGTAGTCGAACAGCAACGCCGAAACCGAGAACTTCGCCAGCGTGCCGCCCATGGCTTCCTTGACCACGCGGTAGACGCCGCCGCGCACGAACATCGCACTGGACTCGATGTAGAGCGCTCGCACGCAGTAGCTGAACAGCATGACCGCCAGAATGAACCACGGGGCGCTCTTGCCGATGACCTTCTCCGCATCGCCGCCTGCGTAATACGCGGAGGAGGCAAGGTCCGACAGGACAATGGCGGCAGCCCGCCAGAACGAAATGAAGGTCAGCATCACCGTGGTGGCGACGAAGACCTTTACGACTGGACGTTTGGAACTTTCCAGGGAAGTGGACATGAATAAAGCCGGTCAGCGAAACCTTACGAAGATAGCATAGGGAAGGGTAGTCCCACAGCGAGGCCTTGTTGGTCGTTCACGCTCGAGCAAAAGCTAACCCATTCTCCTCATTACTGTTTCGGGCAGGAGGAGATGTGCGTCCTGGTGACCCGTTCATGCCAGCACAGGCCGTCCTCGTCGAGGAAGCGCCAGGCATATCCCAGCCCGAGCGAGATCGCCGACAACATCGCGCACAGGACCCGGGCACGGCGCGTTTTTCGATTCACCGGGCTTCCATCAAAGCGGCGAAGCTGGAGATGCAGGGCGCGCAATCCCGGCGTCGAACCGGAATAAACCACCAGCAGGTACTGGTACGCTCCCCAACCCAGGACCAGAAGGCTGCTTGCCAGCGCGGCCACCTGCGCCGGTGTCGGTGTGAGTTTCACGAGCCGGTAGACGATCGCTCCGAAGATGGCGCCCGCTGCCAGCACGAGTGCACCATCGATGGCCCCCGCCAGCGCTCTCTGCCCGACCGGCGCCGATTGCAGGGGCATGTCGATTCCAGGACGCCGCTCGGGTTCCGGCTTTGCGACTTCTTCGATGGTCATTCCGCCCAATGCCGGTGGCGGCGGAACGATTTCGGGAGCTTCCAGGATGCGTGGGCGGTCGAGAATGGTCTCCGCCAGGTCGTCCGCCCGGACCATTGGTGTGTAGATGGTCCGCGGGAACTCGATCAGTTTCCCGGCATTCTCGTTTCGCCGACGCTCAGGAACCGGGGGTGCAATTTCTCCGGGCAATGTTTCCGGAGTGGACGCCGTCTCTGGCGCCGGCTCGACATAGTTCACCGCCACAGCCTGCCGCGTCACGGGAGAAGCTTGAGAGGTCGCCTGGACCGATGGAGAGGGCACCCCTGGATCGCGGCCCCAGCGAGTTTCGGGCGTATCGAATTTCAGCCGCAAGGATGGGTAACGCGGGGGGCGAGGCCGGCGCCGGGCGTGGTAGCGGTTCAGTCTTTCCGACACTTCCTTGCGCCACGACAATCCATCCTGACCCGAGAGCAGGGACTCCTGGTCCGCCGATGAAGTCGAGGTCACGGCTTCAGACAGGTTTTCGGACGCGACTGTCCTGCTCCCGCCGTCTTCTGCGGGTCGAGCGCCGGGCACACAACGGCAGACGTCGCCGCAGAGCGAACAACTCATGGATAGGTCTTCAGAGAACGCCAGGGCCAGAGCGAGGCCGTGTTGCGGAACAAACGAACGGAACTTATCGTTTCAGCGCTTTGCCTCTCGGGCCAGCGCCGTGCTAAGGTCACGAGGTCCCCGAAACTCAACCCAGTGTTGGGGTCTCCGTGCGCTTCCGATGATCTCCCGCACACGATTCCTTATCACGGCGGCCTCCCTTTGTCATCTCCTTCTCGCCCCGCTCGTAGTTACCAGCCAGTTGCTTGCCGCCCAAAATCAAACTGAGACTGCGCAAACGCCGGCTATCGCGGCTCCCAGCCCGCTGCCCCGGGAGGAAAATGTCACGATTTCGGCGACCGAGAGCCAGGAGAAGAATGGTCCGGTTTACACTTTGCGGGGCCACGTCGAAATCCACTACAGCACGTACGTCCTCTACGGGGATGAGGTGACCTTCAATTCGGATACGGGCGAAGCGGTAGGCGAAGGCCATATGGTTTTGGACGGCGGCCCGAACGACGAGCACATCGAAGCCAGCCACGGCACCTATAACGTGCGTACCGAGAGCGGCAAATTCTACGACGTGGTGGGCACCATCGGCGTTCGTATGAAAGGCAGCGCCTCGGTTCTCACTTCTTCCAGTCCCTTCGCCTTTGCGGGAAAGCTCGTGGAGAAGACTGGCCCCGATCACTTCATCGTGAACGACGGCTCGGTCACGACCTGCGAATTGCCCCATCCCAACTGGACCTTCAACGCACGCAAGGTAGTGGTCGATGTGGGCGCCAATGCCACGGTTTACCGCAGCAGCTTTCGCATCCGCGGTGTGCCGGTCTTTTATTTCCCCTTCGCCGCGTTTCCGGCCCATCCGCTGGGAAGAAAATCCGGCTTCCTGATCCCCAGCATCGGGCGATCTTCCACCAAGGGCACAATCGTCGGCGATTCGGTCTATTGGGCGATCAACCGCAGCATGGATGCCACCGCTGGAGCCGAGTATTACTCGCAGCGCGGCTGGGCGCAGCGCGGCCAATTTCGCGCCCGCCCCAGCGATACCTCTTACATCAACTTCACCTACTTTGGGGTGCTGGATCGCAAGAACCAGGGCGGGGAAGACATCATGCTGAGCGGCGAGGGGCGTTTCCTGCAGAATTTTCGCGCGGTCGCCAACATCGACTACCTGAGTTCGTTCGTTTTTCGCCTTGCCTTCAGCGAGACCTTCACGCAGGCCGTCAATTCTGAGGTCAAATCGCAGGCCTTCTTGTCGAACACGACACGTGGGTTCTCGTACAACGCACTGCTGCAGCGCTATCAGGATTTTCAGGGGGTGTGCACGACCTCGCCGCCACCCCCATCCCCTCCGCCGCCAGGCTGTACGCAGGCCGCAAGTTCAGGCAGCGGTGATGTAATTACCATTCTTCACGCGCCCAGCTTTCAATTGTCGAGCATCGACCGGCGCATCACGCACACCCCCTTTTACTGGTCACTCGACGCGGCCGCCGAAGGCCTGTCACGCAGCGAGCCGGGATTTCGCACGGCCAACCTGGTCGGGCGCTTCGATCTTTCGCCCGCGATCTCGATGCCGTTGTTGTTTTGGGGATGGTCCCTGCGGCCTGAACTCGCCCTGCGCAACACGATTTACACCCAGCAACTCGAACCCGGCACAAACGTTGGCAGGGCGCGGAGCGACACCATCAACCGCAAGGCACTCGAGGGCACCGTCGAGCTGCGTCCACCCGCACTTTCGCGCATATTCGAGCGATCGGTTGGCGGACACAAGCTGAAGCATGTCATCGAGCCGCGCGCTACCTATCGCTATGTGACCGGAGTGAACAATTTTGCCAGCATTTTGCGCTTCGATGCCCGCGACATTCTCAGCAACACCAACGAAGTCGAATACGGGATCATCAACCGCCTGTATTCCAAGCGAACTTCCGAGCAACCGGAAGACTGCGCCCCGCAGGACATGTCTTCGCTCCGGATCGGGGCTCCCGGGGAACAACTCCAACCCTGGGAGCGAACCTATGTTTCCGAAGACATTCCGTGTTCCGCCGGCCCGCAGATCCGAGAGATTGTGACCTGGGAAATCGGACAGAAATACTTTCTCGATCCCGACTTCGGGGGTGCGGTTGTGAACGGACGGCGCAACGTGCTCACCACCACCGCCGATTTTACCGGCATCGCCTTTCTCACGGAGCCGCGCCACCTGTCCCCGCTCATCTCACGCTTGCGTGTGCAGACCAGTTCCCAGGCCGATGCCGAGTGGGATGTCGACTACGATTTCAAGAAACATCGCATCAACGCCAGCACCGCATTGGTGAACTACCACGTCGGCGCATTTACCTTTGGCGGCGGCGACGCTTTCGTGCAATCTCTTCCCGGCCTGACCGGCGCCAGTGCCGTGCAGCAGGATTTCAATCAGTTCCGCGTTCTATTCGGTTACGGGCATCCCACCAAACCAGGCTTTAGCGGCGCCAGCAGCTTCGGCTTTGACTCCAACCTGAACTTCCTGCAATATGCCACCGCTCAAACCACCTACAACTGGGACTGCTGCGGCATCACCATCGAATATCGCCGCTTCGCCCTCGGGTCGGTGCGCAACGAGAACCAGTTCCGGTTCAGTTTCTCGTTGGCGAACATCGGATCGTTCGGCAACCTCCGCAAGCAGGAACGCCTGTACTAATCAAGCAAATTGGTCAGCGAGGGGCAGGAGCGCGAGCG
This sequence comes from uncultured Acidobacteriota bacterium, assembly GCA_963733805.1. Taxonomy (GTDB): domain Bacteria; phylum Acidobacteriota; class Terriglobia; order Terriglobales; family Acidobacteriaceae; genus Gp1-AA133. The sequence goes on along the minus strand of CAVTEO010000002.1, from coordinate 272,289 downwards.
CTTATTTCATGCAGGCCTTGCCGCCTCGTATTACCATAGGCCTATGCCGGTCCCTGCCGAACTCGAGGCCAAACAGACCAGTTTGACCCAGCGCCTGCATTCGCTTGGCCGTGCATTGATCGCCTACTCCGGGGGAGTCGATTCCGCATACCTGGCGTGGGCTGCCTACCGCGCTCTCGGATCCAACATGCTCGCCGTAATCGCTGACTCGCCAAGTCTGGCGCGCACCCATCTGGCGGACGCCGTCGCCTTCGCGAAAGAGCACGACATTCCGCTCGAAGTGATCCCCACGAGCGAACTGGACCGCCCGGAATACGCGCGCAATGACGCCTCCCGCTGCTTCCACTGCAAAGACGAACTCTTCACGGTCATGGAATCCTTCCGGGAAAGCCGGGGCTTCGAGGCGATCGCTTACGGGGTGAATGTCGACGATCAGGGAGACTTCCGTCCAGGCCAGCAGGCCGCCCGGCAGCATCAAGTGACTGCCCCGCTGCTGGACGCCGGCCTTACCAAGCAGGAGATCCGCGCGCTGGCCCAAGCGGCCGGCCTCCGGGTCTGGGACAAGCCAGCGTCCGCCTGCCTTTCTTCGCGCATCGAATACGGCCGCCCCGTCACCCGGGAAGCGCTATCCGCGGTCGAGCAAGGCGAAGACGCCCTGCGCGCGCTGGGCTTCCGCCAGTTCCGCGTCCGGCATCATGGTGAGATCGTTCGCCTGGAAATCGCCAAAGAGGAACTGCCCCGCGCCCTTGATCCAGCGTTGACCGCTGAATTCACTCGCATCTTTAAGGGGCTGGGGTTCAAATTCGTGACGCTCGACCTCGAGGGCTTCCGCTCCGGCTCAATGAATACGCTGCTGCCCCCGGGGGACCTGCTTCGGGCGGTCTGATTTCGTCTTGAAAGGGGGCGTCCAACCGGACCGCTCCCCGTCTAACTCCCTGTGAGATAATCTAGTTTTAGCCCTGATGCCAAGGCGGTTCCTAGTGACGCTGGTCCAACGCTCATTTCTTGTCTTGCTCCTTATTTGCCTCGGTTGCTCCGCACAATCGACCTCTCCGGACACCGCCAAAGCCATCGAGCGTCAGGTGCGTGCCTACTACAAGCTTCCCCCCGACGTCCAGGTTGTCATCGGTCCCGTTCGCCCCAGTGACTTCCCCAACTACGACGCCATCAAGCTGAGCTTCACCAAGGGCACTCGCAAGGACGATTACGACTTCCTCCTCGCCAAAGACGGCAAGACTCTCATCAAGTTGACGAAGCTGGACCTGACCAAAGATCCGAATGCCGAGCTGATGAAGAAAATGGACGTGTCCGGCCGTCCGGCTCGCGGCAGTAAAAACGCGAAAGTGATCGTCGTCAACTACGACGACTTCCAATGTCCCTTCTGCTCCCGCATGCACCAGACCTTGTTCCCCCAGATTTACAAGGAGTACGGCGATAAGGTCCTGTTCATTTACAAGGACTACCCGCTGGCGGAAATTCACCCCTGGGCGACGCACGCCGCGGTGAATGCCAATTGCCTCGCCGCGCAGAACGGCGAAGCCTATTGGGATTTCGTCGACTATCTGCATGCCAACCAGCAAGTCGTAAGCGGCCAACAGGGTCACGACGCGCAGACTGCGTTTCTCGATCGCTCCGCCGCACTTCAGGGCCAGCAGCACGGAGTCGATACGATCAAGCTGGCGGCTTGCCTCAAGGCGCAGGACGAGACTTTGATAAAGGCGTCCATCAAAGAAGGGGATGCGGTCGGCGTCACTGCCACGCCCACCCTCTTCGTGAATGGCGAAGAGATGGACGGCGCGCTGCCGATTGCTGAAATCCGTGCTGTGCTCGATCGTGCATTGCTGCAAGCTGGAGTGCAACCGCCTCCGCATCCTGAGAATTCGCAGGCGGCAGGGTCGGGCCCGGCCACGAGATGACACCCGGTTTTCCGACCGCTGATCCGTACCCATGGGGGATCCTCGCTTGAAACTCAACTCGATGCTGCTTCGCTGCGCGCTGATGCTCAGCGCCGCATCCACTCTGTTTTTCCTGGTTGCCTGCCAGTCCAAACAGGGCGGCGCCGACGTGATGGCCTCTGTGGATGGGCGCAAAATCCTGCGCTCTGATGTCGAGAAGTACTATCTGAACCAGACCTCCGCTTCCGATCAGCCGCAGGCTCCCATTGGCGAGCAGGCCACCAGCCTGCGCCTCAGCATTCTGCGCGAGCTCATCGACGACGAGATCCTGATGCACCGCGCCGAAAAGCTTGGCCTGCTGGCGACCGACGAAGAAGTCGATCGCAAGATGAACGAGATCAAGTCGCCCTACACGCAGGAACAGTTCGACCAGAAGCTCAAAGACAAGAAGATTACGCTGGATGACTTCCGCCGCGACCTGCGCCGTTCGCTCACGGTCGAGAAAGTTCTGAACAAGGAAGTCACGTCGAAGATCAACATTACCGACCAGGACGTCAGCGACTACTACAACGCCCACAAGGGCGAGTTCAATCTGATCGAATCGCAGTACCACCTGGCGCAAATCTACGTCTCGCCCATGCCCAACCCGCAGGTCCATAACCTGAAGAACGACAAGGCACAGAACGAGGCGGACGCCCGCAAGAAGATTCAGATGCTCGCCAACCGGCTCGACAGCGGCGAGGATTTCGCAACGCTGGCCATGAACTACTCAGAGGACAGCGAGACGTCCGGCAACGGCGGCGACCTGGGGTTCACCCCCGAATCGTCCCTGCAGCGCACCGACCCATCCACCCGCGAGGTCGTGATGAAGTTGAAAGCCGGCCAGTACGGCCCGGTCATCACTGTGCAGGATCCGGTGAGCAAGAAAATCGTGGGCTTCCGCATTGTGCGGCTTCTGGCGCGCGAGCCGGCCGGACAGCGCGAACTCGCCGACCCCCGCGTTCAGCAAGCCATTCGCTCGCAATTACGCGACCGGCGCGAGCAGCTCCTGAAAGCTGCCTACTATGAAGTTTTGCGGGACTCCGCTAAGGTCAACAACTATTTCGCGGACGAGATTCTGAAGAATACAGGCCCGGCTAAATAAATCCTTGGCGTCTTTTTTGATTAAGGGCTTGTTGCTTTTTTAAAAGAGCGTTCTACCGCAAAGAGTGCAAAGCCTGGGCCGGGCTTCTACTCGACCACCGCCAGCACGTCGCCCGCGTTCACATTCGCGCCCTCGGCCGCGATCATCCGCCGCACCACACCCTTCTTCGGCGACTTGATCTCGTTCTGCATTTTCATCGCTTCTACGACCACGACGCCCTGCCCGGCCTCAACGGCTCCTTCCTCTTTCACCAGAACCCGGACGACCTTGCCGGGCATCGGCGCGAGCAATTTGCGGGGCCCTTTTCCGTCGTCCGCACCCGCGCGGCTGCGCAGGGCGCGAGGATCGCGCAACTGCACGGCATAGCGACGGCTCCCCACCCAGAGGTGCATATCGGTCGCCGTGCGCTCCCGCTTGATTTCATACGCTTTGCCGCCTACGATGATCGACAGCACATCGCGGCGGGCCAGCACAGCGTCGATCTCTACGTCGCGGCCGTCGAGCCGGACCTCCCAGCGCCCGTCCACCCGATTCATTTCGAGCCGGTAATTGGTGCCCTCGACATTGATGTCGTAAATCATGCTGTGCGGCGCACCCCTAGCTGATTCCTTCCTGCCGCGCCGTGCGCTTCCAGGTCGAAGTGAAGGTCCCGCCCGCTCCATTCGGAGAGGCGCCCTCACTCTGCACCGCAACCGGGTCGAGCACTGCAAACACTCCGGCGGCGATCGCCGCCACCGCGGCCGCTCTCGCATCGGCCGGCTCGCTTTCAGCCGGTTGCGCCAGCAACCGGTCCAGATAGCCCGTGTTCAGCCGTCCAGCAATAAATTCCGGATCGTTCAAAATGCGCCGGAACAGGGAAATGTTCGTTTTGATGCCGCCCACAAAGTATTCGTTCAACGCGCGCACCAGCCGCGAGGCGGCTTGCTCCCGGTCCGTTCCGTATCCGATGAGCTTGGCAAGCAGGGGATCGTAATCGATGGGCACCGTCCAGCCTTCATACATCCCGCTGTCGCGGCGGATCCCAGGCCCTGAAGGCGCCAGTAGCAGCGTGATTTTCCCGGGGCTGGGGAAGAAGTTATTGTCGGGATCCTCGGCATAGATCCTGCATTCAATCGCGTGTCCGCGCAGACGCACGTCTTCCTGCCGGAAGGGAAGTTTTTCTCCCGCCGCGATGCGAATTTGCAGATGCACAAGGTCCAGGCCGGTAGTCAATTCGGTGACCGGATGCTCCACCTGCAGCCGCGTGTTCATTTCGAGAAAGTAAAAGTTCTTCTCCTGATCGACCAGAAACTCGATCGTCCCCGCATTGGTATACCCCGCCGCCTGCGCGACCCGCACGGCGATTTCTCCCATGCGCTTGCGCATCTCCGGATCCACGATCGGGGAAGGCGCCTCCTCCAGCACCTTCTGATGGCGCCTCTGGATGGAACATTCCCGTTCGCCCAGGTACACGGTGTTTCCATGCTCATCGGCGAGCACCTGCATCTCGATATGCCGCGGGTTGAGGATCGCCTTTTCGATATAGACTTCGTTGTCTCCGAAAGCCCGCTGAGCTTCGCTCTGCGCACTTTCCAGCGCCGCCCGCAATTCCTCGGCGCCCTGCACCAACCGCATGCCCTTGCCGCCTCCGCCCGCCGCCGCTTTCAGCATTACGGGATAGCCGATCTTCTCTGCGATGCTCGCCGCTTCTTCTGGCGACTCCACGCCCTGCGAGGTTCCGGGCACGAACGGTATGCCGGCTTTATCCATGTTCTGGCGCGCCCGGGTTTTGGACCCCATCATTTCCATTGCGGCCGCGGTTGGCCCGATGAACTTGATTCCGGCCTCGGCGCAGGCATGGGCAAAGCGCGAATTTTCGGAAAGGAATCCGTATCCCGGATGGATCGCGTCCACTCCGCTGCGCTGGGCGGCCTCAAGAATCTTCTCAATGTTGAGGTAGGACTCGGCCGCGGCAGCGGGCCCCAGAGCATAAGCCTCGTCGGCCTTGCGCACGTGGAGAGCGGCCCGATCCACATCCGAGTACACCGCCACGGATTGAATCCCCATTTCGCGGCAGGCGCGTATTACGCGCACCGCAATCTCTCCGCGGTTGGCAATCAGAATCTTTTTAAACATGAAAGAAAGGCCGGCTGCAACGCCATTCTACTGGACCGCCGCCAGACAGCGCATGGGGGCGCGTCGCAAAGGCTTTAAGCACAGGGGGCACAGGAGCACAAAGACACTGCGATGCAGGCCCCAACGACCAACGACCTAAAACAAAACCCCTTCCCACAGGAAGGGGTCAAGGTGTCTACCACAAAGTCTTCTACTTGTTCTGATCCATCGTGATGCCGCCTGTACCGGGCTGTTTCTCCGCCTTCGCTTTCTTGACGGCGAGGGTTTTGTCGACCCACTCGTCGGCGGTCTTCAAATCCGCCGCACGGGCCGCCGGATCGTCACACTGCAAATCGGCGCGCTCGCGGTACATCAGGTTCATGTAGGCCATTGCGTCGTCGTAATCCGGACGAAGTTGCAGCGCTTTGTTGAGATTGTCGATGCCTTCCTGAATGTTGGGTGTGTTCTTTTCTTTCAAGGCCGCGCAAACCTTCTTGTCCTTCAGCGGCTCTTCCGGCTTCAGGCCCAGCTTAGCGCGTTCTTCCATGCGCGGCTGATAGGTCTGCGTCCAGTCGATCACGGCCACCGAGTAGTACGGCTCCGGATCGTTAGGATCGAGATCGGTTGCCTTGCGGTAGAAATCCTTCGCGTCATTGAACTTCTTCATCTGCAGAAACAGGTAGGCGATGCCCTTCACGCTGTTCACGTTCTTGGGGTCGCGCTGCAGCACTTCCTTGTACTGGTCAATGGCCTGCTCGGCCATCTTGTTGTTGTCGGGAGCATCCGCGCCCGGAATGTATTGCTGGGCGAACGCCGTCGCGAGATAGAGCCGCGCGTTCAAAAGGGTCGGATCGAGTTCCACCGCCTGCTGGAAGTGGTTGATCGCCTCCTCATACTTGGCATTCTTGTACGCCAGAACGCCCTTATTGAGCTGGTCGCGGGCTCGCAACTTGCTGCAGCCCGTGATGGAGAACAGCATCAGCCCCGCAGCGAGCAGTGCTAATACTCGTACGCTGGTTTTCATTGCGTTAAAAGTCTCCCTTGCCAGGAATCCTGGGACCTTACCACCGCGATTAGGAATGCGCAAATTCTGAACGGACCGATGCCCAGACGTAATCGCCTGGGCGTCTAGGGATCGCGTCGGACGCGGAGCGCACGAACGAATTTCTCCGCGCCGTGCAGCCACCGTGCAAGCCTACCGATTCTACTGCCCGGCTTCGATCTTGGCTGTGATCAAGCCCACTTTATCTACGCCCGCGGCATGTGCGATGTCGATCACGTTGGCCACATCGAAGAACGGCACGTTGTCATCGCCCTTCACGAACATGACCTTTTCGGCGCGCGTCTTGAAAATGTCGGTCAGACGGTTCTGCAGGTCATCCCAGCTGGCATCTTCCTGATTGATCTTCACGCCCGGAGTCGTGCTGGCGCCACGATCGATCAGCTGCACGACGATCGTGCGGTCGGGCGTATTCTGCTGCTTCTGGTTGGGCGGCGGCGGCTGCGGCACCAGCGCGTCCAGACCTTTGGGAGTGAGGGGCGTGATCACCATGAAGATGATCAGCAGCACCAGGAGCACATCGATGAGCGGTGTCACGTTGATATTCGCGTTTTGGCCTCCGCCCGTGCCAACTGCCATTGACATAGAAATCTCCTCTATTGACCGCCGGTTGGTGGTGTGGTCGGCGGTGCGGTGGCTGCGCCCTTTTCCTTCCGCTGGTCGGTCAGCAGGCCCAATTGATCCACGCCCGCCGCTCGGATGTTGTCCACGGCCTCGACCACTCGCCCGAACTTTGCCCGCGCATCGGCGCGGATATAGACGCGCTTGTCGGACCGGTTGGCAAGCCGGTCTTTCACTTTGCCCGTCAACGCATCCGGGTTGATCTTGTCATTGCCGAAGAAAATGTCCCCGTTGCGCATGACCGCCACCACCAACGCGTCTTCCTTGTCGGCGTCCGGCATCTGTTCGGGGTTGTTCACTTTCGCCAGGTCCACGCTGACGCCCTTCTGCAACATGGGCGTGACCACCATGAAGATGATCAGCAGCACCAGCATCACGTCGACCATGGGGGTCACGTTGATGTCGGAGTTGACCTTGGAGCCTTCGTCTCTTTTTGCCAGTGCCATAGGTTCACCTTTCCCTTGCGCTCACTGCGCCTTCCGCTCGATCAGGCGACTCGCTGCCGGTGGCGAGGAGTGCCCGGCGCCGGAGAACTCCGGCGCCGGACTTATGCAACTCGTACCGTAGCGACTACCGGATCCCGCTAGGAACGACGCAGGCTCCGCCGCTTCAGGAAGTAGTCAACCAGTTCGCTCGAGGAGTTATCCATCTCGACATCAAACGCCTCGACGCGGCCGGTGAGGTAGTTGAACATCATCACGGCCGGGATCGCGACCAGCAATCCCATGGCAGTGGTGACCAGCGCTTCGGCGATACCGCCGGCGACGGCGGCAAGACCTGTGGCCTTCTCCTGCGAGATGCCCTTAAACGCGTTCAGAATGCCGACCACCGTGCCGAACAGTCCCACGAATGGGGCGGTCGATCCGATGGTTGCCAGGCCGCCGAGTCCGCGCTTCAGTTCCGCGTGGACGATCGCTTCGGTGCGCTCCAAAGCGCGCTTGGAAGCCTCGATGGTTTCGCCAGGGATTTCGCCCGGGCTGTCCTGGTGGGCTTTGAATTCCATCAAGCCAGCCGTGACGACCTTCGCCAGGTGGCTCTTCTTGTTGCGCTCCGCAACCTTGATGGCTTCGTCAATCTTGCCATCGCGCAGGGCGCCGGCTACCGCGGGGGCGAAGGCGCGCGATTGTTTGCGGGCCGCGCTGAACGCCATCCAACGGTCAATCATCACGCCGATCGACCAGCCCGACATGATGAACAGAATGATGACCACGATTTTCGCCAGAATGCCCATTGATTTGAGCAGCGAAACCAGGTCCCAACCCACCGCTCCTTCCTGGACGACCCAGGCAGCCAGGGCGGGTACGTGATGCACAGTGCTTGCTAGATTGGCTACGAACATGAGTTGCTTTCCTCCTCAGGAACTCGTCAGAACAGCTTCGTTCGCTACTCTGTGTCTTTTGAATCAGCGCTCGCGCGGAAATGGTGCCGAGAGCCCCTCTTCTCCCGGTTCCGCGTCGTGATCTGCGGAACGATTCTGGGTTACCCGGTACTCTGCACATTGAGACGCGGCCGCATTGGGCGTTTCGGAACGCCCTGCCCGGCCACGGGAAGGTGGGAACGGGGAGGGCACCGCCTGCAACTACGGCCTTTGCAAAACAAAAACCCTGCCGGGGTTTAGCCCCCCGACAGAGTGAAGTTCACCTGAACCTGCGTTTCGACCGCCACCGGCTCGCCATTCAGCATGTAGGGCTTGTAGCGCCACTGCTTCACGGCTTCAATCGCCGCCGGCGCCAGCATCGGATGTCCGCTGATCAGGCGCAGATTCTCAATCGCCCCATCCTTGCTGATTTCCGCCTGCAGCAGCACCGTGCCCTGAATGCGGGCCTGGCGCGCCAGCGGAGGATACGAGGGCTGCACTTTCTTGATCAGCAAACCTTGCGATACGCCCAGCGAAACACGCACGCGCTGTGGAGTCGCAACCTTGGGAACAGCGACTGGCGTGGAACTGATAATTCCACCGATCACGCCGCCCATCTGTCCACCCGGGACGCCGCCCGGAACGCCGCCCACCACGCCGCCGGTCGCCATGTCTGGCGGTGGCGCTTCTTCTTCCTTAATCATCTGGACTTTCTGTGGAATCTTGGTGGGAGTGCGCAACTGGCCATTGACCAGGTCGCTCTGAATTTGTTTGACCACTCGAACCGGGGTCGCAGCCGGAGGGGGTGGAGGTGGCGGGGGTGGCGGTGGCGCCACCAGGAACGTCATGAGCTGCTGCTTGGGCAGCGCTTCAGTGAAGATCAAGGGTAGCAGGACCAGCACTCCGACCAGGAATGCCTGCAGGACGAACGAGATGGTCGTCGTCGCTCCCCGTTTCGTTTTCAGCCGTCCGCCGGACTCGATAAGGCTATCTTCGAACATAGGCTTCTCCGTACAAACCGACCCTACGTATCCTTAGACACCGCACTCGTACTGTTTGCTCCCAAACCCTCCCAACTCCTGTGCAACGCGCTTGCCGCTCGCGCCCGACCGAAGGAAACGACCCTTGTTACCATTAAATGAACTACTTACAGATCAGAAATCCCGGAAACCCTGTAGCTCGGAGGCAATGAGACTGCAATTTTCTTGCGCCTTCAGAACAGTTATCTTTCCGATTCCATCTCGCCCTCAGGCGGTTGCACCCTAAACATTCGCTTTTGCCTTAGCGCGTTTCCCGGAGTCCACGGGCATGGAGATCGGCGTTTTGCCCCGTCCGGAGCGCCATTCTTGATACGCCACCAGGATCGGAGCGGCAATCGCAATCGACGAATACGTGCCAATCAGGATGCCGATCACCAGCGCGAAGGAAAAGCCATGCAGCACTTCGCCGCCGAACAAGTACAGCGCGAGCACAGTAAGGAAAGTAAGGCCCGCCGTCAAGATGGTTCGACTCAGCGTCTGGTTGATGCTCTTGTTCACGATGTCCGCCAGTCTTTCCCGGCGCATCAGCTTAATGTTTTCCCGGATGCGGTCAAATACGACGATGGTGTCGTTGTTCGAATAGCCCACCAGGGTCAGGATCGCGGCCACCACTGTAAGCGAAATCGGCTTGTTGGTCAGCGAAAACGCACCCACGGTAATCAAGGTGTCGTGGAAAACGGTCACCACCGCGGCGACCCCGTAAATCCATTCAAACCGCACGCCAAGATAGACCAGCATGCCCGCCAGCGAATAAAGCACCGCCAGCTTGGCCTGCGTCTGCAACTGCTTACCAACCTGGGGACCGACGATTTCGACATTACGCACGCCGAAATCGGAGAGATAAAAGCCCTCCTGCAGGGAGGCCACAACCGGGGCATCCGCGGCCGCCTTCAGTTCGTCGATCGAATTGAGCACGCCGCCTTTGGTCTTGTCGCGGTAGTTCACGATCGCCTGCGCGAGCGCGCCGTAGCGCGCGTCGGCGTCGGTTCCCAGGTGCAGCGGATCTTTCTCCAGCAGGTAGTTCTTGATTGTCAAAGAACTGGCGTTGTTCAGATCCACTTTGCCGGCGGGAGCGTTTGTCTCCAACGCCGAAATGATCTGCGCCTTGCCCTTGTCCAGTGCCGCTTCGCTGGTCTCCTGCTCCGCCAGATCGATCAGGACCTGGTTAGACTCCGGCTTGTCATAGCCCTGAATCTTGGCGTTGTGCAGGCCGACCTTATCCAACGCCGCGCGAATCGCGTCGTTGTTGGGAGGGTGCGAGAACTTTACGTAGACTAGTGTGCCCCCACGGAAGTCTACGCCCAGCGGGATGCCGTGCCAGAAAAGCATCGAGAGCATACCCGCCACGCTGAACACCAGGGAAAAGGCGAGAAAATACCACTTTTTCCCGAGAAAATCTATGTTTGGATTGCGAAATAATTCCACGTTGCCTCGAAAACCTTTCTGGATGCTTCTAAAGTCTCAATGAACGCCAGACCCAGGGCTAGAACCCGGAGCCCGGCCTTACCCAATGCTCAATGCTTCTCCGCGCTGCTTGCGGCTCAGCACGTAATCGAAAATCACCCGCGAAACAAAGACGGCCGTGAAAAGATTCGCCAGCAGACCGAAGGTCAGCGTGACCGCAAACCCCTTCACCGGGCCGGTTCCGAAAATAAACAGAATGAACGCCGAAACGATGGTGGTCACGTGCGTATCCACAATCGTGATCCAGGCGTGCGCGAAGCCCTGATCCACCGCCGAAGGCGGGGTCTTCCCATTGCGCAATTCCTCGCGAATGCGCTCGAAGATCAGCACGTTCGAATCGACGCCCATGCCGACCGTCAGGATCACACCCGCAATTCCCGGCAGGGTCAGGGTCGCCCCGCTGAACCCAAGGAACCCGAGCAGGATGATAAGGTTCAAAATCAGCGCCACATCAGCATTGACGCCCGCGCCGTGGTAGTAGACCAGCATGAAGATCAGCACGGCCAACATGCCAATCACCGCCGCGCGCACGCCTGAGCGAATCGAATCCGCGCCCAGCGATGGACCCACCGTCCGTTCCTCGAGGTACTTGATGCCCGCCGGCAGCGCGCCGGAGTTCAGCACCAAAGCAAGATCTTTGGCCTGTTGATCGGTGAACCGCCCCTCGATCACGCCCGAGTCACCGATCTCGCTTTTGATCACGGCGACTTCCATCACCTTGTTATCGAGCACCACCGCAAGGTAGTCGCCGACGTGCTGCGAAGTGAAGTTGGAAAACCTCCGCCCGCCTTCTGCCGTCAGGAAGAAATTCACTTCCGGCTGGCCCGTCTGAGAATTCCGGCCCACGCGCGCTTCGCGCAGGTCATGGCCAGCTACCGCCGAGACGCGCGAAATCATGTACACCGCGTCTTCCCCGCTGGCCCCGATATTTTTGCCGTGCATGAGCACGCTGTTGTCAGGCAGCACGCCATTTACAGCGGCCAGGGCGGCTGCCTCATCCTTGTAGGTGGCGCCGTTGTTCAGCGCCTGCCGGATCTCCAGCATGGCGGTCGACATCATGATCTCTTTCACACGCGCCGGATCATCGACGCCCGGCAACTGCACCAGAATCTGGTAATCGCCCAGTCCATGTTCCTGGATCACGGGCTCGCTGACACCTAGTTTGTCGACCCGGTTGCGGATGGTCTCAATCGCCTGCGCAACCGCCCGGTTCTTCAGGTCCGTGAGTTGCTGCTGCTTCATGTTGAGAACCCAGGAATTTTCTGTTCCTGAGGTCGCGTCATACTCAGGCAGGCGATCGTTGATCAGGCTGCGCAGTTCGCCGGCGCCCTCGGGCGGCACGCCCTTGATCACGATCCGGTCAGGATTCTTATCCACGTCCGGCTGATTGACATCGGTGTAATTGATCTTGCGGTTGCGCATCTCGTCCTTCAGCCGCTCCATCGCTCGCTCGGCATCGGACTTCACCGCGTCATTCACCTGCACCTGCAGGATCAGGTGCGTCCCGCCCTTGAGATCCAGCCCAAGGTGGATGCGGTCGGTCATCGCCGACAAAAGGCCCGAGCCCGACCAGCTCTTTGGAATCCCAATGATTCCAAACAAAAACACGACCATCGTGACGACTATGACGATGACTTTCCAGCGCAAGTTCTTATTCATGACTTAAGAATGACCTTCCGACCCCTTCGGCCCCATTTCCATCAATCGAACGATTCACTCAAAACTCGCGTCCACTGCTGACCTTGCCGCTGCACGGCTCAAAGCGCATCGCTCGCAGCTCGGGCTATTTCGTAGCCGTTTCTTCCGGTGTGCTGACGGTCACGATCGATCCCCGGCTGACTTCCAGCTTCAGATTATCCGGCGGCACGCGCAGGGTCACCGAATCGTCTTTCATGGAGAAGATGGTCCCCTTCAACCCCCCGCTGGTAATGACCTTATCCCCGGTTTTCAGGTCCGACAGCATCTTTTGCCATTTCTTCTGCCGGCGCTGTTGGGGAAGGATCAGGAGGAAGTAGAAAACGCCAAAAATCAGCAGGACCGGGGCCATCATTCCGAGAGCCGTCCCGCCGCCCATCTGCGCCGCCAAGAAGTATAAATTGCTCATGAAACCCTAATAAAGACGCACCCATCTCAAAACCAACGCCGACGCGGCCAGCGCCTGGTGCCCTCGATTGTCACCGCGGGAGTTCTCGTGTGTTCCGGCCGGGTATCCTTCGCTTGAACCTGGGGATCGGGAACCTACGGCTTCGGTTGAGACGAGACACCAGAATGAAAGCGCGCCCCTTCCCCAAGTCGAATAGAATGCCGCACCCTCCGCATAGTGTCAAGGTAGAAACTGAGGTTATGGATGGTATTTAAAACCTGTGCCAGCACTTCGTTAGCCGCGTACAGGTGGCGCAAATAAGCCCGCGAATACCGCCCGCAGACCCGGCAGGAACAGGCCGGATCGAGCGGTCCGGGGTCACTCGCGTACCGAGCCTGCTTGATCGAGATTTTTCCTTCCGAGGTAAACAGAAGCCCGTGCCGCGCCGCCCGAGTCGGCAGCACGCAATCCATCATGTCGATCCCCATGCCGGCGTACATGGCGATCTCTTCCGGCGTTCCGACTCCCATCAGGTACCGCGGCCGGTCGGCAGGCAGATGCTGCAAGGTCGACTCGACGATTTCGCGCGTGGTCTCCCGAGGCTCGCCGACGCTGAGCCCGCCGATGGCGTAGCCGGGAAAGCCGATCTCAACGGTGCGCTCGGCCGATTCCTTGCGGAGTGCGAGATCCATGCCGCCCTGGACGATGCCGAGGAGAGATTGTTGCTGATAGCTGATAGCTGATGGCTGATAGCTGATAGCTGATGGCCGATGGCTGCCCCAAGGTACTTCGTGTTTATGTGCCTCGAAGTACTTCTTCGACCTCTCTGCCCAGCGCAGCGTCATCTCCATCGACGCCCGCGCCCGTTCGCGCTCCGCGGGAAACTCCGTGCATTCATCAAACGCCATGATGATGTCGGCGCCAAGGCCAATCTCGGCCTCCATCGCGCTCTCCGGGCTGAAGAAGTGTGACGACCCATCCAGATGCGAGCGGAAGGTCACGCCATCCTCGGTCACCTTGCGCAGTTCGCTGAGGCTGAAGACCTGGAATCCGCCGGAGTCTGTGAGAATCGCGCGATCCCATGACATGAACCCATGCAGTCCGCCCAGGCGGCGAACCGTCTCGACTCCTGGACGGAGGTAGAGGTGGTAGGTGTTCCCGAGCAGAATCTGGACCCCGAGGTCCTCGAGCAAATCCTGCGGCACGCCCTTTACGGAGGCGAGCGTGCCCACCGGCATGAATACTGGTGTGTCGATCTCGCCATGTGGCGTGGTCAGTTTGCCGACGCGACCAGCGCTGCCGCTAGCCTCAATCTGAAATTGGATGGACACTCCTGGAATTGTAGATGAACGCGTAGGCACAAGCGCTCTCGCCTGTGCGGCCGCGACGAAGCTTGCCGCGGCGCTTCGATCGGGCCCGATGACTGTGATGACAAGGTTACGTCAACTGAGAGTTGCCTCACTTTGACAGGCGTCGTAACACGGCTCGCAGAGCCAAGCCGACCGCTACCCATTCAATGGCACCGGTGAGAACGAGCCAGACTTTGAAAGCCCACATGAGAGCAGGAGAAGGGGCTATACCTCTGAATTGGACCCACCGTGCTGAGAACGTACCCGGATAGTTGCTAAGTCTCGCGAGAGGTAATGATCCGACCTGAAGCACAAGGATCATCCACAGAGCACCAGCAACTGCGAAAATCGCTGCCCACTTTTTCAAGGCGCTTCCTCACAGCTTTAGACCCCGAAGGCAGTCTAAAAGGGCGATGAGTGCAATGGGGGGTGTTTCAACAATAACGAAACCTCCGTTTCAGCCGAATGGTCAATTTTTTTCAATACCCAGAACTTGCACGGAAGATCGAGTCCGCTCGAATCGCATAGGAGGCAAGAGGTCCATTACCAAAATGTCCCAGAAGAAGAGCGCTGGAAGAGCATAGAACGAAACTACGAAAATAACAGAGGACCAGGGGAATCCTTTCAGCAATGCCGCTCCAATGGCCAGCGCAGCACACACTCCACCGCGCACCCACCAGTAGCTGCTTCTGTGTACTGGGCGGATTTGTTTCACGCATTCCGGGCAATCGAATCGCCAAGCACGGATAGTCGGTCGGGTCAGTACGGCGCTGCAATTTGGACACTGTGCAAGACCCAGAACCTGAAGATGCGGACGAACGTTGAAGAGGAAGAACAGACGAGCGAGCAAGGCTAAGATAACCGCAAGTATCAGGCTCACCATTGAGAGAAGGATACCTTTTGCCAGCACTGCCCTATACATCCCATACAGAAATACGCTAACCGTGAATATCGCGAAGCAAAGCCGATAAGGAACGGAAAATCCCAACGTCACCTTGCATCCAGGACAAGCGCGGCTCCGCAGAAAGTCCAGATATGCGAATTGGGACTGACACGACGGACAGGTGTTACCTTGCTGATCGGCGCGGCTGACATCGAGTTGCAGATCGCTTTTACTTGTCGTGCCCATGGCTCCAATCCTATGACGAGGAAACACCACTTCCAAGGGCAATAGGTGCTTAGAACAGACGATGTAACTCATTAATGATGCCGAGCCCGGTCAATTCTTGTGGACAAGCCCTCCATTCGATCAGTTCAGACCAACGAGCTGGGCGAACTTGTCCAGATCGATGTTCCCGCCGGACACGATCGCCACGATCTTTCCCGATCCGGCCCGACCCGATCGAGCGGCAGCCACGGCACACGCGGCAGCTCCCTCGACGATCACGCGATTCCGTTCCGCCACGAGTTTCATGGCCTCAGCCGCCTCATTCAAACTAACCACCAGAGAGCCGTCCAAAAGCTTGCGAGCGTGTTCAAACATATTCGGAAACACCGTCTTGCTGCCGATGCCGTCCACGAATGACGGCTGGTATTCCACCGTGCACGGCTGGCCGGCGTCGAGGGAAGCGGCCAGCGGGGCAGCCGTTTCGATCTCGGCGGCGTAGATCTTTATTTTGGGTGCGAGGGCTCGCAACACCGCCGCGATGCCCAACGACAGGCCCCCGCCGCCCCATGGAATGACCACGGCTTCCACGTCCGGCAAATCCTCCCGCAGTTCCAGCGCGATCGTGCCGTTGCCCGCCATGACGTGCGGATCGTCGAAGGCGTGAATAAAAGTGGCATCGACACCAGGGTAAGAGCGCGTCTCGAAGGTTCGCCACCATTCGGCGAAGGGAACCTTGATGACCCGCCCACCCATGCGCTCGACCGCGCGCGTCTTGGTCGCGGGAGCCGTATCGGGAGCGATGATGGTTGCCGGAATCCCCAGACGCCGAGCGCAGAACGCCACACCCTGAGCCATGTTCCCGGCCGAAGCGGTTAATACCCCGCGCTGGAGTTGTGCGCGCGGAGTCAGAGCCATCACGTTGGCAGCCCCGCGAATCTTGAACGATCCAATCGGCTGCAGATTCTCCAGCTTCAAATACAGATTGGGGGAAGCATCCGTGTTGCAGAGAACGAGCGGCGTACGCAGTGCGACCGGCGCAATGTTGAGGCGCGCTTCTTGCGCTTGAGAAACCGAGACGGGCATCGCGGTATGTTAGACCATTCGCAAGGTTTACCGAGTGCGCAACTCCACTATCTCCCCGCGCACGTTGCCACCCTCGACCACCAGCTTCCCAACCGTCACCGGCAACTTGAAGCGGCGCGGGCCGGCGCTCCCCGGATTGAAATACAGCACGCCATTCTTCACGTCTGATGACGGCTTGTGGCTGTGCCCGTAGACCACCACGCCAAACCCCGCCGCCTCCGGTTTCAAGTCCAACTCGGAGAGAATGTGCAGCATGTAAATCGATACGCCTTCGATCTCGACCACTTCATTGAGCGGAAGCCTGCGCGCCCATGCAGCAGTGTCAACGTTCCCGCGCACCGCCGTCACCGGCGCAATCTTGCGCAACTCGTCCAACACCTCCGGCGCCCCTACATCGCCCGCATGCAGGATGTGCGCAACGCCGCGCAATGCTTCGACTGCTCCCGGCCGCAGGAGACCGTGGGTGTCGGAAATCACGCCAAGGACAGCCATCAGCTTTCAGCCCTCGACTCTCAGAGTTCCATGGGCTTTGAATCTCGTTAGAAAGAAGACCGAAGATGGTTTCTGGATCAAATGTTCTTGCTGATAGCTGACAGCTGAAAGCTGACAGCTACCCCAGCATCCGGTTCAAATCTGCATAAGCAATCCCGCCTTCCAGCGACGAGTAAGTCCCGGCCGTCTTGAGTTCCTCTCCAATGCGCTTCACTAACCCCAACGTCGCGCGCATCGCGCTCGACCCGATGCTCACTCGCGATACACCCAGTTTCTCGAGCTCCGGCACCGACGGCGACCCCGGTCCTACCAGGATGTTCAGCGGACACTGCGTGTCCTGCACGATTTTCCCAATCGTCTCTGCATCCGAGACTCCGGGAAGAAAGACGCAATCGGCTCCAGCATCGCGATAAGCCACCAGCCTCCGCACCGACTCGTCGTAACGCTTGCCGGGTTCGCCAACTTTCTCGAGATAGACATCCGTGCGCGCGTTCAGGACCAACAGGACTCCCGTCTTGAGGGCGGCCGCCTTCACCGCGCGAATTCTCTCCAACTGCAACGGTAAATCCATCAGCGGATGCGCATTGTCCCCGGTCGTGTCTTCCAGGTTCAGGCCCACCGCACCGGCGGCGATCACCTCAGTCGCCGTGCGCGCCGCGTCTTCCGGGCGCAGTCCGTACCCGGCCTCCACGTCCGCCGTGACGGGCACCTTCACCGCGCGCGCAATCCGTCCCACTCGAGCCAGCATCTCCTCGCGCGAAATCCTCTGCCCGTCGGGATAGCCCAGCGAGAACGCGACTCCCGCACTCGTGGTCGCAATCGCGCCAAACCCCGCCTCCTCAAAAACCCGGGCGCTCGCCACATCCCAGGCATTCGGCAGCACCAGGATTTTCCCGCCTCGATGCATAGCCCGAAACGCCAAAGCCTTGGATTTCTGCTCTTCAATATTCATGTGCACACCGATCCTGGTCCCGAAAAGATTTCCTCTGCGCTCTCTGCGGCCCGTCTCTGCGTTCTCTGCGTTTTAAGATGTTGCGACGGCGCATCTCGATGCAAACACGCAATCACCACTCCGACAGAGCCACTACGTCTTGACGCGCGCCAAAAACTTCGCCACGCTCACGAAAGCCCGTCCAACCGTCCCTCGCCCAATCTCCTGCGTTCCGTCGCTCGCCGAAACCCGCACCGTATAGAACTTCCCGTCCAGGGCTTCGACCACCGCCACCGCCTTCACCGATGTCCCAATCCTGCTGGCCACGCGATGCTCCACATGAATCGAGGTGCCAACCGTAATCTCATCGCCTTCGGCGTAAGGCTGCAGCGCATGAAACGCCGCTGTTTCCATCAGGCGGATCATGTCGGGCGTTGAGTACACCGGAGGCAAAGACGGGTGGTGCGCCGTCAGCGTGTGCTGAAACTCGACCGTTTCCTGGGCCTCCGCGCGCGCTCCCATGGGCACCGGCTTCGCCATGCAATCCTCCTCGGCAATGAATCTCGTGCTGAAAACTGCATAAATAACAAAGCCACCGATCATGCCGATCAGTGGCTCAAACCATGCATTCGAGATAGCCGTTACGCGGCTCTCGCCATTCTGCGTGCTTCAATACCATCCAGCGCCGTCCACAGCGCCTTGGCTGCCGACTCGGCCGAGTTGAGCGCTTTGTCGGCTGTCTCAGGATTCTCTGTTACCTGTTTCCCGAGCTGATCGCGCCATACGTTCGCGTGATACACATCCGCGGTTGCGTGCAGGGTGAAATAGCGGGTCGCGCGTTCGTCGGCTCCGTAGCGCTCACGCAGCCCGCGATCTTTCTCCATGGCGACGCGAGGCACTTGGGATTCGTAAGCATAAAACGCTGCCAGCGCTTCCGCAGGGGTGCCTTCTTCCGCGACCCGCGCGAAATGCTTCACCAGATGCTTTACTTCCGAAACGCTTTCGTGTCCGAACGCGTTGCGGGCCGCGCCCATGCCTTCCGCAAAGTCCATCCACAAATCCGAGTGCGCTTCCTCGGCCTCGCCGCCCTGCTCATCGCGCATATTGGCGAGCACCGCCTGACGCAGCGCACCGTCGTTCAGGCGCAGGGCAAAGGCCGCCAGGTACGACGGAAACGCGTTCACGTGCTGGTAATAGTCGAGCGCGTACCCGCGCAGATCTTCGCGCGTCAGCTCTCCGGCGCTCCATGCTTTGTAGAACGGGTGACACAGCAAGTCGTACTTCGCGATGCGAGCGTCTAGTTCTCGAAAAAATGCCAGCTGGTCCATCGATTGGGCTCTCCTTGAAGCAGCCCAATATAAAAGGCGGACCGGCCTTGTGACAAGCAACGCGGTCCGCCCGAACCGGGCTTCCCAGTCGCATGTGCTTGGGATCACGACCGTTACCACGCCGCCGAAAAATGCTCGAGTTGCTAGAATAGTCACAAGCCCACCCGAGTCCCGTGAGTTGGGAAGTTACACCCATGCAGTTCACCGAACAATTCGACGTAGTTGTGGTCGGCGCCGGGCATGCCGGATGCGAAGCCGCCATGGCCGCCGCCCGCATGGGATTGAAGACCGCCCTCTACACGCTCAACGTCGACTTGATCGCCCAGATGTCGTGCAATCCAGCCATTGGAGGGATCGCCAAGGGCCACCTGGTCCGCGAGGTCGACGCCCTGGGCGGAATCATGGGAGAGGTCACCGACGCGGTCGGCATCCAGTTCCGTCTGCTGAACACCTCGCGCGGTCCCGCCGTCTGGTCTCCGCGCGCCCAATGCGACAAGCAAGCCTACCGCCTGAAGATGCGGGAGGTCCTCGAGTCGCAGCCGAACCTGACAATCAAGCAAGCCGAAGTGGCGGATGTGATTTTGGAGCAGTCGACAGTCGGCAGTCACCAGTTGTCGGCAAATTTCCCAACCAATTGTCATCCCGAGCGAAGCGAGGCGAAGCCGAGCGCAGTCGAGGGACCTTGCGTTTCTGCCGACGACCGACGACTAACAACCGACGACGGCGAGCGCCAGCGTGCCATCGGTATCCGCCTCCGCGACGGCCGCACCGTCCGCGCCCACGCTGTCATCATCACCACCGGCACTTTCCTCAACGGCCTCATCCACTGCGGCGAGCAGCAATATCCCGCCGGCCGTTCCGGTGAACCAAACGCCGTGCTCCTGGGAGAAGCTCTGAAGAAGCTCGGCCTGCGTGGCTGCCGGCTCAAGACCGGAACGCCGCCCCGTCTCGATGGCCGCACTATCGATTGGTCGCGCTTCGAAATGCAGCCCGGCGATGCCGATCCCACGCCCTTCAGCTTCCGCACCAAGCGCGTCGCGCATCACGACAAGCAGGTGCCTTGCTACATCGCCTTCACCACCGAAGAAACGCACCGCATCATCCGCGAAAACGTTCATCGCTCGCCGATGTACAGCGGTCAAATTCAGTCCATCGGCCCGCGCTACTGCCCTTCCATCGAGGACAAGATCGTCAAGTTTCCCGACAAACTCCAGCACCAGCTGTTCCTTGAACCGGAAGGTTTGAACACGCACGAGATCTACGTGAACGGCATGAGCACGTCGCTGCCGATCGACGTGCAACTTGCAATCTTGAAATCGATTCCAGGCCTCGAGACGGCCGAGATGATGCGGCCCGGCTACGCCATCGAATACGACTCCATCGATCCCACCGAACTGGAGCGCACGCTGGAGACCAAGAAAATCGCCGGCCTGTTTCTGGCGGGACAGATCAATGGCACCAGCGGCTACGAAGAAGCGGCCTGCCAGGGCCTGATGGCCGGCATCAACGCCGCCCTCAAGGTGAAGAGGGAGTCGCCGCTGATTCTCGATCGAACCGAGGCCTACACGGCCATTCTGATTGACGACCTGATCTCGAAGGGCACCAACGAGCCTTATCGGATGTTCACGTCGCGCGCCGAGTTCCGACTGCAACTCCGCATCGACAATGCCGACCGTCGTCTCACACCCCACGGCCGTAGAGTTGGACTCATCAACGACGAATCCTGGGTCGACTACCAGCAGAAACAGCAGCGTCTCAATGCAATGAAGCGACTGCTGGAGCAGACCAAACTCACATCGCAGATGCTCAGCAAAATCACTATGCCCCGCGAGCAATTCGGCGAGACCGCATACTCACCCAACAACCCACTCCCCAAGCGAAGCAAGGCTCATTTCACGAATTTTCATCCCGAGCGGAGCGAGGCGCAGCCGAACGCAGTCGAGGGACCTTGCGTTTCCGCCGGACGCCATAATCTTCCAGATTTCTCTTCCGCTCTGGGCCAGCCGATCGCACAACTGCTGAAGCGCCCCGAAGTCACGATCGAGCAGCTAGCGCCGATCCTGCGCGAACTAGCTCAAGACTTCTTCGCAGCCGAAGGTGTGGCAACACTAGCCAACGACCGACGACCGACGACCGACGACGCTCTGCCCTCCCGCCAGCGTAACGACCTAAAGTCGGTTGAAACGGAAATCAAATACGCCGGCTACCTGACCCAGCAACAGCGTTCCATCGACCGCCTGAAAAAAGCGGAACAGCGCGCCATCCCTGAATGGTTCGACTACCGTGCCGTGAGCGGCCTGTCGCGCGAAATGCAGGAAAAGCTTCTTAAGATCCGCCCGCGCACGCTGGGCCACGCCGCCCGTATCCCTGGTGTGACGCCCGCCGCGGTGTCGCTCGTGAACGTCTACATCGAACTGCAAGCGCGGCGTCGCGAGCAGGCTGCGGCCCTTTAACAACTCTCTGACGAAAATGGTACGAGGCAATCACCTGCCCGAGACGCATTTCTCTTCTCTTACCGCCGGCAAGATTCGATTCACGAACTCCTGGTTCGATGCCGGGTCCTTCAGAATCGTCCAACCCGTGAACACCGCAAGCAGGTCCTTCTCCGGGAACACCATCAGGCGCTGCCCTCCGAAGCCGAGCGCCATCCAAACGAATCCGGCGCCATCCTTCTGCGGCAGGAGCCACCATTTGAATCCGTACTTCATTCCTTCTTCAGCGTCGATGAACGGCGTTACAGACTGTCGCACCCATTCCTTCGACACGACCTGCTTCCCGTCCCACATGCCGTCATGCAGGTAGAGATATCCGATCTTCGCCAGATCCGTGCTGTTCAGAAATAAACCGCCCTCGGTATCGACAACTTCCATCGGCGACCGCTTCCAGTAGTGCTTCATCCCGAGCGGCGTGAACAGGTGTTTTTCGCCGTACTTCTCGATGTCCTGCCCGGTTTCCTTCTGGAAGATGTAAGCCAGCAATTCCGAGGTCCCGCTGCTATAATTGAAGACCTTTCCCGGGTCGTTCACCATGGGATGGTCGATCACATACTGCACCCAGTCTTCGCTCGCTTCCATCAGGTTCGCCTCGTTTCTGGGGTCATCGTAGGCGACGTTTTCGATCCACTCCATGCCGGTCGTCATGGTCAACACGTGGCGCAGCGTGATGCGCTTCTTCCGCTCGTCCACATTCTTCACTTTCGCGACGTCGAAGTAATGCAACAGCGGAGTATCCAGGCTCGCCTTGAAATCCCCGCGCGTGATGGCCACGCCAAGAATGACTGAACTCACGGTTTTGGTGACCGACTGCATCGTGTGCATGCTGGTTCCGTGGTAGTACGGATGCCACGCCGGGTCGAAATAGTTATACGGACCAGTGAGGCGGGCGTTCAGCGGCCCTTTCACCTTGGCCTCCTTGCCGTAGATCTGTCCGTAGTCGTGCGGATATTTGTTTTCGAAAACCAGCTTGCCGCAGCGGAACACCGCGAAACTGTCGACCAGCTCATACTTTCCACTTTTCAGATCCGCATCGAACGAGCTCAGAGTCTTCTGATCCAGCCCGACAGCGGAGGGTTTGTCTTTCTTCCATCCGTGGGTCGGCCACAAAACTGGAGCCACGCTTTGAAAGGCATGGGCTTCCGGCAGCAGTGCAGGAAGGAAGGAGGCGAGGGTCAACAGAACAGGCACGATCCGCATCATGATTGTCATCGGGAGCTGCTCTTGGTAAGGGATTGTGATCGAGGCGAGATCCTACGGTGGCTGCGTGAGGCTGTCAAACAGTGGTATCCGAACCCTTCGATCGCGTGCGTCCGTCAGAGAGAAGGCAGCTCTATCCGGCGATCTTCCGCAGTTCCTGCAACAAGCCTTCGATGTCCGGGAGTTGGTCGATCGGATAGACCTTCGCGAATCGGATCACACCACCCTTGTCGACAATGAATGCCGCCCGCTCGCTGATACCCGGCACCGGCGGTTGCTCGCGCAGGATGCCAAACTTGCGTGTCACTTCTCCATGCGGATAAAAATCCGAGCACAAGGGAAACCGCATCATGCCGATTTCCTTGCGCTGCCAAGCCATGTGGCTCTCGATTGAATCGACGCTGATGTCCAGCAGTTGCCCGCCCGCCGCTTTGAACTGCGCGTGCATGGAGTCCAGAATCGGCAGCTGCGATTCACAGGTCGGCGTCCAGTCCAATGGATGGAACGTCACCACGACATATTCTTTGCCCAGGTAGTCGCTAAGCCGGAACTCTCCCCGCTGTTCGCCTTCAACAGAAGGCAACTGGAAGTCCGGTGCCCGATCACCAACTTTTAGAGCCAAACCAACCCCCCGTTCCTCGTCGCAATGATTGTACTTGGCAATCGACGCGCACTGCAGCCAGGGTGCAGGGAGAGCGCGCGCGATGGCTGCCTGCAGGGCGCGCCCAAATGAATCTGCGCTTCCGCCTTCCGCGCAGAATTAACAAACTTGTAATAATTAGGAGGATCGTCGCAGCGCTAAGATCACCCGATGTCGCTCGCGTCGCAACAGCCCTTATCAATCGAGGATCTCAGCGGTCCGCGCCCCGGCCAGCGCGTCCTGCGTCTGCAGGGCCCCGTAGTGCTGGGAACGTTGTTCCAGTTCCAGTCCACCCTTCGCGCCAAGGATGCGAATGCCCTTATCATCGATTTCACAGAAGTGCCCTACGTCGATTCCGCCGGGATCGGCGCCCTGGTGGGAGCCTACGTGACGCATAACAAAGACGGCCGCTCGCTGGCGTTAGTCGGCGTTAACGACCGCGTGCGCAACGCCCTGATTGTGACGCGGGTGGAGCCATTTTTCCGGTTCTTCCCCAGCCTCGCGGAGGCAGAGCAGGCCTGAACTTTCGCGGCAAGAGTGCGCCGAAAAGCCTTCGACAGCAGTGCCTGGCGACTCACATCGGCAGTGTTTACATGTCCTTGACCCGAGCCGCAGCCACGCATTAGAGTGTCGGCCACTTTATGATTCAGGGAGGCCTGACATGCTAGATGGCTTCAAGAAATTCATCCTTCGTGGAAACGTGGTCGATCTGGCGGTTGGCGTCGTCATTGGCGCCGCCTTTGGCGGAGTCGTCACCGCCTTCACCAAAGACCTCCTCACGCCGCTCATCGCGGCCATCGTCGGCAAGCCCGACTTTAGTTCCCTCGGCTTCACGATCGGTCAGACCGCGTTCCCGATTGGTGACTTCATCAACGCGGTCGTGTCGTTCTTGTTGGTGGCGGGAGCCGTCTACTTCTTCGTCATCGTCCCGCTGAACGCGCTCATGGCCCGCTTGAATCCGACCAAGGAAGCTGCCCCCACGACCAAGCCGTGCCCCGAGTGCCTGAGCGACATCCCCATCGCCGCGACTCGCTGCGCCTACTGCGCACAGCCGGTCCCGGTGGGCCGCGCCGCTTAGCGAAAAGCATTCGAATAAACGACTCATCGTTTTCTTTCAAGCTCGCCTGTGCGGATCGTAACCAGCAGCGAGGCGGCGAAAGTCATTGGCCCAGCCAGTAAGGGCTGGGTAACGCCCACCACATCGCCGAGTCCCGGAGGGGCGAACGCAACGTCCCCCACTCCTGTACCATAACCACATCCATGCATCCCTGTTTCGCCCTGCTCCTCGCGTTAACTGTCTCGGGTCTCCTGCCAGCCCAAACCTCTTCCTCCAAATCCAAGCCCCACGGAAAATCCGCCCCCGCCCCGCGCGAAACCGCCGAAACCATTTATCGCAATCCCGACTTCGCTTTCACCTACAAAATCCCCTACGCCTGGATTGACCGCACCAAGCAAATGCAGGACGACTCGGCCGACCCCGTCAAATCCCGCCTCCTGCTCGCTGTCTTCGAGCGTCCGCCCGAGGTCACCGGAGACACGGTAAATTCCGCCGTGGTCATCACAGCCGAAAGCACCGGCTCCTACCCCGGCCTCAAGACCGCCGCCGACTATATGGGCTCGCTCACCGAACTCACCACCAGCAAAGGCTTCCAGGCGGACGGCGGCCCGTACGAATTTCCCGTCGGAACAACCAAGCTGGTGCGCGGGGATTTCACCCGCACGGTAGGCTCCCTCCCCATGCATCAAGCGTCGCTGGTCATGTTGCGCAAGGGCTACGTCGTCTCTTTCACCTTCATCGCTGGAAGCGATGACGAACTCGACGAACTGATCGAGAAGCTCTCTTTTCCTTCCGCGAAACCCTGAATTACCCGCGCGCCAACTTCCCAATCCCAAACCTCCTAACCCCCACCAAAATCATGGGTTACCGACCCGGTTCGCGGCTCGAAAAACAACCCATCCTGTGGTAGAATCAAACAAGCTTGGGAACCCCCTAAGTCCAATAAATATCAATAATTTGAAGTCATCCCGGGGTGCCCGAAAAGTACCACCAGCCAGGGCCAACGTACCAAGCGATTTCCACGGAGCTGAATGGCCACTAAAGAGACTTTGAACCCCGCTGCGATCGCCGACGCGAAAGCAAAAAATGAAAAGACTCCGGCCGCCAACGGCAACGGAGATTACACTGCCGAATCCATCAAGGTCCTCGGCGGCATGGAAGCCGTCCGCAAACGCCCGGCGATGTATATCGGCTCGACCGGCGAAATGGGACTGCACCATCTGGTGTACGAGGTCGTCGACAATTCTGTTGACGAAGCGCTCGCCGGGCACGCCGACAAAATCGACGTCACGATCCACATCGACAACTCGATTACGGTTGTCGACAACGGCCGCGGCATTCCCGTCGATAACATGGACATCGATGGCGAGAAGGTCCCCGCTGCCCAGGTCGTGATGACCAAGCTGCATGCCGGGGGAAAGTTCGACTCGTCGTCCTACAAGGTTTCCGGCGGTCTGCACGGAGTCGGCGTCTCTTGCGTGAACGCCCTGAGCGAAGATCTCGAACTCGAAATCTGGCGTGACGGATTCACGTGGGAGCAGAGCTACTCAAAAGGCGAACCCACCAGCAAGCTCAAGAAGACGGGTGCCGTGAAAGCCAAGACCGGCACGAAGGTTCACTTCCTTCCCGACAAGAGCATCTTCACTGCCACCGATTACAACTACGACACGCTGGCCCAGCGCCTGCGCGAGCTCGCCTTCTTGAACAAAGGCCTGCTCATAACGCTCACTGACGAGCGGACGATAGATGCAAAGACCGGCGAAGCCAAGCACTCCGACTTCAAGTACAACGGCGGCATCTCGGAGTTCATCAAGCACCTCAATCGAGGCAAGCAGGTTCTGCACGACAAGCCGATCTACATGGAGGCCGAGAAAGACAATGTCGTCATGGAGATCGGCCTGCAGTACAACGACGCCTACTCCGAGAGCGTCTTCAGCTTCGCGAACAACATCAACACCGTCGATGGTGGCTCCCACCTCTCCGGCTTCCGCACCTCGCTGACCCGTACCATCAACTACGCGGGCCAGCAGATGGGATTGTTCAAAGACGTCAAAGAGAACTTGACCGGCGACGATGTCCGCGAAGGACTGGTTGCCGTGGTCAGCGTGAAGCTGCCGCAGCCGCAGTTCGAAGGGCAGACCAAGGGCAAACTGAATTCCGACATTGCCGGGATCGTGCAGGCGTTCGTCAACGAGAAGCTGGGCGCGTTCTTCGAGCAGAACACCACAGTCGCCCGCAAGATCATCAATAAGGCGATCGACGCGGCCCGCGCCCGCGAAGCCGCCCGCAAGGCCCGCGACCTCACTCGTCGCAAAGGTGCGCTCGATGGTGGAGGCCTGCCCGGCAAACTGGCAGACTGCTCCGAGCGCCAGCCCGAGCGTTGCGAGTTGTTCCTGGTGGAGGGTGAGTCCGCCGGTGGGACAGCGAAGCAGGGACGCGACCGCCGTTTCCAGGCGATCCTGCCGCTCAAGGGAAAAATTCTCAACGTCGAGAAGGCGCGTTACGACAAGATGCTGGCGCACGAAGAAATCCGCGCCATGATCACCGCGCTTGGCACCGGCATCGCCAAGGACGATTTTGATCCGACCAAGGTCCGTTACGGCAAGATCATCCTGATGACCGATGCCGACGTGGACGGCAGTCACATCCGCACCCTGTTGCTGACGTTCTTTTTCCGCCACATGCAGGAACTGATCAAGCGCAACCATGTATATATCGCGCAGCCGCCGCTCTACGGCCTGAAGAAAGGCCGCAGCCTGCAATACGTGAAAGACGACGACGCGCTCGACAAGATCCTGCTCAAGCGCGCCGCCGACAGCATCGTCATCCGCTACGGCCAGGGCGCTGCCAAGCTCGAAGGCGGCAGCCTCTCGCGGTTCATGGCGCAGCTCAAGGAATACCTCGGCTACTTTGACAAGGTCGACAAGCGCCTGCGCTCCGAACAGGTCACCGAACTGATTCCGAAACTCGACCTGGCCAAGCGCGCCGACTTCGAGGGCGACAAGAACACGCCTTCGAAGAAAGTCGAAAAACTTGAGAAGGAGCTTAAGAAAATTCAGAAAGAGCGCGGCTTCAAGGAAGTGGGCAGCCGCTTCGACGAGGAGCACAACCTCTGGGAGGTATTCTTTGTCAGCAACCAGGGCACCGAGCGCGTGATCAACTGGGAACTGATCTCAACTCCCGAATACCGCCAGCTGCTCGCCAAGTTCAAGCAGATCGAGCCCTACATGGAACCGCCCTTCATGGTGGAAAGCATCGCGAAGGAAACCTCCAGCGCGGACGCAGCCGACGAGGCAGCGGAAGCAGAAGGCGATACTGTCGAACAGAAGGCCGAGAGGGCCGAGAAGAAACAGGCCACCGGAAAGACGGCCAGCAAACGTAAGTCTGAGCCCGAAGTCGTCGAAAAGCCCAACCTGCGCGAGCTCTTCAAGTACGTGCAGGAAGCCGGCGCCCGCGGGTACGAAAAGACCCGTTACAAAGGTCTGGGCGAAATGACCGCCGAGCAGCTCTGGCAAACCACCATGGACCCGGAGCGTCGCACGCTGCTTTCGGTCAAGCTCGAGGACATTGCCGAAACCGAAACCATTTTCACCACGCTGATGGGCGAAGACGTCGAAGCGCGCCGCAAATTCATCGAAGAAAACGCACTCGACGTAAAGAATCTCGACATCTAGCGAGACATGTGGCGCGGGCGTCCTCGCCCGCGTTCGGTCCAATCGAAGAACCGGGCGGCGACAGCCGCCCAATTTTTTATTCCGTATGAAACCAGTCGCTCTTGCCACGTCGTCCAAATATCCCAACCTCACCGACGACGACCGCCTTCTGCTTGCCCCATTGGCTGACCGTGGCATCCAAGCCGAACCCGCGGTCTGGAACGATCCTTCCCACGACTGGTCTTCCAACCGGGCCGTCGTGATCCGCTCCTGCTGGGACTACCATCTCCAGCCCGAAAAATTCCTTCGCTGGGTCGCAGACCTCGAGGCCGCGAACATCCCCATCTTCAATCCACCGTCGATCATCCGCTGGAATACCCATAAGTCTTATTTGCGCGATCTGGAAACCAAGGGTGTCCCGATCGTCCCAACTTACTGGGCAGACGACAGCGGCGCGGTCCCTCTGGAACGCAAGCTCCGCGAACTCGGCTGGCCGGAGGCCGTCGTAAAGCCGCGCATCTCGGCCACCGCGTACCGCACGCAACTCGTAACCGCCGCCGATGCCGCAATCGCGCAATCCTTATTCGACGATCTCCGCCGCGGTCCTGGAGTCATGCTTCAGAAATTCATGGACAGCATCGCGAGCGAAGGCGAATGGTCTGTCATCTTCTTTGCCGGCGCCTTCAGCCACGCTGTCCTGAAGAAACCCAAGCCCGGCGATTTCCGCGTGCAGAATGATTTCGGCGGCACCGCGCAGCTCACCGATCCTCCAGAGCACGTCCTGTCCAGTGCCGCCCGGGCAGTTGAAGTGGTCGCGCCAACGCTCTACGCGCGAGTCGATGGCGTCGTCGACGACGGCCAATTCCGCCTGATGGAGTTGGAACTAATCGAGCCCGCGCTGTTTCTCGGCGATCATCCCCAGGCGCCCAGCAGGTTTGCCGCTGCGATATCCGACGCGCTAGCGGCACGAACCGCGTAGGGCAGCCGCCCTCGGCTACCCAGCGGAACTCCAGCTCTGGGCGACGCGGCGTCCTCGAACAAATCCCCTGCAAGTCCCGGAATGAGCCACGTTCTCCTCACAGGAGATGAGACATGTCGGCAATTTCGCATTCCCTGAAGTCGGCTGAAAAGATTTGGGTGCCATTGGCGGTGTGCAGCGGAGTGATGCTTCTGGCAGCGATCATCGCAGTGCCAAAGCTGATGCGCAGTAGCACCGCTGCGGACGCATCCGTTCAATCACTGCGGCGCCTGACGGAAGAATCGAACCGCGAATCAGTCGCCCACCTGTACGCGCGAGCTTCACAGCGCGAAAAATTGGCCCTCACGGATGGCTCGCCGGTGTCTATCCCCAGTGCTGGTTTGAATAGCGCACAGGTCATCTCCCATGCGCCGGCCTCATCCAAGGCCCCGAGCGCCGCCGCCGACCGCAAGATTGTCCGCACCGGCGCGCTCGAACTCACGGTGAAGAGTCCCGCCGGCGCGGCCGAGCAGATCCGCCTCCTGGCCGAGTCCATGGGCGGCTACCTCGAGACCGCGCAAATCGGCGGCACCAAAGAAGCGCCCACGGCCGACATCACGATTCGCATCCCCGCCGCACATTTTGAAGATGCCAAAGCCGGCATCCGCAAACTGGCAGCGCGCGTCGAAAGCGAAAAAACCGATGCGCAGGATGTCACCCGCCAGTACGTTGACATGGAAGCGCGCCTGCGCAATCTGCGCGCCGAGGAAGCGCAATACCTCACGATCATGAAGAGCGCCTACAAAGTGGAAGACCTGCTCCAGGTCAGCGAGAAGCTCAGCGAGGTTCGCGGCCAGATCGAGCAGCAACAAGCCGAGTTCCAGACGCTCTCCAAGCAGGTTGAAACCGTGGCCATCGCGATCTCGCTGCGCGCGCTGGCCGATGCACAGGTCTTCGGCCTTAACTGGCGCCCGCTCTATCAACTCAAGGTGGCCGCGCGCGACGGCCTCGATGCCATCGCCGACTATGCCGCCACCATGGCTGCAATCCTGTTCTATGTGCCGGTCGTGCTCGCATGGAGCTTCACCATCCTTTTCGCCGTGATCGTGAGCTGGCGCGTCGTCAGCTGGACCGGCCGCCGCTTCTTCCACTGGCCAGCGACGGTCTCTTCGCAGAAAGTTGCGAACTCGATTTAGCACCGACAGGAATCGATCCATGACCGCAGTCAACGCCAAACTCGTCAACCATGTTCCAAGCCATCCAGTCGCGGAGGTTCGTATGAAACATCAACCCCGGGGCCATCGCCTCTTCGCTTTCTCGTCGATTCTGTTCACCGTGTTGTTGCTCGTCGCTTCCGGCCCGCAACAGTCAGCCCTGGCCGCGCCCTCGCCTGGCGAAACTCCCGGCTCGCTCGCCATCGTTGGCGAGGATGGAAAGATTCAGGGCGACTGCCCGCTCAAGCACACCGACATGCGCGCTGGTATCAGCGGCTTTCTGGCGCATGTCACCGTTACGCAAATCTTCTCGAACACTGCGGCGCAGAACGTCGAAGCGGTCTACACTTTCCCGCTCCCGCAGGATGCCGCTGTCGACGACATGACCATTCAGATCGGTGATCGCACCGTGCGCGGCCTCATCAAGCGCCGCGAGGAAGCGCGTACGATGTACGAGCACGCGAAGAACACCGGCCACGTGGCCGCGCTGCTTGACCAGGAGCGCCCCAACATTTTCACGCAATCGGTCGCCAACATCCTGCCCGGCGCGCAGGTCACCGTCATCATCAGCTACGTCGAGACGCTGCGCTACGAAGAAGGCTCTTACGAATTCGTGTTCCCGATGGTGGTGGGCCCGCGTTACATTCCTGGGCAAGCAACCGGGCAGCAAGGCGGCGGCTGGGCGCCCGACACCACGAAGGTTCCCGACGCCTCGCGCATCACGCCCTGGGTCGCGGGAAAAGGCACACGCGCCGGTCATGACATTTCTCTCGAACTGGCGCTCGACGCCGGTGTTCCCCTTCAAGAGCTGCGTTCGAAGACGCACGACATTGACGTCGACCGGCAGAGCGCAAGCCGCGCTACCGTCCGGCTGCGCGATGAAGCTGTGATCCCCAACAAGGATTTCATTCTGAAATACGACGTGGCCGGCGCGCAGATCGCCGACGCCATCCTGACTTCCCCATCCCCTGGCCGATCGAAGGGCGCAGGCGGCTACTTCACGATGATCCTGCAACCGCCCGCGCGCCTTCCTAAGTCAGAGATCGAGCCGAAAGAGCTGGTGTTCGTAGTAGACACTTCCGGCTCCATGTGGGGATATCCGCTCGACCAGGCCAAGCGAGTCATCAGCCGCGCGCTCGATGAACTTTACCCAGGCGACACCTTCAACCTGATCACCTTCTCGGGCGACACGCACATCGTCTTCCCCGAACCCGTCTATCCGACGGCGGAAAACATTCGCAAAGCAAAAGCCGTGCTCGCCTCGCGCAATGGAGGAGGTGGCACCGAGATGATGAAAGCCATCCGCGCCGCGCTGGCTCCCTCGGACAAGCAGGATCACGTGCGCATCGTGTGTTTCGTCACCGACGGCTACGTCGGCAACGACATGGAAATCGTCGGCGAAGTCCAGAAGCATCCCAATGCGCGCGTGTTCGCGTTCGGCATCGGCAACTCCGTGAACCGCTTCCTGCTCGACAAGATGGCGGAGTCCGGCCGGGGCGCTGTCGAATATGTCACGCTCGCCGACAAAGCCGGCGAGGCCGCGGATCGCTTCTACGAGCGCGTGCGCTCGCCGCTCCTTACCGACCTCTATATCGACTGGGGCGGCCTGCCTGTCACCGACGTCTATCCTCAGCGCCTGCCCGATCTGTTCAGCGCCCAGCCGCTCATCATCACCGGCCGTTACACGCAGCCGGCCAGCGGCAAAGTGCACCTCAAAGGCATGCGCGCCGGTGGTGCGTTCACGCGCGACATTCCGGTTGCATTCTCTTCTAGTGCGCAGCCCTTCGACGCGCTCGCCGGTTTCTGGGCGCGCCGCCGCATCGACGATCTCATGTCGCAGGACTGGCTCGGCATTCAGCAAGGCAACATGAAGCCCGCCCTGCAGGAACAGATCACGCAACTCGGACTCGACTATCGCCTGATGACGCAGTTCACGTCGTTCGTGGCGGTGGAGGAGAAAATCGTCACGAAGGGTGGGCAGCCGCAGCGCATCGAAGTGCCCGTCGAAATGCCCGAAGGCGTCAGTTACGAAGGCGTGTTCGGAGAGAAGAAGGATTACGACAAATTCATCGCTGGCCAGGCAGGCGGCGTTCTCGTCCGCCGCAGCAGCAATCTCGCCTACCTTCAGCCTTCCACTGCCGCGACCCAAGCCGTTGAAGTGCAAACCGGCGCGGCGCAACTATCCACCATCCCGCAAAGCGTAGTTCACGGGCAGTTGCCCACTCCTCCGCCTCCTCCACCGCCGGCGGGTGGACCGATTGCAAAACTGCCAACCAAAACCGGCTCAGTATCCGATGGCGAGTATGCTGCCGGTGCCCCCAGCGCGGATCTGCGCACGAAGGAGCGACGCTCTCTCGAAGGCAAACTCCAACCCGCCGTGCTCGCGGCATTGGATTGCTTCCACAAAGCCACGAACAAATCGGCTTCTTGCGCCAATGTGCATGCGGGCAAGATCGCTCTCGAGATCTGGCTGACCGCAGACTCAACCACCACTCGCGAGCAACTCCGCGTCCTTGGCTTCGAGTTGACGCAAGATCATCATGCCAGGAGAATGCTGGCCGGCAATCTCGCCCTTGACAAGCTCGAAGCGCTGGCCCGGCTCGATGCTGTGCAATTCGTCTCCCTCCCGCGCCGCTAAACTCAGCCCCACCCTGACATCGCGCTCGCTGCGACGTCGGGGTGGGGATCTTTGCGGCTAATCCTCAGCACTTCTCCGCAGGTTACTTGTCGCTCGCAGCGCGATTACCTCCGATTACTAGCGTGCGCGCCCCCACGCGGCAGCCGCCCGCCACTCGCGCAAGTTTCTCCCGCCCTCGCGTTCTCCCAACAGACGCGATGAAATCCGCGTCGCAACTGAAGCGAGGAAAACATAAACGTGAAAACATTTCTACTCACCCTGGCCTTGTGTATCGCAGCCACCGCACAGGAGAAGTCCGTGCCGGAATCGCAACCCGCCCTCACCATCTACAACCAGAATTTCTTCGTCGCGCGGGAATATCTTCCCCTCGACCTCAAGTCCGGTGTGAATCACATCGACTACTCTGGAGTCGCCGCGCACGTCGAGCCCGATTCGGTGATCCTGCGCGACCCCGCTGGGCGCACACTGCAGATTCTCGAGCAGAACTACCGTAATGATCCGGTCTCGCAGGAACTTCTGCTCTCGTTCTACGAAGGCAAGACCATCGAATTTCAGATTCAGCCTGGGCAGATCATCAAAGGCAAGATCATCCGCAGCGGTTACGTGCCCAGCTACAGCTATGCCAACGGATATCAGCAGCAGCCCGCTTACAGCCAGCCGATCATCGAGGTCGACGGCGTACTTCGCTTCGGATTGCCTGGCCAGCCGCTGTTTCCCGCGCTCAGCGGAGATTCCATCCTCAAACCGACTTTGAGCTGGCTGCTCCAGACCGACAAGCCCGGAGCATTCGACGCCGAACTCTCTTACGTCAGCGGCGGTATGAGTTGGCACGCGGACTACAATCTGGTCGTCGCCGACGGCGCAAATCAGACCAACCTCGTCGACCTGGTCGGTTGGATCACGATGCAGAACCAGAGCGGCAAGACCTTCGAGAACGCGCAGATCAAGCTTATGGCGGGAGACGTAAACAAGCTCGTGCCCCCAGGCGCTCCTATGGCCATCTCCGGCGCAATGAAAGCGCGCATGGCCGACGAACGCGCCGAGAACGTCGTGCAGGAGAAATCCTTCGACGAATTTCACCTCTACACGCTGCAGCGCGCAACCACTCTGCACGATCAGGAAACCAAGCAGGTGGAATTCGTGAGCGCAAACGGAATCCGCTCGCAACGCCTCTACGTCTACGACGGCGCGCAACTGGCCCAGTACGGCTACTACAATCCCGACCAGATTCGCCAGGATCCGACCTACGGGACGCAGTCCAATCCTAAAGTTTTTGTCATGCAGGAATTCAAGAACTCGGAAGCCAACCACCTCGGCATCGCGTTGCCCAAAGGCCGCTTGCGCTTCTACCGGCGCGATAGCGATGGACACCTCGAGTTCATCGGCGAAAACGCGATCGACCACACGCCCAAAGACGAAACTCTCCGGCTCTACACCGGCAACGCCTTCGACATCGTGGGCGAGCGCAAGCGCACCAACTACCACGTCGAGACCAGCCAGCGTTGGATGGACGAGTCCTTCGAAATCCGCATCCGCAACCACAAAAAGGAACCCGCCAGCATCCGGGTCGTCGAGCACCTCTACCGCTGCAACAACTGGAAGCTAGCCGAGCAATCCACCGCCTCGCGCAAGACCGACGCGCAGACGATCGAGTTCCCCATCACAGTGAAACCCGATGGCGAAACCGTGGTGACCTACACGGTGCACTACTCCTGGTAACCAATACGAAGCGAACGGGGGATCGCAGGCACTTCACGTACGGTCCGACAACCGGTGGTGCCCCAGGTTCGCGCACGCACTTTGGGCGCTAACCTGGGCTCTCGGACACTACTCTTCACAAGACTTGTGAGGAAGGACAGATTCTTGCCGTAGAAGGCAAGAACCGCAGATTCAAGGCAGATCCCTCTGCGCCCTCTGCGGCAGTTCTCCGCGCCCTCGGCGTTCTAGGATTTTCGAACAAGAGGTCCGGTGTTCAAGCACTCAAACGCCGAGCAGGCTCCCGGTGCGTTCGCGAAAACACGCCGGCGACTGCGACGATGACCACGAAGCAAACCACGCTCGCCTCCGGCCCCACGCTCCCTCCCGTCAACCAATCCGGACCTTGAAACGACGGCCGCATCAAGTGCCCGGGCTCCATCGTCCCGCTGTCCGGCACCGCGTAGAGAAACGTCTGCCCCCAATCCCAGAACGCATGAAATCCCACCGCGAACCACAGGCTTCCCGTCCGGTACAACGTGAAGCAGAAAAATATCCCGATGGCCACGACCGCCAAAAGCCCGATCCAGGTTTCTCCCGGGTTGCGCAGGTGAATCGCTCCGAACAATACCGAGAGCGCAATCGCCGCTGGCCAGAACCCCCATGCGCGCGCCAGGGTGTAGAGCGCGTAACCCCGCAACAAGAATTCCTCGAAGACCCCAACCATCACGAAGTAGGTTCCCCAGAACAAAGCAAACTTCAGGACTCGGACCCCGTGCAACACTACCGGCCCGAAGTAAAAGGCGTGTACCACGCGCAGCGTGATCAACAACACGGTAATCGCCGCCAGCCCCCACGCCGCGCCCAGCCAGAACAATTTCCCGAAGGCCCGCCGCGGCGGGAGCCCGTAATCGCCGACGCTGCGCCCTTCGAAGCGCGCGATCACGATCGCCGGCAGAATCGCGCCGACGAGCATCGCGAACTCCTGATACATCTCGCGCCACAGCACGGCGGGCCCCCGCACCGGCTCAGGGAAAAGCGACACGCCCAGCCACATCACCCAATACGTAGTCAGGGCAACGGAGACGAAGTAACCCAGCGCGCGCCACTCGGGGCGTAAGTTTTCCCCGGCAAAGAACAGAACTTCCCCGGCGAACCGCTTGCGCGGCGTCTCCGTCAAAATTTCTGTCGGGGGAATGCCTGGCTCAAGGGGCTGTCTCTCAGTCGGCGCCGGCGTTGGATTTGGCGGATCACTCATCGCGAAATTCTGCGGGATCAGGCCCCGACATGGTAAAACACTCGCTCCTTATTCTGTGGCCCGATTTTTATGCTGGGACCTGTTGGCAAGCCGCAGTGGATCGCCGGAACTCTCCTCCTGATTTTTCTCGCGCAATGCACCTGGCTCATCACCCACAGCCTGCGCACCGGCGACATGGACCTCCGCGAATGGTACCGCCTCGATACCGGCTTGCGCCTTTGGCATCGTTCGCCGCGCACGGCGGCCGCTCTTGATCCTCATTCCGCGCTGGGTCCCGGCCCACCGCCGCGCATTCGAGACAATGACGGCATCGACCCAGACCATTCCGCGCTCTGGTATCTCATTTCGTCGGCGCCGCTGCTGGTGTGGCCGGGCCGCTTTCAGTCCGATTCGCTTCTCTATTGGGGACTTCTTGCGCGCATGCCGCATCTGGCGTTTGGCCTGCTGCTGGGCGCGTCGGTATGGTACGTTGCCCGCCGTCTCTACGGGAATGAGGGTGGCTTCATCGCGCTCATCCTCTATTGTTTCTCTCCGGGAATGATTCGCGCCGCCTCGGTCTGGTTCGCGGAACCGGAAGCCGGTGCCGCCTGGGGAGCGTTCGGGACCATCTTTACCGGCATTGCGGTCGCGCACACGCTCTACGCGCCCCGTGAAGTCGTCCTGTGGAACTGGCGCCGTACGTTGCTGCTCGGCGTCTCGATCGCGCTCGCGGTAGGTTCCCAGTTTTCTCTCTTCCTGCTGGCCCCGCTTGCCCTGATCTTCATGCTCTATCTAGCCCCCACGCGCCGGGGCGCCGCCGCCACCATCTGGTTCACTGCGTGCGGAATTGCGCTCGTAGTGCTGTTCGCCGCCTATTTCTTCCAGCCCTCGGCTTTCGTGGACGCCCTGCGGCATGCCAGTTGGCTGGGTTTCACTCCGCAGGTGTTCTCCATGCCTGTTGCCTATCGCGAATTGTTGGCGGTCCTCGGTCAGAACAGCCCCGCCCTTGTTTTCGCCTTGCCCGTCGCGCTGGTGACCTATGCGCTGTGGTCAAGAACGCGCTACTTCGGCAACACCGCGCCTCTCCTGGTCGCAGTCTTTTGTTTGCTTCTTGGTTTCGCCACGCCGCACTACCAGGGCTTAGGTTTTCAGCTGATCGCGGTCCCGTTCCTTTTCGTGTTCGTCGCCGGAATCTGCGCCGACCTTTTGGAAACGAAACAACGCACGCTTGTGCTGGCCTGCACCTTCGGCCTGTTGCTGGCCTACGCCTCATGGAGTCTCGTCGAGCTAGCCCGGGCGGGCTCTTACAAGCCCTGATCCATGCAAGTGTCGCGACCGAGCCCGTTCTTCCCGAGGAGGAGCCTCCCTGCGCACACACCAGCCCGATGCCTCTCTCCTGACAACCCGCGGTCGCTCACAGACTTAGTCGACCAAAGCGCTTCATACCGCCTCGGCTCAACGGGAGGTTACCCTGATTACCACCTTCTGTCGCCGGGAAGAACGAATTCCGCACCGCCAACATCTAATAAATGAGGAGAATGTCATGCCGATTGACCTGGAGTATGATGCCCACATGCGGTACGGGACGCTGCTTTTGGCGGTTTTGCTTGTCGTCTTGTTTCCCCTCTCGGCCTCAGCCCAGGCGAACGGTGTGCCGCCTTCGGTCACCTCATTTGGTTTCGGCGGGCATCCCGGCTTCAACGGAGTTCCGCCCAGCGTGACATCACTCGGCCAGCGTGGCGCGGTTCCGCCGCACCCGGTGCATCCTCGTCCAGTTCAGCCGCAAGCTGGCGGACAGCGGGGGCGCCACCATCATCATGACGGCAACGGCGGCTCCGTTTACTACGTGCCGTATTACGTCCCGTACTATCCGATGGATTACGAGGGCCCAGTTGCCGACGAAGCGCCTCCGCAAGATATGCCCGACTCGTACGAAGGCGGGCCAACAATTTTCGATCGCCGCGGTTCCGGCGAGCGCGCCGCTAATGATTACGTGCCCGACAAACCGAGAGCGGCAGTCTCGCGTCCGCCTGCGCCAACGGCTGCGCCTGAAGATCCGCCCCCGGCCAAAACGCGCGCCGCTGATCCTCCAGCCGCTGCTCCCGAGAGCGTAACTGCTTTGCAGCCGACGATTCTCATTTTCAAGGATGGGCACAAGCTGCAGATCGGCAACTACGCCATCGTCGGCACGAACCTCTACGACCTCACTCCTGGTCGTCGACAGAAAGTCCCAATCGCGGATCTCGATGTCGTGGCCACGCAGAAAGCCAACGACGAAGAAGGCAACGACTTCAAGCTCCCGCAACTGCCCGACGGAAACTGATTTGCCATGTGGAAGCGCGTCATCGGCGTCTCGGTCGCGGGATTTACCCTGCTGGCAACTTTGACTGCACAGACTGCGCACGCGCCGATGCGCATTTCAGGTCCGTCGTCGGGATCGTTTTCGCACCATCGAATGCCGCGCGTCTTTTATCCGGGATTTCCCCTGTGGGCGGATTCTTATTTCCCTGCCAATGATGCCGCGCCGTCGGTGGTCGTGATCCAACACACCGCCACACCTGGCGAGCGCGTGGCCGCGATCCCTGACGAACCAAAATCTGCTCCGCCTCTGCTCATCGAATGGCAAGGCGACCGCTACGTCCGCCGCACAACGACGGCAACAAGCGGTTCACTCGACTCGCAACCAGACTACGCAGCCGATAAATCCGGCGCCCTCACAAGCGCTAAAACGGCACGGTCATCACAGGGTCAATCCCAAGGCGATCGACCGTCGCATCCCGATCTGCCGCCCACTGCATTCATCTTCCGCGACGGACATCGCGAAGAATCTGACGACTACTCGATCATCTCTGGAGTCATCTATGCGCGCGTCGACTACTGGGCCACCGGTCAATGGTCGAAGCAGATCAAGCTCTTGCAACTGGACCTTCCCGCCACCTTCAAAGCGAACCAGCAACAGGGAATCATGTTCCGAGTTCCGTC
The DNA here is from genome assembly GCA_963733805.1 of uncultured Acidobacteriota bacterium. Taxonomy (GTDB): domain Bacteria; phylum Acidobacteriota; class Terriglobia; order Terriglobales; family Acidobacteriaceae; genus Gp1-AA133. The sequence goes on along the minus strand of CAVTEO010000002.1, from coordinate 233,474 downwards.
GGCTCCCAACGAAGTGATCACGCGCCCGTAGACAGCGTTCGACTCGAAGACTCGCTTACGAGCAACTGGAATCTGCCGGTGGCGAGGCGGGTGTCCCCGCCCGCGGGCACGGCAAAATCGGCGGCACACGCGCTCCCATCCTCAATCCTCCACATTGCCCCGAACCCCTCGGCCTCTCGCCCGCATCCATACCCCCAACATGCTCTCTCCCTGCGACGAAGCCGCCATCCGCTCCTCCGGCGCCAGTAATCCTTGCTCGCCCCAAGCCGGCCCCTGGATCCTTGCTGCCGCCATCCTCGGCAGCAGCATGGCCTTCATCGACAGCACGGTCGTCAACGTCGCCCTGCCCGCACTCCAGGCCAGTTTCAAAACCACCGTAATCGACGTGCAATGGGTCGTCGAATCCTATGGCCTGTTTCTCGGCGCGCTCATCCTGGTCGGAGGCTCCGCCGGAGATCTGTTCGGTCGCCGCCGCATCTTCGTCATCGGCGTCACCATCTTCGCGTTCGCCTCGGCCGCCTGCGGCCTCGCGCAAAGCATCCATCAACTCATCGTCGCCCGCGCCGTCCAGGGCATCGGAGCCGCACTTCTGACTCCGGGCAGCCTCGCCCTCATCAGCGCATCTTTCCCCGAGAAAGAGCGCGGCCGCGCCATCGGAACCTGGTCCGGCTTCACCGCCATGACCATGGCATTCGGCCCCGTTCTCGGCGGATGGCTCATCGAGCACGCTTCCTGGCGCTGGATTTTCTTTATCAACCTACCGCTGGCTGCGGCGGTCATTGCGATTTCATTATGGAGCGTGCCGGAAAGTCGCGGCCCTGCGGCGAAGCGCCTCGACATCTTCGGCGCCCTGCTTGTGACCTTGGGTCTTGGTGGCCTGGTTTATGGCCTCGTCGAATCTCCGCGCCTCGGATGGCATGACACTGGCGTAACCTTGAGCCTCACCCTCGCGGTCATGTGCCTTGTGGCTTTCCCCTTCGTCGAAGCGCGCGCCGCCAACCCGATGGTTCCGCTTGCGCTGTTTCGTTCACGCACGTTCTCCGGCGCCAACTTGCTTACGCTCTTCCTCTACTCCGCGCTGGGAATCTTCTTCTTCATCTTCCCGATGAACCTCATCCAGGTACACCACTACTCCGCCACCGCAGCCGGAGCGGCCGCCCTGCCGCTTATTCTCCTGATGTTTCTTCTCTCCCGCTGGTCCGGAGGCCTGGTCACCCGCTACGGCCCGAAACGTCCCCTGATCGTGGGGCCGCTCATCGCAGGCGCTGGCTTCGCGCTGTTCGCTGTACCCTCCGCCGGCGGATCGTACTGGACCACCTACTTCCCGGCGTTCATCGTTCTGGGATTCGGGATGGCCGTGAGCGTCGCCCCGCTCACCACCGTCGTGATGACTGCCGTCAACCGCGACCGCTCCGGCACCGCCTCCGGCATCAACAACGCCGTTGCCCGAGTCGCCGGACTGCTCGCTATCGCAGTCTTCGGGATCGTGATGGTCAGCGCTTTCGCGACGAGACTCGATCACCGTCTCACGTTGATCGAGGTTCCGCAGAGCGTCCGTGATGAAATGCGATCCGAACGCACGAAGCTGGCCGCAATTACGCTACCAGCGGACCTCACTGAGCAAACTGCTGCAGAAACCAAAGCGGCCGTCGCGGATTCGTTCATCTTCGCCTTCCGCATCATTGCCTTCTGTTGCGCGGCCTTGGCGATCGCGAGCGCCGCCGCTGCGACCGCTGTAATCGATTCGAGACCAATGATCTCTGGCAAACAAAGCCTTTAACCGCAAAGCTCGCGAAGAAAAGCCGCGAAGAAGATTTCGCTTCCCATTTCTTTGCGAACTCCCGGCTGTTCTTGGCGAACTTTGCGGTTAACAGCTTCCTCGCCGTAAGCCGATCAGTTAACCTCGATTGGCCTGCCTCTGGGACCCTGATTTGTGGTATAATTCTGTGTACAAAAAGGCCAATTAACTTCCTGTAAATGCAATGCTTTACAAGAAACTCGAGACCTTCGAAAACTCCCGAAGGCAAGGCCCCAGTCGCGCGTCCGAATCCAAGAAAGACAGCAGCCAAAAACTAGAAGCTGATTCCCTATGGCAGACGATCAAAATCCCGAACTTCCATTAACTCCACCCCCCGGCGACGGCGGCTCGCCCGGCGCCCTGAATATTCAACCCGTCAACATCGAAGAGGAGATGCGCCGGTCGTATCTCGACTATTCGATGTCGGTCATCATCGGCCGCGCGCTGCCCGACGTGCGCGACGGATTGAAGCCGGTGCATCGGCGGATTCTTTACACCATGCAGCAGATGGGCCTTGCGCCCAACCGCGCCACCCGTAAGTGCGCCCGCATCGTCGGCGACGTGATGGGCAAATACCATCCGCACGGCAACCTCGCCGTTTACGACGCACTCGTGCGCCTCGCGCAGACCTGGAGCATGCGCTACCCGCTGGTGTTCGGACAGGGCAACTTCGGCTCCGTTGATGGAGATCCTCCGGCAGCCGACCGTTACACCGAAGCCAAGCTCGCGCAAGTCGCCACCTCGCTGCTCGAAGATCTCGACAAGGAAACGGTCGACTTCCGTCCCAATTACGACGACAGTGAAGTCGAGCCCGAAGTCCTGCCAGCCCGCATTCCGAATTTGTTAGTGAACGGTTCCGACGGCATCGCCGTGGGCATGGCCACCAAGATTCCGCCGCATAATCTCACCGAAATTGTCGACGCTACCATCACGCTGGTGAACAATCCGCATGCGCAACTGGCGGAAATCCTGAAATTCGTGCAAGGCCCCGATTTCCCGACCGCCGGCATCATCCACGGCCGCGCCGGAATCGTCGACGCCTACAAGACCGGGCGCGGCCGTTTCATGATGCGCGCCCGCGCTGCCATCGAGACCCTTACCAAGGACAAGCAGGCCATCATCGTCACCGAAATCCCGTTCCAGGTGAACAAGGCCCGCCTGGTCGCACGCATCGCCGAACTGGTGAACGACAAGGTCATCGACGACATTTCCGACATACGCGACGAAAGCGACCGCGACGGCATGCGCATCGTGGTCGAACTCAAACGTGGCGCCGAAGCCCAGATCGTCCTGAACCAGCTCTTTAAGCACACCGAGATGCAGCAGGGCTTCAGCATGATCCTGCTGGCCATCGCCCACGGGCAGCCACGCGAGATGGGCATCATCCAGGCCCTCCAGTACTTCATCGACCACCGCGTCGAAGTCGTGCGCCGCCGCACCGCGTACCTGCTCGCCAAAGCGCAGGACCGCGAGCACATCCTCGAGGGCTACCTGACCGCGCTCGATCACCTCGACAACGTGATCACTATCATTCGCGCCAGCGCCAACCGCGCCGACGCCCGCGAAAATTTGGTCGCCTACTTCGGTGGCAAGAAGATCGACATCAACACCACCAGCCGCGCCCCGAAGCTCGATCCCGAAAAGCCGTTTACCGCGAAGCAGGCCGACGCCATCCTCGAACTGCAACTGCATCGCCTGACCAAGCTCTCGATCGATGAAATCTCCAAAGAGCTGGGGGAAATGCGCGAGCGCATCGCTGAGTATCAATCGATTCTCGGCTCAGAGAAGAAACTGCGCGGCGTGATCATCAAAGAACTCGAAGAAGTGAAAAAGCAATACGGCGACGCCCGCAAGACCGTCATCGAGGACGAAGCCGCCGAAATCCACCTCGAAGATCTCATCGCTGACGAGCAGGTAGCCGTTACCGTCAGCCACTCCGGCTACCTGAAGCGCACGCCCATCTCCACCTACCGCATGCAGCGCCGCGGTGGCACCGGCCGCACGGGCATGAAGACCCGCGACGAGGATTTCGTCGAGCAGCTCTTCGTTGCCTCGACCCACGCCTACATCCTGATCTTCACCAGCGCTGGACGGGTCTACTGGCTGAAGGTCTACGAAGTTCCCGATGTCGGCCCGGCGGGAAAAGGCAAGCATATCGGCAACCTCATTTCCCTGCAGGCAGGAGAGACCATTCGAACCATGCTTGCGGTTCGCAACCTCGAGGAGGAAGGGAAGTACGTTTTCTTCGCTACTCGCAACGGCACCGTGAAGAAGACCGAGCTGAAGGACTTCTCGAACGTGCGCTCCATCGGCATCATTGCCATCAACATCGAGGCGGGCGATGAACTCGTAGCCGCCACCGTCACCGACGGACAGCAGATCATCTTCCTCGCCTCCCACGAAGGCCAGGCCGTCCGCTTCGAGGAAGGCGATGTCCGCTCGATGGGTCGCAACGCCACCGGTGTGCGCGGTATGAATCTCGCCGACAAGGACTACATTGTCGGCATGGCAACCACCGCGAAACCGGGTACTCCAGCCGCTGACGCGAAAGGTGCGCCCGCTGCCGGAACAGCCGCTACTTCCGAAGGTGTTCCCGTAGAAGAAGTCGCCGATCTCGTCCCGGTGAAAGGCTCGCTGATTCTGTCCGTCACCGAGAACGGCTACGGCAAGCGCACGCCCGCCGACGAGTACCGCTTAACCAATCGCGGGGGCAAAGGCGTCATTAACGTGAAGACCACCGAGCGTAATGGCAAAGTTTCCACCATTGCCCAGGTCGCGGAAGACTCACAGGTCATGCTGATCAGCCAGTACGGCAAAATCATCCGCATGGACTCCAAGACCATCCGCGAGTCCGGCCGCTCCGCCCAGGGCGTCCGCCTCCTGCACCTGGAGCCCGGCGACCGGGTAGCGGCCGCGGTTGTGATTCCCCCAGACGAGGCCCCCAACGGCAACGGAGGTCTCCTGCAATAGCACAGCTCGCGTCATGCAAAGCTTGACAGATTTTTCCAGGGCGCGGCCGGCCGCGCCCTTTCTTACCTCCAGCCAGGTTCCGTGAGTACTCTCGGTCCCGACTGATCCAACCAATCGCGGCGCTGAAACGATTGTCCTCGAGCCTTGGCGTCCTCTACAACTTTTGTTGAGATGTTATGTATGAATGTGAAGCGGCACCCTAAGAAGCGCGGGAAGAGTAAGTTTTCGTATCAGGGCGCCGCTTCAGCGACGCCGAAGCGCCTGCCTCTGCTCAAAGACCCCTTTAAGGGGCTGGCCTGACTTTGGACTGCCAGGAAACTTCTCTGCTAGACTCGCTCGATTTTTTCAAGGAGCATTACACTCCTCGTCGGTGAACTCCATTTTTGCAGGAGCCTTGCATGACGTTTGCGAATCGTGGTTCCGAGCTTTGGAGGATTATGGCCTGCTGGGTTGCCGCGAATGTTCTGCTGCTGGCCGCATGCGGGGGATCCGGGACCCAGATGACGCCGCCTCCGCCTCCTCCCCTCCCCTCCGCCGGCTTCGAACAATCCGTTCTGGGCGCAGTGGGGATCGAGTGCGCAACATTCGGGCGCGGTCAATGTCGCTGCACAGAGTCTTAACAGAAAGCTCGCTGACATTGTTTACGATCCGTTGGTCGTGCAGGAGCAGGCGGAGTTTGGCGGCGATCTGGTGGCCCACTATCAAGCCACGCTGACCGACGGCAACGACTTCTACATGGAAAGCAAAGGAGGAACCTATCCGTCGTGCAATCCGGCAGGTGACTGGCAGAACGGCACGGCGTGTGGACCGAACGCGTGGGATCGTCTCACGTGGAGTGTGACGCGCTATACGTGGGAAGGCGGCACGCCCACCTTGATCTGGAAGTTTGCTTCCGACTGGAAGCCGGAGCCGAATGCGACCGACGGTCTCGGCGGATGGGAACCGGTGTTTCATCCCGTGCTTGCCAATGGATTTCTGTACGTGCCGGGTGCGGGTGGAACTGTGTATAAGGTCGACAAGAATTCAGGGACATCGGCTAAGAAGATCGATCCGTTCTCCACGATGTCCATCGACAAGGCCCACACATATGTTTCGGGACCGCTCACGGCGGATGCGACCGGAAATGTGTACTACAACGTGCTGGCGCTGGCGGACCCTGCGGCGGCCGACCCGTGGTTTGGATCGGACGCGCTTGGCGCGTGGCTGGTGAAGGTGAGCACGTCGGATGCAACCAGCGTTGCGACGTATGCTTCGCTCGTCCCCAATGCGCCACCCGCGGGAGCGGCGAATTGCGCCGGAACGTTCTTCAACGTTTCACCGCGTCCGCCCTTTCCCTGGCCGCCGAGTCCAACAGCCGTGCCGCCCACCCAAGTCTGCGGATCGCAACGGCCGGGAGTCAACGTAGCTCCGGCAATCGCGTCCGACGGAACGATCTACACGATGAGCCGCGCGCATTTCGATGCGATGGTGGCCTACGTGGTTGCGGTGAATCCCGATCTGACGCCCAAGTGGCAAAGGTCGCTTGAGAATCTGTTACAGGACGGGTGTGGCGTGCTGCTGCCGATCGCGAGTGATACCACTACGCCGAACAGTTGTGCGGCCGGTACCGGCGCGGGAGTGGATCCGACGACCAATGCCTTCGGCTCCGGCCGTGTGATTGACGAGGCTTCCTCGACGCCCACCGCGGTTCCTGACGGCTTGCTGTTTGGAACTGTCGATCGCTATAACTTTGCCCGAGGGCATTTGTTCAAGATCGACACCAACGGAAATTTTGTGGCGGCGTACCCGTTTGGATGGGACACGACTCCGGCCATCTATTCGCACGGGGGAACCTATTCCATTGTGATCAAGGACAACCACTACCAGGCGACCGCCTATTGCGGAGTGCAGGGCAATCCCGTGTGCACGCCGCGGGAAGATGGGCCGTATTACATTACTCAGCTGGATGCGAACCTCAATGTGGAGTGGCAATTTCAGAGCACGACGGTGGATGCGAACCATTCGAACGGGTACGAGTGGTGCGTGAATGCTCCGGCCATCGACTCCAATGGCGTGGTGTATGCCAACAGCGAGGATGGGAACGTGTATGCGATTGCCCAGGGGAATACCGGGGTCTTCACCACGCCTAAGCAAAAAATGTTCCTGAGGCTGGCGCTGGGGGCGGCGTACACGCCACTCTCCATCGGGGCGGACGGAAAGTTGTATGTGCAGAATGATGGGCATTTGTTTGTGGTGGGTGATTGAGAAGTCGCTCACGGATATCTGCGGAGCCAAGCTGAAAGGCCGCGGGCGAGGGCGCCCGCGCTACACTGCCGCAGTAACTTCGGGCGCGGCATCTCGGTGAAAGAGGTTTAACACGCCCGTCCAGCCAGGACTGTTTCACTGCACAATCTTCGCCAGCGCAGACCGCAGGTCGTCGGGCTTGAAACCAAATGGGCCCGGTTTGCTTTTGTAAACGACCCGGTTGTTGGCATCGATAAGGTAAAGGCGGTCGGGCCATCCCGTGTAGGCGCGCTCCGTCGAGTTGCCGAACTCGTCCAGCACCGCCGGGAACTTGATGCCAAGTTTGCGCACGCACGAGCCGGCGACTTCGGCTCGTTCGTCGATACTCCTGGGGCTGGCGAGGACAACTTTGTCTTTGATATTGCTTTGCATCTGCCAGACGTCGCTCGGATGCGCTTCCAGGATGTAAACCACCAGGAAAGAGACCTTGCCGTTGTATTCGTCGTACAGCTTATTGAGGGCGGGAACCTCCCGCCGGAAGGGCGGTCAGGTGTAGCTGCCGAAGACCAGCACAACCGGACTATGCGCGGTGAGCGCGGAGAGTTGTACGCGGTCAGTCTTGTCGAGCTTGAGAAGAGAAAAGTCGGGAGCGGCGTCGCCCGGGCGGAGGTCGCCGGCGCGCTCATGTGTCCACAAGGTCTCGAACGGCAAGGTCAGGAACACCGCGGGGCCGGGCGTATGCGACATGACCCGCGCGAAAGTTTCCGGAGGCTGCCGCATCGCCCAGACGATAAAGCTTGCATAGGCCGCATAGAAGACCACGAAGACAAGGAAGGCGCGGATCACCCACCTCTTTTGCGATGCACTGATCCCCATGGGCCGAGCATGGTAGCTCAATCCCCGGCGACAGGCTCTAGTAGTTTCAGGTTAGGGGGCTGTTAAGCCCCTGTTCACCACAGGGACACAGAGGAAAACAACAAAACAGCAAAAACAAAAAAGAAACGGATTTTTTTGGGAAGCTGCTCTGCAGAATCAGACAAGCGTTGCTGCTCGGAATGCGTGCTTTTCCTTTAATCGGTTTTCTCTGTGGCTCTGTGACTCTGTGGTGATTGCTTTTTCGTCCGACTGGCGACTAGCGACGAGAAGAGGCACCCCGAAGCCGAGGTGCCCTTTCGTACGAGGTGGGGTTGCGACTGATTGTTACTCTTTGCCTCCTTCGACGATCGGGTGCTGCGTGGCGTCCTTGGCGATTTCCGGAACGGCGACTGGCTGCAATTTCACGCTGGCGAGGATCTGTTCCATGCGGCCGAACACCAGGGAGCGGTTCACGGGCTTGAGTCCGGCCACCGTGTCGTCGACGGTGCCGAGACCCATGCTGAATTCGTAGCAGTTGCCATTCTCGAAGTGATGGAAATATTTCAGGCGCGATTCCTGCATGTCGGAGCTGCCCAGGTCTTCCACCATCGCGTATTCGGTTCCGGCGATCTTCACTTTGGAAACCGCTCCTGGCTGGTTCTCCGGATGCTCGTTCTTCGGGAACGCGAACTGTTCACACTGCTCTTGTGACAAGGACGAATTGATGCTCATGCCGAAGTATGCGGACGTGAAGTCGGTTCCAGGATACGAACTGCGGGGCAATTCGATCGCAGCCACGGTCACGGCGCCAGGCTGCACGAAATTGGTCTTCACGGGGCCGAGTCCGGCCAGGTCGAGTTGCGAGTCGTCGCCCGTCTTCAAGAGGTAGCTCTTCGGATATTTGAACGACACGCCGTATTGCGGTTCGGTAAAGGTTGCCATGGGCGCCTTGCGCTGCACTCGTTTCTTCGCGGGCTTCGGTGCGATGGCCGGCGGCTGCATCGCGGCTACCACGGGCGCAGGCGTCGCGACGCTCGGTCTGACCGGCGCCGGGGCGCTGATGTTCGAAGCTGCTTTCGATCCCTTCGAGCAGCCGTTGGTGATGAGCAGAAAAACTCCCGAGATGGCGGTGACGGCGATCAAGCCCGCCCCGAAGAGAGCTTTTTCTTTCGACAGAGATTTCGGGTTGCTGGTGATTTTGGATTTCTTTGGCTCTTGCGGATTGTTGCTCAAGTGAAGTTCGGTAAAGTTTGCCATTGTGGCCTCCCGTTGCTGGTTCCCCAGTCGGCGAGATAAGTGGCACGGCGTGCGCCAATTTGGTCCGCGTTGATTCGACAGACGTTGCCGGACGTGAGGCGTTGGGGGGCGTGGCTCCGGGCACACGGTGTGTATCAGGGAACACGGGTACGAGGAGAAATGGTCTCCGCGAATGCGCTTGTTCTAGGGAAGTGCCAGCGTCTTCTCTTTTTCGGGCTTGGGCAATTTGTTTTCGGCAATCACGCTGCGGATTTGTGCGATGCGGCGCTCGAGGCTTTCCTTGGCCTCCTTGGGAGAGTTCGGCATGTTGTCGCCAAGGATGATGTAGGTCTGCAGCAGACGGATGGAGGCCTCACCGGAGTAACCCGCCTGCATGGCCAGCTTCACGCCTTCGCGATCGGCGGCGAGTTCCCCTTCGCGGCCGTAGCCGGGCAGAAACGGGTCAACCTTGAGCTTGGTAACCGTGTTTGGAGTCAAATGCTCGTCGGCCAGAGTCTTGGCCAGCCGCTCGCGGCATTGATTGAGATCGATGTGTTCGATTTCGTGGCCGAGCACCATGGCCAGTTGATCCTCGCTGTCCATGTAGGCGAGGATGCCGGACCCCACAAAGACTTGCCCGCCGGGAAGGCCGACCGCGCTACGGAATGATGGGCTCGGATCGAAGCGGAATCGATAAGGGAGCTTGCGTTGCGCGTTCGCGGCGACCCTGTCTCCCACCGACTGCAGGTATTCGTCGAGCTTCTTGGTTTGTGGGGTGGGCTCCATGCCCTCCTGCGCGATGAAGTCATCGGCCAGAATTGTCCCGATGCGGACTTCCTCGGCGTCAGATATGGCGGGAGCGGCGGTTTGGGGATGGGCGACGATTAGAAGAGAAAGTAGTGCGATGACAAGGCGCATCAGGGAATGGACGATCAAGCTGGGATTCGGTGAGCGGTCTGTGCTTCGCTCCCAAATTGCTGGCTGCCTGGCGGGCCAGAGAGAAAGGCCTCGCCCCGCATAAGGCGGAGGGATCAGTCCTTGGTTGGCGTCAGGAATTGGATCGAGTTCGCAGGGTCGGGAACGGCTGACTCGTGAGCTACGATGACCCACCTCCCACCGATTTTGCGCAGCACCACCAGATTTACTCCCATAGCTTTCTGCTCGCCATTGGTAGAACGATAGCGAGTGATTGCATAAGCGAAGTCTCGCGAACAAACGGAATGCACGATCTCTATAGAATCCACGCGATAGTGCGCGTCAACACCACGACCGCACCCGGGAGTTGGCGCACCAAGGTAATTTCAGCCGCCCGAAGTTCTGGCCTACGATCAGAAAGTAAATCCCGTTCGGCGCGTGAGGTTCGTATGCGTCCGCATCCTCGCTGGCTGCACAATCTGGCGCGACTCATTGCGCTGACGGCTCTGATTCTGGCGTTCTCTTCTCACTCTCCGGCCCAGACTGCGGGCACGCCTTCTCTTGGCGACGTCGCTCGCAAACAACGTGACAAGCAGCCCAACGTCAAAAAAGCGAAGGCGAAGAAAGTCGTGACCGAGGAAGACATTCCCTCGCACCCTGAGGCCAGCGCCTCTGAGGAAGAAGTTGCCGCACCGCATGGCGAAAAGCCGGCGACCCCGTCGGCCGATGATGTCTTGAAAAACGGCGAGCAGTGGAGGGCCTCGATTGCGCAGCAGAAAGCAGCCGTGGCCGATCTCAAGAGCCGCGTTGACAGATTAAACGCTTCGATCCGCTTCGTTTCCGCGAGCGCTTACACCAATGGAGTCGAATACAACAAGATGCAAGCGCGCCGGCAGCAGGAAGCGCAGCGCCTGCAGGGCGAACTGGACGAGCAGAAGAAGAATCTGGAACAGATGCAGGAAACGGCGCGGCGGGCGGGTTATGGAAGCGCGGTCTGGGATCCTTAGAGACAGTTTCGAGTTTCAGGTTTCTAGTTCCTGGTGATTGCTTGACGCGCTTGCAGAATCCCCCGATCGGCGGCCATGCTCAGGCGCCGGGGTGTATCCACTGGATTACGGCGAACACGATGGCGGCTACCAGAGCGGACGCTGGAATGGTGAGGACCCAGGCCCAGACGATCCTGCGCGCGATGCCCCAGCGCACCGCCGACAAACGGTTGGTTGCTCCCACTCCGACGATTGCGCCCGTGATGGTGTGAGTCGTGCTCACGGGGATTCCTGCCAGGGCAGTTGCGAACAGGGTGATCGCTCCGGCAGTCTCGGCGCAAAAGCCTCCCACGGGTTTCAGCTTGGTGATGCGGGAGCCCATGGTGTGAACGATTCGCCAACCTCCGATGTAGGTTCCGAGGGCAATCGCGGTGTGGGCGGCGAGGATGATCGGCCAGTGATAGTGGCCCCAGTTGTTGGCCATGTCATAGGCGCTCATGTACTTCGCGCTGTAGAGAGCTCCCGCCACAATGCCCATGGTCTTCTGAGCGTCGTTGCCGCCATGGCCGAGGCTGTACGCGGCGGCCGACAAAAGTTGCAGCTTGCGGAACCATCCGTCGATGCGCTGCGGCGGCTTATCCCGGAGCATCCAGAAGATCGCCACCATGAAACTGAACCCGAGGATCAATCCCATGATCGGCGCAACCACGATGAAGATCAGGGTTTTGTACCAGCCTTCCACAATAATGACGTGGAAGCCGGAACGTATGATGGCCGCTCCCGCATAGCCGCCAATCAGGGCGTGGGACGACGAGGTTGGCAAGGCCCACCACCAGGTCAGCAGGTCCCAAACGATCGCGCCCAGCAATCCGGCAATGACGACGTATTGCGTGACGGAATCGATCCGCACCATGCCCTTGCCGATAGTTTTGGCCACCGCCGTACCCAGAAAGAAGGCCGCCACAAAATTGAAGAAGGCCGCCCAGGCGACCGCCAGGCGCGGCGAAAGCACGCGCGTGGACACAACCGTAGCGATGCTGTTGGCGGCATCGTGAAATCCGTTCAGGAAATCGAAGGCCAGCGCCACCAGGACGGTGATGATGAGGAGCAGGAGGTTCGGAGTCACCCGTTCGCTTCCTGTGTTCGAGGATGCACGTCATCAATCATGATCCTGTCATCCCGAGCGGAGTGAGGCGCTAGCCGAACGGAGTCGAGGGACCTTGCGTTTGCCCAAGCCGGCCGCCAACCGAACCCGGCCTTGTCGATCACGTCTTCGCAAACGGCTCACGTGCTCTTTAGCACCACGGTTTCGAGCACGTCGGCGACATCTTCCGCCTTGTCGGTTGCCATTTCAAGAAACTCGAGCAATTCCTTGATCTTGATCAGCGTGATGGGATCGGTTTCGTGCTCGAACAGGCGGCCGATCGCCACGCGCGAAACCTGGTCGGCTTCATTTTCCAGGCGATTGATTTCGACACAACGGGACAGGACATGATCGCTCTTCTGCAGCATTGACAATGCCTTGCCCAACTCTTCACATTGCGCCAGGATCAGGCGCGCCAAGGTTCCGGCCTCCGCCGGCGGATCAGTAATGCGGTACATCACGATCCGGGCGCAGGCGGCGTTAATGAAGTCGAGCACGTCATCGAGCGACGAGGCCAGCGTGTGGATGTCTTCGCGATCGAAGGGAGTGATGAAGGTCTGGTTGAGCTTGCGCATGATCGAGTGGGTCATCTCGTCGCCCAGGTGCTCGATCCGGCGAATTTCATCAATCTTGGTGTGGACGTCGCGATAGTCGGTAAACAGGTCGACCAGAGCTTTGGCGCCGTCGATAAGGTTGTTCGACATGGTAGCAAACATGTCGAAAAAACTTGTGTCCCTGGGAATGATTCGGACCATTAGGTTGCAGCAAACTCCACGACGTGGTTGAGTGCAGCCAGCGCAGACTTTCGAAGAGCGAGCCAATATCTCACGCGCCGCGAAATGCAGTCAAATCACGAAGCGCTGAGAAACAGGATGGGGAGCGGGCAGGATTCCGCGAAGACTTCAGGCGAACCGGAAAGCGAAATTCCGCCTAGTTCTGGCGTGGCGGGCGAGCGCCCACTTTGGCGCGGCCGGGCATCCGAAGGCCGACCAGTACAATCACTGCCAGTACCGCTCCCGTGCCCAATGCCACCGGCCGGAAGAACTCCATGAAAAGCTCTTGTACGTCCATCATCGCAGTATGATGCGAATTCTGGGCTCCGCGAAAGTTACGATCAGGCTACGTCCAGGGAACGAAGGTGCCGGCCCCGGCCATCCTGCTGATAAATCAGCAAAAAGGGGAAAGTTGAACGCTCCGGTCATTACCTCAGGCTTTCGCCCCGGCACTGGTTAACGGAAAAATCCGCACCGCCCGTCGCCGCCAGACAGTTTCGCTTGTTACAAAACCGGTGTTCTGCCGTCTACCTCATTTGTGTTATCCCGCCATGAAGGAGTTCCCGTGCGCTTTTTTCTTGCCCTGACCGTTCTGCTTTCGACGTTTACGTTTGCACAACCGGCCAACCCGGGTTCCGAGGAGGCGATGCCGGATCTGGAGCGCTTTACTCCGGACCAGGTCGATAAGTCCCTCGATCCCTGTAGCGATTTTTTCCAGTACGCCTGCAGCAAGTGGCTGAAAGCCAATCCGATTCCGTCGGACCAGGCCGGGTGGGGAACGTTCAACAAGCTGGCCATCTGGAACGTGGCGGCGATCCATAACACCCTGGAGCAGGCGGCGTCACCCTCTCCCAACCGCAGCCCCGCGGACAAGAAAGCGGGTGACCACTACGCTTCCTGCATGGACGAAGCTGCCATCAACAAGGCGGGCATCGCGCCGCTCAAGCCGGCCTTGGATGGGATTGCCGCGCTGAAGGATAAGTCGCAATTGCCGGAGTTGGTGGCTGACCTGCAAGAGAGGGTGCGCCCGGCCAACCTGAATTTCATCGAGGCGCAATACCAGGGCATCCTGTTCGGCATTTTCAACGGGCCCGACTTCGACGACGCGCGCGTGAACATCGGCACCCTCGACCAGTCAGGCATGAACATGCCGTCGCGCGAGTTCTATTTGAATGACGACGACAAGTCGAAGGAAATCCGCGAGAAATACCGCAAGCACGTCGCTCACATGCTCGAACTCAGCGGCGAGTCGAAAGAGCAGGCGGCGGCGGATGCGGGCTCGGTGCTGGCGATGGAAACGGCGCTGGCTAAGGCGGCGATGGACATCGTGGTGCGGCGTGACCCGAAGAACGTCAATCACAAGATGACGGCCGAGCAGTTGCAGGCGCTGACCCCGGCGTTCAAATGGAACAAGTATTTCGCAGCGCTGAAAGTGCCCATGGCCAGGCAGTACCTGGTGACGTCTCCGGATTTCTTCAAGGGAATGGACAAGCTGATTGCTTCCGAGCCTCTCGAGCACTGGCGGGGATACTTGCGGTACTCGCTGCTGCACCTGTCGGCATCCTCCCTGTCGCAACCCTTCGTGGAGGAGAATTTTGATTTCTACGGGCGCACGCTATCCGGCACGAAAGAAATTCAGCCACGCTGGCGGCGCTGCTCTTCTTACGCTGACATCGATCTGGGAGACGCCGTCGGGCAGGCGTACGTGGCGCGCTATTTCTCTCCCGAGAGCAAGGAACGCATGTTGCAGATGGTGAAGATGATTAAAGGCGCATTGAGCGCGGATATCGATGCGGCAGACTGGATGTCGCCGGAAACGAAGAAGAAGGCGCATGTGAAGCTCGAGGCGCAGGTGGACAAGATCGCGTATCCGGATCACTGGCAGGACTACTCGGCGGTCGAAATCAAGCGCGACGACTTCCTTGGGAACATGCAGCGCTCCAGCCGGTTTGAGCTGCAAAGGCGCCTGGGCGAAATCGGCAAGCCGGTCGATCGCAAGCACTGGGGCATGACGCCGCCCACCGTGAATGCCTACGAGGACGCACAGACCAATACCATCAATTTTCCAGCCGGCATTTTGCAGCCGCCATTTTTTGACGCGAAGCTGGAAGATGCGGTCAACTATGGCGCGATCGGTGCGGTGATCGGCCACGAGATCATTCACGGCTACGACGATCAAGGGCGCAAATTCGACGACGCCGGCAATCTGAAGGATTGGTGGACCCCGAAAGATTCTGCCGCCTACGACGAGCGCGATGCGTGCATCGCGGAGGAGTACACGCAGGAGGTTCCCGAAGCGGGTGTGAAACAGAACGGAAAGCTTTCGCTTGGCGAAGACACGGCCGACAACGGCGGAGTACACATCGCGCTCGCCGGTCTGCAGGATGCTTTGAAAGCGCAAGGCAAGGAACTGGATTCGCCGGCCGAGGGCGACATTACTCAACTGCAGACGTTCTTCCTCGCGTACGCGAACGTCTGGTGTGGAGAGAACCGGCCGGAAGCGGCTCGCACCGCGGTTCTGACGCAGGGACATTCGCTCAACCGCTACCGCATTAACAACGTGGTGGGAAACATGTCGGAGTTCTCACACGCCTTCGGGTGTAAAGCGGGGCAGCCGATGGTGCGCGCGAATGCGTGTCGTGTGTGGTGAGAATCTTGATCTTCGCAAGCGAAGCGGGGCGTTCCTTGTCTCGCTTTTCTGCCGGGAGACCACTGTTCACTCCTAAGTCAATTCGATTGTGTTCGATACTCTCACAGAGTATTGCTTGAGGCTTTAAACGAAAGCGAGATGTAAGCTACCTGTGCTCAATTGTTTACAAGCATTTTAGATTTTTTGCCGCGGGCTGGTGATAAACCTGAACGCAACACTCGGCCATCCGGCCCTCCCCCATTCCCCCGTCACTCGCGTGCGGGGGATTCTTCTTTCCGCGGAGAACGCACCCTCATTTCGCAGCCGGTTTGCCTGCGCCGGCCGCTGGAAGATATTCGGGCGGCATCGGATTGTCAGGGCGCTCCTCGTCCCAAATCGCGGACGCGATCCACCAGCGCTTGCCGTCGAAAAAGGCTTCAATGCTGTTGATGCCCCGGGCGATCACCGGCCCATCCGCTTTGGCGCGGCTCTCATACGTGCTGAAGACGTGGGCAATGTTGCCGAAGCGTTCCGTGGTGCGATGGACCTCTTGCTCGTAGAAGCCGGCCTGCAATCCTCTGTCGGAAGCGTCGACGAACTGCTGGTGGCTCATGGTGTGAGCGACCGGCTTGCCGTCTTTGCCCATCGACATGGAGACGAAGCGAATGTCGGGAATGTAGAGAGTGCGATCGCGCGACCACTGGCGCGGTCCGGCTGGGCCGGAGATCACGTCATAGTAAGCGGCGATCAACCCATCGAGCGTGCCCACGTCATCCGGCCGCGGCGCGATGGCGGGGACCTCGACGTGGCCGGCGGGCGCAGAGGTCTGTGCATTGGCCATGGAGGCGAGCAGAGGGACGGCGAGCGCGAAAGCAAGCAGGCGGTTGAACATGGTGTCTCCTGGGTTTGCGGAAAGAATGTAGCAGAGGTGAGGCAGGGGATGAAGGGGTAAGCGACGGTGCCCCACGTTCGCGCGTTCTTTGCGCTAACGTGGGCCTGTGGGACTAGATCGTATCGCGCAGGCGTCGGTGTTGAGCCCAGGTTATCGCCCAAAGGACGGGCGCGAACCTGGGGCACCAGACTAAGGGTGCTCTTGATTTGGGAACCGCAGTTTCCCACGCGCACACATTGTTATCTCCGATTGCCCGCACTGCGGTCATAATAGTTAAATGGCGATTGCTTTCTCACAAGAGCGGTGGCTTCCGAAGTCGGTGCTTTGCCTGCGGGACTACAACTCCAACAAATTTCTGCATGACGTGATTGCCGGCGTGACGGTCGGCCTGGTGGCCTTGCCCCTGGCGATGGCGTTTTCAATTGCCTCGGGACTGTCGCCGCAGGCGGGCATCTACTGCGCGGTGGTCACCGGGTTTCTGATTTCGCTGCTTGGTGGTTCGAAAACGCAGATTGGCGGTCCAACGGGAGCCTTCGTGGTGGTGGTGGCCGGAATTGTCGCCGCACACGGGGTCGATGGACTATTCATGTGCACGGTGATGGCGGGCGTGCTGCTGGTGGCCATGGGCCTTACCGGCATGGGGTCGGCCATCAAGTTCATTCCGCGACCAATTGTGGTGGGCTTCACCAACGGGATCGCGGTCCTGATCGCCAGCACGCAAGTGAAAGATTTCTTCGGGCTGCAGATCGACAAGGTGCCGGGCGTTTTCCTGGAGCGTCTCGAAGCTTTCGCTACTCACTTCAAGACGCTCAACTATGACGCCACCCTTTTAGCGGTGGCGACAGTGGTGATCCTGATCGCGTGTCGAAGCTTGTCCAACAGAATTCCTGGTCCGATCGTTGTCCTGCTGCTGGCCACAGGGGTTGTATTCGTCTTCAAACTGCCGGTGGAAACCATTGGCTCGCGTTTTGGCGGGATTCCCAGCGGGTTGCCACGGTTGCAGTTTCCTGCCTTTCGAGTGGATTTGATTCACAGTCTGCTCGGTCCGGCGGTGACGGTGGCGATGCTGGGGGCGATCGAGTCCCTGATGTCGGCGGTGGTTTCGGACCGGATGAGCAACGATCATCACAATCCGAACGTGGAACTGATGGCGCAGGGCGTCGCGAACATTGCCTCGCCGATGTTCGGCGGGTTGCCGGCTACGGGTGCAATCGCGCGCACTGCCACCAACATCCGGGCGGGCGCCCAGTCGCCGGTCGCGGGCATCATCCACGCCCTGACTTTGTTGTGCATCCTGCTGTTCGCTTCGAAGTTAGTGGCTTTTGTTCCCATGGCGGTGCTGGCGGGGATTCTGATGATCGTCGCCTACAACATGGGCGAGTGGCGAGAGATTCCCCAACTGCTCAAGCTGACCAAGACGGATATCAGCGTGTGGCTGGTGACGTTTGCCCTGACGGTGTTCGCCGATCTGACGGTGGCGGTGGAGGCGGGCATGATCCTGGCGGCCCTGTTGTTCATCAGCCGGGTGGCGGCGACCACCACGGTCTCGCAAGTGACGGACGATTACATCGAGGACGGGCGAGTCCACATCCTGCAGGACAAAGACATTCCTTACTACGTATCGATCTTCCGGATTCACGGGCCGTTTCTTTTCGGCGCGACCGAAAAAATTTCCGCCGTCACCGAGAACATGCACACGCTGCCTCCGGTCGTGGTGCTGCGCTTGCGGAACATGACGGCGCTCGACGCAACCGGCCTGTTTGCCATCGAAGAAGTTGCCCGCGCCTTGCAGGCGACGGGGCGGACGATGATTTTATGCGGCGCCCGGGAACAGCCCGCCAAGATGCTGCACGAGGCCGAGTTCGAGGAAGTGATCGGGAAGAACAACATCTGCGACAACGTGCAGGAAGCCATGCAGCGGGCGCAGGATGTGTTTGAGAAGATGGAGGCGAAGGCGGCGGTGGGGCCGCGATAGTTCGGGTGGGAACGAATATGCAAGATCTGACTAAGTCGTTCCGGCCCATCGGCCAAAAAGAACTCGACCTCATCCACGCATCGGGCTTCGGTGCTTCGGGTAGGGCCCGACTTCAGTCGAGCCGAACCCTCGGTTTGAGTCTCGCAGGCCTTAGCCGCCGCGATTTCCTGCAAGGTCCGAGATCACTTTGATGACGCGATGTAGTGTCTGTTTCCCCGGTCATTGAGTGAACTGGGGATTTTTCGTCAAATCCCGCGACTTGAACAGCTCGCCACCGAGCGTGTACTTTTAGGTACCACCCTGGGACATTCGGCTTTGATCCACACGCCACCTTCCCGGTCTTCGAACGTCATTCTCTGGAGACGGTCTGCGCGTGCCGCGTGCCTTTTCCTGCTTGCCGTTCTGGGGTGCCTGCAAGCCAGCGCGCAACAGAAGCCCGCGTCACCACTCGACGAATTTGATCGGCGATTTGCCGCTGCGAACTCGGCGAAGGAGGCGGGTGACTGGCCCGCTGCCGCTGCCGCCAGCGAGAAGATAATCGCTCTCGGACTCCGCGAAATGGGAAGGTTGCGCCTCTTTGAAGCTGCCTATCCCGAGGCCGCCAGGTTCTCCCGCAGGTCCCTCGAGTTCGAGGATGTTGCAGATGCGCACGTCGATCTCGCTGCTGCCAACTTGTTTACCAGCCGGTTGGACGAAGCACTCAAAGAGATCAGCCAGGCTCTTGCCGCCGATCCGCGCAACGCCGCGGCCTGGACCATTCAGGGCCAGGCGCAGATCAAGAAGAAGGACTACCGCGCCGCGTTGGAGTCTTTCCAGAAGTCCCTCGAGATTCGTCCCGACCGTGAAACCAGCTACAGTCTCGCCAGTTGTTTGCTCCGATTGAAAGAGAAGGAAAAGGCTGAGGCCATTTTCCAGCAGATGACGGTGTCGTCCGGTGATCGCAGCGGCCTGCATCTCTTGTTCGGCGACGCTTATCGGAAAGCTACCCTGTACGGCGACGCTATCCGCGAGTTCCAGCGTGCGCTCACACTCGATCCCAAAGTTCCAAACGGCCACTACTTTCTCGGCCTGACCTACTTGATGCGGAACGAATGGGTGCTCACGCCGGAGGCCCGCCGGCAATTTCTCGAGCAACTGCGGGTCGACCCTGGAAATTTTTATGCGAACTATCTCCTGGGCTATATGTCGTTCAGTTCGCACCAGCCGGAGGCGGATCACTACCTGGGGGAGGCGGCGAGGGTGAATCCGTCTTCATCGGAAGCCTGGCTGTACTTGGGACTGAATGCCTACCGCCGCAAGGAAAATCAGCGCGCGGAGCGGCTCTTCCGCAAGGCAATTGCACTCGCCGAACGTAGCGGCGTAGACGCTCACAGCGATATCCGGAAGGGCTACACCAGTCTTGGCCGGATCCTCATTGCTTCCGGAAAAGCAGCGGAAGGGGAGCAATACTTCGAAAAGGCGCGCGCGATTCAGCGAAACATCCTCGCCGACAACCAGGAAGGGAGTGGCATGGGTGATTCGGGTGGATCCGGAGTTTCTTCAGCCGATGTCCCCAGCCTTCCGCAAAACGAGCCTCCGGTTCCTCTGGGAGGGACCGGCAAGGATGCGGCCACGCCGTTAGGCAGCAACGCGCTGTCGCACGCCAAACTGACGCAGGGCCAGGAGAGACAGGCAGCGGCCCAGGAAGAATTCTTGCGTTCTGTTCTGGGCGGCGCCTTCAGTGATCTGGCCACGGTCGAAGCACTGCAGGAGCAGTATGCCGTAGCTCTCGGACACTACCAGGAAGCGGAGGGATGGGATCCCAAAGTACCCAACCTGATGCGCAATCTCGGGTTCACGGCCTATCGCGCCGGGAACCAGCCGGAAGCAATCCGGGCATTGCGAAAGGCGCTGGCACTTGCCCCGGGTGATGATGAGGCTCGCGCGCTTCTGCGAGAACTGGGGACTACTGTCCCCGGGCAGGTTCCGCAAAAGAAGGAAGACAAGAAGCCATGAACTTGAGCGCGCTGAAGCGCTCTTCATTGTGGGATCTGGTCGGCACGACTGAAGTCGTGCCCTTCCCGCTGTCATTGCCTTCCTGTTGTCGCGTCCTTCCCGTACCGCGCTCTTCCTGTTCTCCTCGCAAAATTTGCGCTCGCGCCGGGGCGGGTTCTATAGTGCTTCGGCAGTCTTTTGAGAGGCCTGTGTATGAGGATGCTGCTGCATTGGCTGTTGAGTGCGCTGTCGGTGTGGATCGTGTCGCGGTTGGTGCCCGGGTTCGCGGTCAGCGGGCCGATGGCGGCCTTGATCGCCGCGGTGGTGATCGGGTTTGTCAACGCGACGCTTGGGCTTTTTCTGAAGATCATTACGTTCCCGTTGACGATCGTGACGTTGGGATTGTTCTGGCTCATCATCAACGCGGTGGTGATTATGCTGGCGTCGGCGATCGTGCCGGGGTTTCACGTGGACACCTTTGGCGCGGCGTTCTGGGGAGCGATCGTTCTCAGCCTGGTGAATATGGCGTTGAAGTGGCTGATCCTGCCTGAGAAGAAGTGAGAGCTGGCATTGTCGCGCTTCCGCGTTTAACAACCCGGTGCGATCCCGTCCCTAAGGGACTGCCGTAAATCTTATGAATGATGCGTACCCAGCACTTCCGTGCTGGGCTTTCCTATGCCGCCGCAGTGCGGCTTGCATCATTGTTACTTCGTCTGAGTCTTCTTCGGCTTCATCATCTCCCATTCTTTCTCTGTCAGCATCCTGCCCAGCGCGGTGAATTCGCCGGCGCCCTGGAGCCATTCGCCGCCGTCCATGGTGATGACGTCGCCGTTGATGTAGGTGGAGGCGTCGCTGATCAAGAAGGTTGCGAGGTTGGCGAATTCTTCCAGCGTGCCGAAACGGCCGAGCGGGATGCGCTTTTTAGCGAGTTCCTCGAGTTCGGGACGGGGCAGCAGGCGCGAGAACGCGCCCTCGGTGGGCACCGGGCCGGGCGCGATGGCATTCATGCGGATGCCGCGATTGCCCCATTCGACCGCCAGGCTGCGGGTGAGCGCGTGCACTCCGGCTTTGGCGACGGCGGAGGGGACCACATAAGCGGAGCCCGTGGTCGTGTAAGTGGTCGTAATGTTCAGGACGACAGCAGAATGGGCAGCGGCGAGCCAGCGTTTTCCGCAGGCCAGCGTTGTGTGCAGCGTGCCCTGCAGGACAATGCCGATCACCGATTCAAACGCGCGCAGGGAGAGGTCTTCGGTGCGGGCCAGGAAATTTCCGGCGGCGTTGTTCATCAGCGCGTCGAGCGGGCCGTCGCGCCAGATGGTCTCGATCATCTCGTCCACCCTGGCGGCGTCGCGCACGTCGCAGGGGCGGGAGTGGATGGCGCCTCCGGTCGACTTGCGAAGTTCGGCTTCGGTGGCGGCGAGCACTTCGTGGCGGCGTCCGCAGATGTAGACCGTGGCGCCCAGTTCGAGGAAACGCTGGGCGGCGGCCTTGCCGAGTCCGGTGCCGCCGCCGGTGATGAGGATGCGTTTGTTTTGCAGAAGATTTTTCTGGAACATGGGTCACCGTGGTGGAAGCGTTGATTGTATCGAAGCGGGAGCGTGGCGATGACTTGTGGCTGCGGGCAGGAGAAGCTTTTAACCGCTAAGTTCGCGAGGGAGGGCCGCAACGGACGCGAAGCGGGATTCCGTGCTGGGTTCTCCGGGGGAGCGGGCGGCTCCCGGGGGCGGGAATTTGGTTTTTGGAAATGAATTTCATTTTCTTAAAGCTTTATTTTGCGTTGCGGAGCCCCAGGATCGACGTTCAGGCCCCTGGATGACCCAAACCACTGCCCCGCCCTCAGAAAGCGCATGTAGGCCCGCCAATCGCCATTAACAGGCATTCTGCGAACTCTCTGCCGGGCCTTTTTGAGCACGGAGGGGCAGACGCAGGGGCTAATTTACAATATCTAAAAGCTAAGTTATTGATTATGCGAACGTAAGTGTCTCTAACCGCCAAGGCGCGAAGATTGTCGGCAAAAACTGTTTGTGGGTTGGTCGGGATTTCGTGCGCTTAGCGCTGGTCAACCGTGCAGGCTACGCGAAATCCGTAATCGGCGTACTGGAGATGGGGAGGAATGCTGGAACGCGCGGCGCAGCGCGTGACTTTGATGTGGTGGCGCCAGGAACCTCCGCGGGAGGCGCGGCGGACGCCAGCGTCTGGTCCGCGCGGGTTTCGCTCTGGCGAGACAGCGTAGTAGTCGGCTGCGTACCAATCGCTACACCATTCGTGGACATTGGCGCACATGTCGAATAAACCGTAAGCATTGGGGGCCGACAATCCCACGGGCTCGGGGCCGCTTTGCCATCGCGTTGCGTAGTTCGGTAAGCAATCCGGCGCGGCGTCGCCCCAGGGAAAGAGCGCGCCCTCGACACCGCCGCGGGCCGCGCGTTCCCACTCGGCCTCGGTGGGCAGGCGGTAGGGACGGTTGGTTATCTTCGACAGCCAATCGCAGTACTGGACCGATTCGTGCCAGGAGACGTCCACGACTGGTTGTTCGGGATGGGAGAATGCCGGATCCTGCCAGAACGGCGGCGGAAGTTTGCCCTGGTCGCGGAGGAATTGCGAGTAGGCGGAGTTAGTGACCTGGTGAGCTGACAGTTGAAACGCGTCGATCCAGACGCGATGCACGGGGCGCTCGTTGTCCTGGCCGGTTTCCGACCCCATGAGGAACCAGCCCGCGGGAATGGTGACCATCCGCAGATTGAAGTCAAGGATCGCGGGTTGGGAGAGCGCGGACATTCGCAGAATCGTGAGGCTAGCATAAACTCTGTAGGCGCACTTGGAAGAGCCTTGAAACGCCGAGGGCGCGGAGGGACTGCGAATACCCAGAGAGACCCGGTGATCGTTACGAATTACGCGAGGAACAGATATGCAATTTCCGGAGGCCTTCATCAAGAGGAATGTTCATGAAACAACTCAAATTCAAAATCAAGCTGGATGGAATGGAAGGGAGCGAGGTGGCGGCATTGAGTGCGCCGTTTGATGTCGAAAAGACTTTCGGGACGAAAGCGCGCGTTCTGGTGCGTGGCACCATCAACGGATTTCCGTTTCGTACATCGCTGATGCCGATGGGCGGGTGTCACCGGATGGTGGTGAACAAGACGATCCGGGAGGGCGCCGGCATGAAGGCCGGAGGTACCGTGTCGGTGGTGCTGGAGCGCGATGTGGCCGAGCGAACGATTGATCCGCCGCCGCAGTTGAAGAAAGAAATCGCGAAGAGCAAGACGACGCGGGCGAACTCGGAGAAGCAATCGTTTACCAACAAGAAAGAGATGGCGCAGGCAATCACGGAAGGTAAGCAGGAAGCGACGCGCCTGCGGCGGATCGCGAAAGTGCTGGACGTGCTGAAGCACGGGAAAAAGTGGACGGGCTAGCGCCATGGTCCGCAAGCGCAAGATCATCGTCTATATCGCCACAAGCGCGGATGGCTTTATTGCCCGGAGCGACGGCTCCGTGGACTGGCTTGACCGTCCAAGCCCGAAGGGCAACTACGGCATGGGCGCCTTCTACAAATCGATCGACACGATCCTGTGGGGCAGAAAGACATGCGACATGGCGATGGATTTTCAAAAGAAGGGCGTTCCGGGCTCAGCGTTTGATACAAGAGTGAAGAATTATGTCTTCACACGCGGCGCGTTGCCATCAGCTGCTCCAGCCGGTGTGGAGTTCGTGAACGAACCAATCAAGGCTTTCACAAAGCGTTTGCGGAGAAACAAAGGAAAGGATATCTGGATGATGGGCGGCGCCGGAATCATTGCAGCGTTTCTCGACGAGGGAGAGATCGACGAGTTCATGATTCACGTCATTCCCACCTTCATCGGGGAGGGCATTCCCTTGATGGCGCCTGCTCGCCGCACTGTGCTGATAAAACTGATCTCCAGCACAAAGTTCTCAGACGGCGTAGTCCAGCTGCATTATGCGGTTCGTAAGTAATTTCACTTCGGCAGCCGCCACTCACACCACGGGCTGCTACAGGTCTCGCAGGCGGCGTACAACTTCTGTCAGATCGTGATCCTGAAACAAACGGATGCCGGAAAAGCCGGCGGCGCCGGCGGCGAGGCAGGCCGCAGCGTTGTGGAGCGTGACGCCGCCCAGCGCCAGCACTGGGATTTTGTATTGGCAGGCTGCTCGCAGAGCTTCGAGCCCAGTGGGTTTGGTTCCGGGCGCGGATTTCTTCTCAAACACTGGGGCGAACAGGGCCAGGTTGGCTCCGGCTTCTTGCGCCCGGCGCACTTCTTCTGGGCTGTGACATGCCACGCTGATGGTGACGCGGGCGAGGGCGCCCGCGCTACACTGCGCGATTCTGCGGACCTCCGCGGGGGTGACGTCGCCAGCTGGGAGGTGGACTCCGTCGGCCTTGACGGCCAGCGCTACGTCGGGGCGGGAGTTGATTAAGAGCTTTGTTTTCGGTTCCCGGTTCCTAGTTCTGAGTTGTGATTCCCGAATAATTTCGAGGGCTTCTCTTGCGAGGGACTCCAGTTCACGTGTGGTGAGATCTTTCTCGCGGAGCTGGATGTAGTCCATGCCAGCTTCCGTAGCTTCGGCAATCTTATCGAGAAGACGCGTGCGGCGGAAAGCTTCAACGCCGGGAAATTGCGTGCGGTCGGTGATGTAGTAGAGAAGCGGCGGCATCAGTCAGGATTTGCGTGGTTGGGACAAGTTTACGATGTGCAGTTGCAACGTCCAACAAAGCCAGGCGCGGTTCGGTGCTTGAGACTTGTCGGTCATGCAAGCCATGAATCCCGTGGACGATCAGGCACCGCGTGGCCGGGAAAGTTCCCACGGTTGCTTACGGCAGCGTCTTCGCGATGTCGGGCAGACCTTCGCCTTCTCTCCTGGTAACGCCACCCAGGTGGTACTTGGTCAGTCCGTCGCGCAGGTACTCGAATCCTTCTTCCGGCGAGTCCACCATTTTGAAAAGGTCCAGATCCCTAGCGGCGATGGTGCCGGCGTCGATCATCGCCTGGAAGTTGATGAGCTTGTTCCAGTACTTGCTTCCGTAGATGACGACGAGGATTTTCTTGGCGAGCTTTTCGGTTTGCGCGAGCGTGAGAATCTCAAACAACTCGTCAAAGGTGCCAAAGCCACCGGGGAAAATCACCAGTGCTTTTGCCAGGTAGGCGAACCAGAACTTACGCATGAAGAAGTAATGAAACTCGAAATTCAGCGAAGGCGTGATGTAGGGATTGGGAAACTGTTCGAAGGGCAGATTGATGTTCAATCCGATGGTCTTGCCGCCTGCCTCTTTCGCACCCCGGTTGGCGGCTTCCATAATGCCAGGACCGCCCCCGGTCGTGACCACAAAACGCCGCCGGCGCGCGGGAATTTTCACCGACCATTCCGTAAGCATGGAAGCCAGCGAGCGCGCATCCTCGTAGTAGCGCGCCATTTCG
Organism: uncultured Acidobacteriota bacterium; assembly: GCA_963733805.1. GTDB lineage: Bacteria > Acidobacteriota > Terriglobia > Terriglobales > Acidobacteriaceae > Gp1-AA133. Next base: position 207,672 of record CAVTEO010000002.1, on the reverse strand, counting down.
ACGGCCGCGTGCGCCCTCTTCATCTCGGCGTGGAAGTCGGCGCCTTTCCCGTCGCTGTGCCGGATGGCCGCGAGATTGCTCTCGGCGTTTTCCATGCTGAGGAAGCGCGCCGAGCCGAAGAAGACCACCGTGTCCTGAATCTGCTCGCGGCGGAAACGCGCGAACGGCTCGCTGTATTCGGCGAGCATGCGAAGAATCCGGCCATCCGGACTGTTGAGAAACGGTTCGTTCTGATAAGCGAGCGGGGCGGACTTCAGTGGGTGTTCACTCATGCGTCAAAGTTCCAATTGCGACAGTTAGAGAGCCTTCGGGGACTGAACTCAGGGTCAGCCTGAATACTGCCATTCTGCATCAAGGGAGCCGGTCTTCGTGATAGTGAATCGCTTCGGAGAACCCGATCCAAATATCGAGCAAACCGAGGCCGCTGCACAGGCCGCGAAAGAATCCGTGGGTCACGATGGTCCGCAGATCCGGGTAGCGCAGCAGCAGGGTGTTGTCGGTCCATTGCGGAGTCCAGGGCAACACGACCAGCAACACGCCGGCCGCCGCGCACACGAAGACAAACAGCAGCACCAGCAAGCGGTGAACCCAGATCTGTGCGCGCGTTGGAGTGCTGGTGTTCGCGTCATCGCCGGTCGTGTTCGCCGGGGTCAGGGACTCAGGCAAAGGCGCCAGGCTGGTAGGAGAGACCTCTGGATGGCTGGTTTCCGGAGGCGTTTGGGAATCAGGCATCAGGCGGACGCCTGCCCTTCACGCCAAGTTGGTTTTTTCGGGAAAGCGACCCGTTCGGAAATCATCCCAGCATTCTACGACTTCAGGGCCTTGATGCGCTCACCGACATCGCGATAGTCGATGTTGCTGCCGTACACTTCCATGAAATGTTGCAGGGCACGATTCTTGTCCTGCGCCGTTTCATAGGAAGAGGCGAGCTCATAGTGGAGCGCGGTGCGGGTCTCTTGATCGAGCGCAGGCAGGGCAAGAGCTTTTTCGTACCAGCGGATTGCCGCTTCCGGAACGCCCTTGTCGAGGAAACACTGCGCCAGCCAGGTATAGGTTTGCATGACCTGCGGAAAGCCGTGGCCATGGTCGATGGACTGGCAGACTTTTTGAAGTTCGCCAATCGCCTCGTCCAGCAGACCCATCTCGCGGAAAGCGACTCCCAGGTTGTAATGGGTCTCGGGATCTTCTTCGGCGCTGGCTACTTCTTCTTCCAACTCGTGGCGAATCTCGCCGAACATGTCGGCTAGGTCGACGCTGGCGGCCAGATCGGATTTGCCTGCGCCGTTCGCGGGGCGAACGGAAGCGCGGAATGTCGAAGCTGTGCCGGATGGTTGCGCAGCAGCCGTCGCTGCTGCTGGTGCGGGAGGCTGGGCGACCGGCGGAGCAGGCACGCTGGGGGACGCTGCACCGGAAGCCGCGCTGGCTGCCATCTGCAATTCGGAATGAGCTGCCGCGGGTGCAGCGGCGGCGGGTGGCACGTGGATCGCAGGTGCCGCAGTCGGCTGATCCGGGGTCACAACCGGGGCTTCCTTCAGGAAGTTATCGCCTAGAGAATCTTCAAGGTCCGCGACGAACTCGCCCAGAACCCCGGCGTCTTGCGGTTTCTCAGCAGGCTGGGCGGGCGTGTGTTTCGGACCTGCCATGAATTCCAGATGGCTGACCAGGCCGGGATCGGTGGCCGCGTGCGCCGTGATTTCCTGTTCCTGCTCGATTTCGTGGGCGACGGTGTGCGGCAGGAATCCATCGCCCAGCGAGGAGTCCAGATCCGCGACCATCTGCTGCAGAGGCGTCGCGGGCCCGGCTTCGGGTAGGCTTTCCGGTTCCCCGGCAACCGGAGCAGGTTCTTCCGGGACCGCAGCCGGTTCGGGTGCTGGTTCGGAAACTTCCTCGAGGGTTTCTTCCTCGGACACCGCAGGCGCGGGTGCGGCTGCATCGATTTCCGCTTGAATGGCGGCTAGCTGCTCGTAGTCGGCAGTCTGGGACTGCAGCTTGACGAAGGCGGCGCGCGCCTGATCCGCCATCGAATGCTCAAGGTAGAAGCGGATTTCCTCGATGGTCTCGGCCACTGCGTCGCTGGTTTCGACGAAAATTTCCTCGATCGCCGGTTCGGCGGCTGGCGCCTCGGCACCCTGGTCAGGGATTGTGGCTTCGGCGGTTTCAGAGGCGAGCGCGCCGTCCCACTCGTCGGAGAGGTCGATCTCGCTGGCCGTCTCGGCGGGCGCGACGGAAAATTCCGCCGGCTCCCCGACGACATGATCCTGGGCTGCGTGGTCCGATTCGGCGTGAAATTCGGGGGTTGCTTCCGACGACAAGGGCCAGGGCGCGAGCGGAATCTCGGTCTCTTCGTCGAAAGCTGCCGGAGCGCGTCCCGGAGTTCCAGCGCCATGCTCTTCGCAGCGCCTGGCCAGATCTTCGTAGCGGGTAGCTTCTTCGGAAAGGCCGGCCTCGTCGTACACCGACGACAAAGTGCGGCAGCACGCGGCCGCGTCTGCGAAGCGCTCGGAGCGGGTGTAGAGCGCGGCGAGGCGCTGGTTCAGGCGGACATCGCTGGGCGCAATGGGCAACACGGCCATCAAGGGGCCCAGCGCCTTGTCGGGCATGTTGTAGGAAACGAAAAGTTCGGTGTCGGTGATGGCCGCCCGCAGGGCATTGGCAATTTCCGGAGAGTATTGCTGATCGACCGGTGGCGCGGTGGCTTCGAGCTCTTCGACCAGAACGATGCCTTCTTCGACCGTGAGCAGTTTCGAGCCGGTGCTTCCTCCCATCATGCCGACTACCTGCTGGTAGTTCTGCATGTGCATGGAGTTCTGCGGCTCCTGCTCGGCCAGTTCGTGATAGAGGTCGCGCGCGCGCGCCAAGTCTCCCGCCTGCACGCTGGCGTGGGCGAGAAGCTCGTTCACTTCGGAATCGTGCGACTGGTCGCCGGCCTTGTGAAACAGGTCGAGAACTTTTTCCAGGGCCCCCGGATTCGTGCCCAATGGACCAATCACGGCGCGCAATGTTTCCAGAACCTTGGCGGAGTTGTCCGCCAGCAGGCGGTCCGCGTACTCCTCGAAGATCAGGACGGCATCTTCCTGCGAATTGTTCTGCAGCAAACCATCGACGTAGGCGAACATCGACTGCGTGTCGTTGTGGACCGAAAGCAGCTTGCCCGCCAGCGGGCCGGCTTCCGAGACGCGGCCGGTCTGCAGATAAGCCTTCAGCAGGTCGCGCATCCCGTCAGGATGGCTGTCGAGATCGTTAACCTTCTGGAACAGGGGGATGGCCCCGGCGGCATCGCCGGATTCGATCGCATTGCGCGCGCGCAGCAGCAGCGCATAGCTGTTGCCGGGGTCGAGCGTAAGCATGCGCTGCAGGATCTCTTCGGCGCCGCTGCGCGAACCACGATGGCGCAGGGTTTCGGCGGCGGCGGAGAAAATCTGCCAGGCGTCGTTTTTCTTACCCAGACGGATATAGACCTCGGCCAGACGCACGCGCATGGCGACGTTTTCCGGGTCCATCTCCAGAATCTTCTGGAAGATGCGGACAGATTGCTCGAGCTCCCCGGCGCGCAGAAATTCTTCCGCCACTTGCAGGTACTGGGCACGCGCATCGTTGAACAGGCCCTGCTGGGTGTAGAGCTCCGCGAGCTTCAGCACGCTTTCGAGCGAGGGCTTGAGCTTGCCGATCTTCTTGTACATCGCGATGCCTTTGACCGTGAAACCCTGCGCGGCGTAGGCATCGCCAACTCTCTTGAAACATTCGGTCGCTTTGTCGACTTCGCCATTGCGGGCGAACAGATCGCCGACGGTGTTCAGCACCGTAAGGTCCTTGGGGTCGGCCTTGAGGATCTTTTCGTACTCGGCAATGGCGTTCTGCAGCTTGCCCTGCTGGACGTACTTCTCCGCAGCGCTGAGAACTTTCTGTTTGTTGAAGCCGAAACCAAATGCCATAAGGATGCGGACTCCAGCTTTCCCCGGCGAAGATCAGCTTACGAAACCTGGAAGCCTCGACAGCCGGGTCGGAACCGTCCTCGCCCGCCACAGCGGGAGGGGACAACTTCACCAAGCGCAATTGTAAGGCGGGTAACCCGGATTCGTATGGTTACTAAGGGTTACCGAAAGGGAGTGTACGACCGGGTTACGGAAGGAACCTGGGAATCGGAACCTCTTTGGGAATCGGCTCGGTGAAGCATACCCGGGATTAGCGGCGATTGAGCTTGCCGAACAAAATCTTACAACGCAGAAGGGCGCAGCGAACTGCCGCAGAGAGGGCAGAGGGCAGAGACGAAGATGATTTAAGACAGTGTGCTTTAGGCACGCGCGGCGGTGCTGAGAACGAAAATCAGGATTCCCAGCAGGGCGGGTCTTGGAAGACGGCGCATGACGTGCCAAACCATGATGCTCATTGACTGGATCCTCCGCGCGGGGGAGACCGCGAACGATTCTGCCTAACCAGCCTCAAGCATGAGGCTACCTCGCCAAAAGTGAACCTGTGTAGCGGATTGTAAGCAGACGGGAAGTAATTTCGCAAGGACTTATTGGTACAGTTACTTGAAACCGTCCTTGGTCGTCGGTCGTCGGTTGTTGGCAAGACCAATGCGCCAAACTTTGAAAGGACGCCTGTTCGACGACGGACAACTCACATCGAACACTTCTTGGCTGGCGACTGACGACTGGCGACTAGTCGGGCGGCAAGCCTTCGAAGGCCCGGGTGATCTTGTCGAGGTCGTCGGGTTGCAGGTGGCAGGCGCTGCCCAATTTGTCGGTCAGGATCTTGTTGATGGCCGAAATCGACTGGCCCTTGGTTTGGGCCACGAAGCGATGCCATTCGGTGGAGACGGCTTTGCGCTCGGCGGTGTCTGCATCCTCGCAGAACTGGCGCACCGCCTCGTCGAGCGTGCCGTATTCGTCTGCCATGTCTTCGTGGAAGTAGCCGCGCAGGAAACTGCGCAAGGCGGGGAAGGTGGCGGCGGTGATCTCGCTGCGGTCTTTGTGAGATGCATTCGAACTCATCAGCGGCACTCCGGGTACGAAGTCAGGACGTAATAGTCGTTGGGGGACACCCAGCGCAGGACGATGGTGGCGTGCGCGCAGGGTTCGGGTTGATCCGCATTGCGCCGCAGCGATCGGCCGACGGGATGCGAGGCGTCGCCATCGTAATCGATGACGAGGTTGGGATGACCGCCGGCGCGATTCAGCCAGCGCTCAACCTTGCTGCGATTCTGCTCAAGGGCGGCACCGACCGCATCGTCAGCGGTCTCTCGATCGGTCCATGTGGATGCGGCGGATATATTGCGTTCGTGGCGAAGGCGCTCGCGAAGCTGATCGTAGGTCCGTCCGACGTGTTTGCGGAGCGTGTGGCCTCCGGCGGATTCATCCTGGGACAGGTCGCGGGATGTGCCTGGGGTTCCGGATGAACTTTGGCCGGGCTGGGGGAAATCGGGCTTGGCCCCCTCGCGCTGCTGCGGAACGTCGCAGGCGAGCGCGGCGCTCAAGACTGCCAGTAATGCTGCGAGTGCGCGTCCGTGGATGGCGGCTCCGCCTGCGATATTCATGAAATTTACTGGATCTTGTTGGCCCTGTTCTGAAAGGCCCGGAACGCCAATGGTGCTTCGCCGGGCGGCGCGGGGGATGGCGCGACCACGACGCTTAGCAGCCTACCGCCAGACGCAGTCTTCTGGCAAATGGGTTCGTGGGTAGCCGGGCAGGGAAAATTGAACGACCGCCAGGAAGATAACGTGCCGGAGTCCCTTCGCGTAAATTGGTGGAGATGAACCGCACTTCCGTCGGCGTTTGGCTGGACGATTTTCTCGATCACGGATCGGAAGGAGCGTACGTCCAGCGGAGGGGCTACCGCACCGAGCGCTGGTCGTACGGGAAGGTGGCAGAGACGGCGTTTCAGTTTGCGCGGGAACTCGAGGCGCGCGGCATCGTCAAGGGCGACCGCGCATTGATCTGGGGAGAAAACTCTGCCGAGTGGGTGGCGGTGTTTTTTGGATGCGCGCTGCGGGGCGTGATCGCGGTGCCCATGGACGACGCCGCCAGTGACGACTTTGCACAACGCGTGAGCGCCGAGGTCGGTGCCAGCTTGAAGGTGACTTCCCGCAAGCATGCGGCGGGTGAATCAAACGCGGCGACATTGGTATTGGAAGAGCTTCGCGGCACCCTTTCCCGCCATTCGACCTCGAGGCTTGAGCCGGCGGCGGTCGCAGCGGGCGATCCGCTTGAAATCATCTTTACTTCCGGGACAACCGCCGAGCCCAAGGGCGTGCTCATCACGCACGGCAACGTTCTGGCGAACGTTGCGCCGCTGGAGACAGAGATTCGGAAATACCTGAAGTACGAGCGCTGGATGCACCCGATGCGGTTTCTGAACCTCTTGCCGCTAAGCCATGTCTTCGGACAATTCCTGGGAATGTTTCTTCCATCCATCATGGCCGGCACTGTGATCTTTCAGGATTCGCTCGGGCCCTCCGAGGTGATGCAGACGATCCGGCGGGAAAAGGTGTCGGTGCTGGTAGCGGTGCCGCGCATGCTGCAATCGCTGAAAGACAAAATCGAAAGGGATCTGGAAAGCGCAGGACGGATGGCAGCCTTTCGCGCGAGATTTGGGCGGGCGGAAGGCAAGCCATTTCTGCGGCGCGCCTGGATCTTCCGGCGAATGCACCGCCAATTTGGATGGAAGTTCTGGGCGTTCATTTCCGGGGGCGCTGCGCTGGATCGCGACACGGAGGAGTTCTGGAGCCGCATGGGGTTTGCCGTGATTCAGGGTTACGGGCTCACGGAGACGACTTCCCTGGTGAGCGTGAATCATCCATTCCGCCTGGGGAAAGGATCGATCGGCAAGATTCTGCCGGGGCGCGAGGTGAAGCTGGCGGAGGACGGAGAGATTCTGGTGCGTGGGGGAGGTGTGGCTGCCGGGTATTGGAACGCGGCATCGACTTCCGCATCGGTCACAGATCCCGAAGGGTGGTATCGCACGGGCGACCTCGGCGGTCTTGATGCCGAAGGGAACCTTTATTTCAAGGGCCGGAAGAAGGGTGTGATGGTCACGCCCGCGGGGATGAACGTCTATCCCGAAGATCTGGAAGCTGCGCTTCGCAGGCAACCGGAGATTCGGGATTGCGTTGTGGTGGGGATGGCGCGAGGCGAAAACGAAGAGCCTTGCGCGGTTGTGATCCTGCGGGAAGAGGGTGTCGATGTTGGGAGTGTGGTGCAGCGTGCGAACCAGGACCTCGCCGAATATCAGCGGATGCGGGAGTGGTTTGTGTGGCCGGAGGCGGATTTTCCGCGGACATCCACGGGCAAGCCCCGCGCGAATGTGATTCGCGAGGCGCTGCAGGCCTTGCGGGAAGCCAAGCCCTTGACGGTCGCGGGTTCCAGTCCTTTGGCGGATCTGATCTGCAAGATTTCCGGCCGCGGTGTTTCCGAGTTAAAGCAGGAATCGAACCTGGAAGACGATCTGCATTTGAGTTCGCTCGAGCGCGTGGAATTAATGAGCGCGCTCGAGGACCGCTACCAGGTCGACATGAGTGAGACTGGATTCAGTGCGGCGCGCACGGTGGGCGACCTGGAGCAAATCCTGGGCGGGAAAGGCGCGGGCCGGGTTGAGTACCGCTATCCGCATTGGACGCTGAGTTGGCCGCTGCGGTGGGTACGCACGCTGGTGTACTACACGCTCATGCGCCCGGCGATCCTGCTGCTGGGTTGGCCGCGCATCGAAGGGCGGCACAATCTCAGGGGCGTGGATGGCCCGATCCTGGCTGTCTGCAACCACATCGACGATGTAGATGTGGGTTTCGTGCAAACAGCTCTGCCGGTGCGAATGCGGCACCGGCTGGCAACGGCCACCGGCGGCGAAGCGCTCGAGGCTCTGAGGTCTGCTTCGCCGGAAAGCAACTTTCTTGTTCGCGCCTATCGCCGGCTGCAGTGGGTGTCGGGCGTGGCGTTGTTGAATCTTTTTCCGTTGCCGCGGGCGGCGGGCTTTCTCAAAAGCTTTGCCTATGCCGGAGAGTGTGTGGACCGCGGATACAGCATCCTCGTGTTTCCTGAAGGCCATCACACCACCGATGGTCAACTGCGGCCATTTCGCGCAGGGGTTGGACTGCTGGCAATGCGCCTGGGCGTACCGGTTGTTCCGATGCGCATTGACGGGCTGTTCGAAGTGAAACAGGCGGGGCGAAGGATCGCAGTGCCGGGCGAGATTCGCGTGCGCATCGGAAAGCCAGTGCGTTACGGGCCGGGCGAAGATGCGCAACACATTGCCGGAGACCTGGAACAAAAGGTGAGAGAGCTGAGTTCGGAGTGACGATTTTCGAAAAGCGTCGATACGGCAAAAACTGTATTTTTTGGTATGCGTGGACCATCGCAATGGCAAGATACTTCTGCATTTTTGCATGCTCAAGGGTGCGGGAGTCGAGGGCCAGGTCTGAAGCGGCGGCTATAATTTGGGGATGAAAACGCAAACCGTTCTCCTCCTGTGTCTGCTGGTGTCAGGCGCTTCATTTCTGCATGGCGCAGACAAAAAAACTGTTGAGCTCAAAAACGCCCAGGGCGAAAGCGTGGGCACGGCTACCCTGGAAGAATCCAAGGGCAATGGGGTCGCCATCAATCTGGATTTAAAGAATCTGCCGCCGGGCGACCATGCGATTCACATCCACCAGACCGCCAAGTGTGATGGGCCTGATTTTAAGTCGGCCGGTGGGCACTTCAATCCGGATGGCAAGAAGCATGGCTTGGAGAATCCCGAGGGTCACCACGCCGGGGACATGCAGAATTTCACCGTCGGGTCGGACGGCACCGCCAAGACCAAGGTGACGAACAAGGACATCACCATGGGCAGCGATAATCACTCGGTGTTCAGCAATGGCGGAACTGCGTTAGTGATTCACGCGAAGGCCGACGACATGAAGTCGGATCCCGCGGGCAATGCGGGCGACCGCATCGCGTGCGGCACGATCACGAAATAATTCGAAAGAACCTATGAGAAGGGCGTCCCCATCCCCTGGCACGCCCTTCTCGGTGCTGACCGGTCCGAGGACGAGCCGATCTCAACCGCGGACCCGTTCTGCACTTCGTTTACACCTGCGCACCGGCGCGCCATCTGCGGCGCCTATGGGCTCGGGTGCAATCTCTCGGGGCGAGTCTTCGCGCCCCGGTTTGCACAAACACGACCCCTCGGCAGAAGTTGTTGTGTAGTGATCTTCTTTTTCTGCGCGGGTAGTCGCTCAGCATTTTCCTGTAGGACACAATATTGCGCCCAGTCCCGACGTTTCCCGGCGAAGCTCTCCGGGCACTGTAAATCCTTGCGCCTGATCGCGATACGCTCTGCAAATCTTGCGATTGACTAACTGGGATGAGGGAACTATGAAAGCAACATCCTCGAAATAAAGCGGCCGCTCCGCCCTGCCGCACCGCTTACCCATTTGTGTTCTGGAGGAGTGTGATGACAGCGGAAAAATCGAAGCAGGTGGTGATGCCATTGCGCGTTTTTGTCGGACCCGGGACAAAGGCGGAAAAGGGCTTTCACGCGCGCAAGTGCATGCCGAGCCCGAAGGCCATCGCCCCGGGCATTCCGCCGACCCCGGCCCATGACTTGATTTTCCACGGGGGACATACGATCACGGACCTGGTCTTCACCAATTTCTACCTGGGAGGGACGGCCGCGTGGAAGGCGAGCGATATTGCGAATATCGACAAGGCGCTGGCGGCGGCAATGGCTGACGTCGACTTGAATAATGTGATGTCGCAGTACTATCCGTCGGGCAAGATCAGCAGCGCATCCCGGCCTTCCCAGACACTTGCCGGTCCCCCGCCGAAAGTGTTCTCCCAGGGGGATGTTGAGAATCTGGTGCAGCAACTCTTCTCGGCAGGAACCTTGAAGGTTTTTGATTTTCCGTCTACGGTGTTTAACTTCATGCTGCCCAGCGGAACGATTCTGAATACGGACGAGGCACCGGCAGGAGGCGCGGCTGTCGCTCTTGCTGAGAAGCCGAGGGCAGTAAGGAGCCGGGTGCCGGTGGAGGAAGAAGAAGATTCGACGCAGGGTCTCGGGGGTTACCACGGCTCGGTGCACGTGGGAAGCGGGACCTCTACGGAGATCCTGTACTACGCGGTGGGCGTGTACTCCGAGAATTTGCCGGACGGGACGGTGAACGGAATTCCGGTCTTCGATCAATCGTGGAAGAATGTGGTCGCGACTTTCTATCACGAACTCAATGAAGCGCGTACGGATCCGGATGTGGAGGACGCCATCCGCGCGGGGAGCGATCCGGCAGCGGTGAACTTTCTGGGCTGGACTTCGAAGCAGGGTGAGGAATGCGGCGACTTTCCGGTGTTCGAAGCCGACCCTCTCACGAAAGTGTTTCAGGAAGTAAAGCTGACGAACGGGGACGGCACGGTGCCGGTGCAGTTCCAATATTCCAATCACGTCCATGGGCCGGAGGGACCGCTGAAGACTCCTGCTCCCTTTGCCGGCCAGCTACAGGCGAAAGGGGTCGGCCATTCGCAGGCAGGCGGGAAGAAGAAGAGGGGTTAGCCGCACTTTACTGCGTGACTCTAATCTTGCGTGGTTTCAACGGCGGCTGGGTTGAACCCGGGCGTTTTTTTGTCCACGAAAATTGTGCTGTTCGAATTGAATGCGCGTCTATCCCAAGATTCCGCACCCTTTATAATTCGCCGTGACAATCTGCCTTCATCGAAAGCGACGAACTTCGCATGGGACATCCTCTTCTCGATCTTAAGAACAAGAATGCCGTGGTGATCGGCGGTACGAGCGGCATCGGGCTGGCACTGGCGAAAGGACTTGCGGAAGCGGGAGCGAATGTAGTTCCCACCGGGCGTCGCGAGCCGGAAGCGCGCGCGGCCGCGGCTGCGGTGGAAGGAATGGGGAGGAAATCGCTGGCCGTGACTTGCGACGTCACCGACAACGCGAGCCTGGAGCGGCTGCTCGCCGACTTGCGCGCGAAGGTCGGAGACGTCCACATTCTGGTGAATTGTGCGGGCCGCACCAAGCGGACGCCAACCTTGGATGTGAAGGAAGAGGAATGGGCCGCGATCCTCGAGACCAATTTGAATGGAACGATGCGGGCATGCCGGGTGTTCGGGCGGCATATGGTCGAGCGCGGCTACGGGAGGATTATTAATATCGCGTCGCTCGCGTCGTTTGTGGGCCTCTATGAGGTGGCGGCCTACTGCGCGAGCAAGGGAGCCGTGGCGTCGCTCACAAAATCTTTGGCCGTGGAATGGGCGAAGTTTGGAGTCTGCGTGAACGCGATTGCGCCAGGCGTGTTTCGCACGGAGTTGAATTCAGCGTTGCTGGACGGGACCGAGCGCGGGCGCGAATTTCTGTTGCGCACGCCGATGCGGCGGTTCGGCAAAGTAGAGGAACTGATTGGAGCTGCGGTGTTCCTGGCATCGGACGCAGCCAGTTACGTCTCGGGACATCTGCTGGTGGTGGACGGCGGCTTTCTGGCCAGCGGCGTAAACCAATAGCTCCGAAGTCAGCTGGCGGCGCGAACTTTGGGCGCAGCAACTCCAGCGCGCGCCTGTTTTACGATCGCGGCAAACTTCCGCGCATTCTCGACAATCACTTCGGATTTTCCAGACTTGAGGGCATCCGCCTGCACCAGTTCGCCCCCGATGCCCAGCGCTGCGGCTCCTGCTTCGATAAATTCCGCCGCGGTGTTCAGATTGACTCCGCCCGTAGGAACGAGTGGGATCTGCGGGAAGGGGCCTTTCAAGGACTTGATGTACTTCGCGCCGCCGACCTGCCCGCACGGAAACACTTTGACGAGTTCCGAACCTGCGTTCCACGCAGTAATGATTTCGGTTGGCGAGAGCGCGCCGGCCAGCATGAGCGTGCCGTTCCGGACCGCGAATTCGACCGTGGGCAGGTTTAATCCGGGGCTCACGAGAAACTGCGCGCCGGCATCGACGCAACGCCGCGCGGCCTCCGCGTCGAGCACGGTGCCTGCGCCGATGAGCACCGAGGCGGGAGCGCTCTTGCGGAGTTCGCGGATGACTTCAACGGCACCCGGAACGGTCATGGTGATTTCGACGATGGGAATTCCGCCGTCGCATACGGCCTGCGCCGCCAGCCGAGCCTCGGCCGCCGAGCCGGCCCGCACCACGGGGATGATGCCAACTTCGAGAATTCGATCCCGCACTTGCTGCTTGTCCATTGAACGATCTCCCATGCGACGCTAGCGCGCGATACGAGCGCCTTTGTCTTCCATGACGCGAATGACTTCCTGCAGGGTCGCCATGCTGGTGTCGCCGGGCGTGGTCATGGCGAGTGCGCCGTGGGCCGCGCCACATTCGACTGCCCACTGCGGGCCCTTGTCTGCCAGAAATCCGTAGATCAGACCGGAGGCGAAGGAGTCTCCTCCGCCCACGCGATCGTAGATCTCAAGATCCTTGCGTTCTTTCGCCTGATAAAAACTACCATCGCTGTAGCAGATCGCCCCCCAATCGTTGCGGGTGGCGGTTTTCGCCTTGCGCAGCGTGGTCGCCACAACCTGGAAGGGATAATCCTTCACAACCTTGGCGATCATCTGTTTGAAGCTTTCCACTTCGAAGTTGGATAGATCCGCATCGACGCCGGAAACTTCGTAGCCCAGGGCTGCCGAGAAATCCTCTTCATTCCCGAGCATGACATCGACCAGCGGGGCGATGCGACGGTTCACTTCCTGCGCCTTCTGCTTACCGCCGATCGCCTTCCACAACGACGGCCGGTAGTTCAAGTCGTAGGAAACGATCGTGCCGAGGCGCTTGGCGGCCTGCATGGCTTCGATCGCCACGTCGGGAGTGGTTGCGGAAAGTGCGCAGAAGATCCCCCCGGTGTGCAGCCAACGCGCTCCGCGTTGGCCGAAGATCTCGTGCCAATCGATGTCGCCGGGCTTGAGTTGTGAGACGGCGGTGTGGCCGCGATCGTAGGAGCCCACGGCGGCGCGTACTCCAAAGCCGCGGTCGGTGAAGTTAAGGCCGTTGCGGGCGGCGCGGCCGACTCCATCATGCGGCACCCAGCGGATAAGCGACTGGTCGACGCCGCCCTGGTAGACGAAATCCTGCAGCAGGCGGCCCACCGGATCGTCGGCGAAGGCAGTGACCACGGCTGTCTCAAGGCCGAAGCAGCGCTTCAACCCGCGGGCGACGTTGTACTCGCCGCCGCCTTCGCAGACATCGAAACTCCTGGTGGTCGCAATGCGCCGGTCGCCGGGATCGAGGCGCAGCATGATTTCGCCCAGGCTCACCAGGTCCCACCGGCAGTCTTTTTTCGCTTTGATCTTGAGCGGCATGTTCGGTTGTTTTGTACGCTGTATTGTTATACACAAGTTGAATGCACGCGTCTGTGGTCTGGGGGCTCGCGGGCTCACGCCCGCATCGCCGGGGTGCCGCCCCTACGGGGGCTTTGCGTTCATTTCTATCGCTTACCCAGCGCTTACGCGCTGGGCTAATCTATGCCGCCGCTCCGCGGCTCTAGAGTGCTGGCGAGGCAAGCATCGCTCTTTGTTCGATGCCGGGGCGAGCGTCGCTTTTTGTTCGATGGGGACCTTGTTCGATGGAACCCTTCTCGATCTGCGGGTAAAGTCTTCTCGACCCATTTGGCTGTGCGGGATCAGGTATAACTGCTGTAGGACGACCGATGGCGAAAGCAGCCCTCAGACTTCATCCCGATGACAATGTGCTGATTGCGTTGCGGGACTTGCGCAAGGGAGAGACGGTCCAGATCGACGGGCATTCCCTTTCTTTGATCTCGGATGTCCCCGCCAAGCACAAATTCGCGGTGGCAGAGATGGCGCCGGGCCATTCCGTGTTCATGTACGGAGTGCTGGTTGGAAAAGCGACTCAATCGATTCCGCAGGGCTCGGTCCTGAATGTTCTGAACATTCGCCACGACGCCCTGCCGTTTCGAGAGAAGACGAAGGAGTATGACTGGAAGCCTCCGGACGTTTCCCGCTGGCGCGAGCGGACGTTTCTTGGATACCGGAGGGCGGATGGGCAGGTGGGCACACGCAATTACTGGCTGGTGGTACCGCTGGTTTTCTGCGAGAACCGCAATATCGAGACTCTGAAGCAGGCTTTCGAAGAGGAACTGGGATTTGCCCCGCCGAAGGTGTACCGCCGCCAGGTTGCGGAGATGGTCGCGCTCTACCAGCAGGGACGACTGGACGAGATTGAGCGAGGGCAAGCGGACGACCACCCGCGCATTCCGGCTAAGCCTGCGATCTTCAAGAACATCGACGGGATCAAGTTTCTGATGCATCAAAGTGGTTGCGGCGGCACGCGCGAGGATTCCCACAATCTGTGCGGTTTGATTGCAGGTTACCTGCATCATCCGAACATTGCGGGCGCGACCGTCCTGAGCCTGGGCTGCCAGAACTCGCAAGTCAGCATTCTGCGCGAGCAGGTAGCCGCGCGCGATCCCAAGTTTCAGAAGCCCTTGCTGGTGTTCGAACAACAGAAAAGCGGTTCCGAGTTTGCCATGCTGTCGGAGGCGATCCGGGAAACGTTTCTTGGAGTTGCGAAGGCCGACAGCACTAGCCGGACGCCGGCGCCTTTATCGCAGCTTTGCGTAGGTTTGAAATGCGGTGGGTCGGACGGGTTTTCAGGAATTTCGGCGAATCCGGCGGTCGGGCATGTTTCTGATCTCATTGCCGGATTGGGCGGGCGCACGATTCTTTCTGAATTTCCTGAACTGTGCGGCGTGGAGCAGTCGCTGATTGACCGCAGCGTTGACCGGGCGACGGCGGACCGTTTCATCCAACTGATGCGAGACTATGCCGCGCGGGCGAAAGCGGTGCGCTCGGGATTCGAAATGAATCCTTCGCCCGGCAACATCAAGGATGGATTGCTGACCGATGCGATGAAGTCGGCGGGTGCGGCGAAAAAAGGCGGCAGTTCCCCGGTGACCGCGGTGCTCGACTATCCGGAATATTCCACCAGGCCTGGGCTGAACTTGCAGTGCACGCCGGGCAACGATGTCGAGTGTGTTACGGCACAGGTCGGCGCGGGGGCGAACGTGGTCCTGTTCACAACGGGGCTGGGCACGCCCACGGGAAATCCGGTGGCCCCGGTGATCAAGATCGCGACCAACTCCGATCTCACGAGCCGGATGCCCGACATCATCGATGTGGATGCGGGTCCGATTGTCTCGGGGGAAAAGAGCATTGAGGAAATGGGCGAGACGATTTTGGAAACGGTGATCAAGGTCGCCAGCGGGGAATTGCGCACCAAGGCGGAAATTCTAGGGCAGGATGATTTCATTCCCTGGAAGCGTGGCATTTCGCTTTAATCCAGGTACGAGTAAATACGAATCCATGAAAAAAGCTCTCGTCGTTGTTGGTTTATGCGTCGTGTGTGCCTTGCCCGCGATGGCTGCGGACGGGCCTCCGCCTGAGGCTTTCCGCGTGCTGCCGCTTGCCACCGAAGGGCCGACCATCACTCCTTACTTGAAATACCAGGCGGAGATGGCCTGGCAGGAGGACGACGCGCGCCGCCAAGAGTGGGCGCAGATTCGAACCGAGGCAGAGTTGATCCGCCTTCAACGCAAAATGCAGGACAGCCTGCTCGCCATGCTGGGCGGCTTGCCTCAGGAAAGATCGCCCCTCCATCCGCGCATCACGGGCACCATCTCGATGGATGGCTTCCATATTGAAAAGCTGATATTCGAAAGCTTGCCGGGCGTCTATGTGACGGCGCTCGTGTATGTGCCGGAGGATGGCGCCGCAACCCATCCTGGAATGCTGGTGCCCAGCGGGCATTCGACGAACGGGAAGAATCATTACCAGGCGCTGTGCCAGCGGCTGGTGCAGCACGGTTATGTTGTTATTTCGTGGGACCCGGTTGGGCAGGGTGAGCGGAGCCAATTCTGGGATGCCAAGGCGGGCAAGAGCCGCTACAACCTGATTTGCGCCGAGCACGCGGTGATGGGAAACCTCGCGTACCTGGCGGGCACAAATCTGGCGCGCTGGGAAATCTGGGACGGCATTCGCGCAGTGGATTACCTGCTGACCCGTCCGGACGTCGATCCGCAACGCATCAACATTGCCGGGACGAGCGGCGGAGGATTTCAGGCGGCGCACATCGCGGCGCTGGATCGCCGGATCAAAGCCGCAGCGCCTTCCTGCTACATCACGGCCCTGCCCATGCGCGTCTACAACCGGATTTTCCAGGATCCTGACAGCGACCCCGAACAGGATCTCTACGGAATGATTTCGAATCACATCGATAACCCGGGGCTCTTGCTCATGATGTATCCGCGGCCGGTCTTCGTGGCGGCGGCGGTGCTCGATTTTTTCCCGATCGAGGGCGCGCGCAGGTCGGTGCGCGAGGTGCGAGAGGTATACGGCAGGTTCCATCATGCCGACCGCATCGCAATGGCTGAGGGCTATCATGCGCACCAGTTTTCTCCGGAGAATCAGGAACAAGCGCTGGCGTTCCTGGATCACTTCAACGGGGTGCAGGCGCCGAAGAAGGCTTTCGCGGCGAAGGAACTCGATGACAAAACAGTGCAGTGCACGCGCACCGGCCAGGTCATGCTTGACTTTGACGATGCCCGCTCGATGATGGACGTCATTCGCGAGTACTACCAGGATCACAAGAAGCAGCCGGCGAAGACCATGAAACAGCTTTACTACTCCGATCTTCATCCCCACATCGACACGTGGAAGGTCGCAGAGTTTCACGGCGCAGTTCCGGGAGATGCGGAGATCGCATGGGAAAAAGTCGCTGATTCCCAGTTCGAAGGCGTCACCATCGAGAAGTACCTGCTGCGGCACAGCCGGTATCTGCAAATGCCGTTGCTGCGTATCCATAAAACCGGAAAAGATGGCGGCCCGGTGCTGTTGTGGCTGGGCGAGAACGGCAAGGCTATGGCCGCGGACTGGCCGGCCGTCGTGAAGTACGTCGAGGATGGGTACAGCGTGCTGTCGTTTGATCCGCGCGGACTGGGAGAGACGCGAATGCCTTACAAGGCGGCGTCGCCGGATGATCCTTCGCTGGCGCAAATGGATCCCGAGCACGCGTACGTGAATCCGCTCTCGGGAGTGTTGTCGGATTACGTTTACAACTCGTTGCTAGTGGGGCGGCCCTATCTTTTTCAGACGATCGAAGACGTGGAGATCGCTGTCCGATTTTCCAGAATGGCTATGCGCTCGAATGCTCAAGTCTTTCTCGCGGGATCCGAGGGGGCGGCGCCCCTGGTCAGTGCAATCGCGGAAACGCTGCCCGGCATGAAGCTGCTTCCCCAGGCCAACAGCCAGCCGTTCCACTGGTCTGAGATTGTGGACCAGAAGACGGAGATGTGGCCGATTCAGTTCCTGCTGCCGGGTGGAGCCTACATCCACTAGGCAGGGTTCCTCCTACTGTGCCCCGACCACCGGCAAGATCAACGCCGAGGGATGCTCGGCGTCGTGGTAGATGGTGTTGGTCGCGCTCACCGGTTTGCTGCCCGTCGCACTGTCTTCGCCGGTGTTGAGGTTCCTGTCAAAGCGAGGGAAGTTGCTGCTGCTGACTTCCAGGCGCAGGCGGTGACCTTTCTTAAAGACGTTGCTGGTAGACCAGAGATCAATGGAGATCTTGTAAGTCTGTCCCGGGTTCATGAGCTGGGGCTGTTCGCGGGAGTCCCGATACCGCCCGCGGACGATTCCTTCCGTGAGATTTTGTGCGAAGCCGTCAGGCCAGACGTCGACGAGCTTCGCGGTGAAATCCGTGTCGACCGCGGAAGAGCTGGCAAAAAGTTCGAGCGTGACCGGGCCGGTGACTTCCAGATCCTGCGCGAGCGCGGGCGTTGAATACACCAGCACGTCGTTGCGTCCCTCGACTCCGCGCTGATCGCGCGGGCCGGGCTTCAGGTGATTGGAATCGCAGCACAGGGGACCGCCCATCGTGGGGGCTGGGTTTGCAGGATCGAACACGTAGTGGTCGGCGGTTTCCGCTTTGGGAGCGGCGCTGGAAAGGCCGCCGTCTCCGCTCAAAGAGTTCGCCTTGCCTGCCGAATGCAGAAAATATCGAGTCTCTTTCGCGCGGGCGAGTGGCCAATCCTCTTCATCCCGCCACTGATTGAGGCCCATCACGAAGATTTGTACCGGCTTCGCCCGGGTGAAATCGTTGCTCTCTCCCTTGAGAAGGCCGTCATACCAGGCGAGGGCGATGTCGTCTTCGTCGCGCACGGCGGGGGCGCCAAAGTCTACGTCGCCGATCTTGCGACCGGAACCGGCATGTCCGCCGATCATCACGACCAGGCGTTGCCCACGGCGCGCAGCATCGCTCGCACCTTGCTGCTTGACCCCGATGTAATTGCGCAGCGAGCCTCCCTGAAAGATGTCGTACCAGGCGGCAATGGTCAGCATCGGGACGTTGATGTCGGAAAAATGTTCTTCGATGCTCCACCGTTTCCAGTAATCGTCGTAGTTCGGGTGGGCAAGCCAGTCGAGGAAATAGGGCGCGAGGGAGCGGGTCAAGGCGGAATCCGGAGAGCCTTGGGGCACCACGAAGAGTGGATACTCGGTGAGCGGAAGCTTCCAGATTCCGTGTTGGGCGTTCGTATTTTTCTCCACTGACCGGTTCAGGGTGTCCTGCGCCAGGCCGGAGGTCCAGGATTCATTGAACCATTGTTCGAAAGCGCCCCCCTGGTAGGTCCAGCCTTCGTGATAATTGCTCGCGGTTACTACGGGGCAGATTCCGGCGAGGTGTGGAGGATGGGCAATCGCGGTCAGCATCTGGGTCGCGCCCACATAGGAGCCTCCAATCATGCCGACCTTGCCGTTGGAGTAGGGCAGAGCGGCCGCCCACTCGACGGTGTCGAAGCCATCGTTCGATTCATTCTTGAAGGGATACCAGTCGCCGTCGGATTTGTAGCGGCCGCGCACGTCCTGAATGATGACAACGTATCCCTGGGCCGCGGCGCGCACCGCGAAGCCAGCGGAATTTCGCTTGTCGTAAGGAGTCCGTTCGAGCAGGACCGGAAATTTCTCTTCGGATTTCGGCCGGTACACATCGGCGCGGAGAACAGTGCCGTCACGCATCTTGGCCTCGACGTCGAACTCGGTTCTGACGGTGTAAGAGTCCGCTGCCTTTGCAGCGTGGGAAGTGACCGTCATCATGCCGACGGCAAGGATCAAAACGTATTGAGCAGAAATGCGCATGTGCGAGGCTCCTGATGGTCTGAGAGTCTACCAACTCACTCGTACAGATGGGCGAGGCTCTTGCGATAGGCTTCGTAAAATTCTTCCAGTTGCTGGGCGGCGCTGACATTGCCGACATGCTGATGGCTGGGCAGAATCGCCGGCGTGATGCCCTTCTGCAGAAGGCCTTCGGCGGTCGCACAGCGAATCATGTTGATGATCATCGCGCCCGTGACCGTAGAGGCGGGCCCGGTTGGCCAGGCAAGGCCGGGTAACTGCAACACGCAGTCTCCGGTGGGACATTGATTGTCGATCACGATGTCGGCGCAGTCGATGAGTTTCTTCCCCGAGGAGTGAGCCGCTTTGGCCTGTTCGCAGTGCGCTTTGGAGACGATGGCAATCACCGGCAACCCGCGCTGTTGGGCTCCCATGGCCATCTCGACGATGACCGGACGGATGCCGCTGGTGGAGATCACGATGAAGGCATCGTGCTCGCCAAAATGAAAGCCGCGAAGGATCTGTTCCGCATAGCCTTCGTAATTTTCCAGATAGAGCGGAGCGCGCAGGCCGTTGGCGCCCACGATGTTGGCGTGATTGGAAAGCGCCAGTTCGACCAGGGCCACGAAGCCCGGGAAGCAGCCTTGCCGCGGCGTCATTTCCTCGCACAGCATGCGGGAATGCCCGTTGCCGAAAAGGAAAATCAGGCCGCCGCTCGCGATCCGCTCGATGCAGAGGTCAGCCGCTTGCTGAATGACGTCGGACTGGGTTTGCTTCAGCTTTTCCAGCAGCGCCAGGGCCTGATCAAAGTATTGCGATGCAGCCCTGGGGGAAGGCGTGCCGGATGCGGCGCGCTTCTCCATAAAATCTTCTCCTTTGCCGGACCAGGGACGACGCTGACTGCAAACGTCCGGCTGCTTGCGCCCAGTAGAATTGCACACGATGCGTATAATGCACAATCACCGTGACTGAGATGAATTCGCGCAGAGAAGGGATTTATGCGCTGGGAGTGGATATCGGCGGCACGGCCGTCAAGGCGGCGGTCGTCAGTCCCAGCGGAGACCTGGGCGAAAAATTTCAGGCGCCCTCGCCCCACACCATCGACGAGTTGCGCGATTTCTTCAGCACCGCCATGCAGAAGGCGAATGTGCCGCTTGCCGGAGTTGGCGTTGCCTGCAAGGGAATCATCGATGCCGAGTCTTCACGGATCAATCGCCTGCCGGGCGATCTGCACTTCCTGCAGGGATGCGTTCTTCAGGACTTTGTCAGCGGTAGTCTGCCGGTGCGCGCGGATAACGATGCGCGTGCGGCGCTGGTGGCCGAGGTACTGTGGGGAGCGGCGCGCTCCCGGCGCAATGTTGTGCTGCTGACGCTGGGAACCGGAGTTGGCGGAGCCGCCATGGTCGACGGAGTGATTCTGCACGGCGCGGCCGGGATAGCCGGGCATTTCGGACACATGACGGTCGACGTTCACGGTGGACTGTGCATGTGCGGAAATCACGGCTGCCTGGAAACGCGGTTCTCGTCGCGAGCGATTGAGTCTGACTATTTCGCACACCTGCATCGCGCCGCTTCGACCACATTGCCTGTCCGGTCCGGATGGGCATATTCCCGATACCGAGGCAATTTTCCGGGCGGCTGCCAATGGAGACCAGAGCGCCCAATGCGTGCTGGAGCGCGCATTGGAATATCTGGGTGCAGCCGTCGTGAGCCTGCTACACGCTTTCGACCCGGAAGTGCTGATTCTGGGCGGCAATATCGCGCAGGCCGGAGAGCAGGTACTGGGCCCGGTTCGCGCCGCAATTGCCAGGAACAGTTGCGGAATGCTCGGCCGCGAAGTCCCGGTGGCGCTGCAAAGCGTGGTCGGATACGGCGGCGTGCTGGGCGCCGCGGGGCTGGTCTTTCTGCACCAGCGGGTTTTGAAAATCTAAATGTCCTGGCCGGGCCTGATTCTCTGTGTGCTCTGTGGTTCGAGTGTAAAGCGTTAACCACAGAGGACACTGTGGGGCACAGAGCACTCGAACGGGTAGGAAAAATACCTCAAGCTTGCGAACGGGTGACTTAGTTCACACGTTGAATATCTATTTGCCCTCCTCGACCAGTTTGATCAGGCCAAATTTCTCGGGTGTATGGAAAGTCTTGCTCATGGTGGGCTGCCAGGTGATTCCGTAAGGACGGGTCGGCGGGCCACCGCTGCGAAACAAGTTGATGCGCAGCGTGTTGCCGGGCGCGGCCGGGCGCGTGTCGATGGCGCTGTATGGAATCCGCATGGCGGCATACCAGATGTGTTTTTGGGAATCGATTTTCGCAAGCACCTCGAAGCCCGAGTTCCAGGTCCAACCATCCTCGTGATGGGGCTTGTTCAGGTCGATATCGAGGTCGACCCATTCGCCCTGCGGAGAAACTTCGAATTCCTTATAGCGCTGGATGTCGGAAAAGTCGGAACCGATGAAAGCTTCCGCGACCTCCCAGTTCCACAGCTCGTTCGTCTCGTCTTTCGTGTTGGGATTGGGCTTGAGGCTCAATTCCTTGTACGGGCAGATAAATAGGAAATAAAGATTGTCTTTTGTCCAGCGCGAACGGACTTCGGATCGGTAAGCATGCACGGACTTGCCGAAGCGGTCTTTGTCGATGAAGACGGGGTGGGCGCTCTTCCAGAAGCCGGCGGAAGGATCGAGGGTGAGGCGTACGTCTTCGTTCGCACGCGTACTCTCGAAAGTGGGATCTCGGCAGCCAGCGAGGGCAACAAGCCGAGAAGCACGACAATAGCGCCTTAGCGAAGCCAATCATCCAGATGCTCCTTTATGAATGAATCGTCCTGCAAATGGGGATACGCTTTGCAGACGCGGTCGATTTCTTCCATCTGGCCAGGCGACAGTTCCTCGTGAGGGTCGAGACACCAGCGACCCTCAAGCAGTCCCTGGCGACGCAGGATTTCGTGGATGCCTGGGATGCAGCCATGAAAATGGTGTGCTGGATCGAAGATTGCGGCGTTGGAGTCGGTCACTTGCGGGGCCAGCGATTGCAGTTCCCCCGACATGCTGGTGCGTGATGTCCTGGCTTTTGCCAGGTGCTGGACTGCGATATGCGTCCACACCGCCCAGTGTCCAAGCAGGCCGCCGGCAAAGCGGATGCTCTGGCGGTTGAAATCGAAGACCGCGCACAGATCGTTCAGGATATTGTCGTCGTTGCCGGTGTAGAGCGCGACGTCGTTCGCCCTTCCAGACTCGGCGAGCGCCCGCACCACGTCGATGGTTTGATAGCGATTGAACGGGGCGATCTTGATGGCAACGACATTCTCGATCTCAAGAAATTGTCGCCAGAATTCATAGGGGAGAGACCGACCTCCGACCAAAGGTTGCAGGTAGAAGCCCATGACCGGGATGATCGAGGCAACGGCTCTCGCGTGCTCCACGAGTTCTGCGATGGATTCGTCTTTCAGGGCGGCCAGACTGAGGAGGGCGGCGTCGTATCCGAGGCGAGAGGCGAGTTGGGCTTCGCCGACAGCCTGCTGGCGCTTCCCGCACACGCCCGCTATCTTCACGACGTCACGGGCCCGGCATTCTTCTTGCGCAAGTTGCAGCACAGGTTCCAGCAACCCGTGTTCTCGAATCGCGAATTGCGTGGTATGGACTGCGACGGCAACTCCGCCCGCGCCCGCCGCGAGGTAGTAGCGGGTGAGGGCGCGCTGGCGGCGTTCGTCGAGGCGTCGTTGATGGTTCAATGCCAGGGGATGAGCCGGAATCACCAGGCCCGATCGTAGTTTGTCGCGCACTGGCATCAGAATTTTCCGTCCCGCGTCTGGAAGTGAGTAGGCTTGTTCAGCGTTGTGCCTCCCTGGCGGATCCAGTCGGCGATCCAGGCGATCATTTCCGAGGGAGTCACGCCCGGGGCTCCAAACAGCGAGTTCGCCTTGCCGGCATTGTTGAGAAGCGAGGTTGGATCGCTGGCCTCGGGCCCGAATGCCGGTTCGATGCCGAAATGCCTGCCGAATTCCGCCGCCAGTTCGCGCACCCGTAGAGTTTCCGGCCCGGTGATATTGAGGACCAGCGGCGGAGACTGGCAGTGTGCGAACGAACGCAGGCACCAGGAATTTGCATCGCCTTGCCAAATCACATTTACGTTGGGCATGCTGAGCTGCACCGGCCGCCGCTCAAACACGGCGCGGCCGATGTCGACCAGCACTCCGTAGCGCAATTCAACCGCATAGTTGAGACGCAGGATTGTGACCGGAGTGCCGTAACGCGAGGATCCGTATTCGAACATGCGTTCGCGGCCGAGCGCGGACTGGGCGTACTCACCGATGGGACCGACCGGCGTTGTTTCGGTAGCGCCGCCTTGTGCCGCGGAACGCAGCGGGTACACATTGCCGGTGGAGAAGGCGACAATGCGGGAATCTCGATATCGTTCCGCCACCAGGCCGGGCAGATAGGTATTCATGGCCCAGGTGAGATGCTCGGCGCCCGAGCTTCCAAATTTGCGGGCCGCCATGAAGATGACATTCGGGATCTCAGGCAGGCGGTCGAGTGCTTCTGGTTCGAGCAGGTCGCTGGCGATCGTTTCGATCCCTAAAGTGGCCAGTTCCCTGGGAAGTTCGGGATTGCTGAAACGAGCGACCGCCACGATCCGTCGACCAATGCCGGCCTTCTCGGAAGCGCGCTGCGCAAGGCGGGCGAGGCTTGGGCCCATTTTGCCGCCTGCGCCCAGGATCAACAGGTCGCCCTTCAGTTCGCCCATCGCGGAGGCGTCGGCGTCGCGAGGGCGCGAGAGCAATTCTTCCAGATCGGCAACGCTCTGAATTTTCATCCTTAACCCAGTTCAAATCCGGCGATGGCGTAGATCGCTTGTTCCTTCCCGCGGAGATCCTTGCCGCGGACCATGCGGAGCAAGTGCCGCTTGGGAGCAAAGCCTAATTCTTGCGCGATGGCGACGGCCGGCTTGTTGGCCAGAAGCAGATCCCAGAACCAGCCGCCGGGGCTGGCGGTTCCCAGGGCGCGCTGCATCAACTGCCGCGCATCCGCCGGACTCTCGCATACGGACGGGCCAAGGTACGAGATGGCGCGGCCGGGACGCGTCAGCAGGTACGAATTTTTCACGCTGAGAGGCGCCTTCCGCGCGGCCAGCTTTGCCAGCAACTCGGAACGATCTGCTCCGAAGGCATCGCGATCCGCGGCGCGCCAGTCTTGACCTGGCGAGCCTTGTGACGGAGACACCCCGGACCCGGACGCTCCCTCGCGCCACCATCGCTCAACGGGCTGTTCGGCGCGGAACCCGAGCTTCTCATACAGCGGCTGTCCCAAGTCGGTGGCGTCGAGTTTCACGCTTTCGATCCCCCATTCGTCGGCGAGGCGCAGCGTCTCGTTCAACAGGCGCATAGCGAACCCGCGTCCGCGGAACTTGATCCTTGTGAGTACCATCCCGATCCACGCGAGCTTCGTACCATAGCAGGTGAGCGTGGCGGTCGACACGATTTCACCGCCGATCTCGATTGCGAGGCATCCCTGCGGAGACAGCTCGATTAACATCCGCCAGTCTTCGGCGGTCTGGTTCCATCCGGCTTCGGTCGACAGATCTATCGCCGCCGGAATGTCGGAGACGGTCAATCTTCGCAAAATTGTGGAGTCGCTCGTCATCCACAATTCTCCCGAAACCAGCGCGCAAAGTGCGGCAGAGCGAGGGCCGCGTCCGGAATTTCCGGATGCCACTTCTTCTCCCACTCGAACGACGCGAACCCGTTATAGCCGATCTGACGTAGACCTTCCCGCACCTCGAGCAGGGAGAAGTTGCCTTCCCCGGTCAGCACAGGCGCCCAATGATCCTGCCGGATGAGCAGGTCTTTCAAGTGCACGTGGCGGATGGTCGGTCCGAGCAGGGCAGCCGCGGATTGCGGCTGATCCCGCGACTCGACGTAACAATTGGCTGGGTCCCAAAGGACTCCAATCGCCGGGTGAGAAGCTTCCACCAGGATCGCCGCAGTCTCCGAAGCGCCGGCAAAGTCGCCATGCGTTTCCAGCCAGACTTCCACTCCCGTCGAAGCGATGTTCTCAGCCAGCTTGCGCATGGACTCGGCGATCCATGCGCGCGTGGATGCCCGGTCCGCGCCGGGCTGAATTGTGTCGCCAAACACGCGGATGCCGGGCGCCTCGAGAGCAGCCGCCAGGTCGGCCATACGTTCGCCCTCCTCGATCCAGCGAGTCCGCTCCCTGAGATCGGGAAAATGGAACCGGCAGCTGGTATCGACGCAGGAAACCGCCAGCCCTTGATCCTTCAGCGCTCGTTTGGCAACGGGTAACTGGTGTGCGCTAAAAACGGGCAGCTTCCAGAGAGAATCTTCGTTCTCCACAAAACGCAGTTCAATCCCGTCATAACCGGACGCGGAGGCAATCTCGATCGCTTGCATAAGCGTCCAGTCCGGGCAGGCGAGTGTGGAGAAAGACATCTTCACGTCAGGTCATCCGGTCGAGCATGCTGGTGGTGACGCGGTTGCGGACGCCGCGTCCTCGGAAAAAGCTCTCCAGATCGTTGATGACGACCTCGGCTATGTCGTGCCGCACCTGGCGATTTGCGGCCGCGACGTGCGGCGTGACGATTGCCCCTGGTAAGCGGCGCAGGGGGTGATTGGTGGGCAACGGTTCCAGCGGATCCGTCACATCGAGAGCGCAACGGAGTCTTCCACTTCGTACTTCCCTGGTCAGAGCTTCCAGATCGATCAGGCCGCCGCGGGCAATGTTGATGATAGCGGCGCCGTCCGGCAAGCATGCAAGTCGCGAGCGATTGAGGATTCCGCGAGTTTCTTCTGTAAGCGCTGCGGTGAGCACCAGCAGGTGGCCGCGCGCCAATAACTCCGGCAAGCCGACGAGGGTCACCGGATATTTGCGAGCTGCCGTCCTGGAGGCGTAGGGGTCATACACCAGCCAGCGCAGATCGAATCCGCGCAGCAGGTCGACTAGCGCCCGTCCAATACGGCCGAAACCGATCATTGCGATCTCGCGCCCAATGATGGATTCGCTGGTTCCGTGCAGGTGCAAATCCTGGTAAATGCGATTGGTGCGGCGGCGCAGTCGATCTCGATAGAAATCGACATTGCGCGCACAGTACAGCAACAGGGTCGCCCCCATTTCAGCCGTGGCGCGCGCCATCGGCAGGGGAGCGTTGGTGATGGTGAGAGCTTTGAATAACTTCCGCGCAAAACGCGTTTTCACTTCGCCGCCGCAGTGTGCGACGATCCGCAGGTCGGGAGCCAGACCAAGCAAGTCTTCGGAAAAGCTCGGGCTATCCCAGGTGGTGATCAGAGCCTGAACATTGGCGAGATTCTTGAGGCCGGAAAGCGTCCGTGCTCCATCCCGCCGCCACTGGAAACTCCGCGACAGTTGAAGTTTCTGCGCAGCCGTAAAGAAGGAGGCAAAAAGGTCGGAGCCGGCACAAACGATCAGGCGGGGGCGGGGCATGCCCGGCCAGTCTAACATCGTTTCTCGCTGTTTTCTTTCCTTTGATATCTATTAGCTTCTCTTTTGTTCGCCAACACAGTATAAGAAACCCAGCGGTGTTCCTGGCATGCAGAGCGTGAATTCCATCGATTACGCGGTGATCAGCCTTTATGCGCTGCTGATGGTGCTGGTCGGTTTCTACGTGATGCGCTTCAACCGCAGCGCCGCGGAATATTTTCGCGGGGGCAGCCGCGTTCCTTGGCTGGTGGCGGGCCTCAGCTGTTTCATGTCAGGGTTCAGCGCGTGGACGTTCACCGGGGCGGCCGGGGTCGCTTATCGGGCGGGGTTTGCGGCTACCGGGCTTTACATCGGCAACGCACTGAGTTTCCTGCTGGGGTACTTCGTATTCGCGCAGCGCTGGCGGCGCAGCCGCATCACGACCGTGATGGAGTACCTTTCGGCGCGCTTCAACTCCACCACCCATCAGACATTTTCCTGGACCACAATAATTTTTCAGCTGTTCACCAGCGCCAGCACGCTTTACGGACTGAGCCTGTTCGTTTCGTCGGCGTGCGGCTTCCCGGTCACGTGGACGATTTTGGGCGCTGGAGCGATCATCATTTTTTACTGCGTGCTCGGAGGCCTGTGGGCGGTTGTGGTCACGGACTTCTTGCAGGCCTCCATCCTGATGCCGTTCTGCCTGGTGCTCGTGATCAGCTCGCTTGCCCGGGTGGGGGGAATCGGCGGGCTCGTACACGCCCTGCCGCCGACGATGAAGACCCTGCACGTCACGGGCGAGTTCGGATGGATCTACCTGGTGTCCTGGACCATCATGGTGTCGTTTGGATACAACACCAGCGCAATGGCGCAGCGCTATTTCAGCGTGGATACGGAGCGCTCGGCGAAAAAGGTGGCGCTGCTCTGTTGCGGATTGTTTTTCGTGGGCGCGTTTCTGTGGTTCATTCCTCCGATGGCGATGCGCGTTCTTTATCCCGACTTGCACACGGTTTGGCCGGGGCTGGCCAATCCCAGCGAGGGGGCGTATGCGGTGGCCAGCCTGACTCTGCTGCCTCATGGACTGATCGGCGTCATGCTGGCGGCGATGTTCAGTTCCACCATGGCGAACCTGTCGGCGCAGTTCAATCTGAAGTCGGCGATTCTGACGAAAGATCTTTACCAGTCTTTGTTGCGCCAGGCCGCAGGGGATCGTGAACTGCTGGTCGTGGGTTGGATCTCCACGTTCTTAGTGGGGGCGGCGACGACGATCATCGCCGCAGTGATGGCCGCCAGCGGAAAGAGCGTTTTCCAGGTGATGCTTACGTTCAATACGCTGATCTCGCTGGCCTATGGGCCCCCGGCATTGCTGGGATTGGCCGTGCGGCGGACGCCACCGTGGTCGGGACTGGCATCTTTTACCGTCGGTCTTGTCTTGGGGATGCTGGGCGCATTTGTGTATCACTGGTCGTTGATTCAGCAGGTGGTCTACATCATTCCGGCTTCGTTTGGGATCTTCTTCCTGAGCATGCTCTTGGATCGCGGAGATACTCCGGCGCGCGCGCAGCTTTTCAAGAACCTGAATACGCCGGTGGATGTCGCCCGCGAACTCAAAGACTCTCCGGATTTCACCGCGCCCGTCTTCCGCTTCCTGAGCCGGACGATTTCGGCAATCGGACTGTTGAGCCTTCTGTTGCTGATATCTGCGCCGCCCGAGCAACGAACGACCGTCTTATGCTTTGCCGTGCTCACGCTCACGGTGGGAGGTTCGCTGCATTTCATTCGCGGCCAGCAGTCGCCGCTGGATCGACATGCAGCGTCGTCCGAGCCCGTGACTTCGCCGGCGCAGCATGATTAGAGGGCTTCGAATTTCATGATTCGCCTGGGACTGATCGGTTGCGGGGAGCATTCTGAGGGCGGGCATGCGGTGCCCCTGGCCCGTTACAAGGCCCAGCATCCAGGTGAGATTGAATTGGCCGCGGCGTGCGACCCGAGACTGGAAAGGGCGCAGCATTTTTGCGCGAATTACGGTTTCCAGAATGCTTATAGCGACATGGACGAGATGCTAGCTCGACATCAGATCGACGCCTGCATCGCGGTGGTGCCGGTCGAGAAGATTCCGCAGGTTGGCATCCAGTTGCTGGAAAGACGAATGCCTTGCTCAGTGGAGAAGCCACTGGGCGCTTCGCTCTTCGACGTGCAAGGCTTGTACGATTCTGCGCGCGCGACCGGAACGCCGAACATGGTTTCCGTGAATCGGCGCTTCATGCCGTTTCTCAACCGCGCATTGGACTGGTCGCACCAGGCCGGGCCGTTGCGGTACGTGCGGTGCACGTTCACGCGGCATGCACGCAGAGAACCGGAATTCCTTTGGGGGACGGCAGTGCATGCGGTCGATGCGCTCCGATACATTGCGGGCGAAATTGCACATGCAAGCCTACGAACGTTAAAGCCCGAGGCGGGGGCGGCTGACTGGTATGCCATCGATCTCGATTTTGCGAGCGGCGTGTCTGGCCGAATCGACGTTCTTCCGACTTCGGGCCTGCGCGAAGAGACCTACGAGTTGATCGGCGAGGGTTTTCGCGCCGTGGTGACTTGCCCGTTTGGCCCCAGGCGAGGATTTCGTTGTTTCCGCGAAAACCAGGTCCTGCTCGAAGAGTACGAGTCGGAGCAGACCAGCGAAGACGTGGTGAATGGCTTTTATGACGAAGCGGCGGCCTTCATTCGGGCGTTGGCTTTGAAACAAAGCTTGCGGCCATCCATTGAGGACGTATTCCACTCTGTGCACCTGTGCATGAGCCTGGCGGAAGCCGCGGAGCAGCAGGCCGGCCGAGTCACTTCCGCGAGATTCTGATTGCGAGGTCATACTGACGTGCAGATCAAGCGTTTTGACGACAAGAAGCAGATGGCGAAAGTCGCCGCCGAAGAAGCGGCGACGATTTTGCGCGAGGCCATTCAGGAAAAAGGGAAGGCCCGGATCATTGCGGCAACCGGCGCCGCCCAGTTCGGCTTTCTGGAGGTTCTCACCGGGCTGCCCAACATCGACTGGGCGCGCGTGGAGATGTTCCACCTCGATGAGTACATCGGAATTCCGGAATCGCACCCTGCGAGTTTCTGCCGTTTCCTGAAGGAGCGGCTGATTCAGAAAACCGGAATCACGCAGCATCACTTGTTGCACGGCGATCGTGATTCGACTGTGGTCCTTCGCGACGCGGGCGATGCGCTCGCGGCGGCGCCGATCGACGTGGCATTTGTCGGCATCGGTGAAAACGGGCACCTGGCATTCAACGACCCTCCGGCCGATTTTCAGACCGAGGAGCCCTACCTAGTGGTCGAACTCGATGAAGCCTGCCGCCGTCAGCAGCTAGGCGAGGGATGGTTTGCCACGCTCGAAGATGTTCCGCGGCGCGCCATTTCGATGAGCATCCGTCAGATTCTGAAGGCGAAGCGAATCATTTGCTTTGTACCTGACGCTCGCAAAGCAAAGGCCGTTCATGCATGTTTCGCCGGCGAGATCTCGCCGATGGCGCCCGCCTCGATCTTGCGCACGCACGAGCACACGAACGTTTACCTCGACAAGGATTCTGCGTCCCTGCTGAGTCCCGCAACGTTAGCGTCGGCTTCGTGAGAAGAGCTGACTCGAGCCTGAGGTTTCTGTGCGGTGCTCTGTGTCCTTTGTGGTGAAAAATATCCGGGCGCACGCCTGAACGCTCGTGGGTACAGGTGTCCGGTACGAGGCGAGCGAACGGGGCTCCTGAGGACGTGGCCCAAGGGCTAGGCACGCTGATTGCTTGGCCGTATTCGTCCCTGGGATTGGTGGCTTTGGAACCTAGACGGTGTTGGCCTGCTTCTCAGCCATATCACCGACCATCGGTAATTTGAACGTTTTGCCCTGGTAGGCCTTGAATACCAGGACCAACCAGAGCACGAAACCTGCCAGACCGATCAGGGGCCACAGAAGCAGCGAAGCCCAACCCAGAAACGGCAGATGCCCGAATATCCCGAGTGCTATCCAGAGAATGATCCAGGCAACGTGAAAGAAGATGCTCTGGAATGAGTGGAAGCGAACAAAGCGATTCTTGTTATAGGGCTCGATGATGAGAAAAAGGATCGCCGGAATGATGGTGACGTAGGCTAGCGCGCTCGCCACATTCTCGGTGAGGCCGCCGACCTGGCCCTGCGCAACGGACGCGCTGGTGTTGGCAACTGTCGCTCCCGGCGATGGGCTAGCACAAAGGGGACAGGTGGTCGCTCCCGCTGGAAGCGGTTTGCCGCAATTGGAACAGAACGCCATAGGGTTTCCTCGCATTCTGTGAACTGGTCAGCTCAACAGTCATTCAGGTCCGGCTGACCGGAGATCGCGGCCCGCACGTTACCAGATTCACCGGAATGAGGCAATGACGTATTAAATGCCACACGAAGGAGTCCATCCGGCCAGTAAATGCTTCATTGTTCGGTGCGACGCATCGACAGCAGTCACAATGCAGGAGCAGGTGTCACTGTTGAAAAATTTCCCTTCCACCATTCTTCAGGATGACTCGCAACCATTCCCTGGCCATCAAGCGATGGTAGGGCTCGGTCATGTGGATGTGATCGAGGCAAATGAAGCGGCTGCGATCGAGAGAGGCGGCCAGGATGGTGCTGACGGTCGCGATTTCGATTCCCGCCTGCCGCGCTGCATCCGCTTCCCGCTTTCGTGCCTGCAGATCGCCGGAGTCGGGGTCATGCACGTCGTCAAACATGACGACACGCGCTCCGGCCGCCTTGAAGCCCTGTCCCATCGTGCGGAGATCTTCGAGGTCCTGGTCGGTACGGTTGATCAGCACGAGCAGAACGGTGTCCGGCTTCCAGGCTAGCGCATCCTGGAAAAAGTTCTTCATCGCGCGCGAGGACGTAAGGCCCCCGCCCTGAAACTGCCGAAACTGCACGGCGGGATTTTCCCGCGCGAACATCGCCGTGACGATGGGTACGAACGCGGAGGGCGAGGCCCAGTGCAGGTCCATGGTGAAGGAGTGTCCGATGATCGCGATGCGTTGCGCGGGCAAAGCCTTCATGCGCGGCTCGAGCGCCTTGACGTCTGGCTCGGACAGCAGTTCATCGGCGAGCACCTGCGCATCGCGTACATGCAGATTCTTTTCGCCCCAGTTCCAGATCTTGCGGCCGGCGATCTGCCATTCGGAGGCAGTTAGGCCGACCGGAGATGCGCACCCATGTCCCTCGAGCACTTTGCCGGTTGCGAGGAAATCCTCGTCTGTTCCCGGCAAGCCAAGTTGGCCGACGTACACCGGCAGTCCGAGCGCAATGTAGAAGGCGTAGAGATCCTGCAGACGATCGCCGTCGCGTTCCACCTCGAGCACTGTCTGGTAGAGATTCGCGATGGAACGGATTTCTTCGCGTCGAAATTGCGGTGCTTTCCCTTGGAGATATGCGGCAAAGAGATTCACGGGGAGATTTGCAGGCATGGGCAATTGCGCGGAGAGCAGCGGCTGCAAGTCTTTCGCGGGATCAAAAGTCGAAGGCGCTCCTAACGCCCAGGCGCGGGCTGCGGCCGGTCCGTTCAAAAGGGAAGCCTGGTGCGCTACCAGACCTTCAAGATCTGCGTCGCCTGGAGTGGTCGCAGGCCAGCACGCCGGGTCCATGTTTTTCTGTTTGCGCGCAAGCAAGACCTGGTACGCATGAACCCCGATGATGTTGGCTTCAACCAGCTGCACGAGGCGCGCGGGGCCGGGCGCCTCTACCTGAGCCGTTTTCTGCTGACTGAGGAGCGGCGCCGACAATTGTGTCGCGACGAACAAGCAGAATAATTTTCGATGGAAGCAGGCTTTCATGGCTGCCTACACACCCTTCCGCCACCCGCGATCGTCGAACGGCTTCACGTCGACACTGATGGAGCCATCAGCATTCAGCGGCTGTTCGCAGGCCCACGCAATGCGTCGCATCACTCCCGGACGAATCTCGAGTTCGGACGAGAGCTGCGCCTTCCCAACGTATCCTTGCGGCAAAAGGAAAGAGGCCTGGCGCAGTCCGCCGCCATGCGGATAACCGGCATCGAGGGCGCCCCGCGACTTGAACTTTCCATCGGGACTTGCCACCTGCAGCCAAAGCACGCCCGGCACTCCCGCTACCCCGCGATTCGAGATGCACACGATCAGCTCCGAAGTCCCGTAACGCTTGCGCTGCCACACCCACGCGGGCCGCAAACGATAGCCGAGATTCGCACGCAGGCGCTCGAAGGCCCGCGGATACTTTTCGTTGTAGCGCGCCAGGTTGTCGGCCTCAGTCCACAGCGCCCAGAAATTGGTGCGCAGGTCGAGCGCATGAAGAGTGTAGTTCTCCATGTCGTTGATGCCCGCGGCATCGATCTTCAGCTTTTGCAGGTCATGCTCGCGGTTGTATCCATCTTCCAGAATGGCGGCCAGCCACGGCGGACGGTTGGCGAGTTCCTCGATCTGAATTGGTTCTTCGACAATGATGCTGTCGGAACGCAGCCAGGCGCCCGCGCGCACGGCCATGTCGATGACCGTGCGGTTGCCCACATTGCTGATATCAGGCTGCGTGTTGACGGCGAGGGGAGTTTTCTTCCAACTGGCGAGCTGCCGCTCGGTCATGGCAACGAACGTCCGCTCGGCTGTGA
Organism: uncultured Acidobacteriota bacterium; assembly: GCA_963733805.1. Classification (GTDB taxonomy): domain Bacteria; phylum Acidobacteriota; class Terriglobia; order Terriglobales; family Acidobacteriaceae; genus Gp1-AA133. Next base: position 174,512 of record CAVTEO010000002.1, on the reverse strand, counting down.
GGTAGTCGGGGAACGGGCTGGGATAATTGCTGGTGTGACCCTCGCCCCAGAAACCGTATTGCATGAGGTCCATCCATTCAATCAAGGGATCGCCCTCGAAACGGGCCGCCAGCAAGTCGTTCAGCTCGGCGAACGCTTTCTGGAATTCCGGGTGATCGTAGCGCGGTTCGCGGAACTCGCCGGAGTCCGAGTGGGGGATGCGGCCGATCTTCACGAGGGGCACCTTGTCCAACAAGAATCCCGGCAAGGCCAATTTCTCAGGCTGGAATGAATAGTTCGAAAGCTGAATCCGGAAAGCAACCCGCAGGCCCTTGCTCTTGGCCGCGTCCAGGGTCAACTGCCACACCGGGTCCAGATCAAGCCGTCCCGGTTTCGATTGCACGTTGCGCCAGTCGCAACGGATGTAGAGCACATCCACGAACGGGAGGCTGGACATTTTCTCGATGTGCTGCTCGAGCGTTTCGCGTCCTGCCCTTGCCGCCAGCGACGGTCCACTTTCCTCCCACGCATATCCGACCAGCCCGAGCCCGGGATTCCGCACGGGACGCTCGGAAGCGGTCGTGAACAGGACGGTCTGCCAGCCCTGATCCTGGTCGATGTCAAATGGCCCCTGATTCAGGCGTTCGCGAATGGGGGGACCCGCCCCGAAATCGTAGCCTTGCCACAGATGGGATGGGACGTCGGCGGCCAGGACGGCCGGCAACGCCAAAGCGCCCTTGAGCAGATCTCGACGACGCATAGGGGTCTCCGGATACTTTTTGGTGACGACGAGTATAACGAGAAATTCACAATTTGCTTTTATATTTTCTTTTGCTTTTTATATATTTCTGTTATTTTCCTTGTCGGCAAGAAAAAGCAGTCCGAGCTTATGTCCCCTACGTCCCTCGTCGAGCCAGAGTGGCTGAGAATTCTCTCCGAGCGCCAACCAATCGCGGCTGAGTTGCTCGCCCGCAGCACCGAGGAACAGCGCCGGCTTGGTTACTTTCATACTTTGCGAGAGATCTGCCAGCAGCCGGCCACCTGGCTGCGCACCTGCGCATTGATGCAGGGCAAAGCAGCCAGCCTGCAGTCTGCACTTGCCGGCATTGCTTCCCTGATCTTGACCGGGTCTGGCAGTTCCGAGTACGCCGGGGACTGCGTGCGGCTCCCGCTTCAGAGCGAATTGGGGGTCTTGACGCAGGCGATCGCAGGGGGCGCGTTGCTGGCGCATGGCAGAAGGGCGCTGCCGCCTCAACGTCCCGGCTTGATGGTGTCGATCGCTCGTTCCGGGGACAGTCCGGAGAGCGCCGGAACGCTGGCGCTGATGCTGAGGACCGAGCCTGAAATCCGCCACCTGGTTCTAACCTGCAATGAGGCCGGAAGCCTCGCGCGAACCTATCAGAACCATCGGCAGGCGGTCGTCATCACCTTGCATGAGGAAACCAATGACGAAGGATTGGTGATGACCAGCAGCTTCACCAACTTGGTCCTGGCGGCCCGTTTCCTGGGATTAACTGCCCAACCCGATGTCTACGGTTCGATCTGTGAGGGGCTGAGCCAGATCTCCAGCCGATTGCTTCAGGAACATCTCGGAACCTTGGCGAGGATTGGCAAGGAACCGTTCAAGCGCGCGCTGTTCCTGGGCAGCGGATCGCGTCACGCGGCGGCGCGCGAGTCTGCACTCAAGATGCTGGAGATGACCGCTGGGCGCGTGGCCACCATGAGCGAAACCCACCTCGGGGTACGCCACGGCCCCATGAGCTATGTGCACGAAGACACGCTGGTGGTTTGTTTTCTGTCGTCGGACCCCACGCTGCGCTTGTATGAATCCGACCTGCTGCGGGAGTTCGATCAGAAAGAACTCGGCCTGTTGAAAGTGATTGTGGGAGAGGACGTTCCTTCCGATCTGGTTCGCGAAGGCGATGTCGTCATCGAGTGCGAGGGGTCAAGACGACTGGGGGACGAAAATCTTCCGGTAATTGACGTGATCGTCGGGCAGTTGCTGGCGTTTTTCCGGTGCATGGAAGAAGGCCTGCGGCCCGATTCCCCTTCGGAAGACGGTGTGATCAGCCGGGTTGTGCAGACATTCGCGTTGCACCTGCCAAAGGATTGACGGGCCGCGTGGTTCCACCTCGGGAATATTGGAGTTGAGTCCTTTTCCAAAAATGGAATTCTCTTGCTTTTTATTTTTCATATATTTTCATTTGCTTATTCTTTCTTTGCTTTCGTTGTCCAAGTATGTTAAGAAATCAAACGATTGAACAACTCAGCGCAAACGGGGGCGCGCTTATGAAGTCGACGAAATTCTTCGCTCTTTTTCTAATTCTGCTGGCAGCTCTGATGAGCGCCCAGTTTGTCTTCGCGCAGGGCACGGATTTAGGCACGATCACGGGCACAGTCACCGATGGGACCGGGGCGGTGGTGCCGAATGCCAAGGTGGTGATCCTTGATCTGGCGACTAACAATCCGCGGGAAACGAAAACGAATGCACAAGGCGAGTATCGGGTCTTCGGCCTCACCGTCGGCAGGTACCAGGTTTCCGTTTCATTGTCGGGGATGAGGACTAGCCAGATCACGGGCGTCGAGATCAATGGTAGCGACGTGGTGAGAGCGGATGCTGTGCTGAAGGTTGCCACGGCGAATGAGACGGTGGAGGTCACATCCGAAGCGCCTCTGGTCAACACGGACGACCAGACCATCAGCGACACGTTTACCAGCCGTGCGGTGGTCGAAGTCCCCCGCGACAGTCGCGACGTGTACACATTTCTCTACCTCAATCCCAACATTGCCCAGGGTCCCGTGGATGGAGCATTCAAGTTCCTGGGGGCGCAAAGCTACGGAGCTAACTTCGCCCTGGACGGGCAGCGGTCCAATGGTGGAATTTTCGGCGAACCAACCGAAAGCAAGCCATCGCTGGAGGCAGTTGGGGATGTCAATGTTCTCTCCAACGATTTCAGCGCTGAGTATCCAGGGATTGCGAATATCCGCGTGACGACTAAGCGCGGCGGCGCTGGGTATCACGGGTCGATGTTCTACAACAACAAGAATTCAGCGTACGCCGCGACAACTCAGGCGGACATCCTCGGCAAACAAGAGTTCGCCCCGACGGCATTCCAGAGCAAGTATCCCAACCCTTACTTCAACTTCAACGACGTTGGCGGCTCGTTTGGCGGACCTATCCCGGGATTGAAAAAGACCTGGTTTTTTGCCGCCTATGAAAGGAATTGGGCTTTAAGCCCCATCAGCGTAAACAACAACAATTTGCCGCACCCGAGTTTGTGGACCGGCGACTTCACGCTGTTGGAGAATGCCGCCAAGCCCAGTGTGCCGGCAGGAGTGACGCTGACCCCCGAGGAACAAGCCAACAACACAGTGGGTGGCGCCGGAACACAATTCATCACGATTCCATCGCGCCTGCTGAATCCAACTGTTCAGTCGCTCATCGGCACGTATTTCCCGCAGATAGGGCTGTCGGCCCCGATCAATACGACTACCGGCCGTGTTCCCGGCTTCCATACCATCGCCCCGACGCGCTCCATATTGGATACGGGCACGCTGCGGGTGGACCACGAGTTCAGCGAAAAGGATCGCATCTACGCAGTCTACAATGCGTCCGCTCGGACGTACGAGAATGCCCTGGTGCAGACCCCTTACACCGGTCTTGGCCTCAGGCAAAATGATCGACGCAATGACACGATTTCGTTTTCTTACACTCGCATGTTCAACACCAACGTGGTGAACGAGGCGCGCGCCGGATACAACCGGCAACGACTCCGAATTCACAGCAATACCAGCCTGGAAGGTTTTCTTTCGAGTGTCGGATTCGATCAATCCGATATCGACGCGTACGGCGCGGTTGCGGGCGCGAACGAATTGCAGACCATGGGCCATCCGGCCGTCAGTTTCAATAACACATTCGTCACATTCGCGAACGGCGGTCGCAACACTGATCGCCCTCAGGATCAGCAACTCGCGACTTTCGGAGATACCCTCACTTGGGTGGTTCGTAAACACAACCTGAAGATGGGCGCGGATTTCGTTCGTAACGCAGCGGTGGATGGCTTCGTGACCAATCGCGGAAATCCGCGAGGATCCATGACCTACAGCGGTTCCGGCGCCAATCCCTTCACGTCGTTCCTTCTCGGCCTTGGACCCACCAGTGTCAGCTACATTAACTCGCCACGCCCCGCGATGGACGTCTACAACTGGGAAACCGGTTATTTCTTCCAGGACGATTGGAAAGTGACCCCAAGACTCACGGTCAATCTTGGAGTGCGCTACGAATTGATTACGCCTTTTGTCGACACTCGCGATCTGTTGGTGAACTTCGATTCCAAGTTTGTTGACTCCACGACGGGGCTGGCTGGGCGCTTTATCATCCCTTCGGAAAAGACTGCCCCATTCCTCGATACACGGTTCGCGGCTCTCCGGCCAGTCGTGACGGCCTCGCAGTCCGGCCTCGGTGTCGGCCGGGGACTCGTCCGGACGGACAAGAACAACATCGCACCCCGCATTGGCTTCGCGCTCCGCCTGAATGACAAGTCTGTGCTCCGAGGTGGCTACGGTTTCTACTATCCAACCTCTGCGGCCCAGGGGATAAGGGACCCGATGTCAGCCAATGCTTTTAATCAAGGTCTGACGAAGAGAAACTTTGATGCAGACGACAATCCGGCCCCGACTCCGTTGCAGCCCTGGCCGGGATTTGCCCACGGGTTTAGCCCCCTTACGGGTGGAGTCATAACGAGCGGCTTTGGCGGCTTGCCATCCATCAACGCCGTCCCCGTTGATTTGCATCAGCCCAGAATCCAGCAATACAACGCTACGTTTGAGCGGGAGATTGCACGCGATACTTCTGTGCGGTTCTCCTACCTGGGCAGCACCTTAAGCAGTTTGATCGGTGGCGTTGATCTGGAAGAAATTGCACCGAACGACATCCCCTTTGGCACCACCATCGGGGATGGAGTAACGCCGTGTACGCCAGGGGATGATTGCGATTATTCTGAAGCCGATCTGGCTCGCCAGCCTTTCCCAGGCCTCGGTGATTATCTCGCCAGCTACGGAAACTTCGGACATGGTCGTTCCAACGCTTTTCAGACACAGTTGGAGCGGCGCTACGCGCGCGGCTTGATGCTGAATCTCGCCTACACGTACCTGGATCAGAAATCGACCACGGTGGATTGGGGAAATTCGAGCCTGGGAGGGCTTGTTTACAACCCCTTCGAGCCGACTCACGATTATGGACAGGAAGGCTTCGTGCCGAAGCAACGCTTTGTGGCTTACGGCGTTTACGATCTGCCCGTCGGCAAGGGACGAACCTACGGTTCCTCGTTCTCCACTTGGAAAGACGCTTTGCTGGGAGGGTGGCAGACCACCTTCAATATGTTCATCAAGAGCGGAACCGGATTTACTCCTTACTGGTTCTGCAACAACTGCGGTCCAGCCATGCTGGGTAATGTTGGTGTGGGCGGATCGGTTGATGCCGTCGGCGATTTCAACGGTCCGTCCGTGCGTCCCCTGGTGATCGGAGACTACAATCACCGCACCGGCAATCAGATTTGGGATCCCAACGCTTTCGATCTTCCGTCCTTTGGGCCGGACGTGTTCGACAATCCAAAAGTTGCCAAACGCAACCTGCTGATTGGTCCTCGCACCTGGGGGGTCAACCTGGGTGTTCACAAGGATTTCCATTTTGGAGAGCGCGTCACGGCTTCGCTCGGTGCGGACGTAGATAATCTTTTCAACCACCCATTGTTTTCGCCGGATAACGACTACGGCGGCGGCGGCGGTCCCTTCGCGCTACTCGGAGACTTCGATATCGCCGTGAATTCGACGACTCTGCAGCCGGAATTGGCGTACAACCACGATCCTGTTACAGGATTGCCGACCGATCCCATCATCAACCACAACGATGATTTCGGGCGCCTCAAGCAGACCTTCTCGCAGGAAGGCGTCGCGGATCGTCGCACCATTCGTCTGCGGTTGAGGATTACGTTTTAACTCACCCCGTCGAGGAAACGGCCGCCTTAGTCATGAAATCATGATGACGGCGGCCGCTTCCGGCTAAGCTGGACCATCTTTCGGCGGACGCGTTGCGCCGCTTTCATATCATCAGGCAGGATTGAATGAAACTCCGTTTCCTTCCCGCAATTCTCGTGGCAGTGTGCTTGGCCTGTGCCGCCGCCGAGCGTCCTGGTGGCTTCCGCATTATCGGGCCCGGTGGGGGCGGCGCCATGTTCAATCCCATCGTCAGCCCGCTCGACACCAATACCGTCCTCATCTCGTGCGATATGACCGGCTCCTACATCACGCATGATGCCGGAAAGACCTGGCGCATGTTTAGCCTGCGCGGGGTTGTAGACTTCTTCGTGTTCGATCCCAAGGACGCGAAGACGATGTATGCGCACGCTACCGCGCTCTGGCGCAGTCGCGATGCGGGCGAACATTGGGAACTGGTTTATCCCGCCCCGTCGTCGGTCAAGGGCGTGAAGATGAATTCCGATCATTCCGACGAGATCATCCTCGCCGATCCGGATCCTTTGGGTGACATCTCGGCAATGGCGATTGATCCGGCCGACTCGAATGTGTTCTACGTGAGTGCGGGCGAGAGAGACAAGGGATCGCTCTTCATTTCACGCGACGCCGGCAAGACTTGGCAGAAGCAAGTCGATGTGCCCGGTCGCGCGCGACGCATCTGGGTGGATCCGCACTCGCCGGCCGGCTCGCGCACCGTTTTCCTGGCGAGCGCGCATGACGTCTTCGTGGCAAGTCCGTCCGGATTGCGCAACCTGCCGCTGCCGGCAACCGCCAATGAGGTTTCGCTCGGCTTTGGCAAAGACTCTCAGCCCACCGTTTATACAACCTCCGAGAAGGGCGCTTTCGTCTCCACCGACGGCGCGAACTGGAAAGAAACAAAATTGCCCGGCTCTGGAGCGAAGGTGCGCGCTGTTGCGACCAGCCTGCATCATCCGGAAGTCGCTTACGTCTCTTACGACCATCTTTCGCTCGATGGCAAGAACTGGATCGGCGTCGCCAAGACGACCAACTCCGGCGCCGAATGGAAACTTGTATGGAAGGAATCGGACACCGCAGGCAAGAATATCCACGATGCATGGATCACTGAGCGCTTCGGTCCGGGCTGGGGCGAGAATCCCCTCAACATGACGGTTGCGGATCAGGATCCCAACACGGCTTACGGCACCGACCTCGGCCGCGCCATGCGCACCTCCGATGGCGGAGCAACATGGACGGCCCAGTACTCGCGCAAAGTCGACGGCGCCGGCTGGACCACAACCGGCCTCGACGTCACCAACAGCTATGGCATCCACTTCGATCCGTTCGATTCCAAGCGCGTGTTTATCACCTACACCGACATCGGACTGTTTCGCAGCGAGGACGGAGGCGTTTCCTGGACCAGTTCCATTACCGGCGTTCCGCGCGAGTGGCAGAACACGACGTACTGGATCGTTTTCGATCCGAAGGTCAAAGGCCGGATGTGGAGCGTGAACAGTTACACGCACGATTTGCCGCGCCCGAAGATGTGGCGCCACAATTCGGTGATGAATTACAAGGGCGGCGCCTGTCGCAGTGACGATGGCGGGAAGACCTGGAAGCAATCGAACAAGGGCATGGATGAAACAGGAGCCACCCACATCCTGCTCGATCCCGATAGCCCGGTCGATGCGCGCGTTCTCTACGTCGCTGGCTTCGGCCGCGGGGTCTACAAGAGTTCTGACGGGGGCGCGACCTGGAGTCTGAAGAATGAAGGGATCACGCAAAAAGAACCGTTCGCGTGGAGATTGGCGCGTAGCTCCGACGGCACGTTGTATGCGGTAATCGCGCGGCGATCGGAAGATGGCAGCATTGGCACGCCCGGTGACGGCGCTCTCTACAAATCGACCGACGGCGCCGAGCATTGGGACCCGGTCAAGCTTCCGGAAGGAACCAACGGGCCGAACGGCCTCGCGACTGACCCGCGCGATCCGAAGCGCTTGTATCTGGCCGCGTGGGCCAAGGCGACCGGACAACACGGTGATGGCGGCGGGATCTTTCTTTCAGAAGACGGCGGCAAGACCTGGAAGCTAGTGCTCGAGAAGGACCGTCACATTTATGACATCACCGTCGATTCTTCCAATCCGGATATTCTGTACGCGGCTGGATTCGAATCATCAGCGTGGCGCTCGGCGGATCGCGGCGTGACCTGGACGCGGATTCCCGGCTTTAACTTCAAATGGGGACAGCGCGTGATTCCTGATCCGCTGGACCACAATAAGGTCTACATCACCACATTCGGCGGCAGCGTATGGCATGGTGCCATCAATGGCGAAAAGGAGCCTGTGGACATTGCCACGCCTGCCCTGGAACCCGGACAATAGATTGTCTGCATAAAGGGATTGGAGGTACAAGTTGATCAATCGCCGTCAGTGGCTCTATGGCGTGGGCGCGGTGGCTGGCGCCGGAATGCACGTCGGCCCGCTCGCCGCAGAGACCCCGGAAAACCAGCCTGCTCCGAAACCGCTCGATCTCTCGCAATACGAACCCAAGAGCATGCTCCAGGTGCACGAGTCGCACGTGGAGCGCGCGAAGTTTCCCGTCATCGATTTTCATACCCACATCTCCGTCTCCGCCAAAGCGGAAAAGGGAGTGGCCGTTTCTCCCGACCGGCAATATCTGGGGACACCGCAAGAGTGCCTCGGGGTAATGGATCGCAAGAACATAAAGATGATGGTCAACCTGACGGGCGGCTACGAGAAGGGACTGGCCGAGGCGGTTGGCAAATACGACCGCGCCCATCCCGGCCGGTTCCTTACGTTCACCGAGCCTTCGTACTCGCACTTCAAAGAGCGGAACTATCCGCAACTCCAGGCGCAGGCGATTGAGCAGGCGCATCGAGACGGCGCGCGTGGCCTGAAAATTCTGAAGACCCTGGGCCTTTACCTGCGGGAGAACATCACATCCGGAGCGCTGGTGAAGATCGACGATCCGCGCTTCGACCCCATGTGGGAGGCCTGCGGGCAGCTCAACATGCCGGTCGCGATTCACATCTCCGACCCCGCGGCCTTCTTCACGCCCACCGATCGGTTCAACGAGCGCTATGAGGAGCTCAACAATCATCCGGACTGGTCTTTTTACGGCGGCGATTTTCCCAGCAATGCCGAGCTGATCGAGGCGCGCAACCGCATGATGGCGAAACATCCGAAGACGCAGTTTGTTACGCTGCATTTCGGGAATTTTTCAGAGAATCTGCAGAACGTGGCCGAGAACCTGGACCGCTTTCCGAACATGCACGTCGATATGGCCGCGCGCATCGGGGAATTAGGCCGGCAGCCGTTCACATCGAAAAAATTCTTCGACAAATATCAGGACCGAATCCTGTTTGCCACCGATGCCACGCCGCATGGCGATGCATTTCCCCAGCAAGTGTTCAACGATAAGCTTTACGAGATTTACTACCGTTTCCTCGAAACCGAGGACGAGTACTTTGACTATGCGCCCGCGAAGATTCCTCCGCAAGGACGCTGGCGTATTTACGGCATCAATCTGCCGGACCCCATTCTGCGTAAGGTGTACAACGAAAATGCCGCAAGACTGCTGCGGATCTAGCATGCGAATTCTCCAGCGCGTGTTCCTGATCGGGATGTTGTTGTGTACCTGCATGAGCCAGGCGCAGGTGCGCGCGTGGCAAGGCACCCTTACGCTGCCGACCTACGAAGAGGGCCTGCCCGACCCCAATCCCCCGTTTGACCAGTTCACGACCAATCGCTTCAACTATCCCTACACGTTCCGCAACAACCTCACCAGCAACCGGGCCGACCACGCCTGGCGCGCGATTTATCTCGAGAACGAATATCTGAAGTGCTCGGTCCTGCCTGATATCGGCGGGCACATTTATACCTGTGTCGACAAGATTTCCGGCAAGCCGATGTTCTACGCGAATCCGTCGATCAAGAAGGCGGCCATCGCGTACCGCGGGGCATGGGCGGCATTTGGCGTCGAATTCAATTTTCCCGTCTCGCACAACTGGATGACGATGTCTCCGGTCAGCTTCGCTTTGGCGCAGCATCCGGATGGCAGCGCCTCGGCCACCGTCGGCAACGTGGATCGCGTATACGGCATGGAGTGGACGGTCGAGTTGATCCTTCGTCCGAAGTCCACAGTGCTCGAGCAGCGCGTCACGCTCAGCAACCGCAGCGATGTGCGTCATCGTTTCTACTGGTGGAATAATGCCGGAGTCGAAGCTTGGGACGATACCCGCATTGTCTATCCCATGCAGTTTGCGGCGACGCACGGCTTCACCGAGATTCATCCCTGGCCCGTCGACCAGGATGGCGTTGACTACAGCCTGGTCAAGAATCACACCAAAGGCCCCGTTTCCATGTTCGTCCATGGCAGCCGCGAGAATTTCATGGGCGTGTGGAATCCGCACACGAACACGGGGACGGTACATTTCGCGGAATACGAAGACCTGCCCGCAAAGAAAATCTGGTCCTGGGGCGTGGACGCCGACGGGCTCGATTGGCGCAAGGCCCTCTCCGACAATCAGAGCGGGTATCTCGAAGTGCAGGCGGGCCTGTTTCGCAACCAGGAAACCTACGCGTTCCTGGAGCCGCGCCAGGTACTTCATTTTTCCGAGTACTGGATGCCGGTGCGCGAGATCGGCGGAATTTCGCGGGCGAACCTGGCAGGCGTCGCGAGCCTGATCCGTAAGCCGAACAGCCTGTTTGTGGGATTCAACGCGAACCAGGCGATTCCCCAGGCTTCTGTTTCTATCTCGAAGGGCAAGGAACAAATCGTCCGCGAGAAAGTGGACTTGACCCCCGATCACGCCTGGACCCGTGAAATTCCGAATGCCGACGCGCAGTCGAAATACACAATTGAAATCCAGGACGCCAAGGGAGCTACCTTCCTGCGCCAGACCGAGGGGGAGTACGACTGGACGCCAGCGTCAGAGATTAAAGTTGGACCGCAACCGGGGTATCGGATTCCCGACCCTGACAAGCGGAGCTTCGATGACTGGATTCAGTTCGGCAAAGAAGAAGAGCTGAACGGAAGGCTCCTCAGCGCGGTGGATGTTTACCGGCAAACGCTGGCCAAGTTTCCCGACAGCTTCGTTGCGGGCAAGTCGGCAGGACGTCTTGCCGCAGGACTGTTGCGCTTTGAGGAGGCCAGGAATCTTCTGGAGCCGCTGCATCTGCGCGACACGACCGATACGGAAATCTCTTACTATCTTGGCATTGCCTACGATGGGCTGGGAGACACGGTTCGGGCGCGCGCGGCTTACGAACAGGCCGAACGCCTGCCGACATTCTTTCCGGCGGCGGCCCTGCGGCTCGGGGAACTGCTGGCGCGAACCGGGGATCTTAAAGGTGCGGAGCATCATCTGGCGGAGACCGTCCGCGTTAACCCCAGCGACGCCCGCGCAATCGAAGAACTGGTTGCGGTCAAGGCGGCCGCGGCGAAAACAGAAGATGCACGTAAACTCGCACAGGATGGGCTGTCCCGATTCCCACTCAGCTACGCGCTTCGTGAAGAACTGGGCACGCCCGACCTCGCTCAGCTTGCCAACGATCCCAATCGCGTCCTGAACCTCGCCGCTCAATACATGCGGCTGGGCATGTATCAGAAGGCAGTCGCTGTTCTCAGCCGGGATTATCCCGCGCCTGTGACTGACCAGAGCGAACCAGGATCGCCCGCGCCGCAGAAACATCCGATGGTCGCGTATTTTCGAGGCTACTGCCGGGAAAAACTCGGGCAGTCGCCCGCGGCGGACTACGATGCCGCGTCGAAGCTGTCAACGGCATACGTGTTTCCCAACACGGCCGAGGAGTTCGCCGTCTTGCGCGCGGCGCTGCAGGCGAGACCACAGGACGCCACCGCGCACTATCTGCTCGGAACTTTTTACTTTTCGCGTGGCGAAACCGATCCTGCTCTCCAGGAGTGGTTGGAAGCGCATAAGTATGGACCAGATCTTCCGGTCCTGAGCGCAAGCACGGGGCTGGCGCTGCTTCACGTGAAGAATGATCCGCAACAGGCGCTGGCTTCTTTCCGCGACGGGCTGCGCGGCGATCCCTCGAACATCGCGAACTATCTCGGGATGGATCAGGCGCTCAGCCTGCTGAACCGGCCTGCGCGGGAGCGGGTGGAGGCCCTCGAGAAATATCCCCATCTCGATACCGCGCCACCGCCTCTCATTTTCGAATTGATCCTCAATCTTTCCGAGGCGGGAGATTTCGACCGCGCCACGGCGCTGTTCCACAATCGATTCTTCCCGCGCGAAGAAGGCGGCACGAATGTTCGCCAGGTGTGGATTGAGGTGCAGTTGCAGCATGCCCTGGCTGCAAAGAGTGGACACTGCGACCAGGCTTTGGCGCTGGCGGAACATTTGGGTTCGGAAGTCCCGGGCCTGGCTTTCACGCGCGATGGCCTGGAGCCCATCCTGCAATTGGCGCGCACTAACTATTTACTGGGCACGATTTACGGCGCCTGCGGCAAGCCCGACGAGGCGAAGGCAAAGTTCCAGGCTGCAGCCGCCGCCATCGCGCCCGACCAGCTTCGTTGGGCGTGGCTGGCTGCAAAGCAATTGCCCGGCTTCGATCAAGCGCAATGGCAGACACGCCTGCAGACTTCCTTTGATCAGGCGGCCACCCGCAGTGAGACGAGTGCGTTTCCAAGCTACTGGAACTACGCCGCCGGCTCGCTCGCACAAGACCTGGGGAAGAGCGACGAGGCGAGCGTCCGCTTCCGAAACGCGCTATTGCTCCCCGACCGCATGCTCGCCTATCACTTCACTCGCCTGGCCAAGGCACAAGCTACGCCGTAATGACTTCGATCTTTGACCGGCGCAGAGCCTCGATGAAATCAGCCGGCGCGCGGGTGTCGGTGATCAGACGGTGAACTCCCGAGAGAGGACCGATGCGCGAGACGCTGCGACGCCCAAGCTTGCTGAAGTCGGCCACGACATTGATCTCTTTCGAATTCCGCACCATCAGGCTGTTCAACTGCGCTTCGAGCACATCTGGAGTCGAAGGCCCGATTTCGAGATCAAACCCATCGACCGCAAGAAAGAGCCGGTCCGCGTGAAAGTCCTTCAGCATCGCCTCAGCTTGCGGACCGACGAACGAACACGACACCGGCCGCAGCAGGCCGCCGACCATGATCACAGAAATGTCGGTCGCATCCATCAATTCGTAGGCAACGTTCAGGGCATGCGTGATGACCGTGACCGATTGCAGCCGCCGCATCTTCAAATGGCGGGCAATCTCAGCGGTGGTTGTGCCGGAGTCGAGGATAACCGTTTCGTTGTTCTGGATCAGTTCGGCCGCCGCTCGTCCGATTCGCGCTTTCTCCGCGTGATGAAGCGTTTTTTTCAGGCGCAGCGGGTAATCCTGGCTCGCTTCCACCTGCCGCACCGCACCGCCATGCGACCGGACTACCATTCCCTGCGACGACAATGCATCCAGGTCGGCGCGCGCGGTCACAGCCGAAATCGAAAATCGTTCCACCAGATCGCGAACCGTAACCTGGCTTCGCTGTTCAATGAGATCCAGAATCTTTCTACGCCGTTGTTCCGACAACAAACGAGAGTCCTTGGGTCCCCGCATCGATTGAGTCCTCGCGTCTAGACGAAGGGTGGACGGCCCACTCTGCAAAAGACGATCTGACTATTTATACACTTGCGAATGCTTTTCAGAAGAAAGAAAATGGCAGGCAAACGAAAGGCTGGGGAAATTGGTGAAAAACTCACTAAATCGACGATTTAGGGCGTCGAAGACGGGAGATGCCTAGCATGACATCCGCAAGGCTGCGGTTGCGTTTTCCTTCCTTTGGTTTCTCAGGTTTTCGACTCGTCGCTGCACCTGATCGGCCAGTCCTTGCTGGCCCGCAAGAGTTCTACGCATGAGACGAAGAGACTTCATCGCGGCGCTGGTGGCTTCGGCATTGGCGTCGGCCTGGCCCGCCACCGCCGAGGCGCCTCTGCGCCGGCCGAGGCTCCTGATTGGCGAAACGGATCCCTTCACGGGTCTGCCACTGTTAAAGTCGCGTTATGCGGCGGGCGGCCGGCCTTCGGAAGACATGGAAGGCTGGGCCCTGTCGTGGTTGATTACCGGAAAAGATGAATTTGCGGAGCGCGCCCTCGCTGAAATGCGCGCGAAGCATCTTGCGTCGGGAGGCAAGCCGTCGCGCTCGTGGGTCGACTACGCTCGCTGGTCCCTGGTCTTTGACTGGCTCTATCACTATCGCGGATTCGACCAGCCTCTGAAAGACCGGGTGGCCGCGGATCTCAGCGCCGGTGTGACTGCCATGCTGGCAACGCCCGACTTCGCCGATCCGGGCCAGATGTCGTACCACAATTACGCGCTGCGTTATCTCGCTTTGGCCGCATTTCCCGCAGCCGCGGTCGAAGGGCATCCATCTTGCGAAGAGCGCTGCCGCCAGTGGCGCGACAAAATCTCTGCGTGTCTCGCCAACATTCTTGACATCACGCAGATTGTCAGTCCCGAAGGCAGCTACCACGAATCAATGGACTACATGCGCATCACCTGGGCTTCCCTGGTGATGCTCGCGGAATTGCAGCGCACGACCACCGGCGTCGATCCGGCGCAGCATTTTTCCGTCTTTCGAAATGTGGGCGACACCTATCTCTACAAGTTGCTGCCCGACGGAACGCCTTCGCGCGAAGGGGATAATGAATATCCGGTTCTCGATACGCGCGACACCGCTGTTCTCGGCTACGCCGTCAACCGCTTCAAGGACCCTTATTCCGCGTGGCTGTTGCGCCAGAGCGGGTTCTTCGGCAAAGAATGGATCGTGCCCGTGCTGCAGTTCTTATGGGACGATCCGGAAGTGTCGCCGCGGAATCCCGCGCTGGCCACCGAAACTGAACTGCCACGCCAGCGATTTTTTCCGGGAGTTGGCCATCTCGTCATGCGGGATGGGTGGACTCCCGAATCTACCTGGATTGAGTTCGACTGCGGGCCTTACTTCGCCAAGCATCAGCACCTCGATCAGAACCAGTTCACGATCTACCATCGCGGCTACCTGGCCATCGACAGCGGAGCCGATTACACCGACACCGAGAGCCCGCACTACCTGAACTACTACCGCCGAACGGTCGCGCACAATTCTGTGCTGGTCTACGATCCAGCGGAAAAATTCTTCTGGTCCGACAATCTCTGGCCGGCTGCCAACGACGGCGGCCAACGGATGGATTCCGCGCGCTACTGGAATACCATTCGCAGCCGCGACGACTGGAACCGCACCCGCGATTTGTGGGACTTGGGCTCCGTGCGCGTGGTCGACTATGTTCCCGGCGAGTATCACTATGCGCTCGGCGACGCCAGCCGTGCTTACTCCCCCAACAAACTCCGTTCGTTTACGCGCGAACTGGTTTACATCCCGGGGCAGAATCTGCTTTTTGTCTTTGATCGCGTCGTCAGCGCCAATCCCGCATTTCGCAAAGCATGGCTGTTGCATGGAGTGAACCAACCGTCCGTCGATCAGAACAACGGAAAAGCCGCGGCTGGCGCGCAGGAATTTCATCAGGCCAAAACCTTCGGCTTCTCCGAAGGCCAGGGCGAATTGCTGGTGCACTCATTGCTGCCCAAGGAGCGTGTGATCACGCGGCGCGGAGGCAGCGGCAACGAGTTCTATGCGCCCGGCGACGATCACGGCGGCGCCTGGGGCTCAGGCGAAAATTGGCCACTCGAGCCGCCCGAGGGCGCTCCGCTTTCGGAAGACCCGAAACTTCGCCGCATGTGGAAGCTGTTTTGGGGAGAGGACTTCAACAAAATTCAGCCGTCCAATCGAAAAAATGTGGTGCCGGGGGCCTGGCGCGTGGAGGTGTCCCCGGCATCTGGAAGCGAAGAAGATTTGTTTCTTCACGTGCTGGAGATTGGCTCGCCGGGAAAAACCGGAAGCAACCGCGTCGAGCTTCTCGATGGCGCGGGTGTGCAGGGCGCGGCCTTCGAGCACGGGCCGATCATTCTCTTTAACTGCACGGGCGCCGCCATTGCCAACGCTGAAGTATCATTGCCCGACTTGACCTGCGAATCCCTCATCCTCACCGGTCTCCAGCCGGACGCCGTGTACGAACTCAACCTCGGCGGCCTGAATGCGACCTCTGTGCCGGGAGTTGTTCTGCCCGGAGTTTCAGCTGGCACTGAGCGACTGCGGGCGAACTCGAAGGGCATTCTGCGCATGGCGCGACCCAACCTGAAAAATCTGCGCCTCCGGATTGCCCGCCTATGACAATCCCGGCAAGCGAAATACAGAATCCAGGCGGCGCAACTCGCCGTCCGGTTTCCAACCTGCGCTGGTGGATTGGCGGAATTCTTCTGGCCTCCACCATCGTCAATTACATTGACCGCCAGACCCTCTCGCTGCTGGCTCCCTTCCTGAAGGTTGAATATCACTGGACCAACACCGATTACGCCAACATCGTGATCGGATTTCGCATTGCTTACACGCTGGGGCAGACGATCTTCGGCCGCTTTATGGATCGCGTCGGCACCCGCCGAGGCTTGTCTCTAACGGTCATGTTCTATTCGATCGTCTCCATGGCCACGTCCCTTGCCCGGGGTTTCTACAGTTTTGCGGCCTTCCGCTTCCTGCTGGGAGCCGGCGAATCCGGCAATTGGCCCGGCGCCACCAAGGCGGTCAGCGAATGGTTTCCCAAGCGCGAGCGCGGACTGGCCACGGCGCTGTTCGATAGCGGATCTTCCGTGGGCGGAGCCGTCGCCGCCTGGCTGATCTTGTGGATTTATTCCCGCTGGGGATGGCGGCCCGCGTTCGCGATTCCCGGCACGCTCGGTTTCCTGTGGCTCCTGGTCTGGCGACGCTGGTATCATCCGCCCGAATCGCACCCGCGCATCAGCGACGCGGAACGCCAGATGATTCTGGCCGACAAGCACGACGGCTCTTTCGAACCTTCCGGCAGGAATCCATTAGGGTGGCAAACATTGTTGACCCTGCCGCAGACGTGGGCCGCGATTGTCTCCAAGGCCCTCACCGACCCAGTCTGGTTTTTCGTCACGGACTGGTTTCCCATTTACCTGGTCGCGAAGGGAATCGAATTGCGAACCGGGTTGATCGCGATCTGGATTCCTTTCATGGCCGCGGATTTCGGGAATTTCTTCGGAGGCTGGATCTCCGGCTACCTCATCAAGCGGGGATGGTCACTAGGCAATGCGCGGAAGGCCGTGATTGTATTCGGGGGGATTGGCGTGCTCATGCTCATACCGGCCGTCTTCACCAACAATGTGTCGGTCATCGCGCTGCTCTTTGCGACCGCAACATTCTCCTACGCGGCGTTTTCCACCATGGCCAACGTCCTGCCGTCCGACCTGTTTCATAGCGAGTCGGTCGCCTCGGTCGCCGGAATGAGCGGGACTGCTGCGGGCCTGGGTACGATCGTCGCGTTCAAACTCATCGGTCACTTCTCCGATGCGCGCCAGGCTTTGGGGACACACTCCTTCGATCCCATCATTGTGGTCGCAGGACTGGTTCCCTTTGTTGCGATGATCCTGACGCTGTTTCTGATCCGCAATTCGGAAGCTACCGAGCGCGGCCTGGTTCGGCCTGTCTGAAGGATCGAAAACTTCGGTTTGCGCTGGGTGGACACTAGTGTCGAGGTATGCTGAGCATTCGCTTCCGGCAGACAATCTTTCCGAGCCGAGACAGATCAGGAGAAAACGGGCATCAACGTGAGCGATCCCCAGCGAAGTATGGAAGATCTTAAAAGCAATATCGCGCCGCCGGTCGACGCAACGGTTCGGCCTGAGGCGCTGAAAGTTGCCGCCACTTCGTTTGTGGTTTTGTTTTCTATTGTCGGGCTCGCGCTCTGGGGATTGCCTTTCTACTACGACTTCATGGTCCAGCAATTTGGCTGGAGCCGGGGGCGGGTTACGTCGGGCGACGCGTTCACCAAAGTGGTGGTGGCCGTCCTATTCGGTTTTGTAGCGGGCTGGATCGTCGACCGTTTTGGCCCCCGCCACATCATGATGGCGGGCATTCTGATGGCCGGGATCGCTCTCATCGGACTGGGAAGCATCTCGAGCCTCGGGCTGTTCTACTTCTTCTTCCTCTTCAATGCGCTGGGTTACGTCTGCGGCGGTCCTTTGCCCGTGCAGGTCCTGCTGTCGCGTTGGTTCGACAAGTCGCGCGGCAAGGCGATGGGGTTCGCTTACCTCGGGATTGGTTTCGGAGGAGCGCTGGTGCCGCTGATTTCGCACTCGCTGGTCGAGCATTTCGGCTGGCAGGCCGCGCTCCGGATTCTTGGAGTTCTGATTATCGTCCTGTCGTTCCCGCTTGCCTATTTCGTCAAGGAATCACCGGATCCCAAGCGGGCACAGGTTCGCGTTACTCCACCCGATGCCCGCTGGGCATTCAAGACCGCCCATTTCTACCTGCTCACCATTGGCAGCATGTGCTCGATCGCGGCGGTGGCGGGCACGCAGAAAAATTTGAAATTGTTCCTCAGCCTCGACCGCCACTATCCCCAGTCCTCGGCAGCGGAGATCCTTTCGCTGGTCCTTGCCTTCAGCATCGTCGGGCGTTTGCTGATGGGATGGCTCGCCGACCGTTATCCCAAGCGGAACGTCATGCTGCTGATTTATCTGCTGGTGGCTGCTTCGATTCCGCTTCTCTTCTTCGGGACGACGAAGCTCGCGGTCTACGCGTTTGCCGTGGTCTTCGGAATCGGTTTGGGCGGCGATTACATGATCATCCCCCTGATGACTGCCGACATCTTTGGTCTGCAGATTCTCGGCCGGCTTATGGGCGTGATTCTCACGGCGGGCGGAGTTGCTGACGCCGTCTCGCCCTGGCTGATCAGCCGTCTCCGCGACGCAACTGGCAGCTACTCGTCCGCCTGCTACGTTCTGGTGGGCATCGCGCTGTTGGGCGCGCTGGCCGTGCTTCCCCTGCCGCGGCACCGGAAGGCCGTATGAGTGCTCTTCCGATTCTGCGTCTCGGCAGCGTGAAGGCCGTCGCCCGCTTCAAAGATCACCTGCGCTCGCTGAACGTTGTCATCCCCTGCGACGACGGATTGCTATCGGGTCCCGACTCGCCGTTGCGCAAACCTCTTACCCGCGGCCAGATTGAAATCGGAAATCGAATCGCCGTGCAACCCATGGAGGGTTGGGATGGAACGCCCGACGGCAGTCCTACGGAAGCCACGTTCCGGCGCTGGCAGCGCTTTGGTCGAAGCGGCGCGAAGCTGATCTGGGGTGGGGAAGCAGTCGCCGTCAGCCACGAGGGGCGCGCGAATCCGAACCAGCTCCTGGCTTCAGAACATACAGCCGCGGCGCTTGCCCGCATGCGCGCCATCCTGGTTGCGGAGCATCAGAAAATCACCGGCTCCGACGCAGGACTGCTCATCGGTTTGCAGCTTACCCATTCCGGCCGCTTCTGTCGCCCGAATGCTCACGACCGCAGTGAGCCGCGCATCCTGTATCGCCATCCGCTACTCGATCGCCGCATGCACCTTCCGCCAGACTATCCGGTCCTCACTGACGGGGAGATCGGCGCCATCATTGAAGACTTTCATCGTGCGGCTGCGCTTGCCTGGAAGCTGGGCTTTGACTTCGTTGACATCAAGCATTGCCATGGTTATCTCGGCCACGAATTTCTTAGCGCACACACGCGCATCGGAAACTACGGCGGAAGCTTTGAGAATCGCACACGCTTCCTGCGGGAAGTTGTGCAGGGCATTCGCTCCGTAACCCGGGGGCTCGGAATTGCCGTTCGCTTGTCGGCCATTGATACCCTGCCGTTCATCCCCGACCCGGCGCGATCGTCAAACGGAAAGCTTGGTCCCGGCATTCCTGTTCCCGAGGAAGAACTGATTCCGTATCGCTGGGGGTTCGGGCTGAACCCGCTGGCGCCGCAGGAAGAGGATCTGGACGAGCCCATTCAGTTCTTGTCGCTTCTCGAAGAACTGGAAATCGGGCTGGTGAACTTGACCGCGGGCAGCCCCTACTACAACCCTCACGTGCAGCGCCCTGCGCTGTATCCACCATCCGACGGCTACCAGCCTCCAGAAGATCCGCTGGTCGGGGTTGCACGGCAAATGGAGATGACGCGGAAACTCAAGCAACGTTTTCCAAACCTGATCATCGTAGGCTCGGCCTACAGCTATCTGCAAGATTTTCTTCCGCATGTGGCGCAAGCAGCGGTTCGCGAAGGATGGGTTGACCTGGTGGGACTGGGAAGAATGGTGCTGACTTATCCCGAGTTACTCTGGGACGCATCGGCGGGCCGGCCGATCGAGCATAGACGAATTTGCCGTACCTTCAGCGATTGCACTACCGCGCCGCGCAACGGTTTGCCCTCAGGCTGCTACCCGCTCGATGCGTATTACAAAGAGTCCGAAGCGGCGAGGCGGTTGGCGGCGGCAAAAAAGCGCTGATGGAATCAGGCGCGTGAGCGAACACTCAGCAGCATGAAAACTCAATTCAACATCGCTTCCATGGCGGCCAAGCGCCAGCCCGGCCGCAAGGTGCGCGGGATCGCGGCTGCGTTGCTTCCCTTTGAGCAGGATGGCCGCGTCGCCGTCGAGTCCTTTCAGCAACATCTCGTCGCCACGTATCGCGCCGGCCTGGTGAACGCGGTCAACATGGACACCGGGTACGTGAATTACTTGTCCGAGGCCGAGAAGCAAGATGTGCTGCGCTGGACTCGCGAGGCTCTCGGTAGGGATGTTCCGTTTGTCGCCGGAGCCTACATCGAAGGTTTGGAAGGCGAGACCGTCACACTTTACCGTCGCCAGATCGATTCCATCAGCGGCTTCGGCGCAACACCGATTTTGTTTCAGACGGCGCGCTTGAAAGGCATGCCCGGCGAGGATCTAGCCGCCGCCTACCAGGCCGTGTGTCGCGGTTATAAAGAGGTCATTGCCTTTGAACTGGGCTCGATGTTCGCGCCCAATGGCGAGATTCTCACAACTGAAACCGTGCGGCGCCTGATGGACATTCCTGAGATCATCGGAATGAAACACTCCTCGCTCGACCGGGTGATGGAGTTTGAGCGGCTCACCCTGCGCGACCAGGTACGGCCGGATTTCCGTATCTATACCGGCAACGACTTGGGAATCGACATGATCGAGTACGGTTCCGACTACCTGCTGGGACTGGCGACCTTTGCGCCGGAAAAATTCGCCGAGCGCGATCGCCTCTGGGAAGCGCAAGACCCTGTGTACTATGCGATCGCCGACGCGTTGCAGTACCTGGGGAACGTCGCTTTTCGCGATCCCGTCCCCGCCTACAAGCACTCTGCCGCAATCTTCCTGCATCTCGCGGGACGGATTCCGAGCGACCGCACCCATCCGCGAAATCCGCAACGCCCAACCTGGGAAGCTGAAATGCTGAGGGATTGCGTTCGCCGCTTGGGTTAGGAGGCGCTAGCTTGCGGCCCGCAGGGGGATGGTCGCCGTAACCACCTGCACTGGTAGAACAACGAAGATCCGGGTGCCGGTTTCATCGGATTCGATACTCATTTCGCCGTGGAATTGCCGCACGCGCTCGCGCATTCCCTGAACGCCAACCCCTGAGCCGTGCGTTTGGATTTCCGCCAGCCTCTCCGGCGGAATTCCATGGCCCTGATCCTGCACTTCGAGCGATACGCTGTCTCCCTGCCGGGCCACGTGGATGGTCGCGCTTTTGCTTCCCGAGTGCCGGTGGACATTGGTCAGACATTCCTGCACCAGGCGGAACAGAATCAACTCCAGTTCGGCGGGAAGACGGCCCAGATTTTCAGAAATGGTCAGGCGAATATCAATCTGGCTTCGCTCCGTGACACCCTGGACGTACCAGTTGAGCGCAGCCGATAGGCCTATCTCGTCCAGCAGTGGCGGGTGCAGAAGGTACGACATGGTACGCAATTCCTGCGTCAGTTGCTGCACCAGTCGCAGAATTTCCTGGGCTGCTAGCCTGAGATCTGGCGGTACCTGCTGGGCCAGTTGTCCCATGTTCATCCCCAGTACGGCCAACACCTGCCCTGCGCTGTCGTGCAATTCGCGCGCGATGTGGCGACGCTCTTCATCCTGTACCTGCATCATGCGGCGGGAAAGATCGCGCAGGCTCTCCGCACCCTGCAAGACCTGCGCATTGCGCTGTTCCAGTTCGCGGGTCCGCGCGCGGACTTCCGCTTCGAGGGTCTCTGACAGGTTCCGGAACCTTTCTTCGCTCCGGCGCAGCGCCTCATTCGATTGGTTGCGTGAGATCGCAAATGCAATCTGGCGGGCGATCGTCAAGCTCAAGTCGATTTCCTCGTTGCTGAAACAATGGGGTTCATCGAAGTACGACATGAACTTGCCTATCAGTTCGCCCGCGGATACAAGGGGAATGAAAGCGAGGGAAGCAATGCCCTCCTCCTTGATCACAGTCCGTAAACCTTCCGGCAAGTCAGCTCGATTGACGTCATCCATACAAATCACCGACGGGTTTCGCGCGCCGGTCTTCCACGGTGAATGCCCATCGGTAGCTTTCCGGTATTTTTCCGAAAGCTCTCGCCAGCTCACAAAGCGCATTAACCCGCTATCGTCAAACAAGAGGATAGACGCGCGCTGGCAGCGCAGCGCGCCCAATATTGCGTCCAGTCCGGCGGCGAAGATCTCCTGCATCGATTCTGCGCGGTGCAGTTGGTCCGCAAGATGAAACAGCGCCCGTTGCTGGCGGGCGCGATCTGCCAGGGCCTTCTCGTTTACTCGTCGGATGGTGATGTCCCGCGCCATCTTGGAGGCGCCCACAATCCGGCCCGACCCGTCTTTCACCGGAGAAATGGTCACCGAGATATTCAGGAGAGATCCATCCTTGCGGACGCGAATCGTTTCGAAATGATCCACACGTTCGCCTCGTTTGATTTTCCGAATGATCTCCGCCTCCTCATCCAAGCGATCACGGGGAATGATGAGGGTGATAGGACACCCAATGGCTTCTTCTGCCGAATAGCCGAAGATCCTTTCCGCACTTTTGTTCCAACTAGTGATGACTCCGTTGAGATTTTTGCTGACGATGGCGTCGTCGGAGGAGTCTACGATGGCCGCCAGCAGGCTTGGAGCCTGCATTGCCAAATCGTTGGAATTGTTCGCAGTGAACCGGAGGGCTGGGCGATCTGAAAGAGAACTCTTGGATTTCGAGCCGCGACTGGAGGACAGAACGTTGGACTTCGTTCTTTTTTTCGGAGATCCGGGATTCTTGGGCTTGCGTCCGTGCTTGGCCTTTCCAGAGTCCATTGGGAAACCGAGACTGCTAGTACTCGATGGTACCGCAGTTTTGGCTGCTTCCAAATCTTTACCTTGGCTGTGGCCTAGAGGCAATCCTGTATTAATCAAAAAGTAACACCAATGAGGTCACCCTGCATGCGCGCTGTTCCCCCGCTCATCTTTTCGGACCGCCTCCATCAGGGAACGGACTTCCTGTTCAAGCGATGCGAGAACCTCTGGCGCACGGTCCAGGTTTTTCTCCTTGCCGATTTTTTCCAATTCACGGGCATATTCCGCCGCCGGGGATCCAAAATAGCTCAGTTCTCCCTTGAGGCTGTGGGCGGTTCTTTCGATGACGGCTGTGTCCCCCGCCTCGACCGCTTGGCGAAGCCGGGCGAGAAGCTTCGGAGCCTCTTCGAGAAAGATGTCCGTCACTTCGCGCAATAAGGTCTCGTCGCCGCCAATCTCTTCCAGAAACTTGCGGGCATCCCATGCCGGCAGCGTCGGCTGGGAAGCGGACGCTTGCGGCGGGCCCAGAGGTTGGCCAACATTGCCGATGTGTCGCTCAATGGCAGCTTTCAGTTCCTCGAGTGCAATCGGCTTCGAAATGTATCCATCCATGCCTGCCGCCAGGCAAGTTTCCCGGTCGCCACGCATAGCGCGCGCAGTCATCGCGACAATCGGAAGATGCATTCCCGAAAGCTTTTCGCTCTCCCGGATGTGCTGCGTGGCCGTGAGCCCGTCCATTTCCGGCATCTGCACATCCATCAAGACCAGATCGAATTTCTTCTGCGCAATCTGTTCGAGGGCTTCCTTTCCGTCTTTCGCCAGAACGGCGACGTGGCCCATCTTTTGAAGCATGCGAAGTCCCACAGTCTGGTTCACGGGGTTGTCTTCAACGAGCAGAATCTGCAGCGTCCGCCTTTCCGGGATGACCTCTTCGCGAACTTCAGAAATCCTTGGCATGGCCACTTTTGGCCGGCCCAGTGTCGTCAGAATCGCGGAAAGCAATTCTGATTTCCGGATGGGTTTCACCAGATACGACGCGATGCCAAGTTGGCGGCAGCGGGCCGCGTCGTCGCTTTGATCGGTCGAGGTCAACATCATGATCACGGAGTCGGCGAACTGGGGATCCTGCCGGATTTGTTTCGCGAGTTCAAACCCGTCCATGCCCGGCATCCGGCGGTCGATAATCGCCAGGCGAAATCCGTGACTGCGCTCAAACGCTTGTCGCATCGTGGCCAGGGCACCTTCGCCGTTCTCGGCCGACACGACCTCCATCCCCCAGTTTTCCATCAGTTCCATCAGGATCGTGCGGTTCGTCGCATTGTCATCTACCACCATGACCGGGACGTGGAGAAGGTCAGACTGAAGACACGGCAGCACCGCGGCGGAGTTGCCGGTCGCGACCCCGAACCCAGCCGTGAAGTGGAAAGTGCTGCCTTTCCCCAGACTGCTGTCTACCCAGATTCGGCCATCCATCATTCCGACCAGGTGCGAGCAAATGGCCAGGCCCAGACCGCTGCCCCCGTAGTGCCGGGTGGTACTGGTGTCGGCTTGCGCAAAGGCTTCGAAGATCAGCGAATGTTGCGCCGGGGCAATTCCGATTCCCGTATCG
Source organism: uncultured Acidobacteriota bacterium (assembly GCA_963733805.1). Taxonomy (GTDB): domain Bacteria; phylum Acidobacteriota; class Terriglobia; order Terriglobales; family Acidobacteriaceae; genus Gp1-AA133. The sequence continues at coordinate 149,718 of CAVTEO010000002.1, read as the reverse complement.
GCGATGCTGAAGTGCAGCCGGATTTTCTGCGCGGATCGGGATACCAAAAGTACGCTGACCAACACTTCCCCGCGTTCGGTGAATTTGACGGCGTTGGCGAGGAGGTTGACCAGGGTTTGCCGCAACCGTCCCGGATCTCCCACGACGGATACGGGCACATCCGGTTCGATGGAGCAAGCCAGCTCCAGTCCTTTCTGGTGAGCGCGCAGGGCCAGTCCGCGCACGGTGTCGGACACCAGATCGTGCAGGTTGAACTCAATCGGATCCAATTGAAGCTTGCCGGCCTCGATCTTGGAGAAGTCGAGGATGTCATTGATCACGCCCAGCAGGGAATCGCCGGAGGATTTCAGAATTTCCAGATCCGCGCGTTGTTCGGCGGTCAGGCTGGTGTCGAGCAGCAAATCGGCCATACCCAGAATTCCATTGATGGGGGTGCGAATCTCGTGACTCATGTTGGCCAGGAACTCGCTCTTGGCCCGGTTGGCGGCCTCCGCTGATTCCCGTGCTTTCACCAGTTCCTGTTCGGCGGCCTTCTGTTCTGTGATATCCCGGAAGGCCCATATCCGTCCGTAGTACGTGGCATCCTTGCCAACCACCGGCGAGGAGTAGCGGTCCAGTATCCTGCCGTCCTTCAGTTCGATTTCGTCCCGGCTGGTTTCTTCATGATGCTCGTAAAGATAGTGGACCCGTGCCAGAAACATCTTGGGATCCTTCACGAGCGAAACCACGTGCGCGAGCATGGAACCATCTTCTTTCTGGGCGAGCAGCGTGGCTGGGACATGGAACAGGTCGACCAATCTCTGATTCTGCAGAAGCTTTTGGCCGCGATTGTCGACCACCAGCAAGCCATCGATGGTCGAGTTGGCTTGTGCCTCCAGAAACGCCGTCTTGGATTGCCGTTCCATTTCCCAACGTTTTCGGTCGGTAATGTCCTGGGCGATCCCGCACAAACCGTTAAGCCTACCCTTCGCGTCACGCAGGGGTTCGCCGCGCGACAGGATCCAGCGGTTGCCCTTCCCTTCCAGGCTGGTCTCCAGCTCCAGTTCATAGGACAGGCCGGTGCGCAATGTCTCAGCCACACTGGCGTCGAGACGGCGCCAGCTTTCGGGGGTTAGAATCCGCTCCAACTGCGAGTATTCCGGCGGGGGAAGCGAGGGATCGTGGCCCAGCATCTGGTAGAGCTCTTCGGTCCAGGTGAGTTGCCCGGTCGCCGCATCCATGGTCCAGCTGCCGAGGCGGGCGACCCGCTGCGCCTCGTTCAACCCAGCTTCGCTGGAGCGCAACTTCTCCTCGGCTTTGCGGCGGTCGCTAACCACTGCTCCCAGGAGCAGCGACGTCAGCCCCACCGTGACGATCGCGAGTTGCAGCCTGGGCAGCGATCCTCGCTGGGCCTGCGTAATCCACGCGGCAAACGTCAATCCAAAAGTAACTGCGGGTGTAACCAGAGTTGCCCCAGGAATGCCTCGCCGGACCGCTGCCCAGATTACTGGAAGAAACAACAGGTAAAGCGGCTGGTACGGAATTGCCTGGGTCAGTCCGAAGATGACCCAGATGATCGCCAGCAGGGATCCGGCTTGCGCCGATATTTCCACCAATTCGGGCCAGGAGAACTCGCGAATCAGGGACGGCAGCGGCTCGGAACGGAACCAGCAATCCAGCCGCGGCCCGATGTACACCAGCAAAAACGGCGTGAAAGTAAGAACGGCGATCACATCACTGGTCGCCCAATCAATCGCAGTCCTGACAATGTCGTCGCGCCGAACCAGTCCGTCGCCGAACAAAGTCAACATCCCAATCGTGGCCCCGAAGATTTCGGCCACCAGGAAGGTCACCACGTACCGCGACACATCGCGCAAGCTGCCGAGCTTTGGATCGATGCGCCAGCGTGAGCGCAGCAGTGCGGCACCCGCGATATAGCCAGCATAGGAAAGCGTGGCTCCGGGAATCCCGCACCACGAGAACAGCGGGCGGTGGTAGTCCACCACTGCCGCGGTGACTGTCGAAAACAGCAGCAGGGGTACGTACCGCGTGCCGCCGTACAACAGCAGCGCCACTGCCATTCCGACCGGCAGGTAGCAGGGCGGTGCTCCTTCCCAGGCTTGGGACGCCTGCGAAGATCCGTCCAGCACAAGGAACAACCCCAGGAAAATGACTGCGAAGATCAGTTGCTTCGCCGGCGGCCCTTCATGCCAAGCCGGGCTTTTCTTCGCGAGCTCCCGCGCGTCGCGCCTGGCAATTTTGTCGAGTAGTGCTTTCACGGCAATCCGGCGACGCGGCCCGTCGAGTGCTCACACTGCCGGGGGGGGACGCGATGCGCCTAATGCGACCATCGGCAACCAAGCCGTTTGTCTTTATGGAAAAAGCGGACTAACCAGTGGCAGGACCAGCGCTTATCCTATCCCGGCGTGAGGATACAGTTTCGTACTCTTTCTGCCGATAGAAGTTACGGTGAGAATGTGATGAAAACTGCAGAATCGCCGGCAAACCCCGCGCCCCCATGCTCTCCCGATGGTTACCACGTGCTGGTCGCCGAAGACGACCCAATGTTCCGCAAGATCCTGAAGAGCTGGCTCGAGACCTGGGGCTATCGCGTCACCCTGGCCGAAGATGGCGAGCAAGCCTGGCAGATTCTGCAGCAGGAAACCCAGCCCGAACTGCTCATCCTGGACTGGATCATGCCCGGGGTCGAAGGCGCAGAAATCTGCCACCGCATTCGTGCCCGCCAGAAGACTCCGTATCAATACGTGCTGCTGGTGACTGCAAAAGACGACAACGCTGACGTGGTCGCCGGACTGGATGCGGGAGCCGATGATTACCTGAAAAAACCATTCGACCGCCACGAATTGCGCGCTCGCCTGCGGGTAGGTGCCCGCATTCTCGCACTTCAGGATGGCCTGATCCGCGCTCGCGAGGAACTGCGCTTTCAGGCGACCCACGACGTGCTCACCGGAATCTGGAATCGCCGGGCCACCCTTGAACTCTTGCAGCGCGAGATCGAGCGCGCCAGCCGCACCCAAGGAGTCACCGGGGTCCTCATGCTCGATCTGGACCATTTCAAGCAAGTGAACGACACCCACGGCCATCTTGCGGGGGATGCGGTGTTGCGCGAGGTGTCGCGCCGCATTATGCAGGTCATCCGCTCCTATGACTTCCTTGGCCGCTACGGAGGAGAAGAATTTCTCGTAGTGCTGCCCGCTTGCGACCGCACCCATGCCCTGCAAAGCGCCGAGCGCATCCGGTCGGCCGTGGCGGCCGCGCCCGTGTGGGCCGACGAGGTGGAGATCCCGGTCACCATCAGCATCGGCGTCACCGCTGTTGCCGGCAATACCAGTGAAAAAGAAGTTCTCGCGGTTGCCGACGAGGCGCTTTACCAGGCCAAGAGTAAAGGCCGGAATCGCGCCGCTGTCTTGTGATGTAAGACTCGGGCCGCCGCAAAAAAGAGAAGGGCGAACGTCGACTAACCAAACCCCTGGAGACGTCCGCCCGAGCAGCGCCCTCCCCCGAGAGCTCTGCCCATCCCCTTGTAATGGGAACCGCCGGAAAGAGAAATGGCTCCCCAGTGCTCGGGTCATGGCACGGGCGGGTAGGGACCTGGAAAACAACCTCAAGGGGAACCAATTAAAACGAAGCATCCAATGGCGGAGGGAGAGGGATTCGAACCCCCGGTACGGTTTCCCGTACAGCGGTTTTCAAGATATATGGATTGAGGGGGCTCTCAGTCGTATCAAGTGCTTAGAGGCGGGCTGGATGGGGCTGAAATGGGTGGATCGGCTCTCATTCGGCAATTATTGTTCCCCACTTTGTTCCCCAGATTGCACTTCAAGTTTTCGTGATGCTGCCATCAGCCTTTCGAGGATGCGGTAGCGCGACGCGGTGAGGGGTGGTGTATACAGACGGCAAAATGCTCGCTCCCCCAGGGCACAGGCAGTTCGGGCTCAGGCAAGTGTGCGCGGTGGCCGAGGGTCCGAAATCATACTCGCCCTTGTTCGGGAAGAGGGGATCAGGTCAACCAGTTCAGCACTCAGGTTAGCGCGTTGGACGCCAGACTGGAGTGAGCCACATCCCCAAACGCCCAAGAAGGATGGGTCCGTGGAACCCCACGTTTGAAAGGCCTGAAACGTGGGGCACCCGGCTTTGTTGGGTCGGAAGACAATTTCTTCACAGCTTCCTGTCCCCGGTTTTCTCTTTCGTGGGGATTTGCGGCGTGCTGTTGTTTGCGGCTGCAGCGCCCAGATTCACAGCACCCTTTGCGGCAACATCATTTCGGCGGAGAAGATGTGCCAAATGGTATGCGCAATTGGGCCAGCACAGGAAAATCAAGCCCAGCACCCCCGCGGCGGCTCTAAAAGGTCCAAACTTGCCTCCAGGAATTGATGCCAAAAGCCAGCCCCCAAGAACAACTCCCCACCGAATCAGCTTCGCTGTCGCATCGAGTATCTCATCCATTTCACCTCGGCGGCGAATAGACCATACGACGAGCCAAATACAGACTTCGGCTGCGGCTAGGCGGCTTGCGATGCTCCACATTTGCCCAAAGACGGAGTCCATTTGAAGTCCTCGTTTATCCCGTCTGTCCCCATATTTCCGTCCCCGTCTTTCCGCTCCTCAATCTTTCAATGGTCTGTCCGTTGTTTTGCGGCTACAAAGGGTTCGGTCCGATCACTTCGGGCCTCTCTGCATCTTCCGCACCGCACCTATGATTGCAAATGTTACAAAGAGGTTTGCACCCAAACCCACAAGCCGCGGTGCCAGTGGTTTCTCTCGTATGTGCCACAAACCATTTAGGAATGCCAGCAGCAGCACGACCACCGCAATCTTGCCGGCCCATATGGCTAACATTTTACCTCTCCGCAGACCTGAGTCTAGATCATTGACAGACCCCAGGATAGACTTGCGCACTGACGCTGATCTAAACATAAGAGCGACGGACACTGTACTAGCAACAAGCAAAACAATGAGCCCGACCCCAAGACCACCGGGCGAAATGCGTCCGCTGATAAACTCGTAAGCAAGCACTAAAGCAGCTGCACCGAAAAGCACTGAGAATAACAAAGTAGTTTTGATTAAGGCTCTAAAGTTCAAAGCTCCTCCTAGGTGATTGCAAGCCCAAATCGACTTAGTCGCTGACATCTCGGTTCCTGGCGTGCAATGAACATAAGTGTTCATGGGCAGCTTCCGTCTTGGACCCCTAAGAAAGTCAACGCCGCATCAACTCCATTGGCAATCTTATCTGCGACTGTTTCGGAGTTGACCGCCCCGGCACCGAGAGTAATTGCACTTTCGATATTCGCTACAATTGCAGCAACTTCTGGCTTTTTAGTGGCGGCCAAGGTGGTAATCCCAGTTATGGGTCCTGACATGATGTCTCCGACCTGCTTTATCTGTTCACCGGTCTTGAAATCTCCACTTATCGCAGAGTAGAGTTGCGCCTGCCCCGTCAGGACCTGCCCCTGGGAACTGATTGCGACATATCCGGCAGCGAGTGTTGCAAACAAACTTGTACCTTCGGTTTCCGCAGCTGCGCCAGCACCGAGCAGACCCACCCCGATGGCCCCTGCCGTTTTCAGTTCCCCTAGGCCGGTATTCACTACACCCTGTATGCCTGTTGCTACGCGCGTTCCGATGCAACCGTGGCTCTTCTCCTTGTTTGCGGCACCGTTCTTCGCGGACTTATTTCCCGATCCACCGCCCTCGTTCTTGTCACCACCGTTCTGTCCCGGCCCTTCACGTCGGTCGTCACAACCCTCGGTACCGCACTGGTCTCTCGCATCAGTGAACCACGAACAACCGCCAAAAAAGTTCCCAAACCAATCACCAGAGAAAACGCACGCCCACAACTGCCCCAACGAATCTATGGTCGTCAGGGGCTGGTTACCGACGTATGCATATCGATTCCATGACTGCGGATTCGTCGGATTTACTGCCGCCAGCCCCACTGGGTCCGGTGAAAGCCACCGACCCTGATTGGCATGGTATTCGCGGTAGAGAAAATCGTACATTCCGGGGACCGTGTCTTGATTTTGCCCGGTAAACGAAAGCTCCTGTGCCGTACAGCCACTCGCAGGCGACGCATAATTTTCTCCAAACGGGGCATACGCCGTATCCCAATAACAGGTTCTGCTTGGAGTGGTGGCCAATCGCGAACTCCCCAACCAGTCAGAGTGACGGTAATAAGCCAGCCCCGAGGAGTTGTAAACCGCCGTCCCCCCACCTGGCAGCACTACAAAAGCTTTCTGTAGCGTCTGCCCCGTCATCAGGCCAAACTTAGCCCCGCCTGGCGCGTAGACGATTTCCGTGTAGCTTCCGCTCTTGTTCTGCTCCACCATCCGGCCCAGAGCATCATAGGTTAGGACCACCACGGCATCAATGCTGAGCGATTTACCCTCCGCATCCCAGGTATATGCGTGAAACGTGTCATTGGTGAGATTGCCATTGTTATCGTAACTGATCAACGGCGACAGCGTGCTGTTGTACCGGTTCTTGGTCGTGTCGTAACAGGTGGAACAGGCCCAGTTGAGGCTTCCAGCCTTGGTTACGTTGCCAAAGGGGTCAAAGCTGAAGCTCTGATTCCAGGGCGTGCCACAGTTCGCAATGGTGACGCGGCTGAGATCGTCATATCCGTACGTGCAGGTTTGGGTGTTCGAGGAATTGAGCTGGTCTGTGATTGCGAGTTGCTTCAGCGTCCCGTTCGCATTCCATGTCACGTCCCCGGTATCGGTCTTCAGCGGGCTGCCCACGTTGAATTTGTACTGCGTCAGACGTCCCGTGTTCACGTCGTAGCCGAAAGTATCGTAGTCCGCCGATCCCAGCGTTGCTTGCGTCAGTGCTCCAATCGGTTGCGTCGTCCCGCTATTGGCGTATGTCACTCCCGTTATCGGATCTTGACGAGTTGAGCCTTACCTTCGTGAATCGGCCCTCGCCGTCGAGTCCGGAGCCGTCGCTCGCACCATAGTAGATGGTAGGAATACCCGGCAAGCCGCTCAGACTCTTCAAGGGTCCGTGCGCCCAATAAGCACCCGTCAAGTGGTAGTAGCCACTGGAATGGGGTGTGGACTCGTAGGTGTCTGAGACCTCGCCTCGGACAGTGTAGCTGAAGCCCAAATCCGTGGTCTTGCTGCCGCTTGTCCCGGTATAGGCCTCGGCAAGGCGTCCTTTCGCGTTAACCATTGCTACGCCATTCACCGTCGCTGTGTCATAAACGAAATGCTTGGGAGCGGTCACGGCCGAGTAGGGATAGCCGCTCGGATATGTGATGTCTTTGACCCATGGAGCGCGTCGTAGGTGTAGCACGTGACATTGCCAACGGCATCAGTGCGCTTGATCAGATCACCGTTGAAGGTTCCAGCGCAGTTTCCTGTGCTAATGGAATCGTAGACGTACGACGTGGTCCCGGTCTCTGGATTGCTCTCCGAAGTCAACCGCCCCAGACCGTCATAGGTATAAGTTCGATTCTGCGAGTTCCCGACTGAGCATTCTGCGCCACTGTCAAAAGGTCACCTAAGACATCGTAGGTATATTTTGTCCAGAGCCCGCTCTGGCTGTGGCTTTGGGCGCACGTTCCGTGTCCGTTAACGCTGGAACTCACTTCGCAGACAGAGGTCAAACGACCCGCACCATCGTTTTCGAATTGTCGCTGTTTCGCGTTCTCTCCGCTCGGAGCTGGGCCGAGGGAGACCAATACATCGTTAAGCCCGCTGTTGGTGACGTAGTCGTACGCAGTGGAGCCGCCCCCAGCGTCGGTCATTTGGACCACCCGGCTTGCGCCGTCATAGCCCCTCGTGACCACCTTGGGACTCGTTGCGGTCTGGCCCGCCGTCGCTGCATAAGGCATGGTGGTCTTGTAGGCACGACCGAGTTTGTCGTAGTCGATCTCTACGGTAAGGTCGAGGTTGATGAGGTTGGTCCCTGTTTCGTTGCGAAACGTGCGGACGACCTAGCGAATCGAGCGTGGTGAGCTGGTCTACGACAGAATTGCCACCGTTGAAGCTAAGGGCTGCTCTGAACGGCGAGTTGGGCCCGTCTGTATATAGACTGTCTGGTTGAGCGCGGCATCGGTGGAAGCTGTTGTGCGCCAGAAATGCGTGTCATTGTACGTAACGGAGGTGCTTTTGCCGTTCTCGTCTGTAGCGCCTGTCTGGACCGCACCGGTGCAGTTCCAAGTCATCGAGCGCGTCAGAGAGAGGGGCAATTGGACAGTCGTCGGGAACGAATTGCCGCAAGAATGCGTAGAGTCGCTGAACGTATAGGTTGTGACGGCGTTGTTGACGTCCGTGGCGGTGTATACGCCACCGGTATCGTAAGAAGAGACGGACTTGCTGAGCGTTTTGCCCGTTGCAACGAAGGATGTGACCTGCGTGGCATTTCCCCGCGCCCCCGAGACCGAGGAATGCTGGGGAGTGCCGACCGTGGCAGTGGGCGTGCCTGCATCGTACGAGTACGTAGTTTGGCCGATGAAATTACTGCCAGTGCAAGTGGCGGGACAGATGCTGACCTGGTATGGACGATCGTTAATGTTGCTTCCCAAGCTGGCATAGGTGATTGTCTTCTGCCGGATCAATGGGCCAACGCCGCCCCCAACCGCCCCGAAGTCATATTCATCGGTTTCGGTAGGGCGGGTGTAGGTTGCATCATACTTGGCAGCGGATTGTGCGCTAACGCCGCCGGTTAGCGACGGGAGCCGTTTGTAGGTATCCACCTGCGTGAAGGGTGGTATGGGTGTGGTGGTCAAGCACGTACCGCTACTGTCGGGAGTAGCCCCGTCATAGCCGGCGTCCACAGTGGACAACAGGGTGCCGCTGGTTGCGGACCCTGTGTAGACCTTCCGTTGCAGCTGGTAAATCCGGTTTAACATCGCCACCGTATCATTTCCCGCGGGATCGGTGATCGTGGTTTTCCAGTTCGAGCCCACCTGGGTGCGCGTATATTGCCACGGGTTACTGCTGTTGTCCGGAGTGGTTCGGGTCAAACTCACCGTGCTGCCGTCGGTGCAAGAAGTTCCGTCGTTTGTGGTTCCGTAGCCATACGTGATCGTGCCGCCAGTGGGCAAGGTGATGGATTGTATTCTCCCCGTTCGGTAAGTGGAGAAGCCTGGGGTCGGCTCGTAGGTGATCGTGTAATGAGTGTTGTCAGGCAGCGTAATCGTAGTGGGCAGAGACACGCCGGTCGCGGTGTACTCGCCGATACCGCATCCAAAATTGGTTTTGATGTTAAAGGACGTGTACGAAATCGTAACGTTTTGCGCGTTCCCTTGTGGTCCGGTATATGAGAACTGTGTAGGATTGGGCGACCCCGTGATGCTGAGCGCAGTCGAGCCGAGCGTATCGGTTATCGCTGTTGGCGTGACGGAGATGTAGTTGCCATTCGAGTCTTTGATCGTGCCGGAACCGCTATTGCTTTGCGACGGTGCGATTATGGTGGTGCCGGACCTCAGTGTCACAGTGTTCGTGTCCGCGTTAAGAAACATTCCCGATCCATCCCCTGGTCGTCGCGGATATGAGGGTGATTGTCGTTTCCGCATGTTGTCCAATTAATCCCGAATCCGTGAGGTGTGCCAGAACCGTCATGGTACTTATATCCTGAAAATCTTATGCCCCAATACCATGGGTCTTCATCGAAGCACTTTGTAGAGGACTGAAGGTACGCAATATAACCGACCGCCGCCTCGGTCTCGACTTCGCCATCCCCAGTTGCTCACGGGCGTCCATGCACCACCACTCGGATACCAGATGGACCTGTCGTAGCTCCACGAATAATGCAATGGGATGCCACGCCCGGCTCGGCTTATGATTGGGATCTCGATATGCACGTTCAGATTGCCAAGGTCAATCGAGTCGAACGATCCTCCACTCGTGCTGCTGAAGGGAGGCGTGCCTGTGGCGATCTGACTGTAGGCTGTACCAATGAGCATTGTCACCAGTCCGACGAGGGCAAGGATGCGCTGGGTCGTCATCTGTTGTCTCCGTTTAATTCGCTGCGAAATCGCTGTCCGTGAGGCCGGGGTTGATGGTGACGGCGGAAATCGTAATGTCGAGTTGGAGGGTCCCGTTGAAGTATGCTCGATTCGGAACGGAACCTGAACGCCGCTCACCGTTCGGTAATCGGAGAACTGCACGTCAACCGGAATGCTGACGCCGAAATCCGAGTCTGGATGAAACACGAAATGGAGGGCGACAGGAAACAGGGTCGAAGGGTCCACTTTATAGAGCACGCTGCTAAGGTTCTGAATCTGGCTTGCCACTCCAGCTTTTTGGCCGGTGATCTGGAATTGCGAGTAGAGATGTGATGAATCGCTGATCGAGCCCAGAGCGAATCCCTTCTGCGGACCAACCACCAGCGCCGACAACGCGGGGAAAAACCAGTTGGCGTCAACCCAACTGTTGTGTGGGGCGCGCGTGGTCCACTGGCCCCCGGCAAAGGTTTCGAAGAGCGGATTGAGCGGGTCGTTAATCCTGATTTCGCTGCGAGGCACACCTCCTAGGCTCAGATTTATTCGGCTCTGACCACTTGCCCGAGCCTTCAGCGTGACTTCGCCAGTTTGAATATCCGAACCCATGGTCCAGGAAGCTGTCCCGGTGAGAAGCGCATCGGTGATCTGCCCTTTGGGACACAATGCTGCGCTTTCCTGGGCCCTGAATTACGGCGGACTGGTTAGTAGACTGAGTAGAAGCTAGCGGTACCAGGAAAAGAAGCAGACAGAAGAGCTTCGCGATAGCTTTGCCCACAAAGAAATCTCCTCGCCAATGGTAGCCTGACCTACGAAGAATGCGGATTCTTAGTACAGATTTTTGGGATTGTCAATTGTGGATATCTGTCTGTTACGAATTCCGAACAAGATTAATTGTCGAATTGGGAGTCATTGAACTAGGTCATGAACGAGGTTAAGCTGTGGCTGTACACCAACTAAGAACCGGGCTCCAATGCTGAACGATGCTGGAGGACGCCAGAGGTTGTGGGTGGTCCTGACCCCCGCTGGAACCCTAAACGCACCGCTGAAGCAACGCTGGGTGGCACGCTGACGGGCTTTTTGGAAGGCTGGGAACATCATTTTCTCTGGGTGTGGGAAGTTGTGCACCGGAAGACTTCAGTCGCTGTGATTTGATTCAACGTGAGGAAACCGTGCTTGAGACGCTGGAAACTTCGGCGATTGAAAAGCTTGCTGCGGTCTTTACGGCAATCGGAACCGTCGCCGTCGCAGTAGCGGCGATTTGGGGAGACTGGATTAGGTCGAAGTTCGCCGCTCCAAAACTAGAACTCACGCTGGTCACTCGCTGCGACGTAAACATTGGGAACGACGGCAAGCGGCAGATTTATTGCCACGTCGGGGTCAGAAACCAGCGGCGATGGAGCCCTGCGAAGAACGTTCGGGTTGTCGTAGAGGGACTCGCGAAGAGGAAACCAGATGGCACATTTTTTCCCGAGTACCTCATCGTCCCTTTGCAACTGACCTGGGCTTTCCCTACCTTTCATGAGTTGTTGCCGACAATTGGGCCGCCAGACAAGTGTGATTTGGGGCTGCTGCAAGAAGGCTCTGGACAGTTCAGGCTCTCTCCTTATATTTGGCCGAATAACTTCCGTGGTTTCTTGGTTGCAGGTGAAGCAATGCAAGTACGAGTGGTCGCGTTGTCTCAGGATGCCGCGTCGAAACCTTTGCTGTTAGAGATTGCGTGGGATGGAACCTGGTCGGCGAATCTCGAAGAGATGCAACGTCACTTTGTCGTGAAAGAAGTTTCTGGATGAGGTCGGTTCAGGTGAGTTGTCCTCACTTGCTGAACATCGGTGGTGAGTCGGTAGCCCTTGGGGGACGTGATCTCGGGATTTCCCACAAAATCGAGACCAATAAGAGCTTAGCTGGTGATCCTGCGGCGAGGGGGGGAGATGCCACCAGAATGTTTTTTCTTATCACGGCTGCAGTGGATCAGCATGTCCAGAAAAAACAGGGTAGGCTAAATACTATTCATATGAATAAACATAAACACCAACATAGAACCCAAACATATAGAGTTTGAAACAGGAGTTTGGACATTTTGCTTTTGTGTATAGAAATTTAATATCAGCACTCAAAGCTTGAAGCATGAATGAAAAGCAGGTGCGTTTGACGTATAGAACTCTTGAATCAAAACTATGATTTCTGCCTCTTGCGCGCTATGCCCGCCGTTTTTTCTGCGTTGGTCTTTTGAGTACGGGAATACCCTGCCTTCGCCCACATCCTGATAGTGTTTCTTGTAATCTCGCATAGCAAGAAAAATCTTGCGGGGGACGCGCTCCTGTGGATCGGAGGCCAGTTCAGCCTCACGCAGGAGCCCGGCCCCTGCTAAGGTTGCTCCGATGAGAGCTGCGTGATCCTTCTTCTTCATTTTGGGATATTCATCTGAGACCAACCTCACCAATCGGCGACGAGTTCGTTCACCTCCCTCTTGGAATGAAACGCCACGAGCATCGACAGGCGGCCTGCAACATCGCGATAAGTTTCATCGAGGCTCGGCTTTAGTTTCTTCTGGACCGTGCTGATGGCATCACGAATGAAGTCGGCTACAGGAGTGGTCCGGAGTGAAGGGCGCGTTGTCGGAAACTTCTCGGCGAAACTGAGGAGTTCGTTCAACCTATTCCTGGTGCCGTCAATTAATTGCAGGCATGCACGGTAGTCCTCGAAGCAGTCGTTGTTCTTTGGCAGCCTTCCGTGGCGATACGCACCCGCCAGAACTCATCCACAATCTTGAACAGCGAGCGCATCTGCGTCTTCCCAACTTTCTGCTGCAGGTGCTCTGCTGCCACATACCTGCGGAACCTTTCCTCGACTGACTTCCGGGTAATACCGGCGACCAGGCTCCCCCACATGACGTCAGCAATGCGCTTCTCATTTCCCAAGATCGCCATGTAGGCCTCCGCGCTGACAGCCTGCCTCAGATTATTGGCAGCGTACGGTGGAACGATCTTCGGCAATCGCAGTTTCGAGGTTTTCGTGTTTTGTGCAATTGCGAAGTGTCGGGGTAGATTTTGATGCATGGGGAAGGGAAATGAGGATCGGAATGACGTAGCCGGATGCGTGGCCCGACTGGACCGGCTGATTCTGACCGTACGGAATGCGGGGGAAGTGCCGACCATCAAGGGGTATCGGGTTGTGAGAGACAGCCGCGTCCAACGGCAAGGCGCGACTTCAACGTACGAGCGGGTGCGGGAATTGCGCAGTTTTGAAACCGAGCTCCGATTTTATCCAATATAAGCCACTGAAGGATTTCTCCGGACGAGCGTGTCACGATGGTCGGTGACGACGAAATGGGTATCACGCCCGAAGAGATCGTGGACGTCATCTGGGCGGACTTAAAATTCACAAAGTCTCTCTCGTCGAAATTCCCCTTTACTTCCCCGAAGACAGCGGCGTGGACGAAGAATTCGTTTTGCGATTCGGGAAGTTTGGGAACGCTCGTCGCCGCAAGGACCGAGGTGGCCCGGGCACTCTGCGCTACGGATCGCGGACCTCACCCAAGATGGTTCGCTGCTACCTCAAGAAGTCGTTAGATTCATATCGGGTGGAGCTGGAGCTTCACTCCGCCCTGCTCCGAAAATATTCGATACCGCAAAAGTGCCAGGGCAGCTCTCTACGCAATCGCCTACAAGTTGGCGGCGCGCCATGTTCGCTTCGCCCGGGCTAGATTGGGACAAAGTTGCACCTGCACTACGACGACGCTTTGGGACTGACTCCACGGGGATTCTCGCCGAAGCGCGGCGGCGTGCCGACATTTCACTGGGCAGCGCGACGCGCTTTCTGGGGCGACGTATTCCGAACGTGCACCGATACCTCAAGCCGCTGCGCATGAACCGGGACGTTCGGGCAGCGCTAAGAAGCTGGGCGGAAGAATTTTACATGCTGGAGTCATTCTTCTCGGTCGCGAACGAACGTCCGAAATCCAAGGCTCGAAGGCGCTGAGGGACACTCGCATCGGGTTGGATAGGGCCCATTGTGGAAGCGAGATGAGCGGTTCCGGAAACCGTTGTACACCTAAATTGAGTCGCAAGTCACGGGAAGCACAGCATGAAAAGTGGGGGAACAATCGGGGAACACACCAGTAGCTGCTGGACCACCATGCGAGGTTCTCACCGCGGGAGAATTGGCGTCACGGTGGAGGGTGCCTGAGAGCTGGGTTCGGGAGCAAACCCGGTCGCGCTGCGTGGACCCGATTCCCCATGTACGTCTGGGTCGATACGTGCGCTTCATCTGGATCAGCCCGGAGCTGAATGCATGGTGGAAACGCCATCAGGTCGGGAACGAGCCCGCGGCTTGTGCATAGCTATAAGCTACGTTACTGTGAAGCTGGATAGCACAAATGCAGCGGAGGAGACAAGGCGGTTGCATCACCCGGCACCGTGGCTGGTGGGTTGTCCGGTACCGGCAGCAAGTGTTCGTCGATGGCAAAGTGAAAACCGTAATCCGTAATCGACGCCTTGCTCCGGTGGATGCGAAGCACAAGACGAAGGCGAGCGTTCGATCTCTGGCCGCAGAGATACTGGCTCCGTTGAATCGCACATCTGTGTCGCCCCTGAGAGTGATGACCGTGGGCGATTTCGTTGAGGGTGTGTACCTGCCGTTCGCAGAGCAGCAGAAGAGGCCGAGCACCTACCGTGGATATAAACAAATCTGGTACGACTACCTCAAGGACCTTTCGGCATCGGCATGGATGCGGGAGGTCAAAACATACGACGTACAGGGGTGGCTAGACGGTATCGCTCGGCAGCCCCACAGAGAAGAACGAACGGGAGTACACGCTCTCAAAGACGACCCTGAAGCACGTGAAGCATTTCCTGAGTGGAGTCTTCCAGCACGCAGCGCAGCAGGGCTACTTCGATGGATCGAACCCGGTGAGGCTGGCGGAGATTCCGGCATTTGCGCCCGCGGGACAAGAAGGAAGAGCGTACACGCTGGAAGAAATCGGGCAAATGCTGAAGGTTCTCCCGGAACTGGCCGCGACTGTGGTGGAGACAGCGGCGTACACAGGACTTCGGTTGGGAGAGTTGAGAGGGGCGCGGTGGGAGTACTACGAACCACCACGGGACAAGGAGTCCCTTGGGCTACTGCACGTGATGAGCTCAGTATGGCGGAGCCATGTGGGAAGCCCGAAGACGGAAAGATCGAAGGCTCCCGTCCCGGTGATCCCGCAATTGGCAGATCGACTCCGGGCACACTGGATCGCGTGCGGACGTCCAGCATCAGGACCGACATTTGCCAATTCTCTGCGGAAGCCGCTTGATCTCGATGCCCTGTACCGACGGCAGATGAAAAATGTGCTGACGAAGGCCGGCGTGGAGTGGGTGGGGTGGCACGGGTTCCGAAGGGGGTTAGCATCGAACCTCAATCGGCTCGGGGTGGATGACAGCGTGATTCAGGCTATCCTCCGCCATAGTGATGTGTCGGTGACACAGCGCTGCTACATCAAAACGGTTCCGCCCGATGCGGTGGCGGCCATGCGGCAGTTGTCGGCGAAGGTCTTGGAAATTCAGAAAAGATCAGACAATGCAGACGCAGAGATGTGCCGCAGAGACGATTCGAGCGCAAACATCCTTCAGTAGGACCTGGGAATTAAGATTGGCTAGGACGATTGCGAAGGAGTTTACCGCGACATTCCAATCGTGAGTTGCAGGCGATAGCGGCGTACTCCACGGGGAACCAACTTTAGGATCATGTCTTTCGCTGGTACTGGAGTCGTAATTTCGAATGGCAAAAACAGCTGCCGATTGTCAGTCGAACGACGGTCCCCTTTCCTCTTCCCTCTGGATGAAATGGCTTTGGTCATCTCTATCTCTTCGTAGCGGACTGACACTCCATACAGGGCATAGGCGAGAGCGATCGTCCGAATACTCGGTGTGCCACCCGAAAGTTGTTTCTGAAGTCCAGCACCCGTGACCCCAAGTCCGGCCGCGATCGCAGCCAGCGACTTGCCACGGTTTCTTTCCACGGTTACGTGCCGAAGCAACTTTTCCGCAAACTTCTTGGCAAAGCGACGATCTGCTTCAGTCTTTTTCATTTTTTGGGGGGGAGAAACGAAAGACATCTCAGAGTATCAAACTTAAGTTATAATGCAACTTAAGTTTTCTCATGGATAAACCATGGTAACAACACGGCCGCGGTCGACGACCTTGGAATGCATACAACGCTGTGAATTCTGTGGTAGAGAACTGAAGGTCTCAGCTCTCAGCTTCGCGGAGAATCCTTATTGTATGGAGTGCCTGCCCGAAAGAATCGCTGCGGCCACTGCGAGCTCTACCTTTAGATCGTGGACGCTGTCAGGAGAGTACCTGCGGACTATCGACTTAGGTCGGCGAAAACTTCAGTGAGATGGTCGCACGCTTGCCTGTAGGTGGGCTGCGTGGTCCAGTAGTCGGCACGGCCCTTCGCCCTTCGCTCGGTCCCCCGGCTGGTCCATACAGCCGTTAGCCATTTCGAAGATGCCCCGTCGGGAACCAACTCAACCTCTAAGGCCGGAGTGTCGGGGCGACTTGCGCGCCAATTGTATGCCCCCGCACCCATAGGGCGGGTTACCCAGTTTAGAGGAAGAGGAACGCGGCCCAGAGTGGCGGCAAAATCAGAGGCGGACCGATAGCGATTTTCGGGTTCCACTTGCAGCGCCTTTCGAATTATTGTGCGAAGGCGCTTCGATACATGGGGCAGAAAGAACCGTACGTCTGGGAAACGTCCCCGAGAGATTTGGCGTTGGAGTTCATCAGTCGACGCCAGTGCCGCCTTCTGAGATTGGTAGACTGGCTCTCCGTTCGCACAGCGGTATAGCAGAGAGCCTATTTGGTAGATGTCACTTTGCACGATCGCGACATGCGTTTTCCAAACCTCCGGCGGCATCGCCCACCTGTAAACGTCGGGAAACTTCACAATCCCGCTGGAGGCGACTCGGCGGCATTGACCAAAATCCGCAATCAGAGGCCTATCAGAATCGTCGAAAAGAATGTTTGCAGGCTTTAGATCGAGATGAAGAAGGCGATCGCGATGAATCCGTGCGACGCCCGCCAAAATGCCATGCGTGATTTTCATGAGCTCTTTCAGTGCAAGGGGACCATCCTTGATCTTCTCCTTCAAGGACCCTTTAGCGAAGTACGGGAGGGCGAGCGCAATGTGATCAGGTGTCTCGCAGACGTACTCGATCCCCACGATGTTGGGGTCCGAAACCTCAAACATGGTGCGCGCTTCGTTGCAGTAGGAATCGAAGTCGTTCCCGAATCGGTCTTTCCTAATCTCTTTTACGGCGATGTACCGACGCAGGTATGGATCGAAGGCACGAAAGACGCTGGAGTTCATGCCGTCTCCCTTGCCGATCAACTCCAGTTGCTCATATCGCGTCGTCGCATACACTTCGAACATATCGGATCAGCCCTCTGGTAGTAGCGATGCAGCAACGAAGATCGCTTCGCGCAGCCTGATGTCGCCGTGATTCGACCAGTCGAGCCCCCGCAAAGTGCCTGAAGCCAACTCAGCCTTAGCGGAGTCGGTTCCAAAATGCTTGGCGAAAGTGTTCAATGTGCCCGTCACGGTCTCCAAATTCGCGGCACTCGCCGCTTCGAGAGCTACTCCTTCGACACGACATCTGGCCTTTGCAGAGTCTTTGTTCGCTCCGGGTGCTGTCCGCTCCGGATACCGGACCGCTGCCCGCTGTGGCCTGTAAGTCTCCAAAATGTACAGGACCCTTTGGCGAATCCAAACCAGCGATTCCCCCTCGCTGTAGGCGTTGGGGGCCGTCTCCGTACCGGCTGCGTGAAGTTGTGGGCGCCCAACGGTTCCAGTCACAACGGCCCAGTGCACAGCCCTTGGCTCGGCGCGTACTCCGAATGCGCTCATCATCGACGACACACCTCAGGAACGTCACACCGCGCGGGATCGCTACATGCGAACCGTCCACTAGAGACCCCACGATGATACCTTCGTCGTTGTGAAGGGTGGAAAGATGCAGCGGAAGATGCAATTACATGGGTAACTTAACGGGGGGGCATTCCTCGATTATTGTTCCCCAACTGTTCCCCAGATTAACCGAATGGAAGAGAATCAGAAACAGCCGTAGAAGCTGGAAGTCTCAAAGGGTCATCTAGTTAAATGGCGGAGGGAGAGGGATTCGAACCCCCGGTACGGTTTCCCGTACAGCGGTTTTCAAGACCGCCTGTTTCAACCACTCACACATCCCTCCGCGTCGCAAGTAGTGTAGCAAGGCGGTGCCGCCTTCCGTTAACAGCCCTTACGGTTCGCGGATGGAACCTACGGTGTCACCGTCAAATCCGTCGACGCCTGCACGTTGCTGGATCCCTGTGCGAAGCTTACCGTGATCTGTGTCGTGCCTTGGGCGACACCGGTTGCCAGGCTGGCTTCGACTCCGGTTCCTGCGATGGTTGCCACCGATGTCACACTCGAGGTCAAGTTGGCCTGGTGCGTGAGGTCCTGGTCAGGACCGTTGCTGAAGTGCCCGGTTGCCGTGAATAACTGGGTTGCGCCCACGGCAATGGTCGGGCTGATGGGGGCGATCGAAATGCCTGTCAGCGTGCTGCCCCCAGAACTGGACCCACAGGCCATTAACGCGCCAAACATCCACAGACCGGCCAACAGCGATGTAGCTTTTCCAAACCTGCTCATGATCGGCGTCCTTGCCGCGAGAGCTTACAGAAAAAGCGTGCCTTGGTCGAGGGATTGTCCGGTAACTTTCAGGATAAGCGACGCCCCAAATTCCCCGCGGGCCTGATCCCCGAAAACGTTTTCGTTTC
Source organism: uncultured Acidobacteriota bacterium (assembly GCA_963733805.1). Classification (GTDB taxonomy): domain Bacteria; phylum Acidobacteriota; class Terriglobia; order Terriglobales; family Acidobacteriaceae; genus Gp1-AA133. The sequence continues at coordinate 130,971 of CAVTEO010000002.1, read as the reverse complement.
AGCAAACGGTGGCCGATCACCCAACCAGCCTGTAAAATAGACCTTGCTGTCCACGATCGCGGTAGTGGCTGCAGTTTTTTGCACGTTACCTAAAGATGACGGTTCAGCCATTTCCCCGGCCAGCGCTCTCCCTCGACGCAGAGCTCCGAGCCGGAGTTTCACCTCTAGGCAATCAATAACATAAACCCACTGTTTTGTCTGCGCCGCAGCCCGGCATCAGTGTGAAATTCCTTTTCGTAACCGGGCTCCTGAAGAAAATTCGGAGTTCGGTTTCGAATCCTTCGACGCACGTCTGAAATCTAAATCGTTTACCGCAAGGTTTCACCACGAGTAAGGGGCACCCATGGCTAAGAGGATGATTTTAATGCTGGTCGTGACCGTTGTGGTCCTGACGACCCTGGGTTTTGTGAAATTCAAGCAAGTGCAGACGGCGATACAGGCGTCTGCCGGATTCCAGCCGCCGCCGGAGGCGGTGACGACCGTGGTGGCGCATCAGGATCAGTGGCCGTCGACCATGCAGGTGATCGGCAGCATGGAGGCGGTGCATGGCGTGTTGGTCAGCGCCGATCTTCCCGGAACCGTCGCGCGCATCAATTTCCAGTCAGGCCAGGCCGTGCAAGAAGGTGCCGTGCTGGTGGAACTCGACACGCGCCAGGAGCGCGCCCAGTTGGCCGCGCTCGAAGCGCAGCGCGATCTTGCCAAGGTCAACTTCACGCGCATGCAGAAGCTGGTGGATGAGGGCGTGATCTCGCGCCAGGAGTATGACCAGGCGGTCGCGCTCCCAGGAAGCAGACCGAAGCCAACGTCGGCGAGATCCGCGCCACCATCGAGCGCAAGACGATTCGCGCGCCTTTCTCCGGGATCCTCGGAATCCGGAAGATCAATGTCGGGCAGTATCTGGCAGCGGGAAATCCGATCGTCCAGTTGCAGTCGTTGAATCCGATCTACGTCGATTTTGGCGTTCCCCAGCAGGCCGGCACGCAAGTGAAGGTCGGCAGCCAGGTGACCGTGACGGCGCAGGACCTTGGCGGGAAAGAATTCTCCGGCCGCGTGACTGCGCTCGATTCCGTGATTGATGAAACCACTCGCAACACGCAGGTGCAGGCGACGTTGGCGAATCCGCAGGGAAAGCTGAAGCCAGGCATGTACGTGCAGGTGTTGATGAAGTACGGCGCGAACCGCGATGCCATCACGCTGCCCGCGTCGGCCATCAGCTACGCGCCTTATGGGGACTCGGTCTTTATTCTTACGGACCTCAAGGATCCCAAGGGCCAGACCTACCGCGGCGTGCGCCAGCAGTTCGTGAAGATCGACGGCTCGCGCGGCGACCAGGTGGCGGTGGTTTCCGGCGTCAAGCCCGGCGATGAAGTGGTCAGTTCGGGCGTGTTCAAGCTCCGCAACGGCGCTGCCGTCACCGTGAACAACAAGGTGCAGCCCGAAAACAGTCCGGCTCCCAAGCCGCAAGACAGCTAATTCGTAAGGGATACGAACTGAGGAAAGCCCATGAAGTTTACCGATCTCTTTGTTAAGCGGCCGGTTTTAGCAATTGTCGTCAATCTGGTGATCCTGATTGCCGGCCTGCAGTCGATTCGTTCACTCAGCGTGCGCCAGTATCCGCGCAGCGACATCGCGGTGGTGCAGGTGACGACGACGTATGTCGGCGCGAACGCCGATCTGGTCCGCGGTTTCATCACCACGCCGCTGGAGCGCGTAATCGCCAGCGCCGACGGCATCGACTACATGGAGTCGTCCAGCGCCCAGGGCCTGAGCACCATCAGCGTGCACCTGAAGCTCAACTACGACACCAACGCCGCCCTGACGCAGATCCAGGCCAAGGTCGCGCAGGTTCGCAACGACCTTCCGCCGGAGGCCGAAGCCCCGGTCATCGATCTGCAGACGGCCGACAACCAGTTTGCCGCGATGTATCTCGGCTTCTCTTCGGCCGACCTCGATCAGAACCAGATCACGGATTACCTGACGCGCGTCGTTCAGCCCAAGCTGAGCGCGGTCAGTGGGGTGCAACGCGCCGACATTCTTGGCGATCGTACTTTCGCCATGCGCATCTGGCTGAAGCCGGATCGCATGGCGGCGCTGGGCATTTCGCCATCTGCCGTTCACGACGCGCTGGCGAAGAACAACTACCTGTCGGCGATCGGGAGCACCAAAGGGTCCATGGTGTCGGTGAACCTCGTGGCCAACACCAATTTGAAGACTCCCGAAGAGTTCAAACAGCTGGTGGTGAAAGAGAATAACGGCGTCGTGGTCCGCCTCGGCGAAATCGCCGACGTCGTGCTGGGCGCGCAGAACTACGAGCAGGACGTGCGCTTCAACGGCGAGACCGCGACCTTCATGGGCATCTGGGTTCTGCCCACCGCGAACTCGCTCGAAGTCATCAAGAAGGTGCGCGCCGAGATTCCCGGCATCCGCGCGCAGTTGCCCGCGGGCATGAAGGTCGGAATTCCCTACGACTCGACTGCTTACATTCAGGACGCGATCAACGAAGTGCTCAGCACGCTGAGCGAAACGCTGCTGATCGTGATCGTGGTCATCTTCCTTTTCCTGGGATCGTTCCGGTCGGTACTGATTCCGGTCGTCGCCATTCCTGTATCCCTCGTGGGCGCGGTCTTCCTGATGCTGGTCGCGGGCTTCACCATCAACCTGCTGACGCTGCTGGCCATCGTGCTTTCGGTCGGACTGGTGGTCGACGACGCAATCGTCATGGTCGAGAACGTCGAGCGCCACCTGCATATGGGGAAGAGTCCGGTGCAGGCCGCGAAAGACGCGGCTCGCGAACTGGTCGGTCCGATCATCGCCATGACCATCACGCTGGCCGCGGTGTACGCCCCGATCGGCATTCAGGGCGGCCTGACCGGCGCGTTGTTCCGCGAATTCGCCTTCACGTTGTCGGGCGCCGTCATCGTGTCGGGCATCGTCGCTCTGACGCTGTCGCCCATGATGGGTTCGAGGCTGCTGCGTCCGGGAGACACCGACCGCGGCTTCGCCGGCATCGTCAACCGGCGCTTCGAAAAAGTCCGTCAGATATATTCGAAGACTCTCACCGGAACGTTGCGCTACCGCCCTGTCGTGCTGACGCTGTGGGCGATCGTGGCCGCACTGATGATTCCGTTCTACATGTTCTCGCAGCGCGAGTTGGCGCCTGCGGAGGATCAAGGCGTGGTGTTCGGCGTGATTCAGGCGTCGCCCAACTCCACCATCGATCAGACGAATCTCTTCACCCAGGAAGTGCACGACGTGTACGCGAACTTTCCGGAGAGCCAGAGCATTTTCCAGATCACCAGCCCCAACGGCGGATTCGGCGGCATGGTGACCAAGCCCTGGAGCGAGCGCAAGAGGACAGCACAGCAACTGCTGGTCGCATCGACCGGACCGCTATCGAAGATTCCGGGCATTCGCGTCATTCCGCTGACACCTCCCGCATTGCCGGGAGGCGGAAACTTCCCGGTCGACTTTGTGATTGCATCTCCGGGCGAACCGCAGCAACTCGTGCAACTTCGCCAATCAGCTGGTGCAGAAGGCGATGACCAGCGGCATCTTCATCTATGCCGATTCGGATCTCAAGTACGACCAGCCGCAGGCGGAAGTGGTATTTGACCGCGACAAGCTGCGCGCCCAGGGCGTCGACCTGAGCCAGGCCGGGCAGGATCTCTCCACCCTGCTGGGCGGCAACTACGTCAACCGCTTCAGCATCCAGGGCCGGAGTTACAAGGTCATTCCGCAAGTCAAGCGCGTGGAGCGGCTGACCCCTGACCAGCTGTCGCAGATCTATGTCACGGGATCGGGCAACAAGATGGTCCCGTTGTCGACGTTTGCCAGTTTGAAGACCACTACCGAGCCGCGCGACCTGAAAAAATTCCAGCAGCTGAACGCTGTGCGAATTCAGGGCGTCGTTCCGCCCAACGTCCCGCTCGATCGTGCGCTGACCCTGCTTGAAGCGGAAGCAAAGAAAATTCTTCCGCAAGGGTTCACGGTCGACTACGCGGGTGAGTCTCGCCAGTTGCGCGTGGAAGGAAGCAAGTTCCTGGGAACGTTCCTGCTTTCGGCCATCCTGATTTACCTGGTGCTGGCCGCGCAATTTGAGAGCTTCCGCGATCCGTTCATTATTCTGGCGGGCTCGGTACCGCTGGCACTTTCCGGAGCGTTGCTGTTCTCGTTCCTCGGTCTGACTACGCTGAACATCTACAGCCAGGTCGGATTAATTACGCTCGTGGGATTGGTGTCGAAAAACGGCATTCTGATCGTTGAGTTCGCCAATCACCTGCAGGAGACGGGCAAGCAGAAGCTGGACGCAATCATCGAGGCGGCGACCACCCGTTTGCGGCCGATTCTCATGACGACGGCGGCCACGGTCATCGGCCACTTCCCGCTAGTGCTTGCCAAAGGCCCGGGCGCCGGAGCCCGCAACAGCATCGGCATCATGCTGGTCAGCGGCATGATTATCGGAACAATCTTCACCCTGTTTGTCGTTCCGTCGATTTACATGCTGGTGGCTAAACGGCACGTAGCCGAGGCGCAAGACGTTCAGCAGGCGGAAGAAGAGAAAGAACTGGAGCCGGCTGACGCGGTGGCGTAACAGCACATCTCAGCTAAGAATCCAGTCACTACTAAATCAAGCGCGGCGTGGTGGGACAGCAACCAGTACACCACGCCGCAGTCTTTTTTCTCTGCGCCCTCTGCGGCCGTCTCTGCGTACTCTGCGTTTTAGGGTTTTCTAAGCTCCGAGTCACAAAGCACACAAAGAAACCCGGCAGAAGGGTGCAGGTTTCTTTGCGATCTTTGCGGCTGTTCTTCGCGACCTTAGCGGTAAAAGTCTTTTTGCAGTTCTAGGATCTCGCACAGTACCCGAAAATCTATAATCAAATCCGTGAGCACAACGACTATCCCGGAATCCGCCGTCCTGCGCCGCTCCTTCAGAAAGTCTTTCCCATCGGCTGTCCGCGGCGAAGGCGTCTATATCTTCGACGCCGAAGGCAAGCGCTATCTCGACTTCGCCGGATCGGCGGTGGTGAACTTTATCGGCCACGGCGTTCGCGAGATCTCGGAGGCGATGGCCGAGCAGGCCGGGCAACTTGAATTTGTGCATACCAGCCAGTTCACCACACCAATCGCTGAAGCATACGCGGAAGAACTGCTTGAGTTCGCTGGAGAGAATTTCCGCGGCGGTGCTGTCTACTTCACCAGCGGCGGATCGGAATCGATCGAGACTGCCTTGAAACTCGCACGCCAGTACCAGGTGGAGATCGGCCAGCCGCGAGCGCTATCAAATCATCAGCCGCCAGCAGAGCTATCACGGCTCGACGCTGGGCGCGCTGTCGGTTTCCGGCAACCGCAAGCGCCGCGAGATGTACCTGCCCATGGTGAAGGAGTTCGCGCACGTCGGCATGCCGTACTGCTATCGCTGCAAATTCGATTGCACCGACAACTGCCACAACTGCGGCCAACAATACGCTGCCGAACTCAAGCAGGCGATCGCCGAGGCCAACGGCGCAGCAGCGGCGTTCATCTTCGAACCGCTGAGCGGTGCGACGCTAGGGGCGGTTGTACCACCTGCGGGATATCTCGAGAAGATTGCCGAAGTCTGCCGTGCGCAGGGCGTGCTGCTCATTGCTGACGAAGTCATGACCGGCGTGGGCCGCACTGGCCGCAATTTTGCCGTCGACCACTGGAACATCGCGCCCGACATCCTGGTCGCCGCGAAAGGCCTGTCGAGCGGATACGCTCCGTTGGGCGCCGTATCGCGAGCAAGAGAGTCATCGACGCCATCGCCAAGGGCTCGGGCGCCTTCCTGCATGGCTTCACCTACAACGCGCATCCGGTGTCGGTGGCTGCAGGACGCGCCGTGCTCCGCCATCTCAAGGCGAAGCAACTCGTGCAGGCAGCTGACTCGCAAAGGCCGGGCAGTCCAGCCCTTATGCTCCGCAAAGAGCTGGACGCGTTGCTCGACCTGCCCCACGTTGGCGATGTGCGCGGGCTGGGACTGTTACTGGCGGCGGAGTTCGTGGCCGACAAGCAGACCAAGGAACCCTTTGCGGCGCAAAAGAATTTCTCGGCGCGCGTCAGCCAACTCGCGGCACAACGCGGCGTGCTCGTTTATCCAATGCAGGGAAGCGTGGACGGAATTTCGGGCGACCACATCCTGGTCGCTCCACCAGCGGTGATCAGCGAAGAACAGATCCGATGGGCCGTGCGGGAAATCCGCGCAGCGATCGAAGAAGCTGCGTTGTGATGGAGCGACGCCCGCCGCTCCATCGATGGATTGCGTTGCGCAAACTAAAACAGGCACTCCCGCAAAGCGAGAATGCCTGCCGTAAAGTCTTCGTCAAGCCAGAGCCCAGAGCCTAAAGCCCAGAGTCTGCTTTCTAAGCCCGCGCCGCGACCGCCGGTTCCGCAGCTGCCGCCGTGCTCTTCGCTTCTTCCTTCTGGCCGCCCGCCTGAGCGCCCTTGCGGATGTCGATACCGCCCTTAAAGAACGCGCCGTCTTCGATTGAGATGCGCGCGGCCACCACGTCGCCGGTCAGCGATCCATCGCTGCGGATATCGACCCGGTCGCTGGCGGTCAGGTTGCCGCGAACCTTGCCCAGAACTACGATCTCGCGGGCATTGATGTTGGCGGCGACCACGCCGTTGCGGCCGACCGTCACGCGATTGCCGGCCAGATTGATGGAACCTTCGACGCGGCCGTCGATGTAGAGGGACTCCGAACCCGTCACCTCGCCCTTAATCACCAGCGACTTGCCAATCGTCGCCTGATCCGCCGTGGTGGTCGTCGAGACCGGTCGCGGGGCCGCCGGTTCCCCGCATTGCGGGCGCAGGCGGTGTGGACATCACTGGACGCTGCTCCGGCTCAGGAGTGCCAGGCCGTCCCGGGGTACCAGGCTGATTCGTGGGCTTCCACATGTTCGAAGAAATCCTTTCCAGTTGTGGGATTAAGGGTCACTGGCCGCATTTCGGTGACCAAATCGCATTCTACTCCCCCAAACCAAGCACCGGCTGTGGAAATTCACTTTTTCATTGATGCCAAAAGGGATGCCGCATTTTGCGTCAACCCATAGCTCGGGCCATGCCCGTTCGGACAGTCACCCTGCGGTTACGCCCCGGTGTAATTTCGCCCCGCACCTGTGGCACTTCTACTACGGAGGAGTCCGATGGGGCGAGACCCCCGGGAAGCTTCTTGAGCCTACTGGACTTGACCGGCTTTGTGTCCTGCGCCCCACCCTTTGCGAGCCCTGCCTTCAAGTTGTTCTCTGCGCGCTCTGCGGCCTTCCTCCGCGGACTCTGCGCTATAGGATTTTTCTGGTGAATCGTCTCGCCTGGTGACGGCTTTCTGCGACCTTCGCCGTTCGTATGCGTCTAAAAACAAGCACGATCCAAGGAGACACAGACCACGATGCCCACGGAACGTCCCAAGCCCGGTGAATACAACCCGTACTACGACAAATATATTTCGCTCATCCCCGGCAACGATATCGTCGCAACCCTGTCGAGCCAGCTACCCAAAACACTTGCGCTACTTTCCTCGCTCAGCGAGCCGGACGGCGAACTGCGCTATGCGCCCGGCAAGTGGAGTCTGAAGGAAGCCTTGGGCCACGTGATCGACACCGAGCGTGTGATGACCTACCGCGCGCTGCGCATAGCGCGCGGCGACCGCACGCCGATGGAAGGCTTCGAGCAGGACGACTACGTGCGTGAGGGGCCGCACGCGAGCGTTCGCCTCTCCGAACTGGTCGAGGAATTCAAAAACGTTCGCGCGGCCACCGTCGCTTTTTTCCGCCACCTGCGCGACGAAGATTGGAAGCGGCAGGGCACGGCCAACAACGCTGGCATCACCGTGCGTGCGCTCGCTTATATCATTGCCGGGCACGAACTGCACCACCGCAACATCTTGGAAGAGCGCTATCTCGGGAGGCAGGTTCGTGCGGAGATCGCATGAGCTTTGTTGATCGATCAGCCTGCACGTAATTCGTGGCATGTTTCGCTCTCACTTGGCCGCGTGCCCGCCCTACGCCGTGGCACAACGCAAGCCGATATCCCAGGCATCAAGCCGCGTGGCGGCGTAACAGGAAGAGCCCAGCACGGTAGTACTGGGTTAAAGGATTTTCTATGGATTCCATCTGGAGTCCCGCAGGGACGGTGATCGTGCCGCTCGCCTGAATTACGGATCTATTCCGCGGCTGGACCCAGCCGCGCGGGCCCGCGAAACGGCAACCCGTGATTCTTCTGCGCCAACTCCACAAAATTGCGCAACTTCTCTTTATCGACGTCTGAGATCCGGAGAAAGCGGATGCCATTGCCCAAATGGGCATTGCGCGTCACCACTTCGGCGCGCGCCTGAATTTTTTGATCGTTCAGCCACAAAACCACATCTACGCAGGTAGGCGGCTCGAGCGTTTGCACCATCTCGATGTAGCATCCGCCTTCACTGAGATTGGTCGTCTGCCCGCGGCGTGGGAAGTTCTCCATCACATGGCGCGCCTCGGCAGGAATCGACACCTTCACGCGCGGATACCTCCGCTCGCGAGCCTTTTTCGCACCGATACCGGGCCACGAATTCATGTGGTTGATAAGCAAATTGTATATCCCGTTAACATCTTTGACGCTACCCGCGACCCGCACAATCCCGCTTTTGGAGTTACGCAAGTAACCTGCGGTTGGCGGTTACGCCGGGCGATTCCCGGGCCCACGGCGCCGACCTTCTCGTTTGTGAGATAGTTTCTGCAGGCTTTCTCCCATGCTTTCTGACTCGGCCATTCTGAAAAAGATCGCGCAGCAGCCCAAACATGCCGCCGGATTCAAGCAGCTTGCCCGGGAACTGGGCCTGCGCGGGGAGCAGCGCCGCGAACTCAACGACCGCCTCGACCGGCTGGTATCCGGTGGTCAGCTCTTGAAAGTCGACGCGGATCGTTATGCCATGCCTTCGAGTTCCACCGGCAGAAACATGATCGTCGGGCGCCTCAGCATGCATCGCGACGGCTACGGCTTCGTCCTGCCCGATTCCAAATCGCTGGGCGACCGCTTCAAGAATCTGGCGGGCGACATCTTTATCCCGCCCCCGTTCATCGGCAACGCGATGCACGGCGATCAGGTGCTGGTCGAAGTGGGCACCATCCGTCCCGATGGCCGCGCCGAAGGCCGCATCATCCGCCCCGTGAACCGCGCGCACTCGACCGTGGTAGGCACATTTCACTACGGCTCGCGCAACAACTACGTGACGCCGATCGACGAGAAAATCCGCCAGGAAATCGTGATTCCGCCGGGCATGGAATATCCTGACCAAGGCCCGGTGCCCCAGGCTCGCGTCCGCCCTTTGGACGCTAACCTGGGATCGGCCGGACGATCCAGAAACGTCGACCGCGTGCTCGGCAACGAAGCCGCCCGCCGCACGAATTGGGATGACCTCGATGGCGTAGTGGTCGATGTCGAAATTACTGACTGGCCTTCGCCCACGCAGAATCCGCGCGGCAAGGTGGTGGAGATTGTCGGTTACGAAGATGACTTCGGCGTTGATGTCGAGATTATCATCCGCAAGCACCACCTCCCGCACCACTTTCCGGCCGAGACCATCGAGGAAGCGCAGCGCGTGGAGAATGTGATTCCCGCGCGCGAACTGCGCAAGCGCCGCGACTATCGCCGGCTTCCCATCGTCACTATCGACGGCGAAACCGCGCGCGACTTCGACGACGCGGTCACCGTGCGCCAGCTCGACAACGGCAACTATGAACTGCAGGTTCATATCGCCGATGTCGCGCAATACGTGAGCGAGGCTGGCGCCATCGACCAGGAGGCGCGCCTGCGCGGGACCAGCGTCTACTTTCCCGATCGCGCCGTACCCATGTTGCCGCTCGAACTCTCCACCGATATCTGCAGCCTGCGCCCGCATCTCGACCGGCTGGTGCTTTCCTGCGTGATGGAGATCGATCACCAGGGAGAGGTGCTGGGATACGAATTAAGCGAAGGCGTGATCCGCTCCGCCGAGCGCATGACTTACACCGCCGTCAATGCTGTGCTCGAAGGCGACGCGAGTTTGCGCAAGCGCTACGCATCGCTGGTCCCGCTATTCGAGCAGATGCGTGACCTGGCGCTCATCCTGAACCGCAAGCGTGTGCGGCGAGGCTCCATCGACTTCGACCTGCCCGAGCCGGTGATCGAATTCGACGAGAACGGAATGATGAAGTCGATCACGCGCTCGGAGCGCAACATTGCCAACCGCCTGATCGAAGAATTCATGCTGGCCGCCAATGAAAGCGTCGCGCAATACCTGGAGAACCGGCGGATCGCGTCGCTCTACCGCATCCACGAAAAGCCCGACGCCAAACGCGTCTACGAGTTTGAAACCATTGCAGCGACGTTCGGGTATTCGCTGGGCGTGGGTGCCCTGCCCATCCAGCGCGTGCAGATGAAGACCGACCGCCGCGCCGCTCGCGGAACCGGCCGCAACGTTCGCCAAATCGAAATCCCCAAGGAAGTCCACATCACGCCGCGCATGTACCAGAAGCTCACCGAAAAAATTGCCGGCAAGCCGGAGGAGCAGATTCTCAGCTACCTGATGCTGCGCTCGCTCAGGCAGGCGCGCTACTCGGAGGTCAACGAAGGCCACTTCGCCCTGGCCGCGTCCACCTACACGCACTTCACTTCCCCCATCCGCCGCTATCCCGATTTAATCGTGCACCGCATCCTGAAAGGAGTTCTGCAGACGTCGCCCGAACGTTGGGACGGAGAAGTCCCCGTCGGAGTTTGGGGCTTGGCCAGTGGAGCGACGCGCGTCCCGCTCGCCGAAGGGGCCTATTCGCGCGCCGGGAGGCCATCTGCAAATTCGCCATCGCAGAACGAACGAGAAGGGCACGAACGGGAAGGGCATGCGGGGGGAGGGCATGAACACCAACGGGAAGGGCATGAATGGGAGGGGCACGACTTCAGTCGTGCCGAAAAGCCCTCCAGAAAAAAAGGGGCTTCAGCCCCTGAACTCCCGCGCACCTCCGCCCGACACGAGTCCGCTTCGTCCCCCTGGTCCAAGCGCCGCGATCACGCCGCCGAACAGAAATCCCTCGAACCCGCCGGCGGCCCGATCCCGCTCGACGACCTTCACGACATTGCCGAAGAATCCAGCCAGTCCGAACGCCGCGCCGACGACGCCGAGCGCGAACTCATGGAATGGAAGAAGGTCAAATTCATGCAGGACCGCATCGGCGAAGTTTTCGAAGGCCTCATCATCAGCGTCACCAAGTACGGGCTGTTCGTTGAACTCAACGACCTGTTCGTCGAGGGATTGATCCCGCTGAACACGCTGACTGACGACCACTACACCTACCACGAGTCCACCCGCGAAATCATCGGGCAGCGCTCGCGCAAGATCTACCACCTCGGCCAGCGCGTGGAGGTGCTGGTGGACCGGATCGATCCGGTCGAGAAGAAGATTCAATTCGCGCTGTTCGAGGAAGCAAAGCCGGTGCGGAAAAAGGGCAAGGGCCGCTAGCCGGACCCGGCGCCGATTTCGGCAAGCGCAGTCCCAGGTGGTAGAATTCTCAAGTCAACCCCATCCGCGGCCGATCCAAGCCGCGGGTTCCTTCCCGTCGGGACGTGGCTCAGCCTGGTAGAGCACTCGCTTGGGGTGCGAGGGGTCGGCAGTTCAAATCTGCCCGTCCCGACCATTCAACAAGTTAGTTTTCTTCAAAGCCTTACGGACTCGGCTTCCAACCGCGCTTTGCATCCACATCCACATGCCAATCACCTGCCGTGCATTTCCTCTCCAACGAACCCTTTAGGGAGGTTCCCCACCGACAAATACAGTCGTGCGTGCGAACAGCCATGCGTTGTGGCCCATCTGATTTCGTGTATGCAGACCGGGCCCCCAATGAACTTGCAGAACCTGCACCGCGCTTGGGAACTCATCGCCGAGGAAGCTGCACGGGAGAGTGATCCGAAAAAACACCTGAAACTGATTGACGAATTGCTCAGGGTGATGTCGGAGCTAAATGCATCGCGCGCCGAAGATAAGAAGAAGGACAATCAGGAATGAAAAGGCAGCCTCGTGGCGGAAAGAGGCAATTTTCTGGAAATACGGATTGGAATTCCTCGGCCTGCCACTGAACCAGGGTTCAAGCCGGGTTCTGGAAACGAACGATTCTGACGAGCAGACGGACTCACGTGGCAGGGTTCAGCTCAGAAGCGCAGAGAAACTCCTTGGAACGACGGTTACCCGTGCTCGACGCGCGCTTTTATATGCGAGTACGCCGCTTCGATGAGCTTGTTTAGCTCTGCGTCGTTTATGGCCATTCTCGGTCTCAGCTTGACATGGCGCATGAACTTGCCGCTGCCTTGCAGCAAGCCCTCCGGATCGGACAACGCAGCGCCGTGAAAAAAACCGACGTTTACATGTGAAGTGAATACATTGACGTAGCCGAAGGGCGCATCTCCCAAACATGCAACCGGACAGCCGTCATGCAGAAGCTCCCGGACTTCGTCCCCGCATTTTCGCATCACTTCAAACCACTGATGCGCAATGGCTCCCAATTCACCAACATGCTCTTTGATCCACGCATCGATGGCGGGATCGCGCTCGACCGCGCCGTTGAATCGCAGCAATTCCGTTTTCATCGTCGCTGCGCAAGAAACGGGGGCACGGATGTTCCCCAGCCTTTCATTACGAAAACCCGTAAGCGTGTCCCTGGGTTCACCTGTCCCAGGTTTCACGACTGAAATGCAGAATGTGACCTCACCAGCCGTCTGCGGGCGGCCCGAAAAAACCTGCTCCGACGATGCCGCGTCCACTACTGGACTACGCCACGTTGCGGAGCGCTCGATCCAGATCGGTCCAAAGGTCCTGGACGGCCTCGATACCCACGCTCAGCCGCAGCAGAGCCGCAGGCAGGTGTTCCTGCCCAGGAATGCCGGCCCGCCGTTCAATGGTGGATTCGACCGCGCCCAGGCTGGTGGCGTGTTGGATGAGCTGCAGTCCGGCGCACACGGCATCGGCAGCACGGCTATCGCCACGCACGTCGAACGAGATAATCGTGCCGAAGCCCTTGAGTTGGCGGCGCGCGGCCTCGTGAGTTGAATGGCTCGCCAGGCCAGGATAGCGCGTCAGAGTGACGTTTGGATGGCGCGCGAGGCGCTCGGCCAGTGTCATCGCGTTGCTCTGCGCACGCTCTAGCCGCAGTGCCAGCGTCCTGGCCCCGCGGACTGCGAGAAACGTTTCGAGAGTGCCAGGTGTTGCGCCCGCTAGCTCCCGGGCCTGCCGCAGCGCCGCCAGCAGATTAGCGTCGCGCACGGTGACGACGCCGCTGAGCAGGTCCGAGTGTCCACCGATGAACTTCGTCACCGATTGCACGGCCGCGTCGGCCCCGAGCCCCAGTGGACGCTGATTGAGCGGCGTAGCAAAGGTGTTGTCTACGCCCAGGATCGCGCCCTGCTTCCGCGGTGCGGCGCAGATGGCATCCACGTCAGCTACGGTCAGCAGCGGGTTCGAAGGCGACTCCAACCAAATCAAGTCGGCCACGCCGCACATCTTGATCCATGCTGCGGTTTCTGCCACCGCTAGGCGATGCGCAGTCCACCGGCCGCGGCTTTGGCCAGCTTTGACGAGTCCCGCGACACCCTGGTAGCAGTCATCCGGCAGGACCACGACTGAACCTGTGGGAAGTTGATCGAAAATCGCTGCGATTCCCGCCATGCCGGACGCGAATGCAACCGAAGAGCCCCCTTCGAGGCCGCCGACAATCTCTTCGAGTGCTTCCCAGCCCGGCGTGCCGTCGTCGCGAGAGTACGCGCGGCTCTCGCCCAGCACGAAGTTCGATGCCGGGCATGGCGGCACGTTCAGCGGTGAGCCCGGGCGCCGATCCCGTCCTGCAGAGACCAGCCAGGATTCGACCGAACCCGGATTACCCGCGTTGTGCCCTGTCGTTTCCTTCGAAGTCATTTCGATTTTAGAGAATGGCTAGAGTCGCCGGGAGCACGGCAGGTTTCATCGCCGTACCCGTTCAACGCACTTCTTTGGAGATGCTGAAGCTGGTCCATGGATAGGCGACCATGTCCCGCTGCAATGATTTTTGCCAGTCGTACTCCGGATGAGCTGCGAGGTGTTCGGAGGCTTTGAAGCTTTTTCCGCAGGCATGTCCTGCCGCCGCGGTGAAAGTCATGGCCGCGATCATACCCGCGTCGGCGGCTTTATTCTGCACCGCGCCCGCTGTGCCGTAGGGTCCCACCCAGCCGCTCGACCCGCGCGGCGAAAGATCGATGTGTCCGTCGAGCGTGCGCTCGTTAGCGTCTTCCTTCTTCTCGAACGTGTCATAGTGATCGGCCAGGAAGCGCTGGGCGGCGGCCACGTCGATCTTGCCTTTGTTCTCCGCCATCAACTGCTCCCAGCGGACGTGCCGGGCCAGGCAGCTTTGCCCGGAGTCCTTGGGATCGAAGTCCGTCTCCTCGCGGATGAGTTTCTCGTTGATGGGAAAGTTCGAGCCCACGAAATATCCGTCGCTGGTCCGCTCCAGCGTGACATTTTTCAGCCCGAGCTCAAGCCGTCCGACTTCGTTCTTGCGCGTGTCGGCCACCAGCCAGGAGTTGGCATATCCGCCGTTGTTGCCGTCCTTCATGATTCTTGCGAAATCATCGATGGATGCCGAGTATTGAACCGCCTTGCGCGCCCGCACAAATTCCGGAATGGCCTTGGTATCGAATCCCAGGAAATGGCTGATGGTGGTTTCGGTGATAGCCATGCCTGCGGTATTGATGGAGAAGTCATCGCCGCTATGAATGACTCCCGGCAAGCCGTCCATCAGAAAGCGGTACCCGCCTGCGGGTACGATATCGAAGATGATCGTCCAGCGTTCGCCCTCGAGATAGGTCGACCAGTTGTTGTGGGCGATGACCGGCTTGCCGTCTTTCGTATAACTTCCAGTCGCGACAAACGCGCTGCAATGTTCGGGTACCGAGAGGTATGCCGACTTGATGCCGTGCTCTTTATCGTATTGCTTGTTGTAATAGCCCCATTCGGTTTCCGCGTTCAGGCCGACCACGTCCCACACGTCGATTTTCACGCCGTGAGCGGCCGCCCCATCGGCAATCCCCTGCAGTTCCTCGCGATATTCCTTCTCAATGTGTGGCCACATCATTTTCTCGGCGGCTTCGCGGAAGAACGACCATTCCTTGTTGTAGTCATGTTTGGCTTCCAGCATGACCACCTTCAGCATGTCGTCGATTTCATGAGCCAGCAGATAGCCGTTTTGGAATCCAATTTCGCGCGGAGTGCCCTGCAGATGGACATAGGTCCACCCATTTTTCTCGGGCAGCCGGAAGGAGCCCTGCAACTCTTTTGGCGTCGCGGCAGCGTAAGAAGAAGGGACAGAGGTCAGCAGGAAGATTGTGGTGAAAGCCAGCGCAAGCGAGAGATCGAGTATTCGGCGCACGCATACCCTCCCGTTGTCAGCCTAGGATTCTAGCACTCGTTGTGCGATGTCAGGGACGAGCAACCGGGCTTGTCTTTGCCACCTCTCCGGTGGCGCACCTGGGATCGCGCACATCTTCACGAAAAGAAATTGCCTTCAACGAATCGACAGCCTTGTCGAGTTCCGCGGCTGATCCCGCCTCCACCATTTCTCCGACGTAGTAGTCGCGAAAACGCGTGAAGATCAGCGATCGTAGCGATGCGCGCGGCAGGGTGGTTTTGTAGTCGGCGCGGAAAAAGTGCTTGCCGGCGTAGTCCACTGCGAACGTCTCGCGAAGGAGTTGATTGTTTTGGGGATTGCGCGTCACCTGGTTCTGGATGGCCTGAGTCACAAACTCCTTCGCAGATTCGGTGGCGTGAATGGCCGGGGTTGCGTACAACGTGATCGTATTCCCAAAGGTTCCTTGCCTGGGCTGCTCGATCATCAGCAGGTCCAGCCCGCCGCCCGGCAGATGAATCGCCTTGCTGGGGCCGTTGATCGCCTGCCGCTTCGCCAGCCATCCGGAAGGCACAGGAAATGAAATACCCATACATTCGTTGGTGTAGGTTTTGTTGGCGAACACTCCGCCGTCATAGGTCGGCGCGCCTGCGGGTTTGTCGGCCGATTGATGCACGCGAGCGAACCCCGCGGTCAGGGCTGCGGAGTACAAGAAGAACGGCAATAGCAGCGTTAAGCGCATGTCTCCTTAAAGAAATCATACTAAAGGCAAGGCAGTTTTGTAGCGGAATCGAAACGGAACGGGCTTGCATCAGATGGAGGTCGAAATAGCGAGGTCAGGCGCATGGGCAACAACATCCTGCAGTCGATCGGGAACACCGCGCTGGTCGAGGTTCGCGGAGTTGTTCCCGCGGGCTGCGGCCAGATTTTTGCCAAGCTCGAGGGGCAGAATCCCAGCGGAAGCATGAAGGATCGCATGGCGCTCGCAGTCATCACGCGCGCGGAGTCCGATGGGCGCCTGTGTCCGGATGGAATGGTGGTTGAATATACCGGCGGCAGCACTGGAGCCTCGCTCGCACTGGTATGCGCTGCCAAGGGATACAAGATCCATGTCGTCAGCTCCAAGGCGTTCAGCCAGGAAAAGCTGGATCACATGGTCGCCTACGGAGCGCAGCTAACTCTCGTTCCCTACGATGGCCGTGGCATGACCAAGCAGCTATTCCTCGACATGATCGAAGCTGCCAGAAATCTTTGCCGGCAGCCGAATACGTACTGGGTCAATCAGCTGAGCAACCCCGACACCATAACTGGATACGCCTCGCTGGGTGAGGAAATCTGGCGCCAGACCGAAGGGAAGATCGACGCTTTCGTGCAGTCTGTGGGAACCTCGGCGTCGCTGAATGGTGTCGCCACCGTGCTCAAGCGCTACAACCCCGGGATCAAAATCATCGCCGTGGAGCCGGAAGAGTCTTCCGTATTACTCGGCAAACAGGCTGGCGCTCACGACATCGAGGGTATCGGGATCGGCTACACGCCGCCACTCTGGAATCCCGCCTTGGTCGATGAAGTTTTGTCCGTGAAAACGGGCGATGCCAAAGAGATGGCACGGCAACTCTCGCGCAAGGACGGCATCTTCGCCGGAACCTCTTCCGGCGGCAACGTTCACGCCGCGATTCGTGTCGCGAAGACGCTTGGTCCCTCGTCCCGGGTCGTCACGCTAATGATCGACTCGGGGTTGAAGTACGTGAGCACCGATTTGTACCGCAGCGAATGAAAGATGCCGGGCGAGGCGATGCCTTCAGAGAAGTTCAGTGCCGCTTCTTCATTGCGTTCTCCGCTACCCGCGCCTTCACTATTTTCTTGACCAGTGCGGTCGGGATTGGCTTATCAAGAGGGAAGTGGACGGTACCCTTGGAGGTAGAATAGTTCTTCAACTCGTTCTTAAAAGCTGCAATCACCGATGCGGTCGGAAACAAGCTGCAGTGATCCGCAAACGCCGCAAACCATACCAGAATTTTCCCGCGCCTGATTGCTGGAATTCGATAGCTGATGGTCTCGACCGCGTCGGCGGGAACGGCCGCCAGGACTGCCGCCCGTAGCTCGGCAAACCTTTTACGGCTCGACGCAGGAATGCGCCGGGTATACTCCTGCACGGTCGCGGGAGCGACGCTCTTTGTCGAAGAAGAACTGCCTGGCGATTTCTTTTTCATGCGCTGACGCTGGCTCACGTCTCCGAACTCCCATTCCTAACGCGAGAACACCGCTCCGTGCGGCAGGCCGGTGCCTTTCCAGCCGTGCGGCCACTCGCGGTCTTCGAAGTTGAAGCCCACCTTGCCGTCGGTGTCACGGAAGGATTCGTCCATCGTCAGGGCTCCGGTCTTGGTGTCGAGTTTGAGCAAGTACAGGCGGCCTCGGCTATTCAGGCCCGCAGTAACGACCACGCGCTGCGTCTTCGGATCCCATGCCGTCCAATGCGGGATGTAAGTATCGGTCAATTTCACGCGCGATACTTCCACGGGCTTTGCCCCATTGGTAATGTCGAGCACGACGAGCCCGTGCATGGCGCGTACGCCTTCAATCAGGAAATGCCCGACGACGGTCGGCACGCCGCACCAGTTTCCGGGGAAGGTATAAACAAGTTTCGATTTCGGTTCGGGAGTATCGATGTCGGTGATGCGTTCGATGCCGCAGCTCAGCGTCTGTACGAAGATCGATCCGTCGGGCCCGAGCCGCGGCTCCTGCGGGCCGATCTGCGAATAGCGGTTCTCCCCCACATCGAAGTAGGAAGTCTTCAGCAACTTGAGATCCGACAGACGCCAGACCTGGTACGACACCCCGCTGAAAATCGTCTCCAGATGCATCGAAGAGGCGGTGGACACGACGCGGTCTTTGTCCGGAACGATGACGAGGCTGTAGGGAGTGAGCAGTGCGTCGGGAAATGCTGGGTCGGCGCTGCTGGCCGAGCGGATGACCTGGCCGTGGTCATCGATTTCGACCAGGCCGCCGGCGGCGCCCGACCCGTTGCCGCTTCCGTGATGCGCGTGCTGAAAGCTCGCCAGCACGTGGCCATTGGGCATCCGCAGATAAGAGTGTGGGTGCATGTATCCCGCCATGTCGCTGAACGAGCTGGCGATTTTCGGATGCAGCGGGTCGTTCACGTCGAAGATAAATGTTCGGCCGGCCTCGTGATCGTTGGCGAACAGCATGCCGCTGGCAGGCATGGAGTATTCCGTGTGATGAACGCTCATCGTCGTCTGGTCGGTGACGACGGTGGTGACAAGGCGGCCGTAGGAAGGCGAAGCCGGATCGGCATCGATCACGGCGAGAAAATCCTTGCCCTTTCCGTCGGCGTCCCCCGTCCATGCAAACAGATAATGGCCAGGACCCGGTGCCTTTTGAGCAAGAGAGAATACGCACGCGCCGAGAGCGCACAGCATCAACATCGAAATCGAGACAAGACGTAACATTCGCTACTCCACATCTTTGGGGTGTGACCTTGGCAGGAGACAAAGCATAACAGTTCCCAGAGCCGCGGGCGGATCGGGGCGCGGAATACTCCGTCCCGATCCGGTCAAACAACGTTGAATCCTGCCCTGAATAGATACCCAATTCCCCGGCAGTTGCGGTAGAGTCGGAAGTACAGAAACTCCTATATCTGCCGCAGTTCCCGAGGAGGACCCATGACCAACGACCTCTCGCGCAGAAAATTCCTTGAAAAGATTGGACGCGGTGCGGCGACCGGCGCAGGCGCCTGGCTGTTGAAGGATGTCGCGAACGCCCAGCCTCCGACGGCTTCTCTGCCATCGCGCACTCTCGGACGAACAGGTGCCAAGGTTTCCATCCTGGCGTTCGGCTGCGGCAGCCGCTTCCTCATGTACGAAGACGAAGAGAAGGCCCAGGCCGCGCTCAATCACGCGATCGATCTGGGAATCACCTACCTCGACACCGCTTACGCCTACGGCGACGGCAAAAGCGAAACGCGCGTCGGCAAGACGATGGCCACACGGCGCAAGGATGTCTGGCTCGCCACAAAGATCCCCGACCGCACGCGCGACGAATTCATGCGCCGCCTCGAAGCCAGCCTGAAACGCCTGCAGACCGATCATGTGGACCTGGTGCACATTCACAGCCTTGGCCAGGCCAATGACCTCGCCAAGATCGAAGCGCCCGACGGCTGCCTGAAGGGCCTGCTGGAAGCCCGCGACCAGAAGATGGCGCGCTTCATCGGCATGACCAGCCACACGAACGGGGAAGTCATGGCGCAAGCCATCCAGCGCCACGATCTGGATTGCGTGCAGATGGCGCTCAACGCCTCGCGCAACGGCCGTTTCGAAGAACTGGCGCTGCCCGCCGCAAACAAGAAGAATCTCGGCGTCATCGCCATGAAGATTACGGGCCAGGAATTCCTGCTCGGCCAGGGTACCGGCAAGTCCGATATCAATTCCTTGCTGCGTTACTCGATGAGCCTTCCGGTGACGACCGCCGTGGTCGGCATGCCGCACCTGGAAATGCTCGAGCACAACGTGGAAATCGCCCGCAGCTTTTCGCCTTATTCCGATCAGGAAATGGAGCGTCTGCGAAAAGACGTGGGCCCTGCCCGCGAAGGCCTCGAGCACAATCTGACCGGTCATCTCGACGGCCCAACCAGAACGCCGGAGATCTTCTACGCGTGACGGGGGCCGCCAATCGACAACCGCCAAGTCGTTGCCGATTAAAGGCAAGTTCCAGGTTACGTAACCAGTACTTTTTGAAACCTTGGTAATCTTGCCGTCCCGATTCAACCCGCACTACCATCACCTTCTCGAATTGGGCGGTGTGAAAAGATGTCTTCCCCCGTAAACACGCGCCGTTGGTTGCGCCATCCCGTAGAGTTGCCTGTCCTGGTTGTGCCTCGGGGCGGGGATTCCAAGCTTGCCATTCAAGGTCGCGGGATCGAAATCAGCGAGGGGGGCATGACCCTGTACGCGGGGCTGCCGCTCAAGCCGGGCGACTACATGGATGTCGAGTTTCAGACTCCCGGCCGTACTCGAGTTTCAGCCATCGTGCGCAACCGCACCGGCTACTGTTTTGGCCTCGAGTTCCTGACTCCGCTCACCACGGAGACGCCGGCCGCATCCGTCCAGGTTCGTCCCCCGAAAGCCGCCGAGAACAGCGACCTCCGCACGGTGCTGCGCCGCAAGGAAGTCGAGATGGAGCGCCTCCGCAAAGAGATCTCTACCCTGCGCGCCTACGGCCGGTTTACCCGCTAAGACTCGTGCGGATGGCCCGTCCGGAACCTGCCCCCCCAATCGACCGGATGATTACGAACGTGGCTTTGCGATGCCCGGCCTTTCCCCGGTAGTATAGCCACGCGTCCCCCGCATTCTGCAGCGTGCAGGCTCCGTCCTGCCGCGCCGGAGCCCGATCAGGTCTATGCCATTTCGCGCCACCAACGTTCTGCTTACGGATAACGAGGCCAGGGTGCTGGGCTGCCTGGTCGAGAAAGAAATCACCACGCCGGACTACTATCCCCTGTCGCTGAATGCGCTGGTCAACGCGTGCAACCAGAAGTCGAACCGCGACCCGGTCATGACCGTGAACGAAGACGCCGTCCGCCAGGCGGTGCACTCGCTGAATGAAAAAGGCCTGGCGGGCACTGCCAGCAGCGCCGGAGACAGCCGCGTCCCCAAGTACGAACATCGGATGCAGGAGGCCTTCAACTTCACCCGCCGCGAGACCGCCATCATGTGCGTGCTGATGCTGCGCGGCCCGCAAACTCCGGGCGAACTGCGCGGCCGCTCCGAACGCATGCACCGCTTCGAAGACCTGACCGACGTGCAGTCCACCCTGCAGAAGCTGATGACCCGGGAAGAGCCGCTGGTCAAAGTGTTGCCGCGCCAGCCCGGCACGAAAGAAGCGCGCTACGCCCACCTGCTGTGCGGCCAGAAGCCTGAATGGGATGCGCCCCCGCCGGTCGAGCAGCCCGTCGAAGCGCCCGCCGACAACGACCGCCTCGCGCGGCTGGAAGAAGAAATTGCCGCCTTGCGGAGAGAGATGTCTGACCTGCGCGAGGAAGTGGCCAGTTTCCGCAAGCAGTTCGAGTAAGCCCGGTACGGATCTTCGAAATACAGCGGCTCGGTCACGAAGTTCCATCCGGCAGTTAGGGTGTTCTCTGCGACCTCTGCGTTTCAAGCTTTTTCTTATCCTCTTCAACGAGCCGCGGGCGCGCATTACGCGCAGCGTCTAGAATAGCTACCGTCAATATTCAGAATCCTTCCGTGGGAGATGCAGATGAAATCCACCCTGACGTCGATCGTGTGTGTGATCCTGGCATGTGTTGTGTTGCAATGCGGCTTGACGGTGGCCATCGCCGGCACTGAGACTGCGCTCAAGGCCTCCGACATCACCAGCAAGATTTTCCCGGACCAGGTTTTCTTCCGTGGCCAGGTCGCATCCGTGCAGATGCGCAACACCGGTGGCGTGCGCTTTGGTGATGATATGTATGTCCTGGCGGCCTTGATCGACAACTCAGGCTACTCCAGCGACATTCGCCAGAAATACCAGGCCTACTTCATCTCCGAGGTGGCCGTGGCCATCGGCGGGCAGAAGCTCGCGCCAGGCGCCTACGGTGTTGGATTCGTACAAGGCAAATTCGTCGTGATGGATCTGGGCGCGCACGACCTGTTCCAGGCTGATTCAGCCCGCGATGCCGAGCTCAAGCGCCCAGTCCCGTTGCAAGTCGTCAACTCCAATGGAAAGTACCGTTTATACGCCGGCCGCGACTACGTCGAGTTCACGCGCGAGCAATAGTTAGCTTAAGAATTTAAGCAATTGGCTATGTGTTGGTGATGCGAAGTCAGTTTCAGTTACGGAAAAGCCTGTATTGTGGGTTCCCCGGCCGAAAACTATGTTTAAAGGGTTTTGGAACTGTCCTCGATTGACGAGCGGGTGAGGCAGCTCTGCGCGAAGGCGGCGACCGCCCAAGGGCGGGAAGCCGAACAGATTCTGGCTGAATTGCGAGACGCTCTCCGCGAGCACGCGCGCTTCGTCAGGCTCATGTCAGCGCGAACTCTTGCTCGTATGCAGGAACGTCTTCCTTCTGGGTCGGATGAAGAAGGTTGATAGGGCCGGATTTCTGCGGCCAATCACTGGCCTCCACAATCGCACCGGCGGCACTACTCCTCGAAAAGGCCGCTCCCTCCTCTCGTAAATCTTCTGCAACTCGGATTCGATAGGGCAGGATGCCGCACGCGCAAGAACGAGCGAACGCAATGGCGAGCAGTTATTCGTCACTTGCCGAAGGGGCGTTACGAAGTGGTATTCGTGGGGAAGGTGATTCCCCAGAAATTCTTGGCTCTTTCGTCCTGGTCGAGAAATTCGATGGCGAAAGTCGGGACTCCCCGAATCGCCGCCAGCTGCGCGACCACGCGGGCAGAAACCATCGTGCCTCGCTTGTTTTGCACGATCACGATCGAGCCCACCTGCAGGTCTCTGTGTAATTGCACGGCGCCCCCGTGCCGGTTCAGGTTGGTCGCGCGCGCCGGCAAATTAAAGGGCGCCTTCTGGCGATCCTGTCCGGACAACCCGACAGAGGCGTTGAGTGCCATTCGGCTGCTTCTTCGCTTTCCCAGCTGAGCGCGACTGACATTCCCAGTGACCAGGATACTAGCGCGCGGGGACTTCGAGCTTCGTTCAACAGGTTTGGGGTTCATGTTGCATGAGAACTTAGCTTGACTCTTTAGGCCGTGCAAAGTACTCCAGTCACCTACGGTGATTACTCTGAAAGAGCTCGTGTTTTCAACGACGAATGGCCGTTGAGGTTACTGGGTTACTGCGCTGAGTCCGGCATGGGTTGCCCGTTCTGCGCGTCCGGCGGTGAAGTAAAACGCGTTGTTTCCGGTGCGCAGATCTTTTCCGTAAACGAACGTCACGCCGACGCCGAGCACGTGCAGCTTGGCCTGGGCGCCCGTATCCCATTGCCAGTTTCGCGAGCCGAGATTGCCGGCCCCGCCGGCGATTTTGCCCGTGTCGAGGAACGGTCCCAGCTTCACCGTGACCAGTCCGTTGCCGTAGATGTTCTTGTCGGTCTCGCTGTTGACCAGAAAATATTTTGTGCCGAGCGGCGCGCTGCCCTTGCGGCCGTCGCGCGTGCCAACGTGCCCGCGCAGCCGGAGATCGTTGTCTCGTTCCATGCCTAACATGTACAGCTCGTCGAAAGGCGGTTGGCCCGTTATGCCGCCGCCGCTGATTCGCACCTTCGTCGCGTAGTCGTCCCCCTGCATTTGCGGCAGCCACCGGCTTTCGGCCGATCCTTGCAGCTTGGCAAAAACCTGCGCCGGCTGCGACCAGATGCGCGCGATCTGGGAAGCCGCCTCGGTATTGACGGCGAAGCGATGTTCGGGAGCCCGCCAGACCAGGTAATGAATCCGCGCCAGTTGCTTCAGCTGCGCGCCTTCAAGAAGCAGGCCAGTCGCGAGAGCCGAACCTGCAAGCACGCTGCGATAATCACGGTGCGAAAACTCCGCGCCCGCCGACCAGCCCCAGCGGCCGCTGTTGAACGACTCAATCTCCACTCCCGCCGACTCTCGCCGCAGATTCAGCGAGCCTAGCGAAGGCGACGGCCCGGTGAACGATTCGCGAATATCCCAGTTCTCGTTGCGCAGATCGAATCCCAACCGGTAGCGCCAGCGCGGATTCGCATGCAGCGGTCCGGAGAGCGCCGCAGTGAGCCGCCGCTTTTGCGCATCCCAGCGCACCAGCGACATCACGTTTATCGCCGACCCGCGGATGTTGAAGTACTCCGGATAAATCGTCTGGTAGCCGACGCCGCTGAAGGTCGAGATCAGGCCCTGCCATAGGCTGTCTCCGAATCCGTTGCGCTCCGGCGAATCGAGAACCGCCTCGAACTTGCCTTCCGGACGCGCGATCAACCTGATGCGCGGAGAAGGAAACACGCCCAGTCCCGCAAGTCGCGCCCGCGAAGTTGCGTAGTCCACGAGGTGCAATACGGATGCGGGAGAAAAGGCCAGCGCTCGATCCAGCAGAGCCGGACGCGCTCGCAATTCATGATCGGGCTGCACGGACTCGATGTAGGGTTTGCCGGCGCGGTTCCAGAACTTCAGCGCAGCCTCGAGGTTGCCGGCAATGAAATAGATCGTTCCCAGGAAATCATTGGCGTACGAATCTGCGGGATCGATGCGCAATGCGCGGCGCAGGTAGCGGGCAGCAGTGGCAGGATGTTTCTGCTTGAACTCCACGCCCGCAAGTTCGATAGGAAATCGCTTGTCACGCGGAGCCAGTCTCTGTCCCGCAAGGAATGCCGTGCGGGCGTCGGCGAGGCGTCCGACCTGGGCAAGCGCGCTGCCATACTCGAATTCGAGATCCACACTCTTGTCCGGAACGCTCTCCAGTTCGCGAACGATGTCAGGCCATCGTTGCTCGGCGGCGAGTTGCTGGATGCGGCGTGCGAGGAATTCCTGAGACTCGGAAGGGGCCCGCGTTTGGGCAAAACTGATGTGAGCGCAGAAGAGGAAAATCGCGAGGGAGACTACGATGCGGAGTTCTAGCGCGCGGAGGATGCGCTTGCGGTTTGAGGCACTGCCAGCAACGTCCAATTGCCTGTGCCTTTCCATTGTTTCTCGAAGGCGCTCAAGTCCTGCTTCAGAAGCTTGCGCTCGGCCGGATCGTTCAGCAAGACCAGGCTGTGTTCCGGATCGATGCCGGCCACGACCACGTAGTGTAACGGAGCGCCGCCCGTCGGCTTCAGGGCAACGATCAGGGGTCGGCCTTTTCCGATCTGCTCTTTGAGATCCTCGGTGCGCCCTTCCAACGCGAATGCCCGATAGCCATGCCGTTCGAAATAGCGCTCCAGGTCAGATGCGTATATTCCATGCGCCTTCAGGGAATAAAGCGCCACCTGAATATTCGGGGCGTCGGAATCGGCGGAGGGCGTGAGGCCCTGCTGGCGCTGCCAGAACTGCATGACCATCGCAATGCTGGCAGCGCCGCAGCCGTTCTTCTCCTGCTTGACGAAAGGAACATCCAGCCACACCCCGGAAGCTTCCGCGGCGCAAACGAGCGCGCATGCGCTCATCACCACCATCAGGATGTGGACGATCTTTCGACGCACAGGTCCTCGCTCCGTTGGTCAGCGTACGGCGACAATGATCAGGATCAGCGCCGCTATCGCCACCAGAATTATGATCAGGTCCCGGTCGCTCAACGTTCCCGCAGCGAAATCGGCATTCGCCTTACTGGCGCGCGACGCCAACTGGGCAAGTTCCTGATCATTCAACTGCGCAACCGCGTTCTTCACCTGCTGCGCGTCCATATGCGCCGACTGCAGCGCCCTGTGAGCCGTGGGCGAGGATACGAACTGTTGTAGGGTATCCAAATTTTGCTGGCGGGCCTGAGAGGACACAGTTGCTGCGTTCTGCAGTTCGGCGGGGCTGACCACGTGGCTCTGGGCCAGCGCATCTTGCGGGATCATGAACGCCACGGCAAGCATACCGGCCATGAGACCGCGCACAAACTGCTGTAGTGAGGAAGCCATTTCTACTCTTCTCCTTGGAAGTGAAGTGGTTGCCAGAGTTTTCCTAAATATACCCGGAGTTAGACCCTGGGGGACGTGTCAAGGGTTGTACCAGAATGTCCCTTAACAACCTGACTTCCCATTGTGCAAAACGTGCGCGAAAACGCCCGAATTTTTGGACTCACGAAACAAGAAGCGCGGAGTCCAACTCCAGATGCCCAAGGGATACAGGAAAAATGACCATTTATATCGCTTGCAATATGCAAGTGATGTTGATAGGCTGCGGTTGTGGCCGGCAAAACCAAGCTGAAACATCGTTCCGGATGCCCGGTGAACATGTGCCTGGAGGTGTTCGGGGATCGCTGGTCGCTGTTGATCGTGCGCGATCTGATGGTGCGCGGGTATCGCACGTTCAAGGAATTTCAGGAATCGGGCGAAGGCATCGCCACCAACATCCTGGCCGATCGCCTGCAGAAGCTCGAAGCTGCTGGAATTCTGAAGAGCGAGCCTGAGGCCACCGACGGCCGCAGGATCAATTACCGGCTGACGGAGAAGGGCATTGACCTGGCTCCGATTCTGCTGGACTTGCTGATCTGGGGAGCGCGGCACGAACTGGCCGATGCCTCGTGCTCCCTGATCCTGAAAATGGCAAAGAATCGCGAGGAGATTCTCTCGGAAGTCCAGCGCCGCTGGCGCGAACGAGATTCCACTCCGCTCATCCCGCGATTCGATAGCGGAGTTGCGCGCAGCCTGGGAGCGAGCGCAACCGAAAAAGTAGGGAGACGAAGATGAGTGCTGATTTCGCCCAGATTAACCACATGTTCAAGACCAACGCGCAGGTGTTTGAAAAAGCCACGCAAGGCGTGCCCAACGATAAATGGCTCACCCAGCCCAGCGAGCATTCCAATCACCTGACCTGGATCGCGGGGCACGCGATTGTGCATCGCGCCAAGGTGTCGAAAATGCTGGGATCTTCCTGGTCGGCCCCCTGGGAAAGCCTGTTCGCGCGCGGTGCGAAGCTGGTGGCGCCGGAACAGTATCCCGCTCCCGCGGAACTGCAGCGCGCCTGGCAGGAGGTTTCCGAGAAGCTCAACTCCACGTTACCGAACGCTTCAGCGGAGGTTCTCGCGAAATCCGTCCCCCAAGGCTCGCCTTCGCTGGACGGCACGGTGGCCGGATCGATAGCTCTGCTCTGCTTTCACGAAACTTTCCACGTCGGCCAGATGAGTTATCTGCGCAAGTTGCTGGGCTGCGGCCAGGCCGTGGGATAAGCGAAGGCACCAGATATCGGGCCGAAAATTTTCAACCGATGGAGAAAGATTCTATGAACACGACAGCCCTCCCCCTCACGACCCCGAAGGGCATGCTTTGGGCCGGACGTATCATCACGGCCCTGGTGACGCTGTTTCTGGTTTTCGACTGCATCGTGAAGGTGATCAAATCGCCAGCAGCCGTGCAGGGAACGGTCCAATTGGGCTATCAGGAAAGCGTCATCGTTCCGCTTGGCATCGTCTTGCTCATCTGCCTGATCTGCTACCTGATTCCGCGGACCTCGATCCTGGGCGCGATTTTGCTGACGGGGTATCTCGGGGGCGCAACCGCAACCAACGTGCGTGTGGGGAGTTCATGGATTTTGTTCCCCGTATTCATTGGCGTGCTTGCCTGGGCGGGACTGTATTTCCGCGACCCGCAATTGCGGGCGCTGATCCCGCTTCGTAAGTAGCGCACCTCTCAAACCCGAAACAGCCATCTTCGTCGAGATCAAAAAGCTTCCAGGGCCACGGCCCTGAGAAAAAAGGAGACTGTTATGGGTAAGCCCGTAGTGCATTGGGAACTGATGTCGAAGGACCCGGCGAAGGTCGCTGATTTCTACCAGAAGATTTTCGACTGGAAGATCCAACACCGCCCGGAGTTGAACAATCGCATCGTGGAAACCGGAAGCAAGGACGGCATCAACGGCGGGATCGTGAAGCCGGAGCGCCCCGAGCCTTGGCCGGGAAACATGACGATGTACATTGCGGTCGACGATCTGGCCGCCTATCGCAAGCGCATTCAGGAAGCAGGCGGAAAGATTCACGTCGAAGAGCAGGAAGTCCCGGGTATGGGATGGTTCTCCCTGTTCACCGATCCGGAGGGTCGCATGATGGGGTTGTGGAAGAATGCTGCGATGTAGAAGTTGAAAGCAAGAGTCGTCTCGCTGCCAAATTCATACTGAGGAGTGAAGCATGAGCAAGGTTCGAGTGCTGGTGGGCACAAGGAAGGGCGCATTCATTCTGAGTTCGGATGGGAAGCGCGATAAGTGGGAAGTGAGCGGCCCGCACTTCGCGGGTTGGGAGATCTATCACATGAAGGGATCGCCCGTGGATCCCAATCGCCTTTATGTCTCGCAAACCAGCGGATGGTTCGGGCAGATCATTCAGCGCTCCGATGACGGCGGCAAAACCTGGCATCAGCCGGGAACTCCCAAAGGCGAAGCGTCACCTCCCGGCGAAATGCCCAAAGGCGACAGCAACAAGTTCGCTTACGACGCAAACAGCGCGCCCCTCACCACGCACCAGTGGTACGACGGAACCCAGCATCCCTGGGAATTCAAGCGCGTCTGGCACCTGGAGCCTTCGCTTACCGATCCCAACACCGTGTACGCCGGCGTGGAAGATGCCGCTATCTTCCGTACCACCGACGGCGGGGAGAACTGGAAAGAACTCCCCGGTCTGCGCGGACATGGCACCGGTCCGAAATGGCAGCCGGGCGCGGGCGGCATGTGCCTGCACACCATCATTCTCGATCCCAAAGATTCCGATCGGATCTACATTGCCATCTCAGCCGCGGGCGCCTTCCGCACCGACGACGGCGGCAAGAGCTGGAAGCCCATCAATCGCGGCCTCCGTTCGCAATACATCCCCGACCCGAACGCCGAAATCGGCCACTGCGTGCATCACATCGCTATGAGCCCGAAGCGGCCGGGCGTGCTCTTCATGCAAAAGCATTGGGATGTGATGCGCAGCGACGATGCGGGCGATAACTGGCGGGAGGTCAGCGGTAACCTGCCCACCGATTTCGGTTTCGTGATCGACGTGCATTCCCACGAACCGGAAACCATCTACGTCGTTCCCATCAAGAGCGACTCCGAACACTTCGTGCACGACGCCAAGCTGCGCGTCTACCGCAGCAAGACCGGCGGCAACGAGTGGGAAGCGCTCACCAAAGGCTTGCCGCAGAGCGATTGCTACGTGAACGTTTTGCGCGATGCCATGGCCGTCGACTCGCTCGACAAATGCGGGGTCTACTTCGGCACCACCGGAGGCCAGGTGTACGCGTCCGCCGATGCGGGCGACAGCTGGAATCCCATCGTGCGTGATTTGCCGGCCGTCTTGTCGGTGGAGGTGCAGACGCTGCCATGATCCGAGTCGTTCTTCCTCCCCACCTGCGCGCGCTCGCCCACGTTGAAAACGAGGCGACGCTTGAGGTCACCGGTCCGGTTACGCTGCAGGCGGTTCTCGACGAACTCGAGAACCGCTACCCCATGCTGCGGGGCACGATCCGCGACCACGTCACCTTGCAGCGCCGCCCGTTCCTGCGCTACTTCGCCTGCGAGCAGGACTTGTCCCACGATCCGCCGGATACGCCGCTGCCGGCTGCCATTGCGTCGGGTGCCGAGCCTTTTATTGTCCTGGGAGCAATCGCCGGAGGATAGGGTTTTTCCCTTAACAAAAAAATCAGCAATCCTGTCGATTCCGTTGCGCCTCGTTCGTCGTCAGCATAGAAGGCGAATCTGGGCGCAACGAAAAACGTCGGGATTGCGACTTCATTCACAAAATAAAGGAGATATGGCGATGCGAGTCATGGTGATCGTAAAGGCGGATAAGAATTCGGAAGCGGGCGTCCTCCCCACCAAAGAAATTTTCGAAAAAATGGGGAAGTACAACGAGGAACTGGTGAAGGCAGGCGTGATGTTGGCCGGCGAGGGGCTGCAATCGAGCGCCCAAGGCAAGCGCATTAAGTTCTCGGGCGACAAGCGCACCGTGACCGACGGCCCTTTCGCTGAAACGAAGGAACTCATCGCTGGCTTCTGGCTGTGGCAAGTGCGCTCCATGGACGAAGCGGTGGAGTGGTTGAAGCGCGCGCCCTTCGACGGCGGCACTGAAATCGAACTGCGCCGGGTATTCGAAACGGAGGATTTCGGCGAGAACCTGACTCCGGAGCTCCGCGAACAGGAGGCCCGGATCCGCCAGCAGACCTCGAGGAAGCAGGCTTCATGACCAGGACACAGCCAAGACCGCCCGGCGGCCGGGTTTTGTTGGACGCGCCGCCATGTTTCTCCGGGAACTCGGCGCCATCCCTGTGCCTCTGTGTTCTGTGCGGGAAGTGTTCGCCCGCGACACAAGACCATCGACCGGCGAACGGTGTGTCCATAAATAAATTGACGACGGCTGTCGAGAACAGCTTGGTTCACACGTCGTGACAGTTGGAGGGGAAGCGCGGATGAATTGCTTCCCGACCTTCAACGAATTCAATTGGAAAGAGGAGAAGATCATGAAATTCCTGTCCATTTACAGATCAAGCAAGCCCGAAGGCATTCCTCCCACCCAGAAAGAAGTGGAGGAAATGGGCAAGTACGTGGAGAAAATGCTGAAGTCCGGCGTGGTGTTGGCGACTGAAGGATGCCTGCCCAGCGCCCTCGGCGCCAAACTGCGGCTCTCCAATGGCAAGTTCACCGTGACCGATGGTCCCTTCACCGAGGCCAAGGAAATTGTCGGCGGCTTCGCCGTGATGCAGGCGAACTCCAGAGCAGAAATGGTCGAACACGTGAAAGACTTCATGAAGCTGGCGGGGGACGGAGAGTGCGAAATCCGGCAGGTGTATGACGGTTCGGGGAGCTAGAATCCCGGCAAGCCGGCCACGTCGTCGAAACAAATTGAAAAGGAGCCATATATGCGATTCATGATGCTGATGATTCCCAAAGGCTACGAGCAAGCCAAGCCCGGCACCATGCCCGACGCGAAAGCGGTGGCCGCGATGATGAAGTACAACCAGGAACTGCAGCAGGCGGGCGTGCTGCTCTCGCTCGAAGGCCTGCATCCGCCCTCAGCGGGCGCGCGCGTTTCCTTCGCCGGAGGCAAACCGAAAGTCACCGACGGCCCCTTCGCCGAAGCGAAAGAAGTGGTCGGCGGCTTCTGAATGATCCAGGTGAATTCGAAACAGGAAGCGATTGACTGGGCCACGCGCTGTCCGGGGTCGGAAAACGAGGTCATCGAAATCCGCCAGGTTCAGGAGATGGCGGACTTCACGCCCGAAATCCAGGAAGCCGCCGCCGGCTTCGCCGAACTGCAAGCCGTGGCCGGAAAGCGCAAGACAGCGTAATTCTCCGCCGCGTGCCCCATCCTTGCGCGCAGTGTGC
Source organism: uncultured Acidobacteriota bacterium (assembly GCA_963733805.1). Classification (GTDB taxonomy): domain Bacteria; phylum Acidobacteriota; class Terriglobia; order Terriglobales; family Acidobacteriaceae; genus Gp1-AA133. The sequence goes on along the minus strand of CAVTEO010000002.1, from coordinate 99,671 downwards.
AAGGGTGGGAGCCTGGCGAACCTCGACTCTCAAGTTTTTCGAAGCTGTCATGCTCTAAGCTGTCATTCCGCGAAGTTCGGAATGAGGCGAAGGCCGAACGTAGGCGAAGGACCCCGCGTACGACGACTGCAAATCCAGCGTTGATGTTTTTCCACCACGCGCCGGAAGGGTTTGTTCATGAGCACTTCCCCATCCGTGGCAGAAAACCTCGTATGCTTCCCATAAGATCGTCAGACACTCGGGGTCTTTCGACTGCGTTCGGCTAGCGCCTCGCTGCGCTCAAGATGACAGTTTGGGAGTAGATTGGGAAGCTCTGGCGCTCTGTGCCCCTGTGCCTGTGTGGTGAATTCGCTCTTGTCGATACCAGGAGTAAAATTCCCCCATGGGCGGACTCATCCAGCCGACGCTGGGCGCTGACGAGCGCGAAACCAACTGGCGCGCGATCGCGATCGCGATCGGAATCGTCGTCGTCATCGTGGCCGTGCTGTTCCTTGTCTCCCGATCCCAGCACAAAGCCCCCTCCGGTCCGCCGCCCTACGCGGCCAACATCAAATTTTCCGACCTGAAGATGAGCGCCGCGGAGAATTTCGTTGGGGCTACCGTGTCCTACATCGAGGGCACCGTGACCAACACCGGAAATCAGACCGTCACCCATGTGGTGGCAGAGGTGACGTTCAAAGATTCCATGGGCCAGCTCGCACAACGCGAATCCGTTCCCTTGCGGGTGCTACAGGCCAGTGGTCCTTATCCCGATGCGGTCGACCTCGGCGTATCCCCGCTCCCCCCTGGACAAGCCAAACCCTTCCGCCTCACCTTCGAAGGCATCTCCGCCCAGTGGAACCATGAATATCCTGAGTTGAAAGTCATCGAGGTGACCGCGAAGTAGCGCCGGGGACGATTGCAGGAGCCTATTCACCACAGAGACACAGGGGCACAGAGAGAATCTTTTTCATCTAAATCGATCCTGAGCGCACCTGACGCGGCATTGGGATCGAATCCCAAGTGCCGGGCCTTGAAACAAATCAAAAGACGACCCGGACTAGACGAAATAGCATTCTTCTTCCTCTGGGGCTCTGCGGACTCTGGGGTAAAGAGTTCTTCACCTAGCCAGTCGCATACAATGGCCACGTGCCTGAAACCAAGCCATTCCGATTGACCGAGTCGGTGAAAGCTGCGGGTTGAGCGTCCAAGCTTAGTCCGGCGGCGCTGGACTCGGTGCTTGGGAAATTAGCCCGGCAACACGATCCGAACGTTCTGGTCGGCTTCGATCACGCCGACGACGCCGGCGTGTATCAAATTGCGCCCGACACGGCGCTGGTGCAGACCGTCGACTTCTTCACGCCCATCGTCGACGATCCGTACACTTTCGGGCAGATCGCCGCCAGCAACGCGCTGAGCGATGTCTACGCCATGGGCGGACGCCCGCTGACGTCGCTTGCGCTGGTCTGCTTCCCGGAAAAGGCGGACCTCGAGATTCTTGAGCGCATCCTGGCCGGTGGCCTTTCCAAGATGACAGAAGCCGGGTGCACGGTGGTCGGCGGGCACAGCATTCGCGACGAAGAAACCAAGTTCGGCTATTCCGTGACCGGCCTGGTCGATCCGCGGAAAGTGCTCACTAACGGCGGCGCGCAGCCCGGTGACGCGCTGGTGCTCACCAAAGCTCTCGGCACCGGCGTGATCTCCACTGCAATCAAAAAACAGAAAGCCGAGCCAGCCTGGATCGAGCGCGCCATTGATTCGATGGCAACGCTCAACAGGAAAGCCGCGGAAATGCTGGCCGCGAAGCCCTACCGGGTGCACGCCATGACCGACGTCACGGGCTTTGGCCTGATCGGGCACGCGCGCGAACTTGCCTTGGCCAGCCACGTCTCCCTGCAACTGTTTGCCAGGAGCATTCCTGTTCTTCCCGGCGCGCTCGAATGCGTGCGGGCCGGGCACACGCCCGGAGGCCTGAAGGCGAATCGCGATTTCGCCGAATGCATGGTCGAATCCACGGCCGACATCGACCCCGATCTGATGACGCTCCTCTTTGACCCGCAAACGGCGGGGGGATTGCTGATCTCGGTGGCAGCCGGCGAAGCGGAGGAACTGGTGACACAGCTACGTGGGCAAAATCTTCCCGCCGCCCGCATCGGAGAAGTTCAGGCAAAAGCAAAACCGATGATCCGGGTTCTGTAATCCGATAGTCAAAAGCGTCAATAGTTTTCTGCGAAATCCCATTGGTCCTATTCCTCGCCTGTGATACTGTCGGCGCGACTAAGGGACGACATTCCCACATCCCCCGGGTTGAGGTATTCCCCATGGCCACGAGCGGCTTCGGAACCCCTGCTGCAGCCCCACCCACGGCTGTTCTGGAACAGAAACTGCGCGCCGAACAAATCGTAAAGAACGGGGCGGGCTGGTTTCTCGCGATCGCGGGCCTTTCGATCATCAATTCCGTGCTCACCATGAGCGGCGCAAATTTCCATTTCATTTTCGGCCTGGGCATCACGGAAATCGTCGATGCCATCGGCCGGCAGTCCGGGACCACCGGCTCTGCGCTCAGCCTGGTCGTGAATCTTTTCATTGCGGGAGTGTTCCTGCTGTTCTGGAATTTCGCGCGCCGCGGCGAGAAGTGGGCTTTCCTCGTCGGCATGGGCCTGTACGCAGTCGATGGACTGATCCTGGTTCCGTTCAAAGATTTTCTGGGAGTTGCGTTCCATGCCTACGCCCTGTTCCGCATTTATAGCGGCATGAAGGGCGTACCCGTACTCGAAGAACTCCGCCGCCGGACGCTGGGCGAGAACGCTCCCATCGAGCCACGCTAACCTCTGTGCCTCTGTAGCAGAGAGTTTCCAGAGGTCGATCCCCATCGAATTTCAGAGCCCACCGTGGCTTCGAAAGCATCTTAAGAAGCAGACCGCTCCAGCAATCTTCGTGGCCTGTGTACAGGGCCGTCTCCTGATTCCCGAGTTACTTCTCAATGGAGGTCTTATGCAAATACGTGAACTTGGCCGCAGCGGCTTGAAAGTGTCGGCCCTCGGCCTGGGCTGCATGGGCATGTCAGAGTTCTACGGCGGACGCGACGACAACGAATCGATCGCCACCATTCATCGCGCGCTCGAACTGGGCATCGATTTCCTCGACACCGCCGACGTCTACGGTCCGCATACCAACGAAGAACTGGTGGGCAAGGCCATCCAGGGCAAGCACGACCAAGTTGTGCTGGCCACCAAGTTCGGCATCGTGCGCGACCCGGCCAACCCCCACGCGCGCGGCGTCAACGGGAAACCGGAGTATGTTCGGTCATCCTGCGAGGCCAGCCTGCGCCGGCTGGGCGTGGATCACATTGACCTCTACTATCAGCATCGCGTAGATCCGAAGACGCCCATCGAAGAAACCGTGGGCGCGATGGCGCAATTGGTAAAGGAAGGCAAGATCCGCCACATCGGTTTGTCCGAGGCCAGCCCGCAAACGTTGCGCCGCGCCGCGCGGATCCACAAGATCACCGCGCTGCAAAGCGAGTACTCGCTGTGGACGCGCGATCCCGAGCGCGAGGTTCTGCCCACCTGCCGCGAACTGGGCATCGGCTTTGTCGCCTACAGCCCGCTGGGCCGCGGATTTCTCACCGGGCAGTTCAAGCGCTTCGACGATCTGCCCGCCGACGACTATCGGCGCCTCTCGCCGCGCTTTCAGGGAGAAAACTTCCAGAAGAATCTCGACCTCGTACAGCGCGTGCAGCAGATCGCGGCGGAAAAAGGCTGCACGCCTTCGCAACTCGCGCTCGCCTGGGTGCTGGCGCAAGGCGACGACGTTGTGCCCATCCCCGGCACCAAGAGGCGAAGATATCTCGAGGACAACGTCGGAGCCGTGAACGTGCGGCTCTCGGTCGACGACCTCAAGCGCATCGAAGAAGCGTTTCCAACCGGCGCCGCCGCGGGTGAGCGCTATCCGGAGAGCATGATGCAGCTGGTGAATCAATGAAAGTCTGGTTGAAGGAGCGCCCCGGGTTGTCATCCCTGCACCCGAGCGCGTCCTGCCCGTCTCATACTGGGCCCGCGCAGGACGTCTCAAAATGATTCACTATAAGCTAAGTTGTTGAAAACTGGTGAAACCCCGTGTCGACATCCGAAAACGAGGTGCTAGACATCGTGCAGGGCTGATTCCCAGCGTTTAGAAGCCCAAGGAGCGCTTCCCGAGGCCGGGGTGATAACAGAGGTCATCCGAGTGCCGCTCGGCGCGCCACGGGTTTCCTAGGCGTAAGTTATCTTATGGCTATATTTCGGCAGTGTCGGAAGAGCGAGCCCCGTCACGAATCCTTGGGGCGAGAGCAAGCCCGGAAACGGGGGGGACGCGCGAGGATGGGAAGCGCGAGAACGACCGCAAAAAGGAAAGCCGAAAAAACAGGCGTTAAATCTGGCCAAGCACTCTTGCCCGAGCAGGAACCGTGGGTGTCAACACCCGCTCCCTAATTACGCTCATTTAACCAGTCGTGACCCTATCGCCCGTCCGTGTTGGTAAAATTAACCGTACAGAGGACCGAGTGGCCATGGAAGAACAGAGAGAACCGAATCCCGAGCAAGATCATCCAGCCCAAGCGGCAGCGCATATCGCAGGTGCTCACCAGATTCTCAAGGCCCTGCAAGAAAAGATTGGAGCACATCCAGAACTCGGCGCGGCCATCACGAAACTGGAGATGGCGCTGAATGATTTGGCGGTACAGACCGGCGGGATGCTGTAGCGGTGACATTCCGCGTGACACAAAAGAAGAGCCGCCCGGACATTCGGCGGCTGCTCTTGGCGCCTCGCGTTCAGTCAAGGACGCGACATCTGCGTCCCCTGCTTCTAGATCCTTATTAATACACCGTTTGTAGCAGCGAAGCCGAACTCTTCAGCGGTATTTGAATTAGCAAGATAGGTCACCTGGACTCTGCTTGTGCCTACAGGCATAGCGGAGCGATCGTCGTCCCCTCTCGGGACGGTCTTGTTTTTTGAGGAGTGCCCTGCCGTGGCTGACGACCAGCGACTAACGACCGGTTTCTGCTACTGCGGCTGCAGCGTTTCGTCGATACCGATCGAGCCGTTCTGTTCGACCGTGATCACTTTTTGCAGGGGCTTGTACCCGGTCAGCGTAATGTCAACGATGTAGTTGCCCGGGCTCAGCAGGAAGTCGACGGGCGATCCCTTGTCGAGCATGCGCCGGTTGACGGCAACCTGCGCGCCCTTGGGAGAAGTCTTGATGCTGATCTTCCCCATGCCGGCTTGCGCTCCGCTGCCGCCGAACAGCTTCTTGAACTTGCCGACCGTCTTGATGTCGTCGACATTGCCGAGCGGGCGAAGCGTTGCCGAGAAGTGCAGCGTCTGGCCGGGCTGGCCGGAAGCGGAACTGGTTTCATCCAAGTAGCCAGCCCTGCGCACCAGGATCGTGTGCGTGCCCTTTTCCAGGGAGATGTTGGACGGCGTCACGCGCAGGGTGTCTTTGCCGTCGAGGAAGATCGCCGCGCCCGCGGGATCGCTGGCCACGCTGATGGTCGCGTTCAGGGATGTGAGATGCAGAGCGAGAGCAGTTTTGCTGGCGGAAACCACATCGACCGTACGCGATTCCGGACTGTATCCGGCCTTGGTGGCGATCACGGTGTGCTGGCCCGGGTTCAGTCCCGCCAGCGTGTAGGGCGTTACCCAATTGGGATCGGTGCGTCCGTCAATTTCCAGTTGCGCGCCCTGCGGGTTTGAGTCGATGGCAAGCTGGCCGGGAACGAGAGCGATCGGAGCCGGTGCAGCTTTCTTTTTCGCATTGCGGCCGCGGACGGCGGCTGCGCTCCTCGAGGTAGCCGGTTCTTCGACGGCAACGGGTGCGGGGGCGACCGCTTCAGGAGTCGCTTGTACGGGCTCGACCGGTGCGGGTGTGGGCGCGGCTGGCGCGGCTTGCTCGACGGGCGTGTGCGACTTCGCGGTTGCGGTTGCAGCCGGCACGCGGCCTTCCTCGTCCGTGCTTTGCGACATCGAACGCCAGAACACCAGGATGCCGACGAATACAATCAGGCCCACGGCCCCGGCCAGCGAATACATCATGAGCTGAGGGGGAACGCTTTTGATTTCGTTGATGGCCTTTTGGGCGACTTCCCGCGGCTGAATCTTCGGCTTCTCAGGTTCGGTCCGGCGCAGAATGATCGACGGCAGCGGCTCTTCGGCTTCCGGAGTTTCCGTCTTCGGCGGCGGAGGCGCGATGTAGGTCTCCTTGAGGGGAGGCAACTCGCTCATTTCGGAGAAGCTGACGCCTTTGCTGCCGCCTCCGGCGTTTTCCGCCATCATCGGATCGACTGCAATCCTGGGCTTTTCGGTGACCGGCTCATCGAGCACAGCGCTGTTGTTCACGATGGCATCGACCGACGCCTTCATCACTGAGGTGACGAACTGTGAACTTGGATCGAGTACAGGCGCCTTGGTTGTCGACGATGCGCTCGAGTTCCAACCCGCGGCCGCAGCCGCCGCTTTCGCGGGAGCCGGGCTGGGCGCGGCAGGTTTGGACGGAGGAGTCCAGGATGTTTCAAGCTCGCTCGAAAGCGACGGGGCCGCTTCACTGAAGCGTGTATCGGGCGCCTTGGGCTCAACTCGTGGAGCCGGTGCGGACGGTGCTTTGGGACCAGTCGCAAATTTCGCGGATGCCGCCGCTTTCACCGCGTCGGGGACGACGGTGGCTTTGGGCGGCTCGGCTTTCTTGGCCGTCTTACCTGTGGCTTCGCGGCACTTCTCAAGATCAGCCGCCAGTTCGCGGCCACTCTGGTAGCGTTCCGCCGGATCTTTCGCCAGCGCCTTCATGATGACGTCGCTGGCGACCGGGTTGATCTTGGGATTCAGGATGGCGGGCGAGACCGGCATCTCGCCGGTGATTTTTGCCCGGACTTCATCGGCATCGGCTCCATCGAATGCCTTCTGGTCCGTCACCATCTCGTAGAGAATCGCGCCCCAGCTGAACAGGTTCGAGCGCGCATCCAGGCCTTCGCCCTGCACCTGCTCGGGCGACATGTAATGAAGGACCGTCTGCGGAGCGCCGGTGGCCGTTGCCGCCACCCAGGCTGTGCTCGAAATGCCGAAACTCAGAACTTTAACGGTGCCGTCCCAGGTGACCATGACCTTGGAAGGCTCGAGGCTGCAATGGAAAACGTTGTGCGTATGCGCGTGGTCGAGGCCTTGGCAAACCTGCCGGCTGATGTCGAGCAGATCCCAGATCGAAAAACCTTCTTTGCGCGCCAGCATGGTGGCCACGCTGTTGCCCTGGATGTACTCCATCGCGGCGCAGAACAGGCCGTCGATTTCTCCCGCGCCGTAGACCAGCGTGACGTTCGGACTGCTCAGATCCTTGGTGGTCTCGGCTTCTTCCAGCACGCGCTGCATGATGCTCTCGGCATGTTCCCCGAAAGCTTCCAGCTTGTAGGTCTTCAACGCGAGCGTCTGACCAGACTCTGGGTCGCTGGCTTTGTAGACACAACTAGCATCAGACTTCGCGAGTTCCCCGAGAATTTCGAAGCGGCCTATTTTCGTAGACATTTCTCTAGCCTCACCGGGCCAAGCCCTGAGATCCACCACGCACAAGACGCGGCGCAGTTCTGGGGGTGGATAAGATCAAGAATAGCTTTTGCCTACGGTGACTTCGAGTTACGAAAGTACTCGGAACGCGCGGCGGAAGCGGGATCGGCACGGCTGCGATGACATCCTTACTGTTGTTTCGAACCAAGCCAGTTCTCGACCAGGCGACGAACCTTTGCGCCTTCAAACTTCCGGCGCACGGCGTCGATCACGGCTACGCGCGCGTTGCCGTCCGAGCCTCGGAAGCCCAGCCAGTAGGGAAGGAAGAGTTCCTCTTCGAGTGGAGTTGCGGTGATGGAGAGGTTGCTCATCCGGAAAAATCCCCGGCTGTAGAGAACGCGGCGCAGTTTGGCAGTGACGAGTTCGACCGCGCGCCCGTTCTCCAGTTCGGCCGTGGCACAATTCCGGGTCTCGAGGTGGATGGTCTCCGAATCGCCGGGCAGGTGGTCGAACTGGAACAGGTCGAGCGTGCCGCTCACAGCGTCGAGCGCGACCATGTTCTCGTCCGCCACGCCGCGATTTTCAATGCGTGTTCGAAAAATCCGGAAGGGAACGTAGAATTCGGCGACGCTGCGCAGCGGCCCGAACACTTGATTCCGAAAAATCCTGGACAGGCCGGCGGCGGAAAATTGCTCGACCGCCTGCTCGCGCGTGACATGGGCCCTCAAGGCTCGAATGCGCGTCATGAATTTGTGGAAGTGCCTTTCCGGCGCTGGAGCGCTGCTCAGACGAGCCAGTAACCACTTATCGCCTACGCATTCTCATACAAAGCGGCGCGAACGGCAAAACGGCTCCTGACAAAACATCCGGCGGTTGTATGGAATGACATTTGTCATGCAGGTGCGATGACAGAGTCCACTAGCCTAGGATCGGACCCGGGTCAATGATGAACGTGTCCGGAGACTCCGCGAAAATGCTTTCTGGCATAATCGTTTTTGTTCCGGGCGCGCGGGTTGTCGGCTGCCGCACGATCGACTATGCTAGTACGCAAAGCGCTTCCATGAAATCGCGGCGCCCCAATGGGGGCGTTTCCCCAGGGACTGGGACGTATCACATAGGTCTCCCGGAGTTCTTCATGACCCTAAGCACTTTTGTCACTAAAAGCGCATTCCGCAACAAGCGACGCACCATTCTGACCATGGTAAGCATTGCGCTGTCGCTCGCTTTGCTCACGTTCATGATGACGATCTGGCGCGCTTTCTATATCGATAGCGGCAGCGAGCAATCGACCCAGCGGTTGATTACCCGTCACCGCGTGTCGCTGACCTTCTCGCTTCCTATTTATTACGCTCAAAAGATCAAGATGGTACCGGGTGTGAAGGCGGTCGTGCCCACGCAATGGTTCGGCGGAAAGTATATCGACGACAAGCCGGAACACTTCTTCGCGCAATTCGCGACGGATCCACAGGAATTGTTCAACGTCTACACCGACTTCAAAATTCCGCAGGACCAACTGGAAGCATGGCAGCACGACCGGGCCGGCGCTGTGGTTGACAGTGAGCTGGCTAAAAAGTTCGGATGGAAGATTGGTGATCGAATCGTGCTCATGGGAACGATCTGGCCTCCGAACCTGGAGTTGACTATCCGCGGCATCTTCAAAGCTCCGCAGCCAACGCAGACCGTTTATTTCGACCGCAAGTATCTGGAAGAAGCAGTGCCTGTCATGAAGGACCAGAGCGGGACCTTCGGCATCCTGGCGGCGTCCCCGGGGGACGTGCCCAAGGTCGCGACCGCGGTCGATGACATGTTCCACAACTCGCCGCAACAGACCAAGACCGAAAGCGAGAAGGCGTTCGGTATGGACTTTGTCGCCATGCTGGGCAACGTAAAGGCGTTCATCCTGAGCATTTGCGGCGCGGTGGTGTTTGCGACGTTGCTGGTCGCGGCCAACACCATGGCGATGTCGATCCGCGAGCGCACGCGCGAAGTCGCCGTGCTCAAGACGCTCGGTTTCACGCGCAAAACCGTGCTTGCGCTGTTTGTGGGCGAGGCGGTGGTGGTCGCCGTGATTGCCGGAATGCTCGGCGTGGGGCTGGGCAGCGGGCTGATGTATATGGTGGGACATAGTCCGCAGGCGGGATTCTTCCAGGGCATCGGCGTCAATTGGGTCACGATGATCGCGGCGCTCACTCTGGCCGGCGTGGTGGGGCTGGTGGCCGCCATGTTGCCGTCGTACCACGCTTCGCGCGTCGATATCGTGGAGGGACTGCGCTACATCGGATAGCGAGCTTAACTATGGCGATCCCCATCAGCTACAACATCCGCAATCTGAAGCTTCGTAAGGGCCTGACCATCATGACGGCGCTCGGCATCGCCCTGACGGTGACCACCGTCGTCTTCCTGATGGCGCTGCTTGCCGGATTGAAGCAGGCGTTCGTCACCAGCGGCGATCCGCTGAATGTGCTCGTGCTGCGCAAGGGGTCGACCGCAGAGTTGTCGGGCGGCTTCGACGCGAACCTGTTTCCGACGCTGAAGAACCTGAACGGCATCGCGAAAGACAAGAGTGGCGAACCGATGGCGTCTGCGGAGTGGGTGGTAGTCATCGTGCTGCCGCGCAAGGACGGCACGGGCGAAGTGAACGTCACCGTGCGGGGCATGATGCCGGACGGCCTCGAGATGCGCCAGTTGCCCGCCGGCAAGCCGAGGGTCAAGTTGGTGGAGGGCCGGTGGTTTTCTCCCGGGCAGCGCGAGGTGGTGGTGAGCTCTTCGATACACAGGCGCTTTTCTAATTCCAACGTCGGCGACACGATGCAGTTCGGCAAGGGCCCGTGGCAGGTGGTGGGAATCTTCGACGCGGGCGGTAGCGCGTACGAATCGGAAGTGTGGGGCGACGTGAACCAGATGGCGTCAGATTTCGACCGGCAGGGAGCGTTCGCGTCGGCGTATCTGCGGGCCACGGATCCCGCGGCCGCGCTCGCGTTGCGCGACGCCGTCAGTTCCGACCAGCGGCTCAAGCTCGACGGCATGCTTGAGACCGACTACTACGCGAAGCAGACCAGTTCCGGCGGGCCTATCAAAGTCGTGGGTTACGTCGTCGGCTTCATCATGGGGATTGGTTCGATCTTCGCGGCGATGAATACGATGTATGCGGCTGTCGCCTATCGCAGCCGCGAAATTGCGACCCTGCGCGTTCTCGGGTTCAGCAAGCCGAGCATCCTGACTTCGTTTGTGTTCGAGTCGCTGGTGCTGTCTCTGTTGGGTGCTGTCCTGGGGATTGTGCTCATGCTGCCCTTTAACGGCATGACGACGGGGACCTCGAATGCGGTAACGTTCAGCGAGGTGGTTTTTGCGCTGCGCATGACGCCGGGCGTGATCCTGACGGCGATTATCTTTGCGCTGGTGATGGGATTTTTCGGAGGGCTGGCTCCCGCGTGGCACGCGGCGCGGCAGAATATTCTGACGGCGTTGCGGGGGTAGAGACAGCGCCTGAAGGCGCGCCCTGATACGGCCGCAATTCACCACCTCGGTCCGGAAATAGCTGGCGACTTAATAGCATCATTTGCGGTCTGCCCTACATCAGGAAGACGGAATGTCGATCGACACCAAACACGACGACCTGCAGAGCCTTCGCATTGACCGCTCGCACCGCAACGACTCCGAAGGCCCACCGCCGAAGTGGTCGACCCGCTATATCCTCGGCGGGATTGCTGTGGTTGTACTCCTCGGCCTGTTCGCGCTGGCTTACCGGATCTTTGCGCCTGCAGCGCCGGAACTGGAAGTGGTACGCGCCGTGGCCGAGGGTGGGGGCGACTCGGGCGGCGTGGTGCTCTCCGCCAGCGGCTACATCGTCGCCCACCACAAGATCAACGTGAACTCGAAAGTCACTGGCCGCGTGAAGTGGATCGGGGTCGAGAAGGGCGACAAGGTCAAGGAAGGCCAGGTGCTGGTGCGCCTCGAAGACGACGAGTTCCACGCGCAGTATTTGCAGGCGCTGGGCGCGGTCGAGAACGCGAAGGCGTACCTGCTGCAATTGCAGAACGGATCCCGCCCCGAGGAAATTCAGCAGGCGCAGCACAACCTCGAAGAGGCGCGCGCCACGGCCGCGAACGATAAGCTAACTCTCGATCGCACCAAAGAACTGTTTGCGCAGGGGGTTGTCTCGAAGCAGGCGCTCGACGACGCCACCGCCAAGTTTGAAGCCGATCAGCAGCGGGCGAATTCCCTGCAGCAGAGCTTCACGCTATCGAAACTCGGGCCGCGGGCTGAAGAGATCGCGCGCGCCAAGGGCCAGCTGCTTCAGGCAGAAGGCACGGCAGCCTACGCGAAGTCGCAACTCGACGCGACCCAGGTCCGCGCCCCGGTGAGCGGCACGATTCTCGAACGCAAGGCGGAGAAGGGTGAGTTGATCACCTCGCAGTTCGCGAGCGGGGCCGAGGGCGGCCCGCAGGGTTCGGTGGTTGCGCTCGCCGACTTGTCGGATCTGCAGGTCGAACTCGACATCGCGCAGGGGGATTTCGCGCGCCTGAAGCCCAGGCAGCGCGGCATCGTGACGGTGGACGCGTTTCCAAGCCTCAAGTGGAACGGCGTGATCGCGGAAATGTCGCCCGAAGCCAATCGCCAGAAGGCCACGGTGCAGGTCAAGGTGCACATCGAGAATCCCGACGAGCATCTGCGGCCCGACATGAACGCGACGGTGAAGTTCCTGGCCGACGACAACAAGGGCGGCAATCCGCAAGGGGGCGGCGCGGTTGTGCCCTCCACCGCCGTACGTGATCGCGACGGCAAGAAAGTGGTCTTCATCGTTGTGAATGGCAAGGCGGTGATGAAGACGGTGAAAATTCTCGAGCAGCGCAGCAACGGCTACCTGGTCGACGGCCCCATTAATGGCGAGAACGTAGTCAGCAGTCCGCCCGACAATCTGAAAGACGGCCAATCCATCCGAATCAAAGGACAGTCCTCATGAGTACGATGACCACCCCCAAGATCGCGACCGGCGCCAAGGTTGTGCAGGCCCGCAACGTCAACAAGATTTTCAAGCGCGACGCCTTTGAGGTGACCGCGCTCGATAACGTTTCGATCGACATCGCGCAGGGCGAATTCCTTGCGCTGATGGGCCCCTCAGGGTCCGGCAAGACGACGCTGCTGAACATGATTGCCGCGATTGACCGGCCCACCTCCGGCGAACTGTTGGTGATGGGCGAGAACGTGTTCCGCTTCAACGACGGCCAGTCGGCGCGCTGGCGCAACGAGCACGTGGGCTACGTGTTTCAGACGTTCAACCTCATCCCGGTGCTGACCGCGTTTGAGAACGTCGAATTGCCGCTGCTGCTGACGAAGCTGAACGCTGCGCAGCGGCGCGATCACGTGATGACTGCGTTGAAGCTGGTGGGGCTGGGCGAGCGCGTGCATCACCTGCCCAAGCAGCTTTCCGGCGGGCAGGAGCAGCGCGTGGCGATTGCGCGCGCCATCGTCAGCGACCCGACATTGCTGCTAGCCGACGAACCCACCGGCGATCTCGACAGCCACTCGGCGACCGAGATTCTCGAGATCCTGAAGCGGCTGAACGAGGACTTCAAGAAAACGATCGTGATGGTGACGCACGATCCGCACGCGGCCTCCTACGCACACGTGTCGCGGCATCTGGAAAAAGGCATGTTGCTGCCGCCGGCGTAGGCCAGCCTATTGCTCGAGCGTGGAATCCCATTCTCTGTTATTTCGGGAAGGGCTCGACTTCAGTCGGGCCGAATGAATGGCGATTTTATGGCGGCTTTAACCGCTGAGGTTTGCGGTTCGGACTGCGGCAAGAAAGAAGCTCACCTCAGAAGCTGAAGCGCTCTGCTTGTTTGCTGTGGATGGCACGACTGAAGTCGTGCCCTTCCTTGTCGAATGAGCACCCTGCACTCCCGCGACTTTACTCGCCAAAAGTGTCGCTGAACTGCCCCAGCGCCTGTTAACAGTAGTTTCCGCAGAATTCACGCAGCGGGTTGGCTCATGTTCTCGGCGTGTTTCAAGGCAACGTGCGCGCGAAACACTCGATAGAGAATTTCAGTAGTTTCCGCTTTCGTGCTCTCTGGATCGGTCACAACTTTTTCGACGCAGATAATCTCATTGCATTCAGAGCACTTGCCGAAGTGATGGCTGGCGCCATCCATCTCGATCCTTGGTCCCAGCCATCCCAGGTCCGTTAATTCTGGCGTTCTCATGGCAATAGTGTCCCACAGGCGGGGCGTGAATTGAATACCCGAACGACTTTAGCCGCTGCAAAGGGCCGCTAAGTTGCCCCACTGTTCTGGGGTGTTACGCCAACTTGAGCTCCTTCAGGATGTAGACTGCTCAACAGTCCGGAGAGGATTCTTCTACATGAGCATTTCCAACGCGCCTTCATGGGGGGCGTGCCTTATTTTGTTGATCGCGAGCGCAGCATTGGCAGTAGCTGCTCCTGGTCAGAATGTGAGAGTGACGCTGCTGGGTACCGGCTCCCCGGAACTCCGCATGGATCGTTTCGGTCCGAGCATCCTGGTGGAAGCCGGGGAGAAAAAGCTGCTATTCGATTGCGGCCGGGGCGCCGCGCAGCGCATTGAGCAAGTCAGAATTCCGTTCCCAGACATCGACGCCTTGTTCCTCACGCATTTGCACTCCGATCATGTGGTAGGCATTCCCGATCTCTGGTTGACCGGTTGGATACGCGGGCGCAAGGCTCCCCTCCGGGTATGGGGTCCGGCCGGAACCAGGGAAATGATGTCGCACCTGAAGGAAGCTTTCCAGTTTGATATTCGCATCCGCCAGGAAGAGGGTAAGCTACCAGCGCAGGGCGTAGATGTTGCGGCAAGAGACATTGAGCAAGGCATCGTGTATGACGAGGCCGGGATCAAGGTGACAGCGTTTGCAGTCGACCATGGAGTGGTCAAACCCGCGCTGGGCTATCGCGTCGACTTTGCGGGGCATTCCGTTGTGCTCTCGGGCGACACGCGATTCTCGGAAAATCTCATTCACTTTGCTCAGGGAACCGATGTTCTGATCCACGAAGTGATCGACCCGGAGGCATTTCGGACGAACAATCCCTCTATGAGTGCGGAACGTTTCCGGTCAATTACGGGGCACCACACCACGCCGGATCAGGCGGGTACCATCTTTTCCCGGGTAAAGCCCAAACTCGCGGTTTACTCGCACATCGTGCCTGGGGATACTCCCAACTTGCTGCCACTCACTCGAAAGACTTACTCCGGTCCCCTGGAAGTCGGCAAAGATTTGATGAGCTTCGAGATAGGAGAAGGAGTAGTGGTCCATCGTGCCGCCAAGGGCAACTGAGGAAAGCTCACACCGATAAATTCTTCACTCCTTCGCTTAGACCTGTGTCAGCCGAGATCACCTTCATACAGCGCGAACTGTTAGAACTGGCAGTCGTTTGTCCGTTAAATGCTGAGCCATCCTCACTGTTGATCTTTTCCGTGCTTGAGCAAGAGGCGGCAATGTTCGCGTCGAGGAGAAAGAGGATGAATCCTAGAAGGCATTTCACACTTCCAGTCCTTGTACTCGGTTCGGTCCTAAGTACAAGCGCACAGCAGAACTCGACACAGGTAACCGTTTCTTCAGTCGTTACCTGCGTTTCTACAGGTGATCAGCGTCAGCACTGTGCCGCCGACACCAATGCGGGCGTAGTAATGTTGCGGCCAACGGGCGAAACTGCCTGCCTGCTTGGCAGAAATTGGGGATATGACGTGCAGGGAGTCTGGGTGTCGGAAGGTTGTAGCGGCGAGTTCGCCACCGGCAGCGCATCGCGCTCAACTAAGGTGTCGGTCGAGGTGAATGCGCACTCCGAGCCAGGGGACCAGCAGGCAGATCTGGCTCCCGCGACAACGGGCACCAATCCCGAGGTGCACTATTTCGGTATGTTTAATCCGTACGGAAGCCTCCGGAACATTGTGAGCATTTCGGACTCCGGGGCGCAGGTACAGGACAATGCAAGCCGCATGGGCATCAATTTCTCCACCTTCGGGCCCATCAAGGTGTTCGCTACTGGAGAGTGGGGAGTGAACCTGGTTCGAAGCGAGACCACGTTCAATGCCGGTGCAAGCACGGAGCAAGGGTTCGGCGTGATCAGTCAGGGCACGCAATCCGTCTTCAATGCACGCCTCGGTTTCCTCGGCGTCGACTTCGGCCGGCTTGGACGTCTCTCGTTCGGAAAAGAGAACTCCACTCACTACGACATAGCCGGCTACACCACGGATCGCTTCAACGTGTTCGGGGGTACGGCGACCACAACCTATGTGGCGGGGACGGATGGCGGGCAATCCGGTACTGGACGCGTTGACCAAGCCATTATGTACCACCTGAAATTTGCCAAAATTATCGACTTTGGAGCGCAGGGACAGTTACGCAGTGGCGACACTCTGCAGGCTTTCAATGGTTTCGGCTTCTCATTGCAGGCGGCAGTGCTTCCAGGATTGAAGATTGGCGGAGCTTATAACAAGAGCTACTTCAACCCGCAGTTTACCCAGGCGGTATTCAACGGTGGGCACACGGATTACTGGACTCTGGGTGCGAAAGGCGATTGGCGCAACCTCGAATGGGGCGCCGTCTGGTCGCGGCAAACCAATGGCGACATCGCATTCATACCCAACCCGGCAGGAGGCCCGGAATCTGTTGCCGCGGGATTCTCCGCCAACGGCGTCGAGATCTACTCCAAACTGAAGTTCGGGAAATTCGCCGCCATCCTGGGCTTTGAGGACTATATGCCTCACG
Source organism: uncultured Acidobacteriota bacterium (assembly GCA_963733805.1). Lineage (GTDB taxonomy): Bacteria > Acidobacteriota > Terriglobia > Terriglobales > Acidobacteriaceae > Gp1-AA133. Next base: position 83,423 of record CAVTEO010000002.1, on the reverse strand, counting down.
ACCTTAACCCTTTCATTCACCCGGACTTCAAGACGCGGTACGGAATTCTGGGCGCCGAATGGCACTTCTCAAAATCCGGCTACGCATTCGTCGAAGCAAAGCTCGGCGACTCGGTGGATTCGCAGGGCAAAGATGTATCGCAGGCCGCGGCTATCGGCTTCCGTTACGACTTTAGCTGGAAAACTCCGCATACCGAGTAGCGGTGCATGTCCGGGCCAGAGTACGCGAAGCTGTAATCGTGGGAGTACCGCTTAGCGGTTCACAGTGCAGTGATGATTGTTAATGGCGTTTACACTCACCCCAGCCGGATGGGGTCAATGACTGCAATTGGCGATGTTTCGCCATCCATCAAACAATTGCGCCTTAGAACGGGAGGCCGACGATAGCTACTCAGCCTTTTTGGTGCTAACGATCCCCAGCTTCACCACCTTGTCACCGGACTCTTTCACATCCAGAGTTTTTCCGTTAACCCTGACCGGCAGCTCTTTCCCCTCATAATGTTCGAGTTCCTTTTCTTGCACTGAGTCCACTTGGCATACATATACCGTATCGTTCAGTTGAATGTTCACCGTGTAGGTTTGGCGATTTTCGGGGGTGGGCGAGTCGGTTCCCCCCGACTTCGAGTCCGAGGCCACCTTCTCTACAGACACCACCTTGCCTGGTTGAAAGTCTGAGCTTTGTGCCAGAACACTTCCCGCCCAGAGGGCTATGGATACTAAAAGGCAAGCGAGCATTCTTCGTTTCACGGATTCTTCCTTTCTTTAGCTGGAGAGACCGTAGATGTACAGGCCCGCGTTTCCAACTGTGCGAGGCAAACCGTTTTTGCCAGCAATATCGCGGCATACCGAACTTGTTTCATCCCGTAACTATTGCGCGAACGACCCACCTATGGCTTCACGAGCGGGACTGACGAGGCAAGTTGCGCTTCCTCCTGTCCCAGAGTGAATCAGAGGAGCTTCAGAGTTGACAGCTGTCACTTTTGCCAGCGTCAACAAGAAATCATTTCTCGTCCTTTCCTAGAAAGTTCGATGGTGTGATTCGGGATGGCCTATTGTGTCGCAGGACAATTGATGAAATCACCTTTGCACGCAATATAAAAAGGCGCCCACTTTTGCGGTAGGTTGAGATTGTTCGCATCGCCAACCTAGCGAAAGGGAGCGCCTTTATGAGTCAGGAAAAGTATATCGGTATGGACGTGCACCAAGCCACCATCTCGGTGGCGGTGATGGATGCGCAAGGCAAGCTGATTATGGAATGCCTGCTGGAGACCAAGGCGGCCACGATTGTCGAGTTCATCAGAGGACTGCACGGAACTCTGTCTCTGACCTTCGAGGAAGGCACGTCCGCAGCCTGGCTCCACGATCTTCTGAGACCCCACGTTAGCCGGCTGGTAGTGTGCGATCCGCGAAAGAATGCTCTTTTAAAGGATGGCAACAAGAGTGATCGGATCGACGCGCGCAAGCTGGCGGAGCTGTTACGCGGGAACCAACTCCATCCCGTGTATCACGGAGAACATGGGGTTCGCACCTTGAAAGAACTGGGGCGCTGTTATCTGACCATCACCCAAGATGTCACCCGCGTCATGAATCGCATCAAAGCTCTGTACCGCAGTTGGGCGATTCCCTGCGCGGGTGCAACCGTCTACTCTCCCCGTCAGCGCGCCGAGTGGTTGGCTAAGATCACTGAACCAGGAGTGCGGGTTCGCGCCCAACGGCTCTATCAGCAGCTCGATCTGTTGCAACCGGTGCGCCTGGAAGCACGGCGCCAGTTACTGGCGGAAAGCCACAAGCATTCGGCCGTGAAGTTACTGCGCCAGATTCCTTCGATCGGTCCGATTCGCTCAGCCTTGCTGGTGGCCTTACTGCAAACCCCGCACCGTTTTCGTACCAAGCGCCAACTGTGGGCCTACAGTGGTTTCGCAGTCGAGACCCACGACAGCGGGGAGTACCGTTCCGTGCGTGGCAAACTGCAACGCAACCGCGAGCGCATGACGGTTCGCGGTCTGAATGACAACCACAATCGAGATCTGAAGAATCTCTTCAAAAGTGCTGCCATCTCTGCCAGCACACGTCCTGGCCCCCTGCGCGATTTTTATGTGGCTCGGGTGGAGAAAGGGATGCGACCGACCATGGCCCGTCTCACCTTGGCACGGAAGATAGCCGCGATCAGTTTAACCCTCTGGAAGAAAGGAGTGGAGTTCGACCCTCAACAATTGCAGCGACCAGCAGCTTGAGCATCTCTGAGGAACAGGCTTTCCATCTCTGCGGTTTACTCCGCTGGTAGGCGGCCGGGTTCTGCAGATGCTCGGTTCGAGGGTGAGTATCAGTCAATGAGATCGGCCCCGTGTGCTTCGGCACCGAGTCACCCATTACACGCTATGCCCCCTCGGATAACCAGAAATAGCGATAGGCCACGAGCCTCGGATAGAACCATGGTTAACGTCGTCCTGCTTGCCGCGTCTCGCACACTCGAGCTTTGCCACAGCACCGGAGAAACCTCATGAGAATGGGACAACACGCCAAACCGCTTCAGAGATCACGAAACAGAGTGGGCTGGATCTCGAGAAAAGATCTCCTCCGGTCGAGGCGGAGCTTTTTTCTTGACATCCCTTTTTATAGAACTCATTGACCCGAGCGGGCCTGCCGGCTCTTCTTCGCCCACCTAGCACGGAATGACGCGAGAAGAGCTGTCACCGCTGGGTTGTCGATTAGCGGTGACGGCCCCGAGGGTTCCTCAGTGAAATGGCTAGCGATCGATTTTCGGTGTGGCCACTCCCTGACTACATCAATCGACCATTTGATGCCTACCAGGAAGAGAGCGACCAGCACGGCCAGGATAATTACGGTAGAGACCATGGCACTCTTAACTAAGGACCTTCAGATTTGGCATATAGAAGCTTCCACCCAACACAAGCGATTTCACCAGTTACGATCCGAGGGGCCTGTAGCGTCTTCGTTTTGGCCAAGAAGAGTCCCTCCCGAGCGTTTGGTGATCCATGGACGGATCATCCGGGAAGGACTCTTTGCTCACGGCATGGTTTCCTTTTAGGCTCACAGAGAACGCCCTCCAAGTCACCTAGTAGTAATCACAGCCATCGGAAGTTTCGCCCTTCATTCGTCGGAACAGACGACTAGATCGCTACATCCGCACTGCCACTCGCTTTGGATATGGACGTGGGATGAAGGCAGGTCTCCGACGGGATGCAGTACGCTCCCAAGTTATCGACGTGCTCAGAGGCACAAGAGATAAATGAAGGACAGCGGCAATGAAGAACTTAGCACCGCGGCAGCGCAGGCGGTCAAAACCCTTCGGGTTCGCTTCGGCGCGGAGGGGTTTTGCTGTAAGGGGCAGTTGCGCTCCCTCGCCAGATAGCTGCCTCTTTGCTTTCCACGGTTTAACTGGTTCTTCTGACAGTTGTGCAACTAAGAACTGCATTTGTAACCTTACCGACACGACTCCTGATGTCGGAACAAGGGCGCCGTCGGAACGTTGAGGGAGCTCAGCTCCAAGACTGCGAAAAGCGTGACCGCGAGTGGCCCGGTTTTCATGACTGGATTTAACTAGTACTTCCGGGATTCTGTAAGAAGAATTCTTAGTTCTGCGGAAATTCCCCCCAAGGCCCGTCCCCCTCCGCAGCGGCCCTGGGCCCCGTTTGACCCCGCAAAAACGTTCACACCAGCAGGAAAGAAGACTGACCTTTCTGCTGGGTGACGTAAACAAAATCAAAGGCACGGCTCAAGCAGTCAATTGAGCCCCACTGCCTGATCTGCGCGCGAAATGTATACGCGGTCGGGAGCGCCGCTTCGCTGTGCTCTCCTTGCTGCACTGACTCTTAATTGCCTGGGCCCCGCGCGGTCTCGCGCCCTGGTTTGCGAAGCTGGGGGGAGAGGCTTGTTCGTCTCCCGGACGAATGCGTTACCTGGAGTTCATCATGCCGAATAGACGAGATTTCCTGAGGACAGCCACGATGGCTGGTGCTGCAGCTACCTTTTATCAGACTCTCGGAAAGAGACGCGCTTGGGCGTTCGCCCAGAGTCCGACCAACCTGCGTAAATTTGTAACATCACTGCCCGGCCTGGGACCTGCGGCCAAGAACGAGATTGGCCAATACCTTCCATTGGCCACGAAACATACCATTAATTTTGCCGGCAAGCGAACCGACATCTACAACCTTGCGGTGACGAAGTTCGGCCAGAAGATGCATCCCGATCTGCCGCGAGCAACCCACTTCTTCGGCTATACCGACATTTTTACGTTTGACCAGAAATATCTTGCCGGCGTCATCGTGGCAAAACGGGGCACGCCGGTCTTGCTCACCGTCAGGAACTTACTGCCGAACAAGCACATCTTGCCGGTGGACCCCACTCTCGAGGCTGGCCCCAACGGCCTTACGGTCGGAGATCTTCCGACCAACCGCATCGCTACCCATCTCCACGGTGGCGCCACTCCGTGGTTTAGCGACGGGACGCCCTTCCAGTGGTACACACCGGTCGGCAAGCACGGGCCCAGCTTCATGAACGTTCCCGGCTTCCCCGTATTTCCCGGGGCAGCGAGCCACTACTATCCCAACGATCAAGGTGCTCGCTTGGTGTGGTACCACGACCATGCCATCGGCATCACACGGCTCAATGCTTATGCTGGAATTGCCTCAGGATATGTCATCACCGACGACTTTGAGGCTGGCCTCGTGACTTCCGGCCTTCTGCCCGATCTGGTGGGAATACCGCTCATTATCCAGGACAAGAGCTTTGTCCCCGACAACATCCTCCAACAGGATCCCACCTGGCAATGGGGCAACCCGGGAGATCTCTGGTATCCGCACGACTATGAAGTCAACACATTTGAAGGGGGTGCACCCAATCCTAAAGGCCGGTTTGATTGGGGGCCGACCGACGGTGTGCCGCCGTCGATGGGAACCATGCCTCTGCCGCGGGTCTCGTGTGTGCCAGAAGCGTTCCTGGACACAATCCTGATCAACGGCGGCGTGTATCCCAAGGTGAGTGTGCCGCCGAAGCGGGTGCGGTTCCGGATGCTGAACGGGTCTCAGGCGCGCTTCTATCATCTGAACCTCTACCCGGAAGACCTTGCCAATCCCGGAGAAGCCAGGGTCGGCACGCCGGGCCCAATCATGTACCAGGTCGGTACCGAGGGAGGGTTCCTACCCGCGGTGGCGATCCACGAGAATACGACACCAATACCTCTCGATCCGAGCGACCCATCGGGCAGCACCGCCTTAGCCGATGGACCATTCAACCTAATGCTGGCTCCGGCAGAGCGAGCCGATGTCGTCATCGACTTCAACGGGGTATCCGCAGGTTCAAGCTTCATTCTCTACGGCGATGCACCCGGGCCGTTCCCGGGTGGAGATCCGCGTAACGACTACTTCACCGGAGATCCCGACCAGACCGCCTTTGGCGGAGCGCCGACCACGACTCTGGGCCACGGGCCGAATACCCGGACGCTGCTCAGAATTGTTGTCTCCGCAGGAGCAGGGGACAGCGTCAGTACTCCGACTTGGTTCGGGCAAATCAACACGCAGCTGCGGACTGCTTTCCTGAATGGGAGCCAGCCTGGGTTGTTATTCAACAATGGCGACCCATCGCAGCCGCGATTCCCGTTCATGGGCGTACCGCATCGCTTGTTGACGCTGAACGAGGACTTCGACCAGTTCGGCCGTCTCATTCAAACGATTGGGACCGCGGACCAAAACGGCGTCAACAATCAAGGACTGCCGACGTGGGGACGCGCATACATGGATGCCTCAACCGAGAATCCGAAAGCTGGGGACACGGAAGTCTGGCAAATCCTGAATCTCACGGCAGACACGCATCCCATTCACTTCCATCTGGTGAACGTGCAGTTGATTCAGCGGCAGGCGTTCGAGGGGGCTCCTGACAACTGGACGTACACCGGTGCCCCGTTGCCGCCTGATCCCAATGAGCTGGGGTGGAAGGAAACGGTGCGCATGAATCCGGGAGAGGTAACCACGGTCATCATGCAGTTCAACCTACCCAATCTGCCGACGGCTGCGATGCGCAATGCGGTGAGCCCGAGGACAGGCGGGAAAGAGTACGTGTGGCACTGCCACATCCTTGAACACGAAGAGCACGACATGATGCGACCGCTCGTGGTTGTGTAGGAGTGTAGACACTGAGCCCCGTTCGGCAATCCGGGCGGGGCTCGATTCACCAAACACATACCATCGTTGAGTCTTCCAAAACCGGAGGCAGACCATGGCTTCTAGCCCTTGGCATAGCAACGTCCATGCCCGAATGAAGGGTTAAAAGGGCCCTCTGGTTCTTCTGGCTTCCAGGCGCAGTGCCAGCACGCGCACGGCCCCCATCCAGATCACCGCGGTGGCGTAGCCGGCGATCACGTCGCTCGGCCAATGGACGCCCAGGTACACGCGCGACAGTCCGATCAGCGCAACAAGCAACACTGCTGCACTCCATGCCAGAACGCGCTGCCATTTGGTCCTCATGTCGTGCGTCAAGGTCCCCGCCAGCAATCCATAGAAGCAAAGAGAAATCAATGCGTGGCCGCTTGGAAAAGAATACGTGCTGGGCCTGGGGATGAAGAACGGATCCGGGCGCGCTCGATGAAACGCGAGTTTCAGCGACGCATCCAGAATGCCGGCGCCCATCATAGCCACCAGCGCGACCAGGATATGGGTATGGTCGCGCCGGTACCAGAGATACGCAAACAGGCACAGAGTCGCGGTCATAACGACCTGCCAGTCGCCGAGGTTGGTCACAAAGCGCATCACGTCAGTGAACGCAGGCGAGGCGAAATTGTGGATGAGGGAGCGGACTGCGTCGTCGAAGCGGTCAGTGTGCTTGCGCAGAACTTCGTTGGCGAGCCACGAGAACAGAACCAGCGACGCGATCGACAGGCCGAGGCTGACGGGAATGATCGCCGGCCAGCGTTTATTAATGAGCTGCTTTTCTGGCCTCGTAAAACGCGACATGCGCCCCAGACTACCAAAACTGGGAGCGCATGCCGGACTTCCATCCAGGATTCTGTAGGCGATTACGCGCGCGGCAGGCCGTGCCGCAGATGCGCGGGGTTATCAGGGTCGGCGATCCATTGCCAGGCGCGGCGGCCGTTCTCGCGCACCAGCGTGCGGGCTTCGCCGTATTCCACCAGGCGGTTCAGTACCGTGGTCACCGACGCGAGCGGGTCCTTGTGGCGCGCCAGGATGGGTGGAACTTTCTGCTGGATCAGTTCACACACCTCGCGCGCGCCCAGCGGGCGCTCCGCTTCCATCAGTACCATGCGACAAGCCTTTGTGAAGCCGGGCTGGCGCCCGTTGGACTTGCGGTCCACCAGTTCCAGCAATTCTTCGCTGAGTACTTCATCTCCGAAGAGATTGGCGAGACCGACAATGGTCTGCTTCACTGTGCCAATGCGCTTCATCACATCGGCTCGCTGGCGCATGAGCTGGCGCAATTCTTCGTGGGCCTGGCGAACCACTTCGACCACATGCGGATCGTTGCTGCCTGGCATGCCTTTGCTTCCGTTGTTGAACTCGATCCGACCGATTTCCATGACACCATCCTCCGGTGCACCGGAATCCCGACATCGGAGGGCCCCGAGGCGGAAAGCGCGCACCACCCCCAATTGTTCAGTACGTCGGACTACGCAACTCCGTTCCGTGTACCCCAAGACAGGCTGACCGCTTTGAGCAATGCACTAGCATTTCTTGGTCCGTTCCCCCACTGCGGATCGCCCTGCCCGAATTTGTGTAGTTAGACGACTGCCCTAACGAAGGGTGAGCACAATAGGGTGTTTATTTCTGTGGACTTAGCAGACACTCACACACGGAGGGGCCTCCGTGTTATGTGCAACTTCAATCGGATGCACCGGGTGACTGGTCGGGATGTCCGCGCCATGGAAATCTATGGGCCAGAGGCGCGGGCGGCTGCGGAGTGTCTTAGTACGCGAAACCATCGGGCTGGCTGATGGCGCCCACGCGCACCTGACTGTCGACGAAGTTGCGCCCGGCGGCCAGGGCCTGGCGGTTGACCTCGATCAGTTCGACTTTCTTGATCTTGGTCTCGATCACGCCCATGGCAGTGTCGGGAAGCAGACATTCGGTTTCTTCGAGCAGCGCACCCATCAGCACGATGTTGGTGACTCTGGTCGAACCCAGCTTGTCGGCCATCGCAGAAGCGGGAATGCAGATCACGCGGGCTTGCGGCAAAGGGAAGTCCGCAGGCAGGCGATCGCGGTTGTAGATGATCAAGCCGCCGGCATTGACCTGGTTCGCGAACTTGCGCAGGGAGATCTCGTTCATCGCGATCAATACATCGGGATGCGAGATAAGCGGGGAGCCGATGCGTTCTTTCGAAAGACACACATGGCAGTGCGCGCTGCCGGAACGCATCTCCGGCCCATACGACGGCAGCCAGCTGACGTCGAGACCTTCGCGCATGCCCATCTCGGTGAGCAACTGGCCCAGCAGGAGCACGCCCTGTCCGCCGAAGCCGGCTACTTTGATGGTGTAGTCGCGGAAGTGATGTGGATGCTCGGCTAGCTTGCGGAAGGCGGCTTCGTCTTTCGCGCTGATCTCGAGCACATCGGAGACCGTGCGTTGCGGCGGAGTGGCGCCGGCGGGAGCTTCGAGCTTGCGATCGCGGAACACATTCAGCGGGAATGTGGGAACCAGTTTCTCCATCACCCAGCGGCGCGCTTCCACCGGATCCTTGCCCCAGATGGTGGGACATGGGGAAAGAATCTCGACGAACGAGAAGCCGGCGCCGTCGCGCTGGTTCTCGAGCGCTTTGCGCACGGCGCGGCGCGCTTTCATGATGTTCTTGTTGTCGCACAGCGCAACGCGCTCCACGTACACCGGAGCTTCGAGCGTCGAGAGTAATTCCGACATGTGCAGCGGGTAGCCTTCGTTGACCGGACGGCGTCCCCAGGGAGATGTGGTGCTCTTCTGGCCGACCAGCGTGGTGGGAGCCATCTGGCCGCCCGTCATGCCGTAGATGGCATTGTTCACGAAGAACACGGTGATGTGCTCCCCGCGGTTGGCGGCGTGAACGATTTCGGCGGTGCCGATGGCGGCAAGGTCGCCGTCGCCCTGGTAGGAGATGACAATTTTGTCAGGGCAGGTGCGCTTGACGGCGGTCGCGCAGGCGGGAGCGCGCCCGTGCGCAGCCTGCACATTGCCCACGTCGAAGTAGTAGTACGCAAACACGGAGCAGCCCACCGGGCTCACGAAGATGGTGCGATCCTGCAGCCCCAGTTCCTCGATCGCTTCGGCGATCAGCTTGTGCGCGACGCCATGGCCGCAACCCGGGCAATAGTGTGTCTGCTGTTTGAGTTCACCTTTACGCTCGAAAGTGTCGTAGAACACTGGCGATTTGGAGTGCGTCACTTCGTATCCGGCTGGAACCGGCGCTTCGACCAGTGATGTCTTCGCATTGTCTGCCATATTCGCCTCTCCGCTATCGCGACGTGTGCGCCAGAGTTTCTTTTTCAACCAAGTTTGTAAACCGCCGCAGAATATCGGCATGAATCTCTTCCACCGAGGGCACGTTGCCTCCGGTGCGGCCATAGAAATCAACCGGCACGCGTCCGTTGAGCGCGAGGCGCACGTCCTCCACCATCTGCCCGTTGCTCAGTTCCACCGCGACCACCTCGCGTACATTGGCGGCAACTTTGCGGAGCGCTTCAGACGGGAACGGCCACAGCGTGATCGGGCGGAACAGGCCAACCCGTTGGCCTTCCGCGCGCGCCGCTTCTACCGCCGAGCGCAGGATGCGGGAAGTGATGCCGTAGCCCACCAGCAAAATGTCGGCATCGTCGGTGTCATAAAGTTCCCAGCGCGGCTCGGTTTTCTGCGCAAGCGCGTACTTTTCTTCCAGGTGGCGCTGGTGAGCTTCCAGATCGTCGGGCTCGAGGAAGATCGAACTGACCAGGTTCTTGCGGGTTTCGAGCGTACCTTTCACGGCCCAGGGCTTCGCGGGCTCGACGACTTCGCGATACTCGAGTTCGAGCGGTTCCATCATCTGGCCGATGAACCCGTCGGCGAGAATGATGACCGGATTGCGATACTTGTCGGCCAGTTCGAAGGCGAGCACGGTGAGACCGGCCATCTCTTGTACCGAGGCCGGCGCGAGCACGAGGTTGTGATAGTTGCCGTGTCCTCCGCCCTTCACCATGGCGAAGTAGTCGCTTTGCTCGGGAGCGATGTTGCCGAGGCCGGGACCGCCGCGCACGACGTCGACGATCACGCATGGTAATTCGGCGCCCGCAATGTAGGAGATGCCTTCCTGCATCAGGCTGAGTCCGGGGCCGGAGGATGCGGTCATGACGCGGGCTCCGGAGGCAGCTGCGCCGTACACCATGTTGATGGCGGCGACTTCGCTTTCCGCCTGCAGGAACGTGCCACCAACCTGCGGGATGAAGAGGGCGGCCGCCTCGGCGATCTCGCTGGCGGGCGTGATGGGATATCCGTAGAAGGAGCGGCATCCGGCAAGGATGGCGCCCTTCACGATGGCGACGTTGCCTTTACAGAGTTGCCGCATGGCCGTCTCCTTGCTGCGGGTCTACCAGCTTGAGGCGAGGAGCAAGCCGGTACACCGTGATGGCTCCGGGCTCCGGGCAGCAGTAGAAGCAGATGCCGCACCCGGTGCAGCCTTCCCCTTTGTAGTGGGCCGGGTGCACGCCGTAGGCGCTGAGGTCGGATGTGAGTTCCAGACATTTAGGCGGGCACGACTCGACACACAGACCGCACCCTTTGCATTCGTCAATGTTGACTGCGATGTTGCCACGTGCCTGCGCTGCCATAATCACCTCGTCACTGGTTCTTTCACCGGACGCTGCAACCACTTGGTGCGTTCGCAATAGTCGTACAACTCTTCCCGGAACTTGGGATGAGCGATCTCGATCAAGGACTGGGCCCGCTCGCGGATCGATTTGCCATGCAAGTAGGCGACGCCGTACTCGGTGACCACGTAGCGGATCAGGCCGCGCGACGTGACCACGCCTGCGCCCGGCGCCAGCATCGGCGTGATGCGCGAGATGGTTCCGTTCTTGGCGGTCGACGACAGCGCAATGATCGCCTTGCCGCCCTTGGACCGCGATGCTCCCCGCAGGAAGTCCACCTGGCCGCCGATGCCGCTGTAAAAATAGGTGCCGATCGAATCGGAGCAGACCTGGCCGGTGATATCCACTTGCAAAGCTGAGTTGATGGCCACCATATTGTCGTTGCGGGCGATCAGGGCTGGATCGTTGGTGTAGGCGGTGGGATGGAATTCAAAGATGGGATTGTTGTCTACATAGTCGAACAGATTTTTGGTGCCCAAAGCAAAGCCGAGGATGATTTTCCTCGGCTTGAAATTCTTTCTGGCGCCGGTAAGCACGCCGGCGTCGATAAGCGGAATCACGCCATCGGAAACCAACTCGCTGTGGACGCCCAGATCCTTCCGATCCATGAGCAGAGGAAGCACGGCATCGGGAATTCCGCCGATGCCGGTCTGCAGCACGGAGCCGTCTTCGATCAATCCGGCCACGTTGCGCGCGATGGCAGTCTGCATCTCGGTGACTTCCGGCCGCTTCAAGGCGCACAGCGGGCGGGATGACTCGACGATGGCGTCGATTTTGCTGACGTGGATGAAGCTGTCGCCGTAGGTGCGCGGCATCTGGTCGTTGACCTGCGCGACCACGTAGCGCGCCAGGCGGGCGGCGGTCAGCGTGGTGTCAACGCCCACGCCAAAACTGCAGAAGCCGTGCGAGTCGGGCGGGGAGACTTCGATCAGGGCGACATCCAGCGGCATCGCTCCGCTCTCAAACAGATCTTCGATCTCGCTCAGATACACCGGCGTATAGTCGGCGCGGCCTTCGTTGATGGCGTCGCGCACGTTGCCGCCGATGAAGACGGCGTTGTGGCGGAAGTGGCCGGCCATCTCGGGCGCGACGTAGGGCGCCTTGCCCATGGTCATCATGTGGACGATTTCGACGTCCTGCACGTGGGGCGCGCGCTGAATCAGCGCGTCGACCAGGGTTTCCGGTTCGGCGCAGCCCGGCTGGATGTAGACGCGCATGCCGGACTGAACGCAACGCATGGCCTCATTGGCGGTTCGAAGTTTCTTCTTGTATTCCATCTCCCACGGCATCGCTTGCTGTCTCCTAAAAAAGTCGTTCTAGTGAATTGCCGATGCTGCTTTCATCCGAGCCTGCTCATAACCCATGGACGCATAAAAAATCGCGCGGTCGAAGAACTGGTCGAGCAACTGCAGCATTTCCAGCTCGCCAAAGACTTCGGTAGGGCGCTCCATCCCGGCTTCCTGTTTCAGGTAGTCCCACAAATTTTCCTTGGTCAGCACGATGACCCACACCACCTGGCTGAGAGGCACGCGCTGCTCGGCGCGGCGCTCGCCGATTTCCAGGTAGCGCTCCTTGATGTCGAATTCGCTTTTGCCCAGCAACCAGTCGCCCAGATGTCGGTAGATCTCGAACACGCGGGCCTGCAGATCTTCGGGGGGAACGTTGCGGTAATCGCGCGTGAAATCGGAGTTCTGCACTTTTGCGAGCAAGCTGGCGGCGAGTCCCGCGGAATGGTTTTCGATCAGGCGCACGAGTCGGTAGGCCAGCATCATGACCGAATCCTCCCTTCCCTCCGACTGTAAGTTTGGGCCCCGGGGGCAATTGTAGCCGTGACTCTTCGCACTTGGACTTGTGACCTGGATCACATAGGGATGGTTGAAAATAAAGGACTTACCGACCGGACGGTTGGTTTGGGGGCCGCAGCTCTCGTTGTCCCAGACCCAGAAATTCGTAACCTCAGAGGACACAGAGATCACCGAGGAAACCCATGGCCAAGGTATCTCTGTGCCTCTGTGGTGAACAGGCTTTTTCTGAAGGGATGAATTTGACGGGAAAAAACTTCGGCCGCCCGTTTTGGCGAGCGGCCGCGGCTTGCACCAGGAGGCTACTTGTAGGCCCGTTACGAAAGGAAGAACTCTTTGGTCAGCGCGGCCCAGTCCTTATCCGGGATCTGGTCGGCCAGGTTGTCGACCGCGACGCCGCCATCCTGCGCGAGCGCTCCGGCCGGCATCGGGATCAGGCGCTGCAGGCGGCTGGCGGATTCTTCTGTCCACCAGCGGGCCAGCGCTCCGCCCAGCAGGTTGCGGAAGTTGGTCTTGGCGTCGGGCGACTGCACGGTCACCAGCCAGCCATCGCCATAGGGATCGGTGCGGGCCAATTCCGGATTCTGCACAACCGCTTCGTTGATGTCGGCCACGCTGCCTTCGATCGGCGAAACCATGTCGACCGACGCACCGTCACGATGCAGCGTCCACACTTTTTGTCCCTGGCGGATCCACTGGCCGCGTTGCGGCAGCGCGATCTTCTCGACCTTGCCGCTTAGCTTGGCCGCGAACTGATCCATGCCGATGCGCACCAGGCTGGGACTCTCGCTCAGCGCCCAGGTGTGGCCGGGATGGAAGCGCAGCTTTTCGGGAACCTGGAATCCGCCCACCAGGCTGGGCGCGGGCCGAGGCAACGCCTGGCCTTTCGCGGTTTGCAGCGCGGGTTGCAAGACAACCTGTTTGCGGCTGTGGAAGTGGTCGATCAGCAAGAACGTTACGAAGGTCAGGAGAACCAGTAGGACTGTCATACATCACCTCTCTGGGGGGCCGTCGTTTCCTGCCGCTCTCTGTTTCCGGGCCACTCGCCGTCTCTTATAAAGGCAATCGCAAGACCAAACACGGGCAACGAGGGAGCGAACCGCAGCGGTATGTATTTATCGGAATGAATTCAGAGATTTAGACGGCGGCAGAGGAGAACTGAATCACCGTGTCCGATGAGAGTTTCATCAGGTCCGTGATGAGAATCGCAACGCATGAAAGTCCGATTTTGCGAGCATTCGCCTCAGTGGAGCGATGAAATCCTGCGAATTCATATGGTTAGAAAGCCCGGAGCGCCCGTTGCGAATCACAATAGCGAAAGATGAAATGTGCAACGCAATTTACCAAGAAATCGCGGAAGAGCGAAGTGTGCGCTTCAAGACCGGCCGTTCCAAATAGGGGCAGACGCCTTGTCTGCCTGGCGGAACGCAGTTCCGCAAACGACGATCCGGAGAAAGGGACAACTATGAGGGCCTCGGAAACAGCCAAGCCGGATCCAGCCTCTAAGCAGATCGATGACCAGGTGAGGGTAAGCTTAGCGACACCTTGCAGCGGCGATAACGTTGCAAGGGTGAGCCAGCCCGTTCGGCCCGACCGAAGACGGAGTGTGAACGACGCAGCTCACGGGCCGCTCTGAAATGCCCGATAACTATGCGGGGCCAGCGTCATCGTGAATGCCGTCGCCGCGGGCTCGGCCGGGTGTCTTGGTTTGTGCGCAACGCCTGCCAGCGTTTCACCGCTCACCAGATCCTTCAACGATGATGCCTTGCTCGCGAGCACGGTCACGCTGGCCGGTTCGTCGCGAAACGATTCCACAATAAACGTGCCGTTGTCATAAGCGAATAGGCTGACCTTCGCTGGACCCTCAACCCGCACCGGAAAATCGCCCAGCACATAACTGCGAATCGCATTCAGGGTCGCCTCCGGCAGCAGATAAAGGTCGGTGAAGTTATCCGGAATCGTCAGCACATATAACTTCCCCTTGCCGTACTGATTCATCAGCAGGATGGGAAACCCATTGTTGTCCGCGATCCCGCGCACCACCGGCCAGGCATCGTTCGTGAAAAATCGCAGGTGAGGGATAAGAATCGGCGCGGCACTCTTTCCGATATCCATCCCCGCCCCGGCCCCGAACGCGCCAATGAAGCTGGTCACGCCAACTTTCTCGTCGGTGTAGCGAATCTCCGCCAGGTCCTCAACGCCCTTGCCTTGCAGGGCATGCCACAGGCCGGAGGTCATCACCACTGTTTTTCCGGCATCAAGCTGCTGCTTGATTTCGTCCACCAGTTTCGGGTCCTATGCGGCTCCCTCCGTCAGCAGAATCACGCTCGCCTGCGACGGAAACGCCGGGTACATCTCAATCGGAATCCCAATCAGCCCGAGAAAGTTATGCAGGAAGTCCTCGCCCACCGCGTGCACCGGCCGGTAGCTCGCAATTCCCATCGGCCTCCCGAGCTTTGCCACGAACGGCTTGATCTGGTCGAGCGCATCTCCAGCCACGCTCGCGTAGATAGGCTTACCCTTCGAGCGCTCGACAATCTTGTCCCATCTGACATTTGTAGCGGCGTTCTTCCACGGCCGATCTCCGGGTGGAGCCGCCTCCAACAGCGCGCCATAGTTGAACAGTGTCATCTCGCGCGCTTTGCCAAATACCGTGAGCCACAGCTGCTCCGAATACCGATCGACGTACCGGATGTCGAAGGTGTCCACCCATCCGCCTCCATTGCGGCCCGGAGCGATCTGGTAGAAGTAGCGCATGATCTCGTAGCTCTCGTACTGCTGCAGGTTCTGATCGGTCTGCACCGGGTCCCGGGTCTCGGTGCCCGCATAGATGCCGTCAAATATTTTCGGCTGCTCCGCCAGATCGTATCCATTCCCCTGAAAATGCTCATACCAGTTCGGAAACTTGATGATGATCTTCACCTTGGGATTCACTGCTTTAGCCGCACCCGCCACCAGGTCGCGCGAAACCTCGTCCATCGTCTTCATCCGGAAATCCGTCCAGCTCTGCGTTCCCTTGGCGGCGATGTCCGACGGCTTCCTGGTATTTGCAAAAAAGAAATCATCCAGGATGATCTCGTCAAAAAGCTTAGCCGTCATCTCCGCAACATGCTTCACGTACTCCCGATCCTCCGGCTTGGTATACGTGAACGAGGCAAACTGCCCGTTGTCATCGTCGGAGTAGCAGATGGCCCCCGCAACTTCCACCCCCTGCGCGGCGAAGAACTTCTTCACGTCGGCCACCAGCGCGGCATCTACCAGCGTCCGGCTCCGGTAGGTCTCCAGATAGACTTTATCCACCTGCAGTTGGCTGCGAATGATCTTCCAGGTCGACTCCAGCCACTGCTGATCCTTCATCTTGAGGGTGATTTCCGCCGGTATGTAGACCACCGTTTTGAAGGGCGCGCTACCCGGAGCGGCCGGGGACTGCGCGGCTGCGTGTGCTGCTGGAGAAATCGCCGAGCAGATTGTGAATAGCGCCAACCATACCGAAACTCGCCGAGTCAGGTTTGCGTTCAAGGGCAATCCCTCCATCTCGCGATCTGCATTATAGGAGCTAGCAGGCTTCTTGAATGCAACAATTATCGATTTTGTAGAGGGATGTGCGCCCGTCAGGAGAAAAGGGCGAAATAGCTTCCGGGGAATCTCGGGACCAATCCTCAGGCCGGCATACGCAAAAGGGTTCACCGAGGAGCATTGAGAAATCCGGCGGGCTAAAACTTCCTCCCAGGCTCATGCGGTAGGGAAGAAACAGGGTATTTCTCCAGTCTTTCCCCGATGAGGGGAAGCATCTTTTTCTGTCAGACTCGTGGTCGTTGGGTTCTTCGTTGGGTCCTCCAGAGTCAAACTCAAAGGTGGTTACGAATGAAAGTTTCATGCGTTCCCTGTGCGCTTGCCGCGGTCCTGATGATCGGTGGTGCGTGCGTGATTGCCCCGGCCCGCGCCCGCGCTAACGATTTTGCGATGCCCTTCGGCGGGTTTGCCGCGGCATCCTCGGTCGGTCTCGGCTTCGTCGCCAGCGCCACAGCATCGGGCGCGACCTGCTGGACCACCGCTTCCGGCACAGGTGCACAAACGTCCCCGCTCTCACTCCATGAGAATCACATTGGCCTGGGTGGAAACATTGCATGGGATCCAAACAACAGGCATGACGATCACGGAGGCTGGCGTCACCACGATGACGACGACGATGATGACGGCCATGTCAGCAATACACAGGTTCCCGAACCTTCAAGCGCTCTGTTGCTCTTCTACGGCATCTCGGCCGTGGCAGCCTGGAAAGTCCGCCAACGAGCAAAGGACAGCGGTTCGCCGGACAGGGCTTAAATTCGCAAGCCACCTCAGCCTTCCCCAAGACCCCATTTTTGCGAGTTGCTCTCGCTGAACCCGAAAACTCTCCGTGAAGCCCGCCGGCCGCAGCGTACGGCGCCGTTTTCCCAAGGCGCTAACCTCCGGACAGTGAGAAATTCACGGTCACTTGGGTTTCGACTTCCACCGGCTCGCCGTTCAGGATGTAGGGACGGTAGCGCCATTGGCGCACGGCATCGAGCGCGGCGCCTACGAGCATGGGGTGGCCGGTCAGGGTCTGCAGATTTTCGATAGTGCCCTTGCGGCTGATGATGGCCCGAATTACAACCGCTCCCTGAATTCGTGCTGCGCGCGCCAATGGCGGATAGATTGGCTGCACTTTGTAGATCAGGTTGCCCTCCATTCATGTGCGAGATGCGCGGGGGATGAGCCGTGGGAGGCGGGGGTGGGGGAACCACGGCCGGCGCCACGCCGATGGAATCGATGATCGAGTTCGTGCCATTCCCGGTGTCCGTGCCGCCGGGCACGCAAACGTTGCAAGCCTCCACTTGCGGAAGCGAGTCGTCGATGATCGGCTTCACTCCGATTGGAATCGAGGGTGGCAAAACCACAATTCCGTGAAACAGATTGCTTTGTCCTTGTCGAATGGCGGAATGCTGCTGCGCCGCAGGCGGCTCGCCACGCGGTGGTCCGATCGGTGCGCTCACCGAGAGTAAGTGCAGCCTGGGCAGGCCTTCGGTGTAGAGCACGGGAAGCATTAACAGGATCGCGACGCCCAGAGTCTGCATGGCAAACGACGCCAACGTGGTCCATCCACGGTTGGTGCGATCGAGATTTGATTCGAGCAGGCTGTCAGCAAACATCGTGTCCTCCAGAGCAGCGGTTGCTAGCTGTAAGGACACCGCGTCTTCCGCGGGCGGCAGCGATTTTTAGAAAAATAAAAGGCCGCGCGGATGCACGGCCTTCGGGAACTTTCACGACACGCGAGGTGTCGTGAGGAAAATTTACTTAGGCGGCTCGGCGGGCTTCACCGGCGACGTGGTTGGTTTCACGCCGGTGCCGGCCGGCTTGGCGCCAGCGGGAGCAGGCTTTGCCGAGGGGGGCGGAGGCGCGACGCCGGACTGCGCGTTGTACACATCCACCACCGGTTTGGTGACATCGACCGATTCACCCCACCACACCACCGGGCTCTGCGGCCAGGGTTGCGAGGTGTCGACGATCATGCCGAAGCCATTGTCGGTTGCGTACTTGATGAGCACGGGGCCGAGTTTCTGAAGAATGCGCTGCGCGATCTCATTCTGCTGGCTCTGCGCGTCCTCACGGGCATCCTGCAGCTGGCGGTCGAGCGACTTCTGCTTGCCCTCGATCTGCTTCACCAGGTTGGCGCGGGCATCATCGTTCAGCTTGTCGCCCTGGGTGTTGAGCTGTTTCTTCAGGCTCTCGATTTCGTCGTTCGCACCCTTCAGTTCGTTCTGCTTGGGCTCGAGTTTCTTGCTGAGCGCCTCGAAGTCTCGTCGGCCTTCGTAGGTGGCAAAGATCGCCTGCTCCATGCTGATGGTGCCGATCTTGGTGCCCGGTCCGGACACCGCGGGCGCCGCGGCAGCGGAAGTGGCAGGTTTGGCGGCAGCAGGAGCAGCGGCGGCGCTGCCGGTTTGGGCCAGAGCCCCAACTGAGATGACGAATGCCGTGGCCAGAAGAATGCGCGTGAACTTGCTTTTCATTGGATCGCTTGGACTCCTTGGAAATTGTTCCGGGAAATTGGCTTACATCGTTCTTCCCAGACTAACGCTGGGCCGTGCCACTAGGTTGACCGGGTCTTGAAGCGGATTCCTCGCGACCGGGACAGGTGAGCCTTTTCAGCTCCTCACGCCGAACCTGATATGCGTGGCAGCACACCCCGCTCTTCCTTCATTGTCAGGGCAGAAGTCGTTTCATTATAGCACTTACCGTCAAACGACCCTGCTTGTAGAGCCTCGCGAATTAGAACGTCGTGGCCACGGTGAAGCGGAATGTCTTACGGGGCTCACGCAGCGTAAAGGTCGAGCCATACGTATTGACAGCCTGGATGTAGGTGTAGTCTCCCGCCGCCCTGTACAGGTAAGGCGCGGTTGCACCTGGGAACATGCTGCGCGTAATCGCCGTCGGAGCCGTGGCGGTCGAATCCAGGCGCAATGGGTTGTACGCCCAGTAGATGCGGAAAGGCGCGTTAATGACCGGCAGCATGACCTGGAGCTCGATGCCGGTCGACATGCGCGGAGTCCAGTTCGTTCCAACTACTGGCTTCAGGAACTCGGAGAATGACAAGTTCTGTCCCCCAATACAATTCAGGGCGATATCGAGGGCTGGACAGCCAAACGCGGTCTCGTTGATGTCGCTCAATTGTCCGGGGTTGATACGCAATTGTGATTTGCGCACGATCGAATCGATGCCCAAATCCATGAAGGGTGCGAGTGTGACCGGCCCCACGATGGAGATGCGGTACTCGACGTTGCCGAAGACGTTCAAATCGCCGCCCGGCTGGACGATGGTCTGCACTGGAATCGGAATCTGGTAAGGGCCCAGCCGCGGGTTGGTGGGATCTTTCGGTACAGTCGTGCCATCGGGGTTGGTGAGATTCACGACTGCCTTGTTGGGCAGGAATGCGATGGGCGATACCGAACGGATGTCGAATCCACGCAGGTCGTTTTCCCCGCCCATGTAGAAGCGCTGGAACGGGGGCGCGACCAATCCTCCGTAGCCGGTGAGGAACGATCCTTGGAAGTTGACGCCGATGGCGTTCCGGCGTTTTTGCACGGGGAAAAATTGTTTGTACTGAATAATCGGCCGAACCGATTTCACCGTGCCGCCAAGGCCCGCGATCTCGCCGCCCAGGAAGATCTGCTTCCCGCTGTGCGGCTGGTAAGAAGCATCGAGCGTGTTGATCGTGAAGCTGGGCAGGATCTTGCTTGTGATAATGCCGCTCAGCGCGTTCGGGCCGGTAATGCCGCGAAACGCCAGATTGGAGAAGAGCGCTTTCGACGCATCGCTGAGGGCTATCAATGAAGAATTGTCGAAGGAGTACGTCATGCCTACGCGCTTCAGCGACCGGTGAAGCGGATAGCTCAACGACGCGGTGAAACCAGTGCTCGACTGCGTGTAGTTCTGCAGGTTCTGCAGGTAGTAAGAGGGCAGATTCAATTGCTGTCCGCTAAGAATGGCGTACTGACGCGCCTGGTTGTAGCTGGTGCGGGTGGTGTACACGGTGAAGCCGGCCTGCAGTGGGCGATCCCACAAATAGGGCTCGGTGAAGCCGAACAGCACGCTCCGCATCAGGTTGCCAATACTGGCCTGAACCTGCAACGTCTCGCCCAGTCCCAGGAAGTTGTTGGTCGTGTAACTCAGGCCGATGAACGCGCCTTCCAGCCCGCTGACGCCGCCATTGAGGCCGATGCTGTTTTTGCCCTTTTCATGGACCTTCAGGGCTAGATCGACCGTGCCGTCTTTTTCGTCGAGCTTCTTGTCGGTGGTGTTGGGGTCGTCCGGCTTCAATTGCTCGAAGTAGCCGAGCTGGTTCAGGCGCAACAGGCTGAATTCCCAGAGGCGCGAGTTGTAGACCTGGCCTTCTTCGAGCGCGATCTCGCGGCGAATAACTTTGTCGCGGGTAGTGGTATTGCCCTGGAATTCGATGCGGCGCACGTAGAACTGCTTGCCTTCGTCAACGTCGATCTCGAGGAAGATCAGCTTCTTCTCGTCATCAAACTTGGTGTCCGGAACGGAGGTGAAGTTGATGTACCCGAACTCGCCGTAAGCTTTCCGCAGGTTTTCCAGGCCTTTGCCGATCTTCTCACGGCTGAAGATGTCGCCGTCTTTGATAGGAAAAAGTGCGCGCAGGGCCTTGGTGTTGGTGATCGCCTTGTTGTTCTTGAAGGTGATGCTGGCCAGCTTGTAGCGCTCGCCTTCCTCGATCGGCATGGTGATGTCGACCGCTTTTCCGGGCCCCTTCTGCACGAGCGGAACATGGAAGCCCTGATGGCCAGTGTCGTGGATCTCGGTTTTCGGGTCCTGCACAAGCACCTTGAAGAAGCCCCGGTTCTGGTACTCGTTGCGAACGCGTTCGGTGTCTTCCTCGAGCTTGGTTGCGTCGTAGGTCTTGGCAAAAATGTTTTCCAGGAAGATGGAGTGCGGCATGCCGATGGGCTTCAGGTTCTTCATGGCGGCGCGCAAGGTGCGGCTGTTGATGTTGCGGTTGCCGGTGAAGCGGATGCGGCCGACCTTGACCTTCGGTCCTTCCTTGACCACGAAAGTGATTCCCACCGCGGCGGGAGGAATGGGACGGATCTCGGAACGAATGGTGGCAAATTGCCGGCCATGTTCTGCCAGCAACTCCTTGATCGCTACTTCGGCCTTCTTGATGCGGGTGGGATCGTACTGGCTTTCCACGGAAAGTCCGACTTTGCGCTCCTTGAAGCGGTCGAGGACGTCGCTGGTGGAAACCGAACTCAGGCCGGTATAGGTGATCTCGCGGATGGTCGGTTTTTCTTTCACATAAACGTGAATGCGCCAGCCCTTGGGTGTCTGTTCGCGCTCGAAACGGATGTCTTCAAAGTAGCCGGTATTCCACAGCGAGTTGAAATCGCGCTCCAGCCCGGCAGCGTCGTAAACGTCCCCGGGATGGGTAAAGATCCTGGCCTTCACGGTGTCAGCGGGAATGCGGCGGTTACCGTGAATCACGATTTCGGTGATCAGATCCTGTTGCGCCCACCCTCGAGGGCAAAGAAGAACCATCACCACCAGAAGCAAGCCGGTGATGGAGCGGCGCACGGCCGCAACTTTCGATCCGCAACCCCAAGGAAATGAGTGGGATGGGAGTGTCGAAAGAGCGGAGCGGCGCGGGGCGCTCGGCCGTGGCACAGGGATATCCGGATGAAAGCGAAAGAGAATCGCTACTACCTCGGCCTCTGGGAGTTAGGAAAACGGCAATTATACGGTAGACGTGGGTACAGCGTCCAAGGTCCACGCCTGTGACTATCGCTTGCTATGTGTTCATTTGGCTTAAGTTTGACGGCTGGGCTGGCTTTGCCAACTCCACTTCAACCAAGACGGAATAAAACGTGGCGGAGTTGCCCATGTCGGTAAGTTTTTCTGATGTGAGGACGTTAATATTACTCCCCCCGGGAGTCAGCTTCGCCCAATTCAACGCCGCAGCCACAACGCCGGGCTGAACCGAACCATTTACCCGGGCGCGCAGCACCTGCTCCCCGCGCCGATTGAAGACACGGACTGGGTCTCCGTCGCGGATGCCGCGTTTGGCGGCGTCACTGGTATGGATCTCGAGCAAGCCGGGCTCCTCCATGGCCTGGACCGAAGGCAGGTTGGAGAAGGTCGAATTGAGGAAATTGTCGGCTTTGCGGGCGAGCAACTCGAGCGGAAACGACTGTACACCCTGGCTGTGTCGAGATTCTTCTGGAGGAATAAACTCGGCGACCGGGTCGAGTCCCTGGGCGGCCAGCGCGGAGTTGTAGAGTTCCGCCTTGCCGCTGGGGGTCTGAAAGCCGCCCTGCGCGAAGGGAAGGAAGGGAGCGTCTTTCGCGTCTGAGCGCTGTTTGGCAAAATTCAGGCGCACATGCCTGTCACGCTCCAGGCGTTCCCGATCGATTTCCTTCAGCCAGGGATTCGGCGAGTCGAGGGCCTGGTCAATCATCTCGTCCACGGAATCGTGGAAGCAGGCATCCTCGAAGCCCATGGCCTCGGCCAAGCCGCGAAACATCTCCACATTCGAGCGGCACTCGCCGAGCGGATCAATGGCCTGCTCCGACATCTGCAGGTAGTAGTGACCGTAGGCGGTCTGCAAATCTTTTTGCTCGAAGAAGGTAGTGGCAGGCAGCACGATGTCGGCATAGTCGACCGTGTCCGTGAAAAATTGCTCGTGCACGGCGGTGAATAAATCGGGACGACGCAAGCCGCGAATCACTTCATTGTGATCGGGACAGACGGCCGCTGGATTCGAGTTGTAGACAAATAGGGCTTTCACGGGCGGATCGGCCAGCGAGTTCAGGGCTTTTCCTAGCTCGACCATGTTGACCACGCGAGCCGGGCGTCCCAGAGAGCTTTGCATCAGATCAGGGCGATCCAGCGTGCTTCGCTGCAGTCCCCAGGCTCCGCTGAGGGAAAGTTGCAGGCCGCCGCCAACTTCCTTCCACGAGCCGGTGATACACGGCAACATCGTGATCGCGCGCATGGCCATGCCGCCGCCCTCGGAACGTTGCACGCCGTAGTTCACACGAATCACTGCTGGACGTTTCGTCGCATATTCACGCGCCAGCTTTCGAATGTCGCTCTCGGAAATGCCCGTCCACTTTGCGACTCTTTCCGGCGGGTAGCTCTTTACTTTTTCTTGCAGCTGCTCAAACCCGATCGTGTGCTTCGACACATAGTCCGCATCATGCAAGCCTTCGCCGATGATGACGTGCATCATGCCCAAGGCGAGAGCCGCGTCGGTGCCGGGATTAATGGGCAGATACCAGTCCGCGCATTTTGCGGTTCGCGTCTTGTAGGGATCGATCACCACCAGTTGCGCGCCTTTGCGCCGAGCTTCCTCGATGAACGGCCACAGGTGGACGTTATTTCCGTGAATATTGGCGCCCCAGGCAAGAATGTAGCGCGAGTGGCGAAATTGTTCCGGCTCGGTGCCCAGCTTGACACCGGTGACGGACTTGAGCCCCGCTTCGCCGGCAGCCGAGCAGATGGTGCGCTCGAGTTGCGAAGCTCCCAACCGGTGGAAAAACCGGCGGTCCATGGAAGAACCGCTGAGGGTCGCCAGCGTGCCGCCGTACGAATAGGGAAGGATCGCCTCTCCGCCGAAGTCGGCCGTGATGGCCTTGAACCTGGTTGCGATCTCGGACAGCGCCTCGTTCCAGGAAATCTGCTGGAAGTCGCTGGCGTCTTTGTTGCCTTCGCCCTTGGGCGCCACCCGCCGCATGGGATGGAGAACGCGCTCGGGAGAATACACACGATCCAGATATTTCGAGACCTTGGCGCACAAGAATCCGCGCGTTATCGGATGGCTGGGATCTCCCTGAATCCTGGTGGCCCGCCCGTCCTCGACCGTGATCAGGACTCCGCAAGCATCCGGGCAGTCGTGCGGGCACGCGGCATGCACTACCTTCTTCATCGCCTAACAATTATACGAGGGGATTGCGGACATCGTTATCCAGCATGGGGAAGGAGTGGGAGGTGCGGTCTTTCTATTCGCCTCGCAAAGCCAGCATCGGATCCGTACTCGATGCGCGTCTGGCCGGTAGTGCCGACGCTGCCAGCGCCAGCAGTAGCATGGCGATGGCAGAAAGCGCCAGCACACCCGGATCAAACGGGCTTACTTCAAACAGAAAGGAACGCAGCAAACGGGATGCGGCCACGGCGCCAAGCAAACCCAAGCCACAACCAAGCGCCGCAAGCCGGGCGCCGGAACGCAGGATGAGCAGGATCACTCCGGAGCGTTGGGAGCCAAGCGCCATGCGCACCGCCATCTCCTGTTCACGCAATGCCACAGAGAAGGCAACCACGCCATAGATCCCGAGAACACTGAGCAGGATGGCGGCGATGGCAAACGAGGAAATCAGCACGGTAATGAAGCGTCGGGGCGCCTCGCTCTTCGAGATGGCCTGCTCCATCGTCTGCATCTGGTAGAGCGGCAACTGCGGGTCCATCTTCCGCATCGTTGCGCGCAGCGTATTTTCCATCTGCTCGGGAGCCATACGGCTGCGCAGAACGATCCAGCCGTTGGTGGCGCTTAATTCCCCGACAGAGGCGAAAACACCCTCACTGGCGACCGACTGTGTGACCGGCTGGTATACCTGTGGCATGGTTTCCGCATCGGGCGACCCCAGCTTGACGTCATCGACCTCACCCACCACCGTCATCCACGGCGTGGAGGTCTCGGGCAAGCCCCGGCGCAGCCGTTTGCCGATCGGGTCCTGGCCTGGCCAGTAGCGCTCGGCCATCTTGCGATTCACGATAGCGACCAACTGTGAGCCGGCGTTGTCCGACTCCGTAAAGACGCGCCCGCGGAGCACACCAATGCCCAGCGCTTCGAAGGGATCGCTCTCGACCAGCGACATCGGCGCCATATTCAACCCCGCGCCCTGGGGTGGAACATAGCCCTCGATCGTGAAAGAGATCGCCCAATTATTGCCGGCCGCAGGCAAAAACGAAGTGATGCCAACAGCAACCACGCCAGGCAACTGCCCTAGATCGTTCAGCAGAGTTTTCGTGAATTGGTCGATCGCGGATTGCGTTCGATACTGCTGCTGCGGCAGAACGTAGAGCGCGGCCAGCGTATGGTCGGGGCGGAAGCCCAATTGCACATCGCGCATCTTTTCGAAGCTGCGCAGCAACAGGCCGGAGGCGGTAAGCAGGGTCAGGGCCACGGCAATCTCCGCCACCACCAGCGCCGAGCGTAGTCTGGCATGGCCGCTGCCCGAGGTGCCGGTGCGTCCGCCTTCTTTGAGCGCCTCATTCACGCTTGTCCGGATTGCGGCAAATGCTGGAGCCAATCCACAGAGGAAGCCGGTCAGCAGCGCCAGTCCCAGCGCGAAGAGCATGACCGGCCAGTCCAAGCCAATCTCATGGACGCGAGGTAGCGTCTGGGGTAGCAGGCTTACGCCCACCCGCACAGCGACAGCCGCCAGTGCCAGCCCTATCGCGCCACCGGCGATACTCAAGACCATGCTTTCGACGATGGCCTGTCGGAGTAATGTGCCCGCGCGAGCACCCAGGGCGAGCCGCACCGCGATCTCTCTTCGTCGGCGGATAGCACGCACCAGCAGAAGCCCCGCCAGGTTCGCACAGGCGATCAGCAGAACCACGATCACTGCAAAGAACAGGGTTCGCACCAGGGGGCGCGCCTGTTCCACCGTATCTTCCTGCAGCGGCGTTACCACCGCGCGAATACGAAGACTGCGCATGTAGGCCGGGTAGTCGCGCATCGTCTCCCGGGCCACTCGCTCGGCATCACTCTGCGCCTGCTCGGCAGTGATGCCGGGTTTTAAGCGCCCCACCATGCGAGAGTTCCACGCCGCCGCCCCGCCCGCCGTGAATTCCTCTGGCTCCAGCCTGAGCGGAAGCCAAAGCTCGCTCTGGTTCACATGCCCAGGGTTGAGCGGAAACTCGAAATCGCGCGGCATCACGCCAATCACGGTGTAAGGCTTGCGGTAGAGAAGGATCGTGCTCCCCAGTACGTTCGCATCGCCATGGAAGCGGTTCCGCCACATGCCATAGCTCAGCACCGCCACTGGCTGGTTTTCTTCAGCTTCGTCTTGCGTGAAGGTGCGCCCCAGCAGCGGTGGCACTCCCAGCGCGGCAAAGACCTCCCCGCTCATCCGCGTCGCATTCACCGCCGCCGGTTCGCCCGTGCCGGATAGTTCAAACAATCTTGCTCGATAGCCGCCCAGGTGGCTGAAGCTTTGCGTGTCGCGCATGTAGTTGCGGATGTCGGGAGCGGTTACGCGGGGCTGAGCGGAGGACGCGTTATGCGAGCCTTCCAGCAAATCTCCCAGGATGACCAGACGATCCGGGTCGGGGAACGGTAGCGGACGCAGCAATACCCCCTCGACGACGGAAAAAATCGCCGTCGTCGCCCCGAGGCCCAGCGCCAGCATCAGGATCGCCGTCACCACAAAACCGGGAGATCTACGCAACTGGCGGAAGGTATGTTGAGTGTCTGGCAGAATCTGGCCCAGCCCTGGAAACGCTCGCTCGTCACGATGCCGTTGCGTCGCCTGCTCCACACCTCCGTAGGCGAGTCTGGCGGCTCGGCGTGCATCTTCAGGGGTCATGCCCTGACGCAGGTATTCGTCTTCCAGCAACGCTAGATGCGCGTTAATCTCTCTTGCCAGTTCCGCTTCCACTTTGGAGTTGGCGAAAAGCAGATAAAACCTCGCAAAGATGCGTCTCAGGTGCTTCATGGCTAAGACTGCTCAAGCAAGAGCCGTTCCACTAGAGCCGACATTCTTCTCCACGCCTGTGTCTCCTCCCCTAAGGCTTTCCGACCCGCCTTGGTAATTTCGTAGTATTTGGCTTCCCGGTTGCTCTCGGTCCTTCCCCAGGTTCCCCTAATCCAGCCGTACTGCTCCAGCCGCACTAGTGCCGGATAGAGAGTGCCCTGGTTGAGGTTGAGCAGCCGATCGGAGATCTGCTGGAGACGCGTGGCAATTTGATAAGCGTGTTGTGGGCCCATGGTCGCGAGGGTGCGCAAAACGATGAGGTCAAGTGTCCCCTGCAGCAGCTGAATTGATTCTTTTTCTTTATTAGACATCCAAGTGGTCTCGCTGGAGAGAGACTACTAGGTTTCACTTGTTTGTCAAGTGGACTCGTGCGGTACCGTTAAGCCCGGCAGGATCAATTTCCACACTGTACCTGCTTACGTTCTTGGCGTTGGTGGCGCATCCGTAGTTCCGCCGCTGCCGACGATTTAGCATTTTGCTATTTGCGACTGTTCGGTGTAGCTCACGACCCCGCTTCTACCGACTGCGCTTCCGTAATCCCAAGCGCCTTGAGCATCTCCGCCGCCGCCGCCGTCCCCGTCCGCACGCAGTCTGGCACGCCGATGCCGCTGTATCCGTTTCCCGCCAGCGCCAGTCCCGGCGTCCGCTTTCGGAGGGCTTCAATCCGCTCGAGCCGTTCGAGGTGGCCGACGCCGTACTGCGCCATCGCGCCTTTCCATTTGAAAACGCGGGTGAACAGGGGCTCGGCTTTGAGCCCGAGAATCTGATCGAGTTCCTCGCGGACGATGGTGAGGATCTGCTCGTCGGAGAGGGCGAGCATCTGCTCGCCGCGAGCGCCGCCCAGAAAGCAGCGAACGATGGCGCGGTCGTTGGGTGCGCGGTGCGGGAACTTGTTGTGCACGAACGTGGCGGCCAGCATGCGTTTGCCTTCTCTGCGGGGCACGAGGAATCCGAAGCCCGGGGCCAGCGAGTCGCGCACCTGCTTGCCATAGCCGAGCGCCACCGTGACGGAAGAACTGTATTGGATCGCGGCCAGTTCGGCGGCGAGATCAGGACCGCATCGTTGGAGCAAAGCTGCGGCCGCGTGGGTTGGTAGCGCGATGATGACCGCGTCGAACTGGTCGGACTGCAATCCGGCGGAGACCACCCAGCCTCCCGCCTCGCGGGCAATGGCCTGCACAGGAGTGCCCATCTTGAGCGCTGCTCCGTTGAGCGCGGCCACCAGCGCGTCGACCATCTGCTGCATGCCGTCTTTGAGCGAAGTGAAGAGCGGTTTGGGCTGAGTCTTCGGAGCACGGGCCATGGCTGCGCGGGCAGCGAGCATGGCGCGGCCCAGGCTGCCGTGCTTGGCTTCCATCTCGGCGAAACGCGGGAGCACGGCGCGCACGCTGAGTTGCGAAGCTTCGCCGCCGTAGACGCCGGAGAGCAGCGGATCGGCGAGGCGATCGACCATCTCGGGGCCGTAGTGCCGCTCCACGAAGGCGGCGACCGTTTCGTCTTCAGTGGCTTTGCGCGGAGGATGAAACCACTCGCGTGCCATGCGCAGCTTGGTGGCAGTCGAGAACAGCGGCGACAGCACGGTGGGCGCAAGCTTGGTGGGGACCATGAACATCAGGCCGTCGGGCATTTCGATCAGCTTGCCCTTCACCAAGATATAAGTCTTGCGGTCGGCGTCGTTGGAGCCGATGAGTTGATCGCCCAGGCCGACCTTCTGGCAGAGTTCGATGGCCCAGGGCTTTTCGGTGAGGAACGAATCGGCGCCGGCTTCGAGGATGCAGCCGTCGACCTTGTCGGTAACGAGCACGCCGCCGAACCGCGCACTCGCTTCGTAGAGGACGTACTCGAGCTCGACGCCGGCGCGACGTTTTTCTTCCAGCGCGTACGCGGCCGCGAGGCCGGAGATTCCACCGCCGATGATGGCGAGACGTTTCATAGGAGCTGCTGTCAGCTATCAGCCGTCAGCTTTCAGCTTGAATCCCTCGTTTGTCGTGGCTTTGGCTGCTTGGTACTGGCTTCGAGCTTCGAGCCGCGAGCCGAGAGCAAGAAGACAACAGGCCACTTTCGTTTCGCTTCGCGTCCTTTGCGGATTTTCTTTGCGAGCTTTGCGGTTAAGAGCTCTTCTAACCAAGACCAACACCTTGAATCGCAAAGTGCACTAAGCAAATCCGCTAAGAGCGCAAAGAGAATCTGAGCGGAAACAGATCGCAGCAACTGTTAACCTTACTGACCGTCACGCTTACTGCTTTTGCCGGCTCTTCACAATTTCAGCCAATGCTGCGATCAGCTTCGGGGATTCGTTGAGCGAATCGGCGCGCCAGAGGCGCAGGTCGTGCTTCTTCGCGAATTCCTGAAAGCCGATATCAATATCGTAAAGCACTTCCACGTGATCGCATAGGAAGCCGATGGGCTGCACGAATACTCCGGTGTGACCCTTGGTCTTGAGGTCGAGAATCGTTTCTTCCACCGTCGGCCCCAGCCAGGTGCCGCCCGACATCCCTTGGCTCTGGAAGGCGAATTTCCATTCGTCATTCTCGAGGCCCGCTTCGCGGGCGACGAGTTCGGCGGTCTCGCGGGTTTGCGCTTGGTAGGGATCACCTTCGGCGATGGTGCGTTCGGGGACGCTGTGGGCGGTGAAGATGATTGGGAGTTTCGCGCCCGCTTCGACCGACGCGGCTGTGCGTCCGGCTCGCAGCTTTTCTACGAAGGCTTCGATGAGCAGTGGATGGTCGTGCCAGGACTCCACGAAGTTCAGGGCAAATGGCGGAGCTTGGTGTCCCTCGACTGCCTTGCGGTAAAGGCCTACGCTAGTGCGGGAATTCTGCGGAGCGAGGCAGATCGCCACGGCTTGGGCGACGCCGTCGGAAGCCATTTGCTTTACAACGTCGGGGATGAACGGCCTCCAGTTGCGCATGCCGACGTAGACGGGGAGATTCAGTTCGCGGGCGAGCAGCTCTGCTTGGCGGACAGTGATTTCATTCATCGGCGAGTGTCCGATGAGGGAGTAGCGATGCTGGACTTCTTCGATGACTGTCTGGGAAACGGGACGGCCGCCTGTGACGTGGCGCATGAATTCGGGGATGTCGTCTACGGAATCGGCCGTGCCGTGGGCCAGCAAGAGGACAGCGGTTTGGGACGCAGTCATCGGTACCCTTCAATCAGAGTCAAAGGCGTTGACCACAAAGGGCACAGAGGAACACAGCGGGAGATCAAACTCAGCCGAACCCTGTCCTCTGGGGTTAGTGTTTTCCGGAATGCTCCTGCACGAATTTGCACAAGCGTTTCACGTTATCGACCGGAGTTTCCGGCAAGATGCCATGGCCCAGATTGAAGATATGGCCGGGGCGACCTGCGGCTCGCTCCAGGATGTCTTCGGCGCGGGGCTGGATTTCTTTCCAGTCGGCAAATAGGACCACGGGGTCCAGATTTCCCTGCACGGCGCCCTCGAAGTTCATCAAGCGCCAGCCTTCGTCAAGCGGAATTCGCCAGTCGAGGCCAACCACCTCCGCGCCGGTTTCTTTCATGGACGGAAGGAGCGTCGTGCTGTCGGTGCCGAAGTAGATGACGGGCACGCCGGCCTTCTGCAGGCGCTTCACCAGGTCAGTGACGTGGGCAAGGACATAGCGGCGGTAGTCTTCCACGCTGAGGCAGCCGACCCAGCTGTCGAAGATCTGGATGGTGTCAGCCCCGGCACGCACCTGCTCTGCCGCGTACTCGCTTGTGACCGCGACTAGCTTGCCCATCAACTCGTCCCAGGCGGCCGGGGAGGAATACATCATCTTCTTGGTGTGAACGTAGTTGCGCGAGCCGCCGCCTTCGATCATGTAGCTGGCCAGGGTGAAGGGTGCGCCACAGAAACCGATCATGGGCAAACTCTCGCCGAAGTGCTTGCAGACGACGCGAATGGCTTCGGCAACGTAGCCGAGGTCGGCGGCCCGATCGGTGCGCAGGCGGGTGATGTCTTCGCGTTCGCGCAGCGGCTTTTCGATTACGGGTCCCTCCCCGGCTTCGAAACGGAAAGGAAGCCCCATGACCTCAAGGGGGAGGAGCAGGTCGGCGAAGATGATGGCGGCGTCTACACCGATCGCTTCGGCAGCCGTGATGGTGACCTCCGCGGCGAGTTCGGGCTTTTTGCAGATCTCGATGAGCGAATGTTTCTTACGCACGGCGCGGTACTCGGCCATGTAGCGGCCGGCCTGGCGCATGAACCAGACAGGCGTACGGTCGACGGGCAGCGCCTTGCAGGCACGGATGAAGCGGGAATCAGGGGCAGACATGAATCTGTAAATGTAACATTTTTGGGGTCAAAACCCTTTACCACAGAGGGCACCGAGGAGCACGAAGAAAATCGGCTGTTCCCCGTGCTTCCCTGTGTCTCTGCGGCCGGATCCTGCTCAGGACCGCGTTAGTTTTTCGAGGTCGATGCGGCTGCCGTGTTGGTGGATGTCGGCGACGATCTGGAGGGCCAAGGCAAGGGCTCGGCGGCCGTCTTCGAGAGGGACCACCGGAGTGGAACGGCTGCGGACTGCATCCAGGAACGCGCGGAGTTCGGCGCTGAGGGGCTCTTCGGCGGTGACCAGCGGTTTGATCATGCCGATCTCAGGATTGACGGAGGGCGTGGCCTCGGCTGAATCGGCGCCCACGGTGAATGCAATCACGTCCTGACGGCCGTAATCGATCGAGATGTACTGCCGGGGCTGGAAGAAACGCAGCTTGCGGATTCGTTCCGTCGACACGCGGCTGGCCGTGAGGTTGGCGACACAGCCGGTCGCAAACTCCAGGCGAACATTCGCAATGTCGGTTTTGCCGGAGAGGATGGGCAGGCCGACGGCGCGAACCTCGTGAACTGGCGACTTCACGAACGAGAGCACGATATCGAGATCATGGATCATGAGGTCCAGTACCACGTCGATATCAAGCGACCGCGGGGTGAAGACACTGAGGCGGTGCACCTCGAAAAACATGGGCTGGGTGATGAGCGGGACGGTCGCGCGGACGGCGGGGTTGAAGCGCTCGAGGTGGCCGACCTGGGCGATGCGCTTATGTTCTTTGGCCAGCGCGATAAGTTCATCCGCTTCGGCGAGCGTGCTGGTCATCGGCTTTTCGATTAAGAGGTCGACACCGGCCTGCATCAGCAAGCGCGCAGCCGGGAGATGCTCGACGGTGGGAACGGCGACCGAAGCGGCCTGAACCTCGCTGTGGGTAGTAAGGAGTTGATCCAGCGATCCGAACGAACGGCAATCGAACTCCTGGGCGACGGCGTCGGCCCGCGCCACATCGCGATCGACGATGCCTAGCAGGCGGAGCGGCTCGCCCTGCTGTTCCAGTTGCTTGTAGACGCGGGCGTGATTGCGCCCGAACGCGCCCACCCCGACCACGACAACATTGACGATGCTGGAAGGCTCCAGACGTTTCTCAGGGCAGCCGGTTGCCGCCGACTGGATTGTACTCACGAAGCGCGGGTCCGCGATATCGGAGTTTTCGGCCCTATCCTTTCTTACAAACGGGTCTTCTTGAGGATGGCGATCTGGCCTGCGTGGTAGAGCTCGTGCTGGGCGACGCCCTCCAGCATGAAGCCGATATCGTATCTCTTACCGGGGACACGCTCGCGAAGGCGCTTGTCGGGTAAAGCCCTAACAGTCTTGAGTAGCTTGGCGTGCGCTTTCTTAATGTGGGCGACGGCGTTCTTCCAAGCGGCCGGACTCTTGTCTTCTACGGGCGGGAAGTTTTCAGCGTCGTTAAGTTGCAGGGCTTTCTTCAGAACGATACGGCGGTTGACGGCGTCGTCCCAGGCCGCGATGTGCAGGACCAGTTCCCAAATACTGTGGACCTCCGGTAGAGAATGTGCGGAGGCGGTGGCGGCATCAATGTCGCCGAGAAGTTCGAGCAAGGCGGGGCCGTGCCAGGCGTCCCCATCGAAAGCGCGGCGGAGTTGATCGGCGAGGCGGGCAGCTTCGAAGTTGGCTTTAGTCGACGATGATGCTGATTTGGGCTTCGTTCGCGGCATGTCGTATTCCCTCTCCATCCAGTAGCAAACATTTTCCGGCATCGAGGGCCAGACAGGTGGCTCCGGCGGCTCGCATGACGTCAATGGTTTGGATGCCGACGACCGGGACATCGAAGCGCATATCCTGATTAGGCTTGGCGATCTTCACAACCGTGAGGTCGCGGCTCAAGGTTGAGGCATCGCCTTCGAGCGAACGCATGATTTGTCCCGCACGCTCGATCGTCGAGTCGGTGCCTTCCATGGCTTCGACCGCCACCCCGGCGGCCTCGGCGACGACGACGGTCTGGCCGATGTCGTATTGCGCGAGGTGACGCGCGAGGCGGCGGCCGTACTGAATATTCTTATTTTCTTCCTCTGTGGGAGCACGTGCGGTCAGGATGCCGGGCTTCGCCAACAACGGTTCGAGAAACGAAGTCGAGTTCTCGAGCGTGATGCCTTCGTCTCCTAGAACCTTGGCGATTGCCCCGAGCAGGGCGTCGGTGTTGCGGGTGCGTAAAGAGAGCAGCAGTTTGGCGAGGCGCCAGTCGGGCTGGATGCTCGAGAAAATCTGCTTGTGCTTGACTTGCCCAGCCATGATGGCGCGATGCACCCCTTCGCGCTGGAAGGTCTCGATGAGCCTGGATAGCTCGCCGAGGGAGAGCCAATGGACGGACGTGGCACCGCTCTTTTCGATTTCCGGAAAGGCCTCTTCCTTGATGGCTGCCACCACCACGTCGAAGCCCTGGGCGCGAGCCGCGTCAACGATCAGGAACGGAAACTTGCCGTTGCCGGCAATGAGGCCGAGTTTTTCTTTGGGGGACACGGTGCGGGGAAAAGTCTAGCATCTGGAAGCGATCCGTTCTCGGTTCTCGGTTTTCGGTTATTTAATGACTCCTCGCTCTGATGCTTCGATGAAGCGGATTAACATCTCGACATCTTTTCCCAGGTCGCCTTCTGACTTTAGTTTCGCGAGGGCTTGGGTGGTATTGAGTTTGGAGGCTAGCAGAATTTTGTAGGCGTGGTGGATTTTGCGCAGGCGGTCCTTGCTGAAGCCGCGGCGCTCCAGTCCGACCGAGTTCATGCCGTAGGCGTGCGTTCCGCGCTCGGCTGAAGTCTTGGAGAAAGGCAATACATCCTGCGTGATGGTTGTGCCTCCCCCGATGAAGGCGTGGGTGCCAATGCGCACGAAGTGGTGCACCGGGCAGAGCGCGCCCACCTGCGCCCAGTCTTCGACGATCACGTGTCCGCCGAGCGTGGCGGCGTTGGCCAGAAGCACGTGGTCGCCGATGCGGCAGTCGTGGGCGATGTGGGTGTAAGCCATGATCAGCACGTGGCTGCCGACTTGGGTCAGGCCGCCACCTTTGACGGTGCCGCGATTGACTGTGACGAACTCGCGGATTTCGTTGCGGTCGCCGATCTCGAGGCGCGTCGGTTCGCCGGCGTAGCTGAGGTCCTGAGGCGCAAGGCCGATGGAAGAGAATGGGAAGAAGCTGTTGTCGGCGCCGATTCTTGTGGGACCTTCGATGACTATGTGCGATACGAGGTTGCAGTTCTCTCCCATTTCGACGTCAGGGCCGACGGTGCAAAACGGGCCGATTTTGCACGATGGGTGAACCTTGGCGTCGGGACTGACGATGGCGGTGGGGTGGACGGTCATTCGTTGGTGAAGCTCACCTCAGGGGCTGAAGCCCCTGCTCGTTGCGATGCTTTTCGGCGCGGCTAAAGCCGCGCCCTTTCAAAACATTGCCTTCACCCTTCTTGCGGAAGACTCTGCTCTACGAATCCCACGTTCGCGCAAAAAGCGCGCGAACGTGGGGCACCGTCGGTCTGTGGAGGTCGCTGTCTAGCTTCCTGGTTCTTCAGCATCGCTGCTGGGTTGACCTTCGGCCACGCTGCGGCCCACCAACTGGCACGTGACTGTGGCTTCGGCGACTCGCTTATCTCCGACGAAGGCTTTGCCCTCCATACGGACGGCATTCATGCGCCAGGACTTCACTTCTACTTCAATGCGGACCTGATCTCCGGGGACTACCGGGCGGCGGAAGCGCGCGCGCTCGATTCCGGTGAAGAGCATGAGCTTCTGCCCGCGATCGGCGACTTCCGTCAATAAGAGGGCGCCGCCGGCCTGCGCGATCGCTTCCACGATCAGCACGCCCGGCATGATGGGCAGGCCCGGGAAGTGTCCTTGAAAGAAAGGCTCGTTGATGGTGACGTTCTTGAGGGCGACAATTCGCTCGCGCGGGGTCAGGTCGATCACCCGGTCGATGAGCAGGAACGGGTAACGATGGGGCAGAATCTTCTGGATGTCATTGATATCCAAAGTAGTTATAGTCGCCTTGGCAGCTTCGGTTTCGGCGCGAGTCGGGTCTGTCATGCGCTGGATTCTTATGGCCCGGAGATTATACTGTACCGCGCCCTAAGCGCCGCTCCACTGCAGTCGTTAATACGAATCCGACAAGATGACAAAACACTCCGCTCACACTTCTTCCAAATCTTCTCCCCGCATCGCGCAAACACGGCTTCGGTATTTTGAGGAGCGGCGCGACCACATGGTCGATATGATCCGCCGATTGGTGGAGATCGAATCGCCCAGTGACAACAAACAGGCAGTCGACCGGTGTAGCGCCTTTGCTGCGGAGGAGTTCGCGGCTCTCGGTGGTCGAGCGCAGTTCCATCGCGTAGCCGACTTCGGCAATCACCTCCAGGTGGACTTCGCGGGGGAGACCCAACAAAAACCCGTGTTGCTTCTAGGGCATTACGACACCGTCTACCCGCTGGGCACGCTGACCACGATGCCATGTCGTTTGGGCAACGGGCGCCTGTGGGGACCGGGCGTGCTGGATATGAAGTCGGGCATCGCGCTGATGCTATACGCGATCCAGGGACTGCAGGCGTGGCACGGACAGCTTCCCCGACCGGTGACGGTGCTGCTGGTATCGGATGAGGAAATTGGCAGCGATTCGTCTCGCGCGATCACCGAGGGGCTGGCGAAACAATCCTCGGCCGTGCTGGTGGTCGAACCTTCTTACGGGCCAAAGGGGGCTGTGAAAACGGCGCGTAAAGGCGTGGGGGAATATTCGTTGAAGGTGTCCGGCGTGGCCTCGCACGCAGGACTCGACTTCGAAAAGGGACAGAGCGCAATTCTGGAACTGGCGCAGCAGATTTTGGCCATCACCAAGCTGGTAAACCTGAAGCGTGGGCTGACCGTGAACGTGGGCGTGGTTGGGGGCGGGACCCGCACGAACGTGGTGGCATCGGAGGCCAGCGCCGAGATCGACGTGCGCGTGACACGGATGAAGGACGCGGAGGTCATCGATAAAAAACTGCGGTCGCTGCGGCCTGTGAACCGGAAATGCAAATTGGAAATCACCGGCGGAGTAAACCGTCCGCCCATGGAGCGAACGCCGGGCGTGGCCATGCTCTTCAACAAGGCAGTGGTGATTGCTCGGGAGCTAGGCTGGAAGCTGAGCGAAGCCGCCGTGGGCGGAGGCTCGGATGGAAATTTTACGGCCGGGCTGGGAATTCCCACGCTTGACGGGCTGGGCGGGGTGGGTGATGGAGCGCATGCGGTGCACGAATCGATTACGGTGGCAGAACTGCCACGGCGCGCCGCGCTGCTGGCGGGATTGATTGAGAGCGTTTAGAAACGGTCGTTAGTCATTTGTCGTTTGCAGACATACCGTGCCTGCGAAAACGTCCTCGGTGCTCTCTTTCATTGCGCCTTCAACTCATCGCCAACCGTTGTTTTTGACTCGCCGCGCTAACAAGCCTAGACTTTGGTGCAGAGGGATGGGCGCCACCGGAGTGCGCCGCGGGTATCCCATGGAGGCAATGCATGCCGGGTAAACTAGGTTTGCCAGAGATTCTGTTGCTGCTCGCAGTGGCTCTTCTGATTTTTGGTCCGAGCAAGCTGGCGGATCTGGGCAAAGGGCTGGGCGAGGGCATCAAGAATTTCAAGTCCGCCGTGAAAGACGGCGATCGAGATTCCGAGAAAAAATCCTGAGGTTCGGCCTCGCACCTCGGCGGTACAGAACAGCCCTGCCGGCGTGAGGTTACGCTGCTAAATTCCGCCTGCTTCTTTCAACATGCGATAGACCAGGGCAACAGGCAATCCCACCACATTTGAATAATCGCCCTCGATGCGCGGGATCCAGCGCGAGGCCATGCCTTGAATCGCATAGGCACCGGCCTTGTCCATGGGCTCCCCGGAGGCTACGTAGGCCCGGATCTCCTCATCGGTCAGAGTGGCCATCGTCACGGTAGTCGTCTCGGAGCGTGTGTTTCCGAGTGCAGATTCGGCTTTCGGATTGGCCGGGACGTTGGTTTTGGGACCCATCACGCACACGCCGGTGGTGACTTCGTGATTGCGACCGGAAAGCAGGCGCAACATGCGCTCCGCGTCTGCCGGATTGCGGGGCTTGCCGAGAATTTCCTTTCCGACCACAACGACGGTATCGGCTCCGAGGACGAAGTCGGTGGGACGCTGCTTGAAAATCGCCCAGGCTTTTTCTCGGGCTAAACGTTCCGCGAATACTTTGGCGGCCTCGCCATCGAGCGGAACCTCTGGGATGTTGGTCGGCTGGACGGTCACGGCGATGCCCGCCGCACGCAGCAATTCCTGTCGACGCGGGGAGGCGGAAGCCAGGATCAAACCCATGGCGAGGATTCTAAAGGAAAGCATCAACAATTTCGCAGCGGATGAGTGCGGCTATTCCGCGGCGATCAGTTCGATCCGGTTGCCGAACGGGTCCTGCACATGGCAGCGCTCGACGCCAGGAATATCCGCGGCACGGCTTAACTCGACCCCGTGTTGGCTGAGGTGAGCCAGCAGAACCGCGTAGTCACGACAGCGAAAGGCGGGATGCGCTTTGCGGGCCGGGCGAAAATCTTGTTCGACACCAAGATGCACTTGAACGGTGCCGCTGGCAAACCAGCAGCCTCCTCGGCTTGCCAGTTCCGGCGGCTTCGGCAGTTCGCGCATCCCGAGAAGCTCGCCAAAAAAGTGCCGCGCTTTTACCTCCTCGCCCGGAGGCATGGCGAGTTGAACGTGATCGATTGCAGTGAATAGAGCATCCGGCATGTATTCATCATAGCTGCTCGTACGGAAGGCAGCCTCTCATTTGCCCGAGTCGTACGCCACCGGGATTGGTCCAGCGGCCGCCATGGCGAACAGAAACTTCGGATATCGCGGCCGGTGTCGATGGCCCGTCTGCCACTCAATTCGGCTCCGGCGATGCTGCCGCCGCAGGGGTGGAAGTCTAGGAGCAGTATTCGTAGAAGCCACAATCGCGGGCACATGCAGAGCCATGTGAAGATGCCTAGCGGCTGTACTGATTTTTCTTCTTATCCTCGTGGCGCTCCATTCCCAGCTGAATCAAGCGGTCGATCAGTTCGGGATACGACAGTCCGCTCGCGCCCCATAGTTTTGGGTACATGCTGATGGCGGTGAAGCCGGGCATGGTATTGATCTCGTTGACGAGGAGCTTGCGGGTTTTCGGGTCCATCAGGAAGTCGACGCGCGCGAGCCCGGAGCAATCAACTGCCTGAAAAGCGCGAATCGCCAATTCCTGAATTTTCCTGGATTCCGTCTTGGTG
Source organism: uncultured Acidobacteriota bacterium (assembly GCA_963733805.1). Classification (GTDB taxonomy): domain Bacteria; phylum Acidobacteriota; class Terriglobia; order Terriglobales; family Acidobacteriaceae; genus Gp1-AA133. The sequence goes on along the minus strand of CAVTEO010000002.1, from coordinate 44,919 downwards.
AGTTGGGCGGGGATGATCAGCTCCGAACCTTCATCGACATACTTGGCAGAGTAGTCGTAGAACTCCTTCACGGGGACAATTTCGCCGGGCACAGACGCTTGCGGGCGATCGTTGCCAAGCACCGAGCATTCGATCTCGCGCGCCTTGTGCTTCGCGCCGCCGACGCCCTGCTCGATGACGATCTTGCGGTCGAACTTGGCGGCTTCGTAAATCGCGGGCCCCAGTTCCTTTTTCGTGCGCGCTTTCGAGATGCCGACCGAGGATCCCAGGTTCGCGGGCTTCACGAAGACAGGGTATTTGAGTGCGTGGTCAACGAGTTTTTCTGCTTTCCGGGCGTCCGCGTCCCAATCGCTGCGCAGAATCGTGACATGCTTCACGATGGGAAGTCCGGCGGAACGGAACAGCGCCTTCATGATGTCTTTGTCCATGCCGGCGGCGGAGCCGAGCACTCCAGCGCCCACGTAGGGAATGTCGGCGAGTTCGAGCAATCCCTGGATCGTGCCGTCTTCACCAAACGTGCCGTGCAGAACGGGAAAGATTACGTCGACATTGATGGCGCGATCAGAAGCGCGCCGCAGGGTGGCGGCGTCCGTTTGAAAAGGAGTCAGGGACGAGCGGTGGACAGGCTCGGGCGGTACGACGACGGCTTCGCCGCTCGCGAGGACAGCGGCGCCGGGCGTCGCTTCGGGATCGCCCGCGCGCAAGTGCTTCGATTCGTCGGGCGCCTTGCCCTGCAACAGCGCCTCTGCAGCGGCCGCCGTAAGCCAGCGACCTTCTTTCGTGATGCCAATGGGGACAACTTCGTATTTATCTTTATTGATGGCGTTGACCACGGATGCAGCGGAAAGCAGGGATACTTCGTGCTCGCCGCTGCGGCCGCCGAATAAAACTCCCACGCGCAGTTTCTTCATGACATTTTCAGTGTGGACGGGAGAGGCATCCGGCGTCAATCATGCCGATGGTTCCTGGTACTTGTAGAATGAAATTCTCCATGGACAAGATCAGGCTGGTGATATTTGACGTGGCCGGAACGATCATCGAGGACCACGGCGAAGTCGTGAGCGCGTTTGCGGCCGCGCTCGACAAACACCGAATCTTGTACACCGATGATGAACTGAAAGCGTGGAAGGGCGCTTCCAAGCAGGAGGTGATCCGGCATTTCGTCGAGCGACAGGGTGGAGCTGCGGTCCTCGAAAGTGCGGTTGGCATCGTCTATGCCGACTTCCGTATCGCACTGGAGCTCCATTATCGCGAGAACGGTATTGTCCCGATTCCGGGCGTGGATAAAACGTTTGCGCAGCTGCGGGAGCGCGGGATCAAGATGGCGACGACCTCCGGGTTCTACCGCGAAGTCTCCGATTTGATTCTGGAGAGGGCGGGATGGCGGGACATCTTCGCGGCGAGCATTTCGAGCAGCGATGTTGCGATGGGGCGGCCGGCACCCTACATGATTTTCCGCGCGATGGAAGCAGTAAGTGTGACGAGCGTAAGGGAAGTCGTCAATGTCGGCGATACACCGCTCGATCTGCAGGCGGGGACGAATGCGGGAGTACGCGAAGTAGTTGGTGTGCTCACGGGACTGCATGGGAAAGAGCGTCTGCAACAGGAGCCTCATACGGCCTTGCTCCCGAGCGTGGGAGACCTGCCGGCCTGGATGGAGAAACAATATCCGGCGTAGTTCGCGGCGGACTCCCAGTCGAAATGTTCGGATTCTCAGGCGATCAAACAGAAACGTTTCACTCAGGATCAGCGCACTATCACTTCTGATCCTGGGTCTTCCGCACCAGCACGATCTCATGCTCGGCTTTGCACTCGGACTCGGGATTGTCGACCGCGGTCCCGGCGAGCGCGTCCTTGGAGGCCTTAAACACCAGCGGCGGATTGTGAACCCGTGACGGCAGTCCCGTGAACTGCACTTTACCGTCGTTGCCGGTATACGCCTCGAGATCGAGGCGGCGAATGCCAGCAAACCCGTACTCGATGTGTACCTTCACATCGGCCGCGAGCACAGGCTTGGAATCCGACGTCACCGTGAGCGTGACTGAGCACGGTCCCGCGCCGCCATCGATCGCCTGAACAGGCTGCGGGGAGGCGGAACCAGCTTTCGGGGCAGAAGCACTTTCCTGGGCACTGGCCAGACGCGGTCCGGCCATGCATGCCGTTGCAAGAGCAAGAACGATCGAGAAGAGCGAGCGCAGCATAAAGTTCGAAGCACCTTGCTGAAGAGGTCGAATCAGAGAATCTTTTTGCCGAAGGCAGAGAGCGCGAGTTCCACCGCCAGATCGGCGGTCTGGTTGTGCTCGTCGATGACCGGATTCACTTCCACGATTTCCAGACTCAACATGCGGCCGTGGTCAGCGATGATTTCCATGGCCAGGTGGGCCTCGCGATACGTGGCGCCGCCCCATACCGGGGTGCCGACGCCGGGCGCGTCTTCGGGATCAATCCAGTCCATATCGAGCGAGACGTGGTAGCCGGCAGTCCCGCGTCCGGCCATGCGCAGGGCTTCTTCCATGACGGAGCGCATGCCACGCTCGTCGATGTCGCGCATGGTGAAGACCTCGACTCCGGCTCGGCGGATGTTTTCTTTTTCGTGGGCGTCGACGTCGCGAATACCGACCAGTACACAATTCTCAGCGTGAATCTTGGGCGAAAAGTTGAAGATGTTTCCAAGTTCGTTCGGGCCCAGGCCCATGATGGCGGCAAGCGGCATTCCGTGTACGTTCCCACTGGGAGAGGTTTCCGGGGTGTTCATGTCACTGTGCGCGTCGATCCAGATGAGGCCGATCTTCTGGTTCTGCCTGCGGTAGAACTCCGCCACACCCGCGACCGTGCCGGCCGCCACCGAGTGGTCGCCGCCAAGCACAAGCGGGACTTTGCCGGCCTCCAGACTCTTGAGGACGAGTTCAGCGCTCTTGGTGCAAGTGGCGGTGATTTCCTTCAGGTACTTGGAGTGCGCGGCCCCTTCCTTCTTTTGTTCCGGGATGGCAACGGCGACGTTGCCTCCGTCTTCGACAACGTGGCCGATCGCTTCGAGGCGGGCTTCCAGGCCGGCGACGCGCACGGCGGAGGGGCCCATATCGACGCCACGGCGCGACTGGCCCAGGTCGAGCGGCACGCCGATGACGCGGATTTGTTTTGGAGTCACGCTGCTGAATGAAGTGTTCGGAGTTGGAGTCATGTTCTTTGGTCGCTGTCGTTAAGGGCGAGACTGCTGTGCCGCACTAGAAGAATTTGGTAATTTGGTAATTGGGTAATTTTGTAATTTGGTAATTTGAAAGCTCCAGACTTGCCAGATGATTGGTAGAACTTCACCAGATCAGCTTTTTAATTACTCAATTACCAAATTTCCCGATTACTCAATTTCTCAATTACCCAATTTTCCGCAACATCGCATGCCAAGGCTTTCAAATTACAGAATTACCCGATTACCAAATTACCAAATGCTCACGGGTACAGCCGATGTAGCGTTCTGGGGAACGGAATTGTTTCGCGGACATGTTCGAGTCCGCAGATCCAGGCTACCGCCCGCTCGACTCCCATGCCAAAACCGCCGTGGGGAACGCCACCAAATTTGCGTAAATCCAGATACCACTTGAACGCTTCTTCAGGCAGGCCGTGCTCGCGAATGCGCTTCAGCAGCAATTCGTACGAGGCCATGCGCTGCGAACCACCGATGATCTCGCCGTATCCTTCCGGCGCAAGCACGTCGACACATAGCGCGAGATCGGGGCGCTGCGGGTCGGGCTCCATATAGAAGGCTTTTACTTTGGCCGGGTAGCGGTGGATCATGAGCGGGCGTTCGAATTGCGAAGAGAGGTACGTTTCGTCGGGCGAGCCGAGATCGCCGCCCCACTCAAATTTGTTTTCGAGCGCGCCTTTCGCGAAGCCTTCCTGCAGGTGCTCTACAGCTTCGTCGTAGGTAATCCGCGGGAACGGCGTATCGATCTTTTCGAGCTTGGCGATGTCGCGGCCGATGGTCTGCAGGTCGGAGCGGCGTTTTTGGAGGCAGCGTTTCACCAGGAAGGTGATCAGACCTTCAGCCAGTTCCATGATGTCGTCGAGCTGGGCGTAGGCAACTTCGGGCTCGACCATCCAGAATTCCGTCAAGTGACGGCGGGTCTTGGATTTCTCAGCGCGGAAGGTCGGGCCGAACGAGTAGACCTTGCCAAGCGCCATGGCTGTGGCTTCGATGTACAACTGACCGGACTGCGTCAGATAGGCCTGCTCTTCGAAGTAGTCAACCGGGAATAGCGTGGTCGTGCCTTCGCACGCGGCGGGCGTGAGGATGGGCGGATCGGTCAGGGTGAAGCCGCGATCATCAAAGAAGTCGCGAGCTGCTTTCACGATTTCAGCGCGCACCCGCAGGATAGCAGCCTGACGGGGCGACCGGATCCAGAGATGGCGGTGCTCCATCAGGAAGTCGACGCCGTGCTCTTTGGGCGTGATCGGGTATGGGTCGGACTCCGAGACTTTCTGGAGAACTTGAACGTTCGACACGTCGAGTTCATAGCCGCCGGGCGCGCGCTTGTCGGCGCGGACTTTGCCTTCAACGATCACGCTTGATTCCTGAGTCAGGCCTTTGAGCGCGTCAAAGGTTTCGGGTGAAACGGCGTTCTTGGGGACCACACCCTGGATCTGGCCGCTTCCATCGCGGAAGATCGGGAACAGGAGCTTGCCGCTCTCGCGCAGGTTATAGAGCCATCCGCGGATGGTAACCGATTCGCCTTCGTGCTTGCCGATCTCGGCGATGCAGGATACGGGAGGAGACATGGTTTGAGTCATGAGAATTGAGTAATTGGGAAATTTGGTAATTGGGAAATTTAAGAATCTGTAATTGGTAATTTGTAATTCTAAAGACCCCGCACGTTAAGGCCCTGTATGGGGCCAACGTCGCTGCATATTATTTTAAATTACTCAACTACCAAACCACCCCAATTACTCAATTCTTTTCGAGCTTATCGAATGTCGGCGCCATCTTTTCGACGGGGTTCACTTTATCATCGTGCTCGATTTCGAGCAGGAGTGGCGGGATCTGTGGAGCCGAGCGCAAAAGCTCCATCGCTTCCTTCCAGTCGATGGAGCCGGCGCCCGGCCACAGATGTGAATCTTTGTCTTTCGCGTTGTCGTGGACGTGGGTGGAGCGCACGTGCGGCTTTACGATTTCGAAAGCCTCGGCGACGCTCGACATGATGTGAGCGTGCCCGAAATCGAAGCAGACACCAATGTCGTCGAAGTGAGACGCATGAATGAACTCCACCAGCTTGTCGGGAGTGGAGAGCTCATTGGGAATATTTTCGAGCAGGATGCGCACGCCTAACGGCTTCGCAAATGCGCGCAGGTGCTCGATGGAGGTCATGGCGGCTTCGAGCTTGCGCTCGTCGAAGGCTTCGTTACTCGTGCCGAGGTGCTGGATCAGGTAGCGAAATGGAATCTGCTCAGCGATCTCGAGCGCGCGCTTGATTTCGTCCATGGCCTCGATGCGCCCGGCGCGATCGGTGGAGGCCACGTTCACCGGGGGAGCACCGGCGCGGCCGAATTCATAGTCTCCGTAAAGAGGCGAGTGCACGGAATTCAGCGGGATGCCGGTGGAGCGGAACCAGTCGGCAATTTCGCGGACGTGCTGTTTGCGGTTGGCGTAGTCGAGGTGCTGGCGCGCCGCAAAAATCTCAATGGCCTGGGCTCCGCCACGAACCAGGCCATCGAGCAGGCCGGGGTGGAGGCGCTCTTTCACGTAAACGTAGGTGGAAACGGCTTTCTGCATTCAACTCTCTCTGGTTAAGTCGGGCCTAGCGGCTAAAGCCGCGTCATTATCGGGCCTTTATGGCTCGGCTGAAGCCGAGCCCCTTCAAAACAAAGTCAAAATCCCACTGCCTTGCCGTTGTTGCGGCCGTCGCTGGCGCCCAAGCGCTCGTTGGTTTTTGGGTCGATTGCGACGCACTCTGCATCAGCCCAGAAGTGTTCCGTGTGAATCTTGTGTCCTTTGCTCTCAAGGAGACGGACGGTGTCTGGAGAGATTCTATCCTCAAGACGGAGTTCGTCCGGTAACCACTGGTGATGGAACCGTGGTGCGTTCACGGCCTCCTGGACATCGAGGCCAAAATCGACCACTCCCATCAAAATATTCGCGACAGTGGTGATGATGGTGGGGCCTCCTTCTGCACCGAGCACCAGGAAAAGCCTGCCGTTTTTCAGCACGATGGTTGGCGTCATTGCCGAGAGCGGACGCTTTCCGGGGCCGATTGCGTTCGCCGGGCCCTGAATGAGGCCGTAAACGTTCGGCACGCCTTCTTTGGAAGTGAAGTCATCCATTTCATCGTTGAGCAGGAAGCCGAGGCCCTCTGCCGTCACGTGAGAGCCAAAGGAGTCGTTCAACGTGGTGGTGACGGCTACCGCGTCGCCGGCGGGGTCGACCACGGAGTAGTGAGTGGTGTTGCTGGGCTCGCGCCTGGCAATCGGATTCCGGGGATGGGCGGCGGCGTAGGTTTCCAGTTCGTTGAAAACTGCCGGCCGGCGTACCTGTTTGCTGGGAGTGGCATGCGCGGGATCGATCGATTCGCGCCAGCCCGCGGCGTAGCGCTTATCGATCAGTTGGGCCACCGGAATTTTGGCGAAATCGGGATCGCCCAGAAACTCGGCTCGGTCGAAGAAGGCGCGGCGAAAGGCTTCTGTGGCGAGGTGGATTGCCTGAGCCGACCGGTTCCCGAACTTGGCGAGGTCGTAGCCTTCCAGGGTGTTGAGAATCTCCAGCAGGGCAACTCCGCCCGAGGAGGGAGGAGGCGCGCTGATGATGTCGTAGTCGCGGTAGGTCCCGCGAATCGGCTCGCGTTCCTTCACTTCATAATTGGCCAAGTCATCGGCAGTGATTAGGCCGCCGCCCTTCTGTATGGTGGCGGAAAGTTCCCGAGCCAGCGAGCCGCGATAGAAGTCGTCGGGATTCTTGGCGATCCTCTCCAGCGTGCGCGCCAAGTCTGGCTGGCGGAGGATTTCTCCCGCCTGGTAGAAGTTGCCGTCGCGCTGGAAAATTCGCTTGGATTCCGGAAAATGTCCGAGCTCGCCATCGCGGAGATCTTCTGCGTCTTCCCAGGTGAGGGCGAACCCTTCACGGGCGAGCTTGATCGCGGAAGCCATGACCTGCGCGAGTGGGAGCTTGCCGTAGGTCTTCTGCGCGTAAGTGAGCCCGGCGACTGAGCCGGGAACGCCGATGGCTTTATATCCAAGCAAGCTTGCATTTTCGATGATGTTGCCTTGGGCATCCTGATACATCGTCCTGGTGGCAGCTGCGGCAGCTTTCTCGCGATAATCAAGAAAATGCACAGAGCCGTCGGCCTTTCGGATGAGCATGAAGCCGCCACCACCCAGATTGCCGGCCTGTGGGAACACGACGGCGAGAGCGAAGCCGGTGGCTACAGCTGCGTCCACCGCGTTGCCCCCCGCCTTCATCATGGCAACGCCCGCCTGCGAGGCTAGCTCATGCGCGCTAACGACCACTGCATGCCTGGCATGGAAAGGCCGCAGCGGCGCAGCCAGGGCGGCTGCCGCGAAGCAGAACATCAGCGGCGAAATCAATAACTTGCGACGGATCCCCATGAAGTTGAAGCCGTGGAGACAGGCGACTCGCCAGGGCTGGTGGTGAAGCTTTGAGGCTAGCCCACGGCGCGACGGACAGTCAAATCCACAAAATCAAACAGCCGCCAGCTTCTTCTCCATATCCTCAAGCACAATGTTCTTGGTCTCCGGGTAGAACAGCAATACCACGAAGAATTGCAACACCATCATCCCAGAGAAAAGCACGAAGGGGGCGGCTTTGGAATAGGTGGCGATGATCGGGAAGGTCCAGGAGATCAGCGCATTCATAACCCAGTGCGTAGAACTACCGAGGCTCTGGCCGCAAGCGCGCACGGCGGTAGGGAAGATTTCGCTAAGGTAGACCCAGATGACCGCGCCTTGCGAGAACGCGAAGGAGGCGATGAAACCGATCAGAAGCCAGACCAGCAAAGCTTCGTGGTGGCCGGTCCAGAAGATTGCGGCGGCACCCGCAAGGCAGAACGCCGTACCGATAGAACCGATCAGCAGTAACCTCCGCCGGCCAACGTGGTCGATGATCGACATGGCGAGCATGGTGAAGAGCAGATTGGTGGCTCCAATGGCGACAGCCTGCAGGTCGGAGGAAACCTTGCTGAATCCAGCGCTCGCGAAGATGTCATTCAAGTAATACAAAATTGCGTTGATGCCGGAGAACTGGTTGAAGATCGCGATGGAGAAGGCGAGAAACAGCGGCAGGCGATACTTCGCCTGAAACAGTCGCTCCTTCCCCTGGGTTTTCTCGAGTTCGAAGGCGGATTTCATCGCCTCCAACTCGGATTCGATGTTTTCTTCGTCGATGGCTTCGAGAACGGAGCGAGCCTCAGTGGTGCGCCCCTTGCGCGCAAGCCAGCGCGGGCTGCGCGGAATTCCAAAGAGCATCAGGAAGAAGAGTGCGGCGGGCAGGGCTGAGATGCCCAGTTTCCAGCGCCACTCGGCCGGGCCGCCTTGCAGAGAAAGGCCAACGAGATAGTTCGACAGGTAGGCGATCAGGATTCCGGCGACGACATTGAATTGAAATAATCCGACCAGACGGCCGCGCCATTTGGCGGGCGCGATTTCGGTGATGTACATGGGGCCGAGGACGGAGGAGCCTCCGATTGCGAGACCTCCGATAAAACGAGCGAACAGGAGTACATACCAATTGGTAGCAAATGCGCAGCCGAGCGCGGAAACCAGGTAGAAGATGGCCAGCACGCGCAGGCTGTCCCGGCGCCCATAGCGGTCGCCAGGGATCCCCGCGACTAGAGCTCCGACCATAGTTCCGCAGAGCGCCATAGCCACAGTTAGTCCCAAGAGCTTGGGAGTAAGTTGAAAGACGGTGGTCAGTTCGTGAGTAACTCCCGCGATGACTGCTGTGTCGAACCCGAAGAGCAAACCGCCTAGTGCCGCGACCACGGTGCTCTTTACCAACGTTCTGTTTAACGCCATGCACTGTCCCCCGCGAGTGGCGCCCCGATGAGGGCGCTTGGATTGCGAAAAATATGCTCGGCCAGGACCAAAGCTCCTAACACTCCGGCCCGGTTGCCGAGTTCCGGAGGGACAACGTAGGTGTCGATTCCTTCGAGCAACGGGGCCGCGTTGATATAGCCGTTCAGCAGGCCGAGCAGTTCGCGCCGCACCATGGGGAACAAGTGAGGCTGCTGCATCACACCGCCGCCGAGGATCATGCGCTCGGGAGAGAGGGTACACACCCAGTTCGCGAGCCCCAGCGCAAGATAGCGCGCTTCAAGAGCCCATCCGAGGTGGTCGGGAGGCAAGTGCGCGGCGGGCACTCCCCACCGCGCCTGCATGGCAGGGCCTGCGGCTAAGCCTTCAAGGCAGTCCTGATGGAAGGGACATGCGCCAGGGTAGGGATCGGCCTGAAGGTCGTGCGGAATGCGGATGTGACCCATCTCCGGGTGCAGGAGGCCGTGAATGACTTCTCCGTTGACCAGTGCACCTCCGCCGATCCCCGTGCCGACGGTCAGGTATAGGAGGTCAGGGATGCCACGCCCGGCGCCCCAGCGCGCTTCTCCGGCCGCCGCCGCATTGACATCGGTGTCGAAACCAACTGGAATATCCAGCGCCCGCTGCATGGTTCCCGCAAGGTCGAAGTTCTGCCAGTCCTTCTTCGGAGTCGACGTGATGTAGCCGAAAGTTGGCGATTCAGGATGCAAATCGATCGGGCCGAACGATCCGATCCCGACCGCGCTTAGGTTGCGGGTTCCGCGGAAGAATTCGACGACCTTCTCGATGGTGGCGGCGGGGGAAGTCGTCGGCACGGTGGTGAGCCGCAGGTCCTCGGGACCAGTGCCCACGCCACAAACGAACTTGGTGCCTCCAGCTTCAATGCAGCCGAAGAGACTCAAAGAAATCCTCGCGACCGGAAAGTCTTGCACATCGGGCCGAGTTCTGGGAAGCGGTTCTTGAAAGAACGAGTTTTACGGGCGCTTTGGGCCTCGCTGCGCTGCGCTTCTTGGCGGCTTTGGCGACTTTTTCCGCTGCAGTTTTTGGCTCATTTTGGATTTGCGACGCTTTGGAGTTTTTGCCGCAACCATGGCGTAAGACTGCTGGATGAGATCTTCTAGTTCAACATCGGAAACGGCGTCGAGGCGATCGAGCATGACCCATTTGTAGCGGCCGACGTAGGGAGCGGGACGGATGTCTTCGCGCTCAATCAATTCGGAAACCACATCGGGCGTGCACTTGAAACAGAGGCGCGGGTTGTCGAGGCCGAGCATGGCAAAGATTTTCCCGCCAATTTTGAAGCAAAGGTCATCGCCCCACTGGAGTTTTTCTGTGGCGCGCGGAAATTGAAGGCAATAGGCGCGGACGGCGTCGATTTTCATCGAGACTTCCCTGAACAGAATCAGATTCTTCACCGTGTATGACGAAATCGGCGTTGTCAAGCACACGTCGGCGTTGGGAGGAGGAATCGGTTTGGGTTTTGCTTTTGACGTTCCTCTTCCCCAGCGGTTTTGCTTTTGGTGTTGCTTTTGCTTTGCCGACCAAGGCTCGTTGTCCAATCCTACGATGGGCGCTCGGTCCCACCAGCCATGTATTCGATCCCGCCAACGGCGAGACCATGATTCGTTTTTCGAACTCCCTCGCTCTCGAGGGAGGCAGGGGTCCCATTCACAAAGTCGGGGATGGACTACACCCCAGCGGTTAAGTCGGGTTTACCCTGCATGCGAACCGGAGGTGCGGAATTGTTCATAGCTCAGTCCGCGCCTCCACATCCACCACAAACGTACGGCCAGTTTGCGCGCCACCGCCACGGCTGCGATGCCACGATTCTTGCGCATCGCCAAGCGCCGATAGCAGCGCCCCAGTTCGGGCTCACGCCGCACTGCCACGTGCGCCGCTTCCACCAGCAAACTGCGCAGCAGCGTGTTGCCTTGCTTGCTGATGTGCCCCAGGCGCTGCTTGCCCCCGGAACTGTCTTCCGCCGGAATCAGGCCCAGATAGCTGGTCAGTTTCCGGCTGCTGGCAAAGCGCAGGGGATCACCGATGATGAGCACGAAGCTGAGTGCCGTGATCGGGCCTACCCCGGGATGGGTCATCAGCCGCACCACCTCCGGCCGACGCGCGGCCTCGGCCTGCACCGCCTGGTCCAGCGGTTGGGTACGCCGCAGCAACTCCGCCAGCAATTCCAGGTTGTCGGTGCGCCGGCGTTCGCTCCAGGGCGACAACTCGAGCGCGCGAAACTGGGCTTGCCCCTTCCGGCTCCACAGCCCCGGCTTCGGGCCCAGCCCTTCGTTCAGCGCCACCGAGCGCAGCTGGTTCTTGAGGCGGGTGCGCATCCCCACCAGACGATGGCGATGCAACACTAACTGCCGCACGTCCCATTCCTGCGGAGTGGGCACCCGGATGCGCAGCTTTTCGAACTGCCCGTTGCACAGCAACTCCAGGATGTGGTCCGCGTCGCGCGCATCGTACTTCTGCTTGCGCGTTTCCGCGGCGCGGATCCTGGCCGGATCCCCCACCCATAACTCGTGCCCTAGTTCCGCTAGCAACCGTTCGAACCAACGTGCATGACCGCCCGCCTCCATCCCCACCCGCACCATCTGGCCCTGCAGCTGGTGGTAAAACTGCTCGGCTTCCGCCGGGTGCTCCAGACGACGGCGGCCGCATTCTCCTCCTTCCGTGTTTAGAAACGCAATTTGCTGAAACCTCGGGTGATAATCACAGCCTATAATCCACATGTCGGCTCCTTCTCCCGAGTCTTGGTCGTTTCCGCCAAAAACAACTTTACTCGGGTCCGGGAGCCGATCTCGTCATGAAATCACAGAGGACAGAGGGCACAAGGAAATAGGTTGGCCCTTAACGCCGATGGAGCGGCGGGCGTCCCCGCCCGCCGTCCACACAATCCACGTTCTAGCCAGTAGGAATCGCCCCTTTACCCTCGTCCCAGCGCTTGATAACGGTTGCTTTGCTGTAGGCGATCTGGAATCCGAGCCGAATGCAATTACGCTCGGAAACAGTTCCTCCGCGTGTAACGACGACCACCAATTCGCAACCAGCATCGGCAGCAGCCTTCATGCGCGTGCGCAGCAACGCCGTCTGGATGCCGCGCCCACGGAAGTCCGGCAGAGTGCCTGCGCCGAACAAGGCAAACACGCGATGCTCGGGGATGATACGCCCGGCGGCCCCTGCGATCGGTGTCCCGTCGACGGTGGCCAGGAAGGTGAGCGCCTCCGGGTAATGAAACAGTGGGGCGAGCATATCGGCGAAGTCTTCAGGGGGCTTTTCTTTGTCGAAGAAACTGCGGGTGAGGAGATCGGAGAAAACGCCCGCTTCGCTGGAACTACTGGCGCGAATGCTGACTCCGGCCGGAACGTCGACCCTCAAATGCGAATCAAGGGCCGCAAACAAAACATTGTTAAGCTCTGCGATCGAGTATCCGCGGGCGTTGACCAACTCCAGAACGCTGGGATCGGTGAGCGGGCACAGATCAAGCTGCGCCGGGGCTCCGTGTGACCGGTAGAACGCTTCCAGACGGTCAAGGTCGGCAGCGGTAACCGGGCCGTCGAAGCCCAGCCCGGCTGCGTGCCCGATGGGGGAGTTCAGTCCGGCGAACATCATGTGTCCGCCGCAGAATGGTTCGAACGACGCTCCGACCTCGGGACGGAGCTTCTGAAACATGCGTGTGCAGTCGACCTGCGGCACTTCCTCGGCTGACTCGAGGCGACGCGCGAATGCCTTATCCACAAATTGCATGGAAGAATCCTCTCTGGTTGTTCGTTGATAGTGCGCTCGATGGAAAATGGCCGCGCATTCGCTGCTGCCCGCCGCGACTCCCGCGAACGGTGAGCGCGCCATTACGAGGACGAAGGACTTTAGAGGACGGCAGTCATAGGCAGGGGGTTAGCTTACCACGACTCACCGTCAGCCGCGGAAGCGGGATTGCCTTCCTGTTAAACGTATGAGCGTGCGGTTGTTTTTACTCCTAGACCTGTTCCCTGGCCTCCCCTAGCGTAACGGTGACATCCATCTTTTGCTTTCCGCGATAAACCGTCACCTTCACCGAGTCGCCCGCACGGTGCGCGTTCATGACCTGTGCCAAATCCTGTTGGTCTTGGACGCTTTCGCCATCGATCGCCACGATGAGGTCTCCGCCCAGCATGATCGGGATGTTCCCCAGAAAAGCGCGTTCATTTCCGCCGCGCAGCCCTGCGCGTTCGGCCGCGCCGCCGGACGCCACTTTGACGATCAGCAAACCAAAATCAACCGGCAGGCCCACTTGTTCGGCAAGTTCCGGACCAATCGGGATGGTAGATACACCGAGCGCCGGACGGCGCACGCGTCCAAGGGTGACCAGATCGTTGAGCACGGCTTTTGCGGTATTGATGGGAATCGCGAAACCGATGCCGGCATTCTGGCCGACGTTGGAGAGAATCATGGTATTGATGCCGATGACTTCGCCGTGGGCGTTCATCAAGGGCCCGCCGGAGTTGCCGGGATTGATGGCGGCATCGGTCTGGATCGCTTCGTCGATGGCGGCGCCATTGGGTTCTTTCACGGGGCGGATGGAACTGACAATACCGCGGGTCATGGTCCCGGCGAGCCCAAAGGGATTGCCAATGGCGTACACCTTCTGGCCGACCTGGAGGTTACGGGAATCGCCCAAAACTGACGGGATAAGATTCGGAGCCTCAATTTTGATGACTGCCAAATCGTGTGCCGGGTCGGTGCCAACAACGGTCGCTCGAAATTTTTTGCGGTTATGCATCGTGACCTCCACCTGGCGGGCGTCGGCGATCACGTGGTAGTTGGTCAGGATGTGGCCTTCCTTGTCTATCACGAAGCCGGAGCCCTGGCCTTCTTGCGGAACCAGTCCGTAAAAGAAGTCGAAGGTGACCGCCTTCGACGTGATGTTCACGACCGAAGGTATGTTCTTGCGGTAGACGAGGATGTTGTTCTGCTCTTCGGAATCGAGCGGATCGGTGCTGGCGGCTTCCGTGATCTCGAGTTTATTCGGATGGCTGATCAGGTTGGTAAGGTGGAGTGGCGACGACCTCCAGGTCGTGAAGTAAAAAAAAGCTCCCGCCAGCAAGATTGCCAGGATGATGGGGCGCAATAGCTTCATAGATGTGTCACCAGCATGTGGATCGGGTGTTTGTGGTGGTCACTGTGATTCTATCCAAAATAGGGCGTCGCCATCGTGAGATGGTGTGGCCCGGCAGCATGGAGATGCGGCCGCCTTAGGTGATACGGGGATGAAGCTGGCTTGGTTCTCTTGAGAGGGGCGGGGGGCCGGGGCCAGCCTCAGCGCCTTGAGTGAGCACTGGTAGCAAGGCAGCCAATCGGGGCCGCTTGTTCATTGCAATGAATGGATTGGGGCTAAGGTCGAGGTAAAGGGCGATGAGTGGAATGGGGATGGTTCAACAGTTAGCCCCTGCCAGTCCTGCGAAAGTTGGCGACATGAGGAATGCTCAACTCTGACCTGCCTGTGCCGTTCCTGCCTCAGGTTCAGGCTCGCGGTGGTCCGCTATCTTATAGCGGCCGCCATATGGACTTACCAGTTGAGACGAGCGGCAGACTGGGCATGGGGTGGTGTTGCGAACGCTGACGCTCCACTTGCCTACGAACTTGCCACCGCCTTTGCATGCAGAGGTCATTTGGACATCTCCAGCTTACGAAGTGAATTGGAACCGTTCGTGAGTCCCTAACTTTTTATGTCTGGCAGAGCTTACGGCGGGGACTTGTTGGATGCCCATAGACCTGGCGGAGTGGCAATCGCACATGTCCAGCTTCACCGGTTCAACAAGAGACCAGCGAGCAGGATCAGGCACAGTGTTGGCAGCAACCAGGAATACCAGTCTCTACTCGGATCAGCCATCACTCTTCGCCTGCTTGCCCTCATCACTCACTCCCCAATCACCGATCAGTCTGAGACAACGCCCACTGCCCGGCAATGGCTCTGACGTGGTGTTACTGAGGTTTAACGGACGTAAGGCAGGATCGTAATTCTTCACCGAGGTCACGCCAGGGTCACGGGGGGCCGTATGAACCGGCTTTTATCGCTTGCGGTATCGGCCGGTCTTCTCAGAAACGCGGTTATGCTGCCTATCCCGAGAGCGCTCGGACCCTTCATTGATTGAAACGGCGATGTTACGCCAACTGAGAATTGCCGACGCCCTTCTTCGCGGCGTTTTCTTGAGCCTTCCGGTTAAGGAACGCTTCGACGGCACGATAGCTCTCATCATCTGGGAGCAAGACCGACGCAATCTCGAACGTACGTTTCTCGGTGGCTACTCGGAGAACGACGGTTGCGGGAAGGTAATGCCGCCAAACACGCTCGATACTCGCGTATGCGACCCGCGCAGTCCCCCTCTGAAGAAAACCTGTTGGCAGGATCATCTCGTCTTTATCGAGGAGCAGGCGACGATTAAACGAGACTAGACGAACCCCTAACAGGAGCGCCAGCATGATGGGAACAAGGCCGAACCAAAGACCGAATCCTGTGGGCATACGCCCCCACGAGAATCTTTGAACCCCTATCCACAAGAGACCTACTCCAGCTACCAGCAGGACCAGGCGCAGTCGCGGATTGTAGGGATATTCATGCGGTAATTCCATTACCCTGCCTGTTCCAATGTGCTGCCGTGCTCCGAGAACGGCAGCCTTTATGCCCTCTAGAACGTGACAGACTGGACTCTCTTGCGGAAATGATAATTGACGCAAACAGGCGTAGGTGTTGAAAAAGTCACTTCGACGCTAATTGGTCTTTTCTTCTGCTTCTTGCTTCAAGGTGGCGTAAAGCTCTCGGACCTGCGCCTCGGTGTTATCTAGCGAGCCTGAATTGTCGATGACGAAGTCGGCGCGCCGGATCTTCACCGAATCGGGCAGTTGGGCGGCCATGCGGCGCTCCACTTCGAGGCGGGCCGCTTCGACGTCGATCTTGAGGCGTTGCGCATAGCGCTGCACGCGCTGGTCTTCGGAGCAGGTCACTACGATCAGGCGGTCGAAGCGGTCGGCGGTGCCGGCTTCGAAAATCAGCGCGGCCTCAACCACGGCAATCCCGCGCGGATCGCGGCGGCTTTCCGCTTCCATCCACTCATCTTCGTGGCGGATGACGGCCGGGTGGACGATGGCGTTCAATTCGCCGATTCGAGTTGCTCCCTGTGCATTTGGACTGAAGGCGGCTTCGGCAAGTTTCGGGCGATTGACGCTGCCGTCGGGATTCAGGATGGTGCGGCCGAAGGTGCGTACGACTTGCTCGTAAACAGGCTGGCCGGGCTGCATGAGTTCGTGGGCAATTTGATCGGCCTGAATCAGGCTGGCGCCCCGGGCCATCAGCATCTCGCCGACAATCGATTTGCCGCTGGCGATCCCGCCAGTTAGGCCGATTTTTAGCAGAGGAGCCTCGCTGGGAGAACCCTTTCACCACAGAGACACAGAGGCACAGAGGAAAGCTGGGGGTAAAAGCTTTCGCGATTGAAGTTGGTCGAACTCATGTCAGCGGGAATTCTCCCAAAGAAATCATTTGTTCGTTTTTCTCTGTGACTCTGTGACTCTGTGACTCTGTGGTGAAACAACTTTATCCGATCGCAACTGCGTTCCCTCGCCTCAACCTCGCCGCCCGGACCGTGTTCGCCATCAACATCGCGATCGTAAGAGGTCCGACGCCGCCGGGCACCGGCGTGATTGCTCCCGCAATCTCGGCGACTTCAGGATGGACGTCTCCTACGAGTGTCGATCCATTCTTCGCGAATGCCTGCTCACGCTTTTCATTGCCTTTGAAATAACGTTCAAACTCGGTGCGGTCGGTGATCTTGTTCATGCCGACGTCGACCACCGTCGCTCCGGGGCGCACGAAATCGCGAGTAATCATACCGGCGCGCCCGATGGCAGCGACCAGGATGTCGGCGCGACGGCAGACTTCGGGAAGATCGCGAGTTTTCGAGTGGCAGACGGTGACCGTGGCATTGGCGTTGATCAGCAACATCGCCATAGGCTTGCCGACGATATCGCTGCGCCCCACCACCACCGCTTCCTGTCCAGCAACCGGGATCTTCGACCGCCGCAACATCTCCATGACCCCGCCCGGGGTGCAGGGCACCAGCCCTGGCCGTTGCGTCGAGAGAAAACCGACGTTCATGGGGTGGAAGCCGTCCACGTCTTTGGCAGGGTCAACTGTCAGAAGGACTTTCTTCGCATCGACCTGAGAAGGAAGGGGCAATTGGACGAGGATGCCGTCGATTTCGTCCCGGCGGTTAAGGTCTCCAACTAGTGCCAGCAGATCGGCAGTGGTCGCGCTTTCGGGCGGTGTGTGCTTCTCGCTGTAAAGACCGACTTCCAGGGAACTCTTGACCTTGCCACGAACGTAGATTTCAGAAGCGGGATTGTGGCCTACCAGGACGACGGCCAATCCCGGGCGCATGCCCGCCTCGGCAAGGGCTCGGGCTTCGGCAGCAACTTCCGCGCGTATCTCGCTTGCGATCCTGGTGCCGTCGAGAATGGTAGCAGCCATCAGTTCTCCTTGATCTGCCCTCCAATTCTAACCTTGAAAATCATTCACCACAGAGACACAGAGGCACAGAGAAAAACTGGCGAAAATCATTTGGCATTATTTGGGACTGCCCGGGGATGCGGGGGCATTGGTTGTTATTCCTGGCCCAGCTCTGTGTCTCTGTGGCTCTGGTGGTGAAGAAAGGTGGGACTGTCGTACAATCTCCCGGTTATGATTGCCCAGGACTTGCTCGACCTCGTAGTCTGTCCCGCCTGCAAGAAACCGCTCGAGCTCAAGGCGGAGCCGGAAGCTCTCAAATGCCAAGCGTGCCGGCGCGTGTATCCGGTACGAGATGGCCTTCCTGTTCTACTCATCGATGAGGCCACCCTCGATCCCGCCTGACCCCTGCGCGATTTGCCGCAAATTGAACGGAAATCGCCGCTTTCCGTCCCTGAACGACACCTTCTGTCACTCCCGGGGCAGAACACCTGGTACTCCGCCCGTGGGTACTGTCGTAAGGGTTGCCCGCAACTCTTGACTTTAATTGGGGTTAAAGAAACCAGAAGGCTTTCTCGTACGTATATGAATTCAGAGGCCAGTTGCGGCACCGAAATTGCATGCAACATTTCCAGTAGCCGCTGAGTCTAATGGGTACAAGCAAGTCGTAAGGCAGGTCGGAGGTGAGGACGGCCATGAAAGAAAGATTTACCAGTACGGAGCTGGCGTCGCTCAGAAGCGATCTTCTCCAGGGTGGGATGATCGATTCGCGGGAGGCGGCCGAGCTATTGCAAGTATTCCTGATGGGCCGCGGCTACGGAGTGTCTCCGCAGGCGGCTCTGGATGCAGCCGGTCGGGTGGAGATGGCCGGGTGCTCTTTGCCGGTACTTCAGTTGGAGTTGGAGAATCTGGCTCTGGTCATGTAGTTCAGCCTTGGAAAGTGGTGACTTTCCAAGCCGGGCCCCAGTAAGCGGTGACAATTTCAAGAGTTTTAAAGATCTGACCCTAATCTCGGGAAACCGAGCGTTGCGATCAGAATCCGAAAGCCGGGTCAACCAGCCCGGCTTTTGCTTTTGAGCTGCGAGCCACGAGCTCTGAGCTGCGAGCCACCCGATCGATGGAGCGACGGGCGTCCTCGTCCGTCGTGCGAGGCGTAGCCGAGCCTTCTAGCAGACCCCTACTTTCCGCAACGCGTCCGATGAAACCTAGCCGGCGTTTGGGATCTCCAACGCCAGAACCCGACGCTGGGACGCTGTCGCTCCATCGCTTAAGTTTGCTCGTAGCTCGTGACTCGAAGCTCATGGCTCGAAGCTCGGCTCGGAGCTCGAAGCCTGCTCACTCGTAGCGGAGGCTCTCCACCGGATCCAGCTGCGCAGCTCTCGTTGCCGGCAAAGTGCCAAAAATCATGCCCACAAGTGACGAAACCACGATCGCGATGATGGCGGAGAGGCCGGAGATCGGGATTCGGTAGGCGGTGAGGAAGCGGACCGAGAACGGGATCGCCAGCCCGATCACGATGCCGGCGATGCCGCCGATCAGAGAAATCAGCATGGCTTCGGCGAGGAACTGAAAACGGATCTCGCGGTTGGTCGCACCGATCGCTTTGCGGATGCCAATCTCTCGAATGCGTGAACTGACGGTGGCCAGCATGATGTTCATAATGCCGATGCCGCTGACCAGCAGGGTCACGGCTGCAATCAGCAGCAAGCCAATCGTGAGGGCGTTGGCGATCTTGTCCCACACGGATAGCAGCTGTGTCAGATTGCTCACGGTGTAGACCGACTCAGGGCGGTGTCGCGACCGGATAACGCGCTGAATCTGACTGGTTGCGGGAACGACGTCGTCGGGACTGGCCACCGTAAAGAAAATTTGCTTCACCGCTGCGGTTTCTGTGAAGTAACGACTCACCGTCGAGGGGATCACCATGGTGTAGTCCTGCACTTCAGACTGGCCGAAGGTGTCGACTCCTTCTTTGAACGTTCCTACGACAGTAAATGGCAGTCCGCTCAGCTTGATGGTCTGGCCGACGGCGGCGTCGACTGTGCCGTAAATCTCCTCGGCCATTTTCTGGGTTATAACGCCAACTTTGTTGCGCGACTGCGAGTCCTCGCCGTCGAAGAATCTCCCGGTAAGAACAATGAGGTTACGCACTCGCTGATACTCAGGCGAGGCTCCCATCACGGTGATGTCTTGTTCCTTGCCGGAGCCAGTGGCGATGCGCTCGCTGAGCACGATCAGCGGGGATGCATAGGTCACGCTCGGGACTTGTTCCTGCACGGCGCGCATATCGTCGACGGTGAGCGGATCGGCCGCGCTGGCCGTGATGCGCTGCGCGCCTCCTGAATATTCGACGTAGATCATGTTCGCGCCAATCGATTGGATAAGGCGCTGCACGTACTGCTTCCCGGTCATGCCGATGGTGACGACCAGGATGAGCGAGGCGGTGCCGATGACCATCCCGAGAGCCGTTAGAGCGAAGCGGACCTTATTGCTGGTGAACGTTTCGTACGCAAAAGTGAGGATCTCATTCAGCCGAATCGTGCTGCGGCGCAGGGGCGGGCCGATCTGGCTGCGGAAGGGTTGCCGCGTCGGGGGCTTGCACTCGCTCGCCGGAGTTTCCGTTGTCGGGGTGGTAGCCATCCAGTTTCATTAGATGCTATAAGGCCGAATTGGAAAGGGCAAACGGGAACGAGTAGTTGCGCAGGAATCAGATGTTTCATGGTGCCCGACACACCCTGAGGGCTGCATTCTCGTAGGGACAATCGAGCCCTTTCCCTGTCGGCCGCTCCAGCAGCAGCCAATCCACACCGAAACGCAATTTCAGTCGCTCGAAGTCGGTGGGGCCAAATTGCGCCCAGCCTTTCTGCGCTTCCACTTCTTCCTGCCAGCGCGGAGCCAGGCGCGGAACCTGGGTTGCGACGGCCGAGTCTTTTGCCAGATCGGCGAGGACGCTGCGCTCGGCCAGCGCCCGGAAGCTGTGATAGTCGTTGCCCGGGCGGCGCATGTAGTCGGGTCCGGCGGCGAAGTAAGCGTCAGGTGGTGTGTGGTCGCGAACCCAGGCGAAGGCCTGAAGCCACGGGTTTACGGAAGCCGACCCGGGCCACTCGATATGAGACGACTCCGGGTAGGTTTGCCGCTGGGCGAAAAACATCGCGCCCGCCAGTGGAACAAAGACGACCGCCCAGCGCAGCCAGCTCGTCCGCAGGAATTTCTGCCCGAGCAATCCCCCGCTGAGAATGATGAAAATCAGGTACAGCAAGTGCAGATAGCGCATGGGCTGCAAAGGACGTACGCGCTCGAGTCTTTCTGGCCACATCAGCAGGATCGCGGCAATCATCTGGAACGCCCCGAAGAGCGTAAGCCGGGTGGCGACCCAAACCAGCTTCACCGCGTTCTCGCGCTGACCGATCCTTCGAAACCACCAGAGAATCCCGAACGGGGCAACCACGCCGAGCCAGTCATACCATTCCCAGCGACCGAGAAAATAATAGTCACGGGTATTGGCCGCGACCCGCCATGCCGGAGACGTTGGCTCGAAAATCCATCCCAATGGCGCCAGTGCGAGGATGATCGGCATGGTTCCGGATCCTGGCATTCTCGACATCCATGTCTTCCGCCAGGCAAGAAAGATGCAGAACGAGATCCCGAAGGTCGCCATGATGGGGTGGAACAGGGCGGCGAGCACAAGCAGTACGGTGGCCTGCACGAATTTCCGGTCGAGGATGGCAACAATCGCGGCTAGTATCGCGGCCGTAGCCAGGGCACGTGGATGCAGGTTTTGATCCACGATGTAGAGCGCACTTCCGGCTACCGGCAATGTGAACAGCACCGCCACCAAGGTGGTTGCCGCCCACTGGGCGTATTGCTCAGGAAAACAACGGCGAGCCAGTCGAAAGCTGCCGAGCAGCACCAGATAAATCGCGAGATAGTGCCAGGCGAAGATCACCCAGCCAACGGGCAAGTGAGTCAGCCGAATCGAAGCGGCAACCACCTTGTCGAAAATCGTTGCCTGCAACTGAACCGCGAAGAAATCAGAATCGTGAGGGAAAAGCGACGGGTTCAGGTCACGCTTGATTGCCGCCAGATAGACGCCGTCGTCCTCGGCCCCCGGATGGTACCCGGCAAGGAGAAGGCCGAGAGCGGCAAGAACCGCTAGAATGATCCCGTTCCTCAGTAAAGGATAGTTTTTCAAGCGCTGAGATCTTAGAATCGAGTTCCATGTCGCTGCATGCCGTAAAGCTTACGGCAGAAGAGACCGAATCTCCTGCTGACAACAAGGGTGCCCCTGTTTCCGTGACGCCGAGACCGTTGGCGCAGCTCGCCCTAGTGGTGCCCACGCTGCGCGAAGCGGAGAACATCCGCGCGGTGCTGAATCGCATCCGGCAGAGCCTCGATCCCCTGCAATTCGCGTACGAAATTCTGGTGGTGGATGACGATAGCGGAGATGGCATCGACGCGATCGTACAGGAAATTTCCGCGGACGACCCGCGCGTGCGTTTGCTCATCCGCAAAGGGGAACGAGGCCTGGGTGGCGCTGTCCTTCATGGGTGGAAGCATACCGACGCCGAGGTATTGGGCGTAATCGACGCCGACCTGCAGCATCCGCCGGAATTATTGCCTCGACTGTGGGAGGCGGTCGATAGCGGGCGGGACGTGGTTCTGGCCAGCCGCTACGCTCCGCAAGGCGGCATGGATAACTGGCATCCCGCCAGACACTTGCTGTCCAGGATGGCGATCTGGCTGACCTATCCCCTTCAGAAGCGACACATTCAAGTGAAAGATCCGATGGCTGGATTTTTTATGGTCCGGCGGTCATGCCTGAAAGATATCGAGTTGCACAATCGGGGGTTCAAGATTTTGCTGGAAATTCTGGTGCGCGGCGATGTGCGTTCCGTAAGCGAGATCCCGTTCACCTTCGGGCCGCGGCGCGCGGGCACGAGCAAAGCGAACATCCGGGTCGGGCTCGATTATTTTGGACTTCTATTGCGGCTTTGGAAGAGCCGCTGATTTCTCCTCTCATGTTTCGCACCCGCTTTAAAAAAGAAATCGTCTGTGAGTTTTTGCCGCCCGCGCGCGCCGGAAAAAAGCAGAAGGTCATCGTGTTGTGTGACGGAATGCCATCGATCCCGCGCAAGCAGGGTCTGGCAGGCTTTCTGGCGGCGAAAGGATACTGGGTCTTCTATCCGCGATATCGGGGCGCATGGGAGAGCGACGGAGAGTTCCTGAAGACGTCGCCTCACCTCGACATCCTCGACGTGATCGACGAATTGCCAAGGGGCGTGCTGGAAGTCACTTTCGGCAACAAGTTCTCTGTAAAGCCCGACGAGATTTTCGTGATTGGGGGCAGTTTTGGTGGGGCGGCGGCGGTGCTCGCGTCGCTCGATGCGCGGGTGAAGAAGGTGATTGCAAATTGTCCGGTGGTGGACTGGAGAATTCTTACTCGCTCCCAGAAGGCGGAAACGTCGAATCCGAGTTACGCGGCCTATATTCGCGAGGCTTTTGGACGAGCCTACCGCCTGACGGACCGGAATTGGAAGAAGCTGCACAATGGGACTTTCTACAATCCCGCACATCACGCCAGGGAAATTGATCCATCGAAGGTGATGATGTTTCACGCGCAGGACGATCCCTATGTGCCTTATCGCTCGGTACAGAACTTCGCGGAAAAAACGGGAATCAAATTGAATTTGTTCCGGCGCGGCGGGCACATTTCCACGGACGAGACGGTTCGGAAGTATTGGCCGCGGATTCGGAGTTTCTTCGACGAACGGAGTGCGTAGTCGCTCGGTCCGCGGGCAGGCCTACGCCGATCGTTTTCCGGTAGCGCCCCGGGCGTAGTAGCCAAGGCCATCGCTTTCGAGTTTGCGGCCCTTTGCGCTGTAGATTCGAAAGCGGCCCAGTCCCCATTTCTGCAGCGCAAACTGCATGGTCGTCAGGAGCACGCCCAGGCCGTACGTGACGCTTCGGCTGAAGTTGATCGACGACGCTTCTTCGAAGTACTTGGTTGGACAGGAAACTTCGCCGATGCGGAAGCCGAAGTGGACGCATTGGGCGAGCATCTGGTTGTCGAACACGAAATCGTCGGAGTTCTCGATGAGAGGCAATTGTGTCAGAACCTGCCGGCTGAAGCAGCGGTAGCCGGTGTGATACTCGGAGAGCTTTACGCCCAGAAAAACGTTTTCGAAAGCGGTGAGCAGCCGATTAAAGATGTATTTGTAACGAGGCATGCCGCCGCGCAGCGCCGTGCCGCCGATGATGCGCGATCCCAGGACCACATCGTAGACGCCGTAAGCAACCATGCTGGCCATCGCCGTCACCAGCAACGGAGTGTACTGGTAGTCGGGGTGAAGCATGATGACGACGTCGGCGCCCGCGCCCAACGCTTCGCGATAACAGGTCTGCTGGTTGCGTCCGTACCCATAATTCCGATCATGCACGAAAACCTGCAGGCCGAGCTGGTGGGCTAGTTCAACGGTGCCATCCTTGGAGTGGTCGTCGACCAGGATTGTGGTATCGACTACATCGGGAATCTCGCGCACCGTCGCCGCCAAGGTCTTTTCCGCGTTGTACGCAGGCAGCACGATCGCGATGCGTTTGCCGTTGATCATGGAATGGAACGAGCTTCATCATACCTTGGAGCGGTACCGGCGCAAAGCGCCGCAGGATCGCCTTCGTTCGACGCGTTCTGATCGGTGCGTCGTACAATCGCCATTCAGTCAAGGCAATTCATGGGCAATTTGGGGAAGACACCGGTGATCGGTGAAATCGGAGGTGCTGCCGGCCGCAGTATGTGGCTCACGCCCACAGGCGTTGCCCATGCCGTCTTCGTTCCGACCGGAATTGTCACGGTATTGCTGGGCCCTATCCTGCCGTGGCTTTCCGGGCGTTGGTCGCTCAGCGATGCGCAGGCCGGCGAATTCTTTACCGCGCAGTTTCTGGCCTCGACGCTCGGCGTCGCCTTTTCCGGTGTACTGGTACCTCGCCTGGGATACCGCTTCGTCCTGTTGCTGGGATTGGTTTTCATGGCGGTGGGCGTCGGCGCCCTGCCCATCGGCTCACGGGTGATCGGAATGGTTGCGGTGGGCTGTTACGGGATAGGACTGGGCCTGACCATTCCAACCTGCAATCTGCTGGTGGCGGAAGTGAATCAGGAGACACGGGCCGCCGCGCTCTCGTTGCTCAATTTTTCCTGGAGTGTGGGCGCGGTGGCGTGCCCGTTTTTGCTCGCACCGTTCCAGCGCGCTGGGCGAATTCCGATTTTCTTCTTATCGCTGGCCGCGTTTGTCCTGCTGGTGGCCCTGGCGCTGGCGTGGGTGGCTTTACCGCAATCCGGCACGGCGGAGAATTCTTCGGATTCACCTGCGCGACCGCTGGCACGTTTGCTCGCCACGCCCGCGGCGATTGCGCTCGGAGTGCTGTTCTTCGTTTATGTAGGAACCGAGAATGCCGTTGGGGGATGGCTGGCATCGTATGCGAAAAGACTAGTGGATCGGGGCGGGACGATGTGGGTCACGACTCCGTCATTTTTTTATGGCGGTTTGCTGGCGGGGCGCGCGCTGGCGCCCGTATTTCTGAAGCACCTTCCGGAAGTGCGATTGGTACGGATGAGCGTTGCGACCGCCCTTGCCGCCCTCATCGGATTGCTGGCGTCACGGTCGATCACCTTGGTGCTACTAAGCGCAGCCATGATTGGACTCGGATTTGCTGCCATCTATCCGATCACGATTTCCCTGCTCTCGCACGCCTTCGGTCCGGCCGCCAATCGCGTCGGCAGCGTTATGTTCATGCTGGCCAGTTTTGGCGCCGCCGTCATGCCCTGGCTGGTTGGTTTGACGTCGACGAAAATGTCGAGCCTGAACTACGGACTGGCTGTCCCGTTGGTTGGTTGCGTCGTGATGTTAGGGCTGTATTTGCGAGATTGGGAGAAGACCACGAATCGCTCAACTGGAACGTAATGGACTCGATCGTAGGGCTTGAGCCCTCGAAAATTGGTACAATACTGACCAGCAGGTCCGGCAGAAGACGATCGCCGGAATTTCTGAAGCACACTCCCGAGATGCCAGCGCAACGAACTTTATTTGAAAAAGTATGGAACGCCCACCTGGTGAGCGAACCGACCGGTCGGTCTCCAATTCTCTACATCGACCTCCACCTGGTCCATGAAGTCACCTCCCCTCAAGCGTTTGACGGCCTGCGCGCCGCCGGACGGAAAGTACGGCGCCCGGAGCGAACCGTAGCAACCGTTGACCATAACGTTCCCACTGAGCCGCGAGGAACACCCATCACCGATCCGATTGCCGCCCGTCAGATAGCAGCGCTGCAGCGCAACTGCAAGGAATTCGGCGTCCGTTTGTTCGACATAGATTCCCCCGAACAAGGGATCGTGCACGTGATTGGGCCAGAGCTTGGACTCACCCAGCCTGGGATGACCATCGTTTGCGGAGACAGCCATACCAGTACACACGGGGCATTCGGGTCGCTCGCGTTTGGGATTGGCACATCGGAAGTGGAACACGTGTTGGCTACCCAATGCCTTGCACAACGCATGCCCATGACCATGAAAATCGAAGTAAGCGGACGGCTGCCCGATGGAGTCACGGCAAAGGATCTCGCCCTGGGGGTGATCGGCAGGATCGGGACCGACGGCGCCACCGGCTATGTCATCGAGTACGCGGGCGAAGTAGTCCGCGGGCTCAGCATGGAAGGGCGCATGACGCTGTGCAACATGAGCATCGAGGCCGGAGCGCGGGCGGCGATGGTTGCGCCCGATGAGACCACTTTTGCGTATGTCCAGGGAAGACGTTTCGCTCCGCAGGGCGACCAGTGGGACAAAGCGGTTGCGTATTGGCGGACGTTGTCTTCCGACCCAGGCGCGCGGTTCGACAAAGTTCTCGACGTTGATGCAGCGACACTGGCGCCTTTTGTGACGTGGGGGACGAACCCGGGGATGGTTGTGCAGGTCACTGGCCGCGTTCCTGAATTGAACGGCGGCAGCGACGCGGACCGGCGTGCGACCGAGCAGGCGCTTCAATACATGGGACTGCAGCCGGGCACTCCGATCCAGGAGATTGCCGTTGACCGCGTGTTCATTGGATCCTGCACCAACTCACGCATCGAAGACTTGCGGGCGGCAGCGCGGGTGGCGAAGGGTTATCGTGTGAATCCCAAAGTACGCGCCATGGTGGTGCCGGGATCGCAGGCGGTCAAGCACGCGGCTGAAAAGGAAGGACTGCAGCGCATCTTCCAGGAAGCCGGATTCGAATGGCGCGAATCGGGATGCTCGATGTGTCTTGGAATGAATCCCGACATTCTGCAGCCGGGCGAGCGCTGCGCCTCGACCAGCAACCGCAATTTTGAGGGGCGGCAAGGACGCGGTGGGCGCACGCACCTGGTCAGCCCCATGATGGCGGCGGCGACGGCGATCGAAGGGCACTTCACCGATATTCGCAAGTGGAAGTTTCAGTAGGGACCGATAGGGCAAGGGTCTATGAATCCATTTCGTGTACACAAAGGGCGTGTGGCGCCGCTGGATCGCGTGAACGTCGACACCGACCAGATTATCCCCAAACAATTTTTGAAGCGCATCGAGCGCACGGGATTTGGTGAGTTTCTCTTTTACGATTGGCGCAAGGGAGCACGCACCGCCGAGCCGTTCGTCCTCGATCAACCGCGCTACCAGGGGGCGAGCATACTGCTCGTGGGCAAGAACTTTGGTTGCGGCTCTTCGCGTGAACACGCGGTTTGGGCGCTCGCTGATTTCGGTTTCCGCGTGGTGATTGGGCCATCGTTCGCCGACATCTTCGCGAACAACAGCACCAAGAATGGCTTCCTGAACGTAGTCCTGCGCGAGGAGGAAATCGCCGAACTGATGCGGCGCGCCCAGGGGCACAAGGATTACCACCTGACCGTCGATCTGGAACAGTGCAAGGTTTATGACGAACAGGGTTTCTCAGCCGAGTTTCAGATCGATGAGTTCGTAAGGCACTGCCTGCTCGAAGGGCTCGACGATATCGGGCTCACGCTGCAGCACGAGGCGGAGATTGCCACTTATGA
Source organism: uncultured Acidobacteriota bacterium (assembly GCA_963733805.1). Lineage (GTDB taxonomy): Bacteria > Acidobacteriota > Terriglobia > Terriglobales > Acidobacteriaceae > Gp1-AA133. The sequence goes on along the minus strand of CAVTEO010000002.1, from coordinate 17,348 downwards.
AGCGCGCCATCCGGCGCCTTGGAGCGAGATGTAGCTCAATCGCGTTTTTTTGATCTGGTCGATATTACTTCACGGTCCGCACGTCGTTGCTATTCGGCAGACGAAAGTGGCAACGCCTTCCACGCCGCGCTCCACTCGGCGCGCCGTCCATAGAAATAAGCCGCCATGTAGAAGTCGAAGGCTGCGCAAAAGGCTCCATAAGCGAGCGGGATTGCGGTCAATTGGCCGGGCTCGAACGCGGAGTAGACTCCATGCGCCTGAAGTTCGTGCAGCAGGTCCCACGACCCGTGCAGGGCATATCCGACGATCAGGGCGAACGGCAAGCGCACACCAACCAACCCAATTGCGACAAAACCCAACACAACGGCCCCTTCCACCCGCCACGCCGCCGCCTCGAAGTAGGCCGCGAAAGCGAGGTAGAAGACAGCGATCAAGATGAGGAACATCGCATAAAAAATCTGCTCTGCCTTCGGCTTGAACATTTTCCGGAAGATGGAACTGGTACCCGTCGCCGCCATGATCCCGATCACGACATAGAGGATTATGATCACGACAAATCCAAGCACGCGGTATCCCTCGCCCATCAGTCTGTCTCCCTTCGGTGGTGGCTTGTCTGTTTCCGGCTCTGGGGTTGAGAAACGGCCCAACCCTGCATGCGGACTGTTCTCACGCTTAGGTTAGTGTCTGCAGCGAGGAGCTTTCAACACCGGCCCGATTCACTGCCAAGATCGGGGCGGCACTTTTCCGAACACTCTTCCAGGAGCGGGCGGATGGTTCTTACGTAGAGGCTTGCGTTCACGATTGTTCGCCCCGCCCATGAGGGAATCTGATTTCGCCCACGGCGGCACTCTGCTGTATTCGCAACTTCCCGTGCCAACTTCAACCTGTAATGGAATACCTGACAGGAAGGGAGCGACATAACGCTGATAAACCCGCCCAGGCCACAGGGAACGATGGTCGTTGTCTGTGAAGTCAAAAGTGGCGTGTTTGTCCATCCCTCTATGCGCAAAGTGACCTCAAAGGACACGTTCTCGAGGAATAGACTTGACTCCATACTTCGCGTATCCACAGTCGCTTCAAGGTAGTCGTCATTGTAGCCGTAGATGCGGACATAGCAATCTTGAGCTCTCGCAAACTCTGGTACTGTCAGCGCAAGCGCGCATATAGCGCTGCAGTTCACGATACACGTCCTCATCAATCTGTGTTTTGTCATTGGGTATGCGCTGTCACTGGTCCATCTCTTCCGCCATTTCGAGCAACTTCGTCACGGTATTCCAGTTCCTGACCGTTCCAGCTCTCTTCAGTGTTCGATCCAGAACAGCTGCCACCTTTGAGCGGCCCATTCCATCCGGAAAATAGATATAGAGTTCGCGGCGTCCGAGTTTGATCTCTTCCACTTCCGCCTTGATTTGAAGAATCTGGTCGCAAGTGTCTTTTGTCAGATCGCAGGCCAGGAACGTTACCGTGAGCTTGCTGGGCTCGAGGCCTTTGCGTTTCCCGAACGGACTCTCCGCAATCAGTTCTCTCAGTTCCCCAGTCGTGCGCAGGACCACACCAGCGCGGAACCCGAACTTGCGCTCGATTGCATCTTCCATGCGCTTGGCGAGGCGAACCGTATCCTTCTCGTCTGTCCGAAAGACGACGTTGCCGCTCTGCACATAGGTTTGCGCATCCCGCAGCTTTAAGGACTCACAGAGCTTGCGCAGCTCTTCCATTTTGACTTTGTGATGGCCGGCGAGGTTTATCCCCCGCAGCAACGCAATCATGACCGGCATCGGTTTCTGACCAGGAACTGCCCGGCATTCTACCGCGAGTACCGCGTAACCCCCTTGGTCTACTATCCGCCAAAACTATCTTCCCAAGACTTAGTAAAGAAAATCGGGCGCGTCTGTAAACGCGCCCGAACAGAATACGTTCCAAGTAAGCTAGCGATTCGGCTTGCGTTCCGGTTTTTCTTCCCGCTTGCTTTGCTGAGCCTTGTTCTCGTGTCGAGTGTTCTCGCGAGGCGCCTGAACGACCGTACGCGCGTGGGAAGACCTCTGCGGAGCCGGTTCGCTTCTCGGCATTGACACGCTTTGTGGCGCGCGTGGGGCGCTGGGTCGATTCTCCACGCTCGGCCGAATCACGCCTGTCGACGCACCCGGACGCGGACTTGAGGGTGAACTCGGTCGCGGACTTTCCATATTCCCCGCGCCCGAAGTTTGCACACTCCACGGTCCCGGATGACCCCCGTTGGCGGGCTCACCTCTGACGGCCGGAGATGTTTGCACACCGGACTGCGACGGTTGAGGAACAGACCGTCCTGAAGCGCCCGGCTGAGAAGAGGTAGTCACGGGCTTGGTATCTACGGAATCCCTGTTTCCCGAAGACATCGGTGGCCCGCCCGGACGTGGCACAGGCCTCGGCTGAATTCCACTCGGACTGGTCGCCACGGGCGATCCCGGCCTGGCAGGTTGGGCAGGTTCTGATGTCGGCTGAGCCGTGGTCGTCACGGGTCGCACGCCAGCACCATCCGTTTTCTCAACGGACATCTGTGGCTTGCCCGGGCGCGGTACCGGCCGCAACTGGATGCCGCTTGGATTCGTCGCCACGGGATTTTCCGGTCTTCCAGGTTGCCCCGCTTGCGGTGTTGCCGGCGCATTGCTTGTTTCCGGCTTTGTATCTATGGCGCCGATCGCGGAGGGAACCTGCGGCCCGCCCGGACGCGTGCACCGGCCTCGGCTGCATCCCGCTGGGACTGGTCGCCATCGGCGATCCCGGTCTCACCGGCTGCATTGGTTGTGCTGGTGCCTGCGCCGCCGGAGGAACGCGCCGCACCATATTGGAGCGCAGTTGGGATTCGGTCTGAGCATCAAGCGGGCGTCCGGGGGTCTTGGCCAACGCCTCTTCTCGAACTTCAAATGGCACCGGGCGAGCCGGAGGCGCTGCGCGCGAGACCACCGGACGCGCAGTCATAACACGACTTGGAGGAAGAGCCGTCGGTGCCCCCGCCCTCGTTCCCAGAACGCTCGTTCTGGCCGGAGCCACTGCCGCCGCGTTCACCACAGCAGCCGCCCTCAGTTCGCTAGCCGGTACCGTGACCGCAGCTCTCGCCACAGGCTCGGAATTCGTCATCGCCCTGGTTGGGACGGCGGTAACCGCGCCCGTCACGTTCTGGTTGACGTAGCGAAAGTTGTGAACGTTGTTGTTGACAACCGTCGTGTTGTTGTTCGTGACGTAATAATTGTTCGTCACGGTCGTGATGTTGGTGATGCGCGTATTGGTGACGTTCACTTGCTGGAAGTAGTTTCGGCTCACGTGGTAGGAGGGGACATACGGCTCGCCCCAGCCCAAAGGAAACCAGGCAACTCCGCCGCCACCACCGAATGCCAGGTTCACTCCGAAGTGCGGACCTCCGACCCACGCCACCAGCGCGGGGGCGTAGACAGGGCGCGCAACTACAACGGGACCGGGAGCCCACGCCCAATATCCGCCAAGGTGAACCCATCGGCCGTAGTGGCAGGGAGCGAATCCCCAGGGAGCTTCGTCCACCCAGGTCCAGCCCCATGGCTCGACCCACACCCAATGCCCGTTGCGATAAGGAGCCCATCCGGGAGCCACCGCCGGCACCCACACCGGCCCATACGCTGCTTCAACTCTCCACGTTCCGTACTCATCGAGATCATCGGCGCCCACCACATCCGCCGAGACATATTGATAAGACTTGGCGTGATCCTCGCGGTCATCGCGAACGCGGCACCAGTCGTCGAAGCCGTCCAGGCCGGGAGCGCTGGCGGTCTCATGCTCAAGCGAAGTTCCTCCCGTGAAGGTTGCCTGATGCCCCGAACGCAAACGCACGCCAGGACCTTGACCGTTGGCTTCGCCTTCTCCCCTCCACACCGTGACAGAAGTGGTGTCAGCGTTGGGATCGACATCAAAACGATAATCACCGGCCTTCAAAATCGTGAAGGCCTGGTTCGGCGTATCGATTTCGTAACTCTCGCCTCCGAACAGATGGCGGATATGCAGATTGAGCGTCCCCTGATCGAGTTCCACCTGCACGATGTCGTCGCTGACGTTAGTGAAGGTGAGACTGGTCTCGGCGTTCATCCGGAGAGCAGCGCTGCCGAGATGCAATTCGGCGCGCGCTTCCTTGTCGGTCCAGATGCGGTCGGAAGTGGTCAAAGGCCGGTTCACAACCGCGGCGACCCAATCGTTGACTCCGCCGGGCTGAAGCGAGACCGCTCCCGAAATGTACTTGATGCGAACGGCGCGGCTGGGCGGATCGGCCAATGCCGAAAGCGGGGTGAGAGACACAAATAGCGCCACAATTGCGGGCATCAAGAATCGTCGGAGACTGGTCCTCATAGTCGGCCCTCCTGGAGAGGCTCGCGCGACACGCCGAACTCATAGCAAATGGAGGTTCGGCACGCCCAAGCCCTCACTGCTGCAAACCCAAAGCGCAATACACAGTTGCGTGGTAGGGCTCAGTATGGAAGAGGCGGTAATGCTTGGATAGTGACGGTAGTAACGTGGCAAAAAGCGGTTTGCGTTAGCTTTGGCAGCAGAAATATTGGGATAAAATCTGGCAGGCTTCTATGCCGAACCTGATCGAACTCGCGATTCCGGGCTTCATTCTCCTGATGACGCTGGAGGCGATCGCCGATGCGGTCATGCGGAGCGATCTATACGAGATCAAGGACTCGGCGGCCAGCATCGCCATGGGCCTTGGGAACGTGGCCGTGAACCTGGCCGCGAAGGCAATGCAGCTGGCCATCTTTGGCCTGATCTACCGCTTTCGCTTTTTCAACCTTGGTTACCAATGGTGGGGATGGTCGCTGCTCTTTTTCTGCGACGAGTTCAGCTACTACTGGTTCCATCGCGCGAGCCACGAATGCCGGCTGTTCTGGGCATCCCACGTGGTTCACCATTCCTCGCAGCGCTACAACCTGTCGACTGCCCTCCGCCAAAGCTGGACTGGTACGTTTATGAGCTGGATCTTCTGGGCATGGCTCCCGCTGCTGGGTTTCCCCCCGATGATGGTGCTAACGATGCAGGCCATCAGCCTGCTGTACCAGTTCTGGATCCACACGGAACTTGTCCGCTCGCTCGGTCCATTGGAATGGGTGCTGAACACTCCCTCCCACCACCGGGTTCATCACGGATCAAATGCCCGCTATATCGATCGAAACCATGGCGGAACTCTCATCGTCTGGGACCGTCTTTTTGGGACGTTTGAACCAGAGCGTGCGTCGGATGCTCCTGTCTTTGGACTGACCCAGAACATCCACACATACAATCCGGTACGCATCGCGTTTCACGAATGGGCTGACATGTGGAGAGATGTTCGTCAGACGCCGCGTTGGCGCGACAAATTCGGGTATGTCTTCCGGCGCCCAGGATGGCGTGATAAAGGCCCAGAGTCGTCAGCGCTACGACCGGATCCCAGAGTCGTTTCCACCGGTGCTCACTAGCCCTGGTTTCCCCTAAGTTTTCACTTGACAGCTGGACGCCTCTCCCTTGACCTTATATCTGGATTAAATCGATTCAATAGAAGACATCAAATAGGATCAATCGCTCCAAGCGCAGCAGACGCGACTCTTCCCCTTGACCGAGCTCAATCAACAACTCGAAGCCGACACTTACGGAGTGGCGGTTGATTTGGGCGCCAGTCATTTGCGTTTCGTTCTGGCCACTTTAGGAGGAGAGATTCGGAAGGAGGCTCGCGAGCAAGTACAGGCTGAAACCGGTCCTGCCGGCGTGGTTGCGCAGGTGCGTAACGGCATCAAAGGGCTCTTGGAAAATTCCCATGCCCACGGTCAACTCCGAGGAATCGCGATCGGGGTGCCCGGAGGCGTCGATCCAAAGACGGGCAAGGTCCTGGATGCGAACAATGTCCCCGGTTGGCGAGAGGTCGACATGGGCCGCGAACTGGAGGAAACGTTTGGGACCCCCGTGTTTTTGGACAACGATGCCAACATGGCAGCCATTGGGGAGCACTGGCGCGGGGTAGCGCAGGGCGTCGGCAACTTTGTGTTTATCGCGCTTGGGACTGGCATCGGATCGGGCGTTTTCGTAGACGGGCGGATCTGCCGGGGCCAGGGTGGTTTCGCAGGCGAGCTCTTCCGAATGAACCTCGACTGGACCCGCTGGGACGAGGATTTCCCCGACACCGGCTATCTCGAAGCCCATGTTTCTGGCAGAGCACTTGCTGGCGAAGGTCGAAAGATTCTCACCCAGGGAAATGGCCAGGCCGCTTCCTCGTTAACCGAGAGCCGCGATGCACGTTACCTCTTCGAAGCTTTGCATCAAGGCGATCCGCAGGCGGTCGCGTTGATCGAGAAAAGCTTCCTGCTCCTGGGCGTGGCTGTGGCCAATATCGTCAGTATCCTGGATCCGGAACTGATCGTATTTAATGGCGGAATCGTGAAAGGTGCGCCGAAGTTATTGCTGTCGACGGTCGAGCGGGTGGTCCAAAGAATCCATCCCAGACCGCCTCGCATTCAGTTGAGCACGCTGGGAGACAAAGCCCAGATTTGGGGCGCGCTCCACACTCTGCTCTATCCGGATCAACAAGGCGCGATTCGCGCCAGCGCTCTGCAAAAACACTAGCTGAAAACAAAGAGCGGGAAACGTGAGTTCCCCGCTCGGAGTAATTTTCCCTTCCTGCTCCGCTACTTAGTTGGCGGCGAGCTTGCGGCGCACCAGTCCGGCCAGGCTGATAAGACCGGTGCCAAACAGCGTCAGGGTTCCAGGTTCCGGAACCGGCGCGGGCGAGATGCAGGTCTTTCCATGCACGTCTTCGAACGACAGATGGCCATCTTCCCTCTCGAGTTCAAAGAACTGCGTCGTGATGCCGTTAATATTCAGGCCATCCACGGTCGTGGAGAAAGTACCGACCAGCTTAAAAACGTCGTCAGAGATTTTTGTCCACGTTCCAGAGAAATTGTTCGCGAACAGAATCGTGCCCAGACTGTTTATGTCAATGCCGAACGTGCCACCATTGAAGGTGCCGCCACCGAGCAGGCTGCCGGTGAAGTTACCGGTATCGAAGGCGATGCTTCCCACGTGCCCGGACAACACCACGTTCCCATCGAACGAAACTTTGGTTAGGCAGGAAACGATATCGATTCCGCTATTGCTGCCGCCACCAGAGATTAAGCCCTTGTTTGTGAAATGGAGTGAGTCGGCAAAAGCCGGCGTCACGCACAGAGCTAGAAATATTCCCCAAACTGCCAAACGCAACTTCATTGAGGTCTCCTGAACTGTCGGGCTCGGCGATGGCGCGAGGGCCGCTTTCTCACCCGTGAATGATCGGTTCGCCGACGGAATCGGTAGGGGAGTAAACCGTCGCTGTCACAATCGCAGGTGATGTACCAAGGGGAGGAAATACAATGTTATTGGTTATCAATGAGTTGAAGCATACTCAGCTATAGAACCTAAGTAACCATTACTGAAAAACATTGCGATAGTTGGGAGAGGGATAGAAATGGACTTCCGTGTCCATTTTTCTGGTTCCTTGGGGAGGTTACAGGACAAGCGAGTGCAGCACGCTGACGCGGGACTTCCATATCCGTCGAGTGCAGCACGCTGACGCGGGACTTCCATATCCGTTGAGTGAAGTCTACCAGCGGATGCCAACAAGGGACGGAGAGCAGAGAGAACCGAGTGCGATGCTACTTTTGCGATAGCGGCGCGGGCGACTCGGTGGGCAGTTGATGGTGCTTCATCCATTGATCAACATAGCTCCCGGGCGGACCCGTGTGCTGCGTCCCGTGATTCAGGGGATCGTATTTCTTTTTTTGCTCGTCATTGAGGAGGGCGCGAATCCGCAACACAGTGTCTTCCTGCAGGGCACGGAACCGGTCGTTTCGATCCGCCCCCGACAGATTCGGGTCGAGCTGAATATTTCGGACTTGCATCTGCTGGCGCTCAAGAACGGATTTGACTCCAGATTGCTGGGTTTCATTGAGGGCCAGAGCACTTGCCAGCACTTTGACCCGGTCATCGATGGGGTGTCTGCGATAGATGCTTCGGCGGGACTGGGTACGAGCGGCGGGGAGGGATGCAGCGGAAGAAGGACTGGCATGCGAATCAACTCCCGGCTGTGAAGACGGCTCTGTCGCTGGCGCGGACGCACCTGATTCCTGCGTCTGGGACGTAGCGGTATTCAGGTAGAGAACACACGTCACTAGTATCCCCGCGAGTGTGGCAGCGGCATTGAACCTGTTCGACGACATCGTTTTATCCAATCCGGGATGGCGCTCTCGCTTTGAAGTGGGCGTTACGAACACTCCTGATCACTCAACAACCAATCCCTGGGCGCGGAAGTGTCCAATCACCACGTCGACATGGTGCCCCTTCTTTACGATCCTCCCCTTGTTCGAGAAGGCCATCCAGTAGGATTTGCCAGCTTCAGGTGGGGAACTCTGCCTCAACTTGCCAACCTTCTCGAGCGAAGGGACCACCAGGCTGACGCCAGCCTGAGGGTCGATCAGCGATGGCTCACTGGCCTTATCGTTCAAAGCGGCAGCCTTGACCGGGTCCAGAACACGGTAGCTGAAACGAATGACCTCGCCTGATTCGGTCCACTTGACGTTGAGGGAGTCCACTCCCCACACCTGGCCGTAGTACTGAATGGCGCGCCTGGGTACGCCGGGATGGTAGCGGGTGTGGCCTGCAGTTTCAGAAGGGGCCGTCTGGGCATCCTTCTGCGGGGCAGGAGATGACTCCTGAGGTGACTGCGCCATGGTAGAGGCTGGCAGGCATGTAGCAACCAGTGCAAGAGCAGCGGTGAGGGCAAGCCCTAACCGCCGAGTGCGGCCCCATCCATTCGAGGTTTCCAGACTGCTTGCTGAATTTTTGAGCATCCTTTGATTTTGCTACGGTGTGAGAAGGGGATCAATGTCACTAACGTGGGATGCCCCGCTCCGGGATAAGGTTCCGCTATTTGCCGGCCAGCGCAGCGGCGCAGGCGTTCTTGACCTCGTCTTTGGGCATCTGCGTGAGTTGTTCGCTCATATCTTTGTAGGCCGCCTTGTATTCGTCGGAGGTGCGCGCCGTTTCAACCTCCGAACTGGTCGCGTCCTTTGTCAGTTCCTTTTTCTTAGCGGTGTACTTTTCGGCGGAGCCTTGGTCAATCTGCGCGCAGTGATCAAGCGTGCTCTCCACTCGGCCGAACATATCGTTGGAAAGGGGCATTTTGGCGAGCGCGAGTTGCGCTGTGAGGAGGGCGGCTGTCAGACACAAGCTGCGTTTGATTTTCATAGAGAGGTCCCGTTTCTGCTCTTATCAAGGGCGGGGGCGAACATGCAAGCCCCTAAAGGGACTGCTCGCGAGTAACATCGCGAACAGTGTTTTGTTAGCTGATTTGTCTGACTAACGCAACACTATCACCAGATCCCCCCTGGTACGGGTCTCGCTTGGTTGAGTCGAGACCCGCATTCAGGAGAGGACGTTTCCCTTTTAGAACAATCGCATACCCGTGAGTCCCACTGTGAAGCTGGCGGGCTCCGTGTCCGTGATGGTCAGAGTTCCGGTCCCTTGCGTCAGCGGCGTGGGGGACTGGAACCGAACCCGGAAGACGCAGTTGGCGCCTTGCGCCAAGCTTGCCCCGCACGTGGTGCTCTGCACCTGGAAGGTAACGCTATTCGTCACGTTGCTGACCGTGGCGGTAAAGGGGCCTGCGACTGCTCCCGGTCCACCGTTCGTTACCGTGACGTTCTGCGTTGCGGTAAAGCCGCCTCCAAACAGCATCGTGAAGGACAGACTTGCCGGCGAAACCCCCACCTTGGTGCCCGTTCCGCTGAGTGCCACCACGCGATCTGTAACAGCATCGGGGCTGGCATCGTTGGTGTTGATGGTCATTGTCGGCGTTCCCGGCACGGGGCCAAGCGCCGTCGGATGGAACCTGACGTAGATGCGGCAGCTTCCCCCAACCGCGATAGGTGCCGTCGTGCTGCAGCTGTTGCTCACTCCGGTTCCCGACGTGACCCGGCTGAAGACGCTCGGGCTGAACGTCACCGTAATCGGACCGGAGCCACTCGGACCAGCCAACGGTGCCGTGCCGGTGTTGGTCACCGTCACGAACTGAAGTCCGCTGTCGGTGTTGTTCCGAACACCGCCAAATGCGAGAGCCTGGGGCGCAACGTCCATGTCCGACGCTGAGGCTTCCTGGAACTCCACTGCACCGATGTCAGGTTCCGCACCGGACGGCCGGGGTCTGCCAAAGTAGTCGGTCGAGGGCGAGACCGAGTCGTCCGCCTTGTCGATCGCCGAAGAGCCCGCCGCCAGAGCGTAATTGCCGAGAGGAACAGTGGGGGTAGCAGGATTCGATATTGCCAACGGGCCCCACCGCAAGTTGATCCAGTTGTTGCCCTCGTCCACGGTCGCGGACGGAGTCAAACTGAATACTGGCGTGGGCAAGGCGTTGGTCTCGTTGGTGCCCGGCGGTACCTGCCATCCCATAGTGCCGAGTTCAGGTGGCACACGGGAGCCGTTGCAGTACTGACTGAGCACGGTGGGGTTGGACCCCGTATTGTTGGCTGACGGATAGTCCGAAGCATCGGTCAGCACCGAGAACGTCGGGGAGAGTCGCAGCGAAACCCCGTTTACAACAACATGGTTGCCGGGTCCGCTGTCGCCGCGCACGCCGATTTCCCAGTAGTTGCGGGCTGCATTGGGGGTGGGGCAGGCGCCAGTACCTCCGCTGATGATTACGCCATTGCCATTCGCGAAGATGCCGCCCGTTTGCGGTTGGCTTTCCGCCGCACTCGTAGTGAACGAGTCAAACAGCGTTACTATTTTCTGCTGGTTCTGGTTTTGACCTGCCGAACCAAAACCGCCGACGCCGATGAAGAACGAACGGTTCTGCCAGAGGATGTTGTTACTCAGTAACGGAGCAGAGTAGTACTTGCAAGATCCGTTGGTTCCGTGACCACTCGGACAGCTGAAACCCGAGTTGGGCAGGTTAGCCTGCAGCACCGCGCTGTTCTGGACGCTCACCAGCCCAGCTACCTGGGGACACGATTGAGTGCCGTTGTTCGTAGTGCAATTGGTTCCCGGAGTACTGGCCAGCGGCGCGAACAACGAGGCGAATAGCACCCCCGACGAAGCCGTGGAATCGTTGGAAATGATGGTGTTGTTGACGATGTTGGCCGCGAGAGCATCCTGGAGCGAGACGCCCGCGCCGTCCCAACCGGCTACGTTGTTGGCGATGATGTTGTTGGTAACGCTGACCGTGTTCCAGTGACAATTGCTATTGGTCAGACTTGCGTTGCACTGGCTCCCGTTCGGGAAGTTGATTGCATCGGTGCCGTTGATGTGCTGCAAGCGCAGGCCACCGCCGCTGCCGCTGTCGGCAGCGTTGCCCACGATCAGGTTGGCGTTGACCACCAGGCCTGGACCGGTTCCGTCGCTGGGCGAAATCGTACCCGGCGCAGATACGCAATCCTGGTCGTTGGTGGAGCAGGGAGGATCAACGTCAGGGGCTCCCATAATCAGGAGGCCACCGCCGTTGGTCGTGATGGTCGGGTTGGTGCTCTGGTTGAACAGAATGGCGTTGTGCTCGATGTCGCCATTCTTGGAGAGCCCGAGGTGAACGACGCCGCCGCCGTCACCCGTGCTCATATTGCCGCACACCCAGTTGTTGTTGAACTTGTAGTAGTCGGAGCCGCTGCACATAGTAACGCCTCCGGCTCCGGCTGGCGTCGACGAGAACAACTCGTCTCCCAGAGAAGAATTCTGGATGACGGCGTTGTTGTGGACGTTCACGTTCATGTCGAAGCAGAAGGGCAGGCTCACGTTCGCGGTATTGCTGCTTTCGCACGAGCCTGGATTCGTGGTGGGCGCGGCGCCCGCCAGGTAAGCGTCCGGATGTTCACCCTGTCCGACCGTGATGCCGCCTGACAAAGTGCCCTGATTGTTGGATACCCGGTTGTTGGCGATTTGGATGTTGTGACCCCAGCCGTGCACCATGATGCCGCCGCCGCCCTGAGAGCTGTTGACAACGCTCAGGCCGTCGATGCTCGACGGGTTGCACCAGAAGTTGCTCGGGAACGGGTTGGTCGAGTTCGAGCGACTCGTGGTGCAGTTGTTGGCCGTTAACAGCGTGGTTTCTGCCGGAAACGCGGCTGCCTCTGTGCCGTCGTTCCAGGGATACGCCCCGTGGAAGTCCACACCCTTCGCCAGTACCGTAATACCTGCGCCTTCAAACGCGCCCAGTAGGGTGGGCTCAATCAACTGCTCCGCCAGGTTGCCGTTCAGCGTGGCATCCCAGCCCACGGTGGCTTCCAGCGGCAAGCGATCCACGGCGAAGTTCATGGCCGCGGAACAACCGACCGTGTTGGTCTGATCGTACGGGTTGCTGGGACTGATCGGAACTCCGTTCAGAGCCAAGCCGAAGAGACAAACCACCTTCTGGCGCCACGCATCCATCTTCGCCGTGCCGGCGGGATGGGCATTGGCGTCGATGACGCTGGAGACAGCGCCAACCCCCTGCAGTCGAACTGGCTTCCACATGATGACCAGTTCGTGATGGGCTGCCGGGTTGTTGGTATAGGTAGTGATTCCGGTTTGCGGATTCGTGGTAGCCACATCTTTCGCGCAAGCCGCTCCTGGGCAAGTCGGGTCTACGATGAGCAGGTCGCCTGGTTTGGCGGAGTCGATCGCATCCTGAATGGAAGCCGAAGCAGCAATGTGGGTGGGCGCTTTGCCACCGATCGTCACGGTCACCGTGTCAACCGATGTCTTCGCATTCGACGGCTGACCCGCAGGCGCGGTGTTGGCTGTGGTGATGACCAACTGGCCGCAGCGAGCCGTTGCGCCGCTGTACTGCGTCTGTTGCTGGATCGCGCAGGTCGCCACGTTGGCGGGCACAGTACCCGTAATCTTTGTGTCGCTCCAGCTGACACCCGTCAGGGCGCGGGCAACGCCGTCCTTGCCGACCAGAGCCACAGAGCACGGTCCTGTTCCGGTGGTGGAAATCTGCGAACAGCTTCCGAAGCCGTAGTGGCGCGAAACCTTCTGGTGATTGAAAGGCTCCGTCGTACTGCCCGGCCCAGAATATCCGTAGCTATCCACCATCACATCGCCCAACGAAGTGATCGTCAAGGTGTGACCTGTCCCAGACGCGCTCACGTAAGGTCCAACTGCATCGCCATCCACTTCCCGGATGGCCGGTGTGCCGTCGGGGTAGTTGCAATCAGGATGGTTGTAGCCCTCGGAGAAAGCGGACGTAGGAACGACCGGCGTGTCGAAGTATCCGGTCTGGCCCGGCATGAAGGGCAGCTCATAGCAGAACTGGCTGTAGGCTGGCTGGAACATCGGATCCGGGGTCGATCCCGAGCCCGCATCGTTCATGCACGTAACCATCATGGTTGGGCCATAGCCCGTCGGGTTGGGCGGGTTGACTTCCCATGTCGAGTAGTTCAGCCCGGTGTATTCGCCGAACTCGTCTGAGTACGTGCGCGAGATTTCGTTTCCGGCCCAGTCCTTAAGGGATACAGGCAGATAGGCCGGGGCGAATTTCTCGCCGAACTGCGGCGAGAACGGGTCGAATTCCGCGGTGAAGTCATCGGTGATGATGCCCGTATAATGGGCCGCGATATGCGTTGACGTGAAGATGTAGAACTTGACAAGCGCAGAAGTCTGATCCGTCAGGTCGACTTCCTTGCGGTCGCACAGGTTGCGCTTGGCTCCCGCGAACGGCGCGATTTCGGCCGATCCCGGGAACAGGCTGATGAAGTCGGGCACGATGCGAGCTTCACCTACGCACGGCCAGAAGCTCTCGACGCTGCCCGTGTCGCCCTCATGACGGGGAACCACACCCTGATCGGTAGTCGGCATCTGAGGATTGGTTGCGTTATAAGTGGCGGCCACCGCTGCCTGGTCCGGCATGATGAAAATGTCGCCCAGGCCTGCGAACTGCGACACGGCCGGTGCGATGTAGTTGTCACCAATCAGGATGTTCTTGTCTTCTTCCTTGACCAGTTCGTAGCCCGGGGGAACCACAACTTCGACCACATACTTGCCCGCAGGCAGCATGGGCGTACCGGCGCGATACGGATCGCTGGCGTCGGGGTTGGGAATGCAGCCCCAGGGTTCGGCGTCGGTATGCATGTGGCAGTTCGTCGCTGAGGGTCTCCCGGTCGCGGGATCGAAAAACTTCACACTGGGGAAGCTGTACATGCCGTCATACGGGGCCGGCTGCAGTTGGTTCCAGTTGTGCATGCCGTCATAGCATTTGAACTGGGAGTTGTTCGGCAGCGTTGATACGGTGGGTCCGCCGTGCCGCGAGTTGTACCAATCCAGATAGTTCGGCTGGTTCTGCAAACCGAAGAAGAAGATATCGGTGGTGGACTGGCCCGGGCAGTTCATGTTGGGGATGGCATTCCCGGCGGTATCTTTTAGGATGTTGCCGGCTGCGTCGGTACGGAAGCCCTGCGCCCAATCATCGAAACTGCTGGTCTGCGTGGTATCCACCAGGGTCCGGGTTTGCGTGACCCCGTCGGCAGCAGTGTCCTCCTTGTAGAGGTTGACCGTGACGTGCGGAACCAGCGGCTCCCAGCTCAGTTGCAAGAGTAACTGGGGATCGTCAAACGGCCGCGTCGAGGCATATACGACGTGGCCGTGGATGCCGCCAGTCTCACCCACCGCGTATGGCTTCTTACCGAACTCGAGGAAGCTGTTCTGTCCCGCGAAGCCCTGCCAGCCGTAGGAACCGAACCAGAACGGCGGGTCGATGCGGCCGGAGGAATGATTGGTAAGGGAACTGGGAACTGGCGTGCCCGCCGCGAACGAAGCACCGGATGCACCGCAATCCGCGCCTTCGGCGCAATAGACCGCGCCCGGCACGGACAGGTTGGCCGGCAACGGATTCGCCTCGTACGTGTTGGCGAAGTGCGCGGCAATTTGCGAGCTTCCGCACAGTGCGGGCGCGACACAAGTGGTGTCGGTGGCGCCACCCGCGTCGTAGACCACGTGCACGCCGGTGGTTTTGTATCGGGTGCTATCGGTTTCAATGGTGTACCAGTTGAACAGCGGGAAGATTTCGTTGAAACCGGCGAAACCGTTCAGGTCAGTGCTGTTGAAGTTCG
Source organism: uncultured Acidobacteriota bacterium (assembly GCA_963733805.1). Taxonomy (GTDB): domain Bacteria; phylum Acidobacteriota; class Terriglobia; order Terriglobales; family Acidobacteriaceae; genus Gp1-AA133. The sequence goes on along the minus strand of CAVTEO010000002.1, from coordinate 2,274 downwards.
AGAAACTGCCGTCGCGGAAGCGGATGTTGGTCGCTACCAGCGCCAGACCCGGCTCGGTCGGATTGCCATCCCCATCCACGTTGGATACGCCATCGCCGTTCCGGTCGATGAACGAACGCGTGTAAATGTCGGCTTGCCACTGGTGCGTGGCGATCTCACCCAGGTTAAGGACGGTGGCATTGGCGGCCAACCCTACCGGGGTCGAGATGCCGTCGACGATCTGATCGTTCCACTGGTCGAAGACGGTCAGTTTCCAGTTTCCCGCTGGAATCTGCCGGAAGTCGAAATTCCCATTGGCGTCGCACTTGACGAACGCGAAGTCCTCGCCGTCTGGATCTCCCAGGCTGGCGTAGCACTGGGTAAAGGAGAAGCTATCGCGCGAGCCGCTGCCGTAGAGCCGCTCATCGGGTGGACGGCTCATCCGTGCGGTTGTGACATTGCCCTTCACCTCTTTATTGCAGGGGTTGGTGCGCGTGCAGAGGCTGTTTTTCCGGCTATTGATGATGGAGGGATTCGCGAAGCCGATCGTAACGTGGTATCCAGCTGGGCCGAACTCCTGGAAATAGGCCGGCTCGCCGATACGCATGAACGAATCGTGGGCCTTCTGGCCATCCAGCGTGTTGGTCTGCAGCCACTCTTCGCCGCGTGCAATCCGATCGGCGCCGGGCGTGGCGACCACACCATATCGGCCCTGATAGAGGTTGTTGACAACCGCCTGGCCAGCCATGGGGGAAAGAGTAACTCCGTCCGATTCAAACTTCGGACAGGTCACGATCATGCCGACGACGCCCCTCTGGCATCCTTTCAGCGAGGGGTCTGCACTGCACTGATCCGGTGTCGCATCGAACGTTCCCGGATTCTGGGTAGCGTTCGCTGTGTCCTGCTTGGAGATCGGGCATGCATCCATGCCCGTAGTCGGGTCGAGAGTGCCCGCGAGGCTGTTGGTCAACGGCATGTTGAACATGTCGTAAGTTGGCTGCCCGGTCGCGTCGCCGGTACCGCCGGCATCGTCAAACAGGGTGATCTCGAAGCCTCCCAGGCCGGGCTCGTTGGGCGAAAGCACGTCAACGCCGCCACCAGCATCGTGCTCGCCGTTGAGCGGATTGTCGTCTTCAAACACGAACACGGTCAGCTTTGCCGGTGGGTACGGGCTAGGCTGCGTATACACCGTAACTGGCGCAATTACCGCGGTGCACGTGGTAGCCGGCGAAACTGGCTGGCAGGCAGCGGCAATTTGAGCGCCGCCCATACCGTGACCGCAGCTTCCAGCGGCCACACCGGCGGGAGAGCAGTCCGGGGTACCAGCGTATCCCGCAACAAACGGGTTGGGCGCATCGCCCGGCAATACGGAGATGTAGTACCGCTTGCTTGGATCCAGGTGAACCTGGCTGGGATCTACAGCTGTAAACCCGCTTCCGGTCGCATCCGGCCGACAAACGCCGCTGCCCTGGTCGCAGACCACCTTCACGTTCTGCTGGGTCTGTCCGCCTTCGCAGGACACGGCGCCCGTGCAACCGGTTGCCACGAGCGGCATCCAGCTGGTGTGGAAGTTCGTGCCGAAGATAGCAGGAGTGCCCTGAGATGTCACCGTTGGACAACTCGCCGGCAGAGGGTTGGTCGTACACTTCGGGTCAACGTAGAAGGTGCGGTCTTCCTCGATCACCCATTTGTAATCGGTGATCTCGGTCGTTTTATCCGCTCCGTCCAAAACCTTAACGATCGGTCCATTCGCAGCCGGGAAGGTCACGTTCGCGGTTGCGGTCGTGCTTTGATTCAGAGAGTTCTGCACCTTGAAGGTCAGAGCGTAGGTGTTCGCTGCGGACGCAGTGACAGTAAAGCCGCCATTGGCATCAGCCGCCAGAACCGTCACGCCAGCGGGCGCTCCAACCGGCGTTGAGGTGTCAACGGTAAGAGGCAGACCCGCTCCGTCCACGCACCCAGCGAGAACGCCGGGAGTTTTGGCGGAAAAATAGGTAGCCGTGCTAGCCGCGAACGGCACCGGCGAACACGTGATACCGCTGTCCGTGATGTTCGACGGGTTCAGGCTCACCGTAGCGGTTATGCCGGAGGAGCAAGTCGTTCCGGACACGGTACCATTCGCGCAATAGGTAAAGGAGGTTGCTGCGCCGGTTCCGCCGGTATAGGTGAACGTGCCGTTGTTGTTGAGAGCTACCGTGCCGATGCCGGCTTGCGCCAGAAGCGTTACGCCATAGACATTGGTGTCGTTGGCGATCACGCCCTTGCCAGGGTCGGAAACAGTGAAGGTTTGGCCGG
>CAVTEO010000001.1:0-30928 GCA_963733805.1 uncultured Acidobacteriota bacterium | reverse complement strand
GGGAAGTGGCAAGGAACGTCAGCGCACGGCTATCGATACCACCAACGTTCCGTTTCCACGGACGTCGGTCTGTGAATCGACAAAACCGGGGCGGTCGGACTAACCAGCTGTTGGCGGCCGGGTCGGGCGTCTGCCCTCTTTCAAACCCTCGCGTTATGAATGGGCAAGCGCACCCGGAAGCATGTGTAGCCCGGACGTGAGACCAGGCTCACGTTCCCGTGATGTTTGCGAATAATCCGGTACACCGTATCCAGGCCTAAGCCCGTCCCTTCCCCCATCGGCTTGGTTGTGAAGAAGGGATCGAAAATTTTCGTTTGGATTTCCGCCGGAATGCCCGGCCCGTTGTCCACGAACTCCACCAGCACGTCTTCGCCTTCGCGCATGGTGCGGATGCGCAGCTCGCCTTTGCCCTGCATGGCGTCCGCCGCATTATCGATCAGGTTCGTCCACACCTGGTTCAACTCGCTGCCGTACGAAAAAATCCGTGGCAGGTTCGGGTCGAAATTGCGCGTCACCGTGACGCCGTGCTTGAGCTTGTGATTCAGCATGATCAGCGTGCTCTCAATGCCCTTGGCAATGTCCACTTCCTGGCGCGGCGCCTCGTCCATGAACGAGTATTCCTTGATCGCCTTCACCAGCTCCGAAATGCGGCACGAACTGTGCTCAATGTCGCTCAGCAGCCGAGAGATCTCCAGCGTTGCCCCGAAACGCCGGATTGCCGGCTTCATCACCGCGGGCGTGAACTTCTGCGCCAACCGCTCCAGGTGTTCCACCTGCACGCCCGCTTCGGCCAGCACCGGAGCCACTTCCCAGCCATCGTCTACGCCGTGTTGCTCGAGCCAGGTCTGCAACTCCGACTGCTTGTCGCTCAACTCCAGCGCATTCTGCACGGGAGTCCTTGTCTGCAGTTCGCGCGCCTTGGCCTCGATCATGCGCAGCGTGGCTCGCGCCTCCGGCGGAAGATTTTCCTGATCGATCTCGAAGCTGGCCTGCTCCCGCTTGTCAAAAATCGTCCGCAGCAGGTTCGCGGCGCGCGCCGCGGCCGCCGCCGGATTATTCAATTCGTGCGCCAGCCCTGCCGACAGCTTCCCCAAAGAGGCCAGCTTCTCCCGCTGCTGGTCCAGCCTGGTCACTTCGCGCACGCGGTCCGACAAAATTCCCACCAGCCGCGGCCCAAGCTCCGGAATCTGGTGCAGCATTTCCTGGAACAGGCCCTTCGGGATGCGCGCCACCCGCAGATGGCTCACCGCCCGGGCCGTGATCGTGTAATGCGTCATGCGCGAGAAGGGCAGCATGCCCGTAATCATGCCCGCTCGGGCTGTGTACACGGGCGCATCGGGTCCGCCGCTCTCCCGCCGCCCGTCCGTTTCCCCCTCCAGGTAGATCACCATCCACTCGGCCGGCTCGCCCTCGCGGATCACGATCTCGCCCGGTTCGGCCGTAGCCACGTCGGCGTGGTCGGCCAGCCACCCCAACTTGTCATCGGATAGGTCCGAAAGGTAGGGAATGCTCCGGAGTTCTTTAATCAGTTCAGCATTCATTCTGGAGATCAGATTATCCCCGCAATCGGCCGGATTCTGAAATTACTCCGGAAGGCACATTTCCAGTGGAGCCTTTGCCCGAACCACCGGCAACGCAGCCGGCCTGAGCCGAGAAAGAGCGTTACCTTATGAGATAATTTCTTATTAATTACCGATCAAGGACCCGACATGGCGCACGAAGTTTTTTGCGTAAAGCTGAAAAAGCAGTTGCCCGGCCTCGACGAACCACCTTTCGACACCGAACTCGGCCAGAAGATCTACGACAACGTCTCCCGGGAAGCCTGGGGCCAGTGGACCGAATTCTGCAAAATGGTCCTCAACGAATATCGCCTCAACCCCGCCCGCCGCGAAGACCAGGAAGTCATCGTCCGCCACATGGAACAATTCTTCTTCGGCGACGGCGCGGTCGCCCCCAAGGAATACGTTCCGCCGACTCACTAGCAAGCTGTCCGTCAAAGACTCCGCAAAGGGAAGGGCGTGGCTTCACTCGTGCCGTAGGGAAAGAGTTCAGGACCCCTGCGCTCAATTGGTGCAATGGGGATTTTTCACCAACGAGCGCACCGAGGTAGGTCGTTCCGTTGCGCTCAAAGTTCCTGCCTGATGACGTGTCCCCCGCTTCCATCCGACCGCAAGAACTACCAGTATCCCTACAAACGATATTGTGCTACTTTGCCACGGATTTCGGGTGGAGACTGTTTTGGCAGCGTCAGTCAGAGTCCTTGTGGTCGATGATTACGAACCTTATCGGCGAGTTGTCTGTTCTCTGCTGGAGGAAAGGCCGGAATTGCAGGTCGGCGCCGAGGCCTCAGACGGACTAGAAGCGCTTCAGAAAGCCGAAGAGCTGCGACCGGACTTGATTCTGCTGGATATCGGGATGCCAACTCTGAATGGAATTGAAGCGGCTCGACGAATCCGCAAGCTCTCCCCCGAATCCAAAATCCTTTTCGTGAGTCAGGAGTCTTCTGCCGATATAGTACAAGAGGCTTTCCGCATAGGGGCGCTGGGCTACGTTGCTAAGATGGATGCGGGAAGAGAGCTTCTGACCGCAGTGAACGCCGTTCTTCGGGGCGAGACATTCGCTAGTAGCGGACTTGCGGAACGTAATTAACGGGAGCACTCAGTTCATTCCCTGTGAACGAGAGTTTATCCTGACTTCTCCTGACGCTGGGGTCGTCCTCTCTGCCAAAACCACCGTGTCCTTCACGGGAGAACCTTGCGAAAGGACCTGCAACTCCCTTTCAGGAACGGTGAACTCTGTGAAGCCGCAATGCCAACAGACCACAGTCTCCTGAAAAACCCACACGATGGGTTTGTCCAGACCTTCGAGTCCGCGGAAGTGGATGGCAATTTCGCCGTTGAACACGCTTTGCCTATCGGAATGGCATCCTTTACAGGCCATGGCGCCCCTCCTTGTCTGTAGGTTCGTAATGCTACAGATGGCAAGCCACCATGCGCTGTTCAAAATTGAACACCTTCGGCGAGAGAACGATGCTGCTGGAGGAGTACCCCACAGCTGGATTGCGTTACTCGTGCAGGACAACGCTGAGAAGCGAGCTGTTCACTTCTAACCCGCCGTCGTAGTCGATGAAACCAAGCTTTCTAAATTTGTTCATGAAGAAATTCACACGTGAGCGAGTAGTACCAACCATTTCCGCCAGAGTTTCCTGACTCACTTGCGGTACCACAGTTTCAAATTTTGCTTCTTTTCCCACGCGGGAGAGTAGTAAGAGCGCCCGCGCCAGCCGCTTTTCGCTCGAATTGAACAGCTGATCAACCAAGTCCGCTTGCGTGCGGTTATGACGTTCGACCACATACGCGACAAACATGTCGGAGAACCCGTGTTCGTCGTGGAGCGTGCGCAGCATTTGGTTCTTTTCGATCTTCAGGATGGAGCACTCCGTAATGGCGATGGCGGTTGCCAGTCGGATGGGTTGATCTGAGGCGATGCATCCCTCGCCCAAGAAATCGCCGGAGCCGAGCAGTGCGATGGTAGCCTCCTTGCCTTGTTGGGAGAGAACGCTGAGCCTCACCTTCCCCTCCCGAATATGAAACACAGCGTCGGCGCGGTCTCCTTGCGAAAAGATGTCTTGTTTCGGGTGATATTGACGAACAGTCCTTCCGGCCCCAACACTTGCTAGAAAGACTTTCGGGTCAAAAAACTTGGCTTGCTTCTGGGCGAGGCTCTTCCGTGTCGGCAATTTGCGAAGCGAGACCATAACAAGCTCCGGGAGCCCGGGAGCCCTTTGTGGACTTAGACTCCTGAATAATTATGCTACCGAACTCTCGATGTTCTCCAGTGAAAAAATCGTGCCAGTCTAATTGTCGACAGCACAACATGAGGAGTGGTGAAGTGTCAGTTCTCCTCAAGATTTTCCGGAGCCAAGCTAGCCGACAAGAAACCATCTGCTGTCCCGTGGGGATAGTTGATGTAACCAGCCATTTCACTTATTGAGAACCAATTCAGTCGCCCAGCCCATACTTGTGCAGGGTCTCTTCTGCCTCCGAGTCACTCGCACCCAATTGCCAAGTCCTCAATTCAATTAGCTTTACCAAGCCGAGCACCGTGACGGAGTCTTCCGCAAAGTACCTTTCCTCACCAAGAACGGCACAGGTCGTCTGGCCCACCGAACTGTTCTGCACGGTGACCTCAAAGCCAAGCTGCTCCAAGGCGAGCAGTGCGGGTACAACCGTGTTGCCCATGGAGCCAATCGTCTTATCCGGCACAGCATCCCTCCCGAGTGAGGATTGTAGCTGGCGAAATCAGGCGTTAGCGCAAGTTTGCGCCGTCTCTTCCCCCCACGCATTTTGAGTGTAGTTGGGATTTTTCAACAACCACGCCGCTCATGATAGTCGCTGCCAGGCGCTTTAGGTTTTCGCCACTCACAGAACACTGGATATTACGAGAACTATAGGCGTGGGCCAGTTTCCGGGTTGCTGATACTCCGAAGGCTGCTTCACATGCTATTGCAGCGCCTGTTCTCCACACGTTCTTGTACGATCGATGATTCATGCGCACGCCGATTTACCACATCGATGCATTCACAAGTCGCCGTTTTACAGGAAACCCTGCTGCGGTGATGCCAATGAATCGTTTTCTTTCGGACGCGATGATGTTGGCCATGGCTGCCGAAAACAACCTCTCCGAGACAGCTTTTCTCGTGCCTGAGGGCAACGACTATCGCCTGCGCTGGTTTACGCCGCGAGTCGAGGTACCGCTGTGCGGCCACGCAACCCTGGCCAGTGCGGCAGTGGTCATGGAGCGGCTGGAGGTCGGACGCGACCGAGTCGTCTTCTATTCGGCAAGCGGACCGCTGACCGTGACTCGCTCGCGTGCAGGTTACATCATGGACTTCCCAACGCGACTCTCCCAGGAAGTCGCCACGCCGGCCGGCTTACCGGAAGCTCTCGGCGCTGCTCCTCTTGAGGTTCGGGTCAACTCGTTCAACTACCTGGCAGTTCTGGAGAACGAGAAGGTCGTGCGTGAACTTGCTCCCGACCTGGCCTTCATTGCGCGCATGGACAGACCGGGAGTGATCGTGACCGCGCCCGGCGACGGCCGGTACGATTTCATCAGCCGATACTTTGCTCCAGCCAAGGGCATTCCGGAAGACCCGGTGACCGGTGCTGCCCACTGTATGCTGGCACCGTATTGGGCAAAGCGGCTCGGCAAGACCGAATTTCGCGCCTTCCAGGCATCTCGACGCGGCGGTGAGATGGTTTGTCGGCTGAATGGTGATCGTACCGAACTGGAAGGAACCTGCGTCTTCTTCCTGGAAGGCGAGGTGGAATATGAGGAACAATGACGCCCACTCGGGAGTAAGAGCTGTTAACACGACATGACACTCAGAACCGGTTGGACACGTCGTTAGTGAAGATTGTGCTCAACTGTATGTGGCTGGCGTCACTCTTCGATTGCGTCTTCGCAGCCTGCCTCAGCAAGCTGTTGAGCGCTGGCAATCCCGGCGGTGTTGAAAAACTAAACGCTCTCTTCCTCAATCATCCCCGGCCAACCGGCCAGTACGCCTCCGTACCAACGAAGACAACCCCGCCGCGGACGCTGTCCTGGCGCCTTCCGGGCTCTCTGTCCTTTGGTACATGACCTTTCGACAGCACGCTGTGATTATTCTGTGGATGATGTCCATTTGTTTCCGCAGTATGCTCCTTGCCGATGCCCCGCAACTTCCTCCCCCTGATCGTGCTGTTCACCCTGCTGGGCACCGCTGCTCTCACGCGCGATAAGCGTCGCACGCCTTCTCCACCTCCCAACCCCACCATCACGGACAACTGGGCGCAGAACACTCTCAACAATCTTTCCATGGAAGAGAAGGTTGGCCAGCTGTTCATGATCCGCATGCGGGTTGAGTTTCTGGACAGCGAAAGTCCGGAATACATTCGCCTGCGCGAGAGCATTCGCAAGTACCACGTGGGATCGCTGGCCATGTCGGTGCCTGCTGCGGGACGCTTCCTCAACGGCAACGACCGCTACCAGACCGTAAACCTGCTTAATCAGCTGCAGACCGAGTCGAAACTCCCACTGTTGGTTGCCGGGGACTTCGAGCGGGGCGTTCTCCCGGCGCAGTTGTTTGGAACCACCGTCTTTCCGCACGCCATGGCATTCGGCGCCACCGGCAACCTCTCCTACGCGGAAGAATTCGGCCGCATTACCGCGCAGGAAAGCCGTGCGCTTGGAGTGCACTGGAACCTGTTCCCGGTGGCGGACGTCAATTCGAATCCGGCGAACCCCATCATCGGTACCCGCGCCTTCGGCGAAAACCCGATTCAGGTCGGCGACCTGGTGGCCGCCTACATCCGCGGTGCCCGCGCCAGCGGCATGCTCACCACCGCCAAGCATTTTCCCGGACACGGCAACACCGCCATCGATTCGCATATTGCCGTTCCCACGGTCGCCGAGAATCTCGACCGTCTGACCGCGGTTGACTTGCCTCCGTTCCGTAAGGCGATCGCCGCGGGCGTCGATGCCGTCATGACCGCGCATGTGCGGGTCCCGGCGCTCGATCCCGATCCCGGCCACGTGGCGACGACTTCGCACCACATCATTACCGACCTTCTGAAAAACGACCTGGGCTTCAAGGGACTCGTGGTCACCGACGCGCTCGACATGGCGGGTTTGAGCCGTCGCTATGCACTGAACCCGGGCCGCGCTGCCGTGGATGCATTCCAAGCCGGCAACGACGTTTTGACCATGCCGGGCGATCTCGATTTGAGTTACCGTGCCATGCTCGATGCGGTTCGCGCGGGCGAGATTTCGCGGGACCGACTCGACGCCTCCGTCCTCAAGATCCTGCGCGCGAAAAGTTCGCTCCATCTGGAAAAAGACCGCCTTGTAGACATAGCCGCCATCCACCGGTTGGTGGGCAATCCCGAAAACATTGCCGAAGGCCAGCGCATTTCCGACGATTCCATTACGCTGGTGCGCAACACTGGCCACGTCCTGCCCCTCACGTTGAAGCGCGCAGACCTGAACACCATCTTTCTCTATCAGCGTGTGAAGCCCGCTCCCTCGGCTGTTCTGGTGATTCTCTGCGATCACGTGGGCGCCGATGACGGCCGCGTGCTCGAACGCGAGGTGCGCGCCCGCGCATCCGATGTCGAAGTGATCTACGTCGACCCGCGCGTAGCTGCCGCCCGGTCTGAACTGGTGCTGAGCAAGGTCGACGAAGCCCGCGCCGTGGTCGTTGCCGTGTACGTCGTGCCTTCCGCCGCGCGCACCATGACCGTCGCCCGCGGCCAGAAGAATTCCGCATCCCTGCCCGACTCGACCGCCCGCTTGCTGAGCGCGATCCTGGCGCGCGCCCCGCAGAAGACTGCCGTCCTGGCCATGGGAAATCCGTACCTCACCCGAGATTTCCCTACCATCCAGAACTACGTCTGTACGTTCTCCAATGCCACGGTTTCCGAGGTGAGCGCGGCCCGCGCTCTGTTCGGCGAGATCCCGCTCTCCGGCCACATGCCCGTAAACATCCGCAGCGCCAGTATGGCTAAGGCCGAAGTACCCAGCCTCGCGAAATCAAATATCCCCGCATCACCGTACTGGTACTCCAATCCGACCGATTGGCTGCTGAACGCGCCACGCCTGCAATAAGAAGAACGGATCGCCCACACAAATCTTGGGTACCCCTCGATAAAAGCGAAGTCTCTGTCAAGGCGAAGTTCTCCCGGGCAGTGCCTGAGCACCGCTGTATTCGCCAGAGAGGTTGAGGACCAAGACTGGAAATCTCACATTGAATCACTCTGCGGCGGAAGATCGTTCCACCAACCATCGATTCGGCCTGATTTGCGCTAGCGTGGGATTCTACGAAGGCCGAAAGCGGGGTTTTTATAGACGGTTCACTTCCCTTGTACCTCCACCGCCTCCGGCAACTGAATCGTATGGTTCCCCAATCCCGGCACCACGATCGTCTGTCCCTGCACGGCATACTTCGCTGGCACCCCGGCCCGCGACCAATCCAGATCCCACCCGTCGGCAATCGCGATCACGGTATACGTCCCCGGAATCACGCCCCGCAGCAGGAAACTGCCATCCATGTCGCTCTGGTCGCGGCGAAACAGTTCAAGATTCGTTTCTGGATGTTTCGGGATCAGCACCACCATCGCTCCGGCAACTGACTTTCCATCACGTTTTGCGAAGCCCTCCACCCGTCCGGTCCCGGCAGCCAGTGTGAGGGACAACGACAACGACCCCCCGGCCGCCACTTTCAAGGTGTGCCCCGCGACCTCCTGACCCTCCGACGCAATCCTCACCACGGCGTAGTCGTTGTTTTGCGATCCTGCCCATAGTTCATAAGTACCGGGAGACACGTTCGGCAACTGCAGGTTTCCCTTGGCGTCCACTTGTCCAGCCGGTCCACCCCGTCCACCCCGTCGTGGACCCTCGCGCATGATCACGTACAGATTTTTTGGAATCGCTTCTTCTCCAAGTATGTGTACTGAGGCGCTGATGTTGCTCAGCGCCTCGCCATTCGAGGTCTCCACCTCCTGATGATCTTGAGTGATATCTATATCGCTGACGCGGTTGTTTTGCGCTGGCCCCCAGACGCGCATGGTGTACTTGCCGGGAGCAATCGTCAGTTCGTACACGCCCGGCGCGATGATGTGGGCATTTTCCTGAGCCCGCGGACGATCGAAGCTGTCAAACACCCGCTTCTGCAGAAGCGGCATGGAATACGCGTTGCCACCGTCTTGCTGGCTACCGTCCTGTGGGCTGCGAAAAATAACATGCAGGGCAGGCACGGGTGCGAGGTGCAGATCGACTTCCAGGCGGTCCCCGCCTCGCAGCGGGATCGGCGTCGCCTCTTCCGACTCAGTGGCGCCCGCATAGTAAGTGGTCGGATAGACGACGTCGAGGCTGCGGTCGACCACCGCCGGTGCCACCGACACGCCCTCTGGGGACGTGGTCGCCGGATGCACTGCGTACCAGGGGGTCGCGGTCACTGATAGAAAGTAAGTGCCGGCATCGAGTGGCAGGAACTCGTAAGTCCCCTGATCGTCGGCGCTGTCTTCCCGGAATCGCGCGATGCGGCTGACGCCGGTCGCGTGGTCCTCGCGCCACAAGGTGACCCGGGCGAGGCGGACGGGTTCTCCTGACTCATCGAGAATCTTTCCGCTCAGCACTGCCGACGGTGCAAGCTTGAGCACAATACTTTCCGTGTCGAGCCCGGCTCCGGTGACGATCGCGCTCGAAAATTGTTCGTGCTGATCGTAGTCGGAGCTGATAAATCCGCGCTTCGCTCCATGCAGCGCATACTTACCAGCTTTGACCCTGAACTCGAAGCGACCCTCGTCTCCTGTCACCTGCGACTGCACGTTTTCCTGATCTTTGACGTCTCGGATCGTGACGCGCACTCGCGCCAGCACCGCCCCTCCCAGCTTGTTGGTTACCGTTCCTGCAATCCGAAACGGAGCCGTGCCTGCATCTACCCTGGAATTCTGCGCCCTGACGGTGGTGCAAAAGATGACGGCCAGAGAGCCCAGCATTATCAGGGCGAAAGTCGATCCGGATCGGGAACGGCGCATGGTCATTCGCTCGTTGAAATCACCTGCAGTGTTATGTTTTCTTTCTGGCCAGCGCTCAGGCGCACGACCTGACCCTTGCCTTCATAAGCGCGCATCGCTTCGCTGCTGTTGTACTCCAAATCCAATTTCTGACGATCGAAGGCCAGCACCCGGTAGGAGCCGGGCGGGATCTGCTGCACCACAAACTTGCCATCCGTTTGCACGCCGCCTTCCCGAAATTGGCCCGTGCTTTCGGGAAGCGGGATGCAGTAGATGTGCGCACCTGTCTGTGGCGAAAATCTGCCGATGAAAGTCATCGTGGTCGGCCTGTATCCTACTGCCGGTGGTCCGCTTCCACCTTCCACGCTGCCGGAAATCTCCGCCCCATCTTCGCGGAGTGTCACATTCACCTTGAGGTTTGATCCTGGGCCGACGGTCAGCGGCCGTCGCAGCAAATCCACTTCGCCCGAAGTAAGCGCGGCCGCATAACCGCGCGTGGCATTGATCCGCACCCAGTACCGGCCCGGTGGTACGTGGCTAAACATCATCGTGTCGTTGGTCTGCATAACTTCGGACGGCCCGTTCGGCATTTCCGGACGCATGAGTTCGTCCACCGGTTCCAGCATGACGCTGAAATTCTGTCCTCGCCCTTGGACGGATGGCTGAACTTCGCTCGGAAGGTGTTCGTTCGCATTCTCATTTTGCGAGTTGGTCTCCGGATCCGGTTTGAATTCCAGCTTCGCCTCGATGTGCACCGACCCTGTCGACATCAGCGCCATCGGTGTCGCTTCCAGAGCTGCGTTCTTCACCGTAATGGTCGTCGACCCGGTCGCGGCTAGCTCTCCCTGGCTCAACGCTTCCACCACGTAAGTTCCGTTCGGCAGTGAGCCCTCGATCCTCTGGTCGCGCGGGTTATAGCCCAATTCAAATCCAGGTCCCTTGCGTCCCTGTACCGAGACACTGACCATGAGTTCGTTGTCCGTGGGGCCGTTCGTGACCGGCACCTTCACCGGATAGTACGGCTGCCGGACGGGCGAAAGCTCCGCCTGAAACGTCGTTCCCGCCGCCAGTTGAATTTCTCCTGCAGAATGGAAATCGAGAGCGTTGGGAAAGTAAACGGGTGGATAGCCGAAGATGGGCCCGCGAGGGTCGACCGTCAGCGGGTCGCGATCCATCAACTCGCCGGTCAGCAGCTTATAGGTCCCCGCCTCGAGGTCCGCGAATCGGAATTCACCGTTCGAGCGAGCGGCGACGTTTTTCTCCCACGCCCATTGCGAGCGGCCCTGAACTATGTGCCGATGATAGAGTTCGACCGTAATCCGCTCAGACGCATTGGGGGTCGGCAGAACCACCCGCCCCACAATGCGCGCCTCCGGTACAAGCGTAACGGTGACGTCTTTTCCTTCGACCACCGGCGCGCCATCCCAGATCTGCGTGCGCGGCTCCAGGCCGAGAAATCCTGGCTTGCGCGCCGCCAGCATCCAAGGGAAATTCGCGTACGAGGCTCCAATGTAGTCCAGCCCGTTGATCGAATACGTCGTGTTCCCCGTCGAATCCGGGACGGCGCTCGTCGCTTCCGGAAGAGCAAACTCAAAGCGCCCCTGATCGTCAGTCAGTGTCGCGAATCGATTGTCCGGAGAGTGCACAAGCGCGCGTCCGACAGGTTCATGCGTGACGCTGTTCACGACGACCCCGCGAATCGAGTTCCTCTGTGCGTTGTCGGATGCGGCTTGTCCGGCAGCCTGTCTTGAAACAATCAAGGCCACGAGCAGAACAGATGAGACGAGAAGCCACTTCTGATTCCCAGCGAAGCCGGCACTTCGCTGGCTGGCGAAAGACACAAGCGCGTGATCCAACCGCCTATAACTACAAATCACAGCGACTTACTCCAGAAAGTATTGCTGGTCGCGGCAGCTTAGACCATCGGATTGATCCATTCAACAGTCTTCTGTCGGATCCAACCCGCGCATCACGCGACTGCCCCTGCTGGCCATCGCCTTACTTCAGGCACCGTCATCTTGAGCGAAGTGAGGCGAAGCCGAACGCTGTCGAAGTGCGTGCCCTGAGGGCGGTCGAAAGGGATCGCGCAGCCGCACCGTTCCCCTGCGGCCCTATGAGAAACTTCCATCACAAATCCCTCCGCGCCCTCCGCGGCATTTCTCGGCGTCCTTTGCGGTTTAAGATTTTCCGCGCACATAGCGGGGTCCACGCCGGGGCGAAAGTTTGTGATACCTGCCGAAATTCGGGCATCCCCGGTTATCGCCCTAACCGCCGACAGCCCATTAAGATCGCGATCATAATTATCTAATAGCTAATATAGCGACTCCCCAAAAAAGCGAAAGTGGTCCACGTGGAACATTACGCCAATATGAAAATCGCACACCAGCCGCGCGTTACCGCGCCATTACCACTGCCTCATTTTTAGTGCAGGTTTCATCACCCTGTAACATCCGCGCGCTATACAGAAGGTATGAGCGCGGTCGTGTATGACACGCTGGTCCTCTCAGACGTGCACCTGGGCGCGGAGGTCAGCCGTGCGCGCGCGGCCACACGCATGCTTCAGGAAAATTCTTTTCGCCGGCTCATTCTTCTGGGCGACATTTTTGCCGACCTCAACTTCGGGCGGCTCAAGAAAGAGCACTGGAAATTTCTCGGGGCCATCCGCAAGCTTTCCAATCCCAAGCGCAAGATTGAAGTCGTGTGGGTCGAAGGCAATCACGATTTCGGCCTCACGGACGTGATGTCGCACCTGGTCGGGGTCCGCGTATTTCAGGAATACAAATGGGAGTACGCGGGCCTGACCCACCTCGCGATTCACGGTCACCAGTTCGATGGCTTCACGGTGAGCAGCGTTCCGCTCAGCAATTTCGGCACGCGCCTTTACTTGCTGTTGCAGAAGCTGGATCTGAAAGGCAATCCGCTGGCTCGCCTGATCGACCGGCTGAACACGCGCTGGCTGCGCATGTCGGCCAAGGTGGCGCGGGGCGCCATCGCGCATGCGCGGGAGCGCGGCTCCGGTCGCATCTTCTGCGGCCACACGCACGCTGCCATGCATCTGGAACGGGACGGAGTCCACTACTACAACGCGGGCGGCTGGATTGATGAGCGGCTGACCTACATCACCATCGGAGACGAGGGGGTTTGCATCCATGACTACCACGAGCGAGCTGACGATCGTGATCCCGGCGAAGAACGAAGCGAAATTGATTCCGAATTTGCTGCAGTCGCTGGCGACGCAGGACTACTCGAAGATGTCGAGTACGAAAGTGTTGGTGGCTGACGCGAACTCCACCGACGGCACGCCCGACATTGTTCTGGGCTTCCGCGGCCGGCTCAACGTGAGCGTGATTGCTGGCGGCATGCCGGCCGTCGGACGCAACCGCGGCGCCGCCCTTGCCGACTCGACTTACGTGCTCTTCCTCGATGCCGACATCGAGATGGCGCACCCGTCCGTGATTCGGCGGGCGGTCGAACGGGCGCAGCAGAAGCGACTGCACTGCGTCACCACCAACATTGTGTGCCGCGGCGGAAGCTGGTTCGACAAGGCGATGTACGCGGGCAACGATTGCTTTCAATACCTGTCGCGCTGGCACAAGCCCTTTGCCACCGGCATGTTCATGCTGTTCGATCGTAAAAAATTTCACGAGTTGGGCGGTTTCCACGAGCAGGCGCAATTCGGAGAAGACTACCTGTTAAGCCAGCGCGTGGCGCGCAATCGGTTCGGGATCGTGCGAGGCGGCGTGTACACCACCAACCGCCGTTTTCAGAGGATGGGACACCTGCGCGTGGCCCGGTTGTTCTTGCGGACCGCTTTCAATTTCTGGAACGAGAAATTCTTTCTGCGCGATCACAAGTACTGGGTTGAAGCTGGCGGACGGTAGCTGGCCTCCCTGCGACCGCCTGGAAACTCAAGGTCTCTCGACTGCGTTCGGCTTACGCCTCACTGCGCTCGAGATGACAAGATGAAAGTTTGTCAGAAGCGCACGACGATTCCGGTCGAGGCGCGCAGCATGTTTTGGGTCAGGCCGAAAAGGTTGGTGCGCAGGTAATCGGCCTGCACGCGAAAGCCAAACGGGCCGCGCCACCTGTAATCCAGTCCGCCGCCACCGGCGATGGTCCAGTTGGTGCTGGAGTCAAAGAAGCCGGGGGTGGAGACCGAGACGCGGGTAGCTCCGCCCAGCACGTGAACAAAGGGGCGGAAATTCCCGCGCCAGGTGGAAATCTGCGGGCCGCCGAGCAGTGTGTACTCTTTCGCGCGCGAATCGGGAATCGCCGGCGTACACACCGGGACCGTCACGCAGGAGATGGGGAACTCGTTCCAGCCGTAATTGGCGCTGCCATCGGCAACCACGGTCAGCCAGGGCTTCAGCCGGATGCCCTCGACCGAAACTTCCCAGCCGTGGAGATGGGAGCGCTTGCCGGGCGCATAGTTGGTGTTGCCGTAGGAGTAGCCCGCGAAGATGGTGAAGCGCGGATTCTGCGCCGCGGCCAGGCCGCTGCCGATCAGTACTACCGCGACGACGAGTGCGCGTTTCAGCACGAAGAAAATCCTCCTTGGCGTCCCACGATCGAGTACGTCTGTGCGCTGGAAAGAATTTGGATGCTAACGCGATCCGAAACTTTGCCCGGCGGCTGGAAACATGAAGACAAGTTATTTATGAGATTTTTACATGCCTGCGACAACTGCACAACTTGGAACCGGTAATGTCTAAATATTCAAACAAACATCGATGCGCGTCAATGTACTTCCCTCGGGCGCAGGAAACGGAGAGAACATCGTGGAGTTGAGTCTGGAAAGCCGACAAGCGGGGGACGTGATGGTGATTCATTGCCGGGGACGCATGGTGTACCGCGAGGAAGCTGCTGCCGTCTCGAGAGCCGTGGGCGAGGCCTTGCAGGAGAGCCGGGAAGTGATTCTCGACCTCGGAGGGGTTCACAACGTGGACAGCGCCGGACTGGGAGAATTGGTGGTGGCGCATGTTTCCGCCGAAGAGCAGGGAAAAACCGTGAAGGTGGTAGGCGCGAACCGCGCAGTGTCCGAATTGCTGGAGTTGACGAATTTATCGTACGTGTTTGAGGTGTACCCGAACCTGGCAGCTGCCCTGGATTCGGGGAGAGCATGGACGATTTAGGTTGCGGTCTCCCGTAACTGTGGGGAGCTACGGGTAGGCTGGCCCGCCACGAAAGTGGCGGGTTATTTATTAGGCGAGGGCGCGCCGCAAACTGTCACGCCCTGAGGACAACAGCTTTCGAGGTTCGTGCCTCCCACCCTTCGAAAAGCTGCTCAGTCCATGACATTCTTTACAGAGTGTCCCGAGACGTCCTTTACACTCTCGGCGCGATCCCGAGAGAAAGCCCCCATGTCTCGAAAGGCGAGAGACACGGGGCACCCCCGAGTTTTAAAGTCGACCGGCCACCCGTGCAGCTGAACCGAAGCGCATTCGGCGTTAAGTGCGTTTCGCTACCCCACTCGACAATTTTCGAGTAGCCGGTCGCCTGCCTCCCGCCAACCTAGTGATCGCGCAGGAAGCGGTACTGGCCCTGGCGTTCGGCCGCGATGGATTCG
Source organism: uncultured Acidobacteriota bacterium (assembly GCA_963733805.1). Classification (GTDB taxonomy): domain Bacteria; phylum Acidobacteriota; class Terriglobia; order Terriglobales; family Acidobacteriaceae; genus Gp1-AA133. The sequence continues at coordinate 15,808 of CAVTEO010000001.1, read as the reverse complement.
GCTACCTGCAGGAAGGCGCGGCCGGCGTGCGACAGCGTGGCTTCCTTCCGGTAGACGAGGCGAAGTTTGCGGTGGAAGCGGAGTTCGCGTACGGGAACGCGGACCAGTTCGCCACGGGCAAGTTCGCTTTGCACGCTGATCTCGGGGACGAGGGCAACGCCGTTACCCATCGCGACGAAGCGGGTGATGGCCTGCAGGGTGGGGAGTTCGACGTCCATGTGGAGCGGGGTTTTGTGGCGGCGGAAGGCTTCGATCACTTTTTCGCGATATGGCGAGGAGACGATGTGCGCAACGAAAACTTCGGCGCCGAGTTGGCGGATGCTGATCTGCTTCTCGGAAGCGAGCGGGTGCGTGGGGGGAACTACGAAGGTCAATTCGTCGAGGTAGACGATGATGGAACGCAGGCGTGGGTCTTGCGGATCGTAGGTGAGGACGCCCATTTCGACGTTGTGGCGCAGCAGGTCGTCGGGAATGTGGCTGCCGAGCGAGCGCTGCACCATGATCTTGATCATCGGGTGCAGGCGGCGGAATTCCGCGAGCACGGGCAGCAGGTAGAGCGCTGTGAACTCGTTGGCGGCGATGGCCAGCTTGCCTTTTTGGATTTCGCGCAGTTCGACCAGGGCTTCCTGGGCGTCCTTGCGGAGGTTGAGAAGCTTTTCGGCGTATTCCTTCAGGGTGTGCCCGGCGTCGGTGAGGACGCCTTCGCGCGAGGAGCGGTCGAAGAGAGGTTCGCCGATTTCGTCTTCCAGCTTGCGGATCGTCTGGCTGACCGCGGATTGGGTGCGGAAGAGTTTTTCGGCGGCCCGGGAGAAGCGGCCTTCACGGGCTACGGTTAGGAAGACCTCGAGTTGGGAGAGTTCCATGATTGCTTCTCTGCCGTCCCTACGGGACTGGTCATTCTGAAAATGCGATGTCCCAGCACTTACGTGCTGGGCTTTCCTGTGCCGCGCCTGCGGCGCTTGGTCTTTGCTCGATTGCTCGGAGTGCGGCTCCGTGAGCGCCGCTTTCTGCTTGTGCAACCTCGTTCTGTTCTAACCTTAAGCCCCGTGGGTGAGGACGCCCGCGCTACATTGTTCGAACCTTAAGTTCCGCGGGCGGGGGCGCCCGCGCTACATTGGCTCGCGACGCGGGGGCGACCGCGTTCCTGCTCGCGCTGCACGAGCGCATTAGCAAAAGTTGCATCGCTATCAGGGCAGCTTATTGGGTGCAGCGATGCTTATACTAATTTAAAGATTATAAGCTTTGCTGTAGGCTGCTGTCCACCTACCATAACCCTAGCCTCAGGGAGGACATCAGGTTATGGACCGAGTACGGATCACGGTGTTCGACACTACTTTGCGCGACGGCGAGCAATCGCCGGGTTGCAGCATGAACGTCCCCGAGAAGTTGCGCATGGCGCACCAACTCGACCGGCTGGGGGTTGACGTGATCGAAGCCGGGTTCCCGATTGCCTCGGACGGCGACTTCGAAGCGGTGCAGGCGATTGCCGCGGCGGTGCGGCGGCCCATCATTGCGGGATTGGCCCGGGCTTGCGCTCCCGACATCGAGCGCGCCTGGGAGGCTCTGAAGGGTGCGGCGCGCCCGCGCATCCATGTATTTCTAGCCACCTCCGACATTCATTTGAAATACAAGCTGCGAATTTCGCGCGAGGAGTGCCTGGAGAAGGCCCGCGAGAGTGTAAGTCTGGCCAAGTCGTTTTGCCAGGACGTGGAATTTTCTCCGGAAGATGCGACCCGCACCGACCGCGACTTTCTGTGCCAGGTGGTGCAGGCGGTGATTGATGCGGGTGCCACCACGGTCAATATTCCCGACACCGTGGGCTACACGATGCCGGCGGAATTCGCCGAGATCATCCAGATGCTGCGTGAGCGGGTACGGGGAATCGAGAATGTAACGATCTCGGTGCATTGCCACAACGATCTCGGCTTGGCGGTGGCGAACACTTTGGCCGCGCTGGCGGCTGGGGCGCGGCAGGTGGAGTGCACGATCAACGGGATTGGCGAGCGCGCGGGGAATGCGTCGCTGGAGGAAATCGTGATGGCGACGCGCGTGCGTCCCGACCGCTACGCATATGACGTGGCGGTGGCCAGCGAGCATTTGTATCCCGCGAGCCAGTTGCTGAGCGAGATCACGGGCGTGCCGGTGCAGCCGAACAAGGCCATCATCGGGCGCAACGCGTTCGCTCACGAAGCCGGCATTCACCAGGATGGCATGCTCAAGAATCCGCTGACCTACGAAATTATGACGCCGGGTTCGGTGGGGGTCCCGGATACGCGGCTGGTGCTGGGCAAGCATTCGGGGCGGCATGCCTTGAGCCTGCGCTGCGAGCAGCTGGGATATCAGTTCGAGCGGCGCGAGCTGGACGAGGTTTACCGGAGGTTTGTAGTACTTGCCGACCAGATCAAGCACGTGGAGGATCACCATCTGCTGCAACTGATTCGCGAAGCGCGTCCGGTGGCGAAGCGCATGCCGCCGGCGCATGTGGAGGCAGTGCCACCCACGGTGATCGCCGCGGTGGCGGGGCAGTCGTTTCACATGCCCGGGCCGATCGAGCGGCATCCGCTGGAAATGAATCTGCACTCGTTGCACGAGCACCATGCGGACCAGGAGGACTATTTGTGGGGTGTATGAGTCGGCTGGAATTTGCGGCGGCCCGGCGCAAGTGCCGGGCCCTTTTTATTTGCAACTTAAGAATTCTAATGAGTACCTACACTAGCGGTGGCGACATTTTGAAAGTTCTCATTCGTCAATTCCTCACGACCGGCCCTCTGGGGTTTAGACTGGGTCACCAATGATGGAAGTAAGGAAAGCACTTCTCCTGATTGTTCTGTTTGCCCTGGTGGCTCTGATGGCGCCGAGACTCTATGGTTATGGGTCTGAAACACCGTCGTCGATCGCAAACGCACCTCTCTCCACCGATCAAGTGGTGGACAACCTTGTCCGGCAAAACAGTGAGCGCGCGGCGGCCCTTCTGCACTCCGAAGCGACACGGGTGTACCACCTCGTATACCACGGATTCCCGGGAGACCGGGAGGCTGAAATGACGGTGCAGGCTACCTTTAACAGCCCCTCTTCGAAAGAGTTCAAGGTCATTTCACAGAGCGGTTCGAGGATGATTCTGGATCGCGTCTTCAAGAAGCTCATGGAAAGTGAGCAAGAGGCCACGCAACCTGCGATGAGCGCGCGGACACAGTTGAATCGTGACAACTACGGCTTTGAACTGGTGGGCTACGAGCCGACATCCACGGGCGGGATGTATGTGTTGCGGGTAAGTCCGAAGACGAAGAGCAAATACGTCTATCGCGGGACAGTGTGGGTGGATGCAACGGACTTCGCCGTCACCCGGATTGAAGCTGAGCCAGCGCAGAATCCGTCGTTCTGGACAAAGAGAAGTCAAATCCATCATGAATACAAGAAGGTTGACGCGTTCTGGCTTCCAGTACGGAATGAATCGGTCAGCTACATACGACTGGGAGGGCGGGCGACGCTGACTATCGAATACAAGGACTATCGGGTGACCGATGGACGTCGGTCGGGGCAGGCGCGGGGTAGGCTGTCGCCGGGGCACAGTGGAGATTGAGCCGGATGGGGAGTAGGGATTTTAGACTTGGGGAATAGCGGGCGAGTCGCGTGAGTTGATGCGTCGGCAGGTATGAGGAGGACTAGTGCTTTTAAATCTGACCATCGTTGCAGGCGACGGGATTGGACCGGAGGTTACGGCGGAAGCGGTTCGGGTGCTGCAGGCTGTAGGGGAGTCGTTTGGACATGAGTTCAAGCTCACACGCAAAAATATCGGCGGGGCAGGGCTGGCGGCGAGTAATGATCCATTGCCTGCCGACACGCTGGAAGCTTGCCTGAGTTCGGGCGCGGTGCTGCTGGGAGCGGTCGGGTCTCCCACCTACGACAAGAACCCCGGACATCTGCGGCCGGAGGCAGGTTTGCTTCGCTTGCGGAAGGAACTGGGAGCTTTTGCGAACCTGCGTCCGGCGAAATGCTTTTCGGCGCTGCTCGACAACTCGCCCTTGCGCCCCGAGGTGGTGCGCGGCACTGACATCATGATTGTCCGTGAACTCCTGGGGGGAACGTATTTCGGGCAGCCGCGTTCGATCGGCGGCCCGGCTGGCTCGCGGCAGGCAGTGAATACGATGCACTACGGAGAACAGGAGATCGAGCGCATTGCGCGGGTGGGGTTTGAGCTGGCACGCAAGCGGAAGCGCAAGGTGCTTTCGGTGGATAAGGCGAATGTGCTCGAGTGCTCCCGGCTTTGGCGGGAGGTGGTGACTCGGGTAGCCGGGGAGTATCCCGACGTGAAGCTGGCGCATCAGTACGTGGATTCGGCGGCGATGTTGCTCGTGCTGCGGCCCACCGAGTTCGATGTGCTGCTCACGGAAAATATGTTTGGCGACATTCTTTCGGACCAGGCTGGAGGTTTAGTGGGTGGCTTGGGAATGTTGCCTTCCGCCAGCGTGGGCGGGCCGGTGGGTCTGTATGAGCCGGTGCACGGTTCAGCGCCTGATATTGCCGGGCAGGGCATCGCCAATCCACTGGGCGCCATTCTGTCTGCCGCGATGTTGTTGCGCCATTCTTTCCATCTGGAGCGCGAGGCAGTGTGTGTGGAGTCGGCCGTGGAAGCGGTGCTCGAAGCGGGGCATCGCACACGGGATCTGGCTCGCGGCGGACAGGCGTCCCTGAGCACGTCGGAAATGGGACGGAAGGTCGCGGAGGCGGCGGTATCACTCAGCGGGAACAGGGCTCGCACTCCGCATGAGAAATTGGCTTAGAGGTTCCGGCTGTTTTTAACTTCGCGGCAGTCGGTCATGAGAGCAAACCAACTCACGCTGGTGTCCTGAGCAAAGAGAAATGCCCTTCCATTCTGCGATGAATGGAAGGGCATTGGTGATTCAGGAGGCGGAAGCCTTAGCCCTTAATCTTGCGGCGAACCAGGCCGGCCAGTCCAATCAGACCTGTTCCCAGCAGGCTCATCGTCCCCGGCTCCGGTACGGCAGTGGAATGCCCGAGAATCAAGGCCTCCGAGTTGGGCGTGATGTACTTGATTTTGCCGTCGACGATAAACATGGCGTACAGAGCTGTGCCGGCGGGAACGCCATTGGCTGTAACCGACAGGCTCCCATTCGCGGCGAGCGCGCTGTTCAGGTCAACAAAGCCGTACGAGAGACTGCTGCAAGGGCTGGAACAGAAGCCCAGGCCCGCAAGGCTGCTGCTGATCGCGCCCAATGCACCGCCCTCAGGGAAACTGGTCAGGCTGGTGAACGAAGTTCCATTCAGAGTGCCGGTGAGCGCAGAAACGGAGGCTCCGACAAGAATGACATCGTCGGCAGCATTCCCATTCGTTGAGAAAACTGAGAACGTGTTTGTTCCATTGAGAACGAAGCCAATGGACTGGCCACTGGCGGTGCCACCGCCGAGACGGGCCGTGTTCGGTGTAGCCTGCGCGCAGCTGTAGGTCGCAAAGTTGTTACAGGTATTCGCCAGAGCCGAACCAGCCAGTGCGAGCAGCAGCAGGGTTAATAGTGATCCACGTTGAAAAATATGACGCATGACGAACGCCTCCGTGCAATGTCAGGAAGCATCTGCCATGCCAAGTAGCCACCTGGGGGATGTAATTTCCGGGCAGGCTGTACGAGCTTGAAGCCGCATAGGTTAGTGCATTTGTAAAGTTCTTCAACAGCAGATTTGTAGATCACGGCCGAACGGGTGTGAACTTTTCTGCGCATCAGGGTGGATTCCCTTTCGTACAGGTGAAGACCTAGTCCGTTTATGTTGCGATTTGGCAAGGCGTGGACGACTGGATCAGACTCGCAGGTCTGTGGCTTGGATCGCAGGCTGGGCGGCCGTTTTGGCCGATGTCCGTTGGGCATCATGGCTCGACTAACACTGCTTTTTTCCCATCGTCGCTTGGGGCACTCCCCAACAAGAAAACGACACACCGAAGAACTTTCTGCGGGAAGGCCGACTTCCGCTCGCCCCACATCCAACGCAGGGTCTCGTCCTGCAACACGAGCCTCGCGCGCAAGCGAGTCTGGATAAGCTGCGTGGGGTAAGACTTCATTGTTAAGCCGAATTTTCGGCACACGACGATCGGATTCGCTCCGGGGAAACTTCTGGACATTTTGCACACCCGCGGGAGGTGTAAACTGAAAACACACCACTCCTCAATCAGCCCACCAGGAGGTTGCGATGATTTCGAAGTGCGCGAATCCTGCTTGCTCGGCGCGATTCTTATATATGCACCAGGGGAAGCTTTACCGCTTCGAGCGCGAAGCGGAGGACAACGCTGAACTGATGTTGGGCTTTGATCCTACCGTCCGCAAACATTCCGCGGGAGTGCAATTTTACTGGCTGTGCGAGAACTGCGCGGCGTCGATGACGTTAGTTCGTTGCAAGGGTGTGGGCGTGACCATGCACCCCCGGCACCTGCTGCTGAAAGCGGCGTCATAGCGTCGCGGGCGGTTTGTCATACTCACCGCTCAGGGAATACCAGCGGACCCTCAGCATCTCGATAAACATCCGGATTCCGTCGCGCACGGGATTGATGCGCGTGCCTGCGCTGTGCGCCCACTTCACCGGCACTTCTTCGACTTTCATGCCGAACTTGCGGGCAAGGAAGAGGATTTCGGGATCGAATCCCCAGCGCTCGATGTGTTGGCGGGGAAAGATGTCCTGCGCAGCGCGGCGGGTGAACGCTTTAAATCCGCATTGCGTGTCCCGGTAGGGCAGGCCGAGGACGATGCGCAGGGCGACATTGAAAATTCGTCCGAAGAGCTGGCGGTGCAGGGACTGGCGCTGGGTCTGAAGCTCGGCGCGCAGCCAGCGGGAACCGATGGCGACGTCGGCACCGGCCTCGAGGGCGGCAAAAAGCTTGTCAGCTTCCTCGATAGGCGAGGAGAGATCAGCGTCGGAGAAGAGCAGAATTTCGCCGGAGGCGTGAAGCATTCCATTGCGAACGCTGTAGCCTTTGCCGCGGTTGCCGGGATTCTGGAGCAGGCGCAGGCTGGGATGCTGGGCGGCGTAGTTTTCGACGATCCACGCGGTGTCGTCGCGGGAGCCGTCATTGACGACGAGGACCTCGGCATCCCAATGCCGGTCGGCGATGTGGGCCAGGACGCGATCGAGCGTGGCGCGAATGCGCGCGCTCTCGTTGTAGGCAGGGATGACGATGCTGTAGGCGATCGGCATGAACCGGTCGTTGGTCGCTGGCTGTTGGTCGTTGGCAAAAATCGGGAATGCCTCATCAGGGGCTGGCCCAATCGCGAATCAAACAGAGCCGGGCTGCTTCGGTGCGACGTTAAGAGTAGCACTGAGCCTGGGGATTCAGGCGACCTGGCGGCGCTCGAGCATTGCAAAAAATTGCGTGACGAGGTCTTCGTCCCAAAGGCCGGATTGCGCTTCGACGCGCATAGTGTGTGCTGCCTGCTCATGAGTCAGGGGCATCTTGTAGGGGCGGGCGGTGCGGAGGGCGTCATAAACATCAACGACCTGCAGGATGCGCGGCAGAAGGGGGATTTCCTGCTTGGTCAAGCCGTCGGGATAACCGGTGCCGTCGGAATGCTCGTGATGGAAGCGGATGATGGGCAGCACCAGGCGAAGCGACTTCAGCGGCTTGCAGATGTTTTCACCGGTCAGTGGATGCTGCTTCATGACCTTCCACTCGTCGGGGGTAAGGTTCGAGCCTTTTTTCAGGATCTCGTCGGGCACCGCAATTTTGCCGAGATCGTGAAGGTAGCCGCCGCGGCGCAACGCGATGAGAGATTCTTCGTCGAGCCCGATGTGCCGGCCCAGGGCGACGGCGCGCCGGGAAAGGCGCTCGCAATGGCCCTCGGTGTAAGGGTCACGCGCTTCCACGCTGCGGCCGAGCGTACAGAGAACGGACTCGGCGGTTTCCAGCTCGTCGGTGAATTCCTTCAGCTTCAGGAGCGATTTCACGCGCGCGAAAAGCTCCGCCGGGAAGATGGGCTTGTTCAGGAAATCGTCGGCGCCCGCCTCGATGCCCTTGACCTTGTCTTCGCGGTCGCTCAAACCCGTGATTAGCAGGAAAGGAATCAGCCGCGTGTCCGGGTTTGCCTTCAGCTGGTGGCAGAGTTCGTATCCGGAGCGGCCTGGCATGACGACATCGGAGAGGATCAGATCGGGCAGGTGACGGCGGACTTCGATGTCGGCTTCGTCGGCGTCGCGTACGGTCACCACGTCGTAGCCGCGGCTCGCGAGCAACTCACGCATGAGCTCAGCCATGTCCGGGTTGTCGTCCACCACCAGGACTCTGGGAACGCGACGGTGGATCAAGAGCTCACCCATGCCTTATAGAGTCCGATCCGCTTCAATAAGTTGCAAAAGCGCAGAAGGCACGGCCGCGCGGCCGGTTCTACCTCAACGTCATTGTAGCGAAATCTAGCCACGCGTGAACCAGATTCGGCGGACAAAATCGTTTTCCTGATCGCTTTTGAGATTCCCTTGGTGGGAAATGCGGACGGATCACTGTGCCCACTGACCTTGTTTTCCTAACGGAGTGCATGCTTATCTGACTTTATGCGCAGAACATTTCATACCCTGATGTTTGTTGGGATTTTGGCGTGGAGCGGAAAAGCGCTGGCGGTTCCGAAACCGCATGTGATTTCATTCGGCAAGTGGACGGCGGCAAAATGGTATGTGGGCCCGCAGGCGAAGGCGATCGACGTGAAGATTCGCGCACTCTACGTCGACACCCGGCTTAAGGAGTACACGACCGGGCCTTCGCACGAGGTGACCGATCGCCTGTTTGTGGTGCGACGCATGTTCCGACTGAACGACACGCTGCCGAGCGAAAGCACGGCGGCCACGAAATGGACATGGGAGCGCGGAGGCTGGCTGCTGGTCGATCGAGTCACTGGAAGAGTGTCGCAGCTTGTGTTGCCAGAATTTGATTCGTTCTACTCGACGCCGAGTTGGTATCGCGCCTATGTGGCGTACTGCGGCGTGTCGGATGACGGCAAGAAGCTGTTCGCAATGGTCGCGCAGTTGGGACGGCGAAAGCCGATCCTGAAGAAGGCGCTGGGCGAGGCGGATGGCGATGATTTACCGGACTCGGAGTGTCCGGCGCCAGTGTGGCAGAGGCTGCCGACGCGGGTGACATTTGAGCCTTTGGAGAATCAGAAGCTGACGTTTTCAGTGCGCGGGCATGCGGTGGACGTGGTAAACGACGCGGAGGAGGATGAGGAAGGGGTGGAGTGAAGGAGGGATGTTCGGATGTTCCTCGACTCCGTACTTCGGCGGTTGAAGCCGCTGATGAACATCATCCACGCTGCGATTTCGGTGACTGAGCCTGATTTCGGCGAACAAACAGCCCACACTGGTGAGAATGCCTGTTTTCGCCACTTGTGTCGTATCATCCTTTGCCGTGGTCAGATTTAGTGCCTTAATCCGGGGCCTTCTCTTGCCTCCCCTGATCCTTTCGGGGGTAGGCTGCCACGTCACAAGCGAACGGTCGATTGTCGGAACCTATAAGGCAGAGGCTCCGTGCGTGACGATAACGCTTGCTGTGAAGCAGGACCACTCGTTCGTGCAGAGCGTGCGGACAACATCCGGTGAAACAAGGCAGCTAACGGAAAAATGGACCATTCACGAATGGCGGCAAGGCGAAACGACTGTCGATTTTGATCCCTTCTTCGATTTTTTGAATGATGAACACGGAGGCACTGGAAGTAGTGGAACAGGCTTTCGTCCAGAGCGTTGGCCTCGGGGAATCCTGATGGGACCGATAATCGTGAAGTGCCCGGAATCAAGCTACAAGATCGACTACGTCAAATAGCGGTCCCGTCACCAATGATGAACTTGCGACCGGGGATATTGGTGCAATCGCTGGTTACGACAGGGAGGAACACATTGGATGGCGTCGGTGTCTTGCTGTCAAGCGGCGCGACGGAGGTGGTGCGTGGCTGGTTGGCGAGCCTCGGGAGCAGGGACATGCTCAGTTTGCCGGTAGTCCTGAAGGCACAACAGGAGGAGTGTTGAGCCTCCGAGCAGGAAAGCAGAGGACAAAAAAGCTTGTAGGAGACCGTGGTGCACACGCAACAAAATGAAATCCGCCAACGGCGTTCCTATGGAAATCGTTACGAGTGCCAATGCATACAGCCGAGTCTTGGTACTATGCGCTCCCGATTGCAGCCACGCACAGATTAGCGGCAGTAGCACAAGGACAAAGTGATGCCGCCATGTAAGGGGAGAAATTAACAAGCTGAGTAGAGCAGCGATCGCCAATTCTCGCGACAGGGCGACCTCACCAGATTTTCGTTGCTTCCAAAAGTAGCACAGCACACCCGCATATAGAGCTAAACTGCAAGTCTTAGTGAGAAGATTTAGATACGGAGGCAGATCCCACGAGTCCGAGGGGCCGAATATTGCCCTTTCCCAATAGATATTTCGTATAACCGTACCGAGCGACTTGGGCAAGTATCCTGCAATACCGGCGGACATAGACGGAAGCACTTCAGAGACGTAGAACTTGTGCGCTTGCCATCCAATCCGCCAGATCGAAAAAAGCAGCAGTGCCGAGACGGTCGCGAAGTATGAGACTAACCACTTCCACTGGCGACGGAGGATCAATATCGGAACCACAATCGCAGGTGTGAGCTTCACGGCAGTCCCGATCGCGAAGCAAGCGGCTGAGAGAGCAGTTTTGCGGTTTCGGACACAGTAGAATCCAAGGGTCCAGAGAAACAAAATCAAACAACTGACTTGTCCTTCGTACAAGGTCTCCGCAAAAGGGAAAAAGGACAACACCCCGATGGTCGCAATCAAAACGACGGACAGATCCTTCTTGGGCAGGAAGCTTCTCAAGATCAAGTTGGCAGAAATCACCAACATTGCCAAGCTGAGGCCGCGCCACAGAAAGTAAGCGTCTCGGGGCCTCAATCGCGCCAACGGCGAGAACAGCACAGCGAAAAACGGTGGATAGATGTAATAGGTCGTCGTCGTGCGTCCCAGGGAACTGGCAGCCACGTTTGACCAGGCTGTGTTGGAAGGAATACTGCCTTGCAACAGCTCCCTGCTCCTAGCAGTTTTATTTCCCGACGGAGAGTAGTACAGCCGCCCCTCTCCCTCCCCCGAGGCAACCCTGCCAGCTACGTAGTAAACTGCGAAATCGCGCCCTACCGGGTCTGGTGCTTCAACTAGTTGGTAGAACAACTGATGCTCTCGCTCCAGGGTTGAAATACCGAACAGCGCTATTACCGTCGCACACACCCAACCTTTCCAGACTGTTGACGAAGATTCATGACCTTCGCCAGGCGTTTCGACTAGATTCTCGGCGGGTGGAGTATAGGTGGGGACTGTTGAGGTGAGGAGAATAAGCTTTTGCCAAAGTGATCTGAGGGACATAACTCATCCCCTTGTGTGCGTTCTGAAGTTCCGGCAGGTCTAGTCAAACCCAAGCGAAGCTGATGCGTGCCAAAAATGTAAATACGTAACGATTCCACCCGAGGGGTACCGATCCGGTAGTGTTGGTTAACGCGAGGAATTTACTCCAAGATCGAGTTCACAGTCCAGCACCATTCCGCATGTTGCTAAATCATGGCCCCTCAGTGCAGGCCACCTGGGTTGTGCGCGGTACCCCTTGACGATTGTTGACGTACCATCCCCGTTTCACCAATTGAGCGTCGGGTGGGATTCCGGATCACAACAGTTATGATTGATTCCGTCAAAACCCTTGCTTCGGGGTATTAGACCCCAATGCATTCATGGATAGAGACTTTCATGGAGAACCCACTTGGGACATTCATTGGACCACTGACGATTGTCGTGGGCTTCGGTGCGCTGTGGTTTGGACTACGACGGAAGGGACGTTCATTCTTCGACACAGCAGCACTCTTGGCAGCAGCCTTGTGTTGGATAGTCCTTACATTGGTTCTCCACATTGGTTCTCCAAGGGCGGTACTCGCAGGGGGTCGCTTTCCCAGTTTCGTTCGCAGCAGCAGTTCTTTGCTGGATTCTGTTCAATGCGCTCGGCTTAGTCATTAAGAGATTCAGGCGACCCACCTAAACGGGCACTGGTGGGACTTTTCTCAATGAGCGTTATTGGCGAAAAATCGCCACTGCACCAACGATACCGATAGTTTCGATCTAGTCTTCGTCGAGCGACTCGGCCTCGATGCCGATGTTCTTTTCGCCTGCGGCTTTTTTCTCGTGGTACTTCTTCACCCAGGCTTCGAAGCTCTTTCCGGCGGCGGTGTCTTTGCCGGTGAAGGCTAGCGCCGCGATGTCGCTATAGGGGATGCGTAGTTTCTCGGGGCGGCCTCTCGGGATCATGCGCACGTTGCAATCAGCGAGCGTGGCGCCGTCGTTCTTGCGATCGAAGAGGTAGCCCTCGACCTTCTCGCCGTTTTTCAGGGTGATGGTGAGGTCTCCGCGGTAGTCGAAGGCTTTTTCCAGGGCTTCGCGGACCTCTTGCTCGGTGGCGAGCGGGGGAATCCAGCCTTCCAGATTTTCGTGCACCGTGCCCGGTGCGTTCTCGAGTTCTTCGGGTGCGATTTTGGGGGTTGGTTCCGTCATGCTTTGCAGGTTTTCGCGGGCGAGGGCGCCCGCGCTACACGTTTTACGCGTCGGGTGCGGCGCCGATCTGGACCAGCGGGCCCGGGCTGCGGCGCGGGGTCATCGGCGTGTCGTCGTCGACGTCGGGATCGTTGTAGCGATCGAACAGCGTCGCGCGTACTGTGGCGGCGAACCCGCTGAGCGAACCGAACGTGTCGTTGACTGCGCTGGCTTCGTAACCGCTATGCACCATGCAGTTGGCGCACTTCGGGTTGCCGCTCTCGGTGCCGTACTGTTCCCACTTCGTGTCGCCCAGGAGCTCTTCGAACGTGTCGGCGTAGCCGTCGGCCATCAGGTAACACGGTTTCTGCCACCCAAAGATGCTGTAAGTCGGCATGCCCCAGGGCGTGCAACTATACTCGCGGCGGCCCATCAGGTACTCGAGGAACAGCGGGCTCATGTTGAAGCGCCACTGCTTGCGGCGGTTGCTCAGAATCTGGCGGAACAGGCGCCGCGTTTTCTTCTTGCTCAGGAAGTGGTCCTGGTCGGGCGCCTTGTCGTAGGTGTATCCGGGAGAGAGCATCATGCCCTCGACCCCGAGGTCCATCATCTCGTCAAAGAACGCGCGCACGCTCTTTCCGTCGGCGCCATCGAAGAGCGTCGTATTCGTGGTCAGGCGGAGGCCGCGTTTGAGAGCTTCCTGAATGCCTTCGACCGCTTTGTCATACGTGCCCTCGCGGCAGACCGCGAAGTCGTGATGCTCGCGCTGGCCGTCCATATGGACGACGAATGAGAAATACTTGCTGGGCTTGAACTGGTCGATTTTTTCTTTTAGGAGGAGGCCGTTGGTGCAGAGATAGACGTACTTCTTGCGCGAGACCAGGCCTTCCACGATCTCGCCGATCTGGGGATGCATGAGCGGCTCGCCGCCCGGGATGCTGACCAGTGGCGCGCCGCACTCATCGGCTGCCTTGAAGCATTGTTCCGGAGTGAGGTCGGTCTTCAGGATGTGCGCCGGGTGCTCAATCTGTCCCGCAGCCCGCGCAGGCGAGGTTGCAGCGGAACAGGGGCTCCAGCATGAGGACGACGGGGAACTGCTTCCGCCCGCGAAGCTTCTGGCCGATGACGTAGCTGGCCACCGTCCACATCTGTGAAACCGGAACACCCATGTGCGCGCTTTCCCTCTTTAAATGAACAAGTTAATCGAAATCGAAACCAGGCACCAGACCCATTGGATGATCGCGGATGGCTCTATGATACCGAATATTGGGAGTGGGGGCCAGTTACTGGGAGGTCACGAGCCCCGTGCCTCAAACCATGTATCTTGAACCACGTGTCTCGAACCACGTAGGGACAGGCGCCCTCGCCTGTCCGGCTGAGCGATAGCTCGGCCAGGGTTTGCCGGGGTCTCAGGGGTGTGCATCTGCGAAGATCAGGCTTATGTCTTTAGATCCCAGGCGTTCCCTGATTTGACATTCACCCAGCCACGGGGGTGTAGTTTCCCTGGGGCGGGTGCCGAGCGCGGACCTTCGGCTGGACAGGCGAGGGCGCCTGTCCCTACGTGAGTCGTGGTGCTTACCGTGGCTTGGTGATTGCGCCTTCTGACGCCGAGTGCACCAGGGCTGCGTACTTCGCGAATACACCCGATGGATATTTGGTCTTGGGCGCTTTCCATTGACCCATGCGCTGCTTCAGGGTCGCGTCGTTGATCTCCACTTCCAGTTTGCGCTGGTTGATGTCAAAGCGAACCGTGTCTCCGTCACGCAGGGCCGCGATGGGACCACCGAGCGCAGCCTCGGGAGCGACGTGGCCCACCATGAGTCCGCGCGTCGCGCCGCTGAAGCGGCCGTCCGTCAGCAGCGCGACCGTTTCGCCCAAGCCTTCGCCCACGATCGCCGCGGTGACGCCCAGCATCTCGCGCATGCCCGGACCGCCCCTGGACCTTCGTAGCGAATCACGACGATGTCGCCATGGTTGATCTGTCTGCGGTCACGGCCGTCATCGCATCCTCTTCGGATCGAAGATGCGCGCCGGGCCGCGGTGGTCAGCGCTCATGCCCGGTGACCTTGACACTCAGCCTTCCGGCGCAGATTGCCGTGCAGGATGACCAGGCCGCCGGTTTTCTTGATCGGACGTCGAGTGGGTGGATAACTCCTGGCCGGGAGTCTCTTTCGCCCCGTCGGCTTCTTCCGCGAAAGTGTTTCCAGTCACCGTCATCGTCGTTCCCTCCGCGAACCCCCGTCCACCAGACGCTGCGCGACGACCCGAATGCCGCCGGCTTTGTCGACATCCGCGGCGACGTAGCGGCCCGCCGGCTTCAGGTCCGCGAGCAGCGGCGTGCGCTCGCTGACCTTCTGGAAGTCATCGATGTCAGCTGGACTCCCGCTTCGCGCGCAATCGCCAGCAGATGCAGGACTGCGTTGGTCGAGCCGCCGGTGCGGCGACGCCGGCGATCGCGTTTTCGAACGCGGCCGGGTCAGGATTATGTTTGGGGATGCTCTCTGCAGAAAATCCATCACCACCTCTCCGGAGCGGAAGGCGACCTCGTCCTTGCGCGGATCGATGGCGGGAACGCCGTTGAACCCATCGGCGAAAGGCCAATGAACTCCATCACCGTCGACATGGTGTTCGCGGTGTATTGTCCGCCACAGGCACCCGGGCTGGGGCACGCGACGTTTTCAATTTCCTGCAGTTCCGCGTCGTCATTTTTCCGGCGGCGTTGGCGCCGACTGCTTCGAAGACGTCCTGGATGGTTACGTCGTGGCCCTTGTACACGCCCGGGGGATGGAGCCCCCGTAGAGGACCAGGCCGGGAAGATTGAGGCGGGCCAACGCCATGGCGGCGGCGGGAATGGTTTTGTCACAGCCCACCAGGCAGACCACCGCGTCGAACATCTGTCCGCGGCAGACCAGCTCGATCGAGTCGGCGATGACTTCGCGGCTGACCAGGGAGGTGCTTCATACCTTCGGTGCCCATGGTTTCGCCATCGCTGATCGCGATGGTGTTGAATTCCATGGGCGTGCCGCCGGCGGCGCGAATGCCTTCCTTCACCTTGGCCGAGAGGCGGCGCAGGTGGAAGTTGCAGGGCATGGTCTCGATCCAGGTGTTGGCGACGCCGATGAGGGGCTTGCGCGAGGTCGTCGTCGGTGAATCCGATGCTTTGAACATGGCGCGAGACGGCGCGCGGTCGCGCCCGTCGGTGATGTTGCGGCTGCGGTGTTTGAGATCCATGGTGTAAAAGATTACGACAAGGGAGGGGGAAAGGCGAAATCCGGGCTCTCGTGGTTTT